>NC_017030.1 GCF_000255295.1 Corallococcus coralloides DSM 2259 | reverse complement strand
TGTAGCACGGATCAGCGGGACCCCCTGGCGGGTGGGGATGATCACTCCCGGCGGATCCGCTTTTCCGCCACCGGCGCGAGCCATTCCGCCGGGTTGTGCGAGGTGTGCCGTGGAGCCACCTGAACGGCCTTGACGTGATGCACCCAACGTTGCCAGGGACATGACCGCATGGCGATCGATGAGCGCAGGACGCTGTTCGCGACGACGACCCTGGGACGCATGTTCGTGCTCCGCCGGTATGATCCACCGGGCGAGCCGCTCACCCATGAGTTGTCGCTGTACGACGACTACCTGAGCCCCGCGCCCAAGGAGCTGTCGCTTCCCGACGCCCTCCAGAAGAGCTTCGATTCAGAGGCGGAGGCCGTGGCGCAGGTCCGCCAGCACTGGCACGAGCAGGTCGGCCCGTTCGAGGACGTCCGTCTGGGCCACCGGATGACCTTCGACCTGGCGGAGGCCCTGAGACAGGGGAGCCTGAAACCGCTGCGGGCCTCGATGAGCGCGGAGGAGGTGGTGGACCTGCTGGGCCTCCCCGAGGATGTGGCGCCCACCTCGAAGCCGGGCTGCGTCCGCTGGTTCTATGGCGCCGTGCAGGTCCACCTGGAGGACGGCCGGTTCCGGTCCCTGCAAGTCGAAGACGCCGTGGAGTCCTTCACCACGCTGGACTTCACGGGCTGGTTCCTGAAGCCCTCCATGACGAAGCGGCGGCTGGAAGGGGCACTGAAGTCCCGGGGCATCCCCTTCACGCGGGAGGGCCAGGTCATCTCCGTGCCCGGCGGCTTCCTGTTCGACTTCCACGCGGAGGTGGACCGCCTCCACGCGTTCTCCTGGAACCCCCCGCGCGCCGTTGCTTGCCCCCTCTCCCCTTTTCCTACATGATCGCCCGGTCCACCCGGCGCAGGGCTGCACGGTCGGCGCAGGTGATCCTTGATTGACTTGTCCAGGAAATAGGGTTACGGACGCCCCCTTTCCACTGTACGGGTCGCGCCGGAAGTTCCAGGTGCCGCCTTCAGCTCTCAGGAGTCGTTGTGTCCAAGCGCACGTACCAGCCGTCGAAGATCCGGCGCAACCGCGCCCACGGGTTCCGTAAGCGGAACGCCACCAAGTCCGGCCGGGATGTCCTCAAGCGCCGCCGCGCGAAGGGCCGTAAGCGCCTGGTGGTGTCGTCGTTCAAGAAGTAACCGGACGCACGGACGATGGCCGAGGGAGCGGCGCCGCGGGTGCCTCAGGCAACCGACGAGCGCTTCCCCAAGGCCTTTCGCCTGCTCCAGCGGCGTGAGTTTCTTGAAGTCCAGGAGGGCGGTCAGAAGATTCCGTCCGACTGCCTCCTGGCCCTCGTTCAACGCAATTCCCGGGCGCACTCCCGCGTAGGCCTCACCGTTTCCAGCAAGGTGGGCAACGCGGTGGTGCGCGCACGCCTGCGCAGAGTGCTCCGCGAGCTGTTCCGCAAGCACCGCGGGCAATGGCCTCCCGGTCTCGACGTAGTCCTGGTCGTCCGCTCCTCGGCGAAGGAAGCCTCCTTCGCGCAAGTTTCCCGTGCGTTCGACGGCGTCACCCGTAAGCTGCAACGGCTCTTTCCGGCACCGCGCGTGCCTCCCAAAGAGCCCGCCCCATGAGTCCACTCGCCTTCGTCATCGCCCTGCCCATCCGCTTCTACCGGCGGTTTTTGGGGCCGCTGCTGCCGAAGGCGTGTCGGTTCCATCCCTCGTGCTCCACCTACGCCATGCAGGCGCTGGAGAAGCACGGCGGGTTGAAGGGCAGCGCCCTCACCGTCTGGCGCCTGCTGCGCTGCCAGCCATTCCACCCCGGTGGATTCGATCCCGTCCCCTGACGGTTTGCTTCCGCCCGCCCTCCGGCGCCGTGCCGCCGGCACAGGGAACTCCATGACGAACGACCCGCTGTCGCCCCAGTCCAACGATTCGCAGAAGCGGCTGCTCCTGGCGCTCGCCCTCTCCTTCGCGGCCACCGCCGCCTACACCTTCTTCTTCGCCCCCCAGGGTCCACCCCCGGGCTCCGAAGGGACGGACGCGGGCGTGGAAGTCGCCGCGACGAACGACGCCGGCACCCCGGGCATGGCCGCCGTGCCGCCGCCGGGCGCCACGGGCGAGGACGCGGGCACCCACGCGGAAGCCCCGCCGCCCCCCGCGCGCACCGTGGAGTTCGCCCGCCCGGAGGTGAAGTACACCTTCTCCTCGGAGGGCGCCGGCCTCACCTCCGCCGTGCTCCAGGGCACGAAGATGCGCGAGCAGCAGTCGCTCACCGTCAAGGAGGGCTTCGAGAAGCTCTTCGGCAAGGACATCCCCCCGCCGCCGCAGATGAACGTGGCGCACCCGGTGCCCGGCCAGCCCCTGCCGCTCGCGGTGACGATTGAAGGCGCTGCTCCGCTGGCGGGGAACACCCGCTACGCCGTGCAGGAGGGCCCCACCGACAACGGCGGCAGCGTGGTGTTCACCGGCCGCCAGGGTCCGTGGGAGGTGACGAAGACGGTGCTGTGGCCGCGCGAGGGCTTCGAGTTCACCTACACCATCCAGGTGCGCAACACCTCCGCCCAGGCGCAGTCGGGCGAGCTCAAGGTGCACTATGGCCGCGCCATCGATCCGGAGTTCGAGCACGCGCCGTCCTTCTTCGGCGGCGTGGGCAACCTGAGCCGCTCCTCGTGCTGGGTGGAGGACAAGCTCCACAACCTGTCCCCGGGCGACAAGCCGCCCGAGGAGACGAAGGGGCCCATCTCCTTCTTCGGCATCAACCAGCAGTACTTCCTGTCCGCGCTCTACCCGCTGGATGGCGCCCTCAACGGCCACTGCACGCTGACCGCCACGCCCACCGCGCGCGAGGTGTCCGCGGGCTTCCCGCTCAACGTGGGCGCCGGTCAGGTGGCCACGTTCCGCTTCGGCGGCTACGCGGGCCCCAAGGACCCCGACCTGCTGCGCATCGTGCCCGGCACGGAGCTGCGCGCCGTGGCCGGCCTGTCCACCACGGCCTTCCACCCCATGCTGGAGGACACGGTCGACTTCGGCATCTGGGCGGTGGTGTGCAAGCTCTTGCTCGCCATCATGAAGTTCTTCCACGGCATCGTGGGGAACTGGGGCGTCGCCATCATCCTGCTCACCGTGGTGGTGAAGCTGGCGCTGCTGCCGCTCACCTACCGCTCCATGGTCAGCATGGAGGCGGTGAAGGTGCTGCAGCCGAAGATGGAGGAGATCCGCAAGAAGTTCGCGGACGACAAGGAGCGCCAGAACCTGGAGATCATGAAGCTGTACCAGGAGGCGAAGGTGAACCCCCTGGGCGGCTGTCTGCCGCTGCTCATCCAGATGCCGGTGTGGATCGCCCTGTTCACGTCGCTGCGCAACAGCTTCGAAATCTACGGCGAGCCCTTCTTCGGCCCCATCTGGCGCGACCTCACCTACAAGGACCCCACGTACATCCTGCCGCTGGCGCTGGGCGTGTCGATGATCATCACGCAGAAGATGCAGCCGCAGATGATGGACGCGGCGCAGGCGCGGATGATGACCTGGGTGATGCCCATCATCTTCACCTTCACGCTGCTCCAGTACCCGGCGGGCCTGTCGCTCTACATCTTCACGAACAACGTGCTCTCCATTGGCCAGCAGTGGGGCCTGCGCAAGTGGCTGGACCGCAACAAGAACCAGACGGGCGGCGGGACGCCGGCGGTGGTCACCGCCGGGGGAGGCAAACGCAAGTGAGCGGGGCACAGGTGGTGGCGGGCGGCGGGGACTTCCGCCCCCGGGTGGAGAAGCTGCTCACGGACATCCTCGGGCTGATGGGGTTCCCGGCGCGGCTGGACCTGCAGGACGCCGCCGACGGCAGCCTGTCCGTGGCGCTCCACTTCGAGTCCGGCGCGCCTCCGGGCGTGGAGCCGGGCAAGCGCAGCCAGGTGCTGGATTCGCTCCAGTTCCTGCTCAACAAGATGCTCCACCGCCCCGGCGTGGAGCGCCGCTGGGTGATGCTGGGCGCGGGTGCGCACCCGGAGCCCCGGCCCCGCCGTGACGCGGCGGCGCAGCAACAGGCCGCCGCTCCGGCCGGGACCGTGGCGCAGGTGGCTTCCACGCCCGCGCAGCCGCCGGCCCGGGCCGCGGCGCCCGCTCCGGCCGCGCAGCCGCAGCAGCGCAACGCCCGGGGTGGGCAGCCGGCGCAGCAGGCCGCGAAGCCCGCGCAGGCGCAGGCCCCCGCGAAGAGCGTGGAGGCGGATGAGCGCACGCTGCAGGTCGAAGAGGATCCGGTGTTCCGGGAGGCCGTCCGCAAGCTCGCGGAGAAGTCCGCCAGCCTGGGGCGCTTCTATGCGTTCGCCGCGATGAAGACTGAGGACCGCGCGCGCGTCCTGAAGGCAGTAGAAGGAGTGGGTGGAGTGAAGGTGGCGGCGGAAGGCGAAGGCCGCAACCGACGCATGGTGTTCACCCCGGCGAAGCCCGCCCCGATGCCCAAGCGGAGCCTGCTGCCGGACGACGACGAAGACGACGTCGACGCCTGAGCAGGTGTGCCCGCTTCGGGGCCACCGGCGGGCACGAGAGGAACGAATGGGTAAGGCGAAGGGTTTGAAGGACAAGCTGTACGGCGCGGCGGTGCTGAAGATGAGCTTCCGCCTGCGAGGGGACGAGGAGTCCCCGGCGTTCCGCTTCGTCTACCCGGGCGTGCTGCGCGACCTGGAGGTCGACGACGCCGAGGTGGAGAAGTACATCGAGGAGCACCGCGACGACGTGGAGCGCGCCGCTCGCGGCTCCACCCCGCCGCAAGGGGTTCGCTAGCGGTGAGGCGGTATGGGACGCCGCGAGGTTTCGATGCGAACGCGGCCCAGGTGAGAATGCGCGCCTCAATCAAGAGGGGGCTGCATCCTTGGGTATTCCGTCCGTGCGTCGTGCGCTGTTGCCGTTGATGCTGTTCGTGTCCGCCTGCAAGGCGGGCGAAATGGGGGCCTCCGGGCCCTCGGGTGAGCAGGGGCCTCAAGGGCCACAAGGAATCCAGGGGCCCGTGGGTGAGACCGGGCCTCAAGGTGCGCAGGGGATCCAGGGGCCCGTGGGTGAGACCGGGCCTCAAGGTCCCCAGGGCCTGACGGGTGAGACCGGTCCCCAGGGCCTGACGGGGGCCGCTGGCGCGAAGGGCGACACCGGCCTGAAGGGCGACACCGGTCCGAAGGGTGAGCCGGGCGCGAAGGGCGACACCGGCCCGAAGGGTGAACCGGGCGAGAAGGGCGACACGGGGGCGACGGGTGCCACGGGCCCCTCCGCCGCGGACGTGCTCGCGACCGCGCGGATCCGGCTGGTTCCGCTGGGCGCCACCGCGCTGGAGTCCGGTGCCGCGCTGCGGGCAGCGGTGAGCGCCGTGCCCTCGGATGGTTCGGAGACGTGGGTGTTGAAGCTCGGGGCGGGGACGTATGACCTGGGCGCTTCGGGGCTGCCGTTGAAGCGGGGCGTGTTCCTGCTGGGCAGCGGGACCCAGGTGTCCCGCGTCGTCTCCTCCACCGCCGCTGGGGGCACTGTGATGGGCGCGACCGGCGCGGGCCTGCGAGACCTCTTTGTCGGCAACACCGGCGGGGGCGCTCAATCCATCGCGGTCTTGAATGGGAGCAACGGGTTCATGGTGAGCGACGTCGCGGCCGAGGCGCGCAATGGCCAGTACATTACCCATGCCGTGCTGTACGAGAACGTGACCGACCTGCCCTCGGACGGGCTCGTCCGGGTGCGGGCGCTGGGGAGCTCCGGGACGGGGCAGGTCAGCGGGATGTTCCTGAGCGGGTGCACCCTGAAGGTGACGGACCTCCACGTCGATGGCCGGGGTGGGGCGGGGGGCGGAGACGTGTTCGGGCTGCTGGTCGAACGCGGAGTCGTCGAAGCACGCCGTGTCACGGCGACCGCGAGCGGTGGCCCGCGCGGCCATGGCGTGTATGCCGCGGGCCCCATGCTCCTCGAGCAGTCGGATGTCTCCGGCGAGGGAACGGCGAATGGCGTGGGGGTGACGGTGCTCAGCCCGGGCGCGAAGCTCCGGTACGTCCAGGCGAAGGGGTCCGCGCGCGCCATGGTCGTGGATGCGCCCTCCACCCAGCCGGAGTCCCCCGTGCGGATCCATCACTCGCTCTTCGAGAAGAACGTCTACGTGACGGGCAACACCCGGGTGCGGATGGTCCAGTCGACGCTCTCCGAGGGTCTCACCGCGGAGTCCGCGGCGTTTGCGTCCTGTGTCATGTCGACGAACGACACGGAGATGCTGAACAGCGACTGCTCCTGAGCTTTCATCGGGTGGAGGGGTCGCCGTTCGGGGCCCCTCCCCTGCCCTGTCATGACGTCTGACTCCGCCACCATCGTCGCCCTCGCCACCGCGCCCGCCGCGGGGGCGGTGGGCATCCTTCGGGTCTCTGGTCCGGCCGCGCTGGAGGTGGGCCGGAGGCTCGCGCCTGGTGTCCCCGCGTCCCCGACGCCGCGCCATGCGTACCTGGCGTCGTTCGTGGATGCGACGGGCGCGGTGCTGGATGAGGGTCTGTTCCTCTACTTCCAGGCGCCCCGGTCCTTCACCGGCGAGGACGTGGTGGAGCTCCACGCGCATGGCAGTCCGCGCCTCTTGCGGCTGTTGCTCGCGCGGGCGCTGGAGGATGAGCGGGTGCGTCCGGCGCTTCCCGGTGAGTTCACCCGGCGCGCGTTCCTGAATGGCCGCATCGACCTGACCCGCGCGGAGGCGGTCGCGGACCTGGTGGCCGCGGATTCGGAGGCGGCCGTGCGCGCCGCCGCGGCCGGACTTTCCGGTGCGTTGGCCGAGCGGATCCGCGCGCTGGAGACGCCGCTGCGCGAGCTGCACGCGGATCTGGAAGGCGTCCTCAACTTCCCCGACGAGGCGGAGGGCGCGGACGCGGAAGCCGGTCCTCGCGTCACCGCGCTGCGCTCCGTCGCGGAGGCGCTGCGCGCGGAGGTCGGCCGTGGACGGCTGGTGCGCCAGGGCGCGCGCGTGGCGCTGTACGGCCCGGTGAACGCGGGCAAGTCCACGCTGTTCAACCGGCTGGTGGGCGAGGCCCGCGCGCTGGTGGATGACGAGCCCGGCACCACCCGCGACGCGCTGGAGGCCCGCGTCGAATGGGACGGCCTGGGCGTCACCCTCTACGACACCGCCGGCCTGCGCGAGGCTCCCGGACGCGTGGAGGCGCTGGGCATCGCGCGCACGCGGGAGCTGCTCGCGGCCGTGGACCTGGCCGTGCTGGTGCTGCCTCCGGAGACGTCGCGCGAAGAGGCCGCGTCGTGGACGCGCGAGTCCGGCGCCACGCCCGTGCTCGTCGTCACCGGCAAGTGCGACGTCATCCCTGGCACTCGAGACACTGTGTCCGCTGTCCTCCCCTCCCCTGCCCCGCCGCGCGTCAGCGGCCTCACGGGCGAAGGCGTGGAGGCGCTCCGGACCGCCGTGCTCACGCGACTTTGGGGCGGTGGCACGCCCTCCGCGGTAGCGCTCGTTTCCGAGCGTCACGCGGATGCCCTGCGTCGCACCGCCGAGGCGCTGGGCCGCGCCGAGGCAGCGTCACGCGTGTCCACCCTGGAGGTCCTCTCCGGCGAGGTGGGGCTCGCGCTGGAAGCCCTGGGCGAAGTGTCCGGAACGAGCGTTTCCGAAGCGCTTCTGGACACCCTTTTCCAGCGTTTCTGCATCGGGAAGTAGTGCCCGGCGGGTGACGGTCCGCATGTCAGACCCCTCCCTAGAATGCCTCGCGTTCACCGGCGCTCCCCGAGGATTCATGACGGCACTCCAGCAGCTTCAACCCACCTCCCACTCCCTGCTCTCGGCGCTGCCGTCGGGCTGGGTCGGGGAAATCCTCGATGGCGAGCTGGTGGCCTCGCCGCGCCTCTCCGTGGCGCCCGCTCGCGCGGCCTTCATGATGGGCGTGGAGCTGGGAGAGCGGCTGGATCCGCGCCGTGGCGGCAACGGCCGCTGGTGCTTCCTGCGCGCGCCGGAGCTGCACCTGGGCGAGGACATCCTCGTGCCCGACCTGGCCGGCTGGCGCCGTGAGCGCGTGGCTGCCCCGCCGGAGCCCGGCGCCGCCTTCTTCACCCTGGTGCCGGATTGGGTCTGCGAAGTGCTGACCCCCGCCACCACCGCGCTGGACCGCGCCCGCAAGCTGCCCCTGTATTCGCGGGCCGGCGTGTCCTACGTCTGGCTGGTGGACCCTGTCGCGCGCACGCTGGAGGTCTATCAGCGCCTCAAGCGCGGCTGGCTCCTCACCGCGAGCCACGAGGATGATGCCCTGGTGCGCGCCGAGCCCTTCACGTCCGTCTCCCTGGAGCTGGGCTCGCTGTGGCTCCCCGACGCGCCGGAGGAGATGCCCCGGCTCGTCGCGGTGCCCTGAAGCCGCTTCAGCTCGCGTGCTTGAGGCGCGCTTCCTCGGAGGCGCGCGACAGCCGCCGCACGGAGCGCAGCAGCAGGTCTGGATCCACCGGCGCCGCCACGAAGCCCCGCGCATGCACGGCCTGCGCTCGGGGCAGGTCCCGCTCCGGCGCCTTGCCCGCCACCAGCACCTGCGCGCGCAGCCGCTGCGCCAGCACCTCCATCGCGGGCAGCGGTGCCACCACCACCTGCGCCTCGGTCGCGGCGCACACGTCCCCCGTGCTCGCCACCTTCACCGTGAAGCCCGCCCCGCCCAGCACCTGCACCAGTCCCGCCGCCGCGTCCGCGCCCCAGCCGTACACGAGCACCTGCTCGCGCACCGTCACGCGCGGCTTCGGCGCCGGTGTCTGGACGGGCTCCAGGGGCGCCAGCATGGGAAGGTCCGCGCTGTCCGTCTGCCGCACGGGTTGGCGGACGGGCTCCGGCGCCGGCATGTCCGTCAGGTCCGCCAGGGACGAGCCCACCACCAGCGGCATCGACTCGTCCCACTCCGGCAGGGAGAAGCTCTCCATCCCGGGACGGCGCTGCGGCGTCGCCGGCTCACCCCGGTACAGCCGCCCGATGGCCCGTCCCAGCGCCGCGTCCGTGGCCAGCCGGGGCACCACCCGCGCCTTGCCGGACACGCTCTTCACCACGTCCAGCGTCGCCAGGCTCGCCGGCGCGGCCAGGGCCACCACCAGCACCTCCCGCGCCCCCTGCCCTTCCAGCCGCAGCGGCACCACGCGGTGGGCTTCCGCCACCTTGCACGGAATCAGCCTGGAGAGCGACGCATCCAGCGGACAGGTGTCCAGGTCCACCGCCTCCACGCCGGACTGGGCCGCCAGCGCGGACAGCACCGCCTCCGCCGTGCAGAATCGCTGGTCCACCACCACCTGGCCCAACGCCACGCCCCACTTGCGCTGGTACGCCAGCGCCGACTGCAACTGCAATGCATCCACCACACCCCGCGCGAGCAGGATGTCCCCCAGACGCTTCTTCATCGCTCGTTCTCCTCCGGCCCCCCTCCGTGCTCCGGCCGGGACGACCTGCCCACCATGCCCTCCCCTCTATGTCAGGAGGTTGTAAAATTACAATGCAGCCGGAGGAAAAGCGGTGCAGGTGGGCCCTGGATTCCCAGATTGGCTGGGAAATCAGTATGCCTTTTCCCTTGGTCCCGGCGGTTTCACGTCCTTCAACGAACCCCGCTCCGATCCTTGAGGGGGGGACGACAAAGCGGACGTTCATTGGCAGACCCGAGGGTGGCCAGATGTCGCAGACGTTCCTAGCCTGTACGCATGGCTGACGCGTGCCTGAGAGAATTCGTGCGGATGCTCCGCGCGCGCCGTGCCGCTCCCGGGGGACTCGCGGGGGTGGACGCGCGGATGGCAGGGCTGCAGCTGGAGCCCGCCAGCCTCAAGCCGTACCTGCACTTCCTGCCCGGGCGCTACACGCGCAACCTCGTCCACCGCGACGAGGGAATGGAAATCATCATCAACTGCTGGTCCCCGGGCGTGGCCTCGCCCATCCATGACCATGACGGTCAGGAGTGCTGGTTCAGCATCCAGCGCGGCGAGTTCCTCCTGGAGAACTACCCGCTGCTGGAGGGCGGGACGCAGCCCGGCCTGGCGCGGCTGGGGCAGCCGGTGCGCGTGGGGCCGGTGGGCGCCGGGCACGTGGACTTCCGCGACCCGGGCGCCTCCATCCACCGCGTGAGCATCGCCGGCAACGCCCCGGGCATCACGCTGCACGTCTACGCCGGCCCGGTGGCCAGCTGTCTCGTGTTCGACCCGCGCCGTCACCGCTGCGCGTCGCACACCCTCCGCTACCACAGCATCTTCGGGCGACCGGTGCGGCCCTCCGAGGGCCGCGTCCCGGTCCCGCTGCACGTCTAGCGCTTACCAGCGCACCTCCGGAAGCGGCGCGTACAGCATGCGCCCCTCCACGCCCTGCCCGGTGAGGCCCAGCTTCGCGCCCACGCGGTACACGGCCCGCACCTGCTCCAGCACCTGGGACGACACGGCGGCGTGGCTTCCGGTGGCCTCGTCATCGCTGTTGTCCGCCTCGTGGTTGCCCAGCAGCTCCGACAGCACCTGGCCCGTGGGCCGGGGGCGCGGGAAGACGACGATGCGGACCGGGGCGTCCTTCTCCAGCTTCGCGGCCTCGCGGGCCAGCTCCAGCGCCTTCGGGTAGCCGCCGAGCGCGTCCACCAGCCCGCGCTCCAGCGCGTCCTCGCCCGTCCACACGCGCCCCTTCGCGACCGCCTGGAGCTTCTCCAGCGGCATGTTCCGCGCCTGGGCGGCGCGGCTGGTGAAGTCCAGGTAGATGGTGTCCAGCTCGGACTCCAGCTGCGCGCGCTGCTCGGGGGTGAACTCCTGGTCGGAGCTGGCGAAGGTGGCGTTCTTGCCGAAGGCGATGGTGTCGAAGTTCACGCCCAGCTTCGCCCACAGCTCGGACGTGACGAACTTGCCGTTGTACACGCCGATGCTCCCCGTCAGCGTGCCCGGCTGGGCGACGATCTTGTCCCCGGCCATGGCCACGAAGTAGCCGCCGCTGGCCGCGTACGTCCCCATGGTGACGATGACGGGCTTGCCCGCCTCACGCGCGCGCTGCACCTCCCGGCGGATGGTGTCGCTGGCGGAGTAGCTGCCGCCCGGGCTGTCCACGCGGAAGATGATGGCCTTCACGGACGGGTCCTCCACCGCCTTGCGGAAGGCCGCCGCCACCGTGTCGCCGCCCATCACCTGTCCGCCGGAGAGCGGGTTGGACTGGCTCTTGCCGCGCAGCACCTCACCCACGCCGTAGATGAGCGCGATGCTGGTGCCCGTCTGGTGCGGCCGGCCCGCGCGCTCCAGGTACTTCTCCACGTAGAGGAACTCCGCGCCCTCTCCGGCCTGCTTCTTGAGCTCGTCGTGGATTTCGTCGCGGTAGCGCAGCCCGTCCACCAGCTTCGCGTCCACGGCCGCCTGGCCCATGAAGGGCGCGCGGTCGATGAGCGCGCGCACCTCGTCCTCGGACAGCTTGCGGCCTTCCGCCACGCCCTTCACCACCTGCTGGAAGAGGCTGCCGCCGTAGGCCTCCGTGGCCTCGCGCTGGTGGGGGCCGTAGGACTCGTCGGTGAAGCTGTTGACGGCGTTCTTGAACTCGGCGCGCTTGCCGAACTCCGGCTTCACGCCGAACTTCGCGAAGGCGTCGCGCGCGAAGGGCGTCTCCATCACCAGGCCGGTGAGCCCCACGTCGCCGGAGGGCTGGATGTAGACGGCGTCGAAGGCGCTCGCGAGGTAGTAGGCGCCGGTGCCGTTGCCCGCCTCACCGAAGCCGTCCGCGTAGGCCACCGCCCGCTTGCCCGACGCGCGGAAGGCTTTCACCGCGTCCCGCAGCTCCTGCACCTGCGCCGCGCTGCCCGGCTGCCCGATTCGCACCACCAGCGACTTCACCCGGGGGTCCGTGGCGGCCTTCTCCAGGCCCTCCACCACGTCCCTCAGCGACGTGGGCTCCTCGCCAAAGGCGCCCGCCAGGGACGTGTCCAGCGTGTACTCCGGCAGCGGCTGCTGCAGGTCCAGCTCCAGCACCAGGTTGGACGGCACCCCTGGCTTGCTCGATGCCGCGAGCATCAACAGCCCCACCACACCCACCACGAAGAGGATGGACAGCGCCCCAATGAAGGCCAGCGCGCCAATGAAGAAGCGTTTCATCCGGAAGGACTCCTGGTGCCCAAGTACCCGAGGGGCGTTCCCCCATCTTCAGGCGGCCTACCATCAACGCGCGCGTCCGACGACGCTTGCGTGCGCTGCATTGATGGACGGCGGACGGGGAGCCAGGGCCCGCCCGTCCTGGTGGCCCGGGGGCGGGCCAGCATCCAGCCCCGGGCGAGCGCCGCCGCGGTGCACACCGTCCTGCTTGGAGCCAGGGGAACCAGGGGCCTCCGGCCTCGGGAGGCATGGGATGCAGAAGCGACGGTTGGGCAATTCCGACATGGAGCTCACCGCGCTGGGGTTTGGCGCGTGGGCCATTGGAGGGGGCGGCTGGGCGTTCGCCTGGGGCGCGCAGGATGACGCGCAGTCCATTGAAGCCATCCAGCGCGCATTGGATTCGGGCATCAACTGGGTCGACACGGCGGCGGTGTATGGGCTGGGGCACTCCGAGGACGTGGTGGCCCGGGCGCTGAAGGGCCGGGACAAGCGGCCGTATGTCTTCACCAAGTGCGGGATGGTCTGGGATGACCAGGGCAAGGTCCGCCGCAGGTTGAAAGCGGACTCGGTGCGCAGGGAGTGTGAGTCGTCCCTGCGCCGGCTGAAGGTGGATGCCATTGATTTGTATCAGGTGCACTGGCCGGTGGAGGACGGGGCGGAGCTTGAGGAGGGGTGGACGGCGCTGGCGGAGCTGCAACGGCAGGGCAAGGTGCGCTGGTTGGGCGTGTCCAACTTCAATGTCTCGCAGTTGGAGCAGGTGCGGCGCATTGCGCCGGTGACGTCGTTGCAGCCGCCGTACTCGCTCATCCACCGGGACATCGAGGACGACCTGCTGCCCTACTGCCAGACGCAGGGCATTGGGGTGATTGTGTATTCGCCCATGGCGTCAGGCCTGCTGACGGGAGCGATGACGCGCGAGCGCATCCAGGCGATGCCGGACGACGACTGGCGCCGCGGCAGCGCGGACTTCCAGGAGCCGAAGCTGTCGCATCACCTGTCGCTGGTGGAGCGCATGCGTGAGGTGGGTGCGCGGCATGGGCGTTCTCCGGCGGAGGTGGCCCTTGCCTGGACGCTGCGGGGGCCGGCCGTCACCGCCGCCATCGTGGGAGCGCGCAGCGCGAAGCAGGTGGATGGCTTCATCCAGGCGGGGGACTTCCGGCTGACGTCCGAGGAGGTCCGCGAGGTGGAGGAGGTCCTGGGGTCCGGCTCCGCGATGGCGCCCGGGGGCATCTACGCCTGAGCGAGGAGGCGCGTGGAGGGCTCAGGGCGTGAGAAAAAATGGACCTTCAGACTCGTCGAGCCAGCCTTGCGCGATGGCGAGCAGGAGGTTGTGGGCGACGAGTGAGAGCAACCACGCAGCTTCGGCTCGCTTGCGACCTCGTACGTGAAGCCTGCGCAGTCCTTGTCGCTCCTTGACCTGCGCGTTGCGCAACTCCGCCGTCGGTGCGCGCTGGGCGTAGGTGCGCTTGCCTGCGGGTGCCTGCATCCGCGCACGCCACGCATTGATAGGGTCGCCTCGTCGGCCCCTGCTCCGCTCCTCCTGTGGAAGCAGGTTCTTGCGCGCCGGTAAGGGAGAAAAGACACGAATGCCCTGTGACTCGAGCGCGGAGAAGACCTTGAGATTCCGATAGGCCCCGTCCACCAATCAGGCTTCGGGCTTGAGTCCCAGGACGCGGGCGACCCAGTGCACCATCGGGAGCAGCTGTGCTGAGTCCGCCCCTTCATCGGTGACACGACCGGCCAATGCCAACCTGCTCTCGACGTCCGAGACCGCCTGCGCGTTGTAGGCGGGACGGAAGCCGCCGTCTGGCATGCGCATCACCTGGGCCTGTGGGTCGGTGAGAGAGGCTCGGGGTTCGCCATGAGCGACCCCCTTCGCACGTTTCTTACGCCGTGCTGCTGCCGGCAATGCAGCGAGCGCGAGTGCCGCCCGGGCCTGTAAATCGGCCCGAGCGCGTTCCCGTGCTGCACGTGCCTTGGTGCTCGCGCCCTGCCGGCACGGGCCGGCGGCAGCCGCCTCCGCTGCCCGCTTCCGCAGGGTGGCCTTGCGGTGGAAAGAGGCAGCCCCTGCGGAGGCACGCACACGCGTGCCGTCCTGCGCAAGTCGCCGTGGCCGGTGTACGGCGCCGCGGCTGCACAGGTCATCCAGCAGCTTGCCCAGCAACGCCCGGAAGGCAGGGCCTGAATGCGTCATGAAGGAAGACAGCGTATGCGCCGACACGCTGACGCCGCCGCACAACCACCAATACGCAACGTCCGTACGCAGCCTGGCCGCAATGGCGTGAGCACTGGAGAGGCCCTCCATCTGCCCATACACCCACAGCGCCAGCAACAGCCGAGGGTCCACCGCCGAACGACCCGCGTGATGTGGACGCGAACGGATGGCGCGCTCGAAGTCCGACATGTCCAGCGCTTCGACAGTCGCCCAGACGGCGCGCACCGGATGACCTGGGTCAACCAACTGCTCGTAGGTCCGCGCCGCCAGCACCTGCGTCCGTTTCGGCCGGAGCACGCGCACTCGCGACCGTCTGCGCCCCGCCATGGCGACTCATGCTCGCACAGCAGCGCTTATGCATCCCCTGGACGCATCAGAAGCGTTAAATTTTTCTCACCCCCTCAGTTCTCCCCTGGGCCGTCCATGCGCTCTTCCAGGACGTCGATGCGTTTGCGGTCCGTGCTCTGGGCATCCGCGAGATGATTCAGCATGCGGCCCATTTGACCGAACATCTTCGTCTGGACACGTTTGACGCCGTCCACCTCCTTCGCCAGCGCGGAGACGTGCGTGGCGAACTCCCCCATGTTGTCGCGGAACCCATCCACTTCCTGTGAGAAGGCGCGCACCTGATCCGCGAAGACCCGGGTCCTCCTGTAGACGACCCGGCACTTCATGCGGAGCACCCGCAGCGCCTTCTGGGTCCGCGCGTACTGCTCCTTCGACTCCTCCTGCATCTCGCGGAACTCCTGCAGCATCTGAATCATCAGGTCCCCGCCCATCGCCTTCGCCATTCCGTTCCCTCCCTGGTGACGCGCGAATCTCCTACCAACCCATCCTGACATCGGATCCGCGTCAGGATACATGACGACCTGTGAGGTTGGAAGTGCGGGACAGGACCTGGGACGGTCCATGGGTGTCCCTGGGTGGACGCCTGCCCGGAGGGCCTGGGTTTCTCGGGATGGGAGGACCCGGTGGAGCGGTTAGAAGTCCCGTGCCCACTCCTTCGCACCCCGAGGACCGCATGACGCGTCGTACCCCGCTCGCCCTGCTGGCTGTCCTGCTCGTGGCGGCCCCGCCCGTGTGGGCCCGGGCCCCGGCTCCCCTTCCGAAGCCTGCTGCCTCCTCGGCCGCGCGCGCCCAGACGAAGCCGGCCGCCCTGGCCCCTGTCGCGAGCGTCGAGGGCATCACCGAATACCGCCTGCCCAATGGCCTGCGCGTCCTGCTCTTCCCGGACCCCACCAAGGCCACCGTCACCGTCAACGTCACCTACCTCGTGGGCAGCAAGCACGAAGGCTACGGCGAGACGGGCATGGCGCACCTGCTTGAACACCTGATGTTCAAGGGCACGCCCACCACCCCCAACGTGCCCCAGGCCCTCACCGAGCGCGGCGCGCGTCCCAACGGCACCACCTGGCTGGACCGCACCAACTACTACGAGACCCTGCCCGCGTCGGACGACAACCTGTCCTGGGCGCTCGCCTTCGAGGCGGACCGCATGGTCCACAGCTTCATCGCGAAGAAGGACCTCGACAGCGAGATGACCGTCGTGCGCAACGAGTTCGAGTCCGGCGAGAACGACCCGCGCGGCATCCTCTTCAAGCGCACCATGAGCGCCGCGTACCGCTGGCACAACTACGGCAAGGCCACCATCGGCGCGAAGGCGGACCTGGAGAACGTGCCCATCGACCGGCTCCAGGCCTTCTACCGGCGCTACTACCGCCCCGACAACGCGACGCTCGTCATCGCCGGCCGCTTCCAGCCGGAGAAGGCCCTGTCGCTCGTGCAGTCCACCTTCGGCAAGCTCCAGAAGCCCGCGGATCCGGTGCCCGTCACGTACACCCAGGAGCCCACCCAGGACGGTGAGCGCGAAGTCACGCTGCGCCGCGTGGGCGACAACCAGCTCATCTCCAGCGTCTACCACGTGCCCGAGGGCGCCCACCCCGACTTCGCCGCCATCGACGTGCTCACCCAGGTGCTGGGCGACGTGCCGTCCGGCCGCCTCTACAAGGCGCTCGTGGAGACGAAGAAGGCCTCGCGCGCGGGCGCGTTCAACTTCCAGCTGCGCGACCCGGGCGTCATCGGCTTCAGCGTCGAGGCCCGGCAGGATCAGCCCCTGCCCCCCGTGCGTGAGGCGCTGATCAAGACCGTGGAGGAGTCCTCCCGCACGCCCTTCACCGACGAAGAGGTGAGCCGCGCGAAGACGGCCCTCGCGAAGCAGACGGAGCTCTTGCTCAACAACTCCGAGCGCGCCGCCATCCTCCTGTCCGAGTGGGCCGCCGTGGGCGACTGGCGCCTGCTCTTCCTGCACCGCGACCGCATCGAGGCCGTCACGCCCGCGGACGTCACCCGCGTGGCCGCCGCGTACCTCAAGAGCTCCAACCGCACCCTGGGCACCTTCGTGCCCACGCCCAAGCCGGACCGCTCGGAGCTGCCGCCCGCGGTGGACGTGGCCAAGATGGTGGACGGCTACCAGGGCAAGGCCGCTGTCGCCCAGGGAGAGGCCTTCGACCCCTCCCCCGCCAACATCGAGTCGCGCGTGCAGCGCGGCGAGCTGGCCAATGGCGTGAAGTACGCGCTGCTCCCCAAGAAGACGCGCGGGGAGATGGTCAACCTGGCGCTGGACCTGCGCTGGGGCACCGCGGAGTCCTTGAACGGCAAGCTGCCCGCTGCCTCGTACGCCGGCGGCATGCTGATGCGCGGCACCAAGAAGCACACCCGCCAGCAGCTCTACGACGCGCTCGACAAGCTCAAGGCCCGCGTGGGCGTGGACGGCGGCGCGATGGGCGCCAGCGTCACCATCGAGTGCCCGCGCTCGAGCCTCCCGGAGGTCCTCAAGCTGGTGGCCGAGGTGCTGCGCGAGCCCGCCTTCGACGCGAAGGAGTTCGCGCTCCTCAAGCAAGAGCGGCTGGCCTCGCTGGAGTCGCAGCGCAGCGAGCCGCAGCCCCAGGGCAGCATCGCGTTCTGGCGCGTGCTGAGCGCGCACTACCCCAAGGGCCACCCGTACTACATCTCCTCGCTGGACGAGCGCCTGGCCGACGCGAAGGCCGTCACGCTGGAGCAGGCGCGCGACTTCTACCGCCAGTTCTACGGCGCCTCGCGCGGGGAGCTCGCGGTGGTGGGTGACTTCGACGCGAAGGAGATCACCTCGCTCGTGGGCACCCTGCTCGACGGCTGGAAGAGCCCGGCCCCCTACGCGCGCGTGCCCCGCACGTTCCAGGCGGTGGCCCCGAAGTCCGTGGTGCTGGAGACGCCGGACAAGGCCAATGCGTACTTCCTCGCGGGCCAGCTGCTCCAGCTGCGCGACGACGACGCGGACTGGCCCGGCGTGATGATGGGCAACTTCATGCTGGGCGGCGGCTTCCTCAACTCGCGGCTGGCCACGCGCGTGCGCCAGCAGGATGGCCTGTCCTATGGCGTGGGCAGCAGCGTGTCCGTCGAGGAGCTGGACTCGGTGGGCTGGTTCCTCACCTACGCCATCTACGCGCCGCAGAACGCCCAGAAGCTGGAGGCCGCCATGCGCGACGAGGTCACCCGCGCCGTGCAGAAGGGCTTCACGCCGCAGGAGCTGGACAAGGCGCGCGCGGGCCTCCTGGAGTACCGCCAGTCCGCTCGCGCGCAGGACGCCAACCTGGCGCAGCAGCTGGCCGACGGCCTGTATCTGGGGCGCACGCTCGCGTTCGACGCGGCCGTGGAGGCGAAGCTCCAGAAGCTGACCCCCGAGGACGTGCGCAAGGCCCTGTCCAATCACGTGGACTTCAGCAAGGCGACCTTCGTGCGCGCGGGTGACTTCGCGAACGCGGCCAAGCAGCAGGCCCCGGCTCCGGCCAAGGCGACAGCGGCTCCGTAAGACCGTGTCTGTCATTGGGCATGGGCGCTAGAGTCCGCCCATGCCCGTGCAACTGGTGGAAGGCGACCTGCTGGACCAGCCGGTGGACGCCATCGTCAACGCGTGGAACCGGAACATCATCCCCTGGTGGCTGCTCTTGCCCCAGGGGGTGTCCGGGGCCATCAAGCGCCGGGGTGGTACGGCGCCATTCCGTGAGGTCGCGCGCGTGGGGCCCATGCCTTTGGGCTCGGCGGTGGTGACCGGGCCGGGGCGCCTGCCCTTCAAGGGCATCATCCACGTCGCGGGCATCAACATGCTCTGGCGTGCGTCCGCGCGGTCCATCCAGGACTCGGTGCGAAACGCGCTGGAGCGCGCGAAGGAGCAGGGCTTCCGCTCCGTGGCGTTCCCCATCATCGGCGCGGGCTCCGGGAGCTTCGACGAGGACCGCGCGCTGGAGCTGATGCGCGAGGCCCTGGGAGACGCCCCCGATTTCGACGTGCGCGTGGTGCGCTTCCGCCGTTAGACGAGCGCACCTCTTCACACGCGAAGCGAGGGTGACATGATCGACCTGTATACGTGGGGCACGCCGAACGGCTTCAAGGTCTCCGTGGCGCTGGAGGAGCTGGCGCTGCCGTACACCGTGCACGCGCTGGATATCTCCACGGGCGTGCAGAAGCAGCCCGCGTTCCTGGCCATCAACCCCAATGGCCGCATCCCCGCCATCGTGGACCGCGCGGAGGGCGACTTCGCCGTCTTCGAGTCCGGCGCCATCCTCATCTACCTGGCGGAGAAGACGGGCAAGCTGATGCCCACGGACGCGAAGGGTCGCTCGCGAGTCATCCAGTGGCTGATGTTCCAGATGGGCGGCGTGGGCCCGATGCAGGGGCAGGCCAACGTCTTCTTCCGTTACTTCCCGGAGAAGCTCCAGCCGGCCATCGACCGGTACCAGAACGAGACGCGCCGGCTGTACACGGTGCTGGAGAGCCGGCTGAAGGACCACGAGTACCTGGCCGGCGACTACAGCATCGCGGACATCGCGAACTGGGCGTGGGTGCGCTCGCACGAGTGGGCGGGCGTGTCCCTGGACGGGCTGCCGGGCGTGCAGCGGTGGCTGGCCTCCATCGAGAACCGGCCCGCGGCGCAGCGCGGACTGGATGTGCCCACGCCGCGCAAGCAGGAGGACGCGCGGACCGCCGCGCAGCGCATCGAGAGCGCTCGCGGGCTCATCCAGCGCTGAGGCACCCTCCCCTCCCCTGCCCCGGCCCCGGTGCTTGGACCCGGACATCCGTCT
Organism: Corallococcus coralloides DSM 2259; assembly: GCF_000255295.1. Next base: position 10,061,252 of record NC_017030.1, on the reverse strand, counting down.
CGGGCGTGCGCATGATGGGGCCGTTCAAGGCTCCCGAGCCGGGAGCCCCGGGGAGTGGATGACATGGAAGTGGTGCGGAGCCTGGGCCGGTGGGCCGGACTGTGTCTGGCATTGGGACTGTGGGGCGCGTGCACGCCGAGCGGCGGCTCCGTGCGCGCGTCGCGGGACAACGTGGCGCTGGATGGCTGCGCGCCGGCCACGTGCTCGCAGGCGATGGTGGCCTGTGGCCGGACGCCGGACGGGTGTGGCGGCTTCATCGACTGCGGCGACTGTCAGGCCGGCACGTGCACTGACGGCCGCTGCGTCGCACCGCCCGTGCCTGCCGAGCCGAAGAAGGAGCCCACGGGTCCCATCAGCACCTGCACCCCCGGGTGCAAACCCAACGAGTCCTGCGTGGACGACCGCTGCGTCTGCCAGCGCGCCACGTGCGCCTCGCTGGGACTGAAGTGCGGCACCGCGGATGACGGCTGCGGCGGCGTGTTGGAGTGCGGCGCGTGCGTGCCGGCGTGCCGCCCGGATGAGATGGAGTGCTGCGGCGCGTGCATCCCGAAGTCCGACGGGCGCTGCCCGGAGAACGTGCACTGCCCCAGCCGGTCGAACCCCCTCCCCACCCGCTGACGCCGCGCGGCTTCCGGGCCCCCCCTCTGGAACGGGGCCTGGAACCCGGAATGTCAGACCCCCCCGCTATACCCTTCCCCGTCGCGCACACGGAGGGTCCGCCGGCCTCGCTGGTTCGAGTCCGAGAGCCCCCCATGCGCCCTCACCGCCTGGGCAGCTTTCCGGCCCCCGTGTGTGCGACGCCATGTGAAGGCACGAGAGGCCGGGGGACTCGTGCGGGCAAGGTTCCATGGATGCCATCGCCGTCGAAGGGCCAGAGACGCCACCGGTGTGTCAGGCGCGCCCTCGGCGGATCCACGATGACTGGTGCGCGCGAGGCGGGCGGCGTAGTTACCCCTCCCACTGCCCGCCTCGCGTGCTCCCAAACTTGGCCGGGCCATGTCTGTGTTTGGGCCACGGCCCAGGTAGGGCAGGAACCAGCCGGGTGGACGGTGTCCCCAGGGTCGGCTTGCCACGGACGCGCCGGGGCGTGATACCCCCCGGGACGCGATGGAACTCCGATACGACATCGTCGTGGTGGGCCTGGGCCACGCGGGCTGCGAGGCGGCGCTCGCGTGCGCGCGCATGGGCCTGTCCACCCTGGGCGTGACGCTCAAGCGCGAGCGCGCCGCCGTGATGAGCTGCAACCCCGCCGTGGGTGGCACCGCCAAGGGCCACCTGGTGCGTGAGCTGGATGCGCTCGGTGGACAGATGGGCCGCGCGGCGGACCTCGCGGGCACGCACGTCAAGATCCTCAATCCCTCCAAGGGCCCCGCCGTGCAGGCCACCCGCGTCCTCTGCGACCGCGACGCCTACGCCGCCGGCATGCAGGCCGTGCTCTTCACCCAACCCAACCTCACCGTGCGCGAGGGCGAAGTGGCCGCCGTCGTCGCGGAAGAGGGGAGGGTGAAGGGCGTGGTGCTGGGGGATGGCACGCAGGTGGTGGCCCGCGCGGTGCTCCTCACCACCGGCACCTTCCTTCGCGCGCTGATGCACGTGGGCGAGCAGAAGGAGGTCGGCGGCCGGCTGGGAGACGAAGCCGCGCGCGGTCTATCGGAGTCGCTGCATTCACTCGGCTTCACGCTGGGCCGCTTCAAGACGGGCACGCCCGCGCGCCTGTCCCGCGACAGCATTGACTGGGATGCTGTTACTCCGCAGCCGGGGGACGTGGGCGTGCGGCCGTTGTCCTGGCGCACGCAGCTGGAGCAGGGCCTGCCGTTCCCGCGCCGGCCCTCCGTGATGTGCGGCCTCACCGCGACGACTGAGGCGACGCACCGGCTGCTGCGCGACAACCTGCACCGCTCGCCGCTGTTCCAGGGGGACATCGTGGGGCGAGGGCCCCGGTACTGCCCGTCGCTGGAGGACAAGGTGGTGCGCTTCGCCGCTCGCGAACGGCACCAGGTGTTCCTCGAACCGGAGGGGCCCACGTCGCCGCTGGTGTACCCGGCGGGCCTGTCCACCAGCATGCCCGCGGACGTGCAGCTGGAGTTCCTGCGCACCATCCCGGGCCTGTCCCGTGTGGAGGTGGTCCGCTACGGCTACGCGGTGGAGTACGACTACGCGCCGCCCACGCAGCTGCACCCCACGCTGGAGACGAAGGCCGTCGCGGGCCTGTTCTTCGCGGGCCAGCTCAACGGCACCTCCGGCTACGAGGAGGCCGCCTTCCAGGGCCTGTGGGCCGGCATCCAGGCGGCGCTCCAGGTGAAGGGCGAACCGGCGCTCGTCGTGGGCCGTGATGAGGCGCACGGCGCGGTGCTCGTGGATGACCTGGTGACGAAGGGCGTGGATGAACCGTTCCGCATGTTCACCAGCCGCTCCGAACACCGGCTCAAGCTGCGCGAGGGCAACGCGGACCTGCGGCTCGCGCGGCACGGGCATCGCGTGGGGCTGTTGCCGAAGGAGGCCCTGGAGCGCGCGGAGGCTCGGGCCCAGGCGGTGACGGCGGAGGTCGCGCGGCTCAAGCGCACCGGCCTGGCCATGCGGCTCAAGCGCCCGGAGGTCACGTACGCGCAGCTGGCTCAAGAGCGCGAGGACTTCCCGGCGCTCACCCCTGACGTCGCGGAGGAGGTGGAGGTGGAGGTGAAGTACGAGGGCTACATCGCCCAGGCCGCCCGGGCCGCGGCGCGCGAGGCGGAGGCGTCCGACCGCTGGCGCATCCCGGACACGTTCCGCTTCACGGACGTGCGGGGTCTGGGTACGGAGGCGGTGGAGAAGCTGTCCGCGCACCGGCCCGGGACGGTGGGGCAGGCCCGGCGGATTCCGGGCCTGACGCCCGCCGCGGTGTCCCTGCTCCTGGTCGCGCTCAAGCGGGGGCAGGGGCCGTCAAGTGATCAGGAACAGGGCTGTGGATAACGTGTGGACATTTCTGGGGATGAAATTCTCCTGAGTGATTCCAAGGACTTGAAGGGCCCTTCGGGGTGGAGGTGTTGTGGATAACGCGCGGTTCGCAGATCAGCTGGCATCCGGATGCAGTGCGTTGGGAATCACCGTGGGGCCGGACGTGGGCCCCAAGCTCCAGCGGCTGATGGCGGAGCTCCTGAAGTGGAACGCGAAGGTGAACCTCACGGCCATCACCGCGCCGGAGGAGGTGCTGGAGAAGCACTTCCTGGATTCGCTGGCGGTGCTGCCGGAGGTGAAGGGCGCGACGTCGCTGCTGGACCTGGGCGCGGGCGCGGGCTTCCCCGGGCTGCCGCTCAAGCTGGAGCTGCCGGAGATGGGCGTGACGCTGGTGGACACGGTCGGCAAGAAGATCGCGTTCATCAAGGCCGCCGCCGCCAGCCTGGGCCTCGTCGGCGTGCGCGGGCTGCATGCTCGGGCGGAAGGGAAGCCGGAGACGGAAGGGATTCCGCGCGCGCAGGTGCTCATCGCGCGAGCGTTCATGGACCTGCCGGACTGGCTGAACCTGGCGCCCGCGTATGTCGAAGAGGGCGGACGCGTGGTGGCGATGCTGGGCAAGCAGCAGACGGACGCGGAGCTCCAGGCGCGCGCGGCCGAGCGCAACCTGCGCGTGGTGTCCGCCCGGTCGTACCGGCTCCCGTTCTCCGGCGCGGAGCGTCAGGTCGCGGTGTTCGCGAAGCAGTAGGGGAGGGCGGTCAGGCTCCGGCCTGCTGGAGCTCCCGGAAGTGCTCCAGCACGTGCTCGAGCGCGTGCTCGGAGACGAAGTCGAGCCCCTGCATGGCACCCGCGGCGGCGGAGGCGGCACGCTCGAACATGGCCTCCTCGTAGCCCTTCACGGCCCGGCTCCAGTCGGCGTCCGCCGCGAGCGCGAGCCCCAGCTCCAGACCATCGAGCATCGCCATGTTCACGCCCTCGCCGGAGAAGGGCGGCATGACGTGGGCCGCGTCCCCGAGCAGCGTCACGCCCGGCCGGTGCATCCATCGGTGTCCGACGGGCAGCGCGACGATGGGACGCGCGACGATGCTGTCGTTGCACGCGTCGATGAACGTGAGCAGGGACGGAGCCCACCCCGGAAGCAGCGCCTTGAGCTGCTCTCGAGCGCGAGTAGGGGAGGACGTGTCCACGAGTCCCTGCTGGAGCTGTGCCTCGGACACGCGGAACATGAAGTAGGCGCGCACGTGTCCGTGACTGCTGCGCTGGGCGATGAGGCCCTGGTTGTTCCCAACGACGGAGATCTTTCCGCGCGGGAGCAGCTTCGCGACCTCCGGATGCCGCGTGTCCACGTCGTCGATCTGCAGCTCGATGAAGAGCACGCCCGTGAAGGCCGGCGTCGCTGAGGACACGAGCGGGCGGATCCGTGACCAGGCACCATCCGCGCCGACCACCAGGTCGAACTCGCCGAGCGTGCCCGCCGGGCCCATGACGCGGTAGCGCCCGTCGGAGAGTGACTCCACCGCGGACACCTTGCTTCCCCAGCGGAGCCATTCCGCGGGGAGGCTGTCCAGCAGGAGCGAGCGCAGCTGTGTGCGGTCAATCTCTGGCCGGTCGCCGTCGCTCGCCTCGTTGTGCTGGAAGTGGAGCGTCCCCTGCGCGTCATAGATGGCGTCGCCCTGGTCGTCGTACCGGGCGACGGCCTTGAACCCCGCCTCCAGTCCGGCCTCGCGAAGCGCGCGCAGCCCGGAGTCGCCGTGCAGGTCCAGCGAACCTCCCTGGGGACGGGCGAACGGGTGCTCATCCAGCTCGAACACCGTGGCCGCGATGCCCCGAGTCTCCAGGATCCGCGCCAACGTCAGCCCACCCGGACCACCCCCAATGATTCCCACTGTCTTCGCTATGTGCATAGTGTGCTATGTAAATTGGGATGGGGCCCCATGCAACCCAAAGGGGCTCCCGGGGTTGGGACCCTCAGTCGAGGTGACGTGGGCGCGGGTGGAGCCGCCGACGGTGGCGGAGCTGTTGTCACGCATGGAGCGCGACGGCGTGGTCCAGCGCGAGCCCAATCCGGCGAACGCGCTCGGAGGCCTGATGTCGCTCACGCGAACGGCGCGGCAGCGATGACCTGAGGGAAGGGCGGCGCTGATGGCCGTGGAACAGGATGTGATGGTGGGCTTCAGCGCGAAGGAAAGGTGCAGCTTGTGAGCCTGCTTCAACGCGTGGCGGAGAACCTGGAGCGGTGACGCGGATCCGCGCCACGACGTGAGTGGATCCACGGCCGCTTCAGCGGTGCTCGGATCCGTCGCACGGAGAAGCAGCAGGGCCTCCCGTCCGAGCCGCACCGCACGAACCTGTCCGACAGTCGGACAGGTTTGGAGAATCCGGTCGGGAGGGGCGGGCACCTCACGAGCGTTCGCGGGCGATGCGTGGAACACACGGTGCCGATGCCTCACGCGGTAACGTGCCGCCGCGTGACGGACACCTCCCGCAGCTCCGGGCGCGTCGAGCTCGCGCACTTCCTTCGCAGCCGCCGTGAGCGATTGCGTCCGGAGGACGTGGGACTTCCGTCCGGTTCGCGGCGGCGCACGCCGGGCCTTCGCCGCGAGGAACTGGCGCGGCTCGCTGACGTGGGCGTCAGTTGGTACACGTGGCTGGAGCAGGGGAGGGACATCCACGTCTCCGAACCGCTGCTGGAGCGCCTGGTGGTCGCGCTCCGTCTCACGCCGACGGAGCGTCTGCACCTCTTCGCGCTGGCGCACGGCCGGCCCGCGCCCATGCCCGTGCGCTCACCGGAGTCGGTCAGTGACGCGCTTCAACGACTGCTCGATGCGCATCCCTTTCCGGCGCTCGTCTCCACGCGGCGGTGGGACATCATCGCGTGGAACGCGGCGGCGACGGTCCTCTACGCGGACCTGGGATTTCCGGCCTCCGCACCAGAAGAGCGCAACGGCTTGTGGGCGCTGTTCATGAATCCGGACCGGCGCGCGCGCATGCCCTCCTGGGAGGAGGCGGTGCGCCGAGCCGTGGCGGGATTCCGGATGGACGCCGCGAGGGCCGCGGACCGCTCGGAGTTCGACGCGCTGGCGGAGAAGCTCCAGGCCGCGAGCCCGGAGTTCGCGCGCCTCTGGCATGAGCACGACGTGGTGGAGACCCCATCCATGTTGAAGGTGCTCATCCTCCCGGAGCTGGGGCCCATCGAGTTCGAGAACGTCACGCTCACGTACTCGGAACCCGATGGGCGGGAGCTGCGCGTGTCCTTCTATGCGCCGCATCCCGGTCCCCACCTGGAGCGCACCCGGGCGCTGTTCCAGCGGACGTAGCACCTGCGGATCCGCGGGCCGCGCGTCACGGGTTGAAGCGAGCGCCGGTCCACGCCTCGCTCGCGGACCACAACCGGTCGGCCCGCTTCGGATCCACGGCCCAGTCCTTCACGCCGCGCCGGATGGTGGCGTCGGGGGGCGCCATCACGGCGATGTCGACGTTCTCGCAGTAGACGCCGCCCTTGCCCGCGAGCTGGGGACTCGTCGCGCACCAGACCGTGGTCGCGGCGCCCTGTTCCGGCGTCTTCAGCGGTTCGACCTTGTTGGAGTTCTCGATGGAGGCGCGGACCTCCTCCTCGGACATGGACCGGACCAGCTCCGTGAGGATGCCGCCGGGGTGGACGGCGAACGCGCGCACGCCATGGGCTTCACCGCGCGCATCCAGTCCGACAGCGAAGAGGATGTTCGCGGTCTTCGACTGCCCGTAGGCGACCCACTTGTCGTAGGGGCGCTTCAGGAAGAAGGGGTCCTCGAAGTCGACGTCGGCGAAGAAGTGGCCGCGCGATGACAGGCACACCACGCGCGCGCCGTTCGCCTGCTTCAGCGCGGGCCAGAGCCGGGCGGTGAGCTGGAAGTGGCCCAGGTGGTTGGTGGCGAATTGGGACTCGTACCCGCGCGCATCGCGGGTGAGCGGCGAGGCCATGATGCCCGCGTTGTTGATGAGCAGATGCAGCGGCCGGCCGGACGCGATGAAGCGCGAGGCGAACGCATCGATGGACGCCGGGTCGATGAGGTCCAACGGCTCCACCTCCACGCGCTCCAATCCGGCGAGCGCGGCGCGGGCCTTGTCGGGAGTTCGCGCGGGGACGATGACGGTGGCACCCGCTGCATGGAGCGTGCGGGTGGTCTCCAGTCCGATGCCCGCGTAGCCGCCGGTCACGATGGCGACGGTGCCATCGAGCCGGGTGTTGCCCAGGGCCTCGCGTGTGGTGGTGGTCGCGCCGAAGCCAGAGTTCAGGGGCTGCTGTTTCGTGGTCATGGGCACAAGGTGCAGGCCCGCGGTCCGTACGAAAAGAGCGTCAATTCATCCTATGTGTGGCACCACCCGGATGCGGATCCGGGAAGGGGAGGGCAGCGCATGGACGCGGTGAAGCTGCGGGTCGCGAGGCCGACACGGAACCTGGACGCGGTGGTGCGCTTCTACCGGGACGGGTTGGGCTTCGAGGTGCTCGGAGGATTCGAGGACCACGCGGGGTTCGACGGCGTGATGCTCGGACATGCGGGCGCGCCGTACCACCTGGAGTTCACGGTGGAGCGCGGACACGAAGCACCGCGAGCTCCATCCGAAGACCACCTCCTGGTGTTCTACGTGCCGGACCCGGAAGCGTGGGCAGCGCGAGTCCGCCGCATGGAGGCCGCGGGCTTCGCGCCGGTGCCGTCACGCAATCCGTACTGGGATGCGAACGGAAGGACCTTCGAGGATCCGGACGGCTACCGCGTCGTGCTTCAGCAAGCCGCCTGGTCGCGCTGAACGGCGAAGCACAGCGGCGCGTGTTCCACGTGGAACGTCCAGGGCGAAGTCGCCCGGATGCGTTCGCGGGACCTGAGGCTCCGTGTTCCACGTGGAACACGTTCACGGCGAGAGGCTCGAAGCGGAGCGCGGACGAACGTGCTGCCCACGTTCCACGTGGAACACGCGCTGCCTGAAGTCCTTCGGATGGACCCGAAGGTTGATGCGGTTGAGGCCTGGCTGAGCATCACAAGAAGCCGCGTGGAAGCCTGTTCACGAAGGACCGGACTCACGTCGCTGTCCGCGCATGGGCATGCAGCTGGGCCCGCATCACGCTGCCGCCTCGAACCCAGGCATGCGGATGCACGGGGCCTTGAAGTCATGAGCGGCCGCCCAACGGATCCGGTGCGTGATGGGCCTCGCTGAAATGGACGAAGCGGTGGAAGCACGGGCTGAGTGGCCGGCCGGTGTTCCACGTGGAACACGACCGGCCTCCGGTCCGTGTGTGAAGGCGCTCGCGAACAAGCGTTGAAGCGGTACGCGGTTGTTCGCCGTGGCGTTGAACCGTGGCTGACCTGGAGCGCTTGATGGGGCGAAGGGGAGGGGAGCCAGCGCTCATGCGGCTTCGCATGTTCCACGTGGAACACGCTTCAAGAAGGGGCTCCCTCGGTTGCTCGGACTGCGGCCGTGGGCGTGACGGTCAGCGCATCGGACGTGCTGTCGGGCGATGAAGAAGGGAACGCATGAACGGCTCCGCATCAGGCTCGCATCAAGACGCTTCGCGGGCCGTTGGGCATCGGATCCGGACAGGCATCCATGCCGCGGTTCGTGGCTGGCGGAGGCGAAGCGCGGTGGATGAAAGGGAGCCCCAGGCTGGTTGCTCCTTCCCCAACCTTGGTTCGAATCGCGCGTGCCGGAAGTGGTTCAGGGGCTCCCACTCCGTGGTCTCCGTGCCGTGTTCCACGTGGAACGTCCCGGTGGATCCACTGCGTTGAAGCGCGTGTTCAGGAACAGCGCGGAACGGGTGTCTTCACCTGCGCGTGTTCGCGGATGCGTGAGCGTGTTCCACGTGAAACGTCCCGCGTGAGAACCAACGGGCGGGCAGAGGTTTTCGCACTGGAGGCTGAACCGGTGCTCGCCGCATGCGCGCGAGATGGCGTGGACGTGTTCCACGTGGAACGAGCTGCGCCGACTTGGCGGGCTGAAAGGGTGCCCTTGTCCGCGAGGGATGCAGGCCTTCCTTCGCGCGCGTGCTCAAGACCGCATGCGCGTGTTCCACGTGGAACGGCCTGAGATGGACCGCGGCCTGGAGCCTTGTTGTCGACGTCAGACGCCAGCCCTTCGTTCGCGCCGCCTGTTCGAAACGGTGTGGCGGGGTCCACTTGAGGCGACAGCGCTGAACCAAGGACCTGGGCTGATGGATCCACGCGGGAGGCAGCGCTTCGCAACGTGTGCCGTCACCGCGTGAGCGTGTTCCACGTGGAACCTATCGGCATGAGCGCGCGGGCCTGGGTTGGCGCGTTCCACGAAACGCGGCGAACGGTTCTGCCGCATGGCGAGGTTCGTGCGCTTACGCGTGTTCCACGTGGAACGCGCGGCATGACTGCTCGGCCTGTCGTTGGCGTGGTCCGCGAAGCACGCCGGACCGTTCTTCCGCATGGCGAGGTTCGCGCGCTCATGCGTGTTCCACGTGGAACGGCTGGCTTGGATGAACGACCTTCAACCGACGCGGTTCCGAAAGGTCAGGTCGTGCGTCCGCGTGGCGGTGCTCGCATCCGTGGTCGGTCGTTCGTGCCGCGCGGCTCACCTTCGCTGCACCGTCCGCGTGGGGCGCGGTTCGCGAGAACCGGCATCCCGTCCATGCAGCGGTGCCCGCATCCCCGGGTGGCCGTTCAAGTGACCGGCTCATCGTCGACGCGCCGTCCGCGTTGAGCAGGGGGCGTGCGAAGCGTGCCCAGACCGTCCCTTCACATCGCGGTGAGCATCCGCGGACGGTCGCTCATGTGAACGACTCACCCGATGGCCCGCGAGCCTCAGGCGCGGTTCGCGGGAAGTGGCGGACCGTCCATCCCCATCGCGGCGCGCATCCGAGAAACGCCGGCCGCGTGAACCGGCTCAGCTTCGATGCGCCGCCCGCGCTGAACCAGGTTCATGGGAAGTGCCCGGTCCGTTCGTTCGCATCGCGCTGCTCGCGTCAGCGGGTACGGCTCGGGAACGCCGGGCGTGCGCGGCTTCAGTGGGCGGGGGGCGCGAAAAAGCAGGGGCGCGGTGTCCGCAGCGGCATGGCACGTGTTCCACGTGGAACCGCCGGTGGCCGTGGCTGGGACCACCGCACATCCACCTGATGGGAGCTCGGAACGGGAACCCGGCGCTTCGTCACATGTAATGAGGCGCGGCTCTGGGGCCAGAGTCGGCGACACGCGGCCGGTGATGACGGTCCACGTTGGCCGCATCGGCCCGTTCGACGCCATGAACCCAGGCAGCGCATCCACGGTCCGCGCGCATGCCGGACCGATGACGGACGCCGGGCCTCGCGGCGGTTCGCGCCGCTCATGCGGTGCGCTGCACGAGCCGCCATCTGATGACCCGAGGCCAACATGGCGGAGCCTCCGGCGCCGATACGCGTTCCACGTGAAACGACCGGCGCGGCCGGCGTGAAGTGGCGGCACCGCGCACGGCGGCCTGGCTCCGCGAAGGTGCTCGGCGGGACTTCGCATCCGGTCAGCGCTCCATGGGGACCGCGGAAGTGGACCTCGCGGGGAGGGCATCACCCGGAGGGTTGAAACGCCTCCGCCTTGTGCGAACGGCCGCGGTGGTTCAACGGCGTGCTCGCGCGTCCACGCCACCGCGAAGCCGGAACCCGCGACCCGAAGTCGCCGGAACGGTGCCCGGATTCACGCGGCCCGCTCATCCCCGAACCAGCCCCCATCCCGGCGCGCCCAAAAAGCGAACCCGAACTGGCTCCAACTTCGCCGCGCCCAAACGCGAACCCGAACCGGACGCCGAAACCCAACGCGGCGACCCCACCGCGCACCAGCTCGCGCGAAATCCACCCGCCGCACGGACCCACGAAGCCCGGCCGGTTCCACGTGAAACTTCGAACCCGCGAACCGCGTGAAGCCACCACCACGAACCCGCCGCGCGCGGACCCCCTGAAAAACCCAACACCCTTCCGCCCCGCACGGAATCACCCCCCAGAAAGCAGCCGAGCAGGCACGCGCAGCCACCCTCCTCCGCGCGAATTCCCACCCGCTCACCGCCAGCCACGGGCCCCCGAGCGAGGGGCCGGGCAGGGCTCCCGTCCCACCTTGGATGGGAAATTGATCCGTCCTCGAACCCCGTGCTAGCTGCCTGATCAGGCTCCGATTCGCGCGCACGTCCGCGCGAACCGCGAGCGGGGCTCTGGCGTCAGCCGGGGCGAGAGAGGATGGGCCACGTGGGTCGTATCATCTGCATCTCCAACCAGAAGGGCGGCGTGGGTAAGACCACCACCGCCATCAACCTCGCCGCGAGCCTCGCCTCCGCGGAGCGCCGCACCCTGCTGGTGGACATGGACCCCCAGGGCAACGCCGGCAGCGGCCTGGGCCTCAAGCGCGAGAACCTCACCGGCACCGTCTACGACGCACTCCTCGGCGGCCGCCCCGCTTCGGAGCTGGTCCACCCCACCGAGCTGCGCTTCCTCCAGGTCATCCCCGCCACGCCCGACCTCACCGGCGCGGAAGTCGAACTCGTCAACCAGGAGCGCCGCGAGTTCCGCCTGCGCGAAGCCCTGCTGCCGCTCAAGGACAAGTACGACTACATCATCATCGACTGTCCGCCCTCGCTCGGCCTGCTCACGCTCAACGCGCTGGTGACCGCGGACTCCGTCCTCATCCCGCTCCAGTGCGAGTACTACGCGCTCGAGGGTCTCTCGCAGCTCACGCACACCATCGACCTGGTCAAGCAGGGGCTCAACCCCTCGCTGAAGATGGAGGGCATCCTCCTGACCATGTTCGACGCGCGCGCCAACATCGCCCACCAGGTCGTGGACGAGGTGCGCGGCTACTTCAAGGACCAGGTCTTCCAGGCCGTCGTGCCGCGCAACGTGCGCCTGTCCGAGTGCCCGTCCTTCGGCAAGCCGATCATCCTCTATGACATCAAGTCCAAGGGCTGCGAGAGCTACCTGGCCCTGGGCCGCGAGCTGATGCGCCGGGACTCCCCCAAGCCGTCCAAGCGCCGGGTCGCCTGACCGGTCGCCTCCTTAATAGAGCGATGTGAATGGTGGGACCGGGTGCCCGGTTCGCCGTGAAGCACTCAAGGCCCATGCGCGCCGGTCCCACTCCGGCGCGGGGAGTTCCCAACCGCCGTGCAGAAGAACGCAGACACCCAGAAGCGCGCCCTGGGCCGGGGCCTGTCCGCCCTCATCCCCCAGGCCGCCCCCGCCGCTCCGGCGCCCGCCGCGCCGCCGCCGAAGCCCGGCGTGCTCAAGCTGGCCATCGAGTCCATCCACCGCGACCCGCTCCAGCCCCGCCGCCACTTCGACGAGACGAAGCTCCACGAGCTCACCGAGTCCATCAAGGCGCAGGGCCTGCTCCAGCCCATCCTCGTCCGCAAGAACCCGAACAAGGGCGGCGAGGGCTACCTCATCATCGCGGGCGAGCGCCGCTGGCGCGCGTCCCAGGCCGCGGGTCTGAAGGAAATCCCCGCCATCGTGCGCGAGGTCACGGAGGCCGAGTCCTTCGAGCTCGCCCTGGTGGAGAACCTCCAGCGCGCGGACTTGAACCCCATTGAAGAGGCGGACGGCTACCGGCGCCTGGTGGAGGAGTTCAAGCTCACGCAGGAGCAGGTGGCCCAGAAGGTCGGCAAGGAGCGCTCCACCGTCGCGAACGCGCTGCGCCTCCTGGCCCTGCCCCCGGACGTGAAGGCCATGGTGGCGGACGGGTCGCTCAGCATGGGGCACGCTCGCGCGCTGCTCGGCGTGCCCCGGCTGCCGGAGCTCCAGAACCTGGCGAAGCAGGTGACGGAGAAGAAGCTGTCCGTGCGCGACACGGAGCGGCTGGTCCAGCAGGGCAAGTCCGCGAAGGGCGGCAAGGATGCAGGGAAGCCGGCGCCCAAGGTGAGCCCGCAGGTGAAGGCGCTCACCGAGGAGCTGCAGCGTCGGTTGGGAACAAAGGTCCGTCTGTCGGAGAAAAGCCCGGGAAAAGGCACCCTGGAAGTCGACTTCTTCTCCTACGATGACCTCGACAGGCTGTTGAAGCTTCTGAGGAAGGAGTAGGGCGTGGCGCTCCTTGGCGGGAAGAAAGACGAAGCACCCAGCAAGCCCCTGTTCAAACGGGAGGAGGATTTCGTGTCGACGCGTCCGGGTGAGGTTCACACGCTTCTGGGTAAGGGAAGCGAGTTCGAGGGGAAGCTCACCTTCGAAGGTCAGGTTCGAATCGACGGCAAGTTCAACGGGCAGATTGTCACCAAGGACGTGCTCGTCATTGGCGACGGCGCCCGCGTGCAGGCGGAGATCCAGGCCGGCACCGTCATCATCAACGGCACCGTGGAAGGCAACGTGCGCGCCACGCAGCTCATCGAGCTGAAGCAGCCGGGCCGCGTGAAGGGCAACCTGGAGACGCCGTCGCTCTCCATGGACCGCGGCGTCATCTTCGAGGGCTCCCTCAAGATGGAGAACATCGGCAAGGGCGGCGGAAACCCGCCTCCGCCGGGAGAGAAGAAGTAACGGTGCGCATGCTCGCGTCCCACGCGCGGAAGACCCCGAGGCTCATCGGCCTCGGGCTCGTCTCGCTCGGCGTCCTGTTCGGCGGCTGCGAGGGCTGCCAGAAGAAGACGCCGGTCGACGACATCGCGGCGGAGGACGCGGGGCTGCGCTCGGGCGTGAAGGTGCCGCTGCCGCCGGGCTGGTCCGCGCAGGTGGCCACCGACGGCAGCTTCCAGGCGGGCCCTCCCGGCCGCCCGGCGCTGCGCGTGGATTTGAAGCCGGGGCAGGGCGAGCAGATGCCCTCCTCGGAGACGCTGGCGGACAACGTCCGTCAGCAGATGAAGCAGTTCACGCTGTCGCTGGACCAGGAGGAGGACACCCCGTCCTTCGCCCTCTTGCGCGTGACCATGGCCCCGTCCCTGGCGGACGGCGGCGTGGGCCCGGAGGCGCCCGCGTTCTTCGGCGCCCGGCGCGTGGGGGATGACCTGTTCCTCTGCGCCAGCCTCCCCGGCGCCACCGCGGAGGAAGTCCGCCTGGCCACCGAGGCCTGCCGTACCATCCAGGTCCAGGCCGCGCCCCGCTGACAGTCCCTGCGTGAGGGTCGCGACCTCCTTATGAAGGAGCGCGGAGACCCCATGGACGACTGGCGCAAGAACCTCATCGACGACGCGGAAGGCATTGGCGAGCTGCTCGCGCGCACGAAGCGCATCGCCGTGCTGGGCATCCGGCCGGAAGCACAGGCGGACAAGCCCGCGCACGCCATCCCGAAGTTCCTCAAGGACCACGGCTTCACCGTGCTGCCCGTGCCCACGCACGGCGAGCAGGGGAGCATCCTGGGCGAGCCCATCTCCGCGTCGGTGAAGGACGTGCCCGGAGAGGTGGACGTGGTGCAGGTGTTCCTGCGGCCGGACGACATCAACGCGCACGTGGACGCGCTGCTGGCGAAGAAGCCGTATGCCGTCTGGTTCCAGCTGGGCATCCGCAATGACGCCGCGGCCGAGCGGCTGGCGCGCGCGGGCATCCGCGTGGTGCAGGACCACTGCATGAAGGTGGAGTGGAAGAAGCGCCACCCGGACGCCCGATAAGCGGCGACGCAGCAGAACCCGGGAACGTCCTGCGCGGCCCGGGTGTCCCCATTACGTGAGGAGCGTGATGTTTCGGGTGACTGCGACTGGCAGGGGATGGACTTCGGGCCCGGCCCGGGGTGCAATTCCGTCCACGTCCTGTCAGCTGGAGTCCCCGGGACTTCCCGAAAGCCTTCCGACTTCCTAACCTTAGCTTCCCGACCTGTGTCGAGCGCCTGCCCGTCCCGGGTCTTCACGCTGTGCCCCTCGTAAGGAGTCCGCGCATGACGCTCACCGAGATGCTTCCCCTCCCCCTGGCCGCCGTGGAGATCGGGCCCCTGGGTGAGCAGCTAGCAGCGGCGGGGGGACTGGTCATCACCGCGGCCGCCGCGCTCTGGGCCGCGTGGACCCGCCCGCAGCAGCAGCCGGCTCCGGTGCCGGTGCCCGTGCGCCGCGATCCTCCGCGCCGCCGCTAGGCCGCCCGCCGCACCCGTCGTCACCGTCTGGATCCGGGCCCTGACCCGGCGCTGCGAAGAGCAGCGCCGGGCGGCCCCAGCAAGAGCGGCCCTGCTGCTCAGCGCTTCATCGCCAGCGACAGCGCGAAGTCTCCGTCCGCGTCCGTCCACCACGCGGCCAGGTCGAGGCCCGCTTCGCCAAGCTCCGCCTGCACCTGCTCGCGACAGAACTTGCAGCTCACCTCCGTGCGCAGACATTCGCCTTCCGCGAACTCCACGCGCCGCTCCAGGTCCTTCAGCCACACGGACTGGGGCTTGCGTGAGATGAGGCGCATCTCGATCCACTTGTTCGTTTCATCGAACGGGGCCAGGTGCTCGAAGGCCTCCGGGTCGAAGTCCGCGTTCAGCTCGCGGTTGAGCACGCGCAGCACGTTGCGGTTGAAGTCCGCCGTCACGCCCGCGCTGTCGTTGTAGGCGGCGAACAGGCGCTCGCGGTCCTTGATCAGATCCGTGCCCAGCAAGAGGCCGTCCCCGGGCTTCAGCCCGGACGCCAGCTCCCGCAGGAACAGCGCGCGCTGCGCGGGCTTCAGGTTGCCGATGGTGCCGCCCAGGAAGGCGATGAGCCGCCGGCCGCCGCCCGGGATGCGGCCCAGGTGCTGCTCGAAGTCGCCCACCACCGCGTGCACGGCGATGCGCGGGTACTCGCGCGCCAGGCCCTCGGCGGCCTTGCGCAGGAAGGCCTCGCTCACGTCGAAGGGCACGAAGCGCTGGAGCTGCCCGGCCGCGTCCATGGCGTCCAGGAGCAGGCGCGTCTTCTCGCTGGTGCCGCTGCCCAGCTCCACCAGCGTGTCCGCGCCGCTCAGCCGGGCCACGTCATCCGCGTGGGCGCGGAGAATCTCCCGCTCGCGGCGCGTGGGGTAGTACTCCGGCAGGCGGGTGATGTCGTCGAAGAGCTGGCTGCCGCGCTCGTCGTAGAGCCACTTGGGGCTCAGCTCCTTGTGGGGTCCGTGGCAGAGCCCCTCCAGGACCTCCGCGCGCAGCGAGCGCCGCGCGTCACCGGGTTGCACGTGCACGTCCACCTTCACACCGGGCGCCGCGTAGCCGTCCGCGATGCGAGCCTCGCCCTGCTCCGACCTCATCCTCATGTGACCCTCACTTCACGTCGCGTGCACAGCGGAAGCCGGCGAAGATCTGCCGGCGGATGGGGAAGTCCCAGTTGCGGAAGCTGTTGCGCACCGCCACCGGCGCGCTCGCCCAGGCACCGCCGCGCAGCACCTTGGACGTGTCGCCAAAGAAGACCTCCGAGTACTCGCGGTACGGAAAGGCCCGGAAGCCCGCGTACGGTTGGAAGTCGCTGGCGGTCCATTCCCAGACGTCGCCCAGCAATCCCCAGACACCATCCGCGCTGCGGCTGGACGGGTGGCTGCCCACGGGCGACGGCCCCCAGCGCGTCCCGCCCAGGTTGGCGTGCGCGTCCGTGGGCGCGGCGCCTCCCCAGGGGTGCGCGCGAGAGACGCCGTCACTTCCCTGCGCGGCCTTCTCCCACTCGGCTTCGGTGGGCAGGCGCTTGCCGGCCCATCGCGCGTACGCGTCCGCCTCGTACCAGGACACGTGCTGCACGGGTTCGTCCTTGGGCAGTGGCTCCACCGTGCCGAAGCGGCGGCGCAGCCAGACGTGATGGCCCTGCGGAATCCAGAAGAGCGGATGGCGGATGTTCTCCGCCTGGATCCACGCGAAGCCCTTCGGGTCCCACCAGCGCGGATCCTCGTAGCCGCCGGACTCCACGAACACGAGGAAGTCCCCCGTGGTGACCGGATGCGCGTCCAGGAGGAAGGGCGCAAGCTCCACGACGTGCCGGGGACGCTCGTTGTCGTAGGCCCACGGGTCGTCGCTGCCCAGGCGCACCGGGCCGCCGGGGATGAAGACCTCGTGCTGCGGCACCGCGCCGGGCTGGGGACGCAGCGCCTCCACCGGGTGGTACTCCACGTGCGTCATCAGCTGCAGCGTGGCGGCCAGCGTCTCCGCGTGCTGCTGCGCGTGCTGCGCCACCATGCCGAAGACGAAGCCGCCGTGGAGCAACGGATCCGCGCTGTCCTCGGGCAGCGTCTCCAGGTGCGCGGCCACCGCCGCGCGCACGCGGGTGGCGTAGGCCCAGGCGGCCTCCGGCTCCAGCAGGGGCAGCGTGGAGCGCGTGTTCCGCGGGTGGCGGAAGGCGTCGTAGATGGCGTCGAACGCGGGGTCGGTGAAGGCCGGAGCCCCCAGCGCGCGCAACAGCCACTGCTCCTCGTAGTTGGCCACGTGGGCCACGTCCCAGACCAGCGGGGACATGAGCGGCGAGTGCTGCCGCATCAGCTCCGCTTCCGGCAGCGGCGCGAGCATCGCCTGGATGCGCTCCCGCCCCGCCTCCAGCTCCCGCCAGGCCCGGACCTTCCACGGCACGGCCTGGATGACCCGGGCGCTCCCCTGTTCCTGGCTCCTCAGCGACATGGTCGGCCCAAGGTAGGAAGGGGCTCCAGGCCCCGCTAACCCCCCGGGCCCCTGTGTGGGACAGACCCGTGAGGGAGCACACGTTTGCGAGCCTGCTTCCCCTCCGCGGTGACGCGGAGTCCTAGCCGAGGAAGAAGGCACTGTCGGGGAATTCTGGACCGAAGAGTTCGTTTCTGTCCAAAAGATATTCCCCGGAGCGCCGCTCAGCCCTCAAGGCCGTCCGCGCTGGCGGCGCGCGTGAAACCGGTCCCGCGGGTGGAGCAGGTCGAAGCGGGGCGGCGGCATGGCCTCCGAACCTCCCAGCGTGGCCGCTCGGGTCCCAAGGAGGTCATCTTCCAGGGCGGTCATCCTCCAGGGTGGCCATCTGTCCACCAGTCGTCTGGGTATTCCGGGAAGCCGTGTCCGTGTGGGGGAGGGGGTCTCTATGCTGCGGGACATGGTTCAGCCCGTGCCGCACAAGCCCGTGCTGGTGGTGGAGGACGACGAGGATGCTCGCGCCGCCATCGCCGAAATCCTGGAAGCCGACGGCTACGAGGTGGCCGTCGCCGCGAATGGCCGCGAGGCGCTGGACGAGCTCAAGCACCTGCCCCCACCGAGCCTCATCCTCCTGGACCTGAGGATGCCGGTGATGGATGGCCCGGAGTTCCTGCGCCACCTGCGCGCGGACTGGCCCCGGCTGAAGGCCGTGCCGGTGCTGCTGTTGTCGGGCGTGGGCGCGGAGGCGCTGCCGGACACGGGCGGCCTCTTGAAGAAGCCCATTGTCCCTGACGAGCTGCTGGCCACCGTGGGCCGGCTGTCCGGCCGGAGCGCGTGAACCCGGGGGCCTCGCGGGATGCGGGCCCCAGGGGCTTCCTTCGCGTGTCAGCCCAGCCGCGTCACCGCGAGCAGCGTGAGCGTGCTGGCGCGAGGGTCCTTCTCGTAGACGAGCTCCAGGTCGTGGCCCTCCACGCGGTGCCGCGCGGGTCCCGCCACCGAGTCGTGTGTCTTCGACCGCTCCGCCAGCCGCGCCAGGGTCTGCTGCAGGGCCTCGAAGGCCTCGGAAGACATCCGCCCCACTTCCCGCCACGCAGGCGGCGCGTAGTGGACGCGGTAGGGCAGGACCAGGCGGTTTCTTGCGGAAGACTGGGACACGGGGTGGGTTCCTCGACGCTCCTTCACTCTTGCGAACCGCGTGCCCGCCCGCCGCTCCCGGGAATTCCAGGCACTTTCGCGGTGGGTCAGCGGTGACGTCTGAAGAAGTTACGGACCGGACCCGATCGTGGGGGAAGAAATGACTGGCCGTATGGCAGGCACGGCAAGGGGGGTGAAGGGCCCCTGGCCGTCCGTCCGGGTGGGGCTGGGGCGGGCCCTGGGGGTGAGGTGGCTGCCCCCTTCCGCGTGGGGTGCGCAGCCTTGAGGGGACGGGGCCGCTTCCGGCGCCCGCCCACCCCCGAGGAGGCACACCATGGCACGGAGGACTCCCACTCCCTGGTCGCTGACGAACGGGCTGTTGTTTGGCCTGGCGGCGGGCGTGTTGCTGGCGCTGGCGCAGACGGCGTTGGCGGTGGCGGCGGGGGAGGGGCCGCTCGTGCCGGTGCGGATGAGCGCGGCGGTGGTGCTGGGGCCGCCGGCCTTCACGCCGCAGGTGTCCACGGCGCTGGCGGTGGCGGTGGGGCTGGGCGTGCACCTGGTCATCGCCGCGGGCTGGGGCGTGGTGTACGCGCTCCTGGACGCGATGCTGCCGGTGGACGGGCGGGGGCGCTGGGAGTTCCAGGCGGCGGTGGGGATGCTCTTCGGCATCTTCGTGTGGCTGGTGGACTTCCAGCTGCTGGCGCGCGGCTACTTCCCCTGGTTCCTGAGCGTCCCGCAGTTCCTCCAGATTGTGTGGCACGCGGTGTTCCTGGGGCTGCCCATGGCCCTGCTCTTCACCGCGGCCGAGCGCCGGCGCGCACCCGTGCCCGAGCCCACCCCCTGAGAGGGGCGGGCCGGGAGGTTTTGGGGGACGTCCCGGGTCGGGTGGGGAGGCGGAAAAAACGCCAGAGGTAAGGTGACATGACCCGACCTTCAGGGTTATGCCCAGCGCCCGGTGCCATGGAGGCGCTGCGCACCCGGGACAAGGGCATGGACACGGAACTGGCGGGAATCCTCGGCTCGGCGGCACGGAACGTGCGGGTGAAGCTGGGTCTGACGCAGGCGGACGTGGCGGACCGCATCGGCATGGCGTCGGAGGTGTATGGCCGGCTGGAGCGTGGCCACATGCTGCCGAGCGTGCAGAACCTGCGCCGTCTGTGCGTCGTCCTGAACATCCCGCCGCACGACCTGCTGGGCCTGGGCGAGGAGTTCGCGGCGCCGCCGCCGAAGGAGAAGCCCCGGGCGCGGACGGAGGAGGACGTGCCGGAGATGCGGCGGCTGATGCGCAACCTGCGGCGGCTGACGCCGGTGCAGCTGAAGCTGATGAACCTGGTGGCGTCCGCGATGCAGCAGCAGAAGAAGAAGCCCTGAAGGTGTCTGGCGTTAGACTGGGTCCACCATGGTTGAAGAGCTGGTGAGGAGGCTGGACCTCAAGCCCCATCCGGAGGGCGGCTACTACCGGGAGACGTACCGGGCGGCGTTCCAGGTGCAGACGCTGCGAGGGCGCAGGTCCGCGGGGACGGCCATCTACTACCTGTTGCAGCGGGGGGAGTTCTCCGCGTGGCACCGGGTGGTGGGCGCGGACGAGCTGTGGCTGTTCCATGACGGGGAGCCGATGGCGTTGCACCTGGTGCACGAGGACGGCCGGCTGGAGTCCCCGGTGTTGGGGCGGGATGTGACGCAGGGCCATCAGCCGCAGGTGCTGGTCCCGGCGGGGGTGCTGCAGGCGGCGGAGCCGCTGGGCGCGTACACGCTGGTGGGCTGCACGGTGTCGCCGGGGTTCGAGTTCGCGGACTTCGAATTGCCGGAGGCGGAGGCGATGGTGGCCCGCCACCCGGCGCACGAAGCGCTGCTGCGAAGGTTCGCGAAGGCCGGGCCGCGCTGAAGGGCTAGGTGCCCCAGGGGCGAAGCGGGGTGAGCAGCCCCGCCGCCTGGAGGCGCGCCTGGACATCCGCGGCGAGGGCGACGTGGGTGGGATTGAAGACGCTGAACTTCTCCTGCGTGAGGGTGATGAGCGTGCCCCGGTCCGGGATGTGCTCCACCTGGACGGAAGAGGGCAGCGGGGGCACGGGGCCGCGGAAGTCGGCGAGGTAGGTGACCCAGCCGACGAAGGTGCCGGGCTCGGGGAACTTGCCAGCCATGAGGCGTTCCCGATGCTCATGCGAGGTACAGAGAGCGAATTCCGGCTCCCACGCGAGCGCCATGGCGCGCATCACGCCGGTCAGGACATGGGCGGTTAGCACCCGCTCCGCGACCTGGCCCATGCTGTGACCGTCGAGCAAACAGACAGAAGCCATATGCGTCGCGGCGCTGCCGCAGTGGCCGGTGACCTTCGAAGCCTCCGCTTCGTTCTCGCCAGCCCAGAGCCAGAAGCGCGACATGTCCATGAACCGGCTGGCCTTGCCGCCCAGGAGCTTGGAGAGGGTGGCCACATCCGGAGATACCTGTCGCTGTCGCGCCTTCTCGAAGGTCGCGGCCGTCTGGTGCCAGCGGTTCCACGAGGGGTCCAAGGAGCCCAATCGCTGGAGGAACGAACTCAATCGGTGGGCGCAGGACTCGACAGGCTCCTGCCGGGCCAGCCAATAGCAACCTGAGTAGTACGTCTCCGTCATGATTCCAGGACTCCTTAGCGCGGCACGGGAGCGACGTGCACGACCTCGAAGGTCTTGTAGCCCCGGCCCTCGAAGGCTCTGCGAAGGAGTTCCGCGAATCGCTCCTCCGCGACGATCCAACGGACGCGCGTTCCACGAGCCATCAAGTATTGCCGTTCAGCTTGGGCAAGCACCTTGTCGAAGCCTCTGTAGAACTCCTTCAGCGACATGTTGTCCTGGATGAACTTCGCGTAGCCCGGGCCCTTGGCTTCCAGCAGCAAATCGTCGACCAGGTCGTAGCCGTCGAAGTCGACCTCTTCGTCCCCACTCTTGAGCCGGTACGCGGAGCCCTTCGGTGCTCCCGTCACCTGGGCCTGATAATCGCGGGCACGGTCGGACATCGACTCATTCACCTGCACCCACTTGCCCGGACCTCCCGTGCTGCTGCTCGGAGGAGGCGGGCCCTTCGTGGCCATGGCCACCGCCGTGGACGCGAGCGTCACCTCCACCACACCGTCCACCACCGCCACCGCGCTCACGTCCAACACACGCGCCGGGTTGAAACCCGCCTGTGTCGAACCCAACCGCACCGCATCCGGGAAGCGCGGCATCAAGGAGAGCGCGGATGACAACCCCGCCGTCACGCCGTGACTCACCAGCATCGTCACCGCGAGCACGAAGACGCGCGCCACTTCCGGCCCCAGTGCCTGCGCGAAGACCTCCGCCGCCTCTTCCAGTTCCTGGAACGTCTGCGCCCTATCCGTGGCCGCCTTCAGCGCGCCGCAAGCCCGCACCACTGCGAGGAACGACTGCACGCCCACGTACGCCAGGAACACGGCGGCAATCACCGCCGCGGCCTTGGTGAACAGCGGCTCCGGCGCCGCCGCAAGCACCACCCAGGACACAATCGCTCCCGACACCACGGACACGAAGAACTCCGGGTTCAGCGTGTCCTGCAACGCGGCTCCAATGCTCGCGCGCAACGGATCCAGCGACATGCCCACCGCGAGCGTCAGCCGGTCCAATTCACCGAAACCCGCTCCATCCTCCAGCAACGACAGACAATCCCCCGGAGCCTCATGCGCCCGGCACCACCTCCCGTACCCGTCCCGCAGCGTGAACCCGAGCCCCAGGTCCAGCTGCGCCCCCCTCTTCGCGACCGCGCGCACCACCTTCGGTGACCGCACCGTTAGCGGCACCTCCAACACCAACCGCGCCAGCGCCGCCTCGAACTCCCGAGCACTGACCGGCACCCGGCGGTCCCAGGTCACCGGCGCATACGTCCGGGTCCCCCGCTCCGTGCGCAGCCGCACCGTGGGCCCACTGGCGCAGCCCGTGAGCAGCACGAACAACAACATCCACACGCCGGCCCTGTGTGCACGCATGCCTTGCAGCATGCGCCCCAAAGACAACGGGGCGGAAGGCCCGTGAGGACCTCCCGCCCCGAAGGGGCACCGCCGTCAATGGCAGACGGCTAGTTGTTCTTCACCGTGAAGCTGAAGCTCTGGATGACGAAGTTGTCCACCGCGTCCGTCATCCACACGTCCACCGTGTGCGTGCCATCCAGCAGCTCGCGCGTGTCCAGCTCCGCGGTCCACGTGCCGTTGGTCTGGAGCGTGCCGGCGCGGATGCCCGACCCGTCCCGCGTGAACGCCACGTTCTTGATGCTGCTCAGCGCATCCGTCACCCGCGCCGTCAGCGTCACCACGCCACCCACCGTGCTGCCCGGAGCCGGCGTCACCAGCGTCGCCGTGGGCGCCTGCGTGTCGTAGCGCACGGTGCGCGTCGTGCGCGTCGTGCGGCCCGCCTCGTTCGTCGCGTCGATGGTCAGCGTGTTCACGCCCGACGCCAGCGTCACCGACGTCTGGATTTCACCGCCGCCGCGCGGCAGCTGGAACTGCTGATTGCCCAGCTTCACCGTCGTCGCGGACACGGACGACACGCGAATCACATACGGCAGCGTGTTGTTCGCGCGCGGCCCGAACGTGGCCCCGTCCGCCGGGTCCGTCGTCACCGTGGGCGTGCCGGAATCCACGAACACGTGCACCACGGCTTCCGTCACGTTGTTCGCGGAGTCCGTGGCGCGCACCAGGATGCCCTGCTCGCCGAAGTTCGGCAGGCTCACCGGGTGCGTCACCGAACCGGTGCCGAACTCCAGCAGTGTGGTGTTCACCCACTGCGTCTCCACGCGCGTCGGCGTCTGCTCGTCAATCTGGCTGATGACGTCCACCAGCCCACCCACCACCTGGCCCTGCACCGGCGACTGGATGGTGATGACCGGCGGCACGCGGTCCACCGTCAGGTTGATCTGCTTCGTGGTGATGCCGCCCAGGTTGTCGCGGCCCGTGAGCTGGATGATGTTCGGCCCTTCCACCAGCTCCACCGGCACGTAGACCAGACCGCCGCTCAGCTCGGGGTTCACCACCACCGGGGCGCCGCCGTTCACGATGAACGCCGCGTAGGTGATGAACGCGCCGTTGGTGGCCGGCTTCACGAAGCCCCACGCGTTCAGCGTCGTCTCGCGGATGAACGCGGGCTGGTTGCCCATGATGACCTCCGGCGCCGTGTACGGATAGGGATTGATGACCAGCGTCTGCGCCGCCGTGCTGCCCAGCAGGTTGGGCGGCGTGTCCAACGTCACGCCGGAGTACACCGCGCGGAAGTCCTGCGCGCCCGTGGCGGACCACCTGTCCGTCGCGATGTTCCACTCGAGGGAGAACACGCCGTCGCCATTCGCGTCGTCATCCGCGCCAATCGCCACGCCCGCCACGAAGAACGTCACCACGCCCTTGCGCGGCCCCGTCACCACGGCGTTGGTCGACGCATTCCGCACCCGCGCGGTCAGGGTCGTCTGATTGCCAATGGTCACGCTCGCGTTCGCCGCCGGGGAGAGGATCGTGGTCGTCGTCGCCACGCCCGTCACCGGAGGCTCCGGCGGCGTGTACGTCCGCACCCGCGCCGACGCCGACACGCCCACCGCGCCACCCGACGCCGCCGTCACCGTGACCTCCGACAAGAGCGAAGGCAGCAGGTTCACCGGCGCGCGCACCGTCACCGTCACGGTGGACTCCGCGCCCGCGGCCAGGAACACCGTGGGCCGGCTCAGCGTGGCCGTCCAGCCCGGCAGGCCGCCCGCGGTGCTCAGCGTGTACGTGTCCGCCTGGTAGCCGTGGTTCTTCACCTTGAGCGTGTAGGTCGTCTCCTGGGGCGCCGGGTTGGAGATGGGGAACATCTTCGTGTCCTCGCCCACCACGGACACCTCCACGCTGAAGTCACCGAAGCACGCCAGCCCCAGCGACGCGAACGTCGTCGGGATGTCCCGCGCCGCCGACCCCGGCTCCCAGCCGCCGTCCGCCGCCTGCTTCGTCTTCAGCCACTCAATCGCGTTGAACAGGCGCGCGTTGCTCGCCGGCTCCTTGCCCGCCAGGCACAGCGCGTACACGGCGATGCCCGTGGCGAAGTCGTCGGACGCGCCCGTCGGCAGGCGGCCCCAGCCCTTGCCGCTCACCGCGGGCATCGCGATGAGCTGGTTCGCCAGCGTCTGGATGGTGGTGCTGTTCACGCCATTGGCGCCCGGGCCCGCGGCCTTCAGGCCCACGATGGCCCACGACTTCTGGAACGTGTACGGCATGCCGTCGTCGAAGACGCCCGTGGTGGCCGTGTTGATGTTGGCCCGCAGGTACGCGGCCGCCTTGTCGATGGCCGCCTGGTACTGCGCCGCCTTCGCCGGGTCCACGCGCTGCTTCGCCTGCGCCAGCGACACGATGTAGCGCGCGGTGATGGGCACGTTGCCGTGGTTCACCGGCGAGCCGTCGTGGTCCTCGTTCCACCGGCCGCTGGACTGCTGCGTGCCCAGCGCCCAGTTGGCCGCCATCACCAGCGCGCTGCTGTACTGCGTGGACACGTACTGGTCGAAGCCCGCCAGGCCGAACGACGCCCAGCCCGTCTTGGAGTTCGGGAACGAGGCCCCCTGATACAGCCAGTGACCGGAAGGCAGCTGGTCCGTCTTGATGCGCGCCGTGATGGCGTCCAGGTTCTGCTGGAGCGTGCGCCCGTTGCTCGCCGTCTGCGCCATGTTGTAGCCATTGGCCTTGGCGCTCGACAGGCCGAACACCGCCGCGCCCTGGCGGTGGCACGCGATGCAGTTCTCGTGCGTGGTCCAGTTGGCCACGTCCGCGCTCAGGAACTGGATGGCCTTCTGCGTGGCCTCCGTGTTGGTGGCGGCGGCGGCCGGCAGGCTGAAGGCCGACAACACCATCACCGCGAACATGACGAGTCGCGCCGCCCAACGGGGCGACGAACGGGATACGGCTGATGACATGAGGGGACGTCCAGGGGCCTACGGGTGGGCACACCCGGACGCGAGGCTCAGGCACTGCGGCCCGTGCACCCCGCGAAAGGCGTGCCGGGCTAGAATACTCAAGCTTGACTGTAAATGTCCAGGGAGGGGTCCAACCCCTAAAGCCCAGAATTCAAGGACATACAGCCAAGTGGGCGGGTCCCGAGGGACCCCTCAACCCTGTGAACCCCGGGTGCGCTTCCACAGCTCGCGCAGCAGGATGATCCCGAACTGGGAGTCGTTGAGGATGTACCGGCGCCACAGGCGCTTGGGCTCGTGGGTGAGGCGGTAGAGCCACTCGAAGCCGGCCTTGGCGATCCACTCCGGGGCGCGCTTGGCGGTGCCGGCGATGAAGTCGAACCCCGCGCCAATGCCGATGGCCACCGTGGGCCCCAGCTTCTGGGCCACCTGGGAGATCCACACCTCCTGCTTGGGGCTGCCCAGCGCGACGAAGAGCAGGTGCGGGTCCTTCTCCCGGATGCGCGCGATGATGGGATCATTCTGCGCGTCGCCCGCGTCCAGGTTCACCATGGGCGAGTCCCAGCCCACGACCTCGATGCCGGGGTACTGCGCCTGGAACTGCTTGCCCACCTTCTCCGCGACGCCGGGGCCCGCGCCCAGGAGGAAGATGCGCCACTTGCGCTCGGCGCCCAGCTTCACCAGCGGCAGGATGAGGTCGGAGCCGGCGATGCGCTCCGGCAGGGACACGTCCAGCATGCGCGACGCCCAGACGATGGGCATGCCATCGACGACCGAAATGGTGGCCTTGGCGTACGCGTCGCGGAAGCGCGTGTTCGTCTCCGCGAGCACCACGTGGTCCACGTTGGCGGTGAAGACGTAGCCGCCCTGGTGCGCGTCCACCAGCTCGCCAATGGCCGTGATGGCCTCCGGGAAGGTGAGCTGGTCGATGGTGAGCTGGCCGATGTTCAGGCGCGGGCGGGGGGAAGCGGCGGCGGGGGCGTGTGCGGTGGTCAAGGCGTCGTCTTCACTTCACCGTGAGGTCCAGCACGGTGATGGAGTAGGGGGGAAGGCGCTGCGAAAGGGCCTGCTCGGCCTGCTTGCCGGTGGCCTGTTCGGTGAAACCGCCCGGCGCGCCCGAGTACCCCATGACGCGCACGGTGTTGAGCGAGCCGCAGCCCTTGAACTCCAGCTGCGCCTGGGCGGCCTGCTCGGGGTCGAAGTTGAGCAATACGGCAGTGAGCTTCTTGCCGGACGCGTCGCGGGACGCGAAGAGGCTGGTGCCTTCCGCCGCGGTGGTGGACAGGCCGTGGTCCTGGAAGCGGCCACCGCGCCCGTCGAAGTCGCGGTACGCGCGGAACGCCCAGAACGTGGGGCTGTTCTCCGCGGGGTACTGCCAGAAGAACGCGGACGTGAGCCCCTGCTGCCCGAAGCGGCCCAGGGCCTCCGCCTGCGCGAGTCCCCCGCTCATGTGCTTCATGGCGCCGAAGTTGTACTCGCCAATGGACATGCCCCGGCCGGGGTAGTTCTCCGCGATCCACTGCTTCACGCGGGGAATGAGCTGGATGGGCTCGGCGATCCAGGACTCGTCCTTGTACGTCGGATCCCACAGCGCGCGGGTGGAGCGGATCCGCCGCGCGTTGGTGTCCGGATCCGTGGCGCCCTCCAGGCCCAGGCCCACGTTGGTCTGCGGGTAGAAGTGCACGTCCACCACGTCCAGCAGGCGCACGCCGGTCTTCTTCTCGTGGTCGCGCAGCTCGCGCAGGTACCAGGGCAACAGGGGCACATCGCCGTGCGCGCGGCGGTCGGTGTACGGCGGGCGGCCGGGAGCGAAGTCCGCGGCGGACCAGAAGTAGTTCGTCCAGCCCCACTCCGCGGGACCGGCGATGACCGCTTCCGGATCCGCCTTCCGCACGGCGGTGCCGTACTCGATGGTGCGCTTGAGCAGCTCGTCGTAGGTGAGCGGATCCGGGTGCACGTCCCGGTGCGTGGAGCTCCAGAGGGCGGGCTCGTTGTCCAGGATGTACATGTTCACGCCGCGCTTCGCGGCCTTGAGCGACTTCACCCACTCGGAGATGAACTCCGGCGGGGCCTGCACGCTGGTCGTGGTGGGAGCGCTGGGGACCAGGGGCGTGCCGTCGCGGCGCACGCCGTTGCCGCCCGCGGGCTCCGTGTCGTCCTGGGCCTGCTGCGGGCCGAAGGTGGACACCGGGAAGCCCACGGAGGACGTGTCCTTGGCCACCCAGCCGATGAGCGGCAGCGTGAGCGCGGACTGGACGTTGTTCTTCCGGTTGGACTCCAGGAAGTCATCCGCGCCGAAGCCCAGCTCCACGTTGCGGAAGTACCAGTCGTTGCCGGTGTTCCACGCGCGGCCCAGCTTCCAGTTGTATCGGGACGTGGGGTTGCCGCCCCAGCGGCGGATGGTGGCGCCCAGCTTCCACTGGTGCGTGTCCGTGGTCTCCTTGTTGCCGTCCAGCGCGATGCCGTAGATGAGCGGGCTGATGGGCTTGGACGGGGCGGTGCAGTCGATGATCATCTTCGACTCGCGGCCGTCGCCCCGGCCCATGCGGCCACCGCCGGCCGCGCGCGCGGCGGCCACGTCCGGAGACAGCGGCACCAGGGCCACCTTGTCGAAGAGCACCCAGTCCCGGCCCACGTCCTTCGACGCGCGCAGCACCAGGCGGTCGAAGGGCTCACTGCGCGGGTTGAGGACCTCCATGGGCACGACGACCTCCGCCCACTCGCGGTCCTTCTTGACGATGAACTCCGGGCTGATCCGCACGTGCGGGAACGTCGCGGCGCCGGGGGCGTCCAGGCGTACGTCCAGGAATTCGCCGTAGGACTCCGGCGCGGTGAAGCGGAACGTCAGCGCGCCGTACGCGCCCTGGAGCTTGGGCCGGTAGAGGATCCACCCGCCGTAGTTGAACATCCGCAGTCGCGCGGGAGCGCCCTTCGGCAGCTCGCGAGGCGCCCAGCCGATGTCCTTCCATCCGGCCTGGATGCCCCCGTCGTACACGGCCACCGCGTCCGTGGCGGTGGGCTGCGCGGCCGGCTGCGTGGCGGCGTCCTTCGCGGCGTTCTGCTGCGCCATGGCCACGCCCGCGCCGCCGCCCAGCACCGCGCAGGTGAGGATGACGGTCCGCTTCCACCGTCCGTGCTTCGTCTCTGCCATGACCTTCCTCAACGCATCCCCCGGAACGAACCCGGCAACAGCGGATCAACAAACGACGGCACGACGGTTACAGCGGGACCTCGTCCAGGTCCTTGCGCGGGAAGATGCGCGCGGGGATGCCCACCGCCACGCTGTCCGGCGGCACGTCCTGGAGCACGACGGCGTTCGCGCCAATGCGCGAGCGGGCGCCAATGCGCACGGGGCCCAGGATGCGGGCGCCCGCGCCAATCCAGACGTCGTCCTCGATGGTGGGGTAGCCGTTGTCCTTGGCGGTGCCCACGGTGTTGTTGCCGTAGAAGCGCACGCGGTCGCCAATGCGCGCGTCCCCGCCGATGACGACGCCCAGGCTGTGCACGAAGTACACGCCCTTGCCCAGCGTCACGTCCTTGCCGATTTCGATGCCCATCACCGCCGTCTGGGCCACGCGCAGCACGTGGTTCACCAGCGGGATGTGGAAGGCCAGCGCCGCCTCCCGCGCGCGGTTGAGCGCGGTGATGCGGTACGAGTCGCTGGTCAGCACCACCTTGGCGATGGACTTCGCGTCCGACGTACCGGTGGCCGCCTTGGCCATCTCCAGCGCGTCCGAGATGAGGGCTCCGAACATGGCTTTCATCCTTGGGGATTTCCCCGGCCCTGCAGGTAGCGAGCGACGCCCTTGGCGACGCCCACCCAGCCGCCGGCCTCCGTGCGGGCACCGCGCAGGTACTCCATGCCGTACGCCACGGAGGTGCCCGCGAACGCGGCGCCCGTGAGCCCCAGCTTGTCCGCCACGCTGGAGGCCTTCACCACGGCCTCCGTCAGCTTGCGCGACGCCTCGGGGGCCACCACCGCGGAGGCGAGCAGCGGGCGTGAGAGCAGGTTCGTCTCGAAGAAGAGGCGCCACGGGTTCACGCCCTTCACGTCCGGGTGCTTCACGGAGACGTGGGTGTCGAACATGCCGTAGCGGTGGGCGCGGCGGATCCACTTCTCGAAGCTGACGTGGTCGCTGCCGTGCAGCACGTACGCGTCCGGCGCGAAGAGGAACGCGCAGCCGGCCTTCTCCAGGCGCACGCCCAGCTCCACGTCCTCGGACTGGCCCAGCGTCTTGTCGAAGCCGCCCACGCCCACGTAGTCCGCGCGGGGGAAGGACACGTTGCCCGTGTACAGGTGGTTGCCGTGCGCCTTCACGCCGGGGACGGACAGCTCCTCGGCCATGCGGTTGTTGAGGTGCGCGTACCAGCGCTCGAAGAGGGGCATCTCCCCGATTTCGGGATCCGGCCGGATGCGGCCCAGCACCACGTTGCGCGAGCCGGGCGGATGGTGGGCCAGGTGGCGCGCGAGGAAGTCGGAGGCCACCTGCATGTCGTCATCCGTGACGAGCACCGTGGCGCCCCGGGCGGCCAGCACGCCCCGGTGCCGCGCGGCGGCGGCGCCCGCGTTCTGCTGCACCTCCACGCGCAGGGTGTAGGGCAGCTTGAGCGCGGAGAGCGGGCCCTTCACGTCGGAGGCGGAGCCGTCGTCCACCACCACGACCTCGAACTCCTCGGGCGGCAGCGTCTGTCCGGCCAGCTGCTGGAGCAGCCGGGTGATGAGGGGCAGCCGGTTGTACGTGGCGATGACGACGCTGAGCCGGGGGGCCGGAGCAGCGGGGGAGTCGGAAGGGCTCATGGCTTCTTCTTCTTGGCCGCGTCGGCGCGCTTCTGCTTCTTCGTGGGACGCGGGAAGGTGACGCTGCCGGCGAAGCGGTCCTCGCCCACCAGGGTGAGGGTCTTCTGCGCGGAGCCGAAGTCCGTCTCGCCCAGGGTGACGACCAGGAGGGCGGTGTCCGCGGCCAGGGCCAGCGGGAGGCTCGCCGGGTGCGTGATGAGCGAGTCGATGACCACGATGACCCGCTCGCCCTGCTCCACGCGGCGGCGCACCTCCTGGACCATGCGCGGAGCGCCGGCGGGCTCGATGCCGGTGGCGTCCACCAGGCGCAGGGGCGGCTCCGGGTAGGGCGCACCGGCCTCCATCAGGGCCTGGGCCGCGTCCTGCGCCGGGGCACCGGGGTGGGCAGGGACGACGACCAGGTAGTTCCAGGCGCGGCGGTCCAGCGCGAACCACAGC
Source organism: Corallococcus coralloides DSM 2259 (assembly GCF_000255295.1). The sequence goes on along the minus strand of NC_017030.1, from coordinate 10,030,610 downwards.
CGCGACAGCTCCGGCGAGGGCACGGCGCTGGCGGGCGGGGTCTCCTCGGCGGGCGTCGGGGGGCTCGAATCGGCGGACATGGGAGCGCGCACGGTATAACGCAATGAGGCGTCATCACCCAACGACCCGGGCGGGCGGGCAGGCGAAGGAGCGCGCCGCCGGTCTGCTGTCATGGCTGACACCCCCCGAGTCTCCAGCGCGGCGAGGGGAAGCGCGCGGCTCAGCCGCCGGAGCCCGGGGGCGTGGGGGATGCGGCATGTTATGGAAGAGGCGTGCAGAAGATCGGCTACCTGATTCCCGAGTTCCCCGGACAGACCCACATCTTCTTCTGGCGCGAGCTGCAGGCGCTGCCGGGGAAGGGCGTGTCACCGGAGCTGGTGTCCACCCGTCCGCCGCCCGCGCGCATCATCAGCCACAGCTGGGCGCGCGAGGCCATGTCGCGCACGGAGTACCTGGCGCCGCCGCCCCCGCTGGGCGTGCTGCGGGCCGCGCTGGAGATTGCCCGGGCCATGCCCACGGGCTGGGCGCGGGTGCTGGCCTCCATCGCGAGGGCAGAGGGCCTGGATCCGAAGGGCCGCGCGCAGCTGGTGGCGTTCGCGGTGATGGGCGGCCGGCTGGCGTCGCTGGCGCGCGAGCGCGGCTGGACGCACGTGCACGTGCACTCCTGTGCCAACGCGGCGCACGTGGCCATGTTCGCGCACCTGTTGTCCGGGCTCACGTACAGCATGACGCTGCACGGGCCGCTGGACGACTACGGGCCGAACCAGCGGGAGAAGTGGCGGCACGCGAAGTTCGCCTTCGTCATCACGAAGAAGCTGCTGGGTGAAGTGCGCCAGGAACTGGCGGGGAGCCTGCCGGACCGGATTGAACTGGCGCCCATGGGCGTGGAGCTGTCGCGCTTCCAGCGCACGGTGCCCTACGAGCCGTGGTCCGGAGAGGGCCCGCTGCGGCTGTTCGCGTGCGGCCGGCTGAACCCGTGCAAGGGGCACGCGGACCTCATCGACGCGGTGGGGATGCTGCGCAAGAAGGGCATCGACGCGCGGCTGTCCATCGCGGGCGAGGACGAAGCGGGCGGCACCACGTACCGCAAGGTGCTGGAGGCGAAGCTCGCGCAGGACGGCCTCACGGACGCGGTGACGCTCCTGGGCGCGGTGAGCGAGGACGTGGTGAAGGACGGCATCCAGCGCTCGCACCTGTTCGCGCTGGCGAGCCTCCAGGAGCCGCTGGGCGTGGCCATCATGGAGGCCATGGCCATGCGCGCGCCGGTGGTGGTGACGGGCGCGGGCGGCGTGAAGGAGCTGGTGGACGACGGCGTGGACGGCGTGCTGGTGCCGCCGCAGGCGCCCGCCGTGCTGGCGGAGAAGCTGGAGAAGCTGGCGCGGGACCCGGCCGAAGCGGTGCGGCTGGGCGAGGCCGGCCGCCGCAAGGTGGAGGAGCAGTTCAGCAGCGAGCGCAGCGCGGACATGCTGGCGCGGATGCTCGCGTAGCCTTCAGCGCACGGCCTTCCAGAAGAACAGGGCGGTGGCGCGCTTGCTGCGCTTGTCGCCCTGCCCGAAGTACGCGGTCGCCGAGTGCACGAAGTCGGCTCGGTAGACGATGAGGCGGTTGAAGACGTTCTCCACCTCCAGGTCCTGCGCCCACGCGTTCGCGGGCAGCTTCGTCACGCCGAAGGCCTGGGTGAGGTTGACGCAGCCCGGAGGGCAGGTGTTGCCGCCCAGGCCGCCGCCGGGCATGCGCAGCCGGTAGAAGGACGTGCCCACGTGTTTCACGGGCGGCTTCGGGTGCAGGTAGATGACGCCCGCGAAGTCGCACAGCGCCAGCGAGTCCACGTGCGGCTTCGCGGTGGACTCCTTCTCCCCCACGAGCTGCACGTGGTTGTGGGACAGCGAGCCCTGCGCGGGAGACTCCTGCTTGAGGGCGCGCACGCCGGCCTGTTCGCAAATCCATTGCTCGATGGGCGCCAACTCCGCGGGCGTGAGCGCGTGGGGGGCGCGGATGCCGGGCCAGATTTCGGGCCGCCACGGGGCGCCCATCGTCCAGTCCTCGCGGGCCAGGTTGCGCTCGTAGACCTCCAGCGCGTTGGGCAGCGCGTTGTCCTTGATCCAGTAGTCCCGTCCCAGCTTCGGCTTCCGGTAGGGAAGCACGTCGCGGACGGCCGACTCCGGGCGCCGTGATTCGAGCATGGGAGGCGTGTCAGCAAGAACCCTGCCGTGTTTTCACAGGTGTTTCATGCATCAGGCGGGGGCGTTCTGCCCCATCCGCCCGGGGGCCTCGCCACACCGGGGCGTTTTGCCCCAAGGTCAATCACCCCGGAGGGCCTTCGTCGTGAGGCTCCGCCCGGGATGACGGCTGCTGATCACCCCGGTGCGCTTCTGTCGGAAACCCATGTGCACCTGCCCTGGATGGACATCCAAAAGACAGACACTGGATGCATTCGCGACGTTGGAGGCGGAAATCGCCGGGTGGGATAGGATTTCCAGACACTCTGGGTAATCCAGGTAAAGAATGCCATGTCCGTATTGGAAGGCTTTGTCATCATGGCCCTGCACGGAAACGGAGCTCGGGGGGCACTTCCATGGCTGACAATGAGATGCAGACGTTCGCGGCGCTGGTCATCCAATTCCGTTCAGGGCTCTTGAAGCACGCGCAGCGCATCCTGGGGAACGCGGCGGACGCGGAGGACCTGGTGCAGCACGCGCTGGACGAGGCGTGGAAGGAGCGGCTGCACCTGCAGGGGCCGGAGGCCTTCCGTGCGTGGACGGGGCGGGTCATCAACACGCGAGCCATCAGCCTCTTGCGCCACCACCGCGCGGAGCAGCGCAAGGCGGTGAACGCGGGCTGGGTGACGGTGCTCGCGGACGACCCGGAGGAGGCCGAGGGCGGCGAGCTCTGGACCTTCATCCAGGAGAAGGACCTGCGCGAAGCGGTGGAGCGCCTCCCGCCGCAGCAGCGGGAGGTCTTCCACCTGAGAGCCCAGGGGCGCTCCTACGTGAGCATCGGCGCCCAGGTGGGCCGCTCCACGGGCACGGTGGGCTGGTGGCTGCACCAGGTGCGCGAACAGCTGCGCGAGCGGCTCCAGCCCATCGCGGAGGAGCGCCGGCTCTCCGTGGGCACGTGGCACTGAGTCCCCCCGAAAGAGGGATGACGGGTACCTCTTCAGAGTAATGGTTCGCGAGCCGGGCCCTGGGTTGAGTCGGTGCTCCTCACTTCGAGGATCACCGGTAGGGCTCCCCATGCATCTGACGGTCTATCTGCTTCGCGATGGTGTCTCTGAACTCGGCCAGCTTCAGCGCAAGGAGGGTTACCGCGAGCTGAAGCCGAACGGGGCGCTTCCGTTCCCCTGTGTCGCGTGGGTCCAGGCCAGCAGGTCGACCCCGCCCAAATGGATGCCCTGGCTGGGGACGGCCTTCGACCTGGAAGATCTCCGGTTGAAGAACCAGTCCAACGCCTTTGTGATGTTCCTCCAGGTGGACAGGCGCGTCTTCGCGCTCACGTTCGGATTCGGGCTGGGCGCCATCGATCGGACGCTCATCGAGCCGGACTTCGGGCTCAAGGTGGTCCTCAACGAAGTGGACCCCGAAGCGCTGGACATGGTGGACACCCGCCGAGTGGACCGGGTGAGCCGTCAGCGCCGGACGCACCTCAACGCGGGGCGGAACGTGGGCGAGTTCGACATCAGCACGGAGCTGGATTGGCTCCAGAAGGTCAGCGGCCGCCCGCTCTCCACCGCGCTGACGAAGAAGATGGTGGGCGCGGACTCCCTCAAGCTGTCCCTGAAGTGCACGGTCGAGGAGTTGGGGGCGCACTGCCAGACGTTCCTCACGCAGTACCGGAAGACCCAGTACAAGAAGCACTTCGGCTTCATCGACTACCTGCGGCCGCTCAAGGCGCGGAATTCGCTCATCCCCGTGCTGGAAGCGGAGCTGGTGGGGCTTCTGAGGGACCGTTCTCACGAAGAGCTCGCCGTTGCGTTCCCGGAGATGCCGGACGAGCGAATCACCCGGTGGAAGGTGTCGCAGGGGCATCAATCCCAGGAGTTCGAGGACCTGGACATCGAGGGGGTCTACGCCTTCCTGGAGGTCCATCCCGAAACCCAGCTGGATCCCCAGAAGATCCGGGTGCGTGGCTTGAACGACGAAGGGGAGGTCCTGACGTCGAATGACAACCTCCACCGGTACCTGGTGGCCCAGGTGGAGCACGCGGGCGCGACCTACCTGCTGTCCCTGGGGCAATGGTTCCGCGTCGACACGGACTACATCGCGAAGGTGCGCGAGCGGGTGCGCGAGATCGCCGATGTCACGGCGAAGTTGCAGCTCCCGAAGTGGACCCAGACCTTCAAGAAGGAGGGGGCGTACAACAAGCACGTGGGCAAGACGAAGAACTGGCTGGTGCTGGATGCGAAGCCCTTCTACCCGGATGGCCACACGGGGAAGATGGAGGTCTGCGACCTGCTGAGCCCCAACAGGGACTTCATCCACGTGAAGAGCATGAAGGACTCCGCCACGCTGAGCCATCTGTTCGGCCAGGGCAGCGTGTCCGCGCGCCTGTTCCGCTCCGTACCGGCGCATGCGGACAAGGTCCGGAAGTTCTTCCATGACCACTACGGGAACGCGAAGGACTTCGACGGGATGAAGGGCTCGCCGCGCGTCGTCTACGCCATCGCGACCCGGAAGCAGGGGGCGCTCGCGGACACGCTCTTCTTCTTCAGCGTCGTCAATCTGCTGGAGCACGTGAAGACCGTGCGTCTCGCGGGCTTCGATGTCGCGCTCTGCCGGATTGAACGGTAGGGACACACGCTCCGGATCCACTGGAGCGTGTGTCTCCTCCGAACTTCACTTCAGCGCTGCGGCTCCGCGCGAGCGTTGTTGCCCGCCCGCGCGGCGAGCAGCGCCGGTCCCGCGGCCTTCTCCTCCGGGAAGGGCAGGGGCGTGGCCTCCGCGCGCAGGAGCGGCAGTCCGTGCGGCTGGGCCTGGAGGTAGGCCACCAGCTTCTCGCGCACCAGGCAGCGCAGGTCGAACGCCTTGCCGGAGTCCGCCGCGCTCACCAGGGCGCGCAGCTTCATGGTGCGCTCGCTCAGGTCCGTCACCTGGAGCCCCTGCACCTTGCCGTCCCACAGCCCCTTGGACTCCTGCTCCAGGATGCGCTTGAGCTCCGCGCGCACCGCGGGCACGTCCGTGCGGAAGTCCACGTACAGCTCCGCCGTGCCCAGGATTTCCGGCGACACCTTGCTCCAGTTCTGGAACGGCTTCTCCAGGAACTGCGTGATGGGGATGACCAGCCGGCGCAGGTCCCACACCTTCACGACGACGTAGGTGAGGGTGATCTCCTCGATCCACCCCCACTCGTTCTCGATGATGACCGTGTCGCCAATGCGCATGGGCTGCGTGATGGACAGCTGGATGCCCGCGAACAGCGTGGACAGCGACTTCTGCGCGGCAAGGCCAATGGCCAGGCCGGCAATGCCCGCGGACGCCAGCAGCGACACGCCCACGTTGCGCACCGCCTCGAACTGGAGGAGCAAGAGCGACGCGGCCACCAGCACCACCGCCACCTCCACCACGCGCCGCAGGATGGCCAGCTGCGTGCGCAGCCCGCGCACCCGCGCCACGTCCGTGCCCTCCGGCGACTTCGCGACCTTGGCCTCCACGAACCGCGCGGCCCGCGTGAAGAAGCGCAGCATGAACAGCGCCACCGCCACGATGATGACCGAGCGCGCCCCCAGGTCCACCGCCGCCTCGGCCTCGGGCGGCATCCGCAGGGCCCGCGCGCCCGCCGCCACCAGCATCCCCGCCAGCACGAAGCGGATGCTCCCCTTGCCCGCCGCCAGCAGCTCGTCATCCCAGCCGGACTTCGTCAGCCCCGCCGCCCGGGCACCCACCCGCAGCGTCACCGCCTCCACCAGCCGCCCCAGCCCCCACGCCCCCACGAGCACCACCGCCAGCCCCAGCCACTGCCACGTCTCCAGCACCCACAGCGGGCGCGTGAAGAACACCGGCGGCAACAGGTCCAGCAACGGCGACCCGCGCTCTGGCGCCCCCGCGTCGGCGAAGGCCCCCACGGGCCCCAACAGCAGCAACACCCACATCCACGGCGGCACGAAACGGCGCACGGCGCTCTCCCCATCCTGATTATGATTTGAGAACAAACAATCACCCTGGGCGGAGGCTGTCCAGCAGTGATGACGCGGAAGGACAAGGGTAGGGCGTGGGGCGGACGGGCGGGGGGGCGCCACATGGTAGGTTTGGCACCTCCATGTCCGCTCCCGCATCGTCGCTCAAGGCCGTCATCGCCGCGCTGTCCGGCAACGTGTTGGTCACGTTCATCAAGTTCATCGCCTTCCTCCTGTCGGGGTCGGGGGCGATGCTGTCGGAGGCCATCCACTCGGCGGCGGATACGGGCAACCAGGTGTTGTTGTTCCTGGGGCTGAAGCGGGCGGCGCGCGTGGAGGACGACTCGCACCCGTACGGCTACGGAGGCGAGCGCTTCATCTTCGGCATCCTGTCCGCGTCCGGCATCTTCTTCGTGGGCTGTGGCGTGACCGTCTACCACGGCATCCAGTCGCTCCTTCACCCGCACGTGGCGGAGACGGGGCCGGTGACGTTCGGGGTGCTGGGGCTGTCGTTCCTCATCGAGGGCGGCGTGCTGCTGTTCGCGGTGCGCGGGCTGCTCAAGCAGGCCGCGGGCGAGCCCTTCTTCCGCTTCGTGCGGACGAAGGCCGACCCCGCGTCGGTGGCCATCCTGCTGGAGGACGGCGCGGCGGTGCTGGGCCTGGTGCTGGCGACGGCGGGCATCGCGCTGGCGCACGTGACGGGCAACCCGCTGTGGGACGCGCTGGCGTCGCTCACGGTGGGCGTGCTGCTGGGGCTCATCGCCATCTACCTGATGGTGGCGAACCGGGAGCTCTTGCTCGGCCGGTCGGTGCCGGCGGACGTGGAGCAGCGCTTCGAGGAGCTGCTGCGCGCGCGCCCCAGCCTGGCGGACCTGCACGACGTGAAGACGCGGCAGCTCACGCCGGAGTCCTACCAGTTCAAGGCGGAGCTGCGCTTCAGCGAGTCCTTCGTCGCGGCCCGGCTGGCGGAGGCCCTGCCCGCGCAGGGGCTGCCCCCGGTGGGCGCGGAGCGCGAGCGCGCGTTGACGGACGCGGCCCGGCACCTCATCCGCACCCTGAGCGAGGAGATTGACGCCATCGAAGCCGAGGTCCGCCGCGCCATCCCGCAGGCGAAGCACATCGACCTGGAGCTGGAGCACCTGACCGCCGCCGCCGCCGAGGCTGCCGAGCTCCGCGCCCGCACCGGGTGAGCTTTGCCATGAATCCTGGGTTTGTAGTTTAGGCCGTGCTATGCGTTTTCGCGGTTCCCCTCACGGGAGCGGCGAGACGGGATGCGCTGACGGAATGCATGGAGCGTGGGCGTGGCGCTGCTCGTCGGCTGCGCTGGCACGTCCTACTTCCAGAGCGGAAGGGACACCTTCTTCGGCCAGCGGGGCGCCAGGGTCTGGGTGAAGGGCCCGTGGCCCGCCATCCAGCCCTCCTCGGACGTGGACGAGGTCATCGACCAGCTCTGTCCGGCGGTGATGGCGCTGGAGCGGGCCCGGGAGCGGGACTACGGCCAGGAGTACTGCGGGCTCATCTATTCGCTGGGCGGTGGGGAGTACTACGCGAGCTGGCCGTCCCCGCTGGGGCGCACGACGTTGGTGGGCGCGGACCTGCGCCGCAAGAGCTGCAGCGTGCCTGGCGAGGTGAAGGACGACCGGGGCCTGGCCTCCACGCTGGCGGACTTCCACAGCCACCCCTGGTTCCCGTCGGGAATGTCACAGGAGGACCGCTGGAGTCAGTCATGACGTTGGACCCTGCGAGTCCAATTTGATTCAGGATGCACGGTGACGAAGCTTGTTCCCTACAAGGGCGAGCCGCGTCCGGGTGAGGTCTATCTGCGGCAGGGCAAGGCGTGGAAGCTCATCGGATACATCCACGAAGCGGACAAGGACACGGGCTTCATCACGCCCGTGGAGGACTAGATGGGGCGCCAGGGTTCGTCATCGCGGCGGGTGTGGGTGAAGCGCGGGCTTGTGGCGCTGCTGGCGTTGCCCCTCTCTGGCTGCGTGCTCTTCGGGCGGCCCATCCGCCCGCCACGCGCCTCCGACGAGGAGATGGCCCGCTTCCAGTTCCCGTTGGATCTGCCCGCGGAGGGGCGCGCGCAGACGCCCGCCGCCGTGGCGGTGGCGACGCAGCTGGCGATGGATGACTTCCGGCCGCTGGATGTGAAGCCGCACAAGGGCGCGACCGCGGACGAGCTGTGCCTCTACCGGCGGGACTCCTTCGACGTGTGGACGGCGCCCGGCCCGGAGGGCGTGATGTTCGTGCGCTTCGTGCCCCGGCAGGACGCCTGCAACTCCGAGGGGCCCGTGACGGACGCGAGCGCCACGTACGCCATCGACACGCGCCAGTGGCGCATCCTGTCCATCCAGCGCTAGGCCCGCGCTAGGCCGCCGTCGCTCCCGAGGGCGGCGCCTCTTCCGGCGCCGCGCGCTTCAGGCCCAGCACCTTCTCCCGCTGTGGCCACGGCCACGCGCCGGTGACCATGGCCAGCTTGCCCGCGAGCACCGAGCACACCGCGACCTGGAACGTGCAGATGTACGAGATGATGCCCATGTCTCCGAACACCTGGTTCAGGTAGGACGCCACCACGCCCACGATGAGCAGGCACGCGGTTCGATGTTCCGCCGCGTACGCTCGATGGTACGAGCGCGCCGCCAGGTACACCGTCACCACCAGGTACATCCACACGCCCGTGAACCCGAACCACCCGCCGAAGGCCAGGAGGCCCAAGAGCGAGTTGTGCGGGTGGAAGCGGTACGTGGGGAACACGAACGCGATGTTGGGCAGCGGGTAGGGCTCCAGGAACTCGTGCCCGTAGCCCGTGCCGAACACGGGGTTCGTGTTCCAGGTGGCGATGAGGTTGAGGTTCTCGATGTCGCGGTAGTCCAGCTCTCCTTCGGCGTGCTGACCCTCGATGATGGAGCGGAAGGTCTGCACCGGCTTGAACACGCTGCTGTTGGAGCCCCACCCCACCAGGAAGTACACGACCAGCAGCGGTGAGCACGCGATGAGCCCGCGCGTGATGAACCTCTTCAGCGGCGTCCACGGGTTGAAGAAGTACGCCGCGGCCAGCCCGCCCACGAGGCTCACGTACGCGAGCCGGCGGTCGTTGAAGAACATCCCGATGAACACCAGGATGATGATGAGGATGCCTCGGATGGCGTGGCCGGACTTGGGCCGCTCCAACCAGCGCATGATGCACACGCTGATGGCGAAGATGAACGTCATCGAGTCCGAGTGGCAGGTGGTGTACTCCACCTCCAGGTGCTGGGCCGGCACGATGACGAGCGCGAAGTAGGTGCTCACCGCGGACTTGGTCAGCGCCGCCGCGACGATGGTCTTCGCCACCAGGGGCCAGTCCTCCGGCCCGCGCAGGCTGTAGTGGTACATCATCGCGATCAGCGGGAGCACCGCCGCCTGGTGCCACTGCCAGAGCGAGTTCTTGATGTCTCCGCCCCGCGCGATGCCCCACACCTCCATCCACATGATGGAGAAGAACGAAATCGCCAGCACCACCGCCAGCGGCCGGGGGATGGGCACCACCGGCGGATCAATCTTGGACTTCGTGGCCCGCCGGTAGATGCCAATGCCAATGGAGCCGATGATGAGCCCGTCGATGAGCGGGAAGCGCAGGGCGCCAATGCCCACCAGCTCATGCATCTGCGTGAAGAGCAGCTTGCCCAGCGGGAAGAGCGGCGACGGCCAGAACATCGACTGGGGACGCTCGGGTGTGTAGTCCACCGCGAGCACCAGGTAGAGCACCGTGATGGCCAGGTAGCGCAGCGGCACCTTGAGGATGACCCACACCACGGTGAGCGCCAGCACGGGCGCCAGGGTGACGATGGGGTCCCCGTTACCCACGGCGGCCGCACCCAGGGTGACGGCGCCCAGGCCCACGACCATGACGATGTACTGGAGCCAGGCGGCGGGAGAGGGTTTGAAGACCATTCGAGCGGGGGGGAGGCTATATCCCGGGCCCGTGTTGGGATAGATGCGGAAGGCGTATGGCTGGCACCCGACCCCGCGTCCTCCTGATTGCTGAGCTGTGCAACCCAGACTGGGTGAGCGTCCCCCTGGAAGGCTGGTCCCTGGCCAGGGCGCTCGCCGAGGTGGCGGACGTGCACCTGGTCACCCAGGTCCGCAACCGCGAGAACATCCTCAAGCAGGGGCTGGTGGAGGGGAGGGACTTCACGGCCCTGGACTCCACGCCGGTGGAGCGCCCGCTGGAGAAGGTGGGCGAGGTGCTGCGCGGCAAGGCGGGCGTGGGCTGGACGACGGCCACGGCGCTGAGCGTGTTGCCGTACTACTACTTCGAGGAGCTGCTCTGGCGGCGCTTCGGGGACCGCATCCGCGCGAAGGAATTCGACGTGGTGCACCGCTACACGCCCATCAGCCCCACGACGCCCAGCACGCTGGCGGCGCGGTGCGCGGAGGCGGGGGTGCCCTTCATCATGGGCCCCATGAACGGCGGCCTGCCGTGGCCCAAGGGCTTCGGGGACGCGCGCGTGCGTGAGCGCGAGTGGCTGAGCTACATCCGGGACGTCTACAAGCTGATGCCCTTCTACAAGTCGACGCGGAAGAACGCGGCGGCGCTGATGATGGGCTCGCGGGCGACGCGGGCGCAGCTGTCGCGGGAGTACCAGGACAAGGTGGTCTACATCCCGGAGAACGCCATCGACGTGCGGCGCTTCGGTTCGGCGAAGGCGGAGCCGCCGAAGCCGGGTGAGCCGCTGCGGGTGGCGTTCGTGGGGCGCTTCGTGCCGTACAAGGGCATGGCGATGCTCATCGACGCGGCGGCGCCGCTGGTGCGCGAGGGCAAGGTGCAGGTGGAGCTCATCGGCGACGGCGCGGAGATGCAGAACCTGCGCGCGCAGGTGGCGAGGGGCGGCCTGGAGAACGGCGTGACGTTCGCGGGCTGGGTGAAGCACCAGGAGCTGCAGGGCCGCCTGTCGAAGAACCACATCTTCGGCTTCCCGAGCGTGCGCGAGTTCGGCGGCGCGGTGGTGGCGGAGGCGATGGCGCTGGGGCTGGTGCCCATCGTGATGGACTACGGCGGTCCGGGTGAAATCGTCAGTCCGACCACGGGCTTCGCCATTCCCATGGGCACGCCGCAGGAGATCGTCGAGCGCGTGCGAGGCGTCCTGGAGAAGCTGGTCGCGGATCCGTCCGTGATTGGCCCGATGGGCGAGCGCGCGCGGGCGCGCATCTTCAAGCACTTCACCTGGAAGGCGAAGGCGGATCAGGTGCTGGAAGTGTATCGCTGGGTGTCCGGCGAGCGCGGCCAGCCTGACTTCGGCATGCCGCTGGCGGACTGAAGTCCCAGGAAGGGTCCGCCATGCGAAGGTGGGCGCTGGGCTTCATCGCGGGAGTCCTGGGGTGCGCGTCTTCAGGGACGCCCCCTGTGGGGGCTCCGCTTCAGGTCTGGGCGCGGGCGGAAGCCGGACAGGGCTGCGACCCGGACGAGGAGGACCGCTGCGTCGCCACGCTCTGCACCGAGGCAGAATGCGCGCTTTTCTTTTGTGAAGATCTCGCGTCCCCCGGGATTGTTCGCACGCGTGCGACTGCTCCCGTGTTCTTGGCGCCTGGGGGCACCGCACAGCGGAACTGGGGCAGTGCGCAGGGGCTGCCGGGGGACCGGCTGCCGGTCATGGTGTTCCGCTGGTATCCACGTGAGCGCCTCCCGAGCGAAGTGCGCCGCCAGCAGGCCATGGAGGAATGGGCGCAGCGTCCCAAGGAGAAGCACCACCTCTTTCCGCAGCAGTACACGGCGTACTTCCTCTCCAAGGGCATCAACGTGCATGACTACGTCATGGCCATCGACAAGGACCTGCATGCGCGGATCCACCGGGGCACTGATGGCGGTCCCTGGAATGGCGAGTGGCGCATGTTCTTCTCGAGGACCTACGGCCGGGCCACCAAGCCGCAGCACTTCGAACAGGCATCGAAGATGATCCAGCAGTTCGGTCTGTTCGGGCTGACGATGACCTACCGGCAGAGCATCGAGCTGGGGCCGTTTGCCAGGGACGACTGATGCGCTACTTCGAGCTGAGCACGCCGCACTACGACGCGCCTCGTGTCTGGACGGGGACCTATCAGGCGGATGCCCGTTGGATGCTGCCCGGCGTGGAGTGCCCTACCTGCGGTGAGACCTGGAGCGGCATCGCACTGGCGTATCCCTCCGTGGACCTGGCTCAGAGCCCACTGAGGGCGGAGCTTGAGACACCGCGCCTGGAACCCTTCGAGCGTTACGCACGGCTCTTGGATCAGGTGAAGCCATTGTTGCCAGCTGGGGCACAGGTGGAGCCCGGGACGACCTTCGGCCCACTTGTGGGGACTGCTGAAGGGACGTTCGGCCCCCTCGTCCTGCGGGACCCCTGGAAGCTCCTGGTGCGGGAGGATGCTCTGGAGGCACTGCGAGCCGCCGGGCTTCAAGGCCTTGTTCCGGTGCGAGCGGAGCTGACTCCAATCAGAGCATTGATTCCGGCGCTCCATGAACTGGAACTCACGGCACGTGGGCGGTTGTTCCCATTGGGACCGCCGCCCTGTGGGGCCTGCGGACGGGTGGATGCAGCCATGCCAGAAGAGCGCCGGCTGGAGGTCGCGTCGTTGCCAGCGGACCTGGATGTGTTCCGGCTGACGGATGCCGTGACGTTGATTGTCGTGACCGAGCGTTTCGTGGAGGTGGCGCGCGGCCTGGGACCCATGGATGTCCTCTTCAAGGAGATTCCCGTGGGTGGCCGGGGATAGCGTCCCAGCCATGAGCTCCTCCCTGCTTCGCCGCGCCGTCCGTGGCTTCGCGGTGTACGACCTGTGCGTCACGCTTCCGTTCGCCACACCGTGGACGGCGGAGACGATGCTGGGCGTCATGCGCCAGGTGCACGAGGGCCTGGCGCTTGGAGGCGAGGCCGTGCCGGCCTTCACGCCCGTGCACGTGTTCTTCGTCGCCCTCTTCGGTGTGCTCGCCGTCATCTGGGCGCTGGTCCGTGTCCTTCAGCCCACCGCGCTGCATGGCGCCATCGACACGGTGGGCCGGGGTGTCGTCTCCGCGTGGATGGTGCTGGCGCTCACGCAGGGGGCATCGCAGGTGCTTGGCGCGTTCATCGTGATGGAGGCCGCGGGCATGTTCGTGCAGGGGGTGCTCCTGCTCGGTGCACGTCGGGTCGCTGCTCCCGCTTGAACAAGGGCCCTTGCCTCTGCACCTGGGTGCAGGGGTTACGGTCCTTCGCATGAACCCCGAACCGTCCCTGCTTCGCCGTGTCGTCTTCGCCAGCGCGCTGTACGACTTCGTCGTCACCATTCCCTTCGCCACGCCGTGGACCGCGGAGGCCGTGCTCGCGAGCATCCAGTCCGTGCACCACGCACTGGGCTTGAGCGGCGAACCGCTCCCTGCGTTCACGCCCACGCACCTGTTCTTCGTGGCCCTGTTCGGCACCATCGTGACGCTGTGGTCCGTCGTGCGGCTCGTCCATCCCACCGCGTTCAACGGCGCCGTGGACACCGCGGGCCGGGCGCTGTTCTCCACGTGGATGGCGTGGTCGCTTACCCAGGGCGCGACGCGAGCGCTCGTCGTGTTCCTCGTGCTGGAGCTGGCGTGGATGTTCGCCCAGGGCGGTGTCATCCTCGGCGCCAGGAGGTGGCGTGGTGGCATCCCCGCGACGGCCCGTTGAAGCAGCTCCCTTGCGCATTGGCGCGCTCGCCCGTGAATCCGGCGTGAAGCTGTCCACGCTGCGCTTCTACGAGCGCCGCAAGCTGCTGCTGCCCATGGACCGCAGCGAGAGCGGCCAGCGCCTCTATGGCCCGGACGCCGCCATCCGCGTGCGCTTCATCCGCCGCTCGCAGGAACTGGGCTTCACGCTGAAGGAGGTGTCCGCCGTGCTCGCCCTCACGGACCGGCGCGGCACCCCCACCCGCGACGTGACCCGCTTCGCCGAGGCGAAGGTCCAGGCCATCGACGCGCGCATCGACGACCTGCGCCGCATGCGCCGCGCCATCACCACCCTGATGGCCGAAGGCTTCTGCCCTCCGGAAACCGTGTGCCCCATCCAGGCGTCGCTGGGCGCACAGAAGCCCCCGCCGAAGCGGAAGCCCCGCGCCTGAGCGCTACCGCCGCTCCGCCTCGCGCGTGGTGCGCACCCACTCGCCGCGCTTCTCCGCGCCGGGGCCACGCACCATCAGCCACACCTTCCACACCACGTAGAGGGGCGCCCACGCCAGGTCCAGCAGGCCACGCGCGCCCACGCCGGACACCCACCAGCCGCGCAGCACATAGAGCGCCAGCGAGGTCAGTCCGAACGACGCCAGCGCGGACGCCGCCACCGCCGTGCCGCCGGACAGCCACACCACGCCGGCCGCCAGCACCGAGCCCGCCACCGTCGCCAGCACCAGCTGGCTCAGGGGCGGCACCAGCACGTCCATGGACAGGTCCAGCAGGAGCCCGCTCTTCTGCTTCAGCGCGTCGCTCAAGAGCGGCCACCCGTGCAGCTTGCGCATCTGCGCGCGTCCGCCCTCCCAACGCTGGCGCTGCGAGCGGCTCTGCTTCTCCGCCGTCACCATCTCGCCCAGCACCTCCGCCTCCCAGGCGTAGTGCACGCGGTGCCCCGCGCGCGCCAGGCGGATGCCGTACTCCAGGTCCTCCACCACGCTGAACGCGTCGTGCGGCACCTGCTTCAGCACCGCGTGCGTGAAGCACATGCCGTTGCCGCGCAGGCCGCAGGACACGCCCATCCGCTCGCGCCCCATGGAGCGCACGCGGTGGAACATCCCCAGCGCGATGGTCATCAGCCGCGTGCGCCACGACGCCGTGGGGTTCATCACGCCGTAGTGCGCCTGCACGCCGTGCGCGCCGTCCTCCAGCCGCCGGGCGAAGGCGTGCAGCAGGTTCGCGGACACCACCGTGTCCGCGTCCACCACCACCACCGCGTCCGCGAAGCCGTCACGCTGGCTGTGCTCGAAGGCGTGCGCCAGCGCGTAGCCCTTGCCGCGCTTCTCCGCGTCCTGACGCTCCAGCACCGTGGCGCCTGCTTCCCGCGCCTTCTGCGCCGTCGCGTCCGAGCAGTTGTCCGCCACCACGATGATGCGCCGCAGGTGCGCCGGGTAGTCCACCGCGGACAGGTTCGCCACCGTCCGGGCAATGCCCAGCTCCTCGTTGTGCGAGGGGATGATGACGTCGAACTTCCGCACCGCCGGCGACGGCGGCACCGGCGCCGCCTTGCGCCCCGACAACAGCGTCAGCAGCAGCAGGTAGCCGCAGCCCACCACCACCGGCAGCAGTCCCACGCACAGCGCCACGTCCACCCAGGTCCAGACCGTCACGACAGTGTCACCCCCGCGCTCGCGCCATCCCAGGACGGCCGAGCGCACGAACCTTCAGCGCCGTTCCAGCTCCGCCAGCACCGGCAACTTGAGCAGCCGCTCCACCTGCCACTTCTCCAGGACCCGGCGGCGCAGGATGTCCAGCGCCACCGCCGCGAACACCGCCAGCGCCACCCCGCCCACCACGCCCGCGATGGCGATGAGCTTCGGGTTCGGCTTGGACGGCTTCTCCGGGAAGAGCGCCGGCAGCAGCACGCTGTAGCGGTGCTTCATGGAGACCTTCGAAATCTCCAGCTCCGTCTGCGCCTGGTCCAACCGGCGCAGCTTCTCCTGGTGCCGCATCACCACCATGCGCATCCGGTCCGTGGCCACCGCCACCTCCGGATCATCCGGCGTGCCCAGCATCGCGCCCGCCATGGGCGCACCGAAGCCCGCCGCCAGGCTCGTGCCCTCGGTCGTGGAGTCCACGTCCGTGCCGCCCATGCGCAGGTACTCCTGGATGAGCGACTGCTCCTCGGAGCGCAGGGACGTCAGCTGCGGCGAGTCCGCCTGCATCGTCGCCACGCGCTGCTCCAAATCGACAATCACCGGGTGCTGCGGAGAGAACACGACGCGCTGCTCGGCCAGCTGCGCGCGCAGCTCCGTGAGCCGGCGGCCGCGGAACTCCTCCACGTCGCGGATGGCGCGGCGCTTGGCCTGCACCAGGAACTTCAGCTGCGCGAGCGCGTGGTCCGTCTGGAGCAGCGCCTGCCGCGCGCTGGCCTGCTTGGGGTCCGCTTCCTTCTTCTTGCGGCGCGCATCCGCGGCCCGCACCGCGCGCTCCAGGTCCGCGATGGCCTGCTTGATGTTGGCGGCCTCGTTGGCCACCTGGCCCTGGAGGATGTTCACGGACTCGGAGATGGCGCCCATCTCCGACTCATGGCGCATGTCCAGGAAGTTCTGCGCCGCGGCCTCCACGATGTTGAAGGCCATCTGCGGGTCGCTCCAGTCCACCCCGATGGTGACCGTGCCGCTGCCGCCCTCCGCCATCACGATGAGGCTGGTCTCCAGCATCGCGATGAGCGCCTCCTCCTTCTCCTCGTCCGTCATGGGAGGCGGAGCCTTCTTCAGGTACTGCTCCTTCATGCGGCTGATGGGCGAGCGCATGTGGTCCCAGTACTCGATGAGCTTCGCGTTCTTCACCACGGACTTGAGGTTGCCGCGGCTGAGCACCATCTCCCACGCGGCGCGCGTGGGCTGATCCGCCTCCACCGGGATGGACCGGCCCGGGTTCACCAGCGAGGAGATGATGAGGTTGCGGTACGTCAGCATCCGCGTCTCGACGTGATACTTGCGCGGCATCAGCTTCGCCGCCGCGGAACCCAGCCCCGCCATCACCGCGACGATGCACAGCCCCAGGAACCAGTGCCGGAAGATGGCCCTGCGCACGAAGCCCAGCCCGTCGAACAGGAAGCCCCAGTCGATGAGGTCCGCCGGCGCGTTCGTCTCCTCGCGCTCGGGGACGTACGGCGGGGGCGGGGCGGAGCGCGGCGTTCGAGGGGCGGGCGTGGTCACGCGCTGCCCCGGGGCGCCGCGGCCTTGAGCACCTGGCGCACGCGCTTCTCCAACTCCTCGGGCGTGAAGGGCTTGCCCAGGTAGCCGTTCGCGCCGGCCTCTTCCGCGTAGGCCTTGTCCTCCGGCAGGTTGCGCGCGGACACCATCAGCACCGGCACGTGCGCGATGGCGGGCGTGCGGCGGATGTGCTCGCAGACGTCGTAGCCGGACACGTCCGGCAACGTCAGGTCCAGGCACACCAGGTCCGGCTTGAGCTCGCCGCTCTTCAGGTACTCCATGGCGGCCTTGCCGTTGGGCTGCTCCACCACGTTCTTCACGCCCATCTGCTGGAGCATGTCACGCAGCATGACGCGGAACATCGGAGAGTCCTCCACGAGGAGGACGGTGAGCTGTTGGAGCTCCATCACGTCTGACGCCTTTCCTTCCCTCACCCGAACCCGTACCTGGGCACGAGGACGAGCACGCCATATGCGTACGCCATGTTGAAGAGGGCCACCCACAGGATGGCCTTCTTCATCCCCCGCCACGGATGCGCATCGCGCGCGGCCGCTCCGGGCAGCGCGATGGTGGCAACGAGGACGGACAGGAGGATGAGCTTCGCCATGGCGGGAGGCTCAGAGGATACCCGTTTTCTGGACCGTCAGTCCCAGCGTCGCGGACCACACCGCGCGGGCCGCCTCCACGTCGGGCGAGCGAGTCCAGGCCGCGCGGGTGTCCACCTCCAGGGTCATCCACCGGTTCACTGTCCAACCCGCGCCCACACCGCCCACCACCTGCTGGTCTCCCACCGCCCCACCCACCGCGAAGGCGCCGCCCCCCGTCCCGGAGAACCGGAAGCGCGGACTCAGCGCCCAGGTGCCGTTCAACGTCAGGTCGGCCCGCGGGTAGACGAGCCCCGTCAGCCGGTCCACGAAGGGCGTCACCCGCGCGGCGAGCCGGCCGTTGAAGTCCGCCATCCGCGACGGCACCCGGTGGGACACCGCCAGCGTCAAATCCGGCAGCAGCTCCAGGCGCTGCGGCGGGTCCTCCAGGGGCGTGCCCCCGACCTGAAGGGTCCTCAGCCGTCGGTGACCTGACGCGGTGGCTGACGGGGTGACCCCGGGCGCGTCCGGGTCATCCGTGGGGTCCTCCTCGGTGGCGCGCACGGAGTACGCCACGCCCACGCCCATCCCGGCCTCCACCGACGTGCGCCGGTCCAGCCGGTGCGTCCAGGCGCCGGTGAGCGTCGTCACCGTGGCGCGCGCGCCGGTGGAGAAGCGCGAGTCCGTGTAGGCCAGCGTGGTGGAGAGGGTGTGCCGGGGCGCGGGGGAGTTCCCCAGGGACAGCTGCAAGCGAGGGCCGTACTGGAAGGGCACGGCCTCCTTCGCCGTGTCGTCCAGGCCGCCGCTGGCGGAGAAGCCCGCGCTGCCGGACAGCCGCCAGCCCGGGCCCAGCCACACCGTCTCCGCCGCCAGCGTCGTCAGCGAGGACAGGAAGAACACCGTGTCCACGCCCTCCGGCAGCGGCTGGATGGGGGTGGCCGGCGTGTCCCCGGGCACGGCCGGGTCGTCATCCAGGCTGCCGCCCAGGGGCAGGTTGGTGAAGAGGTTCACCTGGCCCAGCACGAACTCCTGGGTGCCGTGCAACGTGAGCCCGCGCGAAGGGCGCCAGTCCCCCAAGAGCCGCCCCACGTGCTGCACCTCGGTGCGCGGGTGGGTGGTGGCCTCGCGGAAGGAGATGCGCGGCGCGTACTGCACCTCCGCCACCGCGCTGCCGTCGTCGTACTTCAGGCCCACCGTGGGGACGATGTCCATGTCCGCCGCCACGGGGGACACGGCCGGGCCCGTGGCCTGGGCGTCCATGGAGCGCGCGCGGGTGTCCACGCGGGCCGCGGCGCCGTACGTCACGGAGGCGGAGGCCACCTCCAGCCACAGGCTCGCGAGGGCCGCGTCCAGCATCCGGCTACTCCACCACCACCACGTCGCCGGGGCGCAGGCGGAAGGCGGCCGCGCGGCCCTCGCCACGGATGATGTCCTCGTAGCGCACGCGGATGCGCGTGGGCTGCTCCGCCTGCGGGTCGTCCCGGCGCAGCACGAAGATGCGGTCGCGGTGGGCGTAGTCGGTGAAGCTGCCGGCGGCGCCCAGCGCCTGGAGCAGCGTCGCGCCCGGGTCCAGCACGTGTGCGCCCACGTTGGCCACCTCCCCCAGCATCGTCACGGACATGGGGCGCGCTTCCTCCAGCGACACCGTGACGACGGGGTGGTTGATGAAGTCCTTGAGCCGCGTCTGGATCTGCTGCGCCAGCAGGGCCGGCGTGTGGCCCGCGGCCTCCACGTCATCCAGGAAGGTGAGGCTGATGTGGCCGTCCTCGCGCACCTTGGCGCGCGTGGTGAGCGCCTCCTGGCCGAAGACCTTCACGTTGAGCACGTCGCCGGGGACGATGCGGTACGCCGCGTCCGACTCGGTGGGCTTCTCCTGGTAGTCGTTCACCCAGGTGTACTTGCCCAGGCCGCTGCACGCGGGGGCCAGGAGCAGCAGTCCGGCGCACGCGAGCGCGCGGGAGACGGGACCGCGGAATCGGGACGGGCGGGAAGGCATGGCGCTGGAGTTTCTCACGCGGCGGGGGCGGCCGGCACGGCCACTTCCGCACCATTACCACCGCGCTGCTTCGCCATGCGCACGACCTGGAGCAGCTCCGCGGGGCGCACGGCGCCGGTGCCCAGCACGCCCGCCACGTAGGCGGTGGCCGTCAGCCCCAGCCGGGGCCACGCCTGCATGCCCGCTCCGGAGAGCACCCGGTCCAGGACCACGCAGCCCACGCACACCGCGGCCGTCTTGGCCACCATGACGAGGGAGCGCCGGTCGAAGGAGTTCCTCCCCATGCGGCTGAGGAAGAGCACCGTGACGATGACCTCCGTGAGGAACATGGAGAGCGCCGTGGCGGTGGCGCCGCCGGACGGACCGATGCGGCCGTACAGCGACGGGATGAGCATCAGGTTGAGGATGGGGTTCACCACCGCGCCCATGGTGGCCGCCAGCGTCACCCACCACTCCTTGTTGGACATGGTGAGCCAGATGCTGCTGACCATGGTGACGTAGGCCATCACGAAGATGGGGGACAACACGCGCAGGGGCAGCGCCGCGGGCTCGAAGCCGGGGCCGCACATCAGGCGCACCCACAGGTCCGCGCCCAGCACCATGGCCATCATCACCGGCACGGTGAACGCGAGCACGCCCTCCAGCGAGCGGCGCGTCAGGTTCGACAGCTCCTCCGGGGAGCGGGCCGCCGCGCGCGACATCATGGGCATCAGCACCCAGCCGAAGATGGGGGAGATGAGGAACGTGAGCCCCGCGATGCTGAACGCACCGCCGTACCAGCCCACCTCTTCCTTCGAAGCGAGCTTGCCCAAAAGCGACATGTCCGTGCGGCCGTTGCACGCCAGCGCCGCCGCGGTGAGGAAGAACGGCAGGCACGCCTTCATCACCTTCTTCGTCGCGCCCAGGTCGATGCGGAACTTCAGCCCCAGGTGCTCCTTCGCCAGCTTCCAGCTGATGATGAGCTTCACGGCCTCCGACAGCACCATGGGCACGGCCAGCCACTGCAGGCCCACGCCGAACGCGGCCATCAGCGCCAGGCCGCCGCCCCACACAATCTTGGTGATGACGTTGGAGACGGACAGGCCCGCGACCTTGCCCTTGGAGTGCAGCAGCGCGGCCATGGACGCGTTGATGACGATGAGCGACTGGGCCACCGCGAACCACTGCACCAGGTGCTGCACCTCCGGGGGCTCGCCGGTGTGGTGGAGCACCAGCGCCAGCGCCACCATCAGGATGAGCGTCATCGCCAGGCGCAGCACCATCGTGGTGCCAAAGAAGTCGCTCGCGTGCTCCGGGCGGACGGGGACCTCTTTGCGGATGTACGTCTCCAGGCCCAGGTTCGTGGCCACGAAGAACGTGGCGGCGAACGCCTCCGACCAGTTGAAGTAACCGAACGCCTCCGGACCCAGGTAGCGCGGCATCAGCGCGCGGATGCCCAGCGCGATGGCGTACGTCACCATCAGCGAGCCACCGAGCTGCAGGGTGCTGCGGACCGCGCCGCGCACTTCGTTCGCACGGGCGCCGTCGTCGGCTTCAGCGGAGGGGGAGGTCGGACTGTTCACGGTCATGGATGATGCGGGCCTTCGGGGCTGCTGCGCACCCAAGGGGAGGAAGGCCCGCCCCATGGAAAAACGAACGGGCCCGGCGCGTCAACGCCGGGCCCGGGAATGACACGCCGGTTGCTAGCTTGCTCCGCGACCGGTGATGACCACCGGGACCGTCTGCAGGAGCAGCCGCAGGTCGCCGGTGAGGCTCCAGTGGTCGATGTACTGCATGTCCAGGTACATCCACTGCTCGAAGGAGATCTGGTTGCGGCCGGACACCTGCCAGATGCAGGTGAGACCCGGACGCACGGACAGGCGGCGGCGCTGCCACGTCTCGTACTTCGCCACCTCGCTGGGCACCGGCGGGCGCGGACCCACGATGCTCATCTCACCGCGGAGCACGTTGAGGAACTGGGGCAGCTCGTCGATGGAGAACTTGCGGATGAACCGACCGATGCCGGTGATGCGCGGGTCGTTCTTCATCTTGAAGACGGGGCCGGTCTGCTCGTTCTGCGCGGCCAGCCGCTCCTTGAGCTCCTCCGCGTTCACCACCATGGAGCGGAACTTCAGCATGTAGAACGGCTTGCCGTGCTGACCGGTGCGCAGCTGCTTGAAGAAGATGGGGCCGCGCGAGGTGAGCTTGATGGCCGCCGCCACCACCGCGAACAGCGGCAGGAGCGCCCACAGCGCCACCGCGGAGACGGCGATGTCGAACAGGCGCTTCATGGCCATCTGGTGCGGCTTGGGCGCCACCGCGGCGAAGTGCAGGTAGCCGTCCGCCACCGCGCGGGAGTCCACCGGGCGGGCGCGGTCCAGGCGGAACGAGTGCGCCGGCAGCGCGAACGGCACGCCGAAGCGCTCCGCCAGCTTGATGGCCGCCTGCATGGACTCGCCCTGCTTGAGCGTGTTGCCCGCGATGTAGACCTCGCTGACGGGCAGCGTGCGCAAGAGGCGCTCCAGCTCGTCCGCGGGCCCCAGCACGTCCGCCGGCAGGCTGTCGCCGGAGGCGTGGTCCTCCGGGAAGCGCACGTAGCCCAGGATCTTGTGACGGCCGCGCTTGAGCAGGTCCTCGCCCGTGTAGCGGCCCATGGCGCCGGTGCCCACGATGAGCACCTCCTCCGTGGGGGCCTCCTGCGAGGCCACCTGGCGGAAGACGCCCAGGCGCAAGAGCAGCGCCACCGGCCAGAAGATGAAGAGCAGCGGCGCCAGGCCCACGTGGGCCGACAGGGGCATCGCCAGCTCCAGCACCGCCTGGATGGTCACCACCGCCAGCGTGGTGACGGACACCAGCGCCACGTGGTCCAGCTTGCTGCGCTCGGCGAAGCGCGAGTCATACAGGCACAGCGCCGTGCCCGTGATGAGCCACACCAGCACCGCCGTCACCACCATGCTGGGCAGCTCCCAGCTCATGGGGACCGCCAGCCCGCCGCGCATCCACGCGGAGCCCAGCAGCACCGCCACCAGCAGCGCCACATCCACGGTGAGGTTCAGCTTCGCCGCGAACCCAGGAGCCAGGCGCGGCGGATCGGTGACCTCGGCCGCGGCCGTCACCCCCGTCGCCTCGGGTGCCTTGACCTCGGCGCTTGCAGTCGCACTGCTCATCGTGTCCACCCCCCTCTGCTCACGTTCGGCTCTTGCAGAGGATACCGTCTAGACTAGAAAAGTTTAACCAGGAGGAAATGCAAGACTGCCAAATACTGCGTCGCGGCGCAACCACTGCTCAGCAAGCAAGACATGACAACAGGTGAAAACTTGGACACCCATCCCAGCCGTCGGGTGTGAGTTCCCTTGCGTGGACAGTGAACTCTGGCGGGGTCATTGGATCCCACCTGGGCTCCCATGTGACCCGGTGCTGCCGCCGACTGCATGTACGATGCCGGTCTGACAGTCGGATGCCTGCCCCTTCACCGGGCTGGGTCATGGCGGAAGTCATGAGGAAATCCCGAGGGTTGGGGTTGCGGCTCCAGGCGGTCTGTCGCGGTGTAGACGTTGCAGCGGCCGTTCCTTGAGAACGCGGCGAGCGTCACGCCAGCACGCAGGGCCAGGTCGATGGCCAGGGAGCTGGCGGCGGACACGCTGACCACGACGGGGATGCGGGCGCGGGCGGCCTTCTGGACGATTTCGAAGCTGGCGCGACCGCTGACCGCCAGGACCGTGGGTGCGGCGGGGAAGGGCGGTGTGGGCAACCGGCGCGGGGAGCGCACCGCGCCGGCCAGGACCAGCGCACCCACCACCTTGTCCACGGCGTTGTGGCGGCCCACGTCCTCGTGGGCGGCGAGCAGCTCGCCGTGGGCGTCCAGCGCGGCGGCGGCGTGCACGCCCCCGGTGAGCTCGAACGTGTGCTGGATGACGCGCAGGCGTTCGGTGGCGAGGGCCACGGTGCGGGCGGAGAGGACGGGGCCCGGAGCGACGCTTTCGCAGGTGGCCATCAGGTCGTCCACGTCGCGGCGGCCGCACACGCCGCAGGCGGAGGTGGTGAGGGTGCCGCGGCGGGTGGCCTCCACGCGCTCCAGGTCGAGCACGGCACCGGCGGCGGGGACGACCTCCAGCACGTTGCCGTACCCCTCCTCGCCGGGGTGGCCGCAGTGGAAGAGGCTGCCCAGGTCGTCCCCATCGTTAAGGATGCCCTCGGCGAAGAGGAAGCCCACCGCGAGCTCGCGATCATGGCCGGGGGTCCGCATGGTGGTGGCGACGGGGTCGCCATTCACGCGGATCTCCAGGGGCTCCTCCACGGCCACGCGGTCATCCTCGGCCGCACGGAGTGTGTCTCCGTCGAAGCGGCGCACGGCGCGGTGGGTGACGCCGCGCGGTTCCGGGCGGAAGACCTTCGGCGGCGCGGATTGATCACGCAGCCACGTGGTGAGGAAGTCCGCGACCGCACAGACGGTGGCCGGCACGCGCGGACGCAGGTCTGAAGTGAACGGAAGCACGGGAGCGTCCGTCACCAGGGCGAGCACGTCGGGGCGCGAGGACGCGAGCGGGGCTTCCAGGCCCTCGCGCCACACCTCCAGCTTCGGGAGGGGGCCGTCCTTCCAGCCCTCCACGAGCACCAGGTCCACGCGGTCCGGGTCGCGCGCGAGGAGCGCCGGGGACAGGGGCTGCCGGGTGGTGAGCTGCGTGCCGTCCGGCGTGGCGAAGCCGGTGAGGACCGCGCCCGCGGCGTCCAGGCGCGCGGTGTCGCTGCCCGGGCGGTGGATCGGGTGCGCATCCGAGGAGTGCTTCACGTACGCGACGCGCAGTCCGCGAGAGGCCAGCTCCGGCAGCAGGCGCTCCAGGAGCGTCGTCTTGCCGGCGCCGGAGTGGCCGATGAGGGCGAGCGCGGGAGCCCGCTTCACGCGGCCTCCACGGCGTGGAAGTCCGGCGAGTCGAAGTGCTGCACGTCCACGGAGTCGCCCTGGGCGAAGTCGGCGCGGCCGGCGGGGAGCACGGCCCAGCCCCGGGCCGCCACGTTCTGGAGAATCTGTCCGGCGCCCTGGGGACGCAGGCGGGCCCACGGTTCGGCGCCGTCCTCGCGCGTCTCGAGCGCCGCGACGGTGACCAGGTAGGTGAGGCCGGCCTGCTTGTGGCGGGGTTCGGAGAGGCGGGCGCGGGTGACGCGGCGCTGTTCGATGACGCCCTGGTGCTTGAAGAGGAGGGGCCGCGCGAACTGGTCGAAGGCGACGGTGGCGGCGCCGGGGTTGCCGGGCAGCACGACGACGGCGGTGGAGCCCAGGCGGGCCACGGCCACGGGCTTGCCGGGCTTGAGCGCGACGCCGTCCACGAGGAAGCGCGCGCCCATGCGGGTGAGGACGCGCTTCACGCAGTCCTTGTCGCCCACGGACGCGCCGCCGGTGGTGATGAGCACGTCGACCTGGGGCGCCAGCTGCTCCAGCCGCGCGTGCAGCTCCGCCTCGTCGTCGCGCGAGCGGGCCAGCTGGGTGATGTCCGCGCCGGCCTCGCGGGCCAGGGCGGCCACGAGGAGGCGGTTGCTCTCGAAGACCTGGTGGGGGGCCGCGGGCTGGCCAGGGGGAACGAGCTCATCCCCGGTGGCGATGACCGCGACGCGCGGCGCGGGGCGCACGAGCGCGGTGGCTTCGCCCAGCGACGCGAGCACGCCGAGCACGGTGGCGTCCACGCGCTGGCCTGCGGGGAACAGCGGCGTGCCGGGCATCACCTCTTCGCCAGCGCGGCGCAGGTCATGGCCGGGGTCGACGGAGACGAAGAGGTCCACGTGGGTGCCGTCGTCAGTGGGGCGCGCGGCCTCCTGGCGGACGACGGCGTCGGCGCCGGGGGAGAGGGGGGCGCCGGTGAAGACGCGCGCGGCCTCGCCGGGCTGGAGGGCGCGGCGCGGGAGGTGGCCGGCGTAGACGGTGTCGACGATGCGCAGGCGCGCGGGGCGGTCGCGGTTGGCGCCCCGGGTCTCCTCGGCGCGCACGGCCCACCCGTCCATGGCGGAGTTGTCGCAGCCAGGCAGCGCGCGTGACGCGACGATGCCAGCGGCGAGGAACCGGCCATGGGCTTCCATCAAGGGAAGTCGAGCGGGAGCCGCGGGCACGATGGCATCGAGCGCGGCCAGTCGCGCGGCGGGGAGGGGAGTCAGCGGCATGCGTCAGGGAGGGGGAGCAGGACTCTACGACGGGGTGCGCGTGCCTTGTCCACGGGGGGCATGGGATGAGCGGTTGCTCCCTCCCTCTGGGGCTTGGCGAAATCCGCGAGATGAAGCGTTTTCTGGGTGGATGAGAGGTGTGTAGGGTCGGCGGACATGGACGGATCCGCGACCTTTCCCGACGTGACGCTGGCCATCCTGGCAGGGGGGCAGGGGACCCGGTTGGGAGGCGTGGCCAAGGGGCTGCTGAGCGTGGAAGGGCTCACAACCTTGGAACGGCTGCGGGCGTTCGGGTCGCATTTCGAGGACACGCTGTTGGTGGCGAATGTTTCGCAGCCGTACGAGCGCTTCGGGATCCGCACGGTGGCGGACGCCGTGAAGGGCAAGGGAGCGCCGGGAGGGGTCCATGCGGCCCTGGGGGCAGCCCGCACGCCGTGGGTGTTCGCGGTGGCATGCGACATGCCGTTCGTGACGGAGGCCGCGGCGCGAGTGGTGCTGGACGCGCGGAGTGGGGACGTGGACGCGGTGTGCATCGAGCGGGACGGACGGTGGGAGCCGTTGTTCGCGGCCTATCGTACGGAGCTGGTGTCACGCTGGGGTGAAGCGTTGGTGGAGGATCCGTCTCTGCGGCAGCTGCTGATGCGGTTCCGAACGCGGACCTTGTCCGTGGAAGCATTGCGCGCGGTGGATCCGGAGCTGCGTGCCCTGGCGAACGTGAACACGCCGGAGGACCTGGTTCGCTATGGCGTCACGTTGCCATGAACCGCGCGTAGGGCAGGCCCGCCCGTGGTGCCGAGCCCTGGCCCAGCACGGGCAACGGGAAGCTCAGGGGCTTTCCGTCCGATGCCTCCGTGTTCCCTTCCACCTGTGCGGCACCCAGTCCCTGGCGCTGTCCCTGGAACGTGGCCTGCGGATTCCTCGCGGAGGTCTTGCCCGCCTGGATGACGGCATATCGCGCGGCCACTGCTCCCACCGTGGACAGCACATCCGCGGTCACCTGCTTCCACCTCGCTCGTCCCGGCAGCACGTCCATCACCAGTCCGGCCATGGAGCACGTCCGGGACAGCATCCACAGCGCTCCTGACGCTCCCGTGCGCAGCGGCTTGCCCACCTCCACCACCTGCCGCGCTTCCAGCTCCACCGCCTCGCGCGTGAACAGCTCCGCCACCTTTCCCGCGATGCGGAAGCGGCGCAGCACTCGCTCCTCCGCGTCCGTGTGCGGGAACAGCGACAACAGGCTCCCCGCGCTCGCCGTCGCGGAGCTCATGAAGAACAGCGGCAGCGTGCGCCCCACTTGCTGCCACAGGGGCACCGCCGTGTTGCTCACCAGCACCGCCGTGTAGCCCGCGAGCGGCAACCCCAACACCGCGCCCATCACGCCCGCCGCGCGTCCCACTCCGCCCAGCATCCCGGGCATCCGTCGCAGCACGAACGCCGCCGTATTCACCGCGCCCGAACCGGCCAGCACCCACGACCCTACGCTCATGGGGGACGTGGGCCGGAACACGCGCAGCATGTTCAGGAAGCGCGACGGTCGGCCCAGGTCGTGGATCAACAGCCCCGCGCTCACGATGTCCCCCGCCGTAGCCAGCGCGTGACAGCGCCCCGCCAGCCGCTCCAGCCGACGTCCCCCCAGATACTCCAGCGTCACGCCGAGCACGCTCGCCGCGCCCGCCACTCCGCCCACGTAGAAGTACGCCGGGACCGTCCAGATCCACAGCGGCTCCTTCAACACCGGCATTCCGTAGTAGCTCGGCGCCTCCGCGCTGTCCGGCCCGGACCGCGACGGCACCGTGGGCAGCACGTCCATCCCCCTCCGCGCGGGCTCCGGGTCCTTCACCTTCTGCTGGGAACCCTCGCCCTCCAGGATGCCCGCGCGCGGGTCGATGTTCCGCCCGTCCGCCTTGCGCTGGAGCCGATCCAACAGCGTGTCGTCGCTCATCCGCGCCCCTCCCGGCCGAACGCCACCGCGCCCAGCGCCACCGCCACCATGCCCACCGCGCCCATCGCCACCGAGGCCCACGACCGCAGTGCCTTCTTCGTCGGCACCACCGGGTCGGGCGGCAGGTTGTAGACCTCCGGCTTGTCCAGCAGCAGGAAGAACGCGTTGAGCCCACCCGTGCCCGGCTGGTTCTCCGCGTCCTTCCCGTACAGGTACGCGTCCGTCATGCCCCGTTGATGCAGGTCGCGCACCCGCGACTCCGCTCGCGCGTGCAGCTCATCCAGGTCGCCGTACTGGATGGACGCCGTGGGACACGCCTTCGCGCACGCGGGCGTCTGGTCGTCGCCGATTCGGTCGTAACAGAGCGTGCACTTCCACGCGCGCCCGTCGTCCTCGCGCCGGTCAATCACTCCGAACGGACACGCCGACACGCAGTAGCCGCAGCCGTTGCACACGTCCGGCTGCACATAGACCGTGTCGAACTCCGTGCGCACGATGGCGCCCGTGGGACACGCCTCCAGGCACCCCGCGCGCTGGCAGTGCTTGCACACGTCCGACATCATCAGCCACGAGAAGTCCCCCGCGCCCGACGTCTGCCCCTGCAACGGCACCGGCCGCTCCACGAACGCCACATGCCGCCACGTCGATGCGCCCAGGTGTTCCGTCTGGTCGTAGGACATCCCCGTGAAGTGGAAGCCGTCGTCCGGAAGCTGGTTCCACTGCTTGCACGCGACCTCGCACGCCTTGCAGCCGATGCAGAGCGTCGTGTCCGTGAAGAACCCCTTGCGGCTCCCCATGCGCCTATCCCTTCCCCTCGGGTTCCTGCGCTTCCGTGTGGTCCGTGTGGGGCGTCACGTCGCGCGGCACCTCCGGCACCGTCAGCGCGGGCGGCGCCGCTCCCGCCGCGGCCCGCTCCCCCGAGCGCATCCGCCCCACCCGCAGGTCCGCCGTGAACGCCTTCGACTCCTGGATGTCCACGTTCTGATCCGCCACGAACGCCGTCAGCTCGTTGGCCCCCTCGCCGCGCACGCGTCCCGTGACGCCCCAGTGGTACGGCAGGCCAATCTGGTGCACCCGCCTTCCCTTCACCTTCAGCGGGCGGATGCGCTCCGTGACGAGCGCCCGGCACTCCAGATCCCCTCGCGCCGTGGCGATGGTGCACCAGTCCCCGTTGTTCAGCCCCTTCTCGCGCGCCAGCTCCGGGGAGATCTCGCAGAACATCTCCGGCTGCAGCTCGCTCAGCCAGGACAGCCAGCGCGACATTCCGCCCGCGGTGTGGTGCTCGGTGAGCCGGTAGGTCGTGACCAGGTACGGATAGCGCGGGTCGCCCCAGGCCCGGTGATAGGGGTTGTCCTTGCGCTTCCACTCCTCGCGCGTGGGGCTGCACTGCTGCGCGTAGAGCGGGTTGGGCACCACCGACTCCATGGGCTCGTAGTGCGTGGGCAGCGGCCCGTCCATCATCCCGCTGGGCGCGAAGAGCCAGCCCTTGCCGTCCGCCTGCAGGAGGAACGGATCATTGCCGGCGATGGTCGCCAGCCCCGTCGCGCCCTCGGGCGGCCGGTACTCCGGCGGCCGGTCCGCGATGAAGTCCGGCACGTCCTCGCCGGTCCACTTCTTCTCGCCCGCGTCCCACCACACGTAGCGCTTGCGCTCGCTCCAGGGCTTGCCGTTCGCGTCCGCTGACGCGCGGTTGTAGAGGATGCGCCGGTTGGCGGGCCACGCCCAGCCCCACTCCGGCGCCACCCACGTCTGCTCCTGCCCCGGCTTGCGCCGCGCCGTCTGGTTCACGCCGTCCTTGAAGCAGCCCGAGTAGATCCAGCAGCCGCACACCGTGGAGCCGTCGTCCTTCAGCGCCGTGAAGCCGTCCACCGGCTTCCCATCCGCCACCGTGTAGCCGTTGATCTCCTTCAGCACCGCCTCCGCGGAGGGCTCCGCGTACGGCCCGTGCGTGGGGTAGTCCCACGTCAAATCCAGGAGCGGCGCGTCCTTCGGGTCCGTGGAGTCCGCGTAGAGTTCCCGCAGCTTGCGCCCCAGATGATAGGTGAAGTGCAGCTCGCTGCGCGTGTCCCCCGCCGGCTCCACCGCCTTGTGATGCCATTGCAGCAGCCGCTGCGTGTTGGTGAACGTGCCGTCCTTCTCCGTGTGCGCGGCGGCCGGGAAGAAGAACACCTCGGTCTGGATGTCCTCTGGCCGCACCTGCCCGGACTGGACCTCCGGCGCCGTGCGCCAGAACTCCGCCGTCTCGATGAGCGTGAAGTCGCGCACCACCAGCCAGTCCAGCTGGCGCAGGCCCTTGCGCTGGAGCGCCCCGTTCATGCTGCCCACGGCGGGGTTCTCCCCCATGACGAAGTAGCCCTGGAGCTTCCCGTCCGCCATGTCCGCCACCGTCTGCATGTGCGAGTGATTGCCCGTCAGCCGGGGCAGGTGGTGGAACAGGTAGTCGTTGTCCTTCGTGGCCTTGTCCCCGAACCACGCCTTGAGCAGCGACACCGCGTACTTGGGGAACTCCGACCACCAGCCGCTGCCGGACTTGTTGTTCCGGATGTAGTGCTCCAGCCCCTCCGTCGTGGCATGCGCGTGCGGCATGGGCAGGTAGCCCGGCAGCAGGTTGTAGAGCGTGGGGATGTCCGTGGAGCCCTGGATGGACGCGTGCCCGCGCAGCGCGAGGATGCCGCCGCCGGGCCGGCCGATGTTGCCCAGCAAGAGCTGGAGGATGGCCGCCGTGCGGATGTACTGCACGCCCACCGAGTGCTGCGTCCACCCCACCGCGTAGCAGAACGCGCTGGTGCGCTCCGGGTTGGAGTTGTCACACAGCGTTTGGGCCACCTGGAGGAACAGCGCCTCGTCCACGCCGCACACCTGCGACACCACCTTCGGCGTGTAGCGGGAGAAGTGGCGCTTCAAGAGCTGGAACACGCACCGGGGATGCTGGAGCGTCTCGTCGCGGTGCTCGTCGTGCACGTCCACGCGGTGGTCGTGCCCGCCGCCGCCCGCGCCCGGCTCGTCCGTCAGCTCCTTGTGGCCCGCCGCGGGGATGGCGCCCGCCGCGCCCTGGTACTGCCAGGTGTGGATGTCGTAGCGGTTGTCCTTCGGCTGGTAGCCGCTGAAGAGCCCCTCCAGGTCCTCCGTGTCCTGGAAGCCCTCGCGGATGAGCGTGGCCGCGTTGGTGTACTGCACCACGTAGTCACGGAAGTACCGCTCGTGCTCCAGCACGTAGTGGATGAGCCCGCCCAGGAACGCGATGTCCGTGCCCACGCGGATGGGCGCGTACACGTCCGCCACCGCGCTGGTGCGCGTGTAGCGCGGGTCCACGTGGATGACCTTCGCGCCCCGGGCCTTCGCCTCCATCACCCACTGGAAGCCCACCGGATGGCACTCGGCCATGTTGGACCCCTGGATGAGGATGCAGTCCGAGTGCTGCAGGTCCTGCTGGAACGTCGTGGCTCCACCGCGGCCGAACGTGATGCCCAGACCGGGCACCGTGGACGCGTGTCATATTCGAGCCTGGTTCTCCACCTGCACGACGCCCAGCGCGCTGAAGAGCTTCTTGAGGAGGTAGTTCTCCTCGTTGTCCAGCGTCGCCCCACCCAGGTGCGCCAGCCCCAGCGTCCGGTTCACCCACCGGCCCTGCGCGTCCGTCACCTCGAACGTCGCGTCGCGCGTGCGCTTCACGCGCTCGGCCACCTGGGTCATCGCCTCTTCCAGCGGAATGGGCTCCCACTCCGTACCGCCAGGGCGGCGGTAGAGGACCTGCTGCACGCGTTGCGTTCCCGTGACCAGCTGGAAGGTCGCGGCGCCCTTGGGACACAGCCGTCCGCGCGAGATGGGGGAATGCGGGTCACCCTCGATGTCGAGGATGCGCCCGTCACGCACGTGCACCTCCTGCCCGCAGCCCACCGCGCAGTACGGACAGATGGACTTCACGACCGCATCAGCGGTCTTCGTGCGCGGCGCCAGCGAGCGGCTTCGCGCCGACATCGCCGTATCGCCCAGGGCCCGGCTGTCTCCCCGCGCGAACTGCCGCAGCACGGGCCAACCCTTCATCAGGTCGCGGAACTTCAAGGCCGCTCCTCCCCTGGACGCGCACGTGCAATCCAGTTCTCAAGATGGAGACGCGCCGCGGGGCGGACCAGTGCCGTGGGTCCAGTGCCCACGTCCGGCAGCGGACGCGAGAAAGCAGGCGGGCAGGCACGGAAATGCGCGGCGCCCGAAATCAGGGTGGGGGGTTCGAGTCGTTATTTCTCCACGGTGCCAACGCCTCGTCCTGCTCCTCCCTCCCCCGTGAGCCTCATGGCCTTTTCGGCGGAGCAGGAAGACCCACAGCCACGTGTCGGCCGGACACGTCGCGGAGAGCGAGTGGAGAACCTGCATGACGGACAGTGCCCCTCTCATCCTGTTGATCGAGGACGAGGAAGACCTCCGGGAAGCGGTCGCGACGCTGTTGGAGATGGAGGGCTATCGCGTCGCACAGTGCGTCCACGGCGCGGATGCCTTGAACTGGCTGAAGTCCCATCCCCGTCCGGGACTGGTGCTGCTGGACCTGATGATGCCGGTGATGGACGGACAGGCCTTCCTCGCGCGGCTGTCACGGGAGCGCATGTTGGAAGGCGTGCCCATCATCGTGCTGTCCGGCAGCCCCTTCCATCCACCGGGCGCGGTGGCCTACCTGCGCAAGCCGGTGGCGGTGGGGTCCCTGATGGAGGTGGTGCGTCACTTCCTTCCGTCATCCGGGGAAGGCTCGGAAGGACCTCACACGTCGTGAAACATGTGTCGCATGGCGCAGCGCGTGCGCATCGAGGACTCGCGATGGGAGGGGACCTGTGGAATCCTCGCGCCCCGTCAGGTCCCCGCCTGGTCCATTCCCCCCTCACTCAAAGGACGGCGCAGATGCCGGCTGGCATGCTGAATCTACCCGAGGACGTCGCTCGTGATCTGGAAGCCCGCCTGGCCGCGACGACACCGGAGGATACGAGCCGGGGCCTGTTCTTCCTGGGCGTGCTGGACGCGGTGCGCTTTCTGGGCGGAGCGGACGCGGTGAAGCGCTGTCTGGAGCTGGTGGGTGAGACCGCGGACTTCATGCCCATGCAGACCTATCCGTTCCCGCGCTTCCTGCGGCTGTCCTATGTGGCGGCGGAGCAGCTCTCGCCGCTCGTCGGCGGCCATGCGGCGGCGCAGCGGCAGATTGGCACGCAGGCGATGGTGGACTTCCTCAACTCCATGTTCGCGCGCGACTTCGTGCAGCAGACGGGGGGCGACCCGAGGCGGCTCCTGGAGCTGATGCACTCCGGCTACCGCACGGCGCTGAACTTCGGCGAGCGCTCCGTGGAGTGGCTGGGCCCCAAGGCGGGCCGGGTCATCATGAAGCGCTCGCTGATGCCGGTGCCCTACAACGAGGGCATCATCCAGTCCGCGCTGGAAGTGGCGGGCGTGCAGGACGTGCAGGTGCGCGGGCAGGCCCAGTCGCTGGTGGACGCCATCTACGACGTCAGCTGGTCGTAAGGCGCGCGCCGCCTGCTCTCCGGCCTGCCCTCCCGCCTGGGCGACGGACAGGCGAGCGGGCGCCGTACGCAGGATTCCGGGGGCTTGCCTCGTGCGAAGCCCGGGCGGAAGGCCCACCTCAGGGCGAGGAGGGGCGAAAGCGCATGGCGCGTCACGAGGACTTGAGGGGACAGGTGGCCATCGTCACGGGCGCGTCGAGCGGCGTGGGCTGGCAGTCCGCGCTGCGGCTGGCGGAGGCCGGCGTGCGGCTGTGTGTCACCGCTCGGCGCCAGGCGGCCCTGGAGCGGCTGCGAGTGGAGGTGCTCCAGCGCGGCGGCGAGTGCCTGGTGAGTGACGGCGACGTCACGGTGGCCGAGGACGTGGAGCGCGTGGTGCGCGAGTGCGTGGCGCACTACGGCCGCGTGGACCTCCTGGTGAACGCGGCGGCGGTGCAGTCCTACGGCTACTTCGACCAGCTGCCCTGGGAGCACATCACGCGCGTGTTCGACGTGGCGTGCTTCGGCTACTTCCGCTTCGCGCGCGCGGTGCTGCCGCACTTCCGCAGGCAGGGCCATGGCCACCTGCTCAACGTGCAGTCCATGCTGGCCGCGGGGTCCGCGCCGCTGTTGTCCGCGTACGCCTCCGCGAAGCACGCGACGCTGGGGTGGGCGCAGTCCCTGGAGCTGGAGCTGGCCGGCACGGGCATCCACGTGTCCAACGTGATGGTGCCGTCCGTGTCCACGCCCATGTTCGACCACGCGCCCACGATGCTGGGGTGGAGGCCCGTGCCGGTGCCGCCCACGTACGACGTGGACCTGGTGGCCCGCGCGGTGGTGCGGCTGGCGAAGCGGCCGGGCCGCACGTCGGTGCCGGCGTTCCTCCAGGGGCGGCTGATGCTGTGGCTCAACGGCCTGGCGCCGTCCGTGGGCAAGGCGGTGCTCTCCCGCTTCGGCGTCCAGATGCAGACGACGGACATGCCGCTGGACAGGCCCGAGGGCAACCTCTTCATCCCCGTGGAGGAAGGCGTGGGCCCCCGGGGCAGCGTGCCGCCGACGCCCGCGTGGAAGCGCTTCACCGCGACGCTGGGACTGGCCGCGCTCACGGGCGGTGTGGTGGGCGGCGCGGTGCTGGGCGCGCGCGGCCTGCTGCGCGCGGCGCGCTGAAGCGACGGCGCCACCCGACGACACCGGCGCCGAGGAGGCCGCGATCAGGATTTTTCCGTTCGCGGCGCTGATGGTGGGGTGTCAACGAAGTGTTGGGTGGGTCGGAAAACATCCTCGCGTTACGGCGCTCTTTGGCTAGAAGGGGCCCCGCAAGCGCTCCGGGTAGGGTCGGCCGGGCGCCAACGAGGGGAGAAACATCGATGCGTGGAAGCAACAATTGGACGGGCCTGGCGCTGGTGGCGGGCCTCGCGGTGTCGGCGCAGGCGGTGGCGGCGGAGCAGCCGGACCTGAACGCGGACCCGGGCCGGTCGTCGTCGTTCGGCCAGGCAGGCCAGATGGTCATCAGCCAGGACCTCAACGGCTTCCTGGGCTACAACACCGCCTCGGAAGTGTTCCTGATCCGCCTGGAGCCGTCCGCGGACTACTTCCTCCAGCAGAACCTGTCGGTGGGCGCGTCCGCGCTGGTGGCCTTCGGCTTCGGTGACAGCACCGTCGTGGGCCTGGGCGTGCTGGGCCGCGTGGGCTACCACCTGCCGCTGGGCGAGCGCGTGTCGCTGTGGCCCAAGGCGGGCTTCGGCGTGCAGTTCGCCCACGTGCCGGGCGCCAGCGACGTGAACTTCGTCCTGGATTTCAACGCCCCCGTGCTGTTCCACCTCACGCCGCACTTCTTCATCGGCGCGGGTCCGCAGGTGCGCGCGGTCATCAGCCAGGACGTGGGCAGCCTGGGCTCGGAGCAGGGCTACTTCGCCGGCAACGACGTGACGCTGGGCATCACCACCACGGTCGGCGGCTACTTCTAGCCTCGGGCCTTCCCCGGCACCCTGGGCTTCGTGCCCGGGTGTCGGGGAAGGCAGGACCCGTGACGTAGGAACCCGTGCATTGACGTCACGGGTTGGATGTGTTGGGTTGGAGGGTGCCATGTCCGTGCTTCCGTTCGCATCCCGGCTGCCCGCGTTCGCCCCCCTGCATCCGCTGGGGAGAGGCCCGTTGGGCGAGTGGGTGTCCCTGGTGTGGCCGCTGGAGCAGGACGCGGCGGACGCGCGCCCGCTGGTGGTGAAGACGTTCCTCCTGGCGTCGGGCCTGGCGCCGGAGACGCGGCGCCCGCTGGAGGAGGCGCTGACGCGGGCGGTGCCGCTGAGGCATCCGGGCATCGCGAGGCTCCACGGCTTCCAGGTGGACGTGCGCGACACGCTGACGGTGGTGTCGGACTACGTCCCGGGCTGTTCGCTGGCCACGGCGCGCAGGCGGGTGCTGGGGCGGTGCGGGCGGCCGTCGGAAGCGTTCGTGTGTCACGTGGGCGCGGAGGTGGCGGGAGCGCTGCAGGCCGCGCATGACGCGCGCGTGGTGCACGGAGACGTGCATGCGCACCGCATCCGCGTGGGGCCTCGGGGCGAGGTGACGCTGACGGACTTCGGGCTCAGGCCCGCGCGTCCGCTGCTGCGCCGGTTCACGTCGCCGTCGCGGCCGGACGTGGTGGAGCTGCCCGTGTGCGAGGACGCGGTGGACTCGCCGGTGGAGGCGCGGGAGGACCTGCGCGCGCTGGGGCGGGTGTTGTTGGAGCTGGTCTCCGGGAACACGGTGGTTCCGGAGGACGCGGCCGGGGTGGACGCGGCGCTGGGGGGAGTGTCGCCCGCGCTGCGGGACGTGCTGCGCGGGATGCTGCTGGAGGCGCGCGGGGCGGACACCGCCGCGGGGCTCCAGGCGGCGCTGCGCGACTGCATGGGGCGCGGCGTGGAGGGCAACGGGCCGGAGTCGGTGGTGCGCGAGCTGGCGGCGCTGCCGGGCTCGGGGCCGCTGTCGCCGGTGGACGTGTACGTGGGCGCGGCGTCGGTGATGACGGCCTCCGTGTCCATGCGCGGGCGCACGCTGCCGTCCTGATGCGCGGGGCCCCGGGCTTCGCGACAAGGCGCTGAGCGAAGGGGCGCGCGGGTGATTGTGCCGCGCGCGCGTGGCTCCGTCGTGGATGCCAGCGCGTGCTGACGTCGTGCATCGCGCGTTCACGGACTGCACGGGTGGGCGACATCCCTGTGGGCTGGCGGACGTCGTGCGTCCTGGCCGTGTGAAACGCGACGGGACGTGAACCGGAGGCTGGTGGTCGCCGTAAGGCCACGCCCACAG
Organism: Corallococcus coralloides DSM 2259; assembly: GCF_000255295.1. The sequence goes on along the minus strand of NC_017030.1, from coordinate 9,994,240 downwards.
TCGCGTCCGCCTCTGGCGATCAGGCCCGCGGAGGCTTCACGCTGGGGGGAAGGCCATGGCTCCGCTGTTCCGCCCGGGGACCGACTCGGTGCTGCGGGCGGTCATCGCCCTGGCCCTGGGTGTGCCCGCGGTGGCTCTGGCGGGCCTGCTGCTCCTCGCGCGCAACCCGCTGGGTCGGGGCTCGTTCACGCCTCGCGAGCAGCCGCTCCCGTTCGACCACCGCCACCACGTGGGCGACGAGGGCATCCCGTGCGGCTACTGCCATGAGGGCGCGTGGCGCTCGCCGGTGGCGGGAGTGCCGCCCACGCAGCGCTGCCTGGGGTGCCATGCGCAGGTGTGGAACGGGAGTGCCCGGCTGGAGCCGGTGCGCGCCAGCGGCTTCGACGGCACGGCGCTTCCGTGGAACCGGGTGCACGCGCTGCCGGACTACGTCTGGTTCAGCCATCAGATCCACGTGAACAAGGGCGTGGGCTGCGTCACCTGCCACGGACGCGTGGACACCATGCCAGCGGTGCAGCAGGTGGCGCCGCTCACCATGGGCTGGTGCCTCGACTGTCACCGCGACCCGACGCCATGGCTGCGCCCCGTGTCCGAGGTCGCGAACCTCACGTGGCATCCACCCGGAGACCCGAGGGAGACGGGCCGCGCGGTGCAGGCCGCGCTCGGTGTGTCCCCTCGCACGGATTGCAACACATGCCACTTCTGACCGACCCCGCACGGACGGATGACCGCGACGCGCCCGGCGCTGACGGGACGGAGCCGGTGCGCGCGTGGCGGAGCCTGGAGGAGTGGCACGCGGGAGGGCCCGGACGCGAAGCCCTGTCTCGCGAGCATCCCCCCGGCGCGATGCTGCCGCCCGAGGGCGTGGCGCGGCGCACCTTCCTCCAACTCGCGACGGCGTCACTGGCGGCCGCGGGCTTCAGCGGGTGCTTCCGTCAGCCGCCGGAGAAGATCCTCCCGTACTCGACGCCGCCGGAGGGACTGACGCCCGGGGTGCCTCTGCACTTCGCCACGGGGCTGGAGTGGAACGGGCGCACGGTGGGGCTGGTGGTGGAGAGCCACGAGGGGCGGCCCACGAAGGTGGAGGGCAACCCGCTGCATCCGGCGAGTCTGGGCGCGGCGGGCGTCTTCGAACAGGCGGCGCTGCTGGGGCTCTATGACCCCGCGAGAGCGAAGACCGCGCGGCTGCAAGGCGTGGAGGCCGCGTGGAGCACCGTGAGGGACGCGCTGCGGAAGCAGGCCGAGCGCGACGACCAGGGCGCGGGGCTGCGCTTCCTGGTGGAGCCCACGAGCAGTCCGCTGGTGCAGGCGCTGTACGCGCGCATCCAGCAGCGCTTCCCGTCCGCGCGGATCATCCCCTGTGGCGCGGCCCTGGAGGACGGACGCCGCGAAGGCACGCGGTTGGCGTACGGCAGGGTGCTGGACGTGGTGCACGACGTGGGGCGCGCGGTGGTGGTCGCTGTGGACGACGACTTCCTCGCGACCACGCAACCCGGGCACCTGCGCGCGGCGCGGGACTTCGTGAACGCACGCAAGCCGGAGGCGATGAACCGGCTGTGGGTCGCGGAGAGCACGCTGACCGTCACGGGCGGCTTCGCCGACGAGCGGCTGCGCATGCGGCCGTCGCAGGGGGTCGCGTTGATGCTCGCGCTGGCGGAGGCGGTGGGGACGGGATTGGGCGGGAGCGCGTTGGCCTCGGGGCTCGCGAGCCTGCGCGTACCACCGACCGCGCTCACGGATGCACAACGCGCCTGGGTGCGTGGCGCGGCGCGGGACCTGGTCGCGCATCGGGGGCAGGGCCGGGTGACGGTGGGCCCGCGCCAGCCGCCGCTGGTGCATGAGCTGGCGTTCGCGATGGACGAGGCGCTGGGCAACACGCCCCGGCTGATCGAGCCCGTGGCGCTCCCGGATGGGGATCCGGAAGCGCTGAGCTCGCTCATGGGGGAGATGTTCAATGGGCGGGTGGACACGCTGATCATCACTGCGTGGAACCCGGCCTGGACCGCGATGGTGGAACCGGACTTCGCGCGCCATCTGGAACGTGTCCCCTTCCGCCTGTACCACGGCCTCCACGAGGACGAGACGGCGGCGCTCTGCCCCACCTTCGTCCCCGCGACGCACCCCTTCGAGTCCTGGCGCGACGGCCGCGCACCCGACGGCACCGCGTCCGTGCTGCAACCCCTCATCGCGCCCCTGTTCCCTGGAGCGGTCTCCGAGGTGGAGCTCCTGTCTGTCTTCGCGGGCGTGGAGTCGCGGAGCCCTTACGACCTGCTCAAGTCCCTGTGGCGGGAACGCACGGGCTCACCGCCAGACTTCGAGGCGCGCTGGGAGACGTGGCTCGCGGACGGCGTCATCTCCGGCACCCAGGCCTCACCCGCGCGAGTCGTGCTGAATGAAGCCGAGGTGATGCGCGACGCGCGGGAGGTCGCGAGGTTGGGGCCTCCCCGGGCCATCGGCGATGCGCCGGACCTCCGCGCGGATGCCCGCGCGAGCCACCTGCGGGAAGCACCCGAGGGCCTGGAGCTGTCCCTGGTGCTGGACTCACGGCTGTATGACGGCCGCTTCGCGGGCAACGCGTGGCTCCAGGAGCTGCCCGACCCGGTGACGAAGCTCACCTGGGACAACGCGGCGCTGCTCTCCCCAGCCACCGCGCGGGCCCTGTCGCTGGAGAAGGGGGACGTCGCGCGCATCGAGCTGCTGGGTCGGGCGGTGGAGGTGCCCGTGCTGGTGCTCCCCGGTCAGCCGGACGACACGGTGACGTTGGCGCTGGGCCATGGCCGCGAGCGCGTCGGGCCCGTAGGCCAGGGCGTGGGCGTCAACGCGAATGCGCTGCGGCTCCAGGACTGGCCGTGGGGCGGCACCACCGTGAGCATCACCCGCACGGGCCGCCATCACGCACTGGCGCTCACGCAGGAGCACTGGAGCATGGAGGGCCGCCAGCTGGCGCTCCAGCTCCCGCAGGCGTCCTTCCGCGCGAAGCCCCAGGCGCTCCACTCCCTCCAGGAGGACGGCGAGCGGCTCTACCCGCCCAACGCGCTCCTGAAGAGCAACCGCCACCAGTGGGCCATGGCCATCGACCTGCACCGGTGCACGGGGTGCAGCGCGTGCATGGTGGCCTGCCAGGCGGAGAACAACGTGCCGGTGGTGGGGCGCGAGGGCGTGCTCAAGAGCCGGGAGATGCACTGGCTGCGCATCGACCGGTACTTCCTGGGCGACCCGGACGACCCGGGCTTCATCACCCAGCCCGTGGCATGCGTGCACTGCGAGGCCGCGCCCTGCGAATACGTGTGCCCGGTGAACGCCACCGTCCACTCGGACGAGGGCCTCAACCAGATGGTCTACAACCGCTGCATCGGCACGCGGTACTGCTCCAACAACTGTCCCTACAAGGTCCGCCGCTTCAACTACCTGGAGTACCAGCAGCGCGAGCCCCTTACGCGCCTGCGCCAGAACCCGGACGTGACGGTGCGCTCGCGCGGGGTGATGGAGAAGTGCACGTACTGCGTGCAGCGCATCGAACGGGCGAGGACCGTCGCGCGCTCGGCGCACCGGGACGTGCGTGAAGGCGAGGTCCGCACCGCCTGCCAGCAGGCCTGTCCCACGGAGGCCATCACCTTCGGGGACCTGCGCGTGCCGGAGTCCGAGGTGCGCCGGAAGCACGAGGACCCCAGGCACTACAAGCTGCTCAACACCCTGGGCACCCGGCCGCGCACGGTGCACCTGGTGCGCCTGAAGAACCCGGCGCCGAAGGGAGGCGCATGAGCACGGCCGACCCGCAGGTGCCCGCGCCCGGAGATCCGCTCACCGAGCACCCGCTGCTGGAGGGGCGCCACTCCGACCGCGCCTACAGCGAGTCCCTGCTGGCCTTCGTGCACCGCCCCGCGGGCCGGACCTGGTGGGCGCTGCTGGGGCTGGGGCTGGCCGGGACCGCGGTGCTGGCGGTGGCGATGGGCGTCACGCTCTTCGTGGGCGTGGGGACGTGGGGCAACAACATCCCGGTGGCGTGGGCGTTCGGCATCACGAACTTCGTGTGGTGGATCGGTATCGGCCACGCGGGGACGCTCATCAGCGCCATCCTGCTGCTGTTCCAGGAGAAGTGGCGCGGGTCCATCAACCGCTTCGCGGAGGCGATGACGCTCTTCGCGGTGACGTGCGCGGGGCTCTTTCCGCTGCTGCACCTGGGGCGGCCGTGGAAGTTCTACTGGCTGGTGCCGTATCCCAGCAGCCTGAGGGCCTGGCCGCAGTTCCGCTCGCCGCTCACGTGGGACATCGCGGCGGTGGGGACGTACCTCACGGTGTCGCTGCTGTTCTGGTACGTAGGGCTGATTCCAGACCTGGCCACGGCGCGCGACACGGCGAGGACGCCCCGGGCGCGCTTCTGGTACGGGCTGGCGAGCCTGGGGTGGCGGGGCTCGGCGAGGCACTGGCGGCAGTGGCGCACGGGCTACCTGCTGCTGGCGGGGCTGGCCACGCCGCTGGTGGTGAGCGTGCACACCATCGTGTCCTTCGACTTCGCGGTGGCGCAGCTGCCGGGCTGGCACACGACCATCTTCCCGCCGTACTTCGTCGCGGGCGCGGTGTTCAGCGGCTTCGCGCTGGTGCTCACGCTGTTGATTCCGGCGCGCAAGGCGCTGGGCATCGAGCACGTGGTGACGCCGCTGCACCTGGACAACATGGCGAAGGTGCTGCTGGCCACGGGATGGATGGTGACCTACGGCTACATCCAGGAGCACTTCTTCGCCTGGTTCAGCGGGAACCCCTTCGAGATGCACGCCACGGAGGCGGAGTTCTTCGGGCCGTACGCGCCGCTGTTCTGGATGCAGGTGTTCTGCAACGTGCTGGTGCCGCAGCTGTTCTGGTTCCCGCGGCTGCGCACGAACGTGGGGGTGCTGTGGGTGGCGGCGCTGTTCATCAACGTGGGGATGTGGACGGAGCGCTTCCTCATCGTGGTGGCGTCGTTGAGCATGGACTTCCTGCCGTCGTCCTGGGCGGCGTACCGGCCCACGTGGGTGGACTGGAGCCTGCTGGGCGGCACGGTGGCGTTCTTCGGCACGGCGTTCCTGTTGTTCCTGAAGTTCGTGCCGGCCGTGTCGGTGAGCGAGATGAAGGAGCTCCAGCGCGAGGTGGACGCGTCGCTCCAATTCCGGCGTGAGCAGGGCACTCGGCCAGGCGGTGCGCCATGAGCCGCCACTGGGTGCTGGGGGAGTTCGCGTCCAGTGACGCGCTGGTGGCCGCGCTGAAGGACCTGCGCGCGAAGGGCTTCGAGCAGCTGGACGCGCACACGCCGCTCCCGGTGGAGGAGACGTTCGAGGCGCTGGGACTGAAGCGCTCGTGGCTGCCATTGCTGACCCTGGGGGCGGGGTTGGGAGGCGCGGCGTTCGCGTACGTGGCGCAGTGGTTCACGAACGCGGTGGACTATCCGTTGGACGTGGGAGGCCGGCCGCTGCACAGCGTGCCCACGAACCTGCCCATCACGTTCGAGCTGGGCGTGCTGAGCGCGGCGCTGACGGTGTTCGGCGCGTTGATGGTGCTCTTCGGCTTCCCGCACGTGACGCACCCGGTGTTCGACGTGGAGTCCTTCCGCAGCGCGTCCGTGGATGGCTTCTGGGCGAGCGTGGCGGTGGACGGGGAGGACGCGCCGAAGGTGGAGGCGGCGCTGCGCGAGCTGGGAGCGCGGCAGGTGTCGGTGGTGGCGGAGGGGGCGCGATGAAGCGTTGGACGCTCCTGGCGCTGCTGGGCGGCATGGCCGCGTGCGACGACACGGACCCGATGGCGTCACAGCCGCGAGCGGAGGCGTTCGGTGCGAGCGGGTTCTTCGAGGACGGCCGTGCCATGCGGCCCCTGGTGCCGGGGACGGTGGCGCGGGAGTGGCGCACGCGGGAGGAGCAGGGGCTCACGGCGGACGGAGGCTGGCTCCAGGCCGTGCCGGTGCCGTTGACCCGGCAGCTGCTGGAGGAGGGGCGCACGGCCTATGAGACCTGGTGCGCGGTGTGCCACGGGCTGACGGGAGACGGGGATGCCGTCGTGGCCAGGAAGATGCCGCAGCGCCGGCCGCCCGGACTGTTCGTGCCGCACGACCATGCGACGCAAGTCGTCTACGGCGTCGTGGAGGGCGAAGCCCCGTACACGGGAACGCAGGCCGTGACCGCGAGGGTGGGGCCCGGAGCATTCCCGCTGCCCCAGCGGGTGGACGGGTGGGGCGCCGTGAGGGACACGGCCGATGCGGGGCGGCCCCGAGCTTCGGTCCCCTGGACGAGCGACGCGGGCTGGCCCCGAGCATGGGCGGCGTCCCGTGTGGAGCCTGGATCCGGGAGTGGGCGCGTGACGGTAAGCGACGCGGACGCGGTGAGGGCCCGGCAGGCGGCGCTCGTGGGGCCACGAGGCCTCGCGATGGAAGGGCGGCTCAACGAGCCCTCGACGACGGGAGACCTGCCGCACCCGCCGGGTTTCTACTTCGCGGTCATCTCTCAGGGCTTCGGCGTGATGCCCGCATACGGGCCACAGCTCACGCCCCACGAACGCTGGGCTGTGATCGCCTACCTGCGGGCCCTGGGCCGCAGCCAGCGCGCACCGCTCACAGCCGCACCGCCTGAAGTGCAGGCGCGGCTGCGCCAGGAGGTCGGAGCACCATGACGATGCTCTACACCCCCTGTCCGACACAGCGGTCCCAACCTGTCGGACAGTCGGACAGGTCTCCGCGACCCGAGTGGATCCGCAGCCCCTGCGGCCACGGCTGTCCAAACCTGTCGGACAGTCGGACAGGTTCTGGAGGCCCTGGTGGAGCGGCAGCCCCCGTCCAGCACGGCGGGCCAAACTTGTCCGACAGTCGGACAGGTTTTCGTGGCCCCAATGGATTGGCGGCCCTCATTCGACCCGAGAGGCCAAACCCGTCGGACGGTCGGACAGGTTTTCGCGGCCCGAGCGGAGCGACAGCTCCCGTTCGACACGAGCAGGCAAACCTGTCCGACAGTCGGACAGGTTTTAGAAGCGCGTCGCCGGACGGGAGCCCTCGTGGGGCTCTCACCTTCTCACTCATGAAGATTGGCTTCAGGTCGGAAGGCCTGGCGGCCTCGGCCTCTGTACGCGCCACCCTCCGTGTGCAGTGCGGCCATGAAGAGGTCCGCGCGCGATGACGCCTCCCGTGCTCCCACGCTTCGAGGGCGGACAGCGCGCGCTGGGCATCAGCGCGGTGCTCGGTGTCCTGGGCCTCGTGGCTACCGCCATCGGTGCCTTCCTCGACGTGCGCCAGGCCCTGGCGGGCTACCTCTTCGGCTTCACCTACTGGCTGGGCCTGTGCCTGGGCGCGCTGCTGCTGCTCGCCACGTTCCACGCGGCGAAGGCGCGCTGGCCCGTGGTGCTGCGCCGCGCGCTGGAGGTCTGCGCGGCCTCCGCGCCGCTGTTCCTCGTGCTGTTCGTGCCCCTCGCGCTGGGAATGCGGCACCTGTACCCGTGGGTCTCGCCGTCCGCGGACCTGGGCGAGCACGCGCTGCAGGTGCTCGAACACCGGCGGCGCTACAACAACGTGCCCTTCTTCCTGGTGCGCGCGGCGCTGTACTTCCTCACGTGGGGGCTCGTGAGCCACCTGCTGCACCGCTGGTCCGTGCGCCAGGACGCGACGGGCGACGTGCGCTGGACGTTGTGGCAGCGGCGGCTGGGCGGGGGCTCGTTGCCCGCGCTGGGCCTCACGTTCTCCTTCATGACGCTGGACTGGATGATGTCGCTGGAGGCGACGTGGCAGTCCACCGTCTATGCCGTCCACGTCTTCTCCGGCGCGTTCGTGGGCGCGCTGGCCTTGATGATCATCGCGGGCGCGGCCACTCGCGAAACCCAGCACTTCGGCAGCCTGCTGTCCCCCGGCCACTACCACCGGCTGGGCACGCTGCTGTTCGCCTTCGTCTGCTTCTGGGCCTACATCGCCTATTCGCAGTTCATGCTCATGTGGATCGCCGCCCTGCCCGAAGAGGTGGGCTGGTACCGCGTCCGCCTGGAGGACGGCTGGGGCGCGCTGTCGCTCGTGCTGGTGCTGGGCCACTTCGTCATCCCGTTCGCCCTGCTCCTGTCGCGCGAGCTCAAGTCGCGCCCACGGGTGCTGGGGGCCGTGGCGCTGTGGCTGCTCGCGATGCACGCCGTGGACGTGGCGTGGCTGCTGTTCCCCTCGCTCTCACCGGAGCGCGTCTTCATCCCCTGGACGGCGCTCACCGCGTGGCTGGGCGTGGGAGGGCTGTCCGTGGCGGCGGTCCTCTGGCGCGCGCGCGGCAGCTACCCCGTGCCCGTGGCGGATCCCTTCCTCGTCCACTCGCTCCAGGTGCGCCCGCCGTGAGCGAAGCCCGTCCACCGCCTCCGGAGCTGGAGCGGCTGCCCACCGCGTGGCTGCTGCGCGTCGGGGCCGTGGCGCTGGCGCTGCTCGCGGCGGCCAGCGTCGTGGCGTGGGGCCTGTGGATCCTCTGGCGTCCCGACTCCGAGCGCCCCCTCCCCATGCCCCCGAGCACCCTGCAGGTGGGCATGCTCGACCAGGCCCCCTTCGCGCTGGACCGGCGCGCGGATGAACTGAAGGCGCGGCAGCGCGAGCGGCTGGACGGCTACGGCTGGGTGGACGTGGACGCGGGCGTCATCCACCAGCCCATCGACGCGGCCATGCGGCAGCTGCTCTTCGAAAGTGAAGGGGGCGCGCGATGAACGAGCTGCTGCGCCGCCTCTTCTTCCTCCCGGAGCAGGGCTCTACCTTCGCCGTGAAGGTGGACCATCTGCACTACGTCCTGCTGCTCACCACGCTGGCGGTGGGGGCGGGCATTGGCGCTGTCGGCCTTGTCTTCCTCGTGCGCTACCGCCGGCGTACGGCGTCGGACCCCACGCCCCGAGTGTTGGCGCCCACATGGCTGGAGGCGCTGTTCATCGGCGTGCCGCTGTCGCTGTTCCTGCTCTGGTTCGTCCTGGGCTTCAAGCAGTTCGTCTGGGTGATGAGCCCGCCCCAGGACGCGCTGGACGTGTACGTCACCGGCAAGCAGTGGATGTGGAAGTTCACCTATCCCGGAGGCCCGAGCGCCATCGACACGCTGGTGGTGCCCGCGGGCCGGCCCGTGCGGCTGCTGCTCACGTCGCGGGACGTCATCCATTCCTTCTACGTGCCGGACTTCCGCATGAAGCGGGACGCGATCCCCGGCCGCTACACCGACCTCTGGTTCGAAGCCCCGAAACCCGGCCGCCATCAGGTGCTGTGCGCGGAGTACTGCGGGCTGGACCACTCGCAGATGCGCGGCGAGGTGGTGGTGCTGCCGCACTCGGACTTCGAGGCATGGCAGGACGCGCAGCGCCGCAACCTCCCCGTGGCCGCGGAGCCCATGGCCGTCCGGGGCGAGCGCATCGCCGCCGCGCAGGGTTGCCTGCAATGCCACACGGTGACGGGCGCGCCGCACATCGGGCCCACGTGGTTGGGGCTGTACGGCAGGCAGGAGCCGCTGGAGGGCGGGGGCGCGGTGCTCGCGGACGAGGCGTACCTCACCGAGTCCATGATGGATCCCCTGGCGAAGGTGGTGGCCGGCTACGCGCCCGTGATGCCGGGCTACCACGGCCGGCTGAGCGCGGAGGACTCCGGAGCGCTCGTGGAGTTCATCAAGTCCCTGCGTCCCACGCGCCCGGGAGTCACCGCGGCCGAGGAGCCCGTCTATGTCCCCACCGGCCGCTGAGTCCTACCTGACGGACGGACGCACCGTGTGGTCGTGGCTCACGACGCACGACCACAAGCGCATCGGGGTGATGTTCCTCGGGCTGACGCTCTTCTTCTTCCTCGTGGGCGGCGTGTTCGCGCTGGCGCTGCGCATCGAGCTGCTCACGCCCGGCCGCACCCTCATGGGGCACCTGGCGTACAACCGGATGTTCACGCTCCACGGCGTCACCATGGTGTGGCTGTTCATGATTCCGGCCATCCCGTCCGCCTTCGGCAACTTCCTGGTGCCGCTGATGATTGGCGCCAGGGACGTGGCCTTCCCCCGGCTCAACCTGGCGTCCGTGTATCTCTATGTGCTGGGGGCCAGCGTCGCGCTGTGGGGCATGTTCGAGGGTGGCGCGGACACGGGCTGGACCTTCTACACGCCCTACAGCACGACCACGGGCACGGCGGTGCTGCCGGTGCTGATGGGCGTGTTCATCATCGGGTTCTCCACCATCCTCACCGGGCTCAACTTCATCGCCACGGTGCACACGCTGCGCGCGCCGGGCCTGACGTGGATGAAGCTGCCGCTGTTCGTCTGGGCCATCTACGGCACGTCCATCATCCAGGTGCTGGCGACGCCGGTGCTGGGCATGGTGCTGCTGCTGGTGGCGCTGGAGCGGGTGGTGGGCGCGGGCATCTTCGACCCCGCGCGAGGAGGCGACCCGCTGCTCTTCCAGCACCTGTTCTGGTTCTACAGCCACCCGGCCGTCTACATCATGGTGCTGCCGTCCATGGGCGTCATCAGCGAGGCGGTGTGTGCCTTCAGCCGCAAGAACGCCTTCAGCTACCGGATGATTGTGTATTCCACGCTGGGCATCGCGTTCGTGGGGTTCTTCACCTGGGGCCACCACATGTTCGCGTCCGGCCAGTCGACCTTCGGCTCCGGCGCGTTCGGCGCGATGTCGATGCTGGTGGCCATCTTCACGGCGATAAAAATCTTCTCCTGGCTGGGCACGCTCTACCGGGGCTCCATCGCGCTGGAGTCGCCGCTCCTCTACACGTTGGGGTTCATGTTCTTCCTCTTCTTCGGGGGGATGATTGGCGTGGCGTACTCGACCACGTCGTTGAACCTGCACTGGCACGACACGTACTCGGTGGTGGCGCACTTCCACTTCATCATGGTGGGGGCGACGGTGATGGCGTTCCTGGCGGCGCTGCACTACTGGTTCCCGAAGATGTCCGGGAGGTGCTTCCCGGCGAAGCTGGCCAACGGCGCGGCGGTGTTGATCATCTTCGGCTTCATCGCCACGTTCGTGCCGCAGTTCCTCCTGGGGAACCTGGGGATGCCCAGGCGGTACGCGGACTATCCGCCGCACTTCCAGTCGCTGCACGTGGCGTCCACGGCGGGCGCGTCACTGCTGGCGTTCGGGTTCCTGGCCATCGCGGGCTATCTGGCGTGGAGCCTGCGGTATGGCGCCGTCGCGGGAGCCAACCCCTGGGGCAGCGAGGGCTTCGAGTGGAGGAGTGCCTCCCCGCCGCCCACACACAACTTCTCCACACCGCCCGAGTACCCCACCGGTCCGCACGAGTACGCGAGCGAGGAGGTGCCGCATGCCGCCTGAGGCCGTGACGGAGCACTGGGGCTCCGAGGGTGCGCGCCGGCAGGCGGCGTACCTGGGCATGTGGGTCTTCATCGCGACGGAGGTGTTGCTGTTCGCGGGGTTGTTCACGGCCTATGGCGTGTATCGCTCGGTGTACCCGGAGGTGTTTCGGGCGGCGCAGCTCACGATGGACGTGGGGTTGGGCACGCTGAACACGTTCATCCTGGTGACGAGCAGCATCGTGGTGGCGCTCGCGGTGCACGCGGTGCGGGGCGACAGGCCAGGGCTGGGCGGGGCCTTGCTGCTGGCGGCGGCGTTATTGGGCGTCGTGTTCCTGGCGGTGAAGGGCGTGGAGTACGCGCACCACGTGAAGGAGGGCGGGTTGCCGGGAGACGCGTACCGGTTCACGGAGGTGCCGCGCGTGGGCGCGAGCCTCTTCTTCACGCTGTACTACCTGTTGACGGGCATCCACGCGCTGCACGTGACGGTGGGCGTGGGGGTGTTGACGGTGCTGGGCGTGCGGTCCGCGGCGGGGACGTTCGGCGCGGGGTACGCGACGCCAGTGGAGCTGGGCGGCATGTACTGGCACCTGGTGGATGTCGTCTGGCTGTTCGTCTATCCCATCCTGTACCTGTCATGAGGAGTGGGCCCGTGACCGAGGACGCGGTGGAGAAGCCGGAGCGTCAGTTGGGGGTGGCCGGCGTGCTGGTCGTGGGCGCGGTGCTGCTCGCGTTGACGGCGCTGACGTACGGGCTGCACAAGTTGCCGCACGGAGCCTGGTCGCTGCCGGTGGCGCTGCTCATCGCGGGAGCGAAGGGGCTGCTGATTGCCCTGTTCTACATGCACCTGCGCGAGCAGAGCGCGAGCAACGGGCTGGTGCTGCTCACGTCGGTGGTGTTCGTGGCGGTGCTGCTGGCGGTGTGCATCTTGGAGACGCGCACGCGCTTCCGGCCCACGATTCCACCGGGGCCGTTCGCGGTGGAGGCCCTGCCAGGAGCGATGGAGGACCCGAGGAGCGCGAGGCCACCGGAGCCCGCGGGGCCCCGGGAGCCTTGAGCGTCAGGGTGGGGCGGCCTTCAAGAGCTGGAGTTGGCGTCGCAGCCGGTCCATGCGGGTGAGGACGTCGCGTGCGGCGGGCACCGTTCCGAGCGCCGCGCCGAATGCGATGTGCAGGAGGAACATCATCGCGGAAGGGGCTTCGCGCGCGAGCGGTGGCGAAGCGAAGGGAATCATCAGCCGGGTCATGATGGCCCACAGGCCCAGGCTGTAGAGCATTCCCAGGCAGAGCGCCGCGACGGCCGTTCCCTGGCGTGGCAACAGGAGCGCGAAGCCCGTGGCCAGTCCGCCCGCCACGGCGAAGTGGATGAACAACCCGAGCAGCACCCCGCCTGGTCCCTGGGCCGTGCCATCGCGGAAGAACAGACCCGCCACGAGGAGCGCTGGCCTCCAGGGCTCGCCTTGCAGCACGGCCGCGAACGCGCAGGCGAGCACCGCCATCGCGAAGGCGCCCAGCGTTCCCGCGAGCGCTCCGGGGAGCACGATATCTCGCGGGAGGTTCCACGGCGCCACCGCGCGGTCCACGGCCTGGATCCGTCCGCGCATCCGCATTCCGCACTCCCTTCACCGTCGAGGGTAGGAACGGCCACTCGGAGAGGGGACCCGGTTCACTCGTGGCGAAGGCCGCGCCAGGGAAGGGCCTGACCGGCTGGAGGGCCTGGCGCACACCCTCGATTGGGACATGGGTCCGACCGGAGCCATGGACGGCCCCTGGGGGGAGGCCGTTAGGCTTCCGGCTGTGATTGCCTCCGTCCGCTTCGAGCACTACCGGTGCCTGCTTCGCGTGCAGCTCGCCTTGGATCCACTGACCGTCCTGGTGGGACCCTCCGCGTCGGGGAAGACCGCCGTGTTGGAGGGGCTCCAGCACCAGCTCGCGTACGAGCCTTCGGACTTCTGGCGGCGGGATGAGTCCCGTCCGCTCTCCATCGAATGGACGTACGTGCACGGCGACCGCACGCGAGTGGAGTATCCATTCAGCGTGATGGACACCTTGCCCGGCCAGGGGCACTCCACGCAGCAGCTGTCGCTGAGCATGGAGGCGCTGCGCGGAGGAGGCTCGTCCGCGAAGGCGACGTGGCTGGAGCGCAAGGGCGGCAACCTCGCGAGCGTCTTCGCGGCGCTGCCCATGTCCACGCGGGAGGTCATCTCCAAGGAGCTGGCCCGGCGGGTGCCGTCGCTGTCGGAGGTGGACGTGGCGCGCGACCTGGAGGACCGCTCCTTCCGGCTGCGCTTCCGCGACCGCTGGAGTCCGGACGTCTGGTTCGGCCCCGACTACGTGTCGGATGGGGTGCTGTGGCTGCTCGCGTTCCTGGTGCTGCCCTACCAGCGCCCGTTGCCGGAGCTGCTCACGCTGGACGAGCCGGAGCGCGCCCTGCACCCGGGCCTGGTGCGCGAGGTGCTGGAGCTGCTGCGCGCCATGACGCGAGGCGAGTCCACGGGAGGCACGCCGGTGCAGGTGGTGCTGGCCACGCACTCGCCGGACCTGCTGGAGCACGTGCGCCCGGAAGAGGTGCGCCTCCTGTCGCGAGAGCCCACGGACGGCTCCGTGCGCGTGAGCCCCGTGCCCGCCACCGCGCTCCACTGGCGGCGCGAGTGCCGGGAGCTGCTGGACACGCTGTAGCACCGGGCCCTCGTGACAGGCCGGGCTGTGTCCACCAGCGCACGGCCCCGGCTCCACGAGTGACCTCGGGGTGACGCTCCGCGCGGAGGGCTGACGGTTGTGTGCCTGCGTCGGCGGGCCACTCCTAACGTGGGCCTCTTCGCCCATGCCCCTCCTCCTGCCCATCCTCCTGGCCCTGGCGTGCGCGCCCCTCGCCTATGTCGCGGGCCGGTGGCGTCCGGGCGCCGCGGCGTGGATGGGCGCCGTGGGCGCGCTCGCCGCGATGGGGGCGCTGGTCTACGAATGGATGCAGGGGACCACCCGCCTCGTGCTCCCCTGGGCCCCCTCCTGGGGCCTGTCGCTGGAGTTCACGCGCGACGGCCTGTCCGGCCTCTATGCCGCGATGGCGCTCGGCATCGGCGCGCTCGTGGTCCTGTACTCGCGCGCGTACATGCCGCACCACCTCCACGAGGAGGGCCGCCCCGCGCGCGACGAGGTGCGCTTCCAGGGGCTCCTGCTCGCGTTCATGGCCGCCATGGTGCTGCTCGTCACCGTGGATGACCTGCTGCTGCTCTTCGTGGCGCTGGACCTCACCACCATCATCTCCTACCTGCTCATCGGCTTCGACCGCGAGGACCCCGAGTCGCGCGCCGCCGCGCTCCTGTCGCTCGTGCTCACCGGCGCCACGTCCGTCGTCTTCTTCGCGGGCGCCATGACGCTGGGCCTCCAGTACGGCACCTTCTCCCTGCCGCTCGTCTTCGAGCGCGCCGCGCAGTCCCCCGCGTCCACCGGCGCCCTGGTGTGTCTGGCCGTGGGCGCGCTGGGCAAGAGCGCGCAGGTGCCGTTCCACTTCTGGCTGCCGCGCGCCATGGCCGCGCCCACGCCCGTGTCCTCGTACCTGCACTCGGCCGCGATGGTCGCCGCGGGCGTCTTCCTCCTCCAGCGCCTCTACCCCCTGTTCGCCCCCGCCACGGACGTGCGCCACGGCCTGCTCGCCATCGGCTTCCTGTCCATGGGCATGGGCAGCCTGATGGCCCTGGTGGCGGATCCGTTCAAGCGCGTGCTCGCGTACTCCACCATCGCGCAGTACGGCTACGCGCTGGTGCTGGTGGCGCTGGGCTCCGAAGGCGCGCCGCTCTACGTGGCCGCCCACGCGCCGTGCAAGGCCGCCCTCTTCCTCACCGCGGGCGCCGTCACCCAGGTCACCGGGAAGAAGAAGCTGTCCGAGGTCGGAGGCCTGCGCCACTCGCTCCCCGTGCTCGCGAGCGCCAGCGCCGTCGCGGCGGCGGGGCTCGCCGCGCTGCCCCTCACCATGGGCTTCTTCAAGGACGAGGTCTTCTTCCACGCGCTCGCGAAGGAGGGCCCCGCGTTCATGGCGGCAGGGCTCGTGGGCGCGGGCATGACGCTCGCGTACACCCTGCGCCTGTGGTGGGGCCTCTTCGGAGGACCGCGCCAGGACGTGCCCGCGGCCCCGCGCCTGCTCGTGGCCCCCGTGGTCGTGCTCGCCGCGGCCATCCTCCTGGGCGGCGTGCTGCCGGGGCTCCTGGTCGCGCCCTCCCGCGCCGCCGCGGAGGCGATGCGCGGCGAGCCCTCCACGCTGGAGCTCGCGTACCACCTGGACGCGCGCGCGGAGAACCTGCTCGCCGTGGGGGCCTGGGTGCTGGGCGCGGCGCTGTTCGCCACCCGCCGCGCCTGGACGCCCGCACTCTCCCGCGTGCTGGAGGGCGCGTCCCGCGTGGGCGCCGAGCGAGGCTACCGCCTGCTGCTGCACCAGCTGGACCGGCTGTCCACGTGGCTGCACGAGAAGGAGGTGCGCGACCTGCGCGACCGCGTGGCGTCCGTGCTGGTGCCCACGGGCCTCCTGGGCCTGGCGGTGCTGGGCGTGACGCCGCTGCGCGACCGCTTCAAGGTGGGCGCCGTGGGCTGGGCGGACGTGACGCTGGTGATGGCGCTCGCCTTCGCGTCCGCCGCCGCGCTGGCCACGCTGCGCGCGAAGGGCCACCTGCGGCTGGTGCTGCTCATCTCCTGCGTGGGCTTCAGCCTGGCCATGGTGTTCGCCTTCGCCGCCGCGCCCGACGTGGCCCTCACCTCCGTGCTGGTGGAGACCACCTTCACGCTGCTCTTCGCGGGCCTGCTGGCCCTCCTCCCTCGCGACCGCCTCGAGCGCGCCCAGCACGAGGCCCAGAAACCCCGCGGACGCGACCGCCTGGCCGCGGGCGTCGCGGGCGCGAGCGCCTTCCTCCTGAGCTGGAGCGCCCTGTCCCATCTCCATACCGAGCGCGTGGGCGCGCTCACGGTGCAGCTGGCGGAGGCCGCGCACTCGCCCAACGTCGTCGCCGCGGTGCTCACGGACTTCCGGGGCCTGGACACCGTGGGTGAGATGACCGTGGTGGTCGCGGCGCTCTTGGGCGTCACCAGCCTCTTGAGCCTGAGAGGGAAGCGATGATCTCCTTCGTCCCATCCCTGTCGCGCCTGCTCTTGTGGCCGTCGTTGATCATCGCGCTCTCGCTCTGGCTGAAGGGCGGCGCGTCGGTGGGCGGCGGCTTCCCGGCCGGGGCGCTCGCCGGGCTGGCGGTGCTGCTCCAGTACGTGACGGCGGGGCGAGACCAGGCCCGGCGCTACGTGGCGGTGCGGTACGCGGCGCCGCTGGCGGGCGTGGGGCTCTTGCTCGTGGTGGGCACCGCGTTCCTGCCCGTGCTCGCGGGCTACACGCCCATGAGCCTCTTCCCCCGCCCGGACCAGCCGGAGCTGGGCGTGGGCGGGCTCCACCTGCACACCGCGCTCATCTTCGAGGGAGGACTGATGCTCATCGTCTTCGGGCTGGTGGTCACCGTCATCGACCGCTTCGCCCTGCGCACCGGTTCGGAGGAGGAGTCCGGGCCATGATCCTCATCGCGTCCCTGGTGGTGGGCCTGCTGTTCGCGTGCGGCGTGCGCATGGTGCTGGAGCGCGAGCTGGTGCGCGTGGCGTGCGGCACGGTGCTCATCACCAACTCCAGCGTCCTGCTCATCCTCGCGGGCTCCTTCCAGGAGCGGGGCGAGGCGCTGAGCGTGCATGATGGCTGGCCGGTGACGGACCCGGTGCTCCAGTCGCTGGCGCTCACGGCCATCGTCATCGGCTTCGCGGTGTCCGCGCTGCTGCTCACGCTGGTGCACCGAACGCAGCGGGCGCACGGCTCGTTGCGCACGGACCGGCTGGTGGAAGCGGAGCTCAAGCGCGTGCACGCCACGGAGAAGGAGGAGGACCACTGATGCCGCTCTGGGGGCCGCTGCTCCTGCCGTGGGTGCTGGGCACGGTGCTCGCGTTCCTGGACGGACGCCGCGCGTGGGTGGCGTGGCTGGCCATCGCGGGGCTCGCGGGCACGCTCGTGTGCACGGTGTGGCTGTTGCCCCAGGCCTGGAGCGCGCAGGCGCCCCAGTTCGTCACGGGGGACTGGCCCGTGGGCGTGGGCATCCGCCTGCGCGCGGATCAGCTGTCCATCGTGTTCGCGCTGGTGTCCACGTCGGTGCTGCTGGGCACGCTCGTGTACGAGCACGTGGCGGGAGGCATCACGTCGCGCAGCTTCCCCGCGCTGGTGGTCTTCATGGGCGCGGGGCTCACGGGGGTGTTCTTCACGTCGGACGCGTTCAACTTCTACGTCTTCTTCGAGCTGGCGATGACGGCCGCGTTCGGGCTGGCGTCGTATGGCGAGAAGCCCCGGAACCTGCGCGCGGCGTTCACCTTCGTGGTGGTGAACCTGATGGGGTCCACGCTGTTCCTCACGGCGGTGGTGATGCTGTACCTGACCACCGGCACGCTGGACATGCTGTCCATCATCGCGTGGGGCCAGGCGGGGGAACCGTTCGCGCTGCTGGTGCCGGGCACGCTGCTGCTCTGCGCGTTCGGCGTGAAGCTGGGCTTCTTCCCGTTCCACTTCTGGGCGCCCGCGGTGTACCGGGACGCGGGCCCCACGGTGGCGGCGCTGCTCGCGGGAGCGCTGGCGAACATCGGCAGCTATGGGCTCTTGCGCTTCGGCGTGGACGTGCTGCCGCAGGTGCTGGAGCAGGCCCGGCCGCTGCTGGAGATATTGGGCGCGACGAGCATCCTCTACGGCTCCATTCTCGCGCTCTCCCGGCGGGACACGCGCGAGGTGCTCGCGTACGCGTCCATCTCGCAGGCGGGGCTCATCATCGCCGCGCTGAGCCTGGAGGGCCGCGAGGGCCTGTGCGCGGCGGTGGCGCTGGCGCTGGCGGGCTCCGTGGACAAGACGGCGCTGTTCCTGGCGCAGGACCGGGGTGGCGAGCGGGCGCGCCGCGCCTACTCGGTGGCGGCCTTCAGCACGGCGGGAGTGCCACCCACCGCGGGCTTCTGGTCCAAGGCCTGGCTCTTGCGAGCGGCGCTGGAGCAGGGGCATGCCTGGCTCGCGGGGCTGGTGGTGCTGGCGAGCGCCCTGTCGCTGCTGGCCCTCTTCCGCGCCTACCAGCGCGAGCGGTGGTTGAGGGAGGGCGCGGCCCTGCACCGGGGGACGGGAGCCGTGGTGTACGCGCTGTCCCTGGCGCTCATCGTCGTGGGGCTCTGGCCGGAGCCGCTCTTGCGCGCCGGACGTGACGCCATCCAGGGCCTGGGGACGCTGCCATGAAGCCGCGCACCCTGGTGCACATGCTGTCCCTGGCGCTGCTGTACGCGCTGATGGTGGGCAGCTTCCACCCGGTGGACCTCGCGCTGGGGGCGGTGCTGGCCCTGGGCGTGATGCGCCTGTTCCCCTTGGGCGCCCGTCCGCCGGCCCTGGAGGCTCGCGAGCGCTGGCGCCGCACGCTGCACCTGCCCCGCTTCGGCTGGGCCCTGGTCGTGCTGGTGACGCGCAGCTGCTTCCATGTGCTCACGATCATCTTCGGCCCCGCGGACCGGGCGAACCACGCGGGCGTGGTGGAGGTCCCCATGGGCGAGCGCACCGCGCGCGGCGTGCAGGTGTCCTCGTGGGCCATGTCCCTGGCCCCGGGCACGGTGCTGCTGGAGCTGGACTGGGAGAAGCGCGTGATGCGCATGCACGCGCTGGACGCGTCGGATCCGGACAAGCTGATCCAACAGCAGGACAACTTCTACCAGCGCTACCAGCGCGCGGTGTTTCCGTAGGAGGCGGCCGGCGATGCACGAGACCTTCTTCACCCTGGCCATCGTGTGGATGGTGGGCCTGCTGGGCGCCATGGTGCTGCTGGCCTCGCGCCAGCGCTCCTCGGCGGACATGCTCATGTCCGTGGACACCCTGGGCCTGGTCATCTGCGCGGTGCTGGGGCTGTACGGCGCCATCCGCGGCGAGGCCGGCTACCTGGACGCGGCCCTGGTGCTGGCCCTGCTCTCCTACGTGCAGACCGTGGCCGGCGCCCGCTTCCTGCACCATGGCCGCACCTTCCACGACGAGGAGGACACCCGATGATGTCCACCGGGGTGCAGTGGGTCTCCAACGGGCTGGTGGCGCTGGGCCTGCTCTTCATCACCGCCGCCATCATCGGCATGTACCGGCTGCCCTCGGTGCTCACGCGCGTGCACGCGGCGGGCGCGGTGCCCTTCGGCGGGGCGCTGGTCATCATCGGCGCCACGCTGGCGACGGAGGATGGCTGGCTCCTCCTGCGGGGGCTGCTCGTCGCCGCGTTCCTGATGCTCACCATCCCCAGCTCCGCCCACGCCATCGCCTGGCTGTCGGAGAAACGGCCGGAGCTCGCCCACGACAAGGCCCGGCGGCGCCAGCACGGGCCGGAGGGCTCCGAGCGGCAGTAGCCGCCTGCACGCAGGCCCGCCCACGGGAGGGCGGAACGGGCACCCGGATGTCCCCGGGCTCCAGGGCACGCCCCGGTCACTAGCTTGATGCGCGAGGGACCTCCACCCCTGTCCAGGAGCCTCGCGCATGAGCGCCACCGTCAGCGACTACCTCGTCTATCGCCTCATCCAGTGGGGCGTGCGCCGCATCTATGGCTACCCGGGCGACGGCATCAACGGCGTGATGGGCGCGCTGGGGCGCAACTCCGAGATGAAGTTCGTGCAGGTCCGCCACGAGGAGATGGCCGCCTTCGCTGCCTGCGCGCACGCGAAGTTCACCGGCGAGGTGGGCGTGTGCATGGCCACCTCCGGTCCGGGCGCCATCCACCTGCTCAACGGCCTCTACGACGCGAAGCTGGACCACCAGCCCGTGGTGGCCATCGTCGGCCAGCAGGCGCGCACGGCCCTGGGCGGGCACTACCAGCAGGAGGTGGACCTCACCACGCTCTTCAAGGACGTGGCCAGCGAGTACGTCACCATGGTGACGGCGCCCTCCGCCGCCCGCCACGCGCTGGACCGCGCCGTGCGCATCGCCCGGTGCGAGCGCACCGTGACGTGTCTGGTGTTGCCCAACGACGTGCAGGAGCTGCCCTACGAGCCGCCCGCGCGCAAGCATGGCACCGTGCACTCCAGCGTGGGCTATGCGTCCCCGCGAGTGATTCCCCAGGACGCGGACCTGCGCCGCGCCGCGGATGTCCTCAACGCCGGCAAGAAGGTGGCGATGCTGGTGGGCGCGGGCGCGATGAACGCCGCGGACGAGGTGCTGGAGGTCGCGGACCGGCTGGGCGCGGGCGTCGCCAAGGCGCTCCTGGGCAAGGCGGTGCTGCCGGACGCGCTGCCCTTCGTGACGGGCTCCATCGGCCTCTTGGGCACGAAGCCCAGCTGGGACCTGATGCAGGAGTGCGACACGCTGCTGATGGTGGGGTCCAGCTTCCCCTACTCGGAGTTCCTGCCGCCGGAGGGCCAGGCGCGCGGCGTTCAAGTCGACCTGGATGGCCGGATGCTCTCCCTCCGCCATCCCATGGAGGTGGGGCTGGTGGGAGACGCGAAGGAGACGCTGCGCGCGCTCATCCCCCAGCTGAAGCGCAAGGAGGACCGCGGCTGGCGCGAGGGCGTGGAGAAGGGCGTGGCGCGCTGGTGGAAGGTGCTGGAGGCGCGCGCCATGACGGACGCGAACCCCCTCAACCCGCAGCGCGTGTTCTGGGAGCTGTCCCCGAAGCTGCCCGCGGACGCCATCCTCACGGCGGACTCGGGCAGCTCCACCCACTGGTTCGCGCGCGACCTGAAGGTGCGTCAGGGGATGATGGCGTCCCTGTCCGGCAACCTGGCCACCATGGGCTGCGGCGTGCCGTACGCCCTGGGCGCGAAGTTCGCGTTCCCGCACCGCCCGGTGCTCGCGGTGGTGGGCGACGGCGCCATGCAGATGAATGGCAACGCGGAGCTCATCACCGTGGCGAAGTACTGGAAGGAGTGGAAGGACCCGCGCCTCATCGTCCTGGTGCTCAACAACCGCGACCTGGGCCAGGTGACCTGGGAGCAGCGAGCGATGGCGGGCGACCCGAAGTACGCCGCGTCGCAGGACCTGCCGGACTTCCCCTACGCGAAGTACGCCGAGTCCCTGGGCCTCAAGGGCCTCCGCGTGGACCGGCCAGATCGTGTCGCCGCCGCGTGGGATGAAGCGTTGAGCTCGGACCGGCCCGTCGTCTTCGAGGCCTACGTGGACCCGGACGTGCCGCCCCTGCCGCCGCACATCACCGTGGAGCAGGCGAAGATGTTCGCCTCCGCCGTGGTGAAGGGCGACGCGGACGCGGGCGGCTTCCTCAAGCAGTCCATGAAGGAAGTGGTGGAGACCCTGCTCCCCCACAAGGGCAACAAGCCCTGACTGGAGGCCCTCAGCCCGCGCTCCCCTGGGTCGCGGGCTCCTCCTCCTTCACCAGCCAGCGCATCGTCGCCTCGGTGACCACGCCGAACAGGGCCGTCTGCGCGAACAGCCAGACGTGCTCCGCGCGTGACCAGGTGTTCGCGAGCGCCGTCGCCTTGAACACGGGGAAGGCCGCTCGCTCGAACGCCAGCACGCCCAGGCCCAGCAGCACGCCGCTGTGCAGCAGGGTCCACTTCGCCGTGCGCACCCGCACCAGGCCCCAGCCCATCCCCAGGAGGGGCCCATAGCCCGCGCGCAGCGCGAAGGCCCACTGCGACGCCTCGTGCCGGGAGAGCTTCCGGCGGAACAGCCGGCTCAGCACGTGCCGCGCGATGTTGCGCGCGGCGTAGGGCGGCGGATGGCCCAGCCAGGCATTGCGCACGGTGACCAGCACTCCCAGGGCGCCAGTGCCCACGGCCCCGGCGACATACGCGGCGGCGTATGGATTCCTCATGGGCTACCCCTTCATCAGGTTGCGCATCACGAACCACAGGTTGGCCGGACGCTCCGCCAGCCGGCGCATGAAATAGGGATACCAGTGCTTCCCATACGGGACATAGACACGCACCGGATGGCCATCCTTCGCCAGCTGCTCCTGCAGGTCGCGCCGGATGCCATACAACATCTGGAATTCGAAGGCGCCCTTGGGCAGATGCTGACGCGCGGCGTACGCGAGCGTGGCGTCAATCATCCGCTCATCATGCGTGGCGATGCCGTGATACACGCCGCTGTCCAGGAGGATGCGCATGCAGCGCACGAAGTTCGCGTCCACGTCCGTCTTGGCCGGAAAGGCCACGTCGGGACCCTCCAGGTAGGCCCCCTTGCACAGCCGGATGCGGATGCGCTCGGCGCACAGGGCCTTCGCGTCCTCCTCCGTGCGCTTGAGGTAGCTCTGGAGCACCGCGCCCACGTGCCGCTCGCCAAACTCCGAGTGCAGGTCGCGCACGATGTCCAGGGTCACCTGCGTGACGGCGCTCTCCTCCATGTCCACGCGCACGAACGAGTCCCGCGCCGTCGCGTCCGCCACCACCGCCCGCGCGTTCTGTAGCGCCAGGTTCCGGTCGAACAACAGACCGCACTGCGTGAGCTTCAGCGACACGTTGGCCCGCACGCCCACCTGGTCGATGCGCGCCAACAGCCGCAGGTACTGTTTCACCTCGTCGCGAGTCTCCGGAGGGGAGCGCACCGCTTCGTTGAGGTGGTCGAAGCTGGCCATCAGCCCCTTCGCCGTGAGGGCCTTCACCGCGTCCACCGCCTCCTCCAGCGTCTCTCCCGCGATGAAGCGGGAGGCCAGCTGGCGAAAGGGTTTGAGCCGCGTGGCCACGTCCTTCAGGTTGGACTGACGCGACAGGAACAACAGCGCGGAGCGGGACAGCTGGTCTGCGGCCGTGGTCATGTGGATGTGTTCCCCCACAGCTAGAGATAACGCCTGTTCAGTCGGGGTGCCGCGAGAGGAAGTCGGACACGCGTTCATTGAACGCTTCCGGGTGGCTCATGTACGGCAGGTGACTGGCCGTCTCCAGGAACTCCAGCCGGGCGCCCGGCACGTGCGCCGCGACATCGCGCGCGGCGGCGGGCGGCACCAGCAGGTCCCGGCCGCCCTCGATGATGAGCGTGGGCACGCGCAGCTCCCGCAGCCGGTGCAGGAAGTCCGCGGCCAGGATGTCCCGCAGCCGCCGCATCAGCTCCAGCGGCGAAATGCGCCGGGCCTCGCGGACAATCTCGGCCCGCCCCTCCGCCGGCAGCCACCGGCCTCCCATGACCCGCGCCACCGTGGGCGCGAACACATACGCCAGCGGCCGGGGCGCCCTCACCAGCGTGGACAGCGACAACGCCAGCCGCCGCACCTTGCGCACGCTGGCCACCGGCGACACCAGCACCAGCGCCTTCACCCGCTGGGGGTGCTCCAACGCATATGCGATGGACAGCAGGCTGCCGTAGGAGGACCCCATCAACGCGAAGCGCTCCGGCAGCCCCGCCTCCGGGTGGTTGAGCACCGACAGGTTCCACTGCAGCGGGGTATGCGTCGCGGGTGTCTTCAGCGGCGGCGTCCACAACAGCAGGTTCCACGCCTGGGCCAGCGGCTCCATGGGCGCGAAGGACCGGCCACTGGCGCCCAGCCCCGGAAGACAGACCACCGTGCGTGATACATCCCTGTTGCCCCCGGGAAAGGTGAACAGCCGCACCGCCGTGCCCCGGACGGCGCGCTCCTCGCAGTCCAGCCGTTCATAGCCGCGCTGGATGTCTTCCACGTCCGGCACCAGCGGCGGCGGACGGGGCGGGGAGGGGACGGGAGCGGAGGCGGTATCAAGCATGGCAGGCCCTCAGCAGCAGGCGCCGGACGCTGGCGGCCACGCGGTCGCGGAAGGCTCGCACGCGTGACTCCGATGCACCCGACGGCGGCGGTTCATGGGGTTCACCCACGGCGAAGGTTAATTGAACTGGCAGCGGCAGGGGGCCCAATCCCATCACCAACGGCATGCGGTATTTGTCCTCCGCGGCCAGGCGCACACACCACCGGTCCTCGTCCGGAGGCCAGAAGAAGGTGTCATCCACCCCGAAGCCGGCGAAGGGCACCACCGGTACCCCCGCCTGCATGGCCAGCCGGACGAAGCCCAGCGCGTGCTCCCACCGCAGCCGGTAGCGGCCCTGACTGCGTTTGAAGGTCTCCCGCGCGCCGCCCGGATAACAAACGACCAGCTGCCCCTCCTGGAGCGACCGGAGCGCGTTCTCCCGCGTCCCCTCCACCCCGCCCAGCCAGGGCAACACCGTGCGTACGAGGGGAATCTTGAAGAACCCACGCTCCGCGAGCCCCAGCGGATAGCGCCCCGTGGCCCGGTGCAGGAGGTGGAAGAAGGCGGGGGTCTCGTATCCCCAGACACCGTGATTGCCCACGAGCAGCAACGGCCCATGTCTGGGCAAATGTTCAGCTCCCACCAGACGGGCGCGGTGGTAGCGCGCGGACAGGGCGGCGCCGCCCTCCGCGAAACGGAAGACGGCCTGCCGGACGCTGGTGAGTGGGTTTTCCACGGTCGACCCAAGATGCAACCGCCCTCATATGCCGGCACCCCGGCACCAGGCGGCCGGGCAGGGGCTCCATCGCCGCAATCACCGGAAAAGGGCATGCACGCCAGCAGGCTGCCTTTCGCGCCGGGCGAATGGGTGCGGTTGTCTGCTCCCGGAGCCGTGCTGATGCTTGGGGGCATGGCCGGCCCGTTCGACATCCTCCATCACCAACACCGCGAGCTGGAGGAGCTGCTGGAGCGGCTGGCTTCAGAGTCGGATACAGAAGAAATGACTCACGGTCAGGAGGCCCTGGCCCGCCTCCTGCGCCTGCACTCCCGGCTGGAGGAGCGCTGCGTCCAGCCGCTGCTGACACGCGTGGAGGGCCGCGCCCGCGCCCGGGAGGAGGCCGAAGACCACCTCACCCTGCGTGAGCTGATGGAGGAATTGCAGGAGCTGACGCCTCGCGGCGTCGAGTGGCAGGCGCGCCTCTTCACGCTGGAGGATCAGGTCGTGGCGCATGTGCAGGCCACGGAGCACGGGGTGCTCCCCCGCCTGTCCGCGTCTCTAGACGCTGATGAATTGGAAGAACTGGGACACGACCTCGCACTGACGTACGAGGAACTGCTGGATCGCTCGCAGCACCCCCCCGCCCCCGGTCGCGGAGCGTTGTTGGAACCCCTGCATTGGGATGCGTGAGAAGCGCCTGAAAGCGTCGCCGAGCCCCATTTCCCGGGCCTTTCTCGCCTGCTGATACGCAGTGGCGTCACAACTTTTTATCGCTTCCTTCGACAATTGCCTTTCTGGAAGGTATTGGTAGTCCGGCGTGCCGGTTCACGCCAAGGCAATGCTCCCCCCTTAAACCGAGGATTGGTCGAAATGTCAGTTGACAAGGCGTTCCGCGAGATGATTCGCAACGAGATTGAAGTGCAGCTCAAGCCCCTGCGCGACGTGGTGTCTCGTCTGGAGTCGGGCACGGCGGACCTGGATGCGCTGCGCAGCGTGGCCGAGCGGCTGGCGCCCCTGGCTCAGGTGGTGGGCCCCCTCTTCGGCGCGAACGCGCCCGCGGCTGGCAAGCCCGGTCGTCGTCCCGTGGGTCGTCCCGCGGGCCGCGCGGCGGTGAGCGCGCCCGTGGCGGCGGCGGGTGGCAAGCGCCGGGGCCGCAAGCCGGCGGCGGCGGAAGGCGGCGCCCGTGAGTGCGCCATCAAGGGCTGCGGCAAGCCCAGCCGCACCAAGGGCTACTGCGCGGCGCACTACCAGAAGCTGCGCATGCTGGAGAAGACCAACCGCCGTCCTTCCGAGTGGTCGGACTACGCCAACCCCAACAGCGTGGAGGACATCAAGCTGCCCCGTGGCCGCGCTGCCTCCAAGGCGCTCGCGGAAGCCGCCCAGAAGAACGCTTAAGAAGAACGCTTAAGCTCTTCCGCAGTATCAGTTCGCCCCGGCCCGGGCAGAGGTGGACCCCATTCTTCCGTCTGGAAGCATGTGGCTGGATTGACCGCGCGGAGGATGTGCTTGCGCCGCGAGGGGGTTGGTGTGCATGAGTGCCCGGGCCATGAACAAACGCGACCTGGAGCCTGGAATCGTCACGGACCTCGCGGGCCGGACGACCTATGGCGATTACCTGCAGTTGGACCGCCTTCTGTCCGCGCAGGTGCCCCGTTCCCAGCCTCCCCATCACGACGAGTTGTTGTTCATCGTCCAGCACCAGACGAGCGAGCTGTGGATGAAGCTGCTCATCCACGAGCTGTCCGCCTGCATCCGTTACATCCAGGCGGACCGGCTGGAGCCGTCGTTCAAGATCTTCGCGCGCGTCGCGCACATCCAGCGGATGCTCTTCGAGCAGTGGAGCGTGCTGGAGACGCTCACGCCCAACGAGTACCTGGAGTTCCGCGACACGCTGGGACATGCGTCAGGCTTCCAGAGCTTCCAGTACCGGGCGCTGGAGTTCCTTTTGGGCAACAAGGACGACGCGGCGCTGGGGCCCTTCAAGCACGTGCAGGGCGTGCACGCGGAGCTGGAGCGCCTGCTGGAGTCGCCTGGCATCTACGACGAATTCCTGCGCCACCTGGCGCGCATGGGCCACGACATTCCCAGAAGCCACGTGGAGCGCGACTGGCGTCAGCCGTATGAGAGGAGCCCCCAGGTGATGGAGGTGTTCCGGCGCATCTACGAGGACACCGAGAAGCACTGGGACGCGTATGAGATGTGCGAGAAGCTGGTGGACACGGAGGAGCGGTTCCAGCTCTGGCGCTACCGGCACATGATGACGGTGATGCGCATCATCGGCTTCAAGCAGGGCACGGGCGGCTCGTCGGGCGTGGGCTTCCTGCGCAAGGCGCTGGACCTGCGCTTCTTCCCGGAGCTGTGGGACGTGCGCACGGCGCTGACGCCGCCCGCGAAGCCCCGGGGCGTCTGAGCTCCTCATGGGTCCCGCTCGTGCCCCCGCATGCTCCGCGGACCGGCAGGGGCGGGGTGCCAGCCGGGGCACGGGCTCCCTAGCTTGGGAGAGGTCAAACCCTCTCAACGTGCGAAGGAGCCACCATGGGTGAGCACGAAAGCCCCCGGAAGGAACCGCAGCTTCCGGAAGATGAACAGAAGAACAAGCGTCAGGCGGGGGACCGCCCCGTCCCCACGCCCGGCCACATTGGCAACCTGCCGGACAACGGCGAGGGCCCGGGTGGCATTGGCATCAAGCTGCCCGAGGGCGGCGGCGACTGAGTGAAACATCCGGAAATGTTTCAGGCCCGGGGCCCTTCCGGGGCTCCCGGCCACCGGGGTACACGTGTCAGACGGGCATGAGAGTGTCCGGGCATGTCCCTACCTGCTAGGTTACCCCTTCCAGAGATGACCCGAAAGCCCGCCACCTACGCCGACCTGGAAGCGCTCCCCTCGAATCAGGTGGGGGAGATCGTCAACGGGGAGCTGCACGCGAGCCCCCGGCCGGCTTCGCGGCATTCCTTCGCCGCAGTGCAGATCATCACCGAGCTGAACGTTCCCTTTGGTAGGGGCCGGGGTGGACCCGGAGGGTGGGTCTTTCACACCGAGCCGGAGCTGCATCTGGGCAGGGACGTCCTGGTCCCAGACATCGGGGGTTGGCGCCGGGAGAGGGTCTCCTGGATGCCCGACGTCGTGGGCATCCAGATGGCGCCGGATTGGCTGTGCGAAGTGCTGTCCCCGTCCACGTCCCGGCTGGACCGCTCTCGCAAGCTGCCCATCTACGCCCGCGAAGGGGTCAAACACGTCTGGTTGGTGGACCCGCTCGAGCACACGCTGGACGTCTTCCGGCTGGACGGTGGTCACTACCTGCTGCTGGGGACCTACGTAGGCGAGGAGACCGTCCACGCGGAGCCATTCGAGGCGCTCGCGCTGGAACTTCGCGTCTTGTGGGAGGACATCGCGGAGTAGGCTTCTCCTCACCATGTCCGCGCCCGCCGGAATGACGCTGCTCTTCGAACAGGCCCACATCCTCTGCTACCGCACGTTCGACATCGCGGAGGAGATCGACCTGGAGCGCGCGCGCAAGGCGCTCACGGAGGACTCGCGCCGGTTGAAGCTGTCGCGCGAGAACAGCCAGTACATCCAATTGCCCAACCCGCCCGTGGCCTATGAGCTGGGCCGCAGGCCGCTCGCGCTGCGCGGCGGTCCCGTCACGGTGGATGCCACCGCGCGCCTGTTCGACCACGGCGCCGCGTCCATCATCCTGCGCGTCCCCGTGGCTCCCGGCACCACCTGGGAGACGCTCACCCAGGTCGCGGATGAGCTCTATGACAGCCAGGCCCTGGAGGACCTGGCGCGGGAGCTGGTGGAGGGCGTGCGCCGCACCATCGCCTCCGCCGTGCAGGGGCCGCACCTCTGGGACCAGAGCGAGAGCTACACCGTCATCTTCGCCGAGCGCATCCAGGGCAACCCTTCCGCGGAGGAGCTGTTCCAGAGCGCGGACATCGCGCGGCTCCTCCTGGGAGAGAGCACCGCCGCGCCGCTCGCGCCGCGCGAGCGCGAGGCCGTCACCCAGGTGCGCTTCAGCTACACCGCCCATGACCTGGTCGTCGTGGACTGGAACAGCGCGTTCGTCTACGAGCCGTCCGGCTCGCGCGACATCCCGGACCTGTTGGAGATCGCCAACGCGCAGCTCTTGGAGTTCCGCTACTACGACGAGCGGTTGGACAAGCACATCGCGCGCATCCACGACGAGGTGCAGGCGCGCAAGCCCGGCTGGCTCACGCTGTTCCGCAGCCCGTACCGCAACCTCGCCCGAGAGACGCTGGGCACGCTCGTGGACCTCAACGAGTTCGTGGAGCGGGTGGAGAACAGCCTGAAAATCATTGGCGACTTCTATCTGGCCAAGGTCTACGAGGGCGCCGTGCGCCGCCTGCGCATCCCCGCGTGGCAGGCCTCCGTCACGCGCAAGCAGCAGCTGCTCGCGCAGACCTATGGCCTGCTCAAGGGCGAGGTGGACATCGACCGCTCGCACGTCCTGGAGGTGATGATCGTCGCGTTGATCATCCTGGAGATCGTCATGGCCTTCAGCCGCGTGTTCGAGCACTGACGGCCACGGTTGCGCTACACTTGTCGGACCGGCGTGTGACGGAGGCTTCCTTTGTGAGTGCATCAAACCCCCTCTTCGGTGATTTGTTGCTCAAGCTGGGCGTCGTCTCGCCAGGACAGGTGCAGGAGGCGCTCGCGCTGCAAGCGCTCACCGGCCAGCGCGTGGGAGAGGCGCTCATCTCCCTGGGCTACGTGTCGCGCGAGCAGATTCAGGACGCATTGGGAGAGGCCCTGGGCTTGAACCACGAGAAGGGGCCCGCGCAGCCGCCCCTGGGCGAGCTGCTGGTGGGGCTCAAGTACGTGACGCTCGCGCAGCTGGACGAGGCGCTGGCGCGGCAGCGGCGCGACGGGCGGCGGCTGGGCGAAATCCTCGTCGAGCTGGGGCACTGCACGTACAAGCAGATCTACGAAGCGCTGGGCGTGCAGAACCGCATCGTCGGCCGGCAGGACCTGCCACGTCCCGCGACGGAAGGGCGCCGCCGCGTGGTGGTGGTGGACGACAGCCCCCTGGCGTGCGCGTTTGTGCAGGAGGGGCTGGTGGCCCTGGGCTACGAGGTCCTCTGCTTCCAGGACCCGTACGAGGCCCTGGAGGGCATGGGGCGGCTTCAGCCGGCCATCGTGCTGAGCGACCTGGAGATGCCGGGGCTGGACGGCGTGGAGCTGTGCCGGCGGCTGAAGGAGGGCCCTCGCAGCGCCATCCCCGTCATCATGCTCACCGCCAACGACCGGGAAGCGGAGCGCGTGCGCGGCCTGCGCGCGGGCGCGGACGACTACGTGAACAAGTCCGCGTCCATGGACGAGCTGGCGGCGCGCATCGAGAGCGTGGTGCGCCGCACGGACGAGACGGAGCGCATGCGCAAGCTGTTCGCGCGCTACACGTCCGACGCGGTGGTGGAGGAGATCCTCAAGAGCGCGGACGCGGCGGTGCTCGCCGGCGAGAAGCGCGAGGTGACGGTGCTGTTCGCGGACATCCGCAACTTCACCGGGCTGGCGGAGAGCCTGCCTCCCGAACAGGTGGTGGCGGTGCTCAACCAGGTGCTGGGCCGGCTGTCGGACGCGGTGCTCACCTGCGGCGGCACGCTGGACAAGTTCCTGGGGGACGGGCTGATGGCCGTCTTCGGCGCGCCGGTGGGCCGCCCGGACGACGCGCTCCGGGGCCTGCAGTGCGCGAAGATGATGATGGAGGCCGTGGCGGAGCTGCGCGCCGTGGCGGAGGCCGAGTGGGTGGCCCACGGCCGCGAGGGCCGGCCCCTGGTGCTGGAGCTGGGCGTGGGGTTGAACTCGGGCGTGGTGGTGTCCGGCAACATCGGCAGCGCGATGCGGGCCGAGTACACCTGCATCGGCGACGCGGTGAACGTGGCCGCGCGGCTGTGCGCGCTGGCCGGGCCGGGGGAAATCCTGGTGGGCGAGCGCACGCGCGAGCTGGTGGACGCGAACGAGACCGCCTTCGAGGACCTGCCGCCGGTGCGCCTGAAGGGCAAGCAGCAGCCGGTGCCGCTTTACCGCGCCCTCTGACGCGGTAGGGTGAGCGGGCCATGTCCGCCACCTCCTCCTCGTCCGCCGTCCCCGAGAAGTCCCGCCGCTCCCCGCTGCCCTGGGTGGCGGTGGTGTTCGCGGTGGCGCTCGTCGTGGCCCTGGTGCTCACGGCCTTCCGCCGCCGCGACCCCGAGCAGGCCCAGCGCATCCACTCCGACTTCACCCTCATCCTGGACGCGCTGGAGCGCTACCGCGCGGACCACGAGGGGAAGCTGCCGGAGGAGGGGAACCTGGACGCGCTGCTGGTGCCCCGCTACCTCCACGCGGTGCCCCTGGACCCCTGGGGCCGGCCCTACCATTACGCGAGCAACGACCAGGGCGTGTTCCTGTCCAGCTTCGGCCGTGAGAACCAGCGCGGCGGCACGGGCGACAACCAGGACCACACCAACCACGACGGGCACCAGCAGCTCTTGCGCTAGGGAGGGCCGCGCCGCCGGGCCGCCCCACCCTGGTGGGCAGGCAGGCCGGCATGCCTGGGCCGCGCGTCACCGGCGTCCGGCGTGCGCATCCTTGGTGGCGGGGGAGGCTCCAGCGGGCATCGCCTCCCCGGGGGGCCCCGCCATGGCCATCATCTGCGCAACCAACCTGTCCGCCGACGCCGCGCACGCGGCCACCGTCGCGGCGACGCTCGCCGGCCGCCTGGGAGAGCCCCTGCTGCTCCTGGGGGTGGATGACGAAGTGCCGGACGCGGAGGCTCCGGACGCCCTGTCCGCCGCGGAGGGAGGCCTGGCCGCGGAGGCCGCGCGCCTGAGGGCGTTCGCGGGCAGGGTGGAGCCGCGCATGCAGCGGGGCTCCTCCGTGGAGACGCTGCTGGGGGACGAGGAGTGCCGCAGCGCCCGGCTGGTGGTGGTGGCCGCCGAGGGCTGGCGCACGTCCCCCTGGCGCAAGACGTCCCTGGCGGAGCGCCTGGCCCGCCACGGCTGCGCCCCGGTGCTGGCGGTGCGCCGGGACTCGGCGCTCCTGGACTGGGCCCGCGGCCGGCGCCGGCTGCTGGTGCTGGTGGGGGTGGACCCCCGCTCCTCCACCTCCGACGCGGCCATCACCTTCCTGCGGGAGCTGCGGCGCGTGGGCGGATGCGACGTGCTGGCCGCGTACGTGTGCTCGCCGCTGGAGGAGCGCGAGCGGCTGGGCATCCACACCCCCGTGCACGTGGAGCGGCTGGACGCGCGGGAGCGCACCATGGAGGGGCTGGAGCCGCTGGTGGAGCGCGTGCTCCATCGCGAGGTGCGCGAGCGCCTGGGCGACCTGGAGGGCGAGGGCAGCGTGGAGGTGGTGCTGGAGCCCGGCTATGGCCGCCCGGCGGACCACCTGCTGCACGTGGCCCATGCGCGCAGCGCGGAGCTGACGGTGGTGGGCATGCACCTGCGCGGCGGCGTGCAGCGGCTGTGGCACGGCTCCGTGTCGGAAGGGGTGCTGCGCCACGCGGAGCGCTCCGTGGCGTGCATCCCGCCCGGAGCGCGCGAGCCGCGCCGGCTTCCTCCGCCCCGGAGCGCGCTGGTGCCGGTGGACTTCACGCTGGCCTCCGGACAGGCCATCGCGCAGGCGTGCTCGCTGGTGGGGCCGGGCGGCCGCGTGCACCTCCTGCACGTGCACCGGCTCCGGGGCCGCGAGCGGGGCCCCCGGGACTTCCACGGCGTGCTCCCGGAGCCCAACGGTGAGCGGGACCGGGTGCTGAAGCGGCTCTGGGCGCAGGTGCCCGGGGACACGGTCGCGCAGGCGGTGCACTGGAGCGTGGAGGGCGTCAGCGGGGACGACGTCGCCATCGCCATCTGCCAGGCCACGGAGCGCGAGGGCGTGGACCTGGTCTGCGTGGGCACGTCCGCCCATCGCGAGGTGGTCCCGGACGTGCTGGAGGAGGCGGTGGCGCGCGAGCTGGTGCTGCGCTGCCGCCGGCCCGTGATGGTGGTGCCTTCCATTTGACCCGGGAACGGGCGTCCAGTGCAGGGCTCCTCGCGGAACGGGTCCCTGTTTTTTTCCCGCACGTAAGGGATTGAACAGGCGACCCTGGAGGGCGTTAGACTTTGGGAGGACCCGCTTTCCCAGAAGGGTAGGGCATCCCGTGGCTCTTCGCGGTTATCGAGAAGAGGACCTCGTCTCCAACCGTGCGTCGCTGCTCATCCACGGAGGCACCGAGGATGAGCGCAGGGCCTGGGCGGAGGAAGCCGCGCGCAACTTCGGCGTCCCGCTCACGGAGGTGCGCCAGGCCCAGGAGCTGGCCGGAGCGCTCCGTCAGCCCAACGGCGTGGTGTTCATCGCGGACGCGGGGAAGCTGCCGCTGGACGCCCAGGGCCTCATCCTGCGCTGCCTTCAGATGCAGGAGGAGCGGCCCAAGGTGGTGGTGGGCGTGTCCGGCACGGCGATGGCGGCCCTCACCCGGGGCACGCTGCGCGAGGACCTGCACTACCGGCTCCACCAGGCGCAGGTGGACCTGCAGACGGACGGCCTGCGGGACGCGCTCAAGCGCCGCTGGGCGCAGCAGGCGGAAGCCCTGGCCGTGCGCGCCGCGGCGCTGAAGGCCGCCGAGGAGAAGGAGCGCGCCGCCGCCGCGGCCCGCCGCCCCGGCTCCGTCACCCGCATCCTGCCCAAGCGCAAGGCCGCGGCCCCCGTGCGCAAGGGCACGCCCCGCAACGCGGTCCGCTGAACCCCGGGGCTTCTTGAGAGGGGGCGGGGGCGGTCCGGGTGGGGGAATGGGTACTACTGGAAAGATGGGCTAGAGTTGTTCCCAGCCGTCTTTCCTCTCCTCTCCGGAGCGAAACCGCAATGTCCCAGCAAGCCCCTGGCAAGAAGCGTGGTCTGTCCCGTCCCGTGGAAGTCGTCCGCGCCGAGCTCCTCAAGGATCCCGAGACGAAGCGCATCGCGGACGCCGTGGGCATGAAGCTGGAGGACTACGTCGAGCTGGTGCTCGAGTACGCGCAGGACAAGGACAAGGAGCCCATGCTCAACGTCGTGTCCGACGAGGAGCTGAAGGCGAACGGCTTCCCCGTGCACACGGTGGAGGAGGTCGGCGAGTTCCTGGTCGCGGGCGCCAAGGGTGAGCTGCCCGGCCAGGGCAACCCCTTCGCCAAGTCCGAGTTCGAGGCCGGCAAGGGTGGCGGCGCCGCCGGCAAGCCCGCGCTGAACCCCACGGGCGAGGCCCCCAAGGCGCCCCAGGACGAGGCGAAGCGCCAGGAGCTGATGGACCAGCTGAAGAAGGGCGGAGGCGGAACCCGCGGCTGAAGCCCGCCCGGAATCTCCGTGAAATAGATCGGAAAATGGGGAGGAAACATTTTCCTCCCCCCTCCGAGAATCCTTTTGAAGCTTCACTCCGGCTCACACTCTCCAAACCAAATTCAGTAGGGGGTTTCACCATGGGCGGCATCGGCAAGATTGTCAGCAGCGTCGCGAAGACGGTCTCCAACATCGCTGGCGGCGTCGCGAACATCGCGGGCAAGGCGCTGAACTTCGTTCAGAACCCCGTGGGCGCCCTGGCCGGTGGCCTGAAGGGCATCGCGGGCGGCCTCCTGGACAAGCTCCCGTTCGGCCTGGGCAACCTGGCGAAGCCGTTCGTGGACAAGTTCATCGACTCCGGCGCGTCCATGCTGTCCCAGGGCCCCCTGGCCGGCCTGAACAAGCTGACCCAGTTCGCCCCCACCGTGAAGTCCATCGCGGACATCGCGACCACCGTGAAGCAGGGCGCGGACAAGGTCGGCGCGCTGGCCTCGCAGCCCGCGCAGCAGAACTTCCAGAACCTGATGGCGTACGGTCAGGCGCAGCTCATCAACTGAGTTCCCCGCTGAAGCTGGCGTGACTCAGGCGCGAGGGCCGGTACTCACCGCGAGGTGGGGGCCGGCCCTTCGGCTTTGCGGGCTTCGAATCGGGCTTTGGAGGCCGGGTGGGATATGACCCGGGACATCGCACCCGGAGTGCGGGCGCGATCAGGAAGGGGCGGGGCTCAGCCCTCTTCGCGGGTGATGTGGAAGGCGTCGGTCTCCAGCTTCCGGGTCGCCTCGGGGTCCGCGCTGTCGTAGTAGCCGCGGATCTCCCCGGTGCCGTCCACCAGCACGAAGTGGGTGCCGTGGAAGATGGAGAGCAGGTCGTCCTCGGGGGCGCCGGCCTCGCGGCCCATGCTGATCTTGAAACCCTGGACGATGGTGTCCTTGAGGGTGGCGTAGTCGCCGGTGAGGAAGTTCCAGCGGGTGAAGTCCGCCTTGTACTTCGTCCCGTACTCGGCCAGCCGCTCCGGGGTGTCGTAGGCCGGATCCACGGAGAAGGACACCAGCTGGAGATCCGTCCCCAGCTTCGCGGTGTTCTCCTGCACGCGCGCCATCTTCTGCGTGAAGACAGGGCAGACGGTGGGGCAGCGGGTGAAGATGAAGTTGGCGATGAACGGGTGGCCGCGGAGCTGCTTCAACCCGAAGGGCTGTCCGTCCTGCCGCGTGAAGGTGAAGTCCGGCAGCGCGCCCAGGCGGGGCGGCGGCTGGGAGCGGTCCTTCACCATGTCGTGGACCGCCACCCCCATGAAGCCGAGCGACGCCACGGCGATGCCCGCCCAGACCCACGAGCGGCGGACGGGACGGGAGCGGGGGGCGGACGGAGTGGTGGGTGATTCGACGGACATGCGTCGGCACGTACGGCATTGGCGGGGGGCGCACAAGCGCCGGGCCTGCCGGGGTAGGGGCTGGCCGCATGCGAGGCATGAGGGAGAGTGGCCGCTTCGGCGGCGGAGGGGTGCTCCTTGAGGGGGCGTTGGGTGCGTGCTAGCCCGGAGGCCATGGCCCATGCCCTCTTCCAGCCCCTGGGTGGACGCGCTTCGCCGGGCGGGTGGGGAGGCTTCCGGTCGCTGGCGGGGCGGCCCTTCCGGAGGTCCGGGCCGTGGCTCGGGCTCGTCGGGGGGCTGGTGCCGGCGGCGGCGCTGGCGTGCCCCTCGTGCACGGCCCGGGCGCCGGAATCTCCGGGAGGGGCGAGCGAGCTGCTGCTGGCGCTGATGCTGGTGCCCTTCGCGCTGGTGGGCGTGGGGCTCTGGGCGGCCTGGCGGGCGGGGCGGGTGGAGCGGGCTTCGGCCCCCGTGGAACAGGAGCATCCGTGATGGCGGAGTCCCCGGCGTTGTCCCCGTCGTCCGCGAGCGACGTCGCTCCGCCGGATGCGCAGGCGCCCCTGGCGGTGCCGCCCGCGCGTGGCGCCTGGAGCCTGGCGCCGCCGGAGAACGCGAGCGCGACGGGCGACCGCATCGACGCGCTGCTGGCCACGAGCCATGGCTTCGACGTGGCGCTGGCGGCGGTGATGCTCGGGTGGATGTTGCTGGCGGTGGTGCGCTTCCGGGGCGCCCGGAAGGTGGCGCCGGACGGAGGCACGCGGCGCTCGCGGGCGTGGGTGCTGGGGCTGGCCGTGGGCGTGTTCGGCGTGGTGGACGGGACGCTGTTCCTGGGCTCCCAGGGCTACCTGGACGACGTGCTCTGGAACTTCCGCGTCCCCACGGAGGATCCGCGCACGGTGCGCATCCAGATCAACGCGCACCAGTGGTCGTGGGAGGCGCGGTACGCGGGCTCGGACGGGGCCTTCGGCACGAAGGACGACGTGGTGACGTGGAACGACCTGCGCGTGCCGGCGGACGTGCCCGTCTGGGTGCAGCTGGTCTCCACGGACGTGGTGCACGGGTTCGCGCTGCCGGCCTTCCGCGTGAAGCTGGACGCCATCCCGGGCCGCGTGAACCAGACGTGGTTCCAGGCCGCTCGCGAGGGCGCGTGGGAGGTGGCCTGCTACCAGCACTGCGGCACCAGCCACTACCGGATGCGCGGCATGCTGACGGCGCTGTCCCCGGAGGCGTACGCGGCGTGGCTGCGCGAGGCGAGCCTCAAGGCGGTGCACGCCTACGACCCGGATGACATGGCGGCCCACTGGGGCTGGGTGTGGAGGACGCCATGAAGGCGGGGGCGGTGCTGAAGTCGCTCTGGACGACGGACCCCCAGCGCGTGGCGCGGCAGTACCTGTGGGGCGGGTTCCTGTTCCTGCTGATAGGTGGCCTGCTGGCCATGCTCATCCGCTTCCAGTGGGCGTGGCCCGGGCAGCCGGTGCCGGGGCTCGCGTGGGTGCTGCCCGAGTCGAAGGGCGCCCTGACGCCGCCCACGTACACGGCCGTGTTCACGATGCACGGCCTCCTGATGATCTTCTTCGCGGTGACGCCGCTGCTCTTCGGTGCGCTGGGGCACTTCGTGTTGCCGCTGGCCATCGGGTCGAAGCAGATGGCGTTCCCCCGGCTGTCGCCGTTCGGCTTCTGGGCCTACGCGGTGGGCGGCGCGCTGATGCTGGTGTCGTTCGGGGTGCGGCTGGGGCCGGCGAGCGCGGGGTGGACGTCGTATCCGCCGCTGGCGACGCCCGCGTTCACGCCGGGGCTGGGGCAGACGCTGGTGACGGTGGCGGTGCTGTGCGTGGGCGTGTCCGCGTTCCTGTACGGGCTCAACTTCGTCGTCACGGTGGTGCGCTGCCGCGCGCCGGGGATGACGTGGGACCGGATGCCGCTGGTGGTGTGGGGGCTGTTCTACGGCGCGGTGCTCAACGTGCTGTTCGTGCCGGTGCTGGCGGCGGCCACGGTGCTCTTGCTGCTGGACCGGGTGGCGGGCACGCAGTTCTTCATCGCGGGCGCGGCGGCGGTGGGCGGGGGCGGCGACCCGGTGGTGTACCAGCACCTGTTCTGGCTGTTCGGCCACCCGGAGGTCTACATCCTCATCCTGCCCGCGTGGGGCATGGTGGGGGACTTCGTGGCCTTCTTCAGCCGCAAGCCCGCGCACGGCTACCGGCTGACGGCGGGGGCCATGGGCGTGGTGACGGCGCTGAGCGGCGCGGTGTACGCGCACCACCTGTTCACCAGCGGGATGGCGCCGGTGCTGGGGCGCACGTTCATGGTGCTGACGCTGCTGATTTCCTTGCCGGCGCAGGTGATGTTCCTCAACTGGCTGATGACGCTGTGGCGGGGCAGCGTGCGGCTCACGTCGCCGATGCTCGCGGCCCTGGCGACGATGGTGGTCTTCGGCCTGGGCGGCATCACGGGGCTGGCGCTGGGCGCGGTGGCGACGGACGTGCCGCTGCACGGGACGATGTGGGTGGTGGGCCACTTCCACCTGACGATGGGCGCGGCCAGCTTCCTCGCGGTGTTCGCGGGGCTCTACTTCTGGTTCCCCCGCATGTACGGGCGCGCGTTGGACGAGCGCATGGCCAAGGTGCACGTGCTCCTGAGCGCGGTGCTGTTCATCGCCGTCTTCGGCGGCCAGCTGGTGGCGGGCTACGCGGGGCAGCTGCGGCGGCTCTATGACCCGTACCAGTACACGTTCCTCGCGCACCTGCTCACGTTGAACCGGTGGACCAGCTGGGCCGCGTTCGCGTTGGGCGCGGTGCAGTTGGTGTTCGTGGTGAACCTGGTGCGGACGCTCAAGTGGGGCCGGGCCGCGGAGCCGAACCCGTGGCGGGTGGGCACGCTGGAGTGGATGGACTCAGGGCCTGGTGCCGTGGTGCTGCGCGGGCCGCATGCGCTGTCGCAACCGGAAGTACAGGAGCAACTGGGTCGCGATTGGATTGGTCAGGCGGAGCCGCTGCCCTCGGGCGTGCCCGTGGCGGAGCCGGTGGTGCCGCCGGTGCCCGGGGTGGAGGGCGCCGTCTAGCGGTGCTCCCAGAGGTCCACGCCGCCGGCGTTGCCCTCGGGGAAGCGGCGGATGAAGCGCTGCTTGAACCAGGGGCGGCTCTGCGGCGTGAGCTGCCACTCTCCCCGCCAGCCGAGGACGACGAAGCGGCAGGAGCCCAGCATGATGCGCAGGGCCTGCTGGGCCTCATCTGCGGAGAGGGCCTCGTCGGTGGTCTCGAAGCGGTCGCCGGTGCTCATGGCGTCCTGGAGCATGGTGGCGTAGCCATCCACGATGGGCGTGGCGCCCATGGGGAGCCGGCCCGCCGCGAGTGCCCAGCCGGGCTCGAAGGAGAAGAGGCACGCCTTGGGAGGCACGTCGGCGCGGATGTGCTTCGCGAGCGCCACCACGTCCGGGGCCTGCAGCTGGGCGCTCTGGTAGACGTGCCGCGCGCCGGGAACGAACGCGGCGGCGAGCAGGAGCGCGGCCACGGCGTGTGAGGCGGTGCGTCCCCAGCGGGTGCTGAAGGCGTGGAGCACGGAGGCGCCCAGGCCCGCGAGCACGGCCTCCGACGCGGCGAGGTGCGCGTTGTATTGGTTCCAGTAGGTCCGTGACGCGAGGAACAGGACCACGGTGAGGACGAACGCGCAGGCGAAGAAGCGCGCGGCGGGGCGGTGCTCCGGAGCGGCACGGAAGGCGCGCACGCACGCGGTGCCCAGGCCCACGAGGGCGAGGAGGACTTCGCCCCACCGGCGCTCGTGGAAGACCTCGCGCAGGCGCAGCCAGCGGTCCAGCTCTCCGTCCGGAGGACGCACGGCCTGGAAGGTGATGACGTCGCGGAAGAACTCGGAAGGGGCGAGCGCGGCCAGGGGGCCCACGACGACGACGAAGGTGGCGAACGCGACGAGCACGGGCAGGAGCGCGTGACGCCAGGACGCCTTCCCCGGGCGTGAGAGCAGCGCGGCGATGAGCCATAGCCCGCCTGGAATCTTCACGGAGATGGCGAGGCCCAGGAGCACGCCCGCGCCGATACGGTGGGCTCGGGAGTGGGTGCCGGAGGCGAGCCAGAGGTTCGCGAAGCCCAGGCACAGGACGTTGAGCAGGGGCTCGAGGAAGGTGCCGCGCTCCACGAGGGCGGCCTCCGGATACGCGGCATAGGCGAGCGCGGCCACGCAGCCCGCGAGCGGTCCCCAGGCGCGCCATGCGACCCGGCCTGCGAGGAACACGCAGAGGGCGCCCACGGTGGCGGCGAGGTAGCGGCTGATGCCGTAGGCGGTGGCCGCGTCGAGCCCCAGCGTGAGCGCGGCGCCGGGGGCCCAGAGCAGGAGGCTGCCGGGCGGGTGGACGAAGATGAAGTCGCGGTAGGGCAGGTCCCCGCGCAGCAGGAGCGACGCGGCGGAGAAGTAGACGCCCTCGTCGTAGTCCATGGGGTAGCCCATGGCGCCGGAGCGATGGAAGAACGCCAGCGCGCGCAGCACCCAGGCGCCCAGCGCCACGATGATCAACGGCCAGAGGTCCAGGCTCCTCGATGCACGAGGAGGGACGGACGGGGACGGCGCTTCGAGCGGAGTGGGCGCGGGTTCCATCGGGGTCAGCGCGGCAGGCTACTACCGGCGGGCCGGGACGCACGCGGGGTTCTTGCTTCGTCACGGCATGGCGAGGCGCACGGGTGTGATGCCTGGAGGTGATTCGGTCGATGGGCGCCGCTCCGAGGGTCGGGGGGCCGCCCGGCTTCCTGGTGCTTTCCGCCGGGCCCAGGCATGCGAGAGTCCTGCCCCGTGAGCACGAACGACCCCGCGGGGACGCTGGCCTCCACGTCCCCCCAGCGCGACGAAGCGAACCTCTGGTTTGGAGTCGTCATCGCGCACGGCGCGGTGGTGATGCTCTTCTGCGCGATGGCCTTCACCGCGGGCTTCTACCGGCTGCGCGGCTTCTGGCCTCCCGAGTCCGCGCGCCCTGGAGCGCTCGTTCCCGCGCTGGCCGGGGGGCTCCTCGTCATCGGAGCCGTGCTGCTGCACGTCGCGCTCCGGCAGCCGCGACCGAACCGGCTCACGTTGGCGGGCGTGCTGGGCACCGGAGCGGCGTTCCTCGCGACGCAGGCGGCCTGGCTGCACGTGCTGTTCTGGTACCGGGACCTGCGCATCCCCGACAGCGGCGTCTTCGCCTCCTCGCTGTATGGCCTGTCGGCGGTGCAGGCCGCGCACCTGGCGGTCGTGCTCGTGGGGTTGCTGCGCGCGGGACTCCGCGTCCTGCGCGGTCAGGACGCAAGCGCTCCGTTGCGGCGCGCCTTGCCTGGCTGGTGGTGTTCGACGGTGATGTACGGCGTCCTCTTCGCGGTGGTGTACCTCCCATGAAGCTCATTCCCTGCTTCTCGTTCCGCATGCTCGCCGTGCTCGCTTTGGGGGCGCTCGCTCCCGCGTGCCGCAAGGAGACGCCCACCTTCGAGCCCCTGAAGCTCGCGGACGGCACCGTCATCCCCGCCGCGACGCTGGCGCGCGGCTACGACGTCTACACGCACTACTGCGCGTCCTGTCACGGTGAGAAGGGCGACGGCCAGGGCCCTGCGGGCTCCGGGATGCGGCCTCCTCCGCGCAACTTCCACCAGGGCCTCTACAAGTTCGGCGGCGTGGCGGCAGGCGAACTGCCCACCGACGACGCGCTGAAGCGCACGCTGCGGCGGGGCCTGCACGGCACGCCCATGTTCGCGTGGGACGTGCCTCCGGCGGACGTGGATGCCGTGGTGCAGTACCTCAAGACCTTCAGCCCGCGCTGGAAGCAGGAGTCTCCCGGCGCGGCCATCGCCCTGTCCGACGACCCGTGGAAGGGCCGTGAAGCCGAGGCCGTGGAGCGCGGCCGCACCGTCTACCACGTGGCCGGCAAGGGCAACGCAGGCTGCGCCAGCTGCCACGTCGCGTACCTGCCCCGAGCCGAGCTCGCCGCGCTCACGGAGAGCGTCACCGGTCGCAAGGTGAACCTGGCGAACGCGGATCCGTACACGGCGCTGCAGCGGGATTCGGACTACTCGCTCACCGTGGACGCGAAGGGGGAAGCCACGCAGTTCGCCAAGGTGCTGCCGCCGGACTTCCTCTTCCACCGCCTGCGCACCGTGTGGCCGCAGGACACCCGCGTGGAGGGCCAGCCGTACACCGCGCAGGCCCAGCGCGAGGACCTCTACCGCGTGATGGCCGCTGGCGTCGGCGGCGCCGCCATGCCGTCGTGGAAGGGCGCCATCCCGGAGGAGAACCTCTGGGCGCTCGCGTACTACGTGCAGAGCCTCGTCGTGATGCATGACACCCGCGCCGCCCGCGACCTTCAGCAACGGTTGCGTGACTCGAAGGCGCAGGAATAACGGATAGATGCAGTAACCTGAAAAGTAGGTCTTCCTGGGAAACTAATTCCCAGGCGTCGCGAAAATCCGGGCACTGATTTACCTCTTTTCCCGGAGTTTTAACCGTGACGACCTATTCCGTTCGCAGCGGCGACACGTTGAGCGGCCTCGCGCAGCGCTTCAACACGTCGGTGGCTTCGCTCCAGAAGACGAACCACATCGCGAACGCGAACCTCATCCGCGTGGGCCAGCGGCTGACGGTCCCGGACGGGTTCCAGGCGGCGCCGTCGAAGGCGGGCAGCTACACGGTGCGCAGCGGGGACACGCTGAGCGGCATCGCGGGGCGGCACGGCACGACGGTGGGCGCGCTGGCGAAGGCGAACCACATCGCGAACCCGAACAAGATCTACGTGGGGCAGCGGCTGACGATTCCGGGCGCGGGTGGGGGCGCGGCGCCGGTGACGTCGAAGCCGCCGCCGTCCGGGGGTGCTTCGTACACGGTGCGCAGCGGTGACACGCTGAGCGGCATCGCGGGCCGGTACGGCACGACGGTGGGGGCGTTGCAGCAGGCGAACCACATCGCGGATCCGAACAAGATCTACGTGGGCCAGAAGCTGACGATTCCGGGCCGCACGGGTGGGACGGGCGGGACGTCGAAGCCGCCTCCGTCGACGGGAGGCGTGGGTGGAACGCCGGGCACGTCGGGAGGGAAGGGTGGGGTGACGGTGGCGCAGCTGCGGCGGATCATGCCGAACCTGTCGCAGGCGAAGGCGGAGCAGTACCTGCCGCACCTGAACAAGGCGATGGCCGAGGCGAACATCAACACGCCCCGGCGCAAGGAGATGTTCCTGGCACAGCTGGCGCACGAGAGCGGCGAGCTGCGCTACATGGAGGAGATCGCTTCCGGTGCCGCGTACGAGGGCCGCAAGGACCTGGGCAACACGCAGCCTGGGGATGGCAAGCGCTACAAGGGCCGGGGGCCCATCCAGCTGACGGGCCGCGCGAACTACCGTGCGGCGGGCAAGGCATTGGGCATCGACCTGGAAGGGCATCCGGAGCGAGCGAAGGATCCGGACGTCGCGTTCCGCATCGCGGGTTGGTACTGGCAGTCGCGCAACCTGAACAGCTACGCGGACGCGGGCAACTTCCGTGAAGTCACCCGCCGCATCAACGGCGGCTACAACGGCCTCGCGAGCCGCGAGATGTACTACCGCCGCGCGCAGGACGTGCTGGGCTGAGCCCGTCTGGGGCGTGGGACCCGGGTCCCATGCCCGGGCGCATGGATGCGAGAGCGTGCCTGTGATTCCGGGCACCTGGCCGTGGCGCACTGGCTGCACAGGGCGCGGGCTCCTCCTTCCTCGGAGCGAGCCTGATGTCCCGAATCGATGCGCCCGGTAGCAGTCCCCTGTCCCCTGAACCCACGCTTCCCGAACCTGATGCACCCGCGCCGGAACTCCGCGTGGGCACGACCGCGTCCCGCAGGACCTCCGTCAGTGAGAGCAGTGCGTCCTCGCCGTCGCGCAACGAGCTGCGGCCCTATGACGGCCCCTCCGTTGCCCCTTCCTCATCCCGTACCCCTGCGCATGCGGACGGCCCCGCCGTGTCCGCGCGCGAGCTCGCGGCGATGGGCGGTCGGCTGCGTTCCCCGTCCGCCCCCGTTCCCGAGGACGTCTATGCCTCGGTCCGGTCGCACCTGACGCGCAGCCTGTCCAACCCCTTCCTCACCGACAGCGACGTGAAGGCCACGCACGATGCGCTTGGCTCCGTGCCTCGCGATGCGTACCGCGCCACGCTGGAGCGCATGGACCGTGACGGGCTGCTCGCCACCTATGTGTCCCGGATGGATGCTCCGTCTCGCCAGGCCTTCCTCGAACAGGCTGCGTCCAATGGCGTCCTTTCACGACGCCCGGGCGGCGCGGAGGGGCCGCTCGGCATGCCTGGACGCCCGGAGACCTTCGTCAATGATCCGAAGCTGCCCGCTGCCCTTCGCGATGCGGTGAACGCCCACGCCACCAACACGGGCCGCGCCGCTGTCGTCGCCTACGACGCCTACCTGCAACGCTATGGCGACGCCGTGGCCCAGGCCGGCAGCCTCCAGGCGCTTCGCACACTCGGGCCTCCTCAGTCGCTGGACCTGCGTGAGACGTCACTCGGCCTCTCCTGGTCCGACCCCCAACGCGAACGCTATGAGTCCGAATGGAAGGCCGGCCTGGGACGCCCCCAACACTCTCTCGTCCAGGCCTACGAGACCGTCACCGCCCGCGCGCAGGTCCTCTCCGGCGAACGTCCCGCCGGTGCCTTCGTCTCCGCCGAAGCGAGCGCGTCCCACGAGATGATCCACTTCAAGCGCTCAGCCCATGCCTCCGCGCGCGGCACCACCGACTTCCAGACGCAGGCGGGCATCGCCTCGAAGGCCGGCCCCCTGGGCCTGGAGGTGATGATGGACGCTCACGGCAAGACGGAGGCCCAGCTCCAGGTGGACCTGGGCATCGCCAGCGTGAGCCGCGACTCGGAGGGCAAGGTGGAGCTGTCCATGGGCGCGGGCCCGCATGCTCGTGCCTACGCGGCCCTCAACCCTCGCACCGCGGAGTTCGGTGGCGGCGTCTCCTTCGAAGTCTCCGACAAGGAAAGTCAGAGCCACGCGGGCCTCAAGCTGGGCTACGGCCTGCGCGGCCTCACCCCCGAGCGCGCCTCCCAGGCTGTCCGCGGCGACATCCCTGGCCTCTTCAGCCGCCCCAGGGACCTGGACCCCGGCGTCGCCTGGGAGGCCCTGCCCGCGGAGCGCCGCGCCCTCTATGAACGGCAGGGCTGGACGCGCGAGGAGTGGGCCCAGGACTCACGGCGCTGACGACCTCACGGTCATGGCGAGGACTGCGTCGAGCTCTTCGCCAGCGCCTCTTCCTCCTCGGCTTCCGGGCGCAGGGAGATGGCCGTCCACAGCGCGAGGTGCCAGGGAACGAAGGCCAGGGCCACGCCATTCGAGAACAGGGCCAACGGGAGGGCAATCAGGATCCACGCCACCGCCGCCGCCCACAGCACCACGGAAGCGATGGACTGCATGTCCCTCGACCGGGAGTGGTGGCCCACCAGGGAGACCCCGGTGAAGAGCCAGAGGATCGAGCCGATACCGAAGGACACCTCGGCCGCCGCCGGCATCCGGAAGTACTCGAGGAGGGCCCACACCCCCACCATGCCCGCTGACTGGTACAGCGTGCTCACCACCGCCAGGGTGACGTTGCCCGCGGTCAGCCCCGCC
The DNA here is from genome assembly GCF_000255295.1 of Corallococcus coralloides DSM 2259. Next base: position 9,949,360 of record NC_017030.1, on the reverse strand, counting down.
GGCCTGCCGTCCGCGCGCTTCGTCTCCAGCAATTCAGGCGGCAGCTCCATCGCGTACGGATAGCCCATGGCGAGCAGGGCCTCCTTCGCCGCGTGCCGCACCTTCATCCCGCCTGAACCCGTGTAGTCCCCCACCGGGTTGCTCCGGTCCAGGAGCGCCAGCAGCAGATCCGCCCGCTCCCGCAGCGGTTCGTCCGGCGCGGGCGGCCGACCCAGGCCCACGATGAGCGCGTCGATGTCCGCGCGCACCATCCCCGGCGAGCGCACCTCCTCCAGCAGGAACGTCAGCGGCGGGGACGACACCTCCGCGAGGGACTCGGAGACGTCGGCGGGCGCCTCGTCGGCGATGGAGGACGGCGGCGCGGAACGGAGGGCTTCCTGGGACATGGGTGCTCCTGGAGGACAGTCATCCTCCGGCGGAGGCCCGCGAGCAAGGGGGGCTCCCCCCGCCCTCGGGTGCCATGAGGAGACAGTGTCCGTGAAGCCACCCCGGACGCGTCAGCGCAGGAACTTCTCCACCACCACCACGTCGTGCCACGCACCGTCCACCCGCGCGTGCTTCTCGTGCGTGCCCACCGTGGTGAACCTCAGGCGTTCGAACAGCTTGCGGGAGTGCTCCTGGTCCGCGAGGACGCTGGTGGTGAGCTTGTGGAGGCCCGCTTCCTCCGCGGCCTTCAACAGCGCCTTCAGCAGCAGCTCGTCCACGCCCCGGCCCCGGACGTCCTTCGCCACGAAGAGGCTGAAGTCCGCCACGCCCGCGTAGCACTCGCGCGAGCTGTAGGCGCGGGTGGCCGCGCACGCGACGACGCGCCCGTCCTCCTCCGCGACCAGCACCGGGTGCCGTCCGTCGTCCTCGCCTTCCGCTGGCGCCTCGAAGGTCGTGGGCCGCCGCGCGAGCGCCGCGTCCTGGAGGCCCGCGATGGCGTCCCGGTCCTCGGGCGTGGCGGGCCGCACGGTGGGCGGGGGCGGCGGCGCGCGCGGGGGCACCGGGGCCTCCTCCAGCGGCGCCGGAGCCGACATGGCCATCACGATGGCGGACACCAGCGCCAGGTGCCACGGCATCAGGAGCGCCGTGACGAACTCCCCCTTGAACAGGGCCACCACGGCCATCAACGCCCAGACCACCGCCTGGAGCATGAGCCACAGCGACCCGCGGGTCCGACGCTCGGGGTCCCTCCTCGCGATGCCCCACAGCGACACCAGCGAGGGGAACAGCACCAGGACCGCCACGGTGCCGTAGCCCTTGGAGAACAGCGCCTCGAAGTCCCACGGCGTCACGTTCGCCAGCGGCATCACCCGGCGCAGCTGGTACAGCGCGCACAGCGCGACGAAGACCGCGGTGCCCCAGCCGGGCGGCGAGTGCTCCACCGCCTGGGATGCCGGGGCGCTGGCCGCTTCCTCCCCTTCACCCTTCACCGCCACGGGAGGAACCAGGGCCAGCAGGGCCGCCTCGGCCTCCTGCCAGGACTGCTTCTTGGGGGCGGTGGATGGCGGCTCGGGGCGGTGGGCTTCCTGGGTCATGACGGGGGTGTGTCTTCCATCACCGGGCCACCCGGGAGCAAGGGGGTGGAGCCTCCGTCCGGAGGACGAGGGAGCGGCCGTCAGCGGCAGGCCACCTCCCCCTCGCGTGCGCACCCTTCCCGGGCACACCCCTGACTTCTCTTTCGCGACGAGCGAGGACACCCGATGCCGATGGAACGAGCGCAGCGGTTCGTGGACGCACTGTTGAAACTGGAGGAGCAAGGCGACATCGAGCCGATGGTCGCCCTCTTCGCCGACGATGCGCAGGTGAGCAACGTCGCTTCGCCCAATGTCTTCTCCGGCATCGACGGCGCCCGCCGCTTCTGGACCGAGTACAAGGGCACCCTCGGCCAGGTGAAGTCCACCTTCCGCAACATGATTGAGTCCGGCGACCGCGTCGCGCTCGAATGGGAGACGCAGGGCACCGGGCGCAACGGGGCCGCCATCGCCTACGAGGGCGTCTCCATCATCGAGTGGGACGGCGACCGGGTCCGCCGCTTCTTCGCCTACTTCGACCCGCACGCCCTGGGCCAGGAGCTCGCGCACGGCACCGGGCCCCGCTCGCAGGTGCCCTCGACGACACCGGCCTGACACGGACGCGGCCTCCGGCGGTCCCTGGGGTTCTTATGGCTGCGGCCACCCGGGGACATGCCGACATCGCAAGGTACACCCGGACCCTGTGTGCACTTCCGTGCACCCGAACCGCGAGCCGGAGTAGCCTGGAAAGACTTGGCCCTCCCTTTTTCCGACGGGCCGCGTCGTCCCCCGGGCACTCCATGATGACTCGCGTCATTTCCCCCCTCCTGGCCGTCATGCTCCTGGCGGCCTCCCCCGCTGGCGCGGCCCTCGCGCCGGACGCCCCCGTGATGGTCGCGGCGGCGAAGCGCAAACCCGCGAAGCGCAAGCCCTCCACGCCGGTGCCGCCCCCTCCGCAGGAGGCCGCGCCCGCGGCGCCGGTGACGCCGGACGTCACGCCGCCTGTATCCGCCACGCCGGAGTCCGGTTCGACGGGCACCGCCGCGCCGCAGGACTCCAGCGCCACGCCGTCGTCCGAGCCCAGCCTGGACTTCGACCTGCTCACCCCGGAGTCGGAGGCGTCCGCGGGCCTGTTGGATCCGGACCTGCAGAAGGACCTGGAGACGCGCCGCACCATGCTCAAGCTGCACCAGGGCCTGGGGCTGGCCATGGCGGGCGGCCTCACCGCGGCCACCGTGCTGGGGCAGATCCAGTTCAGCCGTTCATTCACCGACGGCGGCGGGGATAATCGCTCGCTGCTCGCCTGGCACCGGGGCGTCGTCATCGGCACGTCGCTGCTGTTCGCCACCGTGGGCACGCTGGGCGTCCTGGCGCCGGACCCGGTGGAGCGCCCGTTCCAGTGGGACACGGTGACGTTCCACAAGATCTTCATGAGCCTGGCCACCGCCGGGATGATTGCCCAGGCGGTGCTGGGCATCCTGGCCACCCAGAGCTACGGCGAGATCACGGAGCCGAAGTACGCCACCGCGCACCAGGTGGTGGGCTATGCCACGTTGGGCTGCGTCGCCGCGGGCATCGTCACGCTCACTTTCTGACCCCATCCCCCCTGTCGTGAATGTCTCCGCGCGCCGGCCGTTGTGCGGAGACAAGACGTATCCCCCTCTGGAGGACGCCGTGATTGCTCGACGACTCGTTCTTTCCGCTGCCCTGCTGTTCGCGCTGCCCGCCGCCGCGCAGAACGCGAAGATGTACTCGGTGAAGAAGGAGGCCAGCTCCCTCACCTACAAGCTCATCCACAAGATGCACACCGTGTCCGGCAAGGCCGCCCCCAGCGAGGGCAAGGCCGTGCTGAAGCCGGACGGCACCCTGCAGGTGGCCGTGCGCGCGCAGGTGAAGGACTTCGACTCGCAGAACTCCAACCGCGACACGCACATGCTGGAGGTGACGGAGGCCGCCAAGTACCCGCTGGTGGAGGTGAAGGCCGTGGGCACTGGCGTGAAGCCGCCGGCCACCTTCCCGGGCAGCGTGCCGGTGACCCTCAAGGGCAAGCTCACCTTCCACGGCGTGACGAAGGACGTGGAAATCCCCATGACGGTGAAGTTCGACTCGGAGAAGCAGGTGACGGCGGACGGGTCCTTCAAGATCAGCCTGGAGGGCTACAACATCGAGCGGCCCACGCTGCTGCTCGTGAAGGTGGATGACGAGCTGGTGCTGGAGCCGCACCTCGTCTTCACGGAGGGCACGTGAGCTCGTCGCGTCGGGACTTCTTCAAGAAGCTGCTGGGCACGGGCGTGGTCGTCGCGGGCATTCCGCCCGCGTGCGCGCCCAACATCGACCCCTCGCCGGTGCTGGACGTGCCCACGCCGGGCGGGGACGGCATCGTGTCGCTGGTGGTGCAGCGCTACCCGGACCTGTCCCGCGCGGGCGGCTCGGTGACGCTGCGCTTCCCGAAGGAGTCCGGGCAGGAGAACCTGCTGGTGGTGCACCCGTCCGCGGACACCTACGCGGTGCTGTCCGCCACGTGCACCCACGTGGGCTGCCCCATGGGCTTCGATGGGACGGAGGCCGTGTGCCCCTGCCACATCTCGAAGTTCAACGTCACGACGGGCGCGGTGACGCAGGAGCCCGCCACGGTGCCGCTCAAGACGTACGTGGCCACGTACAACGCGGGCACGCAGGTGCTGAGCATCAACCTCAAGGCCGGCAGCGACAACTTCCCGTCGGTGATCAACGGCACGCTGACGCTCACCTTCGCGGAGTTCCCCGACCTGCAGAACACGGGCGGCATGGTGAGCGGCAACCCCACCGGCTACGGCAAGACGATCTTCGTCTTCAAGCTGGAGGATGGCACCTACTCCGCCGTGGACTCCGTCTGCACGCACCAGGGATGTGAAGTGGGCTTCGAGTCGAGCATCAACGAGCTGCTCTGCCCGTGCCACGCGTCCACGTTCACCAAGACGGGCGTCGTCTCGCCTGGAGGCCCGGCGACGGTGAACCTGAAGACGTTCCCCGTGACGGCGGACGCGTCCGGCGTGGTCGTCTCCATCGCCTGATCACCGAGGCCAGGACGACGGGAGGCTTCTAGAGCCTCCCGTCTCCTCGGGCCCTGATCAGCGCAGCCGGCTCCAGAACGAGCGCCGGGACGAGATGCGCTCCAGCGCCTCCTGCAGCTCCTCGTCCTGATCCGCGCGGCTGGCGATGTCCCCCAGCGCGATGATGCCCACGAGCCGGTCGTCGGGCTCCACCACGGGGATGCGGCGCACCTGACGGCGGCCCATCAGCTCGATGACGCCGTGCAGGTCCTCCTCCGGCAGCACCGCCTCCAGGTCCTCCGTCATCACGTCCGCGGCGCGCAGGCCGTCCACGGCGCGTTGGCCCGCGAAGGCGCGCAGCGCCAGGTCGCGGTCGGTGACGAGTCCCAGGAGCCGCCCCTCCGCGTCCACGATGGGCACCACGCCGCAGTCCTCGTCCCGCATCAGCTGCGCCACCTCGCGCAGGGAGCTGTCGCGGCGGGCGGTGCGCACCTGGCGGGTCATGATGTCGCGCGCGGTGAGCGGCTCGCGCCTCCAGCGGCGGCGCGAAGTGTCGGACGCGTCCCGGGAGGCGCGGAGCCTCGGGTCCAGGGGGAAGGTCTCCTCCCGCCTCGGGGCCAGCCGCTCGCGCAGGTTCGGGGCCTCGCGCGACGCCGGTGCCGCGCGGCGCGGGCGGTCGCGCAGCAGGGGCTCCTCGCCGCCGTAGCCGCTGCGGTCCCACTCGCGGTAGTCGGCGCGCTCGGGGGGCATCTCCTGGACGGTGTCCTCGCCCTGGGTGCGCCGGGGGCCCGCGCCGTTGGCGTAGCGCACGTCCCGGTCGTCGCGGCCGTAGGGGCCGGTGGTGCCGCCGTCGCGCTCGCCCTCGCGGTCCTTGCGCCACATGCCGGTGTCGTCCACGTCCGTGCGCACGCGGCCCAGGCGCCACGCGGCGGCGCGGTGGAAGCGCCCCTGGCGGTCGGCGGGCAGCTCGTCGCGCCCGGGGCTCCAGCCGCTCACGTCGGACTCCGAGCGCTCGCGCGAGCCCGGCGGCGCCACGTCCGGCGAGCGGTGCGTGGCCATCGCGTCGGTGGGAGGCGTGGAGATGTCCGCGCGCCCCAGGTCATGCCTGCCGTTTCCGTTGCTGTAGTCCTTGGTGCCCATGTGCGTCGCAAGCCTCCTCGACTTGCGAACATGGGAAGCGGGCCCGGACGCGCAAAGCTCCAGCCGGCCAGGTGCGGCGCCGCTCGCCCGTCCGCCCTGGCGCGAAATGCAGCCCGGGCGGGACGTCAGACGACGGTGAGCGCGTCTCCCAGGTGCACCAGCCCCCGGAAGTCCTCCAGGTCCGCGCCCGCGTCCGGCGCGGCGATGGCCAGCGCGCCCCGGGGCAGCCCTTCGGCCAGCCTCGCCAGCAGCGAGCGGTGCGCCGTCGCGCGCGCGTCCTCCACGCCCGCCAGGTGCTCCAGCGCGCTGACGGCGTCCGTGTCCGCGGCGTTGTTCGCGTGCGGCTTCAGCGCGGCGGCCGGGGCCAGGCCGTCATCCCGCGCCCAGCTGCGGTTGAGCACGTAGCCCGCGAAGGGCAGCCCCTTGGCCTGGAGCGCCTCCTGGAAGAACGTGGCCTCGCGCAGCGCGGCGGCCTCTGGCGACGTGACGAGCAGGAACGCCGCGTCCTTCGACGACAGGTGTTCGCGCAGCCGGTCCGCGTGCAGGCGGATGCCGGCGAACAGGCCGCCGAAGGCGGCGACGAAGGAGCGCATCTCCTGCGCGAAGCCGCCGCCGAAGATGCCGTCCAGCACCTTGCCCACCAGCGCCTGCGCGCCCTGCCACAGCCGGCCCGTGCGGCCCGAGTCCGGACCGAAGAGGGAGATGATCCGCTCGTCCAGGAAGCGCGACAGCCGGCCCGGGGCGTCCAGGAAGTCCAGCGCGTGGCGGCTGGGCGGGGTGTCCAGGACGATGAGGTCGTAGTGGCCCTCCGCGATGAAGCCGTCCAGCGCCTCCGCGGCGGCGTACTCCTGCACGCCCGCGACCAGCTCCGACAGGAAGCGGTACAGGCGGTGCTCCAGGATGGTGCGCGCGGCGCTCTCCGTGGCGGACATCCGGCGCACCATGCGCTCGAAGACGATGCGCGGCTCCAGCATCCACACGTCCAGCCGGCCCTCGCCGCGCGGACCGTCCGCGTACAGGCGCTCCGGAGGCACGGAGGTGGGCTCCGCGCCGTTCTCCTTCAACCCCATGGCCTCCGCCAGCCGCCGCGCCGGGTCGATGGTGAGCACCAGCACCTTGCGCCCCGAGCGCGCCGCGGCCACGCCCAGCGCCGCCGCCGTCGTCGTCTTGCCCACGCCGCCCGCGCCGCACAGCACGAGGATCCGCTTGTCGCGCAGCATGCCGTCCAGGTTCATGGCGTGGCCTCCCGGCCGCCGCGGGACGCGGCTCCTTCGAGTTTGGACTCCAGGAGCTCCGCCAGCCGCTCCACCAGCGCCATGCCCGTCAGGGCCAGCTCCGGCAGGCCCCAGTGGGGCACCCCCACGCCCGCCGCCAGCCGCTCCCGGGCCAGCCGCGCGCGCTCCAGCCGCTCCAGCGCCCGCTGCCCCCGGTGCGGCCCGTGCGTCTCCAGGAGCCGCTCCAGCGCCGCGCGTGACTCCGGGGTGAAGGGGTCCTCCGGCATGCGGTTGAGCACCGCGGCGGACAGGGGCAGGCCCACGTCCTTCAATTCGCCCACCAGCGCCAGCGTCTCGCTCACCGGCAGGGGCTCCGGCAGCGTGGTGACCACCACGCCCGTGCGCGCGGGGTCCTGGAGCAGGTCCAGCCCTTCACGCACCGCGCGCCCCACGGGCCCGCCCGGCATCAGCGACAGGATGCTCCGGGGCAGCGTGGCCAGCGCCAGCGCGTGGCCCGTGGCGGGCAGGTCCACCACCGTGAGCGGGTGCACCCTGCGGCCATCCGGGTGCGTGAGGCGCAGGAGCGCCAGGAGCTGGAACATCAGCCCCATCTCCTTGAGCGCGGGGCCCGCCTCCAGGAAGCGCCGCAGCGCCCTCGAGCGCAGCGCGGCCTCCGCCAGCCACTTCACGGGCAGTGTCTCCTCCAGGAACAGCCGGTGCCCCTCCTGCGCGGACAGGCGCACGAAGGACAGGTTCGGCCCCGCGGGCACCACGCGCGGCCCGGCCTCCTTCACGCCCACCAGCCCCGAGAGCGTGGACGGGCCGCCCTCGTCCGGGGACAGCTCCGCCAGCAGCACCGGCCGGCCCGCGCGAGCCGCCGCCACCGCCAGCGCGGCGGAGAGCGTCGTCTTGCCCACGCCGCCCTTGCCCGACACGAGCACGGCGCGTCTGCTCCACAAGGACTCCAGCACCACGCTCCCATCCCCCGCGCCAGCGGCGCGACCCTTCACGGTGAGCAAGGAAGCGCGTTCCGACAACCGGCCGGAGATGCGCCCAGGGGCGGCCGTCCGTCTGGCCGCCCGCTCCACGAGCATAGCGGCTTTCTGCTCGCGCTCCGCGGGGCCCCTGCGCCGCGCTGACCCGGCCGTGACACAAAGGCCACCCCCCAACACCATGACGCGACGTGCGAGAAATGACCCGGCCCGGAAGGACACGTGGCGTGCGCGGACGCGACGACCCGGAGGGTTGTGCGGGCGGATTCCCTCGGAAAAGGAGGGGTCACGGACTGGTGACGGGCCCCGGGTTTTGGGTACCCTGATGCCCTCTGCGTGGGAGAGGGCATGGCGGTGCTGCGGGAGTGGGTCTTCGGGACACAGCGTGTCTCGCTGGAGGACTCCGACATCCTCTGGATCAAGGTCCGGGGAGCGTTTTCAGAGACGGACGTGCGGGAGCTGGTGGACCTGTTCCACGAGCTGGAGGCGGGCCCGGACAAGCCCCTGTACCTCGTCGCGGACCTGAGCACGTCCGAGGGCTTGTCGGTCGCGCCGCGCAAGTACCTGGCCAAACACCTGAGCCCCACGTGGTTCCGCGCGGTCTGCTTCTTCGGCGCCAAGCGCACGCATCGCGAGGTGCTGCGCGCGCTCGTGGCGGTCGTCAACTTCACCAGCGGCACCAGGGTGGAGGCGGAGTTCGTGGACTCGGAGGCCCGGGCCCGCGCGTGGCTGGAGTCCCACCGGCGCCGTCAGCAAGCGGCGCCGCGCTGAACGCGCCGGCCGTCCGTCAGTGGACGGCCCAGCGCTCGGCGATCTCCTCGCACGCGAGCACCACGTCGCCCAGCCGGCGGATGTGCGCGCGCGGCGCGACGAACAGCGAGCCCGCGAACACGTCCACCACGGTCATCAGCCGGTGGTCCGCCGGGCCCAGCCGGCACAGGTGCTGTTCCGCGAAGCGCTGCAGGAGCGTGCCAATGTACTGGCCGCTGCGCTCGTCCAGCGGGTGCGTCTTGGAGAAGTAGAGCTTCATCAACCCCACGCGCGGGTTGCCCTGCTTGTCCAGCCGCTGCACCACCACCTCCGGGCGCACGCTGATGGTGACGCCGGCCATCTCCAGCACGGGCGGCTCCGCGCCCACCGCGCTGATGATGGCGTCGTCCAGATCCAACCAGGGCACCAGGTCCGCGAAGCGCTCCAGCGCCTCCGCGCACAGCTGCATGCGCTGCGCCTCGAACTCCGTCTGCGGCACCGCGCAGGCGAACCGGCGCTGGGACTCCCGCAGCACGTTCAGGTCCAGGCCCCGGCAGAGGAAGTCCGTGATGGCCTGGGACGCCTCCGGATAGCGCAGGTACTGGGCCTCCGGCGGGTGCTTCTGGTCGTGGATGATGCGCTTGCGGCGGGCGGGCGTGGCGACCAGGTACTCGCCCAGCTTGTTCACCGAGACTCGCGGCAGTTCACGGGTTTCCGTCATGGTGTTTCCCCCTCTGAAAGGCTGTCGGAATGGGTACACAGTACAGAGGGGGTCTGACATCCAATGGACAGCCGGAGCTTGTACGAAAGGGCAGGGGCGCTTCCCTGGACTGGAGGGGTCCGGCGTAGGGTTTCTCCCAGAAGCCGGGGGGGAGGTCCTCATGGAGCATCAGATTCGCGAGTGGACGTGTGGCGCGCACCGGATCCGCATGACGGCGCCAGACGTGTTGCACACGAAGTACACGGGCGTCGTGGGACTGCAGGACGCGAAGTGGGCGCTGCGCGTCTACGAGGAGATGGCGGCGAAGGGGCCGTTCTACCTGGTGGCGGAGGTGCCGGGGTCGGAGCTGCCGGCCGAGTCGCGCAAGTACCTGGCCAACAACGTGCGCGCGGAGTGGATGCGCTCGGTGGTGTACGTGGGGTCCGACCTGTCACAGCGCGTGGTGGGCAAGGCCATGTCCGTGGCCATGCTGCTCACGGGCCATGCGGCCAGCTTCGACACGGTCTTCGTGGACACGATGGCGCAGGCGGAGGCATGGGTGGACGCGCACCGGTTGGATCACGCCCCGCGCCGCGTGGGCTGAGGGTCTTCAGGTCTCCAGACGCAACGAAGGGCCAGGCCGGGCGGGAAGCCTCGGGTCCTGGCCCTCGGTGTTTTGACGGGCGCGGCTGTCAGCGCTCGCGGTCCGGAATGCGGTCCAGAATGCGGTCCGGGTGGCCATAGCGGTAGACGTCGGTCACCGGGTTGGTGCCCGCGTCGCTGCGGGGGCCGTCGCCGTCCGGTATGTCGTCCAGCGCTGCGCCCGGGGCGCGCTCGCGCGGGTCATACGGATGCACGCCGCTGGCGTCGTGGAGGCTCAGGTCGCGGTCGTCCACGTCGTCCTCGGTGCGCGGGCGGATGCCCTTCTCGTCGGCCTCCGTCAGCTCACGGCGGGGCTTGCGCTCGTCCTCCTCTTCGGGCCGGGATCGCTGGGGCTCGCCGTCCTGTCGGGGAGTCGTTGGACGTCCGTAGAAATCCTCGGCGGGCTGCGTGGGTGCGGGACGCGTGTCGTTGGTGGCCATGAAGAGTCCCTCCGTCGATGGAGGTTCTTCACTGCCCCCTGCGTCCGGCAACCTGCTCCGGAAGCACCCGTGAAGGGCCTGGAGGGCAGGCAGCCAGGCATCAAGGCCCTCCCGTGCGCGGTGTCAGGGCGACACGAGGAGGATGCCCCCGGCGAGCGAGGGTGCTTCGTCATCACCGATGGCGCGCACGTGGCCTTGGCCAAGCTGTCCGGAGGTGTTGAAGCCCCAGCACAGCGCACGGCCAGAGGAGAGCACGGCGCACGTGTGCTGGCCGCCCGCGGTGACGGAGGTGGCGGGAGCGCCGCCCACGTCGATGAAGGCGGTGCCGGGAGCGGAGTGGGAGCGGGTGTTGGCGTAGCCCAGCCGGCCCCGGGCGCCGTTGCCCCAGCACTGGAGCTGGCCGGACTCGAGCAGGGCGCAGGTGTGTTGGGCCCCGGCGGCGACCTGGACGGCGCGAAGGCCCGCGCCGGGTGCCACGGAGGTGAGGGGCGTGGCGTAGTCAGGGTTGCCATTGCCCACCTGCCCGTAGGCATTGGCGCCCCAGCAGCGCAGGGCGCCGGTGTCCAGCAGGGCGCAGGTGTGCTGGCTGCCCAGGGCCAGCTGCACGGCGGTGCCGCCCACGTCCACGTCACCCGCTGACGACGGCAACTCGGTGTCACCGACATCGTCGTCACGGTTGTAACCCAGTTGTCCGTAGGCGTTGGCGCCCCAGCAGCGCGGACGGCCGGAGAAGAGCAGGGCGCAGGTGTGGTCGCCGCCCGCAGCCAGGTCCTGTACGGGCGCGCCGACAGGGACGTCGGTGGTGGGCGGAGGCTCGTTGTCGCCGAGGGGGTCGGTGTGGCCGTAGCCCAGCTGGCCGTGGGTGTTGTCGCCCCAGCAGCGCACGTGGCCGGAGGTGAGCAGCGCGCAGGTGTGGTTGGAGCCCGCGGTGATACGCAGCGCGCGTGCGCCGCCCAGGTCCACGGTGCCCACGCTGGCGATGGGTTCGTCATCGCCGAGGGTGCGTGTGTGGCCCAGGCCGAGCTGTCCGGAGGCGTTGGCGCCCCAGCAGCGCACGCGCCCGGTGGAGAGCAGGGCGCAGGTGTGGCCCAGGCCGGTGGCCAGCTGCACGGCCTTCTCGCCGGGAGCGAGGGGCACGGGGCCCTTCGACGCGGGAGTCTCGTCGTCGCCGACGTTGGCGGTGCCGGTGTAGCCGAGCCGGCCCTGCGCGCCGCTGCCGAAGCAGCGTACGGAGCCGTCGTTGAGGAGCGCGCAGGTGTGGCTGTCCCCAGCGCGGAGCCAGGCGACGTCGGTGGGGCCACCGGTCTGCACGGGGGCATCGGGGAACTGCTGCGCACCCAGGCGGTAGGTAGCGGTGGTGCGGGCCCCGGCGGCGTCGGTGACCTGGAGGGACAGCCGGCCCTGGAGCGCGGGCGCGTAGTGCTGGAGGACGGTGGGGTTGGTCTGCGTGGTGAAGCCTGGAGCGGGCGTCACGGGCGCGTCTGGGACGAAGCTCCACGCATAGTCGAGCGTGCGGGCGGGCTGATCATCCGACACGGTGGCGGACCACGCGACGTCGGAGGTGCCCACGAAGCGGGACGCGGCCAGGCCCTGGATGACGGGCGCGAAGAGGATGCGCACGGTGGTGCCCAGCGAGTCCGTGGATTGATCCGCGGGAAGGACGCGCGTCACGAACGTGGTGCTGACCGAGTGCCCCGCCGGGTTCGTGACGGTGAGCGAGTGCGTGTAGTCGGTGGGGCTGGGAATGCCGAAGGGAGGCAGGTAGCGGGCGACGAAGGCGCCGGAGGTGCCGGTGAGCGTGAACGTGCCGCTGGAGGGAACGAAGGTGCCGCCGTTGTTCGCGGCGGTGAGGGTGAAGGTGAGGGACTCGCCGGAGGTGGCCTCGACGAAGAAGGTGACGGTGGCGGGCTGGCCGAAGACGAGCTCACCGGGAAGCTGGATGCGGGGGATGCGCGGCAGGGTGATGGGCGCGCCGTCGTTGGTGGGCGCCAGCGTGATGGCCACGGACTCGCGGTCCGCGATGAGCGTCTGGGTGGTGCTGCCCTGGAAGAGGAGCGCGCTGGTTCCGTCGTAGGCCCGCGCGATGAACGTGAGGGATTGATGGCGAGGCAGGGACGGCATGGTGCCAGACCAACCGGAGGGAGAGGGCACCAGGTCGAAGTGGGAGAACAGCGCGCTGTGACTGGCCGCGTCCTCCACGTCGATGCGGATGCGCGCCACGTCCGCGAAGGAGAAGCCCAGCGCGCGCCGGGCCTGGGATTGGGAGCCGGTGCTGTCCGTGGAGATGGTGAACGTGACGGAGGCCGTGGGCTCCGGCGTGGCCGGATCCGTCGTGGGCGACGTACACGCGGCGGTGGTGCACAGCAGCAGGAGCGCGAGGGTGGCAGGCTTCGTCATGACTCACATGGGAAGGAAAGCGAAGCGGGCGCCCGACCTGTGCCGGGCGCCCGCGAGTGTTCAGGGACTACGGCGTGGGCGGCAGGAGCTGGATGTCGCCCACGGTGGACGGCAGCTCGTTGTCACCGATGACCGTGGTGTTTCCCTGGCCCAACTGCCCGGCGTTGTTCTTGCCCCAGCAGCGCGCCTTGCCCGTGGAGAGCAGCGCGCAGGTGTTGCCGTTGCCCGAGGCGCTGATCTGATAGGCGGTCGCTCCCCCGAGGTTCACGGGACCACCAGGGACCGCCAGGTCCGTCGTGTTGCCGTAGCCCAGTTGCCCGTAGGTGTTGCTTCCCCAGCACCGCATGGCGCCCGTGGAGAGCAGCGCGCAGGCGTGCTCGCCACCGGAGGTCACCTGCAAGGCGGTCGTTCCGCCCAGGTTCACCGTCGTCGAGTTGGCGAGGTAGTTGAAGTAGCAGCGGGTCGAAGGGTGCTCGGCGCAGTACCAGATGTAGTCACCGTAGACGTTGTTGCCCGTCTGCCCGTTGAGGTTGTCGCCCCAGCAGATGACGCTGCCCGTCTTCAGCAGGGCACAGGTGTTGCTCCGGCTGGCGGAGATCTGGGCGACAGGCCCCTTGGGCTCGAACGCGGTCTGGCTGCTGGGCAGCTCGTTGTCACCAATGTGGTTGACGTGGGAGTACCCGAGCTGTCCCAGGCCGTTGCGGCCCCAGCAGAGCATCTTGTCGTTGGAGAGTAGCGCGCAGGTGTGGTTGTCACCCGCGACGACATCCGTGGCGGTGACATTGCCCAGGTCCACGTCGCCCGCGGACCATGGCTGCTCGTCATCGCCGATGCTGTTGGTGTGGCCGTAGCCCAGCTGGCCGTACTGGTTGCGGCCCCAGCAGCGCACCTTGCCCGTGGCCATCACCGCGCACGAGTGCTCCGCGCCCACGGTGATGCGGGTGGCCGGGCCGCCCAGGTTGACGTAGCCGAAGCTGGCCACCGGCTCGCCGTCGCCCAGGTTGTCCTTGTTGTTGTACCCGAGCTGCCCATACGTGTTCTGGCCCCAGCACCGCACCAGGCCCGTGTCCAGCACCACGCAGGAATGGTTGCCACCCGCCGCGAGCTTCGTCCCCTTGCCGAGGATCTTCACCGCGCCGACCGTGTGCGGCAGCTCGTTGTCGCCAATGTTCTGGGTGTTCTCGTAGCCCAACTGGCCGAAGGCACCGTAGCCCCAGCAGCGCACCGAGCCGTCATTCAACAGCGCGCAGGCATGGTCCCAACCGGTGCGGACGCTGTTGATGCCATCCAGCGGCCCTTCAGCGACAGGGTTGTCCGGGAACTGATCCGGAGTGAGCTTGTAGGTGAGCGTGGTGGTGCCGTTGTCACCGTCCGTGACCGAGAGCTTCAGGTCACCCTGCACGGTGGTGGTGTAGTTCTGGAGCGTGGAGGGGTTGGTGTCCCCGGTGAACGCGGGCACGGGGTCGAAGGTGGTGCCCGAGGCAGGCGTGAAGCTCCAGGCGTAGGTGAGCGCCTCCTGCGCACCGTCGTCACTCACGTCCGCGGTGAAGATGACGTTCTGCGTGTCGCGCACCCGCAGGCCGTTGAGGCCGTTGATGACGGGGTTGAAGAGGACGGCGACGGAGGTGTCGATGACGCCGCTGGAGGTCTCCGGGGGCTTCACCTTGGTGGTGAAGGTCGTGCTGATGGAGTGGCCCGCGGGGTTGGTGACCATGACGGTATGGGTGAAGACCGTCTCCGTGCTCACGGTGGGGGGCGTGTACTGGGAGACGAAGGCACCCGCCGTGTTCTGAAGCGTGATGGAGCCGTTGAGCGGCGAGAAGCTGCCGCTGCCCGCGACAGCAGAGGTGATGGCGTAGCGAAGCGCCTCACCGTTGGTGGCCTCCACCGCGAAGGTGATGTTGCCCGACTGCGAAGAGGCGAAGGCGCTGGGGATGCTGATCTTCCGGATGCGCGGCAGGGAGATGACCGCGTTGTTGTTGGCCGGGGCCAGCGGGATGGTGACGGTCTCGAAGTCGAGGTTCAGCGTGGCGTCGAGCGAGCCGGAGAACAGGAGGTTCCCGGAGGCATCGAGCGCGCGAGCGAAGAAGGTGAGGGCCTTGGCCTTGGGGAGGAAGGGGAGCTTTCCGGTCCACGCCCCAGCGGAGGTGAAGAGGTCGAAGTTCTTGAAGATGACCTGGCCGCCCGTGCCCTGTTCGGAGACATCAACGCGGATGCTGGCGACATCGGAATAGCTGAAGGCCTGCGCGGAGACGCGGCCCTTCACGGCCTGGCTGAAGAGGTCCTGCGCACCAATGGAGACGGTGACCTGGGCCTGCGTCTGCTCGGCGGGCGCGGAAGGCTCGGGCGTACTGGAGCCAGCGCTACATGCGGCGATCCACGGCGAAGACAGCGACAGCAATAGCGCGCCCAACATGCCGCGCGACCGGAACCAACGGGGGGATGACCTCTGCACGGAAGACTCCTGAAGGCGAAGGAAATGACAGGCGAAGGGACGCGGGCGCCCGGTGCCGAGGGCGCCCGCGAGGACGTCAGCGACTACGGCGCGGGAGGCAGGTGCTTGATGTCGCCCGCGGCGGAGGGCTGCTCGTTGTCGCCAATGTGGTTGGTGTTGCCGTAGCCGAGCTGACCCAAGTTGCCCTGGCCCCAGCAGCGCGCCTTGCCCGTGGAGAGCAGCGCGCAGGTGCTGTGACCGGTGGAGGCCGACACCTGGTACGCGGTGGCGCCATCCAGGTCCACGGCCGGGCCCGGCGTGAACCGGGCCGTGGTGTTGCCGTAGCCCAGCTGTCCGTAGGCGTTGTAGCCCCAGCACCGCACGCCGCCGGTCGAGAGCAGGGCGCAGGTGTGGTGGGAGCCGGCGGAGATCTGCAACGCGCTGGTGCCCAGGTCGATGCTCCCCGAGTCCCTGAACAGGAAGCTGCCGCTGTTCTGGCCCGTGCCCATCTGTCCGTTGCCGTTGTAGCCCCAGCACCGCACGGTCCCCGTCTTCAGGAGCGCGCAGGTGTGGCTCGTACCGGCGGAGATCTGTGAGACCGGCCCGGCCGGCTCGAACGGGGTCTGGCTGTTGGGCAGCTCGTCGTCGCCGATGCTGTTGTAGTGGAGCTGACCGAGCTGACCGTGGTTGTTGAGGCCCCAGCAGAGCATCTTGTCGTTGGAGAGCAGGGCACAGGTATGGTTTTCGCCCACGACGACGTCCGTGGCGGTGACGCTGCCCAGGTTCACGTCGCCCGCGCTCCACGGCTGCTCGTTGTCACCGATGCTGTTGTTGTGTCCGTAGCCGAGCTGGCCGTAATGGTTGCGACCCCAGCAGCGCACCTTGCCCGTCGCCATCACCGCGCAGGAGTGCTCGCCGCCCACGGCGATGCGGATGGCGGGACCGCCCAGGTTCACGTAGCCGAAGCTGGCCACCGGCTCGCCATCGCCCAGGTTCTGCGTGCTGTTGTAGCCAAGCTGGCCGTAGGTGTTCAGACCCCAGCAGCGCACCAGGCCCGTATCCAGCAGGGCGCACGTGTGGTTGCCACCCACCGCGAGCTTCGTGGCCTTGCCGAGGATCTTCACCGCGCCGGCCGTGTACGGCAGCTCGTTGTCACCGATGTTCTGGGTGTTCTCGTAGCCCAGCTGTCCATAGACCCCGTAGCCCCAGCAGCGCACGGAGCCGTCATTCAGCAAGGCACACGTGTGGTCGGTGCCGTTGCGGACGCTGTTGATGCCATCCAGCGGCCCTTCGGCGACAGGGTTGTCCGGGAACTGGTCCGGCGTGAGCTTGTAGGTGAGCGTGGTGGTGCCGTTGTTGCCGTCCGTGACCGAGAGCTTCAGGTCACCCTGCACGGCGGTGGTGTAGTTCTGGAGCGTGGAGGGGTTCGTCGCTCCAGTGAAGGCCGGCACGGGGTCGAAGGTGGTGCCCGAGGCAGGCGTGAAGCTCCAGGCGTAGGTGAGCGCTTCCTGCGCCCCGTCGTCGCTCACGTCCGCCTTGAAGATGACGTTGCTGGTCTCCCGCACGCGCAGGCCGTTGAGGCCGTTGATGACGGGGTTGAAGAGGACGGCGACGGAGGTGTCGATGACGCCGCTGGAGGTCTCCGGGGGCTTCACCTTGGTGGTGAAGGTGGTGCTGATGGAGTGCCCGGCGGGGTTCGTCACGGTCACCGTATGCGTGAAGACCGTCTCCGTGCTCACGGTGGGGGGAGTGTACTGGGAGACGAAGGCGCCTGCGGTGTTCTGCAGAGTGATGGAACCGTTGAGCGGGGAGAAGGTGCCGCTGCCCGCGACAGCAGAGGTGATGGCGTAGCGAAGCGCCTCACCGTTGGTGGCCTCCACCGCGAAGGTGATGTTGCCTGACTGCGAAGAAGCGAAGGCGCTGGGGATGCTGATCTTCCGGATGCGCGGCAGGGAGATGACCGCGTTGTTGTTGGCCGGAGCCAGCGGGATGGTGACGGTCTCGAAGTCGAGGTTCAGCGTCGCGTCGAGCGAGCCGGAGAACAGGAGGTTCCCGGAGGCATCGAGCGCGCGGGCGAAGAAGGTGAGGGCCTTGGCCTTCGGAAGGAAGGGCAGCTTCCCGGTCCACGTGCCGGCGGAGGTGAAGAGGTCGAAGTTCTTGAAGATGACGAGGCCGCCCGTGCCCTGCTCGGAGACATCGACGCGGATGCTGGCGACATCGGAGTAGGCGAAGGCCTGGGCGGAGACACGGCCCTTCACGGCCTGGCTGAAGAGGTCCTGCGCACCAATGGAGACGGTGACCTGGGACTGGGTCTGCTCGGCGGGCGCGGAGGGCTCCGGCGTACTCGAACCGGAACTGCACGCGGCGATCCACGGCGAAGACAGGGACAGTAAGAGCGCGCCCAACATGCCGCGCGAACGGAACCAACGAGGGGATGACCTCTGCACGGAACACTCCTGAAAGGGATTGCGGACGGAAAGGAAGCGGGCGCCCCGGTCCTGCGAGCGCCCGCGAGGACGTCAGCGACTACGGCGCGGGAGGCAGGAGCTTGATGTCGCCCGCGGCGCTCGGCTGCTCGTTGTCACCGATGTTGTTGGTGTTGCCGTAGCCGAGCTGACCAAAGTTGCCCTGGCCCCAGCACCGCGCCTTACCCGTGGAGAGCAGCGCGCAGGTGTGGGTTCCGGAGGAGGCCGTCACCTGGTACGCGGTGGCGCCATCCAGGTCCACGGCCGGGCCCGGCGTGGACCGGAGCGAGGTGTTGCCGTAGCCCAGCTGGCCGGAGGCATTGGCGCCCCAGCACCGCACGCTGCCCGTGGAGAGCAGGGCGCAGGTGTGGTTGGAACCGGCGGAGATCTGCAGCGCGCTGGTGCCCAGGTCGATGCTCCCGGAGTCCCTGAACAGGGAGTAATTGAGGGGCTGACCCGTGCCCAGCTGCCCTGAGGTATTGAGGCCCCAGCACCGCACGGCCCCCGTCTTCAGCAGGGCGCAGGTGTGGGTCCCACCGGCGGAGATTTGTGAGACCGGCCCGGCCGGCTCGAAGGGGGGCTGGCTGTTGGGCAGCTCGTTGTCGCCGATGTCGTTGAAGTGGATCTGGCCGAGCTGACCGTAGTTGTTGAAGCCCCAGCAGAGCATCTTGTCGTTGGAGAGCAGCGCGCAGGTGTGGTTGGCGCCCGCGACGACATCCGTGGCCGTGAGAGCCCCCAGGTTCACATCGCCCGCGCTCCAGGGCTGCTCGTCGTCACCGATGCTGTTGACGTGGCCATAGCCCAGCTGGCCGTACTGGTTGCGACCCCAGCAGCGCACCTTGCCCGTGGCCATCACCGCGCACGAGTGCTCCGCGCCCACCGCGATGCGCGTGGCCGGGCCGCCCAGGTTGACGTAGCCGAAGCTGGCCACCGGCTCGCCGTCGCCCAGGTTCTGCGTGCTGTTGTAGCCGAGCTGTCCGAAGTTGTTCCGGCCCCAGCACCGCACCAGGCCCGTGTCCAGCACCACGCAGGAGTGGTTGCCACCCGCCGCGAGCTTCGTGGCCTTGCCGAGCAGCTTCACCGCGCCGGCCGTGTACGGCAGCTCGTTGTCACCGATGTTCTGGGTGTTCTCGTAGCCCAGCTGACCGTAGGCACCGTAGCCCCAGCACCGCACGGAGCCGTCATTCAGCAAGGCACACGCGTGGTCGTTGCCGCTGCGGATGCTGTTGATGCCATCCAGCGGCCCTTCAGCGACAGGGTTGTCCGGGAACTGATCCGGGGTGAGCTTGTAGGTGAGCGTGGTGGTGCCGTTGTCACCGTCCGTGACCGAGAGCTTCAGGTCACCCTGCACGGTGGTGGTGTAGTTCTGGAGCGTGGAGGGGTTCGTCGCTCCAGTGAAGGCCGGCACGGGGTCGAAGGTGGTGCCCGAGGCAGGCGTGAAGCTCCAGGCGTAGGTGAGCGCGTCCTGGGCGCCGTCGTCACTCACGTCCGCGGTGAAGATGACGTTCTGCGTGTCGCGCACCCGCAGGCCGTTGAGACCGTTGATGACAGGGTTGAAGAGGACGGCGACGGAGGTGTCGATGACGCCGCTGGAGGTCTCCGGGGGCTTCACCTTGGTGGTGAAGGTGGTGCTGATGGAGTGCCCGGCGGGGTTGGTCACCGTGACGGTGTGGGTGAAGACCGTCTCGGAAGACACCGTCGGGGGCGTGTACTGGGAGACGAAGGCGCCCGCGGTGTTCTGCAGCGTGATGGAGCCGTTGAGCGGGGAGAAGCTGCCGCTGCCCGCGACGGCGGAGGTGATGGCGTAGCGCAGCGCTTCGCCATTCGTTGCTTCCACCGCGAAGGTGATGTTGCCCGACTGGGAGGAGGCGAACGCACTGGGGATGCTGATCTTTCGGATGCGAGGGAGGGAGATGACCGCGTTGTTGTTGGCGGGGGCCAGCGGGATGGTGACGGTCTCGAAGTCGAGGTTCAGCGTGGCGTCGAGCGAGCCGGAGAACAGGAGGTTCCCGGAGGCGTCGAGCGCCCGGGCGAAGAAGGTGAGGGCCTTGGCCTTCGGAAGGAAGGGCAGCTTCCCGGTCCACGCCCCGGCGGAGGTGAAGAGGTCGAAGTTCTTGAAGATGACCTGGCCGCCCGTGCCCTGCTCGGAGACGTCGACACGGATGCTGGCGACATCGGAGTAGGCGAAGGCCTGGGCGGAGACACGGCCCTTCACGGCCTGGCTGAAGAGGTCCTGCGCGCCAATGGAGACGGTGACCTGGGACTGGGTCTGCTCGGTGGGCGCGGAGGGCTCCGGCGCGCTCGAGCCAGAGCTACACGCGACCATCCACGGCGAAGACAGGGACAGCAAGAGCGCGCCCAGCATGCCGCGCGACCGGAACCAACGAGGGGACGTTCGCTTCACTCGACACTCCTTGGGAAGACAGACAGGGAAAGGGCCAATGACTCACAGCGGGCACACGCCGGCCTCACGTGCCTCCGGCGGAGCCCGGAGACACGTTTCCCGTGCCGCGCTCGGAGCGAGCACGGCCGGGGGACGGCATGGAGAACGGAGGGAATGGACAGGCCTACGCCGACCCGGGGGACCTCCCGGCCCTCGGCGTATGTCTGGGCTACAGCTGGAAACGCAAATCACAGTGCCAGCGGGCGAAAAGACTGTCACGCCTTTTATTGGTTCCTGCGAAAGCGTGTCAATGTCTGGGTTTGCACTGACTGGCGGGTGGAATGCGTGTCAGTCGCGGCGGACCCGCGCGGTGACAGGATTTGTCATCCCCCTCGGAACACCCCCTGGAGGAACGAGTTGCCCGGGTGACGCACCGGGTTGATGAGTGGGAGGAATCAAGCAAGTCGCGGAAGCTTCGCGAAACACTGCAATGCTTTACGGGTCGCACGAAATCCGGAAAAGACAGTCATGGACTGGCGGCGGCACCCTGCTGGTCCCGGGGGACTCGGGTGACCAGAGTCCCAGGGACCCGGGCTCACACCGGTTGGTGGCCGTCGTCGTCGTCCTCGAAGTCGTCTCCCGGTGCCTCTTCATCCGGACCGGCCAGCTCGTCCAGGTCCTCGACCGGGAGGGGCTCTTCATTCAGGTCCGGCGTCACGTCATCGCCCCCGAGGAACGGCGGCGGGCCCTCCTGGCTCGCGGGCCCGGCGGTCTCGGACGTCATCGCAGCCTCCTCCGCGGTCAGCTCCTCCGGGTGCAGCCCGCCCTCCAGCAGCTCCGCCTGGTTGCGCCGGCCCGTGGCCTCCCGAGCTGCCTCCGCCACCTCCTCCGCCGCGGCCTGCCGCCCGTACGCGGGCGCATGGTCCCGCAGCCACTCCCTCAGTGCCGCCGCCAGCTCCGCCGCCGTGCCGAAGCGGTCCGCCGGGGATTGGCGCAGCGCCCGCACCACGATCGCGCGCAGGCCCTCCGGTACGTCGCGCGCCATGCGCTCCACCTCCCCGGGCCCCACCAGCGCCATCCGGGCCGCCACCTCCGTCAGGGGCATCCACGTGGGCCCCTGCGCCTGCACCGGCGGCAGGTCCGGCGGGGGCGGAGGCGCCGCGTCCCCCTGCGCCAGCGGGTGCGTCCCCGTCAGCACCTCCAGCAGCACCAGCCCCAGCGAGAACAGGTCGCTTCGCGCGTCCACGGGCTCGCGCCGCAGCGCCTCCGGTGAGGCGTACGCCACGTCTCCCTTCACCAGCGGACGGCTGGTGATCTCCCGCCCCGGCAGCGTGGAGAACGCGGCGGTGAAGTTCGTGAGCTTCACCTCTCCATGCACGCCCAGGCGCAGGTTCCGGGGGCTCACGTCCCGGTGCACGATGCCCAGCGGCCGGTTCCACTCGTCCCGCAGCGTGTGCGCGTGGTGCAGCGCCTCCGCCACCTCGGAGACGACCCACGCGCCGAAGGGCGGGGACATGGGCTTGCGCCGCATGGCCACCAGGTTGAGCACCGTGTCCAGGGACCGGCCCTCCACGTACTCCATCACCACGTGCGGCACGCCCCGGTACGCCTTCAGGTGGTAGACCTTCGCGATGCCCGGGTGGTTGAGCCGGAACGTCAGCTCCACCTCCTCCACCAGCCGCCGCCGCTCCACGAAGCCAGATGGGTTGCGCAGCCGCTTGATGACCACCGGGCCGCCCATCCCGCCCCGGTAGCGCCGCCGCGCCAGCATCAGCAGCTCCCCGGTGGAGCGCACCTCCAGCTTGCGCACGAACTCGAAGGCCGTGCCTCCCACCGTGAACAGCACGCGCGGCCGGCGGGGCATGCCGGGGTTCTCCTCCGTCGTCGTATCGGGCGTCTTCATGGCCTGCCTTCCTACCTCCCAGGTGGAGCGGGAATCGCTCCACCCCGCAGGTAGCACAAACCCTGTCGCGGGGAAAACCTCCAGGGTCGTGTGAATGTCAGTGGACCCAGGAGGTTCATCCGTCCCGGCGCAATCCCAGACGCCGGAGCCACCGCTCCCACCGCCGCCGCCACGCCCGCCGCCGGGCCACCCACCAGGGCATGGGCGGGGGCAGGGGCGCCGCCAGCCCCAGCGACGGGCCGGGCGGAGGCGGCACGGGCGGCGTGGACGCGCTGGAGTGGGGCGCGGCGCCGGGGATGCGCCGCTCGTAGGCGCGGGCCCAGCGGCGCAGCTCGCGGGCCTCCTCGTTGCCGTCGAAGTACGCGTCGGACTCCTCCGTGACGGCCTCGTGGGGCGGCGGCGCGTTGAACAGCGGCATGTCCCAGCTGTCCGGGGCGCGCTCCAGCGCCGCGCTCAGGTCGGCGTAGAGGTCCGCGCCCATCTGGTAGCGCTGGCTGGCCTCCTGGCGCAGCAGCCGCTCGCAGATGTCATTGAGGGCGCGGGGCACGCGCGGGTTGATGGAGCGCGCGGCCCGCCCCTTGATGCTCTGGATTCCGCCCAGCAGCGCCGCGGCCGGCAGCTCCGGCGGATAGGGGAAGTCCCCGGTGAGCACCTGGAAGAGCGTGAGCCCCAGCGAATAGAGGTCATCCGTGGGCTGGTAGACGTAGCGGGACATCCCCTTGGGGTTGTTCAGCCAGTAGCGCAGCAGCTCCGGGCTGCGGTAGCTGGGCGTGCCCGGCGGCGGCCGCCCGTCGGTGATGGACGGCGCGCAGGCGTGGTCGCTGGAGCCGAAGTCCACCAGCACCGGCCTCGCGTCCGACGCGCGCACGATGATGTTGCTGCCCTTGATGTCGCGGTGGCGCACGCCCGCGCGGTGGATGAAGTCCAGCGTCAGCGCCAGCTCCGCGAACAGCCGCGCCACCTGCCGCGCCGTGGGCTTCGCCTCCATCGCCCAGTCGGACAGCGTGGGACCCTCCACGTAGTCCATGACCAGGAACAGGTAGCCCGTGCGCGGGTTCGGCCAGCGGTGGTAGCCGCGCAACGCCACCACGTTGGGATGGGTCATGCGGTGCAGCACGCTCACCTCCTTGAGCGTGCGCGCGTCCACCTGCGAGCCCTCCTCGGAGTCCTGCGGCCCATGGAGCGCGAACTTCAGCGCCACGTGGAAGCCCCCGGTCTCCGCCAGGAACACGGTGCCGTAGCCCCCCGTGGCCAGGCGCTTCAACAGCCGGAAGCTGCCCACCACCTCCTGGGGCTGAAGGAGCAGCGGATGTCCTCCCTCCAGGCTCATCGCGGAGCGCCTCCTGCGCGGAAGGAAAGCCCGAATACTTCGGGATGTGGGGGGTTGAATCTCAGAGGGAGGGAGTGGCTGAGAGGATGCATTCGCGAAAGGAGCAATGGAACCTCCAGGGTCCATAGCACGGCGGACGCCCCTTGGGGTAGTGTTGGTGCCGTGTCAGGTAGGATGCCGGACGCCTGACTTCATGGGAGACACGGTCCGGCCAGGGGTGGTGAGCGGCAATGAACGAGGAGCTGGCCATCACGGTGGGCACCGCGGCGCGACAGGCCCGCGAGCGGCAGGGCCTGACCCAGGGCGACGTCGCCAGCCAGGTGGGCATCGCCATGGAGGTCTACAGCCGCATGGAGCGAGGGCGGGTGCTGCCCAGCTCCACCACCTTGCGCCGCTTGTGCATGGTGTTGCGCATCCGCGCGGACACCCTGCTGGGGTTGGACGGGCCCTCGCCCCCGGACGAGGCGCTCACGCTGGCCCTGGCCGACCGCGAGGAGGATCCCCCCTCCCTGCGCCGGCTGGTGCGCGCCCTGCGGCCCCTGGATGAAGAGGGGTTGAAGGCCATGGGGCTCATCATCCAGGGCGCGCTCGCGCTGCGTGAGCGCTGAGCGCCAGGCCCCCCGAAAACTTGCGCCCCGGAGGAGAGATGCAAGGTTTTGCGCGTGCCCGCCCCGGTGAATGAAAAGCTGAACACGGTGTTTGGAGCCGCCGCCCGAGACGCGCGGCTGCGCTTGGGTCTCACGCAGGCGGACGTGGCGGAGCGCGTGGGCATCGCCATGGAGGTCTACAGCCGCATGGAGCGCGGCCGCATGCTGCCCAGGGCTCAGACCCTGCGGCGGCTGTGCGACGTGCTGTCCGTGTCCGCGGACGCGCTGCTGGGCGTGGGGCCCGGCACCTCCCCGGTGCCGCCCCGGGCCTCGCCAGCCCAGGAGGACTCCCTGGAGCTGCGCCGCCTGGTGCGCACGCTGCGCGACCTGGAGCCCCGTCAGCTCAAGGCCGTGGCCCGCGTGGTGCGCACGGTGGTGTCCGTCATGCCCCCGAAGCCGGCGCCCGGGGCCTCGCCCACGCCCACGCCCCGGAAGAAGCCGCGGGCCGCCCGCAAGCGACGCGCTGGTTAGCGCGGCGCCATGAGCAGACAAATCTTCCCGGGCTGCAACCGGATGTCCGCCCGCCTGTCCTCCTGAGCCAGGGGCCGGGCCTTCGGGTGGGGCCCTCTCCCCAATGGCAGACAAGTGGGGTAGCACGGGAGCTACGCCATGCTTCCTCCCCCGACGCCCGCGGACGAGCCGCGGCGCCTCCAGGCGCTGCGCTCGCTGTGTCTGCTGGACACGCCCGCCCACGAGCGCTTCGACCGCATCGTGCGCACCGCGTCGCACCTGTTCCGCGTGCCCATCGCGCTCGTCTCGCTGGTGGACGAGCACCGCCAGTGGTTCAAGGCCCGCCACGGCCTGGACGCCACGCAGACGCCGCGCGAGCAGTCCTTCTGCGCCCACGCCATCCTCTCGCCCGCGACCTTCATCGTGCCGGACGCGCTGAAGGATCCGCGCTTCCACGACAACCCGCTCGTGCTGGGCGCTCCCTTCGTCCGCTTCTACGCGGGCCACCCCCTGCGCGCCGCGGACGGCAGCCGCGTGGGCACGCTGTGCCTCATCGACTCGCGGCCCCGGGACTTCTCGGACGCGGACCGCGCCGCGCTCGCGGACATGGCCGCCTGGGCGGAAGGGGAGATCAACGCCCTGGACGCGCGCGAGGCCCGCACGGCGCTGGAGCAGCAGGAGCGCTTCTTCGAAGTCTCCGTGGACATGCTCTGCATCGCCGCCATGGACGGCACCTTCCTGCGCCTGTCCCGCGCCTGGGGCCGCACGCTGGGCTTCTCCGACGCGGAGCTCTACAGCACGTCCCTGGTGGACCTGGCCCTGGAGGAGGACCGCGCCGCCACCGCGGGGCACCTGGCCCGCGCCCGGGAGGGCCTCCCCGTCCTCCAGTTCGAGCACCGCGCCCGCTGCCGCGACGGCACCTGGCGCTGGCTCCAGTGGAACGCCGTGCCGGACCCGGAGGAGGGGCTGCTCTACGCCGTCGCCCGCGACGTCACCCAGGCCCGCCTGTTGGAGGAGGAGCGCCAGCGCGTGGAGCGGATGAAGAACGAGTTCATCTCCACCGTGAGCCATGAGCTGCGCACGCCGCTCACCTCCATCCGCGGCTCGCTGGGCCTGCTGAGCGGCGGCATCCTCGGCCCGCTGGACGCGCAGGTGGCGCAGATGGTGGGCATTGCCCACAAGAACAGCGAACGGCTGCTGCGCCTCATCAACGACATCCTGGACCTGGAGAAGATGGAGTCCGGCCGGCTGGACCTGCATCTGGCTCCCACGAACGTCGTTCCGCTGCTCGCCCTGGCCCTCCAGGCCCACCAGGGCTACGCGGACGAATACGGCGTGCGCCTGGAGGCCGTGGTGGACCTCCCCCACGCCCACGCCCGCGTGGACGAGGACCGCTTCATCCAGGTGCTGGCGAACCTCCTCTCCAACGCCATCAAGTTCTCGCCCCAGGGCGAGCGCGTCACCCTGTCCCTCACCCGCGAGGACGGCGTCCTGCGCGTGGGCGTGCAGGACCACGGCCCCGGCATCCCGGAGGCCTTCCAGGCCCGCGTCTTCCAGAAGTTCGCCCAGGCGGACGCGTCCGACACCCGCAAGCGCCCCGGCACCGGCCTGGGGCTCTCCATCGCCCACGGGCTGGTGGCCCGCATGGGCGGCACCCTGCGCTTCACCACCTCCCCCAGCGAAGGCACCCGCTTCTCCTTCGACCTGCCGGAGTGCGAATCCGAGCCCGAAGTCGCCTGACGGACATCCAGTTCCGCCTGCCTTCCGTACCGCGATCCAAACCCCTCTTCCTGGAGCACTCCCTCCCATGGCGAAAATCGAGAAGGTCCTGCTCGTGGACGACGAGGACGACATCCGCACCATCGGGCAGCTGAGCCTGAGTCGTGTGGGGGGATGGAAGACGGTGCTCGCGTCCTCCGGCGCGGAGGCCCTGGAGAAGGCGGGACAGGAAGGCCCCGACCTCATCCTCCTGGACGTGATGATGCCCGGCATGGACGGGCCCACCACGTTCGGCCGGCTGCGCGCCCAGCCCGCCACCGCGAACACGCCCATCATCTTCATGACCGCCAAGGTCCAGAAGCAGGAGGTGGCGCGCTACCTGGAGCTGGGCGCGGTGGGCGTCATCGGCAAGCCGTTCGACCCCATGACCCTGCCGCAGGAAATCCGCCGCCTGGTGCCTTGATGGAACCCCGCCTGTCCAAACGCTCCGCCGCGCTGGCCGCTGGCGCCCTGGTGCTGCTGTGTGCCCTGTTCATCCTGGGCCGCCCGGGCTCCACCGCCGACCACGACCACTACCGCACCCAGCTGCGGCAGCTGCGCGTGGCCACGTCGGAGCTGGAACAGGACGTGCTGCGCCAGCGCGTGGGCATGGCGCAGCTGCACGGCTCCTCCGACCGGGACTTCGAGGCGCTGGCCGCCCGCGCCCGTCAGCTGCGCTCGGCGCCCGGCTTCCTCCCGGCGGAGGGCATGCGCTCGCTCAACGCATCCCTGGACACGTACCTGCGCGTGCTGGACGGCTCGCGCGCAATCCTGGCGGCGGCCCGTGAGAAGGAACAGCAGCTCGCCGCCCTGCGCGAGGCCTACCCCGGCGTCGTCGCCGCCACCGCCGCCGCGCTTCCCCAGGGCGCGCCGCGCGCGCACGTGGAGGCGATGGACGTGGACGTGCTGCTCGCCTCGCGCGCTCCGGGAGAGGCGTCGGGGGCCCGCGTGGAGGACTCGCTGGCGCGGCTGGCCCGGGCGCGTGAGCAGCAGCCGCTGCCCGCCCCCGCGCTCGCCGCGCTGGACACCCTGGAGGCCCGCACGCGCGAGTTGATGGCGCTCCAGCGCGCCACGGACGCGTCCTTCCAGGCGCTGCTGGACCACGGCGCCACCGGCGAGGCCGAGCGCCTCATCACCACGTACCTCCAGCTCCAGGAGCAGTCCCAGTCCCGCGCGGAGCGCACGCGCATCGTCCTCTTCGGCGTGTGCCTGCTGTTGGTGGTCTACGTGCTCGTCGTGCTGGTGCGGCTGGCGCGGGCGTCCGCGGCGCTGGGCGAGCTCAACCGGGAGCTGGAGGCGCGCGTGGCGGAGCGCACCCAGGCCCTGTCCGCCGCGAGCGCGGAGGCGCGGGCCAGCGACGCGCGCAAGGCGGCCATCCTGGAGGCGTCGCCGGACGGCATCGTGGTGCTGGACGAGTCCGGCCGCGTCGCGGAGTTCAACCCCGCGGCGGTGTCCCACTTCCGCCTGCCGTCCGCGCGGGCGGTGGGCGCGGACTTCCTGTCGCTGGCGCTGCCCGCGACGCTGCCGGCCTCGCAGCGGGAAGCCGTCCACGCCGCGCTCCTCCAGGAGAACGGCGCGGCGCGTCTGGAATCACCGTGCCTGCGCGCGGACGGCGACGTGTTCCCCGCGGAGCTCACCTTCGCGCGCGTGCACGCGGACGGCCCGCCGCGCACCACCGTCTTCGTGCGCGACCTCACGGAGCGCAAGGCCGTGGAGCGGATGAAGAACGAGTTCATCTCCACCGTGAGCCACGAGCTGCGCACGCCGCTTACCTCCATCCGCGGCTCGCTGGGCCTCCTGGAGAACGGCATCGTGGGGGAGCTGCCCTCGCAGGCGCTGGACATGGTGCGCATCGCGCGCACCAACACCGAACGGCTCATCCGCCTCATCAACGACATCCTGGACCTGGAGAAGATGGAGTCCGGGATGCTGGAGCTGAAGCTCCAGCCGCAGACGGCGCAGGACCTGGTGGAGGCCACGCTCGCGGGCGTGCAGGGCATGGCGGAGACGGCGCACGTCACCCTGCGCTCGGACGTGGAGGGCGCGCCGCAGGTGAAGGGCGACCGCGACCGGCTCATCCAGGTGCTCACCAACCTGGTCTCCAACGCCATCAAGTTCTCCCCCCAGGGCGCCTCCGTGGTGGTGGCGGCCGGCTTCACGGCGGACGGCCGGGTGCGCTTCAGCGTCACGGACCAGGGCTCCGGCATCCCGGAGGAGAAGCTCCCCCGCCTCTTCGGCCGCTTCCAGCAGCTGGACGCGTCCGACACCCGCTCCAAGGGCGGCACCGGCCTGGGGCTGGCCATCTCGCAGGCCATCGTGGAGCAGCACGGCGGCCGCATCGACGTGAGCAGTCCCCCGGGCCAGGGCGCCACCTTCCACTTCACCCTGGAGGCCCTGCGCGTCGCCGCTCCGGGCGCCACCGCGGTGCTGCCCACGGACGAGTCGCGCCACAACGTGCTCATCGTCACCGCGGACGCGGACCTGTCCACCCTCCTGCGCGGCCTGCTGTCGCACGAAGGCTACCGGGTGGTGCGCGCCGCCACGCTCACGGAGGCCGTGCAGGCGGTGGAGCACGCGCTGCCGGACGCGCTGGTGGTGGACATGCAGATGCCGGACGGCCCCGTGCTGGACTGGGTGCGCCGCCTGCGGGAACAGCCGCGCACGCGCGAGCTGCCCGTGCTGGCCCTGGCCGGGCGCTCGTACGCGGGGGCGAAGGACGCGGGCACGGCGCTGCTGGTGGACTGGCTGCCCACGCCAGTGGATGAAACCCGGTTGCTGAAGACACTGCGCTACGCCATGCGCCAGCCGGGCCAGGCGCGTGTGCTGGTGGTGGATGACGACGCCACCACGCGCCGGGTGCTGTGCGCGCAGTTCGAACGGCTGGGCGCGCTGTGCATCGAAGCGGCGGACGGGGAGAGCGCGGTGGCGCTCGCGCGCGACACGCCCCCGGACCTCATCGTGCTGGACGTGGGGCTGCCGCGGCTGGACGGCTTCGAGGTGGTGGACATCCTGCGCCAGGGCAAGGGCCGCGCCACGCCGCTCATCGTCTTCACCGGCCGCGAGCTGTCGCGCACCGACCAGCGCCAGCTCACCCTGGGCATCACCCGGCACCTGACGAAGGCACGCGCTTCCGAAGAAGAGCTGGTGGCCTCCGTGCGGGAGCTGCTCAACGGACTGCTGGCCCGCCGCGACGCCGCGGCCGAGCCCCGAAAGGCGCTGCCATGAGCACCGCGCGCAATGACAAGACGCTCCTCTTCCTGGAGGACGACCGCGACCTCCAGGCCCTGGTCTGCACCTTCCTGCGGGACAGGGGCTACCAGGTGACCCCCGCGCGCACCGCCGCCGAAGCGCGCGAGGTGCTCCAATCCAAGCCGGTGGACGCCGCCATCGTGGACGGCCTCTTGCCGGGCATGACGGGCGCGGACTTCATCCGCGAGCTGCGCAAGACGAAGCCGGACCTGCCGGTGCTCTTCGCGTCCGCCTTCTGGAAGGACCTGAAGAGCCACGAGCTGCTCACGCGCCAGCTGGGCGTGGCGCGCGTGGTGCACAAGCCCTACCGGCCGGAGGAGCTGGCGGTGTGGCTGGAGCAGCTCTTCGCGGTGGCACCGCCGCCGCCCCCTCCGCAGGAGTCCCAGGACGAGGAGGACGCGGAGCCCGTGGACGACTTCGCGGCCAGCCTGGCCCTCCTGAGCGCGGACTACGGCGCGAAGCTGCCGGAGCGGCTGGCCACGCTCCAGGCCCTGCTCGGCAAGGGACGCCACGGCGACGCGGCGGCCATGGAAGAGGCCTACAGCGTCGTGCACAAGCTGCACGGCACCGCGGGCAGCTACGGCTTCCGCGACGTGAGCATCACGGCGGGCGCGCTGGAGGACGTGCTCCGTCCGGTGAAGACCGGGGGCACGCTGGACTGGGCCCGGGTGGACGCGGGCTTCCGCGCGCTGGAGGACCGGGTGTCGCTGCCGGTCCTCGCCCCGGAGCCGGAGCAGGCCGTCGTCGCCGCCATGGGCACGCTGCTCGTGGTGGACGAGGACGCGGCCGTGCTCGCGGACGCGCGCCGGATGGGCGAGCGCGAAGGGGTGCGCGTGGTGACGGCCTCCACGCCCCAGGAGGCCTGCGCCGCCGTGGAGAAGCAGTGGGTGGACGGGGCGCTCCTGCACATGGGAGGGGCGGGGCTCGCCACCGCGAGCGCGCTGCGCGCGATGGAGGGCCACCAGTCCCTGCCGCTGGCCTTCTCCAGCACGAGCGGAGGCCTGCAGGAGCGCGTGAACGCGGCGCACGCGGGCGCGTCGCTGTTCCTGCCCAGGCCCTTCACCCAGCAGGACTTCGCCACCGCGGCGGAGCGGCTGGTGGCCACGCGCCGGCTGGAGCGCGCGAAGGTGATGGTGGTGGATGACGACCCGGAGGCGGTGCGCGCCCTCTCCCAGGCGCTGGTGAGCGACGCCGTGGAGGTCGTGGGGCTGGAGAACGCCTATGGCCTGCTGGACGCGCTCGCGCAGCACCGCCCGGACCTGCTGCTCCTGGACGTGCAGATGCCCGGGCCCAGCGGGTTTGATTTGTGCCGCATCCTGCGCCTGACGCCGGAGTGGCAGGAGCTGCCCATCCTGCTCATCACCGCGCAGGTGGGGCTGGAGTTCCGGCTGGCCGCGTTCCAGGCCGGCGCGGACGACTACCTGGCCAAGCCCGTGCTGAAGGAGGAGCTGCGCGCCCGCGTGCACGCGCGGCTGGAGCGGGCGCGGCTGTCGCGCGAGCGCACGGAGCGAGACGCGCTCACCGGCCTGATGCTGCGCCGTCCCTTCGTGGAGGCGGTGGCCACGCGGCTGTCGGAGGCGCGCCGGAGCGAAAAGCCGCTGGCGCTGTGCTTCCTGGACGTGGACCACTTCAAGAAGGTGAACGACCAGCACGGCCACCTCGCGGGGGACCGCGTGCTGATGCGGCTGGGACGGCTCTTGGGGGCGCGCTTCCGCCGTGAGGACCTGCGCGCCCGCTGGGGCGGTGAGGAGTTCGTCGTCGCGCTGCTGGGCGAGACGCCGGAGAGCGCGAAGGAGATCCTCTCCCGCACGGCGGAGGAGCTGTCCGCGATGACCTTCGAAGGCGACACGGGCGACACCTTCCACGTCACCTTCAGCGCGGGGCTCGCGGTGGCGCCGGGTGACGGCACCACCCTGGACGAGCTGCTGCGCGTCGCCGACGCCCGGCTCTACCGGGCGAAGGAGAACGGCCGCAACCGCATCGAAACGGAGTGACGGCGGGCCTTCACGGCTCCGCCAGCACCAGCAGCCCGCGCGACAGGTCCACGACGTACACGTGCCCGTCGCCCGGCACGCGGATGCCGATGGCCCCCTGGTAGAGGCTGTCGGTGCTGCGCGGGTGCGCTTCCTGGAAGGAGTCGAAGGCGGCGATCTCCTTCGGGTGCTCGGGTTCGGCCACGTCGAAGACGCGCACGCCTTCGTGGTACCAGGCCACGTAGAGCCGCGTGCCCACCAGCACCATGTTGTGGATGGACGTCTGCGGGCGCTTCTTCACCTCGCCGATGAGGCGGATCTTCGCCGGGTCGGTGACGTCCAGCACGCGCAGGTGCGCGCCGAAGCGCTCGCCGCCCTCGAAGGCGATGGTGCGCCCGTTGATGGTGCCCACCGCGTTCGCGTGGCTGTACTGGCCGTCGAAGGCATACCTGCCCAGCACGGGCGTCACGTCCGGGCGGGTGACGTCCATGACGACGTAGCCGGTGCGCGTGTGGTTGACGTAGAGCCGGTCCTGGTAGGCGAACGCGTCGTGCGGGTAGCTGACGCCTGCCTCTCGCGGCACGGAGATGCGGCTGAGCAGCTGGGGCTCCAGCGGCGAGGCCACGTTGAACACCAGCGTCTCCCCGTTGGGGGACGGGGACATGGCGTACAGCCGGTCGCCGTCCACGAACACGGTGTGCACGTCGATGGCGCCGCCGGGCAGCGCGCGCACGTACTGGGGGCTGGCCGGGTTGGAGATGTCGTAGACGATGACGCCGGAGTCGGCGCTGGCGACGTAGAGCGCGTCGCCCTTGGCCCAGACGCCGTTCCAGTAGTTGTCATTGGGCAGGCTCACGCGGGCGACGAGCGTGGGGTGGGCCGGGTCCGCCACGTTGAAGACGTTCAGGCCTCCGGCCTCCTTCGTGCCCCGAGGCAGGGACACCACGTAGGCGTGGCCCTTGGTGACGTAGACGTCCACGGGGTCTCCCTCCGGGATGGCGGACTCGGAGACGAGGCGCATGTCCGTGGCGCCGGTGTCCGTCTCCTGGCTCAGGTTCATCCGCTGGGCGTGGAAGGTGCCGGAGTAGTCCGGCACGCCGTCGGTGCAGCGCACGAAGCAGCCGGTGATGTGGCCGGGCGCGGGCACGCGGCAGCCCGCGAGCGCGTACCGCTGCAACCGGAGCTGGGAGTTCATGATCTCCCCGGTGATGAAGAACCCCTGGGGGCCCACCTCGTTGCGCACCAGGGGGTCGCCCAGGAAGCTGGGGGTGGTGTCCAGGCGGAAGCCCGTGCCGAACGCGCTCGCGGCGTTGTAGCGGAAGATGGCCTGGTAGACGCCGGAGGGCTCCAGGGCACCCACCGCCTTCAGGTCACAGCCGGTCAGGTTGAAGCTGGCCGGGTCGGAGCAGTTCGCGCTCGGCTTCGCGTAGCTCGCGTCCATGCAGGGCTCGTTGGGGACCACGTCGATGTAGTCGGTGAGCTCGACGGGTGGCTTCGGCTTCGGCTCCGACGGTCCCGGGACGGAGTCATTGTGGCTACAGCCGGACAGGGACAGGGCGCATGCGAACAGGCCCGTGCCCAGGAGGCGGAGGGAAGACGTCATGGGATGGAGGCTCCTGCGCGGAAGCTTCGCGGTCCACGGCCGACGCGAAGCGCGCGGGAAGTCTAGCGCGGATGCGCGAGCCCTCGTGAGGCGCTAGAAGCCCGCCATGCACCCACGCCGCCCGGACATCGAAGCCGCGCTCGCCGACCTGCGCACCCGCGTTCCCGGGGGGAAGGTGGTGGACCACTGGAGCAGCAATCCTCCCTGGCCCACGCCGGAGCAGCAGCGCCTGCGGGACAAATGGTTGGACAGCATGGCGGAGGCGCTGGAGGTGGCGCTGACGCGGCAGGACTTCGTGCCCATCACCATCCCCGAAGCGCGGAGCCCCCCGGACTGGGAGTTCATCGTCGCTCACGCGTTGTCACGTCACGGCGGACAGGTGGCGTCCTTCCCCCACTTCTCGGAGACCCGGCAACGCGACGGGGAGACGTTCATCACGCTCGGCGCGGACTCCGACCAGCTGGTCATCTACCAGGGGCCCCTGGAGCTCCACGGCCACGTGCACCTGTCGGGGACCGTGGTCGTGCTGGGAGACCTCATCGTCCATGGCGCCCTGATGGATGGGGACCCGGCGGACTCGGGGCTCGTGGTCATTGGAAACGAACGGGTGCGCGCGCTGTCCGCGGGCGCGGATCATGTCGTGACCGGGGACCTGGAAGTGGACCTGCTGGTGCCGTCCGGCTCGGATGGCTCGCTGGCTGTTGGCGGAGAGGTCCGTGCGCGCCTGCGGCTGGAGAGCTCCACGGCCGATGAGGAGGCGCGGCGCTGGCTGGAGCCCCTGCCGTCCAACAAGGTCCTCAATCACTTCTGGGCGCTGTGCCGGGAGGTGGGCAGTGGCCGGACGAAGGTGCGGCCCCCTCCGTAGGAGGCCGGATAGGCTCGCGCGCACGTCATGGCCCTCACGCGTCTGGACATCGCAGGCTATCGCTCCGTGCGTCAGCTCCACCTGGAGCTGGGGCCGGTGACCGTGGTGGTGGGGCCCAACGGCAGCGGCAAGACGAACCTGTACCGCGCGCTGTACCTGCTCGCGGCGGCGGCGGAAGGCCGGCTCGCGCGCACGCTGGCGGATGAGGGTGGCACCCCGAGCGTGATGTGGGCAGGCCCCCGCGACGCCAAGAAGCCGGTGCGGCTGCGCGTGACGGTGGACCTGGACGACCTCACCTACGAGCTGCAATGCGGCCTGGTGCCCGGGCCTCCGCCCCCGACGATGTTCACCCTGGATCCGGAGGTGAAGGAGGAGCACCTCTGGGCGCACGCCGGAGGCCGGCGTCTGGTGTTGATGGAGCGCAAGGACCGCACGGCCTTCATCCGCGACGCGGACGGCAAGCGCATCACGTTCCCCACGGAGCTGTGGGGCGCGGAGTCGGTGATGGATCAGCTCGCCGAACCCCACCGCTTCCCCAGGCTGGGCGAGGTCCAGCGCACGCTGAGCGCGTGGCGCTTCTACCACCACTTCCGCACGGACCCGGACGCGCTGCCCCGGCACCCGCAGGTGGGCGTGCGCACGCCGGTGCTCGCGTCGGACGGGCGCGACCTCGCGGCGGCGCTCCAGACCATCTGGGAGATTGGCGACGAGCGCGCCCTGGAGCAGGGCATCGACGACGCCTTCCCCGGAGCGAGGCTGGAGGTGCGAGCGGAGAACGGCCGCTTCAGCCTCTTCCTGCACATGCCCGGCCTGTCGAGGCCCATGGCCGCACCCGAGCTGTCGGACGGGACGCTGCGCTACCTGTGCCTGCTGGCGGCGCTGCTCAGTCCCAGGCCGCCGCCGTTCCTCGCGCTGAACGAACCGGAGACCAGCCTGCATCCGGACCTGCTGGAGCCGCTGGGCCGGCTCATCGTGCGTGCCTCTGAATACAGCCAGGTCTGGGTGACGACGCACGCGGAAGCGCTGGCGCGAGTCATCGCGGACAAGACGGGCACCTCACCCGTGCACCTGGAGAAGCAGCTGGGCGCGACGACGGTGAAGCGGAACTGGAACGACGAATGACCCCCGGCCTCTACCTCACGCACAAGCCCGTGGGCGCCACCAGCTTCACCACCGTCCGCGCCTTCCAGGAGGAAGCGCAGGCAACGAGGCCCGGCCGCCGCACCGCGCTGGTCCACGGCGGCACGTTGGATCCGTTCGCGGAAGGGCTGCTGCTGATGCTGGTGGGCCCGGCCACGCACCTCTTCGAACACCTGCACGCGGCGCCCAAGGTCTACGAGGCCCGCGTGGAGTGGGGCACGGAGACGGACACCGGAGACCTGCACGGCCGCCCCGTGCACCAGGGAGACGCGACCGCGCTCACCCCCGAGCGCCTCGATGAAGCACTGCGTCCGTTCCTCGGCTGGACTGAACAGGTGCCCCCCGCCACCAGCGCGAAGAAGCTCGGAGGAGAGCCCGCCTACCGCAAGGCCCACCGGGGCGAAGCCGTGGACCTGCCTCCCTCGCGCGTGTACCTGCACACCGCACGCTGGCTGTCGCACGACCTGCCCAAAGCCAGCACGTTGGAACTCACCTGCCGGGGCGGCTACTACGTCCGCTCGCTGGCCCGGGACCTGGGACGCGCGCTCGGCTGCGGCGCGCACCTCTCCGCGCTGAAGCGCACGGCCATCGGTCCGTGGAAGGACCCCGGCCCCGGCGCTCGCATCGAACGGCACGGCCGCGACCTGCTCCCCTGGACGTCCTCGCGAGCGCTCACGGACCAGGACGTGGGCGCCCTGCGCCAGGGCCAGTCCATCGCGGCCACGCCGCTCCAGCCCCCGGACTGGCGCCTGCCCCCGGGCTACCCGGAGCCCACGGGTCCGGTGCGCGGCTTCCACCAGGGGAAGCTGACCTTCCTGCTCACCCCCAGGGACGGAGCCCTCTGGCCCGAGACAGAGCTGCGCGGAGGCGTCTAGAACGGGCGCCCCATGGCCCCACCCGACCTGAAGACCGTGGAGCTCACCCCGGAGCTCTGGCCCGACCTGGAGAAGCTCTTCGGCCCCAACGGCGCCTGTGGCGGCTGCTGGTGCATGTACTGGCGCATCCCGGAGGG
The DNA here is from genome assembly GCF_000255295.1 of Corallococcus coralloides DSM 2259. Next base: position 9,913,345 of record NC_017030.1, on the reverse strand, counting down.
CGAGCGCTACGACGACGTGCGAGGCCCTGAAGCCAGGCGCCGCTTCAAGGCCCTGGTCGCGAGCGGAGAGGCGAAGGGCGTCCTCGCCTACGCGGACGGCGAACCCGTGGGCTGGGCCACCTTCGGCCCGCGCCGTCACTTCTCGCGCCTGGACCGGGCCCCCAGCTTCAAGTGCGACGACGCGGACGCCGTCACCTCCGTGCCCTGCTTCTTCATCCACCGGAGCTGGCGCAACCAGGGCGTGGCCACCGCGCTGCTCGCCGCCGTGGAGGCCGCGGTGCGTCGCGAAGGCGCAGCGACCCTCGAAGGCTATCCGGTGAAACCGCCCAAGGGCTCCGCGCGTATCAGCAACGGCATGGCCTACACGGGCACGCTCCCGTTCTTCCTCAAGCGAGGCTACGTCCACGTCGCGGACCGTCCCGCCGGCAAGCAGCGCGTGCGCAAGGCGCTCAGGCCCGCGCGCCGGAAGTGATGCCTTTGGTCACCACCCGGAGGCGGGGGGGATGATGACTGTCATCACCGCTGGTGACTGTTGTCACCACCCCGGCTTTCGCGTCATCGCCGCGTAACCCCATGGAATCCTTCAGGGTGTGCTGCTCCAGGGGGCTGGCACGACGCGCGCAATAGGTCCCGGCATGACCGCTTCCACAACGGAAGCCGCTCCAACCGGAGATCGAAAATGACCACCATCAAGTCCACCGTCACCGCCACCCTCAACAAGGCGACCGTCAACGACAAGCAGCTCGCCGTCCTGCGCGGCACCTCGTCCCCGGCGAAGCAGGCGGCGGAGATGAAGGCCACCCTCAACAACATGAAGGCGCAGATGGAGGGGATGAAGGCGCAGCTCCAGGAGATGAAGTCCCAGCAGCACCTCGGCGACCGCTTCTCCACGCAGGGCCACGGCTGCTGGGGCCCGCGCGACAACTGGCAGCCCAAGGACCTGGGCGCCATGGTGGAGATGAACAAGCTGAACCAGACCTCCGGCTCCATCAGCGCGGAGCAGTTCGCGGACAGCATCGAGGCCGCGGTCGGGGACCTGGACGGCCAGGCCGCCTCCGGTGAGTACCGCGCCGTCGCGGACTGGGCCGCCAACAACCGCGAGCGCCTCACCCCGGAAGCCCGCCAGGTGATGGACATCTACAGCAAGTACGCGGCGCTCTCCCAGTCGCGCGGCGAGTCCGGCATCCCCCAGGGCGACTTCAAGAAGATGCTCGCGGAGATGCGCGACGTGGGTGACGCCAGCGCGAAGAAGGCGCTCGCCAACCTGGACAGCAAGACCCACGGCGGCACGGTGTCCGGCCAGGACATGGCCCGCGCTATCAAGACCGGCACCGCGGACCACGACGGCCAGGCCGGCGGCGCGGAGCTGAAGGAGTTCGAGAAGTGGGCCTCCAAGAACGAGGGCCGCCTGTCCCCGGAGGCCAAGGAGGTCCTGGACGTCTACCGCAAGCACGCCAAGGCCGCGCAGGCCGAAGGCCGCACCGGCCTCACGCCCAAGGAGACCGCCGCCCTCAACAAGGAGCTGAGCAAGGTGGGCGCTGGTGACGTGAGCGCCCGCAAGGCCACGGAGGCGCTCGACAAGCAGAGCGGCCCCATCTCCGGCGAGGACCTCACCAAGGCCATCAAGGACGGCATCTCCGACACGGACGGCCACTCCTCCACCTCCGAGCTGAAGGAGTTCGAGAAGTGGGCCGCCAAGAACGAGAGCCGCCTCACGCCCGAGGCCAGGGAGGTCCTGAAGACCTACCAGCAGGCCGCGAAGAAGGCCGGCCCGGAGGGCATGACCCAGAAGGAGGCGGACGCCATGTTCAAGAAGATGGAGGGCTTCAAGACCTTCCACGACAGCTCCATGCGCAACGCGCTGGAGGGCCTGGACGCCAAGAAGGGCAAGATCTCCGGCAACGACCTGACCGCCGCCATCGAGAAGGGCGCGGGCGACCTGGACGGCCAGGCGGCCGGCACCGAGTTCACCGACACGATGAAGTGGGCGCGCCAGAACTACGACCGCCTCACGCCGGAGGCGAAGAAGGTGGTCGACACCTACGAGAAGTACGCCACCCGCGCGCAGGCCAGCGGCTCCACGGGCATCGACCAGAAGGACTTCAAGAAGATGATCAACGAGATGAAGTTCGTCAGCAACCCGCGCCCCACGCGCCCCGTGTTCTACGCGGCCTGATGTGAAGTGGGGGGATTGAAGTCAGAGGGGTCCCGGACCTTCGGGGGAGGGTCCGGGGCCCTTCTTTTTTCTACAGGCGCGTCAGTGCTTCTTCGCCTTGGCGATGGTGGCGTGCGCTTCCTTCACCACGTTCTCCACGGTGAAGCCGAACTTCTGCTGCAGCGCCTTGATGGGGGCGGAGGCACCGAAGCTGCGCATGCCGATGATGCTGCCCGTGTGTCCCGTCCAGCGCTCCCAGCCGAACGCCGCGCCCTTCTCCACCGCGACGCGAGCCTTCACGCCCGGGGGCAGCACGCTGTCCTGGTAGTCCTGGGGCTGCTGCTCGAACAGCTCCCACGACGGCATGCTCACCACGCGCGCCTTCACGCCCTCGGCCTTGAGCTTCTCCGCGGCCTCCACCACCAGCGCCACCTCCGTGCCCGTGCCGATGAGGATGACGTCCGGCGTGCCGCCCTCCGCCTCCAGCAGCGTGTACGCGCCCTTGGCCACGCCGGACGCGGGAGCGAACTTCGTGCGGTCCAGCGTGGGCACCGGCTGGCGCGACAGCACGAGCACCACCGGGTGGTGCTGCTGCTGCGCGATGTAGCGCCACGCCTCGGTCACCTCGTTGGCGTCGCCGGGGCGCAACACGATGTTGCCCGGCACCGCGCGCAGGGACATCAGCTGCTCCACCGGCTGGTGCGTGGGGCCGTCCTCGCCCAGGCCAATGGAGTCGTGCGTGAAGATGTGGATGGACGGAATCTCCATCAGGGACGACAGGCGCATGGCGGGGCGCTCGTAGTCACTGAAGATGAGGAACGTGGCGCCGTAGCCGCGCACGTGGCTCAGGTTGAGGCCGTTGACCACGGAGCCCATCGCGTGCTCGCGCACACCGAAGTGGATGTTGCGGCCCGAGTACTCACCCGGCTTCAACGACGTGGAGGAAGAGATGTACGTCTTCGTGGACGGGTTCAGGTCCGCGGAGCCGCCGACGAGCCACGGGTAGTTCTTCGCCAGCGCGTTGAGCACCTTGCCGCCGGACTCACGGGTGGCCATGCCCTTCGCGTCCGCGGGGAACACCGGCAGCTCCTTGTCCCAGCCCTCGGGCAGCTCGCGCTTGAGCAGCGCGTCCAGCTCGCGCGCCAGCTCCGGGTGCTGCTTGCGGTAGTCCGCGAGTGACTTCTCCCACGCGTCGTGCAGCGCCTTGCCGCGAGCGCCCATGCGCTCCTGGAAGCGCTCGCGCACGCCGTCGGGCACCAGGAACTGCGCGTCCTCGGGCCAGCCGTAGGCCTTCTTGGTGGCCTTGATTTCGTCTGCGCCCAGGGGCTCGCCGTGCGCGCTGGCGGAGCCCTGCTTCTTGGGCGAGCCGAAGCCGATGAACGAGTTGACGATGATGAGCGTGGGCTTGCCGCGCTCGTCCTTGAAGGACTTGTAGGCCTTGGACAGCGCGTCCAGGTCGTTGGCGTCGGTGACCTTGAGCACGCGCCAGCCGTAGCCCTCGAAGCGGCGGCCCACGTCCTCCGTGAAGGCCAGGTCGGTGCTGCCGTCGATGGAGATGTGGTTGCTGTCGTAGATCCAGCACAGGTTGGGCAGCTTCAGGTGGCCCGCGAGCGAGGCGGCCTCGGACGCCACGCCCTCCATCATGTCGCCGTCGCCGCACAGGGCGTAGACGTCATGGGTGAACAGGTCGAAGCCGGGCTTGTTGAAGTGGGCGCCCAGCCACTTGCTGGCGATGGCCATGCCCACGCTGTTGGAGACGCCCGCGCCCAGGGGGCCGGTGGTGGTCTCCACGCCGGTGGTCCAGTGGTACTCCGGGTGGCCCGGGGTGGCGGAGTCCAGCTGGCGGAAGTTGCGGATGTCGTCCAGGGACACGGCCGGGACGTCCAGGACCTTGGCGTCCTTCACGCGCTTCACGCCGGCCAGGTGCAGCAGGCTGTAGAGCAGCATGGACGCGTGGCCGTTGGACAGGATGAAGCGGTCGCGGTCCGGCCAGTTCGGCGTGGCCGGGTCGTACCGCAGCTCCTGCTGCCACAGCTGGTAGGCCACGGGAGCCAGCGCCATGGGCGCGCCCGGGTGGCCGGAGTGGGCCTTCTCCACCGCGTCCATGGACAGCGTGCGGATGGTGTTGATTGCCTGGGTATCGATTTTCTCGGTCGTCATGCGGCCTCCCGCGCAGGACTGCGTCGCGGGCGCACCATGCCGTAACTGGAGCCGCCGCGCCGCACGAAACACGCCCATCCGTCGGCAGGCACACCGACGGCCGGGCGGCCTCGCACCTTTCCGGGAATTACCGCCGCGCCATCGCCCCGCGGGGCGTCTTCCCCCGGGTCAGGTGGTTCACCGCCTCACCCAATCCCTCCACGGTGAGGGCGAACATGGGGAACACATTGGCGATGACCGCGATGGTCCCCGAGCGCCACGACCCGCGAGGCTCCGGGTTGAGCCACACGTTGCGCTCGAAGTGCTGCGCCAGTTGCATCAGCCACGTGAGCCCTTCCAGGCCCTCCTGGCGGTACTGGCCATTGGCATCCGTGCGGATGCCCAGCTCATACGGGGCCATGGACGCATCGCCCACCATCACCAGCTTGTGATGCCTTCCCACCTGCGCGGTGAGCTCCGGCACGGTGATGCCGCCCGTCAGCTGCGGCGTGGCGTACAGCTTCCCGTAGACGCAGTTGTGGAAGTAGTAGGTGCGCAGCTCCTTGAAGTGCGTGGCCTGGCTGGCGACGCTGAACAGCCGGCTCACCAGGTGCGCGTACGGGTCCATGGACCCGCCCACGTCCATGCACAGCACCACGCGCGTGTTGGGCCGGCGCGGCGGACGCGTCACCACCTCCAGCTCACCCGCGTTCTTCGCGGTGGCGGCGATGCTCTCGTCCACGTCCAGCTCCTCCGCCACGCCCTCACGCGCGAAGGCCCGCAGCTTGCGCAGCGCCACCGCCAGCTGCCGCGTGTCCAGCACCAGGTCGTCGCGGTAGCCCGCGTACTTGCGAGCCCCGGCCTGCCACAGCGCCTGGCCCTGACGGCCGCCCGTGCCGCCAATGCGCACGCCCTGCCGGGCCGCGCCATTGTTGCCAAAGGCAGACGCGCCGCCGGTGCCCACCCAGCGCGTGCCGCCGTCGTGGCGCTCGGTCTGCTCCTTCAGCCGCTGCTCCAGCTGCCGCCTCAGCTCTTCGGGGTCCCACTGCTCCAGGAGCGCCAGCTCCTCCGGGCTCAGGTCGGTGCGCTCCTTGGCCTCCTCCAACCAGGACAGCAGCTCCTCGGTGAGCTTCAGCGCGTCGGAAGCGACGCCCTGGAAGTGTGAGAGGAACGCCTGGTCAAAGGCATCCAGCTGCGTCTCCGAGTGCACCAGGAGCGCGCGAGCCACGTGATAGAACCCATCCAGGCTGCTGTCATGCAGCCCGGCCTTCAGCGCCCCGGCCAGGGCGAGCGCCTCCTGCGCGCCCACCTTCACCCCGCGCTTTCGCAGCTCGTAGAAGAACGGCAGGAACATGGCGTGGCCCCGTGTTCCTTTAAGCGCGCGTCCGCCGGCCGCGTCCGAAGGCTTCCGCCACCGCCACCAGGTCCTGCTCCTTCTTGAGCAGCGCGCCCAGGAACGGCAGCTGCTCCTCCAGCTTCAACTCCACGACGCCGTTGGCCTTGAGCACGGAAATCCAGTCGATGAGCTCGCTCGTGGAGGGCCGCTTGCGCAGGCGCGTCATCGCGCGCAGCTCGTAGAAGACCTTGAGCGCCTGGTCCGCCAGCGCGGAGTCCAGCCCCGGGTGGTGCACATCCACGATGCGCTGCATGAGCTCGCGCTCCGGGAAGTCGATGAAGTGGAACACGCACCGGCGCAGGAACGCGTCAGGCAATTCCTTCTCGTTGTTGCTGGTGATGAGCACCACGGGGCGGTGCTTCGCCACGACCTCGTCGTTGGTCTCGGAGATGCGGAAGCGCATCCGGTCCAGCTCGTGGAGCAGGTCGTTGGGGAACTCCAGGTCCGCCTTGTCCACTTCGTCGATGAGCAGCACCACGCGCTCCGGAGAGGCGAACGCCTCACCCAGCGGCCCCATGCGGATGTATCGCCGGATGTCTCGCACGTCCCCGTCTCCGAAGCGCGAGTCATACAGCCGCTGCACGGTGTCGTAGACATACAAGCCGTCCTGCGCGCGCGTGGTGCTCTTCACGTGCCAGGTGAGCAGCTTCAATCCCAGTCCCTGGGCAATCGCTTCCGCCAGCAGCGTCTTGCCCGTGCCGGGCTCGCCCTTGACCAGCAGGGGGCGCTGGAGCGTGAGGGCGCAATTGACGGCCGCCTGCAGGCCTTCGCTCGTGAGGTAGGAGTCGGTGCCGCGGAAGCGAACAGGAGTGGGGACCGGAGTCATGGATGGTTCCTTTAACATCCTGGGGAATGTTTCCATCCCTCCTCAGGCGGTTGGGTGTATATCCTGCCCCACATGGCCCCACTTTCCCTTGAAACCGAACTTCGCGACATGGTCCGCCGCGAGTTGCAACTGCAACTGGCTCCCGTTCAGAAGGCCGTGGCCCGTATGGCCAAGGGGCTGGATGCGTTGGATGCACTGCGCGCGGTGACCGACCGCCTGGCGCCGCTGTCCAGCCGCCTGGGAGCCGTGGCGGGCGTGCGCACGCCCACGCTGGCGCCGGAGCCGGTCGCTCGCCGCCGTCCGGGCCGTCCGCCCAAGGCCGCGCCCGCCGCGAAGGCCGCGCCCGCCGCGAAGGCCGCGCCCGCCGCGAAGACGCCTGCCGCGAAGGCCGCGCCCGTGAAGGCGCCCGCCGCCAGGTCCCCGGGCCGCCCGCCGAAGGCCGCCGCTGGGGAAGGCAACGAGGCCTGCGCCGTCATCGGTTGCAAGCGCCAGAGCCGCTCCAAGGGCTACTGCTCGGCGCACTACCAGAAGCTGCGCCTGCTCATCCGCACCGGCCGCCGCCCGGACGCGTGGGTGGATGGCGCGAAGTCGCAGTCGGTCCCGGACGTCACGCTGCCGCGAGGTCGCGCGGGCAGCCAGGCGCTGAAGGAAGCGGCGAAGCCGGCCGCGCCCGTGGCGCCGCCCAAGCCCAAGGCGTGGGTGCGCAAGAAGGGCTCCAGCGGCGGCATGGTGTCGCTGACCTGACGGAGGACGTCGTCCGTGCTCCTCCCCGCGTGACGGGTCGCCCCAAGCGGCCCGCCGTGCGTGCCTCAACCCCGACACGGGTTGCTTCCTTCCATTGACATGCGGGCCGTGGCGGTGTGAATCCCGGCCCCATGAGCGAGCAATATCCAGTCACCGTCGCGGTCCGCCGTCCCGACGGTTCGGTGGAGCAGGTCCGGGTGGGCACGGCGTACAAGAACGGCGAAGGCTTCACGCTGCAGCTGGGCGAGCTGTCCATGAGCGCCACGCCCGTCGCGGCGTCGGCCCCGGCGTATCGCCGTCCCGCGTCCTCGGGCGCCCCGTCCGGTGGTGGTGGCGGTGGTGGTGGCGGCGACGGCACGCTCCTGCCCAACTACGGCCGCAGCAAGGGCGCCCCCGTCTACGGCGCCAGCCTCCAGGACCTGGAGTTCTATGCCAACGGCGCGCGCCGCTCCCTGGCGGACCCCAGCAAGTCGCGCTGGCACGACAAGGAGCGCCAGCTCCTGGCCGCCATCGAGACGGAGATCGCCCGGCAGCGCGGTGAGGGCGGCGGCGGTGGTGAGGCCCCCGCGCGGGGTGGCGGTGGAGGCCGTGGCGGTGGCTACGGCTACGGCAACCCGCCGGACGACGGCGACATCCCGCCCCCCGGCGACGACGACAACATCCCCTTCTGAAGAAGCCGCGGACCCCCGCGACCCGAAATAAGCGGTCGCGGGGAGATCCAATCGGTCCCGGCCCGCGCAATAAGAAGAGGAGCCCTGGCGATGTGGCCCTTTGCCGACTCGGGGGTCATTGATATCGCCGGCCCAAAGGTAGATACGGTCTGTGCATTGGATGTCACCCGAAGTGAATTGACACGTCGCGTGTGATTCATTCCACGTCGATGACTTCACTTCTGAAGCATTTCGCATCCTGCGGATTTCACAGGCCTCCGGGGCAGTTCTGTCCTGGCCTGTACTTCACGAATGACGCATCCAGGATCCGGAACTCCGTCTTTCCAAGGGCTTAGGAGGTGGCCTGGAACGTGCTCTATGCACCCAGGCCAGGGAATCCATCCCGTCCGGCGAGGCTGTGAAATCGCGAGGCCATGGAAATGACCGAACGGGTGTGTGTGGTGGGTGCGGGTTCGTTCGTCCCAGCACGGACCATCTCCAACGAGCGGATCGCCAAGGCGATCCCCGGCTGGTCGGCCGCCCGCATCGAAGAGAAGATTGGCATCAAGGAGCGCCGCTTCCTCTGGGACTTCGACGACGAGACGGGCCGCGCCATCCCGCCGCCGGACGACGTGCTGGGGCGCTTCTATCCCGCGACGAACACGGACATGTGCGAGGTGTCGCTGCGCCAGGCCCTCTCCCGCGGCGGCGTGGAGGCGAAGGAGCTGGACGCGCTCTTCGTGGTGACGTGCACCCCGGACGCGCCGCACTTCAACCACGACGCCATGGTGCTGCACGAGCGGCTGGGCCTGCGCGAGGACGCCTTCGCGCTGGTGGTGGACGACGGCTGCGGCGGCACGCCCTACGTGCTGGACCTGGTGCGCAAGATGATGGAAGGCGGCCGCTTCCGCACGGTGGCGGTGGTGGCCTCGGCGTTCACCTCGCCGCTGCTCAACCGGGAGGTCTACACGGACGAGCTGCCGCCCACGCCGGGCCGCCCCAAGGCGCTCAACGCCTACCTGTCCATGTATGTCTTCGGAGACGGCGCGGGCGCGGTGGTGCTGCGCAAGCAGGAGGGGGACGAGGACGGTCCGGGCATCCTCTCCTCGTTCTCCGGCAACGCGTACGCGGAGCTCGTGTCGCGCCGGGGCGGCGGCATGTTGAAGCTGCCCTACCAGCCCGGTCGCACGCGCCCGTCCGAGATGGCCTTCGTGGTGGACGGCTTCAAGGTCGCGCGCAGCTACCCGGAGTACATGCAGAAGTGTCTGGACACGGTGACCACCCCCACGCTGCGTGAACAGGTGAAGCGCTACTACTTCCACCAGCCCAACAAGCGGGTGATGGACTCGTTCGTGGCCCGCGCGGGCCTGCGGAAGGAGGCCGTGGCCTGCAACGTGGATCGCATTGGCAATACGTCCGCGGCCGGGATGCTGATTCTCCTGGCGGACGACCTGGAGCAGGGTCGTGTTGCACTCGGCAGTGGGGACCTGGTGGTGGTGGCGGCTGTCGGTGCCAACGTCCATTATGGGGCCCAGCTCGTGCGGCTGTAGCGCGCACGGGTGTTCATCTCCTCCCCCCCGGAGATTTCCCCCTCTATGAGTGAGCAGCGCAAGGAAGTCGTGGTCTTGGAGCCGGCGATTGCCCAGGACCTCGAGAAGCGTCTGGCCCTGTCGACCCCCGACGACACGGCCCGAGGCATGTTCTTCAACGGCGCGCTGAACGCGGTGCGCATCCTGGGCGGCGACGCCGCGGTGGAGAAGTGCCTGGCGGTTGGGCCAGAGAAGAAGTTCGTGGACTTCTTCAACTACCCCGTGGCGGGCTTCCTGAAGCTGTCCTTCACGGGAGCGCAGCTGATGGGGCCGCAGCTGGGCGGCTTCGACGCGATGTTGCGCAAGATGGGCACGCAGGCCACCACGGACTTCCTGTCGTCGGCGGCGGGCAAGACGCTGCTCTTGCTCGCGGGTGACAGTCCCAAGCGGCTGGTGACGAACCTGCCCACGGGCTACCGCGCGGCGGTGAGCTACGGCGAGCGCAGCGTGGAGTGGACCAGCGACCGCGCGGGCAAGCTCATCATGAAGCGGGACTTCATGCCGCCCGCGTACCACGAAGGCGTGCTCCAGGCGGTCATCGAGGCGCTCGGTGCCCGAGGCGTCCAGGTGAAGGGCCGGCAGACGGGCCCGGTGGACACGGAGTACGCGCTGTCCTGGCAGTGACCGGAGCACGACCCACGCAGTCCTCGCTGTCCTCGACGAAGGATGGGTTTGGACATGTCCCAGGAACAGGCAGGAGCGACGGTGCGGCTGCGGTCCGGCGCGGAGTGGGTGTATGCCTTTCGCTCGCAGGAGGACGCCGCGACGCCACCGGATGAAGCGGTGTGCGCGGCGGCGCCCTTCGCGCCCACCGTGAAGCTGGGCGCGGGCCTCTACGTGCCCGCGGGCGACGGCAACTACGAAAGGGTGGGCTCGGCCACGGCCTGCTTCCGGCTGACGGACCGGGCCTTCACGCCGGGCACGCAGGTCCCGTTCTACGCGCGCTTCCTCCTGCCGGTGGGAGCCTTCACCGCGCAGGGCGAATGCGTGCTCGTGAGCAACGACCAGCCCCAGGCGGGCGTGGTGCTCGCCGGAGGCGCGCTCAAGCTGGTGGAGGTGCCGCCCGGTTTCGTGGGCGGCGTGATGACGAACCTGAGCGTGTTCAACCCGCTCAAGCTGCCCGGCTTCGCCACGGGCTCGTACTACACGCTCTACACCTTCCGGAAGGAAGACACGGGCGCCGCTACGCCCTGAGCGCGGACGCCGCTCCCGGCACCCCAGGGTGAGCAGGAATGTCGGGGATGCTTGGGAGAATACGTCCCTGGCCATCCGACGCCATCACCAGGGGGACGCATGGAAAGCAGGTGGAATCCGCTCTACGAATCGCTCGGCTATCGGCCGCCCGCGAGCGGAAGGGTCGTTCCGGCGGAAGCACCGCCGCTGGATGACACGGACCTGCCCCTCCTCGGCCCGGAGGAGCTGGAGGCGCTCAAGTCCGCCTTCCTGCGGGAGCCGGAGGACGTGCTGCGCTGGACGGAGAATGGCCTGGGCGCGAGGGTCACGGTGGGCGCGTTCGTGGAGGCGCTGCGAGAGCTCGAGCTGCTCTTCACGGACCCCGGCCAGCTCCAGGAGCAGCTGGACGCGACGGAGCGTCACGCCCGTCAGGGGACGGGAGGTCTGCCCGCGGACTTCACCTTCCCGCTGAGGACGGAGGAGATCCCCATCGACCCCACGCGCACGCGCTTCGAGCCCCAGGCGGACCTGCGAGGCTGGCTGTTGTTCAGCGGCCCCGTGTGGTTGGAGCAGGGCGCGGCGGCGCGGCAGGCCCCGTTTCGCTGGCACTTCGGCGCGAAGAGCCGCTTCGTCTATCCGCTGCGAGAGCCGGAGCCCGGCCATCCGGTGGAGGTGGCGCTCTTCGGGGACTTCGGCACGGGCGAATACGCCTCCCGGTACATTGCCCGGCAGCTGGTGATGCGCGGCGAGCGCCTGGACTGCGCGGTGCACCTGGGCGGCGTCTTCTATTCGGGCCGCCAGGGCGAATTCGACGCGCACATGGCGGAGCCGCTGGAGCCGCTGCTCGGGACGACGGCGCTGCTGACGCTGAACGCGCCGCCGGAGATGCGCTCGGGCGCGGGCGCCTACTTCCGCTACCTGGACGAGCGCCGGGGCGCGAGCTCCCGCCACCCGCAGGAGGGCAGCTACTTCTGCCTCGCCGCGGAGCGCTTCCAGCTCATCGGCCTGGACACCGCGTGGTTCGAAGCGGGTCGCCACCGCGAGCCCGCGCTGCTGCAATGGCTGGAGCAGCGCCTGTCGGAGGGACGCCGGCGCGGCGCGATGAACATCCTGGTGAGCCACGCCGCGCCCTACGGTCCGGACGCGGAGCGGCTCGCCCCGCTGGTGACGGAGGACCTGCGCACCCTCGTCGTGGAGCGCGAGTGGGTGGACCTCTGGTGCTGGGGAGGCGCCCAGGCCGGAGCGCTCTACGACCGAGCACCGGGGCTGCCCTTCCTCGGCGCCAGCCTGGGCCACGGGGGCTTCCCCTCCGAGCGCAGGGACGCACCGGAGTACCCGGTGGCACCGGTCCGCTTCTTCGAGTCCCGGCCGCGCTTCCCGGAATGGACGGGCGTGCGCCAGGACCGGGGCAACCACGGTCACGCGACGCTGTGGCTGCACGCGGACGGCCAGGCGTCGCTGCGCTACACGGACTGGATGGGCCAGGTGCGCTGCGAGGCGACCCTCTCACGCCGGGGCTCCAAGGAGCCCGTGACGCTGAAGACGCTCGACGTGAGGGAGTGAGTCACGGTCCCTCATGCTCCCCCTCAGGTTCCGGCGATGCCGCGCTCCTTCATGTATTTGCGCAGGCCCGCGGCGCCCTGGGCGCGCACCTTGTTGTGCAGGAGCGGCGTCCACCCGAGCGCCCATCCCACCGGCCCCAGCGCCTGCCGCGACCAGGTCCAGAAGGGGAACCGGTCGGTGTGGCGGACAATCTTCCCGTCGGCGAACTCGAAGCTCGCGTCGATGCGGTTGAGCACCTTCCGGCCCGTCTGGCCGAAGGTGTAGCGCGCATCCCAGTGGGCACTGCCGGTGCGGTCATCGGCCTGGACCTGACTGAAGTCGAGCTCCAGGTCCTTGCCGCGCTCCAGCAGCATGCGCCACATGGAGGTGGCCCCCGCGTAGCGCAGGCCCTGGAACACGGCGTCGTTGAACTCCACGTCCGGGTGGTAGCAGGCGGCCATGCCGTCCGCGTCGCGCCGCTGGAAGGCCGAATAGAAGTCGGTGATGAGCTGGGCGTTCGGGTGCATGCCGCCGGTCTAGAGCGGAACTGCCGAGCAATGGAAGGGGCCGCATGGCAGAGTCCGCGGCATGGCTCGCGACATCGTCATCTGGCCCCACAAGGTTCTCACCTCGCCCACCCAGCCCGTGACCGACTTCGGCCCGGCGCTCGAAACGCTCCTCCAGGAGATGTCGGAGGCCATGGCGGAAGCCAAGGGCATCGGCATCGCGGCCAACCAGGTGGGAGTCCCCCTGCGAGTGGCCATCGTCGGCCGCGAGGACGGCACCCAGTTCGAAATCGTGAACCCCCAGCTGCTCTCGAAGGAGGGGAGCGTGAAGCTGGAGGAGGGCTGCCTCTCCGTGCCGGACGTCTGGGAGAAGTGCCCCCGCGTCGAGCGCGTGAAGGTCCGCTACCAGGACAAGACGGCGCAGTGGCACGAGCTGGAGGCGGACGGACGGCTGGCGCACGTGCTCCAGCACGAAATCGACCACCTGGACGGCCACGTCTTCGTGGACCACCTCTCCAGCCTGAAGCGCACCCTCATCCTGGACCGCATGAAGAAGCTGCAGAAGTCGCTCGCGCGCCGGAAGGAAGAGCCCTCGGAAGGCAAGGGACCGAAGCGCTCCTGACGCATGGAACCGCGCCCCGTCCCCCAGAAGGTCCAGGCCTTCCGTGAGGAGTACCGGGCCCAGGCCGTCGGGCCTGGCTACCGGGGGCAGGTCCACTTCGCCTTCACCAGCCTCGTCTGCCTGGGCGGAATCGCCCTGGCGCTGAGCCAGGTGGAGGCCCCCCGCCTCTGGGAGCTGCTAGGCGTCCCCGTGGTCATCGCGCTCGCGAACACGGTCGAGTTCCTCGGCCACCGGGGCCCCATGCACCACCGCACCCGGGGCCTGGGCCTGATGTTCGAGAGGCACACCGTCCAGCACCACCGCTTCTTCACCCACGAGGCGATGGCGTACGAGTCCCCCCGGGACTTCAAGATGGTGCTCTTCCCGCCGGTGCTGCTCCTCTTCTTCCTGGGAGCCATCGCCGCCCCGCTCGGAGCGCTCTGCTTCCTGCTGATTTCCCCCAACGCGGGCTGGCTCTTCATCGCCACGGCGCTCGGCTACTACCTTGCGTACGAATGGGTGCACTTCACCACGCACCTGCCGAGCAACCACTGGAGCGCCCGGCTGCCCGGCATCTCCTTCCTCCGGCGTCATCACCAGGTGCACCACGATCCCAGCCGGATGGGCCGGCACAACTTCAACATCACCTTCCCTCTGGCGGACGGGCTCTTTGGGACGCGATGGCGCGCCCCACCGGATGAGGAGCAGGCGGCGCGCCGAGGGAAGTGACGGGGAAAGAAGAAAGCCGGAGCCGGGGGTTCACACCTTGGAACGGCGTGCCCATATCCCGGGCGGCTGAGGACGAATGATCAGGCTCGGATCAATCAGGGTTTGACGTCGCCGAACCGAAGCGTTAGAGACTGGGCCTCCGCGCAACCAACCGCTGGCCCCCGGGCCTCGGAAAGTCAGCGCGGGGGGAAGAAAAGGATCGACGAAGGTTGTTGATCCCGAACGCGGCAAAGAGGTAGAAGCCGCGCCCCGCCCGAACCGGACCGAAGGCAGCAGCTCGGAACGCAGAGAGCGGACAGCAGCAAACGGTCGCCACCAAAATGGTTGATCGCGGATGCGGCGGTGGTACAAGCCGCGCCCCTCGCTTCGAAGCCCGCGCACTGGCGCGGAAGGAACTTCGAGGAGAGAGCAGCACCGAAAAGGAAATAGGGCAGTCAACGAGCGAGTTGACAGCGAACGCGGCGAAGAGATAGAAGCCGCGCCCCACCGAAGAAGCAGCAGTCCGGAAGGCAACACGACGGACGCAAAGCGGTGAAGGAAGCTGACAGCAAGCGGTTGACAGGAAGCGCGGCGCTGAAGTAGAAGCCGCCTCCCTCGAAACGAAGCGGCGGAAGTCACTGGACGGCGCCGACGAGTTTCGAAGCAGCCCGCAGGACGCAAAAGCGAAGTTGACGCTGACTGCGAACTGAAATAGAAGCTGCAACCCCGCCGGTTGAAACAAAACCGGCAACGAAGTAGACGGTAGCAGAAATCGCGAGGCAGAACAAGCGGCTCGGTCTTTGAAAACCAAATAGCAAGCCCAAGCAGTAATGGATTGCGGAAACCCGCAGTCAATCTTTTTGAGGGCATCTTCACCTCCAAGAGCAGCGCTGAAAAGCGCAGCGAGGAGGGAAGTGCCAACGAATCAGCGAGCCGAGACTCCTTAGCCGGGTCTCGGGGAACGCCGGTTCAAGCAAACCAAGAATACAATTGGAGAGTTTGATCCTGGCTCAGAACGAACGCTGGCGGCGTGCCTAACACATGCAAGTCGAGCGCGAATAGGGGCAACCCTTAGTAGAGCGGCGCACGGGTGCGTAACACGTGGATAATCTGCCTGGATGCCTGGGATAACCAGTCGAAAGACTGGCTAATACCGGATAAGCCCACGGTTTCTTCGGAGACTGAGGGAAAAGGTGGCCTCTGTATACAAGCTACCACAACCAGATGAGTCCGCGGCCCATCAGCTAGTTGGCGGGGTAATGGCCCACCAAGGCGACGACGGGTAGCTGGTCTGAGAGGACGATCAGCCACACTGGAACTGAGACACGGTCCAGACTCCTACGGGAGGCAGCAGTGGGGAATTTTGCGCAATGGGCGAAAGCCTGACGCAGCAACGCCGCGTGTGTGATGAAGGTCTTTGGATTGTAAAGCACTTTCGACCGGGACGAAACCGTAAAGCCTAATACGCTTTGCCTTGACGGTACCGGGAGAAGAAGCACCGGCTAACTCTGTGCCAGCAGCCGCGGTAATACAGAGGGTGCAAGCGTTGTTCGGAATTATTGGGCGTAAAGCGCGTGTAGGCGGCTTTGCAAGTCGGGTGTGAAAGCCCTCAGCTCAACTGAGGAAGTGCGCCCGAAACTGCAGAGCTTGAGTGCCGGAGAGGGTGGCGGAATTCCCCAAGTAGAGGTGAAATTCGTAGATATGGGGAGGAACACCGGTGGCGAAGGCGGCCACCTGGACGGTAACTGACGCTGAGACGCGAAAGCGTGGGTAGCAAACAGGATTAGATACCCTGGTAGTCCACGCCGTAAACGATGAGAACTAGGTGTCGTGGGAGTTGACCCCCGCGGTGCCGTAGCTAACGCATTAAGTTCTCCGCCTGGGAAGTACGGTCGCAAGACTAAAACTCAAAGGAATTGACGGGGGCCCGCACAAGCGGTGGAGCATGTGGTTTAATTCGACGCAACGCGCAGAACCTTACCTGGTCTTGACATCCTCGGAATCCTTCAGAGATGAGGGAGTGCCCGCAAGGGAACCGAGAGACAGGTGCTGCATGGCTGTCGTCAGCTCGTGTCGTGAGATGTTGGGTTAAGTCCCGCAACGAGCGCAACCCTCGCCTTTAGTTGCCACGCAAGTGGATCTCTAGAGGGACTGCCGGTGTTAAACCGGAGGAAGGTGGGGATGACGTCAAGTCCTCATGCCTTTATGACCAGGGCTACACACGTGCTACAATGGCCGGTACAGAGCGCTGCAAACCCGCGAGGGGGAGCTAATCGCAGAAAACCGGTCTCAGTTCAGATTGGAGTCTGCAACTCGACTCCATGAAGGCGGAATCGCTAGTAATCGCAGATCAGCACGCTGCGGTGAATACGTTCCCGGGCCTTGTACACACCGCCCGTCACACCATGGGAGTCGATTGCTCCAGAAGTCATCTCACCAAGAGATGCCCAAGGAGTGCTCGGTAACTGGGGTGAAGTCGTAACAAGGTAGCCGTAGGGGAACCTGCGGCTGGATCACCTCCTTTCTAAGGAGACCGGGTGTTGGACTCAGCCTTCGGGCGAGTAGGCAACACCAGCAACCTTCGGGTTGTCAGGTCATCTCTAGGTCAATGTTTCCGGTAAACAATCCATTATGTGCTTAAGGGCTTGCTGTTTGGTTTTGAAGGACCGAGCGAAGGCGGCTCGGCTCTTTGAGAATGAAGGACGCTGTAGGGTTCGCCGATGCTTTAGCCCCCCTGGGCCTATAGCTCAGCTGGCTAGAGCGCGCGCCTGATAAGCGCGAGGTCGGTGGTTCAAGTCCACCTAGGCCCACCACTCTTCTTTCCTCACTGGAGGGAAGCGAAAGGGTGACTGGTGCTGACGCGAGAGTCGGGGCTGTAGCTCAGCTGGGAGAGCGCCAGCTTTGCAAGCTGGATGTCGTCGGTTCGAACCCGATCAGCTCCACAAGTTTCCTGGAAGTCGCAGGGACGTTCTTTGACAAGTGCATACGAAGGGTAAGTTGCAATTTCTGCTGAGTGAAGTTCTCAACAGAAGTGCCGACTTCGAAATCTGCTCTACCAGGCGCCGCGAGGCAGCCGGGTAGAGGGGAACGAAGTCTCCCACACAAGAAGAAGCAGTGAGAAACAGCAATAAAGAATGTCTTCCGGGCCTGCTAGCGAAGAGCAGAGGTCTGGGCCTTGGTCTCCGAGTTTCGACAATCCGCCGGGAGGCGGGCGTTAGACAAGAGATTAGGGCAAGTAAGCTACTAAGGGCGTGCGGTGGATGCCTAGGTGCCAAGAGGCGATGAAGGACGTGGGTGGCTGCGAAAAGCTTCGGGGAGTTGCCAACCAAACGTTGATCCGGAGATGTCCGAATGGGGAAACCCAGCGCGGCGAATAGCTGCGTTACTGCAAACTGAATTCATAGGTTTGCAGAGCAAACCAGGGGAAGTGAAACATCTCAGTACCCTGAGGAAGAGAAAACAATGAGTGATTCCCAAAGTAGTGGCGAGCGAAATGGGAAGAGGCCAAACCAGCGCCATGCAAATGGCGATGGGGTAGCGGGTCCGCGGTAGGACTTTGAGAGGCTAGTGGAAGCGTCCTGGAAAGACGCACCAAAGAGCGTGATAGTCGCGTACACGAAAGCCTTTTGGAGCTGAGCGGGTTACCCAAGTAAGACGGGACACGTGCAATCCTGTCTGAATCTGCCGGGACCATCCGGTAAGCCTAAATACTCCTTGGCGACCGATAGTGAACAAGTACCGCGAGGGAAAGGTGAAAAGAACCCCGGTGAGGGGAGTCAAAAGAACCTGAAACCGCATGTCTACAAGCAGTTCGAGCACTACGGCGCAAGCCAGTGCGAGAGCGTACCTTTTGCATCATGATTCGGCGACTTAATATACGTAGCGAGGCTAAGCCGTTAGGTGGAGCCGGAGCGAAAGCGAGTCCGAATAGGGCGCTAAGTTGCGTGTATTATAACCCGAAGCGGGGTGATCTACACATGGCCAGGTTGAAGTGCGGGTAACACCGCATGGAGGACCGAACTCATGAAAGTTGAAAATTTCTGGGATGAGCTGTGTGTAGGGGTGAAAGGCCAATCAAACTCCGTGATAGCTGGTTCTCCCCGAAAGATATTTAGGTATCGGCTCGGGTAATTCAATGCCGGAGGTAGAGCACTGAAACGGCTAGGGGTCTCACCAGATTACCAAACCGTATCAAACTCCGAATGCCGGCAATTGTTATCCCGGGACGCAGTCAGTGGGTGATAACGTCCATTGGCAAGAGGGGAATAACCCAGACCGACAGCTAAGGCCCCCAAATCTAGTCTAAGTGAACACTAGAAAGGATGTGGCAGGTCATTGACAACCAGGAGGTTGGCTTAGAAGCAGCCATCCTTTAAAGAAAGCGTAATAGCTCACTGGTCAAGACAGGCCGCGCCGAAAATGTAACGGGGCTCAAGACTAGTGCCGAAGCTTCGGGTCATGCATGTTTGGCATGCATGGCGGTAGGGGAGCGTCCCAGTTGCAGCGAAGGTGGACTGAAAAGGCCGCTGGAGCGACTGGGAGTGCTGATGCCGAAATGAGTAGCGATAAAGGGGGTGAGAAACCCCCTCGCCGTAAACCCAAGGTTTCCTGGGTCAAGTTAATCTTCCCAGGGTTAGCCGGGTCCTAAGCCGAGGCCGAAAGGCGTAGGTGATGGCAAGCAGGTTAATATTCCTGCGCCATCTTGCAGACGTTGAACTGAGGGAGGACGGAGAAAGCTAGGCGAGCTGACCGGTGGTTGTGTCAGTCTAAAGGCGTAGGGGTGTCGCGTACGAATAAAGGCGCGGCAGCTATCCCCGAGACCCCATGGCGCCCCGCAAGGGGTAAGTCGCTGATGCTCGGCTTCCAAGAAAAGTCCCGCAGGGAGTCTGCAGGGTGTCCGTACCGCAAACCGACACAGGTGGGTGAGGAGAAAATCCTAAGGCGCTTGAGAGAACTCTCCTCCAAGGAACTAGGCAAATTTCCACCGTAACTTCGGAAGAAGGTGGGCCTCTGGTAGGTGTAGGCGTACAGCCGAAGCCGAGAGAGGTTGCAGAGAAATGGCGGTAGCGACTGTTTACCAAAAACACAGGACTCTGCGAAGGCGACAAGCCGACGTATAGGGTCTGACTCCTGCCCGGTGCTGGAAGGTTAAGGGGATTCGTCAGCCGCAAGGCGAAGCGATGATCCGAAGCCCCAGTAAACGGCGGCCGTAACTATAACGGTCCTAAGGTAGCGAAATTCCTTGTCGGGTAAGTTCCGACCTGCACGAATGGAGTAACGACTTCCGCACTGTCTCGGAGAGGGACTCAGCGAAATTGAAATAGCTGTGCCGATGCAGTTTACCCGCAGCAAGACGGAAAGACCCCGTGAACCTTTACTACAACTTGACAGTGACACTAGGGATTGACTGTGTAGGATAGGTGGGAGCCTTTGAAGCCGGGCCGCTAGGTTCGGTGGAGGCAACGGTGAAATACCACCCTGTTGATTTCTGGTGTCTAACCACGTCTCGTCAGCCGGGACTGGGACACTGTCTGGTGGGTAGTTTGACTGGGGCGGTCGCCTCCCAAAAAGTAACGGAGGCGCGCGATGGTTCCCTCAGCCCGATTGGAAACCGGGCGTCGAGTGCAATGGCATAAGGGAGCTTGACTGCGAGACCGACAGGTCGAGCAGGTGCGAAAGCAGGTCATAGTGATCCGGTGGTCCTGAATGGAAGGGCCATCGCTCAACGGATAAAAGGTACTCCGGGGATAACAGGCTTATCTCCCCCAAGAGTTCACATCGACGGGGAGGTTTGGCACCTCGATGTCGGCTCATCGCATCCTGGGGCTGGAGCAGGTCCCAAGGGTTTGGCTGTTCGCCAATTAAAGCGGTACGCGAGCTGGGTTCAAAACGTCGTGAGACAGTTTGGTCCCTATCTGCTGTGGGCGTAGGATACTTGAGAGGCTCTGACCTTAGTACGAGAGGACCGGGTTGGAGGCACCGCTGGTGTACCAGTTGTCTCGCCAGAGGCATCGCTGGGTAGCCATGTGCCGATTGGATAACCGCTGAAAGCATCTAAGCGGGAAACCGACCTCAAGACCAGGTATCCCGGGCGCAAGCCCCTGAAGACTCGTGGAAGACTACCACGTTGATAGGCTGGGTGTGTAAGCGCGGTAACGCGTTAAGCTAACCAGTACTAATAAGTCGAGCGGCTTACTTCCCCCATTCTCTTGCATGCCCCCTCAAGGGGAGTAAGGGACTCGGGGCCAAGGCCGAGGCCAGGACGCCACTAGCGCGTCCGCCCGGAAGGCAGCTGTTTCAATTGCTTCTTCGACTTCTGTCCAAGAAGCTTCACTCAAGCGGAAGCTTGCAACTTACCCTTCGTATGCACCGTCATTCGTTTTTCCGGTGGCAATGTCGGAGGGGTCACACCCGTTCCCATCCCGAACACGGAAGTTAAGCCCTCCAGAGCCGATGGTACTCCGCGGGAAACCGCGTGGGAGAGTAGGTCGCTGCCGGATTCTTTTTGAAAGCCCCTGGTGCCGCAAGGCCCCAGGGGCTTTGTCTTTGCGGGCTTGTGCCTCCGCCTGGCTTGCGCGTGATCCGCGCTCGCGAGGTGTTTGTCTTGGAGGCTCAGCCCAGCAGCCGCACCGCGAGAAAGACTGGCAGGGCCACGTAATAGAGCGCCCGGCAGGTCCACTCCGCGCCGATGCGTACGTTGCGTGCCCACCGTGGGCCCAGCCATGCGGCGCCGAAGCAAAACGCTTCAGCGAAGGCTCTCCAGAAACAACCAAATAACAGCAGGGCCAGGAACACTGGCAGCCAGGTGCGCGCGAAGGACGTGAAATACGCCGTCCAGCCGTACATCTGGGCCTCCCCGAACGGGCCCCCGAAGGAGATGTACTGGTGCGCCCGGAAGAAGATGCCGGCGAGCACTCCGGGCACCAGGCCGTACTTCAAGGCCTGGTCGTACCAACGCCTGCGCCACTTTTCGCTCCGCGCTTGGGCGTACCTCACCCGCGGATCGTTCCTCGCCTCTCCCAGCGTCCCCATCGACTCGAGCAGGGGCATGGGGGCCTGCACTTCCAAGCCGTAGTCGAAGGCTCGCCCCGTGCGCAGCCGCAGGGTCAGTCCCGGGCCTGGAATGGGCAGACGCCAGGGGCGGATGGCTTCCAGTGCTTCGAAGGGGAGCTCGAAGTGCGCTCCCCCTGACTGGGTGAGCACCAGGCCTTCCGGCCGGACGGTGACCGTGGCCCTGGTCCCCAGGCGCAACAGGCGCAGCGCGATGGATGGCAGGACTCCACCCACCGCGAGTCCTGCCGCCAGCGGTCCGGGTCCCAGTGTCTGGGTGCCCGCGAGCACGTCCTTGAACAGCAGCGCGGTGAAGTAGCAGAGCGTGCCCAGCACCGTGGCGTGCAGGAGCGCTCCCAGGGCGCGCAGACGGGGTGTGAAGGCGTGGATGGGGAAGGGTCCGGACGCGTCGACGGTCATGGGAGGGGCATGGCCGCGCGCGCATTGCCTCGATGCGAGCGGCTTCCGTAGCATACGCACCCCGGAGGCCCCTCAAAACATGCGTTCCCCGCAGCCTGGCCCTGAGCGTCGCACGGATTCCGATGGCGTGACGCGGGTGACGCCCTCGCGTGAGGTCTCAGGTGGGGTGGGCTACTGGCTCATCGGTGGTGCGGTCGCCATCACCGGCCTGTGCGTGGCGCTTTGCCTCTGGTGGCTCTCCCGCCCTGTTCCTGTGGAGGACCTGCCTCCCATCGTGGTGGCAGAGCGCCCTGTTCCGGTGGCTCCCCCCCTGGAGTCCGCGCGCCCTTCCGTTCGCCCTGCTGTCGCGCGTGTCGCCGCGCCTGTGCCCGTGGAGGAACCTGCTCCCATGCCTGTGGATGACCCTCCGCCTCCTTCCGAGGGGAAGACTGGGACGGCCCTGTACCAGCGCGGCACCAAGCCGTTGAAGCGGGGGCTCGTGGTGCCTGACGGCTTCGAGCTGCCCCCTGGCTACATGCGCCACTACCAGACGACGGACAACGGGCAGCCGCTCGCGGCCATCCTGATGTTCCATCCGGACTTCACGCCCAAGGACGCGAACGGGCAGCCCATCCCCATCCCCGAGAACCGCGTGGTGCCCGAGGAGATGGCTCCCCCCGGCATGCCCCACCAACTGCTGGAGATTCCTGTCGAGGACGAGGACTCGCAGTGACGTCCGTGAAGAGGTGGGCTGGGGCGCTCCTGGGCGTCGCGGCGACCACCGTGCTGTTCGCGGCGGTCGGACAGCTGCGACCCGGTTGGGTGTGGCTGGGCGTG
The DNA here is from genome assembly GCF_000255295.1 of Corallococcus coralloides DSM 2259. The sequence goes on along the minus strand of NC_017030.1, from coordinate 9,891,030 downwards.
GTGGCCATGGCGCCCTGGCTCGCAGCCTTGGACGGAGTTCGTTCCGCTCGGGGGGCCGTGGGGCTGGGCGTGTTGCTGTCGGTGACGTTCACCGCGGCGGTGTTCGGATGGTTCCCGGGCGCGATCGCGGCGTACTCCCGTGCTCCGTTGTGGTTGTGCTGGGGCGTGTTCCTGCTCATCGCTCCTGTGTTGGAGCTCCAGTTCATTACCGCCTCATGGGTGCGGTGGTACGCGCGCCGACGGGTGGGGGACGTGCCGCGCCTGGCGTGGGTGTCTCCCGTGCTCACGGCGCTCGTGTATGTGGGCACCGAGTGGTTCACGCCCAAGCTGTTCGCCGAGACGCTGGGCCACTCCCTCTATGCCTCGGAGACGCTGCGCCAGGGCGCGGACCTGGCAGGGGCTCCGGGGCTCACACTGGGCCTGCTGCTCATCAATGAGTGTGTCGTGTTGGTGGCGCAGGGGTTGGCTTCCCGGCGGGGTTTGCGGCTCAGGCCAGTGGTCCTGGCGGTTGTGATGGCGGCCGTGGGCTGGGGCTATGGCTGGGTGCGGCTGGGGCATGTGCGCGCGGCGGTGCACTCGGCTCCTTCGCTGGTGGTGGGCGCGGTGCAGGCGAACATCACCAACATCGAAAAGCTGGCCGCGGAGCAGGGCACCTACGAGGTTGTTCGCAACATCCTGGATACGCATTACGCGATGTCGGATGCGCTGTTGCGCTCGGGGCCGTTGGACCTGCTGGTGTGGCCGGAGACGGTGTATCCGACGACGTTTGGCACTCCGAAGAGCGAGGACGGCGGCGCGCTGGATGATGAGATCCGTTCCTGGGTGGCGGAGCGTGGCGTCCCGCTGGTGTTTGGCACCTACGACCTGGACGGCGAACGCGAGTTCAACGCCGCCATGTTCCTGGGGCCCTCCGCGACGGGCGAGCTGGCGCAGGCCGCGTACCGGAAGACAATGCTGTTCCCGCTCACGGAGTGGGTTCCGGATGCGGTGGACACGCCTTCCCTGCGCGCCGTGCTTCCCTGGACCGGTCGATGGAAGCGTGGCCCGGGGCCTCGGTTGGTGGACTTCCGGATCAACGGCGGCCGCGTGCTCAAGGTCGCTCCGCTCATCTGCTACGAGGCGGTCTTTCCCAATTACGTCGCGGCGGAGGTGCGCCAGGGGGCGGACCTGATTCTCACGCTGTCGAATGACTCGTGGTTCTCCGGCACTCCCGCGCCCCGGTTGCACCTGATGCATGCGGCGTTTCGCAGCATCGAGACGCGCACGGCTCAGGTTCGGGTGACCAACTCAGGCATCTCCGCGTTCATCGACCCCGCGGGGACGTGGACCTCCGAGTTGGAGGACAACCAGCGTGCTGGCACCGTGATGCGTGTGCCGGCGGCGGATCGGCTGAGCTCGCTCGCGGGGGCCTGGGGGGACTGGTTGGGGCCCGTGGCGCTTGTGCTGGCCGTGGTGCTGGGGGTGTGGATTCGCCGGCCTGTGTGACGCCGCGCTCAGGCTGCTTCGGCGTGCGGGACAGGGAGCTGTGCGTGTGCCTTGGGCTTCTGGGCGATGACCTGGATCTCCCTGCGCAGGTGCGTCAGGCGGCAGACCTGGACCCATGCCCAGAGGAAGGCGAAGCGGGCGTATTCGTAGGGAGCTCGCAGGCCCTTCGCCAGTCTCCGGCGCAGGATGTCCTTACCTGCCTTCACCGGCTGCATTCCGGCCCTGGCGCAGGCGTCCGCGAGGTTGTGCTCGTAGAAGTAGACGTGGTGCTGCCAGCCTCGCCGGTCCGGGCGGAAGGAGCGGCCCTTCTTCGGCATCACGATGATCTTGTAGTAGGCCGCGTCCGGCACGATGACGAAGGCCACGCCTCCTGGCCTCAACACGCGCTGGATTTCTCGCAGCCCGTCCATGGGCTGATCCACGTGCTCCAGCGTGTGCTTCAACGTGATGATGTCGAAGGACGCGTCCGGGAATGGCATCTGGGTCAGCGAGCCGTATTCGGCGGTGTAGCCTCGCTCGCGACAGAGGTTCACCGAGAACTGTGAGTAGTCCAGTCCGGTGGCTTTCAGGCCTGCTCGCTGCGCTGCCTCCAGCACGTAGCCCGCGGAACACCCCACATCCAGCAGGTCCTTCGCGTGCGGCGCGTACTCCAGGCACACCAGCACCTGGCGCAGGCACTTGCGCACCCGGTGGTCCCAGCGGCTCAAGTACTTTGCCCGGTTGTGTTTGAAGTACTTTTCCTCGTAGCCCTCGCCCAGTCCTGGCTTCTGCTCTCGTTTGTAGATGAGCCCACAGCCTGTGCAACGGCCGTAGCTCAGCTCTTGGAACGCGACGACCGGCCGGGACCCGGTCTCATTGCAGACAGGACAAGCGGAGTAGAAGGGTGCGAGCATTTCGCACCGCACCATCAGGCTTTGCGTTCCGAAGTGTCAATCCCACCCGCACGGGCTGTGGCTCAGTGCGCGGGGGTTCGCTTCGCCAGCCTCAGTGCTCCCAGGGCGAGCAGGGCGGCGATGGCGACTCCCAGGGCCATGGGCCTCGCCGTGCCGTCGTGGCTCGCGCTCACTGCCGCGGAGGCTCCGGCCGCGAGCATGAACTGAAGCGCTCCCAGTACCGCCGACACGATGCCTGCCTGCTTCGCGTGCTGCTCCATCGCCAGCGCCGTCGCGTTGGGCGCGATGGCTCCCAGGCTGGAGACGAACACGAACAGCGACAGCGCGATGCCCCACAGGCCTCCGAAGCCTGTCGACGCCACCGTCACCAGGACCCCGCCCGCGAGCGCGGCGATGCGCACCGCCTGCTTCAACACCCGCTCCGGCGAGGAGCGCGCCAGCAGCCAGTGGTTGAGCTGCGACACCGCCACCAGACCCGCCGCGTTCGCTCCGAAGAACCAGCCGAAGTGCTCCGGCTTCACGCCGTGCAACGTGATGAAGACGACGGGCGAGCCGCCGATGTACGCGAACATCCCCGCCTGCGCGAGCCCCGCCGCCAACGCGGGCCCCAGGAAGTCTGGCGCCTTCAGGATGCTCCACATGGCCTGGAAGGGTCTGCCCTGGGGCGCTCCGCTCCTCGGCGGCGCGGTCTCCGGCAGGATGGTGAAGACAGCTCCCAGCGCGAGGAGCCCGATGACCGCGTGGCTTCCGAAGATGGCTCGCCAACCCAGGGCTCGCAGCACCCAGCCTCCGAGCAGTGGGGCCAGGATGGGCGCCAGGCCTATCACCAGCACCAGGCGCGACATCATCCTCGCCGCCGCTGCTCCCGAGTGCAGGTCCCTCACGACGGCCCTCACCGTCACCATGCCCACCGAGCCTCCCAGCGCCTGCACGAACCGGCAGGCCGCCAGCACGTCCGCCGACGGCGCGGTCGCGCAGCCGATGGAGCCCAGCACGTAGAGCAGCAGGCCCACGTAGAGCGGCTTCGTGCGGCCGAAGCGGTCACTCACCGGCCCGGACAACAGCTGCCCCACCGCGAGCCCCGCGAAGAACGTCGCCAGCGTGCGCTCCACCTCTCCCGCGGTCGCGTGCAGCGACTCGCCGATGGCGGGGAACGCCGGCAGGTACATGTCGATGGACAGGGGGCCGAAGCCGATGAGCGCACCCAGGAGGAGGATCAGCCCGGGCCCCTCCGTGGAGCGGGTCAGCTTGGGCGTGGCGGTCGTCATCTCGGGGTCCTCTTCAACGGCTTCTTTCGGGCGGGTGCTTCCGCTGGTGTCATCAGCACCCGGATGAGCTGGCGCAGGACGGCTTCGTCCTCGCCGGGGGCGTAGGTGGCTCCGCCCACGTGGGCGTTGAAGCAGCGGGCCTCCAGCGCTCCACAGAGGGCTTCCGCCGCGACCCTGGGCTCGGCCAGGTCCACCCTTCCGGCTCGCTTCGCCCGGGTGAGCCACTTCGTCAGTCCCTCTCGCAGCGCGACAGGGGGAGGTGTGTCCAGGTGCATGGCCCTGGCGCCGCCCAGCGCCGAGTAGTGCAGCACGAACAGCCAGGGCACCCGCTGGCGCATGAAGTCCCGGTGGTGCAGCAGCGCTTCCAGGAGCTGCGCCTCGATGGACGCGTTGGCCCTGGGCCCTGGCTCCAGCAGCGCCAGCGCGGTGGGCGGCACCGGACGGAGGGCCCTGGCCATCAGTGCTTCCTTGGTGCCCACCCGGTGCAGCAGCGCCGGCTGCGAGATGCCCAACCGCTTCGCGATGTCCTGCAGCGGCGCGGAGGGACCCTGCGCCAGGAACACGGCTCGGGCCGCTTCGTCGATCTGCAGGTCGGTGACGCGTGGGGGACGGGACATGGCGCGAAGGGTTAGTTACTGACTGGTAGGTAATAAATTCGCGCCAGCCATGCAAGGGGCCCGTTCCTTCGGGCCCCTCGCGTCAGTTCTGGAGGGGAATCAGATGCGGCCGGCCTTGAGCTCGCCCACCAGGTGGGCGCAGGCGCGGACGGTGAGGGCCATCATCGTCAGGGTGGGGTTCTGCGGGCCCTGCGAGGGGAAGCAGGAGCCGTCCGTGACGTAGAGGTTGGGGACATCCCAGCTCTGGTTGAAGGGGTTGAGCACGGACGTCTTCGGGTCCTTGCCCATGCGCGCGGTGCCCACCTCGTGGATGGCCATGCCCGGCTCGGAGAGCTGCTTGTTGACCTTCTCCACCGTGCAGCCCGACTCCTCCAGCATCTCCAGACAGGAGGTGACCGCGTCCTCCGTCATCTTCAGGTCGTTGGCCGAGTGCCGGCACTCGATGTGCGCCGCCGGAATGCCCCAGCGGTCCTTCACCGTGTCGCTCAACGTCACGCGGTTCTCCGCGCGCGGGACCATCTCCCCGAAGGGCACCATGTGCATCTGGTCATCGAAGGTGAAGACCTGCACGCCGTAGCCTCGGGCGAAGTCCGGGTGGCGCTCGGTGACGTTGCGGAACTGGGGGATGTACGCCCAGCCGTGCTCCTTCTGGTGGAGGTGCGCGGGCAGGTTCATCCGCGCCTCGATGCCTCGCAGGTACATGTGGTCCATCAGGTGCTTGCCCACGAGCCCGGAGCTGTTCGCAAGACCGTCCGGGAACGCCCGGTTGCGCGAGTGCAACAGCAACCGCGTGGATTCAATGGTGCCCGCTGCCACCACCACCACCTTCGCGCGCACCTCCTCGGACGTACCGGAGTTCGCGTCGATGAAGGACACCCCCGTCACGCGGCCGGTGTTCGGGTCGTGCAGGATGTGGCTGGCGATGGCGTGCGAGCGCAGCGTCAGCCGCCCCGTCTTCAGCGCCGCCGGCAGCGTCACCGGCGCGTTCGCGGTCCGCCGGGCCACGACGTGGCGGTCGGGCCAGCGGGCCTTCACCTTCTCACGCAGGCGGACCTCTCCCGGCGACAGCGGCGCGGGGCCGGCGAAGACGGAGTCCGGCAGCGTGTCCACGCCGTCCGAGTTGCCTCGCAGGCCCATCCACCGCTCCACGATTTCGTAGGACGGCGCCAGGTCCGCGTGCGACAGCGGCCAGTCCGGGCTCAACCCGTCCAGGCTGCCCGCGTGGAAGTTGAAGTCAGACAGCCGGTAGAACTGGCGGCCGTGAGCCTTCACGCTGGTTCGCCCGCCTACCTGCCTCGCGCGGATCCAGGCGAACGGCGCGTCGGCTGGCGTGGTGTAGGGATTGTCCACGTCATCCACGAACGCGTGCGGATGGAACGGCCAGGCGAAGCTCGTGGCCTGGATGGACTGGCGCGACTTGCGGGATGCGTCCGACTCGATGCGGTAGCCCAGCTTCTGCTTCACGCGGTGCATCAGGTGGAGCGCCCGGTCCGCGTTCGCGCCGCGGCCCGCCTCCAACACCAGCACCCGGAGCCCGGCCTCCGTCAGCTGCTTGGCCGCCCATCCACCGCAAGCTCCCGAACCCACCACCACTGCGTCGTAGACCGTCTTCGACGTCGTCATGCCTGCTCACCCGGACGGTCAATCTGCCGCCGCTGCTAAAGTTCGCCTAAATTGTAAATCAGGACCCAATTGGCGCCTATAGGGTCTAGATGTCTGGCGGGAGCCAACACAAGCCTTGGGCAGTGACTTCCGCCCTGGGGTACGGGTCGCTTGCTGCCGGAGAGGGGCGGACATGGCTGGGTTGTTGAAACGGATTCGGTGGGGGCGGGTGCTGGGCGTGCTGGTGTTGCCGTGGGTGCTGGTGGCGCTGGCGTTGGGTGGCCGCGCGGCGTGGCGCTCCGAGCAGTACTTCCACTATCCGAAGCCGGCCGCGGTGCTGCCCGCGGACTTCGGCTCCGCGCGCGAGGTGACGCTGCGCACGGATGATGGGATGGAGCTGCGCGGCTGGTACGTGCCGTCCCGGAACAAGGCGGCATGGGTGCTGGCGCATGGCCTGTCACAGACCCGCATGGATCTGCTGCCGGAGGCCCGCGTGCTGCGCGACGCGGGGTACGGCGTGCTGCTGTTCGACCTGCGCGCGCATGGGCAGAGCGGGGGCGAGACGTCCACCTGGGGCGACAAGGAGCGCCAGGATGTGCGCGCGGCGCTGGCGTACGTGCGGGCTCAGCCGGAGGTGGACCCTGCTCGCGTGGGGGCGCTGGGGTTCTCCATTGGCTCCGCGGCGGTGGCGGAGGTGGCGGCGAAGGACCCTCAGGTCGCGGCGGTGGTGCTGCTGTCCCCGTTCAACACGCTGTGGCTGGCGGCGGCGTATGACTTCCGCCGCTTCGGTGTGGTGACACAGACGGGGGCGCTGGTGCCGTTCTGGCGGCGGGGGATTGCCTTGGACGAGGTGAGGACCCTCGACGCGGTGGACCACATCAAGCCCCGGCCCCTGTTCATCGTCGCGGGGACGGAGGAGTCCGGGCAGCCGCTGCTGGACGAGCTGTTCGCGCACGTCGCGCCGTATGCGCAGACATGGCGCATCCCCGGCGCTTCGCATGGCAACTTCGCCGCGACCGCGCCCACGGAGTATCCGCGCCGGCTGCGGGAGTTCGCGGACTCGGCGTTGAAGCCCGTGACGGGTGAGACTCCCTCGGTGGAGAAGCCCGTGGTTCCGGCCGTGGAGAAGAAGGCTCCGGCGAAGAAGCCTTCCCGGCGGACGAAGGCGGGGGCCCGCTAGGTCCCCGCGCTATGCCTGGGCGGCTTCGAGCTTCGCGAGCTGATCCAGGTACATGCGGCCCTTCTCCGGGTCCGTCATGTGGATGAACGCCGCCATGCCCTTGAGCTGCTCGAGCGACTCGCCTTCGCGGCCCGGCTTGCCCTGCAGGCGGTTGTGGATGGCCGCGCGCAGGCGGCGCACCACGTCGCGGGGGACTCGGGCGGCGGGCGTGCCTTCCTTGGCCTCGTTGATCACGAGTCCCGTGACGCGCTGACGGCTGCCCCTGCGGGCGACCCGCGTCTTGTCCGGGTGGACCGTGAAGCCTTCCGCCTCCACCACGTCCTTCACCCGCGCGAGCAGCACCGCCACCGGCGCTCCCTGCGCGCGGCGGGCCTTGGGCGCCTTCGCCTTCGTCCAGGAGAAGGTCAGGTCGTCCGCGTAGCGCGTGTATGTGAAGCCCAGCTTGCGCGACAGCGCCGACAGCCGCTTGTCCAGGCGCAGGCACAGCGCGTTGGTGATGCCCGGTGAGGTGGGCGCTCCCTGCGGGAGGGCTCGCGGTCCCTTCGCCACGTGCAGCGTCTTGCCCCGGAAGGACATGCGCTCACGCGGCGCTTCCGTGGACATCAGCGCCAGCAGCGTGGAGGTGTTCTCCGGCAGGCCGCCCTTGCGCAAGAGGCCCTTCACCCGGCGCCAGTTCACCGAGGGGAAGAAGTCCTTCAGGTCCACCTTCACCAGCACGTCCGCGCCCTGGTGTGCCAGCGCGTTGGTGAGGATGGAGCGCCCCGCCACGAAGCCGTGCGCCGCGCCGTGCACCGGCAGCCGCTCCACGACGTTGGAGAGCACCCAGCGCTGCGCTTGCTTCAGCTCCGGCTTGGGCGAGGTGATGGTGCGCTCGCCGCCCGTGCGCTTGGGGATGCTCCACGTCACGTAGTGGGAGCCCGTGTCCACGTCGCGGTGGAACGCGAAGCCGCGCAGCTTGGACACGCTCAGGCCCAGCGCCTTGGCCAGGTCCTCCGCGTTGTTCAGCGTGGGCAGGCCGTTCTGGCGCGCGCGCTCCTCGCGGTGCTCCAGGTCGAACTTGTCCGGCAGGCCGGCTTCGTTCCAGTGGATGCCCACGCCCAGGTGGTTCACGTGCGTGGCCTTCCACGCTTCGTGGGCCTGGCGCTCCAGCGCGCGGCGCTCCACCGCTTCGGCCTTCTTCTTCTCCTTCCAGGCCGTCTTCTCCTTCTCCTTCAACGAGGAGAAGTCCACCTCGTCCGCGAGCGCGCCCTTCGCCACGAGCTGGGCGTGCACCCATTCGTCCGCGCCGCCGGCCTCGGTGATGGCCTTCCAGCGCGTGATGAGGGCGTCGTGCGCGGCCTTGGCGGCCTCGCGCTTCGCGACGGTGTTGGGGGAGGCAGCGGGCGTGACTTCAGGAGCAGCCTGCGGCGGGGCGGCGGGGACGAACGACTCCAGCTTGGCGGTCATCGAGTTACCTTCGACGGGCGCGGCGGCTCAGGGAGGGGCGACGGAGACGAATTCGAGCGGTCGAGGGAGGCCAGGAAGGCACCACCAGCTCACCTGGGGCACGGTAGCCTCACCGGCTCTCCCCTCCCGAGCACTACCGTCGGGGTGGGAAAACGGCGGCTGCGTCGTTGGTTCCGCTTCCCGCCCCGACGGTAGTGCTCGGGAGGGAGAGAGCCAAGAACAGGCTACCTTGCGGAGAGTGTCCAGCATTTCAACCAGAACGGCGCAACGCCGTTCCTACGCTCGAGGCGTTAAGGCTGATGCGGTCCAGACCTCTCTCGACCACTCGCTATTCGGTTTTCGTCCGGCGCCACCATCCTTCCGGCCGCCCCGTCGGCGGCCGGGCCGTTGAGTGAGTGTTTACACCAGAGTCGAGGCCGCGTCGATGTAGCCGTCCGCGGTTAGTTTCTCCAAACGGCTGAAGTACGCCGTCCGGGCTTCCGTGTCCGTGTCGAACCAAAGTCGCTGGTGACGCGAGTCGCCCAGGCGAGGGCCCCACGTGAGGGCCACCACCTTGCCGTCCAGCGACACGCGATACACCTGCTCCAGTCCCGTGGCCGGGTCGCGACGCACGTACGCGCGCGTCTCCGCGCGGATGAGCTTGCGGCCCTCCGGCGTCTGACGGAGCGCTTCTTCCTCGGCGCGGCGGCGGGCGTACGCCAGACGCAGCGCGAGCATGTGTTCGCAGGGGCCTTCGCGCAGACCGGAGCGGCGGAAGTGCGGGCAGCCGCAGCCCGCGTCCTTCACGCGGCCCTCCAGGTCCATGGTGAAGCTGGGGAAGAAGCTGCGCACCGCCTCGCGGTCCACGACTTCGCCCTGGATGCGTGTGCCTTCGCCGACCAGGTCGTGCACCTGCGTGAGCTTCACCTCGCCGGAGCCTGGGCCGCCGTCGCCGAGCAGGCGGTGGGCGCGCGCTTCACGCTCGTTGCCGTAGCGCAGCGCGGCCTCGTCCACCGGGGTGGGCATCAGCTCGCGCGGGCGGTAGGTGCCGCGGGCCACGTCGAAGAGGACGCGGCCTCGCAGGCATTCGAGCTGGAGCGCGGCGCGCACCTGATCCTTCGGCGCTCCCGCGTCCTTGGCCAGCACTTCGAAGGCGAGGGGACCGTCCTTGCGCAGGCGGTTGCGCAGCGACTCCGCGAGGCCTTCCGACACGTCTCGCGGCATCAGCGCGTCGAAGGCGGCGGCGCTGGACCAGCCGCTCTCCGTCCAGCCCGTGAGCCCCAGCGTCAGCGTGGCCGCGCCCAGGTCGATGACCCAGAACACCGGCAGGCCCGGACCCAGCAGCTGCACGTGCACGCTCTTCGCGTGGGGCAACAGGCGCGCGAGCGCGGCGAGGCGCTGACGGCCGAAGGTGCGCACCACCGCGGGCGCGCTGCCCGCGTACACGCCGCCGTGGCACTCCAGCACCTGCTCCCAGGGCTCCAGCACCAGCCGGGGCGGAGCGCCCGGGACCAGCTCGAAGCGCAGCGCGCGGGGCGCCTTCTTCGAGCGGCGGGTACGCAGCGCGAAGAGCAGGTTGTAGAGGTCGATGGGCGCGATGGAGCAGGTGGTGGCCGGCAGCGTCGCGGCGGACTGCACCTGGAGGAAGCCTCGCAGCCACGCGTGCGGCACTTCCACCGTGCGCGGGGTTCTGGGCTCCGTGGCGGGCGCGGCCTTCGCGGTGGGGGCGACGTGGGCCTCCAGCACCACCGGGGCGTAGGCGCGCAGGCGGTCCAGGCGGGCGGGCAGGTCCTGCGGCACGTCCAGGAACGTGGAGCCGTGCGCGGCCTGGCGCTTGTCGAAGAGGCTGTTGTCGAAGGCGAGGCGCGCGTAGGCGCTCTCGTCACGGGAGAAGACCTCCAGCGAGACCTGATCCGGATCCACCGTGAGGACGGGGTCCAGGACGGCGTCCTTCTTCTCTTCACCCTCCAGCGCGTTGTCGAGGAAGGCCTTCTGCGCTTCCCAGATCTGCGCGCTGGCGCGCTTGCCCTGCTTCATCAGGTACGCGAGGTACGCGGTGCGGTCGCGGCCCCGGTAGCGCAGGTCGCTGGAGAGCACCGCGAAGGCGGCGGCCAGCGCGTCGCGGAAGAGGGTGGGGTCCTTCACCTGACCACTGACGCCCACGGTGCCTCGCGAGCCCTCCAGGGCCAGCTGCACGCGCGAGGCGTCCGGCGTGACGACCACGTCGCTCTGCGCGGCGTAGCTCAGCGCGACGGGATGACGTGCGGTTGCGGTGCTCACGACGGTTGACCTTCCTTCCGGGCGCGCTCAGCGGCCCGGCGTGCACGTTTGTGGGCGCGGTAGGCCGCCTTGCGCAGCTCCACCGACTGCGACTTGTCGAACGCGGCCGTCTTCAGCAGCGCCGCGGCCTCGTCTCCGCCCAGGCGTCCCAGCGCGGCCCAGGCGTCCTGCTTCACCTCCGCCTTCGGGTCGGCGGCCACGGACTTGAGCGGCTCCAGGTCCTTCTTCGCCAGCAGCGCGGGGACCGCGAGCCGGCGGCCTTCGCTGGCCGTGAGCGCGGACGGGGCCACCTTCGCGCCCGTGGGGCCCAGGGCCACCGGGTCGAAGGGCTTCACCTCCAGCGCCCAGGCCGAGGACTGCTCCGGCACCAGCGCGGCCAGCACCGAGGCGGCGGCGGCGCGCACGGCGGCGTCCGGGTCACCGAGCGCGGTGCGCAGGGCCTGCGCCTCGCTCGTGGCCTTCAGCCGTCCCAGCACGCGCGCCGCTTCCTGGCGCACGGCGGCGGGGGCCTGGGCCTCACCCTTGCGGAGGATTTCGGCGGACGTCGCCACCAGCTCCTTCGCGCCCAGCCGTGAACCCGCCCAGAGCATGCGCTCCCAGGCGGCGGCCAGCGGCTCCTTCTTCGGAGGCTGCGCGGTGGTCCACGCGGTGGCGGTGCGCCGTTCCGCGGCCACCAGCGCGCGGGTCAGGCCGGCCGTGTCCACGGCGCCGGCTTCGCGCGCGTCACCCGTCCAGGTGCCCACGAGCCGCGCGGCCTCTTCGCGCGCTTCCGGCTTGTCGTGGCCGAACAGGGCGATGACCTCCGGCACCGGCATCGCGCCACGGCGGGCGAGGCCGCGACGCAGACGGAGGCGCAGTTCCACGTTGTCCAGTGTGGCCAGGCGGGGCACGAGCAGGGCGGGGTCGCCTTCGCTCGCGAGGTACGTGGCGGCGGGCTCGGAGATGTCCTCGTGCTCGCTCTGCACGGCGAGGAACTCCACCCGCGTACGCTCCTTGGGGAAGAGGACGTCCAGCGCCTTGCGCGCGGCGGCGCGAAGGTCGTCGTCCTCCTCGTTCAGCGCGGCGGCGAGGGCGGCCTCGGCGGCCGGATCTCCGAACTTGCCGAGCTCCTCCGCGACCGTGCGGCGCACGTCGTCGTCCGTCTCACCGTCGGCGAGCAGCGCCTCCAGCTTCACCCGGGCACGCTCTCCGCCCAGGGCGCGCAGGCCGCGCACGCCGGCTTCCTGGCGCTGGAAGGCGGCGCCGTCCGTGGCGGCGGCTTCCACCTTCTCCTCGATGCGGCGGCGGTCTTCGCCATCCGGCATCCGGTTCGCGAGCCGGCCGAGCGCCTCGATGGCGGCGAACACCATGTCCTCTTCCGCCGGGGCATCCGGCGTGCCTCCGCCGGCCACCGTCTCCAGCTCGGAGAGGGCGCGCACGTCGCCGAGCGTGCCCAGGGCGAGCAGGGCCCGGCCTCGCTCGTGCGGCTCACCGGCGCGCGCGTACAGGAGCAGGGGCCGCAGGGCGCTGGCGCGGCGCTGGTGCGCGACGCCTTCCGCCGCGGGCAGCATCAGCTCGCGGGCTCCGGCGCGGAGGATCTCCTCCAGCGGCTCCACCGCCGCGCCCTCTTCCACCACGCGCTTCGAGTAGTGCTCCACGGCCGCCGCGCGCACGGTGACGTCGCGGTCGTTGAAGAGCTGGACGAGCAGCGCGTCCTGGCCCTCGCTCTTGCCGTGCTCCAGTTCGCGGGCGGCGGCCTTGCGGACCTCCGGGTCCTGGCTCTTCACCGCCACGCGCAGGAAGCGCACCGCGAGCGCCGCGTCGCGCTTCTTCAGCTCGCGCTCGTGCTCCTTCAGCTTCTCCTGCTCCGGCGGCCAGGTGAGCTGCATCGCCGCCGTCACGCAGGCGAGGCGCACGGACGGGGCTTCGTCCTCCACGCTCTGGCGCGCGAGCACGTCCAGCGCGTCCGCGCGGTGGGTGCGGCCCAGCGCGGCCACCAGCCGGGTGCGCTCCGGAATCTCCGTGGCCACCGTCAGGCGCGCGGCGAGCGCGGCCACGGCGGCGGAGGTCCCCAGTCGCGCCAGGGCCTCCTGTGCGCGGCGGGCCACAGCGGACGTCTCCGAACGCAGGAAGGTGCCCAGCACCTCCACCGCCCGGTCGTCACCCCGGAACGCGAGCAGCTCCGCGGCGCGCAGCCGCAGGTCCTCGTGCTCGCTGCCCATCGCGCGGCCCAGGGCCTCCGTGACGCGCGGGTCGTTGGCTCCCGCGAGCCGCTCAATCACGCCCACGCGCAGGTCCGCGTGCTCGCTGCCCAGCGCGGCCAGCAGCGGATCCAGGCTGCCCGGCGGGCTCAGCTTCTCCAGCAGCTCGAAGGCGGACTTGCGCACTTCCGGCAGCGGCGAGTTGAGCGCCGCGGCCACTCGCGGACGGGCCTTGTCACCGCGCTCCGCCAGTTCCTCCAGCGCGGCGCGCGCGACGTCCGGCGACAGCGAGGCCAGGGCCAGCGCCAGCGGCTCGTCGCTGCCGGCGGGGTACAGCTCCTTGAGGCCCGCGAGCGCGGCCCGGCGCACGAGCTGGTGCGGATCCTCCAGCGCGCGCAGCAGGGCGGCCACCGCGGCGGACGTGCCCGCGTAGCCTTCCTGCGTGAGCTTCACCACGCGGTCCACGGCGTCACGGCGGACGCGGTGGCCTTCCTCGTCACCCGCGGTCACCTGACGCAGCAGGCCCACGTAGGCGCCGAAGGCGAGGCGGCGCAGGTGCTGACGCTCCGCCTGCGTCGCGTCCTTCGGCGTCCCGGTGCTCGTGCCTTCCGCCGGCTTCACCGCGGAGAAGAGGCGGCGCAGCCAGCTCTTGCCCGTGGCGGAGGCCGTGCCCTGCTTCTCCGGCGTGGAGGGCTGGATGACGTGCGCGGCGCCCTCGGCCGTCTCCGGCTTCCAGGGGGCCTGGAGCGAGCTGGGCCGCGCGACCTTCTGCGCTTCACGGAAGTAGTCCAGCGGCTTGTTGCGCAGCAGCAGCACCTGCGCCGCCGCATAGCGCTGCTCCGGCTGACCGCTGGAGAGCGCCTCCGCGAGGCCAATCACGCGCTTCGCCCGCTCTTCCTCCGCGGGCCAGTCCTTCATGTCGCCGGCCTTCTCCGGACGCGGCGGCAGCAGCACCTCCACCAGGTGCGCGCGGTAGGCCTCCGGCTCCGTGCGCAGCTCCAGCGCGCGGGCCGCGGCGTAGCGCACCTCCGGACGGCCGCTGGACAGCGCGCTCGTCAGCAGGTCCGGCGGTCCACCCTCGCGGCTGGCGCGCAGGTCGCGCGCGAGCACGATGGCGAACACCATCTCCTGCACCTCGCGCGCGGAGTCCTCCAGACCGTGCAGCAGGCCGCCGTCGCCCTCGTGGCCCAGGGCCGCGAACGCGAGGATTGCGCCCAGCCGGATGGGCAGGTGCTCGTGGCGCAGGTTTCCGGTGAGCACCGGCAGCGCGCGCACATCACCCAGGCGGGCCAGACCGTCCGCCGCCCAGGAACGCGCCGCCACCAGGGAGTGGCCCAGCGCATCCAGCAGCGCGCCCTCGTCACCCCGGCGGCTGGCCGTCGCGAGGCCTCGCGCGCCCTGCTCCTGGAGGTCCGTCACCTCGTGGGGCAGGAGCGTGGTGGCGTAGAAGCCCAGCAGGCGCCGCGAGCCCAGCGTGGCCAGCGCTCGCGACGCGCGGATGCGCAGCGGGACGAGGAAGGCGGGCGGGTACATCCGCTCCAGGTCCTTGTCCGTGATGAGCCCGCGCATGGGCTCGATGATGTCCTCCGCGCCGCGCGGGGCGAGCAGCTCCGAGGCCCGCACGCGCACCGGCAGCGCCGACGCCGCGATGCCCGCGAGCAGCGGCCCGTTCTCGTTCGGGATGAGCTTGTCCAGCGCCTCCAGCGCCGCGAAAGCCACGTCCAGGTGCTCGTCCTGCACGCGCTTGAGGAGCGCGGAGCGCATGGCTTCCGCCGGGGCGTGCACGGAGGCCTTGGCGGCCTTCTCGCGCAGGGCCGGGTGCGTGGTGTTGAGCGCGGCCAGGTGCGGCTCCGCCTTCTCCTTGCCGGCCAGCTTCACCCACGCCTCGTAGGCGGCGGTGGCCACGCCCGCGTCGCGGTCCTCCACGGACTTCTTCAGCCGCTCCAGCGCCCAGTCGTCGGTGCCCTTCTGCGCGAGCACTTCCACGGCGCGGGTGCGCAGGTCCGGGAAGCGGCCCGCCAGCGCGCGGTCCAGCGCCTTCACGGGCTCCTGGTCGTTCCAGGCCCACAGCGTGCGGAAGGCCTCGCCGCGCACCTTGGCGGACTCGTCCTCCAGCGCGTCGCCCAGCAGCCCTTCCGCGCCTTCCGCCTTGGCGCCCAGCTTCACCAGCCGGTCCAGGCCGCGCACGCGCACGTCCTCGTGACCGGAGCGCAGCGCGGCCTCCGCGGCGGACAGCGGCGCTTCCGCGTCCAGCGCCACCACGGCCGACAGCGCCGCCGCGCGCACGTCTCCATCCGCGTCGTCCAGCATCCACACCAGCCGCTCGCGGGCGCGCGGATCCTGCAACGCCTGGAGCGCGGTGGCCGTCTCACGGCGGATGGCGGCGTCGTCCTCGCGCGACAGCTGGAGCAGGGCGCCCAGGGCGCGGCCGTCCCCCAGCTGCGCCAGCACGCGCGCGCCACGCACGGCCGTGTCCGGCATGCGGCACGCCATGGCGGCGAGCAGCGGCTCCAGGTCCGCCTCCGTCAGCGCGGTGCCTGCGGGCGTCTTGCCGAAGAGCTGCTCGCGCGAGGCGGCCAGCTCCGCGTCGGTGTTGAACTTCGCCTCGGTGTCCCCGGCCGCGCGCTTCGCCTGGAGGGTCAGCATGCGGGTCACTTCCCGCACCGTGCGCGCGAACTCCTCGTCCTTCGCCTCCAGCGTGGCGGCCAGCGCGCGGCGCTCCAGCACGCGCACCGCGAAGGCCACTCGGCGCACGTCCCGGTCCGCGTCGTCCAGCGCGCGCGCCACCAGCGGCTGCAGGCGCGGGTCGCCCAGCAGGCCCGCCACGGATGCGCGCAGCAGCACCTCCACCTTGAGGGCCGCGGGGCCGCGCTCGAAGGCGAGCTTCAGCGGCTCCGTGCTGCCCTTGGGCGACACGGTGGTGAGCGCGTCCAGCGCGGCGGTGCCCACCTCCGCGTTCGTGTCCGGCAGCTTGCTGGCGATGAGGCCCGGCACCAGCGGCGACACGCTGCCCTGCTTCGCCAAGAGGCGCAGGCCCTGCACGCGCGTGTCCACGAAGCGCGAGTCCAGCGCCGCGCGGGGAGCCGCCAGAGGCGACTCCGTCTCCAGCTTCACCAGCGCGTCCAGCGCCGCGGCGCGCACCGTCTTGTCGTCGTCGTTGAGGCGGTCGCGCAGCTTCGGGCGCGCGGCGGTGCGGCCGTGGTTGCCCAGCTCCGTGGCCGCCAGCCGGCGCGCCGCGATGTCCTTGTCCGAGGACAGCACGCCCAGGACGAAGTCCAGCGCCTCCGGCTCCAGCAGGGCCACCGCCTCCTTCACCGCGGCCTCGCGGCGGGGGAGGGCGGCCTTCAGCGCATCGTTGAAGACGTCGAAGCCGTGGCCGTACGCCGTCGTCTCGTCCGTGGGCTTGCCGTCCGTGCCCAGCGTGATGCGGGTGACGCCGCGGTCCTCGCCGGCCACGAAGAGGTAGCCCAGCAGCTGCTTCGCCTGACGCGGGTTCGCCGGCGGCGCGAAGGCCACCGCGTTCAGGGCCTTGCTGCCCAGCTCGAAGGTGCGCGGCTTGCGGCGCTCATCCAGGCGCCAGACCTTCAGCTTGCCGTCGCTGCCCACGGACGCGATGCGCTCCGCAGGGTCCTGGCCCGCTTCCGCCTGCGGCGTGGGCGGGAACACCAGCCCCAGCACGGAGCCCGCGTGGCCGCTGTCCTTGTCGCCGCGAACCTCGAACTCCACCGCGCCGACCAGGTAGCCGATGCGCAGCTTGCCGTCGTCACCCGCGGAGACGAGCCGCCCGTCGCGCGGGGTGAAGGCCAGCGCCCGCACCGCGCCCTCGTGGCCCGGCATGTCCCGGCGCGCACCCGTCGCCACCGTGAACGAGCGCACCACGCTGTCATCGCCCGCGCAGGCCACGTACGTGTGCGTGGGGTCCACCGCCACCGCGCGCAGCGGCTGCGAGGACGCGCTCCACTCCTTCAGCTTCTTCGTGCTGTCCCAGTCCCACGCGCGCACGAAGCCGTCCGCGCCGGCCGTGTAGAGCACCTTGCCGTCGGGGCTCGCCGCCACCGCGGTGCAGCCTCCGGGGTGCGCGTTGTGGAGCTGGAACTTCACGGTGCCGTCGGTGAGCGACCCGAAGCGCACGGTGCCGTCCGCGCCCGCCGCGGCGAACTGCTCGCCGGACAACGCCACGCCCAGCACGTGCGCGGGCAGGGGCGAAGTCCACAGGACCTTGTTGGTTGCCGGATCGTACGCAGTGAGGCGGCTGGCGGCGGCGGCGCGCGT
Organism: Corallococcus coralloides DSM 2259; assembly: GCF_000255295.1. The sequence continues at coordinate 9,873,828 of NC_017030.1, read as the reverse complement.
GCCGCCCACGATGAGCAGGCGCGCATTGGCCGCCAGCGCACGGACCTTCTCGATGTTGCCGATGGAGAGGTTGGCCATGGTGTCGTTGTCCTAGATGCCGCCGAGCTGCACGCCCGGGTGTGCCGCACGCAGTTGCACCAGCGAGGCCAGGCAGCTCTGCCACTCGCCCTTCGCCACGGAGCCGGTGAACTCGCCCAGCACGGGCGCCACCACTCGCGCGAAGCTCTCGTCTTCCAGGCCCAGGTCCCGCACCAGCTCCACCACGCGGCGCTTGGCCACGCTCGCGGACAGCCGGCGCTGCACGTCGCCCTCACGCGCTTCCTTCGCGCGCCCGGGCGGCAGGCCGAACATCATGCGCCGCAGGAACGTGCGCAGCGCCTCCACGTCGCTGAAGCGCGTGGTGCCACCGGCTTCACGCTCGTCCTTGCCGCCGCCCGCCGGCTTCCAGCCCTCCGGCAGGTGCAGCGGACGGTGCTTCTCCCAGAGCAGGCGCACCGCGAACAGGCCCACCTCGCGGTCCGCGCTCTGCATCAGGCCGGACAGCCGCTCCGCGCCGCCCAGCCGCGCGTAGTGCCGGCGGATGAGCTCCACGGCTACTTCACGCGTGCTGCGCTTGGTGGACTCCGTGAGCGCGAACACCTTGCCCGCGTCCAGCTCCTCCGGCTGCAGCGTGTGGCGTGCGTCCGCGCCCGGCTCGCCCGCGTTGAGCAGGGCGTCGTAGGCCAGGTTGCGGATCTCCTTCGCGTCCGAGTCCGCCAGCTCGTACACGCGCGTCTGATAGCCCCACGCGCGCAGCTCCGAGCGGGCGATGGTCAGCGCGAAGCGGCGCACGTCGTCGCGCGCGTCGAACAGGGCCGGCCACAGCCGCTCCGCCGAGTACGCCTTGCGCGGCGCGCGGGGGCGCAGCTCGTAGGACTTGGACTCCGGCTGCTCCGGCCCGATGCCCGGGTGGTGGCAGCGCAGGTACGTCTGCGCGAACGCGCGCACCGGCGGCGGCTGCTTCGCGCCCAGCGCCAGGTCGAACAGGCGCTCCAGGCCCGCGTCCGCGTCGCCCGTGTCGCTGAAGTCCGCGGGCACCACGTTCGCCAGCAGGTAGCGGTGCGCGAAGTCGTGCAGCTGCGGGTCGGCCCGACGCGCCAGCGCCAGCAGCCAGGGCACCGTGAGCTGCCGCGCGGTGAAGAGCTTGCGGTTGCCGAGCAGCTCCAGCGCCGTGCTCCGGAACTTGCCGTTGAAGACGAGCGCCTTCACGCGCTCCACATCCAGGCCCGGCAGGCTGTCCGCGCGGGTGAGCCACTGCGCCGCCTGACGGCCCAGGCGCGGGTGAGCCACCAGGTCCAGCAGCCACTCCGGCCCGATGTCCGCCGGCTTGTAGGTGGACAGGGCCTTCATCGCCGTGTCCTCCACGATGCGCTGGCGCGACGAGCGCTGCTTCGCCTCCGTCAGCGCCACCTTCCAGAAGTCCGCCGGCATCTCCCCGGCCGCGTACTTCGCGGAGACGTAGTTCTTCGCCCAGTTGAGCTGCTCCTGCTTGCCCCAGAGCATCTCGCGCAGGAAGTCGTGGGTGATTTCCGCGCGGTCGAAGGACTGCTCCAGCGACTTCGCCGCGAACGCCGCGGTGGGCTTGGAGTTGAGCAGCCGGCCCAGGAGCGGCAGGCCCAGGTCGCGCGGCTTGTGCTTCTCCAGGGCGGCGGCGGCGAACCGCTGCACGTCGTCCGCGCCCTTCTCCACCAGGTCCGCCAGCCGGTCCGCGGCCAGGTCCTGCGCGTGGCCGCGCGCGTACTCGATGGCGTAGGCGCGGGCCTTGTCGCTGGGGGAGAAGAGCAGCGCGAGCACCGCCTCATGCAGCCCGGCCGCGCGCAGCTTGCCCTGGTGGAAGTCCGGCGAGCCCTGGAGCGTCTCCACCAGGAAGTCGTGCGCGCTGCCCAGCGGACGGCGCGCCAGCCGGTCCAGCCACGCGGGCGTCACCTTGCGCAGCGCCTCCGGGAAGTCCTTGCGCAGGCCCTGGATGGCGAACTTCGCGGCCGGGTCCGACTGGCACGTGTCCAACAGGCGCATCAGCGCGTCCGGCGAGCGCTTCCACGCGTCCGGATACATGCGCTGCTTCACCATGTCGCCGGGCGGCTGGATGGGGAAGCGCGACGCGCTGTAGTTCTTGCTGTTGTGCGCCCAGATGTGGTGCGCCACCCAGCACTGCGCCCACGTGGTGTCCAGGTCGTAGTGCCGCAGCACCTCCACCGCGAACTGCGGGTAGAGCTCCGGGACGGCCGCGCCCAGCTGGCGCAGGAAGCGCCACGCCCGGCGCTGGAGGTAGGTGAGGGTGCCGGCGCCCACCTCGCGGTGACGGCGTCCGCCGCGCTCGGTGTCGAAGCGCCAGGCCAGCGCGCCGAACATCTCCGCGTCGTGACGCGCCTCCGACAGCTTGTAGATGCGCTTGAGGCCCGCCCACAGGCCGAACTTCAGCGGCGCTTGCTTCACCAGCGTGATGAGGGCGGCCCGCGCGGGCTCGGTGTTCTTCTCGTAGAGGGACACCAGCAGGTCCGCGAGCAGCAGGCGCGGCGGCAGCGGCACGTCCTTCTGCGCGAGGAAGCGCTGCCACGCCTCATGCGAACCCTTGCGGCGGCCCGCCTTGTCGCCGTCCACGCGCGCCTGCTCCAGCAGCTGCTTCAGCGCGTCGAAGGACAGCGCGCCTTGCGGCAGCGGCGTATCGGACGTGCGGTCCGGCTGGTCGAGGAAGGCCAGCACGGACTCGGCCAGGTCCGGTGCCTCTGCCCTGGCCAGACGTTCGAGGTCTGCTGCGCTCAGCGCGTCACTCGGGGTCATACGTGGGGTTTAACACAGCTCCCCTGGACCGCGAGGCATGTCGGACCCGCCTCACCACGGAAGCGCGGGCACCTCCACCTCCTGCATGTCCTGCATGGTGCCTGGGCCCACCGTCACGTCCTCGCGGAACGAGAGCCAGCGTCCCTCGCGTTCTTGCAACACGAGAAGCGTGTAGGGCCCGGGAGGAACGAGCACCCAGGTCCCTGCGTTGTGAAACAGCGGCGGGAGCGCCTGTTCGCGCAGCCACCGCACCTCCGCGGCAGAGGCCGATTCGGGTGGCGCGGGGACCCGGCCGGGGAGGAGGTAGGAGGTGCCCTGCCTGCCGCGCTCGCTCCAGCGCAGCTTCAGCTTGAGCCCCGTCGTCGACAGCGGCAGGTCCACCCGGTTGACGCGATGGGGCTCCACGCGCACGACGCGAGGCACGGCCCTGCCGGTGTTTCCGCCCGCGATCTTCACCAGGTAGTCGCCCGGGGCCAGGTCGCGGAACAGGGCCACGCCGTCGCTCGCCGGGGCGGTGAGCTCCTCCTCCGGGTTCGCCTTCGGGACGGCCGCCAGGACGATGGACGCCGGCTGGCCCTGTGCGTCTCGCGCCGTGACCTCCAGGCGGGTGGAGATGGGCAGGCGCAGCTCGAGCGTGTCCTCGGTGGGGCCCACGATGCGCTCGAGCAACGCGTGTTCCTCCTCCTGCGCGGTGAGCAGGTAGGGCCGGGATTCCACGGCGGGCAGTTGGAAGGTGCCGTCCGGGCCGGTGTCGACGTCCGCGAAGGAGCTGGCCTGCTCCGCGTTGGCGGCGTCTGCCGCCGGCAGCGACAGGGAGATGGACACCCCGGCCAGCGGGGCGCCGGTGGCGTCATCCACCACGCGGCCCTTGATGATGTGGCCCTCTTCCATGCTCACCGTGCCCAGGTCCACGTCCCGGCCGGCGGGGACGTCCACGTCGCGCTGGGTGAGGGCGTGGCCCGTCGCCTCGAAGGTGAGGTGCTGGGGGCCGGGCTCGTCCACGAAGACGGTGAAGGCGCCCTTCGGGTCGCGTACCGCTTCTTCGTTCACGGTGAAGCGGGTGATGGGCGTGCCGTCCTTCCTGGCCAGCCGGCCGGTGATGCGGCCCTGGAAGGCGAGGGTGATGCGCACCGCCATGTTCCCCGCGCGGGCCATGAGCTTGGGCCCCTCCCGCTCCTCCAGCCATCGCCTGTGCCTCGCTCTCAGCTGTTCGAAGGTCTCGTCGTCCGGGCCCTCGTCGGGGTGCTCCTTCCTGGGCGGCTTGGGCAGCGCGTAGCCCGGCTTCGCCGCCGTCAGCTCGTAGTCCCAGTCGCGCGCCAGCGGCTCCAGGACGAAGCGGCCGTCCGGGCCGGTCTTCGCGGAGAGGGGGGAGTACCCGCGGCCGGTGCTGGCTTCCTCCTCCTTCGCGGTGGCCTCCACGGTGACGTCCGCCAGGGGCCGGCCCTCCGCGTCCACGACGATGCCGCCCACCCGGCCGTCCAGGTCCAGGCGCAGCGCCAGCTCCACGGTCTCCGAGCCGCGCAGCACCACGCGGTCGGGCATGTGGCGCTCATAGCCGCCCGTGGTGGTCCGCATCCACACGGCATAGGTGCCGGGCGGCAGGCCCTTGATGTCGAAGCGGCCGTCCTCGCCCGAGGAGCCCGCGAAGGTCGTGCGCTCGCTGTTGAACGCGTTGTCGTCTTCTTCTCCTTCGGGGGCCTCGCGGGCGCCTGGGGAGGGCTCCGGCTCCTGCTTCTCCAAGGAGACGTCCACTTCGTTGACGGGCGTGCCGCGCGAGCTCGTCACGGTGCCGCGCACGGTGGCACCCGAGTCCAGGGTGAGCTTCAGGCCGGACGTGGGGGCGCGGACCTGGAGCGTGCGCGGCAGGTAGCCTTCGGCCTCGAGGGTGAGGGTGCCGGAGAGGGGCTGGTCCACCTTGATGGCGAAGTGCCCCTCCGCGTCGGAGGTGGCGTCGAAGGTGAGGGGCGCCTCGCGGGATGGGTGCACCAGGATGAACGAGCGCGTGTAGACGGGCGGAGGCGCGCTGACCGGGCGCGTCCGGTCTGGTGGATGCAGCGACAGGGAGGCATCCACCACCGGCTTGCCCGCGGCGTCGGTGACGATTCCCTCCACGAGGATGGCGGGGGAGAGGACGAAGTCCAGCGCGGGGCCGCCCGAGGCGATGGTGCGGGTCTCGGTGAGGTCCAGCATCCGGTCCGCCACCACCTGGAAGACGTAGTCGCGGGCCCGGAGGGGGCCCAGGCGCAGGCGGCCGTCCTCGTCGGTGGTGCCGAGCGCCTTGAAGTGGTGGGGGTCGAGGTACTCGTCACTCTCACGGGGAAGGGCGGCGCTCACCTCCGCCTGGGCCACGGGTTTGCCGGCGGTGTCACGCACGGTGGCCTCCACGTAGAAGACGGTGCCCAGGCGCAGCGTCACCTGGACCTCGCGCGGGTCCTCCGTGACCACCACCGTTTCGTGCGCCTGGAGGCCGCCCTGCTCCGCCTTTAGGGTGTACTCGTCGGGGGACAGGCCGTCGAAGGTGAAGCGCCCCTGTTCGTCGGTGGTGGCAACGCGACCGTTGTCGAGCTCCGTGACGGTGGCGCCGGCGACGGGGTGCTCGCCGTCCACCACGGTGCCCACGATGCGCCGGGGGGCGTACAGCACCACGTCCTCCGGCAGGGGGCCCGTGGCCACCTCCCCCATCCACGCGGAGATGCGTCCCGGTTGGGCGGCGAGGAGGCCATAGGTGTCCTCGGGCAGGGGGCCCAGGGAGAAGCGGCCGTCCGCGCCGGTCTTCGTCTCGAAGAAGCGCGCCGTGCCCGTGTGCAGCACGGTGACCTGGACGTGGGAGAGCGGGGCGCCGTCCTCGTCCACCACGCGGCCGGTGATGGGCTGGCTGGCTTCGAGCTCCAGCGTCACGTCCTGCGTGCCGGAGGCGACGTCCTCCAGGAGGCCCGCGCCTTGCGAGCCCAGGGCCCAGAGGGTGACCGTCCCCTGGGGCAGGCCCTCCAGGGTGAAGGAGCCGTCCTGCGCGGACGTGGTGCGCGACAGGACGAAGGCCCCACCCCGGTGGGCCTCCACCAGCTCCTGGACCCAGAGGTTGGCGGCGGGGGACGCGCAGTCCTCCGAGACCAGGGAGACGTCGGGCTGGTTCGCGTCACACGGCAGCTCCGTCAGCGTCTCTCCGGGAAGGGGGACGGAGGCGGAGACCTCGATGCCGGCGACCGGCTGCCCCTGGAGGTCGACGACGCGGCCCTGGACCTGGAGGGCGCCCTGGGGCGGTGCGGGAGGCGCGGGGGGAAGCTGGCGGCGCGAGGCGCGGGCGGCCGGGGGGGACGCGGGGGTGGGGGGAGTGGGGCGCAGCCACCAGAAGACCCCGGCTCCGATGAGGAGCGCGAGCACGACGCCTCCAATGACCACCGCCGACGGCTTCCGCATGGCGCCCCTCCAGGGTGGGCGACTGTAGCAGCAGCGCTGACGCAGGCCCCGGGGAGGCCCGTCCGACAGGCCGCGTCAGAGGGGACGGCGAAAAAAAACAGGGCCGAGCCAAGGTTTTTCGCGGCCGACGTATTGAAGGCGAGGTGGGGATGCTGGGGGCAGAGCCACCAGGGTCCAAGGGCTCGGGACGCAGAGCGGACCGGGCGGAGGGGGAAAGGGTTTCGGGGGTCGATCTTCCGGGACTCAAGGTTTTCGGTAGTCGACGTCTTGAAGGAAAAGCAGGACGGACGCGGAGCTTTGGGGGCCGCATCCGAGAGGGGGACCCCTCGGGGGAGGGGTTGAGTTACTGGGAGCGCGTCGAGGGGGCGCGCTCCCAGTATTTTTTTGTGCGCCAGGGTTCGCCGTTCCCTAGCCGCTGGAGACCACCCGTAAGGGTTGGGCGCCTTCGCGGAGGGACTTCGTGGCGCCGGGCAGCTCCAGGACATGGGCGCCTTCCGCTTCGAACTGTTCGCGCAGCCACGGGTGGCAGGTGAAGGCGATGACCTGGTGGGCTTCCGCCAGCCTCGCGAAGAGCCGCACCGCGCCCCGGGCCCGTTCCGGATCGAAGTTCACCAACACGTCATCCGTGATGAGCGGCAGCGCGCCCCGCGTCTCTCCAAAGTCGCGGATGACGGCCAGCCGGAACGCGAGGAACAGCTGCTCGCGCGTGCCCCGGGACAGCTGCTCCGCGCTCCAGTCCCTGGCGCCGTCGCTTACGCGCAGCTCTCGCGCGTCCCCGGCCGGGATGAAGACGCGGCGGTAGCGCCCCGCCGTCAGCTCGGAGAACAGCTCGCTCGCCAGTTGGATGACGCGCGGCTGCTGCTCCTCCTCGAACCTCCGGCGCGCCCTTCCGAGCAACGCCAGCGTCAGCCGGTCCGCCGCGTAGCGCGTGGCCAGCTCCGCCGCCTTCGCGCGCAGCGTCTCCTCCTGGATGCGCAGCCGTGACACGCGGTCGTCGTTCTCCCACTGCGACAGCTGCGTCTTCAGGCTGCCCTGCTCCGTGAGCACGGCCTTGTGCCGCTCGCCCTCTGCCTTGTGGCGCTCGCGCAGCGTGGCGAGCTGTTCCTTCAGGCCCGTCTCACCGCCCGCCGAGTGGACCTCCTCGTTCGCCGCGTTCTCACCCAGTCCGGTGAGTGCCTGCACCCGCTGGACGTGCTCGCGCACCCGGGCCGCCAGCTCCGTGTACCTTCGCGCCTGCACCGCGCGGCGGCGGAAGGTGGCTTCGTCCTGGCAGCCGCCTTCCGTGAGCAGCGCCTCCCACGCCTGGTCCTCGTCCAGCGCCAGCTGGTCCAGCCGCGCCTTCTCCGCCAGCAGCTCGCCGCGCTGACCGTCCAGGTGCCGCTGGTCGGCCGCCCTCGAGCGCACTTCTTCCAGCGCCACGGACACCCGCGCGGCCACTGTCTCCGGCGGCCCCTCGGGCAGACCCGCCGCTCGCGCCTCCTGCAGCAGCCGCGTCGTCACCGCGTCGCACGCGGTCTCCGCCACCGTGAACTCCTCCTCGTCCGTGCGCAGGTCCAACAGCCGCTGCCGCAGCGCCGCGGCATCCAGCCACAGCGTCAGCGCCGACGCCGCGGAGAGGGCCTCCGGGAAGCGGCGCGCCACCAGGAACGCCCTCCACTCCTCGCGCAGGACCTCCTCGCGCTGGCTCGCGCGCAGCCGCGCCTCCTCCACGCGCTGGGCCTCGCGCACCGCCGTGTCCCAGGCCGTGCGCAGCGTGTCCTCCTCGCGCACCAGCAGCTCGCGCCGCTCGGCCTGCGTCAGCAGCTCCGCGAGCTGTGCCTCCTGCGCGGCCAGGTCCGACAGCGACGCGCCCGGGGACAGCCCCGCCGCGCCGGAGGCATTCAACAGCTCGCGTTGGAGCAGCTCCTCGCGTGCGCTCATCGCCGCCTGGACCGAGCGGAAGCGCTCCTCCTCCTGCTGCCGCCAGCGGTGCCGCGCCGCCTGCGCCTCCAGGCTGGCCTTGCGCGCCGTCTCCACGCGGTGGCGCACGAACAGCAGCAACCCCACCAGCAGCAGGCCGCCCACCGCGCACAGCACGCCCACGGACGGACCCGCGAGCCACGCCGCGAGCACCGCGAACCCCAGCGCCACGAGCGCCGCCGCCACCACCCACGACAGCGGCAAGAGCGAGCGCAGCGGCACCGCGTCCGTGGGCGCCCGCACGCCGTCCATCTGGCGACGCTGCTCCAGTCGCTGCTCGGCCAGCCGCTCCAGATCTCCGCGCACCGCGCGCATCCGCCCCACCGCCGCCTGCCGCTGGCGCACCTGCGCGGGCCGCTCCTCGGGCAGCGCCTCCAGCTCCGCCTGCACCCGCCCCAGCGCCGTCTCCAGCCGCGCCCGTTCCTCGCGCGTGCGCGCCTGTTCCGCCTCCGCCTGCGCGAGCGCCGAGTCCGCCGCGTCCAGCCTCCCCGCGAGCGACTCCAGCTCTCCACGCGCCCGCGCGCCCAGGTCCAGCGCGAGCAATCCACCCGCGTCCACCGCGAGCCCCAGCTCTCCCAGCGATTGCTCCAGCTGCCGCCGCCGCGACGTGAGCGACGCCCTGCGCGCGGGCAGCGAGCGAAGCTGTTCGGAGTGTCCGGAGTACGTGGCCAGCGCCGTGCGCAGGGACTCCGCGCGCTCGCGCACGGGCCATGGGGCCGCCAGCCGCTCCCGCGCTTCTTCGATGGGCGTCAGCCGCTCATGCAGCTGTGCCTGCTGGGCGCGGTACGTCTTGCGCCGCTGGAGCACGTCCTCCAGCCGCGTCTCCGCGCCCGGCGGGAAGGTGTCCAGCACGGGCAGCGTGGCCAGCTCCGCCCGGTCTCGCGCGAGCACCGCCAGGTCCCCCAGCGCGGACTCCAGCCGCGAGGCGTGGTCCAGCTCATGCTCGGTGTGCTTGCGCGCCACCTCCAGCGCGTGGCCCTCCGCGATGCGCTCCGCCAGCTGGTCGCGGGTGGAGAAGTAGAGCGCGGGCCGGTCCCCCGCTTCGCGCAGCGCCTGCTGCACCTCCTCCAGTTCCTTCATCACGATGTTCAGTTCCTTCGTCTGACCACGCGGCAGGTAGAGCGCCTCCGCGCTCTTGCTCAGCCGCTCAACCGCCTCCGGCAGCAGCCGTGCGCCCTGCATGCCCGCGGCGAACAGCGCTTCCGACACACCCCGCTGCTTCGCAAGACGCTGGAACGAGGACAGCTCATCCAGACGGAAGGCGAACACCTCGAAGAACAGCTCGCGCGGCACGTCCCCCAGCGCCTGGTCCAGCAGCGTCTCCGGCAGCGGCTGTCCATCCAGGCCGCGCACCGTGAGCGTGCCCTCCGACGCGCGCTTGCCGCCGTGCCGGTGCACCACCAGCGGGCCGACGGCCGTGTCCAACCACAGCTCACCGCCGAAGAGCGCGCCCTCCGGCTCATAGCGCTCCGGCTGGCCGCGCTTCTCGAAGCCGAACAGCACGCCGCGCAGGAACGCCAGCAGCGTGCTCTTTCCCGCCTCGTTGGGCCCGTACAGCAGCGTGAGCCCCGGCCCCGGCGTCCCCGAGTACCCGCGGAAGTGCCCGAAGCCGTCCACCTGGAAGCGGTTGATGCGCAGGCCCGGCTTCATGATGCCTCCTCGTGGAGTTGCTCCACGCCGCGCTGGCCCGCCTGCGCCACCAGCTCCGGCCGAGGCACCTCCAACGCGTCCACGCCCAGCCGCTTGAGTCGCTGGCCCAGCTTCGTCAGATGCTCGCTATCCCACAGCGCTGTGAGCGCCGCCTCGTCATGGGCCAGCGCCTGCGCATCGTCCAGCAGCGTGCCCAGGAAGCCGCCTTCGGCGCGCACCGCCTCCAGGTCCACCTCCGGCCGGCTGCCATCACGCAGCGACTCCAGCAGCACCGGAGGGTGCGCGCGCGCCAGCCGCTCACGCAGGTCCGCCTCCAATTGCGTCCTCGCCCCCGGCCGCGCGAGCTCCCGATGCAGCGGGCCGCGTCCGGCCAGCGTGAGGCGCACCGCGTGCCCGTCGAAGTCCTCCGCGCAGCGCGACTCCACCACCTCCGTGGCCACCGCCTGGAGCATGTCCAGCGACGTGACGCCCGCGAGCGGCACGTCCAGCCGGTGCCAGCGCACGCGGTCCACCGGCACGAACCGCCTGCGCGCGACGCCGTCTTCCACGTCCACCACCACGCAGCCGCGCTCGCCCGTCTCGTGCACGTGCCGGCCCTGCGGGTTGCCCGGGTACACCGCCACGCCGCCGCCGGGCAGCAGGTGCTCCGCGCGCGTGTGCACGTGCCCCAAGGCCCAGTAGTCCAGCCCGCCCGCCGCCAGGTCCGCGGCCGTGCAGGGCGCGTAGTTCGCGTGGCCCGCGTCGCCGCCCAGGTTCGCGTGCAGCAGGCCCACGCTGAAGTGCTCGCCGGTGCGGCGGAATCTCGCGGACAGGTTCTCTCGCACCTCCACGTCCGGATAGGACACGCCCTGCACGTGGCACAGACGCCGGCCGTCGCGCCGGACCTCCACGTCCTCCCACTCCGGACCGAACACCTTCACCGACGCGGGCAGCCCCAGCGTGCCGGTGTCCCCGCTCAGCGGATCATGGTTGCCGTGGACGATGAAGGTCTGGATGCCCGCGCGGTCCAGCCGAGACAGCTCCGTGCGCAGGGCCAGCCGCGCGCGCACCGAGCGGTCCTTCACGTCGAACAGGTCCCCGGCCAAAAGGAGGAACGTCACGCGCTCGCGCAGACACACGTCCACGATGCGCGCGAGTGCATGGAAGGTGGACTGCTGGAAGCGCTCCAGGAGCGGGCCGTGCGTGGCCACTCCCCGGAACGGCGTGTCCAGATGGAGATCCGCGGCGTGCACGAAGGAGAAGCGCATCGTGCGGGCACCGTACCCGAGTCCTGCCTTCCTCCCGACTTTCCCACCCCCCGGGGTGATGCGCGGGTGGACACAGGGCATGCCCCCAGGTCCTACGGGGAGTTCACCGGTGGAAATCCAGCACGTTGGATGCGCGTCCATCCCTCTTGCGCTTCGCGCGAAGTCCCGCACGGGCTCCCTGCGATTCGCACGACGCGAGGGCCCGCATCCCTCCGCCAACCTCGCGGGGTTGCTGGAGTCCCGCGCGTTTCACCCCCGGGTACGACGGCTGCAATCCGGTGCGGCCATGAGATCCGTCACCTCCTGGCTGCCCCAGCTCCCGTTCCTACCCGCGCTCGCCGTGCTGCTGCTCGCGCCGCGCGCCGAAGCCCAAGCCCAGTCCGATGAACCCTCCGCGCCGCTGGCCTTCGCGGACTTCTCCTGGCTGCCCGGCAACGCGGGCGCCAACGAGAAGCCGCTCCGCTTCGGCCCGTTTACTGGCGAGTTCCGTCTGGATACGGCGTACCACTACAGCTTCAACCGCCCGCGGGACGACACGCTCTCCGGATCCAGCGAGGTGTTCCGTCACGGCGAGGTGCAGGTCACGCAGCTCGGGATCGGCGGGGACTTTCTCTACAAGAACGTCATGGGCCGCTTGATGACCCAGTTCGGCATGTACTCGCAGACCACGCCGCGCAACGACGCGAGCCCCACGCGTGGCCAGTGGAGCCTGGACGACGCCTACCGCTACGTCTCCGAGGCCTACGGCGGCTACCACTTCGATGCGCTGCGAGGCATCAACCTGCAGGCCGGCATCTTCATGAGCTACATCGGCTTGTGGAGCTACTACAACGCGGACAACTGGACCTACCAGCCCTCCTACGTTTCGTCGAACACGCCGTGGTTCTTCAATGGCGTGCGCGCTCAAATCTTCGTCAGCGACACGCTCAAGGTTGAACCGTGGCTCGTGAACGGCTGGCAGTCCTATGGCCGCTTCAACGACGGCTACGGCGTGGGCGGGCAGATTCTGTGGCGGCCCACGGGCTGGCTGTCGGTGGTGGGCAACCAGTATTACGGCTCGGACACGCTGGGGAATCCGGGCCGCAAGCGCGTGCACACGGACGACAGCGTGATGGTGAAGTACCACGACGCGCCGGGCGGCTTCGTCAGCAAGGCGGCGGCGTCGCTCACGCTCGACGCGGGCTGTGAGTTCGGCGGCGGCGTGGACTGCGGGTCGCAATACTTCCTGGGGTTCATGGCGTACCACCGCGCGTGGTTCCTCCAGGACCGGCTGGCGCTGACCGTGGGCGGTGGCGCCATCACCAACCCCGGGCGCTACCTGGTGCTGCTGCCGCCCATCAACGGGACGACCGCGGCCTCTGGCACGCCGTACTTCACCGCGAACCCGGGCGACCGCTACCGCGCCTGGGACTTCCAGGTGGCCGTGGACGTCATCCCCCAGCCGTTCATCACCTTCCGCGTGGAGTTCAACCACCGCGCCGCCAGCGTGCCGTACTTCTCCGGACGCGGAGGCGTCACGCCGCCCGGTGGCAACCAGGGCGCGCCGGGCTCGGTCGTGGACGGCTGGCGCCCCGACCTGGTGAAGACGGAGAGCCGCCTCACCGGCGCGTTGATGGTGAAGCTGTGAAGAAGGGCGCGGGCGCGCCACCTGGACACGCCCGCGCCGTCCCGAGGCTGAAGTGCCTAGCGGGTGGGCTCGGGGACCGTGCTGGAGCCGGTGTCGCCGCTGGAGCCCGGCGTCATGGAGCCGCCGGTGTCGCTGCCCGAGCCACCGGAGCCCTCCATGCCGGAGCCCTGCTCCATGCCGGAGCCGCCCGTGCCCGAGTCGTAGCCGGAGCCGCCCGTGCCCGAGTCGTAGCCGGAGCCGCCCGTGCCCGCGTCAGCGCCGCCGCCCATGCCCTGATCCATCGTCGAGCCCTCGCCCTGGCTCGGGGGCGTGCTCGGCTCCTGCCCCGCGCCCATGCTGGGCTCGGAGCCCTGGGTCCCCTGAGTGTCCTGGGAGCCCTGCATGCTTCCGGAGCCTCCCGTTCCGCCGCCCTCCTGCGAGCGCTCCTTGCTCTGGCACCCGGTCAGGGCCATCGCGCCCGCCACCGCTCCCAACACCATCCATCGCGTGAAACCCTTCATGCTCGACCCCCCCATGTTGGTGTGACGAACCCAAGGCTGGGGGTGGAATGGGGCAGGAGCATCGTCCGGGCGCTGCACGACGCCGGGCCGCCCTCTCGACGTGCCGTGGAGCAGGGGCCCGCAGGGCCGTCTGCCCAGGGACGGTGGATCAGCCCTCGCGGCGCAGCACGAGCAGCGCGTACTCCAGGCCTCCATCCAGCAGGCCCTGTTGCAGCCACAGGTGCTCGCGGCGCGACTCGGCGCGCACGGCGTTGAGCGCGGCGCGCAGGCTGTGCGCGTCCGTGGGCGCGCGGGCCAGGTGCTCATGGACGCGCAGCTCCGAGCTCAGCGTCCAGAATCCCACCGCTCGGGCGGACACGTCGTCATGGGCCTCCAGCTCCAGGCCCGCTTCGCGCGCGTCGGCGAGGAACGCGTTCACGCTGCCCAGGTGGCGGCTCCACGCGTTCTCGGAGGGATGCACGGCGTTGGGCCGCACCCAGAAGCAGTCCGCGATGGCGAGCATGCCGCCGGGCTTGAGCCGGGCATGCACGCCGCGCAGCCACTCCGAGCGGGGCAGGGCGCAGGTGTTCTCCACGGCGATGACGGCGTCGTAGCACTCGCGGGTCCGGGGCGGCTCGCCCGTGCACTGCCGGACCTGCACGTGCGCGCCCATGCCCGCCTCGTGCACGAAGCGGCGCACCTGCTCCAGGTGCGTGGGCACGGTCACCATCGCCGTCACGCGCGCGCGGTGCTCCTGGGCCCAGTACAGCGCGCTGCCGCCCAGCACGCTGCCCATGTCCAGCACCTCGCCGCCGTCCGGAAAGGGGCCCATGGCGCGCGCGAGCTCCGCGAGCATCGCCTCCTGCGAATCCCTCATCCGCTCGCGCAGCTCCGGCCCCGGCGTGCCGGGCGGAGGCAGCCGGTCCACCAGCCCCGTGTGGCAGTACACGCGGGGGCTCGTGCCCTGGCGGGCGAGGCCGCGCGCGGCGAGGGCTTCATGGTAGGCGCGCACGTCGAACGGCGTGAGCAGGGCCGGGCCGCTGGACGGGGCCACCGCCTCATTCGCGTCGCGCCCGCGCGTCAGGGTCGTGGACGGCGTGGGGATGGGGGCGCTGAGGGGCTTCATGGGTACTCCCGGGGCAGCAGGATGCGGAGCAGGGCGCCGCCTCCTGGTCCGTTGTGCCGGTGCAGCAGGCCTCCGCTGGCGCGGAGCAGGCACTCGCTGGTGTAGAGGCCCAGCCCCGTGCCCTGGGACTTGGTCGTGTAGAGCTCCTCCGCGGGCGCGTTGAGGCGCTCCGGAGGGAAGCCGGGTCCGTCGTCCTCGATCTCCACCTCCAGGCGTCCGCTGAGCGGTTCGGTGCGCGCTCGGATGAAGACCCGGGACGCGCCCTGTTCGCCATTGCCCTCGCATGCGTTGACAACCAGGTTCTCCACCACCCGCCGCAGCGTGAGCGGCCCGCCGCGCAGCAGCGCGCGAGGTGGCTGGGACATCTGCATCTCCACGTGGATGTCCACGTCGGGGAAGCGCAGGGACACCTGGGCCTGCACGGACTCCAGCACCAGTCCCAGGTCCACGGCCTCCGGCTCCGTGCCGGCGAAGCGGCGGCTCTTGGCGCGCACCTCCTTCACCATCTCCTGGAGCTGCCGCAGGCTGTCCTGGAGCTGGCGGGCCTGGTCCTCGAAGCCATTGCGCGCGAGCACCCCGCGCTGCGTGCCGAAGGCCTTCATCATGTCCGCGGCGGTGCCGGCGTCGTGCAGCACCTGGTCCATGCCCTGGTGATGGCCCAGGATTTCCGCCATGGCCTGGGTGAGGCGGCCCACGTCGCGCTCCTGCTGTTCCACGAGCTGCGCGTGCACGGCGGCGCGCAGGCGGTCCGCGTCCGCGCGGGCCTGGTCGTAGCGCATGGCGAGCGAGCCCAGGTACACCTGCGCGACCAGCGCCGCGGGCCCCACGACGGCGAGGAGCAGCCCGTTCTGGGAGTGCCACGCGAGCACCGCCGCGCCCAGCAGGGCCACGAGCGTGCCGACCATGAGGAAGGGCTCGCGCCACGTCACGCGGTAGCGCCGGCCGTGCACCGCCGAGACGCCGATGAGCAGCACGCCAAGGACGAGCGCCCCGGAAGGCGCGGCGAGCGCGGTGAGGCCCGCGAGGAAGAAGTGCTCCAGCGCCAGGCCCGGCAGCCACGCGAGCCAGCTCCCGGCGCCCACGCGACGGTGGCGTGCGTGCACGAAGGCGAAGGCGACGCGGTGGACGGCGCCGGGAAGGAAGCACGCGAGCGCGGGGGTGAGGGGCACGGCGAAGAAGGAGTGGACGCCGGGGGCCCACGCGACGGCGCCCACGAGCGCCGAGCCCCGGAGGAGGTAGCCCGCGAGGGGGCGCACGCGCAGGGACGCGAGGAGCCGGCCCGCGTCCTGGGCGCGCATCCAGCGGCGGAAGGCCGTCACTCCCTGGCAGGAGGACAGGGACGGGGACTTCATGCGCGCGCTCCGGTGCCGGACCGCGACACGGCGGCGTGGGCAGGACGGTGCCCGGACGGATGCAGGTCTCCGCGATACGGACGCATGCTGGTCAACCCCCCGGCACCAGGCGCAGCCCTCGACACGGGGAAGCAAAGGCGACGGGGGCCCCGGGGTCAAACGCGGGGGCATGGACATTGTTGGCCAGTCCGCCGACCCTGGCTTTCCGGTCAGGGCGGGTGATGACTCCTGTCCGGAGCGACAGTGCTTGGGAGGGCGTGCGGGGCGCGATAGAGGGGCGCCCCATGCGTGACAGAATCCAGACGGTGTTGCGGCAGCTGGCTCAATCTCCGGAGTTGGAAGTGCGGTGGCTGCACACGTTGTCGCTCTTGGAGTTCATCGGGGCGCGGAAGATTTCGCGCACGGTGGCGGACCGGCACCCGTCGCTGGAGGTGCTGGGGCACCTGGCGGACGAGACGCGCCACGCGTTCACGTTCAAGCGCCTGGCCTGTGAGGTGGCGGGCCGCGAGGACGTGACGGAGTTTTTGAGCGTGGGCGCGGCGTCGGCGTGGTTCCAGTCGTTGGACCGGCAGCTGGCGGAGTGGGTGACGGGCGTCACGGGGACGACGGACGTCTACCTGCACTACCTGCTCACCACGTCGGTGGTGGAGCGCCGGGCGATGGTGCTCTACCCGCTCTACAAGGCGGCCACGCGGCACGCGGTGGTGCGCGAGGAGCTGGGGCGCGTGGTGGTGGAGGAGCAGTCCCACCGCCGCGCCATCGAGGACGCGTGCCTGGAGCGTCTGGAGAAGGCAGGCACGACGCTGGAGCCCGCGTTCGCGCTGGAGGAGCGCCTGTTCGAGACGTTCCTCACCCAGCTGGAGAAGGACGTGGCCCAGGCGCTCGCCGGAGCCCAGGCGGCCTGACCCGTCACTCCGGCGACGCGTCTTCTTCGCCGCCACTGTCCGCGCTGGAGAGCACCAGCTTCCCGCCCGTCCACGCCGCCTGGAGGTTCCTCGCGCGGCGTGCGCGCTTGCGGCTCAGCTCCACGCCCACCGCGTCCAGGCCCAGGGCGTTGGCCACCGCGAGCGCGGTGCCGTGGCCACAGAAGGGATCCACCACCGTGCGCGTGCGCGTCTGCTCCAGGATGAAACGGCAGGCCACCAGGCATGCGTTGAGCCCCATGCCTCGCGTCCACGTCACTTCACCAGGGTCCGGCAACACGTCCGCCGTGGACTTCGCCGCGTCCGCCTTCAACCCCCGGCTGAAACACAGCAGGTGCGAGTACGCCGGCCTCCCGAACGTCACCGTCCCCGGCGTCCTGCGGCACACCACCTTGTGCCAGAGCGTGTCGCACCCCGCGGCCTCCGCCGCCTTCGACACCAGGTAGCCCTTGTCCACCCACGCCCCGTCCTTCTTCACGTCGGACTGGTAGAACACCGCCACCCCGTCCTCCGGCACCCGCGACAACACCTTCGCCGCCGCCCCCACGAACCAGTCCTTCCACTGGGGCACCGTGAGCTGCGGGAACTCGGAGACGTCCGGCAACGACGCCACCATCGAGCACCCCTCCAACACCGGCCGCGCGTCCAACCACGCGAGCGCGTCCTCGCAGTACACCGTGCGCTTCGCTGCCGCCGTCCCGCTGCGTCCATCCGTCATGACGCATCCGAGTCTGCCGCAAGCGCGCACCCGCTCCCACCCTTCATTCCCTCCCCCACACACCTACCCGTCAGGACAGCTCGCTCCTTGGACCTTCAGGCAACCCCCGAGCAGGTGGACGGCCATGCCCCAGTCGTGGCTTGCTACGCCTCCCCCTGCAAGACGTGACTTCTCAGTCTTTCCCCCCGAAGAGGACAGCCCCCATGCCCACGACGAACGCGACGGATGGAACTCCCCTGAACTACCGGGTGTTCGGGGACGGTCCTCGCGACGTGGTGCTGGTGCACGGGTGGATGGTGTCCGGCGCGGTGTGGGACTCCATGCTGGAGAAGCTGGACATGACCGGCCTGCGGCTCATCGTCCCGGACCACCGGGGCACCGGAGCGTCCGGCCGGCCGGCGTCGGGGTACACGCTGGCGCAGTACGCCAAGGACGTGCTCGCGGTGGCGGACCATGCGAAGGCGGAGCGCTTCGCGCTGGTGGGCCACAGCATGGGCGGGCAGATCGCCAAGTGGGTGGCGGCGGAGTCGCCTTCGCGCGTCAGCGGCCTGGTGCTGCTCAACACGGTGCCCGCGGCGGGGCTGCCGCTGCCTCCGGACGCGGCCGGGCTGTTCCGCACCTCCGCGGGGGACCGGGAGAAGCAGAAGACCATCCTGGGCCTGGCCTGCAAGCAGCTGTCGCCGGAGTCGCTGGAGGTCCTGCTGAAGGACTCGGGCGCGGTGTCGAAGGACGCCATCGAGCAGTGCTTCGATTCCTGGACGGCGGGCGGCTTCGCGGACCGGCTGTCCGCCATCACCTCGCCCACGCTGGTGGTGGCCACGGATGATCCGTTCCTGCCGCCCACGTTCCTCCGGCAGGCGGTGGTGGGACTCATCCAGAACGCGCGCATGACGTACCTGCCGGGGCCGGGGCACTACCCCCAGGTGGAGCGTCCGGCGGAGACGGCCGCGCTGGTGTCGGCGTTCCTCGCGGGCAACGCCGCGCAGGCCTGAAGGAGGACGTGCCATGGCCTGGGGTATGTCGTTCGAGCGCGACGCCGAGCACGACGTCGTCACCGCGAACTTCACCGACTGCATCCTGGTGTCGGACGAGGACGTGTTCCGCTGGCGGGACGAGGTGGAGGCGCAGTTCGCCAAGTTCAACGGACGGGTGGATCTGCTCATCAACCTGAATGGGCTCATCGTCCGCCACACGGCGGGGCGCACCTTCGGCAAGGTGCGCCGCGAGGTGCTGGAGCGCAACACGCACCGCTCGTACCGCTACGGCGGCGATCAGATGACGCTCATGTACATTGGCACCAGCGGCGTCATCAACGGCGCCGCGGTGAACCACTTCCCCACGCGCGAGGCCGCCCTGGCGGCCCTGCTCGCCGAGCGCGAGAGCCTGCGCAAGCGCGGCTTCACGCCGTTCCTGCCGGGCGTCGTCACCTCCAAGCGCTGAAGGCTTACGGGCTACACGCCGGCGAACCACTCGTAGCCCCGGTCCTCCCAGGTGCCCCCCGTGGCCTCCGGGAGGAAGCGCACGGTGGTGAGGTACTTCACCATCTTGTAGCCCAGCTTCACGCCCGAATAGAGGCGCAGCGGCGCGCCGTGGCCGGGGATGAGCGGCGCTCCGTTCATGCCGTACGCGAGCACGGTCTGCGGGTGCAGCGCGCTCGGCGCATCCCAGGACGAGTAGTAGCCCTGGTCGAACGAGCGGAACTCCACGAACCCCGCGCGCGGATCCGCGCCCACGGCCCGAGCCAGGTCACGGACGCTCACGCCGTGCCAGGACGCCACCGCGCTCCAGCCCTCCACGCAGTGGTGGCGGATCCGGTAGTCGGTCCGGGGCAGCCGCTGCAATTCCTCCAGCGTGAAGGCGCGCGGCCGGGCCACGAGTCCGCCCACCTCCAGCCTCCAGCCAGCGGGGGCCAGGGGCACGGTCTCGGAGATGAAGTACTGCGGGAAGTCGCCGGGCGGGGTGAGCTGCTCGACGGGCTCCTCGCGGGCGAGCCGGGTGGGATGAAAGAAGGCGGACTGGGCGCGCTCGTTGAAGCGGTCCATCACGCCGAGGAAGCCCGCGCGGGGACGTTGGGAGTCGCAGGCGCTGGTGGCGAGCGCGGCGGCGCCCAGGAGGACGCGGCGGCGGGTGAGGACGCGCTCAGGCATCGGGCTTCCTCCCGCCGGTGATCATCTCCCCGAAGGTGCGCGGGTGCAGGGCGACCAGGACGACGTGGCCCACGGTGAAGAACGCGAACAGCGCGAGCAGCAGCAGGTGCACGAAGCGCGCGGGGTCGTAGCCACCGAAGAGGGCCGTGAGCCACTGGAGCTGCACGGGCTTGTAGAGGGCAAGGCCGGACAGGACGGACAGCGCGCCCATGAGCAGCGTGACGGTGTACGCCAGCCGCTGGAGCCCGTTGTAGAGGCCTGTCTGTACGGGCGCGGGGCGCAGCCGCAGGTAGTACGCGAGCGTGGCCACGGCATCGCGCGTGTCTCGGCGCGGGAGGAACAGGCGGCGGCGCCACTCGCCGCTGATGGCGAGGTAGAGCACGTAGACGAAGCCGTTGAGCGCCAGGAACCAGCCGAACGCGAAGTGCCAGCTGCGCGCCCCCGCGAGCCAGTCCCCCAGGCGCAGCCACGACGGCGGCACGGCGTCCTGGAAGG
Source organism: Corallococcus coralloides DSM 2259 (assembly GCF_000255295.1). Next base: position 9,853,868 of record NC_017030.1, on the reverse strand, counting down.
GGTAGAGAGCGAAGGGCCGCCCGCGAGCCCCCATGCGCGGATACGCGACGAGGATCTGCAACCCGCTGGCCGCGAGGATGGCGAGCAGCGGCACGTTGGCCCAGTGTGCGAGCCGGATGGGCCAGGGCTGGGGACGGCGGGACTCGGGCGGGTGCACGCGGTGGAACCCAACACCGCGATGCCGCGCGGGACCATGCGGCGGGAGGGCGGCGTGAACGCTCGGGAGAGGACTTCGCCGTCGAGGGGGTTAGGCTTCCCGGATGGCTCCCTTTGTTCGTCCCACGCACCTGCTGGCCTGGATGCGTCTCTGGTGTGAGCGGCCGGGCATGTACCTGGTGGGGACTCCCGACTTCCTGTCGATCAACGTGTCGTATCTGTTCATGTGCATCTTCGCGTACGACTGCGCGCGCGAGGACCTGGGGCATCCGCCGGAGCATCCAGCCTTCCGTGAGTGGGTCTTCGCGAAGCGGCCGGACCTGCGCCATCACCCGCATTGGTACGGCGCGGCCCTCCTGCCGGAGTTGGACAACGACCACGCACGAGTGATTGCCCGGATAGGGCAATGGGTCGAGCAGTACAGCGCCGAGCAAGGATTGCCGTAGCACCGGCCCTCGGGTCGCGGAGGAGTGGCAGGCATTGGACGGCGTGCCGGGCACACATGGCCCGTGCCCCCCATGGATTGGACGGGTGGGAATGGCCCGGTATCGTTCCACTCCCGTCCGCCTTCCCCGAGGATGCCGTGACCCTGAAGCCCGCCCGTGTGTTGCACCTCGTGGGGTTGTTGCTGCTGAGCACGTTCGGCTGCGTGGAGGAGGAGCCCGCCTTCACGGCGCCGCTGGCCGGTGGTGCGCGGCTCGTGGTCGCGCTGCCCCGGTCCGCGGAGGCCGCCTCGGTGACGGCCTCGGTGACGCACGCGTCGGGCGCCACGGAGACGAAGGCGCTGACGTCGGCGGCGGATCCGGATGGCGGCATCGCGTGGTCGGCCGTCGTGAAGCCAGCGTCTCCCGAGGAGGAGGTCCAGCTGACCGTGGCCGCCGAGGATGCCGCGGAGGCGGTGGTGGCCTCCGTGAGCCCGGATGCCGGAGTGAAGCTGCCGCTGTATGGCGAAGCGCTCGTGGTCCTGGTTCCCCTGCCGGAGTCTGGCGCGCAAGGGCTGGCCAACCATGCACCGCGCATCCACTCGGTGCGGGCGCAGAGCGCCATCGTGGCCCCTGGCGACACCGTGACGTTGAGCGCAGAGGTGAGTGACCCGGAGGAGGGGGCGCTGACCTACGAATGGACCGCCTCCGGCGGGGTGCTCGCATGCGAGAGCGCGACCTGCGAATGGACAGCCGCGCGCCCGCCGGTCCCCGATGCTGGTACCGACTACGACCTGACCCTCAAGGATGACGCGTTGATCCGCCTGCGTGTCACGGACGCACAGGGCGCGGAGTCCACGCTCCAGTTCCACATCGGCGTGGGCACCGTGCGCGGGCCCGCGTCGCTGCGGAAGACGTGGTTCAACCGCGCGCCCGTGGCCGCCGTGGCCGGAGAGCCCCAGCAGGTGATGCTGGGCAGTGCCTTCCAGGTTCCGGCGACAGCGGTGGTGACGGACGAGGACGGAGACGCGCTGACGTACGCCTGGAGTGCGACGTGCGAGGGCACCTTCGAGGGCATCACCCTGGCCAATCCCGCCTTCACTCCGACGGCGGCGCCCCTGGACTGCGGCTGTCAGCTGAAGGGCGCCGTGAAGGACAGCTTCGGTGGAAGCACGGAGCAGGTCGTGAACCTGTGCGTGCGGGCGGAGGCGCCGCCGATCGTGAAGACCACGTCGCAGTCCGCCACGAGCGCGCTCGCGGGCGAACGCGTGACGTTCACGGTGGAAGCGATGGATCCGCGCGCCGAGGCGATGACGTTCGCCTGGGCGTCAAACGTGGGCGCGCTCGGCACGCCGGTGGGGGATGCCGCGACGAGCACGGTGGACTGGACGGAGCTCTCCTGCGTGCCGACGGACGTGACGCCCACCGTGGAGTTGGTGGTGACGAACGCCTCGGGCGCGAGCTCGCGGCATTCCTTCCCCGTGGAGTGGATGGGCCGGCGCTGTGGCCCGGGCGAGACCGCTTGCGCCATCACCCTGTCGCCCGGACAGGTGACGCTGCGCGAGGACTGCGTGGTGCAGAGCGCGGTGTTCATCCCGGACGGCTTCACGTTCGACGGGGCCGGGCACACGCTGACCGCCTCCGAGGAGGGGGCGGGACACCACTACACGGGCGCGGTGCTGCGCAACCGCGGAACGGTGGCGAACGTGCGCGACGTGACGGTGACGGCGCGGAACCTGTCGGACGTGTGTGACCTGGGCGTGGACAGCCTGCGCGGCATCCTGCTGGAGGGCGCGCGCAGCACCATCGAGGAAACGGTGGTGAAGGACCTGAACCAGGGCATCGCCAGTGGATGCCAGGAGGGCTTCGGCATCGACGTGCGCAACCGCGCGGCGGATGCCACGCCGGTGACCCTGGTCATCCGGAACAGCGAAGTGACGGGCTACCAGAAGGTGGGCGTGGTGGTGCAGGGGCGGGTCAATGTGACGATGGAGGACAACGTCATCGATGGCCTGGGGCCCACCGAACGCATCGCGCGCATCGGCATCCAGCTCGCATACGGGGTCTCCGGGCAGGTGACGGGGAACCGCGTGCAGGGCAATGCGTACCTGTGGGACGGGGACCCGGCGCATGAGGCCTCTGGCTCCGGCCTCCTGGTGGTGGGCGGCGCGTACTACGGCACGGGGCGGGAGCTGTGCCACGACCTGAGCATCGAGGACAACGAACTGGTGGAGAACGACGTCGGTGTCGACCTGTCCCAGGCCGTGGATGATGACTTCACGCCTCCCGCCGCGTCCCAGAACATCCAGGTGCTCGGCAACACGCTGACGAAGGCGGAGCTGACCAACGAGTCCTACCAGGCCGCCATCTACGACAACGGGACCGCCAACCTCATCAGCCGCAATCGGATCACCGGTGACGGGTACAACGGCGAGCTGCACGAGAATGCCATCGCCCTGGACGTGGAGACGCGGGGAGATGATCGTCAGGTGGGCTTCGCCACTCCGGAGCGGACGCTGGACGTGGGGGCATGCTCGGAGGAGCTCGTGGTGCAGGGCTGGGACCTGGCGGGCAACCTGGCCCCGCTGTCCGTGCCGGAGGTGGCGCTGGCCGCGTCGGATCCGGGCGCGACCTTCCACCTGCGGTCGGATTGCGCGGATGAGCCCGTGTCGGTGGTGAGCCTCAAGAACGAGCAGCGCGAGGGCATCTTCTACGTCCGCGCCGCGACCGCTGGCCCGCTGACCATCACGGCGACGGGTGACGGCGCGAGCAAGACCCAGGAGCAGACGGTCCGCTGAGCCACGCTGGGCGTGCGCGCGGTGGACCGACAGCCGGTCCAGATGGAGTCCAGAACCGCCGGATGTTCGCCTCGGCGAAGAGGGCGCGGTAGACGAGGGCGCGTGTACGGACGGGCGGTCATTTCCTGGGTGGGGCTCTGCCTCCTGTTGCTGCTTCCCGCGTGCGCGCCGCGAGCCACGAAGCCCGCCGCGCCACCCACGCCCGCCGTGGTGCCCGGCGGCGCCGAGGACCTGGCCCTGCGGTACCTGGACGCCTGGGCGCGCAACGACGTGGCCGCGCAACGCCAGATGCTCGTGGACGCGCCCCAGGACTTCGACGCGCAGCACGCGCGCTGGAGGCAGGACCTGGGCGTCATCGCCTCGCGCTTCGACCCGGTGGTGCTCGAATCCCAGGACGCCACCACGGCGGTGGTGAGGTTCCACGGCGTGCACGTGCTGCGCGGACTGGGGGACTGGGAGGTCGAGTCCCGCCTGCGCTTCGTGCTCCGAAACAAGCGCTGGAGCCTGCGCTGGACGCCGGAGGTATTCCATCCCGACGCGCGGCCTGGAGACCGCTTCGGACGCACGCGGAGCTGGGGCCCTCGCGCGGATCTGCTCGATGCGGACGGTGTTCCGCTCACCGTGCCGGGAGAGGTGATTCGCATCGGCGTGATGCCGGGCCGGGTGAAGGACCGCGCGGCCGTGGCCAACGTGCTCCAGTCGCAGCTCGGCGTGGACCCCGCGAAGGTGCTCGCCGCGCTGAACGTCTCGAGCGCGCAACCCGAGCAGTTCCTCGCGTTCATCGACGTGCGCCCGGAGCGCTACCAGCAGCTTCGCCCCGTGCTCGCGCCGGTGCCTGGCATCTTCTTCCGCAAGAGGCCCGCGCGCCTCAGCCCCGCGGAGGGCTTCGCCGCGCACACGCTGGGCCGGGTCGGGGACATCACGGCGGAGGCACTCCAGGCCCTGGGCCAGCCCTACCAGCCGGGCGACATGGTGGGCCTGTCCGGCCTGGAGCGCGCGCAGGAGCGGACGCTGGCGGGACGCCCCTCCGGCGAGGTGCGGCTCCAGCGCCGTGCCGGCGGCAGCGAGCTGCTGTACCGCTTCGACGGGGAGCCGGGACGCGCGGTGCGCACCACGTTGCGCATGGACGTGCAGGATGCGGCGGAGGCGGCGCTCGTGGACGTCACCCAGCCCGCCGCGCTGGTCGCGGTGGACACGAAGACGGGTGAGGTGCTGGCCATGGCCAGCCGGCCGCTCGGAGAGGGGTGGCACCGCGCGCTGATGGGGCGCTATCCGCCGGCCTCCACGTTCAAGCTCGTGACCGCCACGGCGCTGCTCGAAAACGGCCTGAAGCCGGACTCCCGCGTCGACTGTCCCCTGGAGGTGACGGTGGGCCGCAAGCGCTTCCGCAACTTCGAATCCGAGGTGCTGGGCGTCACCACGTTGCGGCGGACGTTCGCGCTGTCGTGCAACACGACGTTCATCCAGCTCTCGGCGAAGCTGGACCCGCGCGTGCTGGAGGACGCGGCCCGGCGCTTCGGCTTCGGGGTGCCCTACGACGTGGGACTGCCGTCACCGGGCGCCACCTTCCCTCCGCCGAAAGACGACGCCGAGCGCGCGGCGGACGCCATGGGCCAGGGGCGCGTGCTCGTCACTCCGCTGCACATGGCCACCGTCGTGTCGGCGGCGGCCACCGGCGTCTGGCATGCGCCGCGCCTGCTCGCGGACATGGAGCCTGGCCCGGAGGCGCGGCTGAACCCGAGCACCACGACCATGCTCCGCGACCTGATGCGCGCGGTGGTGACGGACGGCACGGCGAAGTCCGCCGCCAGCATCCCGGGCCTCATGGGCAAGACGGGCACGGCGGAGTTCGGCACGTCCGTGCCGCCTGAAACCCACGCGTGGTTCGTCGGCGTGCGTGACGGCATCGGCTTCGCGGTGTTCGTGGAGGGCGGCGGCGTGGGCGGCCGCGTCGCCCTGCCGCTCGCGATCCGCTTCCTCCAGGCGTTGGACGCGCCGGGTGCAATCGCTCCGCCAGCGGGACGTATGTAGGCTCACGCGTGGGAGAGACCAAATGACCTGGAACCCGTTGCGCCTGCTGGGCGTGCTGGCCGTGTCCCTGCTGTTCATCCCTGTCGCCGCCGGTGCCGCGACGCGACAGCAGGAGCTGGACAAGTTGCTGACGCAGTACCACCAGCTGCGCCAGTTCAACGGCGTGGCGCTCGTGGCCAACGAAAAGGGCGTCGTCCTGAAGAAGGCCTACGGCAAGGCCAACTTCGAATGGAACGTGCCCAACGCGCCGGACACGAAGTTCCGCATCGCGTCCGTGACCAAGCAGTTCACGGCGATGGTCATCCTCCAGCTGGTCGCGGAGGGGAAGCTGAAGCTCGACGACACGCTGGTGTCGGCCTTGCCGGACTACCGCAAGGACACGGGCTCGCGCATCACCCTCACGCACCTGCTCAACCACACGTCCGGCATTCCCAGCTACACGAACGCGCCGGACTTCTTCTCGAAGGTGTCGCGCAATCCCTACACCGTCGCGGACTTCGTGAAGCAGTTCGCCAGCGGGGACCTGGAGTTCGAGCCCGGCTCGAAGTTCGCCTACAACAACTCCGGCTACTTCCTCTTGGGCGCCATCATCGAGCGCGTCACCGGCAAGCCGTACGCGCAGGCGGTGCAGGAGCGCATCTTCACGCCGCTGGGCATGAAGGACTCCGGCTACGACGTCTACACCACGGTGCTTCCCAAGCGGGCCAGCGGCTACGAGCTCGCGCCGGACGGCTACGTGAACGCCGCCTACCTGGACATGTCCCTGCCGTATGCCGCCGGGTCGCTGTACTCGACGGTGGAGGACCTCTACCGCTGGGACCGCGCGCTCTACGAGAACAAGCTGCTGCCGGAGGCCCTGAAGCAGAAGATGTTCACGCCGGGCCTGGAGAACTACGGCTTTGGCCTGACCATGGACCCGCTGCCGCTGGACGACGGCAAGACGGTGCTCGCCACCATCGGCCACAGCGGCGGCATCAACGGGTTCAGCTCGCGCATCTACCGCGTGCCGGTGGGCAAGGAGGTGGTCATCCTCCTGGACAACACGTCGCGCGGCGACAAGCTCAAGGAGCTGTCCGCCGGCCTCTTCAGCGTGCTCCACGGCATCCCGCCCAAGGCGCCCCGGGAGGGCATCCGGGAGCTGCTGAGCAAGACGCTCGACAAGGAGCCCATCGCGAAGACCATCGCGCACTACCGCGAGCTGAAGGCCACGAAGCCGGAGGCGTATGACTACTCCGACGGGGAGCTCAACAGCCTGGGCTACCAGCTGCTCCGGATGAAGCGCGCGGCGGATGCCGTTGAAATCTTCAAGCTCAACGTGGAGATGTTCCCGAAGGTGGGGAACGTCTACGACAGCCTGGGAGAGGCGTACCTCGCGGTCGGCGACAAGGAGCAGGCGCGCGCGAACTACCGCAAGGCCGTGGAGCTGGACCCGAAGAACTCCAACGCGGCGGCCGCGCTCCAGAAGTTGGGCGCGCAGCAGTCAGGGCCGCCCGCGACGAAGGCCGTGCCATAGACGCACCGGATGTGAGCGAATGCGGTCCGCGCCCCGGGCGTTGAGTCCGGGGGCGGTCCCACGTGGTGCTCACGAAAGGTGCCTGCATGAAGCTCTATTTCAATCCGCGCAGCCGGGCGGTCATCGCGAAGTGGATGCTGGACGAGGCGGGGGTCGAGTACGAAATCGTGCCCATCGACCTGGAGAAGCGGGAGCAGAAGTCGCCCGAGTTCCTCCAGGTGAACCCTGCCGGCAAGCTGCCCGCGCTGGTGGACGGAGCTGTGCGCGTGTTCGAGAACGCGGCCCTCTGTCTCTACGTCGCGGACCGGTATCCGCAGGCGAAGCTGGCGCCCAAGGTGGATGCTCCGGAGCGCGGCCGGTACCTGTCGCTGATGGTGTACTCGACGTCGCAGCTGGAGCCGTCCATGGGCGACCACATGGCGAAGGTTCCCTTGCTGCCGCAGCGCGGGTGGACGGAGTACGCGCACACCCTGGACGCCGTGGAGCGCGAGCTGGGTGACGGGCCCTACCTCTTCGGTGACTGGTTCACCGCCGCGGACGTGATGATCGGCTCCATGTTCATCTACCAGCGCATGCTGGGTGGCGCGACGGGCCGGCCGAAGCTGGAGGCCTACGTGGACCGGCTGCTCGCGCGTCCCAAGGGCATGAAGCTGCGCTGAGCGCTCCGAGCTTCAAGGCGCGGTGAAGCCCCGCGTCAGCCAGTCGATGAAGACGCGCACGCGCGGAGACAGCTGCCGGTTGCGTGGGTACATCAGGGACACGGGCGTGGGCGTCGGAGGGTGCTGGGGCAGCACGGGCACCAGCGTGCCTCGCCCGAAGTCCTCCTCCAGGCGGTAGCGCGGCGCCTGGATGAGACCCAAGCCCAGCCGCGCGGCGGCGACGAAGGTCTCCGCGCCGTTCACGGACATCGTGGTGGGCAGCACGACGTGGCGCACCTCGCCGCCCACCTGGAACTCCAACGGGATGAGGCTCCCCGTCAGCGACGAGCGGAAGCCCACCATGCGGTGCCCTTGCTGGAGCGCATCAATGCTCTCCGGCACGCCGTGCCGCGCCAGATAGGCCGGGGACGCGCACGTCACCTCCTCCAGCAGCGCCACCCGGCGGGCCACCATGTCGCTGTCCTTGGGCTCACCCGCGCGCAGCACGCAGTCCACGCCTTCGCGCACCAGGTCCACCAGCCGGTCGCCTTCGCTCATGTAGAGCTCGATGCCCGGGTAGCGCTCCAGGAACTCCGGCAGCCGCGGCAGCACGACCCTGCGCGCCAGCGTCCCCTGCACATCCACTCGCACGAGCCCCTTCGGCTGGCCCCCCACGAACGCCGCGTCCGCCTCCTCCAGGTCCGCCAGCAGCGACACGCAGCGCTGGTAGTACGCCTCGCCGTCCAGCGTGGGGCTCACGTGCCGCGTGGTGCGCTGGAGCAGCCGCACCCCCAGCCGCTCCTCCAGCTGCTTCACCGCGTCCGTCACCGACGAGCGCGGCAGACTCAGGTCCTTCGCGGCTTGCGTGAAGCTCCGGCGCTCCACGATGCGCGTGAAGGCCTTCATGGCGTCGAACCGGTCCATTGTCCGCCCTGTCGAACAGTGATGCCGGAACAAAGCCGATTATCCGTGGCACGGAAAGGTCCATCTTGTCCTCACCTGACGGCCCAGCGCGGACGTCGGCGGACCCCAGAGGAGAAGACCCCATGACGACCTGGTCCCAGCAGAAGAAGACGGCCCTCGTGACGGGCGGCTCACGCGGCATCGGCGCCGCGGTGGCGGAGCGGCTCGCTCGCGACGGCTTCAACGTCATCGTCAACTACGCCGGCAGCCGGGACGCGGCGGAGGCCCTGGTGCGCAGGATTGAAGCCGCGGGCGGGCGGGCCTTGAGCCTCCAGGCGGATGTCGCCGACCCCACCGCCTTCCCCCGGATGTTCGACGCGGCGACAGAAGCGTTCGGCGGCGTGGACGTGCTGGTGAACAACGCCGGCATCGGGAAGTTCATCCGCTTCGCGGACTTCGATGATGCGCTGTTCGACCAGCACGTGGCCGTCAACATCAAGGGCACGTTCAACGGCCTGCGTGAAGCCGCGCGCCGCCTGCGCGACGGTGGGCGCGTCATCAACTTCTCCACCAGCGTCATTGGCCTGCGGATGGAGAACTACGGCGTCTACGCGGCCACCAAGGCCGCCGTGGAGACGATGACCGCCATCCTCTCCAAGGAGCTGCGCGGCCGGAACATCACCGTCAACTGCGTGGCGCCCGGCCCCACCGCCACCGAGCTCTTCTTCGACGGCAAGTCCCCGGAGCTGGTGGAGCGCATGGCGAAGCTGAACCCCCTGGAGCGGCTGGGCACCCCGGAGGACATCGCCGCGTCCGTCGCGTTCCTCGTGGGGCCGGAGGGCGGGTGGATCAACGGGCAGGTCCTCCGCGCCAACGGCGGCATGGTCTGAACGCCTGATGTGCGGGCAGGGGACCGGGCGGCGCGGGGGCTCGCGTTCGGGACGCCCGGGTCGCCGGGTGGCTTGAGGCGGCAGGCGTCCCCACCGTTGTCGCGTGAGCGACGAGAACCCAGGAATGGGCAGTGGATGGGAGGACCCCCGCCTGCGGGCGCTGGAGCAGCTGCTGGCCCTCCCCGCGGCCGAGCTGCGCCCCACGCTGGACACCGCGGGCCAGCTCATCTCGGAGCTGCTGAACGCCGACAAGGTGGACGTCTTCCTCTTCGAGCAGCGCAGCCAGAGCCTCGTCGCGGTGGGCACCAGCCAGACGCCCATGGCCCACCTGCAGAAGTCGCTGGGCTTGGACCGGATGCCGCTGGCCAACGGCGGACGCGCGGTCCAGGTGTACGAGACGGAGACCCCCTTCATGACCGGTCACCAGGAGGAGGACCCGGACGAGCTCCCCGGCATCAAGCACCGGCTGGGGGTGCGCTCCTCCCTGATGGTGCCGCTGCCCATCGGCATGGAGACGCGAGGCGTCCTGGCGGTGTCGTCGGCCCGGAACGACTTCTTCACCGACCACGACCTGCGCTTCCTCCATGCCGTCGCGCGCTGGGTGGGCATGGTGGCCCACCGCGTGGAGCTGGTGCAGGAGCTGACGAAGCTGGCGGTGAAGCAGGCCCGCCGCAAGGCGGCCGAGGAGCTCATCACCGTGCTCGCGCACGACATGGCCAACCACCTGCTGCCGCTCCAGGCCCGGATCCAGCTCATCCAGCGGCGGGCCCAGCGAAACAATGAGCCGGAGGACCTGCGGGACGCGACGGGCGCGGCCGCGTCGCTGCGCTCCCTCACGCGGCTCATCAACGACCTGCTCGATGTGGGGCGCCTGGACCAGGGCCTCTTCAGCCTGCGTTCCCAGCCGGTGGACCTGACGGGGCTGGTGCGGGAGCTGGCCGCGACCGCGAGCACGTCCGAGCACCCGGTGCGCTTCGAGGGGCCCGAGGAACTGGTGACGGTCGCGGATCCGGACCGCGTGCGGCAGGTGCTGGAGAACGTGGTGGCGAACGCGCTCAAGCACTCGCCGCCGGGGCAGCCCGTGGACATCCACCTGCAAGCGCAGGCGCGTCCAGAAGGGCCGTGGGTGCGCGTGACGGTGAACGACCAGGGGACGGGCATTCCGACCGAACAGCAGTCCACGCTCTTCGAGCGCTTCTCGCGGGGACCGGGCTCCAAGGGGTTGGGCATCGGCCTGTACCTCGCGCGGCGCATCGCGGAGGCGCATGGCGGCACCCTGGAGGTGGTCTCCACGGCCCGGACCGGTACGAGCTTCGCGCTGTCGCTGCCGGTGGTGGTCGGGTAGCGCGAACGCGATTTCAGGGAGGGCAGGACCATGTCTTCGGATTGGGCGGAAGAAGCGGAGCGGCAGGCGAAGGCGATGACGCGGGACCTGGTGGAGGTGGGCCGGGTGAAGGGCTTCCGCGTGACGTACCAGCGGCGTGAGGCGCGCTTCATGCTGCGCGCGGGAACGGTGACGACCTACTTCTCCGCGCATGACTACGAAGGGCCTCGCGGGATGGACTGGCTCAAGCTGCGCATCGACGTGCTGATGCACGCGCGGCCCGGGCAGGCGGAAGGGCACGTGGAGCCGGCCGGGCTGGGGCCGGCGCCGCACTGAGGCCGGAGGAATCGTGCGCGAGGGGTGAGGGGAAAAAAGGGGCATTTCCGTTGGGTGGGGGCAGGCGCGAAACCGGTGGGCCATCACGGCCGCCGGACGCCACCCATCAGGAGCAACCCCATGTCACCGTCCCCACGCCTTCGTTCCGTGGCCCGGCTCACCGCCGTGGCCTTCACCACCCTGGGCTTCGGCGCGTCCGCGCAGACGTATGCCTTTCCCGGCAACAGCGCGGACCTTCCCGAGGGCAGCCACTGGTGGATCCGCACCGACCACGACGGCACGCACAACCGGGACCTGGAAGCCGTGCGCTTCGACGACGACGAGAAGCGCTTCACCCGCGTGAAGATTCCCTTCGCGGACTACGAGGCCGACCCGAAGAACTCCGACTGGGTCATCTACGGGCTGCCCGTCACCGCCATCGCGGATGGCGAGGTGCTCACCTGCTGGCGCAACGCCCCGGAGGGCCTCAAGCCGGCGGTGCACGGCAACGACTCCGTGCCCCATCCGGGCCGCACCTCCAACCCGCTGCGCATCCCGCGCTCGGGCAACCACGTGAACGTCCGCACGGACGATGGGAAGATCATCCTCTACGCGCACCTGCAGCCCGGGAGCGTCCCGCAGGAGATCTGTCCCTTCAACGACACCTATGTGGATGACGCGGAGGACCGCGTGGGGGACCTGCCCCGGGAGGTCATCGTCCCCGCGGCGCAGCGCGTGCGCATCAAGCGCGGGCAGTTCCTGGGCCGCGTGGGCAGCTCCGGCGCTTCCGCGCATCCCCACCTGCACGTGCACCTGCAGCCCATGACGAGCGAGACGACGGTGGGCACGTCCCTGCCGCTGCCCTTCTCCCATGCGTGGCGGAAGAGCGGGAATGCGGACCACAACTCGTCCATTGGCTTCGCCCCGATGCAGAACGAGGCGCTGAACCTGTTCCCCTCCGCCATCCACCCGGATCCGCTGCTGCGCCGGGGCGACATCACCGGGGACCCGGCGCTGGAGGTGGCCATGGCGGCCTCGGGCAGCATGGTGGTGACGGCCACGCGGGACGTGACGGGGCGGCTGGCGATGAACTCGTGGCAGCTGGCGCCGGATGGCGAGTTCACGAAGCTGCATGACGCCTCCGCGGGCGCGGCGACCTCCATCGCCATGGCCCACCCTGGCAGCAGCAGCACGCGCGACGTGGTGACGGCGCTGCGGGACGGGAGCGGGAACCTCAAGCTCATCGCCTGGCGGGTCGCCTCGAACGGCGCCTTCGAGCGCATGGGCGAGGCCGGCGGCGACGCGAACGCGACGGAAATCAACCTCGCGGCCCTGCCGTCGGGACTGGGCGTGGTGAGCGCCATCCGCGACTCCACGGGCCACCTGAAGGTCAGCACCTGGGAGACGTCCGCGACGAATGACACGGTGACCCGCATGGGCAACGGCTTCGGCGAGGAGGCGACGAAGGTGGCGCTGACGCCCATCCTCAACGGCCGCGTGGACGGGGACGTGGGCCGCTTCACCGGCGTCGTCACCGCGGTGCGCACGCCCTCGGGCAACCTGAGCCTGACGGCGTGGGAAATCACCCCGCAGAAGACGCTCATCCAGCGGGGCACCCACCTGGCGGGCGCGGTGACGGACGTGTCCATCAGCACCGTCACCATTGGCAACAGCGTGCGCGACATGGTGGTGGCCAGCGTGCGCCTCACCAACGGCGTGCTGCGCAACATCTCCTTCGACGTCTCGGCGGCCGGACAGTTCGTGCGCCGGGACCACGAGGACGGTGAGGCCATCCTGGAGGTGGGCTCGGCGCGCGTGGGGGCCCAGCACCTGGTGACCCCGGTGCGTGACACCACGGGCAACCTGCGCGTCTACACCTGGGACGTGGACCTGGAGGGCAAGGTGCACCGCTCCGGCAAGGAGCGCGCGGGCGCCATCGTGTCCGGCCTGGCCGCCACCCCCACCGCCGTGGGCACCCGCTTCGTCATCACCGCCGTGCGCCTGACGACGGGCACGGGCGGCGGGGACCTGCGGCTGATTGCCTGGGAAGCGAACTTCCGGTAGCGCGGGGGTCGTCCCCGGAGCCCAAAGCTCCGGGGATGCTCCGGGGAATTTTCCCGGATTGCCCGGCTTCTCCTGGCCGCCGATGATGCGTTCGAACGACGCTCGGCGCCCGTTTTCACAGGGGAGGCATCTTGGAGTTGCGGCACGGCCCATGGGCGGGAGCATCCCCGGACGCCGGGTTGGAGACGCTGCGGCGTGACCTTGCCCGGGCGCTCGCGAGCGTCTGTCCCGCGTCGCTCGCGGACCGGCGGGAGGACCTGTTGCAGGTCGCGATGATGAAGGTGGTGGAGCTGCGCGGGCGCACCCGGGGCCAGGCGGAGCTGACCCCCGCGTACCTGTACCGGGTGGCGTACACGACGCTCATCGACGAGCTTCGCCGGATGGGGGCGCGCAAGGAGGTGGCGCTGGAGGAGGTGGAGCAGGGGCCCGCCCAACCGGTGGCGCCAGGAGACCCGGAGCGAGCGGCGGGGGCCGCGCAGATTGCCCGGGCCGTGCGTGACTGTCTTCAAGGGCTGGTGCAGGACCGCCGCCTCGCCGTGACGCTGCACCTGCAAGGGCACACCGTCCCGGAGGCCGCGGAGCTGCTGGGGTGGGAGGCCAAGCGGACGGAGAACCTCATCTACCGGGGGCTGAGCGCGCTGCGTGCCTGTCTCTCCTCGAAGGGAGTCCAGCCGTGAGCGACCGCCGTCCCGAGGATGACACGCTGGATGCCGCGGGCGTGGAGCGGCTGCGCACGGCGCTGCGCGAGGATGACGCGGCAGGGGAGCCGGTGGATGCGGACCTCGTCTGGCGCGCGGTGAGGCAGGAGTTGCCGGTGGAGGAGCGCCGGGCGGTCATCGAGCGCGTCGCGGCGGATCCCGCGTGGGCGCAAGCCTGGCGGTTGGCGAAGGCGCTGTCGCAGGCAGCGGCGGAGGCGGAGCGGGGGGCTCCGGCGGATGGGAAGGCGGAGGTGCCCGCGACAGGCGTGGAGACTCCCGCGAAGGTGGTGTCCCTGACCGCCCGGCGCTTCTGGCAGGGGCGGCAGGCGATGGCCGCGATGGCGGCGACGGTGGTGGTCCTGGTGGGCGCGGTCGTGGTGGTGCGGCAGCAGCAGGCGCAGGTGGATCCGACGCGGATCCGCGGTGGCACGGCGGAGGCCATTACCTCCAGCGTGCCGGAAGCCACCGCGCTGCCCCGCGAGCAGTTCGTGCTCCGCTGGAGCGGAGTGCCCCAGGCGGTGTCCTGGAACGTGCAGGTGTCGTCGGAGGATTTGAAGGTGTTCCATCGCGCGGAGCGGCTGGGGTCGCGCGAATACACGGTGCCGGCGGACGTGCTCGCGGAGCTGCCCTCCGGAGCGCGCGTCCTGTGGCAGGTGGAAGCGCGGCTTCCGGATGGAAGCGTCCAGCGCGGCAGTACTTTCGTGAACCGGTTGCGGTGAGTGCCGCACCACGTTGGGCCAGGCCGGTGGCTCAATGACAAACAGAGGGGGATGCAATGAAAGCAATCAATGCTGGCAGGGGATGGGTGCGCGCGCTGACGACGATGGCGCTGCTGTGGGGCGTCGTGGTCGCGGCGCAGGCCGCGCCTACGTACACGCTGACCATGACCACGGAGCCGCTGACGGGCGCCGCGTATGACACGGTGGTGGCCTCCGTGGTGGAGGCGGGCACCCTGCGCGCGCCGAGCCCGGTGCCCATGACCTTGAACATCCTGGATGAGCACGATGTCGTGCTCGCGACCGTCACGGGGTACGTGAGCACGGGCTCCCCGCTGCGGGTGCGTGCCCGGGCTCCCTCGTCGGGCCCGCTCCGCGCGCAGGTCATCCTGCCGCCGGGCACGCAGAAGCCGGCCGCTGGCGTCCTGGCCATCGAGCGGGAGGGAGGCGAGGAGCCGCCGGATCCCCAGAGCACCTGGTGCAAGATGATCTTCAACGCCATCGACCCCGACACGGGGATGCCGGAGCCCGTTACGGTCATGACAGGATGCAAGACGGACGCGGAGCAATGAGGTGACCGGAAGGCGGCGACAGCGCATGAGGCGGCGGGGCGGCTTCACCCTGGCGGTGGGGCTGGCCCTGTGCGTCCCCGCGCGGGTCGCCGCCTCCGCGGAGCCCTCCGCGCTCGCGAAGTGCGAGGAGGCCTTCGTCGCCCGCCCGGAGGACTCCGACGCGGCGATGTGCTTCTACCGGAGCGCCCAGGGGCTCGCAGGGCGCGACGAGGCCCGGCGCAGGCTCCAGGGGCTCATCGCGCGCCACCCGGACCGCCCGTGGCTCACGCTGGTGCTCGGCCACATGGAACTGATGTCCGAGCCCGCGCTGGCGGAGGCGTCGTACCGCCGCGCGGCGCTCGCCTTCCGGAGGTTGGGGGACGCGGAGGGCGAGGTGATGGCCGGCATCAACCTGCGCAGCGTGCTGGGGATTCGCGGCCAGACGGAGGAGGCGCACCAGTGGGTCCTGCGGGTGGGCGAGGTGGCCCGGGCCTCCGGGGACCCCCGGCTGGAGGTGCGCGCCCTCATCCTGGAGGCGGCCGAGCTCTCCGACCTGGGACAGGACCTGGGACGCGCCTACCGCCTGCTCAAGCGCGCGGAGGTGCTCACCTTCCCGGATGGCACGGACGGCATGAAGAAGCAGCTGCTCAGCCCGCTGGCCACGGTGAGCATGAACCTGGGCCGCTTCGACGAGGCGCAGGACCTGTATGCACGGCTCGCGGAGCTGGCGGAGCGCACGAAGGACGCGGGCACGGAGGCGCGCGTGCGCTTCGCGCTCGCGAGCCTCGCCTGGCGGAGGCAGGAGGATCGTCCCGAGCCGGGAGGGCGGCCGGAGCTGCTGCGGCTCGCGAGGGAGGCGCTCGCGGCGTCCCGGCGCGCGGGCAGCAAGGTCTTCGAGGTGATGTCGCTGCGACTCGTGGCGCAGCTGCTGGGGGACGAGCCTGGGGAGCGGAGTGAAGCGGAGGGCGCCCTGGGCCGCTGCCTCGACATCGCCCGGGAGACGGGCCTGCCCGAGCGGCGCATCTCCTGTCTGTGGACGCGCGCCGAGCGCCGCGCGGCGATGGATGCGTCCGCCGCGTGGCGCGACGTGGACGAGGCCCTGGCGCTGGCCGCCGAGCACGACAACCCGCTCTACCTCGCCTCCGCGTGGCGGGCGCGGTCGATGGTGGCCTTCCGCACGCGCCCGCTGCCGGAGGCGCTGGGGGAGGCGGAGCGCGCGCTCGACGCGGTGGAGGTGCTGCGCCGGTGGCAGCGGGATGCCACCAGCCAGGCCGAACTCTTCTCCAACTGGGCCAGCGACTACCACCGGCTCGCGGGCCTCACACTGGAGGCTGGAGAGGACTCGGCCCTGCCACCCCGCGAGGCTCTGGAGCGCGCCTTCGCGGTGAGCGAGCGCCTGCGAGCGAGGACATTGTTCGAGACCCTGGTGGCCTCCCGCGCGCTCCCCACGCAAGAGGAGACACCGGAGCAGCGCAAGGCACGGGACGGCGTGCTGCGCGGCCTGTCCGCCACCCAGCGGCGTCTGCTGGACCCGGCGCTGTCCGCGTCCGAGCGCGCCCGGCTGCTGGGAGAACTCCAGGAGCTGGAGCGCCGCGAGCGCGAGCTGCGGCCCGCGACCCGGCACATGGAGCTTCCAGCTGAAACGCTCGCCGCGACCGAGCCACGCCGGGAGCAGGCGCCGCGTCCCGCGGTCTGGCACGCGGAGCTGCCATTCGCATCGCTCGCCGCGACCGAGCAGCGCCTGGGCGAAGAGGAGGCCCTGCTCGTCTTCCTCGCGGGCGCGGACCACGACCGCCAGGGCGAGCCGGCGGGAGGCGCGTGGGTGCTGGCGGTGACACGCGAGGGCACACGCGCGTACCGCATCCCGGAGCGTGCACGGCTGCGCCCCATGGTGGCGCTCCTGTCGGGACTCATCGAGCGCCGCGATGGTTCGGAGGCAGCCGCCGCCGCGGCGCTGTACGCGCAGCTCCTCGCCCCTGCCTTGCGCGAGTTGCCATCGAAGGTGTCGCGCCTGTTGCTCGTGCCGGATGGACCGCTGCACGACCTGCCCTTCGCCGCGCTGCGGGAGCACGCGGATGGACCGCCGCTGATGGCCCGGTATGAACTGGCGCGGGTGCCCTCCGCGAGCCTGCTCCACCACTGGCGCGCGCAGCCCGCACGGCCTCCCGAGGGCGAGGCCCTGGTCCTGGCGGATCCCGACCGGGGTGAAGCCCTTCAGGGCACGGCGGTGGCCAGCGTGAGGGGCGGCATGTTCCTGGAGACCGCGAGCCTGGGCGCGCTTCCGGAGGCGCGACGCGAGGGCCGCACGGTGAGCGAGGCCCTGGAGGACACGGCCGTGAAGCCCCGGCTGCTCATGGGCGCGGAAGCGTCCGAGCAGGCCCTCAAGGCGTCCCGCTGGGACGCGGTGCGCATCCTCCACATGGCCGCCCACGCGGTCGTGGACGTCGAGTCCCCCGAGCGCTCCGCCCTGGTGCTGGCCCCGGGCGCGGCGGGAGAGGACGGCCTGCTCCAGCCCCGGGAGATCGCGGAGCTGCGGCTGCGGGACGCGCTGGTGGTGCTCTCCAGCTGCCGGGGAGCCTCTGGCGCGCAGCTCGCGGGCGAAGGCGTGCTGAGCCTCGCGCGGGCCTTCTTCGAGTCGGGAGCGCGAGCCGTGGTGGCCAGCCTGTGGCCCATGCGCGACGCCGAGGCCGCGGAGCTCCTGGAGCGCTACTACCGGCACTTGTCAGAGGGGAAGGGCGCGGCGTCGGCGCTGCGCGAGGCCCAGCGCGAGGCCTGGGAGGACGGAGAGCCCGCGGCCATGTGGGCCGGGCTGGGGGTGATGGGGGACGCGGCGCTGGTGCCGGTGCGGCCCGCGGCTGGGGACGCACCGTACGGCCTGGGGCTGGCGGTGGGGGCGGGCGCCATGGCGCTGGGGCTGCTGGGGCTGCTGGGCTTCGGGATGCGCCGTGCGCGCCTGAAGCGGAGGGAGCGGGCAGGCGGCGGCGTGAATCCGGAGCAGCCGGCGGGGCGTGCGCGGTAGGGTTCCGGGGCGATGAGTGACGCGAGCCGTGAGCCGGCGCCGAAGCTGACCCTGGAGGTGCGGGACCTGCACAAGTCGTTTGGCGGGCAGGCGGCGCTGCGGGGCGTGGACCTGGTGGTGCCGGAGGGCACGACCTGC
The DNA here is from genome assembly GCF_000255295.1 of Corallococcus coralloides DSM 2259. The sequence goes on along the minus strand of NC_017030.1, from coordinate 9,835,692 downwards.
GTGCTGATGGGCGTGTCGGGTTCCGGCAAGACGGTGCTGATGAAGCACATCATGGGCCTGATGCGGCCGGACCGGGGCGTGGTGTTGGTGGAGGGCGCGGAGGTGGCGAAGATGAACGAGCCCGAGCTCAACCAGATGCGCCGCAAGCTGGGCATCCTCTTCCAGGCGAACGCGCTGTTCGACTCGCTGAACGTCTTCGACAACGTGGCGTTCCCGCTGCGAGAGCGCACGAAGATGTCCGAGCCGGACATCACGAAGACGGTGAACGAGACGCTGGGGAAGGTGGGCCTGTCGCACGCGGCCACGCGCTTCCCGGGAGAGCTGTCCGGAGGCATGCAGAAGCGCGTGGGCTTCGCGCGCGCGACCATCCTCCAGCCAAAGATTCTCCTCTACGACGACCCCACGGCGGGCCTGGATCCGCTCACCACGGCGGCGGTGAATGAGATCATCACCACGGGCAAGCAGCAACTGGGCGCCACGTCGCTGGTGATTACGCCGGACGTGGCCTCCGCCTTCGGCATGGCGGACAACCTGGCGCTGATGCACGAGGGCCGGGTGGTGGAGTACGGCCCGCCGGACCACTTCCGTCAGTCGCAGCACCCGGAGGTGAAGGCCTTCCTGCGCAACTGGCTGCGGCGCCGCTCCGCGCAGACACAGGCGCCCCAGGCCTGACGAAGGTTCGTGTAGGCTGAGGTTGCCCGGGGGCCGGCGGGTTCGTGGTGGAAGCAGGAGTCCGCATGTCCCGCAGCAAGCTGCGTCCCATGTTCAAGCGTCTGTGGTTGCTCGCGCCCGTCGCCACGTTGGGGGTGGGGTGTTCCTCGACGTGGGGATGTGATCCGGATGAGAACTGGGAGCAGCAGACCTTCCCAATACCCGCCACCCTGCGTGACGGAAGCGTCCCCACGCAGGACACCTCCTGCGAGGCGCTATGCGATGCGGTTGGGGCCAAGACGCCTTGCTCCCGCGTCATGGAGGAAAGGGCTGACGGCAGCTTCGTCGAGTCGGTGAGCTGCGAGGCGCAGTTCGCCTGCGAGGGGCGGAGGCCGGAAGGGCTGTGCAGTGACGGCGCGGTGGCGCAGGGGACGCCCACGCTGGGAGCGCTCTTCGCGAAGATGGCGCACCTGGAGGCCGCGTCCGTGCCGGCCTTCGAAAGGCTCGCGGAAGAACTGGCCGTGCACGGCGCGCCGGAGCACCTGGTGCGCGCCGCGAGGCGTTCCGCGAAGGACGAGGCCCGTCACGCGAACGCGATGGAATTCCTGGCCCGCCGTCACGGAGCACCGATGCCGGAGTTGAAGGTGGCGCCATTCCAGGCCCGTTCACTGGAGGCACTCGCCATCGAGAACGCGGTGGAGGGCTGTGTGCGGGAGACCTTCGGCGCGCTGCTGGCGGGCTGGCAGGCCCGGAGCGCGGAGGATGCGCAGGTGCGCGAGTCCCTGGGCACCATCGCCCCAGACGAGCTGAGGCACGCGGAGCTGTCCTGGGCCATCGACGCATGGGCGCTGGAGCAGCTGTCCCCGGCCGCCCGCGAACGCGTGGAAGCGGCCCGCCGCGAAGCCTGGCGCGAGCTGGAGCGGGACGCGGCCTCCAGCCACCTGCCGGACGAAGTGGCCCGCCACTCCGGGCTGCCCACCGCGGAAGTGGCCTGTGGGCTCGTCAGGGAGCTGGCGTCCGAGCTGATGCTCGGAGCACTGGCCTAGCTAGAAGCAATAGATTGCTTCTAAGTCGCCGCTAAAACCAATCTATTGCACATGCGCCGCTCCTCGCATCAGAGGGGCGGCAGCTTCTCCAGGAAGCCCGAGCGCGACAGCCACAGCATCAGCGCGAAGCTGATGGTGTTGAAGGCCGCGTGGGCCACGATGAGCGGCAGCAGCCGTCCCCGGTACCAGAGGACGAAGCCGAACCAGGCGCCCATCACGAACGTCTGGAAGACCGCGAGCGTGCCCTCGTAGAAGTGCCCCACGGAGAAGAGCACCGCGGCGCCCAGGATGGCCGGCACCCAGCCTCCCAGCACCACCTTCAGCCGGGGCACCAGGAAGCCTCGGAAGACGAACTCCTCGAAGCCCGTCACCACCACCATGATGGCCGCGAACGCCGGGATGCCCAGCCCCGTGTCCAGCAGCGCCGCCGCCACGCCCTTGCGCGCCGCCAGCTCCTCGCCCGCCAGCTTCAACGCCACCGCGACCGCCGCCAGCGGCACCGACGCCGCCAGGTGCACCACGTACGTGCCCACCAGCACCACCCCGCCCAGCAGCAGCTCGCGCGCCCAGCCCTCGCGCACCAGCCCCACCTGCGCGGGGCCCTGACCGTCACGCCACAGCAGCACCGCCACCAGCAGGCACATGCCCAGCGCCCGGATGACCAGCGGGGCCATGGACAGCGAGAAGCCCTTCGTCATCTCCGCGTCCGACGCCACCCACGCGCCCGCGCCCGCGCCGCCCAGCGCCACCACCAGGCCCAGCACGCCCCACCACGCCCCTCGGCGAGAGGACTCCCAGGGCCGCAGGAGCATCAGCCCCCACGCCAGCAGCGCCAGCTCCACCGCCACGGCGGCCCCCCGGCCCAGCCGGGCCACCGACGACGGGCCCAGCACCGCGAAGAACACGAACGCGGCCTCCGCCAGCGCCTGGCGCTTCGGAGGGGCGTTCTCCATCAGGACGGCGACATCACCACGCAGGGGCGTCATGGGGGCTCGGTGCGTATCAAAGCGGGTGCGCTCAGGCATACCGTCGCACGAAGCCATCCACCGGTCCTTCCCTCCGCGAGCGTCGAACACCGGATATCCACCGCCGCCCCCCTGGGGGCCGAGCAGGGCCCTCGAAATGGCCCACCCGCCCGCTCATCCCGGGGCCCGGCGTGTTACGAGCCCATGCATGGCGAAAACCCTTCCCGAGCGCCCGCGCGCCGTCCTCGTCGGCGTCCAGCTTCCCGGTGTCACGGACGAGGCGCATGCCGCGGACCTGGCGGAGCTGAAGCGGCTGGTGCACACGCTGGGCTTCGACGCGGTGGCGACCGTGTCCCAGCGCCGGCAGCGGCTGGCCACCGGCACGGTGCTTGGCTCCGGCAAGCTCAAGGAGCTGTCCGCGCTCACCGGCGGCTCGGGCGTCATCCCGTCCGGCGCGCAGGGCAAGACATCGAAGGCACGCGAGAAGTGGGAGGCTGAAGCCGACGCGGAGCCCGAGGGCCCGGACGCCCCGGTCGCTCCCGGCGACGCGGACCTGGACGGATCCGGATCCGAGCCGCCCGACGAGGACGACGACGCCTTCCCGGACACGGACGCGGATCCGGAGTCAGACGCGGACGCGGAGGCCACCGCCATCGAGCCGGGCCCCAGGCCCACCGTGGTGGTCGTGGACCACGAGCTGTCCCCCAGCCAGCTGCGCAACCTGGAGCGCGCCACGGGCGTGCAGGTGCTGGACCGCGCGGGCGTCATCGTGGACATCTTCCACCGGCACGCCAGGAGCCACGAGGCGCGCATGCAGGTGGAGATCGCCCGGCTCAACTACCTGGCCCCGCGTCTGCGCGAAGCCCCGGGCGGCCGCGAGCGCCAGCAGGGCCGAGGCTCCGGTGACTCCGCGATCGAACTGGACCGCCGCAAGATTCGCGACCGGCTGGCCGAGCTGCGCGAGGGCCTGGCCGCCATCCAGAAGGACCAGGACCAGCGCCGCTACGCGCGCCGCGACCAACTGCGCGTGGCACTGGTGGGCTACACGAACGCGGGCAAGTCATCGCTGATGCGGGCGCTGACGGGCAGCACGGTGCTGGTGGCGGATCAGCTCTTCGCCACGCTCGACACGACGGTGCGCGCGATGCAGCCGGAGACCCGGCCGCGCATCCTCGTCTCAGATACGGTGGGCTTCATCCAGAAGCTGCCGCACGACCTGGTGGCGTCCTTCCGCTCCACGCTGGACGAGGCGCTGGAGGCGTCGCTCCTGCTCTACGTGGTGGACGCGTCCGACCCCACCTGGGCCGCGCAGCTGGAGGTCACCCGCACGGTGCTCCGGGAGATTGGCGCGGACGTGGTGCCGGGCAAGCTGGTGTTCAACAAGGTGGACCGGCTGGACGCGGCGGCCCAGGAAGCGCTCCGGGCCCAGCACCCCGAAGCGCTCCTCGTGTCCGCGCACCGGCCAGATGACGTGGCCGGGCTGCGCCGGGAGATCATCGCCTTCTTCGAGGCCTCCATGGTGGAGGCGGACCTGGTGATTCCCTACGCGCGGCAGGCCCGCATCGGCGAGGTGTACGAGCACACCACCGTGGTGTCCCAGGCCTACGACGAGACGGGCAGCCGGCTGCGCGTGCGGGGTTTGCCGGGCGCCATCGCCCGGCTCACCCGGTCGTTCCAGGAGTAACGTCAAGCAGTACTGCGGAGACAGCATCGTAAGATGCAGCTGTAGTGAATAGAACTGCGGGATGTTGCTATCTTAGGTGCCCTGGAGTTTGAGTGAATAAACATTTTCTCCCCCAAACCAAGACGACAATGTTTCCGTTGCTTGGTTTGACAACTTCTGTGTGAAGAGAACGGCAAGGCGTACCTTGGCGCGCGAGAGAGCTACATAAAGCAGATTACGATTTCGTTCGTAGGCGTCTGCTCGCTTAGGGTTTATAGAGTTTGGCGAGGAGGAGAGTTCTAGTAGTTCATTGAAGTCATAAAGATTCCATCCTCGACCGACGACGACTAGTACATTCTCGAATTCATCCCCTTTGACCCCATGTTTTGTCGAGTAGAGGGTTGATGCATCGAGGAAGTTCGCCAGAGCGACTATCTCTCGGTAAGGCACTTGTCGGAGAGCTCGAAGCCTGGTCATCCACGAGGTGGCTTCATCGTCCGCCACTTGAGTATTCTTGAACTCTCGCTCTTTCCCTTCAAGAACATCAGGCAATGGTGGACGTTTTGTTGCGGCTATATGGTCTAGTACCGCACCAATGGTTGCGGTTGTTCGAAGTGCTATCAGCATATCCATATCCTTCGTCCATGATTGCTTGTCAGAAGGAGAGCGCACGGTTGGCATGGTTGACTCAAGTGCAGAAAACATGTCGCCATATTGTTTCTTCTCATAGGCGCGGCATGCTGGTTCGATCACCTCTACGAGGAATTTGATGTGATCGTCCTCCTTGCTGGCATAGTCGTCATTCCGCCCTTTGAATACTTGCGCTATTCCGCTGTAGCCCTGCTCTTGAGCTAGGACGTTGTGCGTCAGCATTAGGATTTTTGTCCGTTTGGGGGAAAAATCCCACCCCTGCGCCTCAAGATTGGAACGCATTGCTCTGATGTGATCGCGAGCGATGTTTGGTGGTAAGTCACCTTTCCATTGAGCGCCGGTTTGGCGTTCTCCAGCCCAGTCGTTGGTATGATAAGCACTGACTGAACCACGTTCTTCGTGAGGACGGACGGACTGCGGCAGGCTCGGACGAATTCGATTTAGTGTCTCGACAATTTTGGGACGTGATCTGAAGTTTGCCCCTTGTTGAATGGAGACAATTTTCGAGGAATCGAAGGCTCCGCAAGAGCGCCCGTAAATTCTCTGCCACGGATCTCCAAAGAATCCAAAAACAAGGCCGCTGGATTTCTCAAGGATGTGAGTCTTGATTGCTTCAATGAAGTCTATGTCGGTGTCTTGATACTCGTCGATGAAGATTATGGGATGTTTCGATGCGAGCAGTCTTCTGAACTTGCTGTTGCCTAGTAACTTTGTCGCGAGCTTGAGGACGTCCCCATGGCCAAGGGAAACGCTGGCTTCCTCCTTGTTGGCGACGGGATGACCGAGATTGTATTCGACGCTTCTGTTCCCGATTCCGCCAATGGTGGTGAGCCGTTCAGTCCAATTGGGAGCGTTTGATAGTTCAGCGCGCAAGTATGGCTGATAGTCCTTGATTAGCGACCAACAGAAGGAGTGAATGGTCGATGCAAAGACGGCGGGGTGTTCATCAGTTCTTGCGGAAATAATTTTGCTGGCCGCGTTGGTGTAGCTGATGCATGCGACCTGTTGATGCTTTCTTACGAGCTCTCTTCCACGTTTTTCGACTATGTGGGTCAAGGCGCTGACGAGCGAGTGTGTTTTTCCCGAACCGGCGCCGGCCTCAAGGCAAAAGCTCTTACCGAGATCTATGCAGTCGCGAATCTTGGAAATAGCTTCGTTGGCAGCTGCCGCAGCGGGGTCAATTGGCGTGGTAACAGTCATGCTGCCACCTGAATTTTTGCCGATGGATGTACTGGAGTCGAGCTAGCGGCAAGCCAATTGAGCCCCTCTGCTATGTATCGGGGGATGTGCCAGTTGGTTTCATGGATGGCGTATGTGAGCGCAAAGGTTGATTTCTTCTTTTGCCTTGCCTCGTCCATCGCGTGCGATTCATCGTTTTGGCAGCCAGGAAAGATGGCGAGATTTGCAAGGATGAATGCGTCTTCGAAGCTCCGGCCGCAGGGCCCAGAGGGCTGCTCGGGCACTTGATAGGCCAATCGCACAAGCCCTTTGGTTTTCTCTTCGGCGGTTTTGAGGATGAGTTCGGCAGGGGAGTAGCTCTTGTCGAACCAGTGATTAATGCATGCGTTACTGGTTAGCGTCCCTTGTGAGACTGGACAGATGCTTCGTGATGCCGACACGGAGTCCAAGTCTGTTATGATCAATGTCTTGAGTTCCAGGAAGTCAAGCAGTCCCAAGAACTTATGTGCGTAGGCCCCGCCAACCTCTACGATCGATACGTATTGGCGGCCGAGGCCTTGACTAGCGGCTAGCTGAGCATCGAGCTTCTCAATGATGCGGGGCATCATGAGCCGTTCAGCCGTCCCTTCAATGAGCACGGCCTTGTCGGCAAACAAAAGATCGCATCGAGTCAAGGTTAGGTATTGGTGAAGGAATTCCTGATCTTTGGTTGGAATTTCTTTAAGGCCCTTCTTTAGGTCTTTGATTTTTGTCGTAGTGGCTGGCGCGCCGGGAATCCCCGAGGCAGGGAGGAAGTAGCGCATTGCCTCAAAAGAAACCTTGTTTGTGATGTGGGAGGAGTGTGTTGACACCACGAATTGGACTGGCCACTTGCCTGTGAGATTGGACTTCTTGGTGAACATTTCCGACAGGAGTGCAAGTTGCTTGATGAAAACTTCCTGCATTTGTGGATGCAAATGCGCTTCTGGCTCTTCAATGAATATGACGTGTGCGCTTGGTGTTGTTGGTTTGGCCTCGAATGTCTTGAATGCCTCAAGAAGCTTTAGGAGGATGTAGATTAAGTTTCTTGTGCCTAGGCCATTGTATGATTCCGGTAGATGCACTCCGTTGTTGCCTGAATATCGTATTTTTGTGTTGTTTCTTAAAAGCAGACCGACGTCTAGTAGGGTTTCGGTGAGAATGTTGGGGTCTGCTAGTCCAGGGTACCCAAACATGTTGATTGCTGGGAGTAGGTTCTTGAGTTTTTCGTTGAAGCCGGTGTCGAGCTTGGCTTGGATGTCGCTGACGGCTGCTCGCAGATCGTGTGTTGTTTTTCGATCGTCCTGGTGAGCTGATTCCGATTCTGCGGTGTTGAAGAGGGAGTTTAATATTTTCCCTAGAGTGTCGTTTTCTTTGTGCGTTATGTCGTCCAGGCCGCGCTGGGCGCTGATGAAATTGCCTTGAACTAGTAGGCGTAGTTTTGACCACTCTATGTGCTTGCGGTTCGTTGCGTCGTTAGGGTCGACCGATGCGAGCGTGCACCTGAAGTGGTGAGGCAGTCGCTCCTTGAGGGTTCGGAAAAAAAGCGCTTTGTCTGGAGGTGGTTGCTCATGAGTTGTTGCTGGCGTTTCGAAGAACGGCTTCGCCTTTTCCGGGATAAGTGCGTAGGTGATCTCAATCTGGACCTCTGAGCATTCAGGATTAAGGTCAACGATGAAGTCTGCTAGGTGTCCAAGATCGAGTGTTTCTTGATCGTAGCTTAATGTGAGTGTGACTTTAATCGAGGGAAGGGTGTCTCGGGCCTTGTCTAGCTGGCCTTGTGTGCTGAGGAGATATGCATTCCAGAACTCCTCGTGAGTGTCTAATGAGAAGTCTTGCAAGGTGAAGGCGGGAATTCCATCCTCTACAAGGCGGCGAAAGAGTTCTGCGAGAGATGTTTTTCCGCTGTTGTTTCGTCCGATGATGAGTGTGGATTGCTCGTCGAAGAGCATTTCGACATTGCGTAGTAGGCGAAAATTTCGAATACTGACCTTCGTTAGCATGCTGATGCGTCCCTCCTGGCGAGGAGTATAGGCAAGCCTCTGGGACTTCATCTGCTGGGTGGATAACCACCCCCCCCCTCTTGAGGATGACTTGGGGCGCCAGAGCGTGGCTGGGGAATAGCGCTCATGGATGAGGAGGCGCGGTCGATGAACAATTGGTTTGAACGAGCGCGTTCCCAAGTCTCTAGAGCTTGGGCCGTATTGCCTACAAGGCTGGCCGGTTGCCCGAATGCTAGAGAACAGGCTCGCATCGGCGAGGTGTACGAGCACACCACCGTGGTGTCCCAGGCCTACGACGAGACGGGCAGCCGGCTGCGAGTGCGGGGTTTGCCGGGCGCCATCGCCCGGCAAACCCGGTCGTTCCAGGAGTAGGCCTCAGCGCACGACGGGCACGGTCACCGGGTCCTTCTCGTCCACGGTGACCTCCACCTTGCCCACGCGCCACAGCACCGGCTGGAACGCGAAGCTCAGGCGGTGTCCGCTCGCGGTCTCCACCAGGGCCGTGCCTTCCTTGGGAAGGTAGTTGCCCACTTCATATTCGAGCGACGTGAGCGTGATGCGGTCCGTGCCGTTCGGACCCGTCAGCTCGCCCGGACCGTCGAACACCAGCGACGAGCCGCCGATGATGGGCAGCCCGTCGCGCTTCCCCACGGTGCTGTTGATGTGGAAGCCGTGGCCCTCGCGGCCGGGCACCTGGCCTTCGACCTCCGCGAACAGACGCGTCTCGTCCGAGCACGTGCCGTAGCCCACCTTCGCCTGGAGCGTCTGGCCATCCACGGCCAGCTCGCGCAGGTCCGCCTTCATCTCCATCAGGTCCTGGCCGCCGCGGTACTCCAGCACCGCGCTTCCGGTGAAGCGCAGGCCGTGCACGTCACAGCCGTTGGACGGGAAGGACACGACGACGGAGTCGGTGACGTCGTCCACGGCCTGCACCCGGAAGGTCGCGCAGGTCACCGAGGCGCTCAGCCCCTTCACGGCCTGGGTGAGGAACGAGCTCCGGGGCTCGCCGCACGTGTACACGGGCATCAGGCCCAGCATCTCGAACGCGCCGCGCACCTGGTGCGTGGAGGCCGCGAGGCGCTCCACGCGGGCCTTCGCGTCGTCTATCTCCTCCTGCGTGGGCAGGTTGTCCCCACAGGCGGTGGTGGCGAGGGCGGCGAGGGCGGCGAAGGCAATGCGGCGCATGAAGGTCTCCGGAAAGACGGTGCGGCTCCCCCCGCGCCATCGCGAGGGACCGTACCCCGAGCCTTCAGCAACCGTCATGCCCCCCTCAACCCCGCGAACTCACAGGGGAAGGGGCTCCCATGACCCCAGGCCCCGTGTGCAGCCCGCTGCGCACCCAGGGGCGGCCCTGTCCGGGCCCGCCCGGTCCAAACCTGTCCGACAGTCGGACAAGTTCGCGCGGTTCACCTCCCGCCCGGCACTGGTCCAAAACCTGTCCGACAGTCGGACAGGTTTTTTCGGGTCGCCGCCAGCGGGGGGCTCCGCTCAGGTCCCCAGGTCTACGAGGCGCCTTCATCCGGGGACGCTGCCTCCAGGCCCGCGTCCTCGTCATCCGCCGGTCCATCGTCCACGGCCGACGGGTCGTCGTCCTCCAGGTCGTCATCCGGTTCCGGCGCGTCCACGTATTCCGGCGCGGCGTCGGACGCTTCCGTGAGGACGGTGCCCAGCGGATAGATGACCAGGTGGCGCACGGGCTCGCTGCCTACGCTCACGGCCTCCAGGTGGTTCTTCACCACCAGGGTGTGCTGCAACTTCCGCAGACGCGACGGGCGCGGCGCGAGCGGCAGGCTGATGCCCTCCGAGAGCACGCGCTGGATGGCCTCCTCCGCGTCCGCGACCGCGGCGTGCACGTCCGCGGGGTCCACGCCCTCCAGCAGGTGGAACTCCATGCGCAGTGCGCGGCGGATCTCCGTGGCGCTGTTGCGCTTGATGGCGAGCACCCGCGCGCCCACGCGCTCCGCCGCACGGCGCAGCCGGGGAGAGTTCGCGCGGCTTCGCAGCGTGAGCACCACCTCCGCGTTCTCCGGACGGCCCACCACCACGGCCTCCACCGGCAGGTCGCGCAGCACGCGCTCCAGCAGCTCGCGGCTCACCGCGTGCGCGGCGATGCGCGTGGGCCCGGGCCGGGGCGCACCCAGCGCGGGCGTCCCCTTCGGCACGCGCCCTCCCGGAGGCGTGGCCTCCACCACCTCCAGAGCGGCCTCCACGTGCACGGCGCCGTCCTGTTGCCGCCGCTTCTCGCCGCCCACCTCCGCGCCCGTGAGCAGCCGGTCCACCGCGCCGCCCGTGTCGCGGTGCACGCGCACCTCGTCCCGGTTCACCATCTCCACCACGATGTCGAACGTGGGCGTGCCCTTGCGCTCCGTGACGGTCTTCTGCGTGCCCCGGCGCCGGGCCTCGTCGTCGCTCAGCGTGACGGTCTGTACGCCGCCCACCAGGTCGGACAGCGTGGGGTTCAGCACCAGGTTCTCCAGCGTGTTGCCGTGCGCCGTGGCCACCAGCTGCACACCGCGCTCCGCGATGGTGCGCGCGGCGGCGGCCTCCGCGGCGGTGCCAATCTCATCCACCACGATGGCCTCGGGCATGTGGTTCTCCACCGCCTCGATCATCACGTCGTGCTGACGGTCCGGCCGGCTCACCTGCATGCGCCGGGCGCCGCCAATGCCGGGGTGCGGGATGTCCCCGTCGCCGCCAATCTCATTGGACGTGTCCACCACCATCACGCGCTTGCCCAGCGCATCCGCGAGCACGCGCGCCACCTCGCGCAGCTTCGTCGTCTTGCCCACGCCCGGCCGCCCGAGCAGCAGCAGGTTGCGTCCGGACTCCACCAGGTCGCGCAGCATGTCGATGGTGCCCTGGATGGCGCGCCCCACGCGCAGCGTGAGCCCCACCACGCGGCCCTGGCGGTTGCGGATGGCCGACACGCGGTGGAGCGTGCGCTCGATGCCCGCGCGGTTGTCGCCGCCCACCTCGCCCACGTGGGCGAGCACCGCCTGGAGCGCTTCTTGAGTCACGGGCGCTTCCGACAGCCGCGCCACGCCGTGCACCAGCCTCGCCTCCGGAGGCCGCCCCAGGTCCATCACCACTTCCAGCAGCTCCGCTTCGGGCAGCTGCCGCACCGCTTCCTGGAGCGACGGCGGCAGGACCGCCACCAGCAGGGCGAAGTCGTTGTTGGCGGGAGTTCCAGGAGCCATCCCCCAAAGCTGCCTCGCCCCGCCTGGCCGCGCACGGCTTTCCTACGCAAGGCCCTGAACGGAACGCCTGGGAAGACAACCCCTCCCAGCCCGGCAGGCGGCCAGGCGCACCGCGCGTGACGGGGAGGAGCCGGACGGGGGCCATCCCTACCTTCAGGCCATGCCCACCGAGACGCAGGACCGCTCCCCCCTCTGGCCCCAGCTCGAGCAGGAGGCGCGCGAGCGCTTCGGCGTGGAGGACTTCCGGCCCGGTCAGCGGGACATCATCGAGGCGGTGCTCGCGGGGCGTGACGTGCTGGGCGTGCTGCCCACGGGCGCGGGCAAGAGCCTCACCTTCCAGCTGCCCGCCCTCTTCGTGCCCGGCGCCACGGTGGTGGTGAGCCCGCTGCTCGCGCTGATGCACGACCAGCGCGAACACCTCACGGAGCGCTACGACCTGGACGCGGCGAAGCTGGACTCCACGCTGAAGGCCGGCGAGCTGAAGGCGCTCCAGAAGGAGATCCGCCGGGGCGAGCACGAGTTCATCTACGTCACCCCCGAGCAGCTGGAGAACCCGGAGCGGCTGGCGCTGCTCAAGCGCGCGAACGTGAGCCTCTTCGTGGTGGACGAAGCGCACTGCGTCTCGCAGTGGGGCCACGACTTCCGGCCCGCCTATCTGTCATTGGGGGACGCCATCCGCGCGCTCGGCCGTCCAAGGGTGCTCGCGCTCACGGCCACCGCCACGCCCCGCGTGCGCGAGGACATCCGCACGCAGCTGGGGATGGAGGACCCGGTGGTGGTGTGCACCGGCATCCAGCGCGACAACCTCACGCTGGAGGTCCACCGCACGGTGAACCCGGAGCTCAAGCGCCAGAAGCTGCTGGAGCTGCTGCGCGCCAATGACGGCAGCGCCATCGTCTACACGGCCACCGTGCGCAAGGCGGACGAGCTGTGGCGCTGGCTGCGCGCGGAAGGACTGGAGGCGGGCCGCTACCACGGCAAGCTCAGGGCCGCCGAGCGCGAGGAGAACCAGCGCCACTTCATGGACGGCACCACGCCAGTGGTGGTGGCGACGAAGGCCTTCGGCCTGGGCATCGACAAGCCGGACCTGCGGCTCGTGGTGCACTACCACTTCCCCGACTCGCTGGAGAGCTACTACCAGGAGGCGGGCCGCGCGGGCCGTGACGGGCTGCCCGCGAAGGCGGCGCTGCTGTACCGGCTGGAGGACCGGCGCATCCAGGGCTTCTTCCTGGGCGGCAAGTACCCGCGCCGCGACGAGAGCCAGCGCCTCTACCAGGCCGCGAACACGCTGTGCGCGCAAGGCAGGGCCGTGGCCCTCAAGCGGCTGTCAGAAGTGAGCGGCCTGGGCGACAAGCGCACCCGCGTGCTGGTGGCGCAGCTGGTGGCCGCGGGCGTGCTGGAGAAGGGCGCGCGAGGCGTGAAGCAGCTGCGCGTATTCGAGTCGCCCGAGGAGCTGGACGCGTACCTGCGCGCGTACGAGGACCGCCACCAGGGAGACCGCGAGCGCCTGGACGCGATGATGCGCTACGGGAGCACCACCGCGTGCCGCTGGAAGGTGCTGGGCACCTACTTCGAGGAGCCGCTGGAGGACGACTGCGCCCGCTGCGACAACTGCCGCGCCCGCGCCGAAGGCCGCTTCGAAGCCCGTCCTCCCACCCGCGCGAGGCCTCCCGCTATTCACCGCGAGTATCAGTCTGGGGTCGCCGCCGCCCCTGCGGCGTAGGACCCTTTTCCCCACCTCCGCGCGACATGGAGACCCGGAATTCGTACTCAAAGTACGGTCCTCCCAGGTCTTCAGGCTTGGGGGCATTGTGCATGAATACAGGTATGGCGTATATTGCACAGCCTACCTGGACGTAATGCACTTCAGACCTTTCCCCCGGGGTCTTGAAAGGCGGAGACGCGATGGCGGAAGGCAAGTTGAAGGCGCTTGTGGTGGATGATGACCCACTCGTGCTGGAGCTGGTGGAGCGCTCCATCAGCCGCTACGGCTTCGATGTCGTCACCACGCGCGCGGCGCTGGGCGTGGCCAACCTGCTGCGGACCGAGCAGCCGGACATCGTCCTCCTGGACGTGAACATCCCCGCGCTGAGCGGCGACCGCATCCTGGGCGTGGTGCGCCAGTTCGCGGGTCCGGACACGCTCTTCATCCTGTACTCGTCCATGGACGAGTCGCGGCTGCGCGAGCTGGTGCGCGCGTCCGGCGCGGACGGCTACATCCCCAAGGGCATCACCGGTCCGGAGCTGGCGCTGAAACTGTCCGGTATGCACCACAAGCGGATGGCGAACCGGCCCACGCCGGCAGTGCGTGTGGACCCCGTGCTTCAGCGCGACGTGCCCGCGCCCCAGTCCCAGAGCACCACGGCCCACGTGTCGGTGGCGTCGCGGTAGGTGTGGACGGTCTCGAACCCGACCCGCGCGTGCGCGCGCAGGGAGCGGGTGTTGCGCACCGAGACCTCCGTCACCACGCAGTCGAAGCGCGAGCGAAGCTGCTCGCGGTGCTGGTGGTAGAGCGCGTCGAAGAGGCCCTTCCCTCGGTGGGCCTTGTCCACGCACACCTGCCCCATCACGTAGAAGCGCTGGTCCTTCAGCGGCCGGCCCCGGTGTTCGAGCCCTTCGAGGAGCGCGAACATCGGGTCCAGGACGGGGACCCACGCGCGGCACTCGCGGGGCATCACCAGCGCGTACGCCACGACGTCGGAGCCCTGCACGGCGATGATGCTGGGCGCGAGCGCATGCATGTGCTCCAGCGTGGCCAGGTCATGCTGGACGGTGACGAAGCCCTGGGCGTGCTGCTCCTCCGGTGACAGCGCGGGAGGCAGATTGCGGCGCTGCAGGGCCAGCACCTGCTCCAGCTCGTCTCGGGACTGCACAGCCTTCACGACATACGGATGCGACGGCATGGCGCGGGAGCATAGGCCCGCGCCATGCCTTGAAGCGTCAGCGATCGAAGCCATCCGGCCACGGCGAAGGCCTGGTCGGCAGGTCGTCTTGGGGCGGATGGCGGGGCTTCTGCGGCGACACGGCAGTCTTCGTATCCAGGCCGGCGGGTCCCGGGGGCGGCTTGTCCGGGAGGTCCTGCTGGGGCTTGTGGGGGATGGGTACCAGGATGGGGCTGATCCGGCATCTCGACATGACCGTGTCCTCCTGACGCGGCCGCCGCGGGGTCCGGCCTTGCCAATCCCCGCGTGCGGCTTCCTCTTGAAGACGCGTCAGGTCGGATTCTTTTAAGTGACCTGAAAGGGCGTCATTCGAACAGGAGCACGTCGTGCACCCAGCGATCTCCAGGGGAGGCCTGGAGCCACGCCTGCCGCTCGTCACGCAGGGCCACGCTGGGAGCGGCGCCTGCGTGGATGCGCTCGCGCACGTCGTTGAAGAAGCGGCCAGCCGAGTCTGGGATGTCCACCGTGGCGGCCATCACCGCGCGCGCTCCGGCGTCGAGGAAGGCCACCGGCAGGCTGAAAGACTCATGCGGGAAGGGCGCGGTGCGCGCGGCGCCGCAGGCCGCCAGGAACACCAGCGGTGCCTTGGGGAGTCCGTGGGCACGCACCTGCCTGGCGGTGAGCGCGTACCGGCCATCCCGCTCCGGTGCCAGCATGAGGAGCGATGCATCCGACAGCTCCGGGCTGAACACGCCGTGCGTGTGGATCTCCACCTCGGTGGCGGTGGACATCGCCTCCAGCACGCGCGCCGGCGTGGCTCGCGCACCCTCCAGCCTCACGCGCCGGGCGTCTTCGCCTGGAGGAGGAGACATGGGCGGCAGGCGCGGGAGGCCCAGTGCCGCGGGCGTGTCCACGTTGGAGACGACCAGGTGCGTGCCGCCATCCACCGGCGGAGGCGGACCGACCGTCGCGTGGCCCGACCGGTAGCTCCATGCGATGTCCGGAGCCAGCAGCCGGGGCAGGCCATTCACCGGAGGCGGTGCCAGCGCCTGCACCTGCTCACACCCGCGCAGCGCTTGCTGCAACGCGGGGGGCACCAGCCCGGACGCGTCCTGTCCGAGCGGCGCCGTGCGTGTCGGGTTGAAGTCCCCGAGCACCGCGCCCGAAGGCCCCCTCGCCACCGTGAGCGTGCGCTCGTGCTGCACCGACACCGCGAGCACGCAGCGCTCCGGTACTTCCGTCACCTGGAGCTGGCGGCCCACGAGGGTGAGCGCCTCCAGGTACGCGCCCGTACGGCCGGCGTCGGAGATGAGCGCGGCGGAGGCGCGGGCCCGTGCGCGGCGGGTATTCATGTCGTCGGGTGCGTGCTCCGCCTGCGTGAGGGCGCTGTTCAGCAGGGCGCGTCCGGCGGCGGGGTCGCGCTCCAGCTCGAACTCGCCCTGGAGGGCATCCAGCAGCGCGCGCTCGCCGGGGCGCGGCTGGCCCTGCCTCAGTCCGGAGAGGGCGCGGGACAGCGCATCCGCCGCGCCGGGCATGGGGCCGAAGCGGGCCAGGTCCGCGAGCACGCCCGCGCCATTCAGCCCCAGCGGCGTGCCGGACTCCATCGCCCGTTCCAGGTGCCGCCGGGCCTCGTCCACGCGGAAGTCCATCCACGCCAGGGTGGCCAGGTTGCGGTGCACGTAGCCCCTCTGCGCGGGGTCGTCCGGCACGCGCGCCAGCGACTCCCGAAGGTACGCGCCCGAGGTGGGGGCGACGTGGTGGAAGCGCGCCACCTGCGCCAGCTCCTGGAGGAACAACCGCTCCTGCTGCCATTCCCCCTGCTGCTTCGCCAACCGCCAGCCGGCCAGCGCGTGCGCCTGGGCCTCGGCGGGCCGGTGCAACTCGATCAGGTACATGTCCGTGAGCCACGCCCGCAGGTCGGCGCAGCGGTAGTCCAACCGCTCCGCCTCGCACGTGCGCAGCGCCTCCAGCACGCGCGCCTCCGCCTTCCACCACTGGCCGTCGCGCACCTCCTGGTTGGCGCGCTCGCGTTCGGCGATGAGGTGGAACCACGGATCACCCAGTCCGTCCGCGGCGCGAGCGAACGCCGCCACGTCCACGGGCCGTCCCGCCTGGAGCTCATAGCCGAGCGCGCCCACGTACAGGTCGTCCTCGCCGGAGTGCCGCAGCGTCTCCAGGAAGGCCGGAGGGAACGGAGTCCTGCCGCGCACGAGCCGCGCGTAGTCCTGCGCCAGCGGGCCGCGCTTCTGGAAGTTCCGAGCGGCCACGCGGGTGACGGTCGCGCGCAGCACCGTGCCGCCGCCGTAGGCCCGGTCCAGTGCGTCCGCCAGCGGCAGCAGCCGCAGCGCCGCGTCCTTCGAGGGCGCCGCGCGGACCGCGTCATAGAAGGCCAGCCGGACGATGCCCGGCAGCTTCGCGGCCTCCTCCAGCGGCAGCGGCGCGTGAGGGTCCGCCATCAAGTCCTGCGTCGCCGCGAAGGCCTGCTTCCAGGCGCGGCCCCGGGCCAGCGTCTGTTCGCGCAGCGCGCGTGCCTTGGCCTTCGCCTCCTCACCCCAGCCGGGCTCGCCCAGGGTCGCCACGGCGTCGAAGGCATCCGCCGCCAGCAGGGGAAGGTCCAGGTTGCGCAGGACGAGCGCCAGGTTCCACAGGGCCTGCGGATGCTCCGGCTGCTTCCGGAGCACGTCCTCCAGCACGGCCAGGGCCTCGTCGAGCGACGCCTGCTCGGAGGCACCGGCATGGGCCAGCGCCAGCGCCACCGCGCGGTCGGAGTCCACGTCCGGGGACGCGGGCGCGTTGCCCAGGTAGTTCAGGGCCTGCCGAGGGTCGCCCGCGAGCAGGTACGCGGAGGCGATGCCGCGCCAGTCCTGACGGTCCTCCAGCCGGGCCAGCTCCCGCAGCGGCAGCGGGGCCGCCGCGGGAGCCCCTCCGCGCATGGGCACGTAGGGGCGGTGCGTATCCAGGGCCCCGGAGGTCAGCCGGGCCTCCAGGGAGCGGGTGGGTGCAGGCGCGGGCCACGGCGAGGAAGGCTCTCGCGTGACGCGCGCCGCCCAGGTGCCCACGGCGGCGAGGGCCAGGGCGAGCGCCCCCACGTGACTCCAGTGGGGGCGCCAGCGGCGCGGACGCGGTGGAGGTGCCCTGACGCCAGCGGGCTCGGATGGGGTGAGGGGCCACGGGGTGGGGGGGATCCCCGTGGCCTCGGGAGTGGGTGGCGCCTTCGCGTGCGCCAGCCGTCCCAGGATGTCCGCCTGGAGCAGGTCATGGAACCGCACGGCGCAGTCCTCGCAGGAGGCCAGGTGCGCGCGGAAGTCGTCGTGGTTTTCGAGCGGAAGCTCCCCGTCCACGAAAGCCGGGAGGTGGGCGCAGTGGCTGTTCATCCGCTCCCCAGCTTCCGACGGGCCTCGGCCATGTCGCGAAGCTGGTCACGCAGTTTCAGCCGCGCGTGGTAGAGCCAGGTGCCCACCGTGCCCACGGGCGACCCCAACAGGCGGCCAATCTCCGCGTGGCGCAGCCCCTCCGAGTGAAGCTCGAAGGTGCGGCGCAGGTTGAAGGGCAGCGTCGCGACGGCCTTCTGCAGCTCCGCCTCGGTGATGCACTCCCACAGCTCCAGGTCCGGGGCCTGAGGCTCCTCGAAGAGCTTGTGCACGTTGCCCAGGTTGATGGCGGTGGTGGCCTCCGTGCGCGTGCGGCGGCACTGGTCGAGGAAGCGGTTGTGCAGCACCCGCACCAGCCACGCACGCCGCTCCGGCTCCCCCCAGCCGCGCAGTGAGTCCCACTTCAGCAAGGCCCGCAGCAGGACGTCCTGGACCAGGTCGTCACAAGCCGTGGCGTTCCCTCCACAGATGTTTCGCGCGACCGCCATCAGGATGGGCTGATGACGGACCGCGAAATCGGCGTACTCCATGTCGGAAGTGTCGAGTTCTTCTCTCATCGTGCGGCCCCCAGTGCCGGTACTGAAAAGAAAACGTAATAGGTCTGATTCCTTTAGAACCTTGTTAAAGCCTTACGGGTTGGTTGGATTTGGAAGACAGCTGTGTGTGTGTCGGCACCGGTAGGGGCACACAGTCCAGGATTTGGAATGTTTGTCCGAGGCGCGTTTGAGCACGTGGCGTAGGGTCCGGAGCCATGGCGCGAACCGCGACGACCCCCAGTCCCGTGGAGTTGGGACACATCGACCTGCCGGAGGGGGTGTTGCTCATCCTGGATCCGGGCCTGGGGCGCTTCTGGCGGCATGACGCGGAGCCGGCGTCGCCCCGGAAGAAGGCGCCGCCGGAGCATGACCTGCGCATCACCGGGCCGGACGCGGACGCGGCGGGCCGTGCCTACGACCGCGAGTTCGACCCGCGCTTCCTCTTCGACCGGAAGGACCCTGCGGACGCGGCGGCGCACTTCGAGGGCTTCGCCCGGGAGCGGGGCTTCGACGCGCGCGCGGAGGTGTTGTCAGCGCGGGTTCCGCACACGGAGCGGGCGCGGCTGGCGCTGGAGCATGGAAAGGGATTGGGGGTCGTGAAGTACAACGGCCTGTGGGCGGTGGTCGTGGGCGACCTGCCCGCGGGCCATGGCTTGAAAGTGATTGGAATGCCCATGCCGCCAGGGGAGTTCGGCGGGCGTTGGCGGTCCATCGACATCGTCGTGGACGGGAAGGCGGAAGCAACCCGGTCGGAGCAGGTGGCCGGGGTGATGGTGGACCACGGTCAATTGTTGTTCACCGGGTTGGGCCCGATGGGACGGTTCCGCATGTGGGAGCCGGAGGACGGGCTGGCGGACTATGTGTTTCACGGCCGGGACGCGCCGGGGCTCGCGAAGGCATTGGGCGCGAGCGACCTGGGCGACGGGCTGTATGGGTGGAAGGACCTGCCCATGGAGCGGGTGGGGGAGAAGGCCACGCCGTTGCAGGAGCGTATCGAGAAGGAAGGGCTCGCGGTGGGCGTGGACTACCGGCCGCACTGCAACCTGGAGAAGCTGAACGCCGGGATGCGGGAGAGCGAGGAGGACACGGCCTCGCTCGTGCTGGACGGTGCGCGCGTGGTGGGGTGTGGGAACCGCTGGGGGGACGGCGTCTTCACGGTCAGCCGGCACCTGGACGCGGAGGGGCGGACGGTGCGTGTCCGGGTGGAATTGGGCACGGAGGAGCGGCAGCGGATGATGCGGCGCCTCTGGCTGCGTCAGTGCAAGGCGGTCGTCACGCGCTACATCGCTGAGGGCGGGGAGCCCATCCGCTTCGCGGAGCGGGAGGAGCCCTCGCGGAAGGACGACAGCGGCTGGACCTTCACGTCGGGCCTGGAGACCGACGCGTACATGGAGGATGGCTCCAACGCGGTCGTGGTCCCGCTGAGGACCCTGCTGGCCCGGTTCAAGGAACTGGACGCCATCCTGGATGCGCCGGCCGGCTCGGTGTTCCGGCGCGAGGGGGACGGGTTCGTTCCGGAGGAGTAGGCCTCCATCGAAAGATCCGCTGATTCCGTCTGAATCCCCGCTCTGCCATTCAGTGCGGGGCGGATGCATCTTGCGGTCATGACCCATGATCATTCCGCACATGCGCCGGTGCATGGCTTTGGAGCCGACCGCGCGCCCCATTACGACGCCCAGGCGGCGGTCAGCCTCGCTGGCTATCAGGCGGCGTACGAGCTGGGCGTCAGTGCCCTGGCTGCCCACCTGGACGGACAGGAGACGGCGTCACTGCTCCACGTGGGCCTGGGTACGGGAGCGGAGCTGATGCCCTACCTCCGGTTCAACGTGCCGGGCTGGCGCTTCACGGGCGTGGAGCCCTCGGGCGCGATGCTGGAGGTCGCGCGCAAGCGACTGGAGGCGGAAGGGTTGCTTGCGCGCACGGAGCTGCACGAAGGCGAGCTGCGCACGTTGCCGCAAGGTCCTCCGTTCGACGGCGTGCAGTTGATGGGCGTGCTGCACCACGTGGAGGGGGAAGAGGCCCGCATCGAACTGCTGCGAGAGGTGACGCGGAGGCTCAAGCCGGGAGCGCCGCTGGTGCTGGGCTGTCGCATCGGCCAGGACCCCGAGCTGACGAACATCGAGTTCCGGCGGCTGCGGGCGTATGGCGTGACGCGGGAGAAGTTGGAGGCCCGGAGTCAGGCCATGACGAAGATGCAGCCCATCGGGTCCGATGCCGCGCTGTTCGCGATGTTCGCGCAGGCGGGACTGGTGCAGCCGAAGACGCTCTTCGTCTCGCTCCAGTACAAGGTCGTCCTGGCGCGCTTCGCGCCCTGAGCACGGCTTGGACCCCCGGGAGGTGGATGCTATGTCCCAGGTTGTATGCGAATCGCTCTACCTGGGACGTGGGCGTTGCTCGGGACGCTGCTCGCTGGAGCGGCTGTGGCGGAGGAGCACGAGCACGCCGTCATCCGGACGCTCTTCCTCCCCGAGCAGCCCGAGGCCGCGCCCCAGCGCATCTACGTGAAGGGGCAGGTCGTGACGGTCCTCCGCTTCGAGCAGGACCTCGCGCCGCTCCGGGCGCGGTTGGTGGGTGGAGAGGGGCGGTTCGAACCGGTGGGCGTCGTGGGCAGGAAGGTGGTGCTGGAGCCCCGGCGCGACCTGGCACCGGAGGAGGGCTTCTCCCTGCTCGTCACGTTGTCGGATGCGCGGGAGGTTCCCTTCCTCCTCCGGCCTCCGGGGCGGCGCGAGCATGGGGGCGCGGACCAACAGCTCAACGTCTACGAGGACCGGGATGGCTACGAGGCCATGGCCTCGGCGCTGGTGGACTCGGAGAAGGAGAACAAGACCCTTCGCGCGGAGAACGAGCGTTTCCGCAAGGAGGAGTCCTCCGAGGACCATGCGCTGGCGGCCCTGCTGACCACGGGCGCGGTGGCGCAGACGCCTTTCGGTGTCGCGGATCATTTCTCCGGCACGGATGGCGACACGGCACTGGATGGCACCGTCTACCGGGGCACTGGCAAGGCAGCGGTCGTGTTCAAGGTGAAGAACCTGAGCGCTCGGCGTCCGTGGAGCATGAGCTCCGTGCGGCTCGTGGGCAGGTCGGACACGCGCGAGCGGCCGCTGGCGGTCCGGTCATCCTCCGCGGTGATTGAACCTGGGACCTCGGGTGTCATCGGGCTCGTGGTGGACGGGAGCGCGTTCGTGGACGGCGGGACCCTGACCTCCCTGTACCTGGAGCTGTACCGGCACGATGGGTTGCGGCAGGCCATTGTTGAATTGAGCCCGAGCTTGCTCGGGAAGTAGGAACGGCCGCATGACCTCGCGTCGATACGTACTCGTGGCCTGGATGGGCCTGCTGGTTCTTCATCCGGGTTGTGCGACGACCCTGGGCGACGTCCGCCTTCATGCGGATGGAACGCCCATGTCGGAGAAGTGCCCGGAGAAGTCGCTGGAAGTGATGCGGTACCTGCAGCTCTATGTGGGCGAAGCCGCGTGGGTCCAACTGGATGCGAACCAGAGCCGGGCGGAGCACATCACGCTTCACGACGGGCCCATCGAGAGCGTGTTGGACGAGGACATCGGAACGTTGGAGGCGCCCATGCGCCTCTACGGGCGCGTGTGGACAGGCGGAGAACAACCGGTCATCCGGTACTACGAAGCGCAGTTCCTGAAGGGAAAGGACCGCGTGCCCATCTGCGCGGTGGCGAGGCTCGGCTTCGGGCAGCTGCGCAAGCGGCCCGAGTCCAAGCCAGGAACGGCGATCCTCAACTCCCCGCGTGCGGGCGTGTACATTGTGGACGAGTTCCGCTGAGGCGTGTGCCGCCAGGGATTCGAGGCGGCATCAGATTGTTTGACCGCCCTGCGGCTGGAGCTGTACCGGCAGGATGAGCTTCTGCAGGCCATTGTTCAGTTGGATCCGGCCCTGCTGGGCGAGTAGGAACGCCGCATGACTCCCCGCCAATACGTGCTCGTGGGCTTGATGGGGCTGCCGCTGGGTTGTGCAACGGTACCGGGTGACGTCCGGCTTCGCTCGGATGGCACCCCCATGGCGGAGAAGTGCCCGGAGAAGGCGCTGGAGGTCATGCGATACCTGCGCCTGTATGTGGGGGAGTCCGCATGGGTACAGCTCGACGCGAACCAGAGTCGGGCGGAGTCCATCACGCTGCATGACGGGCCCCTCGAGAGCATACTGGATCAGGACGTCGGCACGTTGGAGGCGCCGCTCCGGCTGTATGGCCGCGTGTGGACGGGTGGTGCTCAGCCGGTCATCCGGTACTACGAAGCCCAGTTCCTGAAGGGAAAGGATCGCGTGCCCATCTGCGCGGTGGCGAGGCTCGGCTTTGGGCAACTGCGCAAGCGTCCCGAGTCAAAGCCAGGAACGGCGATCCTCAACGCACCGCGCGCGGGCATGTACATCGTGGACGAGTTCCGCTGAGGCGTGTGCCGCCAGGGATTCGAGGCGGCATCAGATTTCCGAGGCAACCTCCAGCCGCCAAGCGCGCGGAATCCTTGAGCAGCCTTCCTGGTCCAGGCCTTGCTCCGCGCATGAGGTTTCACGTTCCCAAGGAGCCACGATGCGCTGGATGCGGATGCTGGGCGGTTGTCTGACGGTGATGGCCCTCGCGGCCTGTGGGTCGAACGACGCAGTGGGGCCTCAAGGGAGGCTGAAGCTGCGGGAGGGCCAGTCCCTGGACCAGGCACAGGAGTGCGGCGTGGACCTGCCCCAGTGTCCGCAGGGCCTGTCCTGCCTCGTGCTGCCGCTGGACGGCGTACCGCAGGCGCGCTGCGTGAATGGGGCGACGGTGTGCGAGGAGTTCGTGACCTGCACGGG
Source organism: Corallococcus coralloides DSM 2259 (assembly GCF_000255295.1). The sequence continues at coordinate 9,812,718 of NC_017030.1, read as the reverse complement.
AGGCACCGAGTGCATCATGATGCTCTCGTACCCCGGCCAGGTCGCCTGCTCCGGCAGGTGCACCTCGGACTGCGACTCGTCCGTGTCCAGCAGCCCGTGAGCATCTGCCGCAGCCTCAACTTGAGGCTGGCAAGATGAGATGGTCGATGACGTAGGTCCAAATCTCCGTTGCGATCTGCGTGGCGGAGACATCGACTTCAACTTGGTAAGGCGGTGGAGGCGGAGGTTGCTGCCCTCTCATCTCGCTAGGCGTGGCGCGTTCTTGCCAGAGGTAGGCTGCGAGGTCTTTGCTGCCGCGTAAGACCCGGAAGAGATGGCCTGTGGGGACTGCCTCAACGAAGCGACTGGGTGGTTCGTTCTCCCCTGAAGGGCCTCGAAGGTAGATGACGGGGGGATAGGCCTTCCAGCCGGGAAGCGAGCCGGAGTACACGTTCGACTGGAGCTCCATGTTCACTCGACAGAGGCTGCTTTCAGCTTGAAGGCTGAAGAGGGGGAATCGTTTGCGCTTGATGGTCCCCCAGTCCTGTTCGGTCAACTGAGGACGCGGAGTGACAGTGAGCTGGACTCGAACCTCAGCGGAGATTCGACGAGTCAGGCTCTGGGCCATGAACTCCAGTGCGTCATGGAGGGACTCCAATCCAATCCTCCACTGCATGAACTCAGGTGAGGTGTTGACCCGAGCGGTGTTCATTCGCTTCGCGAGATACTCGATGGCGGGTTCCTGTACCTTAAGGATCTCACGCGACGCGCGCTCGTACTCCTCGAAGCTCTGGTCCAGGCGGTCGAGTGTCAGTTCCACCATCGGGGTGATGTCGCCCGAATGGGACGCATCCAGCGCCGTGTAGTACCGCGCCCGGTCCTCGACGAGCAGGACGATGGCCGGGTATTGCTCCCGCATCAGCAGCAGATTGGCGATGAGCCTGCCGGTCCGCCCGTTTCCGTCCACGAAGGGATGGATCGTCTCGAACCATGCATGAGCGATGGCGCAGACGACCAGGGGATGCTCGTTCTTGGCCCCAGCCAACCACTCGCCGAACTTCCGCATCTCCTCTGGCACCCGGACAGCTTCCGGGGGGACGTGCTCCGTGCCGCCAATCCGCACGTTGATGCGCCGATAGACACCGGCGTTCTCCGGGTCGATACCCCGCAGGACGATGCCGTGCATCTCGCGCACGTCCCGCTCACCCAGCACGGTCTCCTTGCTGGCCAGCGCTTCCACGAAGTCGAGCGCGTGCGCGAGGTTCACCGCCTCGAAGTGATCCTTCAGCGACTTGCCCGCGATGGTGATGCCGTCCTCCACCACGGCGCGCGTCTCTGGCAGGGTCAGACGGTTCCCCTCAATCGCATTCGAGTTGTACGTGTGGTGGATCCGGAACCAGTGCCGCAGGCTCTGCACCGCGGCAGGCGGCATCCGGGTGGCACGCAACCGGCGCATGCGCTCGGTCGCCTGCTGAAGCCTGGGTTCGATGCTCTCGCTCCACCGGTACCGATGCACGCCAACCACCTCCGCTCCCCACTGTAACGCCGTCGCCCCCTTTCACCTCGCAGGGGCGCACGGAGCCGGTTCGTGCACATTGCAACCTGGACGTGAGTGCCGCGTCCGCAACCCCTCGGAATGCCTGGGCCTGACGCAAGGCCCGCTCCGGTACGGCGGATGCTCATGCTCCTGGAGTCATGAGCTTCGAATACTCCGCTGGGGCCGCGCTCGCGGTCCTCCTCTCCGTCTACCTCGTCTACGCCCTGCTTCGGCCCGAGCGCTTCTAGGAGCCCGCCATGACCCTCCTTGGCTGGCTCCAGACCCTGCTGTTCTTCGCGCTCGTCCTCGCGCTGACGAAGCCCGTGGGCCTCTACCTCTTCCGCGTCTTCGTGGCCGACACCCAACCCCTGCCCCGGGTGCTCGGTCCCATCGAGCGCGCCCTGCTGCGCCTGTGCGGCGTGCGCCGAGAACAGGAGCAGACATGGGGCCAGTACACCGCCGCCCTGCTCGCCTTCAGCGCCGTGGGCCTCGTCGTCCTCTACGCGCTCCAGCGGTTCCAGCACGTGCTCCCGCTCAATCCGCGGGGCCTGCCCGCCGTGGGCCCGGCGCTCGCCTTCAACACCGCCGCCAGCTTCGTGGCCAACACCAACTGGCAGTCGTACGCCGGTGAATCCACGATGAGCTACGCCACCCAGATGCTGGGGCTGACGTGGCAGAACTTCGTCTCCGCGGCCACGGGGCTGGGTGTCGCGCTCGCCCTCGCGCGCGGCCTCACCCGCCGGACCCTGGGCAACTTCTGGGTCGACCTGGTGCGCGGCACGCTCTACGTGCTCCTGCCCCTGAGCTTCCTCGCGGCCCTGTTCTTCGTGTCGCAGGGCGTGCTCCAGAACCTCGCGCCGTACCCCGAACACACCACCGTGGAAGGCGCGAAGCAGACGCTCGCCTTCGGGCCCGTGGCCTCGCAGGAGGCCATCAAGATGCTGGGCACCAACGGCGGTGGCTTCTTCAACGCCAACAGCGCCCACCCCTTCGAAAACCCCACCCCGCTCACCAACCTGGTCCAATTGCTGCTCATCTTCGTGCTGCCCGCGGGCCTCACGTACACCTACGGCAAGATGGCCGGCGACACGAAGCAGGGCTGGGTCCTCTTCGCGGCCATGTCCGTCCTCTTCCTCGTGGGCGCCGCCGCCAGCTACGCCGCGGAAGTCCAACCCAACCCCGCGCTCACCGCCGCGAACGTCCTCCCATCCGGCAACCTGGAGGGCAAGGAGACGCGCTTCGGCGTCGCGGCCTCCGCGCTGTTCGCCACCGTCACCACGGATGCGTCCTGCGGCGCGGTCAACGCCATGCATGACAGCTTCACGGCGCTCGGCGGACTGGTGCCGCTGGTCAACATGCAGCTGGGTGAGGTCATCTTCGGCGGCGTCGGCGCGGGCCTCTACGGCATCCTCGTGATGGCGGTGCTCGCGGTCTTCATCGCGGGCCTGATGGTGGGCCGCACGCCGGAGTTCCTCGGCAAGAAGATCGAAGCGCGCGAGATGACGCTCGCGATGCTGTACGTGCTCGTCTTCCCGCTGGTCATCCTGGGCCTGTCCGCCGTGGGCGCGGTGCTCCCGCAGGGCACGTCGTCCCTCAACAACGCCGGGCCGCACGGCCTGTCGGAAATCCTCTACGCATTCACCAGCGGCGTGGCCAACAACGGCAGCGCCTTCGCGGGCCTCAACGCCAACACGCCGTTCTGGAACATCAGCCTGGGCGTGTCGATGCTCGCGGGCCGCTTCCTGATGATGGTGCCGGTGCTGGCGCTGGCGGGCTCGCTCGTGGGCAAGAAGACCGTGGCCCCCGGACCCGGCACCTTCCCCACCAACGGCGTGCTCTTCACCGGGCTGCTCGTGAGCGTCGTCGTCGTCGTGGGCGCGCTGACGTTCTTCCCCGCGCTGTCCCTGGGCCCCATCGTCGAGCACTTCCTCGGCGCGGCCGGAAAGGTGTTCTGACCATGGCCCCCGCCAACAAGCAGGCGTCGCTGCTGGACCCGGCGCTGCTCAAGCCCGCCGTCTGGGAGAGCCTCAAGAAGCTCCACCCGCGCGACGTGGCCCGAAACCCCGTGATGTTCGTGGTGTGGGCCGGAAGCCTCCTCACCAGCGTGTTCGTGCTCAAGGACCTCACGTCCCAGCAGGAGTCCACCGCGCCCACCTGGTTCACCGTGTCCGTGATGCTGTGGCTGTGGTTCACGGTCCTCTTCGCCAACTTCGCCGAAGCCGTGGCGGAGGGCCGAGGCAAGGCCCAGGCGAGCGCCCTCCGCCGCATGCGTCAGGACACCCAGGCCCGCCGCCTCACCCACGACGGCCGGGAGGAGCGCGTCGGAGCCCCCGCCCTGCGCAAGGGAGACCGCGTGGTGTGCGAGGCCGGAGACGTCATCCCCGGCGACGGCGAGGTGCTGGAAGGCATCGCCAGCGTGGACGAGTCCGCCGTCACCGGCGAGTCCGCCCCCGTCATCCGCGAGTCCGGCGGCGACCGCTCCGCCGTCACCGGAGGCACGAAGGTGCTGTCCGACCGCATCGTCATCCGCATCAGCGTGGATCCGGGTGAGTCGTTCCTCGACCGGATGATCGGCCTGGTGGAGGGCGCGGCCCGCAAGAAGACGCCCAACGAAATCGCCCTGCACATCCTGCTGGTGGGCCTCACGCTGGTGTTCCTGATGGCGTGCGTGACGCTGGTGCCGCTGGCGCTCTACTCGGGCGTGCCGCTGTCCGGCACGGCGGTGGTGGCGCTGCTGGTGTGCCTCATCCCCACGACCATCGGCGGACTCCTGAGCGCCATCGGCATCGCGGGCATGGACCGGCTGCTGCGCAAGAACGTGCTCGCGCTCAGCGGGCGCGCGGTGGAGGCAGCGGGAGACGTGGACACGCTGCTGCTCGACAAGACGGGCACCATCACCCTGGGCAACCGCATGGCCACGGAGTTGTTGCCCATGCCGGGCGTGCGCGCGGAGGAGCTGGCGGAGGCCGCGCAGCTCGCGAGCCTCGCGGACGAAACGCCGGAAGGGCGCTCCGTCGTCACGCTGGTGAAGGACACCTACAAGATGCGCCCGCGCGAGCTGCGAGCACATCAGGCCACCTTCATCCCCTTCACCGCGCAGACGCGCATGAGCGGCTGCGACCTGGTGGACCCGCACCCACGCAGCATCCGCAAGGGCGCGGTGGACGCCATCGTCCGCCACACGCAGGCGCAGGGCGGAACCGCGCCGGAGGAGCTGACCCAGGCCTCGGGCCGCATCGGTGACGCCGGAGGCACGCCGCTCGCGGTGGCGGACGGCGCGCGGGTGCTGGGCATCATCCACCTGAAGGACGTGGTGAAGGGCGGCATCAAGGAGCGCTTCGACCGCTTCCGCGCCATGGGCATCCGCACGGTGATGATCACCGGCGACAACCCGCGCACCGCGGCGGCCATCGCGCGAGAGGCCGGCGTGGACGACTTCCTGGCGGAGGCCACTCCGGAGGCGAAGCTCGCGCTCATCCGCACGGAGCAGGGCAAGGGCAAGCTCGTGGCGATGACGGGCGACGGCACCAATGACGCGCCCGCGCTGGCCCAGGCGGACGTGGGCGTGGCGATGAACACCGGCACCCAGGCCGCGAAGGAGGCCGGGAACATGGTGGACCTGGACTCCAACCCCACCAAGCTCCTGGAGGTGGTGGAGGTGGGCAAGCAGCTGCTGATGACGCGAGGCACGCTGACGACGTTCTCCATCGCCAACGACGTCGCGAAGTACTTCGCCATCCTCCCGGCCCTCTTCATGGGCGTCTTCCCGCAGATCGCCCCGCTCAACGTGATGGGCCTGACGTCGCCATTCAGCGCCATCCTGTCCGCCGTCATCTTCAACGCGCTCATCATCGTGGCGCTCATCCCGCTGGCGCTGAAGGGCGTGCGCTACCGCCCGCTGGGCGCCGCGGCCCTCCTGCGCCGCAGCCTGCTCCTCTACGGCGTGGGCGGAGTCATCGTCCCGTTCGTGGGCATCAAGGTCATCGACGTGCTGCTCACCACCGTGGGCCTGGCCTGAGCACACAAGAAAGGAACATCCATGCTCTCCACGCTCCTCACCGCCCTGCGCGTCAGTGCCGTCACGCTGGCCCTCACGGGTGTGCTGTATCCCCTGACCGTCACCAGCGTGGCGCAGGTGCTGTTCCCGCATGAAGCCAACGGGTCGCTCGTGAAGGACGACCGCGGCCGGGTGGTGGGCAGCGAGCTCATCGCCCAGGGCTTCACGCAACCGGGCTACTTCCAGCCGCGTCCCTCCGCCGCGGGCACGGGCTGGGACGCGACGGCCTCCGGTGGCAGCAACCTGGGCCCCACCTCCCAGAAGCTCCGCGACCGGGCGGTGGCGGAGGCGGACCGGCTGCGCCGCGAGAACCCCGAGGCCGAAGGCCCCGTGCCCGCTGAGCTGGTGACAGCCTCCGCGTCCGGGTTGGATCCGCAGGTGTCGCCGGAGTCCGCGCTGTGGCAGGTTCCCCGCGTGGCGCGAGCGCGAGGCGTGGACCCGGCGCGCGTGCGGGCGTTGGTGATGTCTCGGGTGGAAGGACGGACGTTCGGCGTGCTGGGAGAACCCCGGGTGAACGTGCTCACGTTGAACCTCGCGATGGACCGTCAGTTCGGCGGACCCGCGCCCACGGCCTCCCGGTGAGGAGAACGCAGGCATGACGACGCGGCGTCCTCGCGCGGAGGACTTCCTGGAGCTGGTGGAGCGCGGCCGGCGCGGCCGGCTGAAGCTCTACATCGGCTTCGCGGCGGGCGTGGGCAAGACGTTCCGCATGCTGGAGGAGGCGCACGCGCTCAAGGCGCGAGGCGTGGACGTGGTGCTGGGCTTCGTCGAAACCCACGGCCGTCCCGAGACGGAGGCACTGGTCGAGGGCCTGGAGGCCGTGCCCCGCCAGCGCCTCACGTACCGCGACGTCACCGTGGAGGAGCTGGACCTGGACGCCATCCTCGCGCGCAAGCCGCAGGTGGCCATCGTGGACGAGCTGGCCCACACCAACGCGCCCGTGTGCCGCCACCGCAAGCGCTACCAGGACGTGCAGGAGCTGCTGGCCGCGGGCATCAACGTCATTGGCGCCTTCAACGTGCAGCACCTGGAGAGCCTCAACGACCTGGTGGAGCGCAACACCGGCGTCACCGTGCGGGAGACGCTGCCGGACAGCTTCCTCAAGACGGCGGATCAGGTGGTGAACCTGGACCTCGCGGTGGAGGACCTGCACGAGAGGCTCAAGGCGGGGAAGATCTACGCGCCGGACAAGGTGCCGCACGCGCTGGAGCGCTTCTTCACCGGAGACAACCTCTCCACCCTGCGCGAGCTGGCCCTGCGCGAGGTGGCGGAGAGCCTGGATCGGGCCACCACGGGCAGACAGGCCCGAGCCGGCGAGGACGCATCCCAGAAGGGAGGCGCATGGGGCCGGGTGATGGTGGCCCTCTCCAGCCATCCGCCGCGCGCGGCGACGCTGCTGCGCCGGGGCTCGCGCATGGCGGGCCGGCTCAACACGGACTGGTTCGTGGTGTACGTGGAGACGCCGCGCGAGGCGCCGAACCTCATTGACGCGGAGGCGCAGCGGCACCTGCTGACGAACATCGAGAAGGCGAAGGAGCTGGGCGCGGAGGTGGTGCGCCTGCGCTCCAGTGACCCGGTGGCGGCGCTGCTGGACTTCGCCCGCTCGCACGGCGTGGGGCACATCATCATCGGCCGTTCGCACCAGGCGAAGTGGCGTCAGCGGTTGGGGATGACCGCGGACGCGCGCCTCCTGCGGGAAGGGGAGGGCTTCGACATCCACGTCGTGTCCTTCGAATCCCACGAGGAGAAGCGCCCATGACGCTGCGCTCGCGTCTGCTGTTGGCCCAGGCGCCGCTGGTGCTGGCGTTGCTCTTCCTGGGCGCCACGGCCGTCATCACCCTGGCGCGCGTGGGCCGCTCCGGCCAGCAGGTGCTGGAGGACAACTACCGCAGCGTGCTCGCCACCCAGCGCATCACGGAGCAGCTGGAGCGCATGGACAGCGCGGCGCTGTTCATCATCGCGGGCGAGCGCGAGCGGGGCCTCACCCAACAGGCCACGCAGCGCCCTTCGCTGGAGTCGGAGCTGGGCATCCAGCAGGGCAACATCACGGAGCCCGGCGAGGCGGAGGCCACGCAGCGGCTGCGCACCGCGTGGACGAAGTACCGCGAGGAGTTCGACGCCTTCCTCCAGGCTCAGGACACGGAGGCCGCGCGCACGCGCTACTTCGAATCGCTCTCGCCCGCCTTCCAGGAGGCGAAGGCCGCGGCGTCGTCCGTCCTCGCGCTGAACCAGGACGCGATGGTGCGCAAGAACGACCGGCTGCGCCAGCAGAGCGAGCGGGTGAACACGCTGATGGTGCTGGCGGTGGTGGCGGCGCTGGGCTTCGGCCTGTTCTTCACCACGTCGCTGGTGCAGCGAGCGCTCCGGCCGGTGTCCGTGCTGTCGCAAGCGGTGCGCCGCCTGGGGCAGGGCGACGTGGAGGCGCGAGCCGTGGTGGAGGGGCGGGACGAGATCGCCGGGCTCGCGCGGGACTTCAACACCATGGCGGAGCGGCTGGCGCAGTACCGCAAGAGCAGCCTGGGCGAACTGCTCCAGGCGCAGGCGGTGTCCCAGGCGGCCATCGACAGCCTGCCCGACCCCGTGCTGGTGCTGGGCGCTGAAGGCGGGCTGCTCAACGTGAACGCCGCGGCGGAGGACGTGCTGCACCTGCGGCTGGACGAGGGCGGGGACGCGCTGGGCCGGGTGGAGCCGGAGGTGCGCGCCGTGCTGGAGCGGGTGCGTGCGCATGTCGTGGGCGGAAGGGGCACGTACCAGCCCCGAGGCTACGAGGAGGCGGTCCGAGTCGAGGCATCTCCAGAGGGCGTCCGGTGGCTCCTGCCGCGAGGCAGCCCGGTGCACGGAGAGACGGGGGACGTGGTGGGCGCCACGCTCATCCTCCAGGACGTGACGCGACTGCGGCGCTTCGACGAGCTGAAGAACGACCTGGTGGCCACGGTGGCGCACGAGTTCCGCACGCCGCTCACGTCGCTGCGCATGGCCATCCACCTGGTGGCGGAAGGCGTCGTGGGCCAGGTGACGGAGAAGCAGGCGGACCTGCTCTTCGCGGCGCGCGAGGACTGCGAGCGGTTGCAGGGCATCGTGGACGACCTGCTGGACCTGTCGCGCATCCAGTCCGGGCAGCTCCAGCTGGACGTGCGAGAGGTGAGCATGGAGGAGCTGGTGGAGCAGGCGCTGTCCGCGCAGCGCACGCTGGCGGAGGACCGGGGCGTGCGCCTGTCGCAATCCCTGTCGCCGGACGTGGAGACGGTGCGGGTGGATCCAGACAGGCTGCAGCTGGTGCTGGGCAACCTGGTGGGCAACGGCGTGAAGCACACGCCGCAAGCCGGCGAGGTGTCCGTGCGCGTGTCGCGCGAAGGCACCCACGTGCGCTTCGAGGTGAAGGACACCGGCGAAGGCATCCCCGCCCAGGAGCAGGCCCGCATCTTCGAGAAGTTCTACCGGGCCCCGGGTGCGCCTGCGGGAGGCGCGGGGCTGGGGCTGTCCATCGCCCGCGACATCGTCCAGGCCCACGGCGGCGAGCTGGGCGTGGTGAGCACCCAGGGGCAGGGCAGCACCTTCTGGTTCACGCTGCCGCAGCCAGAGCAGGGCTGAGGCCCGCGGTCACATCGGCGCGGAGGACTCCAGCTGGCGCATTGCTTCCTTCCGAGCATCGGACGCGGAGCGGATGATTTCATCGCTCGACAGGCCGAACGCGCTCGCGTCCATCTTGCGCAGGCGGGGAAGCACCTCGCGCTCCTCCTCCGCCATGTGCTGGGCCACCACGGCCTCCAACTGGCGCACCGTGGCCTCGCGGCGGCGCGGGTCGTGGCGGACGCGCAACAGCTCGGAGAGCAGCTGGGTCATCTCCCCATGCTCCTCCACCGCGAAGTCGATGCGCGGCCCGTCCACGACGCTCCGCGCGACGGGATACACCCAGCGCTCCTCGAGGGTGCTGTGCATCGTGAGCGTTTCGGCCAGCCGCAGGCTCAGCGCGGGCTTCTCGTCGTCAGGCGCATGGTGCCAGGCCTCGAAGAGGGCCTCTGCGTCGCGGTGCTGCTGGATGAGCACGTCGATGAGGTTCATGACGGGCCAGGGTTCGCATGCGCGCGCAAGGGCGCAATCCGCTCTCCAGGACGAGCGCCCCTGCACGCCCCGGCCGCCAGTGCCGGCCTGCATGCACTGGCGCACAGGCCCGGGGGCGTCACGCCTCCGCTTCGTACTTCTTGCGCTTGCGCCACAGCGTCGACGCGTCGATGCCGAGCAGCCGGGCCGCCTCGTCCAGCGTCGGCACGGAGGCCATCACCCGCAGGATGTGTTCGCGCTCCACCGCTTCCAGCGTGTGCGGCCCGCCCAGCGTCACCCCCGGCCCCACCGCGGACGCGATGCGCTCCGGGAACGCCTGCGGCTCCACCACGCCCGACGCGCCCACGATGAGCGCCCGCTCCAGCGCGTTGCGCAGCTCGCGCACGTTGCCCGGCCAGGGGTAGGCCCGCAGCATCGCCTCCGTGGCGGGCGACAGCTCCGGGGCCGGACGCTGCGCGGCCTTCGCGAAGAAGGCGATGAAGCGGCGGGCCAGCGGGAGCAGGTCCTCCGGCCGCTCGCGCAGCGAAGGGAGCTTCACCTCCAGGACGTTCAACCGGTACATCAGGTCCTCGCGGAAGCGTCCCTCCGCCACGTCCTTCTCCAGGTCGCGGTGCGTGGCCGCCACCACGCGCACGTCCGCCTTGCGCGTGCGTCCCTCGCCCAGCCGTTCGAACTGCTTCTCCTGCAGGAAGCGCAACAGCTGCGCCTGGAGCGCCGGGCTCATCTCCGCCACTTCATCCAGGAAGAGCGTGCCACCTTCCGCCTGCTCCACGCGCCCCGGCTGGTCCTTCACCGCGCCCGTGAAGGCACCTCGCGCGTGGCCGAACAGCTCACTCGCCAGCAGTTGTTCGGACAGGGTGGGGCAGTTGATGGTGACGAAGGGCCGCTTGCGCCGCGCGCTCATCGAATGCAGCGCCCGCGCGAGCACCCCCTTGCCCGTGCCGCTCTCCCCGCGCAGCAGCACCGCCGCGTCGGACGTGGCCGCGCGCTGGATGAAGCCGATGGCCGCGTGCATGGCCGGCGACGCCGTCTCCAGCGTGGCCTCCGGCACCGCCTGCGCCAGCTGTCCCTCCAGGTCCCCCAGGTGCGAGGTCAGCTCACGCTGCGCCTTCGCGCGCTCCAGCACGTGGCGGATCTGCGCGGGGGTGAACGGCTTGGGCAGATAGTCGCGCGCGCCGCGCTTCACCGCCTCCACGGCCGTGTCGAACGTCGCGTAGGCGGTGATGAGGATGACGTCCAGCGCGGGGGACTCGGCGAGCAGGCGGGGCAGCAGCTCCAGTCCGGACGCGTTGCCCAGCCGCAGGTCCACGAAGGCCAGGTCCGCAGGGCCCTGGGCGAGCGCCGCGAGCGCGGCCTCCGGCGTGGCGGCCTCGCGCACCTCGCAGCCCAGGCCTTCCAGGCACACTCGCAGGGTGTGGCGGATGTTTCGCTCATCGTCCACCACGAGCACCCGCATGGGGCGCTCCGTCGCCTCGGCACTGGCACGCACTTCCATGGTCCCAGTCTAAGAGCACGCCGTGTGCCGGGCCCGTCTGTCGGATGCCGGGCGGCGCAAGCCACGGTGGGCGCATCGCATCCGGCACGATGTGCCCCGGATGGCGGTTGCAAGGTGCAACGTGGAACGGGCTGGTGTCTGCTGCGGCTCGGCCGTGCGGCTGGCACGCGCCATGGATGGAAGGGAGCCCATGGGCAACGAAGGGACGCCTCCGGACGAGGGGGGCGAGGACAAGAACATCTTCGCGAAGGAGCTGGCCCCACCGCCCAGCATCTGGCTGCGCAAGGGCACCTGGCTGGGACTCGTCTTCGCGGCGATGGTGGGCGTCTTCATCTGGCTCCAGGGCGGGGAGAACCGCGCGCTGGACGCCATGTCCCCCTCGCAGCGTGAAGCCCTCTTCAATGACACCCGCGACGAGTTCCGCCTGCTGTGCCTGGCGGACGGCGGCGCCTCACGCTGGCCCAAGAAGTGCGCGAACCACGCGGCGTTCCTCGTCCGCTTCTCCGAGTGCGACGACACCTGCCGCCGCGAGGTGGAGCCCTTCCTCCCCCATCCCACCCGCTGAGCGGCCGGCCTGGCGCCTGCCCCAGGGCTCGCCTGGACGCACCCAGGCCAATGTCACCAACAGTGAAGGTCTTGCCGGACAGCTGGAATGATCGCGCCAGGGTGCCTGGAGGGCCTTCCACGACTGACGTGCGGCGTCCTCAGCGGCGAGTCCCACCTGACAGGGTGAAGTGTCCCGCCTGACCCTGCGGGGCAATGACGACCCGTTTCTGAGACAATTCAAGGGACGCGGGCTTGAGTCAGGGGGAGAGGTGTTGTCTATCCTACGAGTCCTGACGGAGCCCCGGCCCCCGGAGAGCCCGTGGGGGTCCGCGGAAGGATGAGCGACAATGAGCTGGCGCAGCAGGCCCGGCGCGGGAGTACGGCCGCGCTTCATCGGGATGGGTGACATGGGCGCGCGAGGGGGTGCGTGATGGCGATGCGGCTCAAGCAGAAGATGATGGTGCTGCCGACGGTGGCGGCGGCGTTCCTGGTGGCCATCGTGGCGGTGACGGTGGTGCTGGGCTCGCGCACGCGGAGCGCCTCGGAGCGCATTGGTTCCAGCCTGGCGCCGTCGGTGAGCCAGGCGCAGACGGCCCGCGCGGGATTCGCGGCGCTGCACCAGGACGTCGGCGACGCGGTGGCGCTGAACGCGGTGAAGCAGGAGACGCTGGACGCGCAGGTGGTGGAGCTCCAGAAGGGGCTCACGGCGCTTCGCGCGTATCCGGACGTGGATGGCCCGAAGGTGGAGGCGCTGCAGGGGGCCTTCACGCGCTACTGGAAGGAGGCGTCGCAGGTGGTGGCGCTGGCGGCGCGCAATGACGCGGCCGCGGAAGCCGCGCTCGCGAAGCTGGAGCCCGCGTACCGGACGATGCACGACGGCCTGGAGTCCGTGACGGCGCAGCAGGAGGCGTCGCAGCGCGAGACCTTCATGGAGGTGTCGTCGCTGCACGGCACGACGCTGACGTGGGTGCTGGTGCTGGCGGTGGCGTGCATCGTGGTGCTCGCGGTGGCCACGGTGTGGCTCTTGCGCGAGGTGACGACGCCCCTGGCGCGGCTGACGGCGACGGCGACGCGCATCGTGCGGGAAGGCGACCTGTCGCTGGCCATCGACACGAGCGCGCAGGACGAGGTGGGCGAGCTGGCGCGCAGCATCCAGTCGCTGATGACGCGGCTGGGCTCGGTGCCCAACACGCTGCACTCGGTGGTGACGGAGCTGACGGCGGCGGCGGCGCGGCTGAACGCGGCGAGCCACGAGCAGCTCAACTTCCTGACCAGCCAGTCGCGCAGCCTCACGGAGGCCAGCTCCACCATCGCGGAGATCGCCCAGACGTCCGGCATGGCGGCCAGCCGCGCGGAGATGGTGTTGAAGGTGGCGGCGCAGGCGGACGCGTACAGCGCCTCCGGGCAGGTGTCCATCGAGCGCAGCGCGGAGGGGTTGCAGCAGATCCGCGCGCGGGTGGGCGCGCTGGTGGGGAGCATTGGCGTGCTGTCCGAGCAGGCGGTGCACGCGGGTGAAATCATCGGCAGCGTGAAGGACCTGGCGGACCAGTCGAACGTGCTCGCGTTGAACGCGGCCATCGAGGCGGCGCGGGCCGGCGAGGAAGGCCGGGGCTTCGCGGTGGTAGCCAAGGAGATGCGGGCGCTGAGCAGCCAGTCGCTGCAGAGCACGCAGCGCATCGGGAAGATCCTCCTGGAGATCAACCAGGCCATCCGCGAGACGGTGGGCATCGCGGAGGAGGACAGCCAGAAGATGGAGGAGGGCATCGAGCAGGTGCTCTCGTCCGCGACGACGCTGAAGGACATCACGCAGGTGGTGCAGGAGAGCAGCCAGGCGGCGCGGCAGATCGTCGCCTCGGTGACGCAGCAGAACGCGGGCATCACGCAGATGACGGAAGTGGTGACGCAGCTGTCGGAGATGATGAGCGACGTGGTGATGGCCACGAGCAATGCCGAGCAGGCGGTGGGGCAGATCAACACCTCCCTGGGCAAGCTCCAGGAGCTGTCCACCACCTTCCGCGTCTAGCCAACCGCGAAGGCATCCAGCAGGGCCCACGGGCCGCTCCGGAACACCGGGGCGGCCCGTCGTGCATTGTGGACGGGGGGCTGTCAGGACGCCGCGTCAGGCGTAACTTGTATGCTACGCCCCGGATTGAAGCCTGGAGCCCTGCCATGACCCCCACGGGATTCGACCGTTACTTCGAGAAGAAGCTCAAGCGCCCGGCCTTCGCGGAGGCGTACGCGAAGGCGCGTGCCGAAGTGGATGCGGCTGACAAGCTGATCCGCGCCCTGGATGCGCGGCGCGAGGAGGCCGGACTGAGCAAGGCGGACCTGGCTCGGAAGGCGGAGACCCCGCCGGAGGTCGTGCGCCGCCTGTTCACGGCCCCTTCGGCGAACCCTACGCTGTCGACGGTCACGAAGCTGGCCGCCGCGCTGGGCTGTCGCCTGCAACTGGTGCCGGCCCCCGCCCGCCGCAAGGCAGTGCGGCCACGGGCGCTCGCCCCCCGCGTCCGCCGCAAGTAGGATGCGCCTCAGTCGGGCAGCGTGCTCCCGTCGAGAGAAGACGGGAGACGCCAGGCCCTACCTCTGACGTCACTCGCCCTGCATCAGGCCCGTGATGCTGCCGTCCGGATGGACCGTGACGCGGCGGGCGGCGGGCTCGCGCGGCAGGCCCGGCATGGTGAGCAGCTCTCCGGTCAGCGCCACCAGGAAGCCTGCTCCCGCGGACAGGCGCACCTCTCGCACCGTCAACGTGAAGCCCCGGGGCCGGCCCGTCTTCGCCGGGTCGTCCGACAGGGACAGGTGCGTCTTCGCCATGCACACCGGCAGCCCCGCGCCTCCCAGCGCTCGCGCCGTCTCCAGGTCCTTGCGCGCCCCTGGCGTGAAGGCCACGTCGTCCGCGCCGTACACCGTGCGCGCGATGGCGCGGATCTTCTCCTCCGGCGTCTGCTCCAGCTCGTAGAGGAAGCGCGGCTTCGGCGGCGCCGCGTCCGTCGCGTCCAGCATCGCCAGCACCGTGTCCGCCAGCTCCAGCGAACCCTCGCCGCCCTTGCCGAAGCCGTCGCATACGGCAATGCCCACGCCCCTCGCCTTCGCGAACGCACGCAGTTCGTCCAGCTCGGCTTCCGTGTCCTGCGGGAACCGGTTCACGCACAGCACCGCCGGCAGGCCGAACGCCGCCACCGACTCCAGGTGCTTCTCCAGGTGGTTGAAGCCCTTCAGGAGCGCCTCCCGGTCCGGATCCGCCACCTTTGCCGCCGCAGCGCCGCCGTGGTGCTTCAGCGCCCGCAGCGTCACCACCAGCATCACGCCCCGGGGCCACACGCCCGCGCTCCTGCACTTGATGTCCAGGAACTTCTCCGCGCCCAGGTCGAAGCCGAAGCCCGCCTCCGTCACCACCTCGTCCGCGTACGCGAGCGCCAGCCGCGTGCCCACCACCGACGAGCATCCGTGCGCGATGTTGCCGAACGGCCCCGCGTGGACGATGGCCGGCCCGCCCTCGCGCGTCTGGGCGAGGTTGGGCATCAGCGCGTCCTTCAGCAGCGCCACCATGGACGCCGCCGCGTTCACGTCGTTCGCGCGCACCGGCGAGCCGTCCGGCGCCTGCCCCACCACGATGCGCCCCAGCCGCGCCTCCAGGTCCTTCAGGTTCTCCGCCAGCGCCAGGATGGCCATCACCTCGCTGGCGGCCGTGATGTCGAGGACGTCTCGCGCGGCACGCCGTGCGCCTTGCCGCCCAGCCCCACGATGACGTTGCGCAGGAACCGGTCGTTCATGTCCATCGCGCGGCGCCAGCGCACCCGCGTGCCCTCCAGCGCCACCGGGTGGCCGTAGTACACGGCGTTGTCCACCAGCGCGGACAGCAGGTTGTGCGCGCTGGTGATGGCGTGCAGGTCGCCGGTGAAGTGCAGGTTGATGTCCGCCGCCGGCTCCAGGCTCGCCTGCCCGCCGCCGGTGCCGCCGCCCTTCACGCCGAAGACGGGCCCCAGGGATGGCTCGCGCAGCGCCGCCACCGCCTTGCGGCCCCGCTTGCGCAGCCCCATGGCCAGCGCGACCGACATGGTCGTCTTGCCCTCGCCCGGGGGCGTGGGGTTGATGGCCGACACCAGCACCATGCGGCCCTGGCGCGAGCCGCGGCCCAGGGCGTCCAGCGACACCTTCGCGCGGTCGCGGCCCCAGGGGAGGACGTCTTCCGGCGCGAGACCCAGCTCGGCGCCGACTTCAGTGATGGGACGGAGCGTCATGGCGGGGGACTCTCCGTGTCCCGCAGGAGGAGGTCAACGCTCGCGACACGGAGGGCAGGCAGGCGCGCGTCGCAGGACGGTTCCCCGGGAGGCGGGCAGGGTGGGAGGATGCAGGCGCAGGGCGGAGCTTCGGGGGCGCGATGGAATACGCGGCCGGGAGTTCCGTCCAGGAGAGCATCATGAACCGCATTCTCGGCATCGCATCGGTGGGGATGGCTTCGCTGGCACTCGGTGTGGCCCTGTGGGGGCCTGGGAAGTCGGAGGCCCCTGTCGTCCAGGAGGCGCCCCGCGTGCAGGACTCGACGGCGGACGTGCGGGCGCTCCAGAACCGCGTGAAGGCGCTGGAGGAGACGGTGCAGCTGCTGTCCCGGCGGATGATGGCCTTCGAGCAGGGCGGCGGCACGGCCTCGGCTGGCACGGGCGGTCCTCCGCCCGCGGGCCTGGAGGCGGAGGTCGCGAAGCTGCGTGAGGAACTACGCGGCGTGATGGTGGGCGAGGCTCTGACCAACGACAGCGCGAAGCAGTCGCTGAAGGAGCTGATGCGCACGGTGCAGGATGAGCAGCGCACCGAGCAGCGCCAGCAGTGGCAGCAGCAGGTGGACCAGATGCGCGTGCAGGCGGAGACCGAGCGCTCCGAGCGCATCAAGACCTTCATCCGCAGCGCGGGGCTCAACTACAGCCAGGAGCAGGCGCTGACGAAGGCGATGCAGGCCGAGGACGCGAAGCGCCAGGAGCTGTCGTCGGCGATGGCGGGAGGCCGGCCGGGACGTGACATGCGCCAGCAGATGCGCGACCTGCGCACGCAGACCGATGCGGAGATGCAGAAGGTGCTCAGCGCGGAGCAGATGACGCAGTACCAGCAGATGCGCCGCGACGACATGAACCCGCGCGGTGCGGGTGGTCCCCGGGGTGGGCCCATCGGTGGAGGCTGGGACACGCGCGCCGCCGGAGGGCAGTAGCGGTTCAGCCCACGCGCAGGACGTCTTCCAGGTCGAAGGCGTCCGCCAGGGCCACCGACGGGGTGCATAGCAGCACGGGGACCCGAGAGGACGCCGCGCGAGCGGCCTGGACCCGGTCCCAGACGGCATTCGAGGGCAGGTCCACGTCCCGTTCCTCCAGGAAGAGGAACGGGACGTTCGCGTCGAAGGACTCCGCGGGCTGGACGCGGAAGCCACGCAGGAAGCCGTTCATCGCCCGCGACGCACTGTCGGCAATCTCCCCCAGCCAGGCAGCTTCCGTGTCGCCCATGCGGACGGTGGGCCCGGGAGGAAACGTGGAGAGCACGGCCTCCTCGCGAGACGAGCCAGGCTCCACGAAGGGGATCGATATCCCCGCGAGCAGGGACAGTTCTTCCTGGACGACGCGCCACCGGCCATCCGGAAAGCGCCGCAGCGTCACGCTGTAGTCGTCGTCATCGACGCCCAGCACCAGCGTCACGGGGCCGTCCACCGCGTCCAGCAACTGCGTCTGTTGAAGCCGGCCGAAGGCCAGTTCGCGCAGCAGCGCGAAGAAGGTCACCAGGTCGCGCATGGCCGAACCTTCCGGATCCACGAGGACCGTCAGCCGGGGCCTCGGCACGAAGTCGCGCAGCGAGCGCAGGCCCTCGGCCTGGATGCGCGTGAGCCGGTTGGACATGGCCGCGAGCCTATTTCTCCGCGAGGGCTTCGAGCTTCGACAGCCACTGGGCGAAGTGGGGACACGCGGCGCGGATTGCGGGAAGCCCGATGCTCATCACCGCCAGCGGGCCGTGCAGGGTCTTCTGGTAGCCGGGCGAAACAGCCAGGACGCGCTTCGAGGGAGCCGTGTCTGGATGCTCGTTGATCTCCTCAGGAGACTGCACGTTGGCGCGGATGGCCTGGAGCTTCGTGATCTCCTCGGTGGAAAAGGAGATGGAGCACTGGCCAGGGTCGGTGAACAGCAATGCCTCGAACTCGTGCAGCACCAGGTGGGGAAGGAAGCCGCGATGGCCGATGTCCTCGGCGAAGGCGCGTTCCACATGGTCGACGCGCGCGTAACAGCTACCCTGGGGACGGGTCGTGAGTCCGGGGAAGTCCTTGGGCAGGCCGTAGTAGTCGAGCATCGACGTCACGCACGCGGCCCCGGTGTCGCCAAGCAGTCGCCGCAGGTCTCCCTGCACGAGCGCATACTGGGGAACACCGCCTTTGAAGCTGCCACCTTCCTTGACGTACTTGGTGACCACCAGACGCGGGATGAGCGCCAGTCCCAGGCGAAGCAGATGGGGCGCGAGCACTTCGCGGACGAAGGTCTCCTCGGTCTGCCCCTCAACGAGGATGAGGATGCGCTTCATGGCTCAGCCCGGACGGCCACCCAGGACGTTCTTCTCCCAGAGTTCCCCCAGGCTGTAGCTCTCCAGCCAAGAAGCGGTTTCCTCCGGGGTGGGACGGTGGAAGGTGGATGCCCGGTCCTGGCGATCCACGATGACGAGGTCTTCCGGAGTGAACTGATTCACCAGCGTCACGGACTGGGTGGAGAGGATGATCTGTGACTTCTGGGATGCACTCCGAACCATGCCCGCGAGGAGCTGGATTGCGTAGGGGTGCAGGCCCAGCTCTGGCTCGTCGATGATGATCATCGGCGGAAGTTCTGGCTGGAGCAGGAGCGTCGCGAGACAGATGAAGCGAAGCGTCCCGTCCGAAAGCGCGTGCGCGTTGAAGTAGTCGTCGGAGTCACGCTCGGACCATTCGAGCAGGATCTTCTGTTCGTTGAGTGGGTTGGGGCGTAGTCGGAAGTCGTCGAAGTAGGGCGCCGCGAGCCGGACTGTCGCCACGATGCGGCGGTAACTGTCGGGGTGTTTCTCTCGAAGGAGATAAAGAAACGCAGCGAGGTTCGAAGCATCCGCGCGGAGGGCTTCGTTGTCGTCGATGTGCTGGGTCTGCTTCAGGCGCGCGCCTGGGCTTGTGTCCTGAAAGTGATAGACCTTGAGCCCGTCGAAGAGCCTGCCGATCAGAGCGAAAAAACGCTTGGCCTCATCAAGTGCGCTCTGAAGCGCTGGGGATCCCAGTTTCCCGACCTCAGCAAGAATCTCATCGCGGAGCTGCGTGCGCGCGTGTGACCAGGTGGCCTCTCGCTGGGGCCGCTGCTCTGTGGCAAGGGGGAGCGGCTTGGCGTTGTTGCTGTGTGATGAAGTGATGGACTCGTTGGTGATGATGAACGAGTCCTCATCGGTGGGCGCCAGTTCGAATCGGTGCGTGGCCTGCTGCGAAAAGACGAGCTTGAGTCCGGTCTGAGGCGTCTGCTTCCGCCCGTAGTGCAGCAGGCTGTCCGCCCCACCTGCCTGCGCGACGTGCTGTTGAAGCCGCCCTTCTCGCATCCGCTGGAGCAGCGTAAACACGGAGATGAAATTGCTCTTCCCCGCGCCGTTCGCGCCAATCAGGACGTTGATGGGACGCAGGTCGAGCGCCATCTCCTTGATGGACTTGAACCCCGCGATTTCAATCCGCTCCAGCGTCGGCATCGTCCACCCACCTTACGACGTCAGCCCCTGAAACAGCCACGCCGCGAAGCTCCCGGGGGAACCTCGCGGCGCGAGTGATGCCAAGCCCCTCCGGTGCCTACTTCCCGCCGAAGATGCCCTTGAGGCGCTTCTTCGCCTCTTCCTCGGCGCGCTGCTTGGCCTTCTCCTGCTCGATGCGGGCCTGCTCCTCCAGCTTCTTCTTCTCCTCGTTGGCGCGCGCCTCCAGCTCCTGGCGCTTCGCCTCCGCTTCGGCCTTGGCCTTGTCCTGACCGCCCGTGAGGATGTCCTCCACGGCCTTGCCCTTCTCACCCAGCACACCGCTCAGCGCGGCCCCTCCGGCCAGCTTCAGGATGGTCGTCGCCGCCGGCTTCACGTCGATGCCCGTCACCTCCGGGCTCCACGCCTTGCCTGAGATCTTCAGCCCCACCGGGATGGCCTCCGTCGGCGTCACCTTGCCCACCGTCAGCGTCTTGATGGTCGCGGGCGTCAGCGACACGCCGCCCGTCAGGTCCAGCGTGCCGTCCAGCCCGATGCCGCCGTCGAAGCTCATCGCCGCCTCCGGCCGCGTCCAGGTGATGGGCTTGCTCAGCTGCGCCACGCCGTTCTTGATGGTCAC
The DNA here is from genome assembly GCF_000255295.1 of Corallococcus coralloides DSM 2259. The sequence continues at coordinate 9,792,710 of NC_017030.1, read as the reverse complement.
GCTGAAGGGCAGGTCCCCGCCCAGAGATGTCACGTCGCCGCTCTTGAGCGCCTTCGCGAAGGGCACCGCCTTGGCCAGCGGCCCCGTCACGGACGACACCAGGTCCTTGCCCAGGAACGTGCCCTCCAGCAGGTTGCCGCTGATGCCGCCCAGCAGCGTCTGCTGCAGCTTCTCCGGCGTGTAGCCCACGCCCTGCACGTCCACGTTGCCGTTGAACTTGCCCGTCAGCACCTGCTTCGGCGTACGCGCCGCCAGCGCCTGCGCCACCTCCAGGCCCTGCACCTGCACCTTCGCGGTGAAGGGCCGGGCCTCCGGCGCGGGCCCCAGGCGGATGGTCGTCCCGTCCGCCACCACCTTGCCGCCGTAGATGCCCGTCGAGAACTTCTCCACCGTGATGAGGTCGTCCACCATCTTCACCACGCCCGTCACGTTGGACAGGTCCATCGCCGTGTAGCGCAGCGACGTGATGGCGAACTGGATGTCACCCCGGTAGCCGTTGAAGCGGCTGGCCTCGCCCGGTGGCGGCTCCGGCGGGGGCTTGCCGCCGTTACGCGCCAGGACCTCCTCCTCGCTCATCAACAACTTCTCCGCATCCAGCTTCGCGGCCTTCACGTCCGCCTTGAACGTCGTCGTCGCCTTCTTGCCCGTGCCCGCGAGCGTCACCGTGGCGGTGCCCGTCACCGTGTCCTCCAGCGCGCCCAGGCTCATGCGGGTGACGTTCACCGTCATCCCGCTGCCCGTCTTCGCCGGCGCGTACGTGCCCGCCGCCGCGACCTCCAGCCGCTGCCCCGGCGCCTTGTTCACCAGCAGGCCCGGCCGCATGTCCACGCCGTTGAGGTCCGCCTTCGCGTCGAAGCGCAGCGCGCCGCCGCTCGCCGCCGCGCCCGTCACCGTCGCGTTCAGCTTCATCGCGCCGCCGGCTTCCTTCGTCAGCTGATCCGGCACCCGCAGCCGCACCGGCGTCAGGTCCACCGCGATGTTGATGGCCTGCGCTTCCTGCGTGCCGCTGCCGCGCACGTCCAGGCCAATGGGGCCGGCGATCATCCCGTTGAGCTGCTTGCGCAGCGGCGGGTAGTACTCGGCGAGCACGGCGGGGTCCAGGTTGCGGCCCACCAGCTCAAGGCCCTCCACCGCGGGCTTGTCCGTGAGCAGCCCCTTCACCTTGCCCTTGCCGGTGATGGCCGCGGGGCCCAGGTCCAGCTTCAGCTTGTCCAGCGCCAGGTCACCCGTGGCCATGTCGCCCGCCACGTCCGTGTCGAGCACCACGTCCAGCGCCTTGCCGCCCTCGGAGCCGGCGAACTTCATGCCCAGCGCCTTGATGACGCCCACGAGCTTCGTGGGGCCCTTGCCGCCGGGCACCGCGCCGCCCAGGTCCGCCTTCCAGTCCGCGTCCAGCGTGCCCGCCTGCAGCCCCACGTCCGGGGGCAGGAACGGCCCCAGCGGCGACAGGTCGATGTGCTCCGCCTTCAGCGTCACCTGCTCCGGCGTGGGGATGAGCGTCGCCGGCAGCGGCGCCGCGGCGAGCGTCATCTTCAGGTTCTGCTTGTCCGCGAGCACCGCCGCGGCCAGGTCCACCTTCAGCGGCTGGCCCACGCGCAGGTCCTTCACCTCGATGTCCAGGTCCTTCACCGCCAGCTCGCGCGCCTGGGCGCCGCCCGTGCGGTCCACGAAGCGGATGACGCCGTCGGTGAGCGCCGCGCGCTCCACGTGCACGCCCGACAGGTCCGTGGGCTGCGATTCCTCCTCCGGCGTCTCCTCCTTCGGCTGCTGCGCGGCCAGCTTCTCCTGGAGGCGCTGCACGTTGGTGGTGCCGTCCGCCAGGCGGAGGACGTTCACGGTGAGCCCGGACACCTCCGCGTCCTGCACGCGGATGTCCTTGCCCTTGGAGGTGAGCAGCGGCATCGCCGCCACGCTCACGGTCACGTCCTTCACCTCCGCGAGCGGCAGGTCCTCGCCCTCGGCGGCGCCCACGCTGACGTTCTGGATGCGAGCGCCCACGTAGGGAAAGAGCTTCGTGGAGACGTCGCCAATCTCGATGGGGCGCCCCAGCTTCTGCGAGTACGTCGCGGCCTGGTCGCGCGCCGTCTTCAGCAGGATGGCGTCCAGGCGCCACAGCACCACCGCCACGATGGCGATCAGGAGGACGAGGATGCCTCCCAGCACATACGGCCAACGCTTCTTCTTCACAGCCGCCACGGTTCCTCCTCCGTCGGGAGAGCGGTCGAACGCTTAGCGCAGCGCCAAGAAGGCCGCACCTCCCATGCACGAGGGGAGGTTGTAAGCGTGACGGTCAACAGCCGGGGGAAAGTCACACTCCTGTCGACCCTTGCATCTAGGCACGACGGGCCCCGCTCGGAAGGGGGTCGCTTGAGTCCCCACGACTTCGCGGATTCAGGAGTTTGGCGGGCGGCCCCTACAGGTCGATGACCTCCGGCTCCGTCCCGGACGGCGGCGGCGTGTCGCCCTGGCCCTCCAGCAGGAAGCCCCAGGGCGCGTACACGTTCCCGCCGGTGAAGGCGTCCACGTAGAGCACCACCGGCGTGTCCAGCCCATCGTACGTCACTTCGAAGATGGACAGCCGGCCCTTCCCATTGCCCTGGCCATCCACCTCGGTGAACTCGCAGCAGTCCCCCATGCGGCGCCACGCCACCGGCTGGCCCTGCGGGCCTCGCAAGAGCTTGAAGTACGCCATCACGCCCTTGTCGCCCCAGCCCACCCGCACCGGGTTCTCCGGCCGGGTGCCGTAGGTCAGCGGATCCGGCCGCTTCGGCATCAGGGGCGCGGTGCGGCGCATCACCTCCTCCATGGACGTGCCCGGGGAGGCGCACGCCGTCAGGAGCAGCAGCGCGGCGGGGATGCATCGGAACAGGGACATCGGGACCTCCAGCTCGGCCTTCGGAAACGCCCCAAGCTGGCGCCCGCCCTGGCTCCGGCGCATCCCCGGCCCCGGGCGGACCGTCCTTCGGGAAACGCACCCCCGAGCCCAGCGCACACGCGCAAGGTCCCGGGGGGAAGGACGGCCAGGCTCCGCTGCTTCAGCTGAGCGACTTCAGGTCCAGGCCCAGCTCATGGCGGTAGCGCTCGAAACACCGCGCGCCCGCCGTCAGTCGCAAGAGCGCTCCTTCCGCCAGGGGCCGCGCGCACGCGGGGTTCGCCTCCACCAGCGGACGCAGCACCTCCTTGTTCCAGGTCTCGGAGTGCTTCACGTCCAGCGTGGAGTGCAGGGCGTAATAGCGCCGCACGCGCATGTCGAACCCCAGACGCTTGAGGCCCTCGTTGACGCACGCGGTGCGGCCCGGCGCCGTCTCCTCCACGATGCCCAGCGCGCCCACCGCGTGGTACGTGTAGCGGCGGTTGAACGCGAACGCGCAGAGCAGGTTCGCCAGCGCGTGCGCTTCCCACACCGTGTCCTCGTCCGTGGGCTTCAACCCCAGCTTCTGGGCCATCTCCGCGAGCATCGGTCCGTGCATCGCGTCCTCGCGCCCGCGGCCCATCTCATCCCAGTAGTTGCGCGCCAGCTCCAGCTTCGCTCGCGTGGGCAGCTGCAGCTGCGTCAGCGCCACCAGGTCGTCGAAGCCCGCCTCGCCCGCGACCTCCTGCGTGAGGAACCAGTCCATCTGCTCACGCGTGGCCTGCGTGGCGAGCCACGGGAACAGCGGATCATGCTGTCCGGGACCGGACTCCTTCAAATCCTCGAACCACGCGATGAACCCGTCCGCGTCCTCCGGTGCTTCCGCGGCCCAGGCCGCGATGCGCCGCCGCTCCGCCTCCACGTATTCGCCTTCGAGCAGGCGCAACTGCGTCTCTTCCTGCACGGCTGCCCGCCAGCCCTCGGTGGGAAACCCCGGAGCCAGTCGCGCATGGTTGAAGCGCAAGAGGGTCCGGTGAAGCCGTTCGGACAGGCGTGCGTCCTCCGTCCCCGCTTCCCCAGCCACCTCGCCAAGCCCGCTCATGGTGCGCACCCTCTCTACACATACCGGAAGGCGGGAGTGCCTTCCGGTCACATGTATGGGGATGACCTTGCACACCGGCCACATCGCTCCCGCCACCTTCGCTGTCAGTCAGGTGCGTTGCGAAAAGGACCATGTCCGCTCCCGCGACTGCGCGTATCAGGTCGCATGGAACATCAACCCTCATATGAAGCCCGGGGCTGTCGCGTGGCGGCGTGCGTGCACGCAGCACCGCGAGTTCCTGCGTGCCGTGCGTGAAGCAGGCGCGAGCTTCTTCGAGCTGCCCTTCGTCCACGGCGCGTTCGACTCCGTGTTCGCCAAGGACAACGCGGTGCTCGTCTCCCAGGAAGGCGAGCTGCGCGCCCTGCTCGCCACCATGCGCCACGGACAGCGCCGCAGTGAACAACTCGCGCGCTCCCGGTGGCTGGCCGCGCGCGGCTTCGACGTCATCGAGCCGCCGCGCGTGCACATCGAAGGGGGCGACGTGGCCATGCTGCCCGCGGGCCGGGGCGCGCTTTTGGGCTGGGGCATGCGCTCCACGCAGCGCGCCGCGGGCGTGCTGGAGGCCTTCCTCGCCGCGCCCGTCACGCCGCTGGAGCTGTGCGACCCGTACCTCTACCACCTGGACACCGCGCTCACCGTCCTGTCCGATGGCACCGCGCTGGTGTGTCTGGAGGCCTTCACGCCGGAGTCGCTGCGCATGCTGGAGCGCACGGAGGGCATCCAGCAGGTGATTCCCGTCGCGCGCGAGGACGCGCTCGCGTTCGGGCTCAATCTGGTGGAGGTGGGAAACACCGTCATCGTCGGGGCGCGCGTCCCCCGAGTGGAGGCGGTGCTGCGCGGCCTGGGGCGCCGGCCCGTCAGCGTGAGGTTGGATCAGTTCCACCTGGCCGGTGGCAGCGCGGCGTGCCTCGTGGCGCGCGTGCACCCCCTGCCGCCCCTGTCCGCCCGGCGCTTTCGCGAGGAGCAGCAGCAGGACGTGGCCCAGCCGCTCTCCGCGTGACGTGCGCCCAAACGAAGACCTCCCCGGCGACGAAGCGCGCGGGGAGGTCCGGGGTGAAGCGGGAGCTGGCACTCAGGACTGCTGTTCGCTGGAGGCTTCCGGCGAGCTCAGCCCTTCAGCGCCCCAGAAGCGGCGCGGGTGACCGTCGCCACGGGTGCCGCCGGAGAGCTTGTCCACCCAGGGGTACTTCTGCGCCTCTTCCGCCGTGTAGCCCAGGTTGAAGACGGTGGGGCTCTTGGGCTTGTCGGAGGCCTTCTCGTACAGCGTGCCGAACACGCGGTCCCAGAAGTAGTTGGTGATGCCGTAGTTGCCCTGCTCGTTGTGGAAGTGGTGGGACATGTGCAGGCGCTTGATGTCCTTCAGCCACTTCTGCTGCGGGGCGTAGTTGAGGTGCTGGATGCAGTGGCAGAACTCGTAGAAGCACGTGGTCACCATGCCCCAGCCCAGCGCCGCCGCCGCGCCGGACCGGCCGCCGATGAGGTAGCCGATGGGCGTGAGCACCAGCGCGATGGTGGGCAGCGTGGTGTGCAGCGCGCCGAAGAGCACGCGCAGGTCGTGCGGGTCCTGGTGGTGGTCGAAGTGGATGCGCTTCCACGTCACCGCCGTCGCCGCGGACTTGTAGAGGAAGCGCCCGTGCAGGATGTACCGGTGGATGAGGTACCAGCCGAACGGGTACGCCACCGTGGCCAGCAGCACCGCCGCGCCCATGCGCACCGGCGCCTCGAACCACTTCACCGACAGCACGATGCAGGTGATGCCGATGAGGATGTAGGCAACGACGGCGTAATAGGTGAAGAACGAGTAGACCAGGTCGCGCAGCGACATCCGGTCCAGGTTGTGCTTCCGGTTCAGGAAAGAGACCGCCACGGGGATTCCCTCACTATCCGCTCCGCCGCGGGTCCCGGGCTGCCGGGGTGCGCGGGGCTCGAAGGCTTGCTCGCATCCCGGCCCTTGGGGTGATGCGGTGGTTCCTGAGCTATCAGTCAAGAGGCCCCTTGGCCCAGGAACGGTGAGCGCTCTCTTAGCGCCTTCCTGGATGCATTGAGAAGCTCCTCTGTTGCCGCGCCCGCACATTGTCTGGCTGCCCGCCCCACATCCGACCCGGGGTCGGGCTTCCGTGCGGGAAGTCCACACCCCACCTTTCCGCCCACAGGCGCGGGCGATCGCGCGAGGGGGCAGACAGATGGCGCGCAAGGCACAGGGACAACAGGGCAGTGGGACCCAGGCGGGGGAACGCCCCGCGCGGCGGAAGACGGCCACCCGGAAGACGGCGAGAGGCGCCCCCAGCGAGGGCCGCCTGGAGCTGCGCCGGGACATCGCGGAGTACCGCGCCGCCGCGGAGGCTCAGGCGGACATCGTGCGCGAGCGCATCAACGCCGCGCTGGAGGTCAGCCGCCGCACGCGCGAGGAGATTGAGCAGCGCATCGCCAGCGAGCTGCACACGCCCCGCGTCACCGCGAAGAAGGCCGCGGCTCCGGCGCGCAAGCGCACCCGCGCCTCCACGCGCGCGTCGGCGAAGTAGGGCGCGGCCCTCAGGAGCGGACCGCGGGAGCCCGCGCGGCCTGCGCCGCTCCCTCCGGGCCGGAGGACTCCAGGTCCAACGCGGAGAGCTTGTCCGCCAGCGCCTGGACCTGGTCGCCGCCGCCACCACCCAGGGGGGACGCGGCGCGGGCGCCGATGAAGCACACGCGGGCCCGCTCCAGCAGCGCCACCTGTGCGTGCAGCTGCGCGAAGAGGCGCTCCTGGCGGCGCGACAGCGCATCCAGGTGGTTGAGCTCCTCACCCAGCGACGCGGCGGCGCGCTCCAACTGGCGGCGGGCCACGCCGTCCTGCGCGTCCTGGGCGCGCTTCTTCAACTCCTGCACCTGCGAGTCCACGCTCCCCTGGGACGCGGAGGACAGCTGCGCTTCCAGCTGCGTGTGGGATTCGGCCAGGGTGAAGGCGTCCCGGGCCAGCTTGCCGAGCACGGCCTGGAGCTTCTCCAGCCCCGGGCCGCTGGCCAGCTTGCGCGCTTCCTCCTGGCACTGGCGGTAGAGGGTGAGCGCCCGGGCCACCAGGCCGCGCACCTCACCGGAGAGCGTGGCCTCCAGGCGCATGCCCCGGGTGGCCACCGCGTCCAGGTCCATGGCCAGGTTCGCCGGCAGCGTGCTGATGCTCCAGAACAGCGCCACCACGGCGTAGTCCACCATCAGCGGGAAGTAGCCCCACGCCGGGAGGAAGCGCGCGTCGAGCACCTGGTGCACGTACAGGCCCAGCGCGGTGGTGACGGCCGCGGCCCCGGCGCACAGCGCGACCTGGAGCGGCGTGCCCACGCTGTCGCGCCCGTTGCCCCGCCACGCCAGGAGCCCCGCGGCGATGGCGCCCGCGACCGCATGTGTCCAGGGCGACCCGAGCCCCAGCACATAGGGCAGGGCGGGCAGCAGCACCATGCCCGCGCGCACCAGGAGGTTCTCCGCCGCCTTCGGCTTCACCGCGGTGAGGGCCGCCGCCATCAGCGCGAAGTAGCCCGGCTCCACCGGCACGTGCAGCACCTGCCGCGCCACGCCGGCCACCATCGCCATGGCCCCGGCGCCCACGAGCGCGTACAGGCAGCGCGACTCGAAGTCCTCCCGCCGGATGAGTTGGATGGAGAGCGACATGGCGCACCGGGCTCCGGACCGCGGGGGGACTAGTAGCTGTTGTTCTGCCCGAAGTTCTTCATCGACTTCTTCTTGAGCTTGAGGGCCTCTTCGCGGACCTCGGAGTCACTCTGGGCAGTGCCATAGGCTGCCTGGGTCCTGTCCAGGTCCGCAAGCTCCCCCGAGAGCGCGGACGCCGAAGCGCCGAACAGTTTACGCGCGTTGGTCAGGAAGCTGAGCGCGCTCTCGCGGTTGCCGCTCTGCATCTGCTCCGCGGCCGCCTGGAGCTGCTGGGTACCCAACGCGCGGATGGCATGGACGCGCACGTCGCGGTCCAGGTTCGCGTGCACCACCTGCACGTCGTTCGTCACCTTCGCGCCCAGCGCCAGCGTCACCTGCGACGGCAGGTCCGCCGCCACGTCCACGTACGACACCGCGGCGTCCAGCACGTTCATCTCCGCCGCGTTCGCGGGAGCGTCCAGCGTCAGCTTCACCACCACGCGCGCGGACTGGCCGCCCGTCAAATCGTAGAGGGGGATGCGCACGGCGTTGCCCTCGCGGGTGGACGGCAGGCCCATCACCTCCACGCCGCTCACGCCGGGCGGCAGGGTCAGCGTCATGCTCACGTTGCGCGCGACGGTGCTGGCGGCCTGCTCCAGCTCACGGGTGAAGATGGCGGCCAGCTCCGAGGAGTCGCTGACGAAGCCGGAGAAGCCGCCGCCGCGCTCGGCCATGCCGCGCATCAGCGTGTCGTTGAAGCCGCTGCCCACGCCCAGCGCGCTCACGGTGATGCCCGTCTCGCGCAGCCTGCCCACCTCGGAGAAGAGGCCCGCGTTGGACGTCACGCCCTCGGTGGGCTCGCCGTCGCTCAGCAGGATGGTGCGCGTCACCCGGTACTGCTTCGCGTACGCACGCACCGCCTCCGCGCCCGCCACCAGCCCGCCGCTCATGTTCGTGCCGCCGTTCACCTGGATGGCGTCGATGGTGCTCAACAGCTCGCGGCGCGTGGTGTTGTTGATCTCCACGCTGGGCACCACCTTCACGTCGGAGCCGTAGTGCACCAGCGCCAGCCGGTCCCCGTCGCGCAGCTGCCGCACCAGCTCCTGCGCGGCGCGCTTCGCGTCCGTCAGCTTGGAGCCATCCATGGAGCCGGAGCGGTCCACCACCAGCGCCAGGTTCACCGGCACGCGCTGGACCTTCTCCGGCATGCGCGCGGACAGCTCGAACACGGCGAAGGCCTCACCCGGACCCGCCTTCACGTACGCGCCGGACAGCTTGCCCGTGAGCTCCACCGGACCGGCCTTGCCGGACGCGGGCTGGCCCAGGACGACGGGCAGCACCCCGTTGATGGGGGCTTCGCCCGGCTGGATGACGGTGTGGGTCTGGTCCACGGTGGGGGTGGCCGTGGCCGGGAGCCGGTGCAGGTGCCCGTTGGGGAGCCGCTCCTCGGAGACGACCGGCGGGTGCGACGAGGTCTTCGCGAAGAACGAGCGCGCGTCGAGCGCGAGCGCGCCCACGAACAGCAGGCCAGCGAGGGTCAGCAACAGTTTGGTGCGGTTCATGCGCGACGGACCTTCCCCCAAGGGGTGCGAGCGGACGAGCACACGCTCGCAGACCCGTCACGCGGGCGCATCGGTCAGCGGGAGGACCCTCCTCCCGATGACCGATGGAGGGACACGAACGGCGGTCCGCGGTGTCAGGCGGCGTCCGGCGGACCGTGCCGCACCAGCTCCTCCACGGCGCCGCGCACGCGCGCCTCGTCGAAGGGCTTCTCCAGGAGCGGGTTGGGGATGTGCTCCAGGAACTCGCGCGCGCCCGCGGTGAAGGCGCCGCCGGACACGAAGACGAAGCGGCGCTCCAGGCCCGGGTGTGCGCGCCGCACGGCCTCGTACACGTCGCGGCCGGCGAGGTCCGGCATCATCACGTCGCACAGCACCGCGTCGAAGCCCGGCGCCCGCGACATGCGCTCCAGCGCCTGGCGGCCGCTCGTGGCCACCTCCACGTCATGGCCGCGCAACAGCCGCTGCAGCACGCGGCCCACCGCGGGCTCGTCGTCCACCACCAGCACGCGGCCTCGCGGCACCACGGGCGCGTCCGGCGGCGGAGCCTCCGGCGGACGGACGACCGGGTCGGGCTGGGGCGCGGGCAGCACCACGCGGAACGTGCTGCCCTTGCCCACGGTGCTGTCCACCTGGATGTCGCCGCCCAGCCCCGTGATGATGCCGTGGCAGATGGACAGCCCCAGTCCGGTGCCCACGCCCACGGGCTTGGTGGTGAAGAACGGATCGAAGATGCGCCCCATCACCTCCGGCGCGATGCCGCTGCCCGTGTCGCGCACCTCCACCACCACCTGCTCGCCGGAGACGCGCGTGACGAGCACCACCTCGTGGTCGTGCGCGGAGCCCTCTGGAATCGCCTGCGCCGCGTTCACCACCAGGTTGAGGAACACCTGGCAGAGGCGGCCCTCGTTGCCCATCACCTGCGGCACGGTGCCGTAGTCCCGGCGCAGCCGCGCGCGGTGCCGGATTTCATTGGCGGCCATCATCACCACCGAGTCCAGCACCGCGTGCACGTCCACCGGCGTCATGCGCTCTTCATCCGGCCGCGAGAACGTCTTCAGCTGGCGGACAATCTGCCGCACGCGCTCGGCGCCCTCGCACGCCTCGCCCAGCACCTCCTGCCACTCCGCCACGTCCGGCGGGCGCACGCCGCGCACGCCGGGGCCGGGGGACAGGTGGTGGCGGAACTCGTCCGACAGGAAGCCCAGGTTGGAGACCACGAAGGCCAGGGGGTTGTTGATTTCGTGCGCGATGCCCGCCGCGAGCGTGCCCACCGACGCCAGCCGGTCCGCCAGCGTCAGCCGCGCCTGCAGCTGGCGCTGCTCCGTCACGTCGCGCGCGATGGACACCACCGCGGGCTGACCGTCGAAGCGCAGGGGCAGCGACGCCAGCTCCACCACGCGCGTGCGCCCGTCGCGCAGCACCAGGCGCCGCTCGCTGGTGAGCGGCGTGCTGTCCCCGGACGCCACGCCCGTGCCCGGCACGTCCGCCAGGAACTCCGACAGCCGGCGGCCCACCAGCTCCTCCGCGCGCGCGAAGCCCAGCGTGGTGACGAGCACCGCGTTGGCGTAGACGATGTGGCCGTCCTGTTCGATGGCCGCGGGGTCGGGGAAGCCCTCCATCAGCGCGCGCAGGCTGGCCTCGGAGCGCTTCAGCGCCTCCTCCACCTGCCGCCGCTCCGTGATGTCGCGCGCCAGGCCCTCCACCGCCACCACGTGGCCCGCGGGGTCCGTCACCGGCGCCACCACGTGCTCCAGCCACAGCAGGGTGCCGTCGGGGCGCAGGAAGCGCAGCTCCACCGTGGCGCCATCCACGGACTGGGGCGACTCCAGGAGCCGCTCCAGCGCGGCCCGGTCCTCCGGGTGCACCTGCCGGTACCACAGCTCCGGATCCGCGTAGTGCGCCTCCGGCCCCAGGCCCAGCTTCGCGTGCGCCACGCGGCTGACGTACGCGAAGCCGCGCGGCTCCTCCCGCCGGTAGAGGTACAGCACGTCCGACGCGTTCTCAGCGAGCTGGCGGAAGCGGTGCTCGTGCTCGCGCAGCGCCCGCTCGGACGCGCGGCGCTCCATCGCCACGGAGATGGCGCCGCTGGCCGCGGACAGCAGGTCCACCTCCAGCCGGTCCCACTCCCGCGCCTCGAAGCAGTTGTCGAAGCCCACGAACCCCACCAGCCGGCCCTGCACGCGCAGGGGCAGCACCAGCAGCGTGAGGATGCCCTGCGGCTCCAGCAGCTCCCGCTCGACGGGGGGGAACGTGGCCACGCGGCCGGTGACGACCTCGCCGCGCTCCAGCAGGTTCACCCAGCGCCCCAGGATGGGCCGCATCGGGAGGTCCTGGAGCATCGGGTTGTCGATCTCCGGCGTCACCCCGGGCGCGCACCACTCGGCGCGCTGGCTGCACAGCAGCGCCCCCTTCGCGTCGGTGAAGGTCTCGAAGACGTAGACGCGGCTGGCGCCGGAGGCCTGCCCCAGCGGCGCGAGCGCGGGGCTGTACAGGTCGCCCCCTTCCGGCACCGACAGCAGCCGCTGCTGCATGTCCACCAGGGAGGTGAGGTAGCGCTCGCGCCGGGCCAGCGCGTCGCTCGTGCGCTTGCGCTCGGTGATGTCGTTGAGCGTGCCGGCCATGCCCACCAGCGTGCCCTCTTCGTCGACCGTCACCCGCGCGTAGACATCCACCCAGCGGAAGCCGCCGTCGCGCGTGAGGTAGCGCACCTCGTGCTGGACGAAGTCGCGCTCGCGCGTGAGCAGCGTCTTGCACACCTCCAGCGTGCGCTCCCGGTCGTCCGGGTGCACGAAGTCCAGCGCGGAGCGGCCCAGGGACTCCTCCACGGGAAAGCCTGTCACCTCGGTCCACGCGGGATTGAGGAAGACCCACGTGCGCGCCGTGTCCGTCTGGAACACGACCTCCTGGAGCGTGTCGATGACCTGACGGAAGCGACGCTCGGTGGGGGTGGTGCCGTCAGGCCGGGTGAACGGCATCTGCATGCGGAGGACTCGCGGTGGAAGAACTTGGCCGTGCGGACGGAACGTGCACGGCGCGGACGTAGACAGTCGAACGATTGAGGATCGCCGTCATGCAGGCAAGGGGGCCCGCGGGAAGAGCGTGAGGATGGGAAGCATTCCCTGTCCTTGAGGATGGAGTGGGCTGCGGGTCCTGTCTTCCTTTCTTCCCGGGAGGCGGAGATGACACCATGATGCATGCGGAAAGCCTTGGCATGTCCGGCATCACCTCTCCAGCCTCGGAGGCCCGCGTGACGGACGGGGACGGCCCGCCCCTGTCGACGCGCGTCATGGACGCTGAAGGTGTGGTGCTCGTTGAATGCACGGGCCGTGTGACTGTTTTCAACTCACAAGCCGCGGCGCACTTCGGCATTCCGGTTCCTCTCCACATCGAGCACGCCCGCCTGCCTGGGTGTGAATGGGTGCGGGATGACGGCACACTGTTGCCGCCGGGGGACTCACCGCTGGCGCGAGCGCTGGCGGGTGAGCCGGTGGACGCGTCCCTGTGGCACGTGCTCCGTCCAGATGGAACACGCGCCGTGTTGCGCTGCAACGCAATGCCGGTGCGGGCCGCGGACGGGCAGGTGGCCGCTGCGCTCCTGCGCACGCACGCCGTGGAGGCCGTGCCGGCGTCCATGCTGGATGCGTCACGCCTGCTGGCGGAGGCCGGGGCGCTCCTGGGCACGTCGGTGGACGCGGAGGCGCAGCTGGAGCCGCTGCTCCAATTGCTGGTGCCCACGCTGGGGGAGGGGGCCCTGCTCGTCCTCCGCGCGCCGGGCTCCATGGGCGATGAGGTCCTTCGCGTGGCGGCGTCCCTGCACGTGGACTCAGGAAGGCACGCGCTGTTGCGCGACCTGCTCACGCGCTATCCGCTGGACGCCTCCGTGCCGGGCGGGCTGCCCGCGGTGTTCGCGTCCGGAGCGGTGGGGCGTCTGCCCCTCCTGTCCGAGGAGCACGTGGCGGCCATCGCGCGGGACGCGGAGCACGCGCGGCTGTTGCGCGAGGTGGGGCCGCACGGCTGCCTGAGCGTGCCGCTGGGCGCGCGCGGCAACGTGCTGGGCGCGCTGATGGTGCTGCGCTCCAACGTGCTGCGGTCCTTTGGCCCGGAGGAGGAGCACTTCCTCACGGAGCTGGCCCACCGCACCGCGCTGTATCTGGAGAACGCGCGGCTGTACCGCGAGGCGCGCGAAGCGGTGCGCCAGCGCGACGAGTTCCTGGGCATCGCGAGCCACGAGCTGAAGACGCCGCTCACGCCGCTGAGCCTCAAGGTGCAGCTCTTGCAGAAGCAGGTGGTGGTGCTGGCGCGCGAGGGCAAGGACGTGCCCACCGACCGCGTCGCGGACGCGCTGGATGTTGTCCAGCGCCAGGTGCGGCGGCTGTCCGGCCTGGTGGACAACCTGCTGGACGTGTCGCGCATCACCGCGGGCCGGCTGCGGCTGGAGCTGGAGGAGCTGGACCTGGCGAGCGTGGCCGCGGAAATCCTCTACCGCTTCTCCGCCGCGGCGGCGCAGGCCGGCACGGAGCTGGGCCTGGAGGCGCCGGTGCCGGTGGTGGGCCGGTGGGACCGGCTGCGGCTGGAGCAGGTGGTGACGAACCTGGTGTCCAACGCGCTCAAGTACGGCGCGGGCCATCCCGTCATCGTGAGCGTGGAGGCGCGGGGCTCGCTGGCGCGGCTCACCGTGAAGGACCACGGCATCGGCATCGCGCCGGACGACCTGTCGCGCATCTTCGAGCGCTTCGAGCGCGCGGTGAGCGACCGGCACTACGGCGGCCTGGGGCTGGGGCTCTACATCACGCGCCAGATTGTCGAGGCGTTCGGCGGCACGGTGAGCGCCGTGAGCACGCCGGGGGAGGGCGCCACGTTCCTCCTGGAGCTGCCCCGGGGAGACATCCCCGAGGAGTGGCTGGTCGCGCACGCGGCGCCGGGGCCCACCCAGAGCGAGTAGGCGCGGCGCCGGCTTCCGCTCAGGCGACCTCCAGCACCGTCCACTCGCGCACCTCGCCCGCGAGCGTCACCTCCACGGTGTCGCCGGCCTTCTTGCCCAGGAGCGCGCGGCCCACGGGGGAGCTGGGCGTGATGACGGAGAGGAAGCCGTCGCCGCCGGGGCCGGTGAGCTCGGTGCCCGCGCCAGCGGGGAGCACGAAGAAGGTGCGCTCGGCGAAGCCGTCCTCATCCTCGGTGCTGCAGTCCACCAGGGCGCCCAGGCCCACGGGCCCCTGGCGCGAAAAGCGGGGCAGCTCCTTCTGGCTGAAGGCGGTGAGCGCCTGGAGCTCTTCTTGGAGCCGGCGGGCGCGCTGGGCCTGGCCGGTGGCGAGGCTGCCGTACTCGATGGCGGCGCGGCCGTCCTCCTTCTTCTCGGACTCCGTGGCGAGGCTGCGGGCGGCCTCGCGGGCATCGGCCTCCGCGCGGTGGGCCAGCCGGTCGCTCTGCTGGAGCCGCTCGGACAGTTGGTGGAGCAGGGTGAGCTTGTCGAGTCGCATGGGTATCGTTACAGGACTGTAGCGCCCGGTGCGGCGGCCTCCAGTTTTCAGCCCGACAGGGCCCCGGGCTTTGGTTGAATGGGTGCATGACGCCTCAGGAACGCTCGCAGAAGGCCCACGAACTCGTCGCCCAGGGCGCGGTGCTGCTGGATGTGCGCACCCCGGAGGAGTTCCAGCAGGGACACCCGGACGCCGCCCGCAACATCCCCGTGCAGGTGCTGGCCCAGCGCCTCTCCGAGGTCGGCCCGGTGGGCACGCCCGTGGTGGTGTACTGCGCGGCGGGAGGCCGCAGCGCGGTGGCCGCGGAGCTGTTGCGCAAGGGCGGCTTCCCGGACGTGTTCGACCTGGGCTCCGTGAAGAACTGGTAGGCGCGCGCCCGGGCGCCATGCGGACCCGCACCGCCGGCTTCCTCCTCGTCGCCCTGTCCGGCGCCTCCTTTGGCGCGCTGGGCCTGTTCGCGCGCCTGGCCTACGCGGCGGGCACGGACATGCCCACGCTGCTCTTCCTGCGCTTCACGCTGGCGGGCCTGGTGCTCGCGGGCGTGATGGTCGCGAAGGGCGGAAGGTGGCCCCGGGGCCGCCTCCTGTGGGGCCTGGTGGGCTTGGGCGCGGTGGGCTACTTCACGGAGGGCAGCGTCTACTTCATCGCGCTCCAGCACGCGTCCGCCGGGCTGGTGGCCCTGCTGCTCTACCTCTTCCCCGCGCTGGTGGCCCTCATCCAGGTGGCCCTGGGACGCGAGCACCTGAGCCGCCGCCGCTGGCTGGCGGTGGGGCTGGCCCTGTGCGGGACGGCGCTCACGGTGGACCCCGGCCCGGACGCGAAGCCGCTGGGCATTGGCCTGGGCGTGCTGTCGGCCGTCATCTACGCGCTCTACGTCCTGTCCAGCGCGCGCGTGGCGGGGCCGGCGGGGCCGCTCGCGGCGAGCACCGTCGTCCCGCTGTCCGCGGGGGTCGCCTTCGGGGCGCTGATGCTGGTGAAGGGCCCGGCCTTTCCGCAGACGCCGGGCGGCTGGGCCGCGGTGGCGGGCCTGGCGCTGCTGTCCACGGTGGTGGCCATGCTCACGTTCTTCGCGGGCCTCAAGCGCATTGGCCCGGTGAACACGTCGCTGCTCTCCACGCTGGAGCCGGTGATGGCGGTGGTGCTGGGCGCCATCTTCCTGGGCGAGCGCCTGTCCTTGCGGCAGGGCCTGGGCGGCCTGCTCATCCTGGTGGCGGTGGTGGTGCTGGCCCGGAGCGACTCCAGCCGCCCGGCGGAACCCGGGACGGCCGGAGCCTGAGCCCGGAGGGCTACAGGCGGTTGAGGAAGTGGTGCACGTCGTTCACGAAGCGCTGGGGGCGCTCGGCGTGCGGCGCGTGGCCGGTCTCCGGGTAGAGCAGGTACCTGGAGCCGCGGATGGCGCGGGCCAGGGCACGCTGCTCCTCGACGGGGAAGAAGCCGTCGTGGTCCCCGCCGATGATCAGCGTGGGCACGCGGATGCGGCCCAGGCGCGCGGAGTGGTCCTCCGCGATGAGCCCGTCCAGCGCGTCCTGCCACACGCGCGCGGGCAGCTTGGAGCTCTCCGAGACGAGCGTGTCCAGGTACGACTCCGGCACGGGCGCGTAGAAGGTGCTGGCCTGGAACTCGTAGATGAATGCGGGGTCCACGGGGTCGGTCAGCGAGTCCACGGCCTCCTTGAGGCCCAGGGCCACCTCATTGCCCGCGACAGTGGGCGCGGAGCCCACGAGCACCAGCCCCCTCACGCGGTGGGGGAAGTCCAGCGCCACCTGCTGCGCGATGAAGCTGCCCATGGAGTGGCCCACGAGCACGGCGCGCGACACGTGCTTCGCGTCGAGGAACGCCACCACGTCCTTCGCGAACGCCTGCTGCGTGTAGCAACACGCCGGGCGGGATGAGTCGCCATGGCCACGCTGATCCAACGCGTAGATGCGGAAGTCGCGCGAGAAGCGCGGAAGGTCCAGGTCCCAGGTGTGGTGCGAGTCCGTATAGCCGTGCAGGAAGACGACGACGGGCCCGTCCTGGCGGCCCTGCTCGACGTAGCGGAGCGTGACGCCGGTGGACAGTCGCACGGAGCCTTCACGGGGATTGGCGCCACCGTGACGGTCGGAGTCCGCCAGGGCGGCCGGAGCACTCACGAGGTCGGACGCGGACTCCGAAGCTATGTCGGGTCCACAGCCGGCGAACACCAGCACTGCGAGGAGGGGTCGAAGGGCGCGCAACATGCGTCAGGGCCTCACGGGATGGGACGCGGCGGGTAGGTCCGCCGCGAGCATGCACGCCATCCTAAAGTGACCTCTGACATCCCGTGTGTGAATCCATCCTGACAGGTCGGAAAGGACCCTCGGACGGGTCCTGCAAGCCCCCTCCTGAAGGGAGGCTCAAGGCCGCCGTGCGACGATGAACTCGCCCACGCCGCCCAGGCGCTGCTCGCGCTTGAGGATGTGGAAGCCCGTGGCCTCCACCAGGCGGAAGGTGTCCCGGTTGAGGCGGCAGCCGCCGGTCAGCTTGTGCCACGCGGGTGTCAGCAGGTCCTGCGCGGTGGCCACGGCCGGGTTCGGGGCCCGCACGTGCTCCAGCAGGCGCAGCTCGCCGCCCGGCTTGAGCACCCGCATCACCTCCGAGAGCGCCGTGGCCGGCGCGTCCACGCAGCAGAACACCAGGCTGGACACCACCGCGTCGAATGAGCCGTCCGTGAAGGGCAGTGCCTGCGCATCCGCCTGGAGCAGCGCCACGCCGCTCTTCCGGGCCCGCGCGCGCACCAGCGCTCCCAGGTCCACGTCCACCGCGGTCACCGACGTCACCGAGTCCGGGTAGCCCGGCAGCGCCAGGCCCGTGCCCGCGCCCACCTCCAGCACCTTGCCGGACAGCCCTTCCACCAGCTGCCGCCGGGCGGCGTTCAGCCCCACCCAGCCCAGCGGCGCCATCAACGCGTCGTACGCCAGTGCCTTCACGCGGTACCCCCCCTCCAAGCGAAACGTGGACGCGCTAGCGCGCTGTCTCCACCCGGCCCTGCGGCGCGGACGGCTTCTGCGAGGATGCGCTCGGCGCCTGCTTGCGCAACAGGCCCCACAGTCCGTACGCCACCAGCAGCAGGCAGCCGTACTGCGCCGGCGTCAGGCCGAAGTAGCGCGCGTCCACGTACGACAGGTCCGTGGCCCGCAGGAAGTCCAGGCTGAAGCGGGACGCCGCGTACAGCAGCGCCAGCAGCGGCAACAGCCGCCCCTTCATCTTCGGCATGTCGCGCAGCGCGTACAGCAGGCCCGTGATCGCGAAGAGCACGATGGCATCGTAGAAGCCCAGGTCGTGCCGGTTGCCGTTGGGGAACTGCACCGCCAGGAAGAAGTCCGTCAGCTTGCCCGGGTGGTCGTGCACCGCGAAGCACCCCAGCCGCGCCACCGCCCAGCCCGGCGCCACGCCCAGCGCGAAGCTGTCCGCGTAGTCGTTGAAGCGCAGCTTCTTCACCCGGAAGAACACCACCGCCGCCAGGATGCCGCCCAACAGGCCGCCGAAGGATGACAGGCCATCCCAGAACCGGAGGATCTGGAACGGGCTCTTGGACATCTCCTCCGGGTGGTAGAAGAACAGGTGCACCCAGTGGCCGAAGAGCATGCCGGCCGCCACCCCCCACATCGCGAAGTCCGCCAGCGGGTTCGGGTCCAGGCCCTCGCGCTCCGCCTGCTTCGTCAGCAGCCGGGCGGCCAACAGGATGCCCGCCGCCACGAAGACGTTGAAGGGGTTCAGCTCCAGGGGCCCCAGCTTGAACGAGGGGGCGTGCCAATAGGGAATCAAGGGGGCTCCAGAAAGGCCAGGGATCCGCGCGGACATACTCCGGGCGGATGGAAGCCGAACAATCGGCGCATCCCGGGCTTCCCTCCACCTCTTTTTCCACGCACCGCCCGCCGGGCGCGCAAGCCCCACCCGGACGCCCTCTCGCGCCCCCGCCCCTCCTGCCTGCCCCTTCCCCACATCCGCTGGCGGACAGAGCCCGTGTGCGCCCCCGGCCACTGCCCTCGTCCCACGGAGGGAATCCGTTGTGTTTCCGGAGGTTCGGGGAAGCCGAGTGAGGACCGAGACACCAGACAAGGGGTGTCTATTACGGAAATCCCGTGATTTTTTGTCAGGGGGTCGCGGTCAAATCCCCCGGTTGGCCCCAGCGAATGGGGAGAGGGGAGGGCAGGTGATGCAGCGGCTCCGGGCGACGCCCGCGAGCCCGACCCACCGGATCCGAAGGGGCTTGTCAGGGTCCCCAGGTGGGCGTGGTCGTACCGCAGGTGCTCCCCCTTCAGGGCCCGGCGCGGATTGAGCGGTCCAAGGAGCACAAGCCATGAAGTCTTTCCTGTTGGTACCCAAGGAGTCCATCGAGACGCAGGCCCGGCCCGGAGTGCGTGGCACGGCGCAGGGCGAGCGCGTCCTCAGCCGCAGCACCGCGCTTCGCTTCAGCGCGGCCCAGAAGGCACCGGATGCCCTCACCGCCCTCGGCCTGCGGTCGGCCACGCTGCCTGGCGTGAAGCCCGCCGTCAGCGGCCAGGAGCCCCGCGGCCGCAAGCGCGCCCGCGGCAAGAAGGCCAGCGACGTCGACGCCACGCCCATGCCGGGCGCGCCCGTGACGGAGCAGGCCGGCACGGAAGCCGGCAGCTACCGGTTCATGCCGCTCATCGGCGCCACCATGGCGCACTTCTACTCCCAGGACGCGGAAGTGGCGGCCCGCGGCGAGCTGGCGGAGGAGTTCGAGTTCATCCCGGACGTGGTGCCCCTGTCCTTCCCCGGTCCGGTGTCCGCCGGACAGACAGGGCCGCGCAACCGCGGCATGAGCTCGCTCGCGCAGCGCGAGTGGCCTGACGAGTCCGGTGTCCCCCTGGCGCACGCCCAGGGCATCCGGGGCGCCGGCGTGATGCTGGGCATCCTGGACACCGGCGTGGACGCGGACCACCCCGAGCACGCGAGCAAGACCATCCAGTTCCGCTACGTCTCGCTCTTCCCCAACTCGCCGCACAACCCCGCGCGCGACGTGCGCGGGTTCGACCCGGACGGCCACGGCACGCACGTGTGCGGCATCGCCGCGGGCGTGCACCACGGCGTCGCGCCGGAGGTGGACCTGTACGCCGCGTCCGTCATCGAATCGGAGACCATCCGCACCAGCCTGGGCCGCGTGGCCGCCGGCATGGAGTGGCTGCTGCACCAGTTCAGCCGTCCGGAGAACGCGTCGCGTCCCGCCGTCGTCAACCTGTCGCTGGGCTTCCCGCTGCAGCCGCCTCCGGGCATCTCCGAAGCGGACTACCTGCTCAACCAGCGCGCGCTGCAAGCCATGCTGCGTCGGCTTCTGGACAGCAACATCCTGCCCATTGTCGCGGCGGGTAACAGTGGACCCGACACGGTTGGTTACCCAGCAGCCTTTCCCGAGGCCCTGGCTGTGGGGGCAGTCGACTTCGAACGCAACGTGGCCACCTTCTCCGCCAGCGGCGCCGTGGGGCGACGGGTCGTCCCTGACGTCATGGGCTACGGGGTGAATGTGTATTCGTCTACTGAACGCCGCTGCAACAATCAGGCGTTCTATGAACGAATGAGCGGCACAAGCATGGCGGCGCCATATGTCGCAGGAATCGCCGCGCTGTATCGTTGCCGCGCCCCTGACTTGACGGCATTGGAAGTGAGAGATTTGATTCTGGCCAATGCCATCAAGCTTCCTCGCTCGGCGAACCACCGGACGGGGAAGGGCCTGGCTGTTTTCAGGTGACGCGGTAGTTGCCGGGGCCGGTGCCACGTGAGCACCGGACCTGGGGAGGATGTGGCCATGAGCAGGAAGAATGGCGTGCCGGGCGGACCTCAAGACATTTCGGCCCGGATGTCCTCCGTTGCCGCCGTGCGTCCGCTGCCTGGCAGCGGAGGCACGGTGCGTGCGTTGCCGGGCTCTGGCGGCCTGGAGCGTGACGCCCAGCCGGGCGGCGACATCGACGTCACGGTGATGCCCCGGGAATCGGCCGCGCCGAAGAGCCCTTCCGCGTCCTCACGGGCACCCCTGCGTTCGCGCGCGGACCTCTACAAGGAAGGCCAGGCGGAGAACGCCCGCTTCCGAGAGAGCTTCATGCGTTGGCTGGAGGCACACCAGTTGGTGGGCGCCGTGCGCGCCATGAGTGAGCCGGGCGGTTCCCTGCCCATGCTGCACTTGAGGTGCGCCCCGCGCGTGCTGGACCAGCTGCGCCGCGCGCCGGAGTTCGAGGCGGGCACGATGATGCCGCTCGAACAGCTGTACTAGGCCCGCCCCACCGCGCTTGCCTCCCGTCACCGGCCCCACGCCCGTTGAACCGACGGTGCGGCTGCTTCTTCCTGATTAACCTAGAAACTCAGGATTGTAGCCGCCTGATGCCATTGAACGGAGGGACCAATGCGCTGTCTGGGATTGGACGGTGTCAGTCCACCCGGCAGGCGTCCTCGAAAGACAGACGCGGGTTGCGCGGGTGGAGCTTCGCCGGGTCGCCGTAGCCCAGGTTGATGAGGAGGTTCGACTTCCAGCCGGTGCCCTGGAGGAAGGCCTCGTCCACCTTCGCCTTGTCGAAGCCGCCCATGGGGCCGCAGTCGAGCCCCAGCGCGCGCGCCGCGAGGATGACGTAGCCGGCCTGCAGGGTGCCGTTCATGAAGGCCGCCTGCTCGCGTGCCTCCGGCGTCTGGGCGGCGAAGACGCTCTTCATGTCGCGCGACGGGAACAGCTTGGGCATCTGCTCGTGGAACGCGGTGTCGTACGCCACGATGACCGTCACCGGCGCCTGCATCGTCTTGTCCACGTTGTTCGGGGCCAGCGCGGGCTTGAGCTTCTCCTTGGCCTCGCGGCTCTTCACGAACACCAGGCGCACCGGCTGGCTGTTGACCGCGGTGGGCGCCATGCGCGCCAGCTCGTAGATGCGGCGCAGCGTCTCCTCCGTCACCGGCCGGTCCAGCCAGCCCGGGTAGGTGCGGGCCTCCGTGAAGAGCTGCTCCAGCGCGTCCGTGTCCAGGGCCGTGTTCGTCGTCGCCATGCGGGGTGTCCTTCCGTTGCGAACACCCCATGGCTACCCGCGTCACTTTCATTTCGCAAGTGACTTCCAAAAAGTAAGTGAGTGCCGGCGGGAAGGGGCGGGCGCTATACTCAGGGGGGAGGTGGCACGATGCATGACGACCTGAGCCCGTTGTGCTCGCGGTTCCTGGCGGCGGCCGACCTGCTGGGCCGGCGCTGGACGGGCGTCATCCTGCGCATCCTGATGGACGGGCCGTGCCGCTTCGGGGAGCTGACGGAGCGCATTGGCACCATCAGCGAGCGCGTCCTGTCGGAGCGGCTCAAGGACCTGGAGGCCGAAGGCATCGTCGAGCGCCACGTGGACCCGGGTCCGCCCATCCGCTCCGAGTACCGTCTGACGCAGAAGGGTCAAGCGTTCTGGAAGGTCATCGACGAACTGGGCAAGTGGGCGGAGCGCTGGGTGGACGTGAAGGCTCCGGCGCAGGCGCAGAAGGGCGTGGCGGTGAAGGTCACGCGGGCCGCGCCCCGGAAGCGCAAGAGCGCCTGATGTCCGGGGCGCGGGTGCTGCGGGCGGCCTAGAAGTTGTGGCCGCCGTCCACGTCGATGGTGCGGCCGTTGAAGTAGTCGCACTCCACGATGAACTTCACGGCCTGCCAGATGTCCTCCGGCTCGCCGATGCGGCCCACCGGGATGGCGGCCACCAGCGCGTCGCGGGCCTTCTGGTTCATGCCCTGCGTCATGGGCGTCTCAATCATGCCCGGGGCGACCGCGCCCACGCGGATGCCGAACGGCGCGAACTCGCGCGACCAGGTGACGGTGTTGGCGGCGAGCGCGGCCTTGGCGGACACGTAGTTGGACTGGCCGCGGTTGCCGTGCCGCGCGGCGGACGACATGTTCACGATGACGCCGGGGCGCTGGTCCGTCTCCACCATCTTGGTGACGACCTCACGCACCATCAGCGTGGCGCCGGTGAGGTTCACGCCGATGACGGCGTTCCAGTCCGCCGTGGACAGCTTCTTCACCTGGCCGGTGGTGCGGTCCTTCTTCACGAGCAGCGCGTCGCGCAGGATGCCCGCGTTGTTGATGAGGCCGTTGAGGCCGCCCATGGCGCCGTGCGCCCACTGCACGAAGTCCGTGACGTCCTGCTCATTGGACACGTCCAGCTTGCGGCGGTGGATGCCCGCCGGCAGCGCCGCGAGCTTCTCCTCGTTGACGTCGCCAACGGCCACCTGGCCGCCCGCCTCGTGGATGCGCTGCGCGAAGTGCGCGCCCATGCCCTGCGCGCCGCCGGTGACGATGATCTTCAGGTCCTTCAGCTGCATGTGCCTCTCCTGGGCGTCTGGAAAAAACGCGCGCAGGGTACGCACACCGCACGGGCACTGACCAGCGCCGCGGAGGCTGAAACCTGAATCAAGCTTCAACTTCTCATGAGGCCCGGACCCCCGACGCGGTGCGTTGGGGGCCGGACCGGAAGGACTACAGCGCGTCAGTGCCTACAGCGCATCGGAGATGACGGAGCCCAGCCGCTTCATGCCCTCGACAATGAGCTCGGGCGGGCGGTTGGAGTAGTTCAGGCGCATGAACTGGGGCTTCTGGTCGTTGGCGAAGAAGGGCGCGCCGGGGACGAAGGCGACCTTCTGCTCCACGGCGCGGGGCAGGAGCGTGGCCGCGTCCAGGCCCTGGGGCAGCTCCACCCAGAGGAACATGCCGCCGTCCGGCCGGGTCCACTTCGTGCCCTGGGGCATGTGGGCCTCCAGCGCGGACAGCATCGCGGTGGCGCGCTGGGCGTAGATGGGCATCAGCGCCTGGATGTGGCCCGTGTAGTCGAAGGTCTCCAGAAGCCGCGCGGTGGCGCGCTGGGCGAGCGTGGCGGTGTGCAGGTCCGTGGCCTGCTTCGCGATGGTCAGCGGCTTGAGCAGCGCCTTCGGGCCCGTCACCCAGCCCAGGCGCAGGCCCGGGGCCAGCGTCTTGGAGAAGGTGGACAGCGACAGCACCACGCCCTGGTCATCCAGCGACGCCAGCGACGGCAGGTGCACGCCCTTGAAGCGCAGCTCGCCGTACGGGTCGTCCTCCAGGATGATGAAGCGGTGCTCCTGGGCCAGCCGCACCAGGGCCTTGCGGCGCTCCAGGGACAGGGTGGTGCCCTTGGGGTTCTGGAAGTTGGGGATGACGTAGAGCAGCTTCGGCACGCGCTTCTTCAGCAGGGCCGCCAGGTCGTCCGTGTCCATGCCCGCGTCGTCGCTGCGCACGGTGGCGAACTCCACCTCGTAGCCGCCGAAGGTCTGGAGCGCCGCCAGGTAGCTGGGGTCCTCCACCACCACCAGGTCGCCCGGGTCGAGCAGCACCTTGCCCGCCAGGTCCAGGCCCTGCTGCGAGCCGCTGGTGATGAGCACCTGGTCCGCGTGCACGTTCGTGCCCTTGCGGGACAGGTGCCCGGCGATCCACTCGCGCAAGGGGGCGAACCCCTCCGTGGTGCTGTACTGGAGCGCGGAGCGCCCGTCCGCGTCGCTGGCGAAGGTCTCCGCGAACGCCTGGGCGATGGCGTCCTTCGGGAAGAGCTCCGGAGCGGGCAGGCCCCCGGCGAAGGAGAGGATGTCCGGGCGCTCGGCGATCTTGAGGATCTCACGCACCGCGGACGTCTTCATCCGGGACATGCGCTGGGACAGCCGGTAGGCCGGAGGAGGGGGCAGGGGTGCACTCATAGCGTCCGCGCTCATGTTCATTCTCCGTTCAACAGCTCATCGGGGACACGCACGTGCGTGTCTTCCTTCAAGGTCGACAGGACGATGGTGGTGCTCGTGCGGGTCACACCTGGAATGGTGCGCAGCGTCTCCACGAGCAGCGAGTCCAGCGTCCGCGTATTCGCGGTCTTCACCTTCAAGACGTACGAGTCCTGCCCCGCGACCCGGTGGGCCTCCAGCACGTCCGGCAGCTCCGCCACCTTCCGCGCGAAGCCCTCGAAGTGCTTGGGGTGCTCGATGCTCACCCCGATGAAGGCGGTGATGTCCTTCCCCAGCTGCGTCGCGTCCACGCGCGCCGTGTAGCCGGTGATGATTCCCTTCTCCTCCAGCTTGCGGATGCGCTCCGCCACCGCCGGCTGGGACAACTTCACCCCACGTGACAGCTCCAGCTGCGTGGCCCGGCCATCGCGCTGAAGCATGTCCACGATGCGATAATCCAGGGCGTCCATGGGGTCCAAAACCTTATTTTTATAGGCGGACTCGGCAGTCGGCGGTGAAGTTATATGCACTTGTCCGGAAGTGCAAGTCCGTTTGCACGCAAAATGATTGGAGCCGGTGGATCGTCCTCCACCCGACCTCCCGAGTCTCCAGGCAGTCAGGCGGAAGGTGGTGCCGTACGGGCCTGGCGGCAGTCCTCCCAGAGGGGATGGGTGGGCGCGGTGGACACTTCCCCGCTCACGGTCCGGGGATGACACGCCGTGTGCTTGACGCCTCGCGTCCGTGTCTGTCTTTGACGCAAGGAGCCATCCATCCGCTTTTGACAGGGCGGTCGGCCGGGTGCTACCCGTCCTGAAAGATGAATCGCCCTTCAACTTCAGAACGCGTCCCCGTCACGCCGCGCGGTCAGCGGACGCGGCAGAAGTTGTTGAAGGCAGCGGAGGCGGTGTTCGGCGACAAGGGCTACGAGCGCGCCTCCATCGCGGACCTCACGCGCAAGGCCAGCGTCGCGCTGGGCACCTTCTACGTGTACTTCCCGGACAAGCAGTCCATCTTCGTGGAGGTGGTGGACGAGCTGGGCGCGCGCCTGCGCCGCCTCATCGCGGAAGGCACGGCCGCGTGCACCACGCGCCTGGAGGTGGAGCGCGAGGGCCTGCGCGCCTTCTTCCAGTTCGTGCGCCAGCACCCCAACCTCTACCGCGTGGTGCGGCAGGCGGAGTTCGTGGACGCGGACTGCTACCGCCGCTACTACGACCGCTTCGCCAAGGGCTACGTGCGCGGCCTCACGCAGGCCATGGAGGCCGGCGAGGTGCGCCGCATGGATCCGGAGGCGCTCGCCTACTGCCTGATGGGCATTGGCGACTTCCTGGGCATGCGCTGGGTGCTCTGGGAGGAGGACATGGGCCTGGAGCGCGTGCTCGACACGGCGATGACGCTCCTGTCCCACGGCCTGCCCCCGGACGCGGGCTCCGCGCGCACCCATCTCCAGGCCGTCCGCCCCCCGAAGGCAGCAGCCCCCCCCAAGTCGAAGTCGTCCCCCCGTCGTCCGTCACGCGGTCCCCGGAGCTGAAACACCGTCATGCGTTACGCGAACATCCTGTCCACCGGCCGCTACGTCCCCGAGAAGCTCCTCACCAACGCCGACGTGGAGAAGATCCTCGGCGAGAAGGTGGACGAGTGGCTCCAGCAGAACGTGGGCATCAAGCAGCGCCACGTGATGGCGGACAACCAGGCCACCAGTGACCTGGCCGTGGCCGCCGCGAAGGAGGCGCTGGCCCGCGCGAAGGTGGACCCCAAGGAGCTGGACCTGGTGCTCGTGGCCAGTGACACGCCGGACTACCTCTCCCCCGGCACGTCGTCCGTGGTGCAGGCCAAGCTGGGCGCGGTGAACGCGGGCACCTACGACATCAACGCCGCGTGCGCGGGCTGGGTGACGGCGCTGGACGTGGCGTCGAAGACGATTTCGTCGGACGACAGCTACCAGCGCATCCTGGTGGTGGGCGCCTACGGGATGACCCGGTACGTGAACTGGAAGGACAAGAAGACCTGCACGCTGTTCGCGGACGGCGCGGGCGCGGTGGTGCTGGGCGCGTCCGACAAGCCGGGCTTCCTGGGCGCGAAGCTGCTCGCCAACGGCGAGTACCACGACGCGCTGGGCATCTACACCGGCGGCACGAACCGGCCCGCCACGGCGGAGACGCTGGCGCTGACGGACGGCAAGCCCGCGGTGCAGTTCGTGCGCAAGTTCCCCTCCACGTTCAACACCGAGCGCTGGCCCATGCTGCTGGACACGCTGCTCAAGCGCGCGGACCAGACGCTGGATGACGTGAAGCTGTTCGTCTTCACGCAGCTGAACCTGCGCACCATCGAAGCCACGATGAAGGCGCTGAACCAGCCCATGGAGAAGGCGCACTACACGATGGACAAGTGGGGTTACACGGGCTCCGCCTGCATCCCCATGACGCTGGACGACGCGGTGGTGCAGGGCAAGGTGAAGAAGGGCGACCTGGTCGCCTTCTGCGCCAGTGGCGGTGGCCTCGCCATGGCGTCCGCCCTCTACCGCTGGACGGCTTAGTCCCCCCATACCCCGCCTCATTCAGACAGGAGTTCTTCGCATGTTCATCGGGGACTGGATGGGGCGGGGTGCCCTCTACTGGCCGGACGCGGTGGCCGTGGTGGACGTGGCCCGCAGGGACGCGGGCCGCTTCACCTACCGGCAGATGAACGCGCGCGCCAACGCGCTCGCGGGCTGGCTGCGGGACGTGGCCGGCGTGCAGCGCGGGGACCGCGTGGGCATCGTCGCGCACAACGGCGTGGAGTACCTGGACACGCTGTTCGCGTGCGCGAAGCTGGGCGCCATCTTCGTGCCGTACAACTGGCGGCTGCACGCGGCGGAGCTGACGGACGGCGTGCGCGCCATCCGCCCGCGCGTGCTGCTGTTCGGGGACGACTTCAAGGACGCGGTGGCCCAGGTGCGCGAGCACGTGGGGGACGGCCTGCGCCTGGTGTCGCTGGAGGCGCAGGGCCTGCCGGGCGCGGATCCGTACGAGAAGGCCGTGGCGTACGCGCCCGCCGCTCCCGTGACGAACGACGCGGTGAGCGAGGAGGACATCCTCTGCCTGCTCTTCACCGGCGGGACGACAGGCCGGTCCAAGGGCGCGAAGGTGTCCTACCGCATGGTGGCGTGGAACACGCTCAACACGCTGGTGCATGAAATCCGTCAGGGCGACGTGACGGTGACGCACACGCCGCTGTTCCACACGGGCGGGCTGCTCGTCTACACGCTGCCCCTGCTCACCGTGGGCGGCACCGTGGTGCTGATGCGCCGGTGGGACCCGGACGAGATGCTGGGCCTGGTCGCGAAGGAGAAGGTGACGCTCTTCTTCGCGGTGCCCACGCAGTACCAGCAGCTGATGGACTCGCCGCGCTGGAAGGGGACGGACTTCTCCTCCGTGCGCTTCGTCACCAGCGGGGGTGCGCCGCTGCCGGTGCCGCTGCTCCAGGCGTGGCAGGCGGTGCACCCGGTGCCCTTCAAGCAGGGCTTCGGCATGACGGAGTTCGGCCCGGGCATCTTCAGCATGGGGCCGGAGTTCGCGGTGTCCAAGGCGGGCTCCATTGGCCGGCCCAACTACTTCATCGACGCGAAGCTGGTGGACGACACCGGCAACGCGGTGCCCGTGGGCGGGGTGGGGGAGCTGGTGCTGAAGGGGCCCTCCATGTGCTCCGGCTACTTCGAGGACGACGCCGCCACGAAGGAGGCCATCAGCGCGGACGGCTGGTTCCACACCGGGGACCTGGCGCGCGTGGACGCGGATGGCTTCTTCACCATCGCGGGCCGCAAGAAGGACATGTTCATCTCCGGCGGAGAGAACGTGTACCCGCTGGAGCTGGAGTCCGTCCTCTACGAGCACCCCGCCGTGCAGCAGTGCGCGGTGGTGGGCGTGCCGGACGCGAAGTGGGGCGAGGCGGGCCGCGCCTACGTGGTGCTCAAGCCTGGGGCCGAGGCCTCGGCGGAGGCGCTGCTGGAGCACCTCAAGGGCCGGGTGGCACGCTTCAAGGTCCCCAAGCGGGTGGAGCTGGTGAAGTCCCTGCCGGTGTCCCCCGCCGGGAAGATTCTCAAGCGCGAGCTGCGCGAGGCGGCCATCGCCGCGGACGCGCGGGCCGCTTCGTGACGCACGGGTTTTCTTCTTTCAAGCAACGCAAACAGGAGCGCGCACATGGCTGATACATCCAGGAAGGTCGAGATCCGGGACATCCCCACTCAGCGGCTCCGGGTGCGCGCGCGGCTCGTGGGCGAGGACGGCTTTCCCGTCATCTTCGTGCACGGCAACTGTTCCTCGTCCGCGTTCTTCGAGTCGCTGATGAAGACGCTGCCCGAGGGCTTCCGGGGCATCGCGCCGGACATGCGCGGCTACGGGCACACGGAGGAGAAGACCATCAACGCGACGCGCGGCATGCGCGACTTCGCGGATGACCTGCTGGCGCTGA
The DNA here is from genome assembly GCF_000255295.1 of Corallococcus coralloides DSM 2259. The sequence goes on along the minus strand of NC_017030.1, from coordinate 9,763,949 downwards.
TGGACACGCTGTCGCTGAAGCGCGCGGTGTTCGTGGCGCACTCGGCGGGCGCGGGCATGGTGATGCAGCTGTCCATCGACCACCCGGAGCGCGTGGCCGGCCTGGTGGTGGAGGCGCCGCTGTCTCCCTACGGCTTCGGCGGCACGAAGGACGCGGACGGCACGCCGTGCTGGGCGGACTTCGCGGGCTCCGGCGGCGGCACGGCCAACCCGGACTTCGTGCAGCGGCTGAAGAACAAGGACCGCTCCACGGAGTCGCAGACGTCGCCGCGCAACGTGATGAACGGCTGCTACGTGAAGCCGCCGTTCCGCCACCCGGACGAGGAGAAGCTCCTGGACTCCGTGCTGGACACGCACGTGTCGGACGAGCTGTACCCGGGCAACTTCACGAAGTCGCCGAACTGGCCGGGCGTGGCGCCGGGCACCACGGGCATGAACAACGCCATGGCGCCGGCCTGGTACAACACCTCCTCCTTCGCGGAGCTGAAGAACGGGCCGGACCTGCTGTGGATCCGCGGCGCGGACGACGCCATCGTCTCCGACACGTCCCTGTTCGACTTCGGCTTCCTGGGCAAGCTGGGCGCGGTGCCCGGCTGGCCCGGGGACGCCCAGTATCCGCCGCAGCCCATGGTGTCGCAGATGCGCAAGGTGATGGAGCGCTACGCGGCCAACGGCGGCCGCTACCGCGAGGTCGTCCTCCAGGACACGGGCCACAGCCCGCACCTGGAGAAGACGAAGGAGTTCCACGACCTGCTCGTCCCGTTCCTGCAGGAGCACGCCCGCTAGCAGGCGTTCCTGACGCGCGGTGAAGCACGCGAGGCCCTTCCGGGGAGCCCCTGGGGCCCGTCGTGTGTCCCGTGCGTCCTTTTTCTGTCGCAGCCCGCTGTCGCCGCACCCTTCACCCACCGGAGGTCCGCATGCGAAGCACCTGGAGTTTGTCGCTCACGGCCGCATTGCTGATGGCAGGTTGCGGGGCTGAACCGCCCGCGGAAGCACCCCAGGCGCAGGAGTCCATCGCCACGGCCGAGGCTCCGCTGGACGCGGACCTGGCCCCGTACTTCGACGCCATCCCCACCAACTTCACCACCAACTACCGCGTGGTGGGCACGTACACGCCGCCCTCGTGGTCGTGGGGCCAGATCGAGCTGCTGGAGGGCCGGCAGCGCTTCCGCTCGGAGTACTACAACCCGCGCACGCTGAAGCTGCGGGACCAGGACACGTTCCAGTCCAGCGACTACCCGCTGAAGACGTACTTCGGCTCGCTGAACCAGCAGCTGGTGAACGCGTTCAACCTCTACTACGGGAACAGCTGTGCCACGACGGTCGGGGCCACCTGTCCCACCCCTGGCCCCACCAAGCCGGAGGCGCGCTTCGTCCTCTTGCACAAGGGGCGGGCCACGGCGGCGCGCACCTGTAACGTCAATCTGACGCCGACGCTGCTGGTGCACGGCGCCATCCAGGACGCGAACGTCTGGATGTTCCCCAACGGCAACAACGGTTCGGGCGGCACCTACGGCGGCGCGGCGCAGCTGACGGGCATGGTGCAGGACCTGGAGTCGAAGGGCCGCTGTGTGTACGCGGTGACGTTCGGCTCGTTCCACGGCGACAACTTCAACCACGCCATCCACGTGGCCAACGCCGTGCAGCGCGTGAAGGCGCTGCACCCGGGCGTGGCGCGGGTGGACGTGGTGGCGTGGAGCAAGGGCGTGCTGGCGGTGGACCCCTGGATGGCGAACGCGGCCACGTGGGGCGGCTTCAGCACGACGCGCTTCTTCGAGCGTCTGGCGAAGGAGCAGGCGTCGCAGGTGCCGGCGTATGACGACTCGGTGCGCGTGTACGTGCCGCTGTCCGGCCCGCACAAGGGCATCGACCTGAACTTCCGCCACCCCATCCACACGCTGACCATCGCGAGCACGGCCTCCAACGCGCCGGTGGGCCGTGGCCCGATGCCGTGGACGTACTTCTCCGCGTTCCAGTGCGTGACGTTCGGTTACAGCGTGCCCTGGTTCAACAACCCCTACGCGGAGAGCGTGTGCAAGGATTCCGGCGGCACGTGGCCGGACTACTTCCGCCGCATCTACCTGTCGAACATCACGGGCCTGTCCAGCACGGGCACGCCGGTCTACGCGAGCTCGCTGCAGACGCTGAACACGAACCAGGGCCTGTCCTCGTCGTCATTCAACTTCGACGACTACAACATGAGCCTCTTCGGCGCGGTGAACACCAGCGGCAAGTACGTGACGGCGTACCCGGGCCAGCTGCAGGCGGCGTATGACCTGCGCGGCACGTACCCGATCCCGGACCGCAGCGCGTCCGCGTGGGACAACATCGATCCGGACGAGAACCGCTACTTCCCCTGGCTGGACACGAAGCTCATCTACAACCCGCTGAACCCGTTCATCGCGGCGGGCTACATGGCCTCCAGCGACCACCGCGTGTGCCGCACGACGGCGTTCGACCCGGTGGGCTCGCCGTGCTTCGCGTACCACGCGTACAACACGAACCAGAACCGTGAGGCGTACGACTCGCTGATGTACGGCAAGTACCGCATCATGGACGGCCTGGGCATGGCCGCGGCCATGGAGATGGGCGGCAAGTTCATCACGCGCCTGGCGGAGCACGGCCTGGATTCGCGTCTGCCGTCGCTCTACGTGCTGTACGGCACGGCGGGTGGTTCGCAGCCCTTCGAGACGGACGGCATGACGTCCACCACGTCCGCGCTGCGCAGCGACGGCGTGCTCTTCGAGGCGAGCATCGCGGCGATGACCCAGCTCACCCAGGGCTGGACGTCCGCGAAGAAGACGGCCGATGCGAAGCAGGAGGGCATGGCCTATGACCACCTGAGCATGGGCATCACCCCGGCGGTGTGGAACAAGATCTCCGCGCACTTCGTTTCGCGGGATTGATGACGTAGGAACCGCCGGGCATGCCCATCGTCCACGACTGGCTGGCCCGGCGGGCTTCGCTCGCCCCGGAGCGCACTGCGCTCGTTGATTCGCTCCGGGGTGGGCGGCGCATCTCGTGGGCGGAGTGGAATGACTCCGCCCACCGGACCGCGCTGCTGCTTCGCGACCTGGGCGTGGGCCTGGGGGACCGCGTCGCGGTGCTCGCCTACAACGGCGTGGAGACTCTGGACCTCGTGTTCGCGTGCGCCAAGCTGGGCGCCGTGCTCCAGCCGCTCAACTGGCGCCTGGGCGTGGAGGAGCTCCACGGCCTGCTCTCCGATGTCGCCCCCTCCGTCATCTGCTTCGGGCCGGAGTTCCGCGCCCAGGTCGACGCCCTGCGCCCCCGGCTCCATGCTCACTGGGTCTCCCTGACGGATCCGCTCTTCTGCTCCCGCGAGACCCTGTCCGGCGAGCTGCCTTCCATCGAACTGGAGGCAGATGCTCCCTGGGTGCTGTGCTCCACCGGCGGGAGCACCGGCCTTCCGAAGTCCGCCGTGCTCACGCATGGCTCGCTCACCGCCAATGCCGTGAACACCGTCGTCAGCTGGGGCCTCACCCAGGACGACGTGGCCCTGCTCAACGCGCCCCTGTTCCACACCGGCGGCCTCAATGTCTTCACGCTGCCCCTGGTGTACGCGGGCGGTGCCTCCGTCGTGTGCCGCGCCTTCGACGTGGCGCAGTGCTTCGACCTCATCGACTCGGGCTCCGTGAACCTCGTGTTCGGCGTGCCCACCATGTTCATCGAGATGCAGCGGCATCCCCGCTTCGACTCGGTGGACTTCTCCCGCCTCAAGCTGCTCATCAGCGGCGGCGCTCCCTGTCCCGCCCCCGTCTTCGAGCGCTTCTTCGCCCGCGGCATCGCCTTCCGCACCGGCTATGGCCTCACCGAGGGCGGCCCCAACAACTTCTTCCTCCCCGACGCCGTCATGCGCTCCCACGCGGGCTTCGTCGGCGTGCCCCTCTTCCACGTCGAAGCGCGCATCGACGGTGAACAGCGCCCCGGTGACGTGGGCGAGCTGCTCCTTCGCGGCCCCCACCTGTGCGCCGGCTACTGGCGCCGCCCGGAGGAGACCGCCCGCGCCTTCGCGGACGGCTGGCTGCACACCGGCGACCTGGCCTCCCGCGACTCCCGTGGCCTCTTCCGCATCGAGGGCCGCGCCAAGGACCTCATCATCTCCGGCGGCGAGAACATCCACCCCGCCGAGGTCGAGAGCGTCCTCGCTGGCCACCCCGACGTCTCAGAGGTCGCTGTCATCGCCGTCCCCGACCCCAAGTGGGGCGAGGTCCCCCGCGCCCTCGTCGTTCCAAGGCCCGGTGCGGCCCCCACCCTGGAGGCGCTGGGGGCCTTCTGCTCGGGCCGGCTGGCCCGCTACAAGCTGCCCCGGACGCTGCGGCTCCTGGAGGCCCTGCCTCGCACCCCGGCGGGCAAGGTGGACCGGCGGGCGCTCACCCGGCTGCACGGCGAGCCCTGAATTTCCGTCCGTTGCGGCCGTCCCCCTGGAATGTGCCGCCGGACCTCTGTCCGTAATATTTCGTCATGGGCCCGTAGCCCCCTGGAAATGTAGGGGTGAGAGGTTGCAGGTCGCGGCTGGAGGCGGACCGCGGGGCCCGGACTCAACGGAGAGAAGCCCGGGCCCTCTTTTGCCTCCGGTCCGCATCCCTCGCGGAGACCCGACCCATGGAGACGACCCCACGCCCCACGCCCCCCGAGGAAGCCACCATCCAGGTGCTCCTCGTGGAGGACGATGAACGCCTGGCGCGGCTCACCGCCCGCTACCTCCAGGAGCACGGCATCATCGTCACCGTCTCCGCCTCCGGCACCGACGCGCTCCTCCAGACGTCCCGCCACACCTTCGACGTCATCCTCCTGGACCTCATGCTCCCCGGCCGCGACGGCCTGGAGGTCTGCCGCGAGCTGCGCACCCGCACGGACGTCCCCATCATCATGCTCACCGCGCGCGGCGAGGAGGCCGACCGCGTCCTGGGCCTGGAATCCGGCGCGGACGACTACCTGCCCAAGCCCTACTCGTCGCGTGAGCTGCTGGCCCGCATCCGCGCCCAGGTGCGCCGCGCTCGCGGCAAGGTGGGCCCCACCAGCCACCCCGTGCACGCGGGCCGCCTGGTGCTGGACCCTCGCAGCCTGAGCGCGTCCCTGGACGGCAAGCCGCTGTCCCTCACCACCTACGAGTTCAGCCTGCTGCGCGTGCTGGCCGAGCGCGCCGGCCGCGTCCTCAGCCGTGAGCAGCTGCTCGACCTGGTGAAGGGCAGCGCGGACGAGGTCTTCGACCGCTCCGTGGACGTGCACATCTTCCGCCTGCGCCAGAAGCTGGAGGTGGACCCGCGCAACCCGCGCCTGCTCAAGACGGTCCGCGGCGCCGGCTACATGCTGGCCACCGAGACCGAGGCGGAGCCGTGAGGTTCTTCCGTCTCCCCATGGGCCTGCTCCCCCGCATCTACCTGGTGGGGGTCATCCAGATCGTCCTCGTGGGCGTGTCGCTCATGCTCGCGCGCGACCTCCTGCGCAACGAGTCCTGGCGCAACCGCTTCGACGACGAGCTGTCCTACTTCGTCGAAGAGTGGTCCACCCTGCGCAAGGACCCCGCCGCGCTCCAGGCGTCGCTCGACCGTGCCCAGCAGCGCATGGGCATGCGCGTCACCCTGCGCGCCGCGGACGGGACGCTGCTCGGCAACACGCGGCCGGACCCCGCGCCCGCGCTCGGGCCCGACGAGCTCTCCGCCATCAGCTCGCGCGTCACCCGCAGTGGGCCCCGTGGACCGTTCCCCGGGTCTGGCAGCGGCCCTGGCCGCATGCTGGTGGTGAGCCCCTACCCGGGCCCCATCCAGGTCTATGCCGCCGTGTCCCTGCCCCCGCCGCCGCCCCCTCCGGACGGTGACCGGCAGACGGCCATCATCGTGGGGCTCGTGCTGGCGTGTACCGCCATCACCTCCGTCGCCTTCGCACGCACGCTCGCGGGCCCGCTGGAGAAGCTGGCGTCCGCGGCGCGCGCGTTTGGCGCCGGGCGCCTGGACGTGCGCGCGGGGCTGCGCCGCAAGGACGAACTGGGCCTGGTGTCCGAGGCCTTCGACGAGATGGCCGGCCGCATCACCCAGCTCCTGCGCTCGCAGAAGGAGTTGCTCGCCAACGTGTCGCACGAATTGCGCACGCCCCTGTCCCGCATCCGCGTGGCGCTGGACCTGGCCGCGGAGGGCGACGCGCAGACCGCGCGCGAGCTGTTGCCCGACATCACCGAGGACCTGTCGGAGCTGGAGCGCCTGGTGTCCGACGTGCTCACCACGTCCCGCCTGGAGCTGGTGACGGATGGCGCGAGCGGCGTGCCTCCCTTGCGCCTGGAGCGCGTGGACGCGAACGCGCTGCTGGACAAGGCCGCCGCCCGCTTCCACACCGCCCGGCCGAAGCACCGGCTGGAGGTCCAGGTGGACGGCACGCTGCCCACGCTGGAGGCGGATCCCGTGCTGCTGCGGCGCGTGTTGGACAACCTGCTCGACAACGCGGGGAAGTACTCGGAGCCCGGCACCACCGTGAAGCTGCATGCTCGCGCGGAGGGCGACAGCCTCCAGGTGGACATCCAGGACCAGGGCATCGGCATCGAGTCAGAAGACCTGGCGCGCGTGGGCACGCCGTTCTTCCGCACCGACCGCAGCCGCGCCCGCACCACCGGCGGCGTGGGCCTGGGGCTGGCGCTGGTGCGCCGCATCCTGGAGGCGCACCACGGCCGCCTCACGCTGGAGAGCCAGCCGGGCCAGGGCACCACCGCGCGGGTCGTGCTCCCCGGAGTGGGAGCGGCGGACACACCGGATGGCCGCCTCGCCGCGGGTCATCTTTCGTAATAGAGACGAGATTCGCCGAAACATTTCAAAACGTAGATAAGGGGCATGAAGGCCTTGAGCGAGATGCCGCGGGAAGCGCCGGCCCTGGCGCCGGTGGAGCTGGATGAGGACGAGGGTCGCAAGCGTGGCATTCCGCGCTGGGCCTGGGTCCTGGCAATCCTGGTGGTTGCGGGCGCGGTGGGGTTCTGGCGCATGCGCGCCGGAAGCCAGTCGGACGCCGTCACCTACGACACGACCCCCGCCGCGGCCCGGAAGCTCACGGCCAAGGTGACGGCCACCGGCACCGTGGCGGCGCTGGTGACGGTGCAGGTCGGCAGTCAGGTCTCCGGTCGCATCCAGGAGCTGATGGTCGACTACAACTCCCAGGTGAAGAAGGGGCAGGTCATCGCCCGCATCGACCCGCAGCTGGTGCAGGCCGCGCTGGACCGGGCGAAGGCGAACATGACGGCCTCGCGCGCGAACCTCCAGAAGGCGCGCGTCAACGCGGACGTGGCGAAGAAGCAGGCCGTGCGCTCGCGCGAGCTGCGCGCCCAGCAGTTCATCTCCCAGTCCGAGCTGGAGACGGCCGAGTCCGCCGCCGCCAACGGGCAGGCGGAGGTGACGGCCGCGGAGGGCTCGGTGGCCCAGGCGCAGGCCGCGCTCAACGAGGCGGAGGTGAACCTCAAGTACACGACCATCGTGTCGCCCACGGACGGCATCGTCATCTCGCGCAGCGTGGACGTGGGCCAGACGGTGGCCGCGTCCCTCCAGGCGCCCGTGCTCTTCACCATCGCGGAGGACCTGCGCAAGATGCAGGTCAACACCAGCATCGCGGAAGCGGACGTGGGCAAGCTGCAGCCCGGCCAGAAGGCCACCTTCACCGTGGACGCCTTCCCGGGGGAGACCTTCGAGGGCGTCATCCGGCAGATCCGCAACGAGGCCATCACCGTGCAGAACGTGGTGACCTACCTGGCCGTCATCGACGTGCCGAACCCGGACCTGAAGCTCAAGCCGGGCATGACGGCCAACGTGACCATCGTCACGCAGCAGAAGGACCAGGCGCTCTCCGTGCCCAATACGGCCTTGCGCTACCGCCCGGCGCCGTCGCCGGACGCGGCCGCGCAGGCTCCGGCCCAGCAGGCCCCCGCCGGCATGCGCACCGTCTATGTGCTGCGCCGCCAGCCGGAGCAGAAGCCGCAGCCCGTGGCCGTGCACGTGCGCACCGGCATGACGGACGGCACGTTCACGGAGGTCGTGGAGGGTGAATTGAAGACCGGTGATCTCGTCGTCACCGCGGCGAACTCGCCGGCGGGCGCGACGCCCTCCTCGCCGGCTCCGTCGGGCGCGAGCCCTCTCGGTGGCGGGGGCGGCCGGGGCATGGGCGGCGGGCGCCGGGGCGGATTCTAGGCGCGCGCGGCTGTTGCAATCACAGGCATCTCCACAGGCGTCTCCACAGGCATCGAGGGCAGGGGAAGGGACGGAAGGCAGACCGATGGACGCGGACACGAAGCGGGCACCCCCCGTCATCCAGCTGAAGAACGTGGCGAAGGTGTACAAGTCCGGCGACGTGGAGGTGCGGGCCCTGCGCGGCGTGGACTTCACGGTGGAGCCGGGGGAGTTCGTCTCCATCATGGGCTCCTCCGGTTCGGGCAAGTCCACGCTGATGAACATCCTGGGCTGCCTGGACCGGCCCACCTCCGGTGAGTACCTGCTCAACGGCCGCGAGGTGGCCCGCCTGGACCGCGACGGCCTGGCGCGCGTGCGCAACCGCACCCTGGGCTTCGTCTTCCAGAGCTTCAACCTGCTGGCGCGCACCACCGCGCTGGAGAACGTGGAGCTGCCCATGCTGTACGCGGGTGTGCCCGCCAAGGAGCGCCGCGTGCGCGCCAAGGAGGCGCTGGAGCGCGTGGGGCTGGGGGCCCGGCTGGACCATCACCCGAAGCAGCTCTCCGGCGGTCAGCAGCAGCGCGTGGCCATCGCTCGGGCGCTGGTGGGGCGGCCTCGCGTCATCCTGGCGGACGAGCCCACGGGCAACCTGGACTCGCGCACCACGGTGGAGGTGATGGCGCTGTTCCAGCAGTTGCAGAAGGAAGGCCTGACGCTGGTGCTGGTGACGCACGAGCCGGACGTGGCCGAGTACACCCAGCGCATCGTGGTGGTGAAGGACGGGCGCATCGTGAACGACAGACGCCAGACGCCGCACCCGGCGGTGGTGCCCGCCGAGGAGGTGGGGACATGAACATCCTGGAAACGCTCGTCCTGGCGCTGCGGGCGCTGTTGCGCTCGAAGACGCGCTCGGTGCTCACCGCGCTGGGCATCATCATCGGCGTGGGCGCGGTCATCGCCATGGTCGCCATTGGCGACGGCGCGAAGGCCAGCGTGCAGAAGGTCTTCGACTCCATGGGCACCAACCTGCTCATCATCCTGCCGGGCTCGTCCAAGTCCGGTGGCGCGCGAGGCGGCTTCGGCAGCCAGCCCACCATCACCTGGGACGACCTGGAGGCCGTGCGCACGCAGGTGTCCAGCGTGCGCGGCGCGGCGCCGGAGATGCGCTCCAACGCGCAGGTGTTCAGCGAGGACCAGAACTGGAACACCAGCATCATCGGCACCACGACGGACTACTTCACCGTGCGCAGCTGGACCCTCGCGAAGGGCGCGCACTTCACGGACGCGGACAACGAGGCGGGCGCGAAGGTGGCGGTGCTGGGCCAGACGGTGGTGGACAACCTCTACGGCAAGGGCTTCAACCCCGTGGGGCAGGTCATCCGCATCAACAAGACGCCCTTCACCGTGATGGGGGTGACGGCGCCCAAGGGCCAGTCGCCCGTGGGCCAGGACTTCGACAACACGGTGTTCGTGCCGGCCACCACGTTCAAGCGGCAGGTGCAGGCGCAGAGCCTGGGCGCGTACATCACCGGCGCGGTGTTCGTGCAGGCCGCCAGCGCGGACCTCACGGCCAAGGCGCAGGCGGACGTGACGAACCTGCTGCGCGAGCGTCACCGCCTGGGCGAGGACGACGCCAACGACTTCGACGTGCGCAACCTGGCGGAGGTGGCCAGTGGCCAGCAGCAGAGCACGGAGACGTTGAGCCTGTTGCTCGCGGCCATCGCGGCGGTGTCGCTGGTGGTGGGCGGTATCGGCATCATGAACATCATGCTGGTGAGCGTCACCGAGCGGACGCGCGAGATTGGCGTGCGCGTGGCGGTGGGCGCCAGGCCGCGAGACATCCTGGCGCAGTTCCTGATCGAGGCACTGACGCTGGCGGTGCTGGGCGGCATCATCGGCGCGGCCGTGGGCCTGGGCGTGGCGAAGCTGCTCGCCGCGCAGTTCGGCTGGCCCATGCTGGTCCGTCCTGACGTCGCGCTGCTGGCCATCGGGTTCAGCGGCCTGGTGGGGGTCGTCTTCGGGCTGTATCCGGCGCGCAAGGCGAGCCTCTTGGATCCCATTGATGCACTGAGGTACGAGTGATGCGGTCGCTTCCGTTGACGCTTTCGTTGTGCGTCCTGCCCGTCGTCGCGGGGGCCCAGGCGGCCCAGCCCGCCGCCCCGGCCACGACGCAGCCGGCCCCGGCCACCACGGCCCAGGACCCGGCGAAGTCCGTGACGCCTCCGGCCGTGCAGCAGTCCCTGACGATGTCCGCCGCCGAGGGGCGTGTCATCACCCTGGCGGACGCGGAGGCCGCGGCGCGCCAGTACCAGCCGTCGCTGCGCTCCGCGCAGGCGAGCACCGACGCGGCGTACGCCCGGGTGGATCAGTCCTTCTCCAGCTTCCTGCCGCAGGTGAGCGCCAACGCTGGCTACACGCTGGGCACCAGCAACCGGGCCGTCATCCAGAACGTGCCGGGCAGCGACACCGGCGTGGTGTCCAACTCCACGCGGCGCTTCAGCGGCAGCATCGCCGCCAACCAGCTCATCTACGACTTCGGCAAGACGTCGGGCCGCTACAACGCGTCGAAGGAGAACGCGGGCGCGCAGGAGGACTCGCAGGAGCAGGTGCTCCAGGATGCGCTGCGCAATGTGCGCACGGCGTACTTCAACGTCCTCACGCAGAAGGCCCTGCTGGGCGTGGCGCGCGAGACGCTCCAGAGCGAGGAGGCCCGGCTCAACCAGGTGAACGCGTCCGTGCAGGTGGGCTCGCGGCCGGAGATTGATTTGCTCCAGCAGCGCACCGCGAAGGCCAACGCGCAGGTGGCGCTCATCCGCGCGCAGAACGCGTACGCCACCGCGAAGGCGCAGCTCAACCAGACCATGGGCGTGGAGACGGCCACCGACTACACCGTGCAGGACGTGACGGTGGCGGCCATCGCGGGCGAGGACGAGGTGCTGGACGCGCTGGTGAAGCGCGCGCTGGAGGCCCGCCCCGACGTCGCCGCGCGCGAGCGGCAGATCCTGGCGCAGGAGTCCCAGGTGAAGGTGACCAAGGCCGGCCACCTGCCCTCCTTGAGCGCCACGGGCAACCTGTCCGACGTGGGGGCGAACCCGTTCAACGGCGCCACGCTGAGCGCGCAGGGCGGCATCCAGCTGAGCTGGGCGCTGTTCCAGGGCGGGCTCGTCAACGCGCAGACGCGCGAGGCCAACGCCAACCTGCGCGACCTCCAGGCGCAGAAGGACGCGCTCCGGCAGCAGGTGCGGCTGCAGGTGGAGCAGGCCCGGCTCAACGTGGTGGCCACGCGCGAGGCGCTCACCGCCGCGGACGAGGCCCAGGTGAACGCGCGCGAGCGGCTGCGGCTGGCCGAAGGGCGCTACCGCGCTGGCGTGGGCAACATCATCGAGGTGAGCGACGCGCAGGTGGCCTTCACCAACGCCGCCGCCCAGCAGGTGCAGGCGACGTACGACCTGGCCACCTCCCGCGCGGAGCTGGCGCGCGCCCTGGGCACGGTGGAGTTGACCACCCTGGCCTCGGGGTAGCGGCGGGGCGTGTATCCGGACGGCACTGAAAACATGAGCCAACCCTGAAGGGTGGCAGTGGCGGCAGGACGCTTGAACACCGTAGGAAACGGCGGGTCCAACGTCATGGGTTACCTCCGGTCAAGCCCGGAAACACGCGGTGATGCACCTGCCGGAGGCTGTTTCCAGAGGGCGCTCCGTCTCAAAAGAGCCATGGGTGTCGGGGTTGCCCGGACTCCGAAAGTCCACCTCCCGCGCAGCGACCCTATGGGTGAACAATGGGAGGCTGACCCGGCAAGTTCTGTCTGTCTGCCTCTATACGTCCTATGCCGTCGGCCAAACGTTTCGGGTCGGCAAGCAAAGGCATGGACAAGAAACTCGCAACCACCATCGGCGCATCGGCACGGGTCGCCCGGGGCCGCATGGAGCTTACGCAGGCCGACGTGGCCGAGCGAATCGACGTGGCCACGGAAGTGTACGGCCGCCTGGAACGCGGCGGCATGCTCCCCAGCGTCCAGACCCTGCTGAAGCTGTGCCACGAGCTGCACGTCTCCGCGGACGAGCTGCTGGGACTCGCGGCGCAGGGCGCTCCGCCGTCGCGCACGAGCGAGGCCCCGCCGCCCACGCCGGAGCGTCCGGAAGTGCGCCGGCTGTTGCGCAGCGTGCGTCAGCTGGACCCCGCCCAGGTGAAGCTGCTGGGCCTGGTGGCCAACGCGCTGACGCGGCGGTAGCCACCCCCCACTCCCTCTTTCAGAGGTTCGACAGGACCCGGTCCAGGTCCGCGGGCCGCACCGGCTTGGTGAGGTGCACGTCGAACCCGGCCTTCAGGGCCTGCTGGTAGGACTCCGGGTCGCCGTAGCCGCTGAGCGCCACCAGCCGCAGCCCCTGCCCCACGCGCTCGCGCAGCGTCCGGGCCACCTGGAAGCCGTCCATCCCCGGCAGACCAATGTCCACCAGCGCCAGGTCCGGCGCGTGCTCCAGGGCCAGCGCCACGCCCCTCACGCCGTCCGGGGCCACCGCCACCTGGTGACCCCACAGCTCCAGCAGGTCGCGCATGGACTGGCGCGCGTCCGAGTTGTCCTCCACCAGGAGGATGCGCCGCGCGCGCCGCGCGTCCAGGAGGTTCGCCCCGGTCGACAGGGGGGCGCGGTCCGCGGGCAGCAGGGGCAGCCGCACCACGAACTCGCTGCCCTGGCCCGGGCCGCCGCTGGTGGCCTCCACGGTGCCGCCGTGCATCCGCACCAGCGTGCGCACCAGGGTGAGGCCAATGCCCAGGCCCCCGCGCGAGCGCTCCAGGGACGTGTCCGCCTGGGCGAACAGCTCGAACATGGCGGGCAGCTTCTCCGGCGAGATGCCGATGCCGGTGTCCTTCACCCGCAGCACCGCCTGCGCGGTGCCGTCCACGCCCTCCTGGAACAGCTCCACGGTGACGCTGCCTTCGTCCGTGTACTTGGCAGCGTTGTCTACCAGGTTGGTGAAGACCTGCTCCAGGCGCGTGGCGTCACCCTCCAGCCACAGCGGCGCGCGTGGCAGGTGGACCTCCAGCTTCAGGCCGCGGGACTCCACGCGGGGGCGCAGGATGGCGAGCACCTGCTGGAAGGTGGCCGTCAGGCTCACCGGCTCCTGGCGCAGCTCCACCTTGCCCCGGGTGATGCGGCTGACGTCCAGCAGGTCATCCACCAGCCGCGCCAGGTGGTGCGTCTGGCGCTGGATGATGCCGTGCATCCGCGCTTCCTTGGTGTCCGAGGGCGCCTTGCGCTCCAGGATGCCAATGGCCGTCATGATGGCGGCCAGCGGGTTTCGCAGCTCGTGGGCCAGCATGGCCAGGAACTCGTCCTTGCGCCGGTCCATCTCGATGAGCTGATCCGTGCGCAGCCGGGCCTGCTGCTCCGCGTGGCGCAGGCGCAAGAGCGAGCGCACCGTGGCGATGAGCTCCGAGGGCTCATAGGGCTGGGTGAGGTACGCGTCCGCGCCGCCCTCCAGGCCCTGCACCTTCTTGTCGGGCGTGACGAACGTCGCGGACGTGTGCATCACCGCGATGGCGGCCGTGGCCGCGTTGGACCTCAGCCGCGCGCAGACCTCATAGCCGCTGATGTCCGGCAGCTTCACGTCCAGGACGATGACGTCCGGGCGGTGCTCCTCCGCCATGAGGAGCGCCGCCATGCCGGTGGCCGCCTCCAGCACGTGGTAGCCGGACATCTCCAGGATGCGGTTGACCAGGTAGCGGTTGGCCGCGTCGTCGTTGACGTTGAGGACCGTTGCCAGACGCGCCTCCTCACCCACGGGGGTTCACCTCGCGCAGGTCCCGGTTCCCCAGCCCCGCCTTGGACAGGGCGTCACGGATGCGGGTGATGGCCACTTCGCGGCTGAGCGTGTGCTTGGCCAGGATGGCGGACGTCTCGCGCGCCAGCCGCTGGCGCTCCGGCTCCTGCAGCTGGTGGGAGGTGTGCAGGATGATGGGGATGTCGCGCGTGCGCGGGTCCGCCTTCAGCTCGTCCAGCACGTCGAAGGCGGTGATGTCCGGCAGCACGAAGTCCAGGAAGATGAGGTGCGGGGCGTGCTCGCGGGCGATTCTCACGCCATCGCGACCGCTGGCGGCCTCCATCAGCTGGAACTGCGTGTCCTTGAGCAGCTGCTTGAGCAGGTAGCGGTGCACGTCGTCGTCGTCGATGATGAGCACCCGCTCCACCGGCCCGGTGCGCGCCATCGCCGTCAGCTTCTTCTGCAGGCGCAGCTCGTCCACGGGCTTGAGCCAGAACTCGTCCGCGCCCAGGGCGCGCGCCTTCTGCTCGCGGTCCGTCACGGTGACGACGAGCACGGGGATGTCGCGCGTCTGCTCGCCGTTCTTCATCTCCGCGAGGAAGCTCCAGCTCGTCTCGCCCTCCAGCATCACGTCCAGCACCATGGCCGCGGGGCGCACGCGCTGCATGACCTTGCGCGCCTCCTCCACGCTGCGCACGGGCAGCACCTGGAAGCCGGAGCGCGCCAGGTACTTCTCGTAGAGGAAGAGCGTCTGGCGGTCGTCCTCCAGCACCAGCACCGGGGCGCGCGCGGGGTCCAGCGTCTCGCTGCGCTGGGTGAGCCCCGTCATCTCCGACACCTCCGGGTGGACGCGCGGCAGGGTGATGACGAAGGTGGCGCCTTCCTCCAGCCGGCTCTGCACGGTGAGCGTGCCGCCCAACAGCTCCGTCAGCTTGCGCGCCAGGGGCAGGCCCAGGCCGGTGCCCTTCACGCGCCGCTGCAGGTGGCTGTCCACCTGGATGAACTCCTCGAAGACGCGCTCGTGGTTCTCCGGCGCGATGCCGATGCCCGTGTCCTTCACGGTGAACACCACCGTGTCGCGCGGGCCCCGGGCCGCGGTCACCGTGACGGAGCCGGACTCGGTGAACTTGAGCGCGTTGGAGATGAGGTTGCGCACCACCTGGCTGAGCTTGGCCTCGTCCGTCTCCAGCTCCAGGGGCTCCTGCGGCTCCACGAAGTTGAGCGCCACCGTCGAGTCCGGCGGCAACAGGGGCCGCGTCATGCCGCGCAGCGCGCTGATGAAGTCGGTCGCGACGAAGCGGCTGTGGCGCAGCGTCGTCTTGCCGGACTCCACCTTGGACAGGTCCAGGAGGTCGTTGACCAACTCGAAGAGGGCTTCCGCGGAGCCGCGGATGAACTGGACCTGCTTCTCCTGCTCCGGCGCGAGGCTGCCGTTGAGCGGGTTGAGCAGCACCTTGGACAGCCCGAGGATGGAGTGCAGCGGCGTGCGGAACTCGTGGCTCACGTTGGCCACCACGCGGCTCTTGATTTCGGACGCGCGCTGGAGGCTCTCCGCCTTCTCGTCCAGGGCGGCGTGCAGGCTGCGCACGCCCCGGTTGGACTCCTCCAGCTCGCGGTTGAGGCGGGCCAGTTCCTCGGCGCGGCGCTTGAGCTCGTGCTGCTGGCGCTCCGTCTCGCGGTGGAGCGCGGACAGCTCTCCCAGCGTGGTGCTCACCTGGGTGAGCGCGGCGCCGTAGTCCTCCGGCACCAGGCTGCCCACCAGCGCGATGCCGCCCTCGTGCGGCCGGGCGCGGAAGGCGAACGTCGCGGGCTTGTGGTTGTTCTGGAGGATGAGCTCCCAGCCGTCCACGGCCTCTTCGCGCGCCTGCACGAGCAGCTTCTCCACCTTGCTCTCGCTGCCGTGGCTGGCCAGGTCCTTCAGCGCCTGGCCGGGCTTGATGCCCAGGATGCGCGCCGCGCGCTCATCGCGCCAGACGACCGTCCCTTGCGCATCGCAGGCCAACGCCAGCTCGCGGCTGAGGGATTCGAAGATCCCGGAGGCGCGGTCGTCTTCCTTCATCATGAGTGCGTCTCCTCCCACGAATCGGGCATCCGTGCGAGCAACGTCCGCGCTTCGGGGGGGCCATCCACCAGGGCCGCCTTCAAGGCGTCCAGGGTTTGGAGAAGGGTCAGGGGACACAGTCCCCGTTGAGGCCAGAAGCCCGCGTACCACTGGAGGTGGGCGTCCCACAGGTCGGCGCGCTCCAGGGCGAGTGCATCCGAGAGATAGGACAACTGGAGGCGTACCTCTTGTTCCAGGCGGGGGCGGCTTCCGGTGGGAAGCGGGCCCTCCGTCCGCCGGACGACCGCGCTGATGATGGCGGCGGCGTCCGACTCCACGGCGTGGGCGGGGCCTTCTTGGTAGTGCAGGGCCTGGCGGGCGGACTGGACGTAGGTGTGGGGCAGGGAGCCCGGGCCGAAGCCCTCCGCCTGGAGCGCGCGGGCGAGCCCGTCGAAGTGCTGATCCAGGTGCAGCGAGCACATGCCACGCGTGACGAGCAGGGTGCGCAGCCAGCGCGCGTAGTCCTCGAGGATGGCGGGGCGCGATGCGTCCAGCGCCTGCACGAGGTAGCGCACGTGGAAGACGGCGTCCTCGTCACCGAAGCGGCGGGCGCGCTGGATGCCGTAGCGCGCGGCCCAGAACGGGTCTTCGTACAAAGCTTGAACAGAAGCGGACGCGATGGGCGCGGTCCGCGCTTCCACCTGGAGGCTCACGTGCGACATGACGTCAGACTCCCAGGAGGCGGCAGGCGGAGGCGACCAGCTCGCGGACGCTCTTGCCGAAGAAGGACACGGCCAGTTCCTCTTCGAGGACGGGACCCCAGTCAAAGGCGAGCCCGCCCACGGCGATGGGCAGGGACGGAGACACCGCGCGCACCTTGCGTACGGCCTCGCGGACCTGGGGCATGTGGAAGGGCATGGAGATGGAGAGGGCCAGCAGGTCTGGCGGGGACTCACGCACCATGCGGGCCAGGTGATCCCCGGGCATGTTGGCGCCGAGGAAGCGCACGTCGAAGCCGGCCATCTCCAGGAAGTCGCTGGCCATGCGCGCGCCCACTTCGTGCAGCTCGCCCTCCACGCACGCCATCATCACGACCTTGCCGTTGGCCGGGTCGCGAGGCAGGTGGCGGTACAGGTGGGCCAGGACGTACTGGGAGATGGCGGTGGCCAGGTGCTCCTGGGCCACGGAGATGACGTTCTCCTGCCAGAGCCGGCCGATTTCGTACTGGGCCGCCTGGATGACCTCCAGGTGGAGCTCCTGGAGGGGCACGCCGCACAGCAGGCCCTCGTCCACGAGCAGGCGCAGGGCCTCCTGGCGGTTTCCGGAGAGCTGCGCGGCCAGGTACCGCGCCCGCAGCGTGTCGATGGCAGGGGTCGTTTGGATCACGTGAGCGGGAGGCGGACGGGGCAGGGTAAGGAGGTTCCTGTTTCCGTTAAACCCTGGAGCGCCCGCCCGCATTGGTAAGTGAACACTTACCGGTCCTGTGGATCGAACGCCTGCTTTTCTGCTTGCAGGTCAAGCGAACTCCCGGGTTGGGCGCGGCCTGAACGTGCTTTGCTGGAATTAATGATTGGCCGGTCTTGCTGGTTTGATTGGAGCCTCGTGGCCGGTCTGGGCCTGTTGGCGGGCTGCTCGGCTCCGCGGGAAGTGGAGGGGGTCTGGCGCCCCAGTCCTGGTGCGTCGCCGGAGCACATCCCGGGGCCCCTGAAGAACTTCGGGCCCTTCGACCTCGCCGCGGATGCGCTGTCCGCGGCCTGTCCGCTCATCCTCTCCAAGCCAAACGCCTCCGTGGTCGCGCTTCAGGAGACGCAGCCCGAGGTGGCCCTCCGCGTGGCGACGGAGTACTGCGCCTGGCTCTATGCCACGCCCGAAGGGCGCTACGAGATGAGCATGCTGTCGGACTCATCCCGTCCCGGAGACGCGGTGCGCGGGCTGCGGAGTTGTTCGCTGCCGCCGTTCGTGGATGATTCCCGCTACGCGCCCGGCACGCTCAAGCAGATCTTCGCGCTGCACAATCATCCCTTCGGGACGCGCCTCTCCGCCGGGGACCTGCGCTTCATCGAGTCGATGGCCACCGTCCACGACTGGGAGGTCCTGACGCGGGAGGGCCGCGTCCGCCTGTCCATCATCGCGTTCTTCTCGCGGTCGCGGGATGCGAGCGCGCCCACGTGCGACGGCTTCTATCAGTACGTTCCCGCCACCCGGGAGATGATGCTGTGGTCGCGCACGGGCGGCCGGTGGAAGCAGGAGTCCCATGGCATCGTCACCTGGCTCGATGCGCGCACCTATCGGCTGGATGCGCTGTAGGAAGGCCGCATGCGAGGGCGGATCATGTCGCTGAGGACGGTCGCGTTGGTGCTGGGACTGCTGGGCTGTGCCCGGAGGCCCGAGCCTCTTTCGGCGCCAGTGCTGGAAGACCGGACCGTCCGCTTCCCGGTCTCCTCGGACGCTGACGCGGGAATCCTCCCGGCCGGTGTGCCGGTCGTGCTGGATGGCGAGACCCTGCGCGCATTGTCGATCGTCACGCAGGACCTGTTCCCGCTGGGGAGCGCGGCGACGTCCTGTGACAGCCGGCCCGAGTCCTACACGTACCGGGTGCTCCGGCAGGACGGCCTGCTCTTCGTCTTCGTGGACGAGAACCCCGCCGCGTGTGGCCGGCGGTTTCCGTCGCTCGATTCCGGCGCGAAGTACGCCCTTCGCCCGGATGGGCGCATCCTCCGGCGCGTCGTCGACGGCGTGGACGCGGATGACGACCTGCGGGGCGTGATGCTGCCAGATGGCGGCGTGCAGACCGTCCTCGTGCCCCTGAGCCAGGGACTGCTTCCGGGGGACGCGGGGCAGTGAAGACGACGGGTGGGCGGGTGTGCTCCGCTTGCCCAGGTCGAAGCTGGGGGGCGGACGTGCTGGCTTTCCTTTCCCGGCCCGGGGTGGCCGGGGTGTGGGAAACGGGGTAGGCACGCCGCTTTCGTCAAAGGGCCGGTGACAGATTTCCAGGGCACCGGTGTTCCCCTGGTCCAACCGGGAGGCGCGTGCGGTGTCCGTCGATGTGGAGGCCTATTACCGCCGCTATGGCCCCCAGGTGCTCCGGCGCTGCCGCTTCCTGCTGCGCGACGAGGAACAGGCCGTGGACGCCATGCATGACGTGTTCGTTCAACTGCTGCGCTACCAGGCCGCGCTGAAGGACGCCGGGCCCTCCAGCCTGCTGCATCAGATTGCCACCCGCGTGTGCCTCAACCGCCTTCGCGGCGCGAAGCGGCGCCCCGAGGACCGCGACGATGAGCTGGTGCTGAAAATCGCCGCTTCCGGCGACACCGAGGCGCGCACCGCCGCCCGGGGCCTGCTGGACCGCCTCTTTGGCCGCGTCCCCGCGTCCAGCCGCGACATCGCCGTGCTCCACCTGGTGGACGGCATGACGCTGGAGGAGACCGCCCGCGAAGTGGGCCTGTCCGTGTCCGGAGTGCGCAAGCGCCTCCGGGCCCTGTCCGCTGTCCTGCAGGAGCTGGAGGCCGCATGACGTCCCCCCACCGCACCCCGGACTGGCTGCTGGAGCGAATCGCCCTGGGGGAGCTGCCCCCGGACGAGCTCGCCGCCGCCCGCGACCGCCTGTCCCGCGAACCCGATGGCCCCGCCCGCCTCGCCGCTTTGGAGGCCGACTCGCGCGCCACCCTGGAGGCCCTGCCCCCCGACCGCGTCGCCCGCGAGGTGAAGGCCCGCTTCGCCCGAGCCGACGCGCCCGCCACCGCGCCCCGCGCCGAGGCCCCGCCATCGCGCCCTTCCTGGCGCTTCCTGCCCGCCCTGGTGCCGGTGCTCGCCGCCGCGACCCTCGTCGTCCTCGTCCGGCCGGGGGCTTCGTCCCAGGAGCAGGAGGCGCGCGACCCCTGGTCGGCGACGGGCACCCCCGGCGTCCTGGAGCCCACGCGCAGCAAGGGACTCCAGCCCCGGCTCGACGTACACCGCCAGGCCGGCACCCGCACCGAGCACCTCACCGACGGCGCCCCCGCCCAGGTCGGTGACGTGGTCCAGCTGTCGTACACCGCCGCCGGCCATGCCCACGGCGTCATCCTCTCCGTGGACGGCCGGGGCACCGTCACCCCGCACCTGCCCGCGTCGGGCGACACGTCCGCGTCCCTGGAGCGCAGCGGCACGCACCTTTTGCCCCGCGCCTACGAACTGGACGACGCCCCCGGCTTCGAGCGCTTCTTCTTCGTCTCCTCGGACACCCCCTTTGAACTGGAGGGTGTGATGGCCGCCGCGCGCGTGCTCGCCGCATCCCCCGAGGCGCGCACCGCGCCGCTGACCCTGCCCACCGGCCTGGGGCAGACCTCCTTCCTGCTGGAGAAGCCCTCCCCATGAGAGCGCTCGTCATCCTCCTGTTCGCGCTGGGCGCGGCCACCCCCGCCCATGCCGCCGAAGCCGCCGCCGTGCGCCGGCTGGCCCTGCTCGTGGGCGTCAACGACGGCGGCCCGGAGCGCGTGCGGCTGCGCTACGCGGAGACCGACGCGAAGGCCTTCTCCACGGTGCTGTCGGAGCTGGGCGGCGTGCTGCCCCAGGACCGCGTGCTCCTCACGGACGTGGACCGCGCGGGCGTGCTCGCCGGCTTCGACCGTGTGCGCCGCCTGGCGGAAGGCGTCCGCACCGCGGGGACGCGCCGCGTGGAGGTGCTGCTGTACTACTCCGGCCACTCGGATGACGAAGGGCTGCTGCTCAAGGGCCAGCGCCTGGACTACGGCGAGCTGCGCCGCTCGCTGGAGGGGCTGCCCGCGGACGTACGCATCGCGGTGCTGGACTCGTGCGCGTCCGGTGCGTTCGCGCGCAAGAAGGGCGGCGTCTCGCGGCCCGCGTTCCTGGTGGACTCCGCCATCCAGGTGAAGGGCCACGCCATCCTCACCTCGTCCAGCGCGGACGAGGCGTCGCAGGAGTCGGACCGGCTGGGCGGCTCGTTCTTCACGCACCACCTGCTGTCCGGCCTGCGAGGCGCCGCGGACGTCACCCACGACGGCCGCGTCACCCTCACGGAGGCCTACCAGTTCGCCTTCCACGAAACGCTCGCGCGCACCGAGCGCACGCAGGGCGGCGCGCAGCACCCCAACTACGACATCGAGCTCGCGGGCACCGGCGACCTGGTGATGACCGACCTGCGCGCCACCACCGCGGGCCTGGTCCTCACCGAGCCGCTGGAGGGCCGCCTGTACGTGCGCGACGCGGTGGGCACGCTGGTGGTGGAGGTGCAGAAGCAGTCCGGCCGCCCCACCGAGCTGGGGCTGGCCCCCGGCGCCTACCGCGCGCGGCGCGAGTGGGACGGCGGTGTGTCCGAAGCGGCCTTCACGCTGAAGGAGGGCGCGCGTACGCCCCTGTCCCCGGGTGACTTCCTGGGCGTGGGCCACGAGGCCACCGTGATGCGCGGCGGTGGCGGCGGCATGGCCCTGTCTCCCCAGGGGCGCGTCCAGCTGCCGGTGAACCTGAGCCTGGTGCCGTCGATGAGCACCAACACGCTGCGGGTGGGCCGCGCGCAGGTGGAGAACCGCTTCGCGCTGGGCGTCGTCAACGGCGGCGCGGCGCTGGGCGGCGGGCTGGCGCTGGGCCTGGCGGGCAACGTGTACGACGCGGAGGTGTCCGGCCTGGCCATGGCGCTGGGCTTCAACACGTCCGGCCGCGAGGTGAGCGGCGCGCAGCTGTCCCTGGTCACCAACGTGGCGGGCGGCGCGGTGGTCGGCGCCCAGGCATCGCTGGGGCTCAACGTGGCCAACGGCGACGTGGACGGCGTGGGGCAGCTGGCCCTGGGCGCCAACGTCGCGCGCGGCGCGCTGGGCGGCGTGCAGGCGGCGCTGGGTGCCAACGTCACCACCTCGGACGCCACCGGGATGCAGCTGTCACTGGGTGTCAATCACGCGAACGGCACCCTGAAGGGCGTGCAGTTCTCGCTGGGCCACAACTCCGTGGCGAAGGCCGCGCGGGGCCTCCAGGGGTCGGTGCTGCTCAACCGCGCCCCGTCCCTCACCGGCATGCAGCTGGGGTTGATCAACGTGGGCGGTGACGTGTCCGGCATGCAGCTGGGGTTGATCAACGTCGCGGACACGGTGCACGGCATGCAGCTGGGGCTCGTGAACGTCTCCGACGAGGTGCACGGCGTGCCGGTGGGCCTGGTCTCCTACGAGAAGAAGGGCCAGCTGCACCTGGAGCTGTTCGGCAGCGACGTGCAGCTCACCAACCTGGCGCTGAAGTTCGGAGGCAAGCACTTCTACACGACGCTGCTCGCGGGCATTGGCCCGGACGACCGCTTCCAGCGCTTCAGCCTGGGCCTGGGCCTGGGCGGGCACATCCCGCTGGGCTCGCGCTTCTGGGTGGACGTGGACGTCGCGGCCAGCCAGGTGCTGTCCACGCGAGCCCCGTTCTCCAGCAAGTCCAACAACCTGCTGTCTCAGGCGCGCGCCATGCTGGGCTTCCAGGTGATGCCCCGGCTGGCCGTGTTCGCCGGTCCCACCTACAACGTGGCGTTCATGTGGGGGGAGTCGGAGTTCTCGAAGCTGACCACGCTGCCGGTGCGCTCGCACGTCATCAACGCGGACACGCGCATGCAGCGCTGGCCCGGCTTCCAGGTGGGCGTGCGGCTCTGAGGCTCCGGAGCCCGGCCGGGGCCGCCCTGTCGAGGCGGTCCCGGTGGGCGATGCCACTCAGCCGACGATGCGGGTGGCGCGCAGGACGATGGCGTCGCCCGCGGGGCCGGCCTTGAGCCGCTTGTCCAGCGAGCCCTCCACCTTGAGGCCGGGGCCGCCCTTGGAGGCGCGCTGCATGAGCTCCCCCAGCTTCGCGTCGTCCCCGCCGGTGACGGCGCTCAGGTCGAGCTCGTGGAGGGTCTGGAGCTTCTTGTCCGGCGCGTCCGCGCTGAACAGGTCGTAGTGGTCGCAGGGCGGCGCGAAGCAGCGCTTCCCGTTGTCCTTGACGATGTAGACGGTGCTGGTGGTCATGGTGGCGTCTCCGGGTGAGGGGGTGGGGGCGGCCGTGCCGGGCTCGCCGGCGGCTCCCGCAGGGACATTCACGTCGGTCCGCTTCAGGTCGGCGGGGGCCTCCGCGCCGGACACGTCGCTGGACGGCTGCGCGGTGGGGGCGGACGGCGTGCTGCACGCCACCGGGCCGAGCACGAGCACGGCGGACAGGATCAGGGAGCGGGCGTTCATGGCGACTCCGGAAGGAGGACGGGGGTGCCCTCCTTCAACGCGGGAGCGGCACGGCCGGGTCCACTCTGCCCGGCCGCGCGCCCGCCCACCAGGGCAACAGGGGCCTTTTTCCTCCATGTCCCACCTGGACACCCGGACAGTCCGGAACCGGGCGGAGCATGCCCATAAAGGGGTGCCAAGACGGTGGAAGGGGCCATCCGTTCGTTGTAGACCCGCGCCCCAAGAGATCGGCCTCCGGGGCCGTGACCTGTAAGGACGCCCACGATGGAATTCCGCATCGCCGCCGACGAGCTGAAGAAGGCCCTCTACCGCGCCCAGGGCATCGTGGAGCGCAAGACGACGATGCCCATCCTCGCCAACGTGCTGCTCACGGCGAACAAGGGCAGCATCACGGTCACGGCCTTCGACCTGGACATCGGCATCGTGTCCGAGCACCCGGCGGACGTGTCCAAGCCGGGCGCCGTCACGCTGAGCGCGAAGTACGTCTTCGACATCGTCCAGAACCTCCCGGACGCGGAGGTCACGCTCAAGAAGCTGGCGAACAACTACGTCGACATCTCCTCCGGCTCCGCGCACTTCAAGATCGTCGGCATGGCCGCCGAGGAGTACCCGAAGCTGCCCAAGGAGGAGAACGCTCCCCTGGTGCAGATCTCCGGCAACGTGCTGCTGGAGATGATCAAGAAGACCCAGTTCGCCATCTCCAGCGACGAGACGCGCTACATCCTCAACGGCGTCTTCTTCGAGCCGCAGCAGAGCGGCAAGGTCCGCATGGTGGCCACGGACGGCCACCGGCTGTCGCTCATCGAGCGCGAGATGTCCGGCGACTTCAAGCTCAAGAGCGGCGTCATCATCCCGCGCAAGGGCCTGATGGAGCTCAAGCGCCTGTTGGACGAGGCCCCGGACGCGGAGTGCCACCTGGGGTTCGCGGAGAACTCGGCGCTGTTCAAGAAGCCGGGCCTCACCATGGTGATGCGCCTCATCGACGGGCAGTTCCCGGAGTACCAGCGCGTCATCCCCAAGGAGGGCGAGAAGGTCGTCCTCGTGCCCAAGGTGCGCCTGCTGGAAGGCCTCAAGCGCATCGCGCTCTTGTCCGCGGACAAGAGCAACGCCATCCGCATCGGCCTGGAGAAGGGCAAGCTGCTCATCACCGCCAGCAACCCGGACCTGGGTGAGGCGCGTGACGCCCTGGACGTGGACTACCAGGGCAACGACATCACCATCGGCTTCAACGCCCGCTACCTCATGGACGTCCTGGGCGTGACGGAGACGGACGAGGTCAGCTTCGAGCTGGGCGACGAGCACAGCCCGGGCGTGCTGCACGGCCCCGGCGACCGCAGCTTCACCGCCGTGGTCATGCCCATGCGCGTCTGAGCCGACGCAGTCGTCCAACTTCCCACGTCGGCGGGACGTCACCGTTCCAAGTCCGACGCTCCGCGCCATGGGGAGGCCTGCGCCCGGCGCGGAGCGCCCTTATGATGGGAGCGTGGCCACCCGTCCAGACGACCTGAGAGCGCGGCTGGAGGACCGAGCGGACCTCCTGGAGGCCACGCGCCTGCGCTACCGCGCGCTCAAGGGCGTGCTGGAGTCCTTCTTCTGGAAGGACCGGATCCGCAACCACTTCGAGCTGCTGCGCGAGGTGGCCGCCGACCAGCCGGAGGTGGACGCGACGCTGGCCGCGATGCGGCGACGCGTGGAGGCGGAGGGCTGGCCCCACAACGCCGCCCCCGTCCGGTTGATGCATGAGGTGGAGCGCCTGCGCGAGGCGGTGGAGCGCGCGGCCGAGCGGCGGCTGTCCGCCAGTGCCTCCCCGGCTTCCGACGACGACGATGCCTCGGAAGAGGACGACGGCCCCGCCACGCTGGGAGAGCGGCTGCTGCGCCTGGAGACGGAGGTGCTGGACGCGGCGCCGTTCCTGGGCGGCCGCGTGTGGGCCCAGGCGGTGGAGCTGTTGCCGCGCAACCTGCCGGAGCTGCGCGCCGCGTGCGCCGCGGGCGAGGTGTTCGAGCGCGTGTTCAAGCGCCCGGTGACGGAAGGGGCGCCGGCCTTCTCCGACGACGAGGCGCGGGAGCTGGCGCGGGCGTTGCCGCTGGGCGCCGCCGCGCTGGTGGCGCTGTGGGAGCGGCTGGAGCGCTACGACAGCCGGGGGCGGGTGAAGGACTTCCTCCAGCGGCGCATGCGCCGGGCGCCGACGCGGGTGGCGCGCAGCGGGCCGGAGCTGCTGTTGCACGCGGCCTTCTGGCACGACGTGGCGCGGGTGCGGGTGCGCGCGGTGCTGGAGGCGGAGCTGGCGCCGGTGGTGCCGCGCGAGGCGGAGCTGCCCACGCTGTTGTCCTGGCGGGCCGCGCTGTCGGAGGACCCGGCGCTGCGGCTGTCCGCGAGGAGCGTCTTCACGGAAGGGCGCGCGGGGCTGGTGGAGACGGCGGCGGCGCTGGCGGCCCTGTCTCGCGAGCGGCCCCGGGGCGCGTGGAATGAAGAGGTGGCGTGGTCGCGGCTGGAGCAGGCCGCGCAGCGGGCGCGCGCGGAGGAGGGGCCGGAGGCGGAGGCCCTGCGGGACGCCCTGCGCCTCTACGTGATGCTGCGGGGCCAGGCTCGCACGCCCGCGCGGTTGTTCTCGCCGGAGCACGCGAAGCCCGCGGGGGGCGACGTGGCCCGGAACGGGGACCTGGTGGCGCTGGTGCAGGCGGCGCGTCACGCGGCGCTGCGGCAGGGCGGCTGAAGACAGACACCGGTTTGGGGGCGGTGGAAGGCTTCTGTTAGGTTGGGTGGGCCCGTTTCCTTTTCCTGTCGAAATCCCCGCCCATGACCCAGCCTGTTCCTCCGCCGTCCGATGACGCGGCGCCGCTCCAGTTCGACCGCGCCGAGTTCACCGAAGCGCCCGCCGCGACGAAGTGCACCGTCTGCCAGTGCGCCATCCGGAGCGTCTATTACGAGGTGAACCAGCGCCTGCTGTGCCCCGCGTGCCGCGAGGAGGTGGAGGCGGCGATGAAGGGCGGCTCGAAGTCGAAGCGCTTCCTGACGGCGTCGATGTTTGGCATTGGCGCCGCCATCGCGGGGGCGCTCGTCTACTGGGTGGTGAGCCTGACGGGCTACAACATCGGCCTCATCGCCATCCTGGTGGGGTGGATGGTGGGGACGGCGGTGTTCAAGGGCACGGAGTCGCGCGGCGGGCGGGGCTACCAGGTGCTGGCGGTGGCGCTGACGTACCTGTCGGTGGCCGCGTCGCTGTCACCGGAGCTGTTCAAGGTGATCAAGGAGCGGGAGGACTTCACGGCCTTCCACGCATCGTCGCACTCGCTGGGTTCCGGGCAGGTGGAGCCGCCGGATGAGGTAACCCAGACGCTCGCCGCGGTGGTGGGAACCGCGGTGTTGACCCCGGCCCTGCCGGTGCTCGTGGGCATCGAGCAGCCGATGTCGGGGCTCATCTATGGCTTCGCGCTGTTCGAGGCGTGGCGCCGCAACCGGAAGGCGGAGCTGAACATCGCGGGGCCGTTCAAGCTGCTGGAGGCGCCGGCCGAGGGTGAGGCCGCGCCGGCGGAGCAGGAGCGGTCCGTTGGCTGAGGCGCTCGCGGTATCGCTCCTCACGCAGCGCTGTGAGGGGTGTGGTTCGGAGCTGGCACCCCGGCTGCTCACGTGTCCGTCGTGCCGGAAGCTGGTGCATGGGAAGCGGCTGACGCAGCTGGCGGCGGATGCGCAGGCGGCGACGGAGCGGGGCGCGCCGATGGAGGCCCTGACGCTGTGGCGCGAGGCGCTGGACCTGTTGCCACCGGACACGGCGCAGCACGCGCAGGTGACGGCGCGGGTGACGGCGCTGAGTCAGCAGGCGGATGCGCAGGGGTTGGCGGCGCCGCTGGCGGAGGCGGAGCGCAAGCGTTCGGGGATGCCGAAGGTGTTGGCCAGCATGGGCGCGGTGGGCCTGATGCTGTGGAAGTTCAAGTTCGTGCTGGCGCTGCTGTTGGGCAAGGGGAAGCTGCTGCTGCTCGGGCTCACGAAGGCGAGCACGCTGTTCTCCATGTTGTTCGCGGTGAGCGTGTACTGGACGCTGTGGGGCTGGAGCTTCGCGCTGGGGCTGGTGGCCTGCATCTACGTGCACGAGATGGGGCACGTGGCGTCGCTGCGCCGGCTGGGCATGAAGGCGGACGCGCCCATGTTCATCCCGGGCCTGGGTGCGTTCGTGCGCCTGAAGCAGGTGCCGGTGGATGAGCGCGAGGACGCGCGAGTAGGGCTCGCGGGGCCCATCTGGGGCAGCGCGGCGGCGGTGGTGGTGATGGTGGCGGCGGTGCTGACGGGGTGGAAGGCATTGGGCGCCATCGCGCACGCGGCGACCTGGCTGAACCTGTTCAACCTGGTGCCGGTGTGGCAGCTGGACGGTTCACGAGGGTTCCGGGCCCTGGCGCGACAGCAGCGCTGGGTGGCGGTGGCGGTGCTGGGCGCGACGTGGTTCGCCACGGGAGAGAACCTGTTGCTGCTCATCGCGGGGGTGGCGGCGTTCCGGGCCCTGCTGACGCCCGCGTCGGAGACGGGCGACCGCCGCACGCTGGTGGAGTACTGCGCATTGGTGGTGGGCCTGGGCGCTTTGGGCTGGGCGGCGCAGCACTGGACGGGGGCGGCAGCGGCGCTGTGACGAACGCGACGGCGGAGGTTGTCAGCACGCGTTCGAGCCGGCTTCTGCGCGCGGGCGTGTATGGCTATTTCACGGCGCTCGCGGGAGGGCTGGTGCTCTTCTGCGCGGGCCTGTCGGGCTACAACGTCAGCGTGCTCGCCATCGCGGTGGGATGGGCAGTGGGCACGGCCGTGGCGAGAGGGTCGGACCGGCGCGGCGGCTGGTTCTACCGGACGCTCGCGGTGGGGCTGACGTACCTGGCGGTAGGGGCTGCGCTGTCTCCGGCGCTCTACACGGAGTTGCAGACACCACGGCCGGGGCTTGATTTGTACGTGCACGGAGACATGAAGGGCTTCAAGCGAGCCTTCGCGGGCAAGGACGCGCCCATCGAGCCTCCGCCACCGCCGCTATCCCGGGAGGAGCGCTGGACGCAGGCCGTCATCTCTGGAGTGGTGCTGCCATGGATGGCCATTCCCATGGATGGGCTCACGCATCCGTGGTCGGGGCTCTCCTACGTCACGGCGTTGTTCGTGGCCGGGTTTCGCAGCCGGCGTGGCGTGCGGTAGGTGCCGCGACAGGAATCAGTGCATGGATTGGAAACTCCTACACCTCTGCGCGGTCTTCGCGCTGCTCACAGCTTGCGCGGGCGGAAGCGCCCGGCGTTCCGCGCACGGGGACCTGCGCTTCGTCGACACGGAGACCGCCGCGAGGCTGCGCCATGCGGCCGTGGTCGCCGAACAAGGTTCCTCTTCCGCCACGGCCTCCGCCCTGGTCCATGCAGCCCCGGTCATCCTCGGCTTGATGCAGCAGGACCACAGCGCGGATGAGTTGGAGGAGCGACTCAAGGAATGCGCCGTCCAGGCCGAGCGTCAGGGCAATGCGCGTTTCTTCGAGAACCGTCCTCCGACGCGGCAGGAGTGCCGCGAGGTGGTGGGACGCGACCGCTGCGGCAACCCCATCACCCGGGCCATGCAGCTCGGAAAGCAGAAGCACGTCCTGGTCCTCCAGTGCGCGGAGGAGGTGCTCAAGGAACTCTGGGCCGCGCCCTACAGCATCGAGCAGCGCTATCGCTACTATCCGAATGCCAGGTTCGTGGAGACGATCAGCCGGGAGAAGGAGGCGCGGATGCTCGCCGAAGGCTGCACCGATGAGCTTCGGGGCACGATCAAGCCGGACCTCGTCCTCCATGCGGACCGCGACCTGCTCAAGTCCGCGCTCACCTTGGACTTCAAGTTCCCCTGCCCTGAGAGCAACGAACCGCAGTGGACCCTCTACGGAGAGAGCAGTGTCTACGCTGGCGATTCGCAGGGAGAGGTCTACCAGGAGGCGCTTGGTGGGAAAGCCCTGCTCGTTTCTCCTCGCAAGGTTGTTGTTGTGGACCAGCCATGAGCGCGAACCTCCCCACCCTTCGTCTCCATTACAGGGATGGCGCGGTCGCGGCCCGTGACGGTGTCGTGGTCTCGTTCTTCATCCCGCATGACCACAGCATCGTGGCGCAGGCATGCTGGCGGGCCTTGCAGACCTACGTTCGAGCCATCCCTCCCCAGTCGCTGAACTGGTACGGCGCGGACGATGGGGATGTCCTTGAGCTGGATGAGGACGGATGGGAGGTCATTCGCAAGCGGATGGTGGACCGGCCCTCCCGCCTGGCCTGGCACGTTGGATTGTCCGACCTGGATGGGGGCACCGGAGGATACCAATTCGAGTACCACAGCAGGCGGATCGTGCTCCCGCTCTGCGTTGGGTCCAACACCGCGATGTCCTTCACGTTCCCGACCGAATTCCTCCTGGACCAGGGACCCCAGCGGATGCGTGCCCTGGTGTTGGACCTGGCTCGGGAACTGCCCTTCCATTTCGGCTACGCGAGCTTCGCCCTCGCCTCTCGAGAGGGCTCCTGGACCGCGGGGGACTGGAAGGTCCTGGAGAAATACTCCGCGCGCTATCTGGGCTTGGACCTGCCCGCTGTCGCCAGCACGGGTAAGCTCATCGGGCTCCACGCCCTGGGCGCGCACTGGCTTACCTTCCTGGGCCCGCCGCTGCTGGACCGGATGGGTGGCACCGAAGCGCTGCGGCAGGCACTGCCGTTCCCGGAGGTCTCCCTGCTCCCCATGGACCAGGAGCGCCTGCTTGTAACCCTGAGCGAATGGCCCGAGGCCATCGACATCGAGAAGGAACCCATTCCGCCCCAGTACCGCGCCCTGGCCTGCTTCCTGAAACCCTTCATGTACACGTCAGGAGAGGACGCCGGGATCGGGAACTACCTGGACCGCTGGCGGCGGCGGCTCTGTCCATGAGCGTTCCAATGACAGCACTCAGCGCCGAGTCCCGGCTCCGAAGGTTGCTCCGTGTCTTCAGCCAGACGGGGGGCGAAGGGCAATGGACGCGCCCGTTCGACAACCTTCCCGTGGAGACACGGGCGTATCTCCTGGAGAGAGCCGCACTGGCGGCGGACGAACTGCCGGTGCTCGCCTTCTTCCGGGGACCCGAGCAATGGGTCCTCGTCAGCACCGAGCGCATCCTGTTGAGTCAGGAGCACGGCTTCCGGTCCATTCCCTGGCGCGACCTGGAGAACGCCACGACGGACACGGCGCACGTCCAGGCCGCGGGCAGCAAGCTGTCCCTGAGCCGGCTCCGGCTCCAGCTTCGAGATGCCGCGGACCTCGAGGTCGACGTCGAACCCGGCCCCCCGTTCTTCGGACTCTGGAACGTCCTGAAGACCCTTGCCGTCCTCCGCCGGGAGTGAGCGCTCCCGCGCCCACCAGCCAGGCGTCACCCGCTGAATCCCGCGCCCCGCCGGCCGCCGCATCTGTAGTACGAAGGTCGGCCCCTTCACGGTGACGCTGTGCGCCTCCTCTCGCTCCAGGTCCAGGACTTCCGCAACCTCCCGGCGGTGCAGCTCGCACCCAGCCCCCACTCGACCATCGCCGTGGGCCAGAACGGGCAGGGGAAGACCAACCTCCTGGAGGCGCTCTACTTCCTCGCCACCCTCAAGCCCCTGCGCGCCGGACGCCTCTCCGAGCTCGTCCGCTGGGGCTCCCAGGCCGCTCGTGTCACCGGCCGCTTCCTCCTCAAGGGCGCCGAGCGCGAAATCTCCGTCGAGGTCGGCGGCGGCACCCGCCAGGCCCTCGTGGACGGAAAGAAGGCCGCCAGCCTCGAGGACTACTTCGGCGGCGTCTCCGTCGTCGCCTTCACCCCCGATGACCTGGAGGTCATCAAGGGCGGCCCCGACGCGCGCCGCGCCTTCCTCGACCGCGCCGTCTTCAACCGCTTCCCCGCCTTCCTCAAGGAGAGCCGCGAGTACGCCCGCGCCCTCAAGAACCGCAACCGCCTGCTCCGTGAAGGCGCCACCGTCGACGCCGCCTACCTCGACGCGTACGACGAGACCCTCGCCCGCGCGGGCGCACGCCTCTACGCCCGCCGCCGTGCCCTGATGGCCGAGCTCGCGCCCCGCGCCCAGGCCACCTTCGCGTCCATCGGCCGCACCGCCGACCCCGCCGTCTACGGCTACCACCCCGCGCACCTCGGCGCCGACTTCGCGCACGCCGATGAGGCCGCGCTCGCCTCCGCCCTGCGCGAAGCCCTCTCCGCGCGCCTGCGCCGCGACCTGGACCGCGGCTTCACCTCCGTGGGCCCGCACGTGGACGACGTGTCCGTGACGCTGGGCGGCCGTAGCGCGCGAGCCTACGCGAGCCAGGGGCAGCAGCGCGCCCTGGTGCTCGGTTGGAAGATTGCCGAGATTGAGAACCTGGAGGCCGCCATGGGCTTCCTCCCCTTGCTGCTCCTGGATGACGTCTCCAGTGAGCTGGACCCCGAGCGCAATGCCTATCTCATGGGCTACCTGGCCCGGAGCGGCGCGCAGGTCTTCCTCACCACCACCGACGCGGGGCTCGTGAGAGCCGCCGCCGCCAGTGACAGCCTCTGGCTCACCGTCCACGCGGGACAGGTGGCCACCGAGTCCCCATCACAACCCTAGTGCACCCGCCGCCGGTGCCAGGGCCAGTGCACCGGCCGGCGCTGATGGTGGGGCAATTCCTGCCGCGTCACGTGCCCGAAGTACTCGAAGCGGAACTCCGCCCAGAGCAGCCCGAACGCCACCGCGAACAGGAACACCGCCAGCGTCAGCCACCACACGGTGCCCGTCGCCAACGCGGCGATGAACAGCACCCCCAGCACCGCCGCCACCCCCAGCGACACGTCCCGCAGGCGCTTCGACTCGCTGAACGCCATCCCCATGGCCAGCATGGAGAGCGCCAGCAGCGGCCACGCCAGCCAGTACGACGTGCGCGCATACAGGTTGGCAATCGACAGCAGGAACAACCCGAATCCGAATATCGCCAGTCCGCCGTCCATCGAATCCTCCTCGTGAGAATCCCCGGCTCACCGGTTGAAGATGCGCCCTCCGCAAGCCCGGGGGCACCCCGCCTCTTCCTTCCGTCCGGAGCCCGATCAGGGCGGCGGGCCCTCGGCAGGCGCGCGTCCGTGAGTCGACGTTCGCTCCGACGAAGTTCTTGCGGACCTGCCGGGCGTGCACCATGACCATGCCCGCCGTCCCACCGGGCGGACCCGGGACGAACGAAATGGTGCCATGTCGCGCTTGCTGCTGACGCTCGTGCTGTCCGCCCTCCTCGCGGGGTGCCACCGCGCGACGTTCGAGGACTCGGTGCTCCAGAAGTCCGACGTGAAGTACCGCGTCGGCCCGCTGTCCAACGACGTCTGGGAGCGCCGCGGCTTCGACGACAACGACCTCGCCTTCGTGGAGCGCGGCGACACCGGCCGCATCATCGCCACCAACGCCACCTGCCGGGACCACGACGACCCGTCCCTCCAGGTCCTCACCAAGCACCTGCTCATGGGCTTCACCGAGCGCCAGGACCTGGGCCAGCGCACGTTCACCCTGGACGACCGCGAGGCCTTGCGAAGCCGCTACGTCGCGAAGCTCGACGGTGTGCCCGTCTCCCTGGAGCTCGTGGTGGTGAAGAAGGACAACTGCGTCTTCGACTTCAGCTACATCGCCCCCGTGGGTGCCGCCGACGCGCGCATGGCGGACTTCGAGAGCCTCTTCCAGGGCTTCCGCGCGGAGCGCCAGCGATGATGCCCGAGGCGAAGCTCTTCGCTGGCGGCCCCAGCCTGAAGGAGCGCCTGCGCGAGCGCATGGAGTCCCTGGGCGCCCTGTCCGTCATGACGGGCCAGGTGTTCAGCCGCGCCGTGCGCCCTCCCTACGACTGGGCCGGCCTCATCTTCCACACCGAATCCCTGGGCGTGCGCTCGCTGCCCATCGCGCTGCTCACCGCGACGTTCGCCGGGCTCGTCATCTCCCTGCAGTTCGGCTACTTCCTCGCCCGCTTCGGCGTGCAGTACACCGTGGGCCGCGTGGTCATCCTCACGCTGTTCCGGGAGCTGGCCCCCGTGCTCACCGCCCTCACCGTGGGCGCGCGCATCGGGTCCGGCATCGCCGCGGAACTGGGCTCCATGACCGTGACGGAGCAGGTGGACGCCATCCGCGCGCTGGGCGCGGATCCGCTGCGCAAGCTGGTGGTGCCGCGCGTGTTCGCGTGCCTCATCGTGCTGCCGGTGCTCACCGTGTTCTCGGACGTGGTGGGCCTGGTGGCGGGCGCCCTGGTGGTGAAGTCCCAGTACGGCATCTCCCTGGACCAGTTCTCCCAGGGCGCGCTGGACGCCGTGCTGATGGGCGACTTCGTCTCCGGCGTCATCAAGGGCGCCGTGTTCGGGCTCATCATCGGCCTGGTGGGGTGCTTCAAGGGGCTGGCGGTGGAGGGCGGCACGGAGGGCGTGGGCCGCGCCACCACGCAGACGGTGGCCATCACCTCCGTCACCGTGTGCCTGGCGGACTTCTTCATCACGAAAATCACGCTCTACTTCTGAAGCCGCCCGCACCATGCGCAAGGCCCGCCACCACCACCGAGACCCCGCAGTCCCGTTCAGCTTCCGCAAGCCCACTCCGGGCGAGGAGCTCATCCGCTTCGACGGGCTCATCAAACAGTTCGGCGCCAAGCGCATCTACGACGGCGTGGACCTGGACGTGCGCGCCGGGGAGACGCTGGTGGTGCTGGGCGGCTCCGGCGTGGGCAAGAGCGTGCTGCTCAAGTGCCTCATCGGCCTCTTGCACCCGGACGGCGGCAGCATCCTGTTCGAAGGCTACGACCTGGCGAAGTTCTCCGAGGAGCAGTTCCTGGAGGTCCGCAAGCACGTGGCCATGGTGTTCCAGGGCGCGGCGCTGTTCGACTCGCTCAGCGTGGCGGACAACGTGGCGTACCCGCTGCGCGAGCACTTCCCCACCATGTCCCGTGCGGAAATCCAGAAGCGCGTGGCGGAGAAGCTGGAGCTGGTGGACCTGCCCAACACGGAGAAGCTGATGCCGTCGGACCTGTCCGGCGGCATGCGCAAGCGCGTGGGCCTGGCGCGCGCCATCGCCACGGAGCCGGAGGTCATCCTCTGGGACGAGCCCACGACGGGCCTGGACCCCGTCACCACGCAGACCATCAACGAGTTGATTGATTCGATGAAGCAGCGCCTGGGCGCCACGTCCATTGTCGTCACGCACGACATGGTGAGCGCCTTCGTGCTGGCGGACCGGATGGCCATGCTGGCCAACCGCAAAATCGTCCAGGTGGGCACCCCGGAGGAGATGCGCCGCTCCCAGGTGCCGGAGGTGCGCGCCTTCATCGACGCGCGCCGCCTGGAGCTGAACCCCCGGGGAACACCATGAGTCTCTTCACGTCGACCTCGAAGGAGAAGCGCCTGGCCGTGCGCGCGGGCCTCTTCGTCGCTGTGGGCCTCGCCGTGGCTGGCGTCGTCGTCTTCTTCATCGGCCGCGAGTCCAACCTCTTCCAGCGCCAGGTCGTCTTCCACGCCTACTTCAACAGCGTGGACGGCCTGAGCGACCAGTCCCCCGTGTGGATTGGCGGCCTGAAGGTGGGCCGCGTGAACAGCGTGTC
Source organism: Corallococcus coralloides DSM 2259 (assembly GCF_000255295.1). Next base: position 9,729,257 of record NC_017030.1, on the reverse strand, counting down.
CTTCTCCCCGGACCTGAAGGACAGCCGCCTGCAGGTGGAGCTCCAGGTGGCCAGCGCCTACGCCAGCCGCATCCGCAAGGACTCCGTGGCCAAGCTCACCAGCATGGGCGTGCTGGGCGACAAGGCGGTGGACATCTCCCTGGGCAGCGCGGACCAGCCCGCCGTGGAGCCCGGCGGCGTCATCCAGTCCAGCAGCGGCGGGGACCTGTCCAAGCTGATGTCCAGCGCCAGCCGCGTCATGGAGAACTCCGTCGAAATCAGCGAGTCCCTCAAGGACGCCGTGAAGGCCTACTCGAACCCGGACCTGACGCGGGACCTGGCCAGGAGCGTCGCCTCGCTGCGCTCCATCATGGAGGAGGTGGAGAAGGGCAACGGCGCGCTGCACGCGCTCATCTACGACCCGCGCACGGGCCAGGAGGTGAACACGCTGCTCGCCAACGCGTCCGGCGCCGCGAAGCGCATGGATGGGGCCCTGGGCCACGTGGAGGCCATCCTGTCCGAGGTGCGCCGCGGCGACGGCACCGCGCACGCGCTCATCTACGGGCAGGACGGCGCGGTGGCCATGCGGGAGCTGGGGGCGGCGGCCGGCCAGCTCGCGGGCCTGCTGGAGGACGCGAAGAAGAGCCCCAACGGCGCCGTGCACCAGCTCGTCTACGGCGACGCCAAGGGCATGTTCGCGGACCTGGGCAGCGCCGCCGCGGACATCAAGCAGATCACCGCCACCGTGGCCAAGGGCGACGGCACCCTGGGCGCGCTCGTCAACGACCCCACCGTCTACGACGACCTGCGCGAGGTGCTGGGCAACGTGAAGCGCAACCGCATCCTCCGCGCCCTGGTGCGCTTCTCCGTGAGCAACCGCGAGTCCCTGGAACAGGTGGGCGCCCCCCAGACGGCGCCCACCCCGCTCACGCCCGCCCCGGACGCGGGCGCCTCCGCCGCTCCATCCGAACCTGCCGCCCCCACCCCCGCTTCAACGCCCTGAGCCATCCGGCCGCGTCATCGGCTCGGGATGTTTCACGCGGTGAGGCATCGTATGGACCCATACGGTTTTACAATGTTTCCAGGACTGTCCGTGGATTGACTCTGGAGTCACTAAAATCGTATTCCTGCTCCCCCCTACTTTTCGAGGAGTTGGGAAACCATGCTTCGTCACGTCGCGCAGCGCAGTGGCCGTATCGCGGTGGTCGTTGGCACCCTGATGTCCCTGGTGGGCTGTAACAACAACGCCCCGACCACCGAGGAGCAGACTCCCGCTCCCGCGGAGGAGGCCACCAACGCGCAGGCCATTCCGCACCGTGGCTGTGCGACCATCGAGCCGTCCGCCGACGAGAAGCTGGAGATCGAGGCGGCGATCGCGGCCCGCGGCGTGTCCGCGAAGCGCGCGGTGGGCTCCGTGAACGTGCCCGTGTACTTCCACGTCATCCGCAAGGGCACGGGCATCGCCAACGGCGACATCCCGGACTCGCAGATCACCGCGCAGATGAACGTGCTGAACGCGGCGTACGCGAACACGCCGTTCAAGTTCACGCTGGCGGGCACGGACCGCACGACCAACGCGACCTGGTTCAACCTTGCCCAGGGCAGCACCAACGAGACGAACATGAAGAACACCCTGCGCAAGGGCGGCAAGGAGTCGCTGAACATCTACACGGCGAACCTGTCCGGCGGCCTGTTGGGCTGGGCGACCTTCCCCTCCAGCTACGCCAGCCAGCCGAAGAAGGACGGCGTGGTCATGCTCTACAGCAGCGTCCCCGGCGGCACGGCGTCCCCCTACAACCAGGGCGACACGGGCACGCACGAAGTGGGTCACTGGGTGGGCCTGTACCACACGTTCCAGGGCGGCTGCGCCAGCCCGGGTGACTCCGTCAGCGACACGCCGCCGGAGGCCTCGCCCGCGTACGGCTGCCCCGCCGGCCGTGACACCTGCTCCGGTGGCGGCGCGGACCCCATCTACAACTTCATGGACTACACCGACGACAGCTGCATGAACCAGTTCACCGCCGGCCAGAGCGCCCGCGCGGACAGCCTCACCGCCACGTACCGCTAGAAATCACGCAGGGCTGTGGCCGTTTTCCGGATGCCGGGGTCCCCGTCCAGGGGGCTCCGGCATTTTCCATTTCCAGGGTGATTCACGGACAGGCCGTCTCCCGGCCCTGTGACGCTTGGTCTGTCTTTGGTGTTTTGCTGAGAGTTTAATTTTATCGCGTGATTTGACATGCGCTGTTTCATCCGCGTATCAGTGTTTCACCCCTTTCCTGAGGAGTTGGGAAACGATGCTTCGTCACGTCGCGCAGCGTGGTGGTCGTCTCGTGGTTGTCTTTGGCACCCTGATGTCCCTGGCAGGTTGCAGCAGCAGCGCTCCGACCACCGAGGAGCAGACTCCCGCTCCCGCGGAGGAGACCACCAACACCCAGGCCATCCCGCACCGCGGCTGTGCGACGGAGGAGCTGTCCGCCGACGAGAAGCTGGAGGTCGACGCGGCGATCGCGGCCCGCGGCGTGTCCGCGAAGCGCGCGGTGGGCTCGGTGAACGTGCCCGTGTACTTCCACGTCATCAACAAGGGCACGGGCATCGCCAACGGCGACATCCCGGACTCGCAGATCACCGCGCAGATGAACGTGCTGAACGCGGCCTACAGCAACACGCCGTTCAAGTTCACGCTGGCGGGCACGGACCGCACCACCAACAGCCAGTGGTTCGCGCTGGGCCAGGGCGGCGCGGCGGAGAAGAAGATGAAGGCCGCGCTGCGCAAGGGCGGCGCCAACGCGCTGAACATCTACTCGGCGAACCTGTCCGGCGGCCTGCTGGGCTGGGCGACCTTCCCCTCCAGCTACACCAAGCAGCCCTCGATGGACGGCGTGGTCATCCTCTACAGCAGCGTCCCCGGCGGCACGGCGTCCCCCTACAACGAGGGTGACACGGGCACGCACGAGGTTGGCCACTGGCTGGGCCTGTACCACACGTTCCAGGGCGGCTGCACCGCCACGGGCGACTCCGTCAGCGACACGCCGCCGGAGGCCTCGCCCGCGTACGGCTGCCCCGCCGGCCGTGACACCTGCTCCGGTGGCGGCGCGGACCCCATCTACAACTTCATGGACTACACCGACGACAACTGCATGAACCAGTTCACCGCCGGCCAGGTGGCCCGCGCGGACAGCGTGACCGCGACGTACCGCTAGTCCACACCTTCGCTTCCTGAAGTCACAGACGCCGGAGTCCCCTCTGTACGGGGCTCCGGCGTCTTCTTTTTCCTGCGTGGACAAGCCGGGCCCGCGCTGGCCACAGTGGGGGACCGCCCTCCGGCTGTCCGGAGGGGGCCTTCAGGAGGAGTGGCGCCGTGAGAGACCTGTTGATGATTCCCGGGCCGGTGGACGTGGACGCGGACGTGTTGCAGGCCTTGTCCGGGCCGGTGCCCGGGCACCTGGACGCGGGCTTCATCGCCACCTTCGGCCGGGCCCTCAAGCGCCTGCGCGAGGTGTCGCTCGCGCCCGGCGCCCAGCCCTTCGTCGTCTCCGGCAGCGGCACCCTGGCCATGGAACTCGCCGTGGCCAACCTCATCGAGCCCGGCGACCGCGCGCTGGTGGTGAACACCGGCTACTTCAGCGACCGCATGGCCCACATCCTGGAGCGCCACGGCGCGAAGGTGACGCACGTGCGCGCGGCCAGCGTGGGCAGCGCCCCGGACGTGGCCCAGGTGGAGGCGGAGCTGCGCGGCGGCGGCTTCAAGCTGATGACCGTCACCCACGTGGACACCTCCACCGCGGTGCTCGCGCCCGTGGAGCCGCTGGTGAAGGCCGCGCGCCAGCACGGCGTCCTGGCCGTGGTGGACGGCGTGTGCGCCACCGCCGGTGAAGCCTTCCACCAGGACGCGTGGGGCGCGGACGTGTACCTCACCGCCAGCCAGAAGGCGGTGGGCGTGCCGCCGGGCCTGGCGCTCCTCACCGTGAGCCCCCGCGCCATCGCCGCGTGGAAGGCGCGCAAGGCGCCCGTCGCCAGCGTGTACGCGGACTGGGCGGAGTGGCTTCCCATCATGGAGGCCTACGAAGCCGGCAAGCCCGCCTACTTCGCCACCCCGCCCACGTCCCTGGTGTGCGCGTTGGACGTCAGCCTGGGACAGATCCTGGCGGAGGGCATGGAGGCCCGCTTCGAGCGCCACCGCCGCATGGCCCGCGCCTTCCGCGCCGCCTGGAGCGCGCTGGGCCTCAAGCTCGTCCCCACCTCGGAGGACGTGGCCGCCAACACCCTGAGCGCCGTGTACTACCCGGACGGCGTGGACGCGTCGCTCGTGGGCCGCGTGAAGGCGCAGGGGGTGGCCATCGCCGGCGGCCTCCACCCTGAAATCAAGCCGCGCTACTTCCGCGTGGGCCACATGAACCGCGTCAGCCCCGGGGACGTGCTCGTCACCGTGGGCGCCATCGAGCGCGCCCTCCACGCCGCCGGCCACCGCACCGCCACCGCCGGAACCGCCGTCGCCGCCGCCCAGGCCGCCCTCTCCGGGTAGGGCCTGGAGTGAGGGGCCTGACCCCCATTTCCTTCTCAGGCCACAAGAAAACTCGTCCGCGCTCCCATTAGATTTGTGTAAGCTGCTGGATAATGACAGGTACTTCCTGGGTTCCAGGGATTTCTTGTCGTTTTGGCGGAATTGTGTGATTGGGCTGCACGGTGTGAGCGGGGCGTGGGCCCCGGCACCTGTGAGGGGGAAGGGCTGCGCTGGCGGACGGGACCCGTGGAGCGGGTGGTCCGATTCCAGCGCCTGAAGTGGCAGTGGAGGTCGGTATGGATCGCGGACCGGTGGAAGGTTCGACGAGGGCGGCGGGCTGGGCGGAGCAGTTCGCGGCGTGGCACCTGACGGAACGGTGCCTGGCCGCGACCCCGGAAGACGGGGCGCGCGGGATGTTCTTCCAGGGCGTGGTGGGGGTGGTGAATTTCCTCCAGGGCGAGGAGGCCGGGGCGAAGTGCCTGGCGGCGTCCGGACTGAAGGAGCTCAACGCCGCGGAGCTGTACCCGGTGACGCGCTTCCTGGAGATGACGGCCGAGGTGACGCGGGTCCTGCGCCCGCAGCTGGGCGACTGGGAGCAGGCGCTGCGGTACATCGGGACGCAGGCCACGGTGGACTTCCTGGCCTCCATGTTCGGCCGGGAGCTGATGCAGGCCGCCGCCGGCAACCCCTGGCGGATGCTCCAGCACATGGCCGAGGGCTACCGCGCCGCGGTGACCTACGGCGAGCGCAGCGTCCTCTGGACGGGAGACCACAGCGCCCGCTTCGTGATGCGCCGGGACTTCATGCCCGCGCCGTACCACGAGGGCGTGCTCCAGGCCGCCCTGGAGGCCGTGGGCGCCCAGGATGTCCAGGTGCACGGGCGGCAGCTGTCCCTGCTGGACACCGAGTACGACGTTTCCTGGTAATCCGGGGCTATTGCCCCCTGTGGCATCGGGCGCTGGCGCGGGACGTTCACCAGCCAGCGCTCGGTGCTGAACGTCCGCCATTTCTCCCGCTGGCGTGACAGGCAGGGCCACTAGCATGGGGTGAAAGAGGCCCACACCCCACGGGAGGAGCAACGCGAATGGATGCAGCACGAGGCTCCCGGCCGGAGGGGCGATGTCGGGCCCCGGGGCTGACCGGCGGAGCCCGGGCATGACGCCCTTCCGGCTGTTGCTCGTGGAGGACAGCGTCAACGATGCGGCGCTGGTGACCGCGGAGCTGGAGCAGGCGGGCTATCTGCCCATGGCCCGGCGCGTGGAGACGCTGGAGGCGCTGCGGGACGCGCTGGCCACCGGGCCCTGGGACCTGGTGCTGTGCGACTACCGGCTGCCGCGCTTCACCGCGCTGGACGTGCTGTCGCTGCTGCACGCGCAGGGGCGGGACGTGCCCCTCATCGTCCTGTCCAGCGAGCTGAGCGAGGACCAGGCCGTCACGCTGATGAAGGCGGGCGCGCGCGACTGCTTCTCCAAGGACCGGATGGCCCGGCTGGGCCCGGCGGTGGCGCGCGAGCTGGATGAGACGCGCGTGCGGCGCGAGCGCGCGCGGGCGGACGTGGACCGGGACATCCTGTCCAAGGCCAGCGAGCTGCTCACCGCGTCCCTGGAGCAGGCGGCGCGGTTGGACCAGCTGGTGCAGCTGATGGTGCCCCGGGTGGCGGACTGGTGCGCCTTCTTCCTCCAGGACCCGGACCAGGGCGGCCTGCGGCTGGTGGCGCTGGCGCACCCGGACGCGGAGCGGCGCGCCCATGCCTGGAAGCTGGACCAGCGCTTTCCGCTGGACCCCCAGGCCGCCGCGGGGCCCTCGCACGTGCTGCGCACCGGCCAGCCGGAGTTCATGCCGGACGTGCGCAAGCGCCCGGAGCCCATCACCCGGGACGCGGCGCACCAGCGCGCCATCGACGGGCTGGGGCTGCGCTCGGTGGTGAACGTGGCCCTGCCCGGCAACGAGGGCCGGCTGGGCGTGCTGTCCATGGGCACGCTGGGGGAGCGCACGCTCGCGCTGGTGGACCTGGCGCTGGCGCAGGAGCTGGCGCGCAGGACGGGGCTGGTGTTGGAGAACGCGCGGCTCTTCCAGGAGGCGCGCGAGGCGGTGCGCCTGCGCGACGAGTTCCTCACCGTGGCCGCGCACGAGCTGCGCACGCCGCTCACCACGCTGCGGCTGCAGCTGGGCACGCTCCTGCAGCGCTCGGAGGCGCACCGGCTGGAGCCGGACGTGGTGACGCGCCTGGAGCGCAGCGTGCGCCAGGTGCGCCGGCTGGGCACGCTGGTGGAGGGCCTCCTGGACGTGTCGCAGCTGTCCAGCGGCGAGCTGTCGCTCATGCCCGAGCGCTTCGACCTGGAGGAGCTGGTCGCCGAGGTGCTGGACCGCTACCAGGCGGAGGCCCGCGCGGCCGGGTGCGAGCTGCGCCAGTCTCCCCGCCGCGGACTGTGGGGGACGTGGGACCGGCTTCGGGTGGACCAGGCGGTGGCGGCGTTGATATCCAACGCGCTCAAGTTCGGGTCGGGACGGCCGGTGGAGGTGGACGTGGGGCGGGAAGGGAGCTTCGCGCGCATCCAGGTGCGCGACCGGGGCATCGGCGTGCCCGTGGACCAGGTGGAGCGCATCTTCGAGCGCTTCGGCCGCGCGGTCAGCTCGCACTCGTATGGAGGCCTGGGCCTGGGGCTCTACCTCGCCCGCCGCGCCGCGGAGGCGCACGGTGGACGGGCCTGGGCGGAGCCCGCCGCCGGAGAGGGCGCGCGCTTCACGCTGGAGCTGCCGCTGGAGAAGGAGACGCGCGAGTGAGTCGGCCGGTGTTGGTGGTGGATGACGACACGGACCTGCGGGAGGCGCTGGAGGAGGTCTTGCGCGACGCGGGCTACACCGTGTTCGGCGCGGGCAACGGCCTGCAGGCGCTGGAGGTGCTCCGCCGGGAGCCGGTGACGCCGGCCCTGGTCCTGCTGGACATGATGATGCCGGTGATGGACGGCGCCACCTTCGGCCGGCAGATGCGCCAGGTGGAGGCCTGGCGGGACATCCCCGTGCTCGTCTTCTCCGCCTCCGCCAACGCGCGCCAGGTCGCCGAGGAGATGGGCGCCTGCGGCTACCTGCGCAAGCCGGTGGACGTGGAGACGCTCCTCAAGGCCGTGGCGTCCAACAAGGTCCCCGAAGCCGTCTGAGCCTCCAGGCGCCTCCCCACGGCGGACTGCCCGTCTCGCCTGGGTTGACGCTGCGCGAGACGCCCTGGTAAGTGCTTCCTTAACACTTTTCCAGCGAGGCCTGTCCGATGAATCCCCACATGCTCGCCCACCTGCTGATCCAACTCATCGTCATCATCGCGGTGTCCCGGCTCATTGGCCGGGGCGCTCGCTGGCTGGGGCAGCCCCTGGTCATCGCGGAGGTGGTGGCGGGTATCGCGTTGGGCCCGTCACTCCTGGGCTGGCTGGCGCCGGACGCCATGCACTGGCTGTTCCCGGCGGAGTCCATGCCGTTCCTGAAGATGCTGGCCGAGGTCGGCCTGGTGCTCTTCATGTTCCTCATCGGCCTGGAGCTGGACCCCAAACTGCTGAAGGGGCGGGGGCACGCGTCGGTGGCCATCAGCCACTCCAGCATCATCGTCCCCTTCGCCCTGGGCGCGGGGGCGGGCGCGCTGTGGCTGTACAAGTCGCTGTCCAGCCCGGACGTGCCGTTCTCCTCGTTCGTGCTGTTCATGGGCGTGTCCATGAGCATCACGGCCTTCCCGGTGCTGGCGCGCATCCTCACCGAGCGCGGGCTGATGCAGTCGAAGCTGGGCGCCATCGCCATCGCGTGCGCGGCGGTGGATGACGTGACGGCGTGGTGCATCCTGGCGTTCGTGGTGTCGCTGGTGCGCGCGTCGGACCTGGCGCACGCGGGGCTCACCACGCTGTTCGCGATGCTCTACATCGCCTTCATGCTGCTCTTGGTGAGGCCGTTCCTCGCCCGGCTGGGCGCGCGCGTGGCCAACCGCGAGGGGCTCACCCAGAACGTGGTGGCCATCACCCTGGTGATGCTGCTCGGCTCCGCGTGGACCACCGAGTACATCGGCATCCACTCGCTCTTTGGCGCCTTCATGTTCGGCGCGGTGATTCCCAAGGAGGGTGGGCTGGCGGCGGCGCTGGCGGAGAAGCTGGAGGACATGGCCGTCGTGCTGCTGCTGCCCGTGTTCTTTGCCTTCAGCGGCCTGCGCACGCAGATGGGCCTGCTGTCCTCGCCCGAGGCGTGGCTCACGTGCGGCGCCATCATCATCCTGGCGTGCCTGGGCAAGTTCGGTGGCAGCGCGGTGGCCGCGCGCCTCACGGGCCTGCGGTGGCGGGAGGCGGGCGCCATTGGCATCCTGATGAACACGCGCGGCCTGATGGAGCTCATCGTGCTCAACCTGGGCCTGGACCTGGGCGTCATCTCGCCCACGCTCTTCACGATGATGGTCATCATGGCGCTGGTCACGACCTTCATGACCACGCCGTTCCTGCGCCTGCTGTATTCGCCGGAGGAACAGGCGCGCGACCAGCTGCTGGGCGCGCCGGAGCCGTCGCTGCCCGCGTCCGCGTACACGGTGCTCTTGTGCGTGTCGCACGGGCAGGCCGGCCCGGGCATGGCGGTGCTGTCGCGCGCGCTGTCGGGCGAGCGCAAGGAGGCGAACCTCTACGCGCTGCACCTCCTGTCCCCGGAGCGCTCGCTCAAGGCCCGGGGGGAAGGGGCGCTGGACCCCATGGCCGCGTCCGGCGGCGCGCTGGCGCCCCTGGTGGGCCGCGCGGAGACGCTGGGGCTGTCGGTGCGCACGCTGTCGTTCGTGTCGTCCGAGCCCGCGCGGGACATCTGCCGCACGGCGCAGGCCAAGCGCGCGGACCTGGTGCTCCTGGGCTGGCACAAGCCGCTCTTCAGCCAGACGGTGCTGGGCGGCACGGTGCACGAGGTCATGCAGGAGGCGGGCGGCACGGTGGCGGTGCTGGTGGACCGGGGCCTTGCGCAGGTGCGCCGGGTGCTGGTGCCCTTCGTGGGCAGCCGGCATGACCGCGCGGCGCTGGGCCTGGCGCGGCGGCTGGTGAAGCAGGCCGGCGCGGAGGTGACGGTGCTGCACGTGACCTCGCCCGAAGGCTCGGGCGCGGGCCGCGCGCAGGTGGAGGAGCTGTTCCCCGCGGACGAGGGCGCCTCCGTGAAGCTCAAGGTGGTGCGCCACGCGTCGCCGGAAGAGGCAGCGCTGGAAGAAGCGAAGGCGGGTTACGACCTCGTGGTGGTGGGCCTGGGGGCTGAATGGGGCCTGGAAGACCGGTTGTTCGGCGTGCAGCGCGAGCGAATCGTTCGCGACGCGCCCGCCTCGCTGCTGCTCGTGCACCACCCGGAGGCGGCGACGGCGCTGGCCCAGACCCCGGAGCAGGCCCGGACGCAGGGGACGCCTCCGGAGACGACACAGCCGCTCGGCGCGCGGAGCTGAGCGCCATGCACCTGGGAGCCACACTGCGGCTGCTGCGAGTGGATGCCGGATTGTCCCTGCGCGACCTGGCCCGCCGCATCGGCGTGTCCAGCGCGTACCTGAGCCGCGTGGAGAACGGCGTGGACGCGCCGCCCACGCAGGAGCGGCTGACGGCCATTGCCCGGGAGCTGGACGTGCCCCCGGGGCTGCTCATGGACGTGGGCAACCGGGTGAGCCCGTACGTGGCGGGCTACCTGGAGGACGTGCCCGCGGCGGGGACGCTGATGCTGGACATCGCGCGCCGCAAGCTCACCGGCGCGCAGCTGGCGCGCGTGCGGGCCTTCCTGGACGCGGAGTTCCCCCTGCGCGAGGTGCGCGGCAACGAACCCGTGCCCCCGCTGGCGCCGCTGCTGTCCCCGGAGCGGGTGGTGGTGCAGCTCTCCTGCGGGGACTACGAGGACGCGCTCGACGTGGCGGCCGGGCGGCTGGCGGCGGCCCTGCCCGGCGTGGACGGGGCGGCGCTCGCGGAGGGCCTGCGCCAGCGCGAGGGCGATGCCCCGTCCCAGGTGGGCAACGGCGTGGCGGTGCCGCACGCGTTCGTGGCCGGCGCGGCCCCGGTGGCGGCGCTGGTGACGCTGGCCCGGCCCCTGAAGATGGACGCGCCGGACGGCCAGCCCCTGCGGCTGGTGGTGGCGCTGGTGGATGGCCACGTGGGCCGCGCGCGGCTGATGCGGCTGGCGCACGTGGCCCGGCTCGCCGGGCGTGGGCTGGCGGACCGGCTCCACGGCCTGGAGGAGCCCCAGCGGGTGCTGGAGACGCTGGAGGAGCTGGAAGCGCTGCGCTGAATCCGCGCGGCTTCAGCGTGCCGGGGGCACCCAGTGCTCCCAGGGACCGAGGTCCCGGAAGCCCAGGTGCCGGTACACGCGGATGCCCGCCGGGGTGGACTGGAGCACCATCGCGGTGCACCCGCGCTTGCGCGCCTCGGAGATGATGCCCCGCATCACCGCTGACGCGAGCCCCAGCCCCCGGGCCTCCGGGAGGGTGGCCACCAGGTACACGCCCGCCGTGTCCGCCACGTCCACCACCAGCCCGCAGGACAGCGCCCGGCCGTGCTCGCGCGCCACCACGGTGTGCACCGGCAGGCGGGGCGGCCGCTGCCACACGGAGAGGATGTCCCGCCACTCGGCGCCGTAGGTCTGGACGTTGACCTCCACCAGGTCGTTCAGGTCCTCCACGGGCTCCACCGGCACCCCGGGCGCCGCGTCCGGCAGCTCATGCAGCCAGGCCCCCATGGCCACCACGGTGAAGTCCGGCCGGTAGCCCGCGGCGCCCAGCACCCGCGCCGCGTCCCGCTGCCCCGGCGTCAGGGTGACGCGCCAGCGCGGCAGCCCATGCCCCCGGTAGAAGTCCGCGACGGCCGGCAGCGCTGCCGCCAGCGCGTCCGCGTCCGTGAAGAGGACCTGCTGGAAGTGCGCGTCCTGGTATCTGGGCAGCGCGAACGCGTCCACGCCAGGGAGGCTCAGGTGGCGCAGCGGGCCGCGCTCGGCTTGCAGTCGTTTGAAGGCGATGAGGTTGGTGTGTAGTCGAGAAGTGAGTTCGGCATCCGTCATTGCGGGCCGGGAGCCTATGCGCGGGGACGACGGCCAAAGAACAGCCCCGGAGGAAAGGACGCGCACACCGTGCGCCAGGGGGGTAGGTTTCCATCCCTTCTGGGCCCGCCACCATGACCCCGCGCTTCTTCTCGTTCGATCCGCGTCCCACCCGAATCGCCCTCATCCTGGGCGCGTGCCTCCTGGCCGTCCTCACCGCCTGGGCGCTGGCGGATTACCGGGGCGGCGGGGGGCTGGTCGCCATGGCGCGGGCCGGCATCAGCGCGGGCCTGATGCTGACCTTCCTCGTCTCCGTCCACCGCCTGCGCCCCCGCGCACAGTGGGGCATCACCCTGGACGCCGCGGGCGTGCGGGTGGCCCGGCCCTTCAGCGGCCAGCCGCTGGAGTTGCATTGGGGACAGATTGATTCCGTGCGCAAGGTCGGCCGCAAAGGGAGCGTGCTGGGCCTGTTCCTCAAGGAAGAGGGAAGGGTGCTCGTCACGCGACATCTTTTCGCCCGCAAGGCTGTTTATGAAGAGTTGATCGCGGCGCTGGAGGAGCGCCTCCCGCCCTCGCGTTTCGACGCCTGATTCATGAATCTTTCCGCAGCCTTGCGTGGGCTCCCGGAGCTTGTCCGGGATGCCCGGTGGTGGTAGGCACAACGGGCTTGAGCCCTGTCGCAACGGCAGCCTTTCCCAAGGACACGCTTCACATGGAAAAGACCCCCGCTACCGGTGTCGCGCCGGCCGCGCCGCCCGCCGAGTATGGGACGGACGCCATCACCAAGCTCGAAGGGCTGGAGGCCGTCCGCAAGCGCCCCGGCATGTACATCGGCGACACGATGACCTACGGGCTCCACAAGCTCGTGTACGAGGTCGTCGACAACTCCGTGGACGAGGCCCTGGCCGGCCACTGCACGGACATCGACGTGATCATCCACGTCGACGGCTCGCTCAGCGTCCAGGACAACGGCCGCGGCATCCCCGTGGGCCCGCACCCCGACCCCAAGTTCAAGGGCAAGGACACGCTGGAGGTCGTGCTCACGGAGCTGCACGCCGGCAGCAAGTTCGGCAACGGCGCGTACAAGGTGTCCGGCGGCCTGCACGGCGTGGGCGTCACCTGCGTGAACTTCCTGTCGGAGTGGTTCAAGGTCCGCGTCCAGCGCGCCGGCAAGATCTACGAGCAGTCCTACGCGCGCGGCGTGTCCAACGGTTCGCCCCAGGAAGTGGGCACCACGGACAAGCGCGGCACGACCATCCACTTCAAGCCGGACTCCACGGTGATGGAGACGGTGGACTTCAACTTCGAGACGCTCAGCCAGCGCCTGCGCGAGCTCGCGTTCCTCAACGCGGGCCTGCACATCACCATCCGCGACGAGCGCACCCAGAAGGAGCACGACTTCAAGTTCGACGGCGGCATCTCCTCCTTCGTGGAGTACCTCAACAAGGCGAAGGAAGCGCTGCACGACAAGCCCGTCTACATCAAGTCGGAGCGCGAGGGCGTGTCGCTGGAAATCGCCATGCAGTGGAACGATGGCTACGACGAGCGCATCTTCACCTTCGCCAACAACATCAACACCCACGAGGGTGGCAGCCACCTGTCCGGCTTCAAGGCCGCGCTCACGCGCACGCTCAACAGCTACGCGGAGAAGGGCGGCCTCTGGAAGGACCTGAAGGAGACGCCCACGGGCGAAGACGCGCGTGAAGGCCTCTCCGCGGTCATCTCCGTGAAGCTCTCCAACCCCCAGTTCGAGGGCCAGACGAAGACGAAGCTGGGCAACAGCGAGGTGAAGGGCCTGGTCGAGCAGATGGTGAACGACCAGCTCGCGTCCTTCCTCGAGGAGAACCCGCCGCTCGCCAAGAAGGTCGTGGTGAAGATTGGCGACGCGTGCCGCGCCCGCCTCGCCGCGCGCAAGGCGCGTGAGACGGTGCGCCGCAAGGGCGTGCTGGATGGCGGAGGCCTGCCCGGAAAGCTCGCGGACTGCCAGAGCCGCGACCCGCACGAGAGCGAGCTGTACATCGTGGAGGGTGACTCCGCAGGTGGCTCCGCGAAGCAGGGCCGGGACCGGCGCAACCAGGCCATCCTCCCCTTGCGCGGCAAGATCCTGAACGTGGAGAAGGCGCGCTTCGAGAAGATGCTGACCAGCGCCGAGATCGTCACGCTCATCACCGCGCTGGGCACGGGCATCGGGGCGGAGGACTACGACCCGGAGAAGGCGCGCTACCACCGCATCATCCTGATGACGGACGCGGACGTGGACGGCAGCCACATCCGCACGCTGCTGCTCACGTTCTTCTACCGGCAGATGCGCGAGCTCATCGACCGGGGCTTCGTCTACATCGCGCAGCCGCCGCTCTACAAAGTCACGCGCAACAAGAAGGACAGCTACGTCAAGGACGAGCGCGCCCTCAACGAGTACCTGCTGCGCATCGCCGCGGAGCACTGCCGGGTGAAGACGCCGGCCGGTGAGCTGGGGGGCAGCGACTTCAAGGCGCTCCTGGAGAAGGTCATCACCTACGAGGAGCGGCTGGAGAAGCAGGCCAAGCGCCGCGACGCGCGCATCGTGGACGCGCTGGTGCAGGCCACCGGCCTGCGCGCGGAGACGCTCTCGGACGAGCCGGCGGTGGAGGCGCAGCTCGTCACCATGCGCGAGTACTGCCAGCGGCGCATGCCGGAGGTGGTGGGCCGGCTGTCCACGCGGCTGGAGAAGGACGCGGAGCAGCAGGAGGCCCAGCGGCTGGTGGTGACCACGGACGTGAACGGCTCCATGCGCGAGTCCGTCTTCGACCACGCCTACCTGTCCTCGCCGGAGTACCTGGAGCTCGTCGCCCTGCGCGAGGTCTTCAACTCCCTGGGCAAGGCGCCCTACCGCGTCCAGGTGGACGCGGGCGAGGTGACGGCGTTCTCCGTGCAGGAGGTGCTGGCCGCGGTCCGCAAGGACGCGCAGAAGGGCCTGGGCCTGCAGCGCTACAAGGGTCTGGGCGAGATGAACCCGGAGCAGCTCTGGGAGACGACCATGGACCCCACCCGCCGCACGCTGCTCCAGGTGCGGGTGGAGGACATGGTGGAGAGCGACGAGATCTTCTCCCTGCTCATGGGCGAAGCGGTGGAGCCGCGCCGCGAGTTCATCGAGCGCAACGCGCTGGACGTGCAGAACCTGGACATCTGAGGTTCGCCGTCCGCGGTGCCTGAAGCACCACGCCGCACCACGCCGGGCCCCGGGGACAAAGACCCGTGGGCCCGGTGCCGTTTTTCCGGCTCCGCGCCCACGTGCCCTTCCCATCCTTTTCGAGCCGGGCCGCGGATGCAGCACGGCGGCCCCCGTGAGCCCTTACGGAAGGAACCTGGCGACCAGTGACCAGCGCGAGGAGGCCCCCGCGCGCATGTTGAGGATGGCGGTGATGCCGATGACGCCCGCCATGGCGGCGAGGTTCACGATGCCGCCCACGTCCAGCGCCTTCATCGTCTTCGCGGCCTTCTCCGGCGTGCCCACCGTGGGCGTCAGGCCCGTCTCGGAGGGGACGGCCCCCTCCGGCGCCTGCTTCGCCAGGAAGGCCCCGCCGAAGATGTTGGCCGCGCCCAGCGCCACGGTGGCGCCCAGGAGCACGTCCTTCGCGATGACCAGCCCGTGCGTGGTGCGGTCAATCTCCCGGCCCGTCAGCTTCGAGCGGCCCACCAGCCAGGTGATGGCCGCCAGCCCCACGGACGCGGCGTTGACGATGTTGAAGCCGTTCCACGCGGCGTTCACCACCTGACCGCGCTCCGCCCTGGAGCCAATCACCTTCACCGCGGGGTTGAGGGCCACCTTGCCGAAGAGCGAACCACCGAACCCGGCGGCGAGCCCCAGGTTGTGCAGCACCAGGCCGGTGGAGGACAGGACAGGCATCATGGACGGACTCCAGAAGAGAAGAAGTGGATGTCCGTGAGGGTAGGCACTGCCCCTTCGCGCGGGAGCAGCGCGTCAGGGCGGCACTGGGAGTGGATCCGCCGCCCGCCTGCTGGACGTGCTCCCGGGCGGGGGCCCGGGTGCCCGCCCGCTACCGCTCGTTGCGCTTGGCGCCGCGCAGCGCCTCCGCGCGTTCCTTGCGGGACATGTTCGTCACGTCGACGATGTCGAAGTCGAGCGCGCCCTGGTTGTCCGCCAGCTGCAGGTCGGGGAAGAGGCAGCGCAGGTCCTGCACACCGGACACCTGGTAGCGCTTGCCCGTCTCGAAGAGGCGGTGCGAGCTGCGCACGGACTCTGCCTTGGGGCCCTTCTCCACGCACAGCACCGTGTGCACACGGCCGTTGGAGCCGGAGCGCACCTCCGCGAAGTCGTCGCGCACGGTGAAGGCGTAGGTGGACTTGGGGTTGAGGCCGCGCAGCAGCATCTGGTGCTGGGGCTTCACGTTCAGGGCGTTCTTCTCCGGCTCGAACAGCACGGAGCGGGGCGGGATGTACGCGGACTGCCGCAGGTGCACGCGGATGGAGCCGCGGTTGTCCTCGGGGCCGGTCTCATCCAGGGCGAAGAAGTGGAGCTTCTTCGCGCCCTTGATGGTGCGTGGCGCGCTGCTGACGAAGCCCACGGCGCTGTCCGGCGGCAGGTCGCCTTCCGCGTAGTAGACGAGCGTGCCGGATGCGGTGCCGTCGCCTTCCGCGAACGCGGCGCTGCCCTCGGTCCACACGGAGTAGGCGGCGCCGGGCGACACGTCGATGGTGGCCGTGGGGTACTCCGGCAGCGGCAGCGCGTTGTACATGGGCCGCAGCACCAGCAGGCGCGTGGGGTAGTCCATGCGCCGCATCTCGCGGTCCTTGTCGTTCGCCAGCGGGTCGGCGTCGGAGCCGGCGGCCGCCGCGACCCCGGCGGACTCCGTCCCCGCGTCCGTGGAGGCCAGGCCTCCGTCCACATCCAGGGCGGTGCTACCCGCGTCGTCGCCAGGAGTGACGGCGGCGACGACCGCGCCCGTGCCCGCGTCCGGGGCCGGGGCTCCCGCGTCGAGCGTGGTGGAGGTGGGAATCTCCGACACCATCTGGGTGGTGCCGGGCGCCACCTCCAGCTCCGCCTTGAGGTGGACCTCCGCCTGGTTGGGCGTGAAGCGCCGCGTCCAGGCGCGGTAGCCCGGCTTGGTGACGACGAGGGTGTGGGGCGTCCGCTGGTCCGCGCCGATGATGCGGCTGGGCGTGTTCCCCACCGGCCGGCCGTTGACGACGACGGCGGCCCCTTCCGGCTTGGAGGTGATCCACAGGACGACCGGCTCGTTGGAGAGCTCACCCTCCTCGGCCGGGGACAGGAGGTGGATGATCAGGCCGATGACGAGCAGCACGCCGGTGATGCCGAACACGGCCATACTCAGCTGGCGCACCTGCTTCGCGCGCTTCTGCTCGCGCTCGGCGGCCTCGGCGGCCAGCTTCTCTCGCGCGTCGTCCGCGGTGGTGCGGGCGCGCGGGGCCTCCTTCTCCTCCGGCTCGGACGCCTCGGGCGACTCCCGCGGCTCCGTCGCGATGGCCGTCTCCACCGGCGTGTCATGCGGCGCGGCCAGCGTGGGCAGCGCCCGCGGCATCGCCGTGGGCTCCGTGCCCCCGTCGGTGTCCGGCTCGGGCTGAAGCTCGGGAGGCAGGGGGCGGCGGCCGGTGCCGGTGTTCTCGCGGGTGCCCCCCGGCGTCGTCACGCGGCGCACGCCGGTGGTGCTCCTGCGCACGGCGGTGGCCTGGGTGGCCGAGCGGCGCGGGGCGCCATCCGTGGAGGGGCGCAGGCCGGGCGCGCTGCCGGACGCGCGCACGCCGGGGCTGGAGGGCCGCGCCACGCCGGGGTTGGAGGCGCGCACGCCGGGGCTGCTGGGGTTGGAAGCCCGGCCGTTGCTGGACGGCATCCGCGCGCGGCCCTGGGACGGCTCCGACGACGGCGACTGCCACGCGGCCAGCTGCTCCTTGAAGCCGGGCGGCAGCTCCACCTTGCGTCCCTCGGCGGCCAGCTCCTCCGCGAAGAGGTACGTCATGAGCTGGCTCAGCATCGTGGGCGTGAAGCGCGGCGTGTCCCGGTAGAGCAGCTCCACCGTGGACTCGCTCAGGTCCTTCGCCGTCTGGTAGCGGGCCTCGCGGTCCACCGCCATGGCGTGCGCGACGATGGTCTCCAGGTCCTCGCCGATGCCCGGGTTGACGGCGGACGGGGGCAGGCAGTCACCGGTGATGATGCGCGGCAGCACGGTGACGAACTCGCCCTCGAAGGGGCGCCGGCCGCAGAGCATCTCGTAGAGGACGACGCCCGCCGCGTACACGTCCGTGCGCGCGTCCAGGTCCTGCCGCCCCTGGGCCTGCTCCGGGGAGAAGTACGGGTACTTGCCCTTGAGCGTGCCCGGCGACGTCCGGGCCTCCACGACGCTCGTGGCCTTGGCGATGCCGAAGTCGATGACCTTGACCTCGCCCTCGTAGGAGATGAGGACGTTGTCCGGGGACACGTCGCGGTGGACCAGGCCCAGCGGCTGGCCGTCCTCGCCCACGTGGCGGTGCGCGTAGTCCAGGCCCTCGCACAGCTTGCTGGCGATGTGCAGCGCCAGGGGCTGCGGGAGGAACCCGATGCCCGCGCGCGACGCGCGCCGCAGCACCTTCGACAGGGGCTGGCCGTGCACCAGCTCCATGGCGATGAAGTACTGCCCGTCCACCTCACCGAAGTCGAAGACCTGCGCGATGTTGCCGTGCGTCAGGCCCGCCACCAGGCGCGCCTCGCCGATGAACATCTCCACGAAGTCGTGGTCGTCCACGAAGTGCGGGAGGATCTGCTTGATGACGCAGGGCTTGGTGACCCCCATCGCGCCCGTCATACGCGCGCGGTAGGTGACCGCCATGCCCCCCGCGGCAAGCTTGGAGACCAGGACGTACTTGCCGAATTGCTGGGGACTGGGTTCTGCCACGGGCGGGGAGGCGGGGCCGGGATTGGGGAAGCCCCAGCATACTCGCCTTCCGTTGAAAGTCCCGACCGCGCTCGCATGGCATGCGAAGATTTCGCTCCGGGTGCTGACTGGCCAGTCAGGTACGTCCTGGTGGGTCGGAACCACCCTTGGGGAAGGTGACGTTCCAGGTGGGGGCGTGAGGCGGACTGTTGCACCGGTTCACACTTCTTCACGCTGCTTCGTTCAGCGCATTCCGGGGGCGGGGTTATCACCTGCGCCATTCCGGGCTTCGGACCGGGGTGGGAGGGGTGGAAGGCCGCTCCCAGGGAAGCGAGACAACGGTCATGCGGCATGGGCGCCCGGTGTGGAGTGCGCGAGCCACCTTCGCGGTGGTGCTGGGGCTTTGGCTGGCCTCGGGGCCCGCGCGGGCGCAGGACGGCGGCGGCTGGCTGTCCGCCTTCGAGCTGCTGGCGAGCGGTCCCGAGCTGGGCGGAAGCGACATCCCGCGGGACGTGCCGAAGCGCCGGGGTTCGGACGCGTCGGTGGTGCCGCCGGAGGTGATGGCCCGGGTGCTGACGGAGGAGGGGCCCCGGCCGGTGCCCACGGCGTCCGCGGCGGAGGCAGGCCCGGTGGTTGGGCCGGAGCAGGGCGCGCCGGAAGGCGGCCGGGTGTCGGAGCCCCGCGTGCGTCTGACGGACGACGCGCCGAGGCCGCCCTTCAAGGCGCTGCCGGTGGCGGTCGCGGTGGTGCCGGGGTTGCTGCTGCACGGGCTGGGGGCATGGACGGCGGGGGACTCCGTGACGGCGCGGGGCCTGTTCGCGGCGGAGGCGACGGGGCTGGGTCTCATCGCCGCGGGGCTGGTGCCCATCGCGTTGACGGGTGCGTCGCGAAAGACCATCGGGCCGCTGTACGCGGTGACGCTGACGGGGGCGGGGGTGTTCTCGCTGTCGATGCTGGCGAACCTGTACGCGGTGACGTCGCCGGCGTTCGACCCGGGGCGGGTGCCGGACACGCTGCCGCCGCTGGAGCTGGACCTGGGCTACCAGTACGTGCACGACGCGACGGCGGAGTACCGGAACTTCTTCGCGCTGGGCGCGGTGGCGCGCCTGTCGAAGGTGCGGCTCCAGGCGTCCGCGAGGCTGGCGCCGGACGAGGGCAACACGTTGATCCGCGCGGGCGCGGCGTACCGGCTGTGGGGCGCGCCGGAGCGGACGCCGGGGCTGGGGGACGGGACGTGGTTGGACGTGGAGGGCTTCGCGACGTACCACCGCTACCCGACGGAGGGCTTCACGCTGGGAGGCGGAGAGGTGGGGCTCAAGGGCCGCTACGCGATGGAGCGCTTCGGGCCGCGCTTCGCGGGCTCGTTCGTGGAGGGCGGCGTGGGGCTGTCCGCGCAGGCCTACAGCTACCCGGGGCGCGTGGAGGACGACAACCTGTACGGCCAGCTGCTCTACACGTTCGGCTACGGCGTGTGGCTGGGGCGGGGCGGGGCGCTGCGGGGCGATGCGGTGCTCTTCTACGACCACCGCAAGGACGGGCTGGTGGGAGGGCTGCGGGGCCGGGGCGGCGGCATGGTGGGTTCGTTCGGTCTGAAGGGGCGCGTGCTGCTGACGGAGCACTGGGGTGTGGCGGCGGAGGCGCAGGCGGGTGGCGCGCTGATGGGGCGGCTGTCGCTGGTGTACGCGGTGGGAGGTGACACGTGAGCGGCGGATTTCGTGCACTGGGCGCGCTGGGCCTGACGGCGGCGCTGCTGTCCCCGGGCTGCATGCGCCCCAGCGAGGACCGCGCGGTGCGGGACACGCGCGTGGGGAAGGCGGAAGCGGACGCGCTGACGGTGGAGGTGGAGGGCGGGCTCGCGTCGGTGCGGACGCTGGCGTCGGGGACGCTGGAGCTGTGGGGCCAGGCGCCGGTGTTCACCACGAAGGTCACCGCGAGCGCGGATGCGCGGACGGACTGGCTGTTCATGGTGCACAACGCGATGCCGGACGCAGTGCTGGACGCCGTGGACGAAGCGGGCACGCCGCTGACGGTGGTGGCGATGCCGGACGCGCACCCGACGGTGAAGGCGTGGCGCGTGGCCCTGCGGCCGGGGACGACGATGCGGCTGACGGTGGCGCCGCCGGACTGGGACACGCGCGAGCCGTTCCGCTTCGCGGCGCTGGCGGACGTGCAGGAGGCGCTGTCGAAGGTGGGGGACGTCTACGCGAAGCTGAATGAGGACCCCAGCTTGCGCTTCATCTTCTTCGCGGGCGACCTGACGGAGTACGGGACGCGCGAGCAGCTGGAGGAGTTCCAGCAGCGGCTGGAGGCGGACTCGCGCATCCCGCTGTACGCGACGCTGGGCAACCACGAGACCTTCACGGACGACGCGCGCGAGTACCAGCGGCTGGTGGGCCGGGGCAGCCAGCACTTCACCTTCCATGGCGTGCACTTCAGCCTGGTGGATTCCGGCAGCAGCACGGTGGATCCGATGGTGGAGGAGGAGCTGGACGGCTGGCTGGAGGAGGCGCGCGACGCGGTGCACATCGTGGCGATGCACATCCCGCCGTTGGATCCGATTGGCGTCCGGGGCGGAGGCTTCGCGGTGCGCAACGAGGCGGCGGGGCTGGTGGGGAAGATGGCGCGCGCGGGGGTGGACCTGACGCTCTACGGCCACATCCACAGCTACTATTCGTTCTCCAACGCGGGCATCCCGGCGTACATCTCCGGAGGGGGCGGAGCGATCCCGGAGCGTTTCGACGGGGTGGGCCGGCACTTCCTGGCGGTGGACGTGGATCCGTCGGCCGGTGTGCGAGAGGTCGGCCTGGTGCGGGTGGATTGATCAGCGGCGGCCTTGACGGCGAACGCGGGGCCGACTTTCCGGCCTGTTAGACGACCCCCTTGAAAGGGCACTGAACATCTGGGCAGATAGGCGCCGTTCAAACGCCTTGTGAGGAGGCCTGTCCATGTTCGAAACCCCCGAGAACGATTCCATCTCCCCCGCGCTGCGCGCGCTGCTCGAGCTGTTCGCCACGGACCTGGCGGACGTGAAGTTCCCGGACGTGGACACGGCGGTGCTGGGCGAGTCCGCGGCGCACGTGCGTGAGAAGGCGGAGGCGGTGGCCCGGGCGCAGGCGGCGCTGGACGCGGCGAGGCTGGCGCTGAACGAGAGCCAGGAGTCGCTGCTCCAGAAGGGGCAGCGCGCGCTGGCGTACGCGAAGGTGTTCGCGGAGGACGACGCGGACCTGGGCGCGAAGCTGGAGGCCATCCACCTGCCGCGTCCGGTGCGCAAGGGCGGCCAGGCCCCGGTGGATCCGGTGGGTGCGGCGCCGGGCAACGACGACAACGCCCCGCGCCGCCGCGGCCGTCCCCCCAAGCTGCGCCCGGTGGCCAACCTCTTCACGGACGGCGGCAACGGCGCGGACGGTGGGCAGGACGAAGCCCCCGCGAGCCTTCAGTCGTAGCCCGCAAGAAGAAGACCGCGTGCCCCCGTACGGCGCTGCCGGGAGCACGCGGTCCATGTCCACCGAAGGGCTAGTCCTTCGGGAACGCAGTCCAGCCGGCCAGCCAGTTGGTGGAGCCCACCGCGCCGATGAAGCGCGCGCTGGTGTCGAAGCCCGCGCCCGGCGTGGCCGCGTTGTCCGGGTTCAGCGCCGGGGAGCCCGTCGCCGGGGTGAAGTCCGGGGCGTCCAGGTTCGTCGCCGCCGTCAGCTGCGCGTCCAGGACCTTGTTGTTCAGGCCCGTGGCCAGCACCTTCTCCGCCTCCGCGAACTTGCTCACGTCCGGATCCGTCACCGTGCCCGCCGCGTCCTTCTTCGGGTTCGGCGCGTTCGGGATGGAGACGGAGTCACCCTTGTTGTTCCAGAAGAGCGCGTTCTGGATGGAGAGCTCCGGAGTGGCCGCGTTCCACAGCGCCGCAGAGGCCGTGCCGTCCACGTCGACTGCCGAGTCCGCGAAGTTCGCCACGATGACGTTGCGCAAGAGGCCGCCCGCGCCCGTGTTGAACACCAGGCCCTCCTGCGCCGGCGTCGTGCCCGCCGCGCGGCCGGAGCCGATGAACGTCGCGTTCCAGATCTCCGGCACCGTGTGCGGCTGCGCGCCGTTGTCGTTCTTGTTGCCGGACGCCTCGATGGCGCGGTTGCCCACGATGGCGTTCTGCTGCACCACCAGGAACTGCACCTTGCCGCGCCAGCCCAGGTCGTAGTCCAGGCCGTCGTCGTCCGGCTGGCTGATGACGATGTGCTTCAGGCCCGCCGTGCCGCCGAACATCTCCACACCGTCGTCCGCGCCCTTGTGCACCTGCACGTAGTCGATGTCCGTCGCGGTGCCGCACGCGCCCGTCGTCAGGCCGTTGAGCTCGTTGTCCTCGGCAAGCTCGTAGCCCGCGAACTCGATGCGCGCGTACTTCAGCTTGCCGCAGTCGTGCGCGTCGTCGGAGTTGGCGCCGCCGCCGTACTTCGTGCGCGTGTCACCGCTGGTGGCGAAGAAGCCCTCGATGGTGTTCTCGCCGCCGGCCACGTTGATGCTCGCCTTGCCCAGCAGCACCACGCCGCCCCAGTCACCGGGATCGCGCGTGCCCACCGCCTTGGAGCTGGTGAAGACGATGGGCTTCTCCGCCGTGCCCACCGCGTTGATCTTCGCTTCACGGGTGATGACCAGCGCGCTGCCCATGTCGCCCTTGACGGTGACGCCCGGCTCGATGGTGAGCGTGCCGCTCTCCACGAACACGTAGTCCTTCAGGGTGTACGTCGTGCCGGCCTTCCAGGTCGTGTCGCCCTTGATGCTGCCCTTCACGTCCTGCTCGGTGGCCTGCGGGTCACCGCCGTCCGGGGTCTTGTTGGGCTCGTCGTCGCCGCAGCCGGAGAGCAGCGCGAGGCTGGAGAGAGTGAGGACGGAGGCAAAGAGGCTCTTCATGTCGGTGCGTCCTTTCAGGGGAATGGGAGGAGCTACAGGGCCCAGCCGAGCGACGCGGTGAACGCCACGCCGGGCTTGTACGTCTGCACCGTCACGTCCCCCTGGCGGAGGGTGACGGACGCGTTGAGGAGGTTCGCGGCGGTCAGCTTCAGCTGCGTCGCGCCGAGCTTCTGGGTGAGGCTGATGTCCACGCGGTGGAAGGGCCGCTCGTACACGTCCGGCAGGCCCTGCACGCCGACCTCGCTGATGCGCTGGCCGTACACGTTGTAGAGCACGGCCACTTCCGTGCCGCTCTCCGGACGCTCGTAGCCCACGTTCACGTTGACCACGTAGGGGGACTGGCCCTGCAGCGGACGGTCCTTGTTCGTCTGCGCGCCCAGCGCGGAGTCACCCAGGTCCACCTCGGACTGGATGAGCGTCAGGTTCGCGCCCACGCGCACCGGACGCAGCGCGGGGCTGAAGCGCGCCAGCGACGTGCGCGCCTCCAGCTCCACGCCGTAGCTGTCCGCGCCCGCGGCGTTCTCGAAGCCCAGGTCGCCCGAGTCCGGGTTGCGGATGACGCGCTCGATGGGGTTCTGGAAGCGCTTGTAGAAGGCGCTCGCGGCCAGCACGTCGTTCTCGCCCACGAACCACTCGGCGCGCACGTCCACGTTGTGGATGCGCGTCTCCAGGAGGTCGGGGTTGCCGGACACGTTCCGGCGGCGCACGAAGTCGAAGAAGATGAAGGGCGCCAGCTCGCGGAAGGTGGGCCGCGCCAGCGTGTAGCTGTAGCCCGCGCGCAGGTTCACCTCCGGGGACAGCGCGTAGGTCGCGTTGAGCGACGGCAGCACGTCCAGGTAGTTCTGGTCCGCGCCGCCGGAGTCGCTCTCCACGCCGGTGAACGGGTCCTTGAGCGTCAGCTGCTGGTGGGACGCCTCCAGACGCACGCCACCCACCAGGCGCAGCGGCTCCACAGGCTTGTAGTCCGCGGACACGTAGCCGGCGTAGATGCCCAGGAAGGCGCTGTAGGCGTCATCCGCGCGCGTCGTCTCGCGCACGCTGATGGAGGTGCCCACGTTGCCCGGCGAGAAGAGCTGCTCGGGGGACTGGGTGCGGTCCACCGGCTCGTCGGTGAGCAGGTAGCGGAAGCGGCGCGCGTTGAAGTTCCGGAAGGACACCTGGGTGAGGCCGCCCACCTTCACGCGCAGGTCGGAGGTGAAGGGCAGGGTGAGGTTGAGGCTGCCGCCGGTGGACGTCTCGCCCAGCTCCGCGAAGAAGCGCTCGCCGCTGTTGGGCTGGTTGGGGAAGGACAGCTGCGCGTCCGGGTTGTTGAGGGCGGCGCTGTAGAGCGTGTCGCGCGTGTCGGGCTCGTCGCGGTCCACGCGGGAGATGTTGGCCTGCCAGTCCACCTCGGAGTCGCCCAGCAGCCCCAGGCGGTGGAAGCCGCGCAGCTGCGTGAAGGACAGCGCGCGGGTGATGAACTGGAGGCGGGTGCTGGCGTAGGTGTCACCGCGTACGTTGTTGTTGCCGTTGGCGGTGTACGTGCGCGTGTCGGTGCCGCGCGTGTAGAGGCTGAAGAGGGTCAGCTCGTTGTCGCGGTCGAACTGGTAGCCCACGCTGGCCAGGCCGCTGAGGTTCGCGGTGGAGAAGCCCTGCGTGGTGCGCGCGACGTCCTGGGAGATGAGGCTGCCGGACTCGTCGCGGGCCGCTCGGGCGAAGTCGCCCGTCTGCACGCCGTCGCGGTGGCCGTAGTTGATGGTGGCCAGGTAGCCCAGGCGCTGGTTGCCGAAGCGCAGCGTGTCGCCCAGGGACGCGCCCAGGCCCAGGTTGGGGACGGCGCGCGTGGTGCGCTTCTCCCAGACGTTGGTGAAGCTCTCCCACTGGCCCTCCAGCTGCTGCGCGGATTCGCCGCCCGCGCCCAGGCGGTGGTCGCGGGGGAGCGCGTCCGGCAGGGCACGGTCGGAGGAGGCGAAGCCCAGCGTCTCGCCGAAGCCGCCCTGCGCCTGCGAGTTGCGCTCGCGGAAGGTGGTGACGGTGTCGCCGCCCAGGGTGAGGCGCGGCTTGAACTCGAACTGGGAGGGGTAGGTGTTGGTCTCGATGAGCAGCGTGCCGCCGCCGAAGGTGCCCGGCAGGTCCGGCGTGTAGCTCTTCACCACGTTGAGGTTGGCGAGCAGGCTGGTAGGGAACAGGTCCAGCGGCACGCTGGGCTCGTCCGGCTCCGGACTGGGCAAGAGCGCGCCGTTGAGGAGCGTGGTGGCGTAGCGGCCACCCAGGCCGCGCAGGAGCACGTAGCGGCCATCCACCACCGTGGCGCTGACCACGCGCTTCACGGCGTCACCGGCGCTGGAGTCCGGCGTGCGGGCAATCTCCTGCGCGCTGATGGCGTCGGAGACGGCGGCGGCCTTCTTGCGGTCCTGGAGCAGGGCGCCTTCCGCGCGGCGGTCGGAGCGG
Source organism: Corallococcus coralloides DSM 2259 (assembly GCF_000255295.1). The sequence continues at coordinate 9,703,589 of NC_017030.1, read as the reverse complement.
GCCTCGACGACGACCTCCTGCACCGCGCCCACGTCCGCGCTGAGCGCGACGTCCAGCTTCGTGGCCTTGCCCTGGGTGACGACGACGCCCGTGATGCGGCGGCCCTGGTACACGTCGTAGAAGGCGCGCAGGTCGTATTTGCCCGGCGGCAGCGCGAGCCGGTAGTTGCCGTCCAGGTCGGTGAGGGCCTGCTTGTCGGCGCCCGTCACGACCTTCACGGTGGCCTCGATGAGGCCTTCACCGTTGGCCTCGTCCGTCAGCCGGCCGTAGATGCCGGTGAAGCCCGGGGGCGGCGTGGCGGACTCGGCCAGGGCCTCATCGCCCATGGCCGCTTCATCGGAAGCAGTGGCCTCGTCGGAAGGCGTGGCACCGTCGGCCGGCGTCTCGGACTGCGCGGCGGCCGGATCCGCGGGCAGCGGATTCGCGGCGCTGCCGGGCTGCGTGCCCAGGGACGGCGCGGGGCTGGTGGGCAGCGCTCCGTCCGGTTGCGACGGAGCGGAAGTCGCGGGCGTGCTGCCCGGCGGAGGGGGAATCTCTCCGGCCGGCTGCTGGCCGGGAGACGCGGAAGGCGAAGGCGCGGCGGGCGCGGAGGACTCCGCGCCGGGCGCCTGCGCGAAGGCAGGCAGGGTGATGAGCACGAGTGACGCCACGCAGGCGCGCACGAAGCTTGTACGAGACAACACGGCTCTCCTTGCCGACAGCGACGCGCACTCAACGCGACGCCCGTGGCATTGGGATGAAGGGTTTGTGACGTCTGTGGCGGTGGCGGGAAAACTCGGCGTCACGAACCGCGCGCGGCTTCACGAAGCCGCGCGCGGGGCGCCTGGAGTCAGTCCGCCAGTCGTTCCGGCAGCACGGCGACGGTGATGTTCCCGCCCCGCGCCAGGTCCAGCACTTCCATGGCACTTCCGTACGGCACCGCGTCGCTCGCGTCGAAGAAGACGATCTTGTCCGCGCGCGCGTTCAACATGCGCTGCAGGCGGGCCACCACCTGGTCGCGCGGAACCTCTTCGCGGTTGATGCGCAGCGTGCCGGCCTTGTCCACCGTGAGCACCACCGGCGGCTTCGCGTCCGGAGGCGGAGGCGTGGCCTCCTCCTTCTTGTCCGGCTTCGCGGGCACGTTCATCCACAGGTTCTTGGTCATCAGCGGCGTGACGACCATGAAGATGATGAGGAGGACCAACACCACGTCCACCAGGGGCGTCACGTTCATCGTGGGGCGGACGCCGCCGCCCTTGTTGCCACCGACGTCGAAAGCCATGGCGCGTGCCTCCCCTTCAGTTCTTCTTCCGGTCGATGACCTGGAGACTGATGCCCGGGAACCCGATGTCCTGCATCGCCTTGAACACGCCGCGCACCTGCGCGTACGCCACGCCCTTGTCCGCCTTGAGCACCACGGGCGCGTCCGGCTTCGCCTGGTGCAGCGCCTTCAGCTCCACCACCAGCGCGTCCCGGGTCAGCTGCTTGCGGTCCAGGTAGAACGACCCGTTGGACGCCAGGCTCACCGTGGTGGGCTCCAGGTTCTTGTTCTCCGCGTCCGGGTTCATCGCCGCGGGCAGGTCCACCGCGGCGCCGGCCTCCAGCTGCGGCGTGACGACCATGAAGATGATCAGGAGGACGAGCACCACGTCCACCAGCGGCGTCACGTTCATCTCCGGCGTGAGGCTGCTCCTACGCGTGGCCGACATCGCCCGCCTCGGTCCGCGTGGAGACGACGTCCGTGGCGCCGTGCGAGCCGCCGTGGGCCGCCACCGCGCGCTTGTCGCCGGCCATGTCCTCCAGGTGGTCCATGAACTCGCTGCGGGCCTGCTCCAGGGAGAGCAGCAGCGCGTCCGCGCGGGTGGACAGGAAGTTGAACATCAGCACCGCGGGGATGGCGACCAACAGGCCCAGCGCCGTGACGACGAGCGCCTCCGCGATACCGGCGGACACCGCGCCCAGGCCGCCGGAGCCCTCCTTCGCGATGCCGGCGAAGGCCTCGATGATGCCCACCACCGTGCCGAGCAGACCGACGAACGGCGCCACCGAACCCACCGTGGCCAGCACCGACATGCCCCGGCGCACGTCCGCGGTGATGCGCTCGTTGATGCGCACCAGATCGCGCCGCGTGAGCTCCACCGGGCCCAGCTTCCCGGCGGGAGCGCGGGACCTGGCGAGGAACGTCTTCATGCCGCCGCCGAGCATCATCGCCAGGTGGCTGCTCTTGTTGCCGTCCGCCTCCTTCACCAGCGCGTCGTGCTGCTGCTGCGCGAGCAACGGACCGGCGCGGCCCGCGAACTGGCGGGACGCGGCGCGCGAGCGGAAGAAGACGAACAGGCGCTCGAAGAACACCGCCAGCGACGCGACCGCGAAGGCGATCAGCGTCCAGGCGATGCCCAGGGCGAAGACGCCCATGTGCGCGTAGATTTCCTTGAGATTGAAGTTCATGGCTGTGGCTTTCCGAAGGGAGAGGAAGGCGTCAGGACTTGAGGCGGAACGGGACCTTGAAGATGCGGAAGACAGCGGTCGGCTGACCGGACACGACGGCGGGCTTGAAGCGCCACGTGCGAACGGCGGCCAGCGCGGCGCTGGCGAAGGGCTCATCGCCGCGCATCACCTTGAGACCGGTGACGCGGCCGTCGACCTCGACGACGCCCTTGAGGATGACCAGCCCCTCCAGCCCCTTGGAGCGGGCGTCGGACGGGTATTCGGGGATGAGGTTCGCGGCCAGCGGCTCCGGCGGCGTCCCCGTCTCCGGGAGGTTGATGGGCTGCGCGCGGCCACCACCGATGGCCATGCCCTCGCCGCTGCCGGTGCCACCCACCACACCGCCAGGGACGAGCGTGCCCGTGCCACCGACGGCCATGGGCGCCGCGGCGACGACTTCCTTCTCAGCCTCGGGCGGCTTGTCGAGCGGCACCGCGTCCGGGGCCTTCAGCGGCGCGGGAGCGACGGTGGGCACCGCCGCGGGCGGAGGCGCGGCCTTGGCGACAGGCGGCGCGGCGCGAGGCGGAGGCTTCGCGACAGGGGGAGGAGGCGGGGGCGGCGGCTTCACCTCCACGACGGGAGGTGGCGGAGGCGGAGGGGGACGGAAGACGACGTCCACCTTCTTCTCCTTGATGACTTCCTTCACCGTGTTGGCCGCGGTCATCGCCGCCACGGCGATGAGTCCGAAGACGGCGACCGACGCGGTGGTGGAGAGCGCGAACCGCCGGGCGGCGGGGGCGCTGGAAGCGCTGTCGAACGTTTCGAACATGACGGGGACGCATATAGCGACACCGTGTGTCACGAAGGTTCAGGCTCCGTGACACTTTGACCCCGGCCTTGTTTCGATTGGGTCACGAACCGCGAGCGTTCAAAAATCCGCGCGGCAGGTGAGTCACGGTCTTGTCGGAAATCACCGCCGTGGGCGTTCCATGGCGCCGCGTCTGCCACAACAGCGCGATCAGCAGCACGGTGTACGCCACCGCGAACGGCCGGAAGAGCAACACGCGCCGGGCCCACTCCGCGCCCAACACCGCGTCGGACACGGCCATGCCAATGAGGGCCACTGAGGCCACGCACGCCTGCCCCAGCCGCGAGCGCCCTTCCAGCGCCGCGCGGATCACCGGCCACGCGAGCAGGTAGTTCGCGCGCCACGCCAACGGTGACAGAAGTGTGACGCCCAGGCAGCAGAACGCGAGCAGCTCCACCGGACCGGGCCGCGCCCACACGAGCGCGCCGATGAACAGCCCCAGCGCCACGACCTGCGCCCCGGTCATCGAGCCCGCGGGAGGTATCGACTCCGCGGGCAGCACCAGCGACAGCAGCAGCGTGGGCAGGCCCTGCGGGTTGTGGCCCAGCGCCCACGGCGGCGTGGTGCGCGCGAGGATCTCCGTCCAGTCACGCAGCTGTGACAACGTGCCCGCCCAGCCGTAGCGGCCCAGCGTGGGCAGCACCAGCAGGACGCCGAAGAGGGCGGTGGTCCCCACCACGCGCCAGTGCCGGCGCGCCAGGAAGAACAGTCCCAGGAGCGCGGCCGGAGGCTTGAGCAGGCACGCCACGGCGAAGGCCGCGCCGGGACCCCACGCGCGGCCCCGCTCGGCACCCACGGCCGCGAGCACCAGCAGCCACAGCAGCACGGCGTCCACCTGGCCGTAGAAGATCTCGAAGGAGAACGCGGGCAGGAGCGCGGCGGTGGCGAGCACCGGAGCCCACGGCCACGGCGTGGCCTCTCCAGTCTTGGGCATCGCGCGGCGCGTGAGCACGGACACGGCGCCGAGCGCGAGCACGGAGCCCAGGTTCCACAGCGCCACGGCCGCGCGCGGCGGCAGGGCGGTGAAGGGCAGGAACAGGGGCGCGGTGACGGGTGCGTACTTGAACGGCATGGTGCCGTCCTCGGCGCGGTAGAGGTCCGTGCCCTCGCGGAAGCGCTCGGCGGCGGTGAGGTAGACGCGGAAGTCCGCGCCGCGCCGGGGATGCTGCCCCACCGCCACGGCCGCCACGGCGAGCACCAGCAACAGCGCCCACTCCACCTTCAGGGACGCGCGGTGGCGGGCGGGCTCAGCGGTGCTCATTCACGGACGGGGACACGGTGGGGCGCGCACCATTCCACGCGGGAGCGCCCCGCCGCAATCACAGCCCGTAGGCTTCCAGGAGCCGCAGCCACACCTCGCTCACGGTGGGGTACGACGGCACCGCGTGCCAGAGCGTGTCCAGTGGCACCTCGCCCGCGACGGCGATGGTGGCCGCGTGGAGCATCTCGCCCACGCCCGGCCCGGTGAACGTGGCGCCCACGATGACCCGGCGCTGCTCGTCCACCACCAGCTTCGCCGTGCCCTTCAGGTCCTTGCCCATGACGGACGCGCCGGCCACGTTGCCCAGCTCGTACTGCACGGTCTTCACCGGCACGCCCGCCTTGCGCGCCTTGTCCTCGGTGAGGCCCACGCTGCCCACCTGCGGGTGCGTGAAGATGACCTGCGGCGTGGCCTTCGCGTCCGCCCACGCCTTCGCGGGCTTGCCCAGGAGGACGTCGCCCAGCAGCCGTGCCTGGTACTTGCCCATGTGCGTGAGCAGGTTGCGGCCGTTCGCGTCGCCGCACGCGTACAGCCAGCCGCCGTCCACGCCCGTGGCGCGGAGCTGATCATCCACTTCGATGGTCGCGCCTGGCTTGAGCCCCACCGTGTCCAGGCCCAGGTCGTCCGTGCGCGCGGTGCGGCCCATGGCGACGAGCAGCGCGTCCGCGCGCAGCGTGTCCCCGCCGGTCAGCGTGATGGTGTATTCGCCCTGGGCGCCGGAGCGCTGCACCTTGGTGGCCTGCGTCTCCAGCAGCACGCGCACGCCGGAGTCGCGCAGCGCCTCGGCCACCTGCTCGCCCACGAAGGGCTCGAAGCGCTTGAGCACGCGGGGCCCGCGCTGCACCAGCGTCACCTCCGAGCCCAGCTCGCGCCACGCCTGCGCCAGCTCCACCGCCTCCACGCCGCCGCCCAGCACCACCAGCCGGCCCGGCACGGCCTTGGCGCCGGTGCCCTCGCGGTTGTCCCACGGCTTGGAGTCCTTGAGGCCCGGGATGTCCGGCAGGCGCGGCTTGCTGCCCGTGGCGACGACGACGGCCTGCTTCGCCTCCAGCTCGTGCACCGTGCCGTCCTTGCCCGTGACGGCCACCTTGCGAGGACCGGTGAGCCGGCCGTGGCCGCGCATGACGGTGAGCTTCGCGCCCTCCGCCCACTTCACCTGGGACCTGTCGTCGTAGCCGGACACCATCTGGTCGCGGTGCTTGAGCACGGCGTCCGCCTTGAGCGGGCCCTGGATGAGCTCGCGCACGCCGGGCGTGTGCTTCGCGAGCCACAGCGTCTCGCTGGGGTGCAGGAGCGCCTTGCTGGGCATGCAGGCCCAGTAGGAGCACTCGCCGCCCAGGAGCTCGTGCTCCACCAGCGCGACCTTCAACCCTCCCGCCGCCGCGCGCGCGCCCGCGTTTTCCCCCGCGGGACCCGCTCCAATCACCACCACGTCGAAAGTCTCGGCCATGACCCCTCCCGCCCCCTGCTTGCCCGGGGTCGGCCGTCCCGCCAATCCGACTGGCGCCGCGCGTCGGATGGTGGATGGAACGGCTGGTCACCAGAGGACAGCACCGCCTTTTGTCAGGACCTGGAAGGCCCCCGCGTCAGGGCGCGGACGGATGCGTGTGTTCCCCGCGTCCGTGGACGGTCCGCACGGTGATTCGCGCGGCGGGAGGTGTGCCATGGGACGTGTCGCCAAGGTGGTCTCGGTCCGCTCCGCGGGGTCGCGCTTCTAGCGTCACCGGCGGCGTCCAGCGCCCGTCCGAAGGCAGCGCCGTCCGAGCGCTGTCGCGGCCGTGGAGGACGCCATTGCCGTGAGGTCCAGACGGCGTGTCCGCGCGGTGTCGTTCGCGTGCACACCCCGGCCGTGCTCCGGCACGGCCCGCAGGAATCCGTCTTCGTTCATGTCCTCTTCCAAGCATCGCCGTACCCGCGCGTCCATCCGGCGCTCGGGCTCCTCGCTGTTCCATGCCGAAGCTCCGTCCGCGCGTCACCTGCGCGTCCAGTCCACCCTCTCCGAGGACGTCTCGCTGCTCTTCCGGAGTGAGCTGTCCGACCCCAGGCTCGAAGGCGTCACGCTGACGTCGTGCGAGCTGTCCCCGGAAGGCCGCACCGTGCGCATCGGCTACTCGCTGCCGCACGACGCGGACCCCGCCGCCGTGAAGGAGGCCCTCGCCCGGGCGGAGGGCTTCCTGCGCTCGCGGCTCGCGCAGCACCTGAACCTCAAGCGCACCCCGCACCTGCGCTTCGTCCTCGTGGGCACCGCCCCACGCACCGAAGCAGAGGACGGGGGTGACGCATGATGCCCCGCGTCCTCGAAGTCCCACCGGGCGCGGTGCCCCTCCTTGCGTGGGCACGCACGGTGCCCCCCGCGGCCCTGAAGCAGCTCCAGCATCTCGCCGCGCAGCCCTACGTCACGGAGCACGTGGCGGTGATGCCGGACGTGCACCTCGCGTCGGGCGTGGCGGTGGGCACCGTCTTCGCCACGCAAGCCCACGTCGTCCCCGGCGCGCTGGGCAACGACCTGGGGTGCGGCGTGAGCGCGCACCGCTTCGCCTTCCCCGCCGCTTCGCTCTCGCGCGCGGACCTGGAGCGGCTCCTGTCCCAGCTCGCCCGGGTCATCCCGGTGGGGGACGCGGTGCACCGGGGACGGGGTCTGCCCCTGCCGCCGGGGCTCGAAGCTCCACCACTGTCCACCCAGAAGCTCGCGCATGCCTGGGAGCGGCTGGCGCCGCGCCACCTGGGCACGCTCGGCGGAGGCAACCACTTCCTGGAGCTGGATCGCGATGGGGCAGGGGACCTGTGGCTGCTCATCCACTCCGGCTCACGGGGCGTGGGGGGCGCCGTGGGGGAGCACCACCAGCGCGTGGCCCAGGCGCTCGGCCAGGGCACGCCGCCCGCGCTCGACACCGGCACCGAAGCGGGCCGGGCCTGCGTGAATGACCTGGACCTGGCGTGCCGCTTCGCCCGTGCGAACCGCGACCAGCTCGCCGTCCGGGCCCTGGCGGTGCTGGCGGACGTGCTGGGCGTGGCCCCGGATCCGGACCGCACCGTGGACGTGCACCACAACCACGTCGCCTCCGAGACGCACTTCGGCCGCGCGCTCTGGGTCCACCGCAAGGGCGCGGTGGGGCTGGATGCCGGAGCCCGGGGGCTCATCCCCGGCTCCATGGGCACGGCCTCCTACGTCGTCGAAGGGCGGGGGGAGCCCCGCGCCTTCCGCTCCTGCTCGCACGGCGCGGGCCGCGTGCTCACCCGCACGGAGGCCCGCGCCCGCATCCGCCCGGACGCCCTGGTCCACGCCCTGCGCCGCGTGGTGTTCGACCCGGGCCGGACGCACGCCCTGGTGGAGGAGGCCCCTGCCGCCTACCGGGACCTCACCGAGGTGCTGGAGGACGAGGAGGACCTCGTGACGCCCCGCGTCCGGCTCACGCCCCTGGCCGTGCTGAAGGGCTGAAGGGGGCCGCACCTGTCGGGTGGATGACAGCCCGGCCCCCCACCAGCCTCCCGAGTGGCGTCCGGGGGGAGTGATCCACCCCCCCGCACGCCATGGATGGAAGGGTCCAGCGTCAGAGTGGGTTCCCGCGCCCGTCAAAGTGCCGTAGTATCGGCCCACGAGTACGCGTGCGAACCTGCTGGGGCGTCGTCTAATGGCAGGACGTCAGACTTTGACTCTGATTATCAAGGTTCGAATCCTTGCGCCCCAGCCACTCCGCTCCGGGGGGACGCGGTAACGTCGTCCGTCCGGAAGCAAAGGCGGTGGGCTGATGCCGCAGAAGACGCTCCTGCTGGTCACCGTGGGCAGTCCACCGTCCGCGCTCGTGAATGCCTTGCAGGATCCGCTGGCGACCCATCTGGGCGTCAGCACGGTCGTGAGCCGGATGGCGCTGTCGTCGCCGGCCTACGCCTTCAACAAGGACCGCGGCCAGTACCACTGCAACGCCATCATGCGCCGGTTGGGCACGGTGCTGGATGAGTCGCCGCAGGACCTGGTGATGGGCGTGACGGACGCGGACCTCTTCGAACCGGACTCGCCCTTCGTCTTCGGGCAGGCGGACCGGGAGTCCAAGGTCGCGGTGATGAGCCTGTACCGGCTGCGCCAGGGCGCGGAGGGCGAAACGCTGCGCCGCCGCGTGCAGGTGGAGGCGGTGCACCAGGCCGGGCACCTCATCGGCCTGTCGTACTGCGAGGACTCGCGCTGCGTGATGTTCCTCCCACAGTCCCCGCAGGACATCGACCGCAAGTCGCTGGGCCCCTGCAACGTCTGCCGCAACGAACTGAACCGCCTCAACCGCTGAAAAGGCCCTTGCGCGCTCCCGGACACGGGCGCGCGTGAATGCCTCCGTGCGCGTTGACGTCCTGTCCCGCGCGCCCTGTAGTGTTCGGGCGCGAAGCGCGTGTGACAGGGCCGGCACGGCGGGAGAGACAGCGATGATGGGCATGCGGCGATGGCTCGGCGGTGTGGTGGCGGTGGGGTTGTTGGGGGCGTGCGAGCCCACGGAGTTTGGCGGTGGCGGCACCACGGGTGACGTCCTCTTCGACCGGGGCTTCGCCTTCGTGCGCGGCGACCGGAACATCTACGTGGTGGACGACGACGGTGACCCCAACAGCCCGCAGCGGCTGACGACGGCCGGCGGCGCGTACACGCCGTCCATCTCCAAGAATGGCAACAGCATCGTGTTCGTGCAGCGCTCGGGCAACACGTACTCCCTGCAGACCGTGCCCACCACGGGCGGGCCGGTGGCCACGCTGCTGAGCACCAACGACGCGGCCTGTGGCAGCTGCACCGGCTTCCGCGGGCCCACGTTCAGCCCGGACGGCCGCTTCATCGTCTTCGCGTTCGAGCGGACGTCGGGGGCGCTGAGCTCGCTGGCGCGCATCGGGGTGGATGGCAGCGGCTTCGTGGAGCTGACGCCCAACGCGGGCATCGCCTTCGGGTCGCCGTCCTTCTTCCCCACTGGCAACACGGTGGTGGCGCCCGCGGGCAACAATGCCTCCTTCTACAACCAGCTCGCGTTCGTGCCGGTGGGCGGAGGGGTCACGCAGTTCGTGTTCATGAGCGGTGACGTGCTGGCCATCGCGAACCGCGCGGTGGTGTCCCCGGATGGGCGGCAGGTGGCGCTGGACGGGCGGCAGTCCAATGGCAGCACGCGCATCTTCGTGGGCAACGTGACGACCAACGGCCTCAGCGGCGCCCTGCGGCGGCTGACGGACTACACGGCGAGCACCGTGGAGGAGAGCTTCCCCAGCTGGACGAGCAGCACGGAGCTGGGCTTCCTCTTCAACGACTCCGGCGGTGACCCGAGCATCTACCGCGCCCCGGTGTCCTCCACGGCCAGCTCCGTGACGCTCGCGGTGCCCGCCGCGAACGAGCCCTTCTACGGGCCCAACTAGTACTCGCTCTGCTGCCGCTTCTCCCCGGCGGGAAGCGGCGCTTCGTACGTCCGGAGTTTTGCCGGGGGCGAGGAGCCTCGCGGCCTGGCGCTGATCAGTCCCAGGGCCACGAGGACGACCATGAGCAGCACCAGCGCCCCCAGCCTGAACAGCAACCGGCCTGTCCCTATCTCCGTGCCCACGCGCTGGTGCCGGCGGGGCTTGTGCGGGAGGTAGAGGGCCTCCACCGCGTCTCCCACGGCTGGGGGGGCCTTCTGCCTCGCGTTCTGCAGGGTGTACTGGTCGTGGAGGTCCGTGCCGTCCTGCAGGTGGAGGACGTACTTCACGATGAGGTGCTCGTGGTCGGAATCCCAGCCCACGTGGACCACCTCTCCATGGGCGTGCAGTCCCTCCTCCCGGAGCTTCAGGGTGAGGTCGCGCTGGAGCAGCAGCCACACCAGCACCCCAAAGAGACCCACCACGAAGATCACCACCATCATCGGATCCATCAGGGGCATGGCGGCCTCGGTGTGACGGGGGACGGCGCGGCTAGTAGTCCTCGTTCCGGTTCAGCGGCCCGGTGACCCGCCCCTTTCCGCGCGGAGGCGGCTCGTCGTAGGTCCGCAGCCTGCTCGAGGGCGTGGACCCGTGCGGCGCCGGGGCCTTCTTCGAAGGCGCGTTCATCATCACGATGATGGCCAGGGACATGAAGACCACCGTGCCGAACCCCAGGCTCAGGACGGCCAGCAACCCGACCTCCGTGCCCACGCGCTGGTGCCGGTGGGGGTTGTCCGGCAGGTAGTGGAGTTCAATCTGCTCGCCCTCGACCGTGCCCCGGGACCAGAACCCGCCCCGGGACTGCTTGAACTCGCCGTGGACCAACGAACCGTCCGGCAGGGGGAAGACGTACTCCACGATGCGGTACTTCGCGTTCAGCCAGCTCGTGCGGGTGCCGACCACCTCGGCCCAGGCGTGCACTCCCTTCTCCTCCAGCTCCACGGTGAGCTGATGCTGGCGCCACAGCTGCACCATCATCACCAAGGGCGTTCCAATGAGGAGCACCAGGATCAAGACCGCGTTCAGGGGCATGGCCGCCTCAGGATGACGGGGTTGGGGAAGCGGAGGCAACCTGGGGGGACTCCGGCACCGCCCTCCCCAGCAGTGCCACCAGCCCCATGAGGAAGAGGCACACCTCCACGAAGCTGAGGAAGAGGGCGAGCCCCAGCGACATCACCCCATGGCCCTCCGGGAAGCTGCGGCGCGGGTCGCCCTGGCTGTATTGCACCTGGATGCGGTCCCCGGGGCGCAGCCGCTTCCACAGCTCCGAGGAGACGTGCCGCCGGTGCTCCTGGCGCTCACCGCCCTGGGGCGTGAAGGCGTAGGCGAGGATGTAGTCGCTGTCGTCCGAGGCGGCGAGGAACTCCTTCTTCACCACCGTGCCTTCCGCGTGCAGCCCCTCCGCCAGGATGCCCATGTCCCGCCGGTACGACCCCCAGGTCATCACCAGCAGGGACGCGCCCAGCACCACGAACGTCGCACCCAGGACCCGAGCCGCGAAGAGAGCCACGCCGTGCCTCCTGCCCGCCCTTTAAGCGGGCACCCGGCGACGCGAAACGGCAATGCCCTCCACGCCCCGCCGTAGAGCCAGCGCGTGGGCCCTCCCTGGCGTCGCGTCCGCCGAACCGCCATGCTCCCGCGCGTCCTGTCCGGAGGTACGCACCGTGTCCCTGTTCGATGCCGTCGCCGCGGGTGACCGCGCCGCCCTGAGCGCCCAGCTCGACGCGGGCGCGGACCCCAACCCCTTCGACGACGAGGGCCGTACGCCGCTGATGATGGCCGCGCGCTCGGGCCAGGACGACCTGGTGCAGGTGCTCCTGGAGGCCGGCGCGGACCCCACGCTGCCGGACTCCGTGGGCGAGACACCCTTCGTCGCCGCCGCGGCCTATGGCCACCTCCGGGTCTGCGCGCTCTTGTCCCCGCACGCCACCGCGGACGAGAAGGACATGGCGCGCACGCTGCTCAAGAACCAGGGCATCGACGAGATTCCCGCGCGTCCCTCGCGCGCGTCCGAGGTCTCGCCCGACGACTTCCGCCGCAAGCTCGCCTCCGCGGGCGCCTACGTCGCGGGCAAGCTGGGTGACGCCGGCGCCACCAAGCGCCTGGAGCGCGTGCTGCGCTCGGAGGGCAACGCGCCCAAGGGCCGCAAGTAGTCTCCCCGCCTTCGAAAAGGCGAAGGGCCCGGCCGCTCCCATTTCGGGGAGCCACCGGGCCCTCGTCACATCAGCCGCCGGGAACCGCTACTCCGGCTTGGCGCTCACCACGGGGCTGGGGCTCACGGTGCCGCCCTTGTTGCTCGTCTCCATGGAGTCCGCGACCAGCTCGGTGATGTCCTTGATCTGGATCTGCTCACGACCGGTGTCGTTCTTCGCGTCGTTGAGCATCGTGGAGCAGAACGGGCAGGCCACCGCGACGATGCCCTTGCCGCCCGGCTCCTTGTAGTCGCCCACCATGCCCGGCTTCTTCTTGTCCGCGGCGTCGGGGTAGGGCGTGTTCGGGTCCTCCGCGTGCTTGAGCGTGAGGGCCGCCTCGTTCATGCGGTTGTGGTTGATGCGCGTGCCGATGTGCTCCTCCATCCACATCCGGCCGCCACCGGCGCCGCAGCAGAAGCCCTCGCGCTGGCTGCGCTGCATCTCCACCACTTCCAGGCCCGGGATGCTCTTGAGCACTTCACGGGGCGCGTCGTACACGCCGTTGTGACGGCCCAGGTAGCAGGGGTCGTGGTAGGTCAGCTTCGTTCCGGCGTTCATCACCGAGGACAGCTTGATGCGCTTGTCCTTGAGCAGCTCGTTGATGAGCTGCGTGTGGTTGATGACGCGGTACTCGCCGCCGAACTCCGGGTACTCGTTCTTGATGGTGTTGAAGCAGTGCGGGCACTGGGTGATGACCGCCTTCACGCCCATCGCGTTCCAGGACTCGACGTTCGTCTTGGCCAGCGTCTGGTACAGGTACTCGTTGCCCATGCGGCGCGCGGAGTCGCCGTTGCACATCTCCTGCTTGGAGAGCGTCGCGAAGGACACGCCCGCCTCGCGCATGATCTTGACCAGCGCGCGGCTCACCTTCTTCTGCTTGTCGTCGTAGCTGCCCGCGCAGCCCACGAAGAACAGGTACTCGTACTCGCCGCCGTCGCCCCAGGTGGGCAGCGCCAGGTCCTCCGCCCACTCGTCGCGCCGGTCCTGGCCCAGGCCCCAGGGGTTGCCCTGGCGCTCCATGCCCTCGAACACTCGCTGGATTTCCGGCGGGAACTCCGCCTTCACCTGCACCTGGTAGCGGCGCATGTCGATGAGGCGCGGGACGTTCTCGATGAACACCGGGCAGGCCTGCTCGCACCAGCCGCAGCTCGTGCACGCCCACACCGTCTCCGCCTTCAGCGCGCTGCCGATAATCTCAGGCAGGGGCTCCTTCACGCCGTTGGGGCCGTAGCCCTCCTCCACCCAGCGCTCGTTGTCCCAGAGCCAGTGCTTCAGGTCCTGGTTCACGGCCTTGTGCGTGAGCGGCTTGCCCGTGATGTACGTGGGACAGTGCGTCTGGCACCGGCCGCACTCCGTACAGGAGTAGAGGTCCAGGCCGTTCTTCCAGGTGAGGTCCTTCACCGTGGCGGTGCCGAACTCCTCCTTCTCCAGGTTGGGCGTGGGCAGCTTGCCGGTGGAGTGCGTGCGCTGGAAGAAGACGTTGGGCAGGCCCGTGATGATGTGGAAGTGCTTGCCCAGCGGCAGGAAGTTCAGGAACGCCAGGATGATGGTCAGGTGGATGAAGAAGCCCACCACGCCCAGCACGTGCGACGCCGTCACGCCCAGGGGCATCATCGCCAGGCCCATCAGGCTGGTGACGGGCTCCCACCAGACCATCGCGGAAGGCGCCGCCGGCACCTGCGTGGCGCCCACCGGCACCTGCTGCGCGGCGGCGTGCGCGGCCACCATGTGGCTGCCGCCGAACATGAACTCGGTGATCATCAGGCCCGCGATGAAGCCCAGGATGAGGTAGGCCTCCCAGGACTGGGACATGCGGTCCGGCTTCACCTTCCAGCGCGTCCACACGAAGTAGGCCACGCCCGCGAGCGCCAGCGCCGCGACGATGTCCTTCACCAGCAGGTAGACCTTGTAGAGGCCCAGGAGCGGAGGCGCCACGTCCCACGCCGGGTGGGAGAGGTCGGTGAGCACGTCCAGCGCGGTGGACGAAAAGCCCATCACGAACAGCATGATGGTGCGCACCGCCAGCACCATGAACGCCGCGTAGATGAAGATGTGGAACAGGCCCGGCGTGAACTCCTCCGGATCCACCATGCGCTTCTGGCCCAACCCGAAGCGCACCAACTGCGCCACGCGGTAGGGGATGTGGTCCAGCCGGTTCTCCTTCTTCATCGCGAGCAGCACGCCCACGCGGCCGGACATCGTGATGATGAAGAGTGAGACTGCGCCTGCCAGCAGCAGGCCGGTGATGATGGGGTTCATGGAACCTCGGGACCCTCTGGGGCCGCACGACGGCAACGCCCGTTGCTGCGGCGCGGCAATTCTGGAGTGATTGTCAACCCTAGCAGGGGTGATTCGCGAATCAAGCACCGTGCGGGGGCCGTGTCCCGCAGCGTTCCCTCCACCGCTTCCAGACCGCCCTCCAGGGTGGTGCCTACCCACCCTCCACCCCGGACCTGCCGTGCGCGAAACCCCCACGCCTGGCGTGCCGGAAGGCAGGCGGCCGGGCGTGATTCGCCGGACGATCGCAGAACTTTGCTGTCCCGAGGGCTTTACAAAACAGGGCCGGGCTCCCAACATGCTCGTAAATCGGTCAAGAAGCGCTTGTAAAGGGACCCGCATGGGGCGGGCCCGGTGACCGACGCAGGGCGTCCAAGGGGACGCGAGCCATCACAGGCCGTACACCCCGTGAATGGAGCGCCGAGGAGCCGGACATGAGCCACGACGAGAGCACGTACCTGGACGAGGGGTTGGAAGACCTGGAGCTGTCCGCGACGGGTGAACACGGCCGTTCGGTTCCGCTGGACCCCACGGACGACCGGCGCTGGGGCCACCTGGATGAAGAGGCCTGGGGCGGCTGGCACGTGGCGGAGTGACGCCCTGCCCCCGCGGCTCGTGGCCTGCGCGGGGGCCTTCGTTGTCGAACCTGTCGGACTGTCGGACAGGTTTGGCGGGACTGGCACTCCCGGACGCTGCCGCAGTGCGCTGGACGCCGTGACGCTCCCCGCCCAAGGCCGGGTCGAGCCCCGCGGCGTGGTCCCCGGACTGACCGGTGCCGGACCGTCAAAAAGTAAATCCGTAAAGCGCTGAACGAAGCTGCCGAAATCCGCGTGTCTGTAGGTGACGCAGGGCGTCCCGAGGCGCGCCGGGAGGGTGATCGCAGGTGCTCCGGGGACCAGGGGTTGGTCGGGCCGGACACGTTGCTTTCACGACCGGAAACCCGACATCCTTTGGGGAACAGCGACAGGACTTTCGGGCGGACGCGGGCCCGTGCAGGGGCGTCCGGGGCCAGGAGGTCGTCGCGACGGCGATCGCGTCGAATGAGCGGGATGGGGCCCACCCACCATGCGGGAGTGCGGATGAAGCAGACGGCCTGGGCAGTGGAGCGCGACGCGGAGGGCGGCCGCGAAGTGCTGCTGCTGGTGACCCTGGAGGCCGAAGCGGAGACGCCTCGGGCCCCGGTGGCGGTGAACCTGGTCATCGACCGCAGCGCGTCCATGCGGGGCGCGCCGCTGGCGGCGGCGGTGGAGGCGGCGCGCGCGCTGGTGGAGCGGGCGGGTCCCAAGGACTACGTGGGGCTGCTCACCTTCGACGCGGACGCGGAGCAGGTGCTGCCCGTGCGCGCGATGGAGTCGGGCGCGAAGTCGGCCTTCCTGAAGACGCTGTCCCGTCTGGACTCCGGTGAAGGCACCGCGCTGCACGAGGCCGTGGAGAACGGCGCGGAGGCCGTGCGGCGCGTGCTGGTGCCGGGCGCCCGGCCGCAGTTGCTCATGCTCACGGACGGCGAGCCCTCCGTGGGGCCCACCGCGCTGGGCGAGTTCAAGGTGCTGGGCCAGCGGGTGCACGACTCCGGCGTGGCGCTGCACGCGCTGGGACTGGGCAAGCACTACCTGCCGGAGATTTTGGAGGCCCTCACCGGCCCGTCCGGCACGGGCTTCACGCACGTGGACGACGCGGAGGGCCTGCCGCTGGCGGTGGGCGCGCTGGGCGCGGAGCTGTTCGGCGAGGTGGTGGCGGACGCGCGCGTGTACGTGCTGCCCACGGGCTTCGCGGACCTGCGCTGCCGTCACCGCTACCCGTCGCGCGTGGAGGGTGACGCGATGAGCGCCGCGCTGGGGGCGGTGTCGCACGCGTTCCCGCGCCGCGTCCTCTTCGCGGGCGTGCTGGAGAAGGGCGACTGGAACCTCACCGTCAGCACTTCGTACACGGAGCACGGCGACACCCGGCGGGTGTCCGTGCCGGTGACGCGCCTGTTGCCGGACAGCGACGAGGGCCGCTTCGTGCGCGCGGTGTCCGCGGAGCTGGAGCTGGTCTCCTACGAGGCCGCCGCCTGGAAGGCGCTCTCCCGCCGTCAGCAGGACGCGGCCGAGCGGGCGCTCGAGGGGGCGGACAAGGGGCTCTACAAGCTGGCCCGCCTGGGCTCCGCGGAGGTCCCCGCGCAGCGCCACGTGGACCGTCTGGCGGACCTGCGCCGCGCGGTGGAGCGCCGTGCGGCCCAGCCGTCCGCCCTGGGCGTGCGCCGGGCGCAGTCGGAGGTGTCGCGCATCACCATGAGCCGCATCGGGCCGGCGCTTCCGGCCGCGGTGAATGTGGGTCCGCCCCCGCGGCCGGCCCTGCCCGCTCCGGCGAACGGCGGCGCGCCTGGGGGCACGCTGGATGGCGCGGCGCTGCTGCCCTGGAAGACGGGCAACACCGAGCCGTAACCGCCCGGACTCCTTGAGCGTATGGGGAAGGCGCGGGACCAGAAGGTGGTCCCTGACGCCGGGCGTGCGGGCATGCGGAATGCCCGGCTGCCCGGAAGGTTGAGTGCATCCTGTGGGGACGCATCCCAGGTAGCACGGCGTTTCCAGGTGGATTAACGGGAGTCGCATGACGCATCCGTGGAGCAAGAGGTCTGGAAGCCGGCTCGGTGGGCTGGGCGCGGTGGGCGCGTTGCTGTTGGCGACGTGGGCCCAGGCCGCGCTGCCGCCCACCGCCGTGGGCAGCACCGCGCCGGACGAGGGCGACCCGCGCCTGGAGGGTGCGCTGCTCCTGGATGCCACGCAGGTGAAGGCGGGCGGCGACTTCCGCGTGGGCGTGCGCCTCAAGATGGACCCGGAGTGGCACGTCTACTGGAAGAACCCGGGCGACTCCGGCCTGGCCACGGACGTGTCGTGGGATGTGCCGGGCGTCACGGTGGGGGATTTGCGCTGGCCCTTCCCCAGCACGTTCCGCACGCCGGACGGCTTCATCACCACGCACGGCTACCACGACGAGGTGCTGCTGTTCGCGCCCGCGCACGTGGCGCAGAACGCCAGCGGCACGCTGAACGTGTCGGCGGCGGTGGACGCGCTCGCGTGCAAGGTGCACTGCATCCCCGCGCAGCTGGTGCTGACGCGCACGGTGCCGGTGGGGCCGGAGACGGTGTTGGATCCGGAGTTCGCGCCGCAGTTCGACGCCGCGCAGGCCCAGGTGCCGGCGCCGGTGGGGGCGGAGGGCGCGCCGCGCGTGGCCCTGGCGCTGGATGGCACGACGCTGACGGCGGGCAAGCCGTTCACCGGAAAGCTCACGGTGACGGCGGCGGACGGCAAGCCGTTCGCGGGCGGCGTGGAGGGTGACTTCTTCGTGCCCGGCCGCATCCTGGGCGTGGACAGCGTGAAGCTGAAGCAGACGGCGCCGGGGACGTTCGCGCTGGAGGGCCAGGCGTCGTCGGTGGTGCCCAAGGGCGAGCCCCGGCTCACGGGCGCGCTGCGCCTGGGCACGCAGGCCACGGGCTTCACGGCGGTGGACGTGGACACGGCGCTCGCGCCGATGGTGGCGGCGGCTGGCGCGGCGGCGGGCCCCGCGCCCCTGAAGGTTCCGTCGGTGAAGGACGCGGTGGGCAAGGTGCAGCCCGCGGCTGCGGCGCCGGCGGCGTCGGGCGAGTCACCGCTGGGGCTGGGCGTCGCGCTCCTGTTCGCGTTCCTGGGCGGCGCGCTGCTCAACCTGATGCCGTGCGTGTTCCCGGTGCTGGCTGTCAAGGCGTACGGCTTCACGCGGATGGTGCAGGAGGAGAAGGGCAAGGTAGCGCCGCACGCGGCGGCGTACGCGGGCGGCATCCTGGCGACGATGCTGCTGCTCGCGGGCGCGGTGCTGGCGGTGCGCGCGGGCGGTGCCAGCGTGGGCTGGGGCTTCCAGTTCCAGGAGCCGCTGTTCGTCGCGGGCGTGAGCGCGGTGCTGGTGGCGTTCGCGCTCAACCTCTTCGGCGTCTACACGCTGGGCGCGGACGGCACGGCGCTGGCGGGCAAGGTGGACCAGAGCCACGGCCTGATGCGCAGCGCGGGAGAAGGTGTGCTCGCGGTGGTGCTGGCGACGCCGTGTTCGGCGCCGCTGTTGGGCACGGCGGTGGGCTTCGCGTTCGCGGCGGGCCCGGCCACGGTGGTGGCGGTGTTCATGGCGTTGGGGCTGGGATTGGCGCTGCCCTTCTGCCTGCTGGTGCTGGTGCCGGGGCTGGCGAAGCGGCTGCCCAAGCCGGGCATGTGGATGGAGCGCGGCAAGCAGTTCCTGGGCTTCGCGCTGTTGGGCACGACGGTGTGGCTGGTGTGGGTGATGGGCGGGCTGGCCGGCGTGGACGGCATGGCGCGGCTGCTCGCGTTCCTCATCGCGGTGGGCCTGGTCACGTGGCTGTACGGCCAGTCGCAGAGCCTGGAGGGCGGGCGCCGGGGCGTGACGGTGGCGCTGGCGGTGCTCGTGCTGGTGGGCGCGGGCGCGGTGGCGCTGCGCTTCGAGGAGGCGCAGGCGTCGCTGGAGACGCGCGGAGCGGCGGTGGCGTCGCACGGTGGCGCGCAGCCTTGGGACGAGGCGGCGGTGACGGCGGCGCTGGCGGCGGGTCAGCCGGTGTTCGTGGACTTCACGGCGGACTGGTGTCTCACGTGCAAGTTCAACGAGCGCACCGTGCTGTCGCGCGACGACGTGCGGCAGGCGTTCCTGAAGCACAACGTGGCGTTCTTCGTGGCGGACTGGACGCGGCGGGACGCGCGCATCACCACGAAGCTGGCGGAGCATGGCCGCGCGGGCGTGCCCATGTACCTGGTGCTGAGCCCGGGTGCGCCGGACAAGCCGGAGGTGCTGAACGAGCTGCTCACCGCGGACAGCGTCATCCAGGCGGTGCAGCGCGCGGCGGAGTGTGGGTCGCCGCTGAAGGGTGGCTCGGTGGTGTGTGCCCGGCCTTGAGCCGGGAGTGAAGTGGCGGTTCGTTGCGCGGCGTTCAACTCATTGGAGGTTCCGTCATGAAGCAGGTCTTCAAGGCTCTCGCTCTCACCGCGGCTTTCGTTTCCGCTCCCGTCTTCGCGGCTGACACCGCGGAGGTGGGCAAGCCCGCTCCGGCGTTCACGCTGAAGGACGAGGCGGGCAAGGCCCACTCTCTGTCCGAGTACAAGGGCAAGGTGGTGGTGCTCGAGTGGACGAACCCGGAGTGCCCGTTCGTGAAGCGGCACTACGAGGCCAAGACGATGCAGAACACGCAGAAGGGCTTCGACGCGAAGAAGGTGGTGTGGCTGACGGTGGACTCGTCCTCCACGCACAACGCGAAGAGCGCCGCGGACTGGAAGAAGAAGGAGGGCTTCAGCCAGCCGGTGCTGCTGGACACGGACGGCACGGTGGGCAAGAGCTACGCGGCGAAGACGACGCCGCACATGTACGTCATCGACGGTGAGGGCGTGGTCCGCTACGCGGGCGCCATCGACAACGACCCGCGCGGCAAGGAAGCCACCAAGGTGAACTACGTGCAGACGGCGGTGGACGCGCTCCTCAACGGCAAGCAGGTGGCGACCCCGACCTCCGAGCCGTACGGCTGCTCCGTGAAGTACAAGAGCTGAGCGACTGTCCGTCGTGAGGTTCAAAGGCCCGTGTCCCAGCGAAGGGACGCGGGCCTTTTCATTCCGCGTCGCGGTGGGCGTAGTCCGGGCCCAGGCCTTCGATGCGGTAGGCGTTGCCGGGGTAGGTGCGGTTGAGCGTCGTCTCCAGGGTCGACGGGTAGCGCTCCAGCGAGACGTGGCGTTTGACGCGCTTGCGTAGCTTGAGGGCGCCTCGGACCAGGCCTCCCACCCAGGCAGGTGGGGATTCGAATTGGATGGCGGGTAGCAGGCGCGGTGGCACCAGGCTGAGGCTGATGGGGGCCACCAGCGGACGCAGCGGGCGTGGCACCCAGCCGGCGAGGATGTCCACGGTGGACTGAGCCACGCGGTGGCTGGCCTCGTTGGGGACGAACTCTCGCGCCTCGTAGTCTCGGATGAAGGCGTCGTAGGCGGGCTTGCTTTCGGGGATGTCCTTCAGGCCCATGCGGCGCCCGATCTCGCACCAGTAATGGAACCAGGCCTCCTGCTCGTGCTGGGTGAAGGGACGCCAGCCGAACTCCTGCATCCACTGGATGGGGAAGTCGATGAACGTCCACAGCACGAAGAGGAAGTCCTCGTTCGGGATGCGGAAGAAGGAATGGATGTGGTTCATCTGCTCCAGCGAACGGCGCCCATCCGCTCCATCCCAGCCGCACTCCATGAACCGTGCGATGAGCAGCCGCGTGTCGTCGTAGCGCTTCTGGCCTCGCTTGGTGAACTCACCCGTGCGGTCCAGGAGGCGTGAGACGGAGCGGCTGCCGTAGGTGTGGAAGAGGGCGATCTCCGTGGACCGCACAATGTCGAAGGGGAACTCGTAGTTGGTCAGCAGGTGCACGATGCGCTGGCAGTCTCGCCGTGCATCCAGGGAGGCGATCTCCCGGCTCACTTCGGGCAGACGTGCTCGCCAGAACGGCTTCCGGTAGACCGGGCCGGGCACGCGAGCGGCGGATGGCTTTCCCGTGCCGCTGAAGGGACAGCTGGAGGGGACAGCGTCGGCCGGGTGGGTCATGGCTGGGCGGCTCCGGGAAGCAAGGCGACTGGCGATGCTACCCCGCTCCACGACGGCATGCCGTGCCCCTGCCGCCCCGTGTGTCGCATGCAGTGGCCTTGTCGGGGGATGGGACGCGCCGGACCTTGTCCTGGAGGGCAGGACATCAGACAGGAGACGCGACCATGGCCAGTAACAAGGGGCCGCCGGTGAAGGGGCCCGAGCGCACGGATACCCAGAGCGCGGAGGAACTGGAGCGCCAAGCCAGGCACCAGCGCCCGGGCACCGAACGGGGCGACGTGACGGACGAGGACGTCGGCGAGGACCGCATCCTCCAGAAAGGCATTGGCGGCTACGGTGCACAGAAGGGCACGGAGCCCGCGAGGGAGGCGCCGCCACTCAGCGACGATGGCGAACGGTAGCGCTGCCCGTCGCGCGGCAAGCGGGGGCGCCGGGGAGCCGGGCCCTGGAAACCTGTCCGACAGTCGGACAGGTTTTGTGACCGCGCCGGGCGGGAGGTGCGCGTCCTGGAGGTCTGGGGCCTAGAGTGCCGCCATGGCCTCCGCCCGCCTCGTGCGTTCCTGCTGTGTCCTGGTGCTGTTGTTCTTCGCGATGCCAGGAGTGGCGCAGGAGACGTCAGCTCCAGACGCGAAGGCGTGGCTCGCGGAGCACAATGCGGAAGCGGTGCGAGTGAACCAGACCGCGATGGGCATCCTGTTCGGTTGGGCGGTGCTGAACATCGGCACGGGCGTCGCGGGGCATTTCGCGAGCGAGGGCGAGACGCGGGCCTTCTTCCAGGCGAACGCGGCCTGGAACGTGGTGAACCTGGTCATCGCGGGGCTCGGCTATCACGGACAGGCGACGGCGGATCCGGCCTCGTGGGACCTGGCGCGCAGCCTGGCTGAAGGCCAGCGGATGGAGAAGCTGCTGCTCTTCAACGCAGGCCTGGACGTGGGCTACATCGCCTTCGGCGGGTTCCTGTGGGAGCGCGGAATGCGCAAGGACTCGGAGCGCCTGCGAGGCTGGGGCAAGAGCGTGCTCATGCAGGGCGCGTTCTTGTTGGTGTTCGACGGCGTGCTGACGTTCCTCAACGCGAAGCTGAACGGGCAGCTCACGGCGCGTCTGGTGCCCGCGCCGGACGGCGTGGGCTTGATGCTGACGTGGCCGTGAGCCTCAGACGCGCGCGTGCCATTCGAGCCCGCCGGACAGGGGCCGTGCCGCGAACTCCAGGTGGATGACCCGGCGGTGCGCGGGGACGCGTGCCGGTGACGAGGCGTGCAGCAGCAGGGGCCGCATCACCAGCAGGCCGCAGCGGGGCACGAGGCAGTCCACGGGCGCACTTCGTTCGAGCCAGTCAGGGATGCTCGAAGAGGACAGACGGCCTTCACGGTGTGAACCCGCGAGCACGCGCACGGGGCCGTTGTCCTCTCCGCAGTCGTCCAGGTGGACGCGCACCGCGACCATGTCCTCCAGGACGGACGTGGGCGGCTGCACGCAGGGCACACCGGCCTTCTCCGACCAGGGACCGAAGCCGGGCACGTCGCGGCGCTCGCGCACGGCGACGGTGAGGTCCTGGTGCCAGATGACCTTCCAGTTCGCGTCTGGCGTCTTGTCGAACAGCAGGCCGCGCACCGCGAAGCAGTGCGGGCCCAGGATGGACCCGGCGGCTTCGCGCACCGGGCCTGAACGGGCCAGCTCACGGACGGCGGGCACGTTCTCCAGCAGGTTGCGCACGCCGCCTCGCCGCTGGGCGGTCGAGGCTTCTTCCTTCACGGGACGCAGGGCCTGGAGCAGGGCGTCCGCGGTGGCGGGCGTGATTCCGCGCGGGAGGATGGCGAAGCCCTCGCGCTCGATGCGCGCGGGCAGTTCCTCCGAAGCCATGTCATGCGCCTTCGATGAGGACATCGTGAGGCGCAGTATAGCGGTGGCTCAGGCCGCCACCGGCTCGCGGCGGTGGCGGGCCCGGGCGGAGACGTCCTTGCGGCGGCCCTTTCGCAGCACGTCCAGGTGCACCTCTTCCTCGGAGGCGAGCGCCATCAACCGCTGCAGGTCGTCCACGCTGTTGACCGGCCGGCTGTTGATGCCGAGCAGCAGGTCGTCCGGCTGGAGACCCGCGTCGTCCGCGGGCGTGCCCTCCTGCACCTTCAACACGCGTACGGCTCGCGGCTGGCCGGTGTCCTTCGCGAGCGCGGGCTCCAGGTTCACCGCCGTGGCGGCGATGCCCAGGAACTTCCGGTCCACCCGGCCGCGCTGGATGAGCAGGCTCGCGACCCAGGCCGCCGTGGTGGCGCTCACCGCGAAACCAATCCCCTGCGCGAACGGCAGGACCAACGTGTTGAGCCCCACCACGCGCCCTCGCGTGTCGAGCAACGGCCCGCCGGAGTTGCCCGGGTTGATGGCCGCGTCCGTCTGGAGCATCCCCTCCAGGATGACGCCGTCGGGCAGGGTGATGCTGCGGTTGATGGCGCTCACCACGCCCAGCGACACCGACTGCTCCAGGCGGAAGGGATTGCCAATGGCCATCACCAGCTGCCCCACCCTTACCGTCTCCGGATCCGCGAGCGGCAGCGTGGGGAAGTCATCCCCTTCCGCGCGCACCACCGCGAGGTCCGTGGGAGCATCCGCACCCACCAGCGTGGCCCTGCGCTCCTCGCCGTTGTGGAGCTGCACGGTGAGGCGCTTGGGCGTGCGCATCACCACGTGCCGGTTGGTGAGCACGTAGCCATCCGGCGTGAGGAACAGGCCGGTGCCGTGGCCGCGCGCGTGCTCCACGCCCACCACGGCCGGAGCCGCGCCGGCCACGAGTCCTTCCAGGTCATCCGAGAGTTGCTGCAACAGTTTCATCGCCGGCTCCTTTCAAGAACGCTTGCCCACGGTGATGGGCACCTCGCGCAGTTCGCCCGCGCGCAACACCTTCGCCTGGATGGACGCGCCCACCTTCTCGTCGCCCAGGTAGCCCAGCAGGTCCTCCACGCCGTGCAGCGACTGACCGCCCAGGCTCACCAGCACGTCGCCCAGCAGCAGCCCGGCCTTCTGCGCCGGCCCGTCCGGATCCACGGAGAGCAGGATGAGGCCCGCCTTCGTGCCTTCGATTTCACGCGGCAGGCGCACCGGGTAGGCGCCCACGCCCAGGTAGCCGCGGCGGATGCCTCCGTGTTCGCGGAGTGAGTTCGCCACGCGCGTCAGCGTGCCGCCGGGGAGCACGACCGCGGCGGTGCGGGAGAAGGCCGCCGTGGGGATGCCCAGGAAGCGGCCCTGCGCGTCCACCAGCGCGCCGCCGGAGAAGCCCGGAGGCAGGTCCGCGTCGGTCTCCAGGTAGCGGTCCACCTGTCCGCCCGCGTGCGTGCGCCAGTCGCCGCCGAACGCGCTGACGATGCCCAGCGTGGCCCGCGCCGTACGCCCCGGCCGGCCGAGGGCCAGCACGATGTTGCCCACCTTCACGTCATCGAGCGGCGCGGGCGCGAGCGCGGTAAGTCCACGGGCGTCGGCCTTGAGGAGCGCGAGGTCGGTGCTCGGGTCGCGGCCGACGAGCTCGGCGGACACCGAGCGGCCGTCCGCGAGGCCCACCTGGATGGAGCCCTCGTGTTCGACGGCGTGGCTGGTGGTGAGGATGTGACCGTCGGCATCCCAGATGACACCGCTGGCGCCCCGGCGACGGCGGGCCTCGACGCGGACGAGGGAGGGAGCGATGCGCTCGACGACGGTGGAGATGGACTGCGAGAGGGACTGGAGGGCGTCGGTGGACATGGCGTGTTCCTTTCGAGCCTGAAACTAAAGGGCTCGAAATCGCGCCACATCGGCGGACCGGGCAGGACGGCGACCTACCCATTCAGGCAGGAAGCCTCTCCTTCCGGTCAGGATCCCGGTGCTTCGGGCAGGGTGCTTCAGCCCACCTTGCGGAAGCGCTCGTAGCGCTCTTCCAGGTAGAGCTTCTTGGGGCGCAGCTCCTTCGCGCGCGGCAGGTGGAGCGTCTTGCCCACGAAGCCCTTCAGCGCGTGCTCCAACGTGGGGCCGTCCTGGGTGGCGAGCAGACTGGGCGCCAACTCGATGACGCCGTCAGGGCGGATGCCCATCAGGTTCGTATCGAAGGCGCCGTGGTGGAGCCGGCAGAGCGCCAGTCCATTGGGGACTTCCGCGTGGCCGCGCTCATCGCGGTCCGGGAGGATGTGGGCGCCATCCAATAGCTCGATGCGAGGAAACGCGCAGACCGCGCAGCGGCGTTCGTAGGCGTTCAGGACATGCTGACGGAAGGCCGCCTGATGCAGTCGCTTCTTGGCCTGTACCGTCGTGTAACGCCGCTCCAGGGACAGCAGCTTCGCGTCTGCCACGAAGCGCTGCTTCACCGTCTCGGGCTCGGACACCGTGACGTGGAAGGAGTGCGAGGCGAGGTCCACGTCGGAGATGTAGACGGGCCACAGGGGCCGATAGAAACCGGGCTCGATGCCGTAGAGGTAGATGAGAGGCGCATCCAGTTGCTGCGCGCGCACGAGCCGGCGGTTGTCCCGTGCCTCCACGTCCGTGCCCTGGAACTTGTAGAGGAAGGCTCCGTCCGAGGCGATGTTGTCATCGTCATAACGGGCGACGCGGGTTCCTCGCGGCACGGTGGTCTTGATGGACAGCGCGGTCTCCTGCATCTGCCGGGGCCAGAAGATGCCGCGTGTCCGGTTGGCGAACAGGTGCTGCTCGCCGTGGAGCTGGAAGCCGTCCGCGATGATTTCCCACGGCAGCACTTCGCCGTGCCGCTCCACCAGCGCCTGCAAGGCATTGAAGGCCGCCAGCCGGATGGCCTGGTCGTTGTCTGAGGGCGTGGGCACGGGTCCACGACCAGGTTACCAGGCTCAGCCCCGTTCGAGCAGGGCTCCACCCGGGCCGAAGCCCAGGGACAGGCACAGCACGCGGCGCCCCTTCACCTGGGGGGCCCGCCGCGCGGATTCGGCCGCCAGCTCCGCGTCGTTGAGCACGAGCACCGGTCCTCCCGTGTCTGGCAGGCCCGCGTGGGCGAGGATGTCCGGGACCAGGGAGGCCGTGCCCTCGAAACCGTAGGTGCAACCTCCGGGCATCAGGGCCTCATCCAGCGGACACGGCAATGCCAGACACAGCGCGTCCGGAGGCTCGCGGCTGTCCTCCGCGAGGAACGTCCGCAGCGCTCCCGAGATGAACGCCACCGTGTCCCGGATGTGATGGCCGTCCGCGGGACGCGGCTGTCCGATGAACAACGGGGGCAGGGTGGTGAGGTCCCGCTCAACGACGCGTGTCGCTCCGGCACGCGCGAGCTTGATGCTCGTCTGGCCCACGTCCACGCAGAGCGGACTTCGCGCGCCCGTGGCTTCCAGCATGCGCAGCCCCGCACGCACAGGGGCGAAGCGCGGTGACAGCGCGATGTGCACCGGGCGGCGCAGCGATGCTGTTGCCGCTCGCAACGCGGCGGGAAAGCCGTCCAGCTCCGCCAGGCCTCCACTCAGATACGCCGCATCCGGCGCGTGCTTCTTCACCAGCAATGCGAGCGCCTCCGCCAGCGGAAGCATCATGCGGGCCGCGAGCGTGGCTCCAGGGACTCCCGCGCGCCGGTCGTCCTCCACCCACGGAGAGCCCAGCAGCTCCCACAGCTCGCGGCCGAACACGGGCAGGTTCCACACCTCCAACGGTGTGATGCCCTCCGGGTGATGCCGTCGAGGACTCCACCTGGAGGCACTCATGCCACGAGCCCGGCGATGCGTTCAGCGGCGGTCCTCGCGCCATCGTGCGCGCGGTAGGAACGGGAGATCTCCGCCACTCGGCCGCGCATCGCTGACTTCGGTGCGAGCAATTGCGCGATGGCCTCACGGCACGACTCCACCGTGAGGGTCCTCGGGTCCCTCGCGAGCCCTGCTCCGGACTTCTCCAGGAAGTGCGCCTGCACGGGCTGGTCGTTGCACACCGGCAGCAGCAGCATCGGCACTCCCGCCGTCATCGCCTCCATCACGGAGTTGGCGCCACCGTGGGAGATGAACGCCGCCGCGCGCTCCAGCACCTGCCGCTGCGGCGTGTAGCGCACAGCCACCACGTCACCGGGCAGCGTGCTCGGGAAGTCCGTGTCCGCCAGCTCGCCCGCGCACAACACCAGCGTCACGCCGAAGGGCTTCGCGGCCTCCGCGATGAGGCGGAACAGCTCAGGCTGATACGAAATCTGACTGCCGAAGGACACGTACAGCACCGGCTTGTCGCCCAGCCGCTCCCAGGGGAAGGGCACCTCGTCACCCCGGGCTTCCGGCGGAATCGAGGGCCCCACCAGCAGCGTGTCCGGGGGCACTCCCGCGTCCGGGCCCAGGAAGGCCTCGGTGGCGAAGATGAGGTTGAGCCGGGGCGACAGGCACTCGCAGGTGCGGAAGCGCGCGTCGAAGCCGTGACGGCGGAACAGGGCCTGACGGTCGTCCTTCAGCGCCCTCACGTTGCGCAGCAGGGGAATCTCCGGACGCGGCTCCAGCAACGTCAGCGCGGAGGACACCCCCGCCCAGGGAATGCCTTCCGTGTGCGCCGCGAGCACCGCCGCGTACTGCATCCCGTCCAGCGCCATCACGTCGGGACGGAAGGCGCGCACCACTTCGCGCACCGGCTCCAGCATCGTGGGGACCGAATCCAGCAACAATCCCCGGATCCACTTCCCCAGCGCGACGTCATCGAGCACCAGCTTCGCCAGCGCTTCGCCTCCCGTCTCGATGCCCGGCGGCGCGGCTTCGACGTGCGGCAGGCTCAACACCTCCACGCCCAGGGACTCGAGCTGCGGCGCGGGTTCGGGGATGCACAACCAGCCGACGGTGTGCCCCAGGCGGCGCAGCCATTGGGCCACGCCGACCATCGGGTTGAGGTGGCCCTTTTCGGGCGAGGTGGCGATGAGGACTCGGGACATTCAGGGGGGCGCCTTGGTGTGGGCCTGGAGCATGGCCAGGGACATGAGGCGCATCAACAACCGATCCATCGGTCCGGCCTGCGCGTCGTCGGGCGGCAGCCGGAAGTAGCGCTCCATCAATCCCAGCACCCCTTGTGTGTTGATGACCTGGAGGGAGTCCAGCCGCGCGGGAGAGAGCCAGGCGCGATACAGCTCCAGCCAGCGCGACCGCACCGGGCTGGAGAGGGCGGTGTGTCCATACCGGGGCGTCTTGCGCGCGAGGCGGACCTCGTCCGGCACCAGGGACCGCACCGCATGCCGGAACAGCCACTTGCCGAACCCGTCCCTTTGCAGCACGGACTCCGGCAGCGCCAGCGCCACCCGCGCGAAGCCTTCGTCCAGGTATGGCGTGCGGACCGTGAGCCCATGGGCCCGGGCGCCCCGCAGCTCGGGGGGAAGGATGAGCTCGGCCAGCACCCACTTCGCGTACCGCAGCTCCTCGGAGGGGAGCGCCTCCTCCTGAGGCAGCTCCCACGGCGCGGCGAGCCCGGTCCCCAGGTTGTCCACAGGGGGGCCTCGCGAGACGTGATCGCTGTTCCAGCCCTCGGAAACAGTCCTCAAGTTGTCCACAGGTGTGGAGTCTTCACGGCGTCCCAAGGCTTGATCGGAACCGCCGTTTCCAGAGGGGAAATGCCCCGTGGATGGCTTTGATTCCTGATCGCCGTGCGGGGCCCCGTCCAGAGGGCTTCCCGAGTTGTCCACAGCCCCCCGTGCCGCTCCGGGGGGCTCTTCATGATCGCGCGAGCCGGCTCGGAACGGCGCCCGCAAGTTGTCCACAGCCGCCATGGCTTCGAAGCCCAGGGCCCGCACGGCCAACGTCCGGTCTTCGTCCACGCGGGCCTTCGCGGCGGCGAGCACGCCCGGGGTGCCCTGGAGCACTTCGTCCGCTCCCGCGCCGCTCAGGAGGACGGGGCCCGCGCCCTGCCGCTGGGCCTCCAGATAGAACACGTAGCTGGCCACGGCCCGGGCGTTGAGGATGACGGTCTGGTTGGCGAGGACCGCGTGCTCGAACAGGTCCGGGAGCACGGAGTCCGGGATGAGCACGTCCACCAGCTCCGCGCCCGTCACCTTCGCCATCCGCCGCGCGTTGCTCCGCTCCACCGCGTCCGCGAAGTGCACGTCCATCGTCCACGCACGCACCTTCTGCGGTGCATGCCGCGCGGCCATCGCGCACAGGGCCGCGCTGTCCACGCCGCCGCTCAGGCTCACGTCGTGCGTGCCCGCTTCGACATGTGCCCGCACGGTGTCGGACCAGGCGGACAACAGCCGCGCCGCGAGCTCTTCTTCGTCCCGAGCCTCCGCTTCCCGGAGGACTCGCGGCAGCGTCACGCCGAGGGGCACCGCCTCCAACTGCAAGTCCGCGTTGGATGCTCGGGCATGGAACAGCAGGTCGCCTACCGCACGAGGTGACAGGCCGCGCGAGGGAGCCTTTCCTGCAGGGGACACCTTGGGAGCGCGGGTCGGCATGCGGTCCGCATCATAGAGTTCGTCTCCGCGCGCACCCGTATCGATCGTGTCTGCCCGCTCAGGAAGCGGGGGCGTTCGACCGAGGCGGCGCCACGACAAGCGTCGCCAGGCCGTCGGCCTGTTTCATCCCTCCGCGACCTCCAGGAGGGTGCGATAACCCCCCAAGACAACGCGAACAGGGAAGGGCGGGACATGCGGGACGATGCGGTGGACGTCGTGTTGCGAGAGCGCTTCGGGCTGGAGTCCTTCCGGCCCGGACAGCGCGAGGTGCTCACGAAGCTGCTCGAGCCCCAGGGCTCCGCGCTCGCCGTGTTCCCCACTGGCGGCGGCAAGTCGCTGTGCTACCAGTTGCCCGCGCTGCTGCTCGAAGGGCTCACGGTGGTGGTGTCACCGCTCATCGCGTTGATGAAGGATCAGATCGACGCGCTGGAGCGGAAGGGAATCCGCGCCGCGCGGTTGGACTCCTCCCTGTCGCTGGAGGAGTCGCGTGAAGTGACGGAGTCCCTGCGCGACGGAACGCTGAAGCTCCTCTACGTGGCCCCCGAGCGCTTCAACAACGAGCGCTTCATGGGGCTCTTGAGCGAGCTCCAAATCTCCCTCTTCGCGGTAGACGAAGCGCACTGCGTCTCCGAATGGGGCCACAACTTCCGGCCGGACTACCTCAAGCTCGCGCAGGCGGCCCGCACGCTCCAGGCCGAGCGCATCCTGGCGCTCACCGCCACGGCCACGCCGCAGGTGGTGCACGACATCTGTCAGGGCTTCGGCATCCCGGAGTCGCACGCGGTCGTCACCGGCTTCTACCGGAACAACCTCACGCTGGAGACCACACCCACGGGCCCGGAGGCGCGCGATGCCCTGCTGGTGGAGCGGCTCAAGTCGCGCCCGCCCGGCACCACCATCGTCTACGTCACGTTGCAGAAGACCGCGGAGCGCGTGGCGGCGCTCTTGAGCGCGGAGGGCCTGCCCGCGAGCGCCTACCACGCGGGCCTGGAAGCCGAGGAGCGCGAGCGGGTGCAGGAGGCGTGGACCCACTCCGCGAAGGGCATCGTCGTGGCGACCATCGCGTTCGGGATGGGCATCGACAAGGCGGACGTGCGCGCCGTGTATCACTACAACCTGCCCAAGGGCCTGGAGAGCTACAGCCAGGAGATTGGCCGCGCGGGCCGTGATGGCAGGCCGTCCGTCGTGGAGCTGCTCGCGTGCCCGGACGACGTGCCCACGCTGGAGAACTTCGCGCTCGGAGACACGCCGCTGCCGGAGGCGCTGACGGCGCTGGTGAACGAGCTGTTGTCCTCGGGACCGGAGCTGCACCTGGACATGTACGCGCTGGGCAACCGCCACGACCTGCGGCCCCTGGTGCTGCGCACGGCGCTGACGTACCTGGAATTGGAGGGCGTGCTGCGCCAGGGCACGCCGTTCTACGCGGGCTACAAGGTGCAGCCGGCGGGCTCTGTAGACGCGCTCGTGGGCAGGTTCCAGGGGGAGCGCGCGCGCTTCGTGAAGGAGCTGTTCGCGCACGCGAAGAAGGGACGCACCTGGTACACGTTCGACCCCGCCGAAGTCGCAAAGGCGTTGGACCAGCCGCGAGACCGGGTGGTGAAGGCGCTCGACTACTTCCAGGAGCAGGGCTACGCGGAGGTGCAGGTGGCGGAGCCGCGTCAGCGCTACACGCGGCTGCGCGAGCGCGAGGACGCGAAGGCGCTCGTGGCCCTGTTGCAGGAGCGCTTCCAGAAGCGGGAGGTCCAGGAGGTGTCGCGGGTGCGCGACGTGCTCCGGCTGGTCACGCACGACGGTTGCCAGAGCAATGCGCTGGTGGCCCACTTCGGCGAGCAGCGCGAAGCACCGTGCGGCCACTGCACCTTCTGCCGCACGGGCGCGGCGCGCGTGCTGCCGCCGCCGCATCCACGGCCGGACCTGCGCGAACAGCTGGACGCGCCCACGTTCCAGTCGCTCGTGGCGAGGCACCCGGAGGCGCTGGGCCATCCCCGGCAGGCGGCGCGCTTCCTCTGCGGCCTGAGCAGCCCCGCGCTCTCCAAGGCGAAGCTCGGCAATCACAAGCTCTTCGGCACCGTGGCGGAGTGGCCGTTCGCCCAGGTGCTGGCGTTCTGTGAGGCGTGCTAACCGATCGCGGCCCGCAGGCTCGGTGAGAAGGGTGGCAGGGCGGCTTGAGTACGCGCCTTGAGCGCCTGACGGTCCCTGCCCGCGCCTTCCTGGAGCGCGTGCCGGAAGGGGGCATGGGTGAGCGCCCAGAACCGCAGCTCGCGCCCGAACTCCGAGTCGAGCCGCGACGCCTTCTGTTCATCGACCCCGAGCGTGGTCGCAAGGTTTTTCAGGACGTCGGCTTCCGGGAGGCCGCTGAAGGTGGAGGCCACGGTGTCCGAGGACTCATGGAGGAGCGCCCTCGTGGTGAACGACTCCAGCGCCGTCACGTCCGGGAGCGGGGACTCGAGGCACGCCTTCGCGTTGACGAGGCCCGCGCCCCACGCGAGCTGGCTCTGGGGCCAGCTGTCACAGGTGGCGCGGAGCACATGGCGGAAGACCTGCGCCAGCGTTGGTCCTCCCTGGTACTTCGCGAGCAGGTTGTCCCGGCCATGGTGTGCCAGCCAGAGCGCGGCGATCCCCGCGACAGTCGCGGTCGCATACGAGGTGCCGCTGCTCTGCCCGACCTTGTCGCCGGGCTGCGCCACCCAGACGTCCTCGCCCGGACCGGTGGCGTCGACCGCCTTGCCCCAGGCGGAGAAGGCCCAGGGCTGCGCGCTCGCGTTGCACGCGGCCATCGCGACGACTTCGTCATACGCGCCCGGCCAGACGACGACGGGGCCCGTGTAGTTGCCCGCGGCGGCGATGACGATGATGTTCTCGCGCACCGCCTGTTGGATGATCCGGTGCAGTCCCGCGTTGGGCAGCCACCCGAGGCTGATGCTGATGACATGGACCCGCCGCTGGATGGCGAACCCGATGGAGTCGCGCAGCCGGTCGACGCCCACGTTGAACAGCACCGGCGAGGGGACGAAGAGCGTGGGCTTCGCGACGCGCAGCGGGACGACCTCGGCCTTCGGCGCGACTCCATCCACGAACAGCTTCGCTCCGTCCACGCTCGGACGGTCGGAGGGGCTCGCCATGACGCTCGCGGTGCCCAGCCCGTGGCCTCCGCCCGGGTTCTCCGTCGTGGGGTCATCGTCGATGAAGTCCCAGCCCAAGCGCGGCGTGAAGTTCGGCCCCAGCTCGGGGTGGGGCAGGTAGCCGCTGTCCGGATGTCCGATGAGGATGCCCTCGCCCTGGCTCACGCCGCCGGGCAGCTTCCACGCTTCACCCGCCTTCACGAAGCGCGGGCTCCAGTCGCAATCGTTCTCGTTGAATGTCTCAGGCCCGGGCTCCGCGCGCTGCGCCTTGAGGAGCGTGGGCGCCGTGTCCGTGACGGAGGTGTGTTCCGCGTAGACCGCCTCGAAAGCCGGATCCGCATCCTCCACGCTCGGGTCCGTCTGGAGGCGGCGCGCCAGCTCCCACGCTTGTGCCGGCTCGATGGTGCCGGGAGGGAGGAGGTCGAACGAGCGGCCGGTGGGGTCGAACGGCACAGGGCGGATGATCCACCGCTCCGTCCCGACCAGCGCGGCCACGCTCTTCTCCAGGGTGGCCCGGTCGAACCCCTCACGGAGGAGGACGTCGAGGGTGCGGAGCTTCGAGGACTCGAATTGCTCGGGCGGCGCCATGGGCGCACCTGTAACCCTCGGGCTTCGTGGAGGGATACGGACCCCCAGGGCGGTGGGTGTGTCGGTTAGACTCCCGCGCCGTGCGCTACGAGCTTCACGACAGCCGCGTCCTCACCTGGTCCCTGGAGACGCACGTCACCACGCACTGCAACCTGCGCTGTGCACAGTGTTGCCCGCTGTCGCCGCACCTGCCCGCGTGGGCCGTGTCTCCCCAGGCATTGGCCGAGGACCTGCGCCGCCTCTCGCGCGTGCTCAAGCCCAACGTCTTCAAGCTCACCGGCGGCGAGCCCTTCCTCCATCCGGACCTGCCCGCCGTGCTGGACGTGGTGCGCACCTCCGGGCTCACCGAACAGGTGTCCGTCACCACCAACGGCTTCCTCGCCCAGAGCGCTCCCGACGCCGTGTACGAACGGCTCGACCGGATGACGCTGTCGTTCTACACGTCCGCGCCCCTGCCCGAACGCTCCATCACCCGCATCACCGAGCGCTGCGACCAGCACGGCGTCCACCTCACGGTGAAGGCCATCGACCGCTTCCAGCGCATCACCCCGGATGCGCCCCTCACGTCCGACGCGGAGATACAGGACGTCTTCAACAAGTGCTGGCTCAAGCAGCGCTGCCACCTGGTCCACCAGGGCCGCTTCTTCACCTGCACCCGGCCGCCCCACGTCGCCACCGTCTTCGCCGCGGAGCATCCGCACCTGCCCGCGCTCGCCGAACACGACGGCGTGCTGCTCGATGACCCGGACCTGCTCACGCGCCTGCTGGGCTACCTGGAACGGGACACGCCGCTCGCCACCTGCCGCCATTGCCTGGGCTCCAGCGGTCCCTGGGAACCCCACGCGCAGCTGCCGCGCGCCCGCGCCGCTCCCTGATCAGGGCGCTGGAGCTCCCACGTCCGCCGACGCCGCGGGCAGCGGCAGCTCCACCGTGAAGACGGAGCCCTGGCCCAGGCGGCTCTCCACGCGCACCGTGCCGCCCATGGCCTCCACCAGCGTGCGGGTGATGTAGAGGCCCAGGCCCAGGCCGCCGTAGTGCCGGTCGCTCACCGCGCGCTCGAAGCGGCCGAAGAGGCGCGGCAGGGACTCCTCCGAGATGCCGATGCCCTGGTCCCGCACCGTCAGCGCCGCCTTGCCGTCGCGCGTCTCCAGCCGGACCTGGATGGGGCGCCCCTGGCCGTACTTGATGGCGTTGTCCACCAGGTTCACCACCACCTGCTCCAGCCGCGGCCGGTCCCACACGCCCATCGTCACGGTGTCCGTGCACTCCAGCTGGAGCACGGAGCCGGTGCGCGCGGCGGGGCCCTCGTAGGCGGCGACCACGTCGCGCACCAGCTCCGCCAGGTCCATGGGCACGCACTCCAGCGACAGCCGTCCCGCGGCGATGCGCGACACGTCCAGCAGGTCGTTCACCAGCTCCGCCAGCTTCTTCATCTGCCGCGAGCCCACGTCCAGGTAGCGCTCCACCAGCTCGCGCGGCACCGGGCCCGGGTGGCGGTCCAGCTCGCGCCGCAGCGCCTGGAGCTTGAGGTTGAGCGGCGTGAGCGGCGTCTTCAGCTCGTGGCTCGCGATGGAGAGGAACTCGTCGCGCAGGCGCACCGCTTCACGCGCCTCGCGGTACAGCCTCGCGTTCTCCATGGAGAGCGCGGCGCGGTTGGCCAGCTCCTGGAGGAAGGGCAGGTCCGCGGTCGTGTAGCGCCGTCCGGAGCGGTGCGTGGTGACGAAGCTGAGCAGCCCCAGCGAACGCTCCCCGGCCACCAGCGGCACCACCACCAGCGAGCGGACGCGCAGCTCCTTCAGCAGCGCGATGCGCTCCGGGTCCTTCGTGAACAGCGGGAGGACGTCGTCGGTGAAGTTCTCGATGAAGAGGGGCTGCCCGTGATGACGCGGCTCGGTGCCGGCCAGCTTGGGGAGGCCCGACACGTACGTCGTGCGGGCCCGCAGCGGCTCCGCGAGCGACTCCGGCTCCGTGGTCGCGTGCTCCACCTCCATGCGCTGGAAGGTGCCGTCCTCCAGTGCGCTGTCGATGAGGCACCAGTCTGCCAGCGTGGGGACCGCCAGGCGCACCACGTTGCGCAGCGTGGCCTTGTCGTCCAGCGACGTGGCCAGGAAGGAGCTGGCCCCGGCCAGCAGCCGCAGGTGCTCCTCGTTGTGCGACAGCTCGCGCGCCAGCCGCTCCGCCCGGGAGCGGGCACGCACCACGTCCGTCACGTCGAAGCCGAAGCCCGCGATGCCGTCCACCTGCCCGTGCGCGTCGTGCGTGGGCGTGTACGTGACATCGAAGATGAACTCCCGGAGGGTGCCATCCGGCTGTGGCAGCTTGAGGGACACCTCCCGGCCCTCGAAGGGTTCGCCCGTCGCGTAGACGTGGTCGAGGATGCGTGCCACGCGCTCGGCTTCCTCCTTCGGCCCCACCTCGCGCGCGGGCAGGCCCAGCAGCTGAGGAGGGTTGCCCAGCATCGCGGAGTTGAGGGGGTTGGACAGCTCGAAGACGTGCTGGGGCCCGCGGAAGATGACCAGGTGCGCGGGCGCGTGCATGAACAGCTCGTGCAGGCGCGCGCGTTCGTACTCGGCGGCGGCGCGGGAGGCGCGCTCGCGCTCCAGCAGGTCCGCGCGCTCCGCGTTGGCCCGGCGAAGGCGCACGTTGAGCAGCGTCACGAACAGCGACAGCGCCAGGAAGAAGGCCAGCGCGATGAAGTTGCCGGGATGGATGAGCCAGTCCCCCAGGGGCGACAGGAAGAAGTAGTCCACCATCACCAGCGAGAGCGCCGTCGCCACCAGCCCCGGCCCCCAGCCTCCCCGCCAGCCCGCGAACGCGACGGCGGCGAAGAAGGCCAGGAAAGGGCCGCTGGACATGTAGGGCCACAGCAGCCGCTGGGCGAGGAACGCCACCAGGACGCCCGCAGCCGCCAGCCCGTAGTTCAGCAGCGCGGAGCCCTCTTCCTTCTGGAACGACTCCGGAGCGCGCGGAGACGGGGAGGAGGGGGGCACCGGCGGATGCGGCGGGCGGGACGGAGCGGGCGCGGTCATGGATGCGCGGGCGGACGGGCCTGGGGCCGGCCGTCAGCGTGTCTCCTTCCGTGCGTCGGTCTGGAGGAACCCCTGCATGGCGGTGGGGTAGCGCTCGCCCGCGGCCACGCCCGGCGGCGCGATGGACTCGATGGCCGCCAGGTCCTCCTTCGTCAGCTTCACGTCCAGGGCACCCAGGTTGTCGTCCAGGAACTTGCGGCGCTTGGTGCCGGGGATGGGGACCACGTCCTGCCCACGCGACAGCACCCAGGCGAGCGCCAGCTGCGCGGGCGTGCACTGCTTCTGTCCCGCGAGCCGGTCGATGTGCTCCACCAGCTTGAGGTTGCGCTGGAAGTTCTCCCCCTGGAAGCGGGGCGAGTGGCGGCGGTAGTCGTCTTCCGGCAGGTCCTCGAAGCGCTTGAACTGACCGGTGAGGAAACCCCGGCCCAGCGGGCTGTAGGGGACGAAGCCCACGCCCAGCTCGCGGCACGTCTGGAGCACGCCGTCCTCCGGGTCCCGGCTCCACAGCGAGTATTCCGACTGGAGCGCGGCGATGGGATGCACGGCGCACGCGCGGCGCAGCGTCTCCGAGTTCACCTCCGACAGCCCCAGGAAGCGCACCTTGCCGGCCTTCACCAGCTCCGCCATCGCGCCCACGGTGTCCTCGATGGGCGTCTTCGGGTCCACCCGGTGCAGGTAGTAGAGGTCGATGACGTCCATTCCCAGCCGCTTCAGGCTCGCGTCGCACGCCTGCTTCACGTACTCCGGCCGGCCGTTGACGCCGCGCGACTGGGGATTCGCCGGGTCCCGCACCAGGCCGAACTTCGTGGCCAGGACGATCTTCTGGCGGTGGGGGCCCAGCACGCGGCCCACCAGCTCCTCGTTGCGGCCAGGGCCGTAGGCGTCCGCCGTGTCGAAGAACGTGATGCCCCGGTCCAGCGCGTGGAGCAGCGTGGCCTCCGACTCCGCGTCGTCCCGGCCCGCGTAGAAGTCCGACATGCCCATGCAGCCCAGGCCCAGCGCCGAAACGGTGAGGCCCTGCCTGCCCAGCTTCCGAGTCTCCATGTGTCCTCCGTGCGGGTGCACCTCCCTGGGAGAATCTTCACGCGAGGCGCGGGAATCCAGGGCAAACGACCGGGCGAAGGCCTGGCTCATCTAGGGAGCGGCAGCTCGCAACGGAAGGGGAGCGGCTTGGCGGCCGGTACCAGTCCTTCCGCCCCGCGCGCCTCCACGACCAGAGACGTCCAGCCCAGGTTGCGCAGCGCCGCGGTGAGCCGCTCGCACAGCGCCGCCACGCTGTCCCCGGGCGCGCCTGAGAGCTCCAGCGTGAAGCGCTCCCGTGTCACCTGCGTCAGCCGGAACGCGCGCAGCGGGTGGTGCTTGAACACCCACGCCAGCGACCACGCATCCACCGCGCGACCGGAAGGCGTGTGGAACGCGCAGGCCCCGCGTCCGCCGAAGCCCGTCAGCGTCCAGCCGTGGAAGCCGCAGGCGCAGGCGTCGCGCCGCACGGTGCCCGTGTCCCCGGGCCGGTAGCGCAGCAGCGGCAGCACGCTGGGGCGCAGCCGTGTCACCACGACTTCGTCCCCGTCCGGTTCCAGCCAGACGTCCGGGGTGAGCACGTGGAAGCGGCCCCGGTTCGCGTCCTCCAGGCACTCCCATGCGAGCGGCCCCGTCTCCGTGGCGGCGTAGTAGTTGAGGATCGGCACGCCGCGCTCCTGCTTCCAGGCGTCGCGCAGCGCGTGCGGCAGGTGCTGCGCGGAGGTGAGCACCAGCCGGGGGGACGGCACCTCCGGATGCGCGAGCAGCCAGCGCAGCCCTTCCGGGTCGGAGAAGACGACGGAGGCCTTCACCCGTCGCAGGCGCGCCACCGCGTCGTCGCGCAGCACGGAGACGCGGTGCAGGGCGCCGTCGTGGAACAGCGGCAGGCGCACCGAGTACTCCAGCCCGCCCGGCAGCGCGTCCAGCAGCACCACGCGCGGACGCGGCGGGGGCACGGTGCGGGTGCGCTCGGTGAAGAAGCGCAGCACGGCCCACATGAGCAGGCAGTCGCGCCGGTCGCGCAGCACGTTCACCGGGTCGCCCGTGGTGCCGGAGCTCTTCACCACCACGCACTCGTCGGACGCGGCGGGCAGCGTGGGCACGTCCTCCCAGTGGCGCGCGAGCGTGGCGCGGTCCAGCGCGGGGAAGTGCCGCAGGTCCTCCAGACGGCGCAGGTCGCCCGGGTGCAGGCCCGACTCGCGCAGCACGCGCACGTAGTAGGGCGAGCCCAGGAGCGCTTCGCGGAAGGCGGGCAGGCGCGCTTCCAGCTCCGCGCGGGCAGAGGCTTCGTCCACCGTGGTCGTGCCACGCGCGAGCCCCGCCGCCACGTCCAGCGCCCACGGCAGGTGCGGGCGCTGCGTGTGGCTGTCGCGGCGGATGCGGGCCCTGGGCGCGACCCCGAGCGTCACTCGCGCCAGCCCCGGGCCTCGGCTTCCTTGCGCTGGGCTTCCTGGAGCATCTCCTGGCGCCGGTCCGCCTCCTTCCTGCGCGCCTCCTCCACCTTGCGCAGGTCCGTCACGGCCTGCCGGTAGTCCAGCTCCCTGAGGTGACGCTTCGACTCGGCCTCCGTCTCGCCTTCGATGTCCGCGCCCAGGGCGGCCAGCCACTTGCGCAGGAACTCCTCCTGGCGGAAGGCGTTGGAGCGGATCATCTCCGCGGTGAGGGGATGGATCTCCTCGAAGAACTGCTGGAGCCGCGCCTGCGGGGTGCGGTCCGCGGTGAGGTAGAGCGCCGTCTTCTTGCGCAGGTCGGATGACACCAGCACGTGCGCGAGCATGCCCACCTGCTCCTGGAAGAGCGGGTTCTTCATGCGCTGCTCCAGCTTCGCCCACTCGGCCTGGGATGGGGGCCGCTGGCTGGCCAGACGGAAGGTGTCGCAGACGATGGCCACCGCCAGGTCGTGCGGATACGGCGACACGATGGGCGTGGCCGCCAGCTGCTCACGGAGGAGGGGAATCGAGACCGCCATCATTTCTCCAACAGGGCATCGGCCAGTGCCGCGGCGGCACGGCCAAAGTCAGACATCCATTGCACGGTCGCCAGCCGGAAGCGCGGGCTGCCCAGCACCGGCGCCAGCACCTGCCGCGCGGACACGTCGTCCGGCAGCGCGAGGAAGGCCACCACCCGGCGCGACCGGTTCATCCCGCGGACAAACCGCGGCATCGCGCCCTCCTGCCGCATGTTGTAGAGGAAGTCGCTGTCCGAGATGACGACGCGCAGCGCGTCCGGCCGCTCCTCGGACAGCTGCTCCATGACCTCCACGGGGAACCATGTCCCCCCGCCGATGTAGTGCAGGAAGAAGTCGCGCGCCGTCTCCTCGTCGTACATCCACGGGGACACGACGGGGTTGTCCGCGGAGTAGATGATGCCGCGCACCGTGGCGCCCTTGCGCAGCGCGGAGGCGGACAGCACCTGCGCGGCCAGCGTCATCGCGTTGAGGTCCTGCTGCGGGTTGGGCATGGAGCCGCTGGTGTCCAGGTAGATTTCCAGCGCGGGCACGCCCAGGTCCGACGGCGGCGGCAGGTCCGCCTCCAGCTCGCGGCGCAGCGGGTTCA
Organism: Corallococcus coralloides DSM 2259; assembly: GCF_000255295.1. Next base: position 9,663,906 of record NC_017030.1, on the reverse strand, counting down.
CGGCGGCCAGGTGGCCCTGAGCAATCACCGTGAGCGTCCAGTCGATGGTGGTCGGGTCGTCGCCGTACTCCCACGCCTCCGGAATCGTGCGCAGGTAGGGCTCGGGCTTCGAGGGCGAAGCGGGCAGCTTGAGGATGTACTGGTCCACGAGCCGCCGGTAGTACCGGCCCACCAGCGCCCGCCGCAGCCTGCCGCCGTCGTCGCCGGGGCGGTGCGCGGTCGCGCGGCGGATGGTCTCCAGCGGATCCGACTCCTTCGTGTCGTGCGAGTCGTCCAGCCAGCCGTTGGCGCGCGCCTCGTCCAGCGCGTCCTGCCACCGGCCGCCAGCCTGTACCGCCGCGTCCAGGTCGCCTTCGTCCGGAGCGCCAAGGTCGCCCGCGAGCGGGATGCAGAAGCCCACTTCGGAGGGCATGTCGATGAAGCGGATGAACGCGGCGCAGAAGTAGAGGAATTGCAGGCGCGGGTCGGGCAGCGCGTAGAACGTCTGCACGAACATGCGCGCCTGCGCGCGGAAGCCCGGGTAGGCCTCCTCCAGCTTCGGCAGCAGGGCCTCGGGCACCAGGTGCCCGGGCTCGCGGCGCCAGAGCTCCTCGTAGATGGCCAGGTAGAAGCAGAACAGCGGGGACGGCCCGCTCGTGCCCGTGTCGCCGTCCTCCTTCTTCTTGTTCCGGGTCTTGTTCTTCTTGCGCCCGTCCGGCGTGCGCAGGAAGCCCCGGTACACCTGGCACAGCGCTTCGGCGTGGGTGCGCCCCACGAACTCGTTCACCTGGAGGTCGAAGAACAGGTTGGTGAGCGACTGGCCCAGGCCCGGGAGGAGGCGCTGCTCCAGCACGCGCAGCTCCGCGTCCCATCCCAGCGTGTGCGGGAAGCGCACGTGGTGGCCGATTTCATGGGCCAGCACGGCGGTGAGGCTGTCGCGCGCGCCCATGCGGACCAGCAGGTCGAAGTGGACGAACACCTGCCGGCGCGCCAGGTCGATGTACGCGAGCGGTTCGTCCGGCGCGGCCTCACCGGGCCGGAAGGGTTGGTGCGGCTCGGGCGGGCTCAGCTGCACGTGCACGTCCCACAGCGCCAGCGCGTCGCGCCAGCACCGCTCCACCTCCTCCGGGGTGAAGGCCGCGCCCGCGCTCATGCCGGCAGGATGACCGCCAGCCACTGGGACGTGTGCATCGTGGCCACCGCGCGCCATTCGTTGTGGTGGGTGCTGTACCAGTCCCCCGCGCGAGGATCGCGCTGCGCCAGCGAGGTGAGCGCCTTGGATGGCTTGCCCGTCGCGGGCTCCAGCCGCTCGTTGCAGCCCATGGGCCCCAGCAGCACGGGCTTCTTCACCAGCCACACGCCCTGCGTGGCGGCGTCACGTCCACCGGCGGCGGTGGCGCGGTGCCTGTCGTGCACGCAGACGACGGCGGGCGCCAGGAAGTGCATCTCTCCGGGCATGAAGCGCGCGTCCTCCTGGGACAGGTCCACCCACTGCGCGGTGGAGGTGTCGCCCAGCGCCTTGTCCGGCGGCTCCATCGCCTCGTTGGCGATGGTGTGCAGGTGGCCCTCCAGGTCCTCCAGCGAGGACAGGTTCGAGCCCAGGCGGCAGAACAGCCGCTGCACCCAGGGCGGCGCGGACTCCAGGTTCTCGCTGAGGTTCCACACGCGCGCGAGCGCTGCGGCCTGCTCCTCCTGGCGCAGGTCCGGCAACAGGCTGGGGAGCAGGTCCCGCCACGCGAGCGTGAAGAAGTTCTCCCGCCCGGCGGACCCCGGATACATGTAGCCCAGCCCGATGCCCTCCGCGCCCAGGCGCATGTAGTCGCGCAGGAGCTTCTCTCCCGCCGCGGCGTCTCCGCTCGCGAGCCCCCGGCCCATGCGGACCACCGGGCCGTTGAGGAATGCGCTCCACAGCGCGCGGTCCCAGCGCACGAACCGGCCGCGCGCCTCCTTCTCCAGGTCGTCGACGAACTCGCTCATGGCTGTTGCCCCTGACCGCCCGGGTTCTCCTTCAGCCACGTCGCGTAGTTGCGGTAGCGGCTGTAGAGGGACTTCAAGTGGATGAGGTCCTCGTACACCGGGCCGGACAACTCCTGGCGGGTCATCAGGTCGTTCATCAGCACGGTGACGGCGGACAGGCGCTTCTCCGTGGTGCGCAGGTCCACGCCGGACAGGCCCAGGTCCAGCTCCGCGCGCAGGGCGGCGACCTTCTGGCGCACGGGCGCGTGCGTGCCGTAGCGGGCCATGGCCATGTCGAACATGTTGCGGATCCACGCCACGCGGTCCTGGAGCAGCAGCTTGTTGCCCTTGGCCTCGAAGAAGGGGCTGCGCGCGTTGGGGGTGAGCTTCTCGTGCAGCACCCAGGGGATGATCTGCCGGAAGTCCTCCAGCTCCGTCACGCGGTGGCCCCGGAAGAACGCGAGCGCCTTCGCGAAGTGGAGGATGGTCTGGTACGCGCGCACGCTGGTGCCGTTCTCCGTCTGCGTGCAGAGGTGCACCTTCTTGTCCAGCGGGCACTGCTCGTTGCATACGGCGGACACGGTCTGTCCGGCGAGCTTCAGCGTGTCCTTGTGCTTGAACTCGAAGCGCGGGGACGCCATGCGGCAGAAGTCCAGCTGGCCCAGGAAGAAGGCCACGCGCTCCAGCACGCCCTTGGGCACCTCCACGGCGAGGATGGAGTTGTAGGCCTTCTCCAGCTCGCCGGGCGTGAAGACGATGTCCTTGGGGAGCAGCTCCTCCGGGGACTTGTCGGACTCGATGCGCTGGAGCAGCGTGTCCACGAAGCCGGAGTTGAAGGGCACGGCGCGCACGACGACGTCCAGGCGGTCCTTGAGCGCTTCGATGACCTGGAAGGTGCCGCCGCCCTGGTCGTCGTTGGCGGTGAGGAACCAGGACGAGCGGCCGGTGTAGACGTACTGGTCCATCATCTCCGCGTAGCCCTCGCCCAACAGCGACAGCAGGGCGGACTGGGTCTTCGTGGGGATGCGGTTGTACTCGTCGACGATCTTCACGCGCTGGGTGATCCACTTGCGCCAGCTGACCTTCACCGCGGACAGGTCCTCCGCCTTGAGCATGTCGGAGGGCAGGGGCGCGCCGAGCAGGTCCGCGATGGACAGCTGCGGGTGGCCGCGCTGGATGCCCCGGTGGACGTCCTCGCGGCCCATGCCTGAGAGCAGGGCCATGAGGATGGCGGAGGTGGTCTTTCCGCGTCCCGGTCCGCCCACGAGCAGGGCGCGGCGGCAGGTGAAGAGGGTGAGCAGCGGGATGAGGACGAAGGAGCTGTAGCTCATGTCCTCCGGGAGGTGGACCTCGTCCCCGGCGGTGTTCTTGAGCGCGGCGGTGCCGCCGAACTCGATGTCGTAGTAGGGGCAGATGACGGCGTTGTTGGTGATCCACCAATACGCCTGCCGCATCTTGTCGTGGAGACTGCCGCCGTCACGCTCGGAGAGGTGGACGCTGAGGCCCTTGTCCGCCGACGCGCGTCCGGTGAGCAGGCGCGAGACCCAATCCTGGTTGGCCATGGAGGAGCGGGAGTGTAGCAGCGCGGATGGCCGCCGCGGTGCCCGGAGACGCAGGCTCCCTCCCTGGGGGGTGACCAGGCTCCAGGAGGCGTGCTACGCGGACGCGTTCGAGAAGGGGGACCCGGGATGCTGCCTCACCTGGAAGTGATTCACGGCACTATCGAAGGGATCGATCCTGGCGTGTCGAACGCGCCGACGATCCAGCTTGCCCCGCGGGAGGGCGGGACTCTCACGGTGACCGCCACGGCGGAGCAGGTGGCGCAGGCCGCTCACCTGCGAGAAGCCTCCGCGATGGTCGTCATGGGCCCCACGCCCCGGCTCATCTGGATCCGCCAGCAGGGCGCCGACGTACCGGTTCCCAGCGCCGAGGCGCGTGACGCGCACGCCCTGCGCAAGTGGAGTGAGCTGCTGCGGAGGCTGGCTCAATGAGCGACGCGCAGCCGTATGACCGGTTCTGCGGTCTGGCCCGGCTCCAGGAACTGCAAGCCAAGGGCATCGCCGCGCACGGTGGAAGGGTGGGTGTCCGCGATGCGCTGGGCCCTGGCGCGACCCTGGGCGCGGCCTGGACCGCGGAGGAGTACGGCGCTCCGCCGGAAGCGGTCCCGGGGCTGATGTTCGCCGTCTACCTGCTCTTCTACATCGCGACGAAGCAGGTCTTCGTGGACGGGAACAAGCGCATCTCCTGGCTCGCCATGTGCGAGGCCCTGGCGTGCATGGGCCTGGAGGTGGACGCCACGATTGATGAAGCGGAGGCGCTGGTGATGGCCATCTCCAACAACCAGTACAAGGACGTGGAGCCGGTGTTCCTCTGGGTGGTCGAACATCTGCGCGAGCTGCGCGTCGGCGATGGACAGGCGTAGGCTGGGCGCATGTTCCATCGTGGATACCTGCTGACCCTGGGCCTGCTTCTCACCAGCGTGGCCTGCCAGCGTTCAGCGGAGGAACAGGAGGCCCTCCGGAAGCGGATCGACGCTCGGGTCCATGTGGCCGCGAACCAGGTCTGGGAGGGACAGCGGGCCCAGGCCCAGACGGAGCTCGCCGCCATCCTGAAGGAGGCGCCCCAGCATCCCGGAGCGCTGATGGTCCAGACCTGTCTGCAGCTGGAGCAGGGCGCCGAGGATGACGCGGCCCGGACCGCGATCCGCCTCCGTGAGATGGCCCCCGACAAAGCGGACGCCATCATGCTCATGGCGCTCGTCGAGCAGCGGCGCCGGACGCCCAGGCCCGGGTGGACCGAGGCGTTGATCGAAGCGTGGAAGAGCGCGGGCCGCCCCTCCCTCCGGGACACCAGCCGGTATCCGGAGGTCGCCATGGATGCGAAGAATGCCGTCTCCGACGTGTGGAAGCGGACCGAGTCCGTGGAGTCGCGCCTCGTCGCCGTCCTGGCGGACCACAAGGCCTCGGAGGTCCAGCAGCGGTGGCTCGTGGAACATCTCTCCGAGCTGGAGGACTCGCACCTGCTGCTCTCCGCCCACGAGTACTTCAGTGACGCTGACGGCCTGCCCGCGGACCTGCGGCGGCAAGCGCGCGAGACCGTGCGGCTCAAGCTCGAGGCGCACGGCGCCGGGACGAACGAGTCCCGCATCCCGCTGCTCCTGTTGATGGGGGATGCCTCGGAGGAGACGCCGCTCACCCACGAAGACATCGTGGCGCTGGATCGCATCGCCAGCTTGAAGCACTACCGGAACGCCCCGCTGTCCCAGAGGTATGTGGATGCGGAGCGGCGCCTGGAGGCCGCGGGCGCTTCTTCGCGCTTCGACAAGGCCTTCATGGTGGCGGTCGCGAACCTGGTCCTGGACCCCGCCTCGGTGCTCACCAAGCGGGCCGCGGCGACGAAGGACCGGCTCGCCCCGGATGACCAGGACCGGCTGGGGAAGGCGTTGCTCACGTTGGGAGCGCGCATCCAGGCGGGGAACACGTTGGTGGAGCGCAGCGTGGGATTGCGCATGATGGAGCAGGGCGCGGTCCTGGTCGGAAACGAGGAGATGCGTGCCCAGGTGGCCGAGGGCTACGAGTCGATTCGTTCGGTCATTCAATCCTCCCGGCAGGTGCAGATTGAGAACTGGCCCCTGCCCTCGCTCCAGCGCGAGTGGGCGAAGGCCCTGGTCCAGAACGAGTGGGCCTTCTTGAGCAACCTCGTCGCGCCCTGAGCACCCATCACCGGGCAAGCATCCGCCGGAGCCTGCCTGGAGACCCGCTAGGATGACGGGATGAAGCGGGCTCCCTGGCGATTCCTGGCGTCGCTGTTCCTGGGCGGGTGGCTGTGTGCCTGCGCGTCCGTGCCGAAATCCTCCGCCACCCCGCACGAGCCCACCGACGTGCGGCTCCATCGGGCGGTGGACCACGCCTGGGCAAAGAAGCCGGACCTGGCACACGCGGAGCTCGACCGAGTCCTGGAGGATGTGCCGCTGGACCGGTCGGCGTGGATCGTCCGGGCCTGTCTGTTCCTGGAAGAGGGGAAGCTGGATGCAGCGGCCCGGGTGGTGGCGCGCTTGCGTGAGCTGGCGCCCGAGGATCCGGAGCCGCGCGTGCTCGCGGCCCTCATCGACCAGCGCCGCCTTCAGCCGAAGGGGAGCTGGCTGGAGGCCATGCGCCAGGCGTGGTTCGACTCGGGACGTCCCAGCCTCCACCACCACAACGACCGCGTGGAGCTCGTCCCGGAGATGCAGAACGTCGTCGCCATCGTCTGGGCGCGGACCGAGGACGTGGAGGACCGGTTCATCGCCATGCTGACGGGCTCGGTGTCCGAGGCGCAGGAACAGTGGATGATGGACCACCTCTCCGGACTGCGGAGCCCGGTCCTGAGGCTCGCCGCGTTCGAATACTTCCACCAGCGCATCGGCCCACATGCGGTGGTGCGGGCGCGCAAGCGGGGGCGGGACCTCCTGCGGTCGGAGATGGTGGCGCTGGCTGCCCGGTCGGACCATTCCGACCTGCCGCTGTTGCTGCTGTTGGGCGAGACCTCCAGGCAGGAGCCGCTCACGCAGGACGAACTGCGGGAGCTGGAGCGAATCGCGGAGCTGCCCCACTACCGGGCGACGCGCATGGCCGGACTGGGCGATAGCGCCCAGTGGCGCCTGGAGTCGCAAGGGGTCCGCTATCCCGATTGGCCGTTCTACTGGGCGGCCATGGGGACGCGGCTCTTGCACGGTCCCAGGCTGCTGCTGGAACGGCTGGAGGTGACGAAGGAGCGGCTGACGCCCGAGGAGCGGCTCCGGCTGGGGCATGCGCTGTGGAAGCTGGGCGGACACCACCGGGAGGGCTCCACGACCTGGGAGGTCTGGAAGGGCTCCGAGTTGATGGAGCAGGGCGCCCAGCTGAAGGGAGACGAAGCCGGACGCGCGTGGGCGGCGGCGGAGGTCAAACGCGACGAGCACGCGGTCATGGCCTTCCACCAGTTCCGGTTCGAGCTGTGGCCCCTCCCGACCTTCCAACGCGAGTGGGTGGAAGCGAGCCTGTACGACGAACAGCGGCTCGCGGAATCGCTCCTCGCGCCCTGAGCAACTAGAGCGTCACCAGTCCCATCCGCGCCGCGCGCACCACGGCCTCCGTGCGGCGCTGCACGCCCAGCTTGGCCAGCACCGCGTTCACGTGGAACTTGGCGGTGTGCTCGCTGATGGCCAGCCGGTCCGCGATGGCCTTGTTCGACAGGCCCTCCGCCAGCAGCCCCAGCACCTCGCGCTCGCGAGGCGTCAGCGTGTCCGGGCCCGGAGCACCCGACGGCGCCGTGCTCCTGGGCGCGGCGCGCACGTGGGACAGGCCCGGCTCGAACACCGTGAGGCCTCGCGCGACCGCGTGCAGCGCGGCGCCCAGCATCCCCGGGGCCACGTCGCGGAACAGCAGGCCCCGCGCGCCCGCGCCCAGCGCCAGCTCCCCCGCCGCCTCGTCCGCCACCAGCGCCAGCACCGGCGCGCCCAGGTCCGGCGCCGCTCCCTCCTCCAGCCGCAGGCCCGTGTCCCAGAGCACCACGTCGGGTGGCTCGCCCCGCGCCGCCTCCAGCTCCTCCTGCGTGCCCGCCGCCACCACCGTCCAGGCCTCCGCCTGGTCGCTCAGCGCCCGTGCGAGCGCACCCCGGGCCAGGGGGTCCTCCGACACGAGCGCGAGCCTGGGCGATGACGAGGGCGCATCCAACATGGGCCCCTCATCCCTAACCGCGCCCGCCGCGTTCGCCACACCGCACGGCGCCAGAGCGCCTTTCCTTCCCTCTGGGCCGCGCCCCTGTGAAGAATCGTGAAGTCCTCCCGGGAGGGGCACGCAATGACGGTTCGGACGACGCGGTGGTGGGTGGCGGGGCTGCTCTTCGTGGCGAGTGCCCAGGCCGCCACGTCCCCCTTCACGAAGCGCGGCGATGAAATCGTCGACCTCGTGCGCACCCGCTACGTCGACGCGGCGAAGGGCGCCGCCTGGGCCGACGCCCACCAGGGCTACGCCGCCGACGCGAAGGACGTGGAGGACTTCACCCGGCGCACGAACGCGGCGCTCGCGGAGCTGAAGACCTCCCACACGGCCTACTACCCGAAGGAGAGCCCCGGCCACGCGGAGGTGACCTCCATCTTCGAGGTCTTCCTCAAGAAGCAGAACGTCGCGGCCACCGGCATCGGCGTGGACGTGCGGGAGACTCCGGACGGCTTCTTCGTCCGCCACGTCTTCGCGGACGGCCCCGGCGCGAAGGCGGGGCTGCTGCGCGGGGACCGGCTGGTCACCGTGGAGGGCAAGCCCTTCCACCCTTGGCACGCCTTCACGAACCGCGCGGGCCGGGCCACGCGCCTCACCGTGGAGCGCGTGAAGGGCGCCGCGCCCCTGTCACTCACCGTCACGCCCCGTCGCATGAACCCGCGCAAGGAGTGGCTCGCGGTCCAGAAGGCCAGTGGGCAGGTCGTGGAGCGCCAGGGCCGCCGCGTCGCCTACCAGCACGTCTACGCGTGCGCGGGCGAGGAGTACCAGCGGGCCCTGGAGGAGGCGCTCCAGGACACCTTCGCGGACGCGGACGCGCTCGTCATCGACTTCCGCGACGGCTGGGGCGGATGCAGCCCGGCCTTCATCAACCTCTTCAACCCCCAGGTGTCCCTCCTCCTCAACACCGGCCGCGATGGCAAGACGCGTCCCTACGCGCTGTCCTGGCGCAAGCCGGTGGTGCTGCTCGTCAACGGCAACTCGCGCAGCGGCAAGGAGCTGGTGGCCTTCGCGATGAAGCGCCACCGGCTGGCGACGCTCGTGGGCGAGCGGACCGCGGGCGCGGTGCTGGCCGGCGGGCCGCAGAAGCTGGCCAACGGGGACCTGCTCTACCTCGCCGTCATGGACGTGACCGTGGACGGCGAGCGGCTGGAGGGCGTGGGCGTCCCGGTGGACGTGGAGGTCCCGGACGCGCTGCCGTACGCGGCCGGGGCGGACCCGCAGAAGGAGAGGGCGCTGGACGTGGCCGCCTCCCAGGTGAAGGGCTGAAGGCTCAGCGCAGCGTGACGCCGTGCCCCAGCGCGTCCGGGTCCAGGGTCAGCCGCGAGCCCTCGTACCGGCCGCCGCCCTGGAACGGGTGGTTCGCGATGAACAGCGGCGTGTCCAGGTCCGCGTAGCTGAAGCCGCCCAGCCCCGCGGCCAGGTGCGCGGACGCGGTCATCGCGAGCACGCTCTCCACCATCCCGCCCACCATCAGCTCCAGCCCCGCCGCGCGGGCCAGGCTCCACATCGTCACCGCGTCCACCATCCCGCACTTCATCGTCTTGATGTTGATGCCGTGGCACGCGTTCTCTCGGATGAGCCGCAGCACGTCCTTCACCGAGCGCGCCGACTCGTCCGCGCACACCGACACCCGCGAGCGTTGCGTCACCTCCGCGAGCCCCGCGACGTCGGCCACCGGCTGCTCGAACAGCGACAGCGGCACCTCCGCGCGCTCCAGCTCCTTGAGGAACGCCAGCGCCTCCGCCACGTCATAGCCCCCGTTCGCGTCCGCGATGAGCCGCGCCTTCGGGGCCTCCTGGTGGATGGCCACGAGCCGCGCCGCGTCCGCGTCCGGGTCCAGCGCGCCGACCTTCACCTTCACCGTGTCGATGCCCCGCCCCAGGATGGCCCGCGTCGACGCCACCGCGTGCGTCACGTCTCCGGCCGTGACCGTCATGTCGATGTCCAGCGACGTCCCCGCCCCGCCGAAGAAGGCGTACATGGGGATGCGGTGGTGCCGCGTGAGCGCGTCCAGGAGCGCGATCTCCACGCCACACCGCGCGGCCGGCGCCAGCGCCAGCGCATCCCCCAGCGCCTCCGACGCCGGCCGCCACTCCTGGGCGTCGCGGCCCACGAGCAGCTCGCGCACCGGCTCCAAGGAGGCGAGCGTGCTGACCTGCGTCTCTCCGCTCACCGCCGTGAAGGGCGCCGCCTCGCCCAACCCCACGGTGCCGTCCGCGAGCGTCACGCGCACGAGCACGTTCTCCGCCGCCAGCTGCGCGCCGGTGGCGATGGCGAAGGGCTCCGTCAGGGACAGGTGCAGCGGTTCGAACGCGACGTGCGTGATGAGGGTAGAGCGCATGGGCAGGCACGAGTGTGGCCGACGTTCCGGTCCGGAGGGGAGTCTTTCCTTTCCTTCCGGCTTTCACTCTCACGCGTCTGTAATTCGAGAAGGTTAAGAAAGATACGAAGACTGGGGCTGGCTTGAGCCGCCGTGCGATTCGTGGCGACATACGGGCTTCCCGGGGGTTGGGCAGTGCCTGGGCCGCGAGGAGCCGGATGTCCGCGACCGATACGACCGTGGCCCTTCCGCTCCCGGATGCGTTCCTGGCCGCGTTGGAGGAGGCCGAGCGCGAACACCCCGAGGCGTGCATGGTGCTGCGCGCCGTGCGCTCTCCGGGCGGGGCCATCCTGGACTTCGAGTGGCTGTGGGCGAACCCCGCCGCGGCGCGCGCGCTGGGCCGGGGGCCGGAGTACCTGCGGGGCCGGCGCCTGGGCGAGGTGTCCTCGAAGGGGGGCATCGCCGGCCGCCTGGACCTCCTGCGCCAGGTGGTGGAGTCCGGCCGGCCGCACGCGGACCACTTCACCGAAGGGGAGGTGCTGCTGCAGGGCACGGCGGTGCCGCTGCGGGACGGGGTGCTGTTGCGCCTTCGTGACATCACCAGCGCCCAGCGGGTGGAGGAGGGGCTGCGCGAGACGCTGGACTGGGTGCGCGACGTGCTGGAGAGCATGCCGGACGCCTTCTTCACCGTGGACACGGACTGGCGCCTCACCTACGTGAACCGCAACGCGGCCGCGCTCACCAACCGCTCCCAGGAGGAGCTCTTCCGCCGCGTGCTGTGGGAGGCGTGCCCGGAGCTGTGCGGCACCCCGTTCGAGCGCATGATGCGCGAGGTGGCCTCCGAGGAGAGCTACCGCCTCTTCGAGGTGCGCACCGGCAGGGACCGCTGGCACGAGGTGCACGCCTGGTCCAGCGGCCGGAACATCTCCACCTACGCGCGCGACATCACCGACAAGAAGCGCGTGCAGGCGGAGCGCGACGCGCTGCTCGCCCGCGAGCACTCCGGCCGCCTGGAGGCGGAGGCCCTGGCCCAGCGCCGCACGCACGAGCTGATGGCCGCGCGCGAGCGGCTGATGCAGTCGGAGAAGCTGGCCATGGCGGGCCAGCTGGCCGCGGGCGTGGGCCACGAAATCAACAACCCCCTGTCCTACGTCGCCGGCAACCTCCAGTTCGCGGTGGAGCAGCTCACGCCGCTCGCCCGCCGCCCGGGGCTCCAGGACGCGGTGGGCGAGGCGCTGGAGGCGCTGCGCGAGGCGAAGGAGGGCGCGGAGCGCATTCGCGTCATCGTGCGCGACCTGCAGACCTTCGCCCGCGCGGACGAGCTGCGCCTGGGGCCCGTGGACGTGCACGCGGCGCTGGAGTTCGGCATCTCCATGGCGATGACCCACCTGCGCAGCCGCGCCCAGGTGGAGCGCCACTTCGGCCAGGTGCCGCCCGCGCTGGCGCACGAGGCGCGCCTGGGACAGGTGTTCCTCCACCTGCTCATCAACGCCGCGCACGCCATCCCCGCCGGCGCCTTCGACCGGCACCGCGTGACGCTCACCACCCGCCGCGAGGGCGCGTGGGTGCTGGCGGAGGTGTCCGACACCGGCCTGGGCATGACGCCGGAGGTGCTCCAGCGCGCCTTCGAGCCGTTCTTCACCACGCGTCCCGTGGGGGAGGGCAGCGGCCTGGGGCTGTCCATCTGCCTGGGGCTCGTGCGCAGCATGCACGGCGAACTGACGGCCACCAGCATCCCCGGTCTGGGCAGCACCTTCCAGGTGCGGCTGCCCGTCTTGGAGCCCATCGTGCACCCGGTCGTCCCCGCGGTGCGCGCGGATGACGGGCCTTGCCGCAAGCGCGTGCTGGTGGTGGACGACGAGCCTCAGCTCACCTCGGTGCTCCGGCGCATCCTCGGCCGGCAGCATGACGTGGTGGTGGCGCACAGCGGCCGGGAGGCGCTGGCGCTGCTGGAGCAGGACGACGCCTTCGACCGCGTCTTCTGCGACCTGATGATGGCGGACCTCACCGGCATGGACGTGCACGCGGAGCTGTCGCGGCGCCGGCCGGAGCTCCTGTCGCGCTTCGTGTTCATGACGGGCGGCAGCTTCACGGAGCGCGCCCGCGCCTTCCTCCAGGCCGTGCCGCTGCCGCGCATCGAGAAGCCCTTCGAGCCGGGCCTCTTGCACTCGCTGGTGGAGTCCTCGCCGCCGCGCGCCGGTTAGCGCGGGCGGCGAGAGAGCGTGGGAACTACAGCTTCACCTCGTCGCGCTCCGGCCGCGTGATGTACGCGGTGGTGGGGTTCGCGGGGTCGGCCAGCTTCTTCAGCAGGCTGTCCATGCCGTTGGAGCGCGCGAAGGCCATCTCGTTCTTCGTCACGCCCACCAGCGTGAGCAGCTCCACCTGGCCGCTGGGCAGGGTGAAGTGGCTGGGGCGGTTGGCGTCCTTCACGAACACGAAGCCCGCGAGCTTCGTCTCACCGCCGGTGAGCGTGCCGTCCACCGGGTAGCGGTGCCCCATGGCGAACAGCCGCGCGCACACGAGGTTGTAGGCCATCATGTCCAGGAGGCGCAGAATCGGCCAGCGCTCCTCCTCGGGCGTGTGGATGACCATCTCGTAGCCCAGGCCGCTGCGGGCGTCGTCCGGCAGGTCCTCGCCGGGGGCCACCGTGAAGGGGTTGGACAGGCCGCTGGTCACGTAGGTCCAGTACGGGTGCTCCGGGCTGGGAGGCGCCACGCGCACGCCCATGGGCAGCCAGTTCGGATCCATCTCCGTTCCCTGGGCCAGCTCGCTCTCCAGCCACCCCTCCAGCACGCCGGTGCCCTCCAGGAGGTCCACCTCCTCGCGGATGGCACCGAACAGCTTCGGGTACTCCACCTCGTCGCGGTCCGCCCAGCAGTCTTCGTACCACTGGATGAAGTCTTCCTCTGTCTCCGGGACTTTCATGAGGGCGGACTCTAGAGGTTCACCCCGATTTCACAACTTGAACCGAGCCCGGATGCCCACTGTCCGGTGGGCTGGCGGACAGACGTTCAGGTTTTTCAGGTGCCGGTGGACCCAGGGGCCGGGTTGGAGGCCCACGGCTTGAGGCCGCAGATGCGCTCCGCCTCTTCCACGGCGGGTGCCAGCCGCGCGTGCTCCATGCGCAGGAAGCTCCGCACGGCCTTGTCCAGGCGCTTGTCGAAAATCAGGTGGGCGCTGTGCACGGCGGTGGGCTCGAAGCCGCGGGACACCTTGTGCTCGCCGCCCGCGCCGGGTTCGAACACCTTGCGGCCCGAACGGATGCAGTCGTCCACGGAGTGATACAGGCAGACGTTGAAGTGCAGGAAGGGGTGCTCCTCCGTGCAGCCCCAGTAGCGGCCGTAGAGCCGCTCCGGCGTGGCCAGGTTGAAGGCCCCGGCGATGACCTTCCCGTCCTTCACCGCCTCCACCATCTCCACGGTGTCGGGCAGGTCGCGGAAGACGCGCTCGAAGAAGCCCGGGGTGAGCTGCACCTGACCCCAGGCGTGGCGCTCGCAGGTGGAGGTGTAGAAGGTGTACGCGCGCTGGGCGTGCTCCTGTGTCAGGTCCGCCCCGCGCACGGTGCGCAGCTGGATGCCCTGCGTGGCCGCGGCGGCGCGCTCGCGCTTGAGCTGGTTGCGGCGCTTGGAGTCGAAGCGGGCCAGGTAGTCGTCGTAGCGCTGGTAGCCCGGGTTCTTCCAATGGAACTGGAGGGTGATCCGGCGCGCGAGCCCAGCCTCCTCCAGGAAGTCCGCCTCTTCATCCGTGGGGTAGAGCACGTGCACGCCGGAGCAGTCCTGGGCCTGGGCGGTCTCCACGGCGGCCTGGAGGAGCGCTCGGCGCAAGAGCGCGGCGTCCTCTCCGGGGGCGGTGAGGAAGCGCGGCACGGTGGCGGGGGACAGGGGGCCGCCCACGAGCAGCTTCGGGTAGTACTCCACGCCCAGCTGGGCGGCGGCGTTGGCCCAGCCGAAGTCGTAGATGTACTCGCCCATGCTGTGGAACTTGAGATAGGCGGGCGCGGCGGCGACGAGCTTCCTACCCCGCCACAGCGTCAGGTGGTGCGGGGCCCAGCCGGTGTCCTCGGTGGCGCTGCCGCTCTCCTCCATGGCGGACAGCCACGCGTGGCGCACGAAGGGGGGCGCGCCGTCGGCGACCAGGGCGTCCCATTGGGCGGCCGGGACATCGCGGATGGTATCGAGAATGCGGACCTTGAGCGGGGTGTCGGCGGGCACGGGAGCAGTCTTAACGCGGGCCTGTTCCCTTCGCTCCCGTTCGTCCCGCTGGAGGGCACCCGGGCAAGGAGGCGCGGGGCTGCCCCGGGGCTGCTCAGGAGGCCTTCTTGCGGGGCGGGGCCTTGGTGCGGGCGGACATCACGCGGGCCACGTTGTCCTCGATCCAGGTGGTCAGCGCCTCCACGTGGACGGCGACCTCTTCGCCCAGGGGCGTGAGGCTGTAGTCCACGTGGGGAGGAATCACGGGGTGGGCTTCCCGGTGCACGAAGCCGTCCTGTTCCAGGGCCTGGAGTGTCTGGGCGAGCATCTTCTCGCTGACCCCGCCCACCTTGCGGCGCAGCTCGCTGAAGCGGTGGGTGCCTTCCTCCTTGAGCGCGACGAGCACCAGCACGCCCCACTGGCTGGTGACGTGCTCCAGGACGCCGCGCGAGGGACACGCCGCCGCGTACAGGTCCCCGCGCTGCTTCACCTTCTCCAGCAATGGACTGCCCTTGCTTGCCTTCATGACGTGACACTTACCATGAGGTGCGTACTTACGAAAAGTGAGTACCCCCGTTACGGTAAGCCCAGTTCGATTTCGCGCCTGGAGCGCGGGAAGGAAAGGGCGGAGCCATGTTCGTGGTCACGGGAGCCTCGGGGAAGCTGGGCCAGTTCGTCGTGGAGGGGTTGCTGAAGAAGGTGCCGGCGGAGCAGGTGGCGGTGGCGGTGCGCAATCCGGACAAGGCGAAGGCCTGGGCCGCGCGCGGCGTGCAGGTGCGCAAGGTGGACTACGACCGTCCGGAGACGCTGAGCGGGGCGTTCGGGAAGGGAGACACGGTGCTGCTCATCTCCGCGAACGAGGTGGGGAAGCGCTTCCCGCAGCACTCGGCGGTGATTGAGGCGGCGAAGAAGGCGGGCGTGAAGCTGCTGGCCTACACGAGCATCCTGTTCGCGGACAAGAGCGGCCTGTCGCTGGCAGGGGAGCACAAGGCGACGGAGGAGGCCATCCGCGCCTCGGGCATCCCGTACGTGTTCCTGCGCAATGGTTGGTACGTGGAGAACTACACGGAGCACATCGCGCCGGCGCTCCAGTACGGCGTGGTGCAGGGCAGCGCGAAGGACGGCCGGGTGGCCACGGCGACGCGTCAGGAGTACGCGGACGCGGCGGTGGCGGTGCTGACGGGCACGGGCCACGAGAACCAGGTGTACGAGCTGGCGGGAGACGCGAGCTTCAGCCTGCCGGAGTACGTGGCGGAGCTGTCGCGCCAGTCGGGCAAGCCGGTGAAGTACGTGGACCTGCCGGTGGCGGAGTTCTCCGCGGCGCTCCAGGGGGTGGGCGTGCCCAAGCCCTTCGCGGACACGCTGGCGGACGCGGACGCGGGCCTGTCGCGCGGGGAGCTGAACGACACCAGCCGCACGCTGAGCCGTCTTATCGGCCGGCCGACGGCGCCGTTCGGGAACGCGATTGGCGCGGCGCTGAAGCAGGGGTGAGGTTCGGGTGGCGCCCCCTGGCCCGCGAAGCTACTTCGCGGGTCAGGCTTCCTCGTCGGGTAGGAGCGTGCGGAGCAGTTCGTCGTCGGGACTGAGCGGTTGCCAGCCGGGCGGTGGCGGATGGGCGAGGAGCGCATCGCCGGCCCGGTCAACGCGCTCCTTGTGCGTTTCTGGGGTGTGGGCAAACCAATGACCGAGCGCGATGGCAACCTCCAGCCGAGCATCGTCATTCAACACGGACGGCCAGCCGTTGGGGAGACACGCATACAGCTCGCGCACGAACTGTCCGCGCACCAGTCGTGTGAGCTGTTTGCTGTGCTCCGCTTCCGCCACCAAACCGCTGAATACCTGCACCCCGGCGACGTCGTCCGCCCCAAGTTCCTCGGCCAACGCCACCAGTGAGGCGGTAGGGCGTGCTTCGGCAAAGGCGGTCAGTGAGTCGTAGCCGCGCGTGCGGACTCGTTCGTACAGGCGTGCCTTGATGTTGCCCCGCCATGCATCCCCACCGCTCATCGTCTTTTCCCGGGCGTTGCGGGTGGATTGGGGAAGGGGTGAACGGAGCGTTCCGTCAGCAGATGCTGCATGTTCGTGGACGTCGCCCGGTGCATATGTGCCCGGCCCGGAAGATTGGCGTGAAATGGGCGGCTTGGGTAGGGTGCAGGTTCGATGCCGAACGCCCTACCTGGCTGGTTCGTTGTCCTGTTCGTCCTCGTGGCCACGCCTGCCCTGGCGGGACCGCGTGAGAGGGCTCAGGTCCGGTCCCTGGTGCTGTCCGAGCACCCGGACGACGCGGCCCATCGCATCCACGTGGCGGGGCAGATCGTCACGGTGCTCCGGTTCGAGCAACCCTGCGACCCGCTGAAGACGAAGCTGCTCGGATGGGAGGGGCGTTTCGAGCCGCTGCTGGTCGCGGGAAAGCGGGTGGTGATCGAGCCCCTCCGTGCCCTGGGGCCGGATGAGAGCGTTCCCCTGCTCGTGACGCTCGCGGATGGGACCTCGATGTCGTTCTTGCTGAGACCTCCCGTGGAGGAGTTGGGAAGGGCGGATCAGCAGGTAGACGTCTTCAAGGACCGGGAGAGCTATCAGGCTCTGGTCTCCGTCCTGTCGCGCACGCTCAGAGCGAAGAATGATTTGGAGCAGGAGAACGCGCGGCTGCGTGAAGAGGAGACCTCCGCGGACCACGCGCTGGCCGCGCTACTGGTGTCGGGGGCGGCAGCGCAGACGCCGTTCAAGCGGCGGCACACGTGGCGTGGATATGACGTGGATGCCCAGCTCTCGATGACGGTCTATTCGGGCAAGGGTAAAGCGGCGGTCATGCTCAGCGTGACGAATCAGAGTGAAAGTCGGACCTGGCGCCTGTCCCAGACGAAGCTCTTCGCGTCATCCAGTCGCGCGCCGAAGACCGTGGCCATCCGGGCCGAACGCGAGTCGATCGCCGTGGGCCAGACAGGTGCCATCGCGTTCGTGGTGGACCGCGGCGCGTTCCTCAACCCGGAGGGAAAGTTCGAGGAGCTGGCGCTGGAGGTCTACCAGCACGATGGGCGTCTCCTGGCCGCTGTGCTGTTGGACCCCCAGTTGGTGCGTGAGTAAGAGCCGGGCAATGGTCTCCAGGAAGTTCGAACATGTGTGCGGTCTTGCCTTGTCGGTGCTGGCCTCGGGATGCGCGGGCTCGACGATGGGCCGGGTGTCGCTTCGAGCCGACGGGACTCCAGGACCCGAGCGGTGCTCGGAAGAAGCGCTCGAGGCGATGCGCTATCTGAGGCTGCCAGTGGGGGCCGGCGCGCTCGTCGAGTTCGATGTGAACCAGGGCGACGTCGAACCCGTCACGCTGTACGAGGGCCGGGTCGAGAGCATGCTGTTGAGTGACCTGGGCCCGCTGGACTCGCCCACTCGGCTCTACGGCTACGTGTGGACAAGTGGGCCCCAGGTGGTCATTCGCTACTACGAGGCGCGTCCCCCGGATTCGGCGGCGCGGGTTCCCATCTGTGCGGTGGTTCGCATGGCCAAGGGACAAATGCTGAAGTTGTCCGGCTCTCTCCCGGGAACCGCCGTCCTCAAGTACTCACGAGGTGGCGTCTTCATCGTGGACAAGTTCCTCTAAGGTCCATGGGATGGCTTCCAGGACGTTTGAGTTCGCGTGCGGTCTCTTCTGCATGGCCCTGATCACGGGTTGCGCTGGTACCGCGACAGGGAAGGTGAGTCTGCGGTCCGACGGAACTCCCGGGCCCGAGAAATGCCCGGAAGAGGCGCTCAAAGCCATGCGCTATCTGCGATTGGGCGTGGGGGACGGCGCGAGCGTCGAGTTCGATGTGAACCAGATGCATGGCCGGTCCGTCACCCTGCACGAAGGGCGTGTCGAGAGTGTGTTGAACGACGACCTGGGGACGCTGGAGGCACCGGCACGTCTCTATGGATACGTCTGGACGAGCGGACCTCAGGCCGTCATCCGCTATTTCGAGGCACTTCCACCGGGTGCATCACAGCGAGTGCCCATCTGCGCGGTGGCGCGGACGGCCAAGGGACAGATGCGGAAGCTCCCTGGCTCGGCCCCCGGAACCGCTGTCCTTGAGTTCTCCGGCGGCGGCGTCTTCATCGTGGACGAGTTCCTCTAGGCCCTCGGGTCCACATGGATGAGAAGGTAACCCGGAGGGGGCACCCTGCCGGGGGCGCACCGCACGAACTTGTCCGACAGTCGGACAGGTTTTGAAGCCGCGGCGGTCAGGAGGTGGACCGGATGCATGTCGGGCGGTTGGGACACTTCTTGCTACGTTCGACACGGAGGCAGCCATGATCGTCGTCACGGGAGCCACGGGCCGGTTGGGCCGTTTCGTCATCGAGGGCCTGTTGAAGCAGGTCCCCGCGAACCAGGTCGCGGTCGTGGTGCGCAATCCGGACAAGGCCGCGGAGTGGGCCGCGCGCGGCGTGCACGTTCGCAAGGCGGACTACAGCCGCCCGGAGACGTGGGACGGCGTGTTCTCCCTCGGAGACACGGTGCTGCTCATCTCCTCCAGCGAGGTGGGCCAGCGGCGCAAGCAGCACCAGACCGTGGTGGACGCGGCGAAGAAGGCCGGCGTGGGGCTGCTGGCCTATACGAGCATCCTGCACGCGGACACGTCGCGCATGGTGCTGGCTCCGGAGCACCTGTTCACGGAGGAGGCCATCCGCGCGTCAGGGCTTCCGTTCGTGTTCCTGCGGCACAGCTGGTACCTGGAGAACTACACGGAGTCCGCGAAGCGCACGCTGGAGCAGGGCGTGCTCCGGGGCTGCGCGAAGGACGGCCGTGTCGCTCCCGCCACCCGCCAGGACTACGCGGACGCCGCCGTCGCGGTGCTCACCGGCACGGGCCACGAGCACCAGGTGTACGAGCTCGCGGGCGACACCGGCTTCACGCTGGCGGAGTACGCGGCGGAGCTGTCACGCCAGTCCGGCAGGACGGTGACGTACCAGGACCTGCCACCCGCCGACTTCGCCGCCGCGCTCCAGCAGGCGGGGCTGCCCAAGGGCTACGCCGATGTGCTGGCGAACTCCGACGAAGGCATCGCCCGGGGTGACCTGAACGACACGAGCCGCACGCTGAGCCGCCTCGTCGGCCGCCCCACCACGACGCTGGCGGAGGAACTGGCCATCATGCTCAAGGGGGCGTGACAGCGTACTCAGTCGCCCTGAACAGGGGGCTTCACGAGCCACTTCGCGGCATCACTCGGCGGAGGGGAAAGGCTCGTGAGCACCTGCTGGAGCTTGGCCTCAATCTCCGCGATGGAGCTGGGCAATGCTTCCGGTGCCAGCTGCGCCACGTCTTCCAACTCCGTCGCCAGATGAATGGCGTGACGGAGTTCGGAGTGCACCTGCATTGCTTCCACGCGGGACAACAGCGCCGGCCCGAGAAGCCGGCTGCATGCAGTGGCGGGAGAGAGGCTGCCCATCGCCACCGCACGGCACATGCCCAGGACCGTGACGGCCACGAAGCGCTGCACCTCTTCAACCCCCGTGGCCTGCAGGGTCAGGACTGCTTCTGAAGCAGGGGGGGAAGGTGTCACGGGTTGCTCCATCCGGATTTGACCTTGAAGTTGAAGACCTTGCCGGACGCACTTTCGAAATAGTGGAGGGACACCTTCTCGCTTCCAACCCAGCCATCTTTGTAGACCTTGTGCCAGGTCCCAGGCTCGACTTCCCGAAGCTTCTCCAACAAGGACTTGTTGGACACGGTGTTCCGGGTCGTCCCATTCTGGACGGCCTTGAACCCGGGAGGATATCCCGGAGCGTTCTTCACGCTGTCGTAGACGGAAGAGAGCCCCTCGCCCTGGCCCGAAGGTGATGGGCGCCCAGTTCCATCCCAGGCGGTCGCGGCCACGGCAGTGGACGCGACGCCGATGGTGAGCACGCCCTCCGCCATCGAAATGGAACGAACGCCCCCGGAAGCCGCGGCACTCAGCGAAGCGATGCCCCGCGTCCTGCAGTTCCTCGAACGTCACCGCCCGTCCCGCCTCTTCGGACAGCCGCTCCCATCCCCTCACGAGCTGGACGAAGTTCTCCAATCCCACATAGGCGATGACGTACGTGGTGAGCGCGATGGCGACGAGCTTCGTCACGGGCTCCGGCATCACCAGCAGGGCCATGTAGGCCGCCATGGCGGTGGAGATCATTGCCTTGAGCGTCAGCGGATTGAGCACCTCCGCCACGGCATCCTGGACGCCATTCCAGACGCCATCCCACGCAAAGGACAGAGCCAGTCTCCTGCGTGCGTTGTCGTCCAGGAACGAGAACCCGTCATCCAGCAGGGACAGGCATTCCGTGGGCGCTTCCTGCTGGGAACACCCATCCCTGGGCCCAAGCTTCTGCTCACGCGAAGCCAGGTCCCAGGTTGCGAGCTGGAGGCGGGAAGGGGACTGCCGCTCGGATTGAAGCGGGAGTCGCATCTCCAGCACGAGCTGGATCAACGCTTCCCGGAATCCATCCTCGGGGATGGGAACGGGGTCCACGTTCCGGGGAGGCGTGTAGACGATGGGGACGTCATCCCCCGTGTCCAACCGGACGACGCGCGAAGTTGCACAGCCAGCGCAAAGCAATCCCAGGAACAGAAGGCCCCAGCCGCGCTGCTTCAGGTCGTCCTCCCGGCACGCATGCCCACAAGGAGCATGCGTGCGGGGACTGACATCCACGGCCGGACCACGACAACCGCCAGGGCGCGACGGGCCCCAGGTGATTCACGAACTCAGGCCACCTGTGCTCCGGCGCCACTCTGGCGGGCCACTTCACGCGGCTCCGGGTACACGGCGCGCTGGGGCGTGGTGATGCGGATGACGCCCAGCTTGGACAGCACGCGCATCACCTGCCACGTGGGGTCGATTTCGAAGGCGCGCGCCGCGAAGTTCGGGCTGCTGCCGTACTTGTGGTGGTTGTTCTGGAACAGCTCACCCATGCACAGCACGTCCACCGGCAGCGTGTTGCGCGACTTGTCGGCGCCCTTGAAGTTCCGGTAGCCGTACTTGTGCCCGCACCAGTTCACGATGGCGCCGTGCACCGGCCCCATCACGAAGTGCACCGGCAGCAGCAGGAACATCCAGGGCGACGTCGCGAACGTCGCGTAGAACGCCGTGTACAGCGCCACCCAGCCCAGCACCGCCCACCAGGACTGGCCCAGCGTCTCGTCCACGAGCTTCCACTCCGGGTAGCCACCCTCGAAGCGCGGCTCCGGCTGGATCTTCCGCGTCAGGATGCCCGTGTAGCGCTCCTTCGTGTGCCACATCATCCGCAGCACGTCCTTGAAGTAGTGCGGCGAGTGCGGGTCGTTCTCCGTGTCCGAGTACGCGTGGTGCTCACGGTGCAGGATGGCGTACGCCCGCGGCGACAGGTACGACGAGCCCTGCACTAGGTAGGTGAGCAGGTGCATCACCTTCTCCGTGCGCGGCCCCATGCTGTACATGCGGTGCGCCGCGTAACGGTGCTGGAAGAAGCTCTGGAAGAAGACGCAGAGCAGCCAGTGACTGATGAAGAAGATGACGATGGCCATGACTCTCCCGTGATGACAGACACAGGGCTAACACCCCCCCTGTCACGGCAATGTCAGCGCTCCCCACGTCACCGGCACCGGACCGGCCTCACCGTCCCGTCCCGGACGCACGCCACTGAGCGTCCCATTCCGCCGCCTGTCCGCTGGTGGATAAGGCCCGGTGCGGCCACCCATTCGTCCCCGTCCCTCGTGTCGCACCGCGACGTTGCGGGCCGTCCCCGGGGAGGGCAGAAGGGCACGCGGCGCGTCACCCCGGGCTTCACTCCCCTTCGCGCCCAGGAGCCTCCACCGTGGATCGGGCAACCCTCGTCGGACTGGACAAGCAGCACGTCTGGCACCCCTACACCGCCATGGAGCAGTACATCGCCAAGACGGACCCCCTGGTCATCGTCCGCGCGGAGGGCGTCTGGCTCCATGACGCGGACGGACGGCGCTACCTGGACGCCAACGGCTCGTGGTGGGTGTCCACCCTGGGACACCGCCACCCGCGCCTCGTGCACGCACTCACCGAGCAACTGGGCAGCCTGGCCCACGTCTCGCTCGCGGGCATCACCCACGGCCCCGCGGCCCGGCTGGGCGCGGAGCTGACCGCGCTGGCCCCGGGCGCGGACCGGCCGGACGTGCCCTCGGAGCAGAAGCTGTCGCGCGTCTTCTATTCGGACAACGGCAGCACCGCGGTGGAGGTGGCCATCAAGATGGCCGCGCAGTACTGGGCGCAGAACGGCCGCCCCCGCCGCACCCGCTTCATCACCCTGACCGGCGCCTTCCACGGCGAGACGATTGGCTCCACCAGCGTGGGCGGCGTGCACGAGTTCCGCGACGTGTTCGGCCCGCTCCTCTTCGACGTGGTGCACGTGCCGTCCCCCGCGGAACCCGACGGCCACGCGCGCGCACTGGCCGAGGTGAAGGCCGCGCTCGCGGCGGATCCGGACGGCATCGCCGGCGTCATCCTGGAGCCCGTCATCCAGGGCGCGGCGGGCATGTGGATGTCGTCGCCGGACTTCGTGCGCGAGGTGCGTGAGGCCACCCGCGCGGTGGACACCTTCCTCATCGCCGATGAGGTCTTCACCGGCATGGGCCGCACCGGCGCGCGCTTCGCGGTGGACCTGGCCGGCGTGGTGCCGGACCTCTTGTGCCTGGCCAAGGCGCTCAGCGGGGGCCTGCTGCCCTTCGCCGCCACGCTCGCGTCGGAGCGCATCTTCCAGGGCTTCCTGGGGGCGAAGGACCGGGCGCTGTATTACGGGCACTCCTACTGCGGCAACCCGCTGGGCGCGTGCGTGGCGCGCGAGGTGCTGGCCGTGTACCGCGACGAGGACGTGCTGGGGCAGGTCCAGCGCAAGGCGCCGCGCGTGAAGGCCGCCTTCGAGCGCATGGCCGCCACCCTCCCCGGGCTCGTGCGCCCGCGCGCGGTGGGCATGGTGGGCGCGGTGGACCTGGGCGGCGGAGGCTACTTCGCGGACAGCGGCTGGCGCGTCTACGAGGCCGCTCGCCGCCGTGGCCTGTACCTGCGCCCCATGGGCAACACCGTCTACATCGCGCCCGCGCTCAACATCCCGGACGCGGACCTGGACCTGCTGCTCCAGGGCGTGGAGGACAGCCTGCGCGAGGTGGCGGCGGGCTGAGCCGTCCCCCTCCGGAGCGAGCCCGGGCGGGGGCTGCCCGCCGCGTGGGCGTGCCCATCCTCCTGCGGGAGCGCGTGGCCGCGAGGGTGGCGGAGTGGCGGAGCGCTGCGTCCGCTCCCGCCCACCGGCGCGTGCCAGGAGGCCCCCTCCTGCCTTCCGGTCCTGCGAGGCCGTCACCGTGCGCATCCGTTGAGTCAGGCGCCGTGCCGGTGCCGTCTCTTGGAGGAGGGAACCGCCGTGACACTCGAAACCCACCGTCCGCAGACAGGCCCCGGCCTGCCCGCCGGGCTGACGCCGGACAGCGTGGAGCTGTTCCGGGCGCAGCTGCGCGGCGCGCTCATCCAGCCGGGCGACGCCGACTACGCGGAGGCGTGCCAGCTGTACAACGCGATGATCCACAAGCGCCCGGCCATGGTGGCCCGGTGCGCGGACGTGGCGGACGTCATCGCCACGGTGGCCCTGGCCCGCGAGCGCAAGCTTCCCCTGGCCGTGCGCGGCGGCGGCCACAACGGCGGAGGTCTGGGGTTGGTGGATGACGGACTGGTCATCGACCTGTCGCGCATGCGTGGCGTGCGCGTGGACCCCGACGCCCGCACGGTGCGCGTCGCGGGCGGTGCCGTCTGGGGAGACGTGGACCACGCCACCCATGCGTTCGGGCTCGCGGTGCCCTCCGGCATCATCTCCACCACGGGCGTGGGCGGGCTCACGCTGGGCGGCGGCCTGGGGCACCTCACGCGCCGCTTCGGGCTCACCATCGACAACCTGATCTCCGTGGACATGGTGCTCGCGGACGGCCGCTTCGTCACCGCGAACGAGGACAATCACCGGGACCTGTTCTGGGCGGTGCGCGGCGGGGGCGGCAACTTCGGCGTGGTGACGTCGTTCCTCTTCCGCGCCAACCCCGTGGACACCGTCATCGGTGGCCCCACGCTCTGGCCCCTGGACCGCGCGGCGGAGGTGATGGCCTGGTACCGCGAGTTCCTCCCGGCCGCGCCGGAAGAGCTCAACGGCTTCTTCGCCTTCATCACCGTGCCTCCCGCGCCGCCCTTCCCGGAGGAGCTCCACCTCCAGAAGATGTGCGGCGTGGTGTGGTGCTACACGGGCGACCCCGCGCGCGCGGACGAGCTGTTCAAGCCCGTGCTGGCGCTCAAGCCCGCGCTGCACGGCGTGATGCCCATGCCGTTCCCCATGCTCCAGACCGCCTTCGACGCGCTCTATCCGCCGGGGCACCAGTGGTACTGGCGCGCGGACTTCGTGCGCGAGATTCCGGACGCGGCCATCGAGCGCCACGTGTCCTTCGCGGAGCGCCTGCCGTCCATGCAGTCCACCATGCACCTGTACCCCATCGACGGGGCGGTGCACCGGGTGGGCCCGCATGACACGGCCTTCCGCTTCCGCGACGCGCGCTGGTCGGAGGTCATCGTCGGGGTGGATCCGTCACCGGAGCGGGCGGCGGACATCTCCACCTGGGCGAAGGAGTACTGGAACGCGCTGCACCCGTACTCGGCGGGCGGCGCGTACGTGAACTTCATGATGGAGGAGGGCCAGGAGCGCGTGCAGGCCACCTACGGGGACAACTACCCGCGGCTGGTGGCGGTGAAGCGGGCGTACGACCCGGAGAACCTCTTCCACGTGAACCAGAACATCCAGCCCGGCCCGGTGAACCCCCCGAGCGTCGCGCACTGAAGGCGCTCAGCTCAGGCCTGGACCCGCGGAGGCAGCGGCAGGTCGATGATGAAGGCGGCGCCCTGGCCGGGGGCGCTGCGCAGGACCAGCTTGCCGTGGTGGCCCTCGACGATCTCCCTGGCGATGAAGAGGCCCAGCCCCAGGCCGTGCACGGAGCGGGGCGGGCCGCCGCGCTCGAAGCGCTCGAAGACGCGGTCCTGGTGCTCGGGCGGGACGCCCGGGCCGCCGTCCGACACGTAGAGGATGAGCCGGTCGCCGTGCTTCCTGAGCCCGATGCCGAGCGCCGTGCCCGGCGCGTACTTGATGGCGTTGGACACCAGGTTCGTCATCACTTGAAGCATGCGCGAGCGGTCCCACCACACGCGCAGGTTCAGCTCCGCCCGCAGCTGCGGGATGCAGCCGGCCTGCTCCATCTGTTCGCGGAAGGTGTCGAGGACCTCGTGGACCAGCTCCATCGGGTCGCTCTCCTCCATGTGGAACTCCAGCTTGCCCGCGCGGATGCGTGAGACGTCCAGCAGCTCGTCCACCAGCCGCGACATCCGCTCCACCTGCCGCAGCGCGGAGTCCATCGCCAACGTGAGCTTCTCCGGGGAGGGAGGATCGCCGCGCTTGGGAGACAGGCGCCGGCGCGTCATCTCCAGGTGCAGGAGCAGCGCGGTGACGGGCGTCTTCAGCTCGTGGGACGCCACGCCCAGGAAGCTGTCGCGCGCCGCCAGCGCGTGCTGGAGGTCGTGCGTGAGGGCCTCCAGTTGCTGGCGCGCGCGGGTGCGCTCGCTGACCTCCTGCACGGCGACGAGCAGGCCCTGGATGCGGCCCCCGCCTTCGCGCTGGGCGTGGATGTCCACGTCCAGCAGCAGCTCCCTGAGGCCGCCCTGGCCGTCCGGCTGGCGCACCGGCACCTCGCGGCCCACGAAGGGCTCGCCGGTGCGGTAGACGCGCTCCAGGTGCTGGAGCAGCACGCCGTGGCCCCCTTCAGGCTGCGCGTCGCGCGCGGGCCGGCCCAGCATGTCCCGGCCCATCAGGTTCGCGAACATGGGGTTGATGACCGTGAAGACGAGGTCCGGGCCTGACATCACGCACATGGCCGCGGGGGCCTGCATGAAGAAGTCGGACAGCTGCTGCCGGGCCCGCCCCAGCTGGAGCTGGCTGTCCACGCGCGCCAGCAGCTCGCGCGCGGAGAAGGGCTTCACCAGGTAGTCGTCCGCGCCGGCCTGGAGCCCCTCGATGCGGGCCTCCTCGCCCGCGCGCGCCGACAGCATGATGAAGGGGATGCCGCGCGTGCGCACGTCGCCGCGCAGCTGGTGGAGCAGCCCGAAGCCGTCCAGCCGGGGCATCATCACGTCGCTGAGGATGAGGTCCGGCTTCGTTTCGAGCGCCGCCTCGAAGGCCGCCTCGCCGTCCGCCACCGCGCGCACGTCCCAGTGGGCCGACAGCAGGCCGCTCACGTACCCGCGCATGTCCGCGTTGTCGTCCGCGACGAGGATGCGCCCACGCCTCGTGGACAGCGCGAACCCCGCGCCCGTGTTTCCCACCAGGGTGGTTTCGATGGAAGCCCGCATCGGCTCCTGCTCGGCCCCCGGCGGCGGGAGGGACTCCGGTGCATCCGGCAGCCAGCGCAGCGCCTCCTCGCTGAAGGCGGACCCCAGCTTGCCCGCGTGCGGAGTCCCTTCGTCCTCCTGGACCTGTTCGGCGGGCAGGTGCGCGCGGCCCAGCGGCAGCTCCACGCAGAAGGTGCTGCCCTCGCCCTCCACGCTGTGGACGCTCAACGTGCCGCCGTGCAGCTTCACCAGCTCCTGGATGAGCGCCAGGCCAATGCCGGTGCCTTCATGCGTGCGCCCGCGCGAGGACTCCACGCGGTGGAAGCGCTCGAACACGCGCGGCAGCTCCGCCTCCGGGATGCCGGTGCCGGTGTCCCGCACGGTGAGCCGCACCCGCGTCCCCTCGCGCTGAAGCCGCACGGTGACGCCGCCGTGGAGCGTGAACTTGAACGCGTTGGAGAGCAGGTTGAGGACAACCTTCTCCCACATGTCGCGGTCCACGTAGACGGGCTCGCCCACGTCCTGCGCGTCCACGGTGTACTGGAGCCCCGCCTTCTCCATGGCGGAGCGGAAGACGCTGGCCAGGTCCTCGGTGAGCCGCGCCAGGTCCGTGGGGTGGAAGCTCGCCTTCACCCGGCCCGCCTCGATGCGCGAGAAGTCCAGCAGCGAGTTGACCAGCTTCAACAGGCGCAGCGCGTTGCGGTGGGTGAGCTCCTGGCGCGCGCGCTGCGATGGCGGCAGGGGAGCGGACGTGTCCGCGAGCGACTCCTCCAGCGGGCCCAGGATGAGCGTGAGCGGCGTGCGGAACTCGTGCGACACGTTGGAGAAGAACGCCGTCTTCGCCCGGTCGATGGCCGCCAGCGCCTCCGCGCGCTGCGCCTCCGCCTCGTAGGCGCGCACGCTGGTGACGGCGTTGGTGACCGTGGCCTGGAGCTGCTCGTAGAAGTTGCGGTAGGCGTCATCCATCGCGCGGCGGGGGCTCACGCCGGCCACCAGGTAGCCGAAGGGCTCCGCCATGCCGGCCGGTTGGATGGGCAGCACGCGCGCTTGTGTCGGCGGCTCCTCGTAAGGCCCCAGCACCGTGTCCGAGTCCAGCGGCGCGCGAGGCACGTCCACCGAGCCCGCCGGATCCGCGCCCGCGGTGGCGAAGGGCCACGGCCCGTCCAGTCCCGCCTCCACCGGGCTCCACGCGGTGCCGGGGGGCAGGCCCATGCCGCCCACCCACTGGACGCGGGGAGCCGCTTCGTCGCGGCGGTAGAAGAGGAGGAAGGGCACGTCGAGCGCGGCGTCCGGCTGCGACTGCGGCAGCGCGGCGCCAATGTCCTCCAACGTCTTCACCTTGCCCAGCAGGGCGGACAGCTCGCGCAGCGTCTGCGTGCGCCGCGCGCTGAGCATCTTCTCCGTCACCTCCGTGATGGGGTGGAAGAGGCCGCCCACGCCCCCGGACTCGTCGCGGATGGGGCTGAAGGAGAAGGTCATGAAGGCCTCCTCCAGGTAGCCGTACCGGTCCAGGAACATGCGCTGGTTCTCGATGTACGAGCCAATGCCCGTGCCCGCCTTCTCGAACACGCCGCCCACCACCGGCAGCGCCGTGGCCCAGCAGTCGCGGAAGGGCTGCCCCATGGACTCCGGGTGCTTCGCGCCGCAGATGGGCCGGTAGCTGTCGTTGTAGAGCTGCACGCGCTCCGGTCCCCACGCGATGAGGATGGGGAAGGTGGAGGACAGGCACAGGCTGACCGTCGTGCGCAGGCTCTGCGGCCAGGTCTCCACCGGCCCGAGCGGCGTCTTCGACCAGTCCATGGAGCGGATCAACCGGCCCATCTCCCCGCCGCCGGACAGCCAGTCCATTCCCCCTTCCGTTGACGACACCACCGTGAAAGCGGCCTGGGAGGGACTGGGGGGAGTCATGAGGCCTCGGATGTTCGTCCAGGGAAACCGTCAGGTTGATAGCGGATTCGCTCGGCGCGTGCCGGGGCATCAAGAGCAAGTGTGAGCTTGCTTGCGTCGGCCCCGGGTGGGGTAACAGGGACCGCCGCTCACGGATTTCAAGCGGATGGGCGGGGCTGTCGTTTCTCGCGGGCATGCCGCATGGCGAGCACGGCGAGCAGCGCCGCCACGCCAGCCAGCGCGACGAAGTTCTCCACGCGGCCCACGCCCTTCACCACGCGGTCCACGCTCGCGGAGCCCAGGTAGCCCAGCGTCACCACCAGGGGCGAGCTCACGCACAGCGCCAGCCCGTCCCAGAGCAGGAAGCGGCGAAAGGGCATGCCCTCCGCGGCGGCCATGGCGAACACCGGCACGCGCAGCACGGACATGAACCGGCCCGCGAAGACGACGCGCGAGCCATGCTTCGCGTACAGCGCCTGGAGGCGCTCGCGGCGCTCGGGAGGGAACAGGCGGCGGGTGCGCCGGTGCGTGTAGAGCGCCTGCCCCAACCGGCGCGCCGTGAAGAAGAGCACGGTGTCGCCGCACAGCACGCCCGTGAAGCACAGCGCGATGGCCAGGGGCAGCGGCATCGCGCCCCGGTGCGAGAGCACGCCCGCCGCCAGCTGCACCAGGTCCTCCGGGAACGGCAGCCCCACCCCTCCCGCCACGAGCACGGCGAAGAGCAGGGGGCCCGAGCCGTGCGTCAACAGGAGCTGGAGCGGCGAGTCGGTCATCGGGGCTCGGGCCCGTCAGGGCTCTGGGAGCACGGCCGCTGCGCGGCGCTCCTGGCGGAAGAGGAGGACCTCCCGGACGATGATCTGCACGGTGGCCGCCACGGGCACGGCCACCACCGCGCCCACGATGCCCGCCAGCTCCACGCAGAAGAGGACGGCGAGCAGGGTGACGAGCGGGTTGACGTGCACGGTGCGCTTGAACACGAGCGGCGCCATCACGTTGCCCTCCAGCTGGCCGTAGAGGAGGAAGTAGATGAACACCGCCAGCGCCTTCCACAGGCCGCCGGTGGCCAGCGTGAGCAGCGTGATGATGCCGCCCGCGATGATGGGGCCCGCGTAGGGCACCAGGCTGGAGAAGCCGCTGGCCACGCCCAGGGGCAGGTAGAAGGGCATGCCCAGCACCGCCAGCATGGTGGTGGTGAGCGTGGCGTTGATGGCGCAGATGAGGGTGATGCCGGACAGGTAGCCGCCCGTCGCGGTGTACACGTTGCGCAGCACGCGCACGTAGCGCAGGCGGTGGTCGGGGCGGGCCAGGTCCAGCAGGCGCTTGAGCACGCCGCCGCCGAACACCAGCATGAACACCACCAGGAAGAAGACGGTGATGACGCCGCCCAGCAGGCCCACCACGCCGCCAATGGCGCTCATCAGGAGCTCGGGCAGTGGACCGGCGAGCGCGGGCGTGGCCTCCTCCAGCCGTTCGTTCCAGCCCAGGCTGTGCAGCCGCTGGTTGAGCGCGCGCAGGATGCCGGTGCCGCGCACCTGCTTCCACAGCTGCGGCCACTGCGTCACCAGCGCGTCCACCTGCTCCACCAGGTCCGGAATCACCAGCAGGCCCAGCGCGACGATGGCCACGAACAGCCCGAACAGCACCACGGCAATGGCCAGCCACCGCTTGAAGCCGCGCTTCTCCAGCCGCGACACGCCGTGCTCCAGCGACAGCGCGATGAGCGCCGCCATGCCGGTGAGCGTGAGCGCCACGCGCGTCTTGGCGATGAGCACCACCAGGGCCATCACACCCAGCACCGCGAAGCACACGGTGAACACCGTGCGGGGCGACACCTGGGACTTCGTCTGCGGAGGGACGACGGGCTCGGACACCGGTGGGGCTCCCCAGGGCGGGCCACCGGCTTCGGGCCCCATGTCCTGCGGATGCGTCATCCCGCGCCCGGCGGCAACCACTGTCCGCCTCCAAGTGCACGCGCCGGGGCCGGGCCTCGCCCAAGCGTCCTGCGGGTGACACCCGGCGTTCGCGAAGGGGCGCTGCCGGACGCAATCACCGGCCGCGTGGTTCGTCACCCCGGCAGCCCCGAAATGGCCGGTCTGGCCGCCAGGCCGTCCGTCCCCCCGAGCACGGTTGCGCGTCCGCCACGCGACGGCGCCGCGCTCGGGCGTCCTGCACCTGACGCGCCGGGACGTCTTGGAAAAAGGGGACAGCACGGTTTGCCGGGCCCGAGCGTCAGACGGAGATGGGAACCTTCGTGGGAAGGGACTTTCGCGGGCCGGGAGAGGACACCATGAAAAAGATGGGTGAGCAGGAGCTGGAAGGGGTGCGGCGGGAGGCCCTGGAGACCGAGGCCCGGTGGCGTGGGCTGGCGGCGAAGCTGGCGGAGCTGGGCGGTGAGGAAATGGACGCGCAGCTGTTGGTGACGTTCCGGAGCGCGCGGGACGCGGGCGCGGTGCCGCCGGACGCGGGCTTCTTCCTGGTGGCGCACATCCTCACGGCGATGGCGGACGAGGCCATCGCGGAGGATCCGCGCGTGCGGATGCGCGCCCGTGAGCTGGACGCGATGGAGCGCGACTACGGCCTCACCGGCGAGGGCTGGCCGGAGGGGGAACTTCCACCGGAGGAGTGGGAGGCGCTGTGCGTGGAGTACGAGCGGGCCTGTGACGAGGCGCGCGCCGCGTTCTTCCGCGCGTACGGCGAGGAGGAGATGTCGCGGCTGTACCTGGACCAGCGCGTGACGTTCCACCACCGCTTCGAGAGCGGGCGGCGCTTCTTCCACGGGCTGCCCATGTTGCCCACGCAGCTGCACTGAGCGTTAGGTCCGCTAGACTCCGCCTTTTCGGGAGGCGGCGGATGCGAGCGGCAAGCCTGGCTGTGGCGGTGGGGTGTTGGGTGTGGGGCGCGCTGGCGTCCGGAGCGGTGCCCGCGCCCTCGCCCGCGCCCGTGCGGGTGGAGGCCAGCGCGACGTACGACGCGCTCCAGCGCCTGGTGCGCATCCGCGAGGTATCGCTGTCTCCGGACGGCACGCGGGTGGCCTGGGTGGAGTCGGTGCCGGGGAGCGCGGAGGCCGCGAGGCTCCAGGTGCGGGAGCTGGCGCATCCGGAGCGGGCACCGGTGCGCGTCACCGCGTCGAAGGACGGCGCGCCGTGCGCGGAGGGTTCGCTGTCGTGGAGCCCGGACGGCCGTCAGCTCGCGTTCCTCTCCACGGCGGGCGAGGGCCGGGCGAAGCAGCTCTACGTGGCGGATGCGTCGGGAGCGGGCGGGCCCGCGCGGCGGCTCACCACGGTGAAGGGCGTGCTGGCGGCGCCGAAGTGGTCGCCGGACGGGAAGTCCGTGGGGCTGCTCGTCATCGAGGGCGCGGAGGACGCGCTGGGGCCCCGGGGGCCCGCGGCGAGGGAGACGGGCGTGGTGCAGGCGTCTCCGCCGGTGAAGCGCTTCGCGGTGGTGACGGTGGAGGATGCGCGGCTGCGGCTGGTGTCGCCCGCGGCCCTGTTCATCCACGAGTACGCGTGGAGTCCGGACGGCGCCCGGGTGGCGGTGACGGCCTCGAAGCCCCCCGGGGATGCGAACTGGTGGAGCGCGCGGGTGTACGCGGTGGAGGCGGGCTCGGGAGAGACGTCGCTCCTGCACACCCCAAGGTGGCAGGTGGCGGAGCCCGCGTGGGGTCCGGATGGCCGGCAGCTTGCGTTCATTGAAGGCCTGATGAGCGACGAGGGCAACACGGGCGGGGACGTGCTCGTGGTGTCGGTACCGGAGCGGCTGGCGGCGAAGGTGCGGTTCGGGGAGAAGGCGGAGCTGCCCGCGAAGGTGCCGCCCGCGCGGAACGTGACGGAGGGGCTGAAGGCGACGGCCACGGACCTCTTCTGGCCCACGGCGGAGCGGCTGGTGTTCGTGGCGCAGGCGCAGGGCGAGGCCGCGCTGATGGCGGTGGCGCCGCGCGGTGGGGACGTGACGACGCTGTGGAAGGGTCCGGAGCACGTGACGGTGTCGCTGGGGAAGGACGGCGTGACGAGCGCGGTGGTGCGCGACTCCATCACCCAGGCGCCGGAGCTGTGGACGGGGCGGGTGGGGGCGTGGAAGCAGGTGACGCGCCTCAACGCGGACGTGCGCGTGACGGTGGGCGACGTGCGCAGCGTGACGTGGACGAGCGACGGGCATGCCGTGCAGGGCTGGTTGGTGTTGCCGGTGCCGGACGCGTCCGGGCGCAAGGCGCCCATGGTGACGGTGGTGCACGGAGGGCCGGCAGCGGGAGTGCTGGCGGGGTTCAATCCGCAGACGGCGTTGTTCGTAGCGAGGGGCTACGCGGTGTTCATGCCCAACCCGCGAGGCAGCTACGGCCAGGGTGAGGCGTTCGTGCAGGCGAACCGCCGCGACTTCGGCTTCGGGGACTTCAACGACGTGTTGGCGGGGCTGGACGCGGTGCTGGCGTCAGCGCCGGTGGATCCGGCTCGGCAGGGCATTACGGGGTGGAGCTACGGCGGCTTCCTGACGATGTGGGCGGTGACGAGGACGCAGCGCTTCCAGGCGGCGGTGGCGGGCGCGGGCATCGCGAACTGGCAGAGCTACTACGGCACGAACCACATCGACTCATGGATGCTGCCGTACTTCGGAGCATCGGTGTACGACGAGCCGGAGGTGTACACGCGCTCCTCGCCCATCAACGGGGTGAAGCAGGTGAAGGCCCCCACGCTGGTGCTGCACGGTGAAAGGGACCTGGAGGTGCCCGCGTCGCAGGGCTACGAGTTCCACAAGGCGCTGAAGACGCTGGGCGTGAAGACCCAGCTGGTCATCTACGCGGATGAGGGCCACAGCCTGCGCAAGCCCGAGCACCAGAAGGACCGGCTGCTTAGGACACTGGACTGGTTCGACGCGAACCTACCGGCGGGGACCGAGTCGAAGCCGAAGGTGCGGGCGCCCGCGCGTTGATCCGGTGACGAGGTTCAGAGCTCCGCGAACAGGTCGACCGCCGCCTGGGCCAGCAGGGCCTGCTCGTCTGCATCGAGGCTCGCCGCATAGCGGATGACATCGCGCGGGCCTGGCGCTTCCGTGTTCCAGAAGAGTGTGAGCAATCTGTCTCGGAGCGCCCGCCCTTCTTCACCCGCCTGCTGCAGGGAAGCGCGCACGGACTGGGGACCTACCAGCTTGACGTAGGCGAACATGTCGAAGCTGTCCTTGGTCTTGTCAGGCCGCAGCTCACGCTTGGCGCGTTCCTTCATCGTCAGGAACCCCGTGGCATCCGGCAGCAGGATCCGCAGAGGCCTTCCCGCGACCAGGACCACGGCGTGACTGCGGCGGAGTGCCAGCCGTGCATCCGGCAAGGGCGTCATTCCGGTGGGCAGTTCGTAGGGGTCGACGTCCTTGGGGGCGAAGAGGTCCAGGTCCATCTGCCCGCCGGGCAGGGTCTTCGACCAGCGGAAGTGCCGGGTCCTGGCATAGCCCCGATGGCGGAGGACCTCCGGAAGGCGCTCGGCCATGAAGTCCGAGCCATCCACGTCGAACAACAGAGCCGGCTCGTAGGAGAAGCCTCGCTCGACCACGATGCCGGTATCGGTCTCGATGGAGATGACCCCGGTTCCTCCCCGCTGCCTGGACTCCAACGCGAGGACCTGCCCGCCAATGAGCATGATGCGGCTGGAAAGGTCCCCCAGGTCGAGCATCAGCTCGCCCAACTCACCAAGGATTTCGTCAAAGCGCTCTTCATCCGTCATCAAGGCTCATCCGAAAGAGGGAGGGCTCGTGCGAAGCGCCGCACCAACTCCTCCGCCTGTTCGGTTCCCCTGCCGCCACTCTGGTGGAAGTCCACGGCCAGCTGGGGCAGCGCGACCGCTGGACCGTGCGGTAGCAGTCGCTGTGCATGGTAGATGCCGCCCGCGTCGGTTTCGGCGGCTGGCTCCGGGCGAAGCACGAAGAAGTTGTGCGGGGTCATCCGGCGCAGTCCGAAGGCTGAGACGGCGGGTTCAAGGGATCCCGAAAGGTAGATGCCGTGGGGGACTCCGGAGACGGCCCGTTCATCGGAGCGTAGGGCGCTCGCCAGTGTGAAGGTCGAGCGGATGCCCTGGGAGGTCAGCAACGCATGAGCCTTGTTGAGCAACTCCGGGGTCGTGGATGGAGCGTTGAATCCTTCCCGGGTGAAGGCTGTCGGCTTGTCGCTCATCAGCCATGCCCGAAGCAGTGACACCGGATCCCGAAGCCGGAAGCCGGCGCTGCGGCCTCCTTCGACGAAGCCTTCCTTGAGGAGTCTCGTCGTGACCCCGTGCGCATAGGAGTAAGCTCGTCTGGGTCTGCTCGGAGAGCGCACGAATGGTCCAGCGCCGGTCGGAGGACTGGAGCAGGACGCGCACGAGCCGGCACCCCTTGCCATGGAACAAGGGCTCGCGAGGCGTTCGCTCCAGGGGCCGATGTCCCTGCACCCGGATGAAGGTGCTGCCCGTGCGCAGGAAGAACGTTCCGCGCATGTCGATCAAGCCCACCTCTTCGCGCTCGCAGAGGTCGATGACGCTGGCGGAGGCCGAGTCCGTGACGAGCATCGGGAGTCGGAAGGCGGGTAGCGAGCGCGGATCCGCATCCCTGCGTTGAAGCTGCTCGCGCAGGGCGGACAGCTTTTCGCGTTGGCTCAGCACGTCCGCCGGAAACAGCGGAGCGCGATACCCCAACAACACGGGAACACGACTCTCCGGGAGCTGGACCTCCGCGAGGTCATAGAGGGATGCCCCCCGAGGACCCACTCGGGGCACCACGACTGCTTCCTGCTGCACCAGCTTGACGCCACGAGGCAGCGGCGGCGGATTCCGCCAGAACTCGTCACGGAAATGGGTAGGCCCGGGGCTCATTCAATTTTGTCGATATTGGCGCTTGAAGCTCGAACAGGAGGTTTTTAAAGCCTCATATCTCCAATATCGACAAAATTGATGGAGGCTCAGGGGCCGCTGCGGAGGCCGGGTTCGGCGGGGGCCACGAGCGAATTGAGTACCTGGTCGCGCCACTGGCCGTTGATGAGGAGGTAGTCGCGGGCGTAGCCCTCGGGGATGAAGCCCAGGCGGCGGAGGACGGCGGCGCTGCGCAGGTTCTCTGGCAGGTGGCTGGCCTGGAGTCGGTGCAGGCCCATGGCGCTGAAGGCGAAGTCGCAGAAGGCGCGGAGGGCCTCGGTCATCAGGCCCTTGCCCTCGTGGCGATGATCCAGGCCATAGCCCAGGTCCGCTGCCTGGAGCGGCCCCCGGCGGATGTGGGCGAGCGTGGCGTTGCCGATGACGGGCGCGAGCGCGAGGGGTTGGCCCTTGGGGAGGATGAAGACGCGCAGGGACACGTCGTGGCGGAAGTCCTCGCGGTCCTGGGCCAGCCGCGTGCGCCAGTAGGCCACGGAGAAGAACGTCGCCGGGCGCGCCGGGGACACCGGGCCCAGGTGGTCCTTGTTGGCCACGTGGTACGCCAGCACCCGCTCCGCCGCGTCGGGCGGCAGCAGCATCAGGTGCAGGCGCTCGGTGGTGAGCAGGACGGGCGACTTGTCGATCATGGCGGAGCCGGGCTTCATCTCTGCATCAAGGCTAGCGACGACAGGGGCGTGAATCAGGCGGGGCCGTTACCGCTCATGACGGCATCTTCGTGGAGCTTCTTGAAGGTCTCGTTGCGGTTCGTGGAACGCACGAGGGCATCCAGCTCCGTCGGGCCAATGGCGACGACCAGGTGGTCGTCCTTCCGGAAGGTGGCGGAGCGCGTGTGGAAGCCCTCGGTGAAGCCTCCGGCCGCGACGAAGAAGCCGAGGCGGCAGCGTCCTCCTCGGTTCCAGAGCTTGTCGCGGAAGATGACCAACTCGCCCGGACCGACGTGCTTCGACCAGTTCTTGCACTCGACGAGGATGTAGGAGCTGCTCTCGCGGGCCCAGAACGGATCCTGGGATTCGTTGCGGATGACGATGTCGATCTCTTCGTCCGCGCTGGTCCGGTTGGTGCTGGTGTTCATCAGGCCCGGCACGGTCTTGAACAAGAGGACCAGGAGCTCTTCCAGCAAACGGCCCTTGCGGTTGCCGTTGGTTTCGGACCGGCAGTCGGCCCACAGGTCCTGGATCTCCTTCTCCCGCTGGGCTTGGGTGAGCGAGGCGAGGCGGCGCTCCCGCACGGCTTCGGAGGCATTGCGCACCTTGATGCGCAACATCATGGGGAGGGTAGGGACCTTCTCCAGGTAGTCGTAGGCGCCGTCCTTGAAGGCGCGTTCAATCATCTTCGCGTCGGCATACGCGGTCGCGACGATGACCTTGGCGCCCGTGAGGACGATCTCCGAGATGAGGTCGATGCCGGAGTCGCCGCCGGAGGAACCCTGGAGGCGCTGGTCGAGCACGACGACGTCCCAGGAGGATTCCTGGAGCCTGGCCTGGGCGGTCTTCCGGTCCGGGGCCCATTCAACGCGGTAGCCCTCGGGGACGAGGATGTCCTGGTAGGTCTCGAAGAAGGGTCGTTCGTCGTCGACGACCAGCACGGTGCCTGGAGAAGTCATCGTGGAGTCCTCTCTGCCACAGGCAGGCGCATCCGGAAACGGGCACCGCCATCGGGTTTGTCCACGCAGGCGACCTTGCCGCGCAGTTCAGCGACGATGTCCTTGACCAGGGCCAGGCCCTCTCCTGCGCCACCAGGGCGGAGGGAGATACCGCGCTGGAAGATGCGCTCGCGGTCCTCGGGACGGACGCCGGGACCGTCATCGTCCACGGTGAGGAGGAGGTTCCGCTGGTTGTCCTCAAGGATGCAGTCGATGAGCACCTGATGCGCACCGGCCTGCTCCGCGTTGCGCAGCAGGTTGACGACGGCGAGGACGAAGCGCTCCCGGTACCCCGATAGAGAGGGGAGATCCGGAGCCACGTGAAGCTGGATACGCAGCGGCGTGGCGAGACTGGCGACCGCGTCCGCGAGGACTCGGAGGACGTCGAAACCCTCGGGAGCGCGAGCAGCCAGTTCAGAGGTCTTGAGCAGGTCCGTGACGAACTTGAGTGCGCGGTCGATGCCAGGGTCGATGCGGGGACGGAAGCGCGCGACCTCCGCTTCAACCTGACTGCCGACCACCGAGTTGTAGAGTGATTCCAGGGCGACCTGCGCGGGGATGAGCGCATTCCGAATTTCATGAACGACCAACCGCGCTTGCCGGGCAGTGGCGATAGCAGAGGAGTTGAAAACCGTGTCGAGACCTGGATGACCGCCGCCTTCCTTCTCCAATGCAGTCAGTGATTCGTCCTGACTAAGAGTGGCTGCGAGGACGGAGAATGGCGTTTCGCTGGGGGCCAGCAGGGCTTCCAGGAGGCGTTTGCCTTCGTTCATGAGCCTGTAGCCGCTGATAAGGCCCTCCGGGTCCATCATCTCCTCGACGAGTTCCAGGACGCCCAGCGCCCCAAGCCTCCGGAGGGTCGCCCAGGAGTGCGCGAGCGCAGACTCATCCCAACCGCTTTCGGTGCGAACGTCCTCTGGGGTCAGGAGAAGTTGCTTGGCAGTTTCCCTGCTCAATCGCCAGTCATCGGTGGGACCTATGGATTGAGCGGCCTCGACGTGGAGAAGCCATTGGATGGCATCTCGTCCGCTCAAGCCCAGGAAGACTTCTCCAATGGGACTCACTTCCTGGTGATCCCCCTGCTTGCGCACAGCGCGAATCTCCAAGGCGTACTTCGCGGGGCCGTTGAGTCGTGACGTGCCGCGAGGAACTTGATGCCATGCCTTGGTGGACAGACGGTCGATTTCCAGCAGGCGGGTCAGAGATAATGCCCGCACGCTGAACCCCATGCGACGCATCATTCCGATCAGCACATGCTCTTCGATGACATTGCGTGGCTCGCCGTGCAGAAAGCCTTCCTGGAGAAGGATGGCGAGGTTGCTGGCGTAGCTCACGACACGATCATCTGAAGACCATTCTTGATGGAGCTCTATCAGGCGTTCTGGGGAGAGTTGCCCGGGTTCTCTCTCGAAGTGCTCGACGAGTCGGATGAACTCCGCCCGCACCCATTTAGCTTCAGGCACGAAGAGACGCGGAGCCGGTTGGCCGTCCTGCGCCGAGCGCACGTTCTGAAGATGCTCCTTCAGTTCCTCGATGAAGCTCATGGCCGGGCATCATTCCACCAAAAGGGATGGGCTCGCCGCGTTCTCTCCGCGACGAGCCCCAGGTCCAACCCTCTACTTCACACCGTTACTGCCCGTGGTCCATGGGCTGCTGGGGCACCTGCTGCTGTGCCCCGCCGCCACCCGTGCCCTGCTCGGGCTGCGGGC
The DNA here is from genome assembly GCF_000255295.1 of Corallococcus coralloides DSM 2259. The sequence goes on along the minus strand of NC_017030.1, from coordinate 9,625,257 downwards.
TCTGGTGGTTGACGCCCGCGCCGTGCGGCTTCGCATCCGTGCCGCTGCCGCCCGTGTTCTGGCCCTGGTCCTGGTCACCCTGGGGCGGCTGCTGCGCTCCGCTGCCTCCCACGCCGCCGCTTCGCGACGGCTGCGCTCCGGCCACGTTGCGCTCCACCACGATCTCCACGCGGCGGTTGTTCGCGCGGCCTTCCGCCGTGCCGTTCGACGCCACCGGCCGGTTCTCACCCATGCCCCGGATCTGGATGCGGTCCGCGGGCACGCCCTGGTTCACCAGGAAGTTCTTCACGCTCTCCGCTCGGCGCTCCGACAGCTGGTCGTTGTAGTCCTCCGTGCCTCGCGAGTCCGTGTGGCCTTCGATGAGCAACGGGTTCTTCGACTCCTTCAACGCCGTCGCCACCTCCGACAGCCGGTCGCGCGCCGCGGGCAACAGCTCCGTCGCGTTCGTCGCGAACAGCACGCTGCCCGACAACGTCACCACCGTGCCGCGCGCCTCTTCACGCACCTTCACGTTCTCGTCCTGAAGCCGCGTCAGCGCCTGCGACGCGCGCTGCTCCGCCTGGAGCCGCGCCTGCCGCTCCTGCTCCAACTCCTGCGTGCGCTGCTGGAGCTGCTGGTTCAGCTCGGCCAGCCGCTGCGCCTCGGCCTGCTGCTGCTCCATGCGCCGCTGCATCTCCGCTTCCATCTGCTGGCGCTGCTGCGCATCCGCCGCACGCAGGCGATCCGCCTCCGCCTGGCGCTGGGCATCCAACTGCTGCCGCTGCGCTTCGAACTGCTGACGCTGCTGCTCATACTGCTGACGCTGGGCCTCGTACCTCGCGCGCTCCTCCTCCTGCTGGCGCGTGAGGTTCTGCGCGCGCGCTTCCTGCTGCTCACGCAAGGACTGTTCCGCCTGGGCCCGCTGCTGCGCGGCCAGGTCCGCCTCGCCGCGCGCCGAGGCGATCTCCGCCTTGCGCAGGGCCACGTACGCCAGCGAGCGCGTCTTCACCGAGCCCTTGGTCTCCGCGTACTCGTTCTCCGCCTCCTGCAGGGCCGCCCGGGCCGCCGCCACGTCCGCGGGGCGCTCACGGCCTTCGGGGCTCGTGGACACGTCGCGGTACGCCTGGCGCGCCGCGGTCAGCTCGCTGGGCGGAGGACCGTGCGCACACCCCACCGAGAGCGCCGTGACTCCCGCGACCGCCAACCATCCAAGTTTCCAACGCTGCATGACTCGCTCCTCACAAGGCTAGAGGTAGGGGACTCATTGACGGCTGCGGAGGGACTCGGCCTGCTCGGAAGCCCGCCTCGCTTCGTTCTTCATGGGCACCGCGCGGGCCAACGCCGACGCCAGGTCCGCGTCCGCGGCCGCCTGACGGAAGCGCAGCTCCGCGGCCTCCTGCTCGCCCTCCTGAATCAGCCGCTCACCGTCGGCGATCTGCTGACGCGCGAACTGCAGATGCCGGGCGGCCTCGGGCACGTTCGGCGCCTGCGAGTTCTCCGCCGAGCGGAGCGCGGCTTCCGCCTGCACGCGCTGCTGATGGGTGGACGTAGCAATCACCTGCTTGCCTGCACAGCCAAGGGCCGCGATGGAAAGCAGGGCGGCGGCGAACAGCTTCGGGCGCATGGATCACCTCATGCCGGTGGAATGCTGGGACGCTCCGGCGCGGCCCAGAGGGAGTTGGTTTGGAAAATGGGGGGTGCCCCGCCAGTCGGCATCGGCGACCCGTCCCCACCAGGCACGCTGGCCAAGGGGGTTGACAGGCGTCGTGTAGGGAACGAGGCGCACAAGCCACGGCACGCACGGGCTGCTGGCCGTGCGGCGGGAGGGACGCTACAGGGGGAACATGCGCCTGCACCTCGTGGACGGCACGTATGAGCTGTATCGGGCCCACTTCTCACCCCGGCCGGGCACCACCGCGCCGGACGGACGGGACGTGAAGGCCACGGCCGGTGTGATGGACTCCCTGCTCGCCCTCCTGCACGACGAGCAGGAGGCCGTGACGCACGTCGCGGTCGCGTTCGACAATCCCATCCGCTCGTTCCGCAACGCGCTGTTCGCTGGTTACAAGGGAGACGAGGGCGTGCCGCCGGAGCTGCGCGCGCAGTTCGACCTTGTAGAGGAAGCCGTGGCGGCGCTGGGCGTGCGCGTCTGGTCCATGAAGGACCAGGAGGCGGACGACGCGCTGGCCACCGGGGCGGCGCGTTGGGCGGGTGAGGTGGAGCAGGTGCGGCTGCTCACGCCGGACAAGGACCTGGGCCAGTGCGTGCGCGGCCAGCGCGTGGTGCAGGTGGACCGGCGGCAGCAGAAGGTGGTGGACGCGGATGGGGTGAAGGCGAAGCTGGGCGTGGCGCCGGAGAGCGTCCCGGACCTGCTGGCGCTGATGGGCGACGACGCGGACGGCATCCCGGGGCTGCCGGGCTTCGGGGCGAAGGGCGCGGCGGCGGTGCTCCAGGCGTATGGACATCTGGAGTCCATCCCGGACGACGCGGCGGAGTGGACGGTGAAGGTGCGGGGCGCGGACAAGCTGGCGGCGACGCTGAAGGCACACCGCGAGGACGCGCGGCTGTACCGCACGCTGGCCACGCTGGTGGAGGACGCGCCGCTGCCGGGCACGGCGTCGCTCGCGGACCTGGAGTGGAAGGGCGTGCCGGAAGCGCGCTTCAAGGCGTTCTGTGAAGGATTGGGATTGAAGAGCCTCCAGCGCCGGCCAAAGCGCTGGGCGGCATGAGGAAGCCATGAGTATGGAATTGAAGCCCCCGCCGTCGGACGGCTGGGTCCCCACGCTGGACGACACCCCCTTCACCCGCATGGGCGGCGAGGCGCCCGTCCACGCGCTGGCGGAGGCCTTCTACGACGTGATGGACGCGGAGGAGCCCGCGCTCGCCGCCATCCACGAGCTGGACGCGCAAGGGAAGGTGAACCGGGGCACGCGCCAGCGCTTCGGCATGTTCCTGGTGGGCTGGCTGGGCGGGCCGCAGCACTACAGCGCGACGCACGGCCATCCCCGGCTGCGCATGCGCCACGGCCACCTGCCCGTGGACACGGCCATGCGGGACGCGTGGCTGCGCTGCATGCAGAAGGCCATGGACAAGCGGGGCATCACCGGCGGCCTGCGAAGCTTCCTGGATGACCGCTTCGCCCAGGTGGCGGACTTCCTCCGCAACACGGAGGGATGAGGCTCAGGCGGGGGCCCCGGCGCGGCATAGACTCGCGGTATGAGCACGCAGCTACAGCCATCCCCCGTCACTCCGTCCCTCAACGAGTTGGAGCCGCTGTTCGAGGAGGCGGCGAGGGCCTCGGGCTCCTCGCGTGCCCTGAAGGCCGGGTACCTCAACGCCATCATCGCCCGGTGGGCCCAGACGGAGGAACCGGCGACGCTCGCGCCCGTGTTGCACGCGCTGCTGGCGAAGGAGGGCGTGAAGCAGCTGGTGGACGAACAGGGCACGCCCGTCAGCACCGCCGCGACGCAGGCGCTGCTGGCCATGTCCTATCCGCATCCGCTGGAGGTCTCCCCGGAGCACCTGGAGGCGCTCCGCGAGCACACCGAGCCGTCCGTGCCGCCCGCGCCCAGGGGCTGGATGCTCACGGTGCTGGTCGTGGCGACGCTGGTTCAAGCCGTCTACTTCTTGCTGGCGGATGACATGCATCTGTTCGGGGCCACCGCTGATCAACTGGCGGGAGAATCCGGCCTGGCACTCCCAGGGGGCGCGTACGGTTTCTTCGACAGGCTGGAACTGGTGGCATGGCGGCCCGTGCGGCCCCTGGTGCCCTGGGTTCAGGTCGGTGGCTCCGCGGTCCTCTATTTCTTCTCCACCGCCCTCGCGACGAAGGCGTGGGAGCGCACCCTTGCCCGGCGCGGTTTCCTGGGGCTCGGCGTGTTGGGCCTCATGGTGGGGGTGCTCCCCATGCACGTGTATGAGAACTGCGGAACGCTGGTGGCCGCGCTGGGCGCGCTGCTCGCGGGCTGGATGTTGCGCGTGCCCAAGCCGTCCGTGCCACCGTCCGCCTGAGTGCTCGCTCGCCTGTCCATGGCCGGACGGGCGGCGCGCCCCCACCCTCCAGTTTTCACCACCCAAGCGGGGAGTGGGATCCATGCGAACGAACAATGAAATCTGGACGGCTGCGGGCTTCGGCGTCCTCGCCGGGATGCGCAGCATGACGGCGCCCGCGCTCCTTACTCGCGAGCTGTCGCGCAAGCCGACTCGCGCGCTGAAGCGGGCCCTGCCGGGCCTCACGTCGAAGAAGGTGTCGCAGCGCCTGGGCCTCCTGGCGCTCGGGGAGCTGGTGGGGGACAAGTCCCCCAAGACGCCGGCGCGCACCGTCTTGCCCGTCCTGACGGGCCGCATCCTCTCCGGGGCCATCACCGGCGCCGCGGTGTCACGCAAGCGCAAGGGGGCTCGGATTGGCTTCGCCCTCGTCGGCGCCGCGGCCGCCATCGCCTCCAGCTACTTCTTCGTCGGCTTCCGCCGCCTCCTGACGCAGAGGCTGCGCGTGCCGAACGTGGCCGCGGGCCTGGTCGAGGACGGCCTCGCGCTGGCCCTGGGCTCCCGCCTCACCCGGGCGCTGCGTTAGGCGTTGCCCCGTGGCTCACCCCGGCGCCTTGCCGGGGGTGAGCCGCGCCTCCAGCCGCGCCAGCACCGCATGCTCCGCCCGCGCCCGCTCCGCCAGGGGCGCGAAGAGCAGCCGCGAGCGCAGGCCCATGCCTTCCGTCAATTCGAACTGGCGCAGGTCCTCCGGCAGCGCGAGCAGCACCTCGCCCAGGGGCCGCACCCGGTGCAGCTGGTACGAACCCGCCGCCTCCAGCGCGCGCACCACATCCGCCACGGGCTCCGCGCGGGCCATGGCCTTGCGGGACTGCTCCTCGTACCGCAGGCCCGCCTCCACCCGCTCCTCCAGGTCCGCGAGCACCGCCGCCGACGTGCGCTGCGCCTCCTTCACCAGCCGCAGCGGATCCAACGCCCGCTCCACGCGCCTTCGCACCGCCGGGGACAGCGCCCGGGCCCGACCCTCCACGCGCGACAGCACCGCGTCGCGATAGCTCGCCGCGAAGCAGACCACGAACAGTGCCTCCTCCAGCGGCGCGCGCTCCCGCCCGGCCAGCCCTTCCGCCAGCGAGCACAATCCCTCTCCGGTGAGCACGTACCGGCGCCCCCGGGGCAGCCCCTTCACGGGCGCGCTGGTGCTCGCCTCCGCGTGGCCTCCGCGCACCAGCCGCTCCAGCGTCCGCCGCACCTGCGTCAGGTCGATGTCCTGCGAGGGCCGGGTGACGTCGTGCTCGACCCAGTTGGTGAACAGCAGGAAGTAGAAGCGCACATCCGACACGCGGAAACCGCCCGCGCGAGCCCCGGCCCCGTGCGCCGCCAGCAGCGCCGCCTGCACGAAGGTGGCCTGCGTGTCGATGTAACCCAACCGCGCCGTCAGGGTGCTGTTCCGAGCCATGGCCGCGAGGATGCCAGCCCCCGTTCCTCCCGTCCCATTCCTCCCAGGTGACAATGTCGGTTGGGGCGAAAGACATACCCGGGGACCTCATTCGTATGAAGAGCAGCCCGAAGTCACGGAAGGATTTCCATGCTGCCCTGGCTCGTCGCCGCCGCCGGTCTCTGCTTCCTCATTGAACAGCTGTCCCTGGGGTGGAAGCTGCCCCGCGTGCGCGGCTGGCACCTGCGGGTGGTGCTCATCAACCTGGCGCAGGTGGGCGTGGTGGTGCTGGGCGGCTACACCTGGGACCGGTGGTTCTCCGCGCACTCGGTCTTCCACCTGTCCCGGCACGTGAACCCGGTGGTGGGCGGGGTGCTGGCCTACCTCATCGCCACGTTCGTCTTCTACTGGTGGCACCGCGCCCGGCACGAGAGCGACGTACTCTGGCGCTTCTTCCATCAAATCCACCACAGCCCGCAGCGGCTGGAGGTCATCACCAGCTTCTACAAGCACCCGCTGGAGATGACGGCCAACAGCCTCATTGGAGGACTGCTCGTCTACACGGTGCTGGGGTTGAGCCCGGCGGCGGGCGCCGTCTACACGGCCTGCTGCGCGCTGGGCGAATACTTCTACCACACCAACATCCGCACCCCGCGCTGGGTGGGCTGGTTCTTCCAGCGGCCGGAGATGCACCGCATCCACCACGAGTACGGCAAGCACAAGAACAACTACGGCGACCTGCCCATCTGGGACATGGTGTTCGGCACCTACGAGAACCCCGCCACCTGGGACGCCTCGTGCGGCTTCGACGACGCGAAGGAGCAGCGGCTGGGCGACATGCTCGCCTTCCGCGACGTGCACCGCTCGTAGGCGGTGGCACACTGGCGCCCCCTTCGCTTCATCCGTGAGGTTGCGCCATGAGCAGCTCGCGTCGGCAGTTCCTGACCCACACCGTGATTGGACTCGCGAGCACCGCCGTCTCCGCGGCGCCGGATGCGGGCACGTCCGCTCCGCCCGCGGGTGCGCCGCCCACCTTCGGCGCGGGCCCCACGGTGGGGCCGGAGGTGAGCCCCACCACCTTCGCGGAGGCCGAAAAGCTGATGCAGGTGCAGCTCACGCCCGCCGAGCGCACCCAGGCCGCGGGCAACTGGCGCGTGTCCCTGGCCCCGCTGCACGAGCGCCGCACCGGCCCGCGCAAGCTCGCGCTGGAGCCCACGCTGTCACCCGCCTCGCAGTGGAACCCGTCGCTGCCGGGGCTCAAGCCCACCGCGCCCTCGAAGGAGCGCTTCGTGCGCAGCCGCGACGCGAAGGTGCCGCTGCCCGCGAAGGAGGATGACATCGCCTTCGCGCCGCTCACGCAGCTGTCGCGCTGGGTGCAGTCGCGCGCCATCACGTCGGAGCGCCTCACGCAGCTCTATCTCGCCCGGCTGAAGCGCCATGACCCCACGCTCCAGTGCGTCATCACGCTGACGGAGGAGCTGGCGCTCCAGCAGGCCCGGCAGGCGGACAAGGACATCGCCGCGGGCCGCTACAAGGGCCCGCTGCACGGCATCCCCTGGGGAGCGAAGGACCTGGTGGACACCGCGGGCATCCGCACCACCTACGGCGCGGAGCCGTTCCGCGACCGCGTCCCCACCACGGACGCAGCCGCAGTGGAGCGGCTGCACCGCGCGGGCGCCGTGCTGGTGGCGAAGCTCAGCCTGGGCGCGCTCGCGCTCAACGACATCTGGTTCGGCGGCGAGACGAAGAACCCGTGGCTGCTGGAAGAGGGGAGCTCAGGCAGCAGCGCGGGGCCGGGCGCGGCGACGGCCGCGGGGCTCGTGGGCTTCTCCCTGGGCAGCGAGACGGGCGGCAGCATCGTGTCGCCGTCCATGCGCTGCGGCATCACCGGCCTGCGCCCCACCTACGGCCGCGTGCCGCGCACGGGCGCGATGACGCTGTGCTGGTCGCTGGACAAGCTGGGGCCCATGACGCGAGGGGTGGAGGACTCGCTGCTGGTGCTCGCGGCGCTCAACGGCGCGGACGCGGGCGACGTGGCGAGCGTGACCGCGAAGCTCGACTTCGACGCGAACGCGCCCGTGAAGGGCCTGCGCGTGGGCTACGTGCCCGCGTGGATGAAGGAGAGCCCCGCCACGGACGTGGACCGCGCGGCGCTGGAGACGCTCAAGGGGCTGGGGCTGACGCCGGTGGAGGTGCAGTTCCCGGACTGGCCGTACTCCGCCCTCAACGTCATCCTCTTCGCGGAGTCCGCCGCCGCCTTCGAGGAACTCACGCTCACCCATGGCGTGGACGCGCTGAAGATGCAGACGCCCGACGCGTGGCCCAACCTCTTCCGCCAGTCCCGCTTCCTGTCCGCGGTGGACTTCGTCCAGGCGGACCGGATGCGCCGCAAGGTGGCGCAGGAGATGGCGCGCATCATGTCGCAGGTGGACGTGCTGCTCGTGCCCTCGCTGCGGGACGAAGCCCTCACGATCACCAACCACACGGGCCACCCGTCCCTCACGCTGCGCACCGGCTTCGTGGAGGTGTCCAAGGCCCGCAGCGACTGGGCCCCGGACCCCAAGCGCCCCATGCCCACCTTCGCCACCCCGCGCCGCGTCCCCCACGGCGTGACGCTCATCGGCCAGCTCTTCGACGAGGGCACCCTGGGCCGCGTGGGCATCGCCCTGGAGAAGGCCTCCGGTGTCGCCGGCGAGCGCCCGCCCGGCTTCCAGGCGCAGGGCTGATTGTTTTGACAGTTCAGTCCAGAATCATTACGTAGGGGGCATGGCACGCACGAAAGAGTTCGACCGGGACGAGGCGGTGCGCCGGGCGATGCAGGTCTTCTGGGAGCAGGGCTATGAGGCCACCTCCACGGACGACCTGCTGCGCGCCATGGGCATTGGCCGGCAGAGCATGTACGACACCTTCGGGGACAAGCACGGCCTCTACCTGGAGGCCCTGCGCGCCTACCAGGCGGAGTACAGCGCCAACCTGGTGGACTGCCTGCGCTCCCACCCCTCGCCCCTGGGCGCCATCCGCGAGTACCTCCTCTCCATCCCCAATGGCACCCAGAAGGTGCGCGCCCGGGGCTGCCTCTTCGTGAACGCCACCGCGGAGCTCGCGCACGTGGACGCGGAGGTCGCCACGCTGCTGAAGACTGGAGGCGCCCTGGGCCAGGGCGCGCTGGAGCGCGTGGTGAAGGATGCCCAGCGCAAGGGGGAGCTCAATCCCAGGGTGGACCCGGGCGTCGCCGCCAGCTTCCTCCTGGCCACCATCGGCGGGCTGCGCCTGAGCGCCAAGGCCGGCACCCCACCCGAGGCCCTGCGCGACGTCGTGGACTTCGCGATGGCGGGCCTCCGGGCCCAGTAACGCACCCCGGCTGTTCTTCCGTCGCGGGAGGCCCCCGCGCCGTCTTCGCATGCCTGTATCTGGATTGTTCAGTCCAAATAAGCCACTGGAAGGGAGTCACACCATGTCGATGGATCGCTACTACCTGCTGGGCCGTTCGGGGCTGCGCGTCAGCCCGCTGTCGCTGGGCACGATGACGTTCGGGAAGGAGGGGACCTACGGCGGCCCCTGGGGCTCCACGGAGGACGTGTCCCGGACGTTGTTCAACCGCTACCTGGACGCGGGCGGCAACTTCGTGGACACCGCCGACCTCTACACGCACGGCAGCAGCGAGTCGCTCATCGGGAAGTTCCTGGAGGAGCGCGGTGACCGGGACCGCGTCGTGCTCACCACCAAGTACACGTACAACGCCACCCGCCCGGGAGACCCGAACGCGGGCGGCAACAGCCGCAAGAACATGCTGCGCGCGGTGGAGGCTTCACTCAAGCGGCTGCGCACGGACTACATCGACCTGTACCTGCTGCACACCTGGGACCGCCTCACCCCGGCGGAGGAGGTGGTCCGCACGTTCGATGACCTGGTGCGCGCGGGGAAGATCCGCTACGCGGGCCTGTCCGACGTGCCGTCCTGGTACGCGGCGCGCGCGCAGACGTGGGCGGAGGCGCACGCGCTCACGCCGCTCATCAACCTGCAGCTCCAGTACTCGCTGGTGGAGCGCAGCCTGGAGCATGAATACGCGCCGCTGGCCCAGACGCTGGGCATGGGCATCACCACCTGGAGCCCGCTGGGCGCGGGGCTGCTCTCCGGCAAGTACCGGCCGAGCGAGGCCGGCGCCCAGGGCGAGGGCCGCCTCAACTCAGCCATCGGCGGCCACCAGCTGGGCCTGTTCACGGAACGCAACTGGCGCATCGTCTCCACGCTGGAGCAGGTGTCCAAGGAGCTGGGCCGGGACATGTCCCAGGTGGCGCTGAACTGGGTGGCCACGCAGCCCGGGGTGGGCTCGGTCATCATCGGCGCGACGAATCCCAAGCAGCTGGACGGAAACCTCGCCGCGCTGGACTTCCGCATCCCCGCCGAGCTGCGCCGCCAACTGGACGAGGCCAGCGCTCCGCCCGTGCCGTTCCCCCACGGCATGTTCTCCAATCCCTACCAGCTGAACCTGCACGGCAACGCCGCGGTGGGGGACAAGCCCGCGGGCTACTCGCAGCCCGTGTTCACGGGAGCCGCGCCCCGAGTCGGATAGGGCACATCCCATCCCTCCAGCGAGGCCGGGGGAGCGGCCGGCCATCGACCCCGGGGCCCCTGTGCCCCGGGGTGGCACACCCGCACCTTCCGCGCCGGTCAGACAGGGGAGGGTGTATGGGATTGTCAAAGCCGGGAGTGAAGTTGTGGTGGATGCTGGCGCTGCTGGTGGCGCCGGTGGCGAATGCCTTCACGGATGCGGACGCGGTGCGCGTGTTCACGTTCGCCCGCTCGCAGCTCGCGGACACGGTCCTGGAGATGCCCAGCGTGAACCGCTCGCCCAAGGCATCCCTGTCCAACGGGACGTGGACCACGGTGGCCAACACGGACCGCATCGCGTGGACGCAGGGCTTCTTCCCCGGGAGCATGTGGTACATGTTCCAGGTCGCCAACGAGCCCTACTGGCGTGACCGCGCGGACATGTGGACGCGCCCCCTGGAGGTCCAGAAGACCAACACGGAGACGCACGACCTGGGCTTCAAGATGTACAACAGCTACGGCAACGCCTATCGGCTCACCGGCAATCCCTATTACCGCGACGTGCTGCTCACCTCCGCCGCGTCGCTGGCCACGCGCTACAACAGCACCGTGGGCATCATCGATTGTTGTGATTGGAACTCGGCCTGGAACATCCCGCTCGTCACCGACACGATGATGGACATCGAGCTGCTGCTCTGGGGCGCCCAGAACGGCGGCCCCGCCATCTGGCGCACCATGGCGGTGAACCACGCGCTCCGGACGCTCCAGGACGCGGTGCGCGCCAATGGCAGCTCGTTCCACTACGTGGACTACAACAACAACGGCACCATCCGTTCGCGGGGCACCTTCCAGGGCTACTCCGCCAGCTCCACCTGGGCGCGCGGGCAGGCGTGGCTCATCTACGGCTACACGATGGTGTACCGCTACACGCAGGACGCTCGCTTCCTCACCGCGGCCCGCCGGGTGACGGACTACTACCTGGCGAACCTGCCCGCGGACCGCGTGCCCAACTGGGACTTCAACGCGCCCAGCCAGTCCAAGGACTCCTCGGCCGCGGCCGTCGTCGCGTCCGCCCTGCTGGAGCTGAGCACCCTGGAGACGGATGCCACCCGGCGCACGACCTACCGCAACGCCGCGCTGGCCATGCTCGACTCGCTGGCGTCGCCCGCGTACCTGGCGCAGGGCACCAACAGCCCGGGCATCCTGCTGCATGGCGTGGGCAACTTCCCCGCGGGCCAGGAGATCAACGTCAGCCTCATCTACGGTGACTACTATTTCATCGAGGCGCTGCTGCGCTTCAACCCGCGCCCGAACTACCCCTGGTACTCGAAGCTGGACCTGCCGCGAAGCCAGCACCTGCTGGGCACCACCAACACGGGGACGCGCATCGTGGAGTTCGACCTCACCCCATTGGCGGACAACCTGGGCGGCGGCGTGGTGGGCTGGACGGACAGCTCCACGGAGGTGACAGCCTTCAACCGGCTGAACATGGCGCTGCGCATGAGCGAGGACGGCATCTTCCAGGTGCGCAACGGCGCGGGCTACTCGTGGATCCGCCGGGTGCCGTACGTGCGCGGCCAGACGTACCACTTCCGCATGAACGTGGACCTGCTCGCGAAGCGCTACTCCGTCTGGGTGACGCCACCGGGTGCCGCGGAGGTGCTGCTCGTGGACCGGGTCGCGTTCCGGGCGGACGGGCCACCCATCGACGACCTGGGCCGCGTCGCGGTCATCTCCGTCGTGACTGACAGCGACTTCCGCGTGAACAACCACCGCGTCTACGCGCCCACCGCGAGCGTCGCGGCGGCGATGGAGAAGCGGCCCCCGCTGCCTGAGGCCCTGTGGAAGCAGCTGGACGCGCCGGCTCCCGCCTCCACGGGTCCCGCGGTTCCGTCCGAGCGCTGACAGCAGGCCCCTACCCGGTGGCCCGCCGACGTCAGGGTGGGCCACCGCGGGTGCATGGGAGACGGAACGCGGTTACATCCGCCGGGTGACGAACCTGGACCTCTTCCTCCCGGAGCCCGCCCCGCGCCCGGCCACCGTCCCGGCGGGCCCCAGCCCGCTCGACCGGCTGCTGAAGGTGTCGCGCATCTACCTGGAGCCCGCCGTGCGGGAGCACGCGCGCGGCCGGGAGATTCTCGCGCGCCATCCGGACGCGGAGCGGGTGGAGGTGGCCTCGCACCAGCACATCCCTGGCCTCTTCGGCAACGAAGGCAACGTGGAGGCCTGGAACCGCATCAAGGGTAGCACCCTGGTGCTGGGCGTGAAGAAGACGCTGTCCTTCATCGCCAATGACCGCAGCTCGGACTTCATCGCGCCCTCCACGGCGAACGGCTGCGTGATGGCGTGCGCGTACTGCTACGTGCCGCGCAACAAGGGTTACGCGAACCCGGTGACGGTGTTCGTGAACATCGACCGCATCCAGGAGGCCATCCGCAAGCACGCGCACAAGCGCGGGCCCAAGCTGGAGCCCAACACGGTGGATCCGCACGCGTGGGTCTACGACATCGGGTGCAACAGCGACTGCGCGGCGGACGCGGCCATCAGCGACAACGTGCGGGACCTGGTGCGGCTGTTCACCATGCTGCCCAACGCCAAGGCCAGCTTCGCCACCAAGCTGGTCAACCGCGAGCTGCTCACCTACGAACCGAAGGGCAGGACGCGCATCCGCTTCAGCCTGATGCCGCACGCGCCGGCGAAGCTGCTGGATGTGCGCACCAGCCCCATCGCGGAGCGCATCGCCGCCATCGACGACTTCGTGGCCGCCGGCTACGAGGTGCACCTCAACTTCTCCCCCGTCATCCTCCACGAGGGCTGGCAGGACGCCTACGTGGAGCTGTTCCAGCAGGTGGACGCCGGCATCGGCGAGCGGGCGAAGCAGCAGCTCGCGTGTGAAATCATCTTCCTCACGCACAACGCGGGCCTGCACGAGGTGAACCTGGGCTGGCACCCGAAGGCGGAGGAGCTGCTGTGGCGGCCTGAAATCCAGGAGACGAAGGTGTCCCAGGGTGGCGGCGTCAACGTGCGCTACCGCACCGGCTTCAAGGGGCGCCACGTGGCGGAGTTCCAGGCCCTGCTCGCGAAGCACCTGCCGTACTGCCGCGTGCGGTACGCCTTCTGACGCGCCGTCCAGACTCGCGGACCGGTAGGGTCCGCGCACCGTGCCCTCCGAAAGCCGCCCCCTGGCGACGGCCACTGGAGCCTCTGGCTCGCACGGTGCCCAGGTCTAGGAATACAAGGACGACGCGCGCTTGCCCGAGTGGAAGCAGCGCTGCATCCGAACCTGGAACGAGTGCGGATGGCCATGTGCGGCCCAAAGAGGAGACGCTAGATGGCCACCCGCCCCGACTGGGACTCGATACGAGCACTGTCACGGCGCGTGCTGCGCGAGGGAGCACTCCTCACCCTAACCGACGACGTGGGCGCGCTCCTGCTCCACACCGCCGATGAAGTAGCCATCCCCGACGCCGCGACAGCACTCCAGACCGACGCCGGAGCCCTTGCGCTCCTCCGCGAGTGCGCCCGCCGCATCACGGACGGCTCCAACCGACTCGTGGACGCGCTCTACCGAATGCATCGCCTCCAGGACGCGGGCGACTGGGAGGGAGCGCGCCAGGAAATGCGTGCCGTGCTGGCCGTCGAAGTCGTCCCCTTCTACCGCGAGACGGCACAAGGACAGCTCGACGACATGGCCGAAGAGCCGTAACGGCCAGCGTGCTGGTGCCGCGTCCCGCGCAGCCGTGAAGCCCACACAGTGCGTGGGCTGCGTGCCCGCCACCGAGGGCACGTGGAAGGTCCAGAGGAACCCGTTCTCGTCACACGCCTCGATGCGCGTGGCCACGTCGACCGCCACGATCACGGGGCCTGGGGCAGGTCCTGGAACCAGGTGGCGTACGGCGTGTTCCGCACGAGGCGCCGGTTGAGGTCCGGCGTGCCGTCCGTCCACCACGGCGCGCCCGCTCTCCCAGGCCTTGCTCGCGAAGCACCTGCCGTACTGTCGCGTGCGGTGCGCCTTCTAAACAATATCGGGCACCCCTGAACCCCAATGTAGATGGATTTGCGAATGCAGTGAGTGTCAGGACTCACGTGAACGAGGTAGGTCAGTGCGCCTGAGCTTCTGTGCAGTGGGAGGCGGTTCCGAAAGGTGAGAGGTGTTGGGGGCTTGGTGGCCGCCATGACCTCCGTCGCGGTTCCGTTTTGACCCGGAGTCGATGGTTGGTCTGTGAGGCTGCACATCTGAGTAGGATTTACAGCACCTAACGAAAGTCAGGGCTGGGCTGGCCGTTGGCAAGGGGCATCCTCAGCTTGAGGGACATGGTCCGTGAACTCGTCCCCGACGCATTCTGGCAGCGCGTGGCGCCCCTGCTGCCTCCGCCTCGGCCGAAGAAGAAGCTGGGTCGCCCTCGTGCGGACGACCGGGCTGCGCTGGAGGCCATCGTCTTCGTGTTGAGGAGCGGTATCCCGTGGGAGATGCTGCCTCGCAAGCAGTTCGGCCTGTCGGGCATGACGGCCTGGCGCAGGCTGGAGGAATGGACCCGCGCGGGCGTGTGGGAAAAGCTCCAGGAGCGGCTGCTGGATGAACTGGGGCTGCGTGGCAAGGTGGACTTCTCGCGCGCCGCCATCGACTCCTCGTCCGTGCGGGCGTCAAAAAGGGGGCCCTCACGGGCCCAAGCCCGACGGATAGAGCGAAGGCGGGTAGCAAGCATCATCTTCTCGTAGAGGCCAACGGCCTGCCCCTCACGGAGTCCGTGACGGCCGCCAACGTCCACGACACGCACGAACTCTTCCCGCTCGTCGACTCCGTGCCCGCGGTGCGGATGCCCTCGGGCCAGCGGCGCCTGCGGCCTGGGAAGCTCCACGGCGACAAGGCCTACGCCTCCAGGAAGAACCGACGTGGGCTCCGCCTACGTGGCATCGCCGCTCGCATTGCGCGCCCGGGTGTCGAGTCCAAGGAGCGGCTTGGACGTTATCGCTGGGTCGTGGAGCGCACGCTGGCTTGGAAGAACCAGCTCCGCAGACTTCGAGTCCGCGATGAACGCAGGGACGACGTCCACTTCGGATTCCTCGTCCTTGGCTGCTGCGTCATGCTCCTGCGGCGCCTCTGTCCTGACATTTGTTAGAGGCTGTTAGAACGCCGAAGGTTCGTGTTATGGCTTTGCCATGACTCTCCCTGGTGCTGGTCTTGCGTGTGCGCACTGCAATCAGACTCTTCGGAAGGGCGTTGGCAGCCCCCTTGGTAAATACAAGGCCTGTCCGAACTGTTCCGGAAACACCTTGAAGGAACATGCTTTTCGGAGGTTGGATGAATTCGGCGTGACCGTCCACCGGATCACTGCGAATGCTCCGGATGGTATCCACAGTTGGTGTGAACCCTGCCGCGCACTAAAGGAAGAGGATCAGGGGGTCCCACCCAATGGCGCGCCCTATGTTCTTTGCAGTGACTTGGCCGCGAAGGAAACTTGAGGCCGTCGCCGCCACGTTCTCGAAAAAGCGCAAGAAGCAACCTGGGATGTGCTGGGATGCGCCCCTCACATGAGTTCTACGAATCGAGGGACTGAGAGAACCGGCTTCGACGAATACCCGACCCCGGCGTGGGCCGTGCGACGTCTGATGGAGGCGGTCCACTTCAAGGGAGGGCACTGGCTGGAGCCTTGTGCGGGCGAGGGCGCGATCATTTCGACCATTTCCCGAGCTGATGTGCGGTGGACGGCGGTGGAAATCCAGCGGCGGTTCGAGCCCCTACTCAGGAAGATCCCGGGGGTTGACTCGATCGAGATCGGCGACTTCATGGGCTACAAGCCGCGAGCGGCGCTCCATTCGAAAAGGCCGTTCGACGTGGTCGTGACCAATCCGCCCTATCTGGATGCGATGGAGTTTGTAGCGCACTGCCTGGAGTTGTCCACTCATGTGGCGATGCTGCTGCGGCTCAACTTCTTGGCTTCGAACAAGCGGAATGTGTTCATGCGGGAGTATTGTCCGGACGTCTACGTGCTGCCTGACCGCCCTTCCTTCACCGGAAAGGGGACTGACAGCATTGAATATGCGTGGTTCGTCTGGGACTCAGGAGAGCGAAGGACCGCTGGCAAGCTCCAGGTTCTCCCGCCCACCGCAGCAGTCGAGCGTAGGCATGTTGTGGCCGACACTGGGCGTCGAAAGCGAAAGGCGTCAGGTATAGCCTGACGTGTGCTTGAGCAGCAGAGTCTTTCTCCATTCGTCTTTTTAGGCCCTCGCTGGGAACTCGCAGGCTGCGTCTGCTGGGAACGCGTTTCCTTTCCGGCTGGTCATGTCTGCTTCAATGCCGAGGCGACCCGAGCCTGTCTTACGGACACGCTGTAATGGAGGCTGCACTGGCGTGGCGGACATACCGGGCTGCCATCACGGATCCTCCGGGCCTCCCCGCTCAATACTCGTGCTGGATGAGCCAGAACACCGCGGTGCGGTGCGACACGGGGAAGTAGACGATGTAGAGGTTGTGGAAGTCGTGCGCGCCCGCGGCCACCAGCGGTTCGTCGTAGAGGTGTGCCACCACCGGGACTTCCGTGCCGTTGCCCAGCTCCTGCGGCAGCACCTGGCCCAGCTCCGGGAAGGCCTACGCAATGCGGCTCGCGAAGTCGGCGTACGTCAGGTCCGGCTTCCGCGTGAACTGCACACGCTGGTTGGACGACAGCTCCGGCAGCGTGGCGAAGGCACCCTCCACCACCCAGTTCAGCTACGCGGGCTGCGTGTCCGCCACGGAGGGCACGTTGAGCGTCCAGAGGAACCCGTTCTCGTCACACGCCTTGATGCGCGTGGCCACGTCGACCGCCACGATCACGGGGCCTGGGGCAGGTCCTGGAACCAGGTGGCGTACGGCGTGTTCCGCACGAGGCGCCGGTTGAGGTCCGGCGTGCCGTCCGTCCACCACGGCGCGCCCCGCTCTCCCAGGCCCACCTTGGCGCGGTGTACGCGGTCCCGCGCCCTGCGCTCCAGGGCCGCGTCCTTCGTTCGCTTCGCGCGCCCCACGTCGGCTCGGGCCCGCATCAGCGCGGCCACCAGCAGCTCTCGCTGCCGGGGCCCGAGCGCTGGATTGCTGCGGCGCCACAGCCGCCCGTCCACCACCAGGTAGCGTCCATCCGGGGTGGTGGGCGGCGGCTTCGTCACTGCTTCACGGGATACAGGAAGCGGAGGATGTCACCGAAGCGCGCGCTCCACGCGGCCTCGTTGTGCTGGCCTCCCTCCACCACCGTGTACTTGAGGTCGTCGTCCAGCACCCAGCCCTTGGCCACCAGCGCGTCGCGCAGCGCCAGCGCATCCGCCACCGTCTCCGCCTCTTCGCCGGAGCCCTCGTTGGTGCCGATGTCCTCCCAGATGCGCAGCGCGGGCTTCGCGGTGAGCGCGTTCACCTGCGAGACAATCTCCCGGTCCGCCCACCACACCGACGGCGACACCACGCCCAGCCGGGTGAAGACGTCCGGGTGCTTGAGCCCCAGCGACATGGAGACGAGCCCGCCCAGCGACGAGCCCGCGAGCCCCGTGAACTCCGCCTCCGGCTTCGTGCGGAACTCCGCGTCGATGCGCGGCTTCAGCTCCTGGATGAGGAACTGGCCGTACACGTCCGCGCGGCCCGCGTTCGGGTACTCGGGCGGGAAGGGCACGGGCGTGTACTCCGCGATGCGGTCGCTCGTGTTGTAGACGCCCACGATGATGAGCGGCTCCACCGCACCGGACTCCACCAGCGCCTGCGCCGTCTCGTCCACGTTCCACTCGCCTGCGAACGCGGTGCTGACGTCCATCAGGTTCTGGCCGTCGTGCATGTAGAGCACCGGGTAGCGGCGCGTGGGGTCCGCCTCATAGCCGGGCGGCAGCCAGATGATGACGTCGCGCGGCTTGAGCGTGGCGTCCTGGGGCACGACGTTGCGCAGGTAGCGCACGTCGCCGGTGAGCGGCGGAGGCGGCGGGGGCGTGGTCAGGTCCGCCCAGCCCTTCACCACCACGGGCACGCGCTCGAAGCCGCCGCCGGTGGTGAAGGTGTGGTTGGCCACCTCCGCGCCCGTGTCGCTCTTCTCCACCGTCTCCCACGAGCCGCGCGTCACCTTGAACTCCAAACCCGTGCCCGCCGCGAAGGTGACGGTGCCGGCGTAGGCGTTGTCCACGGCCGGGTAGAGCTCCACTTCCGCGCCATTCCAGTTCCCCAGTTCCGGCTGGTTTCCGGACAGCCACACCTTGGCCCCGACCGGTGTGATGTCCGGGACCTGGACGATGAACACGGTGCTCGCGCCTGTCTGCCCCCCCTCCGCTCCGAAGCGCTCCACCGTGAGGGCGACCCGCTCCTCGTTCTCACTGGCGGTGACGGTGTGGTCCGCCTCCGGTGCTCCCTGGGCGTCCAGCTCCACCTGGGGCGTGGGCGCCGTCATCCGCACCGCGTAGGTGAAGGCGGTGCCCTTGGGCAGCCGGGCCTTCAGGCTGAACTGACGGCCGCCCTGGTAGACCATCTCCAGGCCCCGCCCGTCCGTGCCGCCGAACGTGGCGGTGGGGCCCTGGAGGAAGATCTCCGCGTTGACCGGCGTCTCCGGCGGGACGGTGAGGTCGAACTGGACGTCGGAGAAGAGCTGCTCGACGGGCTTCGGGTCGTCGGAGGGACAGCCCCAGAGGACCGTCAACGCCAGGACGAGCAGCAGGGTGGGCCGTGAGGGCCGGGGATGCGACATGGATGGGTGAGCCTCCGGGGGCGAAGGACTCGAGCCCCCTGGTGAGCACTCACCCTAGCAGCGCGCTCCGACGCCTTTCAGTGGGGCCCGAACGCCCCGGAGTCGACATCCCGTGGGGCTGCCCCCTTGGCAGTTGGTGGACAGTGCCTACCTTGCGGCGCGCACGGGGAGAGGCGGGTCGCACACTGCCAGTCCCCCCCTCAAGCGAAGGAGTCACACCGAATGAAGAAGCTGACGCTGCTGGCCTTGACGCTGAGCGCCCTGTCCGTGGGCACGGGCTGCCACCGCAACACCCGCGAGTCCGCCAAGGACGACATGGAGCAGGCGGGCGACAAGGTGAAGGACACGGCCGAGGACGCCGCCGACGCCACGGGCGACGCCGCGGAGAAGGCCGGCGACAAGATCGAGGACGCGACCGACAACTAGCCGTCCGCCGCCTCCAGCGCGGAAAGAAACAAGCACCCCGGACGCCGGCCCCTTCACGGCGCCGGCCTCCGGGGTGTCGTCATTCATCGCGGATAAGCCGTGCGGCTAGAAGCCCGCCGCGAAGTCCTGGAGGAACCAGTACAGGCTGAGCTGGTGGGACGTGCCCTGCGTCGTGCCGTAATCCGAGACGGTCCTGCCCGCCAGCGCGGGAATCTGGGGGCAGGTCAGCTGGCCGTGGATGGCCTGGGCATAGCCGTTGGTGGTGATGGCGCTCGCGAAGCTGGACGTGGAGGGAATCGTCACCTGGCCCGTCGTGCTGACCGTGTTGTAGGCGCTGGTGTTCGAGAACGAGACGGCGATGGCGTCCGCGTCGAAGGCGTTGTTCCCGGTGATGAGCTGGTTGATGTACGGCGTGCCGCCGTTCACGCGCCAGGTGCCCGCTTCCCGCGCGGTGGCCACGCCGCTGATGGTCGTCCGGCCCGTGACGCGCCCCGTGTGGTCGAAGCGGGCCTGGCACGGCGAGGTGCAGGGAATGCTGACAGGGAAGGGGAAGCGCACCGGGAACCACCCGCCCGGCCGGTAGATGACGAAGTCCCACCAGTAGAAGTAGATCCGGCGCGAGCACCGCAGTCCCAGCGACAGCTGGCTGGAGCCGGTGACCGTCCGGTTGAGAAGCGGGCCGGTCGGGATGGCGTTGGCGCTCAGCGTGTGCTTCGCGCCAGGCCCGTTCCAGCCGTAGAGGCTGCGGCCCGAGGCCGAGACGAGGATGGACTGGGTGGTGGTGGGCGTGCGCGTCGTCGTGGTCGTCCAGCCGCAGGTGCAGGGGCCGGAGATGGGGTACCACCAGTACCACTGCTGGACGTAGACCATGGCCTCGCCGCGCAGGTGCGGGAAGTTCTTGGAGACCTCCTTCACCAGGTCGTACTCGCCCTGGCCATACTTCGCGTCGAGCTGCGTGAGGACGGCGTCCAACTCGCTGCTCACGTGCACGACGTCCTTCTCCGACGTGACGCCCTTGGACACGGTGAGGCTGCACTCCTTGTCGGTCGCGCAGTCCAGGTTCACGTCATAGGGCTGGATGGCCAGCGGCTGGCCCTGCGGATCCTCCAGCACCAGCTTCTGCGCCCAGCCCGTCTCCCAGGGCTTGTCCAGCGCGCCGAAGAGCTTCACCTGGGAGATTTCGCCCGCCTTGGGCGTCACGTTCACGCCCGCGTTCGCGCTGTCCTTGCCGTCATAGGAGACGAGCTTCGAGAACTGGGGCAGGTCGTCCTGCCGGTCCGTCCACAGGATGCTCGCGGTCAGCTCCCCATCCACCAGCGCCACGTCGAGCACGGTGGCGATGTTCGGGCGGACCTCCTGCGGATCCGCGGCGTGGGCCGGCGCGCCCACCAGCAGGCCTCCGAGCGCGAAGGAGGAGACGGTCAGCGAGCGCAGCCAGGACGGCACGAGGCCGGACAGGCCTCGCGAGGAGTGTTGGGGCATGGGGCAATCCCTTACGGACGAATGGGGGTCCGACCTCCGGCGCGAAGGGCCGGAGGTCGATCTCCCCTCAGAGCAGGTCCCGTGCCAGGGATTGCGTCATGTCTGCCATTGACGCCGGTTTAGGAGGGAATGCGTGGATTTCCACGATGTTTCCGAAAACGTTGCTTGCGCTGGGGATGTGTCCCTTCACGTTACGGAAACACTGCCGGGTGTAGCGCGGCGGGCTACAGGCCGAGGAAATTCCAGACGCTTTCGCTCAGGCTGCTCTGATTGTCCTCGCCGGTGGCGATGTCCCAGGCGCGGCCCATGGGGTTCAGGCCTCCACCCGGGCACACCGCGATTCCCTGGACGGCGATGGCATAGCCACCCCGCGCGCGGCCCCACGGCTGCCACATCAGGGAGTTGCCGTTGTAGGTGTAGAAGGCCTCCGCGGAGGTCTGGACGTAGCCGGAGCCGCTGATCGAGTTGCTCACGGTGGCGTCCACGTCGAAGGAGCTGTTGAGGGGCGCGTAGCGGGTCTCGTTCAGGAGCGGGCTCAGGCCATTGCCCAGGTGGTACTTGCTCTGCTCCATGGACGTGGCGTTGAGCAGGGGGCTGGAGGTGCTGTTGGCCCACGCGCTGCCGGTGATGCGCCCGAAGTGGCTGAACCGGCCGCTGCACGTCCCGGCGCAGGTGCTGTAGACGGGCTGGGGCATGAGCACGGGCTTCACCAGACCGCCGGACTGCTTGATGCCCACGTTCTGGAAGAGGATCGAGGCCAGCGACGTGCAGCTCAAGGTCAGGGTGACGCGGCTGGTGCCCTGCGCGGTCAGGCGGGCGTTCTGGGGGCGGGTCATGCTGAGGGGGCGCGCGTACAGGTCGTGCGCCGCGCCCAGGCTCGTGGTCGTCCCCTGGCCGTTGGTGCGTGTGAAGGACGCCTGCCAGGTGCATCGGCAGCCCTCGGCGGGGCCGTACACGACCCGGCTCTGGGCGTAGCTCAGGGCCTCGCCGTACAGCGAGGGCTCGCGCCGGGCCACCTCGTGCACCAGGTTGAACTCCTTCCCGCCCAGCTCCTTCTCGATGCTGGCCAGGGTGCGCTCCAGCGCCTCGCTGACGTGCACGACCTCGCGGCTGGCGGCGACGCCCGGGGTGGCCTTGAGCGCGCAGGTCTTCTCGTCCTCGCAGTCCAGGCTGACGTCATAGGGCTGGCGGGTCAGCTCCCGGCCCTTCGGCTCGCGCACGACGAGCTGCTGCGCCCAGCCCGTCTCCCACGGCTCCTGCACCGCGCCGTACAGCTTCACCTCCACTTCCTCTCCGGGCTTCGGCGAAAGCCGCTCGCCCGCGGTGAGCTTGTCCGTGCCGTCATAGGACACGACCTCCACCTCGGAGGGCAGGGACTTCGACTCCGCGGCCCAGCGGATGCGCGCGGTCAGCTCGCCGTCCTGCATGGACACGTCGAGGATGGTGGCGGGGGCTTCGCTCGTTTCAGCGGAGTGGGCGGGCGCGGCCACGAAGAGGCCACCCACGGCGAACGAGGAGAGGGTCAGGGCGCGGAGCCAGGAGGAAGCGAGGACTCGGGGGGAACGACGGTGCATGGTGCAGTCCCTTGGGAAGAGGGGTTCCGCCATTTCTGACATGCGATGTCAGATTTGGCGGGCCGCCCCAAGAGCAGGTTGCGTGCCAGCGAGCCTCACGTCTGTCGCGAGGCAGGGGCTGTAGCGCGAAACGTTACGCAGGCGCCGTGCACGGCCTTCCGGGGCGGCTCGCGTGCTAGAAGGGAAGGGTGACTTTCGCTCTCCCCGGCCCGGAGCGCGCGGGCGTCGCGCGGCTCGCCTTCGAGCGCTCGGGGCCCCGCACCGTGGTGCGCACCGCGCTGGCGCACAGCCCCTTGCGGCTGCTCACGCCGCGCAACCACGGCCATGCGGCGTGGGCCTATACCAGCTCCTTCGGTGGCGGACTGGTGGACGGGGACCACCTGCGGCTGGAGGTGGACGTGGCGGACGGCGCTTCTGCCCTGCTCGCCACGCAGGGGGCGAACCGGGTCTACCGTTCACCCAACGGTTGCCGCAGCGACCTTGTCGCGCGCGTGGGCCGGGACGCGCTGCTGGCGTGGGTGCCGGACCCCACCGTCTGCTTCACCGACGCCCGCTATTCACAGTCATTGGACGTGACGCTGTCGCAGGGCGCGTCGCTGGTGCTCGTGGACGTGGTGACGGCGGGCCGCAGCGCCCGGGGTGAGCGCTGGGCCTTCCTGCACTACGCGTCGCGCCTGCGCGTCGCACGGGGAGGGCGCGCGTTGGTGGACGAGCGCTGGGTGCTGGACCCCGCGCACGGCGCGCTGCCGGAGCGCCTGGGCCGCTTCGACGCGCTGGCGTCCGTGCTGCTGGTGGGGCCCGCGTTGAAGGACGCGCGGGATGCGCTGGCCGCGCGTGTGGCGGGCCTGCCGGTGAAGCCGCGTGCCCGGGAGGTGGTCTCCGCCAGCCCCCTGGGCGAGGACGGACTGCTGCTGCGCGTGGCGGCCGTGTCGCTGGAGACGCTGCTGGCCACCACGCGTGACTGGCTGTCCTTCCTGCCGGGCCTGCTGGGAGATGATCCGTGGGCCCGGCGGGTGTGACTAATAGCGGGTGATGTCGAACGTGCTGTAGTTCTTGTACAGCTGGTCGATGTGATCCGCCGTCAGGTTGACCGCGTCCTTGTGGTTGTTCGTCTTCCACTCGGCGGTGTTCGCGTCCAGCAGGCGGTTCGGGCCGTCCGTCTTGTGCAGGCCCAGCACGTGGCCCTCCGCGGCCTCGCCCGACTTGCGCAGGCCGATGCGGTAGTGGCCGTTCTCCTTCGTGCCGTCGTACAGCTTCTGCGCGAAGGTGTCGGGGGTGATGGGCTCGAAGTCCTGCACCTTCACGCCCGGGTGACCGCCGCCGCGGCCCGTGCGGAAGTCATCCACCAGATGGGAGATGGACTGCTGCTTCTGGGCGATGGCGTCCTTGTCCTGGGTGAGCTGGGCCATCCCCGTCTTGAGCTCCTGGGTCAGCTGGTTGCGCTGCGCCGTCAGCCCCTGGCGCTCTCCCGGCGTCAGGTTCGGGTTCGTGAGCAGCTCGTTGATCTCCTTGCGCTGCGCGCTCTTGCCCTGGAGCTGCTTCACGCTGCCCTCCAGCTTCGAGATGTCATCCAGGTGCGCGCCGTTCAGCTTCGTGAGGGCGTCGCTCTGCAGGTGCTCTGCGTGCTGCTTGTCGATGAGCTTGCCGAAGTGGTTGTCCGTCAGCTTGCCGAACGCCTGCGAGCCCTTCAGCGGGTCACCGCCCGCCTCCTTGCCGGTGCGGATCCACTCGGAGGTCATCGCGCTGCACACGCCCGCGTCCGTGCCGGCGGGCATGTTCGGCTGCTTCAGCATCGGGTGGCCGCCCTGGTCCGTGTAGCGCAGCACCTCCGCGCCCGGATTCTCCAGCTTCATCTGCTCGACGACCTTCTGGATTTCAGGGCGCGGCGTCATGGCCTTGCCCTTGCCCGGCGTGCGGCCCAGGGCCATGTCCGCGATGTCGCTCTCGGAGAGGTTGGGCGACGGAAGCTGCGGCCCCTGGAGCGAGTGCGCGTCGATGTTCGGGCGAGACGACGAGGAGGCCTGCGGGCTGCCGGTCGGCTTGAACGCGTCACCCTGGGGCGTCGTCCCGGTGGGAGTCGTCGGCCGGGAGACGTTCGGCGAGGTGGTGGGCGAGGCCGTGGGCGTCGCGGGCTTCGCGGCGGTCGTCCCCGGCTTCGAGAAGGTCGGCTGGGCCACCGTGTTCGTCGTCTTCGGCGGAGCGGGAGGCGCCTTGGGCGTCTTGGGGAAGCCGGCCTTGAAGCTCTTCATGGGGGACTCCGGAAGGGGGAGAACAGAGCGGGGGCCCCCATCCTGGCCCACGCTGACGCGTCGCGCTAGGGTCTGACGGGTCGGCGCATCCCGCACCCCGAAGAACCGAGGGAGTCGGCCTCATGCATCTGTCCCCCCGTGACGTGGACAAGCTGCTCCTGCACCAGGCGGGCGTCGTCGCCCAGAAGCGGCTGGCGCGAGGCCTGCGCCTCAACTACCCGGAGGCGGTGGCGCTCATCGCCACCCAGTTGCTGGAGTACATCCGTGACGGCCGCAGCGTGGCGGAGCTGATGGACCTGGGGCGCCGGTTCCTGGGGCGCGCGCAGGTGATGGACGGCGTGCCGGAGATGCTCGCGGAGGTGCAGGTGGAGGGCACCTTCCCGGACGGCACCAAGCTCGTCACCGTGCACCACCCGGTGGTGGCGGAGCACGGGGACCTGTCGCTGGCGCTCTACGGCAGCTTCCTGCCGGTGCCGCCGCTGGAGCGCTTCACCGTGCCCGCAGCGTCGCCGGAAGGTCCGCCCGGTGCCGTGCGCGCGGCGGAAGGCGCGCTGGAGCTCAACGCGGGCCGCAAGGCCATCACCCTGCGCGTCACGCACCGGGGCGACCGGCCCATCCAGGTGGGCAGTCACTACGCGTTCGCGGAGACGAACCGCGCGCTGGTGTTCGACCGCGGCCGCGCCTACGGCCACCGGCTGGACATCCCCGCGGGCACGGCGGTGCGCTTCGAGCCCGGCGAGGTGAAGACGGTGTCGCTGGTCCCCATCGCGGGCGAGCAGGTGGTGCGCGGCGGCAACGCGCTGGGCAGCGGCAAGGTGTCCGACGAAGGCCGTGAGCGCCTGCTGGAAGCCGTGCGCGCGCAAGGCTTCGGTCACGAGGAAGAGAAGGAAGAGGAGGACCGCTCATGAGCCGCAAGCTGGACAGGCGCCACTACGCGGACATGTTTGGTCCCACGACGGGGGACCGGGTGCGGCTGGGGGACACCGGCCTGTGGCTCCAGGTGGAGCGCGACGCCACCGTGTACGGCGACGAGTGCAAGTTCGGCGGCGGCAAGGTGCTGCGCGAAGGCATGGGCCAGCGCGCGGGCACGGGCGACGCGGACGCGCTCGACTGCGTCATCACCAACGCGCTCGTGGTGGACTGGACGGGCATCTTCAAGGCGGACGTGGGTATCAAGGCGGGGCGCATCTCCGCCATCGGCAAGGCGGGCAACCCGGACGTCATGGCGGGCGTCACGCCGGGCATGGTGGTGGGCGTCACCACGGAGGTCATCGCCGGTGAAGGGCTCATCCTCACCGCGGGCGGCCTGGACACGCACATCCACTTCATCAGCCCGCAGCAGGCGGACGAAGCCATCGCCAGCGGCATCACCACCTGGGTGGGCGGCGGCACCGGCCCGGCCACCGGCACCAACGCCACCACCTGCACGCCGGGCGCGTGGAACCTGGCGCGCATGCTGGAGGCCACGGACACGCTTCCCCTGAACATCGGCCTCACCGGCAAGGGCAACACGTCCCTGCCGGAGGGCTTGTTGGATCAGGTGCGCGCGGGCGCCATCGGACTCAAGCTGCATGAAGACTGGGGCACCACGCCCGCGGCCATCGACACGTGCCTCACGCTGGCGGACGCGGAGGACGTGCAGGTCACCATCCACACGGACACGCTGAACGAGTCCGGCTACGTGGATGACTCGCTGGCGGCGTTCAAGGGCCGGACCATCCACACGTACCACTCGGAGGGCGCGGGCGGCGGCCACGCGCCGGACATCATCCGCGTGTGCGGCGCGCCCAACGTGCTGCCCAGCTCCACCAACCCCACGCGGCCGTACACGGTGAACACGCTGGACGAGC
This sequence comes from Corallococcus coralloides DSM 2259, assembly GCF_000255295.1. The sequence continues at coordinate 9,599,040 of NC_017030.1, read as the reverse complement.
ACCTGGACATGCTCATGGTGTGTCACCACCTGGACCGCGAGATTCCCGAGGACGTGGCCTTCGCGGAGAGCCGCATCCGCGGAGAGACGATTGCCGCGGAGGACATCCTCCACGACCTGGGCGCCATCAGCATGATGGCCTCCGACAGCCAGGCCATGGGCCGCGTGGGCGAGGTCATCACCCGCACGTGGCAGACGGCGCACAAGATGCGCGAGCAGCGCGGGCGGCTCCCCGGCGAGCAGGGCGACAACGACAACCTGCGCATCCGCCGCTACGTGGCGAAGTACACCATCAACCCGGCCATCGCCCACGGGCTGTCCCACGAGGTGGGCTCCGTGGAGCCAGGCAAGCTCGCGGACCTGGTGCTGTGGCGGCCCGCCTTCTTCGGCGCGAAGCCGGAGCTGGTGCTCAAGGGCGGCTTCATCGCGTGGGGGCAGATGGGGGACGCGAACGCGTCCATCCCCACGCCGCAGCCGTACCTCATGCGCCCCATGTTCGGCGCGCGAGGACGGGCGCGGGGCTCCACGAGCCTCGCGTTCGTGTCCGGGCGCGCGCTGCGGGAAGGCACCGTGCAGGGGCTGGGGCTCACCAAGCGGCTGTCCGCGGTGGTGAACTGCCGCGCGCTGGGCAAGAAGGACATGCGCCTCAACGACGCGCTGCCGGTCATCACGGTGGACCCTGAGACGTACGAGGTCCGCGCGGACGGGGAGCTGCTTCGCTGCGAGCCCGCCACCTGGCTGCCCCTGGCGCAGCGCTACTCGCTGTTCTGAAGGAGCGCGCGCCATGGCTTCCGGCTGGAGGGTGTTGCAGCTGGCGGACTCGGGGTTTCCCACGGGGGGCTTCGCGCACTCGGGGGGCCTGGAGGCCGCGGTGCAGGCGGGCGAGGTGCGCGGCCCGGGGGACGTGTGGCGCTTCGTGGAGGCGCTGGTGTGGCAGGCGGGACTGGGCGGCCTGCCGCTGGTGGGCCCGGCGTGGCGCGAGCCCTCCTCCCTGCCGGCGCTGGACGCGAGAGCGGACGCGTTCCTCACCAACCACGTCGCGAACCGGGCCAGCCGCACGCAGGGCAGGGCCTTCCTGGACACCTGCGCGCGCATCTTCCCGGCGGCCGTGGGGCCCGTGCGCGAGGCGGCCCGCGCGGCCCGTGTGAAGTTCCACCACGCGCCCGCGTTCGGCGCGGTGCTGCGCGCGCTGGACGTGGAGCAGGAGGACGCCCTGCGCCTCTTCCTGTCACTCACGCTGCGGGGCGCGCTGTCCGCGGGCGTGCGCATGGGCGTCATCGGCACGCATGAATCCCATCAGGTGCAGCACGCGGCCACGCCGCTGCTGGAGGCCGTCCTGGAGCAATGCAAGGCATTGGGCGTGGAGGACCTGGCCCAGCCCGCGCCGCTGTGGGACCTGGTGGGCGCCACGCACGACCGGCTGTACTCCCGGCTGTTCCTGTCCTGAAACAAGAGACGAAAGGGAAGCGCGACATGCACGACGACGACCACCGCGGCCATGGGCAGGACGGGCACGAGCACACGCACGAGGACTGGGACCACCCGGGCCACTTCGACGCGCGCGACAAGCCGCACCGGCGTGACTATTCGCAGCGGGCCTTCACGATTGGGATTGGCGGCCCGGTGGGCAGCGGCAAGACGGCGCTGGTGCTGGCCCTGTGCAAGAAGCTGCGAGACGAATACCGCCTGGGCGTGGTGACCAACGACATCTTCACCAAGGAGGACGCGGAGTTCCTGGTGCGCAACCAGGCCCTGTCCCCGGAGCGCATCAAGGCGGTGGAGACGGGCGGCTGCCCCCACGCCGCCATCCGCGAGGACATCAGCCACAACCTGCTCGCGCTGGAGCAGCTGATGGAGGAGCTGCACCCGGAGCTGCTCATCGTGGAGAGCGGCGGTGACAACCTGGCCGCGCAGTACAGCCGCGAGCTGGCGGACTACACCGTGTATGTCATCGACGTGGCGGGCGGGGACAAGGTGCCTCGCAAGGGCGGGCCCGGTATTACGCAGTCGGACCTTTTGATCATCAACAAGACAGACCTCGCACCGCACGTGGGGGCGGACCTGGGCGTGATGGAGCGGGACGCCCGGAAGATGCGCGGCGAGGGACCGTTTGTCTTCACACAAGTTACACGCGATGTCGGGGTGGATGCGGTGGTGGGCCACCTGCTCGACGCCTGGCGGAGGCGCTAAGCACTGGACGAACGGTGTTTTCACCCGACACCCGCGCCCGACACATGGGAGCGGGTTGTGCCAGGGTGCGCGCCGTGGAACTCCTGCAGCGGGCTCGGGTTGAGTGGTTCGCGGTGGCGGTGGGGCTCATGGTGGGCACGTCGATGGTGTTCGTGCCCTATGAGTTCGGCTCCGTCCTCTTCCAATACATCTATCCGCACATCCGGCTGCTGGGGAGCCTGTTCCTCGTCGGCGCGGGGATGATGCTCATCGCGCTGATGTATCCGGCCTGGCCCGCCTTCGTGGGGTGGGTGGGGCGCGCGTTGATGCTGGCCGCGGTCGCGGTCTACTGGTGGAAGGTCTGCATCCTGCCCGTCAGCCTCACGGGCACCGTCGTCTACCTGTTCCTGATGGTCCTGCTCGTCATGGAGCCGCGCACCCTGCGCCGGGGACAGGGCCTGCTGCTGGTGTACCTGGCCTGCGTGGCGCTGTGCTTCGGGCCGCTGATGCTCTGGTCGCCCCAGGACTTCGTGCGCTTCGCCATGGCGTCGCTGGGGCCCTACATCCGGTGGATGGGGCTCCTCTTCCTGCTGATGGGGACGCTGCTCGCCGTGGGGCTGTGGCGCCGCAATCCGCTCGCGTGCCGGCTGGCCCTGGGCGGCCTGTCCCTCCTGTTCCTGCACATGACGGTCGCGGTGGTGTCGCGGCGCTCGTGGTCGGGGATGAGCGTGTATGCCGTGCTGACGCTGGGGAGCGCGCTGCTGGCGGGCGTGCGCCGGGGGCCGGTGCTGGTGGGGGTGCGCTGGCGGCTCTTCCGCGGCATGGCGCTGGCGTCGGTGCTGCCCATCCTGGTCGTGGGCGCGATGGCGTCGTACCTGGCGCAGAAGGCCCTGGAGGCGGAGCTGCACGGCAAGGCGCGGCAGGCGGTGACCGCGGAGACCGCGTGGCTGGAGCAGACGGCTGCCCTGGCGAGCTCGATGTTGCACGTGTACAGCCAGGGGCCGGCCTTTGTCGCCCAGGTGCGCGCGGGGAACCGCGAGGGCATGCGGGAGCGGTTGGCGATGCTGGAGGGCCAGTCCGGGGTGTTCGAAGCGGCCTGGCTGCTGGATGAGACCGGCGACACGCTGATGACCTCCGCGCGGTTCAACTGGGTGAGCGGCAACTTCGCGTACCGTGCCTACTTCCAGGAGGCGATGAAGGGCGGCGCCCAGGTGCTGCTGTCGCGGCCCTTCCTCTCCCGCGCGAACCTTCCCTTCGTCGTGATCACGGTGCCCATGGACCTGGGCGAGGGCCGGCGCGCCTTCCTCGTGGGCGCGCTGTCGCTGGAGCGGCTGGGATTGCAGCCGGCGCGCGTCTCGCCCGACTACCACGTGGAGATCTTCGACCGCCGCGATGGCAGCCTCCTGCGCGAGACGGAGCGGGGGAATGTGCTCTCCCAGGCGCCGGTGCTGGACCTCATCGGAGCAGAGGCGCTGACGCGGCCGGAGGGGCTCGTGGAGGCGTTCGACGACACGGGACGCCGGATGGTGGTGGCGCACGCGCGGGTGACGGGCACGCCGTGGACGGTGGTGGTGGCGGCGCGGCTGCGTGACGCCTTCGCGCCGGTGACGCGCATGGGCGCGTGGGTGGTGGCCATCGCGGTGCTCGCGGGGGCCATCTCGCTGCTCCTGTCGCAGTGGGTGGGGCGGGACGTGGCACAGCGGCTGGAGACGCTGCGGGACGGCTTCGCCGTGCTGGGCACGCCGTCGGTGGAGCAGCGCGTGCAGGCCCGGGGCGATGATGAGATTGCCCAGCTCACCGTGGGCTTCAACGACATGGCGGCGCGCATCGACCGGACTCAGAAGGAGCTGCGTGAGGCCATCGTCATCCGCGACCAGTTCCTCTCCATGGCGAGCCACGAACTGCGCACGCCGCTGACGCCCCTGAAGGCCACGCTGGCGCTGCTCATCCGCCAGCTCGAAGCCGGCCAGGGGACGAGCCCGGAGCGGCAGCGGGACACCATCGCCCGGCTGAACCGGCAGGTGGACCGGCTGACGCGGCTGATTGGCGACATGCTGGACGTGTCGCGGTTGCAGTCCGGACGCTTCACGCTGACGGTGGCGCCCATGGACGTGGTGGCGCTGGCGCGCGAGGTGGTGGAGCGCATCCAGGTCACGCGGCCGGAGCGCCAGGGATGGGTGTCGCTGGACGTCCCGGACGGGCCGCTGGTGGGCCGCTGGGACGAGCAGCGGCTGGAGCAGCTCGTCACGAACCTGGTGGAGAACGCCTTGCGCTATTCGCCGCCCGGGACGCCGGTGGTCGTGCGGGTGCGCGAGGAGTCGGACGGGGTGCGGGTGGACGTGGAGGACCAGGGCATTGGCATTCCGCAGGAGAGCCTGCCGCAGCTCTTCACGCCCTTCTTCCGCGCGCGCAACGCGGCCGAGCACTACGCCGGAGGACTGGGCCTGGGCCTGGCCATCTGCCGCGAAATCGTGGAGCGCCACGGGGGCCGCATCCAGGCGAGCAGCGAGGGGGCTGGGAAGGGCACGTGCTTCACGGTGAAGCTGCCCCGCTCGGCCGTCGCGGAAGCGGCCTGATACGCGACAGCGAGCGCGCGGCGGCGACAACCGGACCGTGCGCTCCCGCCCGGGTTGTGTACTCTGCCTTGGTGAGCATCCTGGAACGCGCACGGGTGGAGTGGTTCGCGGCGGCGTTCGGCCTCGTCGTGGGCACCACGATGGTCTTCGTGCCCTACGAGTTCGGGGCCGCCATCTTCCAGCTCATCTACCCGTACGTCCGGCCGCTCGGCAGCCTGTTCCTGGTGGGCTCGGCGACGATGCTCGCCGCGATGCTGTACCCCACCTGGCCTCCGTTCGTGGGGTGGCTGGGCCGGGCGCTCTTCCTGGCGGCGATGGCGTTCTACTGGTGGGCCGCCACCGTGCTGCCCCGGGGCCTCACGGGCTTCATCCTGTACCCGCTGATCGCGGGCCTGCTGCTGCTGGAGCGGACCCGCCGCTTCCAGGGGCGGGGCCTGCTGCCGGTGTTCATCGCCTGCGTGGCGCTGAGCTTCGGTGGGTTGATGGTCCTGGTCCCCAGCAGCTTCATCCGCATGTCGCTGCTGGCGTTCGGTCCGTTCATCCGGCTGATGGGCGGCGCCTTCCTGGCGACGGGAGGGCTGCTGGCGGTGGGGCTGTGGCGCGGCCACGAAAAGGCCTGCCGCATCGCCGCGGGCAGCTTGAGCGTCCTGTTCCTGAACATGACGCTCGCGTTGGGGTCTCGACGCTCGTGGGCCGGGATGGGCGTGTACGCGGTGCTGGCCCTGGCCTGTCTGTTGTTGTGGCGGATGCGCCAGCTCCCTTCGCTGTCCGGGGTGCGCTGGCGGCTGTTCCGGGGCATGGCCCTGGCGTCGGTACTGCCCATCCTGGTCGTGGGCGCGGTGACGTCGTACGTGGCCCAGCGGGCCATCGCGGCGGAGCTGCGCGGCAAGGCGCGGCAGGCGGTGCTGGCGGAGACGGCGTGGCTGGAGCAGTCGGCGTCCATCGCGCGTGCGCTCCTGCGCTCGCAGAGCCGGGACCCGGGCTTCATCGAAGCGGTGCGCACCGGGGACCGCAAGGAGATGTCCGAGCGGGTGGAGCTCCTGGAGACCGACACCGGCCTGTTCGACGCGACCTGGCTGCTGGACGCCAACGGGGAGACGCTGGTGCCGTCCAAGCGGCTGAACCGCCTCACCGGCAACTACGCGAGCCGCGAGTACTTCCAGCAGGCGCTGAACGGAGGCGACGAGGTGTGGGTGTCGCGGCCCTTCCTCACCCGCGCGGGGCTGCCCTTCATCGTCTTCTCCACGCGGGTGGACCTGGGGGACGGCCAGCGCGCGGTCCTGGTGGGCGGGCTGTCCCTGAATCGGCTGGGGATTCAGTCGACGCTGGCCTCGCGCAGCTACCACGTGGAGCTGTTCGACCGGCGCGACGGCACCCTGCTGCGCGAGACCGAACGAGGCGACGTGCTCACGCGGGCGCCGGTGCTGGGATTGCTGGCCCCGGAGGCGCTGTCGGCGCGGGAGGGCCTGCAGGAGGCGTTCGATGAATCCGGGCGCCGCCTGCTGGTGGCGCACGCGCAGGTGCCGGACACGGAGTGGACGGTGGTGGTGACGGCGCGGCTGCGTGAAGCCTTCGCGCCGGTGACGCGCATGGGCGCGTGGGTGGTGGCCATCGCGGTGCTGGCGGGGGCCATCTCGCTGCTCCTGTCGCAGTGGGTGGGGCGGGACGTGGCACAGCGGCTGGAGACGCTGCGGGACGGCTTCGCCGCGCTGGGCACGCCCGCCCGGGAACAGCGGGTGCAGGCCCGGGGCGACGACGAGGTCGCGCAGCTGGCGGACGGCTTCAACGACATGGCGGCGCGCATCGACCGGACGCAGAAGGAACTGCGTGAAGCCATCGCCATCCGCGACCAGTTCCTCTCCATGGCGAGCCACGAATTGCGCACGCCGCTGACGCCGCTGAAGGCGACGTTGGAGCTGCTCATCCGCCAGTCGGAGTCCGGCGTGGGGCTGACGCCGGAGCGCCAGCGCGCCTCCTTCGAGCGGCTGACGCGGCAGGTGGACCGTTTGACGCGGCTGATTGGCGACATGCTGGACGTGTCGCGGTTGCAGTCCGGGCGCTTCGCGCTGACGGTGGCCCCCATGGACCTGACGGCGCTGGCGCGCGAGGTGATGGAGCGCATCCAGTCCACACATCCAGAGCGCCAGGGGTTGTTGTCCCTGGACGTCCCGGAGGGGCCGCTGGTGGGCCGGTGGGACGAGCAGCGGTTGGATCAACTGCTGACGAACCTGGTGGAGAACGCCCTGCGCTATTCACCGCCGGGGACGCCGGTGTCCATGCGGGTGCGCGAAGAGGACGGGCAGGTGCGGGTGGACGTGGAGGACCAGGGCATTGGCATTCCGCAGGAGAGCCTGCCGCAGCTCTTCACGCCCTTCTTCCGCGCGCGCAACGCAACCGAGCACTACGCCGGGGGACTGGGCCTGGGCCTGGCCATCTGCCGCGAAATCGTGGAGCGCCACGAGGGCCGCATCCAGGCGAGCAGCGAAGGGCCGGGGAAGGGCACGTGCTTCACGGTGTGGCTGCCCCGCGCGGCCGTCGCGGACGCGGCCTGATGCGCTACGTGGAGGCGAGCCCCTGCGCGGCGCTGGCGCCGTACATCCAGTGCTACTGGGCGCTGGAGCTGTCAGGCGCGGCGCCGGTGGGGGGGCACCGGGTGCTGCCGGATGGGTGCCTGGACATCCTGGTGGACCTGACGGACGGGGTGGGGCTGCACGTGGTGGGGGCGATGCGGGCGGCGGAGGTGGTGCCGTTGTCCACGCATGCGTCCTTCGTCGCGGTGCGCTTCCGGCCCGGGGGCGCGCAGCCCTTCCTGCGGCTGCCCTTGCTGGAGCTGACGGACGCGAAGGTGGCGCTGGGGGACCTCTGGCCGCGTGAGGCGCGCGAGTGGCGGGAGCGGCTGGGCGCGGTGGAGGGGACGGCGGCGCGCTTCGCCCTGCTGGAGCGGCTGCTGCTGGGCCGGCTGCCCGGGCAGGAGGGGGACGTGGGGGTGCGGCACGCGGTGGACCTCATCCTGGGGGCGAAGGGGCAGGTGCCGGTGCGTTCGCTGGAGGAGGTGATGGGGGTGGGGGCACGGCAGGTGGAGCGGCGGTTCCATGCGGCGGTGGGACTGTCGCCGAAGGTGCTGTGCCGCATCGCGAGGTTGCAGCACGCGGTGGAGCTGTCGCGGGAGCTGGAGGGCGCGGAGTGGGCGCTGGCGGCGGGGTACTACGACCAGGCGCACCAGGTGCGGGAATTCCGGGCGCTGACGGGGCTGACGCCGGGGGCGTACGTGCGCGAGCAGGCGGAGGTCGGATTCGTCCAATCGCCGGAGGCGGCGGGTGCCTAAGGTGGGGGTGTTCCCACTTCGAGGAGGCACACCATGTCCACCGCACCGCAGCAGGCCGAGCAGCACCACCGCATCGACTACATCGAGCTTCCCGCGAAGGACATCGCGGAGGCGAAGCGCTTCTACGGCGCCGTGTTCGGCTGGAGGTTCGAGGACTACGGCCCGGACTACACGAGCTTCATGGACGGGCGGCTGAACGGGGGCTTCGACAAGGAGCGGGAGCCGTCGAAGGGGGGCGCGTTGCTGGTGCTGTATTCGAAGGACCTGGACGCGACGCTGGCGAAGGTGCGCGAGGCCGGAGGGCGCATCGTGAAGGACACGTTCTCCTTCCCCGGCGGCAAGCGCTTCCACTTCGCCGACCCCACGGGCAACGAGCTGGCGGTGTGGACGGAGCCTTGATGCAGTGAATCAACGGGAGGGCGGGAGTGCCGGGGTTCACGCGAGCTGTCGCGGCCCCAACACTCCCAGTCCTCCCGGGATGCGCGGCGCGCGAGCGGGAGGGGCGCGGAGTGATCCCGGATCGCTTGCGTTCGTGGCGCGCGGTAGAAATCGGGTTGGCTCCTCCCTGGGAACGTCGCCCGTGCTCGCTACCGCCAACGCCACCGTCCTCCACGTCAACGACACGCCCGCGAGCCTCTATCTGGGGACCTTCTCGCTGCGCCAGGCGGGCTACCACATGCTGGAGGCGGTCACCGGGGGGGAGGCCCTGCGGGTCGCCTTCGATTCGCGCCCCGACGTCATCGTGCTCGACGTGAAGCTTCCCGACATGAGCGGCTACGACGTGTGCCGGCGCCTGAAGGAGGACCCCCGCACCCGCGAGATCGCCATCATCCACACCTCCGCCACCTTCATCACCGCGGAGAAGAAGGTCGCGGGCCTGCGCGCTGGCGCGGACGTGTACCTCACCCAGCCGTTCGACCCCGAAGAGCTCATCGCCACCGTCAACAGCGTCCTGCGCCTGCGGCGCGTGGAGCGCGAGGCCCTGGCGAACGCCGCCCGCCTGGAGGAGGCCGACCGCAAGAAGGACGAATTCCTCGCCATGCTCGCCCACGAGCTGCGCAACCCGCTGGCCGCCATCTCCGTCGCGGTGCAGATGCTCGGACAGAAGGACTCGAACGGCCTGTCCGAAGCCGACGCGCGCCGCCGCGACATCATCGAGCGGCAGGTGAGCCACCTGCGCCACCTGGTGGACGACCTGCTCGACGTCAGCCGCATCACGCGCGGCAAGTACGCCCTGCGCCGCGGCCGGCTGGACCTCAACACCGTGTTGCAGCACTCGCTCGCCGCCGCGCGGCCCGTGATGGAGGAGCGCGGGCTCATCCTGCGGGAAGCCTTCCCCACCGAGCCCTGCTGGGTGGACGGCGACCGGACGCGGCTGGAGCAGGTCTTCACCAACCTGCTCGACAACGCCGCCAAGTACTCACCCGAGGGCGGCATCATCACCGTGGGCGCCCACGTGGCCGAGGACTCCCGCGTGCGCGTCTCCGTGCAGGACACCGGCATCGGCCTGCGGCCGGAGGACCAGGAGCACATCTTCGAGCTCTTCGCGCAGCTGGACGCGGGCCTCGCGCGCAGCCGGGGCGGACTGGGCATTGGCCTGACGCTGGTGCGCCACCTCGTGACCGAACACGGTGGCCAGGTCGAGGTCTTCAGCGAGGGGCCGGGGCAGGGCAGCACCTTCACCATCACGCTGCCGCTGCTCGCGGACGACGCGAGGCCCGAGGCCATCGTGGAGCGCATCGAGTCCCGCCGGGGCGAGTGGCGCATCCTCCTGGTCGACGACAACCCCGACGCGCGCGAGGGCCTGCGCGAGATGCTCCAGCTGTGGGGCCATACCGTCGCGGTCGCCTCGGACGGCCCGGAGGCGCTCGCCATGGCGATCCCTGGCACCTACGACGTCATCATCCTGGACATCGGCCTGCCGGGCCTGGACGGCTATCAGGTGGCGCAGGAGCTGCGCGGACGCGTGGCGTCGGACGCGCACCTCATCGCGCTCACGGGCTATGGGACGCCGGAGGACCGGGCCCGCAGCGAGGAGGCGGGCTTCGACCTGCACCTGGTCAAGCCGGTGGAGTTGGTGGAGATCGGCCGGGTACTCGCGCAGCTGGGGCCCGTGAAGCGAGGCACACGCCGCCGGTCCCAGGCGAAGAGCGCATAGGACCTCACGCCCGGGGCTGGAGGCCCACCGCGGGCTGCTCCGTGCCTCGCCGCGTCCACCGGTCGCGGATCCATGCCCGGGCCGGCTTCTCCACGCGCACATGCGTGAGCACGCTCAACCCCACCGAGCCCACGACGAACGCCGCCACCGCCCAGGCGGACATGGGCGATTCACCCAGCCGCTTGAGCACGGACTTCCAGGCGAACAGCACCGGCATGTGCAGGAGGAAGAGCGCATAGCTCGCCTCACCCAGAAGCAGCAGCGGCCGTGAGGCCAGCACCCGCGCCACGGCTCCCTGGCTCCGCGACAGCAGGATGAACAGCGCCGCGAACACCGGCGCCAGCAGCCCGTTGTGCAACAGCGGGAAGGGCAGCGCCGTGCTCCCCGCGAGCGCCGCGATGGCTCCCACGCACACCACCGCCAGCATCACCGGACGCGAGCGCTGCTCCCGCAGCAGGAAGAAGCGCGCCGCGAGGATGCCCAGGATGAACTCCGGCAGCCGCGCCAGCGGGTTGAAGCGCAGCGCCAGCATCCATGGGCCGGAGTGGTACGCGGATGCGGTGCCTCCGGTGTGGTCCGGATCCACCACCATGTAGAGTGCCGGGAACACCATCGAGGCGCCGTACGTCACCGCCGCGCCCACCACGAGCGCCTTCGGCCCCAGCAGGCCCAGCCTTCCGGCCAGGAAGGGGAAGGCCGCGTAGAAGAACGCCTCCACGGCCAGCGACCAGCCCGAGCCGTTCCACGCCATCGCGGTCCATGGCGTCCAGCTCTGGAGCAGCAGCGGCGTGACCACCAGCGCCTCCGCGTGCTGCAGTCCTCTCGATGGGTCCACCGCCCACGTGTCGCGCAGCCCCTTGAGGTAGGCGGGCGCGTCGAGCGCCAGGCCCAACGCATAGACGGGATAGACGCGCGCGAAGCGGGCCACCCAGAACGCCTTGCGGGCCGCGTACGAGTCCGGCGGCCGCTCCAGGTAGTTGTAGCCAAGGATGAAGCCCGACAGGACGAAGAAGAAGCTGAGGCTCACGTACCCGCTGTCGAGCAGCCCATGCAGCCCCTGCTGCGCCTCCGTGCCGGTGAAGACCAGGTGATACACGTGGTAGGCGACGACATGCGCGGTCGCGAGGAACCGCAGCCCGGTGAGTGCATGCAGTGGCGGCAGGGAAGAAACCATGAGGGCCATGAGTCTCGCAGCCCCGGGCGCGCTCCTCAAACGGGTCCGGTGCCATGGACCTGCCCGACGGACGCGGAGACTCGCGGCACGAGTCAGGTCACCAGAAGTGTTTCAACCCCACCCAAGGCCGGATGTTCGTCGCGAGGACGCGCACCGTACGAGCTTCGCAATGGACCGAGACGGCAGGCATTGAGCAGCCGAAAAGCGGGGCCACCAGGCAGTGCCGCCCGCCGGGCACGCAGCTCAAAAAACTGTCCGACAGTCGGACAGGCTCAGGCCACATGAAGCACCGCTCACGCCCCTGCCAGAGTTCCACGGTGAGCCGTGATGTTGTCGTGCATGCGCGACTGCAAGGTGGATCCACGGAGAGGGCCCGTACCGGGCGCGCAGCTGAAAAGCCTGTCCGACAGTCAGACAAGTCCAAGCCACATGAGGCCGAGGTCGCGCCCTTGCCAGAGTTCCACGGTGGGCCGTGATGTTGTCGCGCATGCGCGGACTGCAAGGTGGATCCACGGAGAGAGCCCCTGCCGGGCGCGCAGCTCAAAAACCTGTCCGACAGTCGGACAGGTTTTTCGCCGCCCGCGCCCGGAAGGGCGCTCCCCTGGTTGGCAATGAGAATGGGGTGCCCGCACGTCCATGTCAGACCCCTGTGGTTGGATGGCGATGCTGGAACGAGGAGGGGAATGGGGATGGGACGGGACGGACTCGTGGCCTATGTGGAGGCGCAAATCGAGCGCGATATCGCGCTGGGGCGGCTGCACCCGAGCGGGCAGTTCGGCTCGGAAGCGAAGCTGGCGCGTCGCTATGAAGTGTGCCGGGGCACCATTCGCGAGGCGCTCCGACGACTGGCCGCGCGGGGGCTGGTGGTGCAGCGCTCCGGACGCAAGACGCGCGCGGTGGCGCTGGATGAGTCGCTGACGCTGGAGAACCTGGGCCTGGCGCTGCATGACGCGTGCTCCCCGAAGGCCCGGTGGCTTCTGGAGGGCTACTTCAGCCTCAAGCGGCAGGTGCTGGTGGAGTTGCTGACGGATTGCTGCGTGAAGGCCTCGGACCTCGACCTGGACCGGCTGGGGAGCACGTGCTTCCAGCTCCAGGACGCGGCGCGCTGGGAGCCGGGGGCCACCTGCGCCCAGGTGGAGTTCGAGTTGCTGCGGCAGGCTGCGCGGGTGGCGGCGCGTCCCGGGCATGTGCTCCTCGTTCAGTCCCTGCAGCGGGCATTCCTCGGAGGCGCCGCTCCGTTGCTGCCGCTCCTGGGCGGTGAGGCGCTGCGCGAGTGGGCCTTCCGCGTGATGGCGATTCTTCACGAGCGCGACGTGCGGGCGCTTCAGCACGAGCTGCCGGCGCTGCTGAAGGCTTGCGATGAGCGCGTGCTGAATGCCTTCGCTCCCGTCCCCGTGAAGCCCGTGTCCTCCGAGGCCCCATGCTCCCAGGAGGACCTTCTCGGCACCCCTGTGTCAGCCACCGCGCGGGATGATGCGCTGGAGGCACGGCCTTGCGTGCAGGAGTGCCGTCTCGGCGAACCCACGCAAGTCATCGGGCAGGAGAAGGCGCTGGAGGCACAGCCCCCGGACGAGGAGCGAGAACTCGGCGGCGTCGCGTCCGCCGCTGGGGATATCCAGGGGCTTGGGATTGCTCCCTGCTTTCATGGGGAGGTCCCTGTCGCGGAGCCCGACATCGGGACGGACTTGTTGGGAGCGGCCTTGGGCAACTTGTCCGACTGTCGGACAGGTTGGGACGCTTCGCCTCCGGAGGGTGGCGTTCAATCCGAACCCTCACCCACCCGCGCCCATGGACGCACCGGCGTGGCGGAGCGCGAGGAGGGTGGAGCGATTCACGGCCGCCTGAAACGGTGGGTGGCTTGTCTCTGGTGGTCCGTGGCGCATTTCCTGGGACAGCCCGCCTCGGGTTTCCGCGCTCCAGGCGACCTGCTCAGAGCTGTTCGAGGCCCGGTGCCGACGAGCCTTTCACCGTCGCCTCGTCCGGACGCAGCTTCGTGCGCACGCGCGGGTCCAGCTTGAGGATGACCGCCTCCACCGCCTGCGCCTGCGTGTAGTCGCTGGCCGGCGTGAGCAGGAAGAGGCCGACGGCCGCGTCGCCTCCCGCCGCCAGCGCCACCTTCCTCACGTGCGCGATGAGGTCCTGCTTGGAGTCCACCCGCCCCCGGCTGAAGGCCAGCTTGCCCAGCAACTGGTGCGAATACCCGTCCTTCACCTGGAGCACGTGGGAGGTCATCTCGATGCCCTCCGGCAACGTCTCCTGCAGGAAGATGACCGACGCCGCGTCCTTCACCGCCGCCGCCTGGGTGAGCACCTCGCGGTCGCGCTCGGGCTGGTACTCGCCGTAGCCCCGGTACTGGTTCTGCTCCAGGGCCTTGCCGTGGAGATAGGTCGAACCCGCACAGCCCTGGATGGCGAAGGCGCTCACGACGAGGGAAAGACAGACGGGTCGAAGGTTCATGCCCTGGCTGTCTAACACAGCGCGCGAGTGCGCTCCTGGACGCGCGGTGTGCCCTTTCGTGCATGAAGCTGGAAATGGAGACCCCGGCTTCGGCGTAGAACGGGCCACATGCTCAGCCTGCGCAACCTGGTGAAGGTGTATCCGGGCCCGGTGACGGCCCTTCGTGGCGTGGACCTGGATGTCCCCAAGGGAATGTTCGGGCTGCTCGGGCCCAATGGCGCGGGCAAGTCCACGCTGATGAAAATCCTCTCCGGCCTGCTGGAGCCGACCTCCGGCGAGGTGACGCTCGACGGCCTGGACCTCGTGCGCCACCCGGAGGCGCTGCGCCCGCACCTGGGCTACCTGCCGCAGGAGTTCGGCTTCTACCCGTACCTCTCCGGGCAGGACATGCTGCGCTACCTGCTGGAGCTCAAGGGCGTCAGCGCGCCGCAAGGGATGAAGGCCCTGTGCGCCCAGCTGCTGGAGCGCGTGAACCTCACCTTCGCGGCGAAGCGCAAGGTGAAGGAGTACTCCGGCGGCATGCGGCAGCGGCTGGGCATCGCGCAGGCCCTGGCCGGCGACCCGAAGCTCCTCATCGTGGACGAGCCCACCGCGGGCCTGGACCCCGAGGAGCGCCAGCGCTTCTACCGGCTGCTCGCGGAGGTGGCCCATGAGCGCACGGTGCTCCTGTCCACGCACATCGTGGAGGACGTGGCCATGCTCTGCCCTCGCTTCGCCGTCATCCGCCACGGCCGCGTGATGGCCATCACCAGCCCCACCGAGGCGAAGGCCGCCCTCCACGACACCCTCTTCGAGGGCACCGTCCCCCCCGCCGACATGGCCGCCTTCCAGCAGGCCCACCGCGTCACCCAGGCCGTGCTCTTCGAGGGCAGGAACCGCGTGCGCATCCACGCCGCCCCGGGCACGCCCGTGCCCCCCGGCTTCGAGCGCACGCCGCCCACGCTGGAGGACGCCTACCTCCTCCTGATGAAGGACGCGCCCGAGCCCAGGGCCCCTGCGCCCACGGCGACCCCGGCTCCAGCGTCCGCCCCGGCGGTGGGCGCGTGAACGCGGCCCGGCTCTGGCGCGTGGCGCGCACCGAGTGGCGTCACCAGACACGGCGCCCCTTGTTCTGGGTGCTGCTGGTGTTGCTGGTGCTGGTGGTGTGGGGCGTGTCCTCCGGCAACGTCACCATCGACGCGGGCAGCACGGAGGTGGGGGGCAAGAAGGCGTGGATCACCAGCGCCTTCGCCGTCGCGCAGACGGTGCTGCTGCTCACCTTCATGCTGTTCACCTTCTTCGTGTCCGTGGGCGCGGGCATGTCCGTCATCTCCGACGACGAGGCCCGCGTGCAGCCCCTCCTGCACACCACGCCGCTGACGCCGTCGGAGTACGTGTGGGGCAAGTTCGCGGGCGTGCTGGGTGCGTATGTGCTGGCGCTCGGGTGGATGATGGGGCTGCTCGTCTTCTTCCACCACGTCGTGCCAGCGGGCGCGGACGCGGAGTTCCGCGGGCCCTTCGCGTGGGGGAACTACGTGGGCGGCGCGGTGTGGTTCGGCCTGCCGCTCATCGTCTTCATGGCGGGCGCGGCCTTCGCCACGGGCGAGCGCACGCGCCGCGCGGTGCCGGTGTACTTCCTGCCGGTGGGGCTGTTCTTCCTCTGCGCGTTCTTCCTCTGGGATTGGTCCCCCGGCTGGCTGGACCCGAGCGTGAACCGGTTCCTGATGGCGCTGGACCCCGGCGGCTTCCGGTGGCTCACGGAGACGTGGATCAAGGTGGACCGGGGCGTGGACTTCTACAACACGCAGCCCGTGGGCCTGGACGCCCTCTTCGTCACCAGCCGCTTCGTGCTCATGGCGCTGGGCCTGGGCGCGGTGGCCTGGAGCGAACGCCACTTCCGCCGCGCGCTCCGGGGCGAGGTGCGCACGAAGGCTCCTCGCAAGAGCGTGGTCATCGACGCGCCGCCCACGCAGGTGGCGCTGTCGCATGCGGAGGCACCGCTGTCCGCGCTGCGCATGGTTGTCCGTCCGCCGGGCTTCTGGACGGGGCTGTGGACGGTGACGCGCGCGGAAGGGCGGGGGCTGCTGTCGCAGCCGGGGCTCTACCTGTTCCTGCCGCTCCTGATGTTGCAGGTCGTGTCCCAGGGCGCCACGGCGGTGGGCCCCTTCGACACGAGCCTGCTGCTGGTGCCCGGCCGCTTCGCGGTGCGCACGATGGGACAGGCGTCGGTGCTCGTGTGTCTGTTGTTGATGTTCTACGTGGTGGAGTCACTGGAGCGCGAGCAGGCCTCCCACTTCGCGCCCATCCATGACGCGACCCCCGTGCGCACGCTGTCGGTGCTGCTGGGCAAGGCGCTGGCGAACAGCCTGGTGGCGGTGGTGCTGCTCGTGGCCATGGCGCTCGCGGGCTCGCTGGTGCAGGTGTCCCAGGGCACGGTGCCACTGTCGCTGACGCCGTATGTCCTGGTGTGGGGCCTGTTGCTGTTCCCCACCTTCCTCCTGTGGACGGGCTTCATCCTGGCCGCACGCGCGGTGACGGGAGGCCGCTTCGGCACCTACGCGCTGGCCCTGTTCGCGCTGGGCCTCACCGGCTACGTCGCCGTGCGAGGCGACCTCACCTGGGTGACGAACTGGCCCTTGTGGGACGCGGTGCGGTGGACCGACCTGGGCGTCTTCCAGGTGGACCGCGCCGCGCTGGTGCTCAACCGCGTGGCCGCGCTGGGCGGGGCGGTCTTCTTCACCGCGCTGGCGGTGCGCCTGGACGGCCGGCGCGTCCGCGACTCGGTGACGACGCTGGAGGGACTGAAGCCCTCGGGCCTCGGGCGCGGACTGTGGCGGCTGGCGCCGTACCTGGCGGTGCCGGTGGTGGCGCTGACGTGGCTGGGCATCCTCGTGGGGCAGGGCCACCAGGGTGCGGCGGCGAAGAAGCGCGCCAGGGAGTACTGGCAGAAGAACCTGGCGACGTGGAAGGACGCGCCGCAGCCCATGCTGGCGGACGTGGACCTGGACGTGGACCTGGAGCCGGAGGCGAGCGCCTTCCGCATGAAGGGCACGTACACGCTGATGAACCGGCACGCCGTCGCGCTGCCGCGCTTCGCCTTGAGCGGCGGCGACGGCTGGACGGACGTGCGCTGGACGCTGGACGGCCAGGACGTGACGCCGGAGGACCGCGCCGGGTTGTATGTCTTCACGCCGTCCACGCCGCTGCCCCCCGGCGCGAAGGTGACGGTGGGCTTCCAGTACGCGGGCCACGTGCCCGCCGGCGTGTCCCGCGCGGGCGGCTCGTTCAAGGAGTTCATCCTCCCGTCCGGCGCGGTGCTCACCAGCGAGACGCCCACGTTCGCGCCGGTGGTGGGCTACGAGGAGGAGCGCGGCATCGACCCGAAGGAGAACAAATACGAGCCGCGCGTGTACCCGGACGACTTCTACGAAGGGCCCACGGAGTCCTCCTGGGGCAGCAACATGCCGTTCCCGTTCCGGATCCGCGTGAGCGGCCCGGAGGCCTACACGCTCAACTCCGTGGGCGTGCGCGAGAGCGACACGGTGAAGGACGGCCGGCGCACCACCGTGTGGCGGAGTGACCATCCGGTGAGCTTCTTCAACGTCATCGCGGGCAAGTGGACCCGCGTGGACGGCGCGGGCACGGTGGTGTTCCACGACCCCGCGCATGGCTACAACGTGCCGGAGATGATGCGGGGGCTGGAGGCCGCGCGCCGGTACTACTCGGAGTGGTTCCACCCGTTCCCCTGGGCGGAGCTGAAGCTGTCCGAGTTCGCCGGCCTGGACACCTACGCGCAGGGCTTCCCCACGGACATCACGTTCTCGGAGTCCATCGGGTTCCTCACGCGGACGACGCCCGAGTCGAACGCGGTGCTGCTCGTCACCGCGCACGAGGCCGCGCACCAGTGGTGGGGCAACCTGCTCATCCCCGGCAAGGGGCCCGGCGGCAACGTGCTGTCGGAGGGCATGTCGCATTACTCGTCGCTGAAGCTCATCGAGCAGCTCGACGGGCAGGAGGCTCGCCGGCAGACCGCGAAGCGCATGGAGGAGCGCTACGGCAAGGACCGGCGCGTGGACGCGGAGCAGCCGCTGGTGAAGCTGGACGGCTCGCGCGACGGCGACACGGTGGTCCTCTACGAGAAGGGCGGCTGGACGTTCTGGATGCTGGAGGACCTGATGGGCCGCGACGCGATGCACGCGGGGCTCCAGGCCTTCCTGAAGCAATACATGAACAACGCCGACCACCCGGTGCTGCAGGACTTCATCGCGGTGCTGCGCCCCTTCGCTCCGTCGAAGGAGAACTTCGACCGCTTCACCCGGCAGGCCTTCTTCGAGGTGGTGGTGCCCGAGTACCGCGTCACCGACGCGCGCGTGACGAAGGACAGCGGCCAGTGGGTGACCACGGCGACGGTGACGAACGTGGGCACGGGCCGCATGCCGGTGGAGGTGACGGTGACGAAGGACGGTGAGTCCGCCGCGCCCCTGGGTTCCGCGGAGGCCCTGACGCGCGTGGAGCCCGGCGCGGGTGAAGCGGTGCGGGTGACGCTGCGCTCGGAGTTCGAGCCGGAGCGGCTGCTGGTGGACCCGGACGTGCGCGTGCTCCAGCTGCGCCGCGAGCAGGCCCAGGCGAAGCTCTCGCCGCCGTGACACGGTGACACGCGTGTCCCCTCGCGCCGGGGACACGTTGTCACGATGTCAGACGTCACCACCGCACCGCTCCCTCTGCGAGCACGCTGGCACATCGATTGCGATGGGCATCCCCCGCATGGCGGACCTTGGGGGTCCTGCTCCATGACGGGGGTTCATCACATGGTCGCGATGAAGTGGAAGCTGGGTGTGTCGTGGGTGTTCGTGTCGGCGGCGGCGTTCGCGCAGGAGGGCGTCACCACGGGGTCGTTCCCGGTGGAGCGGCGCAACGTGGTGACGGTGTCCGTCCCCCTCAACAACCTGAGTCAGTTGTCACTGGAGGGCGAGCGCGTGATGGGGGAGCGCTTCTCCTTGGGGCTGGGCGTGTCCGCGACCTTCAACCACGAACGGACGCGGTTCGAAGAGGAGGAGATCAGCGGGAGGGAGGGCTACAACCGCTCGTTCTATCAGTTCGGCCTGGCGCCCTCGGCGCGCTTCTACCTGACAGGCCGGGCACCCGAGGGACTGTGGCTGTCACCGCGCCTGGAGGTGGCCGTGGGCCGGAGCACCAACGGGACGGTGGGCAGCCTCCTGGGAAGCCCGGAGCCGGAGGACACCCACGCGGACAACTGGTCCGTGGGGGGCATGGCGGTCCTGGGATACACCGTGGTGGTGGATCCCGGCTTCACCGTGCAGGGCGGCGTGGGTTTTGGAGCCCGGCGTGATGCGCTCGCCTATGACACCGTCCGACTGGGCAGTGGCGGCGGGACGGAGTGGGTGCGGGTCCACCAGTCGTCGTGGAACCTCACCCAGCGCATCCTGCTCAACCTGGGCTGGGCGTTCTGAGGTCAGGGCCCATGCGCCCGCGTGCTCACGGTCCACGGCGTGCGAGTGGTGTCCACCCACAGCAACTGGAGGTCCCAGCTGCCAGGCGCGGAGCCGGGCGTGTCGGTGGCGACGGCGAAGACGCGCGTGTCCGGCTGGGGCGTCACGGAGAAGCTGGTGCGCGGCGCGCGGTTGGCGTCGTTGGACGGCACCACGCCCAGCGTGACGGTGCCCCCGGAGGGCAGCGGCAGGCCGTCCTGCGCGGTGCCGGAGGCGAAGGGCACGTCGAGGAAGGGCGCGTCCGGCAGCACCCGGCGCTCCGAGCCCAGCGGGCCCACGTCCACGGCGGGCGTGTCCGCGGCCGCGTGCACCCAGCGCAGGCGCAGGTTGGACGGGTCGCTCGCGAAGCGGTCCGTGAGGGGCAGCAGCGTGAAGGCAGACGCCGCCGGCCGGGGCGGCACGAGGTAGCCCGCGGCGACCATCAGGTAGCGCTCGCCCGGGACGAGCGTGGGCGTCGTCGCCGTCACCACCGGCGCGCTCGTGGGGCGCTCCGTCCCGGACGCGGCGGCGAAGAAGTCCAGCGTGTACGCGCCCGGCGGCACCTGGAGCGGTGAGGACAGCGCGCCGTAGGCGAGGCCCCCGGACAGCTCGCGGTCGCTGGCGAAGAGGTCCAGCGCGGGTGCGTCCGGCGACGCGTGCAGCACGTACACCGTGGGGTTCTGCCGGAGGATGGCCAGCGTGCCGTCGCGGCCCGCGGTGAGCAGCGAGAAGCCGTCGCCCGCGCGCGCCGGGGCGGACATGAGGCCGGTGGCGACGACGAGCGTGTCGGTGCCGGAGCCGGGCGCGGGCACGGTGAAGGACGTCAGCGCCTGTCCGCCCGTGCGCAGGCCCACCTGGAACGCGGCGCCGGAGGGAAGCACCAGCGCTGCTTCTCCAGAGTCCTTGAAGCGCGCGAGCGCCCCCACCTCCACCGAGCCGTCATTGCCCAGGTCCACGTCCACCGTCGGCGCGTCCGTGCCGGCGTTGACGATGCGCACGCGCGTCTGGCCTCCGTCGGCGGGCACGGTGTTGTCGCGCAGGAGCATCGTGCGCATCGCCGCGTCCGAGTCCGAGGACCCGAAGGCCCCCGCGGCCACCACCGTCCAGCGCGTCCCGGCCTCCATGCCCACCGGCTGGGACACGACAGGGCGTGAGTCCGCCGCCGCGCCCGTGGGCCGCAGCTCCACGGTGACAGCGCCCGCGTCGCGCGTGAGATAGGGCGTGGTGGCGCCATAGGCCACGGCCCGGGCCACGGGCGTGGGGTTGCCCGCGAGGTACACGTCCATCGCGGGAGCGCCCGGCGCGGCCTGCACGATGCGCAGCTGCGCTTGGGTCGGCGGGACGAGCACCGGCCCGTCCTGGGTGGGAGGCGTGTCGGAGTCCTCCGCCGAGCCGCCACCGCACGCGGGCGCGAGCACCCCCAGCGACGTGAGCGCGACGACGAGCAGTGTCTTCCCCCGCATCCAGGCCATGTCGAAGTCCCCTCCTCGGCGGGCCGCGGACGCGGCTCGGCACCGATGTCGACAGGGGTAAGGGTGGGCATCACCCCCACGCGGGCGAACCCCCACGCAAGGGCCACTGTCCGCCCGCGACGTTGTGCACCGGCGCACGTCGCAAGTCCCGGGCATCACGGGCGCGGAGGGCTGCAAGGGGCGGCAGGAGGCGATCACCCGGCCCGCGGTCACGGTCGCCCGGCCGCCGCGGCGCGGCACCCCGCCCGGGCCATCCCGTGTTCAAAACGCATCATCGCGCGAGGAGAGCGGAATGGCGCGCGTGGATGCCAGGGAACACGACGGCGCTGGTAGGGTCGGAGGCACCATGAACCTCGCGTCCCTTCCGCTCATCGTGTCCCTGCTCACGGCGCAGACGCCCGCGCCGGCGCCGTCGAAGACGCCCCCCGCTCCGGCCGCCGCCGCGAAGGCACCGTCCGCCGTCCCCGGCATCGCCCCGCTGCCCGGCCTGCCCAACCTGTGGGTGAGCGGCGTGCCGGCGGTG
The DNA here is from genome assembly GCF_000255295.1 of Corallococcus coralloides DSM 2259. Next base: position 9,577,719 of record NC_017030.1, on the reverse strand, counting down.
CCGCCCGCGCTCTCCCAGCGCGTGCAGCAGTACCTGGAGTCCCGCTCCGCGCAGCTGTTGGACGTGAGCGGGGATGGCCAGCAGGTGCTCATCTCCACGCGCTTCGCGGACGTCAACCAGCTGCACCTGGTGGAGATGCCGCTGGGTGCGCGCACGCAGCTCACCTTCACGAAGGAGCCCATCAACCGGGCGCGCTTCCTGCCGGGCAATCCGCAGATCATCTTCTACCTGCAGGACACGGGCGGTGGAGAGTTCTACCAGGTGCTCAAGCTGGACCGGCGCACGGGCCGCTCGGAGCTGCTGACGGACGGCAAGAGCCGGCATGAGGAGCTGGTGGTGTCGAAGGACGGGCGCTGGCTCGCGTACGCGGGCACGGGGCGCAACGGCAAGGACACCGACGTGTACGTGGCGCCCACGGCGGACCCCAAGCAGGCGAAGCGGGTGACGGAGGTGGAGGGCAGCTGGGCGCCGCTGGAGTTCTCCCAGGACGGCTCCAAGCTGCTGGTGCGCCAGTACCGCGCGGCGGATGACGCGGACCTGAGCGTGGTGGACGTGAAGACGAACACGCGCACGCAGCTCACGCCCAAGGAGGGCAAGGGCAGCGTGGACGCCGCCGTCTTCACGCACGACGGGCAGGGCGTGTACGTGGCCACGGACCGCTACAGCGACTTCGCGGAGGTGTACCGGCTGCCGCTCACGGGCGCGCCTCCGGCCGCGCCGCCGTCGCTGACGAAGTCGGTGCGCTGGAACGTGCAGGACCTGGAGCTGTCTCCGGACGGGCGCAAGCTGGCGGTGGCCATCAACGAGGAGGGCTTCGGCCGGCTGTACCTGCTGGACACGCGCACGCAGGCGCTGTCGCCGGTGGAGACGCCGCGCGGGGTGCTTTCGCAGGTCCGCTTCCCGGCCAGGCGGTCGGACCGCGTGGCGTTCTCGCTGACGTCGGCGCGCGTGCCGCTGGACGTCTTCACGGTGGACCTGGGCACGAAGAAGACCACGCGCTGGACGCGCTCGGAGGTGGGCGGGTTGGATCCGGAGACGTTCGTGGAGCCGGAGTTGGTGCGCTACCCGTCCACGGACGGCGTGAAGGTGCCGGCGTTCCTGTACCTGCCGAAGAACGCGAAGGGGAAGGTGCCGGTGGTGGTGATGTTCCACGGCGGCCCGGAGGGACAGAGCCAGCCCATCTTCAGCGCGCAGACCCAGCTGATGGTGACGGAGCTGGGCATGGCGGTGCTGCTGCCCAACGTGCGCGGCTCGGAAGGGTACGGCAAGGCGTACCGCGCCATGGATGACGGCGTGAAGCGCGAGGCGAGCCTGGCGGACATCGGGGCCACGCTGGACTTCGTCGCCTCCCGGCCGGAGCTGGACGCGGCGCGGGTGGGCATCTACGGCGGCTCGTACGGCGGCTACATGACGCTGGCGGCGGCGGCGTTCTTCCCGGAGCGCATCAAGGCGGCGGTGGACGTGGTGGGCATCTCGTCGCTGCCGTCGTTCCTGCAGAACACGCAGGCGTACCGGCGGGACCTGCGGCGCGCGGAGTACGGCGACGAGCGCAACCCGGAGGTGCGCAAGGTGCAGGAGCGCATCTCGCCGCTGGGGTCGGTGGACAAGATTCGCGCGGCGCTCTTCGTGCAGCAGGGGGCCAATGACCCGCGCGTGCCGCAGTCGGAGGCGGAGCAGATCGTCCAGGCGGTGCGCAAGAAGGGCTCGGACGTCTGGTACCTGCTGGCCACGGACGAAGGGCACGGGTTCCAGAAGAAGACCAACCGGGACATGGCCCAGACGACGGCGCTGATGTTCTTCGAGAAGCACCTGCTGGGCCCGGCGTCAGGGCAGGGGAGCGGGGCAGCGGGCGGCAAGTAGGCCTCCCTTCGAAGGGACCCGGCCGCCGCCGGTATGTCGGCGGCCCGGGGACGTTACACATTGGCCATGTCAGCGAGGAGAGTCCTATCCATGAAGCGCAACAGCCAGTCATTGCGTCGGGGTGTGGGAGTGTTGGCGGTACTCGCGGGTGTGGGCGGAGCGTGGGCGTCCTCGGCGCAGGACCAGATCGGCTTCAGCGTCGCGCGGACGCAGTTCAACCTGCGGATCACGCCGGACAACGTCACGGGGCCCGAGTTCCAGGTGTCCCGTCTTCCCGGCGAGCTGCGAGGCCGCGTGGCGGACGCCCCGGTGACGCTGAAGCTGGAGGACGAGAAGGTGAAGGGCAACATCGGGACCGCGGTGGTGAACCTGGACGTGAAGAAGGATGGCGACGCGGTGAAGGCGAAGGGCGGCTTCTACGGGCGCCCCGTCAACCTGACGCTGTCACCGCAGGAGCTGACGGTGTACGTGCGCGACTGCACGTACCGGCTGAAGGCGAAGGAAGAGGGTCGCACCTACGAGGGAAAGCGCAGCTGCGACCGCTCGTTCATGCCGCCCACGGTCATCACGCTGCCGGACGCCTTCCTCGCGGCCTCGCCCGCGGAGCAGGCGTCGCTGCTGCTCCTGGCGCTGTAGGCTTCGCCCCCGCGACCTGAGGAGGCGGTGATGAAGGGCAGGGCCATCCGGTGACTCCGCGCAGGCTCTGCCTCCTCATCGCCTTCACCTCGTTCGTGACCGCCGTGGGCACGGGCGTGTGGCTCGCGTGGCCCGGACCGGACCTCACCGCTCAGGCGGACCTTTCGGATGACCCCGTCCACCTGAGCCTCGAATCCAGCGACGACCTGGACGGCGAAGGGAGCGAACCTCCGGACGTCGTCGTGCTGAGCAACGGCATCCGGCTCACCCACGTCCCATCCAACTGCCACGCGGACACCCGGGGCTCGCTCGCCTGCGAGGACCGCTGCGACTCGGACGACGCGTGCCCCGCCGACACCGTGTGCGCGCACCACCCGGACTTCGGCTTTCGCGACTGCCAGCCCCTGCACCGCTTCTGCGATGACGCTTCAGACTGCACCCCGTCCGACACCTGCCACCCCGTGGACACGTCCGCGTCTGGCCAGTCCCTGCGCCGCTGCGTGCCGCAGGGAACGCTGCGCGCCGGAGAGCGCTGCACGGGCTATTCGCGGGAGCCGGAGGGCCGCTGCGCACCGGGGCTCCTCTGCGTCCATGAGTTCTGCGGCCCGCCGTGCGACGTGCACGACCCGGACGCCTGCGCCACCGGCACCGAGTGCGCTCCCAATCCCTACCGCGTCCGCGGCGCCTGCGTCCCCAGCTGCCGCGACCGCGCCTGTCCCCGGGGCGAACGCTGCGAAATGGACGGCCCGGGCGAAGTGCCCATCTGCCGCCCCTTCGTGGGCCCCGCCTGCCTGGACGACGCGCCCTGCGCCGCGAACCAGGACTGCCTGCGCGGCTTCGCCGAGCCCACGCTCGAAACCATGGCCTTCGAGTGCCGCGCCCGCTGCGATGACACGTCGCCCTGCGGCCCGGGCCTCACCTGCGATGAGCTCAGCGGCTACTGCTTCCAGCCCTGCACCCGCGACACCGACTGTCCCACCCCCGAGCGCTGCCATGTCCTCCACCGCCGCGAATCCCAGCGCGGCTGCGGCTTCATCGCGGAAGGACTCCCCGCCTTCCACCGCTAGCCCCGCGGCAGCTCCACGATGAACGTGGAGCCCTCGCCCAGGACGCTCTCCACTTCAATGTGGCCGCCCATCGCCTCGACAATCTGGCGGGCGATCCACAGCCCCAGCCCGAAGCCGCCGTAGTTGCGCTCGGACACCGCGCGCTCGAAGCGGTGGAACAGGCGCGGCAGGTGCTCCTTCGCGATGCCGATGCCGCCGTCCTTCACCCGCAGCCGGGCCCGGTCTTCCTCCACCTCCAGCGACACGTGCACCGGGTTGCCCCGCCCGTACTTCAGCGCGTTGGAGAACAGGTTGGTGAAGACCTGATCCAACCGCAGCCGGTCCCACTGCCCCACCACCTCCGGCGCCAGCGACAGCTCCAGCGGCGTCCCCGAGCGCGCGTACTCCTGCTCGAAGCGCTCGGCCACCTCCCGCACCAGCGTCCCCAGCTCCAGGGGCTCCAGCACCAGCTCCAGCTTCCCCGCGCTCAAGCGGGACACGTCCAGCAGGTCGTTCACCAGCAAGGTCTGCCGCTTCACCTGCCGGTCCACCCGCTCCAGGCCGCGCTTGAGCCGCTCCGGGTCGAAGGCCGCTCCCGACTTCGTCAGCCCCGCCAGCAGGCTCTGCACCTGGAGCTGCAGCGCGCTGATGGGCGTCTTCAACTCATGGCTCGCGATGGACAGGAACTCCTCGCGCAGGCGGATGGCCTGACGCGCGTCCCGGTAGAGGCTCGCGTTGTCCAGCGCCAGCGCCGCCCGCCGCGCCAGCTCCTGCGCCAGCGCCAGGTCCTGCGCGTCGTACGCCCCCTTCGACGTGACGAACGTCAGCGCCCCCAGCGTGTGCCCGCGCACCCGCAGCGGCACGCACAGGTACGCGCACGTCCCGCCCGCCCGCGCGTACGACGGGTCCCCCTCCGACAGCCCCGAGCGCGACTCCGGCCTCCCGGACTGGATGACCCGCGACACCACCGCGAGCCCCGGGGGGGGCACCTCGCCGTCCCCGACGCCCGCCGTGGCCACGCAGCGCACGCCGCCGGACTCGTCCTCCAGGAACACGCCGCAGGCCTCCGCGTACTGCGGCACCGCCAGGTGCGCCACGCGCTCCAGCGTCTCCTCTTCTTCCAGACTCCCCGCCAGCACCCCGCCGGCCTCCGCGAGGAAGCGCTGCGCCGCCTCGCCGCGCTGGCGCTCGGTGATGTCCACCATCACGCTCAGGCACTGCGGTGGTCCGCTCGCCGGGTGCACGCGCCCCGTCCACATGGCCACCTGCACCGCGCCACCGTCGCGCCGCCGCGCCGCCAGCGGTGCGCCGTCCAGCACCGTGCCCCGCGTGGCGCGCTCCAGGCCGTGGCGGAACGCCTCCCAGTGCTCCGGCGGCACGGCCGGCAGCACCTTCCCCAGCACCTCCTCCGCCGTCCATCCCAGCATCCGCTCCGCGGCCGGATTCCACAGCCGCACCGTGCCGTCCGGATCCAACAGCATGATGGCCGTGGGGCTCGCCTGGATGATGGCCTCCAGCGTCCCATGCGCCTCGCGCAGCGCCGCCCGCGCCCGCTGCTCGCGCTCCAGCAGCCGCGCCCGCGCCAGCGCCTGCGCCGCGTGGTGCGCCACCAACTGGAGGAAGGCCCGCTCGTCGTCGTCGAACCCGTGCGGCAGGCCGAAGGTGAACACCAGCGCCCCCAGCACCCGCCCGTCCGCCACCAGCGGCAGACACGCGGACGAGTTCGCCGGCCGCTCCGACCCCGACAACGCGTCCTCCGCCGTCAGCCACACCGGCCGCGACTCGCGCAGCACCCGCGCCACCGGCGAGTCCTCCTCCAGGGGCATCCGCTTCAGCCGCTCCGCCGCGTCCGGCGTGCAGCCCGCGCAGCGCAGGAGCGCGGCGCTCATCGCGTCCGGCGCCACGCCCCACAGCGCCCCGGCCTTCGCGTCCGCCACCGTCAGCCCCTGCTCCAGCACCACCTCCGCCACGCGCGCCGCGGTGAGCGCCTCCGACAGCTCCGCGGTGACGTGCTGCAACCGCGCGAGCCTTCCCGCCGCCACCTCCGCCGCCTGTCGCGCCTGCCGCTCGGACGCGTACGCCCGCGCCACGTCCAGCGCCAACGCCGCCCGGTCCGCCAGCTCCTGGAGCAGCAGCTGCTCCGCCGACTCGAACGACGCCGGCTCCGGCGCCTCCCGCCACACCGTCAGCGTCCCCAGCGCTCTCCCCCGGGCCCTCAGCGGCAGCACCAGCACCGCCTCCACTCCCTGCGCCACGCCCGTGTCCAGCACCTCCGCCGCCACGCCCTCGTCCGCGCGCACCCGCTGGGAGAACAGCGCCTGCAGCCGCACGCGCGCCTCCGGCACCGCCGCCGCCGACGCCACCGTGCGCAGCCACAGCCCGTCCTCCGACAACAGCCGCAGCGCGCACGCGGAGCCGAGCAGCGGCACCACCAACCCGCACAGCCGCTCCATCACCGCCGGGGGCTCCAGCGACGCGTCCGCCAGCACCCGCGAGGCCTCCGCCAGCAGCGCCAGCCGCTCTTCAATCTCCGGAAGCCGCGCCCCGTACTGCCGCGCCTCCCCCAGTCTGGTTGCGACCATCGTCATGCCACGTCCCCCCGTTGCACCCGCCATGGGAACACGCCCCCGCTCGCGGCGCTCTGCGTCCCAGGTCCCGCCATCCCTGACTTCTGCGGATGCTCGACACCCACCCACCGGAAGCGTTGGTGACGGGCACCTGTCTCGTTCCGCGGCCCGGCACCCTCAAGGGCAGGGCGTCCAAGCGCGCACATGGGAACACCCGGAGCGGCTGGAAACCAAAGGAGCGGCAAGGCGCCGGTTGCTCCGGGCCCGGGTTCGGCTAAAGCGGGGGCCGTGAACACACCCCCGGAATCACCGGCCGCCCCTTCGGAGGGGCCGGAATCTCCCAAACGCATCGCGATGCTCGCCCTGAGCGCGCTGGGCATCGTCTACGGAGACATTGGAACCAGTCCGCTCTACGCGCTGCGCGAATGCTTCACCGGAGCGCACGGCGTCACGCCCACGCCGGCCAACGTCCTGGGCGTGCTGTCGCTCATCGTGTGGTCGCTCATCATCGTCGTGTCGGTGAAGTACATCATCTTCGTGATGCGCGCGGACAACCGGGGCGAGGGCGGCATCCTCGCGCTGATGGCGCTGGCGATGCACCGGCCCCGGGGCCAGTCCCACCGCGCGCGGCCCGTGCTCATCACGCTGGGCCTCTTCGGCGCGGCGCTCATCTATGGCGACGGCGTCATCACCCCGGCCATCTCCGTGATGAGCGCGGTGGAGGGCCTGAGCGTGGCCACCCCCGTCTTCCAGCCGTACGTGATTCCCATCTCGCTCGTCATCCTGCTGCTGCTGTTCATGGTGCAGCGCAAGGGCACGGCGGGCATCGGCTCGGTGTTCGGCCCCCTGATGACCGTGTGGTTCCTGGTGCTGGCGGTGCTGGGCGTGAAGGAGCTGCTGCACAACCCCGCGGTGCTCTGGTCGCTATCGCCCGTGCACGGCGTGCAGTTCTTCATGGACAACGGGTGGCACGGCTTCTTGGTGCTGGGCGCCGTCATCCTGGTGGTGACGGGCGGCGAGGCGCTCTACGCGGACATGGGCCACTTCGGCGCGAAGCCCATCCGGCGGGCCTGGTTCGGGCTGGTGCTGCCGTCCCTGGTGCTCAACTACCTGGGCCAGGGCGCGCTGCTCCTGCGCCACGCGGAGGCCGCCCGAAACCCCTTCTTCCTCCTGGCCCCGGACTGGGCCCTGTATCCGCTGGTCGCCCTGTCCACCGCCGCGGCCGTCATCGCGTCCCAGGCCCTCATCTCCGGCTCCTTCTCCACCACCCGGCAGGCCATGCAGCTGGGCTACTGCCCGCGCATGGAGGTGGTGCACACGTCCGCGGAGGAGATGGGGCAGATCTACCTGCCCGGCATCAACGCGGCGCTGCTGGTGGGCGTCATCGCGCTGGTGCTCGGCTTCGGCTCCTCCAGCCGGCTGGCGGCCGCGTACGGCATCGCGGTGACGACGACCATGGGCATCACCACCATGCTGGCCTACGTGGTGGCCCGCGAGCGCTGGGGCGTCCGCCGCGCCGTGGCCCTGCCCATCGCCAGCCTCTTCATGCTGGTGGACCTGGCCTTCTTCGGCGCCAACGTGGCGAAGATCCCCGACGGCGGCTGGTTCCCGCTGCTGCTCGCCGTCTGCATCTTCACGCTGATGACCACCTGGAAGCGCGGCCGGGACATCCTCGCCGGCAAGCTGCGCGCGGCCAGCCTGGGCCTCAAGGACCTGTTGGGCAGCTTCGGGGACCACCCGCCCCTGCGCGTGCCCGGCACCGCCATCTTCATGACGGGCAACCCGGAAGGCACCCCGCCCGCGCTCCTGCACAACCTGAAGCACAACAAGATCCTCCATGAGCAGGTGGTGCTCCTCACCATCATCCCGGAGGAGATTCCCCACGTGGTGGCCCAGGAGCGCGTGGAGGTGGAGCCCATGGAGCAGGGCTTCGTGCGCGTCGTGGCCCGCTACGGCTTCATGGAGAACCCCAGCATCCCGGACATCCTCAAGCGCTGCCGGGAGAAGGGCCTCCAGTTCCAGCTCATGGGCACCAGCTTCTTCCTGGGCCGCGAAACGCTCATCCCCACCAAGAAGCCCGGGATGGCTGTCTGGCGCGAGGCCCTCTTCACCTGGATGAGCCGCAACGCCCGCAGCGCCACCGCCTACTTCCGGATTCCGCCCAACCGCGTGGTGGAGCTGGGAAGTCAGGTGGAGCTGTAATCCGGCCCCGTGCCGCACCGGGACTTCACCCCAGGAGTAGAAAAGCTACTCGGCCGGTGCTGCACGTGTTTTACAGGGCTTGAGGTTTATTCCGCCTCGTAACCCCCTGAAAAGACATGGACAGGGTTCTCAAGGGAGGGGTCGTTTCGACCCGGGGGCGTTGAGAACTGGCTGCCAGACAGCCCTTTACGCAGGGGCTTGCCTGCTTCAAATTGCAGCGTCCCCGTCCGTTTTTTCCGGTTCAGGTAGAAAAATACGGCAGAGCAGCAACACTTTCGTCGATGAATCGAGAATCTTTTCGCGGGGCAGAGAAAAGTACTGTCCCAGCGCAATAGAACTTGGTTACCCTGCGGCCAGGTGTCCCCCGGCACCCGGCGTCTGAAACGAGGTCAGCCCTTCCATGCTCCAGGCCATCGCCCCCGCTCCCGTGTCGTCCCCGGCTGTCTCCGCGGTGAAGTCCGTCATGCCGTGGATGGCCGAGCCCCGGATGCCCCTGTCGGAGGCGGCGCCGTACACGGTGCTGAGCGCGCAGGAGCTGTACCCGCGCATCTGCGTGCGGGACCCGTACTTCGCGCTGAAGGACGTGACGGTGCTGCCGGGCGAGGTGGTGGCGCGCGTGCCGGTGCAGATGGCGCCGGACGCGGAGGCGATGCCGCTGGGCCTGGGCGAGGCGGGCCGGCACCTGGCCATCCTGGGTTCGTGCGGCGCGGCGCTGGTGGCGCCCAAGGACGGGCAGCACTTCTACCTGGCCAGCGCGGCGCGCGGTCAGTGGCTTTCGCCCACCGCGCAGGAGCGCGCCACGGACATGCTCTGGGCGCTGGCGCAGGCGGAGTACACGGGCAAGCGCACCTGCACGGCGCGCACGCTGCTGTCCTCGTCGGACGGCACGCCGCTGTTCAAGCTGGAGGTGGACTACAACGTGCTGTCCGCCGCCGCCTTCACCCGCCTGTTCGGCGAGGCGCGCCAGGAGATGCGCCGCGAGCCGCGCCCCGCGGACACCGTGCAGCGCACCCCGGAGGAGTGGGCGAAGCTGCGGCAGAACCCGTACAGCAAGCCGCTGGACCTCCAGGACTTCCGCATGGAGGGCGACATCATGCGCTCCTCGCTCGTCGTCACCCCGGAGCTGTGCAAGGGCCACTTCGCCATGCACCCGGTGATGCCGGTGGCCGTCGTCGCGGGCGGCATGACGCGCATGGCGACCACGCTGGGCCGCTCGCTGGAGCGCGCGCCGGGCGCCCGCTTCGTGGCCAGGGACGTGAAGCTGTCCGCGGACAGCCTGGCCTACGCGGGCCAGACGGTGGTGTTCGGCGCGCACCGCACCCGCGTGCGCGGCGCGGACCACACCTTCGCCTGCTGGGCGTCCGTGGGCGAGCGCGTGGTGGCGCAGCTGGACGTGACCTACACCCGCGTCGACTGAGGTCCCCTGAAGTCCGTCTGGAGCGCACCCGAAGCGCTGTCGACGCGCGGCCCCGCGTCCCGCTTCAGGTCCACTCGATGTCGTAGTCCACGCGGTCGATGCCCTGCGGCTTCGCGGTGGCCTTGCCCGTCAGTCCCAACACCTTCAGCGAACCGGTGAGGATGCCCACGTGGTACGCGGGCGGCATCATGTCCCGGCGCATGCGCAGGGTGCCGGACTTGGGGCCCGTCGTGAGGTACTCGCGGTTGCCGTAGGACACCGCCGCGCTGTACGCCATCTGCGCGCCCGCGAAGAGCTTCTGCGGATCACCCCGGGAGATGATGCCGAACACCAGCATCCCCGGCCCGGTGGAGTAGCGGGTGATGCTCACCTCGCCGCACGCGTGGAACACCGCGTCCTGGGCGCCGAGCGCGCCCTCCAGCAGGTCCGCCGTGTTGTACAAGAGCGTGAGGAACTCCCGCGCCGGGTACGAGCGCAGCTCCGCGTAGTCGTGGTTCAGCTCCCCCACGCGCAGCTGCTCCATGCCGATGGCGCCCGCGTGCTGCTGCACCAGGCCGAAGACGGACTTGAAGATGAGCCCACGGATGGAGTCCCCCGACTGGAGGATGGCGATCCGGGCGGCGAGTTCGGCCTTGTCCGACGGCATGACTTCCACTCCTTGGTTCACGGGCGAACCCGGGGCCAGCTTAATGGCCCTGGTTCACCTGTCGACAAAGCGCTTCACCGGGCGTCGCACCCGTCCCGACCTCCCATGTCCGGTGCCCGGGCCAACGCGGCAGGTCCGGAGGGGCATTCGCGCTCCCGGCCGGGGGCCCGTCAGCGCTCGTCCAGCAGCACCGGCGCGAAGCCGGCCGCGTCGCAGGACGCGAGCACGTAGCGCACGCCGGCCCGTTCGCCGGTGAAGCCCGCGGGGATGCCGCTCGAGTGCAGGTGGCCGTACACGCACACCTTGGGGGCGAACGCTTCGATGGGGGCGCTGAAGGCGGTGGCCCGCTCGTTCGCGTACACGGGCGGGAAGTGCACCGCGACGATGCGGGTGAGCGGCGTGGGGTGGGCCGCCTCCTTCTTGAGCGCGTCCTCCAGCGACGTGTTGAGCCGGCGCGTCTCACGCTCCACGTAGCCGGAGTCCCCCTGCTCGTCGCCCATCTCCCCGCCGGGCATGGGCGGCGCTTCCGGCGCGGTCCACAGCCGCGTGCCGGCGATGACCCACGGGCCCAGCACCACCGCGTTGTTGTGGAGGAAGCCCTCCAGCGTGCGGAACGGCTCCAGCAGCTTGCGCAGCTTGGACGCGGAGTCGCCCCACCAGTAGTCGTGGTTGCCGCGCACCAGCACCTTGCGCCCCGGCCGCGCGTCCAGCCACGCCAGGTCCTCCATCACCTCGTGGGGACGGGTGGCCCAGGAGATGTCACCCGCGACGATGACCGCGTCCTCCGGCCGCACCCGTTCGTCCCACGCGCGCTGCAGGGGCAGCGGGTGGTCCGTCCAGCCGAAGCGGTGCATGTCCTTCTGCCGGGTGGAGGGCAGGTGCGTGTCGCCAATACCGAAGAGCCGCATGATGCTGGCGTCATAGCGGATGCCCTGGCCCCATGTCGGCCCTTCCAGCGCGGCGCCCGTCCGGACGGCCTTCCGCCACCGTCCGCCAATGGTTCAAATAGTGATTAATACAAGAAATGGTGTAACAAAACGTTACGTCACGGATGTCCTGAAACACGGCAGTGCGGCATCCATGCACCATGCCGGACTCCGCGTGGAAACAGCGGGTCCAGAGATGTAGGCAATTCCGTGATTTCAGGTGTTTGAGGTCGCCAGGGACGCCGCGCGCCGGGTGCGGGTGGAGCATGCATGCACCGGTCGCGGAAGAAAACTGGACGAAGGTGACGGGATGGAAGCGGCTGGCACGCACGGTGCTGAGAAGGCGTGGAGTCCCTCCCCCGAATTTGGAGTCCCCTCATGTCAACCTTCCGCAATCCCTTCGCGGCGGCGGCCGTCGCCCTGGTGCTCTCCGCGTGTGGTCCCCAGGCGCAGCCCACCGAGGCCCCTCCGGCCGAGACGCCGTCGCAGCCCTCCCCGGACACGGCGGGCAGCACGCTGCCGCGTGAGCTGGATCCGCTGTTCGCGCAGGCCGCCCAGGAGTTCAACGTCCCGGTGGAGCTGCTCAAGGCGGTCTCCTACGCGGAGACGCGCTGGCAGATGGTGCGGGGCGAGGCGGAGTTCCCGGGCCAGCAGCCGGCGTTCGGCCTGATGGCGCTGCGCGGTGAGGACCTGGAGCAGGGCGCGGCGCTGGCGGGCGTGACGGCGGAGGAGGCGCGCACGGACGCGCTCTCCAACCTGCGCGCCGGCGCGGCGCGACTGTCCCAGCTGGCCACGGACGCGAAGGTGGAGCGCGGGGACCTGGCCGCGTGGGCGCCGGTGGTGGCGCAGCTGAGCGGCATCACCAACCCGGAGGCGCAGGCGGAGCACGTGCACCGCTCCGTGTACGCGGTGATGAACGAGGGCGCGGTGGAGCTCAACCAGGACGGCTCGGTGGCCGTGTCGCTGGAGCCCGTGAAGGTGGAGGCGAAGTTCGCGCGTCCCCAGGTGCGCGCCATGGCGGCGGGCCCGGACTACGGGGCGGCCGTGTGGCGCCCGTCGCCCAACTACAACGCGCGCCCTTCCGGCAGCACGGGCGACCCGTCGATGATCATCATCCACACCTGTGAGGGCAGCTACTCGTCCTGCTGGAGCTGGCTCACCAACAGCGCCTCGGGCGTGAGCGCGCACTACGTGGTGAACGAGAGCGGCAGCGAGGTCTCCCAGCTGGTGCGCGAGGCCAGCCGCGGGTGGCACATTGGCGCGACGTACGACTCGTCGCTCAACGGCGGCAGGGAGAGCTGGCTCAACGGCGTGTCGGCCAACCACTTCACCATCGGCATCGAGCACGGCGGCTACGCCAGCCAGACGTCCTTCCCGGCCGGGCAGATTGACGCGTCCGCGAAGCTGTCGTGCGACATCGCGCGCGACAACGCCATCATCAAGGACAGCTACCACATCGTGGCGCACGGCCGGTTGCAGCCGGCGACGCGCACGGATCCGGGCCCCAACTGGCCGTGGTCGTCGTACATCAGCAAGATCAACAGCTACTGCGGCACCACGACGCCGACCGGTGAGATCATCATCGACAGCAACAGCGCGAACAACGACGCCTCCAAGGCGAGGTTCTCGCTGACGGGCGCGTGGTCGGACGGCTACAGCGCCGGCTACTACGGCAGCGGCTACTACTACGCGGCCACGGAGGCCATCTCCGCGCCGGCCACGTTCGAGTTCTACCTGCCCACCGCGCAGACGCGCACGGTCGACGCCTGGTGGGTGGCCGGCACGAACCGCTCCCCCACGGCGCCGTTCATCGCCTACAACGCGGCGGGCTCCGAGGTGGGCCGCGTGTCCGTCAACCAGCAGACCAACGGCGGCAAGTGGGTGACGCTGGGCACGTACAGCTTCTCCGCGGGCTGGAACAAGGTGCAGCTGAGCCGCTGGACGACCCCGGGCTACGTGGTCATGGCCGACGCCGTCCGGGTGCGCTGACGTGATGCCCGAGGGCCTTGAACGACGGAAGCGTTCCGGGCCCTCGCGGGCACGGCGGTGGTGGGCCGTGCTCGCCATGCTGGGCGCCATGGGCTGTCAGGGCCGCTGCGGCGGCGCTGCGGCGGTCCCGGCGCCCGGCGCCCTGTCGGAGGCGGAGCGGCGGGCCCTGCCGGGCACCATCGTCTTCCTCTCCGAAAGGGCGGGACAGAAGGACGTCTGGCGGGTGACGCCCGCCGGAGAAGAGACGCAGGTCACCTCCGCGCCGGAGGACGAATATCCCGGCCCGCCGTCGCCGGACGGCCGCACGCTGCTGGTGATTGCGTCGGGCGAGGCGAACGGGCGCGTCTTCCAGCAGCTGCGCCTGCAGCCGCTCGAGGGAGGCCGCCAGGTGGCGCTGCATCCGCCCCGGCCCCGGGCGCGCAACGCGAGCTGGGCGCCGGACGGCACGTGGCTCGTGGCGGAGTCCGACGCGCAGGGCTTCAGCGACGTGGTGCGCGTGCTGCCCCAGGCGAACGCGGTGGACACGCAACTGACGCACGTGCAGGCGGGCTGCTTCGAGCCCGCGGTGTCCCCGGACGGCACGGAGGTGGCGTGCGTGTGCAGCGGCGACGGGGATCCGGAGGTCTACGTCTTCCGAGCGGACGGCGCGGGCGAGCCCCGCCGCATCACCACGTTCTACATGGAGGACCGGACGCCGCAGTGGAGCCCGGACGGCAGGTGGCTGCTGTTCGTGAGCAACCGCGAGCGCAAGGAGCGCGTGTACCTGGTGCGCGCGGACGGCGCGGACCTGCGCGCCCTGTCCGGAGAAGGCTTCGCGGGTGACGAGCGCGAGGCGGTCTTCAGTCCGGACGGCAAGCGCGTGGCGTACGTGGCCCGGCTTGCGGACGGCAAGAGCCGCATCTGGGTGGCGGACGTGGCGGGAGGCGCGCCGGTGGCGCTGACGGACGGACAGCACCGCGACGACATGCCGGCCTGGAGCCCGGACGGCAAGGCGCTGGTGTTCGTCTCCGAGCGCGACGGCGACACCGACCTGTACCTCATGCGCCCGGACGGCACCGGCCAGACGCGGCTCACCACGGCGAAGGGCGCGGACTGGCTGCCGCGCTGGTTCGCGCCGCGCTAGCCCGCGCGCTGGCGCAGCGGTTCAGGCGCCGTGGGGGCGGCGGGGGCTTCCAGGGGCACGCTGAAGAAGAAGGTGACGCCCCGGTCCGGCTCGCTCTCCACCCAGATGTGGCCACCGTGGGCCTCCACGATGAGCCGGCTGATGTAGAGCCCCAGACCCAGCCCCTTGCCGTCCGCCGAGCGGCCGTCCTCCGTGCGGTAGTACTTGTCGAACAGGCGCGCCGCGTCCCTGGGAGACAGGCCCGCGCCCTGGTTGGTCACCGACACCACGGCGTGGTCGTGCACGGCGGAGAGCCGCACGTCCACCGGCGTCCCCGTGGGGCTGTACTTGAGCGCGTTGGTCAGCAGGTTGGTCACCACGCGCTCCAGCCGCGCGGCGTCCATGGGCACCGGCGGCAGCGGATCCGCCAGGTGCAGCCGGAAGCGCTCGCGCGCGTCGGGCGGCACGTCGCGCTCCAGCACCTCCTCCAGGAAGCGGCCCAGGTCGCGCGCCTCGCGGCGCAGGTTCACCCGGCCGGACTCCAGCCGCGACCCCTCCAGCAGCTCCTCGATCATCGTGCTCATCCACTCCACGTTGTGGATGATGGCCTGGGCCATGACGCCCTCGCGCTCCAGCTTCCGCTCGTGCAGCGCGCGCTGGAGCAGGTGGGCGCGCAGGTTGATGGTGTTCAGCGGGTTGCGCAGGTCGTGGGAGATGAGCCCCACGTACTCCTCGCGCAGCTTCTCCAGGTCCCGGCGCTCGGTGACGTCACGCAGGATGGCGATGCGCGTGGCGTCGTCCTCGCCCTCCAGCGGGCTCAGCCGCACCTCCAGCGGCACGCTGGTGCCGTCCTGCCGCTGCCCGGACACCAGCCGCCCGCCCCTGGCGCGCTCCGGGCCCTCGCCGGCGGAGGCCGGGCCGTGGAGCCCCTCCGGCACGAGCAGCTCCACCTCGCGGGCCAGCAGGGCCTCTCGGCGGTAGCCGAAGACGCGCTCGGCTTCCGCATTGGCGAAGCGCACGCGGCCGCTGGCGTCCACCACCACCATGGGGTCCGGCGCGGTGTCCAGGAAGGTGCGGAAGCGCTCCTCGGAGGCCTCCAGCGCGGCGGTGGCCCGCATGCGTTCGGTGTCCAGGACGTCCAGCGCCCGCGCCGCCAGCAGCACCAACGTGACGCCGCCAGCGGCCACCACCGTGGCGAAGAGGGGCAGCTTCGCGTCGTGGCTGAGCCCGCCCGTCAGGTGGATCAACACCAGCGTCAGCCCCAGCACCGGCGGCCCCAGCAGTGTCACCGGCACCAGCCGCCGCGCCACGAAGCCGCCCAGCGTGTCCCGGGTGAGCCGCGCCATCAGTCCCAGCTCCGGCCGGGCGCACAGCGTGCCCATGGCCAGCAGCATCAGCACGCAGGTGGTGTGCAGCCCCATGCTGCGCTCCTGGAGGAACGGAGCGGCGACGGGCGTCACCAGCGGGCCCAGCAGGAAGCCGTTGAGCCCCGTCAGCGCCGCCATCAGCGCCAGCACCACCAGCGCGTCCGACCACGACAGCCGCTGCGGGTGGCCCCGGTCCACCAGCGCCAGCGCCGGGCCCAGGAGCATCAAGCACAGGGCCGTCAGGGGCGACGGCGGGACGCCGGGTGACGCGCCACCGTCCTCGCCAAAGACGCGCAGGAACAGCGCGTCCAGGCCTCCGTTGCCCCCGGTGATGACGCCGTCCACGAGGCTCGCCGCGCCCAGCAGGGCCGTGGCCAGCGCGAGCACGGTGCCCAGCCGGTGTTGGAGGCGACGGGGATGGGCCGGCAGCCGCAGGCCCAGCGCGGCCCCACCCAGCATCAACCCCAATGCGGCGCTGGGACGCATGGCGGGGATCGCGGCGCCCATGGACTTGAGGACCATGACATCCAGCGCCCAGCCCACCAGCACCAGCAGGCCCACCAGGCCGGCGGCCACCGCGGAGCTGCGCGCAAGGGCACGGACCAACGCCGTGCTTCGTGGCATGGATTGGCCGCTCATCATCCGCGTCCCCCCGGAACGCCAGCCCTGCATCCTGCCACAACATCTCGTGTCAGGGGCCCCCCCGGCTATGGGACGCCGGGGTTGGGGGGATGTCCGTCCTAGGCGGGGATGTCCGGCCTGTCCAGGGTTGGGTCAGGGTGCGTAGCGGCCGGGGTACACGGTGAGGACGACGCCCAGCCCCGGGCCCACATCGACGTTGCGCGGCACGTACGTGTCGGTGCCTTCCACGGACAGCTGGAAGGAGGCCACCCCGGCGCCGGAGTGCACGAAGAGGAAGAGCCCGTGGGCCGCGGTACCCGCGGAGTCCACGGACGTCAGGTCACCGGACGGGTAGTAGACGCGGTCCGCCAGCTCGGCGCGGTTCAACGCCACGCGCGCGCCGCTCACGGGCTGGCCGTTCAGGTCCACCACCCGGCCCAGCACGAAGCCCGCGGAGGCCAGGGTGGCCGCCGGGTCCCCGGTGTGGCCCTGGAGGCGCGGCGCACCCACGGCGGCGCCCAGCTGATCCACGAACGCGATGGGGAGGGCCCACGCGTTCGCGTCGATGATGTCCGTGCGCGGACGGGTGCCGGTGAAGGCGGTGTCGTAGACGAGCGTGGTGCTGCGCACGAGGCCGTCGTGCACCAGCCCCACCGCGAGCCCCTGGTGCATGTCGCGCACGGGCACGTCGGTGATGCGGAAGGCGCCGTCCTCGGCCACCTCTCCCGTGGCGAAGGTGGCGGCCGCGTCGTTGACGGCCACGCGCAGCGGCTCCTCCACGGTGAGCGCCATCCCGGTGAGCGACGCCGGTGCCGCGGCCATGCCCTCGGCCTCCGGGAACACGCGTGCCTCGCCGCTCACGAGGATGCGAAGGTTTTCCAGGTCCACTGCCTCGGCGTCCTCGGTCCGCACGCCGGGGTCCGGTGTGAAGCCGCCGTCGCCACAGGCCATCGCCAACAGCCCGAGCACGGCACCACCCGCCGCCCGAATGTAGTGTTTCATCGGGCGGCAACATCTTCACGGCGGGAGGGGCACGCAATCCGTCCCCCGGTGTCGTTCGTCCCCTTCACGACGCACCGCCGCGCTCGCGGGCCGGACGCACCGGACACCGGGCCCTCCGGGTGTTGAAAACACGTCGGCACCGGGAGCCTGCCTTCCGCTGGAAACGGAAGGCGGTCGCCCGGTGCCGCGGGTCACGCCAGGGAGGAGGAAGCGGAGCGGCTACCAGCCCGACCCGCTCCTGCCGGAGGAGCCGGAGCTCTTGCCGGTGTTCCAACCGCCGCCGCTGCTGTTGCCGCTGTTGCCCCGGCCGCTGCTGCCGCTGTTGCCGCTGTTGCCCCGGCCACTGCTGCTGCCGCCGCCGCTGTTGCCACTGGGAGGGGTGCTCCAGCCGCCGCTGCTCCGGCCGCTGTTGCCGCTGTTGCTGTTGCCGCTGTTGCCGCGGTTGTTGTCCTTGTCGTCGTCGCGGCTCTTGCTGGCCGGGGTGTCCCAGCCGCCGCTGTTGCGGCTGTTGTCCCGGTCATTGTCCCGGTCGTTGTCCCGCGAGTTGGTGGAGGGCGCGACGTTGTTGCCGCGGCCCCAGCCGGAGCTGCTGGGAGGCCGGGCGCCGGTGCCCGTGCCGCCGGGGGGCGGGTTGCGGCCCTGGTTGACGGGGGCCGGAGCGGGCGCGGGCCGCGAGGGGGCCATGTTGTTGCGGCCGCCAGGGACCGCGGAGGCCGAGTGGCTGTTGCTCCAGCGGTAGCCCCGGCTGCCGCGGTCGTAGGAGTAGCCCGCGCCCCACGAGCCGTGCGGGTAGTAGTCGTGCTGGTGGCGGCCGTGGAAGTTGCAGTACCCCCCGCTCAGGGTGGGGTGGTAGTCCCAGTACCAGACCACCGTCGGGCCCCGGTAGTAGTAGACGTTGTCCGTGTAGACGTAGGACGTCTGGGGCGGCTGGTAGTCGTGGACGTGGGCGTAGTCCTCGGGGCACCAGCCGCCGCCGATGTCGTCGGGGACGGGGTGCGCGCCGGCGAACCGGTACTCCACCACGGGCGCGGGGGCGACGTAGGCCACGCGGCGGACGGGGCGGTGCGAGTGGGCCTCGACGACACAGCCCGTCCCCATCAGCAGGGCCACGGGGACGACCAGGGCGAGCAAGCGGTTCATGAAGAAGTCTCCTGTCGCGGAAGTGGACCCTCAAAGCGTCCCGCTTCGCAACCTCTGCCCCCCATGACGGCCGGCCTCCCCGGAAATTCACCCGGAACGCCCGCCCGCCGGGAAGGCGAGGGGCCCGCCTGATATGACACCCGGGTCGCGGCCCCTGGGGCGCCGCGCCTTTGGAGGCATGCGGATGTCGGATGTGGATTTCGGACGCGCGATGGGGGCGTCCTGCGCGCTGCACCCGGGGCGGGAGGCCACGGGCACCTGCGCCCGCTGCGGCAACTTCACGTGCGACACGTGCAGCCAGGACGGCGCGTCGCCGCGCTGCCCCACGTGCCGGGAGCGCTCCGGCGCCACGTTCCCGCTGAGCCGGGAGACCTGGAACTTCAGCAACCTGTGGGACGTGTGCTGGGCGGCGTTCCAGCGCGAGTGGGGCATGCTGTCGCTCGCGGTGTTGGTCTACCTCGGCGTGAGCTTCGGCGCGCAGCTGTTGATCAACGTGGCCACGGGCATCGGCACGGCGGTGGACAGTGCCGCCCTCGCCGTGGTGCTGAGCGTGGTGGGGCTCGTGGCGCAGCAGCTGGTGCAGGGCCTGGTGCAGCTGGGCCTCTTGCGCGTGTGCTTCGACGTGCTGCACGGCGGCCGCGCGGACGTGGCGCGCCTCTTCAGCCAGATGCACAAGGCGGTGCCCTACGCGCTGACGATGCTCCTCGTCTTCGTCATCGTGCTGGTGCCGCTGGCCCTGCTGTTCTCCCTGGGCTTCCTCGCGCTCGTGGGCACGGGCTTACTGAGCGGCGTGGACCTGAACTCCTCATCGGACGAAGTCTGGAATGCGCTGGTGCCCATCCTCGGCGTGATGGGGCTGGGGTTCCTGGTGCTGGTGGGGCCCATCGTGTACCTGGCGCTGCCGCTGTACCTGGTCCAGCCGGAGCTCGCGTACGACGACGCGCCGCCCTCGCCCTGGGAGGTGCTGCGCCGCAGCTGGGAGGCCGCGCGGGGGCAGCGCCTGGGCATCCTGGGCGTGGGGTTCGCGGGGGGAGCCGTCATGCTGGCGGGCGTCTTCGCGTGCTGCGTGGGCTTCATCCCCGGCATGGCGCTGGCCCAACTGCTCATCGCGGGGATGTTCCTGGCCCTGCGCTCCCCGAGCGACGACGCCTCGGAGTCCTTCCCGGGCTGAGAGCCGCGGGAAGCGCGCCTTCGCGAAACGAAAGCGAAGGCGCGCGGGGGACTTCAGTGCACCAGCCGCTCGGAGGAACCCGAGCGGGGCACGGCGACCTTGCCCAGGCACGCGAGGATGTGCTCGCGGTACTCGGACAGCTCGCGCAGGCCGCACAGCATCCACCGGCCGCCAATCACCAGCGTGGGCACGCCGCGCACGCCGCGGCTGCCGGCCAGCCGGTGCTCGTCGTAGATGAGCCGGCGCGTCTCTTCCGAACGGAAGGCCGCGGAGAACTGGTTCATGGACAGGCCCACGCGCGACGCCAGCTCGAACACCACATCCGAGCGCGACACGTTGACGCCCTGCTCCAGCGCGGCGCGCTGCATGGACCGGGCGAGGAAGGCCCGCGCCTGCGGCCCCTGCAACCGCGCCGCCTCCAGCGCCGCCAACGCCGGCACGCTGGAGCGCGGTGGATCACCGCTCAGCCACAGGTCCGTGGAGAGCAGCGAGGCCGTGGGGTCGGGTTCGCGCTGCGCGCGCTTCACCTCTTCCACCAGCCCGCGCACTTCGCGCTCCGTGGGCAGGACGTCGTGCAGACGCAAGGGGTAGGGACGCACGCTCCAGCGGACGGCATCGCCAAACTCCTGGCGAAGCACCTCCAACCGTTGGTCGGCGAGGTAGCACCAGGAACAAAGCACATCCTGGTAGACGGTGATCTGCAGCGGCTTGTGCAGCGTTTTCATCGGGGGTCGCCAGATTAGAGGCGCATCCCCGCCGCTGCCAACACCCACGGACAATCCGCGCCCGAAGGCATTCCCGTATTCCTGAGGAGCATCCAAGGCACCGTGCGCACCGTGAAGTCCCGCACGCACGCCATGGAGCAGGCGGGCAGGCACGCAGGTGCTGCTCGCGCGCCTGCTTTCAACACCACATCTCGTTCAGGAGGCGCGGCCCGCCCGTGTGCGCAACGCGCTGGCCCGGGTCCCCGCGTACACCAACGCGTGCTCCACGATGTGGCCCGCGATGTCCTTGCCGGTGGCGCCCTCCAGGCCCTCGAAGCCGGGGCTGGAGTTGATCTCCATCAGGCGCGGGCCCTCGCGGCCCTCCAGCATGTCCACGCCCGCGACCTCCAGCCCGATGATGCGCGCCGCCTTCACCGCGGCCTCCATGTAGTCCGGGGGCAGGGTGATGGCGCGGCCCTCGCCGCCGCGGTGGATGTTGGAGCGGAACTCGCCCTTCTTCGCCTTGCGGCGCATGGCGCCCACCACGGTGTCGCCCACCACCAGCGCGCGCACGTCGCGGCCCTCGCTCTCCGCGACGAACTCCTGGAGGACGATCTCCTGGCCCAGGTCCCAGAAGGTGTCGAGGATGGTCTGCACCTCCGGCAGCGTGTGGGCGATCATCACGCCCACGCCCTGGGTGCCCTTGATCAGCTTGATGATGACGGGCAGCCCACCCACCTCCTGCACCAGCTTGCGCACGTTGCCGCGGTCATGCGCCATCACCGTGCGGGGCATGTCCAGGCCCGCGCGGGCGAGGAACTGGAGCGCGCGCAGCTTGTCGCGGCTTCGCGCGATGGCCGTGGGCGGGTTGAGCACCGGCACGTCCATCATCTCGAAGTGGTTCACCACCGCCAGGCCGTACGCGGTGATGGACGCGCCGATGCGCGGAATCACCACGTCCACGCCCTTCACCTCCGCGCCGCGGTAGGTCATGCGCGGCTGGCCCCGGGCCAGGAGCAGGCAGCAGCGCAGCGTGTCGAACACGAGCGCCCGGTGCCCCTGGGCCTTGATGGCCTCCACCAGCCGGCGTGTCGAGTACAGCGAGCGCTTGCGGGACAGGATGGCCACGGTCTTCTTCGCGCGGGGCCGCTTGGGTCGCGGTGCGTCACCGCGCTCGGGTGCCTGTGCGCCAGGCGGGACGGGCGCCTTCTTCGGCTGGGCTTTTCGGGGGGGCATGCGGGGCGCGGGACACTAGCACGCACGGGCGTGGAGGCACGGCAGGTGGGCACCCTTTGCTATCCTCGCGTTCACTGATGACCGCACCCAACCCGCATCCCGACGACATCCACACCAATCCCGGAGACGTCGGCCTCGAGCTGTCCTCCCAGTCCCCCCTGCTCGGGGAGACACTGGTGGTGGATTCGCGCGCCAGCGTGAAGCTGCACAAGTGCCGGCTGCTGGTGACGTCGGGGCCGGACACCGGCCGCTCCATGGTCAGCGACAAGGAGCGGCTGCGCTGCGGGGCCCACCCGGGCAACGACCTGGTGCTGGTGGAGGACCGCACCGCCAGCCGCCACCACTTCGAGGTCCAATACACCGAGCGCGGCCACCTCCTGGTGGACCTCAACTCCACCAACGGCACCTTCCTGGACGGCCGCCGCATCGAAAGGGCCTACCTGTCCCCGGGCTCGCAGATCCGCGCCGGCTCCTCCGTCATCACCTTCGCTCCCCTGGACGAAGAGGTGGCGGTGGAGCCCGACCGCGAGGGCGAGCTGTGCGGCATGGTGGGCCAGAGCGTGAAGATGCGGCAGGTGTTCGGGCTCATCAAGCGCATCGCGCCCATGGACGTGTCCGTCATCATCCAGGGGGAGACGGGCACCGGGAAGGAGCTGGTCTCCAGCGCCATCCATGAGCTGTCCGGCCGCAAGAAGGGCCCCATGGTGGTGCTGGACTGCGGCGCCATCCCGCCCAACCTCATCGAGAGCGAGCTGTTCGGCCACGAGAAGGGCGCCTTCACCGGCGCCACGTCCAGCCGCCCCGGCGCCTTCGAGCGCGCGCAAGGGGGCACCATCTTCCTGGACGAACTGGGCGAGCTGCGCCTGGACCTGCAGCCCAAGCTCCTGCGCGTGCTGGAGAACCGCGAGGTGCGCCGGGTGGGCGGCAACGACGTCATTGAAGTGGACTGCCGGGTCATCGCCGCGACCCACCGCGATCTGGTGAAGGAGATCGCCGCGGGCAACTTCCGCGAGGACCTCTACTTCCGCCTGTCCGTCATCCACATCCAGCTGCCGCCCTTGCGCCAGCGCCGGGACGACATCCCGCTCATCCTCAAGCGGGCGCTGGCGGAGCCGGAGGTGGTGGAGACGCACGGCCGCAAGCGCTTCTCCGCGGAGGCGCTGGGGCTGCTCATGGCCTACGCCTGGCCCGGCAACGTGCGCGAGCTGATGAACGTGCTCTCCCACGTGCTGACCTTCTCCGACGAGGGCGAGGAGATCCTCCCGTCCCACCTGCCCCCGCGCGTCCGGGGCCAGGCCCGCGAGGGGCCGCTGCCCTTCAACGAGCACCTGGCCTTCAAGGACGCCAAGGAGCAGCTGCTGGAGAACTTCGAGCGCGAGTACGTCACCAGCGTCCTCACCCGCTGCGAGGGCAACCTGTCCCGCGCCGCCCGGGAGAGCGGGCTGCACCGCAAGTCCATCGAGCGGCTGGTGAAGAAGTATCAGCTCGACGCCAAGGGGCTGAAACCGCGCTGAAACAGCGTCGTTACACGGTTTCACTCAGGGTGTTGAATCCCGGGAAGTTTTCACGGGGCCCGTCCTCTGCGACAATCCCGGACCCCCCTTTCAGACCCCGACGCAGTGTGTCGGCGGTCACTTGACGGATACTGCGAGATTCCCCCGTCCCGCAGGATACGCCTCCGTATGAGCGCACGATCCCCCCGTGAAGCAGGCGAATCCGGCCAGGCCCTGGTGGAGGCCGCGCTGTCGCTGCCACTGGTGACGTTCCTCATCCTGGGCGCGCTGCAGCTGTTCCTGATGATGCAGGCGCGGGTGATGACGCACTACGCGGCCTTCCGGGCGACGCGCGCGGGCAGCGTGGCGCACGGGGACTGCGAGCGGATGACCCACGCGGCCATCCTGGCGCTGATTCCGACCTTCCACTCGTTCATGGGGCAGGGGACGGGTTCGCTCAACGGTCCGTTGGGCCGCGGCGCGGGTTCGGACGCGCCCCGTCTTTTGGCGGAGGCGTTCGCGGCGCGGATGAACAACCGCTACGCGGGCTCCGGCGGTCCGGGCCCCGGCATGGACGGCGTCCACAACCGCAGCATCGTGTGGATCCAGCGGGACCTGGCGGGCGGCGGCGTGGACAGCCCGGAGGACAGCGACTTCGACCGGCCGGGGCACCTGCGGCGGCTGGAGGTGCAGCTGGTGTTCTGGTACCCGCTGCGCATCCCGTTCGCCAACTGGGTGATGTCGCGCATGTTCCTGGCGCACTTCAGCCTGCGTTCCTACACGGACGCGAACCCGCTCATCGTCGCGGAGCGCAGCGCCAACTGGAACGGCAGTGACGTGACGACGTCGCACGTGCTGGACGGTGAGCTGGGCGCGGAGCTGGCGGAGCGCGTGCTCAACCGGCAGTACGTCTTCCCCATCATCACCACGTTCACCATGCGAATGATGACGCCCGTGAAGTCGCGTTTCTTCGCCACCATGGCCTGTCCCCGGTGAAAACCATGAGGCGCTCCTTCTCCCAGCGCGGTCAGACCCTGGTGCTGTTCGTCCTCAGCATGCTGCTGCTGTTGCTGATGGTGGCCCTCACGCTGTCGTTCACCATGAAGGTGCGCGAGCGCATCGAGGTGCAGACGGTGGCGGACGCGGCCGCGTACTCCAACGCGGTGGCCACGGCGCGCACGTTCAACACCATCGCCGTCAGCAACCGCGCGGAGATCGCCCACATGGTGGCGAACGCCGGCGCGGCCAGCCTGCTCAGCTGGGCCAGTCTCTACCGGGGCGAGCTGAACGCGGCGAAGATTGGCTACGGGGCGTGGCTGCCCGTCTACCAGGCGTTCGCCACCGCGGGCTGCCCCTGCGCCTGGTCCAACGGCTTCTGCGCCCGCATGTGCCAGTGCGGCGTCCGCGGGGTGACAGACCTGGGCCGGCTGATCACCACGCTCCAGCGCGAGGACCTGCGCGTGGAGGCCGTCTTCCAGGCGTTGGACCCGATGGTGGGCCTGCAGATGCGCCTGCACCAGGTGGCCGCGGGCGCGCTGTATGCCTCCTCGCTGGAGGACTACATGAGCCTCGAGGACAAGGTGGGCGACCAGGGCTTCGCCAATGACATCCTGGGGGACCTGGTGGCGGGGAAGAACCCGCGCGACGCGGGGTGGCTGGCGCCGTCCGCGGGCAACGTCTCCCGGAACGAGCTGGCGGACAACACGGCGTGCGTGGGTGGCGGCGCGGTGTGTGATCCGCTGCCGCTGACGGTGGCCCACAGCGTGGACGCGGCCATGGGCAGCCGCGGCTTCACCTTCGTCACGTCGCGGACCATCGAGCAGTACATCGCGCACGAGGCGAACCTGGCCTTCGTCATCCTGCCGCCGGACATCGTCACGCTCCCGTTCGCCGCGGGCACGGCCCACTTCGGCAAGCCCATCCTCCAGTACGGGCTCTTTCCTCCCTACGCTCCCGCCGTCTCGGCCGAGGACGAGGGCGTCGTGGCCTTCATCTACAACCACATCGCGCATGGCGGTGGGCCGCCGTGCCCGGTGATGGTGGGCGGCACGGTCCCGACCACGGCCCTGTTCGCGGCCTCCGGTGGCGTCATGCCCACGCCCATGCACATGTGGCTGGGCGGCACGGACCCGGCGCCCTTCGCGCGGCACATGCTGGCGCCGTGTCTGGGCGGCGTGTCCAGCTGCCCGGGCATCTGGCCGCCGTTCATGGACTACAACCTGACGGAGCTGTGGCCCGGCGGCGCGGACAACAACTACGGGCAGCCGAAGAACTTCGCGGTCATCCAGCGCGACCGCAGCAACATGCCCGTCGCGCAGCAGGACCCGTGGAACCTGGCGTTCCGCTTCCGCTTCAAGGCGGCCAACCCGAACCCGAACGCGGGCCGGTTCGACAACACCAGCGCCACCATGGCGGACGGCGTCACGCCGCTGGGCATCCAGACGGCGCTGTCCACGGGCATCGCGTACTACCACCGCGGACGCAGCGCGAGCTTCTCCCACTGGAGCGAGCCGCCCAACCTGCTCAACCCGTACTGGCGCGCCACGCTGGTGCCGGTGGACACGGACGAGACGGGCCTGCAGGACGCCATCGACACGCTGCGCCCCACCTCTCCGTCCTCCGCCCAGACCATTGAAGAGCTCCGCCGCGTCGGCTTCAGGGGGTTCCAGTGATGCACCGCCACCTTCGTCGTCACCCCCGGCAGGCGCGGGGCCAGTCCATCGTCGAGGCGGCCCTCGGAGTCACGCTGTTCATCACCATCCTGGTGTTCGGCATCCACTTCGCGGAGGTGGGCTTCCTGTCGCTGAAGGTGCAGGAGGCCGCCGTGTCCGCGCTGTGGAACGGCACGCACGGACGGATGCACAGCCTCCTCATCTCCGACTTCGATCCCGCGGAGGATTCCATGCGGCAGGGCGGGGAGGACGCCCAGGCGCGCTACGCGGATTTCAACGGCCTGTCGTCCGTGAACCGCGGTGACACCATCACCCAGGTCTTCACGCGGGGTTCGGACCTGCGCGTGAGCTGCGGGCGGAACGGAGGGCTCGGCTGGAATGGCCCGGTGTTGACCCGGCTGTTGTTCCGCGACCAGGGCGGCTCGGCGTGCACCTCGCAGGCGACCTTGAGCGCCTGGAACATCCCCAGCCGGTTCCTGGACCAGACGCCGGAGACCGGCCTGTACAACGAGCAGCACCTGGACGCAGCCAACGCCGCCATCCAGGTGTGTGGCATTGGCCGGGCGGTGGGAGGCAGCTGCCAGGGCCGCTTCTCCATGCTGGTGGATGACTGGGGCCTGGCGAGCGAGGAGGAGACCACGACCTGCTTGCTGTTCCAGGACATGGCGGTTCCCTGCACCAACGCTGCCTTCTACGTCGTCACAAAGGGCGTCTACGAGCCCACCACGCTGCCCATCCCGACCTACGCCAGCTTCCTGGCCATGGACGCTCTCTTCATGAATCCGCTGCCGCCCCTGGTGCTGATGCAGCGTGAGAACACCTTCTGGATGAGCGCGGCGGGTGAGGAGACCAACTTCATGCAGTACTTCATGAAGCCCGCGGCCCTGGGCAACCTGTGGAACACGACGCCCGGTGCGATGATTGGCATCACCACGCCCCATTACGGTCTGGGCTATCTGGATCGCACCGGCAATGGCGGCTGTTTCCTTGGAAAGGATTGCTGAAGATGAAGATGCGAAGCCTGCTGTCGGGTGGAGTGCTGGCGTTCATGTTGTGTCTGACGGCATCCCCCGCGCGCGCGGACAGCAACTCATGCAACACGGACTGCGCGACGAAGAACGGGGACACGCTCAACGCCTGCATCACCGCCTGTCCGGCGCCGAGCAGTCCGGGGTCGGCGAAGGACAGCAGCCGCACCTGCTCCGCGCGCTGCGCGCAGAAGTTCCAGGCCCAGTTCAACCAGTGCAAGGCCCGCTGCCCCAAGCCGGAGGGCGACACGGGTCCGAAGTCGGGCAAGTCCGTCAAGGCCGCACGGTCGCACCGCGGGTAGGAAGGGACCGGAGATGAAGCGTGGATTCGGGCGCTGGGCCCTGCTGCTGTCGCTGATGGGGGCCGCTCCCGCGTGGGCGCAGCGGGCCAACTTCACCTGGGACATCCCCAAGACGGTCAGCGTCGTGGACGTGCCGGGGCAGGTGGACGCCAACGGCGTGCCGGTGAAGCTGCTCGCGGTGCGCAGCAAGGAGAAGCCACAGGTCATCCTCCAGAGCGTGGTGGACCGCTTCCAGTCCTGGGGCTTCTCGGTGCAAGAGGCGTACAAGCAGCCGCAGCTCCTGCGCGAGCCGATGGTGACGGGCCTCGACACGCGCAACTTCATCTCCTACACGGCCATCCTCCAGGTGAACCCGGACGGCACCACCACGGTGTTCCTGGGGCAGGCGAACCTGGGCGCGGCGAAGGCACCCCAGCCCGCGGGGCTGCCCGTCTTCCCCGGTGGCGCCGGGGTGCTGACGGCGCAGACGGAGGGCTCGCACACGGTGAGCTACTCGGTGCCGGGCAAGACGACCGCGGAGGTGGAGGCCTTCTACCGCGAGGTGCTCACCAAGGCGGGGTTCAAGGAGATCCAGCCCCGCGTGTTCAAGTCCTCCACGGAAGAGGTCGCGCTCAACGTCGCGGTCACCAAGGAAGGTCCGGTGGCGGTGCGGCTGGTGCGCCGGGCCGCGGCACCAGACGATGACATGCGCCCGGGCGAGTGACGCCAGCGGGCAAAGGAAGACGAGAGCGACATGACGACGCGTATCGCGGTGCGGGGATGGCTGGGACTGATGGCGCTGGGAGCCGTGCTGGTGGCGCCCCAGGCGCTCGCGCAGACGTGCGACGAGAAGTGCTCCATCAACGCCGGCCCCACGATGCAGGCCTGTGTGAAGAAGTGCTCCGCCAAGGACAGGAACTGCACGGACAAGTGCACCAAGGCATTCCAGGCCGCGAAGGCGAAGTGCGCCAAGAAGTGTCCCAAGGGCAAGGGCAAGAACACGCCCCAGCCGCATACGCACGAACACGGCGACGACCACCACGACGAGTGAGCTCGCGGGTGTGATTGAAGGACCGGCGGGAGGGTGTTACGGGCGCTCAAGCCATGAGCGACGCCCCCTCCCGCAAGGACCTCGACGCCACCGTCCACCTGCCGCGCACGGAGTTCCCCATGAAGGGGAACCTGGGCCAGCTCGAACCGCGCCTGCTCGCCTGGTGGCGGGAGCAGGACGTGTGGACGCAGTTGCTGGCGAAGAACGCGGGCCGTGAGCCCTTCGTGCTGGCGGACGGGCCGCCGTACGCCAACGGCCACCTGCATGCCGGGCATGCGCTCAACAAAGTCCTGAAGGACATCGTGGTGAAGTTCCGGAACCTCTCCGGACGCCCGTGTGACTTCATCCCCGGCTGGGACACCCACGGTCTGCCCATCGAGCAGGCGGTGGAGAAGCGCCTCAAGGAACAGAAGCTGGACAAGCGCACGCTGTCTCGCGACGCGCTGCTGGAGCGCTGCCGCGAGTACGCGCTGGAGTTCGTGGACATCCAGCGCGCGGAGTTCCAGCGGCTGGGCGTCTTCGGAACGTGGGACGCGCCCTACCGGACGCTCGACTTCAGCTACGAGGCGCAGGAGGTCCGCGAGCTGGCCGCGTTCGCGCGCCGGGGCATGCTGTACCGGCGCAAGAAGCCCGTGGCGTGGTGCCTCCAGGACCAGACCGCGCTCGCGGAGGCGGAGGTGGAGTACGCGGAGCACACCTCTCCGTCCGCGTACGTGGCCTTTGACGCGGGGCCGGCGCTGGTGGAGAAGCTGCCGCAGCTGAAGGGGCATCGCGTGTCCTTCGTCATCTGGACCACCACGCCCTGGACGCTGCCGGCCAACCTGGCCATCGCGGTGAACGCCGGGTTCGAATACGTCTTCTACCGGCTGGAGGACCGCGTCCTCTGCGTGGCGAAGGACCTGCTGGCGAAGGTGCTGGCGGAGGTGAAGTCGGACGAGCTGGCCGTGAAGCACGTGCAGCTGCCCACGGGGGAGGTGTCATCTCCGGCGCTGGTGGATCCGTCGCGCATCCTCGCGTACGCGACAGGCGAGGACCTGGAGCACATGACGTATCAGCACCCGTTCCTGGAGCGGCAGGGGCACGTGGTGCTGGGGGAGCACGTCACGTTGGACGCGGGCACGGGGCTGGTGCACACGGCGCCGGGACATGGCCAGGAGGACTACGAGGTCGGCCTCAAGTACGGCCTGGACATCTACAACCCGGTGCGCGCGGACGGCCGCTACGACGACACGGTGGGCGAGGTGCTCGCGGGCCGGCGCGTGTTCGAGGCGAACCCGGTGGTGTTGGACCTGCTGGTGCAGCGGGGCGCGCTGCTCAATGACAAGTCGGACACCGTCACGCACAGCTATCCGCACTGCTGGCGCTGCCACCAGCCGGTCATCCAGGCGGCGACCTACCAGTGGTTCATCCCGATGGACGCGCCCTTCCACGGCACGCAGACGTTCCGGCAGGTGGTGCTGGAGCAGGTGGAGCAGGTGCAGTGGGTGCCGTCGTGGGGACAGTCGCGCATCCGGGGCATGCTGGAGGGCCGTCCGGACTGGTGCATCAGCCGGCAGCGCAGCTGGGGCGTGCCCATTCCCATCGCGTACTGCGACGGGTGCGACGACGCGGTTGTGTCCCCGGAGGTGATGGAGCGGGTGGCGGCGGCGGTGGAGCAGGAGGGCGCGGGCGTGTGGTACCGCACGCCGGTGAAGGAGTTCCTGGGGGCGGACTTCACGTGCCCGCGCTGTGGCAAGGGCGAGTTCCACCGCGAGACGGACATCCTGGACGTGTGGTTCGACTCGGCGTGCATGGCGTCCGCGGTGCTGACGAAGCGGCAGCGCGTGCCGGCGGACCTGTTCCTGGAGGGGAGTGATCAGCACCGGGGCTGGTTCCATTCCTCGCTGCTGGTGTCGGTGGGCACGCGCGACGTGGCGCCCTACAAGGCCTGCCTGACGCACGGCTTCGTAGTGGATGGCCAGGGCGAGAAGATGTCCAAGAGCCGGGGCAACACAGTGGCGCCGGACAAGGTCATCCAGCAGTACGGCGCGGAGGTGCTGCGCCTGTGGGTGGCGGCGAGCGACTACCGCAACGACGTGCGCCTGTCGGACGCCATCCTCAAGGGCCTGTCGGAGGGCTACCGGAAGATCCGCAACACGCTGCGGTACGCGCTGGGCAACCTGCACGACTTCGACCCGGCGAAGGACGCGGTGGCCGGGGACAAGCTATTGCCCCTGGACCAGTGGGCGCGAGGGCGGCTGGCGCAGGTGGCCGCGCGCGTGCGGCAGGCCTACGAGGATTATGAGTTCCACCTCGTCTACGCGACGGTGGTGGACTTCTGCGCCAATGATTTGTCGGCCGTGTACTTCGACATCCTGAAGGACCGGCTCTACACGGCGAAGCAGGACGGCTCCGCGCGGCGGGGCGCGCAGACGGTGCTGCACGAGGTGCTCACGGTGCTGCTGCCGCTGCTGGCGCCGGTGATGAGCTTCACGGCGGAGGAGGCGTGGCAGCACCTGCCGGGCGAGCGCGCCAAGAGCGTGTTCCTGGCGGGCTTCACGGAGGTGAAGGCCACGATGCCGCCGGAACTGGAGGCGCGCTACGCGAAGCTCTTCGCGGTGCGCAGCGCGGTGCAGGGCGTGCTGGAGGTGGCGCGGCGGGACAAGCGCATCGGCGCGTCGCTGGAGGCCCGCGTGGCGCTGAGCGCCACGGGCGCGGTGCGGGAGTTGCTGGAGGCGCACCGCGCGGAGCTGCCCGGGCTGTTCATCGTGAGCCAGGTGGAACTGGCGAATGCTCCATCTGATTCAGCGAAGGCCCTGGATGTGTCACAGACCTTCGGTGAGAACGCATCCCTGTCCGCGGAGGTGCTTCCGGCGCTGGGCACCAAGTGCCCGCGCTGCTGGGTGTACTCCGAAGCGGTGGGGCAGGGGGACGATGTCTGTCTCAAATGCCGTGAGGCATTGAGCTGAAAGCAGGGCTCAAGGCTTGGGTTCCGGCAGGAATTGGGACTGACTAGGGATTGGCCGCCTCCAGCTTGCGCAGCGTCTCCACCAGGTTCTGCATGCGTTCATGGTGCGTGCCGGGCCAGAAGACACGCTGGCAGCCGGGGCACTGCTGGAAGCGGCTGTGACGTTGGGTCACGCCTTCCGGGACGCGGCCCTGCACTTCTTCCGGCGTCGCGGTGGACAGCGGCGCATTGCAGGCGATGCAGCGGGAGAAGGGCCGCATGCGCGACGTCAGGCCGTACCTCCGCACCACCTCCACCAACTGGTGTGCCGGATCCGTTTCTCGCGGGAAGTAGCCGAGCACCACCTCCGAGCGCTTCAGCACGCCCAGGTCCCGCGTGAGCAGCACCCGCTCTTCGTCGTGGGACAGGCGCGCCAACTGGTCGTCCGCGGAGTCGTTGCGCCAGAGCGTGTCGAAGCCGAGCATCCGCAGGAAGCCGGACAGCCGCCCCAGGCCCACGTCCAGGATGAAGCGCGGCATCTCCGGGATGGGCGGGCCTACTCGCGCCACCTGCGGCGCGGATGGATCCGACGCCGGATACACGTCGATGCTTGTGCCCTCCTCCGCGCGATGAGCGAAGCCCACCGGCTCTCCGTCCACCAGCACCACGTCCACCTCCGGGTGCGGCGGACCCAGCGACTCGATGAGGTCCTTCACCGAAGGGCTGCCCTGCAGCACGTGCGTGAACGCCTGCCCCCGGCGCTCCGGTGCGACGAAGTCGTTCAGTGCGCCGTGGATCCGCACCGTGAGCTGCCGTGATGACATCCTGGACTCCTTACGTCCTGCTGCGTCGTAGCCGGCGCCCTGATGTCTTTCTTTGAATCCACGCCTTCCCCAGCTGCGAGAGGCTGAAACTCTCGGATTCTTGAAAGGCGGTGACACAATCCTCACGGGCGGTCAGGGGACAGCCTTCTTGCAAACTTCTATAATCACGCGCCAGTCGGCGTGCCGAAGCCGACGGGTCACCCCCCTCGACACCCTCGGAAGCAAGGATCCAGGCCCTGCATGGCAATGAAGCTCTCCCCGTTCCTCCGCCCCCTCGTGGCATTGGGCTTCATGGCCCTCGCTTGCGGCGATGGTGAAGAGCCCATCACGCCTCCGGACTCGGGGACCACCGTCGATGCCGGGACCCGCACCGACGCGGGCACCACCGAGGATGCCGGATCCAACGAGGAACAGCCCACGGACGATGCGGGCACCACCGTGGATGCCGGAACCGATGTGGACCCGGGCACCGATGATGCCGGCACGGCGGTGGACGCGGGCTCGACGGACGACGCTGGCACCACCACCGATGCGGGCACTTCGACGGATGCCGGTTCCGCGACGGATGCGGGCACCACGACCGACGCGGGCACCGAGACCGACGCGGGCACCGAGACCGACGGTGGCTCCGGCGACGCGGGCACGATTGGCGAGACGGATACCGACGGTGGCTACACGCAGATCCGCCTGATGGCCGCCAACCTCTCCAGCGGCAACGGCCAGGACTACGACCCGGGCCACGGCATCCGGCTGATTGCGGGCGTGAAGCCCGACGTCGTGATGATCCAGGAGTTCAACTACAAGTCGGACTCCGCCGCGGACATCCGCTCCATGGTCGACCAGGCCGTCGGGCCGGGCTTCTACTACTACCGTGAGACGGGCGCGCAGATCCCCAACGGCATCATCAGCCGCTACCCCATCATCGAGTCGGGCGAGTGGACGGACGCCAAGGTCTCCAACCGCGACTTCGCCTGGGCCCGCATCGACATCCCCGGGCCGCGCGACCTCTGGGCCGTCAGCGTCCACCTGCTCACCAGCAGCGCCAGCAACCGCAACGCGGAAGCCACCCAGCTCGTGGGCTACATCAAGGGGAAGATTCCCAACGGCGACTACCTGACCATCGGCGGCGACTTCAACACCGACAGCCGCTCCGAGGCGTGCCTCACCACCTTCAAGCAGGTGGTCGACACCGCGGGCCCGCACCCGGTGGACAAGAACGGCAAGGACGGCACCAACGCCAGCCGCAGCAAGCCGTATGACCACG
The DNA here is from genome assembly GCF_000255295.1 of Corallococcus coralloides DSM 2259. Next base: position 9,544,548 of record NC_017030.1, on the reverse strand, counting down.
TGCTCGTGGACCTGGACCTGCGCCAGTACCAGGTGCCCACCGTCATCGGGAGCAGCACCTTCAACAACGGCCTGGTGCTCGACAGCCGCGTGTACACGCCCATCTCGGAGATCTACCCGGCGCTGAACTCCGACAGCGGCGCGTCCAGCATGCAGCACATGGGCGTCATCAAGACGTTCCGCACGCCCAACTTCTAACGGGCACCCCGCAGGCAACACGGGCCGGTCATCGGGAGCTCCCCGGTGCCCGGCCCGCGCCGTTTCAGAAGCTCCACTTGTGCTTGTTCTTCGCGATGAAGCGCCCCACCGGCGGGATGCGCGCGATGAGCGGCGTCAGCACGAACACCGCCGCCAGCCGCAGCGGCTTCACCGCCTGCGACGCGAGGTAGGCCGCGCCCCACGCACCCGCCTGGGCGCCGGTGCCCTGGGGCTGGAAGCCGGCCCGGATGGCCGCCCAGAAGCCCACGATGACCAGGCCGAAGATGAGGTAGTTCACCGCGATGGCCAGCGGGCCGTAGTCCACCAGCAGCGTCTTGAAGCGCGCCATCAACGATGGCTTCGCCGCCGGGGGCGTGGTGGTTCCGGGTGGGGCAATGTCGGGAGCGGAAGGTTTCACGTCGGGCTCAACAGGCGCCATGGGCGCACCATGCCCGAAACGGGCGGGCTCTGGGAGGGAGAGGGCAGGCGGGCCGGCGACCTGCGGCCCGGGTCCGGGTTGTCAGGGCTCCCGGGGGCACGATAGAGGTTCGGGTACCCCATGAAAGCCTCCTTCCGTCTCCTCCTCGTGGTGGTCCTCGCCGTGCTGGCGGCGGATCAGGTGACCAAGTACCTGGCCGTGTCCCGGCTGACGGAAGCGCTGGATGGGCGCAGCGGCCTGTCGCGCGTGTCCGGCTTCCTGAGCGAACAGAACCTGGACAACGACCCTCCGGTGGAGGGCGTGTTCCGCAAGAACACGCGGCCGTACCGCTTCATCGAGGACTACTGGCACTTCCGCTACGTGGAGAACCCGGGCGCGGCGTGGGGCATGTTCTCCAACCTGCCGGAGACGGCGCGCAAGGCGTTCTTCCACGTGGTGAGCCTGGTGGCGCTGGGGTTCATCCTGACGCTGTACCGGAAGACGGAGCCGTCGCAGAAGCTGGTGCGCGTGGCGCTGGCGCTCATCACCGGCGGCGCGCTGGGCAACTTCATGGACCGGCTCATCCGGGGCTACGTCATCGACTTCATCGACTGGCACTGGCGCAACCAGCCGGGCATGCGCTGGCCCACGTTCAACGTGGCGGACGCGGCCATCTGCGTGGGCGTGGCGCTGATGCTGCTGGACTCGCTGCGTCCGGAGGCCTCGGCCGCGCAGCCGCTGCCCCAGGGCACGAGCCCCCAACCGTGACGCGCGGGGGCGGGCTGGTATAAGCCCTCCCCGTGCCGCGCAAATACGCCATCCTCCTCGCCCTCACGCTGGGCGTCATCGTGCTGGACCAGTGGACGAAGTACCTGGTCGTGCGCGACCTCACCACCCGCTTCGACGGGGCCACCACCCTGTCGCAGCGCCTGGGCGCCTTCTATTCGCCCGCGGAAGAGCCGGGCCGCCGCGGCCTGCACTTCCAGCCGAAGACGCACGTGGAGGTGGCGGAGAACTTCTTCCGCCTGCGCTACGCGGAGAACCCGGGCGCCGCGTGGGGCATGTTCCGCGACCTGCCGCCCCACGTGCGCGGCCCGCTCTTCCACCTGGTGAGCCTGGGCGCGGTGCTGCTCATCGTCTTCTACTTCCGGAAGCTGTCCGGCACGGACCCCGCGGAGGTGTGGGCGCTGTGGGGGCTGCCGCTGGTGCTGGGCGGCGCGCTGGGCAACTACATCGACCGCGTGGCGCGGGCCTTCGTCATCGATTTCCTGGAGGCCCATTGGTACGACAAGGCCGCCTGGCCGTCGTTCAACGTCGCGGACATGGCCATCTGCATCGGCGTGGGCATGCTCGTGGTGGATGCCTTCGTGCGCAAGGAGAAGCCGGAGGCCTCCGCCCCCGCGAAGGCCTCGTAGTGGCGTGACGGCGGGCCGGGAATGTCCCTCCCGCCCGTCCCGGTTGTCCCCGCCGTTCGTCCGGGCCTCCCGGGCCAGAGGTCCCCCATGCTCCCCGTCCTGCTGCGCCTGTCCTTCACCACGCTGTGGATGCAGCTCCTGCTGTACGCCGTCGCGGTGGGGGTGGTGGCCTCCGTCGCCGTCAACGGCTGGAAGGGCACGCTGGGGCCGGTGGACGCGGAGACGGGCAAGGAGGGACCCGCGCCGCTCCAGGACAAGCTCTGGCGCGCGGTGGGGTTCGCGGCGGCGGGCGGCTTCCTCGCGTACTTCGGCCTGAAGTACGCGCTGCCCGCGGACGCGTTCCCCGGAGGCAAGGGCGAGGGCATCCCGCTGCACACCTACGGTCTGCTCCTGGCCCTGGGCTTCACCACCGCGGTGGCGGTGGCGGCCCGCCTGGCGCAGGACGAGTGGCGCCGCGTGACGCTGGTGCCGGGCCGGGGCTGGGTGGACACGGAGGGGCCGCAGAAGCGCGAGCAGGTGATGGATCTGGCGTTCTGGGTGCTGGTGGGCGGGCTCGTGGGCAGCCGGGTGCTGTTCGTGCTGGTGAACTGGCAGGACTACGCGCGCGACTGGACGCAGGTCTTCTCCCTGGGCGGCGGGCTGGTGTTCTACGGCGGCCTCATTGGCGCGGGGCTGGCGGCGTACCTCTTCGCCCGCAGGCACGACCTGGACTTCCTGCGGCTGGCGGACGTGTGCATCCCCACCGTGTCGCTGGGGCAGTGCCTGGGGCGCCTGGGCTGCTTCTCCGCCGGGTGCTGCTGGGGCGACATGGCCGGGAGCCACTCGCACACGGGCGTCACCTTCCCGGGCTCCGGGCTGGCCCAGGACCTGTTCGGCCAGCTGGGGCGTGCGTCCAGCCTGGCGTACGGCTCGCAGGCCGGGGATGGCCGCTTCGTGGTGGAGGCCACCGGGCAGGTGCTCCACGAGTGGGCGCCGGGCGCGGTGCGCATCTCCGACTGGGTGGCCCAGCACGGCACCACGCTGCCGGTGTACCCCACGCAGCTCTTCGAGTCGGTGGGGCAGCTGGTGCTCTTCGTGGCGCTCCTGTACGCGCGCCGCTTCCGCCGCTTCCACGGGCACATCTTCGCCCTGTGGCTGATGGCCTACGCCTGCCTGCGCACCACGGTGGAGCTGTTCCGGGGCGACGTGGAGCGCGGCACCCTGCACGGCCTGCTGGAGTCGCTGGGGGCCCAGGGGCTGGCCGGGGCGGTGCCCCTGGAGGCCTGGTACAACGTGTCCACCAGCCAGTTCATCTCCCTGTGCATGTTCACCTTCGGTGCACTGCTGATGGCGCGCCACCGACCGGCGGGTGAGGCCGCTGGCCTGGGGCCTACACCGTCGGCGGCCTGAGGTTGCGAGCCGCGCCCGGGTTGGGGACACTCCGGGAACATGCCGCCGCCCGACAACGCACGGCCCGCCGCCAAAGGTGGTGCCCGGCCCGCGCAACAGGACGCCAGTTCCTCCAGCGAAGCCGCCCTTCAGCAATGTGAGGAGCTGGAGGCGGCCATCGCGGAGCTGCGCCACAGCTACGAGCAGTACTTCATGGGCATGGAGCGTCAGGCGCCCATCCGCGCGCATGAAGACCTGAAGAAGCGGATGCTGAAGCTCAAGGGGGCCTTCATCCGCAGCACGTCGGTGAAGTTCCGCGTGCAGAGCCTCCACAACAAGTTCCTCACCTACGAGCGGCTGTGGACGCGCACGCTCCAGGAGATTGAGGCCGGCACCTACCGCCGCGACCTGGCCAAGGCCCGCCGCCGCGCCGGGGCGAAGCAGGCCGGTGCCACGGGCGACCGCCAGAAGGGCGTGGTGGAGATCCCCGAAGAAGTCGACGACATGGACTTCGAGGAGATTGAAGAGCTCACCGGCCGCCGCCCCATCAACGAGCCGAAGCTCGCCTCGGAGTACCAGGCGGAGCAGCAGGCCGGGGGCGGGACGCCCTTCCGCGGCAGTCCGGCGGTGGCCCCTGTCGCGGCGCAGCCGGCCGGCGCGCCCCGGGGCACGCCCGCGGGGCTGGTGCCGCCGAAGCAGTCGGTTCCGGCGGTCTCGCCCATGAGTGGGTTGCCGTCCATCGCGCCCATGGGGACCCCGGCGGCGGGGACGTCGAAGCTGCCTTCCGTGACGCCGTCGGTGGCTCCGGGCGGAACTCCGGCGGCGGGACGTGCGGCGGTGCCTCCGGGCATGGCCACGAAGGCTCCGGCGGCGGCTCCGCAGCAGCCCGCGCGTCCGGCGGCTCCTGCCGCCGCGGCGGCGCCCCGTCCCGCGGCGGCTGGCCCCGGTGGCGGCATGTCCGACGACAAGCTGCGCGCGGTGTACGACGCATACGTCACCGCGAAGCGCCGCTGCCAGGAGGACACGTCCAAGCTGTCCTACGAGTCGGTGGCGGCCACGCTGCGCAAGCAGGTGCCGGAGCTGCTCAAGCAGCACAACGCGAAGGCCGTGGAGTTCAAGGTCGTCATCAAGGACGGCAAGGCCTCGCTCAAGGCCGTGCCCAAGTAGCGGAAGGCACGGCATGAACCAGGACCTGGAGTCGCTCAAGGCGCGGGTGGCGCGCCTGTCGGTGATGATCTTCGACATCGACGGCACGCTCACCGACGGCCGCATCTTCTGGGTGCCCAACTCCGGCTGGACGCAGATGTACAGCGTGCGCGACGGCATGGGCATCAAGCGCCTGCAGGAGGTGGGCATCGAGGTGGCCGCCATCTCCGGCGGCGACAGCCTGTCCGCGCAGATGCGCATGCAGTCGCTGGGCTTGCGCCACGTGCACTTCGGCAGCCAGGACAAGGTGGCGCACTTCGAGAAGCTGCTCGGCATCCTCAACGTGTCCGCCGAGAATTGCGGCTACATGGGTGACGAGGTCGTGGACCTGCCGCTGCTCAACGCGGTGGGCTTCTCCGCCACCGTGCCGGAAGCGCCGGACGAGGTGCGCGCGCAGGTGCACTACGTGGCCCAGCGCGCCGCGGGCTTCGGCGCCGCGCGCGAGGTGTGTGAGTTCATCCTGAAGCACCGGACGCGCTCCGCGCCCGCGACGTGAAGAGGGGGCAGCACCGCATGAAGTGGGGGATGTTGTTGGGGGTGGGCATCCTGGGGCTGACAGGTTGCGCGAGCGTCATGGGGCCGAAGGAGCCTGACTCGCCGCCCGTCGGGCGTGCCACCGTGAAGTGCGTCATCACGAAGAAGGGCCGGGCGGAGCAGTGCCGCGCCATCACGTGGGACCCGACCGTCAGCAACGCGCGTCTGGCGCAGGGCATCCGCGACATCGAGTCGACGCAGTACGGACCCGAAGAGGGAGAACGGTACGGATGGTACGCGGAGGACCACCCGTACACGTTCGAGCTCAGATTCTGGGATCCGCCCGTCACGGACGGCGGGCTGACGGCGTCCACTTCCTTGCAGCCGTAGCGGCATGAAGGGCGCGGTCCTTTCTGCCTCACCGTCAAAGCGGTGGGACGGGAAAGATGCCCAAACGTTCGCTCCTGGAAACGCCTACCACCCTGCCTGGCGTTCGGGTTGTCGCTCCCAGGGCCCGTTCCTACCTTGCGCTGCCTGATGGCCGGTGGACGGCCCGAGACACCTGGGAGGCGACGTGGGGATGCGGCGGATGTGGCTCGGACTGGCGGTGGCCGTGGGGCTCGCCGTGTCCACCGGATGCGGGCAGTCCCCCGAGGATTCCGAAGCGCGGCTCGCGGTCCTGGAGGCAGAGGGCAAGCAGATGGACCAGGCCCTGGACGCGGTCGAGGACCGGCTCCTGGGCAGCCAGGGACGGCTCGCCATGTGGAACGAGCTGGGGCGGCGTCACCAGGAGGTGAGCGCCATCCAGTGCAAGGTGGCCGACGCCCACATGGCCGCCATCCTCAAGCACGAGGACAAGCAGAACCAGAAGGCGCGCATGGTCAAGCAGCGCAACTCCATGGCGTCCGTGGACACCGCCGTGCTCACGTCCGGCAAGGCGCCCGCGCAGCAGCGCAGCAACTGACGTCTCGCGGCTGAGGTCCGGTGTCTAGCCGGGGATGCGCGCGGTGCGCTCGCGCATGCGCTTCTCCACCGCGATGACGCCCCAGAGGAACAGCCTGGGCGCCAGCCGCCGCAGACGCCAGAACCAGCGCGCATCCGCCATGGGCAGCACGTGCGGCGCGCCCTGGTCCACCGCCTTGAGCAGCCGCTCGGCGACCCACTCCGGTCCAATCTTCGACTGGTCCACCAGCTTCACGCTCATGCGGCGCGTCTCCGGGTCGGCGTAGGGCGCGGCCGCGGACGCAAGGTTCGTGCGGAAGAACGTGGGGCACGCCACCGTGACGCCCAGCCCCAGCGGTTGCAGCTCCGCGTAGAGCGTCTCCGACAGCGCGACGACGGCGGCCTTGGACGTGTTGTAGGCCGCCAGGTTCGGCGCGTACACGAGCCCCGCCGCGGACGCGATGTTGAGCACGTGCCCGGAGCCCTGCTTCTTCAGGCGCGGCACGAACGCGTGGCAGCCGTGGATGACGCCCCACAGGTTCACGTCCAGCACTCGCTTCCACTCGGAAAGGGGCAGCGTGCCCACCGCGCCTCCGGTGGCGACGCCCGCGTTGTTCACCACCAGGTCCACGCCGCCGAACGCTTCATCCGTGGCGCGCGCCAGCGCCTCCACCGCGTCCGGATCCGTCACGTCGCACGGGTGCACGCGCGCCTCGCCGCCCAGCTCCGTGACGCGGCGGGCGGTCTCCTCCGCGCTGGCCGCGTTCATGTCCGACACCATGACCCGCGCCTGCCGGGCCGCCAGCGCTTCACACAGCGCGCGGCCCAGGCCACTGCCGGCGCCCGTCACCACCGCGCGAGGACGAGAGGGAAGGCTCATGGTTTTCGGACTCCAGGGGCGAGAGGGGGACGTCGTGACGCGGCAGGGCTAACACGGCGGGCGAAACGCTGGCCATGCGCGGGTGCTCGCTTTCCCGGGAAACTCCCGCTTCCAGACGGGCGGGCGGGCGGGCGCACGGTTCGTGACCCCGAGTCAGAAGTTGGCTAGAACCCACGGCCGTGCAACGCGCCTTGGTGGCAGTAGTGGCAGTCGCGGCGGCGGCGCTCCTGGGATGCAACGACCTGGAGAACTGCGGCTCGACTCCGGTGGACATCACCCGGACCGACGGGGGGCTCTACCGTTGTGTGACGTCCGAGGACTGCCCCCGGACGTCACGCGTCTCCGTGTGCGTGACGGACGTCTCCTCCGAACGCGAGTGCGTGCGCTGTGACGAGACGCGCTGCGTGCGCCTCATCCCGGAGTCGTGCCAATGACGCGGCGACTGTCGCGTTGGGCGTGCGTCCTGGCGGTGGGGGCGCTCGCCGTCACGGGGTGCCGGGACAAGCCGGTGGACCACATGCAGCGCGCGCGCGACGCCATCTTCGAGAAGCGTCCGGACGAAGCGCTGGTGGAGTACCGCAAGGCCTACGAGATGCTGCTGCGCGACGAGACCCCGGAGGCGCTGGTGATGCGCGCCCGGGCGCTCAAGGGCGCGGCCGACGTGTACTGGCTGGAGCAGCGCAAGGTGAAGGAGGCGGTGAGCGTCTACCGCCAGCTCATCCAGCAGTGCCCGGAGGCGCCGGAGTCGCTGGAGGCGCGCATCATCCTGGCGGAGCTGCTGCGGGTGCACTACCGCGACCTGCGCGGCTCCATTGATCAGCTCACCGCCGCGCTGCACCGCAACCCGCCGCAGAGCGCGGAGCTGCAGTACCAGGTGGCCAAGTCGTACTTCGAGCTCCAGGACTATCCGCAGTGCGAGCTGGAGGCGAAGAAGCTGCCGGACCGCTTCGCCACCAGCCCCTACGTGGACGACGCGCTCTTCCTCCAGGCGCAGGCCCTGGCCATGGTGGAGGGCAAGCGCCAGGAAGCGCTGCGCACCTACGCGGACCTGCGCACGCGCTTCCCGGACTCGGAGCTGGCGCCGTACGCCCTCTTCGAGATGGGCAAGCTGCGCGCGGACGCGGGCGACAACGAGAAGGCCATCGAGACCTGGGTGGAGTGCCTGAAGACGCACCCCGAACCGTCGCTCGTGCAGGACGCCATCGCCCGGGCACGCCGCCGCCTGGCCAACCTCACGGTGGAGGGGATTGGCAAGAAGGAGGTGGCGTTCGACCGGGCGAAGCAGGCGCGCACCTCCGTGGAAGCCATGGGCGGCACCGCCGAGGAAGCGGCCCGCGACCGCGGCGACTGACGCCTCCGCAGGGCGCATTCGCGTGCGCCTGTTCCTCCCGCGTGCCATGTAACGGCCGGGCCGCAAGGGCCCTTCTCGCGTGGGAGACATTCACATGATCGTGCTGGTGACAGGGGCCACGGCGGGCATCGGGCAGGCCATCGCGCGCCGCTTCGTGAAGGAGGGCGCGCATGTCATCGCCGCCGGACGGCGGAGCGACCGGCTGGACGCGCTCAAGGCGGAGCTGGGGGAACGGCTGCTGCCGGTGACGCTGGACGTGACGGACAAGGCGGCGGTGAAGGCGGCGTTCGCCTCGCTGCCGGCGGACTTCGCGCAGGTGGACGTGCTGGTGAACAACGCGGGGCTCGCGCTGGGGATGGAGCCCGCGCAGGCGGCGCGGCTGGAGGACTGGGACGTGGTGGTGGACACCAACGTGAAGGGCCTCCTGTACTGCACGCGTGAAGCGCTCGCGGGCATGGTGGCGCGCGACCGGGGGCACGTCATCAACATCGGCTCCATCGCGGGCGAGTTCCCCTATCCGGGCGGCAACGTGTACGGCGCCACGAAGGCGTTCGTGCATCAGTTCACGCTCAACCTGCGCGCGGACCTGCACGGCACCGCGGTGCGCGTCACGGACATCCAGCCGGGGCTCCTGGGCGGCACGGAGTTCTCCAACGTGCGCTTCCGCGGCGACGACGCGAAGGCCGCCGCGCTCTACGAGAAGACCCAGCCGCTCACGCCCGAGGACGTCGCGGACACGGCGTACTGGGTGGCCACGCGCCCCGCGCACGTGAACATCAACGTCATCTCCCTGATGCCGGTGGCGCAGGCCTTCGGGCCGCTGCTGGTGAAGCGCGGCGGGTAGCTAGCCCGGCACGGGCAGCGCGGCTTCCAGGAGCGGCGCGGGCACCGACGGGTCGTCCGCGTCCGCCACCAGCAGCACGTGGACGCGGCCACCCTCCACGCGCGCGTCCACGCCCTCCAGCTTCACGGGCACGTCCACCGCGTCCAGGTACACGGGCGTGCCGTCCGGCGCGAGCACCCCCACCGCCGAACCCTTCACCGGCCCATCCGCCACGCGGTCGCGAGACGCCTCCGCCGTGGCGGTGAACACCACGCGCCCGTCCGGCAGCGGCGACGCGTCCGTGAAGGACAGCCGCACGCCGTTGGCTTCGCCCAGCTCCCACCGGCGCACGGTGCGCACGGCCTCCGGACCCATCACGCCCACGTCCAGGCTGGCCAGCACGCGGTCCAGGTCCAGGTCCACCAGCGCGTCCACGCCGCCCTCGCCGTTGCCCCGGTTGAGCAGCCGCAGCCGCTTGCCCGCCACCGCCGCGCCCTCCACGTTGAGCGCCACCAGCTCGCGCTCCAGCTGCACGTAGAGCGACGTGCAGTCCACCGTGCGCGGCTCTCCCGCGAGCGTCCCGTCCGCGTTCAGGGGCAGCACCGACGCCCGGCGCCGCGCGGGCGTGGACCCCGAGGGCAGCGCGAGCAGCGCCCCATGCGCGAAGGACGCGGAAGGGCCCAGCCGGCACAGCGCCTCCAGGTCCGGCTTCGCCGCCTTGCGCGCCGCGTGTTCATCCGGAAGCTCGCCCGGAAAGAGGCGCACGGTGTGGCCCGGCGCGTCTCCGGCGGCGGGGAACACCGCGAGGTGGAGCGCGTCGTCCGCGACGATGTAGAGCCAGTCCCCCGCGCGCACCAGGCCGCTGGCGGCGGAGACGTGCGCGGGACGGCCGGGGGCTTCAGGCGCCGCGAGGGTGAGCGTGCGCCGGCGGGTGGTGGGAATCATGGGACCCGGGAGCGTCGCCGACTACAGCAGGGTTCCGCTCAGGAAGAGGCTCGCGGCCGTGAAGTAGATGACGAGTCCGGACACGTCCACCAGCGTGGCCACGAAGGGCGCGGACGCGCTCGCGGGGTCGAAGCCCACGCGCCGCAGGATGAACGGCAGCATGGAGCCGGACAGCGTGCCGAAGATGACCACGCCCACCAGCGACACGCCCACCGTCATGCCAATGAGGAACGCGTGGTCGCCGTAGCTGTGGAACAGCGCCTGCCACGCCATCACGCGCAGGAAGCCCACGACGCCCAGCACCGCGCCCAGCGCCAGGCCCGTGCTCAGCTCCCGCCGGGCCACGCGCCACCAGTCCTTCAGCCGCATCTCCGACAGCGCCAGCGACCGGATGATGAGCGTGGTGGCCTGGCTGCCGGAGTTGCCGCCAGAGCTGATGATGAGCGGGATGAAGAGGCTCAGCACCACGGCGCGGGCGATTTCATGCTCGAAGTAGCCCATGGCCGTGGCGGTGAGCATCTCCCCCAGGAAGAGCACCATCAGCCAGCCGGCGCGCTTCTTGAGCATCGCCATGAAGCCCACGTCGAAGTAGGGCGCGTCCAGGGCCTCCATACCGCCGACCTTCTGGATGTCCTCCGTGGCCTCTTCCTGGACCACGTCCACGATGTCGTCCACCGTGACGATGCCCTTCATGCGCCGCTGCTCGTCCACCACGGGCATGGCCATGAAGCTGTGCTCGGAGAAGGTGCGGCTCACCGCTTCCTGGTCCGTGTTCTCCGCCACGGTGATGACGTCGCGAATCATCACGTCCGCCACGCGCTTGTCCGGCGCGGCCTGGAAGAGCTGGCGCAGGGACAGCACGCCCTGGAGGCGCTGCTCGGCGTCCAGCACGTACGCGTAGTAGACGGTCTCCACCTTCTCGCGCGCCTGCTTGCGCAGGTACCCGATGGCCTCGTCGATGCTCATGTCCGGGCGCACGCGGGCGAAGCGCGGGTTCATCAGACCGCCCGCGTCGTCCTCCGAGTACGCCAGGAGGACGTTCACCTCGCGGCGGCTGGCGTCGTCCAGCTGCGACAGGATGGCGTCCACCTGCTCGGGCTCCACGGCCTGGACCAGGTCGGCCAGGTCGTCCGGGGGGAGCAGGCGGACCCAGGTGCGGCGCTCGGCCGGGGGGAGGCTGAGGATGAGCTCGCCCTGTTCGCGCGCGCTGAGGCCCAGGAAGAAGTCGTCCGCCACCGCCGCGGGCAGCAGGCGGAAGCCCTCCAGGCGCTCGTCCACGGAGAGCACGGCCCACGCCTCATGAAGCTCGTCGGGGGACAGCGCGTTCTGGCTCTGGGGACTCTCCACCATGACGACGGCCTCGAAAGAAGAGGGGGAGGGTGCGCGCCTCGCTGCATCGCGCGCGGGCCTCTCTACACCCCTCCCGGGGACACGGCGAGCGGAAGGCGCGAAACATCGAGCGGAAAGTCCCGTCCGCCTGCCTGCCCATGCCGCCCGTGTCCACGGGTTCACGGGAGGGCGCCCCGGTTGTTGGGGGCGCCACGAGTGGGTCAGGCCTTCTGCTGGATGAGCTCCACCTTGTAGCCGTCCGGGTCCTCCACGAAGGCGATGACGGTGGTGCCGTGCTTCATGGGGCCGGGCTCGCGGACGACCTTGCCGCCGGCCTGCCGGATGGCGTTGGCGGTGGCGTGGATGTCGCTGACGCCCAGGGCGATGTGGCCGTAGGCGGAGCCCAGCTCGTACTTCGCCGTGTCCCAGTTGTGGGTGAGCTCCAGGGCCGGATGGGTGTCCTCCGGGCCGTAGCCGACGAAGGCGAGGGTGAACCTGCCGTCCGGGTAGTCCTGGCGGCGCAGGAGCGTCATGCCGAGCACGCGGGTGTAGAAGTCGAGCGACTTCTCCAGGTCGCCGACACGGAGCATGGTGTGGAGGATGCGCATGCGGTGGCTATAACCGCGCCAGCGTGTAGGTGCGCAGGCTAAAGCGCGCCGCCCGCGCGGGGGACGGGCCGGGTGACCGGGTCGAAGCAGGCCCGGGCGGTGCCGGTGAACGCGGTGATGAGCCGCTGGCGCATGTCCGCGTCGTCCGCGAAGACCGTCATCCAGATGGACCAGTGGCCCAGCGCCGTGGCCTGGCGGATGACCAGCCGTCGCATGTGGGGCGTGTCGGAGGCGGCGAGGCAGTCCCGGGCTTCTTCCGCTCGGGCCCACGCCTCCCTGCGATGCTGCCAGCGGCGGTCGCTGGCCCTGGGGTTGTGGGGTGGCAACCGGTCGAGCCCCGTGAGCTGGAGCGTCCGCTCCGCGCGGCGTTTCTCCTGGGGGCTCAGGTTCGGTGCCACGGTCACGACCCCGTCCGCGGCGTGGACGAAGGCGCGGGCCGTGTTGTCGCGGTCCGGCCAGTAGTAGCTCCCCAGGCGGATGCGCTTGGCGCTCTTGGTGCTGTTGCAGTTCACGCAGGCGAGCAGGAAGTTGTGCCAGTCCCGCGCGAGCCCGGGGTGATGCTCCTGCGGAAGCATGTGCTCCACGGCGAGGCTGGCGTTCATCCGGCCCTCGCAGAACGAGCAGTACTCACCCATGCGCTCGATGAGCGCGCCGCGCGCTTCCGGATAGTCGGAGAAGGTCCGGCGCACGCCGTCGTTGTCGACGGGCCAGTCCCCCCGCTCCACCGGTCTCACGAGTCATCTCCGGGGAGCCCGGCCTTGCCTCGCTGCATCTCCAGGAAGGCGTGGTAGGCGACGTCGTCGCTGAAGGGCGCGGAGAGCTCGTCGAGCTCCTGCTTGAGGCGCTGGAGCTCCTTGCCCTTGGAGCCCTTCGCCTGCTCCAGCGCCGCGTAGTACTTCCGCGCCGCCTCCATCATCACCTGATGGCGGTGGCTGCGCTGGGGAAGCTCCACGCCCATCACCTCCTGCGCGATGTCCTCGATGCTCCGGCTGGGGAGCGTCTCGCGGGACTGATCATCCAGGTTGATGAGCTCGTTCTCGCGCAGCGACTGGACGATGAAGGGCGAGTGGGTCGTGGCCACGAACTGCAGCTGGGGGAAGACCTTGCGCAGGTCGTCCACCACCTCGCGTTGCCAGTTGGGGTGCAGGTGCAGATCCAGCTCGTCGATGAGGACGATGCCCGGCGTCTGGGAGGGAGCCTGCTCACGCAGGTGCGGATTGAGGGTGGCGGCGCGGTAGGCGATGTTGCCCACCATGGCCAGCATGCTCCGGGCGCCGTCACTCAGCATGTCGAAGGGCAGCTGGGCGCCGTCCTTCTTGCTCGCGACCAGCATGCCCAGCCGCAAGTCATAGCGGACGTCAGTCCAGTCCCGCATGCACTCGCGCAGCGCGTGCTTCACCGCGCCCAACGTGCCGAGCGCCCGCCCCTCCTGGAGCTGGATCAGCTCCATGGTCTTGAACCAGGAGACGAAGTCCTTGTGATTGGAGGAGGGGTCGAGGCACCCGTGATAGCCCCTGAAGCGCGAGCGGGGCTTGAGGACCCTGGCTCCATCCGACGCCGTGGACTGGCGGGCCCGGCGCTGCAGCCAGAGGCGCCCGGTGCCGTAGTAGGCGATGAGCGGCAGGACGACGTCCTTGCCCTTGCGGACCTGGGAGCGCCAGGACAGCGTCCGCTTGGACAGGTCGGAGGTCTGTCCATGGGTGGTGTGCTTGTTGGGGCCTTCGAGCGTCCGCGCCCACTCCAGGCTCTTTCCCTCGATGAGGCCCCGGCATCTCACCTCCACGGGGTAGAGGGCCTCCAGCGTGGGGACCTCGCCGCTGGTGTGCATCACGCGCCGCACGTCATCGCGGTGGATGCCGGGAGGCGTGGCGCCCTCCAGGCCCAGGAAGATGGCGCCCGCCGCGATGGAGAGCGCGTCGAGGATGGCCGTCTTTCCCGTGCCGTTGTCGCCGATGAGCACGTTGAACGAGGGCGAGAACTCGAAGGCTCGCGACGCGAATCCACGGAAGTTCTTGACCTCGATGCGCTCGATTCTCATCGGTGCTTTCGTCGGGACCTGTGGGACATCCTGGCCGCCAGTATCTTCCAGGTCCCTGGCGACGCACGTGAATTCCCTACGTTGCGAGCGCGCCCCGGTCAGCCAGGCAGGCGTCCGCTCGGGGGTGAAAAGGCGACACCGGAAGAGCACTCGGAGCAGGGCCCGGCGTCCGGCGCGTGTTATGGAACCGGCCATGAAACACGCTCAAAGCCAGGCCCTCTTCGCCCGTGCGCAGGCGCGCATCCCGGGTGGCGTGAACTCTCCGGTGCGTGCCTTCCGTGGCGTGGGAGGCGACCCCGTCTTCTTCAAGGAGGGCTCCGGCGCGTGGCTCACCGACGTGGACGGCAACCGCTACGTGGACCTGGTGGGCAGCTGGGGCCCGCTCATCCTGGGCCACGCGTACCCGCCCATCGTGGAGGCCATCCTGGAGGCCGCGCGGCGCGGCACCACCTTCGGCGCGCCCGTCGCCGCGGAGGTGGAGTTCGCGGAGCTGCTCTGCGCCACGGTGCCTTCGGTGGAGAAGGTGCGCCTGGTCTCCAGCGGCACGGAGGCCACGGTGGCCGCCGTCCGCGTGGCGCGCGGCTTCACCGGCCGCGATTACATCCTCAAGTTCGAGGGCTGCTTCCACGGCGCGGGGGACCCGTTCCTCGTGAAGGCGGGCAGCGGCGTGGAGACGCTGGGCCTGCCGGACTCCCCGGGCGTGCCGTCCGCGCTGGCGTCGCTCACGCTCACCGCGCCCTTCAACGACCTGGAGGCCGTGGAGCGCATCTTCAACGAGAAGGGCAAGGACATCGCCTGCGCCATCATCGAGCCGGTGGTGGGCAACATGGGCGTGCTGGTGCCGCGCCCCGGCTACCTCGAAGGGTTGCAGAAGCTCTGCCAGAAGCACGGCGTGCTCTTCGTGCTGGATGAGGTGATGACGGGCTTCCGGCTGGCTCGCGGCGGCGCGCAGGAGCTGTACGGGCTCAAGCCGGACCTGACCACCATGGCGAAGGTGGTGGGCGGCGGCATGCCGCTGGGCGCGTACGGCGGCCGGCGCGACATCATGTCCAAGGTGGCGCCGGAGGGGCCCGTGTACCAGTCCGGCACGCTGTCCGGGAACCCGGTGGCGGTGGCGGCGGGCCTGGCGTGCGTGAAGGCGCTCGCGGCGCCGGGGACGTATCAGCGGTTGGAGCACCTGGGATTGCTGCTGGAGGAGGGCTTCCGCGCGGAGGCGAAGGCGGCGGGCGTGCCGGTGACGGTGAACCGCGTGGGCAGCATGCTCACGGTGTTCTTCACGGCGGAGCCGGTGTTCGACTACGCGTCCGCGAAGAAGGCGGACACGGCGATGTTCGGGCGCTTCTTCCACGCGATGCTCCAGGAAGGTGTGTACCTGCCGCCCAGCCAGTTCGAGGCGGCGTTCGTGTCGCTGGCCATCGGCGAGCCGGAGGTGGCGCACGTGCTCGCCGCGGCCCGCAAGGCGTTCCGCGCGCTTGGCGACGCCCGTTGAACCAGAGGCCCTGACCGGGCCCGTGCGCTTCGGCCCCTACACCCTCGTGCGCCGCATTGGCGCCGGGGGGATGGGGGAGGTCTTCCTCGCGCGCGAGGAGGGCGTGGGGCGCGCGGTGGTGGTGAAGAAGGTGCTGCCGGGGCTGGTGGACAGCCGGCAGTTCGTGGGCCGCTTCCGCGATGAGGCCCGCGTGGTGGTGCGGCTGGCGCACCCGAACATCGCGCGCGTGTACGCGATGGGCGAGGTGGACGGGCAGCTGTTCCTCGCCATGGAGTATGTGCTGGGCAAGACGCTCAGCCGGCTCGCGTACCGCCTGCGGCAGCGACAGCGGATGATGCCCCTGGGGCCGCTGCTCCAGATGGGCATCCGTCTGTGCGAGGGCCTGGCGTACGCGCACGACGCGACGGATGAAGAGGGGCACCCGCTGCACCTGGTGCACCGCGACCTGTCCCCGGCGAATGTGTGCGTGAGCTACGCGGGCGAGGTGAAGATCATCGACTTCGGCGCGGCGCAGTCCACGCTGAAGGAGCAGCAGACGGCGCCGCGCGTGGTGATTGGCAACCTCACGTACATGGCGCCGGAGCAGGCCCGCAAGCGCACGGTGGACCGGCGCGCGGACCTGTACGCGGTGGGCGTGGTGCTGTGGGAGCTGTTCTCGTGGAAGCCGCTGTCGCAGCGGGGCGACCCGTTGGAGCGCTGGCGGCGCGCGGCCTATCCGCAGTGGGAGCCGGCGGGGCGCTACCGGCCGGACCTGCCGCGCGCGGTGGACGCGTTCCTGGCGAGAGCGCTGGCGTCCGAGCCGAACGACCGCTTCCCCACGGCAACGGCCATGGCGGAGGCGCTGGGCGCGCTGAAGGAGAAGCTGGCGCCCAACGTGACGGATCAGGACCTGGTGCGGCTGATGTCGGCGGCCTTCCCGCGCGAGAAGGTCATCGAACAGCAGACGCTGGACGACCTGCTGCGCGAGCAGCCCGAGCGCGCGAGCACACGTCAGGAGTTCCCGTCCGTGCTCGCGCCCCCCGGGGCCGTGGACGCGGCGGAGGCGCTCCGAGCGCAGGAGGACATCGCGACGGAGGCGCTGGACGCGGCGAGGTTGCGGCAGGCGGAGGGCGCGGGCGCCGCGAAGCCGCCACCGCCGGAGTACGCCAGCGTGGGGCTGCAGACCGAGGCCCTGGACGCGGAGAAGGTGGAGCAGGCGCTGCGCGCGGCGGCGGAGGCGCAGAGGCTCCGGGCGGAGTCCGGCGACGCGGCGGAGCTGCCGCGCAAGGCGCCTCCGGCGCGGCTGCACAACCTGGAAATCACCATGGATGCCTGGCTGCCAGGCATTGGCGCCGCGGAGCCCACCACGCCGGGACTTCCTCCCCAGAACCCTGAAGCGGCGCCCGGTGCGGCTCGCGCGCAGTGGACTCCCGGGCCGGGTGAGGACGAGGCCACCCCCCAAGAGGCTCCCGGCCCCCTGGAATCCCGTGGGGGCCCGGGCTTGGAGGACACCACCGACCCGGGGGAGCGCACCCCCACGCCCACGGATTCCCCTTCGGGCAGGCAGGCTCCGGCGGAAGAACCGTCGCGGCCGGATTGGAATCCGGGCCCGGACGCGAAAGACTCCGTTACCCACCTTCGAGCGTCTCACAGTGAGGGGCCCCCCCCGGCCCCGGAGGACTCACCGATGCAGAACCGCCCCTCGCGCCCGGGCTGGACTCCCGGCGCAGGCAGTGAGGACTCCACCACCAACGAGCGGCCCGCGCGCAAGAGCGCCACGGGCCTGCCCGCCGCCGGCAAGGGCGGCTGGACCCCGGGCTCCGGCGAGGACGACGCCACCGAGGGCGCCGCCTCGCCCATGGACTTGCGCCCGGGCACGGAGGAGGACGCGGACGACGAGGGCACCGACGTCGACAAGCCCGGCCGTCCCAAGGCGAACCCCGCGCCGCGCGCCCCCCAGGCACGTCCCGCCGAGTCGTTCCCGGACGCCACCCGCCCCATGTCCCAGGACGAGCTGCCGGTGCCCTGGACGCCGCAGGGCGCGGGCGAAGCCACCGAGGCCCTGGAGGCCGCGAAGATCTTCGGCGCCCTGTCCCAGACGACGGGCAACATGCCGGCCTACCTGGACGAGAAGGCCACCCCCTACGTCCCGCCCAAGGAGGCCCCGCGCCGCCAGGCCCCCGTCGTGAATGAGCGGCCCCACGAGACGCGCCCCATGCAGGTGCGGACCAAGACGCGCGAAACGCTCGTGGGCTACGACATGGACATCTCGGAGGCGCTCCGGCAAGCCGAGCTGAAGCGCCGCGAAGCCGAGCTCGCCGCCCAGAAGCGCGACAAGAAGAAGCCCGTGAAGAAGCCCACGGGTGGCAACCCGCTCCAGGGCCTGTGGCCCATCCCGCCCCAGTACCGCTTCTGGGCCATGCTCGCGGTGGTGGCGCTGGCGTGCGGCCTGGGCTTCGGCGTGATGTGGCTCCTCCTGAGCGGCGGCGAAGGCGGCGGCTGAGCGCGGGCCTTTTCCGTCACGCGCCCGTCAGGGGCAGGTTCGGCGCCACCGGTGGCTCCAGCGGCAGGAAGAGGCGGAAGATGGTGCCCTTGCCCGTCTCCGGCGCGTCCAGCGACACCTGGCCCACGTGCGAATCGATGATGCGCTTCACCACGGCGAGCCCCAGCCCGGTGCCCTGGGCCTTGGTGGTGAAGAAGGGCTCGAAGACGCGCGCGCGCAGCTCCGCCGGGATGCCCGGCCCCGTGTCGCTGATCTCCACCTGCACGCCGGCCCGGTCCAGCCACGCCTTGCGCGCCACCACGCGCAGCGTGCCGCCCTGGGGCAGCATGGCCTGCACGGCGTTGAGCGCCACGTTGAGGAAGCACTGGCGGATGAGCCGCTCGTCCACCGTCACCGCCGGCACGTCCTCCTCCATCACCCACTCCACCCGCACCGGCGGCGGCGAGGTGCCGCCCACGTCGGCGAGCGCGCTGCTCACCGCCTCCTCCAGCAGCTGCGTCACCGACACCGGATACAGGTGTGGCGACGGAGGCCGCGCGAACGTGAGCAGGTCCGCGACGATGCGGTTGAGCCGGTCCGCCTCCTCCCCCACGATGTCCACCAGCGGGATGGCCGGACTCTCCGGCCCGATGATGCGGCGGATGGTGGCCACCGAATTGAAGATGGCGCCCAGGGGATTGCGCACCTCGTGGGCCACCACCGCGGACAGCTCGCCCAGCGCGACCAGCCGCTCGCGGTTCACCAGCTGCTCCTGCGCGCGCGCCAGCTCCGCGTAGCTCTGCTTCAGGTCCTCCACCAGCCGCGCGCCCTCCAGCGCCAGCGACAGCTGGTTGGCGATGGCGTCCGCGCGCTCCAGCTCGGACGGCGTGAAGCGGCGCGGCCGGCGCGTCTCCACCATCACCGCCACGCCCACCATCTGGTCATGCACGGCGAGCGGCAGCACCATGTAGGACTGGGCCTCCGCGGCCTGGCGAAGCTCGTCGTCCGCCCGCACCTCCAGCCGCGCGTCCTCGATGCGCAGCGGCTGACGCGTGCGGTACACCTGGGCCGCGAGCGAGCTCGACGACGGGTCCAGCGGCACGTGACGCCCCACCAGCTCCGGGTGGCCGCCCGTCGCCGCGCGGATGGCGAGCCGCTCACCCTGGGCATCCGGCAGGAGCACGTACGCGTCCGGCACGTCCACGATGCGCGCCAGGCTGGTGACACCCGTGGCCAAGAGCCGGTCCAGCTCCAGCGTGGCCGCCAGCGCCTTGCCCACCTCGTGCATCAGCGCCAGGTCCTCCGCCCGGCCGCGCACCTCGTCCAGCAGCCGGTGGGATTCGATGGCCGCCGCGAAGTGCGTGCCCATGGCCTGGAGCGTCTCCACCTCCAGCGCGGTGAGCCGGCGGCGCGCGTGGAACAGCACGCTCAACGTGCCCACGCCGCGTGAGCGCACCCGCAGCGGCACCGACACCAGCGTCTGGAACGCCAGCGCCCGGAGCGCGTCGCGCGTGGGCGCGGGACACGTCTCCGCGTCCAGCACCTGCACCGCGTCCGGCATCCCGCCCGGGCGGGGAAGCGACCCCAGCCGAGCGCGGCGCACGCGCGCCACCGCGTCCTCGGACAGGCCGCGCGCGTAGACGAGCTCCAGGGGCTCGCCCGATTCGTGCCGCGTGTCCGCGGGCAGGAGCAGGCACACGGCGTCGCAGCCCAGGAGGCCGGAGATTTCCTCCGTGCCGGAGCCGAAGAAGGCGCGCGGGTGGGGCGCGGACGCGGCCTGTGACGCCAGCCGTCCCAGCGCGGTGAGCGCCGTCGCGCGCACGCTCAGCCGCTGGATGGTGCGCGCCGCGTCCAGCGCGGACGACACCTGCTGGCCGAACAGCCGCACCGCGGCCACGTCCTCCTCGCTCAGCCAGTCCGCGGCCAGCACCAGCATGGCCATGGGCGCGTTCTCCACGTCGATGCGCACGCCCACCGCCCGGTGCGTCTCCACGCGCCGGAACACCGCCAGCACCGCGTCCATGCGCGCTTCGGACACGAACCGGGACGCCTCCACGCCCAGGTCCTCCACCCACGCATCGCCTTCGCGCCAGGTGCGCACCAGCGCGGGCGCCCAGCCGCCCGGGGCCTCCACCCGCACGCGGCCTCCCAGCGACGGCGCGTGCGGCACCAGCCGGGGGGACAGTCCCGCCACGGACAGCTCCACGCCCACGCCCCGGGGCGTCAGCCACGCGAAGCCCAGCTCCAGCGCCTCCAGCCCCCGGAACACCTCCTCGCGCACCGCGTCCTCGGAGTGCAGCGCGCGCACCGCGCTTCCCAGCTCCGCCAGCCGCCGCAGCACCATGCGGCGCCGGACCCGGGACGTCACATCGCGCACCTGCACCACCCAATCCCGGGCGTGCGGATGCACCGTCAGCTCCACGCGCAGCCCGCCGGTGCCGACCTGCAGCCACGCCTCATAGGTGCCCGCCACGGGGGACGAACCCAGCCGCCGCGCGAGCCGGTCCGCCGGGTCCTCCTGCGGTCCCGGCTCCCCCAGGAGCGCCGTCACCGGCTTGCCCAACAGCTGCTCGCGCGCCACGCCCAGCAGACGTGACAGGGCCGCGTTGGCATGGATGAGCAGGCCGTCCCGAAGCACGAACACGCCCAGGGGCATGTCGTCGAAGAGGCGGTACACCGCCTCCGGTTCCTCGGAAACCGTCCCCACCCGACGGTTCGTGCGCTCTGTGCTCCTCACCCCCCCACCTTCGCACCCCTGGCCCCCCGCGGTGAAGCCACCCCCGCCCGTCAATCGCCCACCACCGCACAACAGCCGGTCCCCGCTCTGGACCGACGCGGCGCTTCAGGACCTGGCACGTGCGCAAACCCTCTCATGGATCCCCAACCCAAATCCTTGCATGTATTGACAGTGTGTATGAGAGCATTTAGAAACATGGAAATGTAACAGCGCGGTTTCAGAGGGGGATGTCTTGAACCTGCCGCACGCGACTTCCGGCGTCATCGTCCAGCAGCAGGGCGAAGCCTTCTTCCTCATGGACACGGAGGGAGGGGAGGTCTTCCGGGTGAACGAGACCGCCGCGCGCATCTTCGAGCTGTGCCAGGGCGGCACGTCCCTGGACGGGGCGGTGGCGTCGCTGGCGCTCCGGCTGGGCGCCGCGGGCCAGGAAGAGGCCATCCGCGCCGACGTCCAGCGCACCGTGGCGCAGTTCCAGGAACTGGGGCTGTGCGAGCCCTCGCGTCCCGTCTGACTTTTCGCCGTCCGCTGGAGTGCCTTTTCCCCTCGTGAGGGGGACAGGCCGGGCCCTGTCCTGGCCTTTGGGAATCCCGTGTGCCCGGGTCGCCCCGGGTGCGCGCGATGCCAGACGTGAGAGGTCTTATCACGTCTGGAATGAAGCACCGGTGTGTTGGCAGGCAATGTCAGACCCCCTGTTCACACTCCGCATGTTTCACCGCAGTGGCAGTGAACGCAGCAATCCATCCCAGGAGTATCACCATGTACATCCAGTCCGAGATCGTCCGCGTGTCCGCGTCGTCCGACAAGTGCACCTGCTCCAACGGCATGGTCATCGCCGCGACGACCACGGCCGCGGAGTAGTCGCGCCCGCCGTTTCCTTCGAATCCCAAACATCCATCCCAGGAGAACCACCATGTACATCCAGTCCGAGATCGTCCGCGTTTCCGCCGCCACCGACAAGTGCACCTGCTCCAACGGCATGGGCACCGTGATCATCAACGCGGAGTGATGCGTTTCACGGCCGGGAGGAGGGCGCCGTTCCTCCTCCCGGCTGTGTCTCTCCTCGAGCGCGCCGACACGCCCCGCCCATGCTGCCCGCATCCACGCAGGTACTGCTCTTCACCCAGGCGGACGTCGGCGGACACGCGCTCTTTCGAGTCGTGCCCGTGGAGCTGTCCGTGCGCCCCGGCCAGGGACGGCTGTGGACGGACGTGTCGCGGGGCAATGCCTTCACCCTCGCGTGGCAGGACCACGCGCGCCACCTGTCCGCGGTGGGCCGCGCGCGCTACGCGCTGCCGTGGGAGCAGACGGACCTGCACGTCTCGCCGCGCGGCCGGAACGTGACGCTGGATGGCCGGAGCGCGTCGCTGCCGCTGTTCGTCGCGTGGGTGGCGCTGCTCGCGGGCCTGCCGCTGCCGTCGCCCTTCCTGGGCACGGGCGTGGCGCTGGAGGCGCATGGGGAGAAGCTCGCGCCCGCGCCGCGCGAGTTCCTCCAGGGAAAGCTGGGCGTGGCGCAGGCCTATGTGAAGCAGGTGTTTCCGGGGGCGGGGAAGGTGGCGGTGTTCGTGCCGGAGGGCAGCGGGTTCGACCCGGTGCCCCTGACGGCGCTGGACGTGCGGCCGGTGCCCACGCTCACGAAGGCGGTGGAGGCGGTGTTGGGGCTGAAGCCCCGTGCTGGCGGGGAAGGGGTGGGGGGATGATCCGCCAGGGCGTGGGTGCCATCCGGGAGATGTATGGGCTGACGCGGGGGCTGGGAAATCTCAGGGTGATGCTGGGCTCGGGGCTCCTGGGCATGGCGGCCTCCGGCCTGCTCAACCCGGTGATGCCGTTGTACCTGCGCGAGCGCGGGCTGGGCTTCCAGGAGATTGGCGCGCTCTACACGGCGGGGGCGCTGCTGCCCATCTTCGTGCAGCCGGTGCTGGGGGCGCTGTCGGACCGCCATGGGCGCAAGCCCTTCGTGGTGGGCCTGTCGCTCGTCACGTCGCTGATGGTGCCGGCGGTGGCGCTGGTGGACGACCCGCAGCCGCTCGCCGTCGTGATGATCCTCAAGATGTTGCTGTCGCGCAGCGCGGCGCCCGTGTCCAACGCGATGGTGGCGGACTTCGCGCCCTCCAGGCAGCGCGCCACGCTCTTCGCGCTGCTGGATGCCACGTCGAACCTGGTGTTCGTCGCGGCGCTGTTCGCGTCCTCCGCCGTCATCCGCGCGCTGTCGGTGGCGGGCACCTTCTTCCTGGCGGGCGGCTTGTTCCTCGCGGGCAGCCTGCTGCTCCTGGGCCTGGACGAACCGGCGAGGCCTCCGCGCGCGGAGGCAGTGCGCGGCAGGGCGGGCGAGGGGTGGGGCCTGGTGTTCCGGGGGCTCCTGTCGACGTTCACCTACGTGAAGGACCGGCCGGGCGCGGCGGCGCTGTTCCTCTGGCAGTTCTTCTTCACCTTCGCGCTGGCGCTGTTCCCCACGTACCTGCCGCTGTACGCGGTGGAACTGGGCGCACCCCGGGAGGCGGTGGGCCCGCTGGTGGCGGCGTCGTGGCTGACGTACGCGTTCGCGCAGCCCTTCGGCGGGCGGCTGTCGGACCGGCTGTCCCGGCGCGTGGGGCTGATTGTGCCGGGCCTCGCGGGCATGGCGGTGATGGCGGCGGTGCTGGGGGCCTCGGGATGGCTGCCGGACGGCGCCGCGTTGCTGACGCTGGTGGTGGCCTGGGTGCTGCTGGCCATCCCTGACGGCCTGCACCGCTCCTCCGCGTCCGCGCTGGTGGTGGAGCAGTCCCCGGCGCCCTCCGAGCGCGGCCGGTTCATGGGCGCGCTGGGCGCCTGCGGCGCGCTGGCCTCCGTGCTCGCGCCCGTCACCTACGGCTTCACCGCGCAAGCCGCCGGCATCGGCTGCACGTTCCTTCTTTCATCTGTGTCCCTCGTGCTGGCGCTCGGCTGTGTGTCGCGCGTGCGCGAGGTGTCCTCCCACGCCCCTCCTGAACCGGCCCCCGTGGCCGCCCTCACCCCCACCTCGGAGCCCGGATGAGCCCCCTTCGCCACGTGTGTCGCTGGGGCACCGCGCTGTTGGCCGCGCTGGTGCCCACGCTGGGACACGCTGATTCGACGTACAAGGTCACCGCGACGCGGACGCAGGACACCATCACCATCGACGGCAAGGGGGACGAGCCCGCGTGGCAGGCGGCCCCTGAAATCGCGGGCTGGTACCTCACGCGCGTCAACTACGGCAAGCCCGCGCCGGACGACACCAAGGTCCGCATCCTCTACGACCAGGACAACCTGTACTTCCTCTTCCACTGCATCGACTCCAAGCCGGAGCGCATCACCGGCTACACGGTGCAGAACGAGGGGTTCCTCCACCAGGAGGACAACATCACCATCATCCTGGACACGTTCCTGGACCACCGGAACGCGTACTACTTCTGGACCAACCCGCTGGGCGTGCGCACCGACGGACGCATCGTGGATGACGGCGAGGCGTTCTCCACCAACTGGCGCGGAGAGTGGGAGACGAAGTCCACCATCGTGAAGGACGGGTGGATTTCGGAGGTGCGCATCCCGTTCGCCAACTTCCAGTTCGAGACGAAGGACGAAATCTCCTTCGGCATGCTCCTGGACCGCGAACAGTCGCGCAACCAGGAGTGGAGCAACTGGACGCCGGACGGCGTCAACAGCGCGAAGGTGAGCCGCTACCCGCACCTGGAGGGGCTCAAGGGCATCAAGCCGCGCTCCATCTTCAGCATCACCCCGTACGTGGCCACCACGGTGGCGCTCAAGACGACGGACGACCGGGGCACCTTCCGTCCCAACGTGGGCGCGGATGCGCGCATCGACCCGACGCCCTGGCTGTCGGTGAAGCTCACCGCCAACCCGGACTTCAGCGACGCGGAGGCGGACCAGAGCTTCCTGCTGTTGGACACGGACCAGCCGCTGCTGCCGGAGCGCCGCGCGTTCTTCACGGAGAGCGAGCACCTCTTCATCGCGCCCATCAACGTCTTCACCTCGCGCCGCATCGCGCTGAGGCCGCATGACCGGGTGTGGGGCGGCATGCAGCTCACCGGCAAGGTGAGCGGTCTCAGCTTTTCGATGATGGACATACAGCACCGCGACTCCACCGGACGGGACGCCAACGGCCGTGAGATCTTCGAGAACGTCAACTCCGGCGTGATTCGCTTGCAGCAGGACATCGGCAAGCGGTCGATGATTGCGCTGGTGGCGCTCAACCGCAGCGGGCGGGGCGGGCTGTTCGGGGACTCGGACTTCCAGACGGTGGGCGTGGACGGCAACTTCCACCTCTTCGAGGAGTTCTTCATCCAGGCGCAGGCGCTGAAGAGCTGGAGCCCGCTGGGCAACGAGGACTCGGACGCGTACCACGTGGGCCTGCACCGCTTCGACACGCTGTCGGAGTTCTGGTTGCAGTTCGAGGACATCGGGAAGAACTACGCGAACCCGCTGGGCTGGACGCCGGTGGTGGACAAGCAGGGCTACAACTCGCGCCTGTTCCTGAACCCGTTCCCCGGGTGGCGCTTCCTGCCCCGGCTGGACGTGACGTGGGACTCGCTGTGGCGCCGCAACCACGAGCACGAGCGCACGCGCTGGCGCAACCGCCTCAACGTGCAGCCCTACCTGCACCACGACTTCGCGCTCTACCTGGAGGGCATCTACGACGACAACCTGGGCTTCCGGGACCGGCTGGGCACGTTCGGCTTCACCCTGTTCCCGCACGACTGGCAGAGCTACACGCTGACCGCCGTCGCGGGCCGCTTCCTGGGCGGGGAGATCCGCGGCTTCAACGGCGCGGCGAACATCAAGATCGGGCCGCACATCGTCGCGCGCTTCAGCGGCTTCTACACGCGCAACTTCAACGTGCCGACGAACAGCGACCTCTACGGCACGTCCGGGGACGGCTACAGCTTCTCCGGCTACGCGCAGCTGCGCTACCACTTCAGCCCGGACCTCTACGCGCGCCTGACCTTGCAGAAGGGCGGCGTGTACGAGCTGGCGGACTACAACTCCGTGAAGGGCACGTTCCTGGACGCGATGGTGGGGTGGCACTACCGCCAGTGGAGCGACATCTTCCTCGTCTACACGGATCAGCCCTTCGGCGGCTCCCAGGAGCGGCGGATCCTCTCGAAAATCTCCTTCAACTACTGACCTGTCCCAAGGGCCATTCGCATGACCTCCGCCGACCCGCAGAGCCTCAAGCGCCGCTACGACGAGGTGTCCCCGAAGTACGACCAGGGCGCGCCGGACGCCATGGCCATCAAGCTGTTCTGGTTGACGTACGAGCACCTCACCTGGAAGCCGGTGGAGGCGCTGCTGCCGAAGGACGGCACAGCCTGGCGCGTGCTGGACGCGGGCGGCGGGGGCGGCAAGTTCGGCACGCGCTTCGCGGAGGCCGGGCACCACGTCACCGTGCTGGACATCTCTCCAGGCATGCTCGACGGCGCCAGGGCCCAGTTCGCCGCGAAGGGCCTGCTGGACCGCGTGACCTTCGTGGAGGGGAACGTCGCGGCGCTGGAGCTGCCGGACGCGGCCTTCGACCTGGTCTTCTGTGAAGGCGACCCGGTGTCGTACTGCCTGGACGCGTACCCGCGCGCGGTGAAGGAGCTGGTGCGCGTGGCGAAGCCGGGCGCGCCGGTGGTGCTGGGCGTGGACAACCGCTACGAGGCCTTCTCCGGCTACCTGAAGCTGGGCAAGCCGCAGGAGGCCTTCCGCACGCTCCACGACGGCCGCACGACGTGCCCGTATGGCCTGCCGGTGCACGCCTTCACGGTGCGCGAGCTGGAGCGCGCGGTGGCGGAGGCGGGCGCGGAGTTGCTCGAGATCTTCGGCAAGCCGGTGATGTTCTTCGACATGCTCAAGGCGATGGCGGCGGCGCAGGGGGGCACCGCGGAGAAGCCGTGGGACGCGTGGGCCGCGCGCGAGGAGATATTGGCGTTGCAGGAGAAGCTGGCGCACGAGGGCTTCGCCGTCCTGGGGCAGCACTTCCAGGTGATGGCGCGGCGCAAGGCCTGAAGCCATGGGCCTTCCCTTCCTGGGCGTGGGGCTCAGCTACCGCTGGGACCTCAATCCGCACCTGGCGCGTGGCAACCCCGGCGTGGACTGGCTGGAGGTGACGCCCGAGCACTTCCTGCCGCTCACGCCGGACTCGGAGCGGCGGCTGGAGCTGCTCGCGAAGCGCTATCCGCTGGTGGGCCACAGCCTGGAGCTGTCGGTGGGCTCGGACGGGGTGGACGCGCCCGGCTACCGGGACGGCTTGAAGCGCATCCGCCAGCTCACCCGGAGCGTCTGGCATGGAGATCACCTGTGCTTCACGCGCGTGGGGAACCTGCCCCTGCGCGCGCTGACGCCAGTGCCGCTGACGGAGGAGGCGGTGGCCACGTGCGTGCGCAACGTGAAGGCGGCGCGAGCGGACCTGGATGTGCCCTTCGTGGTGGAGAACATCGCGTATCTCTTCCACACGCCGCTCAACACGTTGGATGAAGCGGAGTTCCTGCGCCGCGTGGTGGAGGGCGCGGACTGCGGCCTGCTGCTGGATTTGCACAACCTCTATTGCAACGCGGTCAACCACGGGTTCGACCCGTATGCCTTCCTGGACCGTCTGCCTTTGGAGCGCGTGGTGCAGGTGCATCTGGCGGGCGGCGTCACGATGGAAGGGTTGAGATTGGACAGCCACTCCGCGCCGTCGCCGGAGGAGGTGTGGCGCTTGTTGGAATACGTCGCGCCCCGCAGCCCGGTGCGCGGGGTGAACTTCGAGATGGACAGCGGCTTTCCTCCGTTCGCGCGGCTGGTGGAGGAGTTGGCCCGCGCGCGCGCCATCCTCCAGCGCTGCGGCGCGAGCGCGGCTTGAGATGAGCTACCCACGAGCATTGGAAGTCCTTGCGCGGCTGCACGTGGATCCCCGCTTCCGTGAAGCGTGGCGCCGCGATGCCCCCACGGCCCTGGCACCGCTGGGCCTGACGCCGTTGGATGCGGAAGCCCTCCAACGGGTGGATCCGGTGGTGGTGGAGCGCGCCGGCCGGATGATGGACTTCCACCGCACCGAGCGCGTGCGCGAACAGCTCCCCTGGGTGGACGAAGCGAAGCGGCCGGAGCTGGGGCCGCTGCGAGCGCGCTTCCTCCAGGACGTGCTCCCTGAAGTGCTCAACCGCGAGGAGGCCATCGCGTACTGCCGCTTCCTGGAGGCGGGCGAGCACGCGAAGCTGCCCGCATACGTGCCCCAGCTCGCTCGGTGCGAACGGCTGCGCCTGTCGCTCGCGTGGGGACTGGCCCCCATGCCGGCATCAGGCCCGCTCGTGGAGTCCTTTGACTACCCGGTGCTCACGCTGCTCGCCGCGCTGGACGCGCCGGGCTGGCCCCCGGTGGAGCCGAAGCCCACGCGCGTGGAGTACCTCAAGGTGCCTGGCCTGCCCGCCGTGATGTCGCGCGAGCTGCCGTCACCTTGAGGTGCCCCGTGCGCCTTCAGTGCTTGCGGTGGTGCGTCTTCTCGTAGGTGCCCATGAGCTGTGTCTCCCCCACGATGTGGCCCTGCATCGCCTTGAGCAGCTCCGTGCGGGTGGGCTGGTTCAGGTCCGGCAGCACCGTGTCCAGGGCGTACAGCTTGAAGAAGTACCGGTGGCTGCCGATGGGCGGCATGGGGCCGCCGTAGTCCTGCCGGTTGAAGTCGTTGCGCCCCAGCTTCACCCCCTCCGGCAGCACGTCCAGGGTGGCCCCGTCCGGGATGTTCTGGGTGTTGACCGGGAGGTTGTAAAGGACCCAGTGGCAGAAGGTGCGCTGGGGGTTCGCCGGGTCCGGCGCGTCCGGGTCCTCCACGATGAGGGCCAGGCTCTTGGCCCCGGCGGGGAGGTTCTCCCAGTGCAGGGGAGGCGCCTTGTCGTCGCCCTCGCCGGTGTAGGCGATGGGGATGGGCATCCCGTCCTTGAACTTCGGAGAGGTGAGCTCGAGCGGCTTCGGCATGCGTGACTCCTTGGGCATGAACGGCCAACGTGACCCCTGCCAAGCTGGCGATGCCCCAGGCCCGGTGCTGAGAGACGGAGGGCGCTCCGCCCGGCCGCCCGTCACCCCCATGGGGCCCGGCCGCCGCTGATCCACCGGGCGCCCCCCGGGACGCCTGCTCCTTTGAGCCCCTCCTTCAGAGGAGAAACCACCCCCATGGACCCGGCGCCGTGGTAGCTGCGCTTGCGGGTGCCGCAACCGCTGCTGGCGGTGGGGGACCCCGGGTCCCCGTACCGGTTGCACGCGCCGCTCATTCGGTGCTAAGCGGCGCCGCGCGCGTGTATGGGCGGGGTCGGGGTTGGCGAAGGAAACCCAAGACTTTTCCGGGGTTTGGTGAGGCGTCCGCATGGCAGACCAGGAGCCTCGCAAGCAGGAGGACGCGCCGGGCAGTGAGCTGGGCGAGACGGCCCGGCAGATGCGGGCGGCGGAGCCGTACATCTCCGCGGTCTGGAAGCTGGTGGGTGGGGCGGTGGTGGGGGTCCTGGGAGGGTACTTCCTGGACAGGTGGCTGGGGACCGCGCCCTGGCTGCTCCTGGGCTTGAGCCTGGTGGGGATTGGCGTGGGGTTCTACAGCTTCCTTCACGCGATGGCGCGGCTGGGGAAGCGCAAGTGACGGGGACGGGCGGACAGCCGAAGCGGGACCCGTTCTGGACGCACGCGGGGCTGGCGGCGGCGGTGATGGGGGTGGGCGGGGTGGTGGCGGCGGCGCTGCCGAAGGTGACCGAGGACCGGGTCGCCGCGCTGCTGGGTGTCGGTATCGCCGCGGTGACGGGCGTGCTGGCGCTGGTGCTGAAGCGGCGCGCGTCGTTGCAGGCGGATTTGAAGGCGGCGCTGAAGGTGGTCGGTGTGGTCTTCGCCCTCAGGGGCGTGGGCGTGGGGATTGGGCTGGCGTGGGTGGTGTCCCGGAATTTGAGCGCGATCGCGTTCGTGGGCGGCTTCTTCGGCGTCTACTTCGCGCTGCAGTGGATTGAAGTCAGCTACGTGATGGCCGCGTCGAAAGACACGGCGGGCGGAGACGAGTGATGCGCAAGGCAATGGTGCTGTTCGCCTGTCTGTTCGCGGGCGCCGTGTGGGCCTCCGACCCGGCCGGCGAGCATGGCTACGCGAACGAGGACAAGGACGCCGAGGGCGAGGACGTCGCCGGCTACATCCTCCACCACGTGTCCGACTCGAATGAGTACGAGTTCGAGATCCCCCTCAGCCACAACCACATCCCCATCCACCTGCCGCAGATCCTCATCCCGCTGAAGGATGGCGCCTGCACGCCGGTGGCCGACCCGCACGGCGGCGGCCACGGCGAGGTCTACCCGGGCCTGGGCGCCGGCTGCCTGGACCTCTCCATCACCAAGCACACGGTGATGATGTGGCTGGCGGCGCTGCTGCTCATCGGCTCCATCCTCATCTGGAGCAACCGCGACAAGACGAAGCTCGTGCCGCGCGGCGCCGGGGCGAACCTCTTCGAGATGCTGGTCCTCTTCGTCCGTGACGAGCTGGCCATCAAGAACATCGGCAAGGAGGAGGGCCCCCGCTACGTGCCCTACCTGCTCACCGCGTTCTTCTTCATCCTCTTCATGAACCTGCTGGGCCTGTTCCCCTGGATGGCGACCGCCACGGGCAACATCGCGGTCACCTGCGGCCTGGCGCTGTGCACCTTCTTCGTCACGCAGGCGGCGGGCATCCGCGCGGCGGGCATCGGTGGCTACCTCAAGCACCTGACGGGCGGCGTGGCCCCCTGGCTGTGGCCCATCATGATTCCGGTGGAGTTCCTGGGCCTGTTCACCAAGCCCTTCGCGCTCACCATCCGTCTGTTCGCCAACATGCTGGCGGGCCACATCGTCATCTTCTTCCTGCTGGGCCTCATCTTCATGCTCCGCAACCCCGCGGTGGCCCTGGTGAGCGTGCCGTTCGCCTTCGGCATCTACCTGCTGGAACTGTTCGTGGCCTTCGTGCAGGCGTACGTGTTCACCATGCTGTCGGCGCTGTTCATCGGGATGAGCGTGGCCATGGGCCACCACCACGACGAGCACCACGAGGGTGGCGCGAGCCACGACCACGGCAAGGCCCACCACCTGGGCTGACAAGTTGACGGGGCGCACGTCTTCGTGACGGCGCGCCCCGGTTGAAGACCCGGCGGTTCGAAAGGCCGCCGGAGGTAGTCCTAAAGGGAATTCACGACCCCCCCACAAGCGGGTCCCGCCTCACGAAAGAAGACGTGCTCCCATGACCAACATCGCTCTCGCGTTCCTCGCCGCCGGTATCGGCGCGGGTCTCTCCATCATCGGCGCCGCCCTCGGCATCGGCAAGCTGGCCGCCGCCGCCATGGACGCCACGGGCCGTCAGCCGGCCGCCGGCGGCGACATCCGCACCACGATGATCATCGCCGCGGCGCTCATCGAAGGCGCCACGCTGTTCGCGCTGGTCGTCTGCATCCTGCTGGCCATCAAGGTCTAGTCAGGACGTTGGTGTCACCGGGAGCCGGCGTCCTCTTCGGGAAGAAGGGGCGCCGGCGTTCCGGCTCGCGGTACCGCGGTAACCGTTTCACCTGAAGTCTCCCGCATCCTCCCTCTGTCTTTTCGCTTCACCGGGACCCGCCATGTTCCTGCCCTCTGTCCTCGCCGCCAGCAGCTTCGTGGAGGTCCGTCCGGGCCTCATCTTCTGGACCATCGTCACCTTCGTCATCGTCCTGCTGGTGCTGCGGGCGAAGGCGTGGGGGCCCATCCTGTCGCTCGTCGAGGAGCGCGAGAAGCAGATCTCCAACGCCATCGAGAGCGCCAAGCGTGAGCGCGCCGAGGCGGAGAAGCTGCTCGCCGACCAGAAGACGGCCATCGCCGAGGCCCGCCGCGAGGCCGCGGAGACCACCCGCCGCGTGCAGGCGGACATGGAGAAGTTCCGCGACGAGCTGATGGCCAAGAGCCGCAAGGAGGCGGAGGAGCTGAAGCTGTCCGCCCGCCGCGAGATTGAGGACCAGAAGGCCAAGGCCATCGCGGAGGTCCGCTCCATGGCCGTGGACCTGGCCATGGAAGTGGCCGGCAAGCTCATCAACGAGCGCATGGACGACGCCAAGCACCGCGCGCTGGCCGAGCAGTTCGTGCAGGGCCTGCCCGGCGCCACCAGCGCCACGGCGACCCGCCGCTCGGCCTAAAGGCCGGGAGTCTTCCGCCGCGCCCGCCTGTTCCAGGAATCCATCATGGCTCTCTCCATTGGCATCGTCGGTCTGCCCAACGTGGGCAAGTCCACCCTGTTCAACGCCCTGTCCGCCGCGGGCGCTCAGGCGGCGAACTATCCGTTCTGCACCATCGAGCCGAACGTGGGCGTGGTGCCGGTGCCGGACGACCGCCTGGACCAGCTGTCGGCGCTCATCAAGCCGCTGAAGAAGATCCCCACGTCGCTGGAGTTCGTGGACATCGCCGGCCTGGTGCGCGGCGCGTCCAAGGGCGAGGGCCTGGGCAACCAGTTCCTGGGGAACATCCGGCAGGTGAACGCGGTGCTCCACGTGCTGCGCTGCTTCGAGGACGACAACGTCACCCACGTCGAGGGAGGCGTGAACCCGGTGCGGGACCGGGACGTGGTCGACACGGAGCTGTGCCTCAAGGACCTGGAGACCGTGGAGAAGCGCCGCGAGCGCTCGCTGAAGAACACCAAGGTCGGCGGCAAGGCGGGCGAAGAGGCGAAGGCCGAGGTCGCGCTCCTGGAGCGCATCAAGGCGAAGCTGGATGAAGGCATCACGGTGCGCGCGCAGAAGCTCACCGACGAAGAGAAGGCGGCCATCCAGGACCTGTTCCTGCTGACGGACAAGCCCGTGCTGTACGTGGCGAACATCAGCGAGAAGCAGATTGGCAAGGAGGACGCGGACCCGCGCGTGCAGGCGGTGCGCGAGATGGCCGCGAAGGAGGGCGCGGGCGTGGTGGTGCTGGCGGCGGCGCTGGAGTCGGAAATCCAGCAGCTCCCCGAGTCCGACCGCCCGGGCTTCCTGGCGGACTCCGGCCTGACGGAGCCGGGCCTGCACAAGGTCGTGCGCGAGGGCTACAAGCTCCTGGGCCTGTGGACGTACTTCACGGTGGGCGAGCAGGAGTGCCGCGCGTGGACCATCCACAAGGGCTTCAAGGCGCCGCAGGCGGCGGGCGTCATCCACTCCGACTTCGAGCGCGGCTTCATCAAGGCGGAAGTCTTCGCGTGGACGGACCTGGTGAAGTTGGGCAGCGAGTCGGCCGTGAAGGAGAAGGGCCTGCTGCGCGTGGAAGGCAAGGAGTACGTCGTGCAGGACGGCGACTGCATGCACTTCCGCTTCAACGTCTGACGCGGGGCTTCTTCCGCGGTTGGAAGTGACGACGGGCGCTGCCTTCCACTCACGGAAGGGGCGCCCGTTTCGTTTGCTGGCGGGGACCGCTCATCCCTAGCGGGGACCGCTCATCCATGTGTAGCCCCACAGGCCCACGGCGAGCACGGCCAGCACGGTGGAGAGGATGGCGGAGCGCTTCGTGCGGCCGGCGGGGTCCGGGTGGTTCAGGGCGTACTTCCACACGCCGCCCACGCGCAGGGCCAGGAAGAGGAGCAGGAGGACGGGGCCGACGAACTGCCAGCCCTCGGGGCGCTTGAGGATGACGATCCACGAGGCGATGAACGCCACGTTGCCGAGCAACATCAGGGCGGGATAGGGCAGGGTCGGACGGGAGGTGCTCACGGGGCTGCCAGTGTGTGCACGGGAGCCCGGAGCGCCAAACGGAAAGCCGCGCGGCGTGCACGCCAGGTGACAGCCGCGCGTGATGTTTCAGGGTGCTACCGGGCGGGGGCTTCCACGTAGCGGGCGCGGGGGCGGAGCAGGTGGCCCTGTTCACGCTGCTCCAGGACGTGGGCGACCCAGCCCGCGGTGCGGCCCAGGCTGAACAGCACGGTGGCGGCGCCGGAGGGCAGGCCCAGCGCGTCCGCGAGTATTACCAGGCCCCAGTCCAGGGATGGCGGCGGATGGCCGGCGTCCCGCATGGTGTCCATGACGGCGCGGGCCACGCGGACCTTGGGGGCTTCGGGCTTCACGCTCAACGCAGCATCGACGAGCGGTGGCGTGCGCGGGTCTCCCTTCAGGTAGAGGCGGTGGCCGAAGCCCGTCACGGCTTCGCCCCGGCGCAGGCGGCCGTGGACGACCTGCGCGGCGCGCTCGGGACGGCCGACCTCCGCGATGAGCGCCTCCACGCGGTCGCAGGCGCCGCCGTGACGGTGGCCGGAGATGGCCGCGAGCGCCGCGCTGATGCACGCGTACAGGTCCGCGCCGGAGGAGGCCGTCACGCGGGCGGCGAAGGTGGAGGTGTTCAGCTCATGGTCCGCGCAGAGCACCAGCGCCAGGTTGATCAGCTCCGCGGTCCGCTTGGGCTTCGCGTCCCATGCCGTGGCCAGTGAAGCGGCCACCGTGGGTTCCTTCAACGCGCGCGACACGCGGCCGGGAGCCTGGGCCACGCAGACCCACGCGCCCAGGTGACGGATGATCCGACGCGCGCGGAGCATGTCCTGCTCCACGGGCGCGGCGAAGCGGCCCGCGTCACTCGCGGCGAGGAGCGGCACCAGCGCGGCGAGAGCGGAGAGGGGAGGCGTGTCTCGCGGCAGCATGGCCGCGAGCGCGGTGGGCGTGAGGGACGACGGCGGTGCTTCCGGCGCGGGCCACGCCGTGGACTCCAGCGGCAGGTGCCCGGTCCACAGCAGCTCCGCCACGTCCTCGAAGCGGTGGCCTTGCGTGGCCAGCTCCACTGCGTCGCGGCCCCGGTACGAGAGCCCTTCTTCGCTGATGCGCGACACCGACGAGTCGATGACGGGCTCGCCCCAGCGCAGGGCTCCGGATGCCACCGCCGCGTGGCCTGCCCGGGCGTCGTGGCGTGTCTTCAATCGCTCCACGTCCGCGCGCAGATAGCGGTTCTCCTTCGTGCCTTTCTCCGGCACGCACCGCACGAGCCCCCGGCTCACGTACGTGTAGAGCGTCGCCCGCTTCACCCCCAACAGGGCCGCCGCCTCCTCCGCGCGCAGCAGCTCCTCCTCAACTGGATGGTCGAATCGAGATTGAGAACGTCCCCCTGCACGACGCACCATGTTTCACGTGCCTCCCGGGTGCGGAGTCTCGACTCGACTGGACCGTCCTGTCGAGCTGAGTCGCCCATGGCGAGGCCATTCCTGGCGGGGAGAGCGACCATGAACGTGGATTTCGGACGCACGTCGTTGGACTACGCGAAGCACCGGGCAGGCTTCCCGGATGCCTTCTACACACGGCTCGAACAGGACGGCGTGCTCACGCCCGGCCTGCGCGTGCTCGACCTGGGCACCGGCACTGGCACCGTCGCGCGCAACCTGGCCCGGCGCGGCTGCGACGTCACCGCCCTGGACGTGTCCGCGCCGCAGCTGGGGGCCGCGGCACGACTCGCTCGCGACGAGGGCCTCTCCATCCACTTTGATGAGGCTCCCGCGGAGAACACCGGCCTGCCTTCGGGTTCCTTCGACCGCGTGTTCGCGGGCCAGTGCTGGCACTGGTTCGACCGCGCCGCCGCCGCTCGCGAGGTCTTCCGCCTGCTCAAGCCCGGCGGGAAGCTCATCCTCTGCCACTTCGACTGGACGGCCCTGCCCGGCAACCTGCTGGAGGCCACCGAGGCCCTGGTGGAGGAGTTCAGCCCCCGCGTCCAACTGGCGGTGGATCACTTCGGCCAGGGCGTGGGCATCTACCCGCAGTGGTTCCGCGACGTGGGCGTGGCCGGCTTCCAGTCCCTGACGTCCTTCACCTTCGACACGCTCACGCCCTACACGCATGAAGCGTGGCGCGGACGGATGCGAGCCAACGCGCGGATTGGCGCCATGCTCGCTCCCGAGCAGGTGGCCCGCTTCGACGCCGCGCTGGCCGCGCTCCTCGCCGCGCGCTTCCCGCAGGAGCCGATGTCCGTTCCCCACCGCGTGTTCGCGCTCGTCGCGGAGCGCCCGTGAAGCAGGAGTCCACCATGGCCTCGCCCCACCTCATCCATGCCGAAGACGTTCCCTGGACCGAGCTCGCCCACGGCAGCCGCGTCGCGCTCAAGCGCAAGCAGCTGGGCGCCGCCGCGCACGGGCGCAAGCTCGGGTGCAGCCTGGTGGAGCTTCCGCCGGGCCGCCGCTCATGGCCGCTGCACTACCACCTGGGCAATGAAGAGGCCGTCTACGTCCTGTCCGGCACGGGCTCGCTGCGGCTGGGAACGGAGACGCTGCCCGTGCGCGAAGGGGACTACGTCGCGCTGCCGCCGGGCGCGGAGTGCGCGCACCAGCTCATCAACGACGGTCCGGAGCCGCTGCGCTACCTGTGCTTCTCCACCATGGAGGCGCCGGACGTGCTCGTGTACCCGGACTCGAAGAAGGTGGGCGTCTTCGCGGGCGCGGCGCCCGGAGGCGACAAGGCCGCGCGCACGCTGATGGCGTATCTGCCCCTGGACGCGCAGGTGGATTACTGGGAGGGCGAGGAGCCCTGATAGGGTGCCCCGGCCATGGCCTCCCTGTTGGATGCGCTCGACCGCGAGCGGCTGCTCAAGGATTCCGCCGCCGCGTCCGGGCTCGTACCGAAGGGCGAGCCTCCCCACGTGTCGCTGTTGCGGCTGTGCGACGCGGGCCTGCTCGTGGGCGGGCTCACCGTGGGGTACGGCGTCCGGCCGGATGAGCTGGTGGGCCCCCTCGCCGCGGCCATGGGTGGCGCGGCCCGCAGGTTCAAGGTCGTGGACGTGCGCGAGCGCCCCGCGCTGGAGCTGCACGTCGCGGCGGGCGACGTCACGGAGCGCTGGGAGGTGGAGGACGTGCCCGCGCTCGTGCACAACCTCAACGACCTGTACCGCGACGCGGCCGACGTGCGCGCGGTGGCCGTGCTGGGGGAGTGGGAGGACTCGCTCCAACTGCTCTGCGTCGAGCGCCGCGCCCTGGGACGGCTCCTGCGGCAGTCCTTCTTCGCGCCCATCAACGCGCGAGGGCTCCAGGACCTGATTCCGTCCCGTTGAAGCGGGGGGCCACCCTCGACCCCGGACGCCCGGTGGGGCACCATGGGGGCATGCGCATCACGCTGGCTCTCATCGTTGGATTGCTCCTGGCGCAGGTCGCTCGCGCGGAGCCGGATTCCTTTGACCTGGGCACCGGACGCGACGGCGTGCTCAACCTCAACGTGGGACAGGGCATCGCCCTGAGCAGCCACGCCCCGCTGGGAAAGAGCGTCGCGGAAGGGGGCCTGGAGCTGGTCGTGTCCGGCCTCAAGATCGCCGCTGGCGACCTGGTGATGATCCACGAGAGCACCGGCCTGTCCTCCTCGGCGGACGTGGGCAACACGAAGCCCGTGTCGCTGACGGGCAGCGTGACGCTGGGGCGCTGGGAGCTGGCGCGGGTGGAGAAGGTGTCGTCCTCCACGCCCGCCCTCCTCACGCTGACCGCGCCGCTGCGCTACGCGTACGCCACGGGGCGCGCCCAGGTGGTGCGCGTGCCCGAGTACTCCGACGTCGTCATCCAGGAGGGCGCGCGGCTCACCGTGTCGCCGTGGAATGGCAAGTCCGGTGGCATCCTCGCGATGCTGGTGAGTGGGAAGGTGGTCAACGAAGGACGCATCGACGCGGATGGCCTGGGCTACCTGGGCGGTGTCTTCCGGGCCGCCGCCGACCTGAATGGCTGCACGGAGCTGGAGCTGGAGCAGGGCAAGGGTGGATCCGCGCGCGGCGAGGGCGTGGCGGGCACGGCGTCCCGGACTGGCCTCGCCACCGGGCGCGGCAACCTGACCAACGGCGGGGGTGGCGGCAACTGCGCGGCGGCCGGCGGTGGCGGTGGCGGGCACGGCGGCGTGGGGGGCATCGGGGGGCGGACGGCCACGGGGGATGGGGCGCGCGACCAGGGCGGGCTGGGCGGCGCGGCGCTGAGCTACTCCGTGTTCGAGCGCTTCACGTTCGGCGGTGGCGGTGGCGCGGGGCAGGGCTCCGACGAGGCCGGCTCCAACGGCGCCGCGGGCGGCGGCGTGGTGTTCATCCGCGCCACCGCGTTCGACGGCAAGGGCGTCTACAGCGCCTCGGGTTCGACCGCGGGGGCCTCGACGGGCAACGACGGCGCGGGCGGTGGCGGCGCGGGCGGCGCGGTGGTGCTGCGCGCGGTGGACATCCTGAACTGCGGCGGGGTCGAGGCGCGGGGCGGCGCGGGCGGGAACACCCAGCTGGACAAGCAGCCCTTCGGACCGGGCGGTGGCGGCGCCGGGGGCCGCATCCTGCTCGAGGGCAAGACCCTCGCGTGTGCGCCCAATGCGAGCGCGGGCAGCGCGGGCGTGTCCGCCTACCCGGGCGCGGATTCGTACGGCGCGGGGCCGGACGCGGGCACGTCCACGGGGACGGTGCAGGAGGTGGCCCAGCCCTTCCAGGTTCCCGTCACGCCCGTCATCACGGCGCCGGTGTCGGGCGAGGCGTCCACCACCACGCGCCCGCGCTTCGAAGGAACCGCGGGCACGACCGGGCCGGTCGTCCACATCGTCGTGGATGGGCGCGAGATTGGCGCGACGGTGCCAGGGTCGGATGGCCGCTTCACCTACGAGCCCACCGCGCCGCTGAGCGCGGGCGTGCATGACGTCGTCGCGTGGGCGGAGTCGCTGGGCGTGGCGAGCAAGCCCTCCACGCCGGTGCGTTTCACCACGCCCGCGGTGGTGCTCGCGGACGGTGGCGTCGTGCAGATGGCCGTGCTGGTGGTGCCTTCGAACGGGGACACCGTGGGGCCCACGCCGCTGTTCGCCGGCACCGCGCCCAATGGCACCAGCGTGGGTGTGGTCATCGACGACGGACCGGACAACATCGTGCCGTTGGACCTGCTGGGGCGCTTCCGCTACCAGGTGCCGGACTCCGCGCCGCTGAGCGTGGGCACGCACAAGGTCACGGTGCACTCGCACAACGAGGCGGGCGATGACGGGCCGTACTCCGACGTCGTGGGCTTCGAGGTGGTGGTGGCCGGCGCGGACGGCGGAACGGATGGCGGCACCGACGCGGGCGCGGTGGATCCGGCGACGCCCATGGTGCTCGTGCCCGAGGAGGGCGCGACGGTGGATCCGACGTTCATGTTCGTGGGCGTGGCGCTGCCCGGCACGACCGTGCGGCTGGAGGTGGACGGCGCGGCGCTGGCGACCGCCACCGCGGATGACGAAGGCGTCTTCCGCCACGTGCTGACGGCGGACACGGCGCTCGCGAAGGGGGCGCACAAGGTCGTCGCGCAGGTGGTGACGGCGCAGGGCGAGGCGGGGCTGCGCTCACCGGAGGTGGGCTTCCAGGTGCGAGGCCCCACCGACCTGGACGTGGGCTGCGGCTGCGGCTCGGCGCCCGCGGGGATGATCAGCCTCTGGGCGCTGGTGGGATTGGGCGCCCTGGTGCGCCGCCGCCGCATGCGGAGCTGAGGGGCCCTCCAGGCGTCCGGCCGGGTCGGCGGGCGCGGCGGGGGACTGGCCGTTATCTTCCCGCGCTCGAAGGCGTCCCGGCTCCCGGGACGACAGGGTGGCGCGCGTGACGACGGACGTGTCCTCGGAAGAAGGTGCTTCGCGGCGGGCCCGGCGCTCGGCTGGGGCTCCGGGCTGGCGGTGGGTGCTGTCCCTCCTCCTGGGGTTGGGCCTGCCCGTCGCGCTGCACGTCTACATCGGCCTGCGCCTCTTCACCGCGCCCGGCTGGCCCGCCCCCTGGGCCGCCGTGGGCTGGGGGCTCCTGGGCCTCTGCTTCCTCGTCCTGCTGGCGGGTTTCCGCGCCGCCCGCCGTGAGGCCACCGGCTTCTCCCGCGTCATCCAGTGGGGCGCGTACCTCTGGCTGGGCGCGTTCGGCGTGTTCCTCACCGCCGTGCTCGCCTCGGACGTCGTCGGCGCGGCGCTGTCCCTTTCCGGCACCGTCACCGACATGCACGCGCTCGCCCGGGGCCGCGCGGCCGCCGTGCTGGGCACCGTCGTGCCCGCCGTGGCCTTCGCCTTCGTCACCGCGCGCGGCAGGGCCCGCGTGGAGCGCACCACCGTGGCGCTCCAGGACCTGGGCCCGGGCCTGGAAGGCATCCGTGTCGTGCAGCTGTCCGACGTGCACGTGGGCCCCACCCTGGACGGCGTGTGGCTCCAGCGCGTGGTGGACCAGGTCAACGCCCTGAAGCCGGACCTCGTCGCCATCACCGGGGACCTGGTGGACGGCTCCGTGGACGAGCTGCGCGACCAGATGACGTCGCTCGCGTCCCTCGAGGCCCCGCTGGGCGTCTACTACGTCACCGGAAACCACGAGTTCTACCACGGCGCCCGCGCCTGGATGGCCGAGGTCGCCCGGCTGGGCATCACCGTCCTCACCAACGAACACCGCGTCGTGGAGCGCGGCGGCGCGAAGCTCGTCGTCGCGGGCGTCACCGACCACGACGCCGGCCACATCGATCCGCCCCTGGAGAGCCGCCCCGACCTCGCGCTCGCCGGTGCCCCTCCGGACGTGCCCCGCCTGCTCTTGGCCCACCAGCCCCGCACCGCCCTGTCCCTGCAGGGCCTGCGCGTGGACCTCCAGCTGTCCGGCCACACCCACGGCGGGCAGATCTTCCCCTTCATGTTCTTCGTGAAGCTCCAGCAGCCCGTCGTCCAGGGCCTGGCCACTGTCGCCGGGACCCGGGTCTATACGCACCGCGGCACGGGCTACTGGGGGCCCCCCATGCGCCTGGGCCCCTCCCCGGAGATCGCAGTCCTCACCCTGGTAGGAGCTCCCCGTTCTGACGGTGATTCAAGCCAAGCTTGATATTTCCGTTCTTGCTGCTTATTGTACGGGACGTGGCCACCGCACCGTCTTCCCTCCTTGTCCCGGAATTCGCTTTCAGCCGTCCCACGGCGCCCGGGGTCCCGGGTGCGCGGCGCGGGACCCGGGTCCCGGTCGCTTCGACCCGGACGGGGACGGCGGCGCCGGTGCTGCTGGTGGTCTCCGAGGCCCCCGAGGTCCGGCTGGCGGTGGCGCGCGAGGTGGGGTTGGGGTGCCGCATCGTGACGGCCCTGGGGGCGACGTCGGCGGACCGGCGGCTGGACATGGGCGTGGCGGTGGACGGGCTGGTGCTGGACCTGGACGCGGATCGCCGCGTCGTGAGCGATTTCCTCTGCCGTCTGGTGGACCGGGGCTTCCACGGTCCGCGCATCCTCCTGTCCTCCGGTTTCCGTCCTGAAGCGAGCGCCACCTTCCTGACGGCCTGTGACACCCACTTCGCACTCGGCCGGCCCTGGCGCGCCGGTGAGCTGCGCTCGCTCCTGGAGAGGGTCCTTGGGGTCTCCCACCTCGCTCAATCCGCAAGCTGTCCGTGACTCCCGCCGTGACGCTCCCCGCCTGGCGCCGTTGACGGCGCGGGTGGCGGACGCGGGCCACGGGTTGTTCACCGGCATCGCCGGGGCGTCCGCGGGCGCCGCGCGCAGCGCGTACCTGGCGCTGATGCTCTTCGCCAGCGGCATGGCCCGCTGCGCGACGGGGCGCTCCCGCGACGGGCTGCCGCAGCTCAAGCGCTGCCTGTTCCGCGTGGCGCAGGTGCCGGTGGACCTGGTGCTGATGCTGGGCGGGCGCGTGCTGTCCGCCGTGCAGGTGGTGACGGGCCTGGAGCCCGTGGGCCGCCGGCTGACGGACGCGGAGGTGGAACGGCTGCGTCCCATCTTCGGCGACAGCCTGGACTACCGCTGCGTGCGCGTGAAGGAAGGCGCCCTGGGCCTCTTGGGCCTGCCGGGCCGCGCGTTCGCGCATGGGGATGTCCTCTTCATCCCGCCCGGCTACGGCGCGGTGGGCTTCCGGCTCCTGGTGCACGAGCTCACGCACGTGTGGCAGCACCAGCACGGCGGCACGGGCTACCTGAGCGGCGCGCTCGCCGCCCAATACCTGGGTGACGGCTACGACTGGCGCAAGGCCGTGGGCCACCGGCGCTGGGCGGAGCTCAACCCGGAGCAGCAGGCCCAGTTCATCGAGGACGCCGCCGACGCGCAGCTCATC
The DNA here is from genome assembly GCF_000255295.1 of Corallococcus coralloides DSM 2259. The sequence goes on along the minus strand of NC_017030.1, from coordinate 9,502,934 downwards.
CCCCACGTGGGCCGCCCCACGCCCCAGCAGCGGCTGCGCGGCTGGAGCGACGCCGCCCTCTGCCTGCTGGACGAGGCCCTGGACTGCCTCTACGCCGGACGGGGCGCGCCATGAGGCCCGCGGCGGTTCCCGAGGCGCTCCGGTGAATGCTCCGAGCCCCGGGAGCCTCCGGAGGCCCGTCCCATGACGGCGCGCACCGCCCGGCCCGGCGGAGCGCCCGAGGGCCGCTGCCTGCAGGCCCTGACCTGGCGGCGCCTGGAGTCCCCCGGCACCGAGCACTTCGAGCTGTGGGAGTCCGCCGAAGGGCCCCTCCTCACCGGCACCGTGGTGGGGGTGGGCGAGGGCTTGCCGCTGCTCGTGCGCTACACCGTGGCGTGCGACCCGGACTGGCACACGCGCGAGGCGCGGCTGGCCGTGCACCAGGGCGGCACGCGGCGCACGCTGGTGCTCCAGGTGGATGACCACCAGCGCTGGTGGCGCGACGGGCGCGAGGTGCCGGAGCTGCGCGGGTGCGTGGACGTGGACCTGAGCGTCACCCCCGCCACCAACACCCTGCCCATCCGCCGGCTGGGACTGGAGATGGGCCAGGACCGGGACGTGACGGCCGCGTGGGTGCGGCTGCCGGACCTGTCCCTGGAGCGGCTGGAGCAGCGCTACACCCGGCTGTCCTCCACCCGCTACCGCTACGAGAGCGCGGGAGGCTCCTTCGTCGCCGAGCTGGACACCGACGCCCTGGGGCTCGTCACGCACTACCCCGACGGATGGGAACGCGTCGCCACGACGGACGGTTGAGCCCCGGCGCAACCTGGGGCCCCGAACCCGGACAATCTCCCTGTCCTGCCAGCCTTCGCATGTCGTTTCATGTGGGCTAATGGAGCCGTGAACGACGCGCTTCCGGTGGACGGGGGAATGCAGGACTACCTCCCATATAGGGATGGGCCCGGGTGACGTGGCGGGTTATAACGACCTCTGAACCGTTCCGGCGGTGGCGGGGTCGCGAGCCTTGCGGCCACCCCACCGGACGTCACGTGCAAGGTTGATGTGGTGAAAACCCACCCCCGAGGTCCTCTCGCATCCGGCCGCGTCCGGAAGAAGCCCCGTGCGGCGCCCGCGTCGGCGGCGGCGCTGTCGCGGCGGCAGTTGGAGCGCAAGCTGGCGGTCAGCGTGGGGGCGGCGGCCCGGGCCGCGCGGCTGCGGGCTGGCCTCACGCAGGCGGACGTGGCGGATCGCGTCGGCATCGCGTCGGAGGTCTACGGCCGGCTGGAGCGGGGCAAGATGATGCCCAGCGTCCCCACGCTGTTCCGCCTGTGCCTGGCGCTGCAGCTGTCCGCGGACGCGTCCCTGGGGCTGGCCCTGGCGGCGGCGGCGGGCGCGGGGCTGTGGGAGGAGGACTCCACGGACAAGGACGACCTGCCGGAGATGCGCCGCCTGCTGCGCGCGGTGCGCCGGCTGCCGCGCCCCCAGCTCAAGCTGATGAGCCTGGTGGCCAGCGCCATCCTGCCTACGCGCCGGTAAAGGGCCTTCAGGGCGCGGACGCGGGAGGGCGGGCCGTGCCCGCGCGCGGGTCGGCTTTCGTCACCCGCCACACCCAGCCGGACGGGGTGGGGTCGCGCTGCGCGGTGTTCACGTCCACCGCGTACACGTCCAGGGTGTGCTCGCCCAGGGGCAGGTCCTTCAGGCGCCACGGGGATTCGCAGGGGATGTAGAGGCTGCCATCCAGCGAGCACCAGAACACGGGCTTCAGCGTGGTGGCGGTGAAGACGAAGGTGGCCTCCCTGGAGGGCGTGGCCCCGGGGGGCCCTTCGTCGATGAACGTGTCCGGTCCTTCATTGCCCGCGCGCGCCAGCGACGGCGGGAAGAGCAGCGGCATCAACATCAGGCCCAACAGCAGTGACGCGAGCAGTCCGTGGGGAAGGTAGCGCAGGGACGGCGGGGGAATCATAAGCAGGCTCGCGTGACGCCGGGCGCCGCGCGAACCCTGCCTTGGTGCATGTCGTCGGAGAGTGCTCTGGGAGGGTTGGGGCGTTCCACCATGGGCATGGCGTCCGGGGAAATGGGAAAGGGCGACTTCCTGGAAGGTGGGGATGGATCCGAAATGGGGCGCCCCGTCCCGGGGACCCACGCCGGCATCCACGGCGAGACGTGACGCGGAGGGCAAGTGTCCTCCAGCGGAAAGGGTGCGCCGCCCGCACGGCCCCGGTCGGGCGGTGATGGCACGCGTCACGGAGCAACGCTTGTCAGGGCGGACATCCCCTGGCCTCATGGATGCTGGCCGGGACCTGCCTTGCACGAACGCCATCGACCATGACCTTCGCGAAGAGGAGCACGCCCTGGCACGCCGCCGCGCTGGCGCTTTCCCTGTGCCTGTCGTGGCTGGCGCTCCCGGCTCGGGCTCAATCCCCTGAAGCGGACCCTGGCAGTGCCCGGCTGGGCGACGCCCTGGACGCGGGCCTGCCTGTCGCGGAGGAGAACCTCACCCCCGGCGCCGCCCCGCGGAGCCTGGACGCGCCGTGGACGGAAGGGGACGGAGGCACGGTCGCGAAGGAGGCGGACCTCCAGCGCACCCCGGACGGTGGCTGGGCGGTGGAGCCCGGCGAGGCCGCCGCGGGCGCGGACGGAGGTCCCGCGCTGGCCGCCTTCGTGCCGCCCTCGCTGGTGGGGGACTCGCCCGCGCCGTACCCGCCCCGGCTGGTGGGCGAGGGCGTGGCGGGCACGGTGAAGCTGGAGCTGCTGGTGGACGAGGCGGGCGAGGTGGACACCGCCACGCTGGTGGAGGGCGTGCACCCGCTGCTCAACGAGGCCGCGCTGCACGCGGCGCCTTCCCTGCGCTTCTCTCCCGCGATGATGGAGGGCCAGCCCGTCGCGGTGCGCCTGTCCTTCGAGTACCGCTTCGAGGCGCCCGTCCCGGTAGCGACAGACGCGGACGGCGGCACGCTCGTGCCGCAAGGTCCCATCACCCTCAAGGGGCTGGTGCGGCAGAAGGGCAACCGCCGGCCGTTGATTGGGGCGACGCTGGTGTCGGACGCGGCGCCGGACTCGCCGGTGCAGACGGACGAGAACGGCCGCTTCGAGGCGCGCTTCCCCACGGGCGGTCAGGCGGTGCGCGTGTTCGCCCCCGGCCACAAGCCCGGCCTGTTCCGCGAGGCGCTGAAGGCCAGCGAGTCGCTGGAGGTCGTCTACGGCCTGGAGCCGCTCGTGGTGAACCCCTACGAGACGGTGGTGCGCGGCGACCGTGAGCGCACGGAGGTGAGCCGCATCACGCTGCACGACGCGGAGCTGCGCGAAGTGCCCGGCACCATGGGCGACCCGTTCCGCGTGGTGATGCTGCTGCCGGGCGTGGGCAGCATGCTGTCCGGCGTGGCGTACCCGGTGGTGCGCGGCAGCCAGCCCGCGTCCACGGGCTACTTCCTGGATGGCATCCGCATCCCCATCCTCTTCCACCTGTTCCTGGGGCCCGCGGTCATCCACCCGGACTTCCTGGACGCCATCGACTTCTATCCGGGCTCGCCGCCGCCGCAGTACGGCCGGCTGATGGGCGGCGCCATCGACGGGCGCCTCACCCGGCCTCGCGATGACCGCGTGCACGGCAGCGCCTACGCGGACTTCATCAACGCGGGCTTCTTCATCGAGACGCCCTTCAAGTCCACCGGCACCAGCGTCAGCCTCGCGGGCCGCTATTCCTATACGCCGTGGATCATCGCGCTCGCGGCCAATCAGTTGCAGGACCCGCCGCCGCCGGGGCGCACCAACCCCAAGGTGGTGTTGGACTTCTGGGACTATCAGGCCCGCGTGGAGCAGGACGTGGGGCGGGGCAAGCTGCGGCTGTTTGCCTTTGGCTCGTCGGACACCTTCGGCTCGGAGGCGCAGGACGACCAGGGCGACACCGCGCTCCAGTCCGTCGCCTTCCACCGCGTGGACCTGCGCGGCCGCCACCCGCTGGGCAAGGGCGAGTTCGAGATTGGCGGCACCTGGGGCATGGACCGCTTCGCCGTCGTGTCGCGCGGGCCGGACAACGGGAACGAAATCTACATCGACCAGGGCAACTTCTCCGGGCGCCTGGGCTACAGCGTGCCGCTGGATGAGCGGCTCCTGCTGCGCGCGGGCGCGGACCTGGAGCACAAGCGCGCCATCGTGGACGTGCTCTCGGTGGAGAACGGCCAGGAGGTGGAGGAGGACACGGTGCGCGTGCCCGTGGCGCTGGCCACCTTCACCGGCGCGTACGCGGAAGGGGTGTGGACGCCCAATGACAGATGGACGGTGGTGCCCGGCCTGCGCCTGGACAGCTACCACCTGTCCGGCGGGTTCGACCACAAGGTCCTCGAGCCGCGCCTCACCGTGCGCCACAAGCTCACCGACACCGTGACGCTCAAGGGCGGCGCGGGCATCTTCCACCAGCCGCCCACCACCCTCATCAGCCTGCCGGTGGTGGACGTGGGCAGTCTGTTGTTGGGCCTCCAGGAGGGCGTGCAGCTCTCCACGGGCGTGGAGTGGAAGGCCTTCGACAAGTGGGAGGTGGGGCTGGATGTCTATGTGAACCCCATGCTGCGCACCATCGAGCTCACGCCCTTCTCCGACGAGGGCCTGACGGACGACCTGGATGACATTGGCGGTGAGCCGGACGAGCCGCCGCCCGCGCCCGGGGGTGGGGGCGTCCGCCAGGATGGCTTCCGCCGGGTGCGCGCGCGGCAGATCAACGTGGATGGACCGCCCATCAGCCGGGACGACTGGGACCTGCCGGACTTCACCAGCCATGGCCTGGCGTATGGGTTGGAGTTGCTCATCCGCTACCCGCTGGGGAACAACTGGTTCGGCTGGCTTTCGTACAGCCTCCAGCGCAGCACGCGGCGCACCACCTTCTATCGATATGACTCGTCAGGTCGGGCCATCTCCGAGGACACCGCGGACCTGCCCTTCGCGTTCGACCAGACACACATCCTGAACCTGGTGGTCAGCCACAAGTTCTCCAACAACATCACCCTGGGAGGCGTGCTCCACTTCAACAGCGGACGCCCGGAGTACGGCACCCTGGGAAGCCAGACGCACCGCGAGGGCGTGGACACCGACGGCCGCCCCACGTGGGTGCAGGTGGATCGCGATCAGGTGGACCGGCTGCCGGCCTTCTTCCGCTTCGACCTGCGCGTCTCCAAGGCCTGGGCCTACGAGACCTTCAGCCTGGAGGCCTACCTGGACATGCTCAACGTCACCCTCAACACGGAGACGCTGGGCTTCGACTACCTGGGCGGCGGCTACAGCCGGCAACCCCTGACCAAGAGTGCGGTGGGACTGCCCATCGCCCTGCCCATCATCGGCGTCAAGGGCCGGTACTGACCTGCCCTCCAGGGCAGGTTCTCTGCTCGGGGGTGAACCGAATTTCGCGCCCCCTGCCCTCCAGGGCTGCTCCACTCGTGGCCAGATGTGTCAGTATTCCGTGAGACGCGGGTTTTTCCAGCCTGCCCGGCACCGACGTGAGGGGTGGGGGAACAGACCTGTAGCGTCGGGGGGAGCACGATGATGGGTTTGTCCTGGGGGCCGGGAATGGCTCCGGCATGGGAACTGTCCGCTGACAGCGAGACGCCCTGCATCCTCCTCGAGCCGCTGCACGGGGAGACGGGCGAAGCGCTCGATTTCCGGTGGACGTCCATGAACGTGCCGGCGGAAGGCTGGGTGCGCTCCCTGGAGCTGGGCCGTCACGTGTCCCTATGGACGCGGGAGGGCGCCGCGCTGTTCGACGTGGCGACGTTCGTGCGCGTGCTGATGCGCGGTGTTCCGCATGTGGGCCTCCTGCCGGGGGACGCGGCGGGGCGGCGGTACGTGGTGGTGCGGCACGGAGAGGGATTGGCGCTGTGGCTGCTGCCTCGCGACGAGGGGCAGGCGGCGGACGCGCATCAGGCGGAGCGGGAGCGGGCGGCGCGGCAGGAGGTGGAGGCGGCGCTGGCCCGGGCGGAGCAGACGGTGAGCGCGCTGCGCGAGGCGGAGGAGCGCTACCGGCTGGCCACGCGCGCCACGCATGACGTGCTGTGGGACTGGCACTTCGCCACGGACCACGTGCGGTGGGACCCGGGCACGGGCAATGCGTTCGGCCACGCCACGTCCGTGCTGGAGCACAAGCTGGGCTGGTGGGGCGAGCGCGTGCACGACGAGGACCGGGACCGGGTGGTGGACCGGCTGGTGGAGTTCGTCGCGTCCACGGGCGACGTCTGGAGCGAGGAGTACCGCTTCCAGCGCGCGGACGGCAGCTGGGCGCATGTGTTGGACCGGGGCGTGCTGGCGCGCGACGACGAGGGGCGCCCGGTGCGGATGATTGGCTCCATGATGGACGTCACCGAGCGCACCCGCCAGCTGGAGACGATGGTGGAGGAGGCGCGCTTCCGCGAGCGCTTCATCGGCATCCTGGGGCATGACCTGCGCAATCCGCTGAACGCCATCGTGCTGTCCGCGCGGGCGCAGAAGCGCCGGGGGCCGCTGGAGTGCACGCCGGAGCAGTACCGGCAGCATGCGCAGCGGATCGAGGCGTCCGCGACGCGCATGGGGAACATGATCGCGGACCTGCTGGATTTGACGCGCGCTCGCCTGGCCGGCGGCATCCCGCTGCGCAAGGGCCCCACGGACCTGGGGGCGGTGTGTCAGCAGGTGGTGGACGAATTGTCCGCGGCGTACCCGGACCGCGCGGTGGCGGTGGACGTGGACGGCAAGGCGGAAGGGGAGTGGGACTCGGAGCGGCTGGCGCAGGTGCTCTCCAACCTGGTGGGCAACGCGCTGGAGCACGGCAGCCCGGACGCGCCGGTGTTCCTGCGCTGCTGGACCAAGGGTGAGCACCAGGTGCTGGAGGTGCAGAACCCCGGCAATCCCATCCCGGAGGAATTGCGCGAGCGGCTGTTTGATCCATTCCGCCAGGGCGAGGGCGAGCGCGAGCAGGGCGGCAGGCGCAACAGCGGGCTGGGGTTGGGGTTGTTCATCGTGAAGGAGATCGTCCAGGCGCACGGGGGGACGGTGGAGGTGACGTCGACGCAGAAGGAAGGCACGACGTTCACGGTGCGGCTGCCGCGGCCGCCGCGCCCGAAGGCGAAGGCGAAGGCCGGCCGGAGCCGGACGCGGACTGCCTGATCTTTTGGAAGGGGTGAGCGTTCGCCGCCATGCGCTGAGGGAGGGAGCGTCCGCCGCCGCACGCCGCGCGTGTTGTGCGAAGGACCGAAGGGGATGGGCCGGGAGGGCAGGGATGCTGCGCGCTTCATCGGAGTGCGTTTACCGGTTGATCAGGCCGCACGGCTCGTGAGGCCCTCACGCGGAGGCTGTCCCCATGCATCTCAATCCCCCTCGCAGCTCCCTGCTCCGTTCCTCCCCCTGGACGGCGCTCTGTCTGGCCGCGGCCCTGGTGGGCTGCGGTGCTTCCATCGGCGACGCCACGGAGGAGGTGGGGCAGTCCTCGGAAGCGCTCGCCTCCACCAATGGGCTGACAGTGAATGGCCTGACGGTGAATGGGCTGACAGTGAATGGCCTGACGGTGAATGGGTTGACAGTGAATGGCCTGACGGTGAACGGCCTGGCCACGAACGCGTTCCGGGCCTGGTTCCAGCAGGACGCTGTCCTGTCGGACATGGTGATGAGCTACGTCGTGAAGTGCTCGATGGCGGCGGGGACGACGCTGAGGTACCACGCCCCGGCCACGGGCAAGCCCTACGTCTGGGACGGGAGTCTGGGATTGGCGCCGGACTGGTCCGCGGGGCAGCCGATGTCGGTGGCGGAGCAGCAGGTGGTGAGCGCGTGTCTGGCGGCGCACGCGAACAAGTACGGCGTGCACGTGAACATCTCCGTGCTGGGGCGCGACGCGGTGGGCGGGGCGGTGCCGTACACCACGGACGAGCTGGGCACCTACAGCGAGAAGGAGGCGTGCTTCTTCGGCAACCTCTTCACGGGCGAGGGCGTGTTCGCGGCGAATGACGGCGCGTACCTGGACTACGACGAGAGCACGGTGCGCACCTGTGGCCTGTCGTCCTGGAGTGAGACGACGACGTGCGCGCCCATGCAGCACGTGGGCGCGTGCCGGTACTACTGCACGCTGGACGCCACGAAGACGTACTACACGCGCTGCACGTACAACGGGGTGAACTACCGGCCCATCACCACGCGCATGCTGCCCCAGGACATCTACCGCTGTGGCGACGGCGTGTGTCAGCTGACGGAGAAGTGCGGCACCGGCAACACGGCCGACAGCTGCTCGGACTGCGGCCCCTGCAAGTAGTCAGCGGGCAGGGACCTTCCTCAAGTGGGGCGGGGGCGCGAGGGCGCGGTCGGCGGAAGGGGCCGTCCTGACTTGCGGCCCCCGGAGGGCTTCGTGCCGCGGGTGCGTTCGGCGTGGGCCTTGAAGGCGCCGAACGGGTCTCCCCAGAAGGACTCCACCTCGTCGAGCCAGCCGCGCAGGGCGGCGAAGGGCTCCGGGCGCAGCGAGTAGACGCGCACGCGCGCATCGTCCGCGTCGATGCGCTCCTCCACGAGCCCCGTCTGGCGCAGCACGCGCAGGTGGCGGGACATGGCCGGGGGGCTCATGTCGAACGCGGCGGCCAGCTCTCCGGCGGGGTGGGGCCGGCGGCGCAGCCGGTCCACGACGCCCCGGCGCGTGGGGTCGGCGAGGGCGGCCAGGGTGCGGTCGAGCGCGGACGGGGTGGCCATGACGGGAGCCTACTTCGGCGTGAAGACGCGCTGGGTGAACCACCAGCGGTGGCCTTCGAGGTCCTGGGCGCCGTAGGTGCGGTTGGTGCCCCAGTCGTCGCCGTAGTTCTTGGTCTCGGGCTCCTGGAGGATGTCGGCGCCGGCCGCGCGCGCCTGGGCGCAGTGGGCGTCCACGTCGTCCACGTAGACCGTGAGCGTCTGCGTGTTGACGCCCCCGTGCAGGCGCGGGCTCTGGTGGAGGCCGTGGCGCCCGGAGGAGTTCACCATGATGACGCCGTCGCCGTAGGCCAGCTCCGCGTGCACGATGGTGTTGTCCGCGCCCTCCACCTTGAGGCGCGTCTGGAAGCCGAACGCGCGCTCCAGCCAGTCGATGGCGGCGGGAGCGTCCACGTAGAAGAGGCTGGAGGAGATGCGCGGCCAGTCCTCGGGGATGGGCTTCATGGCGGTGACTCCGGGCGGACGGGTTTCGTTAACGTCAGGGTGAATGGTTGACCCTGACGTTAATGGTCGTCAATCCTCCCGGTCCGCCCGCTAGAACACGCCCGGGAGAGGGGGGGCGCGGCCGGGGGGGAGGAGAGGCTCGCGAAGGTTCTTGGGCGGTTCCATGTGGGGCCCGAGGATGGCCGGCAGGGAGGCGGTGAGCTTGCCCACGTACAGCAGGCCCTGGAAGGGCTCGTTGGGCGCGGTTTCACGCAGCTGGATGTACGGGCTCAGGCCGGGGCGGGCAGCCACCGCCGGCGCGGGCGTGGCGCCCACGATGCCGCAGACCAGCTTGCTGTCGCGGTCCAGGTCGCAGCCCCAGCGCGTGCCCTGCGCGTAGCTCATGTCCAGCACGACGAGTGAGCGGTCCTCCTTCATCAGGTGCGCCATGGGCGTGAAGGACGGGTCCCACTGCGTGCCCTTCTCCACTTGCGTGTGCGTGTTGCCGGCGAGCACCACCTGGACCTCGTCAGGCTTCGCGGCACGGCGCTTCGTCCAGACCTGGGCCTGGGCGGCGTCGCGCTCGCTGCCGTTGAGCACGTCCGTGTCGTAGGCCACCACCGTCACGCGCAGGCCCGCCGCGCGCAGGGCGCGCACGCGGTCGATGAGATCCATGACGGCGCGGCTGCTGCGGCCGTCCTGGTACGTGCGAGTCCAGAAGCGGCCTTCCAGCAGCGCGTCCTGGTCCGCCGGGGCGCCGGGGCTGGACAGGTACTTGTCCACGCGCGCCTGCTCCGTTTCGGGAAGCGACAGGCCGAGCACCACGGCGAGCCCTGTCTGCGCCGCCTGGCACACCACGTGGCCCACCACGTCCGGCACCTGGTAGGAACCCAGCTGCTCGCCGATGAGCAGCGTGAGGCCCGGGTGCAGCAGCTCCGGCAGGCCGCGCACGGACGTGGTGCACGGTCCTTCCGCGACGGCCTCGTCCTTCCAGCGCTCCAGGTAGAACTCCGGCGCGCGGACCGGGTCCGGGCGCTTCTCCTCCACCGCGTTGCCAGCGAGGACTTCGACGGAGGGCGCGGACTCCAGCCGCAGGGTGAGGGCCTGCTCCAGGTCCAGGTCGCGGGTGCCGTGCTGGACGCCGCGCAGCATGGACAGGCGCTTGGTCTCCGCGTCGTCGATGCTGAGGTTCACATCCTTCACGAAGGGATTGGATACCTGTTCGTTGCGCTCCGCGAGCACCTTCCACCACTGCTTGCGCCACTCGATGTCATTGCCCGTGGTCTGCTGGGTCATCCGGAAGATGCGCACGACGGACTGGCGCGGGGCCACGGCGATGCCTGTCACCAGGTAGCGCGTGTACGTGGTGTTGCGCGAGCCGGCCCGGTCGGGTTCGGACCAGGTGGTGACGAGCTGGGTCGGATCCTCCGTGTCCTCGAACGTGTAGCCCCGCTCTTCCAGCAGCTGGCGCGTGGCCGCGAGCGCCTCCGCCAGCGGCTTCTGGAAGACGTGTTCGTACTTGGGGAGCTCCGCTTCCGGCCCCCGCTTCGAATGGGCACAGCCGACAGACAGCAGGAGCAGTGCGACGACGAGCCAACGACAATGCATTCTGTCCCCCTGAGAGAAATGCAAAGCGCCTCTCAGTAGAGCCTGTTCCGCGCAGGGAAGGATAGAGGGGGGCATCCCACGTGGTGGACAGAGGGTCCGGATTCTCGGACTCCTCGAAGACGGCGCCCCGCTATCCAACGCAGGCAAGGAGGTTGCAGTGAAGGGCGCGGAAATCCATACAGGTGCCTTGAGTCAAGGCGCATGAGGGAGCGTTTGATGCAAGCGGGCCGATGGGTTGTCGTGTTGCTGGTGTTGGGGGTGGCGTGGGTGTCGAGAGCGGAAGGCGACGCCATGGGATGGCAAAGCCGACTCGCACTTCATGAAGACGCTGCGGTGCGGGAGGCCCCCAGGAAGTTGCAGTCGCGTGCCACCGTTGTGGCCAACGACCAGACACGAGCCTTCGAGGCTGCCCGGCTTGCATGGGAGGCGAAGCGGGACACCCGCAGGAGCACCTGGCGCAATCCCTGTTGAAAGCACGTGCCGAACTCGGTCCCAGGCCTGCGTGGTGGAGGCGATTCTGGCGTTCCACAGCGGTGGGGGAGGCCGAGAAGGCGGCCCTTGAGCGCTCCAGGGATGAATTGCTGCAAGCCAGAAGGCAACTGAATAAGGTCGAGTTCGCGGATGAATCGGCCCGTGCGCGCAAGCAGTCGATGCTGCTGGAACTCGATCAGCAGGTGGAGTCGCTCGAAACGCTGATGGAGGGTGGCTTTTCCCGGGCATGGGAGATGGCCTTCGGACAGTTCCCTCAGGACGGAGTCGCGCGTCTGCGAGAGAGGAATTCCCTCCTGGATGCGGGCCTCGCCGTGGAGGACGTGACGCAGGTTGCCCGCATTGAAAAGGTGGTGATGACTGACCTGCAAGAAGGTGTGGTCGGGCAGCCCCTTCCCCAACCTGTGGCCGTACGAGTGACGACCGCCAACGGGGAACCCGTGCTCGGGGCGGTCGTGACCTTCAAGCGCGCGAGCGGCTCCCAACCCGGGTTCCGGCCCGGCGGTGGCACGGGACAAGCCCAGGCCCAAATGCAGGCGACTACGGATGAGAATGGTCTGGCCGCGGTCCAGGTGCTGCCTGACACGAACATCCCCCGCTTGTCTTTCTTGCGGCAGGGAACGCATTTCCCCCAGCGGCTGGGCTACAACGCCGTGACGGCGGAGACCTCCAACGGCACCCAGACCTTCGTGCTGGATGCGCCGTTTGTCGAGGTGGGGTTGCCGGACGCGCCGTACCAGATTCAAGCGTTTGCCGTTCCGCCCTCGACCGAAGTGGGATTGCAGATGATCGCCCCCTTCTCGGGGAAGGTTCTGGATCGCTATGGAAATGCACTGGCCAATCAGCAGGTGACGTGGACCCAGTCCCCTGCGACCGGGCGATTCTTCCGGTATCAGGATTCGGTGACTCCTCAGGCCCTGGATCCCAGCAACCCTATGCAGTTGCTGACGATGCAGGAATGGTCGGACGTCGATGGATGGCTGAGCGCGGGTTACATCCCAGGCATGACTGCAGGGTACTACGCCGTGACAGCCTCCGTGGGAGGCCTTTCGCGTACGTTTGGCGTCTCAGCCACCATCCCCGCGACTCGGTACACCTTGCGCGCGACGTACAACGGAGACTTCAACGGCGTCTATCAGACGGCCGGTCCCCAGGTGCTGGTCGCGCAGATCCTTCGCTGGCCGGTGGGGGCCCCTGGCTGGGTGCCGGTTCGTGGCGACGAGGCCGGGCTCGAGGGCGTGGCGGTAGGTGCCTATACGGTCGCGGAAGACGACACCATCCTGGATCTCTTCGTGGCGACTCCGGTCGCGACGGGCCCTGAACCCCTGGACGATGAGGACTCGGTGGCATTCCGGCCGAGGTACCTGGTGGAGAATGGGCCGCAGTGGGTGATCTTCGTCGCGGAGGTGTCCGAGCGCAACGCGAACGGACAGCTCGTGGAGGTGTGTTGCGGTCAGCAACTCTACGCCCGGCAGACCTCGACCGTTCCGACCTTGCAGGCCCGTCGTCGATTGCAGGATGGAACGGTGGTCGTGGCTGGAGGTCAGGCGTCGACGTCTGACTCGGGACTCGGGTACTTCGTCGTCAACCAGAGCTCTGACAATCTATATGTCCGGGTGACGCTCCAGCCCAACGTGCCTGGAGACGATGTCCTGGTCCTGGGTGCCAGTCTGCAACGGGACGCGGACGGAGACATCGTGCTGCCGGCGTCCTCCAACGTTCAGAATGTCTTGTCGCTGGCGGCGGGAACGCAGGGGGGAAGGGCTCGCTTCGAGCTGTATGCGAAGGACTACTCCGCGACTTCCTTCGTGAAGGTGTTGCAGGCCACCGAGGACGTGGACGTGCGTTCCCCGGAGCCGGGCCTGTTCGTGGCGGGGCTCCCGCTGCGGGCGCGTTGGGTGTTGCCGGTGTGGGACTTCGTGTCCGCGTGGAAGCCGGCGCCCGGCGAACCGCCGCCGGACGACGCGCAGCCGCCCATTGCCTACGGCGCTCCGCTCGGCATGAAGGCCTTCGTGAACGGACGGCTGGTGGTTCGCCGCGGAGAGTCGGAGGTGGCGAGCGCGCAGGTGCTGGCGAACGCCACGGGCATCACCCAGGTCTCCTCGCTGGGGGGCGCCGCCATCATGCTGGGGCAGGAGGGCTTCGCGGTGATGGAGGTCCCGCCCGGCCGGTGGGACAGGAGACGGTCCGGGTCACGCTCATTCCGGACAATCCCAATCAGACATCCCTGAACAGGGAGGCCCCTCTCACGACCACGGTGGGGACGGTGGGCAAGCTGCCCGTGGGCCACACCTTCGTGAAGGGGGTCAGCGTGGTGGACGGCCACCTGGTGAAGCAGGCGGTGGACGTGGAGGCCCCCAGCCGGGGCCTGGCACTCTCATGGCAGCGTGCCTACGCCAGCGGCGACTCCGTGGAGGGCTCGCTGGGCCTGGGCTGGACGCACGCGTACGAAGGCGCTGTGCAGCCGCTGTTAGGGGGAGGTTTCCGCTACGCGGTCACCAGCGGCGAGGGCGGCGGGCAGGTGTTCACCTGCACGGGGGATGGCACGGGATGCGTGGCCCAACGCGGATACCACGGCACGCTGCGGGTGGAGGGCGTGGGGGCCGCGCGGGAGTACGTCTTCCGCGCGAAGGATGGGACGGAGTACCGCCACGGTCGGCTCGACAGCGCGAGCTTCCCCGTGAAGTACCGCCTGACCTCCGTCGTTGCGCCCACGGGGCACCGGGTGCTGATGCGCTACGGCGATGCCTCGGTAGACGGGGCGCTGACGCGGGTGTTCGACGAGGCGAGCGGACGGCTCCTGGAACTGGGCTACTCGCGCGAGGTGGGCCACCTGCGACTGAGCACGGTGGAGCTGCGCCACGCCACCTCGGTGGATGCGACGTCCACGACCTTCCTCGGCGTCTGCGTGCAGTACGGCTACGACAGCCAGCAGCGCCTGGCTTCCGTGTCTCGCTATGACGGCTCGTGCGGGAGCGGAAGCCCCCTGCGGACGGAGTCCTATGCCTACGCGGAGGGGGCCTCGGAGGTGGGTCGGACGCGGCTGGTCAGATACACGGGACCCAGCGGTGAGGTGATCCGCTACATCTACTACGGCAGCACGGAGTCGATGCCCGGAGAGAACGCCTTCCTGCTGCTGATGGAAAAGGACGCGCGGGTGAAGCAGGTGGTGGAGGTTCTGGAAACCACGCCGCTGCGAGAGGCCACCACCACCTTCACCTATTCCATCGCGCCGGAGTCGCGAACCCTGTCGGGGCAGTCCCTCACCACGTACCGCACGGCGGTGAAGGGCCCTCGGAGCGAAGTTCCCGAGTCCCTCTACTGGATGATGGCCACCGGGGCCGTGGTGGAGACGGAGAAGCCCCTGTCGGAGGGAGTGGTGGCGCGGACCGAGGCGCTCTGGAATTCGGTCCACCGGGTGCGCGAGACGGAGATGGACGCGCGCGGGCGTGTCACGCACCTCGCCTACGACACGCGAGGCAACCTGGTGGAGCGCCGCATCGAGGGAACGGCGCTGCCGGCCATGGGGACCGTGGCGGCCACGCTGCCCGTGCTCGACGCGCAGGGGCAGCCTGTCGCGGAGATTGTGGAGAAGTGGGGCTACGAGGCGGGCTTCAATGCGCAGGTCTGCCATGTGGACGCGGAAGGCTACGCCACCGTGTCCCAGGTGGACTCATCAGGGGATGCACCCGAGGACGTGCTGCCCTTGGGGACGGGGCGGCTGCTGGAGACCCGGCGCTATGTGAACCGGGTGCCGCGTGCCGTGCTGACCTCCGCCTCGACCTGCGAGGAGGCCGTGACCTCGTTGCAGGCGTCCCCGCAGGACGTCGTGCTGAGCTGGCGCTACTGCGGTGTTGACGGCGCGGCCTGTCCGCCGATGGCAGTTGCCGGCGACTGGGTGGAGAGCGTGGGGGCGGATGGGCACCGGGAGAAGGCCACGGCGTACGACGTCTACGGTCAGCTGCGGACCAAGACATTCCAGGTGAACGGCACGTCCACGGTGACGGTGCAGTCCGTCTACGACGCTCGCGGGCGACTGGAAGACGAACAGGATGGCCTGGGCCGCCATCGAATCCAGCAGTGGGACGGGCTGGACCGGGTGAAGCGTGAGGAGTGGGTGAATCCCCACGGTGAGGGACAGGTGCGCACGGCGCTGTACTACCCGGGCGGCCAGCTCCAGCACGAGACCGTAGGATCGGACTTCATCCGTGAGCATTGGCTGGATGCCGCGGGCCGGCGGGCTCGGACGGCCGAGTCCGGAGGCGGTCTCACTGCCTCCTTGGAGACTCGCTATGGGTATGACGATGCAGGCAATCGCACGACTGTCATCGACCGGAGGGGTGTCCTTAAGACCACGGTGTACGACTTCGCGGACCGCCCGGTGGAGGTGCTGGTGGCCGTGGCGGATGCGTCACGGTTCGTGGCCCAGGGAGGCAACAGCGGCGACGTGAGCCGGGCCTACACACTCTCCCATGTGACCTACGACGCCGCTGGCAACAAGGTGGCGGAAGAGGACCTGTCCGGGTTCGACAGGCATTACCGGCTGGACTCGCTCTACCGGGTCGTGGAGGAGCAGAGCCCCGAGGTTCGGGGCGCGGACCTCGACGCTCCGCCCGTACGCTATACGCAGACATTCGCATATGACCTGACCGGCCACCGGGTGCGGCAGGTGGATGGGAATAGCCATACCCAGACGGTGGAGTACGACCCGTACGGCCATGAGTCTGTGCGGGTGGATGCGCTGGGCCGGCGGACGGAAACGGTCTACGACGCGCTGGGCCGCCTGTTGGAAGTGCACCGGCCCATGGGCGTCTCCGAGAGCCAGAAGCATGACGGGGAAGGCCATGTCATCCGCTCCATCGATGGGCGTAGCGTGGAGCGGCGCTTCACCTACGACGCGTTGGGGCGGCCGCGAAGCGAGACCCTGATGGAGAGCCTGTCCCAGGGGGGACAGGCCCTGACGGTGAGCGAGCGCACGTATGTGGATGCCCCGGACACGGAGGCCCTGACGCTCGAGCAGGTACTGGACGCGCGGGGGCAGCTCACTGTGACGTACCGCGACGGACTCCGGCGTGTCGTCCGCATGGACGCGGCAGGATATGCCTCGGACAGCTGGTTCGATGCTCTCTACAAGCGCGTGGAGAAGAACGCGAAGGGGCACCTCACCCGCTTTGCCTACGACGCCGTTGGCCGGGTGCTGAGCCAGTCCGACGCCGCATCGGCGAGCGGCCCGCCGGCCTACAGCCAGAGCTGGCAGTACGAAGATGCGACCCGTGAGCGGACACACTGGGACCGGCGTCAGGTGCCTACGGTGCACCGGGAGGATGGCCTGGGTCGCAAGGTGTATAGCTCGCGGGGGCAAGGCCAGGACGTGGCGGAGGAGTCTTGGACCTATAACGCCTCGGGGCAGACGGTGCGGGCGGTGGACGCGAATGGCTACGCGACCACCCGGCTCTACGATGGAGCGGCGCGTCTGGTGGAGGAGACCCAGGGCGCCGGAACGGCGGAAGCGGCGACGACTGCGTTCCAGTACGACGCCGCCGGTCAGCTGACGCAGGAGAAGGGACCCCGCACCACAGGCGTTCTCTTCGATGCTCGCTACACCTACGACGACCTGGGACGGCGCGTGCGCGAGGAGAATGCGCTCGGGCAGGTCACGGCATGGGCCCATGACGCCGCGGGCAACCGAGTGTGCATGAAGCAGCCGCTCGGCGCTCCCTCGCTTTCACATGGTGGTGCGGTTGGGCTGACGCTGGAGCAGGTGGAGGAGGAGGCTTGCACGGGCACGTATGTGACGCGGTATGCCTATGACGAGCAGGGCAAGCTGCTGTCCGTCACGGATGCCGCCGGTGGGCTCACGTCCTATGTCTACGACGCGACCCGCAACCTCGTGGCGAAGCAGGACGCGAACGGGAACCTCTCGACCTACGAGTACGACGTGCGCAACCTGCGCACGGCCGAGCATCAGCATCTGGATTCGCATGCGCGGTTGACGGCGGCTCAGCGGAACCAGGTGCCGCTGTTCGAAGCTGGCGCGACGCCGTCGGGCAGCGTGGGCACACTGACATGGCGCCACACGTATGACCCGAACGGGAATCCGGACTCCATGACCGACCCGAAGGGTCAGGTGACGGTGCCTGGATATGGGCTCCTCGATCGGCTGGCGGTACGCACCTATTCGCAGCATGCGCAGCCGCGAGAGCTGCCATCGGTGGACGCGGAGGGCTTCGCGTATGACGGCAACGGGAACCTGGAGCGTGAGACCCTGCTCAAGCAGACGCTCGGCGGCGTGGTGGAGGAGGCGACGACGTACACGTATGACGCGCTCGATCGCGTGAAGACGCGGCTGCGGGAGCAGGACGGAAAGCAGCTCTCCTTCGAGTACGACGACATGGGGCACCGTACGAGCGTGACGGACCCGGATGGAGTGGCAACGGGGTATGCGTACGATGCCTTGGGGCGCCTGAAGCAGGTGACACTTCCGGTCGGCGTCGTGGAGTACCGGTACTGGCCGGACTCCTTGCTCAAGGGTGTGGTGTGGCCCAACGGCTTGTCGGAAGGGCGCTGCTATGACGCGGCCGGGCGGTTGGTTGAGCAGGTCACTGCCCGGGGCACGGTCAGCGATACGTGCGAGGCGAGTGGACCGGTGGTCAGCCAGTTCGTCTACACCTATGACGCCAACGGGAATCGGTTGACGCAGGTGGAGACGCGCACGGCCCCCTCGACGCAGGTGCTGGGCGTCAGTGGGACGACCCGGTATGGCTACGACGTCTTGAACCGGCTCACGGGAGTGGCTGCACCTGACAGCCGAAACACGTTGTATCGGCTGGATGCCGTCGGCAACCGTACCGGCGAGCGGCAGGCTTTGATTCGATGGACGAGGGGCCTTGGTCCCGATGCCTACTCCAGTGTGGAGCCCAAAGCGCTCACGCGCGATGTCACCGGAGCCTTCAACCGGGTGGACTGGCTGAGAGGGTTCGAGGACGCCAGAGGCGCCAAGCTGAATGTGGTGCTGAACTACGACCTCGCGGGCAACCTGGTGGAGAAGGCGACACAGGACGGCACCCGCACCTTCGCCTGGGACATCCGTAACACTCTTACCGCCGTCTATGACAACGGGCAGGAGGTGGGGCGGTACGACTACGACAACAGCCTCCAGCGGACGCAAAGGCACACGGCGTCTGAAGACGTCGCGTATGTGCTTGATGACGGTTTCATCCTGCAGGAGCTGGATGGAGTTCAGTCCACGCACCCGTCGAAGCGGCGCTACCACTATGGCGGTGGTCCACTGGCCGTCAGCGAAGTGGCTTCCGCTGCGACGAACTTCCTGGGGACGGATGCGCTGGGAAGCGTGACGGACGCGCTGTCGACGAGTGGAGACGTCACGGCAGCCCGTCAGTACGACGCGTGGGGTAATCCCAGGAACGGGTCCGTGCCCGCCGCCAGCGACTTCAAGCTCGGATACACGGGGCACCAGTACGACGTGGAGACGGGGCTCACCTATGCACGGGCCCGGTACTACGACAGCGAGCTGGGACGGTTCATCTCGCGAGATTCGTACGAAGGTCAGTTGCGCGATGCGCCGAGTCTGCACCGGTATGCGTATGCGCACGGAAATCCACTCAGCTACCGCGATGACGACGGCCACTCCGCTACAGCAGTTGGTACAGCTCTGGGCTTCGCATGGGGCGTAGGTCAAGCCATTGGAGCGGGGGGCAACGACCTGCTCTGGGGGCAGCGCAGGAGTCTTGGCGACTACGCTTCCATCGTGGCGCAGAACACCATTGGGGGGGCCGAACTGGGTCTGAGCATCGACGCCACCGTGCTTTCAGGTGGAACGGCGTACTTTGTCGGTGGGGCTCTTGGGAACGCGGGATTCGACGCTCTGACGTTTGATGGCTCGGCAAAGAGCTGGCAGCAGCATGCGGATGACCAGGTAATTGAAGGAACCAAGGGGGCAGTTCTTGGCTACGGCCTCGGAAAGGCGCTGCCCGTGGTAGGCGCCGGGGCTGCATGGGTCACCAGCAAGGTACCCGGAGGCACGGCAGCGATAGAGCGAGCCTCGGCCTTGGGTGGACGAGTCCTGAATTCCGTTGCGAGTAGACTGCCTAAGTGGGAGCTGGGTGAGTTGGGGTCTGCCGCCAATCCGTTTGGTCAATCAGCTCAGCCAGCTGAGGGCGTTGTTGTCGAAGCTATAGAGGGCAGTGTGGTTGCCGTTCCCAGCCTACGGCCTTTCGCAAATGCAGCAGAAGTGATCGAGTCACGATCGCCGAGCCAAATTTTCCAGCAAGGCGCGGATGCGGTGCCTGGCCAAGCTATCCGTCCCCTCAACCTGTACCGGGAGCTTCGGTCATCAGAAATTGGCAGGGAGACGCTTGGTCTGATTGAAGATCTTGACGTGCAGGTCTTGCTGAATAACCAAGCGCCTATGCTTGAGAGCGAAGGAATGCGCCTCTATGGTACGTACTGGCCAAGCATGAACCTTGCGACGGTGAATGTTCTGCGAACACAGTCCGTGGAAAGATCTGCGGCAACGGTGATTCATGAGGTGACACATGCTGCGGGAGTTATGAGGTCACAGCGTGCCGAAGTGATTGCGGAAATCCGGGCACTCAAGCACACTGAGATCGCGACGTTCGGTAAGATCCGCGAAATCATACGAAGAGTGCGGAGGGACTACGCTGAGCTTCCTTGGAGGGTCAATCGTCCAGAAGAAGGAAACTACTAAGTGAGCGACGACAAACGAGAGCGGGCACTGAGGGCGTTTGAGGAACAGCAGCGGATCATGGCTGCCATTGAGCGCGGTGAGCCTGTGTTCTGCACGGTGTGTCAGCGACGGCTTGAGCTCTTCGGGCCTGGCTCGGGACGCCACCCTGGTATTTATTGCGGCTCAGGATGCACTGAGATTCTTCTCGAATACGGACCTGATTGAGGCCATCGATGTGAATGCGTCACTGGAGTGGGAATCGTGGCGGCCGGGGTGCCCAATGAATGTTGATCCGCTGTCGATGGGGTGGGGGCCCGCTACCGTTGAACTGTTCAGCTCGGAGCGCGGGCTTGCCGTGCACGTCTTCAATCATGACCTCACGAGCGAAGAAGCCGTGCGCAAGAGCGTCCGCTTTGCAATCGGGCGGGTCCGGTGGTTCAGGAACCAGTTACCCGAGGGTACGAGGCATGCCGTCCGGTTCGATGACCGAGGGCAGGTGCTGGCGAGTACTGCCCGCGAGAGCATCAAGTCCGCCCTCTCGCCTTACGTGGTGGGCGTCACCTTTGCGTCGGAGAGGTCGTAGGTGTCTTTCAATCTCATCGCTGAGGCTCAGATGCAGGCCGAGTGGCAGGACCTCCACTCCGAACTCGCAAGCGCAAGAATGCTTGTTGAGTTGTTCCCTGTCCCCGCCGAGGCGGGCGAGAGCGACGCCATCGGGATCTCTGTGCCTCTTCGTGCCGCTTCCGAGGATGTATGGGCAGAGTTGGTCGTGATGCTCGGCGCGCTGACTCGAAGGGGGATGCGCGTTTACGACCTGCAGGCGGGGCGCGAGGTTCTCTCGTTCGAGGAACTGCGCCGCGGTCTATGGGGCTGAGAGGGTGGCCCGTTGCCTCGTGGAGGCGGGTCTGCTCCTTCGCTTGAACTCCTGATGCTCCCCGGCCCGCCGTACGGAGCACCACCTGACCAACCAAGAGGAACCCTGTAGTGGACGCCTCACGCCAAATCCTGATCTGGATGTTGGAGCGCTATGTCCTTTGGGCTATCGGCCGCCTCGGTGCCGAGGACGAAGCGAAGCTGGAAGTGGCTTGTCCGAAGCTGCGAACTGTATTCCACACAGAGGGGAGCTGGCAGGCTGTGCTCCGGGCCGCGATGCAGTGGGACACCGATCCCGCCGCAGAAATCATCCTGATCTGGAAGAAGAACGAGGAACGCGCACGGCAGCATGGAGAGGTAATTGATCCGGATGACTTCGCCAGGAGATTCGTGGGGATGAACTTCGTTCCGGATCCGCATTGATCTCCGTGGTTGGAAACAACAGAAGGAACAGGACGGACCGATGCTGTAGGGAAGCCATGATGGCGCATCCGACGGACAGTTGGAGCAATGCGGCGATGAGCCAACGACAGTGCATCTGGCCTCCTGCCGGGGGGATGTGGAGCTGAGAGGGCGGCGCGATGGGCCGGTACAATGAGTTCAGTTCTTGGGGGGGGGGACAGAGGGGGCGCGAACGGACCGTTTCTGAGGCCAAGGACAGGCCGGGGACCAATGTAGAGCCTGGTGGGCCGCCCAATGTGCGCGACGAGGCAGCCGCAACTGCGAAGCCGCCCAAGGGAACCCCTGAGGGCGACGTCTGGCGGTATCGCCGGTACGTTGATGGAGGAGGCCAGCTGCCGTATGAGGAGTGGTTCCAGCACAGCCGCGGTGGTCGAAGCGGTGGCCCCGGGCACCAAAAGATTCAGGAGCGTCTCAAGCAGCAAGGCCTGGACACCGAGGTGCCGTTCGGAAACCGAGCTGCAGACCCCGTCGTAAATCCGCACCTTCAGCCCAACTGGGGTCCAGTAGGGAATCGGCAGCCATGAGTACTCAGTTTCAAATCGCAGTTGATGCGCGCGACGAGCAACGGCTCTGTGAGTTTCTGAGGGACCGCTGGCAGGCCATGTGCGCACCACGGTTTTCAACGAACCCTCAGCTAGAGGCGGTGCCGGTCGGGCAATGTTCGAGTCCCGAGCAGGTCGTGTTTCCGGCAGACCTGCTGGCTCTTGTCCAGGGTCGCGTTGCTCCCGTGGTCGGGCGGGATGGAGAGTTCCATGTCTATCCCAAGGCTGGTGCATGTTTGGAGTGGACCAGAGCACAGGCGCGGGACCGCGATGTGATTCCAGGGCGGTTCTATCTTGATGCGTCGCCCGGTGGGGGCGCGGAGGGAAGGCGCCTGAAGAAGATGATGAAGGAACTCCTGGCGTTTGTTGAAAAGGAGAGTCCCCTCGTTTCCAAGGACAAGGTCCCCATTTTCGTCGGCCGGAGCTTGGCTGAGCGCGTTTCAAGGGGAGACGCTCAAGTCCTGTATGGGGGCGGCTCTCCAGTTTCCTTTGAGTCGGCTGGAGAGTAAGCAGTCGGCAAGAGTCGCTTCCGTGTCAAGGACACGGGGCATGGACCGCGTGAGGGCCGGCCCATGCAGTGATTGTCGACAAGACGACCCCCAAGCAGGTTCGGATTCGGGACCCGTGGGGGCCGCAGGCTGAGGCGTCTCCTGAGTCGCCAGGTCCCGGTATTGGCTACGAGGCCAAGATGGACAGGTCGGAGTACATCTGGGTTACGAGACCGGCCCACTTCTGGACCGTTACTCGGACGTCCAGAGGCGCAGGAGGCAGCTCGGAAGGAGGGAGTCAGTGAACCTGGCGCAGGCGGTTGAACTCCTGCGGAGCAGGGGTATCGAGGTCCGCTACATGGGGGGGGGGCTGACTCGATGATGATGTGCCGCTACAGGCACCCCGCGACCGGGAACTACGTAGCGTTCGCGCTATGCAAGAGAAGGGAGACGTGGACGTTCTCCCACATGGGGCCCGGCCAGATGATGACCGCGCGCCCCGTGGCCGACATGGAGGAGTTGGTCCGGCTGGCTCTTGAGTACGTCTCTATCGCTCGAGCGGAAGACTGATTCACGCTTGCAGCGGGCGGCTGTAGGTGGCGCCTTGCGATTCCGAGCGTGGCTGTCCCGAAATGGTGGGGTCGTCCTGCTGCTTGACGGCCCTCTGATAGAAATGCAAAGCACCTCTCAGTAGAGCCTGTTCCGCGGCGGGAAGGCCAGAGGGGGGGCTGCACGTTCGTGGTCTGTCCTCAGCCCTTGTTCAGTGATTCCAACTCCAGGTCTCCGGATCCCAACGGGTGATGGATGCCCCGTCCAGGACGGGATCGAGGAAGCGTTTCGCGGCTTCGGTCACTTTCTCGAGTGTGGGCCAGGGGAGCTGGTTGTCCTGGGCCATGTCCGCGTAGGGCCTCTCCCAATCCCTGGACGGGAGGGGAAGGGCGCCCGGCAGTGGATGGGTATTGCGGAAGTCGAAGGTCAGCTTGAGCGCTTGTCGCAGCTGCTCTGCCTCCAGTGGCTTCCGTGCCTGCGCCAGCAGCGCGAGGTCGGGCAGGTCTTTCACGCGTGAGTTTGGCCGCAGTCGGGGCATTGTGTATGCGTGCAATTTCTCCGCGAGATGGGTTTCGACGGGGTAGAGCCGCAGGCGGGGCGGCGCGATGTTCGCGAAGCCGAGCACGTCGGGGGCCGTGACCTCATCAGGCGTTCCCAGCATGGGCTCCCCGAAGGCGACGTCCACGTCGAAAGGGCGGCTGTAGATCTTCTGTGCGAGCCTGCACTCCGCGCGAAAGCGCAGCCCTTCGTAGCGCATGCCCTCGTTCTGGATCTTGGGATGCTCGTCATCCGGGCGGACCTCGAACGAAAAGAAGTCGCCAAGCTCGTGCCTTGCAGCGTCCTGCAGTTGGAGTAGCAATCCGCTGGGGTCGCCTTGGATGCGAAGGTCGATGTCCTTCGTGGCTCGCGCCCCTTCGATGCGGAGCTCCAGCACCAGTCCTCCCTTGAGGGTGACGCTGGAGCCCAGCTTCGCGTAGACGCGGGCGAGGAAGCGGCTGAAGACCAGCAGCTCGCGCTGACGTTCGAGTGGCAGGTTGCGCTTCTGGGCCTCCTGGCGAAGGCGCTGCTCCAGCGCCTGCTTGAAGGCCGCGGGCGATGCATAGGTGCGGCTCGTCACGCGTTGAGGCCTCCAAAAGGCTTCAGTGCCTCTTCCACGGTTGGCAGGGAGCCCCTGACCATGCCGCGATGCAGGGCTTGCAGCGCGGCCTGACGCATCAGGTCCGGAGTGAGTGCGCCCCGCGCGCAGTCATCCAATGTCCTGGAGGGAGTCGTGACCCGCACGGCCCCCACCCACTGGCGCTCGGAGTCGAGCAGGTCGGCAAAGTGGAGCACGACAAGCTTGGGCACGCGCAAACGACGCGTCTTCCACGCCTCCGGGAGCGTCAGGTGGATCCGCGCGGGCAGGACATCGGAGAGGTCGTAAAGCGCGAGTGCGGTCTGATGGGAGAAGGTTCCCATCTGTTCGGACCAGAGCCACACCGCGACGAGGTCCTCGTGCTCGCCCGCTGGGAAGTGCACCAGCCGGTAGATGCCCCGCTGGATTCGCGAAGCCCGGCCGATGCGCACGTAGTGGGCAAGCAGTTGGGGCGAGTAGCCCGCTTGGGCAGCCTGCTGCGTCGTGAAGTGGCCCTCCTGGGCCTCGGCCACACGGTAGAGCTGGTCCCAGTCCGGCTTGAGTGGGGGTTCGGCACTCATGCACGAAAGTATAGAGCCGTTTTAGTTTTGTGCAAGCTTGGCCGTGATGTGCTGCATAAAGATCGCACTGAATTTTAGTTTTGTGCGGAAAGCCGCCTCCTCCATGGCGCCGCGAAGACCACCGTCGTACCGACGAAACGGAGTCAACGCGACGGCGGATACTTCTGGAGCTACCTGGCAGTGGAACTGGGGGGAGGCGGCGCGATGGGCCGGTACAATGAGTTCTTGGGGGTGGTGGGGTGCAGTGCCTGCGGTTGCCTGGGCGAGGTCGCCTTTCAGGCGGACATCGGGGTCCTGGAGGACAGGCGTTTTTCTGCCGGTGAGATTGTCTGGGGCCTTGCACCCAGGATGCCGCGGTCGCCCGTGGGGCCTGAGCCAGGGACGGTAGGGCGCGACGTCTGGGCTTACGGACTGGGCCGCTGCCCGAATTGCCTGGCCGAATTGTGGGCGGTTGTTGAGGTCCGGGGTGGCCGGTTCACCCGGCTCGCGCTGACACCCGAGCCGGAGAATCCGGACGCATGGGGGAATCTGCCGCCTGATGCCCCTTGAGTCGATGCAGGGGAGGCCGAACGTGGAGATTGAGGATGGGTGAGCCCGAGATTTTGAAGTCCCTGCTTCAACGGGCGATTGAGTCAGTGCGAGCGGACCCCGTGCACGACCTTTCGTTGGGCCTGCGGCGGAAGATCTGGAGGTCGCTGGGGCGTGAGCAGGGGCGTGGACCCGGGTATGCCCGGCGTGTGGCGCTGGCGCTCACGACTGCCCGGCATGTGCTTCCTCTCTGGGAGTTGAAGTCCTCACAGGACCGCACGCCGCACACCGTGCTGGATTCGGCGGAAGCGGTGAGGGTGGGGCGGCTCGACAAGATCGAAGCCCAGGCACTCTGGCAGCGGGCCTGGGACCACATGGTGGAGTTGTCGTCTTCGGATGAGGATTCGCAGGGAGCCGCAGCGGGATTCTCCGCGGTGCAGGCCCTGCTTACCTGCATCGACGACGAGACTTTCCCGCTGACTGAGGACGATGCGCACCTGCGCGACAACCAGGTCGATGCAGAAGACATGGATGCGTCCATGTTCGCAGCGGCTGCCTCCGCGGGCGGACCTCCCTGGGACGCATCATCCGACCCCGAGCGCCGACTTCAGTTCTGGGAGTGGTGGCTGTCCGAAGCTGTACCCCATGCGTATCGAGCCGTGGCGAGCAGCCCCATCGAATTCGCAGTGGCGAGCGTCAATCCCCAGCCGGGGGGCGTCCGCGCGGCCGGACGCATCATCGAAGGCATCATCCGCATCGGCGACGTCTTCTCGGCCGCCTTCAAGCTGACTCCAGTGCGGACACCCGAAGGATATGGTCCGTCCACCCGTTCAGACGACCGGCCCGTTTCGATTCGCGTCGAGCAGATTCACGCTTATGGCCACAGCTTCCAGGAACTTGAGGCTGGAATGACCGCCGAGCTGGTCTTGTCTGGTGATGGTGCGGAGAGTCTCGCGCAGGGAGACGTGCTCGGTGGAGATCTCTGTGGTTGATGAGTCGGATCTACCGGGGCTTCGCGAGGCTCAACTGCCGTGAGTGCGGAGGCGTGTACATGAACGGAGAAGCCTTTGTTCGCATTGCAGTAGAATCGCGGGATGGGGCTGGGGTCGAAAGCGCCCTGCGGGAATGCCTGGGATTGAGGGGGGATCTATCCGAGGCGAGCGTCCTTGGGTTTCATGTTTCCGTTGAGGACCTCTCCGCCCAGCTGGCTTACACGAGAGCGTTTCTTCGTACCCATCGCCTTGAGGATGAAGTCGCTGACGCGTGGGAGTTGGAGCTGGACGCCTTCGTGGTGGAGGTGCAGATTTTTGGCCAGCGCGAGTGCTTCGGGAAGGAGATGGATGCTGTGCTGGGGGATCAGCTGGGTCGGGCACTGTCGGTTCGCCTCTCGTGCAGGACCTTGGTCTCACTACAGGGCGGAGAAGTGCTGCTTCGCGCCTACGATCGAGGCGTCATGATCCGGGATCTGCGGGAACGATATGCCTCCTTCCTTGCGGGCAGTTCCTGGCTACCTGCCAGAGGGCTGTCGAAGTAGGGATGGAGATCACGGCATGACAAGGTCCCGGGAGTAGACTTCGTGACTCGTGATTGAGTGTGATGTTCACGGATGGATTTCGGAACTCCTGCAACGGAAGTGATGGCTCCGCGTCAGCGCGACGGCGGGTACTTCTGCATCTTCCGCTGGAGCGTCCCCGGTGCCGGGAATGCCCTTGAGGCATTCATTCGAGGTGAAAGATGAGCACCGGTCATGGTCAGGCTTGGCGGGGTGTTCCGGAAGAGTGCCTGCGGGAGTGGTATGCTGTCTTCGCAGGCTCAAGAGAGGGCTTGAACGTGTCCTCGCCATGCCCGGTCTGTGGCGCACGAACACTTCATCGGTATTATCAGCATGGAAAGAAGGTTGAGGTCGTGGCTGATGGAGAGTTGTACGTGTCGCGCGGAGCAAGTTGGGAGTGGTGCAGTACCTGCCGTCCCTACGAACATGCAACAGCACTTGTTCCGGCGTGGTGGTCAGGTGAGCTGGAGGTAGAACTGTCAAAGCTCACGGCTGAGCCCGAAGCGTTGGAGGCAGCGCTTCGTCAAGCGTGAGAGGGTGTTGTTGAACCTCGGCGCGGTGAGCACCGTGAGGAGATGGAGAAGCACGGCCCATCGGACCTCACGGACGCGCAGTAGCGGCTGTTTGAGCCGCTGCTGAAGGGCTTCTACCGACGGGGTGAAGATTGATGGCTGTGCGAGTGTTGGCTGTCTTTTGATTGAAGCGGGAGGTGGTTGGGTCCCGAAAAATCGTTCGGAATGGCGGGCTTATGTTTATGGGTTGTTTCCGTCGGCAGGGAAGCCAGGGTCGAGGTGGTTTGTGATTGAGTGTGTTGCTCGTGGCTTGCGGTCGGCTGAGTGTGGTGTTGATGGTGTGTGATGGCTTTTGGTTTGCCAGGTTGAGGAGATTCGAGCGCATCAAGGACTGTTCGATTGAGGTTCGATATTGCCTCAAGAGGATGCGGATGCAGTAGTGATGGAGAGAAATGGCAGCCTTGCGAATCTTTTGTGCGGAGAGGGAGTTGGTGCAGTGGGTTGGGGAGATGTGCGTGAAGTTTTCGCTTTCGTGCGTGGTGTTTCGACGGGGAGCGGAAGCCCCAGGCCTCCTTGACGTACCGGATCTTGCCGCCAGCTGGGGAGACGCATTTCAGGTGTTTCTTGGAGTTGATGTGTCTCGCCGCATTGTGGGCGTTCGTAGCGTAGGGGAGGTCCGACAGCGTGAGTGGGGGTGGATCAATGTTCGCCCGGGAGGACTTCGTGTTTTAGAGGCTGGGCGGCGTCTCATCATCAGTGAGTTGCATGGCGAAGATAGGGCGGGGGCGGCAGAAAAGCCTGGAAGGTGTGTGCGGTGGCTTGCCGCATCTTTCAAAAAGAGCGATTCCATTCTGCGAGGGGTTGTAGGGAGAAACGAGGTGCTCGGCGGGGAGGCTTCGTATCCGGGTGTCTGGTATACTCGGACTGCGGTGAGTCTGCGAAATGATGGAGTGGAGTGGCGTGCCCCCGACCCTAACAGCCTCTAACAAATGTCAGGACAGAGGCGCCGCAGGAGCATGACGCAGCAGCCAAGGACGAGGAATCCGAAGTGGACGTCGTCCCTGCGTTCATCGCGGACTCGAAGTCTGCGGAGCTGGTTCTTCCAAGCCAGCGTGCGCTCCACGACCCAGCGATAACGTCCAAGCCGCTCCTTGGACTCGACACCCGGGCGCGCAATGCGAGCGGCGATGCCACGTAGGCGGAGCCCACGTCGGTTCTTCCTGGAGGCGTAGGCCTTGTCGCCGTGGAGCTTCCCAGGCCGCAGGCGCCGCTGGCCCGAGGGCATCCGCACCGCGGGCACGGAGTCGACGAGCGGGAAGAGTTCGTGCGTGTCGTGGACGTTGGCGGCCGTCACGGACTCCGTGAGGGGCAGGCCGTTGGCCTCTACGAGAAGATGATGCTTGCTACCCGCCTTCGCTCTATCCGTCGGGCTTGGGCCCGTGAGGGCCCCCTTTTTGACGCCCGCACGGACGAGGAGTCGATGGCGGCGCGCGAGAAGTCCACCTTGCCACGCAGCCCCAGTTCATCCAGCAGCCGCTCCTGGAGCTTTTCCCACACGCCCGCGCGGGTCCATTCCTCCAGCCTGCGCCAGGCCGTCATGCCCGACAGGCCGAACTGCTTGCGAGGCAGCATCTCCCACGGGATACCGCTCCTCAACACGAAGACGATGGCCTCCAGCGCAGCCCGGTCGTCCGCACGAGGGCGACCCAGCTTCTTCTTCGGCCGAGGCGGAGGCAGCAGGGGCGCCACGCGCTGCCAGAATGCGTCGGGGACGAGTTCACGGACCATGTCCCTCAAGCTGATGATGCCCCTTGCCAACGGCCAGCCCAGCCCTGACTTTCGTTAGGTGCTGTAAGTCGCGTACCGTGTATCGGCCACTGGCGTAGGGTGAACGTACTGTTGCTAGGAAGAATCCAGGAAGGCCCCCGC
Organism: Corallococcus coralloides DSM 2259; assembly: GCF_000255295.1. The sequence continues at coordinate 9,473,913 of NC_017030.1, read as the reverse complement.
TTCATCGGACCCTGTGTTTGTGGGCTCTGGCAGGGGACAGAATGGGTAAGACGCTTGCGACTGGAGGGGGAGATGTTGCCGGAAACGCATGCGCGGAAGGATCTCCGGTCGGTTTCCACTCGCGAGTCGGTTGACGTCGAAGCCGCTGCCTTCGCGGAGGGTGGCTGGCGCCTGATTCATGCAGGCGAAGGCCAGGAGTGATGGCGATGCTTCACGAGGCGTTTTATCTCATCAGGACGAAGCCCACGGTCCTGGCTCAGGCCGCCGCATTGGGTCTCGGTGACGTCGAGTGGCTCGTGGAGCCACAGCTCTGGCGCAAGGGAGAGCCGGACCGCTCTCCGTGGAACCGGGAAGAGCATCTCGTGCAGATGAAGCTCCTCTTCCTGGCCTGGCTCAGGTCCGAGTACGGCGGTCAGCCTGAATACGAGCGGTTGTTCGGGGCACTTCCGCTCAGCGTCGAGTCGTTCGACCAGGGATGGATGGTGGAACGGTTCTACTTCCCCGAACCCGTTTCGGAGATTGAGAAGGCTTTGAAGCCGGAGGTCGTCCAGGCCCTGCGGGAGACTGGCCACCCGAACGTGGATGGATGGATTTCAGAACTCCGGCAACGGAAGTGACGGCTCCGCGTCAGCGCGACGGCGGGTACTAAGGTGTCACTGGTAGGAACACAGTCTTTACCGGGATGGCGTCGTGGTGCTTCCTGGTTGGGGGTGGTGATGGGGAGTTCGTTGGCTGTTCGTGCGAGTGGAAGGGTGGGGCTCGGGGATGTTGTTGTTGGTGCATCAAGAGCCATTGCCGAATTGATTGATGCGCCACCTCCTGAGGTGGTGATGCTCGATGGCTTCGGAAATCAAGACGAGTACGCGAGCTTGCGCGAGCTTGGTTGCGGCATGGCTGTCTGGCGGTTTGCCACGGTTGCTCCGCAAAGCCTGGTGTTTTGTACGGTGGTCGAAGCGCCTGATGGAGAGCTCGAAGCAATGCTCGAAGTGGGAGGCGAGCTTGAGCCGATGGGGTACGTCCTGGCCGCGGCGTTGGCGATTTCGCTGGCGAGAGTTTCTGGGGCTGGAATTGTCGATGAGACCAAAGCCTGGTCAGGTGCTTATGAGAACACTGTTCAAGGGTTTCTACATCAGGTTGGGGTGCGAGGAGATGGGTGGGGGTGCCAAGAAGCAGCCGGTCGATTCGTGGAACGCCTGAATATGAATCTCGGAGTCCGGCAACGGAAGTGAAGACCCTGCGTCAGCGCGATGGCGGGTACTTCTGCAGCTTCCGCTGGAGCGACCTTCTGTGGATGCCCAGCTTTCGCGCGGCCTCGGAGATGTTGCCGGCGCTGTCCGCGAGTACCCGGTGGATGTGTTCCCACTCCGCTCGGGCCAGGGACGGTGCCTGGAGCGTCTCTGGCGCGGCGACGTTCGGGGCTTCTTCCGCCCTCGCGAACGCCGCCAGGATGTCGTCCGCGTCCGCGGGCTTTGGCAGGTAGTTCACCGCTCCCAGCCGGATGGCATCCACCGTCGTGCTGATGCTGCCGTAGCCCGTCAACACGATGATCCGCGTGGAGGCGTCCACCGCCAGCAGGTCCCTCACCAGCTCCAAGCCGCTTTGCCCCGGCATGCGCAGGTCCACCACCGCGTACTCCGGTGACTCGCGCCTGGCTGCGACCATGGCCTCTTCGTGGTTGCCTGCTGTCGTCACGTCCCAGCCGCGCTCTCGGAAGGCTCGCGCCAATCGCTCTCGTAGCGTGCTGTCGTCGTCCACCAGCAGCAGGCTGGGACGTTGATCCACTGGGGCCGTGCTCATGCCGCTGCCTCCTTTGCGTCCGCTCCCGGCAGGCTCAGGCTCGCCGTCGTGCCTTCCCCGGCCTTCGAGCGCAGCTCCAGCGACCCGCCCAGTTGCTCCGCCAACGAGCGCGCCAGGAACAGCCCAAGGCCCATGCCCTCTCCAGGCGCCTTCGTGGTGAAGAACGGCTCGCCCGCGCGCTGGAGCACTGCCTCCGGCATGCCATTGCCTTCGTCGCGTACCTCCAGCCGCGCTCCCGTGCCGTCTGGCAACACCCGCAACTCCACACTCCGGCCCGTGGGCGTCGCTTGAATCGCGTTCTTCACGAGGCCCCTCAGCACCCTCGCCAACGCCCTGGGCGGTCCGTGGACATCGTGCTTCTTCAGCGCTTCCGGCACTTCCACCTTCACGCGCTCACGGCCGGACAGCTCCGACAGCGTCTCCTCCACCAGCCGCTCCAAGGGAATGGCCTGGAAGGGCTCTCCCGTCGTCTGGCCCGCGTCCGCGGACATCTGCACCAGCACGTCCCGGCAGCGGTCCACCTGCTGACGGATCAGCCTCAAGTCCTCTCTCACGGAGTCGGACGTCTGAGATGCCGCGAGCGCCCGCTCCAGCTCCTTCGCCACCACCGCGATGGTGGACAGCGGCGTGGACAACTCATGCGCCGCTCCCGCCGCCAGCGTCGCCAGCGAGGCCACCTTCTCCTGCCTCGCGTGCCTTGCCCGCGTCTGTTCCAATTCCTGCTCACGCAGCGCCAGCGCTCGCGTCACTCGCTGGATGAAATACACGATGAAGCCCGCCGCCACCGCGAATGCGACCCACATGCCGCTCAGGTGCAGCCGCATCAGCTCCGCGTGATCCGGTCGCTCCAATCCCGGCAGCGTCACGTCCTGCAACACGAACAGCGACCCGAACGCCAAGAGCGTGAAGCCCAGCATCGCCCACGTGCGGCGCGGCGGCAGCAGCACCGTGCCCAGCGCCACGTTCACCAGGTACAGCGCCGTGAAGGGATTGTGCGTCCCTCCGCTCAACGCCAAGAGCCCCGTCAACACCAACGTGTCCCAGAGCATCAGCCCGAAGATGGCCGCTTCCGCCACCGGACGCGCCCTCGCGAGCCCCGCGCGCACCGCCGCGTTCGTCACCCCCTCCACGCCCAGGAGCGCCACCAGCGCGGGCACCGGGAGCGCCAGCTTCAGCCCCCACACCGCCACCGCCACCAGCACCGCCTGCCCCACCAGCACGCCCCAGCGCAGCCTCAAGAGCCACACCAGGTTGATGCGGGCCCGGAGCGAGGGTTCGGAAGAGGGCGGCGGAGAGGACGTCATGGCGCGACGGAGGACATCGCCACGGAGCGGGCCACCGTGTCCAGCGCCGAGGCCGCTGCTCCGGGTGACTCCAGGTCCACCGTGGCCAGCCACGTGTCCCAGGCGAGCGCGAAGGTGCGCTCGGCCGCCGGGTCGTCCTCGGACAGCGTCAGCCCGTCCAACACCACGTCCACCGTGGCCAGGTTGGACGTCACCAGCCGGAAGGGCTGCGGCTCACCACCACCCGCCGGCACCCGCGTCCCCTCCAGCCACAGCGTGTGCCCCACCATGTCCACGCCGCTGTCCGCGCCCGGCAGCCCTTCCGCGTCCGCGTCCGCGGGCTCGAAGGTGAGCCTCGCCCGGCAGTAGCGCCCCGGCGGCGGCCGCACCGTGCCCAGCGTCAGCACGCTCCCGTCCGGCCGCTCCAGGCCACTGACGTGCGGCGTGCCCAACCTCAACGGCGAACCCACCGAGTGCGCGTGCGCGGTGCCAATGGGGGACAGCGCCTTCAACAGCCGCCACCCCAGCGCTTCCTCACACGGCTTCAACTCCACGCTGCCCAGCGTCACGTAGCCGCGCGTCAGCGTGAGCACCTGTCCATCCGCTCGCGTGAAGGAACGCTCGCCTCCCGCCGCCTGCACGCCCTGCGCGGTGGCCCGGTGCTCCAGGCCCAGCGTCACGATCATGCCGTCCACGCGCTCGCCGCACGCGCTCAATCCGCACAGGGCCAGAAGAACCAATGAAGCGCGGATCATCACAGGTCGTACGCGAGCGAGAGCACCGCGATGGGCGTGGACGACACCCGGCGCAGCTGGTTGACGACAGGAATGCGCACCCCGGCCTGCACCACCACGTCCATGCCCGGGCTGAACAGGACGTCCGGCGACGCGTACGCGATGAAGCCTCCTCCGGCCTCCTCCGGCGTGCCGTTCGTGTCCGGCGCCCTCTCCGCCCTTGTGTCCACGCCCAGCCGCACCGCCCACGTGGGGGACGGCTGGTACTGCGCCGCCACCTGCGTGCGCAGCGACGCTCCCATCCGGAAGTCGTCGCGCCCTCGCGAGGGCAAGAAACCCAGGGCGCTTGCGAGGAACGACCAGTTGCCCCGGAACCCCTGCCACGCCAACCCCGCCATCGGATCCACCGAGCCGCTTCCGGGCTGCGCGTCGATGCCCAGCGTCGTGCCGTCCCCCGCGTGCAGCCTGGGGCCCGTGGGCAGCTTCACCCCGCCCACCACGCTGATCAGATGGTCCGGCGAGAACTCCTTGTCCTTCCACACGAACGCCTTCGCCGTCACATCGATGTCGCCCAGCCCCCAGCCGCGCTCCAGTCCCAGGCTCACGTCCTGGACCTCGCGGGCCTGGAGCGGCAGGTTCACCGCCAGCACCAGCCACGGCCTGGGCGCGTACGCCACCGCCACGTCCATGCGCAGCTCGCGCAGCCGCTGCGCGTCCACGCCCGTCACCCCTTCCGTGTGCCCCCACGCGCGCAGCATCGTGGACAGCCGCAGGCGTCCTTCGAAGGGCTGCTCGCCTCCCATGGACGTGAGGGTGGGGTCGCCGCACGCACAGCTCGCGCAGGCCCAGGCCGAAGCCGTAGGCACGAGGAGGAGCGCGGCGCTCAGGAGGGCCAGGGTGGGGGTTCTCAAGGCGTGGGCACCCTAACGTCCCCCCGTCCCTGCACCCTGTGGCGTGTTGTCGCAGCCCGCCGGTGCGTCGCCCGGGGAACGGACCGACTGTCCACCCGTCAGGGGAGCGGGCAGGGGAGCGGGGGACGGCTGTCCGCCCGCCCATCCGTGCCTATCTGGAGAATGACACCGACCCGTCCGCGTTGAGGGAGGACACGCCGGAGGCATGGAGGTCATTCATGGGGCTGCTCGCACCGCTGGGACGGCTGCTGTTCTCGGTCATCTTCATCACCAGCGGGCTCAATCACTTCATCCAGCTCCAGGCCCTCACGGCCTACGCCCAGGCGTCCGGCGTGCCCGACCCGAGGACGGCGGTGCTGGTGTCCGGCGGCGTGCTGGTGGTGGGGGGCCTGTGCGTCCTCTTGGGAACCTTCGCCCGCCTGGGCGCGGCCATGCTCGCGGTGTTCCTGGTGGCGTCCGCCATCATGGTCCATCACTTCTGGAAGATGGATGACCCGGTGCAGGCGCAGAACAACCTCATCCACTTCATGAAGAACCTCTCCATGGCGGGTGGGGCCCTGCTCATCGTCTACTTCGGGCCCGGGCCCTTCAGCCTGTCCCGCAAGAAGCGCGAGAACGCCCTGGGCGGCATGAAGCTGGGCGCGCCCCTGCGCTGAAGGCGGGCGCGCCGTCCTGCTCGTGGATCAGGTCGTCCCGACGTGGGCGGCCTGCTGCGTGCGCAGGGTGAAGAAGGCGACCTCCGGCGTGCTGCCCCGGCGCAGGTACGGCCCGCCGAAGCCGAAGCCCAGCCCCTGGTTCACGTACAGGTGGTTGCCGTTCACGCGGTAGTGGCCGCGGATGTACGGCTGGCCCGCGCGACGGAAGAGGGCCTCCGTGAGGCCTCGGACGATGAACTGCCCGCCGTGGGTGTGCCCGGAGAACTGCACCAGGCCCGCGTGCGCGGGCAGCTTCTCCGCGGTGGGCGGCGTGTGGGCCAGCACCAGCCGCGTGCCGGACGTGGGCGCGCCCCGGAAGGTGGCCTCCACGTCCTCCATGCCGGTCAGCCCGTCGTCGATGCCCAGCACCGTCACCGGCGCGCCCTTCACGTGCACCACGCGGTGCTCGTTCTGGAGCACCGTGTAGCCCAGGTCCTCGAAGCCCGCGCGCAGGTAGGGCGCGTCCACCCAGTGGTCATGGTTGCCCAGCACCACGAAGACGGGGCCGTTGAGCCCCTGGAGCAGCTGGCGCACGCGCGGCAGCGGCTTGGGGCTGTGCGTGACGTAGTCGCCGGTGAGGAACACCAGGTCCGGCGCGGCTTCGTTCACCGCGGCCACCGCGCGGCGGATGCGCACGTCGCTGGTCGCCTGGCCCACGTGCACGTCCGACAGCTGCGCGATGCGCAGGCCGTCATGCTCCGGGTGGATGCTGTCCAGCTGGAGCAGGTGCTCGGTGAGGACGAAGTGATCCCGCCAGCGCAGCCGCCGGTCCGGCCGGAAGGGGTCGGGGCCTCGCGCCTGGAGCTCGTTGCGACCGTGGGGCTCCACTGCCTCGGAGATGGCGAGGGAGGAGGTGGCACCAGCGGCGTGACGGCGGCGGGCGAGTCTCAGGCGCATGCGTTCGGATTCCTCCGGCGGGGCGAGGGCGATTGTAGAGAGCAGTCCGGAGGGCCGTGAAGCCCGGGGGCCCGGCCCGCCTGCCCCCTTGCACGAAGGCAGGAGGGCGGAAGCAGAACCGGGCCTCCTTCCAGAACATTTCCCGCGCCTTCCAGGCGGCCTTTCACCCCCCGTGACGCCGGGTGCGACATGCGCACCGCCCCGGCGTCAGGGTGGGAGTCCTGCTCAGTGGCCGCGCAGGACGGTCAGGCCTTCCGACGTCAGCACCAGCAGCATGCCGGAGGCGGTGGAGCCGTCGTACACGAGCTGCTCCACCTTGTTGCCGCGCACGCCCGCCACCTTCTCCAGCATCTTGCCCGGGGTCAGCCGGTAGAGGCCGCCCGTGTTGGTGCCGATGAAGAGCGAGCCGTCATTGGTGGAGGCCAGCGCGTTGATGTTGCTGAGCGCCGGGACGTCCGCGCCGATGCGGGTGCCCTTCTGGAAGGGGTTGTTGGCGGAGAGGATGGTCATCTCCCACAGGCCCAGGTCCTTGCTGCCCAGGTAGTACTTCTTGTCCGTGGTCTGCTGGAAGCCGCGCCAGGAGTCGAAGGCCTCCTGCGAGTTGACCTCCGGGAGGTAGGAGGACTTCACCTTCTGCTGGTTGATGCCCGGCGTGGTGGTGTCGTCCCAGTTCTCCATCTTCGTGTCGGGCGTGACGGTGCCGAAGTTCCACTCGTTCGCGATGAGCACGTCCCCGTCCGGCGAGATGCCCAGGCCGTAGGTGTAGCCGGCGTACTGCGAGCCCTTCGCGTCGAACCACACCGGGTGCCGGTGGGCGTTGTAGGTCAGGCCCCGGATGCGCGTGACGCCGTGGTTGGAGCCGAAGAAGACGTCGCCCTTGTTCGGGCCGCGCAGCACGGACGCGCAGCTGTACATGGCGCGGTCTTCGTCGAAGTGGTGGTCGTTGCTGTTGCGGATGCCCAGGCTGACGCCGTCCACCACGGTGGGGCCCGTCTGGATGAAGGGGTTGCCGTTCGCGTCCTTGTTGGCGCGGCGGGACTGGTTGATGTGGTTCTCGAAGACGACCTGGCCGCTGGCGTCCAGCTTCACCGCGTCCACGTCACCCTGCTTGTAGAACTGGAGCCGGCGCGTGCTGAACGGGAAGCAGGTGGTCTCGTTCACCGGGACCTCGCACGGCTTCGCGGTGACGATGAAGTTGGTGTGGATGTCCGGCCACTCCGGATCCACGCCCAGGTCCTGGGCGTAGTAGCCCACGTAGGCGCGGCCCGCCTCGCCGCCGCAGATGACGCTGGAGTTCTGGCCATCCGCCGCCTGGCCCACGGGGCCCGCCACCCAGACCAGCTTCTGCGTGTCAGCGCGCACCACGCCAATGCGGGCGCCGTCCAGCACCCAGATGTTCTTGCCCAGGTCGATGCCGACCGACTTCACCTTGCCGATGCCGTAGCGGTCCGAATAGTTCGTCATCGGATCCGCCGGCCACGGATCCACCACCGTGCCCGCGTCCGTGCCGCCGTCGGTGCCGGCGTCCGTGCCCGCATCCGTTCCGGCGTCGGTGCCGGTCCCCGCATCCGTCCCCGCATCGATGTCGGTGCCGGCATCCGTGCCCGCATCCACTTCCGTCCCGGCGTCGGTGTCACCGCCGGTCCCCGCATCCACCTCCACCCGTGGGTCGACCTTGTCCGTGTCATCAATGGGCGTCGTGGGCGAATCCGTCCCGCCGCACCCCCACGCCGACAGCATCACCGCACCCGCACACACGCCCAGCCCCAGCAGTCGTCGATTCACCATGGTCTCCCTACGCGTACGCGCCACCTAAGCAAGCGGCGTACCCGCCCCGGAGAGCAGGCTGTCCGTGCGGCATTCCCTGGCGAGAGGGAAAATTCCTTCCCAGCCAGGGAACCGGGCGACCCTGAAAGGGCGTAAAAAAGACGGGCCCGCTCCCCTGGTGGGAAGCGGGCCCGGTGAAAGGCATTGAAGGGTCTATCCGACCGCCGGACTACTTCTTGGGCTTGGGCGAGGTCGCCTTCAGCTCCAGCGCGACGGAGTCATCCCCCTCCAGCTGGAACTTCGCGCGCACCTTGGCGCCCTCCGGCAGGTCGCTCACCTTCGCCGGCTTGTCGTCCAGGGTCACCTTCGTCTTGTCGCGCACGTCCAGCTTCACCTCCGGCAGCGTGTCCTTGCGCGCCAGGGTGATGTCGTCGTCGTCCTTGGTCTTGACGGTGCCTTCCATGGTGAAGGCGTGCTTCTCCTTCCACACGCCCGTCTGCGCCGCCTCCTCCTTGGAGGTCTGCGCGCCCACGGCCTTCTTGGCGGCGTCACCGATGGCGGGGCCCACCTCCTGGGCCTCGATGCCCGTGGAGGGGCCGTTCATCTGCCGTGAGCTGGGCGCGCTCGGCGCCGGGTTCTCCGGCGTGCCGGTGGCCTCCTGCGCGAAGGCAGCCGTTCCCAGGGACATCACTGCCGCGATGATGAGCTTCTTCATGGTTGCGCTCCCTTTCGTGTATGGGTTTGGTGCTCACTGTTCAGACAGGCAGGCACAGCTGCTTCACGGTGGTGAGCAGCGCGGACAGGTCCAGGGGCTTGCGCAGGTAGCCCGCCACGCCCATGCCATCCACCGTGTCGCGCACGTCCAGGTCCGCGCTGGCCACCACCACCGGGATGTCCGAGCACGCGCGCTCGTGGCGCAGCGCCTCGCGGAACGCGATGCCGTCCATGCGCGGCATCATCAGGTCCAGGAGGATGAGCTGTGGCCGGGGCTCCGACGAGCGCAGCCGCTCCAGCGCCTCCAGCCCGTCCGCCGCCAGCTGCACGGCGTAGCCCTCCAGCTCCAGCGCGTCCTGGAGCGCATCCCGGATGTCCATGTCGTCGTCGACGACCAGCAACGTGTGATGGGCTTCCATCCCAATCCCCCTGCGAACCCTGGAGCGCCCGCGCCGTTCCCCGAGCCGGAACGGTGGGTCCCCGCCTTCGCCAGGACGAATCTGTGTCCGGGGGCAGGAGAGCGGAAGCTCACATGTAGGCGTCTGCCTACCAGTGAGCACATCCCAACGGGGGCTCGCCTGGCAGGCTGGAGGGGGAGGCTACTCGCAGCGGTCGCAGAGACCGCGCAGCTGCACTTCCACGGCGCGCTGCGACACGGCGCGGGGGACGCCCCGGGCGGTGGTGAGGCGCACGGACTCCTCGGGGAGGCAGGCGACGGTGCCGCAGTCGGTGCAGGTGAAGTGGGGGTGGTTGTTGGTGTGCTCGGTGGCGCCAGCGCGCTTGAGCTCGAAGCGCCAGACGTGGTCGCCCAGGTCGGCGCGCACGACGAGGCCGGCCTCGGTGAGGTCGGTGAGGTTGCGGTAGATGGTGACGCGGTCGTAGCCCTCGCCGCCCAGCTCCTCCACCAGGTCCGCGTGGCTCATGGGGGCGGTGGCGGTCTCCAGCTTGCGCAGCACGGCCACGCGGGGGGCGGTGCTGCGCAGCCCCGCGGCGCGAATCCGGTCCTGGAACCCGGTCAGCTTCTCCTGCGCCGTGACTTTCTTGGCACCCATGGGCGGTCGAATAACACACCGCCGCGTTCGCGTCCCCCACGCCCGTGCAAACGAAGTGTACCTGTAGCCCGGTTGTACCAGTGACGCGGCAGGCCAGCGGCGGGTTCCCCTGGCTCGTGGCCTTCCAACTTCCAACACTTCCAAAGGGTTGCCTTGACTCAGAGGGCCCTGTCACCAGACTGCGCCCTTTCCACACCCTGGTGGCGGGCCGTTGGGGTCCCGCCTTCCAGAACGACCTGTCGCCCGCGCCCGTCTTCCTCCTCCCGCCCCCTAAATGAAGCCCACCCTGCTGCTCGTCGAAGCCCCGGATCCCCACCGGGAGCTCCTGTCCCTGGCGTTCCAGGGGCAGGGTTGGCGGGTGCTGTTGGCGGCGGGGGTGGAGCCAGGGGTGCAGGCGCTTGTCGAGTCCCCGCCGGTGCACCTGGTGCTGGCGGCGGGGGCGCTGCTGGCCTCGGCGGCGGGGCGGTTGGACGCGCTGCGTGAGGCGCTGGCCGCGTCCGGTGCGCCCCTCTGGGTGGAGGCGCCGCCGGCCGAGCAGGACGCCTTGCGGCGGTCGGGCCTTCCGGTGGCGGGGTTCCTCGCGCCGGGGATGTCGCTGGGGGCTCGGGTGGAGGCGGTGCGTCAGGCCCTGCCGCGGGAGGCACGGGAGGCGGGGGACCGCCGGGCCGGGCTGCGGGTGCTGGTGGCGGAGGACGACCCCGTCTACCGCAAGCTCCTGCAGCTGGCGCTGGCACCCTTCCGCTTCGAGATCATGGAGGCGGAGGACGGTCTGTCCGCGCTGGAGCTGGCACGGAGGCACCCGCCGGACATCGTGCTGGCGGACGTGCTGATGCCCCGGCTGGACGGCTTCCGGCTGTGCCTGGCCCTGCGCCAGGACCCCAAGCTCGCGCGCGTGCCGGTCATCCTCACGCACGCCACGTCGCCGGACGAGCTGGACCTGCGCATGGCGGCCAACGTGGGGGCCAACGGCTTCGTGCGGCGCGCGCAGGGGGATGACGAGCTGGTGGCCACGCTGCTGCGCGAGTCCCGCGCGGAGGGGCCCGCGCCCGCGCCCGTGCCCGGCGAGTTCTCCACGGAGACGCACCTGTACGCGATGGTGCGCCAGCTGGAGCGGCGGGTGGGACTGCTGGAGCAGGCCGAGCGCACCGCGCGCGAGAGCGAGGAGCGCTACCGGCTGGTGGTGGCCGGCTCCTATGACGGTGTGTGGGATTGGGACGTGCGCAACCAGCGCATGTACTGGAGCCCGCGCCTGCTGGAGATGCTGGGGCTCAAGCCGGAGGACTTCCCGGGGACCTCCGAGGCCTTCCTCGCGCGGGTGCACCCGGAGGACCGGGACGCGGTGGCGTCCGCGCTGGCGCTGCACCTGGAGCAGGGCGCGCCGTATGACGTGTCCTTCCGGCTGAGGCACGAGGCCGGGGGCTACCGCTCGTGCGTGAGCCGGGGCCGGGCCATCCGCGACGCGCAGGGCCGGCCGGTGCGCATGGCGGGCATCATCGGCGACGTGACGGAGCAGCTGCGGCTGTACCGCGAGGCGCGCGAGGCGGTGCGCGTGCGGGACGAGTTCCTGGCGGTGGCCGCGCACGAGTTGCGCACGCCCCTGGCCGCGCTGCGGCTGCGCGTGCAGGGCACGGCGGCGGCGCTGAAGCACGAGCGGCAGGTGGCGCCGGAGCGGCTGGAGCGCGCGCTGGTGGCGGCGGACCGGCAGGTGCAGCGGCTGGCGGACCTGGTGGAGGGGCTGCTGGACGTGTCGCAGATGCAGAGCCACGCGCCCCGGCTGAACCTGGAGGACGTGGACCTGGGGCAGGTGGTGCGGGACGTGGTGGTGCGCTGGGAGGAGATGGCGGCGCGCGCGGGGTGCCTGCTGGTGGTGCGCGACGTGGCGTCCGCGGTGGGCCACTGGGACGCGCTGCGGCTGGGGCAGGTGGTGACGCACCTCTTGGTGAACGCGGTGAAGTTCGGTCCGGGCAAGCCCGTGGAGCTGGAGGTCCGGGCGGACAAGGACACGGCCTGGCTGGTGGTGAGGGACCACGGCATCGGCATCGCGCCGGACCGGGTGGATGGCCTCTTCCGCCGATTCGAGCGCGCGGTGCCCACGCGCAACTACGGCGGGTTGGGGCTGGGGCTGTACCGCCTGCACCGCATCGTGGAGGCACACGGCGGGGAGGTGTCGGTGACGAGCACCCTGGGACAGGGGGCCACCTTCCGGGTGCGGCTGCCTCGCGCGGGGCCTCTGGTGGGCCACGCCTGACGGCCGTCCGGGCGACCGGCGGCTCTGTCGGATGAGCTACATCCGCTGCCCATCTGACGCTTTTCACCCGGACGGGAGGACGCAACTTCCCGGCATGGGAAAACGACCCACCGTGCTGGTGCTCAACGGGAGTGAAGATCTCATCGAAGCGCTGGAAGAGGTCCTCGATGAGGCGGGCTTCCAGACGAAGGGCGTGCGCGTGCAGGACGTCATCCGCGGCCCCCTGGACTTCGCCACGCTGGTGCGGGAGACGGCGCCAGCGGTCATCGTCTACGACATCAGCGTGCCCTTCGCCCTGAGCTGGCACGCGTTCCAGAAGCTGGCCGCGCACCCGGCCGCCGCGGGCATCCCCTTCGTGCTCACCACCACCAACCGCGAGGGCGCGCAGGAATACACCGGTCCGGATGTCATCGAGTTGCTGTTGAAGCCCTATGACATCGACCAATTCACCCGGGCGGTGGCACAGGCGGCGCAGCGGGGGGCTGTTTCGGCAAGCGTACAGTGAAGGTGGTGCCTGCTTCCGGCAGGCTCGTCACGCTCACGGTGCCGCCGTGGGCGTGCACCACCTGCCGCACGATGAAGAGGCCCAGGCCGATGCTGCGCTCCGAGCGGTTTCCCTGGTGGGGGGCGCCGCGCTCCAGCGGCTCGAAGAGTCGTGGCAACAGATCCGGCGGGATGGGGGCTCCGCCGTTATGTACCTCCAGCACCACGTCGCCTTGCTCGCCGTGGGTGCGCACCTGGATGGGGGCGGCCGGATCGCCGTAGGCCAGCGCGTTGGCCAGCAGGTTGCCCGCCACCTGCGACAGCCGGTCCATGTCCCACCTCCCCACGCCATCTCCTGACCGGGAGCGCAGGATGGCGCGGCCTGGGGGAGCGGCCTCCTCGATGGCGGCGTCCACCAGGACATGGAAGTCCGTGTCCTGGAGATGCAGGGCGAGTCTGCCGTGGCGCACCTCCGTGAAGTTCAGCAGGTCGCGGATCATCCGTGCGGCACGCTCGGCGGAGGCGCGGATCCGCCGCACGCGTTTTTCCTGGGCTTCGTCCAGCGAGGTCCGCTCCAGCAATGAAACGGACAGCAGGACGGAGGCCAGCGGGGTGCGCAGGTCGTGGCTCACGATGCCAATGAGCTGCCGCTCGAAGTCCGCGCGCTGGCGGGTCTGCGTCTCCCACTGCTTTCGCGCGGTCACGTCCCGCAGGGCGCCCACCACCTGGACGACGCGCGCATCGCCGTCGCGGACGATGAGGGCGTGCTCCTCCACGTCCCTCCAGGCGCCATGCACGTCGCGGAACCGGTAGCTGCTGCGCCACACGTCTCCGCCTCCACCGAGGGCTTCGAGGAATCCGCGCTGGACGGCGTCGAGGTCATCCGGATGGATGTGTCCGCGCCACCAGTCCTGGCGTGGCACGTGCGGGGAGTCCAGTGGGCCCAGCAGGTCCTGTCCTCCGCTGCTCCATTCCAGGGTGTCTGTCTGGGGATTCCACTCCCAGATGGCGTCCTGGGTCGCGCGGGCGGCCAGACGGAAGCGCTGTTCGCTGTTCCAGGCGCGCAGCTCCGCGGCGCGGACCTCCGCGAGCGTGCTCTCCGCGAGGGTGCGGCGTGCCTGCTCGTCGGACAGCTGCTGGCGGGTGCTGCCGAGCTCCACGGTCACCTGGGCGTCGCGCTGACGCTGCTGCCAGCTCCAGTGGGCGAGCCCCAGGACGCGGGCCACCAGCTCCTGGGGACGGAAGGGCTTGAAGACGTACTCATTGGCGCCGGCGCCCAGGCCTTCGACGACGTCCTCGGGGCGCTGGTGGGAGGTGAGCAGCAGGACGGGGAGTCTGGCCGTGGCGGGGGTGCTCCGGACGAAGCCGCAGACCTCCAGGCCGGTGAGCCCCGGCGTCTCCCGGTCCAACACGAGCACGTCCGGCAACGGCTTGAAGCCCAGGGATTCCACCAGCATGGCCCCGTCGGAGAACACGGTGACATCGCACGTGGCGGCGAGCGCCGCCTGCGTGGCCTGGGCTTCGGTGGCGGAGTCCTCCAACAGCCACACGGCGGGACGTGCCGCCGGGTCAGGGCGTGTCGGGGGGTCGGAAGGCATTGGGGATGGACGGGTCCTAATGCGTCCGTTGGACCGAAGTCCAGTGGTGACGGGCAACGGCCTTGCGGCTGGTGTCCGAGCTTGCAGGCGCGTCCCTCTGCGCACGAACGATCTTGGTGCCTGTCAGTCGCGGTGCCGCTCCGCTTCACGGAAGAGCTGGGTGAGCGAGTGCGTCAGTAGTGACTGGCGGGACGCCATGTACCGGCGGGCGCGCAGGAAGGGCAGCCAGACGCGCTGGCCGACACGGACCTGGGACTCCTCCAGCTTCTGGCGCGGAACCCAGGTCCCGCCCAGGTGTTTCACCAACACTCCGCCCAGGTAGGCCCCCAGGGCCGGGGCTGTGTGCTCATCGATGAGGTCCCGCTTGTAGCGCTCCGGGAAGTTCTCCCGCCAGAAGTAGAAGTCGAGTTCCGTGAGGGACGCGGGCGTTGCGTCGAAGAGGCTGGGCACCTGGGAATGCAGGGCGGCCACGAGGCCCTCTGACAGGTCGCCGTAGCCGCTGGTGAACTGCGTTGGGGCTTCCACGTTCGAGTCCAGGGGCGCCGGGAGCCATTCTTCTGGTTCAGGGGGCCGGAAGGCATTGAACTCGGCGATCTTCCGCTGCCGCTCGCTGAGGGCGAACTCATCCGGCAGGCGCGAGAGGAGCGGCGCCAGGTCCGGGTGGAAGTGGGGTTCCACTGGCGCCAGCGCGGCGCTGCGCTCACGCAGGGTGCGCAGCACCGTGTCGAAGTCGAGGTCCGGCCGAAGGTGGACGTGGGCGCGAGCCTGGGCCACACGTGCTTCGTCGCTCGCGAAGTCGGCGGCGGTGGGCCGCAACACCAGGAGGACGGATCCGTTGGGGAGCTCTTCCACACGGTGAGCAGGCGTGGACAGCACTCGCTCACGACCGACGGTTTCCACCAGCTTCGGGCCGAAGACGTTCAGCCAACACACCTCATAAATCTTGTCGAAGCCATCCCTCCGAGATACCGCCGCTTCGCGGCCGAAGTGAGGAAAGCCCGCCAACTCACGGTCAGCCATGCTGTGGGCCGAAGCATACGGTGCCGGGTAGTGGATGGCCCACTCCCGGACCATTTCAACAAGCCCCCCACACTCCTCTGTATTGGAAAAGAGTGAGAGGGGCTTCACGTCGATCCAAATTCGCAGCTTTGGGGCGAGCGGAGGGAATTGAAGACTGAGCCTCATATCCAGCGCAGGCGGATGCTCGCGAAAGAGCCCAATGGCCATACTGTTCTCGTCGCGGCGCTCTCTCAGGGATTCCCAGATGTTCTCGCGCGAGAATTTCCGCCTGCGCTTCCCCCTGACAACATCCGGCATCCATTTCCCAGCGTGAGCAATGAGCGCCTGAAGAAAGGGCGCGACCTCGCGCTCTACCTCGGCCATCTGGTCAAAGGCTCCTTCGAACGAAAACAGGAAGTTGTCACCTGCGCTTGAGCCGTGAGCATCCAGCAGTTTCATTGGATCATCACCTCCACCTCGCTCACTTTTTCCTGCGCTTCGCTCATGGCTGCCTCCAGCGTTTCTGCCTTCCTGGGCTTGAGTCCTCCGCCCTCATATACGAGCCGAATCCTCTGGACCTGCGCGCTCTGTCGCATCCCTCTCCGCAGGACCTCCAGCTTCCCCCCGTAGTACCTCAGTGCGTTCCTCGCATCCGCGATCATTTGCGCGACCAGTGCATCAGCATCCAGCAGCTTGAGATCCCGGCTCTTGAAGCTGAACGTCTCCACGCGGGGCCTCGAACCCGCAGAGGGTCCCTCGTCGATGACGAGCACGTCCGCGAAGCGCAGATCCGCCTTCATCACTCCAACATGCGTCTCGATACGGGGCTGGTCGAAGTCCTGGAGCCACCGCCGCTTGGCCCGTGGCAGGGCCGCATCCGCCTCCAGGAGGGACACCATGGTCCGTTCGAAGGCCAGCCCCCGGGCGTAGAGGGTGCGCATCTGATGGTAGCCCTCCCACTTCAGCGGTCCTTCGACGGTGGCGCCATCCTGTAGCTCCTGGAGACGCCGCTCCCGGTACTCGACGTACTCCCGCCAGAGAGCCGAGCCTTTATCGAGTCCGGGCGGTGGTGCCTCCACCTTCGGCGCCAACTGCTTGAGCAGCTTCACGTCCTTGGCAAGGCGAGGGCCCGACGCTTCCAGTTCCGCCTGGAGCAGCTTGGCCTTCGCTGCCTCGGAGGCTGTCTCGGCGGACGCTCGCGACACGCCCCTTGTTGACGCTCCCCGTGCGGACCCGCGATGGGCCTCCGCCAGCATGGCCTGGGCCTTCGCGGGATTGCCGCGTGCCTCATACAGCGCCAGCACTCCCGCCTCGCCCCACTCGGCGGCGACCCGCGCGCCCTCCCGGCTCGCCTGGAGGTAGCGGAGCAGGTCGTGCGCGGCGTTGACGCCCAGTTGCTCCTCCAGCCGCTCCACCAGTGCCTTCAACCCGTCCAGGTCGAGCGCGGGCATCCGGAGCCGTGCAGGTCCCCTTTGTGCTTCCACCAAGGCCCGTGCGCCCTTGCCACCGGCATACAGCGCCAGCATCAACGCGGCGGGGGCCAGCTCCCGCGTGGCCTGCTCGTACTGGCCCTGCGTCAGCGAGTACGCGCCGTGCCCCGTCCCCATCACCAGGTGGTAGAAGCCCAGCGGCACACCGAACGTCAGGTGGTCGAAGCCTCCCGCCACCACGCTTCCCGGTGAGAAGTGCCGCTCCATCAGCGCCCGCTCCACCTGGGCGAGTGCTTCCTGGTAGGGCGGCGGCAGCTGCTCGCGCTTTGTCTGGAGGTCCGCGTACCGGGCTCCGTCACTCACCGGGGTGCTGGAGAGCATGTCCCTGCCAGCCCGCCCCAGGCCTCGCAGCACGTCACCGGCCTGCTCGGCCCTCTCCGGGAAGTCTTCCAGTGCCACTCCCCGCCGCCGCAATTCCTCGCGGACGGTGGTCATGCTTCCCAGCGTTGCTCCCAGCTGCTTGTCGCCGGCCAGCAACCGCACCACACCGCGCAGCTCATCGTCGAAGGAGGAGTGGAGGACGAAGAGGGCGAACACCTCGGCGTAGGGGAGGCCGTACTGCTCGCTGGCCGTGACGAGGAAGGCCGCGCGTTTGCGGCCAAGGACCTCCGAGGCCTTCGCATCCAGCGGCCCCAGGGTGCCCAGCAGGACGGCATCCCAATCCTCCAGAGACTCCACCAGCCGGGGCATGTCCACGCCCCGCTGCATGGCTACGAATGCGGCGGGTGAGGCGCATGCCAGGAAGGGCGCCAGCACCTCCCGGCTTGAAGCCAGCTCGGGCCAGCCCGCAGGCACCGTGTCGTCTCCACGGACGACAGCCCCTGTATGGGGCGGCGCCTTCGCGCTCGGCGAGTTTTGCTCCTCGTTTTCCCCCGCGAGGGGAGCGCGTCGATGATGGAGGGGCGCATTCGCGCTCGCCAGAGTCTGGGCGGAAGCGGAGAAGGGGCGGAAGGCCAGGGCAGGGCCCTGGTCTTGCCTCGCTGACAACGAGGCACAGCCCGCGTTGATCAGTGCCGCCGCCAGAAGCAACAGGCCCACGCCGCCGCGCAGTGGATGCTCACCGCACATTGTCCACCCCCACGCCCACGGCCGCGAAAGCCCCCGGCCTGAGCGACCCCTCCGCCGTCGGGAACAGCAACGTGCCTGCCTGGCCCAGCGCGTACAGCTTCCCCCCGAGGAAGCGCCACCGGGCCTCCCCCGACACGAGGTAGCGCGCATCCGGCGCTCCCAGTCCCACCGCCAGCCCTCCTGCCGATACCGTCAGGTCGCGGTGCGGGGACTGCACCTCCAGGCGCCCGTCCACATCCACCCGGCCCCAATTGAAGGCCTCAGCGCCCAGCGTGAGGCGGAAGTGGCGCTGTCCCAGGATGCCCAGACGCTCCGCGTCCCAACTCAGGATCACCTCGCCGTAGCCCGAGGCTCCCTCCCGAAAGGACGTGTCCGCCAGGGGCAGGGCGGATGCGCCCGCCACTTCAAAGCGCGCCAGTTCGTAGTCCGGGCCGAAGGCGCCCTGCCGGAAGCCTTCGCGTTGAAGTCTCGCCTCCAGGCGCGCCCGGAGGTCCATGGTGGGTGACACCGACTCCACACCCAGACCCGCGACCGCGCCCCATGCCCCGCCTTTGCCCGGACGACCGCCCCAGCCGCCCAACAGATGCAGTTCGAAGCCACCCTCCGGGTTCCTGCGACTCACCACGACGGCGGTGCCGTCCAGGTGCGCCAGCGTCATTGGCTTGGATGTACCGCCGGCCTTCCCCCAGTCATGCACGGCGGAGAGCGAGAGCGTGTAACGCGAGGGGTGAGGGGGCTGACCGGCAAGGACGTGCTGCATGTCCAGCACCACCTCCGCGCCCATCAGGCGCGCGCCCAGCACATCCGAGGCGAAGACCTCCGTGTACACCGGTCCCAGCCTGCCCGTCGCGACTGCCCCGGCCGGGTGGTAGTCGGGGTTGCCCCGGTTGTTGTAGCGCCGCACCAGGTGCCCGGACAGCAAGGTGTACGACTCCAGCGCGCCCATCCACACCGAGTCCGGTGCGTCGCCGCCCACCGTGAGCATGCGCACCACCTGCCCCCAATCGGACAGCGTGTCCCAGTCTTCTTTCCGCACCTTTCCCGCACCTTCCCCTCCGCCCCACAACCGCAGCCGTACGGGTGCCCCCAGGTGGAGGTGGAACATCCCCCGTCTGGCCATGACGACCCTGGGCTCCACCTGTACGAAGCCCTCAGGGCGTGAGAAAAAATGGGCCTTCAGACTCGTCGAGCCAGCCTTGCGCGATGGCGAGCAGGAGGTTGTGGGCGACGAGTGAGAGCAACCACGCAGCTTCGGCTCGCTTGCGACCTCGTACGTGAAGCCTGCGCAGTCCTTGTCGCTCCTTGACCTGCGCGTTGAGCAACTCCGCCGTCGGTGCGCGCTGGGCGTAGGTGCGCTTGCCTGCGGGTGTCTGCATCCGCGCACGCCACGCATTGATAGGGTCGCCTCTTCGGCCCCCGCTCCGCTCCTCCTGTGGAAGCAGGTTCTTGCGCGCCGGTAAGGGAGAAAAGACACGAATGCCCTGTGACTCGAGCGCGGAGAAGACCTTGAGATTCCGATAGGCCCCGTCCACCAACCAGGCTTCGGGCTTGAGTCCCAGGACGCGGGCGACCCAGTGCACCATCGGGAGCAGCTGTGCTGAGTCCGCCCCTTCATCGGTGACACGACCGGCCAATGCCAACCTGCTCTCGACGTCCGAGACCGCCTGCGCGTTGTAGGCGGGACGGAAGCCGCCGTCTGGCATGCGCATCACCTGGGCCTGTGGGTCGGTGAGAGAGGCTCGGGGTTCGCCATGAGCGACCCCCTTCGCACGTTTCTTACGCCGTGCTGCTGCCGGCAATGCAGCGAGCGCGAGTGCCGCCCGGGCCTGTAAATCGGCCCGAGCGCGTTCCCGTGCTGCACGTGCCTTGGTGCTCGCGCCCTGCCGGCACGGGCCGGCGGCAGCCGCCTCCGCTGCCCGCTTCCGCAGGGTGGCCTTGCGGTGGAAAGAGGCAGCCCCTGCGGAGGCACGCACACGCGTGCCGTCCTGCGCAAGTCGCCGTGGCCGGTGTACGGCGCCGCGGCTGCACAGGTCATCCAGCAGCTTGCCCAGCAACGCCCGGAAGGCAGGGCCTGAATGCGTCATGAAGGAAGACAGCGTATGCGCCGACACGCTGACGCCGCCGCACAACCACCAATACGCAACGTCCGTACGCAGCCTGGCCGCAATGGCGTGAGCACTGGAGAGGCCCTCCATCTGCCCATACACCCACAGCGCCAGCAGCAGCCGAGGGTCCACCGCCGAACGACCCGCGTGATGTGGACGCGAACGGATGGCGCGCTCGAAGTCCGACATGTCCAGCGCTTCGACAGTCGCCCAGACGGCGCGCACCGGATGACCTGGGTCAACCAACTGCTCGTAGGTCCGCGCCGCCAGCACCTGCGTCCGTTTCGGCCGGAGCACGCGCACTCGCGACCGTCTGCGCCCCGCCATGGCGACTCATGCTCGCACAGCAGCGCTTATGCATCCCCTGGACGCATCAGAAGCGTTAAATTTTTCTCACCCCCTCATCCCTGCCCGCGTCTTGCCTCGGAAGAAGCGTCAATGTCGTGGCCTCCAGCCTCAGCAGAGAAGCCCACCGCAGGCTTTCCTCCGTGGTGGACGGGGACTCGGTGAGGTCTTCTGCCCATCCAGTCCCTGGCAGGAGCGACAGCCACACCACGGTCCAGCTTCGAAGCAGGAACATCGGCATCTCCTGTGAACGCCCCGGTAGGGGAGAATGGACAGAGGTTCGCCGCTCGGTCCGACAGGGCGCCGGAATTGGGCGCGGATGACAGGGGAGCCTGCCGCATGCCGGACTTCAACCTCAGGACCCACACGTCCGGCAGCCGTAAGAGGTCTCACAAGAGCATGCGTGGACGTGTGACCTGCCCTTCAATCCAATGAAGCGATAGGACCGCGACAGAGATTCACTCCGTCACGGGACGTGAAGCCATGGAGTTCGCAATGCTTGACTCATTCATGCGAAGCGCGCATGCGGCCTCAAGACCTGAACATCGTGTTGCTGATGAGCATTGGATGCTCTCACGCGCAGCACGTGCAGTCCGGGCATACGTTGCGGCCGTGAACGCGGCACGGGGAGGGGCGGCGCTACCCATGGCTACACAGCGAGAACCATCCATGAAATACAATCAAGACTTTCAGGTGGAGTCGGTGCTCGACGTGCTTCGGCGCATCAATGAGAAGTACGAAGAGGGCTCAGACGAGGATGAAGCACTCCGGATCGCCGCGGTCGCGTTGCTCTACCTCCAGGACAGCGGGCGGATGGATGAATACCGGGAGTTCTTCCGTTCGTTCTATACGCCTGCCATCGAGGATGTCGTCGTCGCGGGGACGTTCGAGACGCGTCAGGCGGCGGAAGCGTGGTTGGCGAGTGGCAAGGGGCACGATGGAGACCTCCTTCGCATCGCAGGGCAGGGATTCCAGGTCATCCGGACTGGTGGAAGCCAGCAGACGCTCCTGCGGACCCCCTTGCCTGAAGAACTCATGAAGAAGTTCCCTCCGCAGCCGACGTAGGTCGCTCTGCTGGACAACCTGGAACATCGCGAACTTCAAACCTCCCCGTCACGTCAGCCCCATCTGCTAGGGTGTGATGCTGGAGGTTGCCCCGCGTGCTCGTGCCCCGTGTGGTTGTCTGGCCAATGCTGCTGGTGCTGCTGGGTGCGGCGGCCCCAGAACAGCCGCGCGTCACCCGGGAGCGGAAGCTGGTGGTGCGGGCGGAGGAGGCCACGACGCTGCACCTGCTGCGCGTTGCTCCCGGGACCGTCACCACCGTCGTGTTCAACGAGGACATCCTGCCCGCGTCCGTGGACACGAAGGCCCTGACACCGCTGTTCGGGCAGCTGAAGGTGTACCCGGGCGTGATGGTGCTGCGCCCCGCCGTGGCCATGCCGGAGCCGTCCCGGCCGCTCATCACCGCGCGCTTCGCGGGAGAGGACGCTCCCCGGCAGGTGTCCTTCCTGCTCGTCACCGACCCCAGAGAGGTGGACACCGTGGTGGAGGTGTCCCGCCACGCGCTGTCCGCCGAGGACCTGGGCGAGGAGCTGGCGCTGCTGCGAGGACGGTGCGTCGCCGCCGAGGCGGGGCTTGCGACCCTGCGTGCGCAGTGCGCCCAGACCGGGTTGGCGGGTGCGGTGCTCACCGGAGCGCTGGGGCCGGAGCCGGTGTCGGTGGAATGGTTTCCCAACGCCGTTGGAACGCCGGGCCTGGATGTCGTGAGGAGTGCGCTTCTCTACCGCCACATCCAAACCCGGGTGATGGCCTTCACCTTGAGAAATTCATCCGGCTCCGCACGGTGGGTGCCCGGCATGGGACGGCTCATCCAGTTGGGGCCGGATGAGAAGGAGGGGCGGGTCATCCAGCGGGAGATTCCCGTTCGGATGCTGGAGGACCGGCTGGCACCTGGCGCGAGCGGCCAGGTGGTCCTGGAGTGGCATCTGCCAGAGGGCCTGGATCCCCAGGCTCGCTATGTGCTGGAGGTTTGGAATCAGGAAGGCGATCGCTCCGTGCGATGGAAAGGGCTGTCCCCGTGATCAGCGAGTCACCCGAGCTGGGGCTTCGACATGCGGAGGCGGTGCTGGGACGGGTCCTGCTGTCCCCCGAGTGGTTGCCGCCTGGAACCCGCGTGGACCGCTGGGAGGTGGTGGCGCGGTTGGGGGCGGGAGGGTACGGCACCACGTACTCCGTGCGCCGGGCAGGCCGCCCTCAGGGCAGGCTGTATGCCTTGAAGTTGTCCCGGCGTCCCGGAGAGCGATGGTTCGCGCGGGAGGCGGAGCTGCTGACCCGCGTGCGGCACCGATCGGTGGTGCGGTTGAGCACCTACGGTGTCTGGCGGTTGGGGCCCGTGGAACACCCCTATCTGGTGATGGAGTACGTGGAGGGAGAGTCGCTCTATGAATGGGCGCTGGCCCGCAACCCCACGGCTCGACAGGTAACGGGCCTGCTGGTGCAGGTGCTGGAGGCGCTGGCAGCCGCGCACCGCGAGGGGGCGCTGCACCGGGACTTCAAGGGTGACAACGTCCTGGTCGCGCCGGACGGCAAGGTGAAGGTCCTGGACTGGGGCGCCGGTTGGTACGCGGGGGCACCCGTGCTCACCGCCACCGCCCGGTTGCCACCGGGCAGTCCGCGCTACTACAGCCCCCAGTTGTTCATGTGGCGCGTGCTGTCGGAGCGCCGGCCCGGTGCTTCCAGTCCCTATGCCTACTCCGTGGCGGACGAGCTGTATGCGGTCGGCGTGACCTTCTATCGACTGCTGACGGATCAATACCCCGCCGCCCAATGGGGCATGCCCCGGGAGGCATCAGAGCCCCATGGCCTGCGCTCCGTGAGGAACCTCAACCCCTATGTGCCGGAGGAGCTGTCGGAGGCCTTGATGCGGTTGCTGGCCTTCGAGCCGGAGCGGCGTCCCGAAAGCACGGCACTGCTGGCAGATGAACTGCGCCAGCGCCTGGTGGATGTCGGTCCGGCCTGGAATGCGCCGCTGTTCGACTGGCGCGAACGGACCGCCAGCGGCTCACGCACGACCCTGGAGGCGGAGGAGGTGCGGGGGCCCGTGATGCCGGGGCAGGAGGTCGCCCTGCGGGACGCCCGCGTCCGTCACCTGGAGGCTGTCCGTCGGCTTCGCGAGGCCCGCGAGCTGCGCAGACGCGATCCCGCGAAGGTGGCCGCCGCCGAGGCCCGGTCGCTCCGTGCCATCCAGGCGCGGGTTTGCGGGGGCCGCTCGCATCCACTCTTCTGGGGCGCATTCGCGGTGTTGCTGGTGGGGCCGCTCGTCGCCGGCTTCACGGTGTGGGGCTTGCGGCGGGCCGTGGTGCACGAGGAGCCCCCGCAGGCAGTGAGCGGCGCGCGAAACGTCCAGCAAATGGCGCCCCGTCCCGGGCCGGAAGAAGCTCGCAGACCCTCGACGGGCACCTCCCCACCCGTCCCTTTTCCGCAGGAGAAAGAAGCCATGACTCCCCCTTCGCCGCAGCAGGCGGCCGTCATTCCCACGCCCGCCCGGTCTGGCACGCTCAAGCGGTGCTCCGCGGCAGTGGGGGCCGCCGTCCTCACGGCCTGCACGGGCGCCCAGGTGCGGCCGGACGCGAGCCGGTGTCCCACGGGGTCCCTGGAGGCGATGCGAAAGCTCGGCCTGAACAAGGGCGGCGGTGCCAGCGTCTACACGGACGTCACGCAACCTGGCCTGGGCTCGGAAAAGCTCATCGTTCACGACGGCCCCATCGTCAGCCTCGTCATTCAGCAGTATGGGAACCTGCCCGAGGGGACCCGCCTGTATGGGCGCCTCTGGACGGGGGAGGGGCGGGTGACGGGCCGCTATACCAAGGCGGAGCTGCCCGACGGGAGCATCTATCCCGTGTGCTTCGTCTATGGGAACCATGATGGCGGCGAGTGGGTCGAGGGCTCCAAGCCCGGCGCAGTCCGGATGCCGCGCACCTTTGCCTATACCGTCGTGCACGAGTTCCCGTGAGCCATTCTTGCCGGGACGCCGGGCCGGGAGAAACGTTCTAATACAACCTGATGGGTCCTGGAGAATCGTACTACTCGAAAAGTAGTCTGGCGTTGTTCTCCAAGGAGCCTGCACGGCATGAGCCCATCCAGGACGGTGAAGCCTCCCCTCCCCGAAGTGCTGTTCAAGACCGGGTCCAAGTCGTTCGAGCTGGAGCGGATCCTGCGGCGGCGCGGCCACGGGGAGCAGCACTTCCTGGCCATCCGGAGGCAGCCCGGACGTGAGCCCGTGCCGGTGTTCCTCCAGGCGCTGTCCCTGCGCGGTGGAGACCACTCCCCGTCGAGGGATCCACGGGCGCGGTTGCAGGAGACGCTGGCGCTCTCACGGCTGCTGGAGCATCCACGCATCGCCCGGCTGTACGGCGGTCATGAGGTGGGCGACCTGCTCTTCTTCGAATGGGAGGGCGTCCCGGGCTGCACGCTGGATGACGTGGCGATGTTGCCGCTGGTGTATGTGCATTCCTATTCCGAGTCCTTTCTGGTGCACGTGGGCCTCCAGCTCGCGTCGCTGCTCGGGTTCCTGCATGGAAGGACAGACGCGCGAGGGGCCCCGCTGGGCTTCGTGCACCGCGACCTGCATCCGCAGGGCATCCGGTTTGGGCCGGAGGGTGCGCTGGCGCTCACGGACCTGGGAGATGTCCTCTCCCGGATGCCGGGCCGGGTGCCCTCCAGCATCACGCGCCCGCACGGCGAGGTGTATTACGGCGCGCCGGAGGTGCTGTTCGGGGAAGGGGCGGATGCGCGCTCGGATCTCTTCTCCCTGGGGCTCATCCTGCTGGAGCTGGCGACGGGCCTGCACCTCTACAGCCTGCCGCGCGCGCTCATGGGCGACCTGGAGGCGCGGCTGACGGACGCGGACGCGAAGCGCGTGTTCCAGGGGATGCTGGTGGCGGCGCAGGCGGGGAGGGGTTCCGGCGAGTACGCGGACGTGGTGGTCCACGCCGCTGCCTACCGGCCGGAGGACCTGGAGTCGCTGATGGCGCGGCTGTCATCCGGGCTGCGCGCCATCCTCCACCGGCTGCTGCGCCGGGAGCCTTCGGAGCGCTATGCGACGGCGGAGGAACTGGAGGTGGACCTCCGCGCCCACGCGGCGCGGCTGGGCGGGGACTACGGCGGCGCGGAGGCGGCGGAGGAGTTCCAGCGGGCGCTCGCGAAGACGTCACCCCTGTTGGAGGCGTTCCAGACGGACGTGGGCGCCTTCCCGCCGGGAAGCGTGTTGCACCTCCCGACGCCCGCGGTCTGAACCGGTGAGGCTGTTCCAGCGCACGGACATCAAGGAGGTGGTGCCGCTGCCGTGGAACTGGGGGAACGGCGCCACCCGTCAGGCCCGGTACCGCTCCGCCTCACGGAAGAACTGGGTGAGCGAATGGGTGAGCAGTGATTGGCGGGACTGCATGTACCGGCGGGCGCGGAGGAAAGGCAGCCAGACGCGCTTGCCAACACGCACCTGGGACTCCTCCAGCTTCTGCCGTGGCAGCCACTCCCCTCCCAGTCGCCGCACCAATAGGCCACCCAGGTAGGCCCCTACGGCCGGGGCGGTGTGCCCGTCGATGAGGTCCCGCTTGTAGCGCTCCGGAAAGTTCTCCCGCCAGAAGTGGAAGTCGAGGTCCGTGAGGGACTCGAGCGTTGTGTCCATGATGGACGGAACCTTCGTATGCAGTGCCGCCATGAGTTCTTCGGACAGGTCTCCGTAGGAGGAGAGGACGCGCTCCGGATTCTCCACGTCCGAGGGAAGGGCGACTGGGAGCCACTCCTCCGGCACCGGAGGCCGGAAGGCGTTGAACTCGGCGATCTTCCGTTGCCGCTCGCTGATGGCGAACGCATCCGGCAGCCGCGAGAGAAGCGGAGCCACGTCCGGGTGGAAGCGCGGCTCGACGGGGACGAGTGCGGCGCTGCGCTCCCTCAGCGTGCGCAGCACCGTGTCGAAGTCGAGTTCCGGCCGCAGGTGGACATGGGCGCGGGCCTGGGCCACTCGCGCTTCGTCGCTGGCGAAGTCGGAGGCGGTGGGCCACAGCACCAGGAGGACGGAGCCGTTGGGGAGCTCTTCCACGAGGTGCGCAGGCGTTGAGAGCATCCGCGCGCGCCCTACGCTCTCGACGAGACTGGGCCCGAAGACATTGAGCCAGAACAGCTCATAGATCTTGTCGAAGCCATCCCTGCGAGAGGTCTTTCCATCACGACCGAAGTAGGGAGCCCCTGCGAGCTGCCGATCCGCCATGCCATGGGCCATGGCGTATGTGACGGGAAAAGACCGAGTCCAGGCCTGGACCATTTCAATGAGCTCTCGGCAGCGCTCCGCCCTGGAGAAGAAAGAAAATGGCTGGAGCGCAACCGAGATTTCCAGTTCGGCGGGCAAGGTTGCGCCACCGAGGCTGAGCGTCATATCCAACGCTGGAGCCCTGGTTCGATAAAGCCCGATGGACACGCTTCCGGCTTCGCTCTCTTCCGCAAGCGCCTTCGAAATCGCGGCGCGTGAGTATTTCCGTCGTCGCTTCCCCTCGACAACATCCGGCATCCACTCGCCTGCATGCGCCTCAAGTGCATCCAGGAGGGGCTCCAACTGCGGTTCGAGCGCGGCGCGTTCGTCGATAGCGCTGTCGACAATCAGTCGCAGACGGTCCTCCACTGGCAGTTCATGGAACTCCAGGATCCTCATTGGAACTGTACCTCCACTCCGACGACCTCACTCTCAGCTTTCGTCACTGCGCGCTCAAGTGCATCAAGATCTTGAGGCTTGAGCCTGCCACCTTCGTAAATGACTCGAACCCTCTGAACCTGCGCATTCCGCACAAGCCCTGGCCGGCGGATGGACAACGTCTCCCCGTAGTACCGAAGTGCCTCGCCAGCATCCTCAATCAACTGGGATTGAAGCGGCCTTTCTTTCAATGCTGAAAGGTCCCGGCTCTTGAAGCTGAACGTCTCCACGCGGGGACCCGGGCCAGCAGGGGGCCTTTCTTCGATGACGAGCACGTCCGCGAAGCGCAGGTCCGCCTTCATCACACCAACATGCGTTTCGATGCGGGGCTGGTCGAAGTCCTTGAGCCATCGCCGCTGCGTCCGTGGCAGGGCCGCGTCCGCTTCGAGGAGTGCGACCATCGTCCGCTCGAAGGTCAAACCTCGGGTGTACCGGTCACGAAGGAGCTGGTAGCCGGCCCACTTCAGGGGTCCCTTCTCCGCGAGCCCCCGCTTGATTTCCGCGGCCCGCGTCTCCAGGTACGCCACGTAATCCGCCCAGAGTGGCTGCGCGGTGACGTCGGCGGGGACCGCTTCCCGCAGGGACTGACGGTGCCTCGTCAGTTCCACCACGCTCATTGGCAGGCGCTCTCCCGGGAACTCCGCCTCCAATTGCTTGAACTTCGCCTCCGCCACCTCGGCCGGGAGTCCGTCCGCCTCGGGGAGCACGGGGGGCCGGGAGCCACTCCCTCGCCCGGAGCCCCCGCCGGTGGACGCGACACTTGGGGGCTCTCGGTACCGTACCGCCAACGTGGCCTGGGCCTGAGCGACGTTGCCTCGCGCCTCGTGCAGCGCCAGTGCACCCGCCTCGCCCCACTCCCCCACGAAGACAGCCGCCTCCCGGTCCTGCTGGAGGTGGCGGGCCAACTCCCCCACGGCGCTCTCCCCAAGCCGCGCCTCCAACCGCTCCAGCACGGCCTTCAGCGCCTCCACGCGGGACACCACCGCCTGGAGGCGGGGGCGCTCCGGCCGGGAGACGCCGGCTTCACGAAGCGCGCGCGCCCCCTTGCCTCCAGCGTACAGGCCCACCATGAGGGCCGTGGGCGTCAACTGCCGCGTGGCCTCCTCGTACTCACCTTTGGCAAGGGAGGCTCCGCCCCGAGCCGTCCCCACCGCCAGGTGGTAGAAGCCCAGCGGCACCCCGAAGGTGAGGTGGTCGAAGGACGCCAGGGCCACGTTGCCTGGCGCGAAGGCCCCCAGGTACTGGGCGTTCTCCACCTCCCGGAATGCTTCCTGGTAGGGCGGCGGGAGCCGCGCGGGCAGCGCGGACGCGTCCACGCTCCGGCTTCCACCTACGAGGGGAATGGAGACCGCGACGTCGTCGGCGGCCCGCCCCAGCCCGCGTGCGAGGTCGCCCGCGCGGAAGTCC
The DNA here is from genome assembly GCF_000255295.1 of Corallococcus coralloides DSM 2259. Next base: position 9,445,575 of record NC_017030.1, on the reverse strand, counting down.
CGCTCGGGGAAGTCGCTGAGGGCCAGGCCCCGCTGCTTCAGCTCCTCACGCACCACCGCCATGGCCCCCAAGGTGCGCGTGAGCAGCTTGTCCCCGGCCAGCAGGCGCAAGAGCCGCCGCACCTCGTCGTCGTGGGCGGTGTGCAGGACGAAGAGGGCGAGGACCTCCGCCTTGGCCACGCCGTGCTTCTCGACGGCGGAGGCGAGGAAGGCCGCGCGCTTCTTGAGCAGGACGCGGGCGGCTTGGTCCTCCAGGGGGCCCAGGGCTCCCAGCCGGACGGCGTTCCAGTCCGAGAGGGCCTCCACCAACCGGGGCATGTCCGCCTGGCGCTGCAAGGCCAGGAAGGCCGCGGGCGTGGTGCATTCCAGGAAGGGCGCCAGCACCTCGTCCTGCGAGTCCAGGTGCGGCCAGCCGGAGGGGACGTCCCCGCACGCTCCCGCCTGGGCCCCCACCACGCGCAGGGGCGTCGTCTCTCCGCCGCCGGGGCTCGGGGAGGACGGCGTGGCCCGACGGCGGTGCAGGAGCGGTCCGGCCGTGGCTTCCTCGTCGTCGAAGTCCCCGTGCGCGTCGTCCTCGGGAAGACTCGCGACGGCACCGCGCCCCAAGGCCGCCATGGGTGTTGGACCCGAGGTAGCAGCCAGGGTGCCCCCAGAGCCCGCCCGTGAGGGCAGCGAGGCGCACCCCGCCGTGAAGAGCGCCAGGGCCAGCAGCACCCGGCCCGCTCCGCCGCGCAGCGGTCGCTCAGCGCGCATTGTCCACCCCCAGCCCCACGGCCGCGAAGGTCCCCGGCCGCGGCGTCCCCTCCGGCGTGGGAAATAGCAGCCTGCCGCCTTGCCCCAGCGCGTAGAGGTTGCCGCCCAGGAAGCGCCACCGGGCCTCCCCCGAGACGAGGTAGCGCGCCCCTGGCAGGCCCATGGCCGCCGCCAGTCCGCTGACGCCCAGACTGAAGTCCCGGTGGAAGAGCTGCGTCTCTACCCGTCCGTCCACGTCCACCCGGCCCCAGGAGAAGGCCTCCACCCCCAGAGAGAGGAAGAGGTGGCGCTGGCGCATGCCACTCAGGCGCACCGCGTCCCAACTGAGAATCACCTCCCCGTAGGCTGAATACCCCTCCGGGAAGGACGCCTCCGCCAGCGGCACGGTGGCCGGGCCCGCCACCTGCAAGCGCGCCAATTCGTAGTCCGGGCCGAAGGTCCCCTGACGGAAACCGCCGCGCTGGAGGCGCCCCTCCAGGCGGGCCCGCAGGTCCACAGTCGGCGTCAGCGCATCCACGCCCACGCCCACCACCGCGCCCCAGGCCCCGCCCATGCCCGGGCGTCCTCCCCACCCGCCCAGCAGGTGTGCCTCCACCCTCTGGCCCTTGCGCCCGCGTCGCAGCACCACGGCGGTGGCGTCCAGATGCGCAAGCGTCAGGGACCTCGAGGTACCTCCCACCTGCCCCCAGTCATGCACCGCCGAGAGCGCCAGCGTGTAGCGTCCGGGGACAGAGGGTCGGCCAAAGAGGACGTGCTGCACGTCCAGCGCCACCTCCGCCCCCGTCAGTCGGGCACTCAGCACGTCCGAGGCGAAAAGCTCCGCGTACGCCGGCCCCAGCGTCACCGTCGCGATGACTCCAGCGGGGTGGGCGTCGGGGTTGATGCGGTTGCCGTAGCGCCGCACCAGGTGCCCGGAGAGGAGGGAGTAACCCTCCATCATTCCCAACCACACCGAGTCGGGCGTGTCCCCGCCCACCATGAAGAGGCGCACCACCTGCCCCCAGTCGGACAGCGTGTCCCAGTCCTCCTTCCTGACGGCGCCTGCGCCATCCCCTCCGCCCCACAGCCGCAGCCGCACCGGCGCCCCGAGAATGAGGCGCAACGCCTCCCCCTTCCCCAGGGCCACCATGGGCTCCAACTGCACGAAGCCCTCCTCGGGGCCCTCGCCCTGTCGGGGCAGCAACGTCAACGTCGCAGCGTCCATGCGCAGCAGGTTCGTCCACGCGGGGGCCGAGCCGGACGTGGCGGCCTCCTCCTCGGACGGCGTCCCTCCCGCTTCATCCTCGCTGGTGGACTTGTCCGAGATGGCCTCCTCCAGCCTGTGCACGGTGGAGTCGAAGTCCTCTGGAGTGACGGCCTCCTGTGCCCCTCCGGCCCTGGGCACCAACAGCAGCAAGGCGACCCAGCTCCAGCGCATGAACATCGGCGTCTCCTTGGAAGGTCCCGGTAGGGAAAGGACAGAGTCTTTCCGTTCGGTCCGACAAGGCCGCGGCTCCTGGGTGAAAGCATTGCATCAGGGGCGCCGCCGCCTACCGGCCGGAGGACCTGGAGTCGCTGATGGCGCGGCTGTCACCCGGGCTGCGCGCCATCCTCCACCGGCTGCTGCGCCGGGAGCCGTCGGAGCGCTACGCGGCGGCGGAGGAACTGGAGGCGGAGCTCCGCGCCCACGCGGCGCGGCTGGGCGGGGACTACGGCGGCGCGGAGGCAGCGGAGGAGTTCCAGCGGGCGCTCGCGAAGACGTCATCCCTGTTGGAGGCGTTCCAGACGGACGTGGGCGCCTTCCCGCCGGGAAGCGTGTTGCACCTCCCGACGCCCGCCGTCTGAATCGGCTGTCGCGCTGGCACCGGCCCGCGTCCCTATGCTCCGGCCGCCTGCTTCGCGTCGGCGTGCGGCAGCCTCACCGTGAACGTCGTGCCCGCCTCCCGCGTGGACGTCACGTCGATGGTGCCTCCGTGCGCGTGCACGATGGTCCTCACGATGTAGAGCCCCAGGCCCACGCTGCGCGTCGCCGCGTCCATGCCCGGCACCCCGCGCTGCATGGGTTTGAAGATGCGCGGCAGCAGTTCCGGCGCGATGGGCTCTCCGCCGTTGTGGACCTCCAGCAACACGCTCCCGGGCACCTCCCGCAGGCGCACCGCCACCGGCGTGTCCTCCGGCGAGTATTTCAGCGCGTTGCCCAGCAGGTTGATGAGCAATTGCGTGACGCGGTCCGGGTCCCAGCAGCCGTGAAGGCCCGCCTGCGGCAGCGACAGCTGGAGGTCGCGCTCCGGAGCGGTCATCCGCGCCTCCTCCACCACCTGCCGCACCAGGGCCCCCAGCTCCAGGTCCTGGCACTGCACCGGGAGCCCGCCGCCCATGCGCGCCTGGGTGAAGTCCAGCAGGTCGCGGATCATCCGCACCGCGCGCTCCGCGGAGGACTGGATGCGCAGGACAGCCTTCGTCGCGCGCTCGTTCAACTCTTCGCGCCTGAGCAGCGACGTCGTGCCCAGCATGATGGAGTTGAGCGGGTTGCGCAGGTCGTGTGACACGATGCCCATCAGGTACTGCTCGAACTCCGCGCGCTGGCGCGCCGTCTCCTCCGCCAGCTTGCGCTCCGTCACGTCCAGCCCGGTGCCCACGAAGCGCACGGGCTGTCCGTCCGGCCCGAAGTGCACGTGGCCCCGTCCGGAAATCCAACGCACGGACTGGCTGCCCTGGGGAGGCCGCGCGCGGAACTCGCACGCGTACTCGCCGGAGCCTCCCGGCCGGGCGGCGTCCGCCATCGCCTGCTCCACCTTGGGCCGGTCCTCCTCCAGGACGAACCGCATGGCCTCGTCGAGCGTCAGCTCCGCCCGCGCGGGCAGGCCCAGCATGGCGCGGAAGCGCGCGTCCCAGGTGCCCTGGCCCGTGGCCAGGTCGATGTCCCAGCTGCCCATGTCCGCCGCGTCCATCGCCAGCCGCAGGCGCTCCTCGCTGGCCTGGAGCGTCCTCGCCAGCCCTTCCGCCCGCTGACGGGCCTGCACGGCTTCGGTGACCTCGCTGGCGACGATGAGGATGCCCTGGAGACCGACCTCCGCCTCGTGCAGCGGCTGGTAGACGAAGTTGAAGTAGGTGTCCTCCATTTCGCCGCCTGGAGCCCTCGCCAGCCGCGCGTGCAGTTCGTGGCCCACGTAGGGAAGGCCCGTGGTGATCACACCGTCCAGCAGCTTCTGGAAGCCCTGCCCCTTCACCTCCGGAAGGGCTTCGATGAGGGGGCGGCCCAGGACCTGGTCGCTGGAGCGGCCCCAGAGCTGGCAGACGCGGTCGTTGGCCAGCTCCACGATGTGCTCGGGGCCGCGAAGGACGGCGAGCGCGACGGGGGCCTGCTGCAACAGCACGTGCAGATGGCCGAGCGCCGTGTCCGCCTGGACGCGCGCGGTGCGGGCCTCCAGGAGCAGCCGTGCGCGCCCGCTCTCCTCCTCCCGCTGCAGGGTGACGTCCTGCATGGCGCCCACCATGCGCACGCCCAGGCCCGTCACGTCGCGCAGGATGACGCCCGTGTCCAGCACCCGCACGGCCTCACCCTCGCGGTTGAAGAACCGGTACTCGTCCTGCCAGCGCGCCTGCGTGCCCTGGATGGCCGCGTGGATGCCGTGCTCCACCCGCTCCCGGTCCTCCGGGTGGATGCGCTCGACCCACCAGCTCGACAGGGGGCCTGTCTCCTCGGGCGCGAAGCCGAGCAGCCTGCGCGTCTCTCCGCTCCAGGCCACCTCATGCGTGAGCAGGTTCCAATCCCAGACGGTGTCCGCGGCGGCCTGGCTGGCCAGCCGGTAGCGCGACTCCGACATCTCCAGCCGCGTGGCGGTCTCCCGCAGCTGGCCCATCAGCAGGGCGCGGTCGAGGATGCCGGAGAGGTACTCCACCAGCGTCTCCATGAAGCGCTTGGTCTGCGGAGGCACCGGCCGCGCCTCCGCGAAGCCCACGCAGAGCACCCCCATCAGCTCGCCATGGGGCCACAGCCGCAGGCCCAGCAGCGTGCTCCACCCGGGGACGTGCAGTCCGTCAAGCGCGGCGTCCTCCAGCCCCCGCGCCCGCGCGAGCACCAGCGGCTCCTCCGAGCGCGCCACCCGCCCCAGGAAGGACGGGCCCTGCGAATCCACCCACCGGCCCGGGGGCGGCACCAGGTGTTCGGTGTGCGCGATGGGGACCATCCTCCGGCCTCCCGCGTCCACGAGAAACAGCTCCGCCCCGGTGGCCACCAGCGCGCGGCAGATGAGCTCCACCAGCGGCTTCAGCGGGCCCTGCATGTCCGCGCCGGGCTCCAGCGACCGGGGCGCCAGCGCGTCCATCTGGCGCAGGAAGCGCTTCTCCCGCTGGCGATCCTCCAGGGAGTAGCCAGAGAAGAGGACCACCACGTGGTCCATGGCCTCCTCCAGCTGCTGGAACAGGCACTGCAGGCCCGCGGCGCTGGGCTTTCGCTCCGGCTGGACGTCCTCCCAGAGCTGGGGGATGAGCCGTCCCAGGAGCGTGTACTCGTCCGTCGCGTCCTCCTGCGTGGCGCCCACGCGCAGCCGCAGGTTGATGTGGGCCTCCTCCAGGCGCGCCCGCGTCTCCAGCCGCTCCGGCGTGGAGCCATGCCGGCAGATGGCCGCCACCGCGTGCAGGTATTCCGGAAGCGTGGAGATGAGCTCCGACGGCTTCAGCCCCTGCGTGCTCTCCAGTCCTCGCGTCGCTTCCGCGAAGCGCCGCACCAGGACGTCCAGGTTCGCTTCGATGAAGTCCGCGACGAGGTTCATGGGGCCGTACTGAAGGGGGTAGGGGCTCGGGCCCTCAGGTGCAACCGACCCGCCTGGTTTCCCTCGCGATTCCCAACAGGCGGACGGGCAGGGGCCCGCCCCGCGTGAAATCACCGGGCGCCATGACGGGCAGGAGGGCACGACTTCCTTGGCGCTCGTAGCAATACCTGCGTAGGCTGCCGTCCGTGAGCAGCACCCCCTCGCGTTCCATCATCCTCATCGTTGACGACGAACCGGACCTGCGCGAGGTGGTGGCGGAGCTGCTGGAGATGGAGGACTACACGGTGCTCCAGGCCGCCAACGGCCAGGTCGCGCTGGAGGTCCTCGCCGCCAACGAGCAGCCGTGCCTGGTGCTGCTGGACCTGATGATGCCGGTGATGGATGGCCACGAGTTCCTCCACCGGCTGCGGGAGGACGCGCGCTACCGCGAGCTGCCCGTGCTGATGCTCACCGCCCACTTCTCCGCCAAGGCCCCGCCGGGCACGGTGGGCCTCTTGCGCAAGCCCGTGGACATCGCGGAGCTCCTGGCCATGGTGGCGCGGCACTGTCCCGCCGCCGCCTGAGCTCCCGGCTTCACGCTGACGCGGTGTGCACCGCGATGGCGTCCAGCAGCGCCTCCAGCTTCACCGGCTTGCCCAGCCGTCCGGCCACGCCTTGCGGCAGGGGCAGGGTGGGGTGCGCCGTCAGTACCAGCACCTGCGTGAGCGCGAGCGCACCCGTGCCGCGCAGGTGTTCGATGAAGGCGTGGCCGTCCATCACCGGCATCACCAGGTCCAGCAGGACGAGGGCAGGCATCCGCTCCTGCTCCGCCAGCAGGTTCAGCGCGACCTGGCCGTTCGCCGCCGTGAGGACGCGGTAGCCCTCCGACTCCAGGATTTCGCGCAGCGCCTCGCGGACGTCTTCGTTGTTCTCGACGAGGAGCAGGGTGGTGCGGTGTTGCGAAGTGGACACGTGTGCACCGTAGGGCACGGACCCCGGTGATTCCAGGGGGCTCGTGGGCCTGGCCGGCCGGGAGGCACGGGAGCGGGGCGCCGTGCGTCCGCCGTCACTCATGCACCCCCGCGCGGCAGCGTCAGGGTGAAGACCGTGGCTTTCGCGTCCGAGGTCACGGTGAGCGTGCCCCGGTGGCCCCGGGCAATCTGGTCGGAGATGAAGAGGCCCAGGCCCAGGCCCGACGGAACGTGCGCGCCTGTGCGCGCGCGCTGGAAGGGATGGAACAGGGTCTCCAGCTCCTCTGGAGCAATGGCCTCTCCCGGGTTGCTCACCCGCGCGATGACCTGCTCTGGCTCGCCCACGACCGTCAGCTCCACGGTGGCGTCCGCCGGGCTGTACTGGAGCGCGTTGCCCACCAGGTTGCTCAGCACCTGCGCCAGCCGGTCCGCGTCCCAGTTCCCCGTGAGGGGGCCGGTGGACGTCACCTTCACGGTGCGGTGGGGGTGCACCAGCTCCAGCTCCTCCACCACCTGGCGCGCCACCTGCCCCAGGTCCGTGGCGCCCGGGTTGAGCGGGATGCCGCCGCCCAGCCGGCTGCGGGTGAAGTCCAGAAGCTCGGTGATCATCCGCGTCATCCGGTCCGTGCTGTTGATGATGCGGCTGGCGGTGCGCACCAGCGGCGGGGGCAGCTGGTCGCTGGCGACGAGGAAGCTGGCGCCCATGCGGATGGAGTTGAGCGGGTTTCGCAGGTCGTGGCCCACGATGCCCAGGAAGCGCTCGCGGAACTCCGCGGACGCGCGCAGCTCGGCTTCCGCCTGCTTGAGCCGGGTGACGTCCACCATCACGGCGCCCACGCCCACCACCTCACCCCGGGCGGTGCGCACCGGGTGGTAGCTGGCCATCACGTACAGCTCGCCGTGGGGCGCGTCCGGGTGCTCCAGCGTGAAGCCCAGCTCCTCCACGGGCTCGCCCGTCTCCATGACGCGGCGGAGGAGCGGCTCCAGCCGCGCGGCGAAGCGGGGCAGGACCTCCGCCAGCGTCCGGCCCGGGTACGCGTCCACGGACAGCCCGTCCAGCTTCGCCATGCGCGCGTTGACGCGCACGAAGCGCAGGTCCCGGTCCAGGAGCGACAGCCCCACGGGCGAGGACGTGAGCAGCGCGTCCAGCTGCGCGAACACCTCCGCCTTCTCCTCGCTGGTGCGCCGCACGTCGTCCACCAGCCGCTTGGTGCGCGCGAGCGCGTCCACCCGCGCGCGCACCTCCTCCGTGCGGAAGGGCTTGGCCACGTAGTCGTTGGCGCCCGCGCGCAGGCCCTGCACCAGGTCCTCCGGCCGGCCGTGCGAGGTGAGCAGCAGCACCGGCAGGGCCTGGGTCTCCCGCTGGCCGCGCAGGAACTGACAGACCTCCGGGCCGGACATTCCCGGCATCTCCCAATCCAACACCACGACGTCCGGTGCTCGCCCGGCGTGTAGCCTTTCGAGCATCGCGGCGCCGTCCGGGAACGTCTCCACCTGGAAGCCCGTTCCCAGCGCGGCCTTGATGAAACGCGCCTCGCTGGCGCTGTCGTCCACCACCCAGACGCATGGTGCGTTTTCCAGGGGGAGCGGAGGCGGGCCCGGCGGTCGGGGGAAGAAGGCGTCGGTGGGAGGAGGCGGGCGCATGGATGGAATTCGGTCCCCAGGGCGGAAAACAACGGTGCGCAGGGTGCCGGATGTGCGGGCAGCCGTGGCGCTTCGTCGCCCGCCGTGGCACATCGTCCAAGGCGGGCGTGGACAAACCAACGTTCAACGCGCGCCGGATGACTCATTTCTTTCAGCGGGTCGGAATCGATCTAGCTTGGCCGGTCGTTTCCAGAGGACGCCATGCCCGAGGTACTCGTCGTCGATGACAGCAAGGTGATGCGCGACATGGTGGTCGCCTGCCTGCGGCCCTATCCGGAAAGCCATTTCACCCAGGCGTCCAGCGGTTTGGAGGCCATCGAGCAGCTGTCGCTCAAGCCGTACGACCTGCTCGTCCTGGACCTCAACATGCCGGACATCGGCGGCATCGAGGTGGTGGAGTTCGTGCGCGGACAGGACCACCTGCGCAACCTGCCCATCATCATCGTCACCACGCGCGGCGACGAGGCGTCTCGCGAGCGCGCGCTGCAGGCCGGCGCGGACCGCTTCATGACCAAGCCCTTCACGCCGGACTCCATCCAAAGCGCCGCCCGGACCCTTCTGGAGAAAACCCCGGCCGAGGCGCCGCGCGGGTGACCGGAACCGGGGAGTTCGCGGAGTTCCTCCCCGCCTACCTGGCGGAGGCGGATGAGTTGCTCGCCTCCGCGCAGAAGGACCTGCTCGCGGTGGAGGAGGCCGTACGCAAGGGGCAGGCCCAGCCCCGCGCGGTGCGTGAGCTGTTCCGCGCGCTGCATACGCTCAAGGGCCTGTCCGCCATGGTGGACGTGGAGCCCGTCGTCTCCCTGGCGCACTGGATGGAGGCGTCGCTGCGGCTGGCGGATCAAGCCGGCGGCCGGCTGCCCGAGTCCAGCGTGGAGCCGCTGGTGGAGGGCCTGCGCGCCATCGAGCTGCGCGTGCGGCAGCTGGGCGCCGGAAAGACGGCGTCGCCCGCGCCCGCGAACCTGCTGGAGCGGCTGGAGGCGCTGGGGCCGCAGGTGCGGGACGCGGTCCCCAAGCGGGCCCGGCCCGTGAAGCTGGACGCGGAGGCCTCGTTCGCCTCCCGCCTGGCCCCGTCCGAGCGCGAGCAGCTGGAGGGCGGGCTCGCCGGAGGCCAGCGCGCGCTGCGGCTGGACTTCGTGCCGTCGTCGGAGCGCGCCGCGAAGGGGCTCAACATCAACACCGTGCGCGAGCGCGTGGCGAAGCTCGCGGACATCGTGAAGGTGCTGCCCCTGTCCGGCGCCGCCGCGGGGGGCGCGTCGCTCGCGTTCGCGCTGCTGCTCATCACCCGCGCGGAGGACGGCGTGCTGCTGGACACCGTGGGCGGACCTCCCGCCACGGTGCGCTCGCTGGAGGCGCCCGCGCCCGCGGAAGCGCCGCCCGAGGACGGGGACGGGGTCCCGGAAGGCGTGGAGGGCCTGCCCGGTGCCGCCGTCCTCGAGGAGGAGCTGGAGGAGCCGGAGGTGCGCCGGGGCGGTGGCCTCCTGCGCGTGGAGGTGTCCCGGCTGGACGAGGCCATGGAGTGGCTGGCGTCGCTCGTGGTCAACCGCTCGCGGCTGATGCGCGCGGTGGCGGCGCTCACCCAGGCGGGCGCGCCCACGCGGGAAATCACCGCCATCCTCCAGGAGAACGGCCGGCAGCTGCGCGACCTGCGCTCGGCCATCCTGCGGCTGCGCATGGTGCGCGTGGGCGACGTGCTGGAGCGGCTGCCCCTGCTGGTGCGCGGCCTGCGCCGGGCCACGGGCAAGGCGGTGCGGCTGGAGCTGGACGTGGGTGACGCGGAGCTGGACAAGGCGGTGGCGGACCGGCTGTTGCCCGCGCTGGTGCACCTGGTGCGCAACGCCGTGGACCACGCGCTGGAGTCCCCCGAGGAGCGCCAGGCCGCGAGCAAGCCCGCCGAAGGGCTGGTGCGCCTGACCTGCCACGCCAGCGCCAACGGCCAGCTGGAGCTCACCCTGCGCGACGACGGGCGCGGCGTGGACGCGAAGGCGGTGGCGAAGGCGGCGAACGCCCCCGTGCCGGACTCCGCGGACGCGCTGCTGGACCTGTTGTGCCGGCCCGGCCTGTCCACGCGGCAGGAGGCCACGCGCACCAGCGGCCGGGGCATGGGCATGGACATCGTGCGCCGCATCGTCGTGGAGCAGCTGGGCGGCGAATTGCGCATGGACACGCGCAAGGGCGTGGGCACCACCTTCACCGTGTGCGTCCCCCTGACGGTGACGCTGATGGACGCCATCGTCTTTGAATGCGCGGGCCGCCGGTACGCCGTCTCGGTGGGCACCGTGGAGGAGCTCATCGATGTCACCGGCGTGGTGCGCCCCGCGGGCGCGGATGGCCTGGGCCTGGTGGAGCGCCGGGGCGCGGCGGTGCCGCTGGTGTCGCTGGCGCGGCTGTTGGACATGCCCGTGAGCGCCAGCGAGGCGGGCCAGGGCGCCAAGGCGCTCATCGTGCGCCAGCGCGGGGAGCCGGTGGCCTTCGCGGTGGACCGGCTGGTGGGACAGCAGGAGATCGTGTTGCGGCCGCTGGAGGATCCGCTCGTGCGCGTGCCCGGCGTGGCGGGCGCCACGGACCTGGGTGACGGACAGCCCACGCTGGTGCTGGACCTGGGCGCGCTGGGCGCGGCGCGCGTGGGCCGCCGCAAGCGTGCGTCCAGGGCAGGGGAGTGGGTGTCATGAACGTGCTGCACGTGCTGTTCAAGGTGGACGGGACGGAATACGCGATGCCCGCGGCGGACGTGGTGCAGATGGAGTCCTTCACCGGCGCGACGCCGGTGCCCGGGGCGCCCTCTCACGTGGCGGGCCTGGTGCAGGTGCGCGGCCGGGTCATCCCGGTGGTGGACGCGCGCGTCCGCTTCGGGCTGCCGGCGGGGACGCAGTCCCTGGATTCACGGGTGGTGGTGGGGCAGCTGGGCGAGCGCACCGTGGGACTGCTCGTGGACAGCGCCCGCGAGGTGTTGAAGCTGGACCCCCGCACCATCCAGCCGCCCCCACCCATGGTGGTGGAGGGCGCGAAGGGGTTCGTGAAGGCCGTGGCGCAGGTGGGCCCGCGGCTGGTGATGCTCATCGATTTCCCCCGGGTGGTGGGGGAGGAGGCGGCGGATGTCGACGGACAACGGTAACAGCGTGCGCAAGCTGGAGGACGCTCGCGCGCTGGCGGAGCGCGCCTCGCTCCAGGTGGCGGAAGGCGTGGGGCTGGTGAAGTCCACCGAGCAGCTGGCGGCGCGGCTCGCGTCCGCGGGCAACGACCAGGCGGCGGCGGGCGAGCAGGTGCGGATCGCCATCGAGTCCGTGGCCACGCAGGTGGAGCAGACGGGCATCGCGGTGCAGGCGCTGGTGCGCAGCCAGTTGTCCGTGGGCGAGTCGGCGAAGGGCGTGCAGCAGGAGGCGGAGACCAACGCGGCCACCATCCAGGAGGTCACGGCGTCGGTGTCCGGCGTGCGCAAGGACGCGGGCTCGCTCGCCTCCAACGCGGACGTGACGGCCTCCACGCTGGAGGAGGTGGCGCGCTCGGTGAAGGGCGTGAGCGCCAACGCGGAGGACCTGGCCGCCTCCAGTGAAGAGCTGCTGGCGAGCATGCAGGAGATGACCGCCACGGTGGAGGACCTGGTGTCGCGCAACCAGACCAGCGCCGCCACCACGGAGGAGGTCGCCGCCACCATTGAAGAGATGTCCAAGGGCATCACCCGGCTGGCCGCGGACGCGCAGGGCGTGGGCGAGCGCATGGGCCAGGTGTCCGGCGCCGTGGTGTCCCTGGGCAAGACGCTCCAGGACGTGGTGCGCGACGCGGCCACCATGTCCTCCAGCGTGGAGGACGCGGCCGCCGCCACGGAGCAGGTGGCCCGCAGCGTGCGCGGCGTGGCCGAGCACACGCGCACCCTGGAGGCGAGCGCCGTCACCACCGCGTCCACCGTGCAGGAGGTGGCCGCCAGCGTGGAGGAGGTGGCCGCCACCGCGGAGAAGAACGCCGCCGTGGTGGACGCCAACGCGGCCACCATCGAGGAGCTGTCGCGCTCCGCCCAGGCGGTGGCCCGCGCGGCGGAGAGCATCAACACCCAGGCGTCCACCAGCGCCACCGCGTCCTCGCAGCTGGAGTCCTCCACGCGCCGCGCGGCGCAGCTGACGGAGGAGGCGCGGCTGGCCGCGGAGCGCGTGGGCACGAGCGCGCGCGAGGGCGGCGCCACCGTGGCGCGCTCCATCGCGGGCTTCGGTCGCATCCGCCAGTCCATCGTGGAGTCGTCCGGGGTGATGAAGGAGATGGGCCGGCGCGCCGAGGAGATTGGCGACATCGTGCAGACCATCAACCTCATCGCGGACCGCACCAACCTCCTGTCGCTCAACGCCAGCATCGAGGCGGCGCGCGCGGGCGAGCACGGCCGCGGCTTCGCGGTGGTGGCGGAGGAGATCCGCGCCCTGGCGGACCGCGCGGCGGCGGCCAGCAGCGACGTGGCGAAGATTGTCCGGGGCCTCCAGACGACGGCGCGCGAGGCGGCGGTGGCCACCGGCGAGGGCGTGCGCGCGGCGGACGAAGGCGCGGCGCTGGCGGGAGACGCGGAGCGCGCGCTGGGCACCATCCTCAAGGGCGTGGACGAACTGGGCACGAACGTGCGTGAGGCGTCGCGCGCGTCGGCGGAGCAGGTGCAGGCGGTGCAGGCGCTGGTGCAGGCCACGGCGAAGGTGAGCGAGCAGGGGCGGCTCATCGCCGCGTCCGCGGTGGAGCAGGCGCAGGCCGCGCAGGCGCTGACCCAGGGCGGCACGGAGATGCGGCGCATGGCGCGGCAGACCACCCAGGCCACCCAGGACCAGGCCAAGGCGCTGCGAGACGCGGTGCGCTCCAACAACCAGCTGTCGGAGGTGGCGGAGAAGGTGTCGCGCGCGATGCAGGAGCAGGCCCAGGCCGCCACGGACCTGGCCCGCGGCACCGCGCAGATGCGCCAGCTGGTGCAGGGCGTGAGCGCCGCGGTGATGGCGCAGGGCCAGCAGGTGGGGGTGCTGGGGGCGACCGCGCAGGAGGTGGCGGCCTCCACGCAGCGCACGCTCACCGGCATCTCGGAGCAGGCCAAGGCCGCGCAAGAGGTGACGAAGGCCATGGAGGCCACGCGCAAGGAGGTGGCCCAGTCCACGCGCGCCATGTCGGAGCAGGCCCGCGCGCTCAAGCAGGGCGAGCTCGCCAGCCGTCAGGTGGCCACCCTGGCCAAGGAGGTCACGCGCGCCACGGACGAGCAGGCCCAGGCGCTCACGTCGCTGGTGCGCGGCGCGGAGGAGGTGCGCCGGGTGGCGAAGACCACCGCGCGCGCGCTGGATGAGCAGACGGACGCCCTGTCCCTGCTCACCGTGTCCGCCGCGAAGCAGGCCACGGGCGTGGCGGCGGTGGCGAAGGCCGCCCTGGACCAGGCCACGATGAGTGAACAGCTGGGCCGGTCGGTGGAGGACATGCGCACCCGCGCGAAGGAGATCGCCGGCACCACGGCGGAGCAGGCGCGCGCCATGGCCGTCACCGCCCAGGAGGTGAAGGAGGTGGCGGGCCGGCTGGGACAGCTGTCGCGGCTGCACGGAGAGCAGGTGGAGGGCTTGAGTCACCTGAGCGGCCTGTTGGGCGCCACGGAGCCGGGGACGCCCCGGAACACACGGGAGCAGGCCACGTGAGCAGCACGACCGCGAAGCAACACCCTTTGTCGCTATCCGCGGAGGACCGCGCCCGGGTGGAAGAGGTGGATCAGCTGGCGCGCCGGGGTCCGGCGAGCCTGCCGGTGCTGGTGAGCGGGCTGGACGCGCCGTCGTGGGCGGTGCGCCGCGCCGTGGTGTCCGCGCTGGCGCGCCTGGGCACTGCCGCCGTGGAGCCCCTGTGCGAGGTGCTGCGCCACCGCCGGGACAACGAGGCGCGCATCGCCGCGGCGGTGGACGCGCTGGTGGCCGCCACGGGCGAGGTGGAGGGCCCGGTGGAGCTGCTGGGGGACGACCCCAACCCGGCCATCGTCTGTGACGCGGCCCAGGTGCTGGGACGCCGCCGCAGCCGGAGGTCCGTGCCGCTGTTGTCGCGGCTCATCGTCCACCCGGACGACAACGTGGCGGTGGCCGCCATCGAGGCGCTGGGCCGCGTGGGCGGCGGCGCGGCGGTGGATGCGCTCCTGTCCTCGCTGGGAAGCGGCAACTTCTTCCGCATCTTCCCCGCCATCGACGTGCTGGGCCGCTCGGGCGACCCCACCGTCGTGCCGGCGCTGATGGCGCTGTTGTCCGACCCCTTCTACGTCCTGGAGGCGGCGCGCGCGCTGGGCCGCACCGGCCAGGAGGCCGCGGTGCCCGCGCTGGTGGGACTGCTCCAGCGCGGCAACGACGCGGTGGTGCGCGTGGCGGCGGTGGCGCTGGTCGAAATCCATGACGCGCAGGTGCAGCGCTTCGGCGGCGCGCGCACGGTGCCGTCGGTGCTGCGCTCCACCTCGTCGGAGCCGCACCCCACCGGACGCCGGCTGGCCCAGGTCATCGCGGGCGCGGACGCGGGGGAGAAGACCGCGGTGGCGCGCCTGTTGGGCTGGGTGGGCGGCGCGGACGCGGCCACGGGGCTCCTGAAGCTCCTGGACTCGCAGGACCTGGGCGTGTCGCGCGCGGCCGCGGCGGCCCTGGGCGAGCTGGGCGCGGAGGCGGACTCGCAAATCCTGCAGGCGCTGCGCGAGGGTGACAGCTCGCGCAGGCGGGTGCTGTTGCCGCTGGTGGGCAAGCGCTCCGCGGCGGTGCCGGACGTGCTGTTGTGCCTGGAGGACCGGGACGCGACGGTGCGCGCGCTGGCGGCGGAGACGCTGTCGCGCATTGGCGACACGTCCGCGGTGCCGGCCCTGTTCGCGCGGCTGGCGGATGAAGACCCGCGCGTGTCGCAGGCGGTGGTGGGCGCCATCCAGTCGCTGGGCAGCGAGACGACGGAGAACCTGGCGCTGGAGGCCGCGCGCTCCACGGACGCGCGCCAGCGGCGGGCGGCGCTGCGCATCGTGGCGTACTTCGGCTACCCGCGCGGCCTGGACGCGCTGCTCCTGGCCATGCGGGACCCGGACGAGCGGCTGCGCGACGCGGCCATCTACGGCCTGCCCTTCATCGACGACCCGCGCGCGGTGGACGCGCTGCTGGCCGCCGCGAACCATGAGTCGGAGCGCACGCGCGCCACCGCCATGCGCGCGCTGGGCCAGACGGACAAGCAGGCGCGCATCACCTCCACGCTGCTGGGCGGCCTGAACGACCGCGACCCGTGGGTGCGCTACTACGCGTGCCAGTCGCTGGGGAAGCTCAACGAGGAGGCCGCCGCGGACGCCATCGTCGCGCTGGCCAACGACGACGCGGGCCAGGTGCGCGTGGCGGTGGTGGACGCGCTGGCGCACATGCACACGGAGAGCGCCATGGCGGCGCTGCGCCGGGCGGCCTCGTCCTCGGACGCGGACGTGCGCCGCGCGGCCCTGCTGGGGCTGGGCGTGGCCCGGCGGCCGGACGCGCTGCCGGTGCTGCTGGAGGCGGTGCACTCGGAGGACCCGGCCACGCGGCTGGTGGCCCTGTCCGCCGTGGCGGAGTACGACGCGCCGGAGACGCTGCCCGCGCTCCTGCGCGCCGCCGGGGACCGGGATGACAGCGTGCGCAGCGCGGCGGTGGGCTTCCTCGCCACGCGCACGGGCTCGCACGCGACCCAGCAGCTGGTGTCGCTCCTGGGCGACGTGATGCTGCGCGAGCAGGTGGTGTCCGCGCTGGCGCTGCCCGTGGAGGGGCGCCTGCCCGGGCTGATGGCGGCGCTGGAGGCCGCGGACGACGCGACGGCGCCCCTGCTGGTGGCGGCGCTGGCGCGCATGCGCCGGGCGGACGCGAGGGCTGCGCTGATGCAGTCGCTCGTCAGCGCGAGCCCCGCGGGCCGCCGGGCCACCGCGCCCGCGGTGGCGGCGCTGGGCACGGTGGAGGCGCGCGAGGCGCTGGACAAGGCGGCCCACCGCGACGAAGACCCCGAAGTGCGCCGTGCCTGCCTGTTGGCCCTGGGCCGCTAGAGAACCCACGGCCCATGAGCACGCTGCCGCTGTCCCCGCAGGTCCTGGCCATCCTCTCCATGCTCATCGAGCAGCGCTCGGGCCTGCACTATGGGCCCGAGGACCGGGACCTGCTGGCGGAGAAGCTGTCCACCCGGGCGCTGGAGGCCGGGTTCGACTCGCTGCTCGATTACTACTACTACCTCCGCTACGACCCGAAGGGGCCGGAGACGCTGGACTCGCTGGTGGAGGCGCTGCTCGTCCACGAGACGTACTTCTTCCGCGAGCCCCAGGCGCTGGAGGTGCTGGTGGACGAGCTGCTGGTGCCGGAGGTGCGCGCGGGCAGGAAGCCCCGCGTGTGGTGCGCGGCGTGCTCCACCGGTGAAGAGCCCCTCACGCTGGCCATGCTGCTGGACTCGCGCGGCGTGCTGAATGACGTGTCCATCCTGGCCACGGACCTGAGCTCCAAGGCGCTGGAGCGCGCGAAGTCGGGGGAGCACAACCTGCGCTGCCTGCGCGCGCTGCCCCCGGGCGTGATGGGCCGCTGGCTGGACATGGTGGACGGCCGTCCCCGCGTGCGGCCGGACCTGATGGCCCGGGTGGAGTGGCGCCAGCTCAACCTGGTGGACACCGCGGGCTACCCGGAGCCGGGCAGCTGCGACGCCGTCCTCTGCCGCAACGTGCTCATCTACTTCCAGGACGACACCGCGCGCCGCGTGGTGGACGGCCTCACCGGGGCGCTGCGGCCCGGCGGGCACCTGGTGGTGGGCACCTCCGAGTCCCTGATGCGCTTCGGCACGGCGCTGCGCTGCGAGGAGCGCCGTGGCGCGTTCTTCTACAGCAAGGCGGACCCATGACGTTGCGCGTGCTGGTGGTGGACGACTCGGCGTTCGCGCGCAAGGTGCTGCGCAAGGTGCTGTCGGACGCGGAGGGGCTGGAGGTGGTGGGCACCGCGCGTGACGGCCTGGATGCGCTGGAGCGGGTGGCGGAGCTCAAGCCGGACGTCATCACCCTGGACCTGGTGATGCCGTCGCTGGACGGCACGGGCTTCCTGCGCGCCCTGTCCGGCATGCCGGACGCGCCGCGCGTGGTGGTGGTGAGCAGCGCGGGCACGGACAGCGACCTGGCGGTGGCCGCGCTCCAGGCGGGCGCGGTGGACCTGGTGCACAAGCCCACGGCGCTCGCCACGGACCGGCTCTACGAAATGAGCGCGGAGCTGGTGGAGAAGGTGCGCATCGCGGGGCGCGCGGTGCCGCGCTACCAGCAGGAGCTGGCGGAGGCCGCGGACGCCCCGCCCCCGAAGCCCCTGCCCGCGACGTCGACGAAGCTGCTCGCGGTGGGCACGTCCACGGGCGGGCCGCAGGCGCTGACGCGGCTGTTGTCCGCGCTGCCCCGGGACTTTCCGGCGCCGGTGGTGCTCGCGCTGCACATCCCCGCTGGCTACACGGAGGCCGTGGCGAAGCGGCTGGACTCGCAGAGCGCGCTGGAGGTGGTGGAGGCCAGCGACGGCATGGAGCTGGTGCCGGGCCGCGCGGTGCTGGCGCGCGCGGGCCACCACCTGAAGGTGGCGCGGCACGGGGCGCTCAACCTGGTGCGCCTGGACCGCCATCCGCTGGGCACCCCGCACCATCCTTCCGTGGACGTGCTCTTCCAGAGCGTGGCGGAGGTCTGGGGGCGGGACGCGCTGGGGCTGGTGCTCACCGGCATGGGCGAGGACGGGCTCCAGGGCGCGCGGGCCCTGCGCGCCGCGGGCGGCGTGGTGCTCACGGAGGCGGAGTCCTCCTGCGTGGTGTACGGCATGCCGCGCGCGGTGGACGAGGCGGGCCTGTCCAACGGCAGCGCGCCGCTGGACGACCTGGTGCCCCTCCTCTCGCGCTTCGTCTGACGGCCACGGGGCCGCGCGGCTTTCAGTCGCGGTGCGAGGGCGGCGAAGGCGGCTCGGGCGGCGGGCCCTTCCGGGGCGGCGCGCGGCGCGGGAGCGTGACGGTGAAGGTGGTGCCGTCCGCCTCGCTGGAGGTGACCTCGATGGTGCCGCCGTGGGCGTGCACGATTTCGCGCACGATGTAGAGCCCCAGGCCGTAGCTCATCTTCAACGTGCGCGTCTGCTGCGGGCCCTGGCGGAAGGGCTCGAAGAGGTGGGGCAGGGTGGCTTCCGGAATGGGGCGGCCCTGGTTGTGGACCGTCACCACCACCTTGTTGCGCAGGCCGCGCGTGGCCAGGCTCACGGGCGCGTCCGCCGGGCCGTACTTGAGGGCGTTCTCCACCAGGTTGGACACCACCTGCGCCAGGCGGTCCGGGTCCCAGTGCCCCTGCGTGTTGCCCTTGTGCTCCACGACGATGTCGCGCTTCGGGAAGGCCACGCGGAACTCGTGCGCCACCTTGGCCAGCAGCTCCTGCGTATCCGAACCGCGCGGCTCGATGACCACGCCGCCCACCAGCCGGGCGCGGGTGAAGTCCAGCAGGAGGCGCGTCAGCCGTTCGATGCGGACCGCCGCGGTGGCGATGCGCTGGCTGGTGCGCGCCGTCTCCTCCGCGGGCCCGCCGGCCGCGAGCACGCGCGACCAGTTCATGATGGCGCCGAGCGGGCTGCGGATGTCGTGGCTGATGATGCCCATCAGGTGTTCCTGGAACTCGGCGTGCCGGCGCACCTCGTCTTCCGCCCACTTGCGTTGGGTGATGTCGCGGCTGATGCCGAACAGGCCGAACACGTTGCCTTCCGGGTCGCGCAGCGGGCCCTTGGTGGACATCCACACGCGCATGTCCCCGTCGGGGTCGCGCTGCGTGTCCTCGTAGGTGAGCGGATGGCCCGCCTTGAGCACGTCCCGGTCGTGCTTCAGGTTGACCCGGGCCTCGTCGGCCGGGAAGAGCTCCGCGTCGGTGCGGCCGCGCACCTCGGCCACGGTGCGGCCCACGGCACGCGCGCCCGCGGAGTTGATGACCTGGTACGTGCCCTCCATGTCCTTGATGTAGATGGCGTCGGTGGTGCCCTCCATCACCGCCTGGAAGAGCTGACCCACGCGCTGCAGCTCGTGGCGGGCCTGGAACTCGCGGGTGATGTCGCGGCAGTGCACCAGCAGGCCGCCGTCCACGGGGCGGGTGCTCACCTCGAAGCAGAAGCCGCCCTCGTGCCAGCGGTGCTCGTAGGGCGCGGCGGAGGGCTGCTCGCTGGCGGGCGCGTCCAGGCGCAGGTGCTTGCCCAGGCCCAGCACGTCCGCCACCTTCTTGCGCAGGTCATCGCCCGGCTGGACGCGGGGCCCCAGCAGCTCGCGCATGCGCCGGCTCAGCCAGGTGATGCGCCAGCCCGCGTCCACGCCGAGGAAGGCCTCTGGCAGCGCCTCCAGCAGCGCTTGCAGACCCGGGCCAGAGGCCTCCGTCGGGGACGGGGCGGAAGGACGGGAACGCGGGCGGGCAGGAGCTTGGGCCATCGGTGGGTCGTGGGGTACGGGGGAGCGGGTTCCTTCAGGTGGGAAACACAGCGGTGCCGCGGAGCGTGCCCGGCTTCAATGCAGGAGCACGGAAGCAGGACAGCGGCGGGCGTCCTGACCGCCTGTTTACGCGAAACAAGGACTCGTGGATTTCCGAGGGTAGGCAGGAACCTCCAGGAGGAAACGGGTCCGTGACATTCCTGTCGCCTGCTTTGCGCGCGAGGTCCACCACGCGACAGAAGACACGGCTCTGGACGGGAACGGAACGCATCCTCCCGGAACCATACCCCGCGCGAGGCAAAGCGGGGGCCCGCCCCGAGGGATGACAGTGACTTGCGCCCATGGTGGAGGGTTGTGGCCGGAGCGGATGGTCCCGGATCTCCCAGGGGATGGGAAAACGGGGCGGGCGCCACCCGGGGGTGGCGGGTCCTGTGCCTCCCTGTCTCAAGGCTTCTTCACCTCGCGGGCCTCCCGGGCTTCGGTGTCGCCGCGCTCCAGCTTGCGGTAGAGCGTCTTGCGGTCCACGCCCAGGATGCGCGCGGCGAGCGTGCGGCTGCCGCCCACCGCCTCCAGCACGCGGTGGATGTAGCGGCGCTCCAGCTCCTCCAGCGTCACCAGCTCCGACGGGTCCGTGTTCTCCGGCACCACGCGCGGCGTGCTGTAGTTGCGGATGCGCTCCGGCAGGTCATCCACCGTGAGCTGTTCGAAGGACGTGAGCGCCACGGCGCGCTCGATGCAGTTCTGCAGCTCGCGCACGTTGCCCGGCCACCCGTAGGCCAGCAGGCGCTGCGCCGCCGCGGGGGACAGGCCCACCACCTTCTTGCCCGTGCGGGACGCGAACTGCTCCACGAAGCGCTGTGACAGCAGCAGCACGTCGTTGCCGCGCGCGCGCAGCGGGGGCAGCTCCAGGCCAATGACGTTGAGCCGGTAGTAGAGGTCCTCGCGGAAGCGGTTCTCCTCCACCGCCAGCTCCAGGTCGCGGTTGGTCGCCGCGACGATGCGCGCGTCGAAGGGCGTCTCCGTGTCCCCGCCCACCGGGCGCACCACGCGCTCCTGCAAGGCGCGCAGGAGCTTCGGCTGGAGCGTCATGGGCAGCTCGCCCACTTCATCCAGGAACAGCGTGCCGCCATGGGCCTTCACGAACAGGCCCGTGCGTGACGCCTTCGCGTCGGTGAAGGCGCCCTTCGCGTGGCCGAACAGCTCGCTCTCCAGCAGCTGCTCCGGCATGGCCGCGCAGTTGATGGCCACGAAGGGCCCCTCCTTGCGCCGGCCCCGCGCGTGGAGGGCGCGCGCGGCCACCTCCTTGCCCGTGCCGCTCTCCCCCGTAATCAGCACCGTGGCGTCCACGTCCGCCACCCGGTCGATGAGCGCGTACGCCTGCTTGAGCGCGGGGCTCTCCCCCACGAGCGCGCCGTCGTCCTGGCGCTGGTCCAGGGCCTGACGCAGCCGGCGCACCTCCGCGCGCAGGGCGCGGTGCTGCACGGCGCGCTCCAGCACCAGCACCAGCGCGTCCAGGTCGATGGGCTTGGTGATGAAGTCGTAGGCGCCCGCGCGGATGGCGGCCACGGCCGTCTCCAGGCTGCCGAAGGCGGTGACCACGACCACGGGGATGTCCGGCCGGTTGAGCACGATGCGCTCGCACAGCGCCAGGCCGTCCATGCCCGGCATGCGCAGGTCGGTGAGGACGGTGTCGAAGTCCTCGGCGGCAAGCTTCTGGAGGGCCTCGTCCGCGGCGGCCACGGCCACGGGCTGGAAGCCCCGGCGCTGGAGACCCTTCTCCACCATGGCGCGCATCTCGCGCTCGTCTTCGACAATCAGGATGCGGCCTGGCATGCGTCCTTCCCTGGCGGCAGGTAGATGGAGAAACAACTCCCACGGCCCGGCTCGCTTTTCACGTCAATCCAGCCGCCGTGGTCGCGCACCATCCCATAGGAGACGGACAACCCGAGCCCCGTTCCCTCGCCCACGTCCTTGGTGGTGAAGAAGGGCTCGAAGACGTGGGGCAGCACGTCCGCGGGGATGCCCGAGCCCTCGTCCTCCACGTCCAGCCGCACCCAGTCCTGCTCCGGGCCACCGACGTCCGCGGGCGGCGTGGCGCGCAGCACCTGCGAGCGCACGCGCAGGGTGCCGGGCTGGTTCATCGCGTGGAGGCCATTCATCACCAGGTTGGTGAGCACCTGCTGGAACTGTCCCGCGTCCACCTCCACGGTGAAGCCCGGGGGCACCTCCTGGGACAGCATCACGCCCCGCTTGGTGGCCATGGGCTTGAGCAGCGACAGCGTGCGCTCCGCCAGCAGGGACAAGTCCTCCGGCGCGCGGGACGGCGTGCGGCGCCGGGCGAAGTCCAAGAGCTGCCGGATGATGGCGGTCATGTGCTGGGCCTGCTGGAAGATGATGCGGGCGCACTCGTTCACCTCGTCGCCCTCCGCCTCGCCGGAGGAGACCATCTTCGCGCGGCCCATGACGACGTTGAGCGGCGTGCCCAGTTCGTGCGCCACGCCGGACGCGAGCTTGCCCACGGTGGTGAGGCGATCCGCGTGGCGCAGGTGCTCCACCGTGCGCAGTCGCGCCGCCGTCTCCACGGCCAGTCGCGCCCGCGTCTCCTCCAGCTGCTCACCCATCCGGTTCATGGCCACCGCCAGCGTCGTCAGTTCGTCGCCGCGCTCGCGCCTGAGGGGCACGCGCGCGGTGAGGTCGCCCTCGCCAATGCGTCCGGCCAGATGCACCAGCTGCTCCACGGGCTGGCCCACCAGCTTGCGGCCCATGGCCATGGCGGCCAGGAGGAAGAACACGGAGAGCGCCGCCGTGGCGATGAAGGTGCCCACCACGGTGGTGCGCACGTGCATCTCCTGCTCGGACATGGACTCGGTGATTTCAATGGCGCCCATGCGCCGGCCCAGGAACACCGGCGTGTACGAGCGCAGCACGCCCGGGCTGATGGTGTTGTCCATCAGCCAGCCGTCGTTGCCCGCGCGCAGGCTGAGCAGCAGGGCCGGGGGCAGCGCCGGCGCGAAGCCGGAGCCCGGTCCACCGTCCAGCCACACCCAGCGCAGCCGCACCTGCTCCTGGAAGCGGTTGGCCTGGTTGAGGAGCGTGAGCGCTTCAACCTCGCCCGCCAGCTGCCACGCCTTGCCAATGGAGCCAGCCAGCGTGTGGCCGAGCAGGCGGTGGTCGTGCTGCGTGTCGATTTCCGACCGGGCGAGCTCCCGGTTGACCTGGAACGCCTGGAGGCCGGCCATCACCGCGACGGCGAGCAGCACGAGGGCCAGGGTGAATTTGCGAGCGAGCTTCACGGAAGAGGCAACCCCCGGTTCGTGCGTGAGGGGGAAGGAACACACGGACCGGGGAGGTACGCTACGGGTACCGCGGGTGCTGCGTCACGACAGTGTGTGGCTAGTTGCTGCTCGAGCCTTCGGCCGGAGCGGCGGGAGCCTTCTGGGAGGTGCCCTGCTTCGCCTTCTTCGCCTTGGCGCCGGCCTTCGCCTGGGCGGCGGGCGCGCTCTTGGCGGGCTTGGGGGCGGCGGCGAACGCGCCCATGGAGGCAAGGGACAGGGACAGGCCGAGGACCAGGGCGGAAGCGCGCTTCATGGAGAGACTCCGTGTCATGCCCGCGAGGTGTGAAGTGGGGTGTGGGGTGCGGGGCTGACTGGAGCTAGAGCATCGGCCATGCCAAGGCGCGCCCCAGAGTGAGGCGCTGCCAACGCGGGGCAGGATGTCCATGCATGCCTGGGGCACATTGCCCCGGCGGGGGCAGGATGCCCCGGAACCCCATGCGACATGACGGATCCACGTCTCTCAAGGCACGTGGCATGCGCCATGCTCCTCCGCACCCGAATGATGAACGCACCTCCGCAAGAAGAAGCCACGCACGCCCCGCGCATCCTGGTGGCCGAGGACGACGACGCGATGCGCGCGCTGCTCGTGCGCACGCTGGCGCGCGCGGGCTACACGGTGGTGGAGGTGGAGGACGGCTTCGAGCTGGGTGACTACGTGGCGATGATGCAGGGCCACGGCGGGACGCTCGCCCCGCCGGACGTCATCGTCAGCGACGTGCGCATGCCGGGGCGCACCGGCCTGGAGGCGCTCGGGAGGCTGCGCGCACAGGGCATCGCGTGCCCGGTGCTGCTGCTCAGCGCCTTCGCGGACGAGGAGACGCACGCGGAGGCCCAGCGGCTGGGCGCCCGGCAGCTGTTGGACAAGCCGGTGGACCTGGACGTGCTGAAGGAGGCGGTGCGCGACGCGGTGGCGCACCCCTGATCAGGCCGGAGTTCCGGCGTCGGCGGGCGGGGCCTCGGGTGCGGGCACGCCGTTGAGCTCCGCGCGCAGCCGCTCGCGGTCCAGCTCGTTCTCCCAGCGGGACACGACGATGCTGGCCACGCCGTTGCCAATGAAGTTGGTGATGGCGCGCGCCTCGCTCATGAACCGGTCGATGCCCAGGATGAGCGCCAGCCCCGCCACCGGCACGGACGGCACCACCGCCAGCGTGGCGGCCAGGGTGATGAAGCCCGCGCCCGTCACGCCGGAGGCTCCCTTGGACGTGAGCATCGCCACGCCCAGCAGCGTGGCCGTCTGCGTGAACGTCAGGTCCACGTTGAGCGCCTGGGCCACGAACAGCGCCGCCATGGTGAGGTAGATGTTGGTGCCGTCCAGGTTGAAGGAGTAGCCGCTGGGCACCACCAGCCCCACCACGGACTTGGAGCAGCCCAGCCGCTCCAGCTTCTGCATCAGCGGCACCAGCGCGGACTCGGACGAGGACGTGCCCAGCACCAGGAACAGCTCCGCGCGGATGTAGCGCAGGAACTTCAGGATGGAGAAGCCCGTCACCCGCGCGACGAGCCCCAGCACGACGACGACGAAGAGCACGCACGCCAGGTAGAAGCACCCCATGAGGCGCAACAGCGGGCCCAGGCTGGTGACGCCGTAGGCGCCCAGGGTGAAGGCCATGGACGCGCCCGCGCCAATGGGCGCCAGCTTCATCACCGTGCCAATCATGTGGAAGAAGGCCTTGGAGAGCGCCTCGAAGAGGACGACCACGGGCTTCGCCGTCGCGCCAATGGCCGTGAGCGAGAAGCCGAACAGCAGCGCCAGCAGCAGCACCTGGAGCAGGTCGCCCTGGCCGGTGAAGGCGTCCACGAAGGTGCGCGGGATGATGTTCAGCAGGAAGCCCGTGGTGGACTGGTCATGCGCCTGCTGGGCGAAGCGGGCCACGGCGCTCGCGTCCAGCGTGCGCGGGTCCACGTTGAAGCCGGAGCCGGGCTTGAGCACCGTCACCACCACCGCGCCGATGATGAGCGCGAACGTGGAGATGACCTCGAAGTAGAGCAGGGCCTTGCCGCCCACGCGGCCCACCTTCTTCATGTCCGCCACGTTGGCCACGCCCAGCACCACGGTCAGGAAGATGACCGGGGAGATGAGCATCTTCACCAGCGCGATGAACCCGTCACCCAGTGGCTTGAGCTTCACCGCAGTGGACGGCGCGAAGTGGCCCAACAGGCCCCCCGCGAAGATGGCGGCCAGCACCCAGAGGTAGAGGCGCGAGGACTTGGAGTGGCCCGCGGCGGTATCGGCGCTCATGGTCGTGTGTCCCCCCTCAGGCCGACTTCTGCTCGGCTTCGTCCTTCTCGAACAGCTGCTCCAGCTCGCGGCGCGCGCGGACGATGACCTCCATCATCTTCTTCTCGTCCTTGAAGACCTTGGCGCTCTCCAGCATCAGGGCCTCGTCGTGCTCGCGGAAGCGCTCCACGGAGCGGCGGGCCTCCGCGAAGGTGAGGCCCAGCTCCTGGAGCACGTCGCCGGCCATGGCGAGGCTCGCGTCGAACGTCTCACGGATGAGGTGGGTGATGCCCATGTCCAGCAGCCGGTACGCGTGCTCGCGGTTGCGCGCCCGCGCGTAGATGGTCAGGTGCGGGAAGTGCTCCTTCACCATCTGCGCGGTGCGCAGGGACGCGGCCATGTCGTCGATGGCCAGCACGAACACCTTGGCCTTCTCCGCGCGGGCGGCGCGCAGGAGGTCCAGCCGGGACGCGTCGCCGTAGAACACCTGGTTGCCGAAGCGCTGGATGAAGTCGATGTGCTCCGCGCTCGCGTCGATGGCGGTGAACCCGATGCGGCGGGCGCGCAGCAGGCGGGCCACCACCTGCCCCACGCGCCCCATGCCCGCGATGATGACCGGGTGGTCCTCCTCCGGGGACACGTCGTATTCGCGCTGCGGGCCCTTGTGCTTGAAGCGCGGCGCCACCCAGCGCTCGTGGATGGCGGACAGGAACGGCGTCACCACCATGGACAGGCCCACCACCAGCACCAGCAGGTCCGCCTGCTCGCGGTCCATCACGTGGAAGGACACGGCCAGGGAGAAGAGGACGAAGGCGAACTCACCGCCCTGCGAAATCACCACCGCCAGGCTCTCCGCGGAGCCCGGCTTCTTCAGCCCCACGCGCCCCAGTCCGTACAGCACCAGCGCCTTGAGGAACGTGAGGCCCAGCACCAGCGCCAGCACGCGCAGGGGCTCGCGCGCGAGCAGCGCCAGGTTCACGGACATGCCCACGGCGATGAAGAACAGGCCCAGCAAGAGGCCCTTGAAGGGCTCGATGTCCGCCTCCAATTCGTGGCGGTATTCGGACTCCGACAGCAGCACGCCCGCGAGGAACGCGCCCAGCGCCATGGACAGGCCCACCGCGCTGACCAGCGAAGCCGTGCCCACGACCACGAGCAGCGCCGTCGCGGTGAACAGCTCCTGGCTGTGCACGGACGCCACCGCGCGGAACACCGGCCGCAAGAGGTAGCGGCCCGCCACCACCACCACCAGCACCGCGCCCACGGCCTTCACGGCCATCAGCCAGCCCGCTTCCGTGGAGGGCGTGTCGGACCTGCCCAGCAGCGGCAGCGCGGCCAGCAGGGGAATCACGGCCAGGTCCTGGAACAGGAGGATGCCGAAGGCCAGCTGCCCGTGCTCGGTGGTGAGCTGGTTCTTCTCCCCGAGCAGCTGGAGCGCGAACGCGGTGGAGGACAGCGACAGGCCGAAGCCCGCGACGATGGCCGCGCCCCAGGACAGGCCCAGCGCCTTCGACACGCCCGCGAGCAAGAGGCCCGTCAGCACCACCTGCGCGCCGCCCATGCCGAACACGGAGCGGCGCAGGTTCCACAAGCGCGACGGCTGCAACTCCAGGCCAATGACAAACAGCAGCAGCACCACGCCCAGCTCCGCGGTGTGGAGGACGTTCTCCACGTCGGAGATGAGGCCCGCGCCATACGGCCCGATGGCCGCGCCCGCCGCCAGGTAGCCCAGCACGGAGCCCAGCCCCAGCTTCTTGAAGAGGGGCACGGCGACGACCGCGGCGGCCAGGAACACCAGCGCCTGATGCAGGAAGGACATAAGGCGCCTGCATGGCACGCTGAAGGCCACCTCGGCAACAGGCGTGGGGCGCGGCTCAGGCCTGCTGGGTGGGCATGAGGGTGAGCTGCTGGAAGTTGATGTGCCGCGGCAGGGCGGTGGCGAAGGCGATGATGCCCGCGACCTCCTCTGGGGACATCCAGGTGAGCGACTTCCGGGCGCTGTCCAGCCAGGCCCGCGCGCCCGGGTCGGTGTTGCCGTCGTGCAGGGCCGTATCCACCAGCCCCGGCTCCAGGGCCATCACGCGGACGAAGCGGGGGCCCAGCTCCGCGCGCAGGTGGCGGGACAGGTGGGTGACGGCGGCCTTGGTGGCGCCGTAGACATTGAAGTTCGCGTACACCGCCTGCGCGGCAGCGGACGACACGTTGATGAGGTCCGAGCGTCCGCCCGCCTTCGCCGCCGCGAGCAGCGGGTCCACGAAGGTCTCCACGACGCGCACGGTGGCCTTCACGTTCAGGTCGATCATCCGCTCCCAGTCCTCCGTGGGATGTGCCTCCATGGGTGTGGGCCGCATGAACCCGGCGTTGTTGAGGACCAGGTCCGCGACGCCCAGCTCGCCCGCGATGGCCTTCGCGGCCTCCTTCACGGACTTCGCGTCCAGTACATCGGTGCCCAGGGCGAGCGCCCGGCCACCCCCTTGCGTGATGGTGGAGGCGAGCGCGTCCAGCCGCTCCTTGCTGCGTGCGAGCAGGGCGACGCTCGCGCCGTCCCGTGCGAGGCGCAGGGCGGTGGCGGCGCCAATGCCGCTGGAGGCGCCGGTGATGACGGCGACGCGGCCGGACAGGGGCAGGGGAGGGGATGCCATGGGAGGACTCCTGCTCGCGCTTGGGAAGGGTGCTGCTTTCGCGAGACAGGACAAGGGATAGGAAACGGGCGCTTCCGGGAGTAGGTCTGGAATCCGGATGGACTCCTGAAGAAAACTCAGGAATGGCCCTGACCCCGCTCAATGCGTTGCACCAGTTCCTCGCCGTGGCGCGGCACCGCAGCTTCGCGGCGGCGGCGGCGGAGCTGGGCGTGTCCGCCTCCGCGCTGAGCCACACGGTGCGCCAGTTGGAGGAGCGGCTGGGCGTGCCGCTGTTGTCGCGCACGACGCGCAGCGTGGCGGTGACGGCGGCGGGACGGCGGTTGGTGGAGCAGGCCGGGCCGGGCGTGGCTCAGGCGCTGGGGGCGCTCAAGGACGCATCCGCGCGGCCCGGCGAGGTGACGGGGGCGCTGCGGCTGACGCTGCCGTCCACCGCGCTGCCCTTCGTGCTCGCGCCGCTGCTGGCCTCGTTCCGCGAGCGCCATCCCCAGGTGGAGCTGGACCTGGTGGTGGAGAACCGCAAGGCGGACATCGTCGCGGAGGGCTTCGACGCGGGCATCCGGCTGGAGGAGTACCTGGAGCGGGACATGGTGGCGGTGCGCATCGCGCCCCCGTTCCGCTTCATCGTGGTGGGCACGCCGGAGTACCTGGAGCGCCACGGCACGCCGGTGAAGCCGAAGGACCTGCTCCAGCACGACTGCTTCACCTACCGCTCGTCCAACACCGGCGCGCTGCTGCCGTGGGACTTGGAGAAGGGCTCGCGCACGTGGCGGCTGCCGGTGCGTGGCACGGTCACCACCAACGACGAGCGCGTCTGGCTGGGACTGGCGGAGGCCGGCCTGGGCCTGGCGTACGTGCTGGAGTCACAGGTGGAGGCGCAGCTGAAGGCGGGCACGCTGCGCCGCGTGCTGGAGGAGTACGCCGCGTCCGTGCCGGGCCTCTTCCTCTACTTCCCCAGCCGCGCGCAGGTGTCCCCCGCGCTGCGCGCCTTCCTGGAGCACGCGCGCCAGGTGCTCACCCCTCCCTCGCGGAGGAAGGGGCGTTGAATCAGTGCTCGTAGGTGTCGCGCGGACGCGACATGCCGGCCGCGGCGGCCTGCGGAGCCGCGACGGGCAGGCCGATGTGGGCCACGGGCAGCGTGAAGGTGAAGACGCTGCCGGTGCCCAGGATGCTCTCCGCGCGGATGGAGCCGCCGTGCGCCTCCACCAGGCCCTTGGCGATGGCCAGCCCCAGGCCGGTGCCGCGGGCAGCCGCGTCGCGCGCCTGCCAGTAGCGGTCGAAGATGTGCGGCAGCGCGTCCGGCGCGATGCCATTGCCCGTGTCGCGCACGTCGAAGGACACCTCGCCGCCGCGCATCACCGCCTTCACCGCCAGCGTGCCGCCCGGCGGGGTGAACTTCACGGCGTTGCCCAAGAGATTTCCCATCACCTGGAGCACGCGGCTGCGGTCGCACTTCACGCGCAGGCCCTCCGTGGGCAGGTCCGCCTCCAGGTGCAGCCCCTTGGCCTCCGCCAGCGGCCGGATGGCCTCCAGCGCCTCCGTGGCCAGCGCCACGGCGGTGTGCTCGCCCAACTCCAGCGGCAGGTGGCCCGCCTCCAGGCGGCCCCAGTCCAGGAGGTCGGAGATGAGCCGCGACATGCGCTCCGCCGCGTCGTTGATGCGCGTGGCCTGCTTCGCCACCGCCTCGCCGCCCGGCTTGCCCGCCGTGCCGCGCAGGAGCAGCGCCGCGCCCAGCTGCACCACGCCCAGCGGGTTCTTCAGGTCGTGCGACACCACCGCGAGCAGGTCCTCGCGAGCGCGCGCCGCCCGGCGGGACTCACCCACCAGCCGCGCGTTGTCGATGGCCAGGCTCGCGCGCAGGCACAGGTCCTCCGCCAGCGCCAGGTCGTCCGGGCCGTAGCGGCGCCCGGAGCCGGAGCTCACGAACGTCACCGCGCCCAGCGTGTGGCCGCGCGCGCGCAGCGGGATGATCATGTACGAGCGCGCCTGCAACGCCTCCAGCATCGCCGGGTGCGCGGGCTCCGCCGCCGCCGCGCGCAAGAGCGACTCCGTCACCGCGGGCACCAGCTCCGGCTCGCCCGTGCGCAGCACGCGCAAGAGGCCCACGGGCGCGTCCTCGCGGAGCTCCGTGCGCATGGGCAGGCCCCGGGCGCGCTCCTGCTGCGTCGGGTCCAGGCACGCCACCGCCGCGCGGCCCACCCACGGGCCCTGCTCCAGCGCGTCCACCAGGCACCAGTCCGCCAGGTCCGGCACCGCCAGGTGCGCGAGCAGCGTGTACATGCCCTGCGGATCCGGCGGGTGCGTGAACAGCGTCGTCATCGCCTGGTACAGGAAGGAGCGGCGGCGCTCGGCGGTCTCCACCTCCGCGCGCGCGGCCTGCTCCAGCTCCAGGGCGCGCGAATAGATGGCTTCGGCCTCCGTGAGCGCCCGCGCCGTCACCAGCACGGCCGGAGACGCATCCGCGTCCGAGCCCAGCGGCGTGAGCACCAGCGCGTGCCGGCGGATGCCCTGCGCGCCCGGCCATGGCGCCTCCACGGTGGTGGACTCGCGCAGCGTCACCACGCGGACGCGCGCGGACTCCAGCGCGGCCAGGGCTTCTTGCGGCAGGCCCAGCTCGCTCCAGTGCCGGCCCGCCAGCGCGCCTGCCTCACGGCCGAGCGCCCGGGCGCCCGCCGCGCTACACGACACCATCCGGCCCGTGCCATCCAACAGGTAGGCAGGGTCCGGGATGGCGGCGAACACCGCTTCGTAGGCCAGACCGGTTGTAGGAGCGCTCATCAGGAAGAGGGGGCGGGGGAGGGGCCCGAATTGGACCCGATATTGACACTCCGTTCCAGGCCCGCCATTCCGGCCACAAACTCCTGAGAATGAGTTTCACTCAACCAACACTTCAGGTGAGCCGACCCGTGGGCTGGAGCAGCGCCAGCAGCCGCCGCGCGATCTGCCCGAGCGGCAGGACCTCGTGCGCCAGGTTGGCGCCCACCACCACGGCGGGCATGCCGTAGACGACGGACGTCGCCTCGTCCTGGGCGATCACCCGCCCGCCTGCCTGGTGCAGGTCCCGGATGCCGTCCAGGCCGTCCTGCCCCATGCCGGTGAGCACCACCGCCAGGGCCGTCTGCCCATAGGCGCGGGCCACGCTGCGGAAGAGCCAGTTGGCGGACGGGCGGAAGCCCTGGATGGGCGCGGCGCCGGACACCTGCGCGCGGTAGTCCATGGTGACACCCAGGTGCTTGTCGTCCGGGGCCAGGTACACGGTGCCGGGCATGAGGGGCTCGCCGTCCTCGGCCACCTTCACGAGCAGCTTCGTGGCCGTGCCCAGCCACGTGGCCAGGCCGGAGCCGAAGCCCAGCGCGATGTGCTGCACCAGCAGGATGGGGGGCGGGGGCGTGTCCCTGCCGCTCAGGTCGGACAGGATGCGGTAGAGCGCGGCGGGGCCTCCGGTGGACGCGGCCATCGCCAGCACGGCGGGCGGGCGGGCGCCGGGCGTGGGCGTCGACTCCGGCGAGGGCGGCGGCGTGGCGGTGCGGTCCGGCCAGCGGCGCACCACCTTCACCTGGGCCATGGCCTTGAGCGTGTCGCGCAGGCGGCGGCTGTCCGCCTCGAAGTCCGGCGACTCCGGGCCCACCGGCTTCTGGAGCACCGCCAACGCCCCGGCCCTCAGCGCGGCCATGGACGTCTGGATGTCGCGCTCCACCAGCGTGGACACCACCACCACCGGCGTGGGCACCTCCGTCATGATGCGGCGGGTGGCGTCCAGGCCGTCCATGCGCGGCATCTGGATGTCCATCGTCACCAGCGCGGGCTGCAATCGCTGGCACAGCTCCACCGCCTCCAGGCCGTCCCGGGCCTCGCCCACCACGGTGAGCGCCGGGTCGGTGCGCAGGATTTCCACCAGCAGCCGCCGGGCGGTGGGCGAGTCCTCGGCCACCAGGATGCGCAACGGTTCGGTCTTCATAGCAGTCGCCTCAGGGTCTCCAGCAGACTCGTGGGGTCAAACGCGCTCTTCACGATGTACGCGCTCGCGCCGGCTTGCAGGCCGCGCGCCTTGTCCTCGGGCTTCTCGCGAGACGTGACGAGCACCACCGGCACCCGTCCGAAGCGTGGAGAGGTGCGCACGGCCTCCGTCACCTGGAAGCCATCCATGCGCGGCATCTCCACGTCCATCACCATCGCGTCCGCGCCGCCCGCCTGGAGCCGCTCCCACGCCTCCGCGCCGTCCGCGCACGCGACGACGTCGTAGCCGGCGCCCTCCAGGATGCTCTGCTCCAGCATGCGCGTCGTGGGCGAGTCGTCCGCCAGCACCACGCGCCGGCGCGCCACCTGCTCCTTGGGCGTGGGGAAGAACTGCGCGGAGGGGCGTCCCCCCGCGGCCCGCACCAGCGACGCGGGGCTGAGGAGCAGCGCCATGCGCCCATCCGGCAGCACCGCCGCGGCGGCCACGTGCCGGGCCCGCTTCACGCGGCTGCCCAGCGAGCGCACCAGCACCTCCTGCTCCGCGATGACCTCGTCCACCACCAGCGCCGCCTGCGCGGTGCCCGCGGACAGCACCACCGCGGGCGGCCGCGTCTTCGGCGGCCCCGGCGGCAGGTCCAGCACGCCCGCGAGCGACGCCAGCGGCACCAGCGCCTCCGGCGTCACCCAGGACATGCGGCCCTCCACCTCGCGCACGTCGGAGGGCGACAGGCGCAACAGCCGGTCCACGCCCTCGCTGGCGAGCGCCAGCACCTGCCCGCCCACGGACACCAGCAGCACGCGCAGGGTGCTCAGGGTGAGGGGCACGTCCAGCGTGAAGCGGGTGCCCTGGCCCGCCTTGAAGGCCACCTCCACGCTGCCGCGCAGGGCCTCCACCTGGGCGCGCACCACGTCCAGGCCCACGCCCCGGCCGGACACCGCCGTCACCTTCTGCGCGGTGGACAGGCCCGGCAGGAACACCAGCCGCGCCGCGTCCTCGTCGTCCTCGGGCGCTTCCATGCCCCGGGTCCGCGCGCGCTCGCGCAGGGCCTCCAGGTCCAGGCCGCGCCCGTCGTCCTCCACCGCCACCTCCACCCGGCTGCCGCGAAGCCGCGCGGACAGCACCACGCGGCCCTCCTCCGGCTTGCCGTGGCGCACGCGCTCCTCCGGCGACTCCAGACCGTGCGCCACCGCGTTGCGCACCAGGTGCAGCAGCGGTTCGCGCAGCGACTGGAGCAGCGAGCGGTCCAGGTCCAACCCGCCGCCGTGCACCTCCATGCGCACGCGCCGGCCCAGGCCATGCGCCACGTCGCGCGCGGCGCGCTCCAGGCCGGTGCAGCCCTCCTCGAAGGGGAGCATGCGCGCGCGGCGCACCTCATCATCCAGGCCGGTGGAGGACTGGAACAGCGCGCGGCGGTCCTGCGCCAGCACGCGCGCCACCCGCGCCAGCTCCAGCTCCACGCGGCGCAGCGTCGTCTCGGACTGCGTGCCGCGCACCCGCTCGCGCAGCCCCGTCACGTCGTCGCGCAGCGCCTCCAGGGACTCGGCGTGGCCCTCCAGGCGAAGCATCGCCACGCGCAGCTCCCCGCTGCGGCCCAAGAGCGCGTCCAGCTTCTGCCCGGACACGCGCACCGGCAGCGTCTCCCCGCTGGCCTGCGAGGGGAGGGAGAGCTCCGGCTCGGCCTCCAGGGGGGGCGGTGGCCTCGCGCCGGGAGCAGGAGCGGCGGGCGCCGGCTTCGGAGCGGGCCCCGGCGGAGCCTGGCCAGGCGTGCCGTGCGCGGCCTGCTCCAGCTGGGGCAGCAGCGTCTCCAGCGGCGAGCCGGCCAGGTCCTGACGCGCGGCCAGGCGGCGGCCCGCGTCGTCCAGCGCGTCCACCGTGGCGAAGCACAGCTCGAAGAGGTCCGGCGAGGGCGCGCGCCCGTGGATGAGCGGCTCCAGCACCTCCTCCATGCGGTGGCAGGCGTTCTCCACCATGCTGGCGCTGGCCGCGCGCGACGCGCCCTTCACGCTGTGCAGCGTCCGCAGGATGCCCGGGACGAGCTCCTTCGCGCGCGCCGGGGCCTGCTCCAGCGCGAGCAGGTCCCGGTTGAGGGACACCACGTGCCCCTCCAGCTCCTCCAGGAACGAGTCCAGCAGTGCCTGCGCCAGCCTGTCGCGATCCATGGGTTAGCGCCCGAACTCCCCGAGCAGCCCCTTGAGCTTCTGGCCCATGGCGTTGATGTCCTGCATCGCGCGCTCCGTCTGCCGCGACGAGATGAGCCCCTGCTGCGTGGCCTGGTTCACGTCGTGCATCGCCTGGCGGATCTGCCCGATGCCGGTGGCCTGCTGGTTGGCGGACGCGGCGATTTGAGCGGCCGTGAGCGACGCCTGCGTGAGCAGGTCCGCCAGCTGCTGGATGGTGGCGCCCGCTTCGGTGACGACGCGCGTGGCGGCGGACACGCTCTTGGTGCCCTCCTCCGTGGTCATCACCGCGCCGTGGGTGGCCTTCTGGATTTGACCCAGAATCTGGCGCACCTGCGCGGTGGCCTTCTTGGACTGGTCCGCCAGGGCCTTCACCTCGGAGGCGACGACGGCGAAGCCGCGGCCGTGCTCGCCCGCGCGGCTCGCTTCAATGGACGCGTTGAGCGCGAGCATGTGCGTCTGCTCGGAGATGTCATTGACGGTGGTGATGATGTCGCCAATGGCCTGGGCCTGCTCGGCCAGGGCGAGGATGCGCGACGCGATGGACTCCACCTGCTCGCGCACGGCGCCCATGGAGGACACCGCCTCCTCCACGGCGCGGCGGCCGGAGCGGCCCACCTCCTCGGAGTGACGGGCGGACTCGCTCACCGCGCGGGCGCGGCCGGCGGCCTCCTCCGACGTCTTGGTGATCTCCTCGATGGTGCTCACCGTCTCCGTGACGGCGGTGCCCTGCTCCTGGGCGCCGGCCACCTGCTCGGTGGTGCTGGCGAGGATTTCGGAGGACGCGCCGGCCAGCTGGTTGACGAACTCGGCCACGGTCTTGAGGGTGTGCTCGCGCTGCTCGGCCTGCTTCGCCAGCTGGACCTCCGCCTGCTGGCGGCGCTCCGCCATGCCGTTGAAGGCGCTGGCCAGGTCGGCCATCTCGTCCTTGCCGCGCACGTCGATGCGGTGGGTGAGGTCGCCCTTGCCCAGCTGCTCCGCGCCGAAGGTGAGCTTGCGCAGGGGGTCGGTGATGCCGCGGGTGATGACGTAGCTGCCCACGCCCACGATGGCCAGGCCCAGCAGGGTGCCCAGCGCCAGCACCCAGACGCTGCGCTGCGCGGCCTGGGTGGCGGCGTCGGAGTACTGCCTCCAGCGCTCCTCCTCCGTGTCGCGCATCTCGTAGATGGTCTCGCGGATGGTCTCCATCTCCCGCTGGCCGCGGTTGGTCTTCACCACGGCCACGGCCGCCTCGAAGCCCTGCTCCCGGCGGATGCGGACGGTTTCCGCCAGCTCGTCCAGCTTGCTCAGGACCAGCGGCTCCAGCTTCGCGAAGCGTGTGCGCTGGTCGGCGTACTTCGCCATCGCGGGGCGCAGGGCATCCAGGTCCGCGCGCAGCTCGTTGAGGGCATTCTGGTACGGACGCAGGTAGGTGTCGTCGCCGGTGAGGATGAAGCCGCGCTGGCCGGTCTCCGCGTCCACGATGAGCGCGCGCACCTCGCGCAGCAGCTTGTAGTTGTTGTGCGACTCCAGCAGGCCTTCGGTGGTGGTGGTGAGCTGCTGGGCGCCCTGGAAGGCCACGGCGGCGATGATCAGCAGGACCAGCAGGGACAGCCCGAAGCCCAGCGCGATGCGATTCCCGATGCTCATGCGACTCCTTCTTCGGAAAGCTCGAACACGAGACGCTCGTCGGCGAGGAGGGCCTCTCCCTCCAGGACGAGCGTGCCGTCGG
This sequence comes from Corallococcus coralloides DSM 2259, assembly GCF_000255295.1. Next base: position 9,410,031 of record NC_017030.1, on the reverse strand, counting down.
GGCTGACGCCGGACACCAGCGCGCCCGCTTCCTCTTCCAGGGAGGGGGGCGCGGGCAACAGCTCCGTGCCCGTCAGCACCACCACCTCCATCACCTCATCCGTGCGCAGGCCCAGCTCCGCGCGGGCGGTGCCCACCACCAGCACGGGGCCGGTGCCCTGCGCCGCGGGCCGGCCGAACAGCGGCGCCAGCTCCACCACGGGCAGCACCTCGCCGCGCAGGAGCGTCAGGCCGCGCAACAGCGGCGGCGCGCCCGGCAGCAGGGTGAGCTCTGGCGCGCGCATGACCTCCAGGATGAAGCGCGACTCCAGCGCGTAGGTCTGGCCCGCGGCCTTGAAGCGGACCATCTCCCGCTGGCTGCCGGGCAGCACGGGGACTTGCGCCGGGCGGGCCAGGGAGAGGGCGCGCGCGTCGAGCGCGGCGAGGGCCGCCTCGTCGGTGAAGGTGTCGCGCGCCTCGGTGGCGCGCTCCAGCGCCTCCAGCCGGGCCCGGGCCTTGTCCCAGTCGATGTTTCCCTCGCGCTTCGGCATCCGCTCGCCTCTTTAGCCTTCCGTCCGCTCCAGGCGCCGCCACTCCGCGCGGGCCACGTCCGCCAGCGCCCCGGCCCGCTCACCTTCCGCCAGCGGCACCAGCGCCTCTGGCGACAGCTTCCGGCACAGCCCTTCCGCCTCGCGGTAGGCCCGGGCGGCGGCGGCGGTCTGGTCCTGCCGGCGCAGCACGTGGCCCAGGAGCAGGTGGCCCACCGCGAGCCCCGGCTCCAGGTAGAGCGCCTGCCGGGCGGACTTCTCCGCGTCGGACAGCCGCCCCTGTCCCAGGAGCAGCAAGGCCTCCAGATACCGCAGACCGGCGACCAGTGGGTGACGAACCGAGGCCTCCTCGCAGGCGAACAGCGCCGCGCGCGGATCCAGGTTGGCCAGTGCACGAACCGCGGCCAGGGCGCCTTCCGGGTCGGCCGATTGGGCCCCCGCCCGCCGGGCCGCCTCGCGCCAGTCGCCGCGGGCCAGCGCCGCCCGCACGGCCTCCAGGGCCTCCACGCTGAGCGTGAAGCGGGTGCGGGTCCCGGACGTGGACGCATCGCCGGTGCGAACCGCCGGTGTCCCCGAGGCGGGAGTGGCGCCGGAGAGCGCACCTCCCGACGAGGGGGCACCGCCACCCGGAGTCCCGAGGCCCGAAGCGGGAGCACCGCCGCCAGAGGATCCGGGGCCCGGAGCTGGCGCGCCGGTCCCCGCTCCCGCGAGCCCGGACGCCCACGGCGGGGAGCCCCCCGCGGTCGCTCCCGCCGGTCCGGTGGTCGCGGGCATCCCGGCGGCGAGCGTTCCCGGCGCGGTCCCTCCCGCTGGAGAAGGCCGAGCCCCTGGGGACGCGGAGGCACCAGGAGCCGCCGCCGCGGGGAACGAACCGGAGCCGGGACGTCCGCCGGAGGCCGCACCCGGCGTGCCCACGGTGAAGGGCGTGCCATCCGCGCGCAGCGGCGCCAGGGGCTGGAGGGGGACGAAGTGCCCGGCGTTCGAGCCGGCCAGGGGCTTGCGGTACAGCACGCCCCACTCCGTGAGGACGGGCTCGAGCGGCGCGTAGTCCGCGAGCGGCGGATCCGACGGACCCGTGAACAGGTACCCGCCGTCCTCCAGCGACGCATGGAGCCTGCGCGCCACGCCCTCGATGGTGGCGCGGTTGAAGTAGATGAGGACGTTGCGGCAGAAGATGACGTCCATCTGCCAGAGGCCGCTCTCCGTGGAGGGCCACGTCTCCAGCGCCAGGTTGAGGTAGCCCAGCTGCACGTGGCGCTTCACGTCCGGGGACAGCCAGTAGAAGCGGCCCTCCTGCTTGAGGTGGGGACGCATGCGGTCCGCGGAGGGGCCGCGCAGGGACCAGTCCGTGTAGCGGGCCTGTTGGGCGCGCTGGAGCGCCGTGCGCGACACGTCCGTCGCGCGCACCGTCATGCGCTCTTCCCAGCCCTCGGCCATCAGCAGCGCGGCGATGGAGTAGGGCTCTTCACCGGAGGAGCACGCCGCGCTCCACGCGCGCAGCAGGTGGCCCTGTCCCCGGCGCTCGCGCAGCTCCGGCAGCACTACGCGGCGCAGGTGGTCGAAGTGCTCGTGGGTGCGGAAGAAGTATGTCTCCCCGATGGTGAGCTCGGTGAGCAGGTCGTCCAGGAGCGCGTTGTCGAATGACAGCTCGCGCAGGTAGACGTCCACGTCGTCCTGGTTGGCGCGGGCCATGGCGCGCTGGATGCCTTCCAGCGCGGCGGCCAGGCAGCTGGGCGCGGCGAGCCCCGCGCGCTCCTCCACCAGGGCGAGCACCTCCTTGAAGCCCGGGGGAAGGACGCCGCCAATCAAGCGGGCTCCGGAAGGGCTCCGAGCGCGCTGTCGAGTTGCAGGGCCTCTGCCTCGGAAAGGAAGGAGCGCAGGTCGTGCACGAGCACGAGCCCGTCCGCCAGCTTCGCGGCTCCGGCCACGAACCCCACGCCCGGCAGCTCCCGGGGAGACGGGTCCCATTCCCCGGAGGTGACGGTGTGCAGCCCTTCGGCCCGGTCCACGCGCATCGCCACCAGCCGTCCAGCGGCGGAGGCGACGATGAAGTGGTCCATGGGGGACAGGGCGCGAGCGGGGTGGCGGAAGCGGCGGCGCAGGTCCAGCACGGGCAGCAGCTCACCGCGCAGGTTGAGCAGGCCCTCCACCACGTCGGGGGCCCGGGGCAGGGGCGTGAGGCGCGCGGCGCGCACCAGCTCGCGCACATCCTCCACGGGCAGGCCGTAGCGCTGCCGCTCCAGGGTGAACAGCAGGACTTCCTGTGGGCGGGCCTCCGAGGGGGGATTCATGGATGCGCGTCGCAGGCTACAAGAGGCCGGCCACCCTGGGGATTCAGGATGGTGGCCCGTCTTCCAGAGAACGCTCCCGGGGGAGGGAGCGGGTCCGCACTGGAGCCAACGCCCGGCGGAGCGCCCGGAGTCCCGGATGGAAACGCTTTTTCGTGCGGGCCGTCCTCAAGGGACAGTCGCCAGGCGGCATGGGGCCGGGCATCGTGAGGCACATGGTTCAGCACGTCATCGTCGTGGGCGCGGGCCCGGGAGGCCTGACGGCCGCCATCAACCTCGCGGGGCAGGGCTTCCGGGTCACCGTGGTGGAGAAGGACCCGGTGCCCGGCGGCCGGATGAAGGGCCTCACGCTGGGACAGGGCGGCGAGTACGCGGTGGACACGGGCCCGTCCATCCTCCAGCTGCCGGGCATCCTGAAGCAGATCTTCCATCGCTCGGGGAAGCGGCTGGAGGACTACGTCACGCTGGTGCCGGTGGACCCGAACACGCGCGTGCACTTCTGGGACGGCACACACCTGGACACGCGGCGGGACCTGGAGCGGATGGGCCAGGACCTGGAGAGGTTCGGCGCGGGGAAGGGGCGCGCGCTCCAGGAGTGGATGGAGGACGGGCGGCGGAAGTATGCGCTCGCGTATGAGAAGTTCATCTGCACGAACGCGGGCAGCCTGGACTACTACGCGCCCTGGCGGCTGGCGCCCACGCTGCGCTTCAAGCCGTGGCAGACGCTCTACCGGCAGCTGGACTCGTTCTTCCACGATGACCGGATGACGTACGCGCTGGCGTATCCGTCGAAGTACCTGGGGCTGCACCCGACGACGTGCTCCTCGGTGTTCAGCGTGATTCCGTTCATCGAGCTGTGCTTCGGCGTGTGGCACGTGCAGGGCGGTTTCCGGGAGCTGGCGCGAGGCATGATGAAGTGCGCCCAGGACCTGGGCGTGACGTTCCGGATGGGCACGGCGGTGGAGCGCGTGCGCACGGAGGCCGGGCGCGCGGTGGGCGTGAAGCTCCAGAGCGGCGAGGTGTTGGACGCGGACGCGGTGGTGGTGAACGCGGACCTGGCGTACGCGGCGCAGAAGCTGCTGGCACCGGAGCTGCGGGAGGGCACGCGGCTGTCGGACGGGGCGCTGGAGCGGGCGAAGTATTCGTGCAGCACGTTCATGGCGTACTACGGCGTGGACACGACGTACGCGGACCTGCCGCACCACCTCATCTACCTGTCGGAGAGCGCGAGGCGCACGGACAGGGACGCGCTGGAGGACCGCACGGTGGACGTGGAGGATCCGCCCTTCTACGTGTGCAACCCGGGGGTGACGGACGACACGGGGGCACCGAAGGGGCACTCCACGCTGTACGTGCTGGTGCCCACGCCCAACACGGCGCGCCCGGTGGACTGGGCGAAGACGGAAGCGACGCTGCGCGAGCGCATCCCGAAGATGCTGGAGAAGGTGGGCATCAAGGGACTGCGAGAGCACGTGAAGGCGGAGCGCTACTTCACGGCGGAGACGTGGAGGGACGACTTCAACGTGTTCCGGGGCGCGGTGTTCAACCTGTCGCATACGTGGATGCAACTGGGCCCGCTGCGGCCGCGCGTGAAGAACGCGCAGGTGGAAGGGCTGTACTTCGTGGGCGGTGGGACGCACCCGGGCAGCGGCCTGTTGACCATCATGGAGAGCGCGAACATCGCGGCGGACTACCTCACGCGCGAAGCCGGCAAGGGGCCGCTGAAGGGCTGGCCGTACGTGCCGCCGATGGAGGACGCCGGAAAAGAGGCGCCGCTCCGCATGGCGCGGAGCGGCTGAAGGGGCGCGCGTCAGACGGCGCCGGGGCGGCAGCTCACCTCCACGAGGATGCCGCCCGGGGCGCGGCAGTAGACGAGGGTGCCCCGGTTGTTGCGGATGACGTCGGACACCTCCAGGCCGTCTGCCTTCACGCGCTCATGGAAGGCGAGCACGGGGGCCTCGGAGTCCTGGAGGAAGCCGAGGTGGAAGTCCTCGGGGAAGACGTCGGAGTCGCGCTTGCGGCGCTGGAGGATGAGCACGAAGCCATCCGTCCCGCCGAGCATGGCGATGGCGGGCGAGTCATGGTTCTTCGCGTGCGACGTGAAGCCGCAGTAGCGCACGAAGAAGCGGGCGGTGGCCTGGACGTCGGGGACCTGCAGATCAAGGTGATTCAGCTTCATGGTGGACCTCGCGAAGGCACACGAATGCCTTCGAAGGGCCGTGGGTCCTGAATCCCGAAGGAGACGGACAAGTGCTTCCACCATGGAAGTGACCGGGGCTCACCGAACCGGTCCGCCGTTTTTCGACCGGGGTGGAGGCTAACGGGGCCTGAGCGCCGGGCGCAAGTCAGAGAGCCTGGAGGAAGGCCCGGAGCGGGTCGAAGGCCACGTGGTTCAGGTCGAAGATTTCAGAGCCGTTCAGCGCCTGGTGCAGACGGAGGGGCTCGGGCTGCATGGCGAGGTACGCATCAAGCCAGCCCTTCATGCCTCGCGCCTGGGTCGTGTGCGGCCGTCCTGCGCAGGCGACGAGGGTGTCCACGCAGGTTGCCAGCGCTGGGTCGCGCACCGCCTGTTTGCAGAGTCCGTCGATGCTACCGGTTTGCTCACCATTCGGAGAGACGAAGACGCCCACCTTGGGAGCGGCACCTGGAACGAAGGTGCCGTGCACGAAAGGCGCGGTGACGTTCAACGCAGCGAGGATCTTCTGGACGAGAGCAAGGGCTTCTTCTGAGTCGTCTTCCATGTCGAGCAGGACGCCGACACTGCGCGCATGTCCGAAGCTGGGATCCAGGGTCGCGAGCTTCGCCAGATTCGGCAGGTCCGCGCGTCCACTGGCCTTCCAGCAGACGAGTCCACTCCACACGGTGGGACCCGCGATGGCCTCACAGAGCTTCTGCTCGTCACCGCCTTCCACGAGCAGCAGCCCGAACGGTTTCGTGGGGAATGGAGGCGGAGACTTGGGAGGACGGCTCATCCGCGGATCTCCACTCCCATCCGCTCCGCTGCTTCGACAAGGTCACGGTCGTAAACGACGGCCTTGGTTTCATGCTCTTGCTTGTCGAGCCGGATCACGCGAAGCCCTTCGTCGCCCTGTAGCTTGAATGCGCGCGACGCGGCTTGGACGCATTCCTCAGAATGCGTTGTCGCGAAGACCTGGACGTTCTGTTCGCCGGATATCCGTGCGAGCCAGGTCCACAGGGATTCTAGAATGCTGTGGTGAAGCCCGTTCTCGATTTCGTCAATGTAGATGGGCGTACCGTCGGTTGCCGCAAGGGAAAGCGCGAACTCAAAATAGCGTTTCATTCCCTCTCCGAGCATGAGGAGAGGAACCAGACCCTCGCGTTTAAGTCGAACAAAGATGGCGATGCGGCTGCCGGTTGGCGCAAGCAGCTCGATCCCGGAGACTTGGTCGTTCACGCCTTGAAGGAGCTCGATGATGAGCTCATCCTTTCCTTGCTGCTTGAGCTTCGAAAACTCCTTGATATCGCTGGATGAGATTCGTGGACTGGGAGAACACCAGAGAATGTTTTCTCTGCTCAGGTACCGAGGCAAGCGGACCCCCTGGTCACCTCCATAGGTGATCAAGGTGGCATGCTGGTTGTCTTGTTCGCCCTCGCAGATCAACGCCCAGGTGTCGAAGGGGGCAGGCTCCGCACCCATGCTTCCCCGAGGGAGCGGGGAACCGGATGGGGCCTTCTTCAAAGACAAGGAAACTGGAGCCATTTTCGTGGAAGTGCCGTGAATCCGAGCACCTCTCTGTGCATCCATCCGCCAGAAGACAGGTGCCCAGAACTCGTCAAAGTCCTTGGGGTCGGCTTCCGGATCTCTTTGTCTTTGCCGGATCGATACAAACCGGGCGGCGTCGAAAGGCTGACGGGCTATCTGCATTGCCTCCATCAGCGCCGTCTTCCCGCTGTCGTTTCTCCCGATGATGAGGTTCACACGTCCCAGTCCCTCGACGTGGAGCCGCTCGATGCCTCGGAAGTTCTCGACCGTGATGGAGGTCAGCATGGCGGCCTTCTACCAGACCCAGGTAGGGCCAGCCCACGGCGGTCCGCACCCCAACCGCCGCACCGCTCAGGACACGTACCGCTCCGCCAGCTCCGACACCTGCCCCGTCGCCTGGGCCACCGCGGTCGCCGCTTCCTGCGTGGTGCCCAGCTGCCGCAGCGTCGCGGCCATCAGCTCGTCCATCTCACTCACCGCGCTGAACAGCTGATCCACGCCCGCGTGCTGCTGCGCCACCGCTTCGGCAATCTGCCGCACCGCCGCCGCGGACTCGTGCGTCAGCTTGATGAGTTCCCGCAGCCGCTCGCCGCTCTTGCGCAGCGGCACCAGCGCCGCCTCCACGCCCGCGGAGCTCTTGTCCGCGGTGGCCACGGCCTCACCCGTCGCGGTCTCCATGCCCTCCAGCAGCCCGCGCACCTGGCCCGTCGCCTTGATGGACTGGTCCGCCAGCTCGCGCATCTGCCGCGCCACCACCGCGAAGCCCCGGCCCTGCTCGCCCGCGCGGCTCGCCTCGATGGCCGCGTTGATGGCCAGCATGTGCGACTGGTCCGCCAGCGACTTCACCACCTCCGACACCCGGCCCACCTCGCGGGCGCGCGTGCCCAGGTCCACCACCTGCTGATTCAGGCCGTGCGTCAGGCCCCGGATGTCGTCGAGCCCCTGCTCCGTGCCCGCCAGCGACTCCTCGCCCAGCTTGCCCATCGCCGCGGCGCGCTCCGCCACCTGCAGGACGCTCCCCGCACGGCTCGCCGCCAGCTTCGACATCTGCTGGATCTCCTGCGCCGTCGTGCGCGCCTGGTGGATGGCCGACGCCTGCCGCGACAGCGTGCGGTTCTGCTGGTCGCTCGCCTCCGTCAGCCGCGTGCCCGCCTTCGCCAGGTGCCCCGCGGACGAGCTCAGCGCCCGGGGCAGCTCCTGCAACTGTTCATAGAGCAGCCACGTGCGCGCGGACAGGTCGCCCAACTCATCCGTGGACACCCACTGCGGTGGCGCCGCGCGGCCCTCCACCAGCGCGTCCAGCGACGCCCCCACCGCCCTCGCCCCCTGCGCCAGCCGGCGCGCCGCCCACGCCGCCGTGAGGATAGCTCCCAGCGCCGCGAACCCGCCCAGGAACGCCACCGGCAGCGTCAGGTCGCGCTGCAACGGTTCGATGCGCGCGCGCACCCGCGCCGCGCCCCGGTACTGGCCCGACAGCTCCAGGTCGTCCGCCAGCGACGACAGGTTCTTCTCCAGCCGCAGCTGCAACGTGGCGATGCTCGTGATGCACGTAATCAGCAGCGCGGACACGACGATGGCCGGCAGGAACCAGCTCTGCCTTGGCAGGAACAGCCCTTCGCCAGCGGGGCGCTCATGCGGCGCGCGGCGGAACGCCTCCAGCGTCACCGCCGCCAGCGCCTTCTCGTAGAGCATGTACATGATGGGCGCGCTGAAGAGCCCCGCGCTCATCGCCACCGCCACGCCCACCAGGATGACGCGCGGCGGCCGGTCCAGCGCCAGACCAATGGCGCCATTGAAGAAGATGCCGCCCAGGAACCAGCCCGCCTGCGCCTCCACGAACGTGAGCACGCCCGGCAGCCGCAACAGCCGCCCCAGCCGCTCCGCGGGGCTCGCCTTCGCCTCCACCGCGTGCCGCAACAGCGCGCCCACCGCCCCGATGGGCACCACCAACGCCAGCCCGCCAATGACGATGGGCGTGACGACGCCCAGCACGAACCCCGCGTGGCTCGCGTCCACGTCCAGCAGCTGCATGTCGACGTAGATGGCCGGCGCCACCGCCACCGTGACGACCAGCGTGCGCAGCAAGAGCAGCTTGAAGAGCAGCGCCTGGGTCGAAGGGGGCGATGGCTGTGTCATCGGGTGACGGATCCGGTTGAACGGCTAAGCCTGAGGGCGAAGTGCGGATGCGTCAATGCAACGTCTTCGTCTTGCCATCCAGGCTCCCGGGTCTCCGTGGATAACAGGGACGCAAGGGGTAGGGAGGGCAGGGCGCGTGTCGTTTCATCGCGCGCCGCGCACTGTCCATTGCCTGACATTCCGGCCTGTCCCGGCCCGAGCAGGGCGGCCGGGCGGACGAGCCACCGTCACCTGCCGCGCGCCCGTGACGTGAGCACGTTGTCCTCCACAACGATTCACACACCGACGTCAGGAGGACGCCATGGGCGAGTGGACTGACAAGGCCAAGGGCAAGGTGAAGGAAACCGTGGGCGTTGCGACCGGCGACCGTTCGCTGGAAGCCGAAGGCAAGGCGGACACGCTCAAGGGCAAGGTCAAGGGCGTGGTCGAGGACGTGAAGCACGCCATCAAGGACAAGACCGACGAGCGCGAGGAAGTGCGCCGCGGTGACGCCGACCCCTATCAGCGCTAGCGACGCCTCACCGCATCGCCGTTGAAACTGTTCGGGCCGCGGAAGCCAGCGCTTCCCGCGGCCCGAGCCGTCTTTCCGCGGTGCGTGCTCACTGCCGCATCTTCTCGCAGGGACACGCCACCTCCAGGAAGGTGGTGGACTTCCCGCTGAGCATCACCCAGAGACAGCGCAACACACAGGCTGTTCCGAACTCCCGGTAGATGAGTCCCAGGTTGGCAACCACCTCACGTCCGGTGATGACCCCTCGCATGTTCCCGCTCCCTTGCGTCCTGCCGTCCGACCCGCCGCCCATGGCCTCGTGAGAGGCCGGGCAGAGGTCTCTGCAAAGGGCTGGCCGAGCCTCTGAAAACGCCCGCTCTCCCCAAGGTCCTGCGGTGAACGTCTCAAACCGTTGAAATGGCGGCCCTGAACGCACGCCTGCCCTGGAGTCCTTGAACGAAGCGGTGCGGCCCCCTGAAAACGTTACAGAAACAGGGCGGCGTCCAGAGGATGGAAGGCCTGTCCGCCTGCCCCCGCCAGAGCGTCCCGCCGGGCCACGCCGCTCGCGTGCACCGCCGCCCGGCTGCGGACGCAGCGTCCCCGCAGAAGACGGGTGGCACATCCACCGACGGGGCTGAATGTATGTCGATGAGGGCCCGCGTGGGGCGGCAAGCCCTTCCGCGCGGTGCGTCCAGCGGTGAGGTGGAAGGGAGTCGAGATGAGGCCAAACGTATCTTCCAGAAGGAGTCAGCCCCTGCTGCCCGACGGCCTCCTCCGCGCCCAGCGGGGGCTGCGGCGGGTGGCCGTGGGGTTGGACTTCTCCCTGCAGTCCGAGTTCGCGCTGGCGCGCGCGCTGCGGCTTCCGCTCGCGCACGGGGCGGCCTTCAGCGTGCTGCATGTGAGCCCGCCAGTGGATGGCCATACCGGCCCGGATGGGGCGGTGGGCGGCGAGCAGTGCCTGCGCCGGTCGGTGACGTCCGCGGCGAAGCGGCTGCGGCAGCGGCCGGACGTGGACGTGCGCGAGGAGCTGCGCACCGGTGACGCGCCGCACGAGGCGGCGGAGCTGGCGAAGGACCAGGGTGTGGAGGTGCTGGTGGTGGGCCGGCCGCACCTGCCCCAACCGGCGAAGCCGCTGCCGGACGACGCCCTGGTGATGCGGCTGGTGCGGGAGGTGGACGCGTCCGTGCTGGTGGTGATGCCGCACCCGGGCCGCGTCTACCACCGGCCTCTCGTCGCGGTGAACTTCTCGCGGGAGTCCCGCCGGGGGCTGGAGCTGACGATGCGCCTGTGTCCGGTCTCGACCCCCATCGAGGTGCTGCACGTGGTGGAACTGCGCGAGGACGAGAGTGCACCCCTCGCGGAGCAGCTGCGGCTGCGGCAGGAGCGAGAGGACGCGGCGCGAAGGGCGCTCGTGCGCTTCCTGGCACCCTACCGGGAGACGGGCCGGGTGATGGAGATCCGCCTGCGCTTCGGAAACCCCTGCGAGTGCATCCTCGCGGAGGCCCGGGAGTGCGACTCGGACCTGCTCACGCTGGGCATGTCCTCCGCGAATCCTCCCACCGCGCTGACGGAAGGCGTGCTGCGGCACTCGCGCTGTGACGTGCTCATCTCGCGGCACGCCGCCCCGCCCGCCACCCTGCCGGACGGCGGGGGCGCACCGGCTTCCTGAAAGCAGGGAAGTCCAGCGCGGCGCGTGTCGAAGCGTTATGAGGGGCGGCACCTTGTCACGTCCCCTGCCGACACCGCCGCCTTCGCTCCGGGCCCGTCTGAAGAACGCGGGCGTCCTCTTCAAGCAGCTGCCGGGCACCTTCCACCTCTTCTGGCGGGCGAGCCCCCGGGGCGCGGTGGTGCTGGGCGTGCTCACGCTGGTGGCGGCGGTGCTGCCGGCGGGCATCGCGTGGGTGGGCAAGCTCATCGTCGACACGGTGGTGGCCGCGGCGAAGGGCGACGCGGCGGCGAACTCGCGCGTGCTGGGGCTCGTGGCCACGGAGTTCGCGCTGATGGTGGCCTCCGCGGTGGTGGAACGTGGGCTCACGCTCACGAAGGACCTCCTGCGCGCGCACCTGGGCAACCTGCTCAATGAGCGCATCCTCCAGAAGGCGCTGGACCTGGAGCTGAAGCACTTCGAGGACTCGGACACCTACGACAAGATGCAGAACGCGCGGCGGGAGGCGAACGCGCGCCCGCTGTCGCTGGTGATGCAGGCGTTCAGCATCGTGCGCAACGTCATCACCCTGTCCACCTACGCGGTGCTGCTCGTGGCGCTGTCGCCGTGGAGCGTGGTGGTGCTGCTCGCCGCGTCCATCCCCGCGTTCATCGCGGAGGCGCGGCTGGCGGCGGAGGGCTTCCGGCTGTACTCGTGGCGCGCGCCGGAGGGCCGCAAGCTCAACTACCTGGAGTGGATCCTCACGCGGGACAGCACCGTGAAGGAGGTGAAGCTCTTCGGGTTGGGGCCGCTGGTGCTGGGGCGCTACCGGGACCTGTTCCAGAAGTTCTTCGCGGAGGACCGGGCGCTCGCGCGCAAGCGCATGGTGTGGGGCCTGGGGCTGGGCCTCCTGTCGCTGGCGGCCTTCTACGGCTGCTACCTCTTCGTGGCCAGCCGCGCGGCGGCCGGCGGCATCTCCGTGGGCGACATGGTGCTGTACCTGGCCGTGTTCCGGCAGGGGCAGGCCGCGTTCCAGGGCATCCTCACCAGCGTGGGCTCCATGTACGAGGACGCGCTCTTCATGAGCAACCTCTTCGCCTACCTGGACATCCCCACGCTGGAGAACGCGCCCAGGGGGCTGCCCGCCGTCTCACCGCCGCGCGGACGCAACAACGCCATCGAGCTGAAGGACGTGTCCTTCCGCTACGCGGGCAAGGACGCGTGGGCGCTGCGCAACGTGAACCTCACGCTCAAGCCCGGCCAGAAGCTGGCGCTGGTGGGGGAGAACGGCGCGGGGAAGAGCACGCTGGTGAAGCTGCTCCTGCGCATGTACGAGCCCACCGAAGGCCAGATTCTCTACGGCGGCGTGGACACGGCCCACATGAACGCGGACGACCTGCGCGGCCGCTTCGGGGCGGTGTTCCAGGACTTCGTGCGCTACCAGTTCAGCGTGTCGGAGAACATCGGCCTGGGACACGTGCCCGCGCTGGAGGACCGGCCGCGCATCGAACGGGCGGCGGAGCAGGGCGGGGCGAACTCCGTCATCGCGGCGTTGCCGGCCCAGTACGACACGATGCTGGGCGGCTGGTTCGAGAAGGGCCAGGAGCTGTCCAGCGGCCAGTGGCAGAAGCTGGCGGTGTCACGCGCCTTCATGCGCGACGACGCGGAGGTGCTCATCCTGGACGAGCCCACGGCCAGCATCGACGCGGAGGCGGAGCATGCCCTCTTCGAGCGCTTCCAGGCGCTGGCCGCGGACCGCATCGCCATCGTGATTTCGCACCGCTTCTCCACGGTGCGCATGGCGGATCAGATCGCCGTGCTCCACAACGGCACGGTGCAGGAGCTGGGCAGCCACGATGAGTTGATGGCGCTCGACGGGCGGTACGCGCACCTGTTCCGGTTGCAGGCGCGCGGCTACCGGGACTGAAGCTTCAGGCCTGGGCCTTGGCGCCGCCGGGCAGGTGGTCCCGGATGACGCCCAGGAAGTAGGGCTTGCCGTAGTACTGGCTCATCTTCCCCAGCAGCTTCCCGTTGCGGAACAGCAGGAAGGTGGGGATGCCGAACAGGCCGAAGCGGGTGGCCAGGGCCTCGTGCTCGTAGGCGTTGACCTTGACGACGCGCATGGGGGCGCCGTCCAGCTCCTTGAGGAGCTCGGGTTCGGCGGCCGCGTAGATGTCGCAGTTCGGGCAGCCGGGGCCCCAGAAGTCCACCACCACCAGCTCGTCGCGGGGTTCCATGACGAGCGAGTCGAAGGTCTCGGTCGTCGCTTCGATGCTTACGGGATGCGCCATGGCGTGCTTCCTAACGCCCGGGGGGCCGGGCTTCCATTCGGGTTGCCTGGACCCGGGGCAGGCGGCCAGGGGGGATGGAGGGGGCGGGCGTGTCAGTTTGTCCAGGTATGTCTAGAGGACGTCGGGTGGACGAAACCCGACATGCACACTGCTCACGGGGGCCCAAGGCGCCATAAGGTGCGAGCCCTGGTGGCTGTCGATGTCGTGGAGGGGTCATGCACGAGTGGTTGGAGGCACTGCGCAAGTCGGCGAAGGCGACCTCGGAGGGTGTGCAGGCGGAGGAGGTCCGCCGCGCGGAGACGGAGTGCGGCGTCCCGTTCCCCGAGGACCTGGCGGACCTGTACCAGGCGCTCAACGGCGGTGAGTTCCAGGGCGAGGTGCGGCTGTTCCCGCTGCGTGGCGAGGAGGGAGCGCCCAGCGTCCTGGAGAAGAGCCGGCTGATGGTGGTGGGGCTGCCCGCCGCGGGCGTGTGGCGCTTCGGTCTGAAGGGGGCGCACCGGCACCTGTTCGTCGCGCGCAAGTCCGCGATGGAGGAGCAGGGGGACGGTGGCGGGCCGCTGCCCGGCTGGGTGGACGCGCTGGACGGGGACACCTGGGTCTTCGGCACCTGGGACGGTGAGAAGAAGGAGATGCGGCTGTACCGCAGGCTCAAGGACATGCTCGAGGTGCTGATTCCGCCCGTGGAAGAGGTGGAGAGTTTCGGGGAGCGGACCTTCGCGCGCGCCATGAACGCCGTGCTTCAGGGAGCGCTGTCCGGAGCGGCCGCGCAGGCGCTGGAGAACGAGGAGGAGGCGCCCGCTGGCCGTGGCGGCGACTACTCGGGCGCCCTGGCCGCCCTGGCCCGTGACGCGGGCGAGGACGAGGAGGCCGAGGAGGAGGAGCTCGAAGCCGCGGAGGCCGCCGACGAGTTCGAAGCCGAAGAGGCCGAGGACGAGGAGGCCGAGGTGTCCGGCGAGGAGGAGCGGGAGGAGGAACTGGCCGAGGACACCGGTGAGGAGGAGGCCCCCGAGCAGGAGGAGCTGTTCGAGGAGCCCGAGCCCAAGCGCCCCGCCGTGAAGAAGGCCCGCCGCGAGAAGGCGGTCACCGAGACGCCGTCCGCCCCCGCGAAGAAGGCCGAAGCCACCGAAGCGGAGGCACCGAGCGAAACCGTCTCCACCAGGGCGGGAGCGCGCAAGGCAGCCGGCAAGAAGGGCGCCGCGAAGAAGGCCGCGAGTGGGGCCGCGAAGAAGGGCCCGGGAAAGACCGCCGCGAAGAAGGCCGCACCCGCGCGTGGGGCCGCGAAGAAGGGCGCTGCCGCGAAGAAGGCCGCACCCGCGCGTGGGACCGCGAAGAAGGCCGCACCCGCGAGTGGGGCCGCGAAGAAGTCCGCAGCGAAGCAGGGTGCCACCGCGAAGAAGTCCGCAGCGAAGCAGGGGGCCACCGCGAAGAAGGGCGCGGTCCAGAAGCGTGGCGCTGCCGCGAAGAAGTCGGCTGCGAAGGGGGCTGCCGCGAGGGGCGCTCAGACGCGCGGGGCCGCCGCGAAGAAGTCCACGGGCAAGGCCGCCGCGAAGAAGGGGGCTCAGACGCGCGGGGCGGCCGCGAAGAAGGGCGCATCCACGCGTGGAGCCGCGAAGAAGGCCCCGGGCAAGGGCGCCGCGAAGAAGTCCTCGCGCCGTTAGTCCTGAGCCGCACGGGGCCTCCGACAGAGGCCCCTCCTGAAAACAGAGGGCGCGTCCCATTCACGGGGACGCGCCCTGTTTTTTACGCCGTATCCGGCTGCTGGACCCGGCTACCCCTCGGGCAGCAGGTCCGGCGACTGGGCGCGCGGTCCGGGTTCATCCGGCTGCGCGGTCAGCTCGCGCGCCTCTTCCTCTTCATCGCCCCGGCCGAAGCGCTGGATCTGATCCGGCAGGATGTCCCGCGCATCCGCCTCCTCTTCCATGGGCGGCGACAGCGCGAGGTCCTGGTCCGAGATGTTGATCTCGTCCTCTCCAGTGTCCGGGTTCCGGTGGCGCAGCGAGGTGGACTCGCCCACATCCTCGTCTCCGAGCTTGTTGAACTTCATGGGGTCTCCTCGACAGGGACGGTTGAGAAAAGCTTCCGTGTCCCCTCGAAAATGGGACCCCCGGACGGGAGCGGCAATGGACGCCGCCCGCCTGCCTGCCGGGCCCAATCCCCGTCAGCGGGGAGCCGTCGGCGGCTGGCCGTCAGTGCTGCCGGGCTTCACCTCCAGCAGCACCATCCCCAGCGCCAGCACCCGGGACAGCGTCTCGCGCACCGTGTAGCGCCAGGGAGTCGCCCGTCCCTCGTCCGCCGCCACGCCCCACGCGTCGATGCCCACCGAGTTGGCGATGAAGAGCGCCCGCGACAGGTGGAAGCGCTGCGTGACGAGCACCGCCCGGTTCGCGCCGAACACCGAGTGCGCCCGCAGGCAGCTGTCGTAGGTGGACAGCCCCGCCTCGTCCCCCACCACCGCGTCCTCCGGCACCCCGTGCTCCAGCAGGTAGCGCCGCATGGCCCGCGTCTCGTTGTGGAAGGGCGCGGAGTTGTCCCCGCTCACCAGCAGCGACTGAACCTTGCCCTGCCGCCAGAGCGCGATGGCCGCGTCCAGCCGCTGCGCCAGCACCGGCGACGGCACCGCGCCCGGCGCCAGCCCCGCCCCGAACACCAGGGCCACCGGGGCCTCCGGAGCCACGGCCAGCGGCACGATGCGGCCCTGGTAGCGCAGGCGCACGAAGTGGGACAGACCCAGCAGGACGGCCAGGGCCAGCCCGAGCAGCCCCAGGCCCCTGCGTACCCACACCCTGGTCGTGCCGCCAGCCTTCATGGACCCCGCGCAACAGTCGGAAGGGGCCATTCTCTTCCGGCGCCCCCCGGTCGGAAAGCACCACCGGCGGCCCTCTGGCGGGAACTGGTCACGCCCGCCCGGCCCCCGGACGGCTGTGGCGGCGGGGTCCGGCGTCGGGCTCCGGAGGCGGGCAGGGGGCCCGGGTCCGGGCACCCCGCCGTTGACCGGCCCCCGCCCCGCCTATATAGGGGGCCCGCCGTCCCTCATGGCCAGCCCGGGCTGTCACGGGGCGCGCGCCGCACCGTCTTACGAGGAGTTTCCGGTCCATGGCGTCCCTTCGCGACATCCGCAAGCGCATCCGCTCGGTGAAGAACACGCGGCAGATCACCAAGGCCATGAAGATGGTCTCCGCCGCGAAGCTCCGGAAGGCGCAGGACGCCATCCTCGCCGCCCGCCCGTACGCGCAGACGCTGGAGCAGATCATCTCCGAGCTGGCCGTGCGCTCCGCCGACCAGGAGCTGGCGCACCCGCTGCTCGCCACCCGCCCCATCCGCCGCGTGGAGCTGCTGCTCCTCACGTCCGACCGCGGCCTCGCCGGCGGCTTCAACTCCAACGTCATCCGCCGCGCCAACCGCTACCTGTACGAGAACAGCAACCTCCAGGTGCGCGTCTCCACGGTGGGCCGCAAGGGCAACGACTTCTTCCGCAACCGCGGCCAGTCCATCCGCAAGGACTTCGCCGGCCTGTACGCGACGCTGAACTACCGCTCCGCCGCCAACGTCGCGGAAGAGCTGGCCGCCGCCTTCCTCAACGATGAGGTCGACGCGGTCTACGTCGTCTACAACGAGTTCGTCTCCGCCATCACCCAGAACGTGGTCGTGTCGCAGCTCCTGCCGCTGCAGCCCGCCACGGCGAAGGCCGCCACGCCCACCCCGGAGACCGTGACCTCCGCTCCGGCCCTGGTGGACTTCAAGTACGAGCCGTCCCGCCAGGCCGTGCTGGACCGGCTGGTGCCCCAGGCGGTCAACATCAAGCTGTACCGGGCGCTGCTGGAGAGCGTGGCCAGCGAGCAGGGCGCGCGCATGAGCGCCATGGAGAACGCCACCAACAACGCCACGGACATGATCTCCAGCTACACCCTGCTCTACAACCGCACCCGCCAGGCGGTCATCACCAAGGAGCTCATGGAGATCGTCTCCGGCGCCGAGGCCCTCAAGTAGTCCGCCTCCCGCCCGGTCGTACCCCCTCGGCTTCAGACGATGGGCCCGATGCTTCGCGCTCCCACGAGCGCCGGGGCACGGGCCCTTCGTGTTTCCAGCCCCCCCACTCAGGCCCCCCACCGGGCAGGCGGCTCAGAGGGGAACGGCAAGGGACTGGCGCCCGGGACACCGCTCCGCTAAGCGGGACTTACGCAGGCGGACCCGGGAGGCTTGACCCTGCCGGGCACCCCCCGGTAAAGGGGGCCCGCCCACACCCCTCTTCGGGGTTCGATTTCCTGACGGGCGGCGGCGCCCCGGCCGCTCGCCACACGAGACAAGGCAGAGGAGTCCCATGAGCGCTCAAGTCCCGACGACTGGCAAGATCACGCAGGTTCTCGGCCCCGTGGTCGACGTGGAGTTCCCGCCCGGCGGGCTCCCTGAGGTGTACGCCGCCCTCAAGGTGACCAACCCCAACCTGGGCGCGGAGAAGGACAACCTCACCATCGAGGTCGCTCAGCACCTGGGTGAGAACACCGTGCGCTGCATCGCCATGGACTCCACGGAGGGCCTGGGCCGCGGCATGCCGGTGAGCAACACGGGCGCCCCCATCCAGGTGCCGGTGGGCAAGGCCACCCTGGGCCGCATCATGAACGTCACCGGCGAGCCGGTGGACGAGATGGGCCCCGTGAGCGCCACGGAGTACTGGCCCATCCACCGCGCGCCCCCTCCGTTCACGGAGCAGGACGTGCGCGTGCAGATGTTCGAGACCGGCATCAAGGTCATCGACCTGCTCGCCCCCTACACCCGTGGCGGCAAGATCGGCCTGTTCGGCGGCGCCGGCGTGGGCAAGACGGTGCTCCTGCAGGAGCTCATCCGCAACGTGGCCGTGGAGCGCGGCGGCTTCTCCGTGTTCGCCGGCGTCGGTGAGCGCACCCGCGAAGGCAACGACCTGTACCACGAGATGCAGGAGACCAAGGTCATCCAGACCGACAACCTGGAGAAGAGCCAGGCGGTCCTCGTGTACGGCCAGATGAACGAGCCGCCCGGCGCCCGCGCCCGCGTGGCCCTCTCCGCGCTGACCATGGCGGAGTACTTCCGCGACGTGGAGGGCCGTGACGTGCTCCTCTTCGTGGACAACATCTTCCGCTTCACCCAGGCCGGCTCGGAAGTGTCCGCCCTCCTGGGCCGCATCCCCAGCGCGGTGGGTTACCAGCCCACGCTCGCCACGGAGATGGGCGGCCTGCAGGAGCGCATCACCTCCACCACCAAGGGCTCCATCACCTCCGTGCAGGCCATCTACGTGCCCGCGGACGACCTGACGGACCCGGCCCCCGCCACCGCGTTCGCCCACCTGGACGCGACCACGGTGCTCAACCGCTCCATCGCGGAGCTCGCCATCTTCCCCGCCGTGGACCCGCTGGACTCCACCAGCCGCATCCTGTCCGCGGACGTGCTGGGCGCCGAGCACTACGCCGTGGCCCGCCGCATCCAGGGCATCCTGCAGCGCTACAAGGAGCTCCAGGACATCATCGCCATCCTCGGCATGGACGAGCTCTCCGAAGAGGACAAGCTGTCCGTGGCGCGCGCCCGCAAGATCCAGCGCTTCCTGTCCCAGCCGTTCTTCGTGGCCAAGGTCTTCACCGGCCTGGACGGCCGCTACGTGAAGCTCCAGGACACCATCCGCTCCTTCAAGGAGATCGCGGACGGCAAGCACGACGACCTCCCGGAGTCCGCCTTCTACATGGTCGGCTCCATCGAGGAGGCGCAGGAGAAGGCCCGCAAGCTGGCGGCGGCGTAAAGACCCCATGCGCCTGACCGTCGCGCTCGCCCTGCTCGTCTGTGGTGCCGCGCCTTCCGCCCTGGCGGGGGAGCGCGGCAGCCGGGCACGGGTGAGCGCGAACGGCCTCTACAGCGTCCGCTCGGTGGACGTGGGCGTGGGGAAGTGCCGGCTGGAGATGCTCAAGGAGAGCGGGCCCCTCTGGTCGGCGGACGTGTGCGTGGGGACGGTGGATGACCTCTACTTCGCGTCCAACGACGGGGAGAAGGTCTGGGTGCTCTACCCGCTGGTGGAGAAGGGCAAGCCGCTCCCCAGCAAGGGCAAGAAGAAGGTGAAGGGCCAGAGCCTGGCGTGGGCGCGGGTGATGGTGGCCGCCCAGTTCGACCGCACCGGGCAGAAGCTCCAGGAGCGGCGGCTGACGGAGCTGATGACGACGAAGCAGCTGTCGGAAGTGCGGCAGCTGGCCCACCACCTCAAGTGGCTGGAGGGCACGCTGGGCATCCCCGGCAAGGGCCCGCGCCTGACGGACGCCGGGGTGGTGGAGTTCGAGCCGGTGGGCGCGCAGACCCAGCGGCTGACTTTCTGATGCGGTAGTGCGGTAGCACGAGGACCTTCATGGCCAAGCTGACTGTCGAGATCGTCACCCCCGAGAAGCGCATCCTGTCCGTGCAGGCCGACGAGGCCATCGTGCCGGGCGGAGAGGGCCTGTTCGGCG
Source organism: Corallococcus coralloides DSM 2259 (assembly GCF_000255295.1). The sequence continues at coordinate 9,390,473 of NC_017030.1, read as the reverse complement.
TGCGTCCCGGCCACACGCCGTTCCTGTCGCTGGTGGAGCCGGGCACGCTCACCCTCATCGAGGCGGGCAAGCAGGACCGCTACTTCGTGGCGGGCGGCTTCGTGGAGGTGAGCAACGACAAGGTGCTGGTGCTGGCGGACGCCGCCGAGCACGTGAACGGCATCGACGTCGCGGGTGCCCGCCGCCGCATGGAAGAGGCCCAGGCGCGCCTCAAGGACCTGAACGCCGCGGACGCGCGCTACGCGCTGGAGCAGGCTGCGGTGCGCCGCGAGGCCGCGCGCATCAGCGCCCACGAGTCCCGCTAAGGGCCTCTTTGCGGTATCCGGAAGGGTGGAGTTCCGAAGCCCCGCGGCACGGGGGCCGGCGCTCCACCCTTTTCGCGTTCCAAAAGCCCGGACGAAGCATGATGCGGCTCAAGTCATGAGCACGCCCGACTCGCCCGTCCTGGAGCTGTTCCACCGCATCGCGGATCCGCCGTCCGCCACCGCGCGCCGCTTCGTCACGGACCACGCGCTGGAGGACCGCGTGCGCTTCCGCAACCTCACCTACGAAGAGGTGGAGAAGGACTGGCGCGAGCGCGGCGGCCACACGTCCCCCGCGCTGTGGGACGGCACGCGGCTGCACCAGGGCGCGGAGGCCGTGGTGGCGCGCTTGATGGCGGTGGTGAACCTGGGCCGCGACGACGCGTGATCCGCGCACACGCGTGTGGACGAAGTGAAGTCGCTCGCGTCAAGGTGAACACCTGAGCCCGTGGGCAGCGCACGCGCACGGGGCCACCCGTGCGTCCCTTTCGGTTCATGCGCAGCATTCGAAGTTGGACATGCACGCGGGCTCGCGCGTTTCAACGGGCTCGCCTGCTTGCTGAAACGCAGCGGGATGCGATAGCTACCGCGCCCCCGGTTGCGCCGTGGTTGCGGCGGAGGAGGCGGACAGTGGCGACGCGCGCGGTGCAATCCAGCGGGACCTTTCTTGTCCGGCGCTCCACCGCACCCGCTTCGTGCACGTCAAGGCCCCATGATCGATCCGCCATCGCGCCGTGCGCCCACGCAGCGTTCATCTCGGTGCTCGTCCTTGGCTGAGGCTCGGGTAATCTCCGCCCCTCCGATGCCGCTGACTCCCGCAGACCGCCAGGACCGTTTTCATGCGGCATTCCTGGGGCTCGCCATCGGGGATGCGCTCGGCTTTCCGCTGAGGGGCATCCCCCCGGCGAGCCTGGCGCGGCTGCCCGGCCTGGCGGAGGACTTCGCGCCCCGGCCGCGCGGCAAGTTCGCCAAGGGCCAGTTCAGCGACGACACGCAGCTTTTGCTCGCGGCCGCGGAGAGCGTCATCCGCGAGGGCAAGGTGGACGGCCGCAGCGCGGCGCTGCACCTGGCGTGGCTGTGGCAGGAGGGCATCATCCTCCAGCCGCCGCGCAGCCTGTCGGAAGCGCTGCAGCGGCTGGCGAGCGGCACGCCGTGGATGAGCGCGGGGGCTCCGCTCGGCACGAAGTGCCCGTCGGTGCTCAGCCGCGCGCTGGTGGTGGGGCTCTTCGAAAGCGGCCAGCGCGCGCGCCTGCCGCACGACGCGGGCGTGCTCACCGTCATCACGCACAAGGACCCGGTCTGCGCCGCCGCCGCGGCCGCGTTCGCGCAGGCCGTGGCGCTGGGCATGGAGCAGGAGGCCCTCACGCCCGCGGCCTTCTGCGAGGCCCTGGCGCTGTCCGCCGCGGTGCACGACAAGAACCTGGCGGAGGAGATCCGCCACCTGCCGCGCCTGCTCACCTGGGACACCCAGCGCGCGCTCAACCAGCTGCGCAAGGTGGGCGTGCCCCCCAGCGAGCTGAAGGGCGTGGACGGCCTGCCGTGCCACGTGGTGCCGGTGCTGCTCACGTCGCTGTACGCGACGCTGAAGGTGCCGCACGACTTCCGCGAGGCCGTGGTCCTCACGCTGCGCTGTGGCGGCGAGGCGGACGTGGCCGCGGCCCTCACCGGTGCCCTCCTGGGCGCGCACCTGGGCACCCGCGCCATCCCGGCCCGCCTGCGCAAGCAGGTGCTGTACGCGGAGAACCTGCTGGACACCGCGGACCGCCTGTTCCGGGCCCGCCAGGTGCGCGAGACGCTGGCCACGGCGATCGCGCATCAGAAGACCCGCCGCTAGGCCTGGGAGCCTGGTTCGCCCTGTCCGGAAGGGCCGGGGCAGCAGGCAGGCAGCCAGACATGACCGGGGTGTGCGGCGGGACTTCTCCCACACACCCTTCCTGACCACCTTCAGGGACAGACCGGGGACAGCCGGGACGCCAGGCAGGCGACCGTCGGTGATTCCCCGTGAAGTCATCCTGTCGGAGGCACGGTCGTGGACCTCGAATCAGAACGCCTGGAGCGCAGCCAGCTGGAGACGCTCTCCACCCCCGAACTCATCCGGCATGCGCTGTCGGAGACCCGCCTGTTGGTGAAGGCGGAGGTGATGCACGCCAAGAAGGAGCTGAAGCAGGAGCTGCAGGCGGCCAAGCTGGCGGGCATCTTCCTGGGCGCCGGAGCCGTGCTGGCCCTCACGTCGCTGGCCGTGCTCTTCGTCGCGCTGGGCCTGGCGCTGCCCCTGGGAGACGCCGTGGGCGTGCTCATCGTGGGCGCGGTGCTGCTGGCCGTGGCCGGCCTCCTCCTGTTCCTGGGCACCAAGCGGATTCCCAAGAAGCCGCTGGTCCATACCCAGGAACGCTTGAAGACGGACTTCCAGATGACCCGGGAGACGCTGCAATGAGCCAGGCCTCCGAGACCGAAACGCACGCCGACCACGCCATCACCAAGCGCATGGGCGACCGCGAGCAGGTGGAGCAGACCGCGGACCGCATCCGCGACGAGCTGCTGCTCACCCTGGAGGAGCTGGACCGCCGGCGCACCCGCGCCACGGACGTGCGCTACCACGTCAACCAGAACAAGGACCTGCTCATCACCGTGGGCGCCGCCGCCCTGGTGGCGGTGGGGCTGGGCGTGGGCTTCGCCATCTACCGCGCCCGCCACCACGACGAGCGCGTGCGCCGCATGCGCCGCAAGGCCCTGGAGCGCGCCTGGGCCCACCCGGACCGCGTGGCCACCAGCATCGAGGACAAGCCGCTGGGCGCGGAGCTGGGGCGCAAGGTGGTCATGATCTTCGCCACCTCGCTCGCCACCGCCGTGGCCCGCAACTCCATCCAGACCCTGGTGCCCTCGCGCACCGTCACCCAGGTGCCCGCGGACAAGGTCACCAAGGTGACTGTGGAGAAGAATAAGAAATCCTGAATGCGTAAAAAGCGCGCATAAAGCAGACTGATGTCCATGACGGACCTGCTCTATGCGCGCGCGCAGATGGGGCTCTCGCTCGCGTTCCACATCGTGTTCGCGGCGGCCGGCGTGGCGTTGCCGGTGTTGATGGTGTTGAGCGACCTGAAGCACCGGCGCACGGGGGACGCGGACTACCGGAAGCTCAGCGAGAAGCTGGCCAAGGGCACCGCCATCCTGTTCGCGGTGGGCGCGGTGAGCGGGACGGTGCTCTCGTTCGAGCTGGGCCTGCTGTGGCCGGAGTTCATGGGCCGCTACGGTGAAGTGATTGGCCTGCCCTTCAGTCTGGAGGGCGTGGCCTTCTTCACCGAGGCCATCTTCCTGGGCATCTACCTGTACGGCCGCGAGCGCGTGTCGCCGGGCCTGCACCTGTTCAGCGGCGTGATGGTGGCGGTGAGCGGCGCGGCGAGCGCGTTCTTCGTCACGCTGGTGAACACGTTCATGAACAACCCGTCCGGCTTCACGCCCACGCCGACGGGGCCCACGGACGTGCAGCCGCTGGTGGCCATGTTCAGCCCCGGCTGGCAGTACCAGACGGCGCACGTGCTCTTGTCCTGCTATCAGGCCAGCGCGTTCGCGATGGCGGGCATCCACGCCTTCATCCTGCTGAAGCACCCGGGCGCCGGGTTCCACAAGAAGGCGCTGTCCATCGCGCTGCCGCTCGCGTGTGTCACCGCGCTCGCGCAGCCGCTGGTGGGGGACCTGTCCGCGAAGCACGTGGCGCGCGAGCAGCCGGTGAAGCTGGCCGCGATGGAGGCGCACTTCGACACGGAGGCGGGCGCCCCCCTGCGGGTGGGCGGATGGCCGGACGTGGAGACGCGCACGGTGTCGGGCTCCATCGACCTGCCGAAGGGGCTCTCCATCCTGGCGTTCGCGGACCCCGACGCGGAGGTGAAGGGGCTGAACGCGTTCCCCCGCGACGTCTGGCCGCCGGTGGCCAAGGTCCACATGGCCTTCCAGGTGATGGTGGGCACGGGCAGCCTGATGGCGCTGCTCGCGCTGGCCACGCTGTGGCGCAGGTGGCGGGGCCGCGAGTGGCCGCACGGCAAGGGGATGATGCGCGCGTGGCTGTGGTCGGGGCCGCTGGGGCTGGTGGCGCTGGAGGCGGGGTGGCTCGTCACGGAGTGGGGCCGGCAGCCCTGGATTGTCCGCGACGTGATGCGCACGGGCGAGGCGGTGACGCCGGTGCCGCACCTGGCCGCGCCGTTCTTCACCTTCACGGCGGTGTACCTGTTCCTCGGGGTGACGGTGCTCTTCGTGCTCTGGCGGCAGGTGGCGGGCACGCTGCCCGGGTCCAAGACGCCCGGCGCGCCCGCGGATGGCGAGGTGGCCCATGCCCATTGAGACGACGCTGCTGGGGTTCGCGGTGGCGGGCACGTTCGTGCTGTACGCGCTCCTGGGCGGGGCGGACTTCGGCGGCGGGGTGTGGGACCTCTTGGCGCGCGGGCCTCGCAAGGCGGAGCAGCGCGCGCTCATCGCCCACGCCATTGGCCCGGTGTGGGAGGTGAACCACGTCTGGCTCATCGTGGGGCTGGTGCTGCTCTTCAGCGGCTTTCCTCGCGCCTTCGCGGCGCTGAGCGTGGCGCTGCACGTGCCCCTGACGCTGCTGGTGCTGGGCATCGTGTTCCGGGGCACGGCGTTCACCTTCCGCGCCTACGACACGCGCGGGGACGCGGTGGAGCGCCGCTGGGGCGTGGTGTTCAGCGTGGCGAGCGTGGTGGCGCCGCTGCTGTTGGGCATGAGCGTGGGCGCGGTGGCCAGCGACGCCATCCGCATGCAGGGGCACGCGGTGGTGAGCGGCTTCTTCGCGTCGTGGCTGTCGCCCTTCGCGCTGTCCGTGGGCGTGCTGACGCTGGGCCTGTTCGCGTTCCTGGCGGCCGTGTACCTCACGCACGAAGCGCGGACGCCGGAGCTGGCGGAGGACTTCCGGCGCCGGGCGCTGGTGACGGGCGGGCTCCTGTTCCCGCTGGCCCTGGCCGCCCTGCTGCTGTCGCGCGAGGGCGCTCCCCGGGTGTGGACGGGCTTGCTCCAGACGCCGTTCGCGCTGGCGCTGCACGTGGGGACCGCGGTGGCGGCGGTGGCGGCGTTCGCGCTCCTGTGGACGCGGCGCTTCCGGGCCGCTCGGGTGGCGGCGGCCACGCAGGGCGGGCTCATCGTGCTGGGGTGGGCGGTGTCGCAGGCGCCGTACCTCGTCTACCCGCACCTGACGCTCCAGAGCGCCGCGGCGCAGCCGGGGGTGCAGCGGCTGCTCCTGGTGGCGCTCGGGGTGGGCCTGGTGACGGTGGTGCCGTCGCTGGTGCTGCTGTTCCGCGTCTTCGGGCCCCGGGGCCAGGTGCCCCAGGCTCCGGAGGTGCCTAGGACTTGAGCACGGGGAACAGCGGCGGGTGCACGACGCGGGGCTTCTCATCGCCTCGCGCCGTCAGCACGCGGGCCCCTTCGAGCAGGTCCTCCGCGTCCAGGGCCTCCACCACGGTGCGCGCGGCGCTGTCGGGGTCCATCACGCGGCAGTGCACGCGCATGACGCCCTCTTCCGTCTCGCCGCCCTCCACCTCGCCGTTGCCCGTCCAGCCGAGCGCGTCCGTGAGCAGCTCCTCCACGGCGTTGCGCTGCTCGAAGTCGTGGCCGGTGCCCTTGCCCTGCACGGTGTACTCGACGAGCAGCACGGACATGGCGTCCGGCTCGGGCTCGTCGTAGCCGGCGTCCACCAGGGCTTCGGCCTCTTGAGCGATGACCATGTCGGGGTCCTCGTCCGGGGGGACGGGAACGGTCTTCTGCTCGCCTCCATCACCGACGGTGCCCCAGTGCACCGTGACGACACCCTCGTGCTCCCACGCCTCCCAGTAGCGCAGGGTGTCGCCGTCCTTCTTGTAGAGCTTCAGCAATGCGTTGGCCTCATTCGCGCGGACTCCATACCGCAACGGGGGTCAGTAGGCACGGCCCTGTCCGCCGTCCACGGGGAGGGTGGCGCCCGTCACCCACTTCGCCCGCTCGGAGCAGAGGAAGGCGACCACGTCCGCCACCTCCTCGGGCGTGCCGAAGCGGCCCCAGGGAATCTGCTCGCGCACCATCTTCGCCACCGCCTCCGGGTCGTGCTGATTGCGCCGGTCCCAGCTGCCGCCGGGGAAGAAGATGGAGCCCGGGGCCACGGCGTTGACGCGGATGCGGTGGGACGCCAGGTCCACGGCCATCTCCTTGGTGAGCGCGATGAGGCCCGCCTTGGCCGCGCTGTAGGGCGCGCTGGTGGCGTACTCGCGGCCGAAGATGGAGCTGATGTGCACGATGCTGCCGCCGCCAAGCTGGCGCATCAGCGGCACCGCGCGCTGGCTGCACCACACGGCGGACATCAGGTTGCGCTGGATGACGTCGTTCCACTGCTGGGTGCTGGCCGCGTCGAAGGCGCCCGCGCCGCCGCTGCCGCCCACGTTGTTCACCAGGATGTCGATGCTACCGAAGGCGCGCACCGCGGAGTCCACCGCCAGGTACGCGCCCTCCTGCGTGGCCACGTCCGTGACCACCGTGGCCACCTGGGCGCCCTCGGAGCGCAGCTCCTTCGCCAGGACATCCAGCGCTTCCGGGTGGCGCGCGCACACGCACACCCGGGCGCCCTCGCGCGACAGGACCATGGCGATGGCCCGCCCGATGCCCTTGCTACTGCCGGTGACGAGCGCCGACTTCCCCGTGATTCCGAGTTCCATGCCGTCCCTTCTATCGCCGGTCCGGGCCGGGTGGGGGACGGGATTCACCCAGGGCGTTCAAAGCCGTTCGAAGACGTCCAGGCGCCAGGTGCCCTCCATCTCGCCGCGCAGGTGGCGCAGGCGCTTGGGGGCGAGCTGGCGGAAGGCGTCATGGACCTCGTGGCCGCTGCAGCGCATGTCGCGCGTCTGGCCAGTCCAGTGCACGAGGACCAGGTGCCCGCCGGGCTCCAGGTGTTCGAGGATGCGCGACTGCGCGAGCGCCAGCTCCGGGAGGCTCCACCAGGCGCCGCGTCCGGATACCAGGGTGAGGTCGAAGGTCTGCTCGGGGTAGCGCTCCGGCACGCTCATCTGCTGGAAGCGCACGTGGGACAGGTGGCGGCAGCGGTGGATGGCGCGGGCCTGGGCGGAGTCGGAGGTCTCCAGGGAGAGCAGGGCGTCACATCTCGCCTGGAGCTTCTCCGTGAGCAGGCCGATGGCGCCGCCAATCTCCAGGGCGGAGCGGTAGCGGGCGCGGGGGAGCGCGGCCAGGGTGACGTCGTCGCGGCTGCGCACGCAGCCCTGCACGGTGCCGTGCCACGGGTCTTCGGTTTCACGCGCGGGGAGGGGAGGGGCCAGCAGGAAGGCGGAGGACGGTTTCATCGGGAGGAGGCTCCTGGGGGACGAGCCTTCACGATGAGACCCACCCGGGCCCTCCACATCCCGTGCGCCCGGGGCAGGCGGAGCGTCCAACGGCGGTCAGGGCGGGCCGCGCCAATAGTCCGGCTGACAGGACCACGGGAGCTTCTCGCCTCGCCGGTCGCAGTGGAAGCCCTCGGCGCAGGGGTTGGGCTCATTCGGGTCACAGGCCTGGAGGCAGTGAAAGCCATCGCAGACCTGGCCTTCGCCGCACGTCGGATTCGTGGCGGAGCAGCGATGGATGCACTCCGCCCAGACCTTGCCCGGGAACTCCGATTGCGAGAACACTCGGCATTTGCGGCCCTCGGGACAGGGGGTGTCCAGGCAGTTCGGGCCGTAGATGGATGCGCAGATGGAGGTGCCCTCCTCGAATGGAACACAGTGTTCCCCTTGAGGACAGCCGCGCTTCTCACAGGTTGGAAGACATGAAGGCTTTGGCTTCACGTCCGCGCAGAAGAATCCCTCCGAACACGTCCCGGGTTGGCCAGGGGTGCAGGCACGAGCGCAGTAGCCATCCCTCCCCACGCACTCGAACTCCGCCCTGCATGCGGAGGTCGCATCGAAAGCGGTCTCCAAGCAGCGCTCTCCCTCCTGGCGAATGCCGACGAGCGCGCAGAGCCTGACCAGCGCTCCGCTCGCACTGGAGACCGGCAGGCTCGTGCATCGTTGCCCTTCGGGGCACTGACGGTCGGTCGTGCAGGCGCTGTCCGTGCAATAGCGCCGGAAGCGGACGTCTCGGTAACAGACGAGAGGAGCCTCACAGTCGGTCTGCTTCAAGCAGGTGTAGTGGTAGGTCACCCGCCGCATCCGCTCGTCGTAGGTGAGCATGGGGACCAGGCCCTCCGGTTCCGGCATGGGGGTCGCACTGGCTTCCCGCACCTGCTGGAGGACGAAGAGTGCGGGAGCCAGGAGGACGAGGCAGGCCACCAGGCTCATGGACACGTGCCAGGGCCGCGTCATGGTCCACCACACAGCTCGATGCACTCTTCGCTCGGCTCGGTGTCACTGGGACAGAGGCGCTTGTAGACGTCCTCTGCACAACCCGTTTCGTGAATACTCTCCAACGCGTCCTTGAGCGCCGCCCGGTCCAGCTTGCCGCCCGGGCGGTGCACCTCCGGGCATGCCGCCAGCCCGCCCAGGACGCACAGCCACAGCCCCACCGCGTGTGCTCGGCCCATGACGGTCCAGGCTAGCCGTGGCCTGGAACCGTCAGGCATTGCCCTCACGGGCAAGGATTTGTCACACGGACTGGAAGCGGGCCTCCGCCGGACGCGCGCCGCCCGAGCGCTTCACGCCGTGGTCGCCGTTCGCGGACAGGTGCTCCAGCAGCTTGAACACCGTCTCCACTTCCTCCGCCGCGCCAATGTCCTGCGCCAGCTGATCCGCCGACCGCGCCTCCGCCTTCGCTGACTTCAGCTTCGAGAGCAGCTTGCCCTGCAGCTCCAGCACGCGCCCCGCGGCCTTCTTGCCCGCCTCCACGCCCGGCTGGTGATAGGCATTGATGTTCACCAGGCTCGCATAGAGGCCCACCGCGCGCTCGTACAACGCAATCAGCGCTCCCACCGTGCGCGCGCTCACGTCCGGCACGGTGAGCGTCATCGACTCGCGGCCCTTCTCGAACAGCGCCCGGCGCGTGCCCAGGAGGAACCCCAGCAGGTAGTCGCCGCTGGTGTTCTCACCCTCCACCGCCAGGGACTTGCCGTCCCGGTCCTTCAGCACCTCCACGAAGGTGACGAAGAAGTTGTTCACGCCCTCGCGCAGCTGCTGCACGTAGGCGTGCTGATCCGTGGAGCCCTTGTTGCCGTAGACGGCGATGCCCTGGTTCACCACCTTGCCGTCCAGCGACAGCTCCTTGCCCAGCGACTCCATCACCAGCTGCTGGAGGTACTTGGACATCAGCATCAGCCGGTCCTTGTACGGCAGGATGACCATGTCCTTCTGGCCCTTGCCGCCGCCCGCGTGGAACCACATCAGCGCGAGCAGCGCCGCCGGGTTCGCCGCCACGTCATGCCCGCGCGTCGCCGCGTCCATGGCCTTCGCGCCCGCGAGGAAGCCGTCCACGTCCAGCCCCTGCAACCAGGCCGGCAGCAGCCCCACCGCCGACATCACCGACGTGCGCCCGCCAACCCAGTCCCACATGGGGAAGGTGCGCAGCCACTTGTGGCCCTTGGCGTAGTCATCCAATTCGCTGCCGTCGCCCGTCACCGCGACCGCGTGCGCGCCGAAGTCCAGGCCGCGCTGCTTGTAGGCGGCCTCCGCCTCCAGCATGCCGTTGCGCGTCTCCTTGGTGCCGCCGGACTTGCTGATGACCACGGTGAGCGTCTCCGCCAGCCGCTCGCCCAGGCCGTTGAGCACCCGGTCCATCCCGTCCGGGTCCGTGTTGTCCAGGAAGTGCACCTGCATGGCGTCCCGGCCGCTGCCCAGCGCGTCCGCCACCAGCTGCGGCCCCAGCGCGGAGCCGCCAATGCCGACAATCAGCACCTGCGTGAACTTCTGCGCCTTCACGGGCTTCACCTTGCCCGCGTGCACGTCCTTCGCGAACGCGGCCACCTGGGCCTGCATGTCCGTGATGGCCGTCTTCAGCTCCGCCTCCGGCGCCAGCTCCGGGGCGCGCAGCCAGTAGTGGCCCACGCGGCGCTTCTCATCCGGATTGGCGATGGCGCCCTTCTCCAGCGCGTCCATGGCCTGGAACGCCGCGTCCATGCGCGAGCGCATCCCGTCCAGGAAGTCCGCGCCGAAGTTCATGCGGGAGATGTCCAGCGTGAGCCCCACGGAAGGGACGACGCACAGGTGCCGCTGGTACCGCTCCCACAACTCGCGCTCCGTCATGACCCGACTCCCTTGCAAGGGGCGCCGACCTCATGCGCGGCGCCCGCCAGAACCGTCGCGGCGCACCGTAGCAAGGCCCGCACGGCGCGGACGCAACGATGTCGCGGTCCCCGTTGCCTGGACGTCGGTTCCACCCCCCGGGCTGTTCTCCACCCGGAAGGTCACGGCCCCTACGGCGCCGAGGGTGCGGCCTCCACCGGAGGCGTCTCCGCCGGCTGCGACGCCTCCTTGGGCTTCCAGGCCGGGTTGCGGAAGATGTAGCCCAGCCGCTGGCTCAGTGGCCCCGGGCGGGCCGCGTCCCTCGCGATGGCGGCGAACTCGTGGAACGCGATGCGCACCGGGTTGTGCGTGGTGAGGTTCTTCGTCAACCCGTAGATGGGGCGCTCGGTCTCCGGGACGAAGGTGCCGAAGAGGCGGTCCCAGATGATGAGGATGCCCGCGTAGTTCACGTCGATGTAGGCCGCGTTGGACGCGTGGTGCGCGCGGTGGTGCGACGGCGTGTTGAACAGCCACTCCACGGGGCGCGGCAGCCGGTCGATGGCCTCCGTGTGGATCCAGTACTGGTACAGCAGGCTCACCGCCTGCTGCGTGACGATCAGCTCCGGGGAGAAGCCCAGGAGCGCCAGCGGCGCCCAGAACACCCAGCCCGTCATCGGCGTCCACGTCTGCCGCAGCGCCGTGGACAGGTTGTAGTGCTGGCTGGAGTGGTGCACCACGTGCGACGCCCAGAAGAAGCGGCTCTCATGGTGGACGCGGTGGAAGGCGTAGTAGCAGAGGTCCTCCAGGAAGAAGAGCAGCACCCACGCCACCAGCCCGTGGCCCATGCGCAAGGGCGTCAGGTGGTAGAGCGCCGCGTAGCCCGCGAACGCCACGCCCTTCCAGAACACGCTCACCGCCACGTTGCCCAGGCCCATGGAGAGGCTGGCCAGCGTGTCCTTCCACGTGTGGCCCTTGATGCTCTCGCCGCGCTCCTGCCGGAGCTTCTTCACCCAGAGGGCCTCGGCGATGACGGTGATGACGAACACCGGGATGGCCGGGGTGATGAGGTCGGGGATGTGCGACATGTCCATGGCTGCTGACCTCCTGCGAATCAATCCTTGGGTGCGAACGCGACGCGCATGAAGCGCGCCAGCGTGTCCAGCATGCGGCGGTGCGCCGGGTCTTCCGGGCGGGCCGCGCCGCCCACCGCCGCGCCCTGCACCGCGTCCAGCGCCAGCTCCACCACGTCGTCGAAGTCCGGGTGCGTGGCGGCCACGTCCGGGAACAGCTCCCGCGCCACGCGGTGCATGTTCTGGCGGTGCGGCCCGTCCACCGCCGCCAGCGCCTTCTGCAGCTCCGGGCTGGTGCGCGCCGCGACGTACAGCTCGATGGCGGCCTGGAGCTCCGGCCGCTGGTAGGCGGTCCACAGCATGTCCACCGCCGCCCCCACCCGGTCCTTCCCGGACGGACGCGCGCCCACGCCCGCGAGGAAGTCCTGGATGAGGCGGGGGAAGAGGTGCTCCACCGCCACCGCGAGCAGCTCCTCCTTCGTTTCGAAGTGCGTGAAGAGCGCCCCCTGCGACACCCCCGCCCGCTTCGCCACCTCCACCGTCGTCAGCCGCGCGTAGCCCTGCTCCACCAGCGCCTCGATGGTGGCGTCCAGCAGCTTGCGGCGCGTCGACTCGCGGCGCTCCGCCTGGGTGCGGCGCACCGGGACCGCGGCCTTCTTGGAGGCGGACTTCGGGGACATGGAGGGACGATAATCGCCAACTTAAAAAGTGACCAGTCACTTTTTGGAGGGCCGATTCCGGGGGTGTCTGATCGCGGACGCCGGGGCCCGCCCGTGGGGCGTTCGAGCAGACGGGCGTCTGTCTTTACCTCCGGTCAGCTGACAGGGATTGGAGCGGCAAGGCTTGAGAGGCTTGAAGCCTGCCAACCGGGCAGGCAGGGAGCCAGGCGCTCCCGTGCTTTCGGGCCATTCTCCCTCTGGAGTGTGGTCAAGGGTCGCCCCCTTGGGACGGAGCGGGGCGCGGCTCGGCTGCTAGTGATCCGTTCGGGACTGAGCGAAAATCCAAGGGAAATAGCGCAAGCCCTTGCACCGGTTGTCCGCCCGCCCCGATATGACCATTACCGCTCTTCTCGTCGGCTCCCTCCTGGCTTCGGCTCCTGTCCTCCCTCCTCCCGCTCAGGCGGCTGCGAACCTGCCTGAAGTAGGTGTGCCGTTCGCATGTGGTCGCATCTACACGGTGAGCCAGGGTCATGAGACCGGCAGCCACCAGCACAACGACACGTTCGCGTGGGACTTCCGGATGCCGGAAGGCACGCCCATCGTGGCGTCGCACGACGGCGTCGTGCGCATGGCGCGTGGCGACAGCAAGCAGGGCGGGTGTGGCGAGCAGTTCGCGCCGCTGGCCAACTACGTCGTCATCTCCCACGGCGACGGGCTGGAGACGCAGTACCTGCACTTCAGCGCCGTGGTGGTGAAGGTCGGTGAGAAGGTGAAGGAAGGCCAGCTCATCGGCTTCTCCGGCGCGACGGGCTGGGCGTGCGGCGCGCACCTGCACTTCAAGGTCGCCAAGGAGCAGGGCTCCGGCTGGAACAACCCCTCCGTGCCCGCGCGCATCGTGGGCTATGGCGATCCGGTGCGTGACACGCTGGTGTCGGCGCCGCTGTGCAAGGACTCCGCGCAGCCGATGATGGCCTCCAACGGCGGCGTCCACCTGCCCGGCCAGGCGGTCATGTCCATGTCACCCGACAGCGCGAATCCGCTCCAGGATGCGTCTCGCGGCCTGCCGCCCGGTGCCAAGGCCATCATCGACGGCCTCTCCCAGCCTCCTGCCCAGGGCGGCGAGGGCCTCGACAAACCGAGCCCGGCCCGCTCTCCCCGCATGGCGAGCGGCTCCGACGAGACTCGCTGACGCGAGCAGCGCTCCGGCGCCCGCGAGCAGCCCGAAGAAGGCCCCCGCGTTGAGGAAGTACTCCAACGGCAACAGGGGGCCTTCGACGTATCCGCGCACCACGCGGTAGCCCACGTGCCCCAGCAGCGCGAGCAGGGGCAGGTTGATGAGCGGCAACACCAGCCACCGGGCCGTTCGCCACCAGCGGGCCACGGCCTCCGCGACGGCGGTGGAGGCCGTGTAGCGCCAGGCGCCCGCGCGGGCCACGCGCAGCTCCGCCAGCATCACCTCCACGTCCGGCACGCCCAGCGCTTCCGCCTCCAGCCCCTGCGTGCGCGCCACGCTGCGCGCCTCCGCCAGGGCGGTGCGCGCGGCGGACTCCGCGAGGAAGTCGTCCTCGAAGGGCTCCACCACGGCCACCTCCGCGGCGCGGGCGCGGGTGCGGTCCCTCACCGCGTCCACCACCGTGGAGGCCGCCGCCACCGCGAGCCCCGCGGGCAGGCTGCGGCGCGCGACGAGCGCACCCACGCCCATCCCGGACGCGCCCCACAATGACAGCCGCAGCCCCCACGCGGCCGGGCCCCAGAAGCGGCCCGCGGCCTGCCTGCGGACCTCCGAGGCCAGGTGGCCGTGGGCCAGGGACAGGCGCGCGTCGAAGTCCGCCTGGAGCGACTCCGCCGCGCGCGCGAGCCCCGCGTCCAGCGCGGTGCGCGTCTTCGCGAGCAGTGCGTCCGTGTCGTTGAGCGCCGTCTGCACGGTGGAGGCGAACTCCTCCAGCGCGCCCAGGGCATTGGTGTGGCGCACGCGCGCGGCGACGGCCTGGGTGGCAAGGCCCCGCAGGTGGAAGAGGAGCGGGCCGAACTCGCCGGAGACGTCCTGACCGTCCTTCGCGGCACGCGCGCTGATGGCGAAGACGGGCACGTCCTCCGCGGCCAGGCCGTAGTGCTGGGTGGCCACGCGGCGGACCTGGGACTTCAGCGCGTCGCGGGACTCGGCGGACAGCTCGTCCGCGAAGTTGAGGATGAAGACGAGCGCGCGGCGGCGGGCGAACTCGGCGAGGAACTCCACCTGGGTCGCCTCCGCGACGCTGCCCCGGTGCATGACCACGAGCGCCACGTCCGCTTTGTCCAGCGCGGCGCGCGCGACATCCCGGTGCGCCGTGGCCACGCTGTTCAGGTCCGGCGTGTCGATGAAGACCTGACCGCTCCACAGCCCCTGCGGGCCGGGCGTGTAGCGCACGACGCGCGCGCCGGTGCGGGCCAGCTCGTCCGTGGCCGTGCCCTCCGGCGCGAAGAGGGTGGAGACGGTGCTGGTGGGGCGGTCCACGCCCTCACGGGAGAGGTTCTGGCCGGAGAGGGCGTTGAGCAGGGTGGACTTGCCCGCGCCGGTGGCGCCCACCAGCGCGACGACGAGCGGCGCGTCCTTCCGGGCCATGCCCCGCGCGTAGTCCTCCAGGAGCCGCTCCAGGCGCGGGCCATGCGGCTGGAGCGCGGGCAGCGACAGGGCGCCGGTGAGCAGCGGGCGGAGGGCTTCGGGGTCGGGGAGGCGGGTGTCGTCCACGGAAGGGCCAGCGTGGCGTGACGCGCGTGTGCTGGCTACCGGGATGTGCGGTGACGGTGCGCCAGCGTGCATTCCCCTCCCTGGACGGTGGGGGATGACCTGCTGCTACGGTCCGGGACACATGCACTTTCGTATCGTTCGTGGGTGGTGCCTCGGGCTCCTGCTGACCCTGTCCGCGACCCGGGCCACCGCGGCGGAAGCGCCGTCGCAGGGCGTGGTCCTCGCCGCCGAGCCGCGGACCTTCGCGGAGGCGAAGGCGCTTCCTCCCAAGCTCACGGAGTCCGCTGCCTGCGACCTGGGGCCAGGCAAGACCCCCGACATCACCGTCTCCCAGTCCGTGGACGTGACGCAGGCCATCCCGGCCTTCTGCCGGCCCGCCGAGGCGGTCATCACCCAGAAGCTGTCCCTGCCAGATGGCTCACACGTCGAGCGCCGCTTTCGCATCGTGGATGACGCTCCTGGCACCCAGCTGCCACCGCCTCCCCCGCGCCCCCGCATCCGCGTCCGCTGTGAGGCACGGCGGCTGGAGCTGTCCGTGGAAGGCGTGCCCGAGGCCCCCCTGCTGCGGCTGGAGCCCATCGGTATCGGCGCCACCTCCGCCTCCGTACGGTTCCGGGTGTCCCGGGACAGCGAAGCCCGCATCCTGCCCCTGCTGGTCCGCGACGACGCCGGGGCCCGCCGGGCGCTGGAGGAACTGGGCTTGCTGATCAAAGACATTCCCTCCCGCATGTACGTTCGCGACGCGAACCTGCCGGAGGCGGACAGCGTCGCGGGGCTGGCCGCCGCGCTCGAGCGCGCCCGGAATCGCGCCGTCCTGGCCGCGGGCGGCGACCTGGGGCAGTACGTCCCTCGCGATGTCCTGGCCCCGGATCTGGAGGGAGACCGCCCGCCGTTGAAGACCGGCGAGCCCGAGGAGATCGGCGAGGTCCAGCCGCCCGAGTCGGACTCGACAGCGGACCCGGACCTGTTCTGGCGCGGGGGACGGCTGTGCGTGGTGCAGCAGGACACCGGTAGGCGGATGCGCTGCTACGACCCCGTGGCGCGGCGCTGGGGCAAGGCCGTCTCCGTGAACCGGGGTGATCCGTCCGCCTGGAGCCCCCGCATGGGCCGCTGCGGCATTCCCCTGGGGACCCGGAACGTCCGTCCTCCCGAAAGCTTCCAGCCTGAATTGCGCCTGTCCCCCGGGGCCGTCCTGCTCTGGAGCGTGTGGGGCCACGAGGCCCTCGTCATGGAGGTCCCCGAAGGAGACGGTCCACCGCGCCTGCGCGCGCCGGAAGCGGAGGAGCTGAAGAAGGCGATGCTCGCGTCCACCGGCTCCCGGCTCTTCGCCGAAGGCCGGTTCATCCTGGACGAGGACCGCAAGCAGTTCTGCTCCGTGCGCAGGCCCCTGGGGTGCTGGTCCCTCCCCTGGGGCCGCCGGGGTGAGGATGAAGGCCCCGGCCGGCTGTCGGAGGCCCGTGTGTCCCCGGATGGCCGGTGGGTCGCCTACCTGCGCGGTTCCGCTCCGAGCCGGGTGGACTCGGCGGACGAGACCCTGACGCTGGTCGTGCGCTCCCTGGCGCTCGGTCCGTACGCCGCGCCTCGCGAGCTCGCTTCGACGGCACCGCGCATCGTGCGGACGGACGTCGTGATGGAGACGCCGGCCTGGGGGGGACCCGCGCTGGGGGAGGACGACGACGAGCGCCTCACCCGCGCGCGGATCTCCTGCGAGCTGGGCCAGGACCCGCGCATCCCCTTCGAACTGGAGATGCGCACCGTTGCGTCCGACGACCCCTGGCGCGGTGCCGCGGGGGGATGCCGCGACAACCGGGTGCGATTGCATCAAGAGCTGTGGGTGCCCGGAGGCCTGGAGTTCTCCCGCCGCACCTTCGTCGTCGCCGGGGACCGCCCGTCATCGGAAGGCGAGGTGAAGGTGCGTTGCCAGCCGGGACGTCTGTCGTTGTGGATGGAGGGCGTGCCCGAATTCCCGGCGTTGACGCTGACCGCGAACATGGGTGCGTTCGGCGCGGTGCGCTGGGGCCTGGCGCCGGAGACCGAAGCCCGGCTCCAGGCGCTGCTCGCCCGCGACGACGCGACCGCCACGGAGGCCCTGGACGCCTTCGCGCGGTTGGTGGAGATGAATGATGACGCGCGCGTCGTCCCAGCCGGGATGAAGCCGAATGAGGACGGGCATGTCTCCCGCATGGGCTGTCTCGCCACGGCGCTGGAGGCCATCTCCGCCCGGCGGGCGCTCGCGGACGGGGTCCACCCGGAGCTGCATGCCTTGCTGAAGACCGGCGGCGTCTGCGCCGAACGCTACGGCATGCGCGCCCTCCAGCAGCGGCTCAAGGCCGCCACGCTTCCGCTTCCGCTGAGCCTCGGGGCAGTGAAGGGCAGGGCGGAGATCATCGGCCAGGTGCCGTTCGTCCCCAGCATCCCCCCGGAGCGCCAGCCCCAGCTGTACTGGCGGGATGGCACCCTGTGCCGGGTCCAGCCGGATGGCGCACGGGTGCGCTGCTACGACCCGGCGGCGCGCGAGTGGGGACCCGTGGTCGCCAGGCAGGACCGCCCATTCCCACGAGAGGACCTGCTCCTGAAGTCGCAGGATCACCCGAGCCCGTGCTACCCGATGGGAGGCCGCTCCATTCCCCTTCCGGAGGAGGTGCGCGACGTCCTGCCGCTGTCGCCGCGGGCCTCGCTGTTCGCGGACACCTCGCGCGGCGACCTGGCCCCGGAGTTCAAGGTCATCGAAGTCCCCAAGGACGCGGGCCCGGTGCGCACGCGTGCACCCTCCGTGGAGGAGCTGGCGCTCGCGGCGCGGGCCGGCGGAGGCTCCGCCTCCCTGGGGGAGGGCCGGTTCCTGCTGCACGTCTCGAAGAACGAACGCTCGCCGTGGCTGTGCACGGCGGTGCGCCCGTGGATGTGCTGGAAGCTGGACCTGGAGTCCGAGGCCTACGCCGTGCTCGCCACCATGGCGTCGCCCGATGGGCGCTGGCTGTCCTACGTGCGGATCACCCGGGAGAAACCTCACATCGATGAGCTCGTCCTGCTGCCGCTGACGCCGGGCCCCTAGCTGGCGACGGCCTCGGCGGCCTGGGGGAGCTGGACCGGGTCCCCCACGGTCTTCCAGAGCCAGGCGTTCACGTCGAAGCGAGGGTCGCCCAGCATGCGTCCCAGGTCGATGCCGTCCCAGGCCAGGTGTTGATCATCCGGAGGCCCCATGTCGCTGAGCGCGCCCATCAGCTTGTTCAGCTGTTCCTCGGGGGAGCTCTCGTTGGAGGCGCCGAACATCGCGTAGAAGGCCAGGTGGTGGGTCTGGTCCTCGTCGGGGCGGCTCGCGCGAAAGCCGGTGGGCGGCAGCGGGTGCGGGTGGTTGAGGTTCCAGCGCTGCTCCCGCTCCGACGTCAGGCCATCCAGTCCGGAGTCCGTGCCCGCGAACAGCAGGCCCAGGTCGCGTCCGGCCTCCGCGCCATGAATGCGCGTGCTGGGGCCGTCACCCGTGGTGAGCAGCCACCGGACGCGCTGGGCCGCGCGGGAGAACAGCTCCAGCGCGAGCCGTCCCTCCCGGCGTTCCTCCTCGGCACGCTCGCGGACGAAGTCGCGCCGCAGGTGGGCGTGTTGCCGGAAGAACTCGCGCACCGCCGCCACCCGCCGCGACGCGACGGCGGTCAGCCAGTGTCCCCGGGCATCCATGAAGGCCACGGCCTCCACCTGGATGGCATTGTCGGAAAGCGGCGGCGGAGGGGCGGGACGATGCGCCATGTGCATTCTCCGGGAAAGGGACACCGGAGGAAATGTCGGAACGCTTCACGAGGCCGGGAGTGGGGGCTCCTCCGCACCTGTCTGCCATTGCGCATCGCGGACGCCGACCGTGCGCCCATGCGCAGTGACCCGGGCCACCTGGGTGTCAGGTGGCATCCGGTGATGTGGGGCCTCACCCTTCCGCACCCGGGAGCACGGACTTCACGGCCTTGAGCAGTCCCACGGCCGTGACGGGCTTCGGCAGGAACGAGCGGACCGGATGCTCGCCCAGCGCCTTGCGGCTGGCACTGGTCATGACCACCACCGGCAGCTCGCGCAGGCGCTCCTGGTCGCGCATCCGCTTGAGCAGCCCGCGGCCGTCCATGAGCGGCAGCATCAGGTCCAGCAGCAGCACGTCGGGCACGCCGGCCTCCAGCTTGCGCAAGGCCTCCAGGCCGTTGCGGGCCACCTGCACCTCGAAGCCGGCGTCCTGCAACACGTCCTGGATGGCGTCCGCCAGGGTCTCCTCGTCCTCCACCACGAGGATGCGCGACATCACGCGCCCTCCCTGTTCCGGCCGGGTCCGGTGACTCCAGTCCCCTGCATCCGGGCATGGGGCTGGCCGGTGAGCATGGCCTCCAGCGCCACGTACGACTCCCCGACGCGGGGGCCCTCGTTCGTGATGAGCAGCTCGCGCAGGAAGGGGTCGTTGTTGCTGTCACGCATCTTCAGCACCGTGATGAGCCGGTGCAGCTTGCCGTGCAGCTCGAAGAAGCGCAGGAACACCAGGTTGTCACAGATGGCCTCGATGCCCCGGATGGGCGAGTGCAGCTCCGGGCCGAACATGTCGTTCGTCTGCTGGGTGATGAGCAGGGTGACGTCACGCTCGCGCAGCGCGTTCATGAGCGCGGTGATGAAGCGCGTGGTGCGCTCCGGGTCGATGGCCTCCTTCGCGAAGGGCTCCAGGCCATCCAGCACCAGCCGCCTCACGCCCTGCTGCTGGACCAGCGCCAGCAGCTCCTGGGCCATCGCGTCGGGCAGCGTCTCCACCGGCGCGCGCGCCTCGAGCCGCAAGAGCCCCTGGCGCTGCAGCGGCTCCAGCTCCAGCCCCACGTTGTGGCACTTGAGCGTGAGCTGCGCGCCGCTCTCCGCGAAGCCGAAGTAGAGCCCCGGCTCTCCCTTGCGCGCCCCTTCCAACAGGAACGACATGCCGATGAGCGTCTTGCCGCCGCCCGGACTGCCCATGATGAGCGTGGAGGACCGGGTGACGAGCCCCCCCGAGCACATGGCGTCCAGCCCCTCGATGCCCCAGCGGCTGCGGTGGCGGGGGTCGGCCAGCTTGCGGGGCGTGTCGCGCATCGCCGCCTCGAAGCGCGGGTAGATGTTCACGCCGTGCTCGTCGATGAGGAAGGTGTGCCGGCCCGGGATGTTGTTGCTGCCGCGGAACTTGGTGACCTCGATGCCGCGCGTGGCCTTGAGCCCGATGAGGTCCGCGCTCAGGGCCACGACGCCGTCGACGACGCCGAACTCCGGGCCCGTGCCCTTCTGGGTCTCCGTGTTCAGGAGCAGCGTCGTGCAGTCCAGGGCGGCCAGCCTCACGTTGAGCGCCTGCAGCAGCTCACGCAGGTCCTCGTCCGGGCGCAGCCGCTCCTTGAAGACCATCAGCCCGTCCACGATGAGCAGCCGGGCGTCACGCTCCCGGACCGTGCGGATCAACGTGTCGATGAAGGCCCGGCCTCCACCCTCCCGCAGCGAGGGCAGCCCGCTGATGTAGTGGACCCGGGTGCCCACGGAGTCCTGGTGGAAGAACTCGAACGAGCGCAGGTGCAGGAGCATGCGCTCGTGGGTCTCCGCCAGCAGCGTTACGTAGAGGCTGCTGTCCCCCGCCTGGGCGGCGCGGAAGCACATCTCGTTGGCGAGCGTCGTCTTGCCACTGCCCGGGGGGCCGGCGACGAGGTACAGCCCGCCACGCAACCAGCCGCCGCACAGGATTTCATCCAGGTAGGGCGTCCCGCTCTTGAACCGCGCAGCGGTCTCCTCCCGCTGTTCGTCCATCCCTTGGCTCCTTCCTCTGGAGCCAAATATGGGACGTCCCACCTGGACCCCGGACCGGCCGGAGGCGCACCAGGCGAGCAGGCGTGAAACGACACGGCGCCGGACGCGAGGGCCCTGGTAGCCCCTCCCGCCCGGCGCCGGTCATGGCGACAGGGGATGCCTTACAGCGAGTTGATGAACTTCAGGAGCGCGTTGCGGTCGTTGGCGCTGAGGTTCACGAAGGCCTGCTTGGCGGCCTCGCCCTCGCCACCGTGCCAGAGGATGGCCTCGGTGATGCTGCGCGCGCGGCCGTCGTGCAGGTACGCCTCACCGCCGGACACGCCCACCGTCAGGCCAATGCCCCAGAGCGGCGGGGTGCGCCACTCGGCGCCGGAGGCCTGGCCTTCCGGCAGGTTGTCCGCCAGCCCCGCGCCCATGTCGTGCAGCAGCAGGTCCGTGTACGGGCGGATGGTCTGGCCGCGGAACTCGGCCATCGCCGCGTACTGGCTGGTGGTCAGCGTGGGGGCGTGGCACTTCGCGCAGCCCGCGTTGGTGAACACCGTCTCCCCCTGCATCGCCGTCGCGTCCGAGTGGTCGCGGCGCGCGGGGACGCCCAGGAGGGCGATGTAGCGGGTCATCTTGTCCAGCTCGCTGTCGCCCAGCTCCGTGCTCGTGCCCGCGCAGCCCTGCTGCGACGAGCCGCAGTCCTGCGTCTTGAACACGTTCGTCGTCACGCCCATGTCGCTGTTGAGCGCCTCGGCCACCTGGTGCTTCACGCGCGCCGTGCCGGCCTTCCAGCCGAAGCGGCCCATGCGGGTGACGCCCGTCTCCGGGTCCTTCACCGTCTGCATGCGGCCGGAGATGCCGTCGCCGTTCGCGTCGTTCGGGTCCGCCAGGCCGGCAATCTGGGACTCCGGCACCGCCTCCAGCAGGCCCATGCCAATCAGCTGCGGCGAGATGCGCGCGGAGAAGTTCGTCGGCGTCACGTTGAGGAAGCTGTAGTTGGGCTTGCGCAGGCTGTACGTCGTGCCGCCGGGCAGCGTGCCGCTCGCCGTCGTCGTCCAGTTGCCGATGCGCACGTCCGCCTCCGGCGTGCCGCTGACCGCGCGCGGCTGCAGGCGGAAGCCCAGCGCGGGGTCCACCGTCACGGTGCCGCCGTTCACCTTGCCCACCTTCACCACGTAGTTCTCCAGCGTGGTGTTCGTGGTGGAGGGCGGCAGGCCGCGGCCGTTCTGCTTGTGGCAGGAGATGCAGGACACGTTGACGTAGTTGTTGCCCAGCTTGTTCGCGTGCGCGCTGAAGATGGGGTTGTCCGGCTCGGAGTGGCTGCCGTCGCGGAAGTTCGTGTGGTGCAGCCGGCGGCCTTCCACGAAGGGCTGCGCGTTCACCGGCGCCAGGTTCGTGGGCATCTGCAGGAAGCGGTTGTCCGGCTCGTTGGAGAACGGCGTGTGCAGCGTGGTGCGGCCGCCCGACCAGGCCTTCTCCGGCAGCGGGAAGGAGTCGCGCAGGCTGCCCTGGCCCTCGAAGGGCACGACGCCGCCCTGGCCCACGATGTAGAGCATCGTCGTGGAGTAGTAGTTGAAGCGGCCTTCCACCGGCTGCTGGAGGAACACGCCCACTTCCAATTCCATCCGGTCGCCGTTGCGGATGGCGCGGCCTTCCTTGGCGTTGAAGTTCACCGACGACGTGTACTTGTAGTCGTTGACCTTGGTGAAGTCCGCGTTGTGCCAGTACTCGGCCACGGTGTTGATGCCGCGGAAGAACGCGCGGAAGTCCGGCGAGTCATACGGATAAATCGTGTACAGGTTCACCGTGATGACGCTGCCGCCCTTGGCGACCGTGTCCACGATCTCAATCCAGTGGGTGCGCTTCTCGAAGTACAGCTTCAGGTAGTGGTCGTAGGCCTGGTACTGGTCCTCGCGCATGTGGCGGTCGCGAACGCGGTCGCCCACGCGGGTGATGAGGGCCGCGGAGGTGTTCTCCACCGTGGCCGCCTCCAGCGCCGTGCTGCTCGTGAACAGCGGCACCACCGGGCCCGCGTCGCCGTTGGGCGGAGGGCCGGCGTCCACGCCGGTGCCCGCGTCAGGCGTGCCCGTGCCCGCGTCCGTGCCGCCGCCCGTGCCGGTATGCGTGTAGCGCGTCCAGGCCGTGTCGCGCGCGCAGGCACAGGACACGTCCCAGTACGTAAAGAAATAGTCGATGGTGTTGCCGGTGCTCAGGCCCGTGACGGTGTACTGGTTGCGGCCTCCCGTCACCGACATGCGGATGTTCTGCTGTCCGCCGCCGTTGAGCACGTAGTGGATGTCCGCCCAGTCCGTCGTGTCGACGTAGAAGACGGCGGAGGAGCCCGATGGCGTAACGCCATACGTGGCGGCTTCGGCGGATTGCACCGCCAGACAACTGACGGCCAGGAATGCGAGCGCGATTCCCGTGAGTCTGCTTCGGCTCATGGTTGCGAACTCCATTGTAGGGGTGGATGGGGCGTGGGACGGCGAGCGCTGCGAAGGGGACTTCGTAGCTTGTCCGAAGAAAGTCTGAACACCCTGGGAGCCGCAAGGTGGGAGGTCGGAGAATTCGACTTAGACGTGATAACTGATAAATAAGCGAAATTGATGTCATTCCTGACGCGCCGTGTTGTCAGGGGTTGACGCGTCGTGTTGCGTCTGGGGCGTGGAGCGCCTCCGCCCGAGTGAAAGCGGGGGATGGGGCAGCGCGGCGTGGGTGGGTAGACTCCGGGGCCATGCGCTTCCAGCCACCGTGGGGTGGAGCCTTCCGGCTCGACACCTACTTCCACCGCACTCCGGACGTCCTCCCCGAGGAGACGATGGCCTCCATCCGCTCGGCCATCCTGGGCTCGTCACTCCTGGGGGAGTCGAACCTGTCGGGGCAGTTCTCCGGCACGTACGGCTTCTCGCTGACGTTCCGCCGGGACGCGCTGCCGGACGTCCAGGAGCGCTTCCCGGCGTTCGCGCCGTACCTGGCGAAGACGCTCCTGCCGGAGTGCAACGCCTTCCTGCTCAACCCGCTGCTGGTGGGCAGGGGCCGGAACGTCGCGGCGCACATCGACCGGAGCCTTGAGTTCTACGGCCCGAGTATCGGCTGCCCGGTGGCGGTGAGCGTGCTGTATGTCCAGGTTCCGAAGGAACTCCGGGGCGGGGCGCTGCGGCTGTACCACCGGGGAGGTCGGGTGGCGGAGCTGACGCCGCAGCAGAACGCGCTGGTGATGTTCCGGGGCGACCTGCTGCATGAGGTGGAGGCCATCACCTCCGGCGCGGAGTCGATGCAGGAGTCGCGGATCAGCCTGGTGGTGGAGCAGTACCGCGCGCCGGCGGAGCAGCTGGCGAACGTGCCCCGCTTCGAGGTGCGCACGCGCTCGGGGGTGCGGGCGTGAGCGACCTGACGCTGGAGTGGAAGCTGCCCGCGCCGCCGGCCGCGGTGTTCCCCGCCTTCTCGGAGCCCGCGCTCATCCGCCGCTGGTTCGGCGCGCCGCCGGGCTGCTACCGCACGCACGCGCCGGACCCCGGTGCGTTGGGCCAGCCCTACCGGGTGGGCCTGCGGGACGCGGCGGGTCGGGTGTTCTCCCAGGTGGGCTGCATCGTGCAGGTGGAGCCGGGGCGGTTCCTGGCGCTGGAGATGGACTGGGAGGGGGGCGGGCCGGTGCCGCCGGGGCGCACCCGGGCGGAGCTGACCTTCCATGCGACCGGAGCAGGGGAGGACGGCACGCGGCTGGAGCTGCGCCAGGGCCCGTTCGCGGACGACGCGGCCCGGGACGCGCACCGCGCCTACTGGGAGGCGTGCCTGGGGCGGCTCGCGCGCGTGGTGGCGGGCGAGGCGGTGCCGTGCTTCGAGGAGTTCTGGGAGGAGTCTCGCGGCTACGTGGGGCCGCTGGCGGTGGCCGCGTACACGGTGCTGGCGGGCCTGCGTGAGTCAGGCGCGCCGAAGGAGACGGTGGCCCAGGTGGAGGACGTGCTCTACACGCACCTGTCGCGGCTGCGCGAGGACACCGCGGACGTGCTGGGCGCGGTGCTCCAGTCGCGGGTGGAGGGAACCGCGAGCTGACGGGGCTGCCGGAGCCTAGGGCGCGTCGCAGGTGGCCGCGTCGTCGTTGCCGCTGATGACGCGCATCTCCATCCCCAGGTAGACGCGGTCGGCCAGCTCCCGCGCGCGGCACGCGGGCAGCAGGGGGTTGTTGGCCACGTTGAACCACCCCCCCACGACCTGGAGGTCGTTCAGGCCCAGCTCCTCAAGGGACGGGTTGTCCGTCACGACGAGGAACTGGAGCTGGCGCAGGCCCTGGAGCCGGCTCAGCTCCCGCAGGTCGTTGTTGTAGCGGACCGACAGCCGGTCCAGCCGCAGCAGCCGCCCGAAGCCGCCCAGGTCGGTGAGGCGCGGGTTCAGCTCCACGAGGAGGGTGTGGACCGAGTCCAGGTTCTCCAGGCCCGTCACCGATTTCAGCCGGGCGTTGTTCCGGAGGGTGAAGAGCTCGGACACGGTGCGCAGCTCGGGCATGCCGCCCGTGGACTCCAGCACCACGTTGTCTCCAATGGTCACCGCGCCCGCGCGGATGAGGCGCGGGAAGCCCGCCGTGGTCTGGAGCTTCGCGTTCCTGACGATGGTGATGGAGCTCGCGGACAGGAGGCTGTCGAGTCCTTGCAGCGTCGTCAGTGCGTCGCTGGCGAAGATGTCCAGGTGCTCGACGGTGCGCAGGGCGGCCAGGCCGGACAGCGACTCCAGGGCCACGTTCTGGATCAGCACCACGCTGCCCGCGGTCTCGAGGAACGGCAGGGACAGCGTGCGCAGCCGCGGATTCCCCTGCACGCTGAGGCCATCCGGGAGGCTGTCCACCCAGGGGAACTCGAAGGTCTCCAGCAGCGCGTTGTCCGCCACGCCCAGCCAGCGGCGCGGCGTCAGCGTGCGCAGTCCCTCCAGCGACAGGAGCGCGGGGTTGCCCCGCACGGTCAGGTTCTGGTCCACGTGGACCTGTCCGGCCGGGCCTCCCAGGGAGGCCGTGGACAGCACCGTGTTGTCCGCCAGCAACACCTCCCCGGCGAACCTCAGCCCGGGCAGCGCCGCGCGCGTGAGCTGGGGGTTGGCCTGGATGGACAGGGCGCCCATGACGACGGACAGCTCCGGCAGGGCCAGGTCCGTCAGGGTCTCGCTATTGATGATCAGGTCCCCGTCCACGCGGGTGACGCCCTGGAGCCCCGCGAGGTCCTCGGCGGTGGCCACCACGTACGGGCCGCCGCTGTAGACGCGCGCGGGCTGGCACAGCGGCAGGAGGGTCAGGGCCTCCGTGTCGGGGTCCCGCTGCCCGTTGCCGTTGAGGTCTCCGAAGGCCTCCACGCGCATGCCGGGCCGTCCGCAGGCCCCGCCGGCCGGCTCGGGCTGGACCTGGATGCGCAGCAGGGCGCTGTCCACGAGGCAGAAGTGATGGGAGGCCTGGACCTCGGCGGTGTCGAGCACGCCGTCGCCGTCCACGTCGTCGCCCGCCTCCAGCACGGTGGCGGAGGACAGGCAGGCGGTGCTGGCCGTCACCGGGCGGGTCCGGGTGACGATGGCCGCGGCGCGCGTGCAGGCGGGGACCTCGCGGGTGACCTCGGCGTCGTCCAGCACGCCGTTGCCGTCCAGGTCGAGCCCCACCTGGGTCAGCCGTCCCCCGTCCAGGCACACGGCGCCAGGGGCGAGCTCCGAGGTCCGTACCAGCACCGACGCCGGAGCGGCCGCGCAGACGTACTCGGTGCGGGTGACCTCGGCATCCCCGAGCACGGCGTTCCCGTCCAGGTCCAGCCCTGTCTGGACGGCCCTCCCCCCGAACTCACACGCGGCGCCCGGTGCCTCCGGGAGGATGCGGGAGAGGGCCGGGGCCCGTGGGTTGAAGGCGGTCAGGTCGAGCGGTGCGCACCCTCCCGCGACGAAGGAGAGCACCAGCCACGAACCCCAGGTCCACCGCATGTGTTTCGCCTCTCCTGTCCTGCTTGAGCGCCCCGACGATACCGGGGCCGCGCCCCTCCATACGAGGGGAGCGGCCCGGCCGGGTCGTCGGCTCAGGAGGCCAGGGCCTGCGGCGGGGGCGCGGGGGCGTCCTCCTCCGGGATGTGGGCCTCCGCGTCCTTGGCCTTGGCGATGCGCTCGTCCAGCTCCGCGGTGAGGTGCTCGAAGACCTCCTTGTTGAGCGTGCCCTGCTGGTAGGCGCTGAAGAGGGCGTCCTTCTCCACGATGAGGACGCGGCGGATGGCCTCCTGCTCCTCCTCCTCGTGGAAGCGGTTGGACTGCTGCTTGAGCGTGGCGATCTCCTGCTCCACCGCCTGCGCCTTCTGCTGGTAGTCGCGCTCCAGGGGCTCCAGCACGTCCACCGGAATCTCCCGGCCGCGGCGCATGGACTCCAGGGACGCGAGCGCCGCGTGGATGGCGCCCAGCTTGCCGCGGGCCAGCTCGTACTTCTCCTGGTAGACGTCCTTGAGGCCGGTGATGCCCATCTTCTTGAGCATCGGCGCCATGGTGAGTCCCTGGAAGATGATGGACAGCACCACCACGCCGAACGTCATGTTCACCAGCAGCTCGCGGTGGGCGAAGTCGTTCGGAAGGCCGAGCACCAGCACCATGGACACCGCGCCGCGCAGGCCGCTCCAGGTGAGCACCGCGCTCCACTTCCAGGGCAGCTTCTCCGACGTGAACCGCAGCAGGCCGGACACGCCATAGACGACCACCGCGCGGCCCAGCAGCACCGCTCCGTACGCCAGCAGGATGGGCAGCCACGAGTCGAGCAGCGATGACAGCTGCACCTCCAGGCCGATGAGCAGGAACACCACGGAGTTGAGCGCGAACGCCAGGTACTCCCAGAAGCTCTCCACCGCGATGCGCGTGGTGGGGCCCATGCCCATGCGCGCCGCCCAGTTGCCGCACAGCAGGCCCGCCACCACCACCGCGATGACGCCCGAGTAGTGGAAGTGCTCCGCCACCACGAAGGACCCGTACGCGGCGATGACCGTGAGGGTGATCTCCACCATGGCGTCCTCCACGCGGAGGATGACCTTGGACGCCGCCCAGCTCACCGCCCCGCCGATGACGGCGCCCATGCCCGCCACCTTGATGAAGTCCATCACCGCGCCGCCCACGGTGAACTCCTGGCCCGCGGCCACGCCCACCACCAGCGTGAAGAGCACCACGGAGGTGCCGTCGTTGAGCAGGCTCTCACCCTCCACCAGGATGGCCAGCCGCTTGGGCGCGCCCAGCGCCTTGAACAGGCCCACCACCGCGATGGGGTCCGTGGACACGATGAGCGACGCGAACACCATCGCGTGGATGAGCCCGAAGCCCTCCAGCGCGTTCAGCCCGCTCATCGCCGGGGACAACAGCAGCGCCGTGAGCCCCATGGACGCCACCACGCCCGGAATCGCCATGGAGGTGATGGCCAGCTTGTTCTTCATGAACTTGCGGAAGTCCACGTGGAACGCCGCCTCGAACAGCAGACCCGGCAGGATGACCGCGAACAGCAGCTCCTTTGTCAGGTGCGGCGGCTCGAAGGCCTGCACGATGCCCAGGCCCAGGCCCGCAAGGACCAACGCCACCGTGTACGGAAACTTGAAGTAGCGCGCCGCGATCGCCACCGCTGTCGCGATGGAGAAGAGCAGCACGAAGGCCAACTCGAAGTGCATGAATCCCCAGCCCCGTTTGTGCTCAAAAATGGCGAGGATGCCATGCGCGCGGGGCGGTGGGGCAACCCCCTTTCGGAGGGAATTGAGAGGGGACAGGCGGGCGTTGCATTTTGCCAGACTGTTTTCTCAGGGCTGGAGACGGATGCGTTGTGAGGCTCCGGAGCGGTGGCTAGAAGCGAGGAATGATGGACCTCTTCCTGATGTCGCCCCCGGGCCGGGGCTGGGCGTTGCGAGGCCGTTCGAACTTCCGCAGCCGTGAGGCCGCTCCGGCGGATGCGCGCGGCGCGCGGCGGGAGTGGCTGACGCTCGCCCGGCACATCGAGTCCCGAGGCGGCACGGTGGTGGCGCTGCCCTCGCCGTCGGACGCGCTGACGGGCATGCCCTACGCCGCCGAGTGTGGCCAGGTGGTGGCGCGCGAGGGCCAGGCCCCGCTGTTCCTCCTGCCCAAGATGATGAGCGCGCATCGCTTCACGGAGCGCGACCACTGGACGCCGCTGGCCCGCCGTCTGGGCCTGGAGGTCGTGGATCCGGGCGTGGGCATCTGGGAGGCGCACGGCGACGTGGCGACGTTCGACGGCGTGACGCTCCTGTTCTGGGGCGGGCGCACGACGCTCGACGGGCTGGAGGCGGCCCAGAAGCACTTCCCCGGCGAGGTGCTGCGCGTGCAGGTGCGCGAGCCCGCGTTCCACGGGAACATGGCGGTGCTGCCCCTGCCCGCGGTGGACCGGCTGGTGGTGTGCCCGGACGTGGTGGCGCCGGAGTCGGTGGCGCTCCTGGAGCAGCGCTTCGGCGCGAACCGGCTGGTGCGGGTGACGGAGGCGGACATCCGCCGCTATGCGACGAATGGGCTGCCGCTGGGCAGGGACCTGCTCGCGCCCACGGTGATGCCCGCGCACATCGTGGAGACCTTCGAGCGCCTGGGCATGCGCGTGGTGTCCATGCCAATGCCGGAGCTGACGGAGAAGGGCGGGGGTTCGTCGCGCTGCCTCGTGTCGCGCGCGTCGGTGGAGGCTTCGCGCGTCTCGATTCCGCCCGAGTACCGGCTGGATGTCGTGGCGAAGGACATCGAAGCCGATGGCGGGTGAGCTCGCGTCGCAGGCCCAGGCGTTCTTCGCCGCGACTCCGGAGCTGTCATTGCAGGCGCTGGGCTCCGGCGTGCATGTGCCGTCACTGGACCTGGCGCCGTACGGCATCCCGGTGACGCACCTGATGGCCGAGCACAACGCGGAGCTCGCGCGACAGTACCTCACGCTCAATCAGCTGGCGTTCGGCGGCATCGGCGTGCCGCGTTGGGTGCTGTCGGACCTGTACCTGCTGCCCGGCGCCATCGGGCTCTTGCGCTGTCCCGCGCGGCTGCTCAAGGCGTCCGCGCGTGAGCGGCTGCTCCTGGCGGACGAGGAGTCGGCCATCGGCGCGGCCTGCTACGTGGCGCCGTCGCTGACGCCGGGGCTGTTCGTGGGCGTGTCGCTGTTCAGCTTCCTGCCGGGGCGGGGCGCGTCCGCGTGGGTGAAGCTCCTCACGCTGGGCATGGTGCGCGCGAAGCGGCTGCGCGGCGTCACCCAGTGGGACAACCCCGCCGTGCGCGTGCACTCGCGGCTGGGGCCCATGCGGCTGGTGGGGCGCGTCCCCGGAGGCCACGACTACGACGAGCGCACCTTCGTCTATGAGACGGACCTCTCCGACGAGGCCCGCGTGGCCCGGGCGATGCTCCGGGGGGATTCACCCGTCGCGCCCGCCGTGCGCATCCCCGTCACCGACCTGCTGTCGCTGGGCGCGCTGCTGGACCGCGCGGAAGCAGGGGCCCGGCTGGAGCTGGCGCCTCCGGGCCAGGATGCCGGCCACGTGCTGGTGCGCGAAGTGCCTCCGGACTGAAGGCTCAGGGCGCGGGGGCGTGCGGGAACTCGTCGTCCTCCTCCAGGGCCTTGCGCAGGGCGCTGGCGCCGTCCTTGAGGATGGGCGCGCCGTGCGCGAAGCAGACGGTCTGGATGGGCAGGTGGTCCAGGATGCGCTGGATGCTGGTGCGCGTGCGCAGCGGTTCGTCCTGGTACTCGCCGGGGACGAAGGTGGGCGTGCGCCGGCCCTCGTGTGACAGCAGGTCGGAGATGAACACGACCGCGTGCGGGCTCTTCTGGAGCCACAGCGTGTACATGGCCTCCGTGGGCCCGGGCGTCTGGAAGGTGTTGAGGCCGCCCGGCAGCGTGGTGCCGTTCACGTATTCGAAGTCCGGCTTCTCCTCCAGGCCCTGCGCGCCCTCGGGCGCCCAGACGGGCACGCCGAACACCTTGCGCAGGCGCCACGCGGAGCGCTGGTGGTTGCCCGCGGTGAGCACGATGGCGTCGATGTCGCCCAGCTTGCGCAGGGCCTTCTCGTCGATGGGCAGCGGGTCGATGAGGGTGACGGTGCCGTCGTCGTCCACCACCGCGTAGGCGTCGCTGCGGGTGCCGCCGAGCCGGTCGTCGGAGACGGTCCAGTGGTGCACGCCGGGGACGATTTCATCCGTCTTCTTCGCCTGGGCCTTGGGCTCGCTCATGCGGACAAAGCTAGGCACCTGGACCCAGGTGACAGGGGGCCCCGCTCCGCTGCCCGCCTGCCCCTCCAGCGAGCCCTCCTGCCCCCTTCGCATCCCGACCGCCGCGCGCACCTTTGTCGTCGGACGGAGGCGCGACCCGATGCGCGAGATGCAACCGCTGGTGCTGTTCGATGGAGACTGCGGCTTCTGCAAGCGCTGGGTGGCTCGCTGGCGCCAGGACACCGGCGGCCGGGTGCGCTTCGCGCGCGGGAGCAGGTGGCTGCTCAAGCTCCTGGGCATTCCGAAGAAGGACATGCTGCGGGCCATGCAGCTGGTGGAGCCGTCGGGACGCCGCTCGTCCGGCGCGGAGGCCGTCTTCCGCATGCTCGCCTGGTCGCCCCGTTGGAGCACGCGTCTGGCCGCGCGTCTGGGATTGGCGCCCGGCGTCCGGCACGTGGCGGGCGCGGTGTATTCGGTCATCGCGCACCACCGCCGGCGCGCGTCGCGGTGGGACACGTGGTTGTTCAGCCGCGTGACGGAGCCCGCGGAGCACCGCCTGGTGCGCTGGGCCTTCATGCGCCTGTTGGGCGGCACGTTCCTCATCGCCTTCACGTCGCTGGGGAAGCAGGTGCTGGGGCTCTACGGAGAGAAGGGCATCCGTCCCATCCGCGACGTGGCGCAGTCCGAGCGCTGGGCCGCGCAGGGCCGCTGGCGCCGTCCCTCCGTGTTCTGGAAGGACGCGTCGGACGCGGCGCTGGTGCGAGGCTGCCGCGTGGGACAGGCCCTGTCGCTGGCGCTGCTCCTCAACGTGGCCCCGCTCCCGAGCGCCGCCGCGCTGTGGGCGCTGTACCTGTCCTATGTGTCATTGGGGCGCGAGTTCCTGTCGTTCCAGTGGGACGTGCTGCTGTTGGAGATGGGGCTCCTGGGCGCGCTCACCGCGCCGGTCGGCGTGAGGCCCGGGCTGGGGAAGCGGGACGTGTCCGCGCTGGAGGTGTTCCTCTTCCGCATGCTCGTGTTCCGGCTCTACTTCGGTTCAGGCATCAGCAAGTTCCACTCGGGCGACCGGACGTGGCGTGAGTTGAGCGCGTGCGACGTGTACTTCGAGACCGCGCCCCTGCCCACGCGCGGCGGCTGGACCGCGCACCAGCTTCCGCGCCCGGTGCGCCACGCGGGCACGGCGGCGGTGCTGGCGGCGGAGACGGCGGTGCCGTTCCTCGCCTTCGGTCCCCGGCGTGTACGGCAGGCCACCTTCGGCATCCTCTCCGCGTTGCAGGCGGCCATCATTGCCACGGGCAACTACGGCTTCTTCAACGTCCAGTCGCTGGCGCTGGGGCTGTGGCTGCTGGATGACGCGGCCTTGCGGCGCGTGCTGCCGGAAGCGCTGTGGCGCGACGCCGGTCCCGCGCGGCGGCCATCGGTTCCGGGCACGGCGCTGGCCGTGGCCGCGGCGGTGCCGCTCCTCACGCTGGGCACCGTGGAGCAGCTGCGCCGGATGGGGTGGTGGCCTCGCGGCCCGGAGCGTCTGGTGCGGGCGGTGGACTGGCTGGAGGACCGGGTGGTGCCGCTGCACTCGGTGAACTCCTACGGCCTGTTCGCGGTGATGACGGTGGACCGGCCGGAAATCACCGTGGAGGGCTCGAACGACGGCGTGCACTGGGTGGAGTACCCGTTCCGATACAAGACGTCGGGCGTGGACCGGCCACCGCGCCAGGTCGCCCCGCATCAGCCCCGGCTGGACTGGCAGATGTGGTTCGCCGCGCTGGGGTCGCCGCCCTCGTGGTTTTTGGCCCTGATGGAGCGGCTGTTGGAGGGCTCGCCGGAGGTGCTGGGGCTGTTCGCGTCCAACCCCTTCCCGGACCGTCCGCCCCGGCTCGTACGGGCGGTGCTCCACGACTACCGGATGACGTCCCGGGCGGAGCGCCAGCGCACCGGAGCCTGGTGGAAGCGGGAGCGGCGCGGGCTGTATGTGTCGCCGTTGACCCTTGTGCCCGGGTCGTCCGAGCAGGCGGGAAGGCTGACCTGGTACGTCTGAAACGTGGTTGGGTCCACGTGACTCGCGCCCGGTACGTCAGGACCCCACACGGGGGCGGAACGGCTAATGGCTCCCGGTTTGAAACCAAAGGGCCGGGGACTGGCGGGGGATGGGGATCGCTGGGTACGGTGCAAGGGCGATGGTGTCCGGTGCTTCCCCGTCTTCCCTCATCTTCGGCAGGTACGCGGTGCTGCGCCGCGTAGCCGTGGGGGGCATGGGGGAAATCTTCCTGGCACGTCAGGTGGGCGTGAGCGGTTTCGAGCGCCCCGTCATCCTCAAGAGCCTGCTGCCGGACCTGCTGGAGCACGACGGCTCGGTGGAGATGTTCCTCGACGAGGCCCGCGTCGCGGCGCACCTGAACCATCCGAACGTCGTCTCGCTGTACGAGGTCGGCGCATGGCAGGGCACGTTCTACATCGCCATGGAGTACATCGAGGGCGAGAACCTGGCCCGCCTGGCGAAGGCCGCGGCGCGGGCCGGCACGCCGCTGCCCCACCGCGTCTGCGCGCAGATGATCCGCGACGCGGCGCTGGGGTTGGACCACGCGCACCACGCGCGAGACAGCCAGGGCGCGTCGCTGGAGCTGGTGCACCGGGACATCAGCCCGCAGAACATCATGGTGCGCCTGGACGGCGTGACGAAGGTGGTGGACTTCGGCGTGGCCAAGGCGACCATCCGCGCCAGCCGCACGCGCACGGGCGTGCTCAAGGGCAAGCTGCGGTACATGTCGCCGGAGCAGGTGCGCAACGAGCCCGTCTCCGGCACCAGCGACCAGTTCGCGCTGGGAGTCGTGCTGTGGGAGCTGTGCACGCGCCGGCCGTTCATCGACACGGACAACCCCGCGGAGGCCATGCGGCGCATCGCGCTGGCGGCGGTGCCCCGGCCCTCGCAGTTCGTGGAGGGGCTGTCGCCACTGCTGGAGCAGATCATCCTGCGCATGCTCCACCGCGCCCCCGGTCAGCGCTTCGCCCGCTGCGCCGACGTGGCCCGCGCGCTCCAGGCCTATCTGGATGAAATGCCGGAGGCGCCGGAGGAGAGCGTCCCCGCGGTGGTGACGCGGCTGGTGGGCGACACGGTGCTGGCGCGGCTGCGCGACGCGGGCAGCGGCGAGCCCGGACTGCCCCAGGTCCGCGAGCCCTCCAACGTGTCGTGCCCGCGCTGTGGCCAGTCCACCAGCGCGACCAGCCGCTTCTGCCCCGCGTGCGGCAACTCGCTCACGCCCGTGGGCGTGGACGCCGCGCAGAAGTCGCTCACGCCTTCGTCTGGTTCCGGTTCCGGAGACGCCTCGCCCGGGCTGCCGGTGATGCCCGCGCTGCGCGAGCCGCCCGTGCACCTGGGCGACGAGGACCTCCCCGACGCGCCGACGGCCAAGGCCCCCGCGCGCCGCGGCGACGGCGCCGTGCACGAGCCGCCCACCGACCCGACGATGGAGGTGCCCGCGCCGCCGGCCTCCGCCCTGGCCGAGCCGCCTGCCGCGCACGAGGACGACGACGGCCCCCCGGCCCTCGGAGATGAAGCCCCGGGCCCCACGGTGAAGATCCGCGCCATGGACGCGCAGGCGCAGATGCGCCGGCTCACGCTGCTGGTGGTCGCGGGCGAGCCGGCCCAGGCCGTCCGGCTGCGCGAGGCGGTGGCGCAGGTCTCGGCGCGCCACCACGTGGAGGCGCTGGCGCTGTCGGACACGCACTGGTGTCTGCCTTTCGGCCTGCCGCAGGCTCGCGCGGACGACGCGACGCGCGCGCTGAAGTGTGCGGAGGAGCTGGGCGGCGCGGGCCTGAACGTGCGGCGGGGCCTGGAGTCCGGCGTGGTGCGCACGAGCGCGGAGGCGGGAGCGGCCCGGCTGTCCGGCCTGGGGCTGGAGCGGGCGCAGGCGCTGGCGGACGCGGCGGTGTCCGGGGAGCTGCTGGTGGGCGCCTCCGTGAAGGCGCTGCTGGTGGAGTCGGGCGGGGTGCGCATCGGCATGTCGCGCGAGCTGCCCGGCGGCACGGCATGGCGGGTGGAGTCCGGCGCGCCCGCGAACCGCGTGGAATCGCTGGTGGGGCGCGACGAGGCGCTGACCCAGGCGGCGATGGTGGTGGAGGCAGCATGCAAGGGTGAAGGCGGCGCGCGGCTCTTCGTGGGGCCCTCGGGCGTGGGACGCAGCCGCTTCCTGGAGGCGGTGGCGGAGCTGGCCACGGGCGCCTCGCCGCGCGTGGTGTACGCGTGGGGGGGAGACCCTCGCTCCGCGGGAGCGCTGGGGCTGTGGCGCACGGTGTTCGCCGCGCTGTCGCGGGCCGCCACGGGCGGGGACGCGTCGCTGCCGCCGCTGTCGGGGCTGGGCCTCTCCGAACCGGAGGCCGCGGCGCTCTGGCGGAGGCTCGCGCGGGGCGCGCCGTCAGGCGGCGGATTCCTGCCGGCGGGAGACGGCGCGGTGGTGGACGCCATCCAGCGCGTGGCGAAGCCGTCCGGCCTGTTGCTGCTGGTGGACGACGTGCACCGCGTGGACGGCCCTTCGCTGGAGATGCTCGCGGGGCTGCTCGCGGCGAAGGAGCTGGGCGTGTCGCTGGTGGCCACGGGTGACGTGGACGCGGTGCCCACGGCGCTGGCGTCGCTGCCCGTGACGGTGCTGGAGGGCCTGTCGCCGTCGGAGCTGAACGCGCTGCTCACCGCGAGCCTGGGCATGGCCCTGTCGCCGTCGCTGGAGCGGGCGGTGGCGGACCGGGTGCGCGGCAATCCCGCGCATGCGCTGGCGCTGGTGCGGCTGCTGGTGTCGGTGGGGGTGTTGCAGCGCACGGAGAGCGGCTTCCAATCCAATGGCCCGCTGTCCCCCGCGGCGCTGCCGCAAGGCCTGGGGCAGGCCCTGGGCGCGCGGTTGGAGCTGCTGCCCGCCGCGTCGCTGCGCTTCCTCCAGCGGGCCGCGGTGGAGGGCTCGCTCTTCTCCGCGGAGCTGGTGCGCGTGTCGCTGACGGCCACGGACGGCGCCGGTGTGCTGGAGGACGCGGAGTGGGTGGTGCCCGTGCCCGGGCAGCCCGGCATCTTCCGCTTCACGAGCGAGGAGGCGCGGCAGGTGCTGCGCGAGCGCCTGTCGCCCTCGCAGCTGCGGAGCGCGCACCGGGAGCTGGCGGAGACGTTGGATTACGAGGCGTTCGTGCAGGAGCCGGCCCGCGAGGTGCGGGTGGCGGACCACCTGCTGGGCGCGGGTTCCTCCGGCGCGCCGGCCGCGTGCGAGCGGGCGGGAGACTGGTTCGCGGCGCGAGGCGAGTGGCGCTCGGCGGTGGAGTTCTTCCGCTGGGCCCTGGGCCGGGCGCCCGGCGCGACGGCGGCGGTGGTGCGCTGGCAGCTGGACGTGCTCGCGCGCGCGGCGGGATGTCTCACGCAGGCGGACCCCGCCGCGGTGGACGGGCTGGTGACGCCGTGGCTGGACCGCGTGCCGGTGATGCAGACGCCCGGCCGGTGGGCGGAGGCCGCGCGGCGCCTGGCTGTCGCGGAGCTGAAGCTGGGGCGCGTGGACGACGCGGAGGTGCGCCTCAGCATGGCGCAGAGCCCAGCGGGCTCGGACCCGGAGGTCGAGGCCCTGGTCCTGGGCGAACTCGCGCGCGTGCGCGAGGTCAAGGGCGAGACGACGGCCGCGGTGGAGCTGCTCGCGCGGGCCTTCCAGCGCATGGGGAACCGGACCCCGTACGTGGCGGACTTCTTCTGGGAGCACTACCTGCTCCTGGGTCGGCTGCAGCAGCGGCTGGGACAGCTGGACCGGGCGCGGGTGGCCTTCACGCGCGCGGCGGAGCAGGCGCGCTCGGTGGGCAGCCCGGTGGGCCAGGCGCGGGCGCTGTCGCAGCTCGCGGGCCTGCGGGTCCTCGCGGGCGAGCCGGCCCAGGCGCTGTCGGACCTGGAGCGCGCGCTCGCCCTGGCCGAGCAGGGTGGGGACGCCCAGGAGGTGGCGCGCATCCACTACAACGCCGGACGCCTGCTGGTGGCGGGAGGCCGGGCGCCGGAGGCGCGTGAGCGGCTGGAGCAGGCGAGGGAGCGCGCCCGGGTGGCGGGCTGGCGGGAGGGAGAGGCCCTGGCCGCGCAGGTGCTGGGGGCGATGGAGGCCCGGACCCCGCGCCGTGGAAGTGGGCAGTAGTCGTCAGCAGGCGTGCAGGCGCGCGGACTTCGGCGAGAGTGCTCGCGGTTTTCACGCCCTCCGGGTGATCCGCCGGTAGACTGGGCCATTCCCCGCCTGCCCCCGTGCCTGCCTTCGTGAAGACGTCACGTCCTGCTTCCTTTTCCCTATTGGGTTTCCTCGCGCTGGGGGTGCTCGGCGCGTGTGGACCGTCGCCCACGACCATCACCCTGGAGCCGCCCGAGCTGCGCTACCTGCGCACGCAGGGGCAGAACCTGCCGCTCAGCTACACGGTATTGGACGCGGACGGGCGCAAGATGATGGACACGCGCCTGCGCTGGACCAGCTCCGCGCCGGAGGTGGCCTCCGTGCTGGAGGACGGCACGGTGGTGGCGCGCAAGTCCGGGAAGACCATCATCGGCGTGCAGGGCGGACGCGCGAAGGCGGCGCTGCCGTTGGACCTCACCATCCTCGCGTCGCTGGACGTGCGCGCGCCGGGCGCGGACTTCGTGGAGGTGGGGCGCACCATCAAGATGCGCGTGGTGGCGCGCAATGAAGCGGGCCACGTCATCGCGGACGCGACGCCCGACTTCCGCTCCAGCAACGAGGCCGTGGCGCGCGTGGAGAACGGCGAGCTCATCGCCGCGTCCGCCGGCGTGGCCACCGTCACCGCGACGCTGGGGCACCTGCACCGCGCCATCGCCGTGCAGGTGGTGCCGCCGGACTTCGCGCGCCTGGGGCTGAACCTCACCTCGTACACCTTCAAGAAGAAGGGCCAGTCGGTGATGGTCCAGGCGCGCGCGTACAACCGCAATGGCGTGGCGTTGGAGAAGGTGCCGCTGGAGTGGTTCAGCTCCAACACCGCCGTGGTGACGGTGTCGCCCGATGGCCGCGTGACGGCCGTGGGCAAGGGCCGCGCGGTGGTGTCGGTGGTGGCCGGCCGCCGCCGCACGGCCGCGGACTTCATCGTCGAGTAGCCCGCCGGTTCGACACCGGGCCCGCCGCACAGGAGCGGCGGACCCCGAGGCGCCGGGGCCTCTACGGCTTCTTCTTCGGCGGGGCCGGGGACTTCGGCGCGGGGCGCTTGCCGCCCTTCTTCTTGGACGCGGCCTCCACGTCATCCGGGCAGGGCGGGCGGGGACCGTCGACAGGCGGCTGGATGGTGAACTCCACGCGGCGGTTGAGGGCCATGCCCTCCTCCGTGGCGTTGTCGGCCAGGGGCATGCTGCGCCCGTAGCCCTGCGAGCACACGCGCTCCGCGGCGACGCCGGTCTCGATGAGGAAGCGCTTCACGCTGGCGGCGCGGCGCTTGGACAGGTCCAGGTTGTACTGGTCGCTGGCGCGCGAGTCGGTGTGACCCTCGATGAGGATGCGGTCCATCTTCGGGTTCTCCTCCATCACCCGCGCGACCTCCTCCAGCACCGGGTAGGACTCGGAGAGGATGACGTCCTGGTCGGTGGCGAAGTTCACCTGCTCCAGGATGACGATCTTGTTCCCCGACGTGCGCGCGAGCGGACAGCCGTCACGGCCGCGCTTGCCCTGCGGAACGTCCGGGCACTTGTCGATGCGGTCCACCACGCCGTCGGAGTCCGCGTCGGTGTCCGGGCAGCCGCTGTTCTCCACCGGGCCCGCGAGGTCGGGGCAGCGGTCGCGCTCACCGATGACGCCGTCGAAGTCGGGGTCCACGGGCGGCGGGGGCGGCTCGGGCGGCTCCTTGAAGCGCTCGATGGCCTCCCACTCGCGCGTCTTGGCGGGTACCCAGAGGATGGACGTGAAGAAGCTCAGGTTCGGCGACGCCAGCGAGCAGCCGCAGCCCAGGCCGCCGCCGAAGGTGAAGGTGAGGCCCAGCGAGCTGTACCAGCGCAGGCCGATGAGCAGCTCCGCGGGAATCTGCCGCTCCTGGCCCGGAGCCTTCTTGAGGCCGAACGCGCCATTCACCATGCCGAGCGCGGTGACGCCGCTGCCGCGCAGGAGGGGCACCTCCGTGCCCAGGCCGAACGGCGCCATGTCTCCCAGCTGCACGCCACTGAAGATGACGTCCGGCCGCTTCCAGAAGCCGCCGTTGAAGGCGAGGAGGATGCCGGACTCGAAGCGGTAGTCGAGCACCAGGCCCGGCGCCCAGGTGAGCTCGCCGTCGCCCGCGAAGGCCTCCTGCACGCCGGTGGGGAAGCTGACGTTGAGCGTGAGCGAGGCGCCCCAGCCGTGGCCCTCCGCGGAGCGGCGGAAGCCGGGGATGGCCACCTTGCCCATGAGGCGCAGGTCGCCCAGGGCGAAGCTCTCCACGGGTCCTTCGGTGCCGATGACCTCCAGGTTCTGGCCGCCCTGCAGGAGCACGAGCGGCATGTCCACGCCGACCTCGAACCAGTCGAAGAGGCCGACGGTGGCCATGACATCCAGCTGGAGCCGGTTGCCCACGAGGCTGATGGAGCCCAGGTCACCGTCCTTGGGGACGAGCGAGAGCGGGTTGAGGGAGTAGCTGAAGTAGGGCCCGGCGGAGACGGACAGGTGGGACAGGGGCCGGGACTGGGTGACCATCACCAGGTCCTGCGGCGCGCCGGACGGGCGGAAGACCTGGATGTTGAAGCGCGCATCCGGCGCGGCGTGGGCGGCGGTGGACAGCGCGAGGGCCAGCAGCAGCGGGAGGAGCGGCGTGCGGGAGGGCTTCATCGGACGCGGCGGGTGGAGCGCAGGAAGAGGAAGCCCA
This sequence comes from Corallococcus coralloides DSM 2259, assembly GCF_000255295.1. Next base: position 9,350,810 of record NC_017030.1, on the reverse strand, counting down.
GGGCGAGGGTGACCAGCATGGCGGTGCTGCCGGTGGGGGTGCCCTCGGCGGTGGTGCCGCAGCAGAAGGCGCCGCCCTGGGGTTCAGTGCCGGGTTTGCGGCGGCCGCGTTCGCACTGCTGGGTTTCGGCGGAGCAGAACTCGACGCCCAGGCAGTCGCCGCTGTCGGCGCAGGTTTCAAGGCAGGTGTTGGAAGTGAGGTCGCAGGTGCCGCCGCAGGGGCAGTGGGCATCGGCGAAGCACTCGACGCAGGTGGAGCCGTCGCACACGGTGCCTTCCGCGCACGTCACGGCGCAGGCGCCGGTGTTGGAGCAGGTGCGGGTGGTGGGGTCGCAGGTGCCGCTGCCGCAGTCGGAGTCATTGACGCAGCCCACGCACACGCTGTTCTGCACGGTGCCGTCGGAGAGGCAGAACGGGGTGTCTCCGCCGCACGAGTCGCAGCGGGGACCGCAGCGGTTGTCGGTGGTGCAGGAGCTGCATTCACCGCTGACACAGGTCTGGCCGTCGCCGCATTCCAGGTCGTTGCGGCACTGGACGCAGACCTCGCCGTCGAGACAGAAGGGGCGCTCACCGGGGCACTTGGAGCAGCCGGGGCCGCAGCGGTCGGAGGTGTTGCACTCGGCGATGCTGTCGACGCAGGCGCTGTTCAGGGTGTCGCAGCGCTGGCCGTTGGAGCACTGGCTGTCGGTGGTGCACTCGACGCAGGAGGGCGGAGCGCCGGGAGTGGGCGCGGCGCACTGGGTGCCATTGGGGCAGCAGTTGCAGGAGTTGCCGGCGCAGGAGTCATTGGTGTTGCAGGGCGTGCAAACGTGGTTGGAGCACGACTCGCCACGGTCGCATTGGGTGTCTTCGTTGCACTCGACGCAGGTGTTCGCGGTGAGGTCGCAGACCTGGCTGCCGGGGCACTCCGCGTCGGAGGTGCACTGGACGCAGGTGAAGTTCGGCTCGTCGCAGACCTGGCCGGAGCCGCAGTCGGAGTCGCGGACACAGCCGGTGCAGACGTTGGTGGTGGTGTCGCAGCGGCCCGTCTGACAGTCGCTGTTCTGGGTGCACTGGACACAGGTGAACTGGCCGCTGACCTCCGCGCAGATGGGCGCGGTAGGACCGCACGGCGAGCACGTGTCACCGCAAAGGAGGTTCGTGTCACAGGGTGCGCAGAGCGCAGCGGAGTTGCAGTAGTAGGACGAGCCGCAACTGCCATTGCCGGCCTGGTTCGCGAACAGCCGGTTGCACTGGACGCACTGGTCCAGGTTGTCCGGGAACGATGGCCGGCCGGTTTCGGTCTGGAACAGCTGCGCGGGCTGGACCAGTGTGAAGCCGGAGGTGTTGAGCGGGACGACTGGAACTTGATTCGCCGGGCGGTCGAAGTCCGTGAATGCCCCATCCAGGACGGCGAACTCCAGTGCGGAGTGCTCCACGATCTGCACGTAGAGCAGCTCGATGGGATAGAGCCCGGACTGGGTGAAGGTGACGGAGTTGGTGGTGCGTCGTGTCGGCGCCCCAATTTCCGGCGGTCGGATGACGATGTCGTAACGCCTGTTGGCCTTGTCGAACAGCACAAGACTGATGGCGTCGTCGGCATAGAATCCGAAGTGCAGGAGGCGGCCGACCATGGCCGGGGTGACGTTCAGGTAGCCGCGAAAGCGAGAGACGAATCGGGTGGTCGAGTCGTTGTAGTGGAAGGGACAGCCACCCTGGGCGCAGCCCGAGACCACATTGACGAAGTCGCCGTAGCTCAGGATGCGACCGTCATTCAGGTTGTTCGACAGGTCGAACGCGGAGCGCAGCACGGAGGTCATGCGCGTCGCGCTGTTCTCCTCCATGTAGATGTTCAGGTTCTCGGTGTAGTTCGTCTGGCTCGTGGGGAAGTCCACCGCAGGCCTTGTCCACACGCTGGACGCCATGCAGATCCCCGTGCCGACATCGTTGACCGGAGAGGGCGCTGAGGGCGGCCCGTCCACCACTACATCCGGCAGCTTCTGCGCCACGGCAGGCGCGCTCGCGAGGCACACGGCGAGCAGGGACAGCGCGGCAACCGCGCGGAGGGGGAGGGGAGCTGTGCGCAAAACGGGCGCAGCCTTACAGATTAAGTTGAGGTTCTCAACCTTCCGCCCACGTCCCGAGTCCCTGTGCCCGAATGCGACCTCCAGGGTCCTCCATCCCTCAGGGACGCAATCAATCCGGACAGCGTGCAAAACAGGAAACCGTCACACGCGACGGCACGCGACGTCCCCGTCCTGCGAGCGGATGAACGCCGCGGCGAGTTCGGTGCCCAGGGCCGCGCACAGCACCTCGAAGGTCCGCCGCCGAGCTCCACCGAAGAAGCCCGGCTGCCGCGCCAGGGTCTCCGGGTGACGCACGAAGACGTTGTACCCGAGGATGCACCCGTCCGCGCGCAGCACGGTGATGCCGTCGGTGGCCATCATGCCGCGCAAGAGCTGCGCGGCCGCCCGTACCGCTGACGCCGCGCTGTCATCCTGGGTCGCGTGGTGCCGGTCCAGCATCGCCACCACGTCCATGGGCCGGGGCAACAGGATGCCGTCCACGAACAGCGCCGAACCCGCGCGCTCGCGGGGCAACACCGCCACCAGCGTGCCGTGCGAGGACTGCATCACCTCGAACAGCACCCGCCGGAAGAAGCCCCGCGCGTGCTCGCGGCTGGAGGGCAGGACCTGCTCGGTCACCGCGCTCGCCAGCGCGTCCAGCACCACGGAGGGCGGCTCCAGGTCGATGCGCGCGCCGGACAGGTACACGTGCCGGCACAGCCCGCCGCCTCCGCGCAGCTCGATGATGTTGTCCGCCAGCTGCAACACGCCCACCACGCGGGCGCCCCGGTCCGGCGCGTGCCGCAGGCGCTCCAGCGGCGTCTCCGCCAGGGGGAACGGATCCGTCCGGAAGATGCCGTAGGTGAGGCCCGCGGAGTCACGCAGCAGGTACAGCGCCCACCAGCGCCCCTGTCCCAGCGGCGCGCACTGCTTGAGCGCCCGCTGGATGGTGGCGCGGTTGCGCGGCCCCGAGCCCAGGGGAATCGGGTCGTGCCCGCCCAGCAGCTCCATCATCGCGCCCAGGTCGTCACCCAGGAACGCGGTGGGGAACAGCAGCGCGCCCTCCTCGCGGTAGCGCGACAGCGTCACCAGCAGCTCGCTGAGCGCATCCGCCGTCTGCGGACACGTCATGTCCGCCTCGTCGAGGAACGCACTGACGGACTCGGTCAGCAGGTGACGGAACGACAGGATGAGAGGAGAACCCGCCTCCGGGCCCGGACCGGTCATGGCGGACCCAGCATGGCGCATTGGTGGCGATGAGGCACGAAGTCTCGCCTTCATCCCGGAGGCGGGACCCTGTCAGGAACCGGCCGCCTACTCCGCCGCCCGCCGTGCCGTCTCCAGGGTGGTGGCGGTGCGCAGCCAGCCGTCCGCCTGGGCGTCCAGGTGGGACAACAGCTCCGCGAAGAAGCGCGTCTCCATGGCCTGCGCCAGCGTGGCTCCGTGTGCGTCCGCCCACTTGCGCGTCACCGTCGCGCGCACCTGGGCGCCCAGCAGGTCCACGAAGCGCTCCAGGAGCGGCGTGGACAGGAGCGTCCCCGCCCACACCACCGCGTCATGGCCCAGGCCGCCAGTGGCCACCGTCACCACCGCCGCCGCGCCGGACGGCACCGAGTACACCAGCGTGGTGAGCGCCTGGAGCAGCTCCTCGCGCATGCCGCCCTGCAGCTCGCTGCCCACCAACTGGCGGCAGAAGTCATACAGCGTGGCCCGGTCCGCCGCGTGCGCGTGCAGCGCGCCCAGATCCAGCGGCGCATCCAGCCGGCCGAGCATCGCGGGCCCGAAGGCCTGCGCCAGCTTCTCGCGCGTCTCCGCGTCCCCTCGCCACGCGGCCACCTCCGGCGCGAAGGCGTCCACCAGCCTGCGCAGCCCGTCCTTCAGCGAGTCATCCACCGCCTGCGTGGGCAGCGCCTCATGCGGCTGGGGTCCGGTGAAGGACTCACGCACCTTGCGGCTCACGAACGTGAGCGCCGTGGCCAGCCCTCGGAACGGCAACCGCACGAACCGGTGGAAGGTGCTGCGCGCATCCAGTTCGTCGCGGAACGCATCCACCAGCACATCCGCGGGCACGGCCTTCAGCGCCGCCTGCGCGCCAATGCCTTGCAGGTCGTGCCGCAGCCGCTGCCTCAGCCGCTCCGGCTCGCGGGCCGCGCGGGTCGCCGCCCGCGCCACCGCGTCCAGCTCCGAGCGCGCATCCGACAGCGACGCCTCCAGCGCCCGCGCCTTCAGCTCGCGCGCATGTTCCGCCTGTCCCAGCAGCGCGGCGAGCGGCGGCCGTCCATCCAGCGCTTCGGTGGCCAGCGGCTTCAGCCCCGCCTCCACATCCGGTTGGTGCGGCGCCAGGTAGCGCGCGATGGGCGGGTGGCCCACGTCCTGGGCCAGCTTGTCCAGGTGGCCGCGCGCCACGTCCTCGCGCGTGGCCTCGTTGTAGACGAGCAGGTACGGCTTGCCGTGGCCCACCGCCGCGCGCAGGAAGTCCACCAGCGCCGCGTTCTGGTACGTCTGCCGGCTCACCACGAACACCAGCACGTCCACCGTGACGAGCAGCGCCTCGGCCCGCTCGCGGTTGTCGCGGTACACGCTGTCGAAGTCCGGCGTGTCCATCACCAGCAGCCCGCGCGGTACGGCCTCCGACAGCACCAGGTACAGCCGGCCCGGGGGGCCGGGCTCATCCACGGGCGCCACGGCGCCGTCGGCCACCGGGATGATGTCGTAGCGCTGGGTGAGCACGTCCTTCAGCGCGCCCGTCCACGTCTCCGGATTCGACGCGGCCAGGCACTGCTTGGTGAGTCCGCCCTCGGGACGCGCGGGGGACAGGGACGCCTTCGCCAGCGAGTTGAAGAGCGTGGACTTCCCGACGTTGTTGGGGCCGGCGATGGCCACGAGGAGCAGCGGCGCGTCCTCGTCGCCAGAGCCGAGGCGCGGCAGCAGGTCGCGGCGCAGGCGTTCAGCCAGGCGTCGGGCCACGTCGGCGTCACCGCTGTCGGGGAAGCGCTCGGAGGCGGGCAGGGCGTCCAGGGCGGACGCGAGGGCGGTGCGCAGGGCGCGAGGGTCCTTCATGGGCATAGGGGCCGTGTGCAGGACAGCACGCACGCCGCGTGGTGCCCAGCGAAGTGTGCGCACTCTGTCCACCGGGGACACCCCTGGAGAGGCGCGATAGGGTGCGCCGCATGCGCTCCCTCCTCGCCTGCCTGTTCCTGTCGGGGTCCATCGCCTGCACGGCCACGAACGCCAACGCGCCCGCGTCCGCGTCCGCCGAGGCCCATGCCGAAGGCCCGCTGCCCTTCATCCCGGACGACTACGCCCGCGCGCTCGCGGACGCGAAGGCGAAGGGCGTGCCCCTGTTCGTCGACACCTGGGCGCCGTGGTGTCACACCTGCCGCTCCATGCGCGCGTACGTCTTCACGGACAAGGCGCTGGCGAAGCACGCGGACCGCTTCGTGTGGCTGGAGCTCAACACCGACCTGACCCAGAACGCGACGTTCCAGGAGAAGTACCCGGTGGAGTTCTGGCCCACCTTCTTCATCATCGACCCGCGCGAGGAGAAGGCCCTGCTGCGCTTCGCCGGCAGCGCGACGGTGCCGCAGCTGGAGCGCCTCTTCGAGGACGGCGAGCGCGCCTACCAGGGCGGTGCCACCGGCGCGGAAGCGCTGCTCGCGCGCGGTGATGCGCTCTACGGAGAGCGCAAGCCCGCGGAGGCCGCGGAGGCCCTGTCGCTCGCGCTCGCGGAGGCCCCCGCGGACTGGTCCCGCCGGGGCCGCGCGCTGGAGTCGCTGCTGATGGCGCAGTACGGAGCGAAGCAGTACGTGCCCTGCGCGCAGAAGGCGGTGGCGGAGCTGCCGAAGGTGCCTCGCTCGCTCAACCTGGCCAACGGCGTCCTCAATGGCCTCAGCTGCGCGCTGGCCATCCCGGAAGGCTCGCCCGAGGCCGCGGACCTGCGGCACGCGCTGGAGGCGAAGGCGCGCGACGTGCTCGCGCCGCCGGCCATCGACATGGAGGCGGATGACCGCTCCGGCCTGTACGAGGTGCTGGTGGAGGCGCGCAAGCAGGACAAGGACACCGCGGGCGCGAAGCAGGTGGCCCAGGAGTGGCTGACGTTCCTGGAGGGCGAGGCCGCGAAGGCGCCGAACCCCGAGGCGCGCAGCGTGTTCGACTCGCACCGCATGCTCGCGGCGATGACGCTGGAGCAGCCGCAGCGGGCCATCCCCGCGCTGGAGCAGAGCGAGAAGGACCTGCCGCAGGACTACAACCCGCCCGCGCGGCTCGCGACGCTGTATCGCCTGTCGGGCCGGCTGGATGATGCGCTCGCCGCGAATGACCGGGCGCTGGCGCGGGTGCAGGGAGCACGGCGGCTGTCCGTGCTCTCCGGCCGCGCGGACATCCAGGTCGCGCGCAAGGACACCGCGGGCGCGGTGAAGACGCTGGAGGAGGCGCTGACCTTCGCGAAGACGCTGCCCGCCGCGCAGGTGTCCCCGCGTCAGGTGGAGTCGCTGGAGAAGAAGCTCGCCGGCCTCAAGTCGCCGGCCGCTGTGCCTGGTGCTGCTCCGTAACGAATGCACGAGCCTTCGCGCGTGCCACGCATGCGGCACGCGCGAAGGATGGCCGCGTCGAACAACGTGCACCCACGTTTGTGCATGGATTCAACGCACGCGAGGGGCATCCACGCCGAACAGTCCGCACCCGCGCGTGCGTGAGTGCGACGCTCGCGAAGAGCAGCCACGCCGAACAACGCACCCAGGCGTGCGTGAATACGATGCACGCGAAGGGCGCTCACGCTGATCAGCCTTCCCCGCGCGAACGTTCACGGAGCCAGCGGCACCGCGCGACGGGCCTCCAGGTCGAGCAGCTCGAAGTCCTCCGCGCGGCCCTCGCGCATGGCTCCGTCGGTGAACACCATCACCGCCTCGCCCGGACCCGTCACGGGCGGCGGACCGTGCGCGTAGTCCACGCGCGACCCGTCCGTCACCAGGTGGCGCAGCACTCCATCGCGCGTGGGACCGGGTGACACCAGCTCCCGTACCCGCTTGTCCCGCGTGTGGCCCACCACCTGGGTCAACCCGAGCGGCAACCTCCGGGGATCGAACCTGCGCCGGGGCGTTCCCCGCACGCGCTCCCCATCCTCCGCGGCGAGGCTGGGCCGCTGGTAGAAGATGCCCACTCCCTCGCCATCCTTCGCATTGCCCGGATGGTGCAGCCCCGGCAGCACGAGCGGCCCGCCCTTCCACGCCGCCACCGCCCGATCCATCACGCCGTTGAGCGCCTCCGTCACCGCGCGTGCATCCGCCCATCGTTCAGGCTCGAGCCCCACGACCCCCAGATCCTCGCGAGTGACGCCCGCGTGCAGCACCAGCAGCGAGTCCCCGGCCGCATGCGCCACGCGGAAGCGCCGTGCGCGCAGCAGGTGCTCCACCCACGCGCGCTGCTCCTCGGTCCAGGTGCTGAAGTCCCGCGCCGCCAGCTCCGCGCTCGGCAATCCAGGCCAGCGCTGGAGGAAGGCCCGCTCCGCCGCCGCGTCGGTGTCGTCCCCCGCGTAGACCCGGTCCGCCTCCACCCGCGCGGCGCGGAACGTTGCATCCGTGAAGTCCGCCAACTCCCCCACGCGGCCCAGGTCGTGGTTGCCCAGGAGCATCACGGCCTGATCCGCCGGATGGGACGCGAGCCACGCGACCAGCCGCAGTGCGCTCCGGGCCACGCGCTCCCGGTCCGCCGCGGGCCCCCAGTCGAAGTGGTCGCCCACGGACACCAGGCACACGTGCGGCCGCAGCCCTCCCTCTTCGTCCAGCAGCCCGTGCAGCGAGAGGATGGAGAGCACCCGGTCGAAGTCCGCCTGCGGGTCCCCCATCGCCACATGCAGCGTGCGGCGCTGGCCATCCGCCGCCAGCGCGTGCGGCCCCTTCGCCACCGCCGCGTCGGCGCGAGCCAGCGCCTTCCTCAAGAGCGCTTCGTCCATCCCTCCATCCTAGTCATGCGCCGGGACATGCCCACCGGCCCATCAGGATTGGAAGAAGCGCGAGATGAGCGCGGAGCGGCTCTCCACCTGCGCCTTGTTCAGGAGGTGCGTGACGTGCACCTCCACCGTGCGCTCGGCGCAGCCCAGGTGCAGGGCGATGGCCTTGTTCGTCTCTCCCTGCACCACGTGCTCCAGCACCTGCGCCTCGCGCGCGGTGAGCCCCCAGCGCTGGCTCAGCACCGGCAGGCGCGAGGTCGGCTCCATCGGAGGCCCGGGGTCCAGCACCAGGTAGTGGTCCGGCAGCCCCTGCGTGCGCAGCGGCCCGGAGGAGAACAGCGGCCCCGTGCCCGGCGGGCTCCGCAGACACTCGCGCACCTGCGCCGCCAGCGCCTGGGAGTCCTGCTCCCACCGCGCCTGACCCGCCTTGTTCGCGTGCATCACCCGGCCGCTGAACGTGACGACCCACGCGGGCCGCCCCAGCACCTCCAGCGCCGCGCCCAGGGCCGGTCCCAGCAGGCCCGCCTCGCGCAGCCGCCGGTCCATGGCCATCCGCCGCTGGATGGAGGGCGTCAGCGCCTGCAACAGCCGCTGCTCCCGCTCCGTGAAGGGCTCGGCCCGGAAGGCGCCCACCCAGCCCAGCATCATGTCGCCTTCACACACCAGCACCCGCAGCTGCGCCAGCTGCTCCAATCCCAACTGCCGGTAGAGGCTGGAGGCATACCCGGACAGCTGCGTCCGCGCGTGCTCCCACTCCGCCTCGCTCAAGCCCAGCCGCTCCCACAGAGGGCCCTCGCCCTCGCCGGTGATGGGCAGGGCCCGCAGCGGCTCCGACATTCCCAGGGGTGAGAAGCGCATCGCGCGGTTGCGCTGCGCCAGCGGCGGACGCGCGGGATCGAAGTAGCCAAAGTGGCTCCCCGCAGGCGGCAGCGCCGCGTCGAAGGCCTCGGTGAGGACGGAGGGCGGCTGCGGGAAGCCCACGCCGTGCACGAATGCCGTGTGATAGCGGTCCGGGCCCACGTCCACGCCGTAGGCCGCCGTCCGCTCCGCGCGCAGGGCGCTTCGGAGCGCGGCGAGGACCGTCGGCAGGGCCTCGGAGCCGGGCTCCAACCCCTCCAGCAGGCCCTCCAGCTCCTGCAAGAGGCGTTGGTCCTCGGAAATCAAATCAATCACGATTTACTTACTATAGCCGTTGGGGCCAATTGGAAGACGTGTGAGGTCGGGAGTGGAATCAGTGCTTCTTCCGCCTGTCCAGGTGGGAAGTGATTACTTGCCCCCCGAGTCGTTTAGGACTCGCGTGATTTCCTCAATAGAAATGACTTTCGGCTGGCGGCACCATGGCGGTCCGTGCCCTTCCGGGGGGGTGGGCCGACCCAGGAGTCGAAGTATCCGCGTGTGCGCGCGCCGGGCGTTCCCCCAGGGATGTCCGGCGCGCTGCCCCTTTTCCCGCTCCTGTCCCCGCCTGTCCACCACCCCACGCGCCCGGTGCCGGCGGGCCCCGGACCTGACGGGGCGCGGCGATGATATCCGCTCCCGTCGTGCCCGCGCCCGGAGGCCCTGACATGCCGCGTGATTACGCCTACTACGCCCAGGCGCTGGAGGGACGGAGGCTGCCCCTGGCCTTCGCGGACCTGGACCTGCTGAACGAGAACGCGGCGGCGCTGGTGCGGCGCGCGGGCGGGTTGCCGGTGCGGGTGGCCACGAAGTCGGTGCGGTGCGTCGCGCTGCTGCGGCGCGTGCTCGACGGGCATCCCGGCTTCCAGGGCCTCATGTGCTTCAGCGCCGACGAGGCCGTGCACCTGCGCGAGCGCGGCTTTAGCGACCTGCTCATGGGCTACCCCGTGGTGGATGCCGAGGCCCTGGCGGAACTGTGCCGGCCGCCAGCGCCCGTGACGCTGATGGTGGACTCGGCCGAGCACGTGGCGCTCGCCGCCCGGGCGGCCCGCCGTCATGGGACGCGAGCGCCGCTGTGCCTGGACGTGGACCTGTCCGTGGACCTGCCCGGGCTGCGCTTCGGGGTGCACCGCTCGCCGGTGCGCTCGCCGGAGGACGCGCTGGCGGTGGCGAAGAGCATCGCGGCGGAAGGGGACGCCGTCTTCCTCGCGGGCGTCATGGGCTACGAGGCGCAGCTCGCGGGCGTGCCGGACGCCGCGCCGCACGCGGGGCCGAAGAACGTGGTCATCCGCGCGCTCAAGCGGGGCTCGGTGGGCCGTGTGCACTCGCGCAGGCAGGCGGTGGTGGCCGCGCTCAAGGACGCGGGGTTCGCGCCGCGCTTCGTGAACGGCGGCGGCACCGGCAGCCTGGAGTCCACACGCCAGGACGCGAGCGTCACCGAGCTCACCGCGGGCAGCGGCCTGTACTCGCCCGCGCTCTTCGATGGCTACCGCGGCTTCCAGCACCAGCCCGCGGTGGCGTTCGCCATCCCCGTGACGCGGCGTCCCGGCCCGGGCCTCTTCACGCTCCAGGGGGGAGGCTTCGTGGCCTCCGGCTCGGCGGGCGTGGACAAGCTGCCCGTGCCCTACCTTCCCGAGGGCGCGAAGCTCCTTCCGCTGGAGGGCGCGGGCGAGGTGCAGACGCCCATCGCGTACGCGGGGCCGGTGCCGCTGTCCCTGGGCGCGCCGGTGTTCTTCCGGCACGCGAAGGCGGGCGAGGTGTGCGAGCACTTCCGCACGCTGCTGCTCATCTCCGGCGGCCGCGTCGTGGAAGAGGTCCCGACCTACCGGGGCGAATGGGGGTGACGGCATGACGACCGAGGCGGCGAAGACGAAGACGTGGCGCAACTGGTCCGGCGCGGTGGTGGCCCATCCCTCCGGCTTCCTCCAGCCGGACTCCGTGGACGCCTTGAAGGCCGCGCTCCGCGACGCCAGCGCCCAGTCGCGCACCGTGCGCGTGGTGGGCAGCGGCCACTCGTTCCCGCCGCTGTGCGCGACGGACGAGACGATGGTGTCGCTCGAAGCGCTGCGAGGCCTGGTGTCCGTGGACGACCGCACGCGCGAGGCCGTGGTGTGGGCGGGCACGAACCTGCGCGAGCTGGGCACGCTGCTCGCGTCGCACGGGCTCGCGATGGAGAACCTGGGCGACATCAACAAGCAGTCGCTGGGCGGCGCGCTGGGCACGGGCACGCACGGCACGGGCGTGGGCCTGGGCATCCTCTCCACGCAGGCGGCGGAGATGACGCTCGTCACGGCGAGCGGGGACGAGGTGACGTGCTCGGAGGACGCGTCGCCGGAGCTGCTCCAGGCCGCGCGCGTGTCCCTGGGCGCGCTGGGCGTGGTGACGCGGGTGCGGCTGCGCTTGCTGCCCGCGTACCGGCTGCGGCTGACGCGGCGGAACCTGGCGCTGGAGGAGTGCCTCGCGGGCCTGGATGAAGCGCGGGCGCGTCACCGGCACTACGAGTTCTTCTGGTTCCCGCACTCCGACCGCGTGATGACGAAGGCGATGGACCTCACGGACGAGACCCCGCACGGGGTGGGCGTGGGGCGCTGGTTCAGCGAGATGGTGATGGAGAACGCGGTCTTCGGCGCGGTGAGCCGTGCGTGCCGGATGCGGCCGGCGTGGTGCGCGCCGGTGAGCCGGCTGTCGGCGAAGCTGGCGTCGGAAGGCGTGCTGGCGGGACAGAGCCACACGCTGTTCGCCACGCCGCGGCTCGTGCGCTTCCAGGAGATGGAATACGCCGTGCCGGTGGAGCGCGGGCCGGACTGCCTGCGCGAGCTGTCCGAATACATCACGCGCGAGCAGCTGCCCGTGCACTTCCCGGTGGAGTACCGCTTCGTGCGCGGCGACGACGTGTTCCTCAGCCCGGCGCACGGCGGGGACCGCGCGTTCATCGCGGTGCATCAGTACCAGGGCATGCCGCTGGAGCCCTACTTCTCCGGCGCGGAGGCCATCTTCCGCAACCACGGTGGCCGGCCGCACTGGGGCAAGCTGCACACCCAGACGGCGGAGACGCTGAAACATCTGTATCCCCGCTGGGATGACTTCCAGCGCGTGCGCGAGCAACTGGACCCGGAGGGGCGTTTCCTCAATCCCTATCTGAAACGTCTCTTCCTGGAGGGTGTCCGTCACACCCGCGGTGAAACAGGGGCGCGAAGCGCGTGACGCACCCCGGAGGCTGATTTTCGCGCCGTGTCGCGTCAGACGATCCAGCAACCTCCCGATAATGCACAATCCAGCGCCCGGCATGCGGTTGGCTAGGGCACTGGCTGGCGCCAGGCCCGGTGGCGCCCTTTCGAGGGGGATGGATGCGGACGAAGTCTTCGTGGAAGCGCGTGGTGACGGCGTCGATGCTGATGCTCGCCGTGGGGTGTCGCGGGCCCGCCGCGGGCTTGAGGTCCGCGGAGGTATCGGACTCGGGCAACTCCTCGGAGTCGGGCGCTTCGAGCCAGGGTGACTCCAGCCAATCGGACTCGGGCAACTCCAGCCAGGGGGACTCCAGTCAGGGCGACTCCAGCAAGTCCGACTCGGGCAACTCCAGCGGTGGGGATTCGAGCAAGTCGGACTCCAACGGCTCCAGCGACGAGGGCTCCAGCGAGTCGGGCTCGGGCGAGTCCAGCGACTCCGACTCGGGCAACTCCAGCCACGGGGATTCGAGCAAGTCGGACTCGGGCTCTAGCGACTCAAGCGACTCCTCGGGCTCCAGCGACTCCTCGGACTCAAGCGACTCCTCGGACTCCAGCGAGCACAGCAACGCGGGCAGCAGCGAGTCGAACCAGGTGGACCAGGGCGACGACTCGCGCACGCGCAGCGAGAGCAGCAACGGCCGCGAGAATCAGCTCCTGTCGACAGCCACGGTGGCGCTGACGGTGATGGGCCTGGGCATCGTCATCTGGCAGTCGTACGCGCGAGCGGAGCGGCGCAAGAACAAGCGGCCCTCTCCCTCTCCGAAGGAAGTGGGGCACGCGGCCCAGGTGTACCTGCGAGCCCGCACGCACCAGCTGCGAGAGGACCTGGCGCTGGGCGCGGGCCCGACGGTGGAGGACCTGGCGCAGGCGGCGCGCATCCGCCGTGAGAACCTGGATGTCTTCGGCAAGCTGCTGCGCACGCACCGCAAGGAGCTGCTGATGATGGCGGATGCGAAGACGCTGACGCCCGAGCGCGCCCGCGCCTGGCTGGAGCGCGTGGGCCAGCTGGCGCGCACCGAACCCCGGCTCGAAGAGGACCGTCAGGCCTTCATCCTGGAACAGGAGGGGGCGCCCCAAACGGCCGAGGCCCTCCAGTGAGGCCCCGCCCAGCGTGGATGGGATGGCTCACGGTGCTGCTGTTGCCCGTGAGCGCGCAGGCTCAAGAACCCCTGGGCCACCTGGCGGTGCCGGCGTTCTTGAAGAAGCTGTCCCCGGAGGTCGTCCTGGCCGAACGGGTCGCGGCGCTGGAGGCCACGTCGGGCATCGTCCTGCGTGGTGCCGCGGCGCGGGATGCCTCGCTGGTCTCGGACGTGGAGGCGGGGCTCGCCGCCCTGCCTCCCGCGATGCGCCGTCCACCTGGAGGCCGGTTGGAGTTCGTGCTCCACGTGGAGCCCGCGCCGCTGGGCCTGGGTGACGGCACGAAGGCCCGTCCGGACTGGTCGGAGCAGCGCGAGCAGTTCCACCTCTACCGCTACGCGCCTTCCGAGGAGCGCCGGGCCACGCTGCGTCTGTCACGGCTCACCGACACGGAGGCCGAACAGCTGTGGCGCCGCCGCGCCGTGGTGCACGCCGTGATGCAGCGCTGGGACGACGCGCGCGGCTGGAGCAAGCGTCCCCAGTGGCGCAGGCTGGACGGATGGCTGCTCCCCTTCGAGCGCCCCCTCACGTGGAAGGAGACCGCGAGCATCACCTACGCGGGGGCTTTCAGCCGCGCCCGGGGGCAGGCGAGCGCCTCGCTGGACCTCGTCACGTTCGCGGAGGAGCTGTTCGTCCCCGTGGAGTCCCTGCGCCCGGATGCGTTGCCCGAGGATGATCAGGTGCGCTGTCAGGAGCTGTCCAAGACGCGCGCCCTGTCGGAGTTCATCTCGGAGGCGCGCCTGGGCACGCTGCCCGCGCGGGGAGATTGCCCGGCCTTCGACACGTGGGCGGAAGCGGATGCGCTCTCCCACCTGGAGGTCCTGCTCGTCGCGGCCACGGGCCGTCAGCCCCAGTCCCTCTTCGGCCACCTGCTCCTGCGCCCGGTCTGGCGCGAAGGCACCACGGTGCAGGGCCCCGGCTTCGAGCGCGTCGTGCAACTCGTAGCCCTCACCGGCATGGAGGAGAAGGGCCTGGGCTACCTGATGAAGGGCATGACGGGCGGCTACAGCACCGTCTTCCTCACCGGCACCCTGGGCGACATCACCCACGAGTCGCTGGAGCTGGAGCAGCGCACCATCCGCCGCTTCCGGCTGAACCTCACGCCCGGTGAGTCCCAGCGCATGCTGGAGCGCATCTGGGAGCTCGAGCGTCGCGGCTACCTGGGCTACTACTTCTTCACCGACAACTGCGCCGCCGCGCTGCTCTTCCTCCTCAATGGCTCGCTGGAGAACGGCCGTCACGTGAGCGCGCCCGGCATGCTGTGGGTCCTGCCCACGGCCACGCTGGACACGCTGGCGAAGACGAGCGTCGTGGACGCGAACGGGCGCAAGGTGCCGCTCCTGGAGCACGTCCCGGACGCCCTCGAATCCACGGGAGACCGCGCCCGGCGCGCGCTCGTGGAAGAGGAGCGACTGCTCACGAAGCTGGCCTCCCTGCTTCCGTCCACCGCGCTCGCGCCGCTGCACCACGTGCACCGCCGCCTCCAGTCTCCCGAACCCGACGCGCGCAGGCAGGCCTACGAACAGCTGCCCCACGCCGTGACGACGGCACTCGACGCCGCTCCTCCCTCCGCGCACGCCGAAACCCGCGAGGCCCTGCACGCCTACGTGGCGCACGCGGTGCGGGTGGAGCGCGCGGCGGTGGACCAGGCCGAAGGGGAGAAGCTCGCCATCGAGCGTGAGCGCCTCGTCGCCCTCGACCTGAAGGGGCAGGGCGGCGCCGCCCAGGGCGTCAAGGACCGGCAACTCCTCTTCGAGCGCGAGGACGCGATGCAGCGCAAGCTCGCGGTGCTCGACCGCACGGCCCTGCTCCAGCAGGCCCTGGACACCGCCATCAAGCGGCTGCCCACTCCGGACGAGCTCAAGGCCCTGGTCCGCGCGGAGCACACCGAGGCCGCCTTCGCCGCGGCCACCGAGGCGCAGGGCGCGCTCAACGACGGACCGCTCGCGGACGTGGATCCGCGGGCCTTCCTCGCGAAGGACCATGAACAGAAGGTGGAGCTGGAGACCACCTGGGCCCGGGGCGCGCTGCGCGAATCCGGCGCGGCCCGCACGGTGGTGAGCGGCGGCGTGGACTTCCCGGAGGTGGGCGCCGCGCGGCCGGTGGTGAGCCTGCGCACCTCCGCGATGAACGAGGCCCTGGGCGACGCGCGCCTGCACGGCTTCCAGTCCAGCAGCGAGCTGCGCGTGCTGGACGGAGAGCTGTCGGTGGAGCCGCGCTGGGGCGTGCCGCGCATCCTCGGCTCGCGACTGACGCTGGTGGGCTACCGCACGCTGATGCCCGAACTGCCCCAGCAGCAGCGGTCGTTCTCCGACTCACTGGGCTGGGGCGCGGAGGCGAAGATGTCCACGGACATCGACCGCCCGCTGCCCTACCGCGCGACGGTGGAGGCGGAGGCGCTGGGCGTGGTGGCGGCCTCGGAGCGCTTCGACACCTTCCTCGCGGTGGGGTTGGGCGCCCAGGCCACGATGGCCTGGAGCCCCACGGAGACGGTCCCCACGGTGGGGCCCCGTCTGTCATTGGCCCATCGCGTGGGCCTGCCAGGGCCCGGCAACAGCGCCCTGCGCCTGGAGGCCACGTACGTGCCGTCGTGGCGCACGGGCATCACGCCGGGCTTCACGCACGAGGCGGATGCGACGCTCCAGGTGGAGTGGTACCTGGGGCGCATCTCGCGCTGGAGCGTGCTGCTCACTCCCCGCGCACAGGTCCACTGGGAGGGGACACTTGCGTCGTGGGCAGGTCCCGGGAGAAGTCTCGCGAGCCTTCCGGAAGGGCTGGCGCGACATCGCCTTGCGCTAGGAGTGGAGCTCCGCTGACGTACTGCGTACGGAAGACGGGGACCTCACCGGTGAACACCGGACGGCTGGCCGCGCCGCAGAGCGCCCCGATGAACAGGCCGATGACGTGCAGCAGCGTCCAGTTCCCCCAGCCCAGGCCCAGGAAGATGCGCTCGCCGCCCACGCTGAAGACGTTGAAGGCCACGTAGAACGCGGCGGGCACCACCACCGAGGCGACGGCCGCGGCGGCCAGCGCCCGGCGGGGACGTCCCGCGTGGAAGCCGCCGAACGTGCCGGCCAGCAGGCCGTTGAATAACGGAATGAAGAACGTGATGGCGCTGATGAGCACCATCGTCAGCACGCTCACGTCGAACCGGTTGTGCTTCAGCGTGAAGTAGCTCTCCTCCACGCGCACGCCGGGCGGAAGGACCGTGTAATCGACTTGTGCGTTCCTCAGGTGAAGGCGGTCGCTCGAATTCGTGACGCGATCCGAGTCCTCCGTATAGGTCTCATCCATGGAGCATTGGCCTCCGTTCGGGCGGGGGAAGGACGTGCCCGGACACCTTGGGAGATGGTGCTGGAGGCGGGCGGGTGGAAGGGCTGAAGGCTCCACCGGTCCTTGAGAAGGAAGGCGCATGCCCTGCCTGCCTGCCGGGAATTTCGCGACCCGGCGTGGGGGCGGATGCCGTACACGGGGGCTGTCACGCACCGGAGACTTGGCGTCCGGTGGCTGGCGGCTATGCTGCCGCGCCTCCGCCGTACCGCTTCCCAGCCTGGATGGATTCCATGAGCCTTCGCCGCAACCTGCTGACCCTTGCCGTCCTCTCCTCCGCGCTGCTGTCTGGCTGCGCGCTGCGCCCGCGCTACAACGAAGTCATCCAGGCGAACGGCGCCACCTCGCTCCAGGAGGGACAGCTCGTGGTGCTGCGCGTGACGGACGCCGCGACGGGCCAGCCGGTGAAGGGCGCCAAGGTGCTCGGCGGCGAGTACCGCAACCACATCAACGCGACCACCGACGAGAACGGCGAGTTCTCCCTCAAGCTCGACCCGGGCCTGGTGAAGGAGAACCCGCTGGTGGAGGTCGTGCTGCCCAAGGGCGTGAGCCGCTACAAGCTCCAGGTGGTGCCCTCCGGTGAGGCCCCCGCGCCCGAAGGCGCCCCCATCGCTCCCCCGGCCGAGTCCGCCGTGGAGCCGTCCACCACGCCCGCGACGCCCGGCGCTCCCTCCGAGACCGCGGCCCCGGCGGCGTCCGAAACGGCGAAGTAGGCCCGGTTCGTCAGGTGAACCAGCGAATCAGGCGCCTGCCCTGCAAGCGCCTGAACGCCTCCAGCCGCCGCTGGAAGTCCTCGCCGATGGTGACGAAGCGCACGCCGCAGCGTCCGCGCGTGCGCTCCCCGGCGGAGCGGCGTGACCACATCACCCGCGCCTGGAAGGGGACCTCCTCGTCCCCCAGCAGCAACGCGCCTTCCACGAGATCGCCCGCCTTCATCGGCTGGAGCATCTCCGCGCAGAAGCCGCTCGCCGACACATCTCGCGTGTAGAGCGGCAGCATGCCGCGCAGACGGACGGCCAGGCGATGCTCGAAGCGAGGCACGGCTCGGGGGAGGTGCATGCCCTCGAATCCTGGCGGATTCCGTCCAAGTAGTAAAATTGCGCCATTCGAAAGCGGGCGGGCAGGCGGACCCGGCATGCAAAGCCCGGGAAACGTTGAGAAATTTCCCGGGAGAAGGGAGCGGGCCATGTCGAAGGCATTCACCAAGGAAGACGGAGGCGGCGACGAGGGGCTCACCCCCGCGCGTCCCCGGTCGACGTCGGCGGAGCAGCGCTACATCACGCCGGAGGGCTACCGCGCGCTCCAGGAGGAGCTGCTGGAGCTTCAGGAGCCCGCGCCCCGGGACTGGCCGGAGCTGGAAGCGGGCGTGCGCAAGCGCGAGCGGGAGCGCCGGGCGCGCGAGCTCACCGCCATCCTGGAGGATGTGCGGGTGGTGGTGCCGGATCCCTCGCAGGCGGGCCGCGTCTTCTTCGGTGCGTGGGTGGTGCTGGAGGACGAGGACGGCGCGCGCATGCGCTATCGCATCGTCGGTCCGGATGAAGCAGACGTGAAGGCGGGACGGCTGAGTGTGGAGTCCCCGCTGGCGCGCGCGCTCCTGGGCAAGGAGGCCGGCGAGGCCGTGCAGGTGGAGCGCCCGCGCGGCACGGTGGAGTACGAAATCCTCGCGGTGGAGTACGCGGAGTCCGAAGCCACCTCGGCCGCGCCTTGAGGCCTGGCCGCTTCAGCGCTTCGTGGCGATGACGGTGACGAGCCGGCCGAAGGGCTCCGGCATGTCGCCCTCGCGCACCTCCACGTCGAAGCCCGCCGCCTCCAGCAGCGCGCGGGCGCGGGGCACGAGGAACGTCAGGTAGTACATGACGAACGGCGGCTTCCAGAGCGCGTTGCGCACGCGCATGGCGGCGTTGAAGCCCTTCGCCACCCAGTAGCCGGGGTTGAGCGCGGACGGCGGCTGCGCGGTGACGAAGACGAAGCGGCCTCCGGGCTTCAGCGCCCGCGTGATGCCCTCGACGAGGCGCGGCTCGTCCTCCTCCAGGATGTGCCCAAAGGCGCCGAAGCTGGTGATCAGCTCGAACGCCGCGTCGAAGGGCAGCGCCAGCGCATCGCCCCGGACGAAGTCGAGCGCCGCGCTGCCCGGTGCATCCGCGAGCCTGCGCCGCGCTTCATCCAGCATGCCCTGGCTCAGGTCGAACCCGACGACGCGCTCACGGCACAGCGGGCGCAGCACGCGCATCGCGGCGCCGGTGCCACAGCACACGTCCAGCGCGCTGCCCACGCTGCCTTCGGGGCCCACGTGCGCGAGCGCGGCCTTGAGCACCGGATCCGGCGTGCGGAACGGTGTGTGCTCGAACTTGGGCGCGAGCAGGTCGTAGCCCTGCTCGACGGAGGTGAGGGCCTGCCGTGCAAGCTCGCGGAAGGTGGGGCCGTCGCGGTGGAACATGGGACGAGGTGTACCCACATCCCCCCGGCCCCGCCACCGGGGTTGAGCGTGACTCGACGGGATTTGAATGTTCCGGCGGGGGCCCCGTCAGTCAGGACAAGCAACTCGGACGGAGGATGGAAGACATGGCTTTCAAGCTCGGACTCGCGACCCTGGCCTTCGGTGCAATGCTGCTCGGCTCCTCCACGTCGTTCGCGGCGGACTGGCGCGGCCCGACCCGGGCGGACGCGCAGTGGGGCGGCCAGCAGCGCTACAACGGCGGCTGGGATTCCGCGCCGCAGGGCCAGGCGTTCCGCTACGACAACGACGACGCGAAGACGCGCCGCTTCATGGGCTGCCGCGGCCCGAACTGCAATTACGGCCCCATGCCGCGCCCGGTGGACTCGCGCGGCCGCTACGAGCTGCAGACGGTGGAGCGCTGGGTGCCGGCGCGCTACGAGCAGGTCTGGGTCCCCGAGCAGTGTGTGTCCCGTGGCCGCCGAGGCCGCCACGTGCGCTGCACGCCGGGCTACTACGACCAGCAATATGTGCCGGGCGGCTACCAGGCGGTGACGGAGTGGGTCTGGGTGCCGTACGGCGGGCGCCGCTGGCAGACGGTGGTCTACTACCCGTAGTCAACACGAGGAGACGAGACGGGACGAACGACGCAAAGGGGACGACGCAGTGCCGCGGGGCGGTGCCTGGAGAGGGGTCTCCAGGTATCGCCCCGCGGTGTTTTTTCGCGGGCGGGCCTGTTAGGCAGGGCCCGCATATGGGGACCGCATTCATCACGGGCGCGGGCGTGCGCATCGGCAGCGCGGTGGCGCGCGCGCTCGGCCGCGCCGGCTACGACCTGGCGCTTCACGCGAACCGTTCCATGGAGCCGCTGGAGTCGCTGGCGCAGGAACTGCGCGAACTGGGCCGCGCCGTCACGCTGTACAGCGGCGACCTCTCCGACGCGCAGGCCGTGGACGCGCTGGGCGCACGGGTCCGGGAGGCGCACCCCGCGCTGGACGTGGTCGTCCACAACGCGGGGCTCTATGAACGGGTGGACTTCGCGGCCGTGACGCGCGAGCAGTACCGCCGCATGCTCGCGGTGAACGTGGACGCGCCCTTCTTCCTCACGCAGGCGCTGCTGCCGTCGCTGCGCGCGGGGAAGGACCCGCTGGTGGTGCACCTCACCGACATCGGCGGGGAGCGGGCGGTGAGCCACTACTCGCACTATTCGGTGAGCAAGGCGGGGCTCGTGATGCTCACGCGCGCGCTGGCGGTGGAGCTGGCGCCGCACGTGCGCGTCAACGCCATCTCGCCGGGCGTGGTGGCGTTCCCGGAGCACTTCGACGAAGCCGCGCGGAAGGAAGTGCTCGACCGCGTACCCATGGGCCGCGAGGGCAGCGTGGAGGACGTGGCGCGCACGGTGGTGTTCCTCGCGCGCGAGGCGCCGTACCTCACCGGGCAGGTCATCGCCGTGGATGGCGGAAGGAGCGCGCAGCTGTGAGCCAGGAACCCGTGTGGATCCACCCCGTGGTCACCGACGCGCAGGGCCGTCCGCTGGACGTGATGGAGCTGCGCGGGCTCACGGTGGACGTCATCGTGGGCCTCTACAACCGCGAGCGCGTGACGCCGCAGCCGCTGCGGCTGGACGTGGCGCTCTTCCTGGACGCCCGGCAGGCGGCGGTGGGCGGGAGGCTGGCGAACACCGTGCACTACGGGCGCCTGGCTGGAGAGCTGCGCTTCCTCCTGGATGCGTGCCGCTTCGAGCTGTTGGAGTCCGCGGCGGAGGCGGTGTGCCGCTACCTCCTGGCACCGCCCACGGATGCCGCGCCGCACGCGCCGCTGCACGCCGCCACGGTGCGGGTCACCAAGCCGGAGGCGCTGACAGGCTGGGCCATCCCGTCGCTCCAGGTGCACCGCACCGCGGAGGAGATGGTGTACCGGACGGACGCGAAGCCCTTCGGCCACGTGGACGTCATCCACGAAGGCGCGACCTACGGCGTGTACCGGCTGCGGGTGGAGCCGGGAGGCAGCATCCCGCCGCGCGCGGACGGCCACACGGAAGGGATGGAGCTGGTGCTGGGCGCGGGGTTGGTACTTCAGGGACAGCCGGTGGGGCGGGGGATGGCGTTCAGCGGCCCGGAGGTCTTCGGGCACGGCTACGACAACCCGACGGCGACCGAGCAGACGGTATTGGGCGTGTACCGGCCGCGCCTGGTGCTGTCGGAAGCGGATGGCTCCGGGGAGACGGTGCCTGTGGGGCCGGGCAGGCTGTACTACCTGCCCGAATAGGCCCCGGGCGTCCAAGCGACGGGGGCGGGAGGGTGTGCTAGCAGTAGGGGCGCCTCTGCTCTTGAAGGACGCATCGGATGACCCTGGACCGGCGGATTCAGCTTTTCGTGGTGCTCGCGGGGCTGTTCATCACCTCGCTGGTGGTGGGCGACATCATCGGGGTGAAGCTGTTCGAGGTGCACCTGGGCCCGGTGGTGGCGGTGATGTCGGTGGGGATGTTGCCGTTCCCGGTGACGTTCCTGCTGACGGACATCCTCAACGAGTTCTACGGCAAGAAGGTCGCGCGGTTCGTGACGTGGGTGGGCTTCGTGATGGCCATCTTCACGTTCGTGATTGTCGCGCTGGCGGGCCAGATTCCGTGGGCGCCGATGACGGAGGCCAAGGACTACAGCGGGACGGTGGCGGCGTCGTTCAACAACGTGTTCGGCGGCTCGCAGCGCATCCTGGTGGCGTCGATGGTGGCGTACCTGGTGGCCCAGTTCCTGGACATCTCGGTGTTCAACCTGCTCAAGCGGGTGACGAACAACCGGATGCTGTGGCTGCGCGCCACGGGCTCCACGGTGGTGTCGCAGCTCATCGACACGGTGGTGGTGCAGTTCGTCGCCTGGACGGGCGTGCTGCCGCAAGAGGTCATCTTCCGGATCATCTTCACCTCGTACGCGGTGAAGCTGCTGGTGGCCATTGGCCTGACGCCGCTCGTCTACCTGGGGCACGCGCTGGTGGAGCGCAAGCTGGGCATCGCGCCGGTGGTGCTGGGCGAGGACGGTGAGCCGGTGAACCTCGTGACGCCCAAGTCCGAGCACCCGCCCGCGGCCGCGGCCTGACTGCGGTAGACTGCGGGGGAGGAGGGTGCCCCCATGCAGTTCACGCTCACGGACGATCCGCCATCGGCGTCGTCGCCGTTCGAGGTCTTGCTCTGGGCGATGTTGTTCCTGGTGCCCTGGGTCGCGTTGCTACGGGCCCGATGGTCGATGCAGGGGCCCCGTGACAGTCATGACGTCCTGAGCCTGAAGGCGTCATCGCCCTGGACCTGGGGCCGGAGCGTCCGGGAGCTCCTGGGGTGGGTTGGCGTGGCGGTGGTCCTCATGGGACCGCTGCTGGCCTTCTGGGCCTTCGTGGTGAGCATCACCCGGTGGTCCCTCGCACGGTACCCCGAGCTCCGCCCCGAGCCGTGGAGTGTCGACGCCGTCTGCTATGGGCTCGTCCTCCTCACGGCATGCGCAGTGGTGCCCCTGGTCCGTTGGCTGGGACAGAGCCCCCTGCCTGGACGTAGCACCGTGCTCCGGCGCTTCACCGACCCGTTGGGCTGGGGCGCGGTCGCGGTGGCCTTCGTGGGCCCGTGTCTGTTGGCCGCCCTGTGCATCTGCACCGTATGGACAGCACCCGTGCCGGGTTGCGAGGTGCTCTACCTCAACGGCCAACTGCTGAACCCGCCGCCTGCCTTGTTGAGCATGGAGCGGCTGCTGCGAGGAGGAATCGCGGTGCCCCTCCTGTCGGGAGCGTTCTACTTCGTACGCGCCTGGTGGCTCCGGAGCGCTTCCCGCCTCCGGGACCTCTTGTCCTGGATGGGCATCGCGGCCCTCTTCATCGGACCGTTGCTGCTCGGCATGGCGATCCTCATCAGCGAGGCGGCGCTGGAGGAGCAGGTCGCGCAGACGGGAGATGGCATCGATCCCACCCACTGGAAGTGGTTCGCCGCGATGACGCTGCTGTTCGTCCTCCTGCGCATGAAGTGGCTGCGGAGCAATTCATCGCATCGAGACGTGCTCCACATCGCCTGAATGAAAAGAGGGGCAGGGCCCGAAGCAGGAGCCCGGCGCACACCACGTCTCAGCGCGCGTTCGCCGCCGGGTGCTTGAGCACCTGCATCGTGCCGCGCGTGACGCCGAACTGCTCGTGCACCGCCGCGCGCTTCACCGCCTCCGCGGGCGACAGCCTGCCCGCGAGCAGCTCCTGATACGCGCCCAGGACCCGAGTCGCCTCCTCGCGCGTCTCGCGCACGAACTCCACGCGGAAGCGCCGCACGCCACGCTCCAGCAGCCGGGGCACCAGCGACGCCGCGCTCTGCGCCTGCGCGTTGAACACCGTGTTGCGGCAGCCCACGTCCACGATGACCGGATGCTCCAAACCCAGCCGGTCCTTCAGCGCGATGGCGTGCTTCTCACACGGCCGCCCGCAGGTCTTGTAGTCGCGCCCGTTGGACAGCGTGTGTGAATACACGCAGTGCTCCGTGTGGAACGTCGCGATGTGGTGGTGCAGCGCCACCGCGAACCGGTGCGCCGGCGCCTGCTCCAAGAGCGCGAACAACTGCTCCGAATCCAGGTCGTGCGACACCGTCAGCGTGTCCAGCCCCAGGCTCAACAGGTGCGCCGCCGTCAGTGAGTTCGTGACGTTCAGCGAGAAGTCCCCGTGCAGCACCGGCCGCGAAGCTCCCGCCGGCTGCTCCAGGAAATGCATCATCGCGCCCCAGTGGCGCACCAGCACCGCGTCCGGGCGCAGCCGGTCCAGGCGCGTGTCGTAGCCCTCCTCGCCCGGCTTCTGCACGCGCACCGTGGCGATGGTGACGCGCAGCCCCGCAGCGCGTGCCCGCTCCACCGCCTTCTGGAGCCCCACCATCTCCATCCAGTCCAGCTCCACCTCGCGCAGGCCCGCGGCGATGACCGCCTCCAGCTGCGCGTCGTTGCGGCACAGCGGCAGCAACCGGGGCGCCTCCTCCGCCGGCCGCGAAGCCACCTTCGCCAGCAGGTCCTGACGCACGCCAGCCTCCACCGCCTCCGTGCTCACGGTCCGCGCGGGGCCGCGCTCCACGTCCGCCGTCAGCTCCGCCACCAGCTGCCGCCGCAGCGCCTTCAGCTCCGACACCGGCAGGTGCAGTCCCGGCGCCAGGCCGGACGCGTCCAGCTCCGCCAGGTGGAACGACGTGCCGCCCAGCGCGGCCAGCTTGTCCTTGAGCAGCGCCGCGTCCACACCCGCGCCCCGCGACGGCGCGAGCAGCGTCGTGCCCGTCGCCTCGCGCGTGAACCGCGCGGTGCTCATCCGCACGCGCAGCGGCGTGCCCTCCGAGCCGGAGACCCAAAGCGACAGCGGGATGCGGCCCTCGGGCTCACCCTCCGCGAGCAAATCGCCCGTGCGCCGCGCGAGCGCAGGGTCGCTGTTCAGCCACACGCGCTGGCCCGGCGCCACGCGGCCCAGGTCCGGACCCGGATGGCCGAAGCCCAGCACCCACGCGTCACCCTCGCGCTCCACGCGGAAGATGGGACCACCCGGCTCGTGCTTGTCCTCCGGCGCGCCCGCGTCGAACACCACGCCCATGCCCGGACGCGGATCCACGTCCGCGGGGTCGGGCTCACCCGTGAGCGGCGCGGACACGTTGCCCGCCGGAGCCTCCGGACGCTCGTCGCCCAGACCCAGCGCGCCCGTCCACGGCCGGTCGCCCGGCACCACGAGCACGTCCTTGCCGGACACCGCATGCACCCGGCCCAGGTACAGCCCGCGGTGCTTCGGGAAGCGCCCCTCCACCAGCGTCTGGTGGTCGGAGCCCGCCAGGAAGCCGTGGGAGAAGCCCCGGCTGTACGACAGCGACATCTCGGCCAGGTCCTTCGCCAGCCGCACGCTGTCGGGCTTGCCAGCCATCACGCCGTCCAGCCAGCGGCGGTAGCCCTGCACCGTGCTGGAGACGTACGCCGGACCCTTGAGCCGGCCTTCAATCTTCAGGCTGTGCACGCCAATGTCCGCCAGCTCCGGCACCGCGCGCACGCCCGCCAGGTCCTTGGGGCTGAGCAGGTACTTCACCTCGCCCAGGTCGCGCGTCTCGCCGTCCACCACCAGGTCGTACGGCAGCCGGCACGACTGCGCGCACTGGCCGCGGTTGGCGGACCGGCCACCCCACGCTTCGCTCGTGAGGCATTGGCCGCTCCACGACATGCAGAGCGCGCCGTGGATGAAGACCTCCAGCTCGATGTCCGTCTGCGACGCCAGCCGGCGGATCTCCGCCACCGACAGCTCGCGCGGCACCACCATGCGCGTGAAGCCCAGGCCCGTGGCGAACCGCGCCCCTTCCGCGCTGGACAGCGTCATCTGCGTGGACGCGTGCAGCTCCAGTTGGGGGCAGATGGCCCGCGCGAGCAGCGCCACCGCCGGGTCCTGCACGATGAGCGCGTCCACGCCTGCCTTTGCCACGCCGCGCAACAGGTGCTCCACCACCGGGAGCTCCGGCTCGAACACCAGCGTGTTCAGCGTCACGTAGGCCCGCGCGCCCGCCCGGTGGATGAGCCCCACCGTCTCAGGCAACCGCTCGAGCGAGAAGTTCTCCGCGCGGGCTCGCGCGTTGAAGCCTTCATCGAGCCCGAAGTAGACGGCGTCCGCGCCACTGGCGAGGGCGGCACGCAACGACTCCAGGTCACCAGCGGGGGCGAGGATTTCGGGGCGTCGGGGAGACATGACTCCTACCTAGCACGCCCGCTCCCGCCGCTCCCCTCTTGATGCCCGTCCACCTCCCCACCGGGCGGGCACCCGGCCCGGCGGCCCACCCATCCCTGCCGGCGCTCAATCCAGAGTCGATGCTTGGCGCGACAAGGATTCCAGTGACAAGGGTTTGGCCGCCGAATGTTTGTCTTTGATTCCGGCGGTGCTATTCCTGTCGTCAGGCGCGCAGGGCAGGCACCCGCGAAGGCGGGTGGGGGATGCCATCAAAGACCGCGCGCCTTCTTCCGAAAGGATTTCCCATGCAGCGCGAGCAGGTGCCAGGGGCGAGGTCCGCCTCGGGGCGGCTGGAAGCGGTGGATGCCATGCGGGGCACGGTGATGTTGCTCGTGTTCCTCTCGCATTTCGCGGACGCATATCTCTATCCACTGGGCGGTGAGGCCGCGCATCTGCGCGAGCGGCTCAACCTGCTGACGCGGCTGGCCACGCCCGGCTTCATGGTCATCAGCGGCCTGATGCTGGGGCTCCTGTACGCGCGCAGCCGAGACTTCGGCCCGCTGCGCACGCGGCTCCAGCGCCGGGGCCTGTTCCTGCTCACCGCGGGCCACCTGCTCATCGTGCCCACGTACCACTTCTGGCCGGACGAGCCGTGGGTCCTGCTGCGAGCCCTGCCGGTGACGGACACCCTCGCGGTGGCGCTGCTCGTGGGGCCCTGGATGGTGACGCGGCTGAATGGACGGGCCCGCGCGGTGCTGGGGCTGGGGTTGTTCGCGCTGAGCTGGGCGGTGAGCCTGTGCTGGTGGCCGGAGTGGGTCGTGGCGCGCGCGTTCAAGGAGGTCTTCTTCGGTCAGCGCGACCTGTCCGTGCTGCTCTCCGGCTTTCCGGTGGTGCCGTGGCTGGGCGTGTACCTGGTGGGCAGCATGTTCGGTGAGTGGCTGGGGACGTGGGGCCGCGCGGACGTGAAGGGCGTGGGGCGCCGCTTCGAACTCGTGGGCCTGGGCATCGCCATGGGCGGCGCTGGGCTGGTGGTGCTCCACATCGCGGTGCACCACCTGTGGCACGGCGCGGGCTTCGACACGCTGATGGCGCTCACGTCGCAGGCGCAGAAGTACCCGCCGGGGCCCGCCTATGTCGCGCTCTATGGCGGCACGGCGCTCGCGCTGCTGGGGCTCTTGATGCGCGCCGAGCAGGCCGGATACCTGTCGCGTTACCTGCGCGCGGCGAGCGTCGTCGGCCGGCACTCGCTGCTCGCGTTCGTGGTCCAGTTCTACGTGTACTACGCAGGCCTGTACCTCCTGCGGCTGCACTACACGCCGCTGTGGCCGCTGCTGTTCGTGTTCACCGCTGGGCTCCAGTGGTGTGCCCTCTATGCGTGGGACCTGCGCGGACGTGCCCGGGAGGCCAGCGCGCGCCTGCCCGCGACCGTGCCCGTGTCTGGCGTCCGCTGAAGGGGGACGGGCAGGGGTGCAAACGCACTCGTGCCGGGTTGCGGGCCGCGGGATGCGTCCCCACCCTTCGACGCAGGAGGTCGTGATGCTCGAGGTCGTCGTCTACATGAAGCGCACCTGCCCCTATTCGCGGCAGGCCATGGACCTGCTCAACGAGAAGGGCTGCGAGTTCCAGAAGGTGGATGTCGCCGCGGACGAAGCGCGACACGAAGAGATGATGCGGCGCTGCGGTCGTCAGACCGTGCCCCAGATCTTCATCGCGGGCCGTCATGTCGGCGGCTGCGATGACCTGTATGACCTGGAGGCTCGCGGGGAACTGGATGCGCTCCTCGGCCGGGAGGCCCAGGACTCCGCTTCCCCCTGAAGCCGTCATCCGTCGCCGCATCCGGGCCGTGTTCCTCATGCCGGGGAACACGGCCCGGGTGTTTCTGCGTGCGGTGACCACCCCCCGGCACATTCGCGGGTCCCTGGCGCCAGGCCCAACCGCGCGGATTCACATTCCTGCCCGGCTGCCCTGCGACCAGGCGGCGGTGAAGTCCACGGCTGACGGGGAATGCTCGGCACGCGTGTTCCCGTTGCCCGCCGACCCCGCGAGCGCACCCCCGCGCCGTGAACCCCTACGAGGAGTCCACATGCGCTTCCGCCAGACCCTGACGACCATCGTCTGCGCCACCGGGATGCTTGCTGGCACCGTCGGCTGTACCGGCAAGGTCGAGCCCTCGCCCGCGACAGCCACACCTCCGGGCACGTCCGGTCCGCCCATCGTCACTCCGCCCGGAAGACCCCAGACACCGGCCGACGCGGGCACGTCCCCTGACGAGGACGGAGGCGTCGCCACCGACGGCGGTACCACGCCCACGGATCCGCCTGCGGATCCGGTAGACCCACCGCCCACGGAGCCGCAAGAGCCCGAACCGCCGCCGCCCGCCGAGCCGCAATACACGCGCGTGCTCTGGGTGTCCCCCAGCGGCAACGACTCCGCGGCGGGCACGGAAGCGCTGCCCCTGCGCACGGTGGCGCGAGCGGTGTCCCTGGTGAAGCCCGGCGAGGCGGTGTTCCTCCAGTCCGGCACGTGGCGCGAGCACGTGGAGCTGAAGGAGCGTCAGGGCACGGCGGACAAGCCGCTGACGCTGAGGGCCGCGCCGGGCGCCACGGCCATCCTCAAGGGCGGCTCCATTGGCGAGACGGCGCTGGTGGACGTGAGCGGCGCGTACTGGAACCTCCAGGGGCTCACGGTGGACGTGGGCGGCGAGTCCGCCTTCGCGGTGATGTGGCGCGGCGCGGGCGCGCACCACGGCGTGCTCCGCGACAGCATCGTGAAGAACGGCACGGAGGGCGCGGGCGTCTACGTGACGGAGAAGGCGCACGACGTCCTCATCGAGGACAACGACATCTCCCACTTCGACCAGGGCGACGTGGACAGCCACGGCGTCGCGGTGCAGACCTCCGCCAGCAACGTCACCGTGCGCGGCAATGACATCCACCACAACTCCGGCGACGGCGTGCAGTGCCTGGGACCGGAGGGCGGCGCCACCAACCCGGGCACGCCGTTCGACAACCTGCTCGTGGAGGACAACCAGCTCCACGACAACCGGGAGAACGGCGCGGACATCAAGACGTGCACCCACGTCACGTTGCGCGGCAACACCATCTACAACCACCGCGCCGTGTCCACCTCCGCGGGCGAGGGCATCATCGTCCACATGTCCCCGTCCGACGTCACGCTGGAGGACAACGTCTTCTACGCCAACGCGCGCGCCATCCAGATTGGTGGCAACCGCGAGGGCGCGCCCCCCACGCGCGTCATCCTGCGCCGCAACCTCATCCACGACGGTCTGGGAGATGCGGACGGCGAGGAGGGCACTGGCATCCGCGTGGACGCGTCCGTGGACGTGAAGGTGCAGCACAACACTGTGTGGAACCTGAGCGGCGCGTGCCTCATCTTCGGCACGGGCTCCAACGGCGCGAGCCAGGGCCTGGACGTGCGCAACAACATCTTCGCCGGCTGTGGCATCGCCGCGCGCGGTGGCTCGGGCCGGAGCGGCGCGGTGGTGGATGGCAACCTGTACTACCGGAGCGGCGGCGCGGCGGTGTTCAGCCTGGATGGCGCCACCGTGGGGCTGGCGGACTGGCGCACGAAGGCTGGCCTGGACAAGCGCTCCCAGGAGCGCGCGCCTGCCTTCGTGGACACGGGCGCGGACGACTACCAGCTGGCCGCGCAGTCCCCCGCGCGCGAGGCTGGCCTGTCCCTGGGGCTGCCCTACTGCGGAGCGGCGCCGGACCAGGGCGCCTTCGAGTCAGGCTGCCCCTGACCCCGGGGGTTGTGTAGACTCCGGGCCCCCTCGCTCCGGAGTCCTGCGCCCCCGTGTCGGCCCCGTCGGAACCCGCCTTCGGCATCGTCCTGGTCCCCCCCGGGTCGGTGGCTCGAGAACCCCTGAACGCCGCCGCCGAGCGCGCGGGCCTGCGCGTGGTGGACGACCCGGACGACGCGGCCCTGGCGCTGGTGGACCTCACCGCCCCCGGCTGCGGCCCCGCGGTGGTGGAGCTGCTCACGTCCCTCAACGGGCCGCACCTCACGCTGCTCGCGGTGGTGTCCCCGGATTCGCGCGGCTTCGCCGCCGTGGACACGCTGCGCCCCGCGGACATCGTCACCCACCAGGGGCTGTCGCACGAGCTCACCTGGCGCCTGCAGCGCGCCGCGGAGCGCCACCGCGAGCGTGAAGAGCAGGCCCGCAGCCAGACGGACCTGGCGCTGCTGCTGGAGCTCACCGCCGACTACGCGGAGAGCTCCGACGTGGAAGCGCTCCTGCACGGCGTGACGCGGCGTCTGGCGGAGCAACTGGACATCGCGCGCGCCACGCTGGTGATGGTGGGCGGCGGCGTGGACGAAGGCGTCATCGTCGCCGCCAGCGACGACCCGGGCATGAAGGACCTGCGCATCGACCTGGCGCGCTATCCGGAAATCCGCGAGGTGGTGCGCACCGGCAAGCCCGTGGTCATGCAGGAGGCCGCCACGCACCCGCTCCTGGGCGACCTGGAGCGCCGGGCCGTGGCCGCGCGAGGCATCCACGCCATCGCCGCGCTGCCCCTGCCCATCCGCGGCCAGGTGCGCGGCGTGCTGCTCTTGCGCGCGGCCGGGCGCAGGCGGACCTTCAGCTCGCGCGAAATCGACTTCCTCACCACGGTGGCCCACGCGACGGCGGTGGCGCTCCGGAGCGCGTCGGTGCTCCAGTCCGTGCAGACGGCGCGGCTCGCGGCGGAGGAGAAGGCCGCGTCCTTCAAGCCCTACCAGCTCTTCTTCGCCCACGTGAGCGAGGGCGTGGCCATCCTCGACGACGAGGCCGCCGTGCTGTCGCTCAACCCCGCGGGCGCGCAGATGCTGGACACGACCGCCGGTGAGGCCCGGGGCAAGCACCTGAACCAAATCACCCAGCCGGTGGATGACGGCGTGCTGATGGAGCTGGTGACGTCCGCGTCGCGCGGTGAAGCGCGCATGGGCGTGGACGTGGTGGTGCGCACGCCCGCGGGAAGGTGCCTCACGCTGTCCATGTCCGCGGCGCCGCTGCGCGACGAGGACGCGGCCACCATCCTGTCCTTCCGCGACGTGACGCACGCGCGCAAGCTGGAGGACGAGCTGCGCAACACGAAGGACTTCCTGGAGCGGCTCATCGACTCGTCGGTGGACGCCATCATCGCGGCCGACCTGAAGGGGCGCATCATCCTCTTCAACAAGGGCGCGGAGGCCATGTGCGGCTACACCGCGCAGGAGGCCCAGGAGAAGCTCAACGCACTCCAGCTCTACCCGCCCGGCGAGGCCCAGCGCATCATGGCCCAGCTGCGTGGACCGGACATGGGCGGCAAGGGCCGGCTGTCGCTCACGCGCCAGGAACTCATGCACCGCTCCGGTGAGCGCGTGCCCGTGAACATGACGGCCTCCATCGTCTACGAGGGCGGCCGCGAGTCCTTCACCGTGGGCATCTTCACGGACCTCCGGGACCGGGTGCAGCTGGAGCGCAAGCTGTACGACGTGGAGACGCGGCTGGAGGAGAGCGAGAAGAACGCCGTCATCGTCGCGCTCGCCGGCACCGCGGCCCACGAGCTCAACCAGCCCCTCACCTCCGTGATGGGCTACGCGGAGCTGCTCAAGCGCAAGCTCAAGGAGGAGGACTTCGCCTACAGGCCGGTGGACATCATCTACCGCGAGGCGGAGCGCATGGCGGAGATCGTCCGGAAGATCGGGAAGATCACCCGCTTCGAGGTGAAGTCGTACGTGGGGGCGAAGCAGATCCTCGACTTGGACAAGGCCAGCTCCCATGAAGAGTGAGGTCCGCGCCGTGCGCCCGTCCGGAAATCTGGCCCCCGACGCCTTCCAGGCCTTCTTCGACGCGCTGGATGAACCCGCCGCCGTCTGCGACGTGTCCCTGCGCATCGCGGCCGTGAACCCGGCCATGCGCCGCTTCTGCGCCGAGCACGACATCAGCGTGGACGTGGTGGCCGAAGCCCTGGCGAATGCCGTGGCCCCGGAGGACGGGCAGTCCCACGAAATCGACCTCGTGCTCCAGAGTGGCACCTCGCTGGTGCTCACCCTGTCGCGCCGCTCGGACACCGTGGCGGTGCGCGCCCGCGTGGACACGGAGGTCATCAGCGGCCGGCTGGTGGTGGCGGAGCGGGCCCTGCTGGAGCAGGCGCGCACGGAAGGCGTGCTCCTGGACCTGGGCCGCAGCGTGGCGGAGGCCGGCGGCGAGGAGGAGCTGGTGGCCGCGGTGGCGCGCGGCGTGAAGGAGCTCTTCCCCGGCCGTGCCTTCTGCATCCGCATCGTGGACGCGCGCACCGGCGGCCTCACGTCGCTCTACGCCGAAGGCCGCCTCAAGGAGGGCGCGCACGAGCCGCTGGTCCTCTTCCAGCGCTCGGTGGAGAAGACCAACCTCACGCAGACGGCGCTGCCCCAGGGGCGGGTGACCATCTCCGAAGAGGTGCCGCTGCTCTTCCACGGCAGCACCCGCGCGGTGAGCGCCCCATTGGTCGCGAGCAGCCAGCTCTTCGGCGCCATCAACATGGAGTACCCGGAAGGGCTGGACGCGGACCCCGCGCACGACGAGCGCGTGCTGCTCCAGCTGGCCAGCCAGGTCGCCGTGGCGGTGAAGAACGCGAAGCTCATCGACGAGCTGACGTTCGTGCGCAAGTACCTGGAGGAGCTGTTGGAGAAGGCCAACGCCCTCATCCTGGTGGTGAACCGGGACAAGCAGGT
Source organism: Corallococcus coralloides DSM 2259 (assembly GCF_000255295.1). The sequence continues at coordinate 9,318,411 of NC_017030.1, read as the reverse complement.
GGTGGTCTTCAACCAGGCGCTGAGCGCGCTCACCGGCCTCACCAAGGAGCAGGTGCTGGGAAGGGACTTGTCCTCGCTGGTGGCGGACAGCGAGCAGCTGCGGCTGGTGCCCGTGCTGGCGGCGGCCATGCGTGGCGAGTCCGTGAACAACTTCGAGACGCGCCTGCTCACCCGCGACGGCGGCGAGGTGCGCGTGTCCTTCGCCACCTCCTCCATGCAGACCCAGCCGGGCGAGGTGGAGGGCGTCATCGCCATTGGCCAGGACGTCACGGTGGTGAAGGAGCTGGAGAAGCGCATCATCCACGCGGAGAAGCTGGCCTCCATCGGGCAGCTCGCGGCCAGCGTGGTGCATGAAATCAACAACCCGATGACGGCGGTGGCCACCTACGCGGACGCGCTGTTGCAGCGCTCGCGGATGACGCCGGGCGCGAACCCCGCGGACCAGGAGAAGCTGAAGAAGATTTTGGAGAGCAGCCACCGCATCCTGCGCTTCACCCGCGACCTGGTGAGCTACGCGCGGCCCGCGCAGGACCGGCCGGAGCGCGTGTCGCTCAACGCCGTCGTGGACATGGCCGTGGGCTTCTGCGAGCACGTCGTGTCCCAGGCCCGCGTCAGCGTGCAGCGCGAATACGCGAGCGACGTGCCGCCCCTGGCCGCCGTGCGCGCCAACCTGGTGCAGGTGTTCGTCAACCTCATCACCAACGCCTGCCACGCCATGCCGCCCGGCGGACAGGTGTACCTGACCACGCTTCAGGAGGGCACGGAGGCGGTGGTGCGCGTGCGCGACACCGGCACCGGCATCGAGCAGCGCAACCTGTCGCGCATCTTCGAGCCCTTCTTCACCACCAAGCCGGAAGGGCGCGGCACCGGCCTGGGCCTGTCCATCTGCCAGGGCATCGTGGAGAACCACGGCGGACGCCTCACCGTGGAGAGCACGCTGGGGCAGGGCACCACCTTCACGGTGCGGCTGCCCCTGGCCACGGACTGAGCGCGAGCGGCGGGGGGCGCTTCAGCCCTCGCCGCCCTCGTCATCCAGCTCGCGCCGGAACTCGTCGTTCGTGAGCAGGCCCTTGCGCGCCATGATGCGCATCAGCGCCCAGAAGCGGCGCTCCAGCTCCTCCAGCCGGTCCGGCTCCTCGCGCGCCGCCTGGCCGAAGAGGTAGTCCAGGTCGTCCAGCACGCCGCCGCCACCGGACGACGGCGCCTTGGCCTTGGCCTTGTCCACCGCGCCGCCGCGCTTGCGCTTCGCCTGCTCCTCGCGCTCGCGGATGAGGTCCGCCAGCGACGTGCGCTGCGTCTTCTCCGACGCGGGCAGCTCCTCGCCGACGATGACCTCCTCGTCGTCCTCCACCACGGCCGGCCGCGCGGGCGCCGGAGCGGCCCTTGCTGGCGGACGCGCCGGAGCGGGGCGGGGGCCCGTGGCCACGGGGACCTTGTGGTAGTAGCGCAGGATGGCGCCGCGCACCGCGGACAGCGCCGTCACCCGGCCGCTGACCTTCAGTCCGCTGGTGAACTCAATCTCTTCGATGGCGGTGATGTTCAGCGGATCAGCCATCGCCACCACCAACTGGCGCTTGCCGCCCACGTTCTCCAGCGCGTACGGGAACAGGTCGTGCTGTTCGCAGAAGCGCGCGCGCAGCAGGTGCACCGCCGCCCAGTCCGGGGTGATCGCCGCCAGGTCCACCTGCGGCATCCCCAGCGCCTCGCTGAGCGCCTGGGCCAGCGTGGCTTCCGTGATGGCGCCCTGCCCGATGAGCGTCACGCCCAACCGCTGCCGCGTCTGCCGCTGCGCCGCGAGCCCCGCCTCCAACTGCTCGGGGGTGATCGCGCCGCGTTCCACGAGCAGCTCACCAATGCGCTTCCTGGCCATGGTTTCCCCGCCTAACACGTCACCCGAAGGTGCCCAAATCGCTGGCATGCCTGTTGCGCAAGCCACTGAAAAGGGCCCGTCCTGTGCCCTGTGGAGCGACTTGGCAAGCCGCGCGCCAACGCAAAATTCCTGTGAGATTTCAGTAACTAACGCTGAGGGTGCCTGCCTTGACACGCCTGGGAGCGGTTCCTAGACTCGGCGCCACCGTGATCCAAAATTCCTGCCGCTGACCAGGGTGGAGGTCCACCCGGCCGGTAGCAGTGCGGAGCGGCTCGCAGGCGCGTGCCGCGCCGTCCATCTGGAGGCTTTCCGTGATGAACCTGGGGTTCGTAGCCAATCTGTCCGTCCTCGCCAACGCCGGCGGAAGCAATGAGACCTTCCTGCAGGAGCTGGGGCGCCGCTGGGAGTCCGGTCAGGCCGGTATGTACCCCATCGCGGTCTGTCTGGTGATCGCGCTCTCCATCATCATCGAGCGCAGCATCGTCCTGTTCGGCAAGGCCTCCATCAACAAGGAGGGCTTCCTGCGCGGCCTGAAGAAGCACATCTACGCGGGCGACCTGGACAAGGCCATCAACTACGTGGCCGGCCAGAAGAGCACGCCGCTGACCAACGTCGTCAAGGCCGGCCTGATGAACGTGCCGAAGGGCCAGGAAGAGGTCCAGGCGGCGCTCGACGAGGCCAGCCTGCGTGAGACGCCGAAGCTGGAGGCGCGCACGGGCTACCTGGCGATGCTCGGCAACGCGGCGATGCTCGCGGGCCTCCTGGGCACGGTGAACGGTCTCATCACCTGCTTCGAGGCGGTGGCGAACGTGAACCCGGCCGACAAGGCGACCATTCTGGCGAACGGCATCTCTGAAGCCATGAACTGCACGGGCTTCGGTCTGCTCACGGCCATCCCGGCGCTCGTGGCCTTCTCCGTGCTGATGGGCCGCACCCAGGGCATCATCAACGACATCAACGAGACCAGCGTCTCCGTGCTGAACCTCATCGTGGCCAACCGCGACAAGTTCAAGAACCTGAACATCCCGGCCTCCGCCCACGCCGAGGAGTAGTCGCTCCTCGCCGTAGCGCGGTGGAAGTGGAACCGGCGGTACTGGCGCGCTGTCTGGATGCTCCGAGGCATGCAGAGCACCGGGAGGCGCGCCAGCCTTCGCAGTCTTCTTGAAACGTCGTTCGTGCGCGAAGAGCGCGGTAGGGTTGGGAGGTAGTCGCCATGGCCGGCGGAATGGACCTGGGCACCGGTGGAAAGGGTGGCAAGAAGCCGCTCGACACCGCCATCAACATGGTGCCCTTCATCGACCTGATGGCAGTGACCATCAGCTTCCTCATCATGACGGCGGTCTGGACCCAGATTGGCCGTCTCCAGGTGTCGCAGGCCGGTGGGGCCTCCACGGACGAGCAGCAGGAGGAGGAGAAGACCAAGACGGTCCAGCTCACCCTCCTGGTGTCGCCCACGGAGATGCGCCTCACCGCCGACCAGAGCGCCTTCGACCCCATTCCTCTCACCCGGGATGACAAGGGCCGGCCGGACCTGTCCAAGCTGATTGCGCGCTTCAAGGAGCTGAAGGCGCAGCTGCCGGACCAGTCCGCCATCACCCTCCAGACCGAGGACATGGTCCGCTACGAGGACCTGGTCCGCATCATCGACGAGTGCATCGGCTCCGGGCTGCCCCAGGTGTCGGTCTCCGCGGCGATGGGCTAACAGGAGTCAGCGAACGCCATGGGCATCAAGATTCCCGGTAAGCGGTACGGCAAGCGGCTGGAGCACTCCAAGGTCTTCGGCCACGGCGGTCACGGCAAGAAGAACGGCAACGCGGACCTGCTCATCACCCCGCTCGTCGACATGTTCGTCATCATCGTGCTCTTCCTCATCGCGAACTTCTCCGCGACGGGCGAGGTGCTGATGATGACCAAGGACATCGTCCTTCCCGAAGCGGTCAACGTGAAGGAAGTGGAGATGCACCCGGTGGTGATGGTGTCCAACGACCAGGTCAGCGTGTCGGGGACCATCGTGGGCCGGGTGGAGGACCTCACCAAGGACGAGTACCTCAACATTCCCGCGCTGGAAGAGAAGCTGCGGGACATGAAGAAGCAGTTCGAGGACCTGCACTCCATGGCCGGCGGTGGCGAAACCTTCAAGGGTGACGTGAACATCCAGGCCAACAAGGACGTCCAGTTCAAGGTCATCAAGCGGGTGATGTTCAGCTGCGCCACGGCCGGCTACAACAACATCAACTTCGCGGTCATCCAGGCCGGTGGCGCCGCCACCGGTGAGAAGACCGCCGCCGCCACGACCCACTAGCTTCGCGGCGGCTCCCGGCCGGTTCCGGGGGCCGCGCTTTACAAAAGACGCCCTGACCCTGCATGGGTCGGGGCGTTCGCGTTTCTGCTAGAGAAGCGCCCCATGCTCCTGCGCGCCGTGCTCTTCGACCTGGATGGGACGCTGGTGGACTCGCTGGGGGACATCGCCACGGCGATGAACCACGCGCTTCAGCAGCACGGCCTGCCGCCGCACCCGGAGGCCGCCTACCTGCGCTTCGTGGGAGAGGGCGTGGCGAAGCTCGCGGAGCGGGCCACGGGCGGCGCGGCTCCCTCGCTCCAGGGGCAGGTGCTGGCCACCTACCACGCCTACTACGACACCCACCTGTTCGACCGGACGTGTGCCTACCCGGGCGTGGAGGCCGCGCTCGCGGAGCTGGCGGCGGACGGCGTGCGGCTGGGCGTGCTCAGCAACAAGTCCGACGACTTCGTGAAGCGGCTGGCGGCGCGGCTCCTGCCCGGGGTGACGTTCTCGGCCGTGTACGGCGAGCGGCCGGGCATCCCACGCAAGCCAGACCCCACCGCCGCGCTGGCCCTGGCGGCGGAGCTGGGCGTGGCGCCGGACGCGTGCGGCTTCGTGGGGGACACGTCCGTGGACATGGACACCGCGAAGGCCGCGGGCATGTACGGCGTGGGCGTCACCTGGGGCTTCCGCACGGCGGAGGAGCTGCGCGCGCACGGGGCCCGCGCGGTGGTCTCCTCGGCCGGTGAGCTGCTGGCCGCGCTGCGGACCGCGGCCCCCTGAAAAGCGGAAGGGGCCGCCTCCTTCGGATGAGGAGGACGGCCCCTGGTGGCTACCGCGCGGTGGCTTCGTGGATCAGGCGGCCACGGCGAGCTTCGGCTTGGCCTCTTCCGCGGCGGCGTCCACCGCGGGCGGACGGCCCAGCATCTTGAGCATCCGGTAGTGCGACGCCACGGCGCTGCGGAAGGTCTTCGCCTCGATGTAGGGCAGGCCGTGCTCCTGGGCGGTGGCCTTCACGATTTCGCTCAGGGCCGGGTAGTGGATGCTGCACACCTTGGGGAACAGGTGGTGCTCCACCTGGAAGTTGAGGCCGCCCACGTACCAGCTCAGCAGGCGGTTCTTGCGGGCGAAGTTCGCGGTGGTGCGCAGCTGGTGCGCCATCCACGCGTCCTCCACCTTGCCGTCCGTGTCCGGCAGGGGGAACTCCGCGTCCTCCACCACGTGGGCCAGCTGGAAGACGATGCCCAGGATGAAGCCCGCCGTCATGTGCATGGCCAGCTGCCCCACCACGAACTGCCACCAGGTCACGTCCAGCACCAGCCACGGAATCACCAGCGTCCAGCCGTAGTACACGGCCTTCATCGCCAGCAGGCGGGCCCACTCGGCCGGCGCGTGCTTCTTGTCCTTGTAGGGGCCCAGGTCCTTCTGGAAGAAGTACTTGTAGTCCTTGGCGAACACCCAGAAGACGGTGGTCAGCGAGTAGGCCGCGAACGCGTACAGGTGCTGGAAGCGGTGGTACGCCTTCCACTCGCTGTGCGGCGACAGCCGCAGCTGCGGGCTCACCGTCAGGTCCTCGTCCATGCCCTGGATGTTGGTGTACGTGTGGTGCAGGACGTTGTGGGTGATGCGCCACATGTAGCTGTTCGCGCCAATCAGGTCGAACGCGAGGCCCACCGCCGTGTTCACCTTCGCGTCGTCGCTGTACGAGCCGTGCACGCCGTCATGGCCGATGCAGAAGCCGATGCCCGCGATGGCCACGCCCATCAGCACCGCCAGCCCCAGCATGCCCCAGGCATTGAAGTGGCCGCTGAGCAAGAGGCCGTAGACGCCCGCCGTGAAGCCCAGGATGGACAGGGCCTTCACGTACATGGCCTTGTTGGCCCGCTGCGAGAGGTTCCGGGTCTCGAAGTACTCGGAGACGCGCCGCTTCAGGTCCTCCGCGAAGGAGGCATCGCGCTGGCCAAAGGTCACACGGGTCGGGTTTGTCACTGGGAGGGACGCCTCACGGGAGGGGGAAGGCAGGCTGGAGCGGGTACGGGCGGATTCCACGATAGGACACGTCCAGGCGGAAGTGTTCAGGGGTGGAAACTATTCCAAAACACCGCAGGACCCGAAACCTGTCACCCCCTGGCTGCCTGGAGCGTCAGCCACCTGGAAATGCCCGGCCCCGAGAAGGCGTTTCACCCCGAGATTGAGGTTGTTACCTTCGACGGCGTGAGGGAGGCCGGGAGTGGTTCCCGGCTCGACTTCATGCCTGTTCAGGGTTAAGGCGCGGTCTTCGCCCCAAAGTCACGGGGCGGGCAGCCCGGCGCTCTCGCCGGGTTGTCTGTGGGACAAGGAAGCAGATCATGGCAAGTGGTACGGTGAAGTGGTTCAATGATGCGAAGGGCTTTGGTTTCATCACGCAGGACAGCGGTGGTCCGGACGTGTTCTGCCACCACACGGCCATCCAGTCGGACGGCTTCCGCACCCTGGCCGAGGGTCAGAAGGTGGAGTTCGACGTGAAGAAGGGCCCCAAGGGCCTGCAGGCGGAGAACGTCCGCCCGGTCGGCTGAGCCTGCCGGCTCGGTTGCTCTTCACGCATCCACGAGGTCCGGCCTTGACGGGGCCGGGCCTCTTTTTCGGTCAATGTTTTCCCAGGAGGTTCCATGCAGGGAAGGTCCACAAAGCGGCAGAAGGAGATGGCGCGCGCGCAGAAGCAGCGCGAGAAGGACGCCAAGAAGGCCGAGCGCAAGACCGAGAAGGACAACCGTCCGACTCGCGGGCCGGGCGAAGAGGATCCCGATATTGCCGGCATCATCCCGGGCCCGCAGCCGCTGCCCGACGCGTTCAATACCTGAGCTTCATGAAGCGACACCGCCCCGGCCCATGAGGGCACCGGGGCGGCGGTGGGCGAGGGGCCGGTGGGCCCCTTTTTCATGTCCGGACTTCAGGACTCCCGAGCTTGGGGGGCCGCGTGACTAGCCCATGCCGTATCTCATCCGCTCCTTGTCCTCGGCGCGGTTGTACGCGGTGGCGGCGGCGATGATGTGGCACACCCAGCCGAGGATGCCGCCCGTGCCCAGCCAGAAGCCGGGCGTGATGATGAGCCAGAAGACCCCGCGCAGGATGTCACCGTTGTAGATCTGCCCCACGCCGGGGATGAAGAACGACAGCAGCGCAGCAAGACCGGGACGCGACATGGATTTCGTTCCTCCTTGCCTCTTCCTACGGTCCCCAAGTGTGTCCATTGCATCCCCTGCCGGACACCGCCTGCCTGCCGGGCGGGCCTGCCGGCGGATGGGGTGCAACGCACTGCGGTCCCCGCTAGCATGACGCATGTTCCTTCGGCCCGGATGTCACGGCCTGGAAGGGACGGGGGGAGTCATCATCCAAGGTCGTCCTCAGGCCCGTGTGGCGGCGTTCCCGGTCCGGGGCCTCGTGGAGGTCCTCGCGCTGGCAGGGGTGTACCTGCTGGCCGCGCGGGTGGCGCTGTCGCTGGCCGCGGAGAAGAGCCACATCTGTCCCGTGTGGCTGCCGTCGGGCGTCGCGCTGGGGGGGCTGCTGCTGCTGGGGGTGTCTCGCTGGCCCGCGGTGGCGCTGGGCGCGGGCGCGGTGGCGTACGCCATGGATGTGACCCCGGGCGTGGGGCTGTCCGTCGTGCTGGGCTCCACGCTGGAGGCGGTGCTGCCGGCGCTGCTGTTCCGGCGGATGGAGGGCGCGCGGGAGCTGCACCGCGTGCGCGACGTCGCGTGGCTGGGCGCGGGCGCGGGGCTGGGGGCGCTCGTGGGCGCGGGGCTGGGCACGCTGGGGCTCGTGCTGGGCGGGGTGGTGCCCGCCGCGCAGTGGGGCCCTGCCGGCTGGCTGTGGTGGATGGCGGACCTGCTGGGCATGCTGCTGGTGACGCCGGTGCTGCTGTTGCGCAGGCCTCGGCGCGTGGCGCGCTCGTGGGAGGCGCTGCTGCTCACGGCGCTGACGGTGGGGGTGTGCGTGGGCGTCTTCGCCTTCCCGCGGCCGGGCTCCGCGGCGGCGCACGCGATGACGTTCCTGCTCTTCCCGCTGATGGCCTGGGGGGCCCTGAGCTTCGGGCTGCGGGGGGCGGCGCTGTCCTCGCTCTCCATCGCGCTGGCGGCCATCGCCGGCACGGCGCGGGAGCTGGGCCCGTTCTTCACGGTGGACCTGCCGCACCGGGGGCTGGTGGTGCTGCAGCTCTTCATCGGCATCACCGCGCTGACGGGCCTCCTGCTCGCGGCGGCGCGCGCGGAGCGCCGCCAGGCGGTGGAGCTGCTGGAGCTCCTGGCCACCACCGTGCGCGCGGTGCACGAGGGCGTGCTCATCTGCGAGGTGCGCGAGTCGGGCGGCCTCCACACCGTCTTCGTCAACGAGGCCCTGTGCGCGCTGGTGGGCCGGCGGCGCGAGGAGCTCGTCGGCGCGGCGCCCGGGGAGCTCTTGGCGTCCGCGGACGGCGGGGACCGGCAGCGGCTGCTGGAGGCGCTGCGCGAGGAGCGTTCGCTGCGCGCGGAGGTGGCGCTGACGCGGCCGGACGGCACGCGGGTGTGGAGCGAGATGCAGCTGTCCCCGGTGCGCGCCAACGGCCAGGCCGTGACGCACTTCGTGGCGACCCACCGCGACGTCACCGCGACGAAGGAGCTGCAGGCGCGGCTGGTGGCCGCCGAGCGCGTGGCGGCCGTGGGCACGCTGGCCGCGGGCGTGGGCCATGAAATCAACAACCCGCTGGCCTACCTGGCGCTGAACCTGGAGGCCGCACGCAGGAGCCTCGCGGCGGAAGGGGCACAGGCTCCGGCGGGCGTGCGCGACGCGCTCTCCAGCGTGCGCGGGGCCCAGGAGGGCGCGGAGCGCATCCGCCTCATCGTCCGGGACCTGCAGGTGTTCAGCCGCGAGGGCGCGCCGGAGCGCGGACTGGTGGACCTGAACGCGCTGGTGCCGCCCGCGGTGCGCGTGGTGCTGCACGCCCTGCGCTCGCGCGCGCGGCTGGTGGAGGACTTCGGGCCGGTGCCGCGCGTGCTGGGCAGCGAGGCGCGGCTGGGCCAGGTGCTGCTCAACCTGCTGGTGAACGCGCTGCAGGCCATCCCCGAAGGGGACCCCGGCCGCCACGAGGTGCGCGTGCGCACCGGCACGGACCCGTCCGGCCACGCGCGCGTGGAGGTGGAGGACACGGGCGGCGGCATCCCGCCGGACGTGCTGCCGCGCATCTTCGACCCGTTCTTCACCACCAAGGGCAGCGACGAGGGCACCGGACTGGGGCTCGCCATCTGTCAGCAGATCGTCCGCACGCACGGAGGCGACCTGCGCGTGCGCAGCGTGCCGGGCCAGGGCGCCACCTTCACGCTGCTCCTGCCGCCCGCGCCCGTGCAGAGCGCGGGGAGCCTGGTGCCGCTGCACGCGGTGGCGCACGTCTCGGAGGAGCCGGAGACGGCGGCCTCCGGGCGGCGCGGGCGGGTGCTCATCGTGGACGACGAGCCCCGGCTGGCGCAGTCCATGCGCCTGCTGCTGGAGCCCGCCCACGAGGTCGTCACCGTCACGCGCGGCGAGGACGCGCTGGCGAGGGTGTCCGCGGGCGAGTCCTTCGACGTGGTGCTGTGCGACCTCCAGATGCCGGGCATGGACGGCATCGCGGTGTACCGGTGGCTCCAGCAGGAGGCGCCCGAGCTGGCGTCGCGGGTGGTGTTCATCTCCGGTGGGGCGTCATCGCCGGAGGCGAGAGCGTTCGTGGAGACGGTGGCCCAGCGGGTGCTGGAGAAGCCGGTGCGCCCGGACGTGCTGCTGTCCACGGTGGAGGAGATGCTGGAGGGCAGCTCCCCGAAGGTGGCGGCGCGCGGCGCGGTGGGCGGCACGCGCCGCGGTTAGGCGTGCGTCAGACGCGCAGCCACTTGCGGGCGGTGGGGCCGAAGAAGCGCACCACGCTGCCCACCAGGAAGAAGCGCACCGAGCGGCCGATGACGGACGCCAGCAGGAAGCGCTCCAGCGGCACCGACACCAGGCCGCTGCCAATGGCGACGATCTTGAACGGCGTGGGCAGGATGGAGCACAGCAGCGCCAGCACCCAGAAGTTGCGCCCCAGCAACTCGCCCACCGTGCCGGACACGCCGAAGCGGTCCACGCGCACGTTCAGGTCGATGTGCAGGAGCTGCGTGATGCCCTCGCCCACGAAGGCGCCCAGGCCGTAGCCGATGAGGCCGCCCACCAGGCTCGCCAGGGTGCCCAGCAGGCAGTAGCGCACCCACTTCTTCGGCTGGGCGAGCACCATGGGGACCAGCACCGCGAAGGGCGGGATGGGGAAGACGGAACCATCCACCACCGACACCACCATCATCGTGGCGAGCGCATGCGGGGTGGAGGCGGCGGCCTCCACGCGCAGGTACATCCGGCGGTACCAGGACAGCTTCGGGGCGTCAGCGGCCGGGGCGGCCGGGGAGGTCTGGGGGGAAGGCTCGGTAGAGGACATTCGGGGGCGCACCCTAGCGGAACCCGAGGCCCTTGCCACCGGGACCCCGGGCCCGGATGCCTGCCTGATTGGAATGCGCCCCATGCCCCGGGGGCTTACACACGGGGAAGGGTGACCATGACCGCACAAGAAACCGTGGAACGCGCCGCCGGTGCGCTGAAGGTGTTTCCCCTCCCGTCGGCGGTCCTGTTCCCGCACACCGTGATTCCCCTGCACATCTTCGAGCCGCGCTACCGGGCGCTGGTGAAGGACGCCCTCGCCACGGACCGGGTGCTGGCCCTGGGCCAGCTGGAGCCGGGCTGGGAGGGCAACTACGAGGGCCGTCCGCCGCTGCAGTCCCTGATGTGCGCGGGCGTCATCGTCTGGGACGAACAGGTGGAGGACGGGCGCTACAACATCCTCCTGCAGGGCGTCAGCCGCGTACGGATGGTGAAGGAGCTGTCGCCGGACACGCTCTACCGCCAGGTGCGCGCCCAGGTGCTGGCGGATCCGCCCTACACCGGGCCAGAGGAGGAGCAGCTGCGCCAGGCCGTCTTCGAGCTGGCGGGCCGGGTGCCACCCTCGTTCGCGGAGAGCCTGCTGCCCGTGGCCGCCCGCGCCGGTGGGGGCATGCTGGCGGACGTGGTGGCATCCGCGCTGGTGCCAGAGCCCGGACGGCGGCAGGAGCTCCTGGGCGAGCTGGACGTGCGGCGCCGCCTGGAGCAGGTGCTGGTGGACGTCAGCGACCTCTTGAGCCAGTTGCAGCCGGTGCGCCCCAGCGGACCGATGAACTAGCTTCCGGCTCTCCATGCCGGGGAAATGAACGCACCGGAGCCCGGGGCCGCATCATCCGCTTGCCCTGGCCCCCCCATGCGCGCATTGCTCGGGGCCTCACGCCTTCTTGAGGGAGAGCGACGCACCATGCGGCTCGTGAAGATTGGCATTGCCAGCGTCAACACCACCGTGGGCGCCTTCCAGGCCAACACCGACCGGGTGCTGGACCTGGCGAGGAAGATGGCGGCGGAGGACGTCACTTTGGGCGTCTTCCCCGAGCAGGTGATTGCCGGCTACCCCGCGGAGGACCTGGTCCAGTGGCAGGGCTTCATCGACCACCAGTGGCCGGAGTTGGAGCGCTTCGCGAAGGAGACCGCGGCGCTGCCGCTGGTGAGCATCCTGGGCGTGGGCGTGGCCCACCAGGGCGTGCGCCTCAACTGCGCGGCGGTGGTTGCGGGCGGCAAGGTCCTGGGCCTGGTGCCGAAGGAGAAGCTGCCCACGTACAACGTCTTCTATGAGGGCCGCACCTTCGGCCACGGCCAGCCGGGCATGGCGGAGAGCCACCGGGGCGTGCCGCTGGGCGACTACCTCTTCCAGTTCGACTTCGGCACCGTGGCGCCGGAGGTCTGCGAGGACATCTGGAGCGCGGACGGCCCCATGCGCCGGCGCGCGTACTCCGGCGGCGAGCTGGTGGTGAACCTCTCCGCGTCCCCCTTCCGGCTGGGCTTCTGGGAGACGCGCCGCGAGCTCATCGCCACGCGCGCGTCCGACCACCAGGTCACCATCGCGTACGCGAACGCGGTGGGCAGCAACGACGGCCTCATCTTCGACGGCGGCGGCTTCATCAATCAGAACGGCCGCCCCGTGCTGGAGACGCCGCGCTTCCAGCAGGGCTTCACCTCCGCCGTGGTGGACCTGGACCGCACGCTGCGCCTGCGCACGGAGAACACCACCTGGCGCGTGGACCGCGAGGACTGGGTCACGGCCGGTGGCAAGCAGGTGCCCACGCTGGACTGCACGCAGGCGGTGAAGACCGAGCGCCAGAAGCTGACGTACCCCGTGCCCGCGCACCGCAGCTTCTTCCTGCCCGCGCCGGACACCCGCCGCACCGCGCGCGTGGCGCTGTGCGAGGACATCCTGGACGCGCTGTCCCTGGGCGTGGGCGACTACTTCGAGAAGACGCGCGCCTTCAAGCTGTTCGGCATCGCGCTGTCGGGCGGACGGGACTCGCTGCTCACGCTGCTCATCGCGCACCGGTACGCGAAGCGCGCGCGGCCGGACAACCCGGGCTCGCTCATCCAGGCGTTCTACATGCCCAGCCCGTACTCCAGTCAGCAGACGCGCGACGCGGCGGAGACCATCGCGCGGGAGCTGGGCGTGCCCTTCCAGGTGGTCTCCATCGAAGAGGCCTTCGAGCGGGAGAAGGCCGCCGCCCAGACGATGCTGGGCGAAACGAAGCTCACCCCCATCACCGAGCAGAACATCCAGGCCCGCATCCGCGCCCAGCGCATGTGGAACTGGAGCAACTCCTGCGGCGGCCTGTTCCTGCAGACGGGCAACATGAGCGAGAAGTCCGTGGGCTACACCACCATCGGCGGCGACCTGATGGGCGCGCTCGCGGTCATCGCCAACGTGCCCAAGACGGTGGTGATGTACCTCCTGGACTACCTGCAGGAGACCACCGGCTACGAGGGCATCCGCAAGGTGCTGGCCAAGCCCGCGGGGCCGGAGCTGGCGCATGATCAGGTGGGCGAAGAGGAGCTCATGCCCTTCCCCATCCTGGACGCGTGCTTCTACCTGCACGCGGGCGAGAAGCTCACCCCGTCGGAGATGCGCACCGCGCTCACCGCGATGTTCCCGGAGGTGGATGCGGAGCGGCTGGGCGGGTACGTGGACCGCTTCGTGCGCCTGTTCCACCAGTCCATCTACAAGTGGGTCCAGGCGCCGCTGTCGCTGCACATTGGCAACCTGGACCTGGACCGTGAGCGCGCGCTGCAATTGCCTGTCGTCACCGGTTCGGCCTGGCTTCGCAAAGCGTGACGGATGTCCATGGACGTCTGCCTTTGACGGTGGACGGGGTGGCGTTCGAGCCCTCCGTCCCCGTGAAGTGGCTCTGAAACCACGCCTTCCCCCCTGAGGGGCAGGCGGGCAGGTCAGCTGTCTTTGACCTTCCGCGCAAGGCTTGCCGGATGTCCCTCGCAAGACAACCTTCATGTCAGTCAGTCGACGATGGAGGGTTGGATGAAAGCGAAGATTCTGGCGGGCGCCATCGCGGCGCTCATGTATGGGACGGGCGCGGGTGCGGCGGAGAAGGATTGCCCTCCAGGGCAGGCCGCGGTCCCCAAGGACCAGCAGAACAAGGACATGTCGGCGCAGTCCTCCCAGGACGGGGTCCAGGAGGAGGACCTCCTCATTGAAGAGGCGCCGGTGGATGAATCGCTTCAGGGCACGGGCGGCAGCGGCTCGTCCGGGTCGTCGCTGGATGACTCCTCGAAGAGCAGCAAGCACCAGGGCACCAGCGACACCGGTGGTAGCGGCGTGGTCTACCTGAACACGCCGATGCGCTGCGAGCCGTTGAACGAGTCCGGGACGGGCGGCAGTGGCACCACCACGCCGCAGAGCGAACCGCTCGAATCGGCTCCCCAGGCGCAGCCTCCCGCGGTGGAGCCTCCCGCTCCGCCTCCGCCTCCGTCCGGCACGAGCAGCGGTGGCATGAGCCAGCGTGACAGCTCGCTGTACGGCGAGGAGGCCACGGGCGGCAGCGGCCTGGCCACCACGCCGCCTCCGGCCCCGAGCTACACGCCCTCGGCGTCAACCAATGAGGACATCAAGCCGCTGGAAGTGGAGAAGAAGAGCAAGAACGACAAGAAGGGCCTGACGCTCCTCATCGGTGGCGGTGTGGAAGGCTACACCGGCGCCCTGGCTCCGCAGATTGCCCCCGGCCCCTCCGCGGCCGTGACGGCGTCGCTCAAGCCGACGTCCGTGCTGGGTATCGAAGTCGGCTACTCCGGCGCCTTGAACAACATCAAGGACGCGGGCGCCGCGGGTGCGGAAGACGGTCCGGACCTGGTGCGCAACGGTGGCCAGGCGGCCCTGACCGTGGCCGTGACGCCGACGGCGGTGCAGCCGTACCTCCTGGGCGGCATCGGCATCAGCAACTACCACTTCCGCGGCGGTGAGTCGCTCGGCTACAGCGACGACACCGTGGGCAACATCCCGGCGGGCGTGGGCGTGCGCGGCCACTTCGGCCACTTCACCGCGGACCTGCGTGGCTACTACAACTTCCTGTTCGACAAGCAGTTCGCCCCCAACATCGATCCGGGTGGCGACGATCCGTCGGGCGGTGGCAGCTACACGACCACGCTGAACGTGGGTGGCACGTTCTGATGTGAAGTCACGGCCTCCATGGCAGGAGCTGACGGCGGGGTGTCCGGAATCGTCCGGTCCCCCGCCGTCACTTTTATTCCGGCACGGGGTGGGGCATTCAGGGAGGCGGGAGGCTGCGCCCGGCGTTAGAGTGCGCACTTTTCCATGGCGGATCCCCGCCTGAGGAGCCTGGCATGAGCTTGGGAGTGGAAGACGTGAAGGTCGGGACCGGGGCGGAAGCGGTCGCCGGCAAGCGGGTGACGGTGCACTACGTGGGCACGCTCACGGACGGCAAGAAGTTCGACAGCAGCCGGGACCGGGGTCAGGGCTTCACCTTCGGCCTGGGCGCGGGCCAGGTCATCCAGGGCTGGGACCAGGGCGTGGCAGGCATGAAGGTCGGCGGCATCCGCAAGCTCACCATCCCGCCGGAGCTGGGCTACGGCTCGCGCGGCGCGGCCGGGGTGATTCCCCCCAACGCCACCCTCTTGTTCGAGGTGGAGCTGTTGGACGTTCGGTAGGAGGACTTCATGGCGACGCTCGAAATCACGAAGGACAACTTCAAGGAGACGGTGGGCAAGAGCGGCATCGTCATCCTGGACTGGTGGGCGACCTGGTGTGGCCCCTGCCGCGCGTTCGCGCCCATCTTCGAGAGCACCTCCAACAAGCACGCGGACATCGTGTTCGGGAAGATCGACACCGACGCGCAGCCGGAGCTGTCCGGTGCTTTCGAGATCCGCTCCATTCCCACGCTGATGGTGTTCCGGGACGGCATCCTGCTGTTCGAGCAGCCGGGCGCGATGCCGGCGGCGGCGCTGGAGGACCTGCTGAAGCAGGTCCGCGCGCTGAACATGGATGACGTGCGGCGCGAGGTCGAAGCGCAGCGCGCCGCGAAGGAAGCGCCCAAGGCGTGAGTCCCGCCGGGGCCTTCCCTGTGTGCTGGGGAGGCCCTACGGCGCGGCGACGGTGCAGACGCCGCCGCCGTTGAGGTGCGCCTGATCCACGATGCTCTGGGTGACGAACTCCTGGAGCGTGCGCAGGGCGTAGGCGCCGGGCTGGTAGACGACGGGCTGGCCCTGGGCGTCGCGCAGCTCGCCGCCCCCCAGCCCGCGCAGGTCGAGCAGGTCCTGGGATGCCAGCCCCTCCGGCGTGATGGCGTGGTTTGAGTCCGCGGTGGCGGCGATGGCCTCGAAGCGCAGCTGCACGCCGCGGTGGGTGCCCAGCCGGTCGTAGAACATGTGCTCGGCGTGGATGGTGACCTCCCCCTCCGCCACGGAGCTCTCCGGCACGACGATGCCCTGGGTGCCGTCCACGCCGTTGATGCAGTCCACCATCCGCGCGTCGACGGGGAAGCCCATGCGGAAGGTGTAGACGCCCAGGGTGGGGTCGCGGTTCTGCGCGCGGCCCTCCACGAAGTAGCTGAAGCCGCGCTCGCGCATCATCGCCAGGTCGTCCGCGGACACGGACGTGCCCGCTACGGTGCGGGCCTCCGGAGGGCTCACGCGGAAGGCCACGCCGTAGCGCCCGGCCTCCAGGCCCGTGAGGCCGGTGAGGGGCACGTCCCCCTTCTGCACGTCCACCAGCAGGTGCTCCGTCGTGGCGTGCACGTCGCCGGCCGCGGAGGTGAGGGTGAAGTCGCCCAGGGACACCAGGTACTTGGTGAACTGCACGGACCAGCCGTCCTGGAAGAGGTGATCCGCGTAGCCGCGCTGCGTGCCGTCTCCGCCGCTCAGCGACACGCGCACGTCGCCCCGCGCCACGGCGTCACCGCAGCCGCAGGCCATGAGGGCCAACGCACCTGACAGCAGGCCCCGGGTCCACTTGCTTCGTCGGTTCATGTATCCGGTTGGTATTTGTAACTATGTTGCAAGTCAAGTCTGGGTTGCGATATCCACGGACGGCCGTTGGAAAGGCTGCCCGTGCCGGGTGGGCCCCGAAGGCCGAGGTCGTTGCCCGTGTTCATCCCGACGCTGGTGCTCTGGCTGTTGAGCGCGTCGCCCGAAGTGCCCGTGACGCCACCCGTTCCCGTGGAGGCACCGCCGCCGGTGATGCCGGCGGACGCCCCGCCGTTGATAGAGGCCGTGCGGGTGCTGCTGCGGCTGACCATCGACAGCGGGGGAGAGGTGTCCCTGGTGGAGGTCCAGGAGTCCGGGGGCACCGCGTTCGACCGGGCCGCGATGGCGGCGGCCCTGCGCTGGCGCTTCCAGCCCGCGCGCCAGGGAGAGGAGCCGCTGGAGGTGCGCGTGGACGTGCCGGTGACGTTCGAGCCGGGGGCGGAGGTCCCTGGGGTCGAGGTGGAGGAGCCCGCACCTCCTCCGAAGCCGGCGAAGCCGGAGCCGCCCGCGTTCTCCACCACGGTGCGGGGGCACTCCGCCGCGCCGCCTCCGGTCGCGGTGGGGGACTTCCACATCACGGTGGGGCAGCTGGCGGACGTGCCTCGCAACTCGGCCACGGACCTGATGCTGCTCGCTCCGGGCGTGATGCTCGCCAACCACGGCGGGGAAGGGCACGCGGAGACCGTCTACCTGCGCGGCTTCGACGCGGGCGAGGGCAAGGACGTGGAGATGCGCCTGGACGGAGTGCCCCTCAATGAGGTTTCCAACGCCCACGGTCACGGCTACGCGGACACGTACTTCATCATCCCGGAGCTGGTGCAGTCCCTGCGCGTGACGGAGGGGCCGTATGATCCATCCCAGGGCGACTTCGGCGTGGCGGGCACCGTGGAGTACCAGCTGGGGCTGGAGCGGCGGGGCATCATCGCGTCCGCCAGCTACGGCAGCTTCGCGTCGCGCCGGCTGTCCCTGGTGTGGGGCCCGCCCGAGTCCACCGCCGCCACCTTCGTCGGCGTGCTGCTGCGCCAGGGGCACGGCTTTGGACCCAACCGCGCTTATGCGAACGCGGGCCTGATGGCCCAGACGGAGCTGCGCCTGGGCCCGGAGACGAAGCTGCGCCTGTTCGGCGCGAGCTACGGCGCGCGCTATTCCTCCGCGGGCGTGGTGCGGGAGACGGACGTCGTGGACGCGCGGCTGCCGTGTGAGCCGGACGCGGACTCGCAGTTCTTCTGTCTCTACGACCCGAACCAGGGCGGCGCGAGCCAGCGCCACATCGCCTCCGTGGAGCTGACGTCCCGGCTGGAGCGCGGAGGCCGCTTCGTGCAGCAGGCCTTCGCCATCGCCCGGCAGATGCGCAGCCGCGAGAACTTCACCGGCTTCCTCCAGGACACGCCTCCCATCGGCGAAGCCCAGCGCGGCGACAACACGGAGCAGTCCTATCAGGGCACCACCGTGGGACTGCGCGGCCGCTACACGCCGGGCCTCACCTGGTGGGGCCAGCCGCAGCCGGTGGAGCTGGGCTACGTGGCCCGCTACGACAACGTGCACACCCGTGCGAGGCGCCTGCGCGACAAGGGCGGTGCGCCCTACGCCACCGTGTTCGACAACCAGGTGCGCGTGACGAACCTGGGCGCGTACCTGTCCCTGCGCGGCGCGCCGCTGGAGTGGCTCACGCTGCGAGGCGGTGTGCGCGTGGACACGTTCCTGTTCGGCGTGGAGGACCTGAACCGGCCGACCGAAGACAGACAGGGGGCTCGCATCCCGGAGGAGTCCGTGGAGGCCTATGGCTTCTTCGCCAGCCCTCGCGCCAGCGCGGAGGTGCGCCTGACGCCGCGCCTCACCTGGCTGACCAGCGCGGGCCTGGGCGCGCGCTCCAGCGACGCGGCCGGCCTGTCCGACGCGGAGTTCGCGCCCTACGCGCGGGTGACGTCCGGGGAGACAGGCCTGGGCTGGCGGTGGAGTGAGGGTCCGTCTTCTCTGGAACTGCGAAGCGCAGTGTTCGCCACGCGCGTGTCGCAGGACCTGGTGTTCAGCGAGACGGCGGGGCGCAACCAGCCCATTGGCCCGTCGCAGCGGCTGGGCGCGTTCGGCAGCGTGCGCTTCCAGTGGGAGCAGCACCTGGACGTGCAGGCGAGCCTCGCGTGGGCCCGCGCGACGCAGCCGTTGCCCGAGGCTTCGCCGTGGAAGCTGTGGGACGGCGCGGTGCTGCCGTACATCCCGCAGGTGCTGGGGCGCGTGGACGCGTCGTGGCGGGGTACGGCCACCGTGGCCCGGCAGCCGATGGGGTGGAGCGTGGCGCTGGGGCACAGCGCCATCGGGCCCAAGCCCCTGCCGTTGGATCGCTACAGCGAGTCCATCTTCCTCTTCGACGTGGCGGCCCGCGCGCGCTGGCACGCCGTGGAGCTGGGCCTGTCCGTGGAGAACCTGCTGGACGCGCGCTGGCGCGAGTCCGAGTTCAACTACGTGTCCAACTTCCGAGGCCCCGATGCGCCCGCGTCCCTGCTGGCCACGCGCCACTTCTCCGCCGGTGCCCCTCGCACCGTGCGCGGCACCCTCACCGTGTACCTGGACCTCCAGGAGGACCCGCCATGAAGCGCTACTCGCGTCGTGCCTTCACGTGGATGTTGGGCGGAGCGCTCGCGGCGGGCTGTGGCCTGTCCGGCACCGGCGGACGGAGCATCACCTTCCGCATGGGCCTGCGCACGGCGCTCGCGTCTGGTGAGACCACCGTCGGTGAATTCACCACCGACACCGGCTGGCGCGTGACGCTCACCTCCGCGCGCCTGGTGCTGGGGCCCATCTACCTGTTCGAGAAGGCCTCGCCCCTTCAGCCCCAGGCCCTGCTGCGCCGCCTGGGAGACGTGCTGTTGCCCACCGCGCACGCGCACGAAGGGGACTTCTTCTCCGGGGGGCGCGTGCTGGGCGAGTGGGACCGGGAGGTGGTCTTCGATCTGCTCGCGGACGCGGGACAGGCGCGCGTGTTGGGGCGCTCTCCCGGCATCGCGGGCCTGGCGCGGTCGCTGTCGCTGTTGCTCCAGCCGCCGTCGAGCGCCCTGGGCGCGGAGGCGGACGTGATGCAGGGGCGCTCCCTGTTCCTGGAGGGCGTCGCGGCCCAGGCAGCGGTGCGCGTGCCCTTCCGCGTCGCGATGGACTTCCCGCCGCCCGTGGAGCTCCAGCGCGTGGACTTCGTGCCCATCGAAGTGGACCTGGACGACGAGGGCCTCTTCGTCCTGGAGCCCCAGCCGCACCGCTGGTTCACCGGCGCGCGCTTCGACCGGCTGACGGTGCCCGCGGATGGGACACCGGTGGACGTGGGGACGGACACCCAGGTGTACCGGGCGCTGAGCGTCAACGTGCGCCGCTTCGACGCGTTCACGGGCGCGTGGGAGCCCGCGGCGTGATTCACACCTGCGTCCAGAATGGCGCCAGCACCAGCTCCGCCTTGCCGAAGGGGTCGGCGCGCACGCGGTCCTCGCTCACGAAGGTGTTCAGCAGCACCCAGCGCTCGTGGTCCTGGCGGAACACCTCCACCACGCGGTGCACGGGATTGATGATCCAGGCGTTGCGGATGCCCGCGCGGGCGTAGCGTGGCAGCTTGATGGTCAGGTCCAGCTTCGCGGTGGCGGGCGTCAGCACCTCGCAGATCCAATCCGGCACGTGGTCGATGAACGAGCCATCGGGCAGGGTCGGCGGCCGTCCGCTCATCCAGCCCGCCAGGTCCGGGACGAGCACGTCCTCACCCAACAGCAGCCGGGGCTCGGAGGTCCACCACCAGCCCTCCGGCGCGCGTCCCAACAGCGGCGTCATGCCCTGCTTGCGCGCGATGGGTGGCGACGAGACGTAGAGGACGCCATCCAGTGCTTCGCCCACCAGATAGTGGGGCAGCGTCTGCACTTCCTCGTAGGGGGCGAGCGTCCTTCGGGTAGCGGCGTGGCGCATGCGGGAGGCCTCCGGATCCGAGAGATACCGTCACCGTAGCGGGCAGCCCTTCACGCGGCATTTGACCGGCGGGGCGGCCCACCTTGTCCTGGTGGACGCACGCCCTGCCCGCGAGCCGTGTGGGATTGCTATTCGCGCTCCAGCACGAACTGGATGCGCTCCGTGGCCACGGGGCCGAACTGGAACAGGTGGATCTGATCCCCCGGCTCCGACGTGAACGTCAGCGTGTGCGTGATGCCGGCGCAGATGAACCGCGCGGGGGCGAGCACCGACGCCACGTCCGTCCCCGCCGTGTCGTTGGTGACCTTCGTGGGGACCTCCTGGTTCAGGTAGAGCGTGACGTGCTCGGCGTTCTCCGGGTCGGAGATGAAGCCCGTGTAGCCGCCGAAGCCCGCCTCACCCGGGCGCAGGGTGACGTCGTAGCGCGCGTGGCCGGTGTGCGTGTCGGGCGGGAAGTCGAAGGGCGTGCGGCCCGCGGTGACCGCCTCCGGCGTGTTGACGAGCGTGTGCGTGCACGCGTGCTCCAGCTCCGGGGCCCGCTCGCCGGTGGTGAAGTCCAGCGCGGTGTCTCCACCGAGCCCCACGGTGGCCGCTGACAGCGCGAGTCCGGCCGCGTCCTTCAGCGCGTCCAGCGACAGGGCGTGGTGCGTGGAGACCTCCAGCGGCCGGGTGCTCTCCTCGGTGCGCGGCACCGTGACGGTGAGCGTGCGCGCGTCGTCGGACCAGGTGCCGGTGAGGACGCGGGCGGGGACGGTGGTGTCCGTGCGGTCGTGCAGCGTGACCTGGGCAATGGATGGATCCATGGGCTCGCTGAAGGTGAGCGTCAGCACCTTGCGGAAGGCGATGACCGGCGTCTGTCCGGATGCGTCCAGGTACATCTCCAGCGGGTAGACATCCGTCTCGCCCTCGGTGGGGCTGGAGGTGGTGACGGTGGCGGTGGACGCGGTCATGCCGGCGTCGGTACCGGTGCCGGCATCGGAGCCCGCGTCTGTCGAGGTGCCCGCGTCCGGCGTGACGATGGGGTCGTCGTCATCGCAGCCGGTCAGCGTGAGGGCGGCGCAGGTGGCGAACAGGAAGGTGGCGGAGGAGAGACGCATCGGGGAGTCCTTCATGCATGCAGGGAAAGGCCCGCGCCGGAGCACCGTTCCGAGGTGAGATGCTCCGGCGCGGGAGCGGACCTTCTCAGGCCCGCGTCAGGGGACGGCGGTCAGCACTGGGACCCGTCGCAGTTGTCGTCGATGCCGTTGCCACAGATTTCAGCGGCGCCCGGGTGGATGCTGGCTCCGGAGCCCGGCGTGTCGTTGCAGTCGAAGCGCTGCGTCGTGTAGCCGGAGGGCTGCGTGCACGCGGTGAGGACGGACACGGAGTTGTTGCCGTACCCGTCACCGTCCGCGTCCTGGTAGTAGCGCGTGCGCGTGTCGTTGAGGAACTCCGGCACCACGGTGAGCGCGTTGCCGGACGCCGGCCCCGCCGCGAGGATGTACGTCGTGCCCGCCGTCAGGTCGTAGACGGACACGTACGTGAGCGAGCACCCCGAGGACGACACGGTGTGCGTCAGCGCGGACGGCACCGTGGCGCTGGTGGCGCCGTTCACGACGGTGAAGGCCACGTTCTGCGTCCGGTAGAACGCGTAGGAGCCGGTGGTGGCCGGCACGTACGTCACGGAGCCCTCGGCGCCGGACGGCAGCGCCAGGTCGTACGCCTTGTGCTTCGTGCTGATGGCGGGCGCGCTGGTGACGCGCGTGGCGCTCGCCGTGACGGACACGTGGTCCGTGGGGTTGCCGGCGTGGCTGCACGCGTGCGTGGTGATGCCCGTGCCCAGCGACGTGCAGCCGGCCTCCAGTTCCTGCGAGTCCTGCGCCTCGAAGGAGGACTCCGGCGCCTCCTCCATCGGTCCGCAGGCCGTCAGGCCGAGCGACAACAACGCGCCCAGCGCGATGCGCTTCATCTTCAACATGGGTGTTTCCTTTCGGGATGCCGGGCGCGGCGGGGTGCCAGGCGGCCAGGAAGCCGCCGGTGCGTCCGGTGACCCACTCATGCCGTAAATGCAATCTAGTTGCAATAATGCCCGGTGCGATTCAGGCCGTCACTGGAGGTGTTCGATGACGAGCCCGAGAGTCGTGAGCGGGGTGGGACCGAAGGTGACGGTGTACTGGACCTTGTCCGTCAGCTCGTAGCCGACCATCTGCTTCAGGCCATCGCAGAAGCCGCCCGTGGCCTGGGTGCCCAGGGGCTCCACGACGCGCTCGCCCTCCTTCACGGTGACGGCGACGTCGGGCGTGCTCAGGTAGAGGATGAAGTCTCCGCTCGCCCAGGCCTTGAAGCTGAACGTGCCCACGGACTGGCCGTTCTCCGGGCGCAGCTGGACGGTGTAGTGCGTATGGAAGTCATCCACGCGCGGCTGCCGCTCCGGCGACGCGGTGACGGTGGCGAAGGGGCCGTTCGTCACATGCCAGCAGGCGTGCTCGCCGTTGTCCCCGAAGTCGAAGTCCGTGCGCGGCACGTAGCCCGGGTCCGCCACGCACGACAGGCCTTCATCGCTGGCCACGTAGCCCCGGTTGCAGTGACACCAGTCACCCTCAGGCTCGCGGTGGATGTGGCCGTTGGGGTCGCATGGGTCGCCCTGCTCGTGGGGCGTGCCGGGCGGTGCGTCGTCGCCGCCGCAGGCGGTCAGGACCGCGAGGCCGCCAGCCAGGAGGAGGGCTGGAAATGGGGTGCGCATGGGGCTGCCTCATCTGGATTCGTGCTGTATATGCAACTGAGATACAGAAGTTTTTGGATGTTGGGAAGGCCCGTGGGCCTTGGAGGTGTCCACGGGCCTTCACTCACGCGGGCCTACTCCTCGTGGTGGTCGTGGCCCGTCTCCTCGATGAGGAGGAGGAACGTGGCGGGCTGGGGAACGACAGCCGCGAAGTCCAGGCGGTAGTCCACGCCGCCCTCCAGATCGGCCGTGACGGCGGTGCGCAGGTTGCCGCAGACCTCCTGCGGGACGTGGTAGCGGCACTCGAGGCCAACCTCCTCGTTCGTGGCCGCGTTGAAGACGCGGACGGCGCGGTAGCCGGAGGTGAGGAAGGCGTACTCGGTGGACTCTTCCGGGGTGAAGATGACGGAGCCCGCGTAGCCCAGCGTCCACTGGCGGTAGCTGATGGCCGGCAGGGTGACGTTGTACGCGGTGTGCCCCACGCTCACGTCCACGAAGGACGGGCCGCCATGGGGGGCGGCGGTGACGGACTCGAAGGGACCGTATTCGGCGTGGATGCAGGCGTGCTCGGCCACCTCCGCCAGCTCCTCCGTGTCCTCGCAGGCGGCGAGCAGCTCCGACTCCTGGGTGACGGGGGCCTGGGACTCCGGG
Organism: Corallococcus coralloides DSM 2259; assembly: GCF_000255295.1. The sequence continues at coordinate 9,294,576 of NC_017030.1, read as the reverse complement.
GTGGGGGCTTCTTCGGTACCGCAGCCGGCGAGCAGGACGACGGCGCCAGCGGCGAGCAGGGCATGCTTCAACATGGGGGACTCCTTGGGTGGGTGCTGCGGGTGAAGGCGGGGGCTAGGAGCGGTCCGGGCGCAGGACGAGCCACGGGACGCGCACCTCGCCCGAGGCGAGGCGCTCGGGCGGGAGCTGGAGGTGGGCGCCCCGGGCGCTGGGGGACAGGAGAGACGTGCGTTCCCAGGCGTCGCGGAAGGACGCCTCGTCCGGGAAGGTGACGCGCGTCACGCAGCCGGCGGCGTAGCAGTGGGGCGGCTCCGCCTGGACGGGCCGCACGTCCTGTCCGATGCTCGCGTGCCACGTCTCCAGCGCGGCGCGGGCATCCTGGGTCCACGGCTCCGCGCTGTCGCCAGACGCGGTGAGCTCCGCGAGCACGGCGTCACGTCGGGCCTGCGGCGTGGGGTGGTCCGCGCGCAGGGCCTGCACCAGCCGCACGCGCGTTTCGGGCAGCACCCGGCGCTCACGGTTCCGGAGCTCCGGCTGAACGGGCCCCTTCGTCTTCAGCACCTCGTCGAGGAACACCTCGGACGACAGGTGGGTCTCCGGTTCCTGCACGGGGAGCGCGGACGCCTGCGCGGGCGCGGCGGGAGGGGACGGGGCTTCGGCCCTCGGGGGAGGGACGGGCGCCCGCTGGGACACGCCCGGCGGGGCGGGGAGCGGCTCGACCGCGGTCTCCAGGGGCCGGTGGAGCCAGGCCACCGCGAGACAAGACCACACGACTCCCGTGCCTCCGACACTCCAGACGATGCGGTTCATGGGTTCCCCTCAGGACGCACCTGTGGCGGTGCGCGCGCCGTCCCGCCTTCCTGCGAGAGACTCGCAATAGATGCCACCTGGAGTCACATGCAATCAAGTTGCATTTACTGGATGGTGGCCGGGGAGTGTCGTGCGGGGGAGGGCTGTCACCTCGATTCCACGCAGGAGGGCTGTTCCCGGGGCGCCGGCATGCCGAAGATGGGGCGCTGTTCTCCCGCAGGCCTGTGGAGGTGCCTTGAAATGAGAGGGTCGTCCTTCTTGTCGCGCGTCCTGGTGTTGACAGTGCTGGTGCTCCCCGCGTTGGCGCAGGCGGGCTCGTATCTCCGGGTGGTGAGCTGGAACCTCCGCCACGAGGGATGGGCGGCCGAGCAGACCTACCTGGATGACGCGAAGCAGCTGTGGAACCAGTTCGGTGCGAACAGCAACTCGAACAATGGCTGTGACCTGGTGTTCCTCCAGGAGGTGATGGACGCGGCCGCGGCGACGGCCATCGCGACGAACCTGACGCAGGTCTCCGGGGTGACGTGGAAGGCGGTGGTGACGCCGCTCATCGGCCGGTCGTCCTACAAGGAGCACTACGCGGTGCTGTACCGGACGGACACGGTGTCGCTCCTGTCCTCCACGGTGTGGACGGACACGGGGGACCTGTTCGAGCGCGAGCCGCAGGTGGTGAAGGTTCGCCACGTGCCCACGGGCGCGGACTACACGTTCCTCAACTGGCACGCGGTGTGGGGCACGGCGGCGGACCGCACGGCGGAGGCGCAGGCCATCGACGGCGTGTTCGCGTCCGTTCAGTCCGCCAGCACCACGGACCAGGACGTCATCCTCGTGGGCGACCACAACATGGCCTGCACGCACGCGTCCTGGAGCCAGCTGAAGGGGCTGTCGCCCACGGTGACGTGCAAGCTGGACGTGGCCACGACGATGAATACGTCCGGGGGCTACGCCAACCCGTACGACCACTTCTGGATGCAGGACAGCTACGTGACGGAGTTCTCCAGCACCGGCCGCGACTACATCGCGAACCCGCTGGACTACGTCACGCGCCTGTCGGACCACGCGCCGGTGTGGCTGTCCCTGTACTCCAACAGCGACACGGACTGATGCGCGTGAAGCAGGTGCTGGGCGGTCTGCTGATGGCGGTGCTCGTGGGCATGGGCCTGTGGATGCTGCTGCGTCCCGAGCCCGCGCTACCGCTGGCGCCGCCATCACCTCCCGTGTCCGTGCGGGTCGAGGACGCCGGTGTGCCAGAGGTGGCTCCCCCAGTGGAGGCCGCAGTGGATGCGGGCCTGTGGCTGACGGCGACGCTGGAGGGCTCACGTCCGTTCGAGGGCGAGGCGCGCGTGGGTGCGGCGTTCATCTCCGACTCGGATCGCGGCTGGTGGGAAGAGGAGGGCCGTCGGCGCATCTCTCGCGCGGGTCCCAAGCGCCTGGAGGACATGGCCAATGTGCGGGAGTGGGTGGAGGCCCCGGTCACCGCTTCCACACAGGGAGGGGGCGTAGGGCCGGTGGCGGTGCCTTCCGCGCCGCGCTACCAGGTGATGGCGTACGCGCCGGATGGCACGGTCTGGTGGGGCGACCATGTGCCTGACACGCAGCCGGTGACGGGGCGGGTGGACCTGGGCCGGCTGCGGGAACACCCACCCACGGGCGTGCGCGTGCGCTTGGAAGGAGCCCGGGATGTCCCGGGGACCTTCACCGTGCGGATGCAGCGGGGCGTCGACCCGGACGACGCGGAGGAGGCCAGCATGCTGCTGCCGGTGCTGACGCTGGCGGCGCCGGAGTTGATGCACGCCTTCGAGAACGACACCCCCGTGCCCTTGATGAAGGACGGGGAGACGCGGCTCGCGCCACTGCCTCCGGACCGGTCGCTGCGGCTGTGGTTGCGCACGCCTTCGGGGAAGCAGAGCGAGCCGGTGGAGATTCCCCTGCGCGAGGGCTCCGTGGAGCCGGTGACGCTGGACGTGGCGAAGCTGTTCCCCGAGGGCGTGGGGGAATCCGTCACGCTGCGGGGGCGGGTGCTGCTGGGCGATGGGATGCGCCCCCTGGGGCCGGCGGTGTACCGACAAGGGGATGGCGGCGAGGAGCACCCGCTCTCTCCGGACGGCCACTTCACGATTCCGGACGTGCCGACGTGGCAGGAAACCCGCTTCACGGTGCGGCGGGAGGTGACGGAGGACGAGGGACGGCCCCTGGGGCCCTCGTGGTGGGACTTCGTCTTCACGCCCACGGCGGAGTCGCGCGGCACCGTGGACGTGGTGTGGCGCATGCCGGTGTACCGGTGGCTGGTGCTCCGGATGGATGGCTTCACGCGAGCGCAGCTGAAGGAGCGCGCGTCGCCACCCTATCCGGTGTACCTGCTGGAGCGCCGCGACGCGCAGGGCGTGTGGAGCGTCGTGCCCACGCGGGAGTTCCGCCCGGAGGGAGACAGCCTCGCGGTGTCCCTGCTGGAGCCCGGCACGTACCGGATCCAGGTGGCGTCGTCGCCGTATGCCTCACGGCCGAGCAGCACCGCCCGGGCGGGCGAGGACTTCTCGGACGTGGAGACGCGGCTGTCACCGGAGGACGCGGCCGTGTCCACGTGCGAGGTGCGGGTCACCCGCGAGGGACGGCCGGTGGCGGGTGCGCTGGTCATCGCGGGCGGAGCGAATCCATCGCTGCCGCCCGTGCGCGGAGAGACGGACACCGCGGGCCGGTGGCGGATGGGGCCCATGACCTCCAACGCGCTCCCCTTGCAGGTGCACGAAAGGGACGCCATGGATTGGGAGGGCGACGGAGCGGAGGCGTGCCGCCGCTCGGGCGTCGTGGAGGTGCGGCTGTAGTTCAGGCGGCCGACGCCCTTAGAAGCTCGTCGGGGACGCTGGCCAGCGCGGCGTTCTCCTCGGCGACTTCCTCGGCGGTGCGGGCCTGGACGGTCAGGGCCTGCACCCACAGCTCCAGGACATCCATCAGCGCGCTGCGCGTCTCTCCCTGGAGCGGGGCCAGCCGCCGCGCCATGCGCTCCTGCACCTGCGCATCCAGCTGATCCGCGAGCGCGCGACCCGCGTCGGTGAGGCGCACGCGCACGCGCCGGCGATCATTCCGCACCGAGCGCTCCCGCCGCACGAGGCCGCCGTCCTCCAGCCGGTCCACCAGGCGGCTCAGGCGCGGCATGGCGAGTCCCCCCAGGCGCATGGCGAGCACGCCCACGGGCAGCAGGCTCTCCGAGCGCAGCCACCAGAGCGCCTGGAGCTCCCGAGGCTCCCAGTGGGGATGGCTCAGGGCGTCCAGGGGACTCTCCAGCGCGCCGCAGCGGGCCGCGTCCACGAGGAGATTCCGCCACCGCGCGACCTGCACGCGCACCTCCGCCGAGAGTTCCGTCATGCACCCCTCCCTGCCGTGAGCAAGCGCCGCGTCCGGCCCCGCGTGCGGCGCATCCGGCATCCCGCGGCCCCAGGGGACCGCGAAGACATCAACGGAAATACGTGACGGACATATCGATCTGGTTTCTGACCGGATTTTCTTGGGGCGCTCTACTCCCCGCTCGCGGCCTTGCGCCGGGCGCTGCGTGCCTTCGCGTGCGCCTTGTCGAAGCCTTCGTAGAAGCGCACGGCCTGCTCACCCACCATCTGGATGTGCTGGTTGTTGAGGTACGCGGTGATGGGCGCGGCGACCAGGGGCATCGCGCGGCCCAGCGTCGTCATGCCGCCCTTCGCGAGCAGCAGCGCCGCCAGCTTCCCCAGCACCTTCGGTCCGGAGCGGTGCAGCGGCCCCAGCCCGTTGGCGTAGCCGAACAGGTCCAGCAGCTCCCCGCGCGCCCGGTCCGTCTTGAGGTTCGCCTTGTAGAGCGTGGCCACGTCCGTGAGCAGCACGAGCTGCAGGTACGCCATGAACGTCAGGTCCGCCGGCAGCGAGATGAGCCCGAACACGCCGCTCACGCCGCCCACCATGCCCGCGAGGCTCTTCTTCTCATCCACCAGCCGCTGCGCCAGCTCCTTGGTGGTCGCGGACGGGTAGCGCTTCTCCAGCGCCGCCACGCGCACGCGCGCCCGGCCGATCTCCCCCTGGATGAGGTCCGACAGGCGCAGCGACCCCAGCTTCTTCAGCTCCGCGGGGGTCAGCTTCTTCATGAAGCCCAGCCGCTCCGTCACGCCGTCGTAGAAGGCCATGTCCTCCTCCTTGGCCGCGATGCACGCGGCCGGTCGTCTCTAGTAACCCCGCTCCGCCAGGTACAGGTCCACCAACGCGCCCTCTTCGTACCAGCCGTGTCGCATCTCGGACTTGAACCACCGTGAGTCCGGGCGCGCCGAGCGCACCTCCAGCTTCACCCGGTTGGGCCCCGTGTCGATGACCGCCGCGCGCGCCTTGCACGCCGCGCCCGGCTCCTCGCCGAAGCCGCCCTCCAGGCACACCTCGTCGCCCACCGACAGGCGCCGGGCGTACTCGCTGGCCAGGTAGAGGGCGTCGTCACAGCCGCCGCGCACGGAGGACTTCCCCAGCGCCGCGCAGCGGTCCTGCGCGGGCGCGCGGATGACGGGCACGTTGGAGATGAACGCGTCCTCCTCGTTGGGGTCGCGCTGATACGGGCCCACCTGCTTGCACCCCGCCACCGCCACCAGGACCGTCAGGCCCGCCCACGTCCACTTCATCGCGTCATCGCCTCCGGGACGCGCATCGCCGCGCCCCCGCGCCTGCTGTTAAAGGGCGGGAAGCATGGCAGACAGGGCCAGGGGCGGCAAAAGGTGCCGGAAAGGCCCCGCGGGCGTCTCTACGCGATACGGCGCGCGGGCCCGGGGATTTCCTCGGTGACGCCGGGAACCGCCCGGTTCTTGCCGTCCACGAAGACGACCGTGGGCTTCCAGTTGGCGGCCTCCGCCTCCTCCACTTCCGCGAAGGTGGCCAGGATGACCAGGTCGCCCGGCTGGTTCAGGTGCGCGGCGGCGCCGTTGATGCAGATGACACCGCTGCCGGACTCGCCCTCCAGGGCGTACGTCTCCAGCCGGGTGCCGCGCGTGACGTTCCACACCGCGACCTTCTCGAAGGGGAGGATGTCCGCCGCCTTGAGCAGGTCCTTGTCGATGGTCACCGAACCCTCGTAGTCGAGGTCGGCCTGGGTCACCGTCGCGCGGTGGATCTTGGACTTGAAGAGGATGCGGCGCATGGGGGGCCCTCGGGAAGCGGCGCAACCGTAACGGCTCCCCTGCCCGGGGACAACATCCCCGGTGTCCCATGCACCGCCTGCTTCCCTGCACGCCCTGCTGTTTACTTCGTGAAATTCACGAGCTGGCTGAGGTTCAGGGGCACGGACTGCGCGTCCGACGTCAGGTTGCCCGTCAGGCTCACCTGCGCGTTACCGCCCGAGCGCAGGGCCATGGCCGCGGAGGCGGCGCTCGCGAAGTTGATGGTGAGGGGCAGGGTCACCTGCTTCGTTCCGCTGCCATCCAGCATGCCCAGGTTGCCCGTGGACAGGTTGCCCACGTTGGCGCCCGCCACCTTGAGCGCCCCGGTGATGCCCGCCACCGGCAGGGGGAAGGCGTTGCGGTTGGTGATGGCCAGGGGGAACTCCACCGTGGCCCCGCTCAGCGTGACGTTGGTGATGCGCGGCGCCTGGAACTGCACCTGGGGAATCTTGGGGACGGGGAACGTGCCCTCCTTCTCCAGGGGGAACTTCAGCACGCCCAGCGGCGTCTGGATGCCCAGCGTCCCCTGCGCCCTGAAGGCCGCCGCGTCCTTGTCCAGGAACGTGGTCACCACCGGCGCGATGTCCGCGAACTTCACGTTGGCGGGGAAGACAATCTGGCTCTTGCCGTTGGACTTGAGGTTCAGGCCCTCCTTCGGCTTGCCGGCCACCAGCTGCTTGCCCTCCACGAAGAAGGCGTAGTCCACCGACGCCAGCTTCAGGCCCAGGCTGTTGGGGTTGTCCAGCTCGTACACCAGGTCCACCGTGGCGTCGGACAGGGAGGCGTTCGCCAGCCGGGCTGTCTTGAACTTCAGCGTGGGCTTCTTGAAGGCACCGTTGAGCAGGCTCTGCAGCGCTGCGCAGCCGGAGAGCGTGGTGAGTGATAGGGCGAAGAGGACCAGGAACGCGCGTTTCTTCATGGGCATGGGCGTAGCAGAGGACGCCCCGCGTTCGCGCGGATTCAATCGCCGCGCGTGTCGGGGCCTCGACGGGTGCACCTTCGGTGCGCCAATGGTATGCGCCAGGGGCTCCCCCGTGCTGGAGGTTGGCCCCTCGTGACAGGTGGCATCTTGTCTCACCCCCTTGCCGCGCTGGCGGTGCTGGCGGCGCTGTCACTCACGGGCTGCTCCCGGTCCTCCAGCGCGGAGACCGCCTCCGCGCGGCGGATGGGCCTGAAGCCGTGCCGGCTGGACGGGGTGGCCGCGCAGACCCTCTGCGGCACGCTGGAGGTCTTCGAGGACCGGGCCGCGGCGAAGGGGCGCAAGATTCCGCTGCGCGTGGTGGTGGTGCCCGCGCTCGCGTCGCAGCCGAAGGAAGACCCGTTGTTCTTCCTCGCGGGCGGCCCCGGCCAGGCGGCGTCCCGCACGCGCATCCTGCCCGCGCTGGATCGCATCCGGCGTCAGCGCGACATCGTGTTCGTGGACCAGCGTGGCACGGGGGATTCGCACCCGCTGGACTGCGACGCGTTGAACCCCTCGCGCACCTCGCTGGCGGAGCGCTTCGAGGACCGCGAGGACGCGGACGTGATTCCCCAGTGCCGCAAGGGCTGGGACGCGGACGAGCGGCTCTACACCACGTCCATCGCCATGGACGACCTGGACGACGTGCGCGCGGCGCTGGGCTACCGGCAGGTGAACCTGTGGGGCATCTCCTACGGGACGCGCGCGGCGCTGGTGTACATGCGCCAGCACCCGGACCGCGTGCGCACCGCCATCCTGGATGGCGTGGCCCCCATGGGGCAGTACCTGCCGCTGTACGCCGCGCGCGACGGCCAGCGCGCCCTGGACCTGCTGCTGGACGCGTGCGCGAAGGACGGCGTCTGCGCGAAGGCGTATCCGGACCTGCGCGCCCGCACGGAAGGGCTGCTCGCGAAGCTGGAGGCCGCGCCCGCGAAGGTGCACCTGGCGCACCCGCGCACGGGCGTGCCGGAGGACTTCACGCTCACCCGGCGCGTCTTCCTGTCGGAGCTGTTCTCGCTGCTCTACAGCCCGGATGTCGCGTCGTTGGTGCCGCTGATGCTGGACCGCGCCGCGAAGGATGACTGGACGCCCTTCGTCGCGCTGTCCTTGGGGCTCACCGACGAGGTGGCGCGCACCACCAGCCGGGGCATGTTCCTCGCGGTGGTGTGCGCGGAGGACGCGCCGTTCTTCACGGAGGAGGACGCCGAGCGTGAAGCAAAGGGCACCTGGTTCGGCCCGCGCATGGCATTGGACATCAAGCGCGCGTGCGCGAAGTGGCCGCAGGCGAACGTGCCCCCGAGCTTCCGCGAGCCCGTGAAGTCGGACATCCCCACGCTGCTGTTGTCCGGCGAATTGGACCCCGTGACGCCGCCGCCCTGGGGCGAGGAGGCGAAGCGGACGCTCACGCACAGCCTGCACGTGGTGGTGCCGGGGTTGGGACACAACACGGTGGGCGCGGACTGCGCGCGCACGCTGATGGCGGACGTGCTCACGCGCGGCAGCGTGGAGGGCCTGACGCCCGACTGTGGCGCGGGCCTCAAGCGGCCGCCCTTCTTCACCTCCTTCGCCGGCCCTGTTCCGTAGGACTCCAGCGCCCATGATTGAAGCCAGGAACCTGCACAAGCGCTTCGGCTCCGTGACGGCCGTGCATGACGTGACCTTCACCGCGGAGGACGGCGTCATCACGGGCCTGCTGGGCCCCAACGGCGCGGGCAAGACGACCACGATGCGCATGCTCTACACGCTGGTGCGCCCGGACGGCGGCACCGCCACCGTGGACGGCGTGGACGTGGCGAAGCAGCCGGAGGCGGCCCGGCGCGCGCTGGGCGTGCTGCCGGACGCACGCGGTCTCTATCCGCGCCTCACCGCGCGCGAGCACGCGCGGTACTTCGGCGAGCTGCACGGCCTGTCCGGCGCCGCGCTGGACGCGCGCGTGGAGGAGCTGGTGGAGCTGCTGGACATGAAGGATATCGCGGACCGGCGCACGGAGGGCTTCAGCCAGGGCGAGCGAGTGAAGGTGGCGCTGGCGCGCGCGCTGGTGCACGGGCCTCGCAACGTGCTCCTGGACGAGCCGACCAACGGCCTGGACGTGATGGCCACGCGCTCCGTGCGCACGCTGTTGCGCAAGCTGAAGGCGCAGGGCTGCTGCGTGGTGTTCTCCAGCCACGTGATGCAGGAGGTGGCCGCGCTGTGTGACCGCATCGTGGTGGTGGCGCGCGGGCGGGTGGTGGCGGACGGCACGGCGGATGCGCTGCGCGCCTCCACCGGCAAGGACAGCCTGGAGGAAGCCTTCGTGAGCGTGATTGGCAGCGAGCAGGGGTTGCGCGAATGAAGGGCCTCATCGGGACGGTGCTGCGCAAGGAAGTGCTCGACCACCTGCGGGACAAGCGCACGCTGGGCACCGCGGTAATGTGGCCGCTCTTGGGCCCGCTGGTGTTCCTGGTGATGTTCAACGTGATGGCCTCCTGGTACCGGCAGGACCGGCCGCTGGAGATGCCGGTGGTGGGCCGCGAGCACGCGCCCAGCCTGATGGCCTTCCTGGAGCGCTACGGCGCGAAGCTGTCGGAGGCCCCCCAGGACTACGAGGCGCTGGTGCAGGCCGGGAAGCTGGACCTGGTGCTGGTGGTGCCGGACGACTACTCGAAGGACTTCACGGACGGGCACACCGCGGCGGTGCGGCTGGTGGTGGACAGCTCGCGCAACAAGGCCCGTCATGCCGTGCAGCGCGCGCAGCGGATGTTGGCGGTGTACTCGCAGCAGACCGGCAGTCAGCGCCTGTTCGCGCGCGGCGTGTCTCCGGAGCTGGCGGTGCCCGTGCGCGTGGACGAGCTGGACCTGTCCACTCCCGAGCGCACCGCGGCCACGGTGCTCACCACCATCCCGCTGTTCCTGGTGATGGCGGCGTTCGCGGGCGGCATGCAGCTGGCCAGCGACACCATGGCGGGTGAGCGCGAGCGAGGCTCGCTGGAGCCCCTGCTCCTCAACCCCGCCCCGCGCGGCGCGGTGGTGGCGGGCAAGTGGCTGGCCACCTGCGCCATGGCGGGCACGGGCGTGCTCTTGTGTCTGGTGGGTTACTTCCTGGTGGTGAAGCGCGTGCCGCTGGAGGACCTGGGCGTGCGCGCCCGCTTCGACACGCCGGCCGCACTGGGCATGCTGGCCGCGGTGCTACCGCTGGTGCTGGCCGCGTCCGCCGTGCAGATGTGGGTGTCCACCTATGCACGTTCGTTCAAGGAGGCGCAGACGTACCTGTCGCTCCTGATGGTGCTGCCCACGCTGCCCGGGATGATGCTGGCCCTGTCCCCCATCCAGACGCAGACGTGGATGTTCGCGGTGCCGGTGCTGGGACAGGAGCTGCTCGCGGGCGAGGTGATGCGCGGCGAGACGCTGGGGCCGGTGCCCTTCCTGCTCGCCTTCGTGTCCTGCGTGGTGGTGTCCCTGGTGGCGCTGCGTTTCACCACGCGTCTGTTGACCCAGGAGCGCATCATCTTCGGCAGGAGCTAGCGGGCAGGCTCGGTGGCCCCGAGTGTTTTCGGGGCACAACTTGGCCCGCGTGTTCGCGTGACAGGGACGGCGAAGTGCCGTCCAATGTTTCGCGATGACGCTTGAGCGTGAACGAGAAGCCCTGCTGCCTTTCGCCCCGAATTCGGTGGCCTCCACGGCAGGGGAACCGCGGTTCGGCACGTACCAGGGAGAGCTGCCGGAGGTGGACCTGCCCCGGCTGTTGGGGAAGTGGGCGCCGGGGCGCGCGACGCGGCTGCTCAAGCGCAAGCGCTGGCACTACACCTTCGTCGCCACGCAAGAGGTGGCGGCCCTCTTCGCGGTGGTGGACCTGGGCTACACCGCCAACGCCTTCGCGGTGGCGGTGGACCTGCAAGAGAAGAAGCCGCTCTGTGACGTCAGCTTCCTGGGCGTGCCCGGGCCGCTCGCGGAGGTGAGCGACAAGCCGGGCGCGGGGCTCGTGGCGGCCTTCCGCACGCTGGGCGGACGCATGTCCGTGAAGCGCGGCGAGTCCGACGAGCGCTACCAGGTGGAGGTGGACGTCAGCCGCATGCGCACGCAGTCGCTCCAGTCGTTCCAGTGGAACGGCGAGCTGCTGGTGGCGGGCGGTCCGCCGGCCCTCACCGTCATCGCGCCGGTGGAGGGCGACGGGCTGGTCAACGTCACCCAGAAGCGCAGCGGCCTGCTGGCCTTCGGGAGCCTGGAGGCGGGCGGCCGTCGCTTCCGGCTGGACGGCGGCGTGGGCGGCATGGACTACACGCAGGGCTACCTGGCGCGGCACACCGCGTGGCGCTGGGCCTTCGCGGCCGGGCGGCTGCCGGATGGCACGCCCGTGGGCCTCAACCTGGTGGAGGGCTTCAACGAGGGCGCCACCGAGGCCAACGAGAACGCCGTCTGGCTGGGCGACCGGCTCTACCCGGTGGGCCGCGCGCGCTTCGAGTACGACGCGAAGGAGCTGCTGGACCCGTGGCGCCTGACGACGGACGACGGCGCGGTGGACCTGCGCTTCAAGCCCATCTACGTGCACCGCGAGGAGCGCAACCTGCGGCTGGTGGTGAGCCACTTCGCCCAGCCCGTGGGCTTCTTCGAGGGCACCCTGCGCGTGGGCGGCCAGGAGCTCAAGCTGTCCAATGTCCCCGGCGTCACCGAGGACCAGGACATGCTCTGGTAGCAGCCGGGCATGCGAGCGGGGACGCGGTGTAGGCTTTCGCGCCCCTGTTTCATCTGAGGAGGACCCGCGCCATGTCCTGCCCGCACTGTGGTCAGCCGCTCCCTGAAGGCCACGCGTCGCGGACGTGTCCCCACTGCGGCGGGGACGTGAACGCGCCCGGGTCACCGGTGATGGACGAGGTGGCGGACCAGGCGCAGCGCGCGGCGGACTCGGCGGGCCGCGCGGTGCAGGACGTGCTGGATGACCCGAGGCTGCGCGAGCGGCTGCCCGGGGGCTCGCTGCCGCTGCTCGGTTCGGGGCTGGTGGCGGCGGCGGTGGTGGTGCCGGTGCTGCCCTTCATTGGCGGCGGGCTGGGGCTGCCCTGGGCGGCGTTGATGCTGGTGGGCGCCGGCATGCTGGGCGCGCGCGAGTGGGTGGCCGCGGGCCGGAAGCTGCCGGACGCGCTGGTGCCGGCGGTGAAGTGGGCCACGCATCCGGCGTTCCTGCCGATGTTCACCGCGCTCACGGTGACGCAGGCGTTCCTGTCGCTGGGGCTGGGCGTGGCGCCGCTGTTGTGGGTGCTGGCGGCGGTGGTGCTGGGCTTCGTGCAGTGGCGGGCGTTCCAGGCGTCGCCGCTGGCGGAGCCGTCGCTCACGCGGAGGCCGGCGGACGTGCGGCTGAAGCGGTGGGTGTTCGCGGGCGTGGCGGCGTGCGCGGTGGGGCTGCTCCTGCCGTGGAGCTCGGCGTGGTCGCTGGTGCCCACGGCCCACCTGCAGCGCGAGCGCACCATCACCATCGACGACAACTTCGCCTGGGACATCGAGGACAACCACACGTGGAAGTTCAACACGCTGGTGCTCCCGGCGGGGCAGGGCGCGGGGACGGGGCGTGGCCGGCTGGGCGCGACGGGCGTGGTGCTGGGGCTCCTGGCGCTGGGCGTGCTGGGGTCGGTGCGGCGCGCGCGGGAGGCGCTGCCCTCGGTGGTGCCGGCGGTGCTCGCGGGGCTCATCACCGTCTGGGGGCTGACGGGCCTGTCGTCGAAGCCGGGGCCGTGGCTGTTCCTGGTGGGCATCCTCGCGGTGGACGTGGCCGTCGCGCGCGAGTGGCTGGGGCCCCGGAGCGCGGTGCCCCCCGCGGAGCCGCCCGCGTCAGCGTGACGCGCGGCCCTGCACGATGGCGCGGAAGGAGCGGCTCCTCAGCTCCTCCAGCGTGAGGCCGGTGGCGCGGGCCTCCTCTTCCGTGAGGGCGCCGCAGGCCAGGCCGCGCAGGAAGAAGTTGAGCAGGCCCTGGCCGGTGGCGGCGTCGTCGAACACGTCGCCCAGCAGGGTGGCCTGGGCGGCCTTGTCCACGAAGGCCTTGAGGCGCTGGGACGCCGGCTCCAGGCCCTCCAGGAAGAAGGCGTAGACGGCGGAGTAGCGCACGGGGAGCTGGGCGGGGTGCAGGTCCCAGCCCTGGTAGTAGCCGCGCTCCAGCGAGTGGCGCGTGTGCCGGTACGCCACCTGCCACGCGCGGTGCACGGCGTCGGTGTTCTCGCGCCGCTCGGTGGGGAGGAGCGGGGTGTCGCCCTGCTTGCGGTGGGGGCCCACGGGCATGACGTTGGTGGCGCCGTCGGACAGGTGCACGCCGCTGCCCGCGAGGAGCACCTGCACGGTGTCGCGCAGGTAGTCGCAGGCGGGGTGGAGCATGTGCTGCATGTGCGCGCTGACATCCAGGGCGGCGGTGTAGTCGTAGACGCCCAGGTGCACGTGGGAGCAGCGGCCCTCGCCGGCCTCCACGAGCGAGCGCAGGTGCGGCCGGCCGCGCGCGTCGAAGAGGGCCTGGGGCGTCTCCACCATCAGCTCCAGGGTGAGCGCGCCGGGGGGCAGGTGGTGGGCGGACTCCAGCTCTGACAGCAGCTTCGCCAGGGCGGTCACCTGCTCAGGCACGGTGACCTTGGGCAGGGTGACGACGAAGGACGGAGGCAACCTGCCACCGGATTGCTCCAGCAGTGTGGTGACGAAGAGGTCCAGGGTGCGCGAGGCGCGGGCGTAGAGCTCTTCGGTGAAGGACTTCACGCGGATGCCAATGAACGGAGGGAGCGAGCCCTGCTCCAGGCCCCGGGCCACCTCCGTGGCGGCGGCGACGGCGTGGGCGTCCTCCTCCGGGTCGGGGCGGTGGCCGTAGCCGTCCTCGAAGTCGATGCGGAAGTCCTCGACGGGTTCACGCTGGAGCTTGTCCACGACGCGGTCATGGACGCGCTGGGCGAAGCCGCCGCGCTGGGGCAGGCCCAGCCCGTGGGCGAGCTGGGAGCCGTCCGCGGCGTAGTCGCGCAGCGCCGCGAGCGCCAGGTCCCCCATCTTCCGCGCGGTGCCAGCGCGGAAGAGGTGGGCGCCGCCGTACACGGTGTGCACGGGCTGGCGCCGGGAGGACTCGCCCGGGTAGGTGTGGCCGAACGCCACGTTGGCGCGGCGCAGGGCCTCACGGGAGGCGGCGGAGGCTTCAGGCGTGAGCGTGGTCTTCATGGGGTTCCGGGGCCGCCATCAGAGGGAAGGCTTGGCTCCATTGGAGGCGCTGACATCATGGCGCGAGTGCCGCCATCCTGGGCATGGGAGAAGCGAGGAGGCGGGCCTCCCGGCTGGAGACCCGGAGGTGGAGGCGTACCGGGGGCCGCATCTTCGCCCGCATCGTCCGGGGAGGACACCTCGTTCGGAACCTGCTCCGGCTGTCCATCGATGAGGCGCCGCAGGAGCCGGCCGTCGTCACTGAATGCGTATCGCGCTCCGGAGTGCAGGGCGGGAGCCTGCTGCCCACAGGCGGCAGGGTCCTCTTCGATCCGGATGAAGATGACCCCTGGCTCACGGAGGATTCTGTAGCGATGTGACTCGGGCCGGTCCCAGCACGGCGTTGACGGCGTCGGGGGCGGAAGGAAGTCCGCGACCGCGAGGGAGAGTGCGCGCAGAACGGAACCGTCCAACGCATACGTTCTTCCAGGGCCCCCCGCGGACTCCCCAGGGCTGGCGAAGAAGGAGGGAAAGACGAGCGAAGGCTCGGACTCCACCAGCGAGGGTCGATGGGCCTTCATGCAGCCACCGAGCATCAATCCGGACACGATGAAGAGCGTGCGCATGCGGATGCGGCTCCTACTGCCGTTGGATGCGGTAGTTCGTGTCATCGAGCCAGGTGAGCGTGGCGATCTGCCTGCGTTGCCACCGCCCCTTCTCCCGCGCGGTCCACCGGATGATCTGCCCGGTGCCGGGAACGTACTGGAAGAAGCCATCACAGGTGGGCTGCGTGGGGTCATGGCCCTTGGAGAAGAACGCGATGATGGACAAGGGGACGGGACCCGCCCGGGTGTTCACGGTCAGGCCATGGACATCCGCCATGGCAACGGCGAAGCGGATATCGAAGTCGGAGAGTTCGTTCTCGAAGGGATGGTTGTGGAGGATGAAGACGTAACCCAGACTCTCCGGTGGGTGACGCGGATCCTCCACGACCGCCGGAAGCGCACAGCTCCGTTTTCCCGGATCGTCCTGCACCGCGCTGGCGGCGAGCATGCTCAATTCGAATTGCTGATCCGGCGTGTAATAGACCCAGGCGCAGTATTCCTTCGAGAGCCTCCACCGCAGTGGAAACTCCTGGTCTCCAGGACGGCCTGCGGTGGCCTGGGGTTGTTTCAGGATCAACGGGCAGGCTGCCAGCAACGCATCGGAATAGGTCGGGTAGGGTCCATGGCCAGGAAGGGGACCCGCGATGCGCTCCAGGCGCTCACCGGGAGGCGGTTGAACGACGCCGGGTGGGGGGCTGGATGCCGCGCACCCGAGCCCCCAGGTCATGCAGAACACAAGTGACCTCCACATCACCCCTCCCGGCTGGCGCTCACTTCACGGCCGGCGCTTCAGCCACGCGGCCACCTCCGGGGCCACGCGCTCGGGCAGGGCCACGTCCTGGGCCAGGCGCTCCAGGGTCTGCGCCGTGGCCTGCTGTGCCTCCGGAATGGGGTTCGCCTGGAGCAGGGCCTTCATCTGCTCCAGCTGCTCGCGCGTGCGCAAGAGGCCCAGGCCTTCCACCACCCGGCGCAGCAGCATGGGCGCCGCGCCCGTGCGCGCCACCAGTTCCTTCCAGCGCTTCTGCAGCTGCGCCCACCACGCGTCGCGCCCGGTGCGGTTGCCCAACAGGCCCGTCGCGAAGCTCGCCACGTCCTGCGTCTTCACCGTCTCCGTGAACAACAGGCCCTGGGCGCGCTCCGCCAGCGTCGCGTCCTCGAACGCCGTGAGCGCCATCAGGTAGCGCCGCTGCGTCGCGGGGTCCGGCTCCCTCGGCATCCGCTGCAACAAATCATCGAACAGCGCCGAGTCGCCCGCGCGCGCCACCATGCCCACCGCCGTGTCCAGCAGGTTCGCGTCCAGCGCGGTCTTGTCCCCCTGGAGCATCCGCTGCACCAGCGGGCGTGCCTCCGCCAGCACCTGCGGGCTGCGCGCCAGGCCGCCCACCGCGCGCACCAGCGCAGCGCGGCGCAGCCGCACCCGGTCCGGCTCACCCGGCGCCGCCTGCCAGCCCAGCTTCTTCAGGCCGCCGCCCAACAGCCCCTCCACCCACCGGCGGAAGCGCTCCTGGTCCTCGCCCTCCGTCAGCCGGTTCTCGATGTACCCGAGCCGCCCGATGAGCTCGTCCAGCACCGCCTCGTCCTCCTCGTCCCCGAAGCGCGCCGCCAGGTCCAGGAGGTCCGCCACCGGCGCCTGCGCCGAGCGCACCAGCGCAAACGTGTCCGCCAGCAGCGAGATGCGCTCCGACGGCGCCAGCGTGCCCAGGTTCGCCTTCAGCGCGTCCAGCGCCGGCTTCTCGTACGCCACCCGGTAGAAGCCCGTGGAGCCGCCGTTGGCGCACAGCCACTTCACGTCGCCCGAGCCGCCCTCCAGCGTCACCGTCGTCTGCGCGTCGCGGAAGAGCACGCGCTGCTCCTTCACGCCGCCCGCGTCCTCGAAGCGCAGCACCATGGGCACCGGCCACGTCTCCGGGCTCCTCACCTCCGGCTCCGAGTAGAAGCGCCGCTGCGACAGCGTCACCTTCCGCCCCTCGACCTTCACCGACACCAGCGGGAAGCCGCTCTGGCCAATCCACTTCGTCGCCAGCTCGTTCACCGGCTGCTTCGCCGCCTCACCCAGCGCGTTCCACAGGTCTTCCTTCACCGCGTTCGCGCGCGCGTGCTTGCGCATGTACAGCCGGATGCCTTCGCGGAAGGGCCCCTCTCCCAGGAACCCTTCAATCATCCGCAGCACCGCGCCGCCCTTCTCGTACGTAATCGCGTCGAAGCTCTCACCGGCCTCGCCCGCGTTGCGCACCTCGCCGTGGATGGGGTGCGTGGACTTGAGCGCGTCCAGCGCCAGCGCGCTCGCCCGGTGCGCGTCGAAGTCCAGCCACATGCGCCAGTCCGGCCGCCACTGGTCGACGATCTTGAACGCCATCCACGTGGCGAACGCCTCGTTGAGCCAGAGGTCGTCCCACCACACCATCGTCACCCAGTTGCCGAACCACTGGTGCGCCAGCTCGTGCGTCACCACCTCCGCCACGCGCTTCTGCACGGACAGCGGCGCGGTGGCCGGATCCAACAGCAGCGCCACCTCCCGGTAGGTGATGAGGCCGGCGTTCTCCATGGCGCCCGCCTCGAAGTCCGGGATGCCCACCTGGTCCACCTTGCCAAAGGCATACGGCAGCCCGAAGTAGTCCTGCAGCCGGGGGAGCACTTGCAGCGCCGCGTCCTGCCCGAACTTCGCCAGGTGCGCCTTCTCCGGCAGCGCCCACGTGCGCACCGGGATGCCCTCCGCCTTCTCCTCCGGCGTGCCCACCAGCGGGCCCACCACCAGCGCGATGAGGTACGAGCTGAGCAGCTCCGTCTCCTCGAACGTCACCTTGCGCAGCGCCCCGTCCTTCTCGTCCTTCACCCCCCGGCCGTTGCCCAGCACCGTGTGGCCCTCCGGCACGCGCACCGTGAGCGCCCAGCGCGCCTTGAAGGCCGGCTCGTCGAAGCAGGGGAACAGCCGGCGCGCGTCCGCGGCCTCGAACTGCGTCGCGGCCACCTTGCCCGCCGCGTACAGGCCGCGCAGACCGTCGCTGAAGTGCCCCGTCCAGAGCACGTCCAGCGTGGCGCTGCCCGCGGGCAGGGGAGCGTCAAACGTGAGCACCACCGTCTCGCTCACCGGGGCCACGCGCTTGGACACGGGCTTGCGCACGTCGTTGCCGGTGCGGAAGGTGACCTCGCCCAGCTCCAGGGCGTTGGCGTGGAGGATGATCTCCGTGGTGGGCTGGGACAGCTCCAGCTCCACATGCTGCTCACCCGCGAAGGTGCGCCCCTCCAGGTCCAAAGTCACCGTCGCCTGATAGCGGCGCGGACGGAGGGTGGTGGGCAGACGGAAGTTCTTGTCGTCGGTGGGATGCGCCATAGGGGCGGCAATCTAGCGCCGGCCGCGCCTTGTGCTCGTGCTCCATTTCCCAGTGTCCGCCGCTTCACTGCGCTCCACCCCCGCTGACGGGGGCACCAGCTGCCCGAAGAGGCTCGACTCGCGCTGGAAGAAGCCCTCCGTGTGGAAGGAGGCGCCGAGCTCCAGCCAGAGGAAGTCCAGGTGGTGACAGAGCTCGTGCAGGAAGGTGCGCAGGTACGTGCGGAAGGCCACGACCCGGCCGCGCTTCGCGGTGCGCATCCACACCTGGATGCGGGGCCGCTGTCCGGGAGCCCACGTGTAGAGCCCGTGCAGCTCGCCCTCGTCATTCGAGGGCCGCGTCTCCAGCACCTCCACCTCCACCCCGGCCACCTCCAGCCGCTCGGTCAACGCGCGGGCCAGGGACTGCGTCGCGGCCTGGAGCGCCGCCCGGTCCTCCTGGAGCAGGGCCTCCCGCACCCCCTCCACCCGGGGCCGCAGCGTCGCGGGCGTCCGCAGGGGCACCTCCGTGACGGCGTCGCTCTGCCGGTAGATGCGCTGCTCGGCGGGCGACAGACGCTGGTAGTAGGCGAAACGCACCGGGGTTCAGTCTAACCCCTGGGGTCCTGTGGCGCCGTACATCCACCTCCACCGGGCGACACCTCCGTTGGCCGGCGGGCAGGAAGGTGCCTCGGTGAATGGCATTGGAGCGGGGGACTCGCGCAGACTGCCGGGCCATGGGCTCTCGTCTCGTCCACGTCCTCCTCATCTCCGTGGTCACCGTGCTGGGGCTGCTCATCCCGTGGACGCAGGCGGAGGACTGGGCCCGCCTGCTGGAGACCTTGCTGGGCTCGGCGGCCATCTGGCGGCTGTCCGCGGTGGAGCAGGGCGTGGTGCACCGGCTCGCGGAGCTGGCGGTCTTCGCGGTCGCGGGGGCGATGCTGGGGAACGCGCAAGCGTTCGCGCTGCGCCGGGCGGGGCTCCAGGTGCCTGGCTGGGCGGGGCGCACGGCGATGGCGGTGGCGGTGGGGCTGGTGGGTTCGCAGGCCCTGGCCGTGGCGCTGGGACTTTCGCCCGGGACGGCGTTCATCGGGATGGGGGTGGCGGTGGGCCTCGCGCAGGGGTGGCTCTTGCGGCGCGAGGTGCATGGCGCCGCGGTGTGGGTGGCTGCGTGCGCGGTGGGCTATGGCATGGCCGGGCCGGCGGCGGACTGGAGGGATCAGACCTGGAGGGCGGCGGTGGACGTGGGCGCGAGCTGGCGCCTTTCCTCCATTGTCATCACGGCGCAGGCCATGACGTGGGGGGCGCTCGCGCTGTGCACGGCCATTGGCGGTGCGTTCATCCTGTCGAGCCTGCGCACCCAGGTGCTGCCCGCGCCCGGTTCGCGGATGCCTGGCGCCGTGGGGCAGTTCGCGGTGCTGGGGCTGGCGCTGCCGCTGATGGTCTCGCTGGAGGCCCGGGAGAAGAGCCCGTCGCCCACGGAGTTCCCGGCTCCCAACCCTCCGAGACTGATACAGCCCAGGCCTGCGCGGACCTGGGCCCCCGAGCGGACCCGCGCCCCGAGCCCGCCCGGCGAGTCCTTCAGCCCCGGATGCGCGAGCAGGGGCTGCGCGCCGGCGCAGGCCTATGAAGGTGAGGCGTCCCCTCCGCCCATGGGCGCCGTGCCTGACCACCCGGGCCGCGTTCGGGGGCCCACCGTCCACGACTCGCACCTCATGCAGTTGAACGACACGGGCCGGCTGCGGGTGAAGGGCGGCACCCTGTGGAACAACGTCCCGTCGAGCGCCGGGCAGGAATCCGCGAACGGGAACCGGGGCTCCGAGCCGGCCATCCCGAACCTCGTCGTGCCCTGAGGGATTCAGGGCGCGCGGTTGCCGTGGGTGGGAACTTCCTTGCCCAGCGCGTGCCGAAGGGTGCGCGCGCTTCGTCTTGAGGTGGACATGCGCAACGCCACGGAGGCCGGGCACGGCGGTTGCTCTGTCGCGTGCGCATGGGACGAGGCGTGTGGGTGGGCGCGTTGGTGAGCGCGCTGGTGTGGGGCGGGGCGGCTCAGGCAGCGAACAAGGCCACGGCGGCGAAGAAGGCCCGGCCGGCGGTCCAGCTGGCGGACCGGGCGCTGTGGCGGGCGAAGTCCTGGGTGGGGATGACGACGCTGGCGAAGATGAGCTCGACGGTGAGCGATGACTGCTCGGGCATGACACGGCTGGCGTTCCAGCAGCGGCGGCTGGACCTGCTGCCCGACGACGTGCTGCCGGAGGAGAACGGCGTCACGGCCATCCACCGCAAGGCGCGCGCGCTGGGGATGCTGACGGAGACGCCGAAGCCGGGCGCGCTGGTGTTCTTCAAGAACACGTTCGACCGCAACCGCGACGGCCTCATCAACGACGGCCTCACGCACATTGGCATCGTGGAGCGGGTGGGGACGGACGGCACGGTGACGTTCGTGCACAAGTCCGGCGGGCTGGTGAAGCGCTCGCGCTTCAACCTCGCGCAGCCGGAGGCGCGCAAGGACGCGAAGGGGCAAGTCATCAACGACTGGCTGCGCCGCAAGGGGAAGAAGACGCGCGGCTACCTGGCGGGAGAACTGGTGGCGGGCTTCGCGTCGGTGGACGAGCGCTGGCGTTCGCCCGAGCCGCGGCTGGCGTCCGCGAAGCTCGCCGTGAAGGGTGACGCCCGGACGGCACGGCGCTAGACACGGCCGGCAGATGTCCACCGTCGAAGGTCCATCCGAATCTCCGAGCCCCGAACCCGCCGGGTCCATCCCGCCGGCACCGCCGGAGGTACATCCCGCGCCGCCGCCGCGAAGGAGGCGGTGGGCGCGCTGGGTGTTCGTGGGCGTGTTGGTGCTGGGCGTGGGGACCGCGGCGCTCACGTTCGCCGGGCTGCCGGACGCGGACTCCCTGGCGAAGGAGAACCCGAAGACGACGGCGCTCATCGAGCAGCGGGCGGCCGAGGCGCGCGAGGCCGGGCGCAAGCCGCGCCGGAGGCAGCAGTGGGTGCCGTTGTCCGCGGTGTCCAAGCCCGCGGTGGACGCGGTGCTCCTCTCCGAGGACGCGAGCTTCTACCTGCACGACGGCGTGGACACGGTGGAGCTGGCGCGCGCGGTGGGGCAGGCGGTGGAGAAGGGGGAGCTGGGGCGGGGAGCGTCCACGCTCACGCAGCAGCTGGCGAAGAACCTCTGGCTGTCCACGGACCGCAGCCTGACGCGCAAGCTGAAGGAGCTGGTGCTGGCGCACCGGCTGGAGGAAGCGCTGACGAAGCAGCGCATCCTGACGCTGTACCTCAACGTGGTGGAATGGGGGAACGGCGTGTATGGGATTGAGGCCGGGGCGCGGGAGCACTTCGGCGTGTCCGCGTCCCAGCTCTCCGTGGCGCAGGGCGCGGTGCTGGCCGCGATGCTGCCGTCCCCGCGCAAGCGCTCGCCGTCCAGCGGCTCCCGAGCGCTGTGGAAGCACGCGCACCACGTGGTGGACGCGCTCAAGACCTACAAGCGCATCAGCGCGGCGCAGGCGGAGGCCGCGCACGCGGAGGTGGACCGGCTGCTGGGCCGGGCTCCCGCGGATGGCGGCGGGGACGACGCGGACGACGACGGTTCCTGAGCGGTACTACAGCCGGGCCCCTCCATGGGAGGGCCGCCCCATGGGGGCCCGGCTCCGGCCCTGATATCCCCGTCAAGGACGTTCCCCTGTAGTGCGTGGGAGCGGCCGGACTGGATCCATTCCCTGTGCATTTCCACTGGGAGAGGGGCCGCTCCTCCAGGAGGGGCCCTGTCTCCCCGGGCGGCTTTGGCTGGCAGGGGTGCCCCGTGGGTCGTAGTTTGAACGCCAACACCATGGCCGATCCCCACCAGGACCCCGCAGGCGACCCGCGCGAGCGGGTGCTGGCGCTGCTCAAGCAGCACGGCTGGAACGCGACGTCCTTCCAGGTGCTGCAGCCGGGCTTCGAGTACTGGTTCGCCCCGGAAGGGGACGGGTGCATCGCCTACGTGGACACGGGCGGCGCGTGGGTGGCGGGAGGCGGTCCCATCGCCGCGCAGGAGCGCGTGCACGACGTGGTGGAGTCCTTCCACCAGGCGGCCCGGAGCGCGGGCAAGCGCGTGAGCTTCTTCGCCACGGAATCACGCTTCTCGCGGCTCGTGCCGTTCGAGGAGCTGCCCATCGGCGAGCAGCCGGTGTGGGACCCGGCGAAATGGGACGCGGTGGTGAAGGGCAGCCGCAGCCTGCGCGAGCAGCTCCGCCGCGCGCGCTCCCACGGCGTACGCGTGCGCGAGGTGCCCGCGGAGGTGATGGAGACGGAAGGCCACCCGCTGCGAGCGGCGGTGGAGGTGCTGGCCGAGCACTGGCTTGCGTCGCGCCGCATGGCGACCATGGGCTTCCTGGTGGGGCTGGCCCCCGGAGCCTTCGCCCGTGAGCGCCGCGCCTTCGTGGCGGAGGTGGAGGGCCGCGTGGTGGGCTTCCTGTCGGTGACGCCCGTGTACGCGCGCGACGGCTGGTTCCTCCAGGACCTGCTGCGCGAACCCACCGCGCCCAACGGCACGGCGGAGACGCTGGTGGACGCCGCGATGCGCGCCGCCGCGCTGAACGGGCGCCAGTACGTGACGCTGGGCCTGGCGCCGCTCGCGGGCCCGGTGCGGCCGTGGCTGCGGTTCGCGCGCAGCGCCGGGCGCCCGCTGTTCGACTTCGAGGGCCTGCGCTCCTTCAAGGCGAAGTTCCGCCCCGACGCGTGGGTGACGCTCTATCTGTCCCACCCGAAGGACGAGCCCGCGCCGTGGGCCATCTACGACGCGCTCCGGGCCTTCGCGCGGGGAAGCCTGCTGAAGTTCGGGCTCGTCACGCTGCTGCGCCGGCCGCGCCTCTTCGTGCGCGCGCTGACGGCGCTGCTGGTGCCGTGGACGGTGTTGCTCGCGCTGCCCATGAGCGCGCACTGGTTCCCGTCGCCGTGGGTGCAGCACGGCTGGGTGGTGTTCGACGTGGGGCTCATCGCGGGACTGCTGCTGCTCCTGCGCCGCTGGCGAGATGGGCTGGCCACGCTGCTGGGACGGCTCACCACCGCGGATGCCTGTCTGACCTTGGTGCAGGCCTTGGCCTTCAACGCCGCCCGGGCACGAGGGCCCTGGGACTGGAGCATCATCATCGCGTCGGTGCTCGCTCCGGCCACGGCGTCCGCCATGCTGCTGCGCTCACGCGACCTGCGCGTCCCGGAGCCTTGAGTCGCTCCAGGCCCCGGCGATGGATGCTGCCAGGGCTGGACTCTTCTCCCAGGAAGGAATTGATCCAACGCGAGGGGACTCCGTCACTTCTTCCTGGGTTGACTGTCAGCCCCCGTGAACCCAGGGCTGTCCTGGAGCCTTCCTCCCGCATCGGAGCAACCCATGAACGTTCTTGCCCGGAACAACGTCAAGGTGAAGGGGGAGGGCGCGCAGCCCATGGTGTTCTCCCATGGCTTCGGCTGCGACCAGAACATGTGGCGGTTCGTCGCGCCCGCGTTCGAGCAGGACTACCGCACCGTGCTCTTCGACCACGTGGGGGCTGGCGGCTCGGAGCTCGCGGCCTATGACCGCAACCGGTACGCAACGCTGGACGGATACGCCGATGACGTCCTGCGGATCTGCCACGAGCTGCGGCTCGAGCAGACGGTCTTCGTCGGTCACTCGGTGAGCGCGATGGTGGGCGTGCTGGCGGCCATCAAGGAGCCGGAGCGCTTCGCCCGGCTCGTGCTCATCGGCCCCTCGCCCTGCTACATCAACGACGGCGAGTATGTCGGCGGCTTCTCCCGCGAGGACATCCTGCAGTTGCTGGAATCGCTCGATGACAACTACCTGGGCTGGTCCAGCACGATGGCGCCCGTGATCATGGGCAACCCGGACCGGCCCGAGCTTGGCTCGGAGCTCACCAACAGCTTCTGCCGCATGGATCCCGACATCGCGAAGCAGTTCGCGAAGGTGACCTTCCTCTCCGACCACCGGGCCGACCTCCCGAAGGTCAAGACGCCCTCCCTCGTGCTCCAGTGCTCGAACGACGTCATCGCCGGGGATGCGGTGGGGGAGTACGTGTGCCGGCAGTTGCCCGCGGGTCAGCTGGTCCGCCTCAAGGCGACCGGACACTGCCCGAACCTGAGCGCTCCCGAAGAAACCATCGCTGCGATGAAGCCCTTCCTGGGCTCCTGAAGGAGGACAATGGAAGGGAGCGCTGACACGGGGCAGGGGAAGGACTCTTCCGAGGACTCGGCGGAAGAGCTCTATGAGAATGCTCCGTGTGGCTACCTCTCCACGAGCCCGGAGGGGCGCATCCTCAAGGTCAACCAGACCTTCCTGACCTGGACGGGCTACTCCAGGGAGGCCTTGCTGGGCGGCAAGCGGTTCTGGGAGCTGCTCACGGTCGCGGGCCGCATCTTCCACGAAACCCACTACGCCCCGCTGCTCCAGATGCAGGGCTTCGTCCACGAGCTCTCGCTGGACCTCGTCTGCGCGGACGGCCGTCCGCTGCCTGCCCTGATCAACTCCGAGCAGAAGCGAGACGCGCTCGGAAGGCCGCGCTCCATCCGGACGACGCTCTTCAACATGACGGAGCGCAAGCGCTACGAACGCGAGCTGCTGATGTCCCGCCGCAAGGCGGAGCAGCTGGCCCAGGCCAAGGCGGCGCTGCTCGCGACCCTCAGCCATGAGGTCCGCAACCCCCTCAACGCCATCACCGCCGCCACGCGGCTTCTGGGGATGACGCCGCTCTCCGACAAGCAGTCGAAGTACCTGCGCATCCTCGGCTCCGCGTCCGGCAACCTGCTCGCGCTGGTCAACGACATCCTGGACTGGAGCAAAATAGAGGCGGGCAAGCTCTCGCTGGAGCAACGCGAGTTCTCTCTCCGGGAGCTGCTCGGCGACATCCTGAATGGCCAGGCCGCCCGGGCCGAGGAGAAGCGCCTGCTGCTCCAGATGGAGACCGACGAGCAGGTCCCGGCCGTTCTCCTGGGGGACCCCGTCAAGCTCGGGCAGATCCTCACGAACCTCGTGAGCAACGCCCTCAAGTTCACGGAGAAGGGTGGGGTCAAGGTCAGCGTGGTCCTCCGGTCCCGGGACGGCGACGCGTGTGACCTGGCCTTCCAGGTGAGTGACACGGGGATCGGGATTCCACCGGACCGCCTTGCCGCCATCTTCGAGGAGTACACCCAGGCGAACTACGACATCGGGATGAAGTACGGCGGGACGGGGCTGGGCCTCTCCATCAGCCGGAAGCTGGTGGCGCTGCATGGCAGCAAGATGGTCGTGGAGAGCGAGGTGGGAAGGGGAACACGCTTCTCCTTCGACCTGCGCTTGAAGTCCGTGGCGGGGGGCGCCGCCGCCGGCACGGCTCCCAGCAGCGCGGCGTCTCCGCAGGCCCTGCGGGGCCTGAAGGTGCTCGTGGTCGAGGACAACGAGGTCAATACCTACGTGCTCGCCCGTTGGTTCGAACACTGGGGGGTGTCGTTCGACGCCGCCAGGAACGGACACGAGGCGGTGGAGCGCCTCCGCCAGGGGGGCTACGAGCTCGTCCTCATGGACCTGCACATGCCGGTGCTGGATGGCTATGACGCGTTGAAGGTCATCCGGCAGCTCCCGGACGAGCGGCTCCGCCAGATTCCCATCATCGCCATCTCGGCCTCCACGCGGGCCTGGCAGGAGAGCAACGTCCTGGCCTCGGGGTTCACGGACTTCATCGGCAAGCCTTTCGACGAGGGCGTCCTGTTCCGGAAGATGGCGCGGTGCACTTCCCGCGAGACTCCCGAGGCGCCCGCGCCTCCGCCGGAAGCCGCCCCGCCTGCCTCCGGGGCCGCCGCGGACTCCCTGGTCCTGGCGCCTGACTTCAGCTTCACGAAGCTGAGGCAGTGGGGGGCGGGAGATGCGCAGGCGAGCTCGGCGCTGGCCCGCTCTTCCGTCCAGGCGCTGGAGCAGGCCCGGCTGGCGCTCACGGCCGCGCTCAAGAAGGGTGCCCCCGACGAGTACGAGCGCGCGTGCGAGGCCCTCACGGGGACCCTGCACCTGCTCGAAGCGCACGGGCTCGCGGCAGCCCTCCGCCGTGCCCGGGCACTGCTCGCCGGCAATGCCCCGGACTCCACGCGGGTGCAGGCCGCGGTGTTCGCAATCGACTGGGAGGTGGAGAACCTCGTCGGAGCACTCGTCGCCATCGCGAGCGAGGCCGCCGCCTGACCTGCCGGCTCACGCAGGCTCCGTGACTCCGTCTCCCGGCCAACCGTCGCCCGGCGGAGGTCCGTGTACATCACCCACGAGCGGCTACGGTGCGCGGCCGCATCCATGGCCTCTTCCCTCGCCAATCCCTCCCTGACGCTGGGGCTGTCGCTCGTCGCCGGAATCCTCGCGCAGCTCGTGGCCCGGCACCTGAGCGTGCCCGGCATCGTCGTGCTCCTGTCCGCGGGCGTGTTGCTCGGTCCGGAGGCCCTGGGCCTCATCCAGCCCGCGTCCCTGGGGCCCGCGCTCCAGACCGTGGTGGGCTTCTCCGTGTCCGTCATCCTCTTCGAGGGCGCCATGAGCCTGGACGTGCGCAAGCTGCGCCGCGAGGCCCGCTCCATCCAGCGGCTCGTGACCCTGGGCGCCGCCATCACCGCCGTGGGTGGCACGCTCGCCGCCCGCGCACTCATGGGCTGGGACTGGAAGGTGTCCGCCCTGTTCGGCACCCTGGTCATGGTGACCGGCCCCACCGTCATCACGCCGCTCTTGCGCCGCGTGCGCGTCACCCACCGCGTCGCCACCGTGCTGGAGGCCGAGGGCATCTTCGTGGACGCCGTGGGCGCCATCATCGCCGTGGTCGCGCTGGACATGGCGCTGCACGCGGAGGAAGGGCCGTGGCTGCTGGTGAGCGCGCTGGGCTCGCGCTGGGGCGTGGGGCTCGCCGTGGGCGGCATCACGGGGCTCCTCATCACCGTGGGCCTGCGCAAGGCCTCGTGGGTGCCGGAGGACATGACCAACGTCTTCGCCCTGGCCCTGGTGCTGGGGGCCTTCCAGGTGAGCAACGCGCTCGCGCCGGAGAGCGGCGTGCTGGCCGCCATCGCCGCGGGGCTCGTCGTGGGCAACGGCAAGGTGCCCGCCCGCCGGGAGGTGCTCGCCTTCAAGGAGCAGCTCACCCTGATGTTGCTGGGCATGCTCTTCATCCTCCTGGCCGCGGACATGCGGCTGTCCCAGGTGACGGCGCTGGGCTGGCGCGGTCTCCTCACTGTGCTCGTCCTGATGCTCATGGTGCGGCCCGTGGCCGTCGCCGCCTCCACCGCCGGCTCCGGCCTGTCCCGCAACGAGAAGGCCTTCATCGCGTGGCTGGGCCCGCGCGGCATCGTCGCCGCCGCCGTGGCCTCGCTGTTCGCCACGCGCCTGGGGGACCAGGGCGTGCAGGAGGGCCAGGCCCTGCGCGCGCTGGTGTTCCTGGTCATCGGCGTGACGGTGGTGGTGCAGGGCCTGTCTGGCGGCCTGGTGGCGGGGCTCCTGGGTGTGCGCCGCGTGGTGCCCCGGGGTTATGTCCTCCTGGGTGCCAACGCGCTCGCGCGGCAGGTGGCGCACGCACTCCAGGCGCGCGACCAGGTCGTGCTCCTCGTGGACTCCAGCGACGCCACGCTCAAGCGCGCGCAGCAGGAGGGCTTCCGCGTCCTCTTCGGCAACGGGCTGGACGAGCGCACGCTCCTGCGCGCGGAGCCCGAAGGGCGCCAGGGCTTCGTGGGCCTCACCCACAACGAGGGCGTCAACCTCCTCTTCGCCGAGCGCGTGCGTGCACTCCAGCGCACCGCCCGCAGCTACACCGCCCTGCACCGGGGCCACGTGGGTGTATCCACGGACACCGTGAGCGCCACCGGCGGCCACGTCCTCTTTGGCGCGGAGCGCGACCTGGACGTCTGGGTGGCGCGCTGTGAACAGGGCGCCGTGTCCCGCGAGTCCTGGCGCCTGGAGGCCCCGCAGGTGGAGACCCTCATGCCTCCCGCCAGCGGCAACCTGGAGGAGGCGCTGGTTCCTCTCGTGCTGGAGCGCGAGGCCGGCACCGTCCTCTTCGACGAGTCCACCATCCCCGTGGCGGGCGACCGCGTGGACTTCCTTGTCGCGCACGGACGGAAAGATGAAGCCCACGCGTGGCTTTCCGCCCACGGCTGGCGTCTCGTGACGTCTGACGTTCCAATCCCAGACACTCTCCCTCCCCCTGGACCTAGAGACCGTTGAACAGCTCTCGCGGGTTGCGTGAGATGCGCGGACCGGCCTCGGACCCGGGCGGATGTCCCGCGGCGGCTCCAGAGAACGGGTAGGAGGCGTTCATGCGGCTGCCCTCGGGCGTCGTCACGATGCTCGCCGTGGTGCTCAACTCCGGCGTAGGACTGGCAGCACCTCCCCCTTCACAACCCGCGAATGCGACACCGCCGCCACTGCCGCCGGGCGTCTCCGCGACGCTGTGGCGGCTCTCGGTGCCCAAGGGCTCCGAGCCCACGCCGGAGCGGGTGGCGCTGGGGGAGAAGCTCTTCCGGGACAAGCGCCTCTCCGTGGACAACACCGTGGCCTGCATGACGTGCCACGAGCCGGAGCTGGGCTTCACCGACGGCAAGCCGCTGTCCGAGGGCGTCAAGCAGCAGAAGGTGACGCGCAACAGCCCCACCGTCCTCAACGCCCTCTTCAACGCCACCCAGTTCTGGGACGGCCGCTCGGCCACGCTGGAGGACCAGGCGAAGCTGCCCATCCTCAACCCGCGTGAGATGGGCATGCCGGACCCCGACACCGTCGTGAAGAAGGTGCGCGGCATCCCCGAGTACGTCACCGACTTCCAGAAGGTGTTCGGCCGCGAGCCCAACTTCGACGACCTGGCCGTCGCCATCGCCGCGTTCGAACGGATGCAGTTCTCCGGCGACGCGCGCTTCGACAGGTTCATCGCGGGCGACAGCAAGGCGCTCACCGCGTCGGAGAAGAACGGCTGGGCGCTCTTCAACGGCAAGGCGCGCTGCAACTCCTGCCACGCGGGCAACGCCGTCTCCCCGCTGTTCAGCGACCAGAAGTTCCACAACATCGGCGTCGCCGCGCACAAGCAGGACTTCGTCACCCTGGCGCGCAAGGGCGTGCAGGTGGTGCGCACCGGCGATGAGAAGCAGATCGACGAGCTGGCGCTCAACTCGGAGTTCTCCGAGCTGGGCCGTTTCCTCGTCACCAAGCAGGAGAACGACGTGGGCTCGTTCAAGACGCCCATCCTGCGCAACGTGGGCATCACCGGTCCGTACATGCATGACGGGTCGCTCACCACGCTGTGGGACGTGATGGACCACTACAACAAGGGCGGCGTGGCCAATCCCTACCTCGACGGGGGGATGCAGCGGCTGGGGCTCACGGAGCCTGAAATCGACGACCTGGTGGCGTTCCTCTTCACCCTCACGGACACGAAGTTCGACAAGCTCAACAAGGAGCAGCTGGCGAAGCAGCGCGCCCGGAAGAACACCCGGCCGGAGCGGGACACCGCCACCGCCATGGGCAAGAAGGGCAACCTGGGCGACCTGGCTCCGAACCCGGATCTGAACGTGAAGAACCCGGCGGACCTGGGCATCTACGGCGACGTCACCCCGGTGACGACCACCAAGCAGCGGTAACCGAGGCGCGCCATGGCAAACAAGTTCCAGAGCATCGAGACGAAGCACTACGCCGAGCGCGACGCCTTCTTCGAGGGTCTGCGCAAGCTGGACCGCCGCGCCTTCATGCGCGTCGCCGGCATCTCCGCCGGCATTGTCGCGGGCATGGGCAAGCTCACGCCCAACAGCTTCCAGTTGGTCAACGTGGCGGAGGCGCAGGGAGAGAAGCCCAAGTTCTCCTTCGCGTACATCTCCGACACGCACCTGTACGAGAACAAGCTCAACGACCGCTTCGTGCGCGCCATCCTCAAGGCCGTGGACGACGTGAACGCGCTGGACCCCCAGCCGGACTTCGTCCTCTTCGGCGGTGACCTGGCGCAGCTGGGCCAGGCCGGCGAGCTCAAGCTGGGCGCTCAAATCCTCAAGTCCGTGAAGGCCCCCATCAAGATGATGGTGGGCGAGCACGACTGGTTCCTGGACATGGGCGAGTTGTGGCGCGACCTGTTCGGCGCGCCCAACTACTCCTTCGACCACAAGGGCGTGCACTTCGTGGTGCTCAACTCCATCCTGGAGAAGGACTTCTGGACGGAGCGGAAGCTCTCCCCCATGGAGCGCATGAAGATCGTCGCCGGCCTGGACAATGGCATCCAGTCCCGCTTCGAAGTGGGCGCCGAGCAGCGCCAGTGGCTCCAGAACGACCTGGCCAAGGTGGCGAAGACGACGCCCGTCATCGTCTTCAGCCATTCGCCGCTCTACAAGTACTACAAGCCCTGGAACTTCTGGACCGACGACGCGGACGAGGTGCAGGCCATCCTCAAGCCGTACGAGAAGGTCACCGTCATCCACGGCCACACGCACCAGTTGCTCAGCAACCGCATTGGCAACATCTCCTTCCACGGGATGCTGTCCACCGCGTGGCCGTGGCCGTACGCGCCGGAAGGCCTGCCCTCGCTCACGGTGCCCATGAATCGCGCGGATCCGTTCAGCCAGTTCGACGGCTGCGGCAACGGCCGCATGGACGTGCTGGAGTCGGGGCTCGTGGACAAGCTCTACAACCTCTGGCAGCGCGACCCCATCACCGTGCGCGCCAGCTACCTGGGCTCCGGTGGCAAGCAGTCCGCGCCCCCCAAGCCCAAGCTGCCCACCTACTAGGACCGGAAGAGGAAACCCCCTCCCATGAACCTGCGAATGAAGCTGCTCGTGGTCCCGTGCGCGGCCCTGTCCTTCGCTGGCGGCGTGGCGCTCGCCACGTCCCCGGAGTCGAAGGCCGCCCCCCAGGCGCAAGCCCTGCCCAAGCACGTCGTGCCCGCGTCCAAGGACGGCAACCTGGTGCTGGGCCTGTGCGACGGGGAGACGTCCCTGGAAGTGCAAGGCGTGAAGGACGGCCAGAAGCTCACGCGTGCCCAGGCCATCACCGCCACCGCGCAGTTGATGGATGACTGGCGCAAGAAGAACCCGAACGCGAACTGGGATGACGTGCCCGGCCCGGTGCTGGCACAGGCCACGCCTCCGGCCGCGAAGAAGAGCCCGCCGCCCGCGCCCCAGCCCAACCCCGGCTCGAAGCCCTCGGGCAACGACGTGCGCCAGGGCGGCGTGGGCGCGGAGACGGGCGCCAGGGCGGTGCCCCAGCAGCAGAAGACGAACCTCCAGACGGGTCACACCTACGGCGCGTTCTCGGAACGTGACGAGCAGGTGTGGGCGGCCTCCGTGCAGGAGACCGTGAAGGAGGGCCACCGCGTGTTCCACGACGCGGAGGCGCTGGGCGGCACGATTGGCGTGTCGTGCGACATGTGCCATCCGGACGCGGCCAACACGCACCCGGAGACCTACCCGAAGTACCAGGTGCAGCTGGGCCGCACGGCGCTGCTGCGCGACATGATCAACTGGTGCATCGAGAACCCGGTGCGCGGCAAGCCGCTGGCGGACGGCGACCCGAAGATGCGCGCGATGGAGGCGTACATCTACGCGCAGCGCAAGGGCGTGAAGTTGGAGTACGGCAAGCACTGATGCCAGGGCTGGCCTTGGGCCCCGGGGCGCTTCGTGCGCTCAGGGGCCCAGGCGCAGGTCCAGGGCCGTGGAGGCCGCCAGGCTGTAGGTGATCCGCGGCGGCGTCAGGTGCCGCCGGTCGATGACGCCCTGCGTGGGCCGCGTTCATCCCGGCGGCGCAGGGATGTCCCCAGCGCGAAGGACACCCACCCCCGACACAAGCCATGCGTTCAGGGGGAAGGCATCCCGTGTCCGTCACATCCGGCTGATGAAGAAGCGGACCAGGATGAACAGCGCCATCGCGTAGGCGTACCCCAGCAGCACGCGCCCGGCGATGCGCTGCGGCGTCGGCTTGCGCGGACCGGCCTCCGGAGGTGGCGCGCGGCGCTGGTCGCGCATCACGAGGAAGCGCCCCAGACCGAGCGCTACGATGACGGAGATGATCACGAGGTCGAAGGCGCCCATGGCGTGGGAGCTTCGGGCCTTCGCCTGACAGGATTCAAGGCCAGTGGCATGCCTCACCCCATCAGTGGCGCACCGCGCGAACCGGTCCAACAGGTTTCCGCTGGCCCGATGGGGTGCGCCCCCGGCCGCGATTGCTCCGAACCTGTCCGACAGTCGGACAAGTTCCAGCGGGTGGGGCGGAGCGGGGCCCCGGCCAGCCACGGTCCTCAAACCTGTCCGACAGTCGGACAGGTTTCCTCGGCTCGGATGGCGGAGGCCCCGGCCAACCGCGGTGGTCCAAAGCTGTCCGGCAGTCGGACAGGTTTCTGTGGCTCGGATGGCTGGAGGCCTCAGTCGAGGTTGCCCAAAGCTGTCCGACAGTCGGACAGGTTTCTGTGGATCGGATGGAGCGGAGGCCCGCCAACCGAGGTGGTTCAAACCTGTCGGACAGGTTTCCTCGGCTTGGGGGGCGGAGGTCTCAGTCGCGGTGGCCCGAAGCTGTCGGACAGTCGGACTGGTTTCCTCGGCTTGGATGGATCGGAGGCCTCGCCAAACCTGGGTGGTCCAAACCTTGTCAGACAGGCTTCCTCGGCTTGGATGGAGCAGAGGCCCTGCCAGCTACGGTGGCCCAAAGCTGTCCGACAGTCGGACAGGTTTCTGTGGCTCGGATGGTGCGGAGGCCTCGCCAAACCGAGGGGGCCAAACCTGTCGGACAGGTTTCTGTTGCTCGGATGGGGCGGGGGCCTCGCCAACCGAAGTGGTCCGAACCTGTCGGACAGTCGGACAGGTTTCCTCGGCTCGGGGGCGAAGGTCTCGGTCGCGGTGGCCCGAAGCTGTCCGACAGTCGGACAGGTTTTTGATGCGCGCCGCCAGGGGACGGCAGGGTTCTTACGTTCTCATCCGTGGGGACGGCCTGCTGGCCTGAGAGCCTGGCGCGGCGATGGATGACGGTGGCCCTCTTGAGGTCGAAGGCATCCATCGCGCTGGCGCTTCGGGCCATGGCTTGACGGGATTCGGGGCTCGGGGGCTTGCCTTCCCCCCGCTGGCACCCGGTTGAATGCGGGCCATGTCCCTCGCCCCTGTCATGGACCCCAGCGGCCTGCTGGAGCGCGCGCCGCGTCTGGCGGAGCTCCTGCCGGGTGCCGCGCTGTCGGAGGCGCTCGCGCGGGGTGATGCGTGGGCGGTGTACGCGGTGCTCTCACGCCGGCTGGAGCACGAGCCGCCCGGGCCCACGCGGGAGCTGCTGGCGGCGCTGGTGGAGGACCGGAGAGCCTTCGTCATCGCGGCCCGTCCGCCGTCCGCGTCCTCCGTGCTGGGGACGGGCGTGCGATGGAGGGGCGCGCCTCCTCGTGGCGCCGCCCCGAACGCTCCCTTCGTCGCCGAGCGCACCGTGACGGTGCTGGGCGTTCCCGTGTGGCCCCTGGACGGCTACCTCGTGCGCTCTGACGGCAAGGCGCCGCTCCAGGTCATCGGTCAGGTGCCACCTTCACGCGGCAGGTCTCGCCGCCGCGCGACGGCCCTTACTGCGATGGCGCTGGGGCTCTGCGGCCTGACGGGGCTGGGCGCGGTGTGGCTGGAGGCTCGCAGCATGCGCGCCGTGACAGTCATCAATGGCCTGTCGCGCCCCGTGGACGTGCGCATCGGCGGCGAGCACTGGGTCGTGGCGCCCGGGACGCAGGAGCAGGGGCGCGTGAAGCTGGGAGACGACCTGCTCCGCGCGGTGACGACCTGGCCCGGCCAGGAGCCCGTCATCGAGGACGTGTGGCTGCCGACCGACGGCGAGCGGATCCTCTACAACGTGAAGGGCGCGGCGATGCTGGAGGCGGTCCCTGATGACGGGGCCACCTCCTCGGGCCCACGCTCCAGGTCCCTGCCGGAGAGCGCCATGGTGCTCCAGCCGGGCGAGCGACTCTCCGTCCAGGCCGCGAGCTGGGAGGCCGCTGCACGCGCCTTCGCGGAAGCAGGACGCTGGGAGTCCGCGGGCCGCGTGGCTTCCGCCGTCGCACAGGTGGAGCCAGGGAATGTCCTGGCGCGGGAGATGGCCGCGCGCGCCCTGCTCATCCTGGACTCGCAGGCGCCGGTGAACCTCCCGGACGCCCTGCGCTGGCGCAACACGCGCGGCTACGCGGCGATGCTGATGCACACCTGGCAGGAGGATCCGGGCGCGCAGGCGCTGGCGCTGTCACTGCTGCGCCTCATTGGAGACGGAGACGCGGCCCGCGCCCGCTACACGGAGCACGCGCAGCATCATCCGGACTCACCGCTGGCCGCCCTCTACCTCCAGCTCGCGAGCCCGCCGTCCCTGGGCACCGCGGAGGCCGTCGCCGCGTACCAGGCGCTGGCGAAGCGCTTCCCGGACTCGCCCGACGTGGTCCGTGCCTGGCTGGATGCGCGCTGGCGCTTCGAGCTGGGGGACGCGCGGCCCTGGAGTGACAGCGAGCGCCAGGACTTCATCACCGAGACGGCGAGACAGCTGAAGGCACTCGAGGAGAAGCACCCGCCGGACACCCTGGAGGCGCTGGAGCTGGACGTGCGCATCCTCCTGCGCGCGCAGCTGCGCGACGCGGCCACCACGGTGGTGCGCCGCTACGCCGAGGACACGCGCCGCCGGACCTGGGACTTCCTGGTGCTGGCCGGACGCACGGCCGCGGCCGCCGGGCCCGAGCACACGTCCTACGTGATGCGCGACTGGATCCCCCCCGCCCTGGCTCGGCAGCCGGAGCGGATGGCGCTGTTGGACCTGCTCACCGGCCAGCGCTTGCCCAAGGAGGCGGAGCTCGCGGCGATGACGTCACCCGTGGACAGCGCCGTGCTGCGCCTCACCCGGGACGTGCTGCAGGACCCGAAGCGCGCGTTGACGCACGCCGTGAAGGAGCCCGAGGCCGTGCTGTCCCGCCTGGACCCGGAGGTCGCCGCGCTGCTCGCGCTGGAGCTCACGCGGGAGGGGGATGCGCGCGCGAAGAACCTCTTCAATGCGTCGCTGCCGGTGATGCTCGCGCGCGAACCGCTGCGCAACCACGTCCTGTCCGCCTCGCGCAACTCAGGACCGGAGCTCCTCCGCCTGGACCCGGGCCTGCGCGCCGCCGCCACCCTGGTCCACGCCCGGCGCAACGCGCAGGAGGGCTACCCGGTCTTCGTCGAGCGCCTGGATGGCCTCACCCGCGTGGACGCGCTGGGAGGCTTCGCCGTCCGCGCCGCCGGCCCCTGGATGCGCCGCGCGTTCGACGCCTGCATGGACACGAAGGTGGAGCGGTCCATCCCCCCGGGGATGCTCCTGCGAGGCGCCGCCGTGGAGGAGCAGGCCCGCCAGGAGGACGACCGGGAGGGCCGCCGCCCCCACTGCGAGGCGCGCATCGTCAGGCCCACGGGGCTGCCGCTGCCCCGGGCCGCCGCCGTCACCACGACGGCCGGAAACGCGAACGGCGCCGACCCCTGAAAGAGGTCCGGCGCCGTCACGGTACAGCGGGAGAGGGGAACCTCAGCCCGGCTGGCAGACCTGGCGGAGGATGTCCAAGGACTCCAGCGCCTTGCCCGCGCCAATCACCACGGCGGACAGCGGGTCCTCCGCGAGGAACACCGGCAGGCCTGTCTCCTCGCGGAGCAGCGTGTCCAGGTTCTTGAGCAGCGCGCCGCCGCCGGCCAGCACGATGCCGCGGTCCGCGATGTCACCGGCCAACTCCGGCGGCGTGCGCTCCAGCGTCAGCTTCACCGCTTCGACGATGCCGTTGACGGGCTCCGCGAGCGCGTCGCGCACCTCGTCGCTGGACACCGTCAGCGTGCGCGGCACACCGGCCACCAGGTCGCGACCCTTGATCTCCATGGTCATGACCTCGTCCGTCGGGTACGCCGTGCCGATGCCCATCTTGATGAGCTCCGCCGTGCGCTCACCGATGAGCAGGTTGTACTTGCGCTTGACGTACTGGATGATCGCCTCGTCCAGCTTGTCGCCGCCGATGCGCACGGACTTGGCGAACACGATGCCCGCGAGGCTGATGACCGCGACGTCGGACGTGCCACCGCCGATGTCCACAATCATGTTGCCGCTGGGCTCCGTCACCGGCAGGCCCGCGCCAATCGCCGCGGCCATGGGCTGCTCGATGAGGTAGACCTCGCGCGCGCCCGCGTTGGCGGCCGCCTCACGCACCGCGCGGCGCTCCACCTCCGTGATGCCGGACGGGATGCCGATGATGATGCGCGGGTTCACCAGCGTCTTGCGGTTGTGCGCGCTCTGGATGAAGTAGCGCAGCATCGCGGCGGTGATTTCGAAGTCGGCGATGACGCCGTCCTTCATGGGCCGGATGGCCACGATGTTGCCCGGCGTCCTGCCGAGCATCTCCTTGGCCTCCTTGCCCACGGCGAGCACCTTCTTGCCGCCGCGCGAGTCCTGCTGCACCGCCACGACGGAGGGCTCGTTGGACACGATGCCCTGGCCGCGGATGTAGATGAGCGTGTTCGCCGTACCCAGGTCGATGGCGAGGTCGCGCGAAAACAGGGTGTGGAGCCAGTCGAACATACGGGGACGGAAACTTTCGGAAGGGCCGGGAAACTCCCCGCCCTTCAGACGGAGTGCGTTGTCGAAACTACTACGCGCCGCAATACGGAGGAAGAAAAGCCGGAACCCCTCGCAGGGTGCCGCTCGCTGGACAACCAACCGCACCCGCCCGTCTGTTCCCTTGTCCCCATTCGGAGCGCGCTTTTCTTGAAGGACCCGTGCCGCATCCTCCCCCGGACAGCGGCCGGGCGGACGTCCGGGCTGCTTCAGCGCTTCAGGGAGTACTTCCCGATGGCGTAGAGGGCGCGCACGCCGTCCTTCCAGCCAATCTTCTTGCCCTCCTCGTAGGTGCGCCCATGGTAGCTGATGGGCACCTCGAAGACGCGCCAGTTGCCGCGCGCCACCTTGGCGGTGATTTCGGGCTCGAAGCCGAACCGGTCCTCCTCCACGTGCACGGAGCGCAGCACCTCCGCGCGGAAGGCCTTGTAGCAGGTCTCCATGTCCGTGAGGTTCAGCCCGCTCGTCATGTTGGAGAGCATGGTGAGCAGGTTGTTGAGGACGGTGTGCCAGTAGTACAGCACCCGGCGCGGCGACCCGATGAAGCGGCTGCCGAAGACGACGTCCGCGTCTCCGTCGAGGATGGGCTGGATGACCCGGGGGATGTCCCGGGGGTCGTATTCCAGGTCCGCGTCCTGCACGAGGATGATGTCCCCCGTGGCCTCGGCGAAGCCCCGGCGCAGCGCGGCCCCCTTGCCCTGGTTGTTCTCCTGGAAGAGCACGCGGATTTCGTTCCGGTTCGTCGGCGTGCCCCCCAGGATGCCCAGGCCCTGTTCGGACAGCTGGCGGAGGAATTCGCGGCTGCCGTCCTTCGAGCAGTCGTCCACCAGGACGAGCTCCTTGGGGAAGTCCACGGCGATGCAGCGCCGGAGGATTTCCGCCAGGGTGGGAATCTCGTTGTAGACGGGGATGACGAGCGAGACGAGCATGGCGGCCCCGCCCTATCGCATTTCCCCCGCCAGGGCGACTCCCTTGCTCACAAAATTCAGGGCCGGGCCGCCGCGCTCCGGAGCGTGTCCAGCAGGGACTCCAGGTCCGCGTCCCCGGTGAGCGGGTGGATGAGCGTGGTGCGCAGGTACACGCCCCGGGGCAGCCGCGTCTGCACCAGGTAGAAACTCCCACGGGAGACCAGCGCTTCACGCAGGCGGACCTGGAGCGCGTCCCAGCCCTCTGGCGGCACGTGCGCGGGGGTGTGGCGGAAGCAGACGATGTTGCAGTCGGGCTCCAGGGCCAGCTCGAAGTCCGGGGCGGCGGTGAGCATCCCCGCGAAGCGCCGGGCCTGGTCGTAGGAGGCGGTGACGGCCTCCTCGAAGACGCGCGTGCCCAGCACGGACAGGCACGCGTAGACCTTGAGCGGCATCATCTCCTTGGTGCACTCCAGCGTGCGCAGGCCCACGTCGCTGTAGGGGCGCGCGTCGTCGCCGTCGCCGTGGAAGAGGTAGTGGGCCTCCTGGGAGAAGGCGTCGAAGGAGCGCGCGCCGTCGCGGAAGAGCACGGCCGTCACCAGCGCGGGCATGAGCAGCCCCTTGTGCGCGTCCCACACCACGGAGTCCGCCCGCTCGATGCCCTTCACCTGCGCGCGGTACTTCGGGCTCAGGGACGCCGCGGCCCCGTGCGCGCCGTCCACGTGGAACCACAGGCCGTGCTTTTGCGCGAAGTCCGCCACGGGCTCCAGCGGGTCGAACGCGCCGGTGGCGGTGGAGCCCGCGCTGGCCACCACGGCGATGGCCTTCCTCCCCGCGCGGGTGGCCCGCTCGAGCGCGTCCTCCAGGGCGTCCGGCCGCACGCGGAAGTGGTCGTCCACGTCCACCGGGGTGAGGCCGCCCTCGCCCCAGCCCATGATGCGGACCGCGCGGGCCAGGCAGTAGTGGGCGGAGCGGGGGACCAGCACCGTCAGGGGCGGACCCGCGTGCGCGCCGCCGTTCCACGCGTCGTAGCCGGCCTTCGCCTGACGGGCGGCGAGCAGGGCGGTGAGGTTGCCCGCGCTGCCACCAGAGGTGAGCACGCCCCGGGTGCTGGACGGCAGGCCCAGCTTCGCCGCCATCCACGCAAGCACGTGGTGCTCCATCGCGGTGGCGACGGGGCCCATCTCGTACACGGCCATGCCGTTGTTGAGCAGCGACGACACGGCATCGCACAGCGCGGCCAGCGGCACGGGCGCCGTCACCTGATGGCCCACATAGCGCGGGTGGTGCAGGTGGTGAGAGCCCTCCAGCACGCGCGCCATCAGCGCCGCGAAGGCCTGGGAGACCTCTGGCGCCGGCTCCTCCGGAAACGCCGTGGCGAAGCGCTCCTGGTTCACCGCGGGCGGGGCCCAGGGCAGCACCGGCATCGCGCCCCCGGCGAGCGCGGCCTTCAGGTAGTCCGCGAGCTGATCCATCAAGGCGTGAGCGGTGGCCCGGAAGGCCTCCGGTTCATAGGCGGCGCGCAGCGGCGGAAAGACGGGGGTCGTCATGGCGGGCCCACGCTAACGGGAGTGCGTCCTCCAGGTGCGGGAAACCCGGGCGCGAGGGGCCGGACGGGCTCCAGGCCGGCGGACCCCTTCCGCTCCCGGGGCGACCGGGCGGGCAGGGGCCCGGCGAAGGGGCGGGCGGCTCGCGGCGCCCACGGGCCGTCCCCACCTTTCCGACGCACAGGAGGAGACGACCGATGGCTTTCAACGACACGCCGTCCGAACGGCGCTCCATCATCAGCGGCATGCGCGTCCGCTCGGCGGACGGGGCGCTCCTGGGGTACGTGGCCCTCATCGGCCAGGAGCATCTCTACGTCCGGCGCTCACCCTTCGTTCGGCATCGCGACTGGAAGGAGGCTCCCCTGTCCGCCGTGGGCCGGGTGCTCCAGGGCGCCGTCATCCTGAAGGAGGGCACCGGCCCGCTGTCTCACGCGGATCCCGCGTTTCACGGTGAAATCCCGACACAGACCCTGCCCCTGGTGCTGGGGCTCGAGTCGTCGCACGCGTGAGGCCGTCCGGCGGTGGACATTGAGGAGGGCGCGGGCACCTGAAGTGTGATTCAACTCGGCGCCATGGCGACATCCCTCGAAGAGCTCTCCCAGCGGGTGTCCGCGGCGTTCGCGGACCGGGCGAAACTGAAGGACGCGGACACGGTGGCGGCGGTGCGCGAGACGCTCGCGCGGCTGGACACCGGGGAGTTGCGCGTCGCGGAGAAGGGCCCGGAAGGCTGGCGGGTCAACGCCTGGGTGAAGGAGGCCATCCTCCTGTTCTTCGCCGTGTCGGAGATGAAGGTGATGGAGGTGGGCCCCTTCGAGTTCTACGACAAGGTGCCCCTGAAGAAGGGCCTGGAGGCGGCGGGCGTGCGCGTGGTGCCGCCGGGCACCGTGCGCTACGGCGCCTTCGTGGAAAAGGGCGCGGTGGTGATGCCCGGGTACGTGAACATCGGCGCGCGGGTGGGCGCGGGCACCATGGTGGACACGTGGGCCACGGTGGGCTCGTGCGCGCAGGTGGGCCGCAACGTCCACCTGTCCGGCGGCGTGGGCCTGGGCGGCGTGCTCGAGCCGCCCACCGCGTCGCCGGTCATCATCGAGGACGGCGCCTTCCTGGGCAGCCGCTCCATCGTGGTGGAGGGCGTGGTGGTGGAGGAGGAGGCGGTGCTCGGCGCCAACGTGGTGCTGACCGCGTCCACGCAGATCATCGACGTCACCGGGCCCCAGGAGGTCATCCACAAGGGCCGCGTGCCGGCGCGCAGCGTGGTGATTCCGGGCATGCGGGAGAAGCAGTTCCCCGCCGGCAAATACATGGTCCCGTGCGCGCTCATCATCGGACAGCGCAAGGCCTCCACCGACCAGAAGACCAGCCTCAACGCAGCCCTGCGGGACTTCGCCGTCGCGGTGTGAGCCTGCGACAAATCCGGCGCGGGCGGGGGCGCGTATAGGGGTTGTTACGCGACTTGTTACGTCCGAGCCGTTCTCAGGAGAGCATGGAACACCTCGACGACATCCTCCCCGAGTGGCTGCTCGGGACCCTGGAGCCGGCCCGGCGTAACGCCGCGGCCCGCCACCTGGATGGCTGTGAGCGCTGCCGGGCGGAGCTGGCCCGGCTGACGCCCGCCGTGGATGCGCTGGGGGCGCTCGTGGAGCCGGTGGCGCCTCCTGCCTCCGTGCTCACGCGCCTGATGGAGCGGATGGAGGGGCCCGGCCGCTTCGCCCGCCAGGCCGGGGAGGTCGCCGCGTTCCTGGACGTGGCGGAGGCGCGGACCCGCGAGCTGCTGGAGTCCATGGCGGAGCCCTCCAACTGGATGCCCGGCCCGGTGGAGGGCGTGGAGCTGATGCCGGTGGAGACGGGCCCGGCGCGCGAGGGGATGATGGCCGCCATCGTGCGCCTCCAGCCCGGCGCCCGCTACCCGCGCCACACGCACCTGGGCCGCGAGTGGAACCTGGTGCTGGAGGGTGGCTTCCGCGAGGACTCCGGTCATGAAATATGGCCCGGGGACGAGCTGGAGAAGCCGGACGGCTCGCTGCACGACTTCACCGCGCTTGAGGGCCCCGCGTGCATCTGCGTCACGGTGTTGGATGGCGTGACGTCTTTCGAAGAGCTGGCGGACGGCGCCTGAGGGGACGGTGTGCCGGGCACGGGCGGGGAGTATGGTGCTTCGCGCATGGCCTC
Source organism: Corallococcus coralloides DSM 2259 (assembly GCF_000255295.1). The sequence goes on along the minus strand of NC_017030.1, from coordinate 9,253,441 downwards.
CACCGACCTCGCCACCCGACTCGCCCAGACGACGCTCGAGCTGTGTCGCATTGAAAGCCCCATTGGCCACGAAGGTCCCATCGCGGACCACGTGGAAGGCTGGGCGCTGAAGCACTTCCGCCGCGAGGAGGTCTTCCGCGTCGGGCACACGCTGCTGTTGGGCTCGCTGGAGGACCCCCGGCCCACGGTGGCGCTCATCGGCCACCTGGACACGGTGCCCATGCACCCCGGGGATGTGGGCCGCGCGCCGCGCATCGAAGGGGAGCGCGTGCACGGGCTGGGCGCGTCCGACATGAAGGGCGGCGTCGCGGTGATGATGGCGCTGGCGGAGGACTTGAAGCGCGACGCGCTGCCCGTCAACGTGGCCTTCCTCCTGTACGAGCGAGAGGAGGGCGCCTACGCGGAGAGCGGCCTCATCCCGCTGTACGAGAAGCGGCCGGACCTGTCCCGCGTGAAGTTCGGCATCGCCATGGAGCCCACGGACGGCGTGGTGCAGGTGGGCTGCGTCGGCAGCATGCAGGTGACGGTCCGCTTCACGGGGAAGAGCGCGCACTCCGCGCGGCCGTGGCAGGGGGAGAACGCCATCCACAAGGCGGGGCCGTTGCTCACGGAGCTGCTCAGCCGCGAGCGCGTGGAGGTGAACGTCGCGGGCTTCCCCTTCTACGAAGTCATCAGCGCCACGCTGGCCAAGGGCGGCCGGGCGCGCAACGTGGTGCCGGAGGCATTCGAGCTGAACCTCAACTACCGCTTCGCGCCGGGCAAGAGCGTGGCGCAGGCGAAGGAGGACGTGCTGGCGCTGGTGGCGGGCCGCGCGGAGGTGGAGTTCACGGACGCGTCGCCCAGCGGGCCGGTGGCCGCGGGCAACCCGCTGTTCCAGCGGCTGATGTCGCTCACGGGGCTGCCCGCCGCGTCGAAGCAGGCGTGGACGGACGTGGCCCGCTTCGGCGAGTGGGGCGTGGACGCGGTGAACTTCGGACCCGGTGAGACGGCGCAGGCGCACCAGCTCCACGAGAGCGCGCCCATCCCTCCGCTGGCCGTGGCGTACGAGAAGCTGGCCGCGTTCCTGAAGGGCGCGGCTTGAGCGGTCCGCGCGGCGCGCGTGCGCTCCGGAGCCGGATTCTCGGCCTCGCGCGGGATGTAGCACCGCGCGCATTCGTCAGCTGGAGTGCATCTGCGCGGGGGCCATGCGTGCACTTCCGGCGGTTGCGCTTACCCTTGCAGGGTCGTCAACCCTGGAGGTTTTTGATGCACGCCGAGTCGAACATGCAGGACCCGAACGAGACCCCGTCGTCCAACACGATGCTGCCGGTCGGTGAGGCCACGCCGTCGCGCCGCCGCTCCTCCGGTGCGCGCAAGGGCGCCCGCAAGGCGTCGTCCCGCCGCACGGGGGCCGCGAAGAAGGCGACCTCCAAGCGCACCACCGCGAAGAAGGCCGCGGGCAAGCGCACCGCGAAGAAGGCCGCTGGCAAGCGCGGCACGGCGAAGCGCGGCGCCGCGAAGAAGGCCACCGCCAAGCGCGGTGCCCGCAAGGCCCCGGCCCGTCGCGCCGCCGCCGGCCGCACCGCGCGCAAGACGTCCGCTCGCAAGAGCCCCGCGCGCAAGACGTCCGCTCGCAAGAGCTCCGCGCGCCGTTCCACGCGCCGCTAGAAGGTCACGCGAGGGTCACGCGGGGAGGCGAACGTCGCTCGACGGAATGCGCCCCCCGCAGGAGGTCTCTCTCCTTCTCAACGACTGATCCAGGAGGGGTCAGCCGGCATCCCCGCGAAGCCTTATCCAGCAGATTAATCAATATTTCCTGCTCAAGCTACCAGCCGTGGTGTTGCCCACTGGACGACAGTACAAGCCCCCGGGGATCAACGAGGGGCGAGCATGTCCAAGGGGAAGCAGAAGCAACCGTTCCAGCTGCCGGATTTCTACGTGCCGTGGCCGGCGCGCCTGAATCCGAACCTGGAAGGGGCACGCGCGCACACCAAGGCGTGGTCGTACCAGATGGGCATCCTGGGTCCCCCCCGGGATGGCACGGACCGCGAGGTCTGGTCCGAGCGCCGCTTCGACGGCATGGACTACGCGCTGCTCTGTGCGTATACGCACCCGGAGGCGCCGGGCCCGGAGCTGGACCTCATCACGGACTGGTACGTCTGGGTCTTCTACTTCGACGACCACTTCCTGGAGGTCTTCAAGTACTCGCGTGACGTGAAGGGCGGCCAGGCCTACCTGGACCGGCTGCCGCTGTTCATGCCGCTGGACATGTCCCCGCCGCCGGAGCCGGTCAACCCGGTGGAGCGCGCGCTCTGGGACCTGTGGCAGCGCACCGTGCCCTCCATGTCCATGGACTGGCGCAAGCGCTTCTTCGAAAACACCAAGCACCTGCTCGATGAGTCGATGTGGGAGATCGAGAACATCAGCGAGGCGCGCGTCTCCAACCCCATCGAGTACATCGAGATGCGCCGCAAGGTGGGCGGCGCGCCCTGGTCTTCCGACCTGGTGGAGCACGCCGTGGCCGCGGAGATTCCCGACCGCGTCGTGAGAAGCCGGCCGATGCGCGTCTTCAAGGACACGTTCTCGGATGCGGTGCACCTGCGCAACGACCTGTTCTCCTACGAGCGCGAGCTGGAGGAGGGCGAGCTCTCCAACGGCGTGCTGGTGGTGGAGAAGTTCCTCGACTGTGACACCCAGCGCGCGGCGGAGCTGGTCAACGACCTGCTGACGTCGCGGCTCCAGCAGTTCGAGACCACGTTCGCCACGGAGCTGCCGTGGCTGTTCGCGGAGTACGGGCTCAACCCGGTGGAGCAGGCGCAGGTGCTCACGTACCTGCGCGGCCTGCAGGACTGGCAGTCCGGCGGCCACGAGTGGCACATGCGCTCCAACCGCTACATGAACCAGCACTCGGAGGAGCGGCCGGCGCTGTCCATCCCCGTGCCCTCCGGCCTGGGCACCTCCGCGCTGCGGATTCCGCTGACGCCCGGCGGGCTGGGGCTGGGGCCCCGCTCCCGCTCCCTGAGCCACGTGCCCCGCCAGTACGTGGGCCCCACGAAGCTGCCGAAGTTCTACATGCCGTACAGCACGTACCAGAGCCCCCACCTGGACCGGGCGCGCAAGAACTCCAAGGAGTGGGCGCGGCGCGTGGGCATGCTGGAGGTGGTGCCCGGGGTGGGGTTCTACGTCTGGGATGACCACAAGTTCGACGCGGCGGACGTGGCCCTCTGCGGCGCGTACATCCACCCGGACGCGACCCCGGAGCAGCTGGACCTGACGGCGTGCTGGCTCGTCTGGGGCACCTACGCGGACGACTACTTCCCCATGCTCTACGCGAACACGCGGGACATGGCGGGCGCGAAGATGTTCACCGCGCGGCTGGGCCAGTTCATGCCGGATGACGTGGAGGCCGCCAACGCCGCGGTGCCCACCAACCCGGTGGAGCTGGGCCTGGTGGACCTGTGGAAGCGCACCGCCGGCCCGCTGTCGCCGCGCAACCGCAAGCTGTTCCGCAAGGCCATCCAGGACATGACGGACAGCTGGGTGTGGGAGCTGAACAACCAGCTGCTCAACCGCGTGCCGGACCCCGTGGACTACGTGGAGATGCGCCGCAAGACGTTCGGCTCGGACCTCACCATGAGCCTGTCGCGCCTCTCCAAGGGCGACGCGGTGCCGGAGGACGTCTTCAACACCCGCACGCTGCGCGGGCTGGAGAACTCCGCCGCGGACTACGCCTGCTTCGTCAACGACCTGTTCTCCTACCAGAAGGAGCTCCAGTTCGAGGGCGAGCTGAACAACTGCGTTCTCGTGGTCCAGAAGTTCCTGGGCGTGGACAAGGAAGAGGCCGTGCTCACGGTCAACGAATTGATGACCGCGCGCATGAAGCAGTTCGAGCACCTGGTGGCCAAGGAGCTGCCGGTGGTCATCCGCACCTTCGACCTGGATGCGAAGGCGCAGGAGAAGCTGAACAAGTACGTGGAGCAGCTCCAGCAGTGGATGGCGGGCATCCCCATGTGGCACGCGGAGGTGGCCCGCTACACCGAGAAGGAGCTCATCCACGACGCGGCGCCGAAGCTCAAGGCGGGGAACGTCTCCCGCCTGGGCACCTCCGCGATGCGCGTCGCCGAGCTGTTCCGCGCCGGCAGGTCCTGAGTCCAACCGAAGTCTGAAGCCTTTTGAATCCTTAACCTGGAGAAGGTGGCCCCATGTCCAACGACCTGAAGAAGTTCGACGACAACAACCAGAGCCTTGGCACGCAGGCGGCGCGTCAGCTGGCGACGACGACCAAGTCCGAGCCGCAGATGCAGGGCATCTCCTCGCGGACGCTGCTCAAGCTGCTGCCGTGGGTGCAGGTGTCCGGCGGTACGTACCGCGTCAACCGCCGCATGACCTACGCGGTGGGCGACGGCCGCGTCACCTTCACCAGCACCGGCGCCAAGGTGCAGGTGATTCCGCAGGAGCTGGGCGAGCTGCCCCTGCTGCGCGGCTATGAAGACGTGGACGCGCTCACCGCGCTGGCCAACCGCTTCGAGCAGAAGGAGTTCAAGGCCGGTGAGGTCATCACCGAGGCCGGCAAGGAAGCGGACTCCATCGTCCTCATCGCCCACGGCAAGGTGAACCGCATCGGCACCGGCAAGTACGGCGAGCCGCTGGTGCTGGAGACGCTGGCGGACGGCGACCACTACAGCTACCAGGCGCTGCTGGAGTCGCAGGACTACTGGCAGTTCACGGCGAAGGCCGTGACGCCGGTCATCGCGCTCGTCCTCCAGCAGTCCGCCTTCGAGGCGGTCGTGGCGCAGGTGCCGTCGCTGCAGAAGCACATCGAGAACTTCAAGGCCCGCTCCAAGAAGAAGCAGGACACGGCCGGTCAGAAGGCCATCGAGCTGGCCGCCGGCCACCACGGCGAGCCCGTGCTCCCCGGCACCTTCGTGGACTACGAGACGCACCCGCGCGAGTACGAGCTGGCCGTCGCGCAGACCGTGCTGCAGATCCACACGCGCGTCGCGGACCTCTTCAACGACCCCATGAACCAGACCCAGCAGCAGCTGCGTCTGACGGTGGAGGCGCTGAAGGAGCGCAAGGAGCACGAGCTCATCAACAACCGTGAGTTCGGCCTGCTGCACAACGCGGACCTCAAGCAGCGCATCCACACCCGCTCCGGCGCGCCGACGCCGGACGACATGGACGAGCTCTTGGCCACGGTGTGGAAGGAGCCGTCGTTCTTCCTGGCCCACCCGCGCGCCATCGCCGCGTTCGGGCAGGAGTGCAACAAGCGGGGCATCTACCCCACCAGCGCCGACGTGAACGGGACCATGGTGCCCGCGTGGCGCGGCATCCCCATCGTGTCCTGCAACAAGCTGCCCATCAGCGAGTCGCGCACCACGTCCATCATGCTGATGCGCGCGGGTGAGAAGAACCAGGGCGTCGTCGGCCTGCACCAGGCGGGCATCCCGGATGAGATCGAGCCCAGCCTGAACGTCCGGTTCATGGGCATCAACGAGAAGGCCATCATGAACTACCTGGTGACGGCGTACTTCTCCGCGGCGGTGCTGACGCCGGACGCGCTGGGCATCCTGGAGAGCGTGGAGCTGGGCCGCTCGTAGTTCTTCGTCCGCACGTAACGGGAAGGTTCTTCCATGACGACTTCACAGAAGGACGTAGCGGCGCACGAGGGCACCACCCTCAGCACGGCGGGTGCGCGCCAGCTCGCGACGACGACGAAGACGCAGCCGGTGATGCAGGGCATCTCGCCCCGCTACCTGCTGAGCATCCTGCCCTGGGTGCAGGTGTCCGGCGGTACGTACCGCGTGAACCGGCGGCTGACGTACACCGTGGGCGACGACCGGCTGAACTTCAGCAACATCGGCGCCAAGGTGGAGATCATCCCCCAGGAGCTGCTCAAGCTGCCGTTGATGCGGGGCTTCCAGGACGTGGATGACCTGCTCATCCGCACCCTGGCGGGCCGCTTCGCCCAGCAGCACTACAGGGCGGGCGACACCATCGTGGAGGCGGGCAAGTCCGCCGAGCACGTCTACCTGCTGGCGCACGGCAAGGCGCAGAAGCTGACGGCCGGCAAGTACGGCGACCCCGTCGTGCTGGACACGCTGGCGGACGGCGACCACTTCGGTGACCAGGCGGTGGTGGAGTCGAACGACGTGTGGACCTTCACCGTCAAGGCCGTCACGGCCTGCACGGTGATGGCGCTGCCGCAGGGCGTGTTCGAGTCCCTCATCACCCAGTCCCCGGCGCTGAAGGCGCACGTGGAGCGCTACCGGGCCAACCTCAAGAAGCCCCAGGACAAGGCGGGACAGGCCGCCATCGCGCTGGCCGCCGGCCACCACGGCGAGCCCGTGCTGCCCGGCACCTTCGTGGACTACGAGCTGAAGCCGCGCGAGTACGAGCTGAGCGTGGCGCAGACCATCCTGCGCGTGCACACCCGCGTGTCGGACATCTTCAACGACCCGATGAACCAGACCGCGGAGCAGCTGCGGCTGACCATCGAGGCGCTGAAGGAGCGCAAGGAGTGGGAGCTCATCAACAACCCGGAGTTCGGCCTGCTGCACAACGCCGACCTCAAGCAGCGCATCAACACCCGCTCGGGTCCGCCGACGCCGGACGACATGGATGAGCTGCTGACGCGCCGCCGCAAGACGCGCTACTTCCTGGCCCACCCGCGTGCCATCGCGGCGTTCGGCCGGGAGTGCAACAAGCGCGGCCTGTACCCCACGGTCGTGGACGTGGGCGGGGCGAAGTTCCAGGCGTGGCGCGGGGTGCCCATCCTCCCGTGCGACAAGCTGCCCATCAGCCGGGAGAACACCACCTCCATCATCGCCATGCGCATCGGTCAGGACGACCAGGGCGTGGTGGGGCTGCACAACGCGGGCATCCCCGACGAGGTGGAGCCGAGCCTCACCGTGAAGCGCATGGCCGTGAACGACCAGGCCATCACGAACTACCTGGTGAGCACCTACTACTCCGCCGCCGTGCTCGTCCCGGACGCGCTGGGCGTGCTGGAGAACGTGGCGCTCGGCGGCTGAGACGTCTTTCGCCGTGAGACATGGACGGGCCCGGTGCTTCAGCGCGCCGGGCCCGTTTGTCTTTAGCGGCACCGGGCGAAGTACCAGCGCAGCTGCACCTGGCCCCGGAGCACCGGGCCATCGTCCGTGTCCGCGCCGGGCGCCGTGGTGAGCGAGGCGAGGGCGCTGGTGCAGACGGGCAGCGTCACGTCGATGGCGGCGCCCGGGTGGAAGCGATTGTCGGTGCCGTCGAAGGCCAGCTCCGCGCGGAAGTCGGCCACGGAGGTCTTCCGCTGCACGCCCAGTCCGGTGCGCAGCGCCCTGCCGTCCCGGAACAGGTCCAGCGCCTGCATCGTCGCGAGCGCGTCGAAGCGCCGGCCGAGCGAGGCCTGTCCGGTCAGCCAGAACGTGTGACGCGTGTCCCGAAGCCCGTTGCCCGTGAGCACACCGCCTTCCGTGCGGGCGGAGACGCCCCAGCCCGCGGAGATCTGGATGTCTCCGCTCCGGGAACGCATCTCCCGTTCGGCCTGATCGAAGAAGGCGGACAGGTCCACGCCCCGCTCGGACACATCCTCGTCCGAGTCCGCGGGCGGCGGCACGCCGTGGCGCTCCAGCTCCTCCTCGACCTGTTCCGGCAGGGTGGAGTTGAGCACGGGGTCATGCGGATCATGGAACGTCGTCCGGAGCCCGAGTCCCACGCGCCATGCGCCCGTGCCGTCCAGGTCCGGCAGCATGGCCGCGGACACCGTCGTCTTCGTCAGCACGCGCATCAACCGGCCCGCCAGCGAGTTCGAGCGGTAGCCCGACAGGCTCCGGACGCCACCGCCGAAGAGGAAGTAGGGAGCGACGTCCAGGCTGAGCCCCGGGCGGAACGCTTCCGGCGACGCAGATGCCAGGACCGTGGCCATCACCGGCTTGGGCGCCGCGCCGAGCAGCACGCGCAGGGGCGCTTCGTCCATGGCGACCAGGGCCGGGGACTCCGGCACGTCCACGTCGAGCACGTAGCGGTAGATGTTGATGGTGTCGCTGTCTCGCGCGCTCGCCGCTCCTGGGGCGAGCAGGGCGCCCATCAGCGACAGGCTGACGCGTCTGCTCACGCGAGTCCCAGCTCGCGGAGATAGTCATTGGCGAAGGCCGTGCGCAGCTCCGGCGTGGTGAGCAGGGACTGGCGCGCAGCGAGCCAGGCGTCCACGCGTGCCTCGCCGTACAGGCTGCGCACCGCCGGGCCGTCCAGCTCGTGGAACTTGCCCCAGTGGTACGTGTGGGGGATGGAGGACTCGGCGAGCTGCTGCCAGACGCGGCGGTTGTAGGACTTCGTGCGGGTGGACGCCGCTCCGTCGATGTCGAGGACGCACGTCATGGGCGCATGCTGGGTGAACGCCAGCGGAGCCCGGGAGGGCAGGGCGTAGCGCACCCCGAACAGCCCGGGGAACGCATGGGTGCGATTGATGGCGAGGGCCAGCTCCACCGTCTCACGCACCCGGCCGAGCGGCACGCCCACCGCGCTGCCCCAGGCCTTCCCCCGGGTGGTCGTGTCGGTGAACAGCTCGCCGTGCGTCCCGCAGACGTTTTCGTATTCCGGGTAGAAGCGGTCCATCAGCCGCGCCAGCAGGGGGATGGTCAGCTCCGAGACCATGTCCGTCAGCACGCCGATGATCTCGAGCGCGCTGTCCCCCTGTGTCAGCTTGCTGCCGGGACTGGGCGGGCTCGAGCCTTCCGGACACCGCGCATGCTTGTACATCACCGTGACGAAGACCCCCCGCTCCAGGTCGTTGGGGTTGATGACCGCCGTGAAGTGATAGGGCTTGAGCCCCGGTGGGCCCGGCAGCGTGATGCCGGAGAAGTCCAGCTGGTCGAGCGCTCGCCAGAGTCCGTCATCGAGTGGCATCCGACGGCGGTACGCCTGGAGGTAGTAGAGGTCCACCACCTCCATGAGGACGCCGTGCACTAAGCCGAAGCCGCCCAGGCCCACCAGGGCGGCGTTGAAGAGGGCGTCGTCCCGGATGAGCTCCGCGCCCAGCTTCTGGGGAATCTCGTCGTGGATGACGGGCGCGCTGGCTCGCTCCAGCCAGACATGGCGGTCCGGTGAGACGACGACGTGCAGGCCCACCACGAAGTCCTGCATGGCGCCGGTCTCCAGGCTGGAGCCATGCGTGCCCGTCCCGATGGCCCCGGCGATGGTCTGCCCATTGCTGGCGCCCGACGTAGTCAGCGACTTGCCAATGCTCTTCAGGAAGTGGCTCAACTCCGCGACGGAGACACCACACTGCGCGAAGAGGAGGTCCTCCCTCCGGCCTGGATGGGCGGGATGGGTGCGGGGCGCGGGGAAGAGGTAGTTCAGCGGCCGGGTGTTGACGAGGATGCCGCTGGTGGCGGGCGCCCGGGTGAAGGACCAGCCGCCTCCCAGGCCGCGGATCTCCAGGCGCTCGGTGAGCGCGCGCTGGATGAGCCCCTGCAGGCCCACGGTGGTGTCGATGTAGCCCGGCACCGTGGACTGGGGGGCATCCGCGTTCCAGACGTCCACCAGCAGCTCCAGCTTCTGGGTGTAGCTCTGGTGCCAGTTCTGCCAGCGCTTCTGGCTGCTCTCGTGGATGACGGGGGGCATGGCTACCGCACCCCGAGGTCGCCGGGCGTGGGCTGGGCCTTGGCGCAGCGCCACTCCACCCGCTGCGGCATGGCGAGGCCGAGCGTCAACACGCTGATGAGCGCGAAGCCCACGTTGGTGCTCTGGGTGACCTCCGCGAGCGCCTGGCCCTGGCAGTTGTCCACCCGGGGCCGCTCCTGGACGAGCCCCCAGCCCAGGGACCAGAGGACCTCGCCCTGCGGTTCGGTGGCGCTGGCTCCGGCGGCGCCGGGCGCCTGGACGCGGTAGTGCGCACAGGCCGAGCTCAACCCCAGACACAGCAACGCCGCCGCACGCTTGGACATGCTCGAGCATGGGCCCGCTGGAGAGGTGGGACCATGCGGTCAGCGGTCGTGGACGTCTGTCTGACACTTCACGCGCACGCGCCACCGTCATGCGTGTAGGGTGCCCCACGTGCTCTTCGCATCCCGCACCGTGCTGGCCGTGACCCTCGGGATTGCCATCGGTGTGGCGGTCGGTCTCGGCGGCTTCACCTTCGCGTACGCGAAGGGCTCGTCCTACCTGCGGGACGACCCTGCCGCCTGTGCCAACTGCCACATCATGAACGAGCAGTACGACGGCTGGCGCAAGAGCAGCCACCACGCGGTGGCCACCTGCAACGACTGCCACACGCCCGCGGGCTTCCTGCCCAAGTACTACACGAAGGCGAGCAACGGCTTCTGGCACTCCTTCTACTTCACCACCGGCACCTTCCCCGACCCCATCCGCCTGCGTCCGGGCAACCGCGTGGTGACGGAGAACGCGTGCCGCAAGTGCCATGCCTCCATCGTGGAGGCCATCGAGACGCCCCCCACGGGCCATGGGCAGGTGGCGCCCGGCGAGCAGCTCCAGTGCCTCACCTGCCACAACTCCGTGGGTCATCCCGAAGGGTCGGGAAACCCCGAGCTCATCCGTAAGGAGATTGCACGATGACCGAGCCCGAGAAGGCTCCGGAGAAGCGCCGGCTGTTCAGCGGCATCAAGCTCGTGGTGGCGGTCGCGGTGGTGGCGGCGCTGGCCTCGGCGGGCGTCACCGCCCTCCTGGTCAACATCATGGAGCGCAAGCAGGAGGCGAAGAACCCCTTCTACCGGGTGGTGGAGCTCGACGACACCATCACGGACCCCGCCGTGTGGGGGAAGAACTTCCCGCTGCAGTACGACGGCTACAAGCGCACGGTGGACCAGAAGCGCACCCGCTACGGCGGCAGCGAGGCCGTGGCGCGCACGCCCACCCAGGCGGATCCCCGCTCGGTGGTGGCGCAGAGCCGGCTGGAGGAGGACCCCCGCCTGGTCACCATGTGGAGCGGCTACGCCTTCGCCACCGACTTCCGCGAGGAGCGCGGCCACGCGCACATGCTGGAGGATCAGGTCTTCACCCAGCGGCAGCAGGTGACGCAGCAGCCGGGCACCTGCATCCACTGCCACGGCAGCGTGTACGTGCCCTACAAGAAGCTGGGGGACGGGGACCTCATCAAGGGCTTTGAGAAGATGAATCAGATGCCCTTCGCCGAGGCGCGCAAGCTCGTGGAGCACCCGGTGTCCTGCATCGACTGCCACGACCCCACGACCATGCAGCTGCGCGTCACGCGCCCCGGCTTCATCGAGGGCATCGCCGCGCTCAAGGCCAGCCAGGGCGTGCCCGGCTTCAAGGTGAACCAGGACGCCACCCGCCAGGAGATGCGCACGTACGTGTGCGGGCAGTGCCACGTCGAGTACTACTTCAAGGGCAAGGAGAAGCGCCTCACGTACCCCTGGGCCAAGGGCATCAACATCGAGCAGATCATGGCCTACTACGACGAGGACGGGCACGCCGACTGGACCCACGCGCTCACCGGCGCGAAGGTCCTCAAGGCGCAGCACCCCGAGTTCGAGATGTACAACCAGGGCATCCACGCGAAGAGCGGCGTGGCGTGCGCGGACTGCCACATGCCCTACCAGCGCGAGGGGGCGATGAAGATCAGCGACCACCACGTGCGCAGCCCGCTGCTCAACATCAACCGCGCCTGTCAGACCTGCCACAAGTGGAGCGAGGCGGAGCTGCTCAACCGCGCGGAGACCATCCAGACGCGCACCTTCCAGACGCGCAACATCGCCATGGACGCGCTGGTGGACCTCATCCACGACCTCGAGAGCGCCCAGAAGGCGGGAGCGCCCGAGGAGTCCCTGGCCAAGGCGCGCGACCTGCAGAAGCGCGCCCAGTTCTACCTGGACTTCGTGGAGGCGGAGAACTCCATGGGCTTCCACGCGGACCAGGAGGCGGTGCGCATCCTGAGCAACTCCATCAACTTCTCACGCCTGGGCCAGAACGCGCTGCGCCCTGGCGGCGGGGCCTCCACCGCCCCGGACCAGCGGCCCGCGGGAGCGCCCACCCCCGGAAGTGCGGGCGCTCCGCAGGGCTCGAAGTAGGCGCTCAGTACTTCACGCGCAGCAGGAAGACGTCGCCGCGCGTGGGCTTGAACTTGTCCACGCCGAAGTCGGTGACGCGGTCGGTGTAGCCGTACAGCACCGCGTCGCCGTCCGGCATCAACGTCACCGCCGGCACCGCCTCCACGCCGTACAGCTCGCCGCGCGCTTCCGGCGCGGTGCCCAGGAAGAGGCGCGAGGCCAGCGGCTGTCCCGTGGGGTCGAAGCGCTGGGTGAAGAGCTGCGCGGACCCCAGGCCGTCCGTGCCGGAGGCGCCGTTCTCCAGCCACGAGTACGTGTAGCCCACCACCAGCACCTCGCCGGTGGAGTGGATGGCCACGCCCTGCACGGACGCGTCCACGCCCAGGTCGCGCGCCCAGCGCTCGGTGCCGTCCGCGCCCGTCACCACCACGAAGGGGCTGGGGCTGGAGGCGCCCTTCAGCGACGCGCCCGCCCAGGAGAAGCTGCCCTGGAAGTCGCCGCCCGCCACCACGGCCCCGGCGGTGTCGCGGCTCACGTCCCGCACGCTGCCCTTCACGCCGGGCCGCACCTTCGCCCAGCCGAGCGCGCCGTTCTGCCGGTACAGCGCCACGAACGGGCTGCCTGAACCGGAGCCCTGCGTGACGTTGGTGCCGAAGCGCACGGTGCCCGTGTAGCGCCCCGCCACCGCCACGCTGCCGTCCGCGCCGGGGGCCAGGGACAGGGGCTCGGCGCCCGCGCCCTCGGACTCCGCGCTGCCCACGGCGAAGGCGCGCTCCGCCGTGCCGTCCGCCGTGAACACCGCCACGCCGGCCGAGGCCCCCTTCACCTCGTTGCCCAGGTCCACCGTGCCCGGCGCGGTATAGGCCACGTACAGCCTTCCTTCCGCGTCCGCCGCCACGTCCTTCACCGTCAGCTCGCCGGGCACCCGGTGCGCCCAGAGCGTCGCGCCGTCCGCGGACAGCCTCGCGACGATGGCGCCGTTGCTCAGCTTGCCCGTGCCCAGGTCCACCGTGCCCTGGATGTTGCCGGCCAGGAGCATGCCGCCCGCGCCATCCGCCGCCACGCGGGCGCGCACGTCGGCGCGCAGCTCCACGGGCGTGGACTCCACGCGCACGTCATACGCGTGGGTCCACAGCGTCTGCCCCGCGCCGGAGCGCCGCGTGAGGACCAGGTCCACGGCGTCATCCGTGGGCGTGCGCGCGTCCAGGTCGTCGTAGCCGTGCACGGCGGCGGTGAAGAAGTCGCCCGTGGTGGCGTCCACCGCCAGGTCCAGCGCCAGGTCGTCCTGCGCGGCGCCCTCCTTCGCGAACCACAGCGTGGCCCCCGAGGCGGGCGGCACGACTTCCGGCTCCTTCACCGGAGGCGGCTGTGTCTGCGGGTTCTCATTGCCCGGCGGCGTCTGCGTGCCGCTGCCAGGGGGTGGAAGCTCGCCCGGAATTGAAGGCTGCTCATCGGGTGGGCACCCCAACTTCGAATCCTGGCAGGTGTCCGGATCAGGCTTCTCAGCCCCACCTCCGCACCCCCACCCTCCGCCAACCGCGAATCCCAGCACCGTCGCTCCCACGACGGTCCGGCGCCACCCCCGCCCCAGATACATGGAATCCCCTCCGTGTACGGCAGGGTTCGCATGCCATCCCACACCGGCAAATACGGCACGGAAGGTTGCTCGGCTGCCCGCTGCCGGACGGCGGAGGTATCGCGCGGGTGGGGTTGGGGACGCCGTGGATGGGCGACGCGAGCACCCACGGAGGTCCTCGCGTTTACCCACCCAGGGATCAAAGCCAGACACTACCGCCAGAAGCCGATGGAGACGCCCCAGTTGGAGTAGCGGCTCGCCAGGTCGAATGACGCGGTGAGCGACCAGTCCTCCCAGTAGCGCAGCACGAACAGCTCGAAGCCGCCGGTGAGGTGCGGCCGGGGGTTCCGGTCCCGGAAGGGGGACGGCTCCAGCCACGTGCCCGCGCGCAGGCGCAAGAGGCCGGGGAAGGTGTCCCATTCGGCGCCCAGGCGCGGCTGGAAGGTGGGGGTGTCGCCCACGGGCTGGGGCTCCGTGGTGATGGCGAGCGAGCGCGACGCCACCGCGTTGCTCACGCTGGAGATGAGGTCTACCTGCGCGGTGATGAGCCACCGGCCGGCCAGCGCGTCGCGGGGCTCCTCCTCCGGCACCGGCAGTGCGTCCCCGTCCACCTGGAGCTGCCGCCGGGCGGCGGGGGACAGCCGGTTGTAGCGGTGCGCACCCTCGCCCAGCCGCCAGCTGGCGCCCAGGGACAGCACCGCGGGGGACACCACGGCCGCGTAGATCCGGCGGCCCGCGATGAAGGGGCTCTGGCTGTCATCGCGGCGCCAGCCCGCCACCACCTCCGGGCGCACCGCCACGCCAATGCGGTAGGGCCGCCCGTGCGGACGGAAGAGCATGTCCACCGCCACGCCGGTGTCGCCGTAGCGCCAGGACTGGTCGCCCATCTCACTGAAGCTGGCCTGCGCGGAGAAGATGCCCAGGGACAGGATGAAGTCGTCCTGGCCAAAGGCGATGGAGCCCGCGAGCGTGGACTGGGTGAGGGAGACGCGCAGCTTCTCGCCCTCGCCCCGGCAGCCCGGGGTGAGGCAGTAGCCCGTGCGGCTGTTGCGCCACAGGAAGCCGATGCCGAAGCGCTTGTATTGCAACATCAGCGCGCCCAGCAGCTGGCGGCTGTCCACGGATTCGTCGGCCAGGCCGTCGTTGTCCACGTCCCGGCGCTTGGTGCCGGTGAAGGGCAGGTCCAGCCAGGACAGGGTGACGCCCAGGTCCCAGTCGCGCTCCAGCGACGGGCTGCGCTGGGCCAGGGCGGCCAGGTTGCTGGACACGCCCGCGGCGCCCTCCGCGATGCCCACGTAGGCGCCGCCCAGGCCCACCACGCGCGCCGACCCCAGCAGCGCGCCGGAGTTGAAATACAGACGTTCCGGACGAGGCTCCGTGGGAGCGTCGTCCTGGGCCAGGGCCGGGAGCGCGGTGAAACACACCGCGCACGCCAGGGCCGCCAGGGTGCTGCGCACGCCGTGAATCACCGGACGGCGGCCCCTTCGCTGAAGAGGCGGTCCGCCTCCGCCGCCAGGGCGGTGTCGCGGGGCGTGAGGCCGCCCGCGTCGTGCGTCACCAGCGCCAGCGTCACCTTGCGCCACCGGATGTCGATGTCCGGGTGGTGGTCCGCGGCCTCCGCGGCCTTCGCCACGCGCTCCACGAAGGCGATGCCCTCCAGGAACGAAGGCGCTTCGTAGGTGCGGCGGATCATCCCACCCTCGTGCTTCCAGGCGGGGTGCTGGGTGAGGAAGGTCTGGAGCGCATCCGGGGAGAGCAACGTGCGGTCGTAGGCCATGGCGGCCGTTCTACCCGCTCCCCCGCCCGATGGAAGCCCCGGCGCGTTCAATGCGCCGGGCTCCAGTGTCTCATTTCACGCGCGCGAAACCGCCTGCTTCCACTTTTCCAGGTGGCGCGCGCGCACCTCCGGCTTCATCTTTGGCTTGAAGGTCTTGTCCGCCTTCCACGCGCGGCGGATGGCGTCCGGGCTGGTCCACACGCCCGCACCCAGGCCGCCCAGGAAGGCCGCGCCCAGGGACGTGGTCTCCAGGTTGCGCGGGCGGACCACCGGCACGCCCAGGAGGTCCGCCTGGTACTGCATGAGCAGGTTGTTGGCCGCGGCGCCGCCGTCCGCCTTGAAGACGGGGATGTTCCGCCCACTGTCCTTGCGCATGGCCTCCGCCAGGTCGTGGATTTGAAGGGCCACGCCCTCCAGCGTCGCGCGCGCCAGGTGCGCCACGGTGGTGGAGCGGTCGATGCCGGCGAACAGGCCGCGCGCCTCCGGGCGCCAGTGCGGCGCGCCCAGGCCCGCGAGCGCCGGGACGAAGACGACGTCGCCGGAGTCCTTCACGCTGGCGGCCAGCGCCTCCACGTCGGGGGCCTTCTTGATGACCTTGAGGCCGTCACGCAGCCACTGCACGGCGGCGCCCGCGATGAAGGAGCTGCCCTCCAGCGCGTAGTTCGTGGTGTTGCCCAGCTTCCACGCCACGGTGGTGAGCAGCCCCGCGGTGGAGCGCACCGGCTGCGTGCCGGTGTTCATGAGCAGGAAGGCGCCGGTGCCGTAGGTGCACTTGGATTCGCCGGGCTCGAAGCACGCCTGCCCGAAGAGGGCCGCCTGCTGGTCGCCGGCCATGCCCGCGACGAGGATGCCGTCTGGCAGGCTGCGCATGCCGCGCGTGGTGCCGTACACCTCCGCGTTGCCCCGGATTTCCGGCAGGCACGCGCGCGGCACGCCCAGGAGCGAGCACAGCTCGTCATCCCAGTTGAGCGTGCGCAGGTCCATGAGCAGCGTGCGGCTGGCGTTGGACACGTCCGTGACGTGGGCGACGCCGCCGGTGAGCTTGTGGACGAGCCACGAGTCCATGGTGCCGAAGCACACGTCGCCGCGCTCGGCGCGCTTCTTCGCGCCCTTGAGGTGCTGGAAGAGCCAGGTGAGCTTGGTGCCGGAGAAGTAGGGGTCCAGCACCAGGCCCGTCACCTCCCGCACGCGGGGCTCCACTCCTTGCGCCTTGAGCCGCTGACAGATGTCCGCGGTGCGGCGGTCCTGCCAGACGATGGCGCGCGCCAGGGGCTCGGAGGTCTCCCGGTCCCACAGGCCCGTCGTCTCCCGCTGGTTGGTGATGCCCACCACGGCGATGTCGCGGCCGGTGAGGCCCGCGTCCTTGAGCGCGCGCGCGATGCACCACTCGCTGGTGTTCCAGATGTCGATCAGGTCGTGCTCCACCCACGACGGCTTGGGGAAGTGCTGGGGCAGCTCCTTGTAGGAGCGGCCCACCACCTGCAACCGGGTATCGAGGATGGAGACGTGGGTCCCCGTGGTGCCCTGGTCCAGCGCCAGGACGTATTTCGCCTTCGCCATGCGTTCGGAGCCTCTTTCGTCGGCCAGTGGCCGGACACGGAAGAGGACCCTACTCCAAGCGGAGGCGCCCGCACCCACGGCGCGTGCGGGATGTCAGGCACCGGGAGCAGTCCGTGGAACGCTCCCGTGCCCGCGTGGGGGTGCCGTGACGGCGCGCCTTGCCGGGGGAAGTCCACGGTACTTCCCGGCGCTGCCGCACGCGGCGGCCCGCTCTTCAGTAACTCGTGACCCGCGAGCGGTTGTTGAAGTAGCGGCGCAGGCCGTAGGCGCCCAGGCCCGCGAGAATCATCCGGCCCAGCGAGCCGCCCGCGCCGGAGGACCTGCGTCCCCGGTACCCGTAGCCAATGGGACGGCGGCCGTAGGCACTGCGTCCGCGGTTCCAGCCACTGCCCTTGAAGACAGTCCGTTGAGACGCGCCCAGCGCGCCCAGCAGGTTGGAGAGCAAAGCCATGGTGTCACTCCGTGGTGAGGGGTACGGGGCCCATGCGTCCTCGACGGGGGTCGGACCCGTGAAGGACGCGCGTGCGTTGAAAGGTGGGCCTTACGCCGTGTGTCGACACCCCATGTCGAACAGGGGGCGCGAAAGCCCGTGTCCCGGGCCGGAGGGCAGGCGAGCGGGTTGGGCGCGGCCACGGCGGTTACGGGACCAGCGCGGAGCCGGATGCATGGGGTTGGAGCATTCGGGTGATGGCCGCCTGCCCATCGAACGAAAGCCCTGGCCGGGTGAGGCATGGCCCACCCGGTTCCCTGCCTTGGAAGGCGTCTCCAGACTTTGGTGCAAGAAGTCGCAACACGCGTGGGGGGCCGTCATCCCTGTGGGACGGCCCCCCATGTTCTTGTCAGGCGCGGGGGATATGTCCCTGCTCCCGCAGGAAGGCCACGGTGTGGGCCACGCCGTCCGCGAGCGGGGTGGGGCGGAAGGCCAGCTCGCGCTGGGCCTTGGCCGCGTTCACGCGCGCCTCCCAGCGCATGAAGGACAGCTGGCCGGGCGCGACGAGCGGCGTGAAGGGGAACACGCGCGCGAGCGGCGCGGACACACGGGCCAGGGCCTCCATCAGGAAGACAGGCGCGACGGCGGGAGGCTTGCCGGCCCCGGCGGCCTGGTGAATGGCGAGCGCGAGGTCCGCGGTGCTGACGTACTGGTCGGAGACGAGGTATCGCTCGCCGTTGACGCCGCGCTCGGCGGCGGCGAGGTGCACGTCGGTGCAGCCGTCCACGTGGACCACGGACATGCCGCCCGGCGGGAGCAGCGGGGCCTTCTTGTTGAGCAACTGGATGAAGAAGGAGTTGAGCCCCACGTGCACGGGGCTGGGGCCGTAGACGGCGGCCGGGTTGACGAAGACGACGTCCAGGCCCTGCTGGCGGATGGCCTCCACGGCGCGCTCGGCCTCCTGCTTGGAGCGTTCGTAGACGGTGGGCTTGGGGTGCGGGTCGATGTTCGCTTCGGTCAGCTCACCGCCCCGGGGCGCGGCGAAGACATCCATGGTGGACGTGTAGACCACGCGGCGCACCTTCGCGGCGTGCGCGGCGGACAGGACGTTCACGCTGCCCTGGCGGTTCACGCGGTCGAAGATGGAGTCGTCCCGATGCCACTGCTCCGGCATGCCCGCGGCGTGGAAGACGAGCTCCACGTCATGCAATGCGGCGGGCAGGGTGCCCGGCGACGTGACGTCACCCTGGATGAGCCGCACGGAAGGCGGGAGCAGCTTCGAGGCGCGGGCCAGGTCCCGCACGAGCGCGCGGACGGAGGCGCCCTGCTTCACGAGCCGCTGCGCGATGGCATTGCCAATGAGGCCGGTGGCCCCGGTGACGAGGACGTTCATGGGTCCGGCAATCTAAGCCCCCTGGCCTCCAAGCTGTACACCGCCGGTCCGACACGGCTCCAACCGCTCTGCCTGTCGAACAGGTCCCCGCGGCTCGAATGGGGTGGCCGCTCCCCGGCGGCGGTCCTCCAAAACCTGTCGGACAGTCGGACAGGTTTCCGAGGTTCGGCGGCGCGACCGTCCCGAAGCGTGCGACCTGAACCTGTCGGACAGTCGGACAGGTTTCGCCGCGGCCTGGATGACGCGGGGCCCCAAGCGGTGCTCCCGAGCTGTCGGACAGTCGGACAGGTTTCGCTGCGGCCTGGATGACGCGGGGCCCCAAGCGGCGAGCCCGAGCTGTCGAACAGGTTTCCGAGTCTTGGTGGAGCGGCCTCCTTGCTGCGATGGTCCGAACTTGTCGGACAGTCGGACACGTTTTCCGGCGGCCTGGGTGGAGTGGCCCTTTGCTGCGGTGGTCCCAGGCATCTGGAGCCTGGGGCTCGTGGCCGTGAGAGCCGCTCGCGTCAGCGGTGCCGTGCTCCGCGGGGCTCGGGGCGGGAGCGCAGCCCGTCGAAGAACATCCCGGTGAGGCGGGGGATGCGCTTGGGATCCGAGGAGTTCTCCGCGGCGGCGAGGGAGATGGCCATCGCCATGCACACCACGTCATCCAGGAGGATGTCGCCTCGCACCTCGCCCGCGCGCTGGGCTGCCTCCAGCAGCCGCTGGCCCTCGGCCGTCGTCGCGTCACAGCCCGCGGTGTGGCTCTTGAGGACGATGCCCAGCGACGCCGCGAGCCCCTTGTACATGCCCGCGGAGTGCACGAGCTCCGCCAGGAAGACGCGCAGCGCTTCGAGCGGGGGCAGGGCCTCCGAGCGCTCGCGACTCTCCTTCGCGAGCGTCAGGAGTTGCTCGTCACACGTCGCTGCGAGGAGCGCCTCCCGCGACTCGAAGTGACGGTAGAGCGTGCCGATGCCGACCTCCGCCCGCTTCGCCACGTCGTTGAGCGACGCGTCCGCGCCACGCTCGGAGAACACGGCATGCGCCGCCGCGAGCAGCCGCTCCCGGTTGCGCCGCGCATCCGCGCGCATGGCTCCGCCCGTCGCGTCCTCTACCGGCACTTTGTCTGGCTTCTTCATCGCCACTTGAAAAACGGAGGATAGCTCCGTATTCAACCGGAGCAACCCTCCGCTTAGCAAGGGAAAGGCAGGACCCGATGGCGACGAAGAGCGAAGTCGTGTTGGTGATGGGAGCGACCGGACAGCAGGGCGGCGCGACGGCGCGGGCCTTGTTGAAGGACGGCTGGCGGGTCCGCGCGCTCGTGCGGGACCCGGCGAGCGCCAGGGCCCGGGAGCTTGAAGCGGCGGGCGTGGAGTTGGTGCGTGGGGACATGGGGGACCGCGCGTCGCTCGACCGTGCGGTCGCGGGGGCGTACGGCGTCTTCAGCATCCAGCCCAGCTCGGCACAGGCGAGCTACGGCGTCACGGACGACGACGAGGTCCGCTTCGGCACATCCATCGCGGACGCGGCGAAGGCGGCGGGCGTAGAGCACTTCGTCTACACGTCGGTGCTGGGGCTGCGTCCCGGCACGGGCGTGGACCACTTCGAGACCAAGTGGCGCATCGAGGAGCACGTCCGGGCCAGTGGCCTTCGCGCGACCATCGTGCGGCCGGGGACCTTCATGGAGCTGCTGCTGGTGCCGGACTTCGGCCTGACACGGGGGGCGCTCCAGTTCTTCATCCAGCCGGAGCAGCCCATGCAGTTCATCGCGGGGGAGGACATCGGCGTACTGACCGCGCGCGTGTTCGCGGATCCTCGCACGTACGTGGGGACCACGCTGGAGCTGGCGGGAGACTCGCTCACCGGCAACGCGCTCGCGGAGAAGATCGGCCGGGCCACCGGGACGTCCATCTCCTACTCACGGTTTCCGCCAGAGGTGCTTGCGGCGAGCCCGATGCTGCGCAAGCTCGTGAAGCTGTTCGAGGATGGCTTCGTGTTCGAGAGTGCGGACATCCCGGCGCTGCGGCGGCTGGCGCCGGGGCTGCTCACGTTCGATGCGTGGCTGGAGCGCGGGGGCGCCGCGGCGATCCGGGAGCGCTTCGCGGCATAGCGGCCTGCATGCGCTGAAGCTTCATCCCCACCTGGACGATGGTGTCGATGACCGGGAGCAGTTCGCGGCCCAGCGGGGTCAGCGCGTATTCGACCGACGGCGGTGAGCTGGCGACGGCGTGACGCGTGAGCACGCCGTTCTCCTCCAGCGCGCGCAGCTTCGCGCTGAGCACCTTCGCGGAGATGCGCGGGATGTCGGAGCGCAGCTCGCTGAAGCGGCGAGGGTCTCCGCTGAGGCGCCAGACGATGTTCGCGGTCCACGCGCCGCCGAGAAGCCGCATGCACTCCGTGAGAGGGCAGAGCGGCGGCAACGGCGGCGTCTTGTTCTTGCGGCGGCGGAGCATGGGCCTCACCCTGGAGTGGTAACCGGATGGAAACCACATTGTGGTGGTTACCCAAGGTTACCTCCTGCCCTGGCGCGGGCGCGTCGCTATCGTCCGTGCATGTTCATCAACCTGCTGCGTTTCCGTTTCAGGGACGGTGTGCCGGAGGAGGAGAGGGCTCGGGCCCTGGAGGCCATCTCTCGCACGGCGAAGTCGGAGGCGGTCTCGTTCTCTGTCGTGGGACGGGACCTGGGAAATCCAGCCGACGGCTTCACCCACGCGTACTGCGTGGGCCTCGCGGACCTGTCCGCCCTGCGCCGTTACTTCGATGATCCCTTACACCGCGCGGGGGACCTGCTCTTCCTGCCGCTCGTGGGGAGGCTCTGGCGCATGGCCCTGACCGACGACGCCGACCCCGCGCTGGGCGAGAAGATCCACGCGATGCACGCGGAGAAGATGGCGGGCGACCCCGAGTGGGCCGCGCTGCTCTCGGCCATTCCCGACCTCCAGCTCCAGGGCTGACAGGCGGTTTCCAGCCTCACCGCAGGAGTACCGCTGGATGAGTCGTCGCGAGAGGGTTTGCCCGCACCCGGGTCACGCGAATTGATTGCGCTGTGAGAGGAATGTTGGTCCTTCCCTGGTAATGATTGTCATGGGGCGAGTGGGGGAAGAGGATGGCAAGGCTTCATGTCTTGCAATGACTCCCTTTGAGAGGTCACACCCCATGAAAAGACAAGCGCTCGCGGTCGTCCTTTCCCTCTTCGCCACCGCCTGTGGTGGAGCGATGGAGGAATCCTCCACGCTGGCGACCCAGGAGGCCGCTGTCCTTCCGTTGAGCGCCCCGCTGGATGGCAACTGGTGTCAGTCAGGATGGCCGGGATGTGCCGGCATCAGTGGCAGCTCGGGTTCCATGTCGAGCGGTGGAGACGGCTGCTGGCGGGTAGGCGATACGGTGTGGACGGGGCTGACGCCGGGTTCCACCTCGGGGACCTACACGGGGACGCGGCTCATGTACGGCACGGGCGTATGTACGCCCATCGCCTCCCGGCCCGTGACCATCACGATGACGGGACCCGACTCCTTCACGGAGGTGGCGGGGGGCTTCTCGGCCAATTGGTACCGCTCGCCCTGATCTAGAACGCGACGCAGGGCTGGGAGTCGATGCGCAGCACCGACTCCTGGTCGAACTGGCTCTTGTACTCCTCGCGGATGGTTTCGATGTCCGCCGAGCGTGCCGCGCTGCCGTCGTGCAGCAGCACGATGATCTTGCTCTGCTCGTGCACCAGTTCGCCGCTTTCCAGCTGGTACTGCCCGTTGGCGTCGTACACGGTCAGCCCGTCCTGGAAGCGGGGCGTGACGACCGTGTCCACGAAGGCCTGGAACTCGGCCTCACTGACGGGCTCGTTGTTCACCCGGTTCCGGCCGAAGTACAGGTCCGTCTGGTACTGCGGCTCTCCCACCTTGCAATCCAGGCCGTCATCACCGCCACATGCCGTGACGCCCGACCCGAACACGAGGGCCAGCCCCAACAACAGCCGTGAGGCAACGGCGGTCATCCCTGGAACATGCATCGCGGGTCACTCCGGGAAAGTGGGGAGGGGAGCATGACCGGCTGTTTCCGTGCGTGGTAGAGCGACTCCGGTACGACTCGGAGGAGTTCGCCATGACAGGAGCCATCAGCCTGGAAGCGCTGGCGGAGTACATCCAGGACGCGTTCAGGGACGTGCACGTGGACACCTCTACGCCTGACCTCTTCTTCTTCGCGGGGGACGAGCGGAAGTTCCCCTTCGCGACCATCGTCACGCGGGACACCGAGTTCGACCATCACTCGGAGCTGGACCGCGACGGTGTGTTCCGGCTGAACCTGGGCGTGAGCAAGGAGAGCTTCCAGAAGCTGTTCCCGGAGCTCGACCCGAACGTGGACTACACGGACCTGGACGTGCTCCTGCCGCACCCGGCCTACGCGCGCATGTTCTGGCTGAGCGTGCTCAACCCCAGCCACGAAACGCTCCGGCTGCTGCGCCCGTACCTGAAGGAGGCCCACGACCTCCAGGTGAAGCGGGCCGCCCGGGGCTGAGTCACGGCGTGCGGCTGCGGACGGTCTGCTCATCCCGGGGCACGTCCGCGTACCCCGTCATCTCCAGGTAGCCGCGTCCCTGCACGGGCTGGCCCTCGCGCTTGCCGTCCACCGTCACCGCGCCCTCCCAGTAGCGCACCAGCACCGGCAACTCCTGGTCCGGCAGCTTCGGCGTCACGGTCAGCTCCAGCGACACCTTGGGAACCTGGACGCGCCAGCCCGCGGGGTACTCGCCGCCACGAGGGCTCTTCCAGGTGCCCCGGGGCTCCAACCGCATGTCGTCGGCGGTCAGGTGCACGGCCTCACCCGTCTTGGGGACGTACGCGCCCGCGCTGAAGGTGTCCTTCGAGCCGTCCTTCTTACGCAGTTGGTAGAGCATCAGCTCGCTGCCGTCGGAGAGCTGGAGCGCGAACCAGTCCCAGCCCACCTGGTCGCCGCTGAGCGCGCTGGTGCTCCACTCGCGGTCCATCCAGCTCTCGCCCTTCACCTGCACCGTCTGCCCATCCACCGACACCGTGCCCCGCGAAGGCATGCGCGGCATCGAGTAGTAGTAGGACGCGTTGCCCCGCTCCGCGCCCTTCTGGCTCAAGCCCTTGTCGCCCTGGAGCACCGGTGACTTGCCCTCGTCGAGCGTCAGCTCCAGCGTCACCCCGTCGCCCTGCGCGCGCAGGTGCATGGGCCACGTGCCGCCCGTGCCTTCGCTGCGCACGTCCCAGTCCTGAAGCCAGACATGGAAGGGCGCACCGTCCGCGCCCGCCAGTCCCTGTGCCGCGCGGCTGAAGCGCTCGGTGACGTGGAACTTCCCGGCGCTCACGTCCGTCAGCGTGAAGTGCCCCATGAACACCTGCCGCGTGCCCCAGCCGGACTCGCGCTGGGGCTGCTCCGGCGACAGCGCGCTGCGGAACAGCGTGAACTGGTAGCCGAAGGCCCGTCCGTCCTGCGTCTCCAGATTTCCCGTCCAGTACCACCACTCGGTGCGGAAGTCGGGGTGGGGGCCGTGGTCCTCCGGGAAGTGGAAGGGCCGGGGCTCCATCGCGCGCGCGTAGCCCTCCGTGCCGCCATCTCCACCCATCGCGGACGCGACCGTCATGCCGCCTGTGTTCGCGGGCCCGGTGTCCTCCGTGTCCCGCAGCACCACGCCCACCGCCACGCCCAGCGCGGCGAGCACCAACACCACTCCGATGACGAGTCCCCGCCCCATGCCTCACTCCTCCCGCAGCGCCATGGCCGGGTTCGCGCGCGCCATGCGCCACGCCGGGTACAGCCCCGCGAGCGCTGCCGCCACCAGCGCCAGCACCAGCGCCTGGCCCACCACGCCGGGCGCCACCACCAGCTGCAACGTCCACCCGAACGAGCGCTGGTTGATGACGTGCACCAGCACGTAGGCCAACGCCAATCCCAGCGGCACGGAGAACAAGCCCGCGAGCAAGCCCAGCAGGCCCGTCTGCAACGACACCATGCCCCACAGTTGTCCCGGCGTGAGGCCCGTCGCGCGCAGCACCGCGAACTCGCGCGCACGCTCCAGCTGCAGCGACATCAGCGCGCTCAGCACGCCCACGAACGCGACACCAATGGCCAGCAGGCGCAGCACCTGCGTGATGGTGAAGGTCCGGTCGAACACCTCCATCGACGCCTGCCGCAGCGCCCGGTTCGCGCGCACGTTCAATGCCTGCTCACCGCCCGCGCGGTCGCGCACGCGGGCCACCAACTCGTCCACGTCCTGCCCGGGCGCGGCGAAGAGGGACAGGCCGGACACGCCCCGGTCCTCGTACCAGTGCTCATACGTGGCACGCGGCATCAGCACCGTCCCCACGTCCGAGCCATAGTCGAAGTACACGCCCGCCACGCGGAAGTCGTGCGGCCCCTTGTCGGTGGCCACGCGCAGCGTGTCTCCCGCGTGCACGTCCCGGTGGAACGCGAAGGGCTCCGACACGATGAGCGCATCCGTTGACGCGTCCAGCTGCCGCCACACGTCCTCCGCGCGCCCTTCCTTGAAGCGGTACGTCCGCTCGTGACCCTTCGCGAAGTCCACCGCCAGCAGGTCCGTGTCCACGTCGTTGATGCGCACGTGGATGACCCGGATGGAGCCGCTCGCCTCGACCCCCGGCGTGGACCGCAGCTTCTCCGCGAGCCCCGGCACCAGCGACGAATCTCCGCGCCGCGCCACCAGTGACGGCGGCGACACGAACACGTCCGCCTGCAACGCGGACTCCAGCCACGCCGCCACCGTGCCTCGGAAGCTGGACACCATCAGGCCCACGCCCACCGTCGTCGCCACCGCGACCATCAGCGCCGCCAGCGCCACCGCCGTGCGCGACAGGCTCGCCGTCACGCCGCGCGCCGCCATGCGTCCCAGTGGACCGAACATCGCGCCCAGCGGCCGAGCCGCCGCCTTCGTCAGCTTCTCCGTCACCCAGGGCACCAGCAGCGAACTGCCAAGCAGCACCCCAAAGAGCCCCGTGTACGCAGGCATCAGCGCCTGCGTGGGCCACGCAAGCACCGCCGCCGAGATGGCCAGGATGATCAGCCCCAGCACCGCCAGCTTCGGCGCCCGGTTGCGTGACACGTCCTCCACCGTCGAGCGCCGCAGCGCCGTCACCGGTGCCGCTCGCGCCGCTTCCCACGCGGGCACCAGCGCCGCCAGCACCGTCGCGCCCAGGCCCAGGCTCAGGCCCTTGATGAGCGTGAACGGCTCCAGGGACAGACGCCGCACGTTCACCACGAAGTACAGGTCGTTGATGGTGCGGGTGATGAGGCCCACCAGCCCGCTGGCCATCAGGATGCCCAGCAGCAGCCCCGCCGCGGTGCCCACGATGCCCAACAGCAGGGCTTCGCCCAGCACCACCGCGAACAGCTCTCCGCGCGTCACGCCCACCGCGCGCAGCCGGCCCAGCATCCCGCGCCGCTGCACCACGGAGAACGTCATCGTGTTGTAGATGAGGAACATCCCCACCACGAGCGCCAGCAGCGACAGCGCGGTGAGGTTGGTGCGGAACGCCCGCGTCATCTGCTCCACCGTGCCCGCGCGCCCGGACGTCTGGACCAGCTCCGCGCCCGGCGGCAGCGTGGCCTTGAGCGCCGCGGCCTGCGCCTCTCCGCCCTTCAAGCGCAGGTCCACGCGCGTCAGCCGGCCCTCCAGGCCCAGCACCTCCTGCGCGGTGGAGATGTCCGCGATGAGCAGCGACTCCAGCGCGCGCTCCGTCGTCTCCTGCGAAGGCGTCAGCAGGGCCGACACGCGCAGCTCCCGCCGAAGCCCCGTCACCGTCACCGGCAGCGTGTCCCCGGCCTTCACGCCCAGGCTCCGCGCCGTCTTCGCGCCCATCACCACCGTGCCGGGCCGCGTGAGCAACGCGCTCACGTCCCCCACCGCGCCGCCCGTGGAGAAGTCCCGGAAGGGGGCCTCCGCGAACGGATCCAATCCCAGCAGCGTGAGCGTGCGGTGGTTGCCGCCCTCCACCTGCACGAAGCCCTGCACCACGGGCGCAGCGTCCGGTGAGTCCGGCCGCAGCTTCAGCGCCGTGTAGACACCCTCCGGCAGGCCGGACGTGCCGCCGGTGAGCTGATGCGTGGCGCGGCCCGCGACGACGTCCGTGGACTGCTCGAAGGCGCGCAGCGCGCTGCCGCTCGCCAGGTCGATGGACACCACCACCGCCACGCCCATCGCGATGCCCAGGAGCGACAGCGCCGTGAGCCACGGGTGCCCGCCCAGGTGCCGCAGGCTGGAGCGCGCGAGCAGTGCCCTCATGGCGTCCCCCTGCCGCGCGCGCCGCCGGGGCGCTCCACCAGGCGTCCGTTCTCCATCGTCAGTACGCGGTCCGCGCGCTCCGCCATCGCGGGTTCGTGCGTGACGATGAGCGCGCACGCATGGCCCTGCCGGGTGAGCCCTTCCAGCAGGTCCAACACCTGTCCGCCCGTCTCCTCGTCCAGGTTGCCCGTGGGCTCGTCCGCCAGCAGCAGCGGCGGGGCGTGGGCCAGGGCTCGCGCCACCGCCACGCGCTGCTGTTCTCCTCCGGAGAGCCGGTCCGGGAAGCTGTTCGCGCGCGCTCCCAAGCCCACGCGTTCCAGCAGCTCCCGCGCCCGCGCGCTGGCCTCGGCGCTCGAGCGGCCGAGCAGCTCCAGCGGCAGCCGCACGTTCTCCTCCACCGTCAGCGTGGGCAGCAGGTTGAACGCCTGGAAGATGAAGCCGATGCGCTCGCGGCGCAGCAGCGTGCGGTCCCGCTCCGGCATGCGCCCCAGGTCGCGGCCCTCCACCAGGATTTCGCCGTGCGTCGCCTGGTCGATGCCGCTGATGAGGTTGAGCAGCGTGGACTTGCCGGAGCCGCTGCGGCCCAGCAGCACCACGAACTCGCCCCGGTGCAGGGCGAGCGACGTGCCGGAGAGCACCTCGCGCACGGAATCGCCTTCCGCGTAGGACTTGGTGACGGCGCGCAGTTCGACGAGGGGCCGCGAATCAGAAGGAGAGGAAGGCATGCCGGGCATCCGACATAGCCGATGCCCGGCATCCGGGAGCGTTTCCCCGCCCAACCGGGAGGGATGCCCGCTACTGGACGCCAGCAGCGCCAGGGAGCGCTCAGCCCATGACACCTGGCAGGTTGTCCGGGTTGCTTTTCGTGCGTGCCGACACGTCCCGGTGTTTGATGTCCGCCTCTTCTCGCCGGAAGCCTTGCCTTCCGCGGGGTAGGGGGGGCCACACATGAATGAAGCCCAGGCCGGGTGGGGCGCGGCGTCCGGCAGTGTGCCCCCGCCGCTGCATGAGCTGCTTCAGCAGCTCCCTGCCTTCTTCGGCCTCTACCGCGGCCCCGTTCACCACATCGAGTTCAGCACCTCCACGCGCCTGCCGCTGCTCGACACGCATGGCCAGGTGGGCATCCCGCTGCGCGAGGCCTGCCCCCAACTGGGAGGTCCCGGCTGGCACGAGGCCTGGGACCGCGTCTTCGCCACCGGAGAAGCCCTGCACCTGCGCGAGGCCTCCGCCCGCGCGCGCACCGCCGACGAGGACCTCTTCTTCAACCTGTCCCTGCTGCCGCGACGCGACGCACAGGGGAAGGTGGAAGGCGTGCTCGCCTTCGCGGTGGACGTGACGGAGCTCGTGCGCACCCGCCGCGCCGCGTGGACCACCGCGGCCTGGCGCACCGAGCGCCTCCAGGCGATGACCGCCGCGCTCTCCGAAGCGCTCACCCCCGCGCAGGTGGTGGAGGTGGCCGCGCGCGAAGGCGCCCTCGCCATGGGGGCCGTCACCGGCCTGGTGGTGGTGCCCGCGGGAGCGGCCCTGGACGTCTTCGAGCGCGCCGCCGCGCATGGCTTCGCTCCCGGTGAGCTGGAGGGCTGGCAGCGCTTCGAGGTCTCCGCGACCTGTCCCCTCACGGACGTGACGCGCACCCGCGAGCCCTGCGCGCTGGGCTCGTGGACGGAGTGCATGGCGCGCTACCCGAGGCTCGCGCAGTTATCCCGCGAGCGGACCCTGGCGGCGTGGGCGTCCGTGCCGCTGGTGAGCGGTGGGCGCGTGTGCGGCGCGCTGGGCCTGGGCTTCGGCGACGCGCGCGACTTCGACGCGCCGGAGCGTGCCTTCCTGCTGACGGTGGGCCGCCTGTGCGCGCAGGCGTTGGACCGCGCGCGCCTGTACGACGAGGAGCGCGCGGCCCGGAGCGTCGCGGAGGCCGCCAGCCGCGCCAAGGACGCGTTCCTCGCCACGGTGTCCCATGAGCTGCGCACGCCGCTCACGTCCATCCTCGGCTGGTCGCAGATGCTGCGGCAGGGCCTGCTGGGTGAAGACAAGCGCCAGCGCGCGGTGGAGGCCATCGAGCGCAACGCCCGCGCGCAACGACAGCTCATCGAGGACCTGCTCGACATCAGCCGCATCGCCAACGGCCGCCTGCGCCTGGAGCCGGTGCCGCTGGAGCTGGGCCACGTGGTGGAGGCGGCGCTGGATGCCGTCAGGCCCACGGCGCTCGCGCGCGAGCTGACGCTCGATGTCTCCGTGGACGCGGACGGCGTGCCGCTGTTCGGGGACCCGGACCGCTTGCAGCAGGTGGTGTGGAACCTGCTCTCCAACGCCATCAAGTTCACCCCGCCCGGCGGCCACGTGACGGTGTCCGCGCGCACGCGCGACGAGGGCGCGGAGCTGGTGGTGCGCGACGACGGCGAGGGCATCCCCGCGGACTTCCTGCCCTTCCTCTTCCAGCGCTTCCAGCAGGCGGACACCGGCGTGAGCCGCCAGCACGGAGGCCTGGGCCTGGGCCTGTCCATCGTGCGGCACCTGGTGGAGCTGCACGGCGGCACCGTGACGGCCGTCAGCGACGGGCTGGGGAAGGGCGCCACGTTCACCGTCGTGCTGCCCCGCACGCGCGTGGGCACGGCCCCGGGCTCCTCGCGCGTGCCGCGCCCCGTGGAGGGCCTGACGCTGCCGCGCTTCCCGGAGCTGGAGGGCCAGCGCGTGCTGGTGGTGGATGGCCAGCCGGACGCGCGCGAGTGGATGTCCGTGTTGCTCACCCGCGTGGGCGCGCACGTGCTCACCGCCACCAACGTCACCGACGCCATGGATGAAGTGCGCCGCTCCCCGCCCACGGTGCTGGTGACGGACGTGACGCTGGCCGGCGAGGACGGCTATTCGCTCCTGTACCGGCTGCGCGCGCTGCCCTGGGAGTCCGGAGGTGGCGTGCCCGCGCTCGCCGTCACCGCCGCCGCGCGCCGTGAGGACCGCGACCGCGCCCTGCGCGCGGGCTTCAGTGCCTTCGTCACCAAGCCGCTCGACGCGGTGGAATTGCTCACGGCGGTGGCGCGTCTTGCCCCTCCGCCCAATCCGCCGGGCTCCTGACGTCCTCCTCCGCGCGCCACGGCTGGAGGAAGTCCCCCACCTCCCGGGCGAGCCGCGCCCCGCACACGTCGCGCGGGATGATGTGGAAGCCCTCCCGATAGGCCACGTGCCGCACCTCGGGACACGCCTTCATCCGCCGCGCGAGCCAGCGTCCGCCCTCCGGATCCACCACGTGGTCCTGCTCCGCGGTGGCCACCAGCACCGGGCAGCGCACCCGGGGCGCGTCCGCCAGCGCCAGGTCCTGCAGCCTGCACAGGTCGCGCAGCCGGGCCACCGGGAACGCGGGCAGCACCGGCGCCTGCGCCAGCGTGGCCGGGTCGGAGATGTCCGTGCCGCCCTTGTCCACCCACGGCGTGGTCCATTCGAGCAGCGGCGTTCTGCACAGCTGGCGCACCAGCGCCATGCGCGCGCCCCGGAAGCGCACCGCGGGCGCCACCAGCGCGAGCGCGTGCACCGCTTCCGGTTGATGCGCGGCCAGCCGCAGCGCCAACAGCGCGCCCATGGACAGTCCGGCGACGAACACGCGGCGGTGTCCGGAGAGCGACGCCAGCGCCTCGTCCGCGCAGGCCTGCCAGTCGCGGAAGTCCACGTCCAGCATCGCCTCCGGCGTGGTGCCATGGCCCGGAAGCCTGGGCGCCACCACGCGCATCCCTCGCGCCGCCAGGGCCTCGCCCAGGGGACGCACCTCCCACGGGCTGCCGGTGAAGCCATGCAGCAGCAGGCAGGCGTCAGGTCCCCGCCCCAGGGCGAAGGGCGCGGTGGACTCCCCGTCGATGTCCCGCCAGCGCGTGCTCACAGGGAGGACACTGGCCACGGCGGGCCCCAGGCGCTATGCCGCCTGACTCATGGCCGACACTCCGACGAAGCCCCCTGAAATGCAGCTCCAGGTGCAGATGAGCGAAGAGGTGTCCAATGGCCAGTACAGCAACCTGGTCCTGGTGAATCACACGGACTCGGAGTTCGTGTTGGACTTCCTCTATGTCCAACCTCAGCAGCCCCTGGCCCGCGTGCGCTCGCGCATCATCACCGGCCCGCGCCACGCCAAGCGGCTCCTGAAGGCGCTCCAGGAAAACGTGCAGCGCTACGAGGCGCGCTTCGGCACCATCCCCCTGGACGAGGACGAAGGCCCCCGGCACTGAAGGGCCGGGTCCGCCGGGACTTTCCCTCCCGGCCATTCCCGGCGCACACTGCGCGGCATCGTGTTCCGAGCCCTCGTGTTCGCCGCTGCCCTGCTGTCCGCCGCCAACGCCTCCGCCCAGTGCACCGGGGACGGAGTGCAGCTGTATCCCGCCCCCGGCGGCATCGTCCCCACCAACATGCGCATCCTGCTGGAGGGCGTGGGCACCGCGAAGTCGCCGGTGCTGGGACTGGTGGGCAAGCCGCTGAAGCTGGTCTCCACCGACCACGAGGTGAAGCTCAAGGTCACCAAGGGCTGGGAGAGCTCCCTGGGCCGCGCCACCGTCATCCTCAAGCTGGCGGAGCCGATGAAGCCGGACAAGCGCTACTTCCTGAACCTGCAGGAGGTGCTCCCCAACATCGCCCTCCTCAACGGTCAGGTGGGCGCGCAGCCGTCATGGCTGAGCGGCAAGGGACCGGACGCCAAGGCCCCCAAGTGGGTGAAGCGCCCCGCTGTCTCGGAAGGCTTCGTGCGCCGCTCGCCCCAGGGCATCGCGCGCTTCGTGAAGCTCAACCTCGCGCTGCGCGAGGAGAGCCCCGCCTTCCTGGTGGTGAAGCTGTCGCCGCGCCGGCTGGGCCTCTCTCCCCAGCAGTACCTGCTGCCCGTGCAAGGCAATACGGCTTATCTGGGCCATGAGGCCTGCGGTGGGGCGTTCTCCCTGGAGGACGGGCGCAGCTATCGCGCGCGCATCGAGGCCTTCGATGCGGCGGGCAACCTGGCGCCGTCCACGCCTCCCGTGGACTTCGAGGCCCCGTCCGCCCAGGGCCCCTAGTAGTGTGTCCGCCCGTTCAACCCGAAACAGGGAGACAACGGGCATGACGGCGACGGTGGATGTGGAGGGTTTGAAGGGGCGCATGGCCGCCTTCATCCAGAAGCTCCAGGACGACATCTGCGGAGCGCTGGAGCAACTGGATGGCCAGGGCCGCTTCCGCGAGGACGCGTGGAGCCGCCCCGGCGGCGGTGGCGGCCGCAGCCGCGTGCTGGAGGATGGCGCCGTCCTGGAGAAGGCGGGCGTCAACATCTCCATCGTCCACGGCGAGCTGGAAGAGGCCTTCGCCAGGAAGCTCCAGGGCGAGGGACGCACCTTCTGGGCCGGCGGACTGTCGCTGGTGCTGCACCCGAAGAGCCCGCATGTGCCCACGGTGCACGCCAACTACCGCTTCATCCATCAGGGCGGGCGCGCGTGGTTCGGTGGCGGCGCGGACCTGACGCCGTACTACCTGGACGAAGCGGACGCGGCGCACTTCCACCGCACGCACAAGGCCGCGTGCGACGCGCACGACCCCACGTACTACCCGCGCTTCAAGGCCGCGTGCGATTCGTACTTCCACCTGCGCCACCGGGGCGAGGCGCGCGGCGTGGGCGGCCTCTTCTTCGAGAACATGGGCGGTGACCTGGAGCGCGAGTTCGCCTTCGTGCAGGCGTGCGGCAACAGCTTCATCCCCGCGTACCTGCCCATCGCGCGGAAGCACAAGGACACGCCGGTGACGGAGGCGCAGCGCTACTGGCAGGAGGTGCGCCGGGGCCGCTACGTGGAGTTCAACCTCGTCTACGACCGGGGCACCATCTTCGGCCTGGAGACGCAGGGGCGCACGGAGTCCATCCTCATGTCGCTGCCGCCGCGCGTGCGCTGGCGCTACGACTACCACCCGGAGCCCGGCACGCCCGAGGCCCGGCTGGTGGAGGTGCTGCGCAATCCCCGGGAGTGGGCCTGATGTCCCCGGCTCCGGAGCCTGGGTCGCCTGGAGAGCCCGGCCCCGCGCGCCCGCGCAACACGGCGGTGCGCACGGGCATCGCCGTCACCGTCTTCGCGGCGGTGGTCGCCACCGCCCTGTTCATCGTCCGGCTGTCGGCGATGAAGGGCTCCGGAGCCGTTTCCCCGGAGCAGGTGGCCACCGAGGCCCGCGTCCAGGTGCTGGCCCTGTGCGACGCGGTGCAGGGCTTCCGCGACGAGCACGGCGACTACGTGTCCATCGCGCCCGCTCCCGCCCCCGTGCCCCAGCGGGGCGAGGCCGTGCCCTTCCCGAAGGACCACGAGGACTTCCGCCGCATCGGCTTCGACCCAGGCCCCGCCGTTCACCTCCAGTACGAGGTGCGGGTGGAGGAGAGCCCCGTGGGTGAACCGGAGGTGTCCTGCTTCGCCCGCGCGGACACGGACGGGGACGGCCTCAACGCCGTGTACCGCGTCCGTCTGGATGCCAACGGGATGACGACCCCCGTGGAGGTGGAGCACGAGGGCGAGTAGCCCCCCATGCAACTCGGGGTTCTCGTTGTGAGAGAATCCTCCGTGATGGGAAACGTCGGCGACATCCGCGGCCCCCGCACAGGAGGTCCTCAAGGCTCTGGTGGGCCCCGCTCTGGCGGCAGGCCCTCGGGGCCCTCGACCCCGTCGCCGGCGTCTCCCTTCCGCGATGACGGGATGGAGACCTCCACCCCCACCACCTCGCCCGGTGACCGCACCCGCATCGGGGCCCCGCCCGTGGGGCTTCCGCCGGAGGCCGACGGCGGCGCGCGTCTGGAGCCGGGAGGAGAACCCGGCGCGGAAGGGCTCCCCGGCGGCGAGGGGCTGGAGACCGGCGGCGAGCACGGCCTCCCCGGCGACGAAGGCCTGGAGACCGGTGACGCCCCGGAGGGCGGCGACGCGGACGGCACGTCGCGGGATGTAGGCGCGCGCTCGGCCCGCGTGGGCGTTCCCAACCGGGGCCCGCTGCCCCCGCGCACCGACAGGGGCGGCGGGACGACACGCGCGCCCCGCGCGGACGCCGGCACGGGCTTCGAGTCCTCCGGCACGACGACCCCGCAGGGGCCCCGGCGCAAGGGCAACGACGGCTTCCGCACGCCCGGCTCCGCCCCCACCACCGCCAGCCCCTACCTGGGCGCGGGCGAGGCGCGCGGGCCGGTGCTGGACGTGGAGGCGCTCATCCCCTCCGACTTGAACGACCTGGAGAGCCACCTGGCGGTGGGCAAGCGCTTCGCGTCGGACGGGGCGCTGCTGGCCGCGCAGGTGCGGCCCTCGTCGCTGCCCTCGTCGGACCGGGTGGCCCGCCTGTGGGCCTTCTTCGCCGCCTACGCGGAGGCCGCCGCGCAGCACCCGCCCGCTCCAGAGGGCAAGGCCGCCTTCGAGCAGGCCCTCAAGGACCAGGGCTTCGCCGGCCTCCAGGACGCCCACACCGGGCAGAGCGGCGTGGAGGCCGGGAAGTGGGTGATGGACGCGCCCACGCCGCAGGAGGCCCGCGAGCGCGCGGACGCCGTCCGGCTGGAGCCCCCGCCCGACGTGCGCCACTCCGAGCAGGCCGCCCCGCTCACCCCCGGCCTCTACCAGCCCCTGCCCGGCCCCTTCGTGCGCCGGGACGCCCAGGGGCGCCCCCTCCAGAACGACGACCCCCGGGACCGCCATGGCTCGGACCGCCGGCTGGGCGGCCGCATGTTCTGGAACGTGCTCCACGCCTTCCGGGCCGGAGAGGACACGGAGGACTCCTCCGTCTCCCAGGCCCAGTGGGACCGCATGGTCTTCGGAGCGGTGCTGGCCATGGTGGGCCTGGCCCTGGCGGCCGTCGCGCTCGTCAGCTCCCTCTAGGAGCGACGGGGCGCGTCGAAAGCCTTGGGCTTGGCGCGGCCTGTGCTACGGTGCCGCGCACTTGGCCACCGACGACCTCACACTCGTCAAGCGCGTCCGCAGCGGGGACCAGCGCGCCTTCAAGCTCCTCGTCGAGCGTTACCAGCGCAAGGTGTATGCCGTCGCGCTCGGAATGCTGAAGGACAAGGAGGAGGCGATGGACGTCTCCCAGGAGGCGTTCGTCAAGGTCTACAAGTACCTGGACCACTTCAAGGGCGACGCGTCCTTCTACACGTGGCTCTACCGCATCACGTCCAACATCTGCATCGACGTGCTGCGCAAGCGCCGCGGCGGCGGCGAGCCCGTGGAGTTCGACGAGACGCAGGACGTGGACCTCTCCGAGGCCCGCATCGGCGCGCTCGGCAGCCGCCTGGGGACCAATCCCCAGAAGAGCGCCCTGCGCAAGGAGCTGGCGGAGAAGATCCAGGAAGCGCTGGCCACGGTGCCGGAGAAGCACCGCGCCATCCTCCTGCTGCGCGAAATCGAGGGAATGTCCTACGAGGACCTGGCCCGCACGCTGGACATCCCCAAGGGCACGGTGATGAGCCGGCTCTTCCACGCGCGCGCCAAGGTGCAGAAAATCCTGGGGGATTATCTGGAGCTGGACGAAGCCAAGAGCGGGGTGGGCAACGAATGAGGACGCCAGAAAGGCCTCCTCGAATATCCGAGGGGCCCGTCGCGTCCCCACCGACGAATTCCCACCAGCCCGCAGGGTGAAGAGTATGGCCGGAAATCCCGCGTGTGAGCGTTTCGTACCGCTCCTGTCTCCCTACATCGACGGTGAACTCGCTCCCGGGGAGCGCGTCAACGTGGAGCGGCACCTGGCCGCCTGCCGGGATTGCACGGGCCGCGCGGCGGACCTGCGCGCTGAGTCCGGGTTGCTCCGGGTCGGCCTGGACATGGCGGTGGACGACGTCGACTTCAAGGACTTCGCCCAGAAGGTCATGGCCCGGGTGACGCCGGAGAAGCCGCCCCTCATCGAGCGGATGCGGCTGGCCCTGTCGGAGATGTTCCTCTACCAGCGCACCGCGATGATTTCGTCGCTGGCCACCGCCGCGGTGGTGATGCTGGTGGCGCTGCCGCTGGTGCTGCGCGACAACGCGCCGGAGGGCTACGCCGCCGAGCGCATGACGGTGAAGTCCATCCAGTCCTACCAGGGCGCCCGCGTGGCCCCGGTGGTGATGGAGACCGAAGGCGGCGGCTCCATCATCTGGATGGTGGACGAGCAGGAGCAGGCCCCGGAGCCCGTGAAGGAGAAGAAGCCGGGCGCGGTGGAGTCCCAGGATTCGAGCGTGACGCCGGATGGCCAGGAAGGACAGCCGACGCCGGCTCCGTCCGTCCCGCCCCGGCCCACCGGAGGAGCGCTATGACGAAGCCGACGTGGGCGGTGCTGGCACTGCTGTTCGCCGTGGGCCTGGTGATGGGGCCGGCGGTCGCCTCCGCCCAGGAGCAGAAGGTGAAGGTGCAGGTGGAGGTGGTGCTGGCCTCCAACAAGGGCACCGCGGTGGAGCCCCCGGAGCTCTCCAAGATGAAGGAGGCGTTCCAGAAGCAGAACTTCAGCTTCACCTCCTTCAAGCGCATGTCGCTGGACACCGTGGAGGTGGGCGCCCAGAAGCCCACGGAAGTGAAGCTCCCCAACGGGACGAACGCGTCGCTCCAGCTGCTGGGCATGAAGGACGGCAGCGCCACGCTGCGCGTCATCATCCCGAACCAGTCCTCCGTGGAGGTGGAGCTGGGCCGCCAGGGCGCCGTGTACCAGAAGGCCGGCAAGCACGTGGGTGGCGAGCTCATCCTCGTCCTGGTGCCGCCGTCGAAGTAGCCGTGTGAGTCGTGACGGATGCGCGCCGCCCTTGAGGCAGGCGCCGTCCGCGGAATCCCCACCCTGACGCCTGGATGGCCCCCTCCTCCCCGGGCGGCCCCGCGTCAGGGTTCCCCGTCCCTGAATCTTCCCAGGTCCTCGCACATCCACCCCTGCGTGGACGGTGTGCTGTCCCAGCGTCGGACAGCTCCGTCCCACGCCTGACGTGCGCCGGGGTGTGCATGGCACCGGAGGGCAGGAAAGAGGGCGGAACTACCTGGAGCCGGGCTGAAAGAAAGACAGTCCTGCCCGGGGCGACAGGGGGTTCTCAGGCTTTGTTCCCTCGGAAAACGCCGGGTTGGGCGACGGCACGGCAGTTGCTCTTGGGTCTGAGGGCAGGACGGGCGGGACGGTGGGCGGGCAGGGCGGCGGGGCAGGACGGGGCAGCACGGGGCGGTACGGGGCAGGGCGGGTCGGGGCAGCACGGGGCGGTACGGGGCAGGGCGGGTCGGGGCAGCAAGGCAGGACGGGGCGGTACGGGGCAGGGCGGGTCGGGGCGGTACGGGCGGGCAGGGCGGCGGGGCAGCACGGCGGTACGGGGCAGGGCGGGTCGGGGCAGCACGGGGCAGTACGGGCGGGACGGGGCAGGGGCAGCACGGCAGGACGGGCGGTACGGGGCGGTACGGCACATCACGCAGACACTTCATCCTCGGAGAACGAAGACCATGGCGACCAAGACCCAGAAGCAGACCATCCAGCGCAAGGCCCGTCAGGTGAAGGCGAAGACGGTCAAGGCCGTGTCCAACGCTGGCAAGCAGGCGAAGCGCGTGCAGGTGACGCTCGGTGACCTGATCGCCGCGGCCTTCGACACCGTGGGTGGCGAGGCTCGCAAGGTGGCCAGGGTGGTTTCCTCCACGGACATGACGCTGGCGACCGGGAAGCACATTGTGTTCGTGGGGTGATGCTTCCGCCGGCCGGGCGCGGACGACAACAGGGATCCACTCCAGGGCCAGGTGACCGACGTGAAACCCATTCTCATCCCCGGACGCAACTGCTGGACGCGGACGGAAACGCATGACGCGGGCGTGCTGGTGGACGCCCGGGACTACTACCGGGAGCTGTATCGGGCCATCCGGAAGGCCCGCCGCTCCATCGTCATCACCGGTTGGCAGTTCGACAGCGACGTGACGTTGCTGCGCGGTGAGGACCTGGAGGAGGCCAAGGGAGGAGAAGTCCGGCTGCTGCCACTGTTGGATCAGATGTGCCGGGAGAACCCGGAGCTGCACGTCTACATCCTCGCGTGGGACTTCAGCATGCTGCTCGCCATGGAGCGCGAGTGGATGCAGAACCTGCTCTTCAACTGGACGACGAACGAGCGGCTGCGCTTCCGCTTCGATTCCTCCAGTCCGCTCTACGGCGCTCATCACCAGAAGCTCGTCGTCGTGGACGGCGTGATGGCGTTCACCGGCGGCATGGACGTGTGTGACTGTCGCTGGGACGACCGGGACCACCCCGCGCGCTCGAAGATGCGCTGCGACTCCGGCCGCGACCCGCACGGGCCCTACCACGACGTGCAGACGGTGCTGACAGGCCCCGCGGTGAAGCCGCTCGCGGAGCTGTTCGAGGCGCGCTGGGCGCACTCGGGCGGAGGCGAGCTCCACCTGGAGCCCGTGAACCGCGACGACCTGACTTTCGAAGCGACGATGCCCGCGCCTCCGGGCCCGGTGGCCATCAGCCGCACCTTCGGCAAGACCCTCCTGCCTCCGCAAGCGGAGGTGCAGGAGATCCGCGCGCTGTACGTGGACGCCATCGCCGCGGCCGAGCGCTTCATCTACATCGAGAACCAGTACTTCTCTTCACGCGCCATCTACGACGCGCTCGTCAAGCGCATGCGCGCGGCTGGACGGCCCCGGCTCCAGGTGATGCTGGTGCTGCCCCGTCAGCCGGAGGCGCTGCGCGAGCAGATCGCCATGGGCGTGGCCCAGGTGCGCCTGCTGCGCGCGCTGCGCGAGGTGGCCTCCGAGACGGGCCACGGCTTCGCGGTGTACGGCTCGGCGGCGAAGGACGAGGACGGCTCGGACGTCTTCACGTACATCCACTCGAAGGTGCTCATCGTGGATGACACCTTCATGACCATCGGCTCCGCGAACACGACCAACCGCAGCCTGGGGTTGGATTCGGAGCTCAACCTGAGCTGGGAGGCGGAAAGCCCCGGCGACGCCGTGTCGCGCGCCATCCGCCGCGTGCGCGTGTCGCTGATGGCGGAGCACGTGGGCCTGGCCGGCGTGGCCGCGCTGCGCCCGCTGGTGGACGCGAACCACATGGTGGAGACGTTGGACGGGCTGGCCCTCGCGGGACAGCACCGGCTGCGTCCTCACCCGCTGGAGACGGTGTTCGACCAGAACCCGCTCTTCAAGCCGCTGGAGCCGGAGGAGTTCCTCATCGACCCGGAGGAGTCGGTGCTGGACGAGTCCCTCTTCGAGGCCCTGCACAAGGGCGACGACGGCCTCTTCGCCTCCGGCGTGCGCCTCTTGTCGCGCCTGCTCGTGGGCAAGTCGTGCGAGACCGCCCGGCGGCACAGCGCCATCCTGCCGTGTGCCCCCGTCCAGGAAGAGGGCGGGACGGTGGGGAACTAGCGGCGGGCGAAGTCCACGCCCACGCCCGCGCCGACGCTCACGCCTTGCACCAGCGTGCCGTCCGGCTGCGGGAAGGTCTGGGTGGAGCCCGCGCCCCAGACGTACATGGCGGGCAGCACGCGCTGGCGGAACTCCGCGGCCACCGAGTAGCGGGGCTTGTCACCCAGGCCCACCACGATTACGCGCGCGATGCCTCGCGACTCGCCGCCCGGCGTGCTGAAGCTCAGGGACAGGTCGCCGTCCGCGCGGCCGAAGGCGGAGTACTCCACGGCGCCGCTGGCCACCACCTCCGGGGAGTCCGGTCCGTCGCCTCGCGCCACGGACACCTCCAGGTAGCCGGAGAAGTCCTTGGGCACGCGCTGGTCGGACTGGGGCTCCTCGGAGAGGCCCACGGCGGAGAAGCGCGACAGCTCGTAGCCCGCGCCGAAGTAGCCGAAGCGGAAGCCACCGCCCTGCCGGCGCCCCTGCGCGGTGACGCTGATCTGCGTGCCCTTGAAGTTGCCCTCGAACGCGACGCCAATGAGGGCGCCCACGTCCTGCGCGCCCTCGTTGAGCCGCGCGCCGCCGGCGACCAGGGCCCACGAACGCAGCCGCTCACCCTTGTACATGGCGAACTCGCCGCCCACCGACGCCACCGTGGCCTCCGGCGTCACCCCGCCCGCTTCGCCGAAGTCGTGCGCCGCCGAGGCGCGCACCAGGTAGCGGTCGAAGTTCCCCTCGCTGTCGCTGGCGATGCGGCCGATGTCCAGCAGCAGCTCGCCGGAGAACACGCGCGCGGCGAGCACGTCGCTGGCCAGCAGCTGCACGCGCGCGGGCCCCGCAGTGAACGACAGCGTGCCGCCCGCCGGGTGGTAGTTCGGGTTGAGCTGGTTGTCGTAGCGGTTCACCAGGTAGCCGCGCCCCAGCGACTCCTCCAGGAACGGCTGCACGCGCAGCCCGAAGCGGCCGGACTCGTCGCCAATGCGCAGCAGGCGCACCACCTGGCCGTAGTCACTGCGCTCGTCCCAGTCCTCGCGCCGCAGCCACGCGCCGTAGTCGCCGTCCTTCTGCTTCGGCTCGCTGTCCAAGAGCCGGAAGCGCAGCGGCGCGCCCAGCATGAAGGCGAAGTCCTCGCCGCCATCCACGCCCAGGGACGGGTACGCGTAGCCGAACAGGTCCTGCTTCCCGCCCCGCGTCCCGGACGGGAAGCTCAGCGGCCCCACCTCCAGGAGCGCCCGGAACCCGATGCCTCCCGAGTCTTCCGAGCCCCCTGAGGATTCCGGCGCGGAGTACGACTCCTGCTGCGGATCATTGGGGACCTCCTCGATGGTGGAGGACTGGGAGTGAAGCAGGGCGATGAGGGCCACGAAGGGAGCACCAGTCATTGGTGCTCACTCTAGTTGGCGCGGCGCGGGCTGGACAGACGAATACCCGGGACGGCCCGCGAGCGGGCTTTCCCGGGTATCCGCCCTCGCGTGGGGCGCGATGACTAGTTCGTGGGATCCGGCGTGGCGTCCGTCTCCACCTTGGAGGTGTCCGTGCTCGGGGCGTCCACGTCGCTGTTGAGCGCGCCGGACCCGGCCTCGTCGCTCACGTCGCTCACGTCGCTCTTGCCCTCGGTGCTGGTGGATCCGGAGCCGCCGGTGCCGCCGAGGTTGCCCTCGGTGCCCAGGTTGCCCTTCTCATTGGGATCGCGGTTCTGGTTCACCGCGCCGGAGGGGGACTGGGTGTCGCCCAGCTCGGTGGGCGTGTTCTGCTGGACGTCCCACTTCTGGCCGTCCCCGGTCTTCACGGCCTCGTCGGGCGCGCCGGAGCCACCGGTGGCCTCGCCCTCGTAGACGGTGGGCGCGTTCATGCGGTCGCGCTTCTCCAGGTCGCTGACGTTGCCGGTCTCACCGGGCAGCTCCTGGTTGGAGGAGTCCGTGGACGAGGAGTCGATGCTCCCGCTGGTGTCCGTGGTGCTGCCGGCGCTGCCGGAGCCGCCGATGGCGCCTGCCTCCGGTGACGAGGCCTCGCGGGTGTTGGCGTTGTGGCTGGCGCAACCGTACAGCGACAGGGCGGCGATCGCCGCGAACAGAGGGAGCTTCATGGGAAATCTCCGTGTGTGTCGGGTGGGTTCAAGTCGGCTGCCAGAAATCTGGTTGCCCTTCCGACAGAGACAAGGACACACACGGTCCTCTGCTACCCGACCCTTACCTGAGCGGCCGGGCGAGCGGGCGCTCAGGTGCCGGGCCGCAGGCGCTAGAGCTTCTTGCGCCGCTTCGACGAGGACGGAGCCGCATCGGTGTCTGCGGCGTCCGCCTTGCGCTTGTCGCCGGTCTTCGCCGTCTCCTTGCTGCTGGACATGGCCTCGCCCTTGTCGTCCTTCGTGAAGAGGCGGTCCTCGGTGAGCAGCCGGTCCGGGCCGAAGGTCTGGTGCGCGTGGAAGAGGCGCTCGGCGCGCTCCGTG
The DNA here is from genome assembly GCF_000255295.1 of Corallococcus coralloides DSM 2259. The sequence continues at coordinate 9,211,752 of NC_017030.1, read as the reverse complement.
GGCTTGCCGTTCGCGTCCAGCGGCGTGTCGAAGCCGGTGCTGATCTTCGTGTTCTGCGTCCGGTTGCCCAGGCGCAGGTTGCCCGGCGCGTCGAAGGTGTCCTTCAGCACGTCCTTGTACGCGCCGAAGCGCGTGGCCTGATCAGGCCCCTGCATCGCGGTGAGGGTGTTCTGGAGCGCGCCGTCGCGCTTCGCCTGCACCTGCGCCGGGGTCAGCTCGCCCTGGCGTTCCGCGAGCGTGGCGCGCGAGTAGCCCTGCATGCGGCCCACGCCCGCGGCCTGCTGCGCCAGGCCCTTCCTCATCTGCTGCTGGGCCGCGGCTTTCTCCGCGTCCGTGGTGGCCGTGCTCAGCTTCTGGGCGCCCGCGTTCGTGTTCTTCACGCCCTGCTGGAACTGGAGCGTCTCGTGGTTGAGGACGTTCTGGCCGGTGCCGGAGGCGATGACGTGGTTGATGCTGGAGGCAGGCGCCTTGTTCTTCGCGCTCCCCGCGACCAGCGCCTCCTGCTCCGTCAGCGGACGCCCGGAGGCCGTCGCCGCCTTCGTGTACGTGGTGTGTGAATCGCTGTACTGGGTCAGGCGGTTCAGGGAGTTCTGCGGCGTCTTCACCGTGCCGTGCTCGCCGTAGTGGTCGGTGAGCTTCTGCTGCTGCTTCGCGCTCAGGTCCGCGGTGGGGCCGTACTTCACCTGCTCGCCCACCTTCGTGGAGTTGTTGCCGACCTTGAACTTCGTCTGGTTCAGCTTGGGGCCAATGCCTCGCATCTTCGGCAGCCTTTCGTCGACGTGCCCGTCCGGAGGGTGCGGGGGACACGTCATGGGGGTGCGCCAGACTATGCGGGCAGGGTGCGCCTGTCTTTGAGGGAGATCCCTGAGGGGGTGAGAAAAATTTAACGCTTCTGATGCGTCCAGGGGATGCATAAGCGCTGCTGTGCGAGCATGAGTCGCCATGGCGGGGCGCAGACGGTCGCGAGTGCGCGTGCTCCGGCCGAAACGGACGCAGGTGCTGGCGGCGCGGACCTACGAGCAGTTGGTTGACCCAGGTCATCCGGTGCGCGCCGTCTGGGCGACTGTCGAAGCGCTGGACATGTCGGACTTCGAGCGCGCCATCCGTTCGCGTCCACATCACGCGGGTCGTTCGGCGGTGGACCCTCGGCTGTTGCTGGCGCTGTGGGTGTATGGGCAGATGGAGGGCCTCTCCAGTGCTCACGCCATTGCGGCCAGGCTGCGTACGGACGTTGCGTATTGGTGGTTGTGCGGCGGCGTCAGCGTGTCGGCGCATACGCTGTCTTCCTTCATGACGCATTCAGGCCCTGCCTTCCGGGCGTTGCTGGGCAAGCTGCTGGATGACCTGTGCAGCCGCGGCGCCGTACACCGGCCACGGCGACTTGCGCAGGACGGCACGCGTGTGCGTGCCTCCGCAGGGGCTGCCTCTTTCCACCGCAAGGCCACCCTGCGGAAGCGGGCAGCGGAGGCGGCTGCCGCCGGCCCGTGCCGGCAGGGCGCGAGCACCAAGGCACGTGCAGCACGGGAACGCGCTCGGGCCGATTTACAGGCCCGGGCGGCACTCGCGCTCGCTGCATTGCCGGCAGCAGCACGGCGTAAGAAACGTGCGAAGGGGGTCGCTCATGGCGAACCCCGAGCCTCTCTCACCGACCCACAGGCCCAGGTGATGCGCATGCCAGACGGCGGCTTCCGTCCCGCCTACAACGCGCAGGCGGTCTCGGACGTCGAGAGCAGGTTGGCATTGGCCGGTCGTGTCACCGATGAAGGGGCGGACTCAGCACAGCTGCTCCCGATGGTGCACTGGGTCGCCCGCGTCCTGGGACTCAAGCCCGAAGCCTGGTTGGTGGACGGGGCCTATCGGAATCTCAAGGTCTTCTCCGCGCTCGAGTCACAGGGCATTCGTGTCTTTTCTCCCTTACCGGCGCGCAAGAACCTGCTTCCACAGGAGGAGCGGAGCGGGGGCCGACGAGGCGACCCTATCAATGCGTGGCGTGCGCGGATGCAGACACCCGCAGGCAAGCGCACCTACGCCCAGCGCGCACCGACGGCGGAGTTGCTCAACGCGCAGGTCAAGGAGCGACAAGGACTGCGCAGGCTTCACGTACGAGGTCGCAAGCGAGCCGAAGCTGCGTGGTTGCTCTCACTCGTCGCCCACAACCTCCTGCTCGCCATCGCGCAAGGCTGGCTCGACGAGTCTGAAGGCCCATTTTTTCTCACGCCCTGAGGCCTCCCCGAGACACCCGCTTGACTACGCCTGTAGTCAGGCGTACCTTCCTTTGTGACTACAGCTGTCGTCATGAAGGGCAGGGCGCATGAAGAAGCCGGTGGGAGAGCAGGAGCTGGCGGTACTTCGGTACGTGGCCGAGCACGGGCCGGCGACGGTGGGCGAGGTGGCCGAGCGCTTCGGTGAGGCGCAGGGCCTGGCGCGCTCCACCATCCTGACGGTGATGGAGCGGCTGCGGCTGAAGGGGCACCTGACCCGTTCGAAGGTGGACGGGGTGTTCCAGTACGCCTCGCCGGTGGCGACGCAAGAGCTGCTGCGCGACGTCGTAGGGAACTTCGTGCAGCGCACGCTCTCCGGGTCACTTTCACCGTTCGTGACCTACCTGTCGGAGACGGAGGACGTGTCCGACGAAGAGCTGAAGCAGCTCCAGGACGTCGTGGCGCGCCTGCGCCAGAAGCGGAAGGAGTGAGCCCCGTGACGCCTTTCATGACCTCGCCGTGGTGGTCGTCGTGGTCGGAGTCGGTGTGGCGTGCCTCGTGGCAGGGGGCGCTGTGCGCGCTGGCTGTCTGGTTGCTGGCCCGTGCGGTGCCGCGCCTGCCCGCGGCCCTGCGCGCCGGACTCTGGTGGCTGGTGGCGCTCAAGTTCGTGCTCACGCTGGGCTGGCCCAAGCCCATGCCCCTGGCGCTGCTGCCCGTGGAGTCCACGGCCGCGCAATCCCAGACGGTCCGCGTGGAAGGCACTCAATCCCAGACGCAGGGCCAGACGGTCATGGTGCTCATGGCGCCCGATGCGACCGTGAGCATGCGGGTGCCGGCGCAAGGGCAGACACCGGCTCACGCGGAGGCGCTCTCGACCGGGGCGCGGGTCACTGCGTTCTTCAAGGGCGCGGTGGCGTCGCTCCGCGCGCATCCGTGGACGGTGGGGGCCGTGTGGGCGCTGCTCGTCCTGTGGGGCGCGGGCGTGGCGTTGAAGGTGCGGGGCCACGTGCTGGCGTGGCGTCAGGTGCGGGGCATGCGGGATCGCGCGCGGCCCTTGCGTCACCCGGTGTTGGAGGAGGAGGCGGAGTTCCTCGCGAATGAAGCGGGCCTGCGCCGTCCGCCCACGCTGCTCGTGTCGGACGAGGTGGTGAGCCCGCTGGCCGCGGGGCTGGTGTCGCCGGTCATCGTGCTGCCCGCGAAGGCGCTGCGCGACCTGCCGGAGGACTCGCTGCGCATGGCGCTGGCACATGAAATCGCGCACCTGCGGCGCGGGGACCTGTGGCTGGGCTGGGTGCCGGCGCTGGCGGAGACGGTCCTCTTCTTCCACCCGCTCGCGCGCCAGGCGGCCCGTGAGTACGCGCTCGCCCGGGAAGAGGCGTGCGACGCGGAGGCGCTGCGCCTCACCGGCGCGGAGCCCGCGGACTACGGCGAGCTGCTCATCGCCTTTGGCATCACCCGGCCCCCGGGCAGCGCAGCGGCGCTCGGGGCGTCGGCCCACCTTCACGCGCTGCACAGGAGGCTCCGCATGCTGGAACATGTCGACGTCGTCCCCACGCAACCCCGACGGTGGCTGAAGGGTGCGCTGTTCGCCCTCGGCGCCGTGGTCCTGATGCCCTTCCAGGTCGTCGCCAAGGCGCCCGCGGAGAGCACCGCTCCCGCCGCGAAGGACGCGGCCCCCGCCCCCGTCAAGGTGGGCACCGTCCGGCACCTGCCCGAGGACGCCGCGCCGGCCTCCAACGCGAAGCCTTCGCCTGCGTCGAAGCCCACCGTGATGGAGCACACCGCGAAGGCGCCCGGCACGCCCGCGGACGCGCCGCCGCTGCCCGCGCTGCCCCCGCTGCCTCCTCCCACGCCGGGGAAGTCGACCACGCGGATGGTCACCACGCACGTCCCGCCCACCGCGCCCGCGCCCATTCCGGACGGTGACACGCGGGCCCCGGTGCCGCCCGCGCCGCCCATGCCGCCGGTCGGTGGCAGACCCGTTCCGCCGGTGCCGCCCGTGCCTCCGGTCCGGGGCGCGCTGTCCCCGGTGGCGCCCATGGCCCCCATGCTCGCGGCCGCGCCGCGTCCGCCCGCTCCGCCCGCGCCTCCGCCGGACATGGGCATCGAGGACGGCGACAGCTTCGCGTATCTCTCCGAAGGCCGCTCGCTGGTCATGGCCGGCTCCACGGACGACCTGTACCTGGCGCGCACCTTCAAGCAGCAGGGCAAGGACCTGCTCTTCGTGCGCCGCGACAACAAGCCCATGCTGATCCGCGACGCGAAGACGCTGGAGCAGGTGCGCAAGCTGCTGGAGGACGACCGCAAGCTGGGCGACGCGCAGGGCTCGCTCGGTGAGAAGCAGGCGGCCCTGGGCGCGCAGCAGGCCGCGCTGGGCCAGAAGCAGGCGGAGCTCGGCTACCCCATGTCGCAGATCGCCGCGAAGCACGCCGCCATCGCCGCGAAGCGCGCGGAGATCGCCATGGAGCGCGCCCGCCTCCACTCGCTCGCGGACGGCCCCGAGCGCGACCGCAAGGAGGCGGAGCTCGACAAGCGCGACGATTCCTTCGATGCGGAGCTGGAGGGACTGGACAAGCAGCAGGAGGAGCTCAGCGAGAAGATGCAGGCGCTCGGCGAGGAGCAGCGGAAGCTGGGCGAGCAGCAGGCGAAGCTCGGCGGGGAGCAGGCGAAGCTGGGCCATCAGCAGGCGGCCCAGAACCGCGAGAGCATGAAGAAGGTGATGGCCGTCATCGACGAGGCCATCCGCAAGGGCCTGGCCGAGCCTCTGCCCACCTGAGGACGGAGGGCGCGGCTTCCCGGTGACGGCGCACGCGGGGGTTCCCTATACCGGGACCCGGTGTGAAGCCTGTCTCGGAGGTCGCCATGTCCGCCGCCGTCCCGCAGCACACGTCACGCACCACCATCGACATCCTGGTGCGCCGGGTCCGTGAGGGCTCGAGCGCGTGGGCGAAGCTCGCCCTGACGGAGCGCATCCGGCTCCTGGAGGACCTGCGCCACGCGTACGTCGCCATCGCGGAGCCGAGCGTGCGAGCAGCCTGCGAGGCGAAGGGAATCGACCCCGGCGGGCCACTCGCGGGTGAGGAGTGGCTCGGCGGGCCCATGGTGGTGGTGCGCAACCTGCGGCTGCTCTCGGAGGCGCTGAAGGACGTCCAGAAGCACGGCGCGCCCGTCATCCCCGCGAAGCACCTGCGCACGCTGGAGGACGGGCGGCTCGCCGCGCGGCTGTACCCCCGGGACAGGCTGGAGGGAATGCTCCTGCCAGGCACCACGGGCGAGGTCTACTTCCAGCCCGGCGTCACCGCGGCCAACCTGCGCGAACACCAGGCGTCCTTCTACCGCAAGCCCCACAAGGGCCGGGTCTGCGCGGTGCTGGGCGGCGGCAACGTCAACTCCATCCCGCCCATGGACTGCCTCTACAAGCTCTTCGTCGAGGGCACCGCCTGCGTGCTCAAGATGAACCCCGTCAACGCGTACCTGGGCCCGTTCCTGGAGCAGGCCTTCGCGCCGCTCATCGCGCGCGACGCGCTGGCCATCGTGTACGGCGGCGCGGAGGAGGGCGCGCAGTTGGTCCACCATGACGCGGTGGACGAGGTGCACATCACCGGCAGCGACAAGACCCACGACGCGCTCGTGTGGGGCCCGCCCGGCCCGGAGTCCGACGCGCGCCGCCAGAAGAACGAACCGCTGCTCGCGAAGCACGTCTCCAGCGAGCTGGGCAACATCTCCCCCGTGGTGGTGGTGCCGGGGCCGTACTCGGACGGCGAGCTGCGCTTCCAGGCGGACGACATCGCCGGCATGGTCGCCAACAACGCGTCCTTCAACTGCAACGCGGCGAAGCTGCTGGTGCAGCCGAAGGATTGGATCCAACGCGGCACGCTGATGGACCGCATCCAGGCGAGCCTGGGCCATGCGCCCGTGCGCCGCGCGTACTACCCGGGCGCCCAGGAGCGCTGGCACCAGTTCACGGACGCGCGCCCCAACCTGCGGCTGGTGGGCAACCCCGGCGAGGGCGACCTGGCCTACGCGCTGATTACCGACGTGGACCCCGCGAAGACGGACGACCGCGTCTTCCGCAACGAGCCCTGGTGCACGGTGCTGTCTGAGACGGGCCTGCCGGGCTCCGATGAACCGGTGGCCTTCCTGGAGGCCGCGGTGGCGTTCCTCAACGAGAAGGTGTGGGGCACGCTGAACGTGACGCTCATCGTCCATCCGAAGACGATGCGGGACCCGAGGGTGCGCGCGGCGGTGGAGAAGGCGGTGCGGGATTTGCGCTACGGCACCGTGGCGCTCAACACCTGGCCCGCGGCGTCGTACGCGCTGGGCAGCATGCCCTGGGGTGGCCATCCGTCCGCGTCGCCCCGGGACATCCAGAGCGGGCAGGGCTGGGTGCACAACACGTTCATGCTGGAGTCCATCGAGAAGGCGGTGCTGCGCGCGCCGCTCACGTCCCTGCCCTCGCCGCCATGGGTGCCGGGTCACAAGAGCATGGCGACGCTGTCCCGCCGGTTGATGGAATTCGAGCAGTCCCCGTCCTGGTGGAAGCTGCCGGGTGTCGCCCTGGCCGCGCTGCGCCGGTAGGGGCAGGCGGGGAGGCGGGGAATCTGGAGGCTCGTGGTAGGTAGGGGGACCATGGCATCCAGGTACGCGCAAGAGGGTGGGCAGTCGCTCCAGCAGGGTCAGCCCGCGGAGGCGGTGAAGAGCTTCCAGAAGGGCCTCTCCATCGACCCGAAGGACGTGGACTGTCTGATGGGCCTGGTGCGCGCCCACCTGAGCACCGGCGCCTCCAAGGAAGCGGAAGGGGCCGTGACGCGCCTGTTGCAGGTGCAGCCGGACAACACGGAGGCGCAGGCGCACCTGGCCATGCTCAAGGCACAGGCCGGGGACCCCGTGGCGCTGGTGACGCTCAAGGCGCTGGCCGCCGCGCCCACCGCCGGCTACTTCGAGCGCTTCAACCTGGGCACGCTCCTGGCGGACCGCGGCGACCTGGAGGGGGCGAAGGCCGCCTTCGAGGCCGCGCAGGTGGTGGCGCCCCACAGCGTCTATCCGCACTTCGAGCTGGGGCGCATCGCGGTGCAGCGCAAGGACACGGCTGCGGCGGTGACGCACTTCCAGCAGGCCGCCTCGCTGGCGCCCCAGGAGGCCCTGCCGCACCTGATGCTGTCGCGCGCGCACGCGGAGAGCGGCGCCATCGGGGCGGCCATCGCGGCGGCCACGCGGGCCCTGGAGCACGCGCAGGGCCGCACGCGCGTGGCGGTGTTGCAGGACCTCTTCCGCCTCTACCTCCAGGCCAACGGCCAGGACGCGGCCCGCCGCACCATCCTGGAGCTGCGCGAGCTGGACCCCGAGCAGGTCCGCTACGTCCACCTGCACGGCATGGCCTGCATGCTGGCCGGGGAACTGGCGCAGGCGAAGGCCCTCTTCGCGGAGGCCCTCGAGCGCGCTCCGAACCAGTGGGACATCCGCCACTCGCTGGCGCAGGCGCACGAGGCGCTGGGCGAGCGCGCCGAGGCCCGCAAGCTCCTGGAGGAGACCGTGGCGGCGGCGCCCCACGAGCCCGGCCCCACCAACGACCTGGTGCGCCTCCTGATGGGCGACCAGGACCACGCGCGGGCCCGCGTGCTGCTGGAGCGGGTGCTGGCGGCGAACCCCCAGGACGCGCTCACGCACCTGAACCTGGCGCGCGCCACCCAGCCGTTCGACCGGGCGGAAGCCACCCGGCACGCCAGGCAGGCGCAGTCGCTGGGTGCCGCGGACGACATCGTGAAGGACCAGGCGGCGCGGCTCCTCACGGAGCTGAGCGGCTGACGCACCCCGTCTTCCCCTGCCCCAGGCCCGTGCCTACCTTCTGGCGCGGTCCGAGAGCGGGCAGGGGGGACGTATGCGCAAGGCGGAGCAGGCACTGATCGAGCAGCTGGAAGCACGCTTCCGCGAAGTGACGCGGCTGCTCTACACGACGTCCATCCCCGCGTCGGTGCTGGACGCGGAGCTGATGCCGATGATCGCCGAGGACGTCACCTTCACGGACCCCTGGCAGAAGGGGGGCGGCAGGGAGACGTACCGCAAGGGCGCGGCGGGCTTCCACTGCATGTTCCGCTTCGACTTCGACATCTACCAGCTCAACGTCCAGCTGGAGCCGGACGGGAAGAGCGGGCGGGCCATCGTGGACGGGGTGATGAACCTCAAGCAGTTCGCGTGGCTCTACACGTACCCGCTGCGCACGCTGCTCGTGTACGACTTCACGCTCCAGCGCGGCGAGGACGGCGGTGAGGTGCTGCCGCTCATCCACGCGCACGAGGAGATGTGGAGCTTCGGCGACATGATCGCCAACGTGCCCGGCGTGGGCGCGCTCTACGACCGCTTCCGCAACGCCTTCAGCGTGGGCTTCCTGGCGGCGTCCGCGCTGTGCGGGCGCCTCAAGCAGTCGGCCTGAGAAGCCGCGGGCGGCAGGGCGCGGGCGTCATGCCCTGACATGTCTGTCAGTGTTCGCGGGGTGCTTCTCCGAGTGCGGCCGTCTGTCGGCCAGTGGGCACGGGTGTTGCTCTGGGGCGCGGGGTCCCCTGTCCCCGGAGGTCCCGCGTGCGTCGCTGGCTGTTGTTGCTGCTCCCTCTCCTTGGTGGCTGTGAGCCCGGGCTGGAGGCGGCCGGCGTGCTGGATGCCACGGCGGCACGGCTCGAGGACGACCGTGTCTCCGTCGAAGTCACGCTGGCCTGCGGCCTCGTCTACGGCATGGCGCGGTCGCAAGGCTGTGACGCGGATGGCGAGCGCGTCTGCGTCTCCGCGACGTGGTACGCGGCCGACGACACGGCCTTCGCCCATCCGGTGCACCGGGCGGAGTCGTGCCAGACGGTCCCCGACATCATCGGCACCCAGGTGACGGTCACCACGTCGGAGGCCGTGGACCGGGACCCCGGGCTGCGCATCCTGGTCAGCGCGGATCCCCGCGTGGCGAACGTCATCATCCCCAACCCCTGATGCCCCCATGCATCCGACCTTCATCATCGTGGCCCTCGCGGGCCTGCTGACGGCCTGCGGGCCTCGTTGGGACGCCGTGGGCGTTCGCGCCGCCTCCGCCACCCGTGACGCGGATGACCACGTCACCGTGACAGCCGTCCTGACCTGCGTGCCCGCGAACGGCTCGGAGCCCGACGGCTGTGACAAGGATGGGGAGTCCCTGTGCATCGGGCTCGTCGGGTACCCGACCCCGGAGGTCCTGCCGGAGGATCGCTCCTCCTTGGGCGTCTGGCGCGTCTCCGAGTGCTTGCAACCCAAGCACTGGGAGGGGACGACCGTGGTGTTGCGCTCACCGGAGCCTGTGCCGCGCGACGTGCCCTGGACCCTGGAGCTGGGACGGACCCTCATCGGTGGAGAGGGCCCGCGCGTCTTCATGGAGAGCCCCTGACATGCGCACGTCTTGTCGGGAGGAGCCGTGATGCGGCGTACCGTGAGTGGAGTGTTGTTGGCGTTGGCCGCCATGGGCTGCGGCGAGGACCTGCAAGCACCCGACGTCTCCAGTGTCCGGGCCACGCGGCTGGAGGATGGCCGGGTGTCCCTGGATGTCTACGTCACGTGCTTCGCGCTCAAGGGTCAGCAGCCGGCGGACGAAGACTGCGGCTTGCCGGAAGACGAGCCCCTCTGCGTCGATGCGGGCTGGTACCTGGCGACGGACGCCGCCTTCGGCACGCCCCTGTTCACACAGCGGACGTGCGAGCCGGTCGGCACCGTCATCCGCAGGAAGATGACCGTCGTCTCGCCGGGCGTCGTCCCTGTCGAACACGACTGGCGCATCCTGGTCCAGGTGGATCCGCGCAGCACCCGCATCATCCTCGCCAGCCCCTGAGCCTTCCCATGTCCCTGCGAATCCCCTGGATGTTGACGTGCTGTGGCCTGCTGGCCGCGTGTGGTTCCGGCCCGGACCTGGTGGGCGTCCGGACCGCCACCGCTGTCCGTGACGCGGACGACCGCGTCACGGTGACGGCCGTCCTCACGTGCGTGCCGTGGGACGGTTCCCCGGCGGCAGGGGACTGCGACGCGGACGGCAAGGAGCACTGCATGGTGGCCACCTGGACCGACTCGTATGGTCGCAATTCCCCCCGGATCATCACGTCGGGCGTCCAGTGCGTCATCCCGCAGCGGGTCGAGGGCGCGACGGTGGTCATCCGTTCATCGGCCCCCGTGCCGCGCGAGTCGGGCCTCACCATCAGGCTCGGCGACACACCGAGGGTGGTCATCGACAGCCCGTGACGGGCCTTTTCAGGCGGGGATGAGCTTTTCCGCCTGAAGGGTGTCTGTCTTTTCAGCGCCCGAACAGCCCGCGCCGCTTCGTCTGCTGCGCCTGTCCGCCCAGGCGTGACAGCCGCTGGCCCAGGATGCGGCTCATCTCCAGCGCGACGGCGGGGTTGGCCATCATCACGCCGCGGAAATCCTCGCGGCCCACGGCGGCCAGCTCGCACGGCGTGGCGGTGACGGCGGTGGCGTTGCGTGGCTCGCCCGTGAGCAGGGCCAGCTCTCCGAAGAAGCCCCCCTGCTTCACCGTGGCCACCGTCTGCCGCGAGCCGTCCTTCATCGCCACCTCGCCGGAGATGACCACGTAGAACGTCTCGCCCGCGTCGCCCTGGCGGAACAGCTCCGTGCCCGCGGGCGTCTGGAGCAGCTCCGCGCCGCGCGCCACCGCCTCCAGTTCGTCGTCACTCAGGGGCGCCAGGAAGTCCAGCTTGCGCAAGGTCGTCGCCAGCGACGACGCCAGGCCCGCGCCCAGCGGCGGCTCCGACGTGAGGAACTCCACCGCCTGCGCCACCTGCGTGCGGCGGGCCACGAGGATGACGTTGTGCCCGGCCTTCAGCACCGTGTTGCCCTCCGGCAGCGCGGTGTGGCCCTGCGGATCCACCAGCGCGATGAAGATGCACTCGCGAGGAAATCCCTCCATGCCGCGCACCTGCGCCACCGTCTGCCCCGCCACCCGCGCACGCACGGGAATGGCCAATTCGAACAGGAGCGCGTCACCGCTGCTGAGCGGCAGCGACCCGGACACCTGCGGGAAGTCGATGGCGGTGGTCATCTTCGCCACCACCACGTCCGCCTCCGCCACCAGCTCCTTCACGCCCGCCAGCCGGTACGCGTCGCGGTAGTTCGTGTCCAGCATCCGCACCATCAGGCGCGCGCTGGACGTGGCGCGCACCAGCATGGCGAACGCCAGGTTCGCCGGGTCGTGCGCCAGCACCGCCGCCGCCACGTCCGCCGTCCCAATGCCCGCCGCCTCCAGCACGCGCGGGTTGGTGGCGTCCCCGCACACCGTCACCACGCCCACCTCTTCGAAGAGGCGCGCGCAGATGCCCGCGTCGCGTTCGATGACCGTCACCGTGTGCTGCTCCGACACGAGCCGCGCCGCCAGCGCGCCGCCCACCCGTCCTCCCCCCGCGATGACGATCTTCATGACGCCTTCTGCTCCTTGCCTTCCGAGTTCGCGTGCCCGCCGTGCAGCACCTTCTCCAGGTCCAACATCCGCGCGTCCAGCTGCGCCAGCATCTCCTCCGCCGTCCCCTCCGGAATCAGCCCGTTGCGCCGCGCGCCCTGCAACGCCGTGCGCTCCGCGTCGATGAGCCGCCGCCGCGTGCTCAAGAGGTCCTTCGCCCCTTCGGCCAGGTGCTGCTCGCTGATGCGCCGCAGTTCCCGCTCCGCCCGGGCGATGTTCACCTGGTATTCGCTGCGCAGGTGCTCATAGGCCGCGCGCGGCAGCAGGCCCTGGGAATGCAACGCCTCCAGTTCCACGTGCGCCGCGCGGCTGGCGATGAGCTTCCCGCGCTGCTCCGCCATCTCCAGCGCCACCGCGTCCTGCTGGAACAGCCCCAGCGCCTTGAGCGCGCCCGTGAGCATCAACCCCTGGCCCACCATGGACACCAGCGTGACGCCGAACGCGATGGAGACAATCTGTTCGCGCGCGGGCGTGTTCTCCGGAAGGCCCAGCGCCAGACCGATGGACAGCGCGCCCTTGATGTTGCCCACCAGGAACACGTGCTGCCAGCGCAGCGGAATGGACTCCGCGGGCTTGAACAGACGCAGGAGCAGGAAGGGCAGGTAGATGGCCACCGCGCGCCCCAGCACCACCGCCACCACCGCGATGCCCACGCCCGGCAGGTGTCCCTGGAGCGCCTCCGGCCGCGTGTCCAGACCCACGGAGAGGAAGAGGAACGTGTTGACGCCGAAGGTGGCGTACTCCCAGAAGGAGTGGATGGCCACCTGGCTCTGCGGCGGCACCTCCCGCCGCAGCGTCACGCCCACCGCGAGCCCCGCCACCACCGCGGAGATGGCGCCCGACAGGTGCACCTCTTCCGCCATCACGTAGGACGCCAGCGCCACCGCCGTCGTCACCATGATCTCCGCGAGCGGATCCTCCGCGCGCCGGATGATGAAGCCGCCCAGCAGGCCCAGCGCCAGGCCCACCACCGCGCCACCCACCGACGCGAGCAGCACATGGCCGCTCAAGGAGCCCAGCGACGGCGCCGCGCCGCCCGCCACCACCGCCGCGATGGCCGTGTACGCCACCAGCGCGGTGCCGTCGTTGAAGAGGCTCTCGCCCTGGATGATGCCCGCCAGCCGCCCGGGCACCGGCGCACGGCGGAAGGCGTAGAGGATGGACACCGTGTCCGTCACCGCGAGGATGGCGCCCAGCAGCAGCGCGGGCCCCCACGCCAGGTGCAGCATCCAGTGCAGCGCGGCGCCGGTGGCGCCAATGGCGAGCACCATTCCCAGCGTGGACAGCAGGCCAATGGGGACCGCGTTCGCGCGGATGCCATTGAGGTCCGCCATGATGCCGCCCTCGAAGAGCAGCAGCGGCAGGCAGATGAGGAAGACCACCTGGGGGTTGAGCGGTGGAACCCCCGGCAGCAGGTGTGCAACCGAGATGAGCAGGCCACCAAGCACCAGCGCGACGTTGTACGGCACGCTGGCCCGCTTGGCGGCGATGGCAAGCGCGATGGCCGCCACCATCAGGCCGATGAGTATAGGTACTTCCAGCAGCACGGCGACTCCACTGGGACCAGGAAGGGGCGCGAAGCTTTCCAGATTCGCGCGGACCGTGCACGGGCACCGTCCGCTTTTCAGCGCCACGCCCGAGGCCCCGCCCGCCTGCCTTCCTCCCTCTGGAAGTGCGCCCTGGTGGTACGGCGCCCGCGTGGTACAGCGGGACCCCAGATGAAATCCGGCTCGCTGGACACCCTGGTGCTCTCCGTCACGGCCCTGCGCAAGACCTACGGCGCCCACACGGCCGTGGACGGCATCTCCTTCCACGTGCGCCGCCGCGAAATCGTGGGCCTTTTGGGCCCCAACGGCGCGGGCAAGAGCACCACCATCAACATGCTCCTGGGCGTGCTCCAGCCCACCTCCGGCACCATCGCCATCGAAGGCACGGACCTGGAGACCCACCGGGTGAAGGCGCTGTCCCGCACCAACTTCGCCGCCGTCTACGCGCCCCTGCCCGGCAACCTCACCGTGGCCCAGAACCTGCGCGTCTTCGGCCTCATCTACGGCGTGAAGGGGCTGTCCGCCCGCATCGAGACGCTGCTGGAGGAGTACGACCTCAAGCGCTTCCGCGACACCAAGTGCGGCGTGCTGTCCTCCGGCGAGCAGACGCGCGTGTCCCTGGCCAAGGCCATGCTCAACGAGCCGCGCCTGCTGCTGCTGGATGAACCCACCGCGTCGCTGGACCCGGCCACCGCGCTGGACATCCGCACCCGCATCAAGGCCTTCGCCGCCAGTGGCAACAGCAGCGTGCTGTGGACGTCCCACAACATGTACGAGGTGGAGTCCGTCTGCGACCGCGTCCTCTTCCTGGCGCGCGGCCGGGTGCTGCTGGAGGGCGACCCGAAGACGCTGCCGCGCGAGCACGGCAAGGCCACGCTGGAGGAGCTGTTCATCGCCGTGGCCAACGAGCCGCTGGCCCTGGAGAGGAACGAAGCGCCATGAACCTGAACCACGTCGCGGGCATCGCGCTGCGCCAGTTCTATCTCTACAAGGGCAACTTCGCGCGCGTGGTGCCGCTGTTCGCCTGGGTGGCCGTGGACATGGTGCTGTGGGGCTTCATGACCCGGTACCTCAACGAGGTGACGTCCTCCGGCTACGACTTCGTGCCGGCGCTGCTGGGCGCGGTGCTGCTCTGGGACTTCTTCGCGCGCGTGATGCAGGGGCTGACGACGGGCTTCTTCGAGGACGTCTGGTCGCGCAACTTCCTCAACGTCTTCGCCACGCCGCTCACGCTGCCGGAGTACGTGGGCGGCCTGGTGGTGACGAGCATCGCGACCAGCGCCATTGGCCTCGTCGTCATGCTGCTCTTGTCCACCACGGTGTTCGGCCTGTCCTTCGCCGCCTACGGGGCGATGTTCATCCCCTTCGTGATGGTGCTGTTCCTCTTCGGCATCGCGCTGGGCATCCTCAGCAGCGCGATGGTGCTGAGGTTGGGCCCCGCGTCCGAGTGGTTCGTCTGGCCCATCCCCAGCCTGCTGTCCCCGTTCGTGGGCGTCTTCTACCCGCTGTCCACGCTGCCGGAGTGGATGCAGTGGGTGGCGAAGCTGCTGCCCCCGTCCTACGTCTTCGAGGGCGTGCGCACGCTGGTGGCCGGCGGCGAGTTCTCCGGCGCCACGCTCGGCTGGGGCTTCGCGCTGGCGCTGCTGGACATCGTGCTGGCGGGCTGGGTGTTCCAGCGGGTCTACCGCTACGCGGTGCGCACGGGCCTCTTGGCCCGCTACAGCGCGGAGAGCGTGAGCTAACGCCGGACGCGCAGGAGCAGGTCCTTCTTCGGGCCGCACTCGCCCCGGCCGTCGCAGTTGCTGGTGGTGACGTACAGGTGGCCGTCGGGGCCCATCAGCACGTCGCGCAGGCGGCCATACGTATCGCGCAGGTACACCTCGTGCCGGGTCACACGGTGGGGCTGCCGAGCGTCGAACTCCACCCGGTGCAGGTGCTTGGACTTGAGCGTGCCCACGAGCAGTGAGCCCTTCCACTCCGGAATCGCGCTGCCCGTGTAGACGGCGGCGCCGCCCGGGGGCGCGGCGTCGTCGAAGGTGAGCGACGGGGTGATGCGCCCGCTCTGCGTCTCGCACGAGTAGATGCCGGGCCAGCCCAGGTTGTCGCCTGCCTTCACCACGTTCACCTCGTCGTGGCCGAAGCGCATCGTCTCGCCGCTGGGGCCGTGGTCGGTGAGGTACAGCGTGGTGGCGTCCTTCCAGTCAAAGCCTTGCGTGTTGCGCACGCCCAGCAGGAACGCAGGCGAGTTCGGAAAGGGATTGTCCTGGGGCACCGCCCCGTCCGGCGTCAGGCGGAGCAGCTTGCCCGCGGGGCTGGCCACGTCCTGGGACAGGTCCGGGTCGCGGGAGTCACCCGTGCCCACGTACAGCATGCCGTCCGGCCCGAAGCGCAGCCGCCCGCCGTCGTGGTACTTCGCGGAAGGGATGTCGCCGAAGATGACGCGCTCGAAGGTCGCGCTCGTGCCGTCCGGTGACAGCGTCCAGCGCTCCACCCGGTTCTGCGCCTTCCCGTCCGCCTGGGTGGTGACGTAGAGGTAGAACCGCCGGTTCGTCGCGAAGTCCGGGTGCACGGCGATGCCCAGCAGGCCGCCCTCGCCGTTCGCCGTCAGGGGCAGCGTGGCCACGGCCCCGGGCTGCAGCTGGCCTCCGCGCAACAACCGCACGCGGCCGGGCCGCTCGGTGATCAGCGCGTCCCCGTCCTGGCCCGGCAGGAAGGCCACGCCCCAGGGGACCTCCAGCCCTTCCGCCACCACGTCCACGGTGACGGGCACGCTGCCGTCCTGGCCCCAGCCGTCCTCCATCAGGATGCAGTCCGCGGCGGAGGCCGTCCCCTGCGCCTGGCTCTTGCGGCAGGCGGAGGCGGAGGCGGTGAGCACCACGAGGGCGGACAGGAGCAGGCGTCGGGAGCGCATGGCGACAATCTAGCGTTGGTGAACGCGGCCTACCGACCTGGAAGGGGGGCAGCCGAGCGCATTCGGGACTGGAAGACGGTGCCGGGTGGCGTTGTCGCGGTCCCTGTCGTGGGCACCTTGCTCGGGCGGGTTCAACGACACCAATGCCCAGCGGGAGGCAGTTCCATGGCGCGCATCGCATTCATCGTGGCGAATGACTTCGAGGACTCCGAGTTCCAGGTCCCCTACGACAAGCTCAAGCAGGCGGGCCACGAGCCCATCATCATCGGCGTGGAGGCCGGCAAGACGCTCAAGGGGAAGAAGGGCGCGGAGCTCCGCACGGAGAAGGCGGTGAAGGAGGTGAAGGCCGCGGACTTCGCCGCGCTGGTGATTCCCGGCGGCTACTCGCCGGACCACCTGCGCATGGACATCGGCATGGTCGGCTTCGTGCGCGACTTCTTCAAGGCGGACAAGCCCATCGCCGCCGTGTGCCACGCGCCGTGGATGCTGGTGGAGGCGGACATCGCGGACGAGCGCACCGTCACCTCGTTCCCCTCCCTCAAGACGGACCTCATCAACGCCGGCGCGCGCTGGGTGGACCGCCAGGTGGTGGAGGACGGCAACCTCATCACGTCCCGCAAGCCGGATGACCTGGAGGCCTTCTGCGCCGCCGTGCTGCGCCAGCTGAAGGACGGCATCGCCCCACGTCTGGAGTCGCCTCTGGCCCCGGAAGCCACCGCGGACCGCGCACCCCCAGTGCACTGAACCGCCAACAGGGCGGAACATGGTCCAACAGGACCCGGGCCCCCAGGGTGCTTCACGCGCTCTGGGGGCTTCTACGTGCCGCGCGACGGAACGGATTTCCCCCGCGGGATGCCCCTGCCTGCCCCCGTTTCCAGAGGGAAGATGTTGGCGGGACAACCCCTCATCCCCTCGACGCATTGCGCTGTCGGACGCATGCGTCGGGTTTTTGCTGTTCTGGAATTGTTCCGTTGTCTTTGGTTCTTCGCTACAAGACACTCAGACGTTTGTACGGGGTTTCACCAACCCCAGGGGAGTCATCCAATTCCCGAATTTTACAGCTGGGTTGCCATTGTGCAGTCCCATTGCTTATTGTTGCGACCGCCCCGCCCCCTCGACGAACCGCGCCATCACTGGCGGTCACTGTGGACTCCCGCATGAACCCGGCTCCTCGAAACGTGGTGTCCCAGCCCCGTCAGGTAGTCCGGGCGGTGTTGAACGAAGCGCTGGAGAGCAAGCTGGGCGGGGAGGTGGTGGTGAAGTCCACCACGGTCTCCGGACGCATCTTCGTGGTGGAGCGCAAGGTGGCGTGGACGGTGCTCACGGGCCCGGGCGCGCGCAGCTTCTCCACGGCGCTCATCGACGCGAAGCTGGTGAGCCGCGAGGACGTCGAGCAGGTGATGGCGGAGTGCCGCAAGAGCGGCGGCAACTTCTGCGAGACGCTGGTGGCGTGGGGGCTGGTGCCGCGCGACACGCTGCGCGACCTGCTGTGTCACCACGTGACCGCGCAGTTGGAGACGCTCTTCGGGCTGACGGAGGCGCAGGCGCTCTTCGTGCCGCAGCCGCGCTCCTACTCCAGTCAGCTGACGTTCGACCTGGCGGAGCTCACAGCCGACACCCCGCAGCCTGCTGTTCCGCAGTCGCAGTCCCCCTCGGGTCCCCCCGTCCTACTGGAAGGTGAAGCCATGGCGAACGTGAAGCAGGCGCTGGAAGAGGCGATGAAGATTGAAGGGGCGTTCGCGGTCTGTCTCGCGGATGCCAACAGCGGGATGACCCTGGGAAGTGTCGGTGGGAACGCGGCCTTCAACGTCGAGGCGGCGGCCGCGGGCAACACGGAGGTGATGCGCGCCAAGCTGAAGACGATGAAGGCCCTGGGCATCAAGGACCGCATCGAGGACATGCTCATCACCCTGGGCGAGCAGTACCACATCATCCGTCCGCTCTCGGCCCGCGAAGGCCTGTTCCTCTACATCGCGCTGCACCGCGCGAACGCGAACCTGGCGATGGCGCGCTTCCGCATGGCGGACGTGGAGAAGAACATCCAGCTCTGAGGCTTCACCTGAGTGCCACCCCCACGCCGCCCGTTTCCCTCCTGGAGGGAAGCGGGCGGAGGCATTTCGAGGGGTCAGTGCTCTCCCGCGCGCTTCTCACCGGCCTCCACGCGCAGGTGCAGGCGGTTGCCGCGCGGAGGCAGCGGGCAGGTGGCGAAGCGCGAGAAGGCGCACGGCGGGTTGTAGGCGCGGTTGAAGTCCAGCACGACGCGCCCGTCCTTGTCCGGCAGCGGTGCTTCGAGGAAGCGGCCGGCGCCGTAGGTCGTGTCGCGGTTCGTCTCGTCGCCGAAGACGATGAACAGCTCTCCGTCTCCCTCCTCCCCCACGGGCGTCAGGCGGTACTCCTTGCCCGCCACCGTGAAGACGAGCGTGCCGGCGGACTTCATCTCCTCCGCATGGCCCAGCACCGTCGGCACGCTGATCATGCGCGGCTTGTCGTCCGGCACCAGCTTCGCCTCCACCTTCCAGTCCGCGCTGGCCGGATACATGGGGATGCCGTGGAACTGCTTGCGCGCCGCCGCCTCCGAATCCTTCACCCGCACGCCCAGCCGGTCCTTCCTCAGGATGATCTGGAAGCTCACGGTGCCCAGGCGCACCACGTCCGGCGCGCCCTGCTCGTCTGTCTTCAGCGCGCCGCCCGTGAAGGGCTTGCCCTCCAGCGTGAAGGCCACCCCCGGCGCGGGCTGGAAGCTCACGCTGTTGCCCTTGCGCACGAAGGTCCCCGCCTGGGCCGGCGCCGGAGAGGGCAGCGGCACGGCGCTGTCGGGCGCGGAGCCGGCCGTCTGCTCGCCCTCCTTCAGCCAGGTGAGCCCCACCAGCGTCAGCCAGCCGTCCGGCGATTGCAGGTGTTTCAGCCGTTCGGCGTGCCACGCCTGGGTGGCGGCGGCGACGTCCTCCGAGGGGGCCTTCTTCTCCGCCTGCGCGGCGGGCTTCGGAAGCGGCTTCGCGGGCGGTGAGGCCTGTAATGCCAGGGACAGGACCAGGGCGAGGGTGCTCATGGGGAGGGGCCTCGGAGGGCGGGAGGGAAGGGCGCTGGGGCCAATGTCTAACAGGTGCCCGTCCCGGTTGCGCGCGGTCCTCCCGCCGTGCAAAGGCTTGAGAAACCTTCCATGAACCTGGACCTCCATCCCGCGTCCCCGGCCAGTGCCCTGCGCAAGCTCGCGCTGGGGACGTGGCGCGCGCCCCGAGACCCCACCGCCTACGCTGCGCTGGAGGTCCGCATGGAGCCGGCGCTCGCGTTCATGGCCACGCACCGCACGCTCACCGGCCGGCGCCTGACGGTGACGCACCTGGTGGCGAAGGCCGCGGCGGACGCGCTGCGACGCTACCCGGAGGCCAACGTCGTGCTGCGCGGCCAGCGCCCGTGGCTGCGCGAGGACGTGGGCGTCTGCGTGCTGGTGGTGCAGCCGGCGAGCGGCGCGTCGCGCGTGGACCTGACCACCGCCACCGTGCACCGCGCGGACCAGAAGTCGCTGGAGGTATTGGCGGACGCCATGGAGGCGCGGGTGTCGCGGGTCCGCGCCCGCGAGGACGTGGAGATTGAGCGGGGCAAGCGCCGCTCGTCGCTGTTGCCCGGCTGGCTGATGGGCCCCGCGCTGCGGCTGCTGTCCTTCGTCTGGTACGGCCTGAACGTGGACCTGCGCCGGGTGGGCATGCCGTTCGACCCGTTCGGCTCCGTGGCGGTGACGAACCTGGGCTCGCTGGGGCTGGAGCGGGGCTTCGTCGCGATGGTGCCCTACACCCGCGTGCCGCTCCTGCTGGCGCCCGGGCTCGTGCGGGACGTGCCCGTGGTGCGGGACGGGGCGCTGGTGCCCGGCAAGGCCATGACGCTCACCTGCACCTGGGACGCGCGCCTCATCGACGTGGACCTGGCCGCGCGGGTGCTCCGGCACATCGGCGGCGCGCTGGAGGATCCCCGGGGGTGGGATGCACCGGGGACCGAAGCGCGGTAGAAAGGGGCCGTCATCTGGAGGTCGGCACCATGTCCGTGGATCCCTTTCGTCGCGTCGGTGGTTCCCGTCCCGTGGGACGGGTGCTGGGCGGCCAGGACCGCTTCGAGAAGGAAGCCCTGGAAGGTCCTCCTGAAGGCCCCCTGGCCATGGATCGCCGCCAGCGCATGGCCGGCGGCCCGCTGCCGGTGAACGGCGAGAGCCCCTTCGCCGCGAAGCTGCGCAAGCTGGCCGCGTCGAACCCGGACGGCAAGGAGGACTGAGCGCCCGCCTTTCACGCGCCGGGCCTCAGACCTGTCCGGCGCCGCCGTCCACGAAGAGCTCCGCGCCGTTGACGAAGCTGCTGTCGTCCGACGCGAGGAACAGCGCCGCCTTCGCCACCTCGTCCGGCTGCCCCATGCGTCCCAGCGGGATGAGGCTGGTGAGGTACTCCTTGATCTGCTTCGCCCCCGCCGCGTCGGGCGCCAGCCCGTTGAGTCCCGGCGTGTCGATGGGGCCCGGGCTGAGCGTGTTCACCCGGATGCGCCGCTCCTTCAGGTCCGTTGCCCAGGTGCGCGCGAACGAGCGGACGGCCGCCTTCGTCGCCGCGTAGACGCTGAACGCCGCCGAGCCGTCCGACCCCGCGGTGGAGCCCGTCAGGATGACGGAGCCGCCGTCCTTCAGGAGCGGCAGCGCCTTCTGCACCGTGAACAGCGTGCCCTTCACGTTGACGTTGAACGTCTGGTCGAAGTGCGCCTCCGTGATGGAGCCCAACGCCGCGAACTCGCCGCCGCCCGCGTTGGCGAACACCACGTCCACGTGGCCCGCCTCCTCCTTCACCCGCGCGTAGAGCCGGTCCAGGTCCGCCATCACGGACACGTCCCCGCGCACGCCCACCACGCCGTGGCCAATCACCTGCACCGCCCGGTCCACCTCCGCCTGCCGGCGCCCGGTGAGGAACACCTTCGCCCCCTCCTGCGCGAAGCGCTTCGCGGACGCGAAGCCGATTCCCGTGGTCCCACCCGTGACGACCGCCACCTTCCCGTCGAGCCTGCCCATGGTCCTGCTCCTTGTCCGGTCTCCGCTCTAGCGGAGGAGTTATGGACTTGATGGTCCATATCTAAGAATGGTGGACCGAGCGGTCAATAACTTTTATTTTCCGGTCATGGCTCGGCCTCGGACATTCGATGAAGCGCAGGTGCTGCGGGCGGTGCGCGACCAGTTCTGGAACAAGGGCTACGCGGCGACGTCCATGGACGACCTGATGCAGGCCACGGGGCTGGGGAAGGGCAGCCTCTACGGGGCCTTTGGGGACAAGCATCAGCTCTTCCTGAAGGTGTTCGACACGTACTGCGTGAACTCCCTGGAGTCGGTGAAGAAGATGCTGGAGGGGCCGGACGCCGGAGCGCTGGAGCGGCTGCGTCAGCACCTGCTGGGCATCGCCACCGCGTCCGCGGCGCCCGCGAACCGGCGCGGCTGCCTGCTGGGGCGTGGCACCGCGGAGCTGGCGTCGCAGGACGCCCAGGTGGCGGACCGGGCGCTGGAGACCTTCCGGGGGCTGGAGGACGCGTTCGTGCGCTGCCTGGAACAGGCCCGGACACACGGGGACCTCGCGGCCCACGCGGACCCCCGGAAGCTGGGCGCCATGCTGCTCGCGGTCCAGCGGGGGCTGGAGGCCGTGGGCAAGGCGGGCATGGATGAAGCCAGCCTGCGAGGCATGGTGGAGACGGCATTCGAACATCTGCCCGTCCCGGCGAAGCGCCGCCGCTGATTGTCTTTGGGATTGCCTGATGGATGGGGTAGGAGGCCTCGCGATTCTGGCACGGTAGGGCTGCTTGTTTCCCCCAAACAAAGGCATCCCTCTCATGAGTCATTTCAAGTCTGGGTTTCTGGTGATGGGCGCCCTCGCGCTCTCGGTGGGCTGTGGCCCGTCGGATGAATCCCTCGCGGAGCAGAAGCGCGAAGTCGTCTACGGCACGGACGACCGGCTGGACGTCTACGCCCACCCGGACGCCACGCTGCGCGCGCGGGCGGAGCAGGCCGCCGTGGGCCTGGTGCACCCGGGGTTCATCGACCTGACGGACCCGAACAACATCACCTTCCCTGGCCCGAACCTGGGGACCGGCCTCAACCTCTGCTCCACCGAGCGCTTCTGGAGCGACCCCCGGGCGGCCTTCTGCTCCGGCACGCTCATCGACGATGACCTGGTGCTCACCGCGGGGCACTGCGTGGGCAACGTCGCGGAGTGCGCCGACACGTACTTCGTCTTCAACTTCTTCCGGACCGCGGCGGGCGCGCTGCACCCCATCACGTCGCAGGACGTCTTCACCTGCGACTCCATCGTGGCGCGCCAGCACGGCACGTCCAATGGGCAGAACCTGGACTACGCCATCGTGCGCCTGGACCGGGCCGCCACGCCGCGCTTCACCCCGGCGCCCGTGCGCACGGGCGACACCGCGCTGGGCACCGCGCAGAACGTGGCCGTCGTGGGCGGCAGCAGCGGCAGCCCCATCAAGGTCGACTCCGGCGGCTCGGTGCGCGACGCCCGCGCGAGCACGCGGGACTACTTCGTGTCCAACTCGGACACCTTCCCCGGCTCATCGGGCGGGGCGGTGTACGAGTTGGACCAGCACACGCTCGCGGGCATCCTCGTGCGCGGATACGGCCTGGACTACGTCGCCAACGGCAGCTGCAACGTGGTGAACGTGTGCCCGGAGACGGGCTGCACCGGCTCGGAGAGCACGTACGTCTACCCGGCGCTCAAGGGCGTGTGCACCGAACTCCAGAACGGCAGCACGCGGCTGTGCACCGGGATGCCGCCAGCGCCGGTGCGTCCGGCCAACGCGTTCGGCTACACGACGAGCGACACCTACGACGCCACGCAGAACACGGTGGACCGGGCGTACACGCTGGGCGTGGGCGACGTCATCCAGGTGAACGCCTGCGGTCTGCCGGACTTCCCCGTCACGGGCTATCCCAAGCTGCGCCTCGTCGATGCCCAGGACAACGAGGTCGCCTCCAGCTTCGACGGCTGCGGCTTCAAGCTCCGGGTGCAGACCGCTGGCGCCTACACCCTCCGCGCCGGCTGCGACTACACCGATAGCTGCAGCGCCACGGTGGAGGTGAAGGTCACCCTGGACGCGAACCTCACGCGGGGCACGTTGCCCTTCAACCTCACCAACACCAACAGCGGCACGCACAACACCGCCAACCTGAACGTGACGCTGACCCCTGGCC
The DNA here is from genome assembly GCF_000255295.1 of Corallococcus coralloides DSM 2259. The sequence goes on along the minus strand of NC_017030.1, from coordinate 9,188,408 downwards.
AGACCCTCGACGTGGGCACCTGCGCCGTGGAGGGCGCCAACGGCGTGGGTGACACCATCGTGCGGGTGCACGACGCCTCGGGCCTGCCGGTCGCGGAGAACGACGATGCCTTCGGCACCTGCGGCTCGCTTTCGCGCGTCACCTACCACATGAACGTGCTGTCCCCGGCGGAGCAGTATCAAATCCGCATCGGCTGCTTCCGCAACACGAGCTGCAGCGGGACGGCCGCCTACGTCATCTACTGAGTCGCCGTCCCCTCTTCCGGTGACCCCCGCGTTCAGGCTAGGCACAGGGCCTGAACGCGGGTGCACGCGGTCACTCACCGGGATTGGGGGCATTGATGCGGAAGGCACATGCGGTGGCGGCGTCGATGGTGGCGCTGATGCTGGGGCAGACGGGCTGCTATCGGACGAGCATCGTCACGAACCTGCGGCCGGAGCCCAAGGTCCACCAGGACCGGCAGTGGTTCACGGCGGTGGGCCTGCTGCCCGTGTCCAGTCCCCCTGGCAGCGAATGCAAGAACGGCATCGCGTGGGCGCAGAGCCGAGCGACCCCCAGCGACTTCCTCATCCAGGCGGGCCTGGCGGTGGCGGGCGCGTTCATCGGGTCGGCGGTGTGCGCCGGCGGCAACCGCACCGAGGAGGACCAGGCCAACTGCGCCGCGATTGGCCTGCTGGTGCCCACGCTCCTGGTCGGCTCGCGCACCGTCGCCTACGCCTGCGCTTCGGAGTACCAGAACGTCCATCCGCGCCACGACCTGGGCCAGGAGACGCCGGTCCGCGCCCCTGACGCCGCGAACGCGCCGGAGGAGGGCGAGGTCCCGGTGCTCGAGGCCCCGACCCCGCCGCCGCTGCCGCCGCCTGGCTCCGTGCCGGAGTCGAGCCCCGGGCTCTGAGACACGCCCGGACGCGGCGCGCGGTCCTTCACGCGCCGCGCCCGGGATGTCTGTCTAGTCGCCGCGCCGCTTCGAGCGCGTCAGGGCCCAGCCCTGGTTGGACCGGGCGCGCTCCACCCGCTTGTGCGCACGCTGAGCGGCGGCGTCCGTCTGACGGTGCTGGAAGGCCTGCTCGCGCTGGAGCTTCTCGAAGCTCGCGCGCCGCTCCTCGGAGAGCGTGCCGTCCTCCACCGCCGCCCTCACCGCGCACCCCGGCTCGTTCTGGTGGCCGCAGTCGCTGAAGCGGCAGCCGGTGGCCAGCGCGAGCACGTCCGCGAAGGCGTTGGACAGTGCCTCTTCCTCGTCGCCCCACAGGCCCAATTCGCGCATGCCGGGCCCGTCGATGACGAGACCGCCCTGCTCCAGCACGAACAGCTCGCGGTGCGTGGTGGTGTGCCGGCCCTTGTCTTCCGGACCCACGGGCTGGGTGACGAGCCGCGCGGCGTCCAGCAGCCGGTTGGCGAGCGTGGACTTGCCCACGCCGGACGAGCCCAGCAGCACGCCCGTCCTGCCGGGAGGAAGCCGGGAGCGCACGTCCTCCACGCCCAGGCCCGTTCGCGCGCTCACCGCGAGCACGTCCACGCCGGGGGCCAGGGCCTCCACCTCCAGGACGCGCTCGGCCGCGTCGTCCGCGAGGTCCGCCTTGCTGAGGAGCACGACGGGCGTGGCGCCGCTGTTCCAGGCCAGGGTGAGGGCCCGTTCGATGCGGCGGGGGTTGAAGTTGCCGTCCAACCCCATGACGAGGAACACCACGTCCACGTTGGCCGCGATGAGCTGGCCGTCGTGTTCGCTGCCCGCCTCGCGCCGCTTCAGGAGGCTGCGGCGGGGCAGCACGGCGTGCATCAGCGCCTCGCCGTCACCGGACGCGGGCGGTTGCAGGAGGACCCAGTCGCCCACGGTGGGCAGGGCCTCCGCGCCCTGGGCCTGATGGAGGAGGCGTCCCGAGGCGCGCGCGAGGAAGGCCGCGCCAGCGGTCTGCACGGTGAGCAGTCCCCGCTGCTGGCGCACGACGCGCCCGGGGACGAGGGTGGAGGAGGAAGACGACTGCGAGACGGTGTTGGACAGCGCGAGGTCGAGGTCGGGACCCCAGCCGAGGGTTTCGAGTGGCACTTGAGGAACTCCGGGCAGAGCGATGCCACGGACGCGCGGGAGGGGACTCCGGGGCGCCGGGCGTGAAGGAAGCGGGGCTCGCGCTGCGACGGAAGACGGTGCTGCTACGACCGGCTCAGCGGATGCGCGCCCGCGTGGCGGACAGGGCCGCGACGACGACAAGGGGCGGAGTCATCAGGACAGGTCTCCTCAAGGGTTCGTGGAACCACCGGCGGTCATCGCCGTTCCAGGCGGGAACCCTAGCAATTCCTGTCGTCCGCTGGCCACCCCCGTGCGCTTTCCCCCTTGAACCTCACGCGACGTGAGGTTGTACCCATGACATCCAGTCACGCGGAAGGCACGTGGCTGGAAAGGGGTGAGGCATGCAGCACACGGAGCTGAAGGTAGGGGAGCTGGCCCGGCGCACGGGGCTGTCCATCCGCGCGCTGCACCACTACGACGAGATTGGCTTGCTCAAGCCCTCGGCGCATACGGCGTCGGGGCACCGGCTCTATACGGCGGCGGACATCGCCCGCCTGAGTCACATCCTGTCGCTCAAGCAGCTCGGGTTCTCGCTGGAGGAGATCGCCGAGACGCTGGGCCGGGCGGACTTCTCCGCCCTGCGCGTGGTGGAGCTGCGGCTCCAGCGGGCCCGGGAGCAGCTGGCGGAACAGCGTCAGCTCTGCGACCGCCTGGATTCCCTCGCACGACAGCTGCGCGCGGCGGAGCCCGTCTCCGCCGACGACTTCCTACAGACCATCGAGGCCATGACCATGTTCGAGAAGTACTACACCCCGGAGCAGTTGAAGGAGCTGGAGGCCCGTCGCGACGCGATGGGGGAGGACGCCATCAAGCAGGTGGAGGCCGAGTGGCCCCGCCTCATCGCGAGCATGCGCGAGCAGATGGAGCAGGGCGCCGACCCCGCGTCCGAGCCGGTGCGCGTGCTGGCCACGCGCTGGCGCGAGCTCGTCCGCGCCTTCACGGGCGGCAACCCCGGCATCGAGAAGTCGCTCCAGACGATGCACCAGCAGGAGCCGCAGGTGGCCCAGCGTCAGGGCCGCGACCCGAAGCTCATGGAGTACGTGGGCCGGGCCATGGCCTGTCTGGACGCGCCGAAGTAAAGCCAGACACGGCGACGGCCGCCAGCGAAGGGCTGGCGGCCGTGGCTGTCATGTCAGGGCATCCAGGCTACTGGCCGCCGATGGAGCCGCCCGTGGTGCCATTGGAGCCGCTGGTGCCGGTGCCGCCCACGCCACCCATGGTGCCGCCGGAGCCGCTGGTGCCGGTGCCGCCGACTCCGCCCGTACCATTCGTGCCGCTGGTGCCGCCCGTACCGGTGCCGCCCGGGTTGATGACAGTCGAGCCGTTGGACTCGGTGCCGGGCTCGGTGGCGCCGGTGGTGCCGGTGCCCGTGCCGCCAATGGTGCCGGTGCTGCCGGAGCCGCCAATGGTGCCGGTGCTACCGGAGCTGCCGACGCCGGTGGTGCTGGTGCCCGCGCCACCGTAGGTGCCGGTGCTCGTGGAGGGCGACGTGTACGAGCCCGCGCCGGTGGACGGCGCGGTGCTGCCGGTGCCGTAGGTGTCCGTGCTGGAGCCGGTGGTGCCGGTGCCCGTGCCGATGCCGCTGGTCCCGGTGCCGCCCGTGCCGGAAGTGCTGCCGCCGGTGGTGCCGGTGCCGGTGGTGCCCGGAGTCGGGTTCACGCCGGTGCCAGAGCCACCCGTGCCGGTGGCGGTGTTGCCGGTCTGCACGCCCGTGGAGTTCGTGGTGCCGGGCGTGACCGTGCCCGTGGAGCCGGCGCTGCCCGTCTGCCCGTTGTTGATCATCTCCGGCGAGCCGCCCGAAGAGCCGGGAGTCGTCCCGGGGCTCGACCCGTCGCCTACCTGTTGGGCGAGCGCGCTGGTGGAGAGCAGGAAGCTGAAAGCCAGTGCCGCGGTGCCAATGGAGCGTCGCATGTGTGGAATCCTTTCCCGTCGCAGGTGGCGTAAAGGTGTGTGCTTCACCGGACAGGACAACCCTTTGGAACCAGCCGGCACATGGCAGGCCGGCAGCTCGCAGGTCGTTCATGGGACGAAGCACGCGGGACAGGGCTTGCACGCATGCGCGCCCGGAGCGTCAGGGCGGAGGGCAGGGATGTCGCGCGAGCGGCTCGAGATTCAGGACGACAGGCCAGGCACGCGCCTCCGCCTCTTCTTCCGGTGTCAGCGAGCCAGCCATGAGCATGCGGCGCAGCCGCCCATCCCTGATGGGCTGAAGGCGGTCGATGAAACATTCGGGATGTTTCCGCGACCGTGGATCATCATTCATGGTCACGAGCAGCGCCGCCTCCGCCAGCGTGAGGTCCGAAGCCTCCTTTCCCAGGTAGTGCCGGGCCGCTTCGGGCAGGTCGCGGAGGCCATGTCCCAGCTGCCTCCGCTGCGCTTCGAAGGCCAGCAGTTCCTCCGCCGTCCAGTGACGCGTGAGCCAGATGCCCACGGTCAATCGCTCACGCCACCGGGTGCGGTGCGAAGCCTCCGGACGCCAATACCGGGCGACCGTGTCCGCGAGCGTCCATCCCGGAGGCACCTCCATCCGAGAAGGTTTGGACACGAGGATGCGTGTCACGGTCCACGCGACGGTCCAGGGCCACATGGGCTTCACCGTCATCGAGCCCCCGGGCTCGTACAGGCTCCAGTACACCCGGGCGACGTTCGCCGGCAGCAGGTCGGTGGCGTCCGGCGGCGTGGGAAGCGCGGGGAGCTCCCGCAGCGTCATCTGGTACCAGCCCTCCAGCGCGGCCAGGAGCCCCACGAACATGAGGCCTGGCGCGCACAGTCCGAGTCCCACGAGCCGCATCCGCCGACGGAAACGCGATGAGAAAGGCATGCCCTCCACGGATTGCAGGGCGTGGGCCAGGATTCGGGGTGTCCAGCAGGCGGGCATTCGTGTCGCGGCGGGCAGTCTTCGCCCCGTTTCTGTGCTGTCCTCCGGTCCAGGAAGGAGCGTGCGTGAGCGGACGGGAAGGGCATCTGGCGGCGGGCCGCAAGAGCGCGCGCCTCGCGCGAAGCGTGAGCGCCCGTGCATGGCCGCTCACGCTCGTCATCGCCGCGGGCCTGGGCCTGCTGCTCTACGTCTCCACCACCAGCCTGCCGTACCTCATCGCCTCACCCGCCGGGGACGCATACCTGGGCGCGCTCAATGACTGTCTGGCGCGGCAGCTCAACGGCGCCACGCGGCTGGGCTGGGCCGTGGCGCCGGATGCGTCGCGCGCGGCGGTGTTCGGGCCCCGCGTCGTCGCGGTCTGCGGCGAGGATGGCTCGCACTCGCGCCTGGAGATCCCCGGCGCCACCGCGCTCGCCTTCGACGGCGAGCGCCGACTGTGGGCCGCCGCCGGAGGCCAGCTGCTCCGGGAGCGGGACGGCGCGCTCCTGCCGGTGGGCGACATCACTCCACCGGAGTGGCTGGTGGGCCACGCGGGCGGAGTCCTCGCGCTGGATGCCTCCGGGCAGCTCATCTCCGTGGCGACGGATGGCAAGGTGCTGGGCCAGGCGCAGGTGCCGGGGCCGGGCGGTCGGCTGTCCATTGGCCCTGGCGGCGTGCTCGCGGCGGTGGAGTGGGGCGGCGGTGTCATCGTCTACGACGCCCGCACCCTGGAACTGGTGCGTGCGGAGGCTCCCTGCGCCGTGGAGTTCCTGTGGTGGCTCGACACCGCGGATCAGGTCCTGCTGTCTTGTGGCGCCCCAGCTTCCCCGGACGCACCGGGGCCGGGCTCACTCCGCTTCGATGTCCGCACCGGCGCGCGTGAAGAGGTGCCGGCACGCACGCGCGCGCCTGCCCGGAGGCTGTCGGGGCGGGCGTTGTATGTGCAGGGGTGCGATGGCTTCCCGTGTACGGCCTCACCTCCCTGAAGCTGTTATGGGGAGGTTCCGCTCCGGGCCGGTGACACGCCGATCCGGGGCTTCCGGGGATCGTAGGACCTGCGTCAGGGCATGACGTTCAGTGCCTGACACACAGGGCCTCTCCGACCCGGGTTTACATTCGACAAACCCGCGAACTCATTGGACGTTCCTGGGATCGCGGGCCGGTTTCGCAGTACCGGTCGCAACGCTTCCGCCGATCAGGGGTTTCACTCGTGGACGACACCAAGGTTTCCAGCTCCTCCGCTCCCCGCAAGCGCGCCAACGGCCGAAAGACAGCCGCCACCGCCGCAAGCCAGGAAGCTGGCCCTCCAGGCGCCCGCTCGCAGGGCAACGTCGCGGCCAACCGGCTGAGCAACACGGAGGCGACGCGCGCCGAGCCCGCCCGCCGCGCTCCCTCGCGGGGCCGCAACGGCAACAACCGCCCGGCCGCCGATGACGGCCTGCGCCCCGGTGGTCCTCCTCCGCTCCAGCAACTGCTGGCGGCGCTCCGGGCCGTGCAGGGCGGTGACTTCTCCGTGCGGCTGCCGTCCGGCGCGCAGGACGTGGTGATGGATGAGATCGCCCGCGCGTTCAACGCGGTGGTGACGCTCAACTCCACGCTCACCCACGAAATCGTCCGAGTGGAGCGCGTCGTCGGCCGCGAGGGCCGCATGGGCGAGCGCGTGGGCCTGGGCGACGTGCGCGGCGACTGGGCCACCAGCGTCCAGTCCATCAACGCCCTCATCGGCGACCTGGTGCAGCCCACCACGGAAGTCGCCCGCGTGCTGGTGGCGGTGGCCGAAGGCGACCTCACCCAGAAGATGGCGCTGGAGATCGACGGCCAGCCCGTGAAGGGCGAGTTCCTCCGCATCGGCACCACCGTGAACGCGATGGTGGACCAGCTCAACAGCTTCGCCGCCGAAGTGACGCGCGTCGCGAAGGAGGTGGGCACCGAAGGCAAGCTGGGCGGCCAGGCCGACGTGAAGGGCGTGTCCGGCGTGTGGAAGGACCTCACGGACAACGTGAACGTCCTCGCCGGCAACCTCACCGCGCAGGTGCGAAACATCGCGGAGGTCACCACGGCGGTGGCCCGCGGCGACCTGTCCCGCAAGATCACGGTGGACGTGAAGGGCGAGGTGTTGGAGCTCAAGAGCACCATCAACACGATGGTGGACCAGCTCAACAGCTTCGCCTCCGAAGTGACGCGCGTCGCGCGCGAAGTGGGTACGGAAGGAAAGCTGGGCGGTCAGGCCGCGGTGTCCGGCGTGTCCGGCACGTGGAAGGACCTCACGGACAACGTGAACTTCATGGCGTCCAACCTCACGACGCAGGTGCGCGGCATCGTGAAGGTGGTGACGGCGGTCGCCAACGGCGACCTCACCCAGAAGCTGATGGTGCCGTCGCAGGGTGAAATCGCCGCGCTGGGCGCCACGCTGAACAACATGACGGACACGCTCAACGTGTTCGCGCAGCAGGTGACCAGCGTCGCGCGCACGGTGGGCGTGGAGGGCAAGCTGGGCGCCCAGGCCCAGGTGCCCGGCGCCGCGGGGACGTGGAAGGACCTCACGGACAACGTGAACCTGATGGCGTCCAACCTCACCAGCCAGGTGCGCAACATCGCGGAGGTCTCCACCGCCGTCGCCAATGGCGACCTGTCGCGGAAGATCACCGTGGACGTGAAGGGCGAGGTTCTGGAGCTCAAGAGCACCATCAACACGATGGTGGACCAGCTCCGCGCGTTCGCCGCGGAAGTGACCCGCGTCGCGAAGGAAGTGGGCACGGACGGAAAGCTGGGCGGTCAGGCCGCGGTGCCGGGCGTCGGCGGCACGTGGAAGGACCTCACGGACAACGTGAACAGCATGGCCTCCAACCTCACCACCCAGGTGCGCAACATCGCCCTGGTGACGACGGCGGTGGCCACCGGTGACCTGTCCAAGAAGATCACCGTCGATGCTCGCGGCGAAATCCTGGAGCTGAAGAACACCATCAACACGATGGTGGACCAGCTCAACAGCTTCGCCTCGGAAGTGACCCGCGTGGCCCGCGAGGTGGGCACCCACGGCAAGCTGGGCGGTCAGGCGGAAGTGAAGGGCGTGTCCGGCACGTGGAAGGACCTCACGGACAACGTGAACTTCATGGCGTCCAACCTCACCACCCAGGTGCGCGGCATCGCCAAGGTGGTGACCGCGGTCGCCAACGGCGACCTCACCCAGCGCCTGAAGATGGAGGCCAAGGGCGAGGTCGCGGAGCTCGCGGACACCATCAACGCGATGACCCAGACGCTCTCCATCTTCGCGCAGCAGGTGACGGACGTCGCGCGCACGGTGGGCGTGGAAGGCAAGCTGGGCGCCCAGGCCGTGGTGCCGGGCGTCGCCGGCACGTGGAAGGACCTCACGAACAACGTGAACCTCCTCGCGAACAACCTCACCGATCAAGTCCGTAACATCGCCGAGGTGACGACGGCGGTCGCGAAGGGCGACCTGTCCCGGAAGATCACCGTCGATGCGAAGGGTGAGGTGCTGGAGCTCAAGAGCACCATCAACACGATGGTGGACCAGCTCCGCGCGTTCGCCGCCGAAGTGACCCGCGTCGCGAAGGAAGTGGGCACGGACGGCAAGCTGGGTGGTCAGGCCGACGTGAAGGGCGTGTCCGGCGTGTGGAAGGACCTCACGGACAACGTGAACAGCATGGCCTTCAACCTCACCACCCAGGTGCGCGGCATCGTCAAGGTGGTGACGGCGGTGGCCGACGGCGACCTGTCCCAGAAGCTGGTGATGGAGGCCAAGGGCGAGATCGCCGCGCTCGCGGACACCATCAACGCGATGACCCAGACGCTGTCCGTCTTCGCGCAGCAGGTGACGGACGTCGCGCGCACGGTGGGCGTGGAAGGCAAGCTGGGCGCCCAGGCCGAAGTGCCGGGCGTCGCCGGCACGTGGAAGGACCTCACGAACAACGTGAACCTGCTGGCCAACAACCTCACGGCCCAGGTGCGAAACATCGCGGAGGTGACGACGGCGGTCGCGAACGGCGACCTGTCCAAGAAGATCACCGTCGACGCGAAGGGTGAGGTGCTGGAGCTCAAGAGCACCATCAACACGATGGTGGACCAGCTCCGCGCGTTCGCCGCGGAAGTGACGCGCGTCGCGAAGGAAGTGGGTACGGAAGGCAAGCTGGGCGGTCAGGCGGACGTGAAGGGCGTGTCCGGCGTGTGGAAGGACCTCACGGACAACGTGAACGTCCTCGCCGGCAACCTGACGGACCAGGTGCGCAACATCGCCAAGGTCACGACGGCGGTCGCGAACGGCGACCTGTCCCAGAAGATCACCGTGAGCGTGAAGGGCGAGGTGCTGGAGCTGAAGAACACCATCAACACGATGGTGGACCAGCTCCGCGCGTTCGCTTCGGAGGTCACGCGCGTCGGCAAGGAAGTGGGTACGGAGGGCAAGCTGGGCGGCCAGGCCGCGGTGCCCGGTGTCGCGGGCGTGTGGAAGGACCTCACGGACAACGTGAACGTCCTCGCCGCGAACCTCACCGACCAGGTGCGCAACATCGCCAAGGTGACCACGGCGGTGGCCTACGGCGACCTGTCGCAGAAGATCTCCGTGGAGGCGAAGGGCGAAATCCTGGAGCTCAAGAGCACCATCAACACGATGGTGGACCAGCTCCGCGCGTTCGCTTCCGAAGTGACCCGCGTCGCGAAGGAAGTGGGTACGGACGGCAAGCTGGGCGGTCAGGCCGCGGTGCCCGGCGTCGCCGGCACGTGGAAGGACCTCACGGACAACGTGAACAGCATGGCCTCCAACCTCACCAGCCAGGTGCGCAACATCGCGCTGGTGACCACGGCGGTCGCGAACGGTGACCTGTCCAAGAAGATCACCGTCGACGCGAAGGGCGAAATCCTGGAGCTGAAGAACACCATCAACACGATGGTGGACCAGCTGAACAGCTTCGCCTCGGAAGTGACCCGCGTGGCGCGTGAAGTGGGCGCGGAAGGAAAGCTGGGCGGTCAGGCGGAAGTGAAGGGCGTGTCCGGCACGTGGAAGGACCTCACGGACAACGTGAACTTCATGGCCCGCAACCTCACCACGCAGGTGCGCGGCATCGTGAAGGTGGTGACCGCGGTCGCGAATGGCGACCTCAAGCAGAAGCTGGTGGTGGACGCGAAGGGCGAAGTGGCTGCCCTGGCGGAGACCATCAACAACATGACCGACACGCTGGGCATCTTCGCGGAGCAGGTCTCCACGGTGGCCCGCGAGGTGGGCGTGGAAGGGAAGCTGGGCGGCCAGGCCCGCGTGCCCGGTGTGGCCGGCACGTGGAAGGACCTCACGGACAACGTGAACTTCATGGCGTCCAACCTCACCACGCAGGTGCGCGGCATCGTGCGCGTGGTGACGGCGGTGGCCAACGGCGACCTGACCCAGAAGCTCATCGTGGACGCGAAGGGCGAGGTGGCCGCGCTCGCGGACACCATCAACAACATGACCGACACGCTGGGCACCTTCGCGGAGCAGGTCTCCACGGTGGCCCGCGAGGTGGGTATCGAAGGAAAGCTGGGCGGCCAGGCCCGCGTGCCCGGCGCGCGCGGCACGTGGCGGCAGCTGACGGACAACGTGAACCAGCTGGCCGGTACGCTCACCAGCCAGCTGCGCGCCATCTCCGACGTGGCCACCGCCGTGACCAAGGGCGACCTGACCCGCAGCATCACGGTCGTCGCCGAAGGCGAGGTCGCGGCGCTGAAGGACAACATCAACCAGATGATCGTCAACCTGCGTGAGACCACGCAGAAGAACCAGGAGCAGGACTGGCTCAAGACGAACCTGGCGAAGTTCAGTGGCATGATGCAGGGCCAGAAGTCCCTGGACGCCGTCAGCCGCCTCATCATGAGCGAGCTGACCCCGCTGGTGTCCGCGCACCACGGCGCCTTCTTCCTCTCCGACCCCGAGGGCGGCATGCCGTCCCTCAAGCTCACCAGCACCTACGCGTACCGGGAGCGCAAGCACCTGGCGAACCGCTTCCGCCTGGGCGAGGGCCTGGTCGGCCAGTGCGCGCTGGAGAAGAAGACCATCCTGCTGACGCGCGTGCCGTCGGACTACATCACCATCTCCTCCGGGCTGGGTGAGGCCGCGCCGCTCAACATCATCGTCCTGCCCGTCCTCTTCGAGGGCGAGGTGAAGGCCGTCATCGAGCTGGCCTCGTTCCACCCGTTCAGCGCCATCCATCAGATCTTCCTGGATCAGCTGACGGAGAGCATTGGCGTGGTCCTCAACATGATCATGGCGAACATGCGCACGGAGACGCTGCTCTCCGAGTCGCAGCGCCTGACCCAGGAGCTCCAGAGCCAGTCGCGCGAGCTCACCCAGCAGCAGGACGAGCTCAAGCGCACCAACATCGAGCTGGAGGACAAGGCGAAGGAGCTGGCGGACCAGAACACCCGCGTGGAGGAGAAGAACCGCGAGGTGGAGCTGGCGCGCGTCAGCCTGGAGGAGAAGGCGGAGCAGCTCACCATCATCTCCAAGTACAAGAGCGAGTTCCTGGCCAACATGAGCCACGAGCTGCGCACGCCGCTCAACTCGCTGCTCATCCTCGCGAAGCTCCTGTCGGACAACAAGGACGGGAACCTGTCCAACAAGCAGGTGGAGTACGCGAACACCATCTACGCGTCCGGCGGGGACCTGCTCAGCCTCATCAATGAGATCCTCGACCTGTCCAAGGTGGAGGCGGGCAAGATGCAGGTGGAGCCCCGGGACATCGTCCTCACGGAGCTCAACCAGTTCATCGACCGCAGCTTCCGCCCGGTGGCGGACCAGAAGGGCCTCACCTTCCAGGTGGAGGTGCTCCCGGGCACGCCGCGCCACGTGCGCACGGACCCGCAGCGGCTGCAGCAGGTGCTCAAGAACCTGCTCTCCAACGCCTTCAAGTTCACCGACGAGGGCGGCGTGAAGCTCTCCGTGCGGCTGGCGGACAAGGGCATCCGCTTCGACCACGAGGCGCTGCGCCGCTCGCGCCATGTGCTGGCCTTCGCGGTGAAGGACACGGGCATCGGCATCGCCAAGGACAAGCAGCGCATCATCTTCGAGGCGTTCCAGCAGGCGGACGGCTCCACCGCGCGCAAGTACGGCGGCACCGGCCTGGGCCTGTCCATCAGCCGCGAAATCGCCAAGCTGCTGGGCGGCGAAATCCGCCTGGAGAGCGAGCCGGGCAAGGGCAGCACCTTCACCCTCTACCTGCCGCCGGAGTACCAGGGCGCGGACGAGGAGAGCGTGCAGGGCAACGAGCAGGCCGGGCGCCCGGTGGGAGCCCTGCAGGAGACGCTCGCCACCCCGTCCACCTCCAGCACCCTCCCTGCGACGCCGCCGCCGCTCGCACCGCCGTCGCCGGTGTCGGAGCCGCAGGCCCACGTGCTGGACGCCGCGCTGCCCCCTCAGGTGGAGGGCTCGCACACGCCCGTCGTGGTGGAGGACGACCGCGAGTTCATCCGCGAGGGTGACCGCACCTTGCTCATCATCGAGGACGACCTGAAGTTCGCCCGCATCATGGTGCAGATGGCGCGCGAGAAGGGCTTCAAGGCCCTGGTCGCCACGCGCGGTGACAGCGGCCTGTCCATGGCGCACGAGTACCAGCCGGACGCCATCACCCTGGACATCCAGCTGCCCGTGGTGGACGGCTGGAGCGTGCTGGACCGCCTCAAGCGCAACCCGCGCACGCGCCACATCCCCGTCCACATCATCAGCGTGATGGACAAGCACCTGGGCAACACCCAGGGCGCGTTCGGCTACCTGACCAAGCCCGTGAGCAAGGAGGGGCTGGAGCGCGTCTTCGGACAGCTGTCGCGCTTCCTGGAGCGCCGCGAGCGCCGCCTGCTCGTCATCGAGGATGACGACGTGCAGCGCAGCAGCCTCACCCAGCTGCTCAGCGACGGCGGTGACGTCGTCGTCACCGCGGTGGCGTCCGGCCAGGAGGCCCTCCAGAAGCTGGAGGAGAACGAGTACGACTGCCTCGTCATCGACCTCCTGTTGCCCGACATGGACGGCATCAAGCTGGTGGAGGAGGTGAAGACGCAGCAGCGCTTCCGCGACCTGCCCATCGTCGTCTACACCGGCCGGGAATTGACGCCCAAGGACGAGGCCCGTCTGCGGCGTTACACCGGCAGCGTCATCCTGAAGAGCGGCGCGAAGAGCCCCGACCAGCTGCTCAGCGACACGGCGCTCTTCCTGCACCGCCTGGACGAGAACCTCCCGGCGCGCGCGCGCGCGGCCCTGGCGCAGCGCAACGACCAGGACGCACCGCTGGCCGGCAGGAAGGTGCTGCTGGTGGATGACGACATGCGAAACATCTTCGCGCTCACCAGCGTGCTGGAAAATCACAGCATGCAGGTCGTGTTCGCGGAGAACGGGCGGGCTGCCATCGAGATGCTCGGCCAGCACCCCGACGTGGACGTCGTGTTGATGGACGTGATGATGCCGGAAATGGATGGCTATGAAACCATGCGTGCCATCCGCAAGGACGCCAAGTACGCCAGCCTCCCCATCATCGCCGTCACCGCGAAGGCGCTGAAGGACGACCGTGAGAAGTGCATGGCCGCCGGTGCGAGTGACTACCTGCCCAAGCCGGTGGATACCGACAAGCTGCTGGAACTGGTCCGGCTGTGGGTGAGTGCTTGATACTCAACGAGGACGATCCATCCTCGTGCCCCCTTTGCACTTCCGTCTGGAAGGGGGCGGCCCTAGCCTTGTTCGCCGTGTATCGGGTCCCCTGACCCACGCGCTCCCCCACCGCGCACATGAACTCCACTGAGCACACTCCGGAACGTCCCCAGGAAGCCGCGGCGAGCCCCCGCGCGGCCATCCTGATGGTGGACGACCATCCGGCCAACCTGTTGGCGCTGGAAGCCATCCTCGAGCCGCTGGGCCAGGACCTGGTGAAGGCGACCAGCGGCGAGGAGGCGCTCAAGCAGCTGTTGCAGCGCGACTTCGCGGTCATCCTGATGGACGTGCAGATGCCGGGGCTGGACGGGTTCCAGACCGCGGCGCTCATCAAGCAGCGCGAGCGCACGCGCACCATCCCCATCATCTTCCTCACCGCGCTCAGCCGTGACGCGGCGCATGTCTTCAAGGGCTATGCGCACGGCGCGGTGGACTACCTGCTCAAGCCCTTCGACCCGGAAATCCTCCGCTCGAAGGTCAGCGTCTTCGTGGACCTGTTCCTCAAGGAGCAGCAGCTCCAGCGCCAGGCGGCCCTCTTGCGCCAGCGCGACCGCGAGGCCCTGGAGCGCCAGAGCGCGCTGCGTTACCGGCGGCTCACGGAGGCCCTGCCGGAGCCCATGTGGGCGGCTCGCGCGGATGGGTCGCTGACGTACGCCAACCGCGCCTGGCGGGAGTACAGCGGCCACCACGAGGGGTATGAGCTGTCGCTCTCCTCGTTCCTCATGGACGTGCACCCGGCGGACCGCGAGCGGATGCGCACGGTGTGGAGCGACGGGGTGGTGCAGGTGCAGAGCAGCACGCAGGAGTTCCGGCTGCGGCGCAAGGACGGCGTCTACCGCTGGCACCTGGCGCGCGCGGTGCCCGAGCACGACGAGCACGGGCAGCTGGTGGGGTGGCTGGCCATCGCCACGGACATCGACGACAAGCGGCGCGCGGAGGAGGCGCTGGGGCGCTTCAAGACGACGCTGGACGCCACGCTGGACTGCGTCCTGATGTTCACCCCGGACACGCTCACGCTCGCGTACGCGAACGCGGGTGCGGCCAAGCAGCTGTCCTCCACGGTGGAGGAGCTGGTGGGCCTGTCGGTGCTGGAGGTGGAGAGCGCCTTCGACGAGACGGGCTTCCGCAAGCTCCTGGCGCCGCTGATGTCCGGCACGCTGCCGTCGCAGACGTATTCCACCAACCACCGCCGCCGCGACGGTTCGGAGGTGCCGGTGGAGGTGGTGCTCCAGTACGTGGCGGAAGGGGAGGGCCCCGGCCGCTTCATCTCCGTGGCGCGCGACATCACCGAGCGCCAGCGCGCGGAGACGGCGCTGCGGCTGGCGAGCGAGGCGAAGGACGCGTTCCTGGCCGCCGCGAGCCACGAGTTGCGCACGCCGCTGGCCGCGGCGAAGGGCCACGCGCACCTGGCGCTGCTCAAGCTGGGTGGGCAGACGGAGGCGGGCCCCGGCAAGTCGCTGCAGATCATCAACCGGCAGATCGACCGCATGGCGAAGCTGGTGGAGGACCTGCTGGACATCAGCCGGCTGCAGGCGGGGCGGCTGTCATTGGAGCTGGAGCCGTTTGATTTGTCGCAGCTGGTGCTGGAGACGCGGGACCGCATGGCGGTGCTGTCGCAGACGCACGAGCTGAAGGTGGAGGTCCCCGAGCGCCTGGAGGGCACGTGGGACCGGGGGCGGTTGGATCAGGTGCTGACGAACCTGCTCTCCAACGCCATCCGCTATTCACCGGAGGGCGGCCAGGTGCTGGTGCGCGTGGTGGCGGAGGGCGACAGCGGCGTGCACCTGTCGGTGAAGGACCAGGGTGTGGGCATCCCCAGCGAGAAGCAGCGCCTCATCTTCGAGCGCTTCGGCCGCGCGCACGGCAGCAAGTACGGCGGGCTGGGCCTGGGGCTCACCATCAGCCAGGGCATCGTGGAGCAGCACGGGGGCCGCATCTGGGCGGAGTCCACGGGCACGGTGGGTCAGGGCTCCACCTTCAACGTCTGGCTGCCCCGGCGCACGGAGGCCCAGGCGGCGACGCCGACGGAGTCCTCGCGCACGCCGAGCTGAAGCCTTCCGTCACTGCCGCGAGGGCTTGAGGAACCGCCGGAGCCACTCGTTCGTGTCGTGTTGGAAGGGGAGGAGCTCTTCGCCTTCGTATTGGAAGAGGAAGGGCTCCATCAGGCGGGCCAGTGCGCGGTACTGGGGCGGGATGGCCTTCGTCTGTGTGTCGATGGGGTCAGGCCATTCGTCCAGGGTGACGAGTACGCGGTCACCGTCCATGGGGAGCAGGGAGACCTCCGGGAAGGGAAGCGCGTTCCGGAGTGCGTCGATGCCGCCCAGCTGTCCCAGCAGGGGCTGTCCCAGGAAGGTGATCCACGCGGGGCTCAGGGCGCGGGTTCCGAGACGGGAGCTGAATGTCCCGGCACCAAGCGCACCCAGGCCGGGGTAGCGAGCGAGAAGTGCTTCGGTCTTGCCCCAGTCGCCTGATCTCCAGGAGTCCTGTGTCGACACAATGGCGAAGCTGGCGTACCCGAAGCTGAAGGGAAGTTCGCGAGCCAGTTGGAAGGTAAGGGTGCGTAAGTGCTCCACACCGTGTCTCACGAGATATTCCGTTGGGAACGTGAACGCCAATGCGGTAGCGGGAGCATCATGGAACGGGCTGTTGAGCAGCCGTCCGTAATACTCGGCCTGGTAGCCACCGGTTTCGCTGGGGCTCTCTCGCAACTCAGCGGTTCTTCCACCGCCTTCGAGACAGTCAATCACTTCCCGGCGGTTGTGTTCCCAACCCGCATCGTCGAGCGGCACCATGTCGCCGTCATCGGAAGTATACCAGTTCAGTGAGCCGGCGGGGATTGCTCGGCGGTAGGTCTCGATGGCTCGCCAGATGGCGGGTGCGACCTCTGTATGGTCTCGATGGATGAAGAAGGACACGACGATGCCATCGCGTCCCACGAGCCAGCCGCCTCGGTCGCGAAGCCGGATGAGGGGATAAGCTTCGTTCATTGTCCTGATGCCCTCATTCCTCTCCGTGGAGAGATGAGAAGCGCTCGTCCACCCAATGCTTGCTCATAAATGTCCCGCTGGGTCTGGTTGGCATAGGGGCTGTTCCTTCCATAGCGAGTCCATTGTGGCTCATTGCTGTCAGGACAGGGGAACTTGAAGTCCAGGGTGAGCGCGGACTTGAGCAGGTCGCGGTCACCGTGCAGGACGATGTCCGGCTTGATGGTGCCTCGGAGTTCGTCGGTGCATCCTCCGGCGATGAGCTGCGCTTCCTTCTCCCGGCTGATGGTTTCGATCATCCGTGCATGGGGGTAGTAGCGGTAGCGCTGCTCGATGCTGAAGGGCGCGGGCCACAGCTGTTTCAGCACTTCCTCCGCGCACTGAAGCACGAGCACGTGCTTCTGCTTGCCGAGTTGCATGGCCCGCGTCACGGGCTTGCCGCAGCGGTCCTGCTCCACCACCTCGGCGCACTCCTGGCGCGTCGGAGGTCTGTCGCGGAAGTAGCGCGCGTTTCCCAACTGCTCCGCCTGGACGGCACACGCGACGAGCTGCTCCTCCAGTTCATCCGCATCGTGGTCCTGCTGCATCAGCGCGAGCACGGCCGGTGGGATGGCCCGGACCATCGGAGAGGCGATGGCCTGGGTCGCGGCCCGCGCGGAGGCCTGCTCCGCCACATACGCCGCGTGCCGTGCCTTCGCGGCGGACGAACCGCAGGTCCCCATGCCGTGAGTGCCGTGAGCCGCCGGCACACGCCGTGAGCAACGCACACACCATCCAGAGACTCGTCACGGGGCGCATGTGCTGGACTCTATTGCCTCCTCGGGTCTGTGCGGCCTGTCTTCAGGGGCTCGCGGTGAGCTGGGAACCCTGGTGTAGTAGATGTTTCACGGGACACACCCCGATACATTGGGAGCACGGACATTGGATGCTCGGCACCGTTGGATCTCCCCCTCGCTCCTGGTGCAGGCCTGCGCTCGGGGCCGGGCACTCCCATGGCGGTTGCGTGTCCGGTTCGAGCGCGCCTTCGGGGCCGACCTGAGCGCTGTGCGCCTTCACGAGCATCCCCTGGTCGCGAGCCTGGGGGCACAGGCCCTGTGCTGGGGAGAGCAGATCCTCTTCGCTCCGGGAGCGCTGGAGCTCGACCTGACTCGCGGGACCCGGATCCTCGCGCATGAGCTGGTGCATGTGCTGCAACAGCGCGCGGGGCGCGTCCCTCACGGGAACGGTGGGAACGGGCTGCTCGTGGATGAAGCCCTGGAAGCAGAGGCCGAGTCCCTGGCGGCACAGGCCCTCTCCGGTGAGCGTGCGCACCTCACGGCTTCCTGGGCGCGGACTTCACCCACTCCCGCGCTCCAGGCGTACCACGTCATCCAGAACGCCCAGTTCGTCGCCCAGGACGTCAATCTCCACAACGCTACCTTCGAAACCCAGCGGGACGGACTGCGGCCCCACCCCTACCCGAAGACGCACGCGGACAGCTTCCTCATCGACGCGGGGACGGCGAACGTCATGGTGCGGGCGCACAACCAGGTCGCGCTCCGGTTCTCGGATGACAACGAACTCGCCATCGAGGACACCGACCCCCGCCACGAGCAGCCCAAGCACTTCTTCGCCACGGACAGCGCCATCACACGGTGCAACCGCGCGTTGAGGTCCGCGGGCTCAAGCTATCGGATCGCCAAGGTCCCCGGGCCGCGCTACCTGGAAATCGGCCCTCCCGCGCAGCCGGGCTGCCTGCCCTTCCTGAGCGGCCCGGGACCCAAGCGGCTGTTCCAGGTGGCGATGTCCGAGGACGGGCAGCTGGAGCCCGCCGTGTCGCAGAACTGCAATGAAATCTCCGGCAAGGTCATGGGGGAGCAGCAGGACGCGCAGCGCACCGTGAGGCTCAAGCAGTCCGGCAATCAGCTCTTCCTGAATCTCCCGCGCTGGCAGCTCGGAGGATGGGCCCCTGCCTTCCCGGCCCATGGCGACATCCCCTTCCGCCTGGCGGTGCTCATCACCACGTTCCTCTTCCACGGACAGGGCGAGGGCCCCAACGCCGCCGCCGCCCGGCAACGCGCGGTCAATGACTACCAGGTGGGCTTGCAGGCCGCGCTGGCGGGCGCCAATACCCCCAATGCCCAGATGGCGGCGCTCGCGGGCTACAACGGCCCCATTGGCCGCAACTATGGCCGGCTGGTGAACCGGGTCCGGGCCAATGCCCCCATGACGCTCAACGGCGTCAACCTCAACGGGCCCACACTCAGCGCACGGTACGAGCAGCTCCTCTTCCGTCTGGGCCTCAATGCCTACGCGGACCCGCGGGTGGGCGATGCGTTCCAGACGTACTCCGTGGGCGCCATGGAGCGCTATCAGGATGCCCAGCTGCGCAACTGGATGCGGATGCGGGACGAGGTGGCTCCCCGCCCGGTGGCGCCCATTCCCCCACCTGTCTACTGCGAACCGGTGTGGGAGTATCACTGGGGCGGGGTGGTCGCGGAGAGCGGCGCGGACCGCATCACCTTCGAGAACTACGCCCGCAACTACGAGGACCGCGACGGTCCCCAGCTCCATGGCAGCGAGTCCCGCTCGTTCTTCCAGATGACCCGCGTGCCCACCGGGGTCAATGATCCGCTCATCGCCCAGTCCTGGCACGAGAGCTGTTACGCCCACGGCTTCGCCAATGCCCTGACGCTGTGTGTCTCCAAGATCAGCCGCTGCGGGCGCTGAGCCGGCTCACCGCTTCCCGCGGGCCAGCAGCATCACCGCGACCAGGATGGCGCTCATCGCGCCCCAGGTCATGGGACCCAGCGTCTCTCCCGCGAACACCACGCCCAGCAGCACCGCCACCGCCGGGTTCACGTACGCATAGCTCGTCGCGAGCGCCGGCCTCGCGTGCTTCAGCAGATAGCCATACGCGCTGAACGCCACCAGCGAACCGAACACCACCAGGTACACGAACGACACCATCGCGCGCGGGGGTACCGCGTCCGCCATCCGCTCCCCCAACGCGAAGCTCAGCGCCATCATCATCACGCCCGCGCTCAACATCTGCGTCGCAGGCGCCATCAACCCCGAGGGCAGCGGCAACCGCCGGCTCCACACCGACCCGAAGGCCCACGCCGCCGGCGCCACCACCACCGCCAGCGCCGCCACGCCTCCGCCGCTCATGTCCCCGCCCAGGTTGAGCAGCGCCACCCCCGCGAACCCCAGCACCAGCCCCGCCAGCTCCGCGCGGCCCGGCCGCTGCCCGAAGGCCGCCCCGAAGATGGCCGCCCACAGCGGCATGCTCCCCACCACCAGCGCCGCCACCCCGGACGGCACCCCCAGGTTCTGCGCCACCGCGATGCCCCCGTTGCCCAGCACCAGCAACAGGAAGCCCGTCACCACGCCCGCCCCCCACTGCCGCAGGCCCGGCCCCGGCTGCCCCTTCAGCCGCAACCCCGCGAACAACAACCCACCCGCCAGGAGGAAGCGCATCCCCGCCATCCGGAACGGCGGAAAGCCCGTCAGCGCGAACCGCATCGCCAGGTAGGTCGACCCCCAGATGACGTAGAGCGAGAAAAGGCTGAACAGCAGGCGGCCCCGGTGGGGCGCGGGCTCGGCTACGTCGGGGGTGGCGGTCGCGGTCGTCACGGCGGCGGCCTTCTAACCCCCGCCTCCCTCCCGTGCGATGTGCGCTTTGCCGTACCCGTTACACAGGCCGGCGGAGCAGCGCACCGCCTGCCTGCCCCCCGGAGGGCCTCTCCCAATTGAATGCCCCGGGCGTCCCTTTTAGAATTCTACAGGAGGCATGGAGACCCGGAGGTCGGGCCGACAGCCCCCGGAGCGTGAGCGGGAATGCCCGACGAATTGGGTGAGCGCGAGAAGGAAGTCCTCCGAGCCGTGGTGCAGGAGTACATCACCACCGGCGGCCCGGTCGGCAGTCAGCAACTGACGCGCCGCGGAGAGTTCGAAGTGTCCTCCGCGACCATGCGCAACGTGCTCGCCGACCTGGAGGCCCTGGGCTTCCTGGAGAAGCCCCACACGTCCGCCGGCCGCGTGCCCACCGACCGGGGCTACCGCTTCTACGTGGACACCCTGGTGAAGCTGCGCGACCCCGCCCCCCGCGACCGCGAGCTCATCCACGCCGGCCTCGTCCATGAGTCCAGCCTGGACGAGGTGCTGTCGGAGGCCAGCCGCGTGCTGCACTCGCTCACGCGCCATGCGGGCGTGGTCCTCACGCCCCGCCCCGACGCCGCCGTGTTCCAGCGCATCGAGTTCCTGCGCCTGCGCGAGAACCGCGTGCTCGCCATCCTGGTGGGCCAGAACGGCCAGGTGCACAACAAGGCCCTCACCGTGGACTTCCCGGTGACGTCCGACGAGCTCATCAAGGCCAGCAACTACCTCTCCGAACTGCTGCACCAGGTGCCCCTGGAGGAGGCGCGCGAGCGCATCCGCGCGGAGATGGACCAGGAGCAGGCCCTCTACAACGCGCTCACCGCCAAGGCCTTGCGCCTGGGCGCCGCCGCCACCGACCTGCAGACGCCGGAGCGCGTGCTCATCGAGGGCACCGGCTCCTTCCTGGAGCAGCCGGAGTTCGCGGACGTGGAGCGCATCCGCGCGCTGTTCCGCGCCCTGGATGAGAAGCACAAGCTGCTGCACCTGCTGGACCGCGTGCAGCGCACGAAGGAGATGCACGTCTTCATCGGCGCGGAGAGCGAGTTCTCCGCCGCCGGAGACGTCACCGTCATCGCCAGCCCCTACGGCACGGCGGAGGCGGTGCTGGGCACGGTGGGCGTCATCGGGCCCACGCGCATGGACTACCGGCGCGTGATTCCCCTGGTGAACTTCACCGCCCAGGTGCTCTCCAGCGTGCTGGAGAAGGTGTAGCGGCCCTACTGCGGCGCGGGCGCGTAGACGCGCAGCGCCGCGGGGGCCACCTCGAAGCGCATGGGCGTCATGCCCACGTTCTCCCCGTCCGCGTTCACCTCCATGGGCGGGTCCGTCTCCACGACGAGCCGGGAGGCGTGCAGGTGCACGACGGACTCGTGCTCCAGGTGCCCGCCGCTGCGCATGCCCAGCGCCACGCGCGCCAGCGTGGCCACGTCCTGCAGGTGCCCCAGCCCCGTGCGCTCCCCGCCGTCCGCCATGGAGGGCGCGGTGATGGCGTAGACGTGGAAGTGGCGGTCGTCCAGCGTCGCGTCCGGCGCCACCATGTTGCCCGCGCCGTGGTAGCGGCCGTTGCCCACCACCAGCTGGAGCGCGTCCACCTCCAGCGTCCGGCCTTCCGCCTGGAGCCGGACGTGGAAGGGCTGCAGCGTGCGCATCTCCGCGGCGGCGGCCATGGGGTAGGCCAGCTTGCCGGCGCGCTGCTTCAGCTGCTGCGTGAGCCGCTTCGCGATGGCGGTGGTGAGCCCCAGGCTGGCGGCGTTGAGGAAGGGCCGCCCGTTGACGAGCCCCACGTCCACGCGCGCCGTGTAGCCCCCGGCGATGACGTCACACGCGGCCTCCAGCGTGTCCGGGATGCCCAGCGAGCGGGCGAAGTCGTTGCCGGTGCCCAGCGGCACCACGCCCAGCGTCACGTCGCGCCCCATCAGGGCCTGCGCCGCGCAGCTGATGGTGCCGTCGCCTCCTCCCACGAGGACGCGGCGGGCCCCCTGGGCAATGGCCTCCTCCACCACCTTGCGCAGGCGCTTGGGCCGCGTCAGCGCGTGCGAGGCCAGGAGCGGGATGCCGTGTTCGGCCAGCAGCTCACGGGCGTGCTCGAAGGCGTCGCGCCCCGAGCGCGAGCGCGTATTCACCACCAGGACCGCAGGCCCCTCGTCCACGTGACGAAGGCGCGGAGGCGCGTTGAGTGCGGGTTCCAGAGGAAACCTCGGCTTTGAATGCAGCGCCTCCAAGGTGCGCACGACCGTCCCAGGGCACCAGCGGGACCCATGCGGAAAGGGCATGCGCACTGTCCATTCCCCACCTCCCGCATGCGGAGAGGTTCCACGGGTGGACAGGGGTAGGGTGCTGGCGGGTTCCCTCCCTGGGTAGGCGTGTTCACCTTCCAGGCGACGCGGACTCCGTGCCTCGGACCCGCGCCGGGACGTTCTCCAGGAGGGTATTGAATGGCACGAGGAAGCAAGAGCAAGTACTCGGCGAAGCAGAAGCGCATGGCCGAGCACATCGAGAAGGGCTACGAGGACAAGGGCACCAGCGAGAAGACCGCGGAGGCCCGCGCGTGGGCCACCGTGAACAAGCTCACCGGTGGTGGCATGAAGGGTGGCTCCGGCAGCAAGGCGAAGGCGGCCCGCCGGCGCCCCGCGGCCCGCAAGAACGCGCGCAAGGCCGGACGCGTGGGCGGCAAGCGCCGCGCCGCGACCGCGAAGAAGAGCACCACCTCCAGCCGCAGGAAGGCCGCGCCCTCCCGGGCCCGGCGCACCACCACCGGCCGCAAGGCCACCTCGCGCACCGGCACCGCCGGCAAGCGCTCCACGGCCCGCAAGAGCACCGCGCGCCGGGGGACTGCTCGCAAGAGCACGGCGTCCCGTTCACGCGCGAAGCGGGGCGGTTCGCGCAAGTAGCTCCTGAAGGGCTCCACCGGTGGCCACGCTTGGTCCGTGGCCGCCGGGGACGCCTTCACCCCGTCACGGGCTTCAGCGCGACTCCTCGTCCTTGGTGGTGTCCCGCGACGCGGCGTCCCAGGGCCAGATTTCGGGCTCCGCTTCCAGGCGGCGCAGCAGCTCCGCGGGGTCCTTCACCAGCGTGCGGCAGCCGGCCGTGCGCAGGTCCTCCGCGCGGAAGCCGCCGCACAGCACGCCCACGGACGCCAGGTGCAGCTTGCCCGCGGCCAGCGCGTCGTAGGGCGTGTCACCCACCACCACCACCGTGGCGGGGTCCGGCTTGCCCAGCTTCGCGAGCGCCGCCTCGAAGATGTCCGGGTGCGGCTTGCTCTTGTCGACCTCGTCCTTGGCCGTCTTCGCCTCGAACAGGCCGTCGATGCCGCACAGCTCCACGTAGCGCTTGAGCTCGTCGTCCTTGGCGCTGGAGGCCAGGGCAATCTTGCGGCCGCGCTTGCGCAGCAGCTGGAACAATTCCTTCACGCGCGGGAAGGCGCGCACCTTGGGCAGGAACTCGCGCTTGAAGCGCGCGGAGCGGTCCTCCTCCAGGTCCTTGCCGAAGCGCTCCAGCTCCTCGTCGTTGAAGAAGACGGGCAACAGCTGGTCCGCGCCCTTGCCAATCTGGCTGCGCACGTGGGCAAACGGGATGTCCCGCCCGAACTCGATGAACGACCGGCGCCAGGCCTCGGCGTGCTCGTCCACGGAATCCACCAGCGTCCCATCCACGTCGAAGATGACGTTCTCGACCATGCGCGGCAAACCTCCGCCGCCAAGGTGGCGATGGGCGACGGGCCGGTCAACCGTCCGTGGGTGACTTCGGTCCACTCTCCTGCGCTTCGCTGTCCACGAGTGTCCGGGTCTGTACGCTGTATCCGTCCGGAGCGGCGGGGGTGAACGCGTCGTTGGGCAGCGACGTCTTCAGGTCCACCTTCGACAGCACCGTCTCCCCCTGCTTCGCGTCCCCCACCCAGCGCGTGAGCTTCCTGGGCACGCACAGCCCCAGGGACGCGTCGCAGTGCTCCTCCTCCATCCGCACCTCCGCCCGGGTGCCGTCCGGCGCGCGCGTCTTCTTGGCCAGGAAGTCCAGCGAGGGCCAGCGCAGCACGTACGTCACCTCCAGGCCGCCGCCCGCCTCGCCCTCCAGCGCCATGGTCAGCTCCACGGCCTCCTTCGCCTGGGGCAGGCCGGGGGTGCGCTTCGCCTTCGTGCTGCGCAGGAGCAGCGGCGCGCGGAAGCCGTCCGGCACGAAGGGGGTGAAGATTTCGGTGAGGAACGCGGACAGCTTCTCCGCGGAGACCTGGGACGTGAAGGTGGTGAACTGCTTCGTCGCCTCCACCTGCTCGTACAGGTGCTTGCCGTCCCACCACACCTGCCGGGCCTGGGGCGCGGACACGGTGCCGCGCATCTTCTGGGGCGCGCGGTACGCGAAGGTGAAGCCCGCGGAGGCGGTGTCCCCTTCCGTCTGGGTGCCCTCCAGCTGGTAGGCCCCAAGCTTCGCGTCGCGCGCGGCCAGCTTCTCCCGCACCTGGGCCATCAGCTCCGCGTCGTTCGCGCCTCCGGACGAGGACGAACGGCACGCGAGGACGCCCACGAGGGGCACGAGGAGGAGGGCGCGCATGGGGGAACCTTCGGGAGCTGGAAATGGAAAAGGCCCCGCTGTTCCCAGGGGGCCTTCGGACTGCCTCGGTGAGGAGGCAGCTTCGGACTACTTCACCGCCACGCCAGTCGCGGAGGAGCTGGTGATGCCGATGATGGTGCCGAACAGGGCGAAGATGCCGTGACGCGGCGTGGTGCTCGCCGACTTCAGGTCCACCTTGGAGGCGCCCATGGCCTTCGCCTCGGTGATGAGGAGGCGGTTGACGACCGTGTCCAGGTCGCTCTGGACGATGTCGATGATGTGGAAGATCGCGGTCAGGCCCAGCGAGCTGCCCTGGATGACGGCCACGGCCTCACCGTTGGCGGCGATCTCGGAGCCGGAGACGATGGCGGACTCGACGCTGGTGCAGCCCACGAGGGAGGCGGCGGCAACGGCGGACAGGATGAACTTCTTCATGGTTATCTCCCCAACTGACAGTGGCTTGGATGGTGGCGGAGCGGCCAGGACGGGCACTCTGCCGTTCGGTAAAGCCTCAAGCGGCGCGGTTCGTAGCAGAAGGCTTTTTCAAGTCAAGGACCCGGGGCGGCTTATTCCGAGTTCTGTTGGACATTTCATCCGCCGGGCGGCGCGGAACCGGTCGCCCCCCTCGCGGATGTGAGGCATCTTCGCGCATGCACCCGGTTTCCGTTCCACGTCCCGCCCCGGCCCGCGTCTGGCTGCACCTGCTGCTCTTCGTGGTGACGCTGGGGACGACGTTCCTCGCGTACCTGCTGCTCTTTGGCCGCTCGTTCCCGTTCAGCGGGGCCGGGCTGCTCGCGGAGGACCGGACCCAGGCGCTGTTGTTCAGCGGGTCGCTGCTCGCCATCCTGGGCTCGCACGAGATGGGGCACTACGTGCTCGCGCGGTGGCACCGGGTGGACACGTCCCTGCCGTACTTCATCCCGCTGCCGCTCCCGGGGAGCCTGGGCACGCTGGGCGCGGTCATCCGGCTGCGCGGGCGCATCCCCACGCGCAACGCGCTGGTGGACATTGGCGCGGCGGGGCCGCTGGCGGGGCTGGTGGTGGCGCTGCCCCTGCTCTACTGGGGGTTGTTGCACTCCACGGTGGTGGACTCGCCGCCGGTGCCGTCCACGTTCCCCGGTGAGTCGTCGCTGTGGGTGCTGGGGCAGGACCTGCTGCGCTGGGTGATGGAGAAGCTGACGCAGGCGCCGCCCGCGATGGAGCCCGTCTACACGAGCCACCAGACGCTCTTTGGCGACAACCTCGTCATGAAGGCGCTGACGTGGCTGGCGCTGGGCCCCCTGCCGGAGGGCAAGGACGTGGTGGTGCACCCGGTGGTGATGGCGGCGTGGTTCGGCCTGCTGGTGACGCTGCTCAACCTGCTGCCGGTGGGGCAACTGGACGGCGGGCACCTGACGTTCGCGGTGCTGGGGACCAAGGCCCGCCACGTGGGCCAGGGCGTGGCGGCGGTGCTGCTCTTCCTCACGCTGTTCGTCACCGCGTCGTGGGGCCTGTGGCTGGTGGTGGCGAGCAAGGTCGTGGGCTTCGGCCACCCGGAGGTGCTGCGGCCGGAGGAGCCCCTGAGCGCCTCGCGCAAGGTCATCTGCGCGCTGTGCCTGCTGGCGCTGGTAGGGTGCGCGATGCCCGTCCCCCTGCGAGAGGTGTGGTCATGAAGTACCAGTGCGAAGGCTGCGATCGGCTGGTCAAGGTGGAGACCTACGTCCTGGAGGACCACGCGCTGGCCGTGGCGTGCCCGGCGTGTGGCGCGTGGACGCGGGCGGCGCCTCCCATCTCGAAGCCGGCCTCCCCACGGCCCACGCCCACTCCGGAGGGGGAAGGGGTGGAGGATCTCGCGGTGGCGGTGCCGCTGACGGCGCCCTACGCGGGCCCTCCTCCGCCGCCTCCCTCGCGGCCCAGCGTCACCGCGCTGCGGGTGGTGCGCCCGGATGCGCCCGCCGCGGCCCCGCTCGTGCTGGACGGAGACCTCTTCCAGGCGCCGCCGGGCCACTGTCCCAAGTGCGTGGCGCCCATGCGCGACGACGCCGGGTCCTGTTCGGCGTGCGGACTGGTCTACGCCAACTTCATCCCGGACGAGCACCAGCCCTCCGAAGTCCTGGCCGGGGAGTGGCGCGAGCTGCTGGAGACCTGGCACGACTGGGACGCGCACGACCGCCTGCTGTCCCAGGGGATGGTGCGGGGCGAGATGGCCATGGTGGGCCGGCTGTACCGCATGCGGCTGGCCCGGGCGCCGAACGACGCCCAGGCGCTGCGCGGGCGGGATGAGGTGGTGCGCCGGGTGACGATGGCGACGACGCTCGCCTCCGACGGACCGTCACCGGCGCTGGGGCGCAAGGTGAAGACCGTGGTGATGGGCGTCGTGCTGGTGGTGTCGCTGGTCATGCTGCTGGTGCTCGTCCAGATGATGCGCGGGTCCTTCTAGGCGGCGGGCAGGGCCGGAGCGCTGGCCGGCCCGCTTCCCGGGCGGGCGGGGGACGGGGCTTCACGGGCGCGTCAGGGAACGCGCGGGGGGCCCCGGGCGCTGTTATCCTGCGGGGCCGCCTTTTCCGTCCTCCTGCCCCCGAACCGCCGCATGTCCGCGCCCGCGCCCCGTCCTCTCTCTGTCGACAGCTTGCTGGGACCTGGTGGCGCGCTGGAAGAGGCGTTGCCCGCGTACGAACACCGCCCGGAGCAGCTCCAGATGGCGCGCGCCGTGGAGCGGGCCTTCTCCGAAGGCAGCTACCTGCTGGCGGAGGCCGGCACCGGCACGGGCAAGACGCTGGCGTACCTGGTGCCCGCGCTCCTGTCAGGGCGCAAGGTGGTGGTGTCCACGGCCACGAAGACGCTGCAGGACCAGGTGTTCTTCAAGGACCTGCCGCTGCTCAGCGAGAAGCTGGGGCTGCGCTTCGAGGCGGCGTACCTCAAGGGGCGCGGCAACTACCTGTGCCTGCACCGCTATGACTCCTTCGAGAAGGACCCGCAGTTCGTCTCGAAGGAAGAGGCGAAGCAGTGGCCGCTGCTCAAGAAGTGGGTGACGCAGACGGAGACGGGGGACCGGGCGGAGCTGGACTTGCCGGAGTCCTTCGCCGCGTGGTCGCGGCTGTCCACCACGTCGGAGACGTGCCTGGGCTCGCGCTGCTCGCAGTACGAGACGTGCTTCGTCACGCGGATGCGCAAGCGCGCGGAGGTCGCGGACCTGCTGGTGGTGAACCACCACCTGTTCTTCGCGGACCTGGCGCTGCGCAGCTCCGGCAAGCGCACGGAAGGGGTGCTGCCCTTCTACGACGCGGTCATCTTCGACGAAGCGCACGCGCTGGAGGACGCGGCCAGCAGCCACTTCGGGTGCAGCGTGTCCAACTACCGGCTGGAGGAGCTGTCGCGCGACGCGGTGGCGGCCCTGCCGGCGAAGGACGAGCGCCACGCGACGCTCTCCGCGCTGGCCCAGCGGGTGCGCTCGCACGCGGACGCGCTGTTCCTCCAGGCGCCGCGCGCGCTGGGGCTGTCCAGCCAGGAGTCCACCGTGGCCCTGCGCCCGGAGACGATGGGCAAGCTGTCCGGCGCGCTGGAGCAGGTGCGCGAAGGCCTGGCCGCGCTGGCCTCCTTCGCGGGCAGCGAGCGCGAGCCGGAATTGGCCGCCATCCACCGCCGCGCGGAGGAGATGGCGGAGCAGCTCACCTTCCTGGAGAAGTCCGAGTCCGCGGACCACGTGTACTGGGCGGAGGCGCGAGGCAAGGGGCTGTTCCTGCGCGCGAACCCCATCGACGTGGCGAAGGAGCTGCGCGACCGGCTCTACGGCGCGCTGGACACGGTGGTGTTCACCTCCGCGACGCTCGCGGCGGACAGCCGCTTCGACTTCTTCGCCAAGCGCATGGGCATGTACGACGACGAGGGCCAGCCCGTGACGCGCGTGCGCACGCTGGCGGTGCCCAGCCCGTTCGACTTCCCGCGCCAGTCCGCGCTGTACCTGCCCACGCACCTGCCGGACCCCAGCGCTCCGGGCTTCATCGAGGCGGCGGCGGAGGAGATCCTCCAGCTGTGCGAAGTGACGGGCGGGCGCGCGTTCGTGCTCTTCACGTCGCTGCGCAACATGGTGCGCGCGTACGAGCTGACGGCGACGCGGCTGCCCTACCAGGCGCTGCTCCAGGGAGAGCGGCCCAAGCAGCAGCTGCTGGATGCCTTCCGCCAGGCGCCCAGCGTGCTCTTCGCCGCGCACAGCTTCTGGGAGGGCGTGGACGTGCCCGGGGACGCGCTGAGCCTGGTCATCATCGACCGGCTTCCCTTCGCGTCTCCTGGAGACCCGCTGGTGGCCGCGCGCATCCGTCAAATCCAGGCGCGCGGTGAAGAACCGTTCGACCAGTACCAGCTGCCGCAGGCGGCGCTGGCGCTGCGCCAGGGCTTCGGGCGGCTCATCCGCACGCAGGCGGACCGGGGCATCGTGGCGATGCTGGACCGCCGCATCGTGACCAAGGGCTACGGCCGCGTGTTCCTCTCCAGCCTGCCGCCCGCGAAGCGGATGGAGGACACGACGGAGCTGAGCCGCTGGTTCAACGGCCCGGTGCGCCCGGTGCCGCCCGTGCGCTCGATTCGCTGAACACGTCGCGCAGGCGCAGGCCCACGCGGGCCTGGAAGGGCGGCGCCAGGGTGTCCACGCCCGCGCGGCCCGCGAGGTACTGACGGTCGAAGAGGTTCTCCACCGCGCCGAAGGCGTCCACCTTCCAGAAGAGGTGGCGGCTCACGAACAGGTCCACCACCGCCGCGCCGCCCATGCCGCGCGTGTTGAGGTCGTCCTCGTACTGCGGGCCGAACACGCGCAGCTGCGCGGTGACGGAGACGATGGACGGGTCGTCGAAGGTCACCGCGAGCGAGCCGCGATGCCTGGGGTCCTGCGGAAGCTGGCGGCCCACGAGGTCCGGCTGTCCGGGGGCGCGCGTGACGACGGGGTCCACGAAGGTGTAGGCCGCGAGCGCGGTCCACTGCCGCGACACGCGCCAGTCCGCGCCCAGCTCCACGCCGCGCACGCGGGCCCGGCCCAGGTTCTGGCGCTGGCGGGTGGCGCCGTCCGGCAGGGGCGTGGCGAGGGTGACGTTGGTGACGGGCGCGTCCAGCACGTTCCAGAAGCCGGTGACGCGGCCGGTGAGCCCGCGCGGGCCGGTGGCCTCCACGCCCGCCTCGGTGCCCCAGAGGCGCTCGGCGCCCAGGTCCGGGTTCGCGGCGGTGAGGACGGTGCCCACCTGGAAGGGGCGGTAGAGCTCGTTGAGGGTGGGGGCGCGGAAGGCGCGGTACGCGGAGGCGCGCAGGGTGAGCCACTCCAGCGGGCGCACGCGCGCGGCCAGGCGCGGGCTGAGCTGGCTCGCGGTGCGGGGCTCGAATTCGGTGAAGGTGGCGGTGCCGTTCGCGAAGCTCTCCAGCTGGCTGCCGTCGAAGTTGCGCCACGTGTCCCAGCGCAGCGTGCCGGCGAACTCCAGCGCGGGGGACACGGTGTAGAGGTCCTGCACGAAGACGCCGCCGGACAGCTGCGTGCCCCGCGTGTTGCGCGCGTGGAGCGTCGTGGCGGTGTAGGTGAGGGGGAAGTGCAGCTCATCGGCCTTGCCGTGGGAGCGCCGCACATCCACGCCCGCGGCGAGCACGTGGGTTCCTCCCAGCGTCAGCTCCGGACCGGTCCAGACGAGCGAGCCGCCCTGGTCGTTCGCGGGCACGTCCTGGAGGGCGGAGCGGGCCTCGTAGTGGCGGTCCGCGGAGACGCGGGCGCGAGTCTGGGCGAAGTGCTGGGTACGGCCGAAGAGGCCCAGCTCGAAGGTGCCGGCGGCGTCCGTGCGGAGGTGGGCGTTCGCGGCGAACCACGCCAGGTCCACGCTGGCGACGGTGTACCGGGTGCCGCCGTTCTGCGTCTCGCGGAACACGCCCGCGCGGGCGGAGAGGGAGAGGTGGTCGGTGGCCGCCGCTTCGACGCGCGCCTGGGCGCTGACGTGGTTGGACGGGGTGTCACCGTCGATGCGGCCGCGCTGGCTCTCGGGGACGATGCGGTAGCCGTCGCTGGTGAGGCCCTCCACCTCCAGGGAGGCGCCCACGCGGCCCCAGCGGTCCGCGACGCGCGCGGCGGCGAAGCCGGTGCCCAGGTTGCCCACGGACACGTCCGCGTCGAGCACCGGGCCGGTGATGGGCCGGGAGAACAGCTGCACCACGCCGCCCAGCGCGGCGCTGCCATAGAGCGCGGAGCCGCCGGTGGGGACGACCTCGATGCGGTCCAGGCCCAGGCGGGGCAGGGCGCGCCAGAAGACCCAGCCGCCGTAGGGGTCGTTGAAGGGAAGCCCGTCCAGCAGCACGAGCCCACGCGCCACGCCGGAGGGCGCGAGCCCGCGCAGGTTGAGCCCCTGCGCGGTGGGATCCGCGACGAGCGACGGCGTGCGGCGGAACGTGGCCGCGGACGGCAGCGTGCGGATGAGCGCGTCCTGCGTGAGCGTGGGGCTGCGTTCGATCTCCGCGCGGGGAATCACCACCGTGGTGGCGGGCACGTCGCGCAGCGGCCGGGGCAGGCGCGTGGCGGTGACGACGGTGCGGGTGTCGCGAGGAGGCTCGGGCTCGGGGGCCGTGTCCGCGTCCACCGTCTGTGCGCTGGCCACTCCGGGCAGCAGCAATGCCAGTCCAAGGCGGCAGGGGAGCGACAGTCGGGAAGAGGCGCGCGGTCCAGGCATCGCGCTCCGCTCTACTGGATGTCGTGCTCCCGGGCGAGCAATGGCGGGCGCCAGAAACACGAACGGCGGTGAAGCGACCGGAAGGCCACTCCACCGCCGCCGCTCACGGCCAGGAGGCCGTGGGGAAACTAAGCCGTGGCCACGCCACCGCCAGAGGCGGCCGGGCCCTGGTACTGCGCGTCGCCGAAGCCGAGGATGGCGTAGAAGACCGGACCGAGCAGCGCCAGACCGATGCCGAAGCCCGTGCCCTTTCCGAAGGACTTCGCCATGTCGATGCTGATGATGAACAGCGCGATGAAGTTCACGCACGGCAGCAGCGCCAGCACCACCCACCACGCCGGACGGCCGACAATCTTGGTCATCACGTAGATGTTGTAGAACGGCACGATGGCCGCCCAACCCGGCTCGCCCGCCTTGGCGAACGTCTTCCACATGCCGGCGATCACGAAGCCGATGAAGGCCAGGTAGAAGATCCAGAACACCAGACCCGGGCCCTCCGCCTGCTGGTTCTGCATCTGCTGCATCATCTCAAGCTGCTGCTCATCCATGACTTCCCCCTCGGAAGTGTTGGGACCCCTCCCGGTAGGAGGGTCCACGTTCACTCCCGAACAAAGGCGAAGTCGGGGGGAGAAAGCAAATTCCTTCCCCACTGTCGCCGCGGGCTGCTCAGGCCTTCAGCGTCTCCGGGACCTGCCAGTCCGGCTTCAGCCGCTGGATGACCTTCACGAAATTCTCCTTGTCCTGGGCTTTCTCCAGGGCGGCTTCCGGGAGGATGACGTCGTCCTTCACCAGCCGCTCCAGGTGCATGTCCAGGGTCTGCATGCCCTGGTTCTGGCCGGCCTGCATCTTGGAGGCGATCTGGAACACCTTGCCCTCGCGAATCATCGCGGCGATGGCGGGGCTGCCCACCAGGATTTCGAGCGCGGCGACGCGGCCCTTGCCGTCCGCGGTCTTGATGAGCTGCTGGGCGACGATGCCGGCCAGCGACTCCGCGAGCATGCCGCGCACCTGGCCCTGCTCGTCCGCGGGGAAGGAGTTGATGATGCGGTCGATGGTGGCGGGGGCGCTGTTGGTGTGCACCGTGGCGAAGACGAGCACGCCGAAGCTCGCCAGCTGGAGCGCCAGCTTCATCGTCTCGTTGGTGCGCAGCTCGCCGATGAGGATGACGTTGGGGTCCTCACGGCCGGCGGAGCGGATGGCGGTGGCGAAGCTGGAGGCGTGCGGGCCCACCTCGCGGTGGGTGACCTGGGACTTGAGCGATTCGTGCACGAACTCCACCGGGTCCTCCACGGTGAGCACGTGCGCCGGGCGCGTCTTGTTGATGTGGTTGATCATCCCCGCGAGCGTCGTGGACTTGCCCGAGCCCGTGGGGCCTGTCACCAGCACCAGCCCGCTGCGGCGGTCCGCCATCTTGCGCACCACCTCCGGCGTCTTCAGGTCCTCCAGCGACAGCACCTTGCTGGGGATGGTGCGGAACACGGCGCCAATGCCGGTCATCCGGTAGAAGTAGTTGGCGCGGAAGCGGGCCTTGGTGCCGTAGCCGTAGGCGAAGTCCAGGTCCAGCTCCTCGGTGATCTGCCGCTTCTGTTCGGGCGAGCAGATCTCGAAGAGCAGCGACTCCAGCTCGTCGGTGGTGAGTGCTTCTTCGCGCAGGGGCACGAGCTCGCCGCGGATGCGGCCCAGGGGCGGGTAGCCCACGCCCAGGTGCAGGTCGCTGCCCTTCTTGTCGAGCAGGATGTCGAACCACGCGGCGATGCGAGGGGTGTCCGTCATGTCAGGCGCCCTTCTTGCCAAGCAGTGAGCCCACCTTGGACAGCATCCGCGCGCCCTCCTGGGCGGTGGCGGGCGGGGGCACGGTGGGAGCGGCGCCGGGGCGCTTGCCCGTCACCATGGCTTCGATTTCGTCCGGGTTCTCCGCGAAGCCCTTCACCGTCTCCAGCGTCGCCTTGCCGGAGCGGGCCAGGTCCGCGAGCGAGTCCTCGAAGCGGACGATGCCCAGCGACTTGCCGCGCTGCTGGAGGGAGGGGATTTGATACGTCTTGTTGTCGCGGATGAGGTTGCCCAGGGCCACGGAGCCGGTGAGCACCTCGGCGGCGGCGACCAGGGACTTGCCGTCCGTGGCGGGCATCAGCCGCTGGCTGACGATGAGGCGCAGGCCGCTGGAGAGCGACAGCCGCACCTGCTGCTGGTCCGCCGGCGGGAAGAGGTCGATGAGCCGGTCGATGGTCTTCGCCGCGCTGGGCGTGTTCATGGTGCTGATGAGCAGGTGGCCCGTCTCGCTGGCGGCGAGCGCCATGCGCACGGTCTCCGTGTCGCGCAGCTCGCCCACGACGATGACGTCCGGGTCCTCGCGGAGGCTGCCCTTGAGGGCGCTGGCGAAGGTGCGGGTGCTGGTGCCCACCTCGCGCTGGCTGATGAGGGCGCGCTTGCGCGGGTGCACGTACTCCACCGGATCCTCCACGGTGAGCACGTGGTGCGTGGTTTCGCGGTTGATGATGTCCACCAGCGCCGCGAGCGTGCTCGTCTTGCCGTGGCCGGACGGGCCGGTGAGCACGATGAGGCCCTGGTGGTGGTGCGTGGCCTTGGCGATGTCCGGGGGCAGGCCCAGCGATTCCAGGGTGGGGATTTCGCGGGAGATGACGCGGAAGGTGCCCTTGAGGCCCGTGCGCTGGCGGCAGACGTTGACGCGGAAGCGGCCGGTCTCCTCGGAGTCCAGCGCGAAGTCCACGCTGCCGTCCTTCTCCAGCACGTGCCGCAGCCGCTCCGGGATGATGGGGAGCAGGAGCCGCTCCACCGTCTCCGGGGACAGCGGCGTGTCCTGCGGCAAGAGCTCCCCGGCCAGGCGCAGCAGCGGAGGCCGTCCGGCCACCAGGTGCAGGTCGCTGGCGTTCATGCTGCGCGCCTGCTCCAGCAGCACGGTCAGGTCACGGCCCGGAGCGGAGGTCGCGCGCGCGATGGGGATGACCCGCGCGGGAGGATGCGCGCTGGCGGAAGCGTGGGCCGGAGCGCCCGCATGGGCCGCCGCACCCGCGTGGGATGGAGCGGATCCCGCGTGTGAGGGGACGCCCGCGGAGGCCCCCGCGTGAGAGGCCGCGCCGCCAGGAACACCGCGCGCGGCGGCTCCCGCACCCAGGCCACCCGGCTGCGCGGCTCGCGCGTCCACGGGCGCGGAGACCGCGGGCACTCCCGCGTAGGGCGTGCGCGTGGGGGCCTGCGCGGACACGGCGGGCACTCCCGCGTAGGGCGTGCGCGTGGGCGCGGCGGGCGCCGGAGCTGCTGGAGCCGCGGCGGCTGCTGGAGCCGCGGCGGTCGCCGCGCCTTCCACCCCTCGCGTGAGGCGCACGTTCATCAGCTCGCCCCGGCGCACCGCCGCGATGTTGAGGGAACCCAGGCCGGTGGCGTTCACCTGCCACTGCACCGGCGTCTCCGACACGGTGGACGCGCGCGCCATGCCCACCATCGCTTGGAGGGCCTTCACGAGCTCGTCGGTGGAGAGGGCGCCTGGATCAATGGGCTCGTACCCGTTGGCGCCGCGCACCATCGGAGGACGGCCGCTGGCCAGGGCCAGCTCGGTGATTCCAGGACGCGAGAGATGACGCAGCAGTTCCGCGAGCGGTTTCATTCAGGGGGGAGGCCCCACCGCTGCCGTGCGTCAGGCCCGGCGGGGTGGAAACTCCCGCGAGGATAGTCGACCGCCACGCTCCAGGTCACCCTGGGGGCATGGCCCCAAACGCACGACGGGAGCGGCCGTGCGAGGGCCCCTCCCGTCGGGTCCAACCGATTGCGTTGGGGTGCTGCGGACTACAGCTCGCGAGACATCAGGAGCCGCAGCTTGCCGGACTTCTTGGAGACCACCGTGGCCACCGTGGTGAAGCCCGCCTTGCGGTAGAAGCCCACTGCGGGCGCGTTCGCCGGATCCACGCGCAGGGCGATGGTCTTGCGGTACATGTCGCGCGCCACGTCCAGCGCCTTGTCCAGCAGCATGGCGCCCACGCCGTGGCGCCGCAGCTCCGGCTTCACCACGATGTTGCGCAGGTAGGCCGCGCCCGGCACCGGACCGTCGCGCTCCACCGTCACGTAGCCCACCACCTGGTTCTGGAGCCGCCCCACGTGGAGGAAGGGCTTCAGCTGGGTGAGGGCCTTGAGGCTCTCCTCCTGCGTCTCACCCCGCCCCTTCCAGGGCTCGGAGTTGGCGCGCAGGGCCGACACCGTGGTCAGGTCCTCGTCGGTGGGCGGACCGAATTTGACCCCGGTCACCAGATCGTTGGGGAGCGTCGCTCCATCCAGCACCGGCGTGGGGGCCGCCACCTCGACGCCAGGGTCCACCTGCTTCATCGTCATCGCCTTGCTCCTCCGTCGCGTCCGCGATCCTAACCGGTCCCCCCG
Organism: Corallococcus coralloides DSM 2259; assembly: GCF_000255295.1. Next base: position 9,152,584 of record NC_017030.1, on the reverse strand, counting down.
TACCCATGCACGCGATCATTCCGCGCGCATTGTCCTGTTTTCCGTGTGGGGAGACGTCCTCCTCCCAGGCGGGGAGCAGGAACTTCTCGAAACGTTGCTTGCGGGAGTGTCATTCCGGGAAGACACGTCCCGCTCCGCTGTCTGGACTGCGAGCGGCCTTCCGCGCGGGGCGTGAGGCCATTATAAAACCCCTGTCCGGGTCCCCCTCGGTCCGAGTTCCGCCCCTTGCAACTCAACCACGCCCAGCGCGAGCTGACGCTCAAGATCGTCTATTACGGCCCCGGGTTGAGCGGGAAGACGACGAACTTGCGCAAGCTGCACGCGCGAGCGCGGCCGGACGTGCGAGGGCGCCTCCTGTCGGTGGATACCCACGACGACCGGACGCTCTTCTTCGACCTCTTACCCGTCTTCTTCTCCACCTCCACGGGCTTCAAGGTGAAGGTGAAGCTCTTCACCGTGCCGGGGCAGGTCATCCACAACGCCACGCGGCGGGTGGTGCTCCAGGGCGCGGACGCGGTGGTCTTCATCGCGGACAGCCGGCGGGGCGCGGCGCAGGAGAACAACGCCTACTGGCGCAACCTGCAGGAGAACCTGCGGGAGATGGAGCTGGACCCCACGCAGGTGCCGGTGGTCATCCAGTTCAACAAGCGCGACCTGCCCGACAGCCTGACGGACGAGGAGCTGGCGGAGGTGCAGCGCCGGGGCAACCAGCCGGTGGTGGGCTCCGTGGCCGTGCGAGGCGAGGGCGTGGTGGAGACCTTCCACGCCGTGGTGCAGACGGCCTGGCGCGCGCTGGAGGGCCGGGCGCAGCTGTCGCGCAACGTGGGGCTGAGCGAGGAAGAATTCCTGGGGCAGATCTTCCGTCACATCGACCTGAGCGGCACGGCGCTGGAGGGGCGGTACGGCCCCGGCGCCATGCCTGGCGGCAGGGAGAGCGGGAGGGCGCCATGAACGGCGCGTCAGGCGGAGGACCCCGGAACACCGCGAGCGCGCCCCGGCGCGAGTCCGCGCTCCAGCGGCGGCTGACGCTGGGGGACCTCTTGGACCTGCCGTCCTTCACGGAGGTGGTGAAGGGCTTCAGCGACCTGTACCGCGTGGGCATCAAGGTGCTGGACACGCGCGGCAACAAGCTGGCGGACGTGAAGGTGGGCCACGGCGACTTCTGCGCCTACGTCTTCTCCTTCCCGGACGGCCGCCACGCGTGCACCGCCATGGTGGGCCGGGTGAAGGACGGCCCCGTGCTGCCGGAGGCCGGCGGGCGCGTGGCGGACGGAGACGTCTCCGAAGCGGCGGGCCTCATCGCGCTCACCTGCTTCACCGGCCTGCGCTACGTGGTGATGCCGGTGCGCTGGGACGGCGACCTCCTGGGCCGGGTCATCCTGGGGCCCTTCACGCCGGAGGAGCTGACGGACTTCCCGGAGACGCTCACCAGCATCCACGGGCTGGACCTGGAGCGCGCGCAGGAGCTCCTGGGCCGCGTGCGCCGCGTGCCGGAGCGCACCGCCGCGCAGGTGCTGGGCCACTTCGGCCAGGTGCTGGGCGCGCTCGTCGCCAGCGGGCAGAAGGCGTACCTGGCCACGCACCTGCATCTGGAGTCCACGCTGGAGGTGCACCGCGAGCTGGAGGCGCAGAACGCGCGGCTGCTCCAGGCGAATGCGCGGCTGAAGGAATTGGACCGGCTGAAGTCCACCTTCCTGGGCACGGTGAGCCACGAGCTGCGCACGCCGCTCGCGTCCATCCTGGGCTACTCGGAGATGATGGCGGAGGGGCTGGCGGGGCCGCTCAACCCGGAGCAGCTCCAGTACGTGCGCACCATCGTGGAGAAGGGCGAGACGCTCCTCTCGATGATCTCCTCGCTGCTGGACCTGAGCCAGATTGAAGCCGGGCGTCTGCGCCTGTCCATGGCGCCGGTGGATCCGGGCTACATCATCCAGACGGCGGTCTCCAGCGTGCTGCCGCAGGCGCAGCGCAAGGGTCTGGAGCTGGAGGTGCGGCTGCCGCACACGCCGCAGCCCCGGCTGGCGGGGGATTTGGACAAGCTGCGCCAGGTGGTGGTGAACCTGCTGGCCAACGCGGTGAAGTTCACGCCCGCGGGCGGCCGGGTGAAGGTGACGCTGTCGGACGCGGCGATGCAGCAGGAGCTGGGCGTGCCCGGCTACCGCATCAGCGTGGAGGACACCGGCGTGGGCATCCGCGCCGAGGAGTTCGAGCGCATCTTCCAGAGCTTCTACCAGGTGGACGGCAGCTCCACGCGCGAGTTCGGCGGCGCGGGGCTGGGCCTGGCCATCGTGAAGAGCCTGGTGGAGGGCCACGGCGGCCGGGTGCGCGTGGAGAGCGAGTTCGGCCACGGCTCGCGCTTCATCGTCCAGCTGCCGCTGCACCCGCCCATGCAGGGCGGGCTGTCCGCCGCGCCGCCCATGCCGGAGCCGGACCGCTTCTAGCGGTCAGGGCTGGTGGGGCTCGATGAGCCCCGGGCTGCCCGGGGTGTTCGGAAGGAACTCCGGCAGCCGCGTCTGCACGAGCGCGCCCACGAGCCCCAGCAGCATCACCACGCCCAGCGCGCGGCCCAGCCGCAGCGTGAGCGAGCGCTGCTCCGACACGCGCGCCACGAGGATGAAGTTGATGGCGGCGCTGGCGAGCGACGCGATGATGGCGCCCACTCCGGCCGTCGTGGGGGAGATGGTGCCGTTGGCGCACAGCGACGCGGCGGACGCCACCGCGGACGCGCTGGACACCAGGCCGCCCACGGCGCTCACCGCGTAGAAGCCCCAGCGGCCCAGGAGCGTCTGGCCCACGGTGCCCACCACCTGGAGCGCCAGGAAGATGAGGCCGAACTTCAGCGCGGACGGCAGCGAGAAGGGCGACTTGAGGGGCAGGGCGGGAGGCTCGGCGCCGGGCGTGGCCTCCACGCGCGAGCGCACCAGCGCCAGGCCCGTGCTGGACAGGAGGATGAGGACCAGCGGGATGGCGGAGTCCACCAGCGCGCGGAAGGAGAGCAGCCCCAGCAACACGGCATTGCGCAGCGCCATGGCGGCGGTGGCCAGCATCACGCCCCGGTAGGCCACGTCGAGCAGCCGGCCGGACGTCTCGCGCACGCGGTTGGCCAGCTCCGCCACGGTGACGGTGCTGTTGACGAGCCCGCCCAGGAACCCCGTCACCTCCACGCCGTGCGTGCCGAACATCTTCCACAGCAGGTAGTTCACGAAGCCGATGGCCGCGATGAGGATGACGGTCACCCACGCGGCGCGCGGCTCAATGAGGCCCCACGGGTCCACCGGCTGCGCGGGCAGCACCGGGTAGATGGCGAAGGCGAGGATGGCGAGCAGGATGGCGCTGCGCAGCTCCTCGGCGGTGATTTTATGGCTGAAGGTGGCCATCCGCTCCTTCCACGCGAGCAGGCCCGCCGTCGTCACGCCCACCGCCGCGGGCGTCACCGTATGGCCCAGGCCGCACAGCACGCCGGTGAAGCCCGTGACGAGCAGCGCGGCGGACGTGGTCAGCTCCGCGCCGCCGTTGGCGCGCAGGGACTGCCAGTTGAGGAAGCACAGCAGCACGCCCAGCAGCGCGAGGCTGAGCAGCGCGAAGTTCGGGCCCAACAGGCCGCCCATGCCACCCAGCAGCGCCGCGAAGCCGAACGTGCGCAGGCCGGCCTCCTTGCCGCGCCACTCGCGCTCCAGCCCGACGAACAGCCCCACCGCGAGCGCGAGCGTCAGTCGCATCAGCGTCTGCAGTGGCGGCCAGGAAACGACGGGGGGCAGTCCTTCCATCATGCGAAATCCCTCTCCCCTCTCTCTGCTCGCCTGTCGGGCGGACGTCAACGCCGCATCCCGTCACGCGCAAGGGGCCCGCGTCAGGTGAGGGCGCGAGGGCCTTCGGGCGCGGGGCCGCCGCTGATGACGTGCAGCCGCTCCCAGCCCTGTCTTGCCAGGAGCTGATGCAGCCGGGGCCGCAGCGCCGCCTGGAGCGCCTTCACTCCGGCCTCGTCCGTCAGCGACAGCGAGGGCAGCGACCATCGCTCGCGCACGCGTGCATCCATGCCCGGGGCGTGGCCCGCGACGTCGATGAGGACGTAGTGCGATGCGGGCACGGTCCGGTCGCGCAGGGGCGCGGCGCGCAGGTTCGCCTCACGCATCAGCGCCTCCACGGCGGGCGGCGGCCCGTCATCCAGCCCCGAGCCCGGCGGCGGCGACACCACCGCTCGCGCCCGGTCCGGGTGCGCCAGCGTGTTGAAGAGGGCGGCGGCCAGATGCGCGGGCCCTGCTTCCGCGCACTCGAAGACGACGGTCTCCACGGCCGTGGGAGCGGGCCGCGGCGTGCCGCCCAGCAGCCACCGGAAGAGGAACACCGCCAGCGCCGCGCCCAGCAGCTGCGCCGCGACGAAGGACTCCACCTCCCACGGGCTCATCACTCCCACGTGAGCGCTGGCCGCTCGCGCCAGCACCAGCGCCGGGTTCGCCAGCGAGCGCGAGTCCGTGAACCACACCGTCGCGGCCACGTACCCCGCGATGGCCAACGGCGTCGCTGACGGGCGCGTGCGCACGCAGCCCCGCACCACCACCAGCAGCCCGAACGTGGCCACCATCTCCGTGAGGAACCGCGCCCCGTCCGCCGCGGGCGTCTTCGCCGTCAGCAGCAGCGGTTCATTGCACATGCGGTGCGCGACGAGCCGCCCCACCAGGCTGCCGGACAGCTGCGCCAGCGCGTACAGCGGCACCTCGCGCCAGGGCGTGCGGTCTCCCAGCGCGTCCGCGAAGGTGAGCGCCGGATTCAGATGCGCGCCCGACAGCGGCCGCAGCACCCACAAGAGGCACGCCAGCACCGCGCCGCAGGACAGGGACATGAAGAGGCGTCCCTCCGTGGCGCTCGCGCCCAGGTGCTCCGCGACGTGGTGCGACCCCTCCAGCGCCACCACCAGCAGCCCACACCCCAGCGCTTCCGTCACCAGCCGGCGGCGCAGGTCCATGGGTGTGGAGGAAGAGGGCACTCCTCAGTCCTATGCCTGGGCGGTCCGACACCGTCAACGCCACGAGCCCCCATCCCGCCCGCCCGTTCGCGGGTCGTCATTGCGTCCCCCGCCGCGAGCGTGGTCTTCAGTGCCGCCATGCCCGGCGAGTTCGACCTCATCCAACGCTTCCTCGCCTGCTTCCCGCGCGCGCGGGTGCCGGTGGGCCCGGGAGACGACTGCGCCGTGCTCGCTCCGTCCAGGGGCGCGCTGTGCGTCACCACCGACGCCGTGGTGGAGGACGTGCACTTCACCCGCGCGACGTTCTCCGCCGCGGACATCGGCCACAAGGCGCTCGCGGTGAACCTGTCGGACCTGGCCGCCATGGGCGCCACGCCGCGCTGGTTCGTCTGCGCGCTCGCGCTGCCCCGGGACTTCCCCGCCCGCGAACTGTCCGCCATGGGCCGGGGCATGGCCGCGCTCGCGAAGGCCCACCGCATCATGCTCGTGGGCGGCAACTTCACCTCCGCGCGCGAGGTGTCCGTCACCCTCACCGTCACCGGCGAGCTGTCCCACGCGCCCCTCACCCGCGCGGGCGCCCGGCCTGGAGACCTCCTCTATGTCTCCGGCACGCTGGGCGACGCGCGCCTGGGACTCCAGCACCTCCAGGCCGGCGTCCGGCGGGGCGCGGCCGTGAAGCGCCAGCGCCGCCCCGAGCCCCGCATCGCCCTGGGGAAGCTGGCCGCGCGCTTCGCCTCCGCCGGAATGGACGTGTCGGATGGACTGGCGCAGGACCTGGGCCACCTGTGCGCCGCGTCCCGGGTGGGCGTGGAGCTGGAGCTGGAACGGCTCCCCTTGTCGCCCGCCGTGCGCGCGGCGCTGGGGCCGGAGGGTGCCCTGCGGGGAGGGGAGGACTACGAGCTGCTGCTCGCCGTCCCACCTTCACGCATGCAGGCGTTCGAGCGCGCGTGTGCCCGCGCCGGGCAGGAGGTGACGCGCATGGGCGTGCTCACCCGGGAGCGGACGTTGCGAATCCGAGACGCAGGGGGGCATCTTCTGACCCCTCCAGCGGGATTCGATCACTTCACCCGGACAGGCAGGCAGATCCGGCCGGATGATTGACCCGTACCGGACAGCAAGGCTAAACCCCTGGGCTGTTTTCCGCCCCTCCCGCTGAAAGCACCCCGTGCGCCGCCCCCTTCGCGACGACCCGTCCTCTGGCCTCACCCCCCGACGCGAGCCGGTGCAGCGACTGCTGCGCGCTGTCGAGGGCCCCAAGGTGGTCCGCGAGCAGTCCCTGCACCGGAAGATCACCACCGGCTACATCCTGCTGGGCCTGCTGCTGGGCACGTGGCTGCTCTGCACGGAGAGCCTCTTCGACGCGTCCTGGGGCCGCTGGAGCTTCATCATCCGGGTGGGCGTGGGTGTGCTCATCACCTTCGGCGGCGCCACGTTCCTGCCGTCGCTGCTGGCGCGCGTCACCCGCGTGAAGGTGCTCAGCCGCTCCGCCTTCGAAATCTCGCAGGGTGACCTGTCCAAGCCCGTGGCCGCGGAGGTGCACAGCACCCGCGACGAAATCGACGAGCTGACGGGCGCCATCTCCCGCATGCAGGAGAACCTGCGCGAGCTGGTGGGCAAGATTCAAGACACCGCCAAGAGCGTGGCGGATACGGCCATCGACCTCCAGCGCAGCGCGGAGAACGTCAACGGGTCCACGGAGGAGGTGGGCTCGTCGATGGAGAAGATCGCCAGCGGCGCGGAGACCCAGTCGCAGCTGGTGTCCCAGGCCTCCAAGGTCATCACGGAGATGGCCGGCAGCATCCAGCGCACGGCGGCCAGCGCCCTGGACGCGGCCCGCACGTCCGCGGAGACCAGCAGCAGCGCGGAGGACGGCTCCAAGGCGGCGCGGCTCGCGGGCGACAAGGTGAAGAAGGTCTTCAACCGCATCGAGTCCGCCAGCCAGCAGGTCTTCGCCTTCGGAGAGAAGACGCAGGAGATCTCGAAGATCGTCGACGCCATCACCCAGGTGGCGCAGCAGACGAACCTCCTGGCCCTCAACGCCACCATCGAAGCGGCGCGCGCGGGCGAGTACGGCCGCGGCTTCGCGGTGGTGGCGGATGAGGTGCGCAAGCTGGCGGAGAGCGCGGGCCGCTCCGCGGAGCAGATTTCCCGCCTGGCGCGCGACATCTCCGGCCAGTCCACCTCCGTCGTCAGCGCCATGAAGGAAGGCATCGCGGAGCTGGCGGAAGGCCGTGAGGACCTCACCGACATCATGCGCTCCATGGGGGCCATCACCGACACGGCCCGCAAGGGCGCGGAGAAGGTGACGCTCATCTCCGACAGCACCCGCGACCAGATGAAGGGCAGCGAGGAGATGGTGAAGGCCATCGAGGAGATCAAGCTCGTGGCGAAGAACAACGCCAGCTCCACGGAGGCCATCCAGGCCGTCATCCAGGAGCAGACGGCCGCGGTGTCGCGGATGACGTCGCTGGCGAGCGAGCTGACCAACCTCTCCGTGGAGCTGCAGAGCGTGGTGCGCAGCTTCCGCCTGGGGCCCTGAGCCCCCATCCCCCGCCTTTAGCCGCCTTCCGGCACAAGGGCCCTCACCGTGCGGCACGTCATCTTCCGGGTCGAGAAGGAACGCTACGGGTTGCCCTTGTCGGCCGTCCGGGAGGTCGTCGTCCCCCCGGAGCGCTACACCCGTGTACCGCGGGCCCCCGCCGCCATCACCGGGGTGATGAACCTGCGGGGCCGGGTGGTGACGGTGGTGGAGCTGCGCCAGTTGCTCCACCTGCCAGAAGGTCCCACGCCCCTGTGCCGGGTCGTGCTACTGGACCGGGGTCGCAGGGATTTGGGCCTCCTGGTGACGGACGTGGACGGCATCGAGGCGGTGGAGCGCGTCAGCGCCGCGCCGGGCAAGGTCATGCCCGCGGTTCGCGGCGTTGCCCGCCTGGGCGGTCTGGGAGTGACCGTGCTGGATCCGGAAGGACTTGATGCGGCGGTCGTTGCCTTGTTCACTCCCTCCAAGTGAGTAGCCCCCCGGAAACGGCCGGTGATAGGGTGCGCTCCCTCTAGGCCTGAAACGGAGGCGGAGTTCTTCACATGGCTAAGCGGGTGCTGGTCGTCGACGACGCCATCTTCATGCGCAACATGATCAAGGACATCTTTGCGTCTGGAGGGTTCGAGGTCGTCGGTGAGGCGGCCAACGGCCTGGAGGCCGTGGAGAAGTTCAAGGAGTTGAAGCCGGACCTCACGACGATGGACATCGTGATGCCCTTCAAGAGTGGCATTGAGGCCACGCGGGAAATCATCAAGGCCGACAGCAGCGCGGTCGTCATCATGTGCTCGGCGCTCGGGCAGGAGAGCCTGGTGATGGAGGCCATCGAGGCAGGCGCCTCGGACTTCATCGTCAAGCCGTTCCGGGCGGAGGACGTGCTGGCGGTCGTCAAGAAGGTGCTGGGCGAGGCCTGAATCGGCGCACACGGGGCCGCTGCCGCCCGGGTCGCGGCCCTGTCCGCCTGTGAAGGAGGTGCCGGGTCATGACGATGGACATGTCCCGGTACCTGGGCCTCTTCATCTCGGAGGCCACCGAGCACCTGGAGGCGCTCGGACGGGACCTCGTGGAGCTGGAGCGCGAGGCCACCGCCAGCACCGTGGACTCGATGTTCCGGCACGCCCACTCGGTGAAGGGCATGGCGTCGTCCATGGGCTTCGAGCCCATCGCGATGCTGGCGCACCGGGTGGAGGACCTGGTGGACGCGGTGCGGCAGGACCGCAAGCTCCTGGACCGGGACCTGGTGGACCTGCTGCTGAGCGCCACGGACACGCTCACGGCCCAGGTGCGCGCCGTCTCGTCCAACCGCGAACCGGAGCTGGCCGAGGGGTTGCTCAAGCAACTGGGCACCCGCGTGCAGTCGCTCACCGGCCACGCCCCCGCCGCGACCCGCGTGGCCCACGTCAACGTACTCAAGCCCGCGACCCCGTCCGGAGATGACGGGGAGGGCTCGGGAGGCGGCGAGGGCCCTTCGGGGGCCTCGGGTTCGGGGACGCCGGGCGGCTCCGCCGGGCCCGCGCCGGGTTCGGGGACGCCGGGCGGCTCCGCGGCTTCGGCCTCGGGAACCTCCGCGTCGAGCGGAGCCGAGCCTTCGACCCCGGGGGACGCCACAGCCGGTAGCGCCGGACCTTCGACCCCGGAGGCCTCCGGTTCGGGCGCTTCCAGCACCGCGGTGCCCTCCGCCCTGGCGGTGATGCCGCCGGCCACGCTGATGCCGCCTCGCGACCTGAGCGGCCCGGATGCCCTCTACGGCGCCCCAGGCGCGCGGTCCCTGGCGGTGGTGCCGGAGAACGACCCTTCCGCCTCCGTGGTGGCGCTGTCCTCCGGGCTCAAGGCCGTGACCAGCGTCGCGGACGGCAAGGCCGGCGTGCCCCGTTGGTCGGTGCGCCTGCGCATCTCCCCCACGTGTCAGGTGCCCGGCGTGCGCGCGTTCCTCGTGCACAAGCGGCTGTCCTCCCTGGGCACGCTGGTGGACCTGCGCCCGCCCCTGGAGGAGCTCAAGGCCGGCCGCATCCCGGACGGCTACATCCAGGTGGACATGGAGACCGGCGTGGGCGACGCCGGCATCCAGGCGGCCCTGCGCAACGTGGCGGAGGTGGAGGTCGTCTCCGTCGCTCTCGCCGTCCCGGAGCCGCCCGTGCTCCCCGTCGTCGCGCCCGCTTCGGACCCGGCGCGCGCCACCGCGGACGCGGGCTCCCGCACGGTGCGCGTGCGCACGGAGCTGCTCGACTACTTCCTCGACACGGTGGGGGAGCTGATGCTCGCCACCGCGCGCCTGCGCGAAGTGGGCAAGGTGCTGCCGGAGAACACGCGCCCCGCGCTGGAGGAGGGCGTCTACCGGCTGCACACGCTGGTGAAGGACCTGCACGACAAGGTCATGAGCGCGCGCATGACGCCGCTGTCGCTCATCACCGACCGGCTGCCCCGCGCCGCGCGCGACCTCGCCCGCCGCAAGGAGCGCGAGGTGGAGCTGGTCATCACCGGCGCCGAAATCGAGCTCGACCGCGCCATCCTCGACGAGCTGGCCGACCCGCTGCTGCACCTGTTGCGCAACTGCATCGACCACGGCCTGGAGTCCCCGGAGGAGCGGGTGGCCGCGAAGAAGTCCGCACGCGGCCGCGTCACCGTCACCGTGCGCCGCGCCCGCGACCGCGTCATCATCGACATCGAGGACGACGGCCGGGGCATGGACCCCGCGAAGCTCAAGGCCTCCGCGCTCAAGCGCGGGCTCATCACCGAGGACGCCGCCCACCGCCTGGCGGACCGCGACGCGTTCCTCCTGTCGTGCCTGCCGGGCGTCTCCACCGCCAAGGACATCACCGACATCTCCGGCCGCGGCGTGGGCATGGACGCGGTGAAGCGCGTGGTGGAGAGCGTGGGCGGCACGCTCGAAATCGACAGCGAGCGCGGCCGGGGCACGACCTTCACGCTGCGCCTGCCGCTCACCGTCGCCGTGGTGCACCTGCTCCTCGTCGAAGTAGGGGAAGAGGTGTTCGGCCTGCCCATCGCCAAGGTGGTGGGCGCCACGGAGGCGGATCCGGAATCCCTGAGCAAGAGCCGTGAGACGGCCCTGCTGCCGCACGGCAATGGTCTGCTTCCGGTGCACGCGCTGGAGGCGCTCCTGGGCGTGCCCGCGACGCCGAAGCCCGGCTACCGGCCCTTCGTGGTGATGGAGGGCGACGCCGGCACCGGCAAGGTGGCGCTGGCGGTGGATCGCCTCCTGGGGCAGGAGGAAGTCGTGCTCAAACCCTTGTCCCGCCCCCTGGACTTGCTGCCGGGACTGTCCGGCGTGACCATCCTGGGCAGCGGTCGTCCCGTGTTCATCCTGGACGTCCCGAGGTTACTGACCGCGTGAGCCCCCCCCTGCCCAGTGACGCGCAGCTCGACGCCCTGCGCGAGGTGGCCAACATCGGCTGTGGACACGGCGCCAACGCCCTGGCCCGGCTGGTGGGTGGCCGCGTGGACCTGTCCGTCCCCGAGGTGCGCGTCACGGACGCCACCCAGGGGCCCGCGCTCTTCGCGGATGAAGCCCCCGCCGTCGCCGTGCGCCTGGGCATGACGGGAGAGCTGCGCGGCGCGCTGGTGCTGGCGATGCCGTCCGTGGACGCGGAGGCGCTGGAGTCCGCGCTGCTGCGCGGCCACCCGGCTTCCCCCGAGGAGCGCGAGAGCGCCCTGGCCGAGGCCGCGAACATCCTGGCCAGCGCATGCCTGTCCGCCATCGGGCGGCTGACGGGCTGGCGGCTGTTGCCCTCCGTGCCCCAGCTCCAGCGCGGGCCCGTGCGCCCGGTGCTGGCAGGCGTGCTGGGCGACGTGGAGCCGGGGCCGGGCGTGGTGCTGGCGGCGCGCTTCTCGGCGCCCGGGCCCACGCCGCTGGGCGGACAGATGCTGCTGGTGCTGGAGCGCGGGAGCGCCCAGGCGCTGCTGTCCCGGCTGGGCCTCTAGGTCCGCCTGGAGGCGCGGGGGCGGCTGGGGTAGACCGCTCGCCCATGGACGAGAAGGCGCTCAGGGCCCTGCTGGGCCAGGTGAAGACGGGCAAGGTCAGCCTGGACGACGCGGTGGGCAAGCTGAAGGACCTGCCGTACGCGGAGCTGGGCTACGCGACGGTGGACACGCACCGCAACCTGCGGTTCGGCTTCCCGGAGGTGGTGCTGGGCGAGCCCAAGACGGTGGAGCAGCTCTTGGGCATCGTCGGCGCGCTGGTGGAGCGCAAGCAGACGGTGCTGGTGACGCGGCTGCAGCCGGACAAGGCCGAAGCCCTGGTGGCGCGCTTCCCCAAGGGCGAGTACCACCCGGTGGCGCGCATCTTCCACCTGGCCCAGCGCAAGGTGAAGGCGGGCCGCGTCGCGATTGTCACGGGCGGCACCAGCGACATCCCCGTGGCGGAGGAGGCGGCGCTCACCGCGCAGGCCATGGGCGCGGACGTGCGGCGCGTCTACGACGTGGGCGTGGCGGGCATCCACCGGCTGCTGCGCCGGCGTGAGGAGATTCAGGAGTGCCACGTCGCCGTGGCGGTGGCGGGCATGGAGGGGGCGCTGGCGTCCGCGCTGGGCGGCCTGGTCGGCATCCCGGTGGTGGCGGTGCCCACGTCGGTGGGCTACGGCGCGAACCTCGGGGGCATCTCCGCGCTGCTCTCGATGGTGAACTCGTGCGCCTCCAACGTGGCCACGATGAACATCGACAACGGGTTTGGCGGCGGCTTCTACGCGGCGCTCATCTCCCGCACCAAGGGACGGAGCTGACAGGCCATGCGGCGCATCCTCTACCTGGAGCCCGTGGGTGGCATCGCCGGGGACATGTTCCTGGCGGCGGGCATCGACCTGGGCGTTTCACCGGACGCGCTTGCGCAGGCGCTGTCCGGCCTCAACGTGCCGGGCTGGAAGCTGGCGGTGTCGCGCGCGGTGCGCCACGCCATCAGCGGCACGCACCTGGACGTGGTGCTGGACGCGAAGGAGGCGCACCCGCACCGCGCCTACGCGGACATCCGCCAGCTGATTGAAGCCGCGCCCACGCTGCCGGAGCGCGCGAAGGCGCGGGCCCTGGCGGTGTTCCGCGCCATCGGCGAGGCCGAGGCGAAGGTGCACGGCGTGTCCATCGACGCCATCCACTTCCATGAGGTGGGCGCGGTGGACTCCATCGTGGACATCTGCGGCGCCGCCGTGGTGCTGGAGCTCCTGGGCGACCCGGAGGTGCACGCCGCGCCGCCGCCGCTGGGCAGCGGCACCATCCGCGTGGCGCACGGCCAGATGCCCATCCCCGTGCCCGCGACGCTGGAGCTCCTGCGCGACGTGCCCGTGCGCTTCGAGGGCGTGGGCGAATTGACGACGCCCACGGGCGCCGCGCTGCTCAAGGTGCTGACGAAGATTGGCCACCCGCCGGACTTCATCGTGGAGAAGGTGGGCTACGGCGTGGGGACGAAGGACTTCCGCGACCGGCCCAACGTGCTGCGCGCGTCGCTGGGCCGCGTGGAGACGCAGGCCACTGAAGGGCTGTGGGTGGTGGAGGCGAACCTGGATGACGCCACGCCGCAGCTCCTGGCGCACCTGGTGGAGCGGCTGCTGGAGGTGGGCGCGAAGGACGCGTGGGTGTCCCCGGTGGTGATGAAGAAGGGCCGGCCGGCGCACCTGTTGGGCGCGCTGGTGGAGGGCGGCCTGCGCGAGGCGGTGGTGGACGCGCTCTTGCGTGAGTCCACGTCGCTGGGCGTGCGCTACCACCGGGTGGAGCGCCACGCGCTGGAGCGCGACTTCGTGGAGGTGGACACGCCCTGGGGCAGGGTCCGCGTGAAGCGCGGCCTGCGGGACGGCCGGGTGCTCAACGCGCACCCGGAGTTCGACGACTGCGTCCGGCTGGCCCGTGCGGCCGGCGTGCCGGTGAAGCAGGTGATGGCCGCCGCGATGGCGGCGCTTACGCCGGCCGGGCCAGGGTGATGACGCCGAAGGCCGCGCCGCCGGGGTCGGCCACGATGGCGATGCGGCCGTAGGGTGAATCGAACGGCTGCATGAGCACCTTGCCGCCCTTGGCGGTGACGGTGGCCGCGGCCTCGTCGGTGTTGGACACGGCGAAGGTGATCATCCAGTGGGCCGGCACCTCGGCGGACGTCTTGTCGTCGAGCTGCATCACGCCGGCCGCCTCACCGCCGTCCTTCTTCAGGACCCAGTACTGCATCCGGTCGTCCGGCATCTTGTCCGCCGTCATGCCGAAGAGGTCCTTGTAGAAGGCGACGGCCTTCGCGCCGTCGTGCGTCTTGGCCTCGAACCAGGCCGCGGCGCCGGGCTCGTTCATCAGCCCCGAGCCGGGGAACTGGTTGGGCTGCCAGAAGCCGAAGGGCGCGCCGGTGTTGTCCGCACCGAAGGCCATGCGTCCCGCGTCCATGACGTCCATGGGCTCCAGCATCACCTTGCCGCCCAGCTCCTTCAGGCGGGCGACGGAGCGGTCCACGCTCTCCACGGCGAAGTAGGTGTTCCAGATGGGAGGGAACGGCGCGTCGCCGGGACGTGGCATCAGCGCGGCCACCGGGTGGCCCGCCTTGTGGGCCATCGTGTAGTAGCCGTTCTCCTTCGAGCCGGCCTCGAACGTCCAGCCGAACAGCGCCCCGTAGAAGTCCTGGGCCTTCGCCAGGTCCCAGGCCATCAGGTCCACCCAGGACACCGTCCCCGCAGCGTGCTTCGTCATCGCAGGCATCGTCGCTCCCCTCGCAGTGCGCCCGGTGGGAGACCGGGGCTACCTGCAAGGTAACAGCGGAGCGGAGGTGGACTGAAAGGATTTTCAGTGCCGCCTCGCGTCAGCGGCGGGGCTGACGCGCGAGCCCCTGCGCGAACGCATCCGTGTTGCTCGCCACCACGCACACGGGCAGGTCCTCCACGAGTCCGCAGAGCGCGCCCGCGTCGAGGAAGGGGCGCACGTGCGGCGGCAGCACCACGTACGCGGTGCTCGCGTCCAGGCCGCCCGCGGGCAGGGGCGCGCGGCACTCCGCGGCCAGCGCCTCCGGCGTGCGCGACGCGTAGCCGCTGTTGAACGTCAGCTTCAGCCGGTACGCCTGATACGCCAGCGCGTTCACCAGCGGCTCGTCGTAGCGGCACACCCACTGCACCTGCGGCGGGAAGAGGGCCAGGTGTTGATAGGAGCCCTTCAGCGCGTCCCACTCCGCGGACTTCAGGCGGTGGAAGCGCACGGGCTTGAAGAGGGCGCTCTTCTCCTCGCGCACGTCGTACGCCTGGAGCGCCAGCGCCACCGTCAGCGCGGCCACCGTCACCGCGGGCACGCCGCGCCACAGGCGCGCCACCAGCAGCACCGCGCCGACGACGAGCAGGTAGTGCAGCGGCCAGACGAAGCGGCCGGACGCGCGGAACGCGTTCGTCGCCTTCACCAGCGGCGCGTACAGCGCGCCCAGGTCCGCCACCGGCTGGCCCAGCCACGTCACGCGGGACGACAGCGCGTAGACGGCCATGAGCACCACCACCACCGCCGCGGGCAGCACCCGGCGCCAGTCCAGCGTGCGCGCCTCCCGCATGCGCGCGAACAGGCTCACGCACGCCACGACGCCGAGCAGCAGCGCCCCCGCGCCCAGGTAGCCGAAGCCCTCGCCCTGCCGGGGCGCGGCGGGCAGGTCCGGCAGCACGCGCCCCCAACCCATGGGGTTCACCAGCGTGGCCAGGTCCGCGGAGAAGTCCCCGAAGCCCTCCGCGCCCAGTCCGCTGCCGCCGAAGTAGCCGAAGAGGGCGAACAGCCCCACGTCCAGCGCCGCGATGCCCCCGCACAGCGCCGCGACGCGCGCGGGGCCGAGTTTCCGGCTCCAGGCGAGCCGCACCCCGAGCGTCAGCGTCAGCGGCATCAACATGGCCACCCAGTACGGATGGGTGCCTGCCGCGATGGCGTTGAAGAGGGCCGCGAGGCCCAGGCTCCGCGTCGCGGTGCGCGCGTCCGGGATGTCCCGCAGGTTGAGCCACAGCAGGGCCAGCAGCAGCCAGTGCGCGCACAGCGTGGGGTGGCCGAAGCGCGCCGCCATCACCGGCGACAGCGCCAGCAGCGTGCCACCCAGCGCCATGGGCACCGGGCGCGGGGACACCGTCTCCACCAGCTTCGCGCCGAAGTACCCCATCAGCGCGTAGCACAGGGCCAGCCACGGCCCGGTGTACTGGAAGTCCACGGGCAAGAGCGGCGACAGGGGCTTGAAGAGCAGCGCCGCCCACGGGTTTCCGTCCGTGAGCGCCACCGACGAGCCATACGGATGGAAGTGGTTGGGCGCCGCGCCCAGGGGCAGCGTCCAGTCCGCGTTGCGGAAGAAGAGCCAGCCGAAGATGTGCGCGGCCCAGTCCTCGCGCATCATCCAGTCGATGCGCGTGGGCGGCAGCACCGGCCCGCCGCCCAGCCACAGGAACCAGCCCAGCCCGCCGAGCACCGCCAGCGCTCGCGCCACGACGAGGGCCCGGTGGGACGTGGACGAAGAGGGCGGCGGACTCAGGGAGGGGGCGGGCTCGCTCAAGGCGCGGCGACTGTAGGCGCCCGCTTCCGTGCCCCGCAACCGCGCGCTTCCCGCGCGGGGCTCACGGGCAGTACTGCGCGTAGCGCAGGCCGCGCGTCGTGGGCCGCGCGACTCCGTCCAGGTCCTTCTCGTAGTGCACGTAGAAGAAGCCCGCCTGAAACCGGCCCTGGTCATCCACGTGGAGCGCGGAGGGACCGGGGAACGCGTTGCCCCCGTCCCGCGTCTCCAGGACGAGCGGCGGTGTCGCGCTGGAGGCGGACGTGCCTTGGATCCTCCGCACGACCACCTGGCTGGTGCTCCCGTTCTCGAACGCGTTCACGTCCGCGTCATCCAGCAGCACGTGACGGACATTCGCGGAGCCGGCGTTGCGTACCAGCGCGGGGCCCCGGCTCATGTAGGCCCCCAGCCCGTACGACTTCCAGCCGCTGGCCTCCTTCGTCCACAGCCATGCTCCCTGGCTGTTGGAGCCCACCAGGGAGGGCCGCCCCGTCGCGTCCACCTCGAGCGTGACCCGGTAGCGCGGCGAGCTCATGAGGAGCCAGAAGTCCAGCGGCTCCTCGGTCCAGGTCCCCGACGCGTTGCTCACGTACACGACCTGATTGTCCAGGCTGTTCGAGCGCACCAGCGCGATGTGGATGTGCCCTGCGGCATCCACCACCATCCGCTCGCGGTCACCCCGGGGCCCGACGCCCGCCAGCGGCGTCATGGTCCAGTTCCCCTGGGCGTCGCGGGTTCCGAGCACGTAGCCCACCTGGGGAGGGAGCAGGCCGATGAGCAGGTGCGGCTCGCCCCGCGCATCGAGCGCGAGCGCCGAGGACCACCCCGTGACCAGCAGCTGCGCCTGCCAGACCCCGCCCGTGTCGTGCGCGTAGCCCACCGCGGTGCCCTGCTCGAACATCAGGTGCCGCGTGCCATCCGCGGCCACCGCCATGGACATTTCAAAGGGGCGCGTCACGCCCTGCACCTGCACCGGCACGTCGCCCGGCCGGGTGGTGCCGACGTAGAGGAGCTCCTTCTTCGAATAGGCGTAGTGGCCCACGCCCTGCGCGTCGAAGACGAAGCTGCCGGAGATGTTGTCGCTCTCCTCGTCCAGCACCCGCGTCGTCCAGCCCGGCCCGGCGCCGCACGCGCCTCCGTCCGGGACCGGCTCGCCACCCCCGTCGCCCGCGTCGGGCAGCTCGCCCCCGTCGCCCCCGTCACCGCCATCCGCGCCGCCGTCCTCCCCGGCGTCGGGGCGGGTCACCACGAGCTGCACGCAGGTGCCGGCGGCGTTCCGGGTCACCTGGCCCTGCCCGGGCTTGGAGACCCCATTCGTGCAGATGGGGTCGCAGCCGGTCAGCAGGACGGTGGCCACGACGGCGCCCGACAGCGCGGTGTACACGAGGGATGAACGGGACACGGAAGGACCGTCAGGGCTCGAGGTTGGCGCGGTGGGCGCGGACGGCGGCGCACCCACGCACGGACACGGCCGGGCCCGACGGCCCGCGTCCGCTAGCGCCTGAGGGAAATCTCCAGGCCGTACTGCCTGTCCATTCCGGTCTGGCCGTTGGCGGTGACGCGATCCAGCCCCACCTGGGCCGACAGCCGCACGGGCATGCCCGCGAACCGCCCCGTCACGCCCGCGGCCACGTGGCCGGTGAGCACCGAGGTGTCCGCCTGGAGGAAGCCCGGCGCCGTGAGGCCCAGGATTCCCCAGCCCAGCCCCACCTCCGCGAACAGCGGCGTGTTCGCGGGACGGTCCAGTCCCACCAGCCCCTCCACCGTGAAGCGGTGCAGCCGGATGCCGTCCCGGGCCGCGAGCGGCGTCACGCCGTACGCCCCGCGCACGCCGTAGTAGAGCAGGTCCATGGAGGACGGCGTGCGCCACGACAGGCTGGGCCCGGCGGCGAACTTCGCCAGCCCCAGCGGCGAGCGCCCCGCGCCCAGGCCCAGCTCCAACCGGGACGTCCAGTGGGACGGCCCCGCCACGGCCAGCGGCGAGCGCGCTCCGCTGCTGACGGACGGCTGGAAGGAGTGGCTGAAGTCCACCGGCACCAGCCCCACGGCGGCGACGTACTCGTCGTAGAACGACCGGTCCAGCGGAACGGCGAACAGGCCCCGGCGGAGCGCCTCCTCCGCGGGACCTCTCTCCTGAAGCTCGCGCGGGCGCAGCTCTGGCGTGCCGGAGGACAGCTGCGCCAGCGTGACGCGCGCCTCCGCGTCCGGCGCGCGCACCCAGTACACGTCGCGCAGCGGCAGCAGGATCTGCGTCCACTGCTGCGGCGAGCGCCGCACGTCCACCAGCCGCTGGCCGGCCGCGTCCTCCACGGAGAGGCGCGCGTACTCGAAGCCGGCGGGGAAGGTGACCCGGGGGCCTTCGGGCGCGGGGCCCACCAGCGGGCGGCGGGGCTCGGCCGTGGGCGCGAAGGCGTTGACGGACAGGCGCGCGGGCATGCCCTTCACGCCGTGCAGCGAGGCGGCCACGAACGCGGCCAGCTCGCTGTACTCCACCTGGCCATCGCCGTTGATGTCCGCGCCGCCCAGCAGGCCGGAGCGGGCCACGTGGCTGAAGACGCCCGCGCGGATGCGGGACCACTCGTGCGTCTCGCCGTCCTCGCTCTCCGCGAAGAGGGCGCCCACGTGGGGGCGCGACGCCAGCTGTTCGCGCGCGAGCACGCCGCGCAACTCCGCCAGCACCGCCGCGTCCGGCGTCCCGCCGCGGCTGCCCACCACGCCGGAGGCACGGCACGCATCCGCGATGACGTGCACGTAGTCCGCGCCCAGCGGATCCACGAGCTCCGAGTAGAGGCTGCCGCGGTCCAGGCGCGCGTCGGCGAGCGTGAAGTAGGCGCGGCCCGCGTCGTCCGTGTTGCCGTGGCCCACGTAGACGATGAGCACGTCCGTCTGGCGTCCCGCCGCGTGGTCCGCGAGCGTCGCCGCCTGCAGCCGCTTCACGGCCTGCTCCACCGCGGCGCGCGTGGGCGCCTGCGCGGACTTCAGCACCAGGCTGCCGCCCTTGCGCGTGGGCTCGTCCGGATCCACGAGCAGCGTGGTCTCCACGCCCAGCCGCTTGAGCGTCTCCGCCCACAGCACGCCGTCGTCGTCCGCGTAGCGCAGCGGCGCGAGCGCCGGGTCATCACTGCCGTTGTGGGCGATGACGAGCGCGCGCCGCACGGTGTCCGCGAATGCCTCCGGCGCCGCCATCAGCAGCGCCGCCCCCAGGAGGACTTCCAGCTTCTTCATGGAGAATCCTTTACCCGGACCTCCTGCCTGAGCACCACCACCCCCTCCGTCGTGCCCTGACGGAGGGCCGCCAGGGTGGCGTCCGGGTGCTCTGAGAACGTGGCGGTGACCTCCGCCATATCGGACCCCGCGGGCAGCGCGACCGTCAGCTCCAGCGGGCGCTCCTCGCCGGCCTTGCCGCTGAGCGGGAAGGGGCCGTTGACCTCTTCGTGGCCGCCGGCGCGCACGCGCACCGCGACGTGGGTGTAGGGCGGACGGGCACCGGCCGCGAAGGCCAGCGTGCCGCCCGGGGTGCACGCGGCCCCGGCGCGCAGCTCGTGCAGCGACTGGCCGGGCTTCGCGCAGAAGACGCGCAGGACGGCCTGGGCCACCGGGACGGCGGGCAGGACCGCCGGGTCATGCACGGCCCCCCGGACGCTGAACTCGGGCTCGGTGGGGTCGGTGGGGGCGGAGGGACCAACGGACGTGGGCGTCACCACCACCGCGAGGAACAGGGCCGCGAGCGTGGCGCCGAGCACCGCCAGGGTGGGCCACCGGGCGGGAGCGGCGTCCGGGGGCGAGGCGGCGTTGAGGGCGGCTTCGAGCCCCGCGGCGGTGAGGGTCTCCAGCTCCGTGGAGGTGGGGGTGTCCGTCTGGCCGGACTCGAAGACGCGGTGGGCGCGGGCCCACTTGTCGTAGCGGGCGCCGCAGCGGGCGCAGGCGTGGGCGTGGCGCAAGAGCCGCGAGGATTCGGGGGCGGACAGCTCCCCCAGGGACCAGCGCGTCAGTCCCGCGTCCACATGTCGCTCGTACCACTTCATGGGAGGCTCCCGAATGGGATGGCGCACAGCAGGGCCAGGGTGGCGAGCAGGGCGCCCAATTGCAGGCGTCCCGGCACGACATCGCTGTCCAGCCAGCCCGAGTCCTTCAGGTGTTCGGTGAACTGCAACCGCAGGCGGCGCTCGCGCACCCGCACCTCGCCGCGGGTGAGCTGGAGCTGGTCGGCGGCGGACTCCTGGGACAGGCCGTCCATGAAGCGCAGCTGGGCCAGGGCGCGCCCTTCGTCGGGCAGGGCCTCCAGGAAGCGGCGCACGATGGAGCGGACCTCCGCGCCCAGGGCTTCCTCCTCCGGGCTCTTGCCCTCGGTGGGGGCATGGGTGAGCTCCGGCGCGTCATCCAGGGGGATGGCCTCCCGGGCCACGCGGCCGGAGGCGCGCATCAGGTCGATGGCGGTGGAGCGGGCGACGGTGAGCAGGAAGCCCAGGTAGGGGCGCACGCCGTCGTAGGCCTGGCGCATGTGGGGGCGGAAGGCCCGCACGAAGGTCTCCTGATGGGCGGCGTCCAGGTCCAGGGGCGTGAGCGCGACGGAGCGGGTGCCGGTCTCCGAATGGACGGAGAAGCGCCGGGACAGGTAGCGCAGCACTTCAGGCGAATAGGTGCGGTAGACCTGGGTGAGCACGGCGGTGTCACCCCGGCGGAAGGCCTCCAAGACTGACCGCTCTGTTCCTGGCAGCACGAGGAAGGCTCCGTGTCATGGGAGGCGCCCGGCCGGGCCCCTTCTGGAAATGAGATACGAAATGACCCCGAAATCCGGGTCGTCCCCACACGCACGGCGCGCGTTTTATTGAACCCGGGCCTGGAGATGGTTGCGAATTGGGGGTGGCCTTCGGAGCCAGAGGCCGCAGGTTCGAATCCTGCATCGAGCGCGGGGGAGGTTCGCGGAAGCAGGGGAGGCGGAAGCCGTCACCCTGTCCGCGGACAAAAAAATGGAGGCCGAGACCCAAGGGGATGAACGACTCCCGGATGGGGACGGCCTCCGAATAGAGGGCGGTCTAGCGACCTGCTCGAAAAGTAAGGCGCTCGGTGCTCGCAGGCAAGGACGTCTCACAGGTGGGGCACGTCTGCTGGCGCTCCTTGACCTGTTGGCGCCGCGCTGCGTGGACCGCTCACGCTTCGCCGTCCAGCGCTTCTCCCGTCCACCATCCCGGTGAGGTTTCCTCCCATCGGAGCGTGGAGGGGCGGCCGAAGAGCTCCACCAGCTTCTGCTCCATCCGGGCCTGGGCCTCGTCGAATGAAGTGGAAGGCGTGCTGTCGAGCAGCCTTCCATCCAGGATGCCACCCTTCCGGGTGTAGACGGCGTAGCGCCAGCCCTCGGTGGGCTTGGGGTGGTAGAGCACGACGGAGCGGAGCGCTTCGTTCGCCAGGAAGTGGCTCATCCTCCAGGTCTTACCGCAGGCGCATGGCCGCGAGGGCCGCTAGGGGAACGCGTCCACCACGGTGTAGCCCACGTTTCGAGGCAGGACGACGGCGCCAGACTTGGAGCCCGGGGCCTTCGGCCACCGGCCGTCACTGTTTCCGAGGACGAAGCAGACCGGGTAGGTGCGGCCGTCAGGCGTCTCCGCTCGTGTGTAGCGGCCCATCACCTCCTCGCCCCCCGTCCACAGCCGTCCATAGAGCAGGGTCCCTTCCGGAAGCCCGCCGTGCTTTTCCTCCAGGACGCTGACGATGTCTCCGTCGCCCACGGTGGCCAGGATGGCGTCCGGACGGAAGGGATAGCGGATGTCGAGCGTGATGGCTGCCTTTCCATCCCGCCGAAGATTCAGCGCCTTCATCGCTTCCAGTGCCTCCGTGGAGCAGCGTTGGGGCTTGGGCATCACCTGCGCACCCGCGCAAGCGATGAGGGTCGATGCCGCGCCGACGGCCAACGTGCAGTCTCGCGCCAGCGAGCGGCCGCGAACCGGGCGGTCCTGCTTCAAGGGGATGCTCATGGCTTCCTTCTCCAGCGGAAGCGGCGCAGGGAAGGGAAGGGCCGCTCCGGACGCGGCAGCTTGGTCGGGCCCGGGCACTCGCGCCACGCGAGGCGTGGAGGACCGCTCCGGCACGTGGATGTCGGACTTCGAGAAGACCCCCAGGCTCCAGACCAGCGATACGAGGGCCAGTACACCAGCGACTCCCGCGGCTGCCCAGCGCAACAGGGGCCGCAGCATCTGTCGGCGGCGCGCCCTGTTCGCGGCGATGATGGCCCGGGCTTCCACCCGGGCGACCTGCCCGGGGACACGGCGACGCAGTTCGCGTGCTTCGCGAAGGCGTTGGAGCCGGTCCAGGCGCTGGAGGTGTGCGTGCTGGAGCGGCACCTCCTGTCCTGGAGCCACGGGCCCCGCCATCCCGGGCGCCTCCTGCGTCGTGCGTGAAGATGCAGAGGGCGGCATGGCCCAGTCGAACAGGGGCAGGTCCCAGGTTGGATCCGCATGGGCCAGGACCTGATGCAGTTCGGAGGCCAACGAGGATGCGCTCGGAGGCCGTGCCTCGGGTGAGAATGCGAGCAGGCGCGTGACGAGCGATGCCAGCGCTTCCGGCACACGCGGGTTGGGCCATGCGCGTGCCCATCCCTCTCCCGCCTGCGGGAGCGCTGGATAGGCGTCTGTCAGCACCCGATGGAAGGTGACGCCCACCGCGTACAGTTCATCCGTCACGCTGTAGCGAAGAGATTCGCGTGCCTGTCTTGAAGGCGCTTCCATCCGCCAGCGGTGGAGCTGTGGACTGGCGTAGAGCGCCGTGCCGGGAGGAGGCTGCCCCGTTCCGGTCAGCGGCTCCGCCTCGGGATGCCAGCCCGCCCCCCAATCCAGCAGGGTGAGCCGTCCGCCGGGCTGGACGCGGATGTTATCTCCCTTGAAGTCACGGTGCAGGACGCCACGTTGGTGCGCGAAGGCCAGGACCTCCGCGGCCTGCATGAACAATGTGCCCACCTCCCGAGCCGTGGGGTTGCGAGCGCGGGCCCACGCATAAAGCGACTCACCTTCCACGTGCTCCATGACCAGGAAGGGGTAGCTCCCGGAGTCCGGTTGCCAGTTTCCCGCGGCAACGAAGCGAGGCACTCCCGGATGCCGCAGGCGGGACAGCACCTCCGCCTCGCGTGAGAACCAGGGACTGTCGGGCTGTCGCGCCAGCTTCAGGGCGTACTGCCTGCCACGAGGTCGGTGTTTCGCCTGAACGACGTAGACCGTGCCGTATCCGCCTGAAGCTACGCGTTGGAGGACGCACCAGGGGCCGATGAGGGTGCCAGCGGCAAGCGCGTCCACCACCATCAGCCGAACGGAAGGCGGGGCAGGGCGGAAGGCCTTCTGGGCAGGTTTCGTGGATGCGTGACGCATGCGCCCCGCGTGCTCGCCGGGCGTTGTCTCATGTGGACTCATGGCACCCCTTGTTCCCAGCGGACGCCGCGTTCGCCCTTCGCGTCCAGCAGCTCCAAGGTGAAGTGCGTGCCCACGGGCAGCTCCGGAAGCGCGCGCCACTCCACCACCACGGTGGCTCGAGCCCCGGGAGCCAGCTGCTTGACCTGCATGAGCAGGGGAAGCTCACGGACCGGCATCCCGTGGACGTTGGGGCCGCGCGGCGTCATCCGTGCGAAGCCAGGGGTCCAGGGGGCTGAACCCTCGGGATTGAGCAGCGATGTCGACAGGGCTCGGGTGCTCGCCGAGCGGTAGAGCACGTGGGGACCTATGGCGGTCATGCCCATGCTCACGGGAAGCTCCGGCAAGTAGTCCACGGTGACACCTTCCCGGGTGACATCCCCCATCAACACCGCGCCGCCCAGTCCACGCAGCGCGCACTGCGCACGCAGTGTCGCGAGCCCCGCCTCGGTGACCGCGCAACGGGCCCGCAGGTCCGCGAGTTCCTTCCCCAAGTCCTGCGCGGTGCGTCCCTGCCGGAACACCTCCACCTGGGAGTCCACCTCCGCCGCCACGGTCGTGAGCACGAAGCCCACCTGCGCCGGAATGCCAGCGCCCGCGAAGCGCACGGTGATCACAGGCTCCTTCCCAACGGGAACGTCCATGGACGCCTTGAGGACGAGCACGTCCTCATGCACCGACACGCGGGAGAAGAAGGGCGCGAGCACGCTCCGGTCCACGGACTCCGGAACGATGGGCGCATCGAAGGTGACGGTGGTCACCTCATGGGCCGCGACATGCAGCGGAAGCAGCACCGGCGGTTCCTCCGCGTGCAGCGTGAGCTGCCGGGCCTTGCGCTCCCTGACCAAGGGAGTGCGGGACTGCGCCACCGCCGTGGTGCCCAGCAGGACCGTCAGCACCAGGGGAATGACCGAAGTGGACAGCGACATCACGGGTCACCTCCATCCTTCAAACCTAACAGATAGGGGTGACACGCATGAGAATGCACGGGGCCTGGAAAGCCCTGGCTGCGGCGGCTGGACAAGGAAAACCCAGCCTACCTCAAGGATTGCATGGGGAAAGCCCTACTCGGCTTTCGTGTTTTCGGCTGGAGGTGCTCCGCGAAGAGGAGATGGCACCTGCTCCTCGGTGGGCGGAGCAGGACTGTCGGCGGGGGCTTCTGCTGCGTCAGGCTGCACCTCCATGGGGACGTCGGGTGTTCGCGGGGCCTTCGCTACCACCTCGCCTTGGGGGGTGACCGCGTAGACCTGCCACCAGTCGAGGACCCGGCCATTGGGACCACCACACCGGCTGAACCGCTGTTCCACAGCGACGTAGTACAGGCCGGTGGTCGGTCCGGTGAAGACAGCGATATCGAGTCCCTGTTCCGGGCTCGTGCAGCCATGGAACAGCTGCGGATGGGGATTGGTCCGGATGACTTCCCGCAGCGCTCCTGCCGCAGCCACTGCGGCACCCGCTTCGGTGAAGGGGAGGACGGAGGCCGAGGAACGTTCATCCGGCCACTGCACTTCCCCAGTCCATGAGGGTTTGTGCCGAACGCATCCGCCAGTCAATGCGATGAGCCCTGAGAGCAGGAGTGCCTTGCGCATGGTGACGTTCATTCGTTCAGGAGCCGCAAGGTTCCAGGGCGGCACTGGGGCGCACTGCTGAAGGGAGGGCCAGTCGAGGCCGTCCAAACCTGTCCGACTGTCGGACAGGTTCGTGTGGATGCCGCTAAGACCGCCGGCCCGTCTTCCGCGCGAAGAACTCGCGGTTGAACGTCGCCACTCCCCACATGCGAGGGTCGTCCGGGAAGTCCTCCTTCGCCAGGGACTCGTCGCTCTGCTCCGCCAGCCAGCGGCTGAGCTCCTCCCTCGACGTGAAGGTCCGCTTCGGCTGGGAGTCTCCCTGGATGTACCGCAGCCCCTGCGCGTACGTGCCATCCCCGGACCGCCACAGCGCGCGGGACACGCCCTCGCGCGGGTCGACAGTGATGGACAGGTCCGCTCCCGCGTCCAGCAGCTCCGCCACCCGCTGCGCCAGCGCGCGCCCGTACCTCCGTGAATCGAAGTGGGCCTCCGCGCGGGCCTGCTCCTTCGCGTCATGCTCTCGCGTGGCCGCGTTCGTCATCTGGATGCGCGGCGCCGCGTGCGCGTCGCAGACGATGGACAGCGCGAGGTCTCCCAGCCCGGGCGCTGACGCGTGATGCCGCCGCATCAGTCCCTGGACCTGGGCGCGCGGCGCCTCTGTCAGCGAACCGAACGTCAGCGCTCCGTCCGGCGCCGTGAAGAGCAACGTGTCGTCCAGCAGCTCTCCTTGATGCTTCAACGAAGCGGACAGCTCGATGCGGGCCAGCCCACGGGCCTCGCGCTCGGCGCGCAGCCAGCGGACGATGTCGGAGTCTTCGGTCGGCAGGAAGGACATGGCTTGCTCCAGGGCTCTGGCACGGTGCGAACCTGCCATGACCTGTAACGAAAGACTGACATTCCTGTCGCGCTTCAGTGCTGTTCCAACCCCTCGCGACGTGCGAAGCCCGGGTGCCCGCATCCAGTGAACCCTGGCCGTGGGCTTGCAGTACGTGCCCCAACACCCAACGCCGTCGGATGACGGCCCCTTCACCCTGGATGACATGACTGCTCGACACTTCATCGCATCGCTGGCGCTGACCTCCTGCCTGGGCGCGTTGCCTGCGGCGGCGCAGGAACCCTCGAACTCCGGGCTCGCGCTGGGCGTGCGCGGCGCCTTCGGCATTCCGGTGGGCGACTCCGGCACGGACCTCTCGCTGAAGGACACGTTCGGCAGCACCGTGGCGCCGCAGGTGGACGTCTCCTACTTCTTCAACCGGCAGCTCTCGCTGGGCGGCTATTTCCAGTACGGCATCGGCTCCGGTCCCGGTGACGCGTGCGCGGACGGCGTGGACTGCAAGAGCAAGGTCCTGCGCTTCGGCATCGACCTGGACTACCACTTCCGGCCGGACGGCTTCGTCTCGCCGTGGGTGGGAGTGGGCGTGGGCTATGAAATCGGCTCGCTGGAAGTGGGCGAAGGGGCGGGGAACTCCTGGTTCAAGCTCGAGGGCTATGACCTGGGCCACGCCCACTTCGGCGTGGACCTCCAGCTCACCCGCTCCATCGCGGTGGGGCCCTACATCTCCGCGTCCGTGGGGCAGTACAACAAGGGCGCGATCCGCTTGGGCAATGCCGCGGAGATCAGCAACGACCTCTCCGACGACGAGAAGCAGATCCACGTCTGGATCCAGCCGGGCGTGCGCGTGCAGTTCCGGCTGTAGCCCTCACCGTGCCGCCTTCACGTCTCCTGCGACGGAGGCGTGGGGGCGGGCAGGGGATAGAGGACGCGGTAGTCGATGCGGTGGTGGTAGGCGGCCAGATACGGCGCCCCCGCGATGTCGATGACCACCTGCTGGGGGGGCGTGGGCTGCTGGTTCATCCACGCCTCCGCCTCCGTCTTCGTGGCGAAGGACAGGCCCGAGGGCGTGAGCCTCTGGTCAGCCATTTCCTGGAGATAGAACTCAAGGCGAGGCTGACGACCCAGGCCCTTCCACCCGCTCGTGGGATTAAAGAAGACGGAGAAGTACTCATCCGCCACCAGGATGGAGGCAAACAACGGCGGACGTTTCTGTGCCATCAGCCATGCATCGGCATCCTGTCGGGTGTCGAATCGGGCAATGGCAAGAGGCGGCGCGTAGGCTTCAAGGTTCCGGACGTAGTCCTCGAAATCGGCGACCTGCCCTGTCGCGTCGATGAATTGGAGGGCAGCCGCAGCGGTGCGGATGGCCTCCTCGCTTCCAGGAGTCTTCGGGGCATCGTCGAGCAGGATCCGCCCGAGCACATCCATCAGGTCGAAGGGCTTGATCATGGGTGGGTTTCCGCAAGAGGGAGGACAGATGCGCTGTCGTGGACCGTCATGAGCAACGCGGGGGCCAGGACGATCAGCCCCACGCCTGCGGAGACAACGACAAAGGCGACCCCTGCGATGATGACCACACTGCCCACGAGCAGGGATTCGCGATGTCGGCTCGCCCAGTCCGACAGAGCCTCCGTGGAGGACAACTCCTGGGGACGAAGCTTCTCCAGTTCGAGGCAGTCCCTGTAGGCCGGATCGCACTGCTTGACGCAGTGGTCATTCTTTCCGCCCGAGCCTCGCGGGATGCGGACATGGCCATAGCCACGAGGCAGAGGAGTTCTCATGCACTGCTGAATGCACTCGATGTTCTCCGCATCGCAATCCCGCACGGACCGCGCGGTCCGCACGATGCGCCGGCCCTCGGGGGCCTTCACGTAGGGGGCGAGGTCGAAGTCCCCCGCCGGCCGCCACTCCTGGGCGAAGTTCCCATCCGGGGTCTCCCTCAAGAGCAGTACCTGACGGGGAAGCTCCTCCCGCGAAGGCGGGGCCACCGCCGCACGCGTCCCGCCACAGGCCACGAGTCACAGGCAGAGCGCCATGGCCGTGACGCTCCTGCCTACGTGAATCCAAACGCGCATCCTTCCACCCAAGCAGAACCCCAGGTGGAAGTCATGTCACCGCAGACCGCTTCAGAACGCGGAGCCGTTCGCCCGGTAACCTGGCGTCGACGCGTAGAGGTATCCGCCCACGTTGTAGCCCAGGTCCCAGTCCCCCGTGGCGCTCGTGTCCGGGGAGCGGTTGAACGAATAGCCCTGGTACACGTCGACGTCGGCGCTCTGGTACGAGTGGCTGTCCTGCACCGTCCCGTCCGCGCGCACCAGGTACACGATGTCACCCGCGCCCTGCTGGTTCATGCCCCGGTCGAACCGCAGCCCGTAGCCGTTGTTGTTGGCGTACGTCGCGTACTGCGCCCCCACCGGCACCGCGGACGGCCCCGAGTACACCACGTACGCCTTGCCCGCCGGCAACACCGTGCCCGACACGAACGTGTGCCGCGCCGCCTCCGCGCCCGTATACGACTTCGCGTCGTGGATCTTCCAGCCGCTCAGGTCCACCAACCCCGGACCCGCGTTGTAGATCTCCACGAACTGCTGGTCGTAGTCCGGCGTCGTCCCACCCGAGGCCGGCGGGTTGGGCTGCGGCAGGTACTCGTTGATGAACACCTGCTGCGTCGGCCGCGTCAGCGTGAACGCACCGTCGCTCACGTCCGCCACGTCCGCGCGCGCCGCGTCCGCCACGCGCACCTTCACGGTCGTGGACGACTCGCTCGGCACCGTCCAAACATAGCGGCCGGTGGACGCCGTCAGGCCCGACGCCACCGAGCGCCACACCGTCCCGTCCAGCGTGTACGTGATGTTCACCTGCGACACGTTGCTGGACGTCCAGGTGATGTTGAACGTCTGGCCCGCCTGCAGCGTCTCACCGCCGTTGGGCGCGGTGACCCTCACGCTTCCCGACTGCGCGGCCGAGCCGAAGTTGAAGGTGCTGAAGATGGGGTAGTGGTCAGACGTGGTGCTCCTGTAGCTGACGATGCTGGGCTTGATCACCTTCGTGGGCGCCACGTAGTACTTCGCCAGCTCGTTCGTCACCAGCTGATGGTCGATGAACTGGCTGTTGCTCACCGTCGAGCGCTCCCCGGACTCCGACAGCTGCTGGGTGAGGAACTTGTAGCGCGCGGAGTCCGTCACCAGGTTCAGGTACGGCGATTCGTAGGGCGTGTAGATGGACGCGTCCACGTCGTCGTTCCAGTCGCCCAGCACCATCACGTTCTGCGTCGGCAGGTTCGTGTCCAGGTAGTCCTTGAGGCACACCGCCGCGCCCTTGCGCCGCAGGTACGAATCCGAGTCCGCGTACGCCTTCATGTGCAGCACCATCACCGTCAGGTCCACCGGTGAGCCGCCCCGGAGCACCTTCAGGTCCACGCGCAGCGGCGGCCGGTACGCGAAGTCCAGCGCGCACTCCGTCAGCACGACGCTCGAGCTCACCAGCTCCACCGTGCTCGTCTTGTAGAGCACGCCCACCTTCTGGCTCGTCGAGCCGTACCAGCCATCACCCGCGAGCAGGCCGCTGTAGCCGTTGAGGTTCGCCTTCAGCGAGTTGAACGCGTCCACGCCGACGATCTCCGCCACGCCCAGCACGTCCGGCCCCGCGTCCGCGATGACCGCCGTCGCGTTGGCCAGCTGCAGCGCCTCGTCCGTGGGGCCCTCGGTCAGGGAGCCGAACCACTCGATGTTCCAGTTGCCCATCTTCAGCGGCACCGCCGTCGGCTGCGTCCCGCCATCCGAGCCGCCGTCCGTCGTGCCGCCATCCGTCTTCGTCCCGCCATCCGTCACCGGGCCGCCGTCGGGCAGCTCTCCGGTCGACGTGGGCACGGGCACCTGGATGACCGCCTCCGCGTGGACGCCGTTGGCGTCCTCCACCCGCAGCGTGAACTCATACAGCGCCGGGCCAAACGGCGTGCCGGTCAGCATCCCGTCCTCCGTCAGCTCCAGGCCGTCCGGAATCGCGCCGCCCGCCTGCGACCAGGTGAGGGGTGGCGTCCCGCCCGTGGCGGTGAAGGTGAAGGTGTAGGGTTTGCCCTCGGGCGCGTTCGGCAGCCGCGACGGCGTCGTGGTGATGACCGGCGCCGGCCACACGCGCAACGCATAGCCTCGCGTGTGCTGGGCGCCCTTCGCGTCGCGCACCACCACCGTCATCGACCACTCGCCGGCCGTCGTCGCGGGGCCCACCAGCCGCCCGCTGTCTCCATAGAAGGAGAAGCCCGGCGGCACCTGGTCCACCGAATACGTGAGCGGCGCCGTGCCGCCCGTCGCCGTCAGCGCCTTCTCGTAGGCCGCCCCCACGGTGGCCGCCTGCAGCGTCACCTGGGGCAGCACCGGCCCGGAGGAGTCCGGTTCGTTGGAACCACAGGCCACCAGCGCGAACAGGGACGTGAGCACGACGAGCGAGGACAGCGCTCGGATGGACCGGGACGGCATATGGGAACACTCCAGCACCGGGCCCGCCCCAACGCGGCCTTCCCGGAAGAGGGCACGCACCTTAACGTGTCTGCCATCCGACTGTCGCGCGCCCCCCCGCTTGCACCCCGGCGGCGCCCCTGACGCACTGGCACGCGGCAATCAATGGCGCGCTCCGCCGTCCTACACGGACAGCGCGGAAGGCTTTGCGCGCGGTCGCTACGTGCAGTTGGATGGGTTCGAGCAGACGGAGGAGACGCGTCATGGCCGAGAAGTGGGACAGGCAGTTGATGGACTTCCTCAAGCGCACCGGCGAGGACCTCAAGCGCACCACGGACGACCTCCGCGGCGAGGCCGAGCGCCTCCTCAAGGAAGTGAAGGACCCGGAGAAGCAGGCCAAGGTGAAGGAAGGCCTCGTGCAGCTGCGCACCTGGGCCGCCGCCACCACCAAGACCGCCGCGGAGAAGATCGAGACCGCCGTGCGCCGCGTGGAGACCTCCGTCGAGGAGGCCTTCAAGCCCGGCTCCGGCGCCCCCTCCACCCCTCCGCCCGCGTCCGAGCCCAAGGCCTCCAAGGCCGCCGCCCAGGCCCGGGAGGAGGAGGCCGCCCCCGGCCGCCCGCCCCGCGCCAAGAGCGCCGGCGCGTCCAAGGGCGGCAGCAAGTCCATCGGGCGCAAGAAGACCGCGGGCGCTCCCGCCGCCGCCAAGGGCGCCCGAGCCCCGAAGAAACCAGCTTCCAAGAAAACGTTGGGCCGCAAGAAACCCGCGCCCGGGGCGTGAAGTTCCGCTCCCCATGAAGTCGCGCCTGCCCGCACGCCGGGCATGCGCGACCGCCCCAGGTCCTGTTGGATCGCTCCCCGTCGCGTGAGATAGTGCGCGCCGTGTCGGGTACCAATGACAAGGACAGCATCCAGACGGACATCGGGCAGGACGTGATCGACGAGGCGGTTCGCAGCGTCGAGCGTCGGATGGACGGAGACGCGGACAGTGCGGGCTCGGAGACGGAGGTGGAGCTGGACGTCTCCGCCCCGGCAGCCGAAACGGACGCCTCCACCCCCGAAGTCGCTCCCCCCACCGAGGACGCGGCCGCGCTCCGCCAGGAGGTGGAGTCGCTGCGCGCGCAGCTGGAGTTCAGCCAGACCAAGGCCCGCGAGACGCTGGAGCGCCTGAAGGAGGCGCACGAGCGCGCCAAGGACTTCCAGGACCGGGCCATCCGCTCCGCCGCGGACCTGGAGAACTACCGCAAGCGCGCGCAGAAGGAGAAGGAGGACGTCCAGAAGTTCGGCGTGGAGAAGCTCCTCAAGGACCTGCTCCCCGTGGTGGACAACATGGACCGCGCGCTCGACGCCGCCAGCAAGTCCCCCGACTTCGACAGCTTCCAGAAGGGCGTGGCCATGACGCGCAAGTCCTTCGAGGACTCGCTCGCCCGCCACGGCGTGAAGGGCTTCTCCGCCAAGGGCCAGCCCTTCGACCCGCGCCTGCACGAAGCCATCCAGCAGGTGGAGTCCGCGGACGTCCCGTCGGGCCACGTGCTCTTTGAAGTGACGCGCGGCTTCTACCTCAACGACCGCCTGGTGCGTCCCGCCATGGTCGTCGTCGCCCGCGCGCCGGAAGTCGCCGCGGCGCCGGAGCCCGCCGCTCCCGCGGCCGGCTCGGAAGCACCGAAGGCCTCTGAAGAAAGCAGCGCGGAGCCCCAGACTTCCGCGCCGTCCGACAGTTCCTCCGGGGGGAGTCAGTAGTCATGGCGAAGGTGATTGGAATCGACCTGGGCACCACCAACTCCTGCGTCGCCGTGATGGAAGGCGGCGAGCCGGTGGTCATCCCCAACAGCGAAGGCAGTCGCACCACGCCCTCCATGGTGGGCTTCACCGACTCCGGTGAACGCCTGGTGGGCCAGATTGCCAAGCGGCAGGCCATCACCAACCCGGAGAACACGGTCTTCGCGGCCAAGCGCCTCATCGGCCGCAAGTTCGACTCGCCGGAGGCGAAGAAGGCCATTGGCGTCTCCTCCTTCAAGGTGGCGTCCAGCCCCAACGGCGACGCCTGGGTGGAGATCCGCGGCAAGGGCTACAGCCCGCCGGAAGTCAGCGCCATCGTGCTGATGAAGATGAAGCAGACGGCGGAGGACTACCTCGGCGAGCCCGTCACCGAGGCCGTCATCACCGTCCCCGCGTACTTCAACGACAGCCAGCGCCAGGCCACCAAGGACGCGGGCCGCATCGCGGGCTTGAGCGTGCTGCGCATCATCAACGAGCCCACGGCCGCGGCGCTCGCGTACGGCCTGGACAAGGTGAAGGACGCCACCACGGAGCGCGTGGCCGTCTACGACCTGGGCGGCGGCACGTTCGATATCTCCATCCTGGAGCTCACCGCCGGCGTGTTCGAGGTGAAGAGCACCAACGGCGACACGTTCCTGGGCGGCGAGGACTTCGACCAGCGCCTCATCGACTACCTGGCCAAGCGCTTCGCGGAGCAGAACAACGGCCTGGACCTGCGCAAGGACCGCATGGCGCTCCAGCGCCTGAAGGAAGCCGCCGAGCGCGCCAAGCACGAGCTGTCCAGCGCCCCGGAGACGGAGGTCAACCTCCCGTTCATCACCGCGGACGCGTCCGGCCCCAAGCACCTCACGGAGACCGTGGACCGGTCCACCTTCGAGGCCCTGGTCGCGGACCTCATCGACCGCTCCATCGAGCCGTGCCGCATCGCGCTCAAGGACGCGGGCATCACCGCGCAGGCCATCAACCAGGTCCTCCTGGTGGGCGGCATGACGCGCATGCCGCGCGTGCAGCAGAAGGTGAAGGAGTTCTTCGGCAAGGAGCCCCACAAGGGCATCAACCCGGATGAGGTCGTCGCCGTGGGCGCCGCCATCCAGGGCGGCGTGCTCAAGGGCGAGGTGAAGGACGTCCTCCTCCTGGACGTCACGCCGCTGTCCCTGGGCGTGGAGACCGCGGGCGGCGTCTTCACGAAGATCATCGACAAGAACACCACCATCCCCTGCAAGAAGGGCCAGGTGTTCTCCACCGCGGTGGACAACCAGCCGCTCGTGTCCGTGCACGTCCTGCAGGGCGAGCGCGAGATGGCGGCGGACAACAAGACGCTGGCGCGCTTCGAGCTGGTCGGCATCCCGCCCGCGCCGCGCGGCGTGCCGCAGATTGAAGTGTCCTTCGACATCGACGCGAACGGCATCGTGCACGTGAGCGCGCGCGACCTGGGCACCGGCAAGCAGCAGCAGGTGCGCGTGGTGGGCAACTCCGGCCTGTCGGAAGCCGAAATCCAGGCGATGATCAACGACGCCCAGTCGCACTCCGCGGACGACAAGAAGAAGAAGGAGCTGGCGGAGCTGCGCAACAACGCGGACGGGCTCATCTACACCACGGAGAAGAGCCTGGAGGAGTACGCCAACCTCCTGTCGGAGAAGGACCGCGGCGAAATCCAGGCGGACCTGGAGCGCCTGCGCTCCGTGCTCAACACCTCCGACGCGGGCGCCCTGAAGGAGGCCTTCCAGCGGCTGGAGGGCAGCGCGTACCGCATCGCGGACGCCATCTACACGGACCAGGCCAAGTCCGGCTGATGCCTCACCCCGGGCGCGGGCCGGGCGGTGCAATCGCCCGGTCCCCCCGTTCGTAGGCCCGGGGGTCCGCCTCATTTTCCCCGGAGTCTCCCCATGGAACTGACAGAAGCCGTGATGATCATCATGGTCACCGGCATGACCGTCGGCATTCCCCTGCTCGGCCTCACGTTGCGCTTCGCCCTCAAGCCCGTCATTGAGACATGGCTGCGCGTGCGCGAGGTCCAGGCCCGCGGGCAGGTGTCCGCCGGGGAGCTGGAGGGGCTGCGCGCGCGCGTGGCGCACCTGGAGTACATGCTGGACCGCCACGGTCTGCTGGAGCACACCGTCACCCGCCCGGTGAGCCCGGAGCTGCCGGAGTCCCTGTCCCCGGTGGTCCGCGTGGAGCGCGAGCGCGTCTGACGTCCCACCCGGTGGGCGCTCCATCCCCGCCGGGTTTTCGGGTATTGATGGGCGCGTGGCGTTCCAATCCCCGGAAGAAGAGCTGGCCTTCCTGCGCGGCCTGATGGCCGTGAACCGGATGGCCGACGACATCCTCGAGGACTGCCTGGAGCGGGGGCTGGACCTCGACACCGGCCTGGATGTGTTCCTCACGCAGTGCGCCCGCATGGTGCACGCGAAGGCGGGCTTCGTGTCGCTGAGGGGCACGCGCGGCCCGGTGCTGACGCGCGTGCTGGGCGAGCTGGGCGTGGACGTCTTCGAGGCGGCCCACTGGAGCGGCCCCCGACGCTTGCGCGAAGGCCGGATGCTCTTCTGCCAGCAGCTCACCCTGGGGCGGCTGAACCTGGGCGGACTGGGCCTGGTGGTGGACGGGTCTTTCGAGGACGGCGGCCAGCGGGTGATGGGGCTGGTGGAGGCGATTGGCGAGCAGCTGGACTCCGCGGTGCTGTCCTTCCTGGCGCTGACGGACGGCCGGGGCCCGCTGGAGCGGCTGGACGAGCTGGACGTGGAGGGCACGCCCGTCAACCGGGGGCGCATTGGCCGCTATGAGGTCGTGAAGCCCCTGGGCACGGGCGGCATGGCGCAGGTGCTCATCGCGCGCACGCGCGGGCCGGAGGGGCTGGGGCGGCTGGTGGCGCTCAAGCGCATCCTGCCCCACCTGACGGCGCAGCCGGAGATGGTGCAGCAGTTCCTGGACGAGGCGCGCATCGGCCTGCGGCTGTCGCACCCCAACCTGGTGCACGTCTACGACTTCGGCGAGGCGCAGGGCGCGTACTACATGGCCATGGAGCTGGTGAACGGCATCGACCTGGACCGGCTGCTGCGCGCCAACAAGGGGCCGCTGGAGCCGCCGGTGGCGTCCGCCATCGTGTCGCAGGCGCTGCTGGGGCTGCACGCCGCGCATGCGCTCAAGGGCGAGGACGGCGCGCCCATGGAGTTGGTGCACCGCGACCTGTCCCCCCACAACGTGATGGTGGGCTTCGACGGCCAGGTGAAGGTGCTGGACTTCGGCGTGGCCAAGGTGCGCGCGCAGCGCACGGTGACGCTGCCGGGCATCGTGAAGGGCAAGCCGCTCTACATGTCCCCGGAGCAGGCGCTGGGCCAGAAGCTGGACGCGCGCAGCGACCTGTTCGCCATGGGGCTCGTCCTCTACCAGGCCCTCACGGGCCGGCGCGCCTTCGAGCGCGAGGACGAGTTGGACACCATGAAGGCCATCTGCCAGGAGAAGCTGACGAAGCCCCCGGAGGTGCCCGCGCCCCTGTGGCCCGTGCTGTCGGTGGCGCTGTCCAAGGACCCCGCGGCCCGTTTCCCCAACGCCCAGGCCATGGCGGACCGGCTGGTGTCCGCGTCCCCCCCCGCGCGCGATACGGCCCTGGCGGCGCTGGCGGGACGGCTCTTCCCGGAGCGGCTGCGCGACTCGCAGCGGCTGGAGACCGCCGTGAACCACCAGCGGGAGGCCCCCACCCGCGCGACGCCGCCCACCCGCGCGCCGCGCTGACACGACGACGTGCCACCTCCCCCCGCACCCCGCGCGCGTGAAGGCGCGGCATGCGGAGGCGGAGCACAAGGACCGTGAGGCTTCCTGCTGGCGGCGCTACGAGCGCTTGAGCGGGTCGATGTCCGCGTCCGCGCGGTAGCCGGTGCGGCGCTTCTCCTCGTCCACGTTGGGCTCGGTGCGCACCACCGTCACCTCTCCCAGCTCCTCGTGGCGGACGCGGCCCTCCATGCTGCGGCGCTCCTCGATGGGGCGCTTGTGGATGGTGATCTCCTCGTCCGTGTACGCGCGCTTGGTCAGCTCCGCCTCCTCCGCGCTCAGGGGGATGCGGATGGTCTCCTCCTGGAAGGTCGCCACGTCGCCGGGAATGGTGTCTCCCTTCACCGCCCGGCGCACCACCTCCACCTCCTCGTGGCGCAGGGGGACCTCCACCGTCTTCCTCTCCTCGACGACGATCTTCCGCACCTGCGCCTCGCCCGCGGAGCGCTGGTGCTTGGTGACGCCCAGCTCCTCATGGTGCGTGCGCAGCGTGACGTCTTCGTTCGCGATGCGCTCGGCGGCTTTCATGTCGGCTTTCAGGTCGGCACGCAGGTCGGCGCGCAGCTCGCGCTCCTTCAGCTCCCGGTCCTTGATGCCGACCTTCTCCGCGCCGGTCCGGTTGACGTCCCCCACCTTCTGGGTGCCTCCCGTCTTCAGCCCCGCGCCAATGCCACCCACGGTGCTGCCGGTGGCCGTCGCCGCCGTCGCTCCCACCGCGCCGGAGTCGGACAGCCCTCGCAGCGCCTCGCGACCGTGGTTGAGGTAGATCTCCCCGTTGCGGATGTCGCTCACCTCCACGTAGCGGACCAGGTAGTCCTTCGGGAAGAACATCCCCTTCTCGATGTGGAACTCGCCCTCGCTCACGGCGAACACCTTGCCCAGCTTCTCGCCGTCGCTGCTGCGGACCGTCATCCCTTCCTTGATGTCGTTGCGCTTGATCATCATGGACTTGGCTCCTTGTGCCTTCACGTCGGGTCGGATGTGGTCGCAAGCGGAGCGCCAGGGCCGTCCAGCGCGCTGGAGAGGGTTTCCTGGGGGGGGAAGTGGACGCTGACGTGTCCGCCTCGGCCATCACCCGAAAAGTGGGTTCAATGACGCCCAAGAAAACCCCTGGTGCTGGATGCTCCAGGGGCTCGGCACGCCGCACGCCGCTGGCAACGACGCGCCAGACGACTCCCCGCTCCCTGTCCGGAGGGCAGGCATCCAGGAGCGGACCCCCCGGGCTTCACGTTGTCCGCGCGCGTCCCCACACCTCACTGTGAGGTTGCGAGTCCGGAAGGGCCGGCCCGCATGAGGAGGCGTCTGCGATGCGAGCCACGAGACCTGGCCGGGGACTCGGCTGGATGACCGGCGCGGTGGGACTGCTGATGGCGGGCCGATTCCTGCGCCGCCGCGCGGGAGCGGCGTTTCCGGAGTCCACCCCAGAAGAGGCGTCAGGAGACGGGACGTTGGACCTGGAGCCCGCCTCCTGGACGCCTGGCGCGCGACCGGACGCCGAGGACCCTCTCTCCGCCGGGTGGTCGCTGACGCATGAAGACATGCCGGCCTTGGAAGCCGTCGAGGTGCAAGAGGACGGGCCCCTCGGCCCACCGAGGATCCGCCGGGGACCGTCGGGGCGCGAGCACTTCTGGCTGGAGCCCTGAGCGGGCAGGGCGCGCACTCATGGTCGGGGCAGGGGCTGGCGACAGCGATGTTCCGGGATGTTGGCGGGACTCCGGAGCCAAGCTGTGCGCTTGACCCATGGGGAGGGCTCCCCTAGAAAACCGGGGCTTTGCCCGTCATCTCCCCCGGAGGAAGCCCCCGCATGCGACGACTTGCCCCGATGCTCCTCGCCGCGCTCGCCGTCCTGGCGGCCGCCTGCGAGAAGAAGACGCAGCCCACGGGAGAGGCGGGAGGCGCCCCCGCGGCGCAGGCCCCGGCCACCGCGCAGGGCGGCGGTGCGCCCCCGGCCGGTGATGACGTCATCGTGCTGGGCGAAGTGGGCGCGCTGACGGGCGGCCAGGCGACGTTCGGCATCTCCACCCGCAACGGCATCGCGCTGGCCGTGAAGGAAGCCAACGCGGCCGGCGGCGTGAAGGGCAAGAAGCTGGTCGTGCGCGTGTACGACGACCAGAGCAAGCCGGAGGAGGCCGCGCAGGCCGTCACCCGCCTCATCACCCAGGACAAGGTGGTGCTCATCCTGGGCGAGGTGGCGTCCTCCAGCTCCCTGGCCATGGCGGAGAAGGCCCAGGCGGCCGGCGTGCCCATGATCACCCCGTCGTCCACCAACCCCTCCGTGACGGAGAAGGGCGAAAACATCTTCCGCGTCTGCTTCATCGACCCGTTCCAGGGCTTCGTGATGGCGAAGTTCGCGCGGGAGAACCTCAAGCTCAACAAGGTCGCGGTGCTCCAGGACAACAAGAGCGCCTACTCCATTGGCCTCACCGAGGTCTTCCGCCAGAAGTTCGCGGAGCTGGGCGGCAAGATTACGGCCACGGAGAGCTACAGCCAGGGCGACACGGACTACCGCGCGCAGCTGACCGCCATCAAGAAGACGCAGCCGGAGGGCATCTACGTGCCCGGCTACTACAGCGAGGTGGGCATCATCGCCCGCCAGGCGCGCGAGCTGGGCCTGAAGGTGCCGCTGATGGGCGGCGACGGCTGGGACTCCGAGAAGCTCTTCGAGCTGGGCGGCAGCGCCATTGAAGGCAGCTACTTCTCCAACCACTACTCGCCGGACAACCCGGACGAGCGCGTGAAGAAGTTCATCGCGGACTACAAGGCGGACAACAACGGCGCGGTGCCGGACGCGCTCGCGGCGCTGGGCTACGACGCCGCGCGCGTCGCCATCGAGGCGCTCAAGAACGCCCCGGACACCAGCGGCCCCGCGGTGCGCGCGGCCATCGCGAAGACGAAGGACTTCCCCGGCGTGGCGGGCAACATCACGCTGGATGCGAAGCGCAACGCGGTGAAGTCCGCCGTGGTGCTGAAGGTCCAGGACGGCAAGTCCACCTACGTCACCACCATCTCGCCTTAACCCCAGGGCCCACCCCGGCACATGTCGCAGCTCATCCAGCACCTCATCAACGGTCTGGCCGCCGGCACCATCTACGCCCTGGTCGCGCTGGGCTACACGATGGTGTACGGCGTCCTCAAGCTCATTAACTTCGCCCACGGCGACGTGATGATGGTCGGCGTCTACATGGGCTACGCGACCGCCTTCGCCCTCGGGCGGCAGGCGCAGCGCTCCATGTGGGGCGTGGTCCTCATCTTCGCGGTGGCCATGGTGGGGTGCGCGCTGCTCGGCTTCCTCATCGAGCGCTTCGCCTACCGGCCCCTGCGTGAGAAGCCGCGCCTCACCGCGCTCATCACCGCCATCGGCATCTCGTTCGCGCTGTCGTACGGCTTCCAGCTGGACATCGGCTTCCTGCCGGGCGCGTCTCCCCGGGCCTTCCCGGAGGTCATCGTCCCCAGCGAGTGGTTCATCATCGGGGACCGCGACGTGGTGGTGTGGAACTGGCAGGTCATCAGCTTCCTCATCGCCGTGGCGCTGATGGCCGCGCTCCAGTTCCTCGTGTACCGGACCCGCTTCGGCAAGGCGATGCGCGCGGTGTCCTTCGACCACCGCACCGCGGCGCTGATGGGCATCCCCACCGACCGCATCATCGCGCTGACGTTCATGCTCTCCAGCGCGCTGGCGGCGGGCGCGGGCCTGCTCTACGCCATCAAGGACACGTCCGTGAGCCCGCTCATGGGCCTGTACGTGGGCCTCAAGGCCTTCGTGGCGGCGGTCATCGGCGGCATCGGCAACGTGCCGGGCGCCGTGGTGGGCGCGCTGCTGTTGGGATTGGTGGAGGAGTTCGTGGTGGGCTACGCGGCCAGCACCTGGCGTGACGCGGTGGCCTTCGGCTTCCTCATCCTGGTGCTGTTGGTGAAGCCGGGCGGTCTGTTCGGCCGGGTCGCGGCGGAGAAGGTCTGATGGCCATCCCTGGCGCGACGACGTTGTCGGACGAAACCGCGGGCCGCGTTCCCCCGGCCCTGCGCGGCATCCTGCCCGTGCTCATCGCGGTGCCGCTGGTGGTCCTGGCGGATGTGCTGCTGAACACCTCGCCTTTCGCCACGTACCTGCTGTCCGTGGTGGGGGTGAACATCATCCTCGCGGTGAGCCTCAACATCGTGAACGGCATGACGGGCCAGTTCTCCATTGGCCACGCGGGCTTCATGGCCGTGGGCGCGTACATCGCGGGCGTCACGTCCCTGGAGCTCAAGGAGGTGGCGCTGTCCTTCCTGCCGGTGGCCGCCAGCGACCAGGTGCTCTTCACCGTGGCGCTGCTCGCGGGCGGCACCTGCGCGGCGCTGTGCGGCTTCCTGGTGGGCCTGCCGTCCTTGCGGCTTCGCGGGGACTACCTGGCCATCGTGACGCTGGGCTTTGGCGAAATCATCCGCGTGGTGGTGCAGAACACGGAGGCCTTTGGCCGCGCGCTGGGCCTGTCCGGCATCCCGCAGTACTCCAGCGTGGCCATGGTGTACTTCTGGGTCTTCCTGGTGGTGCTGGTGGCCCGGCGAATCGCGGGCTCCAGCCACGGCCGCAGCCTGTGGGCCATCCGCGAGGACGAGGTGGCCGCCGAGGCCATGGGCGTGGACACCACCGGCTACAAGGTCCGCGCGTTCGTCATCTCGTCGTTCTTCGCGGGCATCGCCGGCGGCCTGTTCGCGCACTTCGTGCCCATCATCAACCCGGGCTCGTTCACCTTCGTGAAGTCCATGGAGATCGTCGTCATGGTGGTGCTGGGCGGCCTGGGCTCCAGCACGGGCGCCATCGTCGCGGCCATCTTCCTCACGCTGCTGCCCGAAGGCCTGCGCTCGCTGTTCGGCGCGCTGGGCGCGGGGGGCAGCCTGGCGCAGAAGGTGGATCAGATCCGCATGCCCGTGTACGGCATCCTGCTGGTCGTGCTGATGCTGGCGCGGCCGCAGGGCCTGTTCGGCACGAAGGAGCTCTGGGACGTGCTGCCCCGGTGGCTTCCCCGGAAGAAGAAGGGGCTGACATGAGCGCCGCCGTGACCCCTGTCTCCGCCTCGGGCACTGGAGACGCGCTGCTCCAGGCGTCCGGCGTGAGCATCCGCTTCGGGGGCCTCAAGGCCCTCACGGACTTCAACCTCACCGTGCGCCAGGGCGACCTCTTGGGCCTCATCGGTCCCAACGGCGCGGGCAAGTCCACCGCGTTCAACGTGCTCACCGGCGTGTACCAGCCCACCGAGGGCGAGGTGCGCGTGGCCGGGCAGCGGGTGAACGGCTGGGTGCCGCATCAGATCAACCACCTGGGCCTGGCGCGCACGTTCCAGAACATCCGCCTGTTCCGCGCCCTGACCGCGCTGGACAACGTGAAGGTGGCCTGCCGCGCTCAAGGCGCCCTGCACCCGGTGATCATGGGCCCCCTGGCCAAGGCGGGCACGGCGATGCGCAACTACCGCGACTGGTGGCGCGCGCTGCTGCTCACCCCCGGCTTCCAGGCCGAGGAGCGCGAGCTGACGCGCCAGGCGGAGCACCTCCTGGAGGTCATGGGCCTGTCGCATCGCCGCGATGAAGAGGCGAAGAACCTTCCTTACGGCGAGCAGCGCCGGCTGGAGATCGCCCGCGCGCTGGGCACCCGCCCCAAGGTGCTGCTGTTGGACGAGCCCGCGGCGGGCATGAACACGCGTGAGAAGGCGGACCTGATGGTGCTCATCCGCCGGCTGCGCGACGAGTTCTCGCTGGGGGTGCTGGTCATCGAGCACGACATGAAGCTGGTGATGGGCATCTGCGAGCGCATCACCGTGCTGGACCACGGAGAGACCATTGCCCGCGGCGCCCCGGCGGAGGTGAGAAGCGACCGCAAGGTCATCGAGGCGTACCTGGGCGACAGTTACCTGGAGTCCCACGGAGGCGCGGCGTGAGCGAGCCGGTGAAGGTGCTGGGCGAGCGGCGCGCGTTCGAGCCGCTCCTGTCGGTGGAGGGCATCCAGGTCCGCTACGGCGCCATCCAGGCGCTGCGGGGCGTGTCCCTGACGGTGGGCAAGGGCGAGATGGTGGCCCTCATCGGCGCCAACGGCGCGGGCAAGACGAGCACCCTGCGCGCGGTGAGCGGCATGCTCAAGCCGACCGCGGGGCGCATCACGCTGGCGGGCAAGGACATCACCGGCCTCAAGGCGCACCAGCTGGTGCCGCGCGGCATGGCGCACGCGCCAGAGGGCCGGGGCATCTTCCCCAACCTCACCGTGACCGAGAACCTGGAGCTGGGCGCGTACCTGCGCAAGGACACCGCCCAGGTGCGCCTGGACATGGACAAGGGCTTCAGCCTGTTCCCGGTGCTGCGCGAGCGCCAGAAGCAGCTGGCGGGCACGCTGTCCGGCGGCGAGCAGCAGATGCTGGCCATCGCCCGGGCGCTGCTCAGCAAGCCGCAGCTGCTGCTTTTGGACGAGCCGTCCCTGGGCCTGGCGCCGCAGGTGACGGAGACCATCTTCCGCACGCTGCGCGAGGTGAACGCCACCGGCGTCAGCGTGCTCCTGGTGGAGCAGAACGCGCACCTGGCCCTCAACGCCGCCCACTACGGCTACGTGCTGGAGACGGGCGAGGTGGTGATGGCCGGCCCCGGCAAGGCGCTGCTGGACAGCGCCGAGGTGCGGCGCGCGTACCTGGGCGAATAGCCCTCCGGCGCCGATTTTCCGACCCTGGTGCGCGTTGTCCGCCCCCGGACGCTTTCGGGGGCGGGGCTTGGGCAAGTTGCTCGCGCCGCGTCGAAACTCGGGTAGTCAGCGGCGGAGGACTTCGTCTACCGTCCGACAAGACAGTCTGTTTTCTTCCACTTCCCTCTCAGGAAGCGTGCCCATGCGCCCGTTGTCCCGCCTCCTCCTTGCCTCGCTCACCACGCTCGCGCTCATCGCCGGCGCGTGCGCCAACCAGCAGAAGACCGACGGCTCCTCCTCGGGCGGCACCGGGGGTCCTTCGGCTACCTCCACCATCGAGGACGTGCCCAACGAGCCCGTTCCGGGCGAGGCGGGCGGCACCGCGACGGGTGCCCCGGCCCCGGCCTTCAAGCCCTACGAGGCCACGGAAGGCTTCTCCATCGGCATGCCGACGGAGCCCCAGGTGGAGCGCAAGCAGGTCCCGCTGGGCGCCAACACGGTGAACACCGCGGCCTTCTCCTCGCGCACCGAGGACGGCACCATCTACTCCGTCAGCACCGCGGACTACCCGGAGCGGCTGGTGGCGAGCCGTCCCCCGGAGGCCCTGCTGAACGAGGGCAAGGACGGCCTGGTGAAGCAGGTCCAGGGCACCATCAAGGAAGAGTCGGACGTCACCCTGGATGGCTACCCCGGCAAGGCCTACACGGTCAGCTCGCCGGTGGTCGGGGAGATCAAGGCGCGCAACTTCCTGGTGGGGCCGCGCCTGTACACGCTGCTGGTCATCTACAACCCCAACCACCCCAACACCACGGCGGACACGTTCCTCACCTCGCTGAAGCTGGTGAACCCGCCCCCGGCCGTCACCACGGCCACGCCGCCGGACGCCGGCACCGCCGGTGACGCGGGCACGCTCGAGAGCACGGACGCGGGCACGACCACCGACGCGGGCACCGCCGCCCCGCGCCGCCGCAAGGCGAAGTAGTCGCAGGGCGCCGACGCGACGCTCCCAACAATCCCGGGGGCGTCGCGCGGTGGGTGTGTTCACCTGTCCGCGTGGAGAAGGCCGGGCCCTCCGGGTCCGCCTCCGCCGGATTGCTCCCGGGTCTGCCGTCCCTACCTTTCGGGCGGGGATACGACAGGGGGCGCACAATCACATGATGTCCTGGGTGGGGGCCCTGCTGACCACGGTGGTGGCAGCGGGAGGAGTGCCCATGGTGCCGGCTGGCGGGGGCAATGCCCTGACGCTGCCGGCGCATCGGCACGCGGTTCGG
Source organism: Corallococcus coralloides DSM 2259 (assembly GCF_000255295.1). Next base: position 9,108,908 of record NC_017030.1, on the reverse strand, counting down.
ATTGAAACAGGCAATGGGCATGCGCCCACGTGGCTCCTGGCCATCCAGCAGCAGGGGGCGGGGGGCGAGGGGCTGAACCTGTTCCGTTCCGAGGACGGGTTCCAGGGCTTCTCCAAGCTGGCGGAAATCCAGCCGGATGCGTCGCACCACGACCGGGCGGAGCTGGTCGCGGTGGGGCGCGACGTGGCGATGGTCTACGCGTACGAAGGCCCGTCACTGGCGGCGTCGTCGCGGCACGACGTGTACTTCCAGTGGTGGCGCTACGACGCGTCGCAAGACACCTGGACGCCGGAGCCGGCGGTGCGGGTGTTCAACGCGGACAGCTCGACGGCGTATTCGCGGGCGCTGCTGGCGCGGGACTCAAAGGGGCGGCTGTGGGTGCAGGCGTTCCGGCTGGAGCCGGACGGCGGCGCCACGGCGGTGGTGGCGGTGTCCACCGACGGCGGCGCGAGCTTCCAGAAGCAGCCGGACCTGGGGCGCACGCGGAAGCGGGGCGGGGGACGGCTCTTGAGCGTGGGGTCCAAGCTCGTCTTCTTCTGGGCCATGCACGACGGCTTCGAGCCCACGCGGATGCGGGTGCGTGACGCCGCGGATCCGCTGGACACGTGGGGGCCGCAGCGGGACGCGTTCTCCGACGGCATCTACCACGGCGCGGCGCTGAGCGCGGTGGAGGACGGCAAGGGCGGCATCCACCTGGTCTACAAGGATGAGACGGAGCGGCTGTACTACCGGCGCTTCGACGGGACGTCGTTCGGCTCGCGCATCCTGGTGGAGGGGACGCCGGACTGGGCGCTGCAGCCCGCGGTGACGCGCATCGGGGACGCGCTGTATGTCTTCTACAATCACTTCCAGACGGCGACGGATTACGAGATCCGCGTGCGGGTGCTGCGCAACGGCGTGTTCAGCGACCCGGTGACGCTGGATTCGCGCACGAGCTTCAAGGGCTACCTGAGCACCCTGGACGTGCTGCCGGACGGCGTCACGGAGGTGCCGTGCTTCTACGGCGACGCGGTGGACGCGAACTCCAGCGGACGGGTGATGCGCGTGGCGCTGGCTCGCCAGCCGGAAGGAGGCGGCGGCTCCGGACAGGACGGCGGGACGCCAGATGGCGGCGGTGTTCCGGATGCCGGTTCGGGGACGCCGGACGGAGGTGGTGCGAGCGACGGAGGCTCGGGCACGTCGGATGGCGGCGTGGACGCGGGGACGCCGGATGCCGGCTCGGGCACCTCGGATGGCGGCGTGGACGCGGGGACGCCGCCGGTGGATGCCGGGACGCAGGGGCCGGTGACGCTGGAGCCGGTGTTCACGAACACCACGCACGAGGTGCTGGCCGTGGACGGCGCGGGCACCGTGTACGCGCTGGCGCTGGACGGGAGCCGTTCGAAGCTGTTGGCGAGCACGGATGGCGGGCGCACCTTCAGCGCGCGAGGGCAGGGCGTGGGCGGCGCGTCGTTCTGGGTGATGGCGGCGCTCAAGGACGGGACGCTGCTGGCGCAGATGAGCCGCAGCGGCAGCTACCACCTGGAGCGCTCCACGGATGGCGGGCGCACATGGGCGGACGTGGCCTCGCTGGGGAACTACCGCGCGATGTCGCCCGCGAGCTTCGCGGAGCTGGGCAGCACGGTGTTCTTCCTGGAGTACCAGACGTTCACGTCCGGGAGCACGCCGCTGCGGCTGTGGGCGAGCACGGACGGTGGAGCGACGTGGGCCCCGCGCGCGACGTTCCAGGACCACCGGCACGGCACGGCGCTGTACGCGGATACGACGCGCAGCGTGCTGTGGGCCACGTTCGGGAGCAGCAGCGCGCAGGCGGCGGTGATGCGCTCGACGGACGGCGGCCGCGCCTGGACGAAGGTGATGGGCGGCTACGCGGCCAACGCGGTGACGGGCACGGTGTTGTCGGGCGGAGAGCTGCTGCTGGGACAGTCCACGCTCTATGAGCCCGAGCACCCGAAGCTCCTGCGCGTGTACGCGAGCGGACGCGTGGACGCGCTGATGACGTTGCCGGGACCGGCGTACTCGCTGGAGGCGCTGCCGGGAGGCGGCTTCATCTTGGGAACGGCGAGGGCGGACGTGGGCGACGTGCAGCCCGCGTCGGACCTCTACGCGCGGCTCTTCACCAGCACGGACGGCGTGACGTGGACGGAGGCCCGGAGCTACGAGCGGACCACCAGCGGCGTCCTCGCCCGCGCGGAGGTCTGGGGCGTGCTGTCCAATGGCGACCTGGTGGTGCGAGCGGACAACCTGAAGGGCTTTGGAACCGGAGGAAAGGGGTTCCAGGTCCTGCGCGTGAAGCGCTAGGGCGCCCGCGGAAAATCCGAATACACGACCGCGAGCCTGGCATCCGCCGCCAGGCTCGCGGGCGTCACCAGCTCCAGGTCCACCGGCACCGGGCCGCGGTAGCGCTCCGCGATTTCACGCTGCAGCCCCGCGACGTCCAGGTCGCCCAGCCGCTCCATCCTGCCGTACTCCACGCCAGCGCCTGCCGCGTACGCCTTGCGCACCAGCTCCGAGCAGTACATCGCCTCGTCCCCCCACCCGAAGAGCGCGTCGTACGGCTTGCCCAGGTGCCGCTTCGCCTCCTCCACCGCCCGCGCCTTCGCCGCGTCATCCACCCCCTGCGGCCGCATCACCAGAAGCCGCCCCTTCACCCCGCGCGCCTTCCATTGCGCGAACGGCGTGCGCTTCACGGGCTGCACCGCCTCCACCACGAATGTCCCCTCCGGCGTCACCTCCACCAGCCCCACGTGCGACAGCGGGCTGTGGGTGGCCACCTGGATGGCCTTCGACTGGCGTGATCCCGACGTCTGGAACACCACGTCCCCCGTCCGCACCTTCGCCGCCACGCCCTCCGCCTCGCGCGGCGCCGCCTGCGTCTCGCGGCCCACCAGCCACGCCGTCCCCACCAGCACGAGGGCCAGCAGCCACAGTCCCCTGACAATCCAGCGCATCCGTCCGTCCCTTCCATGGGCTGCACCCGTCCACCCACCTCCAGTGCAGCCGTGGTGCCAGCCATTTCAGAGCGGGTTTCACCCCTGGTACGTGGAAGTCGCTTCCGACCCTGGGTCAGAGCGTGGTAAACCTGGGGAATCTACTTATTACAGCGAATCAAGAATAGTGTGGCATTGCCGGAAATTTTCAGGTAGTTACGCAGCACTCGCGAGCCGGCAGTCCGTGCGTGCGGGAGAGGGGGATCATCGGAGGAATTCGTCGTGACCGCATCGAACTCGCCCATCCGTTGCCTGCTCTATCCGTCCCTCGGCGAGGTACGGGAGCACGTGCGCGTGGAGCTGTTCGCACGGGCGCTGTCGGAGCGGATGGGCCGCCCGGTGGTGATGTCCATGGCGCCCACCTACGAGTACCTGGAGGCGGAGCTCGCTTCAGGCCGGGTGGAGATGGCCTGGGGCACCGCGGAGCAGTGCAACGCCTTCGAGCCGCAGGCGCGCGCGGTGCTGCGCGCGGTGCGCTCCGGCAGCTGCTACTACCACGCGGCCTTCATCTGCCGCTCGGACGAGCCGCTGACGCTGGAGACGCTGGCGGGCAAGCGCGTGGCGTGGGTGGCGCCGCGCTCCACCGGCGGGCACCTGCTGCCGGTGCGCCACCTGGAGTCGCTGGGCCTGCGCCCGGACACGCTCTTCTCCGAGCAGCGCTTCCTGGGCACCTACCGCAAGGCGCTGGACGCGGTGATGCGCGGCGAGTCGGACCTGTGCGCGCTCTTCTGCAACCACAAGGACGCGCACGCGATGCGCGCCACGCTGACGACGTACCTGGGCGCGGACGCACCCCGGCTCACGCCGTTCCTCTTCACCATCCCCACGCTCGCCGACGGCCTCATCCTCACGAAGCGGATGCCGGAGGCGGACGCGCAGGCGCTCATCTCCGTCCTCACGCGGATGAACACCGACGGCGCGGGCCTGGAGATGCTCATGGGCCCCTTCCGGGTGGAGACCTTCGTCCGGTCGCCCGGCCTGGACGCGCCCGCGGCCGGCCCGCGTCCCACGGGGGCCGCCGAGTACCTGGCCGGAGAGCTGGACGCGGAAGGCCGCTGCCTGCGGCTGTGGTCCCCGTCCGGCCGCGCCTTCGGCCTGGACATGCGCGGCGGGGAGGGGCGCAAGCTGGAGGAGGTCCTGGGCACCGCCGCGAGCAAGCCCCTCATGTCCCTGCTCGACGCCGTCCTCCGGGGCGGCTCCGACGGGCGGCTGGAGTACCGGCTCACCGTGAACGGCGACGAGCGCGTCTACGCGGCGGAAATCACCCCCTGCGAGCCCTCGCCCGGGGACACGGGCATGCGGCTGGGCCTGCTGGTGCGCGACGTCAGCGGCCTGCGCGCGCTGGAGGATCCGCTGTACCGGCTGGCGTCGTTCCCGCTGCTGCACCCGGAGCCGCTCCTGGAGCTGGGCATGGACGGGGAGCTGCGGTACGCGAACCCCGCCACCCACGCGGCCTTCCAGGACCTGGTGGAGAAGGGCGCCGCGCACCCGCTGGTGAACGCGGCCATCGTCTGGGCCTGGCGGGGCGCGCCTCCGGGAGAGCCGCCGCCCACGGTGCACCTGGACGGGCGCTACTGGGAACTCACCATCGCGCAGCTGTGGGACCCGCCGGGCCTGCGCGTGTTCGCGCGCGACGTGACGCTGCGCAAGCAGCTGGAGGCGCGGCTGTTCCAGGCGGACCGGCTGTCCGCGCTGGGCTCGCTCGCGGCGGCGGTGGGCCATGAGATGAACAACCCGCTGGCCTTCGTGCTGGCGAACCTCTCGTACATCCGCGAGGAGATGGACCGCCTGAAGCAGCCGCTGCTGGACGGCAAGCCCGTGCCGCGCGCGGACCTGGACGACATGCTGGATGCGCTGAGCGAGACGGTGGAGGGCGCCACCCGGCTCAAGCACATCGTGCAGGACCTGCGCACGCTGTCGCGCAAGCCGCCGGAGCACCGCGCCCGCGTGGCCGTGCAGCCGGTGCTGGAGAACGCGCTCAAGCTCTTGCGCGGCGAGCTGCAGCACCGTGCGCGGCTGGAGCGGGACTTCCACGACATGCCCACGGTGGACGCGGACGAGGCGCGCCTCACCCAGCTCTTCCTCAACCTGCTGCTCAACGGCCTGCAGCAGATGGACGCGCAGGACGCCGCGCACAACGTGCTGCGCGTGGCGGCCTACACCAGCGAGGACGGCGAGGTGGTGGTGGAGGTGCAGGACTCCGGCAAGGGCCTGTCCCCGGACGCGCTCGCGCACATCTTCGAGCCCTTCGCCACCGCGCGCCCCAACAGCACCGGCCTGGGCCTGTCCGTGAGCCACACCATCGTCACCGGCCTGGGCGGCACGCTGCGCGCGGAGAGCCGCGAGGGCCGCGGCACGCTGCTCACCGTCACGCTGCCCGCCGCCGTGCCCGTGGCGGAGTCCCTGCGCGCCTGCTAGCCGCGCTCCAGCATCACTTCCAGCCGGGGCACGTAGTGGCCGCTCGTGCTCTCGAACAGCACCAGCCGGTCCACGCGCCCCTCACCCCAGGACGCGCCTTGCAGCTCGCGCGCGCACGCCGCCAGCGCCGGGTCCCCGCGCGGGGGCCGGGCCCGGGCCAGCGTCAGGTGCGCGATGTACTCGCCGTGCTCCGACGTGAAGCCCAGGGGCTCCAGCGCGCGCGCCACGTCCGCCTGGAGCGCCTTCAGCGCGGCGGTGTCCCCGCGCACGTCCGCCCAGAGCACGCGCGGGTGGGACGGTGAGCCGAACGCCCCGCCGCCCGCCACCGACAGCACGAACGGCGAGTGATAGAGCCCCACCGGCTCCAGCGCGTCGCGCAGCTCCGGCAGGCGGCTGTCCTCCACGTCCCCCAGGAAGAGCAGCGTCAGGTGCACGCCCTCCGGCCGCACCCACTTCGCGTCCGGGGCCAGGGCGCGCAGGCGCTCGATGCCCCGCCCGGTCTCGGCGGTGAGGGCGTCTCCCAGCGTCACGGCGGTGAACAGGCGCATCGTGAAAGACCTCCTTCAGGGAACCTGGACGCTCCCCGCCGCGCGCGCCTTCTTCCGGGGCCACAGCGCGTAGACCCAGGCGGGCAGGAACACGAGGAACTCCACGCCGCTCACGTACAGGCCTCGCGCGGACAGCATGCCCGCGCCAATGGGCGCCACCGGCAGCGGCCGCACCGGGGCGAAGACGCGCGCGTTGGAGAAGGGCCAGAAGAGGGCCGCGCCCAGCCCGCCGTCCGTGAGCGTGTCCAGGATGCCGTGGCTGGCCACCGCCGCGAGCGTCAGGAGGCCCCAGCGCGTGGCGGACTCCCCCTTCCACCGGGCCAGCGCCGCCACCGCCAGCGCCACCGCCGCCGCGAACACGAACGAGTGCGACGCACCGCGGTGTCCCCACGTCGCCGCGTAGGGGATGCGCAGCGCGAACGCCACCACGTCCGCGTCCGGCAGCAGGGCGAGCAGGGACAGGAACGCCATCACCGCCACCCGCCGCCGCCAGGGCGCTCCCGCCCCCGTCTCGTAACGCCCCAACGCCATGCCCACCGCCACGTGCCCGATGCTCGCCATGGGCCAGGACCCTAACGCAGGGCGCCCCCTCCTGGAGAGCGCCCCATGCGTGGGGTAGCCTGTGTTGATACATGCGGTTTCTGTTCTCACGCGCCCGAGTCGAAACCACCCTGCAACGTCGTTTGGAAGAGTGGCGGGCCGACGTGGGCTCCTGGCTCAACATGACGCGCGTCGGCGCCACCACCGCGTGGCTCCTGCTGGCCGTGGCGGACGACTGGAGCGTGTCGCGCGGCGTGCTGGGCGCCTATATCGCGCTCGCGGCGGTGTTGTGGGCGGCCGCGCGCCGGGTGCCGGACCTGCTGCGGCGGCCCGCGCTGGGCGTGGCGCTGCTGGACATGCCCCTCATCTACTTCCTCCAGGCGCAGGCCATCCCGGCCACCGCCAACGGCGTGCCCACCGCGCTGCTCACCATGGGCGTGTACCTGGTGCTGGTGGTCATCGTGTCCATGGTGACGCTGTCGCGGCTCATCGTCGCGGGGGCCACGGCGCTGGGCATCGTCGCGGTGGCCCTGCTCACCTTGAGCGCGGGCCTGGAGCCCTCCCAGTTCCTGCCCGGCATGGTGCTGGTGATGGTGCTCGCGTCGTCCGTGGCCTTCTTCATCAGCCGCACGGTGATGGGACTGGTGACGGACGTGGTGCGCGAGGAGATGCAGCGCGAGCGGCTGGGCCGCTTCTTCTCCCCGGAGGTCGCCCGGCGCATCTCCGAGCGCGGCACCGACGGCGAGGCCGGCGAGCACCGCGAGGTGACGCTGCTGTTCTCCGACATCCGCGGCTTCACCACGCTGTCGGACCGGATGGACAGCCCCCAGGTGGTGGCGCTGCTCAACGAGTACCTGTCGCGCATGGTGGAGGTGGTGTTCCGCCACGGCGGCACCCTGGACAAGTTCATCGGCGACGGCATCCTCGCGTACTTCGGCGCGCCCCTGGAGCAGCCCGCCCACCCGGAGGCCGCCGTCGCCTGCGGGCTGGCCATGCTGGAGGCGCTGGAGACGCTCAACCGGGAGCGCACCGCCCGGGGGGAGTTCACGCTCGACATCGGCGTGGGCATCCACACCGGCCGCGTGGTGGTGGGCGCCGTCGGCAGCGAGCAGCGCCGCGAGTACACCGTCATCGGCGACGCGGTGAACCTGGCCAGCCGCATCGAGGGCCTGACAAAGAAGGTCGGCGCTCCGGTGCTCGTCTCCCACGCCACGCGCGAGCGCTGCAGGGACACCTTCGACTTCGAGGCCGCCGCCCCGCTGCCCGTCGCGGGCAAGCCGGAGCCGGTGGCCACCTTCCTGCCCCGGAAGCGCGTCCTGCTCGCCGCCAGCTGACAGGCTGGAAAGACGACGGGGCCGGGAGTCGCCTCCCAGCCCCGCGAGTGCTGCACACGTCAGCGCGTGCTCAGTACGCCTTGGAGAACACGATGCGGCCCGGCGACGGGTTGCCGGTCAGCACGCACTTGCCCGGCTCCTGCTTGAGGCTGAACGGGCGGCAGCGGGTGGTGAGGCCCGTCTCGTCCTTGATGCGCGCCTCCGTCTTCGGGTCCAGGTCCCAGTGCGCCAAGAGGAAGCCGTCCTCCGCGCGCGCCTTCAGCTCCTCGTAGGAGTTGACCTCGAAGGTGTGCGAGTCGCGGAAGTCCTTGGCCTTCTGGAACAGGTCCTTCTGCATCTGATCCAGCATGGCCTGGGCCTTGGCGACGGCCTCGTCCAGCGACACGAACTCCTTCTGGCGCAGGTCGCGGCGCACCATCACGCACGAGCCCTTGGCCAGGTCCTTGGGCCCCAGCTCGATGCGCAGACACGTGCCGATGAGCTCGTGCTCGTTGTACTTGAAGCCCGGGCCCTTGGTCTCGTCGTCGTCCACCACCACGCCCAGGCCCGCCTTGCGCAGGTCCGCGGCGAGCGCGTGCGACTTCTCCATCACCTGCGTCTTCTCCGCGTCCGTCGCCTTGCCGGCGATGGGGATGATGACCACGTGCGTGGCCGCGATGCGCGGCGGCACCACGAGGCCCGCGTCATCCGAGTGCGTGAGGATGAGGCCGCCGATGAGGCGCGTGGAGGAACCCCACGACGTCTGCCACACGTGGTGCACCTTGCCGTCGCGGCCCTGGAACGTGGTGTCGAAGGCCTTGGCGAAGTTCTGGCCCAGGTTGTGGCTGGTGCCCGCCTGGAGCGCCTTCTTGTCCTGCATCATGGCTTCGATGCTGTACGTGCGCAGCGCGCCGGCGAACTTCTCCGACTCCGACTTGCGCCCCGGCAGCACGGGCATGGCCATGTAGTCCTCCGCGAACGTGCGGTAGACCTCCAGCATCTGCAGCGTGCGCTCCTCCGCGTCCGCCTCCGTCTCATGGCAGGTGTGGCCCTCCTGCCAGAGGAACTCCGTGGTGCGCAGGAACAGGCGCGTACGCATCTCCCAGCGCATCACGTTGGCCCACTGGTTCACCAGGAGGGGCAGGTCGCGGTAGCTCTGGATCCACTTGGAGAAGCTGCGGTTGATGATGGTCTCGGACGTGGGCCGGATGACGTACGGCTCCTCCAGCTTCTGGCCACCCGCGTGCGTGACGACGGCCAGCTGCGGGTTGAAGCCCTCCACGTGCTCGGCTTCCTTCTTGAGGAAGGACTCCGGGATGAGCAGCGGGAAGTAGGCGTTCTTCACGCCCGTGTCCTTGAACATCTTGTCCATCGTCCGCTGGATGTTCTCCCACAGCGCGTAGCCGTTGGGGCGGATGACCATGCAGCCCTTCACGTCCGAGTAGTCGGCGAGCTTCGCCTTCTGGACCAGGTCGACGTACCACTCGGAAAAGCCCTTCTCGCGGGGCGTGAGCTTCTCGGCCATGTGCTTGGGAACCTTGCTAGGGGATGGAAAGTGGGGGTTGCCTACGCCGGGATGTTCCGGAAATCAACGCCGGACACAGGCCGGACTCGTCCCCTGAACGCCGTCCGTGCTTGGAAAACGACCCGCCATGCCCACGCCCCCTGACACCGCGCCCCGCCAGCTCACCGACGACGTCCACGTGTTCGACGCCCCCTTCTCCCTCTTCGGCGTCCCCGTGGGCGGCCGGATGACGGTCCTCCGCCTGCCGGACGGCGGGCTGTGGGTGCACTCGCCCGTCGCCTTCACGCCGGAGCGGAGAGCCGCCGTGGCGGCCCTGGGGCCGGTGCGCTTCCTCGTGGCCCCCAACCTCTTCCACCACCTGCACCTGCCGGACTGGGCCGCGGCCTTCCCCGACGCCCGCGTGGTGGCGCCCAAGGGGCTGCGCGCGAAGCAGCCGGCGCTGCGAATCGACCTGGAGCTGGAGGACCTGCCGGACCCCGCCTGGGCCCCGGTGCTGGACCAGATGAACGTGCGCGGCATGCCCCAGCTCAACGAGTTCCTCTTCTTCCACCGCCCGTCCCGCACCGCCATCGTCACCGACCTGGCCTTCCACTACGCGCACGCGGAAGGCCTGAAGCTGCGCGCGTACCTGTGGCTGGACGGCGTCCTGGGCCGGTTCGCCGCCCCGCGCTTCCTGCGCCTGTTCACCAAGGACCCGGAGGCCGTGCGCGCTTCCCTCCAGCGTGCGATGAAGTGGGACGTGGAGCGCGTCGTCGTCTGCCACGGCCAGGTGCTGGAGCGCGGCGGCCAGAAGGCCCTCCACGACGCCTTCTCCCGGCTGTAGGTCGCGGTACGCCCTGCCTCCGTGTCACAGGGGAGTGTCGCCTGCTGCACTCCACGCCGCGCCGCGCTACAAGGGGGGCCTCCTCTTTCCTGAGTTCCCCCCAGGAGGTTCATTCCATGCGGTCCATTCTTTCGTCCGTGGGCGCGGTCGCGGTGTGCCTTGTCGCGGGTTCCGCGTTCGCCAACTCCACGGGCATCAACGGGCGCAGCGGCAAGCAGAGCGTGTCCTGCACCGCGTCCGGCTGCCACGGCGGCGGTTCGAGCGCCCCCACGGTGACGCTGGAAGGGCCCACGGCGCTGACGGCGGGCCAGACGGGGCAGTACTCGCTGATCATCAGCGGCGGTCCTGGCGCGAAGGCCGGCATGAACGTGGCCGCGGACGGCGCGACGCTGACCGCGGGCTCGGGCACGAAGCTGATGAGCGGCGAATTGACGCACACGCTGCCCAAGACCTTCACCGACGGCTCGGCGCGCTTCGACTTCTCGCTCGTGGCCCCGGCCACCAACGGCACCTACAAGGTGTACGCCGCCGGCAACTCCGTGAACGGCGACAGCGCCGCCACGGGTGACTCGCACGCCAACGCCACGCTGGATGTGGTCGTCACCGGCGGCAGCGACCCGGCGCCCATCAAGGAGGACGAGGGCGGCTGCTCCGCGGCCACCAGCGGCGCTCCGGCGGTGCTCATCGCGGTGTTCGCGGCGCTGGCCGCGCGCCGCCGCCGTAAGGCCTGAGCCCGCCTGCCCTCCGGCCGGGCCCCGGGGGGCGGGACGACAGCGCGAGGGCGGGCGGCCTACCATCGCCCCCCTTGATGCGAACGAGCCCCCTCTTCACCGCCCTGTTCGTCGCGGGAACCCTGGCCTGTGCCTCGGGTCCCGCCGTGCGTCCCACCCTGTCCTCGGGCACCACCCCCGTCGCCGCCGCCCCCGCGCGCGACCCAGGCGCCCTGCGGGTGATGACCTTCAACATCCAGTCCGGTCTCAAGGGGCTGGAGCAGGTGGCGGAGGTCATCCGTCAGGAGGGCCCGGATGTCGTCGCGCTGCAGGAGGTGGACGTGGGCTCCACTCGCGCGCGCGGCGAGGACCAGGTGGAGCGGCTGTCCGCGCTCACCGGCCTGAAGTACCGCGCGCACTTCGGCACCACGCGGCTGTACGGCGGCGCGTACGGCATCGCGCTCCTGTCGCGTCATCCGCTTCAGTCCCTGGCGCAGTACCCGCTGCCCACTCCGAAGGGCGCGGAGCCGCGCACGCTGGCGCACGCGGTGCTGGACGTGGATGGGCGCGAGGTGAGCGTCTACGCCACGCACCTCATCCGCCGGCCCTTCAACGGCGCGGCGCGCGTGCGTCAGAGCGTCTTCATCTCGCAGTTGCTGGCGAAGGACACCCGGCCCCGGCTCCTGATGGGGGACTTGAACGACGACCCGGACTCGCGCCCGGTGCGCCTGCTGCGCCGCCAGCTCCAGGACGTGGCGCGCGTCACCCGCTCCGACGGGACGGGCACCTATCCGATGCCGCTGTTCCTGCCGTCGCTGCGCATTGACTACGTGATGGCGTGTGGCGCGTTCACGCCGGTGTCCACGCGCGTGCTGCGCGTGGGCGTGTCCGACCACTATCCCGTGGTGGCGGACCTGCGGCTTGTGCCCCCCAAAGCTCCGGTCGAAGCTCCGGTCGGTGCTCCGGTCGTCGTGGCTCCGGCCGGCGCCGCGCCCGCCGGCTCGGCCACGGCCGCCGCGGCGCCCTGAGGCTCAAGCCGGGGTGGGCAGGGTGAAGCGGTAGAGGACCTCCATGTCCCCCTTGCTGAAGCCCTTCACCACCTCGTGGTGGATCTCCTTACGGCCGCTCAGGTACGCGAGGCCCCCGGAGGCGAAGCCCATCACCGCGAGTTCGAAGTAGATGTGCGGCCGGGGCACGCCGGTGATGCGCAGCTCCACGGTGTCGCCCTGCAGCTGCGCGGTCAGCTCGCCCTCGGTGAAGTAGCCCTTCCAGATGCCGGGGGTGAACAGGGCGAAGCGGCGGAAGTCGTCCTTGCCGAACATCGTCTTGAGCTGGCCCTGGCTCAGCGCGTACTCGGCGGACTTGATGCCGTATTGCCAGTAGGCCTTGGTGTCGCCGCCGTAGAAGCGCTGGGTCATGGCCTCGTTGAAGCGCAGGAAGGCATCCGCCGGGATGCGCGACACGGGCATGATGAGCTGCCCGAAGATGGGGTCCCGCTTCGCCTGCTCCGCGACGAAGGCCCGCCATGCCGGTTCGCCGAAGGCCTGCACCGCCATGGTCTGCCGTGCCAGGAATGCGACGCCTTTGACATCCATCCGTATGCCTCCCACCGGCCGCTCCGGGTTCGTCTCGGACCCCGGCCGGGTCATCTTGCGCATTGTGTCTTGAGACCCACTCCGGGGCGATACGCATCGCGACAATTCACCGGGTTGTCCATCCGCCGGACTTGGTGAAACCTGTTATCGCGGACACATTGCCTCGCTGAAGGTGTTCACGGGACCGCGGGATGTCCGGTGCAGGACTAGGTTCCCGGCGGTGCGGCCCCTTGCCCTTCTTCCCAGACCCGGACGTGCGCGCCGGGCGGTGCTTCTGTGCGCGGGCGTGCTCACGGGCGGCGTGTTCGGGCTGGCCTTCTGGGTGGACCGCTTTGGCCGGCGCGAGCGCGTGACGGACGCGGACGCGCTGGTGGTGCTGGGCGCGCGGGTGCTGCCGGGCGGTGTGCCGTCTGGCGCGCTGGCGGCGCGCATGGAGCAGGCGGTGGCGCTGTACCGCCGGGGCGTGGCGCCGTGGCTGGTGTTGTCCGGAGGCGTGGGCGCCCATCCGCCGTCCGAGGCGCGCGTGATGCGCGAGCTGGCGGTGGCGGCGGGCGTGCCCGCGTCCGCGTGCGTGCTGGAGGAGGAAAGCCACTCCACGGAAGCCAACGCGCGGTTCAGCGCGCGCGTGCTGCGCGAGCGGGGGGCGCGCCGGGTGGTGGTGGTCTCCGACCCGTATCACCTGCTGCGCGCGAGGCAGTGCTTCCGGCGCGAGGGGCTGGAGGTGGCCACGAGCCCCGCCCCCATCGAAGGGCGGATGGGCGCGTGGGACCGGGCCTACTGGACGGTGCGGGAGGCGTTCGCGCTGCTCCTGCACCCGCGCCTCTTGTGGGCGCGGGCACCGGGCGGGCGCTGAAGTGCCTCAGGTCCCCGACGCGGTGTCCGGCGCGGGCGCGTCCAGCTTGCTGAGCACCTTCTCCAGGACGCGGAAGAGGGCCTGGCGGTCGTCAGGGTCGAGCATGCCCATCACCACGCCCATCGCGCGGTGCATGGAGCGGTCGAGCTTGGCGAAGGTCTGCTTGCCCTTGTCGGTGAGGCGGCAGCGCACGATGCGCCGGTCGGTCTCTCCGCGTTCGCGGACGATGTGGCCTTCGCGCTCCAGGCGGTCCACGACGCCCGTGACGGTCTTTTCGGTGACGCCCAGTCGCCGGGCCAGCTCGCCCATGGTGAGCGAGCCGTCCAGGCCCAGCCACAGCAGGGCATGCACCTGGGGCGGCGTGAACTGGAGCTGCTCGCAGGTGCTGGCGATGGGGTCACGGAGGGAACGGCGACGGCCCAGCGAGAACATCAACTCCTGCATCCGGTCGATGTCCTTCGAGAGCGCTTCATCCTCTTTAGAGATATTCCGTGACACAGAGTATTCATTAGCGGCGGGGTGCGGGCAGGTCAACTTGTAGGCTCGGGACGGCTTCCGGCGGGGCCGGGTGCGGGAGGAGCGGACGATGCGACGTGCGTGGTGGGGGGTGCTGCTGGTGTGGGTGTCGGTGTCGTCGGCGCGGGCGGAGGAGGTGCTGGTGTTCGCGGCGGCGAGCGCGACGGACGCACTCCAGGCGTTGGCGCCCGCGTTCCAGCAGGCCTCGGGGCACCGGGTGCGGTTCGCCTTCGGGGCGTCCAGCGACCTGGCACGCCAGGTGGTCGCGGGGGCCCCGGCGGATGCGTTCCTCTCCGCCGACGAGGCGAAGCTGGACGTGGTCGACCGGGCGGGGCTCGTGCAGGCGGGCTCGCGGGTGGACCTGCTGTCCAACCGGCTGGTGGTGGTGGTGCCGGTGAAGTCGGCGGTGAAGGTCGCCGGGCCGGCGGACCTGAAGGGGCTCAAGCGGGTGGTGCTGGCGGAGCCGGCGGCGGTGCCGGCGGGCGTGTACGCGAAGGCGTGGCTGACGAAGGCGGGCGTGTGGGCGGACGTGGCGCCGCGCGTGGTGCCGGCGGTGGATGTGCGGGCCGCGCTGGCGGCGGTAGAGGCGGGGAGGGCGGACGCGGGCGTGGTGTACGCGACGGACGCGGCGCAATCGAAGAAGGTCCGGGTGGCGTTCACGGTGCCGGAGGAGGATGCGCCACGCATCGTGTATCCGGCGGCGGCGCTGACGCAGGGCAAGGCGCCGCAAGGCGGGCTCGCGTTCGTGCGCTTCCTCCAGACGGAAGGCGCGCGGAAGGAGTTCCACCAGCGGGGCTTCCTGGACGCGAGCACGGCGAAGGCCGCGCCGGACGCGGGAGTGACGGGCACGGCGCCGGATGCGGGTGTGCCGCGAGCCCTACCGGTGCCGAAGGCCGGAGCCGGGACGCGGAAGGACGCGCCGTGATGGCTGCCGCTGGCGCGGGTGATGTGGCCAGCGTGCGGACGCGGAGGGGCACGCCATGACCTCCGCCGCTGGCGATGCCGGACGGCGTGGGCACCGCACCATGATGGTTGTGCCAGGACCGGCGTGGGCCGCAGGGAAGGGAGCGCGTGAGCTTTTGCGCTCCCTGGCACTGGTGCGGATGAGGCATCGCATGGCCTCGGCCGAGGGGCATTGTTCGCCGTGATGGATCAGGGGCTGACAGGGCTGGTGCTGTTCACGGTGGCGGTGGCGGCCCTGTCCACGGTGCTCATCCTGGTGCCGGGCGTGGCGGCGGCGTACGCGCTCGCGCGCTGGAAGGGCCCGGGGCGCGGCGTGGTGGAGACGCTGCTGGCGCTGCCGCTCGTGCTGCCTCCGACGGCGGTGGGCCTGGTGCTGCTGGAGTTGCTCGCGCGGGACTCGGCGTTGGGGCGGCTGCTGGATGCGCTGGGCGTGGAGGTGGTGTTCACGCCGAAGGCGGTGGTGCTGGCCAGCGCGGTGATGGCGTTCCCGCTGCTGGTGCGCTCCGCGCGCGCGGGCTTCGAGGAAGTGGATCCCCGGCTGGTGGCCGTGGCGCGCACGCTGGGCGACACGCGCACGCGGGCCTTCTTCCGGGTGACGCTGCCGCTGGCGTGGCGCGGAGTGCTCACGGGCGCGCTGCTCGCGTTCTCCCGGGCGCTGGGAGAGTTCGGCGCGACGGTGCTGGTGGCGGGCAACATCCCAGGCAGCACGCAGACGTTGTCGCTGGCCATCTTCCAGCGCACGCAGGTGGGGCAGGACGCGGAGGCGCTGAAGCTCGCGGGCGTCTCCGTGGTGCTCGCGTTCGGGGCCATGTACGTGACGGAAGTGGTGACGCGGCGGCGCGGAGCGCGGGGGCTCGTATGATGGAGCTGTCGCTGCGGTTGCCCCTGGCGCGCTTCACGCTGGAGGTCGAAGCGCGCTTCACGTCCGCGTCGGTGGCGGTGCTGGGGCGCTCGGGCTCCGGGAAGACGTCACTGCTGGAGGTTCTCGCGGGCCTGCGGCGGGGAGCCACGGGGCGCGTCGTGGTCGGTGGTCGCGTGCTGCTCGACACGGCCGCCGGTATCGACGTGCCGCCCGACGCGCGCCGCATGGGCTACGTGCCGCAGGATGCGTTGCTCTTCCCGCACCTCACCGCCGGGCAGAACGTGCGCTTCGGCGTGCGCGCCGGGCGGCCCTCGCGCGTGGACGAAGCCGTGCACCTGCTGGAGCTGGAGCCGCTGCTGCACCGCTACCCGGTGACGCTGTCCGGTGGCGAGAAGCAGCGGGTCGCCCTGGCGCGGGCGCTCGCCACCGGCCCGGCGCTGCTGCTGTTGGACGAGCCCCTGGCCGCGCTGGACGTCGCGCTGAAGGAGCGCGTGCTGCCGTACCTGCTGCGAGTGCGCGACGAAGCCCGGGTGCCCCTGCTCTACGTCACCCACCAGCTCGGTGAGGCACGGGCCCTGGCTCGCGAAGCCCTGCTGCTGGACGGCGGCGCGGTGAAGGCCGTGGGCCCGGCGGACACGGTGCTGGACACCGTGGCGCGAGGCCTGCTCACCGGTGAGCCCGAGGAGAACATCCTCGAAGGCACGCTGGAACATCCCGCGTCCGGGGGCACGAGGCTGCGCGTCACGGAAGGCCTGTCGCTCTGGGTGCCGGATGCGCCGGAGCTGCCCCAGGGCACCCGCGCCGCCTACGCCGTGCCCGCCGAGGACATCCTCCTGTCCACCGGACCGCTGACAGGCGTCTCCGCGCGCAACGTGCTCGAAGGCACCGTGACGAAGCTGGAGGACGCGGGGGCCGGGGAGTGCGCGACCCACGTGGACGTGATGGGCGTGCACTGGGTGGTCCGCCTCACGCATGCCGCCGTGCGCGAGCTGTCCATCGCACCGGGCCTGCGCGTGCACCTCGCGGTGAAGTCCTCCGCCTGCCGCCGCCTGGCGGGACGGACCTCCTAGTCCCCGCGCGCTTCCGCTTCGAACCGCCGATGGGCGGACTCCATCCGCGCCAGCGCGTCCACGAGGCCGCGCCCGATGTCCTCACGCTGGGCCTGCACCAGGGCCTCCGGAAACCCCATGCGCTCCAGCAGGTTCAGCTGCATGAAGAACTCCTCGCACTGCCGCCGGCCGTTCCTGCCATCCAGGTACTCGCCTGCCCTCAGGAGGAAGTCTCCCCAGGAGATGGACCCGTCACGGTGGCGAAGGAGCAGGCTCGCCAGGTGGTCCGCATCCTCCACGTCCCGCTCCTCGACGGTGAGCAGCTGCGGAAACCCCGGCATGTCGAAGAGCAGCCCCAGTGCCCTGTCGGCCTCCGGCACCGTGCACAGCTCCAGCAGCCAGAGCGGTGGGGCGTCCAGCTTCATCACCCACGCATCCGCCCAGGCGATGAGCTGCTGGAGCCCGACGAGCCCCGTCCTCACCATCACCGCGACTCGCGCGACGGCGACCGGGTCGAACGGGGTGCCGTCCTTCACCGCTTCGCTCCCGTCTTCTTCGCCCCGCCGCGTCCGCCCGACTTCGCGTGGTAGCCCTCCACGCGCATGCCCAGCTCATGGACCACGGACATCGCCGTGTCCTGCGGGATGCGCGTCTCCTTCAGCTTGTTGCGTGCGGGGTCGAGCACCAGTCCGGTGGCCCCGGAGAAGTCCGTCCGGGTCAGCGTGCAGCCTCGGAAGTTGCTGCCGGTGAGGTCCGCGCCGGTGAAGTCCGCGTCCGTGAGGTCCATGTCGAAGAAGTTCGCTTCCCGCGCCACGCAGCGCACGAAGGACGCCTGCCGCAGCCCCAGTCCCACGAACGAGCTGTAGGGCATGCTGCACTCCTCGAAGTTCACCTCCGGGTTCGCCGCCACGCCCGTCCAGTCGATGCCCATCAGCTTCGAGCCCTCGAAGCGCACGTCCCTCAGCCGGATGGCGTTGAAGTTCGCGCGCGTCAGGTTGCAGCCCTGGAACACGCACACCTCCAGCAGCGCCTCCTTCCACCGGCTCTCCTGCAACTCGCAGTTCACGAAGGTGCACCGGTAGAACTCCTTGTCACCCAGGTCGACGTTCTGGAGGTCCAATCCCTCGAACGTCTCCCTCTCGAACGAGTCCTCCTGCTGGAGCCGCTTCACCACCGCGCTGTCGTCCTGGGCCATGGCGGCCTTATACCGGCCCGCCGTCACGCGTGCGCGGTGTGCAGCGTCCGCTCCAGCCAGTCGAAGACGCGCTCGTCCCGCAGCGCTGGCGCCGCGGGCTCGCAGTGCCAGCTGGCGCCCTCTGACTCCGTGAAGCGCAGCAGCGTGGAGCCCTTCAGCGCGGCGTGCAGCTCCTCGGCCTGGCCCGGCCAGAACTGCTCATGATCCGGCGAAGTAATGAGCATTGGACAACCGACGCGCGCGAGTATCTCCGCGTCCAGGTGCATCGCCTCCGCCGCCTTGTACGCGTCGAACGGCGAGCGCGTCCCATAGGGCGCCATGCGCCACTGGAGCTCCGCCCGCTCGGCGGGGAGGTCCTTCAGGCCCTCGGCCATGAACGCGTCGAAGGTCTCCTTCTCTCCCGCGTCCAGCAGCCGGATCATCTCCGGCGGCAGGTGCTCGCGCCACGAATCCCCCACCCGCATCACACCGGGGTCCGCGACCGCCGCCGCCACGCGGTGCTCGAACGCCACCGCGCGAGGCACCTGGTAGCCCGCCTGACTGACGCCGAGCAGCGCGATGCGCTGGGGATCCACCTCCGCGCGGGTGAGCAGCCAGTCCATGACCGGCGTCACCACCCGCTCCCAGTCCGCGCGGAAGGGCAGCCCCTGCCGGTGCAGCGCCGCGCCCTGGCCCGGCCCGTCGAAGGTCAGCGCGTTCCAGCCTCGCTCCACCGCCGCCGCGCCGCCGTCCTTCCACATCGACGTCACCGGCCCGTCGCTGCCGTTGTTCAGGATGACGGTGGGCCTGCGCTCACCGTGACCGCCAGACGGCCGGAAGAAGTACCCCTCCAGCGACGCGCCTTCGTAGGGAATGGAGACCCGTTCGACGGGCGGCGCGAACAGCGCGGATGCCCGGTCCCAGCAGTCCCGGTGCCGCAGCCACAGCGCGCGGAACCGCTCCGGTCGCGAGGTGCCGGGCGCGCAAGCGGAGGCTTCATGGAAGTAGGTGCTCGCGCGCAGGAACGCGGAGCATGCACTGGCACGGTGCCCGTCGGCGGCGCTGGCGTGGGCCTGGCGCTCCAGCCGTTCGGCCAGGGCGGTGAACTCCCGCACCCACGCCTCGCGGTCCCCGTCCGGAATCCCGTCCAGCGTGACGAGGACCTCCCCCGCGTCGGAGAGCGCCCGGTACGCGGCGCCCAGCAGTCCCAGGCGGGCGAACTCGAACCGTCCATCCTTGAAGTGGCGTTCCATCCCGGGAGGATGGCGCTCCGCCCCCTACGCGGCCCGCCACGGGCATCAGGGCCCGCCGGCGTCCGCCTCCCCGCCCACTCCAACGCGAAGGGCCCGGCCCCAACGGAGCGCCGGGCCCTCCACGGCCTTCACGCTACTTGGCCACCAACACCAGCACGCCGCGGCCACACACGCCGTAGCTCGTGGCCTCGCCGCCGATCAGGTCCGCGGCGCCCGGGTTGAGCACCACCTGGTTCGCGCCCTCGGCCCACGAGCAGGTGTCCGTCACGCGGTACCACTGCTTGCCATTGCCCGGCCACGGCAGCAGGAAGTTCACGTTGGCGGACCAGCCGTTGTACGCGACGTAGATGGCGCTCACCGTCTCACCGGAGAACTCCGTCGCGTCGATGCGGTAGGCCAGCGCGTGGTTGCCCGCATTGTCGAAGTACGACGCGTCCGGCACGTAGCCGTCCGGCTTGAACCAGCGGTGCTGCTCCATCACGTTCCCGTTGTTGTCGTTCGTCTTGTAGAACTCCGCCGGACGCAGCGCGGGGTGCGCCTTGCGGAACGCGATGAGTCTCTGGGTGAACGTGCGGAAGTTGGACTGGTCCGTGGTCCACGCGTAGTCCAGCCAGTTCTTGTTCGAGTCCAGGTTGTACACGTTGTTGTTGCAGTACTGCGTGCGCAGGAACTCGTCGCCGCCCGTCAGCATGGGCACGCCCGCGCTCAGCATCATGAACGCCATGCCGTTGCGCGCCGCCTGCCGCTGCAGCGCCGCGCTGCCGCCCTGGTCCCAGCTGTGGTTGTTGTCCTCGCCGCCGTCAGACGGGCCGTAGGGCCACGCCTGGCTGTTGTTCTTGCTGTTGCACGTGTACAGGTCCTTCAGGGTGAGGCCGTCGTGGGCCACCATGAAGTTCACGGACGCGGCCGGCTTGCGGCCGTCATCCTCATACAGGTCCGACGAGCCCGTGAAGCGCTTGGCCAGGTCCGACGGCTTGATGTTCTCCACGCCCAGCTGGTTCTGGTCCTTGCGGAAGGTGTCGCGGAACGCGCCGTTCCACTCCCGCCACTTCGCCGGGAAGTTGCCCACCTGGTAGGAATTGCCACCAATGGCCCACGGCTCCGCGATGAAGTCCGTGCCCGCGCCGCCCGCCTCCGGACGCGGGTCCAGCTGCGTGGTGATTTGATTGAGCGCCGTGTTCGGGTTGTCGCGGTTGTATTCGAAGCCGCCGTGCGTGGCCGTCTCGTGCTCGTAGATGTTGCCCAGCACCGACGCCAGGTCGAACCGGAAGCCGTCCACGCCCAGCGTGTCCTTCCAGTACGACAGCGAATGCAGGATGACGTTGCGGGCCGTGGGGTTGAACGTGTTGAAGTTGCCGCCCACGCCCGTGTTGTCCCAGTTGAACTTCATGTCCTTCGTCAGGCTGTAGTACGTGGGGTTGTCCAGGCCCCGGTACGACATGACGTTGTACGTGCTCGGGTCGCCGCTGATCCACGCGCCGCCCTCGCCGGTGTGGTTGTAGACCACGTCCACCAGCACCTTGATGCCGGCGTCGTGGAACGCCTTCACCATGGCCTTGAACTCGCGCGTGGGGCCGCCCGGCGTCTGGTCACACGCGTAGCGGCGGTCCGGCGCGAAGTAGCTGAGGTTCATGTAACCCCAGTAGTTGTCGCCCGCGGTGCTCGCGACCGTGTCGTTGTTGCCGTTGTCCGTCTCGTGCAGCGGCAGGAACTCCACCGCCGTGACGCCCAGCGCCGCCAGCTGCGCGGCCTTCTGGCCCGCCGTCTTGTAGGTGCCCAGACAGGCGGCATCCAGCCCGGAGCCGGTGTCCTGCTTCGTCAGGCCGCGCAGGTGCACCTCATAGACGATGTCGTCCTTGAAGGCGCGCGTGGGCTTGGTGCCGGTGGACGTGGTGTCCGGCGGCAGCACGATGCTCTTGGGCGCGAACGGGCCGCTGTCCTTGTAGCGGTGCAGCGGGCCGGACGCGAACACCGTGGCGTCCGCGTTGCTGGGGTTCACCGGGTCGTGCGACAGCTCCAGCGCGTACGGGTCCCACAAGAGCTTGTTCGGGTTGAAGCGGTTGCCCGCGGAGTCCACGTCCGCGATGAAGCCCACCGTGTTGTTCGCCTTGGTCCAGCTGGAGTTGTACGTCCAGTTGGGGCCCCACGCGCGGTAGCCGTAATAGACGGTGCCGGTGACGTTGTAGCTGTTCTTCAGCGTGGCGACGGAGACGGTCTTCGTCCAGACGTTGGTCGTCGCGTTCTTCGTCATCACGTAGCTGACGCGCTCCTGCGCGCCCTGCGCCGTGTTGTAGATCCACACCTCGATGCGCGTGGCGCGCGACGAGTACACGTTGAACGTGATGTTGGCCTGCGTGGCGTCGTACTTCGCGCCCAGCGTCCAGGTGAGCAGCTCCTGCTCGCGCTGCGCGATGTCCTCCACGGCGGGCGCGGTGGGGGCGGGGGCTTCGTCAGGCGTCTCGGGGGTGGCGCAGGAGACCAGCGCCCAGGCGAAGCCCACGGCGACGAGGGGATGCCACCGCGTGAGCCAGGGGCTCCGGCGGTGACGACGGGGAGGGGTCATCATGGATGTGGCTCCAGACGCGGCAAGCGAGGTTCACGACCGCTGCATGGCCACCGGGCCCGCGACTACCCGGGGCCCGTCCGGTTCACCACCCCCACGACAGTGAAGTCAACCGCACGTTCCCCCACTCGCGCCCCCCGGACCGCTCTCGTATGACGCAGGACATGGCCCGGTGCGTCAATGCGTGTGACCTCCCTGTTTCAAGAGGGAGGTCACACGTCGGAACCGCGCTCAGGGCGCGGGGACGACGGGCGGGGTGACGCAGGTCTTGCTGGCCCCACACACCAGGTCGAGCGCGCAGTCCTCGTCGCCCACGCACTTCGTGCCCTGGGGGCAGTCGTAGCCGCTGCCGCCATTCATCCCGCTCACCTTGAAGTTGTTGTTGCCGACCCGCTCCGTCATCGCCTGGTTGCCGATGGAGCCCTTCAGCTTGTGGGTGACGTTCACGGTGAAGGTGCCGGTGACGACCGACGCCTCGATTTCGAACGGCTCATCCACAGCGTTGATGGCGTCCCGGATGAGCAGGGCGACCTGCGTCGCGGGCGTGCTGTTCGCCACGGCCACCCGCTGGTTGGCGGGGTTCTTGAGACCGTTGTTGTTGCGGTCTATCTCGAAGGTGACCGGCGTGTTGATGCCATCGCTGATGGTGAACGTCTCCTCGTCGGACAGGTTCGCGCTAGATACCGCGGTGATGGCGCCCGTCGCCGCCTGGAGCGTCTGCACCTTGCAGTTGGCGCTGCACGAGCCACAGGCGAGGGTGTTGCCGTCGTCGCAGGCCTCGTTGGTCGCGTCCTTCACGCCGTCGCCGCACACGTTGCCCTCCAGCGAGAGGACCGTCTGGCAGTCGCTGCTGCACCGCTTGCAGCTCGCCGTGCCGTACTGGCAGGAGGACTCCGTGTCGGTGTTGCCGTCGTCACAGGCCTCGTACTTCGTGTCCAGCACGCCATCGCCGCAGACGTTGCCCGTGACGGGGACCAGCTCCTTGCAGTCGCCGCGGCATACCTGGCAGTTCGCCTGACCGTAGGGGCACGAGGACTCCGTCTGCGTGTTGCCGTCGTCGCAGACCTCGTTCGAGGCGCTGGGGTCCTGCTTGCCGTCGCCGCACACGTTGCCGGTGAGTGTCAGGAGCTGCTGGCAGTCGCTGCTGCACCGCTGGCAGTTGGCCAGGCCGTAGGGGCAGGTGGTCTCCGTGTCGGTGTTGCCGTCGTCACAGACCTCGTGGACCAGGTCCGCCACGCCGTCGCCGCAGACGTTGCCCGTCACAGCCAGCAGCTGCTTGCAGTCGCCGCTGCACGTCTGGCAGTTGGCCACGCCGTAGGGGCAGGTGGTCTCCGTGGTGGTGTTGCCGTCGTCGCAGGCCTCGTGGGTGGGGTCCTTCACCTTGTCGCCGCAGACGTTGCCCGTCAGCGAGAGGGACGTCTGGCAGTCGCCGCTGCACTTCTGGCAGTTCGCCTGGCCGTAGTCGCACGCGACTTCCGTCTTGGTGTTGCCGTCGTCGCAGGCCTCGTGGTCCGGGTCCTTGGCGTTGTCGCCGCAGATGTTGCCCGTGCGCGACAGGCTCTCCTTGCAGTCGAAGCGGCACACCTTGCAACTGGCGGTGCCATAGGGGCAGGCGTCCTCCGTCTCCGTGTTGCCGTCGTCACAGGCCTCGTTCGTGGCGTCCTTCACGTTGTCGCCGCAGACGTTGCCCTTCAGGTCCAGCCGCGCCTTGCAGTCGCTGCTGCACGCCTCGCAGCTGGCGGTGCCGTAGTCGCACGCGACTTCCGTCTTGGTGTTGCCGTCGTCGCAGGCCTCCGGGCGCTCCGGCCCGTTGACGTTGACCACGCTGTCGCCGCAGATGTTCGGCTTGCAGGAGCCCAGGCAGTCGTCATCGTCGCGCGTGTTGCCGTCGTCGCACTGCTCCTTCGCCGCGGAGTTGGTGACGCCGTCGCCGCAGGCCGTGGGGGTGCAGTCCACGTCGCAGATGGCGGAGTTGGGCCCGTCGTCGCACTGCTCGCCCGCTGCGGTGTTGAGGTACCGGTCGCCGCAGGCCGCGGGCGTGCAGTCCGCGTTGCAGGTGCGGGAGTTGCCCGCCGTGTCGCACAGCTCGCCGCGCGTGGTGTTGGTGAAGCCGTCGCCGCAGAAGGCGATGGAGCAGTCCGCGTCGCAGGTGGGGCTGTTGACGGGACCGGGGTTGTCGCACTGCTCTCCAGAGGACGTGTTCACCACGCCGTCGCCGCAGGCGCGCAGCGTGCAGTTGGCGTTGCAGTAGGCGGACTCGCCCTTGTCATCGCACTGCTCGCCCGCGGTCCGGTTGACGATGCCGTCACCGCAGACGCGCACGGTGCAGTTGAGGTTGCAGGTGGCGGACTCGCCCTTGTCGTCGCACTGCTCCTCGCCGTCGCGCACGCCGTTGCCGCAGCCTTCCGCGGACCGGCAGTCCGCGCTGCAGCCGTCCTCGCTGACGTTGTTGCCGTCGTCGCAGATCTCACCCTTGATGGTGTCCAGGACGCCGTTGCCGCAGGTCTCGTTGGACTTGCAGTCGGAGCTGCACCCGTCGCCGTTGATGTTGTTGCCGTCGTCGCACTTCTCACCCTTGGCCACGTCCACGTAGCCGTTGCCGCAGCTCTCCTGGGAGCGGCAGTCCGCGCTGCACCCGTCGCCGCTGACGGTGTTGCCATCGTCGCAGCGCTCCTCCTTCGTGGGGTCGGTGTAGCCATTGCCGCAGACCTCGGTGGAGAGGCAGTCCGCGCTGCACCCGTCGCCGCTGGCGTTATTGCCGTCGTCGCACTTCTCGCCCACGGCCGTGTCCACGACGCCGTTGCCGCACAGTTCGTTGGACTTGCAGTCCGCGCTGCAACCGTCGCGGTCATGGGTGTTGCCGTCGTCGCACTTCTCGTTCGTGACCCGGTCCACGACGCCGTTGCCACACGCCTCGGTGGACTTGCAGTCGCGGCTACAGCCGTCGCCGTCCACGATGTTGCCGTCGTCACACTGCTCGTGGTCCTGGACGATGCCGTCGCCGCAGTCCGTGGAGATGCAGGTGGCCTGGTTCGCGGCGCACTTCAGGCCATCCGGACACACCAGCCCGGCGGGGCAGTCCACGGTGGTGGGCTGGAAGCAGGAGGAGAGCAGCAGGAGTGGCGCGGCCAGGAGCAGCAGGGCGCGCGCCATGGAGGAAGGGGAGACGCGTGTCATGCGGGAGCCTCTAGAAGCGGAACGTGGCCACGGCACCGCCCGAACCCGCGCCAAGGAGCGGCGTGACCTGCACGGTCGCCGCCTCCTGGCCCGGTTCGATGCGGTACGGCTTGGGTTGGTTGAGGACGGCGAGCACCGCGCCGGTGACGATGACCGCGCCGCCCACGGCGTACCCGGCGATGGCGCCGGTCTGCATCAGGTTGCCCCGCGAGCGCTCGTCGGCGACGGCGGCGGGCGGCACGCAGCCCCCGCATTCGGTGATGCCGGACTCGAAGGCGCGGAAGTGGTCGCGGGACTGGAGGTGCAGGAAGGTGCTGCCGCCCGCCACGGCCACGCCCGCGCCCATCACCAGCCAGGGCATCGCGGCGGACCAGCGGCGCTTGTAGCGGATGAGGTCGTCGGAGGTGAAGAGCTTCAGGTCCAGCGTCGTCGTCTCACCGGGCAGCAGCGTGCGGCTCTGGTCGCTGGGCAGGTAGCCGGTCATCGTCGCGACGATGCTGTGCGCGCCGGGGCGCACCAGCGCCTCGTAGCGGCCAGGGGCCACGAACAGCGTCTGGCCGTCCATCGTCACCGTGGCGCCGGGCGTGGCGCAGGTGATGTCCACCCGCGCGAGCTGCTTCTCCACCAGCGTCTTGTAGTTGCGGGCGTACTCGTACTTCTCCTTCTCCAGCGGCGCCGGTCCGAAGCGCAGCGCCGCCACCAGGTGCTCGTGCACCTCCACGGGCTGGTCCAGGTTCATCAGCGCCAGCGCGAGGTTGTAGTGGATGGCCGGGTGGTCCCAGCGCGCCAGCGCCTGGCGGTACTTCTCCACCGCCTGCACGAAGATGGACTCCTTCAGGAGCGCGTTGCCTTCGCCGAACAGCGCGAGCGACGCGTCCTGGTCCGTCTTGGAGATGCCCTTCGCCCAGGGGCGTTCGTCCGCGCCGGGCTGCGAGCCCTCCAGCGTGCTGCTGGCCTGCTCCTGCTGGGACTCCACGGCCTTCGGCGTGGGAGGCGGGGGCAGGGGAAGGGACTCGGAGAGGGGCGTGTCCGAAGGGGCCGGCGTGGGCGTCTGGGCGGCCTCCGCGGCGGTGGGCTTGCGCCGCCGCTTCGAGGTGCCGGTGCCGGACAGCTTCGTCTTGCCCGTGGCCGTTGAAGCGGTGGCCTTCTTCCTGGTGCCCGCCGTCTTCGGCGCGCCTGCCTTCTTCGTGCCCCGGGACGTCTTCGTGGTGCGGGTCCGTGGCGCCGGCTCCTGCGCCAGCGCGGGCACCGACTCCAGCGCCAGCAGCACCGACAGCACGAACGCGGACCTGCTCATCACCCTGTTCAAGATGCTTCTCACTTCAGGACCTCGATGACCGGACTGCCGAGCTGGGATTGCAGACGGGAGACGCGCTCCTTCTCCCGCTTGAGCAACGTGGAGAGTTCTTCCGCCGCGCGGAGGGCCTCCTCGCGGGCGTCGCGCGCGGACTCGGCGCTCTCCTCGGCGCGCTTCTTGGCGCTCCGGGCGCGCAGCTGCGCTTCCTGGGCGCGCTTGAGCGCGGACACCAGTTCGTCGTTCTTGCTGAGCAGCTCCTGGTTGGCGAGCGCCACCTGCTCATTGGCCGACTCCGCCGCCTGCTGCGCCTTCTGGCGCTCCAGTTCCTTGGCCTGCACCTCGGCCAGACGCTGCTTGGCCTCGGCCTCCGCGCCGCGGGCGTTGGTCTCGGCGGCGCGCGCGATGATCTCCGCCGCCTGGGCCGCCTGGGCCTGCTTCTCGGCCTCCTGCTGCGCGTTGCGGATGACGACGAGCGCCACCACCGCCGCCACCACCAGGAGCCCTAGGAACGTCGCGCTGCCGATAAGCAGCGCCCGCTTCAGCCGGCGCCCCTTCTTCGCCTGCGCGAACACCGCCGTGAGGAAGTCCTGCTGCAACCGGGGCAGCTCTCCCCGGTAGCGCCGCTGGAAGCGCTGGGCCTCCTCCACCAATTCACCGCGCCACAGCAGGTGCGCGTCGAAGTTCTTGCCCTGCCACTGCCGGGCCGCGTTGCGCAGCTGCTCCAGGAACGCGGAGTCCTCCTGGCCTTCATCCAGCCATCGCCGCAGCGTGGGCCAGCTGTGCAGGAGCGACTCGTGGACGATTTCCACCGTGGCGCCCGTGGCGCCGCCGCCGGTCTGCACCACCAGCAGGCGCGCCTGCACCAGGTGGTCGATGAGGCGCTGCATCTCCCCCGTCTCCTGGGTCAGCTCGCGCAGCTCGTCCAGGGACACGATGGCGCGCGTGCGCTCCGGGGTGACGAGCCGCAGGAAGAGCGCGCGCACCAGGGTGCGCTCCTGCGTGGACAGGCTCTCCAGCACGCTGTCCGCGTGGCTGGCCAGCGCGCCGGCGATGCCGCCCATGGCCTGATAGGCGCTCTCCGTGAGCAGCCGGTTGTTGACGTCGCGCGCCTCCCACAACTGGGTGGCCGCGAACTGCAACAGGGGCAGCGCGCCCTGGGAGGCGTCCAGGTGCTCCAGCATGCTGGACACCATGGCGGGGCTTTCGAACTGGTAGCCCGCGCGCTCCGCCGGCTGCACCAGCGCGTCCTTCAGGCCTTCGCGGGCGGGCGCGGTGAGGAAGTAGAGCCCCTGGCTGAGCTCCGCCATGAAGCGCTCGTCCTCCGGCACGCGGTCCAGGAAGTCCGAGCGGATGGAGAGGATGACGCGGATGGGCGTGGTCGCGTCGTCCGCGATGCCGGACAGGCACGCGGTGAAGGCCAGCCGCTCCTGGGCGTCCGGCACCAGCGTGTAGAGCTCCTCGAACTGGTCGATGAAGAGCAGGATGCGCCGCTTCTCCCGCCGCGCGCGGCTGCGCAGCACGTTGCCTACGTAGCCGGGCTCCGCGCGCAGCCGCTCCACCACCCGCTGCTGCTCCTGCAGGTCGTCCTCGATGGTGGTGGACGAGCTCATCAGCGGCGTGACGATGCTGGCCAGCGCCGACAGCGGGCTGCGGCCGGGGCGGATGACCAGCGCCTCCCACGGCGTGCCGGACCGCTTGAGCACGGGCACCAGGCCCGCGCGCACGAACGACGACTTGCCCGTGCCGGATGGGCCCACCACGGCCAGGAGCGGCCGGTCGTTGATG
Organism: Corallococcus coralloides DSM 2259; assembly: GCF_000255295.1. Next base: position 9,080,954 of record NC_017030.1, on the reverse strand, counting down.
CGGTTCACCAGCGCGGCGATTTCGCGGGTGCGGCCGAAGAAGCGATCCGCGTCCGCTTCCTGGAAGGAGCTGAGGCCCGCGTAGGGGCTCTCGTCCACGCGCAGCTCGCGGCTCATGCGGCCGGGGAGGAAGGGCTCCAGCGCGCGCAGGAGCGACGCCGCGTCCGGATAGCGCTCCTCCTTGCGCTTGAGCAGGCAGCGGTCCACGACGGCCGCCAGCTCCTGCGGCACGTCCGGCGCCAGGGTCCGCAGCAGCGGCATGGGCTCATCCAGCATGCCCGTGACCATCAGCTGCGGACCGCGCAGCGGATCCAACGGGTGCTTGCCGGCGAGCATGCGGAACAGCATCAACCCCACGGCCCAGATGTCCGTGCGGTTGTCCACGGCCACGCCAATGCCCCACTGCTCCGGGGACATGAAGGCCATGGTGCCCATGATGGCGCCCTTGCGGGTGAGGTTGGACACGTCCTCGCCCATGCCCTCCACCGAGTGCAGCCGCGGCTGGACCTGCGGGCCGCCCGCGGGCGCCTCCACGGGCTCGTCGCCCTGGAGCACCTTGGCGATGCCGAAGTCGAGCACCTTGATGGCGCCCGAGTCCGTCACGACGATGTTCTCCGGCTTCAGGTCGCGGTGGACGATGCCCTGCTCGTGGGCGCACTCCAGCGCCCGCACCACCGGCACCATCAGCTCCACCGCGCGCGCGGGCGGCAGGCGCTGGTTGCCCAGCACCTTCGTCAGCGGCTTGCCCTGCAGGTACTCCAGCACCATGAACGGGCCGCCGGTGAACTCGCCGACCTCGTAGATGATGACGATGTTCTCGTGGCTGCACCGCGCGGTGGCCCGCGCCTCCAGGATGAAGCGCCGGGTGATGTCGGCGTCCTCGCTGTGCAGGAACTTGATGGCCACCCGGCGTCCCAGCCGCACGTCGCGCGCCAGGAACACCGTGCCCATGCCGCCGGAGCCCAGCTCGCGGATGAGCTCGTAGTGCTGCAGGCGCATGCCCGGGCGCAGCGCGTGGCCCTGGATGGAGGGACTCGTGTTGTTGCCGGTGTCACCGGTGCCACCCGTGCCCGGACGCGACGGCCCGTCCCACGTGGACGAACCCGTGTTGGAACGGGACGGCGGCTCCACGGGCGCGGGAGCGGCTCCGAAGAGCGACTCCACGTCCGCGGCCTGTGTCCGGTCCGAAAGGTCCGAGGACACACCCGTCACGCCCACCGCGGGAGGCTCCCGCCGCACGGCACCTGCTTCGTTCTTCATCATGTCCGGCCACTTTTCCCGCGACGCATTCACAGCCATGGCGCGACCCGGGCACCTCCGCCCGATGCATCCATGCGCTGGCTACAGCCCCCCGGCCCTGCCACCACGGTCCGAAATCATACACGGACACTGAATCGCGGACACTTCACGCCCCTGCGTCAGAGGCGTGTCTGTTTTGACCTTGGGGAGCAGGAAGGCAGACGGGCGCAGGGTGCAACGCCTTGTGACATCCACCCGCACACGCACGCGGAGAGTCATTGCGTCGCCATGACACGAAGTATGTCGGCCGCGTGCGTCGTTCCATAACGCAGGGACTGTTCTCGTGACGCGTGTTGTCAGTGGGTGGAATCGCCAGAGGGAAAGACGGCGAGTTTCAGTAAAAATCCAATCAATCTGTTTTCCTTGATTGAAACAAGGAATCCATGGTTATTTGGATTCCCATGGCTCCTTCCACTTCGACCGAGACGCCCGCCTCTGGCCCTTCGCGGCGGCGTGGGATGCCCTGGGTGCTGGCGGGCGCGGGCCTGGCGGCCGTGTTGGCGGCCGTGGGGCTGGTGTGGCGTGGCGGTGATGACGCACAGGCGCCGTCCCCGGTGGCGGCCTCCGCCAAAGCCACACAGTCCGTGGGGGCTCGGGGCGGCGGCGGGGGCGCTGCGGCGGCGCCGTCTGGCGTGGAGGAGGCGGAGGCCGCGGAGCGCCGCTTCTCGGACCAGACGTGCTTCCCTGAGCTGGCGCGCTTCAACGACGGCGTGACGCTGGAGACGTTCCGCGACTGGTCCGCGTCGCTGCTCGCGTCAAAGGACCCGCTCGTCCGCGACTACCTGAAGGCGAAGCTCGCGGAGCTGATTGGCGACGACGCGAAGAAGGCGGGGCAGGTGGTGGACTGGGCCCGGGACGCGCAGGGCGCGGAGTTCCAGGTGCTGCTGTCCGGGCTGCGTGAGTCGGACGCGGTGCAGAAGCCGCAGGTCGCCGCGCGGCTGCTGGAGGCGGGGCTGGACAAGGGGCTGTCCATCGAGCGGCGCGCGGGCATGCTCTCCGCGCTCGACACGCAGAAGCACCTGACGCCGGACGCGATGGACCGGCTGGCGGACTTCGCGCGCGACCCGGCGTCCACCGAAGCGGGCTGGGCCGCCACGCGCACGCTGGGCCGCGTGATGGCGCGCGAGTCGGAGAACCTGGGGGACGCGTCGCCGTACCTCGACCGGCTCATCACCATCGCCACGGACGCGCCGGACGAGCAGATCCGCCACCTGGCGCAGACGGCGCCGCTGCACAACTCGCCCGTGCTGGACGCGAAGGCCACGGCCCGCTTCGAGCGCATCCTGCGCAGCGAGGGCAACGAGGACGGCCGCGACGCGGCGGCGCAGGTGCTGGCCATGTCCTCCGACAAGGAGCACGTGCTGGAGACGTTCACGGACGCCTTCCAGCGCGAGCAGTCCGTGTGCGTGCGCTGGGCGCTGTTCCGCTTCTCCGCGCGCGTCGCGGGCCGGGACGCCCTGCCCGTGATGGCGAACATGGCGACCGTGGATCCGCGCTTCCAGCCGCTCTACGGCATCTTCGAGACGCTCTACGCCCAGGGCAACGTCGACTTCATCCGCGTCTGGAACGAGCTGCCGGACCAGAACCCCTTCGGCTGCATGGACCGCCACCAGTAGGAGCCCTGTCGCATGCCTCGCTTCCTCCAAGGTCTTCGCGCGTTCGGGGGCCTGACGTTGATGCTCGCATCCCCGGTCGTCACCGCCCAATCCACGCCCCCGGCGGCGAAGCCGACGTTGCAGGGGGAGAGCTGCTCGGTCCGGGGGCTGATGGATCAGCTCCGCCAGGGGATGGGCTCCAGCTCCAAGGCCTACCGCGACTACCTCCAGGCCGTGCTGCGCGAGGCCGCCGTGTCGCTGCCCTCCGGGGAGCTGCACGCGGCGTTCGACCGGGAGACGGACCCCGCGATGGTGGAGCAGCTGGCCGCGGCGCTGGTGGCGCGCAGCGAGCGCGAGGCGGAGAAGGACGCCATCCAGACCGTGGCCCGCCGCGCGCTGGAGGACCGCGACCCGTCCGTCCGCGCCGCCACCGTCCGCGCCATGCGCCGCACCGGCGCGCTGGAGAAGACGGGGGACATGTACGAGCGGCTCATGCGGGACGGCTCGCCGGAGGTCCGCATGGAGGCGGCGAAGAACCTCATCGAGGACAACGAATACGTCTATTCCGCCCACCACGGCCCGGCCACGGACATGGCGGTGAACGCGGCGACGGCGTCCACGGATCCGAAGGTGACGGCGAAGATTCTGGAGTCCCTGGACACGCGCAGGATGGGGCCGGAGGCGGGACAGAAGCTGCTCGGGATGCTGGGCCACGAGAGCGCGGACGTGCGGCGCTCGGCGGCGCTCGCGCTGGGCAGCGTGCCGGCGGCGCAGATGGGTCCGGCGCGCGAGGCGCTGGTGGGCATGTACCGAGGCGAGCGGGACGCGGGCGTGCGCAAGGCGCTGGTGCAGGGCATCGCGGAGCTGGGCTTCGCGGACGCCGTGCCGGAGCTGCGCAAGCTGCGGAGCGTGGACCCCAGCATGGCGCCGGAGATCGACGCGTGGATCCGCGCCCTGGAATCAGGCGTTCAGGAGTGGGGCCTGCTCCTGAGAGAGAAGCAGCGGCTGCAACAGGTCCGTTGAGCGGCACCCTCATGGGGCCGGACCCGCCGGCCCGAAAGGAACACCCCCGATGCGTCACATGAAGAAGAAGGCCTTCGCGGCCATCCTGGCCCTCGCGGTTCCCTCGGTCGCGGCTGCGTACTCGTACACGGTGAAGTCTCCCTTCCCGGGCACGGTCACGGCGACGACGAACTACTCCAGCGGCACGTTCCACGGCGCGGTGGACATCTCCAGCGGCCGTTGCAACTACTGGGGCGTGGAGACGGGCGTGATGGCGTCCCTGTCCTGGAACGTGACCGTCCGCACGTCGGGCGTCTATTGCAACGGCACGGGCAGCGGCACGCAGAACGAGGCGAAGCACGCCTTCTCCAACGGCAAGACGTTCCGCCTGTGGCACTTCATCAAGACGTCGGACTCGTATGACCGCACGTGCAACCGCTGCCAGGTGGGCAACGAGGGCGGTACGGGCAACGCCACGGGTCCCCACGTCCATATGCAGTATGACCAGTCCGGCAGCAACCTGACCGGCTGGTACTCCGGCTACACCACCAAGGGTGAGGCCGTGGACCGCTCGGAGACCATCGGCGTGCTGCAGTAGTCACGCGGTGCCCGCCGGAGGCGGAAGGTAGTGGGGCCTTCCGTCACCGGTGGGGTCAGGTCCAATCGCCGGGTTGACACGGTCATGCGGGCGCACGTCTGCTGGCTGTATGAAATGCCGCATCTGTGGAAGTGAAGCGACGCACGAAGAGACGTCGTCCATCTTTCCGGCGCTGCGCTGGGGCTACTGCGAGGCGCACAAACCCACCATCGCGCGGCCCGTCGTGCCCCATCAGCCGGAGGCCTACCGGGACACGTCGACGCCGTCCGCAGGGTGGGGCGAGCTTGCGCCGAGCGACCTCCCACCGGACTGGCACGTCGAGGACCGGCTCTACCCCCATCACACGGTCCTGGTGATGGAGGGCGGTGGAAAGCTTTCGTCGATGGCCACCCAGGCGCTGAGGGACAGCAATGTCGAGGTGTACGGCCTCAAGCTCGCGTCACAGGGCTGGAACCGCGACCCCGTCCTGCGGACCCTGGTGGGCCCTTCGCTGTATCAGCCCCGGACGGGTGTCCCGAAGATGGGAGGCGGCGCCGTGCTCAAGGCCAATGCCCGCTCCCAGAACGAGGTGCTGGATGCCAGGGAGATGTTCGATGGCATCAAGGTGATGGAGGCGGAAGCGAACCTGAGCATCGCGAGGAAGGGAGGCTTTGGCCACCATGATGTCCCGGTCGCGGGCGGAAACATCATCGCGGCGCGCGACCAGAAGGGGCTCTTGCGGTTCGTGGTGGGAGAGCTGGGGCTGTACGGCGTCTGGCACGCGGAGACCTTTGGCAAGGAGATGACGGTCCAGTCCACGGACTTCGAGGAGCAGAAGTTGCTCAAGCGCGCCGAGCAGGCGGGCTACGACCCCGAGCAATACCTGCTGTGGAAGAACGCCAAGGCTCGCATCCGGCGGACGTTGCTGGGGGAGCTGTCCGGGTCGGAGGACCACGCTTCGAGGAAGAAGCGCGTCCTGTTCGTCCCGCAGTGGGCCTACCACATCGACATGCAGATGCTCTACGTGGGCAACGGCGCGTTCGCGCTCCACAGCTTCACGGAGCAGCACCGGCTGGTGGAGAGCTTCAGCGCGGAGGAGCTGCCGGGGCGCGAGGCGATGCTCAAGGACATCGCCGCGCTTCAGGAGAAGTACGGGGCCGTGAATGCCCGGACGAAGGCGCTGCTCGAAAAGCATGCCTTCAAGGTCGTGGAGGTCGTGGGCGCCTTCCCCCTCAAGGTGAAGAGCGCGCACGTGGACCGCTACCACGCGCATCAGGCCGAGAACTACTTCTGCTTCGTGAATGGGATTGCCCTGGCGCCGGACAAGGTGGTCATCGTGCACGACGACCGGGGGGGAAAGCACAAGCTGGCCGCGCGTGCCTTCGAGTGGTTCCAGAAGGCGCTGTCGGAGGTGGGCATTGCTCCCCTCCCCATGCGCGAGCGCTTCTCCGACGCACTGGCATACATGCTCGAGCAGGAAGGTGGCTTCCGGTGCCGGAGCACCACCTTCCCCGTGACGTGGCACCGGAAGCTGGTGGCCGTCCTGGAGGAGGAAAAGCGCGTCGCGCTTGCCGCGGCGGAAGAGCGGAGTCGGCTCGCGGAGCAGCAGCGGGCGAATGTGGGAAATGCCGCCATTCAGCGCTTGAAAGACGAGGGCGTTTATTACGAGGGCATCAATGAAACCAACGTGAAGACCCTCGCCGGACTGGGGAAGCTGGAGCAGGTGATTGCCCTCCTCCGGGAGGTGGCGGAGGATGACCCCCTGGACAAGAACTCCGCGCTGACGGATCTGTTCGACTAAGTAGGCCCCAACCGGATGCGGAGCCGTGGGGCTTCGCATCTGGCGGTGTGCCGGGGAATCAGTAGCAGAAGCTGTTGCAGTACGGCGCGCCGCTGGGCTGGGTGCAGCAGGTCTGGCCGTTGGAACACGTGCCGTTGATGCACGCGGGGCGGCAGAGCCCTTCATCGCCAGGACCGGTATAGGCACAGACGGTGGTGCCAGGACAGGCGCCGGTCCCGGTCTCACACGCGAGCCCCTGCTCCTGGGAACCCAGGTCCACATCCGCGTCGGCGCTACCGCCGCAAGCCGTGAGACCGACAACGCACATCGCCGCAACCATCAGGGAACGCCACATGGATGAGACCTCCAGGAGTCAGGTGGGACTGCTGGAGGATATAGGCATCGCGGCCGGAGCGTGCTCCACGCGCGCGGAGGCCGCGATGCAGAGCTGTGCGGCCCAGTACAGCAGCATGACGGCGTAGCCCAGGCCGGGCAGGGGCGTGACGAAGAGCCGGATGGAGAGCAGCCCGTCGCTGGCGGAGAACAGCAGCGCGCCCCCGAACGCCAGCCATTGCTCGCGTCGCGGCAGCTCCAGGGAGCCCATCATGGTCGCCGCGCGCCAGCCCATGGTGCAGATGACGGCGACGTAGGCCGTCACCGGAGGCGCCATCCCGCCCAGGCCGGGCCACAGCGCCACGCCAGCGCCCACGGCCAGGAACAGGAAGGGCAGGGCACGAAGCAGGGACCATCGCCGCGTCACGGACAGGAACGCGGCGGTGTAGCCCACGTGGGCCAGCAGGAAGGCCCCCAGGCCCGGCAGGAACAGGTCCCGGCTCACCTCCAGCAGCACGTCGCCGAGCAGCGACAGCGCCAGCCCCGCGAAGATGAGCCGCGCATAGCGCCCCCGAGCAGGCCACAGCCACAGCAACAGGCACACCATGGGCAGCGCCTTGGTGACGAGCCGCGCCTCCCGGGGCCCCACGTCCATGACGAAGAGGAAGCCCACCGCGCCCGCGAGGCTCGCCGCCGCCAGGAGCTTCGTCCCACCTGTCCACGACTCGCGCATGGGGCGGCACCTTAATCCTTGCATCAACGACGCGGACCGGGACTCAAGTGAATGCGTTCCATGTCTCCAGGGCTCGCGGATAGGTCAAGAAAGACTCGATTGCGTGAAGAATGTTTCCAGTGAGTCCTTCCATCGCGCAGCCCCGCTGAAGCATACGGACGTCCAGCGGCCCGCGCTGAAGCATTGCCAGCCGGCCGCTGTTCCAACCCAAAGGGAGATTCCTCCATGCGTCTGCCATTCGCAGGTCCGCTCGCGCTCGCCGCGTTGATCAGCTGTTCCCCTCCGCCGCTGGAAGACAGTGGGCCGGCCCCCGCGAGCTCGCGCGCGGGTCTGACGTCACCGCAGCCTCAATTGCTTGCGTCCGCAACCAACGCGCCCTCGGACGGGCTGGCCTATGTGACCCTCACCGTCACGCCTCGCGACGTGAACGGTGAACCCCTGGGGACGGGGCTCCATGTGGAGGTCCTGAGCAGTGACGGGTCGGTCACGCTGGGCGGTACGGGGACCTCCGACTGCACCGTGAACACGCCGGGCGCGACGTGCCTCACGGCGGTGGACTCCGGCGCGGGGAGCTACGTCGTCACCGCACGCAGCTCCACGGCGCTGACGGTGCCCACCACGTTCTCCGCCACCGTCACGGACGGGAGCGGCACCACCACGCTGCCGGATACCGCCTCTGTCACTTTCGACTCGGCGCTGTTCAATGGCAGCGCTGGCACCACCATCACCACCGGCACCGTCACCGTCACCTCCAGCAACGCGGGCGGCCGGAACCTCTACATCACCGGTGGCACCGTCACGTTCGACGCCAGCACGGTGGGGCAGACCTTCGGTGATGTCTTCATCACGGGCGGCACCGTGACGCACCTCCAGGCCACCAACGCGGCCATGTTCAAGCTGGACGTGCTCACGGGCTCCTGGAACCTGCTGGGTGGCTCCATCAACACCACCAACAAGGGCTACGGCATGACCTGCTTCGCCAATGGCTCGTGCAGCGGTAACGGCCTGGTCAGCTTCGGTCCCAACGGCGTGCCGTCGGCATCGCTCGCGGGCACCAGCAAGCTGTATGGCGCCAGCCACGGCGGCATGGGCTCCGGCAACTACCGGATGAACATCTCGCAGGCCAACAACAACCAGGCGGGCAACGCGGGGACGACCTACGGCGACTACCGCGACCCGAAGTTCCCCGGCGCCACCAATGACACGTATTCGGGCACCCACGGAGGTGGCGTGGTGCGCATCACGTCCACGGGGCCCTGCGTGCTGGGCGGTGCCGCCACCGTCGCGGCGTCTGCTTCGTTCAATGCGGCGGGCGGCTCCATCAACCTCCGCTGCGGTGCCATCGTCTCCACGGGCTGGACGGGAACCCTCATCGCGGACGGAGGCCAGGGGGCAGGGAACTCCTCCATCCCGCTGGGCGCGGGCGGCGGTGGCCGCATCGCCCTGGTCAGCACCGGTGATGCCGCGACGATGACGGGCACGGTGAGCTATCCGCCCGTGAACCTCACCGCGCGCGTTCACGCCTTCGGAGGCGCGCCTGCCAACTCGAGCTACGTGGTGGGCGCCGGTGGCGCGGGCACCGTCTACCTGAAGCACAGCGGGTTGACCTGGGGCGACCTCATCATCGCGAACAACTCACCCGCGCATTTCCAGAACGAGGGCACCACCCGGCTCCCAGCGCTGGCCGGCACCGTCACGGCGAACGTCACCGCGGGCGCTACTTCCATTCCCGTCTCCGTCGCCAGCACGATGTTCAACGCGACCTACTACGAGAACGCGGGCGCGCCGCTGAACTTCAACCCCGCGCTCACCCAGGTCACGACCCCATCGTCCTCCTCCATCTACAACGGCGTGTTCGCGGGCGGCTGGCTGCGGCCGGACATCACCGCCGCGGGCGGAGCGCTGCTGGATCCGTCCAACCTGGTGCGCGTCACCGCCAACGCGGTGGGCACCCTGACCACGAGTGCCGTGCCCTCCGATGTCGCGTCCGGCGCGTTCTTCCGCAGCGTGGACGTGCTGGACCACCTGGACGTGCTCGGCAACGCCATCCTGGAGACCAACGGCGACATCCACGTCCTGTCCGGCAACACGACGAACTCCGGCGCGCCCACGATGACCGTGAACGGCCTGGTGCTCTTCGACACGACGAGCGGCAGGACGGGCCGCATCGAGTACGCGGCCGGCGCGGTGAACGTCGTGCAGTCCACGCAGGCCATGCCGCCCATTGGAGGCGGGACGCTCGTTGCGGACAACGTGACGGTGTCCGCGGGCTCGGTGACCGTGCCCGCCATCATCGCGTCCGGTGACGTGACCTTGAGCGGCGGCACGCTGGTCACCAACTCGCTCCAGGCGGCGCGCTACGCGCAGAGCGCGGGCACCCTCAAGCACTACCTGCCGGTGTTCAAGACCTCGCCGGCCGCCGCGCAGGTGTCCAGCCTCCAGATGACGCTCGCGGAGACCTTCAGCCTCACGGGCGGCGCCGTGGACGTCGCGGGCCTGGGCTACCCGGCGGCGATGGATGCCCAGGGCTCACCGCAGACCCTGTGGGGCTTTGGCGTGACGGGGCCCTCGTCCGCGACCGGCTCGGCGGGGGGATATGGCGCGGGGCACGGAGGTGTCGGTGGTGGCTACGTGGCCGGCTCGGTCCGGGGCATGGTCTACGACGACTACCGCGACCCCCGGTATCCGGGCGGAGCGGGGACGACGGTCGGCGCCTCGCCGTCGTACCTGGGCTTCCGGAGTCCTGGCGGCGGCGTCTTCCGGCTCAAAGCCTCCGGTGTCTGCACGCTGGGCGGGACGTCCCTCATCAAGGCGGGCGCGGTGACCACGGGCTCCCAGTACGGCGCGGCGGGAGGCTCCATCTCCCTGCGCTGCGGCGGCTTCGACACCACGGGCTGGAACGGCACGCTCACCGCCAATGGAGCCAATGCCTACAACTCCAGCTCGGTCGGCTCCACGCGCGCGGGCGGTGGCGGGCGAATCGCGATGGTGAGCACGGGGGATGCTTCCAGCTTCGTGGGGGCCGTGGGCTACCCGTACCCCGCGACCAGCGCGCAGCTCCAGGCGCGTGGCGGCACGGGCATCAACGCCACGTACACCGACGGTGGCGCGGGCACGGTGTTCCTCAAGCACAGCGGCGTGGCGTACGGCCAGTTGATCATCAACAACAACAACCAGACGCACTACGCCACGGGCGGCTACACGCCGTTCGTCTCCATCGCGGGCACGGTCAGCAGCGCGGCGAATGCCGGTGATACGTCGCTCAGCGTCAACATCACCAGCACGCCGCTCCACAACTCGGCCGCCTTCAACCAGCTGCTTGCTGGCATGTGGCTGCGGCCCGACACCAGCGTGAACAGCGGCACTCTGCCCGCGGACAACCTGGTCTCGGTCGCCGGCAACACGTTCGTCAGCGCCACGCAGTCGCAGCTGACGACGTCGCCCCTGCTGGCCCCGGTGCCAGCGGGCGCGAGCTTCAAGAGCGCCGACCTCTTCGACGTCTACAACGTCGTGGGTGGGGCCATCACCCAGACGAACGGCGACCTGTACGTCGTTCCGTAGCCGGGGTCCTCCGGCCCGCCGCGCGACAGGGGCGGCGGGCCTTCGTGTGGATGTGGCCAGGCCGGAGGCGGGAGGCTCAGGCTGCGGCGCCGCGGCCCCTGCGCTGCTCGCGGACCCAGTGCTTGGAGGCGTGGATCGTGCGCAACACGCAGGACGTGCTGGAGTTGTACTCGCGACCGCTGTGCCCGGATGAACCCGTTGTCTGCTTCGATGAGAGGAGCGTGCAACTGCTGTCATCTAGGTCTCGACAACCTCAGTACCAACTCCTGCCGCGCCCTTGCGGTGCGGTATGGGGCGCGAGCAGGTAGTCGACCCTGGCGCCGCTTCACTGTCCATTCCAAGCCCGTGCACGGCAGGTGCGTTTCTATTAGGATTAGCCAGGATCGATCCGCTGCGACGGCCGCCGGTATTTGACGCCCGAGACGGTATTTTCATCGGCGACCGGCCGGGCGACCCCACGCTTCAGCCAGCACCGGCCCTGCGGCCCCTGCACGCCGCGCCGGACATAGGTCCAGGATCCGCAGGTGGCGTCGTCGGCACAGGCCTGCTTGCATTGGTCCCAATCGTGCGAGCCGCCGTCGGTGGCGAAGTTCAAATAGTCTGACCCCGGGCGGTCGATCCGCGATTCGAGCGTCATGTCGCGCGGCTCGATGAACCGGCGCGGGCCGGAATCGCAGCAGGGGTTCTTGACGATCGCCGGCTCGGCGGACTTCAGGTAACAGATGCCGGTCGGTCCCTGGAAGCCGGGCTTGACCCAGGTATAGGCCTGGCAGGCGCGTTCGCCGCCGCAGCTCAGTCTGCACGATCTCGCCGATGGTGCTGGAAAGCGCGCATAGTCGCGGCCGGGCAAGTCGACGCCATCAACGGCGAGTGCCGGTGTTGCAGCAAGGACCAACGCGAGCATCCCCCAAACCAGCCCCCCCTTGTTCCAGACCTTCGCGAGCAAGTTGTGGATGCTGGCCTGGGTTGCTTTTGTTTTCATGGGTCAGACTCCTGAGATGGTTTGGGCCTTCCATGTTCCTCAGGAACTGGAGGAACGACCTCCGCCAATCTGGGGCGCACGGCAAGGAGGGCCAAGGGTGGGGAGTGCAAGCGAACGTGTGCTCCATCTCGCTTCTTGCCAGAGCCCCCGCGCCATCAGCCTTGGATCCTCCTGCAGCGGTGAGCGGTCGGGTAGGCCAGGGAGGTCACCCCCCCCCCGGCCCCCACAGACACCCTGAGAGAGTGGGTGCGGCTGCACTGCGGCGGCATCCATGAAGAGTCCATACCTACTTCATGAGCAGGGCGGATGGCGGACAACGCAGTCGTATCAGTTGGCGCCCCACTCGTGCCGCCCGCACCAATGCACCGTGCCGCCGTGGGGATTTTGCTTCCGGCAGCCGTCCCCGCACGTCGGACAAGTTTCGGGGCAGCGCTCCTCGGTTGCATCATCCGCCGCACTGATGACCCGGAATGTGATGTCGTATCGTGCATCTCCAACCAGGATGCCAATGACACGTTCGACATCCATGTTCTGAAGTAGGTCGATGGTGTCCAGAACGTCGTTCTGACCGGGGAAGTCGCTCTCAGCGATCGTGAGGCCGTTCACTCCGGGCGGGATGGGCCTCTCGACGGTGAGGTCCTTCTGGTCGCCCGCTTTGAATTGCCCGATGGGGAATGTGTCATTGCCAAGGATTCCGTACAGGTCATCGGCACCGAAAGTGTCATCGGTGGCGTTGCACACGACTTTGGTAATGAAGAGATATGCTGGGTGCATGCTGGAGCCTCCGAGGGCGTGGCTGATTACGGCGCGCGCAGCTCTTCCAGGATGTCGAAACGCACGGTGCGGCCGGGTGGACTGAGCCGGGGCTTCCGCTGGCGCTGGAGCCAGAGGACCGGCCTGCCAGAGGTATCGCGGGCGAGCATCCATCGGCGCTCAATCGTGAGACCGTTGGCCGGCACTGTCGCCGGATCAACCTGGTGCAGTTCGCGCGCTGCAGGCGTTCCCGGGAGCAGGACCTCCGCCTGCGGATACGGCATTGGCACGGGTGTCGCTCGCGACAGGTCGGCGAAACCGTGCAGGACGAAGCGCCGAGCGCCGGCGACCTCCTCGAACTCGTAGGGATGCCAGTAGGGAGCAACGCCGTCCGACGGCACGTAGGCATACTCGCGCGGCCTGGTCCGATCCGCCGGCGGCATTCCTTCGTTGAGGCGCGGTGTCGTGATGGAAGGCTGCGTTCTTTGCATCACATCCTGGCCGTCGATCCGCCGCTCGACCGCCCACAGGCGGTTGCTGTATTCATCCAGGCCGAATTGCACTTCTTCGAGCACGCCCCCCTCGAGCGGGGTTGCCGCAGTCAGCCACAACGCCAGTCCGCGCGGCTGTCCGGTGGTCCGGAACAGCGACCAGTCTTTCGGCTCCAGCAATCCCGGCCAACGCGGCTGGCCTCTTGGGTCGTTGTGGTAGTGGTTCCCGAACGAATCGAACACTTCGACGTCGAGCTGTATGACGTTGCCAGCGTTGGCGGCGACCGGGAATACGAACCAGTCGTCGCCGTGTGAGAAGATCAGGTCCACCAGCAGCATGGTGGGGAAGTGCGCCGGGTCGGGTGGGTACCCGCCGATGTCGACGGCCGCATTCTCGATCTGCCACCAGCGGCTATGCGGTGCGCCTGGATATTCAAACGGAGTCGCGAAGACCACGTGCTCCTGCTGCTCGCCTTCCGGCTGCGCTGGAATCGCGTCGAGGGGTGTTTCCGCGGAATGCCAGTCGAGCCGCCCTCCGCGGTGTCTGGGAATGTTGAGCCTGCCGGCGCCGGAGGGGAAGGAGGCCTCGTAGGAGAGCGCCTCGGACTGCCACGTGAACGGACCTTCCGACGGCGGCTTCTCGTCTGGGCGGGCCGGGTCCTGGCCGATGCCGGCCCGCCAAAGCGCACGTCCGTCGAACCGTCCATGAAAGCGGTCATAGGGCGATGGGGGATGGTCGAAGAGAAATGGACGACTCTCTGGCGCCGCGGGGTCGAGATGGGCGCGCTCGGCAATCGCCGCGCCGATGCGGATTCGGCGGCCCATCGTCCACCAGTCGTCGAGCTCGGACTCGACGATTGCCTCGGCCGGTGTGATTGCCGGGTCGAAGCGGGGATCGCCGTCGAAGCCGTCGGGCGCACGAATGGCACTCTGGCGCAGGCGATAGCGGACGGCGACGGGCGAGGTGGCATTCTCGCCCTGGTGCTCGCCCATCTGCCATTGCCTGGCCAGGAACCACAGCGGATCAAAGACGGCGGCGTGAAATCCTTCCTGGAGATCGCGATCGCCAGGCTTGGGCTCCAACCGGTGATATTGGTCGAAAGGCATCGTCAATCCCCCTGGCGTCAGTCCGTGAGGTCGATGCCCGTGTCGAGCTGCGTGGGCATCATCATGGTGGCCCTGAAGTCCTGGTACGGGACCGGCGGTTCGCCGGGATTGGATTCCAACTGCTGCAGGTAGTCAGCGGTGAGGTCTTCCATTCTCGCTGCCCGTGCATGGCTCAGGGTGCGTGCATCGGCGACGATCGCCGCCAGCGTTTCCGGCGACAGCCAGGTTCTTGCCACGGGCGGAACCGCCAGCAGGATCGCCTGCGGCGCCTGGGCGGCGGGCGCGTTGAAGCCGAACGCAGCGCGGGTCGAGCGGCGGAGTGTCGGCACCGTCTCGGTCCAGCCGTCGACGAGGCCGACAGCGATGGTCGCCGCCGCCGTCCATGACGGAGCACCGAAGGCCGCGACGAGGTGCGGTGTACAGGGTTGGGTCCGCGGGTCCCCGGGCGTCACTCCCGCGGAGCGAGCCTTGATGGCCTCGCATGCTGCTTTCCGTTTCCAGGGGTCGCCAGGTGTATTGCTGAACGGCGCCAGAACCGGAAGGGTGGGGTCGATACCCGCCTCCAGGTTCCAGGCCTCGACCCGGGCGAGGTCGCGGCGGACGGCTGCGACCGTGGTCAGCCAGTCGATCTCCAGCGCCGCGTCCGGCGCCAGAGCGCATTGCGCGGCGAAGGATTCACGCTTGATATGCGCGAGGACGATCATGTGCCCGTCGGCCGAGCCAAGCTCGGCGATGGCCCGGGCGATTTCCTGCGGCCGGTGGAGGTTCCGCTCGGCCAGGTCGGTTTCTGCCGGGGTTTCCGGTGGTTTGGGCGACGGTGCGGCCTTGAGTCGGCGATCGAGCGCCTCACGAGCGGCCTTGGCCAGCGATGCCATGAGCTCACCGTCGCCACCGCCATCACCGTAGAGAAGGGCGAGGGCGGTGGCCGTTGTGTCGGGTGCACTCTCGGGGAGGAGGCCCCACAGGAGCGACTCGCGAAGCACGTCGAGCCCTGGGACGTCCAGTCGTGCCATGAGCTCATTGGCTCTGGCCCGCAATCCCTGATAGCGGGTCCGCAGGTCTTCGGCGATGGTGGAGTTCACCCCTGCCATCCAGTCGACCTTGGCCGGTTCTTTGCTCGGACCCGAGGGTGCAAAGTCTTCAGCCGTGGCCGGCGGCCCTCCAAGAAGGCTCACGAGGCCACGCGCCTGGCGGTGCCGCATCGGGGCAGTGGCCTTGGCCTGCGCCGCCGAAGCACCTGCGGCATCGAGGCCGGGAATGAGGGCCGGAAGTCGCACGCGACTGAGCGCGACGGCGATGCCGTTGAGGATGTCCTCGGGGAGAAGCGCAGCGTCGGCCGGCGTGAGGGCCATGTCGGCAAGCGTGACCTTGTCGGTCGCATCGGGTGGTGCTCCGTCCGCTGGCGCGCCAGCCTTTCCCCAGGCGACCTGCCAGTCCCAGCCCGTGGCGAGCGCCCCGTTCATCCACGCCGCGGACGACGCATCGGCAAATGCCGCAGGCCCGGTCGCAGGGCCATCGTCGACGGCGGGCAAGACCGACAGGACGGACGCTTTGAGCGCGATGCCACTCTCCGGCGTCTGGACGAATTCGAGCCCGGCAGGTCTCCCCAGGCCGGCTGCTGCCTCCATGGCAGCGTTGGCGGCATCCGGCCGGCCGCTGACGACGCTGTGGACCGCCTCGGCAACAAGCAGGTCGCCATAGACGTCGACTGCCCGGCGAAGAAGATCAATCCGGGTCTGCCCGTCGTCGTCGAGTTGATCATAGAGGCTGCCGGCACCCCGCTGAAGGGTTGCACTGCGCAGTGCGGCCAACCCGTCGCACACCGTGTTGGGGTCCTGCGGCACGGCATCGGGACGGAGCCGAAACGTCTGGCGCAGGTCATCGATATGTTCCTGGTTGCCGACCGCCTGTTCGACGCGGCGCCCGAGCGCCTCGTACGGGTGGACGCCGATCCGCACTTCTTCTGCGAGTTCCTCGGCCAGCCGCACCGACTGCGAGTCCAGGGTCATCGCCCAGGGGTTCGCCTCATCCGCATCGCCCTCGAGGCGGCTGGTCAGGTACTTGTCGCGCAGGATCACCGCCGTCAGCGTCTGCGCGTGTGACGGGGTGTGCAGGAGGCCGCCATCGGTCGGTCCTGGCGAGCCGACAAAGGGGCCGTCGAGCCAGCCATAGATGCCGAGGCGGTAGTGGGCGCTGGTCGAGTTCTCGGTCGCCTTGGCCCGTCGCGCCGCGATACCGGTGATCCACGGGTCGATGCGATGGGCAGCCGTGTCGAGAGTCGCCCGCAGTGCCCTCTCCAGACCGGCTTCCTTGCGCGGAAGCTCGGCGCGTTTGTCCGCTGTGGCGGAGTCGGACAGCCTGCGGATCTCGCGCAGGGCATCAATCCTGCTGGCGACGAGAGCGATGTCGTTCAGCACATCGCTCTGCGTCGTCTGCTCTTCGGATTTGAACCGCCTCCGCGCTTCCTCCACCGCGGTGTCCTTGTTCTGCGGCCAGACCAGTGGGTTGAGCAGAGAGAGCCGCTGACCGCCGGGGCGCCGCTCCTCCTGCTCCTGACCGAGGGCTCCGGTAGCAGTGAATGCGGAGTGAATCAGCAGTCTGACGAGCAGGCTGCGCGGAATCGCGCCTTCGAAGGGCTCGAGCGCTCTCCCGGCGATGATGCCTTTCGCGATTCTGTCGGTCACTTCCCTCAGCTGAACCTCCCCACTCAAGTTGATGGGCCAGATCAATGGGAGCTGTAGATCGCTCGGCCCGCCGCGGGTGAGATAGAAGCGCTGAGGCTTGCCGGTCGCGAGCTTCGCATCGAAGCGCGCGTAGGTGTCGTTCAGGGTTCGAAGCAGCTTCAGGGCGGAAGGCTCGAGGTGACCCTCGAGGATGTAGGGAATCGAGAAGAACTCAGCCGGCAGGAACCATCGATACACATAGCGCCGGGACATGGCGTCCTTGCCGATGAGGTCCAGGAGCCCGGCTGCATCACGACCCCGGACGGTGCCGGTGCGCCTGGCGGCTCGGGCCCAGGCATCTCGCATTTGACGCAGCTGGAGTACCAACGGCTCCTCGACGTGGGCTGCGTCATCGGTTGGATCGGCTTCGACCTGCCAGTTGTCGAGGTTCGAGATCGGCAGCAACCCATACGGCTGGTCGCCGATGCGGATGGGACACCACGGCCCTTCCGGTTTCAGGTTGGATTGCGCCCACCGCCGCAGGGCTTCGGACTCCCCGCGCATTCCAAAGATGTCGCGCCACTGGTGGCCACGGAGCGCTGGCCACAGTGCCCGCGACAGGAGGTGGCTCAAATCCGGCATCTCTTCCGGAAGCAAGTCCTGGTCCCGAGGCAGGGCTGGGAGCGCATCCCTATTCCCCGTCAGAGCGCCGCCGAGAAGAGCTGTCGGCGCCGCGACCTTGGCCCCCCCTATCTCCGCGAGCCTCCTGCTGGCCACTCGCCGCCAGGTGCCCGGGTCGTCATTCGAAGGAGCCAGCTCGGTCTGGCTGCCCGCGACTGCGTTGGTGGGCATCCCGAGCGGCAGAACCGCCAGCTCGCCTGCGTTGGCATGGGCGCGAAAGAGCTCGGCCGGCGACTCGTCGCTCTGGCCGGTGACGTAGAGCGCCCGGAGTGTGGCTGATGTGCATCCAGCGGGCAGATTGAAGGTCAGCCCAAGACCTACGTCCCTGGCGGCGTCCCAGTCCATCCACCACGCACGCTTCGTGGCGGGGATCTCTTTGCGCATGAAGTGCTGGTGGCTTGCCTGGATCCGCTCCGTATCAAGGACGAGCAGCTCCGGATCGATTCGTGCCGCTGGCTTTGAGGGCTGAAGCAGGCGCAGGGATGGATCGTCACCCCATACGGCCCAGACTTCGATCGACTCCGGAAAGCCGGCGACGCGGTTGGCGACAGGATTGGTGCTTACGCGTCGCTCCTCCGGAACCGCAGCGACTGGCCGACCGGCGGCCAGAGACTCGGGCGTCGGCGGGAATGTCGGGATGAGCCATGCCGCCCGCTGCGGCGTGACCCGGGCGGCAAGCCGCTCCCAGGCCAGACGGGTTTCGGGAAGATCGAAGAGTTCCAAGGGCAGCCGGGTCCACCCGACGAAACCATTCGCCTTCAGCGCTTCGGCCCAGAACGTGTTGAGCGCTATCTCCTCCTCGGTTTCGACCGTTGGGACATCGCGTCGGATTGACGCCTCATCCGGAAGCACGCGCAGCCAGAGCCTGGTCGCTTCGGGGAAGTAGGTCTCCAGTCGCACTGGCAGGACCACGACGAGATCGTCGAATGGATACGGGTGCGGGTTCGGCCCTTCAAGGAACCAGTCGCGGTAACCGGCGAAGAGCGCCTCGTTGAAGGCAGCGGCCCCCGTCTTGTCTCCGCCCGCTGCGACGAGGGTCTCCCGAAATCTCCCGAGCCACGCCTCGTCGGGCTGCCCATCCTGAGCAACGCCCAGCAGAAGGTCGAGTGCTTCCGTGGTGCTCGCTTCTTCGCCGAGAGCGCGCAGCGTGGGGTCGCTCAGGATCTTTTCGCGGGCGCCCTGGCCCAGGCTGAACCATCTCCCGAGTGCCTGCCGCCCCTGCTCCCGGACGGTTCGGTCCGAGACTTCCCAGCCGGGCGCGGTTTGCAGCAGGTCGCGCTCTGACTGGATCCTTGCCGCGAGGGCCACATCTGGCATGGCGAGCGCCGCCGAATGTGCGGCGTCCAACCGTGCGAGGCGCTGTTCTATATAGCGTGGCTTTTCCATCTACCCCTCCCGGCCTGAGCAGGGCCGTTCCGCGAGACGTATTGACCGGCTGGGCGGTGGCGCGATCGGCGCCGGGCCCGTCAGCCTATGTGCTCGTCAGGCCCAGCGCGGCCAGGTGGCTGCCGACGAAGGCGACGCGGGTGTGCCTGTCGATGCACTTGAAGGCCACATCCGCGCCGTTGGTGTCCCCGCTCGCCAGAGGCTCGTTGTTGCGGAACCGCAACCCGGCCGGAGGCTCATCGAGGACGAGCTGGTACTGCTCGAGCGTGTCGGGGTCGATGTCGAACGCAAAGAACACGATGTCAGGCTCGATCTCGCCCTGGTAGATGGGACCGAGATCCGTACGGGCTTGCGGCGCCTCCCCCTTCGCGGCGCGCAGGTCAGGGCCCAGCTTCAATGCGTCACCCGTGCGTTTGCTCAAATAGACGAGGGTCCCCGGATATCGTCGGAAGAGGTCGGTGCGGAAGACGATCACCACGTCCTCGCGGCCGGTCGGATCTCCCGGCCGCGTCCACTGGTGGCTCTTGTCGCCAAGGGGCCTGCCCGCATCCCACTTGCTGATCGGATGGATGTCCGGCTGCTGCTGCTTCGTTGCGTAGTCGAGCTGGCCCCAGAACTGGAGGAGGGGCGTACAGGTGCGATCAACCGGCAGATTGCGCCAGTGCATTTCCGCCAGGAACTGGCTGTTGAGGCCCGCCAGGAATGCCGCGATGAAGCGCGGGTTGGTCTTGAGCGCGATGACCGAGTGCTTCTCCAGGGCGCCGACTCCGGGCAGCAGCCACTCCTTGTCGTGGCGATTGAGGAGCGTCCAGGTCGGCAGCTCGATGCTGACAGGCATTTCCTGCGGCCCGAGCGCTTCCAATCGAAGGCCTTGGATTGTCGACTCGACGCGTCGCCAGCCGGGTGAGCGCGGGCGGTTGGGGTCCAGCATCTCGCTGATTCGGTCGACCAGCAGGCCGAGGTTGCGTGGCCTTCGCTGATCGATGGGTGGCACGACGGACGACAGGAGGCAGCCGATCTGGGACGTGAGGACCTCCGAGAAGGCATCAGTGCCTGCCATGCCTCCGAGGTCTCCCTGGCTGAGATGGGCTGCCTCGAGCCTGCCGGCGAGGAGTGCTTCGCAGAAAATGGCCCGTGACGCCGGCTCATGGCCGTGACTGATGAGGCGACGGAGGACGATCGTGGCGTCGCAAGTGAACCCGGCGAGTTCGTCCTCACCAAGCAGGCGACGAAGCTCGGGGATGAACTCGTTGTTCGGCCAGACGTCGTCGATGATCCGCCCGAGAAAGCGGTCGGAGAGATTCCAGACCTGAGGGGGGATGGGGCCGGTGACCACGAGGTCGTCCGGGCGAGGGAGGCCCATGGCAGCGGCGACGCCGTCCATGTCGAAGGGGGACGCCGGGACGGGGGCTGGCGGCGCGACAACGCGGTTGGCGGCGTCAGCCAGGGCGCCGGCCGAGCGGTACGAACCGTCGGGCTTGCCGTCGGCGCCGCGCGTGCGTGCCGTTCCGCGGCGGAGGACACGCATCGCCGCGCTCGTCAGGAACGCCTGCGGCAGGGGACTGTCGGCGCCGGTGACCGCGGCTTGAACGCTGCCCGCGGACGTCTCCATTCGGGCGGTGGCCGGACCGAACACGCGGAGGCGCCGGCCGGTGTCCGCCGGAAGTCGGCGTTTCCACAGGGTGCGAGCCACCTCGAGTCCCATCGCCAGCTGGGCAATCCGCTGCAGGGCGGCATTCAGCGCTCCCATCTGCTGGACGGCCGCGCCGACTAGGTCCTCTTGCGCCTCGCGGCCGATCCACCCGCCAAGCCCGGCAGTGCCGCGGAGGCGATGGTCGCCGTTGAGGTCCTTGCGCCACTCAGCCAGATCGCCATCCTTCAGCCAGGGGCGGCCGTAGTCCGGCAGGCCGATGATGGTGCGGGACGGATGGCCGGGCGGTGGCTTGTCGATCGCAGGTGTCTGCAACGCCGCGAGATCGGCTGTGGCGAGAGCCGGGGGCGCCGGCTCATTCTCCAGAGCGCCGATGGCGCCGCGCATCGACAGGAGTAACGGCTTGCCCGTCGCCGGGTCATTCACGCGTGGCAGGTGGAGGTCGACTCTCCCCAAGCCCAGTGCCGCGCGCGGCTGGATGGCGGTCGCCAGGGTCTCGAAGTCGCCCTCCTCGCCCGTCCAGAAGGTCCAGGAATGGTAGACCGGGAGTGTATCGGGGAACGTCGGGCCACCCCACCTCGGCTCGCCGCATTCATTGAACGTTCCCACGATCGCGGCGATGTACTCGGTCTGAGGAATCAGGCCCGAGGGTCCGTCGAGCGACTGTCCGCGGAGCCCTAACAACCGGGCGATCCTCCGCGGCTCACCGGCCTCATTCGGTGTCTCCTGCACGTGCGCCCAGCGCTCCGCATGGGCGAACGGATACGCCTTCAGCACCGTTTCGGCCTTGCCGGGTGCGAACGTCAGGCGATTGCCTGCAACGCTGAATTCGTCACGCGTGCCAACGAGGAGCGCGAGCCATGGGCGAATGGGCCGCCCATGGTCAGGGGAGTAGCGCCATGGCAGGTCCGAAGCCCGTAAGTCGACATGCACCAGCTTGGTCGTCTCGGCGTCGCGCGCGAAGGGCGGCGGGGCCATGAGGATGACCGAACCTGGCTGCAGGCCCGTGACGTCTCCCGGGCCGGCGAGGTGAACATCGAGCGTCCTCGCGCCCTCTTCTTCCGCGGGCCCCTTCTTCTTCAGATGCAGGGTGAGAGGCACCACACCGCGTCCGTCCACCGTTCGCTTGATGAGCGCAGTGAGCCGGGTCTGTTGGTGCGCGTAGAAGGTCAGGGGGGCTTCGTCCATGACATTTCTCCGTTAGACGCCGGTGAGGTCGAGTTTGCCGTCGGTGACGGAAGCCGCGAACCCCTTCGCCTGGCGAGCCTGCAGGAAGGCCTGGACGGGAGACACGGCGTCATTGCCTGGCAGGGTGCCACCCCCCGGCGCGACCGCCTTCCAGGTCTCGCCGCGAACTGTCACCTTGCCGGGCCCGCCGTCGATCGGTGGGACGGAGCCGCGCTGCTCCGCCATCTTCGACAGGAGCGCGGGCACGAAGTGGCTCGCGAGATCGAGGTCGACGTGCCGGAGCCTGCGGAAGGTGGGAATGATGGTGAGGTCCATCTTGAGAGGAGGTTGTTTGCCAAGAGCCGGCGTGAGGAGACCCCTCTCGCACTTCAACCCCGATGGACACGGCTGGAAGAGGGTGTTGTTGAGTGCCTCCGACGGAGTGAGTGTTGAAAACGTCCCGATCGCGAACTGGTCGAACTCGTCTTCGAAGGGAAGGTCGGAGCAGGACACCGTGTAGTGTTCGGTGTTCTCGAGCAATTGCCCGCGGAGGCGCTGCAGGTCGGTATTCAGGGGCGCCAGCTTCTGTTCCCAGACGACCCTACCGTTTGGCGGCACCAGGACGCCGGTGTTGACGGACTCCCCTTTGAGGCAGCGGTCTTGCCTCAGGAAGACATCGGGATCATCGCCCTCACTCCGCATATTCCTCACATGGAGTTCGGCTACCAGGGTCTCCCATGCCGAAGGCAGCCGTGTCTCGCTCTCGCCGCCACCAGGCCCGAGCCGCAACGTCGCGCTGCCGGAGACGCGGACGCCGAGGACCTTGATTGAAGCGCGGGCCCGGAGGGTCATTGGCCCCGGCCCGGCCAGCTGCCCCTGGACGCGGGCACTGGCGACCGACACGTCCCCGAAGGTGATCTCGAACCCTGCGTTGATGTCCGCCTGGAAGTAGAACGGCTTGAACTGGATGAGCGCGTCGAACTTGAACCAGCCGTGGGCGCGCAAGGGCCCAAGACGCAGCCTGGCCTCGACAGCCGAGCCGAGCTGGAAGGTGTTGCTGGTGAATGCGAGATACATCTCCGTGCGCATCCAGATGTCGGCAACGACGCTCAGCGACAGCGAGGTGCCGACGCGCGCCAGCGGCGGGAAGCTCATCGGAGCCGGGTTGAAGCTGGGATGAAAGCCGCCGACACTCAGCGCGAAATAGCCTCTTGCGCCGTAGCACAAGCGGAACGCCATGTTCCCGGTGATGTCGAAAATGCCGAGGACGCGCGAATCGACCAGCGCCGCATCGAAGAAGATGAGCTCGGCTTGAGCATCGATGCCGCCGATGAAGTCCATCCGCAGGTACATCAGTGCCAGGTCTTTCGAAAGACCGATCGTCGCCCGTGCTGAGCCTGCGAGAGCGATTGCCCGCGGACCCGGCAGCTCGATGACGAGTGCGGCATCGAGCCGGAGGATGGAGAGCCAGCTCAGCTGCAGCGTGGGTCCGACGACATGAGAGCCGTGTCGCGTCGGAAAGAACTTCTCGAGGTCGCCGAGGAGCACCGGTGCGTTGCGGCTCGGGTCGTCGCAGAAGAGGACGTTGCCAGCCGCTCCGCTCGCCAGGCTGTCGCGTAGCAGCTCCAGGTCCATGCCGCGGTGGATGCCGAAGATCCCGCCGACTCCGGTGATCATGAAACCGAAGCCGAGCTGGATGCCAGCCGGGAAGCGCGCGCCCAGCACAGCAACGAAGGAGAGCCCGCCGCCTTCGCGCTCCTTCAGGATGCCGAAGGCAAAGACGTCGAGCATCAGCAGCTTCAGCGAGAGCACGCCGGCATAGCTGTTGAGCCCGCCCTGGGTCTGGACTTCGAGGAAGCCACCGCCGCGGACAGGCCCTGCGTCGACCACGATGCCGATGCTGGTGGGAGCCAGCGTCCCGGCGTCTGCACCGCCCCCGGTGATGCCGAAGAATGCACCGGCGCCGTCGGCGGTGAGCCGCAGCGGCCCGATCTCCGCGGTGGCGCTCGTCCGCAGTTCGATGCGAAAGTCGCGCGTGTCGAGCGACTTGCTCAGCCGAGCAGCCACCCGCTCGATCTTGATGCCAGCGCCGCTTCCACCGACCTGGAGATTGAGCGGATGGACGAACTGGAGCGCAATCAAGCCGTCGCCGCCAGCTTCGCCGGCCTGGACCTGCAATCCTGCGCCCTGGGAATAGCCAATCGCGAGGTCGCTTTTGAACCGCAGACTTCCGGGCAGCGAAACGATTGCGCCGAGCATCCGCAGGACAGACGGCATCTCGAGCGCCAGCACTACCTGGTCGAGCTGAAGTCCAAGGGCGAATAATGTGTCGCCAGGCGTCTCCGACAGTCGCACCGCCGCGCTGATTCGACCAATCTCGAGGCGCGTACCGTCTTCATCGCCGATGACGACATCCGGTCCTCTCTCCGGCCCGCGTTTTATCTCCAGGCTCAGGTCGGTGCTGGAGCGCACGGCCTGGTTCCAACCGGACGTCGAGTTCCATTCGAGGTGGTAGTCGCTGCCTGTGCCCGAGTCCGGTGCGCCCGGGGTGAATGAGAGGGTCCAGCCGCTGCCGAGATCTACGGACGTCGCTGCCAGAGAGGCGATGTCCTTGACCTGGAACTTCAGCGTGACCGTACTCGGCGGGCCCGGTTCGCTCACCTCGGCCGAGACGCGGCCAAAAGTCTCGGTCGGCGGGTGGGTGACCGCATACAGCAGTTCCTCGATTGTCCGAGCCGTATGGACAGTCGTCGGGAGGGTGATGGTTGCCGGTGAATTCGCCAGCGCATCGAGCACGTCCCCCAAGCCCGCGGATTGGGGACCGCTGGGCAGCGACTGGAAACCGTCATTTGCATACTCCAAGGCAAGGAGCAGTTCCGGCGCCGTCGCAAGCAGGACGATGAGCGACTTGAGCTTCTTCGGGTGGGTGGCCTTGGTGAGCCACCATTGCAAGTCGTCGGCGCTTGCGCCGTGGGTACGCAAGAGTTGCTTGATCCGCTCCTGGTCGATGGCGAATGACTGCACGCGCACCGGGTTCGCTCCCGGCACGTAGGCCACACGGATGACGCCGAGGAGGACAAGGGCTTCGGAGAGACGTGGTAGCCGCTGCTGTACCATCCGGACGATGAGGGTGTCGCGGACGGACCCCTGGAGAGCGTCCCAGGCCTGCAGGAACTCCTCGATGTCGCCCCAGTTGTTGACCGTAACGCCGAGAGGGTTGTCTGGTATGGCGTCGAGTACGGCCGGGGCAGGGGACGGCTCCCCCGTGCGTACTTCGCGCAGCGCATCCACAAGAATCGTCAAGATCGAGGCCATTGGTCGCTCGTTCGTGGGGATGCTCATCCATCGATTGAGACCGCATGCTGCGACCGGAAAGAGCGGTGCCACTGACACCAGCAAGGTTTCGTAGACGCAGACCGAGGGCAATGACTCCCACGGTCTGCTCGTCGCCACGCCGCCGCCCCCGGACGCCGCGACGTCTCCCTAGCCCGGAGGCGGGAGGCTCAGGGCCACGGCGCCGCGGCCCCGGCGCTGCTCGCGGACCCACTGCTTGGAGTGATGGAGCGTGCGCAGCATCCCCTGGAGCGAGGGCTGCTGGCTGGCCATGAGCAGCAGGTAGCTCCACACGGAGCTGCCCCGGCGGTTCAGCAGCGAGTAGGCAAACCGGGTCGCGTCCTGGTCCACGTAGCTGGGGACGTTCTCGAACCACTCGGAGCTGCTGCGCGCCGCCAGCTGGATGGCGAGCAGGGAGGCGCGCCGCTCCTCGTCATAGGCCTCCAGCGCGGTGGGCACGTCCGGCTGCGCCCGCAGCTGCCGCGCCAGACCGATGGCGTCCTGCATGGCCAGCTTCGTCCCGGAGCCGATGGAGAAGTGCGTGGTGTGCGCGGCGTCGCCCATGAGCGCCAGGTTGTCGTGGTACCAGCGCTCGTTGGTGATGCGCTTGAAGTTGAGCCACGGCGCCCGGCCCATGCCCTTCAGCTGGTTGAACAGCGACTTTCCCTGAAGCCGGCCCTGGAAGATGCCCTCCAGCTTCCGCAGCGTCTCATCCGGCCCCATTGCGTCGAAGCCCAACGCCTTCCAGGTCGCCTCCTGGCACTCCACGATGCAGGTGCTCGTCTCGCTGTTGAAGCGGTAGCCGTGGAACCAGAGCCAGCCGGCGGACGTCTCCTCGAAGGCGAAGGTGAAGGCGTCGAACACCTTGTTGGTGCCCAGCCAGATGTACTTGTTGCGTCCCTCCTCCACGTGCGTCTGGAAGTGATGGGCGTGGCGTTGGCGCAGCCGGCTGTTGACGCCGTCACAGGCGACGACGAGGTCCGCGTCCATGAACGCGGAGAGGTCCGTGACGTCGTGCTCGAAGCGGACGTCCACGCCCAGGCCCTTCGCCCGCCGGATGAGGATGTCCAGCAGCCGGTCGCGTCCCAGCGCGAAGCCATAGCCGCCAATGTGCGTCGCGTACCGGCCCCGCAGGTGCACCTCCTGCGTGTCCCAGCGCGCCGCGGCCTGGGCGATCCGCTGCGCGCTCACCGGGTCGTTCTGGAAGAGGTCGTCCAGCAGGTCATCCCAGAACACGACGCCCCAGCCGTACGTCACGCCCGCGGGGTTGCGCTCGACGACGGTGACGTCGTGCTTCGGGTTGGACAGCTTCGCCAGGATGGAGAAATAGAGCCCGGCAGGGCCTCCGCCAACACAGACCATCTTCATCGAATCCCCCCATCGCGCGAACGGCCCGGATGCTACCGGGCTGTCGGGGAAATCGACGCTGGCCGGAAGCGCTGTCTGTCGTTGCTGGCAGGACAGAACGGGGATGGCTTGCGCGGTGGAGGACAGGCCGCGGGGCGACGTCCAGGAACCGCTCCAGCTCCATTGTTAGAAACCCTTCTCCTCTTTTCCCGGGACACCCATGCGCATCGAACTCACTGGAAGGACTGCCCTCGTCACCGGCTCCACGGCCGGCATCGGCCTGGCCACGGCGAAGGGGCTGGCGGCGGCGGGCGCCACGGTCATCGTCAACGGCCGCACGCAGGAGGCGGTGGACCGGGCCATCGCGGCGGTGCGCGAGGCGGCTCCGGGCGCCACGGTGAAGGGCTTCGCGGGGGACCTGAGCACGGCGAAGGCCACCACGGCGCTCGTCGCGGCGCACCCCCACTGCGACATCCTCATCAACAACCTGGGCATCTTCGGACCGAAGGACTTCTTCGACGTGTCCGACGAGGACTGGAGCCGCTTCTTCGAGGCGAACGTCCTGTCCGGCGTGAGGCTGTCGCGCGCGTACCTGCCGGGGATGCAGAAGCAGGGGTGGGGCCGCGTGGTGTTCGTCTCCTCCGAGTCCGCGCTGAACATCCCCACGGA
Organism: Corallococcus coralloides DSM 2259; assembly: GCF_000255295.1. The sequence continues at coordinate 9,053,845 of NC_017030.1, read as the reverse complement.
GATGATCCACTACGGCGTCACCAAGACGGCGCAGCTGGCCGTCGCGCGAGGCCTGGCCAAGCGCATGGCGGGGACGGGCGTCACGGTGAACTCCGTGCTGCCGGGCCCCACCCTCTCCGAGGGCGTCCGCACGATGTTCCGCGAGGAGCATGAGAAGTCGGGCCGGTCCTTCGAGGACCTCGCCGTGGACTTCATCCAGGCGAGCCGGCCCAGCTCCATCCTCCGCCGCCCGTCCAGCGTGGAGGAGGTGGCGAACATGATCGTCTACGTCGCGTCGCCCCAGGCCTCCGCCACCACCGGCGCCGCGCTGCGGGTCGACGGGGGCGTGGTGGATTCCATCGCCTGATGTCCTACATGTCCTGGCGATGCTTGGTTTTGGTTGCCATGGATAGACAACCTTCCGGCAGCTGACAGATGTCTGTCTGGGGGTTGCCCTTTCAGGCAGGCATTGCTGGCAAGGACTGGTCAATCCCTTCCGGCCTGTGTGAGGCTGGCTCGCAAATGCAAACGGTCAATTCGGCCAGCCGGGGGGAGTCGGGTCAGGCCGCCGTGGAGTCCGCGCTGGTGGTGCCGCTGATGGTGTTCCTCATCCTGGGCACCCTCCAGCTCACCACCCTGCACCATGCAAGGCTGATGACCGAGTACGCCGCCTACCGCGCGGCCCGCACAGGCATTGTCAATCATGGGGATTGCGAGACCATGAAGAGCGCCGCGTACATGGCGCTCGTGCCGACGCTGGGGCCTCCCGAATCCGGGGGGCGGGGGCGGACGGACACGCTCCTCAACGCCATGGAGGTCCATGACGCCTACACGCTCGGGAGGAACGTGGAGCTGAACCAACGCTTCCCCAACTCGATCCTGGAGCGGGTGCGCGTGGAGGTGCTCAATCCCAGGGCCGGCCCCTACAGCAGCCTCTTTGCCTCCTATGGCTCGCACCTGGGTGGCAGGGAGATCGACTTCGATGACTACCGCGACGCCACCGTCGTGGCGGCCAACCTGTTGTCGGTGCGGGTGACGTACTTCTACGAATTGCGCATCCCGTTCGCGAACTGGCAATTGCATACGTTCTACATGGGCCGGGAGGCCCTGGGCCAATTGGAGGGCGTCACCTTCCTCACCCAGCGGGCCCCCGGAGGCGGGTCCGCGTCCCAGTACCTGGAGGCGGAAGGGGCCAGGCGCGCGAAGTCCTATTTCAAGGAGCTCGCCAGACTGGCCGGGGCGAACACGTATGCGATTCCGGTGGTGGCCACCTCCATCATGCGCATGCAATCCAACCTCATCCGGGGCGACCAGGGCCGGGGGCCCGTGTCCTGCGCGGTGGACGGCTAGGAAAGGGGCACCGGATGTTTGGCATGGTCAGGCGGATGCGCCGGGACGAGCGGGGACAGGCCCTGGTGCTGGGGGCCGTGTGCATGCTGGTGGTGGCCGTGGCGGTGATGTCATCCGTCAGCATCGGCCATGGCGTGTATGAGAAGATGAAGCTCCAGGACGCGGCGGACGCGCAGGCCTACACGCTCGCGGTGAAGGAGGCCCGCGCGTACAACTTCCTGGCGTACACCAACCGCGCGATGATCGTTCACTACAACGCCATGCTCACGGTGATGTCCTACGTGAGTCACGCGGTGTACCTGGACCGGACCATTGGCGCCGCGGCGAAGTTCCTGAAGGTCCTCCCGGGCATCGGGCCGGTCTTCGCGGCCGTCTCCGCGATGATCAAAGCCTGGGTGAAGACGGTGGAGAAGATCGTCCCGACCCTGGTGAATGTCCTGACCCAGTTGAACATCGCCCTCTGGATTGCCCAGGAGGGCATGCTGTCCGCCACGCTGTATGACCTGTACAGCGACGCGAAACGCGACAAGAGCATCCACGTGACGGACCCGCGGGCGGAGGTGGAGTTCTCCATGGCCCGCAATGCCAGTTTCCGCGACGTGCCGCTGCCCGCGCTGTACGCGGACCTCGGGACCATCAACCACTCCAACGCCAAGAACTTCACCCACGTGCTGGACGACGGTCCGCGCAGCAGCAGCCCCACCATGGGGCCGGACCCCACGGGCATGCAGACGCGAGGGCGGCTGCTCAATCGCAACCGCAACCGGCTGTCCGACGCGGACATGGCCAAGTACCGCCTGCTCATGGGCAGCATGGCCAACGCGGTGCGCAGGGACTGGACCGCCACCGGTGAGGGCCCGGTGCTCATCGGGCGCGAGTGGAGCCTGCGGCTGTGCCTCGTCGTGGGAGAGCTGCGCGTCCAGAAGACCGCCGACAGTCAGATCAAGAGCTTCTCCGAGCAGTTCGAGGGCAACCGCAACGACCAGCTCTTCGCGGCGGATGACATCAAGATGGAGGTGCGCCCCGGCTGCGGCCTGGGCTTCCTCGACTGGTCCACCGTCTTCGAGCTGCACTTCCGCGTCGCGGCGGACGCGCGCAATGGCTTCCATCAGGAGTATGGCAACCAGAAGGTGTCCGCCCACCATCCATGGCAGGGCATCACGCCATTCGTCACCTCCGACACCAGCTTCGTCGACCCCTGGCACAACCACTTCGGCTACCCCTGCAACATGGTGGTGTTGAGCAAGGACATGGGCGCGGAGCGCGGCGATGGCGGGGACGGGAGCCAGAAGGAGGTCTTCCAACTGGACAACCTCAGCCGGAACCACTTCCTGCGCAAGCAGGGGACCGGCCGCTTCAACTCCGGCACCGCCGAATCGAAAGGCACGACGAACCTGGAGGCGGGCATCCAGGAGTCCGTGCTGGACATGACCTGGAAGTACGTCGGGGGAAAGCAGGATGTCTTCGCCCAGGACTTCCGGCAGTACTCCGGCGGAATGATGGCCATGTCCGTGGGACGCGCCATCTACCACCGGCCGGGTGAATGGAAGGAGGAGCCCAACTTCTTCAACCCCGTCTGGACCGCGCGCCTGGCGCCCGTGCAGACGCACTGGGACGAGGAGAACCTGGGGTGGCTGATTCCCTCCTACCGGGACGCGAAATGGCTGTTCAACGGCGTGACGTATTGAGGAAGGGGCGGGTGATGCGTTCCAGGTCCCGGAGCCGGCGGGGCTCCGCCACGGTGGAGCTGGCGCTGCTGGCCCCCCTCTTCGTGGCGCTGCTCTTGTGGGTGAACTACTTCTGGGAGGTCCAGCGCGCGCGCCTCAAGGCCGCGCAGCTGGCGCGCTTCATCGCCTTCGAGCGCATCGCGCGCTCGGACCTGACGGGCATCACGGGCGATGCCCTGCGGCGCTTCCAGGACCTGGACGGCGCCACGGAGGATGGCGAGCTGGGAAGCGCCTACCGCAACGAGGTGACCCTCTCCGCCAGGATGCAGGACGCGGACGCCCCCTTGAAGCGCCTGGGCCTGGCGGACATCGCGGCGGCGGCGGGTGCATCCGGATCGGTGGGAGGGACGCTCGCGGCCCTGGGCAGCACGCCGGAGGAACTGGCCCGGCGGATGGGGCTGGACACCCGAACCGGCGCGGTCCAGGTCGACGTGGAGGTCCGCCTGGTGAACCACATCATTCCCCAGGCGATTGGCCTCTACACCACGGGCTTTGGCGACTCGCGGCTGGACCTGGTCTTCCGGGAGAACTTCTACGTCTACCACGACACCTGGAGGGCCTGGCGCCACGGGGACCGGCCGTCCCAGAGCTACGACCGGGTGGAGCAGCTGACGCGCGACCGTGTGCGTCCCATCGTCTACGCGGGCGCCGCCGATTCGGGCGTCGTCAACGCCATCAGCAACGCGCTGCAGGTGCTGCGGCTCGACTCTCCCTTCGACGCGGCCTACATCCGCGACTCCATCCGGCTGCGCCACGTGGAGGAGCCCGGCGTTCCCACCGTCACCGCCACCCGGATGACCCCGGGTGACGTGCTGGAGGCGGCGTACTGGCTGGATGACACGAACTGGTGCCTTGGCTCCTGCGAGCCCCAGGAGATCCAGATGAAGCGCGGCCTCATCCCGTCCAGCGGCTACGGCGCCAACTGGCCCATGCGGGCCTACCGCTGCCGCGGGCCGTACTTCCAGGGCGCAAGCGAAACCGGCTTCCCCGAGTCCGAGTACGTGAAGAAGGGCGAGCGCGGCTACTTCCACGAAGCCGACGATGCCTGCACCGGCTTCAAGACCCAGGAAGAAGACGAATGAACGGCTGGATGTGGAGGAGCTATCGCTGGCTGCGCAGGCCGCGCTCGCGGGGCCAGGCCGCGGCGGAGTTCACCCTGTTGTTGATGGCCCTGATGTTCGGCACCCTGGCCATCACCACGTTCGCTCCGGACATGTTCGCCGCGCTGACCATCTACGTCCGCGGCTACTACTGCGTGCTGGGCTACCCCTTCGGCTGAGGGAGGGACGCTCCGGGGCGTCGCGTGTGTAACAGTGTGGGCAGCCCGTGGGGTTCAGGGACGAGCAGGTGGAGCGATAGTCCATCGCATCTGGCCCTGCGGGGGATTAAGCCTGGGGACTCGGCTCCCCGGGTGGGACCCTCCAGGACTTCATGCCCAGCACGACCCGTCACGACCCCGCGCCATCCCCTTCGTTGAGCGCGGTGGGACGCGCGCTCCCTCCGCACTACGCCAGCCAGGAGCAGCTCATCGCGGCGCTGCGCGACCTGTGGGCGACGAAGCACTACAACCTGGAGCGGCTGGAGGACCTGCACCGCAACGTGCAGGTGGGCGGCCGGCACCTGGCGCTGCCGCTGGAGGAGTACCCGGCGCTCGCGACGTTCCAGCAGCGCAACGACGCGTGGATCCGCGTGGCCACGGAGCTGTCGGAGAAGGTGGCGCGCGAGGCGCTGTCGCGCGCGGGGCTCACGCCCAAGGACGTGGACCACGTCTTCTTCGTCACGGTGACGGGCATCGCCACGCCCAGCGTGGACGCGCGGCTGGTCAACCGGATGGGGCTGCGCGAGGACGTGAAGCGCACGCCCATCTTCGGCCTGGGCTGCGTGGCGGGCGCGGCGGGCCTGGCGCGCGCGGCGGACTACCTGCGCGCGTTCCCGAAGCAGACGGCGCTGCTCATCGCCACGGAGCTGTGCTCGCTCACGCTCCAGCGTGAGGACCTGTCCATCCCCAACATCATCGCCTCCGGCCTCTTCGGTGACGGCGCGGCGTGCGTGGTGCTGCGGGGCGCGGAGGCCCCGGTCTCCGGAGCCTCGACGGGGCCGCGCGTGGTGGGCTCGCGGTCGGTGTTCTACCCGGACACCGAGCGGGTGATGGGCTGGGACGTGGTGGACACGGGCTTCAAGGTGGTGCTGTCCGCCAAGGTGCCGCAGTTGGTGAAGGAGCACATCCGGGGCAACGTGGAGGGCTTCCTCGCGGAGCACGGGCTGAACCGCAAGGACGTGAAGCACTGGGTGGCGCACACCGGTGGCCCCAAGGTGCTGGAGGGCTTCGAGTCCGCGCTGGAGCTGGAGCCCGGTGCGCTGGAGCGCTCGTGGAAGTCGCTGCGGCAGGTGGGCAACCTGTCCAGCGCGTCGGTGCTCTTCGTGCTGGGGGAGACGCTGGAGGAGGTGGACGCGAAGCCGGGCGACTGGGGCGTGGTGATGGCCATGGGCCCGGGCTTCTGCGCGGAGATGGTGCTGGTGCGATGGTGACCGGTACACAGGCGTTGTTCGCGGGCTTCATGGGGCTGCTCATCGCGGAGCGGCTCTTGGAGCTGGTGCTCTCCAAGCGCAACGCGGCGCGGGCCTTCGCGCGGGGCGGAGTGGAGACGGGGCAGGGGCACTACCGGTTCATGGTCGTATTCCACACGCTGTTCCTCTTCGCGTGCGTCGCGGAGGTGTTCGGCCTCCAGCGGCCCTTCTGGGGCGCGTGGAGCTGGGCGGCGCTGGCGGGCGCGGGGCTGGCGCAGGGGCTGCGGTACTGGGCCATCGGGACGCTGGGTGACCGGTGGAACTCGCGCATCATCGTGGTGCCGGGGCTGGCGCCGGTGACGGGCGGGCCGTACCGGTTCCTGCGGCATCCGAACTACGTGGCGGTGGTGCTGGAGCTGTTCTGCGTGCCGCTCATCCACGGGGCGTGGGTGACGGCGGTCGTGTTCACGGTGGGCAACGCGGCGCTGCTCTATGTGCGCATCCGCGCGGAGGAGGCGGCGCTCGGGGCGATGTACTCCGAGGCCTTCGCCCACCGTCCCCGCTTCATTCCGGAGGTTCGCCGTGGCTGACATCGTGACGGAGGCGGTGGCGGAGATCCGCCGCATTGTCCGGGAGGAGCTGGAGTTCGAGGGCGCGGTGGAGCCCTCGCACGACCTGCTCCGGGACCTGCAGCTGGACAGCCTGGGGCTGACGGTGCTGGCGGTGGGGCTGGAGAACCGCTTCCGGGTGCTGCTGTCGGAGGAGGACGCGCAGGGCGTGCGGACGGTGGAGGACCTGGCGCGGCTGGTGGCGGCGCGGGTCGAGGCCGCGAAGCCGGACGTGGGAGCGCACCCGTGAAGGGGCCGCCCCTGCCGGCGCTGAAGCACGCCACGGTGAACGCGATGCTGAAGGCGACGTCGCACACGTCGCTGGGGCTGGTGTTCGTGGACGCCGCCGAGCACGAGACGTCCCTGCCATGGGCCCAGGTCTACCGGAGGGCGAAGCGCGCGGCGGCGGGACTGGCGAGGCTGGGTGTGCGTCCGGGAGACCGGGTGGCGCTGCTGTTGCCCACGTCGCCCGCGTTCATGGATGCGTACTTCGGCGCGCTGATGGCGGGCGCGGTGCCGGTGCCGCTGTACCCGCCGGTGCGGCTGGGGCGGCTGGACGAGTACCACCGCTCGACGGCGCGCATGCTCCAGCTGACGGGCTCGGTGGTGGTGCTGACGGACACGCGCGTGCGGCTGCTCCTGGGCCCGAGCATGGCGCTGGCTCGGCCGAAGCTGGGCTGTCACACGGTGGACGCGGTGCTGCACGGCGACGAGGACCTGGAGGTGGAGGTGTCCCCCGACGCGCTGGGGCTCATCCAGTTCTCCTCCGGCTCCACGGTGGAGCCGAAGCCGGTGGCGCTGACGCACGGGGCGCTGGTGGCGCAGGTGGCGGCGCTGGAGGCGGCGATGCCGGTGGCTCCGGGCGTGACGCCGGTGGGCGTGAGCTGGTTGCCGCTGTACCACGACATGGGGCTCATCGGCTGTGTGCTCTCTGCGCTGTACTACCCGGGCAGCCTGGTGCTGATTCCGCCGGAGACGTTCCTGGTGAAGCCGGCGCTGTGGCTGCGAGCGCTGTCGAGGCACCGGGGCTTCGTGTCGCCCGCGCCGAACTTCGCCTATGGGTTGTGTTTGAAGCGGGTGAAGGACGCGGACCTGCAGGGCGTGGACCTGTCCGGGTGGCTGCACGCGCTCAACGGCGCGGAGCCGGTGTCCGCGGACACGCTGCGCCGCTTCGCGGAGCGGTTCGAGAAGTGGGGCTTCTCCGCGCGGGCGCTGCGGCCGGTGTATGGCTTGTCGGAGGCGTCGCTGGCGGTGACGTTCCCACCGGCGGGCCGGGGCCCACGCGAGCTGGGCGTGGATCCGGACGTGCTGGCGCGTGAAGGGCAGGCGCGTGACGGGGCACGCACGCTGGTGAGCGTGGGCGCGCCGGTGGCGGGCTTCGAGGTGCAGGTGCGAGGCGAGGACGGAGCGGTGTTGCCGGAGCGCCAGGTGGGGCGCGTGTTCGCGAAGGGGCCGTCGGTGATGCGCGGCTACTTCGAGGACGCGGAGGCGACGTCGCGGGCGCTGGTGGAGGAGGGCTGGCTGGACACGGGAGACCTGGGCTTCAGCGCGGACGGGGAGCTGTACCTGACGGGACGCGCGAAGGACCTGGTCATCATCCGAGGCGCGAACCACGCGCCGCAGGCCTTCGAGGATCCGCTGCTCAAGGTGGATGGCGTGCGCACGGGCTGCGCGGTGGCGCTGGGCTTCACGCCCGAGGGCGGCCAGGACGAGGCGTTGCTCATCCTGGCTGAGCGCGCGGAGCGGGGCGCGGACGTGGCGTCGGTGGAGGCGGACATCCGCGCCGCGGTGGTGGAGGCCACGGGGGTGCAGCCGCACACGGTGAGACTGCTGGAGCCGGGGACGCTGCCGCGCACGTCCAGCGGCAAGCTGCGAAGGAGTGAGGCGCTGCGGCGATACCTGGCCGGAGAGCTGACGGCGCCGAAGAAGGTGGGCGCGGTGGGGCTCGCGGTGGAGATGGCGAAGAGCGCACTGGCGATGGTGCGCGCGGAGCACGACTCGTGAGCATGGCGGTGCTCGCGTGACCGGCTCAGTGCGCGGGCTACGACGTACGCTGATGTCACGCGGAACCCGCTCTGGCTCGCCGCGCCCTGTGACCGGACGAGGTCCAAGCACGTGAAGCAGCACGACGTGGTCGTGGTGGGCGGAGGTCCGGCGGGGCTCGCGGTGGCCATCACGGCGGCACGGCGTGGGCTGGACACGGTGGTGGTGGAGCGTGCATCCACGCCCGTGGACAAGGCGTGCGGCGAGGGCCTGATGCCCTCCGGCCTCGCGGCGCTGGAACGGCTGGGCGCGCTCGCGCACCTGGACCGGAGCGACAGCTCGCCCTTCGTCGGCATCCGCTACGTGCAGGAGGACGGCAGCACGGCGGAAGGAAAACTCCCCGCGCCCGGTGGACTGGGAGTCCGCAGGCTGGCCCTGTCCCAGGCGCTGGCGACCCGTGCGCGCGAAGTAGGCGTGGACCTGCGCGAGCACACGCACGTCGTCTCGCACGTGCGCACGCCGGACGGGGTGACGCTGGAGACGCCCGTAGGCCGCGTGTCCGCGCGCTTCCTGGTCGCGGCGGACGGCTTGAACTCACCGCTGCGCAAGGCCGAAGGACTGGAGGTGCAACAGGACGTGCCCCGGCGCTACGGACTGCGGCGCCACTTCCGGCGCGTGCCGTGGACGCCCTACGTGGAGGTGCACTTCGCCTCCGGCGTCGAGGCCTACGTGACGCCCGCCGGAGCGGAGCGCGTGGGCATCGCGTTCCTGTGGGAGGACGGCACGGTGCCGGGCCGCGTGGGTTTCGACTCGATGCTGGAGCGCTTCCCCCGGCTGGCGGAGAAGCTCACCGGCGCGGAGCCGGACTCCCAACCCCGCGGCGCCGGCCCCCTGGCCCGTGTGGCCCGCACGCGCGTCGCGGATCGCTTCGCCCTCGTCGGTGATGCCGCCGGCTACGTGGACGCGCTGACCGGCGAAGGACTCACGCTCGCCTTCGCCTGCGCGGAGTCCCTGGGCGCGCTGCTCCCGGACGCCCTGGCGAAGGGCGCGGGCCACGACACGCTGCTGCCCTACGAGCGCACCTTCCAGCAGGTGTTCCGCAAGTACGCCTGGACCACGCACGGCCTGTTGATGCTCGCGCGCCGCCCGCGCCTGCGCAGGCCCGTGGTGCGCCTGCTGGGCCGCGCTCCCTGGCTCTTCGAGCGCATCCTCGCCGCCGTGGTGACGTGAACCGCCTGTCAGTCCCTTCCGTGCTCCCACGTCCGCGCGGCGGCCATCGTCCACGGAGCCGCGCATGCACTGGGTCGTCCAGAACAACCTCTTCAACGAGCAGGGCTTCCACACGTTGATGGATGTCCTGGCGCACGGCTCCATCCCGCACACCCTGGTCAAGGTCATCCCGTTCGGAGGCGGCATCGAGCCCGAGGTGCGTCCGTCCGGCCCCGTCATCGTGATGGGCTCGCTCTCCCTGACCCGCTACGCGTGCGAGCAGGGCTGGACCCCCGGCGCCTTCATCAACGACCAGTTCGACTTCCGCGTCTGGCGGCGGCACCTGGGCCCGCACCTGCTGAACGCCGAGGCCACCGTGCACCGGTTCGCGGACGTGCCTGTGCAGCCGGGGCCCTTCTTCATCCGCCCCTGCCTGGACGACAAGGCCTTCTCCGGCATGCTCACGTCCTGGGACGCGTTCGCCCACTGGCGCGAGCAGGTCCTGAAGCTCGACACGTACGCGACGGTCACCGCCGACACGCCGGTGGCCGTCAGCGCGCCCAGGCACATCCAGCGCGAGTACCGCATGGTCGTCGTGGACGGCCGGGTCATCACCGGCTCGCTCTACAAGCTGGGGGATCGCGTGGTGGCCTCGTCCCAGGTGGAGCCGGAGGTCCAGGCCTTCGCGCAGCGCATGGCGGAGACCTGGGGACCGGACCGCGCCTACGCGCTGGACGTCTTCATGCACGAAGGCGAGCTGTTCATCGGTGAGTTCAACAACCTGAACTCGGCCGGCTTCTACGCCTACGACGTCGGCAAGATGGTGGCCGCCGTGGAGGCCATGCGGTTCTGAGCGTGCCGGACCTTCCGGGAGCGCACCTGCTCCCGGAAAGCCCGGAGCCACCTGGCCCCCCGGACGCGGATCCTCACGGCCCGGCCCTTGTTCCACCGCCGCGCGCCGGGGACACTCGTCCCCATGGCATCTGGCTCCGCGGCTTCGCGTCCCTGGTTCGCGTTCTCCCTCGACCTGGCCCCGGCTGCGGCGAGCCGGCACCTGCACGGCCTGCCCCCCGTGCCCGACTTCCCCGAAGGCGAGCTCGCCGAGGCCCTGGACGTGGACGTCGTCTACGACGTGCACGTGCCCAACTGGGGCGGCCGGGTCGCACGCCTGGTGGATGCGCCCGGACACCGGCTGTCCGGGCGCCTGCGCCCCGTGGCCCCCGAGTCCTGGCCCGTCCTCGCCCGCCTGGAGACCGCGCTCGCCCTGGCCACCGAGGAGCGCCCGGTGAAGGTGCGCACCGCCTCCGGCACCGTGGTGGACGCCCACGCCTTCACCCCCGCCGAGCGCAACACCTCCACACAGGGGCCCGTCAGCGAGGCCTTCCTGATCACCCTCGCCGTCGCCGCCGAGCGTGCCCGCCTGCCTGCCGCCGTCGTCGAAAAACTCCAGGCCGAAGCCCGCATCGTCCACGCCGTCCAGCACGCCCGGCCCGACGGACACCGCCCTCCGCCCCCCTCCAAGTCCGGCATTAAGTGACAGCCGGGTCCAGCCGGACCGAAAAACGCCCTGCCCCCTGAGAAAAAGGGCGGAGTGACGCAACCGGGCGCCGCGTCACTCCGACGATGAAGGAGAGGGGCCCTCTCCCCGCCATCACCCCCGCCGGCCCCGAGGACGTTCACCGCATGTCGTCGCGAATTCCGACGCGAGTCTCCACCCCGCGCCCCACGCCCGCGAATGCGGCTGTCCCCACCGCCGCGCCCGCGAACACCGCGGTGCCCGCCGGGGCGGACGCTCCCGTCAGCGCGCCCGCATCCAATGTCGTGGCGCCCACGGGGGGCAGCTGGAAGCGCTCCGCCACCAAGGAGGTGGCCATCTCCGACCTCCAGCAGAAGTTCGGCTGGACGGATGAGAGCTGGCAGGGGCGCCTGCTGCACGCGGCGGACGAGGGCGCTGCCGGAAACCGGGCCTCGAACGGCCAGGTGTCCGCGAAGGAGCTGGAGGCGTACCTCTCCGCGCCCACGGACGCGCAGTTCCTCACGTCCACGGCCCTCCAGCAGCAGCGCGCGGCGCTCGACGCGAAGCTCGCGGGGGGCGCGCAGTCCGCGAAGGTGGACAGCTTCGACAGCCCCTGGCAGCAGTCCGTGGCGAAGCGCGCGGACCTCCTGGGCGGCAACGGCGACGGTGAGCTCTCCGCGGACGAGCTGACGGCCTACATCAACGCGTCCAAGGCGAACCAGGCCAAGGGCACGGGCACGGCCGCGAACACGCAGTGGGTGCCCGACCAGCAGATGGCCGCCTTCCAGAGCCGCGTGGCGGAAGTCGCCGGCGAGGTGGATCCGCTCCAGGGCGTGGGCTCCAGCGGCGCGACGCCCGGCCTGAACATGTTGAAGGAGTACTCGCGCACGCTGATGGACACGGACAAGAACGTGCCCACCTTCGTGAGCTACATGCTGTCCGCGGCGGACGTGAAGGAGACGCCCGCGGACGTCAGCCGGCTGGACAGCACCTTCGTGCGCGACCCGGAGCTGAAGCAGGGTGGCGTGGTGGACTCCGACTACAACAACACCGGTTTCGACCGGGGGCACATGAAGCCGGCCGAGGACTCGCCCACGCAGGCGGCGATGAACGAAAGCCACTACATGAGCAACATCGCGCCCCAGCACGGCAACCACAACCAGCAGGTGTGGCGCACGCTGGAGCGCGGCGTGTCGGAGATGGTGAAGGAGACCGGCGGCAAGGCCTACATCGTCACGGGCAACCTGTACCTGGATGACAAGGGCAAGCCGCTGCCGCCCGAGTCCCTCCAGACGACGGGCTCGAAGGCCGACCGGCAGATCGCGGTCCCCACGCACAACTTCAAGACGGTCCTCCTGGAGCTGCCCAACGGCAACCTGTCGATGTTCGCGTACATGGTGCCGAACACGAAGGAAGGCCCGTCCAAGAAGGAGGGCATCCTCCCGCTGCTCCAGCAGTCGCGCGTGCCGGTGGACCAGCTGGAAGGGCTGCTGGGCCAGGACCTCTACGCGCAGCTGCCCAAGAGCGTGCAGGACAAGCTGGAGAAGGACACGTCCGCCGCGGGCGTCTTCCAGCAGCAGAGCCTCTACGAGTCCGCCACGCTGCTGCGCGCCCCCTGAAGCATCTGTCGGGGGCCGCACACGCTGGTGGCCTTTGCCCGCCGCGGTGCGCGCTCCCGGATGAGCATGGCCGTGCCCTCTTTCGAAGGAGCGCACGCCCATGGCCCAGCCGCCCATCCATCACCGGACGCTCGACCTGGACGGGGTCGAGGTCTTCTACCGGGAAGCCGGTCCCGTGGACGCGCCGGTGGTGCTGTTGCCGCACGGCTATCCGTCCTCGTCGTTCCAGTACCGGAACTACCTGCCCGCGCTCGCGGACCGCTGGCGGCTGATCGCGCCGGACTACCCGGGCTTTGGCTATAGCGGCACGCCCGAGCACTTCGACTATTCGTTCGACGGCTACGCCGGGTTCCTGGAGCGCTTCACGCAGGCGGTGGGCCTGACGCGCTACGCGCTCTACCTGCATGACTACGGTTCGCAGATCGGCCTGCGGCTGGCCATCCGCGCACCGGAGCGGGTGGCGGCGTTGATCCTCCAGAACGGTGACATCTACGAGGACGTGCTCGGGCCGAAGTACCAGGCGCTGAAGGCGTACTGGGCGAACCCCAGCGCGGCCGAGCGGGAGAAGCTGGCCGGGGCCGTGAGCGAGGAAGGCTTCCGCGACGAGTTCCTGGGTGAGGTGGCCCCGCAGCTGGCGTCACGGATCAGCCCGGACCTGTGGAAGCTGTCGTGGCCGCTGATGCGGACGCCGAAGCGACGGGAGATCGCCGTCGGCCTGATGGAAGGGCTGAAGGAGAACCTGGGCTGGTTCCCCCGCTATCAGGCGTATCTGCGTGAGCACCGGCCGCCGACGTTGATCGTCTGGGGGCCGCAGGATGGGTACATGCCGGAGCCTGCCGCGAGGGCCTGGCTGCGCGACCTGCCGGACGCGGAGCTGCACCTGCTGGAGGGTGGGCACTGGGCGCTGGAGACGAACCTGGAGGAGGTCGTCGCGCTGTCGCGGGACTTCCTCGGCAGGGTGCATCCGTGAGGGCTCAGCGCCGCACGCGGTACCGGAGCCACACGATGCCGGAGTCGCGGCGCTCCACGTGGGTGAGCTCCAGCGCGGCGCCCGCGCCGGTGGAGCCCTGGGGGCGGTCGAACAGGGTCGGGGTGCCGGGCAGGCCGTCGGCGGTGGGGTGAATGAGGAGGCTCACCTCGTCGATGAGGCCCGCGGCGAGGAAGGAGCCGTTGATGCCGCCGCCGCCCTCCAGCAGCACGGTCTTGATGCCGAAGGTGTCTCCGAGCTTCTCCAGCACGCGAGCGAAGTCGATGTCCTGCTTGCCGCCGAAGACATAGGAGACGCCGCGCTCGCGCAGGTGGGCGAGGTGCGCGTCGGAGACGGACTCGGTGAGCACGGCGACGAGGTGATCATCGTCGATGGCGCCGGACTCCCAGTTCAGCTTGCCATGGGCATCCAGGGCGATGGCGTAGGACTCCGCATCCTTGCGAGCGACGAAGTCCGTGCGGGGCAGGGGAGAGGCAGGCGCGGGCTTGGACACGGACCCTTCGGCGGCGAAGTCCTCCATGGTGATGCGGCCGCACATCCAGGCATCCGCGTCGAAGGTGTCGGCGGTGCGCTCGTATTCACCGCGCATCGACGCCGGGTCGGGCCAGTGCTTGACGACGATGCGCCCGTCGATGGACGAGATCATGTGGCAGATGACATGGGGCTTCATCGGGTGACTCCGGAGCGCGGCCCACCTTCAGATGGCGGGCGGCGGAGCGCGGATGGTTCCCGAGGTGCCACGGCCTGTCGAACCGATTCCGCGCCGGTCCGTTCACAATCCCGCGAGCCGCTACTGCGTCGCGCCGGGATCATCGGTGGCCACGGCGGTGGAGGGCTTCTCCTCCTCCGCCTTGGGCCCTTCGAGAGGCTCGGGGTCCGACTTGCCCACCTGGATGACCACCGGGCTGGAGACAGTGGGCTGGGGCGAGAACCGGCTCCTGGGCGTCGCGCCCACTCCCACGTAGGAGCAGCCAGCCAGGGCGAACAGCGAGACGGCGGCAATCAGTCGGCGCATGAGCGCATTCAAGCGGACGTCCTGGCGGGAAGTCCAGCCACGAGGATGGGAGTAGACTCCTCAAGCGCCGTCGCGGCTCTCGAACGAGGGTGGAATCGCGCCTTCCTCCTGTTGAATGTGGAATGTGAAGCGTTGCATTCGTGCCGCCCGTTCTTGAAGTTGTTTTGTTTGTAAATTTCCGCCAAGGCGTAAATGATTGCAGTCAAGGAAAAGACTATCTAGAAGGGCCGGGATTCCTGGCGGCCGGGCGTCTGTGAAGGTTGGTTCCCGTCGCACCTTGGCAGCGCATCCACTCGCGGCAAGAGCTCCACCGTCCATCATGAGTGTCCTCCCGGAGCGCCAGTCCGCTCGCCCAATCCCTGTCCCTCCGTTACGCCCCGTTCGCGTCTGTGCCGCGGTGCTTGGCGTGGTGACGCTTGCCCTGTTGTGGCAACCGTTGGGGTGCGTGGGGGCGAAGAGGATGGGCCCTGATGCGGTCCGCCATTCAGGCATGGGGCGCGAGGGGGAACGGCGTCTGATGCCGCTGTGTTACAGCCCTTGTGAGAACCGTTGGATGGATGCTGGTGGGTACGTTTGTCATTGCCCGCCAGGGATTGACGGGGGACTTCCCGATGACACCCCCTCATCCGCGCAGGACTCGGGCTACCGGACTCCCTGATGTACCCCTGATGAGAGGTTGGATGAACGGCAACGACAGATGCAGTGCTTGGTGGCGGCGTGGGCAAAGGCTGGCATGGGTGGGCATGTTCGCCTTCTCGGCCCTTGTTTCCTGTGGCCCCACCAACGAAGTCCCTCAAGCCATGGAAGCGGCTCCCTCGACCCAGCGCGCCACGCTGGGCGTTCGAGGCGAGACGCTTTACGGGAAGCATTACAAGTTCAAAATCATGGCTGCGGCTGGCGCGGATGGGTTGACCGGAATCAACGCAGGTCCTTCCATCAACGATCAGGGGACGGTGGGCTTCATCGGCATCGGTACGGACGAACTGCCATACGTCGCTGGCCTGGGCTTCGGCCCTACACCCGTCGCCATCACCGCCCCCCCTGACGGGAAGGGTGTTCGGGCAGAATGTCCAGCTGAACAACAGTGGTTACCTGTTCGCGCAGCAGAAATCGGGTTCGGTCTACCAGGCACGGCAGTTCAAGACCGACCCGAGTTCTCCTGCCGTCGTCACCATTGCCTCGACCACAGGAGGAACGACGGCCCAGCGGTATTCGCTGATCTACGATTACGGAAGCATCTCCGATATTTGTGCCGTCACAACGACGCCGTGTGACGAGTACAAGACGGTGTTCGTCGCGGACCGGGGAGTCAGTCCGGACATGTTCGCGACGGGCAGAAGCCATCCCTACAGTGAAATGGGGTCGAGCCGGACGCCCAAGCCCATGGTGGCGAACGATGGCAGCATCGTGGTCACACTGGGAGCCTCCGCAGGCGGACGAATCAAGGCGTATAACTACACGCTGTCCACCAACTTCGACGTCGCGCTAGCGACGCACTACGACGAAGTCGGGCTCATGCCAGGCATCAGCGATGACGGGACGGCGTTTGCCTTCTACGGAAACGTCAACGCGGCTGCGGCTGCCGGATTGGGGACCACGCCTGGCCCAGGCATCTTCCTCCTGCTGCGTGTCAACAACCAGCTCGACCTCATCCGATTGACCGGACGCCCGGGCCAGTTGGGCCGTGTTCTCACCGGAGGTGGCTGGGCGGATATCACCCTGGATGTCCAGGCCGCAATCACCTCCCGTGTCAACGTGGTACGTATTCCCAGCCCGAGCGGGGGAGCTCCCAACCCCTATGCGGACAGCTATGTCGTCTCATTCCTCGGCAGTGCGTCGCACGCCAGCCCTTCGGGCGAGTTCAGGGCAGGAGAAGGCCTTTGGACGATCGAGGCTCATTTCCAATCGAATCCCCAGAAGACTCCGGCCGAATCGCCAGTCGTCAATCGCCCCATTCCCGTGTTGCAGGTGGGAGATACCTTCGCGGGTCATCCCGTTCTGAAGGTCAGCACCTACGACGCGTTGTCGAATGTCACCACCGACTCCAATGGGCTGCCTCGCCAGCAACAGCCTGGCGACCACCAAGTAGTCTTCGCTGTGGATACGGTCACCAATGCGGGGACCCAGGTCAGCGAACTGCTCGTTCGTGGTATCCGGGTGGACTCGGATCGTGACGGGCTCCCTGATCATTGGGAGACGAATGGCATCGACTTCGACCATGACGGTGTCACGGATTACGATCTCGCTGCGCTGGGGGCGAAGGTTGGCCAGAGAGATCTCTTCCTGGAGATTGACTTCATGGATGGGACCAACCACTACCACCGGCCCGACACAGTGGGCCTCGAGGATACAACCGCCTTCTTCGCCACCCAGGGCATCGCCCTCCATGCCTTCGTCGACAACATGGACTACGTCCCTGAGATCGGAACCCTGTCCTTCGAGGAGGAGCCCACGTCACCAACGACGACTTTCGGCTTCGTCAAGTTCGGGGCCTCGCGGAGTGTATGTGACGGCAATTTCGGAACGGCTAGTGAGCGCGCGGGCGCGTCCTGCGCGAAGGTGCTGGGTGCAAAACACCTCGCGTTCCGCTACGCGTTGTTTGGCCATTCCAACTCGGAGAACGGGACAGGGCGCGCCGAGGTTGCCGGGAATGACATCCTTGTCTCCCTGGGACACGCGGCTTCGCCCCTGTCCGTGATCAACCCCTATGCCAATGATGCCTACGGTCCGGGGGTGGGGGTCTGCCGCAGGGGTGACACGAAGCCCCAGTGCATGAAGCGAGAGTTGGAGAAGGCCACGTTCCTCCATGAACTGGGGCACTCCCTGGGACTGGACCATGGAGGAGATGAACCCTGGAACTGTAAGCCGAACTACCTGAGCATCATGTCGTACTCGCATCAGTTCCGCTGGGCCGGGCTGAATGAGAACCGTCCTCTTGATTTCTCAAGCAGTGCCCTGCCGAAGCTCGACGAGACTTCCCTGAGCGAGCCCCTGGGGGTACAGGGACCGACGGGACGCAAAGTGCTCTTCAGCAATCTGTCGGGGGGAGTCGCCGTGGCCTCCGCCTCCGGTCCCATCAACTGGAACCAGGACAGCGACGATACGGATACGGGGGTCAGTCGCGATATCAATATCCTGTCAGAGCTTGGCTGCAAGGGCGACGATGATGGCGATACGTTCCAGGATGGAATGACGCCGTTTCACGGCCAAGATGACTGGGCGAATCTCCAGTTGGAAGTCCAGACGGGCTATGACCGTGTTCTGGCCGTCCCGGGCGCGCCCCTGCGAGAGATCACTCATGATGTCTTCGACGACAGGGCGCTCGTCGACACGGACGGCGATGGGGTGGTCAACGGTTCCGACAACTGCCCGGCACTCAGCAACCCCGCTCAGATAGACACGGATGGTGACGGCTTCGGCGATGATTGCGATCCCAGCGCCTTCATCAGCGATCTGGAACTCAGTGGCAGCAGCGCCCCGCTCCAGCCCATCGCGGGTGCGGCTACCGCCTATACCTTCTCTGTCTACAACGCGGGCTCGGGTGTGAATTACCATGCGAGCCTGACGATCGACCTTCCCGCGAACGTCAGCGTCGGTGCCATCACCGCTTCCAGTGGGACCTGCGCACTCAAGGGGACTTTCATCTCTTGCAAGCTCGGGGACCTGTCCCTTGGGACGACTGTTACCGTGTCCGTGAGCGTGATCCACACCACGTCGGGGCCGGTAACGCTGGAGGCCCATGCACGTTCGGATGCGCCGGAAGAGACCCCTGCCAATAATGCGTTGGACCTCATCCGCTGCGTTGCCCAGGATGATGCGACGCTGTGCACGGAGAACAGCGCGGAGTGCGGCACCCTCGCAGTCCTGGACACGTGCGGAAATTCGAGGACAGTCGCGAGCTGCGGGACCTGCTCCTTGCCCTCGACCTGCGGTGTGGACCTCTTGTGTCATCCCTGAACACTGAGGACTGACGGCAGGAGGGCGCCTGTCTGAATGGGCGCATCCGAGGACCTGGCCCGGTTGGCCAGGTCCTCTCTTGGCCACCGAGGGGAACTCTACCTCGCCCGGGTGAACTCCATCACCCAGTTGGTCTCCCAGGTCTCACCGTCGAGGGAGAAGGCCTGTTCCCACCGGGCGCGGTCGTTGCCCAGGCGGGTCCAGTGGAACACGACCTGGACCGGGCGGCCTCCTTCGGTGTCCTCGCCGTAGAAGCGGCCGTGGTCGCCCGTGAAGCCGCCGTGCACGGGGGGCTGGAGCACCGCGTGGCGGCTGTCGATCCAGTGGATGGACCAGCGGCGTTCCCGCGCGTCGAACAGGCGCAGGGCCATGCCGGAGAAGCCCCGCTCGAAGACGGTCTCCTCGACGTTGGACAGGCCTCCAAGGTGGGGCTGGCAACGCATCCTGGACGTGAACACGTCCCAGTCGTCACTGCCCGACAGGCGCTGCTTGAGCTTCCGGTTCACGCACGTCCATTCGCCCATGAGGAAGTCGAAGTCGTGCACATCGCCCGTGGGCAAGGAGGGAAGGGGCTTCATGGGGTTGGTCCTTTCGGGGAAGCGTCAGCGCAGCTCGGAGCGCGCGGTGGGGGACAGAATCAGGTGTTCGATTGGCGCGCTCAGCCACGGTTGGAGCGGCTCCACCCAGCCCTTCGCAGCGGCTCGGCGTCGAAGGTGCTCTTGGTGGTGTCCGGCATCCGGGAACATGGTGAGCCAGACGAAGACGTGCTCTCCCGTGCGCACGGGCAGGGCAGGGAAGGTGTTCTCCGCGGGTTCGGTCTGGAACAGGCCTTGGGGCGGGGCGCCCAGCTCCGTGAGCACCGGGCGCATGTGCTGTTCGAAGCAGGCCGTGAGGGCTTCAGCGGCGGGAGCCTTCAGGTAGCAGACCGTCACCTCCACCCGGGAGTCGGGACGTGCATCCGCGCCTGGAGGCGGTCGGGACGCGCTCGGATGCGCGAGGCCCGTGTCTGGCCGCACCGGCCGCAGGAGCAGCACGTTGTCGGAGTCCTGCATGGTCACGTTCGCGGCGTTGCGGTGCTCCTTCCACACCGGGCCGCCGTAGAACGCGCTCAAGGCTTCGCGCCGTGAGGCCATGTCGCGAAAGCCTCGCAGCCACACGAACCGGTCCGGACGGTCCTCGTCGCGGAACTGACCGATGACGTGCATGCCGGTGGCTTCCTGCGACTCGATGAAGGCCCGGTCGAAGAGCGAGATGAGGACGTCCCGCTGACCGGGATGCAGCGTGTACTGGCGCAACTCGAGGACCGAGCAGCAAGAGGACGGCATGAGGGCTTCCGGGGTGCGGGTGCGGAGGTCATCCTTGCCAGGGAACTGGTAGGGTCATGAAGACCACTTCCGACAGAATGGGCCATACCAGTTGAAGACCTCCACCGGCGTCGCGTCCTCGCTCATCCTGCGGCTCGATTCGCGGAGCCCTACGCCGCTGCATGAGCAGCTCTTCGAAGGCATCCGTGCGCGCATCCTCGCGGGGGCGCTGGCACCCGGGCTGCGGCTTCCCTCCTCCCGTCAGCTCGCCACCGAGTTGGAGGTGGCCCGCAGCACCGTCCTCCAGGCGCTGGATGCGCTCACGGCGGAGGGCTACCTCGTGGCCCAGGCAGGCTCCTGCACCCGCGTCGCGCCCGAGCTGCCCATCCTCGCCGGAGACCGGAGCCATGAACCCGGGCTTCCCGCTGCCGCGCGTGCGTCAAGCGTGGGGCCTCGGCTTGCTGCCTCCGCACGGGCGTTGAAGGCCTCACTGGTCGGTGCTCCGCGCCTGGGGGCCGCGCCTCGTGCGTTCCGGCCTGGGGTGCCCGCGCTGGACCTGTTTCCCACCGCGCTCTGGGCCCGCACGGTGTCTCGCGTTCATGCTCGCGCGAGCACGGGGTTGCTCGACGGCGGCGACCCTTCGGGGAATGCGCCGCTGCGCGAAGCCATCGCCACCCATGTGTCGGTGTCGCGTGGCGTGCGCTGCTCCTCGGCGCAGGTCTTCATCACGGCGGGGACCCAGCAGGCCTTCGATGAAGTGCTCCGGCTCGCGCTGAACCGTGGGGACTCCGTCTGGGTGGAGGACCCTGGCTATCCCGGCGCCCGTCGCGCCGTGCTCGCCGCGGGTGGACGGCCGGTGCCCATCCCCGTGGATGGGGACGGGCTCGACGTGGGTGCGGGTCTGGCTCGTGCGCCTCGGGCCCGGGTCGCGTTGGTGGCTCCTTCGCACCAATACCCGCTGGGCGTCACGTTGAGCCTGGCGCGGCGGATGGCGCTGCTCCAGTGGGCCGAACGCACCCGCGCGCTGATCATCGAGGACGATTACGACAGCGAGTTCCGCCACCGCGGCCGTCCCCTCACCGCGCTCCAGGGACTCGATGACGCCGGCTGCGTGGTCTACGTGGGCACGTTCAGCAAGTCGATGTTCCCCGGTCTGCGCCTGGGCTTCCTCGTCGTGCCGCCTTCGCTCGTGGATGTCTTCTCCGCGGCACGCGCCTCCGCGCCCGCGCCCGCCTCCACGATGGAGCAGGCCGCGCTCGCCGTGTTCCTCGCGGAGGGCCACTTCGCCCGTCACCTGCGCCGCATGCGCGCGGCCTACCGGGAGCGCGGTGAGGCCCTGCTCGAAGCCCTGCACTCCGACTGCTCGGGCGTCCTCACGCCCAGCCCCTGTGACACCGGCATGCAGGTGTGCGCGTCCCTGGCCGCGCCGCTGTCCGACCTGCACGTCCGCGACGGGGCCGCGCGCCTGGGCGTGGAGGTCGCCGCCTTGTCCGACTACTCCCTCGGCCGCCGCCGCGAGTCCGGCCTCGTCTTCGGCTTTGGCGGCGTGCGCCCGGACGACATGCGCGCCGGGACACGAGCCCTGGCCCGGGCAATCGAAGCCGCGCGCCGACGCTGATGCAGCGGTCCCTCGCCTTGACTGTCCGCGGGGCCGCGTTGATATTCAACCCAGAGGTTGAACGATGCGCACCCCTGCGACTCCGAACCATCTGGATCAGACGCTGCTGGCGCTGGCCGACCCGACGCGACGGGCCATCCTCCAGCGCCTGGCAGCGGGGGAGCTGCGCGTGACGGAACTGGCCCAGCCGTTCGCCATGTCCCTCAACGCGGTGTCCAAGCACATCCGCGTGCTGGAGCGCGCGAAGCTGGTGCGCCGCCGCCGCGAGGGCCGCGAACACCTGCTGTCCTTCACTCCGAAGCCCATGGACGAAGCCGCGCGCTGGATGGAAGCCCAGCGCGCGAGCTGGACCTCCCGGCTCCAGGCGCTCGACGACCTGCTCCAAGCCGAGGACCGTGCCGCCGCGGCCTCCGCCCCTCCCCACCCGAAAGGACGTCTCCGATGAGCGACGACCGCCCCGTGAAGCTGACCGTCACCCACCGCTTCAAGGCCTCCGCCGAGCGGGTCTTCGATGCCTGGCTCAACCCCGTGAAGGCCCGCTGCTGGCTCTTCGTCACGGCGCCGGAGAAGCCGCTGGTGCGCGCGGAAATCAATGCGCGGCCAGGCGGCCGGTTCTGCTTCGCCGACCTGCGCGACGGCGAAGCGGTGGAGCATGTGGGCGAGTACCTGGAGGTCGACCGGCCTCGCCGGCTGGTGTTCACCTTCGGGGTGCCGAAGTACTCGCCGGATTACGACCGGGTGACGGTGGACATCGTTCCCGAAGGGGAGGGCTGTGTGCTCACCCTGACCCACGAGATGGGCCCGGAAGGCGAGAAGTGGAAGGACAGCACCGAGAAGGGGTGGTCCAAGATGCTGGTGGGGCTGGACACCTGGCTGTACGAGGCCCCGGCCACCGCCCAGTAGCGCTGACATCCCTTCCCGGGCGCGGGCCGTCTACGATGGCGCCATGACCTGGCGTTTCCTCCTCCTCCCACTGGTGCTGCTGTCCGCATGCGGGCAGCGGCGCAGCGACCCCGCGCGCGTGGCGGAGGACCTGATGCGCCCCGCGCCCTTGGGCGCCTTCGCCGCGGGCACGCCTCCGGTCTCCACGGAGGACTGCACGGTGCGCACGGCGAAGCAGTGCTTCGACCAGGCGCTCACGCTGCTGGCCACGAACGCTCAGGGGCCGGAGCGGCTGCGCGCGCTGGCCCTGATGGGCAAGGCGTGTGATGGACAGGTGAAGGACGCCTGCTCGTGGCTGTCCCAGCACGTGAAGGAGCCCCGGCGCGTGCGTGGCGGCCCGCCGGACGACCCCGTGTTCCAGGAGGCCTTCGAGCACTGGCGCGAAGGCCGCAAGCACCACGTGCGCGTGACGTGCCGGCTGGTGCAGGGCGGCGTTCCCCAGCAATGCGAGGTGCGGGAAGCGACGCTGCCCCCGGACCTGCTGGCGCAGGCGCTCGCCAGCATCCAGGCTTCGCGCTACGTGCTGCCCACCCTCGACGGAGAGCCCTTCGAATGCGACTGGACCATCGTCATCAAGTGACGCGGCTGGGGCCCGTGCTGGCCCTGTCGCTGCTCACCGGCTGCTTCGCCGGCACCGTGCACCGGGGCCCGGTGACGGACCACTTCGACGGTGAGTCGTTCCAGAACATTGGCGACGCGCCGAAGCTGTCCCCGCTCACGCTGATCTCGGCCGTGATGGAGGAGAAGCGCGGCCCCTGGCGCGACTACGCGGAGGAGCCCGCCGGCCCGAAGCCGCCCGAGCGCGTGGGCCCGGGCGAGCTGCGCGTGACGTTCATCGGCCACGCCACGGTGCTGCTCCAGGCGGACGGGGTGAACGTGCTGACGGACCCCATCTATTCGGAGCGGGCGAGCCCCGTGTCCTTCGTGGGCCCCAAGCGAGTGCGGCCGCCGGGCATCCGCTTCGAGGACCTGCCGCCCATCGACATCGTGGTGGTGAGCCACAACCACTACGACCACATGGACCTGCCCACGCTGCGGCAGCTGGAGGCCGCGCACCATCCGCTCTTCCTCGTGGGCCTGGGCAACCGCGAGCTGCTCCTGGACGAGGGCTTCCAGCGCGTGGAGGAGCTGGACTGGTGGCAGTCCGCGAAGAGCGGTCCCCCGGGGTTGAAGGTGTGGGCGGTGCCCGCGCAGCACCGGTCGAACCGGGGGCTGACGGACCAGGAGGAGACGCTGTGGGCGGGCTACGTGCTGGAGACGTCCGGAGGCCCGGTGCTCTTCGCGGGCGACACGGGGCTGGGGCCGCACTTCGACCGCATCGCCGAGCGCTTCGGGCCCATGCGCCTGTCGGTGCTGCCCATCGGCGCGTTCCGTCCGCGCGTCCTGCACCCGGTGCACATGGGGCCGGAGGACGCGCTGAAGGCGCACCACGTGCTGCGCTCGGGCACGTCCGTGGCGATGCACTACGGCACCTTCCCCATGGCGTGGGATGGACAGGACGAAGCGAAGTACCTGCTCCTGCGGCTGCTGCTGAAGGAGGAGGTGCGGCCGCGCTTCTGGGCGCTCGGCTTTGGCGAGGGCCGGGACGTGCCGCCGCTGGCGCCGGGGAATGACGGGCGCGCCGATGCCGGACGCTGAAGGCGCGGTGCCGCCGGAGGTGGAGGCGAAGGAGAAGATGGACCGGGCGCGCGCGTGCATCCGCGCGGGCGAGCTGGAAGAGGTGATTCCGCTCTGTGACGAGGTGTACCGGCGCTTCACGCTGTCGAAGGTGCCGGCGCTCCAGCTCCAGGTGGCTCGGGCGTTGGGGCACCGGGGCGCGGCCATCTCGGAGCAGGGGATGTTCAACGAAGCGCTGGTCCACTTCGATGAGGTGGAGCGCCGCTTCTGGAGCCCGCGCAGGCCGGAGCTCTGGGAGGGCGTCGCGTGGGGGATGCTGTACCGGGCCCGCGTGCTCCTGGAGATGGACCGGGAGGACATGAGCAGCAACTGGCTGGAGCGGATGCTGAGCCGCTTCAAGGCATTCGCGCAGCGGCCCGACCTGCGCATCCCGGTGGAGATGGCGCGAACGGCGGTGGTCGCCGCGCACAACCAAGGGCAACGCTTCGAGGAGGCGCTGAGCCAGTCCGAGGCGCTCCTGAAAGAGTACGACGGAAGCACCGAACCGTTCCTGGTGGAGCAGACCGCGTCGGCGATGTTGGGGCGAGCCATCGCGCTCCAGGGCCTGGGGCACGTGGACGAAGCGCTGGAAGCGTTCGACGAAGTGGACGTGCGCTACTGCGAGGACACGGACCCGAGGATGCGAGCCCTGGTCTCCACCGCGCTCATGGGAAGGGCCCTCGTGTTGCTCCGGGAGGAGTTCCTTCCGGAGGCCCTGGGCGCGCTGGACGCCATCCTCGAACACGCGGGCCCGAACCCCGGACGGCGTCTGCTGGAGCCCGTGAACTTCGCGAAGTTCCACCGCGAGGTCGTCGAGCGCGAGCTGCAACTCGAACGCGAGCGGGCCGCGCGCAGGCCGAAGCCGCGTTAGCCCGGAGGCGGAAGGGACTTCCAGAGCCAGCCCAGCCGCAGGTCCCGCTCCTCGAAGGGCGGGGCACGGATGAGGTCATCGGACTCGCCGTAGACGCCCATCTCCAACCAGCGCCCGTCCCGCAGCTCGCTCACGGTCAGGGTGCGCGCGTCCAGGTCGATGAACCAGAGGTGCTGGATGCCGATGCGCGCGTAGAACGGCCGTTTGATGCGCGTGTCGTAGGCCCGCGTGGTTGGCGACAGGATTTCGCACGCCCAGTCAGGGACATCCGTCCACTGTCCCTTGGGAAAGGTGGGCACCCGGTCGCGCCGCCAGCCCGCCAGGTCCGGGCTGAACTCAGGGGATCCGCCTACCCGGATGCCAGGCTCGGTCATGATCCACCAGCCACCTGGCCCCTCACCACTCAACTGGAGTGCATCATCCAGCTCGCGGTGGAGCCTGTACTCGAAGTGGCCATGCGCGGCACGCGGCCGTGCATGCGTATACAACGTTCCATCGATGATCTCGCCCACCACGCCCTCGGGCAGGGCCTCGATGTCCGCGAGGGTCGCCGGACCTTCGAGTGGTTTCGCGCCATAGGCCATGCCCGAAGTGTGGGGTTAGCAGCACGGTCTGACAAGCAGGCCGGACGGGCACTCAGGTCGCATCGGTCACCGGCCACCACTCGCCCAGCCGCAGCTCGATGGCGTCGAACGGCGCCGCGCGGATGACATCGTCGTCGCCATACACGCCCACCTCCGCCCAGCGCCCATCGTGCAGCGCGCTCACGGTGAGTGTGCGTGCCTCCAGGTCGATGAACCACAGGTGCTGGATGCCGATGCGCGCGTAGAACGGCCGTTTGATGCGCGTGTCGTAGGCCCGCGTGGTCGGTGACAGGATTTCGCAGGCCCAGTCCGGGACGACCTTGCACCTTCCGCCCGGCAGCACGGGCATCCGCTCGCGCCGCCACCCGGCGAGGTCCGGACTGAACTCCGGCGCTCCCTCCACCTGGATGCCCGGCTCCGCCAGCACCCACCAACCGCCCGGACCGTTCTGGCCGCGCTGGAAGGGGCCTCGCAGCCCATCAATCAGCGCACCCACCAGGTCCATGTGCCCGGCCCGGGGCCGCGCATGCGCATACAACGTTCCATCGATGATCTCGCCCACCACGCCCTCGGGCAGGGCCTCGATGTCCGCGAGGGTCGCCGGACCCCCGAGTGGTTTCGCGCCATAGGCCATGCCTGGAGTGTGGAGTTACCTCCACCGTCTGACAAGCCGGCGCCGGGACCGTCAGTCCGGCTGCGCGATGATCAACGTCTGCAAGGGCAGATGCCGGATGGGCCGCGTGCTCTGCACCTTGAAACCCGCGTCATCCAGGAAGCCCT
The DNA here is from genome assembly GCF_000255295.1 of Corallococcus coralloides DSM 2259. Next base: position 9,027,631 of record NC_017030.1, on the reverse strand, counting down.
CGACCTCCGCGGGCGTGTACGACGCCGCTCCCGACGTGAGGAAGTAGTGCAACCCGATGAGCGGCGCGGACGTGCTCTGCGTGTCCCGCTCCTCGCGCAGGTACTCCAGCACCGCGAGCGTGCCCCTCGACACCATGGCCCCGCGCACGCGCCTGAGGAGCGCCACGTTCTGCGCGGGCGTCAGGTGGTGCATCACCTGGAACAGCAGCACGCCGTCATACGGCCCGCCCAGCTCCGCGTTCAGCACGTCCCCTTCCTTGTGCGTCACCCGGTGCGACAGCCCCGCCTGGGCGATGATGTCCCGCCCCACGCGCACGCTGCCCTCCAGGTCCACCACCGTGGCCTTCAGCCCCCGGTGCATCCGGCACAGCTCCGCCGCGTACCAGCCATGCGCGCCGCCCAGGTCCAACAGGTGCCTGGCGCCCCGGGGCAGGGGAATGGCCGCCGCCACCTCCGGCGAGGCCAGCCGCGCCAGCTGGTACATGGCCTGGATGTAGTCGCGCCAGCGCGGGTCGTCCGGCGCGAACTGGTGGATGTCCACCGACTGACCGCTCTTCACCGCGGTCTCCAGCTGCCCCCACCAGTCCCACTGCGCGTAGTTGAACTCCAGGAACGCCGTGATGGCCTGCGGCGAGCGCGGGTCCAGCCACCGCCGCGCCCGGGGCGCCAGCCGGAAACGGCCCCGGCTCAGCTCCACCACCTCGCAGGCGATGAGCGCTTCGAGGAGCGCCCGCATGCCTTCCGTGCTCGTCTTGAGCCGCGCCGCCAGCGCCTCCGCCGTCGCCGCGCCGTCCGCCAGCGCCGCGTAGACGCCCAGCCTGGCCCCGGCCATCAGCGTCCGCGACGCCATCATCCCGAAGAAGACGTGCGCCAGGGGCTGCGGCGCCAGGTTGAGGAAGTCCGCTACCCGCTCCAGGAGGTTGTCCGCCTTCAGGCCCAGCCGCATCGCGCGTCGCTCCTTGGAGTGGGGGGAGTGGGGCCTGCCGGGGCTACCGGCGCCGCCGCGAGCCTGCCACGGCGGCCACGCCCAGCACCATCAGCGCCGCCTGCGGGCCCAACATGCAACCCTGCGTCTCCGCCTGGCGGATGCCGGTGTACTTGCACTTGCCCGCGTTGCAGCTGAAGCGCGGCGCGCAGTCGCTGGTGCTGCGGCAGTCCGTGGGCACGCGCCCGGTGTTGTCATCCCCTTCCGGGGAGTTCGGATCGTCCGGCTGGCCCGCGTCCTGCTGCGGACCCTCCTGGGCCAGGACCGTCAGGGGGGAGAACAGGAGGAGCCCGGCCAGGAGCCCTGCCGGGGAGATGCGGGCGAGAAGGGAGGACATGAGGCGGGCGACACCCTAACGCCCCAGCGGGGCGCTTGCATCCACCGTCTGAAGCGGGCGGCCTTCCGGGGTTCCCTGGAAACGCTGGCCGCCCCGGCGTCCGAATCTGCTACGGTCCCCCCGCGATGGCGCCTCGAATCCTCGTCGTGGACGACAACCAGGAGCTCCTCTCCCTCCTCACGCAGCTGTTCGAGGACGCCGGGTATGAGGTGGTGGGCGCCAGCCGTGGCAAGCAGGCCATCGAGGCCGCCCGCGCCCAGCCGCCCGGCTGTGCTGTCTTGGACATCCTGCTGCCGGACATGATGGGCTATCACCTGGCGGACACGCTGCGGAAGGACAACCCCCAGCTGCCGCTGCTCTTCATCACCGGCGTCTTCAAGGGCGGCAAGCACGCCACCGAGGCGCGCCAGAAGTACCAGGCCGCCGGCTACTTCGAGAAACCCTTCGAGGCCCAGAAGCTGCTGGAAGCGGTGGCCAAGGTCCTGCCCGCGGAGAAGAAGGTCCCCGCCGCCTCCATGGCCGACGCCTTCGAGGTGGAGCTGGACATCGACGTGGAGGAGGAGGGCCCGCAGGACGCCATGGAGCTGACCGGCCGCATCAAGGTCACCGGCGGCGGCAACCTCACGGCCGAAATCCGCGGCGCCAACCTCACCGCCACGCCCATGCAGAAGGTGCCCACCACCCAGGTGCGCCCCCCCACGCCGGGCCGCCCGCCGGATCCGCTGCCGGTGGGCGCGGGCGCTCCGGGCAGCCGCCGGGGCGAATTGAGGGACAACCTGCCCTCGCTGCTCACCGCCTTCTACCTGTCGCGCGAGACGGGCGAGCTGGGCGTGCAGCGCGGCAAGGTGAAGAAGGTCGTCTACTTCGAGAACGGCACCCCGGTGTTCGCGCTCTCCAACCTGCTGGCGGACCGCTTCGGGCAGTTCCTGGTGCGCGTGGGGAAGATCAAACCCGAGCAGCTCCAGGACGCGTCCGCCGTCGCCGCGCAGAGCCACCGGCGCACCGGTGACGTGCTGGTGGAGCGCGGCCTGCTCAAGGACACCGAGCGGCTGTACTACGTGGGCCAGCAGGTGAAGGCCATCATCTACTCGGTCTTCTCCTGGGAGGAGGGCACGTACGTGATGAGCTTCAAGGAGAAGGCCTCCTCGGAGTCCATCAAGCTGGACGTGCACCCGGCGAATCTCATCGTCCGGGGCATCAAGAAGCTCTACAAGCCGGAGCGCCTGCGCCGCCTGCTCCAGCCCGAGGACCGGCTCATCCCCGCCGTCGCTCCCGCCTACGGCCTCAACGAGGTGGAGCTGGAGCGCTGGGAGGCGGAGCTCTTGCCGAAGATCGACGGCAACCGCGTGGTGGCGGAGCTGCTCGCGTTCGCCAACCGCCCGGAGCACGTCGTCTACGGCTTCCTGGTGTCGATGATGGCGCTGGGCATCCTGGACAAGCGCTCGTAAGCGCCTGGCGGTGCCTCGAAGCGGGCCTGGGGTGCTTCCCAAGCCCGCGGTGCTTCTTCAGACGAGCCGCGAGCCGATCCAGAACAGGCCCAGCGCGCCGGAGCCCAGCGCCACGCCGCGCTGGATCCACAGGTTGAGGCGCGCGTTGGCGCGCGACAGGCCTTCCGCGAACAGCAGGCCCACCGCGCCCATGCCGATGAGGATGCCCAGCGCGAAGCCGGGCAGGTACGTCCACGCGGACAGGCTCATGCTGCCGCCCACCAGCAGCGGGGGCAGCGCGATGAGCAGCGACCGCACGCCACTCACCGCCATGAAGGCGCCGGCGGCGGTGCTCACGGTGTGCACGTGCTCGTGCGGCTCGCGGTCGTGACCGGGCAGGTGCGGGTGGCCGTGGTCCAGGCTGTGCGGGAAGAGCAGGGCGGTGACGGCCAGCGCCACCAGCACCGCGCCGCCGAACACCTCCGCCCACCGCTCGAAGGTCTCCGACAGGCCCACGCCGGCGACGAGGCACACCGCGGCGATGCCGCCCAGCATGGCCGCGTGGCCCAAAGCGAAGCGCAGCGCCGTCATGATGGCGACGCGGCGACGGCCGCCGCCCAGGGTGCCGAGCGTGGCCATGGCGGCGCAGTGGTCCGGCCCCAGGGCATGGAGCAGGCCTTGGGACAGGCCGAGCAGGAAGGCGAGCAGGATGGGAGCCACGACGGCGCACCCTAGCCGTGGTTTAACCCTGTGGCCAGCAGGAGGACGTCCCACACCATGCGCATTGCCCATCCCCGAACTTCCGCCGCGTTGCTGCTCGCGGGTCTGCTCGCACTGTCGGGCTGCTCCACCGACCCCGGTCCGGAGCAGCTGAAGAAGGCCGAGGAGCGCTACCAGGAGCTGATCAACCAGAAGCTCCCCGCCCAGGACCCGGCGTGGGCGGAGGTCGCCGCCCAGTTCGAGGCCGTCCCCAAGGACTCCAAGGTCCGCCCGGAGGCCGACAAGCGACTGACCGCGCTGAAGGCCGCGCAGGAGAAGATCCCGCCGCGTCCCCTGGCCCGGCCCGGTGCGACGGGGCGCGGGGCCAGCGACGTGGAGGCCAAGCGCGCCGCGTGTGAATCGCTCGCGAAGAAGATGGGCGAGGCTCACACGGACGCGACGCGCAACATGCTGCGCAAGGTGCTGGAGAGCTGCCAGGCGGACCTGGTCAAGCTGGAGGCCCACGACCACCCGCCGGGCGAAGAGGTCCATCCGCCGGGCGAGGGCGCGCGCTGAAGTCCCTGGCGCACGCGCGGAGTTGAGAAGCCTCCGGGGTCTGGGTATGGAGCCGACGCATGCCCATGCCCCAAGCAGGTGACAAGGCCCCCGGCTTCTCGCTCCCCGACCAGAGCGGCGCCACCGTCTCCCTCTCGCAGTTCAAGGGGCGGCACGTCGTCCTCTACTTCTATCCGAAGGACGCGACCCCCGGCTGCACCACGGAGGCGTGCGACTTTCGCGATGAGCACTCCGCGCTGGTGAAGGCCGGCGCGGTGGTGCTGGGCGTGTCGCCGGACAGCGTCGCGTCCCACCAGAAGTTCGCCACGAAACAGGGGCTGCCGTTCTCGCTCCTGGCAGACCCGGACCACGCGTTGGCGGACGCGTACGGCGTGTGGGGAGAGAAGTCCCTCTATGGCCGCAAGTTCATGGGCCTCATCCGCGCGACCTTCCTCATTGGCCCGGACGCGAAGGTCGTCCGCGTGTGGCCCAAGGTGAAGGTGGCCGGCCACGTCGCGGAGGTCCTGTCCACGCTCCAGGGCGGTGCGTCCTCCGAAGCGGCTCCGGCCCCGAAGAAGGTTCCGGCGAAGGCTCCGGCCGCGAAGAAGGCCTCCGCGGCGGAGGCGAAGCCGGCGGCTGTCAAGAAACCGGCGGCGAAGAAGGCTCCGGCGGCGAAGGGCGCGGCCAAGAAGGGCGCTCGCGCCTGAAGCGGGGCGGGCGGCTGGTGCACTCCTGGCGGGACAGGGAGGCCGGGACCGTGTATGCCTGCGCCCGTGGCTGGCTCCTCTCTCCCCGGGCGGGGCTGGCCGTTCACGATGATGCCCTGTCGGCCCTCGGGCCGGACAGCGGGCGGCCGGCAGGGCCTGCCCTCGGGTGGATGCCCGGTGGTGGGCGAGAACGGCATGACCATTCCTCGGGGATGGCGGAGACGATGAACATGCGCGAGCGAGGCATTCAGCGGTGGATGGGGGCGGCGGCGCTGGCGGCGGGCGTGCTCTTGGGCACGGCCTGTGGCGGGCTGCCTGAGACGGGCGGCAGGCAGCCGGACGAGTCGCGGGGCAATGCCTTCGCGCAGCGTGGGACGCAGCCGGAGGCCGTCTACAACGTGGCCGAGCAGCAGGGGCATGAGAACCCCGCTGACGCGCACCACGGTGACGCGGCCGCGAAGCTGCCTCCCCACGTGCTGACGGTGGACCGGGGCTACAACTCCACCATCGAGAAGATCGGCTCCAGCATCGACCCGCGCACGCCGGCCAAGGCGGGCAAGTCCAACAACTCCAAGTGGGACGACGCGGGCGGCATGATGGCGCACCGCTACGGCCTGCTCGGCGGGGCGACCTATTCGCCCGCGGCCGAAGGGCTGGGCGGCTGGAACGTCTCCACCGCGAACGAGGGCACGCGCGGCTTCGAGGAGCCGTACACCTACGTCAGCCCGCCCGTCTACCTGCAGAACCGGTAGTCGGACCGCGGTCCAGGGATGCCCGCCGGCCAGCGTGCCAGCGGGCGTCCGGACTCCGGCCCCGCCACTCCCGGCCGGGCGCTGGGGTGGCCACTCCTTGCTGTCGAGGCCATGACGGCTTCTGGAGGGAGCAGGCCATGCACTCAAAGAGACTTCATCACTGGACGCTGGTGGCGGTGTGCGCCGCGACCGCCGCGCTGGTGGGCCCCGGCTGCAACCGCGACAAGCCCACGATGCCGCGCACGGGTGGCGCCTACGAGGGCGTCGCCAACACGCAGCAGCCCGCGCCGCCGGGAACGGGGGGCTCGGGCGCGACCACGCTCACCGACGCGAAGGGGTTACCGCTGAAGCCGGAGGCGGAGGCGCGCGGAGCCCACCAGGGGCAGCAGAACCAGATTGGCGCGCCTGGCTTCACCACGCCCCAGGAGCCGGTGCCCGGGGACCGGGGCGGGGCGGACCGCTTCCAGGGACCCATGGGGCAGGGCTCCGAGCTGGGCTCCAGGCACTCCACCCACTAACGCGACGCGAGCATGACCTCCGTGGGGTCCTTGCCGGTGAAGGCACTGGCAAGGCCCTCGGCCAGCGAGCGGTGCTCCGCGTCGCCCAGCGTGGCGAGCCGGTCCTCGGCGGGGTGCGCGAAGCGGGCGGCGAGCGCGTCCAGGCGCCGGTGCGCTTCGGTGATGCGCTCGCGCGGGACGCGGCCGGACTCCACCGCCTTCACCAGCGCTTCGATGGCGGTGCGCTGCACGTCCGCCTTGTGGCACACGAGGAACAGGTCCACGCCCGCGAGCGTGCCCTGCACCGCGGCCTCCGCCACGGAGTAGTGGTCCGCGATGGCCTTCATCTCCAGGTCGTCGGAGACGAGCACGCCGTCGAAGCCCAGCTCCTTGCGCAGCAGGTCGTGCAGCGCGCGGTGGCTCATGGTGGCCGGGACGCCCTGCTCCAGCGCGTCGAACAGCACGTGCGCGGTCATCAGCGACGCGAGCCCCGCCTTCGCGAAGGCCTGGAACGGCACCAGCTCCACGCGGCGCAGGCGCTCCAGGTCGTGCGGCAGCTTCGGCAGGGTGAGGTGGCTGTCCGTCGTCGTGTCGCCGTGACCGGGGAAGTGCTTTCCGCAGGACGCCACGCCGCCGGCCTCCAGTCCCTTCGCGAGCGCCACGCCCAGCCGGCCCACCTCCACCGGGTCGCGGCTGAAGCTGCGGTCGCCAATCACGGGGTTGGCCGGGTTGGTGTCCACGTCGAGCACGGGCGCGAAGTCCCAATCGAAGCCCACGGCGCGCAGCTCGTGCGCGAGCAGCCGGCCCACGCGCTCGGCCAGGGCTTCGTCGCCGCGCTGTCCCAGCTCGCGCATGGGAGGCAGGGCGGTGAAGGGCTCACCGCGAAGGCGCGCCACCCGGCCGCCCTCCTGGTCCACGGAGAGGATGAAGGGCCGGCCCGCGCGCGTCTTGATGTCACGGCACAGCGCCGCGGTCTCCGCCGCGGTGCCCACGTTGCGCTTGAAGAGGATGGCGCCGTAGATGCCGTCGTCCATCAGCGCCGCGAGGTCGGCGTCGATGCGGGTGCCAGGGAAGCCCACCATGAAGAGGCGGGCACAGTCGCGATAGAGGGCGGAAGCAGGGCTCACGGCCGCGCAGTGTGGCAGAGCCCGCCGCCCATGGGGCACTGCGCGCGCATGCCGAGCGTCGGCTGCCTGTCAGGGCACGGACCTGGCCGGTCCTCAAGCTTCCGGGCTGGGCCCACCGCCAGCGGAGCCCCGTACAAACCTGTCCGACAGTCGGACAGGTTCTGACGACCGAGGCCGGCAGGGGGCAGGGGCCCCGGCCCAGCCGGGCGGCGGAAACCTGTCGGACAGTCGGACAGCTCTGGAGGACCGTGGCCGGGAAGGGGCTCGGGCCCAGCCGAGTGGCGGAAACCTGTCGGACAGTCGGACAGCTCTGGAGGACCGTGGCTGGGATGGCTCCCGCCGCAGCCGGGCGGCGGAAACCTGTCCGACAGTCGGACAGGTTTTGGAGAAGCGCGGAGCGGCCAGGGCTACTTTCGGAGCAGGGTGCCTTCGAAGAAGAACGCCAGGCACGCGGCCAGGATGAGCCACGTCCACAGCGGCACCGCGGGCTTGTCCGCGTCCCCCGTGGAGGCCTTCACCGTGTCCTCGCCGAAATAGGCCGTCAGCGTGTCCGGCGGCACGCGGGTCAGGTCGCTCTCCGCCGGGTCCAGCGTGGCGGCGAAGTCCAGCGCGGCCACGGGCTTTCCGTCCGCGCCCAGCACCGCGTGCACGCCCGGCTCCACCGTGGGGCCCGCCACGAACGAACCGTCCGGCTGTGCCTTCACCGGAAGCTCGGTGCCGTCCGGCGCGCGCACGCCCGCCACCTTCTGCGTGCCCTCCGGGCGCAGTGTCACCGTCTCGCCCACGCGCACGCGCACCTCCTCGCGCTCCTCCAGCGAGCCCGTGAGGTACGCGGCGAAGCGCTGCATCAGCGGCAGGAAGCTCGTGCGGATGGCGAAGTCGCTCCAGTCGCGGTCCACCGTGCTGGTGAACAGCGCCACGCGGCCCTTGCCCCGGCGAGCCACCGCCACCGCCGGCGCTCCGTCCTCGTACGTGGCCAGCACCTGGCTGGTGCCCGGCGCGGACGGGCTGTCCGCCTCCAGCAGCATGTACTTGTAGAAGCGCGCCCCGATGAGCCCCTCCTCCGCGCGGCCCGTGAAGGGCGCGAACAGCGGATGGTCCACCTTCACCTGCGCCAGCTTCGCCGTCTTCGTCTCCGCGTCCGGGTCCTCGCGCTCGGCGCTCGTGCGCACCAGGCGCAGGGGGCGCGGCAGGAGCGTGCCCAGCCGTGAGTTGTACGCCTCCGGGTTCACGTGGTCGCCCACGCTCACGAAGAGGCCGCCGCCGTTCTCCACGAAGGCCGCCAGCTTCCGCGCTTCCTCCTCGGACGGCGCCGGGGTGTTGAGCAGCAGCACCAGGTCGTACGCGCTGAAGTCCTCGCGCAGCCCCACCTCCGCGTCGCGCACCGCCACGTCCACCGGCGAGCCCGGCGACGTGAGCGCCGCGTCCACGAAGAAGGCCTCGTCCCGGTAGCGCGTCGCGTGCGGCGAGCCGTTCACCACCAGCGCCTTCAGCCCGCGCGGCACCGGCAGCACGAAGGCCCGCCGGTCATCCTCCGCCAGGGCGTCCTGCGCGAGCGTCACCTGTCCCACCACCGTGCCGCCCTGCGGGAAGCGCACCGTCAGCGTCTTCTGCGTCGTGCCGCCCGCGGGCACGTCCACGAAGCCCTTGGCCAGCGTGGACTCGCCCACACGCACCGCGGCCTCCAGGTCCTTGGCCGGCGTCGCGCCAAAGTTCCGCACCGTGAACGTGAACTGGTACGCGCGCGGTCCCGCCTGCAGCGCGGGCTCCACCCGCAGGTCCACCAGCGCGTGGTTGTCCAACACCTCGCGTCCGGACGCCACGTCGCGCAGCACGACCTCTGGCTTCACCATGGCGCCCGTGGGCCCCTTCACCGTGGGCGGCGGCGCTTCCAGCCGGAAGCCAGAGCCCGTCATGTCGGAGACCACCACCAGGCGCTTGCCCGGCATCGGGTTCTCCTCCAGCGACCGGGCGGCCATGTCCAGGCAGCGCGAAAGGTCCGCCGTGCCGTAGGTGGGCTTCGCCTCGTCCACCAGTGCGCGCAGCCGTGCCCGGTCGAAGCCCGGCGGCGGGGGCGCTTCCGGCGACGCCGTGCACACCATCACCGTCGCGGGCTCCTCCGGCAGCAGGTCCTTGAGCGCGTCGCGCGCCTCGTCGCGGCCCTTCTCGAAGTTGGACGTGCCGTCCGACCAGCGCATGGACAGCGACGCATCCAGGATGACCGCCGTGGCCGCCGGGCCGCGCGTCACCGTGGCCGCCTGCGCGTCGCGGGTGAACTCCGGCCGCGCCAGCGCGATGGGAATCGCCAGCAGGATGAGCGTGCGCAGCGCGTACAGCAGCAGCCGCTTCAGCTTGAGCCGGCTCGCCGTGCGCTTCTGGCTGCGCAGCACGAACGCGAGCGGTCCGAACGGATGCGCCCTCGGCCGGCGCCGGTCGAACAGGTGCACCAGCACGGGGATGAGCGCACCCAGCGCGCCCAGGAGGAACCACGGATTGCCGAACGTCACCGGCGCCTCCCTCGGCGTCCCAGGAAGCGCAGCAGCACCTCATCCAGCCGCTCGTCCGTCCGCACCAACTCGTAGTCCACGTCGGCTTCGGCGCACTTCGCCTTCACGTCCGCGAGGAACGCGCCGAACTCCTCCAGGTAGCTCTGCTTGATTTCGCGCGGGTTCACCTCGATGCGGCCCTCGCCCTCCATGTCCAGGAAGAGCGTGGGGTCGTCGAAGGGGAACGTCAGCTCCGCCGGATCCACCAGGTGGAACACCGCTACGTCGTTCTTGCGCTGCCGCAGGGCCAGGATGCGCTTGAGCGCCTCCTGCCGTTCATCCAGCAGGTCCGACAGCACGATGACCGTGGAGCGCCGTGGCAGCACCTCGGCCAGATGATCCGCCGCGCTGCCCAGGTCCGTGGGGCCTTGGGCTTTCGTGTGCTCCAGCGTGTCCAGCAGCACGTTGAGGTGTCCGGCGGAGGCGCGGGGCGGCACGTCCTTGAACGCGCCGCCCACCATGACGGCCAGGCCCGCCGCGTCCTGCTGGCGTACGAGCAGGTAGCAGAGCGCGCCCGCGAGCGTCTTGGCCACCTCCAGCTTGGACATCGCGCCGCTCTGGTAGCCCATGGACGCGGACGCATCCACGACCATCACCGAGCGCAGGTTCGTCTCATGCTCGAAGCGCTTGACGTAGTACTTGTCGAACTTGCCGTAGGCCTTCCAGTCCAGGTGGCGCAGCTCGTCGCCGGGGGCGTACTCCTTGTGCTCGGCGAACTCCACGCTCTGGCCCTGATGGGGGCTCTTGTGGAGGCCGGACAGCACGCCCTCCATCACGGCGCGGGCGCGCAGCTTCACGCCCTGGAGGCGGGACAGCGTCTGGGCGTCGAGCAGCGCCATGGGGTGGATGCGCCTAGCCCTTCACCACCGTGAGGAGCTGGTCGATGAGCTTCACGGACGTGATGCCGTCGCTCTCCGCGGTGAAGTTGGGCAGCACGCGGTGGCGCAGCACGGGCCTCGCCAGCGCGCGCACGTCCTCCACCGTGGCCACGAAGCGGCCGTTGAGGATGGCGCGCGCCTTGGCCGCGAGCACCAGGTACTGGCTCGCACGCGGACCCGCGCCCCAGGACACGTTCTTCGCCACGAAGTCCGGCACGCCCGCTTCCTTGGGACGCGTGTGGCGCACCAGATCCACCGCGAAGCGCACCACGTGGTCCGGCACCGGCACGCGGCGCACCAGCTCCTGGAGGGCGAGGATGCGCTCGGGGGAGAGGATCTTCTCCAGCTTCGGCGGCGCGCCGGCGGTGGTGCTCTTGACGATCTGCACCTCCTCCTCGGCGGTGGGGTAGCCCACGTCCACCAGGAACATGAAGCGGTCCAGCTGCGCTTCGGGGAGGGGATAGGTGCCCTCCTGCTCGATGGGGTTCTGCGTCGCGAAGACGAGGAAGGGCAGCTCCAGCGGGTACGTGCGGCCACCGGCGGTGACGCGGTACTCCTGCATGGCCTGGAGGAGCGCGGCCTGCGTCTTGGGCGGCGTGCGGTTCACCTCGTCCGCGAGGATGATGTTCGCGAACAGCGGGCCCTGCATGAAGCGGAAGGAGCGGCGGCCGGTGGTCTTGTCCTCTTCCAGGATGTCCGTGCCGGTGATGTCCGACGGCATCAGGTCCGGCGTGAACTGGATGCGGTTGAAGGACAGGTTGAGCACGTCCGCCAGCGTGGAGATGAGCAGCGTCTTCGCCAGGCCCGGCACGCCCACGAAGAGGCAGTGGCCGCGGCTGAAGAGCGAAATCAGCAGGTGCTCCACCACGTCCCGCTGGCCGACGACGCGCTTTTCAATCTGCTCGACGATGGCGTTGCGGGCCTGGGCAAGCTCCTCGACGGCGCGCAGGTCCTCGGGGGTGGCGTCGGACGGGGGAAGAGGGGCGGGGGCGGCGCTTTCCATGGAAGGGTTCTCTTAATCGGCGCGGCGGGGGCGGACCAACGGTTTCCGTCGCCCTGGGGCCCCGAGCGTGGGGTGCCAACCGTTCCAGGGGGCCGGTATTCCTCTGGGAATGGCTACGGGTCCGCCCGGCCCCGCGCCTGACCCCGTGCCTGCCCCCCGGCCTGTTTCGATACCCCCTGGACGGGGGGGAATGCCGGACCGTGGACACACTGCTTACGTTCCCAAGGCACCTGCGATGGAGCAGGGCAGGCATGGGAGCACGGCATGCGTTCAGCACGGCGAGTCATCTGGGGCGGGTGGGCACTTCTGGGCGCGGGACTCCTCGGGCTGGGAAGCACTGCATGTGGTGGTGGTGCTCCGACGGACGAAGCTGGGGATGTGACTGGCGGTACGGAAGCCCAGGGGCGCGTGCCCGCACCGGCCCCGGAGACGGCTGCTCCCTCGCCTGGGACCCAGGCACCCACGCAGGCGCCCTCCGCGGAGACGCCCGCGCCCGCGGCCCCGGCGGTGAGCCCCTGGTCGCTCACGCAGGGCGGCCCGCAGGACGACACGGGCGCCGGCCTGGCGGTGGGGCGGGGTGGAGATGTGCTGTGGGTGACGTCCGGCACGCCGCGCTCGGATGAGGACCGCGAGCAGGTGGACGGGGAGCGGCTGGTGCTGACGCTGTCCCGCTATTCGGCGGACGGGACGAAGCAGTGGGCGAAGGAGTTCGAGCGCAACCGCCTGTCGGACCTTCGCGTGGCGGGCTCCACGGGAAGTGACGGCGCGGTGTTCCTGTCCGGCAACGCGTTCCTGTACTCGGCGGACTTCGGGCTGGGCGAGGCGCAGGACGGCTTCCTGGTGAAGTTCACGCAGGCCGGCGAGCCCGAGTGGCAGCGCCGCGTGGGCCAGAAGGTCTACGCGGTGGCGGCGGACGCGGCGGGCGGAGTCGTGGCCCTGGGTGAGGAGTGGACGACGGAGGCCCACACGCCCCAACTGGTGCGCTACGCGGCGGACGGCACGGCGAGCTGGACGAAGACGTTCGACGGCGCGAAGGAGGGCACGCTGCTGTCGGCGGTGGCGCTGTCGGGGACGGGCACGTCGGTGGTGGCCGGACGGCTGGTGGGCCCGGTGACGGTGGACGGGCGCACGTTCGACGCGCAGGGCACGGGCGGCTTCGTGGTGCTGGCGTTCGGCGCGGACGGAGCGCTGGCGTGGGGCCGCGAGGTGCCGGGAGTGAACGGCCGCGTGGGCTCCGTGTCGGTGGGCGCGGACGGCACGGTGGCGGTGGCGGGCGAAGCGGTGGGCCTGCTGGTGTGGAACGGCGTGGCGCTGGATGAGGGTGGGCCTTTCGTGCTGACGGCGACGGCGGACGGGCAGGAGCGCTGGGTGAAGCAGCCCACGTGCGGCGCGACGTCGGTGGGCACGGTGGCGGCGGTGGAGCCCTCGGGCCCTGTGGCCACGGCGTGCGGCAACACCGTCACGCGCTACGCGGCGGACGGCGCGCTGCTGGGCACGAAGTCGCTGGCACCCGAGGCGTGCGAGAGCGGCACGTGCTCGCTGGCGACGACCACGCTGGTGGCGGCGCCGGAGTCCGGGCTGGTCGTGTCCGGCTGGCAGCGCGACGGCGCGGGCAGCACCTGGAACCAGGATGCGTTCCTGCGGCTCGTGACGCCCTGAACCTGAGGCTACGCAGTCTCCAGGCCCGCGGCTCGTACTGCGTCCTGTACGAGTCCGCGGACCCAGGCGTGCTTCGGGTCACCTTCGTTCCCAAGATGCCAGGCCAGGAGCATCTCAATGGGAAGCATCGGGACAGGCAGAGGCCGAAGCGCGAGCCCGAGTGTCTTCGCGTGCGCGGTGGCGAAGCTGCGCGGAAGGACGACGAGCCGGTCCGAGCCTAGAACGAGCGGCAGTGCCAGGGAGAACGTGGTCACCACGCGTGTCACGCGACGCGAGAACCCCTCCTTCTCCAAGAGCACGTCGATGCCGCCGCGGCGCGACTGCCCGAGTGGGGCCACCAGGACGTGCTCCCACTCGGTGAACCGCTTCAGGGACATGCGCCCGGTGGCGAGGGGATGCGCCCCGCGCATGACGCAGACGAAGTCGTCGACGAACAGGCGCTGCGAGCGCAGGTCCCGCTCCTTCGCGATGTCCGGGACGATGGCGATCCCGCCGTGCTCACGCAGGAACGCCCCCAGGTCCGGCGTCTGGGTCCGCAGCGTGAGCAGGGCTCCGGGAGCACGCGCCGCGAGGAGACGGTCGAGCGTCGGCAGGAGCAGCTCCGCGACGCGGTCCGATGTCGTCACGTAGATGTCCCAGGTCGCGGTCGCCGGGTCGAAGGGACGCCCCTGGTCGAACAACCGCCCGGCCGCCAGCATCACCTCCCTGGCGGGCGCGCGAAGCGCCTCGGCCCGCTGCGTTCGCACGAGCGACCTCCCATTGCGGACCAGGAGTGGGTCGTCGAAGTCGACGCGCAGCCGGTGCAGCGCATTGCTCGCCGCCGCGGGCGTGATTCCCAGCTTCCTTGCCGCGCGCGTGACGTGAGCTTCCTCCAGCAGGTGATGGAGCGCGCGCACGTGGTTCAGGTCGAAGGCCGAGAGTTTCACGACATGAACAATAGGCCTTCCCACCATCAAGTTCCGCGAAATCATGCCGCCCCGTAGCTTGAGGGCCATGAACGCACTCACCTACAGCCGCTTCGGCGGTCCCGAACTCCTGCAGCACACCCAGCAGCCGGCGCCCCGCGTCCGCGACCACCACCTCCTCATCCGCGTCCGCGCCGTCTCGGTGAATCCCATCGATGGGAAGATCCGGCGTGGCGAGCTGAAGTTGCTCAGCGGTGCTCGCTTCCCGAAGTCGCCTGGCTCGGACTTCGCCGGTGTCGTCGAGGCGGTGGGTGCGGGCGTCGACGGTTTCTCGGTCGGAGACCGCGTGTTTGGCTTCCCCGGAAGCATGCGAGAGGGAACGCTCGCCGAGCTCATCACGGTCGCGGCGACGTCCGTTGCCAGGATTCCGCCAGGGCTCGATGACGTCGGGGCCGCGGCGGCTTCGATGGTGGGGCTCGCGGCGTTGCAGGCAGTGCGTGATGTCGCGCGCGTCGCTTCCGGCGAGCGCGTGCTCGTCAACGGCGCGACGGGCGGTGTGGGGCTCATGTTGATCCAGTTGGCCCGGTCGCGTGGCGCGCACGTCACCGCCGTCACCTCCGCCGCCGGTCTGGACACGGCACGGCAGTACGGCGCCGAAGTGGTGCACGACTATCGCGCCCGGCCGCTCTCGATGCTCGGCGAGCGCTTCGACGTGGTCTTCGACCTGAGCACGAAGCTGTCCTTCGCCGAGGCGCGTGGCCTCCTCACGCCGCGCGGCAGGCACGTGGGGTTCGAGCCGTCCCCCGCGTCGCTCCTGGCCTCCGCCCTGCTCAATCCGTTCCGTCGCCAGAAGCAGCTGGTGCTCGTCACCAAGCCTTCCGCGAAGGACCTCGCGGAGCTCGTGGGGAAGCTCCAGGCCGGGGAGTTCCTCCCTCCGCCCACGGAGGTGTTCGAGCTGTCCGACGCTCAAGCCGCGTTCGAGCGGTCCGAGTGCGGGGGCGTCATCGGCAAGGTTGTCATCCGCGCGGTCCCCTCGCCCTGAAGTCCACGTCCCCTTCCAACCTCACACCCCGCCGCATTCCAGGAGTCACCCATGTCCACGCGTCATCTCGTCGATCCGTCCCTCCTCCCACTCATCGCCCACGCGTTCCTCCCGGGGCTCTCCCGCGAGAACCTCGCGGACGGCCGCGTGTTCATGGACCAGATGATTTCGTCCATCGCCCCGCGAAGCACCGCGCTCCGCAGCGAGGTGCGCATCCCCGGGCGGAACGGAGCGCCCGACGTCCGGCTCATCATCCAGACTCCGCCGGGCCAGGACACGACACGGCCTGCCGTGCTGTTCATTCACGGCGGCGGCATGGTGATGGGCAGCGCCTCCATGGGCGAGGGCTTCGACGCTGAGCTCGCCCTCGCGCACGACGCCGTCGTCGTCTCGGTCGATTACCGCCTCGCGCCGGAGGTGCCGTTCCCGGGTCCCATCGACGACGTCTACGCGGCGCTGCGCTGGGTCCACGCGAATGCCGCGTCACTCGGCGTCGACCCGTCGCGAATCGTCCTCATGGGGCAGAGCGCGGGTGGCGGGCTGGCCGCCTCGCTGGCGCAGCTCACCCGCGATGACAACGGGCCACGGCCCGCGGCGCAGATTCTCATCTACCCCATGCTCGATGCCCGCACGGGGACGGACATGGAAGTGGACCCCAACCCGACGACGGGCGAGTTCTCGTGGACGCGCTCGCACACCCGCTTCGGCTGGGAGTCCCTGCGCGGGGACTACCTTCCGACTGACTCCCGCGCCGGGCACTTCTCGGCCTCGCTCGGGCAGGACGTCTCGCGCCTGCCTCCCGCGTTCATCGCCGTGGGCTCGCTCGACGTCTTCTTCGACGAGTCCATGGACTACGCCCGCCGCCTCTCCCGAGCGGGAGTCCCGGTGGAGCTGCATGTCTACCCCGGGGCCATCCACGGCTTCGATGCCATCCCGAACGCCTGGATGACCACGAGCTTCAAGCGCGAGCTGAACGAAGCGCTCACCCGGGCGCTCCGTGCGCCGCCCGAGCTGGCGTCGTGAACCCTGTTACCACGCGACCTCGATGCCTCCGGTGTCCTGCGCCCAGTCGGAGATGGCGCGGTCGCGGGTGAGGAGCGGCAGTCCGAGTCTGCGGGCCGCCGCCACGATGAGCCGGTCGAAGTGGTCCCGATGTTCCCAGTCGAGCCGGGCGGCCTCTCGGACATCCGCTTCGCTCATGGGGTCGTGGACCAGCTCCGGACAGTCGATGTCCGCCCACCAGGCGTCCAGTGTCGTGGGGAAACGCAGCTTCCCGCCCTGGGCAAGCAACCACGCCTCCAGCACGACGGGCGCGGGGACCACCAGATAGCCGCGCCGGTGCTCGAAGGCGGAGAACGCGCGCTTCGCCGTGGGCCCGAGCTTCTGGAACTGGTCACCCGCGTAGAAGAGAAGGGCATTCGTGTCGAGCACGTAGCCTTCACTCACGCTCCAGCACCTCCGCGGAGGTCAGGGCCGAGCGCTGGAGCCGCTGACTGGGGCTCTCATCGGGAGCCTCCAGGTCACCGACAATGCGCAGGGAGCCGCGAAGCTTCGACTTCCGCTTCCGGGCGGGACGCACCTTGCGCTCCGCTTCCAGCAGGGCCTCCAATCGCGAGGGTGCGATGAGGAACGCCTTCAGCTCATCATGCACCGTGATGGCGGTGACATGCCGCTGGGTGGCCGCCTGCTGCACGAGCGCGCTGAGATGGCTGCGCGCTTCGCTGAGCGGGATGCGCTGCATGGGAAGGGGCCACGTGGGCGGTGATACGGCGGCGCGACGCGCGGTCGCGGGACGAGGAGGTGTCCGCCGTCGATGTTTGCTGGCCATGGTGTGCGGATGATAGGCACAGGTCCGACACGCCCTTGGGTCCGGGCGTCAGACCGCCGCAGCGGTGTTCAGCTTGAGATCCTGGTTCAGCCCTGCGTCCTTGCGCACGCGCCAGATGTACTGGTCCAGGAAGTAGTGGTGCAGCGCGAAGCCCCAGATGAAGCCTTCCATCAGCTCCCTGAGCGTGAGCCCGCTGCCTCCCATCGCCACCTTCGCGTCGAATGCGCCGCAGCCCGGGTGCACGCCCATTCCGCAGCCCAGCGTCCGGTACACCAGCGTGAACGCGAGTCCGCAGAGCGCGTAGATGATGAAGCGCTGGCTCACCTTCGGCGCCCAACCGAACGCCGTCCGGTCCACGCCTTGCGCGTGGTAGCGGTTGCGGTGAAAGAACCAGACGATGCCGTGGTACTGCACGTTGTGGAACGCCGTCACCGCCACGGTGAACATCAGGAAGTCCATCCGCCGCGACACCGGCGGCCAGAACACCAGCGACGTCAGCCCCAGCGCCGCGCCCAGCATCAACAACTTGGGCCCGTTCACCCCCAGCCCCCGGCGCCACCGCCACACCTGCCTCGCCGCCAGCCCCCCCACCACCGCGAGCACCACCGCGAAGCACGCGTGCGCCACCCCGACCTCCCAGGTCGGCTCCGCCATCAGCCCCAACCGGCGCCGCGCCCCCGGATGTGTCAGCGCGAACGCCACGAACGGCGCGAGCAGCCCCACGTACAGGGTCACGCTGTCCAGCCGCCGGTCCCACGCGTCCCGCTCTCCGGCCTTGCGCTGGTAGAGCACCATGATGCCGTAGTGCTGCCGCACCACGTGCCAGTACGCCCACAGCGCCGCCAGCGTCACGAACACCGCGAACGGCCAACGCTGCCCGGACAGCACCGACGCCGCGAACACCGCCGGCCCCGCCGCGAACCACGCCAGGCTGCCCCAGAGCAGCCGGGCTCGCGCCTTCCGCTCCCGAGCGTCCAGGTACGTGCGCGACACCGTCGCGAACAGGTGCGGCCCGTCCAGCAGCAACACCCACGCCCACCACAGCGGCGGCCCGCTCACGCCGCCCAGCACATGCAACGCCATCAGCGCCAGGCTCGCGCCCAGTCCCCCGACCGTGGAGAGCAGGTCGTGCCGTCGGTCCACCAACCACCGCGCATGCAGGGGAACCGGGGCGAAATGGGGAACCGCGTTCATCGGGGACTCCCGTCCGGTGGACCCGGATCTCTTCCTGAGGGAAACGAAGTCCCAGGATAGCGGGGACATACAGGTAAGTCAGATGCGCACCTGGAGGTCTCGAACGGGCACCGGCCGGACGGGCAGGGGGCCAGAACCCCCTTGAGGGAATGGCCCCCGGACGCGACAGTGCTGAACCATGGATCAAGGTCGGCGTACCTCGGACCGCAAGTCGGTCGGTCTGTTGGTGAAGCTCAAGCATGAGACTGTGGGGAGCTTCACCGAGGAGTTCGCCACCAACATCAGCCCCGGGGGCATGTTCATCCGCTCGCGCACGCCGCAGCCGGTGGGCACGCCCGTGCGCTTCGATGTGCAGATCGCCAACGGCGTGCGTGTGCTCCAGGGCACCGCCACCGTGCGCTGGGTGCGCGATGTGAACGACCCCGCGGGGCCTCCGGGCATGGGGTTGCAGTTCCAGGAGCTGGATACCGCGAGCCGCGCGCTCGTGGACCTGATGCTCCAGCGCAAGCCGGGTGGCGGTGCCGTGCCGGCCGCCGCGCCGCTGCCGTCCATTGCTCCGGTCGTGGCGCCGGGCATCGCGCCGTTGGCCACGCCAGGCATCGCACCGTTGAGCGCGCCGGGCATCGCGCCGTTGACCGCGCCGGTGCGTCCGCCCGTGGCCGCGCCCCGGCCCGCCGCCGCCCCCGCGCGTCCCACCGCCGTCGCACCTCCCGCCGCGCCCGCGCGTTCCGCGCAACCGGCCGCGGGCGGCGTCGCGCTCGATTCACTGTTCGACGACCTGGATGCGCCGTCCGCCCCCGCGCCCGCGACGGACGAGCCGTTCTCGCCGGGCGGCGCGGACGAGCCGTTCTCGTTGGGCGCTCCGGACGAGGACATGGGGCTGGCGCAGGCGGACTCCTCGAACGACGTGGACATCCCGCTGGACGAGCTCATCGCGGGAACGCCTCCGCCCACCGTGCAGGGCGTGCTGTCGGGAGGCGACGAGCCGCTGCCGGGGCTCGACTTCGAGTTCGAGGCTCCGGCCATGGATGAGCCCATCGCCATGGGCCAGCCGCTGGAGGAGGTGCCCATCGAAGTGGGGCTCTCCGTGGAGGACGACGCGGCTTCGGACGCGGGCGACGCGGGTGGGTTCGAGCTGGATTTCTCGGATGTCGCCCCCGCGCCGCCGCCTCGCGCCGCGCCGGTGCCTCCCGCGCCCGTGCAGCGCGCGGCCCCTCCGCCTCCGCCCGCCGCGATGCCGGTCGTGCCGCCGGTGGCTCCCGCCAAGCCTTCTGGAGGCAGCGCCGAGTTCGACTTCGACCTGTCGTCCCTGGACGATGACGCCCCGCTGGAGCTGGCGCGCGAACCCGCGTCCTCGCCGGGCCGTCAGCGGCCGTTGGGGCGTGAGCCCGCGTCCTCGCCGGGTCGCGCCGCCGCGCCGGGTCTGGGACGTGAACCCGGATCCGCGGCGGGTCGTGCCCCGGGGCTGGGGCGTGAGCCTGGATCCGCCGCCGGCCGTGCCTCAGTGCCGGGCCTGGGGCTTGAACCGCGCTCTTCTGGAGGTCGCCCCGCGGCGCCGGGCCTGGGACTGGAGCCTGGATCCGCCGCCGGCCGTGCCGCAGTGCCGGGCCTGGGACTCGAGCCCCGTTCTTCTGGAGGTCGTCCCGCGGCGCCGGGCCTGGGACTGGAGCCTCGCTCGTCGGGAGGTCGTCCCTCCGCGCCGGGCCTGGGACTCGAGCCGCTCTCCTCTGGCGGGCGTACCGCCGCGCCGGGCCTGGGACGTGAGCCCGGATCCGCCGCCGGACGTCCCTCCGTGCCGGGTCTGGGGTTGGAGCCTGGATCCGCGGCAGGCCGTGCCGCCGCGCCCGGCCTGGGCCGCGAGCCTGGATCCGTGGCGGGACGTCCCTCGGCGCGCGCTCCGGGTGAGCTGCCGTTGGAGCCCGGCTCCTTCGCCAACCGTCCCGCGGCGCCCGGCCTGGGCCGCGAGCCCGGTTCCGCCGCGGGCCGCGCTCCCGACCTCTCCCAGGAGCCTGCGTCGTCCTGGGGCCGCGCCGTCCCCCAGCAGCCTCCCGCGCCGCAGCGCCCGTCCGGCGGCAGCGCCGAGTTCGACCTGGACCTGTCCATCGACGACGACGGGCCGCTGGAACTCGCGCGCGAGCCCGTGTCCTCCGCGGGCCGTCCCGCCGCGAGGCCCGTGGCCCCTCCGCCGCCGAGCGTGCTGCCTCCGTCCGTGCGCCAGGCCCCGCCCGCGCCCGCCGCGCCGAGCGCCCCCGCGACGCTCGCGCCCGCCGCCGCGCCGGTGGCCTCCGCGCCGCCTCCCCTGGACGCCAACGGCCAGGTGCGCCCCATCTACCTCACGCCGCCGCAGACGCTGGCCGGCACGGGGCCGGTCATCGGCATCGACCTGGGCACCACCAACTCCTGCGTGGCGCTCCTGTCCAACGGCCGGCCCGTCGTGCTGCGCTCGCGCGAGGGCTACAACACCATCCCGTCCGTCATCTCGCTGAGCGCGCAGAACAAGCTGCTCGTCAGCCACCGCGCGAAGAACCAGCTCGTGCTGCGGCCCACGCACACCATCTACGGCGCGAAGCGCCTGGTGGGCCGTCCCTACGACAGCGCCGTGGTGAAGCAGGTGCGCGAGCGCTTCCACTACGAAATCACCCCCGACGCCGCCGGCCGCGCCGCCGTGCGCCTGGGCAACGACGTGCTGTCGCTGGAAGAGGTGCAGGGCATCATCCTGCGCGAGTGCAAGGAAATGGCCGAAGCCCACCTCAACCAGAAGGTGGAGCGCGCCGTGGTGACGGTGCCGGCCTACTACTCCGAGCCCCAGCGTGAAGCGGTCCGCAAGTCGGGCGCGATGGCCGGCCTCAAGGTGGAGCGCATCCTCAACGAGCCCACGTCCGCGGCGCTCGCGTACGGCCTCAACCGCGAGCTCAACAAGAAGGTGCTCGTCTACGACCTGGGCGGCGGCACCTTCGACGCGACCATCCTGCGCATCGAGAAGAACGTCTTCGAGGTGCTGGGCACCGGCGGCGACATCTTCCTGGGCGGTATCGACTTCGACAACCTCATCGTCGACTTCCTGCTGGAGCGCTTCCAGGAGAAGGAAGGCATCGCGTTCAACGGGGACGGCATCGCCCTGTCGCGCGTGGGCGACGCCGCCGAGCGCGCGAAGATGGCGCTGTCCGAGCGAAGCACGTTCGAAGTCCACATCCCCATGTTGATGATGGACGACGCGGGCCGTCCCCGGGACCTGCGCGTGACGATGTCGCGCCAGGACCTGGAGAAGATCTGCGACCCGCTGCTCAACCGCACCGTCGACGTGGTGCGCGACGTGCTCCTGGACTCCAAGCTGAAGGCCTCGGAGGTGGACGACATCATCCTGGTGGGCGGCATGAGCCGCATGCCGCTGGTGCGCGACAAGCTCAAGGGCCTGTTCGGCAAGAACGCGCAGGCGAGCGTCAACGCGGACGAGGCCGTGGCGCTGGGCGCGGCGCTGTACTCGGGCTCGGTGGACAAGGTGAGCAGCGTGGTGCTCATCGACGTGCTGCCCATGACCATTGGCGTGGCCATGCCCGGCGGCGGCTTCAAGCGCGTCATCGAGCGCAACAGCCCGCTGCCCACGCAGCGCTCGTTCGCCATCAGCACGTCCCAGGACAACGAGGAGCGGATGGAGCTGTCCGTCTTCCAGGGCGAGGACAACCACATCTCCGCCAACGAGTACCTGGGCACCGTGCGCATGGAAGGTCTGCCACGCGGCCCCAAGGGCTCCGTGCGCGTGGCGGTGACGCTCAAGCTGGACTCCGAATGCGTGCTGCACGTGGAGGCGCGTGAGTACTCGACGCGCAAGGAAGTGAAGGCGACGCTCGCCACGCGCTACTCGCCGGAGGAGCTCCAGAAGCAGCTCCAGGTGAGCAAGGAGGCGGTGAGCGCCGCCGAGGAGCGCCGGGGCGCGGACCTCAAGGATCGCGCGGGCCGCTTCTGGGGGTTCGTGAAGAAGGCGCTGGGCCGCAAGTAGACTGGCGCGATGACGGCCTCCGCCCCCCGCTACATGGCGCGCTTCCGTTGCATCGCGGAGGCGTGCGAGGACACCTGCTGCGCGGGGCTGACGGTGCCCATCAGCGAGTCGCGCTGGAGCCTGCTGCGCCAGAAGGTGGCGGGCACACCGGACGAGGCGCGCGTCGCGGCGCTGATTTCGCCGAACCCGGACGGCGCCACGGGCCAGCAGGCGGGCATCCTGGGCAAGCGCGCGGATGGGCACTGCGCCTTCCTGGATGAAGCGAAGCTGTGCTCGCTCCAGCGCCTCTACGGCGAAGCGGTGCTGCCGGACGGCTGCTCCGTCTTCCCGCGAGTGCTCACGCGCTGGGGCACGCAGGTGGAGATGGCCGGGTCGCTCGCGTGTCCGGAGACGGCGCGCCTGTGCCTGCTGGCGGAGGACGCGCTGGTGCGCGAGCACGTGCCCGAGGAACACGCCCTGCGTCCCCAGGTCGCGCGGCAGGTGGCGGCGGGAGACGACGCGTGGACGGCCCACGCGGACACCGTGCGCGAAGCGATGCTGCGGCTCTTGAATCGCCGCGAAGCCCCGTTCGCCGCGAGGCTGTACGCGCTGGGCCGCATGGCGCTGGACCTGGGCGACTTCTACTTCCCGGGGACGACGGCGTTCGCTTCAGCGGATGCAGATCGGCTCGCGCGCATCCTGCGCGAGTACGATTCGCCGGACACCCTCGCGTCCTTGAGCGCGCAGCTCGAAGCGCTGGAGCTGCCCGGAGGCCCGTGGGCCGGCATCTGCGGCGCCGTGCTCCGTTCACGCGAAGCCGCCGTGAGCAGCCCGCGCTTCCTGTCGCTCATGAACGCCGTGCGCGCGTCCTACGGCGGCGTGGACACGCCTCCAGACCAGGCGTGGGAACTCCACGCAGCCCGGCGCTCCACCCTGGAGTCCCTGCACGGCGAGCGCGTGCACCAGTACTTCCTGCACCACGCGCTCAACCACGTCCTGCGCCACCCGTTCACCGAGGCAGAGAGCCTCCTGAACGCCGTGTTCCTGCTCGTGCTGCGCGCCTCCGTGGTGCGCTGGGTGCTGCTCGGGCATCCGGCCGTGGTGGCGCTGCTGGAGGCTCCCGGAGCGCCCGTGGCCGCGCTGGACGCCGCCGCCGTGGAGGCGTTCCAGATCGTCGCCAAGCACGTGGAGCAGGCGCCCACGTTCCTGGACTTCGCCAGGGGGCTGGCCGGCGAAGGTCCGGAGACCTTCGCGCGGCTGCTCATCCTGGTGAAGGGCCTGTAGCTCCCGTCAGCCCTGCTGATTCTTCGGCTTCGCGCCCAGCTGCTGCATGGCCCGCTGGAATGACGGGTACTCGTGCGCGCCCTGGATGGCCAGCCGGTCACCCAGGATGAAGGTGGGCACCGCGCGGATGCCCATCTCCTGGGCCTCGCGCACGGACTCCTCCACCACCTGCCGGTAGCGCCCTTCCTCCACCGCGCGCTGGAGCTCGTCCGGATCCAATCCGGCCTCCACGCCCGCGGCCCGCAGCGTGTCCCACTGCCAGAGGTCCTGACCTTCACTCCAGTAGCGCCGCAGGATGGCGGCCTGGAAGGGCTCCAGCCTGCCCTGGGCGTGCGCGTACTCCGCCGCCTCATGCGCACGGCGCGTGGACGGGATGATGTCCCGCTGCACCATCGTCAGCCCGGCCTTCGCGGCGCGGAGCTTCAGCGGATTGTTGGGGTCCTTCATCCCCTGGCGCACGTACTCGGGCAACGGCAGCCCTTCCGGAGGCGTCTCCGGGCGCAGGAAGTAGGGGTGCCACTCCACCTGGACGTCGTATTCCTTCTTCAGCTTCTCGACCTCACCGAGGCCGACGTAACACCAGGGTCAAACGAAGTCGGACCAGATGTGGACGACGATGGGTGCGCTCATGGGCTGAATCTCTAGCACCGTGCGTCAGTGCCTTCCACCCCTTCCACCGGGGCCCGCATCCATCGGTGGACAGTCCGCCCTCCCGAAGGCACGGTCCGGGTTCCATCTCTCCGGAGGAACCTCCCCGTGCCCCTGTCGCTCCTCGCGGCCCTGGCGCTCGGCGCCAACCCCGCGCCCGCGCCTCATCCGTTCAATCAACAGGATCTGGTCACGCTGCGCCGGCTCAGCAGCCCGCGCGTCTCTCCCGACGGCCGTCAGGTCGCCTACGTCCTGCGCTCCACCGACCTGGAGGCGAACCGGGGCCGCACCGACCTGTGGCTCGTCAATCTGGACGGCTCCGCGCCGCGCCAGCTCACCTCGGACCCGAGCAGCGACAGCGACCCCGTCTGGGCCCCGGACGGCAAGAGCCTCTTCTTCCTGTCGTCGCGCGGCGGCTCCTCGCAGGTGTGGCGCCTGCCCCTGGACGGCGGTGAGCCGCTGCCCGTCACGAAGCTGCCGCTGGATGTGAACAGCTTCGCGCTGTCACGTGACGGCCAGCAGCTGGCGGTGGCGCTGGACGCGCGCCCCGACTGCGCGGACCTCGCGTGCAACACCCAGCGCGCCGCGGAGGCCTCCAAGAAGAAGACCACCGGCCGCGCGTATGATCAGCTCTTCGCCCGCCACTGGGACACCTGGAAGGACGGCACGCGCTCGCACCTGTTCGTCGTCCCCGTGGCCGGCGGCACGGCCGTGGACGTGATGAAGGGCATGGACGCGGACGCGCCCAGCAAGCCCTTTGGCGGCGCGGAGGAGTTCACCTTCACCCCGGACGGCAAGGGCATCGTCTTCGCCGCGCGCGACGTGGGCCCCACCGAGTCGTGGTCCACCGACCTGGACCTGTTCCTCGCGCCCGTCGACGGAAAGACGAAGCCGCGCAAGCTCACGGAGAAGAACCGCGCCACGGACACCAGCCCGGTGTTCAGCCCGGACGGCAAGACGCTCGCGTACGTGGCCATGTCCCGCCCCGGCTTCGAGGCCGACCGCTACCGCGTCATCCTGCGCACGTGGCCGGGCGGCCAGGAGCGCGTGCTGACCCAGGACTGGGACCGCTCGGCCGGCTCGCTCGCGTGGAGCAAGGACGGCGCCACGCTCTACACCACCGCCAACGACGTGGGGCAGAACACCGTGTTCGCCCTGGACGTGGCCACCGGCAAGGCGCGCAGCCTCACCCAGGGCGGCAGCGCGGACGGCGCCCAGCCCGCGGCGGACGGCCAGGTCGTCTACGCGATGGATGACCTGGACTCGCCGGTGGACCTGTACGCGGTGAAGGCGGACGGCACCGGCGCGCGGCAGCTCACCCAGGTGAACAAGGACGCGCTCGCGGGCCTGAAGTTCGGCGCCTTCGAGCAGTTCAACTTCCCGGGCTGGAACAACGAGACCGTGCACGGCTACGTGGTGAAGCCGGTGGACTTCGACCCGAAGCGCCAGTACCCGCTGGCCTTCCTCATCCACGGCGGACCGCAGGGCAGCTTCGGCAACCACTTCCATTACCGGTGGAACCCGCAGGTGTACGCGGGCCGCGGCTACGTGGCGGTGATGATCGACTTCCACGGCTCCACCGGCTACGGCCAGGCCTTCACGGACTCCATCTCCGGGGACTGGGGCGGCAAGCCGCTGGAGGACCTGCAGAAGGGCCTGAACGCCGCGCTCCAGAAGTACCCCTTCATCCACAAGACGAAGCGGTGCGCGCTGGGCGGCAGCTACGGCGGGTACATGATCAACTGGATCGCCGGCAACTGGCCGGACGGCTTCCAGTGCCTCGTGAACCACGACGGCATCTTCGACGAGCGCGCCGCCTACTACGACACCGAGGAGCTGTGGTTCCCCGAGTGGGAGCACAAGGGGCTGCCCTGGGAGAAGCCGGAGTCGTACGAGAAGTTCAACCCGGTGAACCAGGTGGCGAAGTGGAAGACGCCCATGCTCGTCATCCACGGCGGCAAGGACTACCGCGTGGTGGACACGCAGGGCATCGCCACCTTCACCGCGCTCCAGCGCCGCGGCATCCCGTCCCGCTTCCTGTACTTCCCGGACGAGAACCACTGGGTGCTCAAGCCGCAGAACAGCATCCAGTGGCACGACGAGGTGCTGGGCTGGCTGGACCGCTGGACGCGCAAGTAGCCCGGCGGGAGAAAGTGAGCCCTGGGGCCTCGGGCCCCAGGGTTTCACGCAGGCTTCAGGGAATGCCGAAGCAGTCGTCGATGCAGCTGGCGATGACCTCCGCGCAGGTGCGGTCAGCGAGGCACTCCGAGCACTCCGCGGTGCGCTCGCGGCGGTCGTCCTGCTCGCTCTCCTTCTCATCCTCCCAGGCGCCAATCTTGTCGGCGCACTTGCCGGTATCCAGGTCGGAGTCGAAGCACTCCTTGCGGTAGTCGCAGATGGCGTCCGCGTTGTTGGAGCAGCCGGTGAGCAGCAGCACGGAGACGCAGGAGGCCAGGGCAATCAGTCGGGACATGGCCCGGCACTATGCACGCGGAGGGCGCCTCCCGTGAATGCACTTCCAAAGGAGGCGCTCCGCACTTCACCGTCGCTGCATTACTTCGTCTTCGTCGCACCGCCGGGGGCGCCGCCCATGGAGCCGCTCGGGGGCGTGGTGCTCGGCGTGGTGGCGCCGTGGTTCATGGAGCCGTGGTCCATGGTGCTGCCCTGCATGCCGGCGCCGCCCACGCCCACGCCCATGGCGTCGTCCAGCTTGCCCAGCGTCTGGTAGGCCATGTCGCGGTGCTTGGGCAGCTCCTGGGAGAGCTGGGTCAGCAGGGTGGTCATCTCCGCGGGAGCGGAGGTCATGCCCTGCTTCGCGGCCATCACCTTGCCAATGGCCTCGTCATGGGCGCCGACCTGGTTGGCCATGTAACACGAGTCGAACGGCATGCCCTTGAGGGTCTGGAGCTTCTCCATGTGCGCCTTGTCGGCGGCCATGGCCTTCTTCTCCATGTCGTTGGCGGGCTTGGGCATCTCCGCCAGCTTCAGGTTCTGCGTCTTCGCCAGGTCCATGACCTGCTTGTCCGCGGCCGTGTGCGAGTCGATCATCATCTTCGCGTAGCTCTTCACGTCCGGGTTCTCCGAGCTCTTCTGCGCGAGCTCGGCCTGCTTGATCTCCGACTGGTTGATGTAGTGCAGGCGCTCCAGGAAGGCCTTCGGGTCCGTGGGGGCCATGAAGCCCTTGAACTCGGCCATGCCCTTGGCGGCGGGAGCGGGCTTCGTCGCGGGCGCGGCCGTCTGGGCCAGTGAGACACCGCCGGTAAAGAGGACCGCGGCGAGGGTGACTCCGTGCAGGGTGCGCTTCATGGGGTGCTGCTCCTTTTCAGGGCCTCGGAAGTGAGGCGGGACAAGTCGGTGGACCGGACACACCCGGGTCCGCGCGGCGCACGTTGGAGCAGGGCGCGACGCTGGACCCAGCGGGTGGGAAGGAGGACGTGTGCCAATTCACGTTGCGCCCAAGGACCGGTGCGCCAGTGGACAGCACCACTGACCCCGGGACCGGGCGCGGACGTTCAGCACCGCACGACTGTCTGGGAACGCCATCCCGTCCTCCTCGTGCCCGGAAAGCTAGGCATCCCGGGAGGGAGGGAAGGGAACAGAGGCAGGGCCCTGGCTGGCTGCCCGCCGGGGAGGAGGGCTACTTCGCGGGCTTCGGAGCGGCCTTCTGCTCAGGAGCCGGCGCCGGCTTCGGGGCGTCGGGCGTGCCGGCGGGGACGTTCTTCGTCTCCGACAGCTCGTCCTCGGCGCGCAGGAAGGCCTGGGCGGCGCGGTCCACGTCGTCGGGCTTGAGGCCCGTGAGGTTGGCGGCGGCCGTGCGCGTGCGCGACGCGAGCGCCGTCTCTCCCAGCGCGCCGTGGATGCGCGTGAGGGCCACGTGGATTTCGGGGTCGAACGGATCCGAGGCCAGCGCCTCCAGGTATGCCGTCTTCGCCTTCGGGTAGTCCTTTCGGAACAGCAGGATGCGGCCCAGGTGCACGTTGGTGGAGGGCGAGCCCGGGTGCATGCGCAGCGAGCCGCGCAGCACGGACTCCGCTTCATCCAGCCGGCGCAGCTCCAGGAGCGCGAGCGCGAACTTGTTGGACACCGACTCGTACTTGTCGCCCACCAGCTTGTGCGCCCGCGCGTACTCCTCCGCCGCGGCCTTCACGCGGTTGCGCTCGCGCAGCACCTCCCCCAGGTGCGCGAACTTGCGCGCGGGGACCTCGGTCACCTCGGAGAAGCCGCCGAAGGAGATTTCACGCCCCTTCTTCTCGCTGTCCTTCTGAGCGCCCTTGGCGTCCTCCTTGAGCACCACGCGGTCGTCGCGCGGCACCAGCTCCTGCGGGAAGGGCTGCTTCTTCACGTAGGACAGCCAGGTCTTCTCGAAGAGGGGGAAGGGCATGCCCGTCGCCGCCTCCACCGCCTTCTTGTCCGGCTGGCCCGCCTTCAGCTCCTGCAAGAGGGTGCGCAGGCCCGCGGTGCCCTGGGTGCCGTGGATGTAGTCGATGGCGTAGAACACCTCCGCGAACGCGGTGGCCGCGTCCTCCGCCGTGGGCAGCATGGCGATGGAGGGGTGCATCTTCTCGAAGGGGATGAGCTTGTCCTCCTTCACGCGCTTGCCCAGCAGCGCCTGCGTGGACGGCGTCATGGCCAGGCCGCCCTTGCCGCGCCAGCGCGACTCCAGGAACTTGGCCAGGCCTTCGTGCAGCCAGATGGGCACGGTGTTGTGGGACAGCTGGCTGACGACCAGGTGCACGTACTCGTGCGCCAGCGTGTCCTGCCAGTCGTAGCCCTGCGCCACGGCCTTGGGGCTCGTGACCATCAGCTTGTTGAACTTGCAGATGGCGATGGTGCCCGTGGTGCGGATCTGCTTCTCCGTCAGCGTGCTGACGCGGGACAGCTCGCGCGCGTTGTTCACCACCTCCACGCGCACCTTGCCCGGCGGCGTCCAGCCCAGGTCCTCCGCGAGCGCGCGGTGGATGGCCTCCAGCGTCTCCAGCGCGTAGGGCACCAGGATCTCCTCCTTGCCCTTCGGGTAGAAGAAGATGAAGTGCTCGCTCTCCGCGCGCTGGTGGTCCTTGACGATGGCGCGCGTGTCCTTCGCGAGCCGCAGGTAGCTGCCCGGCTTGTCCTCGATGTTGGCGCCTTCCAGCAGCGTCACCGCGTCGTCGTACTGGCCCTCCTCGAAGGCCACGCGCCCCTGGAAGTACTTCAGGGGCTCCAGCTCGGAGGGCACGCGCTTCTCGACCTCGGCGAGCTCGCGGCGGGCGCTTCCCACGTCCCAGTCGTCCAGCGACTGCTCCACCTTGCCCAGCCGCTGCTTCACCTCTTCCTTGAGGGCCGCGTCGGGCGGCTGCGCGAAGGCCGTGGGGACGGCGAGGACGAGGGCGCACAGGACGCCCAGGCAAGGAATGGTCGCGTGCGTGCGGCGGCTCACTTCACCAGCTCCTCGTAGTAGCGCTTCACCTGCTCGCGGTATTTCTCCGGCGCGCCCTGCTTCATCGCGTCCAGCAGGTCCTTGCGGAACTCGCGAGGCGCCTGGAACGCGTCCTCGTCCGGCAGCTCCACCTTGTCCTGCGGGTTGCGGCCGTTGCCCTCCTGGCGGCGGCCGGAGCCCATGGGCATGGGCAGCCCGCGGCCGCCCTTGCGGCCCTGCTGGCTCTGCTGCATCTGCTGCTGGAAGCGCTTGAGGCCTTCCATGGCGGCCTGCTGTTCACCGTAACCGCGGCCCGGGTCCTTGCCCTGCATGCGCTGGGACGCCTCGCCCATGCGCTGGCCAATCTCATCCATCTGCTGGCCGGCCTCTTCTCCGAACAGCGGCGCCGTCTGCTCCATGTCCTCCATCTGCTGGCGCAGGCCCTGCGCGCGCTGCTCCAGCTGCTGCTGGCGCTGGCCCAGCTGCTGGAGCTGCTGCTTCTCCTGCTGCGACAGCTGCGAGCCCGGTGGCGGGAAGAGGTTCTGCAGCTGCTGGCTCACGTCCGCCACGTCGCGCGCGTCCTTCTTGAGCTGCTCCGCCATCTTCGCGGACTGCTGGCGCACCTCCGGCGGATTGCCGAACATCTCATCCAGCTGGCGCTGCTGCTCGCCCATGCTGGACAGCTGGCGCGCGGCGTCCTCGGCGCGCGCGGCGGACTCCGCGGCCAGGTCGAAGTCGTCCACCTTGAGCGCGTTCTCCACGTTGCGCAGCTCGGACTGGGCCTCCTCCAGCGGGCGGGCCGCGCGGCTGTTGAGTCGGCCCGGGTCCAGCTTCTGGTAGTCCTCCTGCACCTGCTTCAGCTTGCGGTTGAGCTCGTCCTTGAGGGCCTGGCCCTTCTCCTTGAGCCGCTCGCGGTTCTGCCCGCGGGCCTGGTCGCGCAGGGCGCGCGTCTGCTCGGCGACCTTCTGCTGCTCGTCCATGGTGCCCTGCAGGTCATCCATGAACTTGCCGAACTTCTCCGCCAGCTCCGGGTACTGCTCCGCGCCGAAGTCCTCCTGGGACTTGTCCATGGACTCGAGCATCTCGTCCATCTGCATGCCCAGCTCCTGGAGCTTCGCCAGGGCCTCGTCCGCCTTGCCCTCCTGCATCAGGCGCTCGACCTCATCCATGGCGCCCTGCATGTCCTCCTGCTGCATCATCTCCGACAGCGCCTCGGCATTGAGGTGCTCGTCGCGGATGCCCTTGCGCAGCTCCGCCATGCGCTGCATCAGCTCCTGGATGCGCGACTTGAGCTGTTGGATCTGCTGCATCACCTGCTCGCGCGCGGCCTCGTCCGGGTTGGCCTTGAACTGCTCGATGAGGCGCGACAGGTCGCGGCGCTCGTTGGCCAGCTGCTTCGTCAGCTCCTGGAGCGCCTCCAGCTTCTGCCGGTCCAAAAGGGACTCCAGGTAGAGGATGTCGCGCTCCAGGCCCTCGATTTCGTCCTCCACCACGGCGGTGAGCCGGGTGCCGGTGCCCCAGTCCTCGCCGCGCGCGCGCTGGGTGCGCAGGTACAGGCGGCGGAAGTCGGCGGTGGTGCCCACGCTGCGCTTGAGCTCCCCGCCGATGTTCAGCAGCGCGGAGACGATCTCCTTGGGCACGTCCTTCTCCCGGGACAGTTCGGAGCCTTGCGCGCGGAAGTCGTCCGCCAGCTGCTGGCCGCTCGAGTCCACGGACTTCGCGGTCTCCACCGCGGTCGCGTCCTTCTGCTTCGCGCGGTCGGGCCCCTCCAGGCGGTCCGCCAGGTGGTCCACGAGGCGGCCCCACAGGACCTCGGCCTTCTCCAGGGCGGCGCGGCGGTGCTCGGCGGCGCTGTAGACGCGCAGGGTCTGCGTGCGGCTGACGCCCTTCTTGGGGCCCTCCACCGCGTCGTTGTCCTTCGCCTCCACGTAGTAGGTGATGCGGTCGCCGGGGGCGGGCTTGAGCGGGCCCAGGTCCCAGTTGAAGGTGCCCCGGCTGCGGCGGCTGTCCTCGCGCGGCAGGTTCACGCGCGTCTCCTGCTTCGCGCCGGGCATGCGGTACACCAGCGACAGCCCGGACAGGCCGTAGTCGTCGGTGGCCTCGTACTTGAGCGTCACCGTCTGGCCGGGGTCGACCTCAATCTCCGTGGACGGCGTGAGCAGCGTCACCTGGGGCGCCTTGTCCGCCTCCACGGTGAGCGGGATGTCCGGGCCCACCGCGAGCGGCTTCGCGCGCGCGCCGTAGAAGACGAAGTGGTAGTGGCCGGCCTGCTTCGCCACGAAGCTGCCGGTGAGCTCTCGGCCGCCGGTGACGGTGAGGGGCAGCGTCTGGTCGTTGACCACCACCTCCGCGCGCTCGATGGGGCGGTCCGAGCGCGTCTTCAGCACGACCTCGGTGCCGGCGGGCGCGCTGACCTCGCCGTTGGTGCCGGGCACGGTGCGCGGCGCGAGACCGGTGTACGCGGGGTAGCGGTAGGTCAGCTCGATGTCGCCGGTAATGGGCTCCGCCTGCGCGGCGGTCTCCGGGCGCGCGGCCTGCTCGCGCAGGTGCTTCCAGCCCGCGGCCCAGCGGCCACCCACGAAGAACATCAGCACCGCGAGCGCCAGCACCGCTCCGCCGCACGCCATGGCCACGCGGCGCAGCGGCTGGCGGTCCACCACGAGCCCGGGGTCCACCGTGCGGGCGCGATCGTCCATCTGCCGGAGGAACGCGTCGGCGAGTTGGGGGGACCAGCCGGCTTCTTCACGGCGCTCGCGCGACAGCTCCACCGCGGCGAGCACGTCCAGCGACAGCTCCGGGCGGCGCTGGCCCACGAGCCGGGCGGTGCGAGCGTCGTCGCCCACCTGCCGGTGCGCGAGCACGACGCCGAAGACGTACGCCACCGCCGCGCCCACGGGCAGGGCGAGCCACAGGAGGCTCCGGGCGAGCCCCGGCACCGCGCGGCCCAGAAGGCCCGTGGCGAACAGGAGCACGAGGGCCGCGACGGCGCCCAGCAGCAGGCCCTGGGCCCAGAGCTGGCGGCGCTGGCGGGCGCGCACCTGGGCGAGCAGCTCCGCCACGCCTCCGGAGCGCGCTTCGCGCCGGGCCGGGGGAGGCGGGGCCGGAGGAGGCGGCGGGGGCGGCAGCTCGGGGGCTGGGCTCTGCGGTGTCTCGAGGTTCACGCTGGCTTGTCCGCTCGTCGGTCGCGAGCCAACCCCGGGCGGGGCGGCCTATTTCCCAATTGTGGCGCACTCCCGCCGTCTTCGCGCGTGCATCGCCGGGGCGGAGGACAGAAAGGGAGGAGCCTGTGTCCGCCGCACGAAGGAGGAGCGGACGGCAGGGTTCTGGGGACAACGCGGAAGGGGGACCCGGGCCCTCCCCGTCCGGTGAGGACGGTGGGAGGGCAGGGGGGCGCGCTCAGCCTTCGGCGGGAGGGATGGGGCGGGAGGACGCCGGAGTGTCCTCCAGGGGCGCGGAGAGGCCGCCCAGCTCCTCGGCGAGCGCCTTGAGCACTTCCTGGGTGAAGACGATGCGGTCGCGCGCCAGGCGGGCGAGCACGCGCTGCACGGCGGACTCGACGGTGCCCTCGGACGGGATGTCCAGCGCGCGGCCGGAGTCGGTCAGCGCGAAGAGCGCCTTGCGGCCGTCGAGCGGATCCGACTTGCGCTCCAGCAGGCCGCGCTTCTCCAGGCGCTTGAGCACGCCGGTGAGCGTGCTGGGGTGCACGTGGAGGATGTTGGCGAGCGTGCCGGCGGTGATGCCCGGGAAGCGGCCCACGAGCCGGATGACCAGCCGCTGCGGGCCGGTGAGTCCCAGCGTGGACTCCATCCGCTTGGACGTGGACTGCAGGCCATGATCCACGGCCCACAGGAGGCGCATGAACTCCAGCACCTCGCCCAACTGCTGCTGCTGTTGCGAACCCCGGGACCTGCTGCCGTCCGGGCCTGGTATCGACTCCGGGGCTTGTGTGTCCTTCATGGGCGCATCCTCCCTCACCTCCGGCCTCCCTGTCTTTCGGTTGTGTTCCAAAGGTGGGCGTGTCCTAGCGCGTCGGCCTGGGCGTTCCAGCAAAATCCGGAAGGGGTGCTCTCAGGCGGACGGGGCCGCCCGTCTGGAGGCCTTGGAAGGCGGCGGAAAGCCGCCATCCCCGGGCATGCCGGAGCCCGGGAATGGCGGCCTTCATGAGCCTGACTCAACCGATGGTTGTACTTGTCATGGGTTCGTGGCGCTTGCCTCCCTTCCCGGCGCCAGCCCGGCGGGGACCTGCTCCTTCTTGAGGGTCGTGGGGCCGGTGAGGGCCAGGTGGGCCCTCAGCTTGAGGAACTTCTTCTTGCCGAAGCCCTTGACCCGGACCAGCTCCTCGACGCGACCGAAGGGCCGCTTCTTGCGGTGCTCGAGGATGCGCTGCGCCGCCTTCTCACCCACGCCCGGCAGCAGGTCCAGCTCCGCCGCCGTGGCTTCGTTCAGGTTGAC
This sequence comes from Corallococcus coralloides DSM 2259, assembly GCF_000255295.1. The sequence continues at coordinate 8,993,735 of NC_017030.1, read as the reverse complement.
CACCCCCACGTATTGCATGCGTGGACTGGCGGCATCCGCACGCCCCGGTCCCATCAGCACGCAGCCCAACACCCACGCCCAGGCCCACTTCACGAGTGGCCCCCCACGCCCGTCTCCAGCGAAGACTCGCCGCCACCGAAGCGGCTGCCGGCCGCCGTGTCGCGCTTCTCCGCCGCCTCGCGCACGTGCAGCTTTCCGTCCAGGGGCAGCACGTCCAGCAGCACGTTGAGCGAACCGTCCTTGTTGACGAACGCGCTGCCCGCGCGCACCCAGATGCTCCCGCCCTTGCCCTCGCGGATGGAGAACACCGCCAGCCGCTTCCCCGCCATCAGCATCGACACGCTTCCCCCTTCAGAATCCCGCGCCACCACGGCCCGGGCACCTCGCTGGCTCGACCGCCTGAGGTCGCGTCCGGGCTTGAGCAGCCCGCGTGCCAGCGGCGTGCTCCTCTGTAGCGGAGTCAGTGCACCGTGCGGCGGTGCACGCGGCGTCCACGCGCGGGGATGGGCGCGGATGCTCCAGTGCGTGTCTTGCGCGGTGAGAGTCGGGACATGGCGTCCGCACCGCAGTTACCGAGGGGCAGGGATGGCGGCCGAATTGTCTCCGCAGTGCGGAGACAATTGGCGGCCGGCGATCGCTTCCTTTGGCACGTCGACTGGTCGCGGGAGGTCAGGACGCAGGTTCAAGCCCTGCTTCTGAACTCAGGGCTTCGCGCGGCGTGAGCTCCGGCCGTTCCAGAGCCGGAGCGTGGCGAGCAGGCCCAGCACCGTCAATCCTCCTCCGGCCTGGGTGCAGCCCTTCTTGGAGTCGCCTGGCACGGAGCGCGGGTCCTCGTCCACGGACCCTCCGCCATTCCAGGATCCCCCATCCGCGCATTGGGCCCGCGGGTGGCCTTCCGCGAGCGCGCCCCTCGTCGGGCAGCTCAGCTCGAAGTCCACGCTCACGGGGGGAAGCGTGAGGTTCGCGTGCTCCAGCGTCGCCGTGAGCGTGGCCCGGTGCACGCCCGGCAGGAGGCTGTCGTCCGGGGGCTGCCCCGAGCAGCTCCTGGAGACGCACACCGTGTAGAGGAAGAGCAGTTTCCAGACGTTGTCGGAGCGATGCCACTCGACGTTGTCCTCACCCGTGGAGGACAGCACGCCGTGCGTCGCGTACCTCCAGGGCTTGCCATCCACCTCCACCGTCCAATGCACCCACGGAAGGAACGGCACCAGCTCCGGTGACGGTGTGAAGCGCAGCGTGGTTGATTCCCCCTGCTCCATTCCTTCGCTGCAGATCCAGTCCCCGTAGATATTGAAGGAACCCCGGAGCGGTGTGTCGGCCGTCAGGGTGCCGAGGGTCGTGGGCAGGGGCAGGGCTGGACCGGCGGTGAAGGTCACGGACCGGGCCCCGGGCGGCTGGCGCCCGCAGGACTCCTTGGCCTCGATACGGTACCGGGTGCCCGGCTCCAGCGGCGCGTCCGGGACCAGGACCTGTGTCTCGTGCGCGCCCGCCGTGACGGTCGCGGACACCGGCGCTCCATCCGGCAGCAGCAGCCGGACGGTGGACGGATCCACGCTCTCGTCAAGCGGCGGTATCGCCACCAGCCCGGGGACGTTCGCGGGCACCACTCCGCCGTCCTCGGGGAGAGGGAAGCGCACTCCCTGCCGGGAGCAGTCGGTCGCGATGCATGCGCGCGCCGGCGTGGGAGCGAGCATGCCCAGTCCCAGGAGGAACATCCCCACCGCGCTCCATTTCCAGGCGCCTTCGTTCATGTCCCCTTGGACACCTGCGTCCATGGGATTGGGACATCGTTGCGCGTGCGTGCGCCCACGATGGGCTCCGCCGCCAGCCATTGAACGGAGGGAGTCTCAGCGCTCGCTGTCGAGCATCTTCATCTGCTGCTCGGGGTAGCGCGTGCCGGCGATCGCCTCCTTCGGAAGGATTGCTTCGACGGCGGCCACGTCGTCGGACGACAGGGGCTTTTCCAGTGCTCCGAGCACGTCGAGCAGTTGCTTGCGCGTGCGTGCGCCGACCACGGGCACGAATGCCGGTTGCTTCGCGAGCACCCACGCCACGGAGAGCTGAGCCGGCGTCATCCCGCGCTCCGCGGCGTATGCGTGGAAGCGCGCGACGGCCGCTGCGTTGCGTTGGCCCGCCTCGCCCGCGAAGCGCGGGTAGTGCACGCGGGCACCCTCCACCTTCGCGCCCGTCAACAGTCCTCGGGAGAGCACACCGTACAGCGTCGCGCTCATGCCCAGCTCGGTGAGTGTAGGGAAGAGGGTCTTCTCCGGCTTGCGGGTGATGAGCGAGTACTCAATCTGAAGGTCGCTCAACGGGTGCACCTTCGCCGCTCGGCGGATCGTCTCGGCGCCCACTTCGGAGAGACCGATGCTTCGCACGTAGCCGCCCTTCACCAGGTCGGCGATGGCTCCCACCGTGTCTTCAATCGGCACGGTCGGGTCCAGCCGGGCGGGGCGATAGACGTCGATGTGGTCCACACCCAGCCGCTGCAGGCTGTACGTGATGAAGTTCTTCACCGCCGCGGGGCGGGCATCGAAGCCCCCGGGAGCCCCGTCTGGCCCACGCATCGCCCCGAACTTCACCGAGAGCCGCACCTTGTCGCGCTGACCTTCGATGGCGCGGCGGATGAGCAGCTCGTTGTGACCGCTGGCGTAGAAGTCGGCCGTGTCCAGCAGCGTCACCCCTCGCTCGATCGCCTCGCGGAGGGTCGCGATGCTCTCCGTCTCGTCGGACGGCCCGTACGCTCCAGACATGCTCATGCAGCCGAGCGCGATGGGAAACACCCGCGGTCCTGTCGTGCCGAGTTGCGTCGTGCGGTGGGTCGGGGTCATGGCTTCCTCTCCTCCTGCGGTTGGGCTATACGGAACGTTGTTCCGGTACGGCCGCACATATGCGGAACGATGTTCCGTTTGTCAAGGCGATGAAGAAAACCCAGAGAGTGGATGCCCAGCGCAACCTCGACTCGCTGCTTGAGGCGGCGAAGGCTGTGTTCGCTGAATCCGGAGTCGACGCGCCCGTGCGCGAGATCGCGAGCCGTGCTGGCGTCGGTATCGCGACGGTGTATCGGCACTTTCCACAGCGGGCCGATCTGATCGCCGCCGTATACCGGCGCGAAATCGACGCGTGCGCGGCCGAAGCCCCGGCGCTGGCGCGTCAGCATGATGCGTTCGAGGCGCTGACGCGGTGGCTTCACCGGTTCACCAGCCTCATCGCCACCAAGCGAGGCCTTGCCGCGTCGCTCAATGCCCAGGATCCGGCGTACCAGGCGCTGCCCGCGTATTTCCGTGAGCACCTTGAACCGGTGCTCCAGTCGCTGCTCACGGCTGCCGCGTCGGCAGGGCAGGTGCGCAAGGACGTCGACGCGTACGAGCTCCTGCGCGGCGTGGCGAACCTCTGCGTTCCCGTCGCGGAGGTCGGCCCCGGTTTCACCCGGAGGATGGTCGACCTGCTCATCGACGGACTGCGCTACGGCGCGTCGGCGCCCGCGCCTTGACGGGCTGGGGGTGACCTCCTAGAAGTGCCGGGCCCTTGGGTGCCCATGCCGGGCCTTCAAGAGGGAAGCCGGTGCGAGTCCGGCGCGGTCCCGCCACTGTGAACGGGTTGCCCTGAGGTCCAGGGCCGGAAGCCTCGGCTGTCACCACTTTCGCGTCAGCGGATGCGAAGGGAAGGTGGAGGCTTCCTTCCAGAAGGGCGCAGCGTGCGCCCACGTCTGGAGCCCGTCAGCCAGGAGACCTGCCCAGGGGTGCGGCAGCGGTGCTGTCGCGAGGCCTTCTCTCTTCGACGGAGGGAGCGGAAGGCGGAGCATGCGGCGCTCGCTTCTCGCCCGGACCGTCGTCGGTCTGGTGCTCAGCTTCCAGGGACTGGCCCGGGCCGGGCAGGAGACGCCTGCGCCCGAGGCCAGCGAGCCGCCGCTTCCTGAGTTCGTCCTCCCCACCGTGGAGGTCATCGGCAAGGAGGTCCCCGAAGCCCCCGTCGACTCCGCTCGACGCCGCGACCCCACCGGCGCCATCACCGTCATCGATGCCCGCGAGCGCGCGGGCGAAGCGCGCGACACAGCGGAACTGCTCGGTGGATCCGCGAGCCTCGTCGTGCAGGACTCCGGCGGCTACGGGCAGAGCAAGAGCCTGGTGGTTCGCGGCGCGTCGTCCAATGGCGTGCTCGTGTTCCTGGATGGCATTCCGCTCAACGGCGCGGGCGGCGTCGCGGACCTGTCGCTGATCCCCGTCGCGTTGCTGGAGCGCATGGAGATCCTCCGCGGCGCGGCCGGTGCCCGCTACGGCGCGGGTGGACTGGGCGGCGCGGTCAACCTCGTCACCCGCGCGCCTTCGTCACGGCTGCTCTCCAGCGGCGAGGTCACCTACGGCAGCTTCGACACCGTGATGGCCCACGTCGCCGCGTCGGGCGCGCTGCTCGGTGGTCAGGCGCTGGTGCTGCTGCATGGCGGCCGTTCCCAGGGCGACTTCAGCTACCGCGTGGACGAACTGCCCGCGCTGGACGACAACCCGCTCACGCAGGAGGTGCGCACGCGCAACGACGCTCGCGGCGGCGGCGCGCTCCTGAAGTACCGGCGTGGCCTGGACGGCGGCGGTCGCGTGGATGTGCTCGCGGAGGTGTCGCTGGAGGACCGCGCGCTCGCGGGCACCGTGCAGAACCCCACCGTGTCCCGTCGCCAGGACCAGACGCGACTGTCGCTGGGCGCTCGCTGGGCACGGCCCTTTGGCGACACGGGCGAGGGCAGTGCTCGCGGCTTCTTCCGTCGCGACTGGCTGGATGTCACCGGGGGCACCACCGGCGTGGACTCCGGCGCGCAGCGCTACACCGTGGGCGGTGTGGAGCTGGAAGGCCGTGCGGTGCTGGGTCGCAATGCGCTCGCCGTTACGCTCGCCGGATCATCGGAGTCCGTCACGCAGGCCGTGGGCGGACAGGCCGCGTCGTGGTGGCGCGCGAGCGTCATGGCCATGGACGAGCTGTCCCTGTTCTCCGAGCGCTTGAAGCTGGTGCCTTCCGTGCGCGTGGAGCGCGTGGGGCACTACTCGCTCCTGTCGCCCAAGCTGGGCGCGAGCGTGGACCTGGGCCACGGCTTCGGCGTGCGCGCCAACGCGGGCCAGTCCCACCGCGCGCCGTCGTTCCTGGAGCTCTACATCCGTCAGGGCCTGCTGCTGCCCAACCCGGAGCTCAAGCCCGAGCGCGCCCTCTCCGTGGACGCCGCGGCCCTGTGGCACGACGACATCTGGAGCGTCACCGCGGGCGGCTTCGCGGCGGTGTACGAGAACCTCATCGCCTACGAGCTGTACCCGCCGAACCTGGCCAGGCCCTACAACTTCGCCGCCGCTCGCGTGTGGGGCGCGGAGGTGGAGCTGGAGGCCCGGCCTCGCGCGTGGTTCACCGCCACCAGCAGCTATGCGTGGACCCGTACGCAGAATCGCTATGGCGACCCTCGCTACTTCGGCAAGGAGTTGCCGTATCGGCCTCGCCATAAGTGGGTGGGCCGGCTGCGCGTGGGGCCGGACTGGCTCAACGGCCGCACGGAGGTGCTTGTCCAGTCCGCGCAGTTGATCAACCGCGTGGGCGAAGCGCGGCTGTCCCTGCCTTCACGCACCTGGGTGAGCGTGGGGGCCTCCAGCACCTTCCTGCACCGGCCGGACCTCACCGTGTCGTTCGACGTGAAGAACCTGCTCGATGTGCGGACCGCCGACTACACCGGCATGCCGCTGCCCGGCCGCGCTGCCTACGTGACGCTCTCCGTGGCGCTCGACCCTTCAACCTCCGAGGACTCCCATGTCGCGTCCCCTCCCTGATGCTCGGCTCGCGCTGTTGCTGTCGGTCCTGGCGGTGGCGCTCCTCACCGGCTGCCCGGAGGAGAAGGTCCTGTGCACGTCCGGCCTGAGCGTCTGCGGCGCCGAATGCGTGGACCTCCAGGGCGACCCGTCGAACTGTGGCGCGTGTGGCACCGCGTGCGGGGCAGGGGAGACATGTCAGGCGGGCGTGTGCGGCTGCCAGCCGGGCACGGAGACGTGTGGTGACGCGTGCGTCGCGCTCGCGAGCGACCCGCTGAACTGTGGCGCTTGCGGCGCCGCGTGTCCGTCCGGCCAGGTCTGCGAATCCGGCACCTGCCGCGAGGGATGCTCCGCCGGTGCCGAGCGGTGCGGGGACAGCTGCGTCGTGCTCGCGAATGATCCGCTCAACTGTGGCGCTTGCGGCGCGGTGTGCCCGGACGTGCAGTCCTGCCACTCGGGCCGGTGCATGTATGACGTGGTGACGGCCTGCTACACCAACGGGCAGTTGGTGGGCATCCAGGCGGGGACGGACCGGATGGGGCCCCGGCGGCAGTTCGGCTCGGGTGTGCAGGCGCTGGCGGCCTGGGATGGCGTGGTGCTGGCGGCGGACGCGGCGCGCTCGGTGCTGTCGCAGGCTCGTGCGGGTGCGCTGGGGACGGTGGCGGAGGAGGACTCGCTGGGCGCGGTGGCGGCTTCGCCCAATGACATCCTCGTGGATCCTCCGTATGTGTATGTCCTCGACTCGGTGAACAACACGCTCCAGGTGCTCAAGCGGGAAGGGGCCGCACAGGGCGGGGGACTGGGACTGCGCACGGTGGGGCAGGTGAACCTGGGCGCGAACACCAGCCCGCAGGTCATCGCGAAGCGCGGCGACACGTTCTACATCCCGTTGTTCGGCACGGCCGGCTCCGACTTCAAGCAGGGCAACGCCGTGGCTCGCGTCAACGTGAGCGACCCGGAGAAGCCCCGGCTCGTGGACACCGTTCCGCTCACCGGCCTGGACCTGAAGTCCTTCGACGGCGGGACGACGATGGCGCTTCCCTACGCGGCGGTGTCCGTGGACGCGGGCGTCTACGTCGCGCTCACCAACCTGAATCCCGCGAATGACTATCTGCCCAACGGGCCCGGGATGCTCGCGCGCATCGACCCGGCGGATGGTGGGGTGCATGCCATCGACCTGGGCGCGAAGGACTGCCTCAACGCGGGCGACGTGCAGGCGGTGGGTAACCAGTTGGTGGTGAGCTGTCTGGGGGAGGCAGTGTTCGACACGGCGAGCGGCTACCAGGCCAAGGCGGTGCGGGCCACGGGGCTGGTGCTGGTGAAGGATGACAAGCCCGTGGCGTCGTATGCGCTGTCGCCGGGCTGCACGGGAGGGCCGGAGAACGGCTGCGACCTCGCCGTGGGCGGACGGCTCGCGGTGGTAGGCAATGCCGTGTACGTCACGGACGTGAACGCGGGCCGCGTGTTCGTGGTGGAGGTGCGCGATGGCCAGTTCGTCGAGCGGCGCGGCAACTCCACGCCGCAAGCGATGGGCCCTGCGCTGGATGCGTGCCCGGTGGACCCTCGTCGCGGCATCTCCAATGCCATCGACATCGTCGCGGTGCCGTGAGGCATTGGCCCTGCTTGTATTGACAAGCCCTGTCGTCCGCCATACTCCAGCGCCCGTCGTTGGTACGCCGCATCCGCACGGTGCGGCGTTTAAAGGGAACCCGGTGTGAATCCGGGACTGCCCCGCAGCGGTGATCAGGAACGAACGCCGTCCTCGCAAGCACTGGCTCTTGAATGGGCTGGGAAGCGACGGCCAGTAGGTGGGTGACCCGATGGGGGCCTCCCGCGCCTGTGAGTCCGAAGACCTGCCACGACCCATGCCTCCGGGCATGGCCAGACCGGAGCCTCCGAGGGGAGGTGACGGAGGTCTTCCGCTCGCGCGGCGTGTCGTGTCCTGACGTGTCCCTCGTGCGCGGTCCGCTCTCCGTCCATGCCCCTTGGATTCACCTCGCCCGTGGGGGCGATGCAAGGGAGCAGTCGCGGATGAAGACAGAGCGGATGATGACGGGGCGGGGACTCAAGGGCTTCGCGTGGGCGCTGACGACCCTTGCGATGGCGCTGACCAGCACGGGTTGCGGCGATGAGTGCGTCGATGACTTCGACTGCCGCGACAAAGGCGCCGCCCCCGCGGGACAGAGCTACATCTGCGCCGAGAACAAGTGCGAGCTGACGTCCGTCCCCGTGCCGGATGCCGGCACGGAGACCGATGCCGGCACGACCACGGACGCAGGCACGGGCGCCGACGCCGGTACGACCACGGATGCAGGCACGGGCACCGATGCAGGCACGGGCACCGACGCCGGTACGACCACGGACGCAGGCACGACCACGGATGCCGGCACGGAGACCGACGCCGGTACGACCACCGATGCGGGCACGGAGACGGATGCGGGCACGGAGACCGACGCGGGCTCGGATCCGTGCGAGGTCGCGACCTACGACCCGAAGCTGGGCACGCTCCAGCTCCAGTCGGGCTTCGTGGCCGGTGAGGCCGCGTCGCTTCCCGCGGCCGCGGGCCCGGTGGGCGTGACGCCCGGTCCCACGTACTCGCTCTACACGGTGGTGTCGGACGGCTACTCCGGCCCGCATGCGCTGTATTCGCTGGGCACGTGGCCGCAGGTGTCACTGGGCGCGGCGCCGCTGTTCGACGTGGCCGCTCCCGCCGACCGGGGCCCCTCCGCCTCGCTCTTCCTCAGCCCCTTCGTGGAGACGGATGGCCAGCGCGTCCTCACCGGCTACACGAAGTCCGGCGCGGGCTTCCCGGGCTCCGTGGGTGTGTATGACGTCTCCACGCCCGCCAGCTCCACCTACGTCTCCGCGCCGAGCAACTTCTCCGCGGGCGTCGTGCCGGGCGCGTTCCTCATCAATGGCGGTGGGCTCGACACCGTGTCGGCCGGTCTGGCCGTCTACGCGCTGAAGACGGACAGCTCGCCGTTCACCTCGCTGAAGGTGGGCACGCTCCCGCCTGAGACGGGCGGCAGCGGCTTCACCGCCGTGTCCACCAACGGCGTCGCGATGATCGGCTACTTCTCCGACGACACCTTCCTCAACGAGGGCCGCGCGGTGGCCCCGGCGGCCATCACCGAGGCGCTCAGGTCCGGCACGCCGTTCGCCGTGGCGGATGCGCCCGCGCTCGACGTGGGCTCCAACTTCGTCGCGGCCTCGGGCCACGGCGAGGGCGTGTCCGTGCTCCGCGGTGACTACGTCCCGCCCGACTACAACTTCGCCGGCACGGACGTCTCGCGCTTCGCCTTCACCGTGACGGATGCCGGCGCGACCGTGACCGTTGGCGCCCGCCAGCCGGTCCTCGTCTACGCGGATCAGTGCACGAGCGTGACCGGCATGACCGCCATCGGTTCGGACCTGCTCGTCGGCGTGGATGACAAGAACGGCGCGCGCCTGGTCCGCATCCAGCAGGCCCCGCAGTTCCGGTGAGCACGCCCATGAAGAAGACCCTTCTTCCGAAGTCGTTCGCGCTGGGCTTCACCGCGCTGCTCGCCGTGGCGTGCGGCGGCGAGGATTCGCAGGACTCCGTGCAGGGACAGCCGCTGGTGGGTGACCCGTTCGCGGACCGCATCGTGTCCTTCTCTCCAGGCACCGGTGCCGGGTTCGGTCAGAGCCAGCTGCCGGGCATCGTGCTGGGCGCACCGCAAGGGGATGGCGCGTCGTCGGGCTCGCTGGACGTGCTGTCGCTCGGGCGCAACGGCGTCATCGTCCTGGAGTTCACGGACATCGCCGTCACGGACGGGCCGGGCGTGGACCTGCTCGTCTTCGAGAACGCGTTCATCAAGCCCAGCGGCAAGCCGTTCGCGGAGACGGGCGTGGTGGCCGTCAGCGATGACGGCGTCACGTGGCACGAGTTCCCGTGCGCGTCCTCCGACGTGGCGAACGACTACCCGGGCTGCGCGGGCGTCACGCCCGTGTACTCGCACCCCTCCAACGGCATCCCCGCCACCGACCCGGCCGTGGCGGGCGGGGACGGCTTCGACCTGGCGGACGTGGGCCTCACCCGTGCCCGCTTCGTGCGCATCCGCGATTCGGGCGCCAACGGCTACGCGGGCACCAGCGGCGGCTTCGACCTGGATGCCGTCGCCGTGGTGAACGGCGTGCAGCTGCCGTAGTCGCACGCGAGCGCCGGGGCCGTTCTCCAGCGGACGGTCCCGGCGTTCTCGCGGGCCCATACCGCGCGTCCGGGCCGCGCGAGGCTTCCGGGGTGGGGGTGGCGGCATTACATGCCCGCTGTCCCTCCCCCGGGTGTGCCTTCATGAATCGTCGTCTTGCCTCACTCGTCGTGCTGCTGGGCGTCCTGCTCGGCGCGGCTGCTCCGTTCCTCGTGCCCTCGGCGGTCTGGGCCCAGACGTCCCGCCCGCGGGCCGCGCCACCGAAGGAAGCACCTCCGCCGCCCTCGCCTCCGCCTGCACCGGCGTACGAGTACACCTTCGTCAAGCGCGAGGGCCCGGACGAGGACCTCGCGGAGCTCCAGCGCCTGGGGGCGGAGGGCTGGCGCGTGGTGTCCACCGTCGTCGTGGACGGCAGCACGCGGCGCTACGTGCTGATGCGCGACCGCCGCGCCGGACCCACGCCGCGTGAACCTTGAACTGGGCGCCATCGTCCCGCCCATCAGCGATGCCTTCCCGCTTCCGCGAGTTGAGTCGCTGCCCGCGTCAGTGACTCCGCGTACCGTCCTCCTCGCCACCGATACCCGTTCGCCATCAAGGCTCACGGGCAAGGAGCGAGGACGCGGATGCGAAGCAACACGATGTGGATGGGCAAGAAGGGGAAGCACGCGGCACTGATGGGCACCCTGCTGGCGGTGATGCTGGTGCTGGGGAGCACGGGCTGCGGCGAGGAGTGTGTGGACACCTTCGACTGCCGCGACCAGGGCGCGGCACCGGCGGGCCAGGCCTGGGCCTGTGTCGAGGAGAAGTGCACCCAGGTCGTCGTCGACATCGAAGAGGACGACGCGGGCACCAACACCGACGCGGGCACGGAGACCGACGCGGGCTCCAACACCGACGCGGGCACGCAGACGGACGCGGGGACAGAAACGGACGCGGGCACGCAGACGGACGCGGGGACGGAGACCGACGCGGGGACCGAGCCGGATCCGGACGCGGGGACCGAGCCGGAGCCGACGCCGGACCCCGACCCGTGCGCGAGCGCCACGTATGACCCGAAGCTGGGCACACTCCAGCTTCAGACGGGCTACGTGGCTGGCGAATCCGCAGCGGTGCCTGGCCTGGCCAACGCTGGCCAGATCGTCGTCACGCCCGGCCCCACGTATTCGCTCTACACGGTGATTGGGGGTTGGCCGTCCACCGACGAGCCTGGGGTGTACTCGCTGGGGACCTGGCCTCAGGTGGAGCTGGGGGCGACGCCGCTGTTCGACGTGCTCGCTCCCGCGGATCGCGGCACGACCCCAGGCTGGGTCGCCAGCGCGCTCGTGACGGATGGCCAGCGCCTCCTCACCGGCTACATGCGTCCCAGCGGAGGGATTGCACCTGCAGCCGGGGCCGTGGGGGTCCACGACCTCGCCACGTCGGCCTCCTCCACCTATCTCCCTGCGCCCAGCATCCTCTACGCGGGCGCCGCCCCCGGCCTGTTCCTCACCGTCAGCGATAGCCTGGACACCGTGGCCGAGGGGCGGAGCGTCTACGCGCTCAAGACAGACGCCTCTCCGTTCACCGCCCACAAGGTCGGCACGTTCCCCGAAAACAACAACGGCGGTGGCGCCATCAGCGTCTCCAGCAACGGCGTCGCGATGCTCAGCTACCTCTCCCCGTCGGACAATCGCTACCACGGCCACGCGGTGGCACCGGCCGTGATGGCACAGGCGCTCGACACGGGGACGCCGTTCGCCGTGGCGGATGCTCCCGAGGTGGACAGCTTCCTGGGCCCCGTCTCCGCGATGGGCGAAGGCGTCGTGGTGCTGCGCGGCGACATCGCCCCGCCCGACTTCAACTTCGTCTTCACGGATGTCTCCCGCTTCGCCTTCACGGTGACGGATGCGGGCGCGACCGTCACGGTGGGAGCCCCCGAGCCTGTCCTCACCTTCCCGAACCAGTGCACCCTGGTTTCGACGATGATCCCCATGGGTTCGGACCTGCTCGTCAAGCTGCAGGACAAGAACGGTACGCGGCTCGTCCGCATCCGTGACGCGCAGTAAGCGTCCTCATTCCCACGCGTTCGCCCTGTCGATCGCCGCGCTGAACCCGCGGCGCATTGACTTTGCCCCGGGGTCGCCATAGTCCCGCCCCGTCATCGATGCCTTCCCGCCATGGGGCGGGAGGGCTTCCAGGGAACCCGGTGCGAGTCCGGGACTGCCCCGCAGCGGTGAGCAGGAACGGCGTTCACACGAACGCCGTCCCCGCGAGTCCGAAGACCTGGCGACGACCCGGCGTCCTCCCCACGGAGGGCCCGGCGACAGACCGGAATCTCCGCGGGGAGCTGACGGCGAAGGCAGACCACCCGGGTGCGATGCGCGTCTGGCGGTCCGGTGCCTTCCGTCCGCGCAGCCTCCCGCCAGGGCAATGCCTTTTTTCCGCCTTTCGTGCGGGAAGGCCAGGAGCGAGGACTCGATGCGGACCGACATGAAGCGGATGGGTACGAAGGGCCAGCGCGCGGCGCTGATGGGCGCCCTGCTGGCGGTGGTGCTGGGCGGCACGGGCTGCGGCGAGGAGTGCGTGGACTCCTTCGACTGCCGCGACAAGGGCGCGGCCCCGGCGGGCCAGGCCTGGGCCTGCGTCGAGGAGCTGTGCACCCAGGTCATCGTCGACATCGAAGAGGACGACGCGGGCACCAACACCGACGCGGGGACGGAGACCGACGCGGGCACGGAGACCGACGGCGGCACCGGCACGGATGCGGGCACGGACGGCGGCACGGTCGCTTGCGCCCCGCTGCCTCGCGAGCAGGTGCTGGGCACGCTCCAGCTCCAGGCGGGCTTCAGCGTCGCGGAGTCCGCGGACCTGTCTTCGGAAGTAGTGGCGGTGGTGTCCACGCCCGGCCCCACGTATTCGCTCTTCGGCTTGCGCACGACGGCCACGGGCCGCGACTTCTTCGCGCTGGGGACCTGGCCGGACGTGAAGCTGGGGGACGCGGCGCTCGAAACGGTGCTCGCGCCCGCGGACCGCGCCAACGCGGCCGACACCTTCCCGTCCTACTTCCTGGCCTATGACGGCACGCGCCTGCTCGCGGGCTACACGAAGTCCGGCGCGGGCTTCCCGGGCACCGTGGCGCTGTTGGATCCATCCACGCGCGACGCGGCGACCTACCTCGACGCTCCGGCCAACTACACCGCCGCGGGCACCACGGACACGTTCTTCATCAACGGCGGCGGCCTGGACACGGTGACGGGCGACCTGGGCATCTACGCGCTGGTGACCTCCTCCAAGCCCTACTCCGCCGCGAAGGTGGTGGACTTCCCGGCGCAGGTGGGCGCCAGCGGCTTCACCGCCGTCGCGGGCAACGGCATCGCGGTGTTCGGCTACTCGGAGGCGGACACGTACGTGAACGTGGCCCACGCCGTGTCCAGCACCAAGCTGGACGCAGCGCTGGCCTCGCGCACGCCGGTGGTGCTCACGAACGAGCCGAAGGTGGACGTGGGCTCTGACTTCAACGCCGCCGCGGGCTTCGGCAACGGCGTGGCGGTGGTGCGCGGTGGCTACGGCGCCACGGGCTTCGGCGTCACCGACGTGTCGCGCTTCTCGCTCACGCCCGGACTGGGAGGCGGCCAGCCCGTCAGCGTGGGCTCGCGCGAGGCGGTGCTCAACGCCGCGGATGCGTGCACGACCGTGGACCTGCTGTCGTCGCTGGGCGCGGACCTGCTCGTGGGCGTGAAGGACGTCAACGGCCGCCGCCTCGTGCGCATCCGGCAGGGCCAGTGATGAAGCGCCCGCTGCTCGCGCTCGGCGCGCTGCTGACCCTGGGCGCGTGCACGGGCGACCCGGAGCCCGGTCCGCTTCCGGGTGAGGACCTCGTGGATGCCGGCACCCACGCGGATGCCGGTGTCCCCGATGCAGGCTCGGAGGTCGACGCTGGCACGGATGTCGATGCCGGTGTCGACGCGGGCTCGCGGCCGGTGGATCCGTTCGCGGACCGCGTGACGGCGTATCAGTTCGGCGACTCGGCCGGCTTCGGGCAGGACCGCTTCCCGGACATCGTGCTCGGGCCGCCCGTGGGGGCGGGACAGAACACGGGCTCGCTCGACGTGCTGTCGCTGGGGCGGGGCGGCTCCATCACCCTGGAGTTCACCGACCTGTTCGCGGTGGACGGCCCGGGCGTGGACCTGCTCGTCTTCGAGAACGCCTTCCAGAAGTACGGCGGCGACATCTTCGCGGAGACGGCCCGCGTGTCCGTCAGCGACGACGGCGTCACCTGGTTCGACTTCCCGTGCGCCGCCACCGACAAGGACGGCGGCTACCCGGGCTGTGCCGGCACGCACCCGGTGCTCTCTGCCCCGGACAACGGCGTGTCCCCCACCGACCCGGCCGTGGCGGGCGGGGACGGCTTCGACCTGGCGGACGTGGGACTCTCCCGTGCGCGCTTCGTGCGCCTCACCGACACGGGGCTCAACAGCTACGGCGGCACGTCCGGCGGCTTCGACCTGGATGCGCTGTCGGTGGTGAACGGCCAGCTCCCCGACGGCGGCGTGCCGTGAGCACGCGCGCGCCCCACCTGCCTTCCGAAGACGCGGAGGCGGGTGGGGTGGAGCGCCGCCAGGTGCTGTGCACGCTCCTGCGCGGCACCTGCGCCCTGGCCGCGCTGGGCTGCGGCGGCGACTGGCGCGAGGCCGTGGTGCTGCCCGCTCCGGACCCGGCCCCGGCGGAGTGCGGCGACACCGGCGTCCCCGGCACGCCCGAGGACGGCTGGGTGGAGGTCCCGCTCTCCCTGCACCCCGCCCTGCGCGAGCCCGGAGGCCACGCCGCCGTCCGCGTCCCGGAGGCGCTCCTGGACGTGGTGGTGGTGCACGCGGGGGACGGCTGCTACCGGGCCGTGTGGCGCACCTGCACCCATGGCGACTGCGCGGTGGCCTGGGACGGCGCGCTCGGGGCGGTGGAGTGCCCCTGTCACGGTTCGCGCTTCGGTCTGGACGGCAGCGTGCTCCAGGGCCCCGCGTCCCGCCCGCTGACGGCATTCCGCACGCTGCGCGTGGGTGATTCCCTCTTCATCCACCGCCCCAGGTGAACTCCGACCCCAGCATCGGGCGGGCGCCCCGGGTATGACGCGACGCGGGAGGGCGGCCGGGGCCTCGGCCGGATGCCCGTCTTCCACGGGAAAGCGTCTCGGACTCTCGGAAGATTGGGAGGTCGTGTAATGTCTTGCGCCCGATGTGGCAGATCATCATCAACGGGCCCGGCTACTTCGACACGTCGTACGACCTGCCGGAGGGCGTCACCAGCCTCGGCCGTGCGGACGAGAACGACATCGTGCTGGGCGGCGACCTGGTGTCGCGCCGGCACGCGCGGCTCTACGTCGAAGGTGACGTGCTGCGCATCGAGGACCTGGGCAGCCGGAACGGCAGCCGGGTGAATGGCTCTCCGCTCCAGGGCAGCAAGCACCTGAACGCGGGCGACACCGTGACGCTGGGGGAGAACACCCTGGCGGTGCGCCAGCCGCACACGGTGGAGAACGCCGCCACGGAGATGATGGACCTGGGCGCGGGCGGCGTCGTGCGCTTCGGGCACGGCACGGACGTGGGCCCGTCCGTGCTGCTGGCCAAGAACGTCAAGGACGCGGACGTGCTGCGCCTCTTGGACAACGTGGGGCCGCTGCCGTTCGACGACGCGTTCTCCGGTCCCTCGCCCGTGCCCGCGGGCTCCGCCATCGCCAGCCCGCGCGTGTCGTACGAGACGCTGGTGCTGCTGGTGCACGCCGCGGAGGCGCTGGCCACCGCGCGCACGCTGACCGCGTTCCTGGAGTCCGCGATGGACCGGCTCCTGGAGCGCACCGACGCGACGACGGCGGTGGTGCTGCTCAAGCACGCCACCGGGCCGCTGGTGCCCGCGGCGGTGCGCCACCGGGGACGGCTGGCCAAGGGCGAAGTGCCCGTGTCGGACGCCATCGTGGACGAGGCCATCCGCCAGGGCCGCGCGATCGCGGTGGGCGACGTGAAGGACGACCGCCGCTTCGCCGGACGCGAGAGCGTCATCATGTACGGCGTGGACCGGGTGCTGTGCATCCCCATCGGCACGGAGCCGCCCTTCACGGGTGTGCTCTACGTCAACGTGCCCGGCGGGGGCGACACCAGCCTGGAGCTGATGCTGGACGCGTGCACCGCGGTGGCCCACCTGGTGGCCAGCGGCGTGCAGCGCTTCGCCGTGCGCGACGGCTCCAGCACGGACCGGATGCGGCGCAACCTGGAGCGCTTCCACTCGCCGGAGGTGGCCGAGCGCCGCTCCGCCGAGGCCCAGCGCACGGGCGGCAAGCTGCCGGGCCTGGAGGAGAAGAACCTCACCGTGCTGCACGCGGAGCTGGCGGACTTCGGCGCCGTCATTGGCCGGCTGGGCGCGGCGCGAGCCACGCAGCTGCTCAACGACTTCCACGCGCGCATGAGCGGCATCGTCTTCAGCTTCGAGGCCACCGTCGAAGGCTTCATGGGCGAGTCCATGCGCGCCCTCTTCGGCGTGCCCTACGCCAAGGGCGATGACGCGGTCCGCGCGGTGCGCGCGGCGCTGGCCCTGCGCGCGGACTGGGAGCGGGGCATGGCCCGCAGGCCCCAGGACGAGCGGTGCGACCTGCGGATCGCCCTGCACTCCACCAAGGCGCTGGTGGGGATGATCGGCACCGAGGCCCGCACGGAGTACAGCGCCGTGGGGGAGGGCATGGGGGTGGCAGGCTGGTTGGCCTCCACCGCGGCGCCCGGCCAGGTGCTGATGACCGGCAAGCTGCTGGCGGCCACCGGGGCCCGCTTCGACGTGATGCCCCTGGGCGAGCGGGTGGTGAGGCCTCCCCGGGACAAGGTCGCGGTTTTCGAGGTGATTGAAGAGGACATGGGCATGCTGACCAACCCCGGTATCCGGTGAGGCGGCCGGCGCGGCCGGTTGACGGGTTGAAGCGGGCCCCCTGCCCGGGGTTCAATGCGCTACCCGTGGTGGACCCCCGCACCGCATGAACTCTTCGACCCAGCCCGCCCGATTGCGTCCCTTCCGGCCGCAGCCCTTCGGCCGGTATACGCTCCTGTCGCATCTGGCCACCGGCGGCATGGGGGAGATCTACCTCGCCCGCCTGGAGGGCGCGCAGGGCTTCGAGAAGCTGTGCGTCATCAAGAAGATCCTCCCGCAGTTCGCGGAGGACCAGGACTTCGTCGACCGCTTCGTGGGTGAGGCGCGCACGCTGGTGCGGCTGGGGCACGGCTCCATCGCGCAGGTGCTGGACATGGGCGTGCACGAGGGCGAGGCCTACATGGCCCTCGAGTACGTGGACGGCAAGGACCTGCGCAAGGTGGCCGCGCGCGTGCGGGACCGGCAGACGCCGCTGCCGCTCACCTTCGTGCTGTACGTGATGGGCCGGGTGCTGGACGCGCTGGCGTACGCGCACCGCAAGCGGGACGAGGAAGAGAAGGAGCTGAAGCTCGTCCACCGGGACATCTCTCCGCAGAACATCCTCATCTCCTACGAGGGGGAGGTGAAGGTCATCGACTTCGGCCTGGCCAAGAGCCGGCTGTCGGCGGCGAAGACGAACCCCAGCATCATCCTGGGCAAGTTCCTCTACATGTCGCCCGAGCAGGCCCGGCACCAGCCGGTGGACCGCCGCAGCGACCTGTACGCGGTGGGCCTGTGCCTCTACGAGCTCATCTCCGGCAAGAACCCCTTCGACGCGCTTCCGCCGGGCGAACTGATGTCCGCGGTGGCGAACCCGAAGGTGGCGCCGCTCAGTGAGGTGGAGCCGCTGACGCCGCCGGCGGTGTCGCAGCTGGTGGCGAAGGCGCTGGCGGTGGATCCCTCCCAGCGCTTCCAGAACGCGGAGGACTTCCGGGGGCGCCTGCAGGCGTGCCTGATGGAGATCGACACCAGCGCGGGCCCGGAGAGCGTCAGCAAGTTCATGCGCGACCTGTTCTCCGCGGACTACCAGTCCGAGCGCCGCCTGCTGACGTCCCTGCGCGAGGTGTCTCGCGACGTGCGCGCCAGCGGCACGTACGAATCGCTGGCCCCCGCGCCGCGCCCGACGATGCAGGCGCCCTCGCTGCCGGCCAAGACCATCCGCCTGGATGGTCCGGTGGAGCCCCTGTCCTTCCACCCCACGCCCCGGAGCCGCGAGGACGGCGGCGGCGCGCGCGACGACGGTGAGACGCGCCCTGGCGTGGTGGTGGACGAGTCCACGCGTCCCGCGTTCCCGGTGGAGGCGCTGGAGGAAGCGGCCCGCGCGAAGATGCGGCCCAGCCCCGCGTCGTCGGAGCCGTCGCCCACGGTGGAGGTCCGCCAGGACGCGATGGACCGGCCCACCATCCTCGAGGGCCTGCCGGCCATCCGGTTGCCTTCCGACCGCGCCGTGGAGGCGGAGGCTTCCGCCCCGCTGCTGGGAGAGCCCACCGCGCCCCGGGCGGACGCGCTGCCGGCCTCCGAGGCGCACGAGCCCACCGCGCCTCGCGCCACGTCGCTGCCGTCCGCGGATCCAGGGCTGCCGTCGCGCGACGCGCCTCCGGTGCCGGACGTGCCGGTGGGGCGGGGGGCTTCGCTGCCCTTCTCCGATTCGGTGGGCCCGCGGGGTGTGCCGCCTCCGCCTCCGCCTCCGCCGATGGCGTCGATTCCCGCCGTGCGGCCCGCGGATGGGCCCGTGCCCTTCGTGCCGGTGGATGCGTCGCGGCCGGTGGCGCCTCCGCCGATGCCTTCCTTCGACGCCGGGGCGGGGCGGTTCGAATCAGCGGGTGAGTCGCTGCCGTTCATGGAGCCGCCGCCTCCGCCGGACGGCCCGTTCGCCGATGACGAGGAGCTTCCCGAGAGCCCCTATCCGTGGCCGGAGCCCATCCCGGAAGGAGGCCGCTCCGCGGGAGCCGAGCTTCGCGCCGCGGAAGCACGCATCCCGGAGGGACAGCGCCCCACCGCCGCGATGCCGTCCCTGGCGTCGGCGCGGCCTGGAGTCACGACGCCGTCGAACGGCAGCCGCCCCGCGTTCGACGCGGCTCGCGCCCCGGAGCCCCTGCCGAGCTACGAGCCGGTGCGCGCGCCGGAGTCGTCGCGTGGCTTCGATGCGCCCCGGGCCTCGGATGCATCTCGCGGTTTCGATTCGCTCCGCGCCGCTGAGCCGTCCCGCGGCTTCGATGCGCCCCGCGCCGCCGAGCCCGCGCGTGCCGTGGAGGCCCGCATCCCGGAAGGCCAGCGCCCCACGGCCGCGATGCCGTCCCTGGCGTCCTCGCGCCCCGGCGTGACGACGCCGTCGAATGGCAACCGGCCTGCGCCTGCGCCGGTGCCGCTGCCGGCGTACGCGGCGCCCACCATCCAGGTGCCCTCCATCCAGTCCTCGCGCTCCTTCGAAGCCGAAGAGGACTCGCGGGACTCCGAGCCGCTCGATTCGGGGCCGGCTCCCCGGCCCACGATGCAGGACACGCGGCCGTCGGAGGACCTGGTCTCGGTGGATGCCCGCGCCCTGGAGGCGGACTCCAGCGTGCCGTACATCTCCGCGGATCCGGACGACGCCTCGGCCGCGCGCGAGGGCAACGCGGACACGCACCCGCGCATCTCCATGCCCCGGGCCTCGCGCCGCGAGGAGCCCCAGGCCCGCGTGATGCTGGACGAGGCGCTGCTGCGCGAGGCGTCCTCTTCCACCGGCAAGCGTGAGGCCGACACCGGCCCCACCGCTCCGGCCCGGGGCAAGACGGGGTCCCGGCGCGCCGTGCGCGGTTCGTCGCCGAGCACGCCGCCCCCGCGCTCCAGCACCGCGTCGAGCATGCGCGCCGTTACCCGCGCCCCCGCGCCCGCCGCGGATCCGGACGAGTCGTCCACCGCGCGCGCGACGCGCGACGACGCGACCCGGCGCAAGGCCATGCCGGTGCGGCCAGAGCCTTCGGAGCCGCCGCGTGCCTCGCGGCGCGAGCCCACGCCGGTGAAGAAGGGCGGCGGGCTGCGCTCCGCGCTGGTGTTCATCCTGCTGATGGTCGTCGCGCTGTCCATCGTGGGCGCGGGGCTCTACTTCGTCCCCGAGCTGCGCGTGGCCGTGGGGCTGGAGCGGTCGCGGACGTCGACGCCGCCTCCGCCCACCCCGGTGCAGCAGATTCCCACGCGGCCCGCGCCCCCCCAGGGGCGTCCGCCTTCTGCGGGCCAGGACACGCCGGCCGCCACGCAGGACACGCCTCCTGCCCAGAACGTGGCCGCGGCGCCCACCTCCGTGCCGGCTGAGCCCACGCCACCAGCCGCCGAGTCCGCGCAGGCCCCCACCGGGCCGGATTCCGCGGACGCCGAGGAGCTGGATGCCATGCTCGGCAATGATGCGCCGGCGGAGGGCGCTGCCGCTCCCGCTTCGAAGAAGGCGGCGCCGGCACGCCCCGGCAAGCGCGCCGCCGCGACGCGTGCTGCCCCCAAGCAGAGCAACCTCCCTCCCGAACTGGCGAGGGAATGGGCGCAGACGAAGGAGCTCTTCGAGAAGCTCGAGAACAAGCACAGCTGCACGGCCATGGGCATGCAGTGCAACCTCTACGAGAAGCTCTCGGACGACTTCGCGGAGGGCGGCAGTAGGACGCCGACCCTCAAGGCGGTGAAGAGCCTGCACGGACAGCTCAAGGACGTGCAGCGCCGTCAGGAGTAGCCGTCCCGGAGTCGCCTAGAGCTTGCGGCCCGCGTCCGGCTGGGTGCCCGCGTCCATGCCTCCAGAGCCTCCCGTGCCCGCGTCCATGCCTCCAGAGCCTCCCGTGCCCGCGTCGGCCCCGGAGCCACCGGTGCCCTCCGAGGGCGCCGTGCCCCGGTAGCTCTCCGCGAGCCCCGTGCCCAGCTCCCCGCTGCCGCCCGTCTGTCGGCCCAGCCCGGTGTTTCCCTCCACCTGATTGGGGGCCGAGGTGCCGCCACCCAGCGCGCTCCGGCTGTCGCTGTTGTAGGGCTTGCCGCCGCCCTCCTCGCTGGAGGTGTCGCGCAGCGGGCTGCCCGCCCTTTCGCCGGCCGGCTCCGCGCGGGAGCGGTGCTGGAGCTGGACGGGGTCCTGGAACCCTCGCGTCTCCTCCGGGGGCGTCTCCTTGCCGCAGCCCCAGCCTCCCAGGGCGCCGCCCACCAGCAGTCCCAACCCCACCGCGCGCTTGAAGCCCGTCATGATTTCCCCCTCGGGCGCGAGGAAGTCCGCGCCTGTCCGTCCGGGAAGTTAGGGACGCTGTCCCATGGGGCCACCCACCCACCCCGACGGATGCCCGCCTGGCCGCTCGCCGGGCTCCGGGACGTGCCCGTGTTGACAAGACTGTCGCCCTGGCGGGAAACACTCGGAGCGCGGGACCCCTACGCCGTGCGTCTTCCCCCCGCCCCCGAGGCCGCATGGTGCGCTACGCGCTCGCCATCTTCACCAGCGCCTTCCTGCTCTTCGGTGTCCAACCTCTGGCGGGCCGCTACGCGCTGCCCTGGTACGGCGGCACGCCCGCGGTGTGGACCGCGTGCATGCTGTTCTTCCAGGCGGTGCTGCTCGCGGGCTACGCCTACGCACACGCGGTGGCCTCCCGGCTGCGCCCGCGCGCGCAGGCCGCCCTGCACCTGAGCCTGCTGGTGGTGGCGTTGGCGGCGCTCGCGGCGCGGGCCTCGTGGACGGGCTCGCCGCTGGCGCCGGGGGACGGCTGGCGTCCCGTGGACGACCACCTGCCCGTGCTCCGGTTGATGCGGATGCTGGCCGCCACGCTGGGCCTGCCCTTCTTCGTGCTCAGCACCACCGGCCCGCTCATCCAGTCGTGGTTCGCGCGCGCGCGGCCGGAGCGCTCGCCGTACGTGCTCTACGCGCTCTCCAACGCGGGCTCGCTGCTGGCGCTCCTGGGCTACCCGTTCCTCGTGGAGCCCTGGGTGGGCCGGAGCGCGCAGGCGTGGGGCTGGGCCGCGGGTTTCGTGCTCTTCGTCCTCTGTGTCCTCGCCTGCGCCCGGGACCTGCTGCGCCGCGCCCCCGCGACGAACGCCCCCGAGACCTCCGCGAGCCCGGGGGTGGAAGCCCGCTCCGAAGCCTCGGTCGAAGCCTCCGCGGCATCGGCCTCGCAGCGTCCGGGCGTGGGGCCCACGCTGACGTGGCTGGCGCTGAGCACGTGCGCGTCGGTGCTGCTGCTGGCCACGACGAACAAGCTGTCCCAGGACGTGGCGGCGGGCCCCTTCCTGTGGGTGATGCCGCTGGCGGTGTACCTGGTCACCTTCATCCTGGCCTTCTCGCGCGAGTCCTTCTACGCGCGCACGCCGTACTCGGTGGGGCTCATCGCCTCCGTGGTGCTGGTGACGTACGCGCACAAGGAGGGCCCCGCGCTGGGCCTGGGGTGGCAGGTGCTCTTCCACGCGTCCGCGCTCTTCACGGGCGCCATGGTGTGCCACGGCGAGCTGTACCGGCGCCGTCCAGCGCCGCGCTACCTGAGCGCCTTCTACCTCTGGGTGTCCGTGGGCGGCGTGGTGGGCGGCGTGTTCGTCAACCTGGTCGCGCCCGCCATCTTCACCACCTACTGGGAGCACCCGCTGGCGCTGGCCGCGTGCTGCGCGGTGGCCTTCGCGGGGCTGATGCGCAAGCCGAAGGAGGAGACGGCGGTGGCACGCACGCAGCGCCTCTTTCGCGGGGCGCTGCTGGTGGGCGTGGCGGTGCACCTGCCGGTGCTCGTCCTCACGGACCTGGGGCGCGTGCGCTTCGCCGCGCGCAACTTCTTCGGCGTGGTGCGCGTGCTGGAGCTGTCCCAGAACGATCCCCAGCAGCACCAGTACGTCCTGCGCCACGGCGCCATCACCCACGGCTGGCAGTACATCCGCCCGGAGCGCCGCAACCTCCCCACGGCGTATTACACGACGGACGCCGGCCTGGGGCTCGCGCTCGCGGCGCAGCGCCAGTGGCGTCAGGCGCAGGGGCTGCCCACCGGCCTGCGCGTGGGCATGCTGGGGCTGGGCGTGGGCAACAGCGCGACGCTGATGGCCGCCGGGGACGACGTGCGCTTCTATGAAATCAACCCCGACATCATCGACCTCGCCAAGGGCCAGGGCGGCTTCTTCAGCACGCTGACGGACACGCCCGCGCACGTGGAGGTCGTTGAAGGCGACGCGCGCATCTCCCTGGAGAAGGAGCTGGAGCAGGGCTCGCGCCAGTTCGACGTGCTGGCGCTGGACGTCTTCAGCTCGGACGCCATCCCGGTGCACCTGCTGACGAAGGAGGCGGTGGCGCTCTACCTCCAGCACCTGGCGCCGCACGGCGTGCTGGCGATGCACATCAGCAACCAGCACCTGGACCTGGTGCCCATCAGCCTGGCGCACGCGCGGGCCGCGGGCCTGGCCGCGGCGCTCGTCGCGCGGGACAGCGACGGCGACGCGGTGTCCAGCTCGTGGATGCTGCTGAGCCGGGACCCGGAGTTCTTCTGGGGCTCCACCTTCAGCAAGAGCCGCGCGCGCGTGCGCCGGCTGGTGCTGCGCGGCGAGCCGGAATACGTCTGGACGGACGAGCGCAGCAGCGTGCTCCAGGCCCTGCGCCCCAGGGCCCAGGGCCCTGCCGGGGCGAATCCGAACGTCATGGACGTGCCCGCGCGGGCCCTTGTCCAGCCCGCGCAGCCCGTGGTCCAGCCCGCGTCGCCCTAGCTTCCCGGCGCGGTGGGGGACGGTGCGGGCTTCACGGTCAGCCGCGCGTCCAGCGCCGCCAGCACGCCCAGCACCGCGCACGGCAGCACCAGCGTCACGGCCCCGTGGCGCAGGAACAGATACGGCCCCAGCGTGCAGCCCGCGAGGAACGCCAGCACCAGGCCCAGGTGCAGCCGCGTGCGCTCGAACTCCACGGCGGAGGGCAGGTGCAGCACGCGGTGCCACAGCCCCGGCGCGCCTTTCCCGTGGAGGCCGTCGCGCACCCACGCCAGCATCTGCACCAGCTGGATGCCGATGTCCGTGAGCATCCCCGTCACGTGCGTGGTGCGCACCACCGCGCCGGACACCCGCGTGACGAGCGCGTTCTGCAGCCCCATGGCGAAGGCGAAGCCCCAGAGCAGCAGCGGCGCGCGCGTGTCCGGCATGGACGCAAGGCCCACGCCCACGGCGCCCAGCACGAACAGCTCCACCAGCAGCGCGGCCACGTGACGGCCCCGCGTGCGGTGCCGCGAGGCATCCAGCAGCGCCGTGGCGCAGAAGGCCCCGGCGACGAACAGCCCCATCAGCTGCGCCGGCAGCCGCGCCGTCTCCCAGCGGCCCTGGGCCAGGGACTCGCCCAGCGTGGCC
Organism: Corallococcus coralloides DSM 2259; assembly: GCF_000255295.1. Next base: position 8,969,575 of record NC_017030.1, on the reverse strand, counting down.
ATGTTCCCGGACATGTGGGACGCGTGCGCGCCCAGCGCCACGAACCCCATGGCGTTGACCGCGCCGGCCACGGATGCCAGCAGCACGGCGAGCAGGGAGTAGGCGCGGCGGGACTGGGGCGACGACCGGGCACTGAACATGACGGGCGGGCCAGGACGACGGCTAGCCCGGCGGCCAGTGCAGGGTGCGGCCCGCGAGCAGGTGCAGGTGGATGTGGAACACCGTCTGGCCCGCGTCGCGCTGGGTGTTCATCACCACGCGGTAGCCCGTGTCCGCGTGGCCCCGCTCGCGCGCCAGCTTCGCCGCGCCGATGTAGAGGCTGCCCACCAGCTCCCGGTCCTCCGCCGTGATGTCGTTCACCGTGGCGATGTGCTTGCGCGGGATGAACAGCACGTGGGTGGGGGCCTGCGGGTTGATGTCCTCGAAGGCCAGGCAGTTTTCGTCCTGGTAGACGACCTTCGCCGGGATGAGGCCATCGCGAATCTTGCAGAAGAGGCAGTCGGATTCGGGCATGGCCGTGGCTTACCAACCTGACGGGGGGGCCGAAAGGGTCTTCCGCGTCCCAACTGTCCCGCTCAGGGCAGTCGCCACGAATAGCCGGGGTCCGGTGTGCAGTCCGCCACGGGCAGCTTCACCAGCGCCAGCGGGCCGTCCTGGACCAGCAGCGTGCCCGCGCCCTCGAAGCCCGCCCGGGTGATGACGTGGCTGAAGCGGCGGGAGTCCCGCCCGGGGCCGGTGTGGGGATACAGCGGCACCTTCCGGTGGAAGTAGCTGTAGCCCCCCGTCCACGCCAGGTGCACCGCCTCCACCTTGAGGCCGCACACGTCGTCGCGCCGGCCCGCCGCCTCCAGCAGCCGGTTGACGTGGCCCTGGTCGTCCCAGGCGCTGTCCTTGGGGCGCACGCGCTCGTACTGGCCCACGTCCCCGAAGGTGAGCGCCCCCACGCCCGAGCCGGACAGAAGTGCCCCCGCCACCACCGCCACCGTGGCGGTGGCCCTCGCCGGCGTGCCGCGCAAGAGCCGCAGGGCGGAGTCCAGCCCCACGCCCGCGAGCGCCGCGAACAGGGGCAGCACCGGCACCAGGAAGCGCAGCTCCTTGTGCGGCTGGTTCGCGTGCAGGAGGAAGAAGGCAGCGGCCAGGAAGGACAGCCCCCACGCCCGGGGCACCGCCAGCACGGCCAGCGCGGCCGTGAAGACGGTCAGCACCGGCATCGCCGTGCGCAGGATGCGCGGGTAGTACTCGAAGGGCTCCGTGCCCCACTGGGCCGCCTTGCCCTGCACCACGTTGAAGTCCAGGTAGACGATGGCGGAGTGGAACCACCGCCCCCAGGTGAGCTTGTCCAGCAGGCCAAAGGCCAGCGCCCACCCGGACAGCACCGCCAGCGCCACGCCCGCCTGACGCCACTGGAGCCTGCAGAGGAGCACCGCCACCAGGCCCACGCAGAACACGCCGTTCTGAAGCCGCAGCAGCACCGCCAGCCCCAAGAGGGACGCCCCAACGACCAGCGAGCGCCGGGACGCGGCCTTCGGCAGCGCCAGGGCCAGGCCCAGCACCACCGGCAGCACGGAGGCGTTCTCGCTCATGGCCCGGGGCGCGAAGTACAGCGGCACCGACCCCAGGGCGAACAGGGCCGCTCCGCCAGAGGCCGCCAGGGTGGAGGCCCCGGACGCGCGGGCCAGCCGCCACGTGGCCCACGCCGTCGCCGTGCCCACCAGGGCGAAGAAGCCCTTCACCAGCCCCAGGTAGCCCGCCGGGTCCGTCAGCCCCACCAGCCGCCCCAGCCCCAGCACCCCCGCCACCAGCGCCGGCAGGGCCCAGTTCCGGGCCCCCTGGACGAACTCCCAGGCGACCAGGCCGTAGCCGTAGACCAGGCGGTGGGCCGGCTCCAGGCTCTGGTAGACCTCGTCCGGCCAGTAGATGCCGTCGTCGTGGAGCGCCCAGTACAGGCGGAAGGCCGCGCCCAGGACGAGCACGCCCCCCAGCAGGAAGAGGCCCAGCCGGCGCTCGAAGGGGGCTTCGCCAGGAGCTCCGGAGCCTGCCCCCGTGGGCGTTTCCGTTGGAACTCCGACCAGCGCTCCGGACCGGGGCTCGGCGGCGGCTGTAGGGGAGGCGGGGGGGACGGCGGACACGGTGCGGTTCACCTCCGGAGGCCGGTGGGTGATATCCAGGTCCCGACGATGAAATCCATTCGCATCTCCCAGCTCCTCGAGGACCAGGGCCACGACCTGCGGCTGACCCTGATGGCGGGCACCCAGGGGCTGGCGCGCACGGTGGACTCCTCGCGCATCCAGAAGCCGGGCCTGGCGCTGGCGGGCTTCACGGAGCACCTCCACCCGCACCGCGTCCAGGTCTTCGGCAACACCGAAATCTCCTACCTGGCCACCCTGCCGGAGGACGCGCAGCGCGCGTCGCTGGCCAAGCTCTTCAGCGAAGAGGACCTGGCGTGCGTGGTGGTCACCAAGGCGCTGGACGTGCCGCGCGCGCTGGTGGACGCCTGCGAGGCGGCGGGCCTCTCGCTGATGAAGACGCCGCTGCTCTCCAGCGAGTTCATCCAGCGGGTGCAGAACTTCCTGGAGGACGCGCTCACGGAGTCCAGCAGCCTGCACGGCGTCCTCATGGACGTCTTCGGCGTGGGCATCCTGCTCCTGGGCAAGAGCGGCATCGGCAAGAGTGAAATCGCCCTGGACCTGGTGATGCGCGGCCACCGGCTGGTGGCGGACGACATCGTGGACGTCACCCGGCGCAAGGGGGCCGTCTACGGCGCGGGCAATCCGGTCATCAAGCACCACATGGAGATTCGCGGACTGGGCATCATCAACATCAAGGACCTCTTCGGAGTGTCCGCCGTCCGGGAACAGAAGAAGATTGAGCTTGTGATCGAGCTGCAGGAATGGGATCCGCACCAGGAGTACGACCGACTGGGCGTGGAGGACAAGCACCTGCAGATTGTTGGCGTGGACATCCCCCTGTCGGTCGTCCCCGTGCGTCCTGGACGCAACATGGCCACCATCGTGGAGGTGGCCGCGCGCAACCAACTGTTGAAGCTTCAGGGCCACCATTCGGCGCGAGAGTTCGCCGAGCGACTCAATCGAGCCATCGCCCAGGGGGCGATGCGCCGCACCTTGGGAGAAGAGGTCGAGTGACCGCCCCCGCGAAGCAGATCATCGTCATCACCGGCATGTCAGGTTCCGGTAAGTCCACCGCCATCCGCGCGCTGGAGGACGCCGGCTTCTTCTGCATCGACAACCTGCCGGTGCTCCTCCTGCCCAAGCTCACGGAGCTGGCGGGAGGCGGCAACATCGAGCGCATGGCGCTGGTCATCGACGCGCGCGAGGGCGTCTTCCTCAAGGACGCGCCCCGCGTGCTCGCGGAGGTGCGCCGCGCGGGCCACCAGGTGGACGTGCTCTTCCTGGACGCCAGCGACGACAGCCTCATGCGCCGCTTCAGCGAGACGCGCCGCCGCCACCCGCTGGCCCCCGAGGGCACGGTGGCGGAGGGCATCCACCGGGAGCGCGAGGCGCTGAAGGACCTGCGGGAGCTGGCGGATCAGGTCATCGACTCGTCGGCGCTGAACGTGCACGACCTGAAGCGCATGGTGCAGGGGCGCTTCAGCCCGGAGCCCACGACGGGGCCCAGCCTGTCCATCATGTCCTTCGGCTACCGGTACGGCGTGCCGCCGCAGGCGGATTTGGTATTCGACGTGCGCTTCCTGCCGAACCCGTACTTCGTGCCGGAGCTCAAGGGGCTCACGGGCAAGAACCCGAAGGTGTCCGGGTACGTGCTGGAGCGCGAGGAGACGCAAGCGTTCCTCGAGAAGGTCGTGGACCTCTGCCGGTTCCTGTTCCCCCGCTACCAGAAGGAGGGCAAGGCGTACCTCACGGTGGCGCTGGGGTGCACGGGCGGCAAGCACCGCTCGGTGGCGCTGGCGGCGGAGATGGTGCGCCGGCTGTCCGCGGACTACGGCCGCGTGCAGCTGTGGGACCGGGACATCGAGAAGGAGTAGCCCAAGGCTCCGGAGCTTGTCAGTGCCGGGTGTCCGTCACGGGCGTGAAGCGCGCGCCCGTGACGCCTTCCTTCTCCAGGGCCTCCTTCACGACCTCGGAGACGACGAGGGTGACGGGCCAGCCCCAGGGGCGGAACACGCGGGCGCGGCCCACCTGGGCGGGGTCGATTCGCAGGCCCCGCACGGAGCGGTACTGGCCCACGCGCGCGGGAACGCCATCGCCGGGGCCGTAGCGGAGGACCTCCAGGCAGGCGGCTTCGTCCACGCAGCGGATGAGGCGCGTGGCGACGACGAGGAAGTACGGCTCCCGCTGTCCCTCGATGTCCACGGGGATGAGCTGCACGTCCTCCGGCGCCAGGCGCGCGAACACGGCGGCGACGCGCGGGTGCACCACGGGGGTGAGGCCGGCGCCAGCGAGGCTGAAGTCCAGCGGGGCGGCCCTCAGCTCGTTGGGGATGTGGAGGGGGCCGGGCGGATCCACGGGGCGCCCGGCGGTGAACATCCACACGTCGCCCACCTCCTTGTCCTTCAGGTCCAGCGGGTCGCCGGGTTCCCAGCGGTTGGGGGCGCGGAAGTCGTCGTGCAGGTCGTAGAAGCGCGGGGTGGTGGCGCTGGCGCGGCGGGACGTCTTGCGGTTGCTGACGTGCGGGGCGGCCCCGTGCGCGACGATGCGGACGGCCGGGCGGCGCGGGCGGCTGGTGCGGGCCGGAGACGAGGCCTCCTCCGCGACCGACGCGCGCGAGCGCCGGGGCGTAGCGACGGTGGGTTCGGTACCGCCGGGCAGGCTCTGCTGCCGGTCCGAGGGGCTGCTTTCGGAGGGGCGGAGCCACAGCCGTCGCAGCGCGTTGGTGAGACGCCTGAACATCAAGCGATGTTACCCAAGCGCCTGCTGGAGGGGAGCCCCTCTGTGGGGCTTCCTCGCCTGTTCTCAAGGCAGGCCGGCAGCCGTACCGGTTTCCAAGGAGAAGGGGGCTTTCCGGGGGCCGTTTCCCCCGTGGCCGGGCTGCGACGGGCCATGCCATGGTCCGCGCCCATGACGACGCCGAGCCCGAAGTCCGAAGCCCCCGCCACGCCGGACGCCGTGTTCGCCAGCCTGCTCCAGAAGCTGGGGGAGGCGGGCCGGGCGCCGTCCGGAGCCGTGGCCTCGCCGAAGACGCCGGAAACCTTGGCGGCGGCCCTCTTCGACGTCGCGGGCCGGACGGGCACTGCGATGTTCTCCGTCTGGGCGGCGGATGACTCGGACAGCGTCGCGGACGAGGACGAAGACGCGGACGGTGACGAAGCCCGAGCGGAGACCGGCGGCCGGGTGATCAACGCGGGCATCACGCTGTTCTTCATCGAGAAGGACACGCCGGGCACGGTGGGATTGCTGGGCGCCGAGCGGGTGCCAGTGCGTCAGCCCATGGCGTACGAGCTGTACCGGCCGCTGGGGAAGGCGCTGGCGGCGCACGCGAAGCGGGGCGCGGATCCGGTGATGCCGGACCGGGGCCACGTGTCCTTCCCGGTGGGCGCGGCGGACCCGGACATCGAGTTCCGCGTGTCCTTCCGCGATGACGCACTGGGCCTCTGGACCACGGTGCTGGCGAGGGACCGGGAGACGCGCCAGGCGTACCCGAGCATCACCCGCCTTCCGCTGTCCGCTGAACACGCGGCGTTTCTCAAGGGGCTCTTCAACCGCCTGGACAAGTCGCTGTTCAACGGCCAGTTGGTGATGCTCACGGGCGCATCCAACACGGGGCGCAGCACGACCCTGCGCGCGGTGATGGATGCGCTGCCCGACAACGTGCACGCGCTGGCGGCGGTGGAGGAGCCGAAGGGAGGGCCGGGCGGCGCCATCGGTGTGGTGAAGGTGAGCGGAGAGCTGCCGCTGGCGCAGGCGCTGCGTTCGTTCCTGCGACAGGACCCGGACCTCGTCTTCGCGGACGAGGTGCGCACGCTGGAGGACATGCAGATGCTCTGCAATGCAGCGTTCACGGGGCACGCCACGGTCTGCGTCCTGGAGGCGAAGACCCCCGAGGAGGGCTACGCGTGGCTGACGGAAGCCATGCCGGGGCTGCCCGTCCACTCGCTCATCGTGCACCACACGCGCGACGCGGCGACGGGAGCCCTCTCGATGACGCTCCACGAGACGAAGCCCACGGATGACGGCAACACGCTGCACGTCGTCTCGTGGGCGCGTGCGAGCTGACGGAGAGTCCCGCATCCATGGCTGCAACGACCCATGTCCTTGGAGGGTGGATCGAATCCGCGGGAGGCCCCCTCTTGATGCTTCCGCTCTCCGCGAGGACTGCCTGGAAGGGAGTCTGGAGTGGCGACTATCGCGAAGCCTGCGCCGTCAAGGACCGCCTGGAATCACTGGTTCGTCCATGGGGCGACGTGCTGGTGCTCGGCGACGAGCCCATGCGCACCGGAGTGCTCTTCCGGCCAGACGGCCCATGCCTCATTCGTTGGAGGTACGCACCCGATGAGGCGTGCATGATCGAGGTCGCGCTCGAAACCGATGTCGACAGGCTCGTGCCCGTCGAGTCACTGATGTTCGATGTGAAGGATGAGCCCTACGCCATCATCGACAGTGGCGACGATGGAGGGAGGGCGGAGGTGCTGGAGTTCAAGCCCCCAGCGGGCCAGAGGCTCGTCCGTACCTACGAAATCCAGGACGATGCGAAGCAGGTCGCCTTGCTCCTTCATCGCTTCTAGCTGGAGTGCTGCCTTCGACAGGGGACCGCACCATGCCAATGCCGCCGCACAAAGTGGGGATCGTGGTGGATCAGGGCTTCGGAGACCGGGTGGCGGAGCTGGCGCGCGTCTTCCACGTATGGGTCGTTCAATCGCGCGAGAACACTCCGGTCATCCAAGGAGTCTGGAAGAGCGGCCTGGCGGATGCGGCAGTTGATCCGCTCTCGGTGGGCGTCACGTCATTCGCCGCTCACGAAGGAGAATCTCCCGAGGCGATGTGTGCCAGGATCGCCGACACTGTGGACGAGCACCATGGTGAGTTCTCACATGACCCCCCGTGGTCCGAAATCGAGGTCTTCGGGGTCTCGCTGACGCCGAATTTGCGGCTCGTCTTCGAGGAGCTCGGAGCAACGGCCTGTACTCCGACTCAGCAGGGGTTCGTCTGTCGGCGGCTGTGAGCGCCCGGACATATCGCTGATCAGGGCATCCGGAACGCTGTCAGCTGCCGCATGCCCCACTGCAACGGGACGCTGCCATCCGAGCGCCGCAGCGGCTCCACGGCCTGGAGGAAAGCGGCCTTGATCGAAGCCTGTGCCGCCGGAGGCAAGCGGTCCGCGTCATACGTCGTGAGCAGCGACTCCCAGACCTCTTGCGGGGGCCCATCCCCCTGCACGGAGAGGGACCGCACCGTGACGTCCACGAAGCCCTCGGCGAAGAGTTCTCGCAACCCATCACTGGATCGGACCTTCGGATCGCCCAGCCGCGTGGGAGCAACCGTCGCCGCGCTCTTCATGAGTCCAGCGAACACCTCCAGCGCGTTGCCCGGCACCAGGTCGCCACCGACGACGATGGACACCCGTCCGCCCGGCTTCAGCACGCGCCGCAGTTCCGCGAGCACGGCCTCCACGTCGTCCATCAACATGAGCGCCAGGTGGCTCAACACGACATCGACACTGGCATCCCCGAACGGAAGCGACTGCGCGCGTCCCTGGAACAGGGTCGCAGCGCCGTTCAACCGCCCCCGTGCCGCAGCAAGCTCGTGCTCGCTCATGTCGAGCCCCAGCAGCGACAACCCGGGCTGCTTCCTCCGTGCAAGCAGCTCGAGCAGGTACCCATCCCCACATGCGAGGTCGAGCACCGCCAGGGGCCGCGCATCGTGAGGCACGACCGCCTCCAGCAGCGCATAGGTCGAAGGCGCCGTCTCCCCATCCCGCTGCACGGGCGCGTGCCCGAACCACCGCGAAGTCACGCCCGCGAGGCGCGCATGGAAGTCCAGCAGGTACGACTCGGAAGGGGAGGGCATGTGCACCTCTTCAGCGTCGGGGCTTCTTCTGCCCCGCGTTCGTGGCTTCAGCCGTGAGCGCCAGCACGGAGTACAGGTTCATCGTGTAGACGCTGTTCTCCGGCTCCAGGTCCGACGCCTTCTGGAAGAACGCACTGGCGCGTTCGTAATCGCGCTGGTGGTTCAGGAGGATCATCCCCATGCGGTTGTAGAGCGGCGCGGGCTTCGGCAAGAGCCCGATGCTGCGCTCCAGCAGGTCCAGCGCCTCCGCCAATTTCCCCGCCTGCTCCAGCCGCACGACGCGCTGGAGCACCTCCTCCTGCGCGTCCTCCTTCCGGGCCACCGGAGCCGGCGCCACGGAAGGAGGCTTCGCCGTCAGCGCGGCGGCCAGTGACACCGAAGGCATCGGCGCCTGCCGCGGAGCCTGGGCACGGGCCGCGGGAGCCGCCGCCACCTTCACGGCCGGAGCTGGTGGCACGGTCTTCGGCTCGCGCGAGAACGCGGGCACACCATCTCCCGTGAAAGCCACCTCCGCCGACGCCAGCGTGCCCACCAGCTTCGTCACGCCTCGCTCCGACAGCGACTCGAACACCGCGCGCAGCTCCAGCTCCGTCACCTGGGTGATCATCGCCATGTCCGCCAGCGCCGTGCGCCCGTCCACGAACGACAGCACGTACGCCTCGAACGGGCTCAGCGGCCGGTTCACCAGGTCCAGCCCCGCGACGATGACCGGCCGCACCGGCAGCCCCTTCGCTTTCGGCTGGGCCTGCGCCTGGAACGACACCACCCGCGTCGCCTCCTGCTGCGGCGGGCGGGGCACGCCGCGCGCGCCCGTCTGCTCCGGCCTCGTGAGCAGCGCGCGCACCAGCGACACGTTGTCCCGGGGCGGCAGCTCCTCCACGCTCCTCACGAGCAGCAGCTCACAGCGCGCGCACTGGAAGTCCCCCGGCTTGCACGACGCACCACAGTGCGGACACGCCAGGTCCTCCGGCGGGTGCTCGAAGGCGTGCGCGTCCGCGTAGTAGTGCTTGCGGATGGCCGCGCGGATGGACCTGCGCACCGCCACGAACGGCAGCACCTGCGCCACGCCCACCGTCTTCCCGATCTCCTCCAGCGCCCGCTGCCGCTGCGGCTCGGAGATGGCCACGTACAGCGCGTCCTGCACCAGCCGCAGCGGCATGAAGTCGAAGCCCTCCGCCAGCCGCACCGGCACCCGCTCCAACAGCGCCGCATCCACCTTCGCCTGCGCCAGCTTCTCCGTGGACACGAAGCGCGTCTTCAGCTCCTGCGCCAACAGCCGCAACACCGGCGTCTCGTCCACGCCCAGCCGCACCAGGCACTCGCCCAGCTTCAGCCCCGTCTCCTTCTGCCGCGCGAGCGCTCGGGACAGCACCTCCGGCGTCAGCACTCCATCCAGGATCAACTGCTCCCCGAGCTTGCGCGTCATGCCCCCGATTCAAGGACGCCCGGGCCCAGCCCGTCCACCGGCATCCACGCCACCTACACCGCTTTCCCGCACGTTCTGTTGCGAATGTGTACGAACGACACTAAGATGGTGTCGAAATCACACAAACAAAACGCAGCAGGTGAGGGGGATGCGCGGATGTTCATCGGGTACATGAAGTCGACGCCGACCACGTACGTGATGCAGTACCGGGACGGCGAGGTGGTCCGGGAGGGCGCGGGCCTGTCGTTCCTCTATTGGAAGCCGGCGACGACGCTGGTGGCGGTGCCCCTGTCCAGCGCGGACGTCCCGTTCGCCTTCAATGAGGTCACCCGCGACTTCCAGCCGGTGACGATCCAGGGGCAGCTGACATACCGGGTGGAGGACGCGCGGAGGCTGGCGGGGCTGCTGGACTACTCCATCACCCCGGCGGGGCGTCACCGCTCCGACGACCCGGAGAAGCTGTCGGACCGGCTGGTGCAGGCCGCGCAGGTGCGCGCCCGCGCGGTGGTGCAGTCCCTGAGCCTGCGCGAGGTGCTGGTGCAGTCCGACATGCTGGAGGCCCGGGTGCTGGCGGCGCTGGCGGAGGCGGAGTCCGTGAAGGCGCTGGGCGTGCACGTGATGGCCTTCTCCGTGCTCTCCATCCAGCCCACGCCGGAGATGGCGCGAGCCCTGGAAGCCGCCGCGCGCGAAGGGCTCCAGCGGGAAGCGGACGAAGCCATCTACGCCCGGCGCAACGCGGCCGTGGAGCAGGAGCGCCGCATCAAGGAGAGCGAGCTGGCCACGGAGCTGGTGGTGGAGGAGCGCCAGCGCCAGATTCGCGAGGCGAAGATGGCCGCGGACATCGCGGTGGAGGAGCAGCGCGCCGCCCTCATGGAGCGCTGGGTCCAGAACGAGCGCCAGTCCGCGGACGCGCGCGCGTACACCCTGGAGAAGACGCTGGAGCCGGTGAAGAACGTGGATTGGAAGACGCTCCTGGCCACGTCCGCCAACGGCGGAGACCCCGCGCTCCACATCGCCCTGGCCTTCCGCGAGATGGGTGAGAACGCGCAGCGCATCGGCGAGCTCAACGTGTCGCCGGACCTGCTGCGCTCGCTGCTGCCCCCGGACGCGGGCCCGAACCCGGGACCCCGCTCGGGTCCCAAGCCGAACAAGCCCGGCCGCGCGGACGTCCAGCACTTCGACCGCTGAAGGCTTAGCGAAGGAGGCTCGCCATGTTCGAGAAGGTCGTCCTCGTCACGCGCAAGACGCGGCTGGCGGACCTGGTGGTCCGCTTCAACACGAAGAAGCAGGCGAAGTTCTACGTGGAGCACAACGGCCAGGACTTCCACGGGTTCGAGGCGGAGGACGACGCCTACCGCCGCGCGGTGGACGGCCTTCGCTCGCAGCTGGACGTGGGGCTGCCGGTGCAGCAGGTGGACCGCTCGCTCGTGCCCACCTTCCTCTTCACCGGCAAGGAGGTGGTGGTGGCGGTGGGGCAGGACGGGCTCGTCGCCAACGTGGCCAAGTACGTGGGCAGCCAGCCGCTCGTGGGCGTCAACCCGGACCCGGAGCGCTTCGACGGCGTGCTCCTGCCCTTCCTCCCGCGCGACGCCCGGGGCGCCGTGCTCAAGACCCTGGAGGGCCGCGCGCGGATGCGCCAGGTGCAGCTGGCGGAGGCGCGGCTCCAGGACGGCCAGCGGCTGCTCGCCTTCAACGACCTGTTCATCGGCGCGCGCACGCACGTGTCCGCCCGCTACCAGGTCCGCTACGGCGGCAAGGAGGAGTCCCAGTCCTCCAGCGGCGTGCTCGTGTCCACGGGCGCGGGCTCCAGCGGGTGGCTGTCATCCGTGTTCGCGCTCGCGCAGGGGCTCACCCGCTGTACGGGCGGCACGCCGGGGAAGCCCTGGACGCTCGGCTGGGAGGACGCGCGGCTCGCCTTCGTCGTGCGCGAGCCCTTCGTCAGCCGTCACTCCGGCGCGGACATCGTCGGCGGCTTCGTCACCGCCCAGGCGGAACTGGTGCTCGAGTCCCGCATGCCCCAGGGCGGCGTCATCTTCAGCGACGGCATGGAGGAGGACTTCCTCACCTTCGGCGCCGGCGCCACCGCCCGCATCCGCCCCGCCGAGCAGCGGGCCCGCCTGGTCGTCCACTGAGACACCGCACCCGATGCGACAGGTCCCAAGAATCCGGAACGCCCCGAGTACCGTTGGACCTCGCGGGCCCTCCCGGGTTTCCCAGGTGATACAGCCGCTCCCCTGCGATGGCACGGTCGCCTTCCTACCCACCGAGCGGGGGCGCCGGACTCGCCCCGCGGGGCACGCACCGTGGGGCCACACCGCGCATCTCCTAGAGCGTGGGGAGACCGCGCCCGGCTCCCCGTCCGGCAGACGACACCGTGTCCCTTCCCCGGACCTGAAATTCCAGGCATGGTGGGCGCAGTCGCCTTACCTTCGAAGCGAAGTTGTTGGGGCAGCGGTTCCCAGGTGCAGGCGGAAAACTTCGCCGGAGTTGCGTCCGGTCGTTGATGGGCGTAAGGACGCAAACTCTCCCGGGAAGTGGCTCAGGGGTGATCAATGGTCGGCCTCGTCATCGCATCGCACGGGCGTCTCGCGGATGAGCTTGTCTCTACCGCTGAACAGATCGTGGGCAAGCTGCCCGCCGTGGCCACTTGCAACATCGAGCCGGGGGCTCCCGTCGAGGACCTCCGCGCCAAGATGAAGCAGGCCGTGAAGGCCGTGGATGAAGGGGACGGCGTCATCATCATGGCCGACCTCTTCGGAGGTACCCCCTGTAAGGAATCGCTGATGATGTGTCAGCGGATGAATCTGGAAGTCCTGGCCGGCGTCAATCTGCCCATGCTGCTGAAGGCCAACTCGCTCCGTTCGGAGCAGATGGCCCTGTCGGACATGGCCAACCAGCTGGCGTCGTACGGCCAGCGCAACATCACCTGTGCATCCGCCCTGCTTCGCGAGGCCCAGCAGCAGCCGCGAACTTGACGGACCCGCACGGGTCGGCGATTCGAGACTGCCGTGATCACCCTGGTCCGCGTCGACAACCGCCTCATCCATGGTCAGGTCGTCGAAGCCTGGCTTCCCCACCTCAAGGTGTCCCGAGTGGTGGTGGCGGACGATGAGGCGGCCTCCAGTCCCCTCATCCGTGCCGCCATGGCGCTCGCCGTGCAGAGCGCCATCGAGGTGCAGATCCTCCCCCTCGCCCAGGTGGACTTCGCCGCCCTGTCCAAGGACGGCGTGCGCACGCTGGTGCTCCTGAGGGATGTCGCCTCCGTGCCGTTCGCCTTCCAGGCCGGGCTGGCCATGGACCAGCTCAACCTGGGCAACGTGCACTTCGGCACCGGAAGGAGGCAGGTGTCGCCGTCCGTCTTCCTGGCGGAAGGGGAACTGCAGGCCCTCCAGCAGCTGTCCGCGCAGGGCGTGCGCGTGGAGGCGCGCGCCGTGCCCGCGGAGAAGTCCGTGGACCTGCCGGATTTGACCGAGCGCTGGTCGAAGGCCGGGTGAGCCGGTGAACGTCGGCTGGACCCAGGTGGCGCTCGCGTGTCTCTGGGGGGGGCTGGTGGCCGTGGAGCGCAAGGCGTTCCTCCAGGCCATGCTGTCCCGGCCCCTGGTGGCCGCCACGTTCATGGGCGCCCTCTTGGGCGACGTGGGCGGAGGCCTGTCCGTCGGCATGCTGCTGGAGCTGTTCTACCTGGGCACCGCCAACCTGGGCGCCTCCCTTCCGGAGAACGACACGCTCGCGGCCACCGGCACCGCCGCCGCCGCCGCCACCCTCACCGCCGCCACGGGCGCGGGCTCCACGCCGGCCATCTGGTCGCTGGCCGTGCTGCTCTTCATCGGGCTGGGGCGGGTGGGGCGCCGGCTGGACCGGCTCCTGGAGGGCTACTCCGCCCGGCTCGCGCGCGTGGCGCTGGCGTCCGCGGAAGCAGGCAACCTCAACCGCGCCATGCGGCAGAACCTGTGGGGCATGTGGCCGCACTTCCTGTCCTACGGCGCCATCACCGGCGCGTGCGCGCTGGCCGGCTACTTCCTGGAGCCGCTGATGGTGGCGCTGCCGCACGGGATGGTGCGGGGCCTGGCGTGGGCCTACCCGGCCATGGCGTCCGTGGCGGCGGCCATCGCCGCGCAGTCCAGCCACGCAAAGCGCGCGCCCCTGTACGCGGGCCTGGCCGCGGCGGCCGTCACCACGGCGGTGGTGCTGGTGCAGCTGCAGGAGCAGCGGCCATGACGACGCCAACGCCCGCGCCTTCCGCGCCTGCCTTCACGCCGCCCGTGCGGCTGTCGCGGGGCACGGTGCTTCGCGTCTTCTTCCGCTCGCTCTTCCTCCAGGCGTCATGGAACCCCAAGGGCATGCAGAACCTGGGGCTCGCGTACGCCGTCTACCCCGCGCTGGAGCGGCTATACCCGCCGGGCCCCCAGCGCGAGGCGGCGGTGCGCCGGCACCTGGTCTTCTTCAACACGCACCCGTACGTGGCGGCGGCCATCGTGGGCGGCGTGGTGAACCACGAGCAGAAGATTGCCCGGGGGGAGGAGACGCCGGACCGCGTGGTGGGCTTCAAGGCGGCGCTGATGGGGCCGCTCGCGGCGCTGGGGGACGGGTTCTTCTGGCTGTCGCTCAAGCCCGCGGTGGGCGGGCTGTGCGCGGCCATGGTGCCGCTGTTGGGCGTCTGGGCGGTGGCGCTCTTCCTGGTGCTGTACAACCTGGTTCACCTGCTGCTGCGCATCCGGCTGTACTGGCTGGGCCTGAGTCTGGGAGACCGGTTGGTGGAGGCCGTGGCGCGGGTGAACCTGCCCGCCAAGGGCGCCCGGTTGAGGGGCGTGGCGGCGGCGAGCGCCGGCGGCCTGGCCGCGTGGCTGGCGGTGAGCTTCGGGGCGACGGCGGGCGGGACCTGGGCGCCGTTCCTGGCGGTGGGGTGCCTGGCGGTGGGCGTATTGGCGTACGTGCTCGTCAACCGGCGCGTCCCCACCTACGTGGTCCTCTACGTCGCGGCGGGATTGGCCTGCGCGGCGGGCGCCTTTCTGTGAGTACGAACAGTCGAGTGAAGCGGGAGTCGCACGATGGCCAGTGAAGCCGAGGGAACCTTCGAGATCATCAACGCGCTGGGGCTGCACGCCCGGGCCGCGGCGCAGATGGTCAAGGTCGCCAACCGCTTCAAGAGCGAGGTCTCTATCCAGGCCTCCGGGCAGCGCGCCAACGCCAAGTCCATCATGGGCGTGCTGATGCTCGCGGCGGCCCAGGGCACGAAGGTGAAGCTCACCTGCAAGGGCGAGGACGCCGAGGCCTGCCTGTCCGAATTGAAAAAGCTCATCGAGGACCGGTTTGGCGAAGCGCAGTAAGCGTTGAAAGGGGAGTTAGACTCCCCATGAGGTCAGGAGAACCGTGAGCAGCCAGGCCACCCCTACACTCAGGTTGACGGGCATCGGCGCCTCTCCGGGCGTGGCGGTGGGCCATGCCTTCATCCTGGACAGGAAGCGCATCCGCACGCCCAAGCTGCGCCTGGCGGACGCGGAGGTGGAACCCGAGCGGATGCGGATGAAGACAGCCATCGACCTGTCCGACCGCCAGCTCGCGGAGCTCAAGGATCAGATCACGCGCACGGAGGGCAGCGACCACGCCCTCATCCTGGAAGCGCACCGGCTGATGCTCCACGACCCCATGCTCGTGGACGAGGTCAACCGCCTCATCGTGGAGGACCGCATCAACGCGGAATGGGCGGTGCGGCGCACGGCCCGGAAGATCAAACACCTCTTCGACAACATCCCGGACGAGTACTTCCGCGAGCGCCGCTCGGACGTGGACTACGTGGCCGACCGCATCATCCGCAACCTGATGGGCCAGGTGGTGGACGAGGACGTGGAGGTGCCCGCGGAGGCCATTGTCGTCGCGCATGACCTGCCGCCCGCGGACGCTGCGATGATGGCTCGCAGCGGACGCGTGGCGGGCTTCGTCACCGACCTGGGGGGACAAACGAGCCACACCGCCATCGTCGCCCGCGCTCGGGAGACGCCCGCGGTGGTGGGCGCGGGGCGCGCGAGCGAGCAGATTTCTCCGGGCGACCTCGTCGCCATGGATGGCACGCGCGGCGTGGTGCTGGTGAACCCCACGGAGGACCAGCTCGCGCTGTTCCGGGAGGAGCAGCGCCGCTACCTGGAGAGCGAGCAGCTGGCGCTGGCCACGAAGGACCAGCCCGCGGTGAGCACGGACGGCTTCCGCATCCGGCTCAACGGCAACATGGAGTTCCTGGAGGAGATCCCCTCGCTCCTGGCTCACGGCGCGGAGGGCATTGGCCTGTACCGCACGGAGTTCATGTTCCTGGACCGCAAGACGGCGCCCACGGAAGAGGAGCACTACCGCGCCTACAAGCAGGTGCTGGAGGCCATGGGCGGGCGTCCCGTCACCATCCGCACGCTGGACCTGGGCGGCGACAAGGTGCCGGGCAAGACGAAGCACGAGAAGGAACCCAACCCGGCCATGGGCCTGAGGGCCATCCGCTACTGCCTGTCCAACCGGGAGCTGTTCCGCGTCCAGCTGCGGGCCCTCCTGCGCGCGAGCGTGCACGGCAACCTGCGGCTGATGTTCCCGCTCATCTGCGGCGTGAGTGAATTGCGCGAGGCGCGCAGCGAGCTGGAGGCGTGCCGCACGGCGCTGGGGAGAGCGGGAGTGCCGGTGGGCAAGCGCTTCCCGGTGGGCATCATGGTGGAGACGCCCAGCGCGGCGACCATCGCGGACCGGCTGGCGCAGGAAGCGGACTTCTTCTCCATCGGGACGAACGACCTCATCCAGTACTCGCTGGCCATCGACCGCCAGAACCGAGAGGTCGCGTACCTCTACCGGCCGCTGCACCTGTCGGTGCTGCGCATGCTCCAGGGCATCGTGGACGCGGCGAAGGCCGCCAACATCCCCGTGTCCATGTGCGGTGAGATGGCGGGCGACCCGCTCTTCACCCTGGTGCTCCTGGCGCTGGGCTTCGACGAGCTGTCCATGACGTCCGGGCAGATTCCGGTGGTGAAGCGGCTGATGCGCCGGGTGAGCCGGAGCGAGGCGATGGAGATGCTCCAGGGCGCCATGGAGCTGACGACCGCCGAGGAGATCGAGCGCTTCGTGCGCACGGAGATGGACCGGCGCTTCGGTGGCCAGGAAGGCTCGCTGCTGTTGCCGGCGCATGATCCTGAACCTGAGTCCGTGTAGGCCCTGCTCCCTTCGCATGAATGCGAGGGGAGGGGGTCGCCGATTCCAGACGGAGTGCGCACGTTCGCCGGACACGAATGCAGGAGGCAGCAGCGTGTTCAAGCCAACGGACATTCAGCGGGGCATGACGGTGCGGGACCGGGACGGCGAAGCGCTCGGCGGCATCGTCGCGGTGGACCCACGCGGCTTCACCATCGGCAAGGGGCGCATCTTCGAGCGGGAATACCCCGTGCGCTTCTCCGACGTCGCGGATCTGGACGGGGATGACGTCTACCTGCGCCGGGACCTGGCGAGCCTCCCGGGCGCCATGCTGGCCGAGGGCGCGCTGGACCTGGATGATGACTCGCGCCACGACCTGGAGCACGCGCCGCACCGGCCGGTGGCCTACACGCACGACCTCACGGGCGCGCTGGTGCCCATGGAGTAGCGGGCGTCCGCGCGCACGCGCCGCCCTCTACCTCGGACGGGACTCCTCATCTTCACCGGTGGGGGGCCCGTCCTCGCTGTTTCTGCCTTCTGGCGGCTTGCTGTGTCGCCCGCCGTGCCGTCCTTCCTCGGGCGACAGTATCCGGGAGACGGGGCGCAGCACCACCAGCGACAGGAGAGCCAGGGCCACGGTGACAGCGGCCGCCAGGTAGAGGCCCAGCCCGCAGGCCAGGCCCACCGAGGCCGTCAACCAGAGGTTCGCCGCCGTGGTGAGCCCTCTCACCGCTTCCCCGTGGCGCAGGATGACGCCCGCGCCCAGGAAGCCGATGCCCACGACAACCTGGCTGGCGATGCGGCTGATGTCCGTCTGCGTGCCGCTGGGGTTCGCCCCCATCCGGAGCAGCTCCTCCGTGTACACGCTGGAGAGCGTGAAGCAGCACGCCCCCAGCGACACCAGCGTGTGCGTGCGCAGGCCCGCGGCCTGGTTGCGCGCCTCGCGCTCCACGCCCAGCGCGCCGCCCAGCAGCGTGGCCAGCACCAACCGCCCGATGACGACGTGAGGTTCCACCTGGACGACGCTATTCGCCCAGGTCGATCTTCTCGACCTTGTCCTCCTCGTTCAGTTCGGGATTGGGCAGCGTGTCCAGGGTGGCCACCAGCAGCTTGTAGGACGGCACCACGTAGGGCTCTACCTCCTGGCCCAGCTCCGTCACGTACTGCTCCTTGCGCTCCACGTACTTCTTGTCCTCGGAGTCCCAGCTGCCGCCGGCCTCCGCGGCCCAGACCTCCTCGCCGTCGCGGCAGCGGATGAGCTGCGCCCGCACCGCCACCTCCGCGCCGTCACCCACGCGCTTCGCCGCCGGGTCCAGCCAGAGCACGCCCTCGATGCCCTCCACGCACTGGTCCTTGAAGGTGGGGTCCGTGGGGCGCTCCGGGAGGGACGTGTTGACCTTCACCAGGTAGTCCCGGTTCTGGTTGAGCCACTGCCGGGCGATGAGGCTCCACAGGTCGCCGATGTACTGCTGGCCCTGCGGGAAGGGCTGCGTCACCACCGCCAGCCGCTTCACCTGCAGCCGGTCCACCGTCGCGTAGTCGGGACGCAGCCGCTGGCTCTTCACCGTCGCGCAACCCGTGAGCACCATCAGACCCAGCACCGCTCCCACCCGCTTGAACGTCCCCATGGCTTGAAGCTCCCGAAGAAAGAACGGCCCCGCGCTTCCCTTGGGGGAAGGCGGGGCCGAAAGGTCCGGCGCGGATATTAAGCGCTTCCTCCGCGCTGTCAGGCGGCGCGTGTGGAGGACGTGTCACCGCCCGAGGCGGAACCGCCCTCCGACGAACGTCCCGCGTCCTTCTGCCGCTTGTCGTGCATGAGCTGCATCACCGCCGCCAGCACCGTGAAGGACACCAGCAGCGTGGTGATGAGGCCGATGCAGGCGACGATGCCCATGGAGCGCAGGCCGTTGTGGCCGGCCACCAGCAGGGCCGCGAAGCCCGCCACCGCCGTCAGCGTGGAGGACACCACCGCCGCGCCCACGCTGCGCAGCGCCACCAGCGGGGACGTGCCCTCCAGGAAGCGGTGCAGCAGGTACAGGCCGTGGCTCACGCCGAAGCCCAGCAGGATGGGCAGGATGATGATGTTCATGAAGTTCAGGCGCAGGTCGAACAGCGCCATGAAGCCCATCATCATCGCCAGGCCCACCGTCAGCGGAATCACGGACGCCAGCGCCAGCTTCGCGTTGCGGAAGTCCGCGAAGTGCATCACCAGGATCCACAGCGCGGTGAGGATGACCGTGAGCTTCGCGTCCTTGAGCACCATGCGCGCCAGCGACGCGTACAGCTGCGTGGCGCCCGCGGCGCGGAACTCCTTCTCCACCGGCGCGCCCGTGGGGCCGCCTTGCGTGAACTTGCCCGGCGTCACCATGCCCTTGATGGAGCGGGTCTGGTCCGCGAACTGGAGCATCTGCTTGCCGTCCCACAGGTCCACGCTCGGGTAGATGAACGTGAGGTAGCCGTGGTTCTCCGGGCTCGTGGTGGGCAGGTGGCGGAACTGCGAGGCGTAGATTTCCGGCACGTTGTGCACGTCGAAGGGGCGCGCCTCCAGCATCTTGAAGAACAGGGCCGCCTTCTCCTGCGTCTCCGGCGGCAGCGCCTTCACGTCGATCTCCTTCAGCTCCTCCTGCCACTCCTCCAGGATCTTCGCGTTCGCCTGGGAGATGCCCTCCGGCGGCACGAACGTGAAGAGGCTCATCACCTGGGAGATGGCGGGGCGCTTCTTGGGGTCCGCCGTCAGCTCCTTGTAGAGGGCCTCCGTCTCCGCCAGGTCCTTGGTGTAGATGGCGAGCGGGTCGCTGGCGATCTTGAAGCGCGCGTTGATTTCATCCTGCAGCACCACGGACGGCTGGTTCGCCGGCATCAGCGCGCGGGTGTTGTAGTTGAAGCGAACGCCGTACGGCAGCCGCGCGAAGAAGCCCGCGTCCGCCGGGGGCTCGCCGCTCTTCCACGGGATGGCCGCGCCGCACACCACCGCCACGATCACGCAGCCCACCGCCAGCACCAGGCCGGGGCGCGGGATGCGCAGCTCCTTGCCGGACGCGTTGTTCGTGGGCGGCGGCTTCATCACGCCAATGAGCTTCTGCGGCAGCTCCGGGTTGCGCCGCCCGGCCAGCGCCAGCATCGCCGGGCACCAGGAGAACAGCGTGAAGCCCAGCATCAGCGTGCCCGTGCCGGCCAGGAAGCCGAACTGGGAGAAGCCTTTGAACTCGCTCACCATCAGCACGTAGAACGAACCGGCCACCACCACCGCGGACACCAGCGCCGGGCGGCCCGCGTTGATGACCGCGTCGCGGATGGCCACGTCGTAGGGCTTGCCCGCGCCCAGCTCCAGGCGCGTGCGGAAGATGAAGTGGATGCCGTAGTCGATGCCGAACCCCATCAGGATGCCGCCCAGGATGGAGGTGATCATGTTGAGCTCACCCAGCGTCGCGTAGGTGAAGCCCAGCGTGTACAGCGTGCCCGCCACCGTGCCGCTCACCACGATGAGCGTGGGCGCCCACTTGCGGAAGAACGCGATGGTGATGGCGAAGATGGCGACGAGCGCGATGATGGTGACCGGCTGGAGCGACTCCTCGATGGCGTACGAGTCGTCCACCGCCGTCTTGTAGGAACCCGTGAAGCCGTAGGCGACCGTCTTCTTGTCGCCCATCTTGTAGTAGTCCTCCACCAGCTGCACGCCCGCGGCGTTGCTCTTGGAGTACTGCTCCAGGTCCACGCGCAGCTTGTCCACGTACTGCTTCGTCTGGCCAATCTGGTTGGTGTCCCACATCGGCTTGATGAGGAGCATCACCATCTTGCGGTCCGGGGAGATGTAGTAGTCGTCCGCGATGCTCTTGTTGCCAACGCTGGAGTACTTGTCGACCAGGTCCTGCAGGTCCAGCTTCACCGGCTCCGTCTTCTTGATTTCAATGTAGAAGGGGTTCGCGCGGCGGATCTGATCCTTGAGGAACGCCATGATGCGGCGCTTGCCCTCGGCCAGGTCCTCCGTCTTCACGAACAGCACCATGTTGTTCTGCACGAACTCGACGGGGATCTTGTAGGTGACGGAGCGCGCGTGCTCCTTGTCGTTGCCCACCATCACGGCCAGGTCGTCCGCGACCTTCTTGATCGTGGCCTCGTCATCACCGCGCAGCGCGACCATGAAGAAGCCGCTGCCGCCCACCATGTCGATGACCCGCTTGACGTCCTTCACCTCCTGGAGGTCCTGGGAGATGAGGTCCAGCTGGTTCGAATTGATGGTCAGCTTCGACGTGCCCCACACCGAGATGCCGAGCAGCAACAGCAGCACGAGCATCACGGTGCCGGGGCGCCGGACCAGCATCTCTGCATAGGCCAGCGCGAGGCGGGGCGGGGGATGGGAAGAAGGATTGCCGCTCATGGGCGCGGGACCCTATCGCCGAACGTTCCCGCCCGGAAGCAAAGCCCGGGATGCCTGTCCGCCCTTCCTCCGCGCGAGACAGGGCCTCTCACCCCGCGGGAATAACTCCTCGGCGCTTCAGGTCCCCGGAGGCCCGGCCAGGGGGACGACCTGCGCCTGCGTCCCACCCGGGACGGGCTCGTCGCGGGGTGGGAGGAGGAAGGGGAGCGGGTTTCGCAGGAAGCGCAGGAACACCGCGCCAAGGAAGCGCGCGCCGTCGCGCAGCGGGACATCGCGGGCGCGCAGGGCCACGCCCAGGGCCAGCGCGAAGGACACGCCGAAGTTGACGACGCCCACGACGAGCACCCCCGCGGCGGCCGCCAGGAAGCCCGGCTCCAGCACGGCGGAGGGGCCCAGCGCGCACCCGGCGAAGGCCAGCGCGCCGAAGGAGAAGGTGACGTGCCGCACGTCCAGCGGGACGCCGAAGAAGCCGCCCACGCCCGGCATCACCGCCAGCAGCACGCCCAGGGTGACGCCGCCACCCACGCCCGCCGCGTGGTGCATCAGCGCGTCCGCCACCCTGCGCGCGCCCGTCACGCCGAAGAGCCCGCGCAGCACGCGGTGGTGGGCGAGCGCCTCCGGCAGGCGGCGGTAGACGATGAAGTTCTCGAACCAGCCGGCGGCCACGCTGGACACCCAGAGCATCACGCCGGTCAGGGCGGCGTAGAAGAGCGTCGCGCTCTTCCATGGGTGCAGCGTCTCCACCACGTGCCGCGCCTGCTGCTCGGTCAGGTACGCGTGGCCCTTGAGGAGCTGGAAGCCCAGCGCCAGCGCCACCGCGACGGGCAGGACGCAGCCCAGGTTGCCCAGGATGGCCGCGAGCTGTGAGCGGGTGATGCGCGGCACCAGCGCCGCCAGGCGCTCCATGCGCCGGCTGCCTCCGTCCGGGCCCGCGTCCTCGCCCACCGCGGCCGCCAGCGTGGAGGCCGTCATGGATGGCTGCTTCGTGGCCAGCGTGAAGCCCAGGAGCTGCATCATCACGAAGCCGCCCGCGTAGTTGAGCGCGACGAAGAGGCCCGCGAAGAAGGGGGCCAGCGACAGGCCGGTGAGGAGGAACTTCAGCGCGACGGCGACCGCGGCGACGAGGCCTCCGCCCGACGCCGAGTGCACCATGTGGTGGAACTCGGCCGTCGTGGAGGTGATGTAGTGCTCACCCGTGTTGCCGGTGCGCTCGATGATTTTTCGCGCCATCAGCCGCGAGTTGCGGCGCACCAGCGCGCGCACGGAGCGGTCCGCGTGCGCGTACTCCAGCAGGTCCGACAGGAGGGCCAGCGCCTCGCGCCAGCGGGGCTCGCCTCGGGGCGCGCCCAGCACCCGCGCGATGGCCTCCATCCGGTCCAGGCCGCGCTGGATGCGCTCCAGCCGGTACACCAGGTCCACGCTGACGCCGGAGTCCTCCAGGTGCCGGGTGACGGTGCGCACCACGCCGCGGCAGTCCTCCACCCCGCGGACCAGGTCCGCCAGCGCCTCCTGGGCCCCGTCGCGCGCCAGCACCGCGTCGCACACCAGCCGCAGCCGCAGGAAGGGTGACGCGCGGAAGGACATCTCCGGCGTGCGGTCGCGCACGTCCTCCGCCAGCCCCAGCCCCGCCACCTGCACGCCCAACAGCAGCAGCGCGTCCATCAGGTCCCCGCGCACACGCGCGGATGGGGTGGGCTCCGGTGGGGGCGGCTCGCCCACCAGCGCCGTCAGCCGCGCCAGCAGCATGGGGGACAGGGCGCCCAGCCACTCCGCGTCCTCCGGCACCGGGAACAGGCGCAGGAGCAGCTCCGACAGCTTGCCTGGCTCCGGCGGCGCGGGCAGCACGCCGCGCACGAAGCGGTCCGTCAGTTCGGAGAAGAAGCCGTTGCCCGCGCTCAGGCCCACCTGGGCGAAGAGCTTCAGGCCCCGGCTGCCCGCGCACACCCCCGCCACCAGCCGGGTGACGGACACGCGCAGGGCGCTCTCGCCCTCCAGCACGCGCACCAGCAGGGACAGCCGGGAGTTGGCGGGGGACAGCGCGGAGTCGTCCCCCTCCGTGAGGCCGTGGGCGGGGATGCGCTCGCGCATCCAGTGGATCCACCGCTCCACCCACTCCAGGCGCGGCTCCAGGCCGTCCTCGGGGACCTCCGACAGGAGCCGGAGCAGGTCCCGGACCGCGGGGTGGCCGGGGGCCCGGGGCGCGTACTGGACGCAGAACGCGTCCATCTCGCGGTCGGACGGCGCACCCCGGAGCAATAGCCGCGGGGCGGGGGTCGAAACAGTCATTCGCCAGGCGCTCCGGGGGAGGAGGAACGCCTCAGCCTACCCGGCCCGCGCCTCCCCTGAAACCCGGGGGGACGGCGGGGGCCGGTTTGCCTGGCTGCCCAGGTGGCGACTGACTGGATTACTTCAGCTTCACCGAACCCAGCTCGTTGTTCTTCGCGCGCATGGCGCCGAGCAGCCCGTCCCAGCCGCCCTCCTTGAAGAGGGGGCGGACCTGATCATCGCGGATGCCGGTGAGCATGGAGTCGCCCAGCACGGACACGTCCACGACCTTCCAGCCGCTGCCCACCTTCTCCACGGCGTACTTGAGCTTCATCTCCTGCTTCTTCAGCGGGTGGTTGATGAAGATGGTGGAGCCCACGAGCGCCTTGTCGCCCGTCACCTGCGGCTCGTCGTAGGTGATGGAGTCCAGGTTCTTGAAGTTCTCGCGCACCTTGGGGAAGGCGATCTTCGCGAACAGGCTCTGGAAGAGCTGGGTGAACTCCTTGCGCTGGGCGTCCGTGGCCTTGGTCCACTCGTCCCCCAGCAGGAAGAGTCCCTGCTGGTCGCTGCCCAGGTTCTCCAGGGCCTTGAGGTCCTTCTCGTAGCGCACGGACTGCACCACGGTCTTCACCGGCTTGGTGATGGCTTCGGAAGCCTTGGGCGCGGCGAGCGCGGGCACGGCGAAGGTGAGGGCAACCAGGAAGGGAAGGGTGCGAAGGCGGGCGATGGCGTTCATATGGGTCGGTGACCTCCAGAAGAAGGGCGCGGGTCCTGTAGCCCAGGAGAACGCCGCGCGAACCATGAAATTCATCCGGCGGGCAGGCACACCCGCGGCGTCGGGTCCGCCTGCCCGCAGGGCGCTTCGCGCCGAATAAACCCCCGTAGCGACAGGTTTGACTCTGCTGGGACCGCACGTTTAGTGTCCGACCCCCTGCGCTGCGTCACTGAATAAGCGCGAAGCCGAGAAGACATGCCTACCGACTTCCTGTTCACGTCTGAATCCGTCACCGAGGGCCACCCGGACAAGATCGCCGACCAGATCTCCGACGGTGTGCTCGATGCCATCATCGCCAAGGATCCGCAGGCGCGCGTCGCCGTGGAGACGCTCGTGAAGACGGGCCTCGCCATCGTCGCGGGTGAGGTGACGACGAACACCTACGTGGACATCCCGAAGATCGTCCGTTCGACCATCACGCGCATCGGCTACACCGACAGCGCCATGGGCTACGACGGCAACACCTGCGGCGTCATGGTGGCCATCGAGGGCCAGAGCCAGGACATCGCCCGGGGCGTGGACAACAAGAAGGACCAGGGCGCCGGCGACCAGGGCATGATGTTCGGCTTCGCGTGCGACGAGACGCCGGAGCTGATGCCCGCGCCCATCCACTACGCGCACCAGCTCACCCGCCGCCTGGCGGAGGTGCGCCGCAAGAACCACCCGTGGATCCGCCCGGACGGCAAGAGCCAGGTCACGGTGGAGTACAAGGACGGCAAGCCGCTGCGCATCGACGCGGTGGTGCTGTCCACGCAGCACTCGGATGACGTCTCCAACAAGAAGATCCAGGAGGCCATCCGCGAGGACGTCATCCTGAAGGTCCTGCCGAAGAAGCTCATCGACAACAAGACCAAGTTCTTCATCAACCCCACGGGCCGCTTCGTCATCGGCGGCCCCATGGGCGACTCGGGCCTCACGGGCCGCAAGATCATCGTCGACACCTACGGCGGCATGGGCCGTCACGGTGGCGGTGCGTTCAGCGGCAAGGACCCGTCCAAGGTGGACCGCTCGGCCGCGTACATGGGCCGCTACATCGCGAAGAACGTCGTGGCGGCGGGCCTGGCCAGCCGTTGCGAGGTGCAGGTGTCCTACGCCATCGGCGTGGCGGAGCCTGTCAGCGTGATGGTGGAGACCTTCGGGACGTCCACCGTGCCGGAAGAGCAGATTGCCCGCGCCGTGCGCCAGGTGTTCGGCCTGCGCCCGCGCGAAATCACGGAGCACTTGGACCTGCTGCGGCCCATCTACCAGAAGACCGCCGCCTACGGTCACTTCGGCCGCGCGGAGAAGGAGTTCACCTGGGAGCGCACGGACAAGAAGGACGCGCTGCGTGAGGCCGTCGCCGCCCCCGCGCCCAAGGCGCGCACGCCCCGCCTGAAGGCGGTCTGACGCACCGGAAGCACTCCGGTTGAGCCCACGCGCTCGTCCCCTCCCCGGGGGCGAGCGCGTTTTCCTTTCCGGGCATGGCGTGTGCGTTGGCCGGGCGCACACGGTGGGTGAATTGTTAGGACACGGCCATGCCGACTCCGGGTGCCACGTCTGGCTGGCGCATCGTGCTGCTCACCGTCGCCCCCGCGGTGGCGCACGACTTCACCCTGGCGCTGAGGGCCCAGGGGCATGACGTGGTGGCGATGGTGGTGCCGGCGGGCGTCCGGGGCCTGCGCCCGCTGGACATGGAGGGGTGGGCGGAGCTGGGGCGACTCTTCGAGGCCGCGCCACCGTCGGTGGACGTGCTGCTGGTGAGCGAGCGGGCGCACCTGACGCCCCGGCTGGCGGGCCTGAAGCCGGACCTCCTCCTGTGCTTCTTCTTCCCGTGGCGGCTGCCGCCGGAGGCGCTGGCGCTGCCCCGGCTGGGGGCGGTGAACGTGCACCCGTCCCTCCTGCCCCGGTACCGGGGGCCCTGTCCTCTGGGGTGGGCGCTGCGCGAGGACGCTCGCGAGTTGGGGCTCACCTTCCACCGCATGGACGCGAGCTTCGACACCGGGCCCGTGCTGGCGCAGGGGATGTTCCCGGTGAAGGACGAGGACACGGAGGAGGTGATCTTCGAGCTGCTGATGCTCGCGTCGCGCCGGCTGCTGCCCGGGGTGGTGGAGCGCGTGGCGCGGGGGGACGTGGGCGAGCGGCAGGTGGACGCGGACGCGACCCTGGCGCCCTTCTTCGAGCCGGCGTACCGGGACATCGACTGGTGCGACAGCGCGCGCTCCGTGCACTTGAAGGTGCGCGCGTGCCGCTTCGCCGGGTGGCGTGAGGGAAGGGGCGATGCGCGGGCCCTGCTCCAGGGCCATTGGGTCCGGGTCCAGCGCACGCGGGCATGGCGGGGCGAGGACCCTCACGCGCAGCCGGGCACGCTGCTGGCCCGGCAGGGGGACGAGCTGTTGGTGCAGTGTGGAGACACGCCGCTCTGGGTGGTGTCGCACGCGCCGGAGGTGGCCTGAGCGGGGCCAGCCGGGCGGGCGGATGGGGGTGCGCGGGTGGCACCTGCCGACGGGCGGACACAGACAAGGGTATGGCGACGAATTCCGGAGACCCCTACCCCCTCGTCCAGGTCGAGCACTACGAGCGCTACGTGGGTGCGGAGGTGGTGGAGCGCATCCTGGAGAAGGCGCGCCCGCTGCAGGACCTGCGGGTCGCGCACGTCAACTCCACGTACTACGGCGGTGGGGTGGCGGAGATGCTGTCGCCGCTGACGCTGCTGATGAACAGCGTGGGCATGGCCACCGAGTGGCGGGCCATCCAGGGGCCGCCGGACTTCTTCAACATCACGAAGAAGATGCACAACGCGCTGCAGGGCGCGGACATCCACCTGACGTCGATGAAGGCGACCATCTACGAAGAGGTCGTCTTCGAGAACGCGGTCCGCAACCGGTTGGACCACGACCGGGTCGTCATCCACGACCCGCAGCCGTTGCCCATCGTGCGGCACAGCCGCAAGCGCGGGCCGTGGATCTGGCGCTGCCACGTGGACCTGTCGAATCCGGAGCCGTCGCTGTGGGCGTACCTCAAGCCGTTCGTGGAGCAGTACGACGCGACGGTGTTGAGCATCCCGGAGTACGCGCGCGAGCTGTCCATCCCGCAGGTGTTCTTCATGCCGGCCATCGATCCGTTCTCCATCAAGAACCGGGAGATGAACGAGTCGGAGATTGAAGAGCGGCTCCAGCACCACCGCATCCCCACGGACCTGCCGCTGGTGGTGCAGGTGTCGCGCTTCGACCGTTGGAAGGACCCGGAGGGCGTGGTGGCCGCGTGGCGGCTCGCTCGCCAGGAGACGCCGTGCACGCTGGTGCTGCTGGGCAACATGGCGTCGGACGACCCGGAGGGGCAGAAGGTCTACGAGCAGGTGATGCGGCACAAGGACGAGCGGCTCATCGTCCTCAGCCGCGAGGACACGTCGCTGGTGAACGCGCTCCAGCGCCGCGCGGCGGTGGTGGTGCAGAAGTCACTGCGTGAAGGCTTCGGGCTCACGGTGGCGGAGGCGATGTGGAAGGGCACGCCCGTCATTGGAGGGAACGTGGGCGGCATCCGTCATCAGCTCGAGGACGGGCACAACGGCTTCCTGGTGGACTCGGTGGACCAGTGCGCCCAGCGCATCGTGCAGGTGCTCCGGAACCCGAAGCTGCGTCACCAGCTGGGGCACCACGCGCACGAGACGGTGCGCCGCCGCTTCCTGCTCACGCGCTACCTGGAGCAGTACCTGGACCTCTTCAACGCGTTCGAGGCCCGCTACCACCTGCGTCCCCTGCCGCACCTGACGACGTGAGCCAGGGCGAGTCCAGGGCGCAAGGGGGCGGGGTGGGTGCGGCGATTGCACAGGGGTGGTGCCGTGAGGCCGCGTGCCTCCTTGGCGCGCCCGGTTGTGCGCGCTGACACGACACGGTGGCGCGTCGCACATGACGCTCGCGCCAGAAAGACAGACATGACCTTTCGAAATGGCCTTCGTCCCTGGCTCAGGGCCCATGGCGTGTGGGTGACCTTCGTGGTGCTGGTCCTCCTCGGCTACGCCGCGATGGCGCTGTACGTGCTGACCCTGGAGCGAGGGGAGCGGCGGCGGATGACGGCCCAGGACATGCGGTACATCCTGATGGCGTTGACGCGGTACGCGGAGCGCACGGGACACGTGCTGCCGTCCTCGGCGGGGCTCTCCGTGCTCGAGGAGGAACACCTCCTGGAGCGGCTCCCCGTGGATCCCTGGGGCCATGACTATGTGTACCGCGTGGAGGCGGGCACGCCGGTCATCTTGTCCTATGGACGTGATGGCATCCCGGACGGCGAAGGCCCGGACGCGGACCTGTCCTCTCGCGTCCTCCTGACGGAGTGAAGCGGGCCCACGGGTTGCAATGGCAGTCATCCCGGAAGGCAGAGGGGCCTTCCGTGAGGGACACGCTGACAGCGGCCCATGCCGGTCAGCGTGCCAGAAAGACAGACATGGACAAGAAGCAGCGACGTCGGCGCGGCATGACGCTGATTGAAATCATGGTCGTCATCACCATCCTGGGCCTCATCGCCGCCGCGGTGGGCGTGTCGGTGATGGGTCAGTTCGGCCAGGCGAAGCAGCAGCGCGTGGGGCTGGACTTCGGTTCGCTGGGGCAGGGCCTCCAGCTGTACGCGATGAAGAAGGGCCGGCTGCCGGACACCACCTCCGGGCTGCGCGTGCTGGTGGAGGAGAACATCCTCCCGGAGCTGCCGCGCGACCCGTGGGGCAATGACTACGTGTACACGCTGGACAGGGGCGTGCCGGCCATCGTGTCACTGGGCGCGGATGGCGCACCGGGCGGCGACGGTGATGACCGGGACCTCTCGTCACTCGACAGGGACGCGCGGTCCCGAGGGTGACGTGAGGAGAAAAAGGTGCTGCCCGAGTGGAGAAGCCAGGGTGTCGTGGCTGATGAAGCCAGGAGCGGATTCGAACCGCGTGCCCCATTGTGGTGGAGCATTACCAGAGCGTGTAGGGCCTCTCCGGCCGGGCAGCACCTCCAGGGACGCGAGTGCCGCGAAAATCCTGACGGGGGATTTTCGCGGCCGTGCGTTCAGTCCGCGGGGAAGGTTTCGAGCGTGAGGGACTCCGGGGGGACCTTCAGCTCGCGCGGCAGCTTGAGGACGCCGTCCAGGTAGCGCCAGCCGGTGCCGTCGTGGCGGAAGTCCGAGCGCTCCACGAAGGACTGGTCCTTTCCCTTCTCGAACACCCTGGCGAAGAAGAGGACGCGGGAAAGCCCCGTCGTGTCCGGAGGCTGGTGGCCCAGGACCACCAGCCCCGGGTACTGGTGGGCCTGGGCGAAGGCGCGCAGCTCGCGCACGACGTCCGCTTCCGGACGGGCCCTCATCGGGTGGTCGGGGTGGAGCGTCTTCCACAGGTAGACCGCTTCACGCTGGGCGAAGGCGCTGTAGCGGCTGCGCATGAGGCGCTCCGCGTCAGGCGCCTCCGCCTCGCCTTTGTGGAAGGGGGCGCAGCACTGCTTGTAGCGCTGGCCGGAGGAGCAGGGGCACAGGGGGACGGGGGGCATGGCGGGGTGGAGCCTACCCGGGTTCCCAGCCCGGACGGTCGAGTGGCGGACCTGGGCCCCGGTGTGGGGAACCTTCGCGCTTGCGGGGCAGGGGGGCAGGGCATATCCCTGGCGGCCACGTCCCCTATGAGCCTGCTCGAAGCCATCGTCCTGGGTCTGGTCCAGGGTCTCACGGAGTTCCTGCCCATCAGCTCCACCGCGCACCTGCGCATCGCGCCGGAGCTGTTCGGCTGGCCGGATCCGGGTGCGGCGTACTCGGCCATCATCCAACTGGGCACGGTGGCCGCGGTGCTCATCTACTTCCGCAAGGACATCGTCGCGCTGGTGAAGGCGTTCGTCGTGGGGCTGGTGAAGCGGGACCCGTTCGGCACGCTGGAGGCGCGGCTCGCGTGGTTCGTGGGCGTGGGCACGCTGCCCATCGGCATCTGCGGGCTGGCGTTCAAGAAGCTCATCGAGACGCAGTTCCGTTCGCTCTACGTCATCGCGGGCAGCCTCATCGTGCTGGCCATCGTGCTGTTCGTCGTGGAGAAGCGCGCGTCGCACCAGCGCACCCTGGCGGACATGACGTGGAAGGACGGCATCCTCATCGGCCTGTGGCAGGCGCTGGCGCTGGTGCCGGGCTCGTCCCGGTCCGGCACGACGCTCACGGGCGGCCTGTCGCTGGGGCTCAAGCGCGAGGACGCGGCGCGCTACTCGTTCCTCTTGTCCATTCCGGCGACGACGCTGGCGGGCATCTTCGAATTGAAGCACCTCCTGGAGGCCACGCAGCGCCCGTCGACGGTGGCCCTGGTGGTGGGGACGCTGGTGGCCTTCCTGTCGGGCATGGCGGCCATCGCGTGGCTGTTGAGCTTCCTGAAGCGGCGCACCACCCTGGTGTTCGTGGTGTACCGCATCGCGCTGGGCGTGCTGCTGCTGGGGCTGTTGCAGGCGAACATCCTCAAGCCGATGTCCGGCGTGGAGAACCTGGCGACGCCGGAGGCGCCGACGAAGCCGCCGGTGGAGAAGCAGATCACGGACTGAGGAAGGGGGAGGTCGTGCGCGTGCAGGCCCTGTTCGATGCGCTGGAGACGCGGCTGACGGCGAGGCCGGCGCGGACCTTCGAGTGGAAGGGACGAGCGCTGCGAGAGGCCGCGGTGCTGGTGCCCCTCTTCGAGCGGGATGGCGTGCCCCACATCGTCTTCACCCGGAGGCCCGCCACCCTGCGCACGCACGCGGGGCAGTACGCGTTCCCGGGTGGAGGCCAGGAGGCGCGGGACGTCACGCCGCTGGAGACGGCGCTGCGCGAGACGGAGGAGGAACTGGGCATCGCGCGTGCCCACGTGCGCGTGCTGGGCCTGCTGGACGAGACGCCCACCACATCCGCGTACCGCATCCGTCCCTACGTGGGCGTCATCCCGGGGGACGGGAAGTACGTGCCCAATCCGGTGGAGGTGGACCTGGTGCTGGAGGTGCCGCTGGTGCGCCTGCTGGACCCCGCCATCCTCCGGGTGGAGCGGCACATGTGGGAGGGGATTGAGCACGACGTGCACTTCTACACGCACGGTGAGCACGTCATCTGGGGCGCCACGGGGCGCATCCTGCGCAACTTCCTGCAGTTCGTGGTGGACGTGCCGGGCATCCAGGGCCTGCTGGACGCTCCCTTGCCTGCTGACCGCTGAGCCCCCAGCCCCGTGCTGGCGGGCGGCCGTGGCGGAAGGCGCCTTGTCGCCCTGGAGGGCCGGTCCCACGTTGAGGGGACACCCTTCGAAAGGGAGCGACGTGGACGGTGGCAATGGGTCCGGGGCCATGGAGGTGAGGGAGGCCGCGCTGGTGGCGCTGGGCGAGGTCCTGCGCGCCAGGGGGTACGCCTTCACGACGGTGACTCCGGAGACGCACCGGCGGGTGAACGCGCGGCCGGGGGCGAAGCAGGCCCTTTCAGTCCGGGACGTGTTCGGGTGGAGCCGTCCCTTCGGGCCGGGCGTGCTGGAGCCTCGGATGGTGGCGCTGCTGGAGGAGGCGGGCGCGCTGGCGGACTGCAAGGACGGGACGCACCGGAGCCGGGTGCGGTTCTCCAGTCTGGGAGCGGGCCTGTATGTCCATTCCGCGTGGCCCACGTCGGAGCAGGACGCGGTGTTCTTCGGGCCGGACACCTACCGGTTCTGCGCGTTGCTCCAGCGCGTGCCGGGCAGCTTCCGGCGCGTGGTGGACCTGGGGTGTGGCTCTGGAGCCGGTGGCCTGTCGGTGGCGGGGCGGAGCGCGGCGGTGGTGCTCGCGGACCTGAACCCGTTGGCGCTGGAGTACTCGCGGGTGAACGCGAGGCTGAACGGTGCGCACGGGGTGCAGCCGGTGCACTCGGACCTGCTGCGGGACGTGTCCGGCCGGTTCGACCTGATCATGGCGAATCCGCCGTACCTGGCGGACACGGGCAAGCGCACGTACCGGGATGGCGGCGGCACGCATGGCACGGAGCTGTCGGTGCGCATCGTGCGTGAAGGCGTGGAGCGCCTGGAGCCGGGCGGCACGCTGGTGCTCTACACAGGGGCGCCGGTGGTGGACGGCGAGGACCTGCTGCGAACGGCGCTGGAGCCGGTGTGGCGTGGAGCGCCGCTCGCGGAGGTTCGCTATGAGGAACTGGATCCCGACGTGTTCGGCGAGGAGCTGGAGAAGGCTCCGTACGCGGGTGTGGAGCGCATCGCGCTGGTGGCGCTGGTGGCGCGGCGGGGCTGATACGGAGTCTCAAGCCTCCATGAGACTGGCACGGCGCGTGGGCTCAGGACTGCCGCCCCTTCGAATGGCGTGGTTGCTTCCCTCTCGGAGATTCATCACGCACTTCATGACGGATCCCGGGTCTGGGTGACTCTCCAAATTCGGACTCGAGTTGTTCGATGCTCGGGAGGCTGCTTTCGAGGCGTACCGGCAGGGCCTGCACGAGCTGGTATTCGGCCACGCCCATCGGCTTGTTCGTGTCGCGCAAGGCGTACTCGGCGATGACGCGGCTCTTGGTCTTGCAGAGAAGGAGTCCAATGCTGGGTCCATCGTGCTCACCGCGCATCTTCGCGTCGACGGCGCTCAAATAGAAGTTGAGCTGCCAGTGTGCTCGGGTTCGAACTCGCCTGCCTTGAGCTCGACGACGACGTAGCAGCGGAGTCGCAGGTGATAGAAGAGCAGGTCGAGATAGAAGTCCCGGCCATCGACCTCGAGATGGACTTGGCGACCGACATACGCGAAGCCCGCGCCGAGCTCGATCAGGAATCGCGAGATGTGCGTGACGAGGGCATCCTCAATCTCGCGTTCATTCGCATCGGCGCCAATCGTGAGGAAGTCGAAATGGTACGGATCCTTCAGGCTCTCGCGCGCCAGGTCCGATTTGGGTTCGGGAAGCCGTTCCGCGAAATTGGTGACGGCCTTGCCTTCGCGCTCAAACGTGCGTTGTTCGATGTGCAGTGTGAGTACAGCACGTGACCAACCGTGCTCGACGGCACGTGCCGCGTATGCAAGGCGTGCTTTTGTCGTCTTGAGTTTGGTGAGCAGTACGAGGTTGTGCCCCCAGGGCAATTGTCCAACAGGCTGTTGGACGATTACAGCCTCGTCCGGCCAGGCCTCCGCGAAGGCTCGCATGTACATCAGATTTGCACGGGAGAACCCCTTCATCTCAGGGAAGGCGGTGCGCAAATCCGCGGAGACGCGCTCCACGATCCCTGTGCCCCACCCCGCTCGCCGCTGCCGCACGAGGATGTCGCGACCAATCCGCCAGTAGAGCGCGAGGAGCTCGCGGTTCACTGCCAGCGCCGCACGTTGTTGTGCTGCGTGAATGCGCGCTTTCACGTCGGCGAGCCATGCCGCGTAACCCGAGGGCGTGGGGATGAGAGAGACAGGTGTTTTCCCCGGAGCCTTTTTCGTGGGCTTTGGGGGCGTGCGCGGGAGGCGCCGGTTTTTCGTACGCAAGGTCATGGCAAGAGGTCGCCGTCCGCACGGAGCATTTGAAACGGACGCTTCTCTTTGCTCCGTGAGCGCACGGCTCCATGGATGACGGTACTGCAAGAGCGCTGCCCCGGAAACGGCGGCGTTCTGACTCAGGGCTGGCGGCTCACGTCGCAGCGACCGGTGGCCTGTCTCGCGAGGTCTTCCGCCACGGAGCGCAGCAGGCTTCCCAGGACGGGTGTGCCGGAGGATGAGGCCTCACCCTGGGTGAGCCAGCGCGCCATGCGGCCCAGGCTCGTGGCTGTCACGACCTGGAGCCGCACCTCCACCTGCACGACGAAGTGCTCTCCCGCTTCGGGCTTCGCGTCCAGCGTCCAGGCCACCCGCTCCAGCTCCAGCGTGCCCACGCCTCCCGTCAGCTCGCGTCCGTCCAGCCGGTAGCCGTCGCGGGTGAACGCGAGCACCTGGGTGACTCGTGCGCTGTCCAGGTGCGCGTCGAACCAGAAGGCGCGGCGCCGCCAGAGCGTCAGCTCCACCTCCAGCTTCCCCGCGAGCCCCAGCCGCACCAGCCGGTCCAGCTCCGGGGAGATGAAGGCGCGCGCCTCCGGCCGGACCATCACGCGCTTGCCGGAGAGCGTCGCGGTGCAGGCGGCGGATGCCTCTTCCGCGTGGGCTCCGGACGCGAGCAGGCTGGCCGCGACGACGAGCGCCGTGCCATGCCTGCTCTGTGTGGCGTGCCTTCCCATGTCTCAGAAGGTCCGGTTGAACAGCAGGCGCGCTTCGGGCGTGAGCTGGGCATCTTCGTCGATGCGCCATGCGGCTTCGAAGCGCACGGAGTCACTGAAGTGGAAGCTGCCGCCCAGGCCCAGCTGCGCGCCCGACCACGCGTTCGCGGCATGCACCGAACCCAGGTCCGCGAAGATGCCCAGGCCGTGCCAGCGGTACTCGGCGCTCGCGAGCACCGAGCTGTCGCCTCCGCGGAACTCCTTGAAGCCGTAGCCTCGCAGCGCGGTCCAGCCGCCCAGCGCCTCCTGCTTCTGGAGCGGCAGGTTGTGGCCCGTCGCGGCCCGCAGGCGCAGGCTCAGGCCCGTGTGCCAGTTCATGGGCACGTCCATGGCGACGTCGCCCACCAGCTTCCAGAAGCGCTCATCCGCGCCGCCCGCGCCCGGGCCTTCACCCACCTCCAGTGTCACGAAGCCGCGCAGCGCGGGCTCGAGCTTCCAGTTCTTGTGGCGCTCGAAGAGGGCCGTCTCCGGCGTGCGGAAGAGGGAGCCCACGCGCGTGCCTCGCTCCGCGGCGCCGCTGTACTCCAGCCGCACCACCGCAGAGCGGAAGCGCCCCTCGTTCACCGGCGCGTTCGGGAACGGCGGGTCGTCGTTCCGGAAGAGGCTGAGCGGCGGCGTGAAGGACTGGAGCGTGCTCATCGTGTCACCGCGCACCTCCACGCCCGCGAGCCACGACTCCGCCCAGCGCCAGGTGGCGAAGGCCGTGAAGCCCTGACGGCGGAAGTAGTCCCGGTCCGGCCGGTTGATGAGGAACGAATAGAAGTACGAGTCGAAGTCCCCCAGCCGCCAGCGGTCCAGCGTGTCGATGAAGTCATGCACCTGCGCGCCGAGCTCTTCGATGCCCAGCGCGGGCAGCTGCACCTTGGCTCCGCCCAGCAGGTTGACGTGGCGCTGCTGGCGCGTGCCTTCCGGATCGTCCGGGATGCGCTGCCCGCCCAGCCGCAGGGGGATGAAGAAGGCTCCCTCCAGCGTCGTGTGCACTCGGTCCCGCGAGTCGAAGAGGCGCAGGCTCGCCTTGAGCCCCGGAGCGAAGCCCGTCACCTGCGTGTGCACGGGCAAGAGGTCCACGTCCAGGTCCGGAGGACGCGGGCGCACGTGCACGATGAGCCGCTTGCCCTCCAGCGTGAGGCCGTCGCTCCCGGTGTCGCCGTCTCCGTCGAACATCGAGCCCCAACCCAGCTCGAACTCCACACGCTCGTGGCGCCGCGACTTGCGGCGGGGCTCCTCCCTCGTGACGTAGTGCCGCGTGCCTTCGGCCTCGCGCTCCTCGACGATGCGCACGCTCGTGCGTTCGTCCTGGAGGTCCTCGCTGTCCACCGCTCGCAGGAAGGGCAGCCGCGACTCCATGCGCTCCATGGCACGGCGCGCATCACTCCGGAGGAAGACATCGCCGGGCTCCAGGCCCAGGGCTTCCCGCACGCGCGTGGCCATCGCGTCGTCCACGCCGCGCACCTCCACGGACTCCAGCTGGCCTTCGTCCACCGTCACGACCAGCCGGCCCTCGGGAGACAGCGTGGCGGACACCGTCGCGAGCAGGTAGCCGTCGTCCTCGCGGAGTGCCTGGAGGACCCGGTTGAGCGCGGCGTCCACGCCTCCCCGCATGATGCCGGGGCGGAACGCTCCGGCTTCCCTTCGCGCCAGCCACGGTCGCGGCGGACGCGGCGCGGGGCAGGGGCTGACGACCCGCAGGGTCCCGTGGCGCTTGTGGACGCGCAGCGTGGTGACCTCGTCCTCCGCATCGTCCGTGTCAGGGGCAGGGGGGGAGAACTCGACCAGGGCGTCCCACAGCTCGTCGGGCCGGAGGTCCTGAAGGCCTTCGAACTCCACCGACGTGAGCGTGGGGTTCTCCTGCAACGTCACTTCGAGCAGGGCCGGCCCCTGGTCACTGACGCGAACGCGGGGCTCCACGCGAGCGAAGAGGCCGGTGCGTGCCAGGCGATGCAGCAGGGACTGCACTTGCGTGGCCGTCAGGGGACGCGTGTCCTCCGCGGGAGGCGCACCCACGAGCTTGCGGACCTGCGGATCCGTGAGCCGGTGGAGCCCGCGAAACTCCAGGCCCGTGGGCGTCAGCCCCTGGCCGTCGACCTCGACCTGCATGGCCCCGAGCACCGTGGAGTCCGAGAGGTCGCCATCATCCTCGCTGAAGCCCTCCGGGCACGTCGGGTAGCTCCAGTCCTCCGAGGTGGCTTCGCCTTCCGGGGGTGCGGTGGACGGGGAGCTGGCCACGGAGGCGTCGGGGGGACCGGCATCCGGTGAGGGTTGGCCCAGGGCCGTGAGCGAGACGAAGCAGAGCGCCAATGCGAGACGGTTCATGGATGGCGGCAGGAGCATGCTCCGTTCCAGGCGGGGCCTCGCGGCAAGTGCCCGGAACGACGGAGGGCGAGCAGACGGGCGGATGTCATGGACACATCCGGATGTATCGGGCGGTTGTGGCCGTGACATCGCGCGGGTCACGAGGTGACGGGCAGACCCAGGGCCTTGATGCGCCGGTAGAGGTTGCCTCGGTCCACCTGGAGGATGCGCGCGGCCCCGGCGATGCTTTCGCCCTCGCGGAGCGCGGCGCGGATGAGGTCCCGCTCGAAGTCCTCCACGTGCTCGCGGTAGCTCTTGTCTCCCAGCGTCCTGCGCGGTGTGGGCGCGGCGCCTGTTGGAGCCGCCACCGCGTCCGCTCCCAGCTCCAGCGGACCGTCGCCCCGGAGCAGGTTCAGGCGTTCGATGACGTTGCGCAGCTCGCGCACGTTGCCGGGCCACGGATAGGCACGCAGCGCGGCCTCCGCTCCCGGTGCGAGCACGAGCGGCGTCTTGGGACCCGCGAGCTCCGCCGCGAAGACGCGCGCGAGGGGCAGCAGGTCCTCGGGGCGCTCGCGCAGCGGCGGCAGGTGCAGCGGCAGCACGTTGAGCCGGAAGAAGAGGTCCTGCCGGAAGCGGCCCTCCTTCACCGCGCGGCCCAGGTCCTGGTGCGTGGCCGCGAGGATGCGCACGTCCACCGGCACCGGCAGCGTGCCGCCCAGCCGTTCCACCTGACGCGTCTCCAGGACGCGCAGCAGCTTGGCCTGGAGCTCCAGCGGCATGTCTCCCAGTTCGTCCAGGAACAGCGTGCCGCCCTGCGCCTGTTCGAAGCGGCCCGCGCGCCGCGCCACCGCGCCGGAGAAGGCGCCCCGCTCGTGGCCGAACAGCTCGCTCTCCAGCAGCGTGGAGGGAATGGCCGCGCAGTTGACCGCCACCAGCCGGCCCTTGCGTCCGGAGGCCTTGTGCAGCGCCTGCGCCACGCGCTCCTTGCCGGTGCCCGTCTCGCCGGTGATGAGCACCGCCGTGTCGCTGGGACCCACGCGCGCGATGAGCTGGCGCAGGGACTCCATGGCAGGGCTCTCGCCCGCCAGGTTCCCCGGCTGGGCCAGCGCGTCCAGCAAGCGTTCGCGTTCCTCGCGCAGCGCGCCCAGGGCCAGCGCGTTGTGCAGCGCCGTGAGGAGCCGCTCGGGGGATGGAGGCTTCTCCACGAAGTCCGTGGCCCCCAGCTTCAGGGCCTGCACGGCTTCGGAAGGCGAGGCCTCGCCAGACAGGACCACCACGGGGACGGGCAGTGGCTTGGGCAGACGCGCCAGCAGCTCCAGCCCTGTCTCGCCTGGCATGCGCAGGTCCAGCAGCATCAGCGCGGGGGGCGCGTCCGGCGCTTCGAGCAGCCGCGAGGCCTCCGCGGTGGAGCGCGCCTCCACGGGGGTGAAGCCTCCGTCCTGGAGCAATCCACGCACGGCCCGCAGGACGCCGGGGTCGTCGTCGACGATGAGGATGCGGGCTCCGGTCTTCATGCGGTCACCTGGGAGGCGTCGGAAGGCAGCACCACCTGGGCCCGGGTTCCCCCCTGGGGGCCCGGCTCCAATCTCAAGGTGCCGCCGTGCTCGTGGGCGATCTTCTGCGCGATGGGCAGGCCCAGCCCGCTGCCGCCGGGCTTGGTGCTGAACAGTCCTCGGGTGAGGACAGGGCCCTCCAGCACGCTCGGGACGCCGCTGCCTCCGTCGCTCACGGTGACGTGTACGCGGCCGTCCGCTGCTTCGTGTAACGCGACGTGGACGGGTGGGGCGTCCGGTGGAGAGGCCTCGGTGGCGTTCTTCACCAGGTTGCCGAAGAGGCGGCGCAGTCCATCCGGGTCCGCGCGCAGCGACACCTCCTCGCCGGGGTCCAGCACCACGGGGACCGGCGAAGTGCCCTCGTACAGCGCGCACACCTCCGCGAGCAGCGGACGCAGCGCGACGTCCTGGAAGCGGGGGGCGGGCAGGCGCGCGAAGGTGGAGAAGCTCTGGGTCATGCGCATGAGCAGGTCCACCTCCTCCTGGAGGAGCGCCACCGCTTCGGCGAGGCGCGTCGGGTCTGGCAGGGTGCCGGCATCCTGCGGGGACAGACGCGCGAGCGACAGCCTCATTGCGGTCAGGGGGTTCTTCAGCTCGTGGGCGAGCGCCCGGGCCACGTCCTGCCACGCGGCGATCTGCTGGGCGGCCTTGAGGTGCTCGCGCTGATCCAGCAGCTCCTGGCCCATGCGGTTGAACTGGCCCAGGAGGAACTGGAGCTCGTCGCGAGCGGGCTCGGGGACGGGGAGGCGGACGGACAGGTCGCCGCGCGAGTAGGCCCGCATGCCGTCCAGGAGCGTGGCCATGGGGCGCGTGAGGACGCGGCCCAGGAGCACGGCGGACACGGCCAGCACGACGGCGGCGATAGCGCCCACTCCGGCGATGAACACGGGCACGCGGCGCACCAGGGCCCGCCGAGCCAGCTCCGCCTGCGCCAGGTTCAGCCGGGCCTCGTCGAGCGCATCCGGAGGCAGCCCGCGGCGGGTCAGCTCCTCGGAGACGTTGTCGAGTACGGCCTCCACGGGCGCGATGGAGATGGAGAGCACACGCTCCAGGACGCCCTGTGCGAGAACACCCAGCAACGCCAGCGGGATGAGGCCCGCGAGCAGCATCACCGCCAGCAGTCGCCGGCGGAAGCGGAACGGAGGCGGGGGAGGGCCCATTGGCGGTGCACGGCGCATGGCGAGCTGTTCATATCGCGGGGCGTGCATCATTCGCGCGGTTGGGGACTCCTGAAGAGATGCCACGACCGGCTCATGAAGGGCCGGATGTAGGAAATCCCCATGC
Source organism: Corallococcus coralloides DSM 2259 (assembly GCF_000255295.1). Next base: position 8,930,282 of record NC_017030.1, on the reverse strand, counting down.
GCCATTCCCTGATGCCGCTCGCGTTGGCTGTCGTCTTCTTGATGGGCCTGCTCGTGGCCCGTCCCGTCCAGGCTCAGGACTCGCTCCGAGGGCGCGAGTCACTCCGCGAGCGCATCGACACGTTCGTGCGCGCGGAGCAGAAGCGGTTGGGTGTGACGGGGCTCGCCGTGGGGGTGGTGAGCCACGGCCGGGTGGTGCTGGCGAAGGGGTATGGCTTCGCGAACCTGGAGCATCAGGTCCCGGTGGGGACGGACACGCTCTTCCAGTCAGGTTCGGTGGGGAAGATGTTCACGGCGACAGCGCTGATGCTCCAGGTGGAGGCGGGGCGCGTGTCGTTGTCCGACAGCGTGACGAAGTACTTCCCGGATGCGCCCGCGACGTGGAGGCCCATCACGGTGCGCCACCTGCTGACGCACACGTCTGGCATCAAGGACCTGGAGGGGCTGCTCGACGAGCGCAAGGACTACTCGGAGCAGGAGTTCGCGGAGTTCATCTACCAGCTGCCGCTGGAGTTCCCGGCGGGGCTGCGATGGAACTACAGCAACTCTGGCTACGTGCTGCTGGGCATCCTGGTGAACCGCGTGGCGGGCATGACGTATCAGGAGGTCCTGGGGCGCCAGGTCTTCAAGCCCGCGGGCATGAAGACGGCGCGAGGCATCAGCGAGGCGGAGGTCATCCCGAACCGCGCTGCGGGCTACCAGCTGGTGGGGGGCGTGGTGAAGAACCAGAGCTGGGTGTCGCCGTCGTTGAACACGACGGGGGACGGTTCGCTCTACTTCTCGCTGAAGGACATGCTGGCCTGGGATGAGGCGGTGGAGAAGCGGGCGGTCCTGTCGCGAGGCAGCTGGAAGGAGATGTTGTCACCGGCGAAGCTGAACAGTGGCGCCCCCTGGCCGTACGGCTTCGGGTGGGAGGTGCTGGAGCGCAACGGCCAGCCGCTGCACCAGCACACGGGAGCGTGGCAGGGATTCCGGACGGCCTATGCCCGCTTCCTGGGGGACGAGCTGTCCATCGTGGTGCTGGCGAACATGGACAAGTCGAACCCGACGCTGTTCGTCGAGGGCATCGCGGCCATCGTGAATCCGGCGCTCGCGGTGCCGCCCCTGGCGCCCATTCCGGACACGGAGCCGCAGGTCACGGCATTTCTCACGGAGCTGTTGGAGAAGACGCGGCAGGGCGCCTGGGAGGCGTCGATGTTCGCCTACGTTCCGGACTGGTACGTGGCGGAGGCGGGTCCGCTCTTCCAGTCCATCCTGCAGCAGCTGGGGCCGGCGGGGCCGCTGGTGCTGGCGAAGCGTGAGACGAAAGGCGACGACCGCATCTACACGTACCTGGTGCAGTTCGGCGCCGCGACGTGGCGGTACCGCGTGGGGCTGACCACCGACAACCGGGTGACCCTGTTCACCCTCCAGGTGAACTGAAGCGGTGGGATAGGCTCGGCGGGACAGCGCGTCTCGCCGAGGCGCGGTGGAGGTTCCAATGCTGAAGCCGCATCACGTGCTCCTCTGCGTCTCGCTCCTTCAGGACGGAGGCGTGGAGGGCTCGCGGACAGACGTTGCCGTCAAGGACGGAGGAACCGCCCGCCCGCCAAACATCGCGGAAGGCATCCAGTGGCCCGCAGACCTTCAGCCCCTGGCGACCCTGGACGGACCCGCGGTCCTTGCAGCGCACGCCGCGTTGCAGCGGGTCCTCTCCCGGTACCCCAAGGAGTACGCCAAGAGCTGCACCTATTCGGCGAAGGGGATGGAGGTCATCGTGGGTGAAGAGCGAGGGACTTACTTCGTCCGCATCAACCCACGGCCCGACAAGTGCGGATGGGCACCCGGCACCGTGCTCGGGTTCGACGTGTTCGAACTGTACGCCGTCTCACCCGAGGGAAAGGTGTTGGCGCGGTACCCCGCCATGCCCTGAATGTGCGAATCAAGGCTGGTAGGGGTATCGCGTGATGTCTCCATCTGGAGAGATTGCGTACAGCTCGAACCAGTCCGTTTCGAGTCCCGTGACACCGGGACCGAATCCAGGGCACCTGTCCACGCGGCGGTTGACGCGAGCGAAGTACCAGCCAGCCTCCTGACCAATGACGACTTCCAGTGCCTGGGCGGAAAAGGCGCACTGACCCGCTGACTCCTTCGGAAATCGCTTCAGCGCTTCTTCCAGGGCTGCATGCGCGGCCTGGATGGCAGGCCCTTCCAGGGTGGCGAGTGGCATCAGGTCTTGCTTGGGCCAGGGGATCGTTGCTTCAGAGCCGGTCGCGGATGTTCCCGAGTCTGGAGGTGCCTCCTGCGCTTGCGCCGTCGCCGGACTTGGATCCGGCCGTCTGTTGCAGAGAGGCGTCCCAAGGAGTCCTGTCTCCAGCAGCAACGATGCAATCAACATGGAGTACGGAGCCTTCAACATGTTGTACCTGGATAGCCCATGGGCCATTAGGGGTGGAGTGCCGCGGAGCACTTGGGAGGAACACCTTCAGGCCTGAGCATGCTGGATGGGCTCGGTTCGCAGCGTGCTTGGAACTTCCACTGCTTCCTACTGACATCCCACCGGAAGACTTCACCCGCTTGGTTCCACTTGTAGAACCGGGGCGACGCACGGTGTCCCGTGGCAAGCCAACCCCAGGCGGGAATCACCTGGCCCTGTTTGTCACGTGCGAGCCGTCCATCTGGCGTTGTGCCATAGGCGACCACGACCCATGCGCCCTCCGACTTCGTCATGGGCCAGGTGCGTAGGTCTTGATTGCTGAGGTCAGAAGCGCACGGGTGATTGTGCGCATAGCCGAACACAGGAAGATCCCCGCCAAGATCCGCATCCTCGACACCACCGAACGGAGGCATGCAGGAGCCGCCCGGCTTCACCGTGTTCTTGATGGGCCATGACACACGCCAGTCCGTGGGAGTCCGGTAGATGGCCACGCAGTATTCGGACGCTTCCGGGCGTGGTCGCCCGGTGTTCGCGTCACATGCGTCCACCGCGCCGGGAAGCTCCAGCAAGGCCTGGAGCGTGGGAATCACTAGATCGTCGGGAACGAGCGAAGTGCGCGTCAGCACAGCAGGAACCTCCGGCCAGGGGCCGGGCGCGATGCTCAGCCCCTCAATGCCATCCCGCTTCCGAATTTCCGACGCCAGATAGAACCGCCGAGCACCGGACGACGCGCACGCGATGCCCAGGCCCGCGATGCCAATCCAGAGGAGCTGTCGCCGGAAGGAACCCATCCGGCGCCAGCGTACTCAGAACTGCAGGTACACGTACGGCCGGGTCTCCAGCGTGGACAGCTGGCGGATGCCCAGGCCCAGGAGCACCAGCACCACCGCTCTCGCGGGCGCGGGCATCTTGAGGAACACGAGCGCCGCGGTGTCGTAGAGCTTCATCGGCAGCGTGTGCGCGAGGACCGCGATGGCCAGCATGCTCCACACCAGCGGGCCCACGTTCGCCAGGCCTGGGATTCCCGCCAGCATCCGTGCGTAGAACTCACCCGCGTGCGCCATGTCCGGCGCCCGGAACACCACGCGCGTCAACACCACCAGCGTGAACGTGGCCAACATCCCAATGGCCACGCGCGCCGGGCCCGGCTCCTGCTGCTTGCCCTTGAACCACCACCAGCACCGCACCCCGCACAACGCCACGCCGTGCACCGCGCCCCAGACCGCGAAGCGCCAGTCCGCCCCGTGCCACAGGCCTCCCAGCACCATCACCATCATCAGGTTGAAGCACACCCGCGGCTTCGACCGCCGGTTGCCGCCCAGCGGGATGTACAGGTAGTCCCGCAGCCATGACGACAGGCTCATGTGCCAGCGGTTCCAGAACTCGAACAGGTTCTTCGCCAGATACGGCCGCGCGAAGTTCTCCGGGAACTTGAAGCCGAACAGCGACGCCACCCCAATCGCGATGTCCGAGTACCCCGAGAAGTCGTAGTACAGCTCCAACGTGTACGCGACCGCCGCCACCGCGCACTCCGCCGACGAGTACGCGTGCGGACTGCCGAACACCGGATCCACGATGCCGCTGCCCAGCACGTCCGCGATGACCAGCTTCTTCACCAGCCCTACGGCAATGCGGAACAGCGCCTTGTTCCCATCATCCGACGACAGCGTGGGCACTTCCCGGAAGTGCGCCATCAGCTCCGACGCGCGGACAATCGGCCCGCTCAACACGCGCGGGAAGAACAGCATGTAGAGCAGGTGCTCCACGAACGAGTGCTCGGAGCTCGCCTTCCCCCGGTACACGTCCACCGTGTAGCTGATGGCCTGGAACACGAAGAACGACAGGCCCACCGGCAACAGGAGATGGAATGGCTCCGGCCGCACCTCCACGCCCCAGGGCCCCAAGAGCGACGACACCGTCCTGCGCAACAGCTCCAGGTACTTGAAGCCCGCCAGCAGCCCCAGGTTGGAGACGATGGACAGCACCACCAGCGCCTTGCGCAGCCCCGGCCGCTCCGTGGCCCCCATCCCCTTCACCAGCAGGTGATCCACCGTCACGCCGGCCAGGAAGATGAACAGCGGCACCAGCTTCACGACCAGCTCGCCCGGCGGCATCCCGCCCACGAACGCGATCAGCGGCACCCCGAGGAACGACACGTAGACCAGCAGGCTGGCCGCCAGCAGCAACAGCATCCGCGGCCAGTAATGCCGGTGCACCGCCCAGTAGAGCGCGAACACCGCGATGACGAAGACGACGTACTGGAGGCTGTGGGACAGCACGGCTCAGGGCGCTCCCGCGGCGGAGGCCGTCGGCTCGCCGCCCTTCTTCGTGGACTCGTACGCCGCCATCAGGTCCTTCACGAACGCGTTCGCCAGCACCGCGTAGCCCTGCGGCGTCAGGTGCACCCCGTCCGCGTGGCCCAGCGGCTCCGGCTGGCGCTGCCAGCGCTGCATGGAACGCTCACCACCCATCGCCGCGCGCGCGGACCAGTACGCGCAGCCCGCGTCCTTCGCCACCTGCGGCAGCGTGTTCAACACCTTCGCCAGCGACGGCGCCTCGTCCCACCGGCCGTTCGCGTCCTGCTGGAGCCGGTCCGTGGGCCCGATGACCAGGCACTCCGCGTTCGTCGCCTTACGCATGCGTGAAATCAACGCCGCGTAGTCCTGGCGCAGCCCGTCCGCGTCCAGCCCCGGCAGCTCCGCCTCGTTGGTGCCGTACCAGAACACCAGCAGGTCCGGACGGCGCGCGGACAGCTGCGCGTCCATCGCCGGCGCATCCATGTCCCGCGCCGTGAAGGCCGTGGCGCCGGGCAACCCCAGCGCGTCGTACACCAGCCCCGGCACGTCGTACTCCAACGACGCGCCCAGCACCGTCGCGCTCCCGCCACCCTCCGGCACCTTCACCTGGACCGAGTGCGCCACGCCCGTCACCGGGAACGAACGGATGCGCACCGTCGGCTGCGTCAGTGGCTCCGGCGGCGGGGCTTCCGGCGGAATCTCTTCTCCATCCACCGTGATTTCAGGCGCCGCGGCCCCCGGCGCGTCCAGCGCGTACAGGTCCAGCCGGCCCTGGCGGTTCTTGTCCTCCGCGCAGCCTTCGCAGAAGGAGATGCCCAGGCTCGCGCCCGGCGCGCCCACCGCGCGGATGCCGGTGAGACCCCAGAGGGTTCCGGAGACGCCTCCAGGCGTGCTCTTCGCGTCCTCCACCGTCCACGCGCCGTCCAGTGTGCGCGTCACGCGCGCCGCCTCCAGCCGGGAGGACGGCTTGCCCGCAGCGATGAAGCCCCGGCCCGCGTCACCGAAGCGCTTCGTCAGCGCGTCGCGGACCTTGTCGGAGAAGTAGTGCGCCGCCGTGTGCGACGCGCCCAGCTGCGCGATGCCCACGCGCAGCTTCGCGCCGGACTCCCGGCGGGCCAGGGACTCGAACGTGCGGCGCAGCGCCGGGGTCGCGTCCCGCAGGCCGGTCCTGTCCGTGCCCGGCACGCGCGGCGGATGCGTGCGCGCGAAGGTCCGCTGCAACGCCAGGTCGAACAGGTGGCCCAGCAGGTTGGAGCCGCGCACGCGCGGGTGCACCAGGTCCTCCAGCATCAGGCCGGACTCCAGCCACTTGAGCGCGGAGCCCTCGCCGCCCATCGCCGCCAGCGTGTCGTAGAAGGCGCAGCCTCCCGCGCGCGCCTCCTCTCGGAACACCTCCGCCACCTCCGCCGAGTGCCGGCGGGTGATCACCTCGCCGCTCAGCGTGCGCACGCCCGCGTCGATGGGCGACATGACGAGGCACGCCGCGTCCGGCACCGCCGTGCGCACGCGCGACACCAGCTCCTTCATCTGCGAGCGGACCTCGTCCAGCGTGGTGCGGTCGCGCGAGAGGAAGAACGCCTCGTTGCCGCCCACCATCAACACCACCAGCGACGGCTTGCGGTGCTTGAGCTGCGCGCGGAACGCCTGGGGCTGCGCGCGCAGGTACACCTCCGCCATGCCGCCCAGCAGGCCCACCGTGTCGTAGACGACGCCCGGCGTGCCCGACTCCACGGAGACGCCGTGCAGCTCCGTCTTGCCGCTCGCGGTGAGCGTCAGCGTCTTGGCGCCCTCGGGAAGCTTGAGCCGGGCGAAGGCCGCTTCCGCCTTGGAACCGAACGCGCGCGTCTGGATGCGCTGCGTGTTCTTTCCGTCCACCGCCACCTGCACGGAGCCGTTCGCGGGCTGGGCCAGGAAGAACAACTCCGCCTCGCGCGCGCCCTCCACGGAGTAGCGCGTGGACTGCGCGGGGCCGTTCGTGGAGAAGGCCACGCCCGTCCAGCCCACGCGGTCCTTGGGCCAGTGCGTGTCCACCAGCCGCTCCATCTTCCATCCGTCCGTGCTCGCGGTGCCCGCGCGCGTGGCGCGGCCGGCGCTCGCCAGCCGGTGGATGTAGAGGAAGCCCGGACCGCCCGAACCAAAGCGCTCCTGGAGCCGGTCGCGCACCACGTCCGTGACGTAGTCGGAGGCGATCAGCGAATCGCCCAGATGCACCACCCGCACCGGCGTGCGCCGCGTGTCCGCGCGCAAATCTCCCAGCGCCTTCATGAACGGCGCCAGGCCGTCCTCTTCACACGTCCCGTCCGCGCGCGCCTTGCGGCAGTTGAGCTCGATGTCCACGTGCTTCGCGCCCATCCGCTCGCGCAGCGCCTCCAGCTCCCGCGCGGTCGCCAGCGTGGGGGCGCTCAGCTCCTCCAGGCCGATGCCGGGCACGGCGGGGGCTTCCCCCACCTGCGGGCCCGCCTGCGGATCCGTGTCGTTGGCGGCCGTGTCCGCATCCGCGACCGCGGCGGGCGGAGCGTCCGGGACCATCGTGTCCGAGGGAGGGCGCGGGGCCTTCACGCCGCGCAGGGACGCGGGCAGCGCGATCGCCGCCAGCTTGGGCCCGAGCGGACCTTCCTGACGAAGGCTGGGGAGGGGGCGGTACTTCTCCGGCAATGGCGCCAGGGACAACCCCACCGCCAGCAGCACGGTGAAGGCCAGCGTCCATCCGGTGGATGTGGGTTTGAGGCTCAACGCCGGGGCATGAGACTGGCTTTTCGGGGGCGGGTCAAAACTCTGCCCACATTGTCGCGCCCCATCCCTCGGGGGGCAGGCGGCCGGGCCCCCTTCACATCATCGGGCCGGATGGGAGACGCTGAAGCATGGGACAGAGCTCAGACTCCTCGAAGACGCCGACCGTGGTGCTGACGAATCCGAAGGGGTTGTTCGACCCGGCGCCCTATGGCTTCTCACACGTGGCGCAGGTCGCGCCCGGCTCCCGGCTGGTCTTCCTGGCGGGGCAGGGGGGAGAGCGCGAGACGGGCGCGCTCGAGCCCGACTTCCGCCTCCAGGTGAGGCAGGCGTTCAAGAACGTTCGGACGGCCCTCGAGTCCGTGGGAGCGGGCGTCGGTGACGTCGCCAGGCTCACGATGCTGGTGGTGGACCACACGGAGGAGAAGCTGCGCATCATCGGCCCCGAGCTGGACGCGGCCTGGAACGGCGGCATGAAGCCGACCTGCACGCTGATTCCCGTCCCCCGGCTGGCACTGGACGCGATGCTCTTCGAGGTGGAGGCCATCGCGGTCCTGCCAGCCTGAGCGGCGAGCAGCCCCCTTCCCACGCTGGCGCGACGCGCTATGGTGCGCCGCCGTGCGCGCCAGGCCATGGGCCGGCGTGCCCCTAGGAGCTCGCACCCGCATATGGCCCTCTACCCCGTCATCATGGCCGGAGGCTCCGGCACCCGCTTCTGGCCGCTGTCCCGCCAGGCCCGTCCGAAGCAGTTCCTCCCGCTGGCCTCCAAGCAGCCGCTGCTCACCGACACCGCTCAGCGCCTCAAGGGCCTGGCCCCGGTGAAGAACACCTTCATCGTGTGCGGTCCCGTGCACGCGAAGACGGCCGCGAAGCTGGTGAAGGGGCTGCCCAAGGGCAACCTCCTGGTGGAGCCCGTGGCGCGCAACACCGCGCCCGCCATCGCGCTCGCCGCGCTCCAGGTGGCCGCGCGCGACCCCAAGGGCGTGCTCGCGGTGCTGCCGTCGGATCACCACGTGGGGGACGTGAAGGGCTTCCAGCGCACGCTCGCGGAGGCAGCCCGCATCGCGGAAGGCGGCCACATCGTCACGCTGGGCATCAAGCCCGCGCGCCCGGAGACGGGCTACGGCTACATCCAGGTCGGTGACGCGCTGGACGGCGGCGGCCGCCGCGTGAAGGCGTTCAAGGAGAAGCCCGACCTCAAGACGGCGCAGGAGTACGTGGCCGGCGGCGACTACCTGTGGAACGGCGGCATCTTCGTCTTCCGCGCGGACGTGATGCTGGAGGCCTTCCAGAAGCACATGCCGGAGATGCAGAAGGGCCTGGACGCGCTCCAGAAGGCCGCCGGCAAGCGCACCTTCCCGGCCGTGCTCAAGCGCGTGTTCCCCAAGCTGCCCTCCATCTCCATCGACTACGGCGTGATGGAGAAGGCGGAGAACATCGCGGTGCTGGACGGCGACTTCGGCTGGTCCGACGTGGGCTCCTTCGCCGCCATCCCCGAAGTGCGCCCCGCGGACGCGCAGGGCAACGTCGTCTCCGGCGACGCGGTGCTGGTGGACTGCACCAACTGCGTGGTGCTGTCCGACAAGCGCACGCTGTCCGTCGTGGGCATGCACGACGTGGTGGTGGTGGACTCCGGTGACGCCGTGCTCGTGGTCCCCAAGGACAAGAGCCAGGACGTCCGCAAGGTCGTCGAGGCCCTCAAGGCCAAGAAGCGCACCAAGCTGCTGTAGGCCTGGAGGCGACTTCGCCTCCTGTTTCACCCCACACATTTCTTCCCGGGGCTCCCTGTCGTTTCTACAGGGGGCCCTGGTTCGTTTTGCGGGGTTTGCTGGCACTCGCGGGTGTTGGAGTGTCGCGGTCCGGACGAAAGCGGGCCCCGGGCACGAGGCGCGCGGGTTGCAAGTCCATCCCGGGTCCGCCCCATTTCCGGGGCGACAGGCGGGGATGGCGATGGGCTGCAAGCGCTGCGTGGGCGAACACCGGGATGGGGAGGCGTGCTCCGTCGCTGCCCGGCCTCCGGTGCCGGGGGATTCGCTGGAGGGCCAGCGGCACGGGCCGCTGCTCCTGAAGCGCCGGCTGGAGGTGGGGGCGGTGGCGTCGGTGTACCTGGCGGAGTACGTGCCCACCGGGCACCGCTTCTCCGTGAAGGTGCTGCACGCGCACCTGGCGGCCCGTCCCGCCGTGCGTGCCCGGTTCATCGCGGAGGCGCTGGCGCAGCGCAACGTCGTGCACCGCCACGTGGCGCGCGTGCTGGACGTGCGCCCCGGTCCGCAAGGACTGCCCTGCGTGCTGCAGGAGGCGCCGGAGGGCGAGTCGCTGAGCGCGCTGCCCCTGCCGCTGTCGCCGGTCGAGGTGGGCGAGGTGTTGGATCAGGCGCTCGCGGGGCTGGAGGCGGCGCACGCGCGGGGGCTGGTGCACGGGGACCTCACGCTGGATTCGATGTTCGTCACGCGCGACGCGAAGGGCGAGCGGCGCGTGCGGGTGCGCGACTTCGGCGCGGGCGCGGTGCGGGAGGCGGCGCTGTCGCAGGAGGAGCGCGCGCAGGGTGTGACGGTGGGCTCGCCCACGTTCATGGCGCCCGAGCAGTGCGTGGGGATGAACCGGAGCCCTCGCGCGGATGTGCATGCGATGGGCGTGGCGGGCTACCTGCTGGTGACGGGCCGGCTGCCGTTCGGGCTGGGGCGCTCCGCGGGCGTGACGCTGTTCCCGCCGCACGCCCTCAACGCGAGCGTGCCGCCCGCGCTGTCCACCGTGCTGATGCGCGCGCTGGCCGCGAAGCCGGAGGAGCGGTTCGACAGCGCGTGGGCCTTCCGCGTCGCGCTCGCGGAGGCGCTGGGTCTGAAGGCGCCGGTGCGCAACGCGTCCGCGGATGCTCCCGAGGATGTGGCCGACGTGGAGGGGGTCGCCACGGCGGAGGGGAGCGCCGAGCAGCACGACGCGGCGGACGACTTCGACATCGTGGAGGACGTGCCCGAGTGGGGCATGGCCGCGACGTCCATGGAGGACGCGGCGCTGCGCGCGGCGGATGGCGCGCCGTCCAACGCCCGCTCCGGTGAGGGGGCCATGCGCGCGGAGGTCGCCGCGTTCTGGGCTTCCGCCGTGGCGCTGCTGGGGGATGCCGAGCCGGAGCCGCAGGCCGTGTCCCACGCGCCGGCCAAGACGATGAAGCTCGGCATCATCGAGCCGAACTCCCTCCAGGCCGGCGCGCCCATCCTGCTGGTGGATCCAGCCTCGCCCCTGGACGTCACGGCGCAGGCCGCGGTGAACCCCACGTCCACGCTGGGCGCCGCGGCCATCCCGTTCATGACGCTGGCGCCCTCGCTGGAGCCCGCGTCCATTCCGTCGCCTCCGCCCATTCCGCTGGTGGACGTCGTCCATGAGGCCGCGCCCATTCCGCTGGTGAACCCCGTGCCGCCGCTGGAGGCCTCCGCGCCCCGCACGGACGCGCCCGCGGACCTGCGCGTGCGCCTGGGCCTCACGCCGGGCGAAGTCCTCCAGCCCGTCTCCGTGAGCGACGTCGCCCCCGAGGGCCTCTTCGCCGAGTGCCAGGGCTCACTGCCCCCGCTCGCCGCGCGGCTGACGGTGGAGGTGTCCTTCCGGGGCGAGACGGCCCTGGGCGCCTGCGACGTCGTCCGCCACGTCACCTTCGACGAGGCGCGCACCTGGAACGTGCCCGCGGGCGTCTTCGTCCACTTCTCCGACGAGTTCCCCGCGCTGGGCCGGCTGCTCTCCCGCGCCCTCATGGAGGACGCGGAGCCCGCGCCCGACGCGGAGCTTGCCCGCATGCTGTCCCGCGCGGAGGCCGTTGCCCGGGACCCCTACACGCTGCTGGGCGCGAAGCACGACGCCGACTTCGGCGACATCCACCGCCGCGCCCAGGCCGCCCAGCGCCGCCTGGCCGCGTTCCAGAACCGCCCGCTGCCCACCGGCCAGCGTCAGGCCCTGGACGCCCTGCGCGTGCGCGTGCTGGCCGCGCAGCGGATGCTCGGCGATCCGCTTTCCCGAGTGGGCTACGACGCCACCCGAGGCAACCTGGGCGGATTGGCCCGTTGCGTGGCCGCGGGCGTCCCGGAGCCCACCATGGAGGCCCTGCGCAGCGCCTTCCTGGCCGCCCGGCCGGAGGTGGAGAAGAAGGCCCGCGCCCTCTTCACCCAGGGTCATGCGTTGGAGGTCCAACGGGCCGTCCCGGCCGCGCTGGAGCGCTACGCGGAGGCCCTCAAACTGGACCCGCTGAACACGTCCTGGCTGAAGCACTACCAGTCACTGCTGCGGCGGGTGCCTGTGGGCTCCGGGGCCGGCGCCGGGGCCCAGGCCCCCGGGGCCATGGCCTGATGGGGGCCATCAGCCCCTGCCAGGGGTAGGTTCCGCCCTCCCTGGAGGGGCGGGCGTTCAACAGTCAGCCGGGCTCGTTCGGGCGTGTGCAGCCCCCGGGCCCGCTCGTGTAGTGTCCGACGCCTTCCGTTACGCCCTCCCGGTTCCTGTCGAGGGTGGGGACACTGCCATGAACGCGCACATCTTCCGCGAGTACGACATCCGAGGTCTGGTGGACAAGGACCTCACCATCGAGGTGGTGGAGCTCCTGGGCCTGGGCCTGGGCACCATGATCCGCCGCAAGGGCGGCACCTCCATCGTGGTGGGCCGCGACTGCCGCGAGTCCTCCACGCGCTTCCGCGACGCGCTCGCGAAGGGCCTCACCGCCACCGGCCTGGACGTCTACGACGTGGGCGTGGTGCCGACGCCGCTGACCTACTTCGCGGCGAACACGCTGCCCGTGGACGGCCTGGCGATGATCACCGGCAGCCACAACCCGAAGGAGTTCAACGGCTTCAAGATTGGCGCCGGCAAGACGACCTTCCACGGCCCCGAAATCAAGGAGCTGCGCCGCCTCATCGAGGCGAAGGACTTCGCGACCTCCGACAAGCCCGGCAAGGTCACGCCCTACGACATCATCACGCCCTACAACCACTTCATCCGCCAGACGGTGAAGGTGGGCCGCAAGGGGATGAAGATCGTCATCGACGCGGGCAACGGCACGGGCGGCGCCATCGCGGTGCCCCTGTTCGAGAGCATGGGCTTCGACGTGGTGCCCCTGTTCTGCGAGATGGACGCGGACTTCCCCAACCACCACCCGGACCCCACGGTGGTGGAGAACCTCCAGGACCTCATCAAGAAGGTGAAGGAGGTCAAGGCGGAGGTGGGCATCGCGTACGACGGCGACAGCGACCGCATCGGCGTCATCGACGACCAGGGCAACGTGCTCTGGGGGGATCAGCTGATGGTGCTCTTCAGCCGCTACGTGCTGAAGGAGGCCCCGGGCGCGGCCATCATCGGCGAGGTGAAGTGCAGCTACACGATGTACGACGACATCGCGAAGCACGGCGGCAGGCCCATCATGTGGAAGGCGGGCCACTCCCTCATCAAGTCGAAGATGAAGGAGGAGCACGCGGAGCTGGCCGGAGAGATGAGCGGCCACATCTTCTTCAAGCACCGCTACTTCGGCTTCGACGACGCGGTGTACGCGTCCGCGCGCCTGCTGGAGATTCTGACGCAGGAGAAGCAGTCCATGTCGCAGCTGCTCTCCGACGTGCCGAAGACCTTCGCCAGCCCCGAGCTGCGCTTCGACACGACGGAGGAGAAGAAGTTCGCCATGGTGAAGCGCGCCACGGAAATCCTGCGCGACGCGGGCCACAAGGTGGTGGACGTGGACGGCGTGCGCGTGACGTTCCCGGACGGCTGGGGGCTCATCCGCGCGTCGAACACGCAGCCCATCCTGGTGCTGCGCTACGAGGCCAGCACGGAGGCCCGCGTGAAGGAGATCCAGGCGCTCATCGAGAAGACGGTCGCCCAGGCGCAGAAGGAAGTCGGCGCCTGAGCCGCTGACGCTCCACGCGAAGCACACGCACGCACGTAAGGGAGGGAGCTGGACATGCCGACGCTGGGAATCGACCTGGGCGGGACGTTCGCCCGGGCCGCGGTGGTGGATGGGAAGGGTGAAATCCTCGCGAGCGCCAAGGTCGCGGTGCAGGACCGCAAGCCGCAGGGCGTGGTGGAGACCATCGCCCAGGCGGCGGAAGAGGCGGTGAAGTCGTCCGGCGTGAAGGTGGACGGCTGCGGCGTGGGCGCGGCGGGGCAGATCCACAAGGACACGGGCGTCATCTCCGTGGCGCCCAACCTGGGCTGGCGTGACGTGCCCCTGGCCGCGATGTTGACGAAGCGGCTGGGCTTCGACGTGAAGGTGGTGAACGACCTGTCCGCGGCGGCGTGGGGCGAGCTGCACGCGGGCGCGGGTCGCGGGGCCCATGACATCCTGGTGGTGTTCGTGGGCTCCGGCGTGGGCAGCGCCATCATCGCGGACGGGCGGCTGGTGCAGGGCGGCGGCGGCGTGGCGGGCGAGCTGGGCCACATCAAGGTGGTGCCCGGCGGCCGGCTGTGCGGCTGCGGTGAGCACGGCTGCCTGGAGGCGTACGCGGGCGGCCACAACCTCATCGCGCAGACGAAGGAGCTGCTGGCGTCCGGCGGCTCGCGCGTGCTGGAGCAGCTGACCCAAGATGACCCGTACACCATCACCCCGGTGACGCTGGAGACGGCGGCGGAGGCGGGTGACGCGAAGGCCAAGGAGATCCACGCTCGCGCGGCGCACTTCCTGGCGGTCGCGGTGGCCAACTACGTGACGGTGCTCAACCCGTCGCGCCTGGTGCTGGGCGGCGGCGTGCTGACGCACTGCCCGGGCATCAAGCGGCTGGTGCTGGACGGCGTGCAGCAGTGGGCGTCCCGCGTGTCGCGCGAGGGCCTGCTCATCGCCGACGCGGAGCTGGGCGATGACAGCGGCATCATCGGCGCGGCGCTGCTGGTGAAGTGAGGGTCCTGGCGCGGGGCATGCTCCCCCGCGCCATGCAGTGCTCGCGGCGCGAAGGCCGCTGCCATGCGATGCGGCTCGCGCCACGCATGGCTGTTCCGCGGTGGGAAGGACGCCGGAGCGCTACGGCTGCTTCGGCGCTGGCGCCGCGCTCGCGAAGACGAGCTTCGCGATGCGCCCCTCTTCACCCACGGCCCAGGCCGTGTCCCGCGCGCGAGGCGGCGTGGACACGGCGTGGAAGCCGGTGGGGTCCAGCGGCTCCCACGTCCTGCCCGCGTCCTTCGACACGTCCGAACCCGTGGGCCCCACCGCGACGAGCCACATCTTGCGCTCGCGCGTGAGCGGGGCCACGCAGGAGCGGTAACCCCCAGGCGCCTTCTCCGGCACGGTCCACTTGCGCTTGCCCGCGTCCAGCGTGAGCGCCGCGTTGCCGGTGGCCACCTCCGGCTGCTTGTAGTTGCCGCCTACGGCAACGCCCGCCATGGGGCTCCAGAAGTAGAGCGAGAACACGCCCGCGCCTTCCCCCGTGGCCAGCGGCGTGGGCGCGATGCCCCAGGTCTTGCCCCCGTCCGCCGAGTGCAGCACGCGCGCGATGGAGCCCCCCAGTCCGAACCAGACATGGGACTTGCCGTACACCGCGATGCTCGTGCCGCTGGCCGCGAAGCCCGCTTCACCCTCGAGCGCGGCCGGCAGTGCCCCTTGCGGCACGGGCTTCCACGTCGCGCCGCCGTCCTCCGTGGTGATGACGACGAAGTGCCGGTCCACCGGGTCGCTGAACGCGATGCCGTGCTGTTCGTCCCAGAAGGCCATGCCGTTGAAGAAGGCCCCGGGCATGGTGTTGGTGAACTGGAGCGTCCAGTGCGCACCGCCGTCCGTCGTCTTGTAGATGCGCGACTTGTCACCCGCGCCAATGGACAGCACGTAGGCGGTGCGGTCGCTGAAGGCATCCACGTCGCGGAAGTCCAAGCCCTCCGCGTCAGGCACGGGAGCCCGCGTCCACGTCTTGCCGCCATCCGTGGTGCGCACGACGGTGCCCTTGTCGCCGCTGGCCCACGCGACGCGGCCGTCCACCGCGCTCACGCCGCGCAGCCGCACCGTCGTGCCGCTCGCCTGCGGCTCCCACTTCATGTCCGCGCTCCCCAGGGCCAGCCACGTCGCCAGCCACACCGCTCCCATCGTCATGTTCCGGTGCCTCCCGCGTGTTCGTCCGCGACGGAGGAACGCTAGCCGAGAAGGGGCCCTGTCAGCGCCGCTGCTCGGCGGTGCTCGCGGCGTCGGGCAGCGAAGTGTCCTCGGGGACGAAGGCGATGCGGCACCTGTCCAGGTCGGGACCGCAGGCGCGGTCCAGGTCGCCGCGCGTGTCGCAACCCGGGCGCTCCTCGCAGGTGTCCGGCAGGAAGGCCCAGACGAACTGGAGCACGTTGCCGCCCCGGCCCTCCGGCAGCGCGGCGAGGAAGTCCTGCTTCCGCTCCTCGAACAGGTGCGCCAGGCGCACGGTCTTGTCCTCCAGCTTCACGTTGCGCGCGTCCCCGACATACCGGCGGCTGGCGTCGTTGAGCTGGGCGTCCAGGAACTCCGGCTGATAGGGCGCGCCGTCCAGCCGGGGCCCGCCGCGCGTCCCCCGGAAGAGGGCGAAGTGCACGCGCGGGTCGGCGTACTCGCCCAGGAGGATGCGCTGCTCCAGGGCATACAGCGTCAGCCGCTCGCCGCCCACGGGCCACGTGCGGCCCCAGTAGAAGCGGCCGAACCAGTCTGACGCCACGCCCTCCGGGTAGCGCTCCACGAGCTGCAGGAGCACCAGCGCGTTGTACGCGTTGATCCAGTACGCCAGCCCGTCCTCGGGCGACGGGAAGAGCTCCGGCGTCCGGTGTGGCGACACCGCCGCGAGCGACGCGACGAAGCGCTCCAGCGCCGCGCGGTCGCGCTGAAGGCCCTTGAAGTCCAGGTCCCCGCTGGGGCGCACATGGTTCAGCGCCTGCGCGTAGTCCGTGTAGCCGAAGGGCCCGGCCGCCGGGGGCACCGGCGCCGGCAGTGCGCCGCGCACATACAGCCACGCTCCCGCGGCGAGCGCCACCAGCACGGCCATGGTTCCCACAGCGAACCAATGCATGCGGCGGCGGGGAGGGGCGGGAGCATTCACGGCCGGGCAGTCTATGCCACCCACCTGGGGCCGCAGCGACAGACCGCTATACTGCGCGTGCCATGGAGCCTACCCCCGACGTCGTCAGGCATTTCCATCCGGTGCTCCCCTCCCGCCAGCTCCGCCGCCAGCCCGTCCGCGTGGAGCTGGCGGGCCACGCCTACGCGCTCTTCCGGGATGCCGCCGGGAAGGCCGCGGCGCTGTCGGACGCATGTCCGCACCGCTTCGCGCCGCTGTCGAAGGGCATCGTGACGAAGGAGGGGCAGCTCCAGTGCCCGTACCATGGCTGGCGCTTCGACGCGCGAGGCCACGGCACCAACCCCAGCCAGCCGGAGCTGCGCCACTGCGAGGCGAAGAGCTTCCAGGTGGTGGAGCGCCACGGCTACCTCTGGCTCGCGCACGCGGACACGCCCGAGTCCGCGATGCCGGAGCTCTCCGGCGGGGACTACGTCTTCGGCGGGACGTTCTCCACGCTGTTCCAGGCGCCGCTGCACGTGGCGCTCGACAACTTCAGCGAGGACGAGCACACGCCCTTCGTCCACACCCGGCTGGGGTGGAGCGGCGCGCAGGCGGGCGAGGTGCAGTTCGAGGCGCACAACCACGAGGACCACACGGAGGTGCACTACCGCGCCCCGCAGCGGCCCGCGCCCATCATGCGCCTGCTCGCGGTGGGCAAGGGGGACCTCTTCCGCAATGACTGGGTGACGCGCTTCGACCCGGTGCGCAGCGTCTACACCGTCAGCTGGATCCAGCCCTCGGGAGCGCCGCGTCCCTTCATCACGCAGGCGCACATCTTCTTCGTGCCGGAGACGGCGCGCACCACGCGCCTGCATGTGTTCTCCTTCCTGCGCACGACGGTGCCCGCGCTGAGGCCCCTGCTACCGGCGGCGGCGAAGGCCGCGCTGGGCCTCACCTGGTGGGAGGTGCGCGACGACGCGCGCTTCATCCCCACCGTGGCGGACACGCCCTACAGCCACAAGGGCATGCGGCTGGACAAGTACGACAAGCCGCTCGTGCACCAGCGCAAGCTCATGGAGCGCATCTACTACGCGCACGAGGCGCACGAGCCTGGGCCGGCGCTGCCCCAGGTCCGCGACGCCACGGGCACCTGAGCGGCAGGCGCTCCGTCGCATCACGAGGACCGGTGGGGCACGTGAGCCGGGCCTCAGTGCATGGGCGCGGGCTCTTCGTAGCCAGGCATCATCTCGCCGGTGCGCGCCTCGTAGGCGTTGCAGCCGCTGTTGCCGGAGACCACGAGCGCGAACTGCTTGAGCTCTGGCTGGTTGCAGCTCTGCGTCGCGTCGTCGCTCGGCTCGTCGCTGTTGCCCGCGAAGAACCGACAGTTCTTGCAGTTGCCCCAGGATGCATCCGCCATGGTTCCCTCCTCGTGGAAACGGGTCCTAAAGAGGAGGGTGGGGCCGGTGACGAACCCCCACAACGAAGCACCTGCTTCCCGCCCGGGAGGGCAGGGGACCCGGCGCCCTGAGACGGGCGCCGGGAATTCCACGTCACACCGCGCCTACTGCTGGGGCGCGGGCTGCTGCGGCGCCGGCTGCTCCTGGGCCGGCTGCGACTGCGGCGCTCCTCCGCCGGGCTGCGCACCCAGGGCGGCCGCGTCCTTCTTCACCGAACCGGACTCGAAGGAGCCCAGCGAGTTGAGCAGGCGCAGCGCGGCGAGCGACGCCTGGAGACGCTCGGACACGAAGCCCACTTCCGCGTTGGTGAGCGCGGTGTTGGCGTCCGCGACCTCCAGGTAGGTGGCGACGCCCGCCTTGAAGCTCACGTCCGTCAGGCGGTTGGACTCGCGCGCCAGCTCCAGCGCCTCCTCGGCCTTGGAGCGGTTGGCCAGCGCGTTCTCCAGGTCCAGCTTGGAGCGGCGCACCTCTTCCTTCACGCGGGCCTGGGCGAGCGCCTGGGTGACGGTGGCCTCGCGCACGCGCGACGACGCCTCGGAGAGGTTCGCCTCACGCAGGCCGCCGTCGAACAGCGTCCAGCTGGCGCCGAAGGTGATGGCCCAGGTCTCGTTCTGGCCGGTGAAGCCCGCCGCGTTCGCGATGCGGTAGGCGCCCGTCACGCCCAGCGTGGGCAGGTAGCTGAGGATGACGCCCGTCTTGTTGATGCGGCTGAGCTTCAGGCCCACTTCCGCGGCCTGCACGTCCGAGCGCTCCTGGATGGCCTGGTTGACCAGGTCGTCCGGCGACGCCTGCGCGGGCACCGTCGGCTCCGGCGGCGGGGCCAGGTCGAAGTCCGGCTCGCGCTGGATGAGCGTGCCCAGCGCCAGCTTCAGGCCCGCGAGCGCGTTCTTCGCGCGCACCAGGTCCTGCTCCGCGCGAGAGCGGTCCAGCTGGGCGCGCAGGAGCGCCACGCGCGTCACCGTGCCCGCGTCGAACCGGGCCTGGGTGTCCTTCTCACGCGCCTGGTTCAGCTCCAGCAGCCGCTCCTGGGCGCGCAGGGCTTCCTGCTGCGCCGCGGCGCCGTAGTACGCCTGCGCCACGCCGAAGAGCACCTGCCGGCGCGCCGTCTGCGTGTTCAGCTCCGCCAGCTGCACGGACTTGTAGGAGGCCGCGATGCCCGCCCACAGCTGCGGCGCGATGATGGCCTGCCGCGCCTCGATCTGCGCGCCCTGCTGGATGAGCGGCTGGATGGTGATGTCCACCGGGGCGATGGGGCCCGCGGGGATGATGGCCGCCACGTTGTTGCGCGTGATGGACGCCCCGGCGGTGATGGTGGGCAGGTATCCCGACCAGGCCTTGCGCGTCGCGAGCGATGCCTGCTCGAAGCGCTCCTGGGCGACCTTCAAATCGAGGTTCTGCTGGCGGGCGGACTCCAGTGCCTCATCCAGCGTCAGTACGGGCGCCGCGGCCAGGGTGGCCGACAGGGACAGCGCCAGAAGGGTACTCATACCGCTCGACCTCCTCACCGACCCGCGGGAGCGCGAGGCGGATCCGTCCGATGGACGACTGCGTTGCGTCCTCTACCCGACCTTGGCGCGGCGTTGAAGTAATCCGCACTGTCGGATGTTGGAATATGCGGAATGTAGTACCGGTCAATGATTGATGATGTCAATTGTTTATGTGTGTCCGATGAATTAACGTAAATTCACTATGAATGGCTTCAGCGACGGTCCTAGCGAGCAGGTGATGCGCCAGCCGGCGACCACCACCGACCTGTCGGAAGGCGGGAGTGGGTTGTCGGAGCAGGCGTGGACGCTCCTCTTCGAGCTGCTGCACACGCACATGCGCAACTTCCCCGCCCTGGCGGCGGAGTTCGACCTGTCTCCCGTGCAGGCGCACGTGTTGAGGCAGCTGGGCGAGGGAGCGCTCGCGATGAGCACGCTCGCCCACTACCTGTCGTGTGATGCGTCCAACGTGACGGGGCTGGTGGACCGGCTGGAGGCGCGCGGGCTGGTGGAGCGCAAGAGCAGCGAGCAGGACCGCCGCGTGAAGATGCTGGTGCTGACGGAGGCCGGCGCGGAGCTGCGCGGCCGGCTGATGGCGCGGCTGAGCGCGCCGCCGCCCCTCATCGCCGCGATGCCGGACGAGGACCTGGCGGCGCTGCGCGACATCATGCGCCGCGCGCTCAAGACGCAGTAGGCGACGGGCTGCCCCGGGCCGGAAGGCGCCGGGGCGCCACGGTCAGTCCAGCAGGAAGGTGTACGAGTACTTCATCTCCGTGGCCACCGGCTCACCGCCCTTGATGGCGGGCTTGAAGCGGAAGCGGCGGATGGCGTCGCGCGCGGCCTCGTTCAGGCCGTAGCCGGGCCCGGAGATGACCTTCACGTTGCTCACCTTGCCCTCCGCGTCGATGGCGATGGACAGCGTGACGGTGCCCTCGATGCCCGCGCGGCGCGCCTCGTCCGGGTAGGGAATCTTCACCTCGGACGCGACGGAAGGCTCCGAGTCCACCTGGTACACGGGCACGTACTTCGGCGCCGAGTAGCCCTTCACGTCCTGGGGCGCCTTCGCGGGGCCGTTGGCCTTGCCGTAGGCGGTGTTGCCCACGGGCGCGGCGAAGGAGCCCGCGCTGGTGGTGGACGACATGGTCATGCCCACCACCAACGGCGGCGGCTTGGCGGACGGCTCCGGCGGCGGCGTGTCGTTGGGCGGCGGCGGGGCGTCCGTCGGGGGCGGGGGCTTGGGGGCCTCCGCGACCTTGATGGGCGGCGGCTTCACCTTCACCTTCGGGGGCGGCGGAGGCGGCGGCTTGGGCTCCTCCGGCTTCTCCTCCGGAGGCGGCGGGGGCGGCGGCTTCTGCACCTCCACCATGACCATCTCCACCGGCTTCTGGCTGGCCGGGAGCTTGCGGCCCTCCAGGGTGGAGAGAAGCCCGAAGCCCACCCCGTGCAGCGCGAGCGACACGAGGACGAACACCAGCAAAAACCGCGTGGAGCGGTCGCGCTGGGGCAGGGAAGAAGGGTCGAGGACCGCCTGGCTCATCGTCGCTCAGCCTCGTGTCAGGGCGTGGCGGGCGCGGCCCGGGAGGGGGCGGCGTCCTTCTCGATGTTGAGGGCGAACTTCGCGATGCCCTGGCCCTTCACCACGTCGATGAGGCGCATCACGCGGCCGTAGGCGAGCGTCTGGTCCGCGCTGATGATGGCGCGCGTGTCCTTGTCCTTGGCCACCGCTTCCGTCACGCGGCGGGACAGGTCCGCTTCCGTCACCTCCGCGCCGTCGAAGTAGAGCTTGCCCTCCTTGTCGAGGACGACGTTCACCAGGCCCTGCACCGTCTCACCGCCGTTGGCGGCGCGGGGCAGGTCCACCTCCACCGTCTCGCGGACGATGAAGTTGGCCGTCACCATGAAGATGATGAGCAGCACCAGCACCACGTCCACCAGCGGGGTGACGTTGATGCCTGAGATTTCCTCGTCGCTGTCGTTCGCGCCGCCGGCCATGGGCTAGTTGCCTCCCGCGGCGCCCGGCTTGCGCGCCTTCATGGCGCCCACGAGCGCGTGGCCCAGGGCGGTGGTGCGGCTGGTGAGCGTCTTGAGCTGGCGGTTGAAGATGTTGAAGGCGACCACGGCGGGGATGGCGACGGCGAGGCCCACGGCGGTGGCGACGAGCGCCTCCGAGATGCCGGCCATCACCGTCTGCTGCATGGCGCCGCCCTTGGCATTCATGGCGCCCAGGTCGTTGAAGGCCTTGATGATGCCGAGCACCGTGCCGAACAGACCGATGAAGGGGGCGTTGTTGCCCAGCGTGCCCAGGATGGACAGGCCGCGCTCGTACTGGGGGCGCTCGCGGGCGACGGTGGACGCAATGACCTGCTCCACGGTGTCGGGGCCCTGGGGCGCGGAGGCGAGGGCCTCGCGGATGACGGCGGCCTCCATGCCCTTCTGGTTCTTCACCTCACCGGCCACGGTGTCGAACTCGCCGCGCGCCAGGCGCACCGCCAGGGCCTCCGAGTTGGCCAGCCGGTGGCGCGAGAAGTAGACGGCGCGCTCCAGCATCACCGCGATGGAGAGGATGGACAGCGACACGAGCAGCCAGAGCACCCACTCGGCGCTGCCCAACGTCACCCCGAGCAGCTTGCTGCTCAACCATCCGAGTTCGGGGTGGGCCGCCTGGGCCAGGAGGAAGAAGGACGTCATGTGGAAGATGCCCGGTTCAAGAGTGGGACCGCTCTAACGCGCGGCGCAGTCTCTTGTTCCCCCCGACTCAAAAGTCAAATGGAACGGGGTGGAGTTCACCCTGCTGTCGCGTGCCATTGGACGGGCTCGGCGAAACCAGGGCGCGGATGTCATATCCCGGGCACCGGGCGGGACGGGCGTTGGAGCGCCTGCCCCGCAGGGTGAGCGGCCATCGACTTTCAGGGCCTGCGGCTGGGGCTGGTGGTCTGCGCGGGGTCGCGCTCCACGACGGGGCCGAGGATGGAGTCGATGCGGCGCAGGAGCTCCGCGTCGAGCTTCACGCCGGTGGCCTTCACGTTGTCGAGCACCTGCTCCGGCCTGGTGGCGCCGATGATGGCGGAGGAGACGCTCTTGTTCTGGAGCACCCAGGCGATGGAGAGCTGCGCCATCGACAGGCCGGCCTCCTGGGCCAGCGGCTTGAGTTGCTGGACGCGGGTGAGCACGTCGTCCGTCATGAAGTTGGTCATGAACGACGCGCCCTGCTGGTTGGCGGCGCGGGTGTCCGCGGGCGGGGGCTTGCCGGGGAGGTACTTGCCGCTGAGCACGCCCTTGGCCATCGGGGACCAGACGATCTGCCCCAGGCCTTCAGCGTCGGAGGTGGGGATGACCTTGGACTCGATGACCCGCCAGAGCATGGAGTACTGGGGCTGGTTGGAGATGAAGGGCACGCGCAGCTCGCGGGCGAGCTTCGCGCCGGCGGAGATCTGCTCGGCGGTCCATTCGGAGACGCCGATGTAGAGGGCCTTGCCCTGGCGGACGATGTCCGCGAACGCGAGCATGGTCTCCTCCAGGGGCGTCTCCGCGTCGAAGCGGTGGGCCTGGTAGAGGTCCACGTAGTCCGTCTGGAGACGGCGCAGGGAGCCGTGGATGGACTCGATGATGTGCTTGCGCGACAGGCCGCGGTCGTTCTGGCCGGGGCCGGTGGGCCAGTAGACCTTGGTGAACAGCTCGTAGCCTTCACGGCGCTGGCCCTTGAGGGCGCGGCCGAGCACGGCCTCCGCCTTGGTGCCGGCGTAGACGTCAGCGGTGTCGAAGGTGGTGATGCCCGTGTCGAGCGCGGCCTTCACGCACGCGACCGCGGCGTCCTCCTCCACCTGGGAGCCGTGGGTGAGCCAGTTGCCGAAAGAAATCTCGCTGACCTTCAGACCGCTGCGACCAAGGAATCGGAAGTTCATAGGGGGCGGCACACTAACCGCCGCCTCCTGGGGTCGCACGGGTTCAGGAGAAGCAGCGGTGGAACCAGGCTACGAAACGTTGAGCTTCGGGCGAGTCGTGGCCCAGTACTTTGCTGGCGAGGGCGACGCCGAAGGGGATGCCGGGGTCCAGTTGCCATGCGAGCCATGCGTGGAGGGCGCCCTTCACGTGGTCCTGCGGGCGTAGCGGAGCGCCTTGGGTCAGTGCGTCCGTGGTGGTCGTCCGGGCGTGGGGCCAGAGGGTGTCCCCGGCCGGGACGAGCTTCTCGATGAACTCCTCGATGCGGCCGGGTTGGGAATTGTCTGGCATGACCCAGATTCCCAGGCGGGAGTTGGGACGAAGGCCGGAGAGGAGGGTTCCTCCGGGCTCAGGCACATCCGGGACCACGATGTTGAGCTGTTCGAGGCAGGTCTTGAATTGGTGCCAGCGGTTGTACGGAGGCAGATCCGCGTCGAAGACCAGCGCAAGCCGGTCATAGGTCTTGAGTGCGGTCGAGAGGAGCGTCCTGTCGAGGAGCTTCTCCACGCCGCCTACGTCTTCGATATAGGGGCATGTGAGCTTCGAATCCTCCCAGTCGTAGCCGTGACGCTTCAGGAGGTGGACGAGGGTGTGTTTGTCGTCCGGTCCTTCGACCATCAGGCGATAGGGGCTTTTAGGAGACGGCGCACTCACCGGATCTCCATCTCGTGCCGTGAGGCGGCGAGGAGTTCGTCCGCCGAGTAGGGGACGTTGTGCTCCGCGTTCCGCTCGATGCGATGGACGGAGATGACGTTCCGGAGGTCCTGCTGTTCCTCGTAGAGCGCGGCGAGGGCACGAACGCAATCCAGGCTGTGCGTCGTTGCAAGGACCTGGACGTTCAGCCGCTTCGCCGCTTCAGTGACCAGCCGCCACATCTTCACCATCACGGAGTGATGGAGGCCTGTGTCGATTTCGTCGACGAGAAGATAGCCGCCCGCTGCCTTTACCAGGCTCAAGCTCAGGGACATGAGGCGTTTGATGCCCTCGCCCATGCTCCCAAGCGGAATGCGCTGATCCGAATCCTTCAGCTTGACGAAGATGCTCGCGGACGGGGAAGTGTTTCTCCCCGCAAGCGCTGCGATTCGATCGAGTCCTGGCTCAATGATTCGCAGGACATCGACGACTCGGTCTTCTTCCGGTGTCAGGACGACGCCGTCCCATAGATTGCTAAGCTGCGGGATTCCCGGAGCCGTCGTCTCGATGAAGCTAACAGGCTTGGTCTCTGGACGGTCCTTCTTGCCTCGAATAGCGCGACCCGCCAAGCCTCCCCATTTGACCCCTTGCTCCATCAATCTGAAAGCCGTTGGTTCGAATTGATCACTTTCGAGGACAAGGCTTAAGGGACCTTCAGGAGAAGGGGGGGGCTGGAGGTCGATGACATCCGCTGCCGCTATAGCTGGGTCATTCGTGATGAGCGTTTCGATCCTTCCACGGAAGTATCGCGCTTCGGGAACTGCTGCGTTGATTTGGAAGTGCGCGTCGTGAGCGAGGGTGTGCCCGAAGAAAAGGTGAGAGACGGTCACGCGATCGTTCAAGTCGACTATCTCGTCACGGACTTCGGTTTCCTCACGCCGAATAGGACTGCGAGCAAGAACCGAGGGGCCACCCCCGGCGAGCACCAATTCCGCCGCCTCCAAAATGGACGTCTTACCGGTGTTGTTGGCTCCCACCAGCAGGCTGACGCGGGTCAGTCCCTCGACAGAGAGCTTTCGAAGGGCGCGGAAGTTCTGGATCCGCAGGGACGTCAGCATGGAAGGCTCCGGCAGAGGCAGGCTTCCGTCCCTCTAGCACAGAGGAACCGGCCACGGTTTCTCATGACGCAAGAGGCTGCCCGCCTCGTCCTCCCGACCGGCCACGGCGGGATTCGACCGTTCCCGGGCGTCGCTTGTGAACGGTGGGCCGGGTGTCCGACACTGGCTTCCACGCATGGCCGCCAGTGACGAACGCCGCTTCCAGTCTCTCGTGCTCGCGCCCATCCGGCGCGTGCAGCGGCGGCTCAACGTGGTCGCTTGGAGCGGCGCTGGCATCGCTCCGCTCTGGGCCCTGGTCACCGCTTGTGTGCTGTCCCGGCTGTTGCTGGTCGACCTGGCTGTCTGGGCCGTGCCTCCGCTCGTCATCGCGGGGCTGGCGTGGTGGTTCGTTCGTGCCCGTTCGCGCGGCGTGTCGCTGGAGTACGCGGCGGTGCTCGCGGACCGGTCCGCGAACGCTGGCGGCCTGTTGCTCACGCGGCTGGAGCGCCCTGTCGGGGAGTGGGAGCTGAGCCTCAACCAGTTCGCCCAGCAGGTGAAGCTTCCGGAGGTTCCCTGGCGCCGGCCCGTGGGCGCACTTCTTGGCGCGCTCGTGTTCCTCGCCGTGGGGTTCCTCGTTCCGCTGCCGGCCCTACGCACCTCGAACATCAACGCCGCCGCCGCGACCCAGGTCGCCGCAGTGCAGGCGCAGGCCGAAGCCCTGGCTCGCGAGGAGCCCCTGGGCCCGGATGTCGAGGAGGAGCTGCGCCGGCTGTCGGAAGAAGTCGCGCAGGGCCGCTTCGACTCCTCGGATTGGGAAGCCGCGGATGCCCTGGAGCAGCGGCTCGCTGAACGCGCCTCCGAGGCCGCCGCCGAGCTCAACCGCGCCTCCGAGGCCGCCGCTGAATTGGAGGATGCGCTCGCCGCCGCTGGTGGTGCCGAGGCCGCCACCCGGGAGCGCGAGTCGCTGGAGCAGGCGTTGATGGCGCTCGAGGCTCGCGCCAACGGGAACGCCGAGGACTCCGCCGCCGGTGAGCAGGAGGCTCCCGCATCCGAGCGGAACTCCCAGGGACAGGGTGCGGACGGACAGAACAGCGGTGATCAGCAGGGCTCGCAGCAGCAGGGGGCCGGTGATTCATCCCGTGAGGCCCAGGCCCGCGCTTCCGCTCGTGCCCAGGCCTCCGGTTCACCGGATCAGATTTCCGACCTGCGCCGCACGCTGGAGCGGCGGCAGCAGTCGCTGGCCCAGCGCTTCGGCGAGGAAAACGCGTCGCGAGGGAACCGCGGCGCCCAGGCCCGGCGTCCCACCCGGCGGCAGCAATCCGGACAGGGGCAGAAGGGCCAGGGCCAGAAGGGACAAGGCCAGGACGGGCAGGGCGAAGGGGAAGAGGGCGACGGCGAGGGAGAGCAGGGAGGTCAGCACGCGAGCCGGGGCGTGCGGCAGGGCAAGGGCGAAGGCGCGGGGGTGAGCCGGGGCGGAGAGAGCCAACCGCTCGTCTTCGGCGGCGAGGCGGAGATGGATCCGAACCGGCTCGCGTTCCAGCCGCTGCCAGAAGGCAACGGCGGCGAAGCGGAGGAGTTGTGGGGCCTTCGCGCGGCGGATCCGCAGTCCCGGACGGGGCAGGCGGGGCCGTCCAGCGCGAAGGGCACGGGCGCGAAGGGCGATGCGACGGCGGGACCGACCTCCGGTCCGCTGCTGCCTCGCAACCGCGACCTGGTGAAGCGGTACTTCGGTGGTCCGTAGTCCAGAAGGGGGAAACGACGTGGCAGCGGAGCTTCTGAGTCCCGCCGAAGCGCAGGGCGCGGCGGACGTGGCGTCCCGGCTCAAGGCCGGGCTCAACCAGGTGATGCTCGACCAGGAGACGGTCGTCGAGCAGGTCGTGACGGCGGTGCTCGCCCGGGGCCACGTGCTCCTGGAGGGCCTGCCCGGCCTGGGCAAGACGGAGCTGTGCAAGGCCCTGGCGCGGCTGTTGTCGCTGCCCTTCCGCCGCATCCAGTTCACCCCCGACCTCCTGCCCGGTGACATCACCGGCACCTACGTGCTGGAGGGCGAATCGCGCCGGGACTTCGTCTTCCGCGAAGGCCCCCTCTTCGCGAGCCTCGTCCTCGCGGATGAAATCAACCGCTCCAGCCCCAAGACGCAGTCCGCGCTGCTGGAGGCCATGCAGGAGCGGTCGGTGACGGTGCTGGGCCAGACGCGGCCCCTGCCCGACCCCTTCTTCGTGCTCGCCACGCAGAACCCCATCGAGCTCGAAGGCACGTACCCGCTGCCCGAAGCGCAGCTGGACCGCTTCCTCTTCCGCATCCTCGTGCCGCCCGTGGGCGCCAGGACGCTGCGCACCCTGCTCACCACGCGCGTGCGCGGCGCGCCTCCCGCGCAGGAGCCGGTGCTGGACGCGGAGGGCCTGTCGCGCCTGTTCGCCGCCGTGGACCGCGTGCACCTGCCTGGCCCGGTGGCGGACTTCATCGGCCGGCTGGTGGAGGCGTCCGATCCGCGCCAGCCCTCCGCTCCGGAGCCCGTGCGCCGCTTCGTGCGCTTCGGCGCGAGCCCTCGCGCGGCGCTGGCCCTGGCCGCCGCGGGCCGTGCGCGCGCGCTGCTCGAGGGCCGGCCCAACGTGGGCTTCGATGACGTGGTGGCCGCCGCGCCCGCCGCCCTCAACCACCGCCTGGTGCTGGCCTACGAGGCGTCGCTGGAGAAGGTGTCCGCGCCGGACGTGGTGCGCGAGCTGCTCAAGGCCACGCCCGAGGTGCCCCGTGGCTAGCCGCGCGCCCCTGGCCTTCGCCGTGCTCCTGGGGGCCCTGCTCTGGACGGGCCTGCCGGGCATTCCCGGAGGAACGGCGGCCTTCGCGACCTCCGTGCCGGCGGCGAGGGTGGATGAGAAGGAGCCCCAGGGCAGCGGCTACCGCGAGGTGGTGGAGACGACGGAGAGCCTCCCCACCGAGGGCGACCTCAAGGCCTCCATGCGCGTCGTCACGCTTGTGCCGACCCGGGGCTACACGCCCATCCAGGTGACGGTGCACAACACCGGCGGCCAGCCGCGCCCGGTGCGTCTGTCCATCCACTCGCAGGGGCGCATCATGGAGCGCTCGCTGGAGCTGGGCCCTCGCGAGCGCACCGTCACGTGGCTGCTGATGCCCGCGGACCTGCAGTCGGGGACCCTCAACCTGGACTCGCCCGGGATGGACACCGCGTCCCGGGGCTTCTACCTGGATGGCTACCGGGGCGCCCGCGTGATGGTGCTGGGCGACGTGAAGTCCTTCGAGGCCGCGACCGGCCTGAGCCGCTCAGAGGAGAACATGGAGCCGCTCGTCGCCACGCGCTTCGTGGAGCCGCGCACCGCGCCGCGCGAGCTGGCGGCCTACGCGGGCTACGACGCGGTGCTGGTGGCGGTGCCGGCGGACCAGGTCCCCGACGACGTCTGGGCGGTGCTGGAGACGTTCGCCGTGACTGGCGGAAAGCTGGTGCTCGACCAGCCCCCGGCGAATCCGCGGCTGCGCTTCCCATTGCTCCAGGATGAGAAGGCGGAGCTGTCACCCTACGGCTTCGGCTTCGTGCGCCAGTTCCGCGACTGCCGGAAGCAGAACCCGGGCTGCGGCTTCAGCCTCTGGGAGGACACGGTGCGGTCGCCAGCCGTGGTGGTGCCCGCGGGCCCGCCGCCCCGCTGGGAGCGCTACAGCATGCTCAGCGATGGGCGCCTGCCGCTGCTGTCGAGCGCCCGCGCGCCCGTGGGACGCTTCATGCTGCTCATCTTCCTCTTCGTGCTCGCGGTGGGGCCCGGCGGGTGGATGCTCGCCCGGCGCAAGGGGCCGCTGGCGGTGCTCATCGCCGTGCCCACGCTGGCGCTCCTCACGAGCCTGGGGCTGGTGGCGTGGTCCGTGCTGGTGGACGGCTTCAGCGTGCACGCCGCGCGCTACAGCCTCACGCTGCTGGACCGCGAGCGGTCCCGCGCGGTGACGGTGGGCCTCAACGCCTGGTACGCGAACCTCGCGGAGGACAGCGTGCGCATGCCCGCCTCCAGCGTGCTGCTGGCCTCGGAGTCCCAGACGGGGCAGGAGGATCCGCCGCGCCTCCTGGACTGGACGAACGGGCTGGTGGTGAAGAACAGCTTCCTGCCCTCGCGCAGCTACCGCGAGTGGGGCGAGGTCGCCGTGGTCCCCTCGCGCGCGCGGCTGACGGCGCACAAGACCGACGGCGGTGTGCAGGTGCAGAACGCGCTGGGGGCTCCCCTGAAGGGCGGCACGTTGAAGCTGGACGGCCAGCTCTATGTCCTGCCGGAGCTGGCGGACGGCGCGGAGGGGCTGGCCCCGCCGGAGGAGGCGGAGGCCGGGGAGGTGGACCTGCTGGGCCTGGAGCACGAGCCACGCATGCGCTTCCAGGATGCGGTGGGGCCCTTGATTGAGGAGCTGGAGGACGGGGCGTTCGTGGCGCGGCTGGGCGGGCGTGGCTTCACGCCCACGGCGGCGCTGGACGTGGAGCTGGATGCCGCGGTGCACGTGGTGCGCGGTCAGGTCGAGGAGGCACGACGATGAGCCTGCTGGAGGTGAAGGGGCTGCGGCGCGACTACGGGGCGCTGCGCGCGGTGGACGACGTGTCGTTCACGCTGGAGGCCGGCGGCATCCTGGGCTTCATCGGGCCCAACGGCGCGGGCAAGAGCACCACGCTGCGCATCCTGGCCACGCTGGACGTGCCCACCGCGGGCACGGTGCTGCTGGACGGCACGTCGCTGGTGGACGCGCCGGACCGGGCCCGGCCGCTGCTGGGCTACATGCCGGACCGCTACGGCACCTACGACGACGTCACCGTGAGGGAGTTCCTGGACTTCTTCGCGCGCGCGTACGGGCTGAAGGGCGCGCAGCGCAAGCAGCGGGTGGACTCGGTGATGGAGTTCACGGGGCTGGGGCCGCTCTCGCACAAGCTCACCACGGAGCTGTCCAAGGGCATGCGCCAGCGCGTGGCGCTGGGGCGCACGCTGCTCCATGACCCGCGGCTGCTGCTGCTGGACGAGCCGGCGGACGGGTTGGATCCGCGAGCGCGCATCGAGCTGCGGGAGCTGCTGCGCGCGCTGGCGGATCAGGGCAAGGCGGTCATCATCTCCAGCCACATCCTCACGGAGCTGGCGGAGATCTGCGACAGCTGCGTCATCATCGAGCAGGGGCGCCTGCTGGCCCAGGGCAAGGTGGAGGACCTGCTGCGCCAGAGCGCGGGCCCGTCCCGCGTGATGGAGCTGACGGTGCGGCTGGCTGCGCAGGGCGACGAGGGCGAGGCGCTCTGGTCGCGCACGGAGCGCACGCTGCTGGAGCAGCCGCGCGTGAAGGACGTGGCGCGCGAGGGCGGCGCGCTGCGCGTGCGCCTGGAGCTGGAGGCGGAAGCGGGGCCGGCGCAGGCGGAAGTGGCCGCGGCGGCGCTGCTCGCGGCGCTGGTGTCGCAGGGGCTGCCGGTGTGCGCGTTCAGCCCGCGCGAGCGCAATCTTGAGGATGCGTTCATGACGGTGACGAAGGGGAGGGTGGCGTGAGCACGCAAGCAAGTCCCGCGTCGGGCGCGGCCGAGTCCGCTCCTGGTGTCCCCGTCACGGCGTCCGACCGTTGGGAGAGGTGGGGCGACCGGCTCAACCCGCTGGTGGTGAAGGAGGTGCGGCAGGGGCTGCGCACGCGCGTCTTCTGGGTGAGCTTCGGGCTGTTGCTCGCGGCGTGCCTGGTGCTGTCGCTCATCGCGTTCGCGAACACGCACGACAGCACGTACACGCGCGAGGGGCGGTCGTACTTCTTCTCCTTCTTCGTGTGCCTGGCGCTGGTGCACTTCGGCCTCATCCCCTTCAACGCGTACCGTTCGCTGGCGCGCGAGCGCGAGGACGAGACGTGGTCGCTGCTCCTGCTCACGGGGCTGGGGCCCCGGCGCATCCTGCGCGGCAAGGTGGCGTCCTTCCTGGTGCAGGCGGTGCTGTACGCGTCGGCGGTGGGGCCGTTCCTGCTGTTCAGCTACTTCCTCAACGGCATCGACCTGCCCACCATCCTGATGGTGCTGCTGCTGGGCGGGACGTGGCTGGTGTTCCTCACGCTCGTGTCGGTGTGCGCGGCGACGCTGGCGGACAGCCGGATGGGACGGGCCGCGGTGCGGTTCGCGCTGGTGGCCGTGCTGGTGGTGACGTTCTTCCAGGCGTTGACGTTCACCTTCGTGGTGACGAACGAGCGGGGCAGCGGGTTCTCGTTCGACCGGAACTTCTTCCTGGGGCTCGGCGCGGCGTTCTGGCTCCTCGTGTCGGACGGGTGGCTGGTGTTCGAGGCGGCGGTGGCGCGGCTGTCGCTCGTGACGGAGGACTACACGCGCCATCCCCGGCGGGCGTTGGTGGTGCAGGTGGTCCTGACGTTCCTGGGGATGACGGCGGTGTGGTGGCTCATGGACCGGGATGACGACATCCCCGGGGTGATGGGCATCCTCGGAGGGCTGCACCTCATCTTCGCCACCCTCTTCGTGGCGACGGACGTGGACGGTCAGTCGCGGCCGCTGCGCGCGGGCACCCGGGCGTGGACGCTGTTCAAGCCCGGGGCGCTGCGCGGCTTCCGGCTGTCGGTGCTGCTGCTCGTGGGGTGGGCGGTGGGGTGCGGGGGGCTGCTGTGGCTGTCGGATGGGGCGACGAGCAGCCTTCGGATGGGGATGTCGCAGGCGGCGCTGGCGCTCTATGGGGTGCTGTACCTGTCGGTGGCGCTGCTGTTGGGGCGGATGCCGCGCTCGGGGCGGTTCGCGTCGCCGGTGTCGGTGCGGTTGCTCTATGTCCTGGTGGGAATCCTGGGGGCCGGCGTGCCGCCGCTGCTGGCGGTGTTCCTGAACCTGGAGGGGCGCGATGAGCTGCTCAACCTGCTCAACCCGATATTGGGGACGCTGAACTTCGGCAAGTACGACTACAGCGACCCCAGTGGTCTCAAGCTGCCGCCGGAGTTGCTTCTGTGCGTGGCGCTGGTGGCGTTCCTGTCGGCGTTCGCCGCGGACCGGGTGCTCGCTGCACGCGAGCAGCGGGCCCACCAGCAGTGAGCGCGATGTTGGATGAGGCGGAGGTGGCGCGCCTGGCGCCGGGGTTGAGCCTGGCGCTGCCGCGCCTGCCGCAGCGGGGACGGGTGGGCGAGGTGCGCGCCACGTCCGCGGGCAGCGCGATGGAGCTGCACGACTTCCGCGCGTACCAGCCGGGGGACGACCTGCGGCAGCTGGACTGGAACGCGGTGGCGCGCACGGGGGAGCTGGTGCTGCGCGTGCGGCAGGACGAGGTGTCGCCGCGCGTGGAGGTGGTGCTGGATGGTTCGCGCAGCATGGGGCTGTCGCCTCGCAAGGCGGCGGGGGCGCGGGAGGTGGCGCTGCTGACGGTGGAGGTGGGCGGGCGGCAGGGGCTGACGCCGACGCTGCTGTGGGGCGGGGCGCGGTCGGAGCGGGTGCAGGGGCCGGCGTGCCGCGCGGCGCTGCGAGGGGCGGAGTTCGAGGCGCGGGATGACCTGGCGTCGGCGCTGGGGCGGCTGCCGCCGTTGCGTCCGTGTGGCCTGCGGGTGGTGGTGAGCGACTTCCTCTTCGAGACGGACCTGGAGGCGCTGTGCGCCCGGCTGTCGCGAGGAGCGTCGGCGCTGTTCCTGGTGCAGGTGCTGGACGCGGAGGACCTGGAGCCCTCGGGCGGTGAGGGCGCGAGGCTGGTGGACGCGGAGAGTGGCGTGGCGCTGGAGGAGCTGCTGACGGACGGCGTGCTGGCCGCCTACGCCCGCCGCTTCGCGGAGCACCAGCGTGCGCTGCGAAGCGCGGCGGTGCGGGCGCGGGGAACGCTGCTCACCGTGAACGCGGCGGAAGGACTGCGGGCGCAGGTCGCGGGACCGCTGCGCGCGTTGTTCGTGGCGGGAGGCGGGGCGTGAGCTTCGGTGCGAGCAGCGTGGAGCGCGGTGTGAGGGCCTCCGGTGTGCTTGATGGCACCCGCGTGCGGAGCATGGCGGGAGGCGAAGCGTGAGCTTCGGGCTTCCCTGGGGACTGCTGGCGCTGGGCGCGCTGGTTCCGCTGGTCGCGGCGTACTTCCTGCGCCGCCGGCAGAAGCCGGTGGTGGTGAGCGCGTTGTTCCTGTGGCGCACGCCGCGTCCTCGCGCGGAGGGAGGGCCCCGGTGGGAGCGCTTCACGCGTGAGGCCTCACTGCTGCTGGAGGCGCTCGCCGTGCTGGCCGCCGCGCTGTACCTGGCGGACGTGCGGCTGGGGGAGAGCGCTCGGCGCCGTCACCTGGTGCTCGTCGTGGACGGCAGCCTGTCCATGTCCGC
The DNA here is from genome assembly GCF_000255295.1 of Corallococcus coralloides DSM 2259. The sequence continues at coordinate 8,897,005 of NC_017030.1, read as the reverse complement.
GAGGACTCCGGATGGCAAGACGGTGCTGGAGCACGTGCGCACGGAAGCCGCGAAGCGCGTGGAGTCGGAGCGCGCGACGCACGTCACGGTGCTCGCGAGCGGCGTGGCGCCGTTGGTCCTCGCCGGACCGGAGGCCGATGCATCACGGGCCCTGGGCGCGCTGGAGTCCTTCGAGGCGCGGGGGCCGGACCATGACGTCACGGCTTCGCTCCTGTGGGCGCAGGAGCTGGCCGGCCCCGGCAAGCGCGTGCACTTCTTCACCGACGCGCCGCCCTCCGAGGACACGACCGTGCCGCCCTCCGTGCGCTGGACGGCGCTGGGCCATTCCCAGGGCAACGTGGCGGTGGTCTCGGCACAGCGGCGCGACGAGGGCGGCCGGGCCACGGTGACGCTGCGGGTCGCGCGCTTCGGCGCGGGGCCTTCGGAGATTGAAGCACGCGTGCGCGCGGCACCCGGGCCGGGCGCGCGTGAAGGCACCGAACGCACGGAGCGCATCGCATTGCCGGAAGAGGGCGCCGCGACCGTGCGCCTCACGTTCCGCGAGGCCGGCGACGTGGAGGTGTCCCTGCCGGACGACGCGCTGCCCGAGGACGGACACGTGCGCCTGCCCCCGTCCCCCGTGATGCCGGTGGCCGTGGGGCTGACGGAGGGCCTGTCGCCCGCGTCGAAGCAGGCGCTGGAGCGCTTCCTGGCGGTGTCTCCCGATGTGGCGCGCGGCCCTCCTGTTCCCGGCGCGCCGGTGCTGTCCGTCGGCCCCTCGCGCGCGGAGGCCCGCGTGACGCTGGGCGCGGAAGGGCCGCTGCGCACCTTCGTGGGGCCGTTCTTCACGGAGAAGGGCAGCACGCTGATGGACGACGTGCAGCTTTCGGGCGTGCGGTGGACGGCGGGCGCGAACCCTCCGGGCCGTCCGTTGATGACCGCGGGCGAAGCCGTGCTCGTGTCGGAAGAGGAGGGCGGGCGGCTGCACCTCAACGTGGACCTGGCGCGCTCCAACCTCCAGCGGACCACCGCCTGGCCCGTGCTTCTGGGCAACGTGGTGCGCGAAGCGCGGCGGCTCCGCGAGGGCTTCCCCCGGCGTCAGCTCAACCTGGGCGAGGCGCTCTCCGTGGTGACGGAGGCCGGTGCTCGCTACGCGCTGAAGGGCCCTTCGGGCCGCAAGCCCGTGTTTGGCGCGGGCGCGCTGAGCCTGCCCGCGCCCATCAGTCCTGGCCGCTACGTGCTGGAGCGCGACGGCCGTGAAGTGGACTCGCTGGAGGTGCTGGCGCTGGACGCGCGGGAATCGGACCTGCGCGGCCGGGGCAGCGCGGACGTGGCCGCGAAGGCGGCGGGCGAGGACTCGGAAGGGAACAGCGGACATGAGCGCGCCCGCTGGCCCCTGCTGGTGCTGCTGGCCGCGCTGCTGGCGGACTTCTACGTCACGAGGAAGGCATGACCTTCACCCTTCCCCAGGCGTGGCTGCTGTTGTTGCCGCTGGGACTCTTCCTGTGGCGCTACGGCCGGAGGCCCGGCCCGCCCATGGTGCTGCGGTGGGCGCTGCTGGTGCTCGGCGTGGCCGCGCTGTCCGGACCGGAGCTGCGGCTGGCGAACGCGGGCAGCGACGTGGCCGTGGTGGTGGACCGTTCGCGCTCCATGCCGCTGGACGTGGACCGCGTGGCGCAGGAGCTCATCTCGCTGGTGGAGTCCCAGCGCCGGCCGGGCGACCGCGTGGGCGTCATCACCTTCGGCCGCGAGGCGCGGGTGGAGTCCCCGCTGTCGGAGTCGGGCCGGTTCGGCGGCTTCACGCGGCCGGTGGACGCGGAGGCGTCGGACCTGTCGGCCGCGTTGGACGCGGCGGGCGCGCTCATTCCCCCCGAGCGCACGGGCCGGGTGCTGGTGGTCTCCGACGGCCGGTCCACCGGCGCGGATGCCCGGGGCGCGACGCGCCGGCTGGCGGCGCGAGGCATCGCGGTGGACTACCGGCAGGTGTCCCGGCCGGAGCCCGCGCTGGACGTGGCCGTGGTGTCGCTGGACGTGCCCGCCACCGTCTCCGTGCGCGAGCCCTTCCAGTTCTCCGCCGTGGTGCAGGCCACCTCGGCCGTCACGGGCACCGTGCGACTGGAGCGCGACGGGAAGGTGCTGGTGAAGGGGCCGTACGACTTCAAGCCCGGGCCCAACCTGCTGCCCCTGCGCGACCTCTTGGAGGAGCCGGGGCTCGTGCACTACCGGCTCACGGTGGAGGTGCCCGGGGACGGCGTCCCGGAGAACGACGTGGGCGTGGGCGTGCTGCGCGTGGAGGGGCCGCCGCGCGTGTTGCTGCTCACCGCGCAGCCGTCGGGCACGCTGTCGAAGGCACTGGCGGCGACGGGCATGGCGCTGGAGGTGAAGGCGCCGTTCCCCCTGTCGCTGGAGGCGCTCGACGGGGTGGGCGTGGTGGTGCTGGAGAACGTGGACGCGAACGCGCTGGACGAGACGGGGTTGAACGCGCTGGCGGACTACGTGGACCAGGCGGGCGGCGGGCTGGTGATGACGGGAGGGCGGTCGAGCTTCGGCGAGGGCGGCTACCGGCGCTCGCCCTTGGAGCCCTTGCTGCCTGTGTCACTGGAGATGCGCGAGGAGCAGCGGCGCGCGTCGGTGGCGATGAGCGTGCTCATGGATTCGAGCTGCTCCATGGGCATGCAGGTGCCGGACGGGCGCACGAAGATGGAATTGGCGGCGGAGGGTGTCACGGCGGCGCTCACGTTGCTCAACGCGAACGACGACGCCTCCGTGCACATGGTGGACACGGAGCCGCATGAAATCTTCCCCTTAAGTCCGGTGATCAAGGGACTGCCGTTCGACCAGGTGGCGCGAGGCTTCAGTGGCGGCGGCGGCATCTACGTGGGCACGGCCCTGCGCGCGGGCAGCAAGGAGATCCTCCGCAGCGAGAAGCCCACGCGGCACGTGGTGCTGTTCTCGGACGCGGCGGACTCCGAGGAGCCGGACGACTACCAGGAGACGCTGGCGGCGCTGCGAGCGGCCAACGTGACGGTGTCGGTCATCGGCCTGGGCAAGCCCACGGATCCGGACGCGGACCTGCTGCGCGAGGTGGCCCGGCGTGGCGCGGGGCGCATCTACTTCGCGGAGGACGCCATGAGCCTGCCGCGCATCTTCAGCCAGGAGACGCTCGCGGTGGCGAGGGCCACGTTCGTGGACGAGCCCGCGTCGTTGGAGGCCGCGCCGGACCTGCCGCTGCTGGGGCCGCTGCCGACGACGGGCCTGCCGCAGGTGGGCGGCTACAACCTCACCTACCTGAAGCCCCGGGCGAACGTGGCGTTGCGCACGTTGGACACGAACGCCGCGCCGGTGCTGGCGCTGTGGCCGCATGGCGCGGGGCGCACGGTGGCGCTCACGGCGGAGGTGGACGGCAGGTACACGGGGGAGCTGCGCGAGTGGAGCGCGCTGCGGGCGACGCTGGAGGCAGTGGTGCGCTGGGCGATGGGGCGGCCGACGCCGAAGGAAGAGGCGGTGGTGCGCTCGGAGCGCCAGGGCAACGTGCTGCGCGTGACGTTGGACCTGCCGCCGGGTGAGCCGATGCCGGGCGCGCTGCCCACGGCGGTGTTGCTGGCGGGCGACGGGCGCTCCGGTGTGGAGAAGCCGCTGCACTGGGAGGACGAGGATCGGCTGGTGGTCGAGTACCCGCTGACGGGCAGCGGCACCTGGCATCCGGTGGTGAAGTGGGGCGGACGCGTGTTGAGGGCGCCACCGGTGGCGCTGCCGTACGCGCCGGAGTTCGAGCCGGGCAGCGCGAAGGAGGGCCTCAAGCTCCTGCGAGCGCTGGCGGTGGTGGGCGGAGGCCAGGAGCGGCTGTCGATGACGGGCCTCTTCGCGGAGGCGCCAGAGTCGGAGGGCCGCGTGGCGTTGGCGCCCTGGCTGGTCGCGTTCGCGCTGGCGGCGATGCTGGCGGAGGTCGCGGTGCGCAGGTTTCTCTCCGCCCCACGAGTGCGGGCGGCGCGGGAAAAGCCCGTGAAGGAATCCAGCGCACGTGAGCCCAAGGACGCACCACGCACGGACGCGCAGCCCTCCGCGACGACGCCCAAGCCTGTTCAGGAGGAGCCCGCCGAGCAGAAGCCGGAGCCTCCGAAACCGCCCGCTGGCGTGGACTCCGCACTGGAAGCCGCGCGAGCGCGGGCACGGCGTCGCACGGGGCGCTGAGCCAACGTGCTCGGGCGCGCGAGCACGCGCTCGGCGCCAGGTTCTCTGCGAGGCACGCTGCCGGAAGGGGAGAAGCGAGAACCCCGCTGGGGCTGCCCGGCAGCGGCGCACCCCACGAACTTGTCCGACAGCCGGACCGATTTGGAGGCCCGCGGCTCGGGGGCCTTGGGTCCACCTGGGCAGCGGAGGACTTGTCCGACTGTCGGACAAGTTTGGAGGACCACGGCTCGGGGCCTTGGGTCCACCTTGGCGGCCGGAACCGGTCCGACAGTCGGACAGGTTTGAAGGCCCGCGGCTCGGGGCCTTGGGTCCACCTTGGCAGCTGGAACCAGTCCGGCAGTCGGACAAGCTTTGAGGACCTCGGCTCGGGAGCTCCCGGCCCGCCTGGGCCGCGGAAACCTGTCCGACAGCCGGACCGGTTTGGATGACCCCGGCTCAACGACTTCCGTTCCTCCTGGGCCGCGGAGAACCAGTCCGACTGTCGAACTGATGTGAAGGACCTCCGTTGGGGGCTTCTGGTCCACCTGGGCAGCGGAGAAACAAACTTGTCCGACCAGTCATACAGGTTTGAAGGACCTCGGCTCCGGGCCGCCTGTACCGCAGAGAAACCTGTCTGACTGTCGGACAGGTTGGGATGACCTCGGCTTGGGACTCCCGGTCCACTTGGGCTGCGGAAACCTGGCCTGCCGTCGAGTTTGTTGGAGGACCTCGGGTCGGGAGTTCCCGGTCCGCATGGGCGGCGGAAAACCTGTCCGACAGTCGGACAGGTTTGGGAACCTCGTCGCGGGGGCCTTGGGTCCACCTGGGCGCGGCGGGAGCCTGTCCGACAGTCGGACAGGTTTGGAACTGTTCGGGGCGGGAGGTGGGCAGCGGGGGACTTGTCGGTACGGGACCTTCGCTCCATGCGTTCTGAAGCCGGGGTTGCTTTCGCGGTATGACGGCGCCGATGACGGAGCCCCGGGCCTTGCGGTGGGGGCTGGGTGTCGTCCTGGGCGTGCTCGCGCTCCAGGCCTCGCGCCTCGCACTGCACAAGGCATTCAGCATCGACGAGTTCCAGTACGCCCATGCCGCGTGGCTCATGGCCCACGGGCAGGTGCCCTACCGCGACTTCTTCGAGGTGCACTTCCCACTCGTGTACCAACTGCTGGCGCCGCTGTTCCGGCTGCTTGGAGATGATCCGCGCAACGTGATCGCGCTTCGGGCCGCGATGCTCGTGCCGCTCGCGGGGGCGTGTGTCTCCGTGTTCTTCCTCAACCGGCGGGAAGGACGCATCGCCGCGCTCCTGGCTCCAGTGCTGCTGCTCTGCTCGCCCGGCTTCCTGCACTTCGCCACCGAGGTGCGTCCGGATGCCCTCACCGCCGCGCTCTTCCTGGGCGCACTCGCCGCCCTGTCCGTGCAGCCCGGTTCCTTCCGCTCGTCGTTCCTGGCGGGTGCGTTGCTCGTCGCCTCCGCGTGGGGCTCCCAGAAAGCGCTCTTCTTCGGCGGGCTCGTGACCGCGGTGCTCCTGGTGGACCTCTTGCCGCGCGGGAATGGTTCCCCCTCGCTCGTCGCATCGCCTCGCGCCTTCTTCGCGGGCATCGCCGTTGCGACGAGCTCGGTGGCCGCCTACCTCACGGTGACGGGCTCGTGGGGCGCATGGTGGCGGTGGTGTTTCGTCTGGGCTTCCGAACACCAGCGCCACTACCCGGGCTTCTCGTGGCGCGAATACCTGGTGCCGACACTGGGAGCGCAACCCGCGTTCTTCCTCCTCGCCGCTGTCGGGTTCGTCGCCACGTTCCTTCGCTTGCTGAAGCACCCGCGCACTCCGGACCTGCTCCTGTTCGTGGCCGTGCCCGCGACCTTCGGCGCCTATGCGCTCCAGCGTGCTCCGTTCCCGTACAGCCTGCTGCCGTTCCTGGGCGTGCTCGCGCCCTTCGCTGCGCGCGGCGTCTTCGTCGTGCTCTCTGGGTTGCGCACTCCCGCTGTGCGGACCCTGGGGCTTGCCGGGCTGGGGGGCCTGTTCGTTGTCCAGGCCGCGCGCGTGGAGGCCTTGCTGGATGGCGGCGGAAATGCGCGGCAGCGCGAGGTGCTCGCTCGTATCGCGGCGCTCACGGGAGCGGAGGATGTCGTCTACGACAACTCGGGGGGCTACGTGAGCCGGCCGCACGCTCACTTCTACTTCTACACGGACGCGTATCTGCGCGGCTCCCTCGCGGGCCTGCTGTCCGATGAGATGCCCCGTGTGCTCGTGGAGCAGGGCTGCGTGCTGCGGGTGGATGACCTGCGTACCTCCGGCCTTCCTCCAGCGCTGCGCCGCTTCCTCGACGCGCACTACCAGCCCTACGACGGTGACCTGTATCTGTGGGGACAGCGCTACCGCGTGCCCTCGGACTCTGGCGCACTGGAGGACCGCTTCCTCGCGGTTCGCGCCGACCGCTACTTCGTCCAGCCCTCGAGCACTCTCGACACCGGCGCGCTGTTCATCGATGGCGAGCGCATCACCACTCCTGAGTTCACGCTGTCCCAGGGCGAGCACACCCTTCGCTATGAAGGGCGTGCCGAGGCCTTCCAGCTCCTGTGGCTGCCCCGCGACGCGAAGCGCTGGACGCCACGGCCGGGGGCACCGTCCACGTACTCGCGCCTGTTCTGAGCACGCGTCGAGAGCAGGCGAGCTGGCGTGGAGACAGCCTTCCGGGATGACGGCACTGTCGTCCTGGCGGTCCGCCGTGGTGCCTCCATCCTGAACTCAACCGTGAAGCCCGGCTCCGGGTCGAACTTCCCTGCGCAAGGGTGATTCCTACTGTGCGTGGGCAGGTTGGTTCTCAGGGGAGGTTGCCGTGGCTGGTGATGATTCGGGGCGGAAGCGGAACCGTGCGCCCGTTACCTCCCAGGGCGTGATGTCGCTCCTGGAGCGCTGGGTTTCCGACCTCGAACGGGATGCTCCCTTCTCGCGGGAGGATGCGACGGAGTCACGTCCGCGCACTTCCGGAGCCGCTGCTCGCTCTGGCGACGAGCCGCTCGAGGCTCCTGGCCCAGGCAGACGGCCGACGCAGGGTGAGTCCTCTGCTTCTTCCCGCGCGGCCCGGGAGGAGATGCGTCCATCGCGTCGCGGCTCCGGCTCCAGGCCTCCTGCTTACACGAGGGAAGACGACTCATCGAGTGCGCCGCTGCGTCCTCCTCGTCCGACCCCTGCTCGTTTCGACGAACCGAGGCCCAGCGGTCATGCCTCTTCGCGCGCGGCCAGGGGGGAAGGGCGCCCTGCGCGTCCTGACCGTGCGCCGCTCTCCGAATCGAGATCCCGTACTTCTTCTGCATCCGACGCCCCTGGCGCCGCACGTGAAGGCATGCGCCCTCCACGTGCCGGTTCCAACCCACTCGCTGAATCAGCGCCGCGGCCCCGGATGCCGCGGGGGGGAGCCTCCGCTTCGGGTGAGGAGCTGCGCTCTCCACGTTCCGGCCGCGGTTCGCTCGCCGAGCCCTCGCCCCGAGTCCGGATGCCGCGGGGCGGAGCCTCTGCTTCTTCCCGCGCGGCCCGTGAAGAGCGCCGCCGCGAAGCGACTCCGTTCGGCGAGCAGAGCCCTCGCGTCGATTCCGTTCGCGCGGCGCGCGAGGCGCATCACCTCGATGTGGAACCGTTCAGCGAACAGGCGCCCCGAATGCCGGCGGCATCGGAACGCTCGGCCCGCGATGCAAATCGCCACTTGAGGTCCGGCGCGGATCCGTTCACTGCTTCAGGGGCGGCTGCTGCGCGTTCGGAACGTGAGGCGAGACGCCAATCGAGTATGGGGGCGGATCCGTTCACTGCTTCAGGGGCGGCTGCTGCGCGTTCGGACCGTGAGGCGAGACGTCAGTCGAGCATGGGAGCGGATCCGTTCACGTCAGAGGCGGCTGCTGCGCGTTCGGAGCGTGAGGCGAGACGTCAGCCGAGCATGGGTGCGGATCCGCTCACGCCAGAGATGGCTGCTGCGCGTTCGGAACGTGAGGTGAGACGCCAATCGAGCATGGGTGTGGATCCGTTCACGCCAGAGATGGCTGCTGCGCGTTCGGAACGTGAGGCGAGACGCCAATCGAGCAAGGGGGCGGATCCGTTCGCGCCAGAGCTGGCTGCTGTTCGTCCGGGCCATGAGGCGAGACGCCAGCCGGGCATGGGAGCGGATCCGTTCGCGCCAGAGCTGGCTGCTGTTCGTCCGGGCCGTGAGGCGAGACGTCAGTCGAGCATGGGTGCGGATCCGTTCGCACCAGGGCTGGCTGCTGCTCGTCCGGGCCGTGAGGCGAGACGTCAGTCGAGCATGGGTGCGGATCCGTTCGCGCCAGAGATGACGGCTGCGCGTCCGGGTCATGAGGCAAACCGTCATGCTCGCTCTGGGGCGGATCCATTCGGAGAGCCAGAGATGGCCTCTGCTCGTTCGCACCGTGAGGCGAGACGCCAGTCGAGCATGGGTGCAGAGTCATTAAGAGAGTCAGAGGCGGCTGCTGCTCGTTCGGTTCATGAGCCCAGCCGTCACGCTCGCTCTGACGTGGAGCCGTTCACGAAAGAGGCGGCTGCTGTTCGTTCGGCCCATGAGGCCAGCCGTCACGTTCGCTCTGGCGCGGCTCCGCTCGCGGAAGAGGCGGCTGCTGCTCGTTCGTCCCATGAGTCCAGCCTTCGCGCCCGCTCTGGCGCGGATACGTTCGCGGAAGAGGTGGCTGCTGCTCGTTCGGTTCGTGAGGCAAACCGCCATCCTGGCACTGTCGCGGAGTCAGAGACGGCCTCGGCCGATGAGGCAAGCCGCCACCCTGGCACTGGCGTGGATCCGTTCGCGGCGCCAGAGGCGGCCTCGGCTCATCCGGTCCGTGAGGGGAACCCTCATTCACGCTCTGGCGCGGACCCCTTCAGCACTCCCGCGCCGGCACCTGGTCGCGCGTCCCGGGAGGAGAACGTCCACCTCCACTCCGAAACCGACTTCTTCACCGAGACGCAGCCCCGCGAAGCGGAAGCGCAGGACTCGCCCTTCCGCGCTGCACGTGAGGAACTCCGGCTCCAGGGGCCCGTGGTCACCTTCCCGGATGGCGCGCGAATCATCCTGGGCAACGAGGGGGGCAGGCCCATCCATCGCGGCACCGTCGCGGTGCGCGGCCCGTGCGCGCCTTCGCGTGAGGAGCTCATGGGATCAGGCCTCAAGGAGCCCCAGGCCCGCGCTCTGGACTTCGTCCTCGCCTGGTTCGGGAACCCGTTTGACTCCGTCACCTCCGAGCCCCGGTCCGGCGCCGAGCCCCGGTGGGGCGTATGGCCCCTGTCAGGGCCCACGCTCATCGCCGCGCTCGCCCACTGGAAGCAGCACGAACCCGAGGCGTTCGACGCGCACCTGGGACGGCTGGGGTTCGAAGCCTCGGCCCTGGCCCTGTTCGCCCAAGACCCCCGGCTGCTCGCGGCGCTCGCCCGGGCCGGCCGGGAGCGCGGCGCTCAACGGGCGCAGCTCGAGACGCTCGTCACGCACGTGCTCCGTCCCATGCTCGACTCCTGCGCCCAGGAGGGGACCGCCGTGGACGCGCCCGGTGGCCTCTTCGTCTCGGCCCGCGCGCTGGCGCTGCTCTTCCACGCCGAGCTCCGCCTCGGCCGCCGCGGCGTCACGCGGCTCGTGACGCTCGCACGTGAACGGCCGGAGCCTCCCGCCGCGGGGGAGCGCCTCGCGGAGGACCTGCGCGCCACCGGCCGCTCGCGCGAAGCCTCCGAGGTCTGGCGCATCCTCACGACCCCCGAACTGGCGGACCCTTCCTAGCGCACGCCATGCGGACGCCTCTTCCACCCGGGAGCCATGTCCTGCTCGTGGTCCCCGACCCCGGCGCCCCCCGGGAGCAGAACCGCGCCCTGGCTGGCGAGCTCATCCTCAACGGGCAGCGCTATCACCTGGTGCCCGCGGAGGACTCCGCGAGCGCCGCGCCAGCGCCCGCGTCCGACGTGCGGCTGCTCACCTCGCGCGAGCTGCAGGTCGTCTCATGTGTCTGCGCGGGCTGGGGCAACAAGCAGATCGCCACGAAGCTCCACATCAGCACGTGGACCGTGGCGGCCCACCTGCGACGCATCTTCGTCAAGCTGGGCGTGGACACCCGCGCGGCCATGGTGTCGCGCTGCCTGGGCGCGGTGTCCCTACCACCGACCCCGTGACGGCCCACGCGCCGGCGGCGCCACGCTCTGGCGCAGCCCCAGCACGAGCGCCACGTTGGCCTGCGGCCGGCACACCAGCCGCACGCACTCCGCCGGGCAGATGAGCAGCGGCGTCACCCCGGGCCCGTGCCCCGCCACCTTGCTGTCCGAATGGACCACCACCCCCACCGTGATGGCCCCCGCCCGCCGCGAGGGCCCGAAGCGGTAGTCCAACGGACACACCGCCACCAGGTCCCCCAGCCGGAGCGCATCCAGCCGGTGCCTGCGCACCAGCCGCGCATCCGACAGCTGGATGTCCAGGTCCCCCAGCACGCCCTCCGAACGCCCGAACCCCGAACCCATCAGCTCCGCGGGCACCGTGTGCGTCACGGGAACCACCAGCCGCCCCGCTTGCGTCCGAATGCCCCAGCGCCGCAGCAGCCGGGGCGACAGGTTCAGCGCGCGCACCCGAGGGAAGTCCGGCAGCTCCAGCCCCTGGCCGTACGCATCCAGCTGCACGCGGTCCCCGATGCACAGCCGGCGCTTCACCGCGGGCGGGAAGTCCACGATGACGTGGTTGATGCCACCGTGCTTTCCCACCACCGTGCCCACGGCGCCCCTCGCGGGACCGCTCGTCACGCGCGCGCGGTTGCCCACGCACGCATAGAACATCAGCGCCCGGTTGGAGCCGCCGCGCTGGCCGACGTCGTCCTTCCCCGTGTTGTGCAGCGACACGCCCGCTTCCATGTGGTCGGCCGCCAGCCCCACCGCGCGGTCTCCCACGCGGCGGTTGAGCACGATGCCGCCGCTGCCCGGCACCAGCCGGGGCACCCCATCCCGGCCAATGCGGTACGGCGACGCGCGCACGACAGGATGGGACACCTGGCCCGCCACCGCCGAGGCCACCATCCGCGACACGTTGGTGCGCGGCGCCGAGGCGGCCCCCGTGCCCGCCTCCATCAGGGGATGCAGCGGGATGTCCATGACGCGCCTCCCTTCAGCGCATCGCCGGCGCGGGGCTGGTGATGCCCAGCGTCTGGCGCAGGGTGGGGGACACGCCCCGGAACGAGCGGCCATCCGGCGTCATCCGGTACGCGGCGATCCACTCTTCCGCCACCGGGCCCAGCGGCATCACCTCCGTCTGGAAGTCCCTGAAGTCGCGCGTCTTGAACGGATTGTCCGCGACGAAGTTGAGCAAGAGGCGCCCCGCGTCCGCCATCTTCGAGCGCTGCGAAATCTCCCCCGCGCCGCCCAGGTAGCGCTGCGACACCACTTCAATCACGTCCCACTTGGTGTTCGCGTCGAAGGCCTTCTTGATGTCCGGCGTCTCCATCGCGTCGAGGATGGTCTTGAGGTACTCGCCCACCTCCACCGTGAGCGCCAGGATGTTGCCGTAGGTGGCGCGGTCGATCTGCCAGCGGATGTCCGTGCCCAGCCGCTGGATGGTGGCCTGGCTCGCGAAGGGCCGCTCGTTCAGCTGTTGCGAGCCGCGGATGACCTCACCAATGAGCAGGTCGCGGAAGTACTGCGCGATGGCGGACACGAAGGCGACGAACTCGCGGTGGAAGTTGCGGAACATCACCGCGCCCGGCGGCGCCGCCAGGTTGCCGTAGTTGAACGCGCGCCGGTACGCGAGCTGCCGGTCGCGCGGCTTGTAGCGCAGCGGTTGGTGCTTCTCCATCAGGTACAGCGCCCGCGCGCCGGGGCCCCGCTGGATGCGCATGCGCCCGTCGTGGAAGAGGCGCAGGAGCACGCCCGCCACCTGGAACACCTTCATCCGTTCGTGCTGGTAGATGTAATAGAGCTCCGCGGTCGCGTGGAGCTGCGTCTCGATGACGGACTCATCGAAGTCCTGGACGAGCAGCGGCCGGCTGATGGAGTCGAAGGAGGGCGCTCCGTCCTTGCCCAACCCCATCAGGTCCGAGAAGAGCGACACCGTCGAACCGTCGGAGGCGCTGGCGAGCAGCTCCTCCTCCCGGAGCGAGAGCTGCTTCTGCAGCTCCGTGCGCTGCTCATCCGACGTGACGTTGGCGAGGACTTCCCGCTTCCACTGCGAGAACAGCCGCTGAAGGGCTTCTGCCGTACCGATGCTCATGGCATGCCACCTGGGTCAATGACGTTGAAGGAAAGGGTTTCAGTCCGGTGCGCGCGCAAGGCTCACGGCTTGCGCGCGTGGCGGACGTGGCGGCGCGTGTGGCCCGACTTGGCGTGCCCGTTGACCGGCGCGGGCCGGCTGTCCGCGCCGTGCCGCTCCTTGCCCGCGATGATGCGCTCCACGGCCTTGAGCTGATCCGAGAACGCTGCCTCCAGCTGGCGGGCCAGCTCCGGCCCCTGGGCCTCCAGCTGCTGCTTCACGTCCGTCATGATGCGCGCCCGGCTCTTCTCGATGAGCGAGGCCACGTCGTCCAGGCTGGCCCCGTTGCCCGCGGTGGCGGAGGCGGACACCTCCCGCTCGCCCTGTTCCGCTTCCAGCGGGTGCTCCACGGCCCCGGGGTCGCTGAGGCGAGGCTCCAGGTTCTTCTCGATGCGGTCCAGCGAGACGCGGATCGGCGGGGGCACCGTGAAGGGCTCGCCGGTGTTGCAGTGCGCGCCCTGCGTGAAGCCGTACTTGTGGTTGCGGTCGTCTTCAATCTCCTCCGCCTGGCCGGGCGCCTCCTGGGTCAGCGTCTTCGCCAGCTCCAGCGAGTCCTCCTCCAGCCCGCATTGCTCCCGGAGGAACGCCGGGCTCACGTTGAAGACGTCCACGTTCGCGTCCAGCTGTTCGATCATCTCCTCGTGGAGGTCCACGCGGTTGCCGCCCGGCACCACGGCCTCGTCGTAGTCCAGCAGGAACAGGTCGATGAGCCGGTCGAGGTGGTAGAGCTTGCGATCCAACCGGGCCAGCTCCTTCCAGAACTCCACCGACGTGTTGGGGTCCATCAGCAGGTCCTCGATGAGCTCCTGGGTGTCGTTGCGCTCCCGGAACTTGTCGTTGAGCTCCTGCTCCTTGCCCGTCAGGTCCCGGAAGGTCAGCGGGACGGGGAGCACCAGGTTGAGCAGCCGCGCTCCGGCGTTGGGCCGGTCGAACGCGTCGATGAAGAGCGTGAGCGCTTCCACGAAGGCGGCCAGGGGCGCGGAGGCTCCCTGGACCTTCGCGTTCAGCGCGACGCCCCGGCTGCTGCCGCCGGAGTTGGAGAAGCCGACGGTGGACGTGTCCAGCAGGCTGCCGGCCACGTCCCGCAGGCGCCGCAGCTGGATGAGCTCCACGGGCACCGCGGACGCGATGCCGCGCATGTCCTCCGAGTTCTGCCGGGGCGTGTGGTTCAGCAGCACGTCCAGGAGCCGCGACATGGCATCCGGCCGGACGATGGCGCGCAGGTCCGACTGCCCCCGGGCGCGCAGCTGCTCCAGCAGCTTGCCGTAGGACGCCTGGCCGTCACCCCAGTCGTCGTAGCCCTCCTGGATGGACGTGGCGGTGAGCTGCTCCAGCGAGTTGATGAGCGCCTCGCGGCGCTGGCGCAGGTCCTGGAGCGCCACCTGGAACACCGTGCCGCCCTTGTCGAAGCCGGCGCGGAAGAGCGCCTCGCCCGCCAGGATGCGCAGGAGCGTGGCGTTGTCGTCGATGGTCGCCGCGAGCCGGCCGAACTCCTGGACCACCGCGGGGTTCACCATGCCCACCAGGCGCGCCACGCGCGCGGTGTCCCCCAGCTTGCGGATGGAATAGAAGGCCCGGTCGCGCGACACGGGGTCCACCGCCAGGTTCGCCGCGGCCTCGCCCTCGTCCAGCTCCGCGAGGATGGAGTCGCGCCAGCCGCACACCGGCGCCTTGAAGTCGCGGTTGGAGGCCAGGTTCACGGCGATCTCCAGGTCGTCCACCAGCGCCTTGCGCTCCTGGCGGAACCTGCGCTGACCCGGCGAGTCCATCATGCCGGTGACCATGGCCATGGCCGGCTCGGGCGTGGCCGTGACGCGGATGGGCTGGCCGCGGCTCTCGTCGTCCAGGCGCGCGGCCGTGGTCGGGTAGAGCTTTCGCAGCGCGTACACCACCGCCTTGGGGTCACGCGCGTCGGACACGCCGAGCTGACGGCGCAGGAACTCGTCGAACTTCGACTTCGCGCTCGAGGCCAACTCGATGGTTGCGGCGGGGCTTCTCCCCTTCACGTTCTCGTACATCGTCCCTCCCTTGAGGTCCTGTCATGCGGCCAGGGTGACGCCCACACCCGGCATCCGCGCGTTGCGCGTGCCGAGCTTCACCAGATGATTGAGCACCGTCTGTGAGATGCGCTCGGGCGAGGCCAGCCTCCGTTCGAGCGCCTCGCGGCTGGCGCTCACCACGTAGCGCGGAGGCAGCCCCGGCGGGATGTGCCCGCGCGCCAACGACTCCGCGGCCCGGTCGATGCGCTCCTGATCCGAATGCCAGAAGGGAACCACGTCCACCAACGCGCGCTGCGCCAGACCCCGGCGGGGCTGGAAGGCAATCTCATCCACGACATGGGGGATGAGCCGCGATGCCGTGGACAGGAGCAGCCGTGGAATGCGCGCGAAGGGCAGCCGCGCGCGGTACAGCCGGTTCCAGTTGTCGCAGACGTCCTTGGCCCGGCGGATGAAGCCCATGCGCCGGAGCATCTCCGCCTGGATGAACACCCGCAGGAAAGGCGTGGGGTGCGCGCTGAGCGGATGGAACGTCAGCACCCGTGACGCCGGGTACGCGAGGAAGTCCTTCATCGAGTGCACCGACGCGGGCCCTCCGAGCAGGCACGCGATGAGGTCCGCGAAGATCTCCTTGTGCCAGCGGCCCCACAGGCGCGTGAGCCACGGGTTGCCGGTGGCGTGCAGCACGCGCCGCTGGAGTGCCACCTGCGTCTCCTGCCAGATGCCCAGGTCGGCCTGCAGGTTGTGGCCGATTTCGTGGAGGATGACGCCCATGCCCCACGGGGCCTCCACGCGCTCGTAGGGCACGCGGATGAGCGGGAAGGGATTGCGCTCCCCGAGCAGCCGGCTCAGCAACACGCCGCGCCGGAAGGTGGCCGGGGAGAAGCCGTGCTCCAGGTAGGTGAGCGGCTTGAGCATCGGGCTGTGCAAGAGGCCCGGCGCGGCCTGCCGCACGGCCTGGAAGCAGTCCACCGCGATGGCGTCACAGGCCGCCAGCGCTGGCGCGAACCGCGTACCCCGCTGGCTGAAGACGTCGAAGAAGAGGCCGTAGGCGCGGCGGGCGCGGTCGATTTCGCGCTCCAAGAGCGCGTTGCGCTCCAGTACCTCGTCGGAGCCAAGAGGGGTGTCGCGCAGCCGGCCGTTGAGCCGCGACAGGGCGCGGCGCACGTCCCGGTCGATTTCGCCCAGGCGCGCGTTGGCCGCGGCGAAGTGCGCGGGGGAAGGGGCGTAGGGGACGTCCCGGGGCCGGATGCCCACGTCCTGCGGCGTGAGGCGCGACAGCCGCCCCGCCCGGAACGTGATGCTCTGGACCTTGGCCCGCAGGAACTGCTGAAGCGCGTCCGCCATGTGCCCGCCTCCCCCTTGCCCCTCACGTCCCCTCACCTCACCGCACGATGACGCGCACCGGCCCCCGCAGCGTGACGGTCCGCAGCCGGCGCAGGCCGGGGCCTCCCATCATGGGGTTCATCCGGCCGCGCAGCCCCATCCGGCGCAGGCCCGCGCGCGCCCGCAGCTGCCGCACGGCGGCGCTCGTCCGGGCCAGGCGGCGCACCACTCGCGGGCTGGAGATGACGCGCGTCCCGATGCGGCGGAGCATCCGCGGCACCGCCTGGGGGCTCGCGCCCTGCTGGCGCACCAGCCGCGTCACCTGCCGCACCACGCGCGTCACCGCCGGCAGGGCCCGCGGGCCGTAGCGCTGGCTGATGCGCGAGGCGAGCTGCGTCGTCATCTGGCCCACCGCGCGTCCCAGCGCCCGGGCCTGCTGGGGCGACTGCCGGCGGCGCGCGGGAGACATGGTGGAGCGGACCACGTGCCGCGCCGCCAGCCCGCCCAGCACGCGGTTGAAGGCGTCCATGTCCTCGTCGCTCGCGTAGTCACCGGCGGCGTCCGCGAAGGCGTCCATCGCATCCGCGCGGAGCAGCCCTCCCAGGGTGCGGCCAATCTCCTGGCCCGCGATGCCGCCCAGCCGGGGCGCGGCCTGACGGATGAGCCGCATGGCGATGGGCATGGCCCTGCGGCGGATGCGCTGGAAGGTGGGCCCGGCCACGGTGGCCAGCCTTCGCGCGCCGGCCGCCAGACGGCGGAGGAACTCGTCCTCGTCCTGGGCGTCCATCGCGTCCGCGAAGGTGTCCTCCAGGGCGTTGGGGTTCTCCAGGTCGAAGCCCTCCCCCTCGAAGGCGTCCTCCATGGTGACGGGGTTGTCCTCGAAGCCCTCGGCCTCGAAGCCCTCGTCCATGGGGTTGGGGTTGTCCTCGAAGCCCTCGGCCTCGAAGCCCTCGTCCATGGGGTTGGGGTTGTCCTCGAAGGGGTCCTCCATCGTGGTGGGGTTGTCCTCGAAGCCCTCGCCCTCGAAGGGATCCTCCATGCCTTCGTCCTCGAAGCCCTCCTCGCCCTCTGCCAACAGGTCGGACATCTCATCGCCCTGGCCCGAAAACTCCTCTTCGAAAGGCTGCGGTTGCATGGGTACTCCTCCTTGTCCTGAAGACTCCGTGAGTGGTTTGACCTAGGCGCGGCGGACGCTCGCGGCGCTGACCGCGGCGACAGGGATGCGGCGCAGCACCTGCCGCCGGGCATGCACCCGCCGGGCGGCCAGGCGCGGCGGGACGACGCCCATCGAGGGCACCTGGATCGCGCGCGTGAGCACCCGGCGTCCCGCTCCCTGCACCACCCTCGGGAGGGCGGTGATGGCGCCGCCCGTGCCGCGCAGGCGCAGGTTCCCCGCCGCCAGCCGGGCGATGAGGCGCATCAGCCGCAGCCGCCGGCCCGGGCTGCCCGGCACCTGCCGTGCGAGCCGCATCAGGTGCTGCTCCACGCCACGCGTGCGCGAGCGCAGCACGCCCTGCGCGGCGGCGCCGAGCGCGGTGCTCATGGGCACCGCCTGCCGCGTCACCACCCGCGCCGCGAGCCCCGCGCCCAGCGGCAGGGCCACGGCGGCCGGCACCTGCCGCGCATCCGCCATGTCCGCGAGCGCATCCAGCGACGCGTCGTCATCCGCGCCGTCGCCGCGCAAGATGGAGGACGCGATGCGCCCGCCCACGCCTGGAATCAGGCCACCCACCGCCCCCGCGAGCGCACCGCGCAATCCCTGTCCCCGCAGCAGCCCCTGCGTGGCGCCAATGCCCGCCGCGACCACGCGCCCCCACGGCCCCGCGAGCCCCGCCACGCGCTGGACCACCGGCAGCGCGCGGGCAATCAGCGGCCCCGCGCGGCGCAGCGCCGCGGCCCCCAGCTGGCCCGCCCGCCGCACGCCCCGGGCAATGCCGCGCGCGGCGCTGCGGATGCGCCGGGTGACGCGGCGGAAGAAGGCCTCGGCGTCATCCGCGTCCATGGACTCCAGCACGAAGGGGTTGAGCGTCCGCGCGAGCGCCACCGCGGCGGGACCGGACACGAGCCGGTTGCTGGTGGCCGGCATGAACAGACCCGTGGCCGGGTTCGCCTCGAACCCCTCGAAGCCGTCCTCCTCCAGGAAGGCGTCCTCCGCCTCGGCCTCGGCGAACAGCTCCTCGAAGCCGTCGTCCTCGAAGCCCGAGGCCTCGAAGGCCGAGGGCTCGAAGAGGTCCTCCTCGAAGCCCTCCGCCGCGAAGGACTCCAGGTCGCTGAATTCGTCCGCCAGGGCCTCCAACTCCTGGAGGGCATCCGCGCCCTCCCAGGGGTCCATGGCGTCGAGGGACTCCACATCGGACAGGTACTCAGCGCTGGTCATCGCTTCCCCCTCGCGTGGTGAGACATCCACCCTTCACGGGCCGCAAGTTGGAGAAGGCACTCAGGGAGTGACAGTCACTCGTTTGAGCTAGTGCTGGCAGAATCCCGCGCACCATGACCCTCGAAGAGACGATGCGGGAGCTGGAGCGGCTGGGCACGGAGCAGACGCGGAAGACCTATCTGCGCCACGGGGCCCCACAGCCGTTGTCCGGTGTGAACTTCGGTCCGTTGACGGTGTTGAAGAAGCGCATCGGCACGGACGCCGCGCTCGCCCGGGCGCTCTGGGCGTCGGGCCACACGGAGGCGCGGCTCCTGGCGACGATGGTGGTGGACGCGCCCGAGATGCCCTGGAAGGAACTGGACGCCTGGGCGAAGGGGCTGGACTGGCACACGCTCACGGACGTCTTCGTGACGAACGTGGTGCTGCGCTCACCGCACGCGGCGAAGGCGCTGACGTGGACACAGTCGAAGTCCGAATGGGTGGGGCGGGCAGGGTGGCAGAGCCTGTCCGCGCTGCTCATGAAGACCGAGGTGCTCGCCGGGGAGGACCTGCTGCCGTGGGTGAAGCGGATTGAGCAGGAGCTGCCGGGTGCGAAGAACCGCGTCCGCGAGGCGATGAACAGCGCGCTCATCGCGGTGGGCTCCACCGGAGGCGCGGTCCAGACCGCGGCGCTCGCGACGGCGAAGCGGCTGGGCAAGGTGGAGGTGGACCACGGCGACACGGCCTGCGAGACGCCGGATGCCGCGCAGTACATCCAGAAGATGCAGGCCCGGAAGGAAGCGAAGGCCAAGGCCCCGGCCAGGAAGCCCGCGGCGAAGAAGCCCGCTGCGAAGAAGGCCGCCGCCTCCAAGCGCACGCGGGCCCGGGCCTGACCTGGCCCGGGCGCACGGCACCGCTTCAGCGGCTCAGTTCTTCACGCACGCGGCCTGGCCGCCCGCGTCCTTGTACGCCTTCACGCGCTTCACCAGGTTGCCGCCGTCCGTCTCTGGCGTGGTCTGCTCGTAGTTGCCCGCGCCGAAGAGCATGCCCACGCCGCCCGCGGCGGCCACTTCGCCCGGGTGCGTGAGGAAGTAGTCCACGCGGTTGTCGCGCCACTCCTGGTTGGTGTTGGGCAGGCTCATGTTGCCCAGCGGCAGCTGCCACCAGATGTGCGGCTTGCCCAGCCGCGTGGACACCGCCTTCGCCCAGGTGAAGGCCTGGTGGAAGTGCGGCAGCTTGCGGTTCTCCGGATCCCACCAGACCGCGCTGCCCGTCGTCTGCTGGTACCAGCCCGCGTCGCGGTCGGACGCCTCCACCGTGACGAAGTCCGTGTCGCCCGCGCCCACCGACAGGAGGAAGTCCGCGACCTTGTTCGCCTCGCCCGCCACGTCGAACGACGGGTCCGTGTTGCCCGACACGTCCGTCTTCGTCGCCCACGCGCTCGCGTGCAGGCCCACCTTCGCGTTGGGCGCGTACTTGCGCACCATGGCGATCATGCACTTGCCCAGACCGGCCGCGTTGTTCTCCTGGCTGCCGCAGTCCGTGGGGTTCGCCGCCTTCACCGCGACCGGCGTGGACTGCGCCTTGCCGTCCTTGGGGAAGAACTGGAGGTAGGCCCACATGTCCGGCTCGATTTGCAGCAGCACCTTCTCCTGGCCCACCTGCTTCAAGAGGAAGCGCCAGTCCGCGAGGTAGCGGCCCAGGAACGCCGAGTCGTTGAGCGCCTTCAGCTGCTCCTCGCCCTCGGTGTAGCCGCTGGCCTGGAAGGCTTCGTAGTAGGTGATGAAGGGAATCTGGCCCTTCGCCTGCGTGGCCTTGATGAAGTCGCGCACGTAGGCACCGGGCGGATCCTGGTCGTACTGCCAGCAGCCCCACCAATTGCAGCTGCCGCCGACGCACGACTTGCCATCGGACGTGCACCCGGACGTGCACGACTGGCATGCGTCCTTCGAGTCGAACAGGCCCGCCGCGACGTAGAGGTAGCGCACATCGAAGGGCGCCTTCCCGGAGGTTTCCTCCTCCATCTGCGCGCCCACCAGCACCGTGCTCTTGCCCAGCGGGGTGAGGAACTTCGCGCCCAGGCACTCCGAGCCATCGCCCGGCGTCACCCCGGGCCCATCCGTGCCCGGCCCGGGCTCTTCACCCGGCTCACTCGAATCCGAACAGCCCGCCACGGCCAGCAGGCTCGCGGCGAGGAACGGCCAACACTTCCGACGAAACAGGGCAGGGGTCCGCATGATGTCCAGAACTCTACTCCGCCCCCGTCCTCCCATGCCGCTCGCCGCCTGGGAGCTTTTCCCACCCTTCCCTGAAAGTCTTGAGTCACGCTCGCCCCACCGGCCCACAGCCGGCCTTCCCCCGAGGTGTGCGTGATGAAGCTCCATTTGTGCGTGCTGCTGGTGCCGGCGCTGCTGGCGGCCGGCTGCGGTCCCCTGGACGAAACCCCCGAGCCCGTCCCCGAGCTTGTGATCGACGAGCTGACCGGGCAGGTGCTCCAGGAGGCGACGACGAAGTACGACATGCACCGCCTGCTGGAGGACTCGGACGTCACGGGTGGGACAGGCATCACGCCGGCGCAGGTGCAGGCGTTCCTGCAGCAGCAGGGCTCGTACCTGGCGGGCTACACGGACCCGGCCTACGGCAAGACGGCGGCGACGCTCATCGTGGAGCGCTCGCGCGCGAGCAACATCAGCCCGCTCTACATGCTGGCGCGCATCCAGGGCGAGTCCAGCCTCATCCAGAGCGGCACGTCCACCAACCTGAGCAAGGCCACGGGCTGTGGCTGTCCGGACGGCAGCGGCTGTGACGCGCAATACGTGGGCTTCGGCAAGCAGGTGGAGTGCGCGGCGAAGAAGATGCGCGGCTACCTCACCGACCTGGAGGCGGGGCGCGCCACCATCTCCGGCTGGAAGACGGGCGTGACGAAGTCCACGTCGGACCCGTGCTCGGTGAAGCCGGTGAACCACGCCACCGCGGCGCTCTACACGTACACGCCCTGGGTGGGCGCGTACGCCATCCAGTGTGGCCGCACCACGGTGGGCGGCTCGTCGCTGATGGCGTCCATCTACAACCGCTACAAGACGGCGTACCCGTGGACGCTCGACTCCGCCCAGGGCTGCTACTCCGGCACGGTGGACGCCACGGTGCCGGAGGGCTCGTGCGTGCAGAGCTCGTCGGACGCGCTGTGGCGCCAGTGCTCGCAGGGCGTCTTCATTGGCGGCACCACCGCGAAGCCGTCCAACTGCAACGTGTCCTTCCCGTACTGCGTCTCCACGCGCCTGGGCCGCGGCGTGCCCGTGCGCACCTGCGTGCAGGTGAGCAGCACGCTCTGGCAGCAGTGCGGCGCGGAAGGCGTGTGGCGGGACGCGCCGGGCGCGGGCTCCACGGGCGTGGGGCCCATGGGCACGTGCTACGCGGCGTACGCGCTGTAGGGCCGCACACCGCCGCCCGGACGGGACGCGCTACACGTCCGGGCGGTCAGTATTCCTTGGTCCAGATGAGGTCCAGGCCGCCGGAGCGCGCGTCTCCGTACATGCCTTCCAGGCTCCAGCGCGGGCTGAAGAGGTACTGGAAGCGCACGGCGTTGGCGTTCTCCCCTCGCTGGAGGTTGGCGCCCACGCGGCCGGTGTAGCCCACGTAGATTTTGTCCGTCACGTACGTGCCCACCTCCAGCTTGGTGCCGGCGATGCCGTTGTCACCCGCTTCGATGGAGAGCACGTCCAGGGGCAGCTTCGCGGCAATGGCCTTGCGCGCCTCGTTGGCGACGAACGAGCCCACCACGGAGGCGGCCTGCGCGCCCGCGTTCATGGACGCGCCGGAGCCGCGCTCCAGCGTGCGCCGGCCGGTGGCGAGCAACGTGTAGATTTCCGACTCCGGCAGGGCCGGCTCGCTCGTCGTCTTCAGCGTCACCTCCTTGCCCTGGCCGCGCACGGTGACGAAGACGGTGACGCTCGCGTTGTCGTTGCGGTGCTCGGCGGTGACGTTGATGTACGGCATCATCACGGGGCCGGTGAAGCGCACCTGGCTGTCGCGCTGCACGTCGAAGCGGCGGCCCAGCACGTCCACGCGGCCCAGCAGCACCATCACCTCGCCGAACATGCGCGCCTCGTTGGCGTACTCGACGCGGAAGCCCTCGGACAGGCCCAGCTGGACGTTGAGGTCCGTGCCGCGCACCCACAGGTTGCGGGGCGCGTTGATGTTCACCCAGAACTGACGCTGCGGCGCCTCCTCGTCCCCGCCCTCCTCCGCCAGGGCTTCGGCTTCCGCCTGCGACGTGGGCCCGCCCGCGCCGCCGCTGCCGCCCACGGTGGGCTCCGGGTTGCCGGGCATCCCGGGCGAGTCCGGCGCGTTGCGCGGATTCTCCGCCTTCGGCGACGTGGCCACCTGCGTGGGCGCCTTCTCCTTCTTCTTGCGCTTGTCCACCGGCACGCCGTTGCGGACCATCACCACGTCCACGGGGCGCTCCAGGGGCTGCAGGTCCTTGCGCTTGGCCTCCGGCAGCTCGACGTGGGCCTCCGGGATGGACAGGTCGCTGATGTTCACCAGCCGCTCGCTGAGGCTGCCCTTCATGGACAGGTTCAGCGTCAGGAGGGCCATGAGCTGGTCCTCCACCACGATGGGCAGGTTCTTGGTGCGGCCCTTGCCATCGAGCACGAACTCGCCGCTCTTGCCCTGGCGGTTCGCGGTGGCCGTCAGCTCCAGCGTGCCGTTGCCGGACTTCGCGGTGAGCTTCTTGAGGTCGATGCGCTCCTGCGACGCGTTCAGCGCGAGCTGGATGTCGTGGTACTCGCCGAAGCCCATCAGCCCCAGCCGGCCGTCCTTCCACTGCAGGTCGCCCTTGAAGGTGGGCGCGCCCACGGTGCCGCCCAGGTTCGCGTCCGCCTGCATGATGCCGCCCAGCGAGCGCACGTACGGGGAGATGCCGGAGAGGAACGTCGGGTCGAAGCGGCGCGCGCGCAGCGACACCTCCACCGGCGCCCGCTCCGCCTTCTTCGCGGGCCCCTGCGCGGACTGGAACGCGGGCAGCGACAGGTCCAGGTCCATGGTGCCGCCCAGCAGCAGCGACCCGCCGCCGGGCGCGGTGAGCATCGCGTCGAAGAGGGACTTCGCCTGGGAGTAGGAGTAGTGCAGCCGCGCCTGGCCCAGCGCCGTCTGCGCCACGCCCAGGCCCTGCATGCCCGCGTTCAGCTCCAGCTCCGGGGCCTCCGGCGTGCCGCGCGCCACCAGCTCCATGGACAGCACGCCCTGCGGCCCGCGGTTGCCCTGCGCGGGCTGCACCGCCATGCCGGGAATCTCACTCAGGGGCACGGGCCCCACGCGTCCCTTCATCCGGAAGGGCACGCGGCTGACCACCTCGCGGTCCTGGAGCGCGGCCAGCGGCGCCAGCACGCGCGCCTCCAGCGTGGCCAGCGGCCCGTTGGGGCGCTGCACGTCCAGCGTCAGCTTCACGTCTTCATTGCCCGCCAGCGCCAGCGCGGTGCCGTTGAGGGGAGGAAGGCCATTGGCGGTGACGCCCTTCGCCTGCAGCTCCACGCGGCCCTGCGGCGCGAGCGCGGAGCCATTCACGTCCGCCTTCAGCGTCACCGTGCCGGCCGGCTTGTCCACGCCCTCCGCGCCCTGGAGCAGCTTCAGGGGCAGCTCCGCCACCAGCGCCTCCAGGTGCAGCGGCGCCTCCAGCGCCTGCGCGGGCGTGGGCGGCTTCGCGATGACGCCGCCCAGCGTGAACGGCGTCTTCATCAGGACATAGGCCCGCGGCGCGACGCCCTTCACGTCCAGCCGCGCGCTCAGCGTGGCGTCGTTCGCATCGGAGTTCGCGTGCAGCTCGAAGCCCAGCGCCTGCGCGAAGAGGGCCTCCGGCCGGCCGGGGTAGCGCAGCTCCGCGCCCACCACCTTCAGGTCCAGGCGAGGGTCCTTCGCGGAGCCATCCACCACCAGCGTGCCGGTGATCTGGCCGGTAGGCCCGGCCGGCTGGTTCGCCAGTTTCAGCACTTCGGCGATGTCCAGCTTCTCCAGGTTCACCGTCAGGGACATCGGCTCGTTGCGCCTGCGCAGCACGCCCTGCACGGGCACGTCGAACTTCGACGACACGCGCGCCGCGTTCAGCTCCGCGCCCAGCGTGCCGGTGGCGCGGTCCTTCACGTATTGCGCCTTCACCTGGAGCCCCAGGCCCTCGTAGCCGCGCGCCTTGCCGTCCGCCAGCGTGAGGTCCACATCCGCGTCCGGCCGGGCCATCCGGCCCTTCGCCGCGACATGGCCGGACAGCGTGCCGCCCAGGCCCAGGTCCTCCGGCACCGCGATGCGCGGCAGCTTCGACAAGTCGAAGGCGCCCAGGTCGATGCGCGCGTCCACGCGCTCGCCGTCCTTCACCGCGGCGATCTTCAAGGTCTGGGGCCCCGACGCGAGCGCCAGCGGCGGTGTCAGCGCGATGCGCCCGCCACCGAAGGCCAGGTGCGTGGGCTGCTGGAGCGTCCAGGTGGCCTCCGGCCAGGACAGCGAGAAGGCGCGCATGGCCAGCCCCTCGTTGTCCTCGTCCACCGTGCCCTCCACGCCCAGCGCGAGCTTCGCGTCGCCGTCCACGCGCACGCTGGCCTTCAGCTCGCGGTTGTCGTCGGTGGTGAGCGCCAGGGACAGGTCGCGGAACGTCTTGCCCGCGGTCTTCAGCTCGCTCACCAGCACGGTGGCGTCGGTGGTGAGCGGACGGGTGACGTCCGGCACGTTCGCCTTCAGCGACAGGTCCTGGATGGCGATGTCGCCGTAGTTCAGCGCCACGAAGTTGCCGTCCGCCTTCACCCCCGGCGAGCGCGGCGGCCCCTGCACCAGGAGCTCCAGCGAACCGCTGCCGGACATGGGCGGCACGGTGCCGCCGGGCAGCAGCTTGTCCAACGCCTGCGACAGGAGCTTCAGGTTGCCCGCGGACAGGCTGCCGCGCGCCTCCAGCGCCTTCGCGGTGCCCTCGCCGGACGCGACGAACGCCGCGCCGGGCATCATCACGCGCAGGTTGCCCACGTTGTAGCGGCCGTCCTTGGCGCTGGCCTTCAGCTCGATGGGGCCCACCGACTGGCCGCGGAACTCGGACGGGGTCACCGTGAGGGCCACGTCGCCGTCCAGCGTCTCCACGCTGTCGCCACCGCCGTGCGCGACGAGGTCCGCGGCGATGTTGGTGGGGATGCCGTTCTCCATCAGCTCCGCCAGGTTGACCCCGCGCGCCTTCACGGTGGTCTCCGAGGTGCGGAACGTCTTGAGGTTCACGTCGCCCGTGAGGTCCAGCGTGGCCTTGCCCGCGGACGCGCCCAGCTGTGCCTTCGCGAGGTCGCCGTCCATGGACGCGGTGCCCTTCGCTTCAATGGGCACCACCAGCGGATACGCGGGCACGAAGGCCTTCACGGGCTCGGGAGGCACGGCCAGCCGGCGCAGCTCCACGGCCGCGGCCGTCTCGCCGGTCTGCTTCGCGCCCAGGTCCGCCTCGATGCCCGCCAGGCCCAGCTGCGCGTCCACCTGGCGCACCACGTCCTTGCCCTGGCCCTTGAGCACCAGGCGCACCGGACCCGTGAGCGGACGGGTGAGGCCGCCCGTGGCCTGCAGGTCCGCGGCGAAGTCCATGTCCGCCAGCGCGTAGTGGCCCTCGCCCTTCGCGCCGAACTCCTCCAGGCGCACCTGGCGCTCGCCGCCGTCCGGCAGCTCCTGCTGGAAGTCCACGTAGCCGTGGCTGAGCTCGAAGTCCTTCAGGTGGATGCGCAGGGCGCTCTTGCTCTCGGTGGGAGGCTCCTCGGGCTTGGGCTCCCGGGGCTCCAGCGCGCGCATCAGGTTGAGGCCGCGCTCGTCCTGCACCAGGTACAGGCGGGGCGTCTCGATGCGGACCTGGGTCAGGTCCACCTGCTGGCCCAGGAGCGGCGACAGGTTCAGCCGCGCCTCCACGCGGGCGATTTCCGCCGCCAGGTCGCCTTCCGGTGTGTAGAGCTTGATGCCGGTCAGGACCGCGCCGTTGAGGTCCAGGTCGAACCCGCCCAGCTCCAGCCGGCCGGCGAACTGCTTGTTCGCCAGGTCCACGCCAAGGCGGGCGATGCGGGCGGAGCCGCCGGGACTGGTGGCGTACACGAGCACGCCCGCCACCAGCAGGACGATGAGTCCCAGGAAGCCAAGCAGGCCCCACAGAAGCCGCCGTCCCCAGCGCTTGCGCCGGTGGGGCGGGGCGTTGGGGGCGGGGGTCGTGGGTTCGCTCAAAACGCCTCTCCGATGGAGATATGGACCGCGCAGAGCCCTTCCGGGGCACCTGCGTACGCTGCATCGGCGGAGGTCGAGGTCTTGTCGAACTTGCGCCCGAAGCCCAGGCATCCACCAGAGGACGGATAGATGTATCCGGGATCGCTGACGGGCAATCCCCGCCCGATGTTCAAGCGCCTGGCGAGGTCCAGTCGGATGGGGCCCACCACTGTCAGATAGCGCAAGCCGGCCCCCACCGCGTGGTAGTGCTCGGGACCGAACAGCTTGGGGCCGTTCTTGTCGAACAGCGCCTCCGTGCCCACGAGGCCGGAGTCATAGAAGATGGCGAGCATCAGGCTGTCCGTGAGCATGTAGCGCAGCTCCACGGAGCTCTCGAAGAGGCTGTTGCCGCCCACGGGCACCGTGTCCCAGGACTCCAGGATGGGGTTGCCGTTCGCGTCCAGCAGGACGTTGCCGTCGTCGTCCTCCTTGTAGGTGGGCGCGAGCGGCGTCATGGGGGACAGCCGCTGGCCGTTGAAGCCGCGCATCGCGGTGGCGCCGCCGGAGAAGAAGCGGGTGACGATGGAGCTCTGGCCGCCGCCCGCCGGGTTCAGCGTGCCCCCGCGCAGCTTCACCGCGAGCGTCAGGTCCTTCTTGTCTCCAATGGAGTGGTAGTAGCGCAGGTCCGGCAGCAGCCGGACGTACTGGTACTGCCCGAAGAAGGGGCCGCCGCCCTTCTGGATGGAGAAGCCCACGTAGTAGCCGTCGCGCGGCTCGGTGCGGTCGTCTCTCCGGTCCCATGCGAACGCAATCTCCAGGAAGCTCAGCGCCTGGTCGCAGGTGCCATCCTTGGTCGTGTTCTCGCAGCCGAGGGTGATGGGAGGGATGCCCTCTTCCAGGCTCACCTGTCCCTTCAGCCGGTAGAGCTGCAGGTTGTACGAGGGGAAGACGGAGAAGGACGGGTGGGGCGTCCAGATGACGCCTGTCTTGAGATATCCGCCGTAGAACGAATAGGCCTGCTGGAGGCCCTTCTCCGCGGTGACGGAGGCCTGCAGGGCCAGGTCGCGGAAGAGGAAGCGCGGCTGCTCGAACTCCGTGGTGAAGGTGAAGACGGGGTCCTCATCGGAGCCCTCGTCGTCGCGGAGGGCCGCCAGCACGTTGGGGATGAACGCGTAGCCCAGGCGTCCGCGCAGCGTGAGCCTTCGCAGGCCGCCGCGGAAGTTGCGGTTGGTCCACTCGCCCAGGATGCGGCCTTCCTGCCGCGCGGCGTCCACGCCGATACCGCCGCCCAGCTTGATCGAGTGGAAGGGCGACTCGCGCACGTCCACCACCACCGGCACCGTGGCGTTCTGCCGGTCCGGCGCGCCCCGGTTCACCTTCACCGCGCCGAACACGCCCATGCGGAAGACGCGCGCCTGCGCCTCCGCCAGCGCCGCTTCGCTGAAGTAGGCGCCCTTGATGACCGCGCCCTGCGCCTGCTCGATGATGCGGCGGGGCGGCACCTGCGGGTTCGCGTCCGTGGCGATGAAGATGTTGCCGAAGCGGTAGCGCAGGCCCGGGGCAATCTGCAGGTCCACCACGGCCTTCTGCGTGGCCACGTCCACGCGCACCTCGCCGCCGACCTCCGCTTCCGCGTACCCCAGGTCCTTGAGCCGCTGGAGCACCAGCTCCTTGGTGGCGGTCCACGTCTCCTCTCGGAACACGTCGCCGGTCTTCACCGGCAGCTCCTCCAGGATGCGCTCCCGCTCGCGCTGCGACGGCTGGTCCGGCCCCTCGCCCAGGGACTCCAGGCCGTGCGTTTCGATGCGGTCGATGACGGTGGGCGCGCCCTCGTTGACCACCACCTTGAGGCGCACGGCCTTGTCCCCGTCGGGGATGACCTCGTTGGACTCCACCTGCGCCTGGTAGAAGCCCTCCGCCTGGTAGAAGCGCTCGATGCGGCGCAGGTCCGCCTGCCACGCGTTGGTGTCGAAGTAGTGCGCCTTGCCGAAGGGCCAGAACGCGTACCAGGGCGTGGAGGACGTGAGGATGCGGTCCTTGATGTCCCCTTCCTTCACCTTCTTCGTCCCCTCGATGTCCAGGGACTTCACCTTCGGCCCGGTGGGCTGATTGGAGGTGGTGGCGCACGCCGTGAGCAGCACGGCCAGCGCGAGGGGCACGGCGGAGCGGAGTCGGAGGAGTCGGACGTCGGCCACGTCACGTTTCTTACCGGATGGCCAGCCCCTGACGCGTTTCGCAATGTTTCTTTGTGCGGCGAGTGTCGCATTCCACGACCTCGGGGACGGGGTCAGTGTCCGCCAATCCCCCGGGCTCCGCCGTGGCGCGTGCAACCGGGCCCGGGGTGCGTCAGATTCGGGTCCCTATGGTCCGGCGAATCGCACTCCTGCTGTCGGCCACGCTGGTGCTCGCCACCGGCTGCGGCGTGAGCGAAGACGAAGTGGTCCAACTCAAGGAGGGAGAGAGCCTCTCCGACACGCCCTACTGCGGCTCCATCGGGTGCGCGGATCCGCTGCGCTTCTGCGCGGAGCTGTTCCTGGAGTTCGGCCGCTCGCCGCCCCTGTGCGTCGTGGACAACATCTGCGACCGGCTGGAGTGCGCGAAGGCGGGCCGCCGCTGCGCCGTGTTCGACGGCTTCCCCGGCCAGGTGAAGTGCATCGAGGGCAACGGCCAGTAGCGCGGGCCGTCGTCCAGCAACCCCGGGGCGGAAGGCCCCGGGGCGGGTGTTTCAGGCTAGCGGCGCGACGAGGCGGTGAGCCACGCCAGGCGCTCCGCGGCGTCCTTCGTCTGCGGCTCCGTGAGCAGCGCGTCCGTGTTCTGCGCGATGCGGTAGGCCCAGTTGGCGTCGCCCATGGTGCCGGGCAGGTTGATGCGGTCGCGCGTGCCCAGCACGTCCTGCCACGGCAGCACGCACAGGTCCGAGCCCGCGTTGAGCGCGGCGGCCAGCGTGGCGCGGTGGATGTCCGGGGTGAACTCGCGCGTCAGCGCCACGCCCTGGAACTCCGGCCACGCGCGCGCGGCGTTCTGGCGCTCGTGCTCCTGCGCCTGCTCCCACCACTCCGCCTGCGGCTCCGTGTCATGCGTGCCGGTGGTGACCAGCGACACGGCGGGGAAGGCGTGCGGGTCGCGGTAGGTGTTGTCGTCGCGCTCCCAGCGCAGCACGCGGTAGCCGGGCAGCTTCAGGTCCGCGAGGATCTGCCGCACGAACGGGGGAATCACGCCCAGGTCCTCGGCGACGATGCCCGCGCCCTCCGACAGCAGGCGGAAGTGCTTCTCACCCTGGCGGCGCCAGGTGGGCTCGTCTCCGGGGACGAAGTAGCCGGTGGGGTTCTTCTCGTCGCGGATCCACTGGCGGAAGTAGCCCACCGCGTGGTCCACGCGGCGCAGGTCGTAGTAGCTGGCCGCCTTGGCCGCGCGCTTCTTCAGCCACGCGTAGTCGTCCTTCTCCATCGCGGCGAAGTCGAAGTAGGGCAGGCCCCAGTCCTGGCCCGTGGCGGAGAAGTCGTCCGGCGGCACGCCCAGGCGCGCGTCGCGGCGCAGGATGTCCGGGTGGGCCCAGCAGTCGGAGCTGTCCTGCCCGATGATGAAGGGCTCGTCTCCGCACAGGAGCACGTCCTTCGCCCTGGCCTGCGCGCGGACCTGGTTCCATTGCGCCTCCGCCAGCCACTGGAGCCAGGCGTGGTAGCGCACGCGGCGCTCCAGGCCCTGCTCCTGGATGGCGCGCAGGGCGTCCGGCTGGCGCGTGCGCAGCCCTTCGGGCCACTGCCACCAGGGACGGCGGTCCTCCTTCTCGCTGATGGCGGTGAAGAGCGCGTAGCTCTCCAGCCACTCGCCCTGCGCCTCGCGCCACTTCTGGAACTCCTGGGCGCGCGGCGTGCGAGGGGCCCACTCGTGCTGCTCGAAGTGGTCGAACGCGCGCGCGAACGCGGCGTCCTTCAGCGGGAACACCAGGTCGTAGCGCACGCGCGCCGCGGCGCGGGCCTCCGCCAGCTGCTGCTTCTGCGCGTCGCTGAGCGCGCTCTCGCCGCCGGTGGCCTGGAACTCCGGCACCTGGTTCAGGTCGATGAAGAGCGGGTTCAGGCCGAACGCGGACCGCGTGGCGTACGGGCTGGGATCGCCGGGCGCGGTGGGCAGGAGGGGCAGCACCATCAGCATTCGCTGACGCGCGGCCTTCATCCAGGAGAAGAGCCCGTCCATGGCACCGAAGTCACCGATGCCGAAGTCCGTTCGCGAGCGCAGGGAGAAGAGAGGCAGCAGGAGACCGGAGAGCCGGCCAGGAGTGGACATGATGCGGCGCAATCTGCCCCAGCCCCGGGCCGGTGTGAACTGCCGTTGCGACGCGGTGCACACACGCTTGCTTGTCGGGCCCGCCGTCGGTCCCGGGACGCTCAGTGGTTGACGATCACCCCCATGAGGCGGGAAGGACCGCCCCCATGAAACGGCTTCCCCTGTCCTTCTACGCCCGGCCCACCCTGGAGGTGGCGCGCGACCTCCTGGGCACCCTGCTGGTGGTGGACGGCGTCCGGGGCCGGCGCGTGGGCCGCATCGTGGAGGTGGAGGCCTACCTGGGCGAGCATGACCTGGCGTGTCATTCGTCCAAGGGCCGCACGCCGCGCACGGAGGTGATGTTCGGGCCGGCGGGGCGCTCGTACGTCTACCTCATCTATGGAATGCACCACTGCTTCAACGTGGTGACGGACGCGCCCGGGGTGGCGGCGGCGGTGCTGGTGCGGGGCGTGGAGCCGGTGGAGGGCATCCTGCCCGGCGAGCGGACGGACGGGCCGGGACGGCTGTGCCGGGTGATGGGGCTGAACCTGAACCACAACGACCTGAAGCTGGACTCGGAGGGGCTGCACCTCCTGCGGGGGACACCGGTTCCGGACGCGCGGGTGGAGCGGGGGCCCCGCATCGGCGTGGAGTATGCCGGGGCGTGGGCCGCTGAACCCTTCCGGCTGTGGGACCGGGACAGTGGACACGTCAGCCGCTTCGTCTCCCGGCGGCCTCGCCGTCGGCCTTGACGCGGAACCTTTCGACTGGTTGGGTGGGAAAGTCATGTCCCAAGAGGCTCCCCAGGAAGAAGACCGGCAGGAAGAAGACCGGCGGCTCCTGACGCGGGCCCAGGACGGTGACGTGTCCGCCTTCGAGGCCCTGGTGGGCCTGCACCAGGACCGGGTCTACGGCCTGGCGTTGCGGATGACGCGCTCGGAGGCGGACGCGGCGGAAATCACCCAGGACACCTTCCTGTCCGCCTACCAACACCTGAAGGACTTCCGGGGCGAGGCGGCCTTCGGGTCCTGGGTGCACCGCATCGCGGCCAACCACGCCCTCATGCGCCTGCGTCACCGCCGGGTGGCCCAGGCGGCGGAGGCGGAGCTCCAGGCGCCTGAGTTCACGGAGCGGGGTACCCTGGCGGACTACCCCGTCTCCGACTGGAGCCGGGACGCCGAGGAGAAGGCGCTGGACGCGGAGCTGGGGCAGGCCATCCAGCAGGCGGCCGACCGGTTGCCGGAGGGCTACCGGGAAGTCTTCCTCTTGAAAGACGTGGACGGCCTCAGCTACGAACAGATCGCAGAAGTGACGGGGGATTCCATCCCCGCCATCAAGAGCCGCCTGCACCGGGCACGGCTCGCGCTGCGAGAGGCCATCGACCTGTTCTACAACCGGGACAATCGCGGGGTGTGAAACCCCCAGGGCGCCTCGGCATCTTCGAACAGGAACGAGGGGAGCCGCAGCCAGCCGAGGTTCGGATGTATACCTGCAAAGATTCCATCAACCTCCTGTTGGAGTTCCTCGAGGGAGAGATGCCCGAGGAGGAGGCGCGGCACCTGCAGGAGCACCTGTCGGGCTGTAAGCCCTGCGAGGAATTCCTCAGCACCTATCGGGCGACTCCCGGCCTGTGCAAGCGCGCCATGGCGCTGAAGATGCCCCGGGAAGTGTCGGCGAAGCTGACCGAGTTCCTGCGCTCGAAGATCAAGTCCTGCTCGTGAACCTGAAACAACTGTCGCTGCCGGAGCTGGAAGCGGCGCTCGCGCCGGCCCAGCCGTCCGCGACCGCGGTCCGCAAGGTGTTCGCGGGCGTCTTCGCCCACGCCCGTCCCACGGTGGATGCCGTCGCGCTGGCGCCCCAGGTGCCGCGCCGGGTCGCGGATCTGCTCCGCGCCCAGGCGGAGCTGCCGTCCCTCAAGATTGTCGAGCGGCGGCAGGCGGAAGACGGCTTCGTGAAGTACCTCTTCGAGTCGCCGCTGGGCGGCCGCATCGAAGCGGTGCGCATCCCCATCTTCGAAGAGAAGTACGTCGTCTGCGTGTCCAGCCAGGTGGGTTGTGCGCTGGCGTGCGACTTCTGCATGACGGGCAAGCTGGGCTTCCAGCGCAACCTCCAGACCTGGGAGATTCTGGACCAGGTGATGCAGGTGCGCGCGGAGGCGGACCGGCGCGTGGGCGGCGTGGTGTTCATGGGGATGGGCGAGCCGCTGCTGAACTACAAGGAGACCATCCGCGCGGCGCAGATCCTCTCGCACCCGGCGGGGTTCTCCATCTCCGGCACGGCCATCACGTTCTCCACGGCGGGGCACGTGCCCGCGATCCGCCGCTACACGAAGGAAGGGCACCCGTTCCGTCTGGCATTCAGCGTGACGAGCGCCATCCCGGAGAAGCGCGCGAAGGTGCTCCCCATCGAGAAGACGCACCCGCTGCCGGAGCTGATCCAGGCCATCCGCGAGTACAGCGAGGCGCGGCGCGAGCGGGCGATGATTGCCTACGTGGCCATCCAGGGCTTCAACCTGGAGCGCGAGGACGCGGAGGCGCTGAAGGCGGCGTTCGAGGGCATCCCCATCAAGGTGGACCTCATCGACGTGACGGATCCGACGGGCAAGTACCTGCCGCCCACGGCGGAGGAATTGAGCGCGTTCCGGGATCACCTTCAGATTCTCAAGGCGCCCATCGCGCGGCGCTATTCGGGCGGCAAGGAGATTGGAGCGGCGTGCGGCACGCTGGCGGCGAGCCAGTACGGCGGCACGGTGCTGCCGACGCCCGCGGCTTCGCCCCGGCAGGCCTGACGTCCGCTTCCGCCGGCCTGGGCTTCCGTGCCCGGCGGCGGGAGGTGAGGCGCTCGCGGCTTCGCGCGGGGTTCGTGATTTCGACGGCAAGAACCGGAGCGCGGGCCCTGGGCTCGCGGCGCTACGAGGACCGTGCGCCGCGGCGAGAGGGCCCCGCGGGCGCGACCTCATGAGCGGGCCCGTGTCCGGGAGAGCTGTCGGATGACGCATCGATTGGAAGGGAAGGTCGCCCTGGTGACGGGGGCGGGTTCAGGGATTGGCCGTGCGACGGCGCTCGCGCTGGCCCGGGCGGGCGCGCGGGTGGTGGCGGCTGGCAGACGTGTGGAGCCGCTGGAGGAGACGGTGCGCATGGCGGCGGAGGCGGGAGGGCAGGTGGTGGCCCGCGCCGCGGACGTGACGAAGGAGGGCGACGTCGAGGCCCTGGTCCGCTTCACGCTGGAGACGTTCGGGAGGCTCGACGTGGGCGTCAACGCGGCCGGTGGGACGTTTGGCGGTGGGCCCACGCACACGCTGGACACGGCCTCGTTCCGGGAGTGGATCGACGGGTACCTGGTGAGTGCGTTCCTGTCGACGAAGCACGAGGTGGCCGCGATGCTGAAGTCGGGCGGAGGGAGCGTCATCAACATCGGGACGTTCGTGGGGCACACGAAGGCGATCCCCGGGACGTCCGGCTACGCCGCCGC
The DNA here is from genome assembly GCF_000255295.1 of Corallococcus coralloides DSM 2259. The sequence continues at coordinate 8,862,986 of NC_017030.1, read as the reverse complement.
GAAGACGGGCCTCATCGGGCTCACGCGCACCGTCGCGGCGGAGTACGCACCGCAGGGCATCCGCGCGAACGTGCTCGTCTCCGGCGGCGCGGACACGCCCATGTTCCAGCTCTGGAACGGCTCCGAGGAACAGCGCGCCGCCGCCGCCCGGCTGCATGCGCTCCAGCGCGTCGCGAACCCGGAGGAGATCGCCAACGCGGCCGTCTTCCTCGCGAGCGGCGAGGCGTCGTTCGTCACGGGAAGTGTCCTCACGGCTGATGGAGGCGTCTCGCTCGGCTGAGACCAGGGGGACCCGGCCGGCCCGTGTTCACCGCCGCGCGGGTGGTGGTGGATACGGGTTCCGCTGGGAGGGGAGACGACTTAAGTCTCGCGCGGAGGGCTTCCGGCCCTGGAGGGCACCGCGCGGATGTGGATCGAGCACGTCGACAAGCTGATTGGGACGCTGGGGCCGTTCGGGTTCCTGGTGCTCGGCGTGGCGGCGATGCTGGAGTACGTGGTGCCGCCGTTCCCCGGGGACACCATCGTGCTCATGGGCGGCGTCTACGCCGTGCGCGGGGTGAAGCCCTGGTGGCTGGTGCTCGCGGTGGTGACGGCGGGCAGCGTGGTGGGGGCGTTCATCAACTACTCGGTGGGCAAGTGGCTGGCGAAGCGCTTCGAGGAGCAGCCGGGGCGCTCCTTCTTCGGCCTCACGCACGCGCGGCTGGAGCAGGTGCAGGCGCGGATGCGGCACGCGGGGCCGTGGTTGCTCCTGGTGAACCGGTTCCTGCCGGGCATCCGGGGCGTCATCTTCATCGCGGCGGGAGCGGCGCGCATGCCGCGCTTCAACGCGCTGGTGCTGGGCGCCATCTCCGCGCTGGCGCACAGCGGGCTCATCCTGGCGCTGGGCATGGCGGTGGGCGGCAACCTGGAGCGGCTGACGGTGCTGGTGTCCCGTTACCAGTACGCGGTCATCGGGCTGCTCGTGGTGGCGGCGCTGGCGTTCGGCGTGCGGGCGCTGACGCGGCGGCGTGAGTCGGCCGTGGAACCGTAGCGGGCCCGGCCGGGCAGGAAAATGTGCGGGGACGACCCGCCAGGGGGGGGCGCACGTTGCGCCGGCCCGGGGTGGCGCGGTTGAGTCGGGGGCATGTTCCGCGCTCGTGCTCGCTGGTGGCTGCTCCTGGTGCTCGTCCTGGTGGGCGGGTGCCGCTGTGGCGACGACCCCAACGTCGGCGGTGCGAGCGCCAGCTTCCGGCCGCAGCAGGAGGTGGTGGACTTCGGCCGGGTGTTGGAGGGCACGCAGGTGCGCCGCTCGCTGACGCTGGTAGCCACCGGCCGCGCGGGCGTCACGGTGGACGCGGTGACGGACGCGCCCTTCTTCGTCGTCGTGTCCCAGATTGTCGTGAGCGGCGGCGGCACGGGCACGGTGGACATCCTGTTCTCCGCGGGCAATGCGCCGGTGGAAGGGGAGCTGGTGCTCACCGCGGGGCGCACCACGGCGAAGGTGAAGCTCACCGGCGTGGGCGTGCGTCCGCTGGCGTGCCTGCCCCAGGCCGAGTGCCGCGACTCGCGCTTCGACCTGGACTCAGGCCAGTGCATCGAGTCCCCGCTGGCGGACGGGGCGTCATGCATCCCCAGCAGCCGCTGCCAGGAGAACGGCCGCTGCCAGGCGGGTGTCTGCGTGGGGCAGCCGCGCACGTGCAATGACGACAACCCGTGCACGGTGGACAGCTGTTCGCCGACGCAGGGCTGTGTGACGGCGAACGTCGCGTGCCCGGTGCCGAGCAACCCCTGCAAGGTGGGCGTGTGCGACCGCAACTCGGGCTGCCAGGAGGTGGACGTGGCGGACTTCAGCCCCTGCGGCGCGGTGAGCTGCAAGGAGGCGCAGGTCTGCTTCAGCGGCACGTGCCGGTCGGTGACGCCGCCGGACGGCTTCGTCTGCTCGCCGGCCACGCCCTGCCAGGGTGAGGGCACGTGCAGCGCGGGCGAGTGCATGCGTCCGGACGCGGGAGACCTGGAGCCCGACTTCAGCGCGGAGCTGGGCGGAGCGCCCGTCGCGGAGGACGGCGGGCCGGTGCTGCTGGTGGACGACGGGACGGTCTACGTGTCGGTGTGCGGCGAGGACGCGGGCTGCTGGCTCGCCGCGTACACGGAGAGCGGACTGCTGCGCTACGAGTCGCCCTACGAGGACGGAGGCGCGAGGACGCTGCTCGCGGCATCGGACGCGGGCGTGGTGATGCTCGCGCCGGAAGCGCTGGAGGCCTATGCACCGCGAGGCGTGGGAGAGCTGCGCTGGCGCACGTCGCTGGCATTCGCCGATGCGGCCCTGGATGGAGGGACGCCGGAGGGAATGCCCGGCACCACGGGAGCGGGCAGGGTGGCGCTCACGAAGGAAGGGGACGTGCTGACGTACGTCACGTGGAGCGACGACGCGGGCACGGAGCCGCTGCGCTCCCGGCTGGTGTTGCTGAGCGCGGACGCAGGCGTGCCGCTGGCGATGGGGCCGGAGGAGGACGGCGGCGGAGCGGCGAGGCTCGCCGTGGACGACACGCGCGGCGCATACCTCTACACGCCATGGGATGGACGGTTGGCCTTCACGGACCAGGCACCGCCTGAAGTGAGCACGGACGGCGGGACACTCATGGCGCAGCCTGGCCCGTACTTCGGTGATGCGCTCGGTGACGGAGGCATCGCATCGCTGATCCTCGAACCGCTCGATGCGGGTGTCCCAGGCGGCGCACCGTCACTGGCGCTCGCGTCGGGACGGTTGCTCGTGGGCACGCAGGCCTTCGTGGACACGGATGGAGGTGTGCTCACCGCGCTGGATTGGGACGCCGGCACAGGCACGCTGTCGCCCCTGGCCGAGCCCGTGCTCATGTCCCCCGGAGGCACGACCGGTCATGCGTTCGCGTTCGCATGCGACCACACGGACGGCACTCCCTGCGTCGGCGCGGAGCTGCGCACGGTGCTGCGCTCCTTCCGCTCCAGCGATGGCCAGTTCCTCTCGGAGGTGGACGTGTTGCCCTCGCCGGCGCTGCCCGGCGCCCTCCACGAAGCCGCGCTGCTGGAGCAGAACACCGTGGGCGTGCTCGCGGACGCGGAGCTGCCGAACGGTCAGCGCCAGGCGTGGCTTGAATGGATCGCCTTCGGCAACAAGCTCAACCAGTGCTCCCTGCCGGGCCGCGTGGAGGTGGCGGGCGCGGTGTTCGCCGGAGAGTTGCTGCACGTGGCCCTGCGCCGCGACGGCGTCTGGTTCCTGGAGTCCTTCCCCCTCGGTGGACGCACCGAAGCCCGGGGCTGGCCCCAGCGCAACGCCAGTCCCGCGGGCACGCGCCGGGCCGCGCCCTAACCGACCGCGACGGGGTCGACCCAGAGGTCCTCGAAGCGCACCTGCGGCGGCGTCTGGTGCAGCCGCAGGTTCTGCACGGAGGCCACCGCCACCGCGTGCGTGCGGTCGTGGTACAGCGGGATGAGCGGGCAGTCCTCGCGCGCCAGCATCTCCGCGCGCCGGTACAGCTGCGAGCGCAGCTCCGGGTCAATGGACACGCGCGCCTCGGCGGTGAGCCGGTCCAGCTCCGGGTTGCGGTAGCCCAGCGGGTACACCGTCTGCGCGCTGGAGTTGAGCAGGAAGTGCAGGAACGCGTCGGGGTCCGGGAAGTCCGCCAGCCACAGCGTGCGGAACGCCGGGACCTTCCCCTCGCGCAGGCGCGCCAGGTACTCCTCCGGAGGCATCTGTTCGTGGCGCAGCTCCAGCAGCCCTGCCTGGAGCAGCGGCCGGAAGAGCACCGCGTCCTCGGCCGACGTGTCACGGCCCACCGGGTGGTGCAGGGTGAGCTGCAACCGCCGCACGCCCGCCTCGCGCAGGAGCCGCTCCGCCAGCGTCAGGTCCGGCACCGGCGTAGGCCCCAGCTCCTGGGTTCCGTCCAGCAGCTCCGGCGGCGTGAAGGTGCGGGCCACCCGCGCGCCCGGGTGGAACTGCTCCACCACGCTGGGGATGTCCATGCCCGCGCGCAGCGCCCGCCGCACGCGCACGTCGTTGTACGGCGCCTCGTTCAGGTTGAGGCCCAGGAACGCCGTGGAGGGCGAGGTGCTGGTCACCACCTGATGCGCGTCCAGCCCATGCGCCTCCGTGTGCTCCACGTGCAGGAACGACACGAGGTCCACCTGTCCGTCCAACAGCTGCCGCACCGCCTGCGGACGCGTCTCCGTGAGGACGAACTCCAACCGGTCCAGCAGCGGAAGCCCGCCGCGCCAGTAGGTGGCGTTGCGCTCCAGCACCATCCGGTCCGCCTGCATGCCGACAACGCGGAACGGCCCCGTGCCCACCAGCTTCCCGGCCGGGTCCAGCTTCGCCACCGACGTGGCGGTCAGCGCCATGAGCTGGAGGAAGTACGCCTTGGGCTCGCGCAGGCGAATCTCCAGCGTGCCCTCGTCCAGGACCTCGATGCCCGTCACCTCGCGCGCCAGGCCGCTGGCGTACTCGCGCGCGCCCTCCACGTCCTCCAGCAGGCTGCGGTCCGGCGAGCGCAGCGCCGGGTCCATCAGCCGCTCCAGGTGCCGCTTCACGTCCTGCGCGGTGAGCAGGGCGCCGTCATGGAAGGTGACGCCCCGGCGCAGATAGAAGCGGTAGCGGCGCGCGGAAGGATCCGCGTCCCAGCGCTCGGCCAGGTCGGGCACCAGCATGCCGTCCTCCAGCCGCACGAGGCAGGAGAAGAGGCACGCCGTCAGCTCCGCCATCTGGTTCTCCACGGCGAACAGCGGATCCACCGTCTGCCGCGCGCGCAGCGAACCCGACTGATGCAGACCCACCCTCAGCGTGCCGCCCACGCGGGCGCGGGGCAGCTGGAAGCGGAACACCTCCGCCTCCAGGCTCGCCGTCTCGTGGCCCAGCTGGTCCACCGTGCGGTCCAGCCCGTCGCCAATGCGGATGACCCGGCGCGCGTCCTCGCGCACCTGCGCGACCTCTTCACGAATGGACGCGTCGCCCCGGGTGAGCACCTGGTGCGCGGACCTCAGCTCCTCGATGGCCGCGCTCAGGCGCATCACCGCCTCGGACAGGTCGCGGCCGGTGCGCGCCTGGGCCTCGGCCTTCTGGCCGGCGCTCTGGCCCACGCGCGACATCTCCTGAATCTGGCGCACCAGGTCCCGCGCGTTGCCGGACTGCTCGATGGCCATGCGCGTGATGTCCTCCACGCGCCGGGCCACGCGCTTGCTGGCCTCCACGACGGTGGCGCCCTGCGCCTCCAGCCGCTGCGTCTCCATCACCGTGGCCTCCACGGCGGCGAAGGTGCGCTGGGTGATGGAGCGGATCTCGCTCAGGGCCTCGGAGGCGCGGTCGCCCAGGGCCACGCCCGCGGTGGCCTGCTCGCGGCCCTCCTGCACCAGCGCCACGGCCGTTTCCACCGCGTCGCGGATGCCGGTGACCATGGTGCCAATCTCGCGCGTGGAGCGCGTGGTGCGCTCGGCGAGGCTGCGGATTTCATTGGCCACCACGCCGAAGGGGCGGCCGTGCTCGCCCGCCTGCGCGGCGATGATGGCGGCGTTGAGGGCCAGGAGGTTCGTCTGGTCGGCGATCTCCTGGATGACGTCCACGATGCGGCCAATCTCCAGCGACCGCGTGCCGAGCATCTCCATCAGCTCGGCCGCCTTGCGCACCGTCTCCTCCACCCGGTACATGCCCTGCACGCTGTCGCCCACCAGCGCTTCACCGCGCTGGGCGGTGGCGGTGACGGCGATGGCCATGCTGTTGGTCTCCGTGGCGCGGCGGCGCACGGCGTCGATGCCGCCCTCCACCAGCGCGACGAAGTCCTCCGCCTCCGAAGCGAAGCGGCCCAGCTCGTCGCCGGACGCGGCGATGTGGGTCAGCCGCTCCGTCATCGCCTGGGTGAGGCCGCTGGTGCGCTGGCTGAAGTCGTTGACGGTCTCCAGGCCGTCCACCACCTGGTGCAGCCGCTCGGTCATCTCCAGCAGGGCGCCCGTCGTCTCGTGCGCGAAGGTCTCGATGTGCTGCACGCGCTTGATGGCCACCTGGAGGCTGGTGCCGTTGCCGCCCACGGCGGTGAGCGTGCGCTCCACGGCGCCGCCCTGACGGCGCGCGGCCTCCAGCAGCATGCGGGCCTGCTCGCTCACGCCGTTGCCGGTGCGGTGCAGGTTGCTCGTCACGCGCTGCACCTGGGACAGGGCCCGGCGCAGGGACAGGATGAGGCGGCGCAGGTCCTCCTGGCCCTCGAAGCTGGTGTGGATGGGCGTGGTGAGGTCGCCTTCGGCCAGCCGGGACATCAGGTCGCGCCGCTCGCGCCGCCGCATGGCCGCGAAGCGGAACCACGACAGGTAGCTGCCGATGAGCCAGAGGAACGGCACGCCGAGCAGCAGCACCGCCCAGCCGGCCGTGTCATCCGGCTTGCCCGTCACCCAATACAACACGAAGCCCAGGATGAGTGCGGAGACCAGGGCTGCCACCAGCCCGAACGAGAAGAGGTACCGTTTGGCGCCCATGGACGGGGTGGACGCTAACCCGCCTTCTCGCGCCGGTCCTGATTTCGACGCATGCTTCATGAGACATGAAGGCCCTGCTCGCCATCGCCATGCTGGCGCTCCCCGCAAACCCCGCCAGCACGGGCGCCGAGGCGGCCAGGGCCGGAACTTCGGCCCGGTTCGTGTTCGCCTGGCGGGGCGTGCCGGTGGGCACGGTGGGCCTGTCCCTGGAGGCGGGTCGGTTCACGTACACCAGCCGGCACCTGCACGTGCGTGACGGCCACGCAGGCGAGCGCGTGCGAGAAGTGGCCCTGCGGGTGGACGCGAGTGGACGCGTGACGGGCGCGGACGCGGTGCCCCAGGCGCTGTGGCTGTGGCGGGGCCCGCCCCCTGAAGGCTGCGTGAAGGGCCGCGAGGAGCTGTCCGGACAGGAGGGCCCCCACTGCGTCACGGCGAGGAGCCCCACGAGCGCCGAGGGCACGATGCTGGGCGCCCGCTTCCGCGCCCGCTACGACGAAGGGGGACAGCTCCAGGCGCTGGAGGTGGGCGACTCCCGCTTCACCCGCGCGGCTCCCGGAGAGCGGCTGCGAGCACCGCCCGAGCTCTTCGCGGATGGCGTGCCCGTGGAGGGCGGCACGGAGGGCGCGCTGAGGCTCGTTCCCGGCGGCACGGTCCCCACCCGGCTGCCGGAGATGACGGAGTGGACGCCGGCCGAGGCGCGCGCCCTGTCCGCGAAGGTGCACGCGGCCTTCCCGGACAAGGGGCCCTCGGCGGCGGACTGGCGCGCGGGAGGGGAGGGCGAGGCCGGAGGCTGCCTGGCGCACGCGCTGCGCTACGCGTCCCTCGCCCGAGGCCGGGGCCAGCGGGTGGGGCTGGTGCACGGGCTGCTGGTGGTGGACGGCGGCCCTGCCCGGCCGCACGCCTGGGTGCGGGTGGCGCTGCGGGGCGGAGGGACGTTGGACTTGGACCCCACGTCCCTGGACCCCGTGCGCCCGGACACGCACCTGGCGCTCGCGCTGGTGCCACCGGAGGGCCCCGCGCTGGAGGCCGGGGCGCGCTGGCTGTCGCTCCTGCGCGGAGACTTCCGCGTGGTGCGCGCTACTCGAACGGAATGACGGACAGCTTCGCGCCGGGCTTCACTTCCAGGATCTCCTTGGCGCGAGCGGGCAGGTGGATGACGGTGTTGTCCAGCCGGGCCTGGCAGCGCACGGAGCGGAAGCGGTTGCGGCCGGATTCGCGCTCGGCGGCGACCAGCACGTCGTCTCCCACCAATTCGAAGTCCTCTTCCGCCAGCTTCATCGTGCGGTAGCGGCGCACCAGGGAGATGTCCGCCGTGTCCGCCTCGAAGTGCGGGCCGCCGTCGAACGGGTCGATGCGCTCCACGTACCGGAAGCCCACCCGCTCCAGCATCCGCTGCACGCCGCGCGTGGCCGGGCCCACTTCCCCCAGCACCTTCTGCACGCGGTCCGGGAACAGCGACGCGTAGATGTCCGACGCGGGGAACAGCTCCTTGATGAACTCCTTGTTCTGGCGGCTCAGCCGGTCGGCCTCCAGGTAGGTGAGCCCGGTGAACTTCTTCCCGCAGGCCTCCCACAGGAGGCTGCGCCCGTCCGGGAGCAGCGGCGGCAGGAGCTCCGCCAGCACGCGCGGCCGGAACAGTCGCCGGTGCATGGCGATGAAGAGGAAGCGCACGAAGGACAGCTGCTTGCCGGGCTTGTCCGGCGTCGCGCGGTAGGGCGGGTCCACCACCAGGCCGCCAATCTCCGTGGGGCCCTCGTAGTTGTACGCGATGGACAGCACCTTGTGCCGCAGGTGCCGCTCCAGCGAGGCGGAGTAGTGCTCGCGCTCGCTCACCTCATAGTAGATGTGCGGCGCTTCGTACGTGCCGTGCTGGGCGATGATCATCGACGTGCCGATGATGAGGTTGTTGCGCACGTCTTCCAGCACGAAGAGGTACTCGCGCTCGAACGGGTCCTTCACCTTGCCGGCGAAGCTCTTCACCGACTTGTCGATGATGGCCTCGAGCGTCTCCTCGTTGTTCGGCAGGTTGACCGTGTTCAGCACCGCGGCAAGACGCTTCAGGCCGGGCAAGTCGGTTTTCTGGACGTCTCGCAGCACGAGCATGGGGCACACTGAAGGGCGCCCCGGGAAGGGAGCGCCGGAAGGGCCCGTGACCTTACACCACGCCCCCGTCCCGTCAGCCTCCTGGATGCTCCCTTGTCAATGACGCGTTGCGTTCAGGACATCGCTCCGCCGTCCGCTCGGTGGGTACGGGCGGCCCGGCCCCGACGTGAAACATGTCTCAATCCAGGTGGGGGCCTGCCTGGCTGCATGCTGTGTTGTCAGGCGTCTTGGAATGGTTTGGTGGGGGAATGAAGTGAGGGAATGGTTTGGGGTAATGTTTGTCAAAGCTTTGCTGTCAAAGCATCAACCCCTCCCCTTTCCCTTCCCCCTCCCCCAAGGATTCAGCATTGAAAGCACTGCACCTCTGGCTCGTGGCCTGTCTGCTCCCGAGCCTCGCTGCGGCGGAAATCGTCTGGCGGGGCGATTTCGAGACGGGAAACCGTTCCCAGTACAGCACGGAACAGATGGTGAGCTCGGACCGGCTCCAGGTGGTGACGAGTCCGGTGTCGGAAGGAAAGTACGCCCTCAAGGCCACGGTGAAGCAGGGCGATGATCCCATCAACTCCAGCGGCAACCGCAACGAGCTGGTCTACCTGAGCAACGAGAAGGTGGGCTCGGAGTACTGGTACCGCTGGAAGGTGATGTTCGCGAACGACTTCCCCAGCGTGGATGCGTGGCAGCTCTTCACGCAGTGGCACCACGACGGGTGCTGCGGGTCACCGCCGATTGAGTTCTTCGTGAAGGGCGAGCTCATCCGCCTGACGCTGAACGACAGCGGCACGGTGTGGAACACGGCGCTCAAGCGCGGCGCGTGGCAGGAGTTCATCTTCCACGTGAAGTGGTCCCCGGACGCGTCCGTGGGCTACGTGGAGCTGTGGCACAACGGCGTCCAGGTGCTGAAGAAGACCTACGCCAAGACGATGTTCTCCGGCCAGAACAACTACCTGAAGCTGGGCCTGTACCGGGCGGACACCATCAAGCCGGTGGGCGTCGTCTACCACGACGGCATGATCCAGGCGACGAAGCGCGAGGACGTGTTCCCGGTGGTGCAGCCCGACCCGGACCCCGTGGTGGACGCGGGCACGCCGGTGGACGCGGGCACGACCGTGGATGCGGGCTCGCCGCAGGAGCCGGACCCGATGTTCGACGCGGGTTCGCCGGTGGATCCGGATCCGGTGGTGGATGCGGGCTCTCCCGTGGACCCCGCCCCCGTGGCGGACGCGGGCACGAACACGGGCGTGAAGCCGGCGCCGCTGGACGAGGGCGAGGGCGACGCGAACTTCCAGGGCGGCTGCTCCGCGAGCGGTGGTTCGCTGGCCGCGTTCTCGCTGCTGGGCCTGCTGGGCCTGGCGCGGGCGCGCCGTCGCCGGAGCTGAAGCACAGGTCGATGAAGGACCCTCCCGCTCCGGTGCGCCCGGGGCGGGAGGTGGGTTGAAGGAGCCCGCGCCTCCATGCGAGGAGGCGCGGGATGACTCCTCCCCGTTGGATGTGGTGGCTGTGCTGCCTCCTGCTGTGGACCGCGTGCGCGGGCCCGGAGGTGCGCAGGCCCCGAAGCTACTCCCAGATAGCGGTGGACTCCGCGACGGCGGGGTGTCTGCGCAACCCGGCGTGCGCGTCCCAGGTGGGGCAGGACGCAATCCTCCCGTGGCTGTCCAGGGCGGCGGCGCGGGCAGGTCAGGCCGCGGCGATGATGCGCCTTTGGGACGCGGCGGAGGTGGCCCGCGTGGAGCGCGTGCTGGTGGAGTGCGCGAAGCAGGCGAACTTCGACGTGAACGAGCGGCTGTTGGGGCCAGCAGGGAGGACCTCTCCCGCAGTGTGCCGGGAGAAGGTGGTGGACGCGAACGGCAGGGAAGTCACCCGGGCCATGCAACTGGGAGAGGCCAAGCACGCGGCCGCGCTGGAGTGCGTGCAGCGGGCGTTGGGCGCCACGGATGCGGGCCGGTTCAGCCTGGAGCCACGCTATCTGCGAGACGCGAAGACCGGACGGACACGGTGGTTGGATCCGAAGGAGGTGGCGCAATGGCTGCGGGACGGCCTGTTCCACCTGCTCACGGGGAGCATCGCGCCGGATGTGGTGCTGCACGCCTTGGGGAACCCGCTGAAGGTGCAGCGGGTCTACGACTTCAAGTTCCCGTGCCCGGTGAGCAACATTCCTCGATGGGACCCCTATCCTGACGGTCACCCTTTCGCCCCAAAGGAGCAGGGCGAGATCTACCAGCAGATGCTCAAGAGTGAGACGACACCCCAGTTGGTATCTCCCAACTTTGGAGTCACGGAATGACTGGGTCAGTCCCAAGGATTCGTGAAGGCATGGACATCGAGGACCAGTGGGTGGTTCTAGTGCGGGAAGGGATCAGCATCGCGTTCTACATGCGGCAGCCCCACGATTTGATGGCCTCGGCCGTGTTGAGAGCACTGGAGTGTTACCGTCAAGCCATCAGTCCGCGTCAGCCCGGCTGGTACGTGGACTACTCGGGGGACTGGCAGCCGGTGGACTCCGAGGGTGAATCCGTCGTCCGGCAGCGGCTGCTGGCAAAGTCTGCACTGATCGAGCTGATCGAGCGCCCCGACTCCGTGACCGGAGTCGCTTTCAAATACCAGGGGCAGAGCAAAGCTGCGGCTGGCTTCGAGACTGAGGATCGGGAGAGTAACTGTGCTCTGGAGTTCCGGCTGCCCATCGAGTTCCTGGACGAACGCGGGCCGGAGTGGATCCGTGCGCTGGCCATCGACCTAGGCCGCGAGCTGCCCTGGAACTCGGGGCATGCGGGGCTCTCGATCGAGTTGGGCACCTGGCCCAGGACCCTCACGCCGCGTCTGCGTGAAGTGACCCGGCGTCACCCTGGCTTCGACTTGAATCGGCTGAACAAATTGGCCCTGTACCTGGGCACGAAGCTCCGTCCCCCCGCGTGGCTCACGTTCCTGGGCCCGCCCGTGCTCAACGAACTGGGTGGCGCGGAGGGACTGCGCTCCCGACTGCACTCACCTTCAACCCAGGTCGAGTCCCTGTCACCGGACCGCGCCGTGGTGTCTCTGGGCCCTGCCCCCGAAGCCGGGGACCTGGAGGCCGGGGACACGCTGCCCGCGTACCGCGAGCTGGCCCGCGTGCTGGAACCATGGCTCTACGCGCACAAGGGGGAGTGGGGCGACTTCACCGAAGCCGAGGTCCGCCAATGGGAGCGCCGCTTCCTCTGACCGCGCTGTGGCATCATCCACGGCCGTCATGTCGCAGACGCCTCGCAAGGTCTCGCTCGTCCTGAGCTACCAGTACCCCGGCAAGTACGCCTTCACCGTGCTCGCCGGCGCCGTGGAAGCAGACCCCGCGCTCGCGGACGTGTCACTGCACTTCCCTCGCAACCGCGAGGACCTGCTGACCACCGTGCGCGAACGCTCGGACGCGGGCACGGGCGTGAAGCCGGCGCCGCTGGACAAGGGCGAGGGCGACGCCGACTTCCGCGGCGGCTGCTCCGCGAGCGGTGGTTCGCTGGCCGCGTTCTCGCTGCTGGGGCTGCTGGGCCTGGCGCGGGCGCGCCGTCGCCGGAGCTGAAGCACAGGCCGATGAAGGACCCTCCCGCTCCGGTGCGCCCGGGGCGGGAGGTGGGTTGAAGGAGTCCGTGCCTCCATGCGAGGAGGCGCGGGATGACTCCTCCCCGTTGGATGTGGTGGCTGTGCTGCCTCCTGCTGTGGACCGCGTGCGCGGGCCCGGAGGTGCGCAGACCCCGGAACTACTCCCAGATAGCGGTGGACTCCGCGACGGCGGGATGTCTGCGCAACCCGGCATGCGCGTCCCAGGTGGGGCAGGACGCCATCCTGCCGTGGCTGTCCAGGGCGGCGGCGCGGGCAGGTCAGGCCGCGGCGATGATGCGCCTGTGGGACGCGGCGGAGGTGGCCCGCGTGGAGCAGGTGCTGGTGGAGTGCGCGAAGCAGGCGAACTTCGACGTGAACGAGCGGCTGTTGGGGCCAGGAGGGAGAACCTCTCCCGCGGTGTGCCGGGAGAAGGTGGTGGACGCGAACGGCAGGGAAGTCACCCGGGCCATGCAACTGGGAGAGGCCAAGCACGCGGCCGCGCTGGAGTGCGTGCAGCGGGCGTTGGGCGCCACGGATGCGGGCCGGTTCAGCCTGGAGCCACGCTATCTGCGAGACGCGAAGACCGGGCGGACGCGGTGGTTGGATCCGAACGAGGTGGCGCAATGGCTGCGGGACGGCCTGTTCTACCTGCTCACGGGGAGCATCGCGCCGGATGTGGTACTGCACGCCTTGGGGAACCCGCTGAAGGTGCAGCGGATCTACGACTTCAAGTTCCCGTGCCAGGTGGAAAAGCCCGCAGTCTGGTCGCAATACCCGGAAGGGAGCCCTTACGCGGAACAGTGGCAGGATGACGTGTACCGGCAGCTTCTGGGACATGACGTGATCCCGAAGACGGTGTCTCCCAACTACGGAGTCAGGTGATGGTCACGCAAGTCCCGAGAGTTCGTGAGACTCTAGATATCGAGGGCAATAACGTGGTCCTGCTTCGAGAGGGGCTCAGCATTGCCTACTACGTGCGGGCTCCTCACGAGGAGATCGCTTCAGCGGTCTGGCGTGCCTTCGAGCGTTATCGAAAGGCCATCGAACCACGCGTGTTCGACGCGTACCTGGATGTCTACACAGGGGACAGTCCACAACTCGATGCGGAGGGAGAAGCGGTTCTTCGGGCCCGGATGCTCAGGCCTGCCTCTGGCATCGCCGAGGTGCACGAGCTGTATCACTCCGCGACGGGCATCTGCTTCAAGTACGAAGGGCGTGGCACCACGGCGCCCAACTTCCACGACACGTACCCTGAGAACACCTGCTGCCTGGAGTTCCGGCTGCCCACCGAGTTCCTGGACGAGCGCGGGCCGGAGTGGATCCGCGCGCTGGCCATCGACCTGGGGCGCGAGCTGCCGTGGAACTCGGGGCACGCCGGCCTGTCGCTCGAAGTCCATGCCTGGACCCAAGCCATCACGCCGCGCCTGCGTGAAGTGACCCGGCGTCACCCGGGCTTCGATCTGGTGCACCGGCTGAACAGACTCGCCCTGTACCTGGGCACGAAGCTCCGTCCCCCCGCGTGGCTCACGTTCCTGGGCCCTCCGGTGCTCAACGAACTCGGCGGGGCGGAGGGGCTGCGCTCCCGGCTGCACTCACCCTCGACCCAGGTCGAGTCCCTGTCCCCGGACCGCGCCGTGGTGTCCCTGGGCCCTGCCCCCGAAGCCGGGGACCTGGAGGCCGGGGACACACTGCCCGCGTACCGCGAGCTGGCCCGCGTGCTGGAACCGTGGCTCTACACGCACAAGGGGGAGTGGGGCGACTTCACCGAAGCCGAGGTCCGCCAGTGGGAGCGCCGCTTCCTCTGACCGCGCTGTGGCATCATCCACGGCCGTCATGTCGCAGACGCCTCGCAAGGTCTCGCTCGTCCTGAGCTACCAGTACCCCGGCAAGTACGCCTTCACCGTGCTCGCCGGCGCCGTGGAAGCAGACCCCGCGCTCGCGGACGTGTCACTGCACTTCCCGCGCAACCGCGAGGACCTGCTGACCACCGTGCGCGAACGCTCGGACGCGGGCGACACCGTCGTTGCCGCGTGGTCCTTCTACTCCGCCAGCTTCGGCCCCTCCGTGGAGGAGCTGAACTGGGTGCGCGAACGGCTGGAGGGCCGCGATGTCCTCTGCATCGCGGGCGGCGTGCACGCCACCGCCGAAACGCTCCAGACGCTCCAGGCCGGCTTCGACCTCGTCGCCGTGGGCGAGGGCGAACACACCCTGCGCACCCTCCTGGCCCGCGTCCTCAAGGGGGAAGACCCGCGCACCACGCACGGCACCGCGCACCTCAAGGACGGCAAGCTCGTGCAGCACGGCCACGGCGAGGGCGTGCGCCTGGACGACTTTCCTCCGTTCGCCGCGAAGCACGTGAAGTTCGGCGCCATCGAGATCACCCGCGGCTGCATCTACGCCTGCCGCTTCTGCCAGACGCCCTTCATGTCCAAGGCGCGCTTCCGGCACCGCACTGTCGCCAACATCGCCCGGTGGGCCCGCGAGCTGCGCCGCGCGGGACGGCGCGACCTGCGCTTCATCACCCCCACGTCCCTGTCCTACGGCACCCCCGACGAGACCGTGAACCTGGCCGCCGTGGAGGAGCTGCTCGCCGCCGTGACGGAGGCCATGGCTCCGGACGGGCGCATCTACTACGGCACCTTCCCCTCGGAGGTGCGCCCGGAGCACGTCACGCCGGAGTCCCTGGCGCTGCTCAAGCGCTACGTGGCCAACGACAACCTCATCATCGGCGGCCAGTCCGGCTCCGAGCGCATCCTCCAGGCCACCCGGCGCGGCCACGACGTGGAGACCGTGGTGCGCGCCGCGCGGCTCGCGGTGGAGGGCGGCTTCGTGCCCAACGTGGACTTCATCCTGGGCCTGCCCGGCGAGGAGCCCGCGGACGTGGACGCCACGCTGGACCTCATGCAGCGGCTGTCCGACCTGGGCGCCCGCGTGCACGGCCACACCTTCATGCCGCTGCCCGGTACGCCCTACCGCGACGCGGCCCCCGGGCGCCTGGATGAGCGCACCCGGCAGCGGCTGGACTTCCTCGCGTCCCAGGGCCGCCTGTATGGCCACTGGCGGGCGCAGGGCGTGCTCGCGGAGGCCATCGCCGCTCGCAGACAGCCGCGCGCCCGCTAGCCGCACCCGTTACACTCCAGCGATGGCTGAACAGACGCCCTACTGGCTCCTCATCTCCGTGCTCTTCAGCTCCCAGCCCCTCACCCCGGCGCTGGCCATGACGCTGCACGAGGCCGCCTTCGAGCTGTACACGCGCGGCGAGGGCTCGCGCGAGGTGGCCGGCGATCTGCTCTCCGGCCGCGTGAACAACCTGCGCAAGGACGTGTCCCTGGGCGGCATCGCCGGGCCCGCCTTCGAGGCCGAAATCGAGACCGAGCGCGGCTCCGGCGTCGTCCGCTTCGTCCTCACCCGCCAGGGGTTGGAGATGATGAAGGCCCAGCCGCCGACTGCCGCCACGGCCCCGGCGAGGCCGAAGTACCTCAACTGAGGAAGGGGCCCCCTGGCCGCCCGGCCGCTCCCGGTCCGGCACTCCGTCACCACCTTGAGGGCTCAAGGGAGGAATGACGGCATGGACCCCAAGGACGAATACCTCAAGAAGAGCGCCGGCATCCCGCTGGACCCCAGCAAGCAGAAGGACCCGGAAGAGCACGGCGACCGGGTGCCCGCGGAGGGGCGCGCCGAGGAGCTCAACGACATCTCCGGGCAGAACGGCGGACAGCGCACCGACGTGGATCAGCCCTGGAAGGACACGCGGCACCGGCACGACGGCATCCGCGACCAGTACAGCGACGACAGCGACAAGAAAAAGCCCTGAGGTCTCCCCCAAGGCTTTGCGTGAAGTCGATGCTGTGAAGGACGCCCTGGGGCGCGGGGACTACTCGCGGTCCAGGGACAGCTTCATGCCGCCCATGTGCAGGATGGACTGGGACATGGTCACCGCGGACATGGTGGCCAGATCCTCGATGGCCTGCAGCTCCTCGCTCTTGGGCTGCGCGCCCGTCTGCGAGGCCGCGGCCTGCTGCTGGGTCTGGTTCGCCTGCATGGGCGTGGCGCCCGCGGTGTACGTGCCCATCAGCGAGCCGTGCGGCGTGGCCCCCATCTGCGCCAGCGCCGACGCGACCACCGACCCGCCCGTCACCTGCGCGCCCATCTTCGGCTGCGCGGCCGCACCCGACATCAGCGAGCCGAAGCGGCTGCCCGACACGGAGGAGGGGGTGTTCGTCGTGGCCGGCTGCACCCGAGGACCGGAGAGAGACGTGATGCGGTTCATGGCGGCTCCCGTCAAAAGGCCCCGGTCTGCGCGGCACACCCGGAGGCGTGCCTGTGGGGCTTCAAGTTCGTTCTCTCCATTATCGCCCCAGCCCCAGGGAAGTTGCCTCTTTCGCCTCGCGAACGGCGAAGGCCGCGGAATCCCAGGGAATTTTCCCTGGAATGCCACGGCCTTCAGGCTTCGGGATGATCCGCCGGGCCTAGAACTGGTGGGCCTCGGTGGACTCGTGCAGGGCCAGGGTGCTGGCGCTGCCGCCGGAGATGACCTCGGCGACCTGGTCGAAGTAGCCCGTGCCCACCTCGCGCTGGTGGCGCGTGGCGGTGTAGCCGTGCTTCTCCGCGCCGAACTCCGACTGCTGCATCTCGCTGTAGGCCGCCATGCCGCGGTCCTTGTACTGACGGGCCAGCTCGTACATGGAGAAGTTCAGCGCGTGGAAGCCCGCCAGGGTGACGAACTGGAACTTGTAGCCCATGGCACCCAGCTCACGCTGGAACTTCGCGATGGTGCTGTCGTCCAGGTTCTTCTTCCAGTTGAAGGACGGCGAGCAGTTGTACGCGAGCATCTTGTTGGGGAACTGCTTGCGGATGCCTTCCGCGAAGGCCTTGGCCTGGGCCAGGTCCGGGGTGCTGGTCTCGCACCACACCAGGTCCGCGTACGGAGCGTAGGCCAGGCCGCGCGCGATGGCGCACTCCAGGCCGCCCTTGATGCGGTAGAAGCCCTCGCCCGTGCGGCCCGCCGCCTTGTCGATGAAGGCGTGGTCGTACTCGTCCGCGTCGCTCATCAGCAGCTTGGCGCTGTCCGCGTCCGTGCGGGCCACGAGCAGCGTGGGCACGCCCATCACGTCCGCCGCCAGGCGCGCCGCGGTCAGCGTGCGCACGAAGTGGCTGGTGGGCACCAGCACCTTGCCGCCCATGTGGCCGCACTTCTTCTCGCTGGCCAGCTGGTCCTCGAAGTGCACGCCCGCGGCGCCCGCTTCAATCATGCCCTTCATCAGCTCATAGGCATTGAGCGGACCGCCGAAGCCGGCCTCCGCGTCCGCGATGATGGGCGCGAACCAGTTGCGGTCCTTGCGGCCTTCCGCGTGGTCGATCTGGTCCGCGCGGCGCAGGGCGTTGTTGATCTTCTTCACCACGCTGGGGACGGAGTCCGCCGGGTAGAGGCTCTGGTCCGGGTACATCTGGCCGGCGTTGTTCGCGTCCGCGGCGACCTGCCAGCCGGACAGGTAGATGGCCTTGAGGCCCGCGCGCACCATCTGCACGGCCTGGTTGCCGGTGAGGGCACCCAGCGCGTTGATGTAGTCCTCCGTGTGGAGCAGCTCCCAGAGGCGGCGGGCGCCCAGCTCCGCCAGCGTGTAGCTCACGCGGATGGAGCCGCGCAGCTTCTCCACGTCCTTCTCGGTGTAGTTGCGCTTGATTCCCTCGAAGCGCTGCGCATGGAGCTTTGCGTGAGGGGAGGCATCGGAAGTGGTCGGCGTCGCGTCGTACATGCCAGGACTCCTCGGGCTTGCAGTGAAGGGTGGAAAAGACTTCGTTGAAGCGGGTTGAAAAGCGTCAGGACTGAGGGTCGAGGGCCTCGTACGCAGGCAGCGTGAGGAAGTCCTCGAAGGCGGGCGCGGTGGACAGCTGCTCGAAGAGGGCGCGGGACTTCTCCATGTGCGCCTGGCCGTAGCGCTCGACAGCGCCCTCGCGGCCCATCTGCGCCATCTCCTCCGCGAGCAGCTTGCGGAACAGCTCCGGCGTCACCTTGCGGCCGTCCTCCAGCGTGGCCTCGTGGTGGATCCACTGCCACACCTGGGCGCGGGAGATTTCCGCCGTGGCCGCGTCCTCCATCAGGTTGTAGAGCGGCACGCAGCCCAGGCCGCCCAGCCACGCGGCGGTGTACTGGATGCCCACGCGGATGTTGTGGCGCAGGCCCTCCTCCGTGCGCGTGCCGGAGGGCAGCTGGAGCAGGTCGCTCTCCGTGATGCGCACGTCCTCGCGCTTGTTGGCCACCTGGTTGGCGCCCTGCATCTGCGCGTCGAAGATCTCCCTGGCCACGGGGACCAGGCCGGGGTGCGCCACCCAGGTGCCGTCGTGGCCGTTCTTCGCCTCGCGCAGCTTGTCCGCGCGGACCTTGGCCATCACCGCGTCGTTGGCGGCCGTGTCCCCCTTGATGGGGATGAAGGCGGCCATGCCGCCCATGGCGTGCGCGCCCCGGCGGTGGCAGGTCTGGATGAGCAGCTGCGAGTAGGCGTTGAGGAAGCCCTTGTCCATGGTCACCTGCCCGCGGTCGGGCAGCACCACGGACGCGTCGGACTGGAGCGTCTTGATGAAGCTGAAGATGTAGTCCCAGCGGCCGCAGTTGAGGCCGGCCGAGTGCTCGCGCAGCTCGTAGAGGATTTCGTCCATCTCGAACGCGGCGGGCAGCGTCTCGATGAGGACCGTGGCCTTGATGGTGCCGCGCGGGATGTCCAGCTCGCTCTGGGCCAGGTGGAACACGTCGTTCCACAGCCGGGCCTCCAGGTGGCTCTGCATCTTGGGCAGGTAGAAGTAGGGACCCGTGCCGCGCTTGAGCTGCTCGCGCGCGTTGTGGAAGAAGAACAGGCCGAAGTCGAAGAGCGAGCCGGAGATGGGCTTGCCGTCGATGCGCACGTGGCGCTCCGGCAGGTGCCAGCCGCGCGGGCGCACGAAGAGGACCGCGTGCTTGTCGTTGAGTGCGTAGTGCTTCCCGTTCTCCGCGGTGAAGGAGATGGTCTTCCGCACGGCGTCGCGCAGGTTCAGCTGGCCGCGCACCACGTTGTCCCAGGTGGGGCTGTTGGCGTCCTCGAAGTCCGCCATGAACACGCTGGCGCCGGAGTTGAGCGCGTTGATGATCATCTTGCGGTCCACCGGACCGGTGATCTCCACGCGCCGGTCCTGCAGGTCCGCGGGCACCGGGGACACGGTCCAGTCGCCCTTCCTGATGTCCGCCGTCTCCGGGAGGAAGTGGGGGCGCTCACCCTTGCGCCAGCCCTGCGCCACCTTCTTGCGCCGCTCCAGCAGTGCTTCCCGCCGTTCACCGAAAGTGCGGACCAGCTTCGCCACGAAGGCCATGGCCTCCTGCGTCAGCACCTCCGCGTAGTCCGGGTGCCAGGCGCCCTCCACGGTCACGCCGGGGCCGAAGGCCGGGGGATTCTGGGAGGTGCGCGCGTCCATGTCGGCTCCTGACGAGATGCGTTGTAAAAGAGGCTCAACGGGCTGAAAGATGTCCCTCCCATCTAGGGAAGGGAAGTCTTGGTGAATTAGAAGCCGCCTGCCTGTAAGGCTGTCAACATCGCCTGGATTAAATCTGTAAATCGACTGACGCAGCCGGACAGAAACCCCCGGAATCACGACATTGGAGGGGCGGGCGCAATCGCGGGCGGTGGGGTCCGTAGGTAGGGATGGGACCCCCATCGTGCCAAGCGGGGGCCTGACTGGGAGGTCACCTCATGGACGTCACGACACGCTGCAGGGCCTGTTCGAAGGAGCTGTCCGGGGAGGCGCAGCGCTGCCCGCACTGCCGTGCGCGGACGGTGCCGATGCACCGGGGCGAGGGGCGGGCGCTCCTGGGCGTCTGCTCGGCGCTGGCGCGCGAGCTGGGCGTGGACGTTTCGCTGGTGCGGGTGGCGTTCGTGCTGATGCTGTTCGCGTCCGCGGGGATGAGCGCGGCGCTCTACCTGCTGCTCTGGGCGTTCATCCCGGCGAAGGCCTACGGCCGGGCCCCGCTGCAGGGGACGCTGGACTGGGTGTCCAAGGTCGCGAACACGCCCGTGGACGACGACACGCCCCGCTGGGAGAAGCGCGTCTGACGGGGGGCCGTCCCGCTGGCGCGTTCGCTGCTAGACGCGCCAGACGCCGGCCACGGACTCCATGCGCTCGGCCACGCCGCGCAGGGCGTGCGTCATGCGTTGGGTGCCGTGCATGGCCTGGAGGGTGTCATCCATCATCCGGGACAGGTCCGTGACGGCGGCGAAAATCTGCGCGATGCCGGCGTTCTGCTGGATGACGGCGGCGGCGATCTGCTGGGCCGCGGATGCGTTGTCCTGGATGATGTCCGTCAGCGCACGCAGGCTCTGACCGCTCTCGCGCACCTGGGCCAGGCCCGCCTCGGAGCGGCGCTGGCCCTCTTCTGACAGCGCCACGGTGTCGTGGATGCCGCCGCGGATGGCGTCCAGGATGTCGCGCACCCGGCCGGTGGCCTGGATGGACTGGTCCGCGAGGCTGCGGATCTCCCGCGCCACCACGCCAAAGCCCTTGCCGTGCTCGCCGGAGCGCGCCGCTTCGATGGCCGCGTTGAGCGCGAGCATGTTGGACTGGTCCGCCAGGTCCTTCACCGTCTGGGTGATGCCGCCAATCTGCTGCGTGCGCTCGTTGAGGGAGGAGATGCCCTCGGCCAGGCGCGCGCCGTGGTCGCGCAGCTGCTCGAAGCCGTCCAGGCTGGCGCCGAGCGCCGTCTGTCCGGAGCCGCCCGCTTCACGCGCCCGCGCCACCAGCGCGAGCACCGCCTGCGAGCGCTCCGCGGCCAGCTGCGAGGTCTGCTGGATTTCCCGCGCTGTGACCTGCGTCTCCTGGATGGCGGTGCCCTGCCGGATGAGGTTTCGCTCCTGCTGCTCGGTGGCCTCGGTGAGCTCGCCCACCGTCTGCCCCAGGACGCGGGTGGCCTGCTGGAGGCTGGTGGTGGACTCGCGCAGGTGGTCCATCATCCGGGAGAAGGCGGAGGCCAGCTCGCCCACTTCGTCCTGGTGGCCGTGGGCCTCCACCTTCTGGGTGAGGTCGCCCTCGCGCACCACGCGTGACACCAGCGCGCTCAGCGTGGCGATGGGCCGCGTCACCCCGCGCGCCAGGGCCCAGGCGGCCAGCACGGCCACCCCCAGGAGCGCGGCCCCCGCGAGCAGGCTGAGCTGCAGGAAGCGCCGCAGGGGCAGGAAGGCTTCGTCCGCTTCCATCGCCGCCACGAAGCGCCAGTCCTGGCTCGCGGCGAAGCGGTAGGCGGCGTCGTTGTGGACCTCGGCCCGCACGGGGGCCGCGAGGCTCGGCGTGCCCTCGGCGCGGGCGCTGAAGAGGCTGGCACCGTTCGGGGCGAGGACCTCCAGGGTGAAGCTCTTCTGGCCCCGGTCCTGGGCCCGCTGGAGCGCGCCCGCGACCACCTTCTCCAGCTGGCCCCAGTCATACGCGGCCAGCAGCACGCCCACCCTGGCGCCGGAGATGGGGCTGAGCACGGGCAGGGCCAGGGGCATCACGGGGCGGTCGAGGAACGGGTCCTTCTTCGTGAGGGCGCCCGTGAGGACGCCAGCGTCCAGCCGGTCCTCCAGCGCGGTCTGGAACCAGGGCGCGGCGCGCACCTCCTGTTCGCGGCCGGCGAAGGCCTGGCGCAGCTCCGGCCGGCTCACGGAGACGGCGCGTCCGTCGGGGGTGAACAGGACCAGTCCGGCGAAGCTGGTGTGCCGGCCGTTCAGCGAGGCGAGCACCGCGTCGCTCTTGGCGTAGGTGTCGAAGAGGAGGGCGCCGCGCACGATGGCGTCCTCGGTCCACGCGCGGGCGTTCGCTTCGCGCTCGTGCAGCGAGGCTTCGATGAGGTCCTGCAGGCCGTCCGCCTCCACCTGGAGGACGCCGTGCACCTGCTGCTCCAGGTTGCGCCGGATGGTGTGGACGCCCGCTCCGACGGCGGGGACGAGGGCCGCGACGAGCAGCAGGCAGATCCACAGCGTGAGGCGGCCCCGCAACTTCAATCCGGACAGCAGTCTCATGCAGGAGAACCCAGGTGGGGAACGGGAACGGCTGGTGTCACAAGTCGAGCAGGGACAGGCCCACGGTGAGCGCGCCGATGACCTGGGCGCCGTCGCGGACGGGGAGGGACACCTGGATGACGTAGGCCTGGGAGGACTCGTCGAAGAAGGGGGCTTCCTTCAGCGCGGGGCCACCGCGGCCCTGGGCGTAGGTGAGGCGCCACTTGTCCTCGTCGCCCTGCCAGTAGTCGGACGTGCGCCGGCTGGCGCAGACGAGCGCGCCTTGATCATCCATGGCGAAGGCCTCCGCCATCGCCGGGCCCAGCCGCTCCCGCAGGCGGCGGAGCGCGCCCGTGCAGGGGCCGTCCAGCACGCGCTGCTTGAGGGGCGTGAGGGAAGGGGTCGCCATCCATTCCGCGTCCAGCCCCTGGATGGTGGCGAGCGGCGTGCGGCGCGCGTTCTGGGCGCGCAGGGCGCGCACCACTTCGGGGTCCTCGGCCAGACGCCGCAGGTGGGGCATCACGCTGTCCACCTTCCGCAGCTGCGCGACGCCGTCCGGCGGCAGCTGCCCCCAGGCCGCCAGCGCCAAACCCAGCCATTGCATGGACATGCAGGCGCCCCCAGGAGCCGTGAGAACGATTGAGAAAAGTGTGTCACGGAGTCACGGGCGGCGTCACCCAGGCAGGCGTGATTTGAATAATTCAAACTAAGCTTGTTTTCATCGGGTTCAGGGCAGACGGCACTGCACGGGCCTGTCTTCCTGCCTCCCTGCGCCGGGCATGGTCGGCCATCGGCTTGAGGATGTCAGAGGTAGGGGGCATCCTTGCGCGCATGGGCGATGGAAACGGGAGCGGGAAGGGGAAGTCGGTGTCGTATGACGTCCTGGAGGACGTGCCGCCGACGAAGGTGGGGGAGATCATCGAAGGGGAGCTGGTCGTCAATCCCAGGCCGGCGTCTCCTCACGCGCGGGCCGCGTCGAAGCTCGGAGGGTGGCTGGATGGGCCGTTCGACGAGGGCAACAATGGGCCCGGTGGCTGGGTCATCCTGGATGAACCGGAGCTGCGCTTCGCGGGAACGGGGGATGCGCTGGTGCCGGACCTCGCGGGATGGCGCCGCGAGCGGATGCCTCGCATTCCAAACACACCTGTCTTCTCCCTGGCTCCGGATTGGATCTGCGAGGTGTTGTCACCGTCCACCTACCGGTGGGACCGGGGCCCGAAGATGCGCGTCTATGCGCGCGCGGGCGTGGAGTGGCTGTGGTTCATCGACCCGCTGGCGGAGGGATTGGAGATCCACCGCCTCCAGGAAGGCCAGTGGCGCCTGCACGAGGTACACCTCGGAAGCGGCACCGTGAATGCTGTTCCCTTCGATGCGGTGCCTCTGAACCTGAGCAGGCTCTGGAGCAGGTGACGGTTCAGGGCAGCTTGGGCCGGATGATGCGCGGGGCGTCCGGGTTCACGTCCAAGAGGCGCACGGTGTCGCCTTCGTGCACGGTGCCTGCCTTCAGCACCCGGGCGAGCTGACCCCTGCGGCCCCAGCTGTCCTTCAAGAGGCCGGGGCGCAGGGCGTCCAGCTTCCAGCACGGCACGCAGGGCTCGGTCAGCTCCACCACCACCTCGCCTCCCAGCGCCAGACGCTGTCCCGGGGGCAGCGCGTCCAGCGGCAGGCCCCCCACCAGCACGTTCTCCTTGAGCGCGCCTTCGGGCACGTCCAGCGCCGTGCGCTGCGCTTCGTCCAGCAGCAGGAGCTGGCGCTTGTGGCCCACTGCCCTGCGCTGGTGGCGGTCGCCCTCGAAGCCGTGCTGCTCCACGGCCCGGGCCTCCGGGACCCGGCGCATGGGGGTGCCGCGCTCCTGGGCCAGGAAGAGGGCCTTGATGATTCCAGGGGTGCTCACGACGTGACACTAACGCCGGGTCCTTCACTCTGTCCTGCCGCGGCGGCGCGGCGGTGTTAATCGCGCGGGACAGCGTTCCTGCCCTGGAGAGTCCACCGTGAGCTCGAAGAATGTTCGCATCGAGAAGGACACCTTTGGTCCCATCGAAGTCCCCGCCGACCGGCTCTGGGGCGCGCAGACCCAGCGCAGCCGCCAGAACTTCGCCATCTCTTCCGAGCGCATGCCGACGGCGCTCGTGCACGCGCTGGTGCTGGTGAAGAAGGCCGCCGCGCTCGTGAACCAGGAGAACGGCTCCCTTCCCAAGGAGAAGGCCCAGGCCATCGTGAAGGCCGCGGATGAAGTGCTCGCCGGCCAGCACGACGAGGAGTTCCCCCTGCTGGTGTGGCAGACGGGCAGCGGCACGCAGACGAACATGAACTGCAACGAGGTGCTGGCCAACCGCGCCTCGGAGCTGCTGGGCGGCGAGCGCGGCGAAGGGCGCAAGGTCCACCCCAACGACGACGTCAACAAGGGCCAGAGCTCCAACGACGTGTTCCCCACCGCGATGAGCGTGGCCGCCGTGGAGGCCGTGGTGAAGCACGTGCTGCCGGAACTGGTCGCCCTGCGCGACGTGCTCGCCCAGAAGTCCCAGGCCTTCCAGTCCATCGTGAAGATTGGCCGCACGCACCTGCAGGACGCGACCCCGCTCACCCTGGGCCAGGAGTTCAGCGGCTACGTGGCGCAGCTGGAGCGCGCGAAGGGCCACATCGAGGCGGCCCTTCCGCACATGCTGGAGCTGGCGCTGGGCGGCACCGCCGTGGGCACCGGCCTCAACGCGCCCCCGGGCTACGCCGAGCGCGTGGCGGCGGAGATCGCGAAGCTCACCGGCCACGCCTTCGTCACCGCGCCCAACAAGTTCGAGGCGCTGGCCGCCAACGACGCGCTGGTGCAGGGGCACGGCGCGCTCAAGGGCCTGGCGGCGGTGCTGTTCAAGGTGGCCAATGACATCCGCTGGCTGTCTTCGGGGCCCCGCTCGGGCATTGGTGAAATCAACATCCCGGAGAACGAGCCGGGCAGCTCCATCATGCCGGGCAAGGTGAACCCCACGCAGAGCGAGGCGCTCACCATGCTGTCCGCCCAGGTGATGGGCAACGACGTGGCCATCTCCCTGGGCGGCGCGTCCGGCAACTTCGAGCTCAACGTCTTCAAGCCGCTCATCATCCAGAACTTCCTGCAGAGCTGCCGCCTGCTCGCGGATGGCATGCGCAGCTTCCGCCTGAACTGCGCGGTGGGCATCGAGCCCAACCTCCCGCGCCTCCAGGAGAACCTCCAGCGCAGCCTGATGCTCGTCACCGCGCTCAACCCGCACATCGGCTACGACAACGCGGCGAAGATCGCCAAGACGGCCCACAAGCAGGGCAAGACGCTGAAGGAGGTGGCGGTGGAGCTGGGGCTCGTCACCGCCGAGCAGTTCGACCAGTGGGTGCGCCCGGAGAAGATGACCGGGAACCTCTAGTCCACCTCTCCCAGTCAGCGCAGGGGCTGCACCCAGGGCTCGCGGCCCGTCTCCGGCGTCCACGCGGAGAAGAACAGCTTGTCGCCCGCGACCACCAGGTTCGCGGGGGACGAGGACATGGGGCCGGGCAGCACGTCCGCCAGCGGCTTCGTGCCCGCGGCCGTGCCGTCCGTCCGCCACAGCTCCATGCCCGTGGCGCCGTTGGATGCCGCGAACACCCACGGCCCCTTCGGGCCCAGCGGCACCAGCGGCCCGGGGATGGCCACGCTGCCCGCGGCGCCGGGGTGGAGGTCCTTCACGGGCACCGTGCCGGCCTCCGTGCCGTCGCTCTTCCAGAGCTCGAAGCCGCCTGCGCCGTCCGTCCACCAGAACAGCAGCTGGTCTCCGTTCGCCGTGAGGCTCACGGGCGGCGCGGTCACGCCCATCCTGGGCAGGGTGCGCACGACTCCCGAGGTCCGCCCGTCCGTCTTCCACAACTTCGGGGTCTCGCCGCTGGCGGAACCCAGCGAGAGGAACAGCGTGTCACCCACCGCGGCCCATTCGACCCTGCTCGGGGCGAACAGGTCGTCACCGGGCAGCTCGGACACGAAGTGGCTGCTTTCGGCCGTGCCGTCCGTGACCCAGAGCTGGTGGGTCCCCGCCCAGACCCGGAAGTACACGCGCGAGCCCACCGGGTAGATGGCCAGGAGATCCTCCCGGGCGAGGCCGCCCGCGAAGGTCTTGAGCTTCACCGTGCCCTCGGGCGTGCCGTCCGTCTTCCACAGCGAGTCGCGCAGCTCCGATGCGTCGCGCGAGGCGAAGTAGAGCGTCTGGCCCACTGGCGTGAGCAGGTAGGGGGTCCAGCCGTAGGGCGAGCTCCCGGGCGTGCTCGCCACGAGCACCATGCCCTCGGGCGTGCCGTCCGTCCGCCACAGCTCCTGGACGGAGGACGACCGCTTGCGGACGAACCAGGCCTGCGTGCCCGTGGAGGTGAGCGAGAGGGTCGCGTCGCCATGGGGGAGGTCCGTCATCGGGCGGACCTCTTCCGTCCGGGCGTCCAGGGTCCAGAGCGTCTTGCGGTCGCGCTCATCCACGAACAGCAGATGGCCGTTCACCGGGGTGAGGGAAGTGGGCTCGTGCTCGAAGACCCCCGGGGCCTTGCGGTTCACCTGACGCGTTCCTTCCGGCGTGCCGTCCGAGCGCCAGAGCGCCGTGACGAAGCCGGTCCGGTCCGGCGCCAGGGGGACCTGCTGCCGCCGGGTGAAGTAGAACGCGCCGTCCACCGCCACGGCCTGGGTGAACTTCGCGGAGTAGACGTCCTCGTGGACCGCGGAGAACCGCCGCAGCACGCGGGTTCCCTCCGGGGTGCCATCCGTCGCCCACAGCGTCCCGTCCGTGGACGTGAAGTACTGCAGGCCCAGGCCCCAGCCCTTCAGATTGAACTCATGGGTGTCCGAGGCGGGAAGCAGGGGGGCCGGGCCCGAGGCGGTGTTGTTCGTGCGCCACACCCGGTGGCCTCCCTCCTGGACCCAGTCGCTGTAGATGACCTGCCCGGACCCGTCGGGGGGCACGGCCCATGACCGCAGCACCGCCGGCTCCCCACCCGACATGGGCGCGAGCACCACGGTCCCCTCCTCCGTTCCATCCGTCCTCCACACCCTCTGGGTGTATCCACCCGCCGTCGCGCTGAAGTAGACGCGTCCGTCCCGCACGGTGAGGCCGCCGGGGTTGCTGCCCTCGGGGCCCGGCCACAGGTCCTTGACGCGGACGGTGCCTGCTTCCGTGCCGTCCGTCTTCCACAGCTCCTGTCCGCCCTCGGCGTCCCAGGCGCTGAAGAAGGCCGTGTTCCCCACGACGACGAAGCGAGAGGCCTCATCGTGGATGCTGAGGCCCGACTGGAGGTCCTTCAGCGGGACGGTGCCTGCTTCCGTGCCGTCGGACGTCCACGGGAGGGGGAACCTGCGCGCCTCGCCATGGGCCCAGAACAGGAGCCTGCCGTTCAGCGCGGTGAGGTGCTGGGGCCCGGAACTGCCATCGCCGCGCATCAGGCGCGCGACGCGGACGGTGCCCGCCTTCGTGCCGTCCGTCTTCCACAGCTCCGGGTTGCCGTCCTGGCCGGTGTCCGGGAAGAAGAGCGAGTCACCCAGCCAGGCCGGAGCCACGGACCCATGCTTCGCAGGGCCGCCCGCGTGCAGCTCCCGGGTGCCCCCGGGGGTGCCGTCGCTGCGCCACAGGCGGGCGCGGCTGGAGTCGTCCACGGTCGGGGCCTCGAAGTAGAGGACACCCTGGTGCTCGGTGATGAAGGACGCGAAGCTGCCCAGGGCCACCACCTGTTCGGTGCCTTGCGCGGTGCCGTCCGTGCGCCACAGGCCATGGAGGTCGCTGCCACTGAACTTCGCGGGGTTGCTGGGGTCCGTCAGCGTCCGGGCCACGAAGTACAGCCGGCCCCCCATGGGGATGAGCGAGGACGGGTTCGAGCCCAGCGCCCCCGGCATCAGGTCCGCCACCATCGCCGTGCCTTCCGGCGTCCCATCCGTCCGCCACAGCTCCTGTCCGTGGATGCCGTCATCCAGCGTGAAGAACTGGGTCGTGCCCAGTTCGACGAAGCCGCCTGGAAACAGGGCGGGGACGCCCGGGTCCTGGGGAATGACATCCTTCAACAGGCGCGGGGCGGGGAGCGGCGCCTCCGCCTCCGTCACCGGGCCGGGCTGCTCCTGTTCCCCCTGGGGCGTGGGGCCGGGCTGCTGCTGCTCCGGGGCGGGTCCGGGCTCCTGGGGCCCGGAGGCCTCTGGAGGCGGCCCGGGCTCGGGCTCGGACGGTGACCCGCATCCGAGGCTTGCGCCCAAGGTGAGAAGGAAGGTGGCCCATGCTCCCGGTGACGGCTTCAAACCCATGACATCCCCCGCCTGACATGCCGCTCGCCCCAACGGTGGGGGCGAGCCGGCGAGGGATGTGTTGGGACGATGCCTGTCCCCAACAAGGGGACGCCGTTCGACTCGCGGTCAAACGTGGGGCGGCGCACGGTCCGCCCCGCGCTTCAGGGGATGGGCAGGGCCCACAGCTCGCGGCCGGTGGCCTGCGTCCGCGCGGTGAAGAAGACGTGGCCGCCGGACACCACCATCCATCCCGGTGAGGAGGATTCGGGCCCCGGCTCGATGTCCGCGTAGCGCACCGTGCTCTGGACCGTGCCATCGGTGCGCCACAGCTCCAGGCCCGCCTCCGCGTCCCAGGCGGAGAAGAGGATGGGGCCTCCGGGGCGGCTCAGGACCAGCGGGGGAAGTGGGAGCAGGGGGGACTGGTCCACCATGCGCGTCGTCAACAGGGGCTGGGTGCCGGCCTGCGTCCCATTCGTGCGCCAGAGGGTGTATTCGGGCCGGGCCTTCGCCGCCCAGAACAGCACGTGGTCATTCAGGACGGTGAGCCCGATGGGGCCCTGCTCGAGCGCGCCCAGGGACGCCGCCAGCTCCACGGTCCGCCCGTCGCTCTTCCACAGCTCCCAGACCCGTTCGGGGTGGCGGATCCGGGGGAACACGAGGCTGTCCCCCAGCACGACCCCCGTTTGATTGGAGGTGTAGGCGGTGTTGGGGATGACCTCCGGGCTCACGGGCACGGTGCCCTGGGGGGTTCCGTTGCTCTTCCAGAGCTGCAGCTCACCGCTGGCCTGGGAGTGGGCGGTCATCCAGAAGAGCCACTGGTCTCCCACGACGGCGCCCGACCGGATGACGCCCACGCTTCCTCCGGGGGGCACCAGGTCGCTGACCTTCACCGTGCCGTCCGTCGTGCCGTCGCTCACCCAGAGCGCGCGGTGCGTTTCCGCGTCCCGCACGGAGAAGAAGACCCGGGTCCCCAGGCTGGCCAGCGGCACGGGCGGCTCCAACCCCAGCCCCGACCGCAGCCGCAGCGTTCCGTTCCGGGTTCCATCCGTCACCCAGAGCGCCCCTTCGGCCCCTTCCTGCACGCCGAAGAAAGCCCGGCCCTGCGCTTCCACCAGCTCCACGGCCGCGTCGCCATGCACGCCCTTCGGAAGGTCCTGGTAGGGCGTCAGATCCTCCGCGGTCTCGGTGGCGGGGTCATGGCGCCAGAGCCGGTACGGTGCGCCGTCCTCGGTGCTGACGCGGGCCGCGTAGAGCAGGTGGCCGTTGAGCGAGGTGAGCCGCTCGGGCGCCATGGCGGGATGGTTCCACCAGGGGCCCTGCACCATGCGAGTCCCCTCCCGGGTTCCGTCGCTGCGCCACAGCTGGTTGTTCGAATGGGAGATGGGGGTGCGCTGGAAGTAGAGCGTCCCCGCCACGTCGATGGCCAACGTCTTGCTGTTGTAGGGCTCGAAGTCGAACAGCGACGGCTTGCCTCCAGCGGCGTCCTTCACGAGGAACGCGGGTCCCGCCCGTTGGACGGGGGGCTCCTCGGGAGACGGCTTCGGGTCGCCCTCGCCACAGCCCGCCCCCCACGTCAGGGCGCCCCCCAGCAATACCCACAGCCAGCTCATCCTCTGCATGCATCCCCCTCGGGAACCGTTTTTCGGCGCACCCTTTGCCATGAGCGGACGGCCCTCTTCAATCTCCGGGCCGCCCGGGGTCCAGACCGGCCTGGAGAGGGGCAAGCGTGGGACAGCGCACGCTCCAGCAAGAAGGGGGGAGCGCGCGCGCGGGGGGACGATTAGGGTACGGGGGCCATGAACGTCCCCTTCGTCATTGAGACCACGCACCGCGGCGAGCGGGCGTACGACCTCTACAGCCGTCTGCTCAAGGACCGCATCATCCTCCTGGGCACGCCCATCAACGACGATGTGGCCAACCTCATCGTCGCCCAGCTGCTGTTCCTGGAGTCCGAGGACCCGGACAAGGGCATCAACCTCTACATCAACTCGCCCGGTGGCTCCGTCACGGCGGCGCTCGCGATGTACGACACGATGCAGTACGTCAAGTGCCCTGTGTCCACCATCTGCGTGGGCCAGGCGGCCTCCGCGGGCGCGCTGCTCTTGCTGGCGGGCTCCAAGGGCAAGCGCTACGCCCTGCCCAACAGCCGCATCATGATCCACCAGCCGCTGGGTGGCGCGCAGGGCCAGGCGACGGACATCGACATCCAGGCGAAGGAGATCCTCCGGCTGCGCACGTACCTCAACGGCCTGTTCGTGAAGCACACGGGCCACACCATCGAGCGCATCGAGAAGGACACCGAGCGCGACTACTTCATGAGCGCCGAGGAGGCCCGGCAGTACGGCCTCATCGACGAGGTCGTGGAGCGCGCCTCGGGCGTGCCGGCGCCCAAGTAGCTTCCATTCCAGCGGGGACCGGAGGAGCAGGCCCCGTGCCGCTGCTCCGGGCAGGCATTCGAAGGGTGGCGGTTTCGCAAGCCGCCCCACGGTGCAGCTTGACGGGTGCGTGTCCAACGTCTGGACATGCTGCCCCGCCTCCTCGCCGCCGCTCTGTTGCCTGCCTTCCTGGCGGGTGTGGGTTGTGCCACCGGCCCCACGGGCCGCCTGCCCGTGCCCCCCAGCTCCCAGCCGGTCCAGGAGGAACTGGGGGAGCGCAATGTCGTCGACGCGGGCGCGGAATACGCCCGGCAGACCGGCATGGTGCTGGCGGAGAGCGGCGAGGCGGTGCGGATCCGCCCCAACTACTGGCGGGTCCGCTTCGCGCTTCCGGAGGAGGGCTCCGGGAAGTTCCTGGAGCTGGACTTCGACGAGCTGGCCCAGCGCGTGACGAGGGAGCGGGTCATCGACATCAACCCCTCCTTGCTGCCCATCCCCAGGACCTCCCTGCCCAGCGAATCGAGCCCCGCGACGGGCGGCTCGGGCCCCCAGTGACGGCTACGGCAGCCGCGTGATGCGGTCGAGCGCCGGGGCCGGGAGCGGCGCGGCCTCCGAGCTCTTCGCGCTGAGGTAGGCCTCCAGCGCGTCCGCGTCCACCGCGCCGCCCAGCGGGTTCGTGCCCTCCGCGAGGACGGTGAAGCCGTCGCCGCCGGGGGCGAGGAAGCTGTTCACGGTGACGCGGTAGCTGGCGGCCGGGTCGATGGCCACGCCGTTGAGCTGGAGGCTGGCGGGATCCACCTTGGAGCCCACGGGCGCGGATGCGCTGAACGCGTACGTGAAGCCCCCGGACGGATGGAGGATGCGGGTGGTGGTGGCGTTGGGCCACTGCTGCTCCAGCAGGCGCTCGATCTGCGCGCCCGTCAGCGTCAGGGTGACCAGGCTGTTGCCGAAGGGCTGCACGGTGAAGGCCTCGCCGTAGGTGACGGCGCCCTTGTCGTTGGGTTCAGCCGGGTCGCGCACCAGGTCCGCGCGCACGCCCCCCGGGTTCATGAAGGCAAGCTGGGCGCCGCCCACGTTCGCGCCCTTCGTGGCCTCCAGCTGCGCGTCCGCGATGACGAAGCCCATGGTGGACTGGCCGGTGGGGTCCAGCTGGATGTTGGCGCGCGTGAGCGTCTGGTCGATGTAGCCGATGACGCGGTTCTCCAGCGACGTGGTGAGGCCCCTGTAGCGGGTGATGAGCTCGGCGACCTCCGGGTCGGGCGTCACGGTGCGGGTGACGATGACGTTCTGGGCCTGGGCCTTCACGACCTGGCCCGTGGCCGCGTCCAGCGTCAGGTCGATGTCCGTGACGAGCCGGCCCACCGACGCGGCGCTGGTGACGAGCTTGCCGCTCAGCGTGCAGTTGTAGGCCTGGTGGGTGTGGCCGCTGACGATGACGCTCACGGCCGGGTCCAGCTTCGATGCGATCTCCACGATGGGGCCGGTGATGCCCTTGCACTCGTTGTAGAGCGAGCTGATTCCGGGCGTGCCGCCCTCGTGCACGATGACGACCATGGCGTTCACGCCCTGCGCCTTCAGCTCCGGGACGAGCGCGTTGACGGTCTCCACCTCGTCCTTGAACTCCAGGCCGCGGATGCCCGTGGGGGTGACGATGTTCGGCGTTCCCTCCAGGGTCATGCCGATGAAGGCCAGCTTCACGCCCTCGAAGGTGCGCACGTCGTAGCGCGGGAGCAGGGTGCTGTTGGCGCCGGTGGCGACGTTGGCCGCGAGGAACTTGAACTTCGCGCCGGAGAAGCCGGTGCCGTCCTGGCAGCCGTCCGTCGGGTGGCAGCCGCCGGACTGCATGCGCAGGAGCTCCGTGCCGCCCTCGTCGAACTCGTGGTTGCCCACGGCGCTGATGTCCAGGCCGATGTCGTTCATGGCCTCGATGGTGGGCTCGTCGTGGAAGAGCGCGGAGAGCAGCGGCGTGGCGCCGATGAGGTCACCGGCGGACACCACGACGGAGTTCGGGTTCTTCGCGCGCAGGTCCGCGATGTAGCGGCCGAGGTACACGGCGCCGCCCGCGTTCACGCGGCTGTCGGTGTCCACGCCGCCGTCCGCCAGGAGCGCCTGGGCAATCTGTCCGCCGCTGCCGGCCGCGGGCTCCAGCTGCCCGTGGAAGTCGTTGAAGGCGATGATCTTCACGGCGACGGTGGTGCCGCCGTCGTCCGTGCCGGTGCCCGCGTCGGTGTTGGCCGGGGGCGGGAAGGTGACGGCCTTGCAGACGTGGTCCTCGCAGGTCCAGCCCTGGCCTGCCGGCGCGGGGTTCTGCTCCTGGCAGTCGAAGGCGTTGGTGCACTCGTTGTTGCCGCAGCCGCCGTGGAAGGCGAGCAGCAGGCCGGTGACGAAGGCTCCGGCGAGGAGGAAGACGCTGGGACGCGCGACATCACGCGTGCGGGGGACGGAGGGCTGCATTGAGACGGCTCCTGGGGCGGGGTGGGCCCGGCGAGGCAGGGGACCCTGGCATCGTCTCGTGGCGCGGACGTGAGGGCCGGGTTCCGAATGCGTGTCGTCCCAGCGGATGTGACGTGGCCGACACCGGGCTCAGGAGCGCGCGGGCTCCCGGCACATCACCAGCTCCGCGGCGCCGCCCACGGCACCCCAGAGCACGGCTTCCTGGTCGAACAGGTGGCCCATGCGCAGGGCTTCGTCGCGGGACAGGCCGGGGACGAAGAGGCTCTCCTCGAACCAGCGGCGGTCCTCCGCCACGCCCACGGCGGATACGCTTGGGTGGCCTTGGGCTTCAAGCAGCGTGAGCAGTCGTCGCTGGAGGCGCGCGTTGGTGCGGAGCGGGCGCGAGTGCGCGCGCGGGTTCCACGCGGTGAGGAAGGCCCAGGTGGTGAAGCCGTGAGCAGCGAGCGCGGCGTCGAGGTCTGGATGCAAGGCATCCACGCGCAGCACGTGCTTGCGGCCGCCGACGAGAGGATGCGGGCGCACGACGTAGCCCGTGGCCTTGAAGGCCGCGTGCAGCGTGGTCCGCCGTGCGTCACGCATGGGGCTGCGAATCGGGGCCGTGCCGCGTGTCACTCATGCGGGGTCGCGATCGCGGCTCCCGCACCCGGTGGACTGGCGACGGGAGTGGCCACGGCCGCTGGGACGGCGGGCGTCGTCCCAGCGCCTTGCGGAGCCGGCGACGGAGGCGTCGCGGTTGGCGGAGTCGCGGCGGTCGGGCTCGTGCCCTGCGGGACGGCTTGCGGCGTCGTGGCGGTCGGGCCCGTGCCCTGCGGAGCCGCGGGAGGATTCGCGCTCGGTGCCGCGGATTGTGGCTTCGCGGTCGTCGGGTTCGCGGCCTGCGGATTCGTGGCCGACGCATTCCCGGTGGACGGTGCGTTCGACTTCGTCCCCTGCGGACTCACGGCCGCGGGCACAGGCAGCAACGGCAGCGCCGGGTGCCCTTCCCGCAGCTTGGGCGGAATCTGGCTGGCCACGATGGGCGCTTCCTCCGCCGTCTTCCACGGACGGTCGGGCCACCAGCGCTCCACGGGCGGCGGCGCCAGCGCGAGGAAGTCCTGCCCGGGCCGGGGCGCGGTGATGCCCACGCCGTCGTGCTTCGCGGCGACGAGCGAGCGCTCAATCGGCTCCGTCCAGCCGTGGTACGCCAGCGTCACCAGCCCCCAGTGCACCGGCAGCAGCAACCGGCCCTGCACCAGCCGGTGGGCCAGCACCGCCTGCTCCGGCCCCAGGTGCCAGTCCGGCCAGCCCGCGCCGTACTGACCCGTTTCAATCATCGTCAAATCGAACGGCCCCAGCTTCGCGCCAATCTCCTCCATCGCGGGGAACAGGCCCGTGTCACCGGAGTAGTAGACGCGGTGCTTGGGCCCCACCAGCGCCCAGCCCGCCCACAGCGTCTTGTTCTGCTGGAGGAACCGGCCCGACGCATGCCGCGCGGGCGTGCACACGATGTCCAGCCCCTTCACCTTCGTGCGCTCCCACCAGTCCAGCTCCACGATGCGGTGGGCCGGCACGCCCCAGTATTCCAGGTGCTCGCCCACGCCCAGCGGCACCACGAACGTGGTGTCCCAGTCCTTCATCGCCTCGATGGTGGCGAAGTCCAGGTGGTCATAGTGGTCGTGCGAAATCACCACCGCGTCGATGGGCGGCAGCGCGTCCAGCGCGATGGGCGCGGGGAACCAGCGCTTCGGGCCAATCCACCCCAGCGGCGACGTGCGCTCGCCCCACACGGGGTCGGTGAGCACGCGGTGCCCGTCCACCTCCACCAGCGTGGACGAGTGCCCCATCCAGGTGACGCGCAGCCCGTCCTCGGGTGGCGTGGCGAAGCGCTTCGGGTCGATGCGGTCCACCACCACCGGCATCCGGGGCGTGCTCTCCGCGCTGGAGCTGAACAGGTCCGACAGCGTCCGCTCCCAGTTGTTCAGGATGGGCTGCGGGTTCTCGAACCCTCCGTCCAGCCACTGCGGCGAGCGCGTCATCCGCTCCAGCCGCGCCCCTTCCGGCACCTTGCCGAACGCACGCCAGCCGTCGATGACGACGACCAGCAGGAACGCACCCAGCAGGAGCAGGCCCCATCCGAACAGGCGCAACAACCTGCCGCCCCAGGACGGCCGCTGGCCGTGGGAGGGAAAGGCCGTGCGGAAGGCCTTCTGTCGGGCCTTGTCCGCGGCCCGCATGGGTCCCGCGTTCATCCTCATCCCCGGACCCTGATGGGTCCGGTGCGTAGGTGTCAATGGGGAGACATCCCGCTACGCCCCGGTTTTTCCTGACTCCGGCGGCGTCGAGCCCGACCCGTGGCCGTTCGGCGTGTGGCCGGGTCAGGACCTCTCAGGACTCGGGCGGGACGATCTTGAACCCGCGCTGGAGCAGCGGATCCAGCCGGTCCGTGAGGTCCCACGACTCCACCAGCCGGCCGTCGCGCAGGCGGTACAGCGAGTCCCCATGGAACGTGAGCGGGCGGGACCTGCCGTCCGCGGTGGGCGGGCCCTGGGTGTCCGTGCCCGTCGCGCGCCAGCGCACCATCACCCAGTCGTCCTCCGCCATCACGTGGAGCAGCTCGAACTTCAGGTCCGGGAAGAGGGTGAACCCCGCCTCCGCCTGGGTTCGCACCACCTCCGGGCCGCGCAGGTCCTGGGGGGCGCCCTCGGAGCGGTCCACGTAGTCGGCCGCGATGTACTCCGGCAGGCGCTCCAGGCGCTTCTGGTTGTAGATCTCCTCGGTGAACAGGCGGGCGCGCTCCTTGTTGGATTCGCCCACCTGCCGGGCCCGTTCCGCGGGGGACACCGTCGCGCAACCGGTGAGCCCCACGAGCCCCAACATCACCCACGACACACAGGTCCTCATGACGCGCGGGAATCTGCCGGGCCCGCACGGGCGCTGTCAGCCGCCGTGTCGTCGAACCGTTCACCGCCGGGCGCCAGCCGCCCCAGGCCGATGGGCGCCGCCAGGCAGGTGTCGGGAATCCCGAACGCGTCCACCAGCCCCACGGCATCCGGCCGCAATTCCTCGCACAGCTTCACGCGCTCCTTGCGGATGGCCTGGGCCTTGGGGGCCGTGAGCCAGCCGTGCTCCAGGAACCAGCCGCTGGCGGACTCCAGGCAGGACAGGCCGAAGAGGTCCGCCATGCGCCCCAGCACCGGCTTGAGCGCTTCGTCCTTCACGTCCGCCACGCCGCGCAGGAACTGCTCCAGCACGATGCGCTCCACGCTCGCGTGCGCCAGGGCCAGGAGGTGCGCCTGCACCTGGTTGAAGGCCTCAAAAGCCTCCACGCCCGCGGTGAGCCGCTTGCGGATGCGCTTGGACACCGACGCGAGCAGGGCCTCCTCGCGGAAGCGCAGGGCGCGCAGCTGGAAGTCGCTGTCTCGCAGGTGGTCCGTGTCCGTGCGACGGCCGGCGATGGGGTTTCGGTCCGTGAAGACCGTGGCGGCCTGGTCGACGATGAGGCGCAGCACCGCGAAGACGCGGTCGTCCTCGAAGCGCTGGCGATAGCCCGTGAGCAGGCCCTTGGCGACCAGCTGCATGAGCACGGTGTTGTCGCCCTCGAACGTCGTGAACACGTCCGTGTCCGCCTTGAGCGACGCGAACCGGTTCGCGGTGAGGTAGCCCTGGCCGCCGCACGCCTCGCGGCACTCCTGGATGGTGGCGGTGGCGTTCCACGACGCGTAGGCCTTGAGGCCCGCGGCGAGCGCCTCGATTTCGCGCGCGTCGTCCTCCGTGCGGTGGACGTAGCGGTCCACCAGGTACTCCAGCGCGAAGTCCACCGCGTACGCCTTGGCCACCAGTGGCAGGAGCCGCAGCTGGTGCACCTGGTGGTCCAGCAGGCGGACCTCGGGCGCGCCCTGGGGGCCGAACTGGCGGCGCAGGTCGCCGTAGCGCACGGCGATGGTCAGTGCGCTCTTGGCCGCGCTCAACGACGCGCACGCCACGCTCACGCGGCCCGCCACCAGCGCGCCCAGCATGGTGAAGAAGCGCTTGGAGTCGCCGGTGATGGAGGAGGTGTACTCGCCGGCCTCCGTCACCTGTCCGTAGCGGTCGAGCAGGTTGTCACGCGGGACGCGCACGTGGTCGAACCACAGCCGGCCGTTGTCCACGCCGTTGAGGCCCATCTTCTCGCCGCAGTCCTCGATGCGGATGCCCGGCAGCACCTTGCCCTTCTCATCGCGCAGCGGGACGAGCAGTGCGTGCACGCCCAGGCGTTCGCCGTCCACCTCCAGCTGCGCGAACACGGTGGCGATGCGCGCGTGGCGGGCGGCGTTGCCAATCCATTCCTTGCGCGCGGTCTCCGACGGCGTGTGGAGCACGAACTCGCCCGTGGCCGCGTCGTAGCGGGCCACCGTCTCGCAGTCGCGCACGTTGGAGCCGTGGCCCAGCTCGCTCATCGCGAAGCAGCCGGGCAGCTCCAGCGAGGCGACGCGGGGTAGGTACTGCTGGTGGTGCCGCTTGGTGCCCAGGAACAGGATGCTGGAGCCGAACAGGCCGAAGTGCACCCCCGCCTTGATGACGAGGCTCAGGTCGAAGAAGGCCATCGTCTCGAACGCGGCGATGAACGCGCCCAGGTCCCCGCCGCCCTCGCGGCCCTTGGGGAAGGCGAGCTGTCCCAGCCCGTCATTGGCCAGGTGCTTGAGCCAGTCGAAGACCTGGTCGCGGTAGGCGGTGGTGGTGAGCCCTTCCTTGTAGCGGAAGTCCGCGTCCTCCAGCCAACCGCGCACCCGCTGGCGCACGTCCGAATAGGTGCGCTCCAGCACGGCCGTCATCGCCACGGGGTCGAAGGACGCCGCGTGCGAGCGGGGCTCCGCCTTCGGGACGCGGGACGCCTTGGGCACCAGCGAGCGCACCGCCTCCTTGCCGTCCACGCCCAGGGTGGCCTCGATGGAGGCGAGGGCCTTGGCCAGCTCCGCGGGCGGGATGTTCAGGGGCGCTTCGCCCGCGAGCGCCTGGGCCAGCTGCACGCCCAGCTCCGCCAGGTTCTGCTGTTGGCTGGTGGCCAGCTTCTCCGCGGTGGCGCGGATGTGCTCGCGCACGAGGGCCAGCTCGCGGGGCGGGGGCGGACGCAGCGGATCCACCCAGAGGGCCAGGATGGAGCTGGACTTGAGGTCCAGCCAGGGCTGGGAACGGGCGGCGGCGCCCAGGGCGCGAAGCTCGTCGCCCGTCAGCTCGCCGTCCGTCCAGGCGACGTACAGCATGGGGACCAGCGGGGCGAGGCTGGGCAGGGACAGGAGCTCCCGGGCGGAGGGGCGAGATGGGGCGTCGAGCATGCGGACTCTCCAGGCGAGGGAACGGAAAGAAGGCCAGTGTCGCCACGGTAAAAGGCTCCGGCAACGATGGAATGGGGTCCTGTTCACCGGCCGGAGCGGGAGGTGGGCGGTGACTCCCGGGGGAGGGCAGGCGTCCCTACGTTGCTGGGACCATGAGCGAGCTTACGGACGAGTTGCTGCCCCAGCCGGGGGCGCATGGGTTCGACGGCGGCGACGAGACGCGCAAGCACGAGATGCAGGGTCCGTTCGAGCTACCACCCGGACCCGAGGGCTTCTCGTTCGCGCTCTACCAGGCCACGGGCGTGGGGCTGACACCGGGGCACCGGATGCACCTGCTGGAGAACAGCCAGGTCTTCGACCGGATGTTGGAGGACATCCGCGCGGCGAAGCACAGCGTGCACATGCTCGTCTACATCTGGCGGCCGTGCGAGCTGTCGGACCGGTTCGTGGAGGCGCTGATTGAGCGCTCGCACGCGGGCGTGCAGTGCCGCGTGGTGGTGGATCCGGTGGGCAGTGAGGAGACGACCGGGGACAAGGACTTCGATCAGCAGATTGAAAAGCGCCTGACGGACGCGGGCGTGGAGGTGCACTACTACCGGCTGCTGGCGGGCAAGGTGCTGGGGCGGCTGTTGAGCCGGTCGCACCAGAAGATCGTCGTGGTGGACGGGCGCATCGCGTACACGGGCGGCTTCGGCATCTGGAAGGTGTGGGAGGGGGACGGCCTCAAGCCGGACAACTGGCGCGACACGCACATCCGCGTGGAGGGACCGGAGGTGCGGCGCATCCAGGTGACGTTCTCCAAGCACTGGATTGAGTCGGGCGGAGGGTTCCTGCCGCGCGAGTGCTTCCCGGAGCTGAAGGCGGACGGAGGCGGGTGCGCGGCGTTCATCGACAGCGCCGGGCGGCTGGGCATCACCGAGGCGGAGCGGATGGTGCGGCTGGTGGTGGCCGCGGCGACGAAGCGGCTGTGGATCGCCAACGCGTACTTCACGCCGCCCAACGACATCCTGGAGCAACTGGAGGTGAAGGTCCGGCAGGGCGTGGACGTGCGGGTGATGGGGCCGGGACCGAACCACGACGTGCCGGTGGTGCGAGCGTCGCAGCGGTCGACGTATGAGCGGCTCTTGGCGGCGGGGGTGCGCATCTGGGAGTACCAGCCGGCGATGCTGCATTCGAAGACGATGCTGGTGGATGACTGGCTGTGCGTCGTGGGCTCCACGAACCTGGATTCGCTGTCGCTCAACAAGTTGAGCGAGGGCTCGCTGGTGTTCGAGGACCGGGAGATCGCCGCGAAGCTGGAGGCGTGCTGGGAGAAGGACGTGCGGCACTCGAAGGAGATTTCCCTGGAGAACGGCGGCCGGACGAACCCGTGGCGGAGGTTCGCGAGGCGGGCCACGCAGTGGGCGGGGCACGACCGGTAGTCGTCAGCGGTGGGAGGTGACGCCCTCCTGCCGGCAGTAGGGGAGCACGGGGCAGGTGGAGCACTTCGGGCGGGTGCCGGTGCACACGTGCTTGCCGAAGGGGACGAGGAGCCGGTTGAGCTCCACCCAGTAGGGACGGGGGAGCACGGCTTCGAGCGCGGCGAGGGTGCGCTCCGGAGTGGAGGCCTTCACGTAGCCCCAGCGATTGGTGACGCGGTGGACATGGATGTCCACGCTGATGACCTCGTGGCCGCAGGCGATGCCGAGCGCCAGGTGCGCGCACTTGGGGCCCACGCCCTTGAACGACTGGAGCACGTCCGGATCCGCGGGGAGCTGACCGTTGAACTCGTCACGCGTGCGCACGGCGATGGCGTGGACCTGGTGGGCCTTGCCTTCGTGGAAGGTGACGGGGCGGATGAGGGCGTCGATCTCCGCGGGGGTGAGGCGCGCGAGGGCTTCGGGCGTGTGCGCTCGGCCGAGGAGCCGGAGGGACGCGGGGAGGCTGACTTCATCGAGCGTGCGGATGGAGAGGATGCACGCGATGAGCTGTTCGAAGAGGGAGCCATGGCCTTTGGCGGCGAGCTCGAACATGGCGGCATCCGCGAAGGAGCGGACCTCGTGGCGCACGCGGCGGAGGACCTCTTCGGTGTCGAAGGGGAGCTTGTCCGTGTCTGACGGAGCCGCGTGCACGGTGCGGGCGCTCTGGGAGCGCGGCGCCCGCCGTGGACCTGTCGTCGTCGTGGACCGGGACTGCTTCTTGACCGCCATGCGGGCCTCCTGACCTGGGAAGTTGGGTCCGGAGGACGTGACTGGCCGGGCATACTTGCCGGGCTGGTGGGCGGTCAGGCGGGCGGGGTCAGGTTCATCGCGTACCAGCGGTCGCAGCCGAAGTGGCCGGTGCGGCCCATGGGGGCGCAGAGCGGTTCGAAGCCGACCTTGCGGTAGAGCTTCTGGGCTTGATCCATGCCCGCGAGCGTCTCCAGGTAGCACTGCTTGAAGCCGGCGCTTCGCGCGAACTCCAGACAGTGTCTCAGCAGGCGCTCACCCATGCCGTGGCCCCGGGCCGTGGGCAGGAAGTACATCTTGCGCAGCTCGCAGACGTCCGGTGCTCCTCCGTCCAGCGGCGCGATGCCCGCGCCTCCCACCACCTGGCCCCCATGCTCCACCACGAAATACACGTGCCGGGGCCGGCTGTAGGCCGCGGTCATCGCGTTCACCTCCGGGTCGTGGATCGCGAACCCCGGACCGTCCGCTCCGAACTCCGGCATCACCGCGCGGATGACCGCCGCCATCGCCGCGTCGTCCCGGGCCTCGATGGGCCTCAACGTCAGTTCCGTGCTCATGACCTCCACGGTCCCATGACTCACGCCCTCCGGCCAGCCGCGCCGGGTGTGCACGTGTGCAGCGCCCTGCACAACCGCCACGCGCCCGACGCACCTCGGTGGATTTCAATCCCGCGCCATTCCAGGGCATTCTCCGTGGCACGGTCGTTGTAGAGGGGGAAGTTCCATGTACTGTCCTGCCTGCCGACAAGAACGCCTGGGAAGCGCGTCCCAGTGCGTCGTCTGTGGCAATCGTCTCGCCGCCCGCGCCCGCTCCGCCATCGAGGCCGAGCTCGCGCATGTCCACTTCCTCCTGGACGAGGTGCGCCGCTGGGACGTCCACGACGTGCCGCCCAACGTCGCCCGCCGACTCACCGAGCGCTACGAGCGCCAGGCCCGCGTCCTCCTCTCCGTCCTCACCGAGACGCCCATCGACGCGCTGCCGTCCGCGCCCGTCGAGCTTCGCAACGAGGCCGTAGCGCCTCCGACGATGGGGGAGGGCGCCGTCGCCCTCGGGCCCGTGACGCTTCCCGCCGTGGATGCGGCCGCCGATGTCGCTTCCGTCGAGCAGGTCGCCGCGGATGTCTCCGCCTCCGTTGCTCACTCCGCTGGCTTCGATGCCTCCGTCACGAGCGATTCCGCCGCTCACGCTGCTGTCGCTCATTCCGCCGTCGCGAGCGACGCTGCCTCCGCCGCTTCCAACGCTGTCGCTCCGGACGCTCACGTCGCTGTCACCGACGCCGCGAATGCCTCCGACGCCGTTGCCTCCGAGAACGCTTCCGCCGCCGCCTCCGCGACTCCTGGTTCCACGGGCGCTTCCTTCCACTTCAACTCGCTCGACCTCATCGCGTGCCTGGGCATCGCCTCCCTGTCGGATGGCTCCGCGGCTCGCCGGTTGAACGCGGGCCGTGTCTCCGCTGAGTCCCGTGCGCGGGCCGTCAACGAACAGCGGACTGCTCGCCAGCTGCCTCCGAATCCGGGCGAACCGTTCGTGGAGCCTCCCGCTCCGAACAGCCGCACCGCCCGCATCGTCGAGCAGACCTCGACGTGGAGCCGCGTGTGGCGGCCGTTCCTCTACGAGAGCATCGCGTGGTTCATCGGCGCGTTCCTCATCCTCTCCGGCACGCTCTACTTCGTCTTCGAGTCCTGGGACGGGATGACGTCCGTCACCCGCTCGCTCACCGTCTTCCTCATGACCGTGGGCTACTCCGTCGGCTTCTCCGTGTGGGGCGGCTACCTCGCCCGCCGCGAGTCCCTGCGCAAGCCGGGCCACATCCTCGGCCTCATCGGAACCGCCGTGGCCCCGCTGGGCGGCGTCGCGCTGGGGCCCCTGGGCTTTGGTGAAGCGCTGCATCTCGACGGCGTGCGTCCCTTGCTGCTCGTGCCGCTCCTCTTCGTCTGGTCCGGCGTCGCCGCGTGGCTCGCCCGCAAGCCCGTGGACTCCTTCGACGCGCCCTCGCGCCCGTTCATCCAGTTGGGCCTCGTTGGCGTCACGCTCATCATGGGCCTGGCCCCCGTGGCCGCGCGCGTGGGCGTCCCGGCGGTGTGGCTCAACACCCTGCCGTGCATCCTCTTCTTCCTGCTGTCGAGCAAGGCCACCGAGACCCCTCGAAAGGGGGGGGCGCTCACCTTCGCGCTCGCCGCGCCCCTGTTCCTCACCGCGATGTTCGCCATCCGGTTGCACCTGGCCCTGGGCGCCGCCGGGACCTCCGTTCCTCCTGGCACCTACGCGCCCTTCGCGGCGTTCCTGCTCGCCACCTGCCTGCGCTTCCGCACGCTGGATGAGAAGCGCGCCGCGGATCCGCTCGCGGTCGCCACCATCGCGCTCCAGGTGGCCTGCCTCGCTGGCGCCATCGTCGGCACCAGGCCCGCCTTCTTCTTCACCGCCGCCATCTTCACCGGCACGCTCGTGTCGCTGTCGCGCGGCCCCCTGAACCGCTTGCCGTGGCTCTACCCGGCGTACGCCGGCGCCTACTTCAGCTATGCGTCCAGCGCGCAGTTGATCCCGCACGCGCTCACGCTCCTCATCAATGCCATCAAGACGCGCATGGGCTACCCGCCCTCCGCGCCGCTGCCCATCCAGTACGGCGCGCTGACGGCCGTCCCGTTCGTGCTCGCGGGCCTGGTGCTCGCGTTCTTCGCCCAGAAGCGCGGCGAGCGCACCGGTGACGCTCGCTCCCTGGGGCTCGCGGACGTGCTGCTGCGCTGCACCACCTGGGCCGCGCCCGCGTTCGTCATCTACTCCCACCTGGGGCCCGACTCGCGGCCCTCCTTCTTCGCCACGCTCGCCCTGGCCGTGATGTCCCTGGGCGCGGGCCTGCTGTTCAAGCGCTTCCCGCTGTCCGCCGTGGGCTCGGTGCTCTTCGGCCTGCTGCCCTTCAGCGCCTTCCGCGTCTACGGCGTGGACCCCGCGGCCGTCGTGTCCGGCGTCATCGCCCTGGGCCTGGCGGGCCTCACGTGGCGGCTCACGGACGAGCGCACGCGGCGCTTCATCTCCGCCGTGTCCGGCGTCATCGCGACGTGCGGGTTCGCCCTCGCGCTCGGCACGTCTTCCGTCGCCGCGCCCGTCGTGGGCATGACCCTGGGGGCCGCGGGCGTCCTGCTGGCCGCGTACCGGCTGCGCGACGAGAACTACCTGGCCTACGGCGCCCTCCTCGCGGGCGCCATCCTGCCGAAGCTCGCAGCGGCCCACTCCACGCAGGCGCTGGTCGCGGCGATGGTGGGCGGCTCGCTGGTGCTGGTGCTCCTGGGCGAGCGCGGCGGCCTGCTCAAGCGCTTCGGCGTGCCGGGCCTCCTGTACGCGGGGCTCGCGGTGCCGTGGGGGCTGGTCAGCATGACCTTCATGGGCCCCGTGCTCGTCACCGCCGCCGCGACGGTGGCGGTCGCCTCCCGCAGCTTCCCCGGTGTGCGGCCGTTCGCGGTCGTGCTCGTGGGCTTCGCGCTCCTGCCGGACGTGCCGCACGTCTACGCGGTGTGGGGGCTGTCGCCGGGGCTGTCGCTGGTGCTGCTCGTCACCGGATCGCTCGTGGGCTCCATCGTCGCCGCGCGCAAGGGCAAGAGCGCGAGCACCACCACCGCGGGCATCCTCGCGCTCATCCTGCCGCTGTTGCCGGTGGCCCTGGCCCGCTCCAGCGACCAGACCCTGTTCCTGATGGGCGCGGCGCTGGCGGCGCTCTTCACCGCCCGCGCGCTGCCCGTGACGCTGGGCCTGATGCTGGGCTCCATCGAGGCCGTCTTCGCGCTGCACACGTCCGGCCCGCTGGCCCTCTTGGGGCTCGCCACGTTCCTCAGCGTCCTGGCCCTCCTGGAGGACGTGCCCGCGGTGCGCCGCATCGCCGCGGGTGGCGAGTCCTTCCGCATCGTCGCCACGCTGGGTGCGATGGTGGTGCTGGCGGACGCCTCTCTGTCG
This sequence comes from Corallococcus coralloides DSM 2259, assembly GCF_000255295.1. The sequence goes on along the minus strand of NC_017030.1, from coordinate 8,818,337 downwards.
TGGGACGGGCACGCGCTGTCGGAGATTCGCGGCGCCACGCAGCTGGCGCTCATCGGTCCGGCGCTGCTGCCGCTGCTGTGGACGCGCTCGCTGCACCGGCCCTTCGCCGCGGCGCTGATGGTGCCCTACGGCGTGGTGACCCTGATGGCCTGGCACCCTCCCTTCGGGTGGACCGCGCTGCTGCCGCTGTTCCCGCTGCTGGTGGTGCGCGTCGTGGAGCACGTGCCGGCCGCCGCCTCGCTGCTCCTGCGCTCGCGGGAGGAGGGCCCACGCCACGCGCTGTCGACGAGCATGCAGGTGGCGCTCGCGTGCCTGGGTGGACTGGCGCTGCTGGTCCCGGAACAGGAGCTGAGCCAGCGCACGGCCCTCTTCTGCGCCATCGCGCTGGTGCCCATGACGGGCCCGCTGCCTTCCGTCCGAGTCATCGCCGCGTCCGGAATCCTGATGTTCATCCCGGCGGCGCGGCCCTGGGCCACCGGCCTGTTGCTGGCCCTGGCGCTGGCGGATCACCACGCACCTCAGGCCCTGGCCGCCTTCTTCCGCGGCCCGCGTGACGCGGCGCTGCGCACCTGCGCCACGGCTTCGGCCCTGGCGATCGCGGCGATGTCCACGCTGATGTCGCCGACTCCTGGCGCGCTGGCCGTGCTGGGCGCGGTGGTGCTGGTGTCCGCGTTCCTGCTGTCGCAGCGCTGGCTGCTCACGGCGGCGGTGGCGGTGTTCGCGCTCGCGCCGCTGGGCCAGACGGAGGCCTTCCCGGTGGGGATGTGGCGTCCGGAAGGCGCCGTGCTCGTCGCACTGGTGGGCCTGGCCTCCGCGCTGCTGTCCGCGCTGTGCCAGTCCGGCGCCGTGCAGCGCACGCTGACGAACGTCACCGCGCGCCTGACGCCCGGCATCGAGGGCACCTGGAGCGAGCCGCTGTGGGCCGGCGGCGCTGGCACCGTGGCGCTGCTCGTGGGCCTGCGGCTGTTGGACGCGGGCCCGGGCGAGCTGCCCCTGTCCGTGGCGCTGGTCGCGGGCGCCGCGTCGCTGACGCTGATGGTGACGCGCGAGCGCCTGATGATGAACGCCGCCACGGCGCTGCTGGGCCTGGTGCTGGTCGCCGCCGTGCCCCCGCTGTGGGCGCCCGCGGTGGTGGCGGGCACGGGCCTGCTGCTGGCCGTCGTCGGCTTCGCGCTGGACAAGCGCGGCGTGGAGGTGGGCGCGGCGCTGCACAACGGTGGCGCGATGCTGGCGCTGCTGTCTCTCGCGGGCCTGCGTTCGCTGAAGCACCCGGGCATGCCGCTGTGCGTGTTCTTCGGTTGGGCCACGGCGTGGGTGGTGGTGCTGCGCCGCCGCGACCGCGAGTGGGTGGGGTGGCTGGCGTCCCTCTTCGCAGTGCACGCCTTCCTCGTGCACTACGGCGCGACGCACTCCACGGGCCGGGGCGCGCAGTTCCTCCTCCCGTACTTCGGCGCCGCGACGGCGCTGCTCGCCACGCTGGTGCTGTCGGTGGCGGGCAAGGCGGTGCGCGGGCGCATGGGGCGGGCGTTCTCCATCATCGCCCTCACGGAGGTCCTGTTCGCGGTGCTGTCGGTGCGCATGCCGGGCGGCGCGGCGCGCGAGGCGTGGGTGGCGTGCGGCGGGCTGGTGTTCCTGCTGTTCGCCCTGGTTCGCCACGCGGCACGCGAGGAGGACGAAGGCGCGGCGTGGCTCGCGCAGGCGGCGGTGGCGATGGGCTACTTCTGCGTGCGCTTCATCGGCCTGAACGCGAGGCCCGACGCCGCGGACAGCCTGGTGTCCATCATGGGCGGCGCGGTCTTCATCGGCCTGTACCTCTTCGTGCGGCGCGAGGGCTCGGGCCTCAAGGCCTTCCGCCGTCCCGCCGTGGTGGGCGCGTGGCTCTTCCCTCTGGCGGGCCTGTTGACGGTGCCGTGGAGCCAGCCGTTCATCGCGGTGGCGCTGCTCGTGGGCTACGCGGCGCACTTCGCGGCGCTCGGGGCGTTCACGAAGCAGCGGGGCGCCGCGTCGACGATGTCCGTCGCCGCCTTCAACACGGCGCTGTACCTCGTGTGGCTGGGCACCGGCTCCGGCGAGCCGCAGTACTACGTCATCCCCGCGGGCCTCTCCCTGCTCCTGCTCCTGCGCGTCTTCCGCAAGTCCCTGTCCCAGGACGCCTACGCGCAGCTGCGCGCCCTGGCGGTGACGGGCATCTACGTGGCGGGCGCGTGGAAGCCGCTGCTCTTCAACGACGGCGAGGCGATGCTCCTGTGCGTGTTCCTCTGCCTGGTGGGCGTGGGGGCGGGCATCGCGCTGCGGATCCGCTCCTATGTGTACCTGGGCTCGGCGTTCCTGGTGACGGCGGTGGCCGCCAACCTGGTGCGCTTCGGCATGCGCGACCACCGCATCGGCGCGCTGTTCCTGTCGATGCTGGGACTGCTCGTGGTGGGATTCATGGTGGTGCTCAGCGCCCACCGCGCAGCCCTGCTCCAGAAGTACGCGCGGGTGCGCGACCTGCTCGCGACCTGGGAGGGATGATCGCTGTTTGACGTAAAACGATTCCGGGGTTGAATGCGCCCGCGTTCACCCCCGGAGGACTTGTTGCTGCTGCGCCGTTCGTCGCTCGTCACCCTGATGTCGCTGGGCTGCCTGGTGGGTTGTGCGCACGTCCCGGACGCCGCGCCTCGCATGGCGGTGGAACTTCCGGTCGCGCCCGTCGCGCGGCCCTCCGTTGATGCCCCAAGCGTCGCGTCGGTAGGGGCGGCCGGGGCACTGGGCGTGAAGGCGGAAGCGCCTCCGCCGCTGGCCTTCGTGATGCCGGAGGGCAGCGCGGGACTGGCGGCGCTGCTGGAGGCGGATCCGCACCCGGCGCCGGAGGAGGCGGGTGTCATCGCGGCGGCGCTGGAGGCCGCGGCGCTCTTCACCGGGCCCACGCAGGGGCCGGGCGGCTTCTGGGACGAGCTGCTGCCGCCGCCGTCGAAGCTGGCGCGCGGCATCGTGGCGCGCGCGGCGCAGCTGGTGGGCGCGCGTCGCTTGGACCGCTCGGTGCCCAATGACTGTTCGGGGCTGGTGCGGCTGGCGTACCTGCAGGCCGGCATCGACCTGGTGGCGCACGGCTTCCTCGCGGGAGAGAACGCGGTGACGGGCATCTTCCGTCGCGCGCAGGCCGCGGGCGCGGTGCACCGGCTGAACCCGCGTCCGGGCGACCTGGCGTTCTTCAAGGAAACGTACGACCGCAACCGCGACGGCAAGCGCAACGACGGCATGACGCACATCGCGGTCGTGGAGTCCGTGGCGCCAGACGGCACCGTGACGTTCATCCACCGGGGCGGCAAGGGCGTGGCGCGCAGCCGCATGAACCTGGCGCGCCCCACGGTGCACAAGCTGAACTCCGGTGCGCTGCTCAACGATTTCATCCGACCGGCGAGCAAGGGGATGCGCGCGTACCTCGCGGGTGAGCTCTTCGTCGCGTTCGCTTCACCTGGAGGTTTGTAGTCTCACGGCAGTCGCACGGCTCGCACGGCGAGCGCGTTTGAATCCATGCGCGGGTGTGGCGTCATCTCGCGCATGAGACTGCCCCTTCTGCTGGGAAGCCTGTTGCTGTCGTCCGGCTGCATCGTGGCGGAGACGCGTCCTTCGCGTCCGCACCCGAGGCCCCCGCCGCCGTCGCGTCCCGTGGCGATGAACTACGACGAAGCCGTGCGGCGCGGGTTCGACCAGTGCCGTGCGCGCGGCTACCACTGCGACCTGCAGGAGGCGCACCTCACCGGCAAGGACGTGTGGAAGGTGAAGTTCCGCGTGAATGGCCGGGGCGAGAAGGGCCACCTGCACCTGGACTACGACGCGTACTCGCGCAACCTCATCAAGGTGAACGACAAGGTGAAGGACAAGGGCCGCGACTGGGACGACGACTGGGACGGCCCGGGGCGTGGCAAGAAGAAGGGCCACGCGCGCCGGGACGACTGAAGCACCGCGCTCTATCCCTTCGAGGCCTTCTTCAGCAGGGCCTCGGTGTAGTCGAGCAGCTCCGGTCCGCCGGGCTGCTCGTGGCCGGGGATGATGATGCGGGCGTTGGGGAAGTGCTCGCGCTCGCGCTGGATGCTTCCAGGCCACGCGGCGACATCCGCGTCCTCGAGATTGCCCAGGTGCTTCGCGTGGGCGTCCTTGATGAAGCAGCCGCCATAGAGGATGCCTGACGCCGGGTGCATGACGACCAGGTTGTCGGGCGAGTGCCCCGCGCCGGGGAAGAACACCGACAGCGGCCCGAAGTCCTGCGCGTCCGCCAGCCGCTTCGTGGGAACGGGGTTGCCCTGCTTGCCCGCGCGCAGCGCCGTGTCCTCGCGAGCGTGGACGGGGATGCCCTGCGCGTCGAGCGTGGGGATGCCGCCGGTCCGGTCGAGGTGGAAGTGCGTCACCACCGCGGCGCGCACCGGATGGTGGAGCGTGTCGCGGGCCCAGGTGAGCAGCGCTTGGGCGTGCTCCGGCGTCCAGCCGGTGTCGACGAGGATGGACGCGTCACCGTCCTCCACGAGGAGCCCGTTCGCGGTCACACCCGCCCAGTCCCCGCCCGCTTCCGTGACATGCATCCACACGCCAGGCGCCATGCGCCGCACCCGCACGTCCTTCGCGAGCACGAACTCCTCCTGCTGAGAAAGGGGAGGAGGCACGGAGGGCGTGGAGGCACAGGCCGTGAGGAGGAACAGGAGGGGACCGCAGCGCAGTGGATTCATGAGGCTCCAGAGGGGGGAACGCATGGGAGGCCCGCCGCGAGTGCAAGATGGATGCACAGCGGATCCGCATGGAGCGCGCGGCCTGCGTGACACACGCGCGTCCTTGGAGCCACGCTACGGCGCGGACTTCTTCTTCAGCTCTTCGATGGCCCGCTTGAACACCTGCGGGTTGCAGGCCTTGCCTCCGCCGGACTGCTTCTCCCGGGAGGCCTGCTCCGCCGCGCGCGTGAGGGCGGGCAGGGCGTCGAGGCTGCCCAGGTCCGAGAGTCGCACGGCGGCCTTCGTGCGCACGCCGCAGTCGCTGGACGCCAACGACGCGGAGTAGAGCCCCACCAGATTCAGGTCCGCGCCGTCCTTCGGCGTGTCCAGATAGCGCAGCGCCCCCCACTGCTTCGTCGAGGGCTCTCCTCGAGCCAGGGACGTCAGGCGGGATTTCACCGTGGCGGCCGGCAGCGCATCCAGGGCCTGGCGCGCGGAGAGGTCCTTCTCGTTGTCCCCGAAGTCCTCGGCCAGCCCATCCAGGAGGGCCACTTCGGGCTCCCTCGGGTCGTCCTTCAGGCTTTGGATGAGGCTGTGCTCGTCTTCGTGCTTGTTCAGCGCGTGCTTCACCGCCGCGCGCAGCAGCGTCGTCTCCGGGCTCTTCGGTACGTCTGGCGCATTCAACCGCTGGAGCGCTTCTTTGGGCTTGCCGTCGTCCAGCAGCGCGCGTGCCTGCACCAGCGGATCATTCGCGTGCACCGTCCATGCGACGCCTGCTCCCAGCAGCAGCACCAGGGCTCCCACGGCGCCAGCCATCGCGCGCGGACGCTGACGCAGGAAGGCCAGGCCCTGGCTCGCCTTCGTGAGCAGGCCCGCCAGCGGTGACGGCTTCGTCCCGGAGTCGGGGAGGCCCAGCGCCGCGCCGAACGGCGAGCCCTCCGTCGCGCGCGTCACCCGGTACAGCTGCACCTTCTCATCGCGCCCGGGCAGGGGAATGCTGCCGCAGGGCTCGGCGGCGGCCTCGGCGCGGTTTCGCACCATGTTCACGGCTTCGGTGAAGGTCACCTCGTCCGCGGCGGCCACGTGCTCCACCGCCTTCACGACCTCCATCGGCTCGCCGAGCACGGCGTCGTTCGTCACCAGCACCTCGCCCGAGTGCAGACACACGCGGACGTGGAGCTGGTGCTCTTCCGGCACCGTCTGGTTGTAGCGCCACAGCGCCTGCTGCATCGCCATGCCGCAGCGGATGGAGGCGCTGGGGGCCCGGAAGACCGCGACCAGTGCGTCGCCGCGCTTCTGCACCAGCTTCCCGTCATGCTCGCGCACCAGCGGCAGCAGCAGCCGGTCGTGCGTGTCCAGCATCCGCGCGTTCTCCTCGTGCGTCTGCCGGCTCATCCGGTCGGTGAAGCCCTGGATGTCGGTGAGCATCACCGTCACGTTCTGCGCCTTCGTCACCACCGCGCCGCCCGTGACCGCTCCCAGCGGACCCGTCAGCCGGCCCGTCGTGCCGAACGCCGCCGTGCCCGTGCGCGGCTGAGCTTGCACCGGGGGCGCTGTCACCGAGGGCGCGGCGGGTGCCACACCGAACGCCGACGTGCCGGAGCCCGGGCCCGCGGGCGCGGGATTCACGCCGAACGCCGCCGTGCCCGAACCCGGGATGGCCGGCGCCGCCGGATCCACCCCGAAGGCCGCCGTGCCAGAGGAGGGCGTCGCGTTCGCGTGGACGATGGGCGTGCCCTGGCCAGGCGTGAACGCCATCAGCGCCGCGTGCGCCAGGCCCAGCGCGTCCGCCAGCTCGTTCGCCGTCTGCGGACGCTTCGCCGGGTCCTTGTCCAACAGCCGCATCACCAGCGACAGCAGCCCCACGTAGCGCGACAGCTGCGGGGCCGCGCGATCCAGGGGCAGCGGCGCGTGCGAGGCGTGCTGCGACAGGAAGTGGCGCGGCGAAGGCCCGTCGAACGGCAGCCGTCCGGAAAGCACGCGGTAGGCCAGCACTCCGAACGAGTACAGGTCGCTGCGCGTGTCCACCTTCGCGCCCACGGCCTGCTCCGGGGACAGGTACTCCGGCGTGCCCAGCACCACGCCCACCTGGCTGAGCGCGCTGCCCGCCTCCGGCTCCACCAGCCGCGCGATGCCGAAGTCCAACAGCCGCGCCTGCTCCCCTCGCGCGGACGGGGAGATGAGGACGTTCTCCGGCTTCAGGTCGCGGTGGATGATGCCCTTGTCGTGGATGGCGGCCAGCCCTTCCGCCAACTGGTGGAGCAGCGCCAGCGCGCGGGGCGCGAGCAGCGGGCCGCCCTGGAGCGCGTCGTAGAGGCTCTGCCCCTCCACGAACTCCATGACGAGGCACGCGGCGTCGCCGGACTGGCCGAAGTCCACGATGCGCACCACCGCCGGGTGCTCCACCGCGGAGAGGAGGCGCGCTTCGCGCTTGAAGCGCTCGGCCATGCCGGCCTGGGCGTGCAGATCGTGGTGGAGGACCTTGATGGCGACCTTGCGGCCCAGGGAGACCTGCTCACCCAGGTACACCTCACCCATGCCCCCAGAGCCCAGGGGCTTGAGAACCCGGAATCGACCGTCGAGAACCAGTGCGTCGGGGGCCAGCACGGCGCGGCATCTTGCACGGCTTCCGTCCAGGGCGCATGACGTTCCTCCAGGACGGAATCACCTGGGCAACGCCTGGGTACGCCGTGCCCCGCCGCCTGCCGCCCAGCCAAGGGTTTGCCTAAAAATTCCAGGGCTTAGGGGTCATGGTAGCCTCCCCAGCCTCCACCGATGGCCACCGATAGCGAGTCCCCCAAGCCCGTCGCGCCTGCTTCCGGCGCCGCCCCCGAGCTTCGCCTGCTGGATCGGCGTGCGTTCGTGGGCTTTCCGGCATTGGAGGTCCAGCCCGGGCTGCGCATCGCCGATTTCGCGCTCCAGATTCCGGACGTCAGCTTCCCGTTCAACGTCAGCGCGGGCGCCACGCGCTATCAGCGCAAGAAGCTGCTCTTCGGCTTCCTGGAACTGACGGTCGACGCGGACCTGGTCACGCGCAAGGTGGCGGAGCTGGCCGGGCGGCTCGCGGGCATCGAGGAGCTGCGGCTGCACTTCCGCCCCGGCTATCTGGAGGGCCAGGGCCGGCTGCCGGCGCCGGAGCGCACGCCGTTCACGTTCAAGATCGCCTTCGACGCGGACGGGGACCGGCTGGCCGTCTACGTCTACGACGTGCGGCTGTATGGGTTCTCCGCCACGCCGTCCGTGCAGCTGCCGGGCCTGCTGTCCGAGGCCGTGGGCGCGCTGGGTCTGCTGCCGGACGTGGAGGTGCGAGGCGCCACCGGCTTCTCCACCCGCGTGCTGCCCGCGCTGTGCGAGCTGGCCGCGCTGAGCCGGGGCTACAAGGTGCCCACGCTGGACACCGCGCGCCTGTCCGCGGCGGAGGTCTCCAGCACCGGACTGCGTCTGCGCTTCGCCGCCGGAGGGCTGCCGCCGCCCGCCGCGCCGGACGAGGAGCTGATGCTGGCGTTGGAGGGCGCTCGGGCCTTCGCGGACGCGGAAGGGCTGGTCGCGCAGGGACGGCTCGCGGAGGCACGGCAGGCGTATCTCCAGGCCGGGGACGCGCAGGACGCGCACCCGTTCGCCGCGGAGCGGTTGCTGGCGCTGCTCGTCGCGGATCCGCAGGCGCATGACCTGGCCCTGGACGTGGCGGCCACGCTGTCTCGCCGACGTGACCGCAGCCCCGCTGCGCTGTGGGGCGAGGCCGTGGTGCGTGAGCGCCGGGGGGAGGGTGCCCGCGCGGCGGAGCGCTACCTGGCGCTGTGCGCGCTGGCCCGCCGCACGTCGGAAGAGGCCGCGGCGTTCTTCGCCGCAGAGGCTGCCGCACGTTCATCTCGTGACACCGCGCCTCAAGTGGCGGTGAAGGCGCTGCATGAGCTGCTGGGCCTCAAGCCGGACCACCTGCCGTCATTGAAGGCCCTGGCTCGCGCGTCGGATCAGGCGCGCGACCGGGCGGGCGCGGTGCGGGCGTACCGGCGGCTCGCGGCCCTGGCTCGTGATCCGTTGGAGGCCGCGGACGCGCACGTGCATCTGGCGCGGCTGTGCGCTCAGACGGAGGACGACATCGCGGGGGCCCGGCTGCACTGCGAGGCCGCGCTGCGCCTGTCGCCGGACCAGCCGGACGCGCTCTTGCTGCTGGGTGAGCTGTGCCACCGCGGCGGTGAGCACCTGCGCGCGCTGAAGGCGCTGGACCGGTTGCGCGAAGTGTCCATGGCGCGCCATGAGCTGGACCGTGTGGGACAGGCGGACCTGCTCGCGGGCAGGGTGTGGGAAGAGGGCCTGAAGCAGCCGGAGAACGCGCTCTTGCGCTACCGCGAGGCGGTGTCGCTGCTGCCCGGTGAGCCGGAGCCGCTGTTCGCCTCCGCGCGCGTGGCCGAAGGCCTGGGCCGGTTGCAGGAGGCCCTGAGCGGCTACCAGCAGGCGCTGGAGCTGGCGGGTCCGGCGCCGCGTTCGGAGAGCGTCCGTCACGCCGCGCACGAGAGCCACCACGCGCTGGCGCGCCTGTCGCGCACGAAGCTGGGCGACCCCGCGCGGGCCCGTGAGCACCTGGAAGCGGCGCTCGCGTTGGATCCGCGCGATGCCGTCGCGCTGGATGAACTGATTCCGTACTTCCGCGTCACCGGCCGCTCGCAGGAGCTGGCCGAGGCGCTGGAGAAGGCCGCCGCCCTCAAGGAGGAGCCGAAGGCCCGCGCCGCGCTGTGGGCCGAAGCGGGCGAGCTGTACCGGGGCAAGCTCCAGCAGGCGGACAAGGCCGACAAGCTGCTCACGCTCGCGCTGGAGGCGGATGGCGACCACCGGCCCGCGCTGGAGTCGCTGCTCGCGCTGGCCGAGGCCCGCCGCGACGGAGCGCAGCTCACCCGCTGCCTCGCGGCGCTGGCGCGGCTGACGACGGAGCCGAAGGAGCGGGCGCAGAAGTACCGCCGCCTCGCGGTGGCCGCTCGCGACCTGGCCTTCGACCTGGACCTTGCCGTGCACGCGCTGCAGGAGGTGCTGCGCGCGGAGCCGGACGACCTGCCGGCGCTGGGCGAGCTGTGCGCGTTGCAGCGCAAGCGCTCCGACCTGGCGGGGCTCGCCACCGCGCTGGAGGACCGCGCGCGGGTGGCCGAAGCACAGGGCGACAAGCGGCTGGCGGCGGCGGCGCTGCGCGAACTGGCCGGCGTGCTGGAGGCGCGGCTGGGGCGCGTGGGCGACGCGCTGGTGGCGCTGGAGAAGGCCGCGCGGCTCGCTCCGGACGCGGCGGTGCTGCTGGACCTGGCGGACCTGAGCCTGCGCTGCGAGCGGCCCGAGCACGCCCGTCGCGCGCTGGAGTCGCTGCTGGCCACGCTGCCGCGCACCGCGGCGCCGGAGAAGCTGGCGGACGTGCGCGCCCGGCTGGGCCGTGCGTGCGAGCTGCTGGGTGACCGCGAGGGCGCCATCGCCGCGTACGCGCAGGCGTTCCCGCTGCGGCGGTTGGACGACGTGCTCGCCACGAGGCTGGAGGCCCTCTACACGGAGGCCGGTGAGACGCAGGCGCTGGCCGAGCTGTGGGCCACGCGCGCGCAGGCGCTGGCGGGAGCGGACCGTGCCGAGGAGGCGGCGCCGCTGTTCCTCCAGAGCGCTCGCGCCCTGCTGGAGCGCGGAGAGAAGGCCGCCGCGCTGATGCGCCTGGCCTCCGCGCTGGAGGCGAGCCCCGAGGGACCGCTCGCCGCGGAAGTGCTGGAGGCCCTGGCCGAGCTGGAGCTGGAGCGCGGTGAGAAGCTGGAGGCGGCGCGGCTGTACGCGAGGCGGGCCACGCTGGTGCCGGATGCCCGGGCGGGCTCGAAGTTGCTCTTCCGCGCGTCGCTGCTGGCCGCGGGCACGAGCCGTGAAGAGGCCTTCCTCGCCGAGGCGCTGGAGCGCGACGCGACGTTCGCGCCTGCGCGCATCCGCCGGGGCGAGCTGCGGCTGGCCACGGATGCCCGCGCCGCGCTGGAGGACTTCGAGGCGGTGCTGGCCCTGCCGCCCGCGGACGTGGATGCCCCGCGCGAAGCGGAGCGCGTGGCCCTCACGCGCAAGGCCGCGACCGCCGCCGTGCGCGCGAACCGCACGGACGCGGCGCGGCGCCTGCTCGCGGAGTTCTCCGCGCGCACGCCGGAGGACCTGGACGCTCGGCTGGAGCTGGCCGCGCTGCACCGCAAGGCCGGCGCCCGTGAGGCCCTGGCGGACCTGCTGGTGGAGCTGTGGCCGCGCCTCTCCGGAGATGCCCGCCGTCAGGCCCGCCGCGAGCTGGCCGAGCTGTGCCTCGCCCTGGGCCGCGCGAGCGCCGCGGCGGATTCGCTGCGCAGCCTCCTTGCGGAGGAGCCGCAGGATGCGTGGGCGGCGCAGGCGCTGCTGGAGCTGCTGCCTCCGCCCGGCACGGGAACCCCGGAAGAAGAGTCCGAGCGGCTGGAGCTGCTGGGCACGCTGGTGGCCGCCGCGTCGGGTGAAGCCCGCGCCGAGTTGCTCGCGCGCCGGGCCATGCTGCACCGGAGCGCTGGCCGCACGGGTCCCGCGCGCGATGACTGCGCCCAGGCCGCGAAGCTGTCGCGCCGGCCCGCGCCGCTGCTGCTGATGCTGGCGGAGCTGGCGCGCGAGACGTCGGACGCGCCCGCGGAGCTGGATGCGTGGCGCCGCGCCGTGGCCGCCGACGCCACCCTGGGCGCCCGTGCCCGGGAGCGGCTGCTGGCCCTGGCCACCGTGCTGCTGGAGAAGGACGAGCGCGCCTCCGCCGGAGACGCGCTGCGCGCCGCCATCGCGCTGGAGCCGCCCGCCGACGCGCGGTGCGATGCCTTCTTCCAGCTCGCCGAGCTGGCCCGCCGTGAAGGCAAGCCCGCGGATGAAGCCGCCGCGCTGGCCGAGGCCGCGCGCCAGGGGCCCATCGCCCGCCGCGTGGAAGCGCTCCTGATGCGCGCCGCGCTGCTCGAAGGTCAGGAGGACCGCGAGGCCGCGGCGCGCGACCTGGAAGCCGCGCTCGGCCTGGCACCGCGCCACGAGGAAGCCACGCTCGCGTTGCAGCGCGTGCTGCGCGACCTGGAAGACTGGGCCCGGCTCGCGGAGTTGCTCGCCGCCGAGGCGCCCCACGCGCCGCCCGCCGCCGCCGCGTCGCTGTACTCGGAGCTTGCGAGCCTCTACCTCGACCGGTTGGGGCAGGGCGCGCCCGCCGAGGCCGCGCTGCGCCAGGCGCTGCGGTTGACCCCGGCGGACGCGGCGGTGCGCCGCCGGCTGGTGTCGTTGGTCGCGGGGCGCGGAGAGCTGCTGGAGGCCGCGGGCCTGCTGGAGGCCGCGGCGGAGGACGCCGACGCCGCCGAGGCCGCGGCGCTGCTGCGCGAGGGTGTCACCTACGCGCGGCAGGCCCAGGAGCTGGACCGGGCGCTGGCCCTGGCGCGTCGCGCGCATGAGCGGGTGCCCGCGAAGGGCGAGGACCTGGCCACGCTGGCGGACCTGCTCTACCTGCGCGGCGCGGTGCGCGAAGCCCTGCCGTTGCAGGAGTCCCTGGTCCAGGCCGCGGACTTCCGCGCGGCCCCGGAGGCGGCGGAGGCCACGAGCCTGCGCCTGGGCGACCTGGCCGAGCAGGCCGGCGACGTGAAGCGCGCGGTGGCCGCGTACCGGTACCTGCTCACGCAGCGTCCGCTGTGCGAGCGCGCCGTGGAGCGGCTGTCCGCATTGCTGGAGCGCGACGACCCGCGCGGCGCCTTCGAGGTGCGCGTCGCCCACGCGCGCGTGCTGGCGCCGTCCGAGGACACCGTCGCGCGGCTGGTGTCGCTGGCGGAGCGGGCGCGCGAGGCGCTGGCGGACGCGGGCATCGCCGCATCGCTGCTGTCCCACGCGGCGCAGATGGCGAAGGAGCCCCTGCCGCTGCGCCGCCGGCTCGTCGCCCTCTACCGCGAGACGGGTCGCACGTCGGAACTCCTGGCGGAGCTCCAGCCGGTGGCCGCGCTCAGCCTCCAGGCCGGGGACGTGGACGCCGCGCTCGCGGCCTACGACGAGGAGGCCCGGCTCGCGGAGTCGATGGGCCGCACGGACGAAGCGCTGCGCTCGCTCGCCAACGCCCGTGACCTGCTCGCCGCCGGTGAACGCAACGCCGAGGCCGCCGCGTGCGAGCGCCGCCGCGCGGAGCTGCTGCGCGACGTGAAGCTGGACCTGAACGCGGCGGAGGCTTCGCTGGAGCGTGCCTTCGGGTTGGCCGCGGAGCTGGACACCGCGCGCATGGGCGCGGCCCTGGCCGAGCGCCGCGACGACGCGGCCGCCGAGGCGCGCTGGTGGGAGCGCGGGCTGCCCCGGATGACGGGCACGCGTGAGGGCGCGGCGGTGCTGCTGCGCCTGGCCCGCCTGAACCTGGGCGAGCTCGCGGACACGCCGAAGGCGGAAGGCTTCCTGCGCCAGGCCCTGCGCCAGGACCGGTGGCTCACGGAAGCCGAAGGTCTGCTCGCGGAGCTGCTGGAGCGCGAAGGCCGGCTCGCGGAGCTGGCCGCCTGGTACGAGGAGTGCGCGGAGTCGGAGATCGACGCCGACCGTCACGCGGCGCTGCTGTACCAGGCCGCGGTCCTCTACCGCGACCGCGCGAACAAGCCGGAGGCCGCCGCCGCCGCGCTCATCGCCGCACGCGCCGCGAAGCCGGACGACCTGAACCTGACCGCGCAGGCCGCGGAGCTGCTGCACCAGGTGCGCCGCCCCGCGGACGCCGCGGAGTTCGACGCCATCCTGTTGGAGGCGGATCCGTTCCGCGAGCCCGTCTTCACGCGCCACCGCGCGTATCTGGAAGAGAGCGGCGAGCGCCAGGCGCTGGCCGAGCTGATGCTCCGCCGCGCCGAGCGCCAGACGCCCGCCGAGGCCGCCGCGAGCTACCTCGCCGCCGCGAGCGCCTTCCGCGAAGAGGGTGCCCGCGAGCGCGCCATCCTCTGCGAGGACCGCGCCTTCGAGCTGGATCCCGCCAACGCGGAGGCCTTCCAGCACGTGCGCGAGCGCGCCGCCGGAGACGTGCGCCGGCTGGCGGACCTGCTGGGCCAGCGCGCGGAGGCCGTGACCCCCGAGGAAGCGCTGCCCCTGTTGCGTGAGCGGGCCCAGCGCCTGCTCGACGCGGGCGAAGCGCTCAAGGCCGCGGAGGCCTTCGATGACTACTTGAGCCGCGCGGGCGGCGACGTGGACGCCCTCTGCGCGCGCGCCGAGCTGGCCGCCCAGGGCGGGGGCCCCGCCGCCGCGCAGCCGTATGACCGCCGGGTGCTGGCGCTGGGCGGGGACTCGCTGCCGGTGCCGGTGCGCGTGCGCACGTGGCTGCGCCTGGGCCATGCATCGCTCGCATCGGGCGCGTTCCACGACGCGGCGGATGCCTTTGAAGCCGTGGTGTCGCTGGAGCCGGAGGGCGCGCGCGGCGGTGAGGCGCTGTCGCTGCTCGCGGAGGTGCACTCGCGCACGGGCAATGGCCCCGGCCTGTACCGGGCGTCGTTGCAGCTGGCGCGCAGGGCCCAGGACGCGGCGACGGAAGAGGTGCTGCTGCGCCGCGCGGCCGACCTCTTCGACGATCCGCGCGAGGCCATCGACGCGCTGGTGCCCCTGGCCCGGCTGCGTCCGGCGGACGCGGGCGTCATCGACCGTGCGGTGGAGGGCCTGCGCGCCCTGGGCCGCCACGGCGACCTGCTGGGCATCTACGAAGCGGGCGCGGAGGCCGCGGGAGGCTCGCGCGCCGCGGAGCTGCTGCTCGCCGCCGCGTCCGTGGCGAACGAGTCGCTGTCGGACGCGGACACGGCCTGGGCCCTCACGCGCCGCGCGGCGGAGGCGGATCCGGAGAACCCGGCCGCCCTGCGCGCGCTGGTGGACGGCCTGCGTGCGCGCAAGGAGGCCACGGAGCTGCTCGCCGCTCTGGAGCGGCTGATTCCGCTCACGGACGACGCGGACGAATCCGCGGTGCTCCGGCTGGAGTTCGCGGGGCTGGCGAAGGACGCGGCCCGCGAGGAAGCCGCTCGCGACGCGCTGGAGGCCGTGGTGGCCCGGGGCGCTTCCGGTGCCGGCTACGCCGACGCGCTGGAGGCCCTGGAGCCGCTGCTCGGTGATGCGCATGCGCGCCGCGCTGAAGTCCGCGTGGCCCGCGCGGAGCTCGCGTCGGGCGAACAGCGCGTGTCGCTGCTGGTGGCCGCCGCGCGTGCCTTCGAGAAGGCGGGCCTGCTGGAAGACGCGCTGAAGGCCGCGAAGGCCGCCGTCGCCACGGAGCCGGACCTGCGCGCCGCGCTGCTCGTCGCGCACCTGCACCGCGCCTCCGGAGACGCGCCCCGCGCGGCCCGCGCGCTGTTGCAGGCGGCCCGGCTCGCCGCGCCGGAAGAGCGTCCCCCGCTGCTGCTGGAGGCCGCCGGCCTCTGGGAGAAGGCGGGCGAAGTGGGCGAGGCGCTGGAGGTCGTCGAGCGCATCGCCACCGACGCGCCGGACATGCTGTCCGCGTCGGAGTTGGCCGAGCGCTTCGCCCGACTGGGTGCCTTCGCGCGCGCCCTGGACGTGGGCTTCGCGCCCGCCATGGCCGCGGGCGAGTACACCGACGCGCTGGCCATGGCCGCGCAGGCGGGCGACGTGGCCCGCACGCGCATGGCCCTCTGGGCCCTGGTCGCGACGCCGGACGCGGATCCCGCCCACGCCACCGCGCTGGCGGATGGACTGCGCGAGGACGCGGAGTGGGAAGGCCTGCTGGAGCTGGCGGCCCTGTCCTACGAACGTGACGCCGCCTTCGCCGTGGCGCTGCGCGACGAGGTGCTGCGCGCCCGTCCGGCCCCGGTGCTCGCGCGCCTACGCGCCCTGGAAGAGCTGGGCGGTGAGCCCGGCCTCGGCGCGCGCCTGATGCTCCTGCTGCCGGAGCTGGGCCTGGAGCCGGAAGCCCTGGCCGAAGCGGTGCTCGCCCGTGTGCGCGCGCTGCCGGAGTCCGCGCGGCTGGAGTCCCTGGCCTTCGCCGCGGACGGCTGGCCCGCGCGCCGCGAGGAGCTGCTGCGCGAGCGCTACACCCTGGAGCGCGAGCTGGGCCGCCTGGAGTCCGCGGAGCGCACGCTGGCGCTCATCGCCCAGGACACGAAGGACGCGAAGGCGCGCGCGCTGCTGCACCTGGAGCGCGGTGAACTCCTGCAGGGCCCGCTGGCCCAGCCCGCCGAAGCGCGCGAGGCCTTCGAGGCCGCGCTCACCGACGACGCGGACAGCCTCGCCGCCGTGCAGTCGCTGCTCGCGCTGGTGGACGAGGCGCGCGAGTCCACAATGTTCCTCACGCTGGCGGACACCCTCGCGAAGCTTGCGGGCGCCGACGCGTGGGCGCCGTACCGCGAGCGCCTGGCGGACGCCTACGAAGCGCAGCAGCGCTGGGCCGAAGCGGCCACGCAGCTGGAGCAGCTCCCGGACACGGACGAGCGGCTGGCCCGCCGCGTGAAGTTCGCCGAGGCGCGCGGCATGGTGGGTGAAGCGCTGCGGCTGCGCGAGCGCCTCACGCAGGACCCCGCGGAGCTGGAGGTCATCCTGCGCGGCTACCTGGACGCGCAGCTCGTGGGCCCGGCGGTGCGTCTGGCGGAGCGGCTCGCGGACGCGAATCAGCTCACGCCCGCGCTGACGCGGTGGGTGACCGAGCGCTTCTCTCCGTCCCCGGACGGCGCGGTGCTCGCGGTGCGCTTCTGGCCCGCGCTCCTGCGTGAGAAGTGGCCGGACGTGGACGGCTGGACGCTGTACGCGGAAGCGCTGCGCGCCCTGGGACGTCCGGAGGCGGAGCGCACGGACGGCATCGGCGCCGCGCTCGTGGGCAGTGACGCCCCTGCGCCCCGCGCGCCCGTGTCCCGGATGGAGCGTCCCTCTCAGGACTTCCAGCACCCGGAGCCGGACGGCCTGGTGCCGGTGACGGAGCAGAGCCTCGCGCGGCTGCACGTCGCGCTGAAGCCCGTACTCGAGTCGCTGGGCGCGCAAGCAGTGCGCGTGTCCGTGGACCCGCGCGGCGGTGTGGAGGCGTACCTCACGTCGCCGGACGCGCTGGTGCTGGGCGCGGGCGCGCTCGGTTGCTTCGGCGCGGTGGAGCTGGGCTGGCTGTGCGCGCTGGCGCTGGCGCTGGGCTCGGAGGGCGTGGAGCTCACCCGTCCCGGCGCGGTGCTGGCGTGGGAGGACGCGGCGGTGGCGGCCTGGCGCGCGATGCCCGCGTCGCTGGCGGCGGGGCGCGTGCTGGCGCGGCTGGACTCGGACGTGCGTGGCGGTGACCCGGCCAGCGTGGATGTGGGTGCGGTGCTGTCCCGCAGCGAGGCCTTCCGCCAATTGGCCCTGGCGTCGCTGGACGCCTAACCTGGAGCGCGTCATGCACCTGAAGCGACTGGCAGTGGCGCTCTTCCCCGCGGCGGCCCTGGCCGTGGCGGTGGGCTGTTTCTCCGACCCCGTCTACCCGGGCAACCAGGTGATGGGGACGTTCCGCTTCCAGGCGAAGCTGGACGCGGCGCGCACCACGTGTGACGCGGGCTCGCGCGACTTCGCGCAGCTGGACGACGCGGGCAGCTTCTACTTCGAGGGCACCTTCTCCCGCGACACGGACGCGGGCACGGGCTTCTTCACCGTGCAGGGCTTCTCGCGCGACGCGGGCTACACCGACCAGAGCGTGTCCTCCACCCACCGCGCCATCGCGCGCCGCGACTCGTGCGGCACCGGCTGCGAGGACTCCGAAATCGAGGAGGCCATGAACGTGATGCTCCTGAGCGACAGCCAGGCGCGCAACGTGGCCCGCGACTGCAAGCGCCTGGACGGCGGCGTGCCGGAAGGCGACATCCCCGCGCCCACGGAGAACGGCTACGACGTGTCGCTCGCGTGCGGCACGCTCCAGGACATCTTCCTGCCGGGCAAGGGGGCGAGCTGCAAATGCAACCCGGTCACCTGCACCACCGTGTACACGTTGAGCGGCGACCGCATCGACTGAAACACCCGGGGCCTGTCCCCGTCGTGTAACGTGCGCCGCCCCGAAGTGGAGGATGGAATGGCGAAGCGTGCGGTGGTGCTCCTGTCCGGAGGCCTGGACTCAACGACGTGCCTGGCGATGGCGAAGGCGGACGGCTTCGAGCCGGTGTGCCTGTCCATCGCCTACGGACAGCGCCACTCGGTGGAGCTGGAGCGGGCGAAGAAGGTCGCGGCCACCATGGGCGTGCGCGACGTGCGCGTGGTGACGGTGGACCTGCGGCAGGTGGGCGGCTCCGCCCTCACGGACGACATCCCGGTGCCCAAGGACCGCACCGAGGACGCCATGTCCCACGACGTCCCCGTCACCTACGTGCCCGCGCGCAACGCGCTGTTCCTCTCCATGGCGCTGGGCCTGGCGGAGGTGGTGGGCGCCACGGACCTCTACATTGGCGTCAACGCGGTGGACTACAGCGGCTACCCGGACTGCCGCCCGGAGTTCATCCGCTCCTTCGAAGCCATGGCCCAGCTGGCCACCAAGGCGGGCGTGGAGGGCGCGACCTTCAAGGTGCACGCGCCGCTCTCCGGCCTCACCAAGGCGCAGATCATCCAGGCCGGCGTGAAGCTGGGCGTGGACTACGGGATGACGCACTCCTGCTACGACCCGGACGCCCAGGGCCGCGCGTGTGGCCGCTGCGACAGCTGCCTCCTGCGCGCCAAGGGCTTCCAGGAAGCGGGCGTGCCGGACCCCACCGTGTACACGGACGGAGGGCGCTGATGCTCTCGGCGACAGGCCTCGCGCTGACCCTGGCGCTGCTCGGAAGCGCCCCGAAGGCCGCGCCGCCCAAGGCTCCAAAGGTCGAGCTGGTGGACGCCACCACCGTCATCCCGGACCTGGTGCTGGACCTGCGCTACGCGACGAAGGACAACTTCCTCAAGCGACAGGTGTACCCGGACGGCGCGCGGTGTCTGTTGTTGCCGGACTCCGTGAAGCGCCTGAAGCAGGCCGCGGAAGTGCTGCGCCCCCAGGGCTACCGGCTGAAGGTGTACGACTGCTACCGGCCGCGCGCGGTGCAGTACGAGATGTGGAAGATCTTGCCGAAGCCCGGCTACGTGGCGGATCCGCGCAAGGGCTCCAACCACAACCGGGGCGGGGCGGTGGACCTGACCCTGGTGACGAAGGACGGGGCGGAGGTGGAGATGCCCACCCCCTTCGACGACTTCACCCCCGCGGCGCACCACGGCTACACCGGCGGCACCCCCGCCTCGCGCGAACACCGCGAGGTGCTGCGCAAGGCCATGGAGGGCGCCGGCTTCCAGCGCAACCGGATGGAGTGGTGGCATTACGACCTGCCCGGCGCTACGAAATTGCCGGTGCTGGACGTGCCCTTCACCCCGAATGGGTGACGCCTGGCTGCCTGCCGCCCCAGTGGTTTCGGGCGGTTGCGTCATGGACTGCGCGTAAGTGGGCGCGCGCGGGGAGTGCCTGCTATTCCTGGCGTCCCATGAGTCAATCGCTCGCGGCCGGTCTGGAAAACACGCTCATCTCTCCGAACTCGGGAGCCGCCGCGCTGGCGCCCACGCTGGCGCCCGGTGGGTCCACGACCCAGCGGCGCAACACGGTGCTGCCGCGTGTGGAGTGGAAGGGCCAGCAGCCCAGCGTGATTCCGCTGCAGCGCGAGCGCTTTGAAGAAGTGCGTCCGCTGGGGCAGGGCGGCATGGGCGAGGTGGTGCTGATCCGCGACCACGACATCGAGCGGGAGGTCGCGCTCAAGCGGCTGCCCCCGGGCGCGGACCTGGACCGCGTGCTGCGCTTCGTGGAGGAGATCCGCACGGTGGGCATGCTGGACCACCCGAACATCGCGCCCGTGCACGACGTGGGCGTGGATGAGCAGGGCCGGTACTACTTCCTGATGAAGCACCTGAAGGGCGAGACGCTGGAGTCCATCATCGCCCGACTGCGCAATTCGGAGCTGGACGCGCTGGTGCGCTATCCGTTCCAGGTGCGGGTGCAGATCTTCCTGGGCGTGCTGCACGCGGTGTCGTACGCGCACGGCAAGGGCTTCATCCACCGCGACCTGAAGCCCGCGAACATCATGGTGGGCCCCTTCGGCGAGGTGACGGTGCTGGACTGGGGCCTCGCGCGCCGCGTGGGTGCGTCCGCGGCCAGGGCGCTCCCGGCTGGCGCACCGACGGACCTGCACTCGGCCCGGCCGCTGCACACGGAGCTGGGCTCCGTGGTGGGCACGCCGCTCTACATGTCCCCGGAGCAGGCGCGCGGCGAGCACGACACGATGGACGCGCGCAGCGACGTCTACAGCCTGTCCGTCCTCTTCCACGAGCTCCTGTCGCTGTCGCACTACCTGGAGGGCCTCCAGTCGGTGCCGGACATCATGTCGGCGGTGCAGACGCGCGAGCTGAGCATGGGGTCCATGCACAAGAACACCGCGCAGGGCCCGGTGCCCGCTGAGCTGATGTGGTTCGTGAAGAAGGGGATGAGCAAGGATCCAAAGGAGCGCTTCGAGTCCGTGGACGACATGGTGGCGCAGCTGCAGGCCGCGCTGGAGGGCCGCATCCACGTGCACTGCCAGCGCACGATGCTGAAGAAGACCCTGCACAAGGGCCTGCGCGCCGCGGACCGCAACCCCATGGCGCTCATGGCGGCGGGCCTGGTGGGCGCGGGCCTGGTCATCGCGTCGGCGGTGAACCTGGGCATGTCGCTCTTCGGCGCGCTGCTGCACTGAGCCTTCTGTCGCCCGGGCGGCGCGCGGTGTGATGGAGTGCGAGCGTGCAACGCCTCCGCCGCCTCCTCATGGCCTTCGTCCTCGTCACCGGCATGCTGTACCTCGCGCTGTGCGCACTCGCCTTCGCCGCGCAGCGCTCCCTCATCTACCCCGCGCCCCACACGGAGCCCTCGAAGCTGCGCGACCAGCCCGGCTTCGGCGTGGTGCCGCTGGCCACCGGTCTCAACGTGGACCGCTTCTACCTGCCCGCGCCGCCGGGAGCCCCCACCGTGGTGCACTTCCACGGCAACGGCGAGCAGCTCCTGTGGCAGCAGGGCCTGGGGCAGGCGCTGGGAGACGCGGGGCTGGGCTTCCTCGCGGTGGAGTACCCGGGCTACGGCGCGTCGCCGGGCAGTCCGTCGGAGGCGGGCCTGTACGCGTCCGCGGAGGCCGCGCTCCAGTTCCTCCGCGAGCAGGGCGTGAAGCCGGAGGACGTCGTGCTCAGCGGGCGCAGCCTGGGCACCGGCGTCGCGGTGGAGATGGCCCGGCGCGGATACGGTGCGCGCATGGTGCTGGTGTCGCCGTACACGTCCATGGTCGCCATGGGCCAGCGCACCGTGCCCTTCCTGCCCGCGTCGCTGCTGATGCGCGACCGCTACCAGTCGCTCGACAAGGCCAAGGACATCCCCATCCCCGTCCTCATCATCCACGGCGAGCAGGACGAAGTGGTCCCCGTGGACATGGGCCGCACGCTGGGCCAGCGCTTCCCGCACGCGCGCGTGGTGACCGTGCCGGGCGCGGGCCACAACGACGTGCTGGAGCGGGACGGGCAGCAGGAGTTCGCGCGGCTGGCCACGTTCGCGCTCGACGGGACCTGAGCAGCCCGGCAGGAGTGACAGGACGCATGACGTCCTGCGTCGCGTTCCCTTGCGCCTACCAGTGAGCGCCGGATTATGCTCCGTGTCATCAACGCGATGTTTCATCGCGTCCTCAAGCTCCCCCGAGGGATGGATGAGCATCGACCCGGCCCCCGCCGCGACCCTGTCCGAAGCGGCCCGTGAAATCGTCGAAGTGGGCCGCTTCTTGAGCGTGCGCAACTTCGTGCCCGCCACCAGCGGCAACTTCTCCCGCAGGCTGGATGCCCGCACCGCCGCCGTCACCCGCTCCGGCGTGGACAAGGGCGAATTGGTGGAGGCGGACATCCTGGTCGCGGACATCCATGCGCCGCCGCCCAAGGGCTCGTCCGCGGAGACGCCCCTTCACCTGCAGCTCTACCGAGACCGGCCGGAGGCGCAGGCCGTGCTGCACACGCACTCCGTGGTGGCCGCGCTCCTGTCGAACCTGCGGCTTGCGGAAGGCGAGCTGGTGCTCCAGGACTTCGAATTGCTCAAGGCCCTGGGCGACACGCGCACGCACGAGGCGGCGGTGTCCATCCCCATCTTCCCCAACGACCAGGACATCCCCCGGCTCGCGGACAAGGTGACCGCGATGCTCGCGAAACGCACGGACCTGGTCGCGTATCTCATTGCCGGCCACGGGCTCTACACCTGGGGCCGGAGCATGGCCGAGGCCCGCCGCCACGTGGTGGCGCTGGAACACCTGCTGACGTACGAACTCGAGAAGATGAAGGTGCGGCGATGAGCAAGCTGATTGTCTACAACGACCACCAGCCGGAGGCGCCGCTGGGCGTCTTCACCGAACCGGAGGACATCCGTCGCGAGCTGAAGCCCGCGGGCGTGCGCTTCGAGCGAGTGAATGCATCCGTGGACCTGCCGGAAGGCGCGGGCCAGGAAGAGGTCCTCGCGGCCTACAAGCACATCGTGGACGCGGAGATGAAGGCCCACGGCTACAACACCGTGGACGTGGCGCGCATCAAGCCGGACGCCCCCAACGTGGAGGCCGCCCGCGCGAAGTTCCTCTCCGAGCACGCCCACACGGAGGATGAGTCGCGCATCATGGTGGAGGGCAGCGGCTGCTTCTACCTGCACGCGGGCGACAAGGTCTTCCAGGTGGAGTGCACGCGCGGCGACCTCATCAGCGTGCCGGAAGGCATGAAGCACTGGTTCGACATGGGCGCCTCGCCCCGGTTCGCCGCCATCCGCTTCTTCATCCGCCCGGACGGTTGGGTGGGCCACTTCACCGGCGAGACCATCGCCGAGCGCTTCCCGAAGTACGCGCCGTGAGTGTCCCCAAGGCGGTCGTCACGGACATCGAAGGCACCACCAGCTCCATCGCCTTCGTGAAGGACGTGCTCTTCCCCTTCGCCCGGAAGCACCTGGCGGAGTACGTCGCCACGCACGGGCAGGAGGCCGCCGTGCGCCAGTGCCTGTCGGACGCCCGCACGCTCGCG
The DNA here is from genome assembly GCF_000255295.1 of Corallococcus coralloides DSM 2259. The sequence continues at coordinate 8,795,667 of NC_017030.1, read as the reverse complement.
GGTGAACCGGCCCTGGGCGACGTGGGCACCGTCGCGCTGCTCCAGCGCTGGCTGGACGAGGACCGCAAGGCCACGCCGCTCAAGACGCTCCAGGGGCTCATCTGGGCGGACGGCTACGCGCGCGGCGAAATCAAGGGCCACGTCCACGCGGACGCGGCCCGGGCCCTGCGTGAATGGCACGCGAAGGGCTTGCGCCTGTATGTCTATTCCTCCGGCAGCATCGCCGCGCAGAAGCTGATTTTTGGCTACAGCGTGGAGGGCGACCTGACGCCGGTGTTCTCCGGCTACTTCGACACCACCACCGGACCCAAGGTGGAGGCGGCGTCGTACACGAAGATTGCCCAGGCGCTGGAGTTGGTGCCCGGCGACATCCTGTTCCTCTCCGACAACACGGCGGAATTGGATGCGGCGAAGCAGGCGGGCTTCCGCACCGCGGCCCTGGACCGGGGTGAGGTGGCCCTTCCGCCGGGGCACGGGCACCCGGTGGTCCACGACTTCACGTCGCTCGACCCGTTCGCGCACGTGTCCTGAATCGATTCTTCATCCCGAGCTTTCCCGGAGCGGAGCCTCCCCCCATGTCGAGTTCCAACAAGCCCGTGCTGGGCATCATCGGCGGCAGCGGCCTGTATCAGATTGACGGCCTGACGGATGTCTCGTGGCGCCGGGTGTCGTCGCCGTTCGGTGAGACGTCGGACGAGTTCTGCTTCGGGCGCATCGGCGACCAGCCGGTGGTGTTCCTGCCGCGTCACGGGCGTGGGCACAAGATTCCGCCGTCGGAGCTGAACTTCCGCGCGAACATCGACGCGCTCAAGCGCAGCGGCGTAACGGACATCCTCTCCGTCTCCGCGGTGGGCAGCCTGCGGGAGGATCTGCCGCCGGGCACCTTCGTGGTGGTGGATCAGTTCGTGGACCGCACCTTCGCGCGCGTGAAGAGCTTCTTCTCGCAGGGGCTGGTGGCGCACGTGTCCATGGCGAAGCCCACGTGCTCGCGCCTGGGTGACGCGGTGATGAGCGCGTGCGAGGGCCTGGACATCAAGGTCGTGCGTGGCGGCACGTACCTGGTGATGGAGGGCCCGCAGTTCTCCACGCTGGCGGAGAGCAAGCTGTACCGGCAGTGGGGCTGCGATGTGATTGGCATGACCAACATGCCGGAGGCCAAGCTCGCCCGTGAGGCGGAGATCTGCTACGCGAGCGTGTCGATGGTCACGGATTACGACTGCTGGCATCCGGACCACGACGCGGTGACGGTGGACCAGGTGGTCGCGGTGCTGCTGGGCAACGCGGGCAAGGCGCGCGGGCTGGTGAAGAACATCGCGCCGCTCGTGGGCCAGCACTCCACCCCGTGCCATGCCGGCTGCCAGACGGCGCTGGAGCACGCCATCATGACGTCGCCCGACGCGCGCGACCCGGCCATGGTGGAGAAGCTCTCCGCGGTGGCGGGCCGCGTCCTCAAGCGCTGAACGCGGGAACAAGGAAGACACGGCGATGAAAGTCCAAGGCGTTCCGATGCGCTCCATCTGGGTCGAGTCCGACGGCTGGAGCGTCGGCGTCATCGACCAGACGCGCCTGCCGCACGCGTTCGTGAAGGTGACGCTGTCCACGGCGGACGAAGCCGGCCATGCCATCCGCAGCATGCTGGTGCGAGGAGCACCGCTCATCGGCGCCACGGCGGCGTACGGCGTGTGTCTGGCCATGCGTCAGGACGCTTCCGACGGCGCGCTGGAGCAGGCGCTGACCATGCTCCGGGCCACGCGGCCCACGGCGGTGAACCTGCACTGGGCGCTGGATGGGATGCGCCAGGTGCTCGCGCCGCTGAAGCCGTCGGAGCGCGTGGCGGCGGCGTACCGGCAGGCGGCGGCGCTGTGCGACGAGGACGTGGCCATCAACCGCGCCATCGGAGAGCACGCGCTGAAGCTGTTCCAGGAGGCTTGGGACAAGAAGGGCCGCAAGGGGCGGCTCAACGTGCTCACGCACTGCAACGCCGGCTGGCTGGCCACGGTGGACTGGGGCACGGCGCTCGCGCCCATGTACCTGGCGCACGACGCGGGCCTGCCCCTGCACGTCTGGGTGGATGAGACGCGTCCTCGCAACCAGGGCGCGGTGCTGACGGCGTGGGAGCTGGGGCAGCACGGCGTCCCGCACACCGTCATCGCGGACAACGTCGGCGGCCACCTGATGCAGCACGGCGAGGTGGACCTGTGCATCGTCGGCACGGACCGCACGACGGCGCGCGGAGATGTGGCGAACAAGATCGGCACGTACCTGAAGGCGCTGGCCGCGAAGGACAACGGCGTGCCGTTCTACGTGGCGCTGCCGTCGCCCACCATCGACTGGACCATCCAGGACGGCGTGAAGGAGATCCCCATCGAGCAGCGCGACGGCGCGGAGCTCAGCGACGTGACGGGCCGGCTGCCTTCGGGGGACATCGCCACGGTGCGGATCACCCCGCCGGGGAGCCCCGCCGCGAACTACGCGTTCGACGTGACGCCCGCGCGGCTGGTGACGGCGCTCATCACGGAGCGCGGCGTGTGTCCGGCGACGGAGGAGGGGATGCTGTCCCTCTTCCCGGAGCGGCGCGCTCAGCGGAGCGCGGCGAAGTGAGCGGGGCAGGGGGCCACCAGGACTTGCGCGAGGCGATGGTGGCCACCTCGCGGCGGATGAACACGTCCGGGCTGAACCAGGGCACCTCCGGCAACCTGAGCCAGCGGGTGGAGGGCGGCTTCCTCCTCACGCCGTCCGGGATGAACTACGAGACGATGACGCCGGAGGACCTGGTCCTCATGCGCTTCGACGGCTCGCACGAGGGCCACCGCAAGCCGTCCACCGAGTGGCAGCTGCACCGGGACATCCTCCAGGCGCGGCCGGAGGTGGGCGCGGTGCTGCACACGCACAGCATGTTCAGCACCACGCTGGCGTGCCTGCGCCGGGGCATCCCCGCCTTCCACTACATGGTGTCCGCGGCGGGCGGCACGGACATCCGGTGCGCGGAGTACGCGACGTTTGGAACGCCGGAGCTGGCGCGGCACATGATGGTGGCCCTGGAGGGCCGCAAGGCGTGCCTGCTGGCCAACCACGGCATGGTCGCCATGGGCGGGGACCTGGCAGCGGCCTGGAAGCTGGCGGTGGAGGTGGAGACGCTGGCGGCCATGTATTGGCGCGCGCTCCAGATTGGCGAGCCCGTGGTGCTGGACGACGCTGAAATGGAGCGCGTGTTCCAGCAATTCCGGGGGTATGGCCAGTAGGAAGTGCTCCGCGCACACGTTCCTGCATGATTCTTGGGGTCCCTGCCTCTAAGTCGGGAAGGGGGACTCGGATGGGTCATCCCGGTCCCCAGGAGGAGTCGGCATGCGGTGGGTTCTCGGGTGCATGGTGATGATGGCACTGGGGTGTGCCTCGCTCATGCCGGCGGTGCGGGAGCCCTCGGACCCGCGGTTGGCGGAGGCGCTCCAGGCCTATGACCGGTCCGCGACGCTCTACGAGGAGGGCCGGTACGCGGAGGCCGTGGCGCCCGGTGAGCACGCCCTGGCGCTGCGGGAGGCCGTGCTCGGGGGCTCGCATCCGGACGTGGCCTACTGCCTGAACCTGCTGGGAGAGGTGTACCGCCTCCAGGGCGACTTCGCCCGGGCGGGCGTCGCCCACGAGCGCGCGCTGGCCATCCGGGAAGCGGTGGTGAACGACGACGCCGCGAAGGCCGTCACGGTGGCCTCGCTGCTGAGCTTCGCCGCCTCCCCCAACATGGAGACGGACCGTCAGGCCGGGGGCTTCTACGACCACGGGCATGCCATGTCCCGGCGGACGAACAACCTGTTCAGCATGGACAAGCGCCGCCGCATGGGCGCGTTCGCCAGCCAGGAGGTGACCCTCAGCGAGAACCAGTCCGCCTTCGCCGAGTCCCTCAACAACCTGGCCAATCTCTACCAGCAGCAGGGGCTCTACAGCCGCGCGGAGCCGCTCTACTCGCGCGGGTTGGATTTGCGGGAGACGGTGCTCGGCAAGCACCACCTCACCGTCGCGGACTCGCTCAACAACCTGGCGCTGCTCTACCGGGAGCAGGGGCTGTATGGCCGGGCGGAGCCGCTCTACGTGCGGGCGCTCGCCCTGCGCGAGTCGGCGCTGGGCAAGGAGGCTCCGCTGGTCGCGGACTCGCTCGACACGCTGGCCACGCTCTACCAGGACCAGGGCCAGTACGGCCGGGCGGAGCCGCTGGGCCTGCGCGCGCTCTCCATCCGGGAGGAGGCGCTGGGCAAGAAGCATCCGCTGGTCGCGGACTCGCTCAACAACCTGGCCAATCTCTATCAGGACCAGGGGCTGTATGACCGGGCGGAGCCGCTCTACGCGCGGGCGCTGGCCATCCGTGAGGCGGCGACGGACGGCAGCCCTTCGGACCTGGCCGCCGCGCTCAACAACCTGGCCACGCTCTATCAGGCGCAGGGGAAGTACGACCGGGCGGAGCCGCTCTACGCGCGGGCGTTCCGGCTCTGGGAGAAGGCGTTCGGCAAGCACCACCCGCACGTGGCGGCTTCGCTCAACAACCTGGCCACCCTGTACCGGAAGCAGGGGAAGTACGACCGGGCGGAGCCGCTCTACGCGCGCGCGCTGGCCATCTGGGAGGAGGTGCTCGGCAAGAGGCATCCGGATGTCGCCGGCTCGCTCAACAACCTGGCCACGCTCTACCGGGACCAGGGGAAGTACAGCCAGGCGGAGCCGCTCTACGAGCGCGCGCTGGCCATTCGTGAAGCCGTGCTGGGCCGGAACCATCCGGACCTCGCGGCGTCGCTCAACAACCTGGCGCTCCTGCGGCTGGCGCAGCATCGCCTGGATGACGCGGTGCCCTTGTTCACGCGCGCCTTCGGGGTCTCCGAGCAGCGCCTGCGCCGCGAGGCGCTCGAGTTCTCCGAGGCTCGGCTGGCCAGCTTCCTCCAGCACCTGCGCGCGGACGAGGAGCAGCTCTACGCGCTCGTGCGCACGCACCCGGACTCCGCCAACGTCCGGCGTCTGGCCTTGAGCGCCGCGCTGCTGCTCAAGGGGCGCTCCGTGGAGGAGACGGCGGACATCTCCCGAGCGGTCTACCGGAGCCTGGGCGAGGAGGAGCGCGGCACCTTCGAGCGGCTGCGCAAGCTGCGCACCCAGCTGGCCAGTCTTTCGCTGCACGGGCTCGGCGCGCTCACGCCGTCCGCCTATCAGCGGCAGCTCACGGCGCTGACCGAGCAGGGCGATGCGTTGGAGGCGACGCTCGCCAGCCGTTCCGCGCCGCTGCGCGCGTTGGCCGCGCTGCCCGCGCCCGGTGACATCGTCGACCGTGTCGCTGGCGCCCTGCCGGATGATGGCGCGCTCGTGGAGTTCATCACCTACGAGGACCGTCCCCTCGTGCTGGGAACGGGCACGGCGCATCTCCGCTGTCTGGCGTTGGTGCTCCTGCCCGACGGGGACATCCGCGCGTTGGACCTGGGGCCCGCGGAGCCCATCGAAGCCGCGGCCTCCAGCCTGCGGGACGCGCTGGCCCGCCGGGACGCCGCCTTCGAGGACTCCGCCCACGCGCTCTACCAGCTCGCGTTCCAGCCGCTGCTCCCGCTCCTGGGGAAGGCCCGCCGCCTCTTCCTCTCACCGGATGGTCAGCTGGCGCTGGTGCCCTTCGCGGCGTTGCACGACGGGCGGCAGTACCTGGTGGACAGCTACGACTTCACCTACGTGACGTCCGGCAAGGACCTGTTGCCCCGGCCGCAGCAGCCGCGTCCCGCGTCCTCGGTGGTGGTGCTGGCGGATCCGGCCTTCAACACGGGGCTGCAAGCCTCCGTGGGAGGCGCGTCCGTGGTGGCGGAGCGTTCGCCTTCGCTGCGGCGCGAGGACCTGGTGGCGCGCGACTGGGCGCCGGTGCCGCTGCCGGGCTCGCGCGAGGAGGCGGAGGCCATCCAGCGCCTGTTCCCGCAGGCGCAGCTGTTCCTGGGCCCGAACGCGACCAAGGAGCGGCTGCTGCACCTACGCACGCCGGGCATCCTCCACCTGGCGACCCACGGCTTCTTCCTGGAAGACGCCGCCGCGCCGGAGAACGCGCGAGCCGTCGCGACCTTCGGAGCGCTGGGCGAGGATCCTCAGGCCGCGCGCCCGCCGGATCCGCTGCTGCGCTCCGGCCTGCTGCTCGCGGGGGAGACGGAGAAGAAGAGCACGTCCGACAGCGCGCTGGTGACGGCGCTGGAGCTGGCGGGGCTGGACCTGTGGGGCACGCAGCTGGTGGTGCTGTCCGCGTGCGACACGGGCCGGGGCGCCGTCCGGCGAGGCCAGGGCGTCTACGGTCTGCGCCGGGCCTTCCTGGTGGCGGGCGCGGAGACGGTGGTGATGAGTCTCTGGAAGGTGGACGACGCGACGACGCGCACGTTGATGGAGACCTACTATCGCCACCTGCTCGGTGGTGAAGGCCTGGCCACGGCGCTGCGTGAGGCGATGCGGGAGCTCAGAATCGCGCAGCCCCATCCGCACTACTGGGCGCCCTTCATCGCCATGGGGCGGGACACGCCGCTGCGATGGCTCGACACGGGCGCGAGGGCTCAGGCCGGCGGCGGGTAGATGTCCTCGAGGATTTCGGAGCGCTCGGGATACGTCCGCTCGAACTCGGCCAGGGCCTCGGGGCCGCCGTCGAGCGCGCGCATGTACTCGGACCAGGCCTCCGCGAAGTCCTCCGTGTAGACGCCGGAGTCGTTGAAGCTGTCCTCCGTGTAGTCGTTGAGGTGGTTGCCGTCCGCGGCGGCGGCTTCCGCCCAGCCGTCGGGGATGGGGGGCGGCTCGCCCGCGAGCTTCTCGAAGATGCCGGACAGGATGCCGTCGTTGGCATTCTCCACCTGCCGGCCGATGAGGTGGCCGATCTCGTGATGGAAGATGTCGTCCGTCACGTAGGACCCGCCGTTGTAGAAGGTGATGGTGCCGTCTCCGGCCCGCGCGGCGGCTCCGTCCGGATCCGCGTCCTTCGCGATGACGACGCGCTCGAGCGAGCCCCGGAGGTCCTCCGGCGTCTCGCTGTACGAATCGATGACCTGGGCGAGGGCGGCCTCCGCGTCCACGTCGGCGCCCGCCTCGACCCTCACGGTGAACCGGTCGTCCCCCACGGTGACGACGTAGACATCGTCACCGCCACCAGCGAAGCCGGGGGGGAGCTGCGTGACGGAGACCTGCTCCGTCTTCCCGTCCGTGTTGGTGAAGGGCACCGTGTTGCCCGTCTCCAGGGCCTCCTCCACGGCGGCGCGGCGAGGGTTGAGGAGCTTCCCGAGGTCGAGGGGCGGAGGCGGGGGCAGGAGGGGCTTCGTGGGCCGGGCCGACTCGAACCCGCTGGTCCCCTGGAACGCGCGCACCGCCGTGTTCTGGATTGGCGCGGGCTTGACCAGGGGCGCGGCGGGGACCACGGGCTTGGGGGCCGGGGCCAGCGCGAGGGGGCGGGACAGAAGCTTCGTGAGCATGGGGAGCTCTCCTTGCTCCCCGGTACGAAATGCGTGCGCAGCCGGTTACACCAGAACTGACACAGGCCCCGTTTCACCCACGGAGGACTCAGGCGCTGCGCAGCGTGAGCAGCGTGACCTCGGGCGGGACGCCGATGCGGAAGGGGAGCCAGTGCCCCGTGCCGCCGGAGACGTAGAGATGGTGGTCGCGGAAGCGGTAGCGGCCCAGCATGTGTTTGAAGGCGAAGCCGAACAGCGGCACTCCCAGGAACGCCACCTGTCCGCCGTGCGTGTGACCCGCGAGCGTGAGGCGCGCACCGCGCTCGGCGGCGTAGGGGAAGAAGTCCGGGTGGTGCGAGAGGCAGAGCACCACGTCGTCCGGGTTCCCGTCCTTGAAGGCTGTCTCCGCGGAGCGCTGCCAGCGCCGGTCGCGCCCTGCGCGGCTGGGACCGGACATGGGGTAGTCCACGCCCACCACGCGCACGCGCTGACCGCCGTGCTCCAGCACGTGGGCTTCATCCACCAGCAGCCGGACCGGAGCACCACGCTCAGCCAGCTGCGCGTAGCCGCCCAGGACTTCGTCGAGCCCGCGCCAGTGCTCGTGGTTGCCGAGCACCGCGAGCATGCCGTGGCGGGCCGTCGTGGAGGCGAGGGCGGCCATCGTCTCATCGACCTGGTTCACGTCGTCGATGAGGTCACCGGTCATCACCTGGAGGTCCACGCCCGCGGTGTTCATCACCTCCACGGCGCCGCGTAGGTACTCGGGGGAGATGAAGGGGCCCACGTGCACGTCGGTGATCTGCCCGATGCGGAAGCCGTCGAGCGCCGCGGGGAGGCCGCGCAGCTTCACCTCCACCTCGCGAACGGTGAAGCCCAGGCTGCCGCCCACGACGCCCACGCCACTGGCGCCGATGGCGAGCACGGGCATGGCCTGACCCGCCTTCACCAGGAGGCTGCGGCGCTCCAGGTCCACGCCGGGAGGCGCGGCCTGCTTTCGGCGTTCGGCGCGCAGCTTGAGGATGAGGAACGGCGGGCCCATCAGCATCACCAGCAGCGCGGCGATGCTCCACACCACGGCGAACAGCTTCACCGGCACGAGCGCCGGAGGCGTGTGGTGCAGGCCGTAGCCGGTGACCGCGGGCACAGTCCACGCCGCGAACGCGAAGACAGAGAGGCCCACCAGCACGCCATGGCGCCAGCCCCGGGTGACGACGGGCAACAGCCTGCGCAGCACGAGGTACGCGCCCAGGTAGACGAACAGCAGGACCAACAGCCTTCCCATGGTGTGCGCGCTCTCGGTGTCGTGAGGAGCCCCCAGGATAACGGACCCCCTGAGCGCGCGCCGTGTCCCGTCACCGGGCTGCTCGCCTCCTGGGCTTCACGGAACTTAACGTGAAATAACGGGAAAATGAGAAGAGACTCCGGAGCCGCTCTCCGTGTCGGGTGGCTGGTGGTGCTGCTGCTGGGGTGTGCATCCGCACCTGGGCCCTCACCCGTGAACGACTGGGTGAGGGCAGAGGACTCGTCTCGGGAGTGCGAAGCCAGTGACGAGGACCAGTGCCTCACGCACGTCTGCGAGGACGACATCTGCGCGCTGTTCCGGTGCGAGGACCTGGCGCCGGACCGCATCGTGCGGACGCGAGGGGCCACGCCAATCGCGCCCATCTTCGTGGCGCCCGGTAGCGGGCCGCAGCGGACGTGGGGAAGTGCCCAGGGCCTGCCGCGAGACGCGGTGCCCGTCATGGTCTTCCGCTGGCACCGGCGGGAGAAGCTGCCCAGCGAGCTTCGCCGCGAGAAGGCGCAACAGGAGTGGGCGAAGCGGCCGAAGGAGCGGCACCACATCTTCCCGCAGGCGTTCAAGGCGCACTTCGATGACAAGCGCATCGACATCCATAAGTACGTCATCGCCATTGATGCGGAAGTTCATGCGCGCATCCACCGGGGCAAGGACGGTGGGCCCTGGAACAAGGATTGGGATGCGTTCATCCGGCGGGACCTGGGTGACATACCGATACCGACGTACTTTGAGCATGCCTCCTGGATGATTCAGAAGTACGGACTCTTTGGGCTGACGATGACGTACTGGCAGCAGGTAGAAATCGCGCCTGTACCCGTCGAGGACTGAGCCATGCGCTACTTCTCTATCGAGAGACTGAACTTCGACGAGCCTGGGCAGTGGAGCGGATCATACCGGGCACGGCACCGATGGCACCTGTCTGGCGTCGACTGTCCCCGTTATGGCATCTGGTCACGGTTGGGTGCATTCCCTTCAGTGGACCTCTCCGCCGTGGATGAACCGGTGCTCGCGAATCCAAAGGGCCCCACATCCCTTGAGGAGTACAAGCGGCTGGTGGCGCTGGTACGTCCCTTTGTGCCCCCTGAACTGCCCGTTCATGCAGGTGGCTCGTTCGGTCCCATGGTCGGAACCGCACAAGGCAAATTCGGGCCCGTGACCTGCTGGCCTTCGTGGGAGGTGGTCCTCCGCGAGGACGCGGTCGAGTTGCTCAAGGCTGAAGGCCTGAAAGGCGTCATCGCGGTCCGGATGGAACTCAAGTCCCGTCGGAGCACGATGCCCGCGCTCTACGAACTGGAAGCCCGGCCCATGGCCCGGCTGCATCCCGACTGCATCGGTGAATGGAAGACGCCAGCCTGCGACATCTGCGGCAAGCCAGAGTCATTCTCCCTGCCGTCAAAGCGCTGGCTCTTGCGCTCGACCGTGCCCGAAGGGCTCGACGTCTTCGGCGTCGAAGGCGCATGCCTGCACGTCGTCAGCGAACGCTTCGTCGAAACCGTGCAGCGCCTGGGTCCCAGCGACGTGCACTACCGCGAGCTTCCCGCCGAGTAATCACATCCCTCCACCCGGGCTCGCGAGCCGCAGGTGCGAGTGCAGTGTCTCCGCGCGCAGGTACAGGAACTGCGCATCCCCGAAGGCCAGCGCGTCCCCGTCCGCGAGCATCCGCTCCTCGCCTTCGCCCAGCTCCGCGGCGTTCAGCCAGGTGCCGTTCATGGACTTCAGGTCCTGCACCGAGCACGTTCCCTGCGCCGCGTGCCAGCGCAGCACCGCGTGCTGCTTCGACACGGACGGGTCGTGCACCATCAGCGCGCACCCCTCCGTCCGTCCCACCCTCAGCTCCTGTCCGTCCTGCTCCGGCCCCAGGAAGTGGACCTCCAGTGAATCGAACGCCTGGAGCATGACGAGCAGCCGGTCCACCAGCCGGGACCGGTGAGCCATGCCCACCGTGCGCGCTTCCGCCAGCCGCAGCGCCACCTGCTGGAACACCGGCTCCGGTGGCTGCTGGATGAGCACCACCGGTCCGGAGGCTTGCAGGAACGCCTGGACGGGCGCGTAGGCGAACGGGCGGAGCTGTTGGACGGAAGGCATCACGCCCCCACGTTACCCCCAGCCCCGCCCTGGTGCGAGCCACGGACTCCCAGTGTCAGCTGCCCGGCGGTCCTTCCAACCACTTCAGGACGCGACAGACGCCTTCATCAGGTGGTCGCCGTAGTCCTCCCGCAGCTTCATCTTCAGGAACTTCCCCGTCGACGTGCGCGGAATCTGCGTCACGAAGAGGATGTCATCCGGCAGCCACCACTTCGCGAACTGCTTCTCCAGGTGCGCCGTCAGCTCCGCCTTCGTCGCCTCCTGTCCCGGCTTGAAGACCACCGCCGCCAGCGGACGCTCGTCCCACTTCGGATGCCGCCCCGCGAACACCGCCGCCTCCAGCACGGACGGGTGCGCCATCAGCGCGTTCTCCAGCGCCACGGAGCTGATCCACTCGCCGCCGGACTTGATGACGTCCTTGCTGCGGTCGGTGATGTGCAGGTAGCCCGCCGGGTCGATGGTCACCACGTCGCCCGTCTTGAACCAGCCGTCCTTCGTGAACCGGTCCTTGCCCTCGTCCCCGTAGTACGACGCCGCCACCATGGGCCCGCGCACCTCCAATTCGCCCATGGCCTTGCCGTCCCAGGGAAGGATCTCCCCCGTGTCGCTCACGTGGCGCGTCTCCACGAACGGCACGGAGTAGCCCTGCGACGCGTACGCATCCAGCTGCGTCTCCGGCGACGCCGTGTGCAGGTCCCCCTTGAGCCGCGCGAGCGTGCCCACCGGGTTCATCTCCGTCATGCCCCACGCGTGCAGCACGTTCTGCCCGTGGCGCTTGCGGAACCCGTCAATCAGCGCAGGCGGCGCCGCGGAGCCACCAATCACCATGTGCCGCATCCGGCCCAGGTCCCACTTGCCCGGCTCGCGGTCCAGCTGCGCCAGGATGCCCAGCCAGATGGTGGGCACACCGCCCGCCACCGTGACCTTCTCGTTCTGCATCAGCTCCAGCAGTGACTGCGGATCCAGGTGCGGCCCGGGCAGCACCTGCTTCGCGCCCGTGAGCAGCGCGTCGAACGGCAGGCCCCACGCCGCCGCGTGGAACATGGGCACCACTGCCAGCACCGTGTCGGACTCCTTCAGCCCCAGCACCTCCGGCAGGCAGCACACCAGCGTGTGCAACACGATGGAGCGGTGGCTGAAGAGCACGCCCTTCGGGTTGCCCGTCGTGCCGGACGTGTAGCAGAGCATCGCCGCGCTGTTCTCATCCAGGCGCGGGAACTCGAACGTGGGCGACTCCGCCGCGAGCAGCTGCTCGTAGTCCAGCCGCCCCTCCGGCACCGGCCCGTCATCCGGGATGACGATGACGTGCTTGAGGCTGCCGGCGGCCTTCTCGAACTTCTCCACCAGCGGCAAGAGCGAGCGGTCCACCACGATGACCGTGTCTTCCGCGTGGCGCGCGATGTAGCCCAGGTCGTTGGGATGCAGCCGCAGGTTGAGCGTGTGCATCACCGCGCCCATCGCCGGCACGCCGAAGTACACCTCCAGGTGCTGGTGGTGGTTCCAGCTCAGCGACGCCACGCGGTCCCCGGGCTTCACTCCCAGCCGCGTGAGCGCGTTCGCCAATTGGCAGACACGCTTGTGGAAGTCCGCGTACGTGTAGCGGTGCAGGGACTTGTCCGGCTTGCGGCTGACGATCTCCTGCGCGGCGTAATAGGAGCGCGCGCGCTCCAGGAAGTGCGTCAGGGTGAGCGGGAAGTCCATCATGCGACCGGTGAGCATCGACACCATCCCTTCGGGAGAGGGGGAAGGGCCGGATGCTACCGGATGCACGGCGCCATGCCTGCCACTCCCGGTGGGGGCAGGCATGGCGCATCACGTCAATGTCAGCCGAAGAAAACCTGCGCGACCTCGAAGAACTCCTTGGGCACGCGCTTGAGCTCGCGGGTGGCTTCGGCCAGCTGCTCGCTGACGATTTCGTTGCCGCGCAGGGCGGCCATCTTGCCGAACTCGCCCCGGGCCACCATGTCGCACGCATGCACGCCGAACCGGGTGGCGAGCACGCGGTCGTGCGCCGTGGGGGCGCCGCCGCGCTGGATGTGGCCCAGCACGGAGACGCGCGTCTCGAAGCCGGTGCGCCGCTCAATCTCCGACGCGACGATGTTGCCCACGCCGCCCAGGCGCGGACGGCCCGCTTCGTCCAGGGCGCCCGTGGTGACGAGCTGCTCGTTCTGGTCCGCGGACATCTTGATGCGCGTGCCTTCCGCCACCACCACGATGGAGAAGGAGCGCCCGCCCGCGTGCCGGCGCTGGAGGTGCTGCGCGACGGCCTCCAGGTCCGCGGGAATCTCCGGGACGAGGATGACGTCCGCGCCGCCGGCGATGCCCGCGTAGGTGGCGATCCAGCCGACGTGACGGCCCATCACCTCGCAGACGATGACGCGCTTGTGCGACTCCGCGGTGGAGTGCAGCCGGTCCACGGCCTCCGTCGCGATGTGGACCGCGGTGTCGAACCCGAACGTGAAGTCCGTGCCGTTGAGGTCGTTGTCGATGGTCTTCGGCACGCCGACGATGCGCAGGCCCTCCTGGGACATGCGCGTGGCGGCGGACAGGGTGCCCTCGCCGCCAATGGCGATGACCGCGTGGATGCCATTGCGTTCGATGGCGCGCTTCACGCGCTCCAGGCCGTTCTCCACCTTGAACGGGTTGACGCGCGAGGTGCCCAGGATGGTGCCACCCCGGTGGAGGATGCCGGAGGTGGTCTCCCGCGTGAGGCGGAAGTGGTTGTCGTCCAGCAGGCCCTTCCATCCATCACGCAGGCCCATCATCTCGAAGCCGTGCTCGCTGGCACGGCGGACAATGGCGCGGATGACCGCATTGAGGCCGGGGCAATCACCCCCGCCGGTGAGCACGGCGACTTTCATGAGTCCGGTTCTAGCCCGACCCGGCCTCCGCGCGTGAGGACGGATTGCACGGAACGCTCGTGGGAAACCTTCCCCGGTCCCCAGGCGTGCGGGGGACCTGGCCTGTCAATCGCCGGCCGTGTTCACGTGTAATTCCCGGAAGCGTGTGGCCTTGCCGCGCGGCGCCACGCACCCGGCGGCTGGGGGGCCGGCGACCAGAGCGGGGTCGGCATATGCTGACGAGCCCATGAACCTACGGGTGTTCCAGACGGAGCAGGAGGCGGCTGCTACCTGCGCGGCGCGCATCGCCGAGGCGGTGCGTCACACGCCGGAGCTGGTGCTGGGGCTCGTCACGGGGCGCTCGCCGCTCAACGTGTACCGGAACCTCGTGGAGCTGGCGGGCCGGGGGGCGCTGGACCTGTCGCGGGCCACGACGTTCAACGTGGACGAGTTCCTGGGGCTTCCGCCCGAGGACGCGGGCAGCTTCCGCGCGTACATGGACCGGCACCTGTTCCGGCATGTGAATCTGTCAACGGAACGGATCCACTTCTTCGACGGGTGCGCGCCGGACGCGGAGGCGGAATGCGCGCGCTATGACGCGGCGCTCGCGGCGGCCGGAGGGCTGGACCTGCTGCTGTTGGGCGTGGGGCCCAACGGGCACATCGCGTTCAACGAACCCGGCGAGGTGCTGACGGCCACGAGCCACCGCGCGCGCCTGTCGCGAGAGACGCGGCTGTCGCACGTGATGGCCTTTGGGGATGATCCGTCCAAGGTGCCCATGGCGGCGCTGACGCTGGGCATGGCGGCGGTGCTCCAGGCGCGCAAGGTGGTGGTGCTGGCCTTCGGCGTGAACAAGGCCGCGGCGGTGACGGAGATGGTGCACGGGCCGCTCACGCCCCGGTGCCCCGCGTCGTTCCTCCAGCTCCACCGCGACGCGGAGCTGTGGCTGGACACCGGCGCGGCCAGCGGCCTGCACGGAAGGTAGGTGTACGGCTTTCGAGTGCAGTGCAATCCGATCTCTGAAGAGTGCTGTTCACAGCGGGAGCGCAACTGCGGCCGAACGTCCTATGGGAAGTCTGCACCTGCCCCGTTGTCTCTTCAGGAGAACGCAACCGCACCTGCTGCTGACTTTGGCTCAAAGCTCAGGTCCGGACGGTCAACCAAGCATCAATGGTGTTTTTGAGCCAGTTAAACTGTAGTGGAGCTAGCCTTAGAGAGACGCGAAGCTTGCTTGTGATTGTCGCAGCCATGTCGGCAGCATTGTGGTGCGCGGTTAGTTGTGCAAGTAGTGCGTCAATGAGTCTGTTCCGCGACAGTGCTGAAGCGGGCTCGAGAACGATAGATTTGAGTACGTCAGCTCCCATAAGGCCTGCACGCTGTGTAGGAATACTCGGATCCGACAAACATGAGAAAATCGCCAGAACTTCGGCGGTTGGTTGCCAGAGATGTTTCTCGAGTATCGAGTTGACTATATGAATGTCGAGCTCGACGATGCGATATCGCGCCATTGCCAAGTGAGCGACAAGGCTTGAGTAGTCCGATGCGGATAGTCTACCTTGTTTGTGTGCCGCCAGAGCGATTGCTTGGACGGACGTGCATTGTGTTTTGTTTTCGTTCTGGGCGAGCGAGTTCAGGGCTTGATCGTCGCAAATAATGAACCCGCTAGTCGCCTCTGCTTCCCACAGAAGGTCTGAAGTTGCACGCCCAAGCACTTTCGATGCTACGTCTCTCGCCGCAGGAGGAGAGTTGAACTGAGAGTACGTGGCACATGGGGTTGCTATTGCTCTCGCTAGTTTTGTTGTTTGTTCAAGTAGTTCCGATGTGTCAAATAGTGGCGCACCTTTAAGGCGTCCATCATCTCCAAGTGAAACGGTGAAGCCCTCGCGTGTTCCGGCATGAATGGCTTGACTGGTATGTGTGTACAGGTCATCAAGCAGACTCTGTGTGATGAGAACTGGGCCAAGTAGTTGGACAACCTTGGTTCGCAGCGCCTCGTCAAGGAGAGTAAGGGTCATTAGTGCGGAGTAGTCGAGGAAGCGGGGCCTCTCTCTGTCACTCAGAACTTGTTCGGCGACATGTAGTTGCTGAGTCGCTCCGCGCGAAAAAAACAATCCCGCTTGTTTGTCGTGACTGAGGGCGAGCCATGCGACGGGAATTGGGCGCCTGATTGCGTGTGCGAATGCCGCGAGGGGCATTCGCCCCTCCATGTGCATTTCAATGAGAGGCTTTATTTGTCCCGATTTGCCTATGGCGGTTAGTATTAGTTTGGTCAGGCCCAAAGGGTCATTATCGGAAACGTCGAACTTCCAGAGGCCTTCAGCATCTGGGAAACGGTCGTTGAATCCAGACATCGTCTCCTGGAAGGCTCGAACAAACGTGGATTGAATTTTTTTGATTCGATAGCTGACTTTGCCCCATGGACTTGTGTGTCCTGGCACTTCATCGCCTACTCGCTTGCCAAGCAGTCGAGCGGCTAATGGGTCGGTTGCCCGAATCCATGTGGCGGTATCAGGGATCAAATCGTTCTCTCTTACGATCGAAATATCGCGTAAGCTGGTTTTTCCTGACGTTGAAAGGGTCACTGTGGTACCAGGGCTCACAACCTGCGGCTCAAGGTCCTCATTGGCTTCGGCCCTTCTGTGCAAAAAAAGCCCAATATATCCAAGTAGGATTTGCGCCTGGTCTCTGCCGCGTTCCCATGCTCGGTACCCATAACTAAGGGCTCGCTTATCCTTTACTGTGCTGAGGAGATAGGCAAAGACCATTAAGTCGTGGGGATCTTGTCCTTCGGCTAGCTCGAATGGATCTATGTTTAATGTAACTGCCGCGCGCGCATGCTCTCCATTGCGTAACATCAACTCAGCAAGAAGGTTGAAGTCACGGAGTTCTGAGGGGCGGGATTGGCATAAAGCTTGCTGAAGATGTATCGCCCGCCCAAGGTCGCCTGCGGCTGAGGTAATGGCTACGCCCAATTCAAGAAAATGTATTGAGCTGCTGTTTTTGTTTAGCAGGAAATCGACTATGGGGCGCGCCTGATTCAGAGCGCCAGTATTGTATAGCGACACTGCCAACGCATGTGCGGCTTTGTTGCTGAGGCTCTTGGTGTCAAGAGGGGCGAGGGTTGTGATGCATCCCGTATAGTCGTGCCAAACTGCTTGCCTGTGTGCTAGTTCTTCTCGGACTTGAGTTGCGTTGACCTCAGGGGCCAGGGTCAAGCAACGCTGAAATGCAAGCAAGGCCTTGTGCTTGTCCTTCCTGTTGTCAAAGTGTTGGCCTATGTGAAGCCACGCCTCCCAGGAGTCAGCATATTGATTTGAGAGCGTTTCAACGAGTGCTTCGCCGAGGCTGATATTTTGAAGGGCGTCGTACGCGCCTAGTAGCAACGTGGCCCCATTGATGCGGTCATCTCTGTTGTCAAAGGTCTGCCAGGTGTTGTCAAGAAGATCGACAATGTCGGGAAACGCACCAGCATGGAAAAGAGCTGTTGCGAGTTGCAACCGAAGCTTGGGCTGCTCGCCAGCAAACCCTGAGTTTTTAATGACGCGGGCTGCGGAGGAGTAGTCCTTAAGTCCCATCAATGTCGAGGCGTAATTGAGTGTCGCAGAAGGAGTTGCGCGAGCATTAATCGCAAGGCCTGCCTCAAACATATCCGCAGCTTCTTTTGTGCGGCCTAGCAGCGATAGCGCTAGGCCTCGGTTGGCATAGACTTCTGCGCGGATTTCGGGCGGACTGGTCTGCGAGAGCTCAAGTGCGCGAGTGAAGGATGCGAGCGCCTGCTCTATTCGTGTCCTAGGGTGATCTTGATTTATAGGTACGAAGTTGAGGTTGGTCCCTATCTTTTCCGTAACTCCTAGATCACGCATTCCGGCCATGACAAAGGCATTTAAGGCCGTCTCTTCGTTTCCTGTCGTGGTTTTTATTGCTTCGTCTATTCTCGCTTGGTCGCCTGTCCCGAATAGAAAGGGTAGAGCTGCGAGCTGTACATGGGCATCATAGGCAGCCCAGGGCTCAAATCGAAGGAATTCGTCTATTTCAGAATGTCTATTGAGGCGATAAAGTGCTGCAATGCGGAGCGCGCCATGGCTTCCGCGTATGGACGTGTTCGAAACATTGGCGGGGAGCAGGTTTAGGGCTGCTTCCGGTTCGTCAGCATAGAGACAGGCTGATGCTAGGTTTAGCTTGGCTAGTTCGTTGTTGGGATCGAATGAGAGGGCTTGCTTGAGTTCTGCTTGGGCTTCTGTGAATTGTCCAAGGTGGATGAGGCATACGCCGATGTTGTTTTTGATGCGAAAGTAGGATCTGGTGTGTCCTGGTTTTGATGCATGCTTCTGGTAGAGATCACGAAATGCCTTCAGGGCCTCGTGCACGAGGTTCTGGTCTATTAGATTTGCGTATGCACTGATCTCGGCTGCAAGGGGGTCTTCTGGTGGTGCGGTGTGGCTGGGTTGTTCAGTTGCGGTTGCTAGGCGAAGAATCTCGTGCAGGTTCCCGCTTGCACCACTGATTGTTATGTTGACGTGGCCGATGCTTCCAGCAACGATGGCTGTTTGCGCAGTGAGTTGATGGACACTTGGTGTGGCGCTCGGAGTCTCTAGGCTTTGGGGAGAGGATTCATCCTTTGGCATTGGGGATTCACATGTTTATGTTTTGGATGTTTTGGGCGATGATGACCTTTTCGGCGTCAATGCGCCCTACAAGCATGCCGACGGAGCCCGTGTCTTGCTTGAGTATGCTGAGCGCTTGCGCAGCCTGTTCTGGGTGTGCTTGAAGATGGGTTGCCGTCGTTTGTGCAAGCTGCTCCGTTGGAGGTGTTGAACTCCATCCGAAAGTCTTGAGCACGCGCTCCCAAAGCGTTTTCGATGCCTCGCCGACTACGCCTTCGGCTACTTTGGTGCCAAGGACTGTAATTGCAGACGTCACTGTTGCTAGTGTTACTGGATCCATGGGTTGCTCCTTTTTGGGGGGCTTGGTGGGTCTGCGAATGCTTGATGTCTTTTCGGAACTTGAGCAACTGACTTGTTGAAGGATTCTTGGGGCTTGCGCGGACGGGGGCTTGGTGTGGCAATGTGTGCGGGTGTGTGTTAGTGTCAGGTTGTGAGTGGGTTTTGGTTGAGTTGCATTTTTTTCTGCTTGTCTTGAGGCGTAGGCAGTCTTGCTTGAAGAGGATTTTACGCTGTTCACTTGTGAAGCTCGAGTTTGGCGGCAAGCCTCACGGGAGTGCTGGGCCCAACGGCCTTCCTTCTCGCTTTAACACCTTCGGAGCGATCGGCGACTTCCCATTGACGCCGGGACGCGGTGCTGTTCTCTCAGCGGAGTGAGTAATGAGGGCGTTCGCAACCGCCCATGCTGTGGAAGGTGGCTTTACAGCAGTTCGGATGACAGGAGCCTGCGAGACCGGGTCTTCACTGCGGCCACTTTGGGCGGAGTTTTAGAGACGTAGGGACCTGACCCGGAAAAGGCAGGGGCGACCCTGAAAGGCCCGGGGTATGTGACTTTATTGGCGAACTGCCAATAATATGCGGCCATGGGTCTTCCAGTGCGAGCCGCGCTGCTGCGGGAGGTGGGTGGTCCCTTCGTCATCGACGAGGTCGAGCTCGATGCGCCCCGGGAGGGCGAGCTGCGCGTGCGGGTGGAGGCGAGCGGCATCTGCCACACCGACCTCACGTACCGGGCGGGAGCGGGCCGCTTCCCGCTGCCCGCGGTGCTGGGCCACGAAGGCGCGGGCGTGGTGGAGGTGGTGGGGGAGGGCGTGACGGGCTTCCAGCCCGGTGACGCGGTGGTGCTCAGCTACTTCTCGTGCCGGGGCTGCCGCACGTGCGCGGGCGGACACTTTCCGTACTGCGAGCGGGCCTACGCGGGGAACTTCTCCGGCTCCCGGCCGGACGGCTCGTTCCCCATGCGGTGGCGCGGCGAGCCCGTCCGCTCGAGCTTCTTCCATCAGTCGTCGTTCGCCACGCACGTGCTGGCGCATCAGCACAACGCGGTGAAGGTGGACGGCTCGGTGCCACTTGAACGGATTGCGCCGCTGGGCTGTGGGTTCCAGACCGGAGCGGGGGCGGTGCTGGAGGCGTTCCGGCTCCAGGCGGGACAGCAGCTCGCGGTCTTCGGGGCGGGCTCCGTCGGGCTCGCGGCCATCATGGCGGCGCGGATCGCGGGCGCATCACGCATCCTCGCGGTGGACCTCAGCGCGGAGCGGCTGGAGCTCGCGCGTGAACTGGGCGCCACGGACACGTTCCTGGCGAATGAGCCCGGGCTCACGAAGACGGTGATGACGCTCACCCGCGGCGGCGTGGACTTCGCGCTGGAGTGCGTCGGGTCGCCCCAGGTGTTGCGGCAGGCGTTCGACGTGACCAGGCCCCTGGGCACGTGCGGGTTGCTCGGGCTTCCTGGCCGGGACGCGGAGGTCTCGCTCTCCATGACGGCGCTGCTCCTGGGGCGGAGGCTGGTGGGCATCCTCGAAGGCAACGTGGACCCCAAGGCCTTCATCCCCAGGCTGGTCGCGCTGCACGCGGAAGGGCGCTTCCCGCTGGAGAAGCTGAGCCGCTCGTATCCCTTCGAAGCCATCAATGACGCCGTTCACGACATGGAGACGCGCGTGGCGGTCAAACCGGTGCTGTGCATGCCAGGAGGCGGAACGACATGACGTTCGACGAAGCAGTGAAGGCCGGGCGCGTCCGCGTGGAGGAGGCGCTCGCGTTGTTCGACAGCCTGCCCGCGGTGGACGTCGGGTTCATGCGCGGCACGTGGCAGGGGCGCGAGTTCCAGACGGGACACCCATTGGACGGGCTGCTCGCTTCCACGGGCTGGTACGGCAAGCAGTTCATCGACGCGGAGAGCGTGCACCCGTTGCTCTTCTACACGGAGGACCGCAAGGCGGTGTTCCCGGTGGATCCGCGCAAGTGGCCGGCCCCGGAGCTCGCGGGGCCCGTGGCGCCGCACCGGGCCTTGGTGGGGACGGACCAGTTCAAGGCGCGGCTGCGCATGCTGGAGTTCCGGGGACGGCTCAGCGCGACGATGGTCTACGACGACCGGCCCATCCTCGACGTGTTCCGGAAGGTGGACCGGGACACGCTGCTGGGGCTGATGGACGCACGGGACATGCCGCCCTACTTCTTCGTGCTGCGCCGTGAGGCGGAGCGTCCCCAGACGCCCTGAAGCGCCCGGTTCAGTGGGACGCCGCGGGCTTCCGCGCGGACGCGAGCACGGGCTTCTTCTCCGGTGCGGTCACCTTTGCCGCGGGTGGCCGCACGGTCGCGCTGGAAGGCGGGGCCTTCCTCGCGGCGGCAGGCGTGGCCGGTGCCTTCGGGGTCGCGTGCGCGACGGGCGCCTTCGCGGAGGCTCGCGCGGCGGGCGCGGTCTTCGCAGGGGCTGCCTTCGCGGGAGCCTCGGCCGCCGGGCGCCTCGCGACGACGGGGGCCTTCGGCTTCGTGTGCTCATAGGCCGCGAGCACCTTGGCCACGTAGAACTCCGTCTCCCCGTTGCGCGGCACGCGCCCGTTCACCGACCCCGGGCCCGCGTTGTACGCGGCCACCGCCAGGCGCACGTCGCGGAACCTGCGCAGCTGTTCGGCCAGGTAGCGCCCGCTCGCGTTGACGGAGGGCGCCGGGTCGAAGGGGTCCTCCACCCGCATCAGCGCCGCCGTGTCCGGCATGAGCTGCCCGGGCCCCATGGCCCCCGCAGGCGAGATGCGGTGCACCCGCGTCTCCGACTCCACCTGGATGAGCGCCTTCAGGAGCCCCGGCGGAATCCCGTGGCGGCGCTCCGTGTCCTCGATGAGCGGCTCCAGCGGCGGGTGTCCGTCCAGCACGCACTCGGGCCGGTGCGCCACGTAGGCCCCCAGGGCGCGCGCCTTCGTCTGGAGGAAGGAGAAGGACAGGGGCGACACCTGCGTATCACCCAGCCACGCCACGCCCAGGTTGAGCAAAACCACGGGCACCAGCGCGCACGGCACCAGCCACGCCCATCCCGGAATCTCGATGCCGCCCACGGCCCGCTTGCGTCCCACCCTCCCCACTTAAGGGCGCCAGGTGTCCCCGTCCAGCTTCCGGCCGACTCGCCGCCCCGGCGGCGTCCTTTTCGCCGGGGCGGGAGTGGAGGCTTCAGAACAGCAGGCCGAAGTAGTTGGCGCTCGCCTTGGCGCCCACGCAGACCTCGACGTCCGCGGTCCACGACTGCGTGGGGGGAGAGCCCGTGGCCTGGAAGCGGAACTCCAGCTCCTCCTGTTTGGCCAGGTCCAGCACGTCCACCGGGCCGCTGCTGGTGAGCTCCAGCTTGTTCGTGGAGCCCCCGGTGCCGGTGCGCCGGAACTCGCCCAGCACCACGTACTCCGCGGAGCCCGGCTTGCGCACGGCGAGGCTGGCGCGCTCGATGCCGCTGATGTCCGTGCTGGCGGTGGCGTCGAAGAGCTTCAGCCGCAGCTCCGTCTCCACGTCGGCGTCCTCGGGCAGCGCGCTGGCGAAGTCACCCAGCGGAATCGTGAAGGACTGCTCCACGGAGCCGGCGATGGGCGGGGAGGCGGGGAAGGACAGGTCGTTCTCTGACTTGCAGATGCGCTCGGCCTCCACCTCGATGGTGAAGAGCGACTCACAGCCCGTGCCCAACAGGGCCACGGCGCCAGCGAGCAGGAGGGTGCGGAAGGATTGCGTTCGCATGGTGGAAGGTCTCCTGGCTCAGAAGAAGTAGACGATGAAGCCCAGCTTCACCGACGGGATGGTGGCGCGCAGGTGCAGTGGTCCGGACGTGACGCTGTCGTCGCCGGAGGCGTCCTGGATGAGCGGCGTGGGCTCCGGCACGGTGAGCGCCACGTAGCTCAGGCCCACGTTCAGGAAGAAGTTGAAGCGGCTCTTGGTGCCCACCTCCAGGCCCACGCTGCCCGTCACGTAGTTGTAGGTGACGTCGCGGATGGCCTCCGACGTGGCGCTCGGCTCACGGCCCAGCCAGTCCAGCACCTCGCTGTACTCCGAACCGAAGTAGTGCCCGGCCTCCACGTTGAGCGTCGGCGCGATGAAGGTGTCGATCGGCAGGAGGGTCACACCGCCGCGCACGCCGATGCTGAGCGTGTTCGTGGTGGGGCCCGCTTGCAGCCGCAGCCAGTTCGTGGGGCGCACCACGGCGGACAGACCGATGCCGTGCGGAGCGCCCGCGTCCAGCAGCAGGCCCACCTTGTGGGGCGTGTCGTCCTGGGCGAGCGCCGGGGTGGCGGTGCCCAACACGGCCAGGCACCCCAGGGCGATGCCGGAGGAGAGAAGGGAAGGGTGTCGTCGTCTCAAGGAAGAAGAGTCCATCGTCATGACGAAAGTTCCACGGTGAATGCCGGCCCAGCGGGCATTCTTCGCGGAAGGCGAGCGGGAAATGAAGTGCTTCACGCGAAACCCGTACGGGCTTTCCGGGATGCCACGACCCGCGGTGGAGGGACTGCCCGGTTCCCGACACGCTGCGCAGTGCCTCAAGACCTGGAAAGGCGCGCAATGCCTGTCAAATCAAGGACGTCCTGTTCAATCCCGTGGGTGATGTCGAGCAAATCCGCTCGATGCGAGCGTATGATGAAAGGAAACGGTGGCGTGGCATTCAGGGCCGGAAACCGGGGGGCCAAGGATGATCGACGAAGTCGATCTGCGCATGAAAGCGTGGGTGGGACGCATTGCCACGGATGCGCCGGTGCACCTGGGCGTGCCCGACCGTGAGGCCCTGGACCGGGGTGTCTGTCTTTACCTCCTGGAGCTGGGGCCGGCGCCCCTGACCCGGGCGGGGAAGCGGGGCGCCCTGCAATTCACCGTCTGCTATCTGGTGACGGTGGGCGCGGAGACGCCCGAGCGCGCGCACCGGCTGTTGGGCGACCTGGTCTTCGCGGCCATGAGCGACAAGGAATTGGAGGTGGACCTGAGCCCGGTGCCGGCGGCGCTGTGGGCGGGTTTGCGCTCGGTGCCGCGTCCCGCCTTCCGCCTGCGGGTGCAGGTGCGCAAGGAGCGCCCCCTGGCGGAGGTGCGATGTCTGTCATTGGTGGACGCGGTGTCCGAGCAGGCCCCCCTGCTGGGTCGGGTGGTGGGGCCGGGTGACGTGCCCATCCGGGACGCGTGGGTGGCGCTGCCCTCGCTGCAGCTGAGCACGCGCACAGACGAGGAGGGACACTTCCACTTTCCCCGCCCGCCGCCGGGAGAGTCGCTGGGCCGGCTGGAGGTGCGCGCGGAAGGGGAGCTGCTGTCGGTGGAGTCGGAGGGGCTGGCCACCGGGACGTCGCCGTTGATCATCCGGATGCTGGTGAAGGAGGAGTGACGATGCACGCGGTCCCGCCATCCGAGGCCGTGGAGGCGCGGCCCCGCGAGCGGCGGCACCTTGCCTGGGTGCTGTCCCTGGCAAGGTGGGTGAAGGCCTGGGCGGAGCGGGTGCTCGCGGAGCACGCCGCCGCGGTGGCGAAGGCGGCGGTGGAGCTGGGAGGCGCGCGGGTGCGCTCGCTGCCCCTGCGCGAGCCGGCCGTGGTGCTGCTGCCGGTGCCCCTGTGGCCTCCCCGGATGGACGAGCCCCTGCTGCCGAAGCGCTCGGACGCGGTGTCCACGCCGACGCTCGCGGAAGCGCCCACGCCCCGCTTGAACACGCTGCGGTGCATCCCGAAGGAGGGGGACGCGGAACACGAAGCCGTGTCGCTCCAGGTGGCGCCCCAGGTGCCCTTCGGATTCGACCCGGATGACCTGCTGCCTCCGGAGCCCGTGGCGGTGGTGGCCCCGCCACTGTCGCCCGCGCTGTTGCTCCAGGCCGCCGCGCTTCCTTGCGAGGAGTCTCGGCCGTTGCAGGCGGTGACGTCGTTTCCCAGGGACCCCGCGAAGGACCTCATCGCGCTCCTGAAGGAGTCGATGGGAACGCCGGCCCAGCCGTCCGTGCCCTGGTCGGAGGCGGTGCCGCCTTCGCCCGAAGAACCCGCCGACGCGGCGGAGATGCTGCGTCAGTGCGAGCGATTGGAGCTGGAGCCGCCGGTGGAGTAACGGCGGGGCTATGCTGTCCCGCGCGATGCCCGAGCGGTCACGTCCCAGCACTGCCCTGCCAGGTCTCACGGTGGCCGACGTCGAGCGTCAGCTGGAGGGGCGCGCGGAGGTCCTCGCGGCGGCGCGGCGCCCGTACGCGGAGCTGGAGAAGGCGCTGTCCGGCCGGCGGTGGCGGCGCGCGCTGACGCGGCGTCCGGAGCTCGTGCCCGCGCTCGTGGCCGAAGCCCAGGCGGTGGAGGAGGCGCTGGAGCGCGTCCAGCGTCGTGCCGTGCAGGAGGCCTGGCCGGACGACACGCCCGTGTTGAAGGCGGCGCGGGAGTTGTCGGCGCGGCGGGAGCGGCTGACGCGGCTGGCCCGGCGCAGGCTGGAGGTGCTGACGGTGGCGCCCGAAGGCGTGTCGCTGGAAGAGTTGCTGACGCGGCTGGATGCGCTGGTGTCCCAGGAGGTGCGCTGGGCGCTGAATCCGGGGGAGGTGCTCGTCTACGAGGCCGTCGCCCAGGGGGCCCAGGAGAACCGCGAGAAGCGGTTTCGCGCGGAGCTGCCTGCGTACTACGGCTGGATCTGGTGCTTCGGTCTGCCCGCGACGCTCGCGGCCTGGGTGTTGGCGCCCCCCGGCTTGAAGAGCCTGGCGATCGCCCTCTTCGTGGGAACCGGCATGGGCCCCCCTCTCTGGGACCTGCTGCGCTCGGGGCATGCGAAGCTGACCAGTGAGCGGCTGCTCTGGAAGCCGACGTTCGGGCCTCTCCAGGAGGTGCGGCTGGGGACCATCGGGGATGGCGGCGTCCGCGTGGAGCGGACCTGGGACCTGCGCGTGGAGGGCGAGCGCCGGTGGCACGCGCCCGCCCTCCGGGATGCAGCGGAGCTGGCCCTCCTCGTGGAACTGCACCGGCAACCCCCGCTGCGCGGCGCGGCCCGGACGGGCGTGCGCCTGGACAGCGTGGCGGTGTTTCCCGCGATGCTCGGCAAGCGCAAGGGCTTCTGCGTGCTGGGACCCCAGGGCCTCTCCTTCATCCCGGAAGGAAAGGGGCCCCAGGCCTTGAGGGCCGTCACCGGCCACCCATCCGCGCTGCGCGGCTTCGAGTCCGACCGGGTGCTGGACGCGCTGCGCTGGCTGCCGGAGGCGGAGTTCGACGCCTGCGTGATGCGCATGGTGGAGGCCACCGGCGGTCTGGCCTGGTCCCGCGCGGAGGCGCGCTACGTGCCGGGCTCCCCGGTGTGGCGGAGGATCCGCATCGAGCGCGGGAGCCTGACGCTGACCGGCCGCGTGCGGTGGGAGCAGCAGGAGGCCGCCGAACGGCTCCTGCGCGACTGGCCCCGGTAGAAGGCGCCATCGACCAGGGAACGCCCTTCATTGCGTACACAGGGATGGCGTCGTTGCGCCGCGCAACGATTCCACCGGGTCCGGGTTCACCCGTTCCTCAATGTCAGACGCCATCCCTACAGTGAAGCTGGGGGTCCCCATCCCCCTTTCCCGAGAGACATTCATGAAAGTCAGACACCCGGCGGTGCGCCGCGTCTTCCAGCGCACCGCGTCCGCGGCGACGCTGCTGTTGGGCCTCGCCATGGGCAGCCCGTCGCAGGCGCAGCACTTCACCGTCTTCGAAAGTGGCCAGGTGCGTCCCCTGGCCCTGTCCCCCAACGGCCAGTGGCTCTACGCCGTCAACACGCCGGACAACCGGTTGGAGATCTTCCAGGTGGGCACCAGCGGCCTCACCCACAAGGGCTCCGTGCCCGTGGGGCTGGAGCCCGTGGCCGTGGCCGCGCGCACCAACAACGAGGTCTGGGTGGTCAACCACCTGTCCGACAGCGTCAGCGTCGTGAAGGTGGACGCGAACGGGCAGGGCGGCAGCGTGACGCGGACGCTGCTCGTGGGCGACGAGCCTCGCGACATCGTCTTCGCGGGCACCGGCAAGAAGCGCGCGTTCATCACCGCCGCGCACCGTGGCCAGAACACCGGGTTCGACCCGCAGCTCACCACGCCGGGCGTGGGCCGCGCGGACGTCTGGGTGTTCGACTCGGAGGACCTGGGCACGACGCTGGGCGGCACGCCGCTCACCCGCCTCACCCTGTTCGGTGACACGCCTCGCGCGCTCGCGGCCACGCCGGACGGCAGCCGGGTGTACGCGGCCGCGTTCCACTCCGGCAACCGCACGACCGTGGTGCATGAGAGCCTGGTGCCCAACGGCGGCGAGTCCGTGGGCGGCGTCCCCGGCCCCAACGTCAACCACCAGGGCATCCCCGCCCCGGAGGTCTCCGTCATCGTGAAGTACAACGGGGAGGACTGGGTGGACGTGCTCAACCGCCCGTGGACCGACTACGTCCGCTTCTCCCTGCCGGACAAGGACGTCTTCGCCATCTCCGCGAACGCGAACCCGCCCGTGCAGGTGTCCGGCGCGGCGGGCACCTACGCCGGGGTGGGCACCATCCTGTTCAACATGGCCGTCAACCCGGTGAGCGGGAAGGTCTACGTGAGCAACACCGAAGCGCGAAACGACCTGCGCTTCGAGGGCCCCGGCACCATGACGGGCAACACCCTGCGCGGCCACCTGCACGAAAGCCGTATCACCGTGCTGGGCGGCCCCAGCGCGCCCTCCGTCACGCCCCGCCACCTCAACACGCACATCAACTACGCGGCCTGCTGCGCGGCCACGCCCAACGCGGAGAGCGAGAAGAGCCTCGCGCAGCCCACGGGCATGGCCGTGACGTCCGACGGCGCCACGCTCTACGTCGCCGCGTTCGGCTCGTCGAAGCTGGGCGTGTACGCCACGTCCCAGCTGGAGTCCGGCACCTTCACGCCCTCCACCGCGAACCAGGTCGCGCTGACGGGTGGAGGCCCCACCGGCCTGGTGCTGGATGAGGCCCGGGGGCGCCTGTATGTGCTCACCCGCTTCGACAACGCCATCTCCGTCGTCAACACCGCGACGAAGACGGAGGTCGCGCACCTGCCCATGTTCAACCCGGAGCCGGTCAGCGTGGTGCAGGGCCGCCCGTTCCTCTACGACGCGCGCAACAGCTCCAGCCACGGCGACTCGTCCTGCGGCAGCTGCCACATCTTCGGCGACTTCGACAGCACGACCTGGGACCTGGGCAACCCGGACGGTGACGTGAAGGCGAGCTACAACCCCATCGTGCCGGTGCTGCCGGAGTTCGGCACGGACCCCACGTTCGGCCAGGACACGTCCTTCCACCCGATGAAGGGCCCCCTGTCCACGCAGAGCCTGCGCGGCATGGCCAACCAGGGCCCCATGCACTGGCGCGGCGACCGCACCGGTGGCGACAGCGCGCCCAGCGTGCAGCCCAACAGCGGCACCTTCGACGAGGTCGCGGCCTTCAAGCAGTTCAACCCCGCGTTCAAGGACCTCTTGGGCCGCAGCTCGCAGCTGTCGGAAGTGGAGATGCAGAAGTTCTCCGACTTCATCCTCCAGGTCGTCTACCCGCCCAACCCCATCCGCAAGCTGGACAACTCGCTCACGGCTTCGCAGCAGGCGGGCAAGGACTTCTTCACGAACACCACGAGCTTCTTCCCGGGCTCGTGCGAGTCCTGCCACCGCGTGGACGTGAACGCGAACCCGGGTGAGGGCCCCTTCAAGGGCTTCTTCGGCACGGACGGCCGCAGCTCCTTCGACGCGGAGCCGCTGTTCCCCAAGGTCCCGCACCTGCGGAACATGTACCAGAAGGTCGGCATGTTCGGCGCCGCCTTCCCCTTCGGCAACACGCCGGCGGATCCGTTCCTGGGGGACCAAGTGCGCGGCACGGGCTTCAACAGCGACGGCGCCATCCCCACGCTGTTCCTCTTCAACAGCGGCTTCGACTTCCACCCCATCTTCAACCAGGTGGGCATCCCGGACACGCCCGCGGGCTTCCAGGCGAAGAAGGACATGGAGGAATACATGTTCGCCTTCGAGACCAACCTGGCGCCCATCGTGGGCCAGCAGGTGACGCTCACCGCGACCAACGCGGCGGTGGTGGGGACGCGCATCGACCTCTTGATGGCGCGCGCGGACGCGGGCGAGTGCGACCTGGTGGCCAAGGGCCGCGCGGGCACGTACGAGATGGGCTTCCGCTACCTGGGCAGCGGGCAGTTCAAGGCGGACCGCGCGGCGCTGCCGCTGGTGCCGTCCGCGTCGCTGCGCTCGGGCGTGGCCGCGAACCAGGGCGTGCTGACGTACACCTGCACGCCGCCGGGCTCCGGCCAGCGCGTGGGCATCGACCGGGACCTGGACGGCTTCCTGGACGGTGATGAGCGGGCCGCGGGCACCAACCCGGCGGACCCCGCCAGCCACCCGTAGCGGCGGCTCCAGCGGTCAGAAACTGAAGACACTCGGCGGCCCGGGCAACAGGTGCCCGGGCCGCTTGTCGTAGCGCTCGCGGACGCCTGATATGTGAGGAGCCTGTACGGCCTGGGCCGTGAACGGGAGGTTCCATTGGTGTCTGGGACGGATACGCGGCTGCCGCGTGCGAGCGTCGAAGGGCTTCCGGTGGAGGAGCGGCTGTGGCGGCTCATGGAGCCTGCCTGGGGGCACGATGCCGTCGAAGGAACGCACGGCCAACGGGTGTTGGCCCTCACGACCTTCTTCATCCGGGACATCGGGAATGGTGGGTTGGACCAAGCCCTCTACAACTTCGCTCCCTCCTCGGTGGAGTTCGTCCTGCGGAGCTTCGAGGAGCTTGGCGCCGCCGGGCATGCCGCTCTGGTGAGAAGGGGACTCGACGCGCTCTTTGGCGCGCACCCTCCCGGGACGCTCAAGGCGCGTCGGCGCATCCTCGACACGAAGCCGCGAGCATGGATCGACGAGCACCTGGGGGCGCTGAGCGAGCAACTCCAGGGCGAGGAGAAGCTCGAGGCCTGCTTCCTGCGCTATGTCGACTCGCATCCCTCCGAGTTCTTCCGGGACTGAGTGTCAGGACCGCAGACAGATCCCTGACCAGGCACAAAGGCCCTGTTCATGCGCTTTCTCGCTGGCATCGCACTCCTGATGTTCCTCTCGGCTTGCGCCTCGTCGGCACCACCTCGGGGTGCACACCAAAGCCGGAGCAAGAGAATCGCCAATCTCCAGCGAGCGGCAGCGCTGCCCTGGAGAGACGATGGGCAGTGCGTTGTTCGAGAGGCTTCCCAGCCTTGGTCCGTGCTGGTGGAGAGGTGCTATCAGTCCCTCGACCATGACCGGGTCGAGTTCCACGACACCACGGGAAGATGCACGGTCGCCTCCGCTGACGCCGCGACCGTGGGACTCGGGTTCTGCGTTCTGGCAGCCCCTGAAATCGCCGTGGGAGCCGTCATTGTCCTGGGCGTGGTGGTGGTCGCCGTCGCCATCAAGGAGGAACTGGATGCTTACGAGTTTCGGCACCACTACCCCGAGGAAGCAGGGGCTGTGCGAGGAACGAGAAGAGCACCTCGGGCGGCTGTAACGGAACGGAAGCCCAATCTGGAACCGGAGCCTGCGGGGCAGGGCTGGCGACCCCCAGTGCCACCTGTGCCTGTGGATCGGACGCGTCACGCGAGCTGCGAGCCCATTCCGGTGAAGCACCGAGGTGGCGATGACGCGCACAACAAATGTGCCGATCGGATTCCGCCCAACCGTTATCCCGGCATGGACGTGCTCGTTGGCGGAAAGCATTTCGACGCGCTGCAGGTCGGCGTGCGCGTGCTGTGGGAGATCAAGACCGACCAGTTCGACACGTACAGTGGCTTCCTCAGGGATCAGGTGATCGAAGATCAGGTGGCGGAGTTCAGGGAAGATCGCGAGATTGCGCGGAACTGCGGGTACGGTTTCGTCGCTGGGGTGAGCAGTGCCGCGCACAAGAAAGCGCTGCTGGATCTGGCTCCTGACCTTGAACCCCATGTCGTCGTCACGGAGTGCAAACGATGAGCGTGCAGGCTCGTCTCCATTTCGCGGTCTACGCGCCCGCGCTCGTAGACGATGATGGCCGCACCCCTGCTGTCGTCCATGGAGTCGAGAGGGCTCTTCCAGGTTTGCGCCTGGAGTGGGAAGTCGGGAAGGGAGGGCGCCCTATCGAATTACCGCGGCGCGATGCCTGGCTCGCTGAGGCGGCAAAACGCGGAAGGTTCCCGATGCTGTGCAATGGCGACGAGAGCTCTCCCGTGACGATTAGCGGGTTGAGAACGCCTCCGAGTCAGGCACCAGGCGGTCAGGCGCTGCTCGATATCCATGCGAAGCTTCCGCTGGACGCGACCGTCACCGCGGCAGCAGCGAATGTGCTGGAGGGCATCGCCGAGGGCGCTCGTGCGTTCTGGGGGCATGCGTCGCCGGAGGGCTACGGTTCGGAAGTCGCGCAGCAGTTGCGCGGCTCGGCTCATGGCTCGGAGCGCTCACCCCGTGAGCTTCCCATGCTCAATCCCCCAGCGCGAATCCGCTCGCCCGAGATTCCTCATTGGCTGGGGTGGCTGAACTTCTGGTCCGCCGCTGCCGCACGTGCCATCGGGTTTCCCGATCGCGCTCTCGACGCCGACTTGCTTGTGCGGGCGCGGCGTACGGCATCGGGGGGGTGGATCGTGCAGCTCACGGATGCACCGCTCGACTACGACAACCCTGCTCACCTGGATACGCTCAAGCGGACCTACGAGCGCTTTCCGGAGATCGGCGGGCGCTCGGCGCCTTGATTTCAGACCGTCCAACGTCAGGGAGCAGCGCTCCTATCGCAGCTCCAGCGGTCAGCGGCGGAAGACACTCGGCGGCCCGGGCACCTGTTGCCCGGGCCGCTTGTCATTTCAGGGGGTTGGAGTAGGCGGTCGGGCCCGGCGGCTCAGATTGGGTTGCGCCCGATAATGCTGAGATATATCTCAGACTCATCTGAAAGATATCTTGAACCCCCTGAGAGGACGCGACATGCGCGGCAGACACGGAAGAGACCGGGGTGACCCGGAGCACTGGCATCACCACGAGCGCGGGGAGGGCCACCGGGGACGGCACGGAGGCCCTGGCGGCGGGCGGCACCGGATGTTCGAGGGCGGCGAGCTGCGGCTCGTCCTGCTCCACCTCATCAACTCGGAGCCCCGGCACGGGTACGACCTGATTCGTGCCATCGAGGGCTTGAGCCGGGGTGTGTACGCGCCCAGTCCCGGGGTCATCTACCCCACGCTCACCCTGCTCAAGGACATGGAGCTGGTGGGCGAGCCGGACACGACGGACACGCAGCGAAAGCTCTTCGCCATCACGGAGCAGGGCAAGGCGCTGCTCGCGGAGAACGCGAAGGAAGTGGAGGGACTGCTGCGACGGCTCGCGGAGGCCGGCGAGATTCGCGAGCGCACGGACGCGGCTCCCGTCCGTCGCGCGATGCAGAACCTGAAGAGCGTGCTGTTCGACACGCTGTCGCCCGGCGTCGACAAGAAGGTCGTGCTCGACGTGGCGGCGTTGATCGACGAGGCCGCGCAGAAGATTGAAAGGCTCCGCTCATGAGCACCCAGGACCTGCATCAAATCGTTCGCGTGCGCCACGAGCTGCGGCGGCGCAGGCTGGTGGTCCGCGGCGTGGAGTCCGTGACGCCTCGCATGCGGCGCATCCACTTCGCGTCGCCGGACCTGGCGGACTTCCACAGCCCGTCGCCGGATGACCACATCAAGCTGTTCTTCCCGCAGGCGGGGGAACAGGTGATGCGCGACTTCACGCCTCGCGCCTATGACAACCATGGCCAGACGCTGACCATCGACTTCGCGCTGCACGGCTCCGGGCCCGCGACGGAGTGGGCCGCTGGCGCGACGGTCGGCTCCACGCTGGAGATTGGCGGACCGAAGGGCTCGCAGCTCGTGCCCGATGACTTCGACTGGTACCTGCTGGTGGGCGATGAGAGCGCGCTGCCCGCGCTCGGCCGCCGGGTGGAGCTGCTGCGTCCGGGCGTGCCGGTGACGACCGTGGCCGTGGTCGCGAACGCGTCCGAGCAGCAGACCTTCGTCACGAAGGCCTCCTGGCACCCGACCTGGGTGGTGCGCGGAGAGCCGGGGCCGGGCGACGGCGCGCTGCTGCGGCGCGAGCTGGCGAAGTTCACGCCTCCGCCCGGGGATGGCTTCGTGTGGCTGGCGGGCGAGGCGGAGTGGGTGCGCGAGCTGCGGACCTACGTCATCGAGGAGCGCGGCCATCCCGCGGAGTGGATCAAGGCCGCGTCCTACTGGCACCGCAACGGGGACGACGGCCACGCGGGGCCTGGCCGTCATCTCCCGGCGTAGGGCTCACAGGTCCAGGATGAGGCTCAGCTCCTCGTCCATGGCTTCATCCGTCTGGACGGCGGTGTCGTTGTCATCCGCGTCATCCCCGTACCGCGACCAGCCAGCGACCGCTGACGCGCCGATGCACATCATCTCCCGGGGCGTGGCCCCGATGCCGTCGGCGTCCTGGTCGCGGTAGAGGTAGGTCCACCGGTAGCGGGCCACGTCCGCGTCGTCGCAGTCATTGCCCACGGCCTTGATGAAGTAGGGCAGGGGCATCGTCTTCCCGATGCAGAAGAGCTGCGCGGGGATGGGCGCGGT
Source organism: Corallococcus coralloides DSM 2259 (assembly GCF_000255295.1). The sequence continues at coordinate 8,762,563 of NC_017030.1, read as the reverse complement.
GAACCCGTCCCCGTCATGGTCCGCGTGGGCGGCCGCCAGGTTCTGCCAGCGCGTCGCGTCTTGCGCGTCGCAGTCCGTGCCGCTGGCGGACCAGGCGGTGGGAACCTGGCCATTGGTGCAGAGGACCGTCGAAGGTCCCGCGCCCACGCCGTCCCCGTCCGTGTCCGCGTAGGCCGTCATGTTCCGGAAGGCGGCGGCGTTCGAGTCGTCGCAGTCCTCGCCCGACAGCGGCTGGGCGGCGTAGCCCGCGGGCAGGGCCGTGCCCGCGCACAGCTCGCCGCTCTGGGCCACGGTGTACGTGTCGCCGTCGGTATCGCGGTGGGTGAAGCCCAGCATCCGCCAGGCAGTGGCGTCATGAGGCGCGCAGTCCGTGGCCTGCGTGGAGTAGCCGGCGGGCACGGTCGTCCCGGCACAGACGGTGGATGCCGCGCCGGAGCCCACGCGGTCACCATCCTCGTCCGCGTAGACGCTCCAGGCTTGGAACCGCGCCGCGTTCGCGTCGTCGCAGTCGTCGTCGCGCTCCGCGGAGGAATAGCCCTGAGGCAACCAGAAGCCGCTGCACACCGCGCCCGCCGAGCGTGAGAAGCGTCCGTCGCCGTCCTCATCCCGCGAGGCGTAGTCCAGGGACCGCCAGCGGGTGTCGTCACCCGGCGCGCAGTCCCCGCCCTGGAAGGTCTCTCCCGGCGCGGACTCCCCCGGGCCCACGCAGCGGAGCACCGGCGCTCCTTCACCGTAGCCGTCCCCGTCCGGGTCCAGCCAGCGTTGGACCCGGACCGTGCGGTTGGCATTGCGGTCGTCGCAGTCCTCCGGGTCGGACACGGTGTCGTAGCCCGGGGGCAGCTGCTCGCCCGAGCACACGGTGCCCTCCATCGCCACGGCGAAGCCGTCCCCGTCCTCGTCCCGGTGCGTGAAGGGGAGCATCCGCCAGCGGCCCGTGTCCCCGGGCGCGCAGTCGCCGGAGGTGAGCGCATACCCCGTGGGCGGCGGACGCCCCCGGCTCGGGCACCAGTCGATGGCCATTCCCGCGCCTACGCCGTCCCCGTCCGTGTCCGCCCACACCTCCGACAGGGCCGACACCGCCGCGTCCCTGTCATCGCAGTCCGGTTCCCCCGGCTGCTCCTGGTAGCCCGCGAGCGTGGCCCCCACGCAGCCCGTCACCGGCCCCTTGCCCGTGGCTCCGTCTCCGTCCGCGTCCGGGTACAGGCCCGGCACGGAGCGCCAGCGGGTGGCATCCCCGGGAGCGCAGTCGCCCGCCTCCCGCGCCCAGCCCTTCGTCGTGTCGCCCACGCAGGTGACGGGCCCGTCCGCGTCGCCTACGCCGTCCCCGTCCGAGTCCACGTAGCCCGTGACGGACCGCCACACGGTGGGGTCCGCGTCATCGCAGTCCAGCTCCGCCGGATGGCCGTCGTCGTCCAGGTCCCGGGGACCCAGGCCTCCACCGACACCGCAGCCCAACTGGAATCCCAGGGCGAGCCACACCCATGCCCGCATCATGCGCACCCGCGTCTTCATGGAAGGAGCCGGGGCTACTGACGGGTCAGCGTGCACTGCGGGGGGCTGATGTAGCCAATCTCGTGGCTCCACGAGAACAGGTAGCGCCCGGGCCGGGTCATGGCGAGCAGCGCCAGCCGGTCACACCGCGACGCCTCGACGGAGTAGCTCTCCCCGCTCCCGGGCCAGAACCGGAAGGTGCGCGGCGTGCTCTCCCCCACCAGGGTCCCGGTGATGTCGAACGTGGCGGGGCCCACGGTGTAGGCATCCACAGACGCGAAGACATAGGTCACGCCCGAGACGGGCTGCTCCGGGTCGGCCCCCGCGGTGCTCGGGACAAGGGACAGGGTGGCCAGCAGGGCGAGTGCGCGAAGCGACGACATGGGACATTCCTTGGGAGGTCCACCGCGACGAGGACGCGGCGTCGAGCCCTAGACGGGGAGAGCCGAAACCCTTGGCTCTTTCCCAGCCCGGCATGCGTTGGGGGCCGTGCGCCGGGCCGCCGCCGGGCTTGTCAGGCCCCAGGGGCTGCAATACGCCTTGGACCCATGTCCACCGCCGCGCTGCCCGCCGACTTCCTCCGCGCCATCGCCGAATCCTTCCCCGCCGACTTCCTCACCCGGGAGCCCGCGGAGCTCCAGGAGTACGGCCGCGACTGGACGCGCGTGTACGCCCCCGCGCCGGGTGCGGTGGTCTTCCCTCGCACCACGGAGGAGGTGGCCCGCTTCGTCGCACTGTGCCACCAGCACCGCGTTGCCGTGGTGCCCTCCGGTGGGCGCACGGGCCTGGCGGGCGGGGCGGTGGCCATGCGCGGCGAGGTGGTGCTGTCGCTCAAGCGGATGACCCGCATGGAGCCCGTGGACCTGCTCGGCAACACGGTGCGCGTGCAGGCGGGCGCGGTGACGGAAGGAGTGCACCAGCACTGCGCGCCGCACGGGCTGACGTGGCCGGTGGACTTCGCGTCCAAGGGCAGCAGCACGGTGGGCGGCAACATCGCCACCAACGCGGGCGGCGTGAAGGTCATCCGCTACGGCCTCACCCGGCAGTGGGTGCTGGGCCTCCAGGTGGTGACGGCGCAGGGGCAGGTGCTGGAGCTCAACGGCGCGCTGGAGAAGAACAACACCGGCGCGGACCTGCGCCAGCTCTTCATTGGCAGCGAGGGCACGCTGGGCGTCATCACGGAGGCCACCCTCAAGCTGACGCGGCTGCCCGGCAAGCAGGACGTCTTCCTCTTCGCGGTGCCGGACGTGGCCGCCGTGCTGCGGCTGTTCCGCGACGCGCGCCAGGCGCCGCTGGTGCTCTCCGCCTACGAGTTCTTCACCGACAAGTGCCTGGCCCGCGTGCAGCGCCACCGCAAGCTGCGCTCGCCCTTCGAGGCCCCCAGCGGCTGCTACGTCCTCCTGGAGTCCGAGGGCGGTGACCCGGCGGCGGTGGAGGCGTGGCTGGGCTCGCTCTTCGAGCGCGGGCTCGTCACGGACGGCACCCAGGCGCAAGGCGCGGCGCAGGCGCAGGAGCTGTGGTCGCTGCGCGAGTCCATCAGCGAGAGCCTCTCCGCCACGGGCGTGCTGCACAAGAACGACATCTCCCTGCCGGTGGCGAACCTGGAGGCGTTCTGCGCGGAGCTGGATGCCGTGTTCGCCAGCCGCTACCCGGGCTGGGAGATCTGCCTCTTCGGCCACATTGGCGACGGCAACCTGCACGTCAACGTGATGAAGCCGGACGCGGTGGAGAAGGCGGACTTCTTCGCCCACGCGAAGCAGTCCGACCACGCCATGTTCGACCTCGTGCGCAAGCACGGCGGCAGCATCTCCGCCGAGCACGGCATCGGCCTGCTCAAGAAGGACTACCTGGACTACACGCGCGCGCCCGGGGAGCTGGAACTCCTGCGCACCCTCAAGCGCGCGCTGGACCCCGCGGGCATCCTCAACCCGGGGAAGATCCTGGACGCTTAGGACACGATGCGCGTCTTGATGTCCGTCTCCAGCCCGGCGATGGCCTCGCACACCTGGCGGGACACGTCCTGGTCCAGGTCCATCACCAGGTAGCCCACGTTCGCGTCCGTGCTCAGCACCTGCGCGTGGATGTTGGCGTTCAGGTCGGACACGATGCGGTTGATGTCGCGGAGCACGCCCGGCGTGTTGCGGTGCACGTTGATGATGCGGTGGGTGCCCGGGTTGATGGGCGCCTCCACGTTGGGGAAGTTCACCGCGCCCGTCGTCGCGCCGCCCTTCACGAACTTGAGCAGCGACGTGGCCACCTCCTTGCCAATGGACGCCTGCGCCTCCTCCGTGGACCCGCCGATGTGCGGCGTGAGCACCACGTTGGGCAGCCCCTGCAGCTCCGTCACGAAGCCGTCCGAGTTGCCCTCCGGCTCCTCCGGGTACACGTCCACCGCCGCGCCGCCCAGGTGCTTGGAGCGCAGCGCCTGCGCCAGCGCCGGGATGTCCACCACCGTGCCGCGGCTGGCGTTGATGAGGCACGCGCCCGGCTTCATGGCCGCCAACTGCTCCGCGCCCATCATCAGGTGCGTGGACGCCAGCGCCGGCACGTGCAGCGTCACGAAGTCGGACTCCGCCAGCAGCGCGTTCAGCGTGGGCACCGACCGCGAGTTGCCCAGGGGCAGCTTCGTCATCACGTCGTAGTAGAGGACGCGCATGCCCAGGGCCTCCGCCAGCACGCCCAGCTGCGAGCCGATGTGCCCGTAGCCGATGATGCCCAGCGTCTTGCCGCGCACCTCGTGGCTGCCCGTGGCCACCTTGCGCCACTGCCCCGCGTGCACCTCCCGGCTGCGGTCGAACAGCTGGCGCGTCAGCACCACCACCTCCGCCAGCACCATCTCCGCCACGCTGCGCGTGTTGCTGAACGGCGCGTTGAACACCGGCACGCCGTGCACGCTGGAGGCGAGCAGATCCACCTGGTTGGTGCCGATGCAGAAGGCCCCAATCGCCAGCAGGTCCTCCGCGTACTTCAGCGACTCCTCCGGCACCGTCGTCTTGCTGCGGATGCCCAGGAGGTGCACGCCCTTGAGCCGCTCCGCCAGGTCCTCCGGCTTGAGCGCGGCGGACAGCCGCTCCACCTCGAAGCCCTCCGCCTTCAGCATCTCCTGGGCCGAGGCGTGGATGTTCTCCAGCAGCAGGACTCGCATCGGACCCTCGTTGTTCACGGGGCGGCGGGGCGACGGCGGGAAGCGGGGTGTGCTCATGGCGCCTTGCGTTAGACCTCGCCCTCCAAGGTGTCAAGGGGCGGGTGGTTGGGGGGAGACTCCGGCAAGGTAAAGGTGAACGTCGTCCCTGCACCTTCGTCGCTGTCCACCCAGAGGCGGCCTCCGTGGGCGGTGACGATGCCGCAGGCGATGTAGAGCCCCAGGCCGCTGCCCTGGTGGGCGGTGTCGCTCGCCTGCCAGTGGCGCTGGAAGAGCCGGGCCTGGTGGGCCTTGGGGATGCCGGGGCCGGTGTCGCGCACGCTCACGCGCACGGTTCCCGCGTCATGCGTGGTGCTCACCGTCACCGTGCCTCCGGGCGGGGTGAACTTGACGGCGTTGCCCAGCAGGTTGGCCAGCACCTGGAGGATGCGCGGGCGGTCGCAGGAGGCGCTCAGCCCCTGGGCGAGCCGGCGCTCCAGGCGGACGCCCTTGTCCCGGGCCTGGGGCTCCACCATCGCCAGCGCCTCCCGGGCGAGCGGCTCCACGGCCTCGGAGCGGCGGTCCAGCATGAGGGGGTGACCCGCGTCCAGCCGCGCGGCGTCCAGGAGCCGGGTGATGAGGTCCTGCATGTGCGCCGCTGCCCGGTCGATGGCGGCCACCTGCCGCTGGAGCCCCGCCCCTCCCGCCAGGGTGTCCAGCCGCCGCGTGAGCAGGCCCGTCCCCATCCGCACCGTGGAGAGTGGACTCTTGAGGTCGTGGGACACGATGGCCAGCACGTCCTCGCGCGCGCGGGAGGACGCCTCGGCTTCCGCGTAGAGCCGCGCGTTCTCCTCCGCCAGCCGCCGCTGGGTCCGCGCGTCCTCCCGGGTGCGCTCCTCGGCCCGCTGCTGCTCGGCATGCAGGGTGTTGAGTCGCGTGGCCGCGCGCCAGACCACCCAGGTCAGCACCGCCGCCTGGGTCACCACCAGCAGCGACCAGGCCAGGCGGGGATCCATCCGCGTGTGACGCAGCGTCTGGTGCGCCGCCACGCCGCCCACCAGGGGCACGAGCAGCGCGGGCATCAGCCGCCGGGCCATGATTCCGCCCGCGCCCGCGTGCAGGAACGCCCCCGCCACGCCCTGCTCCGGACGCAGGAGCAGCGCTCCCAGGGACAGGAGCAGCAGGGCCACGTCGGTGTGCAGCGCGATGCCAATGCCCCCCCGGCCGGTGAACCAGTAGAACCGCGGCTCCTGGAACGAGTAGGCCACCAGCACGCTGAAGGACAGGAACAGGGCCCCCAGCGCCATCCCCTGGAAGGCCCGCGCGCCCCACCGGCTTCGCGCATCCCGGAGCGCCAGCGCCAGGCCGAGCAGCAGCAGCAGCGCCGCGGATTGCGGCGACGTGCGCCCGCCCAGCGACTGGAAGAAGGCGTCCCAGCGAGGGGCGTCCCCCAGGTAGGTGCCCAGCAGCAGCACGCTCCACAGCGCGACCGTCAGGGCCAGCAGCCCGCCCACCCGCCGCGCCGCGGCCCGCCGCCCACCCAACGCCAGCTCCGCGCTCGCGGTGAGCATCAGGGCCGAGGCCGTCAAGGGGACCATCGCTGGCAGACCGGGAACGAGCTGCGTCAGCGTCACGCTCCCCACCGCCCATCCCAGGAGCACCGCCGCGCTCAGCACGAGCGTCAGCCCCGCCACGGCGGACGACAGCCGGCGTGCCCGGCGCCAGAGTTCCTGTTGTCGGGCGTCCGGTGACTGCACGCGCGGCCTCGAAGAGACGGGGATGAGGCCTTCAAGTTAGGTCGGCCGTTGTTCCCTGCCTGCGCGGGGCCCGTGCCTCCGCCTGCCTCTCTCGCCTGCCTTCCTGGCGGGCGCCGGGAAGCCCAAAAGACACCGGGCCCGCCACTCCCCACGAAAGGGAGGGACGGGCCCGGAAGGACAGCGGAACCGCGGGAGGCTACTGGAGGGTCCAGGCCAGCGTGCCGCTGCACGCATCGCCGCCGAAGCAGCCCACGCGGATCACGTACGCGCCGCCCGCGCTCGCCGGCGCGGTGTAGGTCGCGCGGGACAGCGAGCCGCAACCGGAGGCGTCGTCGTTGAACGTCACCTGCTGGCCGGCGGCGTTGAACAGGCGCACCACCGTGTCACCCGTGCCCGTCGCGCTCCCCACGCCGCAGCTGCCGAAGGTCAGCGTCTGGCCGGCCGCGATGTCCACGTTCACGTTCTGCGTGTTGCGCGTGGCGTTGGCGGTGTCGCTGACGCTGAAGGCCTGGGTGCCGCCCGTGGGCGTGGTCGTGCCGCCCGAGACGATCTCCCAGGCCACCGTGCCGGCGCAGCTGCCGTTCTGGTAGCAGCCGGCGCGGACTTCATAGGTGCCCGCGACGCTGGCGGTGTAGGTGAGCTTCGAACCGAAGCCGCTGCCGCAGCCGTCGTCGTTGAATGCGACCTCCGTGCCGGACGGGCCGCGCAGGCGCACGTAGGAGTCACCGCTGGTGAGGGCCGCGTCCTTGACGCCGCAGGTGCCCACGGTGAGCTTGTCGCCCGCCTTGAGCGTCACCGTGCCGTTGACGGTGTTGCGCGTGGCGCTGGAGGTGTTGGTCGCGGTGAAGGTGAAGTTCGGCGGCGTGGTGCCGCACAGCCGCAGGTTGGTGGTGGCCGCGCACAGCCCCTGGATGGCGTGGTGCACATAGGTGATCTCCTCACCGTTGCAGCCATTCTCCGCGCAGACGTTGACCTCGTAGCAGCTGGAGCCCGCGCGCTTCTTGTAGTCCTCGTCGCCGCGCACCAGGATGCCCGCCACCGTGTTGTTGGCCGTCTCGTACACGCCGGAGCCGGAGTTGCCCGCGAAGGTGTCCGTGCTGGCGACGAAGAAGTCCATGTACTCGGCGTTGTTCTCACGCACGGAGCCGCCCGAGTCGATCTTGAACGGGACGCCGCTGCCGCTGCCGATGACGGCCACGTTCTGGCCCGTCGTCAGGGCCGCGTTGCCCGGACGCACCGGGGCGGGCTTGAAGCGCGGCGCCGCGGAGCGGTCCAGCCGGATGATGGCGTAGTCCAGGATGCTGGCTTCGTTCCCGGTGCTCAGGTGCCGGGCGACGATGCTCTTGCAGGAGAAGACGTCCTGGCTGGTGATGTTCTGCAGCTGGCCGTCCGCCGTCTTGTAGAAGTTGAAGACGAAGCGCGCGTCCTTGCACTCGATGAAGTCGTCGTTGGGCGTCGCGGGCCCCACGCAGTGGCCGGCGGTGAGCACCAGGTCATCGTCGATGAGCGTGCCGGAGCAGAGGGCCGGGATCGGGTCGTCGTAGAAGCGCTGATCCGTGCAGAGTTCCTCGTATTCGCCCAGCGTCAGCGGGTCCACCTTGACGTTGTTCGGGTCCCTCATGTCGAGGAAGTCCGGGATCGTCAGCATCACGGTGGACTGACGCGCCAGGTCCCGCAGGGCCCCGTTGGGGTGCGCGTAGACGTCGTAGCGGTCGTCGTTGCCGTAGACGACCGGCGCGCTGGACTCGGTCAGCGCGGGCTGCTGCTCCGGCGTGCCGGACTCGGGGGCCGGCCCGCAGGCCAGGGCGGTGAGGGTACAGAACAGGGTGCCGAGCAGCTTCGCGCGGCGGGCGGGGACGGACACGGACATGCGGGGTGACTCCTGACGGGTACGGCGACAGACACAGCGAAGAATGGGGGTGTTACTGGAAGACGTAGGCGGACCCGGGCGGTCGCATGAAAGGACCGGGGGGAGGGGACGTCGGGGGTTCTGCGTTCAGTCCGCGTCGGGGGCTTCGAGCCAGGACAGGGCCTCGGAGCGGGTCTCGAAGGTCTTCGCGGGGATGGTGAGGCCGGCGTTCTTGGTCATGCGCCACGCCTGCAGGCCGCTGCCGGGGTCGCTCACCACGCGCGCGGAGCGCTTCATGCCGCGCTGCTGGGCGTAGGCGTTCAGCCGGGCCATCTCCCCCACCACCGAGGCGGGCATCACCCGAAGCCTGGACTGGTCCACCAGCGCGGACCACTCCGTGCCCCCGCGGGCGGTGATGTCCTTCTTCAGTTGCTCGACGTACTCGGTCACGTCCTTCGGCGTCACTTCCGACGGATAGATGATCTCGATGATGTCGTGGGGCAGGTGGGCGATTTCAATCTTCATGCGCGGCTTGCGGCTCTCTTCCAGGCGGGGCGCGCCATCCTAACCGCAGTGCCTGTCGCCGGATACCGCGCCCCCCGCAATCCCTCCCCCGGGGCGGGGATTGTCGGACCTTGCGGGTAGAACCGTGCCTGGAGGGCGCCGCGGACCCGGCGCGTCACGCCACGTGCGGCCGGTGTGGGCCGGGCGGTGCAGGGGGGCCCGGCCGACTGGCTGGAGCCAGACCGGGCGAAGGGCGAGGGCGCGGGAAGTGGATGCACCCCGCTCCCGGGTTGTCAGGATGATGCCTATGCGCCAGCCCATCCTGTCGGTCCACGGCGCGGCTCTTCCGGTCGCGCCTGAAGCCAACCACCTTGTCCTGGTCAATGCCCCCCGGGAGGAAGCGTCCCCAGCAGAGGAAGCATTCACGGAGGCGCGGGAGTGGCTGGACAGCCTGCACTCGCGGATGGTGCAGGGCCCGGACGACACGCTGCATGCCGGCATGACCGCCCTGCACGGGGGGCTCATCAAGCGGCGGCGGCAGTGGAGCCCGGAGGTGTGGAAGCGCTTCTGCCAGGAGCTGGCGCGCAAGCACCCCATGCGCCCCTTCCTGCATCAGTGCCCCTTCACCCGGCACGCCTTCGAGCGGCCGCGCGGCTACGCGGGGGACGCGGCGCTCATCGACTATCTCTACATGGACCACGCGGCGGACGAGCTGCACGCGGGCCGCGAAATCTACCGCTACATGCACGGGCAGCCCTCCGCGCGCAGCGTGCGCGAGCGCCGGGAGCTGCTCGCGCGGATGATGGACGAGACGGCCGGGCGGCGGCCCGACGGGCGCGTGCTGTCGGTGGCGTGCGGGCACCTGCGGGAGGCGGAGTCGTCGCGCGCGGTGGCGGAGCGGAGGCTCCAGGAGCTCATCGCGTTCGACCAGGATCCGGTGAGCCTGGCGGAGATTTCGCGCCTGCACCCGGGTGGCATCGTGCGGCCGGTGTGCGGCTCGGTCCGCTCGCTGCTCGCGGGCAAGGCGGCGTTCAAGGACCTGGACTTCGCGTACTCCGCCGGGCTGTACGACTACCTGTCGGACTCCGTGGCCGCCCGCCTCACCGCGCTGCTCTTCCAGATGCTGCGCCCGGGCGGACGCCTGCTGGTGGCCAACTTCGCGGTGCACCCGCCGGAGACGGGCTACATGGAGGCCTTCATGGACTGGTGGCTCACCTACCGGGACGAGGACGGCATGCGCGACCTGCTGGCGGAGACGCCGCTGGAGCAGGTGGACAACGTGCGGCTGTTCCGCGACTCGCAGGACAACGTCATCTACCTGGAAGTGACGCGCCGCTAGGGCCCGCTTCAGTGCACCGGTGAGCCGGAGCGGGGCAGGGTGACGGTGAAGGTGGAGCCCTGCTCCGGGGCGCTGGCGACGTCGATGTTGCCGCCCAGCGCCTGGACGATTTCGCGGACGATCCAGAGTCCCAGCCCGAAGCCGCCGTAGTGGCGCACGGACACCGCGCGCTCGAAGCGCTCGAAGATGCGCGCCCGGTCCTCCTCCGCGATGCCGATGCCGTGGTCGCGCACCTCCAGGCGCACGCCCGTCGCGTCCCCGTCCAGCGTCACCTCCACCGGCTTGCCCGCGCCGTACTTCATGGCGTTGGTCAACAGGTTGCCCACCACCTGCTCCAGCCGGAGCGCGTCCCAGTGGCCGATGAGGCGTGGCTCGCTGGCGTGGAAGCGCACCTCGCACTCGGCGCGGGCCAGGGCCTCGCGGCTGCGCTCCAATTGGCCGCGCACCAGCGTCACCAGGTCCACGTCCTCGCGCTTGATGTGCAGCTGGCCCTGCGCGATGCGGGAGATGTCCAGGAGGTCGTTGACCAGCTTCCCCAGCCGCTGCGTCTGCGAATAGGCGGACTCCAGCTTCGCGGTCAGCTTCTCCGGGGGCATGGGCGCGCCCTTGGCCTTCGCCTGGAGCCCCTGGATGTGCAGCTGCAGCGACGTGAGCGGCGTCTTCAGCTCATGCGCGGCGATGGACAGGAAGTCGTCGCGCCGGCGCACGGCCTCCTGCTCCTCCCGGTACAGGCGGCCCTGCTCCTCGGAGAGGGCGGCCACGCGCTCGAAGTTCTCCGCGTTCTCCAGCGCCGCGCCCGCCAGCACCGCCACGAAGGACGCCAGGCGCTCCTCGTCCTCGCCGAAGAGCGCGCCCACCTTGCGGTGGCTGGCCACCACGCACGCCACCGTCTTGCCGCGGACCTGGAGGGGCGCGCACAGGAGCGAGCGCACCCCGAGCAGCTCCATGCTCTCGCTGATGCCGCCGGGCAGCCCCTGGCCCAGCACGGTGATGCGGCCCGTCTCCAGCGCGCGGGCGAGCGCGGTGCGGCTGAGGCCCTGGTTCTTCGCGTCCTCCTCGGACACCACCGCGCGCGGATCCACCACGGCGCAGCGCTCCGCGCGCAGGAGCTCCTGCATGGACTGGCGCGCCGTTTCGAAGACGGCCTCGCGCGACAGGGCGGAGGCGAGCCTGCGCCCCACCTCCAGCACGCGCGGGAAGCGGTCCACCAGCGACAGCGTCTCCACGCCGGTGCCGTGCTCCGTCCCCTTGTGCAGGCCGTTCTCCATGGCCTCCAGCTCGCGCGCCGCCGTCTCCAGGTCGCGCGCGGCGCCGGGCCAGCCCTGCACCCGGCCCACCTCGCCGCGGGCCTGGAGCGTGAGCGCGCGCTCCTGGCGCATCTCCAGCTGTTCGGCCACGCGCAGCGCTTCGTCCAGGTGCTTGCGGGCCCGCGCGGGCCGGCCGCGCAGCGCGCACATCAGGCCGCGCTCGCGCAGCGCATGGGGCAGGTTGTTGCGGTAGGTGCGCGCGACGTCGTGGGCGCGCTTCGCCACGCCATCCGCCTCCTTCAGCAGCCGGTCGCGCTGCCTGGGATTGAGGGGGCTGGCCTGCTGGGCCAGGCGCCTGCGCGCGGTGGCGAGCCACGGGGTGATGGGGGCCACGTACTCCTGACGCAGGTGCGCGTCCTCCACCACGCGCTCGGCGCGCTCCAGCACCTCCGCGGCGCGCGCGGGCTCGTTCTCACGCAGCAGGCGCAGGCCTTCCGCCTGGAGCACGCCCGCGAACGACTGCGGGTCGGTGGCGGTGGGCGCCGCCAGCTCCGTCTCCAGCAGCGCCGCGGGGATGCGGCCCCCGGTGGACTTGGCCCACGCCTCCAGGCCCAGGCGCAGCGAGTACCGGTCCCCCAGCGCGAGCGCCGCCGCGTGCAGCTTCTGGCTCACCGCCGCGGCCTCCTTCAGGCGGCCCAGGCGGTAGAGCGACATGGCGATCTGGAAGGTGGCGTTGTTCACCTCCCACGGGTCACCGGTGCGCTCCAGCAGGCGCACCGCCTCCCGGCACTTCTCGATGCACTCCTTGAAGCGCGACGAGGCGTAGAGGGCCAGGCCGTAGAAGTGCAGCGACTGGCCCTGGCCCCACACGTCGCCCAGCTGCTGACGCAGGGCCAGCGACTTCTCCGCGTAGGCGTACGCGCGCTGGAACCAGGGCAGGGTGGTGAGCGCGGGCGAGTGCGCGGAGTAGGCCTGCGCCAGCTCCGGCGTGGGCGGGTAGCGCTCCGCGAGGTTCATGTCGCGCAGGTGCGCCCACAGCACCGCGGCGCGGCCCCGCTGGTACCAGTAGCCGTACGCGAGCCGGCTGTAGAGGTTGACCGCGAGCAGGTCCTCCTCGCCCCGCGCCAGGGACTTGCGGCCCAGCCACAGGCGCGGCGCCACGGTGTGCGCGGCCTGCGTGAGGATCTCCCACGCGGCGCTGGCGCCGGTGGTCAGCATGCCGGGCGGCACCCAGCGGCCCAGCAGCTTCAGGCCCTGCTCCAGGTAGGCGTTGGCCTGCACCGTCTGGCCGCGCTTGAAGGCGAGCTCGCCCAGATGGCCCAGCGTGCGGCCCTGCTCCAGCCGGTCGTGCGCCAGGGCCTGCGCGGCCTCCAGCTGCCGCTGCGCCTCGTCGTAGCGGCCGCGCATCATCAGCGCGGTGCCCAGCCCGGATGCGATGCGGTAGCGGGTGTGCGCGTCCGCGCCTGAAGCGCCGCGCTCGGCGATGCGGTAGTTCACCTCCGCGCTGTCCAGGGAGAAGCGCTGGCGCGCCTGCTCCGCGGCCACCAGCGCGTAGGGCAGGGCCTGCGCGCTCTCACCCGCCGCGTCGAAGTGGTAGGCCAGCTCGAAGGGGTCGGTGGGCACGGACTGCTGGGCGGCCCGCGCGGCCAGCCGGTGCAGCTCCCGGCGCTCCTCCGGGGAGAGCAGGTCCAACAGCACCTCGCGCAGCTTGTCGTGCACGAACGTGGAGCGCGTGCCCTCCGTCCACAGCATGTGCCGGCGGCGCGGCGGCTCCAGCGCGGTGGTGACGGCCTCCAGCGGCGTGCCGGAGAGGGCCGCCACCGCCTTCGCGTCGAAGGACTTGCCCATCACGGCGCCCACGCTGAGCACGTGCAGGGACTCCGGTGGCAGGAGGCGCAGGCGCCGCACCAGGAAGGTGGCCGCCTGGCGCGACGAGCGCGCGTGCGCCATCGCCTCCGGTTGCACCCGCCAGCCCTCCGGGCCGGGCATGAGGACGCCGTCCTCCACCAGTCCGTGCAGCACCGCGGAGGCCATGAACGGATTGCCCTCCGCCAGCCGCGTCACCAGCTCCACGGCCTCCGGTGGCAGCACGCCGGCCATGGACTCCGCCAGCAGCGCCACCTCCGCCGCGCCAAAGGCGGACAGCTTCAGGTTCGCGCTCGGGGCCAGGCGCCGCAGCACGTGGTCCGCGTGGATGTCCTCGCTGCGGAAGGACACGATGAGCAGCAGCCGTCCACCCCCGGCGCGGCGGCCCTGCGACCACGCCTCCAATGCGCGCAGCGTGAGCGTGTCCGCCCACTGGCAATCCTCCAGCACCACCACCGCGGGCGCGTCCGGCGTGCCCAGCGCGCTCAACAGCGCGGTGAGGCTCCACACGCTGCGGCTCTCGCTCAGGGACTCCGGTCCCAGCCCCTGGGACCGCGGCGTCCGCGAGTCCGGCAGGAGCACCTCCGTGAGCGGGGGCAGCACCGTGCACAGCCCCGCCTCCTGACCCGCGAGCCGCTCCCGCAGGAGCGCGCCCAGCTCGGGCTCCTCGCGCACGGCGGCGGCGATGCCCTCCGCCACGCCCGCGAAGAGCTGGAAGGGGCGCTGCGCGGCCTGGTCCTGCGCCTGGCCATGCAGCACCCACGCGCGCTGGCCCGAGGCCCGGGCGGAGAACTCCTCCAACAGCCGGCTCTTGCCGCCGCCGGACTCGCCCTCCACCACCACGGCGCGCGAGCCGCCCTCGCGCGTGCGCTCGAGCTCGCGCTCCAGCGTCATCAGCTCCTCGCGGCGGCCCACGAAGGACGGTTCGGTGAGGCTCTGGCGGTGGTCGTGCGCGCCGGTGACGAGCGCGGGCTCCGCCTCACCCCGGGACAGCGCGGCCTCCAGCGCGTTCAGGTCCGCGAGCGCGGCGTCCGCGGCCTGGTAGCGGTCGCGCGGATCCGTCTGGCTCAAGCGCGCGATGAGCTCCTCCATCGCCAGCGGCACCTCCACGCCCACGGGCCTCAGGCGCGGGTGCGCGGTGAGGTGCAGGCGCAGCACCTCGCCCACCGTCGCGCCCTCCAGGGCGGGGCGGCCGGACAGCGCCTCGAAGAGCACCAGGCCCACCGCGTACAGGTCCGACGGCGCCTCCACCGGCCGGTTGATCAACCCCGCCTGCTCCGGGGACATGTAGCGCGCGGTGCCCACGGGCAGGTCGCGCAGGGACGGGTCCAACCGCTCGCTGCGGGACAGGCCGAAGTCGGTGAGCCACGCGGCGGACAGCGGGAAGTCGCGCACCAGGATGTTGGAGGGCTTCACGTCGCGGTGGAGGACGCCCTCGCGGTGCGCCTCCGCGAGCGCCTTCAGCAGGCGCTGGCCCAGGACGATGGCTTCCGGCAGCGACAGGGGGCCGCGCCGCAGGCGCTCCTCCAGCGTCTCGCCATCCACCCACGGCGTGACCAGGTAGAGCAGCTCGTCGAAGGTGCCCAGGTGGCGCACGGGCACCAGCGCGGAGTTGTGCAGCCGCGACAGCACCTCCGCCTCGTGCTCCAGGCGGTGGCGGGAGGTGGGGACGAAGGCGGAGAGGGCGGTGACCTTCACGAGCACGCGCTCGTGCGTGAGCAGGTCCAACCCCTGCCAGGTGGAGATGCCCCGGCCGGCCTTCACCCGCTGGCGCAGCTCGTAGCGGTTGCCCAGCCGCTGGCCCGGGTGTGGCTCCCTTGGGGTGTCGCCGGCCTGTTGGAAGCCTTGCGCCATTCAGTGCCCTCGCGAGCCCCCAACCGCGTCGCCCCGGCGGCGTGGTCGGCCGGATGTCCCTCTTCCACAAGCTGGGTTTCCGCCCGGGTCCCTGCCAGGGGGGAGCGGCCCGCGCCGTGCGCGCGCTGCTCGGGATTTGAACAGTCGGCACGCTCCTCCTTCCCGCCCCCGTCCCCTGGTGCCCCCTGTCCGTTCGTGGAGCAGGCGGCCCAACAGGCGAACTCGTGGATTTCCACGACGCCCCGGCGTGCGGAAGGGCCGCGCTTCGTCCTTCATCCGACAGCCACGCGAATGTGAGCGGCCAGCAACGTTGCTGGAGGGAGGAAGGATGCCGCGCCGCGTTCAACGGGCGTGCTTGACTCGCCTGGTGGCCCGGCGGAAAAGCCCGTCGGGTCAGGCGGCCTCCCCCTTCCTCCCCCACAGGCCGCCGAGGGAGCGCGAAATTGAAGCTCGCGACGCTCAAGGACGGAACCCGCGACGGGCGGCTCATCGTCGTCAAGCGCGACAACTCCGCCTACGCGCTGGCCACCAACGTGGCCCTCACGCTGCAAGCGGCCCTGGATGACTGGGACGCGAAGGAGCCGCAGCTGCGCGCGCTGGCGCAGCAGCTGGAAGCCGGCGCGGTGCAGAGCCGCCCGCTGGACGTGAAGGCGCTGCACGCGCCCCTGCCGCGCGCCTACGAATGGGTGGACGGCAGCGCGTACATCAACCACGTGCTGCTGGTGCGCAAGGCGCGCAACGCGGAGCCGCCCGCCACGCTGCGCACGGATCCGCTGGTGTACCAGGGCGGCTCCGGCGACTTCCTCGCGCCCACGCAGGACATCCCGCTGCGCGACGAGGCGTGGGGCCTGGACTTCGAGAGCGAGGTCTGTGTCGTGCTGGGTGACACGCCCATGGGCACGAAGGCCGAGGACGCGGACAAGCACATCAAGCTGGTGATGATCGCCAACGACGTGTCCCTGCGGAACCTCATCCCGGAGGAGCTGGCCAAGGGCTTCGGCTTCTTCCAGAGCAAGCCCGCCACCGCGTTCGGCCCCTTCGCGCTGACGCCGGATGAATTGGGCGCGGCGTGGAAGGACGGACGCGTGCACCTGCGCATGCGCAGCACGCTCAACGGCCAGCTCGTGGGCGACGCGGACGCGGGCCCGGAGATGCACTTCTCCTTCCGCGACCTCATCCAGCACCTGACGCGCACGCGCGCCTTCACCGCGGGCACCCTCCTGGGCAGCGGCACGGTGTCCAACGAGGACCGCTCGCGCGGCATCTCCTGCCTCGCCGAGCGCCGGATGATCGAGACCATCGACGAGGGCAAGCCGAAGACGGCCTTCATGAAGCCCGGGGACACCATCGAAATCGAGATGCTGGATGGCGAGGGGCACAGCCTCTTCGGCCGCATCTCCCAGACGGTGGTGAAGGCGCCATGAAGAACCTCAAGCTGCACGGCTACTGGCGCTCCTCCGCGTCCTGGCGCGCGCGCATCGCGTTGAACTGGAAGGGGCTCCCCTTCGAGTACCTGGCGGTGCACCTGCTCAAGGATGGCGGCCAGCAGTTCTCCCAGGACTACCGCGCCGTGAACCCCATGGCCCGCGTGCCCACCCTGGAGTGGACGGAAGCGGACGGGCAGGCGCGCAAGCTGTCCGAGTCCATGGCCATCCTGGAGTACCTGGAGGAGCGCGTGCCCTCGCCTGCCCTCCTGCCCACGGATGCGTACCTCCGCGCGAAGGCTCGCATGCTGGCGGAGATGGTGAACGCCGGGATGCAGCCCCTGCAGAACACGTCGGTAACGCTGCGCATCAAGACCGAGCTGAAGGCGGACGAGAAGGCCTGGGCGGCGCACTGGAACGTGCACGGGCTGACGGCGCTGGAGGCGGCGGTGCAGGCGACGGCGGGGCGTTATTGTGTGGGAGACGGAGTGTCGTTCGCGGACGTGCTGTTGGTTCCGCAGCTCTACGGGGCCCGCCGGTTCGGTGTAGACCTGAAGCCCTATCCCACGCTGCTGCGCATCGAGGCGGCGTGCAACGAACTCCCCGCCTTCCAGGCGGCGCAGCCGGACCGGCAGCCCGACGCGCAGCCGGTGTAGTCACTCAATATCTTCTTCATCACCACGAGGAGTCAGCGACATGGCCAAGCAGGAATCGCTGGGCATCAAGGCCCTGGAGAGCATCCACTGGTACGTGCATGACCTGGAGCGCAGCCGCCAGTTCTACACGAAGGGGTTGGACTTCGCGGAGGTGGCGGTGTCCGGGCCGGAGCTGGACGCGCACGGCAAGCAGAAGTCCGCGCTGTTCCAGGCGGGTGAGATTGCCCTGGTGGTGAGCCAGCCCGTCGGCGAGGGCGGCCGCGCGTGGCGCTATCTGCGCAAGCACCCGGACGGCGTGGGCACGCTGAACTTCGAGGTGGAGGACGTGGAGAAGGCGTTCAAGCTGCTGGAGCAGCGCGGCGCCACGTTCATCACGGACATCCAGCGCTTCACGGACGACGCGGGCGGCAAGCTGGCGTTCTTCTCCATCACGACGCCGTTTGGCGACACCACGTTCCGCTTCCTGCAGCGGGACAACTACAAGTCCATCTACCCGGGCTTCCAGGTGCACGCGCAGCCCAAGGGCGGCCAGAACAAGTACGGCTTCGACAAGCTGGACCACGTCACGTCGAACTTCCAGACGATGAAGCCCATGCTCCTGTGGATGGAGCACGTGATGGGCTTCGAGAAGTTCTGGCACATCGAGTTCCACACCGAGGACGTGGCGTCGCAGCAGAAGCGCGACCACGGCAGCGGCCTGAAGTCGGAGGTGATGTGGGATCCGAAGAGCGGCGTGAAGTTCGCGAACAACGAGCCCAAGTTCCCGTTCTTCAAGGCCAGCCAGATCAACATCTTCAACGAGGACCACCGCGGTGACGGCGTGCAGCACCTGGCCATCACGGTGAAGGACATCCTGTCCTCCGTGAAGGACATGCGGCAGAACGCGGGCATCCAGTTCATGCCCACGCCGGGCTCGTACTACGACGCGCTGCCGGAGCGCATCCAGCGCATGGGCATCAAGAAGATCGACGAGGACATCAACGTCCTGCGCGACCTGGAGGTGCTCATCGACGGTGACAAGGAGCGCAGCTACATGCTCCAGATCTTCATGAAGGACGCGGCGAGCCTCTACAAGCAGGCGGACGCGGGCCCGTTCTTCTACGAGATCATCCAGCGCAAGGGCGACCAGGGCTTCGGCGGCGGCAACTTCCGCGCCCTGTTCGAGAGCATCGAGCGCGCGCAGAAGGCCGAAGGGCGCGTGTAGCCACCCGCGCCGTGTCGCGGGGGAGGGGCGTCACCTCTCCCGCGGCTACGGAGTGCTTCGGTCTGGACCGAAGTAGACGTTGTAGCAGGTGCCGCAGTCCGGGCCGTTGGGTTCGACCTTCTTGTAATGGGCCACGCCGCGGAACTCCCCGAGCGTCCGGCCATCCACGGCCTGGAGCGTCACCCGGTAGAGGTCGCCCTGCTTCAGCACCACTGAATCGGTGCCGTAGGAGACTTGGACCTGCGTGCCTCCCGTGGGCAGGGGCTTCGTGGAGAGCTCCAGCAAGGGAAGGCGCCCGGCCTCTTTCGGCATCTCCAGTCTCAGGAAGCCCCGTCCCAGGTCTGTTCGGAGCCCCTCCAGACGCGACCGGACGCACGTTCCGTTCCGGCACATCGTGAAGGTCCCGGCCCGCAGCTGCGTGAGGGTGGCGTCCACGTTCATCTCCAGCCCCATGCCCGAGCCGCAGCCAATCAGCGTGCAGACGCGCTCCGTGCCGTCCTGGGGCGGTCCTGGGTACTCCGGAGGGAATGGAGGGGTCGACGCGCAACCCGTGACGAGCAGGGCCGCGAGGTGAAGGGGCAGGCGCATGTGGCTATCTTCACTCCATGCGAATGCTCATGGGGCTGTTTCTGGCGGGCGCGCTGGGGTGGGGCTGCCAGGCCGCCGGGGACAAGGCGTCAGCGAAGGCGACCCTGGACTGCCAGGCCACCTACGTCGCCTGCGGCTGTGGCTGCTGCGGCGGGGTGGAGCCGGAGGTGAAGTGTCTGTCCTGCGCGAAGGGGGATGACCTCCAGGCCCTCATCCAGAAGGACCAGGAGGCGAAGAAGGATCCGCAGTGCGCCGTCATGGGCTGCTCCACCGGGACGAAGTACGTCTACTGCGACGCGAATCCCCAATGACCCTCATTGAACCCATCATGCTCGTGGGAGCCGCCATCGGAGGCGTGACGGGCGCGGTCTGGGGCTTCGGGTCGGGAATCGGCTGGGCGGCGGCGGGCCTGTTCGGGGGCCTCGTGCTGGGCCCCCTCGTCTTGATGCTGTTGCTGCTCGTCATCGCGATGTTGATGACGCTGTTCACGAAGGGGCCGCGCGCGATGCTGCGCGAGCTCCGGGGCCCGCCGTCTACGAAGCCGTAAAGGGCAGGGCGGCCACCGTGACGGTGCCCGCGCCATCCCCCAGCGTCAGCTCCGTGCCCGGCTCCAGCGAGTCGCGGTGCACGTAGCCCAGCGCCACCCGCTGGCCCTTCACCGGGGACGTCACCACGCTGGTCACCCAGCCCACCTTCTTCTCCCCGCGGCGCAGCTCCGTGCCGGGCGCCACGTCCTTCTCACCCAGCAGCAGCCCCGCCAGCTTGCGGTTCATGTGCCCGCGGAAGGTGGCCCGGGCGATGACCTCCTGCCCGATGTAGCACCCCTTGTTGTAGGAGATGGCGTTCGTGAGGTTCGCCTCCAGGGGGATGGTGGTGTCCACCATGTCCTGCCCGTAGCGCGGCACCCCCGCCTCCACCCGCACCAACTCCAGCGCGTCGAACCCCAGCGGTTTCAGCCCGTGCGCCCCGCCCGCCTGGACCAGCGCCGTCCACACCGCCTCCAGCCCCGCGCGCGGCACCAGCACGTCCACGCCGGCCAGCCCGCCCGGCAGCGCCGTCCCCAACAGCCACACCTCCTGCCCGGCGAGGGTCGCCTTGCGGCTGGACAGGGGCGCCGGAAGCTCCAGGGGGCCGCCCGGGACGGCGGCCAGCACCTGGGCCGTCCGGGGGCCGAGCAGCTTGAGCCAGGCCTGGTCCGGGGTGCCGTCGTGCAGCTCCGCGTCCTCGGAGATGAGGTATTTGTCCAGGAACTCCCGCACCTTGGCGCCCAGGCCGGGCTCCAGGTCCAGGAGGAGGTCGTCCTCCCGCTTGAGGATGCGTGCGTCTCCCACCATGGCGCCCTTCACCGTGAGGAAGGCGCCATAGGCGGCCGAGCCCACCGGGAGGTTCTTCACCTCCTGGGTGACCATGCCGTGGAGGAAGGAGGCGCGATCCTCCCCCGTTATCCGGAGGATTTCGCGGTAGGACGCATCGTGCAGTGCCACTGCGTCACGGGCCGCGCCATACTCCGCGCCCACGTCTCCATACCCGGCCACGACCTCGCGGCCGCCCACCGAAATGAAGCGAGCACCCACCTGCTCGTGAACAAAATGCAGCGTCAGCGGTTCCATGCCCGTCGCTATATAGAGGCGCAGGAGCGGATGCCACGATGGATGTGAAGCAGCTTTCGGCCTTCCAGGGCTTCTCTTTAGAGAAGCTCCAGAAGCACACCGTCTTCCAGTCGGGTCGCTTCTTCCTCGACGTCTACTGCCTGGCCCCGGGCCAGGCGCAGAAGCCCCACCGGCATGCCACGTCCGACAAGGTGTACCTCGTGCTGGAGGGGAGCTGCCGCTTCCGCATCGGCGACGAGGAAGCGGCGCATGGCCCCGGTTCCACCCTCTTCGCCCCCGCGGGCACCGAACACGGCGTCGTCAATGACGGCCCGGACAACGCCCGCCTCCTCGTCCTGATGACCCCCCCTCCGGAGCACGCATGAGCAAGAAGGCCCCGACCCCGGCCGCCCCCGTCCCCACCCGTGGCGCACTCGCGCTGCTGGTGCTGGGCCTCCTCACCAGTGCGCTCGCCGTCTATCAATGGATGGAGCTGCTCACGCTGCGCGCCGGTGGCGCCACCGCCTGCGGCATCAACGAGCACGTCAACTGCGAGACCGTCTGGAACTCGGACTTCGCCAGCTCCGTGCACGACACCCTGGGCATCCCCATCGCGGGCCTGGGGCTCGTGTGGGGCCTGTCCGCCGTGGGCCTCGCCGCGCTGTACCTCGCGTGGGCGAAGGCGGGCCGCTCGGTGCGTCCGGCGGCCAGCGGCCTGCGCCTGCTGGCGCTCGCGGGCGTCGTCTCCGTCGCCGTCTTCGCCAGCGTCAGCGCGAGCGTGGGCGTGGTGTGCCCCACGTGTCTGGGCACCTACGTGCTGGTGCTCGCGTTCGCGGGCGTCGCCTGGCGCGGCCTGCCCGGACCCCTGCTGCCCCAGGCGGGCGAGTGGGGCGACACGCTCAAGTGGACCGTGGGCATCTCCGCCGTCGCCTTCGTGGCCATGCTGATGCCCGGCCGGGCCACGCCGCATGCGCCGAAGGCGGGCGCCTTCCTGCCGCCGGTGGCCTCCACGCAGGCGCAGAACACGTCCAGCTCCAACTCGGGCATGCCGCCGCCCCCGCCCGCGCCGCCGACCACGCTGCCTGAGTTCATCGCCAGCCTGCCGCAGGACCAGAAGCAGTTCCTGGCGGACTCGCTGGCCATGTACCGGTCGGGCACGCCGAAGCTCGCGGCCTATCCGCCGCGCGCGCTCTACGGCCCGGCGGACGCGCCCGTGAAGGTGCTGGAGTGGACGGACAGCAAGTGCCCCCACTGCAAGTCGTTGGTGGAGGAGCTGGCCCTCATCAAGCAGCACGCCCCCAAGGGCATGCTGTCCGTGGAGGCGCGGCAGTTCCCGCTGGATGGTCAGTGCAACCCGGCCATCCCCAACCGCGGTCCTGACGCGCTCAGCGTGCGCTGCGCCGCGGCCCGGGCCACGGTGTGCCTGGAGGGCGCGAAGGACTTCTGGGAGCTGCGCGAGAAGCTCTTCGCCGCGCAGGCCTTCCTGGACACCGACAAGGTGATGGAGATCGCCAGCTCCGGCTCCGTGGCGCGCCCGCAGCTGGAGGGGTGCATGACGGCGCCGGAGACCATCGGGAAGCTGCGCCAGGATGTCGAGTACGCCATGCGCTACAACATCCAGGGCACGCCGCTGGTGCTGGTGAACGGCCGTGAGGTGCCCCCGTCCGCGCCGCTCATCTACGCGCTGGTGCTGGCGAGCGGCAACCCCGACGCCCCCGCCTTCAGCGCCCTGCCGCCTCCGCGCGCGCGGGGCACCGGCGCCCCCGGCCACGAGGGCCACGCCCACCCGTAAGGGACACGGAGCGCAGAGGACGCCATGGGCAAGCGCGACAAGAAGGACGAGGCCCCGCCGCCGGGGCCCTTCAACAACCCCTTCGCCGCCCTGTCCGCGCAGCGGGACGCGCTGCCCGCCGGGTCGCCGCCTCCTCCGCCCCGGGAGAAGCCGGAGCCGAAGGGGCCCGCGCGCGCCGTGGTGCGCATGGAGCGCAAGGGCCGGGGCGGTAAAGAGGTGACGGTGGTGGAGCAGCTGGGGCTGCCCGCCGCCCAGCTGGACACCTGGCTCAAGGCGCTCAAGAACGGCCTGGGCTGCGGTGGCGTGGTGGAGGACGACGCGCTGGTGTTGCAGGGCGACCAGCGCGAACGGCTTCCCGCGCTCCTGGAAGCGCGGGGCGTCCGCAAGGTCACCGTCGGCTGAAAACAGGAAGGGGGCCGGAGGAGAACCTCCCGCCCCCTTCGAAGCATCGCGTGCGCTGGATTACAGCGCGGCGATGATGGCGTCGGTGAACTCGCGCGTGGTGGCGCTGCCGCCCAGGTCGCCGGTGCGCACCTTCGACTCGCCGCCGTAGACCTTCTGGATGGCGTTGGCCATGCGCTGGGACGCCTCACGCAGGTCCAGCCACTCCAGCATCATCACCGCGGACATCATCAGCGCGGTGGGGTTCGCGATGCCCTTGCCCGCGATGTCCGGGGCGGTGCCGTGCACGGCCTCGAAGACGGCGGTGCGCTCGCCGATGTTGGCGCCCGGCACCATGCCCAGGCCGCCCACCAGGCCCGCGCACAGGTCGCTGACGATGTCGCCGTAGAGGTTCTCCAGCACCATCACGTCGAAGCGGGTCGGGTCCTTCACCAGCTGCATGCAGAGGTTGTCGACGATGACCTCGTCGTACGCGACCTCCGGGAACTCGCGGCTCACCTTGCGGCAGCAGTCCAGGAAGAGGCCGTCCGACAGCTTCATGATGTTCGCCTTGTGGATGGCGGACACCTTCTTGCGGCCGTTCTTCTTGGCGTACTCGAAGGCGAAGCGGGCGATGCGCGTGGACGCCTTCTCCGTGATGACCTTGATGGCCTCCACGACGCCCGGCACCACGATGTGCTCCAGGCCCGCGTAGAGGTCCTCGGTGTTCTCACGCACGACCACCAGGTCGACGTTCTCGTAGCGCGTCTTGACGTTGGGGACGCTCTTCACCGGGCGCAGGGACGAGTACAGGTCCAGCCGCTTGCGCAGGCCCACGTTCGCGGAAGGCAGGCCGCCGCCCACGACGGTGCCGGTGGGGCCCTTGAGCGCCACGCCGCTGCGCAGCACGGCCTCCACCGTCTCGTGGGGCAGGTTGGTGCCGAACTTGGCCACCACTTCCGTGCCCGCGTCCTTGAACTCGAACTCCAGGGGGACCTTGAGGGCTTCCAGGACGCGGATGGTGGCCGCCGAGACCTCGGGACCAATGCCGTCGCCGTTGATGACCGTCACAGTGCGCGTGTTCGCCATGGGCCCGGTTCACACCACAAATCCGGGAGGGCCGGAAGGGCGAAAGCAGCCGGGATTCACCCCTGGGCATGGACCCCATCAGCCCGGGTGGTCCGTCCGGCCGGCGGAGGGGCCGTGGAGGACCCGTCCGGTGCGCGGGCCCCTGGCTGCCCCGTCCATGCTCCAGGTGGATCAGTGGTCGAACGGGGCTGGCGGGCGCGGCGCGCCGGCTCGGACGCCCGGGGGCCGCGGGCGCTTGCGGCGCTGGATGGCGTAGGGCCGGTAGAAGGACTCCCACAGCGCGGCCCTGCGTCCACGCGGCCGGGTGCGCAGCTCGCCCAGCGGCGCCCGGATGAAGAAGGAAGCGGTGAAGAGGTACGCCGCCGCCACGGTGAGGAACAGCAGCGAGGCCATCACCACCGGGCCTGGAATCCAGGCCACGTGCGCCCGCTCCACGAAGTCCCCGAAGTCACGCGGCGGCCGCGGATGGCTGTAGACCTTGAAGAACCAGGTCACCAACAGGACGATGAGGATGGGCCCGTACGCGCGGTTGAGCCGCGTCGCGATGGCGGACACCAGCGACAGCTGGATCTGCGGCCGGGACATCTCCACCGCCAGCTCCCGCAGCGCGTCCGGATCCACCGGCTCGTGCCGCAGCATCGGCGCCCACCAGCCGTCCTCCAGCAGGCGCACGCGGCGGTTCCACAGGTCGTAGTAGCGGTAGCGCCGAGCCTCGATGAGCAGGAAGGACACCACCATCCAGATGCCCACCAGGAACGTGACGTGCGAGCTCTCCGGCGACGCGAAGCCGAAGGAGATGACCGCCGCCGTGGTGGTGAGCGCCCAGTTCGTCGTGGTGTCCAGGCGCGTGCGCCACGTGTCCGAGCGGCTCAGCTCGCCACGGAAGAGCTGCGCCATGGCCTGCTGAGAGATCTCAGGCTGCTCCAGGTCGTTCTTCCTGTGCTCCTTCGTGCTCATCCGTGCCTGGAAAGGTGGGGACGACCGCTCGCCGCCGCCAGGGCGGCCGGGCAGGCGGGCGCTCGGGGCCCATGATGGAGGGGTTCGTGTGGAACGCCTGACATTGCCGCACCACGAGGCGACGGGGGACGGGTGGCCGGGCGCCTGGGGCGTGCGCATCGTGCGCCCTTGAGCGTGCCTTCTTCCGATACCGCCATCACCGCGCTGTCAGGCCTGCTCTCGGACGAGGGCGAGCGCATCACGCGCCTGTGGTCCAAGCGCCTGCGCGCGGAGACGTACGAGGTGGAGGTCCCCGGCCGGGACCTGCGCGCACCGCTGCGCCATCTGTTGGATGAGCTTGCCCGGCTGCTCGAGGACCGGGGCGAGGACGCGGTGCGGCTGTGGCCGGAGGTGGTGCGGTCGCATGGGGCCTTCCGGTACGACCAGAACTTCGAACCCGAGGACCTGACCCGCGAGTTCAAGTCGCTCCAGGAGGTGCTGCTCTACGTCTATGCACGCCGCAACGGAGGCGTCATCCACGCGGACGTGGCGGAGCTGGTGTCGGAGCTGGTGTGGGAGGCAGACGCGTCCGCGCAGGCCTCCTACGCGCGCGTGCTCAAGACGGAGGAGGTGCGCTTCCGCGAGGCGGCGGTGATGGAGTCGGTGCTCAACCACGTGGAGGTGGGCATCCTGCTGGCGGAGACGGACGGCATGGTGTCCTTCGCCACGCCGCCGGTGAGCCGCCTGATGGGCGTGCCCATGCGCGCGGTGGTGGGCGCGCGCGCCACGGGCTCCTTGGGGCCCGTGCTCACCCAGGTCAACGCGCGGCACCCCACGGGCGAGCCCTTCAAGGTGCAGGACATGCCCTTCCTGCGCGCGCTGCGCGAGAAGGCGCCGGTGCGCGGCGTGATGATGCAGGTGGAGCGCCTGGGCGGCGGGGACGCCACGCTGGAGATGAGCGCCACGCCGGTGTGGGAGGAAGACCACGTCCTCGCGGGCGTCATCCAGACCTTCAGCGACCGCACCGAGGCCGCGGTGAAGACCAAGGCCCTGGAGAACGCGCACGGCGAGGTGCGCAGGCTCCAGGGACAGCTGCTGCGGCGCACCCGGCAGCAGGCCTTGGGGCAGCTGGCGAGCGGCGCCGCGCACGCGCTCAACAACTTCCTCAACGTGCTGCGGCTGCGCATCACGCTGCTGCAACGTGAATACAAGCCCGAGCACGTCGACGCGCTGGACAAGACGGTGCGCAACATTGGCGAGCTGGTGGCGCGGCTGCAGGAGTTCAGCGTCCAGCGCACCGAGGAGCGCCTGGGCAACGTGCCGGTGGACCAGACGGTGCGCGAGGCGCTGGAGCTGGCCCGGGGAGAGCTGGAGCAGCGCGAGCACCCGGTGCACACGGAGCTGGACCTGGGGTTCCCGTGGGGCGTGAAGGCGGACGCGGGCTTCTTCCGCGAGCTCATCGTCAACCTGATGCTGTCCGCGCGCGACCGCATGGAGGGTGGCGGCACGCTGGTGGTCCGCTCGCGTCCCGCCGGGGAGGACTGGCTGGACCTGCGCATCGAGGATGGGGGACGGCCCTACGCGCAGGATGAACTGGCGGGCCTGTTCGACCCGCTGCGCCGGGACCCGGGGGCGCCGCAGTTCTCGCTGTTCCTGGCGGTGGCGCGCACGCAGGTGCAGCGCTGGGGCGGGGAGCTGACGGTGGAGAACCGGCGCGACGGCTCGGGCGCGAGCTTCATCGTGCGGCTGCCGCGCTTCCGCGAAGCGCCGACGGGGGCTCCCGAGCCCGGCGCGCAGCCGACAGCGCAGCCGGTGGGGCGCATGCCGAGGATGCCCGGGCGCGCGCGCCGCGTGCTGGTGGTGGACGATGACCTGGACAACGCGCGGATGATGGCGGAGGTGCTGGGCGAGGAGGGCTACGAGGTGCAGGTGGCGCACAGCCCGGAAGTGGCCCTGCACATCTGGGAGAAGCACCCCTACGACGCCGCGCTGCTGGACGCGGTGATGCCGGAGATGACGGGCTGGGAGCTGGCGCGCGAGCTGCGGCAGCGCACGCCCCAGGCGCTGCTGGCCATCGTCACCGGCATGGACGTGCGCGGCCAGAACCGCGCGAGCCTGGCGCAGGTGGATGCCGTGTTCCGCAAGCCCATCGACGTGGGCGCCCTGGACGACTTCCTCTCCCAGCACCGGGGCGAGGAGGAGCCTGCTGAACACGACACAACGCATTGACGGGGCTGAGCTCCGGAGGGAGTAGAGTCCGCGCGTGATTTCCCCGGCGGAACTGGAGCGCCTGCGCCGCAAGGTGGAGGCGGGTGAAGTGCTCAGCGGCGCGGAGCTGGAGGCGCTGCGGGACGAGGCCGCGCGCACGCCCGGGCCCACGCTGCGCCTCACCGTGGCGCATGCGCTGGTCAACGCGGACGCGGAGCGCGAAGCCCTGCCATTGATGCAGGCCCTGCGGCGGGACTTCCCCAAGGACCTCCAGGTGCGCCTGGGCCTCGCGCGAGCGCTGCTCGGATTGGAGCGGCACCGGGAGGCGGAAGCCGAGCTGCGGGAGGCGCTGGTCCTGAGCCCCGGCGATCCGGAGGCACTCAAGGTGCTGGCCGTGCTCGCGCTGCGGCAGGGCGAGGGTGCCCGCGCTCGCGCCTACGTGGCGGAGGCCGTGGAGCGAGACCCCTTCGACGCGGAGGCGAAGCTGCTGCGCGCGGAGCTGGAGGCCGCGGACCTGCCTCCGCCGCCCGCGCCCGAGGAGCAGGTGCTGCGCCCGGAGTTCACCGCCGCGCTCACCGCCGCGCTGGGCCGCGCGGGCGTGGCCTTCCGGCGTCAGGGCCGCGACCTGCTGGTGAAGCTGGCCTCGGGCGGTGTGGGCCGCGTGGACGTGGGCTCGCTGTATGCCGCGTATCAGGAGGCTCCGCAGGGGCTCACCGCGCACGTGGATGCGCTGGCGTCACGGCTGGGGGGATTGTCCTCGGGCGTGGGGCCCACGGGGGTGTCCCTGGAGGCGCTGCGCCCGGTGCTGCGGCCCTCGGGCTTCGTGGCGGGGACCCAGGGTGCGCTGTTCCGTCCAGGGCCCGAGGGGCTGGAGGTCTTCTACGTGCTGGAGGACGCGGAGTTCGTGCGCTACCTGCCGGCCTCCGCGCTGAAGGAAGCAGGGCTCACGCTCGAAGCGGTGGACGCGGCGGCGTGGCACAACCTGGAGCTGCGGCCCGCGGACGTGCGGCCCGTCGTCATCGACCAGGGCGTGGTGCGGCTGGCGGAGGCGTTCTCCGGCGTCTGGGCGGTAACGGGCGGCGACGGGCACGACGGCGCACGGCTGCTCACGAAGGCACAGCGCCGCAGGCTGGAGGCCGCCACGGGCGGAGGCCCGCTGCGCGTGAGCCTGGGCCGGCGCGAGGTGGCGCTCCTGTGCCGCGACTCGGACGGTGAATCGGTGCGGAGGCTCGCCGCGCTGGGGCACGCGCCGGACGGCGTGCCCGGGTCGTTCGTCCTGGAGGGCGATGTGTTGCGGAGCGCGTGACCTACGCGCCCAGCGCCCGCTGATACACCTTCAAGTCCTGCTCGCTGAAGAGCACCACGGTGACGCGCTCCAGCTCCGGCCGGCGCGCCAGGGCCGCGCGGATCTCCCGCAGGGCGATGGGGGCGGCCCGTTCGATGGGGAAGCCGTAGGCGCCCGTGGAGATGGCGGGGAACGCCACCGTGCGCAGCCCGTGCTGCTCCATCAGCGCGAACGTGCTCCGGTAGCACGAGGCCAGCAACTCGTCCTCGCCGCGGTCCCCGCCCCACCACGAAGGGCCCACCGCGTGGATGACGTGGGCCGCGGGCAGCCGGTATCCCCGTGTGATGCGCGCCTCGCCCGTGGGACAGCGGCCCACCGTGCGGCACTCCGCGAGCAGCTCCGGCCCCGCCGCGCGGTGGATGGCACCGTCCACGCCGCCACCACCCGACAGGCCGGAGTTCGCCGCGTTCACGATCGCATCCGCCGCGATGCGCGTGATGTCTCCCTGAATCAATTCCAACCGTTCCGTCATCCCGCGCTCCCCACCGGCAAGGTCTCCACGAACCGCACCTCGCGGAAGCCCAGCGTGAGCAAGAGCCCCCGCAGTGAGCGCTCCGCGGACTGACGCGCCTTCTCCTGGAGGCGCCGGTCCTGCCGCACCTCCCTCTCGAATGCCAGACGCGCCTTCTCCAGCAGCTGCGCCGTCTGCGCGCTGTCCAGGTTGGAGTCGATGATCTCCGTCTCCCCGGGCCGCAGGGCCACCGTGACTTGAAGCGGCGGCAGGAGCACGTCCACGCGCGTGCCCACGGCGTGCAGGTGACGGGCATCGAAGCGCTGGAAGTCGAACCCCAGGTGCGCGTCCGCGAACACGATGGCGCGGCCGTGAGGGTTCTGGAGCGTGTAGCTGGCCCAGAGCAGCACGTCCTTCCACAGCGCGTCCGTGGCCTGCGGCTCCGGCGTGAACGTGACCTTCTTGTAGAGGGACACGTCCAGCGTCTCCAGCCGGGCGACCTCCCGCATCTGCTCCACCACCACCGCCGTGTCCGGCAGCCGGGGAGACGCGGGACGCAGCAGCACCCAGGCCGCCAGCGCGCCGAGCGCGACCGCGGCGAGGAGGGAGAGGGCTCGCGAGACGTTCTTCGCCATGGGGGAAAGTCTACCCGCTTCCGGAACGGGGGCATCCTGGTGCAGCGTGCGGACGCGGGCTTCCGGACAGGGACTCGCGAAGGAGTAGCGCAGGATGGAGCTGACGGATGCGGAGGCGGAGGCCCTGGGTTCCCAGGGATACTTCGTGCGGGACGCCTTCCTTGGTGAGGCGCGGGCGCTGGCGGCAAGGGCCGCGGCGCTCGCGCGAGTGAAGGCCGGGATGCTGAAGCCCGCGGGCATCCGGCGCGGCGCGAACCATGCGCTCGATACGTCCGTGCGCGGCGACCATATTGAATGGGTACTGCCCGGCGCCGCCCCCGAACTCGAAGCCCTGTGGCATCGCTTCCAGTCGCTGGGTGAGGCCGTGTCCGCGGGCGCGTACCTGGGGCTGGGGCGCTTCGATGTGCAGCTCGCCTGCTACCCCGGCGGCGGTGCGCGCTATGCCCGCCACCGCGATGCGTTCCCGGGCCAGTCCAACCGCCGGCTCACGGCCATCTGGTACGCGAACGCGGATTGGAAGCCGGAGCACGGCGGCGTGCTGCGCCTGTTCCCGGAGGACACGGGCGCCCCGGTGGACGTGGCACCGGTGCTGGACCGCCTGGTGGTGTTCCTGAGCGAGCGGCTGGAGCACGAGGTGATGCCCGCCCACGCCACCCGCCTGGCCCTCACCGCGTGGTTCTACGGCCGGAGCACGTAGACGTCTAGCCCGCGTCGGACGCTCCGCTCCCCTGGAACACCGGAGAGCGGAGCCCGTTCATCGCATCTGCCCGGTTAGAGGCAGGTGTTGCCGCACATCTGCTTCGCCTCGGTCACGCAGGTGCCATCCCAGTAGGTGCTGCAGCAATAGGGATCCACGGCACAGACCGTGGAGGCACAGCTGCTGCAACCCTGCGGCAGCGCCACGCCTGCCGTGCACTCACTGTGCGTACAGGCGGGCGCCACGCAGACGTTGTTGGAGCACGTCGAGCCCGAGGCGCACGTGCCACAGTTCAGCGTCCCGCCACACCCATCTGGAATGCTGCCGCAGTTCTTGCCCTGCGCCGCGCAGGTCGTGGGCGTGCAGCTTCCCCCGCCCGAGCACGTCGAGCCGCACAGCTGATTCGCCTCGCTCACGCAGATGCTGTCCCAGGCAGTGGTGCAGCAATAGGAGTCCGCGTTGCAGACGGTGTTGGCGCAACTGCTGCAACTCTTCGTCAGGGCCCCGCCCGTGGTGCACTCGCTGTGCGCACAGGTCTGTCCCGTGCAGACGTTGTTGGTGCACGTGGCTCCGGTGCCACAGGAGCCACAGTCGAGCGTGCCGCCGCATCCATCCGGAATGCTGCCGCAGCTCGCCCCCTGCGCCGCGCACGTCGTGGGCACGCAGGTGGGGATGCACTGGTTGTTGATGCACGAGCCATTGCAGAGGCCGCAGTAGAGCTCCCCGCCGCACCCATCCTGGGTGAAGCCGCAGGTCTTTCCCTGCTGCGCGCAGTTGGTGGGCGTGCAGCTCGAGTCCAGCGTGAAGCGCTCCGCGCTGGTCTTGGTGTTGGTGATGATGCCACCGGCGACGAGCACCGAGCCATCCGTCAACACCGCCGCGGCATGGCCGCCTCGGGGCAGGAGCAGGGGTGACAGGGATGACCAGGTCTGGGTCGTCACGTCATACCGCTCGATGTTGCCCAGGTAGTTCCCGTCCCCGTAGCCCCCGATGATGACGGGCACCCCGTTGACGCTCACGCCCTGGGTGTACTGGCGCGGATGCGTCGTGCTGCCGGTGGTCGTCCACGTGCCGGTCGCCGGGTTGAAGACCTCGGACACCGTCGCCGTCTGGTAGGCGCTGAAGATGCGCTCACCCCCCGCGATGAGGACCGAGCCGTTTCCCAACAGGAAGGCCGCGTGGCCATACCGCTCCCCCGTGGGCGGCGGCGTCACCTGCGTCCAGGTGTTGGTGGACGGTGAGTAGATGGCCGCGTTCGCGGTGTAGGTCGGGGTCCAGCCCGCCGCCACCAGCACGCGCCCATCCGGCAGCAGCGTCGCGGTGTGGGAGCGCCGGCCGGGGCTCAAGGGCGCCACGGTCGTCCAGGTGTTGGTGGCCGGGTCGTAGATTTCGCAGCTCTCCAGCAGCGAGTAGACGGGATAGTCGGTGGTCCCTCCCACGACCAGCACGCGCCCATCGGCCAGCAGCGTGGCCGTGTGCATCGAGCGCTGCTGGGTGAGCGGCGCGGCGGTGCTCCAGGTCCCGGTGGTGGGGTCATAGAGCTCCGCGCTGTTCACGGTGCTGTTGCCATTGCCTCCCGTCACCAGCACGCGGCCATCGTTCAGGCGGGTCGCCGTGTGATGGCTTCGGCCCGCGGCCATCGAGCCCGTCAGGGTGAAGGTCCCCGTGGATGGGTCATACAGCTCCGCCTGGGCCGCCGTGCCCCCCATGACCAGGACCTTGCCGTTCGTCAGGGTGACGGCACGGAAGAAGGAGCGGCCGATGGCCATGGAGCCGGTGGCGGCCGAAAGCTCCTGGGACTCTCCGGTGAGCTCCATCTGCGCGTCCGGAGCCCCCTCGACCGGAGCGCAGCCCGCGCCCCACAGCGCCGTGACACACGTCCACAGCGCGAACGCATGAAGAATGTTTCGTCTCATGATGACCCCCTCTGGATGGATTGGCGTGCGCCACCCGGCATGGGATGGCGCGAACGCATCCACGCAGGACGTGTTCGGGGTCTGACAATGAATTCGGGGCCGCGGCTAGCCCGCGTCGAACGCGCTGCCCGCGTCGTAGACCGGCCCCGCGTCGTAGGACGGACCGGGGCCCGCGTCGTAGCCCCCGTCCTGGGACGGACCGGTGCCCTCCAGCGTGCCGATGATGTAGATGTCGCCCGTCCCTCCGCCGGGGCAGTTCTGCGGATGGCGCCGCATCTGGAGCTGCGCGTACGCCACGGAGCCGGAGTACACGTCCACGAACGTGGTGCCGGCGTACACCTCCAGCCCCGCCTTGTTGTAGGCCCTCACGTCCACCATGCGCCCGGGCCCGGAGGGGATGTTGCTCAGGTAGCCCTCGATGTAGCCATTCCCCACGTACAGGGACTGGGGGCGCGAGGGCGGAAGGTCCGGCGCGCTCACGGTCGCCTCGGCCGAGGTGACGCCGCACGCGTCACCCGCCAGCGAGATGCGCATCTTCACGGACTCCGTCCCCTGGAGCTCCTCGAAGTCCTCGGTGCCGGCGCCGCAGGCCGCGACCATCAGCGCGCAGCTCGTTCCCAGCACGAATCCCCATCCGGTTCGCTTCATGTCGTCCCTCTCCCTGGTGGCGCGTCGTTCGCGCGACCTTGAGACACGCACCCCGTCCGGGTTGGGACATGCACCGTGACGAAAGTGCCGGACGGCAACGGCGCGGGGAGGAGAACGGGCCAAGCCTGCCTGCTCCACGGCCTGCCCGGACGCGGGCGGATTCCAGGGGGAACGGCGGCGTCCGTGGCCCCTGTCGCGTGACGGGGGCGTGTCTAGGTTCTTCCCCAGTCATCTCGTACGGGGGATTGAGAGCATGTTCCAGAACAGGACGAAGCGGCACTGGGTGATGGGACTGGCGTTGGGGGCGTCCATGGCGTTCCTCGCCGGCTGCGGCAGCTCGAAGGCCGCGCGTGTGGACGACGCGATGATGGCTCGCGTCCCGGAGGACCAGCTGAGCGAGGTGCGTGAGGCGCAGCTGGCCCGCACCAAGGCCGCCGACAACGTGACGCGCGCCGAGGTGGCCGTGCGCGACGCCGAGCGCGCCGCGGAGGTGGCCCGCCGCAACGGCGACGCCGCCAAGAGCCGCATGGAGGCGGAGAAGGCCGCGGTGAAGGCCGCCGAGGCCACCGGTCAGCAGCGCCCCATCGCGCAGGCGCAGTCCAAGCTCCAGGGCGCCGAGGCGGGACGCATCGCCGCGGACGCCGAGGTGGCCTGGCACGACCGCAAGACGGACACCGCCAAGGCGGAGAAGGACCTGCGCGACGCGGAGCTGAAGGTGGCGGATACCGAGCTCAACCTCGCCCAGTTCAAGGCGCTGGAGAAGAGCGGCGACGTGCGCGCCAAGGAGATGTCCGAGGCGAACTACATGGCCGCCGTCGCTGAGGCCAAGCGCGGGGTGGAGGACGCCCGGCGCCGCGTGGACGAGCAGAAGCGCGTGGAGCAGGACGCCCGCGCCGAGTGGCAGCGGCTGCGCTCGGAGGCCCCGCAGGGCTACGGCGGCAGCGGCGACGCGGACTGACGCCCTGGCGTGAAGCATTGAAGGGAAGGCCCCGGGCACTCGCGAGGGTGCCAGGGGCCTGCCTTCGTGCGTGGGGCTACTCCACCTTCAGGGTGGCGGTGCCCTTCAGGTCGCGCTGGAGCGTGAGCCAGAGCGCCTTGCCCGCCGCATCCACGGACGCGAAGTAGTCCGTGTCCGCGGTGAGCGGCTGGCCATCCAGGGTGACCATCGTCGGTGCCGTGGTGGCGGTGTAGCCGTGCACCACCAGCATGGGGTGCGCGAGCGTGCGCCCCGCGGTGTCGAACGTCAGCGTCACGCGGTTGGAGGCAGCGTCCGCTTCCCACGTGGCGTAGACGGGGTTGTAGCCGGCGACGTCGTAGGTGACGGAGTCGGTCCGGCCCACGCCGCCCGGGCCGCGCGTGCGCACGGTGCCCTCGGAGGCGGTGAGCTTCACGCCCTGCCAGGCCTCCACCTCCGACACGAGCGACAGCACGGGGCTGGCCGTGTGCGTGCCCAGCACCATGAAGACGGAGTAGCTCTGGTAGGGGTGGCCGGAGAGCATCACGCCGTCATCGCCCAGGCGCGGGTACTGCGAGAGGCCCACCGCGCCGAAGTTGCTGCCCCACGCGAGCCGGTGGGAGTTGGTGACGGAGGGCAGCTCGTACTGGTTGAGCTGATAGGGCCAGTTGTAGTCCACGGGCATGGGGCCGTTGGCGTGGCGCGTGCCCCACTCGGGATACAGCCAGTAGCCGCCTGCGGGCTTCTGCTCCCACGTCTGGGTCTGCACCGCGCCCATCTCCGCGTCCGGCGCGGCGGTCCACATGCGCGTGTAGGGGACGACGTTGGGTTCGCGGTAGTCCCAGCCGGTGTTCATCGTCACGGGGGAGGACAGCGTGACGAAGCGGTAGCGGTCGCCCCAGCCCAGGCCGGCGATGTCCGTGTTGGCGTTGCCGTCGAAGGCCAGGTCGCCGTAGGGCGAGCGCACGTCGGCTTCAATCTGGTTCGCGGGGAAGCCGGACGCGTCGTGGGTAATGGCATACAGCGGGTGGTCCCGGCCGGTGGCGAAGAGGTACTGCACGGTCACCTGCACCACACGGCCATCCAGTGACAGCGGCCACTTCAGTTCGTGCAGGGCATGGTGCGCGCCCTTGAAGACGAAGCGGCCGGTGCCGCGCACGTCCTGCGTCCAGGCGCCCCATGGCTCACCTTTCTTCAGGTGGCTGGTCACCATGCCCCAGCCGGGCACCTGCGTACTCTGGCCATCGCAGACGCGCTCGGCGCCCGCGACCTCATAGGTGTAGCGGCGGATGTAGCCGCCGTTCCAGCCCGCGGGGTCCGCCGCGTCGTTGCGCACGAGCGACACGGAGCGCACGTGGCAGTCGCGGTCGCGCCAGACGTAGCGGTCCGTCTTGAAGCCGCTCAGGTCCTTCGCGCACTGCAACCGCAGGGGCGCGCAAGTTCCGCTGGCCGGGTCGGCGGTGTTGCTCTCCACGCAGGGGTCGATGACGGGGTTGGGATTCTCATCGCCGGGTCGCACGTCCTTGCCGCCACAGGCGGTGAGGCCCAGCGCCAGCAGGGCCACGGTGTGTCGAGCGGAGGGGAGGGGCATGGTCGTTCTCGAAGAAGTGGGAGCGCAGGCTTGCCACCCTCACGCACGGTGATGCAAGCCCCCACGCGGAGCGACAGCGCTTCAGGTTCTTTCCAAAGCGAGCGGGCAGTCGAGCGTCAGAGGGCACGGCGGAGAGGCCCCGGTGCACGAGAAGCGTGTCCACCGTGCGGGCATGGCGAACGGACGGCGGCTCGTCACGGTAGGACTCCTGTGCCTCTTCTCGGTGCCCGCGGTGGCGGAGGAGGGGGTGCAGGGGCGGGTGCAGGAGTTCTTCCTGGGGGACGGAGCGCCACCGCAGCAGCGCGGGCAGGTGGAGCTGGGCACGGGGCTGGAGTGGACGCGCCAGGACGGTGAGACGCGCTTCGAGCTGCCGGTGCGCGGCGAGTACGGCCTGAGCGACCGCGTGCAGCTGGAAGCGAAGGTGGCGCTGACGACGCCGGAGGATCCGCGAGGGTTGGACACGGCGGAGGCGGGCATCGGCCTGGCGCTGATCAATGACAGCCGGCGAGGCTTCACACTGAGCCTGGGCATGGACCTGGAAGCCACGCGCGATATCCGGGACGACCGCTTCCGCCCGGGCTTCGAACCGTACCTGCTGGCGTATCAGGACGTGGGGCCGGTGGGCTTCAACCTCCAATTGAAGGCGGAGGAGCTGCCCGGGGTGCGAGGCTTGGGGAGCGAGCTGCACCCGGACTTCGCGGCCGGAGCGGTACTGGCCTTGGGGCCGCTGCGGCCCATGGTGGAGGCGGGTTGGAGGGACGAAGACGGTACGTCCACCTTGCTCCTGTCACCGGGGCTGCTGGCACGCCCGCTGAAGTCCCTGGAGTTCGGAGTGGCGGTGCCCTGGAGGCTCCACGCGGGAGGAGCCCGGGACGTGGGCGTGATGGGGATGCTGACGTGGCAGGGCGGTGGGGCGTAGCGAGACGGTCAAGGCTCCGCGCGCCCGCCGATCTCAGGGAAGCGCTCATAGGCGCGCAGGAGCGCTTCGAGATGAGTGGGGTCGTCGAGATCGAGCGGCGCATCCGTGAGCTGTACGACCCACCCTCCCGTTGATGTGTGCCGAGCACGGGACAGCAGGTCCGTATCCCGGGCTGGATCCGGGAATCCAATGGCGCGCGCGGCAGCGGCCGACCAGTAGTTCAACCACCCGAGGCGATGTGGGATTTCCGGGGCACGAATCCTGGCGGGGAGTTTGAGTGCTGGCAGCCCCCGTGGTGGCGAAGGTGGGCCGGCCAATGTGGGTGCGGTCTGTCCGGCAATATCCACCGCCGCGAGGAAAGGCGTCAGGTGCCCCCAGAACGCCTGTGCGCCGTCGGCTACGGCTTCCAGTGCATCCGCTGCCATGGAGAAGGCGGATGCGTCGACCAGAAGCGTCGCACGGACTTCAAGGTGCGGAGCGCCTCCTGCTGCGAGGCCATTCGAATTCTCCGACCCGGCAAGCGTCACAAGATGGTTGTCGTCATCGTTGCATAGGAATGGAAGCCCACCGTTCGTTCTTGCTGCCACGATCCATTCATCACGGTCGGGCAGTGCAACGAGGTCTGCCTCCTCAGTGGTCGTCCAGCCCAGACGCAGGCCAGGGATCGCGCGCTCCAGTCCGTGGACGATGGCCAATGTTCGTGCGTCACTGCTAGCGAGCGCGGGCGCATAGACCATGATTCGAATGTCAGTCGGCTCGACGCTCATGTCAGCACCAATCCATGACGACCACTTTGAGAGAAGGGTCCACGAGCTTCAACGCATTCTTGTGCGCTTCGCTGCGAACGCCGACGATGAAGTCGTAGCCGCATTGCTCCGCGAGCCTGCGTTCTCGCTGTATCTCTGGGAGCTTCACTTCGATAAAAAACTGTTGAGAACGACGGCTGTGCTTGTCGAAATCATCCGTCTTGACTTCCCATAGCGTGCGCATGGTGAGTTGCAGCGCATCGAAGTTCTTCCCATTCACGAGTACATCCGAACCAGGGAATGTGCTGTTCGGAATGTTGTCGGCGCACTTGTTGTGCAAATGGTTCCCTCCACGGGGCGGCCCTGGAATCGGCCTGCACTCTGGACGGCGCTCATGCTCCGTGGGGGTAGTCGATATTGGAGGAAACCAGTCCCGGCCCGAAGAGGCCCCATCTGGCTTGGGGACTTGAGCCGACGAGGACTCCTGTGCGGCGGGCTCCGTCTCGGGGGTGGGGCGTGCTTCCCCGGGATACATCCCCTTCAGCTCGTATGCGTCCATTGCCTCCTTGATGGCAACGCCCACCACGACCACTCCGACGACAATCACCGCCCCTACGACGATCTCCGGCGCCGCCAGGACACAGACCCCGAGTCCCAGCGCAGCCGCCTCCGCGGAGGCCACCGTGCATCTTCCATTCGGGTCGTGGAAGCGGATCCGGTCGTGGTCCAGAGCGCGAAAGCATCGCTCCGCCAGCACGGGCCAGGGGTGGGACGCCTCGTGAACGGCGCACCGGCCCTGGTCTCTCCACGGCAGCGCCGCTGCTCGATGGAGGTTGGAGAGCCTTCGGCTCTGTGGCGCGGGTCGCTTCAAACTAGGCGCAGGCGATGCACAGGCTGAAAGAAGAAGGAGAAGCGCGATGCAGGCATGAATGCGCATGGCCGTATCCTGCTTGCTCACAGCGACGGCGCAAGCAGCACGACGGAGTAGCCCACCGCCGTGCGCACGCCGGGGTTCTCGTAGGAGTGCTTCTGGTCGCCCCGGAAGACGACGACGTCACCGACTTCCAGGATGAAGCGCTCCCCGCTGGCCACCAGCGCAATCGTTCCGGACTCACAGGCCAGGTACTCGCGTGTGCCGGGCGTGTGGGGCACTCCGGTGATGCGTGCCTTGGGTGGAAGCTCCATCCGGTCGAACTCCATGCCCGGCAGCGGATCCGGAAGGAGCTTGCGCAGGAAGGCCGCGCCTCTCTGCTTCATGGGCAGGCTGTCGCGCCGGTAGTGCCGGGCGCTCGCCTTGGGCCGGGCCAGCAGCTCCTCCAATGACACCTGCAGCGCCCCTGCCACCCGGTGCAGCACCGACAGCGTGGGGTTCGCCGCGCCAGACTCCAGATGCGCCCAGGTGGCCCGGGGCACGCCCGCCAGCTTCGCGAGCTGCACCTGCGTGGCCCCTCGCGTCTCCCTCAGCGTCCGCAGGTTGCGTGCCAGTCTGCCTGGAAGGTCCTCTTCGCTCATGCGCTGGCATTCTGCCAACGCATTGGCGCCCATGCCATCTTGTCGGAGCCCATCCGCTATCCATGCCTCAAGGAGAGACATGCCATGGACATGCGGAATCAAGCAGTGCTGGTGACGGGCGCGAGCCGGGGACTGGGCCGGGCCCTGATGGAAGCCTTTGCCCGGCGGGGCGCCCGGGTGGTGGGCGTGGCGCGCGACGCGAAGGCACTTGAGTCGGCGGTGACGCCCCTGAAGGCGCGGGGGCTGGCGGTGCACGGGCTCGCCTTCGACGTGGGGGACAAGCAGGCCATCTACCCACTGGTCGGTGCGGCCACCGCGCTGGTGGGCCCGCTGGATGTCCTGATCAACAACGCGAGCACCCTGGGCCCCACGCCCCTGCCGCTCCTGCTCGACACGGCGTGCGAGGACGTGTCGCAGGTGCTGGAGGTCAACCTGCTGGGGCCCTTCCGTCTGACGAAGGCCGTCGCGGGGAGCATGGTCGTCCGGGGCCGGGGCCTCATCCTCAACATCACCTCCGACGCCGCCGTGTCCGCCTATCCCCGCTGGGGCGCCTACAGCGTGTCGAAGGCCGCGCTGGAGCACCTGACGCGCATCTGGGCCTCGGAGTTCGAGGGCAGCGGCGTGCGCCTGCTCACCGTGGACCCCGGTGACATGGACACGCGCATGCACAGCGACGCGCTCCCGGACGCCGACCCCGCGACGCTGGCGAAGCCGGAGGACGTGGCCGCGCGCATCCTCGCGCTCGTGGAGGCCCGCGACACCGCGTCCGGCCAGCGCTTCGAGGCCGCGAGCTGGGAGGCCGCATGAACGCCGCACGCTGGCCCCGGGAACGCCCCGACACCGCGAGGCTCCTGCACGTGGAGCCCCGACGCGAACGCTTCACCGACACCCTCGCCTCGGAGCTGCCGGACCTCCTGCGCGAAGGCGACCTGCTGGTGATGAACGACGCGGCCACGCTGCCCGGCTCCCTCACGGGCCGCACCAGCACGGGCGCCGCCATCGAGCTGCGGCTCCTCTCCCACGAACCCGACGACACCTGGACGGCCGTCCTCTTCGGCGCGGGGGACTGGCGCCGACGGACCGAGGACCGACCCCCACCGCCCGAGCTCCCCGTGGGCGCACGCCTGGACGTCGGCGGACTCACCGCGCGAGTGATGGAGGTACTGCCCCCATCCCCCCGGCTCCTGCGCGTGGCCTTCGACCGGACCGGCGCGGCGCTCTGGCAGGCCCTCTACTCGGCGGGCCGTCCGGTGCAGTACGCGTACACCGCGGGGCCGCTGGCGCTGTGGCACGTGCAGACGCTCTACGCTTCACGACCGTGGGCCGCGGAGATGCCTTCCGCGGGCCTGCCCCTCACCGCGTCCGTGCTGCTGCGGCTGAAGGCGCGCGGCGTGCGCTGGGCGTCCCTCACGCATGCGGCGGGACTCTCCTCCACGGGCGACGCGGCGCTGGACGCGGCGCTGCCCCGGCCCGAACGCTCGGACATCCCCGAGCGCACCGTGTCGCTGGTGGAGGAGACGCGGGCGAAGGGCGGGCGCGTGGTGGCGGTGGGCACCACCGTGGTGCGCGCGCTGGAAGGGCGCGCGACACAGCACGGGAGGCTGGTGCCGGGCGAAGAGGTGACGGACCTGCTGCTCGGGCCCGGCTACGTGCCCCGGGTGGTGCACGGGCTGCTCACCGGCGTGCACGACCCGGGGAGCAGCCACCATGCGCTGCTCCAGGCCTTCGCGCCGCTCCCGCTCCTGCTCCGGGCTTCGGCGCATGCGGAAGGCGCGGGCTACCTGGGGCACGAGTTCGGCGACGCGTGCCTCATTCTGGATGCATGACGCGTCACTGGAGCGTGACGCCCGGCTCCAGCTCCACCTTCACCCAGCCCGGCTTGCGCAGGTCGAAGTTGCGGTACGCGTCGATGGCGGAGGCCATGGACTTCACGTGGCTCAGGATGGCCGTGGGGTCCACCGTGCCGGAGCGCACCAGCTCCAGCAGCTTGGGGATGTACTTGCGGTGGTTGCAGTTGCCCATGCGCAGGGTGAGGTTCTTGTTCATCGCCTCGCCAATGGGGAACGCGTTCATCGTCTGCGGGTACACGCCGATGATGGACAGCGTGCCCGCCTTGGCCAGCCCCTGCACCGCCCACTGCGCGGCCTGCGACGGCGCGTCGCCGGGCACCCAGTTGTCGCCGTCCGGCTTCTGCTTGGGCGCGACCTGCTCCACCTCGCGCTTGAACTCGGGCTTCTCCGCCTTGGCCTTCTTGGCGGCCGGGCCGTGATGCGCGTGCTGCGCGTCCACGCCCACCGCGTCGATGGCGCGGTCCACGCCGATGCCGCCGGTGAAGCGCTTGAGCGTCTCCACCGGGTCCTCCTCCTCGAAGTTGATGACCTCCGCGCCCTGGGCCTTCGCGAGCGCCAGCCGGTCCTCGTGGCTGTCGATGGCGAAGACGCGGCCCGCGCCCAGCAGCCTCGCGCTCACGATGGCGAACAGGCCCACCGGGCCGCAGCCGAACACCGCCACGGTGTCACCCGGTTTGATTTCCGCCATCTCCGCCCCGAAGTAGCCCGTGGGGAAGATGTCGGAGACCAGGATGGCCTGGTCGTCGGTGACGCCGTCGGGCACCTTCACCATGGTGACCGCCGCGTGCGGAATGCGCGCCTTCTCCGCCTGCATGCCGTCGAAGGGGCCCGTCATCTCCGGCCCGCCGAAGAAGGCGGTGCCCGCGTCAGGGCCGTTGGGGTTCGCGTCGTTGCATTGGGCGTAGTAGCCCGCGCGGCAGTACGAGCAGTTGCCGCACCCGATGGTGGAGCAGATGACCACGCGGTCACCCACGTTGAAGTTGCGCACGTCCTTGCCCAGCTCCTCGATGACGCCCACGCCTTCGTGGCCGAGGATGGTGCCGGGCTTCATGCCGGGCATGGTGCCGCGGATCATGTGCAGGTCCGTGCCGCAGATGGCGCTGGCGGTCAGCCGGATGATGGCGTCCGTGGGCTCCTTCAGCTTCGGCTCCGCGACGTCGTCCAGCCGGATGTCTCCGATGCCATGGAAAACGACTGCCTTCATGTTCCGCTCCTTGCCCCGCCAGGGCCTCGAAAGACGTGAAGGCCCCCGGCGCCTTCGCGAAGGCACATGGGACCCATTCGTCTGGACTCTGGGCACGGCGGTGGGACCGGGCAGGACCGGCGCCGCGCTCCCTCCTCTGGAGAGCGGGCAGGGAGGCAGTGGCCCTAGCGGCCCGTCGAGTGGACCTGGAAGGCGAGCCGCTTGCCGAACACCTTGCGGAAGGCGGCGACCTCGCGCTCGGCGTTCCACAGCTCCAGGTCGAGGGGGTGGCGGGCGTGCAGGTGCAGCGTCACCGCCTCGCGGCCGTCCGTCACCTTGAAGTCGCGGATGGGCTGGTGGTGGCTGTGGTCCAGCGAGTTCGCCACCCGCAGCAGCGTGGCCAGCTTGCGCACGCGCCGCGCTTCGGACGGGGTGAGCCCGGCCATGCCGGAGTGGGACAGCTCTGGCGGAGAGCGCCGGTGGTAGCGGGCGACGCGCGCGATGATTTCACGCTCGCGGTCCGCCAGGCCCGGGATGTCCGCGTTGTGGATGAGGTAGTA
Organism: Corallococcus coralloides DSM 2259; assembly: GCF_000255295.1. The sequence continues at coordinate 8,720,660 of NC_017030.1, read as the reverse complement.
CGTGTGGCGGTGGTGGCGCTCGTAGCTGACCGCCGTGCCAATGTCGTGCAGCAGCGCGGCGACCTCCAGGTGCGGGCGCACGGACAGGGGCAGCTGGTGCAGCGAGGCCAGGCCGTCGAAGAGGGCCAGGGACAGGCGCGCCACCTGGCGGGCGTGCTTCTCGTCGAAGCGGAAGCGCTGCCCCATGACGATGGCCGCGTCCGCGAGGCTGGGGTCCTCGCGCGTTTCGTCCTGACGGTAGAGCAGGTCCACCAGCAGGCCGTCACGCAGGCCGCGGTTGACGACGCTGACGGACTCCACGCCCAGGTGGCGCGCGACGCCCTCCAGGATGACGGCGCCGGAGACGATGATGTCCGCGCGGCGCGGGTCGAAGCGCTTGCGGCGGCGCTCCGGCGGCATCTTCGCCAGGGCCTCCACGGTCTGGGTGAGCTGTCGCACGGTGGCATTGCCTCCGTTGTCCGCGGCGGCGAAACCCACCACGGCTCCAATGGTGCCGGACGAGCCCAGCGCCACGCGGGGCAGGGCGGGGAGCTTCTCCGGGAGCGTCTTGTGGAGGGTCTCCTCCACGAAGCTGCGCATCAGCCGCAGCTGCTTGGGCGTCACGGCGCGCGCGGTGTCGAACACCTCCGTGAGACGCACGGAGCCCAGGGAGAGGCTCCAGAGCTCGTCGGGCTTCTCGCCGGTGGCGATGGCCACCTCCGTGCTGCCTCCGCCGATGTCCACGAGGAGCGAGCGGGTGTTGGCGGGCTTCCGGTGCAGCACGCCCAGGCAGATGAGGCGGGCCTCCTCCTTGCCGCTGACGACCTCCAGCTCCAGGCCGGCCTCCTCGTGCACGCGGCGCACGATGTCCTGCTGGTTGCGGGCCTCGCGCAGCGCGCTGGTGGCGACGGCGCGCACCTGGGCCTTGTGGCGGCGGCAGAGCGCGGCGTAGCGGCGCAGGGTGGCCAGGAGGCGGTCGGCGGTCTCCGGGGGCATCTCGCCAGTGGTGAAGACGCCCTCGCCGGGGCGGATGGGGTCTCGCTCCTGGTGGAGGGTTTCAAGCGAGCCCTCGGCGTCCGGGCGGGCCAGCTCCAGGCGCACGGCGTTGGTGCCCACATCGATGGCGGCGAGGACGGGAGTCGGAGAGGGACGGGCGGAAAGGGCCATGGGCTCGCGGACGAAAACGCCTGGAGGGGCACGGGCCTTCCGGGCCGTGTCCCTCCAGGTGGGGGCGGTTCCTAGCGTAGCCGTGTGACGGCCGTGTGGCGTTGGTGAAGATGGGGCTTCAGGGCGGGGAAGCGCCGGCTTCCTCCTGGGCGCCGTCGGAGCGGATGATGCGGGAGCGTTCCTGCAGCTCGCGCCAGTTGGCCTCGTACTGATCGCGGGCGGTCTTCCAGGCATGCCCGCGCGCGTGGCTCAGGTTCTTGAGCATCTCGCCGGAGGTCTTCAGGCCGCGCGTGATGAAGTCGAGCTCCTCGCGGGTGAGGAGCGAGTCCTCGGCCCGGGAGCGCTTGTGGGCGGCGATCCAACCGTCCATCTGCGCGCCCAGCTCCTTCAGCTCGGCTTCGCGCTGGCGCTGGTAGCCTTCGCGGAGCTCGCCCCACCGGTTGCCAGCGTGGTCCAGGTGCTCACGGAGGCGGCTGCGGGCCTTGTCCGCGCCGTCCTTGAGGCGGTCCCAGTCGCGCTCGTCGGCGCGGCGGAGCGCCTGGAGCTCGCGGTTGACGTCGTCGTTGAAGGCACGGGCGCCGGTGAGGACATCGAGCGAGTCCTCGCTGTCGGCCAGCTCCGCCTGGGCTTCGATTTCGCGGAAGCGAGCGGTCGCCTCACGCTGCTCGGCCTCCATCTTCTGGATGTATGCGTCCCGTTCCGTCATGGCGTCCTCCCAGGCTCGTTGAATGGAAGAAGCATGGGAACGCGCGCGGGGCGGTGCAGGGCAGAGGGGAACGGGAAGCGGAGCGCTCAGTCGAGGAAACGGCGCTGCCAGCGGCGTGTCATGGTGAAGAAGTCGGAGTCTTCTGACACGGCCTCCTGGTACAGCCAGGGCTCGAGCACGCGCGCGAGCTCCCGGTAGGCGGGCAATGTCTGTCCCTGTTCGGTGTCACCGGCCTCCGGCCATGGGCCCAGCGTGACGACAACCCGGTCTGGACCCAGTGCTTGCACGGTGGTGCCCGGCGAGTGCAGCCGGGAGCGCAGACCTTCCACTCCACCCAGTTCATGGAGGACCGGTGGACCCAGGAAGTTCATCCAGGCCGGGGCGCGCACGCGGGTGCCCAGGCCCCGGGCCACGTCGTCCAGGTTGGGCACATCCATGGCCGGATGGCGGAAGCTCAATGCCTTCACCTCATCGCGGACGACAGATGCCAGGGGCTCGCCATTGAATGAAAGGCCCGCCTGGCCCGAGCTGAAGGGGAGGGCGCTGGCAAGCTCAATCGCCAGTGCTCGGAAGCGCTCGGGCCCCTGGGCTTCCAGGAACTCCGTGGGAAAGGTCAGTCGCAGTGCGCTGACCGCGTTCGGCCAATGGAGGTCTTCGGGGGGACGGTCGAGCGCGTACCCCACGTAATGGAACTTGTACCGATGGCTTTCCGAGTAAGGGTCAGAGGTGGTGGCGGCACCCAGCAATTGAAGATGGCTGACATCTCCGTCGTGAATCCGCTGGTGGATGAGATGCCAGCCCTCCGTGTCGACTGTCTGCCATTGGCCGTCGAGATCTCCATAGAAGCCCAGGGCGTCCTTCCCAATGGCCTCCCGATACAGGTCGAGCGCTCGCTGTATCCGAGGCTTCAAGGCGTTGTGCGCGTGCGGCATGAAGAGACACAACTGGAGGCAGTCGTTCACGGCGAGGAAGTCCGGCCCGAAGTCATCCCTGATGTAGATCCGGACGCGGGGCAGGTTTTTCATTCGAGGACTCCCCACCTGGGAATGACGCGAAGCACCTGGCCAGGGGCTAGATTGAAGGCGTCCATATAGGTGTTTTTCTGTGTCGGTTCAGTAGGCGAAGGGTTCTTTGAAAGGGGCCGCCACCCGGGCGCGCCCTTCGTAGCGGCGTTCGAACAGAAGAACTTGAAATCGTAGACCGCGCTGACCCGGATGGGGTCACCGGTGTGGATGACGATGTCCGGTGAGACCGCCCCTTTCAGCTCGTACAGGAAGCGGGGTTGCTTGAGCAGTTCGACCTCTTCGTGGCTCAAGGGCGTGAAGGTGCCGGTGCGTTGAGCAGGGCGGTAGGTCGGCTCGATGCTGAAGCGCCCTGGAATCACGGCCTCCAGGCCCTCTCCGGCGCACGCCAGCGCCACGGCGTGCAGCTGTTCTCCCAGCCAGATGGCACGGGACACGGTCTCACCCCGAGCATTGCGGACCAGTTCATTGCACTGCGCGACCGTCGGGTCCTTCCCATCGTTGTACCGGAGCAGCACCTCCGTCCGCGCCTTATCCGCGCATTGCTTCAGCACGGACTCCACTGCCCGTTTCGCCTCCGCGTCCAGGGCCAGCTTCGCCCCCGCCATCAGCGTGGCCACCTGCGCCGCGCGTGGGACGGGCACCACCGACTCCGGCCCGACACACAGCGCTGGCTGGGTCCGGCAGGTGTTCGACACCGAGTCCATGCCCTGCTGCGCATACGTGCGCGGACGTTGCCCCGCGCAGCCGCCCAGCCCCACCGCCACGAACACCCACAGCCAATCCGTCCGGCGTCCCAGTCCCATGTCCCCATCCTGTCAGTCCCGCCACCCCAGGTAGGCCCCCTGGCGTGAGACAGCGACACCGCGCCTTTCCATCACACCTGTGCGAACCCACCCCTCCATGGAGGGCCCATCGACGCATGAGACGTGAATCGATACCCTGCGACCCGTGACCGTCGCCGCCGCAGAGAAGAGTGAGAGGATCCGTCACCGCAAGATTGGCGCCTGCCGCGTGCTCGGCGAGCTGGGCCGCGGCGGCATGGCGTTGGTGTATCGCGGCCTGCATGAGCTGCTTCAGCGCGAGGTCGCCATCAAGGAGCTGCTGCCCGAAGGCCAGCGCGACCAGGAGGCCCTGTCCCGCTTCCGCCGCGAGGCGCTGGCGCTCGCCGCCTTCCGCCACCAGAACATCGTCACCCTCTATGACCTGGTGGAGAAGAACGACAGCCTCTTCATGGTCATGGAGTACGTGGACGGCCCCACCCTCCACGGCCTCATCAAGGACGGCCCGCTGCCCCCGGACGTCGCCGCCGTCATCGGCGCGCGCATCGCCAGCGCGCTCGACCACGCGCACTTCCGCCGCATCATCCACCGCGACCTCAAGCCCGCGAACGTCATGCTCACCAAGTCCGGTGAGGTGAAGCTCATGGACTTCGGCATCGCCAAGGACGTGAGCCTCGAAGCCCTCACGCAGCAGGGCATGGCCGTGGGCACGCCGTCGTACATGTCCCCGGAGCAGGTCACGGGCGCGCCCATCGACGCGCGAACCGACATCTTCTCCCTGGGCGTGCTCCTCTACGAGGCCCTCTCCGGAACCCGCCCCTTCGTGGGCAAGACGGCCGGCGAGGTCTTCGCCCGCATCCGCGACGGCAAGTTCACGCCGCTCCAGAAGGTGGCCCCGAACGTGCCGCCCCCGCTCGCGCGCATCGTGAAGCGCGCGCTGTCGGTGAAGCCGGAGGCCCGCTTCCCGGACGCCGCGGCCATGCGCCGCGAGCTGGACCTGTTCCTCGCCCACGAGGTGCGCGTGTCCCACCCCGCGCTGCTCGTGGCCTTCCTGCGCTACCGCGAGAAGCTCACGGAGACGGAGGCCCTGGCCCACCTCACCCAGCAGGAGCTGGGCGTGCTGGACGTCTTCGCCACGAAGAAGCCCTCGCGCGCGCCGGGCAAGCTCAAGTGGGGGCTGGCCGCGCTCACCGCCGGCATCGCGGCGGCGGGCACCGGCCTCTACCTGTCCCACTCCCAGTGGGCGCCGCTCCTGGAGCAGCTCACCCGCTAAAGCGGCACGGCGGCTCAGGCCTGCTTCTTCTTGTCGTGCGTGACGGTGACGATGGTCCCGATGCCGCCGCGCACGAAGAAGTCCCCCACCACCGTGAGCTTGCGCGGCTGGATGGCCTTGATGATGTCGTCCGCGATGGTGTTGGTCACCTTCTCGTGGAAGGCGCCCTCGTTGCGGTAGGACCACATGTACATCTTCAGGCTCTTGAGCTCCACGCAGAGCTGATCCGGCACGTACTTGATGGTGAAGCGCGCGAAGTCCGGCTGGCCCGTGAGGGGGCACAGGCAGGTGAACTCCGGCACGTCGAAGGCGATCTCGTAGTCGCGATCGGCGGCGGGGTTGGGGAAGGTCTGGATTTCCTTGGACGGCTGAGAGGGCATGCGCTGTCGTGTAGCACACGTTCGGCGCGTGTCACCGCCCTCCACGATGTCGCCTCCCTGGCTGCCCGGCCCCGGCTCTGTTCGGGTCCCAACGTGCCGCGACCCCCTGGGACAGGAGAACGTCCGGGGGTGGTTGGCGATCATGCTCGGGGATTCCTATCTCCCTCCGGCGACCCCTGTTGCGAGCGCGCCCCGCCCCTCATGCTGCCACCCAATGACGTCGAGGATGTCCTCTCGTGCCTGCCCCAAGCGCTCCTGCGCGTGGGTCCTGACTTGCGCGTCCAATGGTGCGAGGAGGGCTTCGCGGCCAAGACGGGCGTGACGCTCTCGCCGGGCAGCACCCTGCTGGAGGCCCTGGAGCCCGGCCGCAGCCTGGACGCCCTGGAGCGCGCCATCCGCGAGCACCGGGCCCACTCCGGCCATGTCATCACCCGCACGCTCCGGCAGGTGCGTGTGCAGGTGAAGCCCACCCACACGAACGGCACGGCCGGGGCGTGGCTGGTGGTGGAGCCGTCCGGCGTGGACGACGAGGGCGCGTTTTCACAGGCCGTGCGGGAGATTGCCCGCGCGGTGGGTGAGTCGCTGGAGGTCGACCGCGTCTGCTCGGCCGCCGTGGTGTCGCTGGTGCGGTGTGCGCAGGTGCGGCGCGCGGAGGTGTTCCTCTACGAGGAGGACGACGCGACGCTCAAGCGCATGGCGGTGTCGGACCTGGAGGGCCTGGACGCGCCGCAGGACGCGTTCGACCCGTCCGAGGACCCGTACCGTCAGGCCCTGGCCCTGCGCCAGCCGCAGCTGGGCATCCAGCGCGGCTACGGCGACGCGGTGGGCTCCGTGTTCGCGGCGGTGCCGCTGTGCGCGCCGCGCCGCACGGTGGGGCTGCTGCTCATCTACAAGGAACAGGGCGCGTCCTTCTCCGTGCGCGAGCTGGAGATGTGGAGCGCGGCGGCCAGCCAATTGGCGGTGGCGGTGGAGAACGCGCGGCTGTTGCGTGAGGCCCAGTCCGCCCTGCGTGTGCGCGAGGAGTTCATGTCCATCGCGTCGCACGAGCTGAAGACACCGCTCACGCCGCTGAAGCTGGGCCTGTACGCCATGGAGCGCCGCATCGCCGCGGGGCAGCCGGTGTCGCTCGCGAGCGTGCTCAAATCCAAGCGGCAGGTGGACCGGCTCGCGGGGCTGGTGGAGGACCTGCTGGACGCAAGCCGCCTGGAGCTGGGCCGGCTGGCGCTGGACTCGTCTCCGCTGGAGGTGGGGCAGCTGGTGGCGGAGGTGGTGGACCACTTCCGGCACGCCTTCGAGCGCCCCTTCACGGTGGACGTGCCGCACGACGGCGTCTGGGTCCTGGGCGACAGGGACCGGCTGGAGCAGGTGCTGGTGAACCTGCTGGAGAACGCGCACAAGTACAGCCCGGCGGGAGCGCCCATCGCGGTGCGGGTGGGGCGCACGGCGGAGTCGGCGCGCATCCAGGTGCAGGACCACGGCATCGGGATTCCGGGCGCGGATCAGGCGCTGGTGTTCCAGCGCTTCTATCGGGCGCGCAACGTGTCGCACCGCAACTTCGGCGGGCTGGGGCTGGGCCTGTTCATCAGCCACTCCATCGTGAAGATGCACGGCGGCGCGCTGGCGCTCCGCAGCCGCGAGGGCGAAGGCTCCACGTTCCTCCTGGATCTGCCGCGCATGCCCGCGCACGAGGTGCGCAGGCTGCCCCGGCGCGTGCTGGTGCTGGACGAGGACTCGAACCAGGAGGCCACGGCGGAGCGGACCCTGCGGGCGGAGGGCTTCGAGGTCTTCACGGTGCAGAGCGGCGCGGAGGCCCTGCGCAAGGCGACGCACCTGCCGGTGGACCTCATCGTTCTGTCCACGAGCGCCACGCAGTCCGCGGTGGGCAGCTTCCTGGAAACGTTCGCGACGCTGCCTCGCGCGCGCCCGGTGCCCATCCTGCTGGCGGGGGATGCTCGGCCGTGGTGGGCGCAGGAGAACGCCGCGCTGTGTCCCCGGCCGTACCGTCCGGAGGAGCTGCTCGCGGGCGTGCGCACCGTGCTGACGCGCGAGAAGCGCCGGACGCTGACACCCGTGGAGTCAGAGCTTCCGCTCGTCACGCCCGCGTGAGTCGGTCCTCGCTCAGGACGCGGTAGTCCGTGGGGCTTACTCCCGCCCGTTCCAGGGCCTCGCGTGTGCGGGCGTCCACGAAGGTGGCCAACTCCACCTCGCGCTGCGCGGCGTAGCGCGTGGTGACGAGTTCGGGCAGGTGCCCGGGGTGACACATCCACTCCGTGATGCCTTCGGCGGGCAGCGCCGCCAGCGCCTGGGCGAAGCGCTCGGGCGTCCAGTACGCCGTCGCGCCGGACTCGCCCACGAAGTGGTCGTTCGTGGCCACGCCCCGGGCCCTCAGCGCGCCGCGCATGTCCGCGTCGATGGAGCGCACCGGCAGGCCCGCGCGCCTCGCGACCCGTGACAGTCCCTCCAGGACCTGGGGATGCCGGTGCAGGTGCTTGTGCACGTCCAGGTGCGTGGCGGCCTGGCCCAGCAGCCGCTCCAGCCGCTCCAACTGCGCCTCCGCTTCCGCCTCCACCACGTCCGCGGGCAGCGCTCCCACGCGGCTGCCGTCCAGGCCTCCGTCCAGGGTGCGCCACTCGCGCGGGAAACCCATGCCCACGGGCGCGCCCCGGTCCAGGTTCAGGTGCAACCCGATGGCGAGTCCCCGGGCCTGCCTCGCGGCGGACTCGGAGTCCGGTGCGTTCACCATCAGGGTGGCGGAGGAGACGATGCCCTCGCGCAGTGCCTGGAGGATGCCCCGGGTGATGCCCGGGTCGTAGCCCAGGTCATCGGCGTTGATGATGAGGGCGCGGGGCGGCGTGGCGTGCCTCCTTCAGGGGCGGGGACGCGCCTGGAAGAAGCGCCACATCTGGAGCGACGCGTCCAGGTCCGTCGTGCCGCCATTGTAGAGGGACTGGCCGGGCCACGCATGCTTGCCGCCGGTGACGGTGCACAGGCTCGCGGTGGCGCTCTCCGGCTGGCAGCCCGTATACGCCACACAGGTGCTGTTGCCCTGCTGATACGTCTGCTGCTGGGGGCCGGTGCAGCCGTTGAACTCCGCGAAGCGGCGCACGGACTCCGGGGCGGACGGGTAGGGCTTGCCTCCGAGGACGTTGCTGCCTCCGTCGTAGAAGATGGTCTCGTCGGCGCTGCCGTGGATATGGAGCACGGGGACGGGACGCGACGGGCGGCAGTCCGTCACGCCCTCCATGCCCGACACGGGCGCGATGGCGGCGATGCGCTGGGCGCGCTCACAGGCCAGCCGGTAGGAGAAGAACCCCCCGTTGGAGAAGCCGTTGGCGAAGACGCGGCGCGGGTCGGTGCACACGCGGGTGTCCAGGTCCGCGAGCAGCGCGTCCACGAAGCCCACGTCGTCCACGTTGCCAATCTGCGCCGGGCCACAGCACGCCTCGCCGTTCCAGCCCCGCGTGTCCGGTTCGCCCCGGCCGTAGACTTCCGGGAAGTTGAGGCCGCGCGGATACACCGCGATGAAGCCCTCCGCGTCCGCCAGCGAGGAGAAGCCGGTCAGCGCCTCCTGCTCCTGCTCGGTGGAGCCGAAGCCGTGGAAGCTGAGGACGACGGGCGTGGGCTTCGTGGCGTCGTAGCCGGTGGGGACGTGGACGCGGAAGGCGCGGGTGTGGCCGCCGTGCTCGACGGTCCAGTCATAGGTGCCGGGCGTCACGGTCAGGCCCGAGCAGGCCGTACGGTCCGCGGGGGCCACGTCCCCGGAAGGCGTGGACGGCAGCTCCGTCCCGGGCGGGGCGTCGGTGTCGTCATCCGGAGAGGCGCTGGAGCCGCACGCGGTGGCGGTCAGCAGCAGGCTGGACGCGGCGAGGGCGAGGAAGCGAAGGCGCATGGAGGAAGCTAGTTCCCGGTGCCGCACTCCGCCGCGAGCGCCACCGCCCGGTCCGGGAACCTTTCCGCCAGCGTACGTTTCACCTCGGCCACCCCGGCGGCATTGCCTTCGTGGACGTGCAGTTGGCAACGCGCGGTGAGGGCGCGGGGATCGTCCGGGGCCAGACGTTCGGCCTCCCGGTACTCGCGCTCGGCGCCGCGCAGGTCGCCCTGCCGGAAGAGGACGGCCCCCAGGTAGGAATGGGCCACCGCGAGCGTGGGGGCCTTGCGCTGCGCGCGTTTGAGCAGGGCGGTGGCGTCGTCCAGCTTCTCCTGGCGGAAGCGCACGAAGCCCAGCTCCGCCAGGGACTCGGCGTCGTCGTGCTGGCGCGTCCAGGCGGACAGCACGGTGGCGGCCTCGTCCAGCCGGCCTCCCTGGGACAGGAGCTGGCCGTAGCGGGGCGCGACCCTGGCGGAGCCCGGCGCCTGCGCGTACGCCTTCGCGAGCGCGGTCAGCGCACCCGGCACATCACCCTGGAGCGCCCGCAGGTCGGCCAGGGCCAGCGGTGCGCGGACGTCCTTGGGCGCCAGGGCGGTGGCTTCATCGATGGCGCGTTCCGCGCGCTTGCCCATGCGCAGCTCGGTGGCGGCGCGCGCGGCGAGCAGGTGCGCCTCCGCCTCCTTCGGGAAGCGCGAGGTATAGACCTCCGCCAGCGCCAGGGCCTGCGGGTGGGCGCCCGCGTCGAGCAGCAGCGTGCCCGCGCGAGCCAGCTCCTTGGCCGTGGCGCGCACGTCCTTGCCCAGCCCCTCCAGCGCGGACACCTTCGCCTCCGCTGTCGTCGCGGCCTCGGCGGCGGCGATCCGCGCGGGAGGCGGCACGTCCGGGCGCCGCAGGTACCACGTGGCCCCCGCGCCCAGTCCGCCCAGCGCGAGCACACCCGCGACGATGGCCAGTGCCCGGCGCGACCGGGGAGCGCCATGCGACGCCGGGGTGTGAGCACCTGCCGGAGCGCGCCCCTTGCTCTCTGACGGCGGGGCCTGGGGACCCGCGGAGGCCACTCCGTGCGCGGCGCCCTCCGCCGGCTTGCCCGAGGGCGAGGCAGGAATCTCCACCGTCACGGGCCGGGTCGAACCGCGAATCGACACGGTGTGGGTGCCCAGGGGCGGGAGGGGACGCGAGGCCGACGGCGCGGCGACCGGAGGAGGCACGGGCCAGGACGGAATGCCCTGCACGCCGAACGGCGGGAGCACGTCCATGCGGGGGGCTCCATCCGCGCCCGAATTGGACGGATCCGCGAGCCTCGCGTTGCGCAGCGCCAGCCGCTTGGGGTCACGGTCCGGCGGAAACAGCGTGTCCAGGTACGCGGCCACCTGCGCCGGCGAGGCGACCTCCGCGGGCCCGCCCAGCATCTCGATGGCGGCGATGAACGTCTGCAGGCTGTCGAAGCGCGCCTCCGGGTCCTTCGCGAGCGCCTTCAGACACACCGTCTCCAGCGCCTGCGGCACCGAGGGGTCGAACGCGGTGGGCGGCTTCGGCTTTCCTTCCGAGATGCGCGTGAGCACCTCTTCGGTGGACATGCCGGTGAAGGGCCGCCGGCCACACAGCTGCTCGTAGAGCATCACCCCCGCGGCGAACAGGTCCGCGCGGTGGTCCACGCTGCGGCCGGCGATCATCTCCGGCGACATGTAGAAGAACTTCCCCTTCAGCGTCCCGGGCTCCGTCCCCGACCCCAGCGCGTCCGCCTTCGCGATGCCGAAGTCGATGACCTTCACCGCGCCATTCGCCCCGACGTGGATGTTGTCCGGCGTGAAGTCGCGGTGGACGATGCGCAGCGGCCGGCCCGCCTCGTCCACGGCGCGGTGCGCGGCGTCCAAGCCCCGGCACGCATCCACCAGCACGCGCAGGGTGAGGCCCAACGGAACGCGCTGGCCGCGCTCGGCGGCCTCCTGCCGCACCTCCGCGAACGAGCGACCCTCCAGCAGCTCCATGGCGATGAAGGGCTCCCCGCCCTCCATGCCCAGCTCCAGGATGGACACCACGTTCGGGTGGCGCACCTGCGCGGTGATGCGCGCTTCATTGAGGAACATCTGCACGATGCGCCGGTCCGCGACCAGGTGCGGCATCAGCCGCTTCACCGCCACGGCCGGACCGCGCTGCCCGTCCAGGCTGATGGCGCGCGCCAGATACACCTCCGCCATGCCGCCTGTCGCGATGCGCGCGCTCAAGCGGTAGCGGCCTGCCCAGGGAACGCCGGATTCCGACACCAAGGTGGCGGCAGTCTACGGGGCCGCGCCCCCGGCGCCCAACGTCATGACGCGCCGCCTGCCTGCTTGTCCCCAGTTCCGCCCGCGCATGCCCACCGTATTGGGCCGGCCGGGACGAGGGGTGTGGGTGCAGGGATGTGTGGAGCCGATGACGGAGGACGGGCCGGGAGTGCTAACGTCCCCCGCCTCAAGCGTGACCCCTAAGGGGAGGGGGCCACCTTCACGAACCTCGCGTACCGTCGCGGATGCAGGGAGGGATGTTGGGCACCGTCCTCAAGGGTGGTTTCGTCGTCGAATTGGAGCCCGCGTCCGTGGAGCGGGTGGACCTGCGCATCGAAGGTGAGCGCATCGTGGCGCGAGGCGAGGACCTTGCGCCCGGCCCCGACGACGAGGTGGTCGCGCTGTCCGGCAAGCTTGTCTTCCCGGGGCTCGTCAACGCCCACCACCGGCTGGCGACCGTGCTGTCGCGCGGCCTGGTCTGCCCGACGCCCACGTCCTACCAGGCCCTGCTGGAGCAGGTGCGCTGGCCCTTCGAGAACGCGCTGGACCTGGACGCGGTGCAGGTGGCCGCGACGGCAGGCGGCCTGGAGGCCATCCAGTGCGGCACCACCACCCTGTTCGACTTGCATGCCTCGCCCAAGGCGGTGACGGGCTCGCTGCTGCGCTCGGCGCGCGGCCTCCATGAGGTGGGCGTGCGCGGCGTGCTGTCCTACGCGGTGACGGACCGCATGGGCGCGGTGGGCCGCGAAGAGGGGCTGGAGGAGACGGTCAGCTTCGCGCGCAAGGCCCGCGGCCGCTTCCGCGGACAGGTGGGCGCGGGCCCCTGCTTCACGCTGGGCGACGACGCGCTCCAGGGCCTGGGCGAGGCGCTCAACACCACCGGCACCGGGCTGCACTTCCCGCTCGCGGAGGATCCGCTGGACGAGCGGCTGTCCACCGAGCGCCATGGCAACCCGCCGGTGACGCGGCTGCTCACCAGCAACCTGCTCTCGCCCCGCGCCATGGCGGCGCACGCGGGCCACCTGGCGTGGGCGGACCTGGCGCAGGTGCTGGCCACGGGGACGTGGTTCCTGCACACGCCGCGCTCCAACCAGGGCCAGGAGGTGGGCTACGCGCCCGCGCTGAAGTTCGGGGCGCGCGCATCGCTGGGGACGGACGGCACGTCGCCGGACCTGTTCGCGGAGGCGCAGGCGGCGTACCTGCGCTCGCGCGAGGCGGGGCAGCCCATCGACGTGCTGCGCTACCTGGCCAACGGCCACCGGCTGGCGTCGCAGGTGTTCGAGGCGGCCATCGGCCCCATGCGCGAGGGCGCGCTCGCGGACCTGCTGGTGCTGGACTACCTGTCGCCCACGCCGCTGACCGCGGAGACGCTGGCGTGGCACGTGGTGCACGGGCTGGGCAGCCGCCACGTGGAGGCGGTGATGGTGGACGGCGTGTGGCGCGTGTGGGCGCGCAGGCCGCTGTCGGTGAACCCCACGGTCGTGGCCGAGCAGTCGCGCGAGGCCGCCGCCGCCGTGTGGGCCCGCATGGCGTCGTCGTAGAGCCGGGGGAGCTTGTCGCGGTGCCCGGGGCCCGTTAAGTCCCGGGCATGCTCAACTCCCTGCTTGTCGTCGGATGGCTCAGCGCAGCGATTCCCCAGGTGGGTGAAACCGCCCCGGACTTCACGGTGAAGGACACCGCGGGGACGACCTACACGCTGTCGGAGATGGTGAAGAAGGGGCCCGTCATCGTGGCCTTCTTCCCCAAGGCGTTCACCAGCGGCTGCACGAAGGAGCTGACCGCGTACCGCGACCGCTACAAGGACATCGAGCAGGCACAGGGCCAGGTGCTGGCCTTCTCCACGGACGACGCGGAGACGCTGGCGCGCTTCAAGACGGAGCTGAAGGCGCCCTTCGTGTTCATCCCGGATCCGGACGGCAAGGTGGTGGGCGCGTACGACGTGAAGATGCCGGTGGTGACGGTGTCCAAGCGCTACACGTTCGTCGTGGGCGAGGACCGCAAGGTGCTCAATGTGAGCGAGGGCAAGGACGCCATCGACGTCTCGGGCGCCATCGCCGCGTGTCCCCTGCGCAAGGGCGGCGCCGCGAAGCCCGCGGCGGCCCCGGCGGGAAACACGCCGCCCACCCAGGCCGCGCCCGCGACGAAGTAGCCCCAGGCGCTCTGGCTTCCGGGGCAGGGGCACGGTCCACTCGCGGACGTCCTCATGGCACGCGCGGGCCGGACGCCGGCCGTGCCGTTGAGGAGTTCACGCGGCACGAGGCCTGCTCGCTTGTCCGCCCCGGGCGCGGAGCGATAGCCCTGGGACATGCCGCGCGCGGGGCGTCCTCCGTCCGCCGGGCTGGGGGCGTGAGGAGGCCCGAGTGGATGGACATCGTCTTCCTGGGCCCCGTGTGCCGGGCCACCGCCGAGGCACAGGCGGCCTCGGCCCCGAGACAGCTCGCGCAGGCGCTCCAGCGGCGCGGACACACGGTCCTCTTCCTGGAGCGCACGGCGCCTGGTGCACGCGAGGAGGCGTCGTATCTGGACCTGGCGGACCTCCACGCACGCTTCCATTCGCGGGTGCGCCGCGCGGACCTGGTGCTGGTGGACGCGGACGTGCCGCAGGTGGCGGACGTGAGCCGCTGGGCCACGAACACGGCGCGGGGCCTCACCGTCTTCTGGGACCGGGACACGCCCCGGACGCTGGCGAGGCACGCCCTGCGAGAGGACCCCGCCTGCATGACGCCGGACCTCTTCACGGGCTACCGGCTCTATCTCTGCTCCAGTGGGGGGCCGGTGCCCCGTCAGCTGGAGCGCGAGTGGGGCGTGGCCCGCGCGCGCGTGTTCCTGCCGGGAGTGGACGCGGAGCACTTCGCGCCCGGAAGCGGCCGGACGCGCTGGGACCTGGGATACGCAGGGCCCGCGTCGCCGGAGCGGCGGGGGCTCTTGACGCAATGGCTGCTGGGCGCGGCGCGCGGCTGGCCCGAGGGGCGCTTCGTCCTCTCGGGCATGCTGTCGGCGGTGGATGACGCCTGGCCCGCCAACGTGGCGAGGCACGCGGCCCCGTCCCTCCAGGAGCACGCGGGCTTCCTGGGCGCGCAGCGCTTCACGCTGGTCCTCTCCCAGGCCGAGCACACGCCGGGCGCGAACCTGTTCGAGGCCGCGGCCTGTGGAGCGGCGCTCATCTGCGACCCCTGGCCCGGGCTGGAGGACCTCTTCGCGCTGGGCGAGGAGGTGATGGTCGCCCGCGCGGAGCAGGACGTGCTGCGCTACCTGCTCGCGATGCCGGAAGCGGACCGGCGCCAGCTGGGCATGCGAGCCCGCGCGAGGGTCCTGGCCGAACACACCGTGGCCCACCGGGCGCTGCAACTGGAGCAATACGCGAGCGAGGCGGAGCGCGGAGCCGCGTGGAGGGCTCCGGTCCGCTCGCTGAACTGAGCGTCCGGAGCCGAGGAGTCGGACGTGCCGCCCTGCCGGCGGCGAACCGCACGAACCTGTCCGACTGTCGGACAGGTTCTGGTGCACCGCTCCGGGCGGTGGCCTACGCCTCTTCCGGGGCCTCCACCATCTCCCGGGGCGGGAACACGAACTGCGCGGCGCCGGCCACGAGCGGTGAGGCATCGCGCTGGAACGCGGCGAGCGCCACCAGCCGATCCTCCGTCCAGCCGCGCCCGTCCCCCGCATCGCGCACCAGGCAGTGCAGGGCCAGGCGCCGCGCCTCCGGGCTGGAGCTCCGCGCCAGGCGCCGGCCGATGTCCTCCATCGTCTCCACCGGCAGGTTCGACACAGCCACCTGGGCCGCCATCAGTGCGTCCGCGTAGAGCCAGCCCTCCTGTCCCATCGCGTCCAGGTGGAGCGCGAAAGCCGGAGGACTCAGGGCTACCGCCGCGCAGCGCACGCGAAGCGTTGCCAGGCACGGGTCCTTCGTGAGCGGCCCTCCCGTCACCAGTCCATACACAGCCTGCCGAGGCACGGGCCGCATCTGCCACTGCGGCTGCAGCAGCGCGTCCATCGCCACGCTCAACGCGCGCCGATCCCTCGCCACCGCCTCCAGCATCCGCTCGAACAGCGCCACGTCGCGCTCGTCGGCCCGGTACACCAGCGCGCCCATCGCCGCGCGCACCTCGTCGTCATGGGGCGAGGCCAGCCGCGCGCCACAGGCGGAGAGGAACACGCGCTCCCGGTCCTTCACGGACAGCCAGGCCGCGCGCCGCAGCAGGTCGATGCGCGCATCCGGCTCCGGCCGCGCCAGCACCTTCGCGAGCAGCGCGGACAGCCGCGCATCCAGCGCCTCCGTCAGCCGGTCCGCCGGGATGTCCCCCACGCGCGCCGCCATGATGGCGTCCTCGCCAGTGACGGCGCGCTCGAACACCGCCCACGTGGGCTCGCGGTCCAGGTGGTCCCACAGCGCACGCAGGAGCGCGATGCGCACGTCGCGATGCAGCGGCTTCGCGTCCAGCTCCAGCAGCCGCTCGTAGCCTGCGTCCGAGCGCAGCTCGCCCAGCAGGCGCACAACCTCCTTGGCCACCGTGACCTTGGTCAGCGGCACCTCCGCCAGCAGCGACAGCACCCGCGCGACGGGCATGCCGTTGAACGCACGGCGCAGCCCGTAGATGGCGATGCGCGCTCGCGAATCCTCCAGGGCCCCCAACAGCGTGGGCACGCCCTGGCCCTGGTCGCACCGCGCCATCACCCGCAGGGCCCGCTCCTGCACCGCGGGCCGCTTGTCGTTCGCCAGCGCCAGGAGCGAATCCATGGGCGCCCAGTCCAGCGCCGCCATCCGCGTCACCGCCACCAGCACCGAAGGCGTGTCCCGCTCCATGTCCGCGCACAGCTTCGAGAGCGCGCGCGAATACGCCCGGTTCTGCTCCACCGTCCACCGGAAGAACCCGGAGTCGAACGGCAACAGCCAGTGCGTCACGCCCGTGGCGAACTGGCCGGTGATGACCGGCGCGTTCAGGTACGGCCCCAGCAGGTCTTGCCGCCGCCGGTGCAGGAACTCGCGCACCACGGGGATGGCGATGGCGCTCTCGTCCCGCTTGAGCAGCGCGGGCAGCATCCGGTCGAAGTCCTTCACCGCGCGGTGGCGCAGCACCCACAGCGCGTTCCCGGACGGCTTGCCCAGCCGCAGCGCCACGCGCTCCAGCTCCTCCACCAGCTCCCGGTGCAGCGGAAGCCCGTCCTTCTCGGCCGCCGCCAGCGCCACCACCTCCTCGTCCCAGCCGCGGTCCCGCCAGCGCCGCAGGGTGGCCGCGAGGGTCGACTCGAAGCGCGGCCGGTCCTCCCGCGACAGCCACGCGCTCAACGCCAGCGCCAGCCGGTTGTCGGGAGCCGTGTCGCGCACGGAGACGAGCCAGTCCGACAGACCGGGCACCAGCGCCGCGCGCTTGCCCAGGCTCGCCGCGAGCTGGAGCAGGGGACCGCCGCGCTCGCGCTCCGCCCAGCTCTTCGCCAGCGCCAGCAGGTACGGCGCGGCCCGGCGCACCTCGTCGTCCGTCAGCCGGTGGCCCAACCCGCCATCCTGGATGCGGCCACGCTCCTTGAGGAAGGTGCCCAGCCACTGCGCGCCCCACGCCGGGTCCGCGCTGAAGGCCCGCACCAACAGCCGCTCCGCCGACTGCGCCGTCCCCATGGACAGGTCCGCCGCGTCCAGCGCGTCGCGCAGCATCCGCCCCAGGGCCTCGGTGTGCTCGGCGCGCCACATCCGGCGGGGCCACTCGGTCAGCGCCTGGAGCATCAGCCCGCGCACCGGGTCCTGTTCGTTCTTCCGGGCCAGCACCAGCGCCAGCGCGGGGGCCACCCACGCGGGCTCATCCGGGCGCAGGCCGGGCAGCGCCAGCAGCGCGCTCAGCGCCACTCCGCGCATCGCCGCGTCCGGATGCCCCAGCGTGCCCCGGAGCGCGCCCAGCGCTTCATCCCAGGGCAGGAAGCGCGCATAGGAGAACCGCGCCTCGGCGCGAGTGCCCAGGGCCACCACCTCGTCCAGGTGCCGGCGCGCCTCCCGCTCGCGCAGCTCCACCGGAAGATGCCGCACGTACTCCGGCGCGATGACGCCATCCCGGTTGCGCGCCCCCACGGTCCAGCGCGCGTAGACGCTCTCGCGCAGGGCCGGGTCCGCGATGCGCGCGATGAGCGGCGTACCCCACGCGGGCGCCCGCTCCACGGACGCGGCCCAGGCCTCGGTGAGCGTCGCGTGCAGCGGCTCCGGCAGCTCCTTCAGCACGTCCTCCGCGCGGCCCAGCAGCGTCGGGTCGCGCTGGACGATCCACGTCAGGGACTCGGCGTCCAGCGACGCCAGGGACTTCGCGAACAGCAGGTGCGGGAGGAACGCCGGGGAACGTTGGCGCAGGAGCGCCACCATGCGCATGGGGCGATGCTTCACCAGCGTCCGCACGGCGTGCTCGTCCGGCGGGATGCCCCGCTCCAGCAGCAGCGCCAGCAGCGTCTCCGCCATGTCGGGCGTCCGCTCCGCCAGCCACGCCAGTCCCCACCCCAGGTGCTGCCGCGTGACGGGGTCCGGCTCGCCCGCTACGGCACGCAGCTGCTCCAGCAGCACCTCGCCCAGCACGTCCGGCGCATGCCGGGCCAGCCGCGCCCAGAACCGGTAGCTGGGACGCTCCAGCGCCCGCGCCAGGTGCCGGCGCAGGCTCGCCTCGGAGCCCAGCGGCAGTGTGTCCGCGAAGGTGACGTGCTCGCCCCGCTCCGCCAGCCCGTCCAGGAACGCGTCGATGACGGCGTGCCGCTTGCGCTTGCGCAGTTGATGGATGACGGCCTGCTCGCGGCGCATCCCGTGCGCCATGCGCAGCGCCTCCAGCGCCTGGGCATCGTCACAGGCCAGCGACACCAGCTCGAAGGCCAGCGCTCGCACGCGGAAGGACTCGTCCGCCGTGGCGTTCAGCACCGCCGCGCCATCCCGGCGCGTGAACTGGGCGGCCAGGGCCAGCCGCCGCTCGAAGGCGTCACCCCGCGACAGCGCGTCCAACTGCGCCTGCGCCGCCGGGTCCGTCCGCGCCTTGCGTCCCAGGGCCACCATCTGACGCACCCGGGCATCGTGGAAGGTGGAGTTCAGCTCGGAGCGCAGGGTGGACAGGGCGGGTTCGGACATGGCGCCCAAGGATGCCCGCTCCCCGGGTTTCCTGACAGACCCACCCCGCCCGAGGCCTTCCCCCAAGGCCCGGTCGATGCTCGGTCGATGCTCAGTGCGCTGCCTCGGAGGGGGTGACGGGGTAGTTGCCCGTCGAGTGCGCGCGCGCGTGCTGCGCGAAGAGGAAGCGCCGGACGGCGGCGCGGGTGATGAGTCCGCCCGGGGAGAGTCCCAGCACGGGCGCCACCGGCAACGCGTCCACGTCCTCCTGGTCCATCACCTGGAGCGCATGCGCCAGGTCCGAGTCCGGTGCCAGCGCGGGCAGCTTGCGCGCCATGTCGCTGGCCACGAGCAGCGGGTACATGGACTCGTCGCGCCACACCTCGCGCAGCTGCTCCACCTGCACCGTGCCGTAGAGGTTGCCCTCCGTGTCCAGCACCGGCAGCGTGCCGGCCTCGGACGTGAGCAGCTGGTCCGTCAGCGCGCGCAGCGGCGTGCCCGCGGGCACCGCCGGCACCTCCGTCATCAGGGCGCGCACGTGCGTGGCCGCCAGCAGGTCCTCGTCGCTCTGCACCTTGGGCGCCGTGCGCTCCGTGAGGAAGTGGCACACCGCGGACGCGATGGTGCACGTCACCATCAGCGGCAGGATGAGCTCGTGGCTGCCGCTCAGCTCATACAGCATCATCATGCCGGTGAGTGGACCGCGCGTGAGCGCCGCCACCGCGCCGCCCATGCCCACGATGGCGTACGCGCCGCTGGGCCCCGTGGCGTGCGGGAAGAAGTAGTGCACCAGCGTGCCGAACGCGCCGCCCGCCATGGCGCCGATGAGCGCCGCCGGGAAGAACGTGCCGCCGGAGCCGCCCGAGCCGATGGTGAGCGCCGTGGCCACGAGCTTCAGCACGCACGCCGTCACCAGGAAGAAGAAGGGCAGCTGTCCGGCCGCCGCCAGGTTGATGTAGTCGTTCCCGCTGCCCCACACCGTGGGGCTCAGGAACACGAGCACGCCCGTGCACAGGCCGCCCAACGCCGCGCGCACCGGCAGCGGCTTCCGGCCCAGCCACGGAGACAGCTTCCCGCCCATGCCGCCGTGGAAGAAGTGCTCCACGCCGTGCAGCAGCTTCACGAACGCGAACGAGATCAGCCCGCACCCGATGCCCAGCGCCGCGTAGGCGAACACCTCCGAGCCGCTGACCAGCTCGTAGTTCACCCGGTTGAGCAGGGGCGCTTCGTCCAGCACGCCGCGGCTCACCAGCGTGCCCGCCACGCTCGCCAGGATGATGGGGGAGAACACCCGCAGCTCGAACTCGCGCAGGATGATCTCCATCGCGAACACCGCGCCCGCGATGGGGGCGTTGAAGGACGCGGAGATGCCCGCGCCCGCGCCGCACGCCAGCAGGATGGACAGCTCCTTGCGGCTGAAGCCCAGCACGCGCCCCACGCTGGACGCGAACGCCGCGCCTCCGTAGACGATGGGGCCCTCGCGGCCCGCGGAGCCGCCGCTGCCAATGGTGATGGCGGACGCGATGAGCTTGAGCAACCCGCGGTCCGCCGGCACCACGTTGGCGCCGCTCTTCACCGCGCGCACCACCTCCGGAAGGCCGTGCCCGTGCGTCTCCGGCCGGTCGCGCAAAAGCCGCCCCACCGCCAGGCCGCCCACCGTGGGCGCGAGCAGCATCAGCCACCAGGGCAGGTGCGGTATCGCCGAGGCCAGGTTGTGCGCATGGCCGAACACGGCGTTCACGGCCGCCAGGCCCACGAGCGGGTAGTAGAGCGACAGCGCGCCCAGCGTCAGCAGCGCGAGCAGTCGCAGGCGGCGCTTCACTTCATCGCGAGGGCCGCCGGGATCGATGACCCGCGCCAGCAGGAGCGCGCCCAGCGCCAGCGGCACGCCCACCATCGCGTATTCCAGGTGCCAGCGCGCGGAGGCGAGCGACTCCATCAACGTGCGCAGCCGCTGCGGCTTCAGCGTCGCCGCCAGCTCCGCGGCGCTGAACGTGATGCCGCTCATCACGCCAATGAGGTTGGAGAAGATGCCCGCAGCCAGTCCGCTGTAGAGCCCGACGACCGCGCCCGCGATGGGCAACACCGAGGGGGTCGGCAGGCGGATGCGGTTGGACGCGCCCAGCAGGAAATAGATGAGGCGTGAAAGGTTCTGTCGCGCCCAGAGCGTGAGCGCGGCCATCCGCTGCGTTTCGGCAGGCGGAGGTTCGTCGGAGGTGTTCATTTGGTGCACCTACTAAATGGAGGAGGCCGGTGCGTTTCAAGCATCTTGATGACGCCGACTCTCCGGCGCCGTCCGCCTGCACTCCACTCCACACATCACCCGAGCGGTGCCCGGCTCCCTGCCCCCGGAGCGTGCTACGACGCCCCGGTTTCCACCCCATGAAGGAGGCATCGCACATGCTCAAGCAGGGAGACGTGGCGCCGGAGTTCACCGTGCAGGA
Source organism: Corallococcus coralloides DSM 2259 (assembly GCF_000255295.1). The sequence goes on along the minus strand of NC_017030.1, from coordinate 8,699,712 downwards.
CGCGACGGGGAAGACGCACCGGCTGTCGGACTACCGGGGCAAGAACGTGGTGCTCTGGTTCTACCCGAAGGCGGACACCCCGGGATGCACCGCGGAGGGCTGCTCCTTCCGCGATCACAAGGCCCAGTACGAGGCGAAGGGCACCGCCATCCTGGGCATCAGCTTCGACACGCCGGAGGAGAACCAGGCGTTCTCCCAGAAGTTCGGCTTCAACTTCCCGCTCCTGTGCGACGTGGATCGCAAGGTGGGGCTGGCCTACGGGGCCGCGGATGATGCCTCGGCCCCCAACGCGCGCCGGGTGGGCGTCGTCATCGGGCCGGACGGCCGCATCAAGGAGTGGCACGCGAAGGTGGACGCGCGCGCCTTCCCCCAGGAAGCGCTGTCGCGCCTCCAGTAGGACTCCAAGCTCCTCAGGGCGCGAACGAGCGGGACGGCAGGCGCGAGCGGATGAACACCGCCACGCCCGCCAGCACGAACCACGGCAGCACGTGGCCCAGCATCAGGTGGCCCGCGCTGCCGTCCGGACAGTGCACGTGCAGCACGAGCAGGCTCACACCCGCGGAGGACAGGCCTGCCGCCAGCGCCCGCACGGGCTGGAAGGCGGAGCGGCACAAGAGGACGAGCGCCAGGGCCAGCGGCACCACCGACAGCGCCACCTCCGCGCCCATGCACCCCAGGGTGCCCGCGAGGAACGGCCGCACCTGGACGCCCGAGCGCCCGGTCAGCTGCGCCAGCGCCACGACGAGCGCGCCCACGGCCACGAGCGTGAAGGGCCAGGCGCGCTGCCTTGGCGCCAGGGCCACCATCGCTCCGCCGCCCACGCCCACGACGATGAGCAGCGCCACGAGCGCCACCGCCAGCGGCGACGCGGAGTTGAGCATCATCCCGTGCCGGCCCACCCAGAGCAGCCCCATCACGCCCACGCCCAGATAGGTGGCGAGCAGCACCGCCACCTCCTGCCACCACGGCGTGGGCCGAGGGTGCGCCGCCAGCTCCGTCAGCGACTGGCGCCGCGACTCTTCGAGCTTCGCCTCGTCGATGGGCACGGCGGGAGGAGCGGAGGAGGGGGGCGCCAGCACCTGGAAGCCCTCCAGGAGGGCGCGGCAGTCCGCGCACCCGGCCGCGTGTGACGCCAGGTCCGGGGGCAACGGGCCGTCCATTTGGTCCAGGACGCGTTCGCACTCGGGCGTCATCGTGAAGTCTCCTGCTGAAGGGGCGCGAGCAGCTCTCGCAGGCGCGCGTAGCCCCGGTGGGCGCGGACCTTCACCGCGCTCTCGGTGAGGCCCAGGGCCTCGGCGATCTCGGCGAAGCCCATGCCCTCGAAGCGGTGCATGAGGATGGGCAGCCGCTGGCCTTCGGGGAGCTGCGCCAGGGCGTGCTGCACCGCGCGCTCCAGGCCCGCGTCGCGAGGCTCCGGCGTGTCCGCCACGGCGGTGAGGGGCAATTCCCCCTCTGGCGTGAGGTCCTCCGGGCGGCGGTGGCGGCGCGCATGGTCCCGCGCGGCGTTGGTGGCGATGGCGTACAGCCACGGCCGGACGCGGGCACCGGCCTGATAGCGGCCCCGCGCGCGCACCAGGGACAGGAAGGTGAGCTGCGCCAGGTCCTCGGCGGTGGCGGGGCTGCCGGTGAGGCGCGCCAGGTAGCCCTGGACGGGGCGCGCGTAGCGCTGGAAGAGCGCGTCGAACGCCTGCGCGTCTCCCTGGCAGAACCGCTCCATCAACACCTCGTCCGAGTCGCCGGAGGCTCCTGAAGATGCCGGCATGTCCCCGGTACGCACGGGCGCGGCACCAGGTTTCACGGGAGGGGACGAAGGGCTCACGGGCAGGCGCGGATTCTAGGGCCCGAAAGGCGCCGCACGGGAGAAAGTCGCCCCGTCAGGACGACGCGGCCGGCCGCAGCCGCGCCAGCCACTCCTCGAAGGCGGGGTGTCCGTGCAGGTGCGCCAGGTCCTCGTCGGAGGCGGCATAGGCCGCGTCCTTGAAGCCCAGGCCTTCCGCCCGCTGGAGCAGCCGCACCGCGTCCGCCACGTTGCCCGCGCGCGCGAAGGCGCACGCCGCGTCGTACGCGATGCCCGGGTCCGGCACGTGCTGCAACGCCGCCTCGCTCACCGCCGCGGCCTCCGAATAGGCGCCCCGGATGAACAGCGCCCGCTCCGCGCACCGGAACGCGGACGCCGGGTCCACGCCGGGCAGCCGCAGCGCCTCGTTCACCTGGCCCAGCCGGATGAGCGCGCCCGCATACTCGTGCATCACGGTGCGGTCCTGCGACTCGCCCCACGCCTGCTTCCAGTAGCCCACCGCCCTGGCGTCATCCCCCACCAGCGAGAACGCCGCCGCCACCGCGTGCATCTCCACCGGCTGGCCCTGCACCTGGGAGAAGTGGTCCAGCGCGGGCCGCCCGTGGCCCTGCTTCAGCGCCACCCAGCCCAGCAGGTAATGGGTCCGGCTGGTGAGGTTCGGGGACAGGCCCTCCGTCTCCAGCACCCGGTTGCCCTGCCGCCACGCGTCGTCCAGCCGGTCCTCGCGCAGCGCCTGCTGCGCCTCGCGCAGGGCCTGGGCGGTGGGGCCCTCCTCCTCCTTGGCCTCGTTGCGCGCGCGCATCACGTCCGACAGCACGCGGAACGCCTGGAAGCCGAACATGGCGAAGAGGACGCCCATGAACAGGGCCCCGCTCTTGATGCTGAGCAGCACCAGGCCCACGCACAGGCCCAGCGCCAGCACGTGCGACACGATGAAGCCCCGCCGCCCGAACATCCGCGTCGCCAGCGCCGTGCTGATGTGCCCGCCATCCAGGGGAGGCACCGGCAGCAGGTTCAGCACCGCCCACACCATGTTGGCGAAGAAGAAGTTGCTCAGGAAGAAGTCCGCCACCTCCGAGCGGCCCCGCACCTGCATCAGCACCACCCAGCACAGGACGCCCAGCGTCAGCCCCGCCAGCGGGCCCGCGAAGCTGCTCACCACGTCCTTGTGCCAGGGCAGGGGCGAGTCCGTGTTGGGCCGGGTGACGCCGCCCATGAACACCAGGTCCACGCTCGGCTGGTACCCGAAGAAGCGGAAGGCCACCGCGTGCCCCAGCTCATGGACGAGCACGGACACGAAGACGATGAACATCCACGCCAGCACGTAGCTCACCACCGCGCCCATGTGCCCGGGCGACGAGGCGTCGGCCAGCTGGTCTCCCAGCCACCCGGCACCCGAGTGCCGGCCCGGCAGGGGCAGGGACTGGTAGGCGAACACCGCGGAGAACAGCAGGTGACTCGTGTGGACGTGGACGGGGACGCTCCCGAGCCTGAAACGGAACATGGAGGGGGACCTTAATCGTTGGCCTCCACTCGCGCAGGGCCGTTCTCATGCCCCGCGCGCTTCTGTTCCCCTCCGGGGTATAGGGTGTCTTCCGCCATGCTGAAGCTGGGTCCCTACACGCTCCCCAACCCCTACATCCTCGCGCCCATGGCCGGCGTGAGCGAGCGCCCCTTCCGCGTCATCGCCTTCCGGCTGGGCGCGGCCCTCTGCCCCACGGAGCTGGTCAGCGCCCAGGGCCTGATGCGCCAGAACCAGCGCACCCTCAAGTACCTGCGCTACGACCCTGCCGTGGAGAAGCCCTACTCGCTCCAGATTTTCGGCGGCGAGCCGGAGGCCATGGCCCAGGCCGCGCAGGTGGGCAAGGCCGCGGGCGCGCAGGTCATCGACATCAACATGGGCTGCCCGGTGAAGAAGGTGGTGCGCAACGGCGCCGGCAGCGGCCTGCTGTGCGACGTGCCCCGCGCCGCCGACATCGTCCGCGCCATCCGGGAAGCCACCGGCCTGCCCGTCACCTGCAAAATCCGCTCGGGCTGGGACGCGCGCACGCTCAACTATCTGAAGGTGGCGGAGGCGCTGCAGGAGGCCGGGTGCGCGGGGCTCGCCCTGCACCCGCGCACGCGCGAGCAGGGCTACTCGGGGCAGGCGAACTGGGCCCACATCGCGGACCTGAAGCGCCACTTCCCGGAGCTGCCCATCATGGGCAACGGGGACGTGAAGACGGTGGCGGACGCCCACCGCATGCTGGACAGCACCGGCTGCGACTTCGTGATGATTGGCCGGGGCGCCCTGGGCAACCCGTGGCTCTTCCGCGAACTGCAAGGCGGCCCGCCCGCCACGCCGGAGGAGCGCTGTGAGCTGGTGCTGGAGCACGCCCGGGCCCACGCGGAGTTCGTCGGGGACGCCCTGGGCGCGGTGCGCTCCTTCCGCCGCCACCTGGCCTGGTACGCCCATGGCCTCAAGGGCGCGGCGCACTTCCGCTCGGAGGTGAACGGGCTGGACTCGCCGGAGGCGGTGGAGGACAGCGTGCGCCGCTTCTTCGCGGGCGCGGACACGGACCCCACGGCACCTCTAGAGGAGCCGGAAGTGGACTACCGCGCGGCGCTGGGCTGAGCGCTGGCCACGCCCGCGACGGAAGCCGGCGGCACCAGCACGCGCCCGGTGGCGACCTCGCGGAAGTAGTCGCAGGCCGGGGTGGGGCGGCGCTCCAGCGTGTCGAAGTCGACGTGGTAGAGGCCGAAGCGCGGGCCCCAACCCTCCAGCCACTCGAAGTTGTCCAGCAGGCTCCAATAAAGGTAGCCCTGCACGTCCACGCCCGCCTCGCGCGCGGCCAGCACCTGGCGCAGGTGCGCGTGCAGGTACTCCGGCCGCACCGTCCCCTTGCGGTCGTCGATGCCGTTCTCGGTGACCCACACCGGCTTGCCGTAGCGTTTCACCTCCTGAAGCAGCTGGAGGAAGCCCTCGGGCCGCTGCTCCCACCCGATGTCGGTGAGCCCGCGTCCGTCCGGGTCGCGGTACTTGAAGTCGATGAAGGGTGGGCGCGGCATGAAGCGCAGGTGCGCGCGCGTGTAGTAGTTGACGCCCACGAACTCCACGGAGTCGCGCGCCCCCTCGATGCGCACGTCCGTGGACGCCACGCCCGGCATGAACACGCGCAGGTGGCCGGACGACAGCGCCTCGTGGAACGCGTGGTTGTAGGCAGGGGCCGCCAGCCGCACCAGCGAGCGGTCCAGGGGATGCCACCAGCGGTCCGGCGTGAACGCGAGCATGTTCTGGGAGATGCCCAGCTCCACCCGGCCCAGGTGCTGGCCCAGCTCTTCCCGCGCGATGACGTGCGCGCGCACCATGTTCCCGAGCGCGGCCATCGTCTTCGCCCCGTCCGCGATGCCCGGCGGCATCAGGCCCTGGAGGTAGCCGCCCAACAAGAGGACCATCGGTTCGTTGAAGGAGATGACGAGCGCGTCCAGCCCCTCCAACAGGGGCGCGCACCGGCGCACGTACTGGCGGAAGGCCTCCAGGCTCTCCGGAAGGTGCCACGGCGTGGACGCGTGGAACCACGTGGGGTGGGTGAAGTGATGGAGCGTCACCACGGGCCGCAGGCCCTGCGCGCGCATCTTCAGCAGCCGCTCGCGGTAGCCCTCCAGCGCCGCGCCGTCGAACCGGCCGCGCTCGGGCTCGATGCGCGCCCACTCCAGAGACAGCCGGAACGCCGTGGCCCCCACCGCCTTCGCCAGGGCGTAGTCCTCCGCGTAGCGGCGCCAGTGGTCCACCGCGAGGCCGCATCTCGCGTGGGGCTCCTTCAACTTCCCCTGCCGCTCCCACTCGGCCCAGTCGTTCTCGATGCCGCCTTCCACCTGGTACGCGGACGTGGCGACGCCGAAGGTGAAGGACGCGGGGAAGGTCAGCGCGGTGGAGCTCATGCGGGCGGGCACCGTAGGCCGCCGCCTCCACGACGGGAAGCGACGCGATGCGCGCGCACCGGATGCACGGCAGCGGACATCCAGACCTGTAGCGCGGACCCGCGAAATGCGTCCGGAGCCGGAAATTGGGCCCCGCACGCGACGCGTCGGACCCCCGAAATGACCGTCACGAACGGTTCGAAGCGCCCGGAGGCCAAAAATCGGCCTCGCCGCGCACTGCAATACATCACCATGCGTTGACACACTGGCATGTCGCCCGTACCATTCATTTCAAGCACTCACGTTCAGTTCGAAGTGGGTGCAGGGCTCGCGTCCTCGCGGGCCTCAACACTGAACGGAGGATTCCGATGGCCGCGAAGAAGAAGACCGCGAAGAAGGCCGCGTCGAAGAAGACCGCGACGAAGAAGACCGCCCGCAAGGCCCCTGCCGCCAAGCGCGGTACGGCCAAGAAGGCCCCGGCGAAGAAGGCCGCCGCGAAGAAGTCCGCCCGCAAGACGACCCGCAAGAGCGCCAGCAAGGCCGCTGCGGCCCCGGCGACCCCGGAAGCCTGAAGTAACGGCGTCATTTCGGACGTCGGTTGACGTCCGGTGAACGGCTCGGCGAAACCCGCCGGGCCGTTTTTCTTTTGCGGGCCAGGGGTTTGAAGTCCCTTCAAGTCCGCCCGGGAGGGGCCATGTCGCTGCGTCCGGTGGAGTTCGAGGAGGTCGTGGCGGAGGCCGCGGCCCGGCTGGTGGGTGCGGTGGCCCAGAAGGCGTGGTGCCCGCTGCCCCGACTGGCCTACCTGGAGCTGCGCGTCCCAGGCAGATCGGTGGTCCTCTGTCTCTGCGCCGAAGGCGAGCTGTCGCGCCTGTCCGTCGCGGAGGACCGCTTCCCCACGCCGGGCGAGCCTGCCCCCTTCCAGCGCTGGCTGCGCCAGGAGCTCACCGGCTTCAAGCTCGCGGCCGCGCGCTATCTGGAGGAGAGCCGCGCCGTCGTCCTGGAGTTCGAGCGCGAGGACGTGCGCCGCCGGCTGGTGATGGAGGTGGGCGCGCCCGGAGGCCTGCTGCTCCTCAGCGACAACCACCGGGTGCTGATGCTCTCCGGTGAGGGCTTCGGCCCGCGGCGCAACCTCTATCCCGGAGCGCAGTGGTCGCCACCGGAGCCCGTGTCCGCGGAGGCGCTGGCGAAGGGCCGCGCGCAGCCTTCGCGCCTGGAGCCGAAGGAAGAAGACGCGCTGCCCAGGCTGCAGGCCGCCGAGCGGGTGCTCGGACAGAAGGACCGCACCAGCCGCGCGGACGCCATCCGCCGCCGGCTCGCGCAGCCGTACCGGGCGCGGCTGAAGCGCTCCTCGCGCACGCTGGAGAAGGTGCGCGCGGAGGCCCAGCGTGGCCCGGAAGCGGAGAAGCACCGAGAGGTGGGCGAACTGCTCGCGCAGAACCTGCACCGGCTCAAGCGCGGCGCCTCGCAGGTGACGCTCACCTCCTATACGGAGGCGGGCGTGGAGGAGGTCCAGGTGAAGCTGGACCCGAAGCGCACCCCGAAGGAGGAGGCGGACTGGCACTTCCACCAGTACCGGCGGCTCTTGCGCGGCGTGGAGCAGGCCCGCCACCGCGAGGCGGAGCTCGCGCGCGAGGTGGCGCACGCGCAGACAGCGCTCACGCAGATTGAAGCCATGGATGACGCCGCGCTGCTCGCGCAGGCGGAAGTGCTCCAGGTGACCCAGGGGGAAGAGGGCCCGAAGGGAGGCCTCCCCTTCAAGGAGTACGTGGGCCACGGCGGCGCGCGCATCTGGGTGGGGCGCGGCTCGGAGGACAACGACCAGCTCACCTTCAAGGTGGCCCGCCCATGGCACCTGTGGCTGCACGCGCGGGGCCTGCCGGGCAGCCACGTGGTGGTGCCGCTGGAGAAGAACGCGGAGGTGGCGCAGGAGGTGCTCCTGGACGCGGCGCACCTCGCGCTGCACCACTCGGGCGCCAAGGGCGAGCCTCGCGGCGAGGTGAGCTACATGCCGGTGAAGTTCGTCCGCAAGCAGAAGGGCGCGGCCCCCGGGCAGGTGACCTATGCCCGGGAGAAGACCTTCGTGGTGCGCATGGAGCCGGAGCGGCTGGAGCGGCTGCTCAAGTCGCGCCATGGCGACCCGGGCCCCCTGTCCTGAAGGACGATGCCTCTGGGACGAATTCAACCCGGGGTGTCACGCTCGGGGTGTGGGCCCGGTCGACGGGCGGACGGGCATCCAGCCCCTGGCCTTGAGGTTCGGGAAGTGCCGGGTACGATGCCCCCCGCGTGACGCCCGAAGCCTTCCGCCAGATGTCCCTGTTCCCGCGTGGCTCGTCCGCGGAACGCGCCGCCACTCCCGCGCAGCGCGTGCCGGAAGGACCCGCCCCCTTGCCACCGCGCAACCGCGTGGCGGAGGAAGCGCCGCGCGTCCTCACCGCGTCGCGCGAGGAGCTCTGGTCGCGCGCGGAGTCGCTCGCGTGGCGGTTGAGCGCGAACCTGGGCATGCCGGTGCGCCTGGCCGTGACGGACAACCGCTCCACCATGGTGTCCTTCCGCCGCGGCTCGCAGGTGCTCCAACTGCGGCTGCACCACATGTTCCTGGACGCGCCCGAAGTCATCGTGCGCGCGGTGGCGGACTACGCGGGCCGGGGGCACCGCGCCGCGGGCGCCCTCCTGGACGAGTACATCCGGGGCCAGCAGCCGCTCATCCGCCAGCTGCGCCGGGAATCCGACGCGGAGCTGAATCCGCTGGGCCGCTGCTTCGACCTGCGCGCGCTCTACAACGGCGTCAACGAGGCCTACTTCCAGAACGCCATCCAGGCCCGCATCGGCTGGGGCCGCATGCCGCCGCGCCGCCGCCGCAAGTCCATCCGCCTGGGCGTCTACGACCACCAGACGCGCGAAATCCGCATCCACCCCGCGCTGGACAAGCCGGACGTGCCCGCCTTCTTCGTGGAGTTCATCGTCTTCCACGAGATGCTCCACCAGCTGTTCCCCAGCAGCAATCGCACCGGGCGCCGCGTGCACCACCCGCGCGCCTTCCGCGAGCGCGAGCGCACGTACCCGCACTACGCCGCCGCGCTGCGTTGGGAGCGCGAGAACCTGGGCACGCTGCTGCGCGGTTGAGCGCACGCCGAGCAGCCTGGACATTTACTGGTTTACCTGCTCGGTCACATTCGGTGATGTCTTGACCGAAACGCAGCGGGGCCGGATGTTCGGCCTCATATGCGACGAGCAAAGATTGTCTGCACCCTCGGCCCCGCCAGTCAGACCCCGGAGATGTTGGAAGCGCTGCTGGAGGCCGGCATGGACGTGGCCCGGCTCAACTTCTCCCACGGCAGCCACGAGCAGCATCAGGCGAACATCGACATGCTGCGCGCGGCCTCGCTGAAGGTGCGCAAGGCGGTGGGCATCCTGGGCGACCTGCAGGGTCCGAAGATCCGCACCGGCCGCTTCGTCACGGGCAGCACGGAGCTGAAGCACGGCGCCACCTTCCACATCACCACCGACGAGACGGTGAAGGGCACGGACGAAATCGTGTCCACCACGTACCCGCACCTGGCGGCGGACGTGAACCCGGGCGACCGCATCCTCCTGGATGACGGCCTCCTGGAGCTGCGCGTCGTGGAGACGGACAAGAAGCAGCTCATCAAGACGGAAGTGGTGCACGGCGGCATCCTGAAGAACAACAAGGGCATCAACCTGCCCGGCGTGGCGGTGCGCGCGGACGCGCTCACTCCCAAGGACCGCGAGGACCTCATCTTCGGCCTCAAGGCGGGCGTGGACTACATCGCGCTGTCCTTCGTGCGTCAGCCGTCCGACCTGGACTCCGCGCGCCAGGCCATGGCGGAGGTGGGCCGCACGGTGCCCATCATCTCCAAGCTGGAGAAGCCGGAGGCCATCGCGCGCCTGGACGCCATCCTCGACAAGACGGACGGCGTGATGGTGGCCCGCGGCGACCTGGGCGTGGAGATCCCCCCGGAGGAAGTGCCGGCCGTCCAGAAGGACATCATCCGGCGCTCCAACCTGCGCGGCCTGCCCGTCATCGTGGCCACGCAGATGCTCAACTCGATGATCGACAACCCGCGCCCCACGCGCGCGGAAGCGAGCGACGTGGCCAACGCCGTCTACGACGGCGCGGACGCGCTGATGCTCTCGGGTGAGACGGCGAGCGGCAAGTTCCCCCTGGACTCCGTGCAGATGATGGAGCGCATCATCCTGGCGGCCGAGTCCTCCTCGCGCGCGCAGCTGCAGCCGCGCCAGATTGAGGCCCCGCTGGGCCTGCCGCTGCACTTCCCGGACGTCATCGCGCGCGTGGCGTGCGAGGCGGCCAAGGCCAGCGGCGCCACGCTCATCGCGGCCTTCACGCTGTCCGGCGTGACGGCGCGGCTCCTGGCGCACTACCGGCCCACGGTGCCGATTGTGGCGTTCAGCCCGAACCAGGAAGTGCGCCGCCGCCTGGCGCTGCTCTGGGGCGTGGTGCCGCGCGTGCTGGAGCCCATCCAGGAGACGGAGACCATGCTCCGCCGCGTGGAGGAGGAGCTGGTGTCGCGCGGCCTCGCGCGCCGGGGCGACCGCGTCGTGGTGGTGTTCGGTGCGCCGGTGGGCCAGCCGGGGAAGATCAACAGCCTCCGGCTGCACACCATCAGCGCCTGATGCAGGGCCCTACGCCGGGCTCTTCTTGAGAGCCCGGCGGGGAATCTCCGCCTCGACGAAGATGGTGAAGAGGTCCTTGTCGAGCTGTCCGGACCCCGCCTCCTTCTTGAGGATGTCCAACGCGAGCGTGTGCGGCACGGCCTTCTTGTAGGGCCGGTCGCTCGCGGTGAGCGCGTCGTAGATGTCGCAGATGGACATCATCCGGGACTGCACCGGAATCTCCGGGACGGCGCGAGGGTACCCCGTGCCATCCAGCTTCTCGTGGTGCGCGTACGCAATCTCCGGCACGCGGCGCAGCGCGCGAGTCCACGGAATCTGCGACAGGAAGCGGTACGTGTGCTCGACGTGGCTCTCGATTTCGCGGCGCTCCTCCGGGGAGAGCGTGCCGCGGGTGATGGAGAGGGATTGGATTTCCTGGGGCAGGAGCAGCGGCTGCCCATGGTCATGCGCGTCGGTGAACGTGAGCTTGCCCAGCTCCAGGAGCCGCTCGAAGTTGCCCTGCGCGAGCACCGTGGGCTTGTTGCAGGTGAGCAAGAAGCCCATCACCTCATCCAGCTGGGCCAGCTCCTGGGCAAGCCGCGCGTCCTCCTCCTGATGGATGGAGGGCAGGGCGGCCAGGCCGCGGACCTCCACGGCGGCAAGCCGGCGCCGGGAGCTCTGCAGCTGCAGGTCCTTGCGAGCCAGCTGGAAGCGGGCGCGCAGCGCCTCCAGCTCATGCGGATACAGCTTCTCCGCCTTGACGAGCACGTTCTCGCGCACGCCCACCTTGCCGAAGTCGTGCAAGAGCGACGCGTACCGCAGCTCCTGCAGCTCCACGGCGGTGAAGCGCGTCTGGGCATAGGGGCCGGTAGCGCGGTGCTCCAGCGCCTGGGCCAGGGACACGGTGAGGTCCGCGACGCGGCCGGAGTGGCCCGCGGTGGTGGGGTCGCGCGCTTCGATGGCGACGACGGACGCGGAGACGAAGCCCTCGAAGAGGCGGTTGATCTCCTCGTGGAGGAGGGCGTTCTCGATGGCGCCGGCGGCCTGGGCGCCCAGGGCGAGCAGCAGCTCCTCGTCCTCCTCGTCGAACACCTGCCCGCCGCGCTTGTTGAGGGCCTGGATGACGCCCGTCACCTCGCCATTGGCGTCGCGCATGGGGACGCAGAGGATGGTGTGGGTGCGGTAGCCGCTGGAGACATCGAAGCTGCTGTTGAAGCGGGCGTCGGCGTAGGCGTCGGGGATGTTGATGACGGCGCCGGTGTGGGCGACCTGGCCGGCGATGCCGCTGCCCATGGGGAGGCGGATTTCGTTCTTGGAGCCCTGGGCCACCTTGCTCCAGAGCTCCTCGCGCTCGCGGTCCAGGATGAAGAGCGAGCAGCGGTCCGACTCCACGACCTTGGTGGCCTCATAGAGGATGAGGGGCAGCAGCAGGTCCAGGTCGCGCTCGGCGCTCATCGCCTTGGCGACATCCAGGATGGACGTCAGCTTCGCGAGCCGGCGGGACAGGTTGGGGGAGGCGGGCGCGGACTGGGGAAGCACCGGGGCGGGCTCCGTGGGATGCGGCGGATGGCCGCGGGCGCACCCGGTTTTAGCACGCAGGCTGTCTCGGCCGCCCGGCCCCCCCACCTGCTGGGTCCACCTCTGTCCGCCAGCCCCCTGTCCTGCCGGGCGAAGGTACCAGGGGCCTCCAGAAGCGGTTATGAAGCGCCGCCATGACCCGCCCTGTCCGCATCTCTCCGTCGCTGCTCTCCTGTGATTTCAGCCGTCTGGGTGAAGAGGTCCGCGCCATCGAAGCCGCCGGCGCGGATTGGGTTCACGTGGATGTCATGGATGGCAGGTTTGTGCCCAACCTCACGTTGGGCCCGGTCATCGTGGAGGCCATCAAGCGGGTGGCGACAAAGCCGCTGGACGTGCACCTGATGATCGTGGAGCCGGAGCGGTACGTGGACGCGTTCGTGAAGGCGGGCGCGGACGTGCTGACGGTGCACCAGGAGGCGAGCCCCCACCTGCACCGCACGCTGCAGTCCATCCGTCAGGCGGGGGCGAAGCCGTCGGTGGTGTTGAACCCGGGCACGCCGCTGTCGGCGATTGAAGAGGTGCTCGGGGACGTGGACATGGTGCTCTTGATGAGCGTGAACCCGGGGTTCGGGGGGCAGTCGTTCATCGAGTCCACGGTGGACAAGGTCCGCCGGCTGCGCGCGATGTTGGACGCGCGGGGGCTGAAGGACGTGGACATCGAGGTGGACGGCGGCATCAACGCGCAGACGGCGAAGCGCGTGGTGGACGCGGGAGCGACGGTGCTGGTGGCGGGCAGCTACGTGTTTGGCGCGAAGGACTACGCGCAGGCCATCCGGTCGCTGCGGCCGTCGTGAGTCAGGCGGCCTCGGGCGAAGCGGGAGGGCGCACGGCGGCGGCGGCCATGCGGGCGATGCGGGTCATGAAGGTGGGGTCGCACGGCTTCACTTCGTAGTCGTCGGCGCCCAGCTCGAAGCACACGTGGCGGGTGAACTGATCCTCCACGCCGCTGAGCATGATGACTTTGCAGTCGCGGGTGACGGGGTCCTTCTTCAGCTGCGCGAGCAGGTCCCGTCCGTCCTGGTGCTGGTTGATGTCCAGGATGATGACCGCGGGCCGGTGCTTGCGGGCCAGCTCCATCACATGTTCGGAGGTGGTGTCGGACACGCAGACGAGGCCGGAGCGCTTGGCCTCCCGGGCGAGTGCGGACACGACAAGGGGCTCATCATCCGAGATGAGGACAGTGGGAGCAGTCATGGTCCTCTGTGGGGGAACAGGGGCGGATCAACGTGCAACATCTTGGAACTACAGGAAGGCCCGGATGTTGTGAAGAGGGTGAACATTGTCCCGTCCTGAAGGGTAGGTAGGACAACAGTCGGGGGAGCGGGGGCGGTGGGGAGGGGAGGGAAGGGGAGGCTGAAAGAGGTCGTTGACTGAAGGAAGCGGCTCGGATAGATCCGCCCACGCTTCGCCGGGCCCGAGGGCAGTTCCTGGCGCAGCACCGGATATCGGGGAGTGGCTCAGCCTGGTAGAGCACTTGGTTCGGGACCAAGGGGTCGCAGGTTCAAATCCTGTCTCCCCGACCAAACGACGAAGCGGGCTGGAGGCCGAAAGGTCTCCAGCCCGTTTTCGTTTTGGCCGACGATTACCAGAACGCCAAGTCGAGGTCCGACCCTCTCCATTCAAGCTGCTCGAGCAAGCGCAGACTGGCCTCTTCAGTCAGCGCTGTTTCTAGGGAAGCTGAGTGCCAGGGGAGCTCTTTGCGCGCACGTCGACCCAGCAACTCGAAGAACACCCATTGAAGGAGACGGTGGGTTTCCTCAGGCTCTTTCAACAGTGTGAGCCATGCCGACACCTCGGGGTTCTGCTCCAGGAAGGCCTCCCAGTTTCCAAAGGCCGCTGATTCTGGAGCGCGAGCATGTTCCAACAAGATGAGTCCCGGCCGTTGTTCGAGGACCACCGGGCTCAAGAGGTCGTCGGGAATCCGAGCCCCGTTGAGTGCCCCGCCCGCCGCCGCAAGCAATCCTCTCTTAGGCGTCATCGCGGGTGAGCTGAACACCTCTCGAATGGCCGGGAGAGACGCCGGAACGGAAGACCCGAGGATGAGCAGCGCGGGCCCCGCCAATCGGATGTCCGGATGCTTCGCGGCCTTGAGAATCTCCTTCATGCTCAATCCGTCGCGCGCATGCGGGTAATGGCGAAGGTGCCGGAACAGTCCCCAAGCCCCTGCGTAGCGAAGAGGAAACCGTCTTGAATCGTTGTTCCCTGGAAGGGCCTCGGGACTTTCCAGGCACCGCAGGAGAAGTTCTCGCCCCTCCGCGAATGGGCTCCTGGCAAGGATGGGCACCAGCTCGCAGCGGACCACGACATCGGGGATGGCCTCTGGCCCCCTCCGCATGAGGTCCAGGCACTCGGCCACGGTCGCATCCGTCAACCGGGATATCAGCGCGAGCGCCCTGGCAGCTGTTCGCCCGATGGGCGACGCGCCAAGGTTGAAGCTAGCATCGAGGGCTTCATCCCCTGGGATGGACGTCACCAACGGCAGCAACCACTTCACACCGTCAGACCAGTCCATTCTGCCAATCTGGAGTGCGCATTCATTTCGAACAACGGCGTTGGGATCCGCGGCCAATTGGAGGAGTTCCGCCCGTTCCTCCGGGGTCGCGGAGGGGGCAAGCTCTTCGAGCGCGAGGCGCCGCAGGCGAGGGTCCTGATGCTGGATGTAGCTTCGCAGTAGGGAGCGAGCCGACGGGACACTCTCTCTAAAGAGCTGCATCAGCACGGCGAGCTTGGCTCTCGTCGCTAGCGCTTGGATGCGCCCGCTTAGCGAGTCAATAGAAGTGCCCTGATACGCCAGGATCAGGAGGGCGCCTCCTCCGAAAGCGCCCGGGTGCTCCTCCGCTAGGTTCTGGAGCAGGGCCCATTGGCTCGGGCTCAAGGCTTCAACATCGGAGCTTGAGGGGCGCCGGGCCAGTGCGGCTGCACACAGGCGAGCCACCACGATTTCCTCGTCGGACAGCCCTGGAAGCTCCCCCGTATTGCGAGGGCTCCAGGACTCTGCGAGTGCGACCCGGCGTGTGAAACCCACTTTGGCCCTGAGCGCTGACAGCTTCTGAAGTGCGTCGGAGCCTGGGGAGAGAGACCTGTAGACATCGAGTCCCGTGCCGAGATGCTCTAGCGGGCAGTCCTCAAGGTCTCTCAGGAGCACAGGAAGGAACTCTGGCGCCTTTAGCAGTGGCATGATCAGCCAGACGGATCTTCTGTCCGCTGGGTCGCAGGCCTCATGCAAGGTGAGCACCTCTTCATTCGTTCCTTCAGGGCGCTCCTTCAGGTGTCTTGGGTACAGACGGCTGGTCCACGGCCAGGCGACGACGCCAATGGCGGCATTGAAGGCGGGCACGATTTCTCTGCGCCTGGGATGCACGCGAATCCACTCATAACCCTCGCGCAGCCGGCGAACATCGACGACGGTCTCCAGCGCGAGCTCGAATGCACGTGGCAGTGAGGAAAGTTCCATCCTCCGGAGGGCCCCAGGGCCCGGTAGAAGCCCCGCCTGTTCATCCTGGCGCCGGGCCGTGTCGCAGAAGGCTCGGACCCGCGCGAGCGCATTGAGGCACAGCTCCAGGTACTCCTCGATGGACGCGCCGGGTACGTCCAGGGCCCCGCGCAGGAACTGGGACAGTGCGAACCCGAATGGATCCCCACTTCCCGGGGCCAGATGGGTCGCCTGTCGGTAGTGCCAACCCTCCTCGCTCAAGGCTGCGCGGGTCGCCTGGGTGAGCTCTTCGTGAAAGCTCCAACCCAGCTCGCGAAGCCAGGAGGAAAGCGTTTCCCAGGAGTGAACCTCCTGTGTCCTCATCCATCCGTGACGAAGGTACCGGGCCATGAGCAGACGCGCGGAGGCAGAGTCGCGAAGCACAGCCTGCTCCGCGGCACTCCACACGGGAGGTTCCGGATGCCCACTCGCTGCGAAACGCCTGTCCTGTCCTGTGAGGCGCCGTGCGAGCAAGGCTTCGGGAGCATTTCCCTGGGAAAGAATGGCCAGATGCCTGAGGGTCTCGTAGATGGCCGCGTCGTCCGCCTCCTGAACCCGGTGAATCAGGAACGCATCAAGCTCGGTTTGTAGCTCCGGGGGAATCCGCTGGTTCCTGCTGGTCAGCGCGAAAGAGAGGACCAGCACGCGGTGGTGGTGGCCATCAACCACCAGACCTCTCATCCAGGCGACGAGTATCTCCGTTGCGCGTTCGGGAGCATCGTCGAACAGGCCCGTTAATCCCTCAGTGACCTGTGGGTGCGCCCAGTAGCTACCGTCACGCTGCTCCACCCAGCCTGCGCGGACCATGTGCTTGAGTGCGGTCTTGAATTCAATCTGTGCGAGGTTGGAGGCCCGGAGGCTTCGTACCACCTGCTCGACTTCGGCTTCGGTGAACGCCTTGCGAATATCGAGCAGGAAGCCCATCAGCAAGCAGGCGTCTCGCCGCGACTCACCCCAACTGCGGGCATCATCCGCGACAGTCGTGCCCAGCGTCTCCATGAGAGAGCCGTGGAGGAGTGTCTTGAACTCGGCCTCGGAGAGGGATTGCTTGTTGCGAAGCTGAACGCCAAAAATGTGCAATGAAAAGGGAACCTGCAGTGCGGCGAGGATTTCTTCCCGGTGCGCGGTAGCGATGTCCTCCGCGATGGGGTATCCGCTAAGCACCTGCATGAGGATCTCCCAGCGATCATGGGAGCCATAGTTTCCCGGTTGAAGCTCCTGGTATATCCCCTGGAGCATGCTTGGGCTCTTCGCGAGACACGCCTCCCGAAAGAGTGACGCCCGGGATGTCATCAGGAATCGCTTGTCCGGGCTCGCAAGGCTCGTCAGATAGGGCAATTCCTTGGCCCAGAGACTCGCCTCCAAAGAGGCATTGGTCGTCGCTCCCAGCGGGTCCTCCAATAAGAAGAGAAAACGACCTGGGCGTAAGAGCAGGCGTCGAAGTTCCGTCGGAGAATGACAGGAGGTAATCACCTCGAAAGGGTCGCTCTTCGTACGATGCTCATGGACGAGCATCTCCGCGGTCGCGGACTTTCCCACGCCGCGTGGGCCAATCAGGATGAGTGCGGAGTGCTGCTCGAGTTGCTGGCGCAGTGCTTCATAGATATCCGGTTTGACGAACTGGTCATGTGGCTGCCGTGGCAACCCACCGTGCTGCTGGATGACGTACCTCAGTTCATCCAGGGGCCACGTCCGGGAAGCCCGGCCCAGCAGCCGGTCACGTACACGGGCCTTGAGGTTCTGTATGCACGCGTCAATGCGGCCGGAGGGGACGAAGCCAGTCTCGCGAAGTGCTCGACGAATTTCACCGTGAACCACCTCAGGTACTTGCTGGTGGAGGATGCCGAGTCGTTGGGCAAGCCCGGCCTGCTCTTCAGGAGGGCACTTCCGTTTGTTCGGCAGAGTGAAGGGAAGCGCCACGGCCGCCGGCATTGCTTCCAGGTGATGAATCACATGCTGCGCAAGTTTTGTGTCGACCTGGGCGCTGGTGATGAGGACGTAGGATGTCGCCTCATGCTCTCGGAGGTAGTCAATCGGGCGCTGACGCGGTGGAGGCCCGCCCTTCCGGAGCCGTGATGGTGGGTTGGGACTCACGAGGTTCTTGAAGTCGTTGGCCGAGAACGGCCGGGATCGCAGCTTGACCTGGATCTGGAATTCCCTGCGTCCAGGAAGCCCGAGACGCGAGAGTGCCTCCTCCGGAGGGACGTCGAGCAAGGCCTGGATGTCCTCTTCAGAGGCCGGCTCCACCTCGATGCGGTCACACCTCCCCTGCTCCAACATGAGCTGAAGGCCCACCCAGATGGTGACCTCAATCTGGTACTCGTAGCCTTGATAAGAAGGGAGTCCCCCTTGAGCCCGTGCGCGCTGCTCACTCATTTCGGCCTTCCAGGACAAGAACGGATGTAGCGGGGCGAGTGCGTCATTGAAACGCGGTCATCAGCCGCAGGGGGAGCCAATTGGAAGGAGGCGGCAAGATGTCGAAGCGAAGGTCGTCATGTTTCAACTCCTCAGCCTGCAGTCCGACGAGCAGGGACAACATCCTTCGCAAGCAGGCATTGACATCTTCGTCAGGGCGAATCTGTAACAGCCATTCCGCGAGGGCCGGCTCTTCCTGAAGCATGAGTTTCCATTCCGCGAGGGTGAAGGCACTGTTTCTGCTGCGACGCTGGAGGAGGAGCCAGAAGGGATGGCCCTGCAGGAGGTGCTTAGCGAGGAATGCTCTGGGGATCGTCTTCCCTGTATACGCCAAGGCAGCGGCCCATAACGCAGTCCGCTCTGGCGTCGTCGTCCGGCAGCCAAGCCACTGGCGAACCTCGGAGCCCAACCTGGGAGTGCAGAAGGCCAGTGCGAGGATTGCCGGTGCGGCAAGCCAGGAGTTCGAGTGGCCTGCGGCCCGGCGGATAGTAGGCACCGAGACTTTGTCTCGCTCGTTTGGTTGAGCCTCCAGCCGTCGAGCAAGCCCCCATGCCGCCGCGTACCGAAGAGGGAATGCCACACCTCGCTCCGAAGTGAAGCTGCCTTCCGAGTCGAGTCGTTCCTCCAACATCTGCCGGATGGCGTCCCCTGGATGTAGGGCCAGCGCATGAATGAGCCGTACTGGCACGTGGAAGTCGTCGGCTTGGGTCCAGGAACGGTTCAGGACTCGGAGACAGTTCTCTATGGCGCGCAAAGGAAGCTGTGAGAAGCGGGCGAGCGCATCCACCGCCGCGCGTGCGACTTCGTACTCAGGAGGCTCGGTCGTGAGAGGGCTTGCGCTGAAGTTCCGGCGATCCGCGAGCAAGGTACAAAGGAGGTCCAGACCTTCCTCCCATTTGTAGATACCAATCACCGTCGCGCAAGCCTGGCGCACAGGGGCGCTGGCGTCCTTGCCCTTTTCGAGGAGTTCGACACTCTCTTGAGGCGATGCATCGCGAGCCAGCAATCTCAGCGCGACGATGCGGCACTTGTAATTGCGATCCGATAGGGCTGTCCTGAGTAAGTTCCGATCTCCTGGCTTACCTGTCCGCCACAAAGCTCCTAATACCCTGCGGCGAGTCTCGGGCTGGTCGGAAGCAAGCATCCGTGGCGCGAACTCGTCAATCGATGCCCCGAGTGCGGCGAGGACGTAGGTGGCTCCGACTGCGATTCGCTCTGGCCCGTGGCGGGCCAGGTCTTCCAGCAGCCCGCGTTCATGAGCGGAGAACTCGGGAGTCTTGAATTTGAATGGGCTCGTGCGGCCACCGGCTTCAATGGCGTCGAGGATCGCCTGCTCATCCGGAGCGAGGAGTCTTGTAAAGGCTTGCTGCAGGGCTGCCGCGTCCAACTTCTTCCATGATTGGATGTGCTTGGCTGCCATTACCATGGAAGCGCGATGGACGAAGGAGAAGGGAGGTTCCTCAGCCCGCAGGAGTTCTTCGATTTCCTGTGGGGCGTGGATGGCACAGAGCGCCTCGATACACGAGCGGATGCCCGCCAATGAGGCAGTGCGTAATCGATGAAGAAGTGGGTGCGTGAGTTCCGGGAAAGGATGAACGTTGATGACGCTGCTCGCCTGACCGAGGGCGAAGTCGGAACTGCCTTCCAGGAAGGCCATCACTTCAATGCGAGTGACTTTGCCAAGAGGCTCATCGCAAAGCACCTCTCCCCATTCGCTCCAGAGCCGCTCTTTTTGGGGATGCTGAACGATCCAACTGTATCCCTCAGCACGTCGGCGGGCTCGCAGCAGATGCCGGATGGGGTAGTCGAAGGAAAAGGCGAGGTCGGAGTTGTCGTGGTGGACGAGCTCTGCCTCCCCTGCATCCAGAACTTCCTCACAGGCTTTCTCATAGCGCGCACTCACTTCGGGAGTGTCGCTGGTGCTGAATGCCTCCGCTTCCTTCGCTAGGATCAAGAGCAGCAACTCGTCGAAGGCACTGGCATCGCGTGAAAGCGCTCCTTCGAAGATGACATCGTGGGTGCCCGCATGAGTTCCCAGGACGGAACGGGCTGTCTCGCGGAATGCTTCCGACAAGTCCCATCCGAGGTGCCTCAGGAATGCCAGGAAGGAGTCCGGATCGTAAGTCAGTGGCGCTTTGGGAAGGACATGGCGCACGAAGTTCCTGGCAAGCGTCCTGGCTGCTTCGCTTCTCCGGACTTCGTCCCACTCGGCTTCGCTCCAGGTGGGCTGCTTCCACCGGTCGAACTGGCCGCCACCGCTTTCGCCATGGATGAACGCACGCGCCAGCCTGGCTTCCGGTGTGAATGCGGTCGTGTGTCGCGCGAACGAGTCGAAGCGCCTGAAGAACTCCTCCGGAACGCTTTGGTGTAGGGAGTCGAGCAGATAGTTGTCGAGCGCGGAGCAGACGCCAGAGGGAAGGGAGTGGCCCCCAGGCATTTCGGCGACCACGATCCGGTGGGCCAACTCTGGCTCCCCATGGGACACCAGCCCCTCAATGAGGCCCAGCAACGCCTCCTCACAACCGGCAGGCTGCTCCTCCATGAGCCGTGCGAGGCCCTCGAGTACGAGAGGATGCGCGTAAAGGCGTCCCTCTCGTTCCTTGAGCCAGCGGGCTCTCTTGAGCCAGCGCAGCGCCTTGAGCACGTCGATGTGCCGATACGTGGGAGGATGACGTCTGGAGGCCGCACGGGCTTCATCTTCCGTGACACCCTGGTTCGTTCGGACCAATGCTCGGACGATGGTGATGGCGGCAATCTCCTCGGGTGGAAGCTCCGCGGCTGTCCGGAAGACCGTCAGTCCAATGGATTCCGTCAAGGATTCATGGATCAGGCGGTCGATGTTTCCATCCTCTGGGCGTGAAAGGCCGCAAACCTTCTCCCCAAAGAATGAGAGGGCCAGGGGAACAGTCAGCTTCGCCAGGATGCTGTCCCGATGATGACTGATGAAGTCCAGCCGCCAGTCTTCCCCTTCCGTGAGCGTGCCCCGGAGGATGGCCCAACGGGCCTCGGCGTCGTAATCCGCCATATTCAGGTCTTCGCGGGCCTTGACCAGCGCCATAGGCGGTTGGTCTCGCATTGCGGTGTTGAAGAGCCCATCGCGAGATGTGACGAGAAAGCGTTTGTCACAACTTGCTTCGGCGAAGAGCCGGGGTAACTCGTTGGTCCACATCTGGGCGTCATCCGCAGGGCGATCGACTCCCCAAGGGTCTTCCAGGAGGAACAACATCCTGCCGGGGCGTGTCAGTTGCTGTCTGATTTCTCCTGGAGTGAGTCTGCGGCGAATGACCTCGAAGGGCGGAGATGCCCGCGCATGCTCATGGGCGAGCGCAGCGGCAGTCGTTGTCTTTCCAAGTCCGGAGGCGCCCAGAAGCAGGAGACGGTACGAGTCCTCCAGTCGTCCTCTGAAGCGTGAATACCGCAGTGGTGGAACGAATCCTTGAGGAAGCGGAGCATCATCAAGGTGACCGTCATGCCGAAGAATGATCTCGACGAGTTCTTCACGTGACCAGGTGGTATCCAGCTTATCGTCTGCGACCCGGGATTCAACGGCATCGAGGAGCGCCCGCTGACACTCAGCCATGGCGCTCGCGGGAACGCGGCAGCGTTGGCTCAGGATCTTTTCAATCTCCATTTGGAGCCGGAGCTGCGTCATCTGTTCGAGGATGCCCACCCGGCTCGCCTGGGAGCGGGCCTGTTCACTCTTTCGCCGGAGTCCCGGGAGCTTGAGGGCCCGTCCTGGCATGTCCAGGGCTTCCACGGTGAAGTCCTTGAGCGACCCCGCGACCGCGGCATCCGTCACCAGCCGATAGAAGAGATCTCCTTGGGTCTTCAGGTTCTCAAGCGCGGATGCTCGACTGGAGGCCCTGCGCTTCCGCTGGTCACCCGAGAGAAGCCGCTGGAAGTCGTTGCTCGTCCAAGCGTTCGTACGCCGTCGCTTGATCTGGATCTGCAGGCGGACCGGGCCCGGGATGACACCGGGAGAGGTCGTCTCCTCACTGCCCCCCAGCGTCGCCTCGATGTCTTCCTGTGAAGGAGGTTCAATGACGATGGCTGTGCAGCGTTGCCGGACGAACATCAGGTCCAGTGCCACCCAGACGGTCACGAGGAACTGGTAATCGAATCCCTGGTACGCAATGGGACCTGCACGTCTCAAAGGCATGGTTGACCTCGATTTTACCTGATCGAACTGCCCTGTGATGTCCGCAACCCGGTTCCAGGGCTCTCCCGCACTTCGTGTGGTTCCCCTCGGGGGAGTAGGCAGGCGCGGCAAGCTGCCTGCGGGGCGAATACACCCTGGGAGTGACAACGCTGTACTCACTTCCTGGCCGTCGGGTGGAGCGGGTGACGCGCAGTCGCTCGGCGGATGTTGTCCTGATGGTGCGCATGGAAGGCACGGGCGCACGATGTCCCGCCTGCCAAGTTCCCAGTCACTCGGTGCGCGGCAGCTATGTCCGACGCCCGGCGGACCTGTCTTCTGCCAGGCACTCCGTGCACCTTGCGCTTCGCATCCGTCGCTTCTGCTGTCGAAACCTGGAGTGCACTCGCCGTACGTTCACGGAGCGCCCATTGCGCCTGCTGTTTTCTCGGGCTCGCCGGACACGGCGGCTCGCCACCGCTCAGTGCACCGTCGGCATGACAGCGGGTGCGGAGTGCGGGGCCAGGCTTCTCAAGCCCCTGGCCATGCCCACCAGCCCCAACACGCTCCTGCGCCTGATGAGTCGTACTCCACTCCCTCCGCGCAAAGACTCACGGGTCCTTGGCATCGACAATTGGGCCTTACCCCTACAGCTGCAGTTTGAGTCGCCCCCCTCGGGCTCGGTAGTGACACTGCATGGCCACGGCTTGGTGGTGGCGTCGCCAGCGACTCCAGGCCAGGACGTGCGCGACAGGAGCCACAGTCCGTCGCAGGAGTGAAAGCAGGAGTCTGCGCACTTCCTGGATGGAGTAGCGGACGAGGGCCGTCAGTGAAGGCCACGCCGGGCGAGAAATGCACGCATGGGACTTCTTCGTACCGGCAGGCCGAGGGCTTTTGGGGGCAGCTTCTCCTCGGGTGGGAGATTGGCCATGGCACGAGCTGAGGCAAGGAAGACGTGGGCTACCAGGCACAGCGTCATGTGCCGGTGCCAGGCCGTCCAGGTGCGCACTTCGTAGTCGGCCAAGCCCACTTCGCCCTTGGCGGACTCGAAGTCCTCCTCCACGGCCCACCGACTGCCCGCCGCCTGCACCAGCGACGCCAGCGAGGCATTGCGTCGGGCATGGGCGATGTAGAAGGCCACTTTGCCGTCCGCGAGGCTTCGACGAAACAGCAGCCATCGCGACAGGCCCAGGTGCTGGTTGAGTCGCATGCGTGCCCAGTCGTAGAGGCGTGGGCCCTTTGTGCCCGCGCCGGCGGACAGACGCACCCACGCGTCCGGCGGGACTTCCTGCACCATGTCCCCCGGCTTCACCTGGTAGAAGCCGCGCCAGACGTGCGTGTTGGAGGCCACCGCCAGCACGTAGGGCTGGTGCAAGTCTTCGAGGAAGCGGCGCAGCGTGGTGTCGCGTCCGTAGACTTCGTCCCCCACCACCCATGCGGGCTTCAGACCCGCCCCCAGCGCCCGTTGCAGCATGCCTTGCGCGAGGGCGGGTTTCGATTCAAAGCCCACCTCGTCCGGAATGCCTCCTGCCTGGCGACGAGCACTGTCCTGCGTCCACGGCTCCGGTAGGTACAACTCCCGGTCCACCAGCGCATGCCCACGTGGCGTCGCGTACGAGAGGAAGACGCCCACCTGCGCGTTCTCCACCTTGCCCGCGGTGCCCGTGTACTGGCGTGCCACTCCCACGGATTTCTCTCCCTTCTTCAGAAAGCCTGTCTCGTCCA
Organism: Corallococcus coralloides DSM 2259; assembly: GCF_000255295.1. The sequence goes on along the minus strand of NC_017030.1, from coordinate 8,676,057 downwards.
CCGCCAGGATGCCCCCTTCACCCAGCGCCCGGCGTGCGTACTCCAGCACGTCGTCGCGCACCGCATCCGCGTCCCACTTCGCACGCAGCAGCAGGTGCTGGAAGGCATAGGGCGCTCGATGCCCCGCATCCTCCGAAAGGCCCCACACATTCTTGCGCTGCGCACGCCCCAGCAGGGCCTTCACGTACTCGACTGCGGTGGCGTGCGCCTCGCGCCTGCGAAAGTGCGGCTGCAACCAAGCGCCTACCGCCTCCAGCTCCGTCACGAGACGGCCAACCAGCCGGACTTCCGGTGCCTGCACTTCTGTGGCCAATGGTGGCTGCATGGGAAGTCTCGCTCCTCCCCCTCCTGTTTCCTCAACAAGAGGATGACTGCCGAGTCTTCCGAACTACAGCTGTAGGGGTAAATCCTGTCTCCCGACCACGTCATAAGTCACCACGGGGCGCGAAGCCGTCGTAGCTCCCGGAGGGCCATGCCGCCCCTCAACGGCTCAGTACCCCACGTGTAGCCGTCCGGGAGGCAGCGCCGCCTCCAGCCGCTTCACCTCCGGCTCCGGGACGCGGTCCAGCCCCAGTTTGAACTGCTTGAGCCGGGCGAGTGGCGCGAGTCCCCCCGGCAACGCGGACAGCTCCCCCTGGAAGAAGCCGGCGTGCGTCAGCGTCGGCATCCGCCCAATCCCATCCACCAAAACCTGGACCCGGCCCGGTGTCATCTTGAAGAAGCGCCAGAACCAGAGCTTCTTCATCCGAGGCAGCCGCGTCAGCACCTCGGGGAAGCCCTCCAGCGCCATCGCGTCCAGGTACAGCTCCTCCAGTGCCTCCAGCTCACCGAACGCGTCTGGGAGCCGGGTGAGGTTGTTGCAGTAGCGGAGGCTCAACTTCTTCAGCGCGGGGAGGCGGCAGAGCTCCACCGGAAGCGTCGTCAGCGGCAGGCTCTCCAGGCTGAGGTTCTTCAGTGCCTGCAGCTCGCCAATGCGCGGGGAAATCTCCGTGATGTCGTTGGTGTCCAGGTTGAGGCTCTCCAGCCCGGTGAGGGAGAAAACCTCCTCGGGGATGGCCCTCAGCTTCTTCTGCGCGAGCCCCAGTCGCGTCGCCTTCTCGCCCCGCGCCGCCTGCTCCTTCACGGCGGCGATGCCCTTCTCCACCGGGCCAAGCCGGGTGTCCGCCAGCAGGGGATTCCCCGCTCGCAGCATCGTGAGGAGCCCCTTCCGGTCCACCGTCGAGTCGGTGACGTCGCTCTCGTCCTCGTCCTCCACGGTGAATGCCCCCGGCAGGAGCGCCTCGTGTGGCTCCAGCTTCCTGCGGGGCTTCTCCGTCGCGGTGAGTTTGTCGCCCACGAGCACGTCCACGTCCAGCGGGCCCAACACCCGGAGGTGGTGGTGCTGCTCGACGAGGGCGCGTGCCTTCAGCCCACCGCCGACACAGAAGACGTCATCCCCATACGAGTCGCCGAAGAGCAGCCCTCGGATCCGGACGTTGCCCGCGATGAACATGGCGGAGAACGTCGCCACGTTCTCTGCTTCCAAATCTCCCAGCACCACCAGGAGGGTGTGGTCCGCCGCGTGGCCGTCCTCGAGCAGGCCCTTCAGCCGGACGCTGCCAGAGACAATGAGCGGCCGGGGGCCGATGACGAGCGAGTCGGCCTCCAGGTCTCCCTCGTGGAAGAGGACGCCCTTCTCGGAGACTCCCCGCCACCAGGAGGCCAGCTCGTGTCGCCATCCGGGCGTCCCCACCGCTTCCACGTGGGCCCACACTTCTTGCGCGGAGGCATCCCTCCCCCAGTCCTGCTTCTCCACCATGTCCCGGTGCTCCCTTCCGGGAGCCATCACACCATGGAAGCGCCGCGAGGATCCCTCAGGAGCCCAGGAGGAACCGCGGCGCGACGCTCCAGCGTCGACTCCACCGTCACAGCCTGGGCCGGGCTCTCCTCTTCCAGCCCCGGCTCCGCCCCCGCTTGAGGGAGCTCAAGCACGCGCGGTTCTCGGCGTCGAGAAGCCGTGAGGTGGGGGCCGCGTTCCCCACGCCCTCCGACGAGGAGATGGAGCACTGGCGGAACGTGGTGTTCGGGCGTGACCAGGACTGAGTCACCGCCACTGGGACGGTCCATGTGTAAGTGACCAGAATTTGTCTTGGAACTCCTGGCGGCCTACTTAGGAAGTCTCAACAGGGGGCTACCGGCCCGAGCCCTCCCGCAGCTCAGTCCCAGCGCCCAATGCCATACAGCACTGGCGAGCCAGACAGGGCGATGCGGAGCTGGAGCTGGCAATCAGGAGGCAGGGCAATGCGAAGCTTGGACTCGCGGCCTGGACCCAGGCCCGAGAGGTCAAAAGGGAGCTGGCCCCACGCCGCCATGGTGAACCGCATCCGGGAGCTGGAGCGCCAGCTGCGGCGCATGGCACGGCAGGTGACGGAGGCCGCCGCCCTGCTGCGACTCTCGAGACAGGCTCCAAAGGCCGTGGTGGGGGGCAGGGGACGTCACCATGGGCCCGCGGTCCGGGCTCGGATTTGCTCCCTCGTCGATGAGGCCGTGGCCCGTGGGGCCCGCATCGCGTCCGCCTGCCAGCTGCTGGGAATCTCGGTCCGGACGCTGCAGCGCTGGCGCCAGCCCTGGCTCGCCGAGGACCGGCGCGTGGGCGCGCACCGTCCACCCGCCAATCGCCTCTCCGAGCAGGAGCGGCTGCAGGTGCTGGAGCTGCTTCACGCCGAGCCCTACCGGGGGCTGTCACCCAGGCAGCTCGTTCCCCGGCTGGCGGACCAGGGCCGGTACCTGGCCTCGGAGTCCACCTTCTACAGGCTCCTCCGCCGCGAGCGGTGGTGCCGGCTCCGGACGCGGGCGCGCCACTCGCCGGAGCCCCCGAAGCACTGCTGGGTGGCGGAGCGTCCCAACCAGGTCTGGAGCTGGGACATCTCCGCGCTCAAGGGCCCGGAACGGGGCGCGTTCCTGTACCTGTACCTCGTGGTGGATGTCTTCAGCCGGCGCATCATGGGCTGGAGCATCCATCCGGAGGAGGCCGCCGGGCATGCCTCGGAGCTCATCCTGCGCGCCTGCGCGGAGAATGGAGTCGAGCCCGCGGGACTCGTGCTGCACTCGGACAATGGCCGGCCCATGCGCGGGGCGGCCTTGCTGAGCACCCTGCGGCACCTGGGGATCGTTGCTTCCTTCAGCCGGCCTCGCGTGCCGGATGACAACCCTTTCTCCGAGGCCCTCTTCCGCACGCTCAAGCAACGGCCGAGTTATCCCGGCCAGACCTTTGCCTCGCTGGAGGAGGCCCGGGCCTGGGTGGCGCGGTTCGCCACCTGGTACAACAGCGAGCACCTCCATAGCGGCATCCGGTTCGTCACGCCGGATGACCGGCACTTTGGCCGGGAGGCGCTGGTGATGGCGCGGCGTCGTGCCATCTACGGGGACGCCATGCGCAGCGCCGCCGCGCGCTGGACAGGTCCCATGCGCACCTGGCTCCCCGCCGGGCCGGTCAGGCTCCGGGCGGGGAGGAGCGATGCCAATCCGCTCTTTTCATGGGGAGCGCGACAACCCGGTTGACACCCGCCGTTCGCCGGTCACGGGTCACGAGTCCTCTCAGGCGCGCCAGATTCCTCGGGTTCCTGCCCGCCTTGGCGGGAGGGCTGGTTCGCAGTGGCAGCATGGTTGTCGTGTTGGCGACGCATCCGTTCCGCCCTCCCAGGGAGGGACCGCCACCACCCTCCCCGGGCCTTGAGGGGAGGCGGCCACCCACACGACAGGACTGCCATGAAGCCCAAAGGTTTCGCTGGACTCACCCCGAAACAGCAGGAACGTTATCGCGCTCGGCTCCAGCAATTGGGCGCGAACGTGGATGAGGCGCTGAAGATCCGGATCGACACGCGCGACTTCCGGGGACCCGTTCTCCTCACCTCGGACCTGAAGCGCACCGCCATCATCCCCAGCTTCCTGCCCGTCCGCAGCGTGGCCGAACTCAAGCAGGGCGGAGGCGTGCCCGACTCCGAGATCCGCTCGGGCGGCACGCAGGACACCCTCACCTACCCCCCGCCCTGGGAGAGCAGGTACGACAAGCTCAGCCCGAACAACCTGACACCGGAGCTGCGCAAGAACATCCGCGCGGCCCTGCGGGCGTGGATGATCGGCGACTCGGCGCGGGTGAGTTCCTACGAGAAGATCATCAACGCCGTGCACTTCCCCCAGGCGGTCTGGGTCTTCTCAGGGGACACGCTGTGCGTGAAGGCGGGCACCTCCGTCGTCATCGCCCCGTCCACCCCGGGCAGCTACACCAACGCCAATCCATACGTGGTGAACTTCACCGAGGTCTGCATCGAGTACGGCGGGCAGATCCAGTTCCAGGTTCCCACCAGCATGAACGTGGCAACCATGACCCGGCTGGCGCAAGGCGCCTCGTGCGACTGCTGAGCGCACTCGGCTGACGGCCCTTTCATCTGTTGCCCCCAACCCTCCCCGCGCTCCGCCAGCACACGTTGGCGGCACAGGGGACGTGTACCCGCATTCCAGGAGGAGACGATGCAACTCGACGACCAGCAGACCCCGAATCTCACATCGACCGGTGTCAATGGCGCCACGGGCACCAATGGTGCGCCGGGCGGCCCGGGCGGGACGGGAACCCAGGGCCCGAGCGGCTCGGACGGCTCCTGCGGTGCCTGCAACAGCCAGCCCGGCAATGGAGGGACGGGAGGAACCGGAATCACGGGGGGCGATGCCAGCGCTGGCACCACCGGCCTGGACGCCCCGGATGTCATCTTCCAGGTCACCAACATCAGCGGCAACTTCCTGGTCGCCGTGGGCGGGGGAGATGGAGGTGCCGGGGGCACCGGCGGTGCCGGGGGACAGGGAGGCGCGGGAGGACCTGCCGGCAACACGTCGAACAACTGCACCCAGGCGGCGAACCAGGGCGCTGGTGGCAAGGGCGGCAACGGCGGCAAGGGCGGCAACGGTGGCAACGGCGGCAACGGCGGCACCGTCTTCATCTACTACCAGACCCTGACTCCCGGCTCCTCCACCCAGCTGGTCCGGACGGTGGGGCAGGGCGGCGCCGCCGGTCAGGGCGGAGCTGCCGGGTCACCGGGGCAGGGAAACGGGAACAGCGGGTCAGGCTCCCCTGGCTCGAATGGCGCGCCCGGCAGCAACGGCACCCAGGGCCAGGTCCAGTTCGTCCAGTCGAGCAACACCAGCCTCTTCATCTGACGCCGGTGCGCTGGCCTCGTGTGGCGTCGGCGCGCCGGGCCGGCATGTCCCCTCCCGCAGTCCCATCAGAGAGGTTCATCGTGGCACCACAGAACATTGACTTGTTGCTTCAGGGAACCAATGGCGTCGGCGGCAGCGACGGGATTGCGGGTGTGTCTGGCGTCAACAGCGTGAGCACGAATACCGGCCAGCCCGGGACCAATGGCACGCACACGGGTGGCTTTTCTCCGAGCTGCACCTGCGCGACGAGCGGCACCAACGGCGCCTCGGCGGTGAGCCGGGGAGGCAGTGGCGCTCCCGGCATGGCCGGGGGGGATGCGCCGACGCTGATCCTCAGCATCGGCACGCTGACGCTGGAGGACCCGAACGCCTTCCTGATGATCCAGAGCCAGGGTGGCAGCGGTGGCAGCGGTGGCGCTGGTGGACGCGGGGGCAGCGGCGCTCCGGGCGGCAACGCCGGGAGCAACGACCCGTCTTGCTTTGGCGACTGTCCCCCCGCGCAGGGCGGTGCGGGCGGCGACGGATTGGATGGGGGCGCTGGCGGCCAGGGCGGCAACGGGGGGAATGGGGGGGACATCGTCGTCACCTACGGCACGCGGGTCGGCAACATCCAGCCGAGCTCCCCCGGTGGACTGGCTGGCCAGGGCGGCACTGGCGGCGTGGGTGGCACCGCGGGCCCGGGCGGGTGGAACGGGGCGAACTGTGGCCAGTCGGCGACGCAGGCCCCCAACGGACGCTCCGGACAGACGGGGCAGACCGGCGCGAACGGCGCCAACGGGAGCAGCGGCACGACGTCGGTATCGAACAGCAGCTCCCTGCTCGCCTAGGGGCGCCGCGCGCCTGCTGTCGCGGCCTCCTCTTCCTCCGCCCTCTCTCCCCACACCCGACCCATGTCCTCCACGCCCGCTTCCTATTCGACCCAGGATGCCGCCCTGCTCGTGCAGCTCGCGGGCCTGGCGAACCTCAGCTTTGGCCCCGGTGGCCAGGATCTGATCCTGCCCAACGGCTGGAACCTGCTCAAGACGACCACCGCCAGCGGCCCGGGGCTCACCGGGCTCCAGGCCTACTTCGCCATGGGCAACCTGCCGTCCACCGGCAAGCAGGTGGTCGTGCTCTGCGTGGGGATGATGTGGCAGGGGCTGATGGACTGGTACCGCTCGGCCGAGCACCAGCTCCAGCCGCTCAACGGCTACTTCGTCGCGGACTCCGCGAAGACGGAGAAGACCTTCCGCGGCGTCAAGGAGGTGCAGGATCGCCTGGTCCGGCTGACACGGCTGCCGCTGCTCGAGCCCGCCGAGCTGGTGCGACAGCCGGTGCTGGCGGCGGACCTGAGGCGGGAGCTGTGGCGGCTGGTCCAGGAGCTCACGTCGAGCCATGAGCGGCTCATCCAGGCCGTGGGCGCCACGGCGCGGCAGGCCGCCGGCTTCAGCTCGGCCATGATGACGCTCATCCAGCTGTGCGCGGGCGCCGCGGACGATATCGCGGAGATGGAGCGCGTCCTGGCGCATGCCCGGGGCCAGAGCCTGACGGAGCTCGCGCTGGCGGTGGACAGCTCACGCTACGAGCAGCTCCGGAAGGGACTCGAGGCCGCGGTCGGCAAGGCCCACCTCGAGGCCATGGGGCTGCAGGGCGGAGGCGCCAGCACCGATGGAGGGGGGAACTCCGGCAGCTTCGACCTGGGCTACCAGCTGCTCTACGGGTATCTGCGCGGACAGCTATGGCCCCTGCTCGGCTTCATCGGCGCGGTGGACCTCTACGTGACGGGTCACGGTCCGGCGGCGCCGCTGGCGCAGCTGGCCGCGCTCGACCTGCGCCCCGGGAAGACGGGCAGCAGCTCCCCGGTCACCTCGGTCACCGTGTACGGCTTCTCCACGCCGGCCCTGGGAGATGAGGCGTTCGCCACCTGGTTCGCGCAGCAGGTGCCGGTCAGCTACACCGTCCTGGCCGAGGGGAGGTCCCTGGTGGACTTCTTTCCCACCGAGCCGACCCAGGCACAGGGCTACTTCCAGCCCAGCCAGCTCGAGTCGCTGCAGGCCAGCATTCCGCAGTACGACGACCCCTGGCTGGAGCGCGACAGCGTCTTCTACACCGCGCTGCTGGGCGGAGACACCACCACGCTCGCGGCGGCTTCGCGGACGCTCCACGCGCTGTCTTCCCAGGGCTCGCCGGCCACCATCGCCGTGCTGCGTGAGCGCCTCCTCGTGGCGCCCGGCGACGACGCGCCGGCCGGCTACAATCCGGACCTCTCCTACACGCTCGCGGTGCTCTGCTCCGCGGCCTACGAGCGTGCCCAGCACCCCGACCTGGGAACGAGCCTGCCTTCGCCCTGGACGCTCGTGACGGATGTCCAGGCGGGTGGCAGGACATTCGTCAGCATCTTCTCCACGCCGACCCAGGTCGCGGTGGTGTTCCGCGGCGCCGTCACCTGGGAAGAGCTGTTCACCCTTCAGGGGAACTACAACATGGCCTCGGGGCCGAGCTACCTGCCCCCCAACGCGGGGCAGTTCAGCCAGGGGCCCATCTCGCTGTACGGCCAGCTGCGGCCGGCGCTCCTCCAGGCCCTGCAGGGCATCTCCGGGTGGGGCAGCCGCCAGCTCCTCGTCACGGGCCACAGCATGGGGGGCGCGCTCGCGACGCTGTGCGCGTTGGATCTCCAGCAGGGCCAGCAGGGCCTGCCCGTGCCGGCGGCGCTCTACACGTTTGGTGCTCCCCCCGTGGGCAACCCCGCCTTCCAGCTCTACTTCGGGAGGCTGGCGTTCGCGGCCAGCACGTACCGGGTGGTGCGCCCGTACGACATCGTGCCACGGCTCACCTTCCAGCTGTCCGCCGCGCAGGCGCCCGCCACGTTCGTGGTGCTGAACGGCGCCACGGACCAGGACGGAGCGACGAGCCACCCCATCACCACCTACATCGAGCTGCTCGATCCCCAGTGACGAGGAACAGATGAACACGCACTCTGCGCGGTCGCGCTCCAAGGCGCGGGCCTTTCGAGGCACGTCCCAGGCTCCCAGTGTCACCGTCTCCCGGGCGAGCCTGCCGCCCGTGGTGGCGACCCTCGCCCAGCTGATGGGATTGCTCACCCCGGAGGGGAGTGACGAGGACACGCTGCGGGTCAACGAGGACTGGTTTGGCGCGCCGCTCGAGCAGACGCGCACCGCCGTCAAGCAGAACGGTCCACAGCTCGCGCAGCTGCTGGGGGAGCTGTTCGGCGAGGTGGGGGGCAACGCGCTCGGCATCCCGGTCGATGACCCGGCGCTGCTGGGGACGTGGTTTCCCATCAGCCTGCCGGGCTCGGCCCAGCCCAGCGGCCTGTGCTTCGTCTCCTACGAGCAGGACGGCAAGCAGGTGCTGGGCCTGGGGACGTTGTACGTCAAGCCGGTCCAGCTGACCGGGGAAGCCGTGGCCATCGGCCCCTCGACGGTGGATGTCGAGGTCTGGGGCATGCTCCCGCTCGTCGAGGTGGGCGGCGGCGACTTCGGGCTGGTGCTCGGCACGGAGGGGTTTCCGCTCTCGCTGGGGTTCGCGGTGAGGTCTCCGGGCGACCCCCTCATCCAGGCCGCGGGCTTCTCCTTCTCCGGGGTGCGGGTGACGGCGACCCTGGACGTGGCGGCGGCCAACCCCGTGCAGGTGTCCACGGACATCCTGCAGCTGCGGCTTCCGGGAGAGAGCGCCCCGAAGGACCAGTCGCTGGCGCAGCTGGCGAGCCTGTCGGGGGATGAGCTGCTCTCCACGGCGGCCGCGCTGGCCGTCTCCGCGCTCGGCTCGGTGACTGAGGGCAACGGCGCGCTTGCGTACCTGCTGCCGGCGCTGGGGCTCGGCTCCAGCGTGCCGGGGACGAACACGCAGCTTCCGCTGCTCGGCTGGGCGCGGCTCCTCCAGCGCGCCATGGAGGGCAAGGACCTGGCCGAGCCGTTCGTCACCTGGTTCACGGCGCTGCTGTCGGACGCGGACGTGCTCTCCGCGTGGCTCACCAGCGTGGCGAGCCTGGTGGGCGGCAGTGCGCTCCCGGTCAGCGGCAGCGGCACGCGCCAGGACCCCTTCACCGTCCCACTGCTGCGGGACAGCAGCCTCGGCACGGTGTCCCTCACCCTGGCCAGCCAGGTGGACAGCACCGGCGTGCTCACGATGTACCCTGGCCTCGCGTACGCCGGCAGCCCGGTGGTGCTCGGGACGTCCTCCTCGGTGCTGCGAATCCAGGGCAGCCTCGAGTTGGGTGAGTTCGGGCTCAACCTCGGAGGCCCCGCCTCGTATGACCCGTCCTCGCTCAACGGCGCGGTGCGCATCGCGCTCGTCGACAAGGACCCCACCCAGCCGCTGTTCCAGGGACAGCTCGAGCAGCTTCAGTACACCTTCGGCGCGCTGAGCGCCGGCGTGGAGCTGGCGCCGGGCCCGCGGGTCGTCCCGCACTTCGAGCTGACGAACGTCCAGACGCCCAACGGCAACTATGACGTGCTGGACCTGACCCAGCCCGGCAAGCTCGTCCAGGTCGCGCTCGATGAGCTGGTGGCCGCCATCGTCACGGAGCTGACCTCGCTGCTGGGAGTGGGCAGCGATCCGGAGGCTCCATTCGGCAGCCAGCTCGCGGCGCTCATCGGGTTCACGCCGCCGAGCCTGCCCGAGGGTGTGACGTGGCCGTCGAACCTCGCGCCGCCCCTGGCGGCGGGCCAGCTGCTGGGCACGCTGCAGAATCCGGTCGCGGCGCTCGGCGGCTACTACGCCGGCCTGTTCCAGGGGAGCGTGGGCGGACAGCTGCCGTTCTATTACCTGGTGAGCGAGCTGGGGACGCTCCTGCAGGAGGCCTCCGCGCCCATCTCCATCACCGGCGCCGGGACGGCCGTGAGCCCATGGAAGGTCTCGCTCTCGGGCGCCAGCCTCCCGGTGTCCCTGGTGGTCTTCTCGCAGGACGTGCCAGGCAACAAGGACATGCTCCGGGTGACGTTCGGCCTGGAGGTGGCGCCTGCCCTCGGGCTGGCGGGCGGTCCCCCGGTGGTGCTGGACTTCACGCTGCAGGCCGTCAGCCTGGACCTGCCCAAGCAGAACGTGCTCGCCCCCGCGAGAGGCACGCTGCTGCCGCAGGTGGGGCTGACGCTCTCACTGCCCCAGGGGGTGAGCACGCCGGCCGTGCTGGATGCCTCGGTCCAGGTCTCGAGCGCCAGCCTCTCCGTGGGCTGGAGCCCGTTCGAGGGGCTCCACTGGTCCATGTTCGCCGGCCAGCCGGTGCTCATGGTGGGCACCACGAAGCTGGCGGTGGGGGAGGACCTCGACTTCGGTGACGCCACCTCCCTGGAGGATCTCGTCACCCAGCAGGCGAAGACCTTCGGGCCCATCCTCCTGGGGCTGCTCGGCGTGGGCGTGGCCCGTACGGGCTCGCCAGCGGGCGTGGCCGCCACGGGGCTGCTGGGCCTGCTGCCGAACCTGGCCCCCTTCATGCCGCAGGGGCTCACCTGGCCCTCCACCATGCCGACGCTGCAGCCGGGGGACCTCACGGACCCCATTGGCGCGCTGAAGGCCCAGGTGGCGGGGCTGCTCTCCAGCAGCGACAACGCCCGCGCGGCGGTCACCCTGCTGGCCTGGGCCCTCCAGGGGGGCGGCGGCGCGCCGGTCGTGGCGGGCACGGGCACGTACCCGGACCCGTTCGAGGTGCCGCTGGGCTTCACCAGCGCCATCGGCGGGCGCCTCTGGTACGACTCCTCCGCGCAGAGCGTGGGCGTGGGCCTTGGCCGCACGGACACCGTGTCGCTGGGGCAGGGCGTGCAGATGACCACCGATGTGCGCCTCGACATGGTCGAGGCGGCGCTCGGCGGCCAGCCCCTCACGGGGCAGGACCCGGTGCCCTCGCTCACGCTGATGGGCCGCTTCTCCATGGAGTCGGGGGAGCCGCTGGCGCGCCGCGAGGGCGTGGCCCGTGTGCAGGCGCTGGAGCTGGGGGTGCGCTTCTCGTTCAGCGGCGGCGGGCACTTCACCGTCACCCCCCTCGTGGATCTGCTCGGCAGCCAGACGCTGGACCGGGAGGTGATGGACCGCTTCCCGCTGGCCGCGCTGCCCGACGCCAACCCGGAAGACCAGGAGGGCTACCTCACCCAGCTCAACCTGGCCATCCAGGCCATTGTCCTGGTGGCGAAGGATGCGCCGGGGTTCCAGACCGTCTACACGGTGCTCGGCGCCCTGGGGCTGGCCCTGGTGCGCCGCACGGACAGCGACCCGTACGGCGTCAACCCGGGAGGCTGGCAGGGACTGATCGCCAACCCGCTGTCCTTCCTGGGCTCGCGCGCCTCCGCGGTGCTGGCGGACCCGGACCTGAGGAGCCAGTTCTTCCAGGTCCTGAAGGACATGCTGGGCATCGCCCCCTCCGGCCTCACGTCCACGCCGGCCGGAGCGGAGGGCGGCAACCCGCTCGGGGTGCCCACCGCGCTCCTGGAGGTCCTGGCCGCCATGGGCTACCTCGGGCCCGCGGAGCAGGGCCATGCGCCGCGGCCGGAGGCCCTCATCGAGCTGGCCCGCCACCCGGTCCAGACGCTCACGACGCGCTTCCAGCACCTCGTCACCTCGCCGGAGGTGCTGGCCGCGCTCATCAGCACGCTGAATGCGCAGGGGACCATCCCGTCCTCGTTCGGCATCTTCACGCTCTCGGTGACCGGGGGCCGCGTCATCGCCGTGGGCATCCCCGCCTCCGCGCCGCTGGACCTCGGCTCGCTGGTGCAGCTGTCCGGGCAGCTGACCTTCGACCTGCGGCAGCTCACCGTGGGCGCCGCGGTGCGCGCGTACGTGCCGGCCATTGGCGCCGCGCTGGTGCCCGAGGTGGCCTTCTCCCTGCCGGGCACGGGCGAGGCCGCCAGCGGCTCGCCCCTCACCCTCTCCCTGGCGTGGGGGGATGGGACGCTGCCGTCCGCGCGGCCGCTGACCCTCTATCCGTTCGACGCCACCACCTTCCTCCAGGACCTGGCGGCGCTGGCGCCCTTCCAGGCCCTGTCCACCATCGTGACGCAGGTCGTGGACAGCCAGCTGCTGGCGCGCTACCCGCTGGCGCAGGTGGCCTTCTCCGCGCTGGGGCTCGCCTTCCAGGACGCGAAGGGTGCCTGGCACCTCAAGTCATTGCTGGGCCTCTTCGACGATCCGATCGGCTGGCTGATCTCGGACGCCGTGCTGGGCCGCTCCGGCCAGCTCAACCTGGAGCAGCTCTCCCAGGTGCTGAAGGCCATCCCCACGGTGGCCTCCACCAACGGCATCTCGGTGTCCCAGGTGGACGGCGGCATCAGCGTCAGCGGCCTGCCCTACAACCTGAGCATCGGCGTGGGCGTGGACCTGACAGGCCAGTCCGCCACCTTCTCCACCGCGCTCACCCAGCCCGTGTCTCTGGCCTCGGGCCAGGGCTCCGTGGAGGAGCTGTCGCTGGCGATCCGCCTGGCTCCCAACTTCCAGCCGGGCGTGAGCGGCCTCATCACCGTCTCCGGTGACGTGGGGCTGTCCAACCGCCTCTTCACCTCCTTCGGTCATCAGGCCGCGGGCGCCCCGGGGTTCTCGCTGTCGGTGGGAGAGCAGGGCGCCGGCAACCCCGTGCTCCAGCTCCTGCCGTTCCAGGGCTGGACCTCGCTCGTCCAGCAGGTGGCCAGCCAGGCCATCCAGCTGCTGCTGGAGACGCTCACCTCGCTGCTGCTGGAAGCACTGGAGAAGAACGGAGCGGAGGACTTCGCGGGCCGGCTGCGCACCGCCGGCACCGAGCTGGACGTGGCGGGGCTCGTCTCCGCGCTGTCGAACATCACCGACCCGGACACCCTGTATGCCAGCGCGCACGCCTGGCTCATCGCGCGCGTCTCCGCGCCGAACGTGCAGCAGACCACCCAGGCCATCGCCGGACTCTTCTCGAAGCTCGTCCCCGGAGTGTCGGCCCAGAATGGGCTCATCACCTACACGCCGGGAGGGGCCGTCCCGGTGACGTTGATGCTGGGCAGCATGGCGCTCAACGGGGTGCAGCAGTTCGGCCTGTGGCTGAAGCTGGACCTGCCCTCCACCACGCTGCTGCAGGCCAGCGTGGACCAGACGGGCGTGGGCGTGGACCTGGCCAGTCCGGGTGCGCCGCTGTTCAGCTTCGGCGTGCACCTGGCCGTGCCCATCGCCGGTCAGACGGGCCCCGAGCTCGACTTCGTCTACGACAGCAGGGCCCAGCAGCTCCTGCTCACCCTCGACCCACAGGGCGGGGGCTCGAGCCTGGCGCGGGAGCTGTACCCCTCGCTCTTCGGCAACACGGGCTCACAGGAGCCGCTCTCCACCCAGGTGCGGCAGTGGCTGCTCCAGGTGCTCGCCCAGGTGCTGCCCCGGTACGTGTCGCTGGTGATCCTCAACACGTCCACGGTGTCCCAGTGGCTGGACAGCCCGCTCGTGCAGGGCGGGCCCACGCCGGGGGCGGTGCTGGTGGCCAGCCAGGTGCTGGTGAAGCAGGAGGACACCTACGAACTCAATACCTTCGAGGCGCTGAGCCAGCTCAGCCCGCTGGGCTTCCTGGCCGGCTTCCTCAAGGCCCTGCTGTCCACGCAGGTGAAGGTGCTGAGCTTCGGCACCAGCGGCGGCATCTGGCTGGAGCCCAGCCCCACCGAGCCGCAGAGCTTTGGCGTCCGGGTGGTGGCGCCCGACCTGGCCATTCCCCAGGTGCGCAACCTCCTGGTGCAGCTCGGCGCCACGGACACGGCCTGGATCGACCAGGCCGGCGGCCCGAAGACGAGCCCGGGCCTTTCGGTCTACGTGCCCATCCAGGACGACGGACCCGTGTTCGGGGACCTGCAGCTCAACCTCATCAACCTGGGCCTGGACATCCAGGGCGCCAACCAGGAGCCGCTCATCCAGCTGTCCCGGTTCCAGCTGGGCTCCGTCTCGCCGCGCGCGCTGCTCACCCTGGACTTCGACCAGGGCACGCCGGCCGTGGGGTTTGGAGCCGCGGTGGGGCTCAACGAGATCGCCATCGCCGTGGCGCCCACCCAGGCCGTGGGCTCGGGCAACGCCGTCGCGGAGAACCTGCTGGGCGCTGGCAGCACCTCCCAGCCGAGCCAGGACACCGAGCCCGTCAACCCCTCCTTCTCGGTGGAGGCGGGCTACGTCCAGCAGCTCTACGTGCGGCTCAGCGGCCCTGACGGCGGCAGCCAGGAGCAGGTGTGGCTCCCCGTGCAGCGCAACTTCGGGCCCCTGCACGTGAACCAGGTGGGCTTCGGCTGGCGCAACACGGAGAAGGTGCTGCAGCTGCTCTTCGACGGCGGGGTGGAGCTGGCGGGGCTGTCCGCGGGCGTGAAGGAGCTGTCCGTGGGCATTCCCGTCACCACGCCCACGGACTCCACACAGTACTCGCTCGACCTGCAGGGACTGAGCGTCAGCTACCAGGGCGGGGACGTGAGCATCGGCGGTGGCCTCCTGAAGGAGGAGAGCCCGCTGCGCTATGACGGTGCCGCCATCATCAAGGCGGGCACGTTCTCCATCGCCGCGCTCGGCTCGTACGCGCTGGTGCCGTTGGATCCCCAGCAGAAGGATGGGCCCACCGCCCCCTCGCTCTTCGTCTTCGCGGCGCTGGACGCGCCGCTGGGCGGCATCCCCGAGTTCTTCGTCACGGGGCTGGCGGCGGGCTTCAGCTACAACCGCGGCCTCATCATTCCCGAGCCGGGGAACATCCAGGAGTACCCGCTCGTCCAGGCGGCGATGGACCCGGCGACGTTCTTCGGGGGGGACACCCAGCCGGAGAACGCGCTGAGCAAGCTGTCCACCATCGTGTACCCGGAGCTGGGTGCCTACTGGGTGGGCGCGGGGGTGAAGTTCACCACGTACGAGCTGCTGACCTCCTTCGCCCTGCTGCTGGTCAAGTTCGGGCGCGAGTTCGAGATCGACCTGGTGGGCGCGTCGGTGATGAGCCTGCCTCCGATGGTGAGCGAGTCCTCCGCGCTCGCCTACGTGGAGATGGGGCTGGTGGTCTCGTTCAAGCCCTCCGAGGGGGTCATCTCCGCCTTCGCGCAGCTCACGCCCAACTCGTTCGTGCTGGACCGCTCCGCCAAGCTGACGGGCGGCTTCGCCTTCTTCATCTGGTACACCGGGGAGCACGCGGGCGACTTCGTCATCACCCTGGGGGGCTACCATCCGGCCTTCCAGCGGCCGGCCTGGTACCCGGACGTTCCGCGGCTGGGGCTGAACTGGGCCATCAGCGACAGCCCGAAGATCGGCATCTCCGGTGACGCGTACTTCGCGCTGACGCCGTCCGCGGTGATGGTGGGCGCGCACATGTCCCTCCAGTTCGAGGACGGGCCGCTGCGCGCCTGGTTCAACGCCGGGGCGGACTTCCTGCTGTCCTGGATGCCCTTCTCCTTCGACGCGCTCATCGAGATCTCCGTGGGCGTGGCGCTGAAGACGGAGCTGTTCGGGGTGTCCACGACGCTGTCGGCCTCGCTGGGGGCCAGGCTGCACATGTTCGGCCCGCCAACCGGGGGCATCGTGGAGGTGGACTGGTACGTCATCTCCTTCAGCATCCCCTTTGGCGCGTCCCAGAGCGAGGCCAGCAGCCATCCGCTCCAGTCGTGGGATGACTTCGCCAGCCTGCTGCTGCCGAAGGAGGTGGGGAGCACGAAGTCCCTCAGCGGGCCGCCGCGCGCGGAGGCGGGTGGAGGCGAGCAGCAGGTGGTCAAGCTGCGCGCCGCCGAGGGCCTGCTCCAGGATGGCCCGGACGGCTGGTTGGTGAAGCCCTTCGGCTTCACGCTGCGCGTGGACACGGCCATCCCGGCCACCACGCTCACCGTGTCGGGAGGGGCCCGCTTCACCGGGCCGGCCATGGGCGTGCGCCCCATGGACGTCCCGAGCATCACCACGCCGCTCACCGTCACGCTGAGCAAGCGCGACGAGTCCACGGGCAAGTGGCAGCCGGTGGCGCTGGCGCCCTCGGCGGTCAGCCTCCAGGCGGCGAAGACGGGGGCACCCGAGGCACTCTGGGCCCAGACGTTCTTCGACCCGGGCGCGGCGCCCTCCTCCCGCTTCATCCCGGACGCGGTGGTCGGCGTGTCGATCATCGGCGACCAGATGCAGCAGCTGGACCCCATCGGTCCCATCACGCTGCCGGACGCGTTCGAGTTCGAGCAGGAGGGGCCGCTGCCGCTGCCATACAAGGGCTGGCCGTACACGCCGCCGGAACCGCTGCCCCAGACGAAGGGCTTCCAGAAGCTGATGTCGACGCTGATGGCGCCGGGGGTGGTGGAAGTGCGCAACGCGGTGTTCCTGGCGCTGCGGGAGCGCGAGGTGGCCGCGTCACGGGCCCCGAGCCTCGACGTGCTGGCCGCGTTCGCGGATGACATCCTCCTGGCGCCGCCGCGGCTGGCACTCATCGGCGAGGACGTCGCCACGGGGAGGCCGCAGGGGGTGCGCGTGAGCACCCGGGCCGTGCCCATGGCCGTGGAGGCAGCCCCGGAGCCGCCGGCCTGGGGGCCTCGCCTGCTCGGTGGCATCCGCCGCTATCAGGTGGGCGTCGGGCGCCCGAGCCCGGACGGTGTGCTGCTGCCCTGGAGCCGGGGCAGCCGCGGCCGGTGGGTGGACAGCCGCGGCGGCACCGAGGCCCACGAGGCGCTCGCCGCGTTCACCCAGCAAGGCCCCGGTGCCCCACGGGATACCCCGTGCAGCACGAGGGTGTTCCCGGGCAGCACGACGCTCTGGGAGGTGGACCCGCGCTCGGAGACGGTCATCCACGCCAGCGGCGGGCTGGGCATGCGCGTCTGCTCCTTTGACCGCAACCACATGCTGCTGGAGGACCGGAGGCTCGAGGCGAACAGCTCGTGGACGCTGCCCGGAGGCACCGCGCACCTGGCGCTGTCAGGCCTGGACGAGTGCGCGTGCCAGCCGCCGCTGGTGGGCTGGCAGAGCGACGCTCCGGCACTGAAGGTGAACGCCCGCTATGCGCTGGCGGAGGGCTGCGTGCTGCGGCCCCAGGCGGCCCTTCGCGAGCGCCGGCGGGGAGGCACGCCGCGCCGTGGGACGCTGGACTGCGCCCAGGTGGTCGCCGGCAACCGCGTGTCCGACAGGCATGGCCGCGTGGAGCCGGGATGGCTGGAGACGCTGCTGCCGCACGGCCAGCGCACGGTGGTGGTGCTGGCGGGGCCCGGCCCCGGGCTGCCCTGCGTCTCCCTGGCGGGCAAGGACACCCCCGAGGCGCCCGCCGCGAGGCTGGAGCTCGAGCCGCGGTCGGTCCAGGAGACGGAGGCGGGGCGCGTGCTCTTCTTCGACGTCCCCGAAGCCGCCAGGTCCGGGCGCTACCTGAGCGTCCTGGTGCGCCACGCCTCACCCCAGCAGCTCCGGGGTGTCTTTGGCCTGACCGAGGACCGCGACCAGGCTCAGGTGAACTGGATGGGGCAGGTCCTCAAGCCGCTCGGAGTGAACACGCGCGCCCGCGGCTCCCGCACCGCCACCGCCACCCTCGTCACCCGGCCCCGGTAGCGCCGCGGCCCCCGGAGATTTCCCCATGAGCGAGAAGATCGACGCCACCTCGGACATCCTGCCCTCGGGCACCATCACCTTCTACGAGGCCTGCATCCCGCCGCTCACGGCGGGGGACTACCAGCTCACGGCCTCGCAGCAGCCCGACATCCCCAACGCGGCCGCGCCGCCGGCCTACTCCGCCACCCAGCTGCTGACGGTGGACGGGCCCCGGTTCACGTTGCAGCCCACGGACGTGAAGATGGTGTACCCGCCCGCCCGGCAGCAGGGGGCGTACGGCGAGACGCTGCCGCACATCGTCCTGGCCCAGCGGGACCTGCCCTGGTCCCGCGCCCTTGGCGGCTCCCAGGCGACGGCGACGACGCCGTGGCTCGCGCTGCTGACGGTGTACCCGGCCTCGGAGTCCTCCCTGGTGACGGCGCCCACGCAGATGACCGTGGCGCAGGTGGCCAGCCCGGGGCAGGGCATCCAGGGGCCCGTGCTGGGCACGCTCTCCCAGCAGACGCTGGCGCAGCAGTGCCTGGCCATCGACATGGACACGGGCCTGTTCACGGCAATCGCGCCGCAGCTGGCGGAGCTGCCCTTCCTGGCGCACGCGCGCCAGGTGGACACCAGCGCCAAGGAGACCACCGGCGGAGTGCAGGAGGGATTCTTCTCGGTGGTGGTCGGCAACCGCCTGCCGGACTCCAGCAGCGCCGAGCCGCGGGACTCCACCGTGTTCCTCGTCTCGCTGGAGGGCCAGCAGGACAACCTCCCGGGCGGCTCCGGCTTTCCCTCCGGCGTGACGAAGGTCCGCCTCGTCGTCCTGGCGTCCTGGTCCTTCACCACCCGCCAGAGCGCGGGGGACTTCATCGGCCTGCTGCAGGCGCTGCCGCAGCGGGGCGGGGTGCGCCTGCTCCAGATGCCGCACGCGGAGGCGGAGACCACCCTCCCTGAGCAGACCTACGCCGAGCAGGGGCTGGAGCTCGGCTACGTGCCACTGCTGGACCTGTCCCGCTCCGGCGAGCAGACGACGTCCTGGTACCGCGGCCCCCTGTCGCCGTACCCCACCACGCGAGACCTGGGCGGGCCGTACGCCACCTCGGATGCCGCCATGCAGTACGACCCGGAGCATGGCCTGTTCGCCATGTCCTGGGCGGCGGCCTGGCAGATTGGCCGGCTGCTCGCGCTGGCGGACCGCTCCTTCGCCCAGGGGATCATCCAGTGGCGCCGGCAGGCCTTCTTCCAGCAGGGCCAGACGCAGGCGGACACCCTGCTCGCCACCCGGCTCGAAGCCCCCGCCGGGACCTCGGGTCCGGCCTCCCGCAGGAGCTGGCATGCCGGCCTGGTGCAGGGCTTCCTGCGCGAGCGCTTCGGTCCCGTGCTGCGGGAGGGCGTGACGGTGCCGCTCGTCACTCCCCGGAGCAAACGCCTGGACCCGGAGCGGCTGCCCGGGCTCGTGGCGGGCTCTCGCCTGGCAGCGGCCCGCCAGGCCGGCGAGGACCCGCTGCAGGCCATTGCCTCGCAGCTCTTCGAAGAGACCCCCTGACCCCGAGTGCACGGAGCATCATGTGAAGACCTGGAAGCCAAGGCAGCAATACCTCGAGGGGCTGGTGCGCCAGTCCGCCGAGGCCGCGAGCGGTGAGCGCCCCGGGGCCGATGCGCCGGTGCTGCCCCCCGAGCTCGAGGAGTGGCTGGCGCAGCTGCGGCTGCTGTACGGCGTGCCCTTCGAGTACCTGGTCCCGGACTACCGGATGCTCCCGCCGGAGGCGATCCGCTTCTTCTCCCTCGACCGGAACTGGACCGACCGCCTCGTGGAGGGCGCGCTGAGCATCGGCTCGAACTCGACGCGCGAGAACCTGCACACCCAGGCGGTGTATGGCCAGGTCCGCTCCCGGGTGGACCTCTCCGAGATGCTGGTGCGCAGCAAGCTGCGCGGGGTGCCTCCCCCGGCGTCGGCCGTGGCGGGGGGACCGCTCGCCGGCTTCCTGCTGCGCTCGGCGGTGGTCTCGGGGTGGCCTGGCCTGGAGGTGAGCGGCTACCAGGGGCAGGGAAGTGAGCGGACGAAGCTGGACATCGTCCGCATGGACCGCCTGTCTCCGGACGTGCTGCTGGTGCTCTTCTCGGGCGCGCCGGACGAGGTGGACCTGATGGAGCCGCCGGAGGGGCTCCACTTCGGCATCCGCGAGACGGATGACGCTCCGCCGAAGCCGTACACCTTCCTGCGCGGGCTCGGCTACGGGGGCTTCCCCGCGGGCCAGCAGCTCCCGGATTCACCCAGCACGCCGGTGCCGATGCGCGCGGGGAGCGTCCCGGGCGTCCTCGAGGTCACCCAGCTCGCGGCCGCGCTGCAGCAGGCCTTGAAGGGCCAGGGCGCGCTGGGCCCGGACGGCACCTTCACCTCCGCGGAGTTCGCCATCCAGATGGTCCGCGCCGCCGGCCTGCAGCCCTTCGTGTCCGCGCCGTCCCAGTCCTCCGCAGACGAGAGCATGCCATGACGTCCATCCCTCCCTCGCAATGGCCGGGTCCCCGGCTCCTCGTTCCCATCACCCTGGATGCCCTGGTCATCGGCATCCCCAACCAGAACCAGACCTGGGTGGACCTCTCCGTCAACTACGGCCAGCTGCAGCGCGGAGGCTCGACGAGCTCCCAGCCGTTCACCGCGGGCAACCCCCTGCCCACGGGGGTGCACCTGATGTGGACGCTGCCGTGGGGGCTGCGGCAGGGACAGACCACCGACTCGGGTGATGTGGACTTCCCCCTGGTGCCCAACCGCTGGGCGGTGCTGCGCAGCTACGTGGCCCGCCCCGGCGCCACGCCCCAGCTGACCGCCTGGGTGCTGCAGAGCGACTTCCTCGGGCCCTCCCCGCAGGGCACCAATGTCTACCCGGACCCCACCGACTCCTCGAAGGTGAAGTTCATCGGGAGCCGCTACGACTTCTCGTCCTGGCGCGACCCGGGGACGCCCCAGCCGTTCCTCCAGTCCATCGGGCCTGGAGACATCGCCTACGCCGCCGCCTACGCCAACCTCGGCAACGTCTTCGGCTTCCACGACGCCCTTTCGGACCAGGCCCCGGGCACCTACAGCTACAGGGTCTGTGGCTGGTACAGCCCCACCTCGGGGGATCCGCTCCTGGCTGCGACGCAGGACAGCCCCATGGGCTGGTCCACGGGCAGCGAGTGGCAGGGCCTGATGACGGCGTTGGGCTGGCAGGTGGGAGATGGCAGCGCACAGGCGCTGCAGGACGCGCAGCGCGCCTGGCAGGACTGGCAGCAGGCGCATCCCATCAGCGGCCCGAGCATCAACCCCGCGCAGCTGCAGCTGCCCGCGCAGCAGCTGTGCCATGGCACGGTGTTCGGCATTGGCTGGCAGGGCAGCGGGCACTTCTACCCGCAGAACATCCCGGGCAGCACCGGCAGCGGCGGTGTGCAGGTGGCGGTGGGCAACAACCCCTCCGAGGCGCTCTCCGCGTGGCTGGCGCAGGTGGTGGGAGATCCCCAGGCCGAGCGGCTGCTGGAGGCGTTCCAGCAGAACATGATCTTCCAGTTCACCGAGGACCCGGTGAAGCTGGAGACGCTCATCCACCGCGACGAGTTCGGCTCGAGCCATGGCGGCGGGGCCTGGCGCGTGGTCCGGGCGGACCAGCAGGACCCCACCCAGGGCAAGGCCGCGGCGGACCAGTCGATGCGGCTGGACGACTCCCTGACCCAGCTGCTCACCGCACTGAATGCCGCCCAGTCCACCCTCGACGTCCAGCGGCGCGTCCTGGGCAGCCAGCAGTGGGAGCTGTTCTCCGCCTGGTACAAGCTGCAGAACGTCGGCGGGGCCGACCCGAAGCTGAAGAAGCAACTCCAGGCGTTCATCCAGCAGCTGGGCCAGGACATCCAGGCGACGCAGGGGGCCATCTCCCAGGCGCAGGCGGCTCGCGACACCGCGAAGGCGCAGCTGGAGCAGGCGCTGGATGCCACACAGGTGCTCCAGCCGTTCGACCTGCCGGGCTATCAGCAGCCGGCGGACCCGGTGGTGCTGGTGGCGGGGACGCAGCTGGATGACAAGCTGTCCAGGCCGGGGACATTCGACGGGGACTCCATCCTGGGCACCCGCTTCACGGGGCAGTGGGTGGACGGGCTGGAGATCACCTTCGGCTCCTCCACGGCGGCCGTCACCGCGGCCGTGGTGCAGGCGGCCCTCACGCTGCCCACCACGTCCGGAGAGGTGCCGCGGGAGCTGCCGGACCTGTGGTCCGAGCTGCTGCTGCTGGACCCCTCCGCCTCCGGCTTCCTGGCGACGCTGTTCTTCCAGCAGGCCGGCATCTCGAACCCCACCGCCTCCCAGCTCGAGCAGGTCACCACCCTCATCACCCAGCAGCAGACGGCGATCTGGAATGCCGCCCTGGAGCCGACGCTCGACCTGGAGGCGCTCGCGGACGCGGTGGGCGTGCAGGGCACGCCGCCCCAGCAGCTCTCGTTCCAGGCCTGGTCCCAGCCGTGGACACCGCTCTACCTGGACTGGCAGGTGGAGTGGCACCCCTCGGGCACCTCTCCGGCGGACATGCTCTCGCAGTGGCAGCTGGGGGAGATCGACTTCCAGTGGACGGGGGGCTCCATTCCCGCCGCGTCGCAGCTCTACCAGGGCCGGACGCTGCTGAACCTACAAGCCGTGCGCGGGCTGCAGCAGCAACTGGAGACCTTCGTCGACACCAGCCCCAACCTGGACAAGCTGCCGGACTACCAGGTGCGCGAGCTGCGCGCCATCATCAGCCAGCTCGGCAGCTTTGACATCGTCACCCAGGACCTGACCGGCTTCACGCAGCAGCTGCTGATGCGGCAGGTGGCGATCACCGGCCCGGTGACGGAGTCCTCGGTGGCGGCGGCGGTGGGGGACGTGTCGAAGGATGTGCCCGCGTGGCTGCTGCCGTTCTCTCCCCTGCGCGCCGGCCACTTCATCATCAAGAAGCTGTGGGTGGTGGACGCGTACGGCCAGCGGCTGCCGGCGTCTCCGGATGGCACCAATGTCGTGCCCATCCGCGCCGAGCCGGTGACCACCCCTGGGGACTCCACCCAGGCCTACGTGCAGCTGCCCCCGCGCTACGCGCAGCCCACGAGGCTGGACTTCGCGCTGCTGCAGGCGGACGACGACCGGATCCGCTCCAACTCGTCCGACCAGACGAGCCCGGTGGCCGGCTACGTGCTGCCCAACTACCTGGACGGCGGCCTCGTGGTGTTCGGCCCCAGCGGCGACAACCTCGGCGCCGTCCAGCCGGTGCTGCGCGATACCGGGGCGGGAGTGCGCTGGGACGCGGCGCCGGGCTCCTCGGACCCCCTGGGGGCCGCTCCCAACATCCCCAACGCGCACGTGACCTCCATGGTGGACGGGCTGCTCAAGGCGGGACTGGGGGGCGTGGATGCGCTGGGGGCGCTGCTGAGCGTGATGGACACCGTGCAGTGGGCCACGGACCCGCTCGGCCAGCAGGAGGAGGGCAACCTGGAGGCACTGGTGGGCAGGCCTCTCGCCGTGGTGCGTGCCTCGGTGGCCATGCAGCTGCTGGGCAACCCGGCCTATGACCAGAGCCTGGCCGCGACGGGCAAGGAGGTGACGCAGGGCTTTACCGCCGTGCCCTTCCCGGTGCGGATTGGCGACCTGGGCTTCAACGAGAACGGCGTCGTCGGCTTCTTCGTCAACGACGACTACAGCCGCTTCTACACGGTGTATGGCTATTCGGCGCTCACGGACAGGCTCCAGGCCTCGCTCCGGGGAAGCCCGGAGGGCCTGCGCTCGGCGGCGCGCAAGCTGGCGGCGTCCCTGGCTGCCCGGCCGAGCCCGGACGCGGGCAGCTCCTATCTGCTCCAGGACGGGCTGCTCCAGCTCCCGGCGGATGGCAAGACGGTGGTCTACCTGACCCTCCTGATGTCCCCGCGCGGCAGCATCCCCGCCATCTCCGGGGCGCTGCCGGTCCAGAGCCTGACGCTCAGCCCGGGTCCGACCACCGAGGCGCTCCGGAAGATGGAGGTGACGTTCCGGGCCGGACCGCTGCTGACCGACCCCAAGCAGCTGCGCATGCCGCTGCCGGCGGAGGTCCGTGGCCAGTGGTCCTGGGTCCGCCGCGAGGACATCACGCTCTGGCGGGACGACGAGTCCATCGTCGAGGACGACCCCGTCGCCCGCATCGTCCAACGCCCCCTGAGCCTGAACCAGGGCTGGCTCAAGCTGAACGGCGCCTTCCAGCTTCCACCCCCGAAGCGCTGACGCGTCACCTTCCCCTCATCTCCGGAGACACGCATGAAGAGCCGCCAGCGCGCCACCAGTGGCGCGACCCAGCTGCAGTACCACCTCGATCCGACGACCCTCTACATGGGCGACACGGTCAGCCTGCAGCTCACCATCACCAACCCCTCGCAGAGCGCGCTGGCGCTCGAGCGGGGCTACATCCCGCCGCGAGCGGATGCCCGGGTAGGCGACGGCTCGGGGACGACCATCAACGTCAGGTTCCCCATGGGGGACAGCGCGAGTGACCTGTTCACGCAGGGCGCCGCGAGCAACGTCTCCTGCCAGTCGCTCGACAAGCTATGGGCGTGCTCCCAGTTCGTCCTCCCGGATGCGCTCGTGTTCCGCATCTACCCGCTCCAGGGCAGCAGCCTGCCTCCTGGCGGCACGGTGCAGATCCAGTTCTCCAACATCCTGGTCAGCAACTCGCAGGGCGCTCCCGTCGTCCGGATCCTCGAGGACATTGGAGGCGACGACGCGCAGACCACCCTGAGCCTCCTCAAGCAGCCGGTGCCCTTGAGCATCCAGGCCTTCGCGGACCCGCCCACGGTGGGGCTTGACCAGACGACGGCCATCCACTGGACGGCCTCCGGAGGCTCGGAGGTGGTCATCTCCGGAGTGGGCCAGCCCGTCATCATCCCCCTCGAGGGCCCCGGGCCGTTCTACTCCCAGCAGACGCCGGTGCATCCCGCCCAGAACACGCCGCAGACCACCTTCACCGTGAGCGTGGTGACGCCGGACAAGCAGCAGCAGAGCACGCAGGTGTCCGTCCAGCTCAGCCCCCCCATCATCGACGTGTTCTCGGTGTCACCGGTGACGCCCATCGACACCGACCAGTCGGTCAGCCTCCAGTGGAGCGCGCGCTACGCCACCCAGGCGTTCCTCAGGCCGAGCGCGGGTTCGGGGGAGGTGCCGGTCCAGGGCTCGAAGGTGCTGTTCCCCGGCAAGTTCCTCACGGACAACAGCAACCCGGTGGTGTTCACGCTGAGCACCGTGGGCTACCAGCCGCAGCCCTCCAAGCAGCTCGCCGTCTGGTTCAACCCGGCGAGGATCCTCTACTTCCGGTACGCGGACCTCCAGACGAAGAAGATCGAGTACGACTTCGTGAATGGCACCGCCTCGCTGGCGTACGGCGAGGGGGACCTGGTGACGCTCTCGGTGACGGGCCCCGGGGGGCCACTGCAGCAGTTCCTCGGCGACGACAACGCGCTGGCCATCCAGTACTTCGCCGCCAGCGCCACCACCGTCTCGCCGGGGGCGTCCGTCACCCTGTCGTTTCTCGTCACCCAGGCCCAGCAGATTGTCCTGCAGCCGGACAACACCCAGGTGACCGTCGACGCCAACGGCAACGGCTCCACCGTGGTGACCCCGACGCAGACCACCACCTACGTGCTGGTGGCGACCCGGGGCGCCCAGCAGGTGACGAGTCAGCTGCAGATCACCGTCCAGTCCTGAGCCCCCAAACCCCCAGAGGCACACCCATGGATCAAGAGGATCAGAAGGCAGAGCAGCCCTCCGCCGAGGCGCTCGAAGACGAGCGGCAGGAGATCGAGGGCCGGGTCATCGAGCTGGTGAAGGCGCTGCTGCCGGACACGAAGTCCAAGGTCGGGAGCGGGATGCTGGCGAGCGCCGCCCTTCAGGAGAAGGCGCCCGAGGCCGGCGGCGTGGAGCTGTCGCGCGCCACCCGCCTGAAGGAGCTGGGGTTCACATCGATGGACCTGACGATGCTCACCTTCGACGTCGATGAAGAGTGGGGCCTCAACCTCAAGGACTCCTACCGCGACGACTACCTCACCATCGGCGAGCTCTGCGACCTGGTGCTGGAGCTCAGACGGAAGTCCTCGGATGGCAAGGCGGGCTGAGCGGCCTGGCCGCGGGAGGACGGGAATGAAGAACGCGACAGGGTTGAGACAGGTTGCCGTCACGGGGCTGGGTTGCATCAACGCGCTGGGGCACGACGTGCGGTCGTCCTGGAAGGCGCTGCTGGAGGGAAGGAGCGCGGTCCGGCTGGTGGAGCGGACGCGGTGTGGAGACACGGTGCGCTTCCCGGCCGCCGAGGTCACCGGCTACGAGCCGGCGCGGTATTTCAGCAAGGGCGAGCTGCGGCTGAGGGACCGCTTCGCGCAGTTCGCGCTGATCGCCGCGCAAGAGGCCATCCAGGACGCGGGCTTGAATCTCGCCGGGGACAACTCGGGCACCGCCGTGGTGCTCGGGACGGGCGGCGGCGGAGAGATGAGCCGGGAGGAAGCGGCCATCCAGCTCTTCGTGGAGCGCTCCGGGAAGTGCGACCCGGCGCTCGTGCCAAAGACGAACAGCCAGGCCTCCGTGGGGTTGATCTGCATGGAGCACGGAATCACCGGGCCAGCGTTCACCGTTTCGACGGGCTGCGCGGCGGCGACCCATGCCATCGCCCAGGCCTTCTGGCTGGTGCGCAGCGGCAGGGTCCAGTGCGCCATCACCGGCGGCAGCGAGGCGAGCATCCTCTACTCGGTGGCGAAGGCGTTCCAGGCGGTAGGCGTCGTGGCTCCCTCTGCGGAGTCCTTCCGGCCATTCTCCAACGGGCAGGCCGGCATGGCCATCGGGGAGGGCGCGGGCATCCTCGTGTTGGAGGACCTGGAGCATGCCCGGGCCCGCGGTGCCCGGGTGTACGCGGAGTTGATTGGCGCCGGCATGTCCGCGGATGCGGGAGACCCGGTGCGGCCCCGGGTGGAAGGCCCCGCGCAGGCGATGAGGCAGGCACTGGCGGATGCCGGACTGACGGCGCGGGACGTGGGCTACATCAACGCGCATGGCACCGGCACGCGTGCCAACGACAGGGCAGAGAGCGAGGCCATCCGGTCGGTGTTCGGCCCGGGAGCCGACCACCTGCTGGTTTCTTCCACCAAGTCCATGCACGGGCATGCCTTCGGAGGCGTCGGCGGTATCGAGGCGGTCGCCACGGTCCTGGCCCTTCACCATGGCGTGCTGCCTCCAACGGCCAACTTCGGAGAGCCCGCGGAAGGGTGCGATCTGGACTTCATCCCCAACACGTCCCGCCAGGTCCAGGTGCGCCACGCGCTGTCCAACTCGTTTGCCTTTGGTGGGCTGAACGCCGTGCTGGCCTTCCGCTACGCGGCACCCCCTGCCCAGGCGGGCCTGGGTGATGGGGGGGGCGCGCCATGAAGGCCCTGCGGCGCACGCTGCGGCGGTGGAGGGACCGTCTGGCGCTCTACAACCTGTCGATGATGTGGAATGGCTTCTTCGACCGGTACACCGGCGGCCTGCGGCGGCCCGCCTTCTTCGACATCGACCAGGTCTTCCCCGAGCTGCGGAGGCTGGACCAGGCCTACGAGGACATCCGCGCGGAGCTGCTCGCGCTCATGCCCTATCAGCAGCAGATGCCCCGCTACCATGAGATTGACAGTGATCTCATCCGCGCCTCGGGCCGGTACCAGCGGGACAAGAGCTGGAATGTCTTCATGCTCTACAGTTACAGCGGACGCCCGAAGGCCAACCGCGCACGCTGTCCGAAGACGTGCGCGGTGCTGGACACCATTCCCAACCTGAGCCAGGCGTTCTTCTCCATCCTGGATGGGGGCAAGTCCATCCCCGCCCACGAGGGCCCCACGCGCAGCTACCTGCGCTACCACCTGGCCCTGAAGGTCCCCGCCCACAATCCGCCCCGCCTCCGCGTGCGGGAGCAGTACTACACGTGGAAGGAGGGCGAGAGCGTCCTCTTCGATGACAGCTGGGAGCACGAGGTCTACAACGAGGCGACCGAGCCGCGCGCGGTCCTCATCGTGGACGTGCTGCGTCCGCTGCCGTGGTTCCCGGACCTGGCGAACAAGTTCCTGCGCCACATCCTGGGGGCCATCTTCTATGGCCGCCGCATCCTGCGCACCGCCAACGCGCACGCGCTACCGGTAGGCGAGCCTCCGCCCGGGAGGAGGCCATGATGGGGGGCGAGCCGGCCCGGCGCGGGCCCTCTTCGGCAGCCGGGGAGCAGACCCTGCCGGAGGACCTGCGTGCCTGCATCGGCCTGACCTCGCTGCCCTGGAGGTACGAGGTGACCGCCATGGGGATCCGCGCCTTCGCGAGGGCCGCGGGCTACCAGGACCTGGTGTACTACGACGAGGACGCCGCGCACGCCCGGGGGTTCCGGACGCTCCCGGCACCGCCTGGCTATCTGGGGACGCCGGTGTTCATCCCTGGAGCCTCGGACGAGACGTTCAGCGAGCCGAGCTTCGGCCAGCCCTCCATCCCGCACGGGCTGGAGCGGGTGCTCGACCTGGGGACGGAGACCGAGCACCTCCTGCCGCTGTTCGCGGGGGACACGCTGATGGGCACCACGCGCATCCTGGACATCCGCTCTGACCGCGAGGGAGCGCGGGTGACGGTCACCCGCGAGCTGAGGCTGGTGGACGGGACGGGCTGGGTGGCCGCGCTCCAGCGCCGGGTGACACGCTATTCGCGGAGCCTGTCGTGACGCAGACCTGGGAGGCGCTCCAGGAAGGGCAGGCCCTGCCCCCGGCGAGGCTGCCGTGCGGCCGGATGGACATCATCCGCTATGCGGCCGCCTCGGGGGACTTCAACCCGGCCCACCTGGAGCCAGACGCGGTCGAGAGCCGCGAGCTGGGACGGATCATCGTGCCAGGCCGGTACAAGCACGCCCGCCTGGGCCGCTTCGTGACGGAGTGGCTGGGCCCGCACGGCAGGCTCGTACGGCTCTGCTGTCTCTACACGGCAGCCGACACGGTGGGCGAGCCGCTGACGTGCCAGGGACAGGTCGGCCCGCGGCGCACGGAGGGCGGACGACGGCTGTGCGAGCTTTTGCTGTGGATCGAGAATGCCCGGGGACACAGGACGACCCGGGCGGAGGCCACCGTGGAGTGGGTGTGCCCCTGAAGTTGCTGTCCTGAGTGTCTGACAAGGATTCAGCACCCTGGAAGACAGCTCAAGCAAGTCTCAACACGCTCATCAGGAGAGGCCTATGCCCTGTTACACGAACGTCACGGACGAGAAGAAAATCTCGGAAGAGATCAACGCCCAGCTCCAGGAGCAGGAAAAGGCCATGGAGGTCCTGCAGCTGATCAGCAACCTCTGCTGGGAGACGGAGATCTCCAACGACCCCATGTCCCAGTGGTTGGGCCTCCTGTCGCAGCATGTGCCCAAGGTCCAGAAGTGGAAGACCAGTGAGGACCTGATCGAGATCTACCCGAGCGGCACGAGGGGGAAGGGCAGGAGTGACAGGCTGCTGTTCCAGGTGGGGGCCACCCAGGTGGCTGTCGTCAGTGCCTTCGAGAGCAAGCACTGACGGCGCCCTGCTGTCCCCTGCCCGAAAACAGAAAGACAGCCCATGAGATGTTTCACCCCAGGGGAGCCCCCTGGGGTCAGCACTGGTTGTGTCAACGCAAGAAAAGGGAGGTGTCATGCCGCTTCGAGTTGCAGAAAAAATGACAGTCATTGATATGCCTCAGGTGACGACCGCCACGCTGCCAGTGCCGGCATATACACAGCAGCAGTCGATGTGGTGCTGGGCTGCATGCATCGAGATGGTCCTTACCTACTACAACACCGCCGCCGTGCAGCAGTGCGAGATCGTCAACTACGGCGTGCAGCGCACGGACTGTTGCTCGAATCCTTCCTCGGGCTGGTGCAACACCAGCATCTCGACGGCGATGTATGCTGGCATCTACAACCATTTCGGCGTCAACAACTTCGCCCCGCTCGGCGGGCCAGCCACGTTTGTCGGCGTCCAGCAGAACATCAACCACAATCGGGTGCTCGAAGCACAGCTCAACTGGGCGGTTGGAGGCGCGCATGTCGTGCTGGTCATCGGGTGGCTCGTCGCGGACGACAACTCCATCTGGGTGCTGGTGAATGACCCCGGCTTCGCCGGCAGTTTCTGGAGCACCTACGCGAACCTGATGGCCGCGTACGGGCAGGGTTACTGGTATACAACCTGGTCTGTCTGGGAGTGACTCATGATTCAAGCACATGCAATTCCGAGCAGGTACGCGGACGCCGCGGCCTCGGTTGTGACCCGTCACCTCGAGATGCTGTACTCCACGCGGCCCGACCTGCGTGCCGCCAAGGCGGTATCCCTCGGAGAGAGCTTCTCCGTCTGGACGCTCCGCCACGATTTCGGCGCGGCCACCTCGCCCGAGAAGGCGTTCACCCAGCTCGGCTACTGGCATCAGATCTTCTTTGATGGCCGCGCCGCCGGTTTCGCCCGCTCGAGCATCATCGGCGACGGTCTGTCGCTCGATGCCATCGGGGCACTCCCGGTGGTGGAGAAGATTGACGCGGCGATCGACTGGATAGACGCCAAAGTCAGCGGTGACTATTCAGCGCGCCTGCTGAGCATCCCGTTCGCTCATGCGCATCTGTTCTGGCTCAGCGGGGACGACGACCGGTTCGTGTTGATAGACCGTCCCATCGGGCCCCTTCAGCAGGAGAATCTCTATCGCTTCGATGAGGTGCGCGACGCGGTCGAGCAGATACGAAAGGGCCTCGACAGCAATTCGCCTGGGCACTGAGCGTTCCAGTCCCGCGCCCGCAAGCACCCTTGACTCCCGGGGCATGCTGTAGTCATGACCTGACTTCAGCCGCCAGCAGGCTGCGTGCCGGCTGCTGGCGGCTGGTTTCATTTGTATCGCCATCCATGAAAGAGCCAACATGAAGGACCTCATCATCACGCTGGTGGTGGCCCTGGGCCTCCTGCTGCCATCGGAGGCCCCCCGCTGCCGTGAGCCGGTCCGCGCCGGCTGACGCGTCCGCGACCCGCATCTCGATTCCCGTGCTGTGCTACCACGTCGTCTCCACCGACCCGAGCGGCCGCTACCAGCTGTCCGTGACGAAGTTCAAGGAGCAGAAGGCGTACCTGGCGAGCAACGGTTTCACGACGCTGCCGCTGGACGAGTACTACAGCGTCATGATTCTGCAGACGCCGGCCCCGGCGAAGCCGATTGTGTTGACCTTTGACGACGGCACGTCCGACTTCGCGCGAATGATGCTTCGCGAGGGGTCGAAGACCGCCTCCGTCAGGCCGGGGGCCGTCAGGGATGCCAGCACCCTCCTGCGGCCTCCACACCGAGAGCAGGCGAAGACCTCCAGCGCGAACGTCCGGCGCAGCAGTCCCGCCCAATCCAATCGCGGCGTGCGCTCCATCATCGACTCCACCGTCGCAGCCTGAGCCGGGCTCTCCTCCTCCAGCCCCGGCTCCGCCCCCGCTTGAGGGAGCAAGTGACGTTCGAGCGCAGGCGCCTCAGAACTCCGCGACGAACGCCAGCTCGCAGACCCGCTCGCGGCACGAGAACACGTGCAGCGCCCCTTCGAGGA
Source organism: Corallococcus coralloides DSM 2259 (assembly GCF_000255295.1). The sequence goes on along the minus strand of NC_017030.1, from coordinate 8,644,859 downwards.
ACTGCCCGCCCGCGTAGTCGAGCAGGTGCAGCATCTCGCCGTGGGCGCAGCTCGGCGTCGCGTCGGCCAGTTCCCAGCCCGCCACGCCGCCGAGGCGAGCTCCGCCCCAGCGCGCGCCGCCGCGCTGCTGCGCGAGCCAGTCGTCGTACTCCACGTCGACCTCCTCGAGCCGATCCGGATCAAAGCCCTCGGGGAACGGCCCGTCGAGCTCGAGCGTATCGAAGCCGAAGAGCGCGCTCGACGCGGTCTCCGGCGTGATCTCCAAGCGACAGCGGTACCAGTTCGCCGGCGGTAGCTCGGTTGCCGGTGAGGCCGGCGTCACCCGCTGGCTCTCGCGCCGCAAGCGATTCGACGTCGATTTCCACGCCTCGGGGGCGGTCACGCGGTGCCTCGGCTCCACCAGGCGCACGTACGCGACGCGCGGATCGCGGGTCTTCTCGATGCCGCAGTGAAAGCAGAAGAGCGCGGCGAGGCCGCGGCCGCCGGGGAGGAAGTCCGCGAGCACGGCCGGCGCGATCTGGACGCACATCTCCAGCGGGCGAGCGCAGACGCCGCAGCTCGGCCAGCGCGGCTCGTCGAGCCAGGCGACGGGGCCGTGCGCGAAGCAATCGCCGGGGCCGGGCTCGAAGCTCTCGGGCTTCAGGTAATGCGGCACCTTCAAATCAACGCAGGTTGGCGCGGTCTCGCAGAGCTCGCGGCGCCAGGGCGCGAACAGCGGGTGCTCGGGGAGTTCGGGGCGAGGCGCCTTGCGCGCGCAGGGCACGCAGGTCTCGGCGACGTCGCTCCAGCGCGGGTGCTCGCGCACGAAGGTCGGCCATGGGGTCTTCTTCTTCGCGCGGCTCGGCTCGGCCTTGGGCTCCTCGGTGGCCGCGGGCGCGACGACGAGCGGCGTCACCATCACCGCCTTGGGCACGCCCTTGTAGCCCGGCGCGGTGCCGTGCACCTCGACCCGGGTGCCGACCGAGGGGCTCACGGCGAAGCTCTTGAGCGCGGTGCCGCCGAAGCGCACCCGACCGCCTTCGTCGAGCTCGATCCACCCGAGGGCGTCGATGGGGTTGAGTTCGACAATCGTCCCTTTTTGCCCGCTCATCGCGCGGAACGCTAACACGCCCGCCTCAGCGGCTCTGCCCCGTGAAATCGCGCCCTTCCCAGCGTTCGTGCTCCGGCCCGGCGGAAGGTGAAGACGAGCTCCCGACCCGCGGGCGGCGCCTCCGTCGAGGCATGAATCAGGGGAAGGTCGGGAGTGACGAGGGAAAGGCGTGAGCGCGTGGCATGCCGTGCTCGAAGAGCTCCTGAAGGAGTCGGCAGCGCTCGGGTTCGACGGAGGCGTCGCAGGTGGAGGCTTCCTTCCGGAGCTCTTCGATCGGGACGAGCGAGGAGTCCACCGGGCGCAGCGCCTGGGAGGAGTAGGCCCACGCGTTACCCACGCGATATGCGGGCTTCTCGTCCGCGTGACAGAACGCGCAGACGGTGAGGTCGGGCTGGAACATGACCTTCGTGTAGGGCGCCTCGGGGGGCACCTCGGCTTCAATGGGGAAGGCCAGTTCTCCCTTGATGGAGCGGCCGGAGGCGTCGAGCTGGCTGAACTCGACGACCTCCGCTCCCGGGCCGTCGGGGACGACCGAGAGGATGAGGGGCCCCGAGAACAGGAAGATGCGAGGGCTGCGCCGGCCATGCGCGGGTTGCGCGCTGAAGTCGCTCTCCGTGGCACTCACCCGCAGGGGGCAGTCCAGACTCTCCACGAGGCAGGCCACGGAAGTGGGGCGGGGCAGGGAGTTGATGAGTGCCACCGCCTCCTCGATGGTTCCGGGGGCGCCCGTGGCACCGCCGGAGGGAACGCAGTCGCGAGGAGGCTCTGAACCATTCGATGCGCCGCAACCTGCCGCCAGCACCGCCATCGCCACCTGCGCGAACGCCCTTTGTCGCCACCTGCGCCTCACGTGTGACCTCCAGGGAACATCATGCGCCCGTGGGGACCCGGTGTCAGTCCTTCTGCAGGCCAAGGCCGGTCACGCGGCCATCCGGGATGATGCCCACCTTGTAGCGCCAGGTCGCGGCCCCGAACTTCACGAGGTACGTGTAGACGCGGTCATCGCCCAGCACTTCGCGCTTCGCCAGGACGAGCGGCCCCGCAGGCCCCAGGTCCTGCAACAGGTCCTGGTAGTACGGCACTTCTTCCGGGAAGAACCAGCTCGGGATGTACGCGAAATCCGCCGGATCCAGTGTCCCGTTCCGGAGCTGTTCGAGTATCGCCCTGAACCGCGCCGTCATCGCCGGCTCTCCGTCGGGAATGGGCGCCAGGGGAGGCACCGCGAGCGCCGGGTTCACGATGGCCGCGATCCCATCCACGAATGTCGTGGGGTTCGCGGTGTTGGAATTCATCAACACCACGATGGACAGCTCGTCCCCGAGGAAACGGGAGTAGACGCTGACGAAGCCCTGCCAGCTACCAGCGTGCTGATGCTGAGGCTTGCCCGCGCGCTCCTTGATCGTCCAGCCAAAGCCATACGGATAGGAGGCCCCGCTGTTGAGCTTCACGGGCGTCAGGATCTGCTGCCAGCTTCCGCGGCCCAGGATGGCGCGCTGGTCCACGGCGGCGTCCCAGGCCAGCACGTCCTTCAAGGAGAAATAGAGCGAACCGTCCGCGTTGCGATTCAACGACGGCGAAACCCACACCTGATTCTTGACCACGCCGTTGACGACGCTGTAGCCGGACGCACGGTTCAGGATGACGTCCTCCTCGCTGATGCCTCGCGCGGTCTTCATGTGCGCGGGCCGGAAGACCTGCGACCCCAGGACGTTGACGTAGGAGGTGCCCGCGACCTGGTTCACCAGGACGCCCAGCAGGACGTAGCCGGTGTTGCTATAGCTCCAGCGCAGGCCGGCGGGGAACTGGAGGGGCCGCCCATAGGCGAGTTGCCGGTAGTCCGCGTCCGTGTAGTCCTGTCGCGGGTCGAGCACGTCGTAGATGTCGCCGACGCCAGAGGTATGCGTCAGCAGGTGGCGCAACGTGATGGGCCGCCATGTCGCGGGCGCGTCGGGGAAGTACTTCGTGATGCTGTCGGACAACGCCAACCTGCCGGACTCCACCTGGAGCATCACCGTCATCGCGGTGAACATCTTCCCCACGGAGCCGGACTGGAAGAGGGTGTCCGTCTCCACGGGGACCTGGTGCTCCAGGTTCGCGAAGCCGTACCCTTTCGCCAGCACGACCCGCCCGTGACTCACGACGCCCACTGCGAGACCGGGCACGCTCTGTCGCCTCTGCTCCGCGCGCACGAAGGCCTCAATCCGCTCGCGCAGCGAATCATGCGCGGCGGCGGGGCCCCCCAGGAGCAGGTCCACGAGAAGGACAGCCACGACTGCAATGGATTTCGAAGGATTGCGCATGGGGACTCCCTGCGCCCGGAAGAGGGCATCTCCAGGAGTTCCCGACCCTGCAATCGATGCATGGCGTATCGGAGGGACGGGAACCCCGTCGAGGGAGAGTGCCTGAGCCCGGAGCCCACGAGGGCCCACAGCTCGACCGCGCCCGAGGAGCACGACTCAAACTACAGCGGGCGTGAGGCGTTCCCGACGCTGGCGCGTACCTCGAGCAGCCCCTCGCGCATCTGGGCAGCGCGAACCGGCGAGGCGGTTTGTCGACGAATGACCCGCTCGGCCACGGCGAGGTTGATGACCCAGCCGGCGCCCAACAGCAGCGCTCTGGCGAGTTCGCCGGGCGTGCCGACGATGAGGAACCAGGGCACGGAGACCAGCACCTGCGTGCCCGCGCCCAGACCGATGGCGTAGCCTCGAATCGACCAGGCCCGGTGGCGGCCGACGTCCCGCCGCAGGATCGCGGCCAGCCCCAGGACGAGGGAAAGGACCATCGCCGCGCCGAACAGGAGCCGCAGGCCGTCGAGGAGCACACCGTCGCCTTCGGCGCGGGGATAGAACAGCGTCATCCACAAGCCCGAGAGCCCAGCCAAGAGGCCGCACGCGACCAGGAGCCGCCCGGCGACGCGGTGCCAGCCGGGCCGCCGACGGCGAAAGTCCGGGGCGAATTGGCAGGCACCCAGGACGCAATACACGCTGGCGCTGAGGACGTGCAGCACCACCGGTAGGGGCGATGCGAAGAACCGCGCGTTGTGCGGCGTGAGTTCGGCGCCGCCCGCCAGCTCGGCCAGACGGGCGGCGCCGGCCAGGATGGGCACGAGCGAGAGCGCGACCAGTGCAGCGGGCACGAGCCGCCTGGCCTTGGTGGTGGTGGTCATGGAGGCTCTTCTCCTGTCGGTGTCGGAACGATGGGCAACGCGCGTGACGACGGCCACGCCTCATCCCGTGCGAACAAATAGCCCTCCGCGACCACCGACGGAATTGACTGGGTTCGTTCACTTGATATGCGAAAATGCATGGACTGGCGGACGGTCAATTTCGATTGGAATCGGGCGCGGGCCTTCCTGGTCACCGCGGAAGAGGGCTCGCTCACGGCAGCGGCGCGTGCGCTTGGCATGGCGCAGCCGACACTCGGGCGTCAGGTGAGCGCGCTCGAGGATGAGCTGGGCGTGGTGCTGTTCGAGCGCGTGGGGCGGAGCCTTACGCTGACGCCGAGCGGGCGCGAGCTGCTCGACCACGTTCGAGCCATGGGCGACGCCGCGGGGCGTGTCTCGCTTGCGGCCGGCGGACAATCGCAGAGCGTCACCGGGCTGGTCCGCATCACGGCCAACGAGATCTACTCGGCGTTCCTGTTGCCGGCCCTCGTGGAGAAGCTTCGGCGCGAGGCGCCGGGCATCGACATCGAACTCATCGCAACCAACACCGCAGTCGATCTGCGCCGGCGGGAGGCGGATATCGCGATCCGGAATTTCCGCCCCACCCAGCCCGACCTCATCGCCACCAGGCTCAGGGACGACCCGATGCGGCTGTATGCGGCGACCCGCTACCTGGCGCGCATTGGCAACCCACGTACGCCGAAGGCACTGAGCCGCGCGGACTTCATCGGATTTGGCGGGACCGACGCCATGCTCGACGGGCTGAACGGGCTGGGCTTGAGCCTGACGCGACGGAACTTCCCGGTGCTGGCGGGAAACCACCTCGTGCACTGGGAGATGGTCAAGCAGGGCATCGGCGTGGGCGTCGCTCCCGAGCGCGTGGGAGATGCCGAGCCGCTGGTCCGGCGGGCCCTCCCCAGCCTCGCCCCGTGGGTCCTTCCCATCTGGCTGACGACCCACCGCGAGCTGAACACCAGCAAGCGAATCCGACGGGTGTTCGACCTGCTCGCGGCCGAACTCGGGAGGTGAGTGACGGCGCGCTCCTCGGGCTACCGCCGCATGCCCCACTGACCCCACTCGGTGCTCATCGCCAGCTCCTGGATCCCGTTCGACGGAATGCGTTGCGTCCGATTACTCCTCGGATGGGGCTGTGTGGTCCGCGCATTCCAGGACGCGACAAGCCACAGTCTGGCGCAAAGCCTGACGCACTTGATGGATGCAGGCTCTGAGGAGTGGCTGTGTTTGTGAATCACCGTCGCTTCTGATGGACGGGATATGCTCCAGCGCATGACCTCCAGAGCGGGCAGTCCTCGAGGAGTACGTGGGCGTCGGCCCCAACTGTCGCGAGACACCGTGGTCCAGACCGCCGTCGCGCTCGTCCGGGAACAGGGATTGCGACAGCTCTCCATGCGGACGCTGGCCGAACGGCTCCGGGTCACGCCCATGGCGCTCTACAAGCACGTCGCGAACCGGGATGCGCTCGTGCTCCTGTGCGCCGAGGCCATCCTCCAGACCCTGGTGTTGCCCTCGGAGCAACAGGATCCGGTGGCGTGGCTCCGGCTGCTCGCGGGCCGTCTGCGCGCCGTGGGGCTGGCACACCCGGGGCTGATGGAGTTCCTGCTGGAGCAAGGCCCTGTCGTCCACACGGCGCTCGTCATCCTCGACCGGACCGTGAGCGGACTTCACGCCGCTGGCATCCCGTGGAAGGAGGCGGGGGCGCTGCACAACACGTTCTTCTCCTGGCTGGCCGGAGCCATCCGCCGGCAGGAGCCGTGGGACGTGGGGGCACCGGGGACGCCGCCGCCGTTCGAGCGGTTCTTCGCGGCTGCCCAGTCGCTTCCCGCCAGGGACTACCCGGGGCTTGCCCACAGCGTGCCGCACATGCGGGCCACCGACGTGGAGCGGGAGTTCGAGCAGAGCCTCGGCTTCATGCTGGAGGGCATCCAGCGGCGCATCGACGCACGGCAGGGCCCCTCGCGAAAGCGCCCCCGCTGTCGCCTGCGCTGAGTGGGCGTCGCGTCACGCGTCCTTCGTGCCGCCAGCGCCTCCCATGTCCCAGTGCGCGGAGAGGTCCGCCCGTTCGCCCAGGAGTGCGTCCGGTCCTCCTGCCCGGGCGAGCACCGCGTCGCGGGCCTCGATGACCCGGCGCCGGACCGTGGCCAGGTCCACGTCCACCAGGGCGCCCTGGAACTTCGCCCACCGTCCGCGCACCATCACCGATTCGACGTTGCCCACATGCGCCTGGAGCACCACCGCGTCGCGGGGACGGTTGAGTGGCGTCAGGTTCAGCGCATCTGCGGAGAGGACGATGAGGTCCGCGTCCTTGCCCGGCCGCAGCGAGCCCGTCACGCGTCCCAGCCCCAGGGCCTCCGCGGCATCGAGCGTCACCATCGGCAGCATGCGAGCGGCCTTGAGCGCGAGGACCCGGGACAGCCCGTCCTTCTCATGGGCCCGGGCCCGCTCCACCTGGAGGGCCAGCCGCATCGCGGTGAACAGGTCCCCGCCGTTGCTGGAGACGACGTCGCAGCCGAGCGTCGTCCGGACCCCCGCGCGCAGCGCGCGTCCGGTGACGGGGAAGCCCATGCCCATCTGAAGCTCCGTCTCCGGTGTCACCGCGACGGCACCGCCGCTGTCGGCGATGCGCCGCAGGTCCTCGTCGGAGCTCCACGTGCAGTGGACGAAGAGCACGTCCGGACCGAGCAGGCCTTCGTCCGCCATCCGCCGCACTTCGCTCGGGCCCGACACGGGCCACGCGGAGCAGTGGGCGGTGATGGGGACGCCCAGCTCGCGCGCGGAGAGGATTTCCGCCCGGCTCTGCTCCCAGGGAACCTGCATCTCCGTCAGCGCGACGCCCATGCGGACCAGCCCGCTGTCGGAGGCCAGCCGGGTGGAGCGCAGGCGTCGGGCGTCCTGCCTCCGGCTCGCGGGGGTCGGCAGGGCGGTGCTCTCCTGGGGACCCGCCGCGTAGCCGTAGGCGAAGAGGGCCCGGATGCCGGAGTCCTCCAGCGCCGTGAGCGCGGCGTCCGCGTGCGCGGGGGACTCCACGCAGTGCGAATAGTCCACGAGCGTGGTGATGCCCGCGTCCAGGGCCTCCAGCGCCCCGGCCAGGTTGGCGGCATGCAGGTCTTCTGGCTGGAACGCGGGCGACAGCTTCACGCGCACCGCCGCCAGGTAGTCCATCACCGTCCAGTCCGCCCCTAGGGCGCGCAGCGGCGTCTGCCACGTGTGCCGGTGCGCATCGATGAGGCCGGGCAGAAGCAGCTTCCCGCGCAGGTCGACGACGCGACAGTCCCCGCCATGCAACTGGGGACCCATCGCGAGGATGCGCCCGTCCTCCACCAGGACGTCACCTCGCGGCAGGTCCGCCTGTTCGGGATCGCAGGTGATGATCTCCGCCCCACGCAGCAGCCATCGGTCGCCCATGCGGTGCTCCTCCTGTCGGGTCCAGCGGGTATACAGTGTATACCCGCTGGACCCGGGAAGGCTTTCCGAGGGGCTGGCGGTGGCGGGTTACTGGCAGGTGATGCCGGGGAGGCCGCGGTAGGCGCCCTGGGCGGTCCACCGCGTGTAGGGCGTTCCGCAGGAGCCCGCATAGGGGTCATCCGTGCCGTAGCCGGGGACCCAGTACTCGAAGTGCAGGTGCGGGCCGGTGGAGGCGCCGGACGAGCCCACCCGGGCGATCCAGTTTCCGCAGGCGAGGGTCGTGCCCCGCGCGAACTGCTGGGTGTATGCCTTCAGGTGCCAGTACTTGGTCTGCGTGTTGTCCGGGTGTCGCATGATGATGTAGTTGGCCGTGTAGAGGCCGCAGGCGGCGTAGGGGTTGGCCTGGTCCCAGTAGTTGCACCGGTCGAAATAGCCATCCACGGACGCCTCGACGTAGCCCCGGGCGGCGTTCATGGCCCAGACGCCGTAGTCCATCTTGCTGAACCCGCCGACCAGCGCGTAGTCGATGCCCGTGTGGCCGCTGTAGCGCACGCCGCCGCAGGCGTAGTCCCGGCCGCCATAGTCCTTGTACGCGCTCACCACGCAGCCGCCGTTGCCGCACTGGTCCGCGAGCTGTGAGGCGGGGAAGCGGAACATCGTCTGGGCGGAGGACACCGCCGGGAAGGCCAGCAGCGCGAAGGCCAGCGCAAGGGTCAGGGACTTCACGGCTCACCTCCCACATCCGGAGCCGCGTGGCCGGTGCGCACATTGAGCTTCCAGAACGCACCGCCGCCGGCGTTGTAGCGAAGCACGTCCTCGTTCAGCCACTCCATGTGGTGGGTGGAGACGGGTGGGGGCACGAACTCCTTGGGTGGGCCTCCGAACAGCATCCAGTTCTCCAGGCCGACGTTGGTGAGCTGCCGGGCTGGTGCGCCCTCCACGTTCGTCACGTAGAACGACGCCACGCTGGTCCGGCCGGACACGAACACCACGGTCCTGCCATCGGGGGAGATGCTGGGCGTCGCGTCCACGCCAGGGCCATCCGCCAGGACCTTCACGCGGCCCTGGAGGTCGATGAGGCCCACGGCGGTTTCATGCGGCCCCTCGCTATTCATCAGCAGCGTGGCCACCAGCGCGTCTCCCTTCGCCGTGGGGAACAGGTCCCCGCCCACGCCCCGCGCGAGCAGCCGGTCCTGGCCATGGGCGTCGCGCACGCGCAGGGTGCCGTCACCTTCCAGCAGCGCCACGTCCGTCCCGACTGAGCGGGCTTCGCGGTACTTGAACTCGCGGGCCACCACGCGCACCGCGCCGGTGGATTCGTCGTACCGGACGATGGCCAGGAGTGGCAGCTCGTCCGTGCCCAGCGGCTCCGCGGGAATCTCCGCGACGACGCCCGCCAGCATTCCCTGGCCCTGGCCGAAGAGGTGGATGAACCGGGCCTTGGGGCCGAACTCCTTCGCGACGGCGGGGACCAGGGACTCACGCGCCTTGGTGACACGGCGCAGATCCGCCGGATTCAGGCGGTCCGCTGCCAGGGCACTGGTGGCCGCAAGCGTCATCACTGTGAGTGTCAGGAATTGCTTTCGCATCTCGCTCCAGGGGAGAGGGAAACAGCGGGGGAGGATGTGTCGACAAGGTTTTCTCGCGCCCCGTGAATGAGTTGCTTTGAAAGTGGTTATTCGTGTAATTCTTGAAAATTACATGGTTGTCATCTGTTCGCCCGTGAGGGGGGGCGTATAGGAGGGACGGGGGCCTGCAAGGGCAGCAGGGGCATGGGCTTCTGGGGCAGCGTGACGGCTTGTGGCTCAACACCACGCCTGCTGGGTGGCCCACTGGAACGGACCGACCACGCTCAACACTGCGCGCTTGTCAGTCTTCCCCTCGTGAGTCAGGTGTCGGCGCCGCGTCGCCGAGCCCCTGCCAGGCCGCGGCGAGGGCCCGATCCACGGTGCTCTGCCCCAGCAATACACGCAGCTCCCAGAACGCAGCCCCCCAGACTTCGCCAATGTCCCAATGGGTCGCGTCCGACGCCAACTCGTTGAAGCCACGGCGGTGGTCCAAGGCCCGGATGTACGGATGGTCGGGTCCTTCCCGGGCCGACCACACCGCTCCGCTCCGATGCCCAAGCCGCGGGTTGCCGCCATGGCTGCACACGAAATAGTCGCTGAGCCCCGACTCAAGCGCGCGCAACGGCTCGCTGTCGAAGCGGCTCCCGGCGACAGCGTCGAACAACACTGAAGGAGTGCGGCGCCTTCGAGAGCTCATTCGCGAGATGGGGCGTCACCCGCCCGGAGAACACGACGCCTTCGACGCGCTCGACGCGATTGGCGAGCTCCTCCACCCGTTGCGTCTCGCGGTGCAGATGCTCCTGGACCTTTCGCAGCCGCGTCTCGAGCTTCACTCCACCGGGCCCCAGCTCAATGGTCTTGAACAGCGGGGCCGCCCATGGAAGCAGTGCAATCCAGGGAACGACCGGCCGGCTGGCAGCGTCTGGCGTGCCAGCCAGAATCAAAGGGGCTCAAGCTCAAGAAGCAGACCCCCGTGCCTCGGGGCTCCCGCATGCGAGCGGGGCCCCGGGGCACTCAGGTCACGGGGTGTAGAGCTCCGTGGAGGCGAGCCCCAGGCCCGAGCTGTTGGTGCCGCCCACCGCCAGCACCTTGCCCGACGACAGGGGGCTGAGCGTGAAGTGGTTGCGCACCGCCAGCATGCTGGCCGTGGCGCTCCAGGTGCCGGTGGCAGGGTCGTACAGGCTCGCGCTGGACAGGTATTGCGTCGTGCTGCTGCCGCCAATCTTGTTCAGGCCCCCCGCCACCAGGACGGCGCCCGAAGGCAGGACGGCGGCGGCGTGGCCGTGGCGCGGGCTGCTCATCGTGCCCGCGGACGACATCGTGCCCGCGCTGAACGACTCGGCCGCGGAGACCGAGTAGTAGCTGGTGAGCCTGCCGCTGCCGGCCAGTCCACCGATGATCAGCGCATCGCCCGAGGGCAGCAGGAGCGACAGGTGCTCGCTGCGCCCCGTGGCGAGGCTTCCCGTCGTGGACCAGGTGCCCGTGGCCGGGTCGTACAGCTCCGCGCTGTCGAGCCGGTACAGGGAGGTGAAGACCATGTAGAGGCCGCCGCTGACGAGCACCTGCCCGTTGGCGAGCAGCACGGCGGAGTGGTCCATGCGGCCCGCGGCGAGGCTGCCCGTGGTGGACCAGGTGCCCGTGGCCGGGTCGTACAGCTCGCAGCTGGTCAGGTAGACGCCACCATTGCCACGACCGCCCGTGACGAGGACCTGTCCCGAGGACAGCAGGGTCGCGGTGAAGTTGGTGCGGACCGTGGCGAGGCTGCCGGTGGCGGTCCACGTCCCCGTGGCCGGGTCGTACAGCTCCGCGGTGGTGGTGCTGCCGAAGGTGCCGCCGATGACGAGCACCTTGCCCGACGACAGCAGGACGGCGACGTGAGCCGAGCGGGCCTGCGTCATGCTCCCCGTGGAGGCCCAGGTGTTGGTGGCCGGGTTATAGAGCGCCGCGCTGGCAAGGTAGGTGCTCGTGCCCGGGTCGCCGCCGGCCACCAGCACCTTGCCCGACGGCAGGACGGTGGCGCTGTGGTCGAAGCGGGCCGTGGACATCGGAGCGGCGGAGCTCCAGCTGGCGAGTGCCTGGCGCTCGGTGCCCACCTCGATGGCGGAGGAGGGCCCCGTCGGCGCCGCGTCGTCGGACGGGCCGGGGCCGCAGGCCGCGCTGGTGAGCAGCAACACGATGGATGAGAAGGTGGATGCGAAGGAACGCGTCATGGATTGCCCCCTTGAAGCGAAGCCCTGCCATGACAGGAAGATCGTTGTCATGGCAGGGCGTGGTCGCCAGCTCACGCGAAGGTGGAAGCCTTTCCATCCCTCACGGAGCGGCGACGCGCATCCTTGTCACCGCCAATGGGAGACTTCAAGTCCGCGACCCCAGCCGGGTGGCACCCCGCACTCATGGGTAATACATCACCCAGACATGCTACTGGCCCGCGCGTCCGGATGGCTCGCCGCGCGCGGGTGGCGCGAACGACGGCAAGGCGAACCTGGGGACTGGCAGTGTCACCTCGACCGGGAGGCCGACCCGCTTGCCCGTCTTGAGGAACTCGTAGAGCGCCTTCCTCACGGCCGGTTCCTCGCGGAGTTGGTAGAACGCGCCATCGTGGCCGGCTCGGTGGACGAGGATGGCGTGGCCGTTCGGAAAATACGGCAGCAGGCCGAGGGTGTTCTCGACAGGCGTCGAGGTATCCCAGTCGCCGCTCACGAACACGACCGGAATCGCACTCCCGACCGGCACCCTCAATGCGTCGCCCATGTCTCGGGTGGGCCAATCGGACGCGGAGGCGATGTTCGACTCGAAGTTCCAGGTCCCCAGCCACTCGACGGCCGGGTCGGTCCGCAGCTGATGCTCACGCGCGGCGGTGGTGCCCAGGCTGCTGTCGGCCAGGGGGCCAATCAGCTTCGTCTTGCCCGCCTGACGCTGCTCGATGACCTCGCGCGCCCAGGCCTCGTAATGCCCATGATAGAGCGACAGGATGAAGGCCGGCCATTGCTCGCCCTCCGCCGTATGTGAAGTCAATGCCAGTTGAAGGTCTTCCGCTCCCAACACGACGGCCCGCATCTGGCCGGCGCCGTCGCGGACCTGGACTCGGACCGGTGCTGCCGCGAAGCGCTGACGGAGGGCTCGGACCGCCTCCATCATTCCGCCCGATGGCAGATAGGGCGCGAGCCCCGCATCGCGGTCGGCGTCGTAGGCGATTCGCTGCAGTGCCGCGAACACGTGCGATGGCATGTCATAGCCGTTATTCAATGGCTCCACACACGCAAGCACGGCACGCGCGATACTCTCGGGGTGGAGCCGCATCACCGCCAAACTCCATTGCGAGCCAAAGCTGCCGCCGAACAAGCTGATTTTCTTGTAGCCGAGCGCGCGGCGCAGGTCATCCACGTCGGCGGCGAACTCGGTGATGTCATAACCGGACAGGTCCTTTTCGGGGTTCTCCGCAATGGCTTTTCTGGCCAGTGCGCGCATGGCCAATGTCTCCATGCGCACCGAACCGGGTTGTTCCAGGGGCAGGGCTTCGCTCAGCACTTCGAGCATTTCTCCGCGGCGCGTATAGCCGCGCTGTTCGATCACGACCAGGTCGCCCACCGCGCCGAAGCTCAACCAGTGCTGCAGGCGACCTTGTGTTCGGGTGGCCGCGTCGCCGTCAATGAATGCGCCGAGCACGCTCAGGCCGGGACCTCCTGGCAGCCAGAACACCGGAGGCGCTCCAGTGGGATGGGGCGCCTTGATGCGGGCAAAACCAACGCCGATGAGGCGGCTCCCGGGTCTTGTTCGGTTCTCGGGCACGAACAGCGTGCCGACCTCGTAGACCCCGGTGGAGCCCGACTCCGTCTTGATGGCGACACGCTCGATGACGACGTCACCTGGCTTGTGCTGGGCAGCGGCAGCCGCCGGCATTGCAAGCAACAACCATGGCAGCACGCGCAGCGACAGCGGCATCCGAGTGAGAGAGAGCATATGGGGGGCCGTACTTGGAGGGGGCAACCACGCCTGTGCCAAACGCGCTCCCAGGCGAATTCACCCTGTGTGAATTTATTCCCGGCATGCACATGAAGCTGCTGCTGCCGGACCTTCGATTTGAACGACAATGGCGGACATGGCGGTCCGCCTTGCGTTCATCGTGTGTCTCCTCGCTGCTGTGCCCGCTGGCGCCAACGTGGCCGCCTCCACGCGTACACCGGCGACCTTCACCCTGTCGTCGGGGACCGCGCGCACGCGCTCGGAGGTGCTCAGCGAGAAGCTGGACTTCGATTGCGCGGAGGCGGAGCAGGAGGCGGTCTGCCGCTTCGAGGCGCGCTACCGGCTGCGCAACGGGACTCCCGAGGCGGAGGTCATCGATGCCGCCTTCCTGGGCGTCCGTACGCGCGAGGTCCGCGTGGGATTCGACGAGGAGCCTCTCCCGGTGACAGAGGGGCAGGCGGCTTCAATGGGCCCCATGCCGGAGGCTGCGTTTGGAGGGCGCGAGCATTCCCCGCTGGAGCGCTTCGGCTTCACCCTCACGCTCCCACCCGGGCGGGAAGGGGAGCTGACGGTGCGCGGCGTGATGCAGCTCGAGCAGCGCTTCCTGCCCTCGGGGTACGTGTGGCCCGCGGTCCAGTCGCGCCACGCGCTGCTGTCCCCCGGCCGGGCGCGGGCCACGCACTGGGACATCGACTATCTGCTGGGGCCCATCCGGACCTGGGCGGGCAACCCCACGCTTCACGTCACGGTGCGTGTCCCTTCCTCGTGGGAGGTGGGCAGCAGCCCGGACGCATCCGCGCGCACGCTGCCGGTGGCCACGGGCTGGCGGCTTCGGCACGAGGGCAAGCAGGTGGTGGCGGAGCGGAGCCTCACGGCGGAGAGCGCGCCCGAGTGGCTCAACGTCACGCTGACGAAGCCCCAGCCGTGGTGGATTCCGGGCGGTGTGCAGCTGGGCCTGGGCGCGCGGCTCGGGGACGGTTCCCGCTTCATGGCACGGCTCGGCTACCAGCTCGCCGCGCCCGAGTCCTTCCTGCATTCGCTCTCGGTGGAGACGGACTTCCGGGAGCAGCTCGTCCTCACGCCGCTCACGCAGTATGCGACGCCCCAGGTCGTCATCATCCCGAGCTTCGGGCTTGGCCTGGGTGTGCCGGTGCAGGTGCTCCCCGAAGCCAGGCCGGGCCTGCGGCTCCTCGCGGACCTGCACTTCGGTCCGCTGGGGGCCGCGCTCAGCTGGGACCACTATCCGGCGCTGTGGGAAGGCACGGACTCCTTCTCGCGGCTCATCCTCCTGCTCCAGGTCGGGCTGTAGCGCCGCGCCGCCGCTCAGGGGCAGGTGAGCCGCTCCGCGCAGGCGTTCCTCTGGTACGGCAGCCCGGCCTTCCGGAACCACTGTCCGGGATTGCCGAACGTCGGATCCCAGAGGTCCGCGTTCGCGACCAGCTCGGAGAGGAAGCGCCGCTGCGCGTCCGTCCGCACCTGTCCATCTCCCGCCGGGAAGGCCGCGGCCAGCAGCGGGCCCCACTCCATGTCGACGCAGTGCTTCGTCGTGATGCGCGCCAGGGTGACGGCCACGGGGAGGAGCCGGTCGAAGTCCTTTACGCGCTCGAGCAGGCGCTCCAGCACGTAGAAGCGGGGGCGCAGCTCGAACGGGGGCGGGCGCTCCTGGAACCAGTCGTCCATCTGGGCGGCGTGGTGCTCCAACGCTTGGAGCAGCTCCCGGGTCGCGGCCTCGTTCGTCGCCAGACCCTTCGCCATCGCGGCGCAGACGCGCACCGCCGGGGAGGCGTCCTCCAGGAACGCCGAGGGGACATCTCCCAGCTCACCCAGCATGAGCACCAGCGTGGAGCGCTCGTCGGTGTTCGTGGTGGCCCGGGCCATGGCGGTCAGGCGCAGCGCGAGCGCCTGCCGCTGTGCGTCTCCGAACGCCTCCGGCATCCGGGCGAGCAGGACCGCGGTCGTCGCGGCCTGGGCGCGGACGCCGGAGTCCGGGTGGTCGAGGCTGGCGAGCACCGGCTCGACGAGAACCGGCACTGCCTCGGCACACCCGAGGAGGGCCGTGGCGTAGAAGGCGTTGACGGCCTCCTCGTCCTCGTAGAGTGCGTCGTCGTCAGCGTCGAGGAACGGCGCCAGGTCGTAGCGGGCCATGTGCTCCAGTTCCTGCCTGGACGCCCACATGTTTCCGACGACCTCGACGACGCCCGCGAGGAACTCGAGCACGTGCATCCGGAGACGGGGACCTCCGGAGTCGAGCCGGAGCTCCGCGAGCAGCCCCGCGAGGACACACGTCACCGGGCCCGTCGCGGTACAGGGCGTGTCCTGATGGAGGATGGCGGAGTTCAGGTAGGACAGCGCCGCGTGCCGGGACGCTTCATCGCCTTCGACCAGCGCGCGCAGGTGGCCGGGCGCGTCCGTGGCGCGACCATAGGCGTGAAGCAGGCGGGACCAGTCGGTCGCTTCGAGGGCGGAGAGACCCGTGCGCATGCGCGGGACTGTAGCGCCTTCAGGCGAAGCGCACGGCGCTGGCCCTGTGCTCACTTCCCGGTGGGCACGCCAAGCTTCCCGAGGACCTTCACCGCATTGGCATTGCCCGCGTCCAGCGCGAGTGACTTCCTATAGCTCGCGATGGCCTCTTCCTTCTGTCCCAGTTGGAGCTGTGCCTCGCCCAGGCTGTCGTAGGCATTCGCGTCCGTCGGGAAGAGCTTCACGTTCGCTTCGAACACCCGCACCGCCTCCGCGCCCTTGCCGTCTCCCAGCAACCGGTAGCCGAGCTGGGTCAGGTCTCCCGATTCCAGGCCCTTCATGCCCTCGCGATGCTTCGCGGTGTACCAGGCGAGCGCGGTGTCGACGCCCTTGAGCCGCATGAGCACATCCACCTGGGCGGACGGCGACACGGGCTCGGGCTTGAACGCGGTCCAGGCATACTCTGCCTCCACGCTGGCGATGATGCGGTCGAAGAGGAGGAAGCCGTTGTCGGAGTTGGCCATGACGACCACTCCGCTGCCCGTGTCACCGAGGGCCATGAACACGGCCTGGAAACCTTCGTCCGCGCCTCCGTGCCAGAAGCGGCTGGTGCCGGGCTTCACCTGGAAGCCCAGCCCGAACCGCTCCGATTGCAGCGTCAGCATCTGCTTCGTCATCGCTTGCGACAGCACGCGCTTGGACTTCCCCGCACTCGCGCTGGACACCTCGAGGGCGACCCGCGCGAGGTCGGACGGCGTGGTCCACAGTCCGGCCGCGGCCATCTCCGGGTACACGTGCCAGCGGCCCGCGACGCTCTTCCCGCTGGCGTACGTTCCGGTCGCCGTCCTGGCGGCGAGGGCCGGAGGCAGGGGCTGCTCGTAGGAGCTGCTGCTCATGCTGAGCGGCTTCAGCACCGTTTCGCGCATGACCTGGGGGAACGGCTTCTGGAGCTGATCCACCATCATCAGCTGGACGATGGACGTGCCACCGCCGCTGTAGCGCGTCTTCGTACCGGGGACGAGGTCGACGCGCACCGGGGAGGTGTTCGCGGGCGCCACGCCCTCCAGCACCTGCACCAGCGTGGGCATGGGCGCGTCGATGGCGTACCCGGGGAAGCCATGCACGGTCGTCCCCGCGCTATGGCTGAGCAGCCGGCGCAGGGTGACCTTCTGCTCCTTCGTGAAGTCGTTCTCGGGGACCTTCCACGAGCGCAGCCTGTCGTTGATGTTCTCGTCGAGCGACCACTTGCCGGCCTCGACGAAGTGCAGCGCCGCCAGGGCCGTCACCGGCTTGCTGATGGAGCCCGCCTGGAACAGCGTCTCCAGGGTGACGGGTTCGGAGCCCCCCGCCTCCTTCACGCCATAGGTCCTGGCCCAGACGATGGCGTGCTTGTCGAAGACGGCGATGCTCAGCCCGGGGATCCGGTACAGCGCCATCCACTGCGGGAGCGTCAGGCTCTGGGGCTTCTCGCCTTCGATGACGACCGGGGCCAGGCCCGCCTCCACTCGCGCCGCGCGGGCCGCCTGAGCAGGGCTGGCCAACCACTGAGTGGCGGGCTTCTTCGTCCCCTCCGCCGCGAGGGCCGCACCTCCCGGGCCAAACAGGATGGCCGCGAGCATGAGGCGGGACAGGGAACGGCGCATGGGTTCACCGGAGGAAAGAGGTGGGACGCGAGGTGTACGCCAGCCCCTCCGCTCCATTGCCGGCCCGGGACGTCCCGGGTGACGAAGGCGGCCGGAAAAGCGAAGGGCCCGGAACCTTTCGATTCCGGGCCCTTCTCAGTGGCGAGGAGTACGGGACTTGAACCCGTAGGCAGGGCGATAGGAAACCCCAAGCAGGACGCGCTGTTACCCGCTATTGCCTTGAATTCCCTCGGGTTCGTCATCCCGTTCCGTCCCACGCCGTGCCCCCATGTTCCGCCTCGCTCCACGTCGGAGGGGCACACTGGGGGGACATGCGGCCCACTAGGGTCAACCCGATCACGGACGCGAGCGGCCCGAGTTCCCCAGTCTCGCAAGGCCCCCGAGAAGCCTGTGGCAGGCTGATCAGGGGGCGCCGAGAAGATTGAGCACGGCTTGGGGCTGGGCGCCGGCAACAGACGCCAGGCCGTAAGGCTCGCGCAACAGCAGCTATTTTCGCGGCACGTTGTGACATCCATGGGGTACTTGCAGGCAGGTGTTCCTCGCAATGACGCGGCAATTTGGACGCGTCCCTAAAACCTCACGTAGGCGCCGGAGAGGGGAGGTGTCCGGACCTCACGGCCGACAGTACCAGTGTCGACGTTGACTCAGTTCCGCCGGCATAGGAGCACAACGCCCTTCGCTCGCCTCGGCACTCGCTTTGACGCGCTCATGACGCAACGCTCGAATTTTGGGTAGGCTCACGTATGCTCGCCCAGCATCAGCGCCTTGGTTCTAAGGCCGCCAGTTCTGCCGGTTTGGCAATGTGATCGATGGAAGGGAACGTCGGATGACTCCACTTTTTTCGAAGAACAGCGAGCTTGTTGGTTGGATGAAGAGTGGTGAGCATATCTTCGATACAGGCATGCGGTGGGTCGCCTTCATTAGAAATGGACATGCTTGGTCTGCCCAGGGTGTTCGTTGGCTCGGTCCGGTCGACGGGAAGACCTGCCTTGACACATACGGCCAGCCTGTTGCGTGGAGCCCAGGTCATCCAATCCGCGGACAGGCGACTCCTCCAACACCGCCAACACCGCCAACACCACCCACTCCGCCAACACCACCCACTCCGCCAACACCACCCACTCCACCAACGCCTCCGACTCCAGCAGGAGGGTGGTCGTGGCGAGCTTTCCAGGCATGGCTTGCTGGCTGATTGCCTAATTGGAGTGTGTGTCCCCCGGAGGTCGGAATTTTCCGTGCCCATGCCGGCCTCGTTTGCATCGTTCCTTGAGTACGGAATCAACTGCGCCGCAGGATTTCCCTCAGTAGTGGCGGCGAAGAATGGAGCAGGTCACCATGAAGATAAGCGGAGGGCTCCTCAACCAGCTTTGGAATGCTCACAAACTCTCACGTGAGTACGCGTCAAGTGCTGCGGCCACGAAGCGCCGCGTTGCCGCTATGTTCGACGCGGAGTGGGTACACCGCTTCGAACTCGACGATCTGGTAAGCGACATGGACAGCCGGTTGGTTCACTACGGTGTAAACTCCTTCGACCTCGCTCGCGCGTTGGAACTTCCCGTCCGCACCGCCTTCGCGGCGCCGCGACACAAGACGCAGGAGAACTTTTCCGGAAGTCAGATGCTTCACGCCCACGATGTGGCAGGGCTCCTTATCTGGCTTGAGGAGTTGGGCTTCGATGTCGATCCATCGGAACTGGTCGCGCGTGTAAAGCAGCAACTCAAAGGCAAGCGCTACTTGACCGACCCAGAGATCTCTGTCCACCTTTACGAGAAACAGCGAAGTCGCAGCGAGGCAAGGCTCGACGCTCCAGGCGCTGGTGCGCCGGTGAGGAGCGAAACATCGACCACGCCCCATGGCTACCGAATGGAAGCGTTGCTGGATTCCGAGGGAAAATGTGTATCCCTCCATGTGAAAGGGGCAAGGTGGCGCGCGTCACGGAAGCCCGAGCCGGTTGCCATGGAATGTCCGGACTGCAAACTAACCTATGTGAACGGCGACCGCGAAGACGGCATCGTGCATCGGCGGCACCATAACAACTGGCTGGCAGTGGAGAGGCCTTCGCCCAATCCGAGGTTTGCAGCGCTGAGTACGTCCGCCAGAATCGTTCAAGTGGATGCACGGTCTCCGCGCTGGCTCCGTAAAGCCATGTACGACCGAGCCCTCCACTTTAAGCGAGAACTTCACTTCGATTTTGTCCAGTGGGACATTGATGAGAAGGATGGGCCCGACCGGTGCGTTGGCTTCCTATTCGCTTCGGATGAGGGGGCGACTATCACAGGGGCGTGCGCTTTTCGCTGGCGCGAAGATGCGAATTGGTCGCCTGCCTGGGCAATGCAATGGATGTGGCTCGCTCCACCGTACAGGCGACGTGGCATTTTGACTCAACATTGGCCCAGCTTCATCGCTCGATTCGGTGCCTTCCGACTCGAACGCCCGCTGTCGGAGGCCATGAGAGAATTCGCAGCCAAGAGAGGCATCCCCGAGAAGGAGGATGACGGCGGAGACCCCATAGCTCGGTGACTCGCCACGTCGCCTCCCTGCACGGTGAGCGGCCAATAGGTGAGCATCGGAAGCTGAAGGCCGCCCCGCCTTGTCGGCTACGCGCGGGCTTCACGTGCTAACGGATGCCTCTGTGTCACGGCCGTTGTCGACACGCCTCGTTCCCCTCCGTGATGGATTGCTAAATGTGGCTATGACGCCCCATGACACAGCGGTCGAATTTCAGGCAGGTGGAGGTGCGTTCGAGTCGCTGTCTCAGCCTTGATTAGAGTTGTGACTATCGGGCGATGGAGAAGGTCACCTTCGTCAGGGCGGCAGGAAAACCTCACGCAGGACGCGCGATTACCCACCTGTCGCCCTGGTTTCGCGCGGGACGCCATCCCGTGCTGTTCCGGGGAGTTCCCTGGTGTGCCCCTTCAATCCACGCTGGAGGGGCACACTGGGGGCACACTTCACTTCAATCTGGTGGTCTCAGTACTCACAATACCCAACCCTCCGAGTACCTGAGAACAGGGGATGGGGTGTGGTGGCACAGCGCCGTGAGCGGACGGGAATAGCGGCCATGATGATTGGCCCCAGCTGCGCGCCAACAGGGGAGCCCCCCCCCTGAACAACCAGTCAGTCTTCAGCGGTATCCGGCTTAACGAGACTGACTTTGTCCCCTGAAATCAGAATGACATCAGCACTCATGGGGTTCATACCATCGCCAACATGCGCGCCTCGTACTGTTTCGCTTGAAGTCGTAAACTCCACATCTTCGTCGATCCAGTAAACATAAGCATCCAAGCCAGCACCATGGAGCCCATCAACGCCCTTTGGATACTGCTTGTACTTTATCGTATTGTACGAAGTGTCGAGGATCTTCACGAAGGCTTTTTCCGCATCCGCCACCAGCCGAGCCTTGTCCACATAGGGCTCCTCAAACACCCTGTCTACATCATCGGCATCCTCAATTGTCCTCACGTGCGTCTGCTGCACATCGAAAAAGAAGATGAATAGTTCATCGGTCAGCCGCGCAGCGGCCCTCTTCTGTGTTTCGTTCGAAAGAATCTTCGTGCGCTTTTCGTGGCCATTCTGGAAAAGCCTACTAAAACTGTCGTCTTGCTTTGAGATCCCGACATACAGTAGTTGGAATTTCAAAAACTCACGATGACTGGTGAGGCCGTGAATTTGAATTTCACCTCGCCAATGCTCAAACAGCAGCTTCTCCACTGTGAACCAGTCAATAGCATCTGTTGGTTTTCCATTAACGGCAGTCCAGATACGGAAGTGCTTCTTTCCTGCCTCAAAGAACAACTTATCTTGGTCGCCAATTGCCTTGCTCAAGTCAACATGGAGGTTCTCAACGCGAGCGCTTGAAGTGCTAAGTGAAAAATAGAAGCGTTTGGATTCGGGCTCATATCGATAATCCCCAAAAAACACCTCCTCTCACTGGGCAATCATGTACAGCTGACTTGCCTTCATATGCTCTCTTACAGCGGAAACCTCCCAGAGCCAGTCGGCCTCCTGGTTTGAGATGGGGGGAACACCAGGGTCAGGTTGCTCAATAAGCTCTTGTGCATTTTGCCTCCGACCAGTCGACGGTATGACGGACAGAGTATAGGCAGAAAGGGACTCAGAACATGTGCTCAGATGCCCCTGGGCACTGTCGTCACCTCGTCAGGATGGCGCGTCGTCGAGGCTCGCGTCCGTGCTTCCCCACGATTCGCTGGCACGGTCGGAATCTCGTCCGGGTTGGGGGTGATGAGAAGGGGCACGGCAATTCCGCCCTCATCGTCCGGCACGTCGATGTCCCAGAGCTGGTTCTCCGCTTCCACGAGGGCTTGCTGGACCTCCCTCACCGCGTCCTCCTCTGAGTAGGGCGGCAACTGCGCCAGCCTCGCGCGCAAGAGCCCCTCCAGCTCCGATGCCGTGGCGAAGCGCTCCGAGGGCTCGGGACGTAGCAGCGTGTGGAGGATGTCGCGCAGCGGCACGGACAGCCCTTGCGCCGCGCGCTCCACGTCCACGGAGCGGTAGGACATAGCACACCGGATGATGTCCTCCGCGAAGGGCGGCAGCGTCAGCCCTAGGGACGCCACCGACGCCGCCAGCACCTTCTCCCGCTCCTCCCGCGACAACCGCGCCTCCACCCTATCCGCGAGCAGGTGGCCCGGGTCGTAGAGGTGCCGCCCCGTGGCGAACTCCAGCAGCGTCAGCCCCAGGGAGAAGAGGTCCGTCCGTGCATCCACCTCATCGCCCATCAACGCTTCGGGCGCGGCATAGAGGACTTCACCTTGGGGCCGGGGGAAGGACGTCGCCACGCGGCCCGTTAACCGGGAGAGGGCCACGCCGAAGTCCGTCATCCGCACCTCGCCGCGTGGCCCCAGGCGGATGCGGCCCGGGTTGACGTCGCGGTTGACGATGCCCAGTGCCAGGCCCGCTTCATCCGTGCGCGTGTGCGCGTAGTCCAGCGCCGCCGAGACCTCCGCACCTACGTAGAGGATGAAGGACTCGGAGAAGTAGCGCCCGCGCGCCTGGGCCACCGACAGAAGCGTGTTGAGGGATAGCCCCTCCAAGTTCTCCATCACCACGCACAGCCCATGCGGCATTTCGACCAGCCCATGGACGCGCGCGATTCGCGGGTGCTGAAGGTGGCGCGCGAGCAGCACCTCCTCCTCCAACCGCGTCCGCGTCAGTAGGAAGCCTTCGGACAGCTCTTCCCCTTGCGGCAGGGGAATGCACTTGAGCACCACGCAGTCGCCCAGCCCTTGGGGCGTCCGGACGAAGGCGAGCAGGACGCGCTCTCCCAGTCGTCCCGCGCCCAGGTCCCGGAAGAATTCGTAGGAGGTGTCCCCCTGCGTGAAGAGCACGACGCCGCTGGAGAGCGGCGGGTTGGATGGATGGGCCATGTGGATACCCCTTGCACCCGCGCGAGAGGAGTTCGCGCGAAGGAATGTGCAAGGTAGGGCTCGCAGCCCCCCGTGGGGAACGACGCGGCGGGTTCAACGTTCCCCGGAATCCCTCTCACTCCGAGTGAGAAGGACGGATGCCGAATCGTAAACAGGCGTTACTTTCGGCAGGAGCTTCAACGCCAACGTTCGACTGCGATGCCGGCCAAATTACGGCGGGTCACGATCTCGCCCGGCTTGGACTCGTCGCTGGTGGGCCACCCGGGTTCATACGAATCCCCCAATTCGATGCAGACCGGCACCCTCTGGCCATTCGGAAGCCGGGCTTCGGTGTAGCGCGCCAGCAGCCGGTCCTTGTTCCCCGTCCACAGGTAGCCGGAAAGCAGCGTGCCCTTGGGGAGTGCGGACACTTCGTCGGTATACACCTCGCCCGTCACGGGCCCCTCGCGGTAGACCCCAAGATCACCCATGCCCTTCTGACGCGCGTCCACCCAGAAGGGGACAGTGGCCTCCTTTTGCATCCCAAGACCGCCGTCCTTCTTCTTGTTGAACATCGCCTTGCGCGCGGCCTCGGGGCATGCCGCGGACTCAGGACGCACCTGGGCTCCCGGGCATCCCATCTGGAGGGCGGCGGCAGCGGTCAGGCCCGCGCACGTCTTGAGAAAGCCCCCCCACTCCGCCGGGGGCCACCCCTGGGAAACGGCCAGAGGCTTTGGCTTCCTGGAGGATTCGGGCGGCGACGAGAGGGGCGAGGGAGCGCGCTTCACGGGAGGACTTTCCTTCGGCTCGGGTGCGGACACGGGAGAGGCTACTTCAGGGGGCTGCGTGACGGGCGCTAGAGGGGAAACAGGTTGCTTCGTCGCTGGGGCCTCCTGCCGTGCGGAGGAGGGGGTTACCGGCGCTCGTTGTGCAGCCGGAGGAGATTCCGAGGGCGTCGTGAAGCGCCAGAGCACGAGGCCGCCCAAGAGCACGGCGAGCCCCACCACGAAGGCCCCTTGCGTGTTCGAGAGTCCACGTCGGGCAGCAGGGGCGGGCTCGTCCTGAGACGGCGCGGGAGGCAGCGCTTCGGGGGCGAGTTGAACGTGGGCTTTGGGGATGTGGAAGGGCTCCCTCCACGCGACTCCCACCTCGGGCAGCAGTGCCGCCAACTCGCGCTTCATCACCTCCGCTGTGGGGGCACGCTTCTCGGGGGCTCGGGCAACGAAATGGAGGACGGCCGCGCCCAGAGCCGCCGGCACCCGAGGGTTGAGCGAATGCGGCGCGGGCAATTCCAACCTGCCCCCCAGAAACATGGCCGGAGATTCACTCCAGGGGCGCGCAATCGTCAGCAAATCGTAGAGGCAGATGCCCAGCGCGTAGATGTCATCCGTGACCTTGAACTCATAGCGCGCTTCGGACTCCTCGCCGTGCTCGCGCAGGAACTTCGAGGCCTCGGGGGAGCGGTAGCGCCGGGTGCCGGGCGGCAGGGGGGCGTCCGTCAATTCGGGCGCCTGCGCGTAACTGCCCACGCCGAAGTCCAACAGGAAGGGCTCGCCGTCGGAAGCGCGCACGAGGATGTTGCTCAACTTCAAGTCACGGTGGAAGACGCCCCGCGCGTGCACGTGGGCCAGAGCGGAAGCGAGCTTGACGAAGAGGGCCACCACCTCGTGCGCCGTGGGGTGCGTCTTCTCCATCCACTCGCCCAGCGTGTAGCCCTCCACGTAGTCCTCGACGACGTAGAGCCAGCCCCGTGTCGCGTCGTTCCATCGGCCGTGGGCGTACGTGCGCACGATGTTGGGATGGCCGCTCACCTGGGCGAGGCAGACCATCTCCCGCATCAGGCGCGCGTCCGACTGCTCCGCATCTCCACTGCTGGCGCGGTGCATGGCCATCTTCAGCGCGAAACGCTGGCCCTCCTTCTCCACGAGGTAGACGGCGCCGAAGGCGCCTGAACCCAGGGCCTTCACTACGCGCCAGCCATCCACCATTTGCCCGGGTTTCAAGCTGGCGGGAATGAAAAGCAGCATGGCCCGCGCTTCTAGAACACCAGGGAGGGGATGAGAAGGCGCCGTTCTCCCGTGCTGTCGCGCAGTTCCACCCAACGCTCGCTGCCTTCGGGCCAGTCTTCGCCACGGAATTCCACCACGACCCGTGCCATCCCTTTTGGGACGACGTATGGCTCTTTCATCGTCACCGTGACAGCGCGAGAACGGCCTGGGGACAGCCGGGCCTCCGTGGGCGTCCAGGGCGCCGTCCCTTCATTCGCAACCATCAGCGAGAGCGCGACCCACCCTGTTCCGCGGAAGGCGGTAACACGGTCAGCCTTCAGCCCGTCGGTGAGCTTCATTGGCTGCAACGTGGGCTCTTTCGCCCGGACGCCTTCAGAGCCCATCGTCCCGGCCAAGATCATGCCCGAAGGCCCTGTGGCCGCGCCTCGTGCCCGAAGCGAAGCCAATTCGGCATCCTTGCCCGCGCACGCGGCGCGCACCTCGTCCAGCTCAGCCTGTACCGCCTCGGCCGAGCGTGGCAACCGGGACACCTGGACCTGCACATCCACCTGCGTGGCGTTCGTGACGAGCGCAAACACGGCCCTCGCTGGCGACATGCCGTCCGCGAATGGCACGGTCAGCAGGACGCGCTCACCCGCTGTCACGTCGCTCGTGGGCTTGATCATGACCAGCCGGTCATTGACCACGAACAGTTCCAAGCTGTCTTTGGCGTCCCCAAGCTTCACACCCGCGCGGTCCACAGAGGAGTCGAACTCCAGCGCGGTGAGGGAGCCTGAAGCAATGTGCAGTTCCACCGGATTGCCAGTTGCGGCCTGAGGGAGCGCCACGCGCCGCTGCACCAACTCATGCCCTCGTGAGGGCTCCTGAGCCGTGACGTTCGTTCTCAGCAGGAGCAGGGACAGCAGCAGCAACGGACGAGGAACCAGGGGCACCGGCGGGCAACCTCCGAGAAGACGGCGGCGACCGTAACAGGTGAAGTGGGGGCGCAGGTCTCCGCGCTTTCTTCTCATGCGGTCGTTTCGGCAAGTCGGGGTTTCGGCAACGCTCCATCGCCTAGCGAGCCCCAAAACTCCACAGAGCGCGTGGGCGGGGCCGTGACGGTCGATGTGCTTAGGATCAAGCCTCCGCTGTGAGCCAATCCGTGCTGGGGCGTGCGAATTTTCCTGAGAATTTTTCGAGCGTGTGGGACCGCCGAGCAAGCCTTGAAGAGGCCGGGCTCCGGAAATCCGAGCCGGGGGGGATCCACTCCCGCCCCCCCCGCCAGGCCGGGCAAGCCGTTCCGCTCCTGAGAAAACGACAGGGCACGTGAGCCAGTCCCAAAAGCCGCAGGCATTTACGCGGGTACGGGAGATTCGAAACATGCTGGAGCTGGTTGAGCAGTACCGGCCCCGCATCATCGAAGCGCTCGCCCGAGAGAACGACGGAGCGAGCGAGCCACTCCCAGGCGGTGCCCCCATTGAGCAGGGGAAAGGGAGATTCGAACCATGCTGGAGCTTGTTGAGCAGTACCGACCCCTCATCATCGAAGCACTCACCAAGGCCACTCCGCAGGGGCTGACCGTGAAGGAGCTGTGCGCCGCTCTTGGCGCCGGAGAGCAGGTCCTCCGCCGTTGCCTCGCCGCCCTCGTGCTGGCTGGCATCATTCGCGAGGCCGCGAGGTACACGCCCGGAGCGCGCGGCGCGGTGCCTCGGGCGTACAGCCTCACCGACGCGAATCGCGAGGGCGAGCCGTGAGCGCCCCCCAGCGCATCCAGGACAGCACTCCGGCTGTTAGCTCACTGCCCCGCCTCTCGGCACACCGGGGCACAAAGCGGGGCACCGTCGAACGCGAGAAATGCCCAAGAAATCAACGGCTTGGCGAGCCCCTTTGGCTCACTGCCCCGCCTGCCCCGCTTGTTTCAAAGAAGAGAGAGAGAAAGAGGAGGACATACCCCAGAGGGGGAATTGAAGACATTCAACTCCTCTCATTCTCCCTATACGCCACTGCGTGTGTTTCGGTGAACCAGCGGGGCAGCGGGGCAGGTCGCCAGATTCCCTAGTGATTCTCGCCACTTAAGCCTGCCCCGCTTTCCGCCCCGCCACTCAATCCGCCCCGGTCTCGCACCGGATGGCCAGCGCAGCAGCCCTTGGGCTCGCCGCGATTCCCTTCTTTTGCCCTCGGATGTCCCTTGGAAGCCTCTGATCCGAACTCGACTCCCTCACTGGAAGCCGCCGCTCTGGAGTACGCGGGGCGCGGCTGGCATGTCTTCCCCTGTTTCGAGCCCGTTCGCTCGCCCTCCGGCGTCCTCATCTGCGCTTGCCCCAAGGGAGCGGAATGCAGCCAAGCGGGTAAACACCCACGCACACGCAACGGAGTGAAGGACGCCACGACGGACGAGGCCCAAATCCGCGAGTGGTGGCAGCAGTGGCCGTTCGCGAACGTCGCCATCGCCACGGGTGCCCTCTCCGGCGTGGATGTTGTGGACGCGGACGCGAAGGCCGACGGAGTGGCGACCCTCGTGCAGTTGGAGGAAACGCGAGGCGAACTGCCCGATACCGTCACGGCCCGCACCAGTGGCGGCGGCTGTCACGTCTACTTCCGCCACGCGGGCATGGTGTCGAAGGCTGGCAGCCTCGCACCCGGCATCGACACCCGGGGCAATGGTGGCTACGTCATCGCCCCCCCGAGCCTCCACCGCACGGGAGAGCGCTACGCATGGCTTGAGGGAGCGTCCCCCGCCGAGGTTCCGTCCGCTGAAGCGCCACAGTGGGTTCGCGATGCAACCCAGGCGAAGCGCACGCGGCCCACGTTTGCGAAAGGGGAAGCCGCGGTGAGCATGTGGCAGCCGCCAACCCAGGACGGGCTTACCGAAGCCCAGCTCTGGATGCGGTGGCACGCGACAAGCGCCCCGGAGCATGCGGCGGCGGTGAAGCGCATGAAACAGGGCCAGCCCTTGTTCCCCGCTGGGCATCATGAAGGGAACCTCTGGGCCTTCCTCTCGTACCTGCGCTTCAAGGCCCCCGAGGTATCAGACGCAACCCTGTTGCGGCTCTTGGCTCCGTCCGTGACAGCGATGAACTGCGCGAAGCACGACACCGCGCATGTTGCGGAGCGCCTCCGACGAATCAATGAGGATTACGGCGCCGCGCTGGCCGAGTCCGTGCTGATCACCGCCGCACTGAGAGGCACGGCCGATTCCCGCCCGTCAACCGGGGCTCCTCCCACCCTCGATGCGCCCTCTGGCGCTGATGGCTGGATGGCAGCTCCGGGCTACGCCATCTACGATGGCCAGTCGCTCGGCATCTTCAAGTTCACCGACAAGGGCAACCTTTCCACCATCGCCGCCGCCCCCATCAACATCACCGAGACAGGGGAGGACGAGCACGGCACCTGCTACGTGACGGCACGGTGGATGTACGGGCACCGCGAGCGAGTGGAGACGATGCCGCGCGCCAAGGTCTCGGGAAACGAAATCCTGGAGCTGGCCGGTCGCGGCGCCCCCCTCACCAGCAGCAACAGCAAGAAGGTTCAGGACTTCCTTCAAGCCCAGGAGCAGCACTGTCACGCGAGCTTGCCCCGGGTGCGTATCTTCACCCAGAGCGGCTGGTCCCACGACATGACGAGCTTCGTCGTGGGACGGCAGGTGATTGGTGAGCCCGGCCGCGTCATCATGCCCGGAGAAGCCGCCTTCCTCGATGCGCTTGAGCCGCGGGGCTCGGCGGATGAACACCTGCGCTTGATGCTGGCCGTTCGTGACAGGAGCCCGTTCGCTGAAATGGCGTGGGCTGCTGGCTTCGCGGCCCCCCTGTTGCGGCTCTTGGGCCTGCGCAGCATGTGCCTGTCCATCTGGGGCGCCTCTGGAACGGGGAAGTCCGCCGTGCAGGCCACCACCACGTCGGTGTGGGGGCGTCCTTCTGGCCTCAAGGTCAGTGGGGACGTCTCGTCAGCCGCGTTGCAGGGAGAGCTGTCCCGTCACCGCGACCTGCCCACCTGGATTGACGACACCCAAGTCACGCGCGAGGGAATGACGAACCTCATGGCCTACATCGTGGGGACGGAGACGAGCGGCGCGCGGGCGACGCAGACCGGAGAGCTGCGCGCGCGGAAGACCTGGCGCTCGCTGGCTTTCATCTCAGGGGAGAAGCCGCTGTTGCAGATTGGAGGCGCGGCAGGGGCGAAGAACCGGACGCTGGAGGTGTGCGCCCAACCGTTGGGGGACGCGGGCCTCGCCACGCTGACGCATCAAGGTTTGGAGAAGCACCACGGCCACGCGGGGCCCGCCTTCATCCGCGCGCTCATGGAGCACTACACGGGCGCGGAACGACTCGACGAACTCCGCGAACTGCACCGCAAGCTTGCCGCCCAGATGGTGACGGAGACAACGGAGCAAGCACGCTACGCCGCGCTCCTCGTGTTGGCCGACATACTCGCGCGCATCCACATCTGCGGCGAGGCCGATGCCCACGCCCAGGCAGCCGCGCTCGAAGCGGGGCACGCCTTCTGCGCGGCGGTGTTGAAGGAGTCCCGCGAGACGAGGACGACAGCCGATGCGGCCTATGACTTCATCATGAGCTACGTCGCCGCGAACTGGGCTGGCTTTGAAAGCCTCGTCCCCATCAAGCGCCCCGGGATGCTGATGGACGACAGGGACTCCAGCGGGAGGCGTGTCGTCGCCATCTTCCAGACGACGATGCACGACATCGCGAGGGAAGGACGCTTCGACACCCGACAGGTGATGACGGAGCTTGCCGCGAAGGGATTGGTGTTCAAGGAAGAGGGCCACTTGACGCGCAAGGTCTCCGTCGCGGGCAAGCGTGTACGTGCCTATTGCTTGGTGCTGGATGACGAGAAGGCAGGGGTGGAGAACGCCCAGCGGATCCATTCGCTCCCGTCGCAAATGGGGAATGTGACGTCATGAGCCGTCGCGCTTGCCAGAACGGGCCCAAGCTACCAGCGGACGCGCCCACCCACGCGGCTTTCGACTTCCTCACCGTGGACGAGGCCGCCGCGCTCCTGCGCGTGAACCGGAAGACGCTCTACGAGTCGATCCGACTGGGGCAGGTGCCTGGAGTTCTCCACCTCCGCAGATCCATCCGCATCCGTCGCGACGCGTTGTTAGCATGGCGGCCGGGTAACAGCGGTCCTGCGCTCGGAGAGAACTGATGAGCGTCAGGCTGCGGAAGTGGAAGACGAAGGAGGGAAAGGTGCAGGAGGCGTGGTGGGTGGACGTGAAGTACCAGCACCCCAGCGGGAAGGCGGAGCGAGTCCGCAAGGCATCGCCCATCAACACCCGCCGGGGCGCGGAAGAGTACGAGCGGCAGGTCCGCCACGCCCTGCTGACTGGAAGCTTCGGGAAGGAGAAGCAGAACGAGCCGGGCCGCATCCTCACCTTCGGGGAGTTCGTCCCGCGCTTCATCACGTACAGCGAGAACAACAACAAGCACTCCAGCGTCGTCACCAAGCGGCAGATCCTTGATGACCACCTGCTCCCCGCGTTCGCGAACACGCCTCTTGATGCCATCGGTCCAGCGGAGATCGAGGACTTCAAGGCCGCGATGCGGAAGAAGCCAGCGGGCATTCCCGGCAGGAAGGACGCCCCCTCAAAGGATGCCCTGCGCAAGCGCAAGGGAGCCGGGGGGAAGCTCCTGAGCCTCAAGTCCGTCAACAACGTCCTGACCGTGCTGCACAAGTTGCTCGCACTGGCCCAGGAACAGGGCGTGCTCCAACACGTCCCGCGCGTGAAGCTGTTCAAGACGGCGAAGCCCGCTTTCGACTTCCTCTCTTTCGAGGAAGCCGAGCGACTGATCGACGCGGCGGAACCGGAGTGGCGAACGCTGATCCTGTTGGCGCTCAAGACGGGACTTCGCCACGGAGAGCTGATCGGGCTCCAGTGGGGCGACCTCGACTTGCCGCGCGGCAAGCTCCAGGTGCGCCGTTCCATCTGGCAGGGGGTGACGGGACTGCCCAAGGGAGGCCGGGGACGGACGGTGGACCTGCCCATATCGGCCGTGGACGCGCTCAAGGGCCACCGCCACCTGCGCGGCCCCTACGTGTTCTGCCAGCCCGACGGACAGCCTCTCACCGCCAGCATGACCGAGCACCGGCTGACACGGGCCGTGGGCCGGGCGGGCATCACCCGCGAACAGGGGGCCATCACATGGCACGACCTGCGCCACACCTACGGGAGCCACCTCGCCATGCGGGGCATCCCCCTCAAGGTCATCCAGGAACTGATGGGGCACGCCACCATCGACATGACGATGCGGTACGCGCACCTGTCACCCGAAGCGCGGGAGAGCGCCGTGCAGGCGCTTGACCGGCCCATGCCGCAAGCGCACGCCGTTCCGGGCTAGCCACGCCGGAGGGGCACATCGGGGGCACATGACGGGACGGAGAAAAAGCGAAGGCCCAGCAACCCGTTAGGATTGCTGGGCCTTCTGTGGCGAGGAGTACGGGACTTGAACCCGTGGCCTCCGGCGTGACAGGCCGGCGTTCTAACCAACTGAACTAACTCCCCACAAAACGCTCATGGGCGGAACAGGCACTGAACCCGAGCCCACGTGAGGACGTCGCTCTACCGCTGATCAAAGGAGAAGTACAAGCGAAATGAGAGCCCTCGCTTTCTACTCCCTCATCGAGACGGCACGAGGAAGGCGCGTCGATGGACTCGACGCGCGATTCCAGCCGGTCAGGGCACCGGCGCGGGAGCCCTGAAGTTCACAACAGTGCCGCTCTCGCCCGCGGCCACGATGCGAGTGGGTGAAGGGCCATCCAGCGAGGACAGCGGGTTTGCCCCCGAGTACGCGGTGGTCCACGCAGAGCCATCGTAGAAATGGATGCGCCCTTCGCTGGTGGCGACGTAGATGCCCTTTTCACTGAAGGCGAGGACGTCCCGGATGGCGGCCCTGGTAACTCCGTTGGGTTCGAAGACGGTAGGCAGGGAGGTCCAGACGCCTCCACTCCTCTTGAGGACCAGCCCATTGTCGCCTGCGGCGTAGGCGAAGCGGCTGTCCGTTACATGGATGCCTTTGAGGAGCCCGCCGAAGGCTCCGCCCTGGAGGTCCGGCATCCACGAGGAACTTGCCGTGTCATAGCGGTAGGCAACTGCCTTGTTGTTTGCATCGACGCCCACGGCCAGCAGTGAGCCCTCGGACCCGGCGCTCGCGACCGCACGAAGGTTGTCGGGAACACTGCCGAACTCAGTAAGGTTCTCGTTGGTCGGGCTGTAAGGCTCTCTCCATTTGAAGATCTTGCCATTGCTCGCGACCGCATAGACCGTGGCGCCGACACCGAACTGCTCGATACCCGTGATGCCATACAACGTCGTCATGGACGCTGAGCCGGGCACGGTGGAGGTGAAACAATTCAGATCGGAGTTGGGGAGTCGGGTCGTTATCTTCCCTGAGTCCCCGACGGCGAAGACGCGCCCGTCCGCGGATGCCCACCCCGCCTTCCAGTTACCCAGGCAGGAGGAATGCGTATACGACGTCACCGTGCCGCTCGGGCCGGTCGTGCTGTCGAAATGGACGAGCTTGTTCGGACCGACCATCCACGCCTTCCGCCCCTCGTCGTAACGAGCGATGGCCGTCACGTCCGCAGTTCCTCCAACGCCCGCTTCCGTCGTCCAAGCGAGGGTGCCACACCCCTCGTCCACGGCGCCGGAGCAGTTGTTGTCCAGCCGGTCGCAGACCTCCGCCAGCCCATTGCGGACGTAGACGGAACTTTCATCGCAGTCCTCGGATTGGGTCACAGCGCCAGCCACGGGGGCCTCACAGCCCACCCCCACGTCCTGGCCCTTGAAACCGTCGCCGTCGCCGTCCACGTACCAAACCACCGGATTCTCACTCGGGAGTCGCGCACAGGTCGTCTGGCTCGGGGTGGAGGCACACGCGATCTTGCCCGCGCACTTGAGCTCATCCTTGCAATCACTGTCGACGCTGAAGTCCTCGTCGCTCATGCCATTGCAGTTGTCATCCTTGCCATCGCAGCGGAACTCCGCCCGTTCCGGCCGGACCTGCGCATCGTTGTCGTTGCAGTCACCCCCTCTATCCACGGCCCCGGCAGGCTGGACACAGGCCTCCACCTGGGGGCTTCCGTAGCCGTCCCCATCCGCGTCCGTGTACCAGGTCTTCTTGTCGGTCGCGTCCGACTCCCCGAGGGTGCAGTTGTCATCCCTTCCGTTGCACACCTCCGTGGCCTTGGGGTTCACGGCGGGGTCATCGTCACGGCAGTCCGTGCCGCTGACGACACCTTCCGCGTCAGCGCTGCTGAAGAAGCGGTCCCCATCCAAATCGATGGCCCTCACGGTGAAGGGCACGTCCCGCGTGCCTTCCTCGGGAACCTGCGCCTTCATCTCCTGCGGGTCGCCCACCAAGGTGCCCGAACAGTCGGATTCACGCAGCTGCGTCGTCACGCTCAGCGCGCGGCCCCAGGACTTCTTCCCGAACACCGCCACCGACACGGTGCCCGGCGTCTTGGCGGGGATCGCCACGGAGAGGCTGCTCGTGTTCTTCACGTTGCCCGAGTCCGTGGCGGTCACCGTGACGCATCCGCGCGTGAAGCCGCTGTAGTCGATGGTGACGTTCAGCGCTCCGCCCGTCCAATCGCCCATGCTCCCATCGGCATCGCCACACCGTTCAGGGAACTGGTTGCACAGCTTCGCCTTTTCCTGGTCGAAGTCGGCACAGGCCACGCTCGCGAGCACGAACATGACCAACACTGCCCGCAGTGGAAGCAAGTTCATGGCCACCTCCCATACACAAGCGCTGACCGTCCATCCGTCCCCAGCTGCATCGCGAGGCTCTTCTCCGGAGCACCGACCAGATACATGCCCGTGGCCAATCCCAGCCCCAAGACACCTGCGCCCAGCAGGCCCACGCCCACGGTTTGCAGTGTTCGCCCGCGCGACGCGGCCCGGTCAATGTCCGCGAAGCTCGCGAGGGACGGGTCCGCGTTGCGAAGCTTTGACAGCTCCCCACGCGACAGCGCCCAGGAAATCCCACCCGCGACGGTGAGCGCGCCGCCGGCGATCGCGGGGATATAGGCCTTGGAGCGCAAGGAACTCGTCCGCGTCTCCTGCGTGACCTGGAGCGGTGGAGTGATGGGCGCCGACGCCGTCCCGACGCTGGACGGGGACGCGATTCGGGGCGGTGGGGACGGCGGAGGCCCTTCACGCGGTGCATCCGTCGCCTGGCGGGGCGCGGGCGAGGGCTTGGGGGCGCCACGGCGCGTCTGTTGTGTGCTTTTCACGGCCTTCCGCAGCGACTCGAACTGGCTCGACACCTTGGGCGACACCTTCACGGGGAGCTGTGCGTCCGGCCGCAGGAACAGGGCGGCCATGAAGGCCGCGGAGGCCTCCTCCGTCCGGCTCAACTCCGCCATGAGCAGGCCTTCCCAGATGGAAAGCTCGACCTCGTCGTCCGGTCCGCTCGCCAGCCGCCGGGCCGTGGCGAGCTGGCCGAGGGCACTTTCAAACTCAAGTTCCTCATAGAGGCTGGCGATGGCCTCCAGATGGCGCTTCACCTCGCTGCTTGGAGCCGCCAGCCCGACGGACGGCAGGATGACGAGAAAGACCCAGCACAGGGGCGGCCCCAATGCCTGAGATGAACGCATGAATTCCTCCCGGAATTGGGAGGCTCCTAACATGGGGCGCATGGGAGGGGAAATGAGAGCCGTCCATTCGCCCCCCCAGCCCGTTTGCGTTGACTACGGAGCGGGCAGAGGCTGCCAGTACGGATCCGGCCAGACGAAGGGGTTTCCATCCTGGCTCGCGGTCGCGTTGCCGAAGAAGCGCTGGCAGCCCTCGATGTTCTCGGGGCGCCCCAGCATCGTCCAGAAGCCAGGGCAGACGTCCCTGGGGACTCGCGTGCGGCAGTCCTCCATCGTCCGCTCCCCCGCGCCAGGCTGCGCGTAATAGGCGCTCACGAAGTCCCACGCGATGCGCTGGAGGGCCTGCACGGTCGCCGCGTTCTGGCCAGAGGGCACCTGGGCGCCTTCGGGCGACTGCCGGAACACGGCCGCATGGTGGACCGAGGCCATGTAATACGACCCCAGGGACGTCAAGTGGACGTTGTCGCTGAAGAGCACGTTGAGCTTCTGCGAGGTCGAGCCGCTGATGCCGGGCACCTCGTTCGCGATGACCTGCTCCACCAGATGGACCAGCGCCGCGCTCCCTGGGAGCGACACCACGCGGGCCGGCCGGCCTTCGGCCTGCAACGTGAGGTTCACCTTGGATGAAACACATTCCCAGGCAACCCGGGCGTTCGTCTCATACTCAATCCACTGGGACGGGTCGGACTTATTGATGTCCAGCCATGTATGGTAGAAGTATGTGACGGATTGGGGATTCCCAGCGACCATCCGGTCATGGAAGTGCCGCAGCTGACCGATGGTGTCCTCCCATTGGACGGGGCCCAGGATGTCATGCCGCTCGGTGACGAGGAGGGTGTCGTACTTCTCCCCCGGGCCCAGCGTCTGGGGGGACAGCAGCTCCTGGATGACGTTCATGCTGTCGCCCACGCGGTTCTTGCCGGAGCGGTAGCCCTGCCAGTTGCCACTGCCCCAGGTCCGCGCGCGGAGGGGTGAACCAATCACGATCTGCTGGTTCCAGTTGAAGTCCTTGCCTCGACTCCTGGCGATGTCGTCGAAGTGATCGGGCATCGGGTTGTCGAGCAGGCTGTGGCCGGAGAAGAAGACCCGGGCGCTCGTGATGGGGACCGTCCCCGCATCGGGACTGCCAGCATCGGGGACACCCGCGTCACCAGTCCCAGCGTCCTCCAGGGGACGTACGCCCGAATCCGGAGGGCCTTCCGCGGGAACGTCCTGGCCGAGCTGGCCCGTACATGCCAGCCACAGAGAGACGGCCAGGAAGGCGCACGGCTTCAGTCTTGATGTGTTCACGGCCCCAAGCATAGGCCAGGTGACGGGACTCGCCGCTCCTCCACGGCTTCTCAGCCGCAGTGGTCATCGCGGCGCACCCCCGAAGGCCATCGAAGGAAGAAGGAGCCGTGCTGCGAACTGTGTGTCGTTGCGTTCCGGACGACCTGTGGCGGTGACTCCTTCACGTCGGCAGCTCCGTCCCGGACTGCTCCGCGGCCATGTACGCGGCGTACCAGTCGGGCCAGTTCGCATCCCTCTGGCCGGTGCGCTTCTCGTGCTCGCCGTGGGCAGCCTCCGCGCGGCGCAGCGCGCTCGCCAGATCGCTCGCGGAGCCGAACGCTGTCTCGGCGGTGTCGACCCGGCCGGGCAGCCGCGTCGTGACCTCCTGCAGCAGCCAGCCGTTGCCGTCGGGATCGCTGAACGAGGCGAAGGTGCGGTAGCTGCCATGGTCGGGCTCGGGCCCGCTCACCCGTCCGTCCGTGCCGAACTGAGCACCCGGCGCCCCGGCGTGGAATACCTCGCTGACCTCGACACCGTGGCTGACGAGGTCGCCGCGCGCGGCCTCGATGTCGGAGACAATCAGGTAGAGCCCCTGAGCCGTGCCGGGCCTGGCCGACGTGACCTTCGTACCGAATTGGATCGAGCCCCCAGAGCCAGGCGGCGTGAACTGGACGACCCGGAAGCCGTTATCGAAACGGAAGTCGGCGTCGAGCCTCCACCCAAGCTTCCCGTAGAACGCCTTCGCGCGGTCGACATCCGATACGGGAATGACGACGGCTTCCAACTTCATGTCGACCTTCCCGGCGTGCGCGTCGGGGAGCGTCTCCTGACTGCGGGTTGGGGTCGTGCTCATGGTTGCCTCCTGGCAAGGGCATCGCGTGCGGACGAGCGCTTGGGTCAACCCTGTGCATGGGCCCAGGAGAAGACAAAGGCAGGCGTCCCAAGCCGAGCGCTCGGGAACGGCTCGCTGCTCAATCCGCCGCCCGCTTGCGGCGCCGGGACATGATGCGGCTCAGCCCCACCTCGGTGATGCCGAGGTAGGCCGCCACGTCACGCTGGGGAATCCGTCCCTTCAGGTGGGGATGCTCCTCCCAGAAGTTCACGAGCCGCTCCTCCGCGGACAGCTCCAGGAACTCCTGCTCACGGCGCTCCTTGAGGAGGAAGTGCTGCTCCGCCACCCGGCGCGCCAGCCGTTCCCAGCACACGTGGCCCTGCTCCAGCGCCTGGAAGTCCCGCGTCTGGAACACCAGTACGCGGCTCGGCTCCAGCGCCTCAATCGCGGTCATTGACGTCCGGCGCTGCAACATCTCCGCGTAGGCGCCAATCAGCTCTCCCTCGGCACGGAAGGCCTTGATGGACTCGCCGCCGCGTGGCGACACGCGCACGCCCCGGAAGACACCCTGAAGCACCACGGCGAACCGGTCCGCCGCATCCCCCGGACGCATGAAGAGCTCTCGCTTCGCGAGCGATTGCTCCTTCGCCAGGGTCTCTGCCTTCGCCCACTCCTCGGGAGGAAGCGGGGCCAGCGTGGCGAGGCGCTCGAAGAGCTTGGGGAATCTCACGTCTCTAGGGACCCTGGCTTGACCTGGGTTAAGGCGCAGGCCGCTCTGGGAACCATATACCGGCGGCATGTCCATCAACGTCTATGCCGTGGCGACGCCCTTCGTCATCGTCCTGGCCCTGACCGAGTTCGCCTGGTGCGTGGCGCGGCGCAACGGCTACTACAGCTTCCAGGACTCCATCGCGAGCATGGGCACGGCGGTGATGAACCAGTGCGTCAACGTCGCG
The DNA here is from genome assembly GCF_000255295.1 of Corallococcus coralloides DSM 2259. The sequence continues at coordinate 8,607,529 of NC_017030.1, read as the reverse complement.
GTGGCCCTCCTGGTGCTGCCCCTCTTCACGCAGCTGGGGCAGTTCGCGCCGTGGCGGCTGGACGCATCCTCGCCGCTGTCGCTGGTGGCGCTCTTCCTGGGAGTCGACTTCCTCTTCTACTGGTTCCACCGCTTCGGCCACCGCACCAACATCGGCTGGGCGGCCCATTCGCCGCACCATTCCACCGAGGAGCTCAACTACGCGGTGGCCCTGCGCGCGAGCGTGACGCAGCGCCTCTTCTCGTTCCTCTTCTACTGGCCGCTGGTGCTGGTGGGCTTTCCGCCAGAGGCGGTGCTGGCGATGGTGGCCTTCCACCTGGTGCTCCAGTTCATCCCCCATACGCGGGTCATCCCCAAGCTCCCGCGGTGGGTGGAGTCGTGGCTGAACACGCCGTCGCACCACCGCGTGCACCACGCGCGCAACGACGCGTACATCGACAAGAACTACGCGGGCTTCCTCATCATCTGGGACCGGATGTTCGGCACCTACGCGGAGGAGACCGAGCCATGCTCCTATGGCCTGACGACCCCGGCGAACACCTGGGACCCGACGGCCATCAACTTCCAGCAATGGGCCCGGCTCTTCGCGGACGCCGTCGCCACGAAGAGTCACTGGGACCGGCTGCGCCTCTGGGTGATGCCCACGGGCTGGCGGCCCGCGGACCTGCCTCCTCGCGCGTTGGGCTACTGGAAGCAGGAGGGCGCGGAGGTGAAGTACCACTCGCGGGAGCTGCCGGGCGTGCGGGGGTACCTCGTCTTCCAGCTGTTCGCGTCGATGCCGTTCATGCTCCTCGTGAGCCACCATGCCTCGCCGCTGTCGGGCTGGCAGAAGGTCGTGTTGAGCCTGCTGCTCTGGGCGATGGCGACCGCCTGGAGCGGGATGCTGGAGTCCAAGGCGTGGAGCGAGCCCCTGGAGCTCGCCCGGGTGCTCGCGATGGGCGTGGCCGTGACGCTGTGGCTGGTCTGGGCGAGCGCGCCCCAGACCTGGAGCGCGCTCACGGCGGCGTGGCTGATGGTCTCGCTGGTGTGGCTGCGCGTGGCGCGGGGGACCGCCAGCCGGGGGCCCCAGTCGACTCCCTATCCAGGCTGAGTCGGCTGGGGGCCGGCTCCCTCGCTCAGAGCAACTGCACGTTGCCGCCGAGCGAGGCGATGTACGTCGTTCCGCCCGAGTGCACGACCGTCGTTCCGAAGAAGGACCGGATCGCGCTGCCGGTGGGCACGACGAGCGAGTAGGGCTTCGCGCCAGACACGTTCGCCATCGTCCCGTAGGGGCCGTAGGTCTTGCCCCGCGCGGTCTTGAAGGTGATTTGCGCAATCTGCGTGAAGCCGAAGTACGTGCCCGTGAAGCCCGTCATCGACACGATTGCGTCGTCCGTGAGGTCGAGCGTGTGCGCGTTCCCTCCAGGGCCGCCCTGGTAGGGCGCGGTATGGGTGCCATAGCTCGGCTGGATGGCGTCGATGATGTCTCCCGAGCGCACCAGGAGGCTCGTCATGGGGCCCCAGCCGCTGACCGTCGGCAGGTTGTCCCAGGCGGTACCCGGCCCGCCCTCGGGCCCGATGGGGCCATAGGGCATGCCCGTGTTGAACCAGTTCAGGATGAGCTGGAGCTTGATGGGGGACAGGTCGCGGCTCACCGGCATGTGCAGCGGCTGGGTGATGTCCAGGCCGAGCACCCGCGCGATCTTCTCCCGGTTGCTGATGACACCGTCATAGGTCCACAGCTGGAAGCGGCCCATGATGGGATAGAGCATGCCGTACTGCCGCAGGATGTCTCCAATGCCATTGACCCACGTCGGCGTGCCGGTGATGGGCGTCTGCTGGTAGATCTGCACGCTGACCAGGTCGTTGGGGTCCTGCTTGTAGTCCGCGACCGCGGGCGTGAAGGTGTACTGGGTGAAGTAGACCTGCCCGTCCACGTAGCCCCGGGGATTGCCTGGGTCCGTGCCGGTGAGGGTCACGGTGGCCTTGCCTCCGGTGACGCTCACGACGTTCGGGGAAAGCCCCAGCTTGCCCTCGGGCGTCGAGATGGTCGAAGGGCTGATGCCATTGGTCCCCCCCGTGCCCAGGGTGCTCAGGGTGTATGCGGACGCGTCGCTCGGGCTCATGGTGCTCAGGCCCACCTTCAAGCCCTCCGTCCCCTCGATGCGGCCGAACTTGCGCACGTAGAGGTTGAGGGTGTTGGTCTCACCGAGCCGGAAGGTGGGCGTGGTCTGCATGCCCGGGTTCATGCGGTAGATGAACTGGTCCGCGCGGAGGCTCAATCCCTGGGAGTTCTCCTCCAGCAGGGTCAGCGTCCCGGTGCTGGTCGTGCTCCGGATCGCGAGCGGGAGGTTCGCGAGGCTGTTGGGGTCGACGCCGCCAAAGTCCGTGACGACCAGCATCCCGGACTGCTTGTCGATGAAATCGGGGTTGCTGTAGTCAATCGACGGGACAATGGGGACGTACGTCTTCGAGTCGCCAGAGCCCGTGTAGTAGGCGAGCGACAGCGTCCCCAGCGCGTCCGACCAGATCGGACGCCCCGGCAGCGGGACCGGCAGCGAATTGGCCAGGTCGAGCGTCAGCGAAGGCGTGGAACCCGAGAGGTTCAACTGCGCCGGAGCCCACCAGCCGCTTGCCTTCGGTTTCGCGTCCTTGTTCGAAACCTTGGCCAGGGTCCGTGCCGGCACGGCGAAGGTGGGCTCGTCATCCAGGCACGGTCCGACGGAGCCGACGAGCTTGCCGTAGTTGAAGTCAAAGTACGGCTGCTCGTTGGTGCCGTACTTGAGCCACGGCTGGTAGGGCTGCTGGGTCGCCGCCAGGATGGTGGGACCGTACTGTTGCGCCACACTCTGGCCCAGCAACTGTTCGAGCAGGGAGCTGACGTACATCTGCGTGGGGATGAAGCCCCGTCCTGGAGCCACCGGGTTGCCGTCTCCGTCCACGTTCATCACGTAGGTCTGGAGGATCGTGAGCTTGTCCAGGATGGCGGGGGGGACCCCCTGGGCCTGCATCGTCTGGAAGGTGGCGGTGGTGAAGGCGAAGAGCTGCGGGGCGTTGTTGTGGGCGCTGACCACCAGGCGGATGGACAGCCGGTTCGGTGACGCCTTCTGCAGCGCCTGGAGGACCGCCGAGTTGCCGACGTTCCACTTCAGGTTCGTGAGCGTCGTCTGGTAGACGGCGGAGCCGCTCGCGGAGCTCATGGGCGTATTGGGGCCCTGTGAGTTCATCCAGATGCCGTTGAAGGCGACCGGTGTGAACACGCCCTGGACGTAGGCGCCGCCGAGGTCACCGATGAGGACGGTGAAGCCCCAGATCTCACTGCCGTTCTGCTGCATGGGATCCAGGTCCACCATCTTGGGCGGAGACCCCGTGTACAGGGCGCTCACCCCGGTGCCCACCAGGGAGTCGCTTCCGCCGCCGGGCAGCTCGACGGTGGTCACCTTGCAGTTGAGCAGGTCGAAGATGCTGTCGCCCTTGGGCTCCCAGTAGAGCTCGATGTTCTGGGGATTGAGCGAGTCCGCGTTGTAGTTCGCCGGATTGTAGTTGTTGGGCGTGTTGTTGATGGTGGACGGCGAAGCCTGGAACGAACCGGAGAAGTTGATGCGAGGCGTATCAAGGTAGCTCATGGAGGTCTCCTCGGGGTTCTAGTTGCCGCTGCCGATGTAGGGGGCGCACGCGGCGGGGAGCGAGCCGTTCGTGCACCCGCCGGGCATCTGGACTTCGTCGAACAGGTGGCTCAAGCCCGCGGGCGGCAGGTTCTGGTCGTCGGTGGGACCCGCCATGTTGTGGCAGCTCAAGCAGTTGTAGGGATTGCTCACCGCCGCGACGCCGTTCTGGACGAAGGTCTCCATGGACGTATTGGCGGCGGACAGCGACCCCTGCTGCGCCTGCAGATAGGGAGGGACCACGCCCCCGGTGGTCCACACGTTGCCGACGAGCTCGTAGTTGGCCCAGACCTTGTTGATGCGGCCGGGGTTGCCCTGGATCAGCGCCTGGACGCTGCTGTTGATGGCGTTGATCGCCTGGGTGCTCTCGGCGAGCATCGTGCGGGTCTTGTCCTGGCACGCGTACTGATTGGGATTGACGCTACAGTCGACGCCGCCGGGGAAGGTGCCGATGGCCGAGTCCCCCTGCGGGTGCATGCGGCAGACCTGGGCGGGCTTGCCCGGTTGATAGGTGTTGGTCACGCAGTCGGTACAGCCCGGGTTGTAGAAGTTCCACGCGCCTCCGAGCGGGGGCGCCGCCGAGAGGTTGCTACAGTCGGGCGCGTTGTTGCGGTGCTCGAACGTGGCCCAGATCATCGCCGGGAAGCTGGGCGTCTTGGACACGATGTGCATGCCGGTCAGCCCCAGGTTCACCTGCCGGCAGGGGCTGTCCTTGTATTGGATGAGCCCGGGAACCACGTAGTAGAGGCCGGAGCTGGCCGCCGCCTCGTCGAGCACCATCCAGCTCGTCTTCAGCTCCACGGCCGTGTCCGGGTACGCGAGGTTCGGATACTTCTGGATGATGTCGATGCCCTTGTTCCCGGGCTTGAGCTGACCCGCGCAGTTCGCCTGGTAGAGCTGACAGGCCGTCAGCATGGTGTAGGTGCTCTGGTTGACGGACATGCCGTAGTAGACGAACTCGCCCTTCAAATCGATCAGCGGCTGATCCGCGCCGGCCTGCTTGATGATGTCGGTGTAGAGGCGGGGCGTCTTGCCATCCGCCGACTTCGCCGCGTTGGTGCAGGAGACAGGCGGTTCCTGGCCCCAGGCCGTCGGGACCCCGTCCTTGATGAAGATGCCGTAGGACGGCATCCACGTCTCGAATTGCACCATGTCCGGCTTGCCGCTGACCGGCTGGACGAGCGCGAGCATGCTCTGCCACATGAACTGCTCGAAGTTGCAGATCGTCTTGTTCCCCGGCACTTCGCTGGGGAGGGTGGAGCTGTTGAGCCAGGCCACGTCCGCCGGGCAGTCATTGGCGCCGAGCGCCGTCGCCTTGGAGCCGGGAGGGCCCGAATCCATGAGCGACGTCGCTGGGCAGGCCAGGAGGCCGGTGGCACCAAGTGCCACGGCGAGCAGGATGCGCGGTTTGTCGGACAAAGGCAGACTCCCCCATGCGGTTGAGCCCGACGAGGCGCCGGGCGTGGGCGCAAGAGTTTAATCGCTGCGGGGGAGAAGCCGTCGAGGGCTAAACAGACTTAAAACAGCTTTTCATGAAATTCATGCTGGAGCGGCAAAGTCCGCTGTCAGTTCATCGAGCGCCGCACCAGCCAGAGCGCGAGTCCAGGCAGTACAACCATGCCCGCGAACAATGTCAGGAATGACCCGAGTCGCGCCGAGGAGGCACCCACCGCGGCGTAGGTGGCGCAGACGCCCAGGTTGGAGAGCGCGCAGGCCCCGAGGAAACTCCCCAAAGGCATGCGGCTGGCGCCAGCGAAGAGGACGGAGGACTCCGCCAGCATTGGCACGCCGCGCAATGCAATCAGCAACCAGGGGCCCCGGCGTTCCGCCAGGCGGGACAGCCGCTGAAGTTCCACCGGACCCAGGGTGCGCCGCAACGCCGCCTCGCCGCCCCTGGCGCCTAGCAGGTAGCCCCAACCACAGCCCACCATCATTCCCACCCAGCAGGCCGTCAGGCCGCCCCAGAAGCCCAGCAGCGCCCCGGACGCCGTGCCGACGAGGCTGGAGGGCACCGGCAGGACGATGTCCCCCGCCAGCAGTCCTCCCAGCACGAGCGCCACCTGCCAGTCGGGGGGACGCGCATCCAGGAAGGATTGGGTGGCGGACTCCAGGCGCTCGCCGAAGAGGAGGAAGGGGACGAGGATGGCCGCCAGCACCACGCAGACGCAGATGCTCCAGCCCACCGCCGCGCGCTTCGTTCCAGGGCTCGCCAGGGTCATGGTCTGGGGCTCAGAAGCCAACGCCGAGCGTGAATGAGGCACTCGGCTGGAAGCGGGCCTGCGGTCTGATCAGCTGCGGCGCGGCATTGAAGTACGCCGCGCTGAACCCCAGCTCTCCCACGAACTCAAAGCCGGAGGAGATGGGCAGCAGGGCCCGGAGGGACGCGCCCACCTCGGGGCCGGCGGTCTCCACGCCGGTGGGGCCGGAGCCCCCGAAGTCGAAGCCTGAGCTGTCCTCGCCAATCTGCAGCTCGGCGAAGCCGGCGCTCAACCGGGGCTGGAGCCAGCCGAGGCGCGTCTTGAAGGAGGTGAGCGTCAGGTTGGCGCGGAAGTGGGCGATCTCCGGCTCCGGGTCGCGGTGGAGGAATCCCGAACCCGTGCCGCAGGCCTCCACGCCAAGCCTCGCCAGCGGAGACAACTCCAGACAGATGCTGGGACGCCGGCCGGAGGTGGACGCCCCAGCGCGCAGGTTGCCGTAGTTGCGCGGAGGCTCGTCCCGCTGCTCCACCGCGACGCCTACCGGGGCCTCCTCCGCGACCGACAAGCCGCCACCCATCAAGGTCGCGAACACCAGGAGGCGCTGCGGAAGGCCAAGGCGTGTCATCGGGCACCAGGAATGCGACCGCGGGGGACGGCTGGCCATGTTGCCCGAACAGCGCATGCGCTTCCAGGGATGTCCTGAATTTGTGCCAGACATCCCTCGCGGCGGTCAGCATCGACCCCTGTCCGCCAGTCTTGTCATTCCATGTGTCCCCTGACTCCCTCTCGTATTGGAATGACTCCTGTATGGAGTTCGGGGAGAACGGCGGCGGCTGACCTCCGAGCTACGCGGGCGCCGTCGTGCGTTGGCCCGCGGCGTCATCCCGGCGCATCGGCTGGGCCTTTCCATACGTCAGCGACCGCCACACCCACTCCGCGGGGCCGAAGCGGAACCTCGACAGCCACAGGTGGCTCCACACCACCTGGACGCAGAAGATGGCCAGGCAGTACGCCACGCACGCCGCGGGGCCCAGCTTCGTGATGAAGCCCAGTCCGAACCCGTAGAAGAACAGCACGCTGATGATCGACTGTGACAGGTAGTTCGTCAGCGCCATGCGGCCCACTGGCGCGAGCAGCCCCAGCGCTCGCTGCCAGGTGGCTCGCTGGAAGAGCAGGGTGATGCCGGACACGTAGACGGCCGCGAAGCCCAGCTCACCCAGGTTCCGCAGCGGCGCCATGGCGAAGGACACCCACGTCGGCAGCGTCTCCGGGGTGAAGACCTGCTTCAGCATGAGCTGCTGCAGCACCAGGCCGCTGCCGCTGCCAATCACCCCGGCCACGAGCCCCCACCCGAGGATCCGGCGGAACAGCCCCAGGTGCTGGGGCACGTCGTGGAAGATGCGGCGCCTGCCCGCCAGCAGGCCCAGCAGGAACCGGCCAAACGTCGAGAGCGTGATGGTCAGCAGCAGCGGGAAGTAGTCGCGGAAGAAGAAGTGGAAGGTCGCCTGCGTCGTGTCCAGCCAGCTCCCGTGGATGTAGGCCGCCAGCGTCTGCGCCTTGATGGCCGCGGACTTCTCGTTGGCCGCCTTGACGATGGCCGCGCCGGCCTCTGGCGTGTCCGCCATCAGCTGCGGCAGCTTGAGGATGGCCACGCCCACAACGGACCACCCCAGGGCGAACAGCAGGGCGCAGATGAGCAGCGTCCGTTCCGAGCGCCCCCGGAACAGGAGCAGGCCGAAGCCCAACACCGCGTAGGTGCTGAGGATGTCGCCGTACCAGATGAGGAACAGGTGGGAGAGCCCCATCACCAGCATCACCCCCAGCCGCCGGACATAGAGCGGCGTGATGGAGGTCCCTCGCGCCTCGGCGCGGCCCATCTGCACCGCGAAGCCGAGGCCGAAGAGGAACGAGAAGAGGGTGATGAACTTCCCCGCCACGAGGAACACGTACGCCTGCCATGCGACGGTATCGGCGAGCGAAGCGTTGTTCATCGCCGCGAGGGTCTGCTCTCGCGGCAGGAATACCCTGCCGCTGAACCACACCATCACATTGGAGATGAACACGCCGCACAGGGCAAAGCCGCGCAGCGCGTCAAGGAGCGCCAGTCGCTCGCTGGAGTCCACAGGACGGGCCACGGCGCTGGGGGGCAAGACCTCGGAAGGAGCTGGGGGCATGCTCGGAGAAACCGTGGGCAACGTGAAGCTGCCTGCCAGTATTCCGCGCGAGCGCGTCACAGGGGCTTCGCGTCAGGGAGGCGTGTCCTTGGGGGCGCGCGAGGACGGTCCTCGCGCGCGGGCGGGGCTGGCGCGCAGGAGCCCCTGTTCGAAGACCGCGAGCGCCTTCTGGGCCACGGAGACCGGGTCCTCCTCGCCGAGCCCCATGCGCGCGAAGTGGCCCTCCACGTACATGCGGCCCAGGCCATAGACGAAGGCCCGCGATGCCAGGTGCACGATGCGCAGGTCTCCTGACGTGACTTCGCCGCGCTGCTGCCCTTCCAGAATCAACCTGTCGAGCGAGTCCAGCGTCTCCTGGTTCTCCTTCTTGTAGAAGTCGCTGTCGAAGAAGCCAATCTCCCCTGCGCGCGCGAACGCACGGAAGTAGGCGGACTCTCCCAGCGCGAACCGCAGATACGCCATGGCCATCGCGTGGATGCGCGCGGCCGGAGTGGGGGGGGCCGCGTCGAGCGCGCTGCCGACCTCGCGGCGGAAGCGCCGCATCGTCTCCTCGGCCACGGCGGCCAACAACGCGGCCTTGTCGCTGAAGTGCCGGAACGGGGCACCCGGTGACACGCCCACGAGCCGTGCCGCCTCGCGCAGGTTGACGTCCTCTCCACTGCCAATGAGCCGGAGCGCGGCGGCGATCAACGCCTCGCGCAGGTTGCCGTGGTGGTACGCGGACGGGGACTTCTTGGCGATGGGCCGTCGGCGCTCGGACATGGTGCGGCGAGCATAGGGGGCGCCATCCGACACCGCAACGCGGGTTCAATGTAATCGGTGCTTATTTTATTGCGCGAACCCGGGCCCGGCTCTATCCGTTCGATGTAATCGTTGATTACTTTAAAGGCAGACAAGGAGCTCCCATGTCGGCATCAAGAATCCCCGGGCTCGTGGTCCTTCTGGCGCTGTGTGGGTGCCCCTCGGAGGGTACTGACGGGCCCCCCGATTCGGGGACGCTGGCCTCCACCCACGCAGGCACCCTCTCCATCCAGGACCGCAGGCTGCTGGGGGCTCCGCACCTTGGACACGGGTTGTCACTGCTCGTCGACATGAGCACCGCGACGCGGGCTCCCGACTATGACGAGGAGCCGGGGCAGATCACCGGCTGCAAGGTCTGGGTCTACGACATGGCGTCCGACCCGCCGCCACGGCCCACCGGAGACGTGGGCACCCTGACCCTCGAGGGGACGAGCGCGAGCCTGGGGCCGGCGTGTGTCTTCCAGGAAGGCGCGGGGTACGTCTGCCCGACCGCGGCGGGGGAGGGGGAGATCGTCCTGGCGCACGCGGTCGCGGGCACGGGGGCGCCGCCCAACACCGCGAGGGTCTCCATCCAGGGCGCGGCGTTCGTTCCGGACGACGTGGGGCGCTACTTGAGCCTGGCGGGGAGCGGAAGCTTCCCCATCGTGTCGGTGACGGGGGCCACGGAGGTGCGGGTGGCGAAGGCGCCGGGCGCGGACCCGGCGCCTGGCGTGGGCTCCTACCAGGTGCTTGCTGGCGCGGGGCCGGTGCCGGGGACTCCGGAGGACGAAGCCCCCGGGGATCCGCTCCGTGACTCCGATCAGGTCCGGGTCCGCATCACTCCCAAGGAGGGCTCGCCCTTCCGTTTCCCGGAGACGACGGTGGCCGCCATCGGGAGCGCCTTCACGGCCGATACGGCCACGGTGGGGCTGCTCGACCACGTTCCCCTAGACGGCCGCGCCTTCCGGCTGGGCTGCGCGGGAGAGGGGGGCGCGTGCGGCTCGGCGGAGTTCACCATCATCCAGCTCCAGACGACGGATGGGCCCACGGTGGGCCTTTCCCCGTTCGCGCTGCCTCCGGCGAAGGCGAAGCAGGTCGTCCTCACGTGCATCGCGCCGGGAGCGCGCGGCTTCGTGGACATCCCCGCGGAAGCGTCCGCCCTGCTGGCCCAGGCCCACGCCGCGAGCCCCATGACGCGCATTCGCACCGCGTTCATGCGGAACGGCGCCGTGCTCACGAAGAACCCGGCGCCGCCGGACAACACCGTCCGCGTCGTCGCGGGACATCAGCTCATCGGATTCACGAACCCCCAGGCGTCCGCCCTGGAGTGAATCCTGGGTTCAGCCCGGGGCGACCGATGCTTGGGGGGCGACACCTTCAGCGCGTGGACCAGTTCTGGGCATTCGTGCCGTTGCATCCCCAGACCTGAATCTTGGTTCCTGGCGTCGTGCTGGCATTGAAGACATCCAGGCAGAGGTTGGGGGCCAGGGCGCTCCGCACCGTGGCGCCCACCACCGTCCACCGCTGGGCGGCCGTGCCATTGCACCCGTAGATCTGGACGCGCGTGCCCGGCGTCGGGTCGCCGTTGAAGACGTCCAGACAGAGATTGGGCGCCAGGCTGCTTCGCAGCTCGCCTTGAGCGGTCAGGGTCCACTGCTGCGCGGCGGTGCCGTTGCACTCCCAGAGCTGGGTGGCCGTTCCTTGCGCCGAGCTGCCACCGGTCACGTCCAGGCAGCGATTCGGGTCCAGGGCGCTGACCAGGGCGGGGGCGGAGGCGGCCGTGTACATCGCGGCCAGCGCGGTGCGGTCGCTGTCGGTGAACTCGCCCGACTCGACCGCGCGGAAACAGGAGTTCATGATCGAGGCGCCGACGCTCGCCGTGGTCGGCGTGCCCGGAATGTGGATCGCGCCGACACCGGCGTCACCCTCGTTGCCGCCGGAGCCACAGCTGATGGCGCGGTTGTAGTAGTCCGAGTGCCGGAAGCCGATGGTGTGGCCAATCTCATGCGTGATGACGTGCTCGATGACGTCGACGCCGTACTGGCTGAGCAGGCCGCCGATGGTGATCTGCCCGAATGGGTTGCCGTTCGCCGGGAACCCGGCCACGCCACCATTCATGTTCGGGTCGATGACCGCGTTGATGGTGAAGCTGCAGCCGGTGCTCGGCGTGCGCGCCATGGAGAAGGTAAGCGGCAGCTCGTCGTAGTTCTGGATGGCCAGGTCCAGCGCCGTGCTGAACACGCCGGTGAACGCTGAACCGTTGATGCAGATCTTCGTCAGGGAGGGGCTGACGACGTTGTTCGTGCGGTACTGCTCCCCAGGGGTCGCGCTGGCCGCGAGCATCTCGCGAGAGGCGTCCAGGGACACCTCGGCGTCCCGCCCGACATAGACCTTCCCATCGACGACCATGATGTCGTTGGACGGGAACCCGGCACTGACCAGGTTGCCAACGATTTCCTGCGTCTCATCCGCGGGCTCGCCGCACCCGAGTCCCAGCGCGATGCACCCTGCCGCAAGTACGAAGCTTCTTGAGAACATGGAGACTCCTTGGTGAATGCGGGGGAATTACAGGCCTGTATATGGAAAAACAGGCAAAGCTGTTATACCAGTAAATCTTGCCGGACGCCCCGGTCATCGGTGTCGGAGCAAACTGGCAACCCTCAAGCAGCGGGTGTTCCGGATGGCGCGCACTCACGGCTCGTGCCGGTGGGCCGCGAGCTCTCCCGTACCAACACGCAGGTATCCAGTTGGCCCTGGCGGCTTGAGCTTCAACACCCTGCGGCTTGGAGGGGCCCGCGCGCCGGGGCCGGCCTCGCACCTGCCGTGGGCAGGCCCAGGTGCTTCGGAAGGCCCTCGTCCCTCCCCGTCGGTTGGGTGCCTTGTGGGCCCGGAGGATCTGTTTTCACCGCGAGTGTCTTCTTCTTGAGTTCAGTGAAATCAGATGATTTCGCATTCACGGCACAATGCCTGGAACGCCAGTCAATGGACGGCGTGGGCACCGCCGCGGGGGAGCACCCATGAACCCGAGCAGCGCCCCGTCCCCGTCCTCCCAAGACAAGGCTCCTGCCGCCCTGCACGAGGTGAGCGGAACCTCGATCCTCAACTTCCTGAAGTACTTCGACAAAAAGGGCGTGCGCGCCACCATGCGCCAGCGGGTGAGCCCCGCGACGGCCGTCTACTTCGACAAGCTCATCCTGCGCACGTCGTGGGTGCATCGCTCGGTGCTGGACGACATCTACGCGGCGGTGGCGATGGACGGTGGCGAGGACGCCGTCCGCCGGTTCAGCCTGGAGGTGACCCGGGACGGCTATGGGCCCATGGTGCGCCAGTTCGCCGAGACGCTGCTGGGCCTGATGGGCGCCTCTCCGTCCACCCTCTTCAGCCGCTACGGCGCCATTGGTGGCATGTACGAGCACGGCACCGAGTACAGCTACACCGCGCTCTCTCCCCGCTCCGGGGAACTGGTGGTGCGACTCGTGGAGCCCGCCCCGCGCCTCGTCTTCGTCGCGTGGGAGGGCGTGTTCCAGTTCGCCTTCGAGCTCACCCGGGAGCAGGGCACCGTCGCGCCGGTACAGGTCTCCGAGAACGGCCGGGTGGGCCGCTACCTGCTGACGTGGTGAGCACGAAGCACTCAGCGCGTGTTGAATTGGAAGGAAACGCGAGCCGGCGCAGCACGAGTCCACCGCCCTGCGTTTGAGCATCCTGCCTGGGGTAGAACCACCGGAGCAGGCTGTCAGACCGCGAGGGCAAGCTTCCTTCGACGGACACCCGAGCGAAGGACGTTCATGGCAACCCTGAAACAGCTGGCGTTCCGGATGGCGCGCACCCCTGCCTCCGGCTCCCTGGTGCGCTTCGGCTTCGCGCATGCGGACCGGCTGCTGCCCCTCACCTCCGTGGACCGCTCGGAGCAGGCCGCCATCTACCGCCACCCGCGTCCTGTCTACGGCACCTTCCACCACATCGCCGTTCCCCTGCGCGGCGTGCCGGATGTCTTCGCCCTGGCGCACCCGCGCCACGCAGTGCTTCGCGCGGACCTCTTCGCGCTCATCGCCGGAGCACGGCAGCGCGCCCCCGCGTCGGTGCTCGTCAACGCGGGTCCCCGGCAGGACGTGGGCCAGGTGCACTTCCACCTCACGGATGACACGCCCTTCAGCGACGCCGTCCGTTCGGAGCAGCTCACCTGGCCGGACTGGGACGAGGCCGTCCGCGCGCTGACCTCCGTCCCCGACATCCAGGAGCGCTACCGCGTCGGATTCTCGCTGCTCCAGGACGCCGGGGACCCCCGGGTTCGCCTCATCTGACCGCGGTGCAGAACGACAAGGACTTCCTGTTGCACCACCGTGAGAGTCACCCCGGCGTAGCGCTCAGCGCCGCGCGAGCCGGGCTTCGGCCGCCTTGAGGACGTGCTCCTTGAGCTGGTAGCCGAAGCCCGCGTTGCGCAGTCGGACGATGAGCTCGTCCTGGGTCGTCTTGAGATGCTCGGCGGTGCGCTCCAGGCTCCAGCCCCCCTGCGCGAGCTGCTTGAGCAGGTAGGCCCGGCGCGTCTGCGCCGCCGAGAGCCGGTAGGTCTTGAGGTACTCGACCGTGCCGTCGCCGCGCAGAATGGCCTCACCCATGTGGTTCTCCTCCGAGGGCGACAGGCCCGTGATGAAGCGCTGGAGGTGGAAGGGACCGGCCTCGTAGACGGGAACGTCTTCGTCCCGATGACGGGGTCGGCACCGCTCGCTTGAATCAAGCCGAGTTGAACGGGAGGTCTTCCCCCGGTCCGGTGACTCCGGGGCGATGGCGGGGGCTCCGTTCGCCTGACTGAGGGCCCTACCCCCGACGTCGTGGACGACGAGCAACGGGTCATGGGCCACGCCGGCCTGATTGAGACACCTGTTGACGACAATTGACCCCTGGCCTTGCTGGGGAGGACGATGGATTGCTCCCTCGAAGGCTTGCGAATTCGGCTGGATGGAGCCCATCCGCTTGGAGTCGAACGATGCCCGTCTGTCCGGCGCACAATGAGTTCTACATCCTGGGTTCGACGTGCCCGGTCTGCGGCCGAGGGCTGTCTCCCACCAGCCCGTCCCCCTTCAAGCAGGACGCGCCGCGGGCGCCGATAACGTTTGCCGACTTCGTCAACCGCGTCGACGAGCAGCAGGAGCAATCCGCCAGCGCGCAAGACGAGAAGGGAGAGGCCTGGGATGAGAAGAAAGCAGTCCAGGGGCATGAGGCCCCGGTGCTCGACATCGATGACGAGGTGCTCGAGGAGCTGTACACGCAGCTCAGCCAACGTCCGTGTCGCTGGCATGCCGTGGTCTCGGCGGTCACGGACACGGTGTATAAAGAAGACCGTCGTGGCTGTGAGGTCGTGAGGCAGGCTGAGAGTGTCTGGGGCTACCTCAAGAAACAAAACAAGGGCACCGGTGAGAAGAGGCGCCGGGTCTTTCCACCGGAGTGTGTGCTTTTCTTTGGTGACGCGAACTCGGGGCGGAAAATCAAGAACAGCAGGTTCGCCCTTGGCGAGAACGATCACCTGTGGATTGTGGCGCACGGCAGCACGCAAATCCTCGGGGCCCACGGACAAGAAATGCACCCCGAGGATCGCACGGCCGACCAACTCGCGGAGGTGATCATCCGTGACGTGCCGAACGATATCGGGTTCATCCACATCATGTCGTGCAACTCAGGCTACAACCCGACGCGAGAGGGAAAGCGCAAGAAGTCCTTCGCGCAGAACGTCGCCCGCTACTTGTGGGCAGCGGGCTTCAGGAACACCATCGTCTACGGATATGTCGGATATACCGCCGAGTACAGGGGCAAGCCCGTGGTGACCATGGTGAACGGCGCGACGGGCATGTCCGATAAATGGGACGCGGAGCAGGCGCGCGTGGGCTGCTTCGGTCCGAGCGGAAAGCGGATGGAGAAGCCAAAGGCGAAGGGCTTGGAACCGCGCAATGTGAATTGAACGCGCAGGGCCACGGCTCGACTGTTCCTGAACCACGTTGGCAGCCGCACCCACTCCTCCGCTACGAAAGGAAGAGCCGTGGCATCGGAGCCCCCAACGCGCTCCAAGGCCATCCGGCTCCCGGTCTTCCCGCGCCGCGTCTTCAGTTGAGGCGGACGCGGCGCTCTACGCGGTCAGGCGCGGCGGCCGGAACCAGGTGCAGGTCGCCCCGGAGCCAGGGCGGCTCCGCTCAAATCTGCGCGCCCGCGTTATAGACGTACTGGGCGTTGAGGTAGGCGGGCCGGGTGCCCACATTGTTGATGGTCAAGCCATCGCCTGGCGCATTGAAGGACCCGGTCTTCTCCACGTTCTGGAGGAATTGCTGCGCCAGGGCCTGGTCCCGCAGGTAGAGGATGCGGATGAGCCAGGTCTCCGCCAGCTCGCGCGCGCCCACGGGGTTGGTGGTGGCATAGCGAACGGAGTGGTTCGCGAGCGCCACCGTCGGCTGGAGCCCGAACTCCCGCAGCGTATCCCCCCGGTTGTTGAAGCGGTTGCGAGTGCTCGCGGACTGACTCGCGTAGATCACGTTGGCGTTGTCCTCGATGATGTAGAGGCCCGGGCCATTCGAGATGAGGTTGTTGTTTCCATCACGGAGTTGCAGCGCGTAGATGTGGCCGTGATTGACGTAAGGCGTTGCATCTTGTGGCGTGAAGATGCCTGCGTTCCAGGTCAGCGTGATGACGGGCATGGAAGACATCCTAGCAGGCTGTTGAGAAACCCCTCCGAGGGATCGACACCCCGCACCGTGGCGCGGTGTCCTCCGCGTCACGGAGGGAGTGATGCGCGGACGGCCCAAGCAGCAGACGACGCTCTTCAGCTTGAGGATGCCGGGGGACCGGGTCCCGGCGGGCCATCCGCTGCGCCGGGTGAAGGACATGGCGGACGCCGCGCTGGCGGCGCTCTCGCCGACGTTCGACAAGATGTACAGCGGCACCGGCCGGCCGAGCATTCCGCCGGAGCAGTTGCTGAAGTCCTGCCTGCTGATGGCGTTCTACTCGGCCAGGAGCGAGCGGCTCTTCTGCGAGCAACTCGACTACAACCTCCTATTCCGGTGGTTCCTCGATATGGGGATGGAGGACGCCTCCTTCGACCACAGCACCTTCTCGCAGAACCGGGACCGGCTCTTGGAGCATGACGTCGCCCGGAGATTCTTCCTGGCCGTCATGGGCCAGGCGCAAAGCGCGGGGCTCACCAGCAGCGAGCATTTCAGCGTGGATGGCAGCCTGATTGAGGCCTGGGCGTCACTGAAGTCGTTTCGCCCGAAGGACGAGAAGGACGACAATCAGGAGCCGCCCGACGACAAGGGCAACCCGACGGTCAACTTTCACGGGCAGAAGCGAGGCAACGCGACGCATGCCTCGACGACGGACCCGGAGGTGCGGCTGGCGCGCAAGGGCAGTGGCAAGGAGGCGCGCCGGCCGAAACCAGGTGCAGGTCGCCCCGGAGCCAGGGCGGCTTCGCTCAAATCTGCGCGCCCGCGTTATAGACGTACTGGGCGTTGAGGTAGGCGGGCCGGGTGCCCACATTGTTGATGGTCAAGCCATCGCCTGGCGCATTGAAGGACCCGGTCTTCTCCACGTTCTGGAGAAATTGCTGCGCCAGGGCCTGATCCCGCAGGTAGAGGATGCGGATGAGCCAGGTCTCCGCCAGCTCGCGCCTGCCCACGGGGTTGGTGGTGGCATAGCGAACGGTGTGGTTCGCGAGCGCCACCGTCGGCTGGAGCCCGAACTCCCGCAGCGTATCCCCCCGGTTGTTGAAGCGGTTGCGAATGTTCGAGGACTCACCCGCGTAGATCACGTTGGCGTTGTTCTCGATGATGTAGAGGCCCGGGCCATTCGAGATGAGGTTGTTGTTTCCATCACGGAGTTGCAGCGCGTAGATGTGGCCATGATTGACGTAAGGCGTTGCATCCTGTGGCGTGAAGATGCCTGCGTTCCAGGTCAGCGTGATGACGGGCATGGAAGACGTCCTAGGTAGAGAGCGCGGTAGCGGTGTGACCGTGCTGCCCTGAGGACGCCGGGCCGCCCTTGTTTGTGAATGCATTTCCGGCGTCCGGGTGAGTCCGCGGCACCCCTGTCAAGCCATGCCCCCAGCACTGTCATGGGGGAGGCACACCCACCTTGCCCCGGTGTCGGAGGGGTTCATCATGATGTGCATTGCCGCTCAGTCGAGCCCGGGGGGCAGCCGGCTCTCAATCAAATGCAGACATCGATCAAGACAAGTGGAGCCTGGGTTCGAGCCGCGCGCGGTCTCGCCATGCGCCTTGGGGCTGGGACGGAGGCAGGGCATGTCGCAGCGTGGGATGTCTGACGAAGCCCCCAGCGAGGGCTCGCCGCTGCCCGTTCGCGGAGACAGACGGCGGCCCTGGATGGACCTGCTCGAAGTCTTCGCGCGGCAGGATGAGACCCTGCTGCTCTCAGGGCCGAGCGGCTCGGGCAAGTCGCGCCTGGCGGCGTGGTGCCATGGGCGCTCACCGCGCTGCCGCGGTCCCTTCCAGGTGGTGGACCTGCTCAGCGTGCCAGAGGAGATGCAGATGGCGGAGCTCTTCGGCTGGAAGAAGGGCGCCTTCACGGGCGCGGTGCAGGATCAGGAGGGCTGCGTGGCGCGCAGCCAGGGCGGGACGCTGTTCATCGATGAAATCGACAAGCTCTCGCTGCGGGCCCAGGCGGGCCTGCTTCAACTGATGGAGACGCACCAGTACCGCGTCCTGGGAGACGCGGGCCGCCAGCGCACGGCGGACGTGCGCTTCGTCGTGGCGACCAACGCCGACCTGAAGGCGGCGGTGGCGGCGAGGCGCTTCCGCGAGGATCTCTTCTTCCGGATCCACGTGCTGCCCATCCGCCTGCCCGGGCTGCGGGAGCGGCGGGACGAGCTGCTCCCCTGGGCGCGTTACATGCTGGAGCGGCGCCACCAGGAGTGCCAGGGCGAGGGCACCGCGTCGTTCACGCCCGAGGCGGAGCCGGTGCTCCTGCGCGCCTCGTGGCCCGGCAACCTTCGCCAGCTCGATAACGTGGTGAGGCGCTGCTACGCGCTCGCGCTCATGGGCTCCCCCCTGCCCGGGGTGTGCGTGGGGCGTGCGCAGGTGGAGCAGGCGCTGGCCTTCGAACAGGACGAGCAGCAAGAGGCCGTGGCGCCGCCGCTCCTGGAGAGCCTGCGCCACGCGGCCGAGGCCTTCATCGAGCATGCGCTCTCACGCAAGGAGGGGGAGTCGGGCCTGGGGTTGGAGCATGCCGAGGCGCTGACGGGGCTGGTGCTGGAGGCGGGGCAGCGCCGGCTGGGAGACGTGCGAGAGGTGTTCCGGCTGCTCGGCGGAGATGCGGTGGTGCGCAGCCGCAACCACCAGCGCGAGTACCGGCGCGAGCTGGACAAGGTGGCCCGGCTTGAGTCCGCCGTCGGCGCCGCCCCGCGCTCCCCGGAGAAGCCGGAGCCGGGTTTCAAGACCCACACGCCGCGCATCCCCTCGTGAGCGTCACCGCTGGCGCGCCCGCGTCACTGCGGACGCGCGCAGGGCCGCTCCTCGGACAATGGAACCACCCTTCCCGGGCATTCCTCCCAAGGACAGACATGCAAGCCCGCCCCGGCGGCATGGGTGTTGCTAATGAACACTTCGTCGCGACGACCTGGAGCGACACCCCAATCCCGAAAGGAAGCACGTCCATGGGCAAGATCATCAACCTCACGATCGTCAATGAGTCGAACGACAGCAACAACTCCAGCATCTGCATCTTCCAGAAGAACGTCAGCACCGACTTCAACGAGATCGCGGTGGCGTGGCGTGTCTTCACGGACCTGGGCCAGAACTGGTCCAACGACTTCACGTACAGCTACGACCTGGAGGTGAACGTCAGCGACTCGTACGGGAACAAGTCGCCGACGACGGGTGTGTCCCCCGGGGACCTCTGGGGCGTGTCGCGCCAGGGCAGCGGCGACCAGCTCCAGCGCGTGGGCGGCAGCGTCTCCAACGAGGAGGTGCAGGTGCGCAATGACCGGGCGCAGGGGGCCGTCAACGTCAACTGCATCCGCGACGGCAAGCTGCTGGCGAGCAAGACGACGGTGGCTCCCGGCCAGAAGGCGGTGTTCAAGTTCAAGCCGTCCATCTTCATCGGCGTGGTGTCGCAGGTGCAGGAGGGGCAGATCCTCGACTCGGCCATCATCTCCGACATCAACACGGAGCTGTCCCTGCTGGGCATCTCCAGCGCGGAGATCGTGATGAAGGGCGGCGGGCCGGGCGTCTCGTCGCAGCCCTTCAGCTTCAGCCTGCGCAACGTGCGTCAGGGCTGATGCCAGCAGCAGCCGGGAGGCGCGGTGGGCGGTGCGCACACGGCCCGTCCCCAGCGCGTCTCCTGGCCCGGGTCGTCGTGCGTGGCGCCTTCATGGGGAGAGACGTGCATGAGCTTCAAAGTGCTGAAGGAGACCTGGCAGCACCTTGTCAATGCGCGGGGCGATTTCCCGGGAGGCACCCTCTCGCTCCACTTCGGCTTCATGGTGGACAGGCAGTCGGTGCTCGCCTGCTGGAGCGTGCGCGTCAAGCTCTCCTGGGATCCAGAGTTCCTCTGGGAGAACGAGGAGCTCCATCCCTTCGGGAGCGCCAAGCTCGAGCTGGTGCTGTCGAAGGGATTCCTCATCACGGGGAAGCTGTCATTGGAGGACGGCGACGACGGATCGCTGCGGGTGTTCACGCCGATGCTCGATTTCGGCATTCCCCCCCTCATGCAGCGGTTCGGGGGAAACCTGGTGCCCGTCTCCGCGGGCCGGAGCGAGCCCGAGCCGCCGCTTCCCCCCGCGCCCTGTCCGCCCTCCCCACCCAGGCCCCCCAGGCCGGAGCCGGGCGCCGCCGGGCCTCCCCTCATCAAGCCTGCCAGCCGGGACAGCGACCTCTTCCCGTACCTCTTCATGCGCATCTGGCCCGAGCCGCCCCCCGACGCGGTGGCGCTCCATTTCGCGCGCGGCACCGGGGAGGATCTGGGCGGCGCCTTCTTCAAGGACCTGGTGTCGCTGCGGGCCGGCGGGATGCCGGACGCGCGGGAGCAGATGGAGCGGCGCGCCGTCAGATACGTGGAGGACGCCGGGGGGGACGCGCCCTACCTCCAGCCCCCGCACGGGCTCACCGGCCTCATGGCTTCCTACCCCGCCGTCGAGCGGTGCCTCCGGGAGCACCGGGGCACGACGCCCGAGGAGCTGCTGGGCGAGGTCTGGCGGTGTCTGGGGGTGGGGGCCGAGAAGGCGCGGGAGTGGCTGGACTCGCCGGAGGCCCTGCTGCTGCGGCAGCGCGTCTGGCAGAGCTACTGCGCGCTCGTCATCTCCCTGGGCTTCAGCCCCTCCACCCGGGAGGCGCTGGCGCGGCTGATGGTGGTGGATCACCTGCTGCGCTGGCTCGTCACGCCCACGGAGTCGCCGCCCACGCTGGAGGACCTCCGCGCCCTGGCGCACGCCACGGTCGTGCTGCCCGCCACGGTCTTCCCCCTGCCTCCCAGCGGGGGCTCTCCCCCGTCCAGCCCTCCCCGGGAGGACGGGTGGATCCTCCCGTATGCCATTGGCGAGCTGCAGATGGTGAGACGGCGGCTGGTGGGGTATGCGCTGGGAGAGCTGGCCCACGTGGAGAGCGTCATGGCGGGCGAGCGGCGGCAGACCACGCGCCGCAAGGCCAGCCGCACCCAGCAGAGCACCGAGCGCGTGGAGGTGACCGACACGCGCAACGCGCGAGAGGCACGCTCCGGCAGCACGTCGCTGACGGAGTCGATGGCCACGACCGTCGCCGCCAACCTCTCCTCCTTCGACTACAAGGACTTCAGCACGGCGTACGGCCCGCCCACGACGGTGACGCTCAACGGCGGGTGGACCTGGCGCACCCAGCCCGACGGGCCCACGAAGGAGGACGGCAGCCAGTTCGCGCGCGACGTGCTGGAGCGGGTGGTGGATCAGGTGGCGCACAGCGTGTCGGAGCTGCGCAGCGCCTCCACCCTGCGCGAGTGGGAGGAGTCCACCGTGAGCGTGCTGGACAACACGGGAGGGACGGAGGGACGCAGGGGGCTCTACCGCTGGCTCAATGAGGTGTACCGCGCCTGCGTCGTCAACTACGGCAACCGGCTGGTGCTGGAGGTGCTGCTGCCCGCGCCCGCCGCGCGCTACCTGGCCGCGGAGCAGGACCTGCCGGACGCGTCCCGTCCGCCGGTGCCTCCCTCGGCGATCGGCTTCGATTCGTATGAGGACATCCACGCCGGGAGCTTCGCCATGCTCTCGGCGCGCTACCCGAGCCCCGAACTGGAGCTGCCTCCGGCCCCGCGCCGCGTCTCCGGCATCGCGCGCTCCGGCGTGTCCCTGGAGCTGGAGCTGCCCGAGGGCCACGCCGCCGAGTCCGTGCGCATCGGCTACGTGCTGCTGCCAGGGCAGGGCTCGCTCCTCATCGCGGGCCTCGCCGGGCGCACGCCCGTGAACCTGGACGTGCAGGCCACCGGCATCACCTGCCTCCCGATGCAGGCGGAGGAAGGGACGGTGCAGGTGGTGCTCCAGACGTCAGGACCCTTCGCCTCTCCCCCCGTGCAGCTGGAGCCCGTCCAGCTCACCGTGGACGTGCAGACGGTCCCGAGCGCGCGCCTGATGGAGGACTGGCAGCTGCGCACGTACCAGTGCATCCAGCGCGTGTACGCGGCGCAGCGTCAGGCGTACGAGGCTCCACCCGGGGGCGGTGAGACGGCGGAGGCCCCCCAGCCCCGGCTCAACCCGCGCGCCGTCATCCGCCGGCAGCTGCGGAGCGGGACGACGGAGCTGCTGTTCCAGGCGCTGCGCGAGCACCTGGGGCCCGGCCTCGCCTCGCCGCCCTCGTGGGGGCCCGGGCCGTGGGAGGTGGCGCGCCCGCGCTACCTGCGGTTCTTCACGCGGGCCTTCGAGTGGAACGAGCTGAGCTACAGCTTCCTCCAGGGAGAGCAGGACGCCTCGGGAGGACGCGCGGCGCCACGCCCTGCCACCGGCGAGGAGGGCTTCCAGGAGTTCCTCGAGGCCTCGTACGCACAGCTCCTGCTGCCCGTGCGGCCCGACGAGGTCCTGGCGGTGCTGTACTTCCTGGCCTCGGGGATGCTGTGGAACGGGCCGGCCGCGTGGACGGCCGTGCACGAGGACCACGTCGCGCTGGCGCTCGAGCTGAAGAAGCTGGGCGACAGCCCGCCCGTGGAGCGGGTGGTCAGCGCGCCCTGGGAGGTGCTCGTGCCCACCTCCCTCTCCGTGCTGCAAGAGGGCAGCGGCGACCTTGAAGCGCTGTGCTTCCCCGAGGCGGCGGCGGGCCCCCTGGGCGTCGGTGTGGAGGACGCGTCATGAGGCCCTGCTTCCCCGGAGCGCCCCCCCTTCCTTTCGCGCCCTTCGCGCCCTTCGCTCCGGGAGGTCCGCTCACCGGCGAGCCCCCGGTGGGCAGCCTGGTGGCCTTCGCCGGTGAGGTGGCGGGCCGGGGCTCGGACAGCCAGCACGCGACGCCTGCGGAGCTGGAGGGGTGGCTGGTGTGCGACGGCCGCCCGCTGGCGAAGGGCGAGTACCCGGAGCTGTTCGCGGCCATCGGCCATCGCTACTCGCCCACGGAAGACGGGGACACGTTCCTGCTTCCGGACCTGCAGGGCGTCTTCCTGCGCGGCGTGGACGCGAAGGGCCAGGTGGACAAGGACCAATCCCAGCGCACGATGGTGAGCGGGACCGCCAAGGCGGAGGTCGGCTCCTTGCAACCCCATGCCCTGCAGCTGCACGAGCACCAGCTGACGCAGGCCTCCGCGTTCGCCACGCCTTCGCAGCAGGGGACGGAGGCGGGCTCGTCGGTGACGCTGACTGGCCAGACGTCGGCCGTGATCGACGACCCGAAGGGGACGGCACCGCTGAAGACGTCTCCCACCGAGACGCGCCCCGTGAACGTCTACGTCTACTTCCTCATCAAGGCCCGCCGCGCCATCGCCCCGGGCCTGGCCGGAGCGGTCCCCGGGGTGCCCCATGCCTTCAGGTGAAGCACTCGAGGGCCTCCCCCGGGTCAGCTGTGTGATGGTGACGGCGCGGCGCGCGGAGGACGTCCGGCGCGCGCTGCGCTACTACCAGGAGCAGGACTACCCGAACCGGGAGCTCGTCATCGTCTACGAGCAGGACTCGGACCTGCCGGTGCCGCTGCCCGCGATTCCCGACCTCCACCTGTGCCGCGTGGATCCTGGGACGAGCATCGGGGACAAACGCAACGCCGGCACGCACCTGGCCCGGGGCGAGCTGGTGGCGCAGTGGGACGACGACGACTGGTACTCGCGAGACCGGCTGTCGCGTCAGGTCGCGCCCCTGCTCAGGGGCGAGGCGGACATCTGCGCGCTGCGCGACTGCCTCTCCCTGGAGGTGGAGACGTGGACCTTCTGGGAGTGCAGCCCGCGGCTGCACGCGCGCATGTTCGCGGAGGACGTGGTGGGAGGAACGCTCGTGTTCCGCCGCGAGCTGTGGGGCGATGACGTGCGGTACCCGCCGATGAGCCTGCGCGAGGACGCGGGCTTCCTGGTGGCCGCCATGCGGCGCCGCGGCGCCCGGCTCGCCCGGCTCAGCGCACGGGATGTCTTCGTCTACGTGCGCCATGGCCGCAACACCTGGCGCTTCAGCCCGGGCCAGTTCCTTGATGCCTCGGGCTGGCGGGTGGTGCCCGCGCCCGCGAGCTTCCCCGCGGACTTCCAGCCTGAGCGTCCGGGACGCGCGCCGCCGGGAGGGCCCGGGCCCCGGCCGCTCGTCTCGTGCATCATGCCCACGCGGAACCGGAGGCGGTTCCTCCCCCGGGCGCTGCGCTACTTCCGCTGGCAGACGTACCCGGACCTGGAGCTGCTCATCCTGGATGATGGGAGCGATCCGGTGGGCGACCTGGTGCCTCGGGACGAGCGCATCCACTACCGCCACCTGAAGGCACCGGCCTCCATTGGCGCCAAGCGCAACCTGGCCTGTGAGCAGGCGAAGGGCGAGCTCATCGTCCATCTGGACGACGATGACTGGTACGCCCCGGGGTGGGTGGCGGCCCAGGTGGAGGCGCTCACGCGGGCAGGAGCGGATGCGTGCGGGCTGGACCGGGTGTACTTCCTGGACACGGCACGCGCGCGGGCCTTCCGCTTCGAGCACCCGCGCGGGGGCAGGCCCTGGGTGCATGGCGGCACGCTGTGCTACACGCGCGCGCTCTGGGAGCGCGGCCCCTTCCCGGACACGAGCCAGGGAGAGGACGTGCGCTTCCTCTGGAGTCCCCTCCGCAAGGAGGTGGTCGCCCACGGCCACCTGGACCAGTACGTGGCCCTCATCCACCCGGACAACGTCAGCCCCAAACACGCCTCCGGCGCCTGGTGGCACCCGTGTGACGTGGCGGAGGTGGAGCGGCTGCGGGTGAAGGGGGCGGCGCGGGCGCGGTAGCGGGCCGCCCGGCCGCCCACGGCCGCCTACCAGCCGAGGTCCTTCAGGATGTTGACCGACGCCTCGTCCGGCTGATGAATCGTCTCCTCCTTCCCCACCGACGGGGCCATGAGCGAGTCGGGCTGCTCGGCGGGGTCGAAGTGCATCAGGCTCGTCGCGAAGGCGAAGGGCTTCGGGGCGTAGAACTTGTAATGGAGTTGGCTGGGCCCCTCGAAGAAGACGGCCCCGCTGGTGAGCTGGGTGGCCAGGGCCTCGGAGGGGTTGGCGAAGAGGGTGGTGTCGGTGAGCGCCTGGCCCTGGTCGTTCTGAAGTTGCCTGTCACAGAGGCCCGGCCTGGAGTTGAAGTCCGGCAGCTTGAACGTCAGCGGCAGGCCCGGCAGCGCCTTCTGGATGAGCGCGGTGTTGCCGCAGGAGCCCTGGGTGTTCGTGGCGTCCTCCGCGAACAGGGTGACGAAGCCCAACCCATGGCACAGCTCATGGAGCGCCACGGTCATGAGGTCGCTCTGCCCGGACCGGGGCTCCAGGTCGAGGTCGAGGTTCCAGTCGTCCTTCGCGAAGTGGATCTCCAGGTCGGGCTGGCCCTCCTGCAGGTCCTTGTTCCGGAGCTTGTCGGCCAGGGCGCTGGCATACCAGGTATCCCGCGCCAGGAACTGGGTGTCCTGGACCGCGTTGGGGATGCACAGGCCATTGAGGCCCTGGAGCGGGGTGCCGAAGAAGGCATTGATGCGGACGGGGACGGTCGAGTCGAGCGTCTCCGACCAGACCTCCACCGCGGCGAGGAAGGCTTTCTGGGCATCGAGGGGGAACGCATTGAACTGCGTGAGCACCTGCAGGGGCATGGAGTCTTCCTTTGCGAAAGAGGCGTGACAGGTGAATGCAAATTCGACGCTACGCCTCCTGCGCGTCCGCGTGGTACCGCTCCAGCGCGTGGCGCAGCAGCTCCCGTCCGTCCTGCACCCGCTTGCGCGCGTTCTGTTCGGAGATGTGGAGCTGCCGGGCGATGTCCGGATAGGGGGTTTCCTCCACCAGGCGCAGCTCCACCGATGCGCGCAGCCGGACCGGGAGCGCGGCGATGCCTTGCGACAGGGTCCGCGCCAGCCTGTGCCGGGCGAGGGTGTCCTCGGGTGTCTCCGCGCCGGGCCTCGCGACGTCCTCCGCGCCTGTTGCGCCCCCCTGGGCCTGCCACTGCTGGCGTCGGCGCTCGCGCAGCAGGCTGAGGGCGGTGTTGATGAAGAGCCGCGTCAGCCAGTGACGTGGGTTGCGGATGTGCTTCGCGTGCCGCGTGTATTTCTCCGCGGCCATCAGCGAGGCCCGGCCGAAGGCCTCCTCCGCTTCCTCCAGGTTGCCTCCCATGATGTGGATGCAGGAGGCGAAGAGCTGCGGCCTGCATTCGCGCCACACGCGCTCAAGGGGCTGTGGGCGGGGAGGAAGACAGGCGGGGTGAGAAGACAGACGAGGGACGGGGCCCACGGGTCGCTCCGAGCAGGCGGTCCGCTGGGAAGTCGGACGCGCGTGGGTGCTGAAGCAAGCCCCGTACTCACTCCGCGCACCGGTGCGGCACAAGGGCCCGGGGGATGCGGCCCCACGCGCGCTGCCTGGGTTCCTGACGCGGCTGCGTCCGTGTGGACGCGAGGCCAGGACTCCGTCACCCTCAGCCGTCTCTGTTCGAAGCCCTGGCATACGTGTTGCTCATGCTCGTGGCCACTGCCCCAGGGAGAACGGCTCACATGGCAAAGACATACGAATACAACGACTCCAAGACCATCGTGGCCGACAGCCCGAACCGTGGCGCCCTGGAGATTGCCATCTCCCTGGAGTTCAACGACGAAAACAGCGCGCTCACCGCGTGGGGGCTGCGGATCGCGCCCTCCTTCGCGCGGGAGTACGCCGTGGTGGCGACGAACTTCCTGCCGGGGACCGCCATCCCCCTCAACGCCACGTTCCCCGACGACTTCTGCGTCCAGGGCACGCTGACGTGCGAGTACAACGCGTCCAGCAACAAGGCCTACGTCAGGACGGACGAGCTCCTGTATGGCTTTCGCGACGAGGACCAGAAGTTCCCCAACGCGTCCAAGGCGGAGTTCCTGGGGGTCTTCTGGGAGTTCACGCCCCCCGCTCCGCCCAAGAAGCAGACCCCGGGCTGAGGGCCCTGGAGCGGGAGGAGGAGGCCGGGCGTCGCCGAGCGTATAGGCGGGATAGAGGCCATGTGGAGGGTGAGGACAGGTTGAACTGCGCGTCGTCCAGCTTCAGCTCGGCGGCCTGGAGGTTGTCCTCGACCTTTTCGCGCTCATCGCCGGAGCGCGGCAGCGGGCCCCCGCGTCGGTGCTCGTCAACGCGGGCCCCCGGCAGGACGTGGGCCAGGTGCACTTCCACCTCACGGACGACACGCCCTTCATCGCACGGCCGCGGTGGGGGACCAGAAGCCCGCCAGTGCTCCCGAGGCGTGGGCCTCGGTGTAGCGGCGCAGGTCCTCCGCGTTGTCCGCCTCCAGCCAGCCGGACGCGATGCGCACGGCGTGGACCGCCACGCCCTCGGAGATGAGGTCCTGGAGGAAGGCCGTCATGGAGATGTTCCAGTAGCGTGGGTCCCTCGCCACGCGCTGGTCGAAGCGCTCCAGGAGCGTGTGCAGGACGCCGGGCCCGAACCGCAGCAGGCCGATGTACTGCCCCTGCACCTCCTCCACCGAACGCACCCGCGAGCCGATGTCCACGATGCGCTCGCCGTCCAGGCGCAAGGACTCGCAGTCCGTCGTGGGGTCCTCCATCCGCAGCTCCCAGAGCCGGCGCCACTGCGTGTCGATGGCGACTTCGACGTCCCGGGTCGCGGCGAGCATCCGCGCCAACACCTCGTGCGAGAAGACGATGTCCCCATAGGAGACGAGGACCGGCTCCGTGCGGGACACCACCGGCAGGCTGAAGCGCAGCGTGGAGACCATGTTGCCGGTGGTGTAGGCCGGGTTCACCACGACGCGCACGTTACGCCCCGCTCCGGTCAGCTCGGGATACGCGCCGGCCATCACCGTGACGTCCACGCCGAAGTGCGCGTAGACCGCCAGCTGATGGTCGAGCAGCGGGGCTCCCGCCAGCTCCACCAGGCACTTCGGCCGGTTCGCCGCGAGCGGCCCCATGCGGGTGCCCAGGCCCGCTGCAAGGATGATGGCTTTCACGGTTCGTACGCCTCCATGGATTCGAGGACCGAGGAAAGGTGATGGGGCTCACGCTCGGGGTGCCAGAGGACGCCCAGCGAGCGCCGCTCCCTGTTCGCGAAGGCCTCCACCGCGCCGTCCTCCGAGCGCGCCAGGACGTCCCATCCCTCGGGCATGGAGTCCTCCGCCACGCCCCAGTGGTGGAAGCTCGCGACTTCACCGGGGCCCCGCCACGCCTGGGCGAGTGGACCCGTCAGCGCGTGGCGCACGCGCACGTGGCCTTCGACAGGCACGAGCCGCATGCCCGCGAAGCGCGCGAGCATCTGCGCGCCACGGCACACGCCCAGCACCGGCGTCCGCGTCCGGGCGGCGAGCGACAGGAGGACGGACTCCGTCTCGTCGCGCGCGGGAACGGAGTCCGGTCCCGTTCCCGGAGCGTCGTTGCCTCCGCTCAGGATGACGAGCCCAGGACGGAGGGCTTCGAACTGGGCCACGGCCGCGGCGGCCACGTTCACCACCGGGAACGGCACCCAGCCGGCCTCCCACAGGCCCGAGGCCCAGGAGTCCTCGAGCGCATCCCGCACTTCCGGACGCCCCGGGACACGGTCGCTGCGCTGGGTGATGAGGGCCACGCGGCGCTCACTCATGGACGAGCCTGCGCCCCCCGCAGTCCAGCGTCATCACCCGCCCACCCGACAGCCGCCGGAACTGCTCCCGTCCCACGCCGATGGCGGCGGGCAGCTGCAGCTCGGTGCAGCGCACCGCCATGTGCGAGTTCGCGCCTCCATACGCCGTGACGATGCCGGCGACGCCCAGCGCGAGCAGCCCGTCGTAGCCGGGGTCGGCGCGCTCCAGCAGCACGATGTTGCCGCGCACGCGCTCCGGGTCTGGCAGCCCGTCCGCGACCAGCACCGGCGCGCGCACGCAGGCCTTGGTGACGAACAGGGGCTGCTCTCCACTGCTCACGTGGAAGAGCAGGTGCGACGTGCGCGTCAGGATGTCCGGCAGCTCGATGAGGTTGACGGCGGCGGCCTGCTCGCGGGCCTCCTCCACGGCGTCGCGGCACCACGACCGGGCTTCGAGCGGCGGAAGCGACAGGGCGGTCTCCACCTGCTCCAACGACAGGTGCGCCAGGTCATCCCGGCTCAGCCCCAGCGGCTCGCCCCACGCCGCGAGGTGTTCGAGCACGCCACTCAGCGTCTTCGTGAACACGTGCTTGCCGTACTCGCGCCCCGCGATGCCCGCGCCCAGGTGCGAGAGAAACACCTCGCTGGTCATCGACAGGCCGGCGCTCCGCAGGCCCGCGCCCAGGCGCTCGTGGAGGCTTCGGGACAGGGGAGCCTCGTGGCTGAACGGTTCCTCCGCTCCGGAGATGAGCGGGCCGAAGTAGCGCTCCGGGTCCGCGCCATAGTGGGGCATCCGGATGTCATAGGTCCCCGGGCGCAGGTGTCCGAACTCCGCGACGAGCGCCTCCAGGCCCAACTCACCCCGCCGCACGCGGTGCGCGTCCGCTTGCAGTTGCCCCGCCACCGTCCGGATGCGCTGGAGCACTTCGCGCTGCTCGCTGAAGTCCATCACGCCCTCTCGCACGAAGCTCTTGAGCAGCGCGGTCACCACGAACGCCGTCCGTGCCAGGTGCGCGAAGGGCAGGGTGCCCAGCATGCGCAGGCGCGCGAGGATGGGGCCGAGCCCGCCCTCGAAGCCCGGCGCGAACGGCTCCGCCCGCAGCCGCTGCACCTGCTCCACCTGCGTGGGCAGGTCGCGAAGCCCGTGGAGCGTGATGTCCCGCAGCGCGGTGGCCAGGGCGTCCAGCTCCCCTGCATCCAGCGAGGACGCATAGAGCCTCCGAAGCCGCTCGCGCAGACCGAGGCTCGCGCATGTGTCCGCGATCTCGAACTCCACCTTGTCATGCAGCTCGGGGGCGCCGGCCAGCCGGGCCAGCTGCTGGGTGACCAGGACCTCCGCCACGCGCGCCGGGGTGACGGCCGGGATGAAGGAGTTGAGCGAGGCGCGCACGTCCACGTAGGCGTGCCCCGCGAAGTCGTGCAGCAGGGGAGTGCCGCGCAGGTCGCGGTACCCGTAGGCCGCGCGCTGCTCCGCCCAGGTCCGGTCCGTGATGAGCCTGCCGTAGAGCGTCCTCGCGAGCGGGAGCGGGCGCCGGCCAATCATCTCCGCCGGGTTCCAGTCCGTCATCGTGCTGTAGACGGGCCCGTCTCCGACGACAGGGGCCTTGGGCCGCAGCAGCGCCTGGTGCGCCGTGCAGGCATCCGCCAGCAGCATCGCCCGGCGGACCTCGCCTCCCTCTGGCAGCGACGAGCCCTTGGCGATGGGACGCACCTGGAGGAGGTGGAAGTCACCGCCCGCCAGCGCGAACTCGATGTCCAGCGCCTCCACGCCCACGAGCTTCACCAGCTCACGCCCCACGGTGACGACGCGCCGGAGCGAGTCCGGCAACAGGCCCCGGGGCACGCCGTGCTCCACGTAGGCGGACGAAGGCTTCTCCAGGGCGCCGGACGTGATCTGATCCGTGCGCCCGCTGGAGACGTCCGACGCCACCACCCAGTACGAGGCCAGCGTCTCCGGGTGCCGCGCCATCAGCACGCCGCTTTCGCTCACGGGGTGGACGTAGGACTGGAGGAAGACCTTCTCCTCCCTGGCTCCCGGGCCGTACGACTCGAACACGTCCGAAATGGCGCCGCCCACGGCCACGGCATCGCCCGCGTCCAGGTCGAGCACGGAGAGGAAGCGGCCCGCGTTCGATGCGGTCCACGCATCCTCCGCGGAGCAGGAGGAGCGCACCACGATGCGCTCGCTCCCGAAGCGCTCGCGCACCCGTTGGAGCACGGCGTCCCGGTCCTGTTCCCAGTCCTCACCCTGCACGATGTGCGGCCGGGAGATGCGCCACGGCCCGTGCAGCTCCGACAGGATGTCGAGCGTGCGCGCCTTGTCCCCCAGCACGAGCCGGCCCACGGGGGCCTGGGGCTCGCTGGAGACCTCGTCGTCTTCCAGCTCGAACCGGGCCACGTCTCCGGCCTGGGCAAGCCGGTCCGCGACCTCGTCCAGGTCCCAGCCCTCCAGCGCCGCACGCACCGCCTGGGTCCTTCCGACGATGAAGCGGCACTCTCCCCGCCAGGTCGCGATGACGGCGGGGGCCGCCTGGAGCAGCACGCGGAGCGCGCGTGGACGCGGGAGCACCGTTCCCTTGAATACAAGAGTCAGCGGCACGCCGTCGTACGTCTGGGCGAGCGTCTCCAGGACGCGCTCGGCCCAGGCCTGCATGGACGCGTGCACGGGACCGACGCCACGGATGCGGCAGTCAGGAGGACTTCCAACCGGAGGGGTGGGGCGAAGCGTCGCGGCTTCGCATTCCAGGGCTGTCACGGGCGACCTCGCACGAGCGGACGTGGGGCATGGCGCGTGCGCGGCATCGCATTGTGGCCTCTGCCCACGTGTGGTGGATTCGATGCATGAGAACCTTCGCCACGGATGAGCGGCTGGCGTACCGTCGCGCGGGCAATGAGCTTCAGCCCCGCCCGTCCGAGGACCATGTCCTCTCCTACGAGTACCGCTTGATGCAGCTGCCGCTGGTGCGGCCGGACCACCCGGAGGTCGTGCCGTTCGACTTCAAGGCTGGCTACGACTGGCTGGGCACCTACCGCGCGCCCCGCGTCTCGCTGGTGGGCTTCGTGGACTTCGGCGCCTTCGCGCAGAGCCCCCAGTTCAACCGCTTCATGAACGCCGTGGCCATGACCGCCGCGGCGCGGAAGATTTCCTGGGAGACCGTCGAGCGGCGCAAATACAGACACCACTTCACCATCTGCAACGGGCTGCATGAACGGATGCCCATCGCGGACATCGTGCCCTTCGTGAAGCAGCGGCTGGAGGGCTTCCCCCGCTTCCGCATCCAGGTGAAGGGCGGCTGGTTCTGGGGCAAGAAGAACGGCCGCATCTACTTCCCCGTCTACCCGGAGCTGACGGACGGCCTGAACCCCGTGGACCACCTCACCGAGGTCCAGACGCGCCTGGGCCATTCGCTCCACCCGGGCTTCTACATCGGCTGTCTCCAGCTGATGGACCACCTGCGCTTCAACTCCGAGCTGGACGTGCACGAGGCGGACGAGCTCTTCGACGTGCTGAGGCGCTTTCGCGAGACGACCATCGTGGAGCTCGACGTGACCGAGCTCTCCATCCTGCGCACGCACGACGACCTCATCCTCAAGAGCCGGGTGCTCGAACGCGTGCCGCTGGCGGGGTGACGGGTTCATTCGAACTCCTGGAGCGCGCTGCGCAGGAGCACGCGCTCGTAGGCGTTGCGGACCAGCGCCCCCAGCGGACCGATGAGCCGCGTGAGGTCCGTCTCGCGGTACAGCGCCGGGTGGTGGAGCAGCTCCAGCACCGTGGCGACGAGCGCCGGCTCCACGCGGTAGTCGAACATCCCCGGCCGGCGCGGATGTGAGAGCCCCGCCTGGACGGCGTCTTCCACCAGCGCCGCCTCGCGGGCCACGACGCGCAGGTACACCTCGCGGGACGCTGAAGGCTCGGAGCGGAGCCCCTCCAGCTCGTTCGCTGCCTCGCGCCACGGAGAAACCAGGTCCTCCGGCAAGGGGGCGACGAGCTCCACCTCCTCCGCGAGGCGCAGGCGGAGGTGGACCAGGAACTCCATGGGCGAAGGCCGCCACGCCCGTCCCACGACGCCCCCCGGCAGCTGCTGGACGGCGGAGCCCGCGCGCCGGGTGGGGCGCCCCTCCGACTCCAGGAGCATGCGCAGCTCACGGGGATCGAAGGCCGTGGCTGCCTCTTCAATCATGGCGCGCGTGTCGTCCGAGGAATGCATGAGGCTCAGCGCGCGCGTCGGGGCCTGGAGCTGGCTGCGCAGGTGGTGCGGTGAGCGCTTGTGAGGATTCGCCGACCCCTTGAGCGACTTGAACGCCTCGCAGGCCGACCGGCCTGGGGTGCGGAGGATGAGCGCGCAGGAGGACTCCAGCAGGTACACCTCGCTGGGCACGGCCCACGTCTTGTCGAGCGCGATGGGACGGTTGGGGCTGTACACCGCCTCGATGCTGCTCTGCGTGTATTGGACGAAGCGCCGGTCCACGACGCGAAAGCCCTCGCGCTCCAGGAACGCGAGCGCCTCTTCCGCGAGCCCGAGCCCGATGGCGTACGGGTCGAAGAACGTGAAGACGAACTCCTCGCTCCCCGGGCGCGAGCCGAAGGCCTCCACGAGGCCGGACACACTGGCAACGTTTCTCATGTGAGGTCTCCACTCCCGGCTTCCACGAGCCACAGCGCCTCGGAAGGCGCGAGCAGGACGTCCCCCTGGCCCTGACGCCCGCCGAGCAGGTCCGCCCACCTCCGCAACGGCACGGGGACGGACACGGGTTCCACGCCGAAGTTCACCAACACGTGCAGCGGCTGACGGCCATGGCCTCGCGCCAGGTGCAGGACCTGGGGCGCTGGCAGCCGCGCCTCGCAGCCACTGTCCTCCCGCAGCGCGGGCGTTTGGTCGCGCAGGCGGATGAGGCCCAGCAGGGACTTCAGGATGCGCGCGTGCACCGACTGCCGGACCAGCGCACGCAGGGCCCCATCCGAGTACCGGTGCCGGTTCGCGGCGCGGGGATTGGAGGGCTCGACGCCCACCGCGTCCGGCAGTCCGAACAGCGTGGGGAAGTAGAGACAGGGCGTGGCGGGGAGCGCGAAGAGCAGCGCGTGCGCGGCCAGGTAGCGCTCGACGTCGAGCCCCGCCTCCGTGGAGAAGATGCGATGCAGGGAGCTGTTGAGCTCGTACGGCCGGGGTTCTCCCCCCACGTCCGCGTAGGACACCCGGACCCCGGCGCGCTCCAGCCGCGCCATCACCCGCCGCAGGGTGGGGGCGTCCAGCGGCGGATCCATGGGACGCAGGTGCACGCCGTCATGCGTCTGGAGGAAGGCGTAGCCGTCGCGGCCGTGGGCCTCCGCTGCGGACGCGTTCACCCAGTCCACCAACGGGCCGCCCTCGCCCGCGAGCGCCGCCGTGAAGACGAGCAGCGGCACCGCGAGGTGGTTGTCGTGCTGCGCCAACTCCTCGCCCAGGTAGCACCGCTCTCCCGTGCGGTGGTCCGTCTCAGCGAGCAGGCGCACCGACGGGTCCACCAGGTCGGCCACGGCACGCAGCGCGCGCACCAGCAGCTTCGCCTCCGGCTGGTGCGGCCCTCCGGGAACGCGCTTCCACACGTGGGGAATGGCATCCAGACGCACGACCCGCGCGCCCGCCTCCACCAGCCGCAGCAGGGTCCCCGCCATGGACAGGAAGACGTCTGGCGAGCCGTGGTTCAGGTCCACCTGGGCGCGCCCGTACGTGCACCACGCCCAGACGGCGCCAAAGCGCTGGAGGATGGAGGAGGTCCGCACCCGCGTCCCCCACTCGATGTCGCGCGGCTCGGAGAAGAGGTGGAAGTCCCCGGGCCGTCCCTCCCCGCGCAGCACGTCCCGGAATGCCGGGTGCGACGTGGACACGTGGTTCATCACCAGGTCGAGCATCAGCCCGCCGCTCACCTCCGACAGCCGCTCCAGGTCCTCCCACGTCCCCAGGCGCGGATGCACGGCCCGGTGGTCCACCACCGCGAAGCCGTCATCCCCGTCCGACACATAGGGCGGGAGCACGTGCAGCAGGGCTGGTCCCACGCCGCCTACCTCCTCGTCGAGGAAGCGCCGCAGCGCCGCGAGCGGAGCCATGCCCCCGTCGAGCACGTGGTCCGGATACACGGCGATGACCGCGGGCCGCGCGTGCCCGGGCCTCGGGCGCGCGCGGACGCCCTCCGCCGCCTGGGCCAGCTCCCGGACGAGCGCCTCCGCGCGCTCCGCCCCGTAGAGCTGTCCCAGCGCATCCCCCAGCCGCGCCCTCGCGGGGGCGCGGACCGGGTGGGCCGTGTGTCCGGAGGCGCTCATCCCTGGTGCTCGAGGACGTAGTCGATGCTGCCCTGGAGGAACTCCACCGCGCGCGCCAGCTCCGGCTCCGCCGACATGCGTTGGGCCATGCGCTGGTGGAGCGCTTCGATGCGCGTGAGGCATCCGCCCAGCGGGCCCGTCGCGCAGTCCGCGTGGAGCAGGAGTCCCTCCTCGAGCAGGCCCCGGTCCACCTCGCTCGCGGTGGCCATCGCCTTGCGCGACTCGATGAGCAGCCACTTGCGCGCCGCGCTCGTCACCCCCAGCGCCGCGAGGATGGAGACCAGCGCCTCCTCCACCGCGATGCGCGCCACGTGCCGGCTGGACTCCTCGCTGACGGCGCGGTGGCTGATGGCGTCCTCCAGGTACTCGTGGACCTCCATGAAGTGCCGCACGGTGAGGTAGGTGGGCAGCAGCTCCACCAGGAACTCGTCCCGCCAGCTCGCCACCAGGCTCGGGTTCATCAGGGGCAAGCCCACGCGCAGCCGGTGCAGGAAGCGCAGCTCCGGGCCGTCGATGATGGGGATGAACTTCAGCTCGGACGGCTTGTAGAGCGCCGGCGCGATGGCCGTCATCCACGTCATGATCTCCGCGACGCGGCCGCGCTCCGCCAGCTCGATGTTGACCTCGATGCCGTCGCAGTACTGGAGCGCTTCACTGAAGCGGCTGTTCTTGAAGCGCACGCCCTCCTTCGTGGAGATGAGCGAGGTGCGGTGCGGCACCAGCACCATCAGGTCCACGTCCGAGCTGGGCGTGCCATTGCCGGCCGCGAGCGAACCCGTCAGCAGCACCCCGCACGAGGCGGGGTCGCTGACGAGCTCCGACAGGATGCGTTCGACGTCCACGCCGTGCGCGCGAAGCGTCTGCGTGGTGAGCGGTTGACCACTGGAAAGCTGATGCGTGCGCTTCATGATGCCACCTTCCCCCGTCCCTCATGGGACAGCTGCAAGTCCGAGAAAACGTCCGCGCACGCGTCCGCGACGGTGCGCACCATCTGCTCCTCATGCGTCCGCATCACGCTCAGGCGCAGCAGGCCGTGGCCCGCGGGGACGGCAGGGTGGATGACCGGATTGGCGTAGATGCCCCGGTTCCACAGCAGCCTCCACGCCTGGAGCGTGTCGAAGTCCGCGCCCACCTCCACGCTGACGATGGGACCGTCGGACGGAATGGGGCGCAGCCCGCGCTCCACCAGTGCCTCGCGCAGCGAGCGCACCCGTTCCTTCAATTGGGCCACCAGCGCCGGGTCCTCATGGAGGATGCGCAGGGCGGCCAGGGCCGCGGCCACGGAGGCCGGCGTGTTGGCGGCGGTGAAGAGGAAGGGCCGCGTGAGGACGCGCAGCGCCTCAATCTGGTCCTTGTCCCCGATGATGGCGCCGCCGCAGGAGCCCAGGCTCTTGGAGAAGGTGATGGTGATGAAGTCCGCGTCCTGGACGACGCCGTCCTCCTCCACGGTGCCCAGTCCCCGAGCGCCCACCGTGCCCAGGCCGTGCGCCTCGTCCACGACGAGCGCCAGCCGCGTCTCGCGGCACACCTCCAGGAACCGGCGCAGCGGGGCCCGGTCTCCGCGCATGGAGTAGACGCCCTCCACGACACAGAGGCCGGAGGCGGTGTCGTCCTTCGCCTGGGCCAGCAGGTGCTCCGGGTCGTTGTGGCCGAAGCGCTTCATGTTCGCGCGCGCCAGCCACACGCCGTCCAGGACGGAGGCGTGCATCTCCTCGTCCACCCAGGCGCGGTCATTGCGGCCCAGCAGCGAGCTCATCAGGCCCAGGTTGGCGCCGTAGCCGGTGGAGAACACCATGGCGCCGGTGCGGCCATAGAAGCGCCGCAGGGCTTCCTCCAGCTCCTCGTGGAGCGCCAGGTTGCCGTTGAGCAGGCGCGAGCCCGTCACGCCCGCGCCCCAGCGGGCGGAGGCCTCCTGCGCGGCGGCGATGACGCGAGGGTCGTTCGCGAGCCCCAGGTAGTTGTTGGAGCCGAAGTTGAGGATGTCCCGGCCCTCCATGCGGGTGATGGGGCCGGTGGCCGACTCCACGCGCGTGAAGTAGGGGAGGCGGCCAATGCGCTTGCCCAGACGGGCCTGCGCCACGCGCGGGTCCCCGAGCAGCCGCTGGATGACGGGTGCCCGAGGGCGGCCCGCGGTGTCTTGTTCAGGTCGTGTCATGTTTTTGGTCCCGGAAGTCGAACGCCAGACTGGCTGCGGTCGCGCAGACAGCGGTGAAGGTGAGGATGACGGCGGTGCTCTGGAGCACGACGCTCCAGCGCCCCTGGCCGAAGGTGGCTTCGTTGAGCGCGCGCAGGGCCCAGTAGTGCGGCGTGGCGTAGCCGAGCGTGCGCGACCAACCTGGCAGCGCTTCGGTGGCGACGATGGCGCCACCCACCGCGCTGAACGTCACCAGCACCAGGTAGGAGAGGTTGGAGAGCGTGGCGGTGCTGCGAGTGATGGCGAAGAGGAGGAAGCCCAGGGCCGAACCGCTCGTCACCAGCGCCGCGCCGGTGAGGGCCACCTGGAGGACGTTGCCGTTCAGCGGCAGGCCGAGGAACACCGCCGCGAAGCCCGTGAAGAGCAGCAGCTGCACGAACGACATCGCGCACGCGGGCAGCACCTTGCCCATGGCGAACGCGAGCCGGGAGGGGCGGATCAGCGCCTGCCTGCCGTGGGTGTGGTACCAGAAGTCCCGGTAGAACGCGTGACCGGAGTAGGTCACCACCATGTAGCTGAACATCACCGCGAAGCCGATGGTGGCCCGGCCCATGGCGCCCGGGGCCGAGTCGAGCCCCGACACACCCGGGCCCAGGATGGCGGAGAGCACCGCGGGCAGGATGAAGATGAACACCATGGCCGTGCGCTCGCGCGCGAGCACCCGCCACTCCGTCAGCGCGTAGCAACGCACCACGTTGACAAAACCCGCCACGCCGCTGGGAGCGGAGGGGGTACTGGAAGCGATGTGGTGATTCATGGCCCCTCTGACTCCCGAGCGAAGGCGCTCAGGGACGGGTCCCTCAGCAGGATGTCTCGGAGCCGGTTGCCGGACAGGCGCAGCTCGGACAGGTGGACATCGGAGGGGACCTCGCCCAGCTTCGAGCGGACCTCCTCCAGGCTGCTGGTGGCGAGCGTGAGCTCCCACGAAGCGTCGGGACGCGCGCCACGCAGCGAAAGTGTGCGCACCTGGTTCGAAAGCACGGTGCCCAGCTCCCCCAGGTCGCGAGTCTTCCCGTCCCGCAGCAGCACCAGCTCCGTGGACAGCTCCTCGATATCCTCGGGGTAGTGCGCGGTGACGAGCACCGCGGCGCCTTCCTCACGCCACGCGCGCACCCGGCGCACCACCAGCTGGCGGGCCTCGAAGTCGAGCGCGACGGTGGGCTCATCCAGCAAACGGATGGGCGGCGCATGGACGAAGCTCGCCGCCAGGTGCACGAGCCGGCGCTGCCCACCCGACAGGTGATGCACGCGCGTGCGGGCAATGGGACCCAGCGCGAACTCCTCCAGGGTCCGCGCGATGGCGGCCTTCGCCTCGCCGCTTCCCAACAACAGCCGGGCCAGGTGCCCGACGTTCTCCTCCACCGTGAGCACGGGATAGAGCGCGATGGCCTGCGTCGCGAACCCGATGGCGCGGCGGGCACGCAGCCCACCCACGTCGAGCCGCACCGAGCCGCCCGTCGTTCCGCGCACGGTGCCGGTGAGCGCTCCCAATAGCGTCGTCTTGCCCGCGCCGTTGGCGCCGAGCAGCCCCACGGACGTGCCCCCCTTCAAGCGGAGGGAGACATCGCGGAGCACGGGCGTCCCCTGGGGAAAGGCGAAGGAAAGCCGCTCCGCGGAGAGCAGGGCGGTTCCTTGCGCGAACCCCATGGACTGACGAAGACGCCCAGGTGTTTTGATCGAGTCCTGAAATCCTGCTTCTTCAGGAAAGGTGATTTTGTCGGTCATCGTCGGGATGACCTTCTACAGATGCGGTCTGACATCCAGCGTCAGCGGTTTGCGTCGAGGATGAGGTGGCTGAACTCCTCAGGGAGGTTTCGTTGAGAGCCATTCCCAATCCCTCACATCCTCCTCAGCCGAGACCGGTGACTCCGCGATAACAGGCTCTTCCACATTGTCGACAACTCCTATAGCCGCATCCGGACACGCCAAGGAGGAAGCATGCGTTTCTCGAAGAGAGGGCTGACACGCTGGCTGGTACGGGTGGGAAGTGCGCTGCTGCTCGCGGGCGGCGGCCAGGCAGTGGCGGAGAAGCACGCGCCTGCGGGCTTCGAGCCAGCACCGTGCTGGTTCATGTTGGCGCCAGATCAGGTGGAAGGGGGGACGGTCCGGTGCGGCTATGTCGCCGTCCCGGAGCGCCATGCCCGACCGGACGGCCAGTGGCTCCGCCTCGCGGTGGCCATCTTCGGAGCGCCCGGGGAGGCGAAGGCGAAGGATCCAGTGGTGCTCCTGTCGGGAGGCCCGGGACTTCGCCTCGCCCAGCTCGAGAAGCCCCTGACGCGGGAGCGGGTGGAGGCCCTCGCTCCGGATCGGCAGCTCATCGTGTTCGACCCGCGCGGCGTCGGGGGTTCCCAGCCCGCGCTGGAGTGCTGGGAGGTCGGCATGCCCTATCCGGACCCGCTGCTCCGGTGCGGCGAGCGCCTGCGGGGCCAGGGCATCGATGTGACTGCCTATAACACCCAGGAGAGCGCCGAGGACGTGGAGTCAATCCGTCTGGCGCTGGGGCTCCAGCACATCAACCTCCGCGGCTCCGCCCACGGCTCGCGGCTCGCGCTGGAGGTGCTCCGCCGGGCGCCCGAGCGCGTGCGCAGTGTCATCATTGATTCGGTGCTGCCACCGCGGGACAATCTCTACCTCCAGGCGGTGCCGGGGTTTGACCGCTCCCTGCGCAGGGTGTTCGAGGCCTGCGCCGCGGATGCGGCCTGTGATGCCCGCCATCCCGAGTTGGAGCAGGTCTTCTCCTCGGTGGTGCAGTCACTGAATGCGAGCCCTCTCGATGTGCGCTTCCAGACCCCGGAAGGCCGGCCCGGCCGCCTGCGGTTGGACGGGGCCCTCTTCATCCAGTTCCTGTCCGGCTTCCTCCAGGACCCGGCGGTCCTCGAGACGATTCCCGCCATGCTCCACGGCGTGAGGGAAGGGCGGGCTGAGCTGCTCGGCAACGCCATCGGCGTCTCGCCGATGCTGACGTCGTTCATGCGCCTCAGCTACGGAATGCATCTCTCCACCCTGTGCCGCGAGGATGTGTCCGCCACCAGCCCCGCGGCGGTGAGCGCGGGAGCGGCCAGAGCGCTGCCGGAACTCCAGGGCTTTTTCCTGCCCACGCAGCTCGGCATGTTCAGCACCTGCGCCCAGTGGCCCTCGGGCGCCGCGGACCCGTCCTGGTACGAGCCGGTGGTGTCCAGGGTCCCCACGCTGATGCTCTCGGGAGACTTCGACCCCGTGACCCCGCCGGCATTGGCGAGCGCCGCGGCGCGGACCCTGGAGCGCGGCCACCATGTGGTCATCGCCGGAGGTGCTCACGCGGTGCTCGACACCGACACCTGCGCGGCGGACATCGCCCGGGGGTTCCTGCGCAAGCCCACGGTGCGGCCCGACACCTCCTGCGCGGCCGCGAGCCGCATCAAGTTCCTCGTCGAGCCTCCGTCCCCTGCTGTTCCCCAGCCGGACGAGGCTCCCTGAGCCAGACTCGGGAGGGCGTCAGTCGAACTGGAGCACGCTTCAGGTGCTACTGACGTCCAAAAGAAGGGAGGGTGTCGCTACCCTTCCAGGCGACGTGGCTTCATCCCCTGACGGAGGCATTCGATGTCCCAGCATGGTTTGCGTATGCGCCTTCATCCCTTGCTGTTCGCCTTGGTGCTGTCCGCGTGTGCCGCCCAGGGGCCCGTGTCACGTCCGACCTTCTTCACGTCTCATGCGGCGGCAGTGACTTCCCCCACCCCTTCGGAGGACTACGGCACCGCGCATCCGTTCCTGCTCCTGGACTCCGCACCTGACGGGCAGTGGCTTCTTGCCTGCCAGGCACGAGAGGACACCAACGGCGATGGGCGCATCGAGACCGTCTTCGGCTATCACGGCAATATCGTGGGTGACGCGCTTCGCCCGTACCTCTTCCTGGAGCCTGGAGAGGGCATCCGCATCGACGAGGTGCTCGCCGTGGCTCCCACGGGGCGCTTTCTCGTCCTGGTGCGCGACACCACGCTCTGGCTCCTCGACATGGAGACCCGCGAGGAGAAGGTGCTGGCCTCACAGGTCATGTCTGACACGACGAGCCCTCATCCCCCCAGCCGTGCCAGCTTCTCCCGGGATGGCCTGCGGCTTCTCTACCTGCGTCCCGAGGCAGGGCGCTCCGTCGCCGTCGTGCGAGACCTGCTCCAGGGGACCGAGCGCGTGCTCGACGCCGGTCGCGGCCTGCTCGGACAGGCCCTGCTGGATCCATCCGGCCAGTGGGCGGTGTTCGACGTGGTGGAGGACACGAACTCGGATGGAAAGGAGAGCTGGCCCCAAGCGGACACCACGCTCGCATCCGCGACATGCCGGGGGCCGGTCATCTCCAGCTCGCACTTCGGCTGGGAGGGCGACACCCCCGTGCGCCGCTACCGCCGGCTGGAGGGCGGACCGCTCCTCCAGGGCGACGACATCCTGCAACCCATGGGGGAGGGATTGCTGCGTCGCGCTCCGGACCGGTCCCTCTTTTTCGAACATGCGGATGGGCGGCGGGAGACCTGGGTCCCATCGAGCTGCAACGGAACCCTGGTGTTCGCGGACACAGCGCGCGAGCAGGTCGTGGTGGCCTGCGAGACGCAGCCGGACCGCGGCCCCTTGGAACTGCACGGCGCCAGGGTTCATCACCCCCTGGGTTGGCAGACGTACCTCCCGTTTTCGGACAACTCCCTCCGCTTGTCTGGAAGCGACGGAAGGCTGCTGTCGTTGTGGGTTGTTTCCGAGGCCGCTTCTTCCAATGAGGCGGACATCGTCATCGATCTGGAGCGGCGCACCGTCCGAGTGGTGCCCTTGGGGCAGGTGGTGGCTTTCCTGGGGGCGCACGCGTTGCTTCAGGAGAGCGTTGATCCCGACGGCGGGTGTCGGTGCGCACAAAGCGGACAACGGCTGTGGTTCTGGAACGTGGAGACCGGGTCTCCACCGAACGTCTTGAGCGAATCAACGGACTCCGGCCTGTTCCAGGCGGGCGACACGGTGCTCGTCATGGGGAAGCGGATCGACTTGCGAACGGGCAAGGTGCTGGGGGATGCCTCGGGCGGGGCTCTGGCGCTCGATATCCGAGGTCGGGTTCTGCGCCCGGGTCCCACCGCGGTGAAGGAGCCGGGCTCGTCGGCCCAATCCGGTCCTGTCCGGTGGGAGCCCGCGCTGAAGGCTCACGAATCCCAGCGCACGCAAAAGGAGCAGGAGTAGCCCGGGCTGCCGTTGCACTCACTGTCTACGGCGCAGGCTTGGGCGCCGGCTTCACGTCGGTGTTCTGGCCGGAGACGATGCGCCACTGCTTCTGGGTGCGCTTGAGCACATACCGCATCTGCGTGCGCAGCAGCCCCTCCTCGGTGTTCTGCACGCCCGGAGGGAGGCCCGTGTGGCCGGTGACCTCGTGCGTCGTGTCCACCACGGCGATGTCCTCGCTGGGGAAGTGGATCTTGCGCACGGTGACCTTGGCGTGGCTGGTCTTGAAGATGCTCGCGAAGATGGCGGCGTGGCGCGTCTCGATTTCCGCGCGGCCCTGGAACACCGTGCCGACGATGTTGATGAAGTCGGCGTCGTCCGTGAAGTCCTGCGTCCATGCCGTCGCGTCGTGGGCGTTCCAGGCCTCGGTCTGCGCCTTCACCAACTGGCGCAGGTCCTGCTCGTTCCGGGCGTGGTCAGGGGCCGTGCACGCCGTGGACACCCACACCAGACTCAGTGCCGCGGCGACTGCGAAAGAAGAAGAGCGGGTCATGGTCGCAGTCTGCCATGAGA
Organism: Corallococcus coralloides DSM 2259; assembly: GCF_000255295.1. The sequence continues at coordinate 8,565,350 of NC_017030.1, read as the reverse complement.
GGCGGTGCTGGAAGGACCTTGCTTATGAATCCCAGCGCACGCGGTAGGAGCAGCCGCGGCCGTTGAAGTCGAAAGGCTCCACGCGGATGTTCTTCGCGCCGGCCCGGGTCAGCCCCGCTTCGATGATGCCCATGTGGTAGCCCGGATTGCCGTTGCACTCGCTCACCTTGATGGTGTGGTTCGCGCGGCCGTGGGTGATGAGCTCGGTCTTCAGGTAGTTGTTCACCGTGGCGAAGCTCTCCTGCATGCGGGAGAGCACCCGGTCGGGCCCGAAGATGGGCCACAAGGACACGAGCGCCTTGCCCAGCAGCGTGTGCTCCAGGCCCTTGATGACGGCCATGCCCAGCCGCCGGTAGCCTTCATTCGCGTCCACGCCCGGGTACAGGTAGCGCGCGGTGATGCCCAGGGCCTCCGCGAAGACGTGGCGGGGCGTGTGGTGGGGAATCTTCTCGTCCAGGTCCAGGCCAATGGCCCGCAGCTGCGCCTTGAGCTCCGGCGTGAGGCTCGTGCCCACGGAGCGCAGGAAGAGCCCCTCGATGGCATGGCGGTAGACGATCTCTTCACTCAACGCGGCACCCATCCCAGGCGTCCGCCCCAGGGCGGGGCGGACGCGCGGAAGCATCCCTGGATTGGGGCTGCAATGCACTCGCGCGCGGGGTGAAGTTCCCGCGGCGAGCCAGCACTCAGTAGAGGTAGTCCAGCGCCGTGCGGTCGGAGCTGGTCCACTCGCCGCTTTCGTTCGAGCCGAAGCAGGAGTTCATCACCGAGCCGCCCCGCGTGGCCGTGGTCGGCGTTCCGGGGATGTGGATGGCGCCCACGTTGGACGCGCCCTCGTTGCCACCGGAGCCGCAGCTGATGGACCGGTCGTAGTAGTCCGAGTGGCGGAAGCCGATGGTGTGGCCCAACTCGTGGGTGATGACGTGCTCGTTCACGTCAACGCTGTAGCTCTGCAGGCCGGTGCCGATGTTGATGGTGCCGTAGGGCTTGCCGCCCTTGGGGAACCCAGCCGAGCCGCCGGTGCCGCTCGTGGTCTTCGCGGAGATGGTCGCGGTGCAGTCGGACGCCGAGCCGCGCGCGAAGGTGATGCGCAGGCCCTGGCTGTTGTAGTTCTCGATGGCCAGGTCGAGCCCCGCGCTGAGCCGGCTGTAGCTGTTGAACTGGGCGGTGGGGACGACGCAGATCTTCGTCACGCTGGTGCCGACGAGGTTGGTCGTCCGGTACTGCTCCGCGGTCTGCTGGTCGGTCTGGAGCATCTCCCGGGAGGACTCCAGGCTCACGTGGGCGTCACGCCCCACGTACACCGCGTTGTCGACGACCATGATGTCGTTGGCCGGGAAACCCGCTTCGATGAGGTTGGAGACAATCTCTTCATTCTCGCTCTGCGGAGCGCCACCGCAGGCCGTCAGCAACGCACCGCAGCTCACCACGACGACAGCAGCCTTCTTGAACATGTTCGTCGCCCCTCTTGGCGTGGATCAGCCCAGCTCCCGGTCCCACCGCGGGACCACCGGGTGGACTGTCGCTGTTGTAGAGGGTTTGAGCTGCATCTTCCAACAAAACGAGAAATTAATGTCAGGTAGACCTAGTCGGTGAGTGCGGAAATGTCCGCTGATACACCACCATGTTTCGTTGTTTCACGGAGTGCGTGTCCCTGGCTCGCTACAAGTACGGGAATCCCGGGCTCATGAGTCCATGGCCCGGGATTCCCTCCGCTTCAATGGCTCAGTGCACCTTCGGGGCAATCTGCTCCAGCGGCGGCAGCGGAGGGATTCCGCCGCTCGCGCCCATGGAGATGGTTTCAGCGCTGGACGTGTCCTCTTCGCTGCCCTCCAGCTTCTGGCTCACCTGGTCTCCCAGCTGGGCCAGTCCTTCCTGTGCGCGGCGCTTGGCGGGCTCCAGGAGCTGGCGCTCCTTGTCCGTCACCGGCAGCAGGCTCGCGGCCATCATGCCCAGGGCCACCGCGCCGAGCGCGAGTGCCAGGGGCTGCTCCTCGAGGGCCCGGTCGTACCACTGCGAGGTGCGTCCCCGGATCGCCTGGGGTGACGGCACGCGCTCGCGCAGGTGCGAGGCCTGGCTTCGCACGGTGTCCGCCGCGTCGTGGACCCGGCCGCGCACGGTGTCCGCGGCGCTGCTCACCCGGTCCTTCACGTTCTCCGTGGTGCTCCCCACGGTCTCCTTCGCCATGTGCAGCGCTTCGCTCGCGCGGTCCTTGAGGTGCATGCCCTCGTCCCGGCTGGACTCCTCGCGGGTGTTGTAGCCCTCGACGGGGATGACCCGGCCCGAACCGTAGGCGCCGTAGTACTCGCGCTCGGCCTCGTACAGGGGGATGCGCTCGCGGCCGGGACCCACCGGAACCCGCTCATACTCGCGGACGCGGTACTCGCGCTCCTCGATGCGCGAGCGGAATGCCCGCTTCATCAACATGGAGCCGACCCCGGCCCCGAGCAGCGCGCCCAGCAGCCCCAGTCCCCGGGGCGTGTGGGTGGCCTCATCCGTCCATTCATACGTCTTGCGCATCGCTGTCTCCTTGGCGTGTGATTTCCAGTCGAGCACCTTCTCGCGGGCCTGCTGTTTCAGCTCCTCGCGCTTCTCCGCGGCGAGCTGCTTCGCGTGCTCCGTCACCTCTTCCTTCTTCTCGAGCGCGAACTCCTTCGCGCGGGCCTTCAGCAGCTCGGGATTCGCGCGGCGGCCGAGCTCATCCGCCAGCACGCTCATGCGTGCCCGTGCATCTGCGATTTCGCGGAGCGCATCGTCGTGCTCGCCCATTGGCTGTCCTCCTTGAGGGTCTGGATGGTCTTGCGCGGTGCGTGGACCGCCTTGAGTCGTTTCGCTGCCACGGCGGCGATGCCCGCCCCCGCGGCGATGAGCAGCACGGTCACCAGCAGCGCGCTGGCCCACAGCGGCATCACCTGCGCGAGCGCGATGACCAGGAAGGCCACCAGCGCCATGGCGCCCAGGAAGAGCACCACGCCTCCCGCCGCGAGCATGCCGCCGCCCGCCGCGGCCTTCTTGGCCTCGGAGCGCATCTCCGTGCGCGCGAGCGTGAACTCCGCCCGCAGCAGGTGCCGGCCCTGCTCGAGGAACTCGGACACGATCTCGCCAAGCGATTGCTCGCCCAGCGAGTCCGTGTCACGGAAACCGTCCGACTGGGGGCGGGCCCGGACGTCGTCCGCGTCCAGCCCCATGTATTGACCGCGAGCGCGTGAGGATGAGGGATCCATGTCCATCCCCCTCACGCCTTGAGGAATCGCGCGGCGACGAAGCCGAGCAGTGCGCACCCCGCCAGCGCCACGCCCGGGCGCTCGCGCATCCGCGTCTGCGCCTGGCGCAGCAGCTCTTCCGTCGAGTTCTGTTCCAGGGTGTCGGACGCCTTGCGCACGAAGCCCACGGCGCTGCCGATGAGCTGCTGGGGAAGCTGCGTGTCCCCCTGACCGGAGATGGACTCCAGCTGCTTCGCGAAGCCGTTGAGGCTCTCCACCAGGACGCCCTTGCGGGAGTCCACCTGGGAGAAGGCGCGCTGACGGGTGATACCGCCGATGCGCTTCACCTGCTCCTTGCCCTCCTGCTTCAGCCCCACCCGCTCACTGCCGCCTCCCGATGCGGACTGGCTCTCACTGTAGAAGCTGGGATTCTTCAGGCCCTCTTCCTCGATGATGCTGCCCATGTCGCAACCTCCCCCGGTGTGATGGGTTCATGTGTGCCGTTGAACGACTGCACATGAAGCTATGCAATCAGCCGGGGTCCGCCTGGACGGCGGCGTGCGTTGGTCGTGGAGCAGGCGAAGTGGCGAACCCGTTTCACAGCGGCGGCAGGGGAATAGCGCGCCCGGGTGAGACGGGTTGTGTCTCACGGTTGTTTCTCTGTGTCCGCCCTGAGCCTGCGCCTGGACGAACGTACGATGCGCGATGGCTCCGGGCGCTCGGTGGCAACACTCCTGAGAACCTGCGCTCACGCGGCATGCCTCCCCGCCTGCTTGGGGGAGCCCCAGTGGCCTCGGGCTCAGTGCCAGCCACCACTGGGACGCCGTTGTCCAGAAGCCCTGGTGCGCGCCGTGTCGCGCCGCGGCTGCATCAGCCGGCGATCGAGCGCGCCGCCGCCGCCGCGTCCGTCGCCGCGCTCAGCAGCCTCGTCACGGTGGCCTGCTGGGTCGTGACGGATTGCAGTTGCGCGACGACGTTTTTCATCTGTTGAAAGGTGTCATCACTCACGAGCCCCAGCGTGCTGGCGTTCGCGGTGAGCGCCACGATGCGCGCCTGTATCGCATCGCGGTCCGCGCGCAGCGTTGGAAAGCGCAAGGCGATCATCACGCGCTCGTCCTCCGTGACATCGGCGTCATCGATCCGATCCGCCAGCAGATTCACCGCTTTGTAGATGCGGATCCACGCCATCCCCAGCTCATTGAGCTTCTCGTTGACTGTCATGACCTCACCTCCCTCGTCGTAGGTACACCCCTGTCGTTCCATGCGCGAAGCACGTCATTGGGACTGCGTGAGAGGGGCGCTCGCGTCCTTCAGGGCTTCTGTCTGCTGTCTCTCCTGGGTGAGCGCCGCCTCCGCGTCTTCCTTGAGCTTCTTGAACTCCCCCTGCGTCTTCGACAGGTAGTCGGCCATGAACTTCGCCTGCTCGGCGATGGACTGCTCCTGCCCCAGCGCCGACAGCTTCGCGACCACCTCGTTCAGCTTTTCCTGGCGGATGGCCACTTTCGTGTTCGCTTCGGCGAGGAGCATCCGGTGTTGCTCCGCTTGCTTGTCGAGCGCATCGCTCACCTCCGCGGCGGTGTTCGTCGCGGCCAGGAGTTCCGCGAACACCTTCTGGCGCTTCTCGTCGCCCGCCACCTTGTACGCAGCGATGCGCTGGTCGACCTCCGCCCGGAGTCGGGCGTCCGCCGCCTCCTGGGCGTTCATCAGCGCCTGCCGCGCACGCACGACCTCCCGCCGCATGTCGATGAAGTCCTGCTCGCTCTTCTGGAACACTTCGACGGTCCCGGCGATGCGGACCTCGGGCCCTACGCCACCGCAGCCCATCACCACCAGGGTGCATCCGACCCACATCCATCGAGTGCCGATCATCGTCCCATCCTTGGGTGAGGGGTTACAGCGCGGTGGCGAGGCCCACAGCGGTGAAACCTGCGATCTCCACGAGGAGGCGCGCCAGGTCCTCGGGTTTCACGCCGCCGGCATGCCGCTCCACCACGGCATTGATGGGGACCGCCAGGACGTTCTCCCACTGCCTGAGGGCAACCGCGGAGAGATCGAGCGCCTGCTGATGGAGGTCACCGTTGAGCTGGACCAGGGCGATACGTGCCCGTCGCTCCCCGATGGACCATGAGTTCCCGTAGTGAATGAGCGCGGTCGCGAGGTCGATCTTGCAAGTGCCACTCGCCTCTTGGAGTGACTCCATCAAGGAGGGTTTGGCCGTGGCACAGGCACGTGCGGGGCCCGTCGCAATCCGCCGCGCCTCCAGGAGCAGGCGGAGCTCATCCCGAAGCGCCTCGATGCGCGTCCGAAGCAGGGTGCGCTGCCGCTCCGCATGCGTCAGGCGGGCATTGGCTGCTTCTGCCTGGCCCCGCAGTCGCTCCGCTTCAAGCAGCAGGACGGGCAGCCTCTCCGCTTTCGCGAGCTTGTCGATGTCGATCGCCGTCACCAATACCTGCTCGATACCGCTCGTGTCCCCCGGCTTGCCTTCGAGGATGTGGTTGATGGCGAGGACCACTGCGTCGTACCGCGCAGCGGCCTCGGCGGCTTTTTCGGGGAGGTGTGCGTTGCCCTTGGCGGAGCCAAGCAGATCGAGCTTCGTCTTCAAGCTCTCCAAGGCCGCCTTGACGTCGCTCCCCTTGGACACCGCTTCATCGTAAGCAGCGAGGGCCGCGTCGAACTCCTGCCCGGCTGTCTTCGCGTTCGTGGAGGATTGATCCAAGTCCGTGGAGAGCGCATCGAGCTCACGCTGCGCGTCCGGGATGAGGCCGGTGTCTATCCGCGGTGGCTGGGCGGCGAGCGAATCGGTGCAGTCGGTGACATAGACTTGAGCCATGGCGATTCCAGCCTCCCCGGGGCTCGCCTTGGAGAGGGGGGCCTTGAGTGCTTCGAGCCCGCTCGTCGAACACGTCAATGGCAGCGCGGAGAGCCCTTGCGACTTGCGCATGAGGTTGATCATCCGCCCCAGCTCCTTGAGCGAGGCCTCATTGCGCTCCTTCTTGTTCTGGAATGCCACATAGGCTTGAACCTGGCCGAGCACGGGTGCTTCGGCGCAGGCCACTCCGTCAGTCGAACCCATGAGGCATTGGTTCTGGACCGACAGGAGCCGCTCAATGCGAAAGTCGATGTCGCACAGCAGGCTGCCCGCCTTCCCGCCGCTCCACCTGGGACTGCACTCGCTGTTGCCTCCGCCACCTGCCAGTGGCTGCCCCAGGATCAGCGTGAGGGCATTGTCGCGCTCGACGTCCACGGAGCGCCGTACGGCGGCCAGTTCCAAATCAAGCATCTTCTGAGACAGTTCCCGCTCGTCATTGAGCGATTCGCTCAGGCGGGCCTCCTTGAATGATGCCTGCATCTGCTGCGCCACCGCGTGCCGTCCGGCATGGTGGCAGCCCGTGGCGCCCATCAAGAGCGCAGCGAGCAGGACGGGCCACGGCCTCCTCGTGCTTGCGATTTCATCGCGCACTCTCTCGACCGAATGACCATGCATGACTGCCTCCTCTTGAGTTCCCAGTCGCGCTGCGCGGGCTCAGCCGGAAAGCATTGGCGGGCAAATCGTACGGGAGAGCCATTCTTCTGGAACGTGGTGCTCCGCACTACCCTCCCCAAAGTGTCAGGGAGCGCGCCAGTAACGACGTCGTCACGTGCCCGCACGAAAAAATGCGCGTCAGGCCAACCCAGGGAGTGGTCACAACCTGAACAGATTTTCAAGGGCGCAAACGCACGAAGGTTCGGCTAGAGGGCGGCGCATTCCCTGACACGGCTGCTCCCGTCAGCCCGTGGGTGCCACGATGCATGCCTCTGCTCCTGAAGTGCCTCCCGCCTCACCGCCCCGAGCCAGCCGCCTCAAGCGGTGGATCATCGGCGTGCTGCTCCTGCTCGGAATCTTCGCGGGGCTCGCCGCCGTCAAGGCGGGCCAGATCGTCTCGATGATCAGCGCCGGCGAGACCTTCGTGCAGCCGCCGGAGTCCGTCACGTCCGCCCAGGCGGAGTCCTTCGGCTGGCAGGGGACCCGGAGCGCTGTCGGCACCGTGCTGGCGCTCCGGGGCGTGACCCTGAGCGCGGAGCTGCCGGGCGTCGTCAACGACATCCGCTTCGAGAACGGCGCTTCGGTGAAGAAGGGCCAGGTGCTCGTCCAGCTCGACACCTCCAGCGAGCAGGCCCAGCTGGCCGGCGCCGAGGCCGACGCGGAGCTCTCGCGGCTGACCCGCGAGCGCGCCGAGAAGCTCAACGCCCAGGGCGCCAACACCCAGTCGGAGCTGGATGCCGTCCGCGCGCGGGCGCTCCAGTCCTCCGCCACGGTGGCCCACCTGAAGTCCCTCATCGCCAAGAAGACCATCCGGGCCCCCTTCGATGGCCGCATCGGCATCCGCCAGGTGGAGCTGGGACAGCTCGTCTCCCCGGGCAACCCCATCGCGTCCCTGCAGTCCTCCACCCCCGCGCTCGTGGAGTTCCAGCTGCCCCAGCAGGCGCTGGCCCAGGTGAAGCAGGGCCAGAAGGTGCGCCTGCGCGTCGACGTCTTCCCGGGCGAGTCCTGGGAGGGGGACCTCACCACCATCAACCCCGAGGTGGAGCTGTCCTCCCGCAACGTGCGCATGCGCGCCACCGTGCCCAACGCGGACGGCCGGCTGCTGCCCGGCATGTTCGTCAGCGTGGAGGTGCTCTCCGACGCCAGCGAGCAGGTGGTGGCCATTCCCGCCACCGCCGTGCTCTTCGCTCCCTATGGTGACTCGGTGTTCACCCTCTCCGAGGGCAAGGACGCCGCGGGCAAGACGGCCCTGCTGGCGCGGCAGCAGTTCGTGCGGCTGGGGGAGCGCCGGGGTGACTACGTCGCGGTGACGTCCGGCCTGAAGCCCGGGCAGACCGTGGTCAGCAGCGGCGTCTTCAAGCTGAGGAACGGCATGGCCGTCGTCGTGAACAACGCGCTGGCGCCGCCCATCGAGGTCGCACCCCAGCCGGTGAACCCTTAAGGGACGCAAGAAGGCGAACCCCATGAAATTCACCGACCTCTTCATCCGGCGTCCGGTCGTGGCGCTGGTCGTCAACCTCATCATCATCATCGCTGGCCTGCAGGCCCTGCGCTCGCTCAACGTGCGGCAGTACCCGCGCAGCGAGAACGCCGACATCACCGTCACCACGGTCTACGTCGGCGCCAACGCGGAGCTCGTCCGTGGCTTCATCACCACGCCGCTGGAGCGCGTCATCGCGGCGGCGGACGGCATCGACTACGTCGAGTCCACCAGCTCGCAGAACATCTCCATCATCCGCGCCCGGCTCAAGCTCAACTACGACGCCAACCGCGCCCTGAGTGAGATCAGCGCCAAGGTCGACCAGGTGCGTGGCGACCTTCCTCCCGAATCCCAGGTGCCCGTGATGGGCATCGAGTCCGCGGACAGCCAGTTCGCGGTCGCGTACCTCAACTTCACCTCCGACTTCCTCGAGCAGAACGAGCTGTCCGACTACCTGGTGCGCGTGGTGCAGCCCCGGCTGTCGTCGGTGGAGGGCGTGCAGCGCGCGGACATCCTCGGGGCGCGCACGTTCGCCATGCGGGTGTGGATGAAGCCGGACCAGATGGCCGCCCTCAACGTCAGCCCCATCCAGGTCCGTCAGGCGCTCGCCACGAACAACTCGCTCGCCGCCGTGGGCCAGACGAAGGGCTCGCTCGTGCAGGTGAACCTCACGGCGAACACGGGCCTGCGTTCGGTGGAGGAGTTCAAGCAGCTCATCGTCCGCAAGGATGGTGGCGCGGTGGTGCGGCTGTCGGACGTCGCGGACGTGGTGCTGGGCGCCGAGGACTACGACACCGACGTGACGCTCAACGGGAAGACGGCCGTGTTCGTCGGCATCTGGTCGCTGCCCAACGCCAACTCGCTGGACGTCATGCAGCGCATCCGCCAGGAGATGGACTCGCTCAAGAAGGACCTGCCGGAGCAGATCCACGGCGGCGTCGCCTTCGACGGCACGGACTACATCCAGAACGCCATCGACGAGGTGGTGAGCACGCTCATCGAGACGCTCATCATCGTCGTCATCGTCATCTTCCTGTTCCTGGGCTCGGTGCGCTCCATCCTGGTGCCGGTGGTGGCCATTCCGGTGTCACTCATCGGCACGGTGTTCCTGATGCAGGTGTTCGGCTTCACGGTGAACCTGCTCACCCTGCTCGCGGTGGTGCTGTCAGTAGGCCTGGTCGTGGACGACGCCATCGTCGTGGTGGAGAACGTGGAGCGCCACCTGCGTGCCGGCCTGCGCCCGGTGGACGCCGCCATCAAGAGCGCGCGCGAGCTGGTGGGGCCCATCATCGCCATGACGCTCACGCTCGCCGCGGTGTACGCGCCCATCGCCTTCCAGGGCGGGCTCACGGGCTCGCTGTTCCGCGAGTTCGCGCTCACGCTGGCCGGCGCGGTGACCCTGTCAGGCGTGGTGGCGCTGACGCTCTCCCCGATGATGTCCTCCGTGCTCCTGAAGGCGGGCCACGAGGACATGGGACTCGCGGGCGTCATCAACCGCGGCTTCGAGCGCCTGCGGGCCGCGTACGCCCGCACCCTGGACAGCTCGCTGCTCGTCCGCGGGCCCATCTACGCGGCGTGGATCTTCCTGAGCTTGCTCGCGCTGGTGATGTTCAACCAGTCGGCCCGGGAGCTGGCGCCCGTGGAGGACCAGGACTTCGTCATCGGCATCATGAGCACGCCGTCCAACTCCACCCTGGATCAGCTGAAGCCGTCCGTGACCAAGACGAGCGAGTTGCTGATGGACATGCCGGAGTCCAGCTTCAACTTCCAGATCGTGCAGCCGAGCAACGGCTTCTGGGGCCTGGTGCTGAAGCCGTTCAAGGAGCGCCAGCGGACCACGGCGCAGGTGATGGCGGAGGCGCAGGAGCGGGTGAACACCATCCCGGCGGTCCAGACGTTCACCCTCCAGCCCCCCGCGCTGCCGGGCGGTGGCAACTTCCCGGTGGAGTTCGTCATCGCCTCCACGGCGGAGGCGGACGAGCTCTTGGGCTTCGCGCAGCAGCTCCAGGAGAAGGCGACGCAGAGCGGGTTGTTCGCCTTCCCGCCCATCATCGACGTGAAGCTGGACCAGCCCCAGTCGGAGCTGGAGGTCGACCGCGAGAAGGTGGCGCAGCTGGGCCTGAACCTGGGCACCGTGGGCCAGGACCTGGGGTCCGCCGTGGGCGGCAACTTCGTCAACCGGTTCAACATCGCCGGCCGCAGCTACAAGGTCATCCCGCAGGTCCTGCGCTCCTCCCGCCTCACGCCGGAGCAGCTCAAGGACATCCACGTCACCGGTCCCGACGGCAAGCTCGTGGCCCTGTCGGCCATCGCGTCCCTCAAGGACAAGGTGGCGCCCCGGTCGCTCAACCGCTTCCAGCAGCTCAATGCGGTGAAGCTCAGCGGCGTGGCCATCCGCCCGCTGGACGAGGCGCTCACGTACCTGGAGACGGAGGCCGCGCGCATCCTGCCCGCAGGCTACCGCATCGACTACACGGGCGAGTCCCGGCAGCTGCGCACGGAGGGTGACTCGTTCGCCCCGGCGTTCGGGCTGGCGGTGGTGCTGATCTTCCTGGTGCTCGCGGCCCAGTTCAACAGCTTCCGGGATCCGCTCATCATCCTCGCCGGGTCGGTGCCGCTGGCGCTCTTTGGCGCGCTGGTGACCACGTTCCTGCGGATGCCGAACCCGATGATGCCGTACTTCACGGACAGCTTCACGACCACGCTCAACATCTACTCGCAGGTGGGTCTGGTGACGCTGGTGGGCCTCATCGCGAAGAACGGCATCCTCATCGTGGACTTCGCCAACCGCCTCCAGGAGGAGGGCAAATCGAAGCTCGAGGCGGTGAAGGAAGCCGCCTCCGAGCGGCTCCGTCCCATCCTGATGACGACGGTGGCCACGGTCGCGGGCCACTTCCCGCTCGTCCTGGTGTCGGGCCCGGGCGCGGCGGCGCGCAACAGCATCGGGCTCGTGCTGGTGACGGGCATGGCGCTGGGCACGCTCTTCACCCTCTACTTCGTGCCGGCCATCTACCTGCTCATCGCCAAGACGCGCACCGTGGCCACCAGTGACGCCGCGGAGCTCCAGCAGGCGCCTGACGCCGCTGCGTAGGCGGGGCTGAGGCAGTGCAGTGGAATGAGCCGCCTGGAGGCACATGCCCCAGGCGGCTCATCTTTTTAGCGACGGGACAGCGCGAGCTTCGCGCCGAACGCGATGAACACGCACCCCGTCAAACGGTCCATCGTCTTCATGAAGGCAGGGCGCCGGAGGACGCGACCGAGCGGTGCCGTCACCCTGATGAGGAGCGCGAACCACATGGCGCCCACCACGACGTGGATGGCCGCGAGGCCGAACGTGTAGGCCACGACCGGAACGTCCGGGGGCACGAACTGCGGCAGGAAGGTGACGTAGAACACCCCCACCTTGGGGTTGAGGACGTTGGTCAGCACTCCCCGGCGCAGCCAGTCCATCGCTCCATGCTGGACCTCCGCGCCGTGGACGGCGTCATCGGCCACGAAGCTCGAACGAGGCTTCCGGAGCAGCCCGATGCCGAGCCACACCAGATAGGCCGCGCCTGCCCAACTGAGCGCTGTGTAGGCGAGCTGCGAGGCCGCCAGCAGCGCGCCCAGCCCCAGTGCGACCGCCCCGCCCCAGACGAGACATCCAAGGCAGATGCCCAGGGCCGCGAAGCCCGCGCGCCTCGTGCCTTCAATCGCGGAGGTGCGCAGGACCATGGCGGTGTCGACACCGGGGGTGATGGCGAGGATGCCTGCGGCCACGAGGAACGTCAGCAGGGAGGAGGTGACGGTCATTGCCGCTACCTTACGCCCCTCTCCGGAGTGCGCACTCGGATGGCGAGCGCACGGCAGCCTGCTTCGGGCGCTGTGTCGGCGGGCGGGGCCCACGCTCCGAGCGAGTGGTAGAGCCTGCCTTCTCTCCGCTCCAGGTAGAGGATCATGTTGAGCGGCCAGCCGCTGCCCTGGAACAGGTGCCGGTCCATGGGCGTGGGCTCCTGGCTGACGCGCAGGCCCCGCTCGTGGGGCGGGCCGATGCGGTGCCAGTCCGGGTGCAGGTGGATGGAGCCGAGCACTTCCAGCCCCTCGGCCTCGGCTTCGGCGGTGATGCGCAGCAACTCGCGGGGCTCGCACCAGTAGCCGCGCCGGCCATTGGCGTAGCAGGCGCCGAAGCGGGGGATGATGGCTGCGTCGAACTCCTGGAGCACGGAGTCGTCCGTCTCGCGGATGTTGGTGGCGAAGCCCACGCGCTCCACGTGCATCGCGTCGTCCGTGAAGCGCCCCAGCAGCACGGCCCAGCTGCGCGGCGGGAGCTCCGGCGTGCACGCCGTGTACTCCCGGACGGCGTCCGCCATGAAGTCAGACAGCGCCGCCGGATCCACGAGCACGACGTCGGCGCTCATTCCTCGGACTCCGGTGTGGGGAGGCGGCCCGCGGCCCGGTCCTCGCGCAGCTGCGTGATGAGGTGGCGGGCCATGCGCTCCTCGAAGGCGGCGGCGCTGTCCAGCGTCCACGGATAGAAGCCCTGGCCCGTCTTCAAACCCAGCTCGCCCTGGTCCACCTTCTGGGCGAGCACCGGCGGCACCGGGCGCCCGGAGCCGCGCAGGACGTTCGTGATGAAGTCCAGGCCCACGAGGTCCAGCCGGTCGAAGATGCCAGAGGCGCCCAGGCGCCGCCCGATGCCCTGGGTGAGCACACGGTCCACCATCTCCGGCGTGGCCACGCCCTCCGTCACGATCCGGAGCGCTTCGCCGATGAGCGCCTGCTGCAGGCGCGGGCCCACCGAGCCCGGCACGTCCCTCGCGAAGACCACGGGCGACTTGCCCAATTCTTCAAGGAAGCGCCGCACCGTCTCCACCGCGTCGGGTGACGTCTTCTCGCCGGGGATGACGTCCACCAGCGGCACCAGGTGCGCGGGCAGGTAGTAGTGCGCGGAGAGGACCCGCTCGGGGTGCGCGCAGTCGCGGGCAATGGCGGTCACGCTCAGCGCGGTGGTGTTGGTGGCGAGCAGGGTGTCCGGTGCCGCGAGCCGGTCCAACTCCTTGAAGAGCTGCTGCTTGAGCGCCAGGTCCTCGGGGATGGACTCGATGACCAGGTCCTGAACCACGGCGGCCTCGGCGAGCACCGTGGTGCGATGGATGCGCGCGAGCGCGGTGGTGCGTTGCTCCGCGCCGAGCATCCCCGCCTCCACCAGCAGCGCGGCGTCGCGCTCCAGCTTCACGCGCGCTGCCTCGCTGCTCTGCGCCTGCCTGTTGAAGAGCACCACCTGTCTGCCGGCGATGGCGAGCTCGAGTGCGATGCCGCACCCCATGGCTCCGCCGCCGACAACGCCAATCCTCATCAGCCGCTTGTGTCTCATGCGACGCGAGCGTGGCCGCCCGTCGCACGCATGGCAATTACTTGAATGGTGGCTGCAATTGTCCAGGACGCATGCGTGACGCACCGTGCCTTGTTGGCTCGCATCGAGGCCCGGCTCGCGAGCCACTGCCGGTCAGGCTTGCGTCAATACCTCATCCCAGCGGTCTGCTCGCCACCGGTACAGCCGCGGGAGTGCATCACTGGCCGCCCAGGTCTTCGGGTGGGGGATGATGCCGCAGTACAGCTCTTTGCCAGGCACGTGCGGCGCGATGTACGAGAGCACCTCCAGAAACGCAGCAGGGTTGTGTGTCAGGGGACCGACGAACAGGCTCTGGGGGGCCGAGCCACACACCAACTTGCTGAAGTCCTCGGCGGCCTCGGCGGTGTCCCGTGCGAGCTCGGATTCCATCTGGAACAGGGGGGCTTGGATGAAATCCAGTTGAGCAGCGTTGATGCGGACTGCCGGTGGACATTTCTCCATGACGCAGGCGAGCACATCGAACAGGAACTCGCTGCGCTGGCTGCCGCCGCGACTGAAGTGCTGCGCGGGTCGCGTCTTCCGGAAGACGCACACGCCTGGGTCCTGGGCGTAGTGCTGAACGAGCTGTCCTGCGAATGCCTCGATGAACGCGGCGCTTCTCCGCGCGTGGAGATGCTCCTGGATGGGGCGCCATGAAAGGTCATCGGCCCTCGCAAGCCGGTAGGCCCGCGCGAGATGGCGAGCGAGGTCGTCCTCCGTGAGGAGTGGCGGTGGCTGGGGGGCGCTCATGCGCCCAGCGTATCGGTTCCTGGACGCTCGCCTTCAGGGGCTGCTCACGCCTCCCGGCGGGCCCCTGCCTGCCACCCCAGACAGACGGGGCGTGCATGACGATATTGCGAACATGCCGCAGCTCGTCATGAGCCGTGGCTTCCATTGATTCAGCGCGGATTGGACGCGCGAGGAGGTGCACCCATGCTGGATACCGAACGTGGTGGCGAGCCCCTTCGTCATCTTGAAAGTCGTCTCCTGCTGGCCGAGGCCCGGAGGGCCGTGCCGGAAGCCTTTGACTCCCAGGGCCGGCTGCTCTCTCCCGTTGCTGGGAAGTGGGTCCAGCCGCCTGCCTGGTTCAAGGCCATCTCGCCCGTTGACGGCAGCGTCCTCGCGGAGCTGCCGCTGCTTGGCGCCGCGCAGGTCGCCGCGGGCGTCGAGCAGGCAGCGGCGGAGTTCGCGCCCTGGGCGGCCCGGCCGCTCGATGACCGCGCCCGGACTGTCGCGGAGGCGGTGGTGCTGCTCCATTCGCACCGGGACCTGCTCGTCCGGATCCTCGCGTGGGACATTGGCAAGACGCTGCCCACGGCCTCCAACGACGTGGACCGGTGTCTCGCGGGCATCGCGTGGTACCTGGAGCAGATGGGCCGGATGATCGATGGCCGCAAGCCGCTCGGCCTGGTGTCGAACATCGCCTCCTGGAACTATCCCTTCTCCGTCCTGCTGCTCAACGTGCTCGTGCAGTCGCTCGCGGGCAACTCGGTCATCGCGAAGATTCCGACCCAGGGCGGCGGCGTCTCGCTCACGCTCGCCTTCGCGTTGCTGCGCCGCGCGGGCCTTCCCGTCTCGCTCGTCGGCGGACGCGGAAGGGACCTCTCCGAGGCGCTCGTCGGCCATTCCCATATCGCGGGCGTCGCCTTCATTGGCGGCCGCGCCAACGGTGGCGAGGTCCACCGCCGCCTGCGTGACACGGACAAGCGCTATGCGTTGGAGATGGAGGGCGTGAACGCCTACGCCATCACGCACTTCACGGATTGGGACGGGCTCGGCGAGCAGATTCGCGCGGGCTTCGACTTCGGCAAGCAACGCTGCACCGCCTACACCCGCTGGGTCGTCGAAAAGTCGCTCGTCCCGAAGTTCGTCCGGACGTATGTCGATACGGTCTCCACGCTGCGCGTCGGCAATCCGGTCGTGGGGGCGCACGTGGACTTCGGGCCGCTCATCTCCCCCAGCAAGGTCCAGGAGCTCCGCACCCTCATCGAAGAGGCGCGGGCGCAGGGCACGCAGGTGTTGCATCAGGGGATGCTCGCGGAGGACGCCTTCTCCGCGCGGCAGGAGCGGGGTGCATACCTGCCGCCCGTCCTGCTCTTCGGCGTCCCGCGTGACAGTGAGCTCTACCTTCGTGAACCCTTCGGCCCCGTCGACGTCCTGGTGTCGGTGGACTCCGAGGAGGAGCTGCTGCGGGAGGCCAACGTCTCCAACGGCGCGCTCGTGGCCTCGGTGGCGACGGACGACCCGGAGCTCGCCCGGCGCATCGCGGAGCGGCTCCATGCCTTCAAGGTGGGCATCAACGCCCTGCGCTCGCGTGGCGACCGTGAGGAGTCCTTCGGCGGCAGGGGCGGCTCATGGGCAGGCGCCTTCGTCGGTGGCATCCACCTGGTGCGTGCCTTCACGGACGGCCCGCATCCCATGGAAGGCAACTGGCCCGCTTGAAGCGCTCACCCGCGCGCCGGTTCCAGGGGGACACGCGGCGTGGCAGCATGGTGCGACCTTGAGTCAAACGGGAGCGCGCGATGCAGGCTTTGAGGAACGCGGGCACGGTGTTGCTCGTGCTCGCACTGGGCGGTGGGGCCTTCGCGGAGGAGGACGGAACCTGGTCACCCAATGACCAGTTCCACGAGCCGAATGAGGATTGCGAGCTCGTGGCCGTCCTCCCCGCGCCCAAGGGCGCCTGGGGCGTGGTGGGGCACACCTGCAATCGATTGAACGGCGAGCCCGTGGGCAGCGTCGTGGTCATCGATGCCCTGGGCAAGCGCGACACGTCGCCGGCCTCCGTGGCGCTCGAAGCCGCGTCCGACCGGGACCGCATGAAGGAGCTGGTGCAGCTGCTCGCCGTGCCTTCCGGGGGCTACATCGCGACGTATTCCTCCCGCGACGAGAAGGCTCCCAGGGGCGAGAGTGGCCCCGCGAGCGTGGCCCATGAGCTCGTCCGCCACACGGCGGCGGGGGCGAGGGCCGACGCCTTCAACAGCAAGGTGCGAGAGGCGCTGCTCGACAAGGTGGGCGCCTCGTCGTTCATCATCACCGCGGAGGTGGATGCGAAGTCGCGGCTCATCGTCGCGGCGTCAACGCCAGACGAGACCTACCTGAAGCAGGTGCCGCTGTGGCTGCTGCGCTTCACCCCCACTGGCACCCTCGAACGCGCCGAGCGCTTCGACTCGGTCCTGAGCGAGCTCAGGCTGGGCTGGTATGTGTTGAAGCAGGTCCGCGCCCGGGCCGACGGAGGCCTCTTCCTGAGCGGCCGGTTCCAACCGGAGGGGATGCGGTCCGAGGTTCCCGTCCTCGCCCTCAACGCGCAGTGGAAGCCGGAGACGCGCTTCAACACGCCTCTCATCTCCTGGGTGATGAAGGGGGAGGGCGGCATCGAGTTGAGCCTCATCGCTCCCCGTCCGGACGGCTCGGTCGTCGGGGTGGGAGACGTTGTGCAGGGAGAGACGCGCGCGCACGTCATGCGCCTGACGTCCGACGGGCGGCTCGACCCCACCTACAAGACCTTCCGGCAGGAGGGGGAATACCCCCAGGGCCGCTTCATGCGCGTGCCGGAGATGGGGCTTGGTCCGAGCGGGAGCCTCGTGCTCGCCCAGAACTACATCCCCGCCGTGGAGCCGCCGGAGGGCCCCTGGCGTGCTCCGGGCCTGGTGCGCTTGAAGGCGGACGGCTCGGTGGATGCGCGGTTCCAGAAGGGGCTCGGCGCGGGACTGCGCTACCGGAAGGCGGCGGCGGAAGTGAAGCGCAATCCCGATACCTCGGGCTTCCTCCGGATGGTGGCGGCGATGCCGGACGGGTCCGTGGTGGTGGATGGGCTCTTCGACGAGTTCGCGGGCCAGCCGGTGACACCGCCCATCCGGCTCGCGGCGGATGGCACCCGCGTGGCGGGCTTCCAGGCGCGATTCGAAACAGTCCTTCCGCCGAAGAAGCAGGTCCCCAACGCGACGACGAGCGCGTTCTTCAAGGCGGACGGCAAGGCGCACTACATCGAGTGCACCCGGCCGGGAGAGATGACGGAGACGTTCCTCTACTGGATACGGGGCGACATCTGGGGACACACCCCCTCATGCGCGGTCCATCTTGGCGGGAGCATGGCCACACCCGCGGGAGCGTGGCAGCACTGCGATGCGCGGGTCCGCAGGGCCCAGGCCCAGGGGGCCACCTGCGTGGAGACAAAGCAGGATCCACTGGACCGTCGCCGCGGCTCCAGTGGGCCGTGAAATTCCCGGGCCACGCTGAAAGCTCAGGGGCTCGCTGACGCTCTGGCTCCCACCTTCCAGCAGGCAGCGGTGTAGCGGACCTCCGCTCCGTGCACGAAGGGCTCGAACGCGGCGCGGACCGTTTCGATGAGCTGGGCGCGAGTCCTCTCGTCCACCTCCGGGAGGACCCTTCCGAGGAGCCCGAACCGGGTCAGGTAGTTGACCAGCTCCTTCTCGGGCAGGGTGCAGGTCACCTCGATGGGGCGGATGTCGATTCCGGCCCAGCCGCTCTCTTCCAGGATGCGGTGGACCCGCTTCGAATCCGCGAAGGCGAACTGCCCGGGCGCGTCCGGCCGGCGTGCGGGGAGGTTCGGCACGAGCGGCGCGGCGGCGCGCTCGGCTGTCGTCATGAACGGATTCTCTGAAGGGCTCCGCCACGCGATGGCCAGGAGCTCCGCGTCGTTCCTCGCGGCACGCCGCAGGTTCGCGAAGGCCCTGACGGGGTCCTCGAAGAACATGACGCCGAAGCGCGAGATGATCATGTCGAAGCTCGCGGGCTCGAAGGCGTGCAGCTGTGCGTTGGCGCGGATGAAGCGGGCCGGGGTGCCCTCCTGGTCGGCCCGGGCCCGGGCGGCGGCGAGCATCGGCTCGGAGATGTCGATGCCGGTGCAGTGGCCCTTCGCGCCCAGCCGCCGCGCGACGGCGAGCGTCGTGCTGCCCGTGCCGCAACCGATGTCGAGCACCTGGCTCGCGGAGCCTGCGACGACTGCTTCGACGAGCAGGTCTTCGAACGGCTTGAACATCGCGTCGAGCACCGCCTGGTTTTCAGCCCAGGCGTGTCCGGCGGTGCCGTTCCACAGCTTCGACTGCTCGTCCTCGGGCTGGCGCGTGTCATCCATGGGTGTTCCTCCGACTTGCCTTCAAGAACCAGAAGCCGCAGGGTGCCACTTCAAGTCGACTTGAGGTCAAGAGGATGAGCGCATTGGACATCACGGAGGTGGCGAAGCGCTCCGGTGTTCCCGCCTCGACATTGCGCTTCTATGAGGAGCGGGGGCTGATTGCCTCCATTGGCAGGCGGGGACTGCGCCGCCTGTTCGGGCCCGAGGTGCTGGAGCGGCTGGCGCTGATCGCCATGGGGCGCGCAGCGGGCTTCTCTCTCGATGAGATCGCGCGCATGTTCGCGGCGGACGGGCGGCCGCGAATCGACCGGAAGCTGCTCGCGGCCCAGGCGGAGAAGCTGGACAAGACGATCCGCGAGCTGAGCGCGATGCGCGACGGCCTGCGGCACGCCGCGTCCTGCCCCGCCCCAAGCCACATGGAGTGCCCCACCTTCCGCCGCCTCCTGCGAGGCGCAGCGTCAGGCGCGATGGGCGCGCGAAGGAAGAGGACACCGCGGAAGCCGTAGCGTCAGGACGGGCCTGGTGAGAACCGCTCCCGTGGGGTCAGACATCAAAGCGGAACAGGGTGGTGCTGGCGGAGGGGCGCTGTGCGAACTGCTGACAGAAGCGGTTCAGCGTTGCATAGGAGGCCGTGGGGAGGACGTCCCGGAACTCCAGATGGGTCACGAGACAGAAGAGAGTGACCTCCAGGTAGCTCAGGCTCCGCTCGGGTGGGAGGGCGGCCAGCGCGGCGCTCGCGTTCGCCTCCAGCCAGGCCATCATGTTGAGCAATGACTCACGGAGCTTGCGTGCGTGGGTCGTGCCCTCACCGGCGCCGGCCATCTTCTCCATGACCAGCGTCACCTCCGTCGCCATGGCTTGCAGGGTGAGCTCCTGCATGTTCGCCAGCAGGGGCGTGTCCAGGTCCTCCGGCCACACCACCCGGGGTCTGGGATTCGACCGCCGCCACAGCTCACGGGAGACATTGAGCGCTCCGAACCAGGCACCTTGAGCTGTCTTCAGGACGGGGATCCGGAGCGCGGGGTTGCCGCCGTAGTCCTCCGGGTTCGTGGACAGGAGGTCCCGCACCACCTGGAAGGAATGGTCGACTCCCAGCTCCGTGGCGAAGAGCCGGGCAATGCGTGTGAAGTGCGAGCTTGAACGGCCGATGAGGACAGGCGTGTCGAGCGTTGCCATGGGAGCCTCCAGTCAATGTGGCGTGGCAGGCTAACCCCATCGCGCCCCAATCCCCTATGGCTGGGAGGGCCCCTGCAGGGCCGCCATGATGATCCGCACGGCGATGTCCGGCTGGTCCCCTCCCATGTGGAGCGTATTGACCGAGTAGATGAGGCGCCGGCGCAGATCCCTCGTGGCGCCCATCCCGTTGTTGTAGCCGTGCCGGTCGCCCGTCTTGCCCCAGAAGATGACGCCGTTGATGTCGTGGCGCCTGAGGCCCGCGCTGTAGCTGGCGCGGCCACCTCCCGCGGCGGGCAGGTCCGGGACGATGAACAGCTCCTCCTGCAGCTTGCGCGGCAGCAGCCGCCCCTGGAAGAGCGCGACGAGGAAGCGGTCCATGTCCTCGGCGGTGGAGATCATTTCTCCGGCGGCCCAGGGCACGGACTGGCTGGCCTCGGTGACGTCCACCAGGCAGCGCGTGCCGTACGCGATGGCACCCGCCGGGCAGCCTGTCTCTTCCGGCTCGACCTCCTCGTAGCCACGCGCGTGGCGCCCGGGAAGGGTCACGTCGTTGCCGGGCACGAAGGTGTCCCGCAGGTGCAGCGGCCGCAGGATGCGCTCGCGCACCGCGTCCCCGTAGGGGCGGCCCGTCACCTGTTCGATGAGCAACCCCGCCACGAGGTAGCCGATGTTGCCGTACTCCTGCTGCGTGCCCGGGGCGAAGCGAGGGCCCTGGGGAAGCGTCAGGGAGAGGAGCTCCCGGGGGCTGAAGCGCCGGAAGCGGTTCTCGAAGAACCAGTCGGGGTCCTTCTGCGGCACCGGCACGCCGGGCAGGCCGTGGGTGAAGTTGAGCAGCTGGCGCACGGTGATGGGCGCGTAGACGCCCGCGGGCAGCAGGCGCGGCAGGTAGTCCTGGACGGGCCGGTCCAGGTCCACGCGCCCCTCGGCCGCGAGCTGCAGCACGACGACGGCCGTGAACGTCTTCGTCATGCTGCCAATGCGGAAGTGCGCGTCCGCGGGCACCGGAGCGCCCGTGCGGATGTCGGCCACGCCGGACGTGCCCAGCCAACGCCCGTCCGCGCCGCTCACCCGGACCAGGGCGCCGGACACCTCCGCGTTCGGCAGCCCCGCGATGGCCTGTCGCAGCGCCTCGCGGTTCAGGGGCGGCAGGGGCGACCGCACCGCCTCCAGCTCCTGTTCGTCCACCTCCAGCGCGGCACCGGCCGGTGCCTCCGGCCCGCAGGCAGGGGCCGTGAAGCTCGCGAGCAATGCCATACCCAGCCGCAGTCCGCGGTGCAGGACAGCCATGTTCCATCTCCTGTGAGGGAAGAGCCGGCGCTTTCCGGCCGGCGGATGGAACACCGGTGACCCCTGGCGGTGTCACCGGGCCGGGTGGAATTTCAGTCCACCTCCACGTACAGCTGGCCATCCTGGCCAATGGCACCCGGCGCCAGCGACCAGCCTCCATTGTCGCTCATGAGGTAGAGCGTGCGCTTTCCCTCCGGCGAGCGCGCCGCCCCGATGAGCAGGTACCGGCGTGTCCGTTTCGCTCCGGTGAGCGTCAGCACGTCGTGCTTCACGCTCCAGGTGCCCCGGTCGTCCTCGGAGCCGAACCTCATCGCGCCCACCTGGCCGGACGCGCCCCCGTACTTGTATTGGAACGCGTGATTGGCGCCGAAGGTGTAGTCGATGCTGTAGGAGACCGCGGTCATGGTGGTGCCGCCGGTATAGGCGTTGACCCATTGGGCCGTGCTGCTGGTGCCGTAGACGAAGTGGCCCACCACCTCCGTGTCGTCCACCAGCGGCAGGCCCACGGGGCTGCCGCGCACCCCTTTCAGCGCTTCCTCCACCCGGGCGTAGGACGTGTTCCAGGAGAACGAAGCGGACAGGGCTTCACCCAGGCCCCCGGGCGTCATGAAGCTCTGGATGAACACCAGCGGCTCCAGGCGGTCGCCCGCCTCCACCAGATAGAGGCTCACGCGGAAGCTCCGGTCGTTGTTCTTCGCGCGCACCTCCGCGGCGGTGAAGAAGGCGCGGGCCCCGTTGGACATGAAGCGCCGCATCACCAGCGGGTTCTGCGGCACGCGGTTCCAGTCCGCGCCAATGCGCTCCTGCCACACCTTCGCGAGCCGGGCCTCGGCGTCGTCGAGCCCGGGCAGGGCCGGCAGCCGGAGCGCCTCCACGCCCAGGGTGTCACCCCGGTCGGTCCACTCGAGGATGAACCGCCCGTCCGCCTGGGTCTTCCAGCCCTGGGGCGCGTCGAACGCGAAGCCTCCGGGTTCGCCGGGCCTGCCGCCGTGCGCCCGGTTCACGGCGCCTGGAGCTCCAGGAGTGTCGCTGTCTCCGGCGAAGAGGCCCAGGGCCATGAGCCCCAGGGTTCCGGTGCAGCAGAACGCGCAGGCACCTCCGACCGCGAGGAGGATCCAGACGAGGGGACTCTTGGGACGGGCCATGGTGGGGTGCCTGGAAAATGGGCTCATCCGCTACTACGCGCGTCAGCGCCAATCTTCCCACCCGGGCCCGCGAATGCTTCAGCGCCCCCCACGCCGCAGGACGGCGGGCGTGAGTCCCGTCACCCGGCGGAACACCGTGGTGAAGTGACTCTGGGAGCTGAAGCCGACCGCGAGCGCGATGTCTCCGAGGGAGCGGGTCGTGTGGCTCAACAGGCCTCGCGCCCGCTCCACCCTCCGCTGCTGCACGTAGGCGTGCGGCGTCATGCCCATGGACTGCCGGAAGGCGCGGGTGAAGTAGAAGACGCTCAGCCCCGAGCGCCGGGCCAGCTCGCCCACCCGTATCTTCCGTGTGAGGTGCGCTTCGATGAAGAGCCGCACGCGGTGGAGCGCGGCGGCGGAGAGCCCCCCGCGACGCCGCGCCGCTCGGGTCCCTCCGGGTTCCTGGAGCAGCTTCGCCACGCGGGCGGAATGGCGGTCCTGCACCTTCCTCGCCTCGCCCAGGAACCGGGCAATGACCTTCAACTCCGCGTCAGGCAGGGGCGCCATCAGCTGCAAGCCATCCGCCTGGAGCGGACCCCAGAGGGTTTCAATCCATTCGCGCGCATGTCCGGTGAGCGCGAGCCTCCTGGTGCTTCCCGAGCCCTCACGCTGGACGTAACCGGCGAGCTCCAATCGCTCCACATCCGCGCCTCGTGCGACCGCGCTCAGGGGCGCGGGGCCGCCGAAGTGCAGCTGCGCCAGACAGGTCAGCTCCTCGCGGCCGAGCGCGAGCACCGCTCCCACGGCGGAGTCGAACTCCGCGGAGGCTTCCTGGAAGCGGACGACGTCGGCGCCAATCTGGGCGAGGAGTGCGTGCCGGGGGCTCATGGAGAACACCGCAGGATTGAGAAAAACAGCACAAGGGCACGAAAGACGTTCGGGAGCACGGGACGCATGCTGGCCCCATGATGAACCTGAAGCCTTCCGCGGCGGAAATCCTGTTGTGGCTCTTCGTGCTCAACCTGGGCGTCGCGTTCGGCGCGGGGCTCTATGAGCACCGCATCGCGCTCCCCCGGTGGCTCGACGTCACGGGCGCGCACTGGTCCGCGGAGGCGGCGCGCCAGGATGACGTGGGCCGGCGCTTCTGGGGCTTCGTCACCACGGGGCCGCTGACGCTGCTCACGCTGGCCAGCCTCTACTTCGCCACCCGGGCCACGGGGCCGCTGCGCTCGTGGTGGCTCGCGGCCGCGCTGGTGGCGCTCGTGGACCGGTTGCTGACCTTCTCGTACTTCATCCCCACGATGGTCCGGCTGATGCAATCGCCAGACACTCCGGCGGCCGTGGAGACCGCCATGCGGTGGGCCCGGATGAACCAGCTCCGGCATGTCCTCGCGGGAGGCGCGTGGCTCGCGGCCCTTCAAGCCCTGTCCTGGCTCCGGGTGACGCGAGGCGCGTGAGTCACGGCGCGTCGGGCAGGGTGTACTGGAAGTCGTAGGAGTGCTTCCCGCCCGGCGCGATGTCGATGGTCATCGAACCGGCGAGCCCCGTGAGCTCGCCGGTTCCGGAGTCCGGCACCACCGTGATGACGAGCTGGGGGGCACCGCGCGTCATGGTCCCGGAGTGCTGGAGCGCGAAGGTGCCAGAGCGGCCGTCCAGCGTCCCGCTGACGCGCTCCATGGCCACGTAGCCCGCGGACCCGTCCACCGGCGTCCGCACCGCGAGCATCTGTCCCTGGCTCGTGGCGTCCAACCCGCCGTGAAAGCGCTTGTCGAGCACCATCCGGCCCGGGGCCGCCTCCACCGCGCCTGACTCCGGCGCCATGGGGGTGAGCTTGACGTCGAAAGGACCACTCGCGCGCTTCGTCATGGGTGTCTGCTCCCTTGCCTGGTGGCCGGACAGATACGCCAGGAGCCCGCGCCTGGATTGCAAAAACGCGTCACCCCCGGCGCCTTAGGACTCGCTTAAGACCTTTGCCCTACCGTCACGGTCACTCCAAGGGGGCAGGGCGCATGAGTGACGACGAACGGAACCACCACGACGGACTCCAGCAGGACCTGCGGGTCCTGGCGAAGCGCACGGAGCGGCGGGAGCTGCTGCGCTGGATGGCCTTCACCAGCCTCATTCCCATCATCGGCTGCGGAGGGCCGGACTCCAGCGGCGGCAGCAGCGACGACGCGTCCGGCTGTGCGCGGATTCCGGAGGAGACGGCCGGCCCCTATCCCGGTGACGGCTCCAACGGAGCCAACGCGCTGGTGCTGTCGGGCATCGTCCGCGGCGACATCCGCTCCAGCATCGCGGGCGCGAGCGGCGTCGCGGCGGGCATCCCGCTCACCATCACCCTCACGCTGGTCGCCAGCAACGACAGCTGCACGCCGCTCCGGGGCTACGCCATCTATCTGTGGCACTGCGACCAGGCGGGGCGGTACTCCATGTACTCGTCGGGCGTCACCCAAGAGAACTACCTGCGCGGCGTGCAGGTGACGGATGAAGAGGGCAAGGTGACCTTCACCAGCATCTTCCCCGCCTGCTACAGCGGACGTTGGCCGCACATCCACTTCGAAGTCTACCCCTCGGTGGAGGCGACCTCCTCCTCGCGCAACAAGGTGGCCACGTCCCAGCTGGCCCTGCCGGAGGACGTCTGCGACACCGTCTACGCGACGTCCGGCTATTCGCAGAGCGTCCGCAACCTCAGCCAGATTTCGCTCTCCCGCGACAACGTCTTCAGCGACAGCGCGTCCACGCAGCTGGCGACCGTGACGGGCAACACCACGGACGGCTACGCCGCGTCCCTGGTGGTGCCTGTCCGGGTCTGAGCCCGCCTGCCTGCCCGCGCTCCGTCCTGGAGGGATGGCAACCCTCCGGGAGGTGCTGCATGTTGGGAGGACAGTCGTCAGCCCCATCCGGACAGGAGCCTCGCCGATGTTCCAGCCTCCGAAGGAGACCACCTCGAAGAAGCACCGGGGTGGCTACATCCAGCAGACGAAGGACTTCCAGAAGATCCGCAAGCCCACCCTGGTGACGGGCAAGCGCATCGGCGGTGCGCTGCGGGCGGAGTTCGCCCGGCAGCAGAAGCGCCGCGACTCGCGCTGAAGCGTCACTTCGCCTTGGCGGGCGCGAAGTCGAAGGGCTTGTCCTGAGCGATGAGCATCACGCACTCGGCGTCCGGCGAGCACTGGTTGCGGTGCACCACCTTGCCGGGCTGGTCCCAGGTGCTGCCAGCCTCCACGGCGCCCGCTTCGGCGGCGCCCTCGCTGGTGTTCGTCATGCGGCCCTTCACCAGCACGCCGTGGTAGCCGGCGGAGTGGGTGTGCGGCCCGGAGTCGAACCCGGCGGGGAACTTCATCAGCAGGGCGTACGGGCCCTTCTTCATGTCGCCCCAGAGCACGTGCACGGACGGGCCGCCGGGCATCATCTCCGTCCAGGTGAGCTTGTCGTAGGCGGTCTGCTGGAACGCGGCGGACTCCTTGCCCCTGGCGGCGGCGAAGGTGAACGCGGAGACGACGACGGCGGCGGCGACGAGCTTGGGCAGGGTCTTCACGGGAGGCACTCCTCGGTGGAAGGAAACGCCGGGGAAGATGACCCCTGGGGCCATCTGCGAAAATGCCCGATTCCGCAGGGCACCTCTGCGAAAGTGCAGGCCATGCCCGAATGGAGCGACCTGCGGCACTTCCTGGCCATCGCGAGGGAGGGGAACCTCTCCGCGGCGGCGCGGCGGTTAAAGGTGGACCAGACCACGGTGGGCCGGCGCCTGGCCGTGCTGGAGAAGGAGCTGGGGGCACGGCTCTTCGACCGGACGCCCACGGGCCTGCGGCCCACGGCGGTGGCGCTGCGCATCCTTCCGGCCGCGGAGGCGGTGGAGGCAGAGGCGCTGCGGGTGGAGCGGCTCGCCAGCGGCGAGGACCTGCGTCCCTCCGGGCCGGTGACGGTCACCGCGACGGACTCCTTCCTGGTCCACAACGTGATGCCGTGGCTGGCCGCGTTCCAGGAGCGCCATCCGGAAATCGAGTTGCAGCTGCTCTCCGGCTACGAAGCGCTCTCGCTGGTGCGCCGTGAGGCGGACGTGGCCATCCGGCTGGTCCGGCCCCAGGAGGCGTCGCTGCGGGCGCGGAAGGTGGCTGCCATCGGGGTCGTGCCGTTCGCGTCGAAGGCCTATCTCTCCCGCCGGGGGCCGGTGCGCTTCGACACGGGGCTCCAGGGGCACTCGGTGGTGGGGTACGCGCAGGACTCGCGGCGCTGGCCGGAGTCGAAGTGGCTGGACGTGCACGCGGCGAAGGCCACCGTGGCGCTGCGGCTGACGTCCATCCTGGGGCTGCTCCAGGCCGCGCGCGAGGGCCTGGGCGTGGCGCTCCTGCCGGCGTTCTTCGGCCACCTGCATCCGGAGCTGGTGCCCCTGCGTGACGCCCTGCCGGAGCTGGAGCGGACGGTGTGGCTGGTGTTCCACGAGGACCTGGCCCACAACGTCCGGGTGCGCGCGGTGGTGGACTTCCTGGCGGAGACCATCGGGAAGCAGGTGGAGGCGCTCGCGAAGCCTCCGGCCAGGTCCCGGAAGAAGCGCGCGTGGTGACGGGGCCGCGTCACCGCACGCCCGGGGTCACGGCGTTCCGAGCCGCTTGCCGCGGGCGAACTCCAGGCCCAGCAGGTTGCCCCGGTGGTGGATGGGATCCAGCGTGACCTTCTGGATGCGCCAGCCCTCCGCGGCGGTCTTCACCACCTCATGCGTGTAGCGTCCCACCAGGGTCCACTCCTGGGGAAAACCGTCCATGGTGAAGAAGTGGGACACCTCCGCGTAGGCGTGCACCGTGGCGTGCGTGGGGTTGGTGAACTCCGTGCGCACCGTGTTGGCGGTGGAGTGCTGCACGCGGGTGAAACACTCCAGCGCCTTGTTGCCGAACTGCGCCAGCACGGCGCGCGGCGCGGTGGAGGGAGGCACGCCCATGAAGCGGGAGTAGTCCGACGTCACCTCCGGGGCGAAGACCCGCTCCCACCGGGTCCAGTCGCCCGTGTCCTTGCCATGGTCGATGGCCTGCCCGTACTCGGCGACCAGCTCCTGCACGGCAATCCAATCCAGCATGTACTCCAGGTTCTTCTCGCGCATCTCCAGCTGCCTTTCCGGAAGGGGAGGCACTAGGCTTTCACCTCCAGCGGATCCAGATCAATCCAAGGCCTCTCGGGCCAGGTGCTGCTGGCCTGTCCGCTGCTGTCCGGGAGCGAGCAGGAGCTGGTACTCCTTCTGGAGGAGGTACGTCGCGCGCTGGGGCGGGCGCCCGCGCCACGCGCGCCTATCCGGCGACAAACGTCCGGTCCCTCGTGCAGGGACCCGGGCGTCAGCGCCAGCATCCACGAACCTTCAGCTCCGCTGCTCGAGGCGCACGACGTGAGCCCCGAGCAGGGTGTCAGACGACTCTTGCGCCGCATGGACCTGGCGCGCGTGGATTGGGGCCCCTGGGTTCAGTAGCAGAGATAATTGTTGTTCCAGCCGTGAGCGGAATCCGCGGGCTCGTTCCACGCGATGCAGGTCTTCCCAGAGATGGGGCCTGCGCTGGACCACTGAAAGTTGAGCAGGCTGAGGTTGGGCACGCAGACGTAATTGTCGTTCCAGGTGTTGGGGTCGCTGGGCTCGTTCACTTGCGTGCACCGCATGCCGGCGATAGGCCCCGCGTTGCTGAACCGCACGCCTTCGTCCACCTCGGAGCACAGGAAGTTGTCCTTCCAGCCATTCGGGTCGGACGGCTCGTTGAGCGAGATGCAGGTGGTACCCGCGATCTTCCCCGCGGGGGAGAACGCGAACCGCTGCGTGTAACACAGGTAGTTGTTGTTCCAGGAGTCGGGGTCGGCCGGCTCATTCCACTGCGCGCAGCGCATCAAGGGGACCGGGAGCAACGAGGACCAGACGAACTGCAGGGGGCTGTGGGGGGGCACGCAGAGGTAGTTGTCATTCCAGCCATCGGCGTCGAGGAGCTCATTGATGAGGGTGCAGCGCTGGCCCGCGATGGGGCCCGCATAGGACCAGGTCACCCCCTCCTGCCCCGCGGTGCAGAGGTAATTGTCATTCCAGCCGTGGGAATCACCTGGCTCGTTGACCAGGGTGCACGTGGAGGGGAACGCGTAATACTGGAACTGAAACTCGACGGGAGACACGCCATAGACCTGGCGCAAGCCCTGGATGTCCAGGGCGCTCAAGGTCGGCCGGCCCCACTCGGCGCAGTAGTTCATGGTCGAGAGAGGGTCGTACGCGGTGATGACCTCGCCATTGGGCTGCTGAACGATGGTGTTGTCGCAGTAGCCCGGTGTATTGGGTTGATTGCCCGGAGAGTCCTGCTCGTGCCAGAAGCCCAGGGCGTGGCCGAACTCGTGCAAGGCGACGCCGCGGATGCAATATTCGCGATCATCTCCCGGCAATGATGCGTCATCAACGCCGTCGTTGCAGATGTGGCTCCAACTGGCGAAGTTGAAGTTGAGCCACATGCTGGGGTTGCTGTTCGTGCGGCCGACGAAGGAGCGCGGGCCGCTCTCATCCACCTGGATGCGGATGGCCTGAGCGGGAGTCAGCAGGTCACAGGTGCCCCAACCCGTGAAACGCACACTGCTGTTCGTGTCCCACTGCGCCTCGACGATCTGCCTCACCCACGTCTTCTCCGTGTTCCAGCCTGCCGCGGTCCAGCAAACGGGTACGTCGGTGAAGCCCGCGGCGCTCGTGGGCCAGTAACCGGCGGGATTGCCATAGAGCTCAGCCTGCCGTGAATCCACGGCCACGACTTCCATGTCCGGGAAGGGCTCGGCGGCGGGATTGCAAGCCACGATGAGCGAGGAGAGCAACCCAAGGAACTGGGTCACTCCGATGATACGCAAACTATTTTTCATGGTTCCCCCGGTGAAGCATTTTTCACTGCGAGTCATCAGCTAACACGAAGTGAAAGCCAGACCAAGCGAAGACCGCGTGTCGTCCGGCGATAGGGAATTTGGACTGGAATATTCTGCCGCGCCAGACGGAAGGCACGCCGGTACTTCAGAGTCCAAATACCTGCATGGAGCCATGACGCGACACATTGCCCGCACATGCGCAAAGAGAGCTCATGCATATGAGGGAAAGTCCATACGCACAAAAGGGTGGGTGCGACTGTGAAGGTGGCGGGAGGTTTCAGAGGGGCCGAGGGCGGGCGAACACATTCAGTGACCCTCCATGCGACGCCCGCACGCGAAGGAAGCCGCTCTGACCCATTGGCTTGGGCTAATGTCTGACGCCTCCATGCCCCAGCGCCAACGAACGATGAGCGATGCAGACTGCCTTGCCGAAGCCGAGCGGATCCAGCAGCTGCTGGCCGAGCATGCCGCGCGGCATGACCGGGAGACCTCCCTGCCTGACGAGGGCTTCGAGGCCATGGCCCAATCCCCGCTGAATACCGCGCTGCTGGAGGGGGTCTCCTGGCTGGCCTTCGGGCGCATCGTCAGCATCCTGAGCCGGGGCAGCGCCTCCTTCGGGACGCTCTGGCTGATGCACCAGGGCTCGGGGCTCGCCTTCCTGGCGCTGCCGGAGCCCGCGCTGGTGGCCTCATTCAACGACAGGTTCCGCCAGGGAGCCTGGTTCGGCAACGCCCTGTCCGAGCCCACCAGCGGCAACATGTTCCTCATGCCTCACCAGGAGGCCCGCCGCGCCGAGGGCGGCTGGCGCCTGTCCGGGGCCAAGCGCTTCGTGTCGGGCAGCGAGCGGGCTGGCTACCTGCTCACCAATGCCGTGTGTGATGGCCAGCCCGCCTTCTTCCTCATCGACAAGGACGACTCCATCCGGGTGGAGGATGTCTGGGACACCCTGGGGATGCGGGCCACGCGCAGCCAGCTCCTGCACTTCCAGGACACGCTGCTGCCGGAGTCCCGGCGGCTGCGGCTGGATCCCTCCCAGCCCAACCCCATCGCCCTGGGGCTGCCGTGGATCTCCATCGGCATCGCCGAGGCGGCGCTGGCCTTCGCCATCTCCTACGCCAGGGAGCGCAAGCTGCCTCCGGAGAACCGGGCGATCGCGGAGATGCAGTGGGTGCGGTTCTCGGTGGCGGAGATGAGCCTGCGGCTGGAGGCGGCGCGGGCGCTGGCCATGCGCGCGGCCATCGCCACGGATCAGCGCGAGCCGGACTTCCCCGTGCTGCAGATGCAGGCCAAGGTCGTGGCCAATGAAGCCGCCGTGGCCATCACTACCGCGGCCATGGAGCTCGCCGGAGGCTCGGGCTACATGCGGAGCCACCCCATCGAGCGCTACCTGCGCGATGCCATGAGCGGCCCGCTGATGGCCTGGTCTCCAGCGGTGATCCGCGACTTCCTCGGCAAGGCCCTGCTGGGGCTTCCTCAAGAGGAAGCGGAAGCCGGAGGCAGCCGAGAACACCGCGCCACCACCGGCTGAGATGGACCCCGCCGGTTGGTGGCGGGAGCCACTCAGAGCGACGTGAAGGTGGACTCGAGGTCGTCCATGTCTTGGGAAGGCGTCACGGCTCCGAGACGCTCACGGCCATTCCCCTGGGAAGCTCGGACGCCCTGAGCACGCGCGCCCGGGCGACTCCTGTCCACTCCAGTTCGACCGTGCCGGCGCCCACGTCCGGCTGCAGCTCGATGGTGAGGTCCGTGCTCCACTCACACTCCGTTCCCAGCGCGCAGTCCGGATCCAGGTACGCGATGGTCTGCGCCCACACCTCCGTTCCCGCCTCCAGCACGACGGAGTGCGCGGGCCATGCGAAAGACTCTCCGGCCCTGGACAGCGAAATGCGCAGCCAGGGTTGCGCCGTCTGCGTGGGGTCCGCCGGCGTCCAGCGCGCCTTCACCTCCACCGTCAGCTCCGCCTCGGCGGTCTTCGCGGGCTCCTTCGGCACCGTGACCTTCACCGTGATGGGGCGCGTGAGCTTGGGCGCCTCCGTCGCGAGGGTCAGCGGCGCGCTCGTGTAGGGCTCGGAGACGACGTCACCGGACGTGCCTTCGGATGTGGCCACGACGCTGGCGCAGGCGACCAACAGCATCAGCCGGGTGGCCCAACGACGCAGGCCGGGGTTCGGAGAGGCTTCGCGGGAGAGGGACATGGTGCCCGGGCCCCAGAGCAAGCCCGGTGCCAGGATTCCCTGGAGGGAGCACCTGTCCGGAGACGCTGGCCTTCCGGCCCGGGCGCGACACGCGTGTCACATCCTGGGCTCAGCGGTAGTGGACCGCGATGCGCTTCCCATCAAGGACATGGATGTCGATGTCCATGTCGTAGATGTCACGAAGGACGGCGGGCCGCATGAGCGCCTCCGGTGTCCCCTGGAAGGCGACCTTCCCGGCGCGCATGGCGATGACGTGGTCGGAGTAGCAGGAGGCGTAGTTGAGGTCGTGCAGCACCAGCACCACGCACTTGCCCAGCGTGTCCGCCGCGCGCCGCAGCTCCTTCATCATGGCCACGGCGTGTTTCATGTCCAGGCTGTTGAGGGGCTCGTCCAGGAGCACGTAGTGCGTGTCCTGACACAGCACCATGGCCACGAAGGCGCGCTGGCGCTGGCCTCCGGACAGCTCGTCCAGGAAGCGGTGCGCGAGCGGCTCCAGGCCCAGGTGGTGGAGCGCCCCCTCCACGAAGGCGCGGTCCTCCACCGTGGGGCGGCCCTTGGAGTGCGGGTAGCGGCCGAACGTCACCAGGTCGCGCACGGTGAGCCGCGAGGTGACGGCGTTGTCCTGCCGCAGGATGGCCAGCCTGCGCGCCAGCGCGTCGCCGGGCGTGCGGACCACGTCCATGCCGTCCACCAGCACCGTGCCGGAGGACAGCGGCAACAGGCGGCTCACCATGGACAGCAGGGTGGACTTGCCGGCGCCGTTGGGCCCGATGATGGACGTCACGCCCGTCTCCGGGAACTGGAGCGTGACGTCGTCCACCACCACGGTGTCTCCGTAGCGGCGGGACACGTTCCGGGCTTCGATCATCGCAGCACGCCTCGCATGAGCAGGGTGATGAACATCAGGCCGCCCAGGAACTCGATGATGACGCGCAGGTTGGCGCCAAAGGAGAAGACGCGCTCCAGCACGAGCTGACCGCCCAGAAGGCCAATCACCGCGAGGAACACGGCGGCCGGCAGCACGTGGGCGTGCCGGTGCGAGCGCACCAGCCCGTGCGCCAGGTTCGCCACCAGGAGCCCGAAGAAGGTCACCGGCCCCACCAGCGCCGTGGACACCGACACCAGCACCGCCACCACCGCCAGGAGCCGCGACACCGTGCGCCGGTGGTCCACGCCCAGGTTGATGGCCACGTCGCGCCCCAGGTTCATCACGTCGCAGGTGCGCAGCAGGCTGAAGCCCAGCACGGACGCGGCCACCGTCATCAGCGCGGAGACGATGAGCAGGTCCGGGTCCGGGTTGTTGAAGCTGGCGAAGAAGCGGTCCTGCAGGAAGTCGAACTCGCCCGGCGCGATGAGGCGCTGGAGGAAGCTGGACAGGCTGCGGAACAGCACGCCCAGCACCACGCCCGTGAGCAGGAGCAGGTGGACGCTCCTCCGGCCGCCCTCGAACAGCCAGCGGTGCAGCACCGCGGAGAAGGCCACCATGATGGCGACCTCCACCGTGAAGAGCAGCCGGCTGTCCAGGCTCGCCATGGTGCGCGAGCCCAGGAAGAAGAGCAGGCTTGTCTGCAGGAGCAGGTAGAGCGTGTCGAAGCCCATGATGGCGGGCGTCAGGACGCGGTTCTCCACCACGGTCTGGAACAGCACCGTGGAGACGGCGATGGCGTAGCCCACCAGCAGCACCGTGGCGACCTTGCG
Organism: Corallococcus coralloides DSM 2259; assembly: GCF_000255295.1. The sequence goes on along the minus strand of NC_017030.1, from coordinate 8,532,340 downwards.
CGCGCGAAACGGCAGCACGAAGTCCCACTTGCCGCCCGCGTCCACGGTCATGAACACCACCACGCAGAAGGTGGCCAGGCCTCCCAAGAGGAGCAGCCGCCGCTCATGGCCTTCCAGCCGCAGCGCGCTAGCCGACACGGTCGTCCCTCCGCAGGAGCAGGTGGAGGAACAGGAGGCTGCCCACCACGCCCGCCACGGTGCCCACGGGAATCTCATAGGGCTGGCGCACCACCCGCCCCACGATGTCGCACAGGAGCACGAAGCCCGCGCCCATCACCGCCACCCACGGGATGGAGCGGCGCGCGTTGTCACCCACGATGAGGCTGACGACGTTGGGCACCACGAGCCCGATGAAGGGAATCATCCCCACGGTGGCCACCACCACCGCGGTGACCATTGCGACGATGGCCAGCCCCAGCGCCATGATGCGCGGGTGGCTCAGGCCCAGGTTGGTGGTGAAGGCCTCGCCCATGCCGGCGACGGTGAAGCGGTCCGCGACGACGTAGGCGATGACGGTCAGCACGAACGCGCCCCAGAGCAGCTCGTACCGGCCGCGCAGCACGCTGGAGAAGTCGCCCGTGGTCCAGGCCATCAGCGACTGCAGCAGGGAGAAGCGGTAGGCGAAGAACGTCGTCGCCGCGTCGAAGATGGCGCCCAGCACCAGGCCCACCACGGGCACGACGAGCGCCGAGCGAAGCGGAATCCGCCGGAGGATGAACAGGAACAGCGCCGTGCCCGCCATGGCGAAGCCGGCGGCGACCGCCGTCCTGGCGAGGATGGGGAGGCCGGGGGCGAGCAGCGTCACGGCGAGCAGGCCCAGGCTCGCGGACTCCGCCGTGCCCGCCGTGAAGGGCTCCACGAAGCGGTTGCGCGCGAGCATCTGCATGATGAGGCCCGCGACGGCCAGGGACATGCCCGCCAGCACCAGGGCCAGCGTGCGCGGCACGCGGCTGATGACCAGCACCTGCACGGCGCGCTGGTGCTCCGCTGGCGAAAGCAGCGCCTCCCACGACACGTGGCTCACGCCAATCAGCAGGCTCACGCCCGCGAGCACCAGCACCCCGAGCACCGCCACGCCGAGCAGCGGCAGGGGGCCGCCCTTCGTGCCGGTCGCGGGCAGTGGCTCGGTGCGTGGGCGGACGTCGCGGGCGGCCACGGACGGCGCGCGCGAGACGAAGCCTGTCTCAGGGAGCGGGGGGCTGTCGGGGCTTCGCGTAGACATCGGAGATCTGCTCCATCAGGCGCCGCAGGGACTGGATGCCGCCGCCGATGAGGTAGGTGTTCGCCGGCTCCAGGTACACGACCTGTCCCTGCTTCCAGGCCGTCGTCTGGTGCACCAGCTCGTTGTCCAGGAGCCGCTGCGCGCCGCCGCCCTCGCCAATGGCCGCGTCCCGGTCGATGACGAACAGCCAGTCCGGGTTGGTCTCCAGGATGAACTCCGAGCCCACGGCCTCTCCGTGCAGTGACGCCTTGAGCGACGGGGCCGCGGGCGGGATGCCAAAGGTGTCGTGCAGCACGCCGAAGCGCGAGCCCGGGCCATACGCGCTCATCCGCCCTCCGGACGTCAGCACGATGAGCCCCTTGCCCCGGCTGGCGGTGGTCCCCTTCAGCGTCGCGATGGACTGGTGCAGCGACTCCACCAGGGTGCGCGCCTGCTCCTCCTTGCCGAAGACGGTCGCCAGCCGCTGCGTGTTGCCCACCACGGTGTCCAGGAAGTGCGCGTCGTCCGTGGTCTGGTCGATGGTGGGCACCATGGCGGCGAGCTTCGTGTACCGGGCGCTGGAGCGGCCGCCGGTGATGACCAGGTCGGGCCGGGCGGCGTGCAGGGCCTCGTAGTCGGGCTCGAAGAGCGTCCCGTAGCGCGGGTACTTCTTCGCGTCCGCGTACTTCGCCAGCTGGCCGGGGAAGTACTCACCCGCCACGCCCTGCACGTCCACCCCCAGCGCGTCCAGCGTGTCCAGCGCCGCCAGGTCGAACACCACGACCTTCCGCGGGTTCGGGGCCACGACGGTGCTGCCCTGTGCGTGGGCAATGGTCCGGCCCGCTCCCGGAGCAGGGGCCGCCGCGGCAGCCGGTGCCGCGCCTTCCGAGGGCACGGGAGCCGGGGCCGGAGCCCGAGGGCCCCACCCGAAGAAGACCGCGAGCGCGATGACCGCGACCCCGATGAGGGCCGCGAGGAGGGGAGGGAACCGCCGGGGAGAGGTGCTCACGGGAAAGACAGTCCAGATGAAGGTGATATCAAATGAAATTGATATTCATTATCGAAGTTTGCGGGTATAGCGGATCGCCGCCGGACGGTCAAAACCCATCGGCCTTGCGTGGTCCGGGCCTTCCCTGGAAGCTTGAATTTCAAGACTTACATGGAGAGGCCTCATGAAGCCCGTCCGAGCCGTCCTGCTGTTGTCCCTCCTCACCACGACCTTCGCCGGGAGTGCTTTCGCGCAGGACAACTCGCGCACGCTGCTGATGCAGTGGCTGGCGGATCCGGACGTCTACAAGGAGAACGACGACCTGTTCTTCCTCACCGGCACGGGCAACGGGGTGCTGATTCCGCTGTATGAGTCCAACGACCTGACGGCGTTCCGCTTCAAGCGCGACTACAACCCGTCCGCGGCGGATCCGACCTACGACTACTGCTTCCTGTGGGCGCCGGACCTGAGCAAGGTGGGCAGCAGCTACCAGCTCCACTTCTCCGGACACCGGGTGCCCAATGGCGCGGCGTGTCCTCCGGCGGGCCAGGAGGTGACGACCTTCGTCGCCACGGCGCCGGACCTGAACCTGGTCTTCGGCGTGCCCCAGCCCATCAACGCCAACACCACCTGGCCGCGCACCACCACCGGCACGGCGTGCCTGCCGCAGGGGTGCAACCGGAACATCCGCATCGACTCGGCGACGTTCAACGACGGCGCGGACCGCTGGCTCTTCTATGTCTGGTTCCAGAACGGCAACAACATCTCGTCGTTCAAGCTGTCCGCGCCCGGCACCGTCTACAACCACGCGGGCCCGGCGGTGTTCGCGACGCCGGCCTACGAGGAGGGCATCAACGAGGCGCCGGAGCTCTTCAAGCGCGACGGGCGCTACTACATGGTCTTCAGCGGCGGTTGGTACAACAGCCAGTACGCCATGTACTACGTGATGGCGGACTCCATCCCGGAGCTCACGCGGGCGCGGGCGGTGCGGCGGCAGTCCCTGCCCTTGAAGAACTCCGCGGGCCGGCTGGTGCAGTCCCACGGCCACAACGTCATCGTCGAGCGGCGGGGCGAGTACTTCAACATCTTCCATCAGGGCGCCTTCGACAGCGCGGGCAACCTCACGTCGCGCAGCACGTACAAGCAGCGCGTCGCGTTCAAGCCGGACGGGGCGATGACGTCGCTCAACCAGGTGAGCGTGCGCTGGAACCGGCTCGCGGGGTACAGCTACTCGCTGGACGTCGTGCTGAAGAATGGCTCGGTGGTGGGGCCGTGCACGTCCGTGGTGCTGCTGGGGCAGGCCAACAAGACGGTGTTCGACGGCGTGTGCCGCAGCGCGGGGGACCGCGTGGTGACGAAGGGGGAGATCGCCGCGTTCCGCCTCTTCTATTCCAACAACAACGTCTGGGGGCCCTCCGTGGAGAAGGCCTATGACGGCATCTCCGACGACGTGTCCCTGGAGCTGCCCGGCGGCGTCACGCCCTTCGTGGACCTGGAGTGGAGCGAGGAGGAGACGCTGGCGCAGTACTCCATCGACGTGCAGCGGCGGGACACAGGCGCGTGGATTGGCCCCTGCATCGGCGTGGGCGCCGTGAACAAGAGCCTGTCCTGGACGTACACGGGGAGATGTGACACGCCGGGCATCAACGTGCCGTTCTCCAACATCCAGGCCTTCCGCATGTGCTCCGCGGTGAACGGCGACTGGGCCCACGCGCGCTGCGGCGCCGCCGCGTATGACGGCCGTGCCCTGCACTCGCGCATCAACATCCCCTAGGCTGGAAGCCCCATGTTCGACGCCATTCGCTCCGACCCCGCGCTCCTCGTCCTCCTCATCGTCGTGGTGGGAGGGCTGGGCGTGGCGTTCGGACCGAAGGGGGGGCTGCTGGGGCTGTTGGGCGCCGGGCTGGATCGCACGGAGTTGAAGAACGGAAGGGCCGGCGAGGCCACGGTGCTGGAGGTGCGGGACACCGCGATCCGCATCGACAAGCGCCCCGTCCTCCAGCTGCTCCTGGAGGTTCACATCCCCGGCCGTGCTCCCTATCAGGCGCGGGTGAGCAAGCGGCTGCCGCCGCATTCGAGCACGGCCACCTGGGGGCCGGGGCTTCGGGTCCAGGTGATGGTGGACCCGATGCAGCCCCAGCGCGTCGTCATCACCGGCTTCGCGATGGCCGCCCCGGCCAGCCCGCCATCGCCCCCGGCGGATCCGGTCCGGGCGATGGAGGACCTGAAGCGCATGGCCGACGGCGGCCTCATCACCGAGCGCGAGTACGAGGAGAAGAAGGCGGAGATCCTCGGTCGCTTGTAGCGGCTAGCGATGGCGGTGACAGGAGAAGATGAGGGGCGCGAGCGCGCCCTTCACCTTGTAGGCGAAGGAGTGGCCGTCCTCCTCGGATGAGGCGTATTCGAGGTCGGGCTGGGCCTCCAGCCACTTCATCGTGGCGGGCAGGTCCGCGCAGGGCTCGGGGAACTTCGCGGCGAGGCGTTTTCCGAAGGCCTCCAGCTTCGCGTGGGCCTCGACGGCCTCCCGGTCATCCGCCTCCCGCTGCGCCTGGGAGCGGATGTCCCGCGTCCGCGGTTCGCTGATCCAGGTGCTTCCGTCGGAGAAGCGCGCCTCCAGCGCCAGCCTCGCGGTGCGCGCCACCGTCGTGTCCAGCGCGACCTTGACCGGAATGCTGGACGCGTGGGCGTTCCTCCCGAGGGGGAGTGGCATCAGGCGCCGGGTCACCCTGCCCTTGGCGTCCACCTCCACCAGCGTCGCCTCGGTGGGGCGGGGGATGAGCTGATGCGCGGACACGTCCACCTGGAGCGGGGTCTTGTCCCCCACCATGAAGTCCCACGGCTCCCGCAGGTCCAGGGGCCGCAGGGTCACCGGGGAGGGGACGTTGCAGCGCACGGCCAGCTTCATGGCGACATCCCGCTCCAGCGGTGGCTTCCCCTTGCAGGTCAGCTTGATGCGCAGGGACTGCTCGAGGGGCTTGGGCGCGCCCTCACATTGCTGGAGCACCCGCGGGACCGGCCAGAGCGCCGGGGTCAGATCGAAGGTCTTCGTGCCCGGGTAGCGGGAGTCTTCGGGCCCCAGGGTGCGGCGCACTCCCTTCGCGGTGCTCACCAGCTCCACCGACTCCACGCCGGTGAGGCAGGTGGCCTGCAGGTCGATGCGCGGGTGGAGCCACAGCGGAGTGGCGCCGCCGCCCTCCACTCCCACGAGCTTGCCTTGCATCACGTAGGCCGTGGTGTCCTGCATGGCGTCGAACCGGGGCCGCTCGTGTTCCTCCAGGACGGCCTGCTGGAGCCGCGCGTGATAGAGCCCGAGCTGCATCGGGGTGAGGCGTTCCAGCTGGGCCTGCGTCAGCGGGACGCTGGGGAACGGATGGTCAGGGAGCGGCTCGCGGCTCTGGAGGACGACCTGGGTGGTGCCCTTCGCCCGCTCCACCTTGAGCCAGAGGGACTCGCCGGGCTGGGGCGTCAGCGCGTCCTGCAGGTCCGTCGCGTCGAGCTGGGCCAGAGGAACCTTGATGAAGGCCCGGGCCGGCATGTCGATGCGCTTCACCTTCATGCCTGGCTGGAGACCCGCCTCGGCGGCGACGCTCTTGGGCTCCACCTGGGTGACGGTGACCGTCTCTCCATCCGAGCGGGCGGAGTAGCCCGCGGACTTCATCGTGACGGTGAACGGCGCCGCCGCGAACATCCAGGCGCCAGCGAACACGGACAGCAGCGAGGCGAGGAACATGGCAGCGGCTCCAGGCGGCGGTGAAGCCTTTCATCCTAGGAGGGGCCGGGGGCTGGAAGAAAATCCCGGCTCTCCGGTACGCTGCGTCTCTCATCCATTCCGAGGGGGCGGTACTCGCGGACCGATGGATGGCGTTGTCAGGGGGACCAATTGCAATCCACCGACCTCCATCCTCCGGGATTCAAGCGGGCCGTTGTCATTGGCGGAGGCGTCGCGGGGCTGCTGAGCGCGCGGGTGCTTTCGGAGCACTTCGAGCAGGTGACCCTGCTGGAGAGGGATTCGCTCCCCAAAGGGCCCGAGGCCCGCAAGGGAGTGCCCCAGGCCCGGCATGTCCACGCATTGTTGGAGGCGGGGCGCGAGGCATTGGAGCAACTCTTTCCCGGCCTGGTCCAGGAGCTGTGCGCGGAAGGGGCCGAGCCGGGTGACATGGGCCGTGACTCCGCCTGGTTTCACGCCGGTGCCTGGAAGGCGCGCTTCGTCAGCGACATCCGGACGGTGCTCTGCACTCGCGCCTTCCTGGAGTGGAAGGTGCGCGGCCGGGTGGCCACGTTGCCGGGGGTGACGCTGCGTCCGGAGTGCTCCGTGAAGGCCTTGCTCGCGGACCCGTCCCGCACCCGTGTCACCGGTGTCTTGCTGGAAGGTCCCGGTGGCGAGGAGGCGCTGGAGGCGGAGCTGGTGGTGGATGCGAGCGGGCGCGGTTCGAAGGGCAGCCGCTGGCTGGAGGAGCTGGGCTACGGCCGGCCCGACGTGGAGCAGGTCGAGATCGATCTGGCCTACACGAGCTGCTTCTTCGAGCGGCCCTCCTCCCTGCCGGACTGGAAGGTGCTCGTCGTCTATCCGCGCGCCCCGGAGGGCTGGAGGACGGGCGTCATCTCCTGCGTGGAGGGCGGCCGGTGGCTGGTCAGTCTGGGAGGGTACTTCGGACATCACGCGCCCACGGACGCGGAGGGGTTCCTGGCGTTCGCCGGCTCGTTGGCCCGGCCCGAGCTCCACGACGCCCTTCGCGGCGCCCGGCCCCTGTCGGCGCCCGTGACACACCGGATTCCGTCGAGCCGGTGGCTGCATTACGAGCGGATGGCGCGGTGGCCCGAGGGCTTCATCCTCCTGGGGGACGCCGTGTGCGCCCTGAACCCCATCTACGCGCAGGGCCTCACGGTCATCAGCAAGGGGACGGACCTCCTGGCCCGGATGCTCTCCGCCCAGGCCCGGGCCACGCCCGCCACGCGTCAGGGATTCGCCCGGCGCTTCCAGCGCGAGCTCGCGCGGGTGCTGGCCATGCCCTGGTGGATGTCCACCACGATGGATCTCCAGTATCCCCAGGCCCGGGGGCGCCGCCCTCCTGGCCTGGGACTGGTGCAGCGGGGCTTCACCCTGATGCTGGACCTGACGTCCCGGAACGCCAATGCCTGCCGCCGGTTCTACGAGGTCATGCACATGCGGCACGGCCTGGGGGGACTGCTGACGCCCTCCCTGATGGCCTCCTTCATCGCCTACTCAATCCAGAGCCTGTTCGTCCCCCTGGAGCGCCGTGCCAATGTGACAGTCTGTCCGCCGGCTCCAGGTGGGGGACATGACACGGGCTGAAGAGAGTGCAAGGCTTTGGGTCCCGTACCCCCAATCCCATGCCTGACCTTCCCCTGATGGCAGACCTCGCACCCTATGTGCCCGGCATCCTGGTCAGGACCCTCGCGGCGCGGGGACCAACGCCTGTCATGCCGGCGGAGACCCGGCTGCAGGGGGTGGTGCTCTTCGTGGACGTGGCTGGCTTCACGCAGCTCACCGAGCGTCTGTCGCTGCGGGGACTGGAGGGCGCGGAGCTGCTTTCGGAGGTGCTCAACAGCTACTTCGGGCGGATGACCGACCTCATCACCGGGCATGGCGGAGAGGTGTTGTTCTTCGCGGGGGACGCGGCGCTGGCGCTCTGGTCCGCCCCGGCGCCCTCCGCGCTGCCACGCCTCATCGCGCTCGCCACGCAGTGCGCCCGCAGGGTGTGTCAGGAGCTCTATCGCTTCTCTCCCGTGCCCGACGTGGCGCTCATGCAGCGCGCGGCGATTGGCGCGGGGCCGCTGGCATTCCTGGAGCTGGGCGGCGTGGAAGGCCGAGGGCTGCCCCTGGTCGCGGGCCCCGCCATCACCCAGCTGGGGCTGGCGAGCCGCCTGGGCGGCCCCGGGCAGGTCGTGCTCTCCGCTGAATCGTGGGCCCTGGCGGGAGGGCAGGTGGACGCGGTGGCGCTGGAGGGCGGGTGTGGGCGGGTGGAGTCGGTCCGCCAGGGGGATGCGGGGCCCGGGACGCCGCCACTGCCCACCCTGGATGCGGCCCTGCTGGGGCCCTACGTGCCGGAGGTCGTGCTCCAACGCCTGCGCGCGGGGCACGGCCAGTGGCTGGCGGAGTTCCGCCCTGTCTCCGCCGTGTTCATCCACCTGCCCGAGCAGGACTACCTGTCCCCGGAGGCGCTCCCGCGCATGCAGGAGGTCGTCACCTGCTGCCAGCACCTCCTGCGCCGCTACCAGGGGCACATCTACCAGCTGGTCATGGACGACAAGGGGACGTGCCTCATCGCCGCGTTCGGCCTGCCTCCGTCCGGACAGGAGAACGAGGCGGCGCACGCGGTGGAGGCCGCCGAGGCCCTGCACCACGAGCTGACGGCGCGGGGGCTCCAGACGTCCATGGGCATCGCCACGGGCCGCATGTTCTGCGGGCCCTTTGGCAGCGCGTCGCGGCGCCAGTACACGCTGCTGGGCAATGCCATGAACCTGGCGGCGAGGCTCATGCAGGACGCGCGCGGCGGCATCCTCTGCGACGCGGCGACCGCCGAGCAGGCCCGCTCCCGTCTGGAGTTCGAGCCCCTGGCGCCGCGACAGGTGAAGGGCCGCTCCGAACCGGTGCCCGTGTTCCGTCCGCGCGCCTCCGCGAAGCGGCAACGGCAGGCGGGCCGGGGCGTGCTCGTCGGGCGCGAGGCGCAGCGGCAGCGGCTGGAGACCCAGGTGCGCGAGCTCCTGCGGGGGCAGGGCGGTGTGCTCGTCATGCAGGGCGAAGCGGGCATCGGCAAGTCCACCCTGCTGGAGGAGCTGGCGCGTCAGGCGGAAGCCCAGGGGGCGCGGGTCCTGCGGGGGGCGGCCGACGCGGTGGAGCGCTCCACGCCCTACTACGCATGGCGGGAGCTGCTGTGGCAGCTGGTGGACGGAGTGCCGGAGGAGGAGGGCCCCGCGCTGGGCGCCCGGCTGCTTCAGGGGCTGGCGGGAGACACCCGGCTGCTGGAGTGGGCGCCCCTGCTCAACCTCGTCCTCCCCGTGGGATTGCCGGAGAACGACATCACCCGCAGCATGGCGGGCGAGGCCCGCGCGGAGGGACTCCAGGCGCTGCTGCTCGCGCTGTACGAGCGCTGGGCGCGGGGAACGCCCGCCGTGCTCCTGCTGGACGACGCGCACTGGTTGGACTCGAGCTCGGCGGCGCTGGCCGCGAGCGTGGCGCGGCGGGCCTCCGGGCTGCTGCTCGTGGTGGCGGCCCGGCCGCTGGATGACGCCGAGCCTTCCGGGGCGCAGCTGCTCGTGGAGTGGCCCGGCGCGGTGCGCCTTCCTTTGGAGAAGCTGTCCACCGATGAGATCTCCGCGCTCCTGCGCCGCCGCCTGGGCGTCCTGGGGGTGGCGGGGGAGATCGTCCACTTCATCGTGGAGCGCGCCGAGGGGCACCCGTTCTACAGCGAGGAGCTGGCGCTGGCCCTGAAGGAGGAGGGGTTGATTGAGCGGCGCGGAGACACCTGTCAGGTGGCCCCGGGCGCGGGGGCGCTGTCGCGCATCCCCTTTCCGGACAACGTGCAGGCGGTCGTCGCCAGCCGCATCGACCGGCTGGCCCTGCATGAACAGCTGGCCCTGAAGACCGCGAGCGTCATCGGACGGGTCTTCTCCCGCGACCTGCTGTCGTCCGTCTATCCGGTCGCGGAGGACCGGCCGCGGCTGCCCGAGGGGCTCCACCATCTGGCGCGCGTGGACCTGACGCGGCTGGAGCGGCCGGAGCCGGAGCTGGCCTACCGCTTCAAGCACGCCATCACGCAGGAGGTCTCCTACAACGCGCTGCTCTTCCGTCAGCGCCGGCAGCTGCACGGAGAGGTGGCCCGCTGGTACGAGCAGCGCGGGGGTGAGGAGCCGTCGGAGTTCTACGCGCTCCTGGCGCACCACTATGACCGCGCGGAGGAGGTCCCCAAGGCCATCGAGTATCTGGAGCGGGCGGGAGAGGCCGCCCTGCGGGGCTTCTCCAGCCGCGAGGCGGAGCGCTTCTTGCGTCGGGCCTCGGAGCTGGCCGCGAAGTTTCCCCAGCACGACGACCCGCACCGCCGCTCCGTGCGGGAGCTGAACCTGGGCCACGCCCGCCACCAGCAGGCGGACTACCCGCAGGCGTGCGAGCACTACTTCCGCTCGCTGGAGCTGCGCGGATGGCGCGCGCCCCGCACGCGGGGGGGCATGGTGTGGAGCGTGCTGGGACACCTGTTCCGGCAGGTGGCCCATCGCGGTTGGCCCTCGCGTTTCCTGGACGGGGCGCGGGGCGCGCGGCGCGCGGACCTGCTCCACGCGGGCGCCATCTATGGAGAGCTGACGAAGGTGGCCTGGTACCGGGGGGACGTGCTGGCGCTGCTGCACGGGACCTTCACCCAGCTCAACCTGGGGGAGCAGACCGGCTCCGCGCCCGAGATCATGCCCGGTGCGGCGGGGCTCGCCGTGGCCCTGGGGCTGGCGGGATGGCATGGGCTGGCGCGTTCCTACCTGGAGCGGGCCCTCACGCTGGCGGGGCAGGGCCGGCACCCGGCCTCGGACGCGCTCACGTACACGCAGGCCGCCGTCTACGCCATCGGGGCGGGCTTCTGGGACGAAGCCCGTGCGCACGCGCGGAAGGCGGGGGAGCTGCTGGCGCGCCTGGGGGACCGCAACGTGTGGGAGGGGGTCCGCGCGCTGGAAGGCTACGTGCACCTGTCCAGGGGCGAGCTGGACTCCGCGCTGACGTGCTTCGACGAAGCCTACGCCTCGGCGCGCAGCGGTACGGCCCAGGCGCGCATCTGGGCGCGCAACGGACACCTGGCCGCGCTGCTGCCCCGGGGCGAGGTGCCCGAGGCCATGGTGGCGGAGCTGAAGGCCCTGGTGGGGGTGCAGTCGGGGACGGCGGAGTCCATGGCGGGGCACGGGCTGCTGGCCCAGGCCTACCTGCGGCGGGGCGCGCTCTACGAGGCCCGCGCCAGCGCGGACACCGCCCTGCGCCTGCTGAAGGAACAGCAGCCCATGTCGTCCTACGTGCCCTTCTGGGGGCTCGTGGCGATGACGCACGTCTATCTGGAGCTGTGCGAGCGGGAGGGTGCGGGGCCGCAGGCGCGGGAGCTGCGGCTGCGTGCGCGCGAGGCCTGTGGGCTGCTCCGCTCCTTCAGTCGCATGTTCACCCTGGCCCGGGCCCAGGCCGCGCTGTGTGATGGTTGGTACCTGGCCCTGGTGGGGAAGGCGCGGCGGGCGGGGCGGAGGCTGCGGGACGGCATCGACGTCGCACGGCGGCTCCAGTCCCCCTGTGACGAGGCCCTGCTCCACCTGGAGCTGGCCCGGCGGCTGGAGCCCGCGCATCCCCAGCGCGCCCAGGGCCTGGCCACCGCGGAGCAGCTGTTCGAGCGGTGTGGCGCGCGGCACGGGCTCCTGCTCGCGCGGGCGCTGGGCTCCCACGAAGTGCGTCTGCCCGCAGTGCCGGTTTCCCTTCCCTCCAGCGGAGTCCCCCATGACGAAGAAGCGGATCGCGATTCTGGGCGGCGGCATCGGAGCCCTCACCACGGCCCATGAGCTGACGCGCACGCCGGAGCTGCGCGCGCGCTACGACGTCACCATCCATTCGCTGGGCTGGCGCCTGGGCGGCAAGTGCGCCAGCGCGCGCAATGCCAGCCAGCACCAGCGCATTGAAGAGCACGGCCTGCACATCTGGCTGGGGTGCTACGACAACGCCTTCGCGCTGATGCGGGAGGTGTTCCAGGAGCTGGCGCGCGGTCCGGGTGAGCCGCTGAGGAACCTGGAGGAGGCGTTCCTGCCCCAGTCGTTCACGCCCATTGGCCTGGGCGACGGCAGCACCTTCTTTCCTCTCTTCTGGCCTCCCAATGCCAACACGCCGGGCCGCGGTGGACTCTTCCCGTCGCCGTGGGGCGCCGTCACGGAATGCCTGGGCGTCCTCAAGCGAATCGCCGGAGAGCTCCTGGGGACGGTGCAGCCCGCCCGCGAGAAGTCCTTCGCGCAGGTGGCGGAGGTGGCGGAGGTCGCCGCCTCCTCCTCCGTGGAGGACCGCCTGGAGCAGGCCCACGCCCTGGCGAAGAACCCCGGACAGGGCACGCCGTCCGACGACGACCTCGACGGCATCCTGCGCAACCTCGAAGAGGCACAAGGGATGCTGGACCCCTTGCGCGCCGCGAAGGGCCTGCGCTCGGCCGCGAGAAACCCCCGGCTCCGCTTCCTGGAGGATCTGCTCATCGTGGCCGGGGCGGCCGTCCGCGGGGTCTGGGCGCTGAGGGACCAGGGCTTCAACCTGGACCTCATCGACGGCGAGGACTTCCGTGCCTGGCTGGTGCGCAATGGCGCGCCCGCGAGGTTCATGGACCTGGAGCAGGTGTCGTTCCTGCGCGCGCTGTACGACCTGCCCTTCGCCTACCGGCCGAATCCGGGCGGACAGCCGGTCCCCGACTTCGCGGCGGGGACCGCCCTGCGGTGTGTCATCCGCATCTGCGCCACGTACAAGCAGGCCGTGCTCTTCGAGATGGCCGCGGGCATGGGCGAGGCGGTCATCGCTCCGCTCCATGAGGTGCTGTCGCGTCGCGGGGTGAAGTTCGAGTACTTCCACAAGGTGAAGCGGTTGGAGCTGTCCGCGGACAAGCGGGACGTGGCCCGCGTGCGGCTGGGCCAGCAGGCCGCGCTGCGCGAGCCGCAGAAGGGCTACCAGCCGCTCATCCAGATTCCCATCGAAGGGTATTCGCGCCCGCTGGCCTCCTGGCCCTCGGAGCCGCTGTGGGAGCAGCTCGTGGACGGGGAGCGCCTGCGGAACGAGCGCCCGGACTTCGAGTCACACTGGTGCACCGAGCCCGATGCCTCCGAGCGGGTGCTCGAGCGCGGCGTGGACTTCGACGACGTGGTGCTCGCCATCCCGGTGGGCGCCTTCAAGGCGTTGAACGCGCAGGACGAAGCGCTCTGCCAGGAGCTCATCGACGCGAGCCCCCGCTTCAAGTCCATGTGCGAACAGCTGGGGCAGATCCCCACGCTCGCGCTCCAGCTCTGGATGACCCGCGACCTGAAGGCGCTGGGCTGGGACCTGCCGCGCCCGGCGGCCAACGGCCTCATCGAGCCGGTGGATGTGTGGGCGGACGAAACCCACCTGCTCAAGATGGAGGGCTGGCCCGGGGGACAGGCGCCCCGGTCGCTCCACTACTTCTGCGGACCGCTCAACACGGACCTCCATCGTGAGCCCGCGAGCCACACCCAGGTCCCCTCGCTCGCCTTGAACCAGGTGGTGGACATCGCCACGCACTGGTTCTCCCGCAACACCGCCACCCTCTGGCCCAAGGCCGTGGGGCCCGACGGACGCGCCCTGTCCCCGGCGGCCCTGTATGGCGGCGCCGGAACACTGAGGGAGGGGCTCGAGGCCCAGTACCTCCGCGCGAACGTGGACCCGACGGAGTGCTGCACCACCTCGCTGACGGGCAGCACGGCCGTGCGTCTGGACCCGGGCGCCTCCGGCTTCAGGAACCTGTTCCTGGCGGGCTCCTGGACGCGCACGGGCTTCAACGCCGAATGCGTGGAGGGCACGGTCATGTCGGGCATGCGGGCCGCGCAGGCCCTGAGCGGCGTGAAGCGGGACATCGTTGGCTGGAACTTCATGGGACCCAAGGACACCTGATGAACGACAACGCCTATCCCCCCTACGTCTCCGATCGCGGCCACGGCGAGGTCAGCATGGCCCTGCCTGGCGTGGTCCAGGACGGCCTGATGTTCCTGTTCGCCTTCCCGGCGGATGCCACCCGGTTGCAACAACTGGTGGACCGCTTCCTCAACCAGCCCGCCGGGGGCGCGGTGCACTACACCGTGGTGGGCCCGTCCGTCTTCCTCAGCTTCCTCCAGGGGAGGCTCACCTCCGGCGGTGAAGCCGTGGGCTGGGTGGAGGACCGCGAATGCGCCTTCTGGGTGCTGCTGGAGGCCCGCACGGGCGCGAACGGACCGCCCCGCTACGTGGGCTGGATGCCCTACATCATCATCGACAACTTCGAGGGCATGGCCACCGGCCGCGAGGTCTGGGGCTACCGCAAGGGGCTGGGGCAGGTGGTCCTCCCGTCGGTCCCGCAGGGGCCGTATGACTTCGCGGCCAGCACCTGCATCTTCCCGGTGCTCAGCCCGGACACGCAGGGCCGCGTCAGCACGTTGATCCGCCTGCGGGGCGAGCCGGGGGCCGCTGTCACCGAGGGGGGCCCGACCTTCCAGGACCCCGAGGCCCTGGCGGACGCCCTGGAGGCAGCGGGGCTCCAGGACAAGCCAGGCGCGGTTGGGGGAGCGCCCCCCTTGCGTCGGCTGCTGGCGTTGCTGCGCAACCTCCTGACGCGCCAGGTGCCGGTGGTCAACCTCAAGCAGTTCCGCGATGCGCGCGACAGCAGCCGGGCCTGCTACCAGGCCCTGATTGAAGGGCCCCTCACCGTCACCCGCTTCCGAGGGGCGGGACTGCTGCGGAGCGACTTCACCCTGGCCCTCACGCCGTGCCAGAGCCACCCCATCGCCGCGGACCTGGGACTCCAGCCCCAGACCCGCGCCAGCTTCGGGCTCTGGATGCGCCTGGACTTCAACGTGGGGCCGGGACAGGAGGTGTGGAAGGCATCGGGGGATGGCGCTTGAGCACCGCCCGCGCGGCGTTGAGGCCGCCTTCGACAGCGGCCTCGGCGCAGCCCGCGTTCAGGCGCGTCTGGACCCAGTCTCCGGCGAGGAAGAGGTTCGTGAAGCCGGAGCCTCCCGCCGGCAGGCGGTATTGCGCGGAGCCGGGAACGGAGAGGACGTAGCGCTCCGAGGGGTCGATGTTGGCCCGCCAGTACTGGGCATCCATCCGTGACTCGCCCGTGCGGTCGGATGGATCCGCCAGGTGCCGCCAGTCCATGCCGGAGGACGCGTCCGAGGGGTTC
This sequence comes from Corallococcus coralloides DSM 2259, assembly GCF_000255295.1. The sequence continues at coordinate 8,517,258 of NC_017030.1, read as the reverse complement.
ACCAGGGGCCAGAGCCCCTTCAGGTGAGTCATGATCCACTGGATGGCGTTGCGCTTCACCTGCCGGGCCATGCGCGCCGGAAAGCCGATGTCGCTGGGCGGGGGAAGGGGGACCGTGTCCGGGAGCGCACCGCAGAAGTAATGGATGCTCTTGGGCGCGCCGGGACCGGTGCCTCCCTGCTCCACCTTCACCAGATGGGACATGTCCCCCCAGGTGTCGAAGGGCTCCACGTACGCGGTCGAGATGGTGGGGCCCGCGGACCAGCCCAGCACCGCGATGGGACAGGTGAGCCACAGCTGCAGGGCCTGCGTCTGGACGGTCTTCACCTCCCGCGCCATGTCCGCCCAGCGCTTGTCGGCCTTGAGCAGCTCCCCGCAGAGGGACGGGATGGACCCCAGGGAGATGCCGAAGACCACGAGGTCGAAGTCCTCGTTCAACCTCAAGGTCCGCTCCCCGACCTGCTGGGCACACCAGGCGGACTCCAGGGTCAGGCCCTGGTCGGCCAGCTTCTTGCGCAACGCCTCGCCGTCCACGAGCTGCTTCCAGTCCGGCTCCGAAGGCCAGCACGGCAGCTGCTTTCCGGGCTCCACCTCGATCCGGATGAGCGGCTGGTACTCTGGCCCGGTGAGCTTCACCTGCTGGAGGAGCTGGATGCTGCCCACCCGCGACCGGTCAGGGGTCAGCCCCAGGGACTGCACGCGCTGGAAGAACTCGAACTTGACCCCTCGCGCGCGGAGGACCTCGTAGAGCGGCGCGAAGAGGATGTCGCCCATGCCCGCGCGAAACTTCCAGAGCGGCGCCCCCTTGCAGTCGAACAGCAGAGACAGCAGGACGTGGAAGCAGACGCCCGCGGATGCCTGGGCGTTCTGGGAGCGGGGATTGCCGTCCAGCGTGGCGAAGCCCAGGCAGTAGAGCGCGGTGATGGGCGCGGACTGCGCGTCCGCCGGAGTCGCACCGTACTTCCGGAGCCAGGCACGGAAGTCCAGCTTGTCGATGAGGAGGAAGTCCAGGGGCTTGCGCTTCCTCACCAGGTCCGTGAGCCAACCCTTGAGGGCCGCCACGCCCAGGCGGAACAGCAGCTGGGCGCGTCGCACCGGTTCGGGCTTCTCCAGGGGCGGCGGTGCTGCGCGCTCCGCCTGCTGGGCCTGTTCCAGGAAATAGAGTCCCTTGAGGATCTCCGCCTGGAAGAGGAGGTCGAAGCCCTTCGCCGCATCCAGGCCCCGCGCGTCCTCGAAGCTTTCGGGAAGCTTCTCGATGCTCTCGCCCGCCTCGTGCAGGGGGCGCAGCACGTCCTCGCGGTGCTCGGCCTCCTTCGCGTGGGCGAAGATCCAGTCCCGCAGCGCGCGCATCATGTCCTTGTAGGAGCGGTCCTCCGCCAATGACGCCCCTTCGCCGGGAAGGCCCGCGCGCACCAGGGGCTTGATGTTCCAGGGGCGCCACTCCTGCCCCTTGTGGTCCGGCTTCTGCTCCTGCTCCTGGAAGGTGATCAGGTGCTGGGGCATCACGGCGTCCTGGAAGGACTGGAAGGGGGCGTGCGGATCCTTCCATTCCCTGTAGCAATCCCGCATCAGCCGGAAGGCATGGTCATAGAAGCCCATGAAGACGTGCAGGCCGTGCTCCTCGATGCGCTGCCAATGATTCGCATCGCGGCCGCTGGCCCCCTTGCCGCCCAGCCGCCACCCCTGCTGATAGACGGTAATGTCATACCGTGCGCGTCGCTCGGGCGTCGCCGTCAGCTCGAATGCCGCCGCCATGGCACCGCATCCGCTTCCCAGGATGGCAATCCGTGTCTTCATGCGGTGTCATTCTATCGTCAGCGCGGTGCGAAGCGCTTCGCGGACCGCAGCTTTGCCTTCATGGCCTCCATGTCTCGGTTGCGCGGCGGGGCGGTGGTCACCAGCGAGTCCATCAGCCGTCGCGCTGTCTCGGTGATGTCCTCGACGGCGCGGTGGAAGGCCTCCTCGTTCGCCTTGGACGGGGCGCTGGTGCCGCTCAGCTTCCGCACGAACTGCAGGGCCGCCGCCCGCACCTCCGCGTCGGACGCGGGGGGCTCGAAGTTGAACAGCGTCTTGATGCTCCGGCACATGGACGGGTCCCTTCGCGTGAAGTGCCGCCAGCGTACCCCACGCGTGTGTCCCCGCCGTGGGGGGAGCCCTCCCGAATCCATTGCCGCGAGAACGTGACTTGGCTCATTGCGGCCAAAGTGGTTTTCTCTGGACTCCCCCTTCTTCTGGAAAGGTTTCCAATGATGCGGAAGCTCTTCGCCGTCCCTGTGACGCTCTTCTCGTTCGCGATGCTCGCCTGTGGCACCAGCCCCGCCCCCGAGCAGCAGACCCCCGCCCCGACGCAGCAGGAGCAGGGCCTCAACGCCGTGGGCCAGGGCTGTTCGGCTGACACCCAGTGCGCGACGGGCCTGTGTTGGACGGAGGCGGATTCCTACCCGATCTACAACTCGCAGTGGATCCGCGCGGACCAGTGCACCGAGGAGTGCGGTGGCCCCAGCGACAACGCCTACTGCCAGCAGCTGGCCGCGGAGTTCAACGCGCCGTATCCGAACCAGGCGCGCTGCATCCCCGCGCGGGGCGTGTACGACAACTACCCGTACGACGATATCTTCTACATCTGCGACCTCATCCCGGCGGGTCTGGGCAAGGTCCACTGGGCGGACTGATGGCCTGACCCACGCCGTCCGGAGCGGCTTGCTTCCGGACGGCGCGGGAGTTGTGCTGGGTGTTGCTGGAGAAGTGAAACCGGTTTCAGGGGGGACATCATGCGGCTCGACATTTTTTCGGAGATGCAGCACCCGAAGGAGCGCTGGAGCGGTCCGGACCACGAACACCAGCTCATCCAGGAGACGCTGGAGCAGGCGCGGCTGGCGGACGAGATGGGCTACGGCGTCTGGTGGCAGGTGGAGCACCACACCGCCGTGGAGTTCAGCTACAGCTCCGCGCCGGAGATCATGCTCACCGCCATCGCGCGGAGCACGAAGAACCTGCACGTCGGACACTCGTCGGTGCTGGCGCCCACGCGCTTCAACCATCCCATCCGGGTCGCGGAGCGCGCGGCCTTCATCGACCACCTGAGCGGGGGCCGCTTCCAGCTGGGACTGGCGCGCAGCACCATCCCGGAGTGGCGCACCTTCAACATCGAGCCCGACTCCACGCGCGGGCAGATGCAGCAGGCCTTCGAGCTGATTCCGAAGCTGTGGACGCAGGACAAGGTGTCCTGGGACGGGCCGGACCTGCGGCTCAAGGACGTCAGCGTCATCCCCAAGCCGTACCGCAAGCCGCATCCGCCGCTGTGGCAGGCGTGCTCCAGCCCCGCGTCCTTCGAACAGGCGGGGCGCAACGGCGTGGGCGCGCTGGGCGTGACGCTCTGGGCCTCTCCGGAGGAGGTGGCGGAGATGATCCACATCTACCGCGAGGCCCTGCGCACGCGCTGCGAGCCGGTGGGCGCGTTCGTCAACGACCAGGTCGCCTTCTTCACCTTCGTGCACTGCGCGGACAGCGAGCGCGAGGCGATGGAGAACGGCGCCGCGAAGGCCGCCGCCTGGTACACCAGCGGGTCGTTCACCTTCTTCGAGGCGAAGGACGCGTTCGTGAAGACGGCCGCGGAGCTGGAGGTGCTGGCGAAGGACCCGGCGGGCGGTGGCCTGACGGGCCAGTACCTGCGCAAGAAGGACCCGAACGCGCCGCAGTCCCAGGCGCAGCGCCTCCTGGGCCGCATCATGGGCGGTGAGCAGGTCCCGGACGAGCAGGTCTGGGAGGTGCTGAGCGCGCAGGACTCGCTCATCGTCGGGACCCAGGACCAGGTGCGCGCGGGGCTCAAGCGCTACCAGGCGCTGGGCATCGACGCGCTCATGTCCTTCCACCAGGTGGGCGCGCTGGCGCACGACAAGGTCCTGAAGAGCATCCGGCTCACGGGCGAGCTCATTCCGGAGTTCAGGACACCGGCCGCGCCGTAGGGAGCGGGAGGAGGGCAGGGGAGCGTGGAGGCCCAACACCCACGCTCCGCGCCACTTCTCCCGCGCGGTGGGAGGGAGCAAGCTGAGCTTCGTGTCCCGCCGCTCACAGCTGCTTCTCCTGCTCGTCGTGTCCGGGCTCCTGCACGCGGCGCTCCTCTTCGCGCTGTGGCGGAGCCCGTCCGCCGACGTCCGGCGTCGCGAGCCGTCGCAGGCCGTCGAGCTGGAGATCGTCACCCGGGACGCACGCCCCACGCCGCCCGTGCCCCCGGTGCCTGAAGAAGCGCCACGGCCCCCGCGCTCGCCAGCGCGTCCGGCGGAGCGCGCGGGGGAGAAGGATGAAGCGCCGGCGCTGCTGACGGAGCGCGAGCGGAAGAAGGACGAAGCTCCATCTCCAGCCGAGGCTCCCGCCACCACCGGGAACACTGCTCCGGAGCCGCTCGCGGAAGCACCCTCCGAGCGTGAGCCACCTCCGGTCCGGGACGTCCCGCTCCAGCTGGAACCCCCCGGCCTGTTGGGCGGTGGGCTCCTGAAGGGGCCCCCGTCGACGGGGCGGACGCTTCGCAACGTCCCCGGCTCGGAGCCGGACCCCAAGGCCCTGGCGGCCCGTGAGGCGGAGGAGGCGCGTCAGAAGGTGGATGGCTGGGCCCACGACGCGACCGCGTCCGCGCGGGCCACGGGCGCGACGCCCCCCTACTTCGCGAAGCTGCGCCAGGGCTTCTCCGAGAAGCTCGTGAACCCGCCTCCTCCCAATACGGATGTGCTCGCCCGCCGGCTGAAGCGCGAGCAGCTGGAGGCCATCGAGCGGTTCGGCAAGACGGGCACCCCCTTCGCGCCCCAGGCGCGCGACGTCCGCCGGGAGACGTCCGACCGGCTGCGCGCGGCGGTGGAGGCCGGACGCGCGGCGGACGTCTACATGATGGATGTCACCGCCCCCATCCTGGCGCTCGTCGCCATCGTGGAGGTGCGGCAGGCGCGCGATGGCAGCCTCATCGACCTGCAGGTGCTGGAGGGCTCCGGGGACCCGAAGTTCGACCGCTGGGCGGTGTCCCACCTGCGGGAGGCGCTCGCCAGCGCGGAGCCCCCCACGGACGGCGGCGTGGGCATCCGCGAGGACGGGATGCGGACCCGCTGGCGGTTGGAGGAGTACCTCGGCAACCCCCGCGTGCGGGTCCACCTCATCTCCATCTACTGATTCATTTCACTCCAATGCCGCCGATGGAGTCACCCGTGGCTGCGTCCAGCACGTGAAGGCTGCCCCACAGCGGGACATACACGCGGCCCTCCCGGACCCAGAGGACCGTCAGCATGGAGCTGAAATGGGACTCGGGCAGGGCCACGTCCCAGGCCACGGCGCCGGTGAGCAGGTCGCGCCGGATGAGCTGCGTGCCGCCCTTCTCCAGCTGATAGACGACGTACACGGCGTCCTTCGTGATCTCCCCCACCTCCGGCGCGGTGTCCCGCAGGAGGAGCGGATCCTTGTCCGACACGGTGTCGTGCCACACAGGCTTGCGGTTGCCCGGCGCGTACAGCGCCACCAGGGGCACCTGCGTCCCCGGCCACCGCGTGCCCAGCGCCAGCGTGTAGCCGCCCGTGCGGAGGAGGTACTTCGTGGAGAAGCCGCGGATGTCGGAGGGCGGGTAGCTGGAGCGCTCGCAGGAGGTGGGGTGCTCCGGCGGCCGGCTCATGTTGCACGTCTGCGGGCTCAGGGGCGGCGTGGCGCAGCCCTTCGGCGCGCGGGGCGCGGGCTTCGCGGTGGCCGTGCGCGTGTCGAAGAGCAGATGCTGGTGGTCCACCACCTCCACCCAGACGGACGTCGTGTCCCCGGGCGGGATGCAGAGCCGGCGCGGCGAGTCCGTCAGCGGCACGCGCCCCAGCCGCTTGCCGGTCTCCAGCTCCAGCAGGTTCACCGTGCGCTGCTCGCTCATCACCAGCCGGCCGTTCTGGGCGATGACCTTCGTGTGGCGGGAGGCGTCCGGCCCCTCCGAAGGCGATGACTCCCAGAGCTTCTGGAACGTCCGCCCGTCGAACGCGGCGATGTACTCACGGGGGCTCGTGCCTTCGTAGCGGCGCACGTGGCCGACGATGTCCTCCGTCCCATCGCCGTTGACGTCCACGAACGCAGGCGCGCCCCGCTCCATCCACTCGATGCGCTCGGGTTCGGGCTTGGGAGGCTCGGGTGGAGGCCCGGGGATGACCGGAGGCGCGACGGGGACGACGGCCGCGGGAGGCGGGGTGGGAGGGGGCTCGTACGTGTCCGGGCCTCCCGAAGCCAGGGCGAACACCGCGCCCATGACCCCCATCAGGAGCATCACCGCGACGCCCGCGAGCATGATCGGGACGTGCTTGTTGTTCGCCTGGGCGGGCGGCGGCGGGCGCGGGCCGGGCCGGACCGGAAGCGGGCCGTCCAGGTCGAAGGCGTGGCCGCAGTAGCCGCAGACGTAGTGCGTCTTCGCGGCCTGGGGCGTGAAGGGGGCGTTGCAGTGGGGACAGCGCGAAGCTCTGGGCCGGGCCATGACACCGGGTGTAGCACTCCGCGCACCTGGGGTCGCTGAAACACGAAAGCCCCCTCCCTCCGCGAAGGGAGGAAGAGGGCTTTGCGCGCTCACGCCGTGTCAGGCGAGGACTACGGCACCGTGGCCTTCACGGTGACGCCCGAGTACGTGGTGTAGCCACGCACGGAGACGTACCAGGTGCCGGCCGCGGGGGCGGTGATGGTGCAGGTCTCCGCGTTGCCGCTGAGGTACGGGCGGCAGTTGTACGCGGTCGTGGTGGGCTGCGAGCCCTGGCGCACGTAGAGGTCCGCGTCACCCGTGCCGCCGGACTGCTCCACCGTCAGGGTGGTGGCGCCCGCGGGGACCGTGATGGCGTAGTGCTTGAAGGAGCTGGCCGCGCCGGAGATGCCGGTCTGGTTCAGCAGCGTCTGCGTCGGCTGCTGCGGGGCGTTGATGGTGTTGGTGATCCAGCTCTCGAAGAACGACACGCGGCCGTACATGCCCGCGTACGCCGCGTCGGCGCAGCCGTAGCCCCAGCTCACGATGCCCGCGAGCACGCGGTTGCTGCCCTTGAGGACGGTGAGGGGACCGCCGCTGTCACCCTGGCAGGAGTCCTTGCCCGGGGCCTTCGCGCCCAGCTGGTCCGCGGTGATGACCTCTTGGCCCTGGTAGTCGGCCTGCGCGGCGGCGTTGCTGATGATGTTCACGTCCACCGTCTGGAGCGTGGACGGCAGCGAGGAGGAGCCGCTGGACAGCGAGCCCCAGCCCGTGACGCGCGCCACGGCGCCGACGCCGCCCACGCCCGACGCCTCGTCCGCCGCGGAGACCAGCGGAATGGCCTTCACGTTCGCGCCGCTCAGGTCCAGCGGCGAGGACAGCTTGAGGAGCGCCGCGTCCTTGCCGATGTTCGCGTCCACGTAGCCCGGGTACACGACCACCTGGGACACGGTGCGGACCTGCCCACCGGTGGTGGTGGTGCGGTTGGTGACGCCCGCCACGATGCGGCCCGGCTTGGAGATGAAGCCGTTCGAGTTCACGCAGTGCTGCGCGGTGAGGATCCAGTTCTCGTTGATGACGGAGCCGCCGCAGAAGTGGCTGCCGCTGCTGCTCTGCAGCGACACCTGCCAGGGGTTCGCACCGATGGTGGTCGCCGTGCCGCCGACGATCTCCTGGGCGGTGGCGGCGGGAGCCGGCGTCTCCGGCTGGGTCTGCTTCTCTTCCGTGGTCTGGGGACCGCAACCGACGACCAGCAGCGACACCGCGCTGGCCGCGGTCCAGCGACGCACCATCTGAGCCGAAATCATGTGAACCCCGTTTTTGAAGGAATTAATGAGGCGGCGGGATTCTGGAGGAGTCCAGGACTCTTTGTAAACACCCTGGCGGCGATTTATCGTAACTGGATAACTACTGTGATGGGGTTGGCGTGACTGCTACACCGTGTCACATGTGACGAAGGTGAAGCCTGGAGACACCTCCAGGCGGTAGCCGGGGTCCTCGAAGACCACGCGGGTGCCGGTGCCCTCCAGCATGTCTCGCACGTGGCTCACGTGGACGCGCAAGGCGTTGTCATGCAGGCGCGGGTCGTAGTCCGCGTTCCACATGGCGCGCACGCAGTCCTCCTTCGCCAGGATGCGGCCCGGCTGGCGGGCCAGCGCGTAGAGCAGCCTTCGCGGCAGGGCCCTGCGCTCCAGGGAGACGGTCTTCCCCGGGGCTCGCAGTTCGTGACGGCGGGCATCCAGCACCACCGCCTCCGGCGCGGGCGCTTCGGGAAGGGACGCGGCTTGCGCGCTGGAGGCGAGCGGCCGGGTCAGCTCCGCCATCAGCTCGGGGTCCACGCCGCCCTCGGTCCCCTCGCGCGTGGCCTCCTCCAGGGCCTGGGCCGCCTCACGGGCGCCGCCCGCGTGCCGGTGGAGCGTGGCGCGGGCCAGGTGCCCCAGCGTGCGCTCCAGCGCGAAGTCGTCACCACGGGACAGGGGCTCCAGCGCGGTGAGCAGCGCCGTGGCTCGCGGGGCGTCCGCGCTCCGTGCGGCGGCCAGCGCGGCCAGGGCGCGCTGGCGGGCGGCGATGCCGGGGCGCACCTCGCGGGGCTCCACGGTGATGGGCGCGGCCTCCGGCCCCGGCACGTCCAGCGTGCGCGCCACCCGGGCGGCCCGCATCAGCCCCACCACGCCGCGCGCGCGGACCTCTTCCTCCACCGCGTCCAGCTGGGCCCTTCCTTCCGCGCGCCGGCCCAGCTCCAGCAGCATGCGGCCCGCGCCCACGCGGCAGAGCAGCCGGACGAAGAGGTAGCCCGCCTTCTCCGCGCGGGCTTCCGTCTCCCGCAGCGCCGCGAGCGCCGCTCCGCGCTGTCCCGACTCTCCGCGCACCCACGCCGCGATGCAGTCCAGCTCCAGCGCGAGGCGGGGCGCGCCCAGCTGGCCCAGGCGCTCCCGGGCGCTGGCGAGCGCGGCGTCGGCCTCCGTGAAGCGGCCCAGCCGGCTGAGGATGCCCGCGGACATGGCCGCCACCAGGGGGCCTCGCGAGTCGAGTGGCGCGTCCTCCAGCAATGACACGCATTGGGCCAGGGGCTCCGCCAGCTCGCTGTCGCGGCCTTCAATCCAGAGCATCAGCGCGCGGGCGTAGGCGCACCAGCCCAGCACGCGCCGGTCCCCGGTCGCGGCGGCGGCGTTGTCCAGCATCGCCAGGGATTCCTCCAGCCGTCCCTGGAAGAAGCGCAGCGCGGTCCAGGCCAGCAATTGCTGGAGGAAGACCTCCGCGCTGCTCGGCACCGGCATGGACTCCAGCGTGCGCTCGCAGGCCTCCGGCTCCAGCGCGAAGAGGGCCACCCGCACCAGCACGGCGCCCACGCCCTCGCGCAGGGCTTCGTTCGACTCCGGCTCCGGCGCTCCGGCGGCGGCCTCCAGTGAGGCGCGCAGGGCCAACAGCTCCGGATAGGCCCGGCGCAAATCGAGCAGCCGCACCCGCGCGCGCGCATGGGCCAGCTTCACCTGGGGCGTGCGCAGCGCGGCGGGCAGCGAGTCCAAGAGGCCCAGGAGCTCGTCCGCGGCGCCGTGGCGCACCAGGGCCTCCGCCTGCGCGACGATGAAGGCCGCGCGCGCTTCATGCCGGCCGAGCGCCTGGAGGTGGCGGCACACCGCGCGCACCCGGACCACCGCGGGCAGGGGCTCCTGTTCCAGGACCTCCAGCAGCGCTTCGTGGCCAGCGCGCGCTTCGTCCGGCGACAGCAGGGACACCATCGCCTCGCGCACCAGGTCGTGCACGCCGTGCCGGCCCCGCGAGTCCGTCTCCACCAGCAGCTTCGCGCCCAGCTGGCGCAGCGTCTCGCCCGCCGCGTCGCCGGACAGCGCCGGCCGCAGCGTGCTCGCGGTGAGCGGCAGCTGGCTCAAGGCCAGCATCGCGGCCAGCCGCCGTTCGTCCGCGGGCAGCGCCGCGAGCGCCGCTCGCACCGGCTCGTCCCCGCCCGTGTCGCCCGCGTGGGCGCGGCGCAGGAGGAAGGGCAGGCCCCGCGAGCGGCTCCACGCCGCGTCGAAGCCGTCGCGCTCGCCGTAGAGCGCGTCCAGCTCCCGCCACAGCTCGCGCGCGGCCTCTTCCGACAGGCCCTCCAGCCGCAGCTCCACCCGGTCCGGACTCGCCGCGTGCCGGGGGACCGATTCGCGCGAGGTGGCCAGCAGCGTGCCCTGCCTCAGCCGGCCTCCCAGGTCCTCCACCAGCGCCGCGCGCTCCGGCGGCCCGAGCACGTGCAGGTCGTCCAGCACGCACAGGGCGCGGCGCGCCTCCAGCTCGCCCGCCAGCGCCTCCAGCCGGGACGCGTCCGACAGGGCCTGGGCCACGGGCGCTTCGCTCAGCAGGCGGCGCACGTCGTCCACCACCGTGTCCAGCGTGTCCCCGGGACGCACGCGCCGGTGCACGACGGGGCCCCGGTGCTTCGCGGCCACCGCCGCCACCAGCGCGGACTTGCCCGCGCCGGGCAGTCCGTAGACGACTCCCGTGCGCACGCGCCTCAGCATGTCCCCCAGCCGCCGTACCTCGTGGGCTCGGCCCACGAAGACAGCCGGCGGTCCCAGCCCCGGAGCGGTTGGCGTGCGCATGGCGCGCGCCAGTGTACGTCCATCCAGGCACTGTCCGTCACAGTCGCTTCAGGTGTCGTCCAGGCTGAGCGCGCGCAGGTGGCTGACGTCCCCCCAGGTCACCATCCGCAAGGACCCCTCATGGAGGTCGAACTGGTTCCAACCCGCGTTGAGGACGGAGAAGGCGCGCGGCGCGGCGGCGGGGATGCCCAGGCAGTGGCGCAAGAGGGCGCTGAGCAGGCCGCCGTGGGTGACCACCACGACGCGGGCCCCCGGATGGCGCGCCCCCAGCTCCTCCAGGCAGTGCAGCGCCAGCCGCAGGCGCTGGGACGCGCTCTCCCCTTCGGGCACCACGTAGTCGGCATGGCCCTCCGTGTACGCGGCGAAGACGGCCGGGTGGCGCTGGCCGGCCTCCGCGCGCGTCAGCCCTTCGAGCACGCCCAGCCCGCGCTCCCGCAGGCGCGCGTCCCGCTGGACGTCGTGGCCCGTCCTCGCCGCGATGCATGAGGCCGTCTGCACCGCGCGGTCCAGGTCGCTGCTGTAGAGGGCCTGGAAGGGAAGGGTGGCCAGCCGCGCCGCGAGCGCCTCCGCCTGCCGCTGTCCTTCACGGCTGAGCATGCTGTTCAGGTGCCCCTGCAGGCGCCCCAGGGCGTTCCACTCCGTCTCCCCGTGCCGGAGCAGGATGAATTCGGTCGTCATGGCCCAAGCGTGGCGGGCGGGCTTGGGCGGAGCAAGACTCGCGAAGTGTCAGCCCGGCGCCGCGACCATCGCGCCACGGCCGCGCCCGCCCCTTCCTCCCGGGGAGGTGTCACATCGCTGAAACATCCCCGCGGCAGGCCGTTGCCCGCGGGCCTCCGGCGCCTGGAGACCGCGGCGATGTCTGGGTTCTGGCCCCGCGGGGCAGGGTGCCTGCTCGTTGTCACGCAAGCGTCTGGGAATCGAGTCGGACAGCACTCCTGGACGGCTTTGATACCACTGGACGCGCGTCCACCTTTCCGCGATTCCGAGCTAGGGCGTGTCTTCCTGATTACGCGGTGGGAGGACGGCGGATTTTCCGTGGACGCCGGGCCGGAGGGGGAGACATCGATGAAACACGGTCAGAATCTGGAAGCGATGAGCCTGGACGCAGGGCCACGGGAGACCCCGGAGCATGCACCGCGAAGGGCTCACCGCTTCGGCTGGCTGCGGATGCTGGGCGTGGACGCGGTCCTCATCGCGGGCTCGCTGGTCGCCGCCACGATGCTGCACTTCGCGGACGGGCTGTCGCCGGCCTGCAGGGAGGTCCTGCCCCGGGCCGTGGCGCTCCTGGTCGTGGTGCGCCTGGTGACGCTCGTCTGGCTGGGCCTGCACCGCTGGTCCTTCCACCGCTCCGGCATCCACGAGGCGGTCCGGCTGGAGCTGGCCAGCCTCGCGGGCACCATCGTGTTCGAATTGCTGCGCACCCTCTTCTTCATGGAGTCGCTGCCGGGGCAGGTGGTCGCGCTGGAGTTCTTCGTCACCACCACGCTCCTGGGCTTTCACCGCTTCGCCCCGCGGATGGTCCGACAGTGGTATCTGGACCGGCAGCGCGCGAAGGCGAAGGGCTCCCAGCGCACGCTCATCGTGGGCGCGGGAAGCGCCGGGGACCTGCTCCTGCGCGACCTCTTGAGGGACCGCGGCAGCCCGTGGCACGTCATCGGTCTGGTGGATGACGACCCTGGCAAGCAGGGCACGTTCCTCAATGGCAAGCCGGTGCTGGGCGTGCTGGACGCGCTGCCGGAGCTGATGAAGAAGCACCGGGTGACGCAGGTGCTCATCGCCATCCCCCGGCTGTCCCCGGAGCGCACCCGGCACCTGCTGAGCCTGTGCCGGCACCAGAGTGTCAGCTTCAAGATCATCCCGGCCTCGTTCGCGTACCTGGACCAGAAGATCACCTCCGCCATGCTGCACGACCTGTCCCCGGAGCACCTGCTGCCCCGGGACGCCATCTCGTTCGACCATGACGAGGTGCACCGGCTGGTGACGGGCCGCCGCATCCTCGTCACCGGCGGCGCGGGCTCCATCGGCAGTGAAATCGTCCGGCAGGTCGCGGGGCACTCGCCCGCGTCGCTGGTGGTGGTGGACATCAACGAGAACGAGCTCTACCTGCTGGTGCGCCAGCTGCAGTCGCGCTACCCGCATGTGCCGGTGCACTCCGTGGTGGCGGACATCCGCGACCTGGACCGGATGCTGCGCATTGGCCAGGAGTTCGCGCCGCAGTACGTCTTCCACGCGGCCGCGCACAAGCACGTGCCCCTGATGGAGGACTCGCCGGAGGAGGCCATCAAGAACAACGTCTTCGGCACGCAGAACGTGGCGCGCATGGCGGACGCGTGCGGCGCGGAGCGCTTCATCCTCATCTCCACCGACAAGGCGGTGAAGCCCTCGTCGGTGATGGGCGCCTCCAAGCGGCTGGCGGAGATGGTCATCCGCGACATCGCCGTGACGTCGCGCACCACCTTCTGCGCCGTCCGCTTCGGCAACGTGCTGGGGTCCGCGGGCAGCGTGGTGCCGCTCTTCAAGCAGCAGATCCAAGCGGGCGGCCCCGTCACGGTCACCCACCCGGACTGCACCCGCTACTTCATGATCATCCCGGAGGCGGTGGGCCTGGTGGTGCTGGCCGGCCTGGGCGGCTACGGCGAGCTGTGCATCCTGGACATGGGCGAGCCGGTCCGCATCGCGGAGCTGGCCGCGAACATGATCACCATGACGGGCCTGGTGCCGGACAAGGACATCTCCATCGTCTACACGGGCCTGCGTCCGGGGGAGAAGCTGGAGGAGGTGCTCATGTCCGAGGAGGAGGAGCTCACCCAGCAGGTGCGCAACCGCATCAAGGTGGCCCGCAGCCCCGCGCCGCCCGCGGACTTCCAGCTGCAGCTCAAGCGCCTGGACCGCGCGGCCCGCGCCGGTGACACCCACGACGTGAAGCGCGCCCTCCAGGACCTCATCCCCGCGTACACCCCGTCGAAGATGACGGGGACGGTGGCGAAGGTGCTGCCCGCCTTCGCTCCCGCGAAGCCGTCCGCGGCGGAGCAGAACGTCAGCGCCTGAACCCCACGCGGCCCCGGCCGTCGCCGTCCACGATGAGCCCCGGTCTCCCGTGCCCCCACAAGGGGCGGGAGGCCGGGGCTTTTCGTCATGAGAGGTGCGAGCGGTAGGCCGGAAAGAAGTCGCTGGCGGCGTGGCCCGCCGAAAGCGTGGCGTACACCGCCGCGTCGCAGACGATTTCGTGCGTGTGGATTCGTCCGCTGGCGTTGGAGAAGCCGCGCTTGAAGTCCTCCAGGCCGTCCCCCGGCGAGAGCCCGCCCCCCAGGTGGAGCGGAAGCCGCAGCTGGAGGCACAGGTCGATCATCGCTCCGAAGACGTTCTTCGCCGGGGAGCGCGCCAGGTGCGCGTCCGCCGTGCCGCCCAGGTAGTAGTGCAGGAGGCCGTCACTGCGGACGATCAGGGCCGCGGACGCGACCGTCCCATCCGGCGCGCGCGTCGTCGCGAGCCAGGCCTCCGGGGACGCGAACAGCTCCTCGAAGTACGCGTCGGAGAAGAAGTACCGGCGGCACGCCTGGTCCCGGACCATGGTCTGCCGGTACACCTCGCGAAATCCCGCGCGCTCCTCGGAGGGCGCGTCCCGGGCCTCACACACCGTGCTCACGAACCCCAGCCGGAGGTTTCGCCGCATGTGCCGGCGGTGCATCTCTCGCGGTGTGAGCGGGCGGCAGGGGTCCACGAAGAAGACCTCGTTGCGGGCCGTGCCTGCCGCGAAACAGTGCGGTCCCTGAACCCGCTCCCTCACGAAGATGCTGACCAGCTCCGTGCCCCGCCAATCCACGGCAGGTGCAGGCACCTCGCTCAATCCGTCCAGCTCACCGCCCGGAAAGCCATACGGAGAAATGGCGTCGCGATACGGCGTTCCCTCAATCGCTCGCACGATGAGTGGCACGCGTAACGCCCTGTCTGTATCGCTTTTGACGACCAGCGTATGGGTCACCTGCTCGGCGCGTAGGTGATGCTCGGAGCGGAAGTACTGCCCGGACAGCGCCGAGGCGCCCGCGTCGGGAATCAGCATGGCGCTCGCCTGCCCTGTCCTTGTCATTCATCCCCCACCCTGAGTCCGCCAGCTCAGGCGGACAGGCCCATGGGGCCTTGGACTGACAACTCACAGGCAGTCTCAGTGATTTTTTTGTCTAATCACAAAGGAATTACCTGGGCCGCCAAATCCTTTTGGCGTCCAGTGAACGCACTCCGGCGTTCCCACAACAGGGTAGCCTACCGGGCGGTTGACGGGAGCTACCCCACAGGACCCCCCTGATGTTGGAATCCCGTCGTCGCAACTCTGGTCGTGCCCTGTCGTCCCTGTTGTCCCTGTCCCTGCTGATGGGGGGTGCATGCGGCCCCCAGCCCGAGCAGGACGGTGTCAGCACGGCCAGTCCCAACGGAGATAACACCCCGGGCAGCACCGACGTTTCCGCCCCTGGCGCGGACACGCTCGCTCCCTCTTCCCCCGAAGAGCAAATCGCGGTCGGTCCCTCCGAGCCGGAGGCCGAGGCCGCTCCCACCACTCCGGAGGCGGACGCCCCTGCCGCCGCGGAGTCGCCTGCCTCCTCCATGGAGGAGGGCCTCGGTACGACCGCGCAGGCCGCCGTCAGCCTGCGCACTGTCGCGGCCTGGGAGACGCTGTTCCTGAAGCGCTGGGCTTCGGAGCACACCTCCAGCTTCCTGCCGAAGAGCCAGTCGCTGGACAGCTGGCAGTTCTACGACCTCGCCTACGGCGTGGACGGCAACACCGCCATGTATCGCGCCACCGGCAAGACGCAGTACATGGACCGGGCGCTGCTGTATGTGAACAACATGGTCAACCACGCGAAGGTCTCCTCTTCGCTGCCCCGGAGCCAGTTCAAGGACAGCTACCTGGGCTGGGCGTCCGCCCGCTCGGACACGCTGGGCCAGGAAGTGCCCCTGTTCGAAAGCTACTGCTGGCGTTACGTGACGCGCATGCTGCGCACCATCCGTGAGACGCCCGCGCTCTACAACAACAGCACGTACAAGACCCAGTACGACAAGCTGCTGGCGTTCACCGAACGGAACATGTTCGAGAAGTGGCTCAAGCGCGGCGCGAACAGCTACATCTACCGCGTCAATACGCACATGGCTTCGCACTGGGCCTACATCGCCATGGACCTGTCGAAGATGACGACGGACTCCACGAAGCGGGCGCAGTACATGACCGTCTTCAACAACATCAACCGTGACATGCCCAACAACACCTCGTCGCTGCGCGGCCAGCTGATGAACAGCCCGGTCAACGCCAACGCGTACTTCTGGGCCGCCGAGTGGGGCTCCAAGAAGCGTCCGGGCCAGGACGTGGCGCACGGCAACGGCGTGATGGCCTACATCGTGGAAGCCCACGACGCGGGCATGGAGTGGACGGACGCGGACATGCGCAAGTTCGTCGTCACCCTGAACAACGTCATCTGGCCGTCCGCCAAGAAGTACGGCAACTACGTGGACGGCACGGGCAGCGGCACGGGCTGGTTCAATGACGGCCTGGTGAAGCTGGGCCGCTACAACGCCGCCCTCCAGCAGCGTCTGGAGACCCACACCGTGGGCCAGAACACCCAGTACTACGGCAACGGCGCGCTCAACGCGAAGCTGCTGTCCCAGGGTTCGGCGCTCTAGTCCGAATTCCACGATGTGAAACACATACACCCTCCTCCCGCCCGAGCGCGCGGGAGGAGGGAGTGTGCGAACGCTCCAGGCAGCGCCGGGGTCCGAATGCCCGGTCTTGCCTGGAGCTTTTCGCATGTCCTCCCGCATCTATTTGTCCTCGCCCCACATGGGCACGCTCGAGCGCGGCTATGTCGACGACGCGTTCGCAAGCAATTGGATTGCCCCCCTGGGCCCCCACGTCGATGCCTTCCAGGAGGAGTTCGCCCGGTGCGTGGGCACGCCGCACGCGTTGGCGCTGAGCTCCGGGACGGCCGCGCTCCACCTGGCGCTCCAACTGGTGGGCGTGGGGCCCGGCGACGACGTGCTGGTGAGCACGCTCACCTTCTCCGCGTCGGTGAATCCCATCCGCTACCTGGGCGCCTGCCCCGTCTTCATCGACAGCGAGCGCACGTCCTGGAACATGGACCCCGCGTTGCTGGAGGAGGAGCTGGCGATGCGGGCCCGGCTGGGCCGGCTGCCCCGCGCCGTGGTGGTGGTGCACCTGTACGGCCAGAGCGCGGACCTGGATCCCCTCATGGCCGCCTGCGACCGCTACGGCGTGCCCGTGGTGGAGGACGCGGCGGAGGCCCTGGGCAGCACGTACAAGGGACGGACCCCCGGCACGGTGGGCCGCGTGGGCATCTATTCGTTCAACGGCAATAAAATCCTCACCACGTCCGGCGGCGGGATGCTGGTGTCCGCGGACGGCGAGCTGGTGCAGCACGCCCTCAAGCTGGCCACGCAGGCGCGCGACACGGCGCCGCACTACCAGCACTCGGAAGTGGGCTACAACTACCGGATGAGCAACGTGCTGGCCGCCATCGGGCGGGGGCAGCTGCACGTGCTGGAGGACCGGGTGGCCGCGCGCCGCGCGAACCACGCCTTCTACGCGGAGGCCTTCCGGGACCTGCCGGGCATCCAGTTCATGCCGGAGGCCCCGTGGGGCCGGCACACGCGCTGGCTGACGACCCTCACCATCGACCCGGAGGCGTTCGGCGCGGACCGGGAGGCGGTGAGGGTCGCGCTGGAGCGGGAGAACATCGAGGCGCGGCCGGTGTGGAAGCCCATGCACCTTCAGCCCGTCTTCGCGAACTTCGAGCGGCGGCGGGGCAGCGTGGCGGAGGACCTGTTCCGCCACGGCCTGTGCCTGCCGTCCGGCTCCAACCTCACGCGCCAGGAGCTCGAGCGGGTGGTGGAGGTGGTCCGAGCCGTTCCCCGGAAACAGGGGCTGCGGACGGCGGGCTGAGCGGGGCCTGTTCCTGCTGCCGGAGCGCCACGACCCTGGCCTCCGGCTGCGGGGTGCCCATGAACTTGTGCATGGTGGCCTCGCTACCGAAGGAGATGCCCTGGCGCTGCAGCACGCGCACCACCGTCAGCGCCAGCACCTTCAGGTCCAGCGCCAGGCTCCAGTGCTCCACGTACCAGACGTCCTGGCGGAAGCGCTCCTCCCAGGAGAGCGCGTTGCGGCCGTTGATCTGCGCCCAGCCGGTGATGCCGGGCAGCACGTCGTGGCGCCGCGCCTGCTCCGCGGAGTAGCGCGGCAGGTACTCCACGAGCAGCGGACGGGGCCCCACCAGGCTCATGTCGCCCCGGAGCACGTTCCACAGCTGCGGCAGCTCATCCAGGCTGGTGGAGCGCAAGAGCTGCCCGGCCCAGGTGATCCGCTGCTCGTCCGGCAGCGGCTCGCCGGTCGCGTCCGTCGCGTCCAGCATGGTGCGGAACTTGAGGACGGTGAACAGCTGGCCGTTCTTCCCCGGGCGCCGCTGCCGGAAGAGGACGGGGCCGCCCATCGTCAGACGGACGAACAGCCCCGTGGCGGCCATCACCGGGGAAAGGCATAGCAAGCCCACTCCCGCCGCCACCACGTCGATGCACCGCTTGAGGAACAACCCGGTTCCTGCCTGTCTTTGCATGGGGACGTCGCTCCTTGAAGCCGGAAAGGCTAGAAATCCTTCCGGCCCTCCACCACGACCCCCGGGACTCACCCTGCTGTCGACTCCCGTGCATCCACGGGGCCTGATGGGACGGGGGGGAGTGCTTGCGCGGGCTCCGGGGCCGTCAGCCGCCGCCAGACGCGCAAGGTCAGCCAGACGCTGCACACGAGTTCCGACACCCACCCCAGCCCCAGGGCCCATGCGGCGCCCACCGGGCCCACGCGCGGCACCCACACCGCGCTGCCCAGCGCGACCACGGCCACGGAGACGACGAGCAGCACCACCTGGCCCTTGAGCTCGCGCGCCGCGGTGAGCCCCACCGCGAGGCTCAAGCAGACGTACTCCAGCGCCGCGGCGGCCATCAGCCAGACGAACAACGTGAGGTTGCCGGCGTAGGCGGCCCCGTAGAAGAGCGTCAGCGCCCACCGGCCGAGCAGCGCCGCACCGGCGATGGCGCACAGGCCCACCCCCGCGGACGCCGCCGTGAAGCCCATCAGCACCTTGCCGTAGCGGCGTGCGTCCCCCGCCGCGTGGTAGCGGCCCAGCCGGGGGCTCACCGCCTGCCCCAGGGAATGCACCACCCGGCCGCCCAGCGCGGCGAAGTACGCGAGCGCGGCGTACATGCCCAGCTCAGCCTGGCCCGCGTGCGCCTCCAGCAGGTAGCGGGGGATGTTGGGCCGCAGCGCGGCCATCAGCGCGGTGAGGCCCAGCACCCAGCACAAGAGGAAGAGCGCCTTGAGCCGGGGGCCCTCCTGCCGCCACGGCGTGCGCCAGAGGGTGCTCCAGGGGCGCACGCCGGGGAACTCGCGCCGGAGCGTCCGCGTGTCGAAGACGAAGAGGACGATGGCCCACGCGAAGGCCATGGCCGCCGCGCCGGCGATGGGGCTGTGCGTGAGCCACAGCGCCAGCGGCACCAGCACCACGGACAGCACGCTCTTGGCGATGGTGGACCGGGCGATGAGCCCCAGCCGCTCCACCTTCTGGAGCGCGCCGTAGAACACCTCGCTCACCGCCTCGAAGCCCTTGGCCAGCGCCACCAGCGCGATGACCCAGCCCGCGTGGAGGGAGTCCGCCATCCCCGTGGCGATGGCGCAGCACACCGCCACGCCCGCCACGACGTTGAGCACCATCAGGCCCAGGTAGTGCTCGAAGCCGAAGGCGCTCTTCGCGTCCGTGGCCTGGAGCGTGCGCAGCTGCATGCGCGACATCAGCAGCACCGGGGCGGTGATGGCCAGGGCGAGCGCGAACTGGCCCACCTCCTCCATGGTGGCCAGCCGCGCGAAGGCCACCAGGACGCCCCACTGCGCGAGGGCATAGATGAGCCCGGCGGAGAGCGACCAGATGAAGTTGCTCCCCACCGAGCGCGCGGTCATGACCGGGCCGCCGCCGCGCGCTGCAACACTTCTGACAGGCGCTTCGCCGCGATGTCCGCGGAGTAGCGCTCCCGGCCCAGCTTCCCGGCCAGCGCGCCGGCCTCCGCGAGCCAGCGCGGGTCGCGCAGCCTCTTGGCCAGCATGGCCGCCGCGGCGGGGATGTCCTTGGGCGGCAGCCGGAGGCCAAAGGCCTCCCGGTCCAGCAGCTCCGCCTGCCAGCCGCCGTAGTTGAGCGCCAGCGGACGGCCCGCCGCGAGCGCGTCGAAGAACTTGTTGGCGGAGTTGTCCTGCATGCCCGGCACGTCCGTGAACAGCGACGTGGCGATGGTGGCCGCGCTCAGCACCGCGGGCACCTGCTCCTTGGGCACGCTGGGCAGGAAGAAGAGGTTCTCCCCCTTCACGCCCAGCCTTTCCGCCAGCGCGTGCAGCAGGGCCTCCTCACGGCCCTTGCCCATGATGACGAAGCGGACCTCCGGGTCCAGCTTGCGCATCTCCGCGGCCACCCGCACCAGGTACTCCACGCCGTTCACCAGCCCCAGCGTGCCCGCGTACAGCACCATGGGCCGGTCCCCCAGCCACGCGTACTTCTGCCGGAACTCCTGGCCCGCGGACGCCGGCACCTGGAAGCGCTCCGGGTCGCAGAGGTTGGGGATGATGGTGATCTTCTCCGACGGCACGCCCGCCGCCTCCACGCCCGCCTTCATGCCCGGCGACAGCGCGACGATGTGCTCCGCGCCCGCGTACGCGGCCTTCTCCAGCAGCTGCGCGGCCAGGATGGCGGAGCGGCTCTTGAGCGCGCCCACCGCGATGGGGATGGCGGGCCACAGGTCGCGCACCTCGAAGACCATGGGCCGCTTGTTCCACCGCGACGCGGCGATGCCCGGCACCGCGATGGTGAGCGGCGTGCTGGTGGCGAAGAAGACGTCCGCGGGCAGCTGTGCGGCGCGGCGCGTGGAGTTGACCGCGAAGTGGCTGAAGGCCCGGATGCGGTCCGGGTAGCTCATGGCGTTGTTGTAGGGCACCGGCAGCCAGTGCACCTGGATGCCGCTCTCGTTGGACTCGCGCCAGCCCTTGCCCTGACTGCCGTCCGTGCGGGTGTCGGAGGTCACCATGTGGACCTCGTGGCCCATGGAGACCAGGCGGCGCGCGAGCTCATAGGAGCGCGTGCCCCCGTGCATGGTGGGGGTGTTGAAGTACTGATGCAGATAGACGATGCGCATGTCAGGCGGCTCCTGTGAATGAGGGTTGGGAAAGGGAATGGGGAAGGGGAGGGCCGGACTGCGCGGGCTTCCGCCCGGGGTCCGCGGTCGCGGAGGCCATCACCATCAAGAGGAAGAGGGCGCGGCTGTCGTAGAGGTCGCCGCTGGACTGGCTGCCCAGGAGCACCAGCACCGCCGCGCCCACGGTGGCGCCGTCCAGGCCCTGGCGCCTGAGGAACGCCGAGCGCACGAAGGTGGCGATGACGCCCGCGAACAGCAGCAGCCCCACGCCGCCGCCCTCGCAGAAGATCTCCAGGAAGAGGTTGTGCGGGTAGACGCCCAGGCGCAGCGCGGGGAACGCCGCCAGCCCCGCCCCCGCCACCGGGTAGTCCTTCGCCAGCTGGATGGCCCGCTCGTAGAGGACCTCCCGCCCGGACAGGTACACCTTGCCTTCGCTGCTGCCGGCGCCGCCCGCGCCCACCTCGTAGTTGAGGGTGAGGCGCAGGAAGCGCTCCTGGAAGGAGTTGCTGAGCGCCTCCCCCAGCGGGGAGAACATGGCCACCACGGTGATGGCCACCGTCGCCAGCAGCGTCAGCAGCAGCAGCCGGCGCACCGGCACGCGCCCCACCACGAGGCAGGCGGTGATGCCCGCGACGATGGCGGCCAACCCGCCACGCGATCCCGTGAGCAGCGTCAGCATGACGCCGCTGGCGGCCACCGGAATCCACAGCCACGTCTGGCCCCGCCAGTACCAGAAGTAGAGCGCGCCCATGGTCAAGAGCCCCATGAGCCGCGCGAAGATGTTGGGCCCGCCGTTCATCACCGCGAGCCGCGCGCCGCCGCCACCCGACATCAACTGCTTGATGCCGGCGAGCGCGAGCAGCCCCGTGGCCACGACGACGATGGCCCAGAACGTGTCCAGCGTCCGGGGCGCGGGCTGGCGCAAGCAGGCCAGCGCGAAGCCCACGCACATCACCGCGATGAGCGTGACGTCGTAGACCTTGGTCAGCGAGAAGTCGAAGTCGGGCGACCAGGTGGCGCTGGCGGCCATGTAGGCCAGGAAGCCCAGCATGGCCGCGATGAGCGGCGGATCGAAGCGCGCCTCGCCGGGGCGGGCCTCGCGCCGGGCGCGGTGCATCATCCCCACCGCGGCGAACACGCCTCCGCAGATGACGATCCACAGCCGCAGCTCCAGGAACAGGTTCGTCTCCACCTCCGCGGCGGCCAGCCGGTGCATGCCCCAGCGGCCCGCGAGCATGTAGAGGGCCGCGATGACGCCCAGTCCTGTGCAGCGAATCCAGCTCACGGTGCGGTCTCCCGGTGGTGGGGCATCAGCTCGCGGAGGGGTATTCGTATTGGTAGACGCCGCTCACCGCGCGGCCCGCCCGGGAGCGCGGCACGCCGTTGAGGATCACGCCCCGGGCCGGGACGCCGCTCTGCTCCAGCTGGTGCAGCGCCGTGGCCACCTCGCGCAGGGACTGGGTGGCCGCGCGCACCACCGCCAGCCGCACGCCCGCGTGCCGGCCCACGAGCGCCGCGTCCGTCACCGCGAGGATGCAGGGCGTGTCGAAGAGGACGACGTCGTACTCGGCCGCCACGCGCGCCACGAACGTGTCGAACGCCGCGCCGGCCAGGAGCTCCGCCGGGTCTGGCGGGAGCGCGCCCGTGCCCAGGAACGACAGGCCGGGGGCGGCCTCCTGGAGCAGGGCCTGCTCCAGCGTCGCGGTGCCCCGCAGCACCTCATGGAGGCCGGGAAGGTGCGCCTCGCGGAAGCACCGGTGCAGCCAGCCGCCGCGCAGGTTCGCGTCCACCAGCAGCACGCGCTGGCCCGTCTCCGCCAGCACCCACGCCAGGTTGAGGGCGACGAAGGACGTCCCCGCGCCGGGGCTCGTCCCGGTGACGGCGACGACGTGGCTGCCCGCCTCCTTCATGGCCCGCTGGAGCCGGGTCCTCAGGCCGCGCACGCATTCCACGGTGACGTCCCGGGGGACGCTGCGCGCCAGGATGATGGACGGGCCGCGGGGGGACATGGCGCGGCGGGGGCCGGTGGGGACGCTGGCGAGGACGGGCACCGCGAGCGCGGACTCCAGGGCCGCGGGGTCGGTGACGCCCGGGTGCAGCGACTTGCGCGCGAAGGCCAGCGCGACGCCGAACGCCAGCCCCAGCACCACGCTGACCGCGAACACGTCCGGCTTCGCGGGGCGCACGGGCAGGCGCGTCACCACGGGCGCGTCGATGAGGCGCGCGTTGGTGATGGTGCTCGACTTGAGCACCCGGTACTCCTGGGCCTTGTTGTGCAACTGGAGGTACAGCTCGTTGGCCACCTTCACGTCGCGCGTGAGCTGGGCGGACACCCGCTCCGCGTCCGGGATGCCCTTGAGCCGGGTGTCCAGCGCGTGCCGCTCCGTGCGCAGGCGCGCCATCTTGCGCTCCGTGGCCACGATGAGCGGGTGGTGCTCGGTGAAGCGCTGGCGCAATTCCGAGCGCTCCAGCGCGAGCGTGGAGAGGTCCTTGTCCAGGTCCACGCTCCGGTTGAGGACGGCCTGCGCCTCCAGCCCCAGGTCCACGCCGCCACTGCCCGCGCGGTAGTCGCGCAGCGCGGCCTCCGCCTGCTCCAGGCTCTGGCGCAGGCCGGGCAGCTGGCTGTCCAGGAACGACAGCGTGCGGCCCGCCTCCTCGCTGCGGCGCTCCACGTTGGAGCGCACGTACGTGTCCGCGATGGCCTGGAGCGTGGTGGTGGCCAGCACCGGGTCGGGCCCGTCCAGGGTCAGGTTGAGCACGCCCGTGCCGGCGCCCTTCTCCCCCATGCGCAGCGTGCGCTGCAGGTCCTCCACCACCGCGAGCTTCGAGCGGCGCATCACCCGGAAGCGCGTCCCCGGCCGGGCGTGCAGCTCCGTGACGAACAGCTCCACCTCGTGCGCCGCGCCCGCTTCCGTCTGGGCGCCGCTGCCCACGGCGCCGTGGAGCACGACGTGCCCTTCGGGCCCCCACAGCGTGTACGCGCCGTCCGCCTCCGCCACGAGCGTGAGCGGCAGGTCCTCCCACGCCGTGGGCACGTTCAGCCGCTCCACCTGGAGCTTCTCGCCGCCCCAGGCGTACGAGGCCCCGCCCCACCACGGCACCGCCGCCAGGTCCGGCCCCGCGTGCGCCCGGGCATGGGCCGCGCCCACCACCGGGAAGTAGCGGGGCTCCACGCTCACGCCCAGGTGCAGCGCGTCCGCCACGCGCCCCAGCAAGGCCCTGGAGCCCAGGACCTCCATCTCCGGGGCCGCCATGCTGGGCGCGTCTGGAATCAGCTCGTCCAGCTGGCCCAGGCTGCTGCCCTTCTGCTCGATGCGCAGGATGGCATTGGCCCGGTACACCGGCGTGGTGGTGAGCAGATACAGCCCGCCCATGGCCAGGGCCAGGGCGACGGACGCCGCGATGGTGCCGCGGCGCTCCCCCAGGATGGCCAGGTACCTGCCCAATCCCAGCTCATCATCCTGCGTGCCAGGGCCTGGGCGGGGCGGCGTCACGCGTTCGGGGGTGCTCGTCATGGGTTGTCGATGATGATGGTTCTGTCTCCGATATCCACTGCCTGCCAGAGCAGCTGAACTGTTGGCTGGATTTGCTGGATGATGCGATTCCAACGGGTCAGGTCGTGCGCGGAGACAAAAACGACATCGCGAGGTTGTAATTGGAACTGTGTCGCCAGCAGCAGCGCGTCCGGCGACTTGGCGTCCAGTTTGAAGATGAACGGCCGGTCGAAGCTGCCGCGGATGACATACACGCGGCCCGGGTTGGACGTGAGCGGGTCGAAGCCCTCGGTGTCGCCAATGGCTTCCGCCAGCGTCATCCGTCCCTTCACCATCACGCGCGAGGACGGTTTCCGGACCTCCCCCAGCACGAAGACCTTGTTGCGGCTGCGGTCCGCCACGTTGACGATGTCGCCGTCCTGGAGCAGCCAGTTCTGGCTCACGTCCCCCTGCTCGTAGAGGGCCTGCAGGTCGAGCGTGAAGGTGGTGCCGCCCCGGCTGAGGGTGACGGCGCGCAGGTCCGCCTCCGTGGAGAAGCCCTTCGCCTGGGCGATGGCGTCCTGCACGCGCAGGGGCACGTCGGTGACGGGCAGGGTGCCGGGGGCCACCACCTCGCCCGTCACCTGGACCTTCTGGCCGCGGAAGCCCACCACGCGCACGTCCAGCTGCGGCTTCTCGATGACGCTCGCCAGCCGCTGGGTGAGCAGCTCGCGGATCTCCCGCAGCGTCTTGCCCGCCACGGGGATGTTGCCCACGTGGGGGTAGAACATCGTCCCGTCCGCCGCCACGGGGTGGCCGGTGGCCTCCGCGGAGCGGAACTCACCGGCGGGGATGGTGAGCTCCGGGTGGTCCCAGACGATGACGCTCAGCACGTCGTGCGGCGTCACCCGGTAGTCATAGTCCGTGGCCACCCGCGCCAGCGGATCCACCAGGGGCGCGGGCCGCGCCTGCCTGCGCTCCTCCAGTTGGTGGCTGATGAGGGACGCGTCGATGGGAACGATTTCGTAGGCGCCATCCGCTCCGGCGTCTGCCATTCCCGCGTAGCGCTCCCGGAAGGCATCCTCGTCCATCTGCATTCCCGGACCCCAGGCGCATGCGCTCAGGCAAGACACCGCGGCCAGTAACAGGACGTGTTTCATGGGCGGGCAATCTTCCGGAGGAAGCGTGCAAGCGTAAGCCCGAACAATGCCAAATGTCTGGAAGCCGCTATGCCTCGCTGGCGAGGTGACACATGTCCTGCCCTGGGGGGCTGGATTGAAGCGAAGCGCTGGAATCAAGACATCCGCGCCGCACCCCGGGGGGCGATGACGGACCCGGGTCCAATCCACATACCCTCTGCCTGCTTTCGGGCCCTGTCCGGCCCGCCTGCTTCCGACCGGGGGTACACCCATGTATCCAGAGACGCAGTGGAGAGCCGTCCTCGTCCCTGACGGAGGCCAGCGCGCCGTTTCGTCTGACTACTTCCGCTCCGAGCAGCACCTGCGCGCGGAAGGCGTGACGCACAGTCTCATCGTGGAGGACGGGGGGGGACGGGCGCTCCGGGTGCCGCTCATCGTGCGGGCCATTGAAGGGACGCACTACCGGGACGCGGTTTCTCCGTATGGGTTTCCCGGGGCGGAGCTGAACGGGCTCTCCGAGGTGCCGGTGGACGCCATCGACTGGCGGGGCACGGAGCTGGTCAGCATCTTCCTGCGCGACCGCATTGGCGGTCCGTACTGTTTCGCCGGGGGGCGGCTGCGCACGGAGGTCTGTCTCATCGACCCGAAGCTGCCGGTGAAGTTCCGCAGCGACCACGGCGCGGACATCCGGCGCAACGCCCGGCGCGGCTACATCAGCTCCGTGGTGCCGGTGAAGGACTCCACGCAGGAGCAGCGCGAGGCGCTCAAGTCCATCTACCGGCAGACCATGGCGCGCAACCAGGCCGGGGAGCGGTACTACTTCTCCGACGCCTGGTTCGAGGAGGTCTTCACCTGCCCCTTCGCGTGGCTGGTGACGACGCGCGCGCCGGAGGGGGCGGTGGCCTCCTCCGCGCTGGTGGTGCTGAGCGACGGGCTGTTGCACAACTTCATTGGCGGCACGGCGGACGCGTACCTGGTGCACTCCCCGGCGAAGAACGAGTTCCCGGTGATGGTGGAGCTGGCGGAGAAGCTGGAGGCCTCTGTCCACCTGGGCGGCGGCGTCCGGCCGGGGGATGGCATCGAGCGGTTCAAGCGCGGCTTCGCCAACGCGATGTCCCAGTTCTACACGCACGACCTCATCTGCGACCCGGAGGCCTACGCGCAGCTGTCCCAGGGGCGCGCGAGCGAGGACTTCTTCCCCGCCTACCGCGCGCCCCGTTCCTGACGTTTCCGAGTCGTTGGTGGAGGGGTTCCCATGGTCCTGTCACTTCCCCAGCTCCGCGATGTAGCGGAGGCCCGCTTCACGTGTCTCACGGAGCGGGAGCTCGCCGAGCGCCGGCGAGAAGAGGGCGTTCGCGTCATCTCCCACCGGGGGCACTACTGGGAGCAGTCCGGGGCGCCCGGTTTCTTCCAGCCGGTGCACCTGCTGGCGCGGCTGACGCCGGAGGAAGCCACGCCGCCCACGCCGCTGGCCTGGGGCTACCGCGCGGCGCTGACGCCGGAGACGGCGAACGTCGCCACCGGCAAGGTGCCCGTGGTGCGGCTGAAGGACCTGGACACGTATGACATGAGCCGGCTGAACTCGAACCGGCGCAGCAAGCTGCGCAAGTGCCAGCGCACGGTGCGCATCGTCCAGCTCACGGGGCCGTCGCTGCTCCTGGAGCAGGGCTATCCCGTGGTGCGGGACGCGCTGACGCGCACGCAGCACAAGAAGATCCCCACGCTGGACGAGTACCTCAAGGGCCTGCGGCAGTACTTCGCGTCGGACCACTGGTGCGTGCTGGCGGGGATGGTGGACGACAAGCTGGGCGGCTACCTGGACGGCTACATCGTGGACGGCGTCGCGTATGGCTTCAGCGCCTACTACGCGACCTGGGCGCTGCCGACGAACATCTCCACCGGCCTCATCTATGAGTTCGCGCAGGTCTGCCGCCGGCTGGGGGCCCGGACGCTGGTGGGCGGACTGCATGCCCGCGAGGCGGCCCAGCTCGAACAGTTCAAGGACGAGCTGGGCTTCGTCGTGGACCCGGTGCCCATCCAGTGGGGCATGAACCCCCTGGCGCGCGCCTTCATCCGCTGGCGCCGTCCGCACGCGTACTACCGGCTGACGGGCCAGGCCTGACGGGGACTACGGCGTCATCACGACCTTGATGCAGCCGTCTTCCTTGTCGCGGAACTTCTTGTAGAGGGCGGGGGCGTCCGCCAGCCGGGCGCGGTGGGTGATGAGCCGCGTCGGGTCGATGGCGCCCGCCTGGATCTTCTCCAGGAGCGGCCGGGTGTAGCGGTGCGTGTGCGTCTGGCCCGTCTTCATGGTCAGGCCCTTGTTGACGAAGGAGCCCATGGGGACCTTGTCCAGGAAGCCCACGTAGACGCCGGGCACGGAGATGGTGCCGCCCTTGCGGCAGCAGTAGATGGCCTGGCGCAGGGCGTGTGGCCGGTCCGTGGCCAGCTTCACCGCGGCCTTCGCCTTGTCGATGACGGCGTCCAGGCTGCCGGTGCCGTGCGCTTCCGCGCCCACGGAGTCGATGCAGCGGTCCGGGCCGCGGCCCTGCGTCATCTCCTTGAGGGTCTCGTAGACGTCCTGCTTCGTGAAGTCGATGGTCTCCGCCTTGCCCCAGGACTTCGCGAGCGCCAGGCGCTCCGGCACGTGGTCGATGGCGATGACCCGGCCCGCGCCGAACATCCACGCGCTCTGGATGGCGAACTGGCCCACCGGGCCGCAGCCCCACACCGCCACGGTGTCGCCCTTCTCCATCTGGCAGTTCTCCGCCGCCATGTAGCCGGTGGGGAAGATGTCGGTGAGGAAGAGGACCTGGTCCTCGGTGAGGCCGTCCGGAATCTTGAGGGGACCCACGTCCGCGTACGGCACGCGCACGTACTCCGCCTGGCCGCCGGAGAAGCCGCCCAGCATGTGCGAGTAGCCGAAGAGGCCGGAGGGCGAGTAGCCCATCATCTTCGCGGCCGCCTCCGCGTTGCGGTTGGAGCGGTCACAGAGGGAGAAGAGGGTCTTCTGGCAGAAGAAGCACTCGCCGCACGCGATGTTGAAGGGGACGATGACCCGGTCGCCCTTCTTGAGCCTGGTGACGCCGGAGCCAATCTCCATCACCTCGCCCATGAACTCGTGGCCCAGGACGTCACCGCTCTTCATGGTCGGCATGTAGCCGTCCAACAGGTGCAGGTCGGAGCCACAGATGGCGGTGCGGGTGACGCGGATGATGGCGTCGCGAGGGTCTTCAATCTTCGGGTCGGGGGCGGACTCGTAACGGACGTCGCCGTGGCCATGCCAGCAGATGGCTTTCATCGGGTGTGGCTCCTTGGAGGGGAAAAGGCTTTGGAGCAAAGCTGGGGACTTGGACCGTGCACGGCCAACGTTCGCGCTCCCTCGCCGCCTGGCTGGCTGGCGCTCGGAAGGACGGAATCGACGTCCCGGGATGCAATGGGACCCCTGGCCGATGCAAAAAGGGGGTGTGAGCTCCGCACCCGTCCTCGACTTCGGCCGTTACCTGGGCACGCCGCTCCAGCGAGTGGAGGTGGCGGGGCTCGTGCTCACGGAGAGCACGTATGCACCGGGCGCCCGGTTGCCGTCCCACCTGCACCGGCACGCGGGCTTCCGGCTCACGCTGGAAGGGGGCTTCATGGATGTGGTGGAGGGCCGCGCGCGGGAGTGCACGGCCCGCTCGGTCGCCTTCCATGCGCCCGGGCTGGAGCACGCGCAGCGCATCCGGGGCGTGCGCACGCGGACCTTCAACATCGACTTCTCGGAGGCGTCCTGGCGGTCGCGGAGCGCGCTCGTCGCGGGGTTGGATCCGCGGGTGGACCTGGCGTCGGCGCGGCTGGTGGCGCTGACGGCTCGCGTGTACCAGGAGTTCCGGCGCGCGGATGACGTGGCGGGGCTGGCCATCGAGGGGCTGACGCTGGAGCTGCTGGCGGAGGCGGTGCGCGCGTCGGCGCCGGTGCGGGATGTGGGGGGCCCTCCGGCGTGGCTGGGGCGTGTCCGGGAGCTGCTGGACGCGGTGCGCGGCCCTCCGCCCACGCTCGCGGCGCTGGCGCGGGAGGCGGGGGTGAGCCCGCAGCGGTTGGGGCGGGCCTTTCGTCAGGCCTACCGGTGCAGCCCGGCGGAGTACCTGCGCCGGTCCCGGATGGAGCGCGCGGGTCGGGCGCTGCGCGAGACGGAGCGGCCCCTGGGGGACATCGCGCTCGACGCGGGTTATTGCGACCAGAGCCACCTGACGCGCGAGTTCCGCCGCCGCCTGCACCTCACCCCGGCGGAGTACCGGCGGCTGGCGGGACGTGCATCCGGTTCCACGCGGTAGGTTTCGTCCAAGACGGCGCCGGGCGAGCGGTCCTATCTCTCCCGCCATGACCCTGGAATCGCATCCCTTCCGCCGCGCCGTGGCGCTCCTGTGCGCAGCGCTGATGTGCACTGCCTGCGCGGGCTCCCGGCCCGTCCCGGCGGCTGTGGAGCCGGCCGTGCGCCGCGTGGGCTCCGGACGTACGCAGTGGGTGCTGCGGCCGTCAGAGGCGTACGACGCGCTGTGCCTGTTGAACCTGCTGCGGGGCGACGCGTTCTACACGCGCTTCCATCCGGCGGAGTTCCAGCGCTTCTCCGCGCTCCTGGAGACGCGGGAGCAGGCCGCGCTCGCGCACCTTACCGAGCGGGTGTCGAAGCAGGGCGGCAAGATGGTGGGGCCGTTCCTGACGCTGGTCTTCTCCGTGACGGGGGCCACCACGGTGGAGGCCCTGGCGGCGACGGTGGCGGACGATGTGGCATGGAGCCGGATGCGCGCGGACTTCCTGGCCACGTCGTATGGCCAGGAAGGCGGCTTCGCGGAGATGGAGGACGTGCGAGGCGACCTGGGCGTCCTGCTGGCGTTCCTCACGCGCGTGGAGTTCCCCCGCATCTGGCGGGCGGAGTACCTGCCGCAGGTGGAGCAGGCCATCGCGGGGCTGGCGGCGAAGGTGGCGCCGCACGACGTGGTGGGCTGGAACGAAGCGGTGCTGGGCCGGGAGCTCCAGGTGCCAGCGTTGAGCGCGCACGTCCTGAAGTTCGCGAAGCCGCACGGCATCCGGGTGACGGGGTGGAACTTCCTCACGGACGCGACCTATCCCGCGGACGTCACCGTGAAGACGGCGGTGCATGAGCTGCTGCACCCGCCATTCGCCCGCGAGGGCGAGCTGGACGCGAAGCTGTCCGCGCTGGAGGCGGACCCCTACTTCCAGCGGCTGGTGCGCGAGCATGACCCCGCGTTCGGCTACACCTCGGCGCGCGGCCTGACGGAGGAGGACTGCGCGGAGGCCATCGACGTCTACGTCAGCGAGCGGGAGGGCCTGCTGCGCAACCGGGAGGGCCGGCCGCTCACGGGGGCGGAGTTCTTCCGCGCCCACGACGACGGCATGCACGTCCTGGCCTTCGTGCTCTACGAGGAGCTGAAGCGCGCGGGCCCTTCACGCGAGGGGACGTACGAGGCCTTCCTGCTGGACCTGTTCGAGCGGGGCGTGCTCGAGCCCGGCGGGCTGGAGCGCCGCTTCCGCGCCTCCCCGGGGCACTACCCCGTGAAGGCGCTGGGCGAAGCGGCGGCTCCGTGACGGCGCCGAAGCTTCACGGCGGGGTGTCCTGGGCGGTGCCCTGGTCCAGGCGCTCCTGGAGGGCCTTCCACCCGCGGCTGCCCGCTTCACGCGCGCGGTCGAGCGTCTGGCCCGCGCCCTGGGCCACCTGCTCCGGGGAGAGCACCGCCGTGCGCTGGCGCACCCGGTCCATCCAGACGAGCGGGGCGTAGAGCTGCCGCGCCCGCACCGGGCCCAGCAGGACGGTGAGCACGTGCTCCAGGCCTCCGGCTCGCGCCAGCAGCGTCCGGCCCAGGAGCACCGTCGCGCGGGTCTGCTGGAACAGCGGCAGGCTGTCCCCGTGCTTGCGCAGGGTCTCCGCGTTGTCGTGCACCTCGCGCCGCTCCGTTTCCTCCAGGTAGGGGCTGGCCGCGAGCTTGTCGAGCGACGCCGCCGCCTCTTCGTAGCGTCCGCGCCGGGTGTGGATGAAGGCCCAGCCCCACCACGTCAGCTCGTTCTCCACGCCCAGCGTCTGGAGCGAGCGCAGCCCCTGCTCGATGTCGTCCTCGGCGGCGCGTTCGCGCTTCAGGCCCATGCGGTTCCAGGCGCGCAGGAAGTGCCCGGCCGCGAGCACCGCCTCCCGCGACTGTGCGGGCGTGCCCTGCTGGATGGCGGGGAAGTCTTCCGGGGGAAGGGCTTCCGTCTCGGTGAGGAAGCCGGTCAGCTCCTCCTCGGCGGCGTAGTGGTAGCCCGCCTGGCAGAAGGCGGCGCCCCGGCTGGCCCGCACCGCGGCGCGCAGGGGCGCGGGCCACGAGGGGGTGGGCGTGGCACGCGACAGCTCGTAGAAGACGAGCTCCGTGGCGGGGATGCGGTCGGACTTCTCCGCGGTGTCCAGCGCCAGCAGGACGGCGGCGAGGAAGGCGTGCTCCTGGCCCGAGTCGTAGCCCGGCAGGGGCACGGACGCGCCGTTGGCCCACCGGGTCCACAGCAGGGGGAAATCGTCCTCGTCGCGTGTCTGGAGCGTCTTGCGCGCCTTGTAGAGGGCGATGCCCAGGTCCAGGTAGATGCGGGCCGTCGCGCGCGTCACCTCGTCGTTGACCGGCTTGTCTGGCAACGCGCGCGTTTCGGCCACGGCCTTCCAGAGCAGGGCGATCTCCTCCGGGGCCCTGGGGTCGTCGCCCGCGCGCACGGAGAGCTTGAGGGCGCGGTAGGGCACGAGCGCGACGGAGTCACGGAGGCGTTGATCGATCTCCGCGCGCTCCTTCGCGGCGCGCTCGGCGTCTGTCTTCTGGCAGCCGCCGCACGCGGTGAGCCCCACGAGGAGGAGGGCGGCGATGCGGTGGCGCAGCCCCCGGTGTGCACGGACGGAGTCCTTCATGCCCGCGCACGGTAGCACCGGCTCCTCGTGGACGGCGCCTGCCTCCCCACCGTGGGGGCTAGCGCAGGTCGAGCAGCGCGGCGAAGAGGTCGCGCGGATCCAACCCGGGCGGCAGGCCGGAGACGCCGCCGTCATTCACCTCCACCACCGCCCAGCCGCCGTCCTCCAGCATCGCCACGTCCAGCGTGAAGAACGGCGAGGGGATGCGGCGGCCCAGGGCTTCGAAGGCGGTGAAGTCGGGCACCTCCACGTCGAACTCGTGGTACGGCTCCGCGGCCAGCAGCCGGCCTCCGCCGAAGAACAGCCGGAACTCCAGGTGCGCGGGGCCCGCGGGCGTCCGCCCGTAGACCTTGAGCGGCAGGTAGCGGCGCACCACGAAGCCTCGCTCGAAGCGGTCTCCGCGCTCATCGAGCAGGTTCTGGCAGATGCGCTCGAAGTCCTCGCGCGTGGCGTCCGCCGGGACGAAGCACGCCTCCGCCCAGCGCTCCTTCGCGGACTTCACGTGGTCCTTGAGGATGTATGGCGGCGGCCCCAGCTTCCGCGCCGCCCGCCACGCCTCCGCCGCGTCCGGTCCCTCCGTCCAGACCGAGCGCGCGGTGTAGCCAGCGAGCTTCGGGTACCAGTGGGGCAGGTAGTGCGCGGCGGCGTACTGCTCCGGCGACGTCACCAGCCGGTGTCCCAGGGCTCGCACGGCTTCGTCAAGCTCTCCGTACTCCTCCTCCGTGAGCATCCAGCCCCGGTACAGCAGCCGGAGGTGGCCGCGCTCCGGCACGCCCGTGAGGGCCCTCGCCGCGTCGCCTGACAAGAGGGCGGAGAGGTCCGCCTGATACGTGTCCACGCCCAGCGCTTCGGCCGCGTCGGCCTCCACGTCGAATGGATCCGGCTGGTGCGGGTTGCGCCCGAAGAGGATCGCCTTCACGGCAGGGGAAGAGGGCATCCAGGTGGCCTTTCGTCAGGGGAAGGGCCCACGTGGACGCGAGCACACGCGGGGCCTGACACGGCCACGGCGGGCGCTGGAGGGCGCGGACGCGGGCGGCATGTCGGGACGAAAGGGGGCCTTCCAGGGGACGGACGGCCTCGCACGGTGATGCCTGACAGAACCGCTTCCGGGAGGCTTGCCTCACCGGGCGGCGGGCTCGTAAAGCGCCACTCCATGTCGAACCCTTCCGACCTCCTCCACGCGGAGCTGCGGCCCTACCTGCGCGGCTACCCGACGGCCTCCGTGTGCGCGGCGATGACGTGGCGGGGGGCGCTGCACGTCGAGGGACTCCGGGGCAAGGGGACGCCTCCGGCCACGGACGCCCTGTTCTCCCTGGGGGCGCTCACGGAGGTCTTCACGGCGGCGCTCCTGTCGGTGATGGCGGAGCGGGGGGACGTGCGGCTCGACGAGCCCCTGGGGAACCTGATTCCCACGTCGCTGCTCAACGACGAGGTCGCGCAGCGCATCACGCTGGAGCAGCTGGCGACGCACACCTCCGGGCTGCCGCACCTGCCGCCGAACCTGGGCGCGGCGCCCGCGAATCCGGATGACCCGTTCGGACACTACTCCGCGAGCCTGTTCGGCGAGTTCCTGCGCAGCTACCACCCCCGGCAGCCGCCGCCGCACCCGTCGTCCGAGTCCTTCCTGGGCATGGGCGTGCTCGGCCACGCGCTCTCCCGGCGCATGGCGCTGAACTACGGGCACCTGATGCGGGATGTGCTCTGCAAGCCCATGGGGCTTGGGGACACCACGGCGCGCGTCACGGAGGAGCTGGCCCCGCGCCTGTTGCAGGGCCACACCGCGCGAGGCAAGCCCGTGCCGCCGTGGACCTTCCCGGCGCTCCCGGGCGGCGGCGCGATGCACTCCACGGTGGGGGACGTGATGCGCTTCCTGGAGACGAACCTGGGGCGGGGCGAGACGTCCTTCACCAAGGCCCTGTACCGGATGCAGGCGCCCCGGGTGAAGGCCGGGCGCTTCCAGCGCGGCCTGGGATGGAACGTGTCCCAGGTGCGCGGGAAGGACGTGGTGTGGCGCTCGTCGGTGATGGGGGGCTACGTGGGCTTCATGGGGCTCAGCGTCGCGGCGGACGCGGCCGTGGTCATCCTCTCGGACCACGGCTGGTCGTTGTTCTCCGCGCTGCGGGGGCGCGTGCCCCTGGAGGCGCCGGGGCTCGCGTTGATGTCGCGGTTCCTGCCGCCGTGAGGTGGCTTCAGGGGATGGTGAAGCGGTAGAGCTGGAAGCCGCCCGAGGACGCCATCTCGAAGTCGCGCACGTTGCGGGGGGCGCCGGTCTCGCTGCGCTGCGCGAGCTTGAAGTCGCCGGTGCCGTTGCTGGCCTGGAAGCGGAACTCGTACGGGCCCGGTTCGGTGGGCAGCGGGGCCGCAGACATCTTGGTCACGGCCAGGTTGGCGAAGCCCGGCAGGGTTTCACCGTCCGGGCGGCGCACGGAGCCGATGGCGCGCAGGAAGGGCGAGCCGCCGGTCAGGATGAGGTACTGCGGATCCGCGGTGCGCGCGGGCTTCGCCGGGGCGGAGGGGGCAGGGGTGGGCTCCTCGGTGGGGCGAGCCACGCCCTTGGCGCCGCGCTTCGACTTGGAGGCAGGCTCCTCGCTGGAGGCGGCAGGAGTGGATGCTTCTTCAGGCGCCTCGGCGGGAGCGGCTTCGGCTTCGGAGGTCTTCCGCTTCGCGGCGCGGCCCGAACCCTTGCGCGAGGAGGCTTCCTCGGCGGTCGTCGTCTCCGTGGCGGGAGGAGTTCCTTCCACGGTGTCGGCGGCGCCCGTCTCCGCCTGTGCCGCGGGCGTGGTGGTCTCCGAAGTGGAAGGCGCAGGGGCCTCCAGCGGCGTGGAGGCGGGAGGTTCTTCTGCCGGGGTCTTCTTCGCGGAAGAGCCCTTGGGCGCCTTTCCCGCGCGCTTGGAAGGGGCCTCGCTGGCGCCTGTCTTCAGCTCGGCCGTCTTCGTCCCCGCGGCGGTCGGCTCGGGAGCTTGGGGCGGCTGTTCGGAGGGCGTTGAGGCGGAAGGCTTCGGGCTCTCCTCGGTCGATACGGGCTCCGAGACAACTTCGGCGGCTTTCGATGCATCGACCTTGGCACCCTCCTCGGTCGATGCAGGCTCCGAGACAACTTCGGCGGCCTTCTCGGTCGATGCAGCCTTCGAGCCCTTCCTGGTCGAAGCAGGCTCCGCAACCGCCTCGGGGGACTTCGATGCATCGGCCTTGGGGCCTTCCGCGGTCGAGCCCGGCTTCTGCGCGGCTTGTCCGGCGGCCTTCGCAGCGGACGCCTTCGGGCCCTTCTTGGTTGAAGCAGGTTCCGCTACGGCTGCCTGAGCGGCACTTCCGGCGACCTTCGATGCGGGAGCCTTGAGGCTCTCCTCAGCCGAGGAGGACTTCGCGGCGGCAGCCTTTGAAGCCTGCGCGGTGGGCTTCGTGACAGGCGTCTTCGAAGTCTGCTCCGCGGCCTTCGCAACGGGCGCCTTCGGCGGTTGAGCGCCCGGCTTCGCGGCAGGAGCATGCGCGGCGACCTTCGCCGCAGGCGCCTTCGGAGCCTGGGCGGACTTCGGAGCCTGGGCGGACTTCGGAGCCTGGGCGGACTTCTGGGCCGGCGTCTTCAGCGCCTGCGCACCGCCCGTCTTCACGGCGGAGCCCTTCGGCGCCTGAGCCGCGGCCTTCGCGGCAGGCGCCTTCGAAGCCTGAGCACCCGACTTCGCCACGGAAGCCTTCGGAGCCTGGGCTGTCTTCGAGGCAGAAGCCTTGGGAGCCTGAGCCGCCTTCGCGACAGGCTTTGCCTTGGACGCCGGGGCCTTCGCCGCCGCGCCCTTCACCGCCTTCGCGACCTGCTTCAGCTTCGACGCCGCGGTCTTCAGGGCCTGCGCCACCGGCTTCGCGACCGTGGCCTTCTTCGCCGGGGCAGGGGCCTTGCCCCCGGTGGGACGGCCCCCGGGCTTCGTGGCGGCCTTGCCAGCGGCAGTGCGGGACTTGGACGAATCGGAGGAGGCGGAAGGTCGGGTCGGGCGGCGCTGGGCCATAAAGTCATCCTCGGAGGACCCGAGCGGTCGGCGCCGTCGGCCCTCGTCCCCCGATGGCTAGTGCACCCACCGCTTCGCCGCAAGGCACACAGGGGATAGGTGCACGCTTCCTGTCCTGTGGAGAGGACAGGACCTGTCTGATGTAGAGGTCCGGCGCCATGCGGAAGGCGCACCCCTCCCGTCTGGAAGTCCTGGGATTTCCACGGAGACCGGTCCGGCACAGCCATTGCTCAGGCGAGTGATTCCAGGTGGCTGATGGCCTCGGCGAGGACGCTGCGGAAGTAGCTGTCGGCCTTGCCAGGTGGGTCCCGAAGACCATGGAGCAGCGGCAGGAGAGAGAGGTCCTCCAGCGCCTGCGCGGCCTCGACGGCCAGGACGATGACCTCGCTGCTCTCCAGCTCGCGGCGCAGCGGCTCCAGGACACGCGGGTCCTTGCGCAGCGCCAGTCCGACCAGGGCCTCGCCGCGAAGCTCTATGTTGGACTCCGTGAGCCGGTCGAACAACGCATCCCGAAGCTCGGGCGTGTCCACGTCTTCCGCCTGGCTGCCCAGACTGAAGGTCGCCCAGTTGCGGACGTCCTCGTCGCTGTCTCGGGAGAGCTCAATCAAGGTCTGGATCGCGACCGGATCCCGGTGGTGCATCATCCCCATGACCACGCCCATCCGGACGTCCTCGTCCGGATGGTCCTTCAGGGGCTGAAGGGCGGGAACCGCCCGGGCATCCCAGAGGTGCCCCAGGGCTACACCCATTGAACCCAGGACGTCGGCATCCTGCTCGGTGGCCAGCGCGGACAGGATTTCATCCGCGCACTTCGCCATGAGTGCGTCGCTGCGTTTCCGCCCGCCCAGTTGCGCGAGGATGTCCGTGCCGCGTCCACGCTCGCGTGAAGAAGCGGAGTGCAGCAACCTGACGGCCGCCTCGAACACCTCGTCGCCGCCCCGGTCGTGCAGCTCGCGGATGGCCTCCCAGGCCGTCTCGTCGTCCTCGTCACCCTGGAGCGAGAGGGCAATCAACTCCGGGACGGAGTGGTCTTTCATGGCGCGCGCCCTCCCAGGCACTCGATGGCGAAGTCGATGGCGCCTTCGAAGGCGTCGTCCATCGGGCGGGCGGCCTCTCGGACCGCGAGGAGCAACGGCAGGAACGAGACGTCCTCCAGGTACCTCGCGGCCTCGATGGCCTCGATGGCGACGGGGCGTCTCTCCAGCTCACGGCGGAGGGGCTCCCGCACGCGAGGGTCCTTCCTCCGGGCCAGCCCGATCAGGGAGTCGGTCCGGATGTCGGTGACTTCATCCGAGAGCCGGTCGAGGAACGCCTCCCGCAGCTCTGGAGAATCCACCGCGTCCTCGTCCTTGAGGGACAGCGCGGAGATCGCCTCCTCGCGCACGGACGCGTGCCCGTCCCGGGAGAGCTCGATCAAGGTCTGGAGGGCCACGGGGTCCTGGTGCTGCGACAGACCCGAGGCGACTCCCAGCCGGACCCGGGAATCCAGGTGGTCCTTCAAGGCCCGCAGCGCGGGCACCGCCCGGGCGTCAGCGATGTAGCCGAGGGTGTGGCCCATTGCCCGGAGGACGCTGGCGTCCTGCTCGGTGGGGAGCGCGGCCAGGAGGACGTCCGCGGACCGCGCCCCGCGTTCAAGGCGTGCCTCCTCGTCGTAGCCGGTCGCCTGGACGAGGAGATCCGCGCCCAGGGCTCGCTCCCGCGCGGAGGAAGACCGCAGCAGCTGCACGGCGGCTTTGAACACCTCCTCCCGGTCCCGCTTTCGCAGCGCCTCGTACGCCGCCCAGTTCCTCTCCTCCTTCAGCTCGAGGAGGGCCAGCTCCAGCGTGGAGAGGGCGTCGTAGTGGGCAGGAATGGCCATGGGGACAGGATAGCGCCGGAGCGCTCCGAGCCCCTCAGGCCGAGAGCCGCTGCCGTGCGCTCGCGTCGAGCGGAAGGGTGATGGTGAAGCAGGTCCCTTCGTCGGCGCTGCTCGTCACGGTGGCCTTGCCGCCGTGTGCTTCAGCCAGGCCTCGCACCAGGGGCAGCCCCAGCCCCCAGCCCTTCTCCGCGCTCTCCGTCGCGGACCGCGTGCGGTGGAACGGCTCGAAGATGGTCTGCTGATCGTCCGCGGCGATGGGCGTGCCCTGGTTGCGCACCTGGAGCCGCACCTCGTTCTCGTTCCGCTCCAGCCGGACTTCAATCGGGGTGCCCGGCGCGCCGTACTTCGCCGCGTTGGAGGCCAGGTTCTCCACGATGCGGCGCAGCCCGAGCGGATCCGCCCGCATCGTGAACAGGCCTTCCGCCTTCAGCTCGAAGCGCCCCGGGTAGAGCGCCGAGAGCTCGTCCAGCGTCTGGGCCGCGACCGCGTGGAGGTCGCACTCCCGCATCTCCAGCGCCACCAGCTTGCCGGCCTTGATGCGGCTGGCGTCCAGCAGGTTCTGGATCATCCGTTCCGCCCGGTCCAGGCTCGCCGACACCCGGGCCACGGAGGTCTGGACGCTCGGCAGGTCCGCGTGGCGCCTGCCCAGCAGCTGCACGCTCAGCTTCGACGCCGTCAGGGGCGTGCGCAGGTCGTGCGTGAGCGCCGCGACGAACGTGTCCCGCATCCGCTGCTCGGCCTTCAGCTTCCGGAGCTGATCGCGCAGGTTGATCTCCGTCATGATGGAAGCCGTCATCTCCTTCATGATCAGGTGGTCCTGCGCGGTCCACTCGCGCACCGTGGGCTGGATGCAGCAGAAGGTCCCCAGCACGTGCCCTTCCGGGTTGATCAACGGCAGTACGATGAGGGCGACGATGCCCCAGGGCCCGGTGGACGGATGGAACTTCAGGAACGGATCCGCGGGCGCGTTCGAGGAGATGATGGGCTCCCCCTCGAGCGTGTAGCGGCACAGCGACGCGTCGATGGGCAGCGTCCGCGTCTCCCGGAAGGGCGAGGGCAGGCCGAAGTCCGCCTTGAAGAACTGCCGGTTCGAGTCCACCAGCGACATGATGGTCAGCGGGACGTTGAGCAACTGCGCCGCCAGACGGGCGAGGCGGTCAAAGGCCTCCTCCTGGGGCGTGTCCATCAGCCCGGTGTCCCGGATGGCCTGCAGACGGTTCGGATCCGCGAGGCGACGGTTGCACCGCTGGGTCCGCGCGAGAGAGGCCTCGTCCAACTCACCTAGAAACTTCATGGAGACGAACTTTAGAACCTTGGGCCAATTGCTGGACACCTTGAGCCCCAGGGCGAACTCCTCCGTTCGCTGATCAACCTTCCAGGCCCGCTCGGGAAAATCTTTCAGGGTCTTTGACCCGCTTCCCCGGGGTCCGCCCTCCCTGTGTCCCGGACCCATTTCCGGGAGGCTTTTCCCCCAATGCATCCCCCTCGTTCGTCGTCCCGCGCGGCCCTCGCCGTGCTCCTGCTGCTTCTACCCACCCTGGCCCTGGCCGCGGACCGGGGCGCCTGGGCCCCAGGCGTCGCGTACGCCGTGGGCGACATCGCGTCCTATGGAGGGAAGGGCTACGACTGCCGGCAGGCCCACACGTCCCTGGTGGGCTGGGAGCCGCCCAACGTGCTCGCCCTGTGGCTGGAGCGCACCGGCAATCCTCCCGCGGACACGCAGGCCCCCACCGCGCCCGCTGGCGTCGGTTCGCCCTCCAAGACGTATGACAGCGTGTCGCTGACCTGGAGCGCGTCCACCGACAACGTGGGCGTCACCGGCTACGAGGTCTTCGTCAACAACGGCGCCTCCGCCTCCGCCACCTCCACCACGACGAGCGCCACCGTCACCGGGCTGGCCGCCAACACCTCCTATACGTTCACCGTGAAGGCGCGCGACGCGGCCGGCAACCGCTCCGCCGCGAGCGCCGCGTTCAGCACCACCACGCCCAGCCGCCCCGCGCAGGACACGCAGGCCCCCACCGCGCCCGGCTCGCTGCGCTCCACGGGCGTGACGTCCTCCAGCGTGTCCCTGGCGTTCAACGCGTCCAGCGACAACGTGGGCGTCACCGGCTACGAAATCTTCGTCAACGGCGGCTCCAGCGCGGCGGCCACCAGCACCACGCTGAACGCCACCGTGACGGGGCTCGCCGCCAACACCACGTACACCTTCACGGCGAAGGCGCGCGACGCGGCCGGCAACCGCTCCGCCGCGAGCAACAGCGTCGCCGTGACGACGGGCAACACCGCTCCCACGGGCAGCAAGGTGCTGGTCGGCTACTGGCACAACTTCGACAACGGCTCCACCAACATCCGGCTGCGCGACGTGTCCTCCAAGTTCAACGTCATCCAGGTGGCCTTCGCGGAGCCGGTGCCGGGCGCGCCGTCGGGCACCATGGGCTTCACCCCGTACAACGCCACCGTGGCCGAGTTCAAAGCGGACATCGCCACGCTCAAGGCGCAGGGCCGCAAGGTGCTCATCTCCCTGGGTGGCGCCAACGGCACCATCCACCTGGACGACGCAGCGGCGCGGCAGGCCTTCGTCACCAGCATGCAGGGGCTCATCAACACGTATGGCTTTGACGGCCTGGACCTGGACCTGGAGGGCGCGTCGCTGTCGCTCAACGGCGGGGACACCGACTTCCGCAACCCCACCACGCCGCGCATCCAGCACCTCATCGCCGGCACGCGCCAGTTGCTCAACGACAACGGCGCGGGCTTCCTGCTCACCATGGCGCCGGAGACCGCGTACGTGCAGGGCGGCTACGCGGCGTATGGTGGTCCGTGGGGCGCCTACCTCCCCGTCATTTATGCGCTGCGCGACCGGCTGACGTACCTGCACGTGCAGCACTACAACACCGGCACGGTGATGGGCCTGGACGGCCGCGCGTACGCGCAGAGCACGCCGGACTTCCACGTGGCCATGGCGGAGATGCTGCTCCAGGGCTTCCCCGTGGGCGGCAACGCGAGCGCCGTCTTCCCCGCGCTGCGGCCGGAGCAGGTCGTCATCGGCCTGCCGTCCTCGCCGCAGGCCGCGGGCGGCGGCTACACCACGCCCGCCAACGTGCAGAAGGCGCTGGACTACCTGATGAAGGGCCAGTCCTTCGGCGGCACCTACGTGCTGCGCAAGGCTGGTGGTTACCCGGGCTTCAAGGGGCTGATGACCTGGTCCATCAACTGGGACAAGTTCACGAACTACGAGTTCTCCAACAGCCACCGCGCCTACCTGGACACCTACCAGTAGACCGATGAGGCCCCCGCCCACCGGAAGCATGCCGGTGGGCGGAGGGTGTCTGGCATTGCCTACCGCGCTTCGCTCAACCCCGGCGGGCAGGTGAAGGTCGCCGGCACGGCCCAGAGCTGGTTCCGGCCGGTGTCGTCGATGGCGTAGAAGTACACGCGGGTTCCGGAGCGGGTGAAGCCTTCCGGCGTGGCGACCCCCGTCGCCAGCTGCCCCGTCGTGCCCACGGTGCCCCGGGTGAACCAGGGCTGGGCGGCTCCGGGCGTCAGCGAACCGCTGAAGAGGACCCGGCCCGTTCCAGTGGCGAAGACAGGTGAGACGTGCTCGTCACTGCGGATGAGCTGGCGGAAGAGGTCGCGCGTCCCCGCCGCCGTGCCGTTCGTCACCCACAACGAGACGTCCAGCGGAACGGGCCCTTCGCCAGCGATGGCCATGGAGAAGTAGAGCTCGTTGGCCGACACGGTCGACATCTGCACGTAGGGCGACGTGGATGGGTCGTTCGAGTAGGGATTGGGCAGCGTGGTGACGAGCGCCTTGCCCCCGCCGCTCAACAACAGCCGGTCGATGCGCAGCCGCTGCGTGGCTGAGTCCACGGACCACACGTAGACGTAGGTGCCCAGCGCCCCGAGCAGCCGCGTGTACCGGCCGAAGGAGTCCAGCCGGGCGGTGCCGGCTTCCGTGCCATTCGTCCGCCATACCTCGTAGTTCGGGCCGTCCATCAGCAGGAACAGCCCCTGCGCTCCCGAGTAGCCCACGTCGAGGATGAAGGTGAGGCCCGCGTCCAGCCGCCTCACGGACACCGTGCCCCCCGTCGTGCCGTCGGTGCGCCACAGCGTGGTCCCTGTGCTCTGCCCGAAGAAGAAGAGCAGCCTGTCGCCGACCTTCAACGTGCTGAAGCTCAGCCCCGAGTTCGCCCCGAAGTCCCTCACCCGCACCGTGCCCGGGGCCGTCCCGTCCGAGCGCCACAGCTCCGTGCGAGAGGGCTCCGTCGGCGTCGGCTGCGTCTGCCGGAAGAACACCAGCCGGCCGCCCACCTCCGTGAGGTGGAGCAGCGCGGAGCCAGTGGGTCCCGGCGTGAGGTCCCTCACCAGGTGGGTGCCGGCGGTCGTCCCGTCGCTGACCCAGAGCTCCGTGCCGGTGTCCAGGTTGTTGAGCAGGAAGAAGACCTGGCTGCCCACCGCGACCAGGTTCCCAATGCGGGGGATGCCCAGCGGCACCGCCGGGAACTCCCGCACCGGGACCGTGCCCGCGTCCGTGCCGTTGCTGCGCCACAGCGTCGCGCTGCCGTCGGTGAGGTTGGTGGTGAGGTAGAGCGTGCCCTGCACGTCCGCGAGCGACGTCACCTCGCTGCTGATGCCGGCGGTGGGAGGGATGACGACCTTCACCCGCGCCGCCACGCCGGGGGGACACGCCTGCGCCTCCACCTGCCGCGCGTCCTCCACGACCGCGGCGGGGAGGGCGGCGTCCTCCTCCGGGACAGCCCCACACCCCGCCATCGCCAGCCCCAGCCCGAGCAGGGCCCCCCAATTGCTGACACGCATGCTTGCTCCTTCCGGCTCGAAACGGCCGGAAGGGTGGGGTGCAAGGCATTGCCTTCCAATGCGTCCCGGGAGGAGGTGGGAGTGTCTCCACCCGCCTCCGGGGCCGGGCCTTCCGCGCTAGGTCTTCTTGAGCTTCTCTCCCACCGCGGAGAGCAGCTGGTCGAAGGACTCGGAGAACAGGCGGATGCCGTCGGTGGCCAGCTCGTCCGTGACGGTCTTCATGGAGATGCCGGCCGCCTCCAGCTGGCGCATCGTCGCCTCCGCCGCCGGCAGGTCCTCCTCCAGGCTGGGGCGCACCTTGCCGTGGTCCCGGAACGCGTCGATGGTGGCGGGCGGCATGGTGTTCACCGTGTCGCGGCCGATGAGCTCCTCCACGTAGAGCACGTCGCGCAGCTTCGGGCTCTTGGTGCTGGTGCTCGCCCAGAGCACGCGCTGCACCTTGGCGCCCTTCGCCGCGAGCGCCTTCCAGCGCGCGCTACCGAAGACCTCCTTGAAGGTGCGGTAGGCGAGCTTCGCGTTGGCGATGGCCACCTTGCCGCTCAGCCCCTCCAGCGCCTTCTGCTGCTCCGGCGTGGCGCCCGCCTTCAGCTTCTTTTCAATCTCCTTGTCCACGATGGCGTCGATGCGGCTGATGAAGAACGACGCCACGCTCGCCACGCGGCTCACGTCCCCGCCGGACGCGGCGAGCTTCTCCAGGCCGGAGACGTAGGCCTCGGCGATCTGCTTGTAGCGCTCCTGGCTGAAGAGCAGCGTCACGTTGACGTTGATGCCCTCGGCGGTGAGCTGCTCGAAGGCCGGCAGGCCCGGCAGCGTGCCCGGGACCTTGATCATCACGTTGGGCCGCGACAGCGTCTTCCACAGCCGCCGCGCCTCCTCCAGCGTGCCGTTCGTGTCCAGCGCCAGGCGCGGGGACACCTCCAGGGACGCGTAGCCGTCCTGGCCCTTCGTCGCGTCGTACACCGGCTTGAGGAGGTCCGCGGCGCCCTGCACGTCGCGCACGGCGAGCTGCTCGTAGAGGTCGTTGCCGGAGAGGCCCTGGCCCTTCGCCGCGTCGAAGAGGTCCTGGTAGTCGTCGCTGCCCGACACGGCCTTCTGGAAGATGGTCGGGTTGGAGGTGAGCCCCTTGAGCCCGTCCTCCTCGATGAGCTTCTTCAGCGTGCCCTTGGTGATGTAGCTGCGCTGGAGGTTGTCCACCCAGACGGATTGGCCGAACTCGGCGAGCTGTCGCAGCGGATTCATGGATTCTCCCGGCGGGGGCACGAGGCTCCCGGATGGCGTTTCTTCAATTTGCGCATGCCCTGGCGCCCACGTCCGGCCGGGCGGGCAGGCACTCGCGGATTCTGCCTGCGAACAGGGCCGGCGGGGGGCAACGCTTCTCGCAGGCCGGGGCAGTCAACACAGTAGCGGGGGCACACCCCTGGCCCCCCAACCCGGGAGCGAAACGATGGCGGACACCTTGGCGGACCTCGCGGCGCAGCTGCGCATCGACAGCATCCGCTGCACCACGGCGGCGGGCTCGGGCCACCCCAGTTCGTCCATGTCCGCGGCGGACATCATGGCCGTGCTGTTCCAGAAGTACCTGCGCTTCGACTTCCAACAGCCGAAGGCCCCCAACAACGACCGCTTCGTGCTCTCCAAGGGCCACGCCTGTCCGGTCC
This sequence comes from Corallococcus coralloides DSM 2259, assembly GCF_000255295.1. The sequence continues at coordinate 8,472,618 of NC_017030.1, read as the reverse complement.
TCTACTCCGCCTTCAAGGCGGCGGGCGCCATCGACGACCGGGAATTGCTCAGCCTGCGCAAGTTCGGCAGCCGGCTGGAGGGGCACCCGAACCCGCACGTGCTGCCGCTCGTGGACGTGGCCACCGGCTCGCTCGGGCAGGGCCTGGCCGTGGGCGTGGGCATGGCCCTTGGCGCGAGGATGGACGGGCTGCCCTTCCGCACCTACGTGCTCATGGGCGACAGCGAGACGGCGGAGGGCTCCGTGTGGGAGGCGTTCGACAAGGCCGGCCACTATGGGCTCGACAACCTGTGCGCCATCATCGACGTGAACCGGCTGGGACAGAGCCGTGAGACGGAGCTGGGCTGGAACCTGGAGGCCTACGCGGCCCGCGTCCGCGCCTTCGGGTGGAACGCCGTCACGCTGGATGGCCATGACCTGGACGCCATCGACCGGGCCTTCGCCGAAGCGCAGGCGAAGAAGGGCCAGCCCACCTGCCTCATCTGCAAGACGGAGAAGGGGCACGGCTCCACGCTCATCGCCAACCATGACGGCTGGCACGGCAAGCCGCTGCCGGAGGACAAGGCGAAGGACGCCATCCGCGAGCTGGGCGGGGAGCGCGACGTCCGCGTCCAGGTGAAGAAGCCGGAGGCGCTGAAGGCCACCGTCCAGGACAAGGCCTCGCCGTTGCAGTTGCCCACGTACGAAGTGGGCCAGAAGGAGGCCACGCGCAAGGCGTATGGCGACGCGCTCCTGGCGCTGGGCAACGCCCGGCCGGACGTGGTGGCGCTGGACGCGGAGGTGTCCAACTCCACGTACTCGAACGAGTTCCAGAAGGCGCACCCGAAGCGCTACTTCGAGATGTTCATCGCGGAGCAGAACATGGTGTCCAGCGCGGTGGGCATGGCGGTGCTGGGCAAGAAGGCCTTCGTCAGCACCTTCGCGGCCTTCCTGTCGCGCGCCTATGATCAGGTGCGCATGGCGGCCATCTCCAACGCCACGGTGCACCTGTGCGGCAGCCACGCGGGCGTGTCCATTGGCGAGGACGGCCCGTCGCAGATGGCGCTGGAGGACCTGGCGATGATGCGCGCGGTGGGCGGCAGCACGGTGCTCTACCCGAGCGACGCGAACCAGACCGCGAAGCTGCTGGCGCAGGTGCTGGACCGCCAGGGCATCACCTACCTGCGCAGCACGCGTGAGAAGACGCCGGTGCTCTACCCCGCGACGGAGGACTTCCCCATTGGCGGCAGCAAGGTGGTGCGCCAGTCCGACGAGGACGTGGCGACGGTGGTGGCCGCCGGCATCACGCTGCACGAAGCGCTCAAGGCCCACGAAGCGCTGAAGAAGGACGGCATCGCGGTGCGCGTCATCGACCTGTACTCGGTGAAGCCGGTGGACGCGAAGACGCTGCGCAAGGCCGCGCGCGAGACGCTGGGGCGGCTCATCGTGGTGGAGGACCACTGGGCGGAAGGGGGCCTCGCGGACGCGGTGCTGGAGGCCTTCACCGGTGTGCGAGAGCAGCTGCCCACCGTGGTGCGGCTCGCGGTGACGAAGATGCCTGGCTCCGGCAAGCCCGCGGAGCTGCTGAACGCCGCGGGCATCGACGCGGAGCACATCGTGGAGGCCGTCAACTCGCTGAGGGAGGAGACGACGGCCCGGGGCGGGGACGGCCGGGGAAGGCCGTCCGAGAACGCCTGGGGCCACACGAACGCATAGCTCAGGGCTTCGGATCCAGCCGGGCGGCCGCGCGCTGCGCGCCCATGGAGCGCGCGTAGTCCAGCGCGGTGCGCTTGTCCGCGTCCCGGGCCCTGTGGTCCGCGCCGCGCTGGATGAGCAGCTCCATCATCTCCAGCTTGTCGAACATGGCCGCGAACATCAGCGGCGTGCGGCCGTCCGGGCCCGCGCCGTCCACGTCCGCGCCCGCGTCCAGGAGCACCGTGGCGATGGCCTCGTTGCCCTTGAAGGCCGCGCCGGCCAGGGGCGTCTGGCCGGCGTCGTTGGGCTGCTCCGGATCCGCTCCGCGCTCCAGCAGCAGGCGCGTCGCGTCCACGTGGCCGTGGTAGCTGGCCAGCATCAGCAGGGAGTCGCCCCGCTCGTTGCGAACGCTGACGGGAAGTCCGGCGTCGAGCAGCTCGCGCAGCTTGCCGGCGTCCCCCGAGCGGACCAGCGCGAAGGCGCTCCGCACGAAGTCCAGCACGGCGGCGTCCTCGGCGGACGGGGAGGCATTCTTCGGGTCGTTCGGGGGGCTCATGGTCGGTGTTCCTTCCTAGCGAGCGTGGCGCTTCTGCTGGACGGCGACGGCGATACGCGAACCATACTCCTCATCCGCCGCGCGGAAGTGGGCGATGGCCCGGGTGATGATGTCCTCCCGACTCACCTGCGCCAGGCTGCCGGAGATGTTCTCCACCAGCCGCGCCTTCGCCGCCTCGTCCATCAGCCGGTAGAGGGCGCCGGCCTGGACGTAATCGGTGTCCTCGGCGTGCTTGCCGTGGACGAAGGTGCCCGTCATGCCGCTCACCGCGTAGCCCGTGCCCGGGGACTCGTCCGTCTGCGCGGGGCCGTTGAAGCTGTTGGGCTCGTAGTTGGGGCCGCGTCCGCCGTTGCCGTCGAAGCGCATGGCGCCGTCACGGCCGTAGTTGCGCGCGCCGCCCTTCACGCCCTTGGGCGAGTTCACCGGCAGCTGCGTGCTGTTGATGCCCAGCCGGTAGCGGTGCGCGTCGCCGTAGGCGAACAGGCGCGCCTGGAGCATCCGGTCCGGGGACGGGCCGATGCCGGGCACGAAGTGCGACGGATCCAACGCCGCCTGCTCCACCTCCGCGAAGAAGTTCTCCGGGTTGCGGTTCAGCGTGAGCCGGCCCACCTCCATCAGCGGGTAGTCCTGGTAGGGCCACACCTTGGTCAGGTCGAACGGGTTGAAGCGGTAGTTGGCCGCGTCCGCCTCCGGCATCACCTGCACCTTGAGCGTCCACGAGGGGAACTCGCCCCGGTCGATGGCCTGGTACAGGTCGCGCTGGTGGTGCTGCGGGTCCTTGCCGCCCAGCGCCTCCGCCTCCGGCGTGGTGAGCGTGCGGATGCCCTGGTCCGTCTTGAAGTGGAACTTCACCCAGAAGCGCTCGCCCGTCGCGTTCACCCACTGGAAGGTGTGCGAGCCAAAGCCATCCATGTGCCGCAGCGTCGCGGGGATGCCCCGGTCGCCGAAGAGCCAGGTGAACTGGTGCGTGGCCTCCGGTGAGTAGGCGAAGAAGTCCCAGACGTTGTCCGGCTCCTGGCAGTTCGTGTACGGGTCGTACTTCTGGGAGTGGATGAAGTCCGGGAACTTGATGCCGTCCCGCAGGAAGAACACCGGCGTGTTGTTGCCCACGAGGTCCCAGTTGCCGTCCTCCGTGTAGAGGCGCACCGCGAAGCCGCGCGGGTCGCGGGCGGTGTCCGGCGCGCCCTTGGAGCCCGCCACGGTGGAGAAGCGCAGGAAGGCCTCCGTCTTCTTGCCCACCGCGCTGAAGACCTTCATGCGCGTGAAGCGGGTGAGGTCCTGCGTCACTTCGAACGTGCCGTAGGCGCCGGAGCCCACCGCGTGCACCACGCGCTCCGGGATGCGCTCGCGGTTGAAGCGGGCCAGCTTCTCCAGCAGGTGGTGGTCCTGCAGCAGCACCGGACCGTTGGGCCCGGCCGTCTGCGAGTGCTGGTTGTCGGAGACCGGCGCGCCGGCTTCGGTGGTCAGGGTGGGACGCGGGGACATGGACGCTTTCCTTTGCGTGAGGCCTTCGGGGCACTTCGACGGGGGAAAGGTAGAGAGGTCCCGCTGATTGGGCCAAGACATCGTTTGGATGGGAGTGATAGGCAGGGCCTATCGGTTCCAGGCTTCCAGGACGGACCATGGCCTCTTTGAACGACATCACCCTGCGGCAGTTGGAGTACCTGGTGGCGGTGGCGGACACCCTCGGCTTCCGGCGGGCGGCCGAGCGGTGCCACGTCTCCCAGCCCGCCCTGAGCGCGCAGATTCAACAGCTGGAGTCGGTGCTCGGCGTGAAGGTGTTCGAGCGGGACGCGCGCCGCGTGATGCTCACGCCGCAGGGCACGGAGCTGGTGGCGCGGGCGAGGCGGGTGCTCACGGAGGCGGAGGACATCCTCAAGGCGGCGGCGCGGATGGGTGACCCATTCGCGGGGCCGCTGCACCTGGGGGCCATCCCCACGGTGGCGCCCTATGTGCTGCCGGAGGTGGTGCCCGCGCTGGTGAAGCACTACCCGAAGCTCCAGCTGCGGCTGCGCGAGGAGAAGACGGCGCTGCTGATGCGCGACATGGACGAGGGCCGGCTGGACGCGGCGCTGCTGGCGGTGGACGCGGAGCTGGGGCGCCAGGTGGAGCACGCGGTCATCGCGGAGGACCCCTTCGTCGTGGCGGTGCCGCCGGGGCATCCGCTGGAGAAGAAGAAGCAGGTGCAGCTGCGCGACCTGGATGAGGAGGACGTGTTGCTGCTGGAGGACGGGCACTGCTTCCGCAGCCAGACCCTGGCGCTGTGCACGCGCGTGGGGGCGCGCGAGGTGGACTTCCGCGCCACCAGCCTGACGACGCTCGCGCAGATGGTGATGGCGGTGGGCAGCGTCACGCTGTTGCCCCAGCTGGCGGTGCCCATGGAGAACCGCCGGGGGCAGCTGGTGGTGCGGCCCTTCGCGCCACCGGGGCCGGGCCGGACGCTCGCGCTGGCGTGGCGCCCGGGGCATCCCCGGGCCGAAGCGCTGCGCACCATCGCGGGGACGCTGCGCTCCGTGTGGCCCGGGGGGGGGAAGGCGAAGGTCAGCGCAGCGCCTGCTGCGAAGTGACGATGCCGTCCGCGTCCGCGTAGAGGTGGTGGCCGGGGACGAAGGTGACGCCCGCGAAGCGCACCTCCACGTCGCGCTGGCCCTCGTTGCGCTTGCTGCTCTTGAGCGGGTGGGTGCCCAGCGCCTTCACGCCGATGTCGGTGCGGCCGACCTCCTCCGCGTCGCGGATGCAGCCGTTGACCACCACGCCCGCCCAGCCGTTCTTCTGCCCCAGGGCCGCGAGCACGTCACCCACCAGCGCGCAGCGGCGGCTGCCTCCGCCATCCACCACCAGCACGCGGCCCTGGCCGGGTTCTTCCAATGCCTTGCGCACGAGCGAGTTGTCCTCTGGCGCGCGCACGGTGCTGATGGGTCCGAAGAAACTCAGGCGCCCGCCGTAGTCCAGAAATCCAGGCTCGGCGACCTGGAATTGCGGAGTTCCCGAGTGGGCGTCACAGAGGTCGGCGGTCTTGAGGTCAGGGGTGTCGCTCATGATTCGTAGGATGCACGCGCCGATCGGGTGTGGCTGTGATTGCGCGTGTGGGTCCGTCTGTCTTGACCGTGCAATGTTCGAAATCCTATCGTCGGCGTCTTCCTGAGGGGGAAGTCCATGCAAATGCTGAAGTGGTTCGTGGGCGCGCTCGCGTTGCTGGCGGTCGCGTGTGGTGAGGTTTCTGAGACGTCCACGCCGGTGATTCGCGACGGCGAGGGGCTGCTGGAGCTGCCGCTGGTGTCGACGTCGGCGGGGCGCAGCTACAAGCTGGTGGGCGCGACGTTCGCCATCACGGGACCGCAGAACGCGACCATCACGGATACGTCCGCGGAGTCCGTGAGCCTGCCGCTCATGGCGGGGACGTACACCATCCAGATGAACGGTGAATGGCACGTGGAGCGCACGGACGCGCCGGGCGTCACGGTGCCTGTCACGCTGGTGTCGCCGAACCCCATGTCGTTCACCCTGGGCGAGGGCGAGACGCGCCCGGTGCGCTTCCTGTTCAAGGTGCCGGAGGATGGCACCGCGAACGTGGGCATCGGCGTGGACACCGGGGGTTGGATTTCCGGAACCATTGACTTCGAGCCCCGCTACCAGCCCGTTCCCAGCGATCCCCAGGACGTCTTCGCCGAGCTGGGCGAGAAGAGCATTTCCTTCGTCATCAGCTTCGAGTCCGCGACGGTCACGCGGTCGGCCGAGTACGGCCGCAAGCAGGCCCAGGTCCAGACCTCGCCCGTGACCGTCCAGCTGGGAGGCCCGGTTCCGGCGGCGGTGCTGCAGCGGTTCGTCGCCCCCCTCCAGGGCCGGACGATGAACTTCCTGATGGAGTCGTACCCCTCGTACGCCGAGCTCATCGGGTCGATCCGCCTGGAGAACATGGAGCAGAACGTCCGCTTCGAGCTGGATCCCCAGAATCTCGTCTTGGGCGTGGACGCGGAGGGCTATCCGCTGTTGCAGTCCGTTCCCTTCACCGGGCTCGCGATCTTCTCGGCCGGTCCGTCGCCAACCATCTACGGTGCCGTCGACGACGGCACGTTCGCGCCGCGGTAGCACCCAGCGGCGTGCTCAAGGCCGGATGGCGACCTTGAGCACGCCGTCCTTGCGCTGGCTGAACAGCTCATACGCTTCGCGGATGTCCTTGAGCTGGAAGCGGTGCGTGAAGAGCGGCGTCAGGTCCACGCGCTTCGCGCGCACCACCTCCATCAGGCGCCGCATGCGCTCCTTGCCGCCCGGGCAGAGCGTGGTGACGATGCGGTGGTCCCCCAGCCCCGCCGCGAAGGCGTCGTAGGGCAGCTGCAGCTTCCCGGAGTACACGCCCAGGCTGGACAGCGTGCCGCCCGGGTTGAGCGTGCGCAGCGCGCTCTCGAAGGTCTGCTGCGTGCCCAGCGCCTCGATGGCCACGTCCGCGCCGCCGCCGGTGAGCCGCTTCACCTCCGCCACCACGTCCTGGTTCCGGAAGTCGAGCACCACGTCCGCGCCCAGCTTGCGCGCCATGGCCAGACGCGCCTCGTCCCCGTCCACGCCAATGACGAGCGACGCGCCCATGAGCCGCGCCCCCACGGTGGCGCACAGGCCGATGGGCCCCTGCGCGAACACCACCACTGCGTCCCCAATCCTCACGCCGCCGGACTCCGCGCCGCTGAAGCCCGTGGACGCGATGTCCGCCAGGAGCAGCACCTGTTCGTCCTTCAGCTCGTCTGGAATGGGCGCCAGGTTCGCCTGCGCGAAGGGCACGCGCACGTACTCCGCCTGCACGCCGTTCATCGTGTTGCCCAGCCGCCAGCCACCCATGGCCTCCAGGCCCTCGCCGTGGCCGCACTGGGACGCGTGCCCGGAGAGGCAGCCCCGGCACTGGCCGCACGGCGTGATGGCGCCCACCAGCACGCGCTGCCCCACCTGGTAGCCCGTCACGCCCGGGCCCAGCTCGTCGATGACGCCCACCATCTCATGGCCCACGGTGAGGCCGGGCTTCACCGGGTACTCGCCGCGCAGGATGTGCACGTCGGTGCCGCAGATGGTGGTGAGCGTCACCCGGACGATGGCCTCGCCCGCGCCCGCCCTGGGCCGCTCCACCTCCTCCACGCCCACCTTCTGGCTGCCTTGGAACACGGTCGCCTTCATGGCTCACCTCGTCTGTCTTCAGGCGCGCGGCATGCGCACCGTCACCGCGGGGCGGTCGCTGCGGGCCATCACCTGCTGCGCCACCGAGCCCAGCACCGCGCGGCTCACGCCCGTGCGGCCGTGCGTGCCCAGGCACAGCAGGTCCACGCAGTAGCGCTCCGCGGCCTGGGTGATGACTCCCGCCACGTCATCGCCCTTCAGCACGGACAGCTCCACCTTGTGCCGCCCCTCCTGCTCCGTCTCGGGCACGCGAAGTTCCAGCTGGCGGCGGGCGGCCTGGACGGCCTCGGGTGACGCGTCCGCGGGCTCCACGTGCAAGAGGTGCACGGTGCCTCCAGGCGGCGTGAGCGCGAAGGCATAGGCGACGGCGCGGTCCCCCGGCTCCGTGAAGTCCGTGGTGGCCAGCACCGCGCGCACCTGGGGCGGCTCCTTCACCGAGCCCTGCTCGGCGGTGAGCACCGGCACGCTCACCACGGACATGGAGGCCAGCCGCCGCGCGTGCTGCGACACGCTCCACAGCCTCGCGAGCGCCTTGCGGTGGTGCGTGCCCACCACCAGCACGTCCACGTGCTCCTCTTCCGCCAGCGCAACCAGGTGGTCCGCGACGCGGCCCAGCCCCGGCTCCAGACGCGCTCGCACCGTCACGCCGGGCATGCGCAGCGGCTCCAGCAGCGAATCCGCCTCCCGCTCCAGCACCTCCCGCAGGTCCAGCGACACGTCCTTGTAGCTGCGCGGGTGCACCAGCCCCAGCCGCTTCGCCTCCTCGGAGACCCAGAAGATGCGGCCGCCCACCACCTCCAGCGGCCCGAAGCGGGAGAGCGCCTTCACCCAGTCCCGCGCGACCTCGTAGGGGCGCGAGCGGTCCAGGCCCACCATCACCCGCAGGGGGCGCTCGCCGCGTGCCCACGCCTCCAGCGCCTCGCTTTCGCGGACCACCAGGAAGGGCACGGTCAGCGCCTGCGCCATGCGGTCGACCGTGCCGCCCAGGCCCAGGAAGGGCGTCTCCTCGCGAGGCGCCGCGGACATCACCAGCTTCAGGTCGCGCTCCGTCACCAGCGCGCTCAAGGCCTTCTCCACCTCTCCGGTCCGCACGACGGGCTCCACGCTCACACCGGACAGGGACTCCAGCCGCCGCGCTTCTTCCTGGAGCGCGCCCTCCACGGCCTCGCTGGCGCGCGCACCGAAGGTCCGCGCCACGTTGCCCGGCACCGCATGCACCAGGAGCAGCGAGGCGTTCAGCCGCCGTGCGAGCAGGGCCGCCGTGTCGCCCGTGCGCCGGGAGGCGTCCGAGAAGTTGGTGGTGCACGCGATGTTCATGTCGGGCTTCCCCCCTTGCCTTGAACGTAGTCACCGCGGAACGCCACCCGGCCTGGAGGAAGGGAGGAGGCGTTGCGCGCGCCGGGCCGCTTGGGATTTCCCTCCGCCCGATGCGGCAGGACGCATTGCCGGGCCCCGCGCCGGACCCCAGGTTCTCTCCAGGGTGCCATGCGAATCCCTGTTCCGGTCAGCCGCTTGCCCTGGCCCCTGGACGTTGCGCGCGCCCGTCCAGGGGGACCGCCGCGGCTTGCGCGCGTGCTCGCGATGGCCGTGCCCGTGGCGAGCCTGTTCGCGATCCTGGTGGGCGCGCTCATGCTGGGCGGCTGGGGCCTGGCCTTTCGGGCGCCTGTCGCGAACGAAGAGGGCCTTCCCTCACCCGTCGACGCCTGGGGGCTCATGGCGGCGGGGGGCGCGCTCTGGCTGCTGCACGCCGGGGCGGCGCACGGATGGCGCCGCGCGGTGGGGTGGGGCCTGGCGATGGTGACCTTCCTCCTGGGCGTCGCGGGGCTCACCCGGCACGTCACGGGAAGCGCGGCGGGCCTGCTGCTCACGGGGCTGTCGCTCGGGATGCTGCATGTGCGCACGCATCAGGGGTGGCATCCCGCGCGGTGGCTGGCCTCGGTCGCGTTGCTGCTCTCCGCGTGGGGCCTCATTGGAGGGCTGTACGAGGAGCACCGGCTCGGGCTGGCGCCGCTGCGCGCGGCGCAAGGAACCGACACGCCCCTGGGGCTTCCCCTGTCGCTGGCCCTGCTGCTGCTGTCGGTCGGCATCCTGTCCGTCCATCCGGAGCGGGGGCTGATGCGCGCGCTGCTGCGGGACGACCTGGGCGGCCACTCGGCGCGGAGGCTGCTGCTCGCGGCCCTGCTCGTCGTGCCCACGACGGGCGCCGTCCGGCTCCTGGGAGAGCGGCTGGGGCTCTACGGCACCACCGCGGGCACCACGCTCTTCGTGCTCGCGACCATGTTGAGCTTCCTCGCCGTGTCCCTCTGGAACGCGAACGCCCTCACGCGACTGGAGTCGAACCGGCGCTGGGCGGAGGACGTGCTGCGCCTGAGCGAGGAGCGCTTCCGGACCTCCTTCGACGGCGCGCCCACCGGCATGGCGCTGGTGGACCTGCAGGGCCGCTTCCTCCATGTCAACGCGGCGCTCTGCGCGCTCGTCGGCTACTCGCGCGAGGAGTTGCTCAACCGGTCGTTCCAGGACCTCACCGTGCCGGAGGACCTGTCGGTGGACCAGGAGAACGCCGCGCGGATGTGCCGTGGCGAAATCGACTCGTTCCAGCGGGAGAAGCACTACGTCCGCAAGGACGGCCGGCGCATCGCCCTCATCGTGTGGGGCACGGTGGTGCGCGACGCGCGGGGAAGGCCGGTGCACTTCATCTCGCAGATGCAGGACATCACGGAGCGGGAGGAGCTGGAGCAGGCGTCGCGCTTCCTGGCGGACGTGGGCCCGCGGCTCGCGGCGTCGCTGGAGTCCCGGACGACGCTGGCCACGGTGGCGACGCTCGCCGTGCCGGCGCTGGCGGACGGGTGCGTGGCGGCCAGCCTGGACGGGAACGGACGCCTCCAGCAGGTGGAGAGCGCGGCCCAGGATCCAGGGACGGCGGCGCGGCTGAAGACGCTGACCACGGCGTACGGGCCGAACCCCTTTCCCCCGGCGGGCATCGTCGCCTTCGTGTTGCGCACGGGCGAGCCGGTGCTGCTGCCGGTGGTCCCACCGGAGGTGCTCGAAACGGCCGCGGTGGACGCCGGGCACCTGGAACAGCTTCGCCTGCTGGGGCTCCGGTCGGTCATCGTCGTGCCGCTGCGCAGCCGGGAGCGCAACCTGGGGGCCCTCATCCTCGCGACGTATGGCTCCGGACGCTGCTACGGGCCCCGGGATCTCGCCCTGGCCGAGGAGCTGGCCCGCCGCGCGGCGCTCGCCCTGGACAACGCCCGCCTGTTCGAGCGGTCCGAACAGGCAAGCCGCATGCGCGACGAGGTCCTGCGCATCGTGGCCCACGACCTGCGCGCCCCGCTCAATGTCATCCAGCTCAGCGCCGGAAGGCTGGAGAAGACGCTGCCTCCCGGGGATGGCACCCGGCGGCACCTGGACATGCTCCAGCGGTCCGTCCACCGGGCGAACCGGCTCATCCAGGACCTGCTGGACGTGGCGCGGTTGGAAGGGGGCGTCCTGTCGGTGGAGCGGGAGCCCCTGTCGGTGACGTCGCTCGTCCAGGAGGTCGTGGAGCAGCACCGCGCGCTCGCGGAGGCGAAGTCCCTCCAACTGGTGTCCCACGTGCCGGAGGACCTGCCCTGCGTCCTGGCGGACCGGGAGCGCGTGCCGCAAATCCTGGCCAACCTCCTGGGCAACGCGTTCAAGTTCACGCCCGAAGGCGGCTGCATCGCCGTGCGCGTCCAGCCAGAGGCGGGACAGGTCCGCTTCCTGGTGCACGACACGGGCCCCGGCATTCCCGCGGAGGACCTGCCGCACATCTTCGAGCGCTTCTGGCAGGCGGGGCCGAAGCGAAAGGAGGGCGCGGGGCTGGGGCTCACCATCGTGAAGGGGCTGGTGACGGCCCACGGCGGGCAGGTGGGCGTGGAGACCACGCCCGGCATGGGGAGCACGTTCTTCTTCACGCTCCCAGCCGTGTGGTCCGCAGGAGCTCGAACCGGCGCGCACGTCTGACGCCGCGCTACCTCCGCAGGGCGGACTCCAGGAGCAGCCGCCGCTCCGCCGCCGCGACGACCGCCCGGGTGGCGCCGACGGCCCCTGGATCCACGGACAGGGACGTGATGCCCGCGCGCACCAGGTGCTCCGCGAACGCCGGACGGTTCGAGGGCGCCTGGCCGCAGAGGGACGATGTGATGCCCGCCGCGCGGCTGGCCTGGATGATGCGGACGATGGCGTCCAGCACCGCCGCGTCCTCCTCGTCGAAGAGCTCCGCGCACAGCTCCGAGTCCCGGTCCACGCCCAGCATCAGCTGGGTCAGGTCATTGGAGCCGATGGACACGCCGGTGATGCCCATGCGCGCGTACTCGGGGATGCGGTAGACGACGGAGGGCACCTCCGCCATCACCCAGCGCTCCAGCCCGCGCTGGCGTCCCAGCGGGCTCTTCTCCACGGCCTCCAGGCACGCCTCCAGCTCCCACGCCGTGCGCACGAAGGGAATCATCAGGTGGAGGTTGGGCGTCTCCTCGCGCACGCGGGCGAGGACCTCCAGCTCCAGCTGGAACACCTCGGGCTCGCGCAGGTAGCGGTAGCAGCCCCGGAAGCCAATCATCGGGTTGGCCTCGGTGGCCTCGAAGTCGCTCCCGCCCTCCAGTCCCCGGAACTCGTTCGTGCGGAAGTCCGTGGTGCGGTACACGACCGGGCGGCCCCGGAAGGCGCGGGTGATGGTGAGGAGCGCGCCGGACATCCGCTCCACGAACTCGCGGCCCCGGCCCTCGGCGATGAGCTTGCGCGGGTGCACGCCGCCCAGGGCTTCCGTGAGCATGAACTCCGCGCGCAGCAGGCCCACGCCGTCCACCGGGAGCGCCGCCGCCTCCTGGGCCTGGCCTGGCAGGGCCAGGTTCACGTAGAGCCGGGTGCCCAGCGCCTCCGGCCCCAGGGCCTCCCGCGGTTGGAGGGAGGGCGTGGCCGCCGCCGCGGTGGAGGAGGGCACCTCCTGGGCACGCCCTTCGCGCACGGTGCCGGTGGCGCCGTCCACGGTGACCTCCTCGCCATCGCGCAGGACCTTCGTGGCGGTGCGCGTGCCCACCACGCAGGGCTTGCGCAGCTCCCGGCTGACGATGGCCGCGTGGCACGTCATGCCGCCGCTGTCGGTGATGACCGCCGCCGCGCGCCGCAGCGTGGGCACCCAGTCCGGAGAGGTCATGGGCGCCACGAGGATTTCACCGCCTTCCAGCCGCGAACCCTCCCGGGCCTCGCGCAGCACGCGCACGCGGCCGGACGCGATGCCGGGGGACGCGCCCAGGCCGGCCACGAGCGTGCGTCCCGCGGGCCCGGCGGATTCGTCGGATGGGACAGGGTGTTCCGGGCCGCCCACCGCGGTCGTCACCGGGCGCGACTGGACCAGGTAGAAGCGGCCCTCCTGCTCCGCCCACTCGATGTCCTGGGGCTCGCCGTAGTGCCGCTCCACGCGCAGCCCCAGGCGCGTCAGCTCCAGCACCTCCACGTCCGTGAGCACCCGCGCGTGGGCCTGCTCGGGCGTGAGGTCCTCGCGCTTCTCACGGCCCACGCCGTCGCGGACCCACCGGAAGGCCTTCTCGCCCACGCGCGCTTCCAGCAGGCGCGGGCCCAGGCGGTCCACGACGTAGGTGTCCGGCTCCACCTGTCCGCCCACGACGACCTCCCCCAGGCCGAACGCGCCCTCGATGACGACGTGCCGGGGATTGCCGCTGGCGGGGTCTATCGTGAACATGACGCCCGCGCGCGCCGAGTCCACCATGGCCTGCACCACCACGGCGATCTCCGGCTCCTCCGTGAGCCCTTGTGCCTTGCGGTAGGCCACCACGCGCTCGCCATAGGCGGACGCCCAGCACGCCCGCACCCGGTCGATGAGCGCATCGTCGCCCGCCACGTTGGTGAACGACTCGTGCATGCCCGCGAACGACGTGGTGGCGGTGTCCTCCGCGGTGGCGGACGAGCGCACCGCCACGGCGGTGCACTCCCGCAGCTGGTGGTACGCGGCGAGGATGTCGATGCGCAGCCAGTCCGGCAGCGGGGCCTGGAGCACCACGCCGCGCAGGGCCTCCGTGAGCTCGGCGAGCGAGCGGGGGTCGTCCGGGTCGACGCGCTTCCACAGCTCTCGCAGCCGGGGGCGCGCGGCCTCCATGGCGTGATGGAAGGCGGTGGCGGTGATGACGAAGCCGGGAGGCACGGGCAGTCCGGCGCGGGTCAGCTCGCCCAGATTGGCGCCCTTGCCTCCGGCCTGGGCCACGTCCTCCCGGGACAGGGCGTCGAACCAGAGGATGGAGGAGGGCGGTGCCGGTTGCGCTTCCGGTGCCTGGGCAGGCGGCTCCGGGTGGAGGGACGGGTCCATGGTCGGGGCTCCTCTCCTTCGAAGCTGGGCCCGGCGCATCCGGACCGCAGGCCGCCGCTGGCGGGAGGAGGGCCCCGCGCGTGCCCGCACGCCGCTGCCCCCAAGCCTTGCGCCCGCGAGTCCCGGCCCCAAACGTTCCGCGTGCAGGGACCCCGAGGGGGAGGGCCATGGACAGCGTCGTCGCAACCAATTCCCTGGAGCAGGTCCCGGAGGCCGCCCGCGCGGACGAGGCGGGCTCCCTGCTCAAGCCCTTCGAGGTCCACGTGCAGGCCAGCTCGCTGGACCGCTTCCGGCCAGGGCTCACGGCGGCGGAGTGGGAGGCACTCCAGTCCCACGCGGAGCAGGCCCGGGAGGGCATGAGCGGCCGCACGTTCTGGAACGTGAACTCCACGGCCCGGGGCGGCGGGGTGGCGGAGATGCTGCCCGGGCTGCTCGCCTACGGCCGAGGGGCGGGCGTGGACACGCGGTGGATGGTGATGCGGGGCACGCCCGGCTTCTTCCACATCACCAAGCGGCTGCACCACGCGCTGCACGGCTCCCGGGGAGATGGCTCGCCGCTGGGGCTCCGGGAGCGCGCCTGCTACGAGGACGTGCTTCGCGACAACGCGGAGGAGCTGCTCGTCCTCATCCGTCCGGGCGACGTGGTCCTGCTGCACGACCCGCAGACCGCGGGACTGGCGCCGGCGCTCGCCGCCGCGGGGGCCGGGGTGGTGTGGCGCTGCCACATCGGATGTGACGTGCCCAACGAGGAGGTGGAGCGGGCGTGGGCCTTCCTCGCGCCGGGGCTGGCCGCCGCGAGGCTCGCGGTCTTCACCCGGGCCGCCTACGTGCCGCCGATGCTGGCGGACCGGGCGGTCGTCATCCAGCCCTCCATCGACATCTTCGCGGTGAAGAACCAGCCCCTGGAGCCCGCCGTCGCGAGCGCCATCCTGGGCCACATCGGGCTGGTGGGCCGCTCGCCGGACCCCCCCGCGCCTGTCTTCACCCGGATGGACGGCGTGCCGGCCCGGGTGTCGCGCGGAGCGGACATCGTGCGGCTGGGGGCCGCGCCCGCGCCGGACGTGCCGCTGGTGGTGCAGGTGTCGCGGTGGGATCCGCTGAAGGACCCCGTGGGCGTGCTGCGGGGCTTCGCGCTGCTCCTGAAGCAGTCACCCTGCCTGCGCGCGGAGCTGGTCCTCGCCGGCCCCTCGGTGACGTCCGTCGCGGATGATCCGGAAGGGGCGGCCACGTTCGAGTCCGTCGTCGCGGCGTGGCGCGAGCAGCCGCGCTTCCTGCGCCAGCGCGTCCACCTGGCCTGCCTGCCCATGGTGGACCCGGAGGAGAACGCCGCCATCGTCAACGCGCTCCAGCGGCATGCGGGCGTGGTGGTGCAGAAGAGCCTGAAGGAGGGCTTCGGGCTCACCGTCACGGAGGCCATGTGGAAGGCCCGGCCCGTGGTGGCGAGCGCGGTGGGCGGCATCCAGGACCAGGTGCACCACGAGGTGGAGGGCCTGCTCGTGCGCGACCCCACCTGCCTGCCGGAGTTCGCCGCCGCCGTGCGAAGGCTCCTGGAGGAACCCCGCCTGTCGGCCCGCCTGGGCACGCAGGCCCACGAGCAGGTGCGCGCCCGCTTCACCGCCGTCCGTCACCTCTCCGACTTCGCGTCCCTGCTGCGCAGGCTGGACATCCGCGGCGGGTGAGTCCCTCCGGGACCCAGGGTCAGGTGGCGCTCACGCTCCGGCCCACCTCTCGCCGCCGCGGCCGCGAGCGCAGCCACTTCTCCAGGCCCACCGCCGGCAGCACGCAGGCGCCCACCAGCACCGACCGCGCGATGTCTCCCAGCGACAGCGGCGCGGAGCCGAAGAGGCGCTGGAAGAAGGGCACGTACATGAACGCGGCCTGGAGCAGCACCAGCGCGGCGATGCCCACGAACACGGTGGGGTTGCTCGCGAAGCCCACCTCGCGCGTGGAGCCCGTCAGCGTGCGGCACATCCACAGGTAGAAGATTTGAAAGCTGACCACGGTGTTGACGGCCATGGTGCGTGCCTCGGCCAGGGCCAGGACGTTGGAGGCCTCCTGGCCGCCGCCCTGGCGCGCGTACTCCCAGAGGAACAGGCCGATGGCGCCCGCCGCCATCAGCAGCGCGACGAGCCCGGTGCGCATCACCACGAAGTGGCTCAGGACGGGCGTGTCCGGCGCGCGGGGCGGACGGCGCATGACGTGGCGCTCCTTCGCCTCGAAGGCCAGAGGCAGCGCCAGGGTGACGGTGGCCACCAGGTTGATCCACAACAGCTGCGTGGGGCGCATGGCCAGCAGCGGTTCGCGCACGCCGCCGGCCTCCTGCAAGGGGAAGAACGTCACCCCCAGCATGAGGATGAGGGCGAGCCCCAGGTTGGTGGGCAGCACGAAGGCGAGCGACTTGACGAGGTTGTCGTAGACGCGGCGGCCCTCCTCGACGGCGGCGACGATGGTGGCGAAGTTGTCGTCCGTCAGCACCAGGTCCGCGGCCTCGCGGGACACGGCCGTGCCGGTGATGCCCATGGCCACGCCGATGTTGGCCTGCTTGAGCGCGGGTGCGTCGTTGACGCCGTCGCCCGTCATCGCCACCACGTGCCGCTGCGCCTGGAGCGCGCGCACCAGCCGCAGCTTGTGCTCGGGGGCCAGGCGCGCGAACACGTTCGTGTCCTTCACCGCCACGGCCAGCTCCGCGTCGCTCATGCTGGACAGGTGCGCGCCGGTGAGGCCCGGATGTCCCGGAGCGTGGAGTCCCAGCTGAAGGCCAATGGCCTCCGCCGTGCCCGGGTGGTCCCCGGTCATCATCTTCACGCGGATGCCAGCGGCATGGCAGGCCTTCACGGAGGTCACGGCCTCCTCGCGGGGCGGGTCGATCATCCCCTGCAAGCCCAGCAGCGCGAAGCCGTCCTCCACGTCCTCGGGCCGCAGGGACTCCGCCCCGGGCAGGCCCTTGCGCGCGAAGGCGAGCACGCGCAGGCCCTGCCGCGCCATGCGCTCCACCTCCACCAGCACGGCGTCGCGGTCCAGCTCCGGTCCGCAGCGGCGCAGCACGACCTCCGGGGCGCCCTTGAGGACCAGCTCGCGCCCCTCCGGTCCACCCGCGTGGAGCGTGGCCATGTACTGGTGCTCGGATTCGAAGGGGATGGCGTCCAGGCGCGGGTTGCGCTCGCGCACCTCCATCACGCCCAGGTCCGCCTTCTTCGCGGCGAACAGCAGCGCCCCCTCCGTGGGGTCGCCGGTCATCCCCCAGCGGCCCTCGCGAGGCTGGAGGTCGGCCTCGTTGCAGAGCACGCCCGCGACGAGCAGCGCGCGCACGTCCTCTGGCGGCACCTCCAGGGCGCGTCCCGCGTGAAGCAGCTCGCCCAGGGGGGAGTGGCCCACGCCGGTGAGCGTGTAGTGCCCGCGCCGGGTCCACAGCGCCTGCACGGTCATCTCGTTGCGGGTGAGGGTGCCCGTCTTGTCCGTGCAGATGACGGTCGTGCTGCCCAGGGTCTCCACGGCGGGCAGCTTGCGGATGACGGCGCGGCGAAGCGCCATGCGCTGTACGCCGATGGCCAGGGCGATGGTGACGATGGCGGGCAGCCCTTCCGGGATGGCGGCCACCGCCAGGGTGATGGCCACCAGCACCGCGTCGCTGAAGGCATACCCCCGGAACATCCCCACCCCGAGCAGCACGGCGGACAGCACGACGATGCCCGCGCTGATGATGCGGCCCAGCCGGGCCAGCTCCCGCGTGAGCGGCGTGCTCAGGTCCACGGCCTGCTCCATGAGATGGGAGATGCGGCCCAGCTCCGTGGCGCCGCCGGTGGCGACGACAACGGCGGTGGAGGTGCCGGACGTCACCAGCGTGCCGCCGAAGGCAAGGCTCGCCCGGTCCCCCAGCTCCGCGGCCACGGCCACGGCCGCGACGTGCTTGCTCGACGGGACGGACTCACCGGTGAGCGCGGCCTCCTCCACCTGGAAGTTGCGGGAGCGCAGCAGGCGCAGGTCCGCGGGCACGCGGTCCCCCGAAGCCAGCTGCACGACGTCGCCAGGGACGAGCTCCGCCGCCGGCCGCGACACCAGGTGCCCGTCGCGCAGCACCTGCGCGGTCTCCGGCACCATGTGGTTCAGGGCCTCGATGGCCCGGCCCGCGCGGTACTCCTGCACGAAGCCGATGAGGGTGTTGAGGACCACGACGGCGGCCACGACGAGCCCGTCGGTCACCTTGCCCAGCAGGATGGCCAGGGCCGCGGAGGCGATGAGGACCCAGATGAGCGGGCTGTCGATCTGCCGCCACAGGAGCTTCCACGCGCTGTCCGGCCGAGAGCGCTCCATCACGTTGGGGCCATGGCGCGCGAGCCGTTCCCGGGCTGCCTCCTCCGTCAGTCCCTGCTGCGTGCTGGAGAGCTGTTCCAGCACGGCCTCCGGGAGGAGCGCGTGCCAGGGGACGGAAGGCGCGTCGGGGGCGCGAAGCCCTGACTGCTTCCTCGGCTGTGACGGCTCCTGCATGGCGTGCCTCCCCTGGGGAAGCTGGCCACGGGCAGGTCCGCCCGTCAGCGGGAGGCGAGCAGCGGGGCGGTGTGGCTGCGCCCCGGTCTCAACTGGGTCCCGTTACTCGCTCAAACGACACGCCCAGGTTTCCGACCGCTTCGAGCGCGTTCTTGACGTCTTCGGAGACGATGAATGCCGTCTTGAACCTCTTTGGCCTGAAGACATGAGCGCCCTCGGTCTTCGAGGGGTCGATTCGCAGTCCGTAGATCCAGTTGTACTCCCCTTCAAATTCAGGGGGATGGTCGTCCTCGTCGTAGTGATGCACCTCCCGGCATCGTGCCTCGTCGATGCAATCAATCGCCTTGGTCGCGTTGACGACGAAGTACCGTTCAGACTCTCCCTCTATTGATACCGGAAGAAGCTGGACGTCTCCGGGAGCCAGTGTCCTGAAGACATTTGCGACAAACTCATTGGCAATGGGGGCTTGCTCAATCCCAGAAAGCACGAAGGCGCGGCTCTTTCCCTGATGCGCGACGTCGGCCTTGATAGGCCCAATGTTCGGAAGAATGCGACCGTCTCCGAACATCCAGGGCTCCTCGAAGGTGCCTCCAACCGCCGGTCCTGGCGTTCTAATCACCCATTGCGGCACGTCCGCGATGCCGACCCAATAGAAGTGTCGCCCCATGCCACCCCTCCTACTTCACGATAAGAGCACGCAAATCAGAGCCCTGCGTCAGTAGCTCGTTGGCAATCTTGGCGAGTTCAGTCATCAATCTTGACCGACATGACTCCGTGGACCTGCATCGAAACACCGCTCGCTCCAGACGAAGCACAACCTTCTCGTGATATTGGCCAGGATGTGGTCCTTCGTGTCCATTGAGCCGAACCTTGTTTGCGGCATCTTCGAGGGTCATTCCTGCCTTCCTGAAGACGTCCTCGCACCGTGGCGTCCAAGGACCGCCGCTCGCAGCGGAGACGGGGTTCTTGTTCGTGCAGATGTGGTGAACCGGCCCGGTTTCATCACCGGGAAACCGACCCTGTCCATACATCGCCAGTGCCGCCGCGGCTCCCGGAGCCAACGCCACGTTGAGCACTCCAGCAGCAGGCAACGAGATTGAGCCCACCCCGCCGTTCAAAGCAGCCGCGAGCCCGAATCCACCTTCGGCCTGCGCGCGAAGTGCGGCCTGGGGGAAGCCCGGGAGCCTGGGGCCCTGGGCCGCCATCGCACTCCTTCCGCCCAGGGCCGCGGTGACGAGCAACACCAGGACACGTGTCCCGTTTGTCCCGAGCACCTTGCCGAAGCGATGACCGATGTCCTGCAACTCGATGACGCTCGTTGCCGTCCCCGCGTCGTCCCACAGCCGCACGAAGCCCCGGCCCATCTCCCAGACCGGCACCACCCCCAGGTAGGCCACCATCGCCGCGGTCAGCGCCACCGCGATGACCTTCGTGACGGGTTCGGGCAGCGTCATCGTGAGGAGCACGGACAACGCGGCCGAGGTCACCATGGCCTTGAGCACCACCGGGTTCAGCACCTTGCCGATCTCGGCCTCGACGCTCTCCCACACCGTGTCGAGAGCGAACGAGAGCGCCATCAACGTCCGGTCCTTGCGCGAGAACGTCAGCCCCGTTCCGCCCACCAGCGTCAAGCAGTCGTCCCCGTCAGGGCAGATGCGCGCGGGCAGCGCTTCAGGTGAGCTGCCCGAACCGGGGTCCGCGAGTCCCTTCGAGGACGCGAGCAGCGTCCTGGACCGCACCCACCCTCGCTGGTCGGCCGCGTCCGTCTCGCGGAAGGCGACGTCCATTCGCATGGCCAGGATGAGCTGCGTGAGGGCCGCCTTGAACGCGTCCTCACTCACCTGGACCGGATCCACATCCAGGGACTCGTGAACCACCTGCCTGCCGTCACCAACATCCACGTGGACGACGCGAGTGGCCGCACACCCGCCCATGAAGAACATCAACGCGACAGCGCCCAACCATCGCACAAGCACCCCCCGAAGCCGAACCACCTGAAAATCAGGAGGTACGCCATCCTCACTCCGGGATTTTAGTATTTCAAGGAATCCATGAATTTACAGGCACAGGTGGTTTGACGGGCGACCCTGGGAGGGCTGTCGACCTGCCGCCACCAGCAGGCCCGCCCGTCAGCGGGAGGCGAGCAGCTGGGCGGTGGTGTCGCGCAATGCCTGTCGTGTGGCCGCGTCCTGGGCGACGGCGGGCCACGGCTGCTCGGCTTCCTCCAGCAGCCAGCGGGCATCCCCCGGAGGCGACCAGCGCTCGCGCGCGAGGATGCGCGCAAGCCGCGCCGCGCAGACCTCTGGACGCTCCCAGGCGCGCTTCACCTGCGACAGCAGCCAGCCCACGGGCCCCGGCCGCGCGCCCAGGTCGGTGCGCACCACGCCCGGATGGAGCACCACCACGTCCACCTCCGGGTGCGCGGTGGCCACGTCGCGCATGGCCAGCGCGAAGCACAGCTTCGTGTCGCAGTAGGTGCGGATGCTGGAGAAGTCCTCTCCCGTGGGCGTGCGCGCGGCGTCGAAGCGGCCCTTGATGATGAGGCCGGCGCTGACCACCAGGACGCGCCGCAGCCGCCCGGACTCCAGCAATGGACGCTGCATCACCAGCGGCGCCAGGTGGTTGGTGACGAACGCCGTCTCCAGCCCGTCCGCGTTGAGCACCCGCTGGGACGGCCACAGCCCCGCGTTGTGCACGAGCGTCGCCCCCGGCGTGACAAGCTCGGCCAGGCGCGCCCCCAGCTCCCGGGCCCCCGCCAACGTCCCCAGGTCCCCCGGCACCGCGAGAGCCTGGCCCCCGAGCCGCTCCACGTCCGCCGCCAGCGCCTGGAGCCGGCCCGCGTCACGCGCCACGAGCAGAAGCCGCGTGTCCCTGGACGAGGCCAGCGCCAATGCCAGTGCATGGCCAATCCCACGGGAGGCACCGGTCAGGATGAGGTCCGTCATGGCCCCCAGCCTGCCAGGATGTCCTCAGGGGGTGAAACTCCGCGTGCCGCGGGTGGCGCTGTGTGTGATTGCCCTGGTGATGGCGCCTCCCGGCCTGCCCCCAGGAAGGCGGACGTGGGGGCGGGCGGGTGTCCTCCCGCCCACTCCTACATGGGACGGGCGCCCCTCCCGGTGGGCGCCAATCTCCCTTTGAAATTCAGGGCGCCTTCCCGTAGTTTCCCCCGCGACTTCGAGGAGCGTTGCGAGGCCTTCCCGGCCCCAGGCTCGAAGCCGACTGACCCAACGGCGCTCACCTGAACGCGTTTCTTGCGAGGGTGAGGCGGCCTTTCTTTCCAGGGCACGGCCTCTTCCTTGCCAGCAGGCGCGCCACCCTGGATCCGGAGCCACACCATGACCGCGGTTACCCAGAAGCAGAATCAGGACTACTCCATCGCCGACCTCAAGCTCGCCAGCTGGGGCCGCAAGGAGATCCGCATCGCCGAGAGCGAGATGCCCGCGCTCATGGCGATCCGCGAGGAGTACGCGAAGCAGCAGCCGCTCAAGGGCGCTCGCGTCACGGGCTCGCTGCACATGACCATCCAGACGGCCGTGCTGGTGGAGACGCTCCAGGCGCTGGGCGCGCAGGTGCGCTGGGCCTCGTGCAACATCTTCTCCACGCAGGACCACGCCGCCGCCGCGCTGGTGGAGGCCGGCACCCCGGTGTTCGCCCACAAGGGCGAGTCCCTCAAGGAGTACTGGGACTTCACCCACCGCATCTTCGAGTTTGGCCCCGCCGGCAGCGACCACGAGGGTCCGAACATGATCCTCGACGACGGCGGTGACGCCACGCTGCTCATGCACCTGGGCAAGCGCGCGGAGAAGGACCTGTCCGTCATCGCCAACCCCCAGAGCGAGGAGGAGCGCGAGCTGTACGCCTCCATCAAGGCCAAGCTCGCCGAGGACTCCACCTGGTACTCGCGCAAGAGCGCCAAGATCCTGGGCGTCACGGAAGAGACGACCACGGGCGTGCACCGCCTGCAGGAGATGTCCCAGAAGGGCACGCTCCTGTTCCGCGCCATCAACGTCAACGACAGCGTGACGAAGAGCAAGTTCGACAACCTCTACGGCTGCCGTGAGTCCCTGGTGGACGGCATCAAGCGCGCCACGGACGTGATGGTGGCCGGGAAGATCGCCGTCGTCGCGGGCTACGGCGACGTGGGCAAGGGCTCCGCGCAGGCCCTGCGTGCGCTGTCCGCCCAGGTGTGGGTGACCGAAATCGACCCCATCTGCGCGCTCCAGGCCGCGATGGAGGGCTACCGCGTCGTGACCATGGACTACGCCGCGGACAAGGCGGACATCTTCGTCACCGCCACGGGCAACAAGTCCGTCATCACCCATGAGCACATGGCCAAGATGAAGGACCAGGCCATCGTCTGCAACATCGGCCACTTCGACAATGAGATCGAGGTCGCCTCCCTGGAGAAGTACAAGTGGGAGGAGATCAAGCCCCAGGTCGACCACATCATCTTCCCGGACAACAAGCGCATCATCCTGCTGGCCAAGGGCCGTCTGGTGAACCTGGGCTGCGGCACGGGCCATCCCAGCTACGTGATGTCCAGCTCCTTCGCGAACCAGACCATCGCGCAGATCGAGCTGTACTCGCACAGCGACAAGTACCAGGTGGGCAAGGTGTACGTGCTGCCCAAGCACCTGGATGAGAAGGTCGCCCGCCTCCAGCTGAAGAAGCTCAACGCCCAGCTCACGGAGCTCACCCCCGAGCAGGCGAACTACATCGGCGTGGAGAAGAGCGGCCCGTACAAGCAGGACACCTACCGCTACTAAGCGGCGCGTCCTGACCTGACACATCCAGGGCACCGTGGGCCTTCAAGAGCCCGCGGTGCCCTTCGTGTTTTCAGAACAGCCGGTTGAGGCCGTTGAGCGCCGCCACGCGGTACGCCTCCGCCATGGTGGGGTAGTTGAAGGTCGTGTTGATGAAATAGTCGATGCCGTTGCCCGGCCAGTCCTGCGCCATGATGGCCTGGCCGATGTGGATGATTTCGGAGGCGTTGTCCCCGAAGCAGTGGATGCCGAGAATCTCTCGCGTCTCCCGGTGGAACAGCAGCTTCAGCATGCCCACGGTGCGGCCGGTAATCTGTGCGCGCGCCAGGCTCTTGAAGAAGGCGTGGCCCACTTCGTAGGGGACGCCCGCCTGGGTGAGCTCGCGCTCGGTGCGGCCCAGGCTGCTGATTTCGGGGCTGGTGTAGATGCCGGTGGGGATGTCCTTCACCAGCTTGTGCTCCATCCGCCCCTCCACGATGTGCGTGGCGGCGAAGCGGCCCTGGTCATAGGAGGCGCTCGCCAGGGACGGGGCGCCCACCACGTCTCCCACCGCGTAGATGTGGGGCACGGACGTCTGGTAGCCGTCGTTCACCTGGATGCACCCGCGCGAGTCCACCGCGATGCCCAGCGCCTCCAGCCCCAGGTCCTGGCTGTTGCCGGAGCGGCCGTTGGCCCAGAGGAACACGTCCGCCTTCAGCCGCTTGCCGCTCTTCAGCTGGAGCACCACGCTGTCGTCGTGCGGCTCCACGGAGACCATCTCCTCCTGGTGGCGGATGAGCACGCCCTGTTCACGCAGGTGGTAGGAGAGGGCGTCCGAGATTTCGTCGTCCAGGAAGGACAGGAGCCGGTCGCGCGTGTTCACCAGGTCCACCTTCACGCCGAGCATCCGGAACATGGAGGCGTACTCGCAGCCGATGACGCCCGCGCCGTAGATGATCATCGACAGCGGGGACTCGCGCAGCTTGAGGATGGTGTCCGAGTCGAAGATGCGCGGGTGGCGGAAGTCCACGCCCGCGGGCCGGTAGGGCCTGGAGCCCGTGGCGATGACGAAGGCGTCCGCGTGGAGCAGCTCCACGGAGCCGCGCGGCTCCGTCACCTCCACGGTGTGCGCGTCCCGGAACTTCGCGCGGCCCGTCACCAGCTCCACGCGGTTGCGCTCGTAGAAGGTGGTGCGCAGCTGCACCTGCTTGGACACGACGGTGGTCGCCACGCGCATCATGTCCTTGAGCGTGGTGTGGCGGGCCAGCTCCGCCCGCATCTCGGGGTGGTCCTGCTGCACGTCCAACAGCCGCTGGATGGCGTGGCGCAGGGCCTTGGAGGGGATGGTGGCGGTGTGGGTGCAGGCGCCGCCCACCAGGGCTCCCTGCTCCACGGTGCACACCTTGCGGCCGGACTTCACCGCCTTCATCGAGGCCCCTTCACCGCCGGGACCGGAGCCGAGGACCACCACGTCGAACCGCCGAGCGCTCATGGGTCCGGAGTGTTCCCCCAACCCCGGCCCCGAGGGAAGAAATCACCTCGGGGCCGGGCACTGCTTCACACATCAGGTTCGCGGGACGGCTTCAGTAGGACGCCTTCAGCGTCAGACCGGAGTAGTCCGAGTAGCCCTTGATCATCACGTGGTAGACGCCCGCCGTGGGGGCATTGATGAGGCACGACTCCGTGGCACCCGTGCCGGCGGAGCTGCAGGTGTACGTGTACTCCGTGGGCTGCGAACCCTGGCGGACGTAGAGGTCCGAGTCCCCCGTGCCGAAGTACGTCTGCACGAGCAGCGAGGTCCTCCCGGCCGGCACGGTGATGGTCCAGTAGCGGTACGACCCCTGCGCGCCCGACAGGCCCGTCACCGCAACGCCGTTCGTCAGCGTGCCCGTGCCCGGGTTGCCCGTGCCGCCGGTGACATAGGACCCGTGCAGGGCCGCACCCGTCAGCGTCATGGACGAGTCCGCGTTGTACAGGCGCACATGCCAGGTGCCCGCCGCGGGACTGGTGACGGTGCACGTCTGGTTGTTGCCTCCGCCCGTGGTGGCCTTGCAGTCATAGGACGACAGGGTGGGCGCGCTGCCTCGCTTCGCGTAGAGGTGGGCCATGCCACCGGAGCCGAGGTACGTGTAGAACGTGAGGCTCGTGGCCCCCGACGGGACCTCGAGCGTGTAGTCGCAGGAGAAGGTCCCGGGAGCCGCGCTCAGGCCGTAGGTGGTCGAGCCGTTGGAGATGGGGCTGGTGCTGGTGCAGCCCGGCTGACCGGTGGTCAGGGTGTAGGTGCCCGTGATGGTCGCGCCGGAGAACGTGCTGTAGCCATACATGCGGGCGTAGTAGGTCCCGGACGATGTCACGGTGAGCGCGCAGGTCTCCGAGTTGGAGCCACTGGCCGACTTGCAGTCGTTCGCCGCTTCCGTGGGAGTGCTTCCCCGGCGCACGTACAGGTCGCCGTCGCCGGTGCCTCCGCTGGTGGTGAATTCCACGCGGGTGGCCCCGGTGGGAACCGTGAGTTTGTACGTGCAGGACCAGGCGCCTGCCTCCTGGCCCACGCCGGACAAGGGCACGCCGTTGGACAGCGTGCTGGTGCTGGTGCAGTCCACGGCCTCCGCCTGGAGCCGCCGCTCCGGCGGCGGGCCCTTCTCCACCACCGGCGCCTGTTCAGCGTTTTCTCCCACCGGCACTTCAATGGCGCCCTCTTCCAGGGCTCCAGTGGGCGTCTCCATCTCCGCGCCACAGCCCGTCAGGGCACACGTCAGCCACACGGCGGCCAAAGACTTCAATCCAAGATGTCTCAAGATGTTCCTCGGTTTGTGAGAATGCTTGTCGCCAGGGGGGCGGCGAAAGCCTGTCGTCCGTCCGTCCGGCCTCGGACAGTACGCAAGCTACCAAGCGTGTCTGACATTCCATGTGAGGATGGCCCGCACGGAGCGCGCGGGCCGGAAGCTGGAGCCGGGCGGCCTTCTCAGGGCGAGAGGAAGAGGCTCTCGCCCCGGGCCAGGCGCTCGTGGGCCGCTCGCGCGTCCAGCTTGATGATGACCTTCGGGTCCTCATCCGCCTGCTCCTCCGCGGAGAGGGAATCCCATTCCTCCAGGTCGAGGACCTCTGGAACGACAAGCGTGCGCAGGTCGGGAGGGTGCTGCGACTTGATGACCTTGCGGCCGTTCATCACGTAATGCGTGAGATGTTTCACGTGCAGCTGGGACGCGTCTCCAAAGAGGGTGAGCCACGCGCCGGAGCCGGAGTCGACGACCTGCGCCTCCACCACCCCCGCCGCGTACGTCACGCTGTCCATCGAGGTCGCGACGAGCGTCTCCTTCACGCGCAGCGTCCCGGTGCAGACGAAGCTGAAGCCCACGCCGACAAGGAGGTTGCGGCACGTGACGTCGCCGAACACGACGAGCACGCCCTCGTCATGCCCGGCGGCTTCCACCAGCACGTTGCCTTCGACGTCCAGGTTCCCCATCACCAGCGTGTAGGCGTTGGGCGGCCGCCAGGGCGCGGCGCCCGTCTCCTTCACCTCCGCGGGCTGGGCCCAGGGCTCCTCCACGTCCAGGGTGAGCAGGCCCTCGACGAACTGGCGCAGCGCTTCGGGCGCGGACTGGAGCTGGGGCGGTGCGGTGGGCCTGGGCGGCATGGGCGGTCTTCCTTCCGGTGCGGGGTCCAGGCCTCCTCCTGCCCGGGGGCGGAGGCCGGGGCAACCGCATTCGTCACTCGATGGTGGCGAGCGCCTCCACGCCGTGCTCCTGGCACCAGCGGCGGTACGTCTCCAGCCGCTCCGCGGGGCTCACGCTCCTGAGGACCTGGCCGTCGTCGCCCAGGTATTCGATGCCGCCCTTCACGGTGATGTGCAGAACCAGGGGTTCGTCGCCCACGACCTGCCAGCTGTCGACGTTGCCGGGCGGCTCATAGACATACGTGCCCGGGCCAATCACCTCGCCGGTGTCGAGCAGCTGGCGGCGCCCGGAGATGTTGAAGGCGTGCGACTCGCCGAGGTGGCGGTGCCGGGGGATGAGGGTGCCGGGCTCCAGGCGGAAGAGGTACATCCAGCCGCTGCCGTCGCGGAAGAAGCGCAGCGGCTTGAACGCGAGCCCGGGCCGGCCCATGGGGATCCACGGCATGCGTTCGGAGTCGACGGGGTGGGAGGCATAGGTGGAATGGGTCATGCCGGCAGGATGGCCCTCCGCTGGCCCGGTGACAGGGCCAGGATTGACGAATTCCATTGGGCCAATCCGTGGGAGCATGCGGCATGGACTTCCATGTGGAGCTCCGGGGACGCCGGGACCTGGCCGGGCAGATCTACCGGGGGCTGCGCGCGGCCATCCTCGACGGGCGCCTGCGACGCGGGGAGCGATTGCCGCCCACGCGCGAGCTGGCCCTGCGCCTGGACGTGGCGCGCAACACCGTGGGCGTGGCGTATGAATGGCTCACCGCCGAGGGCCTCATCGCGGGGCGCACGCGAGCGGGGAGCTTCGTCCAGGGGGAGGCATCCCGGCCGCGCGGCAGGGCAGGGCGGGAGGCGCAGGTGCCGCTGCGCGCCCGGGCCTTCTGGCGCTCACTGCCGGACCTGCCCGCGCCGCTCGCCCCCGCCGCGTATGACTTCGGGGTGGGCAGCCCGGACGTCTCGGGCTTCCCCTTCGAGTCCTGGCGCAGGCTGGTGGCGCGCCAGCTGCGGTCCGCCACGGTGTCCGGGGGCTACGTGGACGCTGCCGGACACCGGGGGCTGCGGGAGGCGGTGGCTCGGCACGTAGGCGTCTCGCGGGGCGTGCGCGCGGAGGTGGACGACGTGTTCATCACCAATGGCGCGCAGCAGGCGTTGGATCTCGTGGGCCGGGTGCTCATCGAGCCGGGGGACTGCGTCGCCATGGAGGAGCCGGGCTATCCGCCCGCGCGGCAGGTGTTCCAGTCGCTGGGGGCGCGCGTCGTGCCCGTTCCGGTGGACGCGGAGGGGCTGGACGTGGCGGCGCTGCCGGACACCGCGCGGCTCGTCTACGTCACGCCGTCGCACCAGTTCCCGCTGGGCATGCCCATGTCGCCCGCGCGCCGGGTGGCGCTGCTGGAGTGGGCGAAGCGGCGGGACGCGGTGGTGATTGAAGACGACTACGACAGCGAGTTCCGCTTTGGCGGCCGGCCCCTGGAGACGCTGCATGGGATGGACCGCTCCGGGCGGGTGCTCTACGTGGGCTCGTTCTCGAAGGTGATGGTCCCCATGCTGCGGATGGGGTTCCTCGTCGCGCCGCCGTCGCTCCAGCGGGAGCTGCGGTGGGCCCGGCGCGTGATGGACTGGCACAGCCCGGTGCCGGAGCAGGCCGCGCTCGCGCGGTTCATCGACAGCGGGCTGCTGGCGCGGCACATCCGCAAGATGCGGCGGGACTACGAGGCGCGGCACGCGCGCGTGGCGGAGGGGCTTTCGCGCCACTGCGGCGACTGGCTCCAGGTGGTGCCCTCCGTGGCGGGCCTGCACCTGAGCGCGACGTTCCGGCGAGGGGGCGTGGCGTTGGAGCGGGAGACGGTGGCCCGGGCCCGGGCGGCGGGCGTCGGGCTCATCACCCTGTCGCGTTACTTCATGGGACCGCGCGCCCGGCCAGGGCTGGTGTTGGGCTATGGCGGCATTCCCGCCGCGCGCATTCCAGAAGGAATGAAGCGGCTGGGAGCGTGTCTCGGAACTGTGGCGGGAATGACGAGGGATTGAGCAACGCCTGTCACTTCGACAGCCGGGTCGCGTGGCTCGCGGCGAGCTTCCACTGGCCATCGCGGTAGACCCAGGTGTCGGTGAACTGGAAGTCGCCTTCGAACTGCGTCTTGCCGGAGTGACCCTTGAGGGTGGTGATGCCGGTGACGACCGCGGCGTCGCCATACAGGCGGATCTTCTGGTGGTGGTTGCGGAAGACCTCGTAGACGGGGTCCTTCTTCGCCACTTCCGCGAGGTTCTGCTCCAGGTCCGTCACCGTGCCCTTGGAGTCGGTGAGCGTGAAGCGCGCGTCCAGGCTCTTGCGCAGCGTGGCGACGTCGCCGGTCTCGAAGGCGCGGCAGAGCGCGGCCTCGACCTTGAGCAGCTCGCGCTCGTCCTGCGCGGGGTCTCGGGCTTCCGCGGCGCCCGTGGCGAGGGCGAGAACGGTGGTCAGCGTGGTCTGGAGTTTCATCCGCGGCTCCGTGCGTGAGGTGGAAGGTGACAGGCTACCGCGCTCAGCCAGGGGCCGCGACGCGGACCAGCTGCTTGCCCAGGTTGCGGCCCTCGAACAAGCCGCGCAGGGCGGACGGCGCCTGCTCCAGTCCCTCGGCGATGGTCTCCGTCAGGACGAGCTCCCCCCGGGCCGCCCAGGTGGACAGCTCCCGGAAGGCCTCGGGGAAGCGGGGGACATGGTCCAGGAAGATGAAGCCCTCCATGCGTGCCCGCTGGAAGGCCAGCTGCATGTAGTTGCGAGGCGTGGCGCCGTAGTCACGGTCCTTGTAGCCGGAGGAGACGGCGCCGCAGAGCACCACGCGGGCACGCACCGCCAGGTGGTCCAGCGCCGCCTCCAGGATGGGCCCGCCCACGTTGTCGAAGAAGACATCCACACCCTTGGGCGCCAGCGCCTGGAGGCGTGTCCGGACGTCCTCGGACTTGTAGTCGATGCAGGCGTCGAACCGGGCGACGCGGGTGACCTGGTCGGCCTTGTGCGCTCCGCCCGCGATGCCGATGACGCGGCAGCCTCGGAGCCGCGCCACCTGTCCGGCGATGGAGCCCACGCTGCCTGCCGCGCCGGAGACCAGGACGGTCTCTCCTGGGGCCGCGCGGCCCACGTCCGTCATGCCAATCCACGCGGTCAGCCCGCTGGCGCCGTAGAGGTTCAGCATGGCCCTGGGGTCGATGCCGTCCGGCACCTTGTTGAAGCCGAAGAGGCCCGCGTCACCGGCCAGCGCATACTCCTGCCAGCCCGTCATGCCCGTCACCCAGTCGCCCACGGCCAGCCGCTCGGAGCGGGACGCGATGACCTGTCCGACACCTGCACCGCGCATGACCTCGCCGAGCTCGACGGGCCGGATGTAGGTCGCGTGGGGATTGAGCCACGTGCGCTGGGTGGGGTCGATGGCGAGCCAGACGACGCGCACCAGCGCTTCTCCGGGACCTGGAGTGGGGATGGACGTCCGGCGCCATTCGAAGCAGGCATCGGAGACTTCATCGTGGGGACGCGACTTCAGCACCCACTGGTGGTTCACGGCGCCTCCTTGGTGAAGGCGGGGGCCGCGAGCCTCCGGGCGCAGTCGCGGATGTCGTCCGGCCAGCTCCGGGTCCACTTGTTGAAGCGGGTACGGTCGCCCGCGTAGAGCGCGCGAGCGGCCTCTTCGTAGCCCGGTGCGTTGCCGGCCATCGTGGTCATGAAGCGGTCCGCGGCGGCCTGGGCGCGGCGGACACGGTCGGCGTCGCCGCTGTTCGCGCGAGCGGCCTCCACCAGCTTGCGCAGGGCCACGGACGCGCCGCCGGGCTGCTCGGACAACCACTCCCAGTGGCGGGGCAGCAGCGTCACCTCTCGGGCCACCACGCCGAGCTTCGGGCGGCCGGGGCCTCGGGGCTCGGAGGACTCGGCGGCCGGGTCCGGCGTGGGTTGGAGCCGGGCGAGCACCTCCTCCAGCGTGCCGCGCAGGTGGAAGTCCACCGTCCGGCCCGTGGCGTCGTCGAACAGCAGCAGCGATTCATGCTCGCCCGCGTCGAGTGCACCCTTGGCGGCGGTGATGACCTCGGCCGGTGGGCCAGAGGCAAGCAGGCGCTGGCCGGCGAAGGCGGTCCAGGTGACGGAAGGCGAAGGCATGCCGGGGATATTACCCGGGTAGAAATGGGCGTCAATTCTACCCGGATAATATCCGCGCGTTGACCGGGATGGCTGGCCGTGGGAGCAGGTCGGTCAGGAGGCGAGGCATGAAGGACGCGAACCGGATTCCCGTCATCGTGGGCGTGGGGCAGATCAACGACCGGCCGGAGGATCCGCTGCGGGGCCTGGATTCACTGGGCTTGATGGAGGCCGCGCTGCGAGCGGCGGACGCGGATGCAGGCGGTGGGTGGCTCTCCCGGCTGGATTCGCTGGCGGTGGTGGATCAGCTCTCGTTCCAGCAGATGGGGCCGTTGCCGCTCGCGCTGGCGGAGCGGCTGGGCGCCCGGCCGCGCCTTCATGAACAGACGGCGGAGGCCAACGGGGACAGCCCGGTGCGGCTGCTCCATGAGGCCGCCAACCGCATCGCCTCCGGGGCGGTGGAGGTCGCGGCGGTCGTGGGCGGTGAGGCCCTGCGCACGGCGGCCCGGCGCGCGGCGCTGGCGGCGGGAGATGCACCCTCCGCGCACAACGCAGCGACCCGCATTGGCGTCCAGGCGCACGCGGCCTACCGGAAGCGCTACGGCCTCAACTCGCCGGTCGACGTCTATCCCCTCTATGAGAACGCGGGCCGTGCCGCGTATGGGCAGACATTGGCGGAGGCGCAGCGGGAGAGTGGCGAAATCTGGTCGCGGTTCTCGCAGGTCGCGGCGGGCAATCCGGGGGCGTGGATCCGCGAGCCATTGTCCGTGGACGAGATTGTCACGCCCTCGCCGTCCAACCGGCCCATCGCGTTTCCGTACTGGAAGCGGATGGTGGCGAACAGCGCCGTCAACCAGGGCGCGGGATTCCTTGTCACCAGCCTGGCGAATGCGCTCGCGCGCGGAGTGCCGGAGGACCGCCTCGTGTACGTGGGCCGGGGCGCGGCGGCGCATGAGCCGGAGGACTTCCTCGCGCGCGATGGCTATGCAAGCTCACCGAGCATGGCCGTGTCGCTGCGCCGCACGCTGGAGCTGAATGGGTTGACCGTCGACATGCTCGACTTCGTGGAACTCTACAGCTGCTTCCCGTGCGTGCCGAAGATGGCGCGCCGCGTGTTGGGCTGGCCGCTGGAGAAGTCCGCCACCGTGTTCGGCGGCCTCACGTTCGGCGGTGGCCCCATCGCCAACTACATGAGCCACGTGGTGGTCAGCATGGTGCAGCGGCTGCGCGAGCAGGGACGCCATGGCCTGCTCTTCGGCAACGGCGGCTTCGCGACGTACAACCACAGTCTCGTGCTCACGCGCGAACCACCGCCCGCTGGAACACTGCCCCAGTCCTTCGAGCATCAGGCGGAAGCGGACGCCGCGCGCGGCCCGGTCCCTCCGTTCGTGGAGGACTTCATGGGCCCCGGCCGCATCGAGACGTACACGGTGCTGTACGAACGCGACGGCAGCCCGAGGTTCGGCGTCATCGTCGGGCGCGGGGCCTCCGGTGAGCGCTTCCTGGCGAAGGTCCCGGCGCAGGACACCGCGGGCATCGACTTCCTGTGCGACGGGAAGGAGGAGCCCGTCGGCACGGAAGGGCACGCCGTCGCCGGACCCGGAGGGGACATCCTCTGGCGCCGGATCTAGCCTTCATTTCTTGAAATGCCGTTGTTTCTGAAGCAACCCGTTCAGCTCCACCGCGACAATGGAGCCTGCCCGCCCGTGGAGCGCGCCATCCTTCTCGTGATGGCGCGACAGGAAGATGCGGGCTGGAACGGAGCCTGTGGATGCACCCCGCGAATCACAACTGGAAGAGCGCATGGAAGGGCCTGTCACTGGGGCTGCTGGCCGCGTGGATGGGCTGTGGCGGGGAGCCGCTCCAGGAGCCCTTGGACTCGCAGCAGGGGGCGCTCGTGGATGGCTACAACCTCGTCGTCACGGGCGTGAGCCCGACCACGGTGGTTCCGAGCAGTGCCGTCACCTTCAGCGCAACCATCCGGAACACGGGGAACGTCGCGACGCCCGCGGGCATCGTCCACGGCCTCTCCTTCTGGGTGAACGGTACACAGGTGTCGTGGTCGGACACGTACACGAGCTCCATCGCGCCGGGGGGCAGCGCCACGCTCACCGCCAACTCCGGCCCCGCGGGGACGAAGGTGTGGACCGCGCCGGCCACGGCGGGGGCCCACACGCTCCTCGCGCATGTGGATGACATCAACCGCCTGCCGGCGGAGACGAACGAGAGCGATAACCAGTCCAGCTTCCCGCTGAGCGTGACGCCCGCCGCGACCTGCTCGGACCGGGTGCGCAACGGCACCGAGACGGGCGTCGACTGCGGGCCGGACTGTGGCCCCTGTGAGTGGCCGTTTACCGCGGTGCCGCGCACCACGCTCCGGTCGTCGGCGAAGCGGGTGTATGCGCACTGGCACTACTACCCGGTGTCGTTCGACAACGCCAACCCGACGTCCAATGACTACTACGAGCGCGCCTACATCGCGGTGAATGGCGAGAGCGGAAGCCACGCGGCCTACGGCGGCATGATGCGAGAGCGGCCGCTCCCGAGACTTCCCCGGGCGGAGACTGACTGGCGGCTTCGCGACGCGAAGGACGAAATCGAGCTCGCGGCGAGGATTGGCATTGATGGCTTCTATCTGAACCTGTGGACCGACAGCGACGTGAACAACGGCGCGGTGTGGACGCGGGCGAAGACGATTGTCGACGCGGCCTCGCAGGCCGGCGGCTTCGACATCATCCCCAACTTCGACATGACGATCCTGGGGACGGGGAGCCAGGCGGGGGACCAGGACCTGATGATTCGCATCCTGGGTCAGCTGAAGGGCTATGCGGCGCTCCTGCGGCGGCCGGATGGGAAGTATGTCGTTGGCCTGTTCAATCCTGCCGCGCAGGGCCGGACAGCGGCGTTCTACGCCACCGTGAAGCAGCGCGCGTCAACGGAGCTGGGCATGAGCCTGTACCTGGTGCCGGTCTTCCTTGGCACTGGGAGCACCGCGCTCTTCGAGGAGTACAAGAGTGTGGGGGATGCCTACGCGGGGTGGGGGACGGCCGTCCCGGTGACGACGGCGGGGTACTCCGGGAACCTGAAGACGAAGGCGGCCGGGTACGGCAAGTCGTGGATCCACCCGATGAGCAGCCAGGACTACCGGCCCAAGGACAAGGCCTTCTGGGAGGCGCGCAACTCACTGACGCTCCGCTCCATCTGGGAGAATGTGATTGCGGACGGCCTGGACGAGGTCCAGATCGTCACCTGGAACGACCAGCACGAGCACCACAACATCCGGCCGTCGACGGGGAAGCAGTGGCCCGCGTACGACATGACCGCGTACTACATCCAGTGGTTCAAGACGGGCACACGGCCGACCATCGAGCGCGACGTGCTGTATTACAACCACCGCATCCACAATTCGTCTCTCGTGCCCACGACCCAGACGTCCGCGAACCTCGCGGTGTGCAGGGCAGGGTGCCCGGCGACGAATGAAGTGGAGCTGGTGGGCTTCCTCACGTCCGCGGGCCGGCTCGAAATCACGCAGGGCACGGCGACCTACGGCGTGGACAAGACGGAGGGCGGCGTGCAGGCCATCCGGACGGCGTTGACGGTGGGGACGCCGACCTTCCGGCTGAAGCGCTCGGGGGGCACCGTGGTGCAGCTCCAGAGCATGCACCCCATCGTGGGCTCCATCGCGTACCAGGACCTGCTGTACCGCGCCGGAAGCTCGGCCCGCGCGGCGCTCCCGTCCTGCGCGACCTCCTGTGCCAACGGAGAGGCCCGCTGCCGGCTGTGCCCCGGCGAGCCGATGTGGCTGAAGCGCTGACCCGGGCGTGGTGACCGCGGGGGGCTCCAGCTTCGGAACTGCCGGAGGACTGCCGGCGCCTGGAAGCCACCCTGCCCACGGAACCCCTGATCATCCGGCACCAGTACGACTCCTCCAACGACTGGTTCAACATCGACATTGGCAAGCGGTGGCTGACGGGCCACTTCAAGGGCAATGGGGGCCGGAAGGTGGAGGCCGATGGCAATCACCACACGAACACGTACGGCGTCCTCCACGAGTTCGAGCTGGAGGGCACCCTCGACGCTGTTCCGGAGACCACCACCATGCCCCTGACCCTGACGGGCACGTACAGGGTGAAGGACAGCGGGAACACGTTTTCGGAGTACGAGGACTACCGCTGCGATGTCAGCCGCGCGTTCACCGCTGTCCGCGTCGTCAAGTAGTCGGCCGGAATCCTGGCGTGGGGGGACGAATCTTCAGAATACAGCGGGGCGCTGATGCGTCGTGGCCGGTGAAATAGTGTGCAGGGCGAGTGGCGGTCCCCGGGGGAACGGGGGTATGCCGCCACTGCGCCATGAAGGGGGACTCCGTGTTTCTCGAATCCAGGCTCGGCACGCTCACCGCCGTTGCGCTGACGACCGTCGCGACCCTGGCCTCCGCGGCCGGGGCGCCCGTCCCAGCGCAGTCCGCCTTCTTCCTGACCCGGAGCGAGAACCGGAACCAGGTCCACTACGCCCTGCGCCTGGACGAGGCCTGCCGCCCCGTGGGGACGCGTCCCGTGCAGGTGTACTGGCTCATGTTGGAGCGCGGGCCCTCGGAGGTGGAGGAGCTGCTGGGGGTCGAGCAACCCGTGTATGGGCTGGAGGACTCGCAGCAGGTCGAAGCCACCGAGGATGGGTGGCGGGTGCGGGTGAGCCTGCGGGCCTTTCCCTCGCGCCCCGTCGACATCACCACCGCGCGGGTCGACGGCAAATGCCAGGTCCAGGCGTGGACGAAGCTGGGCAACAACGTCGCCCGGCTGGAGCACGTCTTCGTGAAGACGTCCTGGCCCTTCTCGGTCGACTTCGTGCGGCTGGATGGTGTGGGACCGGATGGGAAGCCGGTCCATGAGCTGATCCGCCAGTGAAGTAGGACTCCCTGCGCTTCCTGTCCTATCGTCAGCGAATGACTCTCCTGGTGCAGTGTGAGTTTCGGGTGCTGCGGTCTGAAAACGAGCCGGAGTTCATCCGGTTGGCCCGGGCGTTGGCTTCCGCCGCTGCGGATGAGCCGGGAACGTTGCGTTATCAGTGGTTTGTCACACAGCGGCCGGGGCACTACACGATCCTCGAGGAGTACGTCGACGCTGACGCGGCCGAGACACACAACGGAAATGTGGGAGCACTGCTCGTCGAGCTCTTTTCCGTGGCCGAGCTGGTAGGGGTGTCGTTCTACGGCGAGCTCAACAAGTACCTGCGGGACTGGATCTCCGGCCGGGACGGCGTCTCGATCAATGTCCCGTTGTGACTCCAGCCTTCGAGTTGTGAGTTCAATGGCAACACGGCATGGTTGGTCAGTCGCTATCAGGACGTGCTCGCGGTCCTGGGGCCTCGTCGCGCGAGGAGGCGATGGCGGCCCTGGCCGGACTGGATGACGTCTTCCTGGCGCTGGTGGAGGCGAACCTGCGTGAGCCCACGGACACGCTCATCGGTCGCGTCGTGTCCGAGCAGGTGGCGACGGGCAAGCTGAGCGCCCCGGATGCCACCGCCATGTTCCGATCCGCTTCAAGAAGGATGAGAACCTGCTCGGCGTCCACGAACTGCTCGTCACCTGGTAGGCGCAACAGCCGGAACCGGCGGCGCACGAGGATGGCGTGCGCCGCCAGGTCCTTGCTTCAGTGTCCCCAGGTCCCCGAGTTCCAGAGCGGGGTGACGCCGTCCTTGTCGTAGATGACGAGGTTGCCGTCGTTCTGGAGGATCAGATAGGCGCCCGGATGTCCCCAGGTCATGCTGGACCAGACAGCCTGGCCGACTGTCGGGGTGCTCGTGCGGTAGACCACGAAGTTGCCGTCGTCCTGCATGTGGGCCGACAGGGCCCCCTGGCCTGCGGTGTTCGACGTCCACAGGGCGCTCTGTCCGAACCAGAGGACCAGGTTCCCATCGTTCTGCAGGACGAGCGAGAACCGGCGGTCGTTCGACACCATGGGCTGTCCCAGCCAGAGGCCCTGGCCGGCGACGAGGATGCTCGGGCCCACGCCCACGGCCTGCCAGGCGGCGGTCACGGAGGCGATGTCGGCCGCGCTGTACCCGAGCTGCGCGGCGGCCTGCTCCGTGGCCAGCTTCGCGTCGGCGAACGTGGCCATCGTCTTGCCAAGCAGCAGCACCGTGTTGGCCCGGTGGAAGACCTGGGCCGCCTTGGCAATGCCGATTCCGCGCACGGCGATGGAGGAACGCCCCCGTGGGTGCTGGCCGCCC
Organism: Corallococcus coralloides DSM 2259; assembly: GCF_000255295.1. The sequence continues at coordinate 8,435,671 of NC_017030.1, read as the reverse complement.
TGGGACAGCAGATAGAACGCCAGGTTCGGGATGCCCGAGCTGTAATGGACGTCGGTGAACGGGCTGAAGGTCTGGTCGAAGTAATCCAACGACTGCCCATCCAGCCGCGGGTCGTTCATGTAGCGGAGGGCATCGCCAGATGTGGCGGGGGTATAGATTTCCTCCGCGCACTTCCAGGTGTTGGCATTCACCACCTGCCCGTTGCGGTACCACTCGCACACACTGCCCATGATGTCGGACATCGACTCGTTCAGGGCACCGGGCTCGGCGAAGTACAACAGGTTGGAGGTGGAGATGGTGAGCCCATGGGTCACCTCATGCGCCGTCACGTCCAGCGCGTTGACCATGCTGCCGAACGTCACGCCGTCGCCGTCGCCGTACAGCATCTGATTCTTCGAGCCGATCCACGCCGCGTTGGCGTAGCCGTAGCCGTAGTGCACCGAGCTGACGAGCCTGGAGCCCGCGCCGTCGTAGGAGTCGCGGTTGAAGAGGCTCTTGTAACAGTCGTAGGTCGTCCCCAGCAGGTCGTAGTTGGTATTGACCGTGGGGTCCGCGACCGTCGCGCCGCCCTCCGCCCGGGCGAGGGTTCCCGGGAGGTTCGCGGAGCCGCCGTGGTTGACGTCGTACACCGCCCGGTTCTTGAGCGTGTAGATGTTCGGCAGCCGCTGCACGACCGACCCGCTCACGGCGTTGATGATGACGTCATCATCCACCGCCATCCCGTCCTTGCTCCGCCCCGTCACGTTCACGCGGTACACGAGGTCCAGCTTTTCACCCGCCGGCCAGTAGGCCATCCGCGGATGCGCCTCCACCTCGACCCGGTCGAGCCGCGCGGAGTCCTGCCGGGCCACCGCGATGGCGTCCTCGGGGCTGAGCCGCGCGTCTCGCGGCGCGTCGAGGTCGGCGCGAGCGTTGCCGTGAACCGCGTAGACGGCGTCATTCCTCGTATGGAGGACGAGTGCTGCGCCCAGGACCTCACGGCCATGCTTGCGCTGCACATAGACGAAGTGCCGGTCGCCCATGCCATCCGTGACGGCCCGCTGGAAGGCGAGCTCCGCGGGGTCCGCATGGAACACCTTGCTCACTGCCAGGAGGGAAGGGCGCAGCGCGCTGACCTCTGCCTCCTCGGTCCGCTCCTTCCCGCCGAGCCGGAGCTGGCCGAAGTTCCCATTCGCGAACGTGGGCACATGGCCCTCGTCGGCGCCCACCACCTGGAGCTCGGAAATCGTGACACCCAGGGATGCGTCCGGCTCGGCGCCGGTGCGCTTCTCGTGCTCTTCCATTCCCTGGCAGGCCGAAAGGCCGACCAGGACGCCCAGGGTCGCGAGACCCCGAATCCGATGCGCGGTCATCATGTGGACGCTCGTCTCCTGCCGCTTTTCGTTGCGTTGTGATTCGATGCCGCTCAATCCCTAAAGGAGAGACATGTCATGAAGAGCTTCCTGGGTGTGCTGGCGGTGCTTGTCGTTCCGGTGCTGGTGGCCTGTGGTGGATTGGAACCTGTCGAGGCGCCGGAGCTGGAGCAGCAGTCGAGCGCCCTCGTCACGTGCTCACAAACCTGTCCGGATGGCTCGACGGTGTCTTGTCAGGGGAACACCTGTTCGGTGCAGGCGGACTCCGTCGAGTGCGACGGCTTCTACAACATCTGCCTCCCCTCCACTCCCATCTGTGGACTGAACAATCGCTGCAGCAAGCTCGCGGGGACCCCGTGTTCACCCGTGGGTGGGTCGCGGAGTTGCTGTCTGCCGGGCCACCCCAATCCCAATTGCTTCTGCACGCCCCTGGGCGTCTGGGCCTGCAGCGCGCTGTGACGCACCAACCCGGACGACCCCTGTCAGGGGCCGTCCGCGTCGTACCGGCACGGACGTCAGTCGCTGACCCAGCAGAACCACTTGTTGAAGGGGACATCCTGGCAGTAGCACTCCCCCAGGGCGCCATTGGACCACTGACAGCTGTTCGACGTGTCATAGACACAGGGGCGGGTCTGGAGCGTCTCACAGCTGTTGGCCAGCGCCGCGGTGTCCTGACCGAGCGACTCTCCGCTCTCGGCACCCTCCGTCACTTCCGCGCCACCACAGCCCATTCCGAAGACAGAGACGACCGCGGCCATCGCGAGCCCACGCAGAAACATGGTGCCACTCTCTTTCGCTGATGAATTGGCGGCACGCCGCCTCTGACAGGGCACTCCCTGCCAGAGGCGGTTGCCGCGGGAACTTCAGTCGGCCAGGCAGACCCACTTGTTGTGGGGGATCTCCTGGCAGAAGCACTCGGCGAAGGCGCCATTGGCGAACTGGCAGCCCGTGATCGCCCCCGGATTACAGCGGCGGGTCTGGAGCGTCTCACAGCTGGTGGCGAGCGCGGCGGAGTCCTGACCGGTCTGCACGTCGCCCTCGACACCCTCCGTCACTTCAGCTCCACCACAGCCCATCCCGAAGATGGAGACGACGGCGGCCATCACGAACCCACGAAGCAACATGTGACACTCCTTTTCGCTGGTGAGGTGCTGATGCAACTGCGGACGAAAGGGTTGGTCAAGGTTTACCTGGAAACCCGCGATGTCACTGAAAAGCTACGCTCGGAGCGGTCTCAGCGTCTGGGATTGTGCTTCGGATGCAGGCTCAGCAGAACGCCCGTGAGCAGCGCGGTGCCACCCAATAGCAGGCGCTGGGTGAGGGGCTCTCCGAGCAGCAGCACCGCGCCCACCGCCGCGATGACCGGGACGCACAGCTGCACCACCGCCGCGCGCGCGCTGCTCAGGTGGGGCAGCGCCGCGTACCAGAGGCTGTAGCCCACGCCCGAGGCGAGCGCGCCTGACGTGACCGCGAGCAGCAGTCCCTTCGGCGACGGGGGTGTGGCCGCGTCCAGCGCGAGGGAGAGCATCACGAGTGCCAGGGCCAGCGGCACGCTGCGCACGAAGTTGCCGGCCGTTGCCGCGAGAGGGTCCGTGCTCCCACGCCCTCGCAGGCTGTAGATGCCCCACGCCACGCCCGCCGCGGCCATGAGCCCCGCTCCGAGCGCATCCGGCGCGCTCGCTCCAGGAAGCGTGAGCCCCGCGAGCCCTGTGAGCGCCACCGCGAGCCCCACCCACTCGAGCGCGCGCGGCCGCTCACCGCGCGCGAGCCCCGCCGCGAGCATGGTGAGCTGCACGCAGCCGAAGAGCAGCAGGGCGCCCACACCCGCCCCGATGCGCACGTACGCGAAGCTGAAGCCGGCCGCATACACGAAGAGCGCGAGCGCCGAGGCCCAGCTCCCATGCCCCGCCGCCCCGCGGCCGCCCTGCCGGAGCCTCAGCAGCAGCGCGAGCACCAGCGCTCCCGACGCAAGCCGCACCAGCGTGAACGAGCCCGCGTCGATGCCGCGCGCCGCGCCACCGGAGAGCGCCGCGCGGCACAGCAGCGAGTTCGCGGCGAAGCCCAGGAGGGCCAGCAGGGTGAGGAGGGGCGTGCTCACGCGGCACTGGACATAGCGGGCCGCGTGACGCGCGTCATGCCCCCCGGCATCACCTCCTGGCTGAAGTGTTCCCCCCTCCCCAAGTCCGTAGGAGCAGGTTCACGTCGGCGCGCTCTGCCGACGAGCCCCGCCCCTCGGTGGCTGCTCACGCGCGAGCCGCTGCCTGCCTGCCCCCTTCCACAGCCCTGTGAGCATCCGGTGGAAGCGGACGCCGCACGCGCAGCCAGGGAGCGCTTCCTCGCGAAGGTGCCGGCGCACGACGCCGCGAGACTCGACTTCTTGTGTGACGGGAAGATGGAGCCCGTCTGGCACCGGGCTTGAAACACGCCTTCCGCACATTGGGGAGCGTGTAGGTGTGCTTTCTCTCCGATGCGCCTTGCCCGGGTCAGGGGCGCACCCGAAAATGCCGACCCATGCGTTTAATCCTGATGGCAGTGCTGTGTGCCTCCGTGTTGGCGGGGTGCAAGAAGGACGACTCGAAGGCCGGAGCGCTGAACGTCACCATCGGCTACAGCGGCTTCACGCGCGGATGCGTCACGGTGACCGCCACGGACGTGGACAACGCGGGGAACACGAACAGCCTCGACGTGGCGCTCCCCGGCAAGACGCCGGGCACCGTGTCGGTGGCGGTGTACCGGAAGAAGGACTGGGGCCGCGTGCTGAGCGTGACGACGCAGCTGCACGAGGTCGACTGTGATGGCCCCGTGGTGGGCGAGCCGCAGGAGCAGAGGGCCCAGGTTCCCGAGGAGGGCTCGCAGGACGTGGCCTTCACCGTGAGGGCCATCGATGGGGATGGGGACGGCTACTTCAGCAGCGACGACGCGGAAGGTGTCGTCAGCGGCACCGACTGCGAGGACAGGGACCCTGCCGTGAACCCCAAGGCCACGGAGGTGTGCAACGGGAAGGATGACAACTGCGCCCTCGGCGAGTCGGACGCGAACGACAAGAAGGTCTGGTTCGTGGATGCGGATGGGGACACCTACGGAAGCACCCAGGTGGAGGCCTGCACCCAGCCTGCCGGGGCTGTGGACAGAGGAGGGGACTGCAACGACACCGATGCGCAGGTCCGCCCGGATCGGGCGGAGTTCCGCTGCGATGGCGAGGATGACAACTGCAATGGCATGGACGACGAGGACTTCGACGTCGACGGTGATTGCAAGGATGAGCTCAAGTGCAATGGCAAGGTCGCGTGTGCCGCCACCCCGAGCCAGACGACCTGTGCGCGACTCCCGACCGAGAATCCGGTGACCTGGTACGCGGACGGCGACGGCGACGGTTTCAAGGGGCAGGACGTGGGCCTGGGTTGCGCGGCCCCCGTGGTTGGCGCTGTGACCCAATCCGAGGACTGCGATGAGAGCTCAATTTACGTCCGGAATGGGCTGGCGGAGGCCTGCGACCGGCTGGACAACAACTGCTCCGGCACCGTGGACGAAGGGTGTGGCACCCTCGCTTGGACGACGCAAGCGAGCGTTGGAGGAAATGCGGACGTGACGGCCATCGCCCTTTACGACGAGGGGCGGAAGGCGTGGCTGGTCGGTCAGGACAAGCTCGTCCATTTCGACAGCACGACCAACACGGCGACGTCGTTTACGAGAGCTTCCTGCAAGGGGAAATGGAAGGCGGTGTGGGCGTCCGCGAGCGGGCGCGTCTTCGCCGTCGGGGATGCAGGGAGGATGACGACCCGGGGCCCCGACCCCTCCGATCAGGAGTGTTACACCCTCGCCACGCCCAACTCAAATGCTCAGACGACGCTGTATGGCATCACGGGTATCGAGCAGCCCAAAGACCCCACTGTCTATGTGGTTTCGAGCCAGGGCAAGACCTTCAAATGGGTAGAGCCCTACAACAATCCCAGCGTGGATTTGACTGAGTTCGGCACTGTTTCCGGCAACCTTCGTGCGGTTTCGAGCGCCGGGTCCGAGGACACCTTGCTGGCCGTGGGCGGGGATGACAATGCCAAGGCAGTTGCCTACCGCTATGACACGGCAAGCTCCTCGTGGCAGCCGGACCTCCAGGGCGGAGCCTTCGACGGACAGCTCAGGGGCGTCCGTGTCACGGATGGCCGCTTCGCCTACGCGGCAGGCGAGAATGGATTGGTCCTCAAGAGGAGTGGAGGCGTCTGGACCTCCCTGCCTACCGTCTTCGAATCCAATGGAACAACGAAGGCCGGAATCCGGGGCATCCTTGCCTTCAGTGAGAAGGGCATCTACGTCGCCACCAGTGAAGGGAGGATCCTGTTCTACGACGGATCTGCGTGGACCACCGCGTATCCAGTGGGAACCGCGTTGTCCTCGCTGGATGGCCCTTCACCCACTCGCATCTCGGCCGCGGGCGAGGGTGGCACCATGGTGAGCTTCACGGCTCCCGCGCCGCCGGCTCCCTGAACTCCCCGAGGAAGGTGTCTGCTGGAGTCGTCGCGGGCCTCATGGACGCGACGCCGCTCCTCCAAGCCTTGTTTGACTCGCTCCAGGCGCGACCCCGGCCGGAAGACGTGGCCGACAGGGTGTCGCAGCTGACGAAGGACCTGTCCCGCGAGGAGCAGACGGCGGAGCGTCTGGGGCTCAATCCCTGGCTTTGCGGCCGCGCCAGAGCCGCAGCGTGGCGAGGAGTCCCAGCACCGTCAGGCCCCCTCCCGCCTGGGTGCAGCCGTTCTTGGACGGACTGTGGATGGGCTCCTCGTCCTCGGGGTCTTCGACCACGTCAGTGCCCCCGTCGGCGCAGCGGAGCTCGAAGTCCACGCTCAGCGGCGGCAGCGTGAGGTCCGCGTGCTCCAGCGTTCCCTTGAGCGTGGCCTGATGGCGCCCGGGCGTGAGGCCCGGGTTGGGCGGCGGCGGGTTGTACGCCGTGCAGACGGTGTAAAGCGCCAGCAGCTGCCGGTTGTACTCGTACTTGTGGCTGTCCGGGTTGTCCTCGCCCGTCGAGCTCAGCCCGTGGTGATTGCTGAACGACCAGGGCTGGCCGTCCACCTCCACCTCCCAGCGCATCCAGGGCATGAACGGCACCAGCTCCGCCGAAGGGCTGAAGCGCAGTGTGGTGAAGTCCCCCTCCTGCGGACTGCCGCAGTTCGAGTCCCCGAACACGGAGAACACCCCGCGGCTCGGCGTGTCCACGCTCAGCGTGCCCAGGGTGGTGGGCAGGGGCAGTTCCGGGCCCGCGGTGAAGGTCGCGGACTGCGTCTGCGTGTCCTGGTACTGGCAGCGGCCCTTCGCCTCGATGCGGTACTGCGTGCCCGGTACGAGCGGCGCCTTCGGGACCACGACATGCGTCCGCCGTTCGCCATCCGCCAGCGTGAAGGGCACCGGCGTGCCATCCGACTGGAGCAGCCGGAGCGTGGAGACGTCCGTGTTCTCCAGCAGCGGCGGCACCACCACCAGCCCGGGGATGTTCGCGGGGACCGTCCCTCCGTCCTCGGGGAGCGGGAAGCGGACATCCACCAGGCAGTTGGGCGCGACGCACGCGTCCGCCGCCGAGGGAGCGAGTGCTCCCATCGCCAGGAGGAACATCCCTACCGCGCCACCTGTCCACGTATGTCCGTGCATTTGCTTCATCAGACACCGGAGCCCGGGAGCCTGGGACATTCCTCAGGGATGTTTCCCGCGTCGCCAGAGCCGGAGCGTGGCCAGGAGCCCGAACGCCGCGAGGCCTCCGCCCGCCTGGGAGCACCCCTCGTTTCGCGGAGCCTCGGGCTTGGGGCCGGCGTCAGGGGCTGGCCCGGGCTCGGGCTCGGGCTCTTTCTCGGGGCACGTCATCTCGAACGAAACCTCCAGGGCGGGAAGCGGCGTGGGGGACTGTTCGAGCACCGGACGCAGCGTGGCCACATGCCGTCCGGGCGCGAGCCCCTGGTCGGTGGGGGGCGGCTGTTGCTGTGGGAACTCACAGACCGAGTACACCGTGAGCAGTGCATGCGGGTACTGGAGCCGGTCCATGAAGCGGAGGGTGCCCGCCGGCTCCACCACGCCGTGCGGTGTGATGGCCCACGGCTGCCCATCCACCTCCAGCGTCCAGTGCACCCACGGCAGGAAGGGCACCAGCTCCGGCGAGGGCGTGAAGCCCAGCGTCACCTCGCTGCCCTCCACCTCCGTCGAACAGGAAGCGCCGCCATAGACGGGGAAGGACCCGTGCTGCTCGGGTCCGGCTTGCAGGGTCCCCGACGTCGCGGGAAGCGCGACCGCCGGGCCCGCGGTGAACGTCGTCACCGCGGTGTTCTCTTCCTCCGAAGCTCCCGGGCATACGCTGTGGCCCTCCAGCCGGTAGCCGGTCCCCGGCACGAGCGGCGCCGCCGGGACGAGGACCCCGCTTCCGCGAGGGCCTGACAGGAGCCGTGCCTCCACGTCGGCGCCGTCCTCCGTGCGCAGGCGCAGCCTTCCGCTGTCGACGGGGGGCCAGCCGGGCGACGCCATCACCAGCGCCGGCACGTTCGCGGGCACGACCGCGTCCGCCGGCATCGGGAAGTCGATCCATCGGGGGTAGCAGGGAACTCCGCTGCACGCCTCCGCGGAAGGGGGCAGTACCATGCCCCCTGCGAGCAAGAACGTCCCCACACCCAGGGCCTTCCATCCACGTGTCGTCATGTCCTTGAGACACGCGAACCCGGTGCGGTGGGACACGGTCACTCCTTCCTGCGGCTCCAGAGGCGGAGGGCCGCCAGGGCTCCCAAGACAGACAGGCCGCCTCCGGCCTGCGAGCACCCCTTGGCTTTCTGCGGGAGGTCGTCCGGGCCGGTACCGGTGCCGGCGTCGGGGAGCGGGTCGGCGCCGCCGTCGGAGCCCATGGCGGGACACGTCAGCTCGAACGAGGCGCTTACCGGGGGCAGCGGGGTCCCCGACTGTTCGAGCACCGGGCGCAGCGTGGCCGTGTGCACCCCGGGCGCGAGGCCCGTGGCCGAGGGCGGCATCCCGGGGGACTCGCGGCCACAGAGCGAATAGACGGTCAGCAGGTCCCGCATCGTCCTGAAGCCATCCGCGGGGATGACACCGCCGCTGGCGTCCACCGCGCCGTGCGGGGCCGTGGCCCACGTCTGCCCATCCACCTCCAGCGTCCAGTGCACCCACGGCAGGAAGGGCACCAGCTCGGGGGCGGGGGTGAACTCCAGCGTCACCCAGCCACCGATGTAGCCCGACGCGCACGACGCGCTGCCGTCCCAGACCCTGAGCTGTCCGAGCTGCCCGGCTCCCGGCTGGAGCACGCCGGTCGCCGTGGGCAGCGCGGCCTCCGGGCCCGCGGTGAAGTCCGCCATGGCGACGAACGACCGCCCACCGCCGCCGCCGTCGCAAGGGACGGTCCCCTCCAGGTGGTAGCGCGTTCCGGGAACGAGCGGGGCGGCCGGGGCGAGGACGCCGCTGTTTCCGGGGCCCTTGAGGAGGCGTGCCTCCACGTCCACGCCCTCTTCCGTCCGCAAGCGCAGGCTCTGCTCCTCCACCCACTCATAGGCAGGGGGCACCACCACCAGCGCGGGCACGTTCGCTGGGACGGCCGCGTCCGGGGGCAGGGGAACGCGGCTGCCCTCCACGGTGCACAGGGGACGTCCGCAGGCCTCCGCGGAAGGGGGCTTCATCAGGCCAAAGCCTCCCAGGAACACTCCAATCGTCAGTGCCTTCCAGCCGTGTGTCTTCATGGCCCATGAGACACGCGGGCCCGGCGGGTTGGGACATGGCGCTCGCGGGATGCGCCGGTTCGGATGGGACCGCGACCGTTCAGTGCACGGGGCCGACCGTCCGGCCCACGGGTCCACGATGCGGCCCCGCCCGCGGCCGAGACTGCCGGGCATGCGACGCAAACTCGTGCTGCTGGTGCTGGCCGTGGCGGTGTGGCTGCCGGCGCTCCACCTCCTGTTCCGGCCCCGCGACCGGGAAGCGCTGACGGCGGCGCTGGCCCTTCGCCAACGCGCGTTCTCGCTCCAGGACTCGAGCGCGGAGCGCGACGTGCTCCACCGCACGAACCCGGAGTGGGACCTGATGGTGCGCACCTTCTCCGTGCTGTCGTTCGCGAACCTCGCGCTGTCGGAGTCCGCGCGAAGGGCGGAGCACCTGGCGGTCGTGGATGTGCTCATCGCCCGGACGCTGCGAGACGAACGGCGGGCGCACGAGGCCTTCTTCCTGCCCTACGTGCACGCGGGCCCCTTCAAGGACCCGGCCGGGCGCAGTCTCTTCGTGGACGGTGAGCTGGCGTTGATGCTCGCCGCGCGCCAACTGGTGGAGAAGCACGCGGACTACGGGCCGCTCCTGCGCGAGCGAGTGGACCTCATCGCCGGACAGCTGGAGCGCGCGCCGGTGCTCGCGGCGGAGAGCTATCCGGATGAAGGCTGGACCTTCTGCAACACGGTGGCGCTCGCGGCGCTGCGCCTGTCGGACCGGGTGGACGGGCGGGACCATGGCGCGCTCCTGAGCCGGTGGGTGGCCTCCGCGCGGGAGAACCTGTCCGACCGTCGGACCGGTCTGCTCGTGTCCAGCTTCACCTACGACGGCGTGACGAAGGACGGGCCGGAGGGCTCCACGCTGTGGCTCGCGGCGCACATGCTCCAGGTGGTGGACGCGGACTTCGCGAGCGACCAATACCAGCGGGCCCGCGCCTCGCTCCTGGGGCAGGCGCTGGGCTTCGCGTGGGCAGGAGAGTGGCCCGAGGCGGCGGAGGCGGTACAGGACATCGACTCCGGGCCCACGATTCCGTGGGTGAACGCGAACGCGGGCTCCAGCGGGCTCGCGCTCGTGGGGGCGGCGGCGTTCGACGACGAAGAGGCGCTGGACGGGCTGCTCACCAGCCTCCACTTCGCGGCGTTCCCGGTGCACGACGACACCGGGTTGCGCTTCGCGGCGGGCAATCCGCTCGCGGACGCGGTGCTGCTGTACGCGCTCGTCGAAAAACCTCTCTGGCGTCTCGCGCGGGCGCCGCACCTGGAGGCGCACCGATGATGCGACATCCGTTCGTCCTGGCCGCGCTGGGCCTCGGCGCGCTCTTCCTGGCGCTGCACCTGGGCGGGGGGCGTCAGTCCGTGGGCGTGCTGTCCGGGACCGTCGTGGGCGGCCCCGGGAGCATGGGCTTCGGCGTCCTCTACGCGCTGGCCTGGTTTGGCGCGGTGCTGGCGGCGCCGGTGCTGCTGCTGGCGGGGCTCGCGGACGTCCTGCTCGGCCGCGTCCGCCGTGCGAGGCGTTGAGCGCCGCCTCAGCGCTGGTACAGCGTGCCGCCCTTCATCACCCACCGTACCTTGCGCACGGCGCGGATGTCCTGCGTGGGGTCGCCCTCCACGGCGACGAGGTCCGCGAAGAGCCCGGCCTTCACCTGCCCGATGCGGTCCTCCCAGTGCAGCATCCGCGCGTTGCCGGAGGTGGCTGCCTGGAGCGCCTGCGCGGGCGTCACGCCGCTGGCCACCAGCAGCTCCAGCTCGCGCGCGTTCTCCCCGTGCGTGAAGACGCCCGAGTCCCCACCCACGCACAGGGGCACGCCCGCCGCCAGCGCGGCCTTGAGGCCCTCGCGCTTCTTCTTCGCGGACTCGGGCTCCGGGTCCACGCCGCGCTTCCAGCCGCGGTACTGGAGCATGGCGTCGCCCGCCGCCAGCGTGGGGCACAGGAACACGCCCCGCTGGGCCATCAGCTTCCAGACCTCCGGCGTGCCGGCGTCTCCGTGCTCGATGCTCTCCGCTCCTGCGAGCACCGCGCGCTTCATGCCCTCCGGCGTGCTGGCGTGCACGGCCACCGGTCGCCCGCCGCTCTTCGCCGTCTCCACGATGAGGCGCATCTCGTCCAGGGAGAAGGTGGGGAGCGCCTCGCCGCGCGGGCCCCAGCGGTAGTCGCCGTAGACCTTGATCCAATCCGCGCCGCGCCCCATCTGCCCGCGCACCGCGCGCGTGAGGCCGTCCACGCCGTCCGCCTCCTCGGCGCCCTGGGGCACCGTCCATTCGGACGCGAAGCCCTTGGGGCCGTAGCTGCCGGTGGCCACCAGCGCGCGCGTGGTGACGACCATGCGCGGGCCCGGGATGATGCCCTGGTCGATGGCCTGCTTGAGCCCCACGTCCGCGTCCGCCGCGCCCTCCGTGCCCAGGTCGCGCGTGGTGGTGAAGCCCGCCAGCAGCGTCGCCTTCGCGTGGTTCGTGGCCCGCGCCACGCGCAGCGCCAGGGACTCCTTGAGCACCTGGTCGTTCCAGTTCGCCTCGTTGTACGGATGCAGGAACAGGTGCGAGTGGCCCTCGATGAGGCCGGGCAGCAGCGTCGTGCCGGGCAGGTCGATGACCTCCGCCTCTTCCGGCGCCTTCACGCCCTGCGACGGTCCCGCCGCGACGATGCGCTCTCCGGTGACGACCACCACCCAGCCCGTGTGAGGCTTCGCGGTCGTGCCGTCGAAGACGCGCGCCGGGCGCAGCACGTAGGTGCGGGCAGGGGCCTGGGCCCGCGCGGACGCGGAGCCGAGGACCATGGACAGGACGGTGGCGAGGAGCAGGGCGCGCATGTGGGAGCGCAGTCTGCGCGCGTCGCACCGTCCGGGGCCATCGGTTCGTGGGGCAGGGCCCCCGGAGTGCTTTTCTTCGTGCACGGCGTCAGTTGGAGCGGGTTCGTGCGTCAGGGGGCCGGCTTTCGAATGCCGCGCTGTTCTCTGCTGGGGGACCTTCATTGCATCGCTTGATTGTGCTCGCCGTGCTGCTGTGCGTCGCCTGTGGCGACAAGACCGACCCGCCCACCCACACTCCGGACGCGGGCCCGGAAGGCCCGGCCACCCTCATCGTCCATTCGGACTGGTGGGACTTCGTCGCCGGCCTTGGCGACATGCAGGGCATCACCGTCCTCCTGGGGGATGGCAGCCGCTTCCGTCAGCCGCTGGGCCGTGACGGCATCGCGCGGTTCCATGACGCGGCCATCACCGGCCCCCAGGACATCACCGTCGTCATGGTGGGCGATGGCAAGGTGTGGGCCAGCACGACGCTGAACGTGGAGGGCTCGGAGGTGTGGGTCCGCTCCGGCTTCGCCTTGCTCGGGGGCGGCTTTCAGGGCAGCCGGCAGGCCACGCTCACTGGCCGCGTGACGAACCTCTCGGGAAGACCGGCGCAGGTGCGCGTGGTGGGAGAGGGCTTCTCGGGCATCGACAACACGGAGGCAGATGGCACCTTCAGCGTCGACGTCTGGAGCAAGACCGCCGGCCAGGTGGCGCTGTTCGTCACCGACAACACCGACCATAGCGGGCAGGTTTCGGCCGTGGGGCTGCTGCGGGACATCGCCGTGGGAGAGGGGCGGACCGTCAGCGGGTTGGTCATCCCCCTGGACCACCCGCTGGACCAGCGGCTGCCCGTGGAGGTGACGAATCTCCAACCCTATGGGGCGCTGACGGACGTCACCGCCACCTTCACGCTCGGGTCGGAGTACCTCTTCACCACGAGCACCACCGGCGCCACGCCCATCGAAGTCCCGGCCATGGCCCGGACGCCGCCGTTCGACACCGTGGCGGTCCACCTGTCCGCGACTGCGGGGAGCAGTGAACGGCTCTCGTCCGGACGGGTGACCGCGTACGCGCCGCTGTCCGCCGGAGGTGTCACGCCGCTGGCCCTGCCCGCGCCCATGACGCTCACCACGCCCACTCCGGGCACGGAGGCTGCGCCCGGTTCAGGAGCTCGCTCTGGCATGGCGCTGAGCTGGAGCGCCGACCCCTCCGCCCACAGCGTGACGATGCGCCTGCGGCCCCAGCAGGGCGAGCCGGAGCTCGTCTGGTACGTCACCGCCCCCGCGACCGTGGGGAGCTTCACCCCCTTCACCCTCCCGACGGAGGTGTCTCCGCAGCGGGAGCTGAGCGAGGGCCGCTACTTCGTGCAGTGGTCCTCCCGCTTCCTGGGCATGGGGCGCGGCTACCAGGACCTCTACCAGGAGGCCCCCGCCGTGAACGGCCCGGACGCGTGGGACACGAACGCGTACGGCTACTCCGTCCTCCAGGACTGAGCGCGCGCCCCTTCCGCGTGCTGGCGCTACGGCGTCAGCGCGCGGAACACCTTGGTGTCGCCGTCGTAGTTGTTGGGGTTCCAGTACACCTTGTCCGCGCCGTCCCGGCCGTCGATGTCCGCGAAGAAGAAGTCCGTGTTCTCCGAGTTGCTGAAGCCCGTGTTGTCCATCACCGGGCTGCCCGCGAAGTTCGTGCCGGTGCTCGGGTAGATCTGCATCCGGCCCTCGCGGAAGCCCGGCCGCCAGAAGACCTTGTCCGCCTTGCCGTCGCCGTCCACGTCCGCGAAGTAGAAGCGGGACGTGTCCACGCCGCTGGTGCCTGACTCGTGCAGGAAGAGCAGCGCGAACGCGCCCGCGCCGGTGGAGCGGTACACGCGCGTGCGGCCCCCCTCCTGGTCCGGGTTCCACAGGATGCGGTCCGCCTTGCCGTCACCGTCCACGTCCGCGAAGTACACGCGGGTGCCGGCGCTCGTGTTCGCTCCCGTGGTGCTCGTCACCGCGGCGCCGAAGGACACCGTGCCGTTGCACTTCGACACGAAGGTGTCGAAGGCGCCGGACTTCTGCGTGGGATTCCAGCGCACCAGGTCCGCGCAGCCGTCGCCGGTGATGTCCGCGAAGAAGAAGCGCGTGGCGTCGCTGGTGCTCGCCGCCTGGGTGATGGCCACGCGGTCGCCGAAGGTGCCGTCGCACTTCGCGGGGTAGATGCGCACCTCGCCGTCCCCCAGGTTGGGGCGCCAGAGGACCTTGTCCGCGCAGCCGTCGCCGGTGACGTCCGAGAAGAAGAAGCGCGTGGTGGCGACACCGCTCGTCGCGCCCGTGTTCTTCACCGCCGGGGCGAAGCCGCCGTCGCACTTCGACTTCGCCACCCACGTCTCGCCTTCGCCCACCGCGTAGTTCCAGGTGATGCGGTCCGCGCAGCCGTCACCGGTGACGTCCGCGAAGAACAGCTGCGTGCTGGTGGACGTGCCGCTCGGGGTGGGGGAGAGGGTGGAGCCCGCGTTGAAGAGGGACGGGCGGAGGGTGGCGAGCACCGGGTAGTGGTCCGACGGCGTGAGGCCGCCACTCTCCGTCCGGTCGATGGCGGGCGCGGACGAGGTGAGCGCGCCCCCGTTGTGGAAGATGTAGTCCAGCCGCTGGTACTTCGTGGACGTGGAGCCATTCCACGCGTTGTTGAACGTGGCGTCATCCTCGCCCGTCACGCCGTCGAAGCGCGCGGTGCGGAACAGCCGGGCCCCGCCCTCCAGGTCCGCGATGGTCGTCTCCCCCGGCGTGGACTGGCCCTGCGCGTCGGAGTTGAAGTCCCCCATGGCGATGACCGGCAGGCCCCCGGGCTTCGTGGCCAGGAACGACGCCATCTGCTCGGCTTCCCGCAGCCGCCCCAGTGAGCACGCCGCCGCGTAGGCGAAGTGCGTGTTGGCCACGAAGTACACCTGGCCGGACGCCAGGTCTCGCAGGCCCACCCAGGCAATCTTCTTGCCCTCCGCGTGGCTGAAGCACGTCTCGCTGGAGGCATAGGGATTCACGAGCGCCTCATTGCCCTGGCCCACCTCTGGGGCAATCTCGAAGCGGCTCTTCTTGAAGAAGATGAGCTTCGGGCTGCCGCCGCCCGGGTTGTAGACACCGTAGGGCTTGTCCGCGCCCGTGAGCCCCGCGATGAGGTCCGCGGGGATGCTGGGGCCGCCCGAGGGCGCCTGGGCCTCCTGCACGCCGACGATGTCCGCGTTGTTCGCGAGGATGCGCTGGAGGACCGCCGCCTTGCGGTTGGGCCACGCGCGCACGCCCGTGTCCAGGGGGCCGCGCACGTTGTACGTCATCACCCGGAACGCCTTGTGGCCCGCCGTCGCCAACGCTCGCGCCTGCCCGGGCTGCACGTCAGGGGAGGGCGGCGCGCTTCCGTCCGGCCCACAGGCCAGCAGCGGAGTGAACACGGAGAGCAGCGCGGCGGCGCGCGCGAGATGGGGACGGAAACATCGCATGGTTGCGATTATACATGGAAAACTAGAAATAACCTAAAATCCGTCAATGTGCCGTCGCGGCGTGGATGGCTCACGGCGCACGAAAGGCCGCGCCCGGGAGCCGGACGCGGCCTGCGCATGACTGCGATTGCGAGCTACTGGCGCACGACGCGCTTGAGCCGGAAGGGCGAGGGCGACTCGCTCATCGTGTAATAGGCCGTGCCGGTCGAGTCATACTCGATGGCCTCGCCCTGGCCTTCCACGGTGTCCGTCAGGGAGACGGGCGTGGCGGCGAACGCGGTCTCGAAGGCCGCGCCGGTGGCGGCGCGGAACTCATACACCTTGCGGTAGGTGCGCAGCAGGAAGCGGTTGGCGCACGGGTGGATGGCGCCGGACGTGGCGGCGCCGTAGTTCGTGTCCGTGGTGGTGGGCAACGGGAGGTTGGCCACGAACACGAGCGTGCTCATGGTGCCCGGCGCGGGGAGCGGCTGGGGGAACTTGTAGACCTTGCTCGCGCCCGAATAGGACTTGGTGACGATGTAGATGTCGCCCGTGGTGGGGTGGACCATGATGGTCTCCGCGTCCTTGGGCGTGTCCGGGTACTGGAAGGGGAAGGCCTCGGCGGTGAGGTTTCCGCTCGTCTGGCCCGCGCCGATATTGGGCTCCGGGATGCGGTAGACGGCGAAGGTGGACGGCGGCGTGGGGAAGTTGGCGCTCGAGCGGCCGATGTCGCCCATGTAGATGCACTGGCCGGCGGGGCACGGGCCGGTGGCGACGTCCTCCCAGTCCGCGGGCGTCACGTTGGACACGGTGAAGGTGCCCTTCGTGCTCGCGTCCGCGGTGCTGATGGCGACGATGGCGGTGGTGTCCTCGTTGTGCGCGTAGAGGACGCCCGGCGTGAGGCGGCTGGCGGCGATGCCGGACGGCTCCACCAGCGCGGTGGCCGTCACGGTGCCCTGGGTGGTGTACGCGGTGGAGAACGTGTCTCCCACGGAGCAGGAGGCGGAGGCGTTGGCCGCGCGCAGCGCCACCACCTGCGCGGTGTTCGTCTCCGCGTACGGGGACGACCCGTTGAACGAACCCTGCGCGCCCGCGGCGCCCAGGTCCTTGTAGGCCACGTTGTAGATGACGCCGGTGGACGAGGACACGAGGCAGGTGTCCACCGGCTCGGTGAAGCCCGCGGGCGGGACGATGGGGCTCGCCGGGCACGCGGCTCCGGTCCACAGCTGCGAGCCGAACCACACCGCGACGCCGTTGGCGGTGCTGGTGGAGAGGGCGGGCGTGTTGAAGCTGGCGGTGAGGCCGTTCTTCTGGCCCGTCTGCGCGTCGATGGGGTTGGCCGTGTCCACGCCAGAGAACGCGGAGATGCTGCCGGCCATGTAGCTGGCGATGTCGATGGTGAACGCGTACGTGGACGGCTCGGACGCGGTGGCGACCTTGTAGAAGATCCACGCCTTGAGCTGCGACGCGCTCTGGTCCGAGCGCACCAGCGTCCAGCCCGCGGGCGGCGTCGCCACCGCGGCCACGTTGTTGCGGTTGATGATGCGCGCCAGCAGCACGTCACCCACCGCCGTGCCCGCGGGCTTCGCGATGCTCAGCGACGTGCGCGTGCTGCCGCCCGCCGTGGCGCTGCTCCGGTACGCGATGGTGGACACCGCCTGCCGGGCGGTCGCGACCTCCTGCTCGGGGAGGGAGGAAGCGTCCTGTTCCAGCGGCCCGCAGCCTGAGAGCGCGAGCAGGGACACCGAGCACAGCATGCGTGAAACATTCCGGTTGAAGAACGTCAAGGTCACTCCTGCCTGGGGGATGAGGCGAGTTGAAGCAGGAGGTTTTCGACAGGACCCGGAAAGTGTTGCGGATTCCGTGCGCGGACGGCCGCTGAGTTGGCTGTGATTGCAATCTTCCGCGAGAGGCCTTTCCTCGCGTGCGCGGGTGTGGAAGAGGGGAGGACATGAAGCGTCACGCTCCGGCCACCGAACGCAACCGCGAACCGCTGCTCTCCGTCCTCCGGGAGGTGCTGCCCGTGGAGGGGACGTTGCTGGAGGTGGCGAGTGGCACCGGCCAGCACGCGGCCTTCTTCGCGAAGGCGTTCCCGGGCCTGACCTGGCAGCCGACGGACGGCGACCCGGCGGCGCTGGAGAGCATCGACGCGTGGCGCATGGAGGACGGGCTGGCCAACGTCCTGCCCGCGCGCTTGCTGGACGCGAGCTCGGACGCATGGCCGGTGGAGCACGCGGACGCCATGCTCTGCGTGAACATGATCCACATCGCGCCGTGGGCGGCCTGCCAGGGATTGATGCGGGGCGCGGCGCGGGTGCTGCGTCCGGGCGGACGGCTGGTGCTCTACGGCCCCTACTTCGTGGAGGGGAAGGAGACCGCGCCGAGCAACCTCGCCTTCGACGAGTCGCTCCGCGCACGCGACCCGTCCTGGGGCGTGCGCGAGCTGGGCGTGGTGACCGCCGAGGCTGCGCGCCACGGGCTCCAGCGCGAGCGCGTGGTGGAGATGCCGAGCCACAACCTCACGGTGGTGTTCCGCCGGTAGGGCCTCCACCGGGACGGCGTTCGTCACGCCGTCCCGGCGCGTGGGCTACATGCCGGGGCAGAGGCCACCCTTCAGCTGACGGGCGGTCTCGTGGACCTCGTCGATGAGCTGGCGCTTCTGCATCTGGTCCTGCGCGGAGTAGGTGATGGTGATGCCCTGCGGCGTGTCCGTGGCCACGGCCTTGGCGGGGACGGTGGGCGCCCCGGCCATGCCCTGGGCGCCACCTCCGCCGGTGGCGCTCTCGTCGAGGCCATCCTGGATCTCCGTGGAGCTGTCGCCCAGGTCCTCCGCTCGCGCCATGCCCATGGGCGTCTCCTCGCTGGCGCCCTGGGATTGCTCTTTCAGCAGCCGCCGGGCGCGCGCCTGGAGGTCTGACACCTGCGACGGGTCGGTCGTGGTGAACATGAGCGCCACGCCGTCGGATGTGTCCTGCGTCTGGACCTGCGCGCCCGGGACCGACATGGGGCAGCGCTGGTCCCCCGTGGACGACATCGCGGTGGCGGACATCGGCTCCTTGGACTCCGCCTTGTTCATCCCCTTCTTGGAACAACCCGCGGAGAAACAAAGCGCCGCGGTCGCGGCGAGCATCAGCGGCAGTCGGGACATGGGCATGGTGTGCCTCCTCTGTCGTGGGTTCGTCGTGCGGCAAGGTGGAGAGGCATCCCAGTCCTCGCAACACGTCCTCCACGCCGCCTTGCCTGAAGGCCCCACCCCGGGGATGGACAGCTCCATCGCGGAGCGGACACGCCCCTCCCCGGGCCGCGAGCCTCAGTCCCGCTTCGTCATGTCGAACAGCGCGCGGGCCTGCGGCCCCAGGAACCCGTCGAACCCTCCCGAGCGCTGGGCGATTTCAAAGTACGCATACGGCCATGCGCGCGTGCCACCCCCCCGGAGCGTCAGGGGCAGCGGGGCCGCGTGCGTGGCCGTCTGCCGCAGCGAAGTGCCGGGCGCGCCCTCGATGTCCGCCTTCATGGGCACGCCCGCTTCGCGCATGCGCCGCTGCCACGCCTCCACGTCGTCCACCGCGCCGGTGAAGTGATTCACCTTGCGGCCGAAGGCCAGCAGCCACGCGCCGTACTGCGTCTCCTTCTCCAGCTCCAGCAGCGCGGCCTCGTCCGGAGGCGGCGGCGCCGTGAACCACGCCGCGAGCGCCTCCACGTCCTCCGGTGGCGGCGGATCCACCGGCAGCGCGGCGAGCAGCTCGCGGGCGCGTGGCGACAGCTCCTCCTGCTTCAGCTCGGACAGGAAGACGCGCGGCAGGCCGTCCGGATGCGACAGGTAGATGGCGGACAGGTGCGCATCCGGGAACGTGTACGCGCCGGCCGGCTTCCACCCGAACCGCTCGAACACGCGGGAGAAGAGGGCAATGCCCCCCTCTGGCCGCGCGAGGGTGCGGAACGCGACGTGGTCGTTGCGGAAGTGTCCCCCGGACAGCGTCACGAACGTGCGCGCGAAGGGGACTTCGGAGGCATAGCGCTCCCACAGCAGGTCCAAGAGCCGCGAGGCGTCGGAGGCGGAGGTCGTCATGCCCGGCAGTCTACGCCGCGCTCTCCGGGGCTTTGAGCGCCATCCGCGAACCGTATTAACAAGCGGAAGCCCGTTCAGGGTGGAAACGCTGATTACACGGAGATTGACGATGAACGTGATGAAGACGGGGCTGCTGGCCCTGGTGTCCGGACTGCTGCTGGCGTGCGGAGGGGCGGTGGAGACGGAGACCGCCGCGCCCGAGCTGGCGCGGCAGGAGAAGGCCCTGTGCGGTACCTGCGGCGACTCCATCTGCGACCCCGCGACGGAGAACGGCTTCAACTGCCCGCAGGACTGTGGCTTCGGGCCCACCTGTGGTGACTCCGTGTGTTGCGACGGGGAGACGCCGTCCAGTTGCGCGCAGGACTGCCCGTACCTGTCTGACTTCTGCTACGTGACGCCCATGGGGTTCGCGTCCGCGTCCGCCGCCGGCCTGTGCGTCGTCTGCGGTGACGGCTACTGCGACCCCAGCGCGGAGAACAGCTACAACTGCTCGCAGGACTGCGGCAGCCCCGGTGGCTACTGCGGTGACAGCTATTGCAACCCCAGCACGGAGAGCAGCTACAACTGCCCGCGGGACTGCGGAAGCCCCGCCGGCTACTGCGGCGATTACACCTGCGACCCCAGCACGGAGAACGCCTTCAACTGCCCGCGGGATTGTGGCTTCGGGCCTGTCTGTGGCGACAGCGTTTGCTGCGACGGAGAGACGCCGTCCAGCTGCGCGCAGGACTGCCCGTACCTGTCTGACTTCTGCTACGTGACGCCGGCGCACTGAGTCCGTGGGGCGCGCGGCTGACTTCAGCGCAGCTCCACGGTGAGCCCGCCGAAGGTCATCGCTTCCAGGTGACCGTTGTCTCCGGAGTGCGTCATCGGCGCCTCCGCGAGCCCCACCGCCACCAGCGAGTCCCCGTCCGCGTCCACGCCCAGCAGGTGGAAATGGCGGCCCTGTCCCTCGAGGCCGGGCCGCCGCGTGCGCACCGCCTGGCCGTCGGTGGACGCGAGCGCGAGCAGGGCCCCGGAGCCGCGCGAGATGCTCATCCCTCCGTACCACCGGTCCCAGCCGGACGCGCCCACGGCGGCCAGTCCCGCGTCGGTCCAGCGCAGCGCGGAGAAGTGGTCCGCGCGGCCCGTGTCCACGCGGTGCTCGAAGCGCAGGGCGCCCGAGTCGAGCGACAGCACGCCCAGGTAGCCGTCGTAGGGCGTCATCCGGTCCTGCGCGCCCGGGGAGGACGGATACCAGGCGATGGCGCCATTCGAGCCCTCCGTCACCACGGTGCCCGCGAGCGCCACCTCCCCATCGCGCACCGCCATGTCGAAGACGACGAACTCCGCCGCCCGGGCAGGGACGAAGACGTGCGTCCCGATGCGCGTCCCCACGGGCGTGAAGGCCGTCACGGCGAAGGGCTGCCGTTCGGTGTCCGCGGGGGTGGTGACGTCGTCGCCGGAGCGGCAGTGCACGGAGGTGAAGTCGTTGAACGTGCGGCTGGAGGCCAGGCAGCGGGAGCTGTTCCAGGTGCGGCCCACCACCAGCCGGCCGTCCGAGTCCACCGCGAGCAGCGGCCGGAGCGGGGCCTCGCGCCAGCGGAACTCGTCGTAGGCCCAGGCGGCCGGCCGCGTGGCGTGGCGTCCGTCGAGGACGCGGGTCCACTGCTCGGTGTAGCGCCCGTCCTTCCACTGGAGCGTCATCAGGCCTGACGCCAGGTCCTGGTTGGCGGGCCCGTCTTCCGGAATGGCCACGAGCGACAGGAAGGCCACGGCCACGTCCTCGCCACGCGCCTCCGTGCGCAGCCAGCCGTCGGTGAGGGCGTGGACCCAGGGAGACTTCATGCGGAACGCGGGGGAGGGCAGGGTGTCTCCCAGGTCCTCGCCGGGCACCGTCTCGGACGCGGGCAGTGGCTGCCGCGACAGCACCTGACCTTCGGCGGTCAGGCGCACCAGGTCGTAGGCCTCCGCCGTCGCTCCGGTGCGCTCGACACCCAGGGTGACCTCGCCGGACGGATGCACGGTGAAGTCGCTCAGGTGCTCACCGGCCGCGGCGTCGAACCGCCACAGCCGCGCGCCGTCCTGCGCGGACACGGTGAGCCGGCGGGTGTCCCGTCCTTCCGCGTCTCGCGTCGTCTCCAGCACGAAGGTGCGTCCAGAGGCCCGCCTCACCTTGAGGCCCCCGAAGTTCGCGCGTGGCTGCGTCTGGGAGGACAGCGTGCCCTGCTCGAACGCCCGGGTGAGCCCGGGCACCGCGCAGTCCGCGCCCTCACACGGAGGGACTGCCCCGTCCGTCCCGTGGCAGGCGGCGGCACCCCACGACAGCAGGGCGCCCAGCAGGTACCGCGTCCGGCGGAGGTCCATGACTCGCATGCCTCCTCATACGGAGGCACGCGGTCCGGCGGGTCGTTCCCACCGGGTCATGCCTCCTCGGTCCTCCGGATAGGATGAAGGCCATGCCCCGTCCGCCGCGCGTCGTGCTGCCGCTCCTGGCCTGCGCCTGCTGCGCTTCGTCCTGCCTCCTGCTGGAAGAGCTCCCCAGGGTCACGGGGGAGTGCCGGGGGACGCATCAGGGACGGCGCGTGAGGTGGCCTCTCGAGGAGCAGTCCTCGCTGGTGCACCGCTCCTTTCAGGGCGAGCTGCCGGACACCTTCATCGACCTGGACTACACGCCCGAGGACGAGCCGGTCCTGGAGGGCTTCGGCGTGGACATCCACCTGGTGGAGGGGGCTCGGGTGGAAGAGGACCGGACCGTGAACCTCTTCTCCCGGGAGGGCCGGCTGGCGCCCGCGGAGCCGTCGCTGGTGACGGCGTGGGTGGGTAACATCGGAGAGGATTCCGGCTACCTCTCCGTGCCCGGCGTTCCGGTGGAGGGCTCGGTGACGCTGGACGAGGTGTCGCCGTGGGCCGCGCAAGGACACTTCGTCTACCGCTACGCGGATGGCGGCGAGCTGACGTGCACCTTCGACGTGCCGGAAGCGGAGGTCCCCGAGGAATGACGCGGTGGGGCTGGTAGGCTCCAGCCATGGGCGTCCACGACTACCGATGCAGTGTCTGCGGTCCCCCCTCGTCGTTCGAGTGCGGTGAGAAGACAGGCAAGGAGTGCGAGGAGGAGGGCTTCGGCAACGACGAGGCCCTCCTGGACCTGTTCTTCTTCGCCGCCGACGAGGCGCCGGAGGACGCGGATGCCTTCGAGGAAGCCCGGAGCCGCGCCCGCCGCACGCGGACGCAGGCCTTCGGCTACGACTGGGGCGAGTGGGAGTTCGTCCCCAGCCTCAACTACCGGCAGTTGCTCATGGACGACGATGACGCCACGGGCGTCTGGCGCATCGAGCCGTACGAAGAGGACCTGAGCGACGGCAGCCCTGTCTCGCTGGAGATTCCAGAGGGCGAGCGCGTCTGGGTGGTCAACTACTGCCCCGTCTGCCATCCGCTGTTCGCCGAAGGCAAGACGCCCCAGGACGAGCCCTGTCTGGAATACCTCCGGGCCATCGCCGAGAACCTGGACCTGGACTTCGACGGCGTGAAGGGCAGCGCGGACAAACCCGCCTTCATCGCCACCGTGCGGGAGCGCGTCGCCCGGAGGCGGCCCGTGGCTCGCTGAACGCCTCAGCTGGCGGAGGCCCGCGCGTCGGTGAAGCGCATGCTGTCCGGCAGGTTGGCGACCCAGGTGGTGACCTCTTCCAGGTGGAGCGTCTCCTCGCGGAGGACTTCGCGGAAGGCGCCCGCCAGGTCGGGCGGTCCCAGCTCCTGGGCCAGGTCCACGAGCATCGCCCAGCCGGCGTTGTTGAGGATTTCGGAGATGAGGACCGCGCGCAGCGCGTCCGGGAGCGTGGCGCACGGGTCGTCCACGGCCCGCAGCAGCCCATGCGGGCGCGGATCCGCGCTGTCCCCGTGCGCCGTCAGCTGGGGCGCGTCCACGCCGAGCCGGTAGATGCACTCGCGGATGAGGTTCAGGTGATCCAGCTCCTGGTTGTGCAGCTCCACCAGCCGCTCCGGCGTGGGGCCTCCCGGGTAGCTGCCCAGGGCATGCGTCTTCACCAGCAGGCCCGCGTAGAGCCGCGAGCTGGTCCGCTCGAAGGCGAGCCGCTCCCGCAGCTGGGCGACGAAGAGCAGGGGCGCGGGGCCCTCCACGGCCTGGAGCGCGTGGCCCACCACCTCTTGGAAGTCCGGCAGGTGCAGCTCGCCCAGGTGTCCCGCGATGCGCATGAGGTGCACCCGCAGGAACCGCACGGCGCTGCCCGAAGGGGGCAGGGCGGAGTCCCGGAGCGGCTCCTCGCGGGCCACCTGCTCCAGCTCCTCGGCGGTGAGCTGTGCCGCCACGTGCTTCAGTCCCCAGTCTCCGCCTTCGACAGATGACATCGCGCCCCTCCCACCAGGGATGCCTTCCGGGGCGATGGCTCCGGAAGGGGGCACAACGTGGAAACGACGTGCCGGGTCTGCCATCGTCCCTGGGGACTAGCGCGCCGCGGCCGGGGCGGAGGCGAGGGACTCCCTCAGCCTCGCGATGTCACGCGAAGGTGGTGCACCGAACATCCTGCTGTACTCGCGGCTGAACTGGGACGGGCTCTCGTAGCCCACGGAGTGGCCGGCCATGGCCGCGTCCATGGCCTGCGCCAGCATCAGGCGGCGGGCCTCCTGGAGCCGCAGCTGCTTCTGGTACTGCAGCGGGCTCATCGCGGTGACGGACTTGAAGTGGTGGTGGAGCGCGGACGGGCTCATGTGGACGGCGCGCGCCAGCCGCTCGATGCGCAGCGGCGCGGCGTAGTGTTCCTTGAGCCAGTGGATGGCGCGGGTGACGGACTCGCGGCGGCTGTCCGCCACGGCGATGCGCCGCAGCCGTTCGGAGTTCTCGCCGGACAGCAGGCGGTAGAGGATCTCGCGGATGACGAGCGGCGCGAGCACGGGGATGTCGCGCGGCGTGTCCAACAGCCGCACCAGCCGCGCCGTCGCATCCAGCAGCGGCGCCCCCACGGGCCCGAGCGCCAGGCCCCGGACCATGTCCGTGGGGCCGGGGGCCTCCAGCGCCGCCTCCATCATCAGGCTGCCCAGCTGCCCCGGCTCCAGGTCCAACCGGAAGCAGAGGTAGGGCGCGTCGGGCGAGGCCTCCACCACCTGTCCCGTGACGGGCAGGTCCACGGACGCGACGAGGCACTGGTCCGGGCCATAGACATACAGCTCGTCGCCCAGGAGCACCTGCTTGCGGCCCCGCGCCACGATGCACAGCGCCGGCTCTTGCAGCGCATGCAGGGGCGTGGAGGGCTGGGAGGCGCGGATGAGCACCATGCGGGGGATGGCGGTGGCATGGATGCCGTCCGCGGGCGTGTGGCGCTCCAGGAGGGTCGCCAGCTCGGACAGGTGCGGGCTCAGGTCGGTCGGCATGCGCGCTCGTTCTAACTCCTGTTGGGGATGGGCGCTCGTGCAGGAATGGGCAAGAGTCCGCGAGCATCCGGATACCGCCATCCCCACGCTCCTTGAGAGGGTGCAGTCATCCCCGGCGCCCTTTTCCGCGCCGGGCCCAAGAGCGAGGACGAACGCGATGACGACGGACATCCAGGGCAAGGTGGTGGCCATCACGGGAGCGAGCAGCGGCATTGGCGAGGCGACGGCCCGCCTGCTCGCCAGCCAGGGGGCGAAGGTGGTGATGGGCGCGCGCCGGACGGACCGGCTGGAGGCGCTGACGGGCGAATTGAGGACGAAGGGCGGCGAGGTGCGCTACCGGCCGCTGGACGTGACGAAGCGCGAGGACGTGGAGGGCTTCGTGGACTTCACGCTGAAGGAGTTCGGGCGGCTGGACGTGCTCATCAACAACGCGGGGGTGATGCCGCTGTCCAAGCTGGAGGAGCTGAAGGTGGACGAGTGGAACCGGATGATCGACGTGAACATCCGGGGCGTGCTGCACGGCATTGCCGCGGGGCTGCCGGTGATGAAGCGCCAGAAGTCGGGGCAGTTCATCAACCTGTCTTCCATTGGCGGGCACGCGGTGAGCCCGACGGCGGCGGTATACTGCGCCACGAAGTTCGCGGTGATGGCCATCTCCGAAGGGCTGCGTCAGGAGGTGGGCGCGGACATCCGGGTGACGGTGATTTCGCCCGGAGTCACCCAGTCGGAGCTGGCGGACACCATCAGCGACCCGGCGTCGCGCGAGTACATGCGCGAGTTCCGCAAGGACGCCATTCCGGCGGACGCCATTGCCCGCGCCATCCGCTACGCCATCAGCCAGCCCGCGGACGTGGACGTGAGTGAGATCATCATCCGCCCCACGTCGAGTCCGTACTGAGAGTGGTTGGGAGGGATGTCGGTCATCGCATAGGGTGGGCGTCCTTCTGAGGGGGAGCCCATCCCATGCCTGTCTTGAGACGTCCTCTGTCTGCCTTCATGCTCGGTGCCTGTCTGTTCGCGCTGGGCGCTTGCGGTCCCGACATCCCGGAAGAGCATACGCTGCTGAAGCCGTCCAAGACGGAGGTCCACTCCGTTCCCTGGGGAGACGTGGGGACCCCGCTCCGGTTCGCCTTCGAGGCCCAGGCCGGGCACCACTACGACTTCGTCGTCGAGCCCGGCAGTGATGGCTACATCCTGGAGATGCGGGATGGCGCAGGGACGTCGCTCGACTACGGCGACCCGAGCCGGCGCGTCAGCGACATCCCCTATGCGTGGCATTGGTCCGGGCTCACTGGGGGCTCCGTCTACACGGTGGAGGTCCGGTGGTACTCCGAGTACTCCGAGGCCCCCGTGGCGCCCTTCATCTTCCGCCTCGTGGACATGGGCCCGGATGACCATGGCGACCTGTTCGCCACGGCGACGCCCTGGACGCCTTCGGCGCAGGTCCTGGTGGGGCGCGGTGAGCACTGGGGAGAACGGGACCTTCTCTCCTTCCAGACCGTGGCGGGCAACGTCTACGCGCTCGATTGCACCTTCCCCACGCCCTACTGGGAACTCTCCATCATCAATGCTCGCGGGCAGCGCTACGGCGTCGCCGACAACAACACCTTCGAGGAGACCCAGGCCGCCACGGCCTTCAAGTCTCCCGGGGGCATGTTCTACGCATCCATCAAGGACCAGCAGGACAACACCACGACCCAACCGTACACCTGCGTCTTGAACGACAAGGGCGCGGAGGACCACGGGGACACCCTGGTGACCGCCACCGTGCTCGCGGCGGGCACTGCGTCCGTCCAGGCGAAGTTCGAAATGCTCGGGGACACGGATGTCTTCGCCCTGGGCGTCGTGGCCGGTCATGCCTACCAGGTGTCGTGCACCATCGGCGGGGGCGAGAGCTGCGAGGTGCGCAATGCCGTACCGGGCGGCGAGCTCACCGGTTCGCCGGGTGACCGCACGCGGACCACCTTCAGGGCGTCGCAGGCCACGCACTTCGTGAGCGTGCACAGCAGCTTCGCCGTGCCGGTGCGTTGGGTGGAGGGGAACTACACGCTCCAGATTGAAGACCTGGGCGCGGCCGGGCCCTGATGAACCCACGCCGCGGTCCCGGGACACCTGCCCGGGACCGCGGCGCTTGAATCACATGTTGCGCCGGTACTGGCCGCCCACCTCGTACAGCGCGCGGGACAGCTGGCCCAGCGTGCACACCTTGCAGGCGTCCATCAGCGCGCCGAACACGTTGCCGTTGTCCAGGGCCGCGCGGCGCACCGCCTCCAGCGCCGCGGGCGCCGTCTTCGCGTTGCGCTTCCAGAAGGCGTCACGCGCGGTGATGGCGTAGTCCTTCTCCTCCTTCGTCGCGCGGATGACCTCCGGCGGCGTCACCGTGGGGGAACCCTTGGGGTCCAGGAAGGTGTTCACCCCGATGATGGGCAGCGTCCCGTCGTGCTTGAGCGTCTCGTAGTAGAGCGACTCCTCTTGAATCTTGGAGCGCTGGTACATGCGCTCCATCGCGCCCAGCACGCCGCCGCGCTCGGAGATGGCGCGGAACTCGTTGAGCACCGCCGCCTCCACCAGGTCCGTCAGCTCCTCGATGATGAACGAGCCCTGGTTGGGGTTCTCGTTCTTCGACAGGCCGAACTCCTTGTTGATGACCAGCTGGATGGCCAGCGCGCGCCGCACGCTCTCCTCCGTGGGCGTGGTGATGGCCTCGTCGTAGGCGTTCGTGTGCAACGAATTGCAGTTGTCGTTGAGCGCGAGCAACGCCTGCAGCGTGGTGCGGATGTCGTTGAAGGCAATCTCCTGCGCGTGCAGGGACCGGCCGGACGTCTGGATGTGATACTTCAGCTTCTGCGACCGGTCGTTGCCGCCGTACTTGTCCCGGATGGCCTTGGCCCAGATGCGGCGGGCCACGCGCCCCAGCACCGCGTACTCGGGGTCCATGCCGTTGGAGAAGAAGAACGACAGGTTGGGCGCGAAGTCGTCGATGTGCATCCCGCGCGACAGGTAGTACTCGACGAAGGTGAAGCCGTTGGCCAGCGTGAAGGCCAGCTGGGAGATGGGGTTCGCCCCGGCCTCCGCGATGTGGTACCCGGAAATCGACACCGAGTAGAAGTTCCGCACCTTCTGGTCGATGAAGTACTGCTGGATGTCGCCCATCACGCGCAGGGCGAACTCCGTGGAGAAGATGCAGGTGTTCTGCGCCTGGTCCTCCTTGAGGATGTCCGCCTGCACCGTGCCGCGCACCGCCTGGAGCGTGGACGCGCGGATCTTCGCGTAGACATCCGCCGGCAGCACTTCGTCACCCGACACGCCCAGCAAGAGCAGGCCCAGCCCGTCGTTGCCCTGGGGCAATTCGCCCTGGTAGCGCGGACGCGGCAGGCCACGCTCCTGGTAGAGCGCTTCAATCTTCTTCTCGACCTCGTCCACCTTGCCGTTGGCGCGGATCCACTTCTCGCACTGCTGATCCACCGCGGCGTTGAGGAAGAAGCCCAGCAGCATGGGCGCCGGGCCGTTGATGGTCATGGACACGGACGTGGACGGGTCCGCCAGGTCGAAGCCGGAATAGAGTTTCTTCGCGTCGTCCACGTTCGCGATGGACACACCCGAGTTGCCCACCTTGCCGTAGATGTCCGGCCGGTGGTCCGGGTCCTCGCCGTACAGCGTCACCGAGTCGAACGCCGTGGACAGGCGCTTCGCCGGCAGGCCGCGCGACACGTAGTGGAAGCGCTTGTTGGTGCGCTCCGGGCCGCCCTCGCCCGCGAACATGCGCGCGGGGTCCTCGCCCTCGCGCTTGAGCGGGAAGACGCCCGCGGTGAACGGGAAGGCGCCCGGCGCGTTCTCCCGCAGCAGCCACGTCAGGATGTCGCCCCAGTCCTCATACTTGGGCAGGGCAATCTTGGGCACGCGCAGGTGCGACAGCGTCTCCGAGATGAGGTCCAGCTCGATGACCTTGTCGCGCACCTGGAACTGGTACTTGGACGCGGCGTAGCGCTTCTTCGTCGCGGGCCACTCGGCCAGCAGGCGCCGGCAGTCCGCGTGCAGGCGGCTCTCCAGGTCCTGGTACAGCGCCACCAGGTCCCCCAGGTACGCGGGCTCGCCCTCCACGCGCTCCGTCACCTGCACCACGTCGTCCGCGCTCTTCGGCTCGACGATCTCCAGCTTCTTCTTCCCCACGTTCTGGCGCAGGGCCTGGATGGTGCCGTGCAGCTGGTACATGCGCCGAGCGATGGCGGCCTGGGCGCGAGCGAAGCCGTCGTAGCCCTCGCAGGCTTCGACAATCTCGGCCAGGTAGCGCGTGCGGTCCGGGGGGATGATCCACTTCTTCTCGCTCATGCCGGGCGTGAGGGAGAACCGGCTGTCCAGCTTCGCGCCCGTCTTCTTCACCAGCGCGTCGATGATGGCCCGGTAGAGCGTGTTCATGCCCGGGTCGTTGAACTGCGACGCGATGGTGCCGTACACGGGCACCGCATCATCGGCCAGGGTGAAGGCGTTGTGGTTGCGCTTCCACTGCTTCTTCACGTCGCGCAGCGCGTCCAGCGACCCGCGCTTGTCGAACTTGTTGATGGCGATGACGTCCGCGAAGTCGAGCATGTCGATCTTCTCGAGCTGCGTCGCCGCGCCGTACTCGGCCGTCATCACGTAGAGCGCCACGTCCGAGTGCTCGGTGATTTCGGTGTCCGACTGACCGATGCCGGAGGTCTCCACCACGATGAGGTCGAAGCCCGCCGCCTTGCAGACCTCAATGGAGTGGGCGACGTGCCGGGACAGGGCCAGGTTGCTCTGGCGGGTGGCCATCGAGCGCATGTAGACGCGCGGGTTGTCGATGGCGTTCATGCGGATGCGGTCGCCCAGGAGCGCGCCGCCGGACTTGCGCTTGGACGGATCCACGGAGAGCACCGCCAGGGTCTTGTCCGGGAAGTCCGCCAGGAAGCGGCGCACCAGCTCGTCCACCAGGCTGGACTTGCCGGCGCCGCCCGTGCCGGTGATGCCCAGCACGGGCACCCGGGGCGCGTCCGTGCCGGCGTCCTTCAGCGCGGTGCGCAGCTCTTCGCCCGCGTCCGCGAAGTTCTCCGCGATGGTGATGAGCGACGCGATGCGCTCCGGCTCGCGCGGCAGCGGGGCCTTGAGCAGGCCCTTGAAGTCGGACGGGCGCTTCTCGAAGTCACATTGGGAGATGAGGTCGTCGATCATCCCCTGCAGGCCCATGGCGCGGCCGTCATCCGGGGAATAGATGCGCGCGACGCCGTACTTGTGCAGCTCGTCGATTTCCGTGGGGAGGATGGTGCCGCCGCCGCCGCCGAACACCTTGATGTTCGCGCCGCGCTCGCGCAGCAAATCAATCATGTACTTGAAGTACTCGACGTGGCCGCCCTGGTAGGACGTGAGGGCGATGCCCTGGGCGTCCTCCTGGATGGCGCAGTCGACGATCTCCGCCACGGACCGGTTGTGGCCCAGGTGGATGATCTCCGCGCCGGAGGACTGCATCAGGCGGCGCATCACGTTGATGGCCGCGTCGTGTCCGTCAAAGAGGCTGGCGGCCGTGACGATGCGGACGTGGTGGCGGGGCCGGTACGGCTGGGGAGCGGTGGTCGGTTGGGGGTGTCGCACGGGCGTACACTAGGAGTGCAGTGCAGGCCCGGCAAGCGATTGAGACAGGCGTTGGCCGTTGGACGACGCGGCTTGTCACGCCTGCGATTAGGGCAGGAATGCCCCCAGCACACGCAGTGCGGCGGAGGTAGGTGTCGCGCGTCCTTCGCGTACGGCCTGCTCCAGGACGGGCACCAGGGCGGCCACCTCGGGGTGCGCCCGCAGGGCTGCTCGCAGTCCGTCGTTCACCATGGCCCACATCCAGCCCACCTGCTGCTGGGTGCGCCGGTGCGAAAGGTCGCCGGAGGCCTCGCGCTTCGCGAGGACGTCCACCACGGAGGCCCACAGCGTGTCGATGCCGGTGCCCTCCATGGCGCTGCACGTGGTGACCACCGGCTCCGCGCCGGGGCGCATCAGGTGCAGGGCGGCGCGGTACTCCGCGCGGGCCCGCGTGGCGCGCGGCAGGTTGTCGCCGTCCGCCTTGTTGATGGCCACCATGTCCGCGACTTCCAGGATGCCGCGCTTGATGCCCTGCAGCTCGTCACCGGCGCCTGCGAGCATCAGCACCAGGTAGAAGTCCACCAGGTCCGCGACCACCGTCTCGGACTGGCCCACGCCCACCGTCTCCACCAGCACCACGTCGAAGCCCGCGGCCTCGCAGAGCAGCAGCGTCTCCCGCGTCTTGCGCGCCACGCCGCCCAGCGTGCCGCTGGAGGGGCTGGGGCGGATGTACGCGGCCTGCTCGCGCGCCAGCCGGTACATGCGCGTCTTGTCGCCCAGGATGCTGCCGCCCGTGATGCTGCTGGACGGGTCGATGGCGAGCACCGCCACCTTGTGGCCGCTGCCCACCAGGTGCATGCCCAGCGCGTCGATGAAGGTGCTCTTGCCCACGCCCGGCACGCCGCTGATGCCCACGCGGCGGCTCCTGCCGGTGTGGGGCAACAGCCGCGTGAGGACCTCCTGCGCGAGCCCGGCGTGCTTCGGGTGCTCGCTCTCCACCAGGGTGATGGCGCGCGCGAGCACCGCCCTGTCGCCCGCGCGCACGCCGTCCACGTAGGTGTCCGCGGGCAGCAGCTTCACGCCGCCTCCTGCTCGGCGGCCAGCTTGTCGAGCAGTTCGATGGCGGCCTTCGCGATGACGGTGCCCGGGCCGAAGATGGCGGCGGCGCCCGCGGCGCGAAGCGCGTCGTAGTCCTGCGGCGGGATGACACCGCCCACCACGACCATGATGTCCTCGCGGCCCAGGGCCTTGAGGGCGTGCTTGAGCTGCGGCACCAGCGTGAGGTGGCCCGCGGCCAGCGACGAAGCGCCCACTACGTGCACGTCGTTCTCCACCGCCTGGCGCGCGGACTCCTCCGGCGTCTGGAACAGCGGGCCAATGTCCACGTCGAAGCCCAGGTCCGCGAACGCGGTGGCGATGACCTTCTGCCCGCGGTCGTGGCCGTCCTGGCCCATCTTCGCGATGAGGATGCGCGGCCGGCGGCCGAAGCGCGCCAGGAAGTCATCCGCCTTCGCCCGCGCCTCCGCGATGCCCTGCGCCTGTCCCGCTTCCGCTGAGTACACGCCCGTCACCCCGCGCACGGTGGCCTCGTAGCGCCCGAAAACTTTCTCCAGGGCGTCGCTGATTTCGCCCACGGTGGCCTTCGCCCGCGCCGCGTCGATGGCCAGTGCCAGCAGGTTGCCCTCGTTGCGGCGGCCGGCTTCCGTGAGCGCGTCCAGGCGGCGGCGGACCTCCTCCGCGTTGCGCTCCGCGCGCAGCTCGCGCAGGCGGGCAATCTGCGCCTCGCGCACGGCGGAGTTGTCCACCTTGAGGATTTCGATGTTGTCCGGGCGCTCCGGCGGGTACTTGTTCACGCCGATGATGGCCTGGCGTCCGGAGTCGATGCGCGCCTGCGTGCGCGCGGCGGCCTCTTCGATGCGCAGCTTGGGCAGGCCGGCTTCAATGGCCTTGGTCATGCCGCCCAGCGCCTCCACCTCCTGGATGTGGCCCCAGGCCTTCTGGGCCAGCTCGTGGGTGAGGCGCTCCACGTAGTAGCTGCCGCCCCACGGGTCGATGACGCGCGTGGTGCCGCTCTCCAGCTGGAGGTACAGCTGCGTGTTGCGGGCGATGCGCGCGCTGAAGTCCGTGGGCAGCGCGATGGCTTCGTCCAGCGAGTTGGTGTGCAGGCTCTGGGTGTGGCCCTGCGTCGCGGCCATGGCCTCCACGCAGGTGCGCACGACGTTGTTGTAGACGTCCTGCGCGGTGAGGCTCCAGCCGGACGTCTGGCAATGGGTGCGCAGCGCCAGGCTCTTGTCGCTCTTGGGATTGAAGCCCTTGATGAGGCGGGCCCAGAGGAGGCGGGCCGCGCGCATCTTGGCCACCTCCATGAAGAAGTTCATTCCAATGGCCCAGAAGAACGACAGGCGCGGGGCGAACGCGTCCACGCCCAGGCCGGCGGCGAGGCCCGCCCGCACGTACTCCACGCCGTCCGCGAGCGTGTAGCCCAGCTCCAGGTCCTGCGTCGCGCCGGCCTCCTGCATGTGATAGCCGCTGATGCTGATGCTGTTGAAGCGCGGCATCCGCTCCGCCGTGAACTTGAAGATGTCCCCGATGATGCGCATCGAGGGACCGGGCGGATAGATGTACGTGTTGCGGACCATGAACTCCTTGAGGATGTCGTTCTGGATGGTCCCGCTGAGCTGCTCGGGCTTCACGCCCTGTTCCTCGGCCGCGACCACGTAGAGCGCGAGCACGGGGAGGACGGCGCCGTTCATCGTCATCGACACGCTCATCTGGTCGAGCGGGATGCGGTCGAACAGGATGCGCATGTCCTTGATGGAGTCGATGGCGACGCCCGCCATGCCCACGTCACCCGCGACGCGCGGGTGGTCGCTGTCGTAGCCGCGGTGCGTGGCCAGGTCGAACGCGATGGACAGGCCCTTTTGCCCTGCCGCGAGGTTGCGGCGGTAGAAGGCGTTGGACGCCTCGGCCGTGGAGAAGCCCGCGTACTGGCGCACCGTCCACGGCTGCTGCACGTACATGGTGGAGTAGGGGCCGCGCACGAAGGGCGGCAGGCCCGGCAGCGAGCCCAGGTGCGCCACGCCCTCCAGGTCCTCGCGGGTGTAGAGCGGCTTGACCGGGATGCCCTCGGGCGTGTCCCAGCGTTCGGCGGCGGCCGCGGCCTGGCTCGCCTTCGCGCGCTGCGCTTCCAGCACGGACGCGGGCGTCTGGGTTTCGGGGGCGTCGAAGGCGACGCGGGAGAAGTCCGGAACGGTGGGGCGCATCAGGCCACTCCCAGGTGCGTGTGCAGCGTCTTCAGGAGCTGGAACAGGTCCGCTCCCGCGTAGAGGAACAGGTCCACGCCGGCCGCGCGGAAGGCGGCCTCGTGGTCACCGGGCCGGCCCGCGACGGCGACCGTGCGGGCGCCCTTCGCCTTGAGGGCCGCGACATACGCGGGCACCGCCTCCGGGTAGAGGGCATCCGGACCGGAGATGACGGCGAGCGTCGTGCCAGCCTTCGCGAACAGCTCCGCGGCGGCGTTCGCGTCCGCGAAGCCGTGGTGCTCGTGGGGCTCGATGCCGCCCACGGCGAGCACGTTGGAAATCCACGTGGAGCGCGCGGTGTGCTCCGCCACGGTGCCCAGGTTGGCCATGAAGGCGCGAGGCCGGACGCCGTGCGCCGCGTGGTAGCGGTCGCTCGCGTCGCGCAGGGACTCGAAGGCCTCCGCCACGCGCACGGGCTGGGGCGGGGTGATGGCGCCTTCGGCCCGAGCGGGCGCTGCCGGACGGGCCTCGCGCTGCACGGGGGCCTCGTGGAGGTGGGGGAACTCGCTGACGCCCACGATGGGGAGCTTGCGCGTGCGCACGGCCTTGTCGCGCGCGGTGCGCGTCTCCGTGAGCACGCGGGCCATGTCGCCCTGCGCGATGGCGCGGGAGATGCCGCCCAGCGCTTCGATGCGCTGGAGCTCCGTCCAGGCCGCGCGGGCGAACTCGCCGGTGAGCTGCTCCAGGTAGTAGCTGCCGCCCGCGGGGTCCGCGACACGGTTGAGGCTGGACTCGTCGCGCAGGATGAGCTGCGTGTTGCGCGCGAGGCGCCGGCTCTGCTCGTCGGGCGTGCCCAGGGGCTCGTCGAAGGGGGCGGTGCTCACGCTGTCCGCGCCCGCGACGACGGCGGCGAAGGACTCCGCGGTGCCGCGCAGGATGTTCACCCACGGGTCGCGCCGCGTCTTGGTGGCGCTGGCCGTGCGCGCGTGCAGCGCCATGGCCTGCGACTCCGGCGCGCCGCCCGAAGCGGCGACGACCTTGGACCAGAGCAGCCGCGCCGCGCGCAGCTTCGCGATCTCCGGGAAGAACTGCCCGCCCACGGACAGGGCGAACTGCATGGACCGCGCGGCCTCGCCCGGCGACACGCCCGCGCGCTCCAGCTCACGCAGGTACTCCACGCCGGTGGCGATGCTCCACGCCAGCTCATGCACGGACGTGGCGCCCGCGTCCGCCCAGGGACGCGACGACACGAGCAGCGCGCGCAGGCCCGGCGCGTCCTTGAGCAGCGACGTGATGAGGGGCGCGGCCTCCGTCAGCGTGCGGGCCACGTCCACCTTCGCGGCGCCGTGACGTGCGAGCGCCGCGATGGGGTCGATGCCCAGGCTGCCGCGCAGGGCCTGCTTCGCGGCGCCGGCCTTCTTCGCCAGCACCTCCAGCAGCAGGGACGCGGGCCGCAGCACGTCCGCGGTCGGCTCCAGGTGCACCGGCGTGCGCTCCAGCGGCACGTGCTGAAGCAGCCGCGCCAGCGTGGCCTCGTCCTTCACGTCCAGGCCGTGGGGCGCGTCCAGCAGCAGCCACACACCCTGCGTGCCGCGCTCCAGGTCATCGCGGAGCGCGTCGGCGGTCGCGGCCACGTCCGGGCCCGCGTACTCCTGGCACAGGAGCCATCCGCCCTCGGTGTGGCCCAGGGGCTGGGTGCCGCGCACGTAGGGGGCGACGCCCGGCGGCTCCGAGGGCGCCGGGGCGTCCTGGGGCGTGTAGAGGGGCTGGAGGGACAGGCCGCCCTCCAGGGGCGACTGGAGCACCGTGAAGGGCTTGCCCTTGAGGTCCTTGTCCACCAGCCGGCGCCACTCCTCGACGGAAGGGGGCGGGAAGTCCGCTGCGGTAAGAGGCACGTCAGCCATGCCCCTCCCATAGGCGCATTGCCCTCCCCGGGGCAATGCCTTGGTGGCCCCGCCCGCCCCCGAGTGTGCCCGGCAGTCTCCATGCGTCACTGGGACGACTTCGGGAACGTCTTCGTGATGCAGTGCAGGGAGCCCTGGCAGGGGATGAGGGTGTCCGAGGGGATGGGCACGACCTTCACCGCGCCCGCCCCGAACTCGCGGTCCAGCGCCCACTGGTAGGTGGCCAGGGCCTCCCGCTCCTGGCCGTGGTGCCGCCAGGCCTGGGAGGGTGGGACCCAGCGGTACACGGGCACGGCCAGCACGTCCCCCAGGCGGATGGAGTTGAGGTACGTGGCCCAGACGCGCGTGTTGGTGCCATCACACTCGCGGACGCGCTCCGGCGTTCCCATGCAGGTGCTGCCGTCGTCCTGGCAGTAGGGAGTGGGCATGGGGATGCGCACGACGTCGTAGCCCAGGTCCGCGAGCCGCCGCGCGTTGCGGTCCAGGATGGCGGCGTTGAGGGCGTCGTCGCGCACGTCGTAGCGGCCCACGAGCACGGTCTTGGGGGACAGCACCGTCATCCACATGTCGATGTGGTCGATGACGTTGCCCTGCATCGACTCCAGGGTGACGACGTCACAGCCATGGCTGCGGCCGATGACCGCGTCCGTCTCCGCCTCGCTGTAGCACCAGCCCGCGAAGCAGTTCTGCCGGTTGGTGGCGTCCCGGGCGCGGAAGCAGCGGCCGGCGCCGTCCGTCAGCAGGTTGCCTCCGGACAGCACCAGGGCGGGCCGGTCCACCGGGACGCTCCAGCGGCGGGCCAGGTCGTCTGGCACACGGTCGAGATGGTCCACCTCGAGGGTGGAGCACTGACGGACGGCCATGGGGAAGTAGACCATGTCCACGAACCTGCGTTCCCCCTGGGGCCCGGCCACGATGTCCGGACCGAAGTCGCGGACCCACACGTCCTCGACCTCCACGTCCACCAGGTCGATGCCCCGTTGTTGCTCCTCGGTCGCGCCCGCCTGGGTCAGGCAGTCGCGCACCGTCGGGTGGAGCGACGCGGCCGCGAGCACGTGCACGGGGAGGTGCCCTGCCGCGGTGAGCGCCAGCGCCGTCTGCTCGGGAGGACCGCACCCCGGACCACGAAAGGCGAGGAGCAGTCCGCCGTCGGACTCGGACTCCGCTGGGAAGCGCACGCCATCGGGAGACGGGGTGAAGCCGTAGCGCTGCGGGATGCACTCCCATTGATAGGACCGGGAAGGCGTCGTCGCTTCCTGGCTGGCGCGCAGGGCCTGCTGTTGCGCGTAGCGGTTGCTCGGGCCCTGGGGGGACGCCTCTTCCACAACCTGTCCACAGCCGATGCTCCACGCCGCGAAGAACATCCAGAGCAGTCGCCTCGTCACGTTCCGGCCCGGTCCGCGAGGAGCGCGGCCCGCGACCCTGGATGGGTCCGGGGACTCCTCGCGAAATGATTCCGGTGGGAAACGCCCGGTCCGGTCCTCACGGCGGGAAGTGGTTCCCGGGTGCAAGCAATTCACCGTGGACCGATACGGCCGAGCCCCGGATGCGTTACGGAGGGCCGGTGTTGGCGGATGGGGACAGGGGGGCGATAGATTCGCGGGCCATGAGCCCCGAGACGAAGTCCCCATCACGCGAGCCGGGCCTCGAAAGTCAGATCCTGCTGGACGGGGTCCAACGGCTTTCCACCGAGACAGGCAGCTCCGGTGCGCCCCTCACGCCGGGCGCCGTGCGGCTCCGCGCGCTGTGGACCCTGGCGAAGGGCTCGGGGCTGGTGCTGCTGGGCGCCGTCATCATGGGGGGCCTGGTCTGGCTGCGCATTGGCGGCGACGGCGGATGGGCACAGCTCCTGGTGGCGCCCACGTACTTCCTGGGCGCCGCCTATGTCATCGCGGGGCTCACGGGTCTGCTGACGGGACGCCCGTGGGACCGCACGCCCTTCTGGGTGAAGCTGCCGATGATGATCCTCGGTGCCCTCCTGGTGCTCACCGCCGGCATCGTCATCAGCGTCGTGGGCATGGCGGCCCTGCGCTCGGACACGGACTCAACCTCAATGGCAATAAATCCAGAGGGTGATGAGGCCAATGCCAGGTCAACACTCCCAGCATCCGCCGGTGGAATTTTCCCCGGTTAATACAATTAAATCAAATTAAGCGGCTTTGACGTGAAATTTCACTCTTGGTAGGGATCAGGCGTCCCGGCAGTCGCACTCCCGAGCGAGCTGGGACGTCACCCCTGCATGGAGGCGATGTGATGAAGCGTCAAAGCCTGTTCCTGGCCTTGTTGGTGTTGCCGCTGCTGGCATGCGGCGGCATGGACGTTCCGTCGGAGGAGACGACGTCTGAAGTCGAAGTGGGCAGTGTGGAGTCGCAGCTGCAGCCCAACTGGGCGTCGTGCAGCGGGGACATGGACTGTCAGTCCAATCGCTGTGGTTGCAATGGGGGCACGACCCGCGTGTGTCTGCCGAGCTCGGCGTACCCGAAGCAGTGCGCCAACTGGACGGCGTGCAGCAATGATTCGCACTGCACGTCCAACTGGTGCGGCTGCAACGGTGGTCAGGTGATGGTCTGCCTGCCGAACACCAGCTATCCGAAGTACTGCACCTGAGCCGTCCGCGCCGCCGCCCGCTGGCCGGGCGGTGGCGCGTTTCCCCAGGGGCTCGCGGCTTCAATGCCAGACGTTCGGGTGGGCCCGGACGAAGGATTCAAAGTCGCGAGGGGGCCGGCCGGTGACCCGGAGCACGGTGTCCGTCACGCGGTTCTCCGCGCCGTCCCGGATGGACGTATCGAGCAGCGTGAGGAAGCGCGCGTAGATCTCCGGCATGCCGGAGGCCTGAAGGTGCCGCTGAGCCTCCTCCGGCGTCGCGTGCACGTGCCGGATGGGGCGGCCCGACACCCGGGACAGGATGGCCGCGAGGTCGTCGTAGCTCAGCGCCTGGGGCCCGGTGATGACGTGCGCGGTGTCATGGGACGCGGCATCCGCCAGCGCCCGGACGCCCACCGCCGCGATGTCCCCCGCGTCCACGAAGCCCACCCGGCCCTGGCCGGTGGCGGTCACCAGTGCGCCGTCGCGCTGGATGCTGACCGCATGGTGGTGGCCGGGGCTGATGAAGTTCTGCATGAACCATGACGGCTGGAGCACGGCCCACTCTGGCGCATGCGTGCGCAGGAAGTGGTGCACCTGTCCCAGCCCCGGGCCCTCCTCCGGCACGGCGGACGCGGAGAGCAGGACGACCCGCCGCACGCCGCCCGCCAGCGCGCGCTTCAGGACGGAGATCATGAGGACGGACGGATCCTCCACCAATGCGGGTGCCAGGGCGTACATCCGGTCCACGCCTTCGAACGCGGCCTCATGCGTGGACGGATCCGCCCAGTCGAAGCGCACGTGTTCGGCGGCGGTGACGGGCGGCCGTGTGTCGCGCGTGGCGGTGCGCACCGTGACGCCCTCCGCCGTGAGCCCTTGCGCGATGGGACGGCCCGTGTTGCCGGCGGCTCCGATGACGAGGACGCGGGTCATGCCTGCTCCCGGGTGAAGGACTCGAAGGTGCCGCGGGGCGCGGCCAGCGGGTTCCAGTACTCGCGGTAGTGCACGATGCGGCCGTCGCGCACCTGCACCCGCATCACGTAGTCCTGTGCGTAGGGGATGTTCCCGGGCTGCAGCGTCGCCGTGCCGCGCACCTCCATCCAGCCCGTCGTTGAATCCACGCCCGGGTAGCGCTGGACGTTCGTGAAGGTGAGCCCCTGGAAGTGCGTGGTGATGGGCGCGAAGTAGGCGCGGATGGCCTGGATGCCCTCCAGCCGCGACGGACTGCCGAGCGAGGGGGCGTAGGGGAACTCGACGACGGCGTCGTCCGCGAAGAGCGCCAGCCAGCGCTCGACGTCCGTGGCGATGAGCGCGAGGTGCGCGTCCATCAGCCGGACCAGGTCAGGGGAAGTGCGGTCCATGTGCGGCCTCCAGCAAGAGGTGATGGACCAGGAATAGGCCGTTCGTTATGGACGCTCCATGTCACTGCGTCCAAAAGAACTGTCTCCGAGTCCAATGCCTCCGGACGGAAAGACCGACGTGGTCTCCGACGTGCTGGAGACGCTGCGGTTCAAGACGCTGCTCTTCGGCCGCTTCGAGCTGGGCGCGCCCTGGGCGGTGCGCCTGCCCCGCAAGGCCAACGCGTCCTTCTACGTGGTGGCGCGCGGAAGCCTGCGCCTCCAGGTGGAGGGCACGGCGAAGCCGGTGTTCCTGTCCGCCGGAGACGTGGTGCTGCTGCCCCGGGCGCCCGCGCACGTGCTGGATGACGGTGGCCGCCGCACCCCTGCCGCGAGCGACTTCGTCCCGTCGCAGCTGCTCCGCCCACCCTCCACACGGCTGGGGGGAACCGGGCCGCTCACCACGCTCATCACCGGCTGCTTCCAGTTCGGCGCGGACCCCTCGCATCCGCTGCTGCGGGCCTTCCCCTCCATCATCCGCCTGTCGACACAGGAGGGGCAGGGGACGCCCTCGCTCGCCGCGAGCGTGCAGCTCATCACCGCGGAGACCGCCCTGCCGGGGCCGGGCAGCGCGCTGGTGCTGGGCCGGCTGGCGGACGTGCTGCTCGTCCACGCGCTGCGGGCCCAGACGGCGCTCGGGGGAGGGGGCCCGGCGGGATGGAAGGCATTGGCGGATCCCGCGGTCGGGAACGCGCTCGCGCTGATGCACGAACAGCCCGGCACTCCATGGACGTTGGAGCAGCTGGCTCGGGCCGTGGGCGTGTCGCGCTCCGGGTTCGCCGCGCGCTTCCACGCGCTGGTGGGGGAGACGCCGCTGCACTACCTGTCCAACTGGCGGATGATCCGCGCCGCGCGCTGGCTGCGTGAGTCCACCGACAGCCTGGACACCATCGCGGAGCGTGCTGGCTATGAAAGCGGGCCCGCCTTCAGCAAGGCCTTCAAGCGCCGCTGGGGCGTGGGGCCCGGAGCCTATCGGCGTGCGCCCGTGGACAGCGTGGCTCGCGCGTCAGACTTCAGCGCGAGCCACGGGGCTGGGCGTCAGTAATAGCAGCGCCAGTAATCGTACCCTTCCCCGTCGCAATAGCAGAAGGCATGGCCCACGCCCCCGGGGCGAATACACGTACGCGGGTTGGCCCCAGCAGAGGGACACGACATGCCATCCAACACGTCGCACTCGAGCAATGCCGAGGAGGTGACGTCGGACGCCGGCTGACTTGCCGTGTCATCCACGGTCGCGGGCTCCATGGCGCCACCACAGCCAACGAGCAGACCCAACATCAACGCTGAAACAATTCCGCGCATGTGCCCTCCAGGTTGAGAGTCATTGCGAGGGTAACACCGCTTTGCGATTAAACTCAATATTCCATGCAATGTGTCAGCACGTCAGCATCGCGTCTGGGATGGTGTCCTGACAGCCCCTGACGGAGAGTGGAGTCTGGATGGGTTGGGAGCACGAGCGTCTTCAGCTGTCAGGCGTTGCCAGCTGCAAAACGCGTATACTCTGGAATGTCTTGTTTCCCCTTCCAGGAGTATCCCCCATGCATCCGCGGCTCCATCGCTTGTTCTTCTCCGTCACCTCCTCCCTGGCCGTGATGTCCACGCTGTGCGCAGGAATGACTGCTTCAGCGGATCCGCTGACGGGCGTGTACCGGGGCGAGGTGTATTCGCAGCCGAACGCGGTGAACGCGTACTCCACCTGGCTGGGTTTCGACGTGAGGATGGGGCAGGGGCATCAGGCGAAGGACTCGTGGGGCAACATCGAGAACCCGGGCTGGCAGCTGGGCGCGTGGCGCACCTGGGTGAAGGCGAAGCCAGGGCGGCGCTTCAACTACTCGGTGGCGATGTTCCCCAGCGGGCAGGGCACGCTCGCGTCGTGCGCGGCGGGTGCGTATGACCCGCGCTTCAAGAACCTGGCGTCCAACCTGGTGGCCCATGAGCTCCAGGGCACCATCATCCGGCTGGGCTGGGAGTTCAGCGGCAACTGGATGCCCTGGTACTCCGGCAACGGCCAGCAGGCGAACTTCGCCGCGTGCTTCCGCCGCATCGTGACGGCCATGCGCACGCAGCAGCCGAACGCGGGCTTCGAGTTCGACTGGAACCCGAACTACGACATCTCCGCCGCGGACCTGAGCGCCACGTACCCGGGCGACGCGTACGTCGACTACATCGGCCTGGACATGTACGACCAGGGCTGGAACGGCGCCTATCCGATTCCGGCGGGCTGCACGGGCTCATGCGCGCTCACGCGGTGGCAGTCGGTGTGGAACGCGCAGTTCGGTCCGGCGCTGACGAAGTTCAAGACCTTCGCCCAATCCCACAACAAGCGGCTGTCCGTGCCGGAGTGGGGCGTCAACGACGCGGCCACGAACGGCGGCGGGGATGACACGTACTACGTGCAGCAGATGCTGGCGTTCATCTTCGACCCGGCGAACAACGTGGGCTACCACTCGTACTTCGACATCCAGGCGCCGGACGGCCACCACCAACTGTCCAGCGCGGACGCCAACGGCGGCAACACCTTCGTCACCGAGTTCCCCAACGCGGCGGCGGCCTTCAAGGCCTTCTACGCGAACCAGAACCCGCAGCAGCCCGCGCAGCTCTCCACCACGAAGGCCACGGTGAGCCCGGCGACGGTGACGCGTGGCCAGTCCTTCAACGTGACGGGCACCGTGACGTCCTCCACCGCGCGCACGCTGGTGGTGAAGTATGAGATCCGCAACGCGACCGGCTCCGCGCTGGCGACGTCCACGCAGTACACGAACCAGACGTTCACGGCGGGGCAGACGCGCGGGTACACGTCCGTGTTCGTCATCCCCACGTCGCTGAGCGCGGGCACCTACCGCGTGGACACGCTCGTCTACACGGCGGACTGGTCGCAGACGCTGCTGTACCGCAACGACACGACGTTCAATGCGAACTGAGGCGCTGCTTTTCCGTCACACGGCCGCTGGAGGCGTGCGTCCTCCGGCGGCCCTCAGTGGGGAACGGCCACGGCCTGTTCCAGGCCCTCGGTCCACTCCAGCAGGCATGACGCGTCCACCCCGAAGTTGACCTCGATGCGCGCCTTCGGACTGGCGTAGACGAGGGTGAAGTCCGGCTTCCACCGGTCGCTGGCCGCGTCGGAGTGGGGACGGACTTCAACGGTGCAGGTGACGTCCCCTCCATGATCCAGGTCCAGGCTGAACGGCTCCTGGGTGACCTGCCATTGCCGGAGCGCCCGCACCAGCGTGTCGAAGTGGGCGCGGAGCACCACGACCTGCGGCAGCCGGAGGTCGAAGTCCTCCACGACCTCCATGAAGTCATGATTGTCCCTGCGGAAGCTGGTGCCGGTGCTGCGCAGCTCCAAGAGGAGGCAAGGCTCCGAGTCCAGGGACATGGCCCGGCGGACCTTCCCTTCCAGCGTGTTGTAGCCAGCATTCGAGGGAAGGCGGAAGGTCATGTTCAAGCCCGCGCCCTGACGTGGCTCACGAAGTGGAACTGACGGGCGACACCAGCAGGCGGACGGCCTCCACTACGGAGCGGCGCCGCCGGCGGATCTCCGCGGGCGTGGGCGGGGTGGCCGTGGCGCAGTACGACAGCGGGAAGGCCCACGCCTTGGACAGCGCCAGCACCAGCGCCAGCAACTCGTCCGCCGCGAAGTGCTTCGACACCAGCCCCTCCTTCTGGGCCTTCGCGATGGCGGCCGCCTTGTGCTGGTTGTTGCGCGCGACCGGCTCCGGGATGGCCACGGTGGGGCCGTGCTCCAGCTCGTACCAGGTGGCCAGGCGCAGCACCTGCGGACGGGCCTGGAAGCCGTCGAACAGCCGCCCCGCGTAGGCGGGCAGGTCCGCCGCGTCGATGGGCGTCTCGCGCGCCACCTCCGCCACGTGCGCCTCGAAGACCGCGTCGAACAGCTGCTCCTTGCTGCCGAAGTACGAATAGATGAGCGCCTTGTTGCAGCCGGCCGCCGCCGCGATGCGGTCCACGCGCGCGCCCGCGATGCCCTTCTCCGAGAACTCCGCCGCGGCTGCCTCCAACAGGCGCTGCCGGGTCTTCTGCGCGTCTCCAGCCATGCCCGCCCACCATGCCCCAGCCCATTCCGGGTTGCACCCTGTCAGGAGGGCCAATATATCCATGTAACCAACTGGTTAGTTGAAAGGATTCCCCGCCATGAGTGCGACCCCTGAGACGTCCCGTATCTGGCTCATCACCGGCTCTTCCCGAGGCCTGGGACGCAGCTTCGCGGAGGCCGTGCTGGCGGCCGGGCACCGGCTGGTGGCCACGGCGCGCAAGCCGGAGCAGCTGGCTTCCCTGGTGGAGCGTTACGGGGAGCGGGTCCGCGCGGTGGCGCTGGACGTGACGAACCCCGAGCAGGCGAGGGCCGCGGTGCGGACCGCGGTGGAGGCGTTCGGCCGACTGGACGTGGTGGTGAACAACGCGGGCTACGGCAGCCTCGCGCCCATCGAGCAGGTGACGGACGAGGACTTCCGCTCGCAGCTCGACACAAACCTCTTCGGGGTCCTGAACGTCACCAGGGCCGCGCTGCCGGTGCTCCGCGAGCAGCGCTCCGGGCACATCATCCAGGTGTCGTCCGTGGGAGGCCGCCTGTCCACGCCGGGGCTGGGCGCGTATCAGGCCGCGAAGTGGGCGGTGGGGGGCTTGTCGGAGGTGTTGGCCAGGGAGACCGCGCCCTTCGGCGTGAAGGTGACGGTGCTGGAGCCGGGCGGCTTCCGCACGGACTGGGCGGGCGCGTCCATGACCATTCCGGACTTCCGGCCGGAGTACGCGCCCACGGTGGGCGTGGTCGCGCAGCACATGCGTTCGCGGACGGGCAAGGAGCCGGGAGACCCGGACCGCGCGGCGCAGGTGCTGCTCCAGGTGGCAGAGATGGCGTCGCCGCCGCTGCACCTGGTGCTGGGCAGCGACGCGTTCGAGCTGTCCCAGCAGAAGCTGGACGCACTCAAGGCGGAGGACCAGAAGTGGAAGGACCTCTCCGTGTCCACCGACTTCCCGGAGGCCCGCGCTCCGGCCCCGCGCCTCTGACGGCTACCAGAGGTTGAGGCCGACCTTGAACTGGCCTGGCACGGGCGCGTTGTTCTCCCAGACAGGAATGTCCGACCACGTCCCGCAGCCACACCTCTGGCATCACCTCGAACCGCGTCGAACCGCACCGCAGTGACAGCTTCCCTTCAAGGTCCCGGCTTCGCTCCTCC
Organism: Corallococcus coralloides DSM 2259; assembly: GCF_000255295.1. The sequence goes on along the minus strand of NC_017030.1, from coordinate 8,391,021 downwards.
CGCCATCATCCGGAGCGCGGCATTGCCTGGAAGCGCGGTGCGCGCACGGTGTTCGTGCGTCGACGCTCGCACCGTGAGCACGGGTGCCTTTCGGCCTGCCTTGACAGGTCTGGGGGCAGTCGTGAGGATGCAAATCATTATCAACTTTGAGCCAAGAGACGGGGTCGCGCGGTGGACGCGATGTTGAGCCTCGCCGCGCTGTGCTTCTGCGTGTCGGCGGTGTCGTGGATGGGCGTGGGTGGCCGCGCGCGGTGGAGCGCGGCCGTGCCGGGGCTCGCGTCGCTGGGGTGCTGCGTGGGCGACTTCGGGTGGGTGGCGGGGCTGCTGGTGCTGCTGGTGCTGGCGATGACGGCGGCCTCTGCGCTGGTGCTGGTGCTCCCGCCCCGGCCTTCGCGTGCGCGCACGTTCGCGTGGGTGAGTGGCGTGGTGGGGCTGGTGCCGGTGGCGCTGATGGGCGTGGGCCGATGAGCGCGGGCCGAGGTGACAAGGCGGCGAACCACTCCGTCGCGCGGACGCTGGCGACGGTGCTGGGGGCTCCGCTCGCGGCGTTCGCGGTGGGGGCGGCGGTGATGGCGTTCCTGCCGGTGCCGGGGCCATGGGCCTTCGCGCTGGGCTTCCACGTGGTGCTGCCTGTGTGGGTGGGGCTCGCGTGCGCGCTGCCGCTGGCCAGGAATGGCCGGGTGGCGTGGGGCGTGTGTCTGGCGGTGGTGGCGCCGGTGGCCGTCGCGCTGCTCGTACGAGGGCCGCGATGAAGCTGTCGCCCCGGACGTTCCGCATCCAGTTCGACCTGCACGCGTGGGCGGGCGTCATCGCCAGCCTGTTCCTGTTCGTCATCTTCTTCTGTGGCGTCTTCGCGATGTTCCGCGAGGAGCTGGAGGTGTGGCAGGAGCCCGCGCTCCACGTCGCGCCGCCCTCGGAGTCACCGCCGTCGTTCGACCTGATGCTCGAGCGGGTGCGGGAGCAGGGGCCGCTGCCGCGTGGCTCTCATGTGGGAATGCTCACGCACGAGGATACGCGGTTCATCACCGCGTATCTCTTCGAGCCCACGGGGATGCGAGTGTTGTGGCTGGACCCCATCACCGGCACCGCGTTGCCGGAGCGCAGCCGGCTGGCGAGCGAGCTGTACTGGATGCACTTCTTCTACCGGGTGCCCTGGGGGATGGAGTTCTCGGGGCTGGTATCGGTGGCGCTGCTGGTGGCGCTGGTCAGCGGCCTGTGGATCCACCTGAAGGACCTGCGCGCGCAGTGGTGGCGCTTCCGGCCCACGGTGAAGCCGCGCTTCTCCGCGTCGGACGCGCACAAGGTGCTGGGCGTCTTCGGGCTGCCGTTCACCGCGATGCTGGCGTGGACGGGGGCGGTGCTGTGCCTGGCGGGGCTTGCGGCCCAGGGCTTCGGGAGCACGGTGTACCGGGGGCAGGCGGACCGGGTGACGAAGCTGCGCGGCTACAGCGTGCCCGTGCGGGAGTCTGCGGGGAAGGACGCGCCCATGTTGTCGCTGGACACGGTGGTGGAGCGGGCGCGCGCGTCGGTGCCGGGCGCGGAGGGCACGCCCCGCTACGTGGAGCTTCACGACTACGGCGATGCGCGCGGCTGGGCGGGTGTGTACTTCCAGTTGGCCCCGCTGGGGCCGGACCACTTCGCGCACGTGGACAGCGTGAGCGGGGAGACGTTCGGGTCGAGCGTGGAATCCCGCACGCCGAACTTCACCTTCGAGCGGCTGCTCTTCGACCTGCACGCGGGCCGGTTCGCGGAGGCGCTGATGAAGCCGCTCTACGCGCTGCTCTCGCTGGCGATGTGCGCGGTGCTCGTCACGGGAAACCTCATCTGGCTGGAGCGCCGGGACCCGCTGCGCACGCGGAGGGGCAACCGCGTGCTGGAGCGGCTGACGGTGGGCGTGTCCGCGGGGCTCGCGTTCGGCACGGCGGTGTACTGCGTCGCGAACCGGGTGTTGCCGTGGGCGATGGCGCGGCGGGCGGACTGGGAGTTCGGCCTGTTCCTGGGCGCGTGGGCGCTCGGAGTCGTTATCGCGCTCGTGCCGCGAGGGGCGTCACGCCGGGTGGGCAGCGTCCTGTCCGCGGCCGCCGCGGTGCTGTTCGGCGCGGTGGTGGTGGGCGACGTCGTGACGCAGGACGCGAACCTGTTCACGGCGCTGTCGCGCGGTCTGCCCCCGGTGTTCATGGCGGAGGCGTTCCTGGCCGCGATGGCGCTGGGTTGCGGTGGGCTCGCGTGGGGCCTGCGCAGGCGGAAGACAGCGGAGCCCGTGTCCGGTGGTGCCACGCCTGAAGGGCCCCTCGTCAAAGCGTGAGGCCCGAGCGACCGCGAAGCGTGGCGGGCGCCAGAGAGACTTCCCAGCTGTGCGGTTGTGAGGCATGAGGTGCATGATGCGCGCCAGGGCCCCAAGTGCCCATGCGGTCGACCTCGCATCCGAGGCGCCCCCTGGGCGCAATCTTCCAAAACCTGTCCGACAGTCGGACAAGTTCGTGCTGCATGGGGAGAAGGCAGTCCCGGAGCAGCGGACCTCCAAAACCTGTCCGACTGTCGGACAGGTTCCCGCTGTCCGAGGGGAAGGCCCCCGGGCCAACGAGTTCCAAACCTGTCGGACAGCCGGACAGGTCCCTGATGCTTGGGCGGACCAGAGGCTCCTCCGTGGCACGGACTCTCAAAACCTGTCCGACAGTCGGACCGGTTCTCGCTGCCCGGGCGGAGTCGGACAGGTCCCTGATGCTTGGGCGGAGCAGGAACTCCTCCTGGGCACGGACTCTCAAAACCTGTCGGACAGTCGGACAGGTTTTCGCTGTCCGGGCGGAAGGGCCACCGGGCCATGGGGGCCAAACCTGTCGGACAGTCGGACAGGTTTCCGCTGCCCGGGCGGAGTGGAGCAACTCCCTGAGCCACGGAGTTCCGAACCTGTCGGACAGATTCCCGCTGCCCGGGCGGAGCGGCGCCCCCGCTCCACGGACTTCAAAACCTGTCCGACAGTCGGACAGGTTCGTGCTGCTCGGGCGGGCCGGTGGTCCTCCTCCTGGCCAAACTGGTCAAGCAGTCGGACAGGTTTCGGTTGCCCGGCCGGAGCGGCGTGCCCCGCGCTGCGGGTGGAGGGCGAAGCCCGTCCGATGGGGGACCGTCAGGAAGTTCGTCCGCACGAGGCGGGTCACCGCGGTCATTCAAACCTGTCCGACTGTCGGACAGGTTTTTCGGTGCGCCGCTGGCGGGGCGTCCCGATGGGGTTCTCACCTTCTCACCCATGGGGTCAAGCTGCGTGTATGCGGGCCTGGCGCTTGGGCGGAGTTCCGCCAACGCGTGACCGTGGTGCTTCCCGCATCTCGATGCGTGGCCGCCGGAAACGACTTGGGGCCCTTGCTGGCGGAGACGTGCCAGGCGAGGGCCCCTTTGGATGCAAGAGGGCTTCAGGTCCTTGCGGCGGCTACCAGGTGTAGCCGACCGTGGCGGACGCGCGGCGGCGCTCGCCGTAGAAGCAGGCCGTCGCGGAGCTGCAGGAGGACACGTAGGTCTTGTCCCCCAGGTTGGAGGCGTTGATGGCCGCGCGCCACGGGCCGCGCTCGAAGTGCACGCTCGCGTCCACCAGCGTGAAGCCCGGCACTTCCAGTGTGTTCTCGCGGTCCGCGTAGGAACTGCCCACGCCGCGCACGCCAGCCGCCGCGCCGAAGCCTCGCAGCGCTCCGTCCTGGAACGTGTAGTCCAGCCACAGCGACGCCAGCACCTCCGGCACACCCACCGGGCGCTTGCCCAATTCGAAGTCCGCGCCCTCGGTGATCTCCAGCGAGTACAGCGACGCGGAGCCAATCAGGCTCAGCCCGCGCAGCAGCGTGGCGTTGGCCTCCACCTCGAAGCCTCGCGAGCGGACCTCGCCAATCTGCAGCTGGTTGAAGGAGCCGTCCGTCGTCACGAAGTTCTGACGCTTCAGCTCGAACACCGACAGGCCCACCAGCACCGGGAACACATCCGGCTGGTACTTCACGCCCGCTTCAAGCTGCTGGCCCTTCTCCGGCTCGAAGAGCGAGCCGTCCGACTTCGTCCCGGCCACCGGGTTGAACGACTTGGAGACGCTGACGTACGGCGCGAAGCCACTGTCGAACCGGTAGAGCAGACCCGCGCGGCCGCTGAAGGCGCTCTCGCTGCCGTCGTAGTTGGACGTGGGCGCGAGCTCGTTGTCCACGTCCATTCCCACCCAGTCATGACGCCCGCTCAACGTCAGGCCCAGCCGGTCGCCGATGCGCAGCTGGTCCTGGAGGTAGACGCCCAGCTGGTTCTGCGTGGACTGGTTCAGCGTGTAGCGCGTCTCCGTGGGCGTGTAGTCGCCGCGCCCGGGATTGAGCAGGTCCAGTGGCGCGCCCGCTTCGTAGCCCTGCTCGTCGTTCAGCACGTAGTTCTTGAAGTCCACGCCCGCGAGCACCAGGTGGCGCACGGGGCCGGTGCTGAAGCGTACGTCGCCCTGCGTGTCCACCGTGAAGAGGTTCGCGGTCGGCCGCGTGACGAAGTTGCCGCGCGACAGCTGCGCGTCCGCCGGCTCACCCACGTAGCCCACGCCGTAGAGCGTCTGGAAGTCCAGGTCCAGATGCGCGTAGCGCAGGTTCTGCCGCAGCGTGAAGGTGTCGTTGAAGCGGTGGGAGAACTCGTAGCCCGCCCAGGACTGGTTGCGCTGGAAGTGGTCCAGGCTCTTGTCGCTGGTGAAGAGGTCGGTGGGGATGCGGCCATAGGGCGCGTCCACCACGGTGCCCACGTACGGCAGGAAGTTCTGACCCTGCGTGCGGTCCGCCATGAAGCTGCCGTGCACCGTCAGCGCCGTGTTCTCCGACGGCGCCCAGGTGAGGGCCGGCGCGACGAAGAGCCGGTTGTTGTCCGTCTCCTCCACCTGCGTGCCGCCGCCGCGCGCCAGCGCCGTCACCCGGTAGCGCCAGTGGTTGCCCGAGTCGATGGCGCCGCCCAGGTCCACGGCCGCGTAGCCGTTGGCGAACTCGTTGACGCTCAGCTCCACGTGCCGGATGTGCCCTTCCACCGGCGGACGCTTGCCCACCATGTTGAGCAGGCCGCCCGGAGACGTGCCGCCGTACAGCACGGAGGAGGGGCCGCGCACGGTCTCCACGCGCTCCAGGCCGAAGGTCTCCAGTCGCCAGGTGGCGAAGCTGCTGGAGTACAGCTGGAGCCCGTCCAGGAAGTAGCCGCCCTCCTGGGACGTGAAGCCGCGAATCAGGAACCAGTCGTTGCGCGGATCCGCGCCGAACGTGTCCGAGCGCACGCCCGGCGTGTAGCGCGTGGCCTCCGTCACGGACTGCACCTGCTGCGCGTCCATCTGCGCCCGGCCCACCACCGACACCGACTGCGGCGTGTCACCCATCGCGGTGTCCGTCTTCGTGCTGCTGCCGCTGCGGCGCGCGGTGTAGCCCAGCACCGGGCCGTTGGCGCGCTCGCTCTCCACCACCACCGTGGGCAGGTCGTAGACGCTGTCCTCCGTGGGGACGGCGTCAGGCGCCGGGGACTCCGGAGCCGGGGCCGGCGCCTCCTGGGGCGCCGCGGGCTCCTGCGCCAGGGCAGGGGAGGCGAGGGAGATGGAGGCGCCAAGCAGCGCCCCCGGGACGAGGCGGCGCGGGCGGCTGCGGACCGAAGTGGGCATGTTGAGAATGATTTGCGAAATCAGGGGGCCTGTCTCGTAACACCCGCCCCCTGAGGCGGCAAGCCAGGAGTCGCCCACGCCCTCCCGGTCCTCGCCGCGCCACACCGGATGTCTGCATTCAAGGCCCCGGGTATGCGTTTACCCGGAGCCGTCTTCCCCTGCTATCCGGCGGTCCGGGTTTCAGGCGCGCTCGACGCGGAGCTTCGCGGGGAGGCCGTTGAGGCTGGCCTCCTCCTCCGTGCCGGTGAGCCCCTGGGGGCCCACGTGGATTTCGGAGGCGAGCGTCTCGCGAGCAATCTCGTCGCGGGCGGCGTCGACGACGCGCTTCACGCGCTCATCGCCGTCCACCCACAGGCGGATGCGGTCGGTGTAGCCCAGGTTCATGTCCTTGCGGGAACCCTGCACGCGCGCCAGCAGCTCGCGCACCAGGCCTTCGTCCACCAGGGCTTCCGTGAGCTGCGTGTGCATCACCACCACGCCCACGCCTCCGCCCGCGGCGGCGTAGCCCGGCTGCGCCTCCACCAGCGTCTCCAGCTCTTCTGCCGGGAAGACCATGTCCTCGCCGCCCACGTTCAGGGCGACCTTGCCCGTGGTGAGCAGCTCCTGGTGCAGGGCGCGGCCATCCCCCGCGTCGAACGCCTTGCGCACCGGCGCGAGCTTGGGGCCCAGCCGGCTGCCCATGGCGCGCAGGTTGGGACGCACGCGGTAGCGCACCACGTCCGCCTCCGGGCTGCCCGGCTCCACCAGCTTCACGGTGTGCACGTTCAGCTCGTCGCTGATGAGCGCCTGGTACACCGCCACGCGCTCCGTCAGCTCGCGGCGCGACAGGATGACGTCCGCGCGCGACAGCGGCTGGCGCACCTTGAGCCGGTTGTCCGTGCGGACCTTGAGGCCCAGCGACACCAGCTCGCGCACGGCGCCCATCTCCGCGGCCAGCCCCTCGTCGATGAGGCTTGTGTCCACGTCCGGGAAGCGCGCCAGGTGCACGCTCTCCGGCTGCGCCGCGCCCCACGGCTTGCCCACCAGGTTGCCCCACATGTCATCCGCGAAGAACGGGATGAAGGGGGCGGACATGGCGGTGATGGTCGTCAAGGCTTCGTAGAGCGTGAAGTACGCGTCCTGCTTGTCCTGTTCGAAGCCCGGCGCCCAGAAGCGCTCGCGGCTGCGGCGCAGGTACCAGTTGGACAGCGCGTCCACCAGGGCCACCATCCGCTGGGCCGCGTCGTACACCTGATAGGTGTCCAGCGCCTTGGCCACGTCGCGCAAGGTGAGCTGAACCTCGGAGAGGATCCACCGGTCCAGCACCGGCCGGGCCTTCACCTCGCGCCAGCCCTGGCTCTTGCGGATGGCCAGCCACGGGGCCTCCGTGCTGGACGCGGTGCCCTTCGCCGGGTTGAAGCCGTCGATGTTCGCGTAGATGGTGAAGAACGAGTAGACGTTGCGCAGCTTGACCTGGAAGTCCTTCTGCAACAGCCGCACGTTCGCCAGCGAGTGGCGCGTGTTGGACCAGGTGGGGCTGGCCGCGTAGAAGAACCACCGGAACGCGTCCGCGCCGGGCGCCTTGGTGGCGGGGTCCTTGAGCACGATGCGCTCGGTGGCCGCAAGCCTTGGCACCTCCACCGGCATCACGTCCACGCCGCGCGCGGAAGGCTTCACGTCCAGCTGCTGAAGCTCCTGCGGCGCCAGCAGCACCACGCGGCGCTTGAGCTTCTTGTGTACCTTCAGCGTCACCGTGACGGGCTTCTCCGGCCGGTCCGGGCGGAAGAGCAGCACCTTGGCGCCCTCCTGCGTGTCCAGGCCCTCCAGGTCCTCGCGCGCGATGAGCGCCACGCCGGGCTCCGCGGGGACGCCGGCCTCCGTGGCGGTGAGCACCGCGAAGTCCATGCGCACCTCGTCCAGGATGATCTCCGGCGGGGTGTAGTTGCCCTTGGACTTGGACTCCTTCTTGCCCTCCTTGTCGGAGACGTGGCCGAGCACGATGCAGCTCTTGTACGGCATGGGCCACTCGCGCTTGGGCGTCAGGCCCATGCGCTTCTGCGTCTCCTCGTCAAAGAGGAGCGTGCTCACCATCAGCAGCGAGTAGAACCAGCCGCGCGTCTGGTCGATGGCCTCCGAGATGAAGTCCGCCGGGAATGCGCGGTTGAAGATTTCGCGGCTGCCTTCCGCGTGCGGGAAGCCCCACTGCGCGAAGGGCATGCAGCCGGAGTCGAACCACACGTCCACCACTTCGGGGACGCGCTGGAACTTCCCGCTGGCGCCGGCCTTCTCGTATGTCACCTTGTCGATCCACGGCTTGTGGACCAGCAGGTGCTCGGCGTTGGCCTCGTGCGGCTTGCCGGCGAGGAACGCCTTCAGCTCCGCCTCCACGGCGGCCACGTTGTTGCCCGGCTTCTGGCGCAGCTCCGCGATGGAGGAGACGGCCTCTGTCTCACCCGTCTCGGAGTGGATCCACAAGGGCAGCGGCGTGCCCCAGTAGCGCTCGCGCGACAGGGCCCAGTCCACGTTGTTGGCCAGGAAGTCGCCGAAGCGGCCGTCCTTGATGTTCTCCGGGACCCAGTTGACCTGCTGGTTGTTCGCCTTGGCCTGCTCGATGACGGAGGTGGTGCGGATGTACCAGGCGGGGCGGGCGTACTGGATGAGCGGGTCTTCGTCCGCGCGCCAGCAGAAGGGGTACTCGTGGCGGTACTGCTCCGTGTGGATGAGCAGCCCGCGCTCCTTCAGGTTGCGCTGCAGGTCCTTGTCCGCGTCCTTCACGAAGCGGCCGGCGACGAGCGGCACCTCTTCGGAGAACGTGCCGTCCGGCTTCACCGCGCAGCGCATGCCCAGCGCGTCCGGGTCCTGGAAGCGCGTGGCGTCCTTGCGGTAGGCCTTGTAGTCGTCCTCGCCGAACGCGGGCGCCGTGTGGACGATGCCCGTGCCGCTGTCCAGCGTGACGAAGTCCGCCGGAATCACGCGCCAGCCCACCGTGTCCTGTCCGCCGTCCTTCAGGGGCAGCGTGGCGTCCGCCTCCTTCGCGAAGTACGTGTCGAAGGGCGGCGTGTAGCGCTTGCCGACCAGGTCGCTGCCCTTCTGCGTGGACAGCACGGGCAGGTCCTTCTTCAGCTTCTTGGCCAGCTCCTCGCGCAGCGCGGCGGCGAGGATGAGCTTGCGGTCGCCCGCGTCCACCGTGACGTAGTCCACGGACGGGTTCACCGCCGCGTACATGTTGGACGGCAGCGTCCAGGGCGTCGTCGTCCAGATGAGCAGCGACGTGTCCGGAGCGTCGCGCAGCGGGAAGGCCACGTAGACGCTGGGGTCGTCCACCGTCTTGTAGCCCAGGCCGACTTCGGCGGCGGACAGCGCGGTGCCGCCGCGAGGCCACCACCAGACCACCTTGTGGCCCTGGTACAGCAGGCCCTTCTTGTAGAGCTCGGAGAGCGCCCACCACACGCTCTGCACGAAGCCGCGGTGATAGGTGACGTAGGCCTCGTTGAGGTCCACCCAGAAGCCGATGCGCTGGGTCAGCCGCTCCCACTCCGACGTGTAGCGGAACACGGACTCGATGCAGCGCTCCGTGAAGGGCTCCACGCCGTACTTTTCAATCTCCGCCTTGCCGTGGATGCGGAGCTCCTTCTCCACCTCCACCTCCACCGGCAGGCCGTGCGTGTCCCAGCCCGCCTTGCGCGGCACGTAGTGGCCCCGCATGGTCTGGTAGCGCGGGAACAGGTCCTTGATGACGCGCGTGAGGACGTGGCCGTTGTGGGGCAGGCCGTTCGCGGTGGGCGGGCCTTCGTAGAAGACGAAGGAGGGCTTGCCTTCGTTCGCCTTGAGCGATTTCTCGAAGATGCCGCGCTCCTTCCAGAAGGCCAGGATGCGGCGCTCCTCGGCCGGGAAGTCCATCTCCACGGGGACCGCGTTGAACAGGGGCGAAGGCGTTTCAGGCATGGTGGCCCGCTTGATACCACCGGCCCGGCCCTTTGGCAGTGAATCCAGGGCCTTGCGAACCCGCCCGCACGCCGGTGGACAGATTTGTCTAAGCTGAAATACGTGTAATTCATGTGTGGAAGGTGGCACCCTGGCCGCTCCCCGGGCAGCCACTGGAGGTCCCCGCGTGACGCACGTCCCCCCGAAGTCATCCCTCTTTTGCCTTCTGGCGGCGCTGGTGCTGTGCCTGGGCGCAAGCCGCGCGAGCGCGCAGGTGTCCCGGACGCTGAGCACGCCCGGTCCCACGGCGCAGGCGCAGAAGGTCTACAACCTGCTGACGGACCTGGAGAACAACAGCCGCAACGGTGGGACGAAGCAGACCATCATGGGCCAGCACTGCGAGGCCCAGAAGGAGGCCTACGCGGGCGAGTACTGGGTGAAGGTGGGGGACCTCTCCGGCCGCCGCCCGGGCTTCGTGGAGTTCGACTTCGGGCCGGGCAATTACCGGAACACCTACGCGGAAGCGTACGTGGACTACGCGGTGGGCTTCGCGCGCGACCGCTTCAGCTACGGCGAGGGCATCGTGGGGTTCAGCTTCCACATGTCCTATCCGGGAGCGTCCGTGAAGAGCTGGCCGAACAACTTCCGGCAGTCATGGATGGATTCCAACTGGTTCGGCCGGGTCATCAACTGGCAGGCCAACACGGCGGAGTACCAGGCGCTGCTGCGGGACTTGTCCTTCGCGGCGGACAAGCTCGCGTACCTCCAGCAGCAGGGCGTGCCGGTGCTGTACCGCCCCTTCCACGAGATGAACAAGAAGGGGAGCGCGTCACCGTTCTGGTGGGCGAACCAGGATCCCGCCCAGTACAAGCAGCTCTGGAACATCACGCACGACTACCTGGTGAAGACGCGCGGTTTGAAGAACCTCATCTTCGTCTGGTCGCCGTACGAGTGGGACGGCACCTACGGCGGGGACCCGTGGAACTACTACCCGGGCAATGACCGCGTGGACGTGGTGGCCGTGGACATCTACCACGGCAATCCCTACTTCCCGGCGCAGTTCTATACGGGGCTCGCGGGCTACAACAAACCGCGCATGCTGGCGGAGACGGACAAGCTGCCGGTGCGCTGGGGTGACAGCCGCTACGGCACGGTGTCCGAGTTGGACGCGCGCCCGTGGGCCATCTACTCCATCTGGGGCGACTCGCTCGTCTACAACCTGGGCACGACGAGCCCCAACGACTGGAACGTGTCCAGCAGCTACAAGGCCATCAAGGACACGTATGGGTACTACAGCACGTACTGGCGCGTGCTGACCGGCGGGAGCAACGCGACCTACAACTGGGGCGCGCTGCGCTGAAGAGCCCCGAGGCTCACCAGTCCGTGGGGCGGTAGTCCTTGAAGAAGTTGCCCCAGACGTACTCGCCGGTGTTCACGGCGGTCATGATGGGGTCCACGACGCGCGCGGCCCCGTCCACGATGTCCAGCGGGGGCTGGAAGTCCAGCTCCTGCGTCTTGCGCTCGGCGAAGCGGGCGGGGTCTTCGTCCGTCACCCAGCCGGTGTCCGCCGCGTTCATGAAGATGTTGTCCCGCGCGTAGTCCGGCGCGGAGGTGAGCGTCATCATGTTCAGCGCGGCCTTGGCCATGTTGGTGTGCGGGTGCCGGTCCGTCTTGGTCCAGCGGGAGAAGCTGCCCTCCATGGCGGACACGTTGACGATGTGGCCCGGCCGCGAGCGGTCCTTGAGCATCAGCGGCTTCAACTTCCCGCACAGGATGAAGGGCGCCACCGCGTTCACCAGGTGCACCTCCAGCATCTCCGCGGTGCGCACCTCCGACAGCTTGAGGCGCCAGGAGTTCGTGGCGCGCAGGTCCACCTGCTGGAGGTCCGCGTCCAGCCTTCCTTGCGGGAAGAGGGCGTGCGTGTCGCCCTCCTGCTCCATGGCGTAGGGCAGCAGCGACAGCGCGGCGGAGGAGTGGATGCCCAGCGCCGGGTCGCTGCTGCGCCAGTTCGCCACGGGCAGTGACGCGTTGCCCATGTCGCCCGGGCCCAGCGCGGGGCGGAGCGCGGCGACGCAGGCCTCGTGGCCCGCGAGCAGTGCGCGCAGCTGGGGGGCCAGGGTGTCCACGTCGCGCAGCTCACCGTCCAGCAGGTGCTGGTAGAAGCCCGGCGGCCGGCGCACGGTCTGCGCGGCGTTGTTGATGAGGATGTCCAGCCGCTCATGCGTCTGTTCGATGTGGCGCGCGAACAGCTCCACGCTGGGTGCGTGACGCAGGTCCAGGCCGTGCACCTGGAGCCGGTGGGCCCAGTCCGCGAAGTCCGGCTCGCGCGCGTAGCGGTGCACCGCGTCCTGGGGAAAGCGCGTGGTGGCGATGACCGTCGCCCCCGAGCGCAGGAGCATCAGCGACGCCTGGAAGCCAATCTTCACCCGCGCGCCGGTGATGAGCGCCACCTGGCCCTTGAGGTCCGCGCGCTGCGTGCGCCGGGCGTAGTTCAGGTCCCCGCACGGGATGCACATGGCGTCGTAGAAGAAGTGGACCTTGCGGAACTCCGCCTTGCACACGTAGCACTTGCGCGGCACCTCCAGCAGACGCTCCGGCGTGGCTTCCGGGGGCGGCGCGGGCAGCACGGGCAGGGTGAGCACCGGCGCCTTGCGCAGCACGCGGATCTCCGTGCTGGATCGCACGGCGCGGTCGTTGGCGCGCAGCGCGTCCTTCTTCTCCTTCCGGAGCGCGTTGACCATCCGCGACTTCGTGGCCTTGTCCGGGTGGATGAGCCGGCCCGCGGCGGCCATCAGGGCGTGGTGATCCTCCTGGGGCAGGTGGTGCAGCAGCGCGCGGTGCTCGGCGAGCGTGCCGAGCAGCGCCGTGGCGCGGCGCACGTCCTCCACGGAGACGTCGGGCGGCAGGGCCGTTTCGGTGTCGGGCGGGGGCGGGAGGTTCTCGACGGCCGGAGTCTTCACGCCCTGGTGATTACCCTCCCGGGCGCTCCAGGGAAAGGCGCGGGTCGAGGGCTCGGAGGGCGGGCGGCCGGGAAGGCTTCAGCCCAGGCCCAGGCGGGGCAGCGTCACCTCGCGGACGCGGGGGATGCGGAAGCGGTAGAGGAAGGCGTCCGCGAAGTAGTGCGCCAGCACCACGCCGTTCGTGGCGATGACGCCCAGCGACCACAGCGGCTGCTGCCTCAGGAAGAACGCCGTGGCCGCGCCCCCCGTCGCCCCGTCCACCAGCGTGACGAAGGGGCTGTTGGCCACTCCCACCAGGATGATGGGCGCCATGACGGCCACCATCGCCGCCCACACGCGCGGGCCGCGCAGGCGGGCCGTGGCTTCCGAGGGCGTGGGCTGGAGCATCCGGCCGGTGAGGAAGAAGTACTCCAGGCCGTGGATGCCCGCGCTCAGGATGGCGCCCCACAGGGGCCACACCAGGTACACCGCCACCACCGCGACATGGGCCAGGACGTACACGCGCCGGGGACCGCTCTGTCCCGGAGGCCCGCGCAGCGCGAGCACCAACTTCGCGGCGAAGACGCCCCAGACGGCGAGCAGCACCCAGATGAGGCCATGCGGCAGGGAGCCGGACTCCGCCTGTCCGATGTTGACCATGGGCCGTGAGCCCAGCGCGCTGGTGACGGGCAGCGCCAGGGAGCGGATCATCATCAGGGTCAGCGCGACGGGCACGAACTGGCGCTGGAGCGTGCGCTCGGACTCGGACAGCGGCGGGGCGCCCGCGACGCGGCCCCGGAGGCCGTGCAGGGCCCAGAGCCCCTTCACCTGCGACAGCGTGTGGTGCGCCGCGAGGACGTGGATGCCCGCGCCCAGGAGCAGCGCCAGCAGCGGAGCATGGGCGTCCGCGTACCAGAGCAGCGCGGAGGTGAGCGCGAACACCGCCGCCGAGCCGCCCACGAGCAGCCGGGACTGGGAGGGCGTGGTGTGCAGCAGCTCCCGCCGCGTGCCCACCAGCAGGAAGGTCAGGATGACGTGCGTGCCGTTGAGGAAGACGTACTGCGACGTCCACCGGCCAATCCCCTGGGCGAACCCCTGCGAGCCCTCGCCGGTGAGGCTCGCGAGCCACACGGAGGCGAGCAGCAGCAGCGTGGGCAGCAGCAGGATGCTCAGGTCCGCCCGGGGCGAGAAGAGCCACAGCCCCTGGAAGCGCACGGACGCCGGGGCTTCGGACGCTTCGAGGGCGGGGGCGGGCAGGGTGGACATGCGCGCCGCAGTATAGACGTGTGTGGGACGGGGAGGGTCCGGTGGGCCTCCTCCTCCCATGCAGGGCGGGCGGGGAGGCTTCCTACGGGAGTGTGAAGAGGCTCCGGTACTGGGCCCACGTGGTCCGGTCCCCCGGCAGCCGGCCCTGCCAGTAGCGCACCATCAGGAAGAGCTCGTACGCGACGAGCAATGCCAGCACCGCGCCCACGGCCTTGCGGACCGCGGGGCGCTCCAGGTGCGCGAGGAAGCCCGCGAGGCCTGGCGCGAAGAACGCGCTGCCCTCGGTGAAGGCGCGGTGGCCGAAGCTCAGGCCATAGGGCCAGTGCCACCAGGCGGCCGTGAGGTAGACCTGGAAGATGAAGAAGAGCAGCACCGGCATCAGGTAGTCGCGCAGGTGCTCGCGGTCCCGCACGAAGCCCGCCACCGCGAAGAGCCACACCGGCGTCCAGAAGAAGAGCCCCTTGCGGAGGCTGAAGAGGACGGCGTGAAACTGGGGTCGGGTGAACTCGAAGCCCTGGCCCCGGTAGGAGTACATCACCCAGCGGCCGGTGGCGTAGTGCCAGTAGCCGAACAGGATGGTCAGCACCGCGCCCATGGCCAGCAGCGCCAGCGCGACGCGGCCCTTGTGCTTCCAGAAGAACGCCAGCCGCTCGCGCTGCGTCAGGCCGTCATAGACGCCGTACAGCGGCACCAGCACGAGCGCCAGCGCGTTGGGGGGGCGCACCAGCACGATGTAGCCCGCCACCGCGCCCAGCAGCAGCGACGTGCGCACCGTGGGCGCCCGGTACCACGCGGGCACCAGGAGGAGCAGCGCGGAGTAGAGGGCGAAGGAATAGACGTGGCTGAAGATGGCGTCCGCGGTGCCGTAGTGGAACAGGTTGGTGCCGAAGGTGACGACGGTCAGCGTCGCCAGTACCACCGCGGCGGGGAAGAGCGCTTCCAGCGCCCTGCGCAACAGCGTCAGCCCGATGAGCAGCGCGCACAGCCCGCTGAGCGCCGCCGCGAAATGGTAGGGCAGCGAGAAGCCGTCCTGACGGAACCCCAGGAGCGGCGCGCTGAAGTGCGCGCCCAGGAAGGCGGGCAGCATCAGCAGGGCCTGCCCCGGAGGGAAGCGGTTCAGGTAGCGGCCGGTGGTCTCGTCCCGCGTGAGACCCATGTTGTAGTCCAGGTCCGCGCCCCACTCGGCGGCCTCGGTGCGGAAGGACAGGTCGTGCTGGACGAAGGCTGCCGTGAGGTAGAGGTGGTAGCCGTAGCCGTCCGACCGGATGAACGGAATGTCCGGGTGCATCCGGTAGTAGGTGACCAGCGACAGCAGCCCGAGGACCCCCACCACCGGAACGAAGAGCCTCAGCGCACGTTGGACCCACGGTGCGGACGAGGCCAGGGAAGGGGTGGCGGAGGTCATGGCGCGGACTCTAGTCGCCGTTCATCACGGCTACTTGAAGGTCTGGCTCCAGGTGGGCGCCACCTTCTCGATGAGCGTCACCAGCTCCGGCGGGATGTCTCCGGTGCCGGTGAGGGGGCGGACCTCCATCACGTCGTCGTTGCCCATGCCGCCGGGATAGCGGCGGGCCCACTCGATGGCCTCCTCCTTCGACTTCACCTCCAGCACGTAGAAGCCGCCGATGAGCTCCTTCGTCTCCGCGTAGGGGCCATCCTTCACGGTGGACTTGCCGTCCTTGAAGACGACGTGCGCGCCCGGCGAGGGACTGAGGCCCTCGGAGGCGATGAGCACGCCGGCCTTGTGCATCTCCTCGTTGTATTTCATCTGCGCGATGAAGACGGCCTCGTCGAAGGGGATGTCCGAGTGCGTGGGCTCGAGGGTGGAGGGGCGGGGGATGAGCATGAAGCGCATGGAGGCTCCTGGGGTTGTGGGAAGTGGGTCCAGCCGCGCGACGAATGGCCGCGCGGCGGATCGACACAGGACTTCAGGAAGCGGGGCGCTTGAAGCACACCATCCCGACCTGGGTGTCCACCAGCACCAGCTCCCAGCCTTCCTTGCCAAGGGAGACCAGGTAGCTGTTGAGCGTGTCCGGTCCGGCCTTGAGGTCGAAGTCCGACGTCTTGCGGCAGAACTGCTGCCACTCGCGCACCTGCTCCGGTTTGGTGAACCGCTGGTGGGCGGGTCGCAGGTCGTCCTTCGCCCAGGCGGAAGACCCGCCCAGGAGCATCATCGTGAGACCGCAGAGCAAGGCGCGCATGCCCCCATCCTAGGGGCGTGTCCGGGCCATCTCCACGGCGTCCGCGCCCGCGGGCAGGCGGAGCGGGGAGGACGGGTCGTTCACCGCGCGCCAGATGGCCTCCACCACGTCCGCGGACCGGGTGACCGGTCCCGAGGCGTGCGCCGTCCTCTGCTCGAAGATGCTCCGCACGAACCCGGCGTAGGCCTCGGGAACGGTGACGCCCTGGTTCTGCCCTCGGGACTGGGCGTTCTGGGCGAAGGGCGTCTCCGGCGAGCGGCCCGGAATCACCAGGCTCACCCGCACATTGAGGGGCTGGAGCTCCAGTGCGAGCGATTCGGTGAACGCGTTGAGGGCCGCCTTGCTCGCGCTGTACACGGCGAGCAGCGGGAGCGGCTTCAGCGTCGTGCCCGACGAGACGTTCACGATGACCCCCGACTTCTGCTGCCGGAACCCGGGCAGGAATGCCTGCGTCACGGCCATCGCGCCGAACGTGTTCGTTTCGAAGGTGTTGCGGACCGTCTCCATGGACGTGCCCTCGAAGACACCCATCAGGCCCACGCCCGCGTTGTTGACCAGCACGTCGATGGGGCCGGCGTCCTCCACCAGCTTCCGGATGCTCGCCGGGTCGGTGACATCCAGCGGGAGCACGCGCAGGTGCTCGGAGCGGGGCAGCACGTCCTCGCGCGGCTTGCGCATCGTGGCGATGACCTTCCAGCCGTGCTCGAGGAAGTGGCGGGCGGTGTCGAGGCCGAATCCGGACGAGCAGCCGGTGATCAGGATCGTCTTCATGGTGTCTCCTTGGCGGTGGTGGCTTCGGTGACGGATATACGGAGCGCCATCCGGACCTGCTACAACAGGGAGTCCAGATTTCATTCGCGGGAGTCCAGCCATGGTCGATCCACTCGCGGAGGTGGTCTCGCTGCTCCAGCCAGGCGCCCCGTTCTCCAAGCTTGTCAGTGGCGCGGGCAGGTGGAGGGTACGGCGAGCGGAGAATGGGCGGCCCTTCTACTGCGCGGTCCTCATGGGGAGGAGCCGCCTCGCCATCGATGGGCGCGAGCCGGTCATCCTCGAGAAGGGGGACTTCGTCTTGATCCCCGCGGCGTTCGACTTCATGACGACGAGCATCGAGCCGCCCAAGGGAAAGCAGGAGACGCCGCGCATCGTGTTGCCCGATGGTGAAATCAGGAACGGCATTCACCACGGCCCGCCGGATGTCCGGCTGCTGGTGGGGTACTGCACCTTCGCCTCTCCGGACGCGAGCCTGCTCGTTTCGCTCCTGCCCCAGTTCGTGCACGTCCGCGGCGAGCAGCGGCTCACCACCCTCGTGGAGCTCTTGAAGGACGAGTCGCGCGAACGGCGGCCCGCGCGCGAGGTCATCCTCGCTCGCCTCATGGAGGTGCTGCTCATCGAGGCGCTCCGCTCCACGGCGGGCATCGCGGCGTCGCCGGGCCTCCTGCGAGGGCTCTCCGACGAGCGCCTGGCCGTGGCCATCCGCCGGATGCACGAGCGCCCGACCCAGGCGTGGACCGTGGCGCAGCTGGCGAAGGAGGCCGCGCTGTCCCGTTCGGCGTTCTTCGAGCGCTTCAACCGCGCGCTGGGCGTGGCCCCGATGGAGTACCTGCTCGGCTGGCGCATGGCCCTGGCGAAGGACCTGCTGCTGCGCAAGCAGGAGGCCACCGTCGCCGAGGTCGCGGAGCAGGTCGGCTACAGCTCCGCGAGCACCTTCAGCGTGGCCTTCACCCGCCACGTCGGACTGCCGCCCACGCATTACGCGCGGGAGCAGCGCCAGGCTCCAGAGGCCGAGGGCGGGAGCCCGTCACGGCGGGCCACCGGGCAGCCGGGCCCCGGGCGGGCTCCCCGGAGGAGCGGCGGACGCGGCCCCCAGGGTCGGACCCCGGTGGTAGAGCTGTCCCGCCATGGATGATCCCACCGACAGGGACCCGGACCGCCGCCGGGAGCCTCGCAAGCCAAAGCCTCCCCGGAAGGTATCGCCGCGCTATCTGGAGAACGCGGCGCTGCACTACCTCAAGCGGTACGCGGCCACGGTGAGCCAGCTCAAGCGCGTGATGATGCGCCGGGTGGACCGCTCCGTGAAGTTCCACGGCACCGACCGCGTGGAGGCCGTGGGCTGGGTGGACGCGCTGGCGGAGAAGCTCATCCGCAATGGCCTCATCAATGACCGGACCTACGCGGAGACGCGCGTGCACTCGCTGCGCGCGTCCGGCCGCAGCGCGCGCGTCATCACCCAGAAGCTGCGCATGAAGGGCGTGGCGCCGGAGCTGGTGCAGGAGAAGCTGGCGGAGGCCACCCAGGACGTGCCGGAAGACGCCGCCGCCCGCATCTGGGCGCGCAAGAAGCGGCTGGGCCCCTACCGGCGCGACCCGAGCACGCGCGAGGAGAACCGCAAGAAGGACCTGGCGGCGCTCGCCCGCGCGGGCTTCTCCTTCGCCATCGCGAAGCGCGTCATCGACGGGACGGCGGACGACCTGCCGTCCCGCGATTGAGGGCATTGTCCGCGCCACGGCGCCTGGTCGCAGTGCCTGGTGCGCACGGCGTTGAGTCGCTCCGGATTCCCCATCCAGATGTCTCCAGAAACACATTGGCCCGGCGCCCTCCCGCGTGGAAGGACACCGGGCCGCTTTCGTACTGCTGTCTGGCTTTGACTACTCCTGGAGGTGCGTGACGGTCAGCGCCGGGTCGGCGGCGATCTCCGCCTCCGTGTAGCGCCGGTCCACCCACTGCTTCTGGGAGAACATCGCCGTCTGGTCCGCGAACCAGGGCGAGGCCGGGTTGGTGGACTGGGAGTAGGTGAGCACGGACTTCGCCACGGGGCCCGCGTCCGTGAAGGACACGGCCATGACGAAGCTGGAGCCCAGGATGGGCTCATACGTGCCGTCCGGCGCCAGCTGGTTGGCGATCTGGTTGAAGCAGCCCTCGTCGTGGGCGCAGCCGTGCACCGGGTAGAAGATGCCGTTCTTGCGCTTGCCCTGCACGGAGCCCGTCGTCGCATCCAGGGCAATGCCGCGCTCGCGCAGCGTGCGGATGGCGGTGCCCAGCGCCTGGGCCACCTGCGGGTTCAGCGTGTTGAGCGTGCGCGGCGTGTTGACGGGGTCGTTCGCGTTGAAGGGCACCAGGTACGGACCGCCCGTGGCACCCACCGCGGTGAAGAGGAACACGCGCCAGAGCAGCTCGCCCCGGCTGTCCAGGTCGCCCTTCAGGTCCCACGCGGCCAGCACGGGGCAGGCAGGGCGCAGGTCCTCGAAGGTGAGGTCCGGCATCAGCACGAAGGGCGTGCGGCGGCACAGCGACACCGCGGCGTCGCGCAGCAGCTCGCCGGAGTAGTTGCGGTTGTTGAACATCACCGTCTGGAGCTGCTCCAGCGTGAAGCCCTGGCCCTCCAGGCCGTCCGTGCCCGCGAGCCGGCCCTGCACCATCTTCAGGCCCAGGCGCGTGCGCAGGCTGCGCACGTTCTTCTCACCGCCCAGGATGCGCGGGAAGCCGGTGAGCGGCTGGGCGGGGTTGGGCAGCCAGTAGCTGTCATTGGAGTTGGTGACGTAGTCGGCGCGGGTGAGGTGCGGCAGGCTGCTCGGGCCGAAGATGCCCGGCTCCACCGCGTCCGCGTCGCTGCCCAGCGCGCAGTCGGAGCGCGAGCCGTCCAGCACCGGCAGCCCCGCGCTCGCGAGCACCAGCAGCGGGATGGGGGACAGCACGCAGCGCGCGAGCTTCGCGTCGGTGACGTGCGGCACCACGCTCATGTCCGCGTAGTACGCGCGGCCCTGCGCGTCCGTGGCGATGGTGTTCACCCAGGGGATGCCCTGCCAGGTGTTCTGCGCCGTGCGCAGCTCGTCCACGTTCGCCGCGCGGTCCATGGCGAAGAAGGCATCCAGCAGGCGCAGGTTGGAGGCGTTGGCGTCATGGAACGCGTAGCCGGTGAGGCCGTTCCACGTCATCAGGCCGGACGGGTACTCCATCATCGGGCCCAGGTGCGAACGGTAGAAGGTGTGCTGACGCGGCGTGAGCGAGCCGTCCGCCGCCTTCGCCTGCACCGTGACGGTGCGGGTGGTCATGTCGCGAATCTGGCCGTCGTACAGGTACTTCGTGGGGAAGCCCGGGATGAGCTTCAGCTCGAAGGGGGTGAAGCGGTACGCGGTGGAGACGGTGTGGCTCCAGGCCAGCGTCTCGTTGTGGCCGATGAGGATGGCGGGCACGCCCAGCAGGCTCACGCCGGAGACGTTGAGCTTGCCCGGCACCGTGAGGTGGGCCTCGTAGAAGCGCTCCGAGCCTTCCCAGGGGAAGTGCGGGTTGGCCAGCAGCATGCCCTTGCCGTTGCGCGTGGCCTGGGTGCCCAGGCCGAAGGCGTTGCTGCCCAGGCCCAGCGTCTCCGAGCTGGGAAACACCTTGCGGTCCAGCGTGGCGGGCGCGGGCAGCGGCAGGGGCAGCGTGCCGTCCGGCAGGAGGGACGGAGGCTTCGCGTCCACCAGCGCGTCCAGGAAGAAGAGGGAGCTGGCGAAGAGGCTGAGCTGGTAGTAGCGCCGGTACAGGTCGCGCTCGGTGATGGGGCGCACCCAGGCCGCGCCCTTGCAGCGCGGGTCCGGCAGCCCGTCCACGCCGGTCTCCGTCAGGTAGCGGTTGATGCCCGCCGTGTAGCCGCGCACCAGCTCGCGCACGTCCTGGGAGGGCCCCAGGGGCGGCGGCTTCGCCAGCAGCGCCTCCACCGTGCCGTCGTCGTTGATGGCCTGGTAGAAGAAGTCGCTCTTCAGGTTGTTGTACTGGCTGCCCAGCGCGGCCAGGTACGTGCCGTCCGGCCCGAAGTAGCGCGAGCGCTCGGCGTTCACCGTCACCAGCGCGTCCATCAGCGCGCAGAAGTTGTCCTGCGCGAACGCGTAGCCGTAGCCGTAGCCCACGCCCGCGAAGTCATCCGCCAGCACGTGGGGAATGCCGTGCGCCGTCCTGCGCACGGTGGCGGAGAGGCTGCCCGCCCCCAACTTCTTCACTGATGCGGTGGGGCCTTCCGGCGCCGGAGGCGTCGCGGTGCGCGGCTCACACCCGGTGGCCAGCAGCAGCGCCGTCAGCGGCAGCAGCCGGGCGCCGCCGGTCCTTCCGTTACGTCCATCCATTCGAGGGATTCCTTTCACGGTGAGGAGAAATTCCCTTCTAATTGTAGAAACGCATCATTCCTGGATCGCCCCGGCTCGCCAGGACGCGTCAGGGAGGGGACCCGCGAGGATGTTTCAGTCGACATCCGCCGGGGTCGTTCCAGACGGAGAGTGAGTGGGGACCGGGACGCGGGGCGAGCGGCGGGGCGTGTTCGGGTGTATGGCTGCGGCCTGGGAGCCCGGGGTGCCAGTCATGGCGCGCGGGCCCGGTGTTTCACGAAAGGAAACCAGCACATGAAACGGATGTTCGCGGGCGCGCTCGTCGTCGCGGCGTTGGGGACCCTGGGGTGTGGTGGGGCGAAGGCCTCCGGGCCGGGCGCGGAGGCCGTGATGGCCCGGCAGTCGCTGGAGGACCAGCGTGCGGGGCTGCGTGCGGCGGACCAGGCCATGTCGGACGCGGCGGAGAAGGCCGGGTCGGCGCAGGCATTCGCGGACTTCGTCGCGGACGACGCGGTGCTGCTGGTGGACGGCACGTACGCGCCGAAGGGCAGGGAGGCCATCCGCGCGTGGCTGGCCGCGCATCCGCTGGAGGCGGAGGGCAGGGTGCGCTGGGCGCCCGTGCGCTGGGACGTCAGCGCGGACGGGACGCTGGGGTACGCGGTGGGCAACGTGTCCGTGGAGTCGGGAGGCACGTCGGTGCGGCCGACCGCGCGCTACATCACCGCGTGGAGGCGCCAGCCGGACGGGCAGTGGCGCGTGGCGGTGGCGGTGCTCAACGCCGCCAAGACGCCGATGACGCCGCCCGCGGGCTTCGCGTCTTCGTCCACGCAGCCGGCGCCGGAGCCGCGCGCGCTGCCGCCCGCGAAGGTGCTGGAGGAGGCGAAGGCCGCGGACAGCGCGTTCTCCGCCATGTCCGTCACCGAGGGCATGGGCAAGGCCTTCGCCGCCTGGGCCGCGCAGGACGCGGTGATGCCGCTCGGCTCCGCCGGCATCTACGGTCATGACGCCATCGCGAAGGCGTACGCGCCGTTCACGCTGGAGGCCATCGACCTGCGCTGGGAGCCGGTGCTGGGGGACGCGGCGGGCTCTGGCGACCTCGCGTACACGGTGGGCCGCGCCATCTCCACGGGCAAGAACGAGCAGGGCCAGCCGGAGGTGGACCACGTGAAGTACCTCACCGTCTGGCGCCGGCAGGCCGATGGCCAGTGGCGCTACGTCACCGACGGCGGCAACGCCAGCCCCGGCCCGCAGGGGCCGTGACACATCTCCGTGACTGGCCCCTTGGCGTGACTGTTTCAGCAATATTCCGTCAAGAGCTGAAATAGCTGCTTAGTCTTGTATTCCCGAGTGGCGCGCCGCAAGAAGGGGGCTCCCCGTGGTGAGGAGTTCCCCTTCATGCGTACCCCTCGTTCCGTGCGTCGGCTGTCGCTGTCGTTCCTCCCGCTGTTCGCGCTCGCGGCCTGTGGCCCGGCCGAGCCCGTCACTCCTGACGCTCCCGCACTCACCGCGCAGGAGGCGGCGCTCACCGAGCTGCTCACCAACGGCTCCTTCAGCTCCGGCTCGGTGGCGCCGTGGTGGAACAACGCCAGCACGCAGTCGTCCGTGGAGAGCGGGCTGTGGCGCGTGGACGTGGCGGCGAACACCGCCAACCCGTGGGACGCCATCGTGGGACAGAGCGGCCTGACGCTCACCGCCGGGAAGACATACACGCTGGCCTTCACGGCCCGGGCCTCCGCGACCATCACCGCGCAGGCCACCGTGCAGCAGGAGGTGGCGCCGTACACGTCCACGCTCACGCGGTCCTTCACGCTGGACGGCACGTCGCGGCGCTTCTCGTTCCCGTTCACGTCCTCGCTGTCCACGGGCCAGGGGCAGGTGACGTTCCAGCTGGGCGGCCGCGCCAACGCCGTCACCGTGCGGCTGGATGACATCTCGCTCACCACGGAGAGCGGCACCGGCTCCGGCCCGGTGGCGATGACGAGCGGCTTCTACGTGGACCCCAACTCCAACCCCGCGGTGTGGGTGCGCAACAACAGCGGTGACGGCCGCGCGTCGCGCATCAACGCGTCCATCGCCTCGAAGCCGATGGCGCGCTGGTTCGGCAACTGGAACGGCAACATCGCCCAGGATGTGTCCAACTTCGTGGCGGCGGCGGACGCGGCGGACAAGCTGCCCGTGCTGGTGGCCTACAACATCCCCGGCCGCGACTGCGGCAGCCACTCCGGCGGCGGAGCGGGCAGCGCGGACGCGTACCGCGCCTGGATCTCCGCGTTCGCGACGGCCATCGGCAACCGGCCGGCGGTGGTCATCGTGGAGCCGGACGGCGTCGCGCAGCTGGACTGCCTGCCCAACGACACGGAGCGCGCCACGCGGTTGAGCCTGATCCGCTACGCCTCCGAGCAGCTGCGCGACCGCGCTCCCAACACCTGGACGTACCTGGACGGTGGCAACGCGAGCTGGATCGCCGCCGACACCATGGCGCAGCGGCTGGAGTCCGCGGGCGTGCGCAACGTGCGCGGCTTCTCTCTCAACGTCTCCAACTTCTACCCCACCGCGCAGTCCACCACGTACGGCAACGCGGTGAACGCCGCGCTGAACAGCCGCTATGGCTACACGCGGCAGTACGTCATCGACACCAGCCGCAATGGCAACGGCTCCAACGGCGAGTGGTGCAACCCCGCTGGCCGCAAGCTGGGCGTGACGTCCCAGACGGGCGGCGGCGCGGAGATGCTCCTGTGGGTGAAGACGCCGGGAGACTCGGATGGCCAGTGCGGCATCGCCCCGGGCACGCCCGCCGGACAGTTCAGCCCGGACATCGCGAACCGCCTCATCGACGGCACCTGAGCCCCACGCACGCCTTTCGAAAGGACCGACGACATGACTCGGAATCCACGATGGCTGCGCAGCCTGGTGCTGGGCGTGGTGCTGGGCGGCGCGGCTTGCGGACCGGAGGACGCGACGGAGCTGGCGCTGGCCCAAACGGAGTCGGAGGCCACGGCGCTGCCCACGGCGGGCGGCGGCATCTTCATCACGGCCGCGGAGCTCACCCGCGCGCGGACGCGGGCCGCCGCCACGGCGGAGCCCTACGCGGAGAACGCGCGCATCCTGAAGGGCCGCGCGGATGGGGCGCTGACGGCGACGCCCAAGCCGTTCCGGATGACGAACATCTCCACCATCACGTACCACTGGTGCTCGCCGGACACGGACGGCGTGGACAACTCGCTGGCGGACGCGACGAGCAAGTTCACGGACGACGGCGACCGGATGCGCACGCTGGCGCTCCAGTACGCCGTCAGCGGGGACACGAAGTACGCAGCACGCGCGGCGCTGTTCCTGAAGACGTGGGCGTCGCAGCACACGCCCGTGAACATGCATGACCTGCACGTGGACTACGCGGCGGCGAAGCTGGATGGACAGACGACGGACTACTGCTCCAACCGCCCGTGGAACTTCGCGCTGGATGGCCTGTTCCAGGCGTACGGCCTCATCAACGCCAGCGACGCGTACGTGCTGCTCAAGCGCAACGGTTACCCGCTCCCGGCCGCGGACGACGCCGCCGTGCGCGAGTGGCTGCGCAAGTCGGCGGAGGCGGTCAACTCCAGCTTCCAGGCCTGGACGCGCTGGGCGGACACGCACCCCAGCTCCAGCGCCTTCACCCGCTACCGCTCCGACAACCACCTCTCCTGGGGCCTGGCGGGCCTCCTGGCTGCGTCCGTGGCGCTGCAGGACAGCGCGCTCGCGGGCTACGTGCTGGACGGCACGTCGTGGACGGACCGCCGCAACGGCGCGTACGCGAACCCGTCCTTCATCAAGGACGTCATCAACCGCGCCATCGAGTCCGGCACGGGCACCGCCAACGAGGGCCGCGTCTACGAGGAGAAGATCCTCCGCGACCCGCCCATCGGCTACTCGCTGTTCCACCTGTGGGCCATGTCGCTCGTCGCGCGCAACGCGGAGGTGAACTACGCGCGGCCGGGCTTCTGGGACTACGCGGGCGCGGGCGGCGGCAGCATCCACAAGGCCTACACGCGCTACGCGGCCTTCATCCTGGGCGAGCACGCCTCGCCCCAGGCCTCCGAGGGCCCGCCGAAGGACTACCGGTGGCTGTACGAGCCAGGTTACGCGCAGTGGCCGGAGGCGCGGCTGAAGAGCGTCATCCAGGTGGGCACGCGCAACCAGTACATCGTCCAGAGCATCGGCCCCGTCACGCTGGTGGTGGGCGAGCCGCTGTAGCCCACCGGACGTGGAAACGCCTTCCCCGGCGCGAGGCTGGGGAAGGCGTAGGGGTGTGATGCAGGGCCTGCGATGAAGGGGGTCCTAGCTGGACTCGCCCACGCTCATGCGCCGGCTGGCGCCGCCGTTGCCCTTGCCCAGGGGCTGGGTGCGCTCCAGGTTCGAGCGGGCCAGGGCCTGACGCTGTTCATCCGTCTTCGCGGTGCCGTCCTTCTGCACCGTCATCACGCCGCCGCTGCCATGTTGCGCCTGGGCCTGTTCGATGCTCTTCTTCAGGTCGCTGGCCGGCACCCAGTAGGCGCCGTTGATGGGGTCGCGCACGCGGTAGAGGTCGTCGTCCGTGCTGTTGCTCAGGCCCGGGTTCACGCCGTCGATGGTGAGCCAGTGCAATTCGCCGGTCTCCGGGAGTTGCTCATCTTCCGCCAACGTACTGTTGAGCAGCGCGTTGGAGTCCACCATCGCCAGGGCCATCTGCCCGTGCTTCAGCGCCCTGCTCAGCGCGTCCGTGTTGCACTCGTCAAAGCCGTTGGTGACCTTGATGCCCATGGTGCCGAGCATGGCGCCCATCTCGGCCGGGGTCGCGCCGTCATCCAGGTTCACGTCCACCTGGTCACTCACGCCCGAGGCAATCGTGTCCGCCTTGTTGCGCACCTTCTCGCGGGCCTCCTGCTGCGTCAGCGGGGCGGCCTCCTCGGCGCTGGACTGCTCCAGGTAGGTGAGGGTGGCTTCCGCGCAGCCCTTCTTGCTCGTCTGCGCGACGGTCGTCTGCGGCGCGTTCCAGCCCTGCTCCTTCTGGGCCTGCGTCGCCTCGTTCGTGGGGATGGCGCTGGCCGCCGCGTCCGTGCCCGGGGCCGGGGGGACGACCAGGGACGTCAGGCCCATCTTCTTGGCGCGCTCCTCCTCGAAGGAGTCCAGGTAGCGGCCTTCCGCGGGGTTGAGCGGCTTGGCGTCCGGTGCGTCCGGCAGGGGCTCCTTCACGGACTGGGCGGCCGCCGCGCGTTCCGCCGTGGCCTGGCGGATGCGGGCCATGACCGAATCAAGCTTGGAGCCAATACCGAAGGACATGAGGCGTCTCCTGTCGCGTCTGGGTCTTTTTCCTCCCGCATTATCCGCGCAGGACTTTGGAGGTTGCTTCGGGATCACGGCTTTTGACGGAAGCGCGCGATTTCAGACGCAACCGGGCAGGCGGCCGGGCCGAGAAACATGGAATCCTGGAGTGAGGGGTACACTGGACCCATGGCGAACCGGCATGACAGGGACGATGGGCCTTCCGCGCCCGGCTCCGCGCCGCGCGTTTCGACGTCGCGAGAAACTTACGGTACGGGCCGAGGCAGCGCGCCCGCGACGGGGCGGGGTGGGGCGGAGGCCTCGGCGCCCTCGCGGGGGACGGGGGGCGGCGAGTCGCAGCGGCTGTCCTCGCGGCAGGTGGGCCGGTTCGTCCCGCTGAAGGTGCTGGGGCAGGGGGGCATGGGGGTGGTGTACGCCGCCTATGACCCGGACCTGGACCGCAAGGTGGCGCTGAAGCTCCTGCGGGTGAAGGGCGGCCATGAGGACCTGGAGCAGGGGCGGGCGCGGCTCTTGCGCGAGGCACAGGCCATGGCGCGCATCTCCCATCCCAACGTCATCCCCGTCTTCGAGGTGGGGCAGTGGGATCATCAGGTCTACGTGGCGATGGCGCTGGTGGACGGCGGCACGCTGCGCGACTGGACGAAGGCGAAGCCCCGGACGTGGCAGGACCTGCTGGACAAGTACCTGGCGGCGGGTCGGGGCCTGGAGGCGGCGCACGCGGCGGGGCTGGTGCACCGGGACTTCAAGCCGGCCAACGTGCTGGTGGGCAAGGACGGGCGCGTCTACGTCACGGACTTCGGGCTGGCGCGGCCCATGGGCGAGGCGGAGGACGACGACGAGGACGGCGAGCGCACGCGGCCGGTGGGCGATGACTCGCCGTTGAACTCGCAGCTCACGCAGGCGGGCCTGGTGATGGGCACGCCCGCGTACATGTCCCCGGAGCAGTTCCGGGGCGAGCTGCTGGACTCGCGGTCGGATCAATTCAGCTTCTGCGCGGCGCTGTACCGCGCGCTGTACGGCATCCGCCCGTTCGACCCGGACGAGCTGTCGCGGGTGGCGTCCCAGCTGCGGCCCCAGGCCGGGGTGGATGACGGGCCCGGCGTGACGGGCGCCGCGGCGGTGCAGGTGCTGCCGCCGTCGCCCATCGTGGAGCCGCCGCGCGACTCGAAGGTGCCGGCGTGGGTGCGCCGCGCGCTGATGAAGGGGCTGTCGCTGGAGCCTCGCGACCGGTTCCGCTCCATGGCGGAGCTGTTGACGGTGCTGGGCCAGCGGGAGCGGCGGGCCCTGCTCCAGCGCCGCGCGGGAGCGGCGGTGGCGGCCACGGTGGTGCTGGGCGTGGCGGGCGGGGTGGCGTGGTCGCGCTCGCAGGTGTGCGAGGGGGCGCCAGCCCTGGTGGCGGAGCGCTGGGGGGCGGACGCGCGCGAGAAGGTGAAGCAGTCGTTCCTCGCGACGAAGAGCCCGGTGGCGCAGGACATGGCGCGCCGGGTGGGCGAGGTGCTGGACGGCTACGGCGCGGAGTGGGCGAAGCAGCACACGGCGGCGTGCGAGGACACGCGCGTGCGCGAGGTGCAGACGGAGGAGCTGCTGTCCCAGCGCTTCGTGTGCCTGGAGCGGCGGCGCAAGGACCTGGGCGCGCTGGTGGCCACGCTGCAGACGGCGGACGTGGCGCTGGTGGACAAGTCGCTGGACGCGGCGTACGCGCTGCCCTCGCCGGGGGACTGCGCGGACGTGGAGTCGCTGACGGAGCTGCAGCCGCGGCCCGCGGATCCCGCGAAGCGCGCGGAGCTGGAGGAGCTGGAGGGGACGCTGGCGGACGTGAAGGCCCGCGTGGACCTGAGCCGGATGCCCAAGGCGCTGGAGCTGGCGAAGGCCGCGGAGGCGCGCGTCCTGGCCACGGGCTACCTGCCGCTGATGGCGGAGCTGAGGTTCCACCTGGGCTGGGCGCAGGCGGTGCTGGGCGACAAGGCCGCGGGCGGCGCGGTGCTGGAGCAGGCCGTCTACGACGCGGAGGCCGGCAGGGCGGACCGGCTCGCGGTGGCGGTGATGAACAAGCTGCTCTTCGTGGACGGCGAGCAGGAGCAGTTCGCGCTCGCGCAGCGCTGGGGCCGGTTGGGTGAGGCGACGCTCAAGCGTGTGGGCGGCGACGCGGTGCTGGAGAGCGACCTGAAGGTGAACGCGGCCAACCTCGCGCTGATGCAGGACCACCCGGACGACGCGCTGAAGCTGCTGGAGCAGGCGTCGGGGCTGCTGGCGACGGCGCTGCCGGAGGGGCATCCCAAGCGGGCGCGAGTGACGTTCACGCTGGGGCGCACGCTGCTGGAGACGGGCAAGAGCGCGCAGGCGGTGACGGTGCTGAAGGACGCGCTCGCCCAGACGGAGAAGGCGATGGGGCCCGTGCACCTGGACACGGCGCGCCGGCATCAGGCGCTGTCCATGGCGCTGCGCGAGCAGCGGGACTTCACCGGGGCGCTGGAGCACGCGCGGGTGTCGGTGTCGCTGCACCGCACGCTGTTGGGGAACCAGAGCGTGAAGCTGGCGGAGGCGCTGGACGAGGAGGGCATGAGCCTGCTCGCGCTCAAGCGCTACGAGG
Organism: Corallococcus coralloides DSM 2259; assembly: GCF_000255295.1. The sequence goes on along the minus strand of NC_017030.1, from coordinate 8,362,111 downwards.
ACGCGCTGCGGGACTACGAGGAAGCGCGGAAGGTGAAGGAGGCGAAGCTGGGGCCAGAGGACGAGCTGGTCTACTACTCGCTGGATGGCGTGGGGCAGGCACAGCTGGGCCTGGGCCGCACGCGCGATGCGATTGCCACGCTGAAGCAGGCGCTGTCCTTCAAGGACGTGCAGGAGGACTCGCTGGGCGAGTCCGGCTTCGCGCTGGCACAGGCGCTGTGGACGGAGGGAGACGAGGTGGAGGCGCGCGACGCGGCGTCACAGGCGCTCGCGCGCTTCAGGTCCGCGGGGCGCACCGCGCAGTCGAAGGAGGTCGAGGCGTGGCTCTCCGCCCGGCCCGCCCCCGTGGTGAAGGCGGTGCCCGTGTCCGCCGGGCGCGGTGGCAAGCGCAGGCGGTAGGCCTGGCCGCGCGGGTGTCGCGGCTGCTGCCTGCGTCCGCCATGCGCGACACTCGCGGGCGGTAGCGCTTCACTTCGCCGGAGGGCTCAGGGCGTGAGAAAAAATGGGCCTTCAGACTCGTCGAGCCAGCCTTGCGCGATGGCGAGCAGGAGGTTGTGGGCGACGAGTGAGAGCAACCACGCAGCTTCGGCTCGCTTGCGACCTCGTACGTGAAGCCTGCGCAGTCCTTGTCGCTCCTTGACCTGCGCGTTGAGCAACTCCGCCGTCGGTGCGCGCTGGGCGTAGGTGCGCTTGCCTGCGGGTGTCTGCATCCGCGCACGCCACGCATTGATAGGGTCGCCTCGTCGGCCCCCGCTCCGCTCCTCCTGTGGAAGCAGGTTCTTGCGCGCCGGTAAGGGAGAAAAGACACGAATGCCCTGTGACTCGAGCGCGGAGAAGACCTTGAGATTCCGATAGGCCCCGTCCACCAACCAGGCTTCGGGCTTGAGTCCCAGGACGCGGGCGACCCAGTGCACCATCGGGAGCAGCTGTGCTGAGTCCGCCCCTTCATCGGTGACACGACCGGCCAATGCCAACCTGCTCTCGACGTCCGAGACCGCCTGCGCGTTGTAGGCGGGACGGAAGCCGCCGTCTGGCATGCGCATCACCTGGGCCTGTGGGTCGGTGAGAGAGGCTCGGGGTTCGCCATGAGCGACCCCCTTCGCACGTTTCTTACGCCGTGCTGCTGCCGGCAATGCAGCGAGCGCGAGTGCCGCCCGGGCCTGTAAATCGGCCCGAGCGCGTTCCCGTGCTGCACGTGCCTTGGTGCTCGCGCCCTGCCGGCACGGGCCGGCGGCAGCCGCCTCCGCTGCCCGCTTCCGCAGGGTGGCCTTGCGGTGGAAAGAGGCAGCCCCTGCGGAGGCACGCACACGCGTGCCGTCCTGCGCAAGTCGCCGTGGCCGGTGTACGGCGCCGCGGCTGCACAGGTCATCCAGCAGCTTGCCCAGCAACGCCCGGAAGGCAGGGCCTGAATGCGTCATGAAGGAAGACAGCGTATGCGCCGACACGCTGACGCCGCCGCACAACCACCAATACGCAACGTCCGTACGCAGCCTGGCCGCAATGGCGTGAGCACTGGAGAGGCCCTCCATCTGCCCATACACCCACAGCGCCAGCAGCAGCCGAGGGTCCACCGCCGAACGACCCGCGTGATGTGGACGCGAACGGATGGCGCGCTCGAAGTCCGACATGTCCAGCGCTTCGACAGCCGCCCAGACGGCGCGCACCGGATGACCTGGGTCAACCAACTGCTCGTAGGTCCGCGCCGCCAGCACCTGCGTCCGTTTCGGCCGGAGCACGCGCACTCGCGACCGTCTGCGCCCCGCCATGGCGACTCATGCTCGCACAGCAGCGCTTATGCATCCCCTGGACGCATCAGAAGCGTTAAATTTTTCTCACCCCCTCAGCACTCCGGCAGGCCGACGCTGAGGTTCGCGACCTCCAGGACGTTGACCGCGAGGCCGCCGCGCGCGGTCTCCTTGTACTTGTCCTTCATGTCGCGGCCGGTGTCGCGCATCGTCTTGATGACCTTGTCCAGGCTGACGAAGTGCTTCCCGTCGCCGGACAGCGCCATGCGCACGGCGTTGATGGCCTTCACGGACGCCATCGCGTTGCGCTCGATGCAGGGCACCTGCACCAGTCCGCCAATCGGGTCGCAGGTGAGCCCCAGGTTGTGCTCCATGGCGATCTCCGCCGCGTTCTCCACCTGCAGCGGCGTGCCGCCCAGCACCTCCGCGAGCCCTCCCGCCGCCATGGAGCACGCGCTGCCCACCTCACCCTGGCAGCCCACCTCCGCGCCGCTGATGGACGCGTTCTCCTTGTAGAGCGACCCAATGGCCCCCGCCGTGAGGAGGAAGCGCACCACGCCGTCCGCGTTCGCCCCCGGCACGAAGCGCCAGTAGTAGTGCAGCACCGCCGGGATGATGCCCGCCGCGCCGTTGGTGGGCGCGGTGACGACGCGCCCGCCCGCCGCGTTCTCCTCGTTCACCGCGAGCGCGTACAGGTTCACCCAGTCCAGCACCGTCAATGGATTGGTGAGCCCCGCCTCCGGCCGGCTGATGAGCCGCTGGTACATCGCCGCCGCGCGCCGCTCCACCTTCAACCCGCCGGGGAGGATGCCGGGCGTGGTGCAGCCGCGCGTCACGCACGCCTGCATCACCGCCCAGATGCGCAGGAGCCCCGCGCGGATGTCCTCCTCGCTCCGCGACGTCAGCTCGTTGCGCAGCATCACCGTGCTGATGGGCTGCTTCTCCCGCTCGCAGTGCTTGAGCAGCTCCTCCGCGGACTTGAACGGCAGCGGCACCGACGCGCTCTCCGCGCGCAGCGGATCCGCGCCCGCCGCCGCGTTTTCGTCCACCACGAAGCCGCCGCCCACCGAGTAGTAGATGCGGCAGGCCAGCGTCTCCCCGCCCTCTCCGAACGCGGTGAAGCGCATGCCGTTGGGGTGGTAGGGCAGCACCTTGCGCTTGTGCATCACCAGGTGCTCGCCGTCGCGGAAGGGGAGCACCAGCCGCTGGAGCAGCGACACGCGCCCCTCCGCGCGCCAGTGCGCGACGATGGCTGGCACCTTCTCCACGTCCACGTCCTCGGGCGTGTCGCCGCGCAGGCCCAGCAGCACCGCCTTGTCGCTGCCGTGCCCCTTGCCCGTCGCGCCCAGCGAACCGAACAGCTCCACCTTGAGCCGCGTCACGCGCTCCAGGAGCCCCGCGTCCGACAGCCCCACCACGAACGTGCGGGCCGCGCGCATGGGCCCCACCGTGTGCGAGCTGGAGGGTCCAATTCCAATCTTGAAGAGGTCGAAGACGCTGACAGGCATGGCGATTCCCACCATGCCACGTTCAACACGCGCCGCCTGTGACACCCCGCTCACGACGCGCTGCATGCATCCACTTCAAGTCATGCAGCCTGCAAGACAACACGTCCCGCGTGCGCCCGCTCCTCCGGGCGTGGGGGAAGTTGCCACGCCAAGCATGACGCGTGCTGGCTAACCGGCGGCGGGCTGCGGGCCCGTGGCGGGCTGGGGCGGTGAGGCGGGCGTCTTCGGCCGGAAGGCGAGCAGGCGCAGGCCGTTGAAGACGACGAGCAGCGTGCTGCCCTCGTGGAGCACCACGGCCTGGCTGATGCGCGTGAGGCCCAGCACGGCGGCCACCACGAGCACCGCGCTCACGCCCAGCGCGATGACCAGGTTCTGCTTCATCACGGCCGTGGCGCGCTTGGACAGCTCCAGCGCGAAGGGCAGCTTCGCCAGGTCGTCGCTCATCAGCACCACGTCCGCCGTCTCCAGCGCCGCGTCGCTGCCGGCGCCACCCATGGCCACGCCCACCGCGGCGGCGGCGAGCGCGGGCGCGTCGTTGACGCCGTCGCCCACCATGGCCACCGGGTGCGTGCGGCCCAGCTCCTTCACCGCCGTCACCTTGTCCGCGGGCATCAGCGGCGCCTTCGCCTCATCCAGGCCCACCTGCTGCGCGATGGAGCGCGCCACGAGCGCGTTGTCGCCGGACAGCATCACCGTGCGCTCGATGCCGCCCTCCTTCAGCGCCTGCACCACCTGCCGGGCGCCGCCGCGCAGCGTGTCCGCCACGCCCAGCACGCCCAGGTAGCGGCCCGCGCGGCGCACCACCATCGTCGTCTGGCCCGCCGCCTCCAGCCGCGCCACCTCGGCGGTGACCTCCTCGGGAATCGCCTCGCCCGCGAAGAGGGCCGTGCTGCCCACCTCCACCGCGTCGTCGCCCACCTTCGCGCGGATGCCCTGGCCGTGGATGGCCTCCAGGTCGCGGCCCGCGGGCACGGCGATGCGCGACGCCGCGGCGCCGTCCACCACTGCCTTGGCCAGCGGATGCGCGGACAGGGCCTCCACGCCCGCGGCGGTGCCCAAGAGCTCCTCGCGCGTCACGCCCGGCGCGGCCCACGTGCTGAGCAGCCGGGGGCGGCCCACGGTGAGCGTGCCCGTCTTGTCGAAGGCGATGGCGCGGATGCCGCTCAAGAGCTCCAGGTAGATGCCGCCTTTGATCAGCACGCCCCCGCGCGCGGCGGACGCCACCGCGGAGAGCACGGCGGACGGCGTGGAGATGGCGAGCGCGCACGGCGACGCGGCCACCAGCAGCCCCACCGCGCGCAGCACCGCTTCCTTCATCGGCGTGCCCGTCAGCACCAGCACCACCGGGAACACCACCGCGGACGCCATCACGAGCGGCGCCACCGTGCGCTCCAGGCGCTGGGCGAAGCGCTGCCGCTTGCCCTTCTGCGCCTCCGCCTGCGCCACCATGTCCACCACGCGCGCCAGCACGGACTCCGACGACAGGCGCGTCACCTCCACCTCCAGCGCCGCCTCGCAGTTGATGGTGCCGGAGAACACCTCGTCACCCGGCTTGCGCGCCACCGGCATGGACTCGCCGGTGATGGCCGCCTGGTCCAGGGAGCTCTTGCCTTCGAGGATGACGCCGTCCAGCGGGACGCGGTCGCCCGGGCGCACGACGATGCGCTCACCGCGCTTCACGTCCGCCACCGGCACCTCCACCACCTCCGAGCCCCGGCGCACGCGCGCCACCTCCGGACGCAGCTGGCCCAGCGCTTCGATGGAGCGGCGCGCCTTCTCCATGGCCCGGTGCTCCAGCGCGTGGCCCGCGCTGAAGAGGAAGAGCAGGAACGCGCCCTCGAACCAGGCGCCGAGCACCGCCGCGCCCAGCGCCGCCACGACCATCATCGTCTCGATGTCGATGCGCAGCTGCGCGATGGACTGCACCGAGCCCCGGATGGCGAAGAAGCCGCCGCTCGCCATGGACAGCGCCCAGAGCACCGTGGCCACCAGCTGAGGCGCCAGCGCGAAGTGCTCCACCACGAAGCCCGCGGCCAGCAGCACGCCGGAGATGACCACCAGGGGCAGCTCCAACAGCGGCGCCAGGCCGCCGCCGTGCGCGTGGTGCGAACAGGCGTGGCCCGCCATGGGCACTTCCAGCCCGTACCCGAGCGACTTCACCCGGGCCTCCACGTCCGGAAGCTTCAGCTCCTCCTTGTCGTATTCGATGACCAGTCGCTCGCTGGCGTACGCGACGCTGGCGGTGAGCACGCCCTTCATCTTGGAGACGGCGTGCTCGATGACCTGGGCCGCGTCCGCGGAGTCCATCCCGCGCACGAACCAGGTGTGATGCAGGTAGCGCGCGGCCACCTGCGCGCCCGTCTTCTGCGCGAGCGTGACCAGCTTCGACACGCTCACCAGCGACGGCTGATAGTGGATGCACACCTCCGCGTGGCCGGCGTCGCGGCGCAGGTGCACGTCGGTGATGCCGTGCTGCGACTCCAGCGCCGCCTCCAGCCGCGCGAAGCGGCCCTGGTCGTCCGTCTCTCCCGGCAGCGTGCCCTCCAGGTCCAACTGGAGCGCCGAGCCGCCACCTTCCGCCGGACGGTGGGCCGGCGGACGGATGACGCGCTGGGAGTGGGCATGCCCGTGGTGGTCATGCCCGTGATCGTGGCCATGGGAGCAGGAAGCGCCGTGAACGTGGGGCTCGCCGTGCGCATGCGCGTGCCCGTGGTCGTGGCCATGGGCGCAGGCGGCAGTGTGCACGTGGGTCTTGCCGTCCACCTCGTCGGGGTCATGACTGTGCTCGTGGTTGCACCCCGGGCCGTGGACGTGGCGCTGCACGGCGTTGCCGCCTGCCGGCGCCTCCTTGAGGCCCTTGATGTTCAACGAACCGAACCGCGACCCGCTCTTCTTCTGCTCCGACATGGCTTGGCTCTTCCTGTCGCCCTAGTGGCGGTGTCCGCGGCGTGAGTGCGAGGACGCGGCGGCCGGAGGCGGCGCGGCCTGGGGCTTCTCGTCCTCATCCTCGTCGTGGTGGTCCTCGTCCTCGTGCTCCTCGGGGACGGGCTGGTCGAAGCGCTGGCCGGCGACCTCCAGCGTGAAGCGCTTGCACGTCGGGGGAATGTCGAACTCCAGCACCGCGGGCAGGCGGCCCTCGTAGACCTTCAGGACCTGGCCCTGCTCGTCGTAGACGGTGCCGCCAGCGGCGACGGTCATCGTCTCGTCCACCAGCACGGCCACGAGCTCCGCCATCTCCTCCATGCGGTCCGCGTGGCGGTGGCACCAGAGGTGTCCCACGCCCGGATAGGTCGTATGGGAGATCTCCTCCATCTGCTCCTCGTCCACGTGCTCGCCCACGCCCATGAAGACGAAGTTGATGCGCGGCAGGCGTCCGGAGGCGATCTCCTTGGCCACCTGCGTGGCGTAGGCCGTCACGTCATGGGCGTCGTTGATCTGCGAGTCCGTGATGATGACCGCCAGGCCCCGCTTGGCGCCTTCGCCCACCTGCTGCTTGATGTGCGCCACGAAGTCGCGCAGCACCGGCAGCATCACCGTGGCCTTGCCGTAAGACTTCGGCCCGGGGAAGCGGTAGCCCTTGGCCTGCGGGCCCGTGAGGTCGCCCACCATCTCCAGCTGGGTGCCGTCGCCGCAGGCCCAGTAGGTGACGCGCACCTTGCCGTCCCGGTCCTTGTTGGCCAGGTACTCCAGCATCCACTGCATCTGCGGCTCGACCTGGTTCTTCACCGGGGCGAGCTTCGCCAGGATGCCGCGCGGCCCGTACGCATTCTCCATGCTCGCGGAGCCGTCCATGTAGAGGGCCACGTCCAGGCCCTCCACGGTGGGGTCGTGCAACAGCGTCGCGACGACCTTGTTGCCCATCCGGTGGACGTCGGAGAAGGGGCGGTTGATGACTTCGTGGCCGGCCATCAGTGGTGGTCCTCGTCCTCGTCGTGGTCTTCGTCGGGGAGCGGCTGGGTGTAGCGCTGGCCGTTCACCTCCAGCGTGAAGCTCTTGGCCTCCTCCGGCACGTCGAACTCCAGCACCGCGGGCAGGCGGCCCTCGTACGTCTTCAGCACCTTGCCCTTGTCGTCGTAGATGGTGCCGCCAGCGGCGACCGTCATGGTCTCGTCCACCAGCACGGCGACCAGCTCCGCGACCTGGGTGATCTCCTTCGCGATGCGATGGCACCAGAGGTGGCCCACGCCCGGGAACTCCGCGTGGGCGATGTGCTCCAGCTGCTCCTCGTCGATGTCGTCGCCCACGCCCACCAGCACGAAGTTGATGCGCGGCAGGCGCCCGGAGGCGATCTTCTTCGCCACCTCCGCGGAGAACTTCTCCACCGCTTCGGCGTCATGGAGGCGGCCGTCGGTGACGATGATGGCGCAGCCGCGCCGGGCGCCCACCTTCACCTGCTCCTCCAGGTACTTCACGTAGTCGCGCAGCGCGGGCTCCAGGTACGTGTAGCCGCCCAGCTGCTTCGCGCCGGGGAACTTGTACTGCTTCACGTCGGTGCCCTTGAGCTCACCCACGGGCTCCACCTGGCGGCCGTTGGTGCCACAGGCCCAGTAGGCCACGCGCAAGAGGCCGTTGCGGTCCTTGGTGGCCAGATACTCCAGCATCCACCGGACCTGCGGCTCCACGTCGTTGGAGGCCTCCTTCATGGGCGCGCCGCGCAGCCACTCCAGGAAGGTGCGCGACTGCGCCTTGTAGGTGTACTCCTCGCGCATGCTGCCGGACGCGTCCATGTAGATGGCCATGTCCAGGCCCTCCACCGTGGGGTCGTGCAGCAGCACCGCGCGCACATGGTCCCCTTCGCGGTGCAGGTCCGAAAACGGCTCGATCGGCTTCTCGTGTCCCATGGTCTGCCTTTCTGGAGGGTGAAAACGCTATCGCCCGGAGTGCGAGCACCGCAAACGGGCGGGGTCAGTCGTCGAAGTCGCTCATCCAGTCCGGCTTCTTGCCGGGCGGGGCGGGCGCCTTCTCCTGCTGCCTGGTGGCCGGACGGGCGGGCGCGGCCGGAGCTGGCGCCGGAGCGAAGTCCGCCTGCCATGTGGCCGGGGATGAAGGCTTCGCGGGAGGCGGCCGGGGCGCGGGCTTCGGTTGCAGCTGCGTGAGGCGCGGCTTCGCGCCGCCGGGCTTGCCGTGCGCGCCGATGAAGTCCTGCATCCAATCGCTGGAGCGAACGGGCGGCGTGGGCAGGCGCGGCGGGATGGACGCGGGCGGCGTGGGCGCGCGAGGCACCGTGGGACGCATCACCGGCGTGCCCGGGGACAGCGTGCCCGCGAGCACGTGGGCGCGCAGCGTGCGCTCCGTCTCCGTGGGCCAGCCCGGCAGCAACGGCAGGACGCGGCGCGCGAGCTCCAGGAACTCGGGCGGCGGTGCTTCCCGGGGCACACGCACGGTTTCATCCTGGAGCCAGCCGGCGAGCTTCCCCACCAGCCCGCCCTTCGTGGGGCGCGGCGTGGCGAGGTCGCCCTTCACCTCGTAGCCGCGCAGCTCCAGGTCCGCGACGGCCATCGCGCGGCTCGGCACGGGCAGCTCCAGCGAAGCGATGGCGTGGGGACCCTGGTTCGCGCGCGCGTCCTCCTGGAGCTGGGTGAGCACCGTGTGCAGCACGCTCGCGACCTGCGCGCCGTTGGCCGCATGGTGGGCCTGCAACTCCGCGGGCACCGCCGGGTAGGTGAGGACGAGCCCGCGCCCCTGCGCCAGCTGATCCGCGCGATCACCCGGCAACAGCGCGTGGTAGGCGCGGGGCACGTCGCGGCTCTCCGCGTCCTTCACGTAGTGGAAGGCGTCCTGCGCGCCGTGCGCGAAGCCCGCGAGCACGTCGCCCCGGGTGACGGTGAGCTGCCCGTTCACGCGCGTGACGGCGTTGCCCGGCCACGGGCCCGTGAGCGTGCCGTAGAGGTAGACGGGGTCGTTGAAGCCGTCCGTGTTGGAGGGGTGCTCCACCACCTCCGGAGAGAAGAAGAACAGCTCCGTCGCGGCCAGGCGGCGCGGTGGCTTGCCGGAGGCGACTTCATGGTGCGCGAGCTGCGTCTGCACGGACGCGGGCAGCCGCGCGCGTTCGCTGCCGGGGATGAGCTGAAGCTGGCCCACGACGTCGGTGCAGACGAACCACTCGGCTTCGCCCAGGTACGCGGGCTCCAGCCGGAAGGCGTCCAGCACGTGGACGACCTCCGAGGCATCGCACGGCACCGGTTCGACCGGGCTGGCGGCGTGGGGAACGAAGTAGCGGGGTGGGCTCACGGAGGCCTTAACAGGCTGGCGCAAGCCGCTGGGGCAATCAAGTGTCGGGGCGGCGTCCCCGGGTCCGCGCAACGGCGTGGATTCCATCGTTCGTTCCACGCCCCTTAAGGGGACGGGGCGTGGAGCGAAAGGGGAGGCCCAGGCGTCAGGCGGGCTCGATGAAGTTGAGCCGGTAGCCGTCCGGGTCCGTGACGACGATTTCGCGGGTGTACCAGGGCTGCACCGTGGGGCCTTCCACGTGCGCGCCCAATGCGGCGGCCTTCGCGGCCACGGCGTCCACGCCGTCCGAGCCCGCGCGGAAGCCCACGAGCACGCCCATGCCCTTTCGTCCCTCCAGCTTCAGGCTTGAAGGATGGCTCACGAGGTACACGTCTGACTCGCCGCCCCACTGGAGGCGGAGGATGGGAGGGTCCGACGCGATGCGTTCGAAGCCGAGGCCCTCATAGAAACGCACGGACGCCTGCGCATCCGTCACCAGCAGCTTCACGAACGACCGCATTGTCTGGGGCTTGTCCATGGGCGCGGCAGTCTGCCCGGAGCGATGGATGGGCGCCACGCACACGGGGGCCATTCTCGGGTCCGAAACGCAATTGACGTATCGTCGGGCGCGGATCCGGGTGGGACCGGGCCGAAGCGACAAGGGGACGGCTTCATGGGTGACGCGACACGGACGCGGCAGGGCCCTGGGGCCGTCGCCTATGACGACGTCAACGAGCTTATCGCCACCGCCACCCGGCTGATGCAGAAGGACGCCGCGCCGGACACGCTCACCCCGGACGACCTGCGGCGCATCGGCGAGGAGCTGGACATCCCCGCGCGCTACGTGGACCAGGCGCTGGAGGCGCTGGCCCGCCGCCGCGAGGAGCAGGTCCGCGAGGCCCAGGCCCGCGAGCGTCTGTCGCGCCTGCGCCGCGCGAGGCTCAAGCAGGGAGCGTGGGCGGGAGTGGCGCTCGCGGGCGTGCTGGCCGTGTCGGGGCTCGTGGTGCGCAACGGGCTCACCACCTCGCTGGCGGAGGTGGCGCAGAAGCGGGCTCAGGTGCGCAACGTGCTGGAGCGCCGCGAGACGCTGCATGCGCGCTTGGATCAGCTCACGCCCGGTTTGAATCGCGACGCGGAGGTGGCGGGCGCGGACAACCGCGTGGCGGTGGAGCAGCGCCGCTACGACGAACGCGCCGCGGCCTACAACGCCTCCGCCGCTTCCTTTCCCACGAGCTGGGTGGCCCGCCTGAGCGGACTGCCTGCTTCGCTGCCGCTGTCCTCGGAGGTCTCCTCATGGTGAAGACCGTCCTGTTGACGTTGCTGTTGCCCGTGCTGGCCCTGGCCGAGGTTCCCTCCATCACGCGGCCGGTGACGGATCCGCGGGGGATGCTGACCTCGCGGGAGACGGAGGTCGTCTCCAAGGCCCTGGTGGACCTGCGCGCCGCGAAGCAGGTGCAGATGGCGGTGCTGCTCGTGGACACCACGGACGGCCAGCCCATCGAGGACTACGCGGCGGAGGTCTTCCGGCGATGGAAGGGCGGTGCGGCGGGAGAGAACAATGGCCTGCTGCTCGTCATCGCGCGCGCGGACCGCCGCTCCCGGCTGGAGGTGGGCTACGGACTGGAGGCCTCGCTGACGGATGGCGAGGCGACGGCCCTGCTGCACGCGCAGGGACCGCTCTTGCGCGAGGGCCGGTTCGAACCGGCGCTGCTCGCCATCATCGCGGGCGTGGATGCGCAGGTGTCCGCCGGAGGGTTCTCGGGTGCCAGCGCCACGACGCCGCCCTGGACCCCGGCGGAGTCGTCCTGGTTCCTGGTGGCGCTGTTCGTCACGGCGTGCCTGATGGCGCGGCTGCTGCTCCAGGTCCAGGCTTCGGGCTTCCGGAGCCAGCGCGGGCTCACGATGGCGGCGCTGCTGGTGGTGCTGCCGGCGGCCGCGCTCGTCTCCGTCGGATGGTCCGGGCCCAGGTCTCCGCTGTTCATCCTCGTCGCGTATGGCGTGCTGATGGGGGTGTTCTTCTGGGGATGGAGGCTGTTCCAGCAGCTCAAGACATCGATCTGGGGGCTGGTGCTGCTCCTCTCGCCCATGTTGATCCTCGCCTACAGCCAGTTGAAGAAGGACCCCCTCCTCCACCTGGCGGACTTCCTTTTCTGGATGCTGTTCGGCGCCCTCTTCGCGTTTCCCGTGGCCTTGATGGTCGGCCTGCTGGGCATCCTTCTCTTCCGGAACGTGTGGTACCCGGGAAGCCGCTCGACCTGGGACGCCTACGGCTCGGGAGGCGGGACCTCTTCGTCGGACTGGACCGTCAGCAGCATGTCCTCGAGCTACGACTCCTCGTCCAGCTACGGCTCCTCGTCGTCCTCCAGCAGTGACTTGTCCAGTTCGTCCTCGGATTGGGGCGGCGGTGGCGGAAGCTCTGGCGGAGGCGGTGGCAGTGACTCCTGGTAGCCGCCGTCTGCCCGCCTGCCCACCAGCCGGGCTCCAGCTTCACGTTGGGTAGACCGGGATCGGCCTGTGGAGGCCCGTCGCCTGCCTGGAGGGTGCGCCCTACCTTGGGGGCATGAGGCCTTCGCGCAAGGGGCTCCCCGTCTACGTGCCGCCCCGGACGGTGTGGTCGGTCGGTGCCCAGGTGGTGCTGCTCGTATTGCTGGGGACCGCGATGCGGAGCCTGGGGCCCGTGCTCACGCTGCTGGCGGCGGCGCTGCTGCTGGGGCTGGCGGCGGAGCCCGTCGTCCGCCGGCTACAGTCGTGGGGCCTGCGCCGGGGGCTGGGCGTGGCGCTCATCGCGCTGACGCTCCTGGGCATCATCGGCATGCTCATCCTCACGCTGGTGCCGCTGCTCGTGGATCAGCTCCAACATCTGGTGGAAGCGGCGCCGGGCTTCCTCACGGAGCTGACGCAGACCCCCTGGGTGCGCAAGCTGGACGAGCACTTCGGCGTGCTGTCGCGTCCGCAGGACGCGTTCAATGTGGAGCCCGGCATCCTGGCCAGGCCGCTCATCACCGTGCTGTCGTCCACGGTGGAGTTGCTGGGCGCGGGCATCACGGTGTTGGCGCTGGCCGTGTTCGGCCTGCTCTTCGGTCACGACCTCTACGCGAGCATCCTGGGCTGGGTGCGCCCGCGCAGCCGTCCCCGCGTGCGCCGCGTGGTGGGCCGGATGCGCGAGGCGGTGGGCAACTACCTCGTCGGCACGCTGCTCATCGTCAGCGTGGGCGGCGCCTTCACGGCGGGCATGTCCCTGGCGCTGGGCGTGCCGTTCTTCCTGCCGCTCGGCCTGGTGGCGATGGTGCTGGGGCTCATCCCGTACATCGGCAGCGTCGTTACCGCGCTGCTGGTGAGCGTCACCACGCTGGCGTCGGTGGGCTCGAAGCGGGCGCTCCTCGCGCTGGCACTGTTCATGATCTACCAGCAGTTCGAGGCCCACCTGCTCAGCCCCCTGGTGCAGCGGCGCGCCATCAAGATGAATCCGCTGCTCATCTCACTGGTGGCGCTGGTGGGAGGCTCCGTCGCGGGGCTCTTGGGCGTCATCCTCGCGGTGCCGGCGGCGGCGGCGGGGCAGGTGTTGCTCACGGAGGTGCAGCGCGAGCGTCGCAAGGCGTGGAAGCGCGAGCGGCGTCAGGCGGCGGCCCTGCCTTCCGGACTGGGGAACGCGGACGAGGCACTGTTGGCGGGTCCACTCGCGCCGCCGCGAAGTGAAGCGCGGCGTGCACCCCCGGCCGACTCCGGGCATCCTGGGACGCCGCACTGAAGCCGTTCCCTTCCCTGAGCCCGCGATGACTTCCGACGAGAGTGTTTCGGCTTCCCTCAAGCGCGCGGCGGCGGAGCGCGCGGTGGACTTCATCCAGCCGGGCATGGTGGTGGGCCTGGGCACGGGCAGCACGGCCGCGTACGCGGTGCGGCGGCTGGGGGCGCTGCTCTCCTCCGGGACGTTGAAGGACGTGGTGGGCATCCCCACGTCGCATGCGACAGAGACCCTGGCCGCTTCGCTGGGGGTCCCGCTCACCACGCTGGACGTGCATCCGGTGGTGGACCTCACCATCGACGGCGCGGACGAGGTGGCGCCGGACCTGTCGCTCATCAAGGGCGGAGGTGGGGCGCTCCTGCGCGAGAAGGTGGTGGCGCAGGCCAGCCGCCGCGAGATCATCGTGGTGGACGCGGTCAAGCTGTCACCCCGGCTGGGCACGAAGTGGCCGGTGCCCGTGGAGGTGCTGCCCTTTGGCTGGCGCTCGCAGGCGCTGTTCCTGGAGTCGCTGGGGGCGCGTGTGGTGGTGCGGCTCGCGCTCGACGGGGCGCCGTACCACACGGATCAGGGCAACGTGGTGCTGGACTGTGACTTCGGTCCCATCGGCGATCCTGCGGCGCTGGCCGCGAAGCTGGAGTCCCGCGCCGGGGTGATGGCGCACGGCCTGTTCCTGAACCTGACCACCGACCTGGTGGTGGCCGGTCCGGAGGGCATCACCCACCGCGTCCGGGGCGCGTGAGGCGCAGGGCGTCCTCGGCGGTGTCCACGTCCTCCTCGCCGCCGGGCAGCGGAACCTCCACGACGCGCGAAGGGTCCCGGGCGATGAGCCCGCGTGCGCCGCCCGTGGGAGGAAGGGCCTCCAGCTCGGGGAAGAGGGCACGGGAGAAGAGGGCGGGGACGCCTCGGGTGCCCGCGTAGGCGGACGCGACGATGGGCGCGCGCGTGCGTTCGAAGGTGTCGATGAGCGAGCGCAGGTGGGGCACGTCCACGCGGAGTTGGTCGCAGAGCATCAGCAGGGCGCCGTCCACGTCCGGGGGAAGCGCCTTGAGGCCCGCGTGCAGCGACGAGCCCTGACCCAGCACCCAGTCCGGATTGTCCACGCACCGCACGGCGAGCCCGTCCAGCTCCGCGGCGACGTCGTCACGCCGCGCACCGAGCACCACGGTCACCACCGGGCTCGCGGCCAGGGCCCGCTCCGCCGCGCGCCGCACCAGTGACATGCCTTCGTGGCGCAAGAGTTGTTTGGGCTGTCCCAGCCGCGAAGAACCACCCGCGGCGAGCAGCACGATGGCCACGGTCATACGCGCCACCACGCGCGAGCAGGCGCATGCGCCGTGTGCGTTCCGCGCAGCCCGCTGTCCCATTGCCTGGCCTGTCCCAACCGCGAAGCGCCTCCCGCTGCGGCCACGGTCATGCGCGCCTCCGCGCATGCGCCGTGAGTGCTCTGAGTCTGTCGGTCGCGTGCGTCTCGCTGATGCGGTCCCTCATGCCGACTTGCGCTCCGGCGCGGTGGCATCCGCGTGGATGGGCGCCTGCCGCTCGCGCAGCCGTCCTCCGTCGCGCCCGGCCAGCACCGCCTGCACCTCCGCGATGATGGACAGGGCAATCTCGTCCGCGCCCTCCGCGCCCAGGTCCAACCCCATGGGCGCGTGCAGCTTCTCCAACTGCGCGGCGGTGGGCGGGCGCGCCAGCTCCCGCAGGATGCGCTCCGTCCTCGCGCGAGGCCCGAGCACTCCCAGGTAGCGCACCGGCAGCGGCACCAGCCGCTCCAGCAGCTCCCGGTCCTGCGGCAGGCTGTGCGTCATCACCAGCACCACGCTGCGCGCGGACAGCGGCACCTTCTCCAGCACCTCGCTCGCCCGCGACGCGACGTGCGCCTGGGCCCCCGGGAACCTGCGGCGCAGCATCTCCACGGGCCGGTCCGCCACCACCGTGAGGTGCCACCCCAGTCCCTGCGCGCGCGACACCACGGGCGCGACATCGAAGCCGCTGCCGAACACCACCACCTGCGGCGCCGGGTCCACCACCTCCACCAGCACCTCCGCGTCCCCGCACGCGCCGCTCCAGGGCACGCCGCGCACCAATGCCTCCGTCGCCGCCGCGCGCACCGGTTCGAGCAGCGCGCCCTGGAGGTTTTCCTGCGACACGCCATCCTCGCGCAGCATCAGCCGCGAACCCACCGCGTCCGCGGGGCCCCGGTACACGGTGGCCACCACCGCGCGCAGCGACTGCTTGCGCGCCTCGGCCGCGAAGCCGAGCGCGTCACCCGGACCGGGCTCCCAGCGCTCCAGCAGGATGTCCACCACGCCGTTGCACCCGAGCGCGAACGACAGGCCGCCCTCGTCCTCCGCGGCGTCGCCGGTGGTGTCGTAGCGCAGCACGCGCGGCCCATCCGAAGTCCAGAAGAAGGCCTTGCGCACCAGGTCCCCCTCCAGACACCCGCCGCTCACCCCGCCCGCGAGCCAGCCATCCGCGCCCATCAACATGCGGGCGCCCGGGCGCCGGTACGACGAACCGGACACCGCCACCACCGTCGCCAACACCACCGGACCGGAGGCACGACCGCATGCCCGCAACAGGTCATCGAGTTCCTTCATCGCCCACCCATCTAACCACCCGCGCCCCAGGCCCGGGCCGATTCCGCGCCGGACGGATGTGCACCGTCCGACGCCCGGTTCATGCCCGGCGCACGCAGGGCAACCTTCCGGCCGAGCGCCCGTCCCCTGCATGACGCTGGCAGACGAGGCCCGCCGCCACGAACTTGAGCGGAGGACTTCTAGATGGAGGCTTGGTGGAATCCACAGCGCGACGGCATGACGCCCGACATCGCTTCCCCTTTGCTCATGGCACCTCGCGGGCCTGGCGCCCCAGCAAGGGGAGGGCGGCATGAAGATGCCCGAAGTGCTGGAACACCTGCCCGCCGTAGGACACCTGCTCGGACGCAAGCCGAGTGGGCAGGAGGACGTTTTGCCGAAGCGTGATCCCACCCTGACCCTGCCGGACTTCCAGGCCGTGCCGCTGCCCTCGAGCGAGCGCCGGTTGGGAGACGGCCGCACCTTCATCGTGCACCACCCCTCGCCACGCGCGCCCCGGGGACCGGGCCTCACGGTGATGAGCTACAACATCCTCATGGGCGGCGAGCGCCAGGAGGCGCTGCTGGAGTACTTCACCCAGCTGGAGGCCCAGGACCGCATGCCGGACGTCATCGGCCTGCAGGAGGCGGGCGTGCCCATGTCGGTGCTGCTCGCGTCCCGCTTCGGCTTCCACCTGGCGTACCAGGGCAGCGACGGCGACGACGGCACCCGGCTGGTGAACGGCAAGGCGTGGCTCAGCCGCCACCCCATCGTGGACGCCGCGCACTTCACCTACGTCCTCACCGACGCCGAGCGCAATGACGCCATCGCGCGCCAGGGCTACGCGGGAGAGCTGGTGGAGGACCGGGGCGTGCTGTGGCTGAAGCTCCAGGTGGAGGGCCGCCCGCTCTACCTCTACAACCTGCACCACGCGCTGGGGGACTCGGCCATCAACGCCCTCAACCTGCGCCAGCTCAACGCGCTCCTGCGCCGCCGCGAAGGCGTCCCCGCCGTCGTGCTGGGTGACTTCAACGCCAACACCGCCATCAAGCGGGGCGGCTCCTGGCTGGTGGCGCACCTGCTGCACCCGAAGCAGGACAACGACACGGACACCATCGAGGAGTTCCGCCAGCGCTACGGCGACGACATGCACAACGTCACGGTGGGCGACCGCGGCGTGGGCAACATCGCGGACCCGCGCCTGCGCCACGAACTGCACACGCTGGAGCAGGAGCTGCCGGAGACGGTGTGCCACGCCACGACGGTGCGCGTGCGGCTGGCGGACCACTCGCTGACGACGCCCCACCACGCCCGTCAGGAGCTGAGCTCCGGCCAGATTCCCAAGCACAGCCCCGCGTGGTGGCGCCTGCAGGACATCGCGGACTGCGCCACGCTCACCTCGCACCCGGACAGCCACGGCGTGGTGCACGCCACGGGCAAGCGCTTCGACAACTTCTACGCGACGCGCTCGCTGATTCCGGTCCTCTTCGAGGTGGACCGCTCCACCGAGTCCTCGGACCACCAGCCGGTGGTGGCCCACTACCGCTTCGGTGACGGACAGGGGAAGTTCCCGCCGCACCACTGACGGCCGGCCCCCGCTACGCGGCGAGGGCCGCGGAGCGGTGGCGCGCGAAGAGGTCCTTCACGTAGCGGCGCAGCAGGGCCGCGTCGATGTCCGGGCACTGGATGTCCGTGCCCGCCAGCGCGGCGCGGGTGTGGTCCGTGCGCACGCGCGGCGTGCGGTGGTGCAGCTCCAGCACCGTGCGGGTGCCGTGGTAGACCTTCTCCCGCAGGAACGCGACCAGCGGGAAGAGGGCGTTGTCCGGCCCCACCCGCCCCAGCTCGCGCAGCCACACCGCCGGCGCCACGCGGCGCACCGGGTGCCCGTGCGCGCCCAGCATGTCGAAGAGGGCGTTGTGGCTCGGCTCCTGCTCGCGCTCCGGCGCCAGGTTGTACGTGCCGCCCGGGGACTGGGTGAGCACCAGGTGCGCGGTGGCGCTGGCCACGTAGTCCACCGGCACCGGCAGCCAGTACTTGTCCGGCAGGTCCGGCGACATGCCCAGCTGCGCGTTGCCCACCAGCAGCCGGCACAGCATGTCGTCCGCGTTGCCAATGCCCGTGCGGCTGTGGCCCTGGATGAAGCCCGGCCGGTAGATGCTGACCGGCAGGCCGCTGTCGCGCGCGTCCACGGCGAGCCGCTCCGCGACCCACTTGGCCCGCGTGTAGCCGTTCTCGTAGGACATCAGGTCCAGCGAGCGCTCCAGCGCGAAGTCCTCGTCCACCTCCTCCAGGCCCAGCAGCGTGCCCACCGCGCCGTGGACGCTGAGCGAGGACACGTGGTGCAGGGGCTTCGCGCGGCCGTGCGCGCAGAAGGCCAGCACCTGCTGCGTGCCGGCGACGTTGGGCCTCCCCGCGTCCGCGTACGGCAGGATGTAGCTGATGCTCGCGGCCGAGTGCACCACCGCGTCGCACTGGAGCGCCAGGGCGTCATGGACCGACGCCTCCAGCCCCAGCCGCGTCCGGGTGATGTCGCCCGCCACCGCCTGGATGCGCCCGTCGCGCCAGGGCAGGTGCACGCCGTACTTGCGAGCGGTGGCGCGAAGCCGCGCGCCGGCTTCCGCGTCGTCGCGCGCTCGCACCAGGCAGTGGATGCGCTCCACGCGGGGCGCCAGCGCGGCCAGCAGGTGGATGCCCAGGAACCCCGTCGCCCCCGTGAGCAGGAGCGTGCGCGGCGGCTGCGTGACGAGCACGGGAGCCGTGAGCCGGGGCAGGGCCGCGGACCGCGCGTCGGTCAGCAGCGTGGCGCGCACGCCTTGAGGGCCCGCTTCGGCCGGGACCGCGCCGGCCTCGCAGAAGGCCAGGAGCAGCTGGGGCGTGGGGTGCGAGTACACGCGGCGCGACGGCAGCGACACGCCGAAGTCCTCCTCCACCTGGGCCAGCACGTGCGCCACGCCCAGCGAGTCACCGCCCGCCTGGAAGAAGTGCGTGTTCGCCGTGACGGTGCCAGGAGCCGCGCGCAGACCCCGCTCGAAGGCGCGGCACAGCCGGTCGATGGGAGTCGCGGGAGTCGCGGGCGCGGCGGTGCGGGTTTCGGACGCGGTGGCGCCCACCCAGTCCGCCGGAGGCGGCAGCGCTGCCCGGTCCACCTTGCCCAGGTGGGGCATGAGCGGCAGGCGCGGCAGCGCCACGAAGCGGTGCGGCACCATGTAGTCCGGCAGCACGACGCCCAGGTGCGCGCGCAGCGCGTCCAGCGACACCGTGTGGCCCTCCTGCACGCTGTGGTACGCCACCAGCAGGCCCGTCGTCTGGCCCTGCGCGTCCGTGTGCTCGAAGACCGTCACCGCCGCCTGCGCGACACCCGGGTACGCGTACAGCGCCTGCTCGATGGCCTCCAGCTCGATGCGGAAGCCGCGCAGCTTCACCTGCTGATCCATCCGGCCCAGGAACACCAGCGCCCCGTCCGCGCGGCGCACGGCCTCGTCACCGGTGCGGTACCACCGGGCGCCCCGGGCGTCCGTGGGGAAGCGCTCCCGCGTGCGCTCGGGCTGGTTGCGGTAGCCCTCCGCCACGCCCTCGCCGCCAATCCACACCTCGCCTGTCGCGCCGTCGGTGACGTCCTGGCCATCCGCTCCCACCACGCGCAGCTGCACGCCCGGCAGCGCCTGTCCGATGGGCACGGGCGACTCGCCGCCCTTCACCCGGTACGCGGTCGCGCAGACCGTCCCCTCCGTGGGGCCGTAGGCGTTGAAGACGCGGCGGCCGGATGCATGCCACCGCTCCGCGAGCGGCGCCGGGCAGCGCTCGCCCGCCATCACCACGCACGCCACGTCCGGCAGCGTGTCCACGTGCGGCCCCAGCTGCCCCAGCACGGACGGCGGCAGGCACAGGTGGGTCACGCGCTGCTGGCGCAGGTACTCCGCCATGCGCCGGCCGGGCAGCAGGTCCTCGCGCGTGCCCTGCACCACGGTGCCGCCCGCGAACAGCGTGGGGAACACCTCCCACACGGACGCGTCGAAGTTGATGCTGGCGAACTGGAGGTGCCGCGTGTCCGGCCCCAGGCCCAGGAGCGGCCCCACGCCGTGCACCAGGTTCACGAGCCCCCGGAACGTGCACACCACGCCCTTGGGCTCACCCGTGCTGCCGGAGGTGTAGATGAGGTAGGCGGGCCGGTCCGGCGGCGCGTCGATGACGTCCGAGACGTCGATGTCCTCCGCGCCATCCACCGCCGTCGCATCCGCCTCCAGGAAGGGCAGGGGAGTCCCCAGCCACGTCTCCAGGAGCCCCACGGAGACGCGGTGCATGCGCTGCGTGACGACGCCTCGCAGGCCCGCGTCACGCAGGATGCGCAGGAGCCGCTCGTCGGGGAGGAAGGGATCCAACGGCACGTAGGCCGCGCCCGCCATCCAGATGCCCAGGATGGCCGGGATGACCTCCGGCCCGGGCACCACCATCAGCCCCACGCGGTCTCCCGGCCGCACGTTCCACTCGGCCCGCAGCCGCCGCGCCACCCGGGACGCCCGGCGCAACAGCTCCGGTTGCTTCAGCACCGTGGATCCGAAGGCGATCTCCGCGGTCGGGGGAAGACGCAGCGTGGACGGAAGGGCCATGGTGCATTCCTTGGATGTGGTGACTCGCGCGCGGGGGGCTTCGCGTTTGAAAAGTCTAAAGACTGGCAGCGCTCGCGCAATACGTAGGAACCGCGCGGTGATACACGCCGAGTCTTGATGGCAACACACACGCTCGGGTCATCCGCGCCCCCGTCTCCGTGAGAGGACGCCCGCACGCGGTGTATGTCATTCCTGTCTGGATATATCTTTGGAATGTCGCGGGCGCGTATCGCCACGTCAGGATGACGATGTCTGTCTTTTTCCCGTGGAGGTGTGCCGCCGCCGCATGCGGGCCCTCGGTGGGTGGGTGCAACCTGATTCGTTGGGGTGGGTCCGCACCCCCTGACGCGCTGGATGATTCAGGGAGGCTGGGCTGTAGTGGAGGACCGGATGCCTTCGCTACGACACGCCTTCCTGCTCAACGCCGTCCGCGAGCTTGGCCGCTCGGTGCCGGACATCGCCCGGTCGCGCGACTCCTGGGACGCGTGCTTGGAGCGGATCCGCGAGGTGTGCATCACGACGCTGGGCATGGAGTACGACACGCTCGCCCGCTTCGACGCGCGCTCCGTCGTCGGGCTCTTCGCCCACCCGGAGCAGGCGCGCATCCTCGCCCGGCTGGTGGATGAGCGGGCCCGCCTGTGCGAGGCCCACGGCCTCTACGCGGACGCGCTGGCGGACAGCGTCTTCGCGGGCCAGCTCCTCATGTGCTCGCGCGCCCGCTTCGGGTTGCCCCGGGACGCCCGCGCCGCGGACGTCCTGGAGCGCGAGGCGGGGACTCCCACGCCCCTGCCTCTGCCCGAGGAGTGACGTCAGCCGGCCTTCACCTTCAGGACGATCTTTCCCACGGCCTGGCGCGACTCCAGCTCGCGCAGCGCCTGCGCGCCGTCATCGAAGGGGAAGACGCGGCCCACCACCGGATTGACGAAGCCCTTCGCCGCGAGCGCCTCCAGGTCTTTGGCGATGTCGCCCGGCAGCTCCGGCGCCTGCATGAGGAAGGCGCCCCACGCCACGCCCACCACGGTGACGTTGCGCAGGAGCAGCCGGTTCACCGCGACGGAGGGAATCTGGCCGCTGGCGAAGCCCACCACCAGAAGCCGCCCCTCCGGCGCCAGCACCTTGAGGCTCTTCTCGAAGACGTCGCCGCCCACGGGGTCCAGCACCACGTCCGCGCCCCGGTCGTCCGTGGCCTCGCGCACGCCGGCCTGGAACTCCTTCAATAGGAGGACGACGTCCGCGCCCGCGCGCTTCGCCACCTCTCTCTTGCGCTCGTCGCTCACCACCGCCAGCACGCGCGCCCCGGCGCCCTTCGCCACCTGCACGGCCGCGGTGCCCACGCCGCCCGCCGCGCCGTGCACCACCACCGTCTCTCCCGGGCGCAGCTGCCCGCGCCGGTGCAGCGCGAAGTGCGCCGTGTGGTAGTTCATCACCACGCCCGCCGCCTGCTCGAAGCTCCACGCCTCCGGAATGGGGAAGGCCAGCTCCGGCGCCACCACGCAGGCCTCCGCGAAGCCGCCCAGGGTGAAGGAGAAGCCCATCACCCTGTCGCCGGGCTTCACCCGCGCCCCCGCCGGCGCGGCGCGCACCACGCCCGCCACCTCCACCCCCGGCACGAAGGGCACCTCCGGCTTCATCTGGTACTGGCCGCGGGTGAGCAGCAGATCCGGGAAGCTCACCCCGGCCGCCACCACATCAATGAGGACCCCGTCCCCGGCCTCCGGCTCCGGGACCTCCACCATCGCCAGGCCCTCCGGCCCCTCCAGCCGCTGAAGCTGCAATGCGCGCATGTGTGTGTCGCCTCCTGGGCCCGGGACGCTAGCCCGCCTGCCCCGCCCTCAGAGCCCTCGTGGATGTCACCGGTGACACGGGACCCACCCGGGTCGGGAATAAATGAGACGGCAATTTCTCCCCGCCGTTCACTCATTGCACGCATCCGCCGACAGGTGCTTCAACCATGAAGTAACCGCCTTTCCGGTTTGAAGCACCAACCCCGTTCCCCGCGGGCTGCGTGAGTTCCTCCGTCATTTCAAGCAGTTGCGAGATATCTCGAAGTCTGAGAAACGATGCAAAAGTAGAAATCTCGCCTGTACTTGAAATACGCGCCTCTCTTGTGTCACAGTGCTTTCTAATCTTTCCCCTTAGGAGGATTGCATGTACGAGAAGCGAGTACGCGGCGCCCTGGGTGCCGCAGCCCTGTCCCTGATGGTTGGCGCTTGCACCGACGGCGCTCCCGCTGCGAACACGGAGGACGCCAACATCCAGAAGGCTTCCGCCAACCTGTCGGCGGGCCAGAAGGTCATCGCGGCGGACTCCGACGCGGTCCCCACCTTCCTCACCGGTTCCTTCGGTTCCGTTCCTGCTCCCTCCGCCATCCAGGGCATCGCGGCCCAGCAGCAGCTGGCGCCGGTGCTCGCGAACGTGGCGCCGCTGTTCCGCCTGAACGCGAACGACCTGTTCCTGAAGCGCGCCTACGTCGGCTTCGACGGTGACACGCACTTCCGTTACGGCGTGACCCAGAACGGCATCCTGGTTCAGGACGCCGAGCTGCGCCTGCACGCGCGCAACGGCTCCGTGTTCGCGGTGAACACGAACGCCCGTGGCGACCTCAAGGGCGAGCTGAAGGCCTCCATCGCGTCCGACGCGGCGATCGCGGCGGCCATCGGCGACCGCGGCTCCCCGGAGCGCGCGTCCTCCAACGCGGAGCCCCAGCTGGTCTACCGCCGCTCGGGCAACGAGCTCATCCTGGCGTACGAAGTTCGCGTCCAGGGCGAGCTGAAGGACACCACCCCGGTGGATGACTCCGTGTACGTGAACGCCAAGACGGGCGACGTCTTCGAGCGCGTTCCGCACATCCACTCCGCGAAGAAGCGCGAAGTGTGGGATCTGCAGCACCGCACCACGCCCTCCACGGCCGTCAAGGGCCGCTTCGAGGGTGAGGCCCCGGTCGCCGACGCGGTCATCAACAACAACTACGACCACCTCGGCACCGTCTACGACTGCTACAGCAACCTGTTCGGTCGTGACTCGTACGACAACGCCGGCCACCTGCTGAAGAGCTACGTGCACTACAGCAACAACTACGTCAACGCCTACTGGGACGGCTCCCAGATGGTGTACGGCGATGGCGACGGCGTGAACGCCTCCAACCTGGCGAACTCGCTGGACGTGACGGCGCACGAGCTGACGCACGCGGTGACGGAGTACGAGTCCAACCTCACCTACTCCGGTGAGTCCGGTGGCCTCAACGAGTCCATCTCCGACATCTTCGGCGCGGTCTGCGAGTGGTACGGCAAGGGCAAGGTCATCGACGAGGGCACCTGGATCGTCGGCGACGACGTCTGGACCCCGAGCATCCCGGGTGACGGCCTGCGCTACATGAAGAACCCCACGCAGGACGGGGACTCGCTCGACTACTACCCGGACTACGGCTCGGGCGTGGACGTGCACTACAGCTCGGGTATCTCCAACCTGGCGTTCTACCTGATGTCCCAGGGTGGCACGCACCCGCGCGCCAAGACGACCCAGGTCGTCAACGGCATCGGCTTCGAGAAGGCCGCCAAGGTCTTCTACAAGATCAACGCCGACCTGCTGACCGCGTCCTCCAACTTCGAGGCGGCGAAGACCGCGTCGGAGCAGGCCGCGACGCAGCTGGGCTTCACCGCGGCGGAGATCGCCGATGTCGGCAACGCCTGGAAGGCCGTGGGCGTGGGCGTGCCCGTGCCTCCTCCGGTGACCACGCCGATCGAGAAGGGCGTGCCCGTGACGGGCATCAACGGCACCTCCGGCAGCAAGGTGTACTACTCGGTGACCATCCCCGAGGGCGCCACGGACGTGACCTTCACGCTGTCCGGTGGCACGGGTGACGCGGACCTCTACGTCCGCAAGAACAACGCCCCGACGGACTCCCTGTACGACTGCCGTCCGTACAAGTCCGGCAACGCGGAGACCTGCACCTTCGCCACCTCCGGCGCGAAGGGCATCTGGTACGTGATGATCAAGGGCTTCACGTCCTACACGAACACCAGCCTGTCCGTGACCTGGAAGGGTGGCTTCGAGGACATCGGCAACGAGACCCGCATCGAGGGCCTCTCGGGCGTGCCGGGCTCCACCCGCACCTTCATCATCGACGTGCCTGAGTTCAAGAAGGACTCCGGCATCAACACGCTGTCCATCGCGCTGGGCGAGGGCGAGGGCAACGCCGACGTCTACGTGCAGGCCGCCGCCGCTCCGACGTTCACGTCCTACCTGGGCCGTGGCGTGAAGGAGAGCGCGACGGAGAGCGTCATCCTGCGCAACATCCCGGCGGGCAAGTACTACATCACGATCGTCGGTGTGCCGAGCCTGGTCGACACCGAGGTCGACGGCTACATCAACACCGTGTTCGCGGCCTCCTACAAGGTCCGCTAGTCCCTGAAGGCGTGGGGCGCGGCGAAGGTGCCGCGCCCCGCTCCTGAAACCCCGGGCTCCCGCCTCCTCGCGGGACCCGGGGTTCTTTTTTTGTCGCGCTTCAGCTCGCCGCGGGCGCCGCGGTGGGGACCCGGCGCATGGGCTGGGCGCGGCCGTAGGTGAGCGAGCGCCACAGCCACTCCACCGGGCCGAAGCGGAAGCGCCCGAGCCACCAGTGGCTGAAGGCGACCTGTCCCGCGAACAGGGTCAGGCACAGGAGCAGCGTGAGCGACGGCGGCGTGCGGCCGACGAGCCCCAGGCCCCAGCCGTTGAACACGCAGAGGCTCAGCACGGACTGCATGAGGTAGAGCGTCAGCGCCATGCGGCCCGCGGGCGTGAACACGCCCAGCACCTTGCGCCAGCCCGCCTTCTGGAAGAGCAGCGCGAAGGCCGCCGCGTAGCCCACGCCCAGGAAGAGGATGCCCACGTCCTTCGGGATGCGCATCCACAGCATCCACCCTGGCATGCTCGTCGCGCCCCGGTGCGAGAGGTTGATCGCCAGGACGATGAGCCCCATGACGCCGCCCACCCCCAGTCCCCAGGCGGCCAGCTTCCGCAAGAGCGGACGGTGGCGCTCCACGTCCTGCACGAGTCCCCGGCGCCCGGCCCACAGGCCCAGCAGGAAGCGGCCCAGGATGATGGACAGCAGCACCGGGCGGTTGGGGTTGGGGATGCTGGCCCAGCCGTAGGCCGCGTTGGCCTGCTGGGTCATCACCACCGAGTCGCTGGACAGGCCGGTGAGGAACGCCGCGCGGCGCTCCGCCTCTTCCTCCCGCGTGGCCTTCTGGGCGCGCTCCGCCGCCGCCGCGCCGTCCAGCATCGCCGGGAGCACCCGCTGCCCGACGGAGAAGACGATGGGCACCACGAACAGGAACAGCGCCGCCCAGACGAGCACCGTCTTTTCGGAGCACTTGCGGAACGGCAGCAGCAGGAAGCCCACCAGCGCGTAGGTGGTGAGGATGTCGCCGAACCAGATGGCGACCATGTGGACCAGCCCGATGCCCAGCAGCACGAGCAGGCGGCGCCGGTACACCGGCACGATGGAGGTGCCCCGCTCTTCGGCGCGCGTCATCTGCAGCGCGAAGCCCAGGCCGAAGAGGAGGGTGAAGAGGGTGACGAACTTCTGATCGATGAGCAGCGCGAAGAGCGAATTGACCGTGAGCTCCAGCGGCGACGCGCCCAGCGCCAGGGCCTGCTCCTTGGGCAGGAGCAGCCGACCGTTGAACCAGTTCAGGCTGTTGGAGATGAAGACGCCCAGGAGCGCGAAGCCGCGCAGGGCGTCCAGGGCGTGGACGCGCTGCGCGCTTTCAATGGGACCGGCGGAGGGGGACTCGGACATGCCGGGCACTACACGCTGGCGTCCTCGGCAGCGTCAAATCAGTGCGCCGCGCGCGCCTCGCCGGCAGGGGCCAGGCGCATGGGCTGGGCGCGGCCGTAGGTGAGCGAGCGCCACAGCCACTCCACCGGGCCGAAGCGGAAGCGCGTAAGCCACCAGTGGCTGAAGGCCACCTGCGCGGAGAAGACGCCCAGGCACATCAGCACCGTGCGCGACGGCGGCGTGTGGCCGACGAGCCCCAGCCCCCAGCCGTCATACAGCGCGATGCTGATCACCGACTGCATGAGGTAGAGCGTCAGCGCCATGCGGCCTGCGGGCGTGAGCACGCCCAGCACCTTCCTCCAGCGCTCCTTCTGGAAGAGCAGCGCGAAGGCCGCCGCGTACCCGCAGCCCATGAAGAGGTAGCCCACCTCCCGCAGGGTGCGCATGCCCACCATCCACACCGGCGGGTTGGCCTGCCCCCCGGGGCCTCCGGGGACGCCCTGTTTCTTCAGGTAGAGCACCAACGACAGGGTGGCGAAGGCGCTGCCCACGCCCAGCCCCCACGCCATCACCCGCACGAGCAGCTTGCGGTGGCGCTCCACGTCCTCCAGCAGCTTCTTGCGTCCAATCCACAGGCCCAAGAGGAAGCGGCCCAGGATGATGCTCAGCCAGATGGGACGTCCCGGGTTGGGCAGGTTCTGCCAGGCGTAGAGGGCGTTGGCCTTCTGCGACGTCAGCACGGACTCGCTGGACAGGCCGGTGAAGAACGCCGTGCGGTGCGCGGCCTCCTCCTCGCGCGTGGCCTTGGTGGCTGCCTCCGCGGCCTCCTTGCCGTGCAGGAGCTCCGGGCCGTAGCGCTGCGCGATGGACAGCGTGAGCGGCAGCACGACGAAGAGCACCGCCACCCAGGTGAGCACCGTCCTGTCGGAGCGCTGGCGGAACAGCAGCAGCACGAAGCCCACCAGCGCGTACGTGCTGAGGATGTCCCCCACCCAGATGGCGAACATGTGGACCAGCCCGATGCCCAGCAGCACGAGCAGCCGGCGCCGGTACACCGGCACGATGGACGTGCCCCGCCCCTCCGCACGCGTCATCTGCAGCGCGAAGCCCAGCCCGAAGAGGAGGGCGAAGAGGGTGATGAACTTCTGGTCCACGAAGAAGGCGTAGAGCTGGCGGACCACCGTCTCCAGCATGGGCGCGGCCAGCGCCTGTGCCTGCTCCTGCGGCAGCAGTGACCGGCCGCTGAACCAGCTCAGGCTGTTGGAGACGAAGACGCCCAGCAGCGCGAAGCCGCGCAGGGCGTCCAGCAGGTGCACACGCTCGGAGAGTTCGACGGGGCCAGCGGCGGAGGGCTCGGGCATGGCGCGAAACTACACGCCCGCGCCGGGCGGTGCCTTACGGCGCCGGGGAGGGCGTCCGCGGACCGGGCAGGACTTCGCGCAGGCAGCGCTCCAGGCCGCCCCGGTGGCGCCATTGCATGGGGTAGCCCAGGGAGACCTCCTCGAAGCGCACGCCGTCGCGCCACAGCGTGGAGGGCATGTGCAGGTGCCCCGTCACCACCACCTCCGCGCGGTAGCGCGTGTGCCAGTCCTCGGTGAGGCGCGTGCCGCACCAGATGGAGAAGCGCGGGATGCGCGGCAGCCGCACGTGCTCGTAGCGCAGCGGGTAGTGGTTGATGAGGATGGTGGAGCACTCCGGCGGCAGCCGCTCCAGCCGCGCGCGGGTGCGCTCCACGCGCGCGTGGCACCAGGCCTGACGGGTGGGGTAGGGCTCCGGATGCAGGAGCACTTCGTCCGTGCACATCAGGTCGTCCTCCCAGGCCCACTCCAGCGCCTTGTCCGCGGGCACGGTGTCCGGGCGGAAGGTGTAGTCGTAGCCCAGGAACATGGGGACGATGACGCGGGGCGGGCCCTCTCCGGGCCAGCGCGGATACGGATCCTCCGGCGTGAGCGCGCCGTAGCGGTGGCACAGGTCCACCATGCGCAGGTAGCGCGCCTCGCCCTTCAGCGGAGGCTTTTCGGAGGGCATGGTCCACAGCTCGTGGTTGCCCGGCACCCAGACGACCTGGCGGAAGCGCGCGGTGAGCGTGCTCAGCATCAGCTCCATGTCCGCGAGCGTTTCGCCCACGTCGCCGCCGACGATGAGCCAGTCGTCCGGACGTGGCGCGAGTGCGGCCAGTGCCTCGTGGTTCTCCTTGTGCCGCAGGTGCAGGTCGCTGATGGCGTAGAGCTTCATGGCGTGCGTGGGGAAGGCCCTACCTTAACGCTCCCCGCCGCGCACGCCATGGGAACGCCCGGCCGTCAGCTCGCCTTCAGCTCAAGGACGCCAGGAGCGCCAGCACCTGCTGCGGCGGCGCGGCGCGGTCCATCCAGGTGATGCCCTCCTCCCGCAGCCCGCGCGACGGGGGATGCGTGGTGTGCAGCGCGCAAGCGGCGCGCGGATGCCGGGCGCGCACGCACGTGAGCAGGCACAGCCCGTCACCATCCGGCAGGCCGTAACCGCACACCACCACGGACGGCGCCGCTTCCCCCATCAGCCGCTCCGCTTCGCGCACGCCCAGGGCGAAGCGCTTGTCTCCGGGCAGGTGCCTGGAGAGCCGCCGCAACGCCGCCAGCGCACGCGGATCCGCATCCACGAAGAGGAAGCTGGGAAGGGGGGTGGAGGGCTCTCGCATGAAGGCAGTGGGTGGTGCGGACAGGCTTGACGCAAGAGGTTGTGTCGCGAAAAGCCTACCCCGGAAGTTCTTGGAAGCCAACCTCTCAAGTCATATCGACATGGGCGAACCCGGTAGGTTAACGACCCCATGGAAAAGACCCTCGCATCCCGGCTCGGAGGCGCGGCCCGCGTCGCCCGCACCCGTCTGAACCTGACCCAGGCGGACGTGGCGGAGCGCATCGGCATCGCCAGTGAGGTCTACGGGCGCCTGGAGCGCGGCCACATGCTGCCCAGCATCCAGACCTTCCGCCGGTTGTGCGTGGTGCTGTCCATCTCCGCGGACGAGGCGCTGGGGCTCAAGCCGTCGCAGGACGTGAAGTGGGCCGCGGAGCCTCCGTCCGACTACGGCGAGTCCGCGGAGCTGCGCCGTCTCTTGCGCCGCGCGAAGCAACTGGACCGGGGCTCCGTCCGCATCCTCAGCGTGCTGGCCTCACAGTTCAAACCCAGGAGCTGAGGGCGCTCCGGTGCTCATCCGGCCTTCGCCGTGCCGTCCCATCGCGCGAGCCGCTCCCTCAGTTTCCGGACGGAGGGAAAGCCGTTGAAGAGCACCACCTGCGGGTGATCCTCCAGCACCTGCCGCTCCGCCGCCTCCTTCGCCAGCGCGCGGTCCACGCCCAGGAGCAGCCCCGCGTCGGGACGCGCGCGCAGCTCCGCCAGCCGGCGTGACAGCGGCGCCGCGTGCCACGGGTGGAACAGCTCCAGCGCGACCTCCTGGCCCGTCTTCCGGTGGCGGAAGGTGAGGTCGGGCACGCACAGGCCGGCGGCGCCGGTGTGGCGGGGCAGGGGCGTGAGGTCCAGCTCCCAGGCCGCGTCCTCGAAGCCTTCCGCCAGCGCGGTCACCTCCGGCGGCACGTGACCCAGCGCCGCGGGCAGCGGGGACACCAGCGGATCCTCGTTGGAAAGCTGGAGCGTGGAGCGCTTGCGCGCGTCCTCCAGCACCGCGGACAGCTCCCAGCGCTCCAGGATGGGGACCACGGACAGGAAGCTCGCGAGCTGCAGGCCGTACTTCTTCTGCAGGGCCAGCATGGCGCCGGGGCCCTCCACCTCCAGGGACCAGTCCTCGCCGTCGCGCCGCACCTCCGCCACCAGCCGGCAGAACTTCAACCAGCGCAGCAGCTTGCGCACGCGCAAGAGCTCCGGCGACCGCGCGCGCAGGGTGAGGCGCCGGGCGTTGAGCAGCGGCCCCTGCGCGAGCGCCAGGTTGTAGCGGTCCAGGAGCCCCTGCGGCGTGAGCGCTTCGCCGTCCCACCCGAGCAGCTTCCGGTTGCCGGGCAGGTCCGAGTAGAGCGCCTCGCGCGTGTCCGGAAGCGGCGCGTCCAGGGCCTCGGTGAGGCGCGCTTCGTAGGCCTCCAGCGTGGTGTCCGGCGGAAGGGTCCGCAGCACCTTCGCGCCCACGAGCAGCGTGCGCCAGCGCGCCTCCGTGGCGCCTTCGCCCGCCTCGTCGAAGAGGAGCCGGTCGAGCAGCAGCTTCACCAGCCCGCGCGCGACCTTGGGGCGGCTGAACGCGCCGGCCTTGAGGCTGAAGGACTCCTCCACGTCGTCGCGGCTCTGGCCCCGGAAGGTCTCCGCGTCCGCGAGCAGCTCCTTCGCGAGCGCCTGGAGGGAGGGGTCGTGCGTCTTCACGAAGGAAGGGCGCAGGATGCCTTCGCGCACGCGCGAGGCGAGCAGCTCACGCGTCAGCATGCGGAGACCTCCGGCGATGCGCGACGTGGGTGGGAAATGGAGGAGCGCTCGGGGCGGCCGTCATGCGCTGGCATCGGGAGGGCCCTCCGGCTCCTGGTAGGCGCGGTGCTGCCTGCGTCTTTCGCTGATGCCGCTCTCCGCCGTCTGCGCGGAGCACACCTCGTACAAGAGGGCGCGCTTGCCGGGGCGCTTTCGCAGGATGCGGCCCAGGCGCTGGACGTGTTCGCGCACGCTGCCGCTGCCGCTGAGCACCACGCCCACGCGCGCGTCCGGCACGTCCACGCCTTCGTTGAGCACCCGCGAGGTGAGCAGCACCGGCAGCTCCGCGCTGGCGAACGCGGCGAGCAGCGCCTTGCGCTCCGGCAGCGGCGTGTGGTGCGTGAGCGCGGGCAGGAGCAGCTTGCGCGCGAGCGTGTAGACCGTCTCGTTGTCGTCCGTGAAGACGATGACGCGGTCCTCGCGGTGCTCCAGGAGGATCTTCCAGAGCGCGTCCAGCTTGCCGCTGGAGGTGAGCGCGATGCGGCGCTGCTCCCGGTAGCCCCGGTACGCCGCGCGGCCCTCGTCGCTGCGCTGGCTCTGCGCCAGGAAGCGCGCCCAGCCCTCCGGCGACGCGAGCGGCACGCCCAGCTTCCGCACGAACGTGAGGTAGCGGCCTCGCGCCTCGTCGTAGCGGGCCTTCTCGTCGGGCGTGAGCGGCACCTCGATGCGGCGGACTTCGTAGGGCGCCAGGTACTGGCCCTGGAGCTCGTCGATGCCGGTGCGGTGCACCAGCGGGCCCAGGAGCTCCTCGCATACGCGCTCGCCGCCGTCCGCGCGCTCCAGCGTCGCGGTGAGTCCCAGCCGGTAGGGCGCGAGCGTCCCCTCCGCGATGAAGCGGTAGCTGGGCGCGGGCAGGTGGTGGCACTCGTCGCAGATGAGCAGGCCGAAGCGGTTGCCCGTGAACTCCATCTGCATCGCCGCGGAGTCGTACGTCGTCACCGTGAGCGTCTGACGGTCGTTGACGCCGCCGCCCACCATGCCCACCGGGGTGGCGAAGTGCTTCGCCAGCACGCCCTGCCACTGCGCCATCAAGTCTAGCGTGGGCACCACCACCAACGTGGGCCGCTTCACCCACGCGATGGCCAGCACCGCCAGCAGCGTCTTGCCCGCGCCGGTGGGCAGCTCGACCAGCCCCCGGCCTCCCGCGCGCGTCCAGGCGTCCAGCGCGGCGCGCTGATGCGGGAACGGCTCGATGGGCACCGCGAGGGGCAGCTCCGCCGGCTCGAAGCGCTTCGCGCGGTCCTCGTAGGGCAGCCCGCGTTCGCGCAGGCGCAGGACGACGTCGCGGTAGTGCAGCGCGGGCGCGCGGAAGACGCCCGTGCGTCCGTCCTTCTGGAAGAGCGCGTGCAGCCGCTCGTCGTCGGGCAGCGTCGGGGCCACCAGCGTTCCGCTGTCGTAGTGCAGCTCGGTGAGGGGGGAGGGCAGGGGCTCGATGGCGGACGCTCGGGACTCTGGGGGAACCGACGTGGGGGGAGACTCGCGCGGGATGGGAAGTAGCGGGTTGGAAGGCGCTCCGCCACTCTGGCCCGCGCGGGCGGAAGAAGCCACGGGCGCGGACGATTGGCTGCCTGGCGGCACGGCGTGCCTTCTGGACGCGGGGCGGATTGCTTTGAGGGGTGGCCGGGCGTTACCTGCTCCACTTATGCCCTGGACCCGCCCCGCCGCTGTTCGCCCTGTACCGCCCGCAGGTTGGAGTCCCGCATCCTTCCAGGCGTCGGCCCGCTGATGCGGGTCCTCGTCGTCAGCCCGCATGCGGCGTCCCGCGCGCTGCTCAGCCGCTTCCTGGACGCGGAGCCGGACGTGGAGGTGTCCGCCACGGGCGAGCCCGATGACGCCTTCGCCTCCATCAAGGAGAACAAGCCCGCGCTGGTGGTGGTGGACCTGCGCCGTCCGGACGAGGACCACCCGCTGTTCCTGGGGCTCCTGCGCAAGCGGCACCCGTCGCTGCCGGTCATCTCGCTGGTGCCTGGCCGGCTGCGCATCTTCGACGGCCGCTCCGAGCGCGTGCGCGAAGCCCACGGCGACACCGCGGAGGCGCTGCACCACCTGATGGGCTCGGTGCTCCAGGCCACGCGCGACCTGCTGGCCCAGCACCTGCTGCGGATGTTGCGCCCGCCGGTGGGACGGGCCTGAGCCCCCGCGCGACTACAGGCGCAGCCGGTAGCCCAGGGCCGCGAGCACCGCGCCCGCGTTCACGTCGCCGGTGGTGAGGAAGTCCACCGGAGCGAAGTGGTACTTCGCCTCAAGGAAGGCACCGCCCGGACCCAGCGGCAGCTCCACGCCCGCGAGCGCCTGGAAGCCCAGCCCGCCGCCGCTCTCCGACGCGGTGCTGTCGAACGACTCCACCGTCGCGCGATGCAGGTACAGGCCAGGGCCCGCGCCCACGTAGGGCGTGAGCGGCCCGAACGCGCGGGGGAAGCGGAACACGGCGGACAGCTGGATGGCCACCTCGCGCTCGGCGAGCGTGTACGGCGACTCGATGGGCTGGCCCAGGTTGTCCAGCTGGGGCCCGCGCAGCGTCCCCGACGTGGAGGGCCGGTGGTAGTTCACCTCCAGCACCAGCGCGAGGCGCCGCTGGAGCAGGGGCGTGAGGTAGCCCACCTCGCCGCCCAGGAAGAGGTCCCCGCCGAGCGACGTGACGGGCTTGATGAAGCCCACCTTGGGCGCGATGAAGAGAGGGCCTCCGTTGTCCTTCTTGGAGGAGGGGGCGGCGGCCAGCGCCGCGGCCGCGAGCAGGGCGAGGGCGTTCATGGGGAGACGGTGAAACCGGAGGACGCGGGGAGGGTTCCGAAGGCACCGCTGGGGTCCGCGACGATGAATCCATAGGTGCCGGGCACGATGCCGCCGGGACACGAGGGATCCGTGACGGGCCGCGAGTCGAAGCCCGAGCAGCTGGGCACGGTGGCGCGGAGCTGCGACGAGGAGACGTACGTCACGTCGTAAAGCGGGATGTTCACCGTCTGGCTGGGATCCGTCTTCACGGGCGCGACGAGGTACACGTCGTGGGTGCCAGGCTCGGTCGAGAACGGCTTCGCGGTGCCGGACGCGGTGTTGGTGAGGGTGATGACCGTGTCGTTATTCGCGGGGCCGCTCGCGGGCGACACGGAGAGGTTGCCCAGCCGCGGATAGGTGACCGTGATTGCCAGGGGGCGCGTGACGGAGCAGCCCTCGGGGTTGGTGATCGTAAGCGCGTAGGTGCCCTCCGGCGTGGCGGGAGGCACTTCGGTTTCGATGCGCGTGTCGGAGACGACGGTGAGGGTGAAGAGGGGCTGATCCTCTTCGCCCTGGCGCTGAAGAACGATGAGCGGCAGCGCGTCCGAGCGGAAGCCTCTGCCTTCGATGACGAGGGGGCTGGCGGCGTTGTAGCGGAAGCCCCCGGGCACGGTGAGGCTCGTGATTTCCGGCGGCGGCACGACGCGCAGGGCGTCCTCGAGCTCGGAGGTGCCTCCCAAGGGGTTCGTCACGGAGACGGTATAGGCACCGGGCGGGAGCGTGTTCGACGGCGTGCTGTCGCGGGTGGGCAGGTCCATCCGCATGAGCTCGGTGCGCGCGAAGAAGAGGTGGTCCGCGGGGAGCGTGTAGTCGGCCGGGCCGCTCAGCGAGACCCTGGGCAGTTCCACGGACGGCGTGTCGGTGAGCGCGTCGCGGGGCACGGGGGTGAAGCGGCTGCCGATGAGCTCCAGGCGCCATCCCGTCGTGCCGCCACCTGCGTTGCAGACGCGCGCGGGGGTGATGAGTCGCTGCCGCGGATTGATGAGGCCCTCGAGCTTCGGGGTGGTGCCTTCGGTCGATTCGGAGCAGGCGACCAGGCTGAGCAGTGCGGCGGCGACCGGAAGGCGCACGGGTTCCTCCATCATCCCGTCAACAAGGCTGTCACACGTTAGGCCGGGGCCTCGAAGGGTCAGGAGTTTTTTCCGGCTCCGAGCCCACAGCCCGAGGCGCTCAGTGGGGTGGTGTTGCGCAACTTGCTGATATTACAGGGAAATATATCGCGGAGAAGCGGCGGCACGGCGAATGCTTAGGCACCCCCGCAGCAGGGATGGGCAGCACGGCGGGGGGACGGAGTCGGTGGGGGGGGAAGCCGCACTGCTTCAGGGGGAACAGGGCGGGACGGGGCAGCAAGGGCGGTACGGGGCAGGGCGGGCGGGACGGGGCAGCACGCAGGACGGGGCAGGGCGGGTTGGGGCAGCACGGGGCAGGGCGGGTCGGGGCAGCAAAGGCAGGACGGGGCAGGGCGGGTCGGGACGGGGCAGCAAAGGCAGGACGGGGCAGGGCGGGTCGGGGCAGCAAAGGCAGTACGGGGCAGGGCGGGTCGGGACGGGGCAGCAAAGGCAGTACGGGGCTGGGCGGGTCGGGGCAGCAAAGGCAGTACGGGGCAGGGCGGGTCGGGACGGGGCAGCAAAGGCAGTACGGGGCAGGGCGGGTCGGGGCAGCAAAGGCAGGACGGGGTAGGGCGGGACGGGGCAGCAAGAGCAGGACGGGGCAGCAAAGGCAGGACGGGGCAGCAAGAGTAGGACGGGGCAGCAAAGGCAGGACGGGGCAGGGCGGGTCGGGGCAGCAAAAGCAGCACGGGGCAGGACGGGCGGGTCGGGGCAGCACGCAGCACGGGGCAGGACGGGGCAGCACGCAGGACGGGGTAGGGCGGGTTGGGGCAGCAAAAGCAGCACGGGGCAGGACGGGCGGGACGGGGCAGCACGCAGCACGGGGCAGGACGGGCGGGTCGGGGCAGCACGCAGCACAGTCAGCACGGCGGATCAGGGCAGTTGCGCATCACCTCGCATCGCGCGGCACCGGGGGGCAGCAGGCAGCGCGGTCGAGCAAGGCAGCAGGCAGGTCGCGGGACGGGGCTGGGCGGCGGGACGGAGCAGTGCGCAGTTTGGGGGAGTCCGGCAAAGGCAGCCGTGGTCGCCGGACGGGAGACGTGAAGGGCCGTGAATCAAGACGTGGCGGTGCGAGAGCTTCGCGAACCAGCCGGCGGCGGTATCGAGGCGACGCGACAGTCAGCACCGGACGTGTGGCAGTGGCGGGAGTGGAGTGGCGGGTCGGGGGGAGCAACACGCAGCCGGGTCTCGGAGAGCGGGCGCTCCCGGGATCCGGCGTACCTCGCAAATCTCATCGCGCGTGGCCGCGATGTCTGGAACGGGGAGAATCCTCATGGGAGCGGTGTCCATCGTCACCGCGGCGGTAGCGGCCCTGTCGGCTCACACGGCCATGGCCCAATCAACACCGCAGGTGCAATCACCCCAGGTGCAGGCACCGCAGATGGAAGGCCGTCGGCGGATGAGCAATGATCCGGAGCGGCTGGCGCCCTTCGGTCTGATGCTCGACGCGGGCATGCCCGAAGGCGCGGGACTCTCCGGCGTCCTCCGGCCTTCGCAGCACCTGCGCATCCACCTCGGCGGCGCGCACAACGGCCTGCGAGGCGCCTTGCGCGCGGGACTCACGCTGCTCCCGCTGAAGGGCAAGGTCTCTCCCTCGTTCTCATGGGAGTTCGGACACGCGCAGGCCGCGAGCACGAAGACGCTGAACCGGCGGCTGGCGGACAGCACGCAGTTGCCCGCCTCCTCCATGGAGCGCGTGGGCTACACGTACATCAGCACGCACGTGGGCCTGGAGTTCAACGCCACCCGGCGCCTCAGCTTCTTCGTGCGCGGCGGCATGAGCTTCATGGAGATGGACGTCCCCAGCCTCCAGAAGCTGGACGAGCCCTTCCGTGACTCGCTGTCTCCCGTGGAGACGCAGTCGTGGATGATGCGCAAGGTGCAGCCGTCCGGAAAGCTCGGCCTCACCTTCTTCTTCGGTTGATCAGCGGGCGAGCACCCGCTCGAAGAACGCGAGCGCCTGCGCCTCCGCCCAGAAGTACGGGCGGTGCACGCGGCCCGCGACGAAGCCCACGTGGCCTCCCTGCTCGGTCAGCACCACGCTGAGGAACGGGTTGTCCCGCGCGGAATGCGGAATCACCGGCGCCTCCAGCATCGGATCATCCGCGGAGCTCAAGAGCAGCGTGGGCCGGCGGATGTCCGCGAGCCTGGGCCCCGACGACGCCTCCCGGTAGTAGTGCTCCGCGTCCCGGAAGCCATGCAGCGGCCCGGTGACCACGTCGTCATAGCCCCGGATGGTGCGCGCTGCCTCCATGCGCGTTCCGTCGAACGCGCCCGGGAAGCGCTGCAACTTCGCGCGGGCCTTGCTCTTGAGCGTGCGCAGGAACCGCTCGCGGTAGAGCCAGTGGTAGCCGCTGCCGCCATCCAGCTTGCGGCAGCACGCATCCAGGTCGTACGGCGCGCTGATGGACGCGGCGGCCACCACGGGCGCCTGATCGCCCGTCTCCTCCAGCAGCCGGCACAGCACGTTGGCGCCCAGGGAGAAGCCCACCGCGAGCATCGGCCCGGTGATGCGCTCGCACACGTCCGCCATCACCAGCAGCGTGTCCGCCGTGTCGCCGGAGTGGTACGCCCGGGCCAGCCGGTTCGGCTCCCCGCTGCACGAGCGGAAGTTGATCGCCGTGGCACCCCAGCCGCGCTTCGCCGCGCCCCGCAGCACCTCCGTGACGTAGCCCGCCTGCGAGGACCCCTCCAGGCCGTGCAGCACCACCACGTGCGGCGCGCCCTTCGGCCCGTCGAAGGTGTCCAGGTCGACGAAGTCCCCGTCCGGCAGGTCCCGCCGCTCCCGGCGCAGGGGCGGCACGCGCGTGGGGCGCACGAGCGACGCGTAGATGGTCTGCGCATGCGCGCCGCGAAGGCCCGGCGCGGGAACGAACGGCTCGGTGGGTTGGAAGTTCACTTCCGCTCCCTGAGGGCGCGCGCCATGCGCATGGAGGCGCAGCCGGACTCGCGCACGGCCTCCGCCTCCGCGGTGAGCTGGAACAGCGCCAGGTAGTTGTTCACGCGTTCTTCCAACGTGGGGGCCTCGATGCGGCGGCACACCTCGTCCGCCGCGTAGTCCCGGCACACCTGGGGCCGCCGCTCGTACACGGTGCACAGGTTGTCCGCACCCAGATGCGGGCACCTCAGCCCCAGTGGCTTGTCCAGCGCGGCGATGTCCGGCGCCACGCAGCAGGCGCCACAGCAGGTGCACTCCATGAGACTCCTCGACGGTGCTGCTTCAGCGGCGGACGGCCTGCTCCACCTTGCCCAGGTTCGTCACGGTGAGCGTGACGCCCTGGCCCTTCTTCCACGCGACGAACTCGTCCTCGCGCGTGGGCTTCACCTCGTGCTGCTTCACGCCGTCGTCGTCGTAGCGCACGAGCACGGTGTAGTCCTCCTCGCGACGCACCCGCTCATTCGTCCCGGCGGTGAGCTCCGGCCAGCGCGGCGGCCCCTCCGTGCCCTTGAGCTCGCGCGTGTCCACCGGCTTCCACACGTACGTGTCGTAGGCGCACTGCTGCGCGTAGACGGGCTCGTTGCGGTAGCGCGTCTCCGTGTCGCAGTCCTCGTAGGACTCGCTGCAGTACTTCGTCACGTCGTGACAGACCTCTTCGGCGAAGCCGTTGCCCTTGTCGCGGCGGGTGCACTTCTCCTCGGTGCCGCAGGCCACCTTGCGCGTCTTCGTCCGGCAGACGCGCTGGGTGCCGTCCGCCACCCTGCGGGTGCCGCGCTGGCGGGACACGCAGTCGCGGATGTTCGTCACGCCCGCGACCTCGCCCGCGCCGTTCACCGGCATGCGCGGCGAGGTGGTGCTCAGCTCGTCCCGCCAGCCCGTGCGCGTCTCCGGGACGAAGCGCTCCTGCACCAGCGCGCGGCGCCAGTTCGTGGCCACCACCTCGCCCTGGAGCTCATGCTTCAGGTTGCCCCAGATGCCCACCGCGCAGGTGCCCAGGCAGCACGAGCTCAGGATGCCCACGACGATGAGCGCCACCTTCCCGAAGCGGCGCGGCTTGGGCGCGGGCTTGGGTGGCACCTTGGGGCCCAGGTCCGCGACCGGCGCGGCCTTCGCATCCGAGCCCCGTTCGGCGGAGCACTGCCGGCAGCGCTTGCCGTCGCCCCGATTGGCCGCGCCGCAGTAGGCGCAGAACCAGTCCTCGCCAGCGCCGGCCATGTCCAGGGCCTGTTCGTCGGAGACACCCTCGCGGGTGGACTTGCCGGAGGCCGCGTCCACGTCACCGAAGTCGAACTCGGACTCCTTGCCGGTCAGCTCCCGCGGGTTGTTGCAGGAGGGGCAGTTCTTGTGACGGGCGGGGATGTTCCTGGCGCCGCAGGACGTGCAGTTCCAGGTGCCCTCGATGATGCGCCTTCGCTCGGCCATGGGGCGCATCCTAGGGGACCTGTCGCCGCCTGACACATCCGGGTGGAGGCAGGTGCCGCCGTTCCCACCAGGCCGGCGGTAGGAAGCCAGACCGCCGCCCTAGCCGCGAAGCTCACAGCCACAGGGCGCGAGGGAAGGGGACCTCCGGCGCGGGGGGCAGCCCCGGGCGCAGCGGCCGCAGCATGGGCAGCGACCCGTCCCGCTGCACGCGCACCGCGCCGGGGACCCCGCCAAGCAGTGACGCCGTCGTGGGCTCCTCCCACCACACCACGCGCTTGAGCCCCGCCTGGTGCGCCACGCGGCGCGCCTCCGTGAGCAGCGCCTCCGCCGCGGAGGCGTCCCGCGCATCCAGCATCAGCACCACCAGCTCGCCGTAGCGCGCGTTCATCGTCCAAAGCGCGGTGGAGTCGCCCACCACCGCGCCGCACGACCGGGGCCGGGGCCGGGCGAGCAGGTCCGCGTAGATGCGCTCCCGCTCCAGGTGCCAGTCCACCTGCGCGGCGCTGGGCCACAGGAAGAAGGGCACGTCCGGCTGGCGCATCCGCGCGAGCGCCCCCGCCACGTCCGTCTCCTGGAGGCCTCCGTCCACGGGCCGTCCCCCCGGTGCATCCGCCGCGTCCAGGTGCCAGTCCCACGCGGGCACCTCCACATAGCCCGACCGGCGATACAGCGGCGCCCCGACGTCGGAGAACAGGACCACCGAGTGCGGCCGCGGCGCCACCTGCTCCAGCTCCGCGGCGACGGCGTCCATCAACCGCGTGGCGTGTCCCCGTCCGCGCAGGTGCTCCTCCGTGAACACGCTGGCGATGCCGTAGCTGTCCCCCTGGGTCAGCTGTCCGTCCGCGCCCCGCAGGAAGCTGTCCGTATGGAAGGTCTCGCACGACGCCAGCACCCGGCCGTCGTCCGCCAGCCACAGCCACGTGTTCATGCCCTCGCGGCTCCACGGGTGCGCGCGCAGCCGCGCTTCACGCTCCTGGTACTGCGGCACGCTCAGGGGCGAACCCCACGCGGCATGGGTGACGGCGTCGCGCTGCGCCTTCTGTGCGTCGGTGGCGAGGACGAGTGACATGGTGCCGGGCACGCTAGCCACGCGCCCCGCCCCCGCGCGAGCACTACAGCGTCGTGGTGTACGGGAACCGGAAATGCAGCTGCAGGTACGCCTGCCCC
This sequence comes from Corallococcus coralloides DSM 2259, assembly GCF_000255295.1. The sequence goes on along the minus strand of NC_017030.1, from coordinate 8,322,121 downwards.
ACGTGGAAGATGCCGTCCCCCAGCGAGTCCGGCAGCCCCAGCCCGCCCAGCTCCTGCGGCACGTAGAACGTGGACTCCCAGCCCACGCTGACGAGGAAGCTCTTCGCCAGCTGGAACTCCAGGTCCGCGCCCAGGCTCGCCCCGGGCCGCAGGAAGTGCGTGTCCGGCAGTGTGTCGGAGAAGATGTACGCGTACGTCAACACCAGCCCCACGCCCAGCTTGAAGCGCACCGGACTGGAGGACAGCGGCAACCCCAGCCCCAGCGGCTTGAACGTCACGCCGTACATCCCCGTGTCGCGGTACCTCGGCGAGATGATGAACGAGTCCGGGATGAAGATGGACGGCGAGATGCGGATCTCATCCATCTGCTTCGCCTGCTTCCGGTAGCGCGCGGGGATGGCGCGCTGGTTCTTGCGCAGCCACTCCTTGTCCAGCACCGCGTCCACCGACAGCTTCAGCCCCGTGTGCAGCAGCTGGTCGTCCGCGATGGGACCGGAGAACACGAACACCGCCGGCCCCACGCCCACGTCCACGGGAACAGTGACCTTCTGGGCCGCGGTGGCGACGGCGGGCCAGGACACCAACACGAACAGCAGCGCGAGCAGGGTGGGCCTCAAGGGCGGGTCCTCACGTACCGGGTCCAGGAAGGGACCGCATTTCGAGCCTAGAAGGTGAAGACGCTCCCTGTCCTGCGGCGCTAAGAAGTTCGCGCCGGAAAGGGAGCCGGCCCTTTCACGCTCCCTTGCAGGTCCGCTGCCGCACCTGCCTCACCCAAGGAACCTCGATGCTCCCCGTTGCGCTGCTGCTCGCCTCGTCACTGCAATCCCAGACGCCGCCGGCGCCCGCCCCGCGTCCCGCCGCCCCGCCTCCTCCGGCCGCTGTCCGCGCTCCGGCGCCGCCCGCGCCGCCCGCCCTCCCCGAGGACGCCCCCGCCGCCGAGCGCGCCGCCGCCGCCGCCGAGCGCGCCGCCCTCGCCGCGGAGCGCGCCGCCGAGGCCAGCGCCCGGCTCGCCGAGGCCATCGAGAAGCTGGCCGAGGTGACCGCGCGCGGGCCCATCGCCCCGCCTCCCGCGCCCGCCCCCGCCCCCGAGGCCGCCGCCGCGGCAGCCCCCGCGAAGCCCAGCACCTGGGACGTCAGCGTGGGCCTGAGCCTCATCTCCCTCACCGGCAACGCGTCCACGCTGACGGTGAGCGGCCTGGCCAGCGCGCTGCGCAAGACGGAGAACTGGATCTACTCCGTGAAGGCCTACGGCTCGTACGGCCGCAGCCGCCCGCCCGAGTTGGAAGGGGAGGTGGAGTCCCTGTCCCAGGTGGTGGCCCTCAACGCCGGTATCGAGCTGCGTGGGGACCGCCGCTTCACGCAGGAGATCAGCGGCTACCTGCTGAGCGGCGTCGACACGGACCACATCAAGAGCGTGGAGGCGAGGCCCTACGGTGAAGCCGGTGCCAGCATCTTCTGGTTCGACACCAAGAGGGATGAGAAGGCCAGCGTGCGCGAAACCATCCTGCGCACCGACTTCGCCTTCCGCTACGCACGCGAGTTGCGCTTCCAGTACTACCCGGATCGCATGGACCTGCCGGATGTGGACCTGGGCGGTCCGCGCTTCGGCGCCCTGTTCCGCTACGGCGTCTCCAAGGACATCACCTTCCAGGAAGAGGCGGAGATCCTGGTCAGCGTCATCGCCGACTCGCGCATCCTCTTCAGCAGTCAGACGCAGGTGATGGCGAACCTCACGGACGCGCTGGCCCTGGGCGTGGGCTTCCTCGTGAAGTCCGACAGCGCTCCGCCCCCGGGCAAGGTGCCCACCGACACGGCGCTCTCCTTCAACCTGACCGTCGCCCTGTAGTCCCCCTCCGGCGGGCACTCCAGCCCGCCAAAAGCGACGCGGCGCCAGGGAAGAATCCCGGGCGCCGCGTTCGTGCTTCAGGGGACCGCGAGAGGCGGGACTACTCGTGCTTCTCGTGGGTCTGCTTCTGGAGCTGCTGGTGGCCACCCGTGCGGCCTTCCGTCGGGTTCGCTCCGATGTCCACCGCCTGCAGGTCGCTGTACTGCGACCCCGGCGGGTTGGCCAGACGGAAGCGGGTGCCGATGTCCATCAGCGAGAAGCCGATGAGCAGCACCACGAACAGGATGGACACGCCGAACACCAGGCGGTTGGCGCCCTGGTGCTCCGACAGGTGCATGAAGTACAGCGCCACCAGCGTGCCCTTCACGCTGGCGATGATGAGCGCGAGCACCAGACCGAAGTCAGGCAGGTGCATGCGGCCGGTGTAGACCGTGACGAGCGTCAGCACCAGCAGGGCAATCCAGATGACCACGTAGCGCCCGGCGCCGTGGTGCGCCTGCATGTTGTGCTCTTCCTGACGCGATTCGTTGGCGATGGCCATGTCGTAACCCTCAGACCAGGTACAGCATCGGGAAGAGGAAGATCCACACCAGGTCGACGAGGTGCCAGTACATGGAGCCCAGCTCGACCTGCGTGTAGTTGTTCGCGCTGAAGTCCCCGACGCGGTACGCGCGCACCGTGGCGAACGCCAGCACCGTCATGCCGATGACGACGTGCAGCGCGTGCAGCGCCGTAGAGGCGAAGTACACGGAGAAGTACATCGGCGCGCCCGGCAGCTGGATGCCTTCGTAGAAGTAGTAGCGGCCCGGCAGCGTCCCGATGTGGAACTTGTGCTTGTACTCGAAGAACTTGATGACGAGGAAGCCCACCGCCATCAGGAGGGTGAGCACGTTCATGTGCCCCACCATCTTGTTCTTCCCCTCCTTGGCGTAGTGCACCGCCATGGCGGCGGTGAACGAGGAGGTGATGAGCACCACCGTGTTGATGGTGCCCATCGTCAGGTCCAGGCTGCGGCTGGAGGCCGCCCACGCTTCCGGGAACAGGAAGCGGTAGGCCGCGTAGCACGCGAACAGACCGGCGAAGAGCAGGATTTCCGTGGCGAGGAACAGCCACATGCCCAACCGCGCCGCGTGCTTCTGGACCTCCAGCGACGCGAAGTGGGCAGCCAGCTTGGGACCGGGCACCGAGCCCGGCGTCACGTGAGCGCTAGACATCCGACACCTCGCCCTGGGCCTTCTTCGGATCCACGTAGAAGTGCGGCTCCTCGGGATACGTCGGCTGGGGCCCGATGAAGTTGTGCGTGGGCGGAGGCGAGTGGGTCAGCCACTCGTAGCCCTTGCTGTGCCACGGGTTGTCCACGCGCTCGCCGTAGATGAGCGCGTAGGTCAGGTAGATGGCGATGATGATGAAGCCGAATGCGAGCAGCGACGCACCGGCCGTGGACGCCACGTTCAGCGCCTGGAAGCGCTCCGGGTACTCGTAGTAGCGGCGCGGCATGCCCGCGTTGCCCACGAGGAACTGGGGGATGAACGTCGCGTTGAAGCCCAGGATGATGAGGGCCGCGGAAACCAGGCCCCACCCCTCGTGGTACATCTTCCCGAACATCTTCGGGAACCAGTAGTGGAGCGCGGCCAGGAAGGCCATGATCGTCGCGCCCACCATGATGAAGTGGAAGTGCGCCACGACGAAGTAGGTGTCGTGCCACGCCACGTCCAGCGACACCGTCGCCACCGCGATGCCCGTCATGCCGCCGAACACGGTGAAGAACAGGAAGCCGCAGAAGTAGGCGAACGGGGTGCTGAACTCCACCGCGCCCTTGTAGACGGTGCCCACCCAGTTGAAGACCTTGATGGCCGTGAACACGCCCACCAGCATCGACAGCACGCCGAACACGCCGGCGTTGAAGGTCGACTGGCCGGACACGAACATGTGGTGGCCCCAGGCGAAGAAGCCCACGAACGCGATGCCCACGCTGGAGTACGCCACCGCGCGGTAGCCGAAGATGTTCTTGCGGCTGAACGTGGAGACGACCTCGCTCATCACGCCGAACGCCGGCAGGACCATGATGTACACGGCCGGGTGGCTGTAGAACCAGAACAGGTGCTGGAAGAGCACCGGGTCACCGCCGCGGGCCACGTCGAACATGCCCAGGCTGAACAGGTTCTCCGCCGTCACCAGCAGGAGCAGCAGGCCAATCACGGGCGTCGCCAGCACCTGGATGCAGCTGGTGGCGTAGAGCGCCCACACCATCAGCGGCATCTTGAACCAGGTGATGCCCGGCGCACGCATGGTGTGCGTGGTGACGATGAAGTTCATGCCCGTGAGGATGGAGCTGAACCCGATGATGAACGCGCCGAAGAGCACCGGCGCCACCGTGGTCGTCGTGTGCGCGCTGTACGGCGTGTAGAAGGTCCAGCCGGTGTCCAGGCCGCCGTTGAGCATGCCCCAGAGCGCGAAGCCCGCGCCCGCCAGGTACACGTAGAGCGACAGCAGGTTCAGCCGCGGGAACGCCACGTCCTTGGCGCCCAGCATCAGCGGCAGCAGGAAGTTGCCGAAGACGGAGGGGATGGCGGGGATCATGAACAGGAAGATCATGACCACGCCATGCAGCGTGAAGACGCGGTTGTACGTCATCGCGTCCATGATGGTCGGGCCGGGCGTGAGCAGCTCGATCCGGATGAGCAGCGCGAAGATGCCGCCCACCAGGAAGAACAGCAGGATCCACGCCAGGTACATGATGCCGATGCGCTTGTGGTCCACCGTCAGCAGCCACGACTTCACCGTGGTGCCGTCCGTCAGGTAGCTCGGGTGGTGGCCGTGGTCGTCGTGCGCCTCATGGCCGGGGACGGCCCCCGGCGCGGCGATGCTACTGGATGGGGTCATAGGCGGGGCCCTCGGAAGCGGTCTCGCGCACGTTCGCGGTGCGCAGCGTCTTGATGTACTCGACGATGGCGGCCGACTCGGGGCCCTGCAGCTTGCCCTGGTAGGTCGGCATCACGTTCTGGTAGCCGGCGACGATGTGCGCGCCCGGGTCCATCATCGACTGGGTGATGTAGGCTTCATCCACGCGGATGGTCTGGCCATCGTCGAGCTTCTCTTCACGCTCGTACATGCCCAGGAAGGTGGGGCCGATGTGCTTGGAGCCGTCCACCGAGTGGCACTTGAGGCAGCCCTGCGTGCCCACCAGCTTCTGGCCCTGCTCGGCCATGCGGGCGACGGGCGGCACGAGCGACGTGTCCGCCAGCGCGTCCTGCCGGTCCTGCAGGCGGCCACGCTGCTGCTCCTGCAGCCAGTTCTCGTAGTCCTCCGGCGCGAGCACGACGACCTCCGCCAGCATCTTCGAGTGCGACAGGCCGCAGTACTCGGTGCAGAGCACCTGGTACGTGCCGGGCTTCGTCGCCTCGAACCAGGCCTGCGTGTAGCGGCCCGGCAGCGCGTCCATCTTGATGCGGAAGGACGGGACGTAGAAGGAGTGGATGACGTCGCGTGAGGTGATGAGCAGACGCACCGGGCGGTTGGCCGGCACGTGCAGCACGTTCACGCCGTTGGGGCCCTCCGGGTAGGAGAACTTCCACATCCACTGCTTGCCCATGACGTAGACATCCATCGAGTCCTTGGGCGGAGTGGTGAACCAGGTGAAGTCCCGGAACCCGATGGCGAACCACGCCAGGAAGAACACCAGCGGGACGGAGACGAAGAGGAACTCCGTCTTCAGGTCCGGCACCACGTATTCCGTGTGCTGGTGGGCCTCCCGCCGGCGGTAGCGGAAGAACATGAAGAGCGCCGCGAGGCCGACGCCCGCGGACATCACCATCGTCGTGCCGACGACGAAGTAGTGCAGGAAGTCGACCCGTTCCGCGAACGTGGACGCGCGCTCCGGGAGGAACAGGAATTGGTTGGCCAGGTCGCTCATGTAGTCGCGCCTTTCTTCAGCTCGCGCCTCCAGAAATAGATCAGCATCGTGGCCAGGGCGCCGAAGACAGCCAGGGAGCCCAGGCGGATGAACCCGAAGATGTAGAAACCGTACCGCCGCGTGGCGGTGTCATACTTGAAACAGGACATGACGATGCGATCGACGCTCGTCCCGACCCGACCGCCCGCTGCTTCCAGCAGCGAAAGCTTCACGTCCTTGCGGTCGAACTGCGTGCCGTAGAGGTAGCGGGAGATGCTCCCCTCCGGCGTGAGCACGGTGACCACCGCAGGGTGGGCGTACTGCTTCGTGCTCGGCTCATACGTGTACTTGAAGCCCACGGCGTCGGCGAGCTTGTGGATGTTCTCGTCGGTGCCGGTGAGGAAGTGCCAGGGAGCCGTCTCCGGCTTGCCCATGGACTGCAGATACTTGCGCCGCCGCTCCACGCTCTGCGCCGGGGTGTCCTTGGGGTCGATGCTGACGGTGACGGCCTCGTAGTCCTTGCCCAGCTCCAGGCCCAGCTCGCGCATCACGCGGACCTGCTCGTTGATGACGAGGTTACAGAGCATGGGGCACTCGTAATAGACGAGCGTGAGCAGGGTGGGGCGCGTCTTCGACAGCAGCGTGCCCAGCCGGACCTCTTCCCCGCTGGAGTCCAGGAAGCGGGTCTCCAGGGGGAGCGGCTCCCCCAGGTGTTCCTCCACGTCCACCCCCGTCACCGGCGGAGGCAGGTCGGAGTCCGCCTCCACGATGGCGCGGGGCGTCTTGCCTCCGCCCGGCAGGGCGAACGCGGGCGTGGCGCTGGTGAGCACCAGCGCGAGCGCCGCGAGGAGCCCGGCGGCGCGGGCGGAGGAGAGCGGAAGAAGGGACGGCATGGCGGGGGACGGCTCGGGGGCAGGAGGAGCGGGTGGGAGCCTACTTCTTCGGGGCCGGGGCCGGGGGGGCCGTGTGCGGCGCGGACTCCGGAGCCGGGGCCGGCGTGGGGGCCGGGGCGGGCTCGCGGGCCTTCTGGGCCTCGGTCGTGATGACCTGGCCCATGGCCTGCTCCAGCGACTTGTGGGCGGTGACGCCCGGCTGGTCACCCCAGCCGTTCTTCAGCGCCTGGTGCTGGCCGCCAATCTTCTCCGCCGCGCGCCAGTCCTGCTCGAACAGGCGCTGGTTCACGATGCCCACTTCGTACTGGCCCACCGCGGCGGGACGCGGAGGAGGACCGTTCGGCTGGGCCTCCTCCATGGTGACGACCTGGATGCGCCAGGCCCACACCGCGCCCACGAGGAAGAGGACCATGGCGCCCACACCGACGCCGATGATCTTCCCCATGACGAGGTGGTCTTCCTCGGCCGCCACGCCATGCGCGCCGACGATGACCCGCGATTCGACTTCGGACTGGGTCTTCTTCATGGCTGCACGTACCTCAGGGACTCCGCGATGTAGGGGTCCTTCACCGGGAAGGTGTACCGACCGCGCGCCCGGAACAGGGCGTAGCCCACCGCGACACCGCCCACGCCCACGAAGGCCGTGAGAATCGTCCAGTGGAACGTCGGACCGGCCTCACCGGAGAACGCCGGCCAGATGAGCCAATACAGGTCCACGGCGTGCATGAGAAGCATGTAGGTGGCGGCCACCGCCAGGGTCCCGGGCTTCTCCTTCAGCTTGCGTGACAGCAGCGTGAAGAACGGCAGCACGAAGTGGCCGAAGAAGATGACGTAGGAGACGCCGCGCCACGGGCCGTACATGCGCAGGCCGTACCAGGGGGCCTCTTCCGGGATGTTGGCGATCCACACCAGCAGGAACTGGGAGAAGCCGATGTAGGCCCAGAACGCCGTGAAGGCGAAGATGAGCTTGCCCAGGTTGTGGTAGTGCGACGTCTTCACCAGGCTGCCGTAGAGGTCCTTGCCCTGGGCCCGCACCGTGGCCAGCGTGAGGACGCAGAAGGCGGCCAGGAAGCTGCCGGCGAAGTAGTAGGCGCCGAAGATGGTGGACTGCCACAGCGGGGTGAGGCTCATCAGCCAGTCGAAGGCGGCGAAGGTGATGGTCAGCGCCAGGAAGGGCAGGGCGCCCGGGGAGAACTTGCGCTGCTTGACGGTGAGCTCCAGCCCGCCGACCTCGTCCTGCTGGGTGCTCCAGCCGTACAGCCGGTGCGAGACGAAGATCCACACCGCGAAGTAGATGACCTGGCGGACGGCGAAGAAGCCCAGGTTCAGGTAGTGCTCCTTCTTGTGGTGAAGGTGCTCCACCTCGATGCCGTGGATGTTGGCGGCCAGCGGCGAGCCATCCACCCAGGGGTAGAGGTACTTCATCATCGGGATGAGGGCGAGGATGAGCACCGCGAAGACGGGCACCGCGATGGAGATGGTCTCCATGGCGCGGCGCAGGACGATGGGCCACTTCGCCTTGGCCGTGTGGAAGATGGCCAGCATGATGAGGGCGGCCACGCTGATGCCGACCCAGTAGGTGAAGCCCAAGAGGAAGCTGAAGCTGGTCGCCGCGGGGTTCATGAAGAAGCCCACGGCGGTGAGCACGAGGCCCACCACGCCCAGGCCGAACGCGGGCACCATCAGCTTGGGCGTGCCGGTGTAGCGCTCCATGGCAGTCATCGGTTCTCCTGCGGGACGGGCTGCGTCCCGGCGGTGCTGCGGGCGGCCTGGAGCGCGCGCACGTAGGCGACGACGGCCCAGCGCTCACGCGTGTCGAGCTCACCCGAGAAGGACGGCATGATGCCGTAGCCCTCGTTGATGGCGGTGTAGAAGTGGCCGGCCGGCTTGTCCGCGAGCTCCAGCAGGGACGGCGGCAGACGCAGCGCCATGTTCTCCGCGACGACGCTGTTGCCGTCGCCGAGCACGCCATGACACTGCGAGCAGACGATGTTGTACTTCTTCTGGCCAAGCTCCAGCAGGTGCTTGTCCACCGGCAGCGGGATGGCGTTCACGGCCACGCCGTTGGCGCGGCCCGTGGAGATGCCCGGGTTGCCCACCGGCCGCTCGCGCGGGACGGTGCCGGCGGGGGGCACGCGCATGGCGCGGCCGTCCGGCCAGAACTCGGACGTCTCGTAGTACTCGTACTTGGCCTGGGTCTCCATGCGCTGGAGGAACTCCGAGCTGACGTTGCAGCCCGTGAGCGCGGCGAGCCCGGCGGCGGGGATGAGCCACCTCATTCGTTCTCTCCCGAGACGACGGTCACGTGGGTCGCGCCCAGGGCCGTCAGCTGGTTCTTGACGTCCGCGGCGTCCGTGCCCGTGGGGTGCGGGATGCTCAGCCAGTAGCCGTGCGTGGACGCGCTGCGGAACTCTTCCGACTCGAAGGCCGGGTGGTAGGGCTGCGGCAGCTTGCTCAGGCCGAGCAGGCCGAAAAAGATGCCGAACGCGGCGAACAGCACGCTCAACTCGAACGTGATGGGCACCCAGGCCGGCAGGCTCAGGATGGGACGGCCACCCACGTTGAGCGGGTAGTCGATGCTGTTCATCCACGTCTGCATCGTGAGGGCGGTCACCATGCCGGTGAGGCCGCCACCCAGGGCGATGAAGGGCACGCGAGAGGGCGGCAGACCCAGCGCCTCCGACCCGCCGTGCAGCGGGTAGGGGGAGTAGGTGTCCATGCCCTGGAAGCCCTTTTCCCGCATCTGCCGGGTGGCATCCACGAGGGCTTCAGGCGTGGCGAACTCGGCCAACACCCAGGAATCAAGGACCTTGGCTTCCATGATGCTAGTGCGCTCCGTGGGTGAGGGTGCCCGCGCCGGCGGTGTCCGCGCCGTGGCCGTGGGCTGCGTGGGCGGCGTGCTTGAGCTCCAGCTGGAGCTCCTTCACCTCGCTCACCGCGACGGCGGGAACGAACTTGAGGAACAGGAGGAACAGGGTGCCGAACAGGCCCAGGGTGCCGATGTAGATGCACCAGTCCACCCAGGTCGGCGTGTAGATGTCCCACGACGAGGGCAGGAAGTCCTGGGAGAGCGACGTCACGATGATGATGAAGCGCTCGCACCACATGCCGATGTTCACCGCGATGGACGCCACCCACATGATGGGGATGCTGGTGCGGGCCTTCTTGAACCAGAAGATGTTCGGGGTGATGACGTTGCAGGCGATCATCAGCCAGTACACGCCGGCGTAGGGGCCCGTGGCGCGGTTCACGTAGAAGGTCCAGAACTCGTACTGGTTCATGGAGTACCAGGCGATGAAGTGCTCCATCAGGTACCCGTAGGAGACGAGCAGGCCCGTCGCCAGGATGACCTTGTTCATGTTCTCCAGGTGGCGGTCCGTGATGACGTCCCGGAGGCCCAGGTACTTGCGGGCGGGCACGATGAGGGTGATCACCATCGCGAAGCCGCTGAACACGGCGCCGGCCACGAAGTAGGGCGGGAAGATGGTCGCGTGCCAGCCCGGAATCTGGGACACGGCGAAGTCGAACGACACGATGGTGTGCACGGACACCACGAGCGGCGTCGAGAGGCCGGCCAGCAGCAGGTAGGCGATCTTGTAGTTGTGCCAGTGACGGCCGGAGCCGCGCCAGCCGAGGGCGAACAGGCCGTAGATGGTGCGCTGCAGCTTCGTCTTGGACGAGTCACGCAGGGCGGCCAGGTCCGGGATGAGGCCCACGAACCAGAAAAGGGCGGACACCGTGAGGTACGTGGAGATGGCGAACACGTCCCACACGAGCGGCGAGCGGAACTGCGCCCAGGCGCCCAGGGTGCTGGGGTAGGGGAACAGCCAGAAGGCGAACCAGGGACGGCCCGTGTGGAGCAGCGGGAACAGACCCGCGCACATGACCGCGAACAGCGTCATGGCTTCCGCGAAGCGGTTGATGCTCGTGCGCCACTTCTGCTGGAAGAGCAGGAGGATGGCGGAGATGAGCGTACCGGCGTGGCCGATACCGACCCACCAGACGAAGTTGATGATGTCGAACGCCCAGCCCACCGGCTGGTTGTTGCCCCACACGCCGATGCCGCGCGCGAGGGTGTACGTGACACCGACAACCAGGAGGCCCAGCGCCGCGGACGTGATGCCCAGCAGCATGAACCAGCCCTTGCCGGGCTTGCGCCAGACATGGTCGAGCAGGGTTTCATTGAGGGACTTGTCGTCGTGGTGCGGCGCGACGAGGTCCCGGGGCTCGAGGGGGTCGAGCGGGAGGTGTGCGGTCTCGGCCATGACGGTCAGTGACCTCCTTCGTGCGCCGGCGCGGCTTCAGCAGGGGCGGCGGGCACGAGGGCGGGGTTGGGGTTGCGCAGGCGGATGAGGTGGGCGGTGCGGGGGCGGGTGCCCAGCTCGTGCAGGAGCCGGTAGGCACGCTCGTCCTCGTGGAGCTGGGTGACGCGCTGGGCGGGGTCCGCCAGGGAGCCGAAGGCGATGGCCTGCGTGGGGCAGGTCTGCTGGCACGCCGTCTGGAGCTCCTTCTCCTGGATGAGGCGCTTCTCGACGCGGGCGTTGATGCGGACCCGCTCGATGCGCTGCACGCAGTAGGTGCACTTCTCCATGACGCCGCGGTTGCGCACCGTGACGTCCGGGTTCATCAGCATCTTCTCGGTCGGCGTCTTGCCCTGCGTGTAGTGCAGGTAGTTGAAGCGGCGGACCTTGTACGGGCAGTTGTTGGAGCAGTACCGCGTGCCGATGCAGCGGTTGTACACCATGTCGTTGAGGCCCTCGTCCGAGTGCACGGTGGCGTTCACCGGGCAGACGTACTCGCAGGGGGCCTTCTCGCAGTGCACGCACGCGACGGGCTGCATGACCATGGCGGGGTCGTTCTCATCGCCCTGGAAGTAGCGGTCGATGCGCAGCCAGTTCATCTCACGGCCGCGGCCCACCTGCTCCTTGCCGACGACGGGGATGTTGTTCTCCGCCTGGCACGCCACGACGCACGCGTTGCAGCCCGTGCAGCGCGACAGGTCGATGGACATGCCCCACTTGTAGCCTTCCTGCGGTGTCTTGGCGTACTCGAAGTCCGGCAGGTTGTTCTGCTTGCCCAGCTCGTGCTTGGCCTGGACGCGCTCCAGCGTGTGCTCCGTCGCCTTCGACGGGTGCGCAAGCTCGCTGACGGACATGTCGAGCGCCAGCGGGCGGCCCTCCATGCGCCAGTGGTACTGGGTGCGGGCGAACTTGTGGCTGCCGCGGACCTTGGTCAGCTTGGCGCCGCCGTCGAACCAGGGGGCGTTCACGCTGCGCAGCAGGTTGGCGTTGAAGCCGATGTCCTTGGCCACGACCTCGTGGAGGCCGGTGCGGCCGTAGCCCAGCGCCACGGTGACGGTGTCGTCCGCGTTGCCGGGGAGGATGGTGACGGGGACCTGCAGCTTGCGCCCGCCGTACTCCAGCTCCGCGACGTGGTTGTTCTCCAGGCCGAGCCGCTTGGCGGTGGCCGGGCTGAGGATGGCGGCGTTCTCCCAGACGATCTTCGTGATGGGGTCCGGCGTCTCCTGGAGCCACGCGTTGTTGCCGAACCGGCCGTCCAGGACGCGGTAGTCGTGGACGAAGTTGATCTCCAGCTCACCGGCCGCGGGCGGCTGGTAGGCGGCGACCAGCTGCGAGGCGGCGCCCGTGTCCGGGGTGGCCGTCGTCAGCGCGGCGGCGGTGCTGCCGGGGACGATGCCCTCGGAGACCCAGGTCTCCCAGCGGGTCTCGAAGTCGGCGCGGCCGGCCTCGCCACCCTGCGCGGCCCAGTAGTCGCGCACCAGCTGGTAGGCGGGGCGGAAGGGCTCGTCGAGGAACAGCGCGAACAGCTCCGCTTCCGGCACGCCGTTGAAGAGCGGCTGGATGAGGGGCTGCGCGATGCTGACGGTGCCGTCGGCCGCGCGGCCGTCGCTCCAGGTCTCCAGCTGGTGCGCCAGGGGCACGAACCAGTCGGCGAACTTGGAGGTCTCGTCCTCGTAGTGGCCCGCGTACAGAACGGACAGCGCCTTGCGGTTGGCGTTCTGCTTGGGGTCCAGCACCTCCGCCAGGCCCGCGTCCACCGGGAGGGCGTAGACGGGGTTGGTGGCGGTGATGACCAGCGTGTCCACCTTGCCGGCCTTGATGTCCGCGACCAGCGCGCTGATCTCCGACAGGCCCGAGGCCTCCGGGGCGGCGGCCGGGACGAGCTTCACCGTGGTGCCCACGTTGCCCAGCGCGGCGTTGATGGCCTGCGCCAGCGCGTGCACGGCGGCGGGCTGACGCTCACCGGCGAGCACCACGGAGCGGCCGGCCTTGGACTTGAGGTCCTGGGCCACGGCCTGCACCCACGACTGGGTCTCCGGGCTCAGCGAGCCGGCCTTGCCGGACGCGGAGGCCCCCAGGCTGGCGGCGGGGCCACCCACGGCCTGCGCCAGCGCGGCGGCGATGCCGAAGATCTCGGCGGACTTCACGCGCTTGCGGTGGTCCGCCATGCCGCCGGTGATGGACATGCGCGCTTCCGCCACATACAGGCGGTTGAGCTCGCCGTTCTTCGGGTCGCGGCGGTCCGCGAACTGGCGGTTGAGGGCCAGGTTCTCCGGGCGGCTCTCCAGGAAGTCCGCGTCCAGGGAGACGATGACGTCCGCGCGGCTCAGCTCGTAGACGGCCTGGACCGGCTGGCCGAACAGCGCGCGGTTCGCCTGCGCGGCGGCGGAGTCCGTGATGGACGAGAACGTGTGGAAGCGCGCGTTGGGCAGCTTCTTCTGGATGCGGCCCGTCACGTCGCGCAGCGTCGGCGAGCTGATGGGCTCCGTCAGGAAGCGCAGGCGGCTGCCACCGTCCGCCGCGGCCCTCTGGCTGACGAGGGCGGAGATGTCCTCGGCGAGCACGCGCAGCGAGCGGGGGTTGTTGCCCTGGCGCAGCACGCGGGCGCGCTGCGGGTCATAGAGCGAGAGCAGGAACGCCTGCTCGAAGACGCCGGCAGCGCCCTGGTTCACGGGGTGCTGGGGGTTGCCTTCGATCTTCACCGGGCGGCCTTCGCGCGCGGTGATGAGCAGGCCGGAGGTGTGGCCTCCGAGCGTCATGCCGGACGCGTAGTGCAGCGGGTTGCCCGGGGTCACTTCCGGCGGCGTCTTCGTGTACGCCACCATCCGCTCATCCTGCGGACGGGTGCTGCACGCGGTGGCGCCGGCCAGGGCGAGCGACGCGCCCATCAGCTGCATGAACTCGCGGCGGGCGAAGCCGGTGGGGGGAAGGTCCGCGCCGACGGGGAATTCCGGGCGGGTCTCCTCCAGGAACTCCGGCGTGGCGAGCTTCTCCTCCAGGCCGAGCCAGTACGTCTTGCCGTACGCGCCTTCCGCCGGGACGGCGCGGGTGGAGGCGTGCTCGAGCGCCTCGCCCACGACGTCGTCGTGAGCGTGCGCGTGGGGGGCGGCCTCGTTGCGACCCGAGACGACCGGGAGCGCGAAGGACGAGGGGGTTTCCTGCGCGGGCGCGCTGTCAGGCTTGGTGTTCATCGGTGGCATGTGGAGCAGCTCGTGCGCGAGTGAACGTCGTATTCCTTGGTGAGCTTCTCGGCGAGGGCCGAGGCTTCCGCCTTCTCCGTCGGGGGCGCCCAGGTCATGCTGGTGATGAACTCCGGGGGCCGGAGGTTGGGGCCGGGGTTGCGGTGGCAATCCAGGCACCAGCTCATCGTCAGCGGCGCGGACTGCTCGATGGCGCCCATCTGGTCCACGCGCCCGTGGCAGGTGGCGCAGCCGACGCCCTTGCCCACGTGGATGGAGTGGTTGAAGTAGACGTAGTCCGGCAGGTTGTGGACGCGGACCCAGGGGATGGGCTGGTCAGCGAAGAACGCCTTGCGGACCTCGGTGAGGTACGGGCTCTTGTTCCACACCTGCGCGTGGCAGGACATGCACACGGTGGTGGAGGGGATGCCCGCCGACGGGGACTTCTCCACCGTCCAGTGGCAGTAGCGACAGTCGATCTGCTCGTCACCGGCGTGGTGCCGGTGGTCGAACTCGATGGGCTGTTCCACCGGGCGGGCCTGATTGGTCACGAGCGGGCTGCGCACGTAGGCCAAGAGGCCGCCGATGGCGATGGCGGGCACGGCGAGGAGCATCGCGGCCGACAGGCGCGACACCGTATTCGTCCAGCGTGGGAAGAGAGGGCCGCTCATACCAGGACCAGGGGCAAGAGGACTGAAGGCGACATGAAAGCAGGGGTGGACGCAGGAAAACCGTTCGGCGCGGAAGTCAGGGGGGCCGTCCCGGTCCCGGTGGACCGGGCGGGGGGTGGCTCCTGGCGCTCAGACGGCAAGGCAGTCACGTCCAACGAACCTCTAGGATGGTGCCGTGGGCGCGGGTCCCTCATGCATTTCCCGACCCAATGCGGCGCGGGACCATCAACCATGAGCACGGCAGTGTCAACCATTCTGTGGGGAGTGGGAATAAGGAGCGCTTAGCACCTTCCGGGGCGGTTGCGACAAGTTGTCCGCGCGCGGTGATGAATCCCGCTTCTGGCGATCGGAAGGGAGCTTTGCGCGAGGGCGCTCTTCCCTCTGGGATCAATCCCTTTCAGGGGAGCGATACAGGGTGCGACGGTTCGCGCCACGCATGAAGCGGGGCTACTGGGAGTCCGGCTCGTCGGGGTCGCGCCAGCGGTCGAAGGTGGCGTCGGTGGCGATGATCCGAAGGACGCAGCCGCGCCTGGCCTGGCTCATGGCGCTAGACCTCCACCACCGCGGTGCCGGCGACGGCGTAGACGCGGTCCTTCCTGCCCCGCCGCATGTCCACACCCCCCGTGAAGGCGCTGAACGCGGGAAGGACGCCCACGCCGGGGCCCAGGTGGAAGCAGGGCAGCCGCAGCCGGTCCGCCCCACCCGACAGCCGCACCATGGGGTGCAGGTGCCCGGCCCAGACGTAGCGGCCAGGAGCCGGATCCGGATGGTGGGCGAAGCGGAACGGGCCTTCGTCTAATGCCTCCGCGCGATCCTCCATCCTCCAGGAGGGCGGAAGGGTCCGCACATGGCGGTCGTGGTTGCCGCGTATCAGCACGACTTCTAGTGAAGCATGCGCTTCGCGCCAGGTATTCACGCGACTGATGACATCGCTGGTGAGCCCCTGGCGCGAATGCACCAGGTCCCCCACCAGAAGGAGACGCCGGGCGCCGGTCGCGGTGAGGGCGGAGGAGAGACGGGCCAGGTCGTCATCCAGGACCCCCAGGGGGAGGGGGATGCCGTGCTGCTGAAAGGACTCCGTCTTGCCCCAGTGCAGGTCGGCCACCGCGAGCACGCCGGCCTGTGGCCAGTGCAATGCCCGTTCCGGGAGCAGCTCCACGTCCGCGTCCGCTACGCGGGTCTGGCATCGGCCTGGGACCATCGCTCCTTGAGGCGCTGCACGCGGTCCAGCAGGGATTCGTTGGACACGCTGGCGCTGATGCGCTCGACGACGAGGGGGAAGCCCAGCGGCGAGGGCCGGTGGACGTGGACGACTTCGACGGGGTGTGCCTCCAGGCGCTCCAGGGTGCGCGCGAGCCGGCCCTGTTCGAACTGATGTTCGAGGACCTCGCGGCGCGCCTGGCGCAGGAGGAGGTTGTCCGGGTCGTACTTCACGAAGACGTCATAGAGGAGCGCGGCGCTGGCCTGGACCTGACGGGTGGACTTGCGCGCTCCGGGCAGGCCCGGCATCACCAGTCCGGCCACGCGGGCGATGTCGCGGAACTGCCGGCGCGCGAGCTCGCTCAGGTTCACGCTCTCCAAGATGTCCTCCACCAGGTGCTCGCGGGTGAAGAGTGCGGGGCGCAGGGCTTCATCGAAGGGGAAGGGCGTGGAGGTGATCAGCTCCAGGCCGTAGTCGTTCACGGACAGGCTGAAGGTGGCCTTCTGCAGGCGCGTGAGGCGCAGGGCGAGCAGCGCCGCCAGGCCTTCGTGCACGAGCCTTCCTTCAAAGGGATAGAGGAAGAGGTGGTAGCCGTCCCGTGTGCGGCAGGTCTCCGCCAGACAGCCGCCGTCGCCGGGGATGCGGGACAGGCGGGCCTGCGCATCGAGGATGGGCCAGGCGGCGGCGACTTCATCCCGGGTGACGTCGCCCTGTCGCGCGGCCTCCAGCGTGCGGCGCATCGCGGACGCGAGTGAGGTGGACAGGGGCAGGCGGCTGCCGCCCCAGCGCGGTGTCTGGGTGGCCTTGGCCTTCGCGGGCTTCACGTACGCCGTCATGTCCTTGAAGCGGCTGAACTCCAGCCGGCGGCCCGCGAAGAGGAAGGTGTCTCCGGGTTTCAGGCGGCTGACGTAGGACTCCTCCACCGTGCCCAGGGTGCCGCCGCTCCAGTAGCGCAGCTGCACGGACGCGTCCGACGTGATGGTGCCGATGTTGAGCCGGTGCAGCCGGGCGAGGCGCACGTCGGGCACGCGGAAGCGGCCGTCCACCTCCACCACGCGGCGGAACTCCGGGTAGGCGCGCAGCGTGGGGCCTCCCTCGCGCACCAGGGTGAGGGCCCAGTCGAACTCCTCGTCGGTGAGGGACGCGTAGCTCGTCGCGGTGCGGACCTCATCACGCAGGGCTTCGCGGGTGAAGCCTCCTCCCAATGCGCACGTCACCAGGTGCTGGGCCAGCACGTCGAGCGGCTTGGACAGGGGCGTGCGCGGCTCCACTTCGCGGTGCGCGATGGCGTCGCGGGCGGCGGCCATCTCCACCAGTTCGAGCGCGTGCGTGGGGACGAAGAGGATGCGGCACGTGGCTCCGGGGCGGTGCGCGCTGCGGCCCGCGCGCTGGAGCGTTCGGCCGATGCCCTTGGGACTTCCTATCTGGATGACGCGCTCCACCGGGCCGAAGTCCACGCCCAGGTCCAGCGAGGACGTGCACACGACGAGGCGCAGGCTTCCGTCCTTGAGGCCTCCCTCCACGCGCTCGCGCTCCTCGCGGTCGATGGAGCCGTGATGCAGCGCGAGCAGGTGCTCCCATTCAGGGCGCAGGAAGCGCAGGCCTTCGAACCAGCGCTCCGCTTGTGAGCGGGTGTTGGTGAAGAGGAGCGTGGACTGTGTGGGGTCCAGCCAGTCCGCCACGCGCGGCAACATGGAGAAGCCCAGGTGCCCGGCCCACGGGAAGGTGTCCACCTCTTCTGGCAACAGCGTCTCCACGTCCACCGGGCGCTGCAGGTCCGCGCTCACCAGCGTGGGCTCGCGGTCCGTGCCCACGACGGTGCGCGCGGCCTCCTCCAGGTTGGCGAGCGTGGCGGACAGTGCCCAGATGCGCAGGCCCGGTGCGAAGTGGCGCAGGCGGGCCAGGGCGAGTTCCACCTGGGTGCCTCGTTTGGAGGCGAGGAGTTCGTGCCACTCGTCCACGATGACGGCGCGCAGTGAGGCGAAGTTCTCCGCGGCCTGCTCCTGCGTCAGGAGGAGTGAGAGGGATTCCGGCGTGGTGATGAGCACCTGGGGCAGACGTTCGCGCTGACGTTGGCGCACGGAGGAGGACGTGTCGCCCGTGCGGCTCTCCACCTCCAGATCCGCGTCCAAGGCCATCAGCGGTTCGCGCAGGGCCTGCCCCACGTCACGCGATACCGCTCGCAATGGCGTGAGGTAGAGGATTTGAAGGCCCTGCTGGTTGCGCTCCGCCACGTCCGCCAGCGGGCCGAGGTAGGCCGCGTAGGTCTTTCCCGCGCCGGTGGGCACGTGGATGAGGCCGCTGTCTCCTCTTGCGTAGGCGGCCCAGGCTTCTTCCTGGAAGGCGTAGGGCGTCCAGCCCTTGGCGGCGAACCACTGGCGGAGTTGAGCCAGCGGCGTGCCCTTGTATGGGGATGGGCTCCGGGGCGCCGGACGCTTCGCGCGAGTCCTTGCGGGCTTCGGTGATTCGGCCTGCCTTTCCGGCGCGTGCTTGCCGCGCATGCGATTGCGGCGGGGCCTAGTGGGCTGCATGCAGCAGCCCCTTCAGTGAGTCGAGCGTGTCCGCGTCACGCGCCGTCTTGTCCGCGCGCCAACGGGCGATGCGTGGGAAGCGCAGGGCGATGCCCGACTTGTGGCGCGGGGACGGGGCGATGGCTTCGAAGTGCAGCTCGAACACCTGCTCCGGATCCACCGAGCGCACCGGGCCGAACTTCTCCCGCGTGTGCGCGCGGATCCACCGGTCCAGCTTGCCAATCTCCTCATCGGTGAGGCCCGAGTACGCCTTCGTCACCGGCAGCAGGTCCTCGCCGTTCCACACCGCGAAGGTGTAGTCCGTGTAGAGCGATGAGCGCCGGCCGTGGCCTGGATGCGCGTAGAGCAGCACCGCGTCCACGGTGTACGGGTCGATCTTCCACTTCCACCAATCGCCGCGCTTGCGCCCCGTCTGGTACACCGAGTCCAGGCGCTTGATCATCAGGCCTTCGACGTTGCGTGCGCGGGACTCCTTGCGCAGCTCCGCCAGCGCCTCCCAGGAAGAGGCCGTCACCGTGGGGGAGATGGGGAAGCGCGGGTGGTCCTTGAGCAGGGCCTCCAGCCTCGCGCGGCGCTCGCGCAGGGGCAGTTCGCGCAGGTCCTTTCCGTCCTGCTCCAGCAGGTCGTAGACGACGAACGCGGCGGGGGCCTCCGCGAGCACCTTGGGCGTGAGCTTCTGTCTGCCAATGCGGCGCTGGAGCCGGGCGAAGGGCAGGGGGACTCCATCCTCGTAGGCCATCACCTCGCCGTCGAGCACCGTGCCTTCGGGCAGGGCCCGCGCGGCCTCGGTGATTTCGGGGAAGCGTTCGGTGATCAGCTCCTCGCCCCGGCTCCAGAGGAACACGTCGCCCTGCCTCCGGATGAGCTGGCCCCGGATGCCGTCCCACTTCCATTCGACGAGCCAGTCGCTCAATTCACCCAGCGACTCCGCCGGCTGCTCCAGCGGCGACGCGAGGTAGTAGGGATACGGGCGCGACACGTGCCCGTCCGATACGTCCGGCGCCACGAGCTGTTCGAAGAAGGCCTTCGTCGGCGTCCACGTGCCCATCAGCCGGTGCGCCACGCTGGGCGGTGGCAGGCCGGTGACCTGCGCGATGGCTCGCACCACCAGCGTGTTGGACACGCCCACGCGCAGCTCGCCTGTGAGCATCTTGTTGAGGAGGAACAGCTCGCGGCGGGGCATGGACTTCCACCAGCCCACCACGCGCTCTCGCTGCTCCGCCGCGTCCAGCCCCCGCAGGGGCAACAGGCGCTCTTCCAACCAGCGCGAGAGGGGGAGCTCCTCGGCGTGCTCGGGCGGGAGGTTCGCTCCGTCGAGCAGCAGGGCAATCACCTCCGCCAGGTCGCCCACCGACGCGTAGACCTCGTCGAAGAGCCAGTCCGGGACGCCCGTCAGCTCCATCGTCCAGCCCGCCAAGAGCTTCGACGTGAGCAGCCGCTTGAGCTTCTGACCCGTGAGGAAGAACAGGCCCCAGGCGGCGTCCTCCGGCGGCGCCGTCCGGAAGTAGCGCGCCATCGCCTCCACCTTCGCGTTGGTGGAGGTCGTCTGGTCGAGCGTGTCGTAGAGGTCGGCCAGGGCTCGCACGCGTCAGTCCTCCGCTTCGCCTTCGAAGGGCGTCGCGAGCGGCGAGGCATCCACGCCCCGCTCCCGCAGGTAGTGAGACAAGGGGTCGGTGTAGCCGTGCGTGACGAGCACCTTCTCCGCCTGCGTGTCCGCCACCGTGCGCAAGAGGTCCGGCCAGTCCGCGTGGTCGGAGAGCACGAAGCCCCGGTCGTAGCCACGACGGCGCCGGTTGCCGCGCACGCGCATCCACCCCGACGCGAAGCCCGTCTCCGCTTCACCGAAGCGGCGCATCCACGTGGAGCCGGCCGCGCTCGGCGGCGCCAGCACCAGCGCGCCCGCGAAGGACGTGCCCTTCTCCGTCTCCGACACCATCTGCGTGGGCAACATGGCGATGCCCGCCTCGCGGTACGCGGTGACGAGCCCGTTCACCGCGCCGTGCACATAGGCCGGCCGGTCCGTGAGTTTCCCCAGCTCCGCCAACAGCCGCTGCGCCTTGCCCAGCGCGTAGCAGAACAGCACCGCGGAGCGGCCCGCCTCGCGGTTCGCGTCCCACCAGCGCAGGATGTCCTGGGCCACGAGGCTCGTCTCATCCCAGCGGTAGATGGGCAGGCCGAACGTCGCCTCGGTGATGAAGGTGTGGCAGCGCACCACTTCGAAGGGCGCGCACGTGGGGTCCGGCATTCGCTTGTAGTCGCCGGAGATGATCCACACCTCACCCCGGTGCTCCACGCGGATCTGCGCGCTGCCCAGCACATGGCCCGCCGGGTGGAAGCTCACGGTGGTGTCGCCCACGGTCAGCTTCTCGCCGTACTCCAGCGTGTCGATGACCGCGTCCGCTCCCAGGCGGCGTTGCAGGAGGCCCCGGCCAGCGGCTGCCCCCAGATAGCGTTTGCTCCCGCTCCGGGCGTGGTCGCCGTGCGCGTGCGTGACGAGCGCCCGCTCCACCGGACGCCAGGGGTCGATGTAGAAGTTCCCTGCCTGGCAATACAGGCCCAGCGGCGTCACGGAAACCAGCGGCGTTCGTTCCTGGTGGGTCGCGGTGGCCACGGTCCTCTAGAGGTAACGAGGCCTTGGAGCAGGGGCCACCCACGGCCGGACCCTCCAGCGTGCTCCGCTGACAAGGGGGCGGGCGTCCGTCCTCACCTTGCTTGCGCTCCAAACGACGAAGCCAGGGACCGGAGGGCCCCTTGGATGGTGGGCGGGGACAGGGGATAAACCCGGGAACCCTCACTTCCGGACCCTTTCGTGATGCTGACGCCCGCGCTCCTCCTGTCCCTCACCCTGGCCCGGTCCTCCCCGGCTTCGGACGCGGTGCTCGAATACAGCTCCCCGTTCACGGAAGAGAGCGCGCCGGATCCAGAGGGCTTCTCGTTCACGGCCTTCACTGCGGGCCAGACGCTCTACCTGGGCGTGGACGAGGCGAACCTGCGCGCGAGCGCGGCGGCGGACGCGGGCGTGGTGCGGACGCTGATGCTGGGCACGCCCGTGCGTGTGCTGAAGGCGGGGGCCCGCGCGACGGTCGGCGAGTACATCAACACCTGGTATCAGGTGGCCGTCGTGGACGCGAAGGCGGCTCCAGGCGCGGCTCCTGTCACGGGTTGGGTCTTCGGCAACACGCTCACGCCGTTCCGCTTCGAGGCCGACCTGGACGGGGACGGCGAGATGGAAGTGGCCACGGTGGTGATGAGCAACGAGTTCAAGGCGCGCGTGCGCGTGCTGGAGCCGAACGTGAAGCCGCCTCGCCGGGTGAGCAGCGTGGACGTGGCGGTCGCGTCCACGGACTACGGCGGAGGGCGCGGCGGCCCGGTGACGGTGAAGCTGGTCCCCGCGAAGGAGGCGGGCGTGACGCTGCTGCAACTGGACTCCGCGCCGGAGCGGTGTGGCGACTTCGTCACGTCCTATGTGAGCTACACCGGGTCGAATGGGAAGCCGGGGGTGCTCGGCAAGGCGAAGCTGGCGCTGGAGTTGGGCGGGCTGATGGATCCCCCGAACGAGAGCACCTTCAAGGTCTCCTTCCAGGCAGCCGCGAAGCGGGCGCTGGTGGTCCGCACGAGCGTCGAGGAAGAGGAAGAAGGCAAGCCGCGGAAGGTTACGGAGCGCGAGGTCTATCAGTGGAAGGACGGCGTGTTCGCTCAGGCGAAGCCCGTCGCGAAGCCGTAGGTGCAGGGCCCGGAAGGCCGGGCACCCGGGAGCCCCTCCGGGTGAAGGAAGAGGGGGTCAGGGCAATCGACCATGGATGCGCAGGAGCGGAAGGCAGCCTACCGGCAGCGCGCGGAAGCAGGTCAGGCGGTGCCGGTGTCGGTGGAGTTGCCGGCGGACCTGGATACACCGCTGTCGGCATACCTGAAGCTGGGCGGTGGAAGCCGCGGCTTCATCCTCGAGTCGTGCTACGGCGGCGAGCGCTTCGGGCGCTACAGCCACGTGGGCGTGAACCCGGCGGGCCGCGTGCGGCTGGACCGGGACGGGCTCACGTTGTGGCGTGGCTCGCATGAGGAGCGCCGCGAGGGACGGCCGCTGGAGGTGCTGCGCACGCTGTGGCGCGAGCTGTCCGTGGCGACGCTGCCGGGCGAGGCGCCCTTCCTGGGCGGGCTCGTGGGCTACCTGGGCTACAACGCCACGTCGTGGTTCGAGCCGAGCGTGCCGGACCGCCACCCGCGCGACACGGGCTTCCCGGACTCCGAGTGGCTCATCGCGGAGGACTTCGTCACCCACGACACGCGCACCCAGACGCTCAAGGCCATCGCCATCGCGCGGCCCTCGCTGCACGGCAGCGTGGCGGCGGCGCTGAAGGACGCGGAGGCGCGCGCGGAGGCAATGGCGGAGAAGCTGCGCCGGCCGCTGCCGCAGGAGGCCTACGCCGCCGTCCCCGCGCAGAAGAACGCGCCGGCCCCCGTCGCGTGCTGGGACCGCGAGGGCTATGCCCGGGCGGTGGACAAGGTGAAGGAGTACGTGCGCGCGGGCGACTGCTTCCAGGCGGTGCTCGCGCGCAGGTTCGAGGCGAAGGGCGCCATCCCGCCGCTGTCGCTCTACCGGGCGCTGCGGCGCGTGAACCCGTCTCCGTACCTGTTCCTGGTGGACCTGGGCGAGGCCCGCGCGCTGGTGGGCGCGTCACCGGAGCTGCTGGTGCAGGTGCGCGATGGGGACGTGGTGGTGCGGCCCATCGCGGGCACGCGCCGCCGGGGTGGCTCCGAGGCCGAGGATCAGGCGCTGGAGAAGGAGTTGCTCGCGGACGAGAAGGAGCGCGCCGAGCACATCATGCTGGTGGACCTGGGGCGCAACGACGTGGGCCGCGTGGCGGCGCCGGGCACGGTGCGCATCGAGGACCTGATGATCATCGAGCGCTACAGCCACGTGATGCACATCGTGTCCCAGGTGCGCGGCAAGCTGGACACCACGCGCTTCGACGCGCTGGACGCGCTGGCGAGCACCTTCCCCGCTGGCACCGTGTCGGGCGCACCGAAGATCCGCGCCATGCAGATCATTGACGAGCTGGAGCCCATGCGGCGCGGGCCCTATGCCGGCGCGGTGGGCTACCTGTCCTTCTGCGGCACGCTGGACGTGGCCATCGCGCTGCGCACCTTCTTCGTGGATGGCGACCGCACGATGTGGACCGCCGGGGCGGGGCTGGTGGCGGACTCGGACCCCATGAAGGAAGCAGACGAGACGGAGGCGAAGGCGGGCGCCATGGCCGCCGCGCTGCGCCTGGCTCGCGAAGGAGGTGGGCGGTGATCCTCGTCATCGACAACTACGACTCGTTCACCTTCAACCTGGTGCAGCTGCTCTACACGCTGGGCGCGGAGGTGAAGGTGGTGCGCAACGACGCGCTGGATGTCGCGGGCATCGCGGCGTCGGGCGCGTCCCACCTGGTGGTGTCTCCGGGGCCGTGCACGCCGCACGAGGCCGGGGTGAGCGTGGCGGCCATCTCCCAGTCTCGCGTGCCGGTGCTGGGCGTGTGCCTGGGACACCAGTCCATTGGTGCTGCGTTCGGCGGGCAGGTGGTGCGCGCGCCGGAGCCCGTGCACGGCAAGGCGGCGCACATCCGTCACGAGGGCACCGGCGTCTTCACCGGCGTGCGGCAGGGCTTCCAGGCGGCGCGCTACCACTCGCTGGTGGTGGCGGCGGAGTCCATGCCCGCGGAGCTGGAGGCCACGGCGTGGAGCCAGGACGGACTGGTGATGGCGCTGCGCCACCGCACGCGGCCGGTGGTGGGCCTGCAGTTCCATCCGGAGAGCGTGCTGACGCCGGAGGGCCCGTCGCTGGTGCGCAACTTCCTGGAGGGGAAGCTGTAGCGCTCCGTCAGTCCTTCAGGTGCGTGGTGTCGTTCCAGCTCACGAGGACCGGCTGCTTGCCGCCGGCCTCGGAGCCCAGCACGCTGACGGACGCGGTGCCCAGGTGGAAGAGCCTGCCTCCGTCCGGGGGCAGGCCCAGCCAGCGCGCGGCGAGGATGCGCAGCATGTGTCCGTGCGAGAAGAGGAGCACGTCGTCCTGGAGGGCTCGCGCCTCCGCGATGATGCGGTCGGCCCGGGCGCCCACCTCCTCCAGCGTCTCTCCGTTGGGCACGCCGTCCTTCCACAGCGTCCAGTCCGGGCGCGTGGTGCGGATGTCCGCGCCGGTGCGGCCCTCGTAGTCGCCGTAGTCGAGCTCCATCAGGTCGTTCTTCTTCTGGGCCACGTCGCCGTAGCCCGCGAGCACGCACGTCTCCAGCGCGCGCGTCAGCGGGCTGGTCCACACGGCGGCGAAGCGCCACTTGCCCAGAGGCGCGCGCAGCCGCTCCGCCATCTGGCGGCCCTCTTCCAGCAGCGGCAGGTCCGTGCGGCCGGTGTGCTGGCTGCTGCGGCTCCACTCCGTCTCACCGTGACGGACGAGGACCACCTGGGGGGCGCGTGCGTTCATGGCGCCAATCTGTGTCAGCCCGTGCCGGGACGGGAGGGAAAAGTGCACGCGCTACCGCTTGCGTGTCCGCCAATCCTCACGGCTCTGGCCCCAGATCTCCACCGCATGGTCGTTGTAGGGCGCCGGCAGCATGCCCATGCGCAGGAAGCGCGAACCCAGGCGGCGGGCCACCTGCTTCGACGGCTCGTTCGGTGGGGAGATGGAGTGGATGACCTCCGTCCAGCCAAGGTGGTCGAAGGCCCAGTCGATGGTGGCCGCCGCGCCCTCCGTCGCGTAGCCCTTGCCCCACGCGTCGCGAGACAGGCCCCAGCCGACCTCCGGGCCCGGCCACTCCGCGGGCTGCCAGGGCCCGAGCCGGCCCACCCACTTGCCGGTGGACTTCTCGAACACGGAGAACATGGCGAAGCCCTGGAGCACCCAGGAGCCGGCCATGGCGCAGACGGCGCGCCACACGTTGGAGCGGGGCTGGAGGCCGCCGATGTACCGCGCGGTCTCCTCGTCCGCCATCATGGCCACGAAGCCCTCCAGGTCCTGGAGCGTGGGCGGACGCAGGATGAGGCGCGGCGTTTCGAGGGTGGGCCCCAGGATGGGCGGGGTGTGCATGTCCGGTCTCCTGGCGCCGGCGATGTGCCGGCGCGTGGAGAGGGACCTTAGCGCTTCAGGCCGCGCTTGATGTCCGCGCAGAGTTGCTTCGCGGCGGCAGGGCCGTCCGAGTGGGCGGCCTTCACCAGCGCGCTGCCCACCACGACGCCGTCCGCGTGGGCCACCAACGGCCGGGCCGTGTCCGCGTTGGAGATGCCGAAGCCCGCCACCACCGGTACGGACGCGGCGCGCTTCACCAGGTCCAGCCGCTGCGACAGGTCCGGCGGCAGCTCCGCGCGCATGCCGGTGACGCCCGCCACGGACACGCAATAGACGAAGCCTCGCGCGTCCTTCGCGATGGCCTCCGCGCGCGCGGGCGGCGTGGTGGGCGCGCACAGGGGCACCAGGTCCACGCCCTCCTTGTCGAACGCGGCGCGGATGCCCGCGCTCTCTTCCGGCGGCAGGTCCGGGAGGATGGTGCCGGAGATGCCCCGCTCTCGCGCGAGCTTCGCGTAGCGCTCCTCGCCCATGGCCATCACCACGTTGACGTAGGTCATGATGACCAGCGGCGTCTCCGGGCAGCGGCGGCGCACCTCCGGCACCACTTCATCCAGCACGCGGCGCAGGGTGGCTCCGGCCTTCAGCGCCCGCTCCGACGCGGCCTGGATGACAGGGCCGTCCGCGATGGGGTCGCTGAACGCCACGCCAATCTCCAGCACGTCCGCGCCGCCCTCCACCATCGCGGCGAAGACGTCCACGGACTTCGGCAGGTCCGGGTCGCCCGCCATCGCGTACGCCACCAGCGCGCCTTCTCCCCGGGCCTTCGCCTTCGCGAACGCCTTGCCCAGCTCCGTGCTCATGACTTCACCCCCGTGGCCGGTGGCACGCCGCGCGCCGAGATGGTCGCGACGTCCTTGTCACCCCGGCCCGAGCAGTTGATGACCAGGTGCTTGCCCTTGCCCATATCGCGGGCCAGCGAGCGCGCCGCCGCGAACGCGTGCGACGTCTCCAGCGCGGGGAGGATGCCCTCCGTGCGCGCGACCTCGTAGAAGGCGGTGAGCGCGTCGTCGTCCGTCGCGGTGCGCACCTCCATGCGTCCCGTCTTCGCCAGGTGCGCCAGCTCCGGTCCCACGCCCGGGTAGTCCAGGCCGGCGGAGATGCTGTGCGCCTCTTGAATCTGGCCGTGCTCGTCCTGGAGCACCAGCGAGCGCGAGCCGTGCAGCACGCCCTCCGTGCCCAGCGTCAGCGACGCGCCGTGCTGGCCGGAGTCCAGGCCGTGGCCCGCGGCCTCCACGCCGACGAGCCGCACCGCCGTGTCCGGGATGAAGGGGTGCAGCGCGCCGATGGCGTTCGAGCCGCCGCCCACGCACGCGATGATGGCGTCCGGCAGCCGGCCCATCGTGGCCAGCGTCTGGGCGCGAATCTCCCGGCCGATGACGGATTGGAAGTCGCGCACGATGGTGGGGTAGGGGTGCGGGCCCGCCGCGCTGCCGATGACGTAGTAGGTGTCCTGCACCTGCGACACCCAGACGCGCATGGCTTCGTTCATCGCGTCCTTGAGCGTGCGCGAGCCCGACTCCACCGGCCGCACCACCGCGCCCAGCGCGCGCATGCGGAAGACGTTGAGCGCCTGGCGCTCCACGTCCAGCGCGCCCATGAAGACTTCGCAGGGCAGGCCGAAGAGCGCGCACGCGGTGGCGGTGGCCACGCCGTGCTGGCCCGCGCCCGTCTCCGCGATGATGCGCTTCTTGCCCATGCGCCGGGCGAGCAGCACCTGGCCCACGGTGTTGTTGATTTTGTGCGCGCCCGTGTGCGCCAGGTCCTCGCGCTTGAGCCACACCTGCGCGCCACCCCACGCCTCCGTGAGGCGGTGCGCGGGCGTCAGCGTGGTGGGACGGCCCACGTATTCGCGCAGCACGCGGGTGACCTCCTCGCCGAAGGACGCGTCCTGCTGCGCCTTCGCGTAGGCCTCTTCCAGCTCCAGCAGCGCCGGGACCAGGGTCTCCGGCACATAGCGTCCGCCGTAACGGCCGAAGCGGCCCACGGCAGTGTCCGTCGTCATGGCACGACTCCTCAGGGGTTGAGGGACTGGACCGTGCGCACGAAGGCGCGCACCGCGTCCAGGTCCTTGATGCCAGGGGAGGATTCGACTCCGCTGGCCACGTCCACACCGTAGGGCCGGGTGGCCCTCACGGCCTCGGCCACGTTGGAAGGCTTGAGGCCGCCCGCCACCAGCACCGGCAGGCCGCAGTCCGACAGCTGCTTCACCAGCGACCAGTCGAAGGTGACGCCGCCGCCGCCGTAGCCCGGGGCCGCGCCATCCAGGAGCAGCCCCGCCACGTCGCCCACGCCCACGTAGCTTCGGGCCTTCGCCACGTCGTCCGGCCCGCGCACGCGCAGCGCCTTGATGACGGGCACGCCGTAGCCGGAGCAGTCCTCGGGGGACTCGTCGCCGTGGAGCTGCACGGCGGTGAGGCCGCACTCGCGCACGCGCACCCGGATGTCCTCCGGCTTCGCGTTGACGAAGACGCCCACCATCGAGGCCAGCGGGGGCCTCGTGCGCGCGATGCTCGCCGCCCTGGCCAGGTCCACGAAGCGGGGAGAGCCCGGATGGAAGTTGAGTCCCATCGCGTCCACGCCCGCCGCCCAGACGCCCTGGGCGTCCTCGACGCGCGTCACGCCGCAGACCTTCACCAGGACCTTCATGTCCCGCCGCCTTCCAGGCCGAGCAGCCGGCGCAGGGCCCGGCCGGGGTCCGCGTCGCGCAGGAGGGACTCGCCCACGAGCACGGCGTTGGCGCCCGCGTCGCGCGCGGCGGTGAGGTCCGCCAGGTGCTTGAGGCCGCTCTCCGCGACCAGGGCGGTGGACCGGGAGCGCAGCGTGGGCATCACCCGGAGCGCCGTGCCGGTGTCCGTCTTCAGCGTGGCGAGGTTGCGGTTGTTGAGGCCGATGATGCTCGCGCCCGCGGCGAGCGCGCGTTCGGCGTGCGCCTCCGTGTGGGCCTCCACGAGCGCGGCCACGCGCACCTGCTTCGCGGCGGCGATCATCTCCCGGAGCTCCGTGTCTCCGAGCGCGTCCGCGATGAGCAGCACCGCGTCCGCGCCCCAGGCCGCGCTCTCCTCCACCTCGCTGGCGGCGACGAGGAAGTCCTTGCGCAGCACGGGGATGGAGACGGCGGCGCGGACCGCGACCAGGTCCTCCAGGCTGCCGCCGAAGTCCGGCCCGTCCGTGAGCACGCTGATGGCGCAGGCGCCGGCGGCTTCATAGGAGCGGGCCACCGCGACCACGTCCGCATGCGGGAAGGCGCCGCCCGAGGGGCTCTTGCGCTTCACCTCCGCGATGACGTTGACCGGATGTCCGGGCACGCGGCGCACCAGCGCCTGGGCGAAGTCCCGCGTCGGGGGATGCGCGCCATGCGTGGGAGGAGGGCGGGTGCCCAGCTCCCGGCGCTTGCGCGCCATGATGACGTCCAGTGTGCCCGGTGATTCCACGGGCTTCGCGGCCGAAGAGGTGGTCGTCATGCCGCGGCCTTCTGGATGAGTGCCGCGAGCTTGCGTTCGGCGGCCCCGGAGTCGATGGCGTGCTCTGCCCGCTTCACGCCCTCCTTCAGGGTGTCCACCAGCCCCACGATGAGCAGCGCGGCGGCCGCGTTGAGCAGCACCGCCGTGCGCACGCCGTCGCGCTCTCCCGCGAGCAGCGCGCGCAGGCGCTTCGCGTTCTCCTCCGCGTCGCCTCCCGCGATGGACTCACGCGGCACCATCGCCAGGCCCGCGTCCGCCGGCGTCACGGTGAAGCGGCGCACGGTGCCGTCCGCGCACAACTCCGCGACCTCCGTGGGCGCGCATGGCGAAATCTCGTCCAGCCCGTCGTGCCCGTGCACCACCCAGGCGCGCCGGCTGCCCAGCCGCCCCAGCACCCGCGCGGTCTGCTCCACGCGCTGCCGGTCGAACGTGCCCAGCAGCTGGTAGCGCGCCCCCGCGGGGTTCGTCAGCGGCCCCAGCAGGTTGAACACGCTGTGGAAGCCCAGGTCCCTGCGCGCCTGCGCCACGTGCCTCAGGGCACTGTGGTGCGAAGGCGCGAAGAGGAAGCCCACCCCGTGCTCGTCGATGTCGCGCGCCACCTGCGCGTGCGCCCGCTCCATGGACACGCCCAGCGCCGCCAGCACGTCCGCGCTGCCGCAGCGGCTGGAGACCGCGCGGTTGCCGTGCTTGGCCACCGTCGCCCCCGCCCCGGCGGCCACGAAGGCCACCGCGGTGGAGATGTTGAAGGTGTGCGCTCCATCCCCCCCCGTACCGCAGGTGTCGAGCACCACCTCCGCCACGGGAGCAATCTTCGCCGCGCAGGCCCGCATGGCCTCCGCCGCGCCGAGGATCTCGTCCTCGGTCTCTCCCTTCATGCGCAGCGCGGCCGCCAGCGCACCAATCTGCGCGGCGGATGCCTCGCCCGCGAGCATCTGGCCCATGACGGAGGCCATCTCCTCGCGGGAGAGGTCGCGCCGGCTCACGACCTTGCCCAGCGCTTCCTTGAGGGTCATGGCCTATCCCAGCCTGACCGTTTCGCGTCCCATCGCCTGGGCGATGGCCCGCACTTCACCCATGGCCTTCTCGAACTCGGAGAAGTCCAGCGACTGGAAGCCGTCCGACCTGGCGCGCGGCGGATCCGGGTGCACCTCCACGATGAGGCCATCCGCGCCGGCGGCGACCGCGGCCCGCATCATCGCGGGGACGGCCTTGCGCACGCCGATGCCGTGCGACGGGTCCACGAACACCGGCAGGTGCGTGAGCGCCTTGAGCATGGGCACCGCGTTCAAATCCAACGTGTTGCGGGTCATGTTCTCGAACGTGCGGATGCCCCGCTCGCAGAGGATGACCTGGGTGTTGCCGCGCGCGACGATGTACTCGGCCGCCATCAACAGCTCCTTGATGGTGGCGCTGATGCCGCGCTTGAGCAGGACGGGCTTGCGCGTCTCGCCCACCGCCTCCAGCAGGCTGAAGTTCTGCATGTTGCGCGCGCCCACCTGGAGGATGTCGGTGTGCTGCGCGACGGAGTCCAGCGTCGCCGTGTCCTTCACCTCCGTCGTCACCAGCAGGCCCGTCTCCTTGCGCGCCTCCGCGAGCAGCGCGAGGCCGTCGCCCTTGAGGCCCTGGAACTCATAGGGGCTGGTGCGCGGCTTGAACGCGCCGCCGCGCAGCATGGTGGCGCCCGCCTGCTTCACGGCCTGCGCGGTGGAGATGATCTGCTCGCGCGACTCCACGGAGCAGGGGCCGGCGATGACGTGGATGGCGGCGCCGCCGAGCGTGAGGTCACCCACGCGCACCAGGCTGTCCTCCGGCTTCACCTCGCGGCTGACCAGCTTGAACGGCTGGGAGATGGCGACCGCGTCCGCGACGCCAGGGAGCACGCGGAAGGGCTCCGGCTCCACCGCGCCCGGGTTGCCGGTGATGCCGATGGCGGTGCGGGAGCCCCCTGCAATCGCGTGCGGATGCCAGCCACGGCGGCGGATCTCATCGTTCACTCGCTCGATGTCCTGGGCCGTCGCGTCTGGGCGCATCACGATCAACATGGGGGAACGCCTGCTCTTTCTCTCCAAAGGGCACGCAGGCGGATGCCTGCGTGGGTGTGCCTGGAGCACCGTGCACACGGCAACCTTTGCCGTAACTGTCGGATGCCCGCAACCGAACCAGAGTCTCGCTTGCACGTCTTGGCGTTATCAAGCCAGGGTCCGCACGCTCGGACGGGAGGCGGACCATGGCGAAGCGGCCCGGGGTCATCGTGGTGGGTGGGGGGCTCGCGGGCCTGGCGTGCGCGACGGCGCTGCTCGAGTCGCGCGTGGACGCGCACGTGCTGGAAGCAGGGGACGCACCGGGCGGCAGAGTGCGCACCGACTCGCACGAAGGGTTCCTGCTGGACCGGGGCTTCCAGGTGTACCTCACCGCCTACCCGGAAGGACGGCGGGTGCTGGACCTGAAGGCCCTGTCGCTCCAACGCTTCATCCCCGGCGCGAAGGTATGGCGGGGTGGGCGGCTGCACACGCTGACGGACCCGCTGCGGCATCCCGTCACGGCGGTGTCGCATCTGTTCGATGCACCGGGAGGCCTGGCGGACAAGCTGCGCGTGTTGGAGCTGCGGCAGCACGCCACGTCCGGTGAGCTGGGGGACTTGTGGCAGCGGCCCCAGCAGGAGTCGCGGCGCTTCCTGCTCGACCTGGGCTTCTCCGAGGAGATGCTCGAAGCGTTCTTCACGCCCTTCCTGGGCGGCATCTTCCTGGAGCGGGGGCTGACGACGTCCAGCCGGATGCTGGAGTTCGTGTTCCGGATGTTCGCGACGGGCTATGCGGCCGTGCCCGCGCAGGGGATGGGCGCCATCCCCGAACAGCTGGCGGCGAAGCTGCCGTCGGGCGCGCTGCGGATGCGCGTGAGCGTGGAGGAGGTATGGGGTCACCGCGTGCGCCTGCCGGGCAGGGAGCTGCTGCACGCCGACGCAGTGGTGGTGGCGACGGATCCAGGCAATGCGGCGTCGCTGCTCGTGGGCATGCCCGCGCCCCGGATGAACCGCGTGACGTGCCTGTACTTCGCCGCGCCGGAGCCGCCGGTGGAGGGGCCGTGGCTCGTGCTCGACGGAGAGGGGCGCGGACCTGTGAACAACGTGGCGGTGATGAGCGAGGTGTCCGCCGCGTACGCACCCCAGGGTCAGGCGCTGGTGTCCGTGTCGGTGGTGGACGACCCGGGCGGCGCGGACTCACTGGAGGCGCGCGTGCGCGCGCAGCTCACGGAGTGGTTCGGCGCGGCGGTGTCCGCGTGGCGGCACCTGCGCACGTATGTCATTCCGGACGCCCTGCCCGCGCAGCCTCCGTCCGCGTTGGTGGAACCGCACCGGCCCGTGCGGCTGGCCGCGGGGCTCTACGTGTGCGGAGACCACCGCGAGAACGCATCCATCGACGGAGCGCTCGCGTCGGGGCGCCGCGCGGCGGAGGCGGTGTTGCAGGACCTGGGGAGATAGTCCTCCCTGTTGCCCGCGAAGCAGCGCGTTGCCTTCCAGACAACACCTTGCGTGAGGGCGAAATCGCGGAGGGAGGGTGGCCGGCCAGTCGGGCTCCTGCCGGCTGGACGCGTTGCCCGCAGCGGACCTAGGGTCGGACGCTCTCACTCGTTCTTCCAAGGAATCCGTTCATGCTCCGCCGCCTCGCCCTCCTGGGATTGCTCGGTCTCGCGGCCTGTCCCGGCGACAACAAAGACGATGATGACGACACCACCGATACGCTGAAGGGGACCATCTCGGGAGCCCTGCAGCCGTTCCAGGCCGGCTCCGCCGCCGCGAACGACGGGTCGTCGCTGGATGCGTTCTTCTCCCTGCCGGGTGCGAAGAACCTGTCCCAGAAGGTCTCCAAGGCCCTGGCGGCGCGGGGCGTGTGGCGCACGGGCATCCCGTC
Organism: Corallococcus coralloides DSM 2259; assembly: GCF_000255295.1. The sequence goes on along the minus strand of NC_017030.1, from coordinate 8,289,139 downwards.
CAAGCCGCTGACGCACGAGGCGTCGCTGCTGCCAGGAGAGATCATCATCCGCTTCGACACGCCGGGCCTGTCCGCGGAGGAGGCCGTCGCGCAGGCGCGCGTCGCGGGCTACCACGTCGTGCACCAGGCCTTCCTGAGCGATACGCAGCACCTGCTGCGCTACGAGGTGAGCCAGCCGCAGGCGATGTCCGGCGGCGCGCCCACCGTGCGCGCGCTCACCCAGGCGGAGCACGTGCGCGTGCTCTCCCAGGTGCTGGCCGTGCAGGGCGTGAAGAACGCGGAGAGCAACATGCGGGTGCGGGCGCTGGCCGTGCCGAATGATCCGCTCTATTCGCGGCAGTGGCACTACAAGAACATGAACCTGCCGGCGGCCTGGGACCTGGGCACGGGCAGCGAGTCCATCGTCGTGGCGGTGGTGGACACCGGCATCACGTCGCATCCGGACCTGAACACGCGCGTGCTGCCGGGCGTGGACCTCATCTCCAGCCTGGCCAACGCGGGCGACGGCGATGGCGTGGACACGGACCCGACGGACAACGGCAAGGACCTGCCCAACGGCGGCTCGTCGTTCCACGGCACGCACGTGGCGGGCACCATTGGCGCGTCGTCCAACAATGGCGTGGGTGTGGCGGGTGTCACCTGGTCCGGCCGGAACATCCTGCCGGTGCGCGTGCTGGGCACGCAGGGCGGCTCGCTGGCGGACATCATCGCGGGCATCACCTGGTCCAGCGGCGGCAGCGTCCCCGGCGTACGGGCGAACACCACGCCCGCGCGGGTCATCAACATGAGCCTGGGCGGCGACGGTTCCGCGTCGACGGAGATGCAGACCGCCATCAACGCGGCCAACGCGCGCGGGTCCATCATCGTGGTGGCCGCGGGCAACGAGAACGTCAACACCTCCAGCAGCTTCCCGTGCAACCAGCAGAACGTCATCTGCGTGGGGGCGACGCGCTTCAACGGCAAGCGGGCCAGCTACTCCAACTTCGGCACGCAGGTGGACGTGATGGCCGCCGGTGGCCAGACGAGCGAGGACCGCAACGGCGACAGCTACCCGGACGGCGTGCTGTCCACGCTGCCCAACAGCAGCAACCAGCCTTCCTATGAGTGGTACCAGGGCACCAGCATGGCCACCCCGCACGTGGCGGGCATCGTGGCGCTGATGCTGGCGCAGGACCCCACGCTCACGACGGCGGACGTGGAGGCCATCCTGAAGGAGACCGCGGACACGACGAGCCAGTGCTCCGAGGGCTGCGGCGCGGGCCTGGTGGACGCGTACGCCGCCGTGCTGCGCGCCAAGGGCGGCGGGGACCCGTCGCTGCCCCCGAAGCTCGCCATCACCACCACGCAGCTGTCCTTCACCGGCGCGTCGTCGCAGGCGCTGACGGTGCGCAACAACGGCGGCGGCACGCTGCAGGTGAGCGTGGCCGTCTCCGGTACCAACGCCTCCGCGGTGTCCGTCTCCAGCACCTCGCTGTCGGTCCCCGCGTACAAGTCCACGGCGCTGAACGTGAGCGTCACCCCGGGCTCGCTGGCGCCGGGCAGCTACGTGGCGCAGATCGACCTGACCGGCGCGTCGGGCGCGGGCACGGCGCAGGTGCTGGTGAAGTTCCGCGTGGGCGCCACGGAGACGAAGGACGCCATCATCGGGTTCGCGTACCTGGACGCGGCGGGCGAGGTGCAGGTCGACGACGACGGCATCGCCCTTGTGCCCGCGTCCGGTGGGTACAACTACAGCCTGAAGATGACCCCGCGCGACTACCTGGTGCTGGCGTCCATCGACGACACCGGCGAAGGGGACTACTTCGACGACGGCGACCGCGTGGGCTTCTGGCGTGACACCACCCAGGTGGAGACCGTGACGGTCACCCGGGGCAAGACGACCAGCGGCATCAGCTTCACCCTGGTGCCCTACCAGTCGGACGACGACCACACGCCCACGACGACCATCGGTGGGGCCTGCACCACCAATGGCGCGTGCGGCACGGGCGGCCAGTGCCTCACCGGCGCCAGCTTCCCGGGCGGCTACTGCACCCAGAGCTGCGTGACGGACAGCTGCCCGTCGGGTTCGGAGTGCTACAGCAACGACCGGGGCGTCACCGCCTACTGCTTCGTGACCTGCACGCCGTCGAGCGGCAACACCCAGGGGTCGTGCCGCACGGGCTACCGGTGCGTGAGCGACGGCGCGGGCAGCGGCGCGTGCCTCCCGTAGTGTCGTGAAGGTCCGTTTCGCCGCCGGCGGTGCATGCGTGAACGTGCCCGCCGGCCTCCATCGCGCCGGGGTACGCTGCCGCGCGCGATGACTGCTTCTCCCGTTGGAACGCCGTCAGCTGGTGACGCGGCCCTGCCTGTGTGGCGGGTCGCGGCCGCTGGCGGCGTGCTGGCCTGGACGGCGCTGGTGCACGTGCATCCGCCGCGCTTCTTCGCTGTCGCTTCCGTCTTCTGCGCCGTCTGGCTCGCCGTGACGTGGCGGGCGATGGGCCCCTGGCGGAGGCCGCCTCCCTCCCTGTCGCTGCTGGATGCCGCGTGGGGTGTCGCCCAGGCGGTGGTGCTGTACGCGGGCGCGAGGGCCTTCCTGTGGGCGTTCTGCGGCGGCTTCACCGACGCGCTCTGCGAGCCGCTGCAATCCGTCTATTCGACGTTCGGCACGGGGTCGCTGGGGACGGCGCTGGCCCTGGTGCTGCTGCTCGTTCCGGCGGAGGAGTTGTTCTGGCGCGGGTGGGTGCAGGGCGCGCTGCGTCCCCGGCTGGGCCGGTGGGGCGCGGTCGCCGGGTCGGCGGTGCTGTCGAGCGTGGTGCTGCTGGGCTTCGGTGAGCCGTTGCTGGCCCTGGCCGCGCTGCCCACGTCGCTCGCCTGGGGCGCGCTGGCCGAGTGGCGCCGGACGCCCGCCGCGGCCTGGGTGAGCCATGCCCTGTGGGACGTGCTCATCGTCGTGGTGTGGCCCGCGACGTGAGCGCGCGTGTCAGAATGCGCGCCCATGGCTTCGACTCCTGAGGTGGTCGTCTTCGGCGCGGGCAGCATCGGCTGTTACGTGGGCGGGCGGCTCGCCGCGACGGGCGCGACGGTGCGCTTCATCGGCCGCGAGCGGGTGGTGGCGGAGGTGCGTGCGCATGGCCTGCACCTGACGGACTGGCAGGGCGCGGACCTGAAGGTGCCCGCGGCGGACGTGCGCATCGACACGGGGCCGGAGGCGCTGTCCACGGCGGACCTGGTGCTCGTCACGGTGAAGTCCGCGGCGACGGAGGAGGCGGGGCAGACGCTCGCGCCGCGGCTCAAGCCCGGGGCCATTGTCATCAGCTTCCAGAACGGACTGCACAACGCGGCGGTGCTGCGCGGTCTGCTGCCGGGCCACACGGTGCTCACGGGGATGGTGCCCTTCAACGTCGCGGCGCAGGGGCAGGGCCATTTCCACGCGGGGTCGGAGGGCACGCTGGAGGTGGAGCGGCACGCGGTGCTCGCGCCGTTCGTGGAGGCCTTCACCCGCGCGGGGCTGGGGTTGAAACAGCACGCGGACATCGTCGCGGTCCAGTGGGCGAAGCTGCTGTTCAACCTCAACAACGCGCTCAATGCGCTGGCGAACCTGCCGTTGAAGGAGGAGCTGTCACAGCGCGCGTGGCGGCGGTGCCTGGCGCTCGCGCAGGGCGAGGCGCTGGCGGTGCTGGGGCGTGCCGGGGTGAAGCCCGCGAAGCTGACGCCGCTGCCGCCGGGGTTGATTCCCGTGCTGCTGGGCTCGCCGGACGCGGTGTTCGGTGTGCTGGCGAAGAAGATGCTGGCCATCGACCCGAAGGCGCGCTCGTCCATGTGGGACGACCTGCACGCGGGCCGAAAGACAGAGGTGGACTACCTCAACGGCGAGGTGGTCCGGTTGGCCCACCAACACGGCGTCTCCGCGCCGGTGAACGCACGGCTCGTGGAGCTCATCCGCGAGGCGGAAGGAGGGCAGCGCCGCCCATGGACCGGGGAAGCGCTGCTCGCGGACCTGAAGCAGGCGGAGCTCACGAACGTGTCGTGAACTCCGCCGGGCCCTGACTCAGGTGGACTGCGCCTGCGTCGCCGCCGGGGGGGCTGCTGGCGGAGGCACCTGGGTGGCCACCTGCGTGAGCAGCGCCGTCATGCGCCGGGCGAAGCGGTTCGGGTCGCTCAGCGGGCTTCCTTCCGTGAGCAGCGCCTGGTCGTGGAGCAATTCAATCCACTCGCCCACCTGCGGCGCGGCCGGGTCGTTCGCGAGGAGCCCGCGCAGGTGCTCGATGACCGGGTGCTTGGGATTGACCTCCAGGATGCGCTTGATGCGCGGCATCCCCTTGCCGCGCTCCTTGAGCAGGCGCTCCAGGTAGGCCGGCGTGCCGCCCTCCGACACCACCAGGCACACCGGCGAGTCCGTGAGGCGGTCCGACACGCGCACCTCGCGCACGTCCTCCTTCAGCACGTCCTTCATCTTGTCCGTCAGGCCCTTGAGCCCTTCCGACTGCTGCTCCTTCGCCTTCTTCTCCTCCTCCGTGGACTGGAGCTTCAGGTCCGCGTTCAGCGCGGAGACCAGCGGCTTGCCCTGGAACTCGCGCAGGCCCTGCGCGGCCCACTCGTCCACCGGGTCCGTCATGAAGAGCACCTCGTAGCCGCGCTGCTTCAGCGCCTCCAGGTGCGGGCTGTCCGCCACCGCCTTCCGGCTCTCGCCGTAGACGTAATAGATGGCCTCCTGGCCCTCCTTCATGCGGCCCACGTAGTCCGCCAGCGACGTGAGGCCCTCTTCACGCGAGGACTCGTAGCGCACCAGCGCGCCCAGCTTCTCGCGGTACTCCGTCTCCAGCGTCAGGCCTTCCTTCACCACCGTGCCGAAGGACTCCCAGAACGCGCGGTAGTCGTCCGGCTTGTCCTTGGCCAGCTTCTCCAGGAGGTCCAGCGACTTCTTCACCACGTGCTTGCGGATGGCGCGCACCACCGCCGAGTCCTGCAACATCTCACGCGACACGTTGAGCGGCAGGTCGTCCGAGTCGATGACGCCGCGCACGAAGCGCAGCCACTGCGGGATCAGGTCCTCGCAGCGGTCCATGATGAACACGCGCTTGACGAACAGCCGCACGCCGCGCTGCTGCTGCGAGTTCAAATCGAACGGCGGGTGCCTGGGCACGAAGAGCAGGCCCGTGAACTGCTGCGTGCCGTCCGCCTTGAAGTGCGTCCACGCCAGCGGCTTGTCGTAGTCGTGCGTCAGGTGCTTGTAGAACTCCTGGTACTGCTCGTCCGTGATTTCGCTCTTCGGACGCTGCCAGAGGGCGCTCGCCTTGTTCACCACCTCCAGCGCCTGCTCCGTGGCCTGCGTGTCCCCGCTGCCCACGTGCTTGGTCACCTGGAGCTTGATGGGGTGGCCCACGTAGTCCGAGTACTGGGTGATGAGCTGCTTCAGCTTCCACTCGTCCAGGAACTCCTTCTGGTCCGCCTTCAGGTGCAGCGTGATGGCGGTGCCACGCGTGGCCTTCTCCGCCGGCTCCACCGTGAACGTGCCGTGCGCCTCCGACGCCCACTTCCACGCGGACGTCTCACCCGCGGCGCGGCTCACCACCTCCACGCGGTCCGCCACCAGGTACGCGCTGTAGAAGCCCACGCCGAACTGGCCGATGAGCTGCACGTCGTTCTTGCCCTTCTGCGCCAGCGCCTGGAGGAACTCGCGCGAACCGGAGTGCGCGATGGTGCCCAGGTTCTTCACCAGTTCGTCATGCGTCATGCCGATGCCGGTGTCCTCGATGGTGAGGGTGCCCTTGTCGGCGTCGGGGACGATTCTCAGCTCCAGCGCGGGCTCGTCCTTGAGCAGCTCCGGCTCCGTGATGGAGCGGAAGCGCAGCTTGTCCAGCGCGTCGGACGCGTTGGACACCAGCTCACGCAGGAAGATCTCCTGATGGCTGTAGAGCGAGTTGATGACCAGGCTCAGCAGCTGCTGGATCTCCGCCTGGAATGAATGGGTTTCCCGCTGGGGGTGGGTCTCTGCGGACATGAAGGCCTCCGGGCGCTGACGGAACGCGCCAATGCCCTTCCCATAACCATGCCCGCCGGCTTGTCGAGAAGAGGGAATCCTCCCACACCGGTTGCTGGGAGGCGGGGGCGGGTTGGGGTAGGGAAGGGGGCATGCCCAAGTCCAGAACCCTGCTGCCCCTGCTCGGCGCGATGCTCCTGTCGAGCGCCGCCCCCGCCCAGGAAGCCCCCGCCCGCCTGCCGGACGCCCCGACGCTGAAGCGGATGACGGCGCGCTTCGCCCCCGTGGACGTCAAGGTGGACGTGTCCAAGCTGCCGGACGCGGAGAAGCGCGCCCTGGCCAAGGTCCTCCAGGCCGCCCGCATCATGGACCCGCTCTTCCTGGGGCAGGCGTGGGCAGGGAACCAGACGCTGCTCCTGGACCTGGTGAAGGACACCACGCCCCTGGGCAAGGAGCGGCTGCACGCGTTCCTGCTCAACAAGGGCCCCTGGTCGCGCCTGGACGAGGCGAAGCCGTTCATCCCCGGCGTGCCGCCCAAGCCGGACGAGGGCAACTTCTATCCCGCCGGCGCCACCAAGGCGGAGGTGGAGGCCTGGGTGAAGAGCCTGCCGGAGGCGCAGCAGCACGCGGCCACGGGCTTCTTCACCACGCTGCGCAAGGGGCCGGACGGCAAGTTCGTGAGCGTGCCCTACAGCGTGGAGTACCAGGGCGAGCTGGGCATGGCCGCGCAGCTCTTGCGTGAGGCGGCGGCGCTCACCCAGCAGCCCACGCTGAAGCGCTTCCTGGAGACGCGCGCGGCGGCGTTCCTGTCCAACGACTACTACGCGAGCGAGGTCGCGTGGATGGAGCTGGACGCGAGCGTGGAGCCCACCATCGGGCCCTACGAGGTCTACGAGGACGGCTGGTTCAACTACAAGGCCGCGTTCGAGGCCTTCATCGGCGTGCGCGACGACGCGGAGACGCAGAAGCTGGCGAAGTTCAGCGCGGAGCTCCAGGAGCTGGAGAACAACCTCCCGATTGAAGCTTCCTTGCGCAACCCGAAGCTGGGCGCCCTGGCCCCCATCCGCGTCATCAACAGCATCTACTCCTCCGGTGACGGCAACCGGGGCGTGCAGACGGCGGCCTTCAACCTGCCCAACGACGAGCGCGTGGCGGCGGAGAAGGGCACCAAGCGCGTGATGCTGAAGAACATCCAGGAGGCCAAGTTCCAGCGCGTGCTGCTGCCCATCGCGAAGGTGGCGCTGCCCGCGAAGGACCGCAAGGACGTGTCCTTCGACGCCTTCTTCACGCACATCCTCATGCACGAGCTGATGCACGGCCTGGGGCCCCACAACGTCACCGTGGCCGGAAAGCAGACGACGGTGCGTCAGGCGCTGCAGGCGTCCTCCAGCGCCATTGAAGAAGCCAAGGCGGACATCTCCGGCCTGTGGGCGCTCCAGCGGCTGGTGGACAAGGGCACGCTGGACAAGGACCTGCAGCGGACCATGTACACGACGTTCCTCGCGTCCGCGTTCCGCTCCATCCGCTTCGGCATCGACGAGGCGCACGGCAAGGGCATTGCGCTGCAGCTCAACCACTTCCTGGACACCGGCGCGGTGAAGGTGAACGCGGACGGCACGTTCGAAGTGGTGCCGGACAAGATGCAGGCCTCCATCACGTCGCTGACGAACCAGCTCATGACGCTCCAGGCCCAGGGCGACCGCGCCGCCGCGGAGGCGTTGCTCGCGAAGCAGGGCGTGGTGCGCCCCTCCGTGCAGAAGGTGCTGGAGCGGCTGAAGAACGTGCCGGTGGACATCGAGCCGCGCTACGTCACCGCCGACTCGCTGGTGAAGGACTTCGGCGCCCCGGCGGCCACGCCCGCGGCGAAGTAGTGTCCCGGCCACGCTCCGTCCCACCCGCGCGCTTTTCCCATGCGCGGGGGGCGGGGCATGGCCAGTAAGGGAGCCATGGCGTCCGAGCCCTCCACCCGTCCCGCCCCTCCCGACCCGTGGGGCGTCGTGCTCGCGCTCGCGGTGGTGGGCGCGTGGGCCGGGCACCTGGCGTGGCTGCTGGCGGGGCCCGCGCTGCCGTGGGCCTCACCGCTCCCCTGGCTGCACGTCCTCCTGCAGATGTGGCTGTCCACCGGCCTCTTCATCACCGGGCATGACGCCATGCATGGGACGGTGTCCTTGAACCGCCGGGTGAACGCGGCGGTGGGGATGCTGGCCTGCTTCCTCTTCGCGGGGCTGTCCTACCGCCGGCTGGTGGTGAACCACCGGGCGCACCATGTGGACCCCACCGGCGAGCACGACCCGGACTTCGCGGCCCGGGGGCAGGCCTTCTGGCCCTGGTTCGGGGCCTTCATGGTCCGCTACACGACGTGGCTTCAAATCGCGGTCATGGCGCTGAAGTTCAACGTGCTGCTGTGGCTGGGCGTGCCCCAGGCGCGCATCCTGGTCTTCTGGGTGCTGCCGTCGGTGCTGGCCACCGTGCAGCTGTTCTATTTCGGCACGTACCTGCCGCACCGGCGCCCGGAGACGGAAGGGATGGCGCCGCACCACGCGCGCTCGCTGCCTCGCAACCACCTGTGGGCCCTGCTGTCGTGCTTCTTCTTCGGCTACCACTGGGAGCACCATCAGTCCCCCGGCACGCCCTGGTGGCGGCTGTGGCGGGTGAAGGACGCCCGGCGGTAACCGGAAAAGGCGCTGGGGCGTTATAGAGGGAGTCATGCGCGACAAGCTCCCTCCCGAGCCCCCCGGCTCCGAAGTGACGCCCGAGAAGCTCTACCTGCGCCGCCGCGAGTTCATCAAGAACGCGGGCCTGTTCGCGGGCACGGCCGCGGTGGTGGGCGGCGGGCTGTACCTGCTGGGCATGAAGCGCACCCGTCCCATGGACGGCTTCGTGCCGGACGCGGGCGTGGTGGACCAGCCGGTGGCGCCCGCCCAGGGCCTCTTCAGCACGGACGAGCCGCGCACGCCCTACGAGGACATCACCACCTACAACAACTTCTACGAGCTGGGCCTGGACAAGAACGACCCGGCCCGCCGCGCGCACCTGTTGAAGACGCGGCCGTGGACGGTCGTCATCGACGGGGAGGTCCACAAGCCGTGGACCGTGGACGTGGATCAGCTCATCTCCGCATTCCCGCTGGAGGAGCGCGTCTACCGGATGCGGTGCGTGGAGGCCTGGTCCATGGTGATTCCGTGGCTGGGCCTGCCCCTGGGCAAGCTGCTGGACCGCGTGCAGCCCACGTCGTTCGCGAAGTACGTGGCCTTCACCACGCTGGAGGACCCGGAGCAGCTGCCCGGCCAGAAGAGCCCGGTGCTCGACTGGCCCTACGTGGAAGGCCTGCGCCTGGATGAGGCCCGGCACCCGCTGACGCTGCTGGCCACGGGCCTGTACGGCAAGCAGCTGCCCGCGCAGAACGGCGCCCCGCTGCGGCTGGTGGTGCCGTGGAAGTACGGCTTCAAGGGCATCAAGTCCATTGTCCGCATCACGCTCACGCGCGAGCAGCCGCCCACGACGTGGAACATCACCAACAAGCGCGAATACGGCTTCTACGCCAACGTCAACCCGGCGGTGGATCACCCGCGCTGGAGCCAGGCCACGGAGCGCCGCATCGGTGAGACCTCGCGCCGGCCCACGCTGCCCTTCAACGGCTACGCGGACGCGGTGGCCGGCCTCTACAGCGGCATGGACCTGAAGCGGGACTTCTGAACGATGGCCTCTTCCAAGCTCCCCTGGCTGAACCCCGCCATCGCCGTCGGAGGGCTCTCCCCGCTGCTGCTGCTCGCGGTGCAGGGGGCGCAGGGACAGCTGGGGGCCAACGGCATCGAGTTCGCCCTCAACCAGACGGGCCTCTTCGCGCTGGCGGTGCTGGTGGGCTCGCTGGCGTGCACGCCGGTGCGGCTGGTGACGGGCTGGACGTGGCCCGCGCGCATCCGCCGCACGCTGGGCCTGCTGGCCTTCACCTACGCGGCGGCGCACTTCCTCACCTACGCCGTGTTGGATCAGGGCCTGGACGTGCGCGCCATGGCGGAGGACGTCTTCACCCGGCCCTTCATCACCGTGGGCTTCACCGCGCTGATGCTGCTGGTGCCGCTGGCCGTCACCTCCACGAACAAGTGGGTGCGGAGGCTGGGCTTTCCCGCGTGGCAGCGCCTGCACCGGCTGGCCTACGTGGCCGCGGTGCTGGGCGTGGTGCACTTCGTGTGGCGGGTGAAGAAGGACGTCACGGAGCCGGTGCTCTACGGGGCCGTCCTGGCGCTGCTCTTCGCCGTGCGCGTGGGCGAGGCGCTGCGCAAGCGGCGGGCGCTCGCGCGGGAGCGCCCGGCCTGAGCTGAAGGCGGGCGCTACTTCGCGGCGGCGCGGGGCAGCGGGAGGATGGTGTCCACCAGCGTCATCAGCTGCGCGCAGCTGACCGGCTTGCGCACGAAGGCGCTGATGCCGGCCTTCTGGCCCAGCGCGCGCACCTCCGCCACGTTCGGGTCGCCGGTCATCATCAGGATGGGGACCTTGGACAGCTTGACGTTGCTGCTGGCGCGGATCTGCCCGGCGAAGTCCGCGCCGTTCATCCCGTCCATGTGGAAGTCGGTGAGGATGAGGTCCACAGGCTCCGCCTCGGCGACCTTGAGGCCTTCCTCGGCGGACTCCGCCTCCAGGAACTCGAAGCTGCGGGCCATGAGGTAGATCTTCAGCAGCGTCCGGATGGAGCGGCTGTCGTCCACCAGCAGGACGCGCTGCGGACCGGTCCCCCCGGTCGGACGGACCGTGGGCGTGCTCCCCGTGGGACGGGAGGGCGCGTGTTCGGGGGCGGAGAGAGGACCGGCCTTCATCGGAATCAAAACCTCGGGGAGGAAACGCCTCCAGCGGCTTCGCCCATGGTCGCGGAAGGGCCCTGCGAAGTCAAAGCAACCAGGGCACCTCGCCGCGATTTCAGGAGGGCGAAAACGACCTCAGCGAACCTCCAGCACGAAGGCCTGGGACGGCACGCCCGGCAGCCCCACGGCCTCCGCGAGCACCGGATCCAACTCGTTGGGCAGCCGCCACGTCTGACCCGTGGACTGCAGCAGGGTGACGCTGTAGCGACCCGGGGGGACGGCCGCGAGCGGCGCGGGCGCGGCGGGGTCGCGCGCGTCCAGCGCCTGTGCGCGGATGGCCACCACCAGCTGCGGGACGAAGACGGGCTGCGTGCGGGGCTTCCCCTGTTCGTCGAGCAGCGCGGCGAGCAGGGGATCGGGCACCAGCCCGGCCGCCAGCACGGTCACGTCCGGCTTGCCGTCCTTGCCGCCGTTGGCGCGCGCGTAGTCCACGCCTTCCTCGTCCACCATGCCGTCGCGGTTGAGGTCGTTCTCGTCCACGTAGCCCGTCACGCCGTCCGCCAGCTTGCGGACGATGACGCGCGGCCAGAAGTCCGGCACGCCGTCGCCGTTGGCGTCGTCCGGGACGCCGTCCTTGTTGGCGTCAATCAGCTGCACCCAGAAGCCCGGAGGACGCTGGTCCACCGCGCCGGTGAGCGTCTGCGGCGTGAGCGTCAGCGTCTTCAGGGGCGTGGTCGCGGTGTTGAACTCGCGCGCGTCCGCGGTCTGGAACGCCGGCCGGTCGAAGGGCACGGTGGCCGAGTCCGCGAAGGACACGGAGACGCCGGTGATCGGCTGGGGCCAGCCGTCCGCGTCCGTCGTCACCTCCAGGACGCGCGTGGCGCCGTTGGCGGGGTCCACCGCTCCGCCGCCCACGTCGCCCGCGTTGGGCTCGGAGGTGACGCCGTACCAGGGATTGAAGTCCGACACGTGGCAGGGCTGCGGGATGTTCCGGCAGGTGTCCGCGTCGATGAAGCCGCGCAGGAGGTAGCGGCCCGGCTCCACGAGGCTCAGCGAGAACGGCGCCGTGAACGGACCCGTGGAGCTGTCCCCCAGGGACGCGCCGAACAGCTCCGCGGCGGTGACGACGGTGAAGGCCAGCGGCCGGCCGGAGCCCGCGGGCGGCGGCGGGTTGGCCGCGTCGTAGATGAACACGATGGCGTTGCCGCGGGCGCGCGACTGCACCACCAGGCTGCCCTCGATGCGGGCCGTGCGCGTGTGCTGGCGGCCGTCCGCCGTGGGCACCACGTCCGGGGCATCACAGCCGCCGGACAGGAGCGACGCGAGCGTGAACGCGAGGAAGGGAAGGGCGCGCTTCATGGGGTCACCGTGAGGTTGGCGAACACGCGCCGCTCGATGCGGTTGCCGAAGGGGTGCTCCGCGTGGCTGCCACCGAGCTGGCTGCCCTGCAGCGCCACGGAGACGAAGTCCTTCACCACGGTGTAGCCCACGCGGGCGTTGACGACGGTGTACGCGGGGAGGTTGTTGGCGATGAGGTCCACGCGCGTCGGGTCGGACGCGGAGGGCTCGCGCTCCACCCAGGTGGTGGAGGTCGTGAACGCCGCTTCGATGCCGAACTCCAGGTCCGTGCGCGTGCGGTAGGTGACGCCGCCGAAGAGGCGGAAGGCCGGCGTCTGGCTGCACGTTCCGCACTGGCCTTCATCCGGCAGGTCGGAGCTGACGTGCTGGTACGCGGCGCTCGCCTTCACGCCCAGGCCGTCGATGGGGGACACGTTGATGCCCGCCTCGACGCCGCGCGCGGTGTAGATGGCGGCCTCGTTGGTGAACATGGAGCGGCCCAGCAGGTAGTTGCCGGTGCCGCTGTCGAAGGACTCGCCGGCGGGCAGGGACTGCACGGGCGAGAGGGCGATGAGGTCCTTCACCGTGTTCTGGTAGAGGGCCACGTCCCAGTCCAGACCCAGGCGCGGGGACTCACCGCGCCAGCCCAGCTCCAGCGCGTTGAGGCGCTCGGGGCGCAGCGTCCGGTTGCCGGTGGTCAGCAGGCTCACGCCGTTGACGCCCGGCACGGGCACGGGCAGCCGGGTGTAGCTCTCCAGGAACGTGGGCTCGCGGAAGGCGGTGGCCACGGACGCGCGGAAGGCGTGCCCTTCAATGGGCTGGAACACCGCGGACAGACGCGGCGACTGCGCGATGCCCGGGTTGCCCTTGTCGAGCAGCGGGTGGCGGTCCACGCGGTAGCTGACGATGAGGCGCAGGGGCTGCACGATGCGCCACTCGTCCTGGACGAAGGCCGCCGCGTGGAACTCCTCGCGCAGGCCGTCCAGGTAGGTGAAGGCCACGCGCTTCAAGCGGCCCTCCACGCCGATGTTCACCTGGTGCTCGCCGGCCAGTTCGAAGCCGCGCGCGTACAGCGCTTCACCGTTGAAGACGTTGGACGCGACGCTGGTGCCCAGCGAGCGCTGGCCAATGGCCTCGTACTGCGGGCCGGCGTCGCCGGACAGGTGGTTCCAGAACGCCTTGAGCTTCACGGCGCCCAGCTCCACGTCCGCCTTGGCGTACGCGCCCAGGCCGTCGATGTAGTAGTTGCGCAGGAGTCCCAGCGGATAGATCTCCGTCAGGTAGCGGTGCACGCCGCCGGAGACGCCAATCGCCCGGCCCTCCTGGAACGTGTAGACGGTGGACAGGTTGGCGCGAGCCCCGCGCTGCCCCAGGTCCGGATCCGCGGGCCCCTGCAGGGCGAAGTCCGGACGGCCGGTCTCGTAGTCGCGGCTCCACTTGTCCTGCTGCTGGTAGGCGGCGGACGCGCGGTAGCGCAGGGCCCCGTTCTGGCCGTGGCTGACGAAGGAGCCCTGCACGGTGTTTCCACCGCCCGCCATGGCGCCGAAGCGCGCGCGCCGGCCGGTGCCGGGGGCCTGGGTGATGATGTTGATGACGCCCAGCATCGCGTTGGCGCCGTACAGCGCGCTGCCCGGTCCGCGGATGACCTCGATGCGGTCGATTTCTTCCAGGCCGATGGGCAGCCCCGCCCACACCGTGAGGCCGAGGAAGTCCTGGTACTCCGTGCGGCCGTCCACCAGCACCAGCACCTTGTTGGCCAGTCGCTGGTTGAAGCCGCGCAGGCTGACGTTGGCGCTGCCCACGCCCATGGCCATCACGTCCGCGCCCGGCACGCGGCGCAGGAGCTCCGGCAGCGTGGTGGCACCCGACAGGCGGATGTCCTCCGCGGTGATGACGGTGGTGGCGTTGGGCGCTTCCAGCGAGGACTGGGCGCGGCGGCTCGCCGTCACGACGCGCTCTTCATACGGCACCAGGCCCTGGTCGCCGGAGGTGTCACCGGAGGTGTCACCGGACTCCGCGCTGCCGCTGGAGCTGACGGTGGGACCGGGCGTGGCCGCGGGCTGCTGCGCGCCCTGGGGCTGGGCGGACATGGACTCCGCGCGGGCGACGGCCTTCTCCAGCCGCTCCATGAGCGTGGCCAGCTGCTGCTGCGCCTGGATGCTCGTGGGGGGCGGCGGCGGCATGGGCAGGCCGGTGGTGCCCGTCGTGCCGGTCTCGGTGCCGGGGGTGGGCGCCTCCGCCTGGGCCGCCTTCTGCGTGGCCTCCAGGCGCGTCACCTGGGCCTGCACGTTGGCGGCGTCCGGCGGGTTGGAGGCGAGGTAGCGCTTGTAGGCGTCCAGCGCTTCGTCCAGCCGGCCCGCGTCCTGGTACGCCCGGGCGATGTTGTAGAGGACGCTGGGGTGCGGCTTGATGGTGTAGGCCGCTTCCAGCTCGGCGATGCCTTCATCGAACTGCTTCTGCTCGATGAGGTTCATGCCATTGCGGAAGTGGCGGCGCGCTTCAAGTCGCGCGTCCGCCAGGGCCTCGGTCGCGCAAAGACACAGCGCGAGGAGCGCCCCACGTCGGAAGGCTGTCGGGGGATTCACTGGTACGGATCGTCCTTGTACGAGGAGCTGGGAGCCTTGGGGGAAGGCTTCGGTCCCGGCTGCTTCTTGATGCGCGGAAGCTTGATGGAGACGCTGACGGTGGAGCCCGGCTCGCCCGCGTACTTCTTGCTGACGGTCTGGTAGCCGTCCATGGCGAACGACACCTCCACGGACGCGAGGCCCGGGCCGTCAGGGGTGTGGTTGATGACCAGCGGCGTCGTGCCGCGCACCTTGCCGTCGAGCATGATCTCCGCGCCCTGGGGCTCACTGTCCAGGTCGAAGCGCACGGGCAGGGGGGCGGCGGGCGGCGGCGTGACGGCGGTCTCCGCGACGGCGGCGGGTTCGCGCGCGGGCGGCGGCGCCACGGGCGTGCGCGCCACGGGGGCGGACACGGCCGGCTCGGCTTCCATCGGGGGCTTCTGGGCCCCGCGCAGCACGAAGATGCCCGCCACGCCCAGCCCCACGAACAGGGACGCGCCGAAGAGGGCGATGCCCAGGCCCTTCCTGGACTTCTTCTCCGCGAGGCCGCCGGCCTCGTCCACGGAGATGTCCAGCGCCATGGTGTTGGGCGCGGGCGTGGGGCCGGAGCCCAGCGCCTGGTGGGGGCCGGTGTGGATGCCGCTGTGCGGACCGCTGTGGGGGCCGGAGCCCACCGCGTTGAGGCCGGTGCGCGTGGCGAAGACGCCGCTGACACCGGACGCGGACGCGGCGGTGCGCATGCCCTGGAGCACGGCGTCCATGGACGCGTAGCGGTCCACGGGGCGCTTGGCCAGGCACTTCATCACCAGCGCCTCCACCTCCGCGGGCACGTTGTGGTCCGGCCACACGGTGTGGAAGGGAGGTGGCGGGTCGTTGATGTGCTTGACGATGACGTCGATGCTCTGCGCCGCCTGGAAGGGCGGTCGGCCCATCAGCACCTGGTAGAGCACCACGCCCAGGCTGTACACGTCGCTGCGCGGATCCGCGATGTTGCGCGCCTGCTCCGGCGCCATGTACTGCGGCGAGCCCAGGATGACGCCCGCCTGCGTGAGGGTGGTGTCCTCCTTCATGGAGGCGTCGCCGGAGAAGGACTTCACCAGGCCGAAGTCCAGCACCTTCACCACGTCGTGATCCGCCTCCTGGTTGAGGATCATCACGTTGGCGGGCTTGAGGTCGCGGTGGATGAGGCCGACCTTGTGCGCCTCGCGCAGCGAGCGGGCCACCTGCTGCCCGATGGCGAGCGCGCGCTCCCACGGCAGCGGCCCTTCCTGGGTGAGCAGCTGCGACAGCGTCAGCCCCTCCAGGTACTCCATCGCGATGTAATAGATGCCGTCTTCCGTCTTGCCGTAGTCGATGACGGTGACGGTGTTCGGATGGCGCAGCTTCGCGGTGACGCTGGCCTCCAGGAAGAAGCGCTTCTGGAAGCCCGGGTCCTTGCCCTCGCCGCTGTACTGCGGGTTCAGGACCTTGAGCGCCACCAGCCGGTCCAACGGGGCCTGCATGGCCTTGTAGACGCGGCCCATGCCTCCGGCGCCAAGCGTCTCCAGGATGCGGAAGCGCTCGTTGAGGATCCGCCCGAGCAGGGGATCCGGCACGTCGGCGGGCGCGCCCTGGCGGCGGGCGTCGCTTTCGATCATGTGTTCCCCCAAAGCGAAGAGATGGACCGCATACGTCGTTTCGGACCCGGCGGATGCTAGCACCGCCTTTGAAAACCGCCCAAGAGACGTGCCGCTATCATCGCCGCGCCCCGGCGCCGAGTTTCCGGCCCGCGCGGCGCGCTCGCACTCCCGCACTTCCCGTGCGCACCGCGTCCCCCGGTGGCGGTTGGAAAACGAGGAAATCAGCGTCCGTTGCCGCACAGTTCGTGCCAGCTGGTGCGTCGCGTCATCCCCGGTGACGGGGGCCTGGGCGGGTTAGGGTTTCCCGCATGAATGCCCTGCTGTCCGCGCTGTTGTCGTCGGCGCCGCGCTATCCGCGGCGGGTGGTGTGTCTGACGGAGGAGACGACGGAGGTGCTCTACCGCATTGGCGCGGGGGACCTGGTCGTCGGCGTGTCGGGGTTCACGGTGCGGCCTCCGGAGGCGCGCAAGAAGCCGCGGGTCAGCTCGTTCCTGGACGCGAACTTCGAGCGGATATTGGAGCTGAAGCCGGACCTGGTGCTGGGCTTCAGCGACCTGCAGGCGGACATCGGCCGGGAGCTGTGCAAGCGCGGGGTGCCCGTGTACCTGTTCAACCAGCGCTCGCTCGCGGAAATCCTGCAGGCGGTGCGGCTCACCGGGGCGCTGGTGGGGCGCGCGGAAGGAGCGGAGGCGCTGGCGGTGGAGCTGGAGAAGAACCTGGAGCGGCACTCGGACGCGGCGCAGTCGCTGCCGAAGCGGCCGCGCATCTTCTTCGAGGAGTGGCACGAGCCGCTCATCTCCGGCATCCGCTGGTGTTCGGAGCTGGTGGAGGTGGTGGGTGGGGTGGACGTGTGCCAGGAGTCGCGCGCGTCGCAGGGAGCGAAGGGCCGCATCTTCGACCCGGAGGAGGTGGCGAAGCGCGACCCGGAGGGCGTCATCGCCAGCTGGTGCGGGCGCAAGGCGAAGCGGGAGAAGATTGCCTCCCGGCCGGGTTGGTCCGGCGTGCGGGCGGTGGTGGACGACCAGCTCTACGAAGTGAGGAGCTCCTACATCCTCCAGCCGGGGCCGGCGGCGCTGTCGGACGGGGTGGATCAGCTGGCCCGCATTGTCGCGGCCATCGCGAAGGGGGAGAAGCTGCCCATGGCCCGGCCGGGAGACCTGCGCACCGCGCTGGAGTGAGGGGAGGCTGGCGGCAGGCCCAGCGCATGACAGGATGCGCGCGTGCCGCTCTCACTGCCCGTCCTGCTGGTCACCGTGCTCGCCGCGATGGGCACGCCGTCGGGACAGGAGCCGCCCGAGCCGGTCTCCGGCAAGCCCCAGGACGTCGTGCCGCCGGACGCGCCAGTGCGCTCACCGGATGTCGATCCTTCGGGCGTGTCGAACACGGAGGCCGCGCCGCCGCCGCGCTCGGAGGAGATCCCGGTGGGGCCGGAGGGCCCGCAGCCGCCCGTGGCCACCACGGACGCGGAGCGCACGAAGAACTACGAGGAGGCGCTCATCGCCTGGGGCCTGGGCGAGGTCGAGCGTCAGGTGGAGCCCGAGCCCCAGGGCAAGGTGCTGGAGGAGGTGCTCGTCACCGCGGAGGAAGTGGTCGCGCCGATGGATCCCTATCCATCGCTGCTCAACATCTTCCACGTCCGCACCCGCGATGAGGTCGTCCGCCAGGAGGTGCTGATTTCGCCGGGGCAGCCGTACTCGGAGGCGCTCGTCGCGGAGTCGGTGCGCAACCTGCGCAAGCTGGGCCTGTTCTCCGTCGTGCGCGCGGTGCCGGTGAAGGGCAGTGCACCGGACAAGGTCGCGCTGCTGCTGGTGACCAAGGACCTGTGGTCGCTGCGGCTCAACAACGAGTTCTCCGCCGTGGGCTCGCTGTTGCTGTACCTGCGCCTGCAGGGCACGGAGCAGAACTTCCTGGGGCGCGGCAAGAAGGTGGCGCTGGACTTCATCATGCGCCTGGACACGTTCAGCTTCGGCCAGAGCTACACGGACCGGCGCGTGCTCGGCAGCCGCTGGTCGCTGACGGAGTCCGCCGCGGTGCTCATCAACCGCGACACGGGGCGCGCGGAGGGCTCGCGCGGGAGCCTGGTCGTCAGCCGGCCGCTGTACTCGCTGGCCACGCCGTGGAGCCTGAGCACGTCCGTGGCGTGGAACATGGAGACCGCGCGGCAGTTCCGGGGCGCGGACATCTGGCAGCTCCCGTTCCCGGACGGCGAACCCGTGCCGTACATCTACAACGCGCGCGAGGTGGCCGCGGGCGCCACGTACACGCGCTCCTACGGCCAGCGCTACAAGTGGAACGTGGGCATGGGCGCGGGGGCCTACCACTACGCCTACGCCGCGCCGGTGGCGTCGCGGCTCACCGACGCGCAGACGGACTGGTTCCGCCGCAACTACCTGCCGCGCGCGGAGGACGCGGGGTACGCGAACTTCTCCTTGAGCGCCTTCGAGGCCCGCTACGACGTGCTCCGCAACGTGGACTCCTACGCGTTGTCGGAGGACTTCCAGCTGGGGCACTCGGTGCTGGCCACGCTGCGCTACGCGCCGCCGGTGTTCCCGTCCGCCGCGCACTTCGCGGAAGGGGGGCTGTCCCTGCGCTACCGCGTGCACTGGGGGGACGCGCTCACCACCGCGTCCGCGGCCGCGTCCGTCCGCCAGCAATTCAATGCACCGCGGCCGGGTGTGAAGGAGGGCTGGACGAACCGCCGCTGGGCCGCGGAGCTGGTGCAGGTGTCGCCGCGCGTGCTCGGGGGACGCTTCGTGGCGCGCGGCCTGCTGGACGTGAACATCGACGACCTGTCCGAGCGCGTGAGCCTCCTGGGCGGCAGCAACGGCCTGCGCGGCGCGGCGGTGGATGGGTACTCCGGCAAGCGGCTGTTGCTGGTGAACCTGGAGTACCGCACCGCGCCGCTCGTCGTGCGCACGGTGCACGTGGGCGGCGTGTTCTTCCTCGACTCGGGCAGCGCGTTCAACGAGCGGCCGGAGATGGTGACCACCGTGGGCGTGGGCCTGCGGGTGCTGTTCCCCCAGTTCAACGTGTTCCCGTTCCGCATCGACTTTGGCTACGTGCTCAACGGCGACCGTCCTCCCGTGGGCAGCCGCCTGTCGCTCAGCAGCGGGCAGGTGACGGACTACCGGCCCAACTTCCTCGACTCGCCCTGAGCCGGCTCCGGACGCTTCAGGGCGGCTCGACGCGCAGCAGCTCGCGGAAGAGGACCTCCGCCACGTCGCGGAACAGCTCTCCGGACGCGAGCAGCCCGCCGCAGTGGTGGGGCTCGCGCGCGAGCGTCAGCGCCACCGCCTTGCCCAGCACCGCGTCCCAGAAGGGCTCCGAGTCGGGCGGCAGGAGGAACTCGCGGATGACGGCCTTCGGCCACGGCAGCACGGTGGTGGGGTCCGCGTCGCTCAGGCTGGTGAAGCAGTCCAGGTCCACGTCCAGCAGCACGGCGGACGCGGCCTCCAGCACGTCGCACACCGCGTCCGTGGGGCCGGGGTGCAGGTACGCCTCCGCCGCGCGGTCCACGGTCGTCGCCGTCACGATGCGGTGCGAGCGGCCGCGCGTGTCCACGTAGGTGTCCCCGGCGAAGGAGCCCCGGGGCCGGGTGCGCGCGATGATCAACGCGTCGCCCACGAGGTTCGCCTCCATCGCCGCCAGGATGTGGTCGTAGTTGCGCACGTCCAGGCGCCACCGCGCGTGCTCGTCCAGCGCGCGCAGACCGGCGGAGCGGTCCGGCATGTCCGCGGGGCGCTCCGGCACCACGATGTCCAGGTGCCGGTCCAGCGTGACGAGCAGGGCAGGGGGGCCCGCGTCGCCCAGGGCACACGCCCATGCGGGCAGCGCGAGCCGGTGCGGGTCGAACACGTAGGCATCCGTCGGGCCGCGGCCTCCGCCCAGGCCCAGCCGCACCACGCCCGCGAGGCGCAGATGGCGCAGGGCGTCGTCATTTTTCGAATTCATGCGGGACGAAATCCCCTCCTGGCTCCGGCGTTCAGGGGATGTCCATCCTGCCGCGAAAGGAGCCCCGTGCCGCGGGGTTCAATCACGCATGCGTCCATTCGTCACCGTCGCGCTGCTCCTCCTGGGACTGCCCGTCCTGGCCCAGGAGCCTTCGTCCTTCCTGCGCCA
The DNA here is from genome assembly GCF_000255295.1 of Corallococcus coralloides DSM 2259. Next base: position 8,268,741 of record NC_017030.1, on the reverse strand, counting down.
GTACGCCGAAACGGGCCGGTTCATGAACGGGAGGCCCGTGAATGCGCGCATCACCCCGGACGAGAAGTCCGTCCTCTTCCTGCGCTCGTCCCCCACGTCCAACGTGCGGATGCTCTACGCGTTCGACGTGGCCAGCGGGCAGACGCGTGAGCTGCTCACGCCCGACGCCCTGCTCCAGGGCGCGGAGGAGACGCTGTCCCCCGAGGAGAAGGCCCGCCGCGAGCGCATGCGCATGAGCGCCCGGGGCTTCACCTCCTACAGCCTCTCCGAGGATGGGACGCGCCTCCTGGTGCCCCTCTCCGGCCGGCTCTACGTGGTGGACCGGGCGACGGGGAAGTCCACGGAGCTGAAGACGGGCCCCGGCGTCATCGACCCGCGCCTGTCGCCGGACGGCAGGCAGGTGGCGTACGTGCGTGAGCACGACGTGTACCGGGTGGACCTCGCGGCCAACCAGGAGAAGCGCGTCACGCAGGGCGGCACGGCGCAGAAGACGCACGGCCTGGCGGAGTTCGTGGCGCAGGAGGAGATGAGCCGCTTCTCCGGCTACTGGTGGAGCCCGGACGCGAAGTCCATCGCGTACGCGGAGTCCGACACGTCCGAGGTCGAGAAGCTCACCGTCGTGGACGTGATGCACCCGGAGCAGCCCGGTGCCTCCTTCCCCTATCCCCGCGCGGGCAAGGCGAACGCGAAGGTGCGCCTGGGCATCACGCCCGTCACCGGGGGCAAGACGGTGTGGGCGCAGTGGGACGCGCAGAAGTACCCGTACCTGGCCACGGTGAAGTGGGACAAGGGGGGGCCGCTGACGTTGCTCGTGCAGAACCGTCACCAGACGGAGGAGCAGCTGCTCGCGGTCGATACAGCGACGGGCAAGACGCGCGTGCTCCTCACGGAGAAGGACGCGGCGTGGATCGACCTGCATCAGGAGTTCCCGCTGTGGCTGGAGGATGGCTCCGGCTTCCTCTGGTACACCGACCGCAACGGCGCTTCGGAAGTGGAGCTGCGCAAGGCCAACGGGGAACTGGACCGCTCCGTGGTGAAGCCGGGCGCGGGCTTCCGGAGTCTCACCCACTACGTGCAGGCCGACCGGACGCTCTTCTTCACCGGCGACCCGAACCCCACCGAGAGCCACCTGTGGCGCGTGAAGCTCGGTGAGGCGCCGAGGCGGGTGGCCACGGGCACCCGCGGTCCCGCCCTGGAGTACGGGCTCGTGTCCAAGAACGGGGGCCTCGTCGTCCTCAGCAGGCAGAGCCCCAAGACCCTGCCGCGCACGCTGGTGCTCAAGGGCGACGGCATGATGGTGGGTGAACTGCCCTCCGTCGCCCAGGAGCCCCCCTTCACGCCGGACTTCGAGGTGCGACAGGTGGGCTCACGGAAGTTCTGGACCTCACTGGTGAAGCCGCGTGACTTCAAGCCCGGCCAGAAGCTGCCCGTCATCGTGGACATCTATGGCGGCCCCATCGTCACCGTGGTGCACCAGTCCATGTCCCTGCACCTGCTCGACCAGTGGATGGCGGACCAGGGCTTCCTGGTGGTGAAGGTGGACGGACGCGGTACGCCGCTGCGCACCGCGGAATGGAACCGCGCGGTGAAGCACGACTTCGCCACCATCACCCTGGACGACCAGATTGAAGCCGTGCAGGCGCTGGCGAAGGAGGTGCCGGAGATGGACCTCTCCCGCGTGGGCATCTTTGGCTGGAGCTTTGGCGGCTACATGGCGGCCCTGGCCGTGATGAAGCGCCCGGACTTCTTCAAGGCCGGCGTCGCGGGCGCGCCGGTGACGGACTGGCGCGACTACGACACGCACGCGACCGAACGCTGTCTGGGGCTGCCGGAAGAAAACCCCCAGGCCTACGAGGTCAGCAGCCTGCTGACGTACGCGAAGAAAGAAGGGCCCATCGGCGCGCTGCTGGTGATTCACGGCACCGCGGACGACAACGTGTACTTCTTCCACGCGCTGAAGCTCTCGGATGCCCTCTTCCGCGCGGGCAAGCCGCACCAGCTGCTGCCCCTGTCCGGCCTCACGCACATGGTGGCGGACCCGCTCGTCACGGAGCGTCAGTACGAACGCGTCATCTCCCACTTCCAGCAGAACCTGAAGTAGCGGGAGGTCCCGCCCGGCACCTGTCCGCTTCCGGTGGGAATCCTCACGGGGGCAGGACGTTGGGAGGGCCGCGCGGCGGCCGGAGTGTAGGCTTGCCCGCACCTTCCCGCGAAAGGAGCCCCGCCCCGCGCGGGGATTCAGCTACGCATGCGTCAGGTTCTTACCGCCGCCGCGCTTCTCCTCATGAGCAGCGCACCCTCCATCGCCCAGGAGCGCAAACCCTCCGCCATGGCCCCTTCGCAAAAGCAGCCGGACACCTTCCTGCGCCAGTACGCCGAAACGCGCCGCTTCCAGAGCGGGCGCCCGGTGGGCACGCGCATCACCCCGGACGAGAAGTCCGTCCTCTTCCTGCGCACCTCCCCCACGTCCAACGTGCAGATGCTCTACGCGTTCGACGTGGCCGGCGGCCAGGCGCGTGAGCTGCTCACGCCCGAAGCCCTGCTCAAGGGCGCGGAGGAGACGCTGTCCCCCGAGGAGAAGGCCCGCCGCGAGCGCATGCGCGTGAGCGCCCGGGGCTTCACCTCCTACAGCCTCTCCGAGGACGGCACCCAGCTGCTGGTGCCCCTCTCCGGCCGGCTCTACGTGGTGGACCGGGCGACGGGGAAGTCCACGGAGCTGAAGACGGGCCCTGGTGTCATCGACCCGCGCCTGTCGCCGGATGGCAAGCAGGTGGCGTACGTGCGTGAGCATGACGTGTACCGGGTGGACCTGGCCGCCAACCAGGAGAAGCGCGTCACGCAGGGCGGCACCGCGCAGAAGACGCACGGCCTGGCGGAGTTCGTGGCGCAGGAGGAGATGAGCCGCTTTTCCGGCTACTGGTGGAGCCCGGACTCGAAGTCCATCGCGTACACGGAGTCCGACACGGCCGACGTGGAGAAGCTCACCATCGTGGACGTGATGCACCCGGAGAAGGGCGGGGAGATCTTCCCGTACCCGCGTCCCGGCAAGGCGAACGCGAAGGTGCGCCTGGGCGTCACGCCCGCCGCGGGCGGCAAGACGGTGTGGGCGCAGTGGGACGCGCAGAAGTACCCGTACCTGGCCACGGTGAAGTGGGACAAGGGCGGGCCGCTCACGATCGTCGTGCAGAACCGCCTCCAGACGGAGGAGCAGGTGCTGGCGGTGGACCCCGCCACGGGCAAGACGCGCGTGCTCCTCACGGAGAAGGACAACGCCTGGGTGGAGCTGGCCCAGGACTACCCGCTGTGGCTGGAGGATGGCTCCGGCTTCCTCTGGTACACCGAGCGCAACGGCGGCCCGGAGGTGGAGCTGCGCAAGGCGAGCGGCGAGCTGGACCGCTCCGTGGTGAAGCCGGACGCGGGCTACCGCAACCTGTCGCGCTTCGTGCAGGCGGACAAGACGCTCTTCTTCACCGGCGACCCGAACCCCACGCAGAGCCACCTGTGGCGCGTGAAGCTCGGCGGCGCTCCGGAGCAGGTGGCCACGGGCACCAGCGGCCCGGCCGTGGAGAACGGGCTCGTGTCCAAGAACGGCGGCCTGGTCGTCCTCAACACGCAGGGCCCCAAGGCCATGCCGCGCACCGTGGTGCTCAAGGGCGACGGCACGAAGCTGGGCGAGCTGCCGGAGGTGGCGCAGGAGCCGTCCTTCACGCCGAACTTCGAGATCCGCCAGGTGGGCCCCAAGAAGTTCTGGACCTCGCTGGTGAAGCCGCGCGACTTCAAGCCCGGCCAGAAGCTGCCCGTCATCGTGGAGGTCTACGCGGGTCCCACCGTCACGGTGGTGCACCAGTCCATGGCCGCGCACCTGCTCAGCCAGTGGTTCGCGGACCACGGCTTCCTGGTGGTGAAGGTGGACGGACGCGGCACGCCGCTGCGCACCGCGGAATGGAACCGCGCGGTGAAGCACGACTTCGCCACCATCACCCTGGATGACCAGATTGAAGCGGTGCAGGCGCTGGCGAAGGAAGTGCCGGAGATGGACCTCTCCCGCGTGGGCATCACCGGCTGGAGCTTCGGTGGCTACATGGCGGCGCTGGCCGCGCTGAAGCGCCCGGACTTCTTCAAGGCCGCGGTGTCCGGCGCCCCGGTGGTGGACTGGCGCGACTACGACACGCACTACACCGAGCGCTACCTGGGCCTGCCCGAGGAGACGCCCCAGGCCTACGAGGTCAGCAGCCTGCTGACGTACGCGAAGAAGGACAGCCCCATTGGCGCCCTGCTGCTCATCCACGGCACCGCGGATGACAACGTGTACTTCTTCCACACGCTGAAGCTGTCGGACGCGCTGTTCCGCGCGGGCAAGCCGCACCAGCTGCTGCCCCTGTCCGGCCTCACGCACATGGTCCCGGATCCGCTCATCACCGAGCGCCAGTACGAGCGCGTCATCTCCCACTTCGAGCAGAACCTGAAGAAGTAGGCCGAGCGCCCCCAGGGCCCGGAAAAAGGCAGAGGCCCGGTTCCCTGACGGGGGCCGGGCCTCTGTTGCTTCAACCAGTCCGTGAGGAATGGCTGAGACGCGTCACTTCACGCCGCGCGGACGTTCTGCGCCTGCAGGCCCTTCGGGCCCTTGGTGACTTCGAACTCCACCTTCTGGCCCTCGGCCAGGGTGCGGAACCCATCCATGTTGATGGCGGTGTGGTGGCAGAACACGTCCTCGCCGCCGCCGTCCTGGGTGATGAAGCCGAAGCCCTTCGCGTCGTTGAACCACTTCACGGTACCAGTTGCCATTGCGCTTCCTTGCGTTTGCAGGGCAGCCGTGGGGAAGGCCACCCGTTCTGCCCGACGACCGGGAGACAGAGCTATTTGTAGTGAAAGGGCCGACTGGAAGTCCAGCCGGCCCTCCGGGATTGCCCGACTTGCGCCCCCCGCAGTGTCATGTGCGGGGGAGTAAGTCAGATGTCGAGCAGCAGGCGCTCGGGGTCCTCGATGCACTCCTTCACGCGCACCAGGAACTGCACCGCCTCGCGGCCGTCCACCAGGCGGTGGTCGTACGTGAGGGCGATGTACATGATGGGCCGGATGACCACCTGGCCGTCGCGGGCCACGGGGCGCTCCACGATGTTGTGCATGCCCAGGATGCCCGTCTGCGGCGGGTTCAGGATGGGCGTGGACAGCATGGAGCCGAAGATGCCGCCGTTGGTGATGGTGAACGTGCCGCCCGTGAGGTCGGCCATCGTCAGCTTGTCGTTGCGCGCACGGCCGCCGTAGTCACCGACCGTCTTCTCCAGGTCCGCGAGCGACAGCTTGTCCGCGTCACGCACCACCGGCACCACCAGGCCACGGCTGCCGCTCACGGCCACGCCGATGTCGTAGTAGTGCTTGAAGATGACGTCCTCGCCGTCGATCTCCGCGTTGATCTGCGGGAACGCCTTGAGGGCCTCCACGGACGCGCGGATGAAGAAGCTCATGAACCCGAGCTTCACCCCGTGCTTCGCCTGGAACTTGTCGTTGTACTTCTTGCGGAGCGCCATCACCTCGCCCATGTCCACCTCGTTGAAGGTGGTGAGCATGGCGGCGGTGGACTGCGCCTGGATGAGGCGCTCGGCCACGCGCTTGCGCAGCGGCGTCATGCGCACGCGCTCCTCGCGCGCGGCGTTGGGGCGGGGACCGGACGGAGCGGCCGGGGCCGGAGGCGCGGACGGGCGGTTCAGCTGACCCTGCACGTCCTCCTTCATGATGCGGCCACCGGTGCCGGAGCCCTTCAGCTGGCCCACGTCCACCCGGTTCTCCTCCGCCATCTTCCTGGCGGTGGGGGTGATGCGCGTGTCGCTGGCGGCCTGAGCCGGAGCCGCCACGGGCGCCGCGGCCTGGGCGGGCGCGGGCGTGGCGGCGGCCACGGCGGGAGAGGCGGCGGCGCCGGCACCGGCCTCGATGGTGCCCAGCACGTCGCCCACGCGGACCTTGTCGCCCTCCTTGAAGGCGATGGACGCGACGCTGCCCGCGGCGGGCGCCGGCACGTCGATGGTGACCTTGTCGGTCTCCAGCACGACGAGCGGCTCGTCCGCGGAGACAGACTCACCCTGCTTCTTGTTCCACTTGCCGACGACGGCCTCGGTGATGGATTCGCCGAGCGGGGGGACTTTCAGTTCAACGGCCATTCTGGGGTCCTCGGAGGATGGCTTCTTCGATGATGAGCTGCTGCTCGTAGTCGTGCGTCTTCGTGAAACCGGTGGCGGGGCTGGCGGCCTCGGCGCGCCCGATGTAGCCCAGCTTCACCGTCTGCTGCTGCGAACGGCCGGAGAGGAGGTCGTGCAGGCGGGGGAACATGAAGTGCCAGGCGCCCGCGTTGCGCGGCTCCTCCTGCACCCAGTACAGCTCCTGGAGCGCCGGCAGCTTCGCCACCAGGTTCGCCAGCTCGTCCTGCGGGAACGGGTAGAGCTGCTCCACCCGCACGATGGCGATGGAGTCGTCCTTGCGCTCGTCCCGGGCCTTGGCCAGGTCGTAGTAGACCTTGCCGCTGCACAAGAGCAGCCGCTTCACCTTCGCGGCGTCCGCCTTCGCGTCCGGAATCACTTCCTGGAACGCGCCCGTGGCCAGGTCGTCCATGCGGCTGGTGGCCTCCGGACGGCGCAGCAGGCTCTTGGGCGACATGATGACCAGCGGCTTGCGCACGGGGCGCAGCACCTGGCGGCGCAGCAGGTGGAAGATCTGCGCGGGCGTGGTGGGGTAGCAGACCTGGAGGTTGTCCTCGGCGCACAGGTCCAGGAAGCGCTCCAGGCGCGCGCTGGAGTGCTCCGGGCCCTGGCCTTCGTAGCCGTGCGGCAAGAGCAGCGTGATGCCGGACAGCCGGCGCCACTTGCTCTCCGCCGCGGCGATGAACTGGTCGATGATGATCTGCGCGCCGTTGGCGAAGTCACCGAACTGCGCCTCCCACAGGGTGAGGCCGTCCGGCACGTCCAGGCTGTAGCCGTAGTCGAAGCCCAGCACGCCCATCTCCGACAGCGGGCTGTTGTAGACGTTGAAGGTCGCCTTGCCGGTGGCGAACTGGCGCAGGGGCGTGAACTCCTCGCCCGTCTGCGTGTCGTGCAGCACCGCGTGGCGGTGGCTGAAGGTGCCGCGCTCGCTGTCCTGGCCGGACAGGCGGATGCCGTAGCCCTCCGACAGCAGCGTCGCGTACGCCAGCGACTCGCCCTCGCTCCACTGGAGCTCTTCACTCTCCAGCATGCCCTGGCGCTTCTTGAGCACCGTGCGCTCCACGTCGCGGTGGACGTTGAAGCCCTCCGGCGCCGTGGCCAGCTTCTGGAGCGCGTCCCGCAGCGTGGCCTTGGCCACCGCCGTGGACGCCTGGGGCGCGTTCTTCAGCAGGCCGCCCTTGTAGGGTTGCCACAGGCCCTCCAGCGCGTTGGGCTCCTTGAACTGGCTCTCCTGGCGGGCGCGGGTGAGCGCCGCGTCGAAGTCCTGGAAGCAGCGCTGCTTGATGGCGTCCGAGTCCTCCGCGCTGATGCGGCCCGCTTCCGCCAGCGCCTTCGCGTACAGCGCGCGCACCGGCGGGTGCTTGCGGATGAGGTCGTACATCGCCGGCTGGGTGAAGGACGGGTCGTCGCCCTCGTTGTGGCCGTAGCGGCGGTAGCAGATGAGGTCGATGACCACGTCGCTCTTGAACGTCTGGCGGTACTCGGCCGCCAGGCGCGCCGCGTGGACGCACGCCTCCGGATCATCCCCGTTCACGTGGAACACCGGGATGTCCAGCATCTGCGCGATGGCGGTGGAGTAGATGCTGGTGCGCGAGTCGGACGGGTCGGTGGTGAAGCCCACCTGGTTGTTGATGACGATGTGGACCGTGCCGCCCGTGGTGTAGCCCTTGAGGCCGGAGAAGTTGAGCGTCTCCGACGTGATGCCCTGGCCGATGAAGGCCGCGTCGCCGTGGATGAGCAGCGGCATCACCTGCGTGCGCTCGGTGTCCCCGCCGCGGTCCTGCTTGGCGCGCACGCGGCCCTCCACCACGGGGCCCACGCACTCCAGGTGGCTGGGGTTGAAGGCCAGCGACAGGTGCACGTTCTTGCCGGAGCGCGTGGCGTGGTCCGACGAGAAGCCCATGTGGTACTTCACGTCGCCGCGGCCCAGGTACGCCTTGGGGTCCTTGGGGCCGTCGAACTCGCTGAAGATCTGATCCGGCTTCTTGCCCAGGATGTTGGTCAGCACGTTGAGGCGGCCGCGGTGGGCCATGCCGATGACCAGCTCCTTCAGGCCCATGCCGCTGCCCACTTCCAGGAGCGCGTCCAGCATGGGGATGAGCGCCTCGCCGCCATCCAGGCTGAAGCGCTTGGCGCCCACGTACTTCGTGTGCAGGAAGTTCTCGAAGCCCTCCGCGTACGACAGCTTCGTGAGGATGTGCCGCTGCTCCTCCACGGAGAACGGCGTGCGGTTGTCGCTGTGCTCCATGCGCTTCATGAGCCAGCGGCGCCGCTCGCTGTCGAGCATCTGCATGAACTCGACGCCGATGTGGTCGGAGTACGTGCGGCGCAGCCGCGTGACCAGGTCCGCCAGGCGCACGCGCTGCTGCGGGAAGACGTTGTTGCACTCCACCGCCTGCTCCAGCTCCTTGGGGGTGAAGTGGTTCTCATCCATCAGCGCCACGTCCGCCACGTGGCCCAGCTGCGGGCGCGGACGCGCCAGCGGATCCAGCTTCGCGCGCAGGTGGCCGCGCAGGCGGAAGGCGGTGATGGCCTGATCCACCTTCGACTGCAGCCCGATGTCCTGCGCCGGAGCGGCCGGAGCCTGGGGCGCGGCGGCGGCGGCCTGCACGGCGGCGCCGTTCGCCTTGCCCTTGCCCTTGCCCTCCGGTGCGGCGGGTGTCGGGGCCTCCAGAAGCTTCGTGTTGAAGATGGGGCGGCCCGTGCCGTCGTTGCGCTCGAACACCTCGCGCCAGCTCGCGTCCACGCTGCCCGGATCCTCGAGGAAGCGCGCGTAGAGCCCCTCGATGAAGTCGATGTTTCCACCAGAGAGGAAACTGTCCTGGAAATTCGCCATGGCGGGGGTCTTTTACTGGATGGGGGACGCGTTGGGGGGTTTTCGCCTCAGTTTGTTGAACCGCGTCATGTCCGGCTGCCCGGCTTCACTCAAGGGAGCAGATGGAGTCATGCCCCGCGTGAGCGCAGCTTCACCGAGCACCGGATTCCCCCGGGTGAGAGGAGCTCAAAGGAGACGCCAGGGCCCCAGGCATGCTGAACAGGCGTACATCCGAGGCAAACAAGACACGGGGTCCGGGGGCCCCTTCGGCGGTTCAGGAGTGGTAAGCACACGCCCCCTCTCTTTCCACTCTCTTTCGAGAACGTACCGACATGCTCCTTCAGGGTAAGAAGCTGCTCATCACCGGCGTGCTCACCCCGCAGTCGTTGGCCTTTGGCGTCGCGGAGCACGCGATCGCGCAGGGTGCGGAGGTCATCCTCACCGGCTTTGGCCGGGCCAAGTCCCTCACCGAGCGCAGCGCGAAGCGGCTCAAGCCCGGCACGGAGGTGCTGGAGCTGGACGTGACGAACCCGGCGCACTTTCCGGCGCTGACGGAGGCGCTGCGGCAGAAGTGGGGCCGCGTGGACGGCGTGCTGCACGCCATCGCGTTCGCGCCCGAGGACGCGCTGGGCGGCAACTTCCTCAACACGCCGTGGGAGAGCGCGCAGACCGCGTTCCGCATCTCCACCTTCTCCGTGAAGGAGCTGGCGGTGGCGTGCGCGCCGCTGATGACCGAGGGCGGCTCCATCGTGGCGCTGGACTTCGACAACCGGCAGGCGTGGCCCATCTATGACTGGATGGGCGTGTGCAAGGCGGCCATGGAGGCCACGGTGCGCTACCTGGCGCGCGACCTGGGGCCCAAGGGCATCCGCGTCAACGCGCTCGCCGCCGGGCCGCTCGCCACCGTGGCGGCCAAGGGCATCCCGGGCTTCAAGGCGCTGGCACAGTACTGGGGCAAGCAGGCGCCGCTGGGCTGGAGCGACAAGGACAGCCACGACCACGTGGCGAAGACGGCCTGTGCACTTCTGTCCGATTGGCTGTCCTCCACCACCGGAGAGATGATTCACGTCGACGGCGGTTATCACGCCGTAGGCGCACCGCCGGTGGAGACGGTGGAAGCACCGCCAGAAGGGGTCTCCACGAACCCCACGCCCCAGGAAGGCTGAGGCCATCCAACCTTCCTGGAAAGTCCAGACATCCGCCTGCCAGGCTTCCCGGCGGACGGGAGCCCCCCGCTTCCGCCCGTTGGAGCGCTCACGGTAGGATCACCCATGCAGCACAGGCACATCCCGCACTCCGCGGAGCCTGCGCGAGGAGCCGTGGCACAGTGAGCACCAACGTCTTGCTGGTGGACGACAGCCCGACCGTCCGCAACATCCTCAAGATCTACCTGATGAACCTCAAGGTCAGCATCGTGGAGGCGGAGGACGCGCAGCGCGCGCTACAGCTCTTGCGGTTGGTTCCGGTGAGCGTGGTGATCGCCGATATCAACATGCCGAACATGGATGGCATCACCTTCGTGAAGGAGGTTCGCGCCAGCGCGCAAGCGCAGGTGCAGAAGGTGCCGGTCATCCTGTTGACGGCGGAGAAGGGAGAGGACCTGCGCCAGCGCGGTTCGGCGGCGGGGGCCAACGCCTTCATCCAGAAACCCGTGTCGCACGACGAGCTGACCAAGACAGTGCGTCAGTTCCTGGGCGGGGGCTGAGGACCGTGAGCCTGCCGACGCTGCTGCTGGTGGATGACAGCGACGCCATCCTGGCGCTGGAGCGGGCCATCCTCTCCGGGCACTACACCATCCACACGGCCAGCAACGGTCGTGAGGCGCTGGACAAGGTGGGGCGGCTGCACCCGGCGGCGGTGCTGCTGGACCTGTCCATGCCGGAGATGGACGGCGACGAAGTGCTCCAGCGGATGAAGGCGGACGCGGGCACGGCGGACATCCCGGTCATCATCATCTCTTCGGAGAAGCAGCGCGCGGAGGCGTGCCTGGGCTTTGGCGCGGAAGCGTTCCTGGCCAAGCCCTTCCGCGCGGACGAGCTGCTGCTGCGCGTGGGCGAGGCGCTGGAGAACGCGCGCCGGCGCTCGCGCTCCGGGGCCATGCTGGTGCTGCGGCTCAACGTGGGCGAGCGCGAGTTCGCCGTGCCGCTGGACTCCGTGAAGGAGGTCCTGCTGCAGCCGCTGACGCGGCCGTTGCCCGCGGGGCCGTCCTACCTGCGCGAGTACGTGGAGCTGCGCGGCAAGGCGGTGTGCGTGCTGGACGTGGCACTGCGGCTGGGCGTGCAGCACAAGGTGCCCATCGCGGAGCGGATGCTGGTGGTCATCGAAACGGAAGGCGTTTCGCTGGCGCTCACCGTGGACACGGTGAAGGACCCGGAGGAGTTCCAGGCGAGCGACATCGACCGGCGCGACAAGGTGGGCGGCGCCGAGCACGGGCTGTTGCAGGAAGGGCTCGTGGGCATGCTGCGCACGGGCGGCCGCGCGCTGCCCATCCTGGATCCGAAGGTGTTCATCGCGCGGGGACTCTTGCGTGACCTGCCCGCGCTGCTCGCGCCGGTGGAGGAAGAGCGGAGCGCATGAGTGCGGGGCTCGACCCGAGGCTTCTGGCCCGTGCCCGGGAAGTGGTGGCGGACACCACCGGCTTCCGGGACGACGCCATCGCCCAGGAGGCGGTGGAGCGCGTGCTGCGGGCGGAGCTGGCCCGGGGGCGCGTGCCCACGGAGGTCCTGAGCGAACTGCAGCAGCTGGGCTCGCCCTTGGCCTACACGCTGGTGCGCGCGGTCCTGGTGGGGGAGACGTACTTCTTCCGCCAGCCGGAGCACTTCCGCTACATCACGCAGGAGGGCATCCCGACCGCGCTGCGCCACGGCGCCATGCACCTGCGCGGCTGGAGCGCCGGGTGCGCCACCGGCGAGGAGGCCTATTCACTGGCCGCGTGTCTGCTGGCGTGCGCGCCCCCGGGGATGCCGGTGGAGGTGGTGGGCACGGACCTGCACGAGGCCAGCCTGGAGGCCGCGCGGCGCGGCACCTACGGCGCGTGGTCCCGGCGCGAGTCCGCCCCCGCGCTGCACCCCGTCTACGAGCTCTTCAACGGGCGGCAGGTGTCCATCCTCCCGGAGGTGCGCAAGGTGACGCGCTTTGCTCCGGCGAACCTGCTGGCGCCGCTGCCGGAGCGCTTCGGGCAGTTCGACTTCATCCTCTGCCGCAACGTGCTCACGTACTTCTCTCCGTCCGCGCGCGACGCGGCCATCGTCCACCTGGCGCGGGCGCTGGCGCCGGGCGGCCTGATGTTCCTGGGCACGGTGGAGGTGGACCGCGTGCCGCCGGGGCTCACGCGCGAGGGGCCTCCGGAGCTGCAGGCCTTCCGCAAGCCCCGCCCGGAGGAGCGCACCTTCGCGCAGTTGCCCCCGGCCCAGCCCGCGCCCGTATTACGCATGACGCCCGCGCCCCGGCGGCTGTCCGCGCCCATGCCGGTCTCGCCCACGCCGCCGCCGTCTCCGCCGCCTTCGCCCGCGCGGATGCACCTGCAGGCGCTGGAGCGGATTGAAGAGGGCAACGTGGCCGGAGCGACGGCGGTGCTGGAGCTGCTCGTGAAGCAGGCGCCGGACTACCTGCCGGGCCTCCTGGAATTGGCGCTCCTGCGCGAGCGCGCGGGAGCCCGGGACGCGGCCTTCCCGCTGATGCGCGCGCTGCGCACGCGGGCGGGGCAGTTGCCACCGGACACGCTGGTGGATGGACCGGAGGCGCTGCCCGCGCGCTTCTATCTGGCGTCCGCTGACGCCTACCTGAATCTGGGGGCGCTGGAATGAAGGCGACGCCGCTGGTGGTGGACGAGACCCTGGAGTCGGAGACGCGGGAGCTGCTCGCGCGCCGGGCCGCGCGCCTGCGCGAGCAGGGCGAGTCGACGGTGGAGGAGGCGGTCCATTGGATCGCCGAGTTCCCGCTGGGCGAGGAGCGCTACGCGCTGCCGCTGGAGTCGCTGCGCGCCGCGCTGCCCCTGCGCATGGTGACGCCGGTGCCGCTGTCCGCGCCCGCCGTGATTGGCGTGCTGCGCTTCCAGGGCCAGGTGCTGTCCGCGCTGAGCCTGGCGTCGCTCCTGGGCGGCCATGGGTGGCGGCAGGATCCGGCCGTGCTGCTGGTGGTGGACCGGGGCGACGGCGAGCTGTGCGCGCTCGACTGCGAGGCGATTCCGCGTCCCACGACGTTGCCGCTCACGTCCGTGGAGGCCGCGCGCGCCCGTGCGGAGGGCCCGGTGGTGGAGGTCTTCACCCAGGACCGTCAGCTCATCCACCTCATCGACCCGATGCGCCTGTTCGGCCGGTCCGACGGGGGAGTACGCCATGCCCGTTGATCCGATGCTGCAGCCGCTGGTGGCGGGCTTCGCCGTGGAGGCCCAGGAGGTCATCCAGAAGGTCACCATGGACCTGCTGGAGCTGGAGCGCGAGGGGCTGGAGAACGACGCGCTCGCGAAGATCTACACCCGGCTGGGCCGGCACCTTCACACGCTGAAGGGCAGCGCCGCGTCGCTGGGGCTCCAGGACCTGGGCGACATCGCCCACAAGCTGGAGGACGCGCTGGCGCCGCTCAAGGCGCACACGCAGAAGATGCCGCGCCCGGTGGTGGACGTGCTGCTGCACGGGCTGGACCTCTTCATGCTGCGCGCCCAGGCGCACGCGGACGGACGCGGGGACGACCTGCCGAACCCCGCCGCCGCGCTGGCCCAGCTGGTCGCCGCCGCGCCGCCACCGGAAGATGCCGCGGTGCTGCCGGGGGGCGCCTTCGCGCAGGTGCCGCCCACCGTGGCCGCCGCCCCGCCCGCGGCGCTCAGTCCCCCGCCTGTCCCGTCCGAAGCGCCCGCCGCGCTGGAGCCCGCGGGGGAGTCCTCCGACGCCGGGTGGCGCGTGAGCGCGACCCAGGTGACGTCGCTGATGCGCGAGGTGGAGCGCCTGCGCGAGGTGCGCCTGCGGGTGGAGGAGCGCAGCCGGGAGCTGGAGCGGGTGTCCGCACTGCTCGCGAAGCAGGGCCTGCTGGCGGAGACCGCGGAGGCGCGCACGCTGTTGTCCGGCACGGGCCGCTCCCTGCGCACCGACGGTGAGGAGACGAGCGACGTCGTGGACGCGCTGGAGGAGGGCCTCAAGGCCATCACCACGCGCCCCACGCGCACCATCCTGGACCCGCTGCAGCGCATGGTGCGCGACCTGTCGCGCCAGCTGGGGAAGGAAGCGCGGCTGTCGGTGGTGGGCGCGGAGGTGTCGCTGGACCGGCGCCTCCTGGAGAAGCTCCAGGGCGCGCTCGTGCACATCCTGCGCAATGCCGTGGACCACGGCCTGGAGATGCCCGCCGAGCGCGAGAAGGCCGGCAAGCACCACGAGGGCGCGCTCACGCTGCGCGTGGAGCAGCAGGGCAACCTCCTGTACCTGGAGGCGAGCGACGACGGGCGCGGCATCGACCTCGGGCAGGTGCGCAAGGCCGCGGAGAAGCGCGGGCTCGTCACCGCGGAGGAGGTGGTGCGCCTCAACGACAACCAGGTGCGCGAGCTCATCTTCCGCGAGGGCTTCAGCACCCGGACGGACGTGACGGACACCTCCGGGCGCGGCGTGGGCCTGGACGCGGTGCGCGCCACGGTGGAGTCGCTGCAGGGCCGCATCGAGGTGTCGAGCACGCGCGGGCAGGGCACGCGCTTCGTCTTGACCCTGCCGGTGGACCTGGGCAGCTCTCCGGTCCTGATGGTGCGCGCGCTGGAGCAGTTCGTGGGCCTGCCCATGCTGGCGGTGGAGTCCACGCAGCTGGCGCGCCCGGACATGCTGCGCGTGGGCAAGCGCCGCACGCACCTGGAATACCAGGGGCAGCTGTTGCCGGTGGTGGACCTGGGCGCGCGGCTGGGGCTGCGCGCGTCGTCTCCGCCCGCCGAAGGGCAGCCGCTGCTCATCGTGCAGAGCGGCGGCAAGCGCGTGGCGCTGGGCGTGGACGCGGTGGTGGGGGACCGGGACCTGGTCATCCGCCCGCTGCCGTCGGAGGTGCGCGAGGTCGCGGCCTGGCAGGGCGCGGCGACGCTCAGCCGGGGTGAGCTGCTGCTCATCCTCCGGCCGGACTGGGTGGTGTCGGATTCGGAGAAGGTGACGGTGTCCGCGGTGAGCCGGCGGGCGCTGGTGGTGGATGACTCGCTCACCGCGCGCGCGCTGCACCGGGCGATGCTGGAGGCCGGCGGCTTCCAGGTGCACCTGGCGGCCAGCGGGGCGCGGGCGCTGGAGCGGCTGCAGGCGGACACCTACGACGTCGTCATCTGCGACCTGGACATGGAAGAGATGGACGGCATCGAGCTCATTGCCCGGCTTCGCGAGCGCAAGGACACGCGCACGCTGCCCGTCATCCTGGTCTCCGCGCACGACAGCGCCGTGGCGCGTGAGCGCGGCCTGTCGTCCGGCGCGGACGGCTTCCTCAGCAAACGCGAATGCGCCGCGGGTCGCCTGCTGGCGGAGGTGCTGGACGTGATGAGCCGCAGGGGGAGCCGCGAGTGAGCTCGAAAAAGCCCATTCGCGTGCTCGTGGTGGATGACTCGCCCACCATGGCCAACACCCTCACCGCGCTCCTCACGGAGGAGCCGCGCATTGAAGTGGTGGGCCGGGCGGGGGACGGCAACCGCGCCGTGCAGCTGGCGCGCCTGCTGCGCCCGGACGTCATCACCATGGACCTGCTCTTGCCCGGCCTGGATGGCCCGGCGGCCATCGGGCACATCATGTCCCAGGCACCCGCGCGCATCCTGGTGGTGAGCGCGGTGGCGGAGCAGCGCGGCGTGGACCTGGGCTTCCAGGCGATGAGCGCCGGAGCGCTGGAGCTCATCGGCAAGCCCAACGTCACCAACGCGGAGGAGCTGCGCCGCTGGGGCCGGGAGCTGGCCCACTCCGTGTGCCTGATGGCGGAGGTGCCCGTCATCTCCCGCCGTCCGCGCGCCGTGGCGCCGCCGCCCGTGCCCAGCGGGACGCGGGTGGACGTGTTCGGCCTGGTCGCTTCCACCGGTGGACCGCCCGCGCTGGCGGAGGTGCTGTCCAAGCTGCCCCGCGACCTGCCGGTGCCCATGCTCGTCGCGCAGCACATCACCGTGGGCTTCACGCAGGGCATGGTGCGCTGGCTGTCCCAGGTGTGCGAGCTGCAGGTGGGCGTGGCGCGCGACGGCGAGCGGCTGGAGCCGGGCCGCGTGTACTTCCCGCTGGATGGCCATGACCTGCTGGTGGACAGCGTGGGCCTGGCGCGCCTGCAGCGCAGCCACGGCGGTCCGTGTCCCAACGGGGACGTGCTCCTGAACTCGCTGGCCATGGCGTACGGCCGGCGCAGCGGCGGCGGCGTGCTCACCGGCATGGGCGAGGACGGCGCGCGGGGCCTGCTGGCCATCCGCCAGGCCGGGGGTGTCACCCTGGCCCAGGACGAGGCGTCCAGCGTCGTCTACGGCATGCCTCGCGCCGCCGTGGAGCTGAAGGCCACCGACGGGGGCACGCCGCTCGCGCTGGTGGCGGACCTCATCCTGCAGAGCTGTCAGCGGCCGTCGTTCCGTCCGACCCGTGGCCCGGAGGGTGGGCCTCGGTGAGCCGTTTCCCACCCATGAACCGCAGTCGCCTGCGTTGTCCCTGGCGTCGGAGGGCCGCCTGCCGGCCGCTTGAAGACGCCACCTCGGGAGTGTTCCCTTGAAGCCCTCCGCCGCGCTCCCTGTCTCCTTCCTGCGCGGGCTCGGGCTCGCGCCGAAGTTCGTGCTCGTCACGGCCGTCATCAGCGCCTCCGTGGCGCTGCTGCTCACCCTCATCGCCACCCGCCAGCTGGAGTCCAACCTGGAGGAGCGCCACGCCAGCGAGGGCGAGGCCGTGGCGCTGAGCCTGGCCATCGCGGCGGAGCAGGGCGTGTCCGCGGGCATGGGCTCGCTCCAGCCGCTCCTGGAGACGTTCCGCGAGCGCGAGGACCTGGCCTACATCTTCATCCAGGACCCCACGGGCTTCGTGCTGGTGCACTCGTTCCAGGGCGCCTTCCCGGAGAACCTGAAGGCCGCGCTCGACGCGCAGGCCGGCGCGGGCAAGGGCCGCACGCGCGTGGTGTCGGAGGTGCGCATCCTGCGCGGCGGCAAGACGCTGCGCGCCCTGGACGTGTCCGCGGCCGTGGCGGAGAAGGGGCGGCTGGGCACCGTGCACGTGGGCATGGCGCGCGAGTTCATCGACGCGAGGGTGAATGCGCTGCGCTGGGAGATGCTGGCGTTCGCGCTCCTCCTGGTGTCGGGCGGCGTGGTGCTGGCGGCGCTGTTCGGCCGGAGCATCGTGCGGCCGCTGGCGGAGCTCACGTCCGTGGCGGGCCACATCGTGTCGTCCGGTGACCTCACCCGCCCCATCAAGACGCGCGGCAACGACGAGGTGGGGCGGCTGTCCAACTCCTTCTCGCAGATGGTGGGCAAGCTGCGCGAGGTGACGGTCAACCTCCAGCACGCCGCCACCGCGCTCACCCAGTCCACGGACCACCTCAACGCGTCCTCCACCGAGCAGGCGCAGACCATCTCCCGCCAGGCCGCCGCGCTGCAGGAGACGCAGGTGACGGCGCAGGAGATCAAGCAGACGTCCACGCTGGCCGCGCAGAAGGCGGAGAGCGTGCTCAGCGTCGCCGAGCGCGCGGACGCCCTGGCCAGGGCGGGCGAGGCCTCCATCGAGCAGACGATGGCGGGCCTCAACGACATCCGCGCGCAGGTGGGCGAAATCGCGGAGAAGATATTGGAGCTGGGTGAGCGCACGCGCCAGATTGGCGGCATCACCCAGACGGTGAAGGACCTGGCGGACCAGTCCAACATGCTCGCGCTCAACGCGGCCATCGAAGCGGTGCGCTCCGGTGAGCACGGCAAGGGCTTCAGCGTGGTGGCGCGCGAGATCCGCGCCCTGGCGGACCAGTCCATCCAGGCGACCACGCGGGTGCGGGAGCTCCTGGACGACATCGCCAACTCCGTCACCGCCGCGGTGCGCATCACGGAGCGTGGCGCGGAGCGGATGGAGGCGGGCCTGGCGCAGGTGCGCGACAGCGGGCAGAACCTGCGCGAGCTGTCCTCCATCGTCCAGGACAACGCCGCCGCCGTCCGGCAGATCGCCGCCGCGGTGAATCAGCAGAACGTGGGCATCAATCAAATCACCCTGGCGGTGAATGACCTGTCCAAGATGATGGACGACACCGTGGCCCGCATCGGGTCCACCGGTGAGGCGGCCACCACGCTGCAAATCATCTCCGAGCAGCTCTCCAGCGCCGTGGGCGCCTACAAGGTCGAGTCCAAGCCGGAGTAGGAAACACGAAGGCCCCGAGTCCCCATGAAGGGGGCCCGGGGCCTCGGATGTTTCAGGGCCTCGCGGCGTTAAGCCGGCACGGCCTCGGTGGCTTCCGCCTGGAGCTTCACGGCGTCGTCCACGACGTCGAAGCGGGCCACGCCACCGCTCTTGAGGGAGCCGAACAGCAGCGCCTCCGCGAGCGGCTTCTTGAGGGTGTTGTCCACGAGCCGCGCCATGGGGCGCGCACCGAAGGCCGGGTCGTACCCGTGCTCGGCCAGCCACGCGCGGGCGGCGGGCGTGAGCTCCAGCTTGACCTTCTTCTCGTCGAGCACCTTCTGGAGCAGGCGCACTTCCTTGTCCACGACCTTGAGGATGACCTCGGGGGGCAGGCCGGAGAAGAGAATCCACCCGTCCAGCCGGTTGCGGAACTCCGGCGTGAAGGTGCGCTCGATGGCCTTCTTCGCCCGCGAGCCGTCCACCACCACGCTGGTGTCACCGAAGCCCATGGCCTTGGTGCTCATCTCCTGCGCACCCGCGTTGGTGGTCAGGATGAGGATGATGTTGCGGAAGTCCGCCTTGCGGCCGTTGTTGTCCGTGAGCGTCGCGTGGTCCATCACCTGGAGCAGGATGTTGAAGAGGTCCGGGTGGGCCTTCTCGATTTCATCCAGCACCAGCACCGCGTACGGGTGCTTGCGCACGGCGTCCGTGAGCAGGCCGCCCTGGTCGAAGCCCACGTAGCCCGGAGGCGCGCCGATGAGGCGGCTCACCGTGTGCTTCTCGGAGTACTCGCTCATGTCGAAGCGCAGGAACTCCACGCCCAGGCTCTGTGCCAGCTGCTTCGCCAGCTCCGTCTTGCCCACGCCCGTGGGGCCGGAGAAGAGGAAGCTGCCAATGGGCTTCTCCGGCGCGCGCAGGCCGGAGCGCGACAGCTTGATGGCGCCCACCATCTCTTCAATGGCCTTGTCCTGCCCGTAGATGACGCCCTTGAGCTCCTTGTCCAGGTTCTGGATCTGGACGCCTTCGCTCGCGGACACGCTCTTGGCCGGAATCTTGGCCATCTTGGAGACGACCTGCTCCACGTCGTGCGCGGAGACGATGCCCGTGCGCACGCCCTCCGGCTTGAGCCGCTCCGCGGCGCCGGCCTCGTCGATGACGTCGATGGCCTTGTCCGGCAGGAACCGGTCGTTGATGTGCTTGGCCGCCAGCTCCGCCGCCGCCTGGAGCGCACCCTCGCCGTACTTCACGTGGTGGTGCTCCTCGTAGCGGCTGCGCAGGCCCTCCAGCACCTTGACGGTGTCCTCCACGCTGGGCTCGTCCACTTCAATCTTCTGGAAGCGGCGGGACAGCGCGCGGTCGCGCTCGAACGACGCCTTGAACTCCTGGAACGTCGTGGAGCCAATGCAGCGCAGCCGGCCCGAAGCCAGCGCCGGCTTGAGCAGGTTGGACGCGTCCATGGACCCGCCGCTCGTGGCGCCCGCACCGACGATGGTGTGGATTTCGTCGATGAAGAGGATGGCGTCCGGCAGCTCCTGGAGCGCCTTGAGCACGCCCTTGAGGCGCTCCTCGAACTGGCCGCGGAACTTGGTGCCCGCGAGCAGCGCGCCCATGTCCAGCGAGTAGACGACCGCGTCCTTGAGCGCGGCCGGCACGCGGCCCTCGGTGATGTAGAGCGCCAGGCCCTCCGCGATGGCCGTCTTGCCCACGCCGGCCTCACCCACGTAGAGCGGGTTGTTCTTGCGGCGGCGGCAGAGCACCTGGATGGTGCGCTCCAGCTCCTTGTCGCGGCCGATGAGCGGGTCGATGCGGCCCGCCTTGGCCTCGTTGTTGAGCTGGACGGCGTAGGCCTCCAGCGGGCTCTTCTTCTGGGACTCGCCGTCCTCGTCGTCCCCGGCGGGCGTGGCGCGCGGCTCGCCCTCGGACTCGCCGTCCTTGGTGGTGCCGTGGGAGATGAAGTTGAGCAGGTCCAGGCGGGTGACGCCCTCCTGCTGCAGGAGATAGAGCGCGTGGCTCTCCTCCTCGCGGAACATGGCGACCAGCACGTCGCCCCCGTCGATGTACTTCTGCTCCGCGGACAGCGCGTGCATGGCGGCGCGGTGGAGCACGCGCTCCACGCCGATGGTCTGCTGCGGCTCGGCGTCCACGTCGTCGGGCAGGCGCTCGACCGTCTCCTCCAGGAAGGAGGTCAGGTTCTCCTGCAGGCGCTTGACGTTCGCGCCGCAGCCCTTGAGCACCTCGCGGGTGCGCGACTCACGGGTGAGGGCCAGGAGCAGGTGCTCCAGGGTCAGGTACTCGTGACGCATCTTCCGCGCCTCGTCGAGCGCGGTGCGGAAGCTGGCCTGCAATTCTTTGGCAATCGATGGTCCTGCCACGGTTCAGCCTTCCTCGGGTTCCATGGACAGCCGCAGGGGGAACCCGTTGTCCCTCGCCGCGGCCTCCACTGTCTTGAGCTTCGTCTCGGCGACGTCGTAGGTATAAACGCCCGCCACACCGATGCCGTTGTAATGAACGTGCATCATGATCTGCACGGCATCCGTCTCCGACTTGTGGAAGATCTCCTTGAGCACGGCCACGACGAACTCACGCGTGGTGTAGTTGTCGTTGTGCAGGAGGACCTTGTAGAGCGTCGGCCTCTTCAGCTTCTGCTTGGGGACGGCCTCCGTGACGACCTGGCCGTCATCGTGTTGGTGCTTCTGAGCCATGGGCTTGCGGACTCCCTTGCCTTCGCTTCGCGAACCATTGGCGGGCCCTGCTTGAAACCGCTTAGACCCGCTCCTTGAAACCCGTCTCCGCCCACCACAGCGGCAGGCCGCTTTCGACGGCTGCCCGCTCGTGCGCCAGGAAGCCGCGCACCGCCCGGTCCAGGCCGGGGTGAAGGAACAGATGCGCACTGTACGTGAGGTGCGGCTCGAAACCCCGGGTGAGCTTGTGTTCGCCGCCTGCTCCGGGCTCGAAGCGCTCGCGGCCCCGGGCGATGCAGTCCTCCACCGGGTGGTAGAGGCACACGTTGAAGTGCAGGAATGGATGTTCCTCGAACGCACCCCAATAACGGCCGTACAGCGTGCTCGGCCCGGTGAAGTTGAACGCGCCCGCCACCCTGCGGCCTTCCCGCCGGGCCTCCACGAACTCGCACCGGTGCTTGAAGCCGGCGAGCAGGCGGGCGAAGAAGTCCTCGGTCAGTGACCGCACGCCCCACGGGTAGCGGTCCACCGTGGAGACATAGAGCTGGTGGGCGCAGGCCGCGTCCACCTCCTCCAGCGCGGCGCCCCGGAGCGTGCGCAGGGTGATGCCCTGGTCCTCCATCTCACGCCGCTCACGCTGAATCTGGTGACGCCGCTTGGAGCGGAAGCGGGCGAGGAAGTCCTCGAACGTCTGGTAGCCCGCGTTGCGCCACAGGTACTGCACGCCCAGGCGCAGCGCGTAGCCCTGCGCCTCCAGCACCGGCAGCTCCTCCGGGGTGGGGAAGAGGACGTGGACGCTGGAGAGCCCCTCCGCGCGCGCGTACTCCAGCGCGGCGTTGTACAGCTCCGCCTCGCGGGACGGGGCGTCCTCGCCGGGGGCCACCAGCACGCGGCGGCCGGTGGCGGGCGTGAAGGGCACGCCCAGGACGAGCTTGGGGTAGTAGCGGATGCCCGCGCGCTCGGCGGTGGTGGCCCAGGCGGCGTCGAAGACGAACTCGCCGTGGCTGTCGTTCTTCAGGTACGCGGGCGCGGCGGCGACCAGGCGTGAGCCCCGCCACAGGGTGAGGTGGCGCGGGTGCCAGCCGCGCTCGGGCACCACGCTGCCGCTCTCCTCCAGGGCCGCGAGGAAGCCCCACTCCAGGAACGGCACCGACCCCGGGTCCACGAGCGCGTCCCAGGCCGACGCGGGAACGTCGGTGATGGAGGTGAGCAGGCGCAGCGTGGTGGGGAGCGGGGCGGACATGGACGTGCCGAGCGCCAGCCTATAACGGCGGGTGGCGGCTGCCGCCACGACCGGCGGGCCGCCCTATTTGCCTCGCGTGAGCTCCTGGGCGAGGAAGCCGGCGACCTCCGTGAGCCCCGCGGCGGCGCGCTTGCGGCCTTCTTCGGACTCCATGACCCGGCGGGCGGCGTCGCTGGCGGTGCCCACCTCCAGGTCCACCAGGATGAGGAAGGCGCTCCACCCGGCCGTCACGGTGGCGACCTTGCCCGGCCGCTGGGGCCGATCGCTCAGGGTGGCGGCCACCTTCTCCAAAAGGCCTTCTTCCTTGAGACGTTTCGTGCTCCCGAGCATCTGCGTCCAGGTGGCCTCCAAAAGGGAGGTCAGCAGGCGCCCGGAGAGGGCGGTGGAGAGGCGCTGGGAGGCCTCCTCGGCGTCCACGCGGTGGGCGTCCGCGTAGGTGGGGCTCAGCTTGGCCACCACCACGGCCTTGGTGGCCAGGTGGGCGAGGCGCGGCGGGTAGGGCATGGGGCCGTGTCTTACATCGGTGATGGGCCGGGCTTCCATCCGGAGTGAATAGACGGCGCGGGGCGTTTGCCTGACAGCCGGACAGGTTGCTATGGGGCCCGGCGCCCTTTAGAGGAAGCGGACTTTCGTAGGGAGAACAGCATGTCAGTGAACATCCAGCTCGAGTGGACCCCCAACCCCAGCACGCTGAAGTACGTGGTGGACCGCAAGCTGCTGGGCGGTGGCGCGGTGAACTTCACCAACCGGGACGACGCGCAGGCGAAGTCGCCCCTGGCGCTCCGGCTGATGGACATCCAGGG
This sequence comes from Corallococcus coralloides DSM 2259, assembly GCF_000255295.1. Next base: position 8,245,733 of record NC_017030.1, on the reverse strand, counting down.
CGTGACGGCGGTGATGCTCGGCACGAACTTCGTCACGGTGACGAAGGGCGAGTCCGGCGAATGGGACGAGCTCAACGACTCCGTGATGTCCACGCTGGACACGCACCTGTCGGAGGGCCTGCCGGTGGTGGACGAGGCGGCCGTCGCGGCGGCGCGCCAGACGGTGTCCGCGGACGGCACGGTGGAGCAGCGCATCCAGGTCATCCTGGACGAGGAGATCCGCCCGGCCGTGGCGCAGGACGGCGGTGACATCACGCTGGACCGCTTCGAGGACGGCATCGTGTACCTGCACATGAAGGGTTCGTGCGCGGGCTGCCCGTCGTCCACGGCGACGCTGAAGATGGGCATCGAGGGCCGGCTCCGGGAGATGATCCCGGAGGTCACCGAAGTGGTGTCCGTCTGAGGCGGAACGTCAAGGCGCCGCAGGTCCGCAAGGAGCTGCTTCCGGACCAGTCCCCCGCGCTCCTGCGTGAGCTGCACCTGCTCACGCGCGAGGGGAACCTCAACGCGGACGCGCTGCGCAAGCTCAAGCAGGTCAACCACCTGGTGGGCCTCTTGCGGCCCGCCATGGAGGACGTGCAGCAGCGCCACGCAAACCCCCTGGTGGTGGACGCGGGCAGCGGCAACGCGTACCTGGGCTTCGTCGTCTACGAGCTGTTCTTGAAGGACGCGGAGGGCGGTGAGCTCCTGTCCATCGAAGGGCGGCCGGAGCTGACGGAGCGCGCGAAGGGCCGCGCCGAGCGGCTGCACTTCGACCGGATGCGCTTCCAGACGGCGCACATCGACCAGGCGGAGTACCCGGAGCGCATCCACGTGCTGATGGCGCTGCACGCGTGCGACACGGCCACGGACGACGCGCTGGTGGCGGCCATCAAGCACGGCGCGGACCACGTGGCGGTGGTGCCGTGCTGTCAGGCGGAGGTGGCCGCGCAGCTGAAGGAGAAGAAGGCGAAGCCGGCCGGCTCCATGTCGCTGCTCTTCCAGCACCCATGGCACCGGCGCGAGTTCGGCTCGCACCTGACCAACGTCATCCGCGCGCTGACGCTGGAGGCGTTCGGCTACCAGGTGACGGTGACGGAGCTGACCGGGTGGGAGCACTCGTTGAAGAACGAGCTCATCCTCGGGCGGCGCGTGCACCGGGACAACCGGCGCGCGCGGCTGCAGCTCCAGGCGCTGCTGGCGGAGACGGGCGTGCAGCCCCGGCTGACGCGGCTGTTGGGCATCACGCCCGCGGGCGCGGCCGGTGGTGAGGCGGAGCCGGCTTCAGAGCCCACGCCGGACGCAGCGCCCGCGGCGCCGTCCGAATCCTGAACGCAAGCGGGCCCCACCTGGACCGTAGGGTGGGGCAGGTGACCTGACGGGCGGGGGCGGCGTGTGCCCCGCACCGGGAGGGTGTGCCTGCTTCCGGCCGTGCGAGGCGGCCGGGCAGGCGTTACATGCCCTCTGTCCGTGCGATGCGCACGCGAAGACATTCCAGAGGACCGGTTTCCTTGGGGAAGCCTCCGGGAGGATGTCGGAGGACGTGGGCACGTCAGGGGTCCCGGTCAGGATGGCGTCGATGCCGGAGGTCGGGCTCGGCGGCAGGACCCAGGGCGGCGTTCGCGGTGTCTGAATGTCGGGGTACGGAGTCTCGTCCCGGGATGGGGCCGGCCGGTGGCCATCAGGGCGCCGGATACAAGTGGGGCGAGCCGTGAAGTCCTTCCGCCGCGACGCGGGGGAGGGTGTTGATGGGAAGGGGCATGGCCTTGGAGCTGGATGACTGGGGTGGGAGCGGGCCGCTCCTGCACTTCGCCTGCGCGAACGGTTTTCCTCCGGAGACGTACCGGAAGCTCTTCGCGCGGCTTACGACCCGCTACCACGTGGTGTCCCTGCGCATGCGGCCGCTGGTGCCGGGCCAGGACCCGAAGGCGCTCACGACCTGGAAGGAGCTGGGCGAGGACCTCGCGCGCGAATTGAAGGCGCGGGGACGCTCAGGCGTGCTGGGCGTGGGGCACAGCGTGGGCGGCACGAGCACGTTGATGGCCTCCGCCGCGAACCCGGGGCTGTTCCGCGCGGTGGTGGCGTTGGACCCCGTGCTCATCACCGGGTCCCGGCTGTGGGCGCTGCGCCTGATGAAGCTGCTGGGCCGCATGGACCGCACCGCCATCGTGCAGGGCGCGCTGCGGCGAAAGGAACGCTGGGCGACGCGCGAGGAGGCGGCCTCCGCGTACCGCCAGCGCACGCTGTTCAAGGACTGGGACGCGGACTGCTTCAGCGACTACATCACGCATGGGCTGGTGCCCACGGAGGCGGGCGACTTCCGCCTGCGCTTCCCGCGCGAGTGGGAGGCCCGCATCTTCGAGACCTTCCCCGCGGATCCGTGGTCGCTCATCCGCGCCAACACGGCGCCCACGCTGGTGCTGCGCGGCGAGCGCTCCGACACGCTCCTGCCCGACGCGCTGGCGCGGGCGGAGCGGGAGATGAAGCGCACGCGCGTGGACACGCTGCCGCTCGCCTCGCACCTGTTCCCCATGGAGAAGCCCCGCGAGACGGCCGAGCACGTGCTGACGTTCCTGGACCAGTTGCCTCCCGTGGACGTCACCACGCACTGAGGCGCGTCAGCCGTAGGCCTCGCGCTTGATGCGCTTGTCCGGGATGCCCAGCTCGTGCAGGTGGCCCAGCACCGCCTCCATGAAGCGCGGCGTGGCGGGCGTGCGCGTCTCCAGCGCCTTGCGCCGGTCCCACGGGGTGATGGCCGGCCCGCACACGTACACGAGGCAGGCGTCGGGCGCCGGAATCAGCTCGCTCAGGAGCGCCTCCGCGACGCGGCCCTTGCGCACCTGGGGGCCATACTTCGCCTCATCCGTTTCGCGCGTGAGCGTGTGCACCACCCGCACGCGGTCCGGCGCCGCCCGTTCCAGCGCGGCCAGCTCCTCGCGGTAGAGGATGTCCCCCCACGTCTTGTTGGACGCGAGGAACGTGTGCCGCAGCTTCAGCCCGCGGTGCAGCGCGTCCTTCACGATGGCGAAGTTCGGCACCGCGCCGGAGCCCGCCACCACGTGCAGCACGTGGTCCGCCCGCTCCGCCGCGTCGTCCGGCAGCACGTACGGCCCCATGAAGCCCGTCACCTTCAGCTTCGCGCCCACCAGCCGCCCGTGCACCAGCAGGGGCGACAGGAGCGGTGGGTAGCGCGTGACGCCGGGGATGAACTCCTCGTCCTTCACCGTGATGGCCACGTGCCGCTCGTGCGGCGCGGAGGCGAGCGAGTACGAGCGCGGCGGCTCCTTGCGCCCCTTCTGCTCCTGCAGGTACGCGCACTGCTGCGCGAGCGACCGGAACTGGTGCGGGTCGATGTTGATGAACTGGCCTGCCTTGTAGTCGAGCGGCCCCGCGCTCGCGTCCAGCTCCAGCCACAGCGTCGCCGTGTCGTGGGTCTCCATGCGGAGGTCGGTGACGGTGGCCTCGTACTCGACGGGCCGCTTCGCTCGGGAGGGCGTGACTTCGGCGCTCATGCGCCTCCCCATAACACGCAGGGTACGGGGTCGCGCGGACGTGCTCGCGTGGGGGGCACCCTTCCGCACCCGGACCGTGGGGTGGGCCTTTCGTTGGCTGGATGACGGAAGGGCAGGCGGGCGGTCCAGCGCTCCCGGAGGACCGCTGACCCGCCCCACCGGGCAGGACTACATCTTCCAGAAGGAGGTGGGCCGGTCCGTGCTTCGACTTCTCTTCGCCCTGATGTCGCTGCTCCCCCATGGGCTGCGCCGCCATGTCGTGCGCGGCCTGATGCATGGGGTGTGGGGCCGGCTGTCCCACGCGAAGGTGTACGGGCTGAAGGACCTGCCGGACGGCCCCTGCCTCTTCATCTGCAACCACCTGTCCAACGCGGACGGCTTCACGCTCTACCGGGCGCTGCGTCCCCGGCGCGTCGTCTTCCTGGCCGGCGTGAAGCTGCACGGCACCGTGATGACCCGGCTGGCGGCGGAGACGATGGACACCATCGACATCACGCCCAACTCGCCGGACATCGAAGCGCTGCGCCGCTGCGTGGAGCTGCTCAAGGGCGGTCAGTCCGTCCTCATCTTCCCGGAAGGGGGCCGCAGCCGCTCCGGAGGCCTGCTCCAGGCGAAGAAGGGCGTGGGGCTCATCGCCAAGCGCGCGTGCGTGCCCATCGTCCCGGTGGCGCTCACGGGCACGGAGAAGCTGATGCCCATCAACGACTCCGACATGGGCGGCGAGCGGCTCTTCCACGCCGACGTCACCGTGACCTTCGGGCCCGCCTTCCGCATGGAGGACCTGGAGCCGGAGGTGTCCGGTGCCTCCGACGCGCGCCAGGCGTTGGTGGACGCGATGATGCGCCGGGTGGCCGCGCTGCTGCCGCCCGCCTACCAGGGCGTCTACGCCGGCGGCCCGGAACCGGTGGCCCCCACGGCGCCGCCCTCCGCCGTGCCGCCCTCCGCTTGAGCCTCGCGAATGAAAACGGCCGCGCGGGCGGATGCCCACGCGGCCGTCTGGCTTCAAGCCGTCCCGGTTACTGCAGGAACGCCTTCTTGACCTCGGTGAGCAGCGGGTTGGCGCCCGTCGCGGGGTCGGTGCAGCCCTGGTTGATGGTCCAGATGATGGTGCCGCCGTAGCCGTTCGCCTTGGCGTACTGGCCCTTGGCCTGGATGGCCTCCGGACCGTCGTACGTAATCCAGCGCACCGTCCCGTCCTCCACCGGCGTGTTGAACGTGACGTAGTTGGCCTGCGCCGCCGCGTCCCACTGGAGCGTGCCCGTCTTGGAGAGCGCCAGGATCTTCTTGTACGTGAAGGAGTTGTCGCCGCCCACGTAGTCGGACCAGTTGGTGAAGGGCTGGCGCGGGCCGCTGATGTTGCGCCACGCGAGGCCGTAGAACGGGATGCCCATGCCCAGCTTCTCCTTGGGGATGCCCGCGGCCACCCAGGCCTTGAGGCTGGACTCCACGGACGTCGGGTGGGTGCCGGACTCGCCCTTGAGCGCGGACGTGAACCACGAATCCCAGCCGTCCCAGACGCCAATCATCTCGTAGGACATGACGTTCACCTGGTCCAGGTACTGGGCCAGCTGCGGGTACCACTTGAGCGACGCGTCCGAGGCGAAGTTGTTGTTCACCCAGCCGATGGGGAACGTCAGCAGCATGTTGGGGCGCACCTGCCGCAGCCGCTGCACCAGCGCGAGCAGGTTGGGCTTGTCCACCTCCTCCACCGGTTCCCAGTCGATGTCGAGCCCGTCGTAGCCGTGGTCGTCCATCGTCTTGAGCAGGTTCTGGACGAACTTCTCGCGGTTGGCGGAGGAGGCCGCGCCCACCCAGTTGGCGTGCTCGCCCGCGCCGCCCACCATGATGATGGCCTTGCGCCCCGCCGCGTGCGCGCGGGTGGAGAGCGTCTTCGCCATGGCGGAGCCGTTGGAGTTGTCGAAGATGGCGTCCACCGTGCCGTCCGTGTTCGGCGTCACGCGGCCCACCATGATGTGCGTGAGCGCGCTGAAGTCCACCTTCTCCGGCGGGTAGTCATCCGCGTTCCAGCCCGTGTAGTAGCCGGACACCCACTTGTTGGTGTTGCCCACCGGGCCCGTCACCACGACGTCCGCCGTGGCCTTCTTCGTCGTGTCCGCCTTGCTCGTGGCCACGACGTGGTAGGTGCCCGCCGTCTGGGGCGCGGTGTACGTGCCGCTGGTGGTGATGGTGCCGCCGGTGGCGCCTTCCTGCACGCTCCAGGTGACGGCCGTGTTGGTGTTGCCCGTCACCAGCGCGGTGAAGGTCTGCACGCCGCCCCGCGACAGCGTCACGCTCACGGGGGTGACGCTGACGCTCACGCCGGTGGTGGAGGTCCGCTTGCCGGACACCGCCGTGGACTTCGCGCTCTCACCGGCCGCGTTCAGCGCGGTGACGGCGTACCAGTACGTCGTGTTCACGGCCGCGCTGGTGTCCTTGTAGGACGCGGCGGTGAGCGCCGAGGAGGTGAGCCGCGTGTACGTGCCCGTCTGCGACGTGGCGCGGTACACGTGGTAGCCCGTGGCGCCCGTCACCGTGCCCCAGGTGAGGGCCACGTCCGTGGCGGAGCCCGTGGCCTTCAGGGCCGTGGGCGCGGAAGGGGCGGTGGTGCTCGCCGCCAGGCGCACGTTGTCGAAGTACATCGTGGCCAGCGTGCGGCCCGCGTTCTCCATCACCACCAGGCCATCCAGGGTGGTGTTCGCCGCGCCCAGCGTGGCCAGCGGCATGCGGCACAGCGTCCACGCGTTGGCCTTGAGGGTGCCACCCGCGCAGGTGGGGTTGAGCGCCACGGGCGACTTCGCCACGCCGCCCACGCTCGCGTAGAGCGCGATGGCGGGGTTGGCCGTCGCGCCGGGGTTCACCTGCAGCTCCACGAAGCCGTAACCCGTGGTGGGCACGCCCGCGTGGTGGAAGTACAGGCCCGTCCAGGGCTTGAACGTCGCGGAGATGGAGCGGGTGCCCGCGTACACGGGCCGGGTCGCGCTGAGGCTGTGCGTCGCCCAGGACCAGTCCTGCCAGCCCGAGCCGAGCGCGTCGTCAAACATCGTGGTCGCGCTCGCGAGCGCGTCCCCGGACATTCCCAGCGAGTCGTCATCGCCCGCGGTGGACGTGAAGTCCGGCGCGCCACCGCAGCCGGTGTGCATGGCGCCCAACGCCACGAGGAACCCAATGAGCTGCCTTCTCAAGTTCTCTCCTGCGGCCAGGTGAAAAGGGCGGGGCCGGGGGAACCGCATCCCCCTGCCCGCGGCGCGTGGCAGGGGTCCCCCGGTCGCCCTGTCGCCGCGCCGGAATTGGCGGGCGGGGGAGGGGGGACCTGGCGAATCGCAGGCAGAGAAACACCGCGATTCTCCGTCTGTGTTCAAGCCATGGGGTGGGGCATTTCGGCACGTCACGAGGACGCCAGGCTGCTGTGTCAGCGGCGCGGCGGGCGTCTGGCTTCAGAGCGAAACGCGCCTGGTGACGGCAGGGACGGGCGGGCCCTTCCCACGCCTGGAGGCGCCACGGGGGCGCCTCCAGGGGAAAGCAGGCCACGCTGTGATGGATGCGGCTTCAATCCTTCACGGGCAATGAATCACGGCCTTCGTTCCTGCCCCAGCGACGTGAGGAAGCTCCACGCGCTCTTCTCTCCGCCCAGGTACGTCTGGAAGTGGTTCTCCCCGGGGCGGTAGAGGTCCGTCTGCTTGAGCCGCTCGTTCAGCGCGGGCAGGTGGTAGTAGGGCACGGACGGGAAGAGGTGATGGGACAGGTGGTAGCTGGCGTTGAAGGGCGCGATGAACAAGCGCTCGAGCCAGGTGGCCGCCTCCACGTCCCGCGTCTCGTGCGTCTCATCCGGGGTGGCGGGGGTGTAGGGGTGCTCCACCAACGCGCGGATGCGGAAGGCCACCATCGTCAGGGTCAGCGACGGGATGGACCACAGGAGCAGGTAGTGGAGCCAGCCGCCCGTGAGCGTGAGGAAGGTGATGAGGCCCACCAGCCACAGCGCGTAGCGGAGGTGCTCCGCGCGGGACGGCGGCGGGCCGCCCTTGCCCATGGCGCGGCCCGTATAGGTCCAGGGAATGATGATGAGCATGTGGGACGGGGTGAAGAAGCCCACCAGGTCCCCCAGCAGCACCCGCGCCATGCCCCAGCGCGTGCGCGGGAACAGCCACGCGTGGTCGCGCTGCGCCGTGCGCCAGTACGGGTCCTTCTCCGTGTTGACGTAGCGGTGATGCTCCGCGTGCTCCTTGCGGTAGCCCTCCGTGGTGATGTTCATCGGGAAGGCGCACAGCAGGTCCGCCACGATGTCGTTGGCCTTGCGGTTCGTGAGCAGGTGGCGGTGACTGGCTTCGTGCACCAGGCTGAAGAGCGCGTTCTGCCGCGAGGAGATGACCACCGCGGCCAGCACCCACGCCCACCACCGGTCCACCTGCACCACGAACGCCACCGACAGCGCGATGATGAGCCATTGGCGCGTCACCGCCCACAGCCCGCGCGCGTTGGCCACCACCGACAGCTCTCGCACCGACGCCGTCAACGAACGTCTGTCGAACGTACGGGAGGTGACCGCTTCCGAGTCATCCAGCGACAACGGTTCTGGAACGGCGAGCATCTGGGGACAGACCTCCTGCCGGGCGCGAGTGCTCTGGCGGAAGGCCGGGAGGTCGTTTCCTCCCCCGTCCAAGGCGACCCCCTGCCGCACACCCCGGTTCTGTGGGACTGCACCGCCTTGGCGGTAATAATCTCATATCACAGGAATTAAGAGGTCTGAAAGACCCGCCCAGTCTTACAGCCCGGACGGACGTGGCGGAGCCAACGGGTGGCTGGGAAAGGCTTGTGTTGAGTGGTGTCCAGAAGGCTGCCCCCGGGGAGGCCTGGCGTCCGGGAAGACGGCGGCCCCAGGCCTTTTGGCCAGTGCGATGGAGGGGATGTCCGTACACTGGACGGGAACCCCTTTCCGCGTTCGCGGCGGCCCCAGGAAAGGCGGGGAGGTTGCTGCACCTCCCCGTGAGTGGATGCAGGCACCCTTCGACTTCCAGAAGCTCTTCGAGCTGTCGCCCAATCCCTACATGCTGGTGGACCGGGAGCTCCGGTACGTCACGGCGAACGCGGCCTACCTGCGGGTGACCGCCAGCCGGCTGGAGAACCTGGTCGGGCGCACCATCTTCGAGGCCTTCCCGCACGACCCGGACGACCCGAACAACGCCAGCACCCGGATGCTGCGCGATTCGTTCAGCCGCGTGCTGACGGAGCGCACGCTGGACACGCTGGCGCTCATTCCCTACCGGGTGCCCCGCCAGACGGACGCGGGCGTGGTGCTGGAGGACCGTTACTGGAGCGCCACGCACACGCCCCTGTTTGACGGGCGGGGAGAAGTGGCCTTCATCCTCCAGCACACGATGGACGTGACGGAGCTGCAGCAGCTCAAGCGCGCCGTGCGTGAGGCGGAGGCGTCACTGGATGGGGGGCCTCGCACGCAGCTGATGAGCGGGGTGCTCGCGCGTGCCCAGGCGGTGCAGGAGGCCAACCGGGTGCTGGACGACGAGCGCCGGCACCTGCGGCGCCTGTTCGAACAGGCGCCGGGCTTCATGTGCTCGCTGAAGGGGCCGGAGCATGTGTTCGAGCTGGCCAACCGCTCCTACCAACAGCTCGTGGGGCACCGGGACCTGCTGGGCAAGACGGTGCGGGAGGCCCTGCCGGAGGTGGCCGGGCAGGGCTTCTTCGAACTCCTGGACCGGGTGTTCAAGACGGGCGAGCCCTTCGTCGGGCACAACATGGGGCTGCACCTGCAGCGCGAGCCCGGGGGGCCGCTGGTGGAGGCCTTCCTGGACTTCGTCTACCAGCCCATCATCGAGGTGGATGGGAGGGTCTCCGGCATCTTCGTCCAGGGCCACGACATGACGGCGCAGAAGCGGGCGGAGGATGAGCTCGCGCGCCACCGCGACCACCTGGAGGACCTGGTGCGCGAGCGCACGCGGGCGCTGGAGGAGAGCGAGGCGGAGCGCCGCCAGGCGGAGGCCGCGCTGCTCCAGGCGCAGAAGATGGAGGCGGTGGGCAAGCTCACCGGCGGCGTGGCGCATGACTTCAACAACCTGCTCCAGGTGGTGAGCGGGAATCTCCAGCTGCTCCAGCGCGACACGGTGGGTGACTCGCGCGCGCAGCGGCGCCTGGAGACGGCGCTGGGCGCGGTGGAGCGCGGGGCTCGGCTGGCGTCGCAGCTGCTCGCGTTCGCGCGCAGGCAGCCCCTGGCGCCCACGGCGCTCAACCCGGGCCGGCTGGTGCGCGACATGGACGACCTGTTGCGCCGCGCCCTGGGCGAGGACGTGGAGGTGGAGACGGTCATCGCGGGCGGGCTGTGGAACACGTCCGTGGACCGCAACCAGCTGGAGAACGTCATCCTCAACCTGGCCATCAACGCGCGCGACGCCATGGATGGCCGGGGCAAGCTGACCATCGAAGCCGGCAACGCGATGCTGGATGACCACTACGCGATGCTGCACCCGGAGGTGACGGCGGGGCAGTACGTGCTGCTGGCCATCTCCGACACGGGCTCGGGCATGTCCCAGGAGGTGATGGAGCGCGCGTTCGAGCCGTTCTTCACCACGAAGCCGGAGGGGCGCGGCACGGGCCTGGGGCTGAGCATGGTGTATGGCTTCGTGAAGCAGTCCGGCGGCCACGTGAAAATCTACAGCGAGCTGGGCCACGGCACGTCCATCAAGATCTACCTGCCGCGCACCTTCCAGGCGGCGGCGCAGCCGGCGGAGAACGGACCGGGGCAGGTGGAGGGCGGCACGGAGACCATCCTCGTGGTGGAGGACGACGCGGCGGTGCGCGCCACGGTGGTGGAGGTGCTCACAGAGCTGGGCTACCGCGTGCTCAAGGCGCACGACGGCCAGAGCGCGCTCGCGGTCATCCAGAGCGGCCTGCCGGTGGACCTGCTCTTCACGGACGTGGTGATGCCGGGACCGGTGCGCAGCCCGGAGCTGGCGCGGCTGGCGAAGGCGCACCTGCCGGACCTCGAGGTGCTCTTCACGTCTGGCTACACGGAGAACGCCATCGTGCACGGCGGCCGGTTGGACCCCGGCGTGAGCCTCCTGTCCAAGCCGTACCGGCGTGAGGACCTGGCGCGGAAGATCCGCGCGCTCCTGCGCGGACGCGAACAGCGGCTGGCGGCGAAGCCGTACCGCGCGCTCACGCCCGTGCCCGCCGAGGCTCCGTCGAAGGGCGCGCTGCGCATCCTCCTGGTGGAGGACGACGCGGACATCCGCGAGTCCGCGTCCGAGCTGATGACGGACCTGGGGCACACCGTGCTCGCGGTGGAGAGCGCGGAGGCGGCGAGCGAGGCGCTGGCGAAGGAGACCTTCGACCTGCTCTTCACGGACGTGACGCTGCCGGGCAAGTCCGGCGTGGTGCTGGCGCGCGAGGCCGTGAAGCGCTATCCGTCCCTGCGAATCATCATCGCGTCCGGCGATTCGCGCGCGGTGGCGGCGGAGGATGGCCAGGCGCTGGAGCGCGTGGTGCTACTGCCCAAGCCGTATGACCTGAACCAGATGGAGCGCGCGTTGGAGCAGGCGGCGATGGACGCGGTTTCCGCCGCGAGGACGCGGCCGGCGTGACGGACGTTCGGGCCCGGACGGGCGAAACCCTCTACGTGTCCACGCTGCCGGGCCTGGAGCCCGCGCTGGAGTCGGAAGCGCGCGAGCGGGGGCTGTCCTTCCGGCGCGCGGAGGGCGGCATCGAGTGCGAGGGCCCGGCGGGCCTGCACCAGACGGCGAACCTGCACCTGCGCACCGCGAGCCGCGTGCTCCTGCGCCTGGGCACCTTCACGGCGCCCACCGCGGACGCGTTGGTGCAGGAGCTGCAAGCGCTGCCCATGGCGGGCGTCTGGGACGGCAAGGTGCCGCTGCGGCTGTCGGTGACCCTGCACCGCTCCGTGGCCCCGGGGCCGGCCGTGGTGCTGGAGTCCGCGGCCGTGGCCTGGGACCCGTGCGAGGTGACGGTCGCGGGACACCTGGACGAGGAGGGCGGGGGGCCGGAGCTCACGCTGCTGGTGCGCGGCGAAGGCGAGCGCTGGACGGTGAGTGTGGACACGTCCGGTGCTCCCCTGTACCAGCGCGGCTACCGGCAGGAGGTGGGGCGCGCGCCCCTGCGCGAGACGCTGGCCGCGGGCATCCTCCGGCTCGCGGGCTACGCGGGGGACGTGCCGCTGGTGGATCCGATGTGCGGCTCGGGCACGTTCCTGGTGGAGGGCGCCTGGCTGTCCCAGCGCCGCGCACCGGGCCTGCTGCGCACGTTCGCGTTCCAGTCCTTCCCGTCCTTCGACAAGGCCGCCTGGGCGCACCGCCGCGCGGAAGCGGAAGCCGAGGGGCTGGCGGAGCCTCGCGCGCCCATGCGCGGCTACGACCTGAACGCGGGGGCGCTGGGCACGGCGCGGCGCAATGCCAGACGCGCGGGTGTGACGCTCACGCTGGAGCGGCATGACCTGCGCACGCTGAAGGCCCCGCCGGACGCACCCGGGCTCGTGGTGGCGAACCCGCCCTATGGCAAGCGCGTGGGGGAGGTGGAGGACCTGCCGGACCTCTACCGCGCGTTGGGCGCGACGTTGAACGGCGCGTTCCGCGAATGGCGCAAGGCGCTCATCGTCCCCGAGGAGCCGAAGCTGGTGGCGTCGCTGGGGCTGAAGGGCGCGCGCTCGCTCAACGTGAAGAACGGCGGCCTGCGCTGTCTGTTGCTGCTGGCCGGCCCGTCCTAGCGTTCCTCGCCAGGAGGCCTCCGCGATGCGCGTCCTGCCGAACCCCGGCGAGGAGCTGGACACCGGCAACCCGCTCATCCTCACCGTGGAGCACCTGCTCAGCGGCGAGGAGTGCCACGCGCTGATTGAACGCATCGAGCGCGAAGGGCCCACGGCGGCGCCCATCACCACGTCGAGCGGCCCCGCCTGTGACTACGACGACCTCAAACGCTTGCGCGCCGTCGTCACTCGCGACGACAAGACGGTGACCTGCTACCTCGCCGTCCTGCACGTCGCATCCATGCTTCTCTGGCTGCGTTGAGCAGGGACAGTCCCCGGAAGGGGCGCCGTGACTACCGTTCATTGAGCCCTCTCGACACAACCCAGGGCTGTGAGGAGGAGAGGGCCTCGTGAGCTGTCATGTCTCGCACCTCGCCGAAATCACAGAAGGCGGCCGACCGGGCGCCCCGCGTCTCCCCTGATGCAACCTCGCATGACGAAGAACACGTCCCCTCGGGCCCTTGGGAAGCTCTATGGAGAGTCCTTTAGGCGCCGCGGTGGGGCAGGCGGCGCCCCCCTCGCCTCAGGGCCCTCCGCATCCTGCTCGTGGTGGCGGGCCTCGCCTCGCTGGTGGTGTGGCAGTGGGAGGACATCGTCAAGCTGCCCGCGGTGCAGTGGGGGATGGAGCTCGTCGCGAAGCTGCGAGTCGACGAGTCTCCTCCGGCTCCCAGGACCTTCAGGGTCGCAGTGGCCAGGCTGGAGCGGGATGCCGACGACGAGCTCTGGCACGTCATTCAGGGCAACCTGAAGGAGGAGCCATATCTCGAGGTGAGGCCCGTGGGCTTCCACATCGCCGAAGGCAGCGAGGCTGCTGGCCACGAGACCGCACGGAAGTACCTCCGCAGAATGCACGCGGATGTCCTCATCTGGGGCAGCGTCATGGGGAGTGGCCCGGCGGCAGTCCCCCAGCTCTACCTGACATGGGCAGACAGTCCGCGGGAGATGAAGCGGGATGCGGCTGCTCCCAGGAGCTACGAGCGGGAGCGAGCGCAGCGTCTCCCAGCATTGTTCTGGGACGACCTGTCGACCGTGCTTCGCCTGGCTGTCTTCACGCAGGCATCGAGCGAATTCTCAGACAAGGGGCGCTACCTCGCCGACAAGCTCCCGGGCTTCACCGACAAGGTTCGGTATCTCCTTCGTACGCGCGGCGCCTCCTGGAATGCGCAGGACCGGGCCTCGACAGCAGGCGTCCTCGCCCCGGCTCTTCAAGTCCTGGGCTCGCAGAATGGGCAGGATGAACCCCTCCTGGAATCCATCGCCCTTTACGAGGAATGCCTGAAGACGTGGACGCGACGCGACTCACCCGAGCAATGGGCCGCGACGCAGAACAACCTGGGCAACGCGCTCTCAACGCTCGGGGAGCGGGAATCGGGGCCGGAGCACCTTGAGGAGGCGGTGGTGGCCTACCGGGCGGCGCTGAAGGAGAGAACGCGCGAGCGGGTGCCGCTGGACTGGGCCATGACGCAGACCAACCTGGGCATCGCGCTCATGCTGCTGGGACTCAAGACCCACGACGCAGCCCCGCTCTGCGACGCCCTTCCTCGGTATTTTGGAGCCTGGGTAGTCCTATCGGCAGCGAACGATGTACGGGCAGCACTGCCTGACGAAGCTGCCGCCTGGGCCCGCCAGGCTCTCGCCGCACACAGCGCTGACGCTGCCTGGGAATGCCCTGGGTAGCAGCAGGCAGGTCAGAGCGGCAGCACCAGCTCGAAGCGCGCGCCACCCTCGGGCCTGGCGCCCGCGCGCACCTTGCCCCCGTGCGCCAGCACCACGCGGCGCACGATGGCCAGCCCCAGGCCGCGGCCGTTGGCGCGGGTGAGGAAGAAGGGCTCGAAGACGCGCTGTGGATCCAACCCCGCGATGCCCGGGCCCTCGTCCTCCACGACCAGCGAAACGCCGTCCGGCACGCGGCGTACCGCAACGCGCACCGTGCCCCCGGACGGCGAGGCCTGGATGGCATTGCGCATCAGGTGGGTGACAGCCAGCTGCAACAGCGTCTCGTCGCCGGACAGCTCCGGCACGTCCGGCGCCTCGTCGAACGCCACGCGCGGCTTGGGCAGCTCCTCCCGGCCGTGGAGCAGCTGCGCGAGCGCGCGGTGCACCAGCTCGCCCAGCGACACGGGGCGCGGCCGGGGCTCCAGCGGGCGCACCGCGTCCAGCAGGTCGCGCACGATGTCCTCCAGCCGGATGGCCTCCTCCTCCAGCATCTCCACCGCGGAGGCGCCCGCGGGCCCCAGGCGGGGTTCACGCTTGAGCACCGCCACCGTGTTGAGGATGGCGCCCAGGGGGTTGCGCACCTCGTGGGCCACGACGCCCGCCGCCTCGCCCAGCACCGTCAGCCGCTCGCTGGCGATGAGCTCGTTCTGCAAGCGGGACACCTCCGCGAGCCGCGCCTCCGCCGCGCGGTGGTGCCGCACGTTCTCCAGCGCGCCGCCAATGAGCTGCGCGAACAGCTCCAGCGCTCCCGCGTTCGCGGGCGTCAACGTGGTGGACTGCACCGCCAGCACGCCGAAGGGCTCGTCCCCCACGAAGATGGGCGCGTCCAGCGCGCGTGAGCCCGGCGGGTAGATGCGCTGGATGTTGTCCGCCACCTCCGGCGAGTGCAGCCGCCGCGCCATGCTGAACGCGTCTGGATGGAACGCCGCCCGGCGGCTCGTGAGCACCTCTTCCAGGTGCGGCATCCCCGAGCGGGGGAAGCGCACCGCGTGCACGTCCTGCCCGTACAGCAGCGACGCCGCCGCCAGGCTCTCCGCCTCCTGGCGCATGGGCCCGTGGCGCAGGAAGTCCCCCTCCAGCAGCATCACGGAGACGTAGAAGCCCTGCCGGTGCAGGGACTCCACCGCCAGCTCCAGCACCGAGCCCTCGTCACGGCAGCGCAGGAGCTCCGCGGCGGTGGCCACCAGCATGGTGGACAGCGTGCGCACCGCGTCCCCGCCCTCCGCGTCCAGCAGCAGCACGAGCTGCTCCTCCGGCACGCGGCCCGGCGCGGTGACGGGGGAGAGCACGTGCTGGCGTCCGTCCGCGCCGCGCACGCGCACCCAGGCGGGCCGCACCGGCGTGGGCTGCTCGCCGCGCATCAGCGCTTCGCACAGGGGCTCCACCCAGGAGCGCTCCTCAGGTCCGAAGCGCGCGGCGAGCTCCAGCAGCGACGGCAGCTCGTCCTCTCGCAGGCCCAGCAGCGTGCGCAGCGCGGTGTTGGTGAACACCAGCCGGTCGCCGCGAATCACGAACAGCGGCACCGGCAGCGCGGGCAGCAGGCCATCCAGCGTGCCGGGCGGACCGGAGACGCTCATCGCCGCCCTTTCGTTCCAGGGGAACGGAGGCCCGGAGGCAATCGCCGCGCGGGTGCGCCGTAGGAAGGGAGGAAGGCGTTGAGCACTGGAGGAAACACCATGAACTTCGCGAACGAGTTGGACCGCCGGGACCTGGAATTGAAGTCCGTCATGGCCGTGTGGGTCGCCTTCGTGGCGATGGGCGCGGTCTTCCTGGGCCAGTTGTTCTAGGCCCCGAGCGGAAGCCACCCGCCCGGGAACCTGTCAGGGCTTCTTGGTGCGGCGGACGTACTGCTGGATGAAGTCCCGCTCCTCCGCGCGCAGCGAGCTCAGGCGCAACCCGTAGCCGCGGGGGTTCTTGCCGTCGTCCAGGGAGTTCTCCCAGATGACGGAGCTGCGAAGGGTCATCACGCGCTCCGGATCATCGAAGCGCAAGGTCAGCTCCACCTGTGTCCCCAACCGCAGCGGCCGGTCCGTTCCGATGAACAGGCCGCCCGACGACAGGTTGATGATGCGGTGGTCGGTGAAGATGCCCGTGTTCTTCATCGACACCTTCACGTCCGCGTGGAGCCGGTCGTCCGACCGGCGCTCCAGGCCCACGAACTCGGCGCTCGAATACGAGGGCGCGGGGGCGGCCATGGGGCGCCGGACGGGCGCGGGAGGTGGCGGCGCGGGAGCCGGCGCGGGCGGCGGAGGCGTCACCGGACGCGTCGTGGGCGTCATCACCGGCGGAGGCCGGGGCGGCGCGGGCGGGACCACCGGACGCGTCATGCTGCCCGGAGCGGGCGTCGGCGGAATGGAGGCAGCCGCCGGACGCGTCATGCTGCCCGGCACGGGCGTCGGCGGAATGGAGGCGGCCGCCGGTCGCGTCATGCTGCCCGGCATGGGCGTCGGCGGAATGGAGGCAGCCACCGGCCTCGTCATGCTGCCCGGCACTGGCGTCGGTGGAATCGCGGCGGCCGGCGGACGCGTGAGGGAACCCGGAACAGGCGTCGGCGGAATCGCGGCGGCCTGGGGCGTCATCACGGGCGGCGGACGCGCGGGCACCGCGGTTCCGCTCAGCGGCAGCGGCGCGGAGGGCAGCGCGCCAGTCATGTCCAGGCGGGGCGGCGGGGGCGCGGGCGGTTGCATCGCGCCCTGGAGGAAGAGCGTCTCCGCCTCGCGGATCCGCCGCGAGAGGAAGTCGAAGATCTCAACGGAGACCTTGCGCAGCTCCGGATGCAGATCCGACGACAGGTGCTCTGGTGAGAAGCGCTTCGCCATGCGGAAGAAGGCGAGCCGGAACTCATCGAGCGACGCCTGCGGCTTGAGCCCGAACACCTCGTGCGGCGGCAGGTGCAACAGGCCGCGCAGCTGGTTGCGCAGGCGCTCGGCCTGCTGGCTTTCGATGGAGGGCGTGGGCGCCGCGGTGGTGAACAGGTCGCGCACCTCCGGGAGTTCCTGGAGCGCGACCCAGTTCGTGCCGTCGCGCGACGCGCGCACGGCCGTCTTCAGGCGACCCGAGGAGATGAGGTCGCGGAAGGCTTGCAGTTGCAGGGGGCCCAGCACGCGGCCGAGCGAATCTCCCACCCAGTAACCAACAACGGATGACGACACGGGGACCTCGGCGGAATCAGGACGCGAGCGCCTGGCGTACGGCGGCGGCAATCTCCAGGGGATGGAAGGGCTTGCCCACGAAGCCCATTGCCCCCGCGGCAATGGCCTGCTCCACCACAGGCTCCGCGTCCATGCTGCTGATGACCAGCACGCGCGTCTCCGGCGAGACACTCTTGATGGCGCCCAGCACCTCCAGGCCGCTCTTCTTCGGCATGAAGAGGTCCAGGAACATCACCGCCGGCTGCTCCTTCTCCGCCAGCGCCAGCCCTTCCTCCCCGTCCGCGGCCTCCAGCAGCCGCAGGTCGATCCCCGTGTCCGCGATGACGTCCTTGAGGATGCGACGCACGAAGCTGTCGTCATCCACCAACAGCAGGGTAGGTAGTCCAGGCATGGGTGGCAGGATACATAAGACGCGCGACGTTTGGGCGTGCGCATCCCACGTGCCTGCTCGGCTTTTGGGTTAAGGGGTGGGCATGTCCACCAATCCCGCGCTGTCCCATTTCGAGTCCCACAAGGCCGCGTACCTGGAGGACCTCAAGTCCCTCGTACGCATACCCAGTGTGTCCTTTCCCGGGTTCGACGCGTCCCTCGTGCGCAAGAGCGCGGAGGCCACCGCGGCCCTGTTGAAGGACCGTGGTTTTGAAAACGTTCAGCTGCTCGAAATCGAGGGCGCGCATCCGTATGTCTATGGCGAGGTGCTCAAGGCGCCGGGCCGCCCCACGCTCCTCCTCTACGCGCACCACGACGTGCAGCCCGCGGGAGACGAAGCGGCCTGGAAGAGCCCGCCCTTCGAGCCCGAAGAGCGCGACGGCCGCCTGTACGGACGCGGCGCGGCGGACGACAAGGCGGGCATCGTCGTGCACACCTCCGCCGTGGACGCGTGGCTCAAGAGCACCGGCCAACTCCCACTCAACGTGAAGGTCATCATCGAGGGCGAGGAGGAGGCGGGCAGTGACCACCTGGGTGCATTTCTCCAGAAGCACGCGAAGCTGGTGGCGGCGGACGCCATCGTGTTGACGGACACGACGAACTTCGACACGGGCCTGCCGTCCATCACCACGGCGCTGCGCGGGCTGGTGACGGTGGACGTGGAGGTGCGGGGGCTGCAGCAGGCGGTGCACTCCGGCATGTGGGGCGGGCCCATTCCGGATCCGGCGATGGCGCTGTGCCGGATGCTGGCGACGCTGACGCACGCGGATGGCTCCATCGCGATTGAGGGCGTGATGGAGCAGGTGAAGCCGCTGACGGACGCGGAGCGCCAGAGCATCCAGGCGCTGCCTGGTGACGAGGCCACCTTCCGCGAGCAGGCGGGCATCCGCGAAGGGGTGCAGATGCTCGGCGGCGGGCGTCATCCGTGGGAGACGAACTGGCGCCAGCCGAGCCTGGCCATCAACGCCATCCAGGCCAGCAGCCGCAAGGACGCGCGCAACATCATCGTGGAGTCCGCGTGGGCGCGCGTGGGCATCCGCGTGGTGCCGGACATGGATCCGGAGGACGTGCAGCGCCGGCTGGTGGCGCACCTGAAGAAGGTGTGCCCGTGGGGCCTGGAGCTGGAGATCCGCGAGGACCAGGCGTCCGGCTGGTGGTACACGGATTCGTCGCACCCGGCCTTCCAGGCGGCGTTCCGCGCGCTGGAGAAGGGCTACGCGAAGAAGCCGGTCACCATCGGGTGCGGGGGATCCATCCCATTCGTGGAGCCGTTCGCGAAGGAGCTGGGCGGCGTGCCCGCGCTGCTCATCGGCGTGGAGGATCCATACACGTACGCCCACTCGGAGAACGAGAGCCTGCACCTGGGCGACTGGGAGAAGGCCATCCGCTCCGCCATCCACCTCTATGAGGAGCTGGCGAAGTCGCTGACCCCTCGCGGCTGAGCGGGGAGTGGCGCCGTGCCGCGAGGGCGTGGCCACGAGCCTCGAGGGCCCGTGGCCGCGTGCGCTACAGGCCGCGGAAGCGGTCCGTGGCCTCGATGAGGGCGGAGGTGTTGCCGGGCTCGTTGGCGGAGTGGCCCGCGTCCGGCACCATCACGAACTGGGCCTCCGGCCACGCGCGGTGCAGGGCCCACGCGCTCTCCGGCGGGCACACCACGTCGTAGCGGCCCTGCACGATGACGGCGGGGATGTGGCGGATGCGGTGCACGTCGTCCAGCAGCTGGGTGTCCGTGCGCAGGAAGCCCTTGTTAACGAAGTAGTGGCACTCGATGCGCGCGAAGGCGATGGCGAAGTCGTCGCCCGCGTTGCGCGCGATGAGCTCCGCGTTGGGGTACAGGCAGCTGGTGCGGCCCTCCCACACGCTCCACGCCTTCGCGGCCTCCTGCTGCGAATGCTTGTCATCGCCCATCAGCCGCTTCGCGTAGGCCTGGAGCAGGTTGCCGCGCTCGTCCTCGGGGATGGGGGCGAGGAATTGCTCCCACGCGTCCGGGAACATCGCGCCCGCGCCGCGCTGGTAGAACCAGTCGATCTCCTGCTTGCGCAACAGGAAGATGCCGCGCAGCACCAGCTCCGTGACGCGCTCCGGGTGCGCTTCCGCGTACGCGAGCGACAGGGTGCTGCCCCACGAGCCGCCGAAGAGCAGCCAGCGCTCCAGGTCCAGGTGCTCGCGCAGCCGCTCCATGTCCGCCACCAGGTCCCAGGTGGTGTTCTCCTCCAGGCTGGCGTGCGGCGTGCTGCGGCCACAGCCTCGCTGATCAAAGAGGATGATGCGGTACACGCTGGGGTCGAAGAAGCGGCGCTGCTTCGGGTCGGTGCCGCCGCCCGGGCCGCCGTGCACGAACACCGCGGGCTTGCCCTTCGGGTTGCCGCTCTCCTCGAAGTACAGCGAGTGGCCCCCGGTGACCTTCAGGTGGCCGGTGCGGTAGGGCTCGATGGGGGGATAGAGCGTGCGCAGCGGCGTGGGTGCGGGCACGGGGTTCCTTCCTTGGGAATGAGGTGCCGCGCAACCTAACAACAGACGGCGCCCTCGGGGCGAGCCGTTCAGAAATACCACGTCAGCCCGAGAACGAGTCGCCAGGGTCCGTCTTCGATGGGGGTGGTGCGCTGATGCGTGCCGCCGTGGCGTACGCGCCCACGAGATCCTGGGACTGCGGGGCACGGGAGCTCCGGGGGAGGACTGCAATCCCTCTACGGAGCGGCCGCCGTGCCCTGGTCGTCTCCGCTCAGGGCTTCGGAGGTTCCGGCGGCTTGGGCGCGGGAGGCACGCCACGTCCGGCCTGGGCCACCATGCGCACCTCGGCGTTCTCCCCGAGCGCGAAGCCGTCGCCCTTCGTCTCCAGGTCCGTCGCCTCGATGACGTCGCCGCGCTGGAGGTGGAAGAACTTCTCGTTCTTCTCCGAGCGGTGGCGCTCCTGCATCGCCAGGCCCACGCGCCCCTCCGGCCCGCAGCCGATGTAGCGCTGGCGGCCCTTGCCCTCCAGCGACTCGCTGACGATGCGGAACAGCCGGCCCGGCGGCGGCTCCGGCCAGGCCTCGCCCTTGGGCGCCAGCACCAGGTAGCTCATCTTGAGCGATTCCTTGTGGAAGCCCGCCGCGCGCGCCAGCTCCTCCACCACGCGGGGCATGGGCCACGGGCGCTCGGCGTGGCACCAGTCCGTCTCCTTCACCAGCGCGGGGCACGCGCCGCGGTACATGCACGGCGCGCGGATGGCGTAGCCGCGCTCCACCATCAGGTCGCGCACCTTGAGCAGGTTGCGGCTCGTCTCGCGCAGCGCGGGCTCCATCACCAGCAGGCTGCCGCCCTTCTTCACCTTCGCGAGCACCGACTCCAGGAGCGCCGCGCGCGGCTTCAGCGCTTCGTCCGTCGCGCCGTACAGCTCGTTCACGACGTGCCCCATCGTGATGAGGTCGTACTGGCCCTCCGGCAGCGTGGCGTTCTTCTTCAGCGGATCCCACTCGCGCGTGGCCATGGCCTCGCCGGCCTCCGTGGCCAGCTCGCGCGCCAGGTTCAGCGCCGGCTTGCTGCGGTCCGCGGCCGTCACCTCGCTGGCGCCCGCGTCCATGGCCGCGAAGGCCACGGGGCCCGGGCCGCTGCCCAGGTCCAGCACCTGCCGGGGGCGGTTCGGCAGCTCGCCCAGCACCTGGCGCGCCTGGGCGTAGGACACCGGCCAGTAGAAGAGGAGGTAGGCGCCCAACAGGCGCGGGTCGTCCATGTAGCGGGCGCCGGCCAGCTGGCGCTCGCGGGTGAGGCCGTGGGACAGCTGCTTCACGCCCGCGCCCACCTCCTTGACCTCCTGCGGCGTGAGGCGGCCTTCCGGGCCTTCCCGGCCCCGGGACGCGCGCCACACGGAGATGAGCCGGGGCAGCCATCGCTCCAGGTCCTTGCTGTATGCGTTGCTCATCGTTGCCTTCACATCAGGGGTCGCCACCCGGAGGCGACCGCGTTAAACCCATCCCGCCATGATTTCCGTCCGCGGACTGCGCAAGCACTATCAGGTCCACAAGCGCCCGCCTGGCCTGAAGGCGGCCCTGCGCTCGCTCGTCCACCGCAGCTACACGACCGTCAAGGCCGTGGACGGCATCTCCTTCGACATCAAGCCCGGCGAACGCGTGGGCTTCCTGGGCCCCAACGGCGCGGGCAAGACGACGACGCTCAAGGTGCTCGCCGGCCTGCTCCACCCGTCCGAGGGTGAAGTCACCGTGGATGGCCACGTGCCCCGCTTACGCGAGGAGGCGTTCCTCAAGAAGATCATGCTGGTGATGGGGCAGAAGCAGCAGCTGCTGTGGGATTTGCCGCCGTCGGAGACGTTCGAACTCAACCGCGCCATCTACGACGTGCCCCGCCTCCAGTACAAGCAGACGCTGGAGGAGCTGGTGTCGCTCCTGGAGCTGGGGGACCTCATCGGCAAGCCCACGCGGCAGCTCAGCCTGGGGGAGCGGATGAAGTGCGAGCTGGCCGCGGCCCTCATCCACCGCCCCCGGGTGCTCTTCCTGGACGAGCCCACCATCGGCCTGGACGTGTCCATGCAGGTGACGATGCGCGCGTTCATCAAGGCCTACAACGAGCAGACGGGCGCCACGCTCATCCTGACCAGCCACTACATGGACGACGTGGCGGCGCTCTGCCCGCGGGTCATCGTCATCGACAAGGGGCAGCTGTCCTACGACGGCAGCCTGGACGCGCTGGTGCAGCGCGTGCGCCCGGAGAAGCGCGTGGTGCTGCGGCTGGGCCAGCCGGTGGACGCGGGCCTGCTGACGGCGCTGGGCAAGGTGGTGTCGCATGAGCCGGGCTCGGCGGTGCTCCAGGTCCAGCAGGACGCGGTGAACGCCACGGTGGGCCGCGCGCTGTCCACGCTGCCGGTGACGGACCTGACGGTGGAGAACGCGCCCCTGGAAGAGGTGATGAGCGAGCTGTTCCAGGAGGGCAAGGCGCGCCGGGCGGAGGCCGCCCGGGAGGCGGCGTCCGCATGAGCCTGCGCACGGCCCTCAAGGCGCTGCCCACCATGCTGCGCATCGGCTTCTCCGAGGCGGTGGCCTACCGCGCGGAGATGATCATCTGGGTGCTGGCCACCACCATGCCGCTCATCATGCTGGCCTTGTGGTCGGCGGTGGCGCGCGGCGGGCCGGTGGGCCGCTTCGGACAGGCGGAGTTCACGGGCTACTTCCTCGCGGCCTTCTGCGTGCGGCAGATGACCAGCTCCTGGGTGGCCTGGCTGGTCAGCTACGAGGTGAAGCAGGGCACGCTGGCGATGCGGCTCCTACGCCCCATCTCTCCCCTGTTGGCGTACGCGACGGAGGTGCTGGCGGGCATCCCGCTGCGCGTCGCCATCGTCCTGCCCGTGCTGGGCATCAGCCTGTGGGTGGCGGGCGCCGAGCGCGCCGTGCCCACGTCGCTGGGAGGCTGGGGGCTGTTCGCGCTGGGCATCACGGGCGCGTGGCTCATTACCTTCTATCTGAACGTGCTGCTGGGCACGCTGAGCCTGTTCCTGGAGAGCAGCCAGAAGCTGATGGAAGTCTACATGGTGCTGTTCTTCGTCTGCTCCGGGTACATGTTCCCGGTGGAGTTCTTCCCGCCCGGCGTGCGCACGGTCATGGAGTGGCTGCCGTTCCGCTACCAGATGGGGCTGCCGGTGGAGCTGATGACCGGGGCTCATTCGGCGAAGGACGCGTGGGCGCTGCTCGGGGCGCAGTGGACGTGGGTGTTGGGCCTGGGCGTGGTGTCCTTGACGGTCTGGCGGCGGGGCCTGGCGCGCTTCGCGGCGTTCGGAGGGTAGGGCGGTGGTGAACGCGAAGCGCTACCTGCGCCTGCTGGGCGTGCAGCTGAAGGCCTCCGGGCTGCTGGCGTTGCAGTACCGCGCGGACTTCCTGGCGGAGGGGCTGACGTCACTCGCGTGGACGTTCACCGCGCTGGCGCCGCTGTTCGTCGTCTTCGGCGCGCGGCCCAGCATCGAGGGCTGGACGTTCCAGGAGTCGCTGCTGGTGGTGGGCTGGTTCACGCTGCTGCAGGGCGTGCTGGAGGGCGCCATCAGCCCCAGCCTCACGGGCATGGTGGAGCACATCCGCAAGGGCACGCTGGACTTCGTGCTGCTCAAGCCGGCGGACGCGCAGTTCCTGGTGTCCACGCAGCGCTTCCTGCCGTGGAGAGCGGTGAACGTGCTGTCCGGCGTGGGGCTGTTCGTCTACGCGTTCGTGTCGCTGGGGCGCTGGCCGTCGCTGCCGGGCGTGTTCGCGTCGCTGGTGTTGCTCGGGACGAGCATGCTCATCCTCTACTCGATGTGGATCCTCGTGGTGAGCGCGGCCTTCTTCGTGGTGAAGGTGGACAACCTCACGTACCTGTTCACGTCCATCTTCGACGCGGCCCGGTGGCCGTCCTCGGTGTTCCGGGGCTCGCTGGCGTGGGTGTTCACCTTCATCATCCCGCTGGCGCTGATGACCACCTTCCCTGCGTTGGCGCTGCTGGGCCGGCTGCCGTGGACGTGGCTCGTGGGCGCGGTGGTGGGCTCGGTGGCGTTCGCGGCGGTGGCGCGGTGGGTGTGGTTGATGTCCATCCGCCACTACACGTCCGCGAGCAGCTGAGTCCTCAGGGCCCGGGCCGGGGCGCCTGCCGGGCCCACTCCGCGCGCACCACGTGGGGCAGCAGCTGCGCGTAGGCGTAGCCGGGGTAGCGCTCCTTCAGCTTCGCCTCCACCGCCGCGAGCGGATCCGCGCTGGGGTGCTCCGAGCGCCGCTCGCGGGTCACCTCCTCGCGCACGGCCTGGATGTAGGCGGTCTGCGCGTCCAGCAGCTCCGGGCCGCCGGGCAGGCCGCGCCCCGGGTGGATCCACTTCGGCTTCAGGGCGCGCAGCTCTTCCAGACGCTGGAGCCACTCGGTGGTGTCGCCACCTTCGAACCAGGTGTGCGTGTCCCGCGCGACGAGGCCGCCGGTGAAGAGGTGGCCCTCCCATTCCACGACGACGTGGGCCGCGCTGGAGCCCGCGCCCAGGACGTGGGCCTTCAGCGTGAGGCCCGCAGCGCTCAGCTCGCGGGTGCTGTCACCGAAGCTGTCCGCGAGCGCGGGCTCCCGTGGATAGCGGCCGTTCCAGTACTTCTTGAAGAGGGAGGGTGCCCACTTCTCGTGGACCGCGGGGATGCGCTCGCGCACCGGGCCGGAGGTGACGACGGGGACGCCCAGCTCCTTGAGGAGGGCCGTGCC
Source organism: Corallococcus coralloides DSM 2259 (assembly GCF_000255295.1). The sequence continues at coordinate 8,220,990 of NC_017030.1, read as the reverse complement.
GTTGAAGCTCTCCGGGTTCGCGTGGAGGACGATGGCGAGCTTCGCCTCCTTGCCGGTGACGCTCTTCGCGAACGCCAGCTCCTTGCGCAGCGCGGAGGGCAGCAATTGCGTGTCGATGAGGACCAGGCCTTCCGGTCCTTCAATCCAATAGGACGCGGTCTGGAGTGACCACTCGGAGGAGATGTATTCGCCGACCCGGAGGTCGCCCTGCTCCTGGAGGGAATGGGAGCGGTAGTGGGTCTCGACGACGGGCTGGGTCGCGCCGCAGCCCCACAGGAGGGAGGCCAGCGCGGCGGAGAGAATCATTCTCATGAATCCCGATGATACCTGTGGGTGATGATTGATAGGAATTCCGCTTGGTGTCTTTCCTTCGTCTGGGTTAAGGGGCCGCCCCCCATGCGGTGAGAGCCGCATCCCCCATGAAGTGAAGGAAGTCCCCCTCGATGACCCGTATCCGTTTTCACGGCCTGCTGGCCGCGTTCGCGCTTGCGTCCGCGACAGCCTGTGCCCCCGAAGCCCCGTCATTCATTGACCCTCCCTCCACCTCCACCTCGCGCCTGGACGCGTCCTCATGGGGCAGCGCCGGCACCATGGCCTCCGTGCGCGTGGACGCCACGGCCACCCTGCTGCGCAGTGGCTATGTGCTCGTCGCGGGCGGAGGCACGTCCGCCGTGGAGCTTCATGATCCGCGCACCGGCCGCTGGTTCTCGCTGGGCGCCATGGCCACGAGCCGCCAGCGCCACACCGCCACGCTGCTGGCCTCCGGCAAGGTGCTGGTGGTGGGCGGAGGCACCTCCGTGCTGGCCTCGGCCGGCGCGGAGCTCTTCGACCCGGACACCAACAGCTGGTCCGCCGCGACGGGACTGGACCTGCCCCGTTCCCAGCACACCGCGACGCTGCTCCCCGACGGCCGGGTCCTGGTGGTGGGCGGCGACAGCGGCTTTGGCAACGCGCTGTCCAGCGCGATGCTCTACTCCCCCGCGACCCACTCCTGGTCCGTCACCGGCCGGATGAGCGCGGCCCGCCTGGGCCATGCGGCGACGCTGCTGCCGGATGGGCAGGTGCTGGTGACGGGCGGCCGGGACAGCGCCAACGGGAACGTGCTCGCGACGGCGGAGCGCTACAACCCCGCGACGGGTGAGTGGACGGCGGTGGGCCGCATGGTCACGCAGCGCACGGGGCACACGGCGACGCTGCTGCTGTCCGGGCAGGTGCTGGTGGCGGGCGGCTTCGCGGGCAGCCTCGCCACGAACACGTCCGAGCTGTTCGACCCGGGCACCGGCACCTGGACACCCCAGGGCCTGCTGCCGTCCCAGTCCGTCTTCCACACCGCGACGCTGCTCCCCTCCGGGCAGGTGTTGGTGGCGGGCGGCTCCACGGGCGGCCAGCCCTACCTGGACAGCGCCGCGCTCTACACTCCGGCCACCGGCGTCTGGACGGCGACGGCGATGATGTCCTCGCGCCGCATCAGCCACGCCGCCGCGCTGCTCCCGTCGGGAGAGGTCCTCGTGCTGGGCGGCGTGCCCCAGGCGGGCTCGCTCATCGCGACCGCGGAGCGCTACCGCCCGTCCGCCCTGCCGTGGAGCACGGCCGCGAGCCTGGGCTCCGCGCGCTCGCAGCTCAGCGCCACCCGGTTGAACACGGGTGACGTGCTGGTGGCGGGCGGGGCGTCCTCGTCGGGCGCGGCGCTCGTGAGCGCCGTGCTGTACGACGAGGCGAAGAACAGCTGGCAGGACACCGGCTCGCTGCGCACCGCGCGCTTCCTGCACTCCGCCACGCTGCTGAGTGACGGCCGCGTGCTGGTGAGCGGCGGGCAGCGGGACGCTTCCACGTGGCTGTCCGCCACGGAGGTGTACGCGCCGGCCACGGGGGCGTGGACGCAAGTGGGAGACCTGGGGACGGGACGGGCCCGTCACACCGCGACGCTGCTCCCGGGCTCCGGCCAGGTGCTGGTGGCGGGCGGCGCGTCGGGCGCGAGCACCACCTCCACGCTCGCCAGCGCGGAGCTGTTCAACCCGGCCACGGGCACCTGGAGCCCCACGAGCTCCATGGGACACGCGCGCACGTACCACGCGGCCGTGCCGCTGCCTTCGGGCGAGGTGCTGGTGATGGGCGGCAGCTCCACCGGGGCGGACGCCATCACCGCGAGCGCGGAGCTGTTCAATCCGGCCACGGGCACGTGGCGGCCCACGGCGTCCATGGCGGTGGCGCGCTACGGCCACATCGCGGTGCCGCTGGGCAATGGCAGTCAGGTGCTGGTGGCGGGAGGCTGGGGCGTGGATGGACCGCTGCGCTCGGCGGAGCTCTACGACGTGGCGAGCGGCACCTGGAAGACCGTCGCGTCGATGAACATGCCGCGCTACCTGCCGCACGCCACGGCGCTGTCCACGGGCCGCGTGCTGGTGGTGACGGGGGAGGGCGGCTCGGGGCTGGGCGTGCTCGACTCCGCGGAGGTGTATGACGTTGCGATGAACGCGTGGACGCTCGCGGGCGTCCAGTCCACGCGCAACACGCACCACGGCCTGGCCCTGCTGCCCTCTGGCCGCGTGCTGGTCGCGGGCGGCAGTGGAAGCGGCGGCGCGCGCTCCGCTGTCGACGTGTACACACCGGCGCCTTGAGCCGGATGCTGGCACGGGGCGGGCTCATGCAATGCCTGCCCCGTGTTGCTTTGGGGACTCAGGCCCCCGCGTGCGGCGCTTCGTGCGCCGTGTCCCTGCGGGAGTAGTACGCGAGGCATTCGTCCTCGCGCCCGCGCACCACGCGTCTGCCTTTGAGCGGGCCGACGTGGGAGGTCACCACGGTGTACTGGCCTGCCACGTCGTCCTGGTCGTAGTAGAGGACCACCCAGTCATCCGTGGCGTTCTGCTGGTGCGCCAGCGCCGTGTTGGAGAACAGCGCGCGGAAGTTCCAGTCGTCCACGTGCTCGCGCATCACCGGCAGCCAGGCCTCACCAGAAGGATTGAAGCGCTTGGGCGCGATGCGGCGCAGCTCCCCGGCCTCCGCCCTGCGCCGGTAGTCCGCGTCCACGCGCAGCAGCAGCGCCACCGAAGGACGCGGCCCGTCCTCGCCCCCGTGAGAGCGCGCCCGCTCGCGCTCGCGCCGGTTGCGCCCCAGCCGCGCCGCCAGCACCTCGCGCACCTGCTCCGCGCGCCGGGGGCCGAAGCCCTCCACCCGCTCCAGGCGCCCGTCGTGCGCGGCCAGCTCCAGGGCCTCCAGCGTGGTGATGTCCAACGCGTCATGGATGCGCTTCGCCAGCTCCGGTCCGATGCCGGGCACGCTGGCGAGCAGGCCCTCGGGGGACGCTTCCCCCTCCAGCCGCTCGAGCAGCCCCACGTGTCCCGTGCGCACCAGCTCCGCGACCGTCCCCGCGATGCTCTTACCCACGCCGGGCAACGCCCGCAGGCCCGCCTCTCCCTCCGCCGCCAGCACCTGCGCCACGGAGTCCGGCCAGTTCGCGATGGTCGCCGCCGCCTTGCGGTAGGCCCCTATCCGGAAGGGCATCGAGTCCTGCGTCTCCAGCAGGTCCGCCACCCGCTCCAGCGCGTCCGCGATGTCGATGTTGCTCTTCCATTCAACGCCCATGGTACCTGGAAGGTAGGGGCTCCGAGGGAGGACGGCCACTCCGGGGGCTGACACCCGCGCACACGCGGGGCCGCGCGGGAAAAATTCCCCGCCCCGCAACCGCGCCGTGCCGGCCGGGTTGAAATTGGCAGCAGGCAGTCACGCGAACCTTTCGACCCGGAGAAGGACGATGCGCTGGAACAAGACGTTGGCGGTGGGCTCGGCCCTGGTGCTGTCGACGGCGTGCGGTGGGGTGGATGATCAGGAGGCGGTGGAGTCCCTGCCGGACTTCGCGGGCACGTCGCTCGAAATCAACACGGCCGCGCTCGCGCAGGACGGCGCCGCGCTCGTGGCCCAGGACCTGATGCAGGTGGAGGCCTCGCTCGACGGGCAGGGCGCCGCGATGCTGGAGGGCGCCCGCCTGGAGGTGAAGGCGCTCAACGACACGCTCCGGCAGGCGCTGGTGCCCATCGCGGACCTGGCGAAGCAGTCGGCCGACGCGCAGCCCCATGACGTGCTCGTGTACGGCCCGAAGGACCGCGCCAACGCCACCTTCAAGCTCTCCATCCACAAGGGCAGGGGCCGGCGCTACGAATGGAAGCTGGAGGCCCGTCCGCTGAACAGCGCGGAGGACGTCGCCTACATGCTCATCGCCGCGGGCGCGCTCAACCGTGAGGGCGAGGCGCACCGGGGCCGGGGCACGCTGGCCATCTCCCTGGACAACCTGAAGGAGGTGGCCCCGTCCTACCGGGGCCGGGGCAAGCTGATGATGTCCTTCGCCCACTTCGGCCAGGGCACCAAGTCGCTGGCGTACCGGCTGGAGAGCTTCACCCCGAACCGCGACACGCATGAGGCCGTCACCGGCGCCTTCGTGGGCCACAAGCTCCAGGCCACCGGCGTCACCCGCGTGCGCGTGCTCGCCCCGTACAACCTCCCCAACACCGCGACCCCCGAGAAGGAGTGGGTGCTCTCCTCCGTCCGCCACATCCCCGGCACCGGCGGCCGCGCGGACGTGCGCGCCTGGGGCGGCGACATCACGGCGAATGCCTACTACGTGGGCGCCTCCTGCTGGGACGCGCAGGAGAAGGAGCTCTACCGCGTCCTCCTCGACTGCGCGGACTCGGGCTGCATCGAGGTGCCCGGCAGCCGCGTGGGAAGCAGCCAGGACTGCCCCGCGGTGGAGCTGCGTGGCGACCTGATGATCCCCGAGGGCAAAGGCAACGACCTGACGCCCGAGCCCGGCAACCCCGGTGCGCCGGACACCGTGCCCGACTTCGTCACCGCCGAGTTCTAGGCCGTCAGGGCAGGGCGGACGCCACCACCGCGTCCGCTTCGATCTCCACCAGCATCCGCGGGTCGATGAGCGCCTTCACCTCCACCATGGAGGTGGCGGGGCGGATGGCCGCGAACACCTCGCCGTGGGCGCGGCCGATCTCCTCCCAGCGCGAGATGTCCGTGACGTACATGCGCGTGCGCACCACGTCCTCCAGCCGGGCTCCCACCGCCTCCAGGGCGGCGCGGATGTTGGACAGCGCCTGGGCCGCCTGCCGGTACGCGTCCCCTTCACCCACGAGCTGGCCGTCCGCGTCCGTGGCGGTGGTGCCGGAGACGGACACGAAGGGGCCCGTGCGCACCGCCCGCGAGTAGCCCACCCGGGGCTCCCAGGGGGTGCCGGTGGCATGGAGGATGCGCTGCATGGCGTGGCTCCGATGTGGGGGCTCAGGAAGGGCTGCCCCGGAGGGCCGGAGCCCGGCCGGACCTCCAGGCGCTGCTTGCACAGCTGCAAGGAACGACCGCCCGTGATAGTTGGCCTCGGATCATGGTCAATGAGCTCGAGAGGGAGGTCGCCCGGCGACGGACCTTCGCCATCATCTCCCACCCCGACGCGGGAAAGACAACCCTGACGGAGAAGCTGCTGCTCTACGGCGGCGCCATCCACCTGGCCGGAAGCGTGAAGGCCAAGCGGGCGCGTCGCCACGCGACCAGCGACTGGATGGAGCTGGAGAAGGAGCGCGGCATCTCCGTCACGTCCTCCGTGCTCCAGTTCAGCTACCGCGACCACGCGGTGAACCTGCTGGACACCCCGGGCCACCAGGACTTCTCCGAGGACACCTACCGCACGCTGTCCGCCGCCGACGCGGCGGTGATGCTCATCGACGCGGCGAAGGGCGTGGAGCCCCAGACGAAGAAGCTCTTCAAGGTGTGCCGCATGCGCGGCATCCCCATCTTCACCTTCGTCAACAAGCTGGACCGCTTCGGCCGTGAGCCGCTCGACTTGATGAACGAGCTGGAGCAGGTGCTGGGCATCCGCTCGTACCCCATGAACTGGCCCATTGGCATGGGGCCGGAGTTCCGGGGCGTCTACGACCGGCAGGCGCGCGTGGTGCACGTGTTCTCCGCGGAGGGCTCGCACGGCGAGTCGGAAGTGGCGGAGCGCTCGGTGTCCATCGACTCGGAGGAGATCAAGACGGTCCTCACGGAGAACGAGCTGGCGAAGCTCCGGGAGGACATCGAGCTGCTGGACATCGGCGGGGACGAGTTCACGCGCGAGAAGTCGGACGCGGGCCAGCTGTCGCCCATGTTCTTCGGCAGCGCGATGACCAACTTTGGCGTGCGGCCCTTCCTGGACGCGTTCCTGGACCTGGCGCCCGCGCCCACGTCGCGCCCCACCACGCAGGGCCCGCGCGAGCCCACGAACCCCAAGTTCGCGGGCTTCGTCTTCAAGATCCAAGCGAACATGGACCCCTCGCACCGCGACCGCATCGCGTTCATGCGCGTGGTGTCCGGCCGCTACGTGAAGGGCATGAACGCGTTCCACTCGCGCCTGGGCAAGGAGGTGCGGCTCGCCAAGCCCAGCCAGTTCATGGCCGCCGAGCGCACGTCCATCGAAGACGCGTGGCCGGGGGACGTCATCGGCCTGTTCGACCCGGGGCAGTACCGCATCGGCGACTCGCTGGCGGAAGGCGCGCAGGACGTGCTGTTCGAGGGCGTCCCGCGCTTCAGCCCGGAGTTCTTCGCGGTGGTGCGCTCGAAGGATCCGCTGCGCCGCAAGCAGATGGAGAAGGGCCTGGAGCAGCTGTCCGAAGAGGGCACGGTGCAGATCTTCCAGCAGCTCGCCATGGGCATGAAGGACCCCATCGTCGGCGTGGTGGGCGCGCTCCAGTTCGAAGTGCTCCAGTACCGCCTGGAGCACGAGTACGGCGCGAAGATCGCCCTGGACCGGCTGCCCTTCAGCCACGCCCGGTGGGTGGTGGGGCAGAACTTCGACCCGAAGTCGTTCGACTGGGAAGGCAACCGCCAGACGGTGCAGGACCGCGACGGGCTGCCCCTGGTGCTCTTCCGCGACGACTGGGCGCTCCAGCACGCCGAGGAGAAGCACCCGGAGCTGAAGTTCGTCTCCGAGGCCCCGCTGCTGCGCCAGTCCGCGTCGGCCGCGACCGGCAGCTAGCAACGCTTCAGGGCCGGGGGAACGCCCCCGGCCCGGAAGCGACTACTTGTGCGGCACCACGGTGCCGCCGCGGAAGGCGGAGTCGCGCAGCACCAGCCCCTCCTTGAAGAGGCGCGCGGCGCGGTTGCCCACGAAGAAGTCCTTCGGGTCACCCCGGCGGAAGGTCTTCTTCACGAACTCCTCCACCTCCATGTAGAGGCGGCGGAACTTGTCCGGGGCCGCGTCGCGGCGGCCCGTCTGGGACGTCACCTCCAGCTCCACCCACATCTTCCCGCTGAGCAGCTCGCCCTCTTCGTTGCGGCGCGAGCGCTCGATGAAGATGACGGGCGAGCGCACCTCGTCGATGCGCCAGAAGCCCTTGTCCGGGCCGCGCTTCACCTTGTCCACCATGGCGGGGCCAATCTCGCTGGCCACCAGGTAGAGGTCCTCCTCCGGCAGGCGCGGGATGTTGTCCGGGGTGGCCCGGAAGGGCACCCAGTCCGGCGGCACGCGCCGGGGGTAGACCTCCAGGACGTGCCGCTCCAGGTGACGGAAGAAGGCGACCTCGTCGTCGGGTGCCATGAAGAATTGGAGGATGTTGGCCATCGCGGGCGTCCTCATACCCTGGAAGCGCGCTAGAAACACAGGCCATGGACTCCTGGCTGCGCTCGCGGATGCATGAGCTGAACGACCTGAACAGCGTCATCAACCTGGCTTCCTGGGACCGGGAGGTCTACCTGCCCTCCAAGGCGGCCTCCGCCCGCGCCCAGCAGCTGGCCACCGTCCAGGCCATCCACCACGAGCGGCTGGTGGACCCGCGCCTGGGGGAGGCCCTGGCCCGCGCCGGGGAAGGGGGCCGGACTTCGAGGCCCTCACCCCCGACGAGCGCGCCATGGTGCGCGTCCTCGCCCGGGAGCGCGACCGCGCGGTGCGCCTGCCCGCCCGGCTGGTGACCGCGCTGGCGGAGGCGCAGGGCGAGGGGCTCCAGGCCTGGCGCGAGGCGCGCACGACGAAGCGCTTCGAGCGTTTCCAGCCCGCGCTGGAGGCGCTGCTGGCCTTGCGCCGCGAGCAGGCGGACGCGCAGGGCCACGATGGCGAGCGCTACGACGCGCTGCTGGAGGGCTTCGAGCCCGGCATGCGCGTGAAGCGCCTGACGCCGGTGCTCACCGCGCTGCGCGATTCGCTCATCCCCATGGTGGCCGCGCTGGGCGAGCAGAAGCGGGCCTTCCCCACGTTCCTCTCCGGCCGCACCTACGACACCGGCCAGCAGTGGCAGTTCACGATGCGGCTGCTCAAGGCCGTGGGCTTCGACCTGGAGTCGGGCCGCCAGGACGTGAGCATCCACCCCTTCACCAACAGCGTGCACGCGCAGGACGTGCGCCTCACCACGCGCCTGGATCCGACGTGGCCGCCGGCCGCCCTCTTCGGCACGCTCCACGAGGCGGGCCACGGCCTGTACGAGCAGGGCTTCTCCCCGGAGCACCACCGCACGCCGCTGGCGTCCGTGCCCTCCATGGGCCTGCACGAGTCCCAGTCCCGCCTGTGGGAGAACCTGGTGGGCCGGGGCCGCGCCTTCTGGGTGAGCCACTTCCCCGCGCTGAAGGAGTCCTTCCCGGAGGCGCTGGCGGACGTGGACCTGGACGGCTTCCACGCGGGCATCAACCACGTGGTGCCGTCGCTCATCCGCGTGGAGGCGGATGAGGTGACGTACAACCTGCACATCGCCCTGCGCTACGAGCTGGAGCTGGCGATGCTGCGCGATGAGCTGCCCGTGTCGGAGCTGCCGTCCGCGTGGAACGAGCGCATGCGGCGCTACCTGGGCATCACGCCCCCGGACGACACGCAGGGCGTGCTCCAGGACATCCACTGGGCCTGGGGCGAGCTGGGCTACTTCCCCACGTACTCGCTGGGCAACCTGTACGCGGCCTCGCTGTACGCCGCCGCGAACCGGGCGCTGCCGTCGCTGGAGGCGGACCTCGCCAGGGGCGACACGTCGTCCCTGCTGGGGTGGCTGCGCGCGAACCTGCACTCGCACGGCTTCCGGCTGCCCGCGGAGGAGCGCGTGCGCGCCATCACCGGCGAGGGGCTCACGGACCGGGACTTCCTCCAGTACCTGCGCGCGAAGTACGGCGCGCTGTACGGCATCAAGCTCTAGAGCCCTCTAGCGCCCTCTAGAGCCTCAGGCCGCGAACACCAGCGGGCGGCACGCGCGCGCCAGGTGCAGCGCGTCTCGCGCGAGCGCGTGCGAGTCCGGGTCCTGCGCCTCCAGCCACGCGGCGCGGGCCACCTGGCTGCCCAATTCGAAGCACAGGCTGGCGGTGCGGCGCGACAGGCGGCTCTCCTTCTGGAGCGCGCGCACGTTGAGCTCGCACAGCTCCGCGCACTGGCGCAAGAGGCGCACCGCGTCGTCATCCGCCGCGACGCCCTGGGCCGTCAGGCGTGCCATGCCGGCCTCGCAGGCCGTCTGGCACTTCAGGCTCGCGGCGATGCACCGGGAGACCTCGATCCGCGCCCCGCCTGTCCTGGCTCCCAGCATGACCACGCCCTCCCTGTGTGCGGCGTCAAAGGTACGCACGGACGCCGTTCTCGCAACCAGCACCGGAGCCGCAGATGGGGCCTCAACACCTGCGTTCCGGGGTCATGGACAGCGAGCCGGCAAGGGATGCAGAAGCACCGCGCACGATTCAGCCGAATCGTACAGCAGTTGCCTCTTCGTCGCGGGGGAACGTCAGCTGCCCAGCACCGGAAAGGGCTTGAGCAACGCGATCAACTTGTCGCCGTACAGCTTGATCCGCTTTTCCCCGAGGTACGGCAGCTGCGAGAGCTCCTCCACGCTCGCGGGAGGCTTCGACGCCAGCGCGTCCATGAGCGGATTGGTGAGCACCACGCTGGGCGTCACCTTGCGCAGCGTGGCCTGCTCGACGCGGAACGCCTTGAGCGCGTCCTCGCGCTTGCGCCGGTGGGGGTCGCGCGGACCCTTGGGTTCACGGTCCAGGTCCAGCTCGCCCCGGGTGGCCTTCTGCTGATGGTCGCGGATGAGGGCGAGGATGTCGTCGCCGTGCGCGCGCACCACCGCGCCCCGCACGCCGGCCGCGCGCGCCAGGTCCTTGTGCGTGTCCGGCTGCTTCAGGGCCAGGTCGGTGATGGCCATGTTGGACAGCATGCGGCCCATGGGCACGTTGTCCTTCTCCGCCCACTCCAGCCGCAGCTTGTGCAGCCCCTGCGCGATGGCGTACGCGAGCGCGTACTGGGCCGTGCTGAGGCCGGTGCGCGACAGCTTGGGCTTGTACTCGGCGCCCACCTCCGGCCGGGCCTCGGCCTCCGCGCACATGCGCTCGCAGTCCAGCAGCACCTCCTCCAGGATGTCCGCCTCGCGGCACGCGTCGCGCACCTGGCGGCCCAGCTCACAGAGGTAGCGCACGTCGTTGGCGATGTAGTCGCGCATGCCCGGGGGCAGGGGACGCAGGGAGAAGTCGGACTGCTGGTGCTCCTTCGGCAGCTCCACGCCCAGGCGCTCACGCGCCAGGTCCGCCAGGCCCACCTTGGGCCACCCCAGCAGCGTCACCGCGCGGTGTGTGTCGAAGAGGCCTCGCACGCGCACGCCCGCTTCCGCCAGGAACTGCAGGTCGCCCTGGGCGGCATGGAAGTACTTGGTGCGCGCGGGGTCCTCCATCATGGGGGAGAGCAGGCGCGGATCCACGCCCGGCTGGAGCGTGTCGAAGAGGAAGATGTCCGTGTCGGTGCCCAGCTGGAGGAAGCACAGGCGGGCGCGGAAGGCGTGCATGGCGTCCGCCTCCAGGTCCACCGCCACTTCCGGCGCGGCCTCCAGCACCCGCGTGGCGGCTTCCTCGCCCGCGCGGTCCACCACATCCAAGGCACCCTGAGGGAAGGTCGGCATCGCGGGGAGCAGGCTAGCGGACCGGCCCGCCCCTTTGACGTGTTTTTTCCCGAACCGCCGCTAGGATGGCCCCGCCGATGAACGACGCCCAACGTCTTGAAAAAAGCCTGCTTGGCCACATGGGCCGGGCCATCGCGGACTTCCGCCTCATCGAGGCCGGGGACCGCATCATGGTGGGCGTGTCGGGAGGCAAGGACTCCTACACGATGCTCCACCTGCTGCGAGAGCTGCAGCGGCGAGCCCCCGTGAAGTTCGACTTGCTGGCCGTGAACCTGGACCAGGGCCACCCGGGCTTCCCCGGCCACATCCTGGAGGGCTACTTCCAGAAGGAAGGCTACGCCTACAAGATGCTGAAGGAGGACACCTACAGCATCGTCCTGGAGAAGACCCCGCCCGGGAAGACGCAGTGCTCGGTGTGCTCGCGCCTGCGCCGGGGCATCCTCTACAACGCCGCCGTGCACCTGGGCTGCAACAAGATCGCCCTGGGCCACCACCGCGACGACCTCATCCACACGATGCTCCTGAACATGTTCTTCGCCGGGAGCCTCAAGGCGATGCCGCCGCTCCTGAAGAGCGATGACGGCCGCAACGTGGTCATCCGGCCGCTGTGCTACGCGCCGGAGAAGGAGATCATCCAGTTCGCGGAGGCGAAGCAGTTCCCCATCATCCCCTGCGACCTGTGCGGGTCGCAGGAGAACCTGCAGCGCAAGCGGATGCAGAAGCTGGTGGAGGACCTGGGCAAGGAGATCCCCAACGTCCGCCAGAGCCTGCTCAACGCGATGTCGAACGTGCGGCCCACGCACCTCTTGGACAAGACGCTGAACCCGGACCCGCTGAACGCGACGGAAGACGGGCCCGTGGCCACCCCCCCCACCAACGACACGCAAGGGAGCGCCAGTCCATGGCTCGAGAGCAGGCAGTAAAGGCGCGCAAGGAGCGCAACGCGGCGCTGGTGGAGGCCATGTTGCTGGCCGCCATGGCGGACGGCAGCGTGTCCCAGCGCGAGATGCAGACGCTCCTGGCCCGCGTGCTGGAGCGCCCGGAGTTCGAGGGCACGCAGTCCAACGAGCTGAACCTGCTGGTGGAGACCAGCGCGGTGCGGCTGGCGGAGGCGCGCAACCTGGAGGATGTCCTCTCCTCGCTGCGCCGGCGGCTGCCGGACCACAAGAACCGGATGCTGGCCTTCGGCCTGGCGGCGGCGGTGGCGCTGGCGGATCAGCGGGCCACCCGCTCCGAGCTGGGGCTGCTCAAGACGTTCCAGGCGGCGCTGGGCATCTCCGAGGACGAGGTCGCGCAGATCATCGACGTCATCGAGCAGGGGGGCAGCCTGTCGGAGGCGCTGGGCGAGCCCCTGGAGCGGCTGTTCGCGGAGGTGATGGTCCTGGTGCTGGCGGCGGACGGCCAACTGAAGGAGGCGGAGGCGCGCGCGATGGTGGAGAGCTTCGCGGCGGATCCGCTCTTCCAGAACGTGAGCCCGGAGCGGGCGCAGGGCTTCGTGAGCGAGTCCGTGGCGGCGCTGGCCACGGACGGCCTGCCCCAGCGGCTCCAGGTCCTGGCGCACGGGCTGGCCACGCATTCGCAGCGCGTCAAGGCGTACCAGCTGGCCACCAAGATTGCCCATGCGTCCGGGCGGACGAGTCACGCGGAGCAGCGGATCCTGGATCTGCTCCAGGCGACGTTCGGTCTGGCGGACGATGAAGTGGCGCGGTTGGACCAGCAGGGGTAAGCAGGGAGTCGTATGACCCCGCACGTCCCCTCAGGTTCGCGGCACTCCTTCCGTTTCGGCCTGCCGCCGTCCCTGGGCAGTGAAACGGCGCGCGAGCGTGCGGAACGGCTCGCGTCGTTCCTGCAGCGCGCATTGGGCAAGCTGGTGGAGGTGAATGTCGCCACCAGCTACGAGACGCTGGCCAAGGACCTCTTGTCCGGGCGAGCGGACGCGGCCTGGGCGCCGCCCTTCGTCTGCGCGCGCATGGAGGCCATGGGCGTGCGGGTGCTGACGCGCGGGGTGCGCCGGGGCATGTCCAGCTACCGCTCCGCGCTGGTGGGGCGGGCGGGCTCCGGGCTGACCCTGGAGAAGCTCAAGGGCGCCAAGGCGGCGTGGGTGGACCGCGATTCGGTGGCGGGCTACCTCCTGCCCAGCGCGTTCCTGAAGACGCAGGGGCTGGAGCCGTCGCGCGCGTTCGTGTCGCAGCAGTTCACGGGCTCGTACCAGGGGGCGCTGGAGGCGGTGCTGGAGGGCAGGGCGGACGTGACGAGCGTCTTCTGTCCGCCGGCCTCCACGGCGCTCACGTTCACCACGGGCGTGGAGGACGTGCTGGGGCCGGGCATGGGCGCGAAGTTCGAGCTCCTGGCGTACACGGACGAGGCCCCCAACGACGGCGTGCCGGTGGCCATGGGGCTGCCCGCGCCGCTGGTGGCCGCGCTGGAGACGGCGCTCCTGGGGCTGCAGTCCACGCCGGACGGGCAGGCGCTCTTGCGCGACATCTTCAACGCGGACCGCTTCGAAGTGGCCCCGCGCATGGGCTACCGCGCGCTGTACCGCGTGGCCCTGGCGAGCCTGTAGCCGCAGCGAGGCTCCGGCATCGCGAGGCCCGCGTTGCTCGCGGGCCCTGGGCGCTTCGAGCGGGGCCCGAGACGGCCGGTCGCGGCGCTCCTGGAGCCTACTTGTCGGAGTCGGGCCCGGTGCCGCGAGCCGGACGCCGGGCGGAGGACACGGAGCCTTCGGTGCGGCCCGTCTTCGCGGGCGCCTTGGTCCCGACGGAGTCTTCCTGTGTACGCACGGCCTTCGCGGCGGAGCGGCTCCCCGTCGTATCCCCGGAGACCTTCACGGCCTTCGCCGCGGAACGGCTTCCCGTGGAGCCCTCGGGCGGACGGGACGGCTTCGAGCCCTCCGCGCGCACCGCGCCGAACTGGGCGGTGGACGAGCGGCCGGTCTCCGCGCGCACGGCCTCATGCTTCGCGGTGGAGGCGCGAGCCGGGCCCGTCTCTTCAGCGCGCACGGCCTCATGCTTCGCGGTGGAGGAGCGAGCCGGGCCCGCGTCCTCGCCGCGCACGGCATCGAACCTCCCGGTGGAGGCACGCGCCTCGCCGCGCATGGCCTCGTGCTTCGAGGTGGGCCGGCCCGAGTCCTCGTCGTGCAGGGGCCGCGTGTCCGCGAGGCTCACGCCCGTGTTCTCCCGCGTCCTCACGGGCCGGGCCTCCGGACGGCTCAGGCCGGAGTTCTCCTTCGTGCGCGAGGTCCGCTCCGCGGCAGGCCCCATGCCGGAGTCCTCCGGCGATGCGGCGGCCTTCGTCGACGACTGGCTCACCGACGGCTCCGGCGCACGGGGCGGCGTCTTCGCCGGGGCCTGCGCCTTGCTCGCGGACGGCGTCGTCCCGGGGGCCGGGGCCTTCGCGGAAGCGGCACTGCCCGGCCGGGCCATCAGGCGCGGGTCGAAGTAGATCATCGTCGGCTCGGCCGCGAAGCGCTCCTCCTCCAGCTCGTCCGCGTACACGTCCCGCATGAACGCGGCCAGGTGCGCGCTGGTGCCGGACAGCTTCTCCTGCTGGAGGAACTCCTCCAGCGCCAGCTGCAGCTCGCCCGCGGTGGAGAACCGGTCGTCGCGCTTGCGCGCCAGCGCCTTGAAGACGATGGGGTCCAACGACTTCGGAATCCCGGGCACGGCCTCCGACGGCGGGACGATCTTGTGCCCCACGACGGCCTTGAGCGTGGCCATCTCCGTCTCGCGCTTGAACAGGCGGCCGCCCGTCAAGAGCTCGTAGAACACCGTCCCCAGGCCGAACACGTCCGAGCGCGCATCCAGCGGCTCGCCCCGCGCCTGCTCCGGGGACATGTACGCGTGCTTGCCCTTGATGGTGCCCACCACCGTCTGCGACAGCTTGCCCTGCGCCTTCGCCACGCCGAAGTCGATGAGCTTCACGCCGCCGTTGAAGCCCACCAGCACGTTCTGCGGAGACACGTCCCGGTGGATGAGCGACAGCTTCCGGCCGGACGGACTGCGCGCGTTGTGCGCCGCATCCAGCCCCGCCGCCGCCTCCGCGATGATCCGGCACCGCAGGCCCAGGGGAAACCCGCCCGGGTGCGCCGACGCGCGCGGCACCAGCGAACCCAGCGGCTCGCCGTGCACGTACTCCATCGCGATGTAGTACTGCCCGTCCACGTCCCCCATCTCGTAGATCTGCGCGATGTTGGGGTGGTTGAGCAGCGCCGCGATGCGCGCCTCGTCCAGGAACATCTGGAGGAACTCGTCGTCCTCCGACAGGTGGGGCAACAGCCGCTTCACCACCAGCAGCTTCTGGAACCCGACCGGTCCCTTCTGCCGGGCCAGATAGACGGCCCCCATGCCGCCGGTGGCCAGCTTGCGCAGCAATTCATAGCGGCCGAACGTTTCCACTCCGGCCGTGACGATAGCCGCGTCAGCGCGGATCTCAAAAGCCCGGGCTTCCGCAAAAACGCGAACCGGGCCGGCCCCCTCTGGGACCGGCCCGGCCGCGCTGCGTCACGAACCCGTGAACCTACGGCCCCCAGGCTACGGCGTCGCGGCGCAGATGCTCCGGTAGCGGATCTCCACGGACTGGCCCGGGGTGGGCACGGAGCCCGCCGCGAAGATGACCGCGTTGCGGCCCGCGTCGTAGGTCCACTGGTCCGCACCCAGCGTGCGGCCGTTCACGCGCACGCTCATCTCCGAGGTGCCGTCCGGCGTCGCGGTGAGGTGGAAGTCCGCCTGCGGCTCACCGGCCTGCTGGATGATGGGGTCCAGGAACCCGCGGTAGTCACCCTCGCAGATGGAGCCCACGGAGCCGCCCGTGCCCCGGGCCACCGAGGTGAAGCGGTCCGCGCTGGAGCCGGCGGTGGAGCAGGACGTCCCGCTGGGGACGAGCGCGTGCAGGTTGCTGCGCTGGGACATGCCCGTGCCCTTCAGCGTCTGGAGGAACTGGATGTAGCTGTCGGGCGCGAAGCCGGAGTGGTCGTCCTCGTCCGCCAGCACCACCACGGCCATGCGGGCGGCGGCGCGGGTGAAGCCCAGGTTGCCGTCGTTGGGCTGCGGGGTGCGGACGTCATCGGCCTGCTCGGACAGCGGGGCGGACAGGCCCTGGCGCATCGTCTCCAGGCCCTGCACCAGGTTGTGGCACAGGCCCACGTCCAGGTTGGACTGGATGGTGGCCGCCGCGTTGGCGCTGTTGCCGGACACCACGCGGGCGCGGCTGCCGTCCACCGGGAAGAGCCGGCCGGCCTCACCGCCGTTGGCGCCGCCGCCGCACAGCCCCTGGCGCTGCACCAGGCCCGTGCTGGTGACGCCCACGCGCACGTCCACGTTCAGCTCCTTCGCGCGCGCCAGCCACCCGGGAATCGCGTTGCGCAGGCGCTGCTGGTAGGGCTCCATGGTGGTGGTGTTGGACACCACGAAGAGCACGTCCAGCTGGCTGTCGGTGCCCTGCGTGAAGCGGTCCACCTGGATGCCCTCGTGGTTGGTCTCCGCCAGGAGCGGGACGAGGAAGCGGTTCGCCTCCGTGCTCGTCTGGAAGTACAGCGGGCTGTAGTGCTGGCCCAGCACGTTGCGGGCGTAGTCCACCTCCATCTCGAAGCCCTCGCCGGGCTGGAGCGTGATGGGCGCCGTCACCGGCGTGCGCAGGGAGAACTGCTTGGACGTGCCGTTGCCGATGATGGCGTCCCCCACGGTGAGCGGCTCGCTGCAGCGGTTGGACAGGAACGTCTTGCGCGGCTGCGCCGGGCAGTCGTAGCGGATGGGCCCGAAGTCCACGAAGGACGGCGTGGCCACCAGGCACGACGGGTTGGACACCGCGTGGATGGGCAGCGTCACCGTGGGGTGGGCCGGGTTGTTGACGGTGAGCATCAGCTCGCCGTTGAACTCGCCACCCGTGGTGGGCGCGCGGAAGGCAATCATGGAGCTGAAGGCCGTGTCGTAGAGCACCACGCCGCCCGTGATGGGACCGCCCGGCATGGAGAACACGCCGCCGCCGTCATTGGACAGGTGCACGTTCTTGATGGCGCACTCGGCCCGGCCCGGGTTGCGGAAGTAGAAGCCCAGCACCGCGCCGCGGCCCGGCACCACGTTGGCGAACTCCAGCGACGGCTGCGGCAGGAGCTCATACACGCAGGGGCCGGACGTGCGGGCGCGGCCCGTCAGGGTGATGGCCCGCTCGGGCGTGAACAGGTCGTTGGACTGCACGTAGAGCGTGGCGGTGAAGGTGCCCTCGTTCTTGGGCTCGAAGTAGACCTTCAGCTCCAGCGCGTCGTCGCCCGGGTTGATCTGCAGGCCGTTGGCCTCCAGCGTGGGCCAGGTGCCGCCCTTCCAGGGGTAGTTCTGCGTGCCGCGCGTGGGCGTGGCCACGTCGAACTGCACCGCGTCGCCGTCCGCGCGCACGCCGGTGAAGGTGAGGGGGCCGTTGCTGCCCGCGTTGGTGATGCGGATGACCTGCTCCACCTTGCCGCCCACCGGCAGCTCGCCGAAGTCCAGCGCCACCGGGGCCACGGCCAGCGTGGGCCGGCCGCCGCGCGCATCCAGCATCACGCGCGACTCACGCGCCTTGTCGGACGCGTACGCCACGGTGAGGTTGCCCACGTTGGGGCCGGAGAAGCGCGCGGCGAACTCCATGCGCATCTCCACCACCTCGCCCGGCTGCACCGTGGCGCCCTCCGGCTTGGACAGCGGCGAGAAGGCCCGGTCGCTCGTCGCCAGCGCGGAGATGGTCACCGGGCGCCAGGTGACGTTGCGCGCGCGGGTGAAGGACTCGGTGCGCTCGTGCACCGGAATCTCGTCGAAGGGCACCGGCGCCGGGTCGAACACGAAGGCGCTCGCCACGGAGTTGCCCTTCAGGTCCACCACGGACGGGGTGCACGTCTCGCAGGAGACGACCTCCAGCCGCGCGCCCATCTGCCCCAGCGCACGGGGCAGGTACTTCGTCTTCACCACCTGCGTGCTGTTGGGCGGCACGGTGATGGTGTCCGCGGTGAACGGATCCGCGTTCTCGCCCGCGACCTTCAGGGTCAGCGGCAGGTCCACCGGGTTGGTGACGGTGACCTCCAGCGTGCGGTCGCTGTCCACCTCCAGCGTCTCGTAGTCCAGCACCGGCGGGTTGACGCCAATGCGCGTGGGCGTGCCCATGCCCTGCACGGGCAGCTGCTGCAGGGCGCCCACGTTGGCGTCCGTCGTCACGCGCAGCGTCTCCTCCACCGGCCCTTCGGCCAGCGGGTGGAAGCGCACCTTGACGACGTGCGACTCGCCCGGAGGCACGCGGCCGCCGCCGTCCGTCAGCTCCACCTGGTAGGACGGGTTGTTGCCCAGCCCCAACGCCTCCAGCGCGGAGAAGGGCACGTAGCCGACGTTGCGGATGCGGACCTCCTTCTCACGCCACTCGCCCACCGGCACCTCGCCGAAGTCGAGCGCGTCCACGTCCAGCACCGCCGTGGCCTGCACCCCGCGCGTCTGGTCCTCCTCGTGACACGCCATCGTCCCTGCCACCAACGACGCCAGCAGGACGAACCGACCCCTCCACCCCATCACCATTGTCCGCTCCCCACCCTTCCCCACCACACGCACACGGATGCCCGGGACACGTGATCCAGCTCGGGCTCCCCCTAATCAAGACCCGTGCCGGACAGCGGCGCTGATCCTCGGCCACCGGAAATCAAGGACTTGGCGGACACTTCAGCGACCAAGTGAGCGCTGGAGGGAACCGGGGTGCCCTGGAGGGTGAAAGGTTTTTCCCGACCTTTTGCCAACCTGCACCCCCAACTTTTCAGGTCATGAACTTGACGCTTCGGTCGCCGGGGTCGCGACGAAGGCCGCGATCGCGGCGGCGATGGCGGCCGGCTGCTCCAGGTGCACATGGTGGCCGCCTTCGAAGAAGCGGGGCGGGGCGGCCAGCGTGCGCAGGGCGGCCAGCCGCGCCTCCAGCAGCTCCGGGGCGGGGGACAGGCCTTCGGTGCCGCGCAAGAGCTGCACGGGGCAGGTCACGGCGGCCTCCAGCGCCAGCCACTGGGCCTCGTCGAAGCCCTGGCCGAAGCGGCGGCGGTGGCGCGGATCGAAGGTGAAGGCGAAGTCGCCTTCCGGTGTCCGCCGGGTGCCATGGCGCGCGAAGAGCCGCGCCGCGTCCGGGGAGAGGGTGGGGTTCGCCTGTCGCAGGCGCTCCGCGGCGGCCTCCACGGTGGGGTAGCGCTTGCGGTTGGGCGGCCGGCGCGAGTCGCCCAGGAAGCCGCGCAGCCGCTGCACGGCGCCCGTGGGCGGGCCGCCGGAAGGACCCAGGCTCTCGATGAGGGTCAGGCTCTTCACGCGCTCCGGGCGCGCGGCGGCGTACGCGAGCGCGACGATGCCGCCCAGCGAGTGCCCCACCAGGTGCACCGGCGGCAGGGCCAGCCCGTCCAGGGTGGCCTCCACGTCCAGCAGGTGGTCGCTGAAGTGGTACGCGGCGCCGGGGCCCACGTGGCCGCTCTCGCCCATGCCGCGAAAGTCGAGCAGCACCGTGCGCCAGGCTTCGGGCAGGTGCTCGCAGAGCGGATCAAAGCTGTGGGAATGGTCCAGCCACCCGTGAAGCAGCAGCACGGCGGGGGCGCCCTGGGGACCACGCTGCCGCACGTGCAGCGGCAGCCCTTCTGCGTCGACGGTGAGGGATTCGAATGCGGCGGCGGGCACGGGTGTCTCCTCGTGCCCTCCGGCTTACTCCGTCCCCCCGGGTGCTGGCGACCCTACGCGACGGTGCTGGTCGACGCCGCCGCCGGGCGCGGCGGACCGCCGGTGTCCGGCTTGCCGAGCACCATGGCCAGCTGCCGGGCCTGGCTCTCCGTGGCGCAGCGGTACTCCTGGGTCTTGCCGTTGGGCCGGTCGATCCGAATCACCCAGACGTCATTCTCCTTGGTCACCACAGGCGCTTGAGACATGCATTCCCTCCGTGTCGAGAAGGGAAAGCATCCTTCGTGCCGACCTCCCGGACGGAGCCAAATGCCTGATTTCCGGCCGTCTCCCGCGCCCGGCGACCGAGCAGGTGACAAAATTCGTTCAGCGGGGCGACAAATTTCGGGCGCCCGGGTCGCACTCCTTGCGTAGTCCTCCGGGGCAGCCCTGAGTCGTTGGGATGACAATCATTGTTCAGCGGGGTCCGGCCACTCCCACGCCGAGCGGTAGCCGCCGTCCGTCTGGGTGCCTTCGATGAAGCGCGCGTAGAAGGGGTGGCTGCTGAGGGTGGCGGAGTCGCCCACGACGAACAGGTGCCGGCGGGCGCGGGTGAGGGCCACGTTCATGCGGCGCAGGTCGTTGAGGAAGCCCAGCTGCCCCTCACTGTTGGAGCGGGTCATGCTGACCAGGATGGCGTCCTTCTCCCGCCCCTGGAACGCGTCCACGGTGTCCACCTCCACCTCGGGATGCACGGCCTCCAGGGCCTCGCGCAGGTGGCGGGCCTGGGCGCTGTACGGGGCGATGACGGCGACCTCGCGTGGAGCCAGGCCCAGTGACAGGAGCTGGCGCACGCGGGCGATGACGTAGGTGGCCTCGCCCGGGTTGAGGAGGGAGTGCGTGGTGGGCTCCACCTCTTCGTCGAAGCCCTTGCCCGCGGTGTCCAGGTAGAGCACCGGCGGCGCGTCCACCTCCGCGCCCGAGCCGGAGTCGAGCACGCTGCTCAGCGTGCGGTCCGCCACGGACGGGTGGGCGCGCAGCTCTCCGCCGTACATCTCCTTCGAGGGGAAGGCCATGATGGCGGCGTTCATCCGGTACTGCTCGCGCAGCATGCGCTTCACCTCGTCGCCGTGGTCCTGGAGCAGGCGCTCGAAGAGGCTCGTGCCCAGGCCCGCCTTGGCGGCCTCCTGGGACAGCACGGTGGGCGGCAGCTGCTGCGGGTCTCCGGCGAGCACCACCTTGGGCGCGCGCAGGAAGCCCAGCAAGGCCAGCGGCTCGGTGGCCTGGGTGGCTTCATCCAGGAGGGCGCGGTCGAACTCCTCGCCCGCGAGCACGCCGGAGCCCAGGCTCGCGAGCGTCACGCACACCACGTCCGCGCGGGCGAGCACGGCCTTCACGGCCTTCTTTTCCAGCTTGCGCGCCTCGTCCATCAGGTCCTTGGCCTCGGCCGTGGAGGAGCGGGCATTGGAGAAGCGCTCGCGGCTGCGGCCCTGGCTGCGCTGGCGCCGCGCGTAGCCGAAGAGGTCGAAGGCTTCGTCGAACAGGTCGCGGCTGACGACGCGGTCCGGGTGCTCCTCCACCACGATGTCCAGCGTGTGCTCCTGCAGGCGGGCGGCGACGCGCGCGGGGTGGCCCACGCGGATGGCGCGCAGGCCCTGCTCCAGGCACAGCTCCAGCAGGTGGTCCACCGCGGCGTTGCTGGCCGCCGTGCACAGCAGGCGCTCACCGCGCGCCACGGCCTGGGCCGCCACTTCCGCCAGCACGGTGGACTTGCCGGTGCCGGGCGGGCCGTGGACCAGGAAGAAGTCCTCCGCGGCCAGGGCGCGCATCGCGGCGTCCTGCTGCTCCGGGTTGAGCGGGCGGGTGGGGGTGAAGTCCTTCGTGTTGTCGAAGCGCGGGGGCTCGTTGCCCAGGAGCACCTCGCGCTTGTGGCGCTCCTGGCCCTTGTCCATCGCCTTCACGCGCTGGAGGCCCGCGCGCACGCGCTCGTAGGTGACGTCGTTGGGGACGACGTCCAGGCGCAGGAGCCCTTCGGACAGGTAGGCGGGCGGCTCGCGGTCGAAGGCCAGCTGGATGCGGGTGGAGGTGGCGCGCGACACGAGCGCCTTCGCCGGGTCCTTCACCTCCGCGCGGCGGGGCAGCACCGCCACCAGGTCGCCGTTGGACACGCGCGTGGGCAGCCTCCCCCGGTCCGCGCGGGCGAGCGTGAGGAGGATGCGGCCGCCCAGGCCCACCTCCTCCTCGACGGTCTCCAGGTCCAGCACGGACAGGCCCTGTTCCTCGCGCTCGCGCAGGGTGAGCCCTTGCGCGAGCGAGGTCATGCGGGCCTTCTCGGCCTCGCGCTCCTGGGCGAGCAGCGAGCCGAGCCTGTCGAAGAACGAAACGTCACGGGCCATGTCCCGGTCATGCCATCCCGGGGCGCCCTCCGTCACGGCCCGTGTGCCGGACTGTCCTGCCTACTGACAGGAATACGTGTACGAGGACGGCGTGCTCCAGGTGCCGTCCGGGTTGATGCTGCGCACGGTGTAGCCGCTCGCCGGGTAGGCCGTCGTCCAGCAGTCGCGGGCGCGCACGTCGTTGCGCAGGGCGGTGCCCAGGTCCCAGTTGCCGCGGCGGCGCTGCTTCTCGTACGCGGCCACGCGGTCCACCGCCTCCACCCAGGTGGAGTCCCCGGCCAGCACGTCGCGGCGCTTCTCCAGGAACTTCTGGAGGAAGGCGGACTCCGTGATGCCGTTGTAGCCCACCACCGGCGCCACCTGGCCGCTGTTGCCCAGGGCCGTGTTGGCCTGGCGGATGAGGTCCTTCATGCCGGAGAAGCCGTGGTTGATGGACGCGTCGTAGAGCGCGGCCTTGGTGAGCGCCTGGGTGAGGCCCCACTTCGCGGCCTCGTTGATGGTGGGCGTGTAATAGAGCGCGTCGCTCACCTGGTCCTGGCACTGCTTGAAGTCCGCCTGGGTGGCGGCGGTGTTGAAGCTGGCCGCCCAGTCCGCGGTCCAGTTGCCCACGGCATCCAGCTCCGCCGTGGAGGCCTGGGACTGGCCGGTGGACAGGAAGCGGTTGTTGATGACGGTGAGCCCGTTCCAGTACTTCGCCAGGCGGTTGCCATTGGCCTCGGTGCGCAGGGCCCGGTAGCACTGCACCACCTGGATGGCGTCGCCCGTGCCGGTGCAGAAGCCCGCGCGCCCGTTGGTGTAGCCGCGCCCGTCGCCGATGTTCTCCGAATAGGCGTAGTCCAGCGTGGGCGTGTCGTTCTCCCAGATGCTCGTCAGCCCTTCGGCCACCTTCTTCTGGTTCGCGGTGAGGCCGGAGCCGCCAGGGGACGTGCCGCCGCAGCTGTCGGACTGGACCTTCACGTTGGCCGCGGTGAAGGACGTGTTGGAGTTGGTGGAGTAGTTGAACGTGTAGGACGCGTTCACCGCCACCGTCAGCGACGACGTGCGCGTGAAGGTGCACGTGCGGCCCGACTGTGTGTGCGTCCAGCCGGGTTGATCATCGTCACACGTCACGCCCGAGGGCACGTCGAGCGCGATGACCGGATTGGCGATGGCCACCGTCCCCGTGTTCTTGATGACGAGCGTGCCCCAGTAGTCCGGCCCGTTGTACGTGTTCGTCGTCACCGAGTGCGTGCACGCGCCCAGCGCCTGCTCCACCGCGCTCGGAACCACCGTGTCCCCGGCGTCGCCACAGCCGCCGGCCAGCGCCACCAGCCCCGCCGTGAGCCCCGTCATCCACGTCCGTGAAACAGCCATGTGCCTGTCCCCACCTGGGTAAGGGGATGTCCGCCCTGGGACGGCGCATCCCGGATAGAGCAGAAATAATAGAATTGCCTGTGAAGCTCCAGCGGGCTGGCGGTGAAGTGTCCTGGAGTGTGGCGCGGGTCCATTCCGAGGGGGCGGTGGGCCAGAGGCCACGGGGAGGCCATCTCCCCTGGTGGCGCAATCCGGGTGGGGGAGGCAATCGATGGCGAGCGGGATGACAGCGGTGGCGGTGGGCCCCCTGGTGTGCTTCGCCGTGGTGATTCAGGTGGGCGTCCTGCTGCTGATGGTTCGCAACCTGCGCCGCGGGGTGGAGCCGCGCCGCGCGAGCTGGAGCCTGATGGGAGGTCTTTGCGCGGCCGCCGCCCTCCTGACCTTCGCGGTGACCGGGGACGTGGTGGGGATGCTGCCCGCGCTCGTGTTCACACTGCTCGTCGCCGTCCCGCTCTGCGTGGGGATGCAACACGACTCGGCCGTGCGGCCCCTCCTCGTGTCGAACCAGCTGTTGTTGCTGGGGGTCTCGGTACTCATCGCGTTGCGCTGGTTCTGGGAGGCCCCGGCGCTGTCCTCCTTCGCGGGACACGTGCTGTATGCCGGGTGGCTCCTGGGCCTGGCCGTGACGGTGCTCCAGGTGCCCTACCAGCTGGCCTTCAACGCCGCGATGCTCCAGCCGCTGCTGCGGCGCACGTTCCTGCGTCCGACGCAGGCACTGCCCGCGCGTCGGGAGGCCCCGCTTCCCCGGGTGACGGTGCACGTCCCCTGCTACGCGGAGCCGCCTGGGATGGTCATCGCCACCCTGGAGGCGCTGAACCGGCAGGACTACCCGGCCTTCGACGTCGTCGTGGTGGACAGCAACACCCGGGACCCGGCGCTCTGGCGTCCGGTGCAGGCCTGGTGCGCGAGCCGGGCCGGGCGCTTCCACTTCGTCCATGTGGACCCCCTGTCGGGCGCGAAGGGTGGGGCGCTCAACCTGGCGTTGCGGCTGACACCCGCGCGGACGCAGCTGGTGGCCGTGCTGGACGCGGACTACGTCTGCGCGCCGGATTTCCTTTCAAGGCTGGTGGGCTTCTTCGACGACCCGTCCATCACCTACGTGCAGACGCCGCACGACTACCGTGACTGGAAGGGAAACCGATTCCTGGAGGGCTCCTACTGGGAGGAGCGGCTGAACAACGGGCTCATGTTCCCGGGCCTCAATGAGTGGGGCGGCGCGCTGATCATCGGGACCGCGTGTCTCATCCGGCGCCAGGCGCTGGAGGCGGCCGGGGGCTGGTCGGAGACGTGCCTGACGGAGGACACGGAGCTGTCCCTGCGGCTCGTCCTGCGAGAAGGGCAGGGACTCTTCCTGCGCCAGAGCTTCAGCCACGGCCTGCTGCCGCAGGACTTCGAGCAGCTCAAGGCGCAGCGCTTCCGCTGGACCGCGGGGCCGTGCCAGCAGCTGCGGACGCACTGGCGCGCGCTGCTGACCACGCCCCGCGGCAGGTCCGGCCTCGTGTCGGAACCGCGGTGGATCCATGTGTTCTGCGGGCTGGAGGCCCTGACCGGGCTGCTGGGGCGGGTGCCGGAGGCCCTGGTGACGCTGGGTCTGCTGGGGCTGCTGCTCGACGGGCGAACGATTCCCCTGCCGCCGGAGGCCCTCATCCTGTTGGGCATGGGAGTCCTCCATGGGGTCGTGCACGATGGGTTGATCAGCCGGCTGCTCGGATGCGGGGCCCGGTCCATGGCGGCGGTGAAACTCGTCGGCGCGGCCTTGAGCCACACCCGGCGGAGCGCGCGGCTCTGGGGCTTCTCCCGTCAGCCCCTGGCCTGGCGGCGCACCAGCAAGTTCAAGGCGTCCTCGCGAGGGTGGCGGGCCGCGCTTGCCTCCACGCGCGAGGAGCTGTTGGCGGGCAGCGCGTGGCTCGCTCTTTCGGGCGCGTTCCTCGCCAGGGCGGACCTCTCTCCACCGGACCTGTTCCTGGGGGCCGCCGTGATGTTCGGGATGAAGGCGTTCCGGTGCTTCTTCGCGCCGCTCGTGGCCCTCTGGGCGGACGCGGAGCTGCGCAAGGCGGCGAAGCTCGCGCTCAGCCCTGCACGTCCGGCAGCGGCAGCACCCGCCACAGCTGCGGCTTGTCGTACTGCGGCGGAATCATCCCCAGCGGCCAGCCCTCCGCCGTGAGCTCCGCGTACTGGTACCCGCGCCCCGCGAAGGGGATGCGGGTGCCGGTGCCGGGCAGCCCCACGCCGATGGCAGCGTGCGCGAGCGCGTCCGAATAGAGCATCACCGCGTCCACGCCCACCTGCCTGAGCAGCATCAGCGCCAGCACCGCCTTGGAATCGCAGTCGCCCCGGTCCTGCGCGGGCACCAGCCCCGGCGGGACGATGCCGAAGGGCTCGTCGCCGGGCAGCTCGTAGCGGATGCGGCGCACGAAGCCGAGGATGAGCTCGGTGGCCTGCGCCGCGTCCAGGTCGCGCTCGCGGATGGAGGTGGCGAAGCGCTCGCCCAGCACGCGCACCGGCTCCGCGTTGCTCTTCATCAGCTCCGCGTAGATGCAGCGCATGTCCGTGCCGCAGCCCGGCGGCGCCACGTAGGTGAAGCGCTCCGGGCCCATGGCGCGGTAGCGCAGCCGCACGCTGTAGTCGCGGTGCGCCTGCTCCAGCCCGCGCTCCACCGCTTCGCCCAGGCCGTAGGCCAGCTGCTGACGGGCGGGCTCCATCCCGTCCACGCGCCAGTCATAGGACTTCGCCCGCTCCGGCGGCGTGTCCTCCGGCACCAGCACCAGGCCCAGGTCCCGCATCGCTTCCTGCGGCTCCGCCGGGGGGACTTCCGTCCGCGGCTGGGGAGGATCCGGAAGCCTGCCCGCCTTCCGGGCCAGCACGAGCTCCCAGCTGGCGAAGGCCATGAGCGCGCCCATCAGCACCAGCGACAGCAGCGTCTTCCACGAGCGCGCGAGCATGG
Source organism: Corallococcus coralloides DSM 2259 (assembly GCF_000255295.1). The sequence goes on along the minus strand of NC_017030.1, from coordinate 8,194,781 downwards.
CGGCTTCAGGCGGGCGCGCGCAGCATCCCGGTGGGCAGCTGCGGGAAGGGGATGAGCCCGTTGAGCGCGGCCTGGAGGCCCGGCGCGGTGAGCAGCGCGATGACCAGCAGGAACGCGCACAGGAGGAGCGCCGCGGCGATGTTGCCCTTGCGCACCTCCGCCAGCTCCTCGATGCCCGGCGTCATCTTGTCGAACAGCCGCACGCCCAGGGCGAGCACCGCCACGCCCACCGCCAGCGACAGCGCCACGTGCACCAGCGCCAGCCCCAGCAGCTGGAGCACCGAGACGGAGGACACGGGCGGGTTCTGCACCGCCAGGTCCACCGCGTCGCCCGTGGCCTTCAGCGCGTGCTGCACCAGCAGGCCCAGCGACACGAGGCTCGTCGCATGCACCAGCCCGGCGGCGACGTTGCCCTGGCGCAGCTCCTCCACGGGGTGGCTGTCCAGGAGGCGGCTCAGGCCGCGCATGCTCAGGCCAATGCCGAGCGCGGCCACGAGGCCGCCGAGGACGACCTTCACGAGTCCGACGACGAAGAGGGTGAGATCCATGGGGCGCGAAGGGGACTGTAGCGGAAGTCCCCCGCGCCGCCACGGCCCATGGCTCACGCGCGCGGCTGGCCGTCCTTCAGACGGCGGCTGAGCGTCCAGGCGAGGGCGACGAGCGCGACCCAGCCCACCGCCGACTCCGAGCTGCTGCCCACCGAGCAGCCCATGCTCGTCCGCATGTCGCTCGTCGGGTCGTACTGCACGGTCACGTGGAAGTTGCAGAGCGCCGCGTTGCCGGCCTTGTCGATGGCGGTGACCTGCACCGCGTGCAGGCCCGGCGCGAGCGGCGTGCCCACGACGGGGCTGTAGAGGAGCTCCGCTTCGGAGACGCTGTCCGCGGCGGTGGCCTCCGGGTACTCCGCGCGGGTGCCGGACATCACCGCGGTGGTGAGCGTCTGGTCCTCCGGGCAGGTGAGCACGGGCGGACGCGAGTCGCGTACCCGGACCTGGATCTCGCACGTGGTGCTGTTGCCCGCCTCGTCGGTGCTGATGAGCTCCACGCGGGTGAGGCCCAGCGGGAACAGGTCGCCGGACGCGTGCGTGCTGGTGACGGTGACCTTGCTGGAGATGTTGTCGGTGGGCGTGGCCTCCGGCCACCAGGCGTGCGCGCCGTGGGGCCCTTCCGCCTCCACGCGGACCTCGTTCACCTTGCAGGCGCCGGCGGGGGCCTGGCCGTCAATGATGGTGACGGGGAAGGAGCAGGTGGTCACATTGCCGGCCACATCCTTCGCCGTCATGCTCACCTGGGTGGTGCCCAGGGGCAGCACGGTGCCGTTCTCCGGACTGTAGGTGACGAGCACTTCCCGGCTCGTCTCGTCCTGGATGTTCGGGGTCGGGTAGTAGAAGGGGAGGCCGTTGATGGACCGCGTGCTCATGGTCAGCTGGGTCGGGCAGCCGTTGATCGCCGGCCCCGTCAGGTCCCGCGACGTCATCAAGGTGGCGCAGTACGCGAGCCGGCCCGTGGCGTCCTCGGCCCGCGCGGTGACGAGGACGGGCTGGTAGAGCGGCAGCATGCTGTCGTCCGGATGGGTGGTGCGCACCGAGGCCGTGACCGGACCGGTCATCAGGACCGGCGCCAAGCCCTGCGTCAGGGTGCCCGCGGGATTGTTGGAGGGCACGTCCCGGCTGGCCGGGCACACGAAGGTCGGCGACGCCTCATCCCGCTCCAGCCGCCACACGGCGTTCGGCGTCCACGCGTCACCCGCGGTCGTCAGCAGCGCGCCCTGGAAGGGCACCAGTCCCGTGGGGGGGACGTTCGCGTTGCCAGACGGCAGCCGCGTCTGCCGGACCGTGCCATCAAGGGTGCCGTCCGTCATCCACAGTTCGTTCGCCCCCGTCGGCGTCGTCCGGATGAAGGCGAGTCCGCCCTCCCACGCAGCGGCGCCGCGGATGAATTCACGACCGAGCGGGGTAGGGCTCGGAAGCCGCCGGGTGCCCTCCGGGCTCCCGTCCGTCACCCACAGCGAGTCCCCGGAGAGGGTGTCGTGGCTCACCATGTAGAGCCGGTGGCCCACCGGGATGAGCTGCGCGCTGGTCCCACCGAACGTCTTCGAGGATTGGATCATCACCGGCCGGGTGCTCGCCTCGGTGCCATCCGTCCGCCACAGCGCGACGCCCCCCGGCACGAACGTGGTGAAGAACAACCTGTCGCCCAGCGCGGTGAGATTGAAGAGGTGGTTCCCCGCGTCAGGGCGCGGAAACTCCGCGACGAGCACCGTGCCCTCCGTCGTGCCATCCGTCTTCCAGAGCGAATGGCCCATCCGGTCATTCTGGGCGGCGAAGTAGAGGGTGCGGCCCACGGCGGTGAGCTCCCGGGGAAAGGCGCTGTCCAGCCCGGGCTGGAGGTCCCGCACCATCCAGGTGCCCGCCGCAGTGCCGTCCGTGCGCCACAGCTCATCCCCCGCAGGGCCCAGCGCGCCGAAGAAGACGGTGTCACCCGCGCGCACGAAGCCGGTGGTGAGCAGCGACGCGGGGCCCTGGGCGATGTCCTTGACCGGCACGGTGCCCGCCTCGGTGCCATCCGACTTCCAGAGGTCGAACTCCGTCGTGCCCGTGCCCGACGGAGCGAAGAGCACGACGTCCCCGAGCGCGATGACCGGAGCCTGGAGGGACATGCCGTGGGCCTGGCCAGGGCTGAGCTCGCGCGTGAGGTGCGTTCCCTCGCGCGTGCCGTCACTCGTCCACAGCTCGCGACCGGTCTCGTCCGTGGTCGCGGTGAAGAACAGCCGGTGGGACGTGGCGCGCAGCGACCCCAGGTCGATGCGCGTGGAGGGCGGTAGCCACTCCCGCAGCGACCGGGTGCCCGCCGCCGTGCCGTCGGTCACCCACAGCTCGTTGACCGTCCCGCCGTCGGGCCGGGGCGCGCCGGAAAGGAAATACAGGCGCCCGTTCAGCTCCACGGTCGCGTGCGAATCGAAGCTCTGGGGAGAGAGGACCAGGCGGGGATCGCCGGCGACGTCCGCCACCCGGCGCACGGTCATCGGATCCATCTGGGCGGGCTCGCCCTGCGCGAACGCCGGGGCCGCGCCCACCGCCAACGCCAACGCCGAAAGCCACGCACGACCGCTGACCATCCCCATGCCCGCCTCCCACGCCCGCCTGCCCGCCACCTGTCCTGCTGGGGGCGCACCGTCATCACGCCCCCGCCGGGCTACAACCCACGACCTGTCCGACTGTCCGACAGGTTGCGCACCGCCGGTGTCACACCTGTTTCATGTGTTCACCATCGGCCGCCGCCCTCGGGAACCCGCACGTGCGCGGCCGGCTTCTGTCACACGCCTCCAGCCCTCGCTACAGTGCGGTTGACGCAGGGCGTCGTATGTCTTCGGTGACGAGACGAGGTCCACCATGAGGCAGCTTCAGGTCCGAGGACTCTTCGACGGATACGCCATCCAGCCGGGCACCTGGGATGAGCTGTTGGGCGCGGGCGACACGCCACGGCCGGACGTGCTGCGATTGCTGGATCGGCTGGGCGCGCGCTCCCCGGAGGAGTTCTCCCGGATGCAGGCGCTGGCGGAGCGGGCGCTGATGAACCAGGGCGTGACGTTCTCCGTCTACGCGGACCGGCGCGGCACGGAGCGCATCTTCCCCTTCTGCCTCATCCCCCGGCTGGTGTCGGCGTCGGACTGGGCGCAGGTGGAGCGCGGGCTGGAGCAGCGCGTGAGAGCGCTGGGCCTGTTCCTGGACGACGTCTACGGCGAGCAGCGCATCTTCGAAGGACGCCCGGAGCTCAAGGCCATGGTGCTGGGCACGTCCCAGTACCTGCCGAAGCTGCGCGGGGTGCGGCCGGCGGGCGGCGTGCGCATCCACATCGCGGGCATCGACCTCATCCGCGACGGGCAGGGCACCTTCCGCGTGCTGGAGGACAACCTGCGCACGCCGTCGGGCGTGTCGTACGTGATGGAGGGGCGGGTGCTCTCCAAGCGCGTGCTGCCGGAGGTGCTGGAGCGCACGCGGGTGCGGCGCGTGGACCACTACCCGGCGAAGCTCGCGGAGACGCTGCGCGCGTCATCGCCGGTGGATCCGGACCGCTCCACCGCGGTGGTGCTGACGCCGGGCCCGTACAACTCCGCCTACTTCGAGCACAGCTTCCTCGCGCGCACCATGGGCGTGGAGCTGGTGCACGGCGCGGACCTCTTCGTGGACGACGACCGCGTATGGCTGCGCACCACGCGCGGACCCAAGCGCGTGCACGTCATCTACCGCCGCATCGACGACGCCTTCATCGACCCGGAGGCCTTCCGCCCGGACAGCATGCTGGGCGTTCCGGGGCTGATGCGTGCGTGGGCCGCGGGCAACGTGGCGCTCGCCAACGCGCCGGGCAACGGCGTGGCGGACGACAAGGCGGTGTACGCGTTCGTGCCGGAAATCATCCGCTACTACCTGGGGGAGCCCGCGCTGCTCGCGCAGGTGCCCACGTACGTCTGCGCGCGCGAGGACGACCGCCGCTACGTGCTGGAGCACCTGGAGGAGCTGGTGGTGAAGGCGGTGGACGAGGCCGGCGGCTACGGCATGTTGATGGGACCGCAGTCCACGAAGGAGGAGCGCGAGGACTTCCGCCAGCGCATCCTCGCCCAGCCGCGCCGCTACATCGCGCAGCCGCGCGTGGAGCTGTCCACGTGCCCCACCTGGGACGCGGCGAGCGGTCAGGTCGTGGCCCGCCGCGTGGACCTGCGCCCGTACATCCTCACCTCGCCGCAGGGGCCCTGGGTGCTGCCAGGAGGCCTGTCGCGCGTGGCGCTGCGCGCGGGCTCCTACGTGGTGAACTCCAGCCAGGGTGGTGGCTCCAAGGACACCTGGGTGCAGAAGGAGGACGCATGATCGCCCGCATCGCGGAGCACTGCTTCTGGCTGGGGCGCTACCTGGAGCGGCTGGAGAGCGTCGCGCGGGTGCTGCAGATGACGGATCAGCTGGCGCTGGACGCGGACCTGCCCGCGGACCAGTCCTGGATGCCGGCGCTGGCCATCTTCGGCGAGCGCGAAGCCTTCGCGCGCAAGCACGGCGCGAAGGCGGAAGCCGACGGCGAGAAGGTGCAGGACTTCCTCACCTGGGAGGAGGACAACCTTTCCAGCCTGATGGCCACGGTGGTGATGGCGCGGGACAACGCGCGCACCATCCGCGAGGTGATCAGCCGCGAGTGCTGGGAGGTGACCAACGAGCTGTACCACTTCCTCACCGGCGAGGCGGGCCGGGCGGAGTACGCCGCGTCGCGCTTCGGCTTCTACCAGCACATCCGGCGCATGGTGCAGCTGTGCCTGGGCTTCCTGGACAGCACCATGCTGCACGACACGCCCCAGGAGTTCATCTGGCTGGGCGTGATGCTGGAGCGGGTGGGGCAGACGTCGCGGCTGTTGGACGTGCACCACCACGTCTTCAGCCAGATGCGGCACACGCACCGCGTGGTGGAGACGGCGCTGTGGCTGTCGCTCCTGCGCGCATGCTCCGGCTTCGAGCCCTTCATGAAGAGCCACCAGGGCCGGGTGACGGGAGACGCGGTGGCGGCGTTCCTGCTGTTCGAGCCGCGCTTCCCGCGCTCCGTGCGCCACTGCCTGGAGTCCGCCTGGCGCTACCTGGGACACCTGTGTCCGGTGGTGGGCCGGGGGCAGCCGGGAGAGGAGTGCCTGAACCAGCTGGTGCCCCTGGTGGAACAGCTGAAGCCCCAGACGCTGGAGCCGGAGGGCGCGTCGGTGCACGCGCTGCTCACGCGCATGGTGGAGGGCACGGACGCGCTCTGCACGAGCATCACCCGTGATTTTTTCGGCAAGGCGCCCGCGCAGGTGGGCACCCAGGAGATGGCCGGATAGAGTCCGCCGCCATGTTGAACCTGCTCGCGCTGTCCTTCGAGGGAGAGCTCGCCCCTGGCCTGGACCTGCGCTGCCTCGCCCCCGGACAGAAGCCTCCGGACGGCTGGGGCGTGGGCTACTACCCGGGCGGCGAGTTCGCGGCCACGGTGCTCAAGGAAGCCGCGCCCCAGCTGCACAGCCGCCGCAGTGAGCTGGTGGCCACGTGGGATCCGCTGGAGTCCTCGCTGCTGATGCTGCACCTGCGCACGGCGACGTGGGGCCCTCTCACGGAGGCCAACACGCAGCCCTTCGTGCGCAGCGCCTGGGGCCGGGACTGGCTGCTCGCGCACAGCGGCAGCCTGGAGCAGCGGCTCCAGATCGCGCCGGGGGCGCGCTTCGAACCGGTGGGCTCCACGGACTCGGAGACGCTGTTCTGCCGCTTCCTGGACTGGATGCAGGAGCAGGGCTGGCGGAGCCTGGGGGACGTGGACGCGCCCCGCCTGCGCGCGTGGCTGGAGGAGATGAACCGCCTGGGGCCGCTGACGCTGGTGGTGTCGGACGGCAGGGATTTGTGTGTGTACGCGGACCGCACCAACGCGACGCAGGCGTGGGTATGGCAGGTGTCGCCGCCCTACGAGCGGCTGGTGCTGGGCGACGACGACGTGGAGCTGGACCTCACGCGCCGGGGCGCCAAGAGCCGCAAGGGCGTCATCGTCGCCACGCAGCCGCTGGCGTCGCGCACGGAGGTGGACGCGAACTGGACGCAGCTGTCGCCGGGCGCGCTGGTGCTGGTGCGCCAGGGGGCCATCCGTGTGGAGGTGCTGCCGCCGGAGGCGGAAGGGAAGGGGACGGTCGCGCCCGCGATGGCGGCGGAGTTCGAGGCGCGAAGCCGCCTGCGCCGGCCGCCGGAGATGCCGGTGCGGGTGATGGACGTGTTGCACCGCACGGTCTACCGCTACGACAGGCCGGTGGAGCGCAGCTCGCACCTGCTTCGGCTGACGCCGATGCATGACCGGCTCCAGTCGCTGCTGTCACATGAAGTGAAGCTGTCGGTAGGGGTGACGCGGTCGGAGTACGAGGACGTCTTCGGCAACCGCGTGCGCCGCGCGGTGGTGGACACGCCCTACACGGAGCTGGTGATGGAGGCCCGTTCGCGCGTGGAGCTGCGGGACACGGATCCGCTGGGGTACCGGCCGCTGCACGTGCGCTCGGTGCTGCCGCTGGTGTGGATGCCGTGGCAGGCGAACATGCTCCAGCCGTACCTGCTGCCGCCGGAGCTGCCGGACACGCAGCTGGAGGAGTTGCTGGAGTACGCGATGAGCTTCGCGCGCCGCAACGACTACGACCTCTTGGACACGCTGCTGGACATCAACTACTCCATCTTCAAGGAGTACCAGTACGCGCAGGGCACCACGACGCTGAACACCACGGCCTTCAGCGTGTACTCGGCGCGCAAGGGCGTGTGTCAGGACTTCGCCAACGTGTTCATCTGCCTGGCGCGTCTCTTGGGTGTGCCGGCGCGCTACGTGTGCGGCTACCTCTACACGGGGCCCAAGCACGCGAACACGGCGCAGGCGGAGGCCTCCCACGCGTGGGTGCAGGTCTACCTTCCGGAGGTCGGCTGGAAGGGCTTCGATCCCACGAACGGTATCCTCACGCAGACACACCACGTGCGCGTGGCGGTGGGTCGCCAGTACTCCGACGCGACGCCCACGACGGGCACCATCTACCTGGGCGGTGGTGGGGAGAAGCTGGAGGTGCTGGTCCGCTGTGAACCGGAGTCTCCCGAGGGACAGTGAGCCGGAGGGCGCACCGGCCGTCTCAATCCAAGACGCATTTCGCGACGTGTCATGATGGTTCGTGAAACAGACCCACGAATCCCTGCGGGTCTGATCTCCCGCCTCGTGAAAGCGGGCCTTCCCCGGTTCTCGTGTTGAGACATCGCGATTCCTAGACTGCCTTTCCCCCTCAGTTGGAGAAAGGCAGACATGGATTCCGTTTCCAGTCATCCCGAGCGCCGCTTGCGGGTGGCGTCGCCGGAGGCCGTCCCCTTCCTGCTCGTCCCGGACCCCCTTCTTTCGGAAGTCGAGCACCCCTGTCGCATCCCGGTGAAGAGCGTGGAGGAGGCGGAGTTCCTGGCCGCCGTGCTGCAGGAGCACTGCGGCCTCTACCTGGGCGCGCGCGCCGCCGAGTTCCCCGCGCTGGCGGAGTGGGCGGATGCCACGCCAGTGGGCGTGCGCGTGGGCGAGCAGTGGAAGAAGGATCCGCCGGAGAACGTCTCCGAGCTCCTGGCCCGCATCCCCGTGCGCAACCCCGTCTCCGAGGGACGGCAGTCCTTCAGTGAGGCGGAGCAGGCCCGGCCGCTGGAGCGCATCGACCCGGTGCTCGTGCACAAGCGCGACCCGGCGAACGTGCTGCTCGCCAACGCCTGCCGGGTGGGGGCGCTCCATCAGTTCAACGCGTTCACCGATTCGCCGGAGTTCGTCTTCGACCATCCCTCCGAGCACGTGCAGGGCATGCTCCTCACGGAGCTGGCCCGGCAGGCGGCCATCGCGGCCATCCACGGTGTGGGGCTGCCGCTGGACTGGTCGCTCATCCTGACGCGCCTGACGCTGGAGTTCCGGCGCTTCGTGCGCACCGACGTGCCGGTGGTGATCCGCACCTTCGCCAGCTTCCGGCTCCCGGAGTGGGCGGAGCCGGTGCGCAGCGACGGGCGCCGCAACCGCATGTGGATCGCCGTGCAGGGCTGGCAGGAAGACACCTGCTGCTACTCGGGGCTGATTGGCGCCGTGAGCGCGAAGGCGGCGTCATGAAGGGCCTGCACCGTTGGATGCCCACGCTGCTGCTGGTGACGGGCGTGGGGCTGCTGATTCCGCTGGGCATCCGTCAGGTGCTGCGGACGCCGGAGGACAGCCGGCCCATCGCGGCCCTGATGCTGGGCCTGTACGTGACGTGGATGCTGGTGGAGAGCCGGGTGACGCTGCGGGAGACGAGCAAGCCCACCGCGGAGCGGGACAGCGCCACGCTGGAGCTGTATGCGATTGCCCGTCTGACCACCATCCTCCTGGCGGTCGCGCTCCCCACGCTGGATGTGGGGCCGGTGCCGCGAGCCGTGGGGCTGTTCTGCTTCATCGCCGGGGTGTCGCTGCGGCTCACGGCCATCCGCACGTTGGGGAAGGCCTATTCGCACCGGGTGCGGCTGCCGGACGCGAGCCTGCTCGTGACGGAAGGCGTGTACCGGAGGCTCCGGCACCCGGCGTACACCGGCATGCTGCTGGCGCACGTGGGCTACCTGCTGGTGTTCCCCGCGGTCGTGGGCATCGCGGTGTTCGCGCTGCTGTTCGTGCCGGCGGTCCTCCTGCGCATCCGGCACGAGGAGCGGCTCCTGCTGGGCTCCTTTCCGGGCTACGCCGAGTACGCGGCGAGCCGCAAGCGGCTGGTCCCATGGGTCTGGTAGGCGGCTTCGGAGTCGTGCTCACGGGCGCGACCGGCATGGTGGGGCAGGCGTTCCTGCGCCAGCGCGGAGCACATCCCGTGCATGCGCTGGTGCGCTCGCCCGACGGCCGCGAGTGGGGAGACGGCGTGAACGTCGTGCGGGGAGATCTGCACGGCATCCCGGAGGCGTTGTTCCCGCCGTATCCCTACGTCGTCCTGCACCTGGCCACGAAGCAGCGGGACACGGACGGCACGGGCTACGAGAGGACCAACGTGGACGGAACACGGCGGCTCCTCTCGCGGCTCACGGGAGATTGCCGGGGCGTCCTCTTCGGCAGCTCCATGTCTGTCTATGGCGCGGGCCCCCATCGGGGCGTGAAGGAGGATCATCCGCTCCGGCCCGTCACTGCCCTGGCCCGCTCCCGAGTGGCGGCGGAGGACGTCGTCACGGAACACGCGGTCCGGACCGGTCTGCATGCGGCGCTGCTCAGGCCGCGTTTTCTTCTCGGGCGCGGGGACCGGTTCGTCCTGCCCGCGATGGTGAAGCTCCTGAAGCAGGGCGTGCAGGTCGGGGGCGACGCGGTGGGGTGCTCGGTCATCGACGTGGATGACCTGGGCCGCATTCTGTGGAGACTCGCGCGGCGGATGGTGGAGACGCCGCGTCCCGAGCAGCAGGCGTTCAACGTCGCGTACTCACAACCGCTCCTGCGAGGAGAGTTCCTGGGCACGGTGGGGCGGGGGCTGGGCCTGCCCCCTCCACTCGTGAAGGTCCGTGCCCCCGGCTGGCTCCCGCGAGCCATGCGAGAGGTCCCCAGCCGGAGGGCCCGGGCGATGGCGGAGCGTCTGGAGTTGCTGGCTCATTCACAGTGTCTGGATGTCTCGCGGCTCGCGGCGGTGCTCGGGCCGGAGGACCTGTTGGCGAGGTCCCCGGTGGATGCCCTGCGAAGCGCGCTCAATGACTTTCGTTCCTGAAGGAATCCCCTGACATGCCTTCCCCCCAACCGCTCGTCTCCATGACCGAGGCCGGCGACCCCCAGCACGTCGGCCAGAAGTTCGCGCGCCAGCAGCACCTGGCGAAGCACGGCTTCCCGGTCCCCGAGTTCTTCTGCCTCACGACCACGATGTTCCAGGAGGTGGCGGCTCCGCTCCAAGCCGACATCCACCGGCTCACCACGTCGGTGGACCGGACGTCGCATCAGGACATCCGCCGCGTCGCGGAGGAGATTGAGAAGCTCTTCCTCCAGGTTCCGCTGGGAGCCGAGCGCGAAGCCACCCTCCTGGATGCCTTTGACCGGACCTTCGGCGCGGGAGGCATGGTGGCCGTGCGGGCCTCCGTGGTGGGCCGTGCGCTGGATGAGAGCGAGGACTCGGAGACGGACCCGTTCGCGGGCGTGAGCTCCACGTTCCTCTACGTGCGGAGGGACACGCTGCTGGACCGCATCCGCCGCTGCTGGGCCTCCGCCTACACGCCGGAGGGGCTCATCTATCGGCTGGCGCAGGGCCGCGACGTCCGGGGGCTGATGGTGGCGGTGGGAGTGCAGCGGATGATCCCCGGCCGCCGCTCGTTCGTGGCCTTCACATGCGACCCGAAGACGACCGAGCGTCGCACGCTGGTCGTCGCGGGGCACGGCATCGGGGAAGGGGTGGTCCAGGAGAAGGTGGGCGTGGACCACTACTTCATCCACCCGGAGACGGGCCACATCGACCGGGAGCTGGCCCACAAGGCAGACATGCTCTGTGAGAACCCCGAGCCCGGAGGCGAGCTGGTCCGCCGCCCCGTGCCGGAGCACCTGCGGGACGCGCCGTGCCTCACGGATGAAGAGCTGAAGCGGCTGGCCGCGCTGGCGAAGGACATCGAGCGCAGCTTCGGCATGCCCCAGGACATCGAGGGCACCTTCACGGAGGACGGCACGCTGCACGTATTGCAGGCGCGGCCCATCGCGTTCGACTTCCGGAAGATCCGTGTATGGGGATGCGGCAACGTCTCGGAGAGCTTCCCGGGTGTCACGACGCCGCTGACGTACTCACTGGCCAGCTACTTCTACGAGGTCATCTTCTACGACCTGCTGCGCCGCATGAAGGGCGCGGACGCGAGGGCCCTGCACGACCAGACGCCCGCGTTCCAGAACATGCTGGGGTTCATCGACGGGCGCGTCTACCACTCGCTGTCGAACCTGATGCACGTCAATGGCATCAACCCGTTCATCGCGGCCACCTCCATGCGGGACCTGGAGGACGTGCTCCAGCGGGACGCATCGCTGGTCATCCGGCTGCCGGGCCACCGCGAGAGCTTCTCCAATACGGCGAGCTACGCATACGCGCTGGGGCGTTCCGCGCTGGGCGCGCTGTCTGTCACCGCGACGTTCCAGCGGGACTTCGACGCATTCGAGGCCTGGTGGAAGCGAACGCTCGCGGGGCTCAGGGCTCGACCCGTGGAGAAGGAGGACCCGCTGGTCCTCATCCATCACTTCCGGCACGTCTGGACGGAGGTGGGGAACTGGTGGGGCCTGACGCTCATCAATCACTGGTACATCAACACGTGCTTCGGGCTGGCGCGCAGGCTGTTGCTCAAGTGGACCGGGGAAGACCCCAGCGCGTTGCTGGTGGGCCTGATGTGCGGGGCAAAGCCGGACGCGGGTACTCACGCGTTGCTCTCCGCGGTGGCGCTCGCGGAGATGGTGCGAGCGGACCCGGCGCTGGCGAAGCGCTTCGACGAAGGCGAGGCGGAAGCCCTCTGGCGGAGCATCGACGCGGGGGATGTGCCGCCTGGAGTCGCTCGCGCCTTCCGTGAGCACCTGAGCGAGTTCGGGGACCGGGGCGTGCAGGAGCTGAACGTGGAGCGACCGAACCTGCGGGACACGCCGTGGGACCTGGTGCGAGTCGTCCAGTCCTACGCGCGTTCGTCGGTGACGCGTGAGGAGTTGAGGACATCGGACAGGGCAAGGCGCACGGAGGCGGAAGCGCAGCTGGCCACGCTCCTCCAGGGGCATCCGCTGCGGAAGCTGGCCATCGAGAAGCTCCTGGCAGGGCTGCGGACGGTGATTGGCCTGCGCGAGGACAGCCGGTTCTGGCGAGGCCAGCTCTTCGGCTTCAGCAAGCAGGTGTTCGCGGCGCTCGGTCAGCGGATGGCGGAGCGGGGCGTGCTGGATGCGCCGCTGGACGTGCATTACCTCACGATGCGCGAGGTGCTGGACCACTTCGAGGGCCGGAGCGTCACGAGGAACCTGGGCGAGCTCACGAAGCTGCGGCGGCGGGAGCAGCAGGACAACCAGGATCGCCAGCCGCCAAGGGACTTCACCACGGTGGGCAGCGTGGCGGACGGCATCCCGAGGGTCGTGGAGGCCGCGAGCGACAACGCCTCGCTGTTCAAGGGAATCGGTTCGAGCGCGGGCATCGTGGAGGGGACCGCGCGCATCGTGCTGGACCCGGGCGCGGTGGGCACGCTGGGCAAGGACGACATCCTCATCGCGAAGGAGACGGACCCCGGTTGGCTGTTCCTGATGCTGGCGTCGGGAGGCATCGTGGTGGAGCGCGGCAGCATGCTGTCGCACACAGCCATCGCGGGCCGGAAGTTCGGCATCCCCACGGTGGTGGGAGTGGCGAATGCGACCACGCGCATCCCGGACGGAGCGAGGGTCCGAGTGGATGGTTCCACGGGAACCGTCACGCTGGTGGCGGCATGAGCAGGACCGTCATGGACCGGGCGCGGGCGACGCTGCGCTTCTCCGTGCAGCGTTACCCGCCGCTGTTCTACCTGCTGGTGGTCTCACTCTGGTGCGTGAGCCTGGACGGGATGTTTGGCGTGCTCGACGGGGGCAGGGGGCTGGCGTTCTCCCTGGACCTGCTGCACGTCGCGCTGAGCATCTTCGGCGTGGGCTACTTCATGCGCATCGTGGATGAGCTGCGCGACTACGAATACGACCTGGTCCACAACCCCAACCGGGGTCTGGCGAAAGGGGACGTCAGTTTCGGAGACCTGTACGTGGCGCTGGGGCTCAACGCGGCCGTGTTGCTAGGGACGAATTTGGCCGTGTCCTGGGTAAGGGCCGCGATTCTGCTTGGAATCATGGTGCACGCATTGGTGCTCTGGGCGCTGGAGAAGCACTGGGTCGCGTACCAGCGCAGCATGTTCCTGATGATTGGAATCGCCATCCAGCTCCACGTGGGCCACGGCCTCTACGTCTGGGTAGCGCACGCGGAGCGCACCGGAACGCCGCTGAATCCACAGGGACTGCTGGCAATCCTGGCAATGGTCTTCCTCTATCTGCACTGGGAGGTGATGCGGAAGACGGCGTGGCTCGGGACCACGAAGCCGGGAGAGAAGCTCTACTCAGACGAAGTGGGCTCCACGGCCAGCGCGGTGATTGCCTTCGCGATGATGGCCGGAGCGTCGGGGCTCTACCTGTGGCTGACCCCAGGCTGGCTCTTCCTGCTGCCCCTGGGAATGGCGGTGATCAATCTGATGCTGTTCTTCAAGAGCCGCAGGCCGCGGGCTCAGTCGGGACGGTTAGCGGCGCGGAGCTACTTCGTGTTCCTCTTCGTCATGCTTGTACGGTCTTTCACTTAGAGTGAAAATCGGCTGGGATTGCTTTCAGGTCCATGGTCGGCTGCGGCCCTACCACCCGTAGGAGGAGTGACCGACCATGAAGCACATCCTGCCGTTGATGCTTGCCGCCATTGCCGTGATTTCCTGCGCAGGTCCGGACTCCGAGGACGCAGTGCTCGCGTCCAGTGAGAGCGCGGCGAGCAACACGATTGTCGTCTGTGGCCTCTGTCCCCCTGGCTACACCAAGGTCTCGTCAACTTGTTCGGCGCGGTGCGACTCGCCAGAGCATCCCTGTCTGCCCAGGTTGGGGAATGAATCCACGTGCGTGCCGAATGCCACGGGAACCATTTCGGCGAACCCGACAAACGTGCGCATCAACCTCGACGTCACGACCCTGGGGTCGACGACCATCTGCTGGAGCGTCAGCAATGCCACCACGGGAGAGGTCTGGGTGGCCGCGGCGGGTCTGCCCGAAGCGCTCTTCACCCGGGCGCCGAGTGGCTGCGCGGTCGCGCCCTGGTTCCATGCGGGCGACAACATGGTGTTCCGGCTCTACGAAGGAACCGCGCACACGAAGGTGCTCGCCTCCGTCAACGTAACGGCGGAGGGCTACCACGGTGGCACCTGCGGCCCCTGCCAGTCGGGCTACTCCTGCTTCTGCGGCGACCGCGTGTGCCGCCGCGAAGGCACGATGTGCCCCTGACGTGAGCCACGAAGCCGGGGGAGCGCACTGTCTCCCGGTTTCGTGCCGGAGCGGATTCCCCATGGGGCGGCTTTGGTGCCAATTTCAGAGCCGGCCACGAAGGGCTGCACGGATTGTAGACTCAACTGCTGTACGAAGAGCATGCACAACAGACCAAATGCCCTCAGACAGGGTGTTGTCCTGTGAACGCCTGATGATTTGGGCTTCGGTAGACGAATGCGCCGCCGTCGGACGCTCTCCAGTGGGCAGTTCCCAACTTCCACGATGTGCAACGGAATTCCGTACTGCAACCCAAATTTCAACTTCGTCCCAAAGTTCAGCGCTTGAGCCATCCTGAAGGGGAGCCGTGAAGTTGCTCTCAGCCTCTTGTCCCTTCGCAGCCACGCCTCGCAGTAATTCGTAAACCTTCCCTCGTGCGTGGCGGGTCGTATAAGGCTTTTTGTCGGGCATCAACCGGGGTTTCCCGGTGCCGTCACGAATGACGACATTGTCTGGTACTATCTCCGTGGCAATGCCTTCGAGAAGATTGAAGCACCGAAACAGGCGATAATCCCAACGGTCGTCGGCAATTGCGTCGGCGTACAATGCTAGCCACAGTTTCGTCCTCGGATCTTTGGAGAGTGCATTCCAGTACCGCACCAAGGTGTGAGGGTCCTCACCCGAGGTCATTCCTCCAAGCACGTTCCCCGCGTAGCCAGCTCCCGCAACCCAATAGGCCATGCACTGCATGACTCCGTTGCGGTCGGCTGTCGCAGCGACGCCACCTAGGAGTCTTGGTGAGTCTCCCCTACGCAGTGCTAGCAAGTCCAGTAAGGGGTGAACGGATTGCAAGCAAGCCTTTACAGCAATTGAATGGTCGGCGGCCTGAACTCGCGGGGCATGCACGATTGCCGCTGGCCGACGATCCTGCATCGACTCCATCCACTTATCGAGGTTGATGCCGCTGCCGAAACGAAGTTGCCTCATTACGTCATTGAGGACATGTGCGACATCTATGCCAACTGTTGAGCTGGCCAGTGGGATGACTTGGATCCCAGGAATACGCTGGATCTTCGTCAGGCGAAGGTTGTCAGCCAGCAGGACAATGCTAAAGGTCGGGTCCGCTCCAGTGGCGGCTGCACCAACAATAGGAGCATTGAAGTAAGCATCTCGCTTTGCCGCCAGGCGGACTTTCTCGGCCTCCGCGTCCGCGCCTGTAGTCCAGGCCGCATTGCCAGGGCGCTCGAGGAACAGGTGAGCAGCCGGCATGCTGACTGGCACACCCGCCGGGTCGACAATGTTCGCGAGTTCGAGGAGGCGAGCCTGTCCGGAGCCACTCCCAATTTGCAGCCGTCCCACCCAGGTATCGGCCTTCCGTTCGCACTCGCACCACCAGGCGAAGGAGTCGACCATGATGTCATCATGGAGGACCAATGCCGCACGCAGTTGGTGCGGCAATTCGCCTGCAGGCTCAACCCAAAGAGAAAGTACGAGGGTTTCGCCATCGGTTTGCAGTTGCGCTTTTTGCAGGACAGCCATTCGTGCCCTTTCCTGAGTGTGGGCGGATTTCCGCCTCGTAGATGTGCTGGAAGTTGGAATTCTTGGATGACGGCTGACGGGGCCTCGTCCTCTACTGCCGTCAGCATGGCTTCTACGGGGAGGCCACTCTATCGGCCAGCAGTCCGGTTCCGTTTTTGAGCGGCGGGGGCGGGGTTGTCCGAGCCTTATCGTGGTCAATCCTGCGACTCTTGCGGACTGGGCCAAGTCGATCGGGCAATGTCGCGCTGACGCCGTGAACACCGCGCTAGAAGTCCTCGTCGCGAGGCGGCTGTGGGAGGTCGAGCCCCTGCGCCTCAAGCGCCGCAGCCGTCACGCTGGAGTCCAGTTGCTCGACCGGGCAACCCCAGAACGCAATGATGACGCGGTCCAACTCGCTGACGAGACGTTCCGCAGCCAGCGCAGGCGTCAGCAGGCCGTCGGACACGTGCTCCGCCATCGGGCGGAGCACTGCTGGCAGCTTTCTCGGGAACGTGAACCAGAAGGGATGTCCCTCCAGCAGTGGAAGAAGCGGGAGTGCAAGGAGTTGATGGCGATAGCGCCAGGCGTTCGTCAGTTCAAATCCGGGCGCGAGCGGCCGCACGTCGCGGTCCCCCAGGGCCTGACGGAGTTCGGCACCGTTCTCGGCTGAAGCGACTGCACGGGCCTGGGGCAGGTCCAACAGATTGAGATGTTGGAAGAGCGCACGGGCCAGTCGCCGATGCCAGTCCGACTCCTGGGGTGTGTCCTCGTCCAGATGTGTCGCGAGCGCCGCGCAGACCGTGAGGAGGTCGTGCGGATGCAACAGCTCATCAGCGCGAAGGAAGGTGAATGACCGGGGGCTGGGCTTGGGTTTGCTCGAGAATATGCGTGAGAAATCCTAGGGGCAGGACGCTCGCGTCCGTCACCTGGTCAGCCGCCACACAGTGAACGTGTGCAGCCGCCGACCCCGGAAGACGCCCGTGAGCTTCACGGGGCCTTCCACAGAACCAAAGCGTTGCACCAGTTCCTCCGGCGGCGCCGCGCCGTTCTCCGAACACCACAGCACGTCCTGACCGGGCTTCAATTCCAGCTCAGGCCACAGGTCATACTGGCTCTTGCGCCGTGACGGGCCCACCGTGTCTGTCTCCACGCCGGCCGTGTACGCCACCTGCGAAGCCAACTGGTACGTGGGCGCGTAGACCGCAGTGGGACCGGGCGCCATGCCCGGGAACAGCTGCTCCGGCGTCCTCAGCCGCTCCAGCACGCCCCAGCCGTGCGTCCTCGCCAGCACCGTGTCGCGCTCGAACGTCAGCACCGGGAACAACAGGTGCGACGTCACCGCCAGCACCACCGCCATCCCGCTCCACGCCGCCGCCCGCTGCCACACCGGCCGCATCCCCGCGACGCCAATGCACGCGGCCACGTACGCCGCCGCCGGCCAGTTGGCCTCGCCCCGCGTCTTCGCCGCCGCGTAGCCGAAGAACAGCAGCGGAATCACCGCCGCCATGCGCAGCAGGAACTGCTCCCGGGGCCCTCGCACCGCGTACACCAGCGCCAGCGGGAACAGCACCGGCCCGCCCATGGCGAACTGCCCCGCCACGTACTCGCCGAACGTCGCCCACCCGCCGCGCCCGCCCAGGCCATGGTTCAGCTGGAACTTGAACCCCACCCAGTCATGGCTCGCGTTCCACAACACCACCGGCAGGAAGCACAGCAACCCGAGCCCCGCCGTCAGCCACGCCCCCGCGGGTAGCCGCCGCGCCTTCAACGCCGCGACCATGAACGCCAGCCCCAGCAGCACGGACGGGTACTTGGACAACAGCGCCAGCCCACACGTCAGCCCCGCCAGCACCCACTTCTCGCGGTAGAGCGCCCACAACCCCAGCGCCCAGAACAGCAGCATGGGCGAATCCGGAGTGGCCCAGACTCCGGAGAGGATGCCCACCGGCACCGCGCTCCACAGCGCCAGCGCCCTCCAGGCCGCGTCCCTGGACCGGTACACGTCCAGCGCCAGCCCCCACACCGCCACGCCCGTCCCCAGCCCGCACAGGAGCGACGTCCCCCGGATGCCCAGCGCGGCGATGAGCCACGCCACCATCGGCGGATGGTCGAAATATCCCCATGCGAGATGCCGGGCCCATTGCCAGTAATAGGTTTCGTCGAAGTAGACGTCCGTTCCCAGCGCCAGCGCGAGCCGCACCCCCACGCCCAGTGCCACCAGGGCGAGGCACGTCTTCATTCCCGGGCCGGGGCTGGAGTGGGCGGACGCACGCACGCCCCTGGACAAAGCGCACCGGAGGGCCGTTGGCCAGCGGGGAGTGCGACCATTTCGGCTTGCCCCCGCGAACCCAGGCTCACAATGTGAAGGACCGCGAAGCCGCTGCACACCGGGAGCACCCCATGGACGACCATCCCCCCTCTGGACATACCAACCGTCTGGCCCAGGAGCCGTCGCCGTACCTGCGCCAGCACGCCACGAATCCCGTGGACTGGTACCCCTGGGGGGACGAAGCCCTGGCCCGCGCCCGCGCGGAGAACAAGCCCATCCTGCTCTCCGTGGGCTACTCCGCGTGTCACTGGTGCCATGTCATGGCCCACGAGTCCTTCGAGCACCCGGACATCGCGCGCCTGATGAACGAGGGCTTCATCAACATCAAGGTCGACCGCGAGGAGCGCCCCGACCTGGACCAGATCTACCAGGGTGTCGTGCAGCTCATGGGGCAGGGCGGGGGCTGGCCCCTCACCGTGTTCCTCACCCCGGACCTGCGCCCCTTCTACGGCGGCACCTACTTTCCGCCCTCGGACCGCTACGGCCGGCCCGGCTTCCCGCGCCTGCTCACCGCGCTGCGCGACGCCTGGGAGAACAAGGCGGATGAAATCGAGGAGCAGGCCAAACGCTTCCAGGAGGGCCTGGGCGAGCTGTCCACCCACGGCCTGGACGCCGCCCCCGCGCACCTGTCCGCGGAGGACATCGTCGCCATGGGCCAGTCCATGCTGAAGCGCATGGACCCCGTGAACGGCGGCTTCGGTGGCGCCCCCAAGTTCCCCAACCCCATGAACGTGGCGCTGCTCTTGCGCGCATGGCGGCGCGGCGGCGGGGAGCCCCTGAAGGCCGCGGTGTTCCGCACGCTGGAGCGCATGGCCCTGGGCGGCATCTACGACCAGCTGGGCGGCGGCTTCCACCGCTACTCCGTGGACGAGCGCTGGCTGGTGCCCCACTTTGAGAAGATGCTCTACGACAACGCCCAGCTCCTGCACCTGTACTCGGAAGCAGAGCAGGTGGAGTCTCGGCCGCTCTGGCGCAAGGTCGTGGAGGAGACCGTCGAGTACGTCCGCCGCGAGATGACCGATCCGGCCGGCGGCTTCTACGCCACGCAGGACGCGGACAGCGAAGGCGAGGAGGGGAAGTTCTTCGTCTGGCATCCCGAGGAGGTCCGCGCGGCCCTGTCCGTGGGCCAGCAGGCGGACACCGTGCTGCGCCACTTCGGCATCAAGCCCGGCGGCAACTTCGAGCACGGCGCCACGGTGCTGGAGGTCGTCGTCCCCGTGGAGCAGCTCGCGAAGGAGCAGGGCCGCCCCGTGGAGGCGGTGGAGAAGGAGCTGGCGGAGGCGCGCCGCGTCCTCTTCCTCCTGCGTGAGCAGCGCGTGAAGCCGGGCCGCGACGACAAGATTCTGGCGGGCTGGAACGGACTGATGATCCGCGGGCTCGCGCTGGCGTCGCGCGTGTTCGACCGGCCGGACTGGGCGAAGCTCGCGGCGGACGCGGCGGACTTCGTGCTCGCGAAGATGTGGGACGGCAAGCGGCTCTTGCGCTCGTACCAGCACGGCCAGGGCCGCATCGATGGCTTCCTGGAGGACTACGGCGACTTCGCCTCCGGCCTCACCGCGCTCTACCAGGCCACCTTCGACGCGAAGTACCTGGACGCGGCGGACGCGCTCGCGCACCGCGCGGTGGAGCTGTTCTGGGACGAGGAGAAGCAGGCGTACCTGTCCGCGCCCCGGGGACAGAAGGACCTGGTGGTGGCGGCCTTCTCCCTCTTCGACAACGCCTTCCCGTCCGGTGCGTCCACGCTGACGGAGGCGCAGGTGACGCTCTCCGCGCTCACCGGCGACGTGTGCCACCTGGACCAGCCGGAGCACTACGTCGCCAAGCTGCACGACCAGCTGGTGCGCAACCCCATGGGCTACGGCCACCTGGGGCTCGCGGCGGACTCGCTGGTGGACGGCGCGTCCGGCGTCACCTTCGCGGGGACTCGCGAGGCCGTGGCCCCGCTGCTGGCCGCCGCGAACCGCACCTACGCGCCCGTGTTCTCCTTCGGCTGGCACGACACCAGCGCTCCGCCGCCCGCGCGCCTCCAGGAGCTCTTCGAGGGGCGCGACCCGGTGGAAGGGAAGGGCGCCGCGTACCTCTGCCGCGGCTTCGTCTGCGAGCGGCCCATCACCGAACAGGGCCTGCTCGCGGAGCGGCTGGTGGCGGCCCCGGGCCACTGAGGCGGCCCGGGCAGCACGCCCACCGGACTACTTCACGTCCGTGACCTGGAGCGAACCGATGAGGGGCGTGATCTCCGCGTTCCCCTCGTAGCCCACGTAGAAGTGCGTGGCGTCCGCGACGGGCTGGTTGAACGTGGGATCCAACTGGGTCCACTCGCCCACGAAGGCCTCCACCCACTCGTGCCAGTACAGCGCGGGCACGCCGTCGGAGTTCACCATGTAGATGACGCCGTCCACGCGGCGCGCGGGGATGCCGGATGCGCGCAGCATCGCCACCGTGAGCAGCGAGTGCTCCGTGCAGTCGCCCTTCTTCTGGCGCAGCACGTCCGTGGCCCGGTCCGCGCTGGCGCCGTAGTCCTTCTGCAGGTTGCTGTACACCCACGCGGACAGCATCCGCGCCGCCGTGTACGCGTCCTTCTCCTCGCGGATGATGCTCTTGGCCTGCGCCTTGATGGCCGGCGCGTCCGCCTCCACCGCGAGCGTGGACTTGAGGTTCTCCCCACCGTCCGGGTCCGCCACCGGCCGGGCCACGCGGCCCTTGGGCGAAGGCGGCGCCGCCAGCAGCGTCACCTCCACGCGGCCATCCGGCAGCCGCTGGTACTTCTGCCGGTACGTGTCCTGCTGGAACTTCTCCGGCAGGTTCTTCATCACCAGCTTCACCTGGCCGGGCACCTCGCGCGCCTTCGCGGGCAGCGGCTTGGGCAGCACCACGCGCGTGAGGCCGAAGACCTCCACCAGGTCCATCCGCTTCGCCACCGACTCGGACTCGGCCCGCGCCTGCATCGTCTGGCCGAAGTCCACCCGCACCATCTTGCCGTCCGTCGTCAGGAAGGCCGCCACCGGGACCTTCTCCTTCTCCGACAGCGTGCTCACCCGCGACAGCTTCACCTTCACGCCGCCCAGCATCTGCTCCTCGGGCGCCTCCACCGTGGTGACGGTGCGGTAGGTCTCCAGGTCCGTGCCGTCCAGCGTCGAGCCCTCCACCTTCTGGCCTCGAAGCAGCGCCACGCGCGCCTGGTCCGCGTCCTCAATCGTCTCCTTGGGCAGCGGCATGGGCTTGAGCACTTCATCCGGCTGGCCCGGGCGCTTGCGCACCACGCGCAGGGAATCCCCCGTCACGGTGCCCACCAGCTCGTTGTCCCCGCCGTCGCCCTTCTGCGTGACGGTGAAGGACAGCAGCTTGCCGCCCGGCTTCGCTTCGTAGACGCGCACCTCGCGGTGCACGCGCTCCGACACGCGCGTGCCCACCTGCGCCTTGAAGATGAGCTCGTTGATGCTCTGGGCCTTGTTGCCCGGCAGCACCGTCAGGTCCGTGAAGAACCAGCCCACCTTCTTGTCCATCAGGTACAGGCCGAAGTACTCGCCGCCCTTGGGGCGCGGGGCCTTCAGCGCGTCGGAGAGCTCCTGGGCCTGCGGGGCCTGGGAGGTCTTCGCCTGGGCCTTGGCCGCCGCGGCCTTCGCCTGGTTCTTCAGCGCGGCAGGGGCCTGGGCCCAGGCGGGGGAGGGCGCCCCTGTCAGCAGGGCGAGCAGGCTCAACAATCCCAGACGGGTGCGTCGCATCGGTCGGTTCATGGAAGGCATCTGCCCGCTCGTGAGGGGGAATTACAGGCGCTTGGTCAGGATGATGAGGTCGTCACCCTGCTTGTAGAAGTCGCGGATGCGCGCCTCCTCACCGTACTTCATGGACGCGTAGAAGCCGCGCGTGGGTCCGTAGGCCTCCGTGGCGCTCGTCTCCACGCGGATGAGCCGCGCGCGGCGGCGGCGCAGGTCGCCCTCCATGGAGGAGATGAGCTGCGCGCCAATACCCTGGCCCCGCACCTCCGGCGCGGAGGCGATCCAGTACAGGTCGAACGCGTGCTCCGTCATCGGCGTGGGGCCGTAGCAGCAGTACCCCACCAGCCCGCCGCCGTCCTGACCGCGGTCCGCCACGAGGATGGAGTAGTCCCGGTTGCCCGCCGTGAGCGCGGTGTCAACCAGCTCGATGGCGCAGTCCTGCTCCTCCTGCGAGAAGGTTTCGATTCGCCGGATCAACGCGGCGAGCGGTTCCCGGTCCTTTCTTTCGAGTGTGCGGATTTCCATGGGCTCTTTCGAGAGCGACCTCCACGATGCGCGAGGCCAGGGCCGCGTAGTCCATGCCGGCGGCCTGCGCCGCCTTCGCGAACCCCGCGCCCGGATGGAGGTCGCAGTTGGGGTTGATGTCGATGACGTACGGCACACCCTCGGGCGACACCCGAAGGTCCACGCGTCCATAGTCCTGGCAATCCAGCGCTGCAAATGCTTCCAGCGCCGTCTGGATGCAACGCGCTTCCTGCACTGCGTCGAGCCGGCAGGGCCCCGTGGGCGAGTCCCGGTACTCCGGTGACTCCGCCTCCCACTTGGCCCGGTACGACACGATGTTCGGCCGGTCGTCGAACGCGCGACCGAAGTGGATCTCCGTGAGCGGCAGCGCCTGTCGCGGGCTGTTGCCCAACAGCGGAACGTAGACCTCGCGTCCCGGGATGAACTGCTCCACCAGCGCGGGCTGATGGAAGGTGCGCAGCACGGACTCGCACGCCCGCACGAGCGCCGAGCGCTCCGTCACCACCGAGTCGAAGTCCATGCCCACGCTGGCGTCCTCGCGCGCGGGCTTCACGATGAGCGGCCACGGCAGGTCCACCGCCAGTGCGTCCTCGCGCTTGCGCACGACAAAGGATGCGGGAGTGGAGACGCCGTGGGCGCGCAGCACGTCCTTGGCCTTGGGCTTGTGCAGCGCCAGCCCCAGCGACAGGGCGGACGAGCCGGTGTACGGCAGGCCGAGCGCGTCCAGGAGGCAGGGGACGGCCATCTCTCCGCGGCTGTCGGCGGCCAGCGACTCGCAGAGGTTCACCACGAGGTCGGGCTGGAGGAAGCGCAGGGCCTCCACGAAGTCCAGCCGGTCTCCTTCGATGGCGAGCGGCTCGGCGACCACGCCGTCCCGGCTGAGCGCGTGGGCCAGGCTCTCGGCCACCCGGACCACGTCCTCGCGGGCTTCGCGCCCGGGGTCGTCCTCGAGGAGGTCGTGGTCACGATTGTGCAGCAGGATGATGTGCATTCGGAGTGCCCCGAGGGTTAGCACGTCCCCACGGACCTTCCCAGCCTGTGGCGTGGTGGCCGGTCGGTCCCTCACAGGGCTACCGCCTGCCGAGGTATGCGCTACGGTGGGTGACCCGTTGGAGCGGAAACCGGCCACCCCCGGCTTCAGGTCCCAACAAGGACGACATGCGGATTCGCGACCCCATTCACGGCGTCATCCCGGTGAGCGACCCGGAGAAGGCCGTCATCGACAGTCGCTTCTACCAGCGCCTGCGCTACGTGCGGCAGCTGGGCTTCGGGGACATGGCCTTCCCCGGCGCCACCCACACCCGCCATGCCCACTGCCTGGGCGCCATGTACGTCGCCTCGCGCGTCTTCAACGCCGTGGCCAGCCGCTCCGAGCTGCCGGACGATGTGCGTGAACATTTCTGCACCGCCGTGCGCCTGGCGGTGCTCTGCCATGACCTGGGGCACATGCCCCTGTCGCACGCGTCCGAGCGCATCGCGCCCCGGCGGTCGCTGCTGCGGCTGCCCGGCTGGCTGGACTCCGTGGCGGAAGGGGAGCAGGCGACCCACGAGGACTACACGGCGAAGCTGCTGTTGGACAGCTCGCTGACGGACATCATCCAGAAGGAGTTCGGTCCGCGCGGCATCACCCCCATGGCGGCGGTGGCGCTGATTACGGGCGCGAAGCCGCCCAAGGACCCGGGCTTCACGTACAAGGGCGTGGACTGGGCGCCGCTGTTGCGCGCCATCGTCTCCGGTGAGCTGGACGCGGACCGGATGGACTACCTGCTGCGCGACTCGTTCTACACGGGCGTGAACTACGGCCGGTACGACATGGATTGGATCGTCTCCAACCTGAATCCTGCGGTGAAGGACGGGCGCGCGGTGCTGGCCCTGTCGCGCGCGGCGGCGTTCGCGTTCGAGGACTTCCTGCTCAGCCGCTACCACATGTTCGTGTCGGTGTACCTGCACCACACGTCGGTGAACTTCGACCACATGCTGCGCCGGTACTACGAGGAGACGCCCGGCGAGTTCGAGATTCCCCACGACCCGGAGTCCTTCCTCCTCTGCGACGACGCGGCGCTCTGGTACACGCTGCGCCGCTCGAAGAACCGGTGGGCGGAGCGCATCAGCCGCCGGCAGGGCTTCAAGCTGCTGGCGCAGTTCACGGAGCGCGACACCGGCTACGACCTGGAGGTGCTCAACAGCGCGCTCACCAGCGGCGGCTTCGAGCACTACACGGTGCTGTCCAAGGGGGCGCTCAGCAAGTACGTGGGGTCCTCCGGGGGCGGCGGCAACCCGGGGCTGTTCATCCTGGACGTGTCCACGGGGCGGCTGACGGAGGTGGCGCGCTACACACCGCTCTACCAGCGCTACAGTGGCGCGGTGCGACTGACGCGGCTCTATGTCCGGCCGGACCAGGCGGAGCGGGCGCGCGAGATGATGGGCCGGCTGCTCGGCCAGACGACGCAACCCTGAAGGACGACGGTGCAACCATGAGCGAGCCCCTTCCCGGCATGGGCCTCTTCGCGCCCCACACCCCCGTGGAGCCACGGCCCTCCTCGGTGGTCATCCTCTACCGCCGCGCGCACTCCGGCGTGGAGGTGTTCTGGGTGAAGCGCGAGCGCGCGCTCGCCTTCGCGGGCGGCTTCTACGCCTTCCCCGGCGGCAAGCTGGACAAGGACGACCACGAAGTCCCCGTGCAGGGCGCCCAGGGAGAAGAGGCCGCGCTGCGCTCCGCGGCGGCTCGCGAGCTGTTCGAGGAAGCGGGCGTGCTGTTGGCGGAAGGCGCGAGCGCGCTGTCTCCCGAGACGCTGGAGGAGGGGCGGGCGGCGCTGCTCGCGGGCACGGCGAAGTGGAGCGAGTGGCTGGTGCGCCACTCGCTGTCCCTGCGCGCGGAGGACCTCAAGCCCGCGGGGCGCTGGGTGACGCCGCCGGCCATCCCGGTGCGCTTCGACACGCGCTTCTACCTGGTGGAGCTGCCGGAGGGCGCGGCGGCGAGCATCATCCCGGGCGAGCTGACGGAAGGCGCGTGGATCCGCCCGGAGGACGCGCTGTCGCGCTGGAGTGACGGCACGGCGCTGCTGCATCCGCCCGCGCAGCACGCGTTGCAGGTGCTGTCGGAGTTCACGGACGAAGCGGACGCGCGCGCGAAGCTGTGCACGCCGCCGTACTGCCCGGGCTACGTGGCCCAGCGCATCGAGTTCCAGCGCGGCGTGCGCGTGGTGGCGCTGGAGACGCCCACGCTGCCTCCGGCGACGCACACCAATGCGTACGTGCTGGGCACGGGCGACCTGCTCATCGTGGACCCCGGCTCGTCGGACGTGAAGCAGTACGCGAAGCTCCTGTCGCTGGTGTCGGGCCTGAAGGCGGAGGGTGCGCGTCCGGTGGCGGTGGTGCTCACGCACCATCACGGCGACCACGTGGGCGGGGCGTTCGCGGTGAAGGAGCGGCTGGGCATTCCGCTCTGGTGCCACGCGCGCACGGCGGACCGGCTGGACTTCCCGGTGGAGCGGCTGCTGGAGGACGGCGAGGTGCTCAACCTGGACGGGCCGATGGTGCAGCGCTGGCACGTGCTGCACACGCCGGGGCACGCGCGCGGTCACCTGTGCCTGGTGGACTCGCGCAGCAAGGCGGCCATCGTGGGGGACATGGTGGCGAGCGTGGGCTCCATCGTCATCGACCCGCCGGAAGGCAACATGGTGGACTACCTCACGCAGTTGAAGCGGCTGCGCGACTGGCCCGTGACGACGCTGTACCCCGCGCACGGGTCGCCGGTGCCGGATGGCCCGGGCAAGCTGAACGAGTACCTGCGCCACCGCGCCCAGCGCGAGGCCCTCATCCTGGAGGCCGTGCCCGCGACGGGCGCGACGCTCGCGGAGGTGGTGGCCACGGCCTACGCGGACACGCCGCCGCTCTTGCATCCGGTGGCGGAGCGCAGCGCCCTGGCGTCCCTGGAGAAGCTGGTGGCGGAGGGCCGCGTGCGCGAGGAATCATTCACCTGGTTCCGCGTCGGAGCCTGAGCGCGAAGGGAAGGGCACGCATGAGCACGGACGGCACCTATCTGGCGGTCTTCCTCAGCAACAAGACGAGTCCGCGCTGGCGGGCCTGGGATGCGATGTCCGAAGAGGATCGGCGCGCGAAGGCCGAAGCCGGCGTCGCCGCCGTGAAGGCCTGGGACGCGAAGCACCGGGACGTCATCGTCTACGGGGGCGGCCCGCTCGGCTCAACCAAGCGGACGTCGCTGGAGGGCGTGGCGGACGCCGTGAACGAGCTGACCGTCTTCGTCGTCGTGCGCGCGCCGTCGCACGAAGCCGCGGCGAAGCTGTTCGAGAATCACCCGCACATGACGATCTTCCCGTGCGACGCGGTGGACGTGATGCCGCTGCTTTCGGGCCCGTCCGAGTCGTAGGCCCGCGCCGTCACCCGGTCGGAGGCACGGCGTTGAACACCGCCAGTTGCGCGGCGAACGCACGCTGGTAGGCCGGGCGCGCTTCGGCGCGGGCAATATAGGCGGCGAGGCTCGGATACGCCTCGAGGATGCCCATCGCCTGCGCTCTGCGCAGGACCGTCACCATGAGGATGTCCGCCGCGCTGAAGGCGCCGTCGAGCCAGTCGGCAGCGCCGAGGCGCGCGGAGAGGTCGTCCAGCCGTTTCCGGATGAGGTCGTCCAGCGCGCGCAGGCGATGCTCGTACCAGGGCTGGTCGCGCTCGAGAATCGTCACCAGGCTGCGGTCGAAGATGGGCGGCTCGACCGTGTTGAGCGCCGCGAACATCCACGCGATCGAGCGAGCGCGGCCATTCGAATCTTCCGGCAGCAGGCCGGCATGGCGCTCCGCGATGTGGAAGACAATCGCGCCGGACTCGAACAGGGCGAGCTCGCCCTCCTCGTAGGTCGGGATCTGACCGAACGGATGCAGCGCCTTGTGCGCGGGCTGCTTCATCGCTTCGAACGACACCAGACGGACGTCGTAGGGCTGGCCCACCTCTTCCAGCGCCCAGCGCACCCGCATGTCCCGCGCCAGTCCCCTGCCGCGATCGGGCGAGCGTTCAAAGGCGGTGATGGTGATGGTCATGTCCTGCTCCTGACGCGTTCGACCTAGAAGCTGCCCATCAGGCCCAGGTGCGGGCCCTTGGAGCTGTAGGTGGCCACGGGCATCAGGCGTACGGACGGGCCTGCTGGGGCCTCCTGTATCGCGGCCTCCTTGCGCAGGGCATTGGCGTGGGACAGCTCGAAGCCCGCGCTCGCGCCCACCACCGGCAGGATGAAGAGGGCGGCGTTGAGGGCCGGCGGCGCTTCGCTGCCTCCGCTGTTCACCAGCGTGAGCGCCAGGAACGTCGCGCCCCAGCCCACCATGCTCCCTGCCACCGTCGCGCCCACCCGGCCGCGCCCGCCCATGAACCGGCCGCCCGCGTAGGTGCCCACCGGGATGCCGATGATGCCTCCCGCCGCGGCGCCCGCGACGGCCATCACCAGGCACTCGTCACAGCCCACCGTGGCGGACCCCAGCAGGTACCCCACCGAGCCCAGCACCGTCGCGCCCACGACGCCACCCGCCGTGCCCCCCAGCACCTCCACCGCCACGCGCGGCACCGGGTCCTTCGCGGCGGGCGCGGCCTTCACGGAAGGAAGCGCCTCCGGGGTGACGGAGGTGCGCGTGGAGAGCTCGTCGCCGGAGGTGACGTCCGGAGGCGGAGGCACGTCCTGGTCCGGCGCGCCCACCAACGGTGGGGGCGTGAGGCTCCCGGCGGGAGCCTGTGCCGGCTCGGCGGGGGCCTCCTGGGCGGAGGCCAGGCCCGGCACGAGCAGCAAGGCAAGGAGTGGGGACAGCCGTGTGCGCTTCACCAGGACGGAAGGCTACCGCAAGGGCTGCGTCGGCGTCGCGCTGTCGCCGGAAGTGGGCGTCTCCTCACGAGGCCGGCGGCGCAGGGCCCGGTAGACGAGCGGCGCCACGGCCAGCAGCGCCTGCGGCACCAGCGACAGCGCATCCGGATACAGGCCCAGCATGTCCACGTAGATGAAGCGCACCGGCACCAGCGGCAGCGCGCCCACCTCCTGCAGCGAGTGGATGCCCTTGCCCAGCAGCATCACCGCCGTCACAACCATCACCACCGTGGAGAGGTTGAAGAGCGTCTTCATGGGCAGCCGGTAGCCCATGCGGTTGACGAAGAGCACCAGCACCGCCAGCGCCACGACGCCCGCCACCACGCCCCAGACCACGCCCGCCGCGGAGTCCACCGCCAGGCCCTGGAGGAAGATGGCCGTCTCGAAGCTCTCACGCAGCACGGACGTGAACGCGATGACGAACAGGCCCACCGTGCTGCCCCGGCCCAGCGCGCCCTGCATCTTCTGGCGCAGCTCGCCCATGAAGTGGCTCACGTTCGCGCGCGCGTTGAGCCACAGCGCCGCGTACAGCAGCATGGCCACCGCCACCAGCGCGGTGACGCCCTCCAGCCACTCGCGCTGAGCGCCCGCCAGCAGCTTGCGCCCCACGATGTACGCGAGGGCGCCCGCGATGAGCGCGGACACCCAGCCCGCGTGCACCACGCGCACCTGGTCCATGGCCTTCATCTTCTTCAGCGCCGCCAGCAGCGCCGTGACGATGATGGTCGCCTCGAAGCCTTCACGCAGGAGGATGAGCAGCGTGAGCCACGCCACGGACAGCACGTCCGTGGTGCTCCCCGTGGTCTTGCGCGCCTGGTCCAGGAGCGACAGCAGCTCACGCCCCTCGTCCTGCAGGTGCGGGCTCTTGCGCTCGGCGGCGAGCCGCGCCTGCATGAAGGCCTCTTCCAGCTTCTGGGTGAGCGCCGGGTCGCGCCCGCGCAGCTTGGGCTCCACCGGCTCCAGGCCGTTCAGGTACGCGTCCAGGAGCGCGTTCTTCGCGCCCACGTAGTCGCCCTCCGCGCCCATGCGCATCGCGTGGCCCACCGCCGCGCGCGCGTTGAGCAGGACCTTCTCCTCGTCCGCGTCCGGCATGTTCCGGCGCAGGCACGCCACCTTCTCCGCGCCGAACGCCTTCGCCAGCTCCGCGTCCGTGGACGTGGCCAGCCGCTCCAGCGACGCGTTGGGCGGCTCGCCCTGGCACGGCGGCTGGCGCAGGGTGAAGACGAAGAAGGCCAGCGACCAGCGGTCGTCCTCGGTGAGCGTGGGGAAGGCCGGCATCGCCGTGCCGGGCACGCCGAAGCTGGTGGTGTTGAACGCCTTGTACGGCGTGAGCCCGTCCTCCATCAGCTCCGGGTCGTGGAAGTTCGCCGGCTGCGGCTCCATGTTCGCCGCGATGGCCACGTCCGCCTTGCCCTCCGCGCCGTGGCACGCCGTGCAGTTGGCCTGGAAGAGCTTCTTGCCGTGCTCCAGGTCCGGCGCCACGCGAGGACTGCGCGCCAGGCCCCCGGCGAGCACCAGGCTCTCCACCAGCTCCCCGCAGTCGCGGCTCACGCCCTCCGGGTCCTTCGCTTCATTGACGCGCGCCTGGATGGCCTCCACGCGGGGCACGAACGTGGCCGCCGCCGGGCCCAGCTCCTTCGCCGCCGCCAGCGCCTCCGCCGCGAAGCTCTTCTGCTCCGTCAGCTCGAACTCCGACTGCGACGACACCGCCGCCGGATAGTCCGCCTGGAGGTACTGGAGGATGCCCACCAGCCGGTGCCAGGTGCGCCCCTCGTCGGTCGCCGGAGCCTCGGCCCGGGCAGAAGAGGACAGCGCGAGCAGCAGGCACAACGTGAGGGAGGCGGCGTGTTTCACGGCCGTCTTCTACCAACCACGTCACGGGTGTTCAATTCTGCGAATCAAGATCAATTCATGAGACCCCCCTCGGGAAACGGGGGGGCTCGCGGGTCAACACCCGGGGTGTTCCCGGGGATGACTCAGGGCAGCTCGCAGTACTGCGGGAACGTCCGGCACGGATAGCAGGGGCCGCCCGGGCCGTAGTAGCAGACCTCGCCGGCGGGACAGACGCCGGTGTCCGGGCACTGCCGCAGCTCCTGCTCCTGGGCACCCATCTCCGGGCTCGTGCCTTCCTCGATGGGCCCGCCACAGGCAGCCAGGCCCAGCACCGCGAACAGCCCCAGTCCACGAATCAGGTGACGACGCATGCACGCTCCTTCGGTGAGAGGAACCCGCACGATAAGTCGTCCAGAGAACGCCAGGAATAAGGGCTAGCCCTGAAGCTCGTAGGTGAAGAAACCGAAGGGCAGGTCACCCTCCGGGTGCCGTTCCTCCTCCACCAACCTCCATCCGGTCAGGTCCACGGACGGGAAGAAGGCGTCGCCGGGGAAGTCCCGCTCGATGCGGGTGAGGTAGAGCCGGTGCCACAGCGCTTGCGTCTGCGCGTAGAGGTCCGCGCCGCCCGCGATGAAGACCTCGCTGTCGCCGCGTGCTTGATGCAGCGCCTCGTCCACCGTGTGGGCCACGTGGACGCCAGCCGGGGCGGCCCAGTCCCGCTGGCGGGTGAGGACCACGGTGGTGCGGCCGGGTAGGGGCCTCCCGATGGAGTCGTACGTCTTGCGACCCATGACCAGGGTGTGGCCCAGGGTCAGACGCTTGAAGCGCGCCAGGTCCGGCGGCAGGCGCCAGGGCAGGGTGTTGCCCTGGCCGATGACGCGGTTCGCCGCCATGGCGACGATGGCGGACACGCGCGGGCTCATACGGCCACGGGCGCCTTGATGGCGGGGTGCGGGTCGTAGCCTTCCAGCGTGAAGTCCTCGTAGCGGAAGGCGAACAGTTCCTTCACGTCCGGGTTCAGGTGCATGCGCGGCAGGGGGCGCGGCTCGCGCTTGAGCTGCTCCTGCGCCTGCTCCACGTGGTTCAGGTACAGGTGCGCGTCACCCACGGTGTGGATGAACTCGTGCGCGGTGAGTCCCGTGGCCTGCGCCACCATCATCGTGAGCAGCGAGTACGACGCGATGTTGAAGGGCAGCCCCAGGAAGATGTCCGCGCTGCGCTGGTAGAGCTGGCAGGAGAGCTTCCCGTCCGCCACGTAGAACTGGAACATCACGTGGCAGGGCGGCAGCTTCATGGACGGCACGTCCGCCACGTTCCACGCGCTCACCAAGTGGCGGCGCGAGTCCGGGTTCTTCTTCAGCCCGTCCACCAGCTGCTGCATCTGATCCACGTGGCCGCCGTCCGGCGTGTTCCAGGAGCGCCACTGGTGGCCGTACACGGGGCCCAGGCTTCCGTCCGCGTTGGCCCACTCGTCCCAGATGGTGACCCCCACCTCCTGGAGCGAGCGCACGTTGGAGTCGCCCCGGAGCATCCACAGGAGCTCGTGGATGATGGACTTCAGGTGGAGCTTCTTCGTCGTCACCAGGGGGAAGCCCTGGGTGAGGTCGAAGCGGAGCTGGTGGCCGAAGAGGCTCAGCGTCCCCGTGCCGGTCCGGTCGCCCTTCTTCGTCCCGTGCTTCAGGACGTGCTCCATCAGACTCAGGTATGGCTGCATTGGGCCCTTTTTCCTAGGCGGGGTCGAACGGGTGATCAAAATAATGATCGCGGGTCTCCACCGCACAGCGGCGCATGTGTCGCATCGCTAAAAAAGGGCTGCCATGAAGATTTACACGAAGACCGGCGACGCCGGGG
Source organism: Corallococcus coralloides DSM 2259 (assembly GCF_000255295.1). The sequence goes on along the minus strand of NC_017030.1, from coordinate 8,162,656 downwards.
AGACGGGCCTCTTCGGCGGTGGCCGCGTGGCGAAGGACGACGCGCTGGTGGACGCCTACGGCGAGGTGGACGAGCTCAACGCCACGCTGGGCCTTGCCCGCACGTTCCCGCTGCCGGCGGACCTGGAGCACTTCCTCCAGCGCATCCAGGACCAGCTCTTCACGGTGGGCGCGGTGCTGGCCACGCCGCCGCACACCAAGGCGGCGGCCCACATCCCGGAGCTGCGCCCGGAGTGGGTGGAGGAGATGGAGCGCCACATCGACCGCTATGAGGAGGAGCTGCCGAAGATGACGCACTTCATCCTCCCGGGAGGCTCGCCCGCGGCCGCGGCGCTGCACCTGTCGCGCACGGTGTGCCGCCGCGCCGAGCGCCGGGTGGTGACGCTGCTTCGCGAGGACAAGGCCCCGCCCGCCGTGGCCATGTACCTGAACCGCCTGTCGGACCTGCTCTTCGTGGTGGCCCGGCTGGTGAACTTCCGCGCCGGCCTGCCGGACGTGAAGTGGATCCCCGAGAAGCCGACGAAGTAAGCCGTGTACGCGACGCAACTGCCCACTGCCCGGCTCCGGCAGCTCGCCCAGGACGTGGGCTTCGACCTCATCGGCTTCGCGCGCGCGGAGCCCATTCCGCCGTCGTCGCTGATGTCGTGGCTGGAGGCCGGCTACGACGCGGACATGGACTGGATGGGATCGCGCGCGGAGGAGCGGCTCGACGTGTCGGTGCTCCTTCCGGGAGCGCGCACGGTGCTGTCATTCGCGAACAACTACTGGCGGGACGATGAGCCGTCGCAGGGCTCACCCATCGCGCGGTACGCGAGGGGCCGCGACTACCACTCCACGCTGCGCGACCGGATGAAGGCGTTCCGCAAGACGATCAACGCCTGGTACCCGGGGCTGGGCACCTACGGCGGCGTGGACAGCGGACCCATGATGGAGAAGGTCTGGGCCGCTCGCGGCGGCCTGGGCTACGTGGGCAAGAACGGCTGTCTCATCACGGAGTCGCACGGCTCGTGGGTGCTGCTGGCCACGCTCATCCTGGACGCGGAGGTGGACGCGTACCCGGATGGACCGGTGGCGGACCGGTGCGGTTCCTGCCGGCGGTGTCTCATGGCGTGTCCCACGGGCGCACTGGTGGGCAACCGGCAGGTGGATGCGCGCGCGTGCCTGTCGTACCAGACCATCGAGAACCGCGACCGTGACGTGCCGGAGGCGTTCCGGCTCAAGTTCGACAACCTCATCTTCGGCTGCGACATCTGCCAGCAGGTGTGCCCGCTGAACCGCAAGCCGGTGTTCGCGGACGACGAGCGTTTCATGCCCCGCGCGGTGGCCTCGCTGGGCACGCTGGAGCTGGCGGCGCTGACACCCGAGCAATACAAGGAACTCATTCCAGGCACGGCGCTGGCGCGCGCGCGGTACGACGGTTTGAGGCGCAACGCTGTCTATGCACTGGGCGTCGCACGGCAGGCGCACGCCCGGCCGCTGCTCGAAAAACTCAGCGGCGACGACAGCGAGCTGGTACGCAGCGCCGCACGATGGGCGCTTCTGCAACTGGAGCCGTGACGCCGTCCGCCGAGACTCCGCCGCTCGGGCGGGTGTACGCGGCGCTGACGGTGCAGGTGCTGATCAGCGCGGGCACGTACCTGGCCGCGAAGCGGGCGATGACGGAGCTGTCGCCGTTCACGGTGGTGCTGTGGCGCTTCCTCGTCTGCGGCGTCGCGTTCGTGGCGCTGCTCGCGCTGACACCGGGGCGGAAGCTGCCGCCGCGCCATGCGTGGCCGCGCATCGCGCTGCTGGGGCTGATGGGCGGGCCGGTGAACCAGACGCTGTTCTTCTCCGGCCTGTCGCGCTCCACGGCGGCGCACGCGGCGCTGTTCTACGCGCTCACGCCGCTGGGCGTGTACGTGGCCAGCCTGGTGCTGGGCCGGGAGCGGGCTTCCACGCGGACGACGGCGGGCATCCTCACGGCGCTGGTGGGCGTGGTGGTGCTGCTCCTGGGCCGGGGACTCGCGAGCGCGCGGGGCACGCTGGAGGGCGACCTGCTCATCCTCGCGGCGGTGGTGGCGTGGGTGGTCTACACGACGGAAGGAAAGTCCCTGGCCACCGAGCATGGACCGCTGCGCGCGACGGCCTGGACGATGACGGTCGCCACGGTGTTGCAGCTGCCGCTCGCCCCGTTCGTGCTGGAGCCCGAGGCGGTGTGGGCCTCCAGCGCCGCGGCGAAGGCCTCCATCGTGTACGTGGGGCTGATGACGTCGGTGGTGGCGTACCTGCTCTGGTCCTACGCGCTGTCCAAGGTGCCCGCGTCGCGCGTGGCCATCTTCTCCAACCTGCAACCGGCGGTGACGGCGCTGGTCGCGTGGCTCTTCCTGGATGAAGCGCTGCACTGGGAGCTGGCGCTGGGTGGCGCGCTGGTGCTCGTGGGCGTGCGGCTGACGCAGGGTGTGCCGGTGAAGGCCGCGCCGGTGGTGGTGCGCGCGGGCTGAGGGCGTTGACCCGGGAAGGGCGGCGGACGCACGCTGCCGTCCATGCTGCGTCCCGGAGAGGACCTCCTGAAGGTCGAGGACCGCCTGTGGCTGCTCACCGCGGCGACGGGGAAGGGCGTCTATGACTTCGCCTTCGACCGGTTCTTCGCGTGCCGCCGGCCGTATGTGCTGCCCGACGAGCCCATCGAAGTCGTCGCGCGCGCGGGCGCGTGGCCCGACTACGCGGAGCGCTACCGCGAGCTGGAGGCGCAGGGCGTGCGGCTGGTGCATTCGCCGGAGCAGCACCTGCTCGCGACGGAGCTTCCGCGCTGGTATCCGCTGCTGGAGGACCTGACGCCCCGGAGCCGCTGGTTCGACACGCCTCCGGACGCGCGCACGGTGGAGGCGCAGCTGGGCTGGCCGGTGTTCCTCAAGGGCGCGCGGCAGACGAGCCGCCATCGCAAGTCCCTCTCCATCATCGAGGGACCGGAGGCCTTCCGCCAGGCCATGGACGCCTACGCTCAGGACGACATCCTGCACTGGCAGCAGGTGGTGTGCCGCGAGCTGCGGCCCCTGCGGCGCGTGGACGACACGCAGGGCGCGGACGCGCTGCCGCGCTCGTTCGAGTTCCGCACCTTCTGGTGGCGGCAGCAGCTGGTGGGCTTCGGGCCCTACTGGTGGCAGGGGACGCCGTACGCGCTGACGCCCCAGGAAGAGCGGGACGCCTTGGCGCTCGCGGGCGAGGCGGCGCGCCGGGTCGTGCTCCCGTTCCTCGTCGTCGACGTGGCCCAGGAGGTGTCCGGCCGGTGGATCGTCATCGAGTGCAACGACGGCCAGGAGAGCGGCTACGTGGGCGTGTCGCCCTTCGCGCTCTGGCAGCGCGTCCTGGACGTGGAGCGCGAGCGCGCGGGCTGAAGAACGAAGCCCTCCGAAGGCAGGCTGCCTCGCGGAGGGCTTCTGGCTGCGTGCTCGTGCGGCAGACGGCGTCAGTCGCCGTTGGGGTCCCACTCGGAGATGTCCTTCCGGGCGGGCTCCGCCGGAATGGCGGGACGCGGCGGCTCCTGAATGCGGGGCGGCGGCTCCTTCTTCGCCACCGGCGGAGGCGGCGGGGCCGGCAGGTCCTCGTCGTCCGAGCGGCTCGGCTGCGCGGGCTCGGCCACCACCGGCTTCGGCTCGGGCTTGCGCGGGGGCGGCTCCGCGCGGGGCGGCGGCTCCGCGAAGGCCTCGATGTCGGGCGTCTCCGCGCGCCGGGGCTCCGGTTCGGGCGCCACGGCGGGAGAGGGCGGGGGCGGCGTGCGCGCCGGCTCCCGGGCCTTCGCTGGGACGGCTGCCTGCTGCCGCCCGTTGTTCTTCGCGGGCTTCTCGTCCGACGCGCGGTAGCCCGTGCGCTCCGGGGGCGGCTCCGGCGGATCATCGTAGGAGTCGCGCACCGGCCTCGCGCGCGGCTGCTTGTTCTCCTCGTCGCCGAACGGGTCCTCCTCGCGGCGGCGGTCCTTCTCCTGGATTTCGCGCAGCTTGGCCGCTTCCGTCTTGCTCGTCCGGCGCTCGGGCGCGGCCTCCGGTGCGTCCGGCGCCCGGTTGTTCACCGCGTTGAACCGACGGGTGCACTGGGTGCGAGTCTCCAGGCAGCCGTCGAAACAGCGCGTCAGCTTCTTGAGGGCGGCGCCGTTGCCGCCGTACTCGATGGTGCAGTCCTCCTTGCACGTGGTGGCGTCCTCCTCGCAGCCGGGCGGGACGGGACCGGCCAGGGCAGGGGTTCCAAACAGGACGCTGAGGACAACGAGGCGCGGAAGAAGACGCATGGCAAATGTGAAAGCTACCAGTCTTCCGCGCTTCCTGGGCGAGCCCCCCGCGATATCGTCAGGCCCACGCCCGGCGACCGGGCGAGAGGAGACGCATGGCGGCGGTCAAGGTGGGCATCATCGGGGGCCAGGCCCTCTACCAGGCCCTGGGACTCCAGGGGCGCGGCGAACACCTCTCCGTGGAGACGCCCTTCGGGCCCCACAGCGCCCCATTCATCGCCACGGAGCTGGACGGTGTCCCCATCGTCTTCGTCTTCCGCCACGGCCAGGGCCACGTCCACAACGCCACCCGCGCCCCCTACCGCGCCAACCTCTTCGCCCTGAAGTCGCTCGGCGTCACCCACGTCATCGCCACCGGCACTGTCGGCAGCCTGCGTGACGCCATCCAGCCGCTGCACCTGGCCCTGCCGGATCAGGTCATCGACCGGACCTACCGCCGCCCCTGCACCTTCTACGACGACGTCGCCGTGCACGTGGAGCTGGCCCAGCCCTTCTGCGCCACCCTGCGCCAGACGCTCATCGACGCGGCCCCCAGGAGCGACACGGAGGTGCACTCCTCCGCGACCTACGTCTGCATCGAGGGCCCCTCCCTGAGCACCCAGGCGGAGAGCCAGCTGTACCGCACGTGGGGCGGGGACCTGGTGGGGCTCACCGCCATGCCGGAGGCGCGGCTCGCCCGCGAGGCTGAGCTGCACTACGCCCTCATCGCGCTGCCCACCGACCACGACTCCTGGCGCTCGCAGCCCGCGGGCCAGGAACCCGAAGCGCTCCTGCCGCAGTTCACCCAGCGGCTGGACGCCGTCACCGCCCATGGCGCCGCGCTCCTGCGCCGCGCGCTGCCCCGCATCGCGAGCACGCCCACCGCCTGCCGCTGTGCCAGCGCGCTGGCGCTGGCCATCTTCACCGACCGCACCCGCATCCCCGCCGAAGTGAAGAGCCGCCTGCGTCCGCTGCTGGGCCGCTACCTGCCCTCCGGCCTCGTCTAGCGTTCAACACCCGGCACAGCGCCTGGTGCCTCCGGCCGCGAGCGCTCGGCTGGCCGCCTGCTGCCGAATGGCCGGGCCGTCCACACATTGGCTCCCCACAGACCCGGAGGGGGAAGCACATGGGGCTGCCACGGCTCAAGTACCTGACGTGGAGGGAGTTCGCGCGGCGCTTCTGGAAGGAGATTGAAGAGGACACCGTCACCGACGTGGCGGCGCAGCTGTCCTACTACTTCATCTTCTCCCTGTTCCCCTTCCTGTTCTTCCTCGTCACGCTGGTGGCGTACATGCCGTTCGCGCCCGGCGCCGTGGACGCGATGATGGACCGCATCCGCCCGCTGGTGCCCGGCGACGCGCTGGGCGTGGTGAGCCAGCACCTGACCTCCATCGTCGGCGAGACGCGCCCCCGGCTGCTCACCGTGGGTCTCGTCGTGGCGCTGTGGACCGCGTCGCGCGGCGTGGATGCCCTGCGCAAGGCGCTCAACCTGGCCTACGACGTGTCGGAGTCCCGGCCCTACTGGAAGACGCAGGGCCTGGCGCTGCTGGTGACGCTGATGGGCGGCCTGCTGATCCCCCTGTCCTTCGCCATCCTGCTCCTGGGCGGGCGCGTGGGGGCGTGGGTGGCGGACAAGCTGGCGCTCATCGACGAGTTCCACCTCGTCTGGTCCTGGCTGCGCTGGCCCTTCACCGCGGCGCTGGTGATGCTGATGCTGTCGCTCTGCTACTACCTGCTGCCGGACGTGAAGCAGCGCTTCAAGTACATCACCCCGGGCTCCGTGATTGGCACCCTGGCGTGGCTGGGCAGCACCTGGGGCTTCACCCAGTACGTGGAGCACTTCGGCAAGTACGACGTCACCTACGGCTCCATCGGTGGCGTGGTGGTGCTGCTCTTGTGGCTCTACATCTCCGGGCTCATCTTCATCCTCGGAGGGGAGCTCAACGCCATCCTCGAGCACGCCTCCGCGGAGGGGAAGGCCAAGGGCGCGCGGGACTTCGGCCAGCCCGCGCCCCTGGAGCCGCCCCTCAAGACGCCCGGCGCGGCCAAGAGCGCCGCCAGCGCCCGGAAGACGCGGCTCGCGCTGTTCAGGCGCAAGCGCCGCGTGGCGGAGGGCAAGGACCCGGAGCCCCCGGGCCTCATGCCGGACGGGAGCGACAACCCGTCCGTGCACTGAGAGCGCCGGGGACCCGGAAGGGGCGACTGACTACTGCTTGGGCAGCTTCGCCTGGATGGCCGTCAGCCCGCCCGCGGTGTTGCGGTCACCCTTGAGCCCCTGCTGCGCGATGATCTTCCGCAGGTGCGCGATGCGGTCCTCGTTGGTGGGGTGCGTGGACAGCCACTTGAGCACGCCCGGCGTGGAGCCCTGCTCCTTCTGGAGCTTCTGGAAGAAGGTGATGAGGCCGTTGGGGTCGAAGCCCGCGGCGGAGGCGTACTTCGCGCCGTACTCGTCCGCTTCCGTCTCTTCACTGCGGCCGTGCGCCAGCTGCAGCCCGCCGCCCGCCAGCTGCGCGGCGATCTGCGCGGCGGTGCCCGGGTTCTGGCCCAGCGCCACCTGGGTGATGGCCTGCAGGCCGTAGGCGTTCACCATGGCGCGCGCGGAGTGCCGGCCCACCACGTGGCCCGCCTCGTGCGCCATCACGCCCGCCAGCTCCGCCTCCGTGTCCGCCGCGAGCAGGAGGCCCGTGTACACGTAGAGGAAGCCGCCCGGCGTGGCGAAGGCGTTGACCGTCTTCGGGTCGTTGATGACGTTGACCTTCCACTTCACCCCGGAGCGGTCCTTGTTGGCCTGCGCGAGGATGGGCTGGGAGATGCCCCGGACGTACGCCAGGACCTCCGGGTCCTCCACGTACTTGATGTTCTCCTTCGTCTCGAGCTCCTTCTTCACCTGGAGGCCGAGCTCGTTCTCCTGCTCGTCGGAGATGAGGACACTGGCGATCGCCTTCTCCGCGCCCACGCGCTGCTTGGTGCAGCCCGTGGAGAGGCCCGAGGCCAGGGTGAGGGTCAAGAGTGCGGTGACCATCCGTTGCATGGGTGCGTCGTCCCTTCTTTGCTCAGTGGGTGGAAGCTTTCCCGGCCCGTCGTAGCCGCGCCTGCGCATCCCGGGCAAGCACCTTCCCGGAGCGCCATCCACCGGGGGACATGCACCGGAAACAGTCCGGTGGTATGCCCCGGCGCCTGGATGCCTGAACTACCGGAAGTGGAGATCGCCCGGCGCAACCTGGAGCGCTGGTTCAAGGGCCACCGCATCGTGCGCGCGGAAGCGGATGCGACCCGCGTCTTCCGGGGCGCGGAGCTGCCCCACTTCACCCGGCTCACCGGGCGGGTGACGGCCCTGGAGCGCAAGGGGAAGTACCTGCTCATCACCCTGGAGGGCGGCCACGGCCTGATGGCCCACCTGGGCATGACGGGCAAGTTCGTGCGCCGCAAGGAGGGCGAGCCCGTCCCCTACAGCCGCGCCCGCTTCCACCTGGAAGACGGCCACGTGGTCCACTTCAGTGATCCACGCCTCTTCGGCCGCATGGAGCCCGTGCCCGCGAAGGAATTGTGGGAATTGCCCGCGGTGAAGGCCCTGGGGATAGACCCGCTGACCGAAGGGCTCACCGGCCCCCAGCTCCAGGAGGCGGTGGGGGACTCCAAGCAGGACCTGAAGGTGGCGCTGATGGACCAGGGCCGCGTCGCCGGCCTGGGCAACATCCACGCCGCGGAGGCGCTCTTCCGCGCGGGGCTCCACCCGGCGCGCAAGCCCGGCACCCTCACGCCGGACGACTGGAAGCACCTGGCCCGGGCCATCCACGCCGCCTTCGACTTCGCCTTCAAGGAGCAGGAGGGCGAGGACATCACCTACCTGGAGGAGGCAGGCTCCGTGAACCGCTTCCGCGTCTATGGAAGGGCTGAGGGGCCTTGCTCGAAGTGCGGTACGACCGTGGAGTCCTTCACCCAGGGTGGGCGCACCACGCATTTCTGTCCGAAATGTCAGCCGCTCTCCACGGTTGCTGTCCGCGCGTCCCGGAAGGGGACGGCGGCGGGGAAGGGGCCGGCTTCCGCCGTTGCCGGCCCGAAACCCCGATCCCGTAGACGTTGACACCCCAGGGGGGCATGGCTTGAATCGCCCGCCCTTTACACCCGGCCGCGTCATATCGCGGCCCCGGAGACCGTTGACCATGTCTCACGTCCTGCTGGCGGCGCTGCTCGTCGCCTCGTCCACGGCCACCGCGCAGACGCCGGTGCCCGATGGTGGCACCACGCCCTCGGCACCCCAGGAGTCGGCTCCCGCCGCGGCTCCCGCGGCTCCGGCCGCCGTTTCCCCCGCCCCCACCTCCGAAGGTTCCGTCAGCCGCGAGGAGCTGGAGCAGCGCCTGGAGGCCACGCGTCAGGAGCTGCGCGAGGACATCCGCGCCCAGACGGCCACCCAGGCCGTGGCCAACAACGACTGGCAGGAGGAGTGGACGGAGGAGAAGCGCAAGCTGGAGCTGTTCACGCTGGACGGCTACCTGCGCGTGCGCCCCGTGCTCTTCTACAAGTTCGACCTGGGCAAGCCCGCGCTGCCCTCCGGCACGCCCCTGGGCCGCCAGCTGTGGACGCGCTCGCCGCGCTCCGCCTCCGAGCAGACCCAGGCCGGCGCCAACATGCGCTTCCGCCTGGAGCCGTCCTTCAACGTCTCCGAGGACGTGCGCATCAAGGCGCAGGTGGACGCGCTGGACAACGTCCTCTTGGGCTCCAACCCGGACAGCGCCTACAGCGGGGACGGGCGCAACAACTTCACGCTCTTCTCCGAGAACGAGTCCCCGTCCAACTCCGCCGTCAACGCGTGGAAGGACTCCGTCATCGTGCGGCGCGCGTACGGTGAGGTGACGACGCCGGTGGGCATCCTGCGCTTCGGCCGCATGGGCAGCCACTGGGGCCTGGGCATGCTGCGCAACGACGGCAACTGCCTGGACTGCGACTACGGCGACACGGTGGACCGCATCCAGTTCGTCACCGAGCCGTTCGCCGGCTGGTACGTGACGCCCATGCTGGACTTCAACTCGGAGGGGTTGTCCACGGAGAAGGCCAACACCCTGGGCGAGCCGGTGGACCTCACCCAGTCCGACGACGCGCACAGCCTGGTGCTGGCCATCGCGCGGCGCGACACCGACCAGCAGCAGAAGGCCAAGCTGGACAACAACCAGGGCGTCCTCAACTACGGCCTGTACTTCACCTACCGCACGCAGCGGTACGCCACCCTGACGGAGACGGGCGTCCCCTTCGAGGACGCCAACCCCTCCATCCCCGTCACCGTCACCACGCCGACGTTCGTCCCGCGCGGCGGCACGCTCTACATCCCGGACCTGTGGTTCAAGTACCAGGAGAAGAAGTTCCGCATCGAGGCGGAGTTCGCCGCGCAGCTGGGCACCATCGAAGGGCGCGCCACCACGGCCAACGAGCCCACCACCCAGTCGCTGCGCGTGGCGCAGTTCGGCGGCGTGCTCCAGACGGAGTTCCACGTCATCGAGAACAAGCTGCACCTGGGCATCGAGGCGGGCTTCGCCTCAGGTGACAGGGCGCCGGGCTTCGGCAACTACCCGGGCCGCCAGGGCTCGGGCTCGGACGGCAACACCGCGCCGGGCGACGTGGAGGGCCGTCAGTACAGCTGCGACAACGGCGGCTGCAGCGACAACGCCATCCGCAACTTCCGCTTCAACCGCGACTACCGCGTGGACGTCATCCTGTGGCGGTCCATCCTCAATGGCGTCACGGACGCGTTCTACGTGAAGCCGGGCCTCAAGTACTCCATCGCGGAGGGCTTCGACGTCTACGGCAGCGTCATCTACTCGCAGGCGTTCTACGCGGAGTCCACGCCGTCCTCCATCAGCAGGAGCCTGGGCCTGGAGGCGGACATCGGCGCGCGCTACGTCACGGAAGACGGCTTCGTGGCGGGCATCGACTACGGCATCCTCTTCCCGCTGGACGGCCTGAAGGACCTGGGCCTGCCGGGCCAGGAGCTCAGCACCGCGCACGCCATCCGCGGCATGCTGGCCATCCGGTTCTAGCCCATGCGCTCCTCGCTCCCGCGGCTGTGCGCCGCCACCAGCCTGACGCTCGTGCTGGTGGCGTGCGGTATCAAGGGCAGTCCCCGCGCGCCCCGTCCGGCGCCGTTGCCCCCACCCACCGCGGAGACGGTGCCCGCGCAGCAGTCGCCGCGCGGACCCGTGGAGCCCTCGGGCCCCACGGTGCCGCCGGCCACCTCGGACGCCGGGCTGCCCGAGTGAGCGTCTTCCACCACCGCAAGGGCGTGCTGCACGCCGAACAGGTGCCGCTGCCCGCCATCGCGGACGCGGTGGGCACCCCCACGTACGTCTACTCCACCGCCGCGCTCACGGAGCGCTTCCAGGCGGTGACGGAGGCGTTCCAGGGGCAGAAGCACCTCATCTGCTATTCGGTGAAGGCCAACTCCAACCTGGCCATCCTGGGCCTCTTCGCCCGGCTGGGCAGCGGCTTCGACATCGTGTCCGGCGGCGAGCTGGCGCGCGTGAAGCAGGCCGGCGGCGAACCGGGCAGGACCGTGTTCGCGGGCGTGGGCAAGACGCCGGACGAAATGGCCCAGGCGCTGTCCCAGGGCCTCCTGCTCTTCAACGTGGAGAGCGCGGAGGAGCTGGAGGCGCTGGATGCCGTGGGGCGCAAGCTGGGCAGGCGCGCGCCGTTCGCCCTGCGCGTGAACCCGGACGTGGACGCGCGCACGCACCGCTACATCTCCACCGGCCTGAAGACGTCCAAGTTCGGCGTGCCCTTCGAGGAGGCGGTCGCCCTCTACGCGAAGGCGAAGAAGATGAAGGGGCTCCAGGCGCTGGGGCTGGACTGCCACATCGGCTCGCAGCTCACGCGCACCGCCCCCATGAAGGCCGCCCTCACCAAGGTGGCGGACCTCTACGTCACGCTCAAGGCCCGGGGCCACGCGCTGGAGTACCTGGACGTGGGCGGCGGGCTGGGCATCACCTATTCGGACGAAACGCCGCCCAGCCCCCAGGAGTACGCGCGCACGGTACTCAACGCGACGGAAGGCACGGGGGCCACGCTGCTGTTGGAGCCCGGGCGGGCGCTCGTGGGCAACGCGGGCGTGCTGCTCACGCGCGTGCTGTACAGGAAGCCCACGGAGGCGCGGACCTTCGTCGTGGTGGACGCGGGCATGAACGACCTGATGCGCCCGGCCCTCTACGAAGCGCACCACGACCTGCAGCCGGTGGTGAAGCGCCGCGGCCGGGACGTGGAGGTGGACGTCGTGGGGCCGGTGTGTGAGTCCACGGACGTGCTCGCGCGGGCGCGCCCCCTGGTGCTGCCCCGCCAGGACGACCTGTACGCCTTCATGAGCGCCGGGGCTTACGGGATGAGCATGGCTTCCACCTACAACTCGCGGCCCCGGCCGGCGGAGGTGCTGGTGGACGGAGCGGCCTGGCGTGTCGTGCGGGAGCGCGAGCGCGTCGAGGACCTCTGGCGCGGCGAGCGGGCCTGAACGTATAAGCGCCGGCATGAAGACCTTCGAAGGCTCCATGACGGCGCTGGCGACTCCGTTCCACGACGGCGCGCTGGACGAGGGGGCCTTCCGGGCCCTGGTGCGCTTCCAGCTGGACGGCGGCACGAACGTGCTCTTGCCCATGGGCACCACCGGCGAAGCCGTGACCATGGACGCGGACGAGCGCGCGCGCGCCATCGCCGTCGTCGTGGACGAGGTGAAGGGCCGCGTGCCGGTGGTGGCGGGCGCGGGCAGCAACAGCACGCGCGAGACGATTGAGTCCGTGCGCCGCGCTCGCGAGGTGGGCGCCAACGGCGCGCTCATCGTCACGCCCTACTACAACAAGCCCACGCAGGCGGGCCTGGTGGAGCACTACCGCGCCATCGCGAAGGCGCACCCGGGCTTCCCGCTCATCGCCTACAACGTGCCGGGCCGCACGGGCGTGGACCTCTTGCCGGAGACGGTGCTCCAGCTGTGTGACATCCCGGAGGTCGTGGCGCTGAAGGAGGCCACGGGCAACCTCATCCGCGCGGTGGACCTGGTGGAGAAGTGCGGCGACCGGATGACGCTGTTGTCCGGCGACGACTTCACGGTGCTGCCCTTCCTCGCGTGCGGCGGCAAGGGCGTCATCTCCGTGTCCTCCAACGTCGCGCCCCGCATGATGGCGGACCTGGTGGCGGCGGCGCGGAGCAACGACATCGCGAAGGCGCGCGGCCTCCAGGTGCGGATGAACGCGCTGCACCGGCTGCTCTTCGTGGAGTCCAACCCCATCCCGGTGAAGTGGGCGCTGCACCTGATGGGCATGTTCGGCCCGGAAGTCCGGCTGCCGCTCGTGCCCATGGGCGAGGCGAACGCCGCGAAGCTGAAGGCCGAGCTGTCCGGGCTGGGCCTGCTGAAGGCCTGAGAAGGAAACACGCGCCATGACCCGCACCGTCATCACCGGCATCTCCGGCCGCATGGGCAGCACGCTGGTGCGCCTGGCGAAGGCCGCCAGCGACCTTCCGGTGGTGGGCGCCACGGTGCGCCCGGGCAGCCCCCTCGCAGGACAGGACGCGGGGCTCGTGGCCCGGCTGGGCGCGCCGCTGGATGTGATTGCTCACGACGACCTGGGCCGCGCGCTGGACGGCGCGAAGGCGGACGTCGTCGTGGACTTCACCGGCCCGGAGGCCACGCTGCACCACGCGAAGGTCTGCGCCGAGCGCGGCGTGGCGCTGGTGGTGGGCACCACGGGCTTCACGCCGGAGGGCCGCGCGCAGCTGGAGGCGCACGCGAAGAGGATTCCCATCGTCGCGGCGCCCAACATGTCCGTGGGCGTGAACCTGGTCATCCGCATGGCCGCGGAGCTGGCGCGCGTGCTGGGCCCGTCGTTCGACGTGGAGGTGCTGGAGGCGCACCACCGCATGAAGAAGGACGCGCCCAGCGGCACCGCGCTCAAGCTGGCGGAGGTGCTGGTGGACGCGCTGGGCCGCTCGAAGGACGACCTCACCTTCGCGCGCGAGGGGCAGACGGGCGCCCGCCCGCCGGGTGAGATTGGCGTGCAGGCGCTGCGTGGCGGGGACGTCGTGGGCGAGCACACGGTCTACTTTTTCGGCGAGGGCGAGCGCATCGAGCTCACCCACCGCGCGACGAACCGTGATCAGTTCGCGCAAGGGGCGCTGAGGGCCGCGCGCTGGGTGGCGGGCCGCGCGCCGGGACTCTATGACATGGCCGACGTGCTCGGCCTCCAGGGGAAGACATGACCGCCCGTTATTGCCGCTTCCAGGTCGAGGGCCGCGCCAGCTACGGCCGCGTCGACGGCAACGAGGTGGTGGTGCTCACCGCCGCGCCGTGGGCCGGCGGCAAGGAGACCGGCCTGCGCCGCTCGCTCCAGGGGCTCACGCTGCTCACGCCTTCGGACGCGTCGAAGGTCGTCTGCATCGGCCAGAACTACCGCAAGCACGCGGAGGAGATGGGCAAGCCCATCCCCACGGAGCCGCTCATCTTCACCAAGCCCTCCACCGCGCTCAACGGCCCCGGTTCGCCCATCCGCATCCCCAAGGCGAGCCAGGAGGTGCACTACGAAGCGGAGCTGGCGCTGGTCATCAGTGAGCGCCTGAAGAACGCCGACGAGGCCACCGCCGCGCGCGCCATCTGGGGCCTCACCTGCTTCAACGACGTCACCGCGCGCGACATCCAGCGCAAGGAGATCCAGCACACCCGCGCCAAGGGCTACGACACCTTCGCCTGCGCGGGCCCCTGGGCCGTGACGGGCCTGTCCCCCGCGGACCTGCGGGTGGTGTGCCGTGTGAACGGGCAGGTGCGCCAGGATGGCCGCACGTCCGACATGGTGTTCAGCGCCGCCCGCCTGGTCTCCTTCATCTCCCACATCATGACGCTGCTGCCCGGCGACCTGGTGAGCACGGGCACTCCGTCCGGCGTGGGTGCGCTCAAGGCCGGGGACACGGTGGAGGTGGAGCTGGAGGGAATCGGAACCCTGGTGAACCCGGTTGAGATGGAGCCTTGAGTGCGACCGTCTATGTAGGACTGGGTTCCAACGAGGGCGACCGCGAGTCCCACCTCGTGGCCGCCCTCGCCGCGATTTCATGCATCGACGCGGTGTCGGTGCTGGGCTGTTCCTCCCTCTATGACACGGCCCCGGTGGGGCCCGCGCAGCCGCGCTTCCTCAACGCCGTGGTGGCGCTGGAGTGCGACCTGACGCCGCAGCGCCTGCTGTGCATCCTCCAGCGGATTGAACAGGACCTGGGCCGCCGCCGGATGCAGCGCTGGGGCCCGCGCACCATCGACCTGGACATCCTCCTGTGGGACGAGGAGGACCACTGCGTCGTCGCGGACGCGAACCTCCAGGTGCCCCACCTCGAACTGCACAAGCGCCGCTTCGCGCTGGAGCCCCTGGCGGAGCTGGCCCCTGACGCCCGCCACCCGGTGCTGGGCGTGACGGTGCAGGAGCTGCTCGCGAAGCTCGCCCCCCAGGACGTCCGCAAGCGCGAGGCCCTCTACTGGCCCGACATGGGCGCCCGTTTCCCCGTCCACGAACTATGAGCCTGTCCCTCGTCCTGGCCACGACCGCGCTGCTCGCGGCCGAGCCCACCTCCCTGCCTCCCGGCCACCCCACGATTCCGCCCGGCACCCAGGCGTCGCCTACCGGCATGGGCCCTGGCGCCAATGCCGCCAACGGCGCGCTGCCCCCCGGCCACCCCACGATGCCCGCGGGCTCCCCCGTGGCGCCGGGCACGCCGCTGCCGTCGGGCCACCCCACGGTGGACACGAACAAGCTGCCGCCCTCCGCCGAGGAGCTGATGAAGCAGCTCGACTCGTCCGAGGGCCTGCGCGAGCGGGAGAAGACCTTCGAGATCGCCTCGTCGCTGGGCCGGCTCTACTACATGAACGGCCGCAACGCGGAGGCGCTGGCCTACCTGGGCCAGGCGCAGGCCAAGGCGGACGGCGTGCGCTCGCTGTTCCTCGCGTCCCGCAAGAAGCTGGGCAAGGCCGCCATCCCCACCCCTCAGGCCGCCAACTGCGGCTTCACGCCGGGCCAGGCGCTGGACTCCATGGAGGCCGTGGCGCAGGCCCGCGCGAAGTCCGGGGACACCGCCGGCGCCGCCGCGTGCGCGCTCGCCGCGCTGGTGCCCGCGCTGGACGTGGACACGCTGCGCGGCAACGCGCTGTACCTGGGCGGTGACACCGCCAACGCGCTGAAGGCGTACGCGCGCGTGCTGGAGGTGGAGCCCCGCCACGAAGAGGCGCTCTACGCCCACTCCGCGCTGCTGTTCGAGGCGCAGGGCGAGGACCTCCAGGCGCTCGGGGCCGCGCGCCAGGGCTTCGACGCGCTGGCGACGGCGTACCCGGAATCCCAGCGCGCGCCCATGGCCCGCGAGCTGAGCGTGCGCATCGCGGAGATTTCGAAGGCGGGCGGCCGCAAGAAGTGGCTCGCCACGCGCGCCGCGGACCGCAAGGTGCGCCTGTCCCAGTCCACCGCGCAGGCCGCCGCGATGCCGTCGGACGCGCCGCGCCCGCTGACGCCGGAGATGGTGGACGCGGTGAAGAACACCGAGCGCACGCCGGAGCTGGAGGCGGGCCTCACCAAGCTGGTGGAGGAGGGCGAGGAGCACCTGGCGCGCGGCCGCTACCAGGAGGCCCTGGCCAACTACACCCGCGTGGTGCCCTTCCAGCCGGAGAACGGCCGCGCCAAGGCGGGCATGGCCTGGGCGCTGGTGGGCCTGGGCCGTCCCATGGGCGCGCGCGTGTGGAGCGTGGCGCTGGAGTCCGACGCGGGCGCGGTGGAGAAGCTGGGCGACACGCTGCTCGCCAAGGGCGACGCGAAGGGCGCCAAGGCCCTCTGGGAGAAGCTGTCCCAGGACATGCCCAACTACCCGAACAAGGCCGCGCTCCAGGCGAAGCTGTCGCAGTAGCTACACGAACTTCGCCGCCAGCAGGTCCTGGACGTCGAGCAGGCCCACCGCCCGGCCCTCGACGTCCACCACGGGCAGCTGGTCCACCCGCAGCTCGCGCATCTGCGCGGCGGCGGTGAGCACCAGCGTGTCCGGGGTGATGCAGCGCGGGCGCTTGCCCATCACCTCGCGCACCGGCACCTCGAAGTCCGTGTGGCCCTTCTCCACCAGCCGGCGCAGGTCGCCGTCCGTGAAGATGCCCTCCAGCTTCCCGTCGCGGTCCACCACGCACGCGGCGCCCGGCCGGCCCGGCGTGTTGGTCATCACCACCACCGCCAGGGACAGCCGCGCGGTGTCCAGCACCAGCGGGTTCGCGGGACCCGTGCGCATCAATTCGAAGACGCGCAGCACGGAGCGCCCCAGCTTCCCGCCCGGGTGCAGGAGCGCGTAGTCGTCCCGCCCGAAGGGGCGGCTTCGCAGGAGCGTCATCGCCAGCGCGTCGCCCACGGCGTGCAGCGCGGCGGTGGACGCGGTGGGCACCAGGCCCATGGGACAGGCCTCTTCGATGCGGCCGATGTCCAGCACCACCTCCGCGCCCTTCGCGAGCGGGCTGTCCGCGTCCCCGGTGAGCGCCACCACCGGCGTGCCCATGCGCTTGAAGAGGGGCAAGAGGCGCAACAGCTCCTCCGTGCTGCCGCTGTTGGACAGCGCGAGGATGACGTCGCCCGGGCCCACGCGGCCCAGGTCGCCATGCACGGCCTCCGCGGGGTGGAGGAACACGGAGCGGATGCCGGTGGACGCCAGCGTGGAGGACAGCTTCTGGCCGATGTGGCCCGCCTTCCCCATGCCCGTCACCACCACCTGCCCCGGGCAGTCGCGCACGAGCTTCAGCGCGCGCAGGAACGCGTCCCCCAGCCGGTCCGTGACGCCCAATATCGCGCGGGCCTCCGCCTCCAGCACGCCGCGCGCGTAGGTGAGCGCGGCCTCGTCGTCCGCGTCTCGAGCCGCCGGACGCAGGGGGGCAGGGGACGGCTCGCGGCCGGGGAGGGCACGCAGTTTGGGCTTCTTGGCGGTGGAGCGGGGTGCGCGGGCCATGGCTGGGCGCTACGTCTACTCCGCCGCAGCGTGGGCGGCCATCCTTGACGCATGGGGGGGCCTGGGCTACGGCCTGCCCGCCCGGCCGCCCGTGGCCGGGGACACCTGCTTCACCACCGGAAACCAAGGGGACGGCATGAAGTTCTTCATCGACAGCGCGGACGTCGGCGAAATCCGCAAGGCCCACGAGATGGGCTGCGTGGACGGCGTCACCACCAACCCGTCACTGCTGGCCAAGGTCGGCCGCAACCTGGAGGAGACCATCCGGGAGATCTGCTCCATCGTGGACGGTCCCATCAGCGCGGAGTGCGTGTCGCTGACCGCCCCGGAGCTCATCAAGGAAGGCCAGGGCCTGGCGAAGATCCACGACAACGTCGTGGTGAAGATTCCCATGGGCGTGGAGGGCATGAAGGCCGTCAAGGCGCTCACCGCGGACGGCATCCGCACCAACGTCACCCTCTGCTTCTCCGCCAACCAGGCCCTGCTGTGCGCCAAGGCCGGCGCCACGTACGTGTCGCCCTTCGTGGGCCGGCTGGACGACATCTCCCAGGACGGCATGGAGCTCATCGCCCACATCCTGGAGATCTACCAGAACTACGACTTCACCACGCAGGTGCTGGTGGCCAGCGTGCGCAACCCCGTCCACGTCCTCCAGGCCGCGCGCCTGGGCGCGGACGTGGCCACGCTGCCCTACAACGTCATCACCCAGCTGGCGAACCACCCCCTCACCGACGCGGGCATCCAGAAGTTCCTCGCGGACTGGGAAAAGGTCCCCAAGCAGGGCAAGCCCGCCGGGAAGTAACCGCCTGGTCGTCTCCCCCGCCGTTCCGGTGTCCCTGGAACGACGGGGGGACCCTCGCGGGGGCTGGCGCCTGGACGGCGGGAGCGGTATGGCAGGGGAAGCGGATTGATATTTGAATCAACCCTCCCGGAGCCCCGCCCATGGATTTCCAGCTCAGCGAAAACCAGCGCGCCTTGCAGGACGCCGCGCGCAAGTACGCCCGTGACGTGGTGCGCCCCAAGGCCCCCCACTACGACGAGACCTCTGACTTCCCCAAGGACCTCATCTCCGCGGCCTTCGAGCTGGGCCTGCTGAACATGGCCATCCCGTCGGAGTACAACGGCGTGGGCCTGACGCACCTGGAGCAGGTCATCGTGTGCGAGGAACTGGCGTGGGGCTGCGCGGGCGTGGCCACGTCCCTCATCGCCAACGACCTGGCCAACCTGCCCATCATCCTGGCCGGCACGGACGACCAGAAGAAGCGCCTGCTGGCCCCCTTTGGGGAGAAGCTCAAGCTCAGCTGCTTCTGTCTCACGGAGCCTTCCGCGGGTTCGGACGTGGCGGCCATGGGCACCACCGCGCGCCGCGAGGGTGACGAGTACGTCCTCAACGGCAGCAAGTGCTTCATCACCAACGCCGGCTACGCGGATCAGTTCACCGTGTTCGCCACGCTGGACAAGGGCAAGAAGCACAAGGGCATCACCTGCTTCGTCGTGGAGGGCCGTCCGCAGGGCCTGACCACCGGCAAGCACGAGAACAAGATGGGCCAGCGCGCCAGCAACACCACCACCGTCACGTTCGACGAGGTGCGCGTCCCGGTGAAGAACCGCATCGGCGAGGAGGGCGAGGGCTTCAAGATCGCCATGGCCACGCTGGACAACAGCCGCCCGCTCACCGCGAGCATCTCCATTGGCATCGCCCGCGCGGCGCTGGAGCACTCGCTGGAGTACTCCGCCCAGCGCCAGACGATGGGCAAGCCCATCCGCGAGCACCAGGCCGTCCAGTTCATGCTGGCGGAGATGGCCATGAACACCCACGCCGCGCGCCTGCTCACCTACGAGAGCGCGCAGGTGCTGGATGAGGGACAGCGCAACACCCTCCAGTCCAGCTATGCGAAGTGCTTCGCCGCGGACATGGCCATGAAGGTCGCCACGGACGCGGTGCAGGTCTTCGGCGGCTACGGCTACATGAAGGAATACCCCGTGGAGAAGCTGATGCGCGACGCCAAGCTCATCCAGGTCTACGAGGGCACGAGCCAGGTGCAGCGCCTGGTCATCGCGAAGGAACTGTTCAGGTAGAAAAGCAAAACTGTGCCCGGCGGGGCTTTCCCGTTGCCGCCGCCGTGTGCGGATGTCTATTACTCCGGCCCTGATGCGCGACGCGTCAAGCGCCCGATTTCCAAACACTCCCCACTGAGGAGAAGCCCGCCGTGAAGATTCTCGTCACCGCCAAGCGCGTGGAAGATCCCGAGTCGAAGATCAAGGTGAAGCCGGACGGCTCGGACATCGTGAAAGAGGGGTTGAAGTACAAGATCAACCCCTTCGATGAAATCGGCGTGGAAGAGGGCCTGCGCCTCGCGGCGAAGCACACCGGCGAGGTGGTGGTGGTCTCCATCGGCGGCAAGGAGGTGCAGGAGCAGCTGCGCCACGCGCTGGCCATGGGCGCCAACCGCGCCATCTGGGTGAACCACACGGGCCCGCTGGATCAGCTGGGCATCGCGGGGCTGCTCCAGAAGGTCGCGGAGAAGGAGAAGCCGGACATCGTCCTCCTGGGCAAGCAGTCCATCGACGACGACCAGAACCAGGTGGGCCAGTACCTGGCCGAGTTCCTGGGCTGGGGCCAGGCCACGTTCGCCTCCAAGGTGGAGTCGCTGGAGAGCGACCAGGAGAAGAACAAGGTCCCGGCGGTGGTGCTGTCCGCGGACAAGAAGAGCGTCCAGGTGGTGCGTGAAGTGGACAACGGGCTCGCGACCCTGGAGGTCCAGCTGCCCGCCATCGTCACCACGGACCTGCGCCTGAACCAGCCGCGCTACGCCAGCCTCCCGGGCATCATGAAGGCGAAGAGCAAGCCCATCGAGGAGCTGACCCCGGCGGGCCTGGGCGTGGACGTGGCCCCGAAGATCCAGGTGCTCAAGCTGGCGTCGCCTCCGGCGCGCAAGGCGGGCATCAAGGTTCCGGACGTGGCCACCCTGGTGGAGAAGCTGCACAACGAGGCGAAGGTCGTCTGACCCGCGCTGCCAACCCTTCCAACGATTCCGGAGACAGACACACCATGTCCATCGTCCTCATCGTCGCCGAGCAGCAGCCGGACGGGAACCTGCGCAAGGCCTCCCTGAACGCCATCGCCGCGGGCAAGCAGCTGGCCGACAAGGCCGGCGCCGAGCTGCACCTCGTCCTTCTTTCCAAGGACCCCTCCAAGCTGGCGGAGGAGCTCAAGGGCTCCGGCGCCAAGGCCATCCACACGGCCGCCGCTCCTGAGTTCGAGCATTATCTTGCTGAGGTCTACGCCCCCGTCGTCGCCGGGCTGGCGCAGGAGCTGAAGGCCACCTTCGTGGGCGCGGCCTCCACGGCGCAGGGCAAGGACCTGCTGCCGCGCGTCGCCGCCCGGCTGAAGGCCGCCATGGCCACCGACATCACCGCCATCAACGGCAGTGGCGCGGACATCACGTTCACCCGTCCCATGTGGGCCGGCAACGTGTTCGCCGAGGTGAAGCTCTCCACGCCGGTGCAGGTCATCAGCATCCGCGCCACGGAGTTCTCGCCGGCCGCTGGCGCGGGCGCGTCCGCGGAGGTGAAGTCCTTCCAGCCGAAGCTGGAGGCCGCCAAGACGAAGTTCGTGTCCTTCAACGAGGTGAAGAGCGCCCGTCCGGAGCTCACCGAGGCCAGCGTGGTGGTGTCCGGTGGCCGCGGCACCAAGGGCGACTTCAAGGAAGTGGAGGCCCTGGCGGACCTGCTGGGCGCCGCGGTGGGCGCGTCCCGCGCGGTGTGCGACGCGGGTTGGGTTCCCAACGACCTGCAGGTCGGTCAGACGGGCAAGGTCGTCGCGCCGAAGCTGTACATCGCCGCGGGCATCAGCGGCGCCATCCAGCACCTGGCCGGCATGAAGTCCTCGAAGACCATCGTCGCCATCAACAAGGACCCGGAGGCGCCCATCTTCCAGGTGGCCGACTACGGCCTCGTGGACGACCTCTTCAAGGTCCTGCCCGCGCTGCGCGAAGGCATCCAGAAGCTGAAGTAGTCCGCTTCCGCCGTCCTGACGGCGGGCCGTGACATTGAGGGGCGCGTCACCGGGACCTCCCGGGGCGCGCCCTTCGTCATTCCCGGGCCGCCCTACAGCTCGATGTCGGTGTCGCTGCCGGGCTTCTTCCGCGCGGGCGGCTCCGAGGGCTCGGCGTCTTCCGGCTCCAGCTCATGGGGCACCTCCGGCTCCTCCAGCTCCGGCGCATGGGAGGGCGGCTCGCCGGTGTCGAGCAGGTCGATGCGCTGTCCGTCCTCCACCTGGACGTAGAGGGTGCGGAACGTCCACGCCTCGCCGTTCTTGTCGGCCACGGCGTGGAGGTTGCCGTCCGCCTTGGGGCCGTCCAGCGGGACGGTGAACTCCGCGTGGGTGCGGCCGTTGTGGGTGCTCACCTGGGTGTTGCTGGGGAAGCCCGGCTTGAAGGCGCCGCCCAGGGCCCGCTGCACGTGCGGATCCTCCTGGGCCTCCGTGATGGCGTCCGTGTACGCGCCCATGTCCTTGAACGACGAGTAGCCCCAGCCCACGGCGATGGCCACGAAGCAGAAGCACGAGCCCATCATCCCCAGACAGCCCACGGGCGCCGCCCACTTCCAGTTGCGGCTCCACCACCCCTGGCGGGGCACGGGTGCGTAGTCACCCTCGGGACTTGTCGGCGGCATGGGGCCCTCCTGGCCTGGACCTGGGGCCGTGTCATAGCCGGTTCCGGACGAAGCAGGGGTGGGGCCTGCACCGGGGGCGGGTTTCGGGGGCGCCTTCATGACAGAGTGAGTGTCATGCCCTCTGGTGGCGTCTCGACGGCCGAGCTCGCGGACCTGCTTGCGGCGCTGCCCTTCGGCCACCGGCTGTGGGTGCGCGGCATGGGGCGGTGTCTCTACCCGCTCTTGCGCAGCGGGGACGCGGTGCGGCTGTTGCGCTGTGGGCCGGAGCGGCTGGCGCGCGGGGACGTGGCGCTGGTGCGGCATGGGCCCCGGCTGGCCGCGCAGGTGGTGCTGTCCACGGAGCCCTGGGTGACGGAGTCGCTGTTGGGCGGCACGGATGTGGCGGGCGGGGAGCTGGTGGGGCGCATCATCGCGCTCAAGCGCGGGCGGTGGGTGATGCGGCTGCCAAGGCCCACGCGGCCGGCGCTGTTCCTCTTGCAGCGCACCCTGTCCGGCGTGTGGACGAAGCCCGCGTCCCGCGCCGTGTTCCGCCACCTGCGCGACCTGTTCTCCGGGTGGACGAAGCCGCTGCGCCGCCAGTTCGTGGGGCCGCTCGAAATCCGGCTGGTGCGCCCGGAGGACCTGGACGCGCTGCTCGCCTTCGCCACGGAGCGGCTGGTGGTGTCCGGCACCTTCCTGCGCCGGCAGCTGCGCGACCGGTGGGGCCTGCCGCAAGACAGGCGCGTGGGCGCGGCGGCGGGCGCGTTCGACGCGCAGGGGCACCTGCTCGGCTTCGCCTGGGCGGACGACTACCACCAGGAGGGGCTGTCCCTGGACGGCTTCTGGGTGCGCTCGCTGGTGGTGTCCCCCAAGGTGCGGCGCATGGGCGTGGCCACCGCGCTGGTGCGGTGCCTGGTGGAGGAGATCCACCGGCAGGGCGCGGACCGGCTCCAGGCGGACATCGACGAGGACAACACCGCCTCCCTGCGGACCTTCTCCGGCCTGGGGTTCCGCCCCGCGCCGGACGCGCTGACCGTCGCCACGAACCAGCAGTGGGACGCGGCTGGAGGGAGCAAGCGACTGGTCGTGCTGGTGCGCCCGCTCCCGGCCTGACGCCGGATGGGAGTTGCGCTCTTCCCGTGGCTGGGCCAAACGGCAGGGCGTCCTGCTTCAGGCCGTGGGCAGGGAAGGGTGGAGCCGGTGTCCGAAGGGCGTGAGGGTGCGCAGTGGAAGGCGGATGGGGCGCTGGTGCTGCTCACCGTCTTCTGGGGACTGACGTTCGTGGTGGTGAAGGACGCGCTCGCGTTCGCGGATCCGTTCACGTTCCTCACCTTGCGCTTCACCCTGGGCGCGGTGGTGATGTCAGCGCTCGCCGGGCGGCGGATGTTCACTCCCGGCCTGGTGAAGAAGGGGCTGCTGCTGGCGGTGCTGCTGTTCCTGAGCTTCGCGCTCCAGACGGTGGGGTTGATTGACACCACGCCGTCACGCGCGGCGTTCCTCACCGGGCTCAACGTCCTCTTCGTCCCGCTGATGTCCGCGGTGGTCCTCAAGCGGCTGCCCCGGTGGACCACCACGGTGGGGGTGGTGCTGGCGGCGGTGGGGCTGTACGCGCTGACGCGGCCCTCGCAGCTCGAAGCGTCCCTGGACGGCGGCTTCCGCCTGGGCAACTGGCTGTCGGTCGGATGCGCCATGACGTACGCGGGGCACATCCTGCTCACGGAGCGCTTCGCCCCGGGAGAGAGCGTGCGGGGGCTGGTGGCGGTGCAGCTCGCCGGCGTGGCGGTGCTGTCCGCGCTGTGTCTGCCCTTCGTGGAGCGCAGGCTGGAGCCGACCCCGATGCTCTGGGGCGCGGTCGTCGTGTGCGGCGTGCTGGCCAGCGCACTGGCCATCGGTGTGCAGACGTGGGGCCAGGCGCGCACCACGGCGGTGCGCGCGGCGCTCATCTTCGCGCTGGAGCCGGCGTTCGCGTCCGCCTTCTCCGTGGCCGTGGGTCGCGAGGTGCTGGGGCCCCAGGCGTGGGCCGGAGGCGCGCTCATCCTCATGGGCGTGCTCTTCTCCGAGTTGGGGCCCGTGGTGTGGGACGGATGGCGGGCACGGGGCCGCACGCCCGCCGCCTGAGCATCCGACACCTGGTGGGGCGCCCCGGCCGGGAGCGCGAGCGCCCGGGCCGCGCTATAGACAGCGCCCATCCCATGAGCGTGGAGCTGAGACGCAACGGCCTGCACCTGACGGGCACGCCCCTGTCGCTGGACGCGAAGCGCAAGTCGCCGCTGTCCTTCGTCAGTCACGGGCACTCGGACCACATCGCCCGCCACGAGAGCACCATCGCCACGGCCGCGACGCTGCGCTTCATGGCCCACCGGCTGGGGCCGGTGGCGTCCCCGCTGTCCGTGCCCTTCCGCCGCCCGTTCGAGCTGGGGCCGCTGCTCCTGGAGCTGTTGCCCGCGGGCCACATCCTGGGCAGCGCGCAGCTGCGCGTCACGCGCGCGGATGGCAAGCGCATCGTCTACACGGGGGACCTCAACACCGCGCCGTCGCTCACCGCGGAGGCCACGGAGGTCGCGACCTGCGACACGCTGGTCATCGAGTCCACCTTCGGGCACCCGCGCTACCGCTTCCCGCCGCGCCCGGAGGTGCTGGGGCAGGTGGAGACGTGGCTGCGCGCGCAGCTGAACCGGGGCGTGACGCCGGTGCTGCTGGGCTATCCCCTGGGCAAGAGCCAGGAGGCGATGAAGCAGCTGGCCCTGCGCGGCTTCCAGCTGGTGGCGCACCCGTCCATCTTCGACGTCGCGGAGCTGTACGCGGAGCTGGGCGTCCCCATCGAGAACCTGCGCCGCTACGACGGCCGCGTGGAGCCGGGCGAGGTGCTCTTCTTCCCGCCGCACCTGGCGCGGGGCGGGGCCCTGGCGCCGCACTGGCCCCGGGCGACGGCGGTGCTCACCGGCTGGGCCATGGACCCCGGGGGCGCGCGGCGCTACGGCGCGGACGTGGCCTTCCCTTTGTCAGACCACGCGGACTTCCCGTCCCTCCTGCGCTACGTGAAGGACACCGGTGCGCGGGACGTCATCACCTGCCACGGCTTCGCGGAGGAGCTGGCCCAGGCGCTGCGCGACGCGGGCACGGACGCTCGCCCGCTGGGCAAGCCACAGCAGATGACCCTGTTTTGATTTCGCCGCGCTGGCGTGTTGGAACGGGCGCCCGATATGCCCACTCCTGCTCCCTCGCTGACCGGACACCTGGCCAACGTGCTGCTGTGCACGGACGCTGAACCCAAGCGCTTCGTCACCCGGGAGGTCCCCGAGGTGACGGTCGACTTCGCGGGCATCGTCGGAGACCGGCACGCGGGCCTCACGCGCAAGGCGGACGTGCGGGTGCCGTGGTTCCCCAAGGGCACGCTCATCCGCAACACCCGGCAGCTCTCCATCGTGTCACGCGAGGAGCTGGTGGAGGTGGCGCGCACGCTGGGCGTGCCGCACGTGCTGGCGTCGTGGCTGGGCGCGAACCTGGAGCTCGTGGGCGTGCCGCGGCTGACGCACCTTCCTCCGGGGACGCGGCTGTTCTTCCCGGAAGAGGCCACGCTGGTGATGGAAGGGGAGAACCAGCCCTGCGTGGGGCCGGGCCGCGTGATTGAAGCGCACCACCCGGACCGGAAGGGCCTTGCGAGTCGCTTCGTGAAGGCCGCGTGGCAGAAGCGCGGGCTGGTGGGCTGGGTGGAGCGCCCGGGCCTCATCCGCGCGGGCGACGCGGTGCGCGTGATGCTGCCGCCGCCGGTGACGTACTCGCTGCCCTCCGCGCCCTCGGAGTCGGAAGAGGTGGGCTGAGCGTCCCTGCCTTCAGTGCAGGGACACGAAGATGCGCAGCTGCCAGGTGTCCTTCGTCACGGCCGGGAAGGCGTCGAAGCGGCTGTGGCGTTGGAACCAGTTCAGCTGTGATCCCATCCCCAGGTTCTTGTACACGGGGAGGTCCACCTGCAGCTGGGCCTGGTGCACCCGGTGCGAGCCTCCCGAGCCGTCCACCACCAGCACGTGTTCGGCGCCCGCCTCCAGCGTGACGACCTCCCAGTCCTCGCGCAGGTACGCCATCTGGAGCTGGAAGCCCAGGCCGGGGCCGTAGTCGTAGTCGCGGCCTTCGTTGCCCTCGCTGTCGGTGTGCTCGGAGGTGACGCCGGTGATGAGGCTGCCCTCCACGAGCAGCGCGGTCCTCAGCCGGGAGCGGTTGAGGAACCGGTGCTCGTGCAGCAGGCCCGCGTCCAGGGACTGGCCGCCCACCTCGTACGCGAGCGTGTCCGTGTAATCGAGCTGCTGGAGCAGGCCCAGGCGCAGCTCGTCGCGCTCGGCGCTCCAGAGCGTGGCCTTCGCGAGCAGGCCCTGCAGCCGCGCGTTGGTGACGAGGCTGTTCTCCCGGGTGGTGAACTGGACGCGCGCGTCGAAGGCGTCGAAGGGGCGGTGGAAGTCGCCCCGGTACATGTTGCCGTAGCGCAGGGTGCCCTGGATGAAGAACTGATCCTCGCCCCAGGCCAGGGACCTGCCGTCGCCCAGCTTGAGGTAGCCCAGCGAGGCCCAGCCCGCGATGTCGTCCGGCCACCACTCCGTCGGCGAGGGGCCATGGTGGGAAACGTCGCCGCGCAGCACGCGGTTGAAGCCGCGCACGGGGCTGATGATGCCGGCGGCCAGCTCGCGGACGAAGCGCTGCCGGCCCCGGACCTCCGTGTCCAGCACCAGCGAGGACAGCCGGTAGAGCGCCTCGCCCATGGCCACGCCGCCTACGGTCGTGTTGATGAGGTCGTTGGCGGACGGCGGCTCGTTCTCCGCGAACAGCTCCCACTGCAGGCTGCCCAGGAAGGTGAGCGGCACCGCGGCCTCGTACGGCAGGCCGTTGTCGCGCGCGGCCGTGTAGTAGAGGCCGCCGTGATACGGGTGGGCGAACTGGTTGGTGGAGAAGCCGTCCTGGTCCCAGACGAAGCCCGTGCGGAAGTTCTCCTTCCACACGGACGGGGAGATGTACGCCCAGTCCTTGTTCGCGATGTACCGGTCCCACGTCCAGACGAACAGGTTGATGGCGGTCACTTCCCCCAACGCAATCCACGGGTGGGGCCCGGGGTTGTCCCGGATGTCGTCCTCCTTCACGGGCGCATCCGCCGGCAGCGAGGGGTTCTCCTCGGCCGCGGGAGGGCAGGGGGCCCACTGGGTCTCCTGGCCGGGCGAAAGCCGCGCCGCGCAGAGGGCCATGACGCTGGACGGAACCGAGCGCACCATGTCCTGTGGCGAACCGTCCGCGAACGCGACGCAGGCGCGCAGGGCGCACGCCAGCGCCACGCCTCGCGGCAGCCACGGCCCCCGGAATCCGCCGCGCCCTGGCACCCGCCCGCCGTGCCCCATCCGGTCCGCCCGCACCTCCGCGCACGGCCCCATGCCGCGCATCCGGAAGGTAAGCAGTCATGTGTTGGAAAGCGCCCCCGGGGCTCATCCTCACGGGCGGTGGGCTAGTAGTGCACGGAGAGGAAGATGCGCAGTTGGTACGCCTCCTTCAGGACGTCCGGGTAGGTGTCGAAGCGGCTGTGGCGGTGGAACCAGTTCAGCTCCGTGCCCAGCCCCAGGTGTTCGAACACCGGGATGTCCGCCTGGAGCTGGCCGGTGAACACCTGGTGTGAGCCCTTGGAGCCGTCCAGCACCATGATGTGGGAGGTGCTCGCCTCCAGCGTGAGGACCTCCCAGTCGCCGCGCATGTACGCCAGCTGAAGGTTCATGCCCAGGCCGGGGCCGTAGTCGTAGTCGCGGTTCGCCTTGCCGCTGTGCTCGGAGGAGATGCCGGTGATCAGGCTTCCGTCCAGGAGCAGCGCGGTCCTCAGCTTCGAGTGCGCGTTGAAATGTCGCTCGTGCAGGAGGCCGAACTCCAGGGACTGACCGCCCAGCTCGTACGCCTGCGTGTCCACGTGGCTGATCTGCTGCAGGAAGCCCAGGCGCAGCTCGTCCTTCTCCGTGCTCAAGAGGGATGACTTGGCGATCAACCCCTGGAGCTTCGAGTGGCTGATGAGGCTGCTCTCGGCGGTGGTGAACTGGACGCGCGCGTCGAAGGCGTCGAAGGGGCGGTGGAGGGGGCCCTGGTACATGTCGCCGTACCGCATGGCGAGCTGGATGAAGAACTGGTCCTCGCCCCAGGGCAGGGGCTGGCCGTCGCCCAGCTTGAGGTAGCCCACGGTCCCCCAGATGGACAGGTCGCGGGGCCTCCACTCCGTGGGCGTGGGTTCCTGGCGTGTCACGTCGCCGCGCACCACGCGGTTGAAGCCGCGCACGGGGCTCATGGCGGCGGCGGTGAGCTCGCGCACGAAGCGCTCGCCGCCCCGGGCCTCCGTATCCAGCACCAGCGAGGACAGCCGGTAGAGCGCCTCGCCCATGGCCATGCCGCCCACGGACGTGTTGAGGAGGTCATTGACGGAGGGCGGCTCGTTCTCCGCGAACAGCTCCCACTGCGCGCTGCCAAACAGCGTGAAGGGCAGGGTGGCCAGGTAGGGCACGCCGTTGTCGCGCGCGGCCGTGAAATAGAGGCTGCCGTGGTACGGATGCGCGAACTGGTTGGTGAGAAAGCCGTCCGCGTCCCAGACGAAGCCCGTGCGCAGGTTCTCCTTCCACGAGTCCGGGCCCACCCGCGCCCACTCCGCGTTCGCGAGGACCCGGTCCCACGTCCAGACGAACAGGTTGATGGCGGTGATCTCCCCCACCGCCAGCCACGGGTGGACCTCCCCCCGGGACGCATCCTCGCGGACAGCCTCCTCGTTCAGCGGGGCATCCGCTGGCGGCCCGGCCCGCTCGGGAGCGTCAGCGGGAGGTGGAGGGACGTCCTCGCACCGCTCCGCCTGGGCGAAGGCAGGCCCGCCCAGCAGCAGTGCGCAGGCGAACAGCGCGCCACGCGGAGGCCACGGACTTCCCGCTCCGCCGTGCCCCCGTCCGCGCCTGGCTCGCCCCATATCCCGCCCGCCGCACCCTCGCTCGCGGTGCCACGCCGCGTGCCCTGAAGGTAGGGAGCCGGGTGCGGGATGAACGCCTCCCCTGGGGATGAGAGCGGAAGGGCTTCCTGCACACAGGCGGCGCACGACATGAAAAGGCCCGGCGGGATGCGCACAGGGGCGCTCCGGCCGGGCCTCCACTGCTTCAGCTCCCGCGCCGCGGGAGGCGGGGCACTACGCCTCCGGCGACTGGACGATGAGCTTCTCCTTGCCGCACACGTCGCACCGCACGTGCACGAACAGGTCGTCGTCGCTCTCCTCGGGCACCTCGCCCTCGGGCACGCCCAGCTCCGCCTTGCCCAGCGCCGGCACCTTCGCCGGGATGTCCTGTGCCTTGAGCGACTGCACGTAGGTCATCTCGCGCTCGTGGCACTCGCGCACCTCCGGGCCGGACAGCCACTGCGGCTCCATGCCCTCCGGCAGCCGGCTGAGCAGCTCCAGGTTGGACACGGACTCCGCCAGGTACGCCAGGCGGCGCAGCCGCGCCTCCTCCGGCAGGGCCGCGAACACCTGGAAGCCCTCCAGGAGCGCCTGCCGGTCCTCGCCCGTGGCCGCGTTCGCCAGCTCCAGCGACGCGTCCGCCGACTCCAGCGCCTCGTCCCAGTTGTTCTCCGGGTTGAAGCCCGCCTCCAGCAGCGACGTGTACAGCTGCGCGGCCGCCAGCCGGCGACGCACCTCGTGCAGGTGCTCCACCACCTCGTGCGTCAGGCGCAGCTCCAGCAGCGCCCCCGTGGTGCGGGGATCCACGGAGCCCGTGAGGTCGTCCACCTCCACCTCGGTGCGCAGCTCCGCCTTGAGCTGCTTCGCCGCGGCGAAGCGGAACAGGGGCAGCACGCCCACCTCGCGCAGGTACACCGCCGCGACGTTGGCCTCCTTGCCGCCCATGCGCAGCGCCTTCTGCGCGCGCTCCACCGCGCCGGGGTCCGCCGCGGGCTTCTTGTTCTCCAGCCGCGTCTTCACCGCCTCGCGGTAGAGCGTCTCCAGGGAGCTGCCCGGGGGCAGCCGCTGGGGCAGGAGCGGACGCAGGCCCGGCACGTCCAGCACCCAGAGCGGGGGCGCGCCCACGCGCTTGAGGGCGCGGAAGAAGAGCGAGCCCGGCGGATCCTGCGGCCGGAACGGGGGCAGCTCGTCCGGGTGCGGGGACGCCGCGCCGTCCATCGCGCCGCCCGCGTGCGTCTGGCCGAGCATCTTCTCGCGCTGCTCACGGGTGAACGCCGTGATGCCCTGCACCGGCGGGGGCGGCGGCGGCGGGGCTTCCTCGCCGTCCAGGCCCGTCACGCGGTCCATGTCCACGTCGTCCATCTCCAGGTCTTCCAGACCCTTGGCGCCCGTGAAGTCACAGCGCAGGAGCTTGAGCTTTTCGAAGACACAGCCTTCCAGGTTGGCGCCGCGGAAGTCGCAGTCCTGGAGACGGCCCCCGTGGAAGTAGGCGTTGGTGAGGTCCGTGTCCCGGAAGTTCATCTTCGACAGGTCACAGCGCTCCCACTCGGAACCCACCAGCTCCAGTCCGGAGAGGTCGGCGTTGGCGGAGAACAGCTGCGTGAACGTGGCGCCCGTCTGGCCGGTGGGCGCCTGGCCGGACTTGCGCAGCTTGTTCCATTCGGCGGAACCGTTCTGGAGCAGCTTCTCGATAGTTGGGGCTTTCGGCATGGACCCCGAATTATTCGTGTGCTCTGGTCCAGGCGCCAGCACAAATGATCGAGTACCGAATCGAAGCCGACACCGTCGGGATGCGGCTGGACAAGCACCTGCGCAAGCGGATGCCCAACGTCCCCGTCAGCCACCTCTTCAAGATGATCCGCACCAAGAAGGTGCGAGTGAACGGCAAGCGCGCGCAGCCAGAGCAGTTGCTTGTCGAAGGAGACGTGCTCACCATCCGCGGCACCGAAGAGCAGCTCACCCTCGCGGAGCGTCCGAAATCGGACCGTCCGCCCCCCCCGCCGCCACCGGTGGACCCCTCCCGGCTGGTCATCCTGATGGAAGACGACTGGCTCATGGCCGTGGACAAGCCCAGCGGAATGGCCGTCCATACCGGCAGCGGCATCACCGGGGGCACCCTGGTGGACTACGTCCGGGCCTACCTGGGCCCCAAGGCGACCCGCAACGACTTCACCGCCTCACCCGCCCACCGCCTGGACCGGGAGACCTCCGGCGTCATCCTGGTGGCCAAGCGCCGCCCGGCGATGGTGCATTTCACGGAAATCTTCACCCACGGCCACCCGAAGAAGCGCTACCTGACCCTGGTGAAGGGAAAGATGCCCAAGGATTCCGGGGTCATCGACCTGCCGCTCGCCGAGCACCAGCAGACGGCCGAATCCAAGGCCCGTCGGGGAGTGAACATGCAGGAGGCCGTCACCCGCTGGAAGGTCGTGCGCCAGTCGAGCGAGGCAGCCCTCCTCTCCTGCACCATCGAGACCGGGCGCACGCATCAGATAAGAAGGCACCTGGTCGCCGTGGGCCACCCGGTGGCGGGTGACAAGAAGTACGGAGACTTCGCCTTCAACCGCGACGTGCGGGCGCGCTGGGGGCTCAAACGTCTGTTCCTGCACGCCGAGCGCATCGAATTTCCGCACCCCGAGGATGACAGGAAGGTCGTCGTGGAGACCCCCATGCCATCCGAATTGAAGGACGTGCTGAAGCGGGCGGCGCTCCTCTAAGCCTTGAGCCCAGGACTCGACACAAACACGCATGGCCGACCCGAAGATTGACCGCAGC
This sequence comes from Corallococcus coralloides DSM 2259, assembly GCF_000255295.1. The sequence continues at coordinate 8,131,071 of NC_017030.1, read as the reverse complement.
CGCTCCAAGCTGGTGCTCGACGGCGTTCCGCCCAAGCGCAACATCCTCGTGCGCTTGATGAAGCTCGTCGCCGTGCTGGGCCTCATGGGCGCCACCGCGGGCGTGCTCGCCGTCGTGGGTGCCTACTACGTCTTCTCCGACGGGCTGCCCGCCATCCCGAAGGTGGACGAGTACTGGCCGCCCATCGTCACGGAGGTCTACACCGACGACGCGGTGCTCGCGGGCGAGTTCTACAACGAGCGGCGCAAGGTGGTGCCCTACGAGCGCATCCCCAAGCGGCTCGTCCAGGCGTTCATCGCCAGCGAGGACTCCAGCTTCTTCGACCACTTCGGCGTGGACGTGCTGGGCACCACGCGCGCAGTCTCCAAGACGGTGATGACGAAGCTGGGCCTGCGCGCTGGCGGCGTGCAGGGCGGCTCCACGCTCACGCAGCAGACCGCGAAGGCGGTCCTCATCTCCGCGGAGGGCTACAAGGAAGCCACCGCGAAGACGCCCAAGCGCAAGATCCGCGAGGCCATCCTCGCCTTCCGGCTGGAGCAGGCGCTGACGAAGGAAGAGATCCTGTATCTCTACCTGAACAACGTCTTCCTCGGGCACCACAGCTACGGCGTGCAGAGCGCGGCGGAGAACTACTACCGCAAGGACGTGCGCGACCTGACGCTGGGGGAGATGACGCTCATCGCGGGCCTGCCCCAGGCGCCCAGCCGCTACTCGCCCTTCCTGCGTCCGGAGGCCGCGAAGAAGCGCCGCTCGTACGTGCTGGGCCGCATGCTGACGGAGGGCATGATTTCGAAGGCCGAGCATGACCAGGCCAACGCGGAGCCGGTGAAGGTGTACCCGGTGGAGGACGTCTTCCACGAGTTCGCCCCGTACTTCGTGGAGCAGGTGCGCAAGGACATCGTGGACCGCTACGGCAACCCGGTGCTGCTGAAGGAAGGCCTCAAGGTCTTCACCACCATGGACAGCGAGCGGCAGCGCGCGGCGCAGGACTCCGTGCTGGACGGCCTGATGTCCGTGGACAAGCGCCAGGGCTGGCGCGGCCCGGTGATGCAGCTGGCCACCGAGGCCGAGCGCAGCGCCTTCATCGCCAAGGCGAAGAAGGCCATGGGCAAGGAGGAACTCGTCGAGAACCGCCTCTACGTGGGCGTCGTCACCCGCATCGACGACGACGGCAAGGGCTCCGACGTGCAGGTGGGGCCGCACCAGGGCCGGCTGCCGCTGTTGGGCATGCGTTGGGCGCGCAAGGTGAACCCGGAGAGCTACTACCCGGCGAGCATGATCACCTCCGTCAAGAAGGCCGTGGCGGTGGGGGACGTCGTCGTCCTTCGTCACGTGGTGAAGAAGGAGCTCACGGACGACAAGGAGCAGTGGGACAAGAAGCTGGCGGAGGACATCCCCGAGGAGGGCGTGAAGCTCTTCCGGCTGGAGCAGACGCCGGAGGCGCAGAGCGCGCTGGTCTCCATCGATCCGCATCGCCAGTACCTCACCGCGATGGTGGGCGGCTACGACTTCGACGACAACGAGTTCAACCGCGCGTTCCAGGCGTGCCGTCAGCCCGGTTCGTCCTTCAAGCCGTTCGTGTACTCGGCGGCGCTGGAGCAGCTGAACTGGACGGAGGCCACCGTCATCGTGGACTCGCCCATCGTGGAGCACGACCCGGACAACAAGGTGTCGTGGAAGCCGGCCAACTACAGCGAGGAGTTCGTGGGTGACGTGCTGCTGCGCACGGCGCTGGTGAACTCCATGAACATCCCCGCGGTGAAGACGTTCGGCGCGGTGGGCGTGCACAACATGGCGGATTGGTCCAAGAAGCTGGGCCTGACGACGCCCATGAACATGGACTTCTCCGCGGCGCTGGGGTCGTCCTGCGTGTACCCGTTCGACCTGGCTTCCGCGTACGCGACCTTCAACCGCTACGGCCGCAAGAAGCCCACGTACTTCATCCGCAAGGTGGAGGACCGCTTCGGCCGCACGCTGGAGGACCACACGGCATTCGACGACGCGTGGGCCCCGCTGCAGGACCGCGTGGCCGCGGGCTACGCGCGCCTCTTCGAGCCGGGCGAGCAGGTGATGAGCGCGGAGACGGGCTTCATCCTCACGCACCTGTTGCGCGGCGTGGTGCTCCAGGGCACCGGCGGTCCCGCGCAGAAGCTGGGCAAGCCGGCGGCGGGCAAGACGGGCACGACGAACGACTCCTTCGACGCGTGGTTCGCGGCCTACACCAAGGACCTGGTGACGGTGGCGTGGGTGGGCTACGACCTGAACCCGCACCCGCTGGGCCGCTACGAGACGGGTGGCCGCGCGGCGCTGCCCATCTGGCTCAACTACATGAAGCGCGCGCTGGAGGGCCGGCCGCAGTCGGAGTTCTACCCCTGGCAGTCCATGCAGCTGGCGCGGCTCTACATCGACAAGAAGACGGGCAAGGTGTCCAGCCCCGGAGCCAAGGGCGCGGAGCTGATGTTCTTCAAGAAGGGCACGGAGCCGAAGGAAGCCGTGCCCGACAAGAACCAGGTCGGCGTGGACCAGTTCATGATGGGCGCGCAGTAGCCCTTAGCGCCGCATCTCGAACGCAGTGCCCTTCAGGCGCCTTCGCGGAACGCACGCGAGGGCGCCTGATGTGCTTCCAGGGCCTTCTTCAGCGCGGCCACGTCCGGACCGGCCTCCAGCACGGAGCGCGCGGCGGTGGGCAGCACCTGCCGCTCGCGACCAGAGAAGAGCTTGGGCAGGTCAGAGAAGCCCGCGCCCTGCGAGCCGATGCCCGGCGTGAGCAGCAGCGCGTTTCCCAGCCGCTCCACCACGTCGCGGTCTGCTGGAGGCAGCGTGGCGCCCATCACCGCGCCCGCGGGCAGCACGCCGGGGCCGGCCTTCTCGTTCAGCTCGCGCAGGCCGTCCGCCACGGCCTGGGCCACGGTGCGGCCGTCGCCGCCCACCGCGTTCTGCACGGGCACGCCTTCCGGGTTGGACGAGCGCACCACCACGAAGGCGCAGGCCCCGTGGGCCCGCGCGCGCTCCACCGTCTTCGCGAGCGCGCCCAGGCCCAGGTACGCGGTGAAGGTGGCGGCGTCCACGTCGTACGCGCTGCCCCTGCCGAACAGCGATTCCGCGTAGGCGTCCATGGTGGACCCGATGTCGCCGCGCTTCACGTCCAGCAGCGTGAGGGTGCCCGCGGCGCGGAAGCGCTGGAGGACGCGCTGGAGCACGACGAGCCCTTCGGGGCCGTGGCGCTCGAAGAAGGCGCTCTGGGGCTTCACCACCGCGAGCGTCTCGCCGGCCGCGTCGGCCAGCCGGTCGCAGAAGTCGGACAGGCCCTGCGTCGTGTCCGGCAGGTTCCAGCGGGCGAGCACGTCGCGGGACGGGTCCAGGCCCAGGCAGAAGGGGGAGCGCTCGTCGGCGAGCTTCGCGAAGCGCTGTGCGAAGGACGGGGTCGTCATGGGCGGGCCTCCTCTCACTTCAACCGGCGCGCGGTGGCGTCGAACAGCGGATTGGGCATGACCTTCAGGACGCGCATGGGCGCGGCCAGCTGCCAGGGGAAGCTCACCTCCGCGGCGCCCGCGAAGATGGCGCGGCCCATGCGCTCCACCGCGTCCTCGGTCTCCATGAGGAAGGGCATGGGGAAGGTGTTCTTCGCGGTGAGCTCGCTCTTCACGAAGCCCGGGTAGACGCACGTCACCTGGACGCCGGTGCCCTTCAGGTCCACGCGCAGGCTCTCCAGGAAGGTGGCGACGAAGGCCTTGGACGCGGAGTAGGCGGCGTGGCCCGCGAGCCCCCGCATCCCCGCGAGGCTGGACACGCCGACGACGTGGCCCCGGCGGCGCTCCACCATCTGCGGCAGCACCGCGCACAGCGTGGCGGCGGCGCCGGTGACGTTGGTGTCGATGATGGAGCGGGTGCGCTCCCAGTCCATGCGCTTGCCGTGCGTGGGGCCGCCAATGCCGGCGTTGGCCACCACCAGGTCCAGCCCGCCGCACTCCGCGTCGATGGCGCGGATGCGCTCCTGGGAGGGCTCCACGGCGCTGACGTCCATGACGACGGGCTCCACCGCGGCGCCCGCGGCCTGCGCCTCCGCGGCGAGGGCCTGCAGGTGGCTCAGCCGCCGGCCCGTCGCGAAGACGCGCACGCCGTGCTTCGCCAGCCACAGGGCCAGTCCACGTCCCAGGCCGCTCGAGGCGCCAGTCACCAGCGCCGTCCGGTAGGTCATCTCCGCCATGCCGTCCTCCGAAGGGTGTCGCAGCGGCCCGCCTTGTCGCACGGTTGCGCGTCCGAGGGCACGCAAAACACCTTCCCCCCACCGCGGGACGAGGTGCTGCCGCCAACGCGTTGACACCCTGGAGGGAAAGGGACTCTTCGGGAGTGTGCGACGCATGCCCTGGTGGAACTGCATCCTGGTGGTGGACGACGACCTGGACCTGCTCCGGGCCTACAAGGAAGCGCTGGAACTGGACGGGCACGAGGTGGCGCTGGCGCGCAACGGCTTCGAGGCGCTGCGCCTGCTGAATCAAGGCCTGCGCCCGGCGCTCATCCTGTTGGATTTGATGATGCCGGGAATGAACGCCTGGTCGTTCCGCTTGAGGCAGCTGGAGGACCCGGCGCTCGCCTCCATCCCGGTCATCGTCCTGTACGCGCAGGACGCGGGCGCTCGGGCGATGAACGCCCTGGGCGTGGACGGCTTCCTGGAGAAGCCGGTGGACCTGGACGTGCTGCTGGGCGCGGTGGCGGCCTACGTCAGGCCGGCCGGCTCCGAGGCCCATCCTCCCCAGTGAGGAGGCGTCAGCGGAACGGCGGCACCGGCTGGCTCTTGTACCACTCCGTCGCCTTCAGCAGGTGCAGGTCGTGCTTGCCGCCGGGCCGCAGCTCGATGCCGCCCGTCACCGCGCCCAGCGACGCCAGCAGGGCGCCCGTGATGTTGCCCTGCACCAGGTCCAGGTGGCCTTCCAGCGAGAAGCTCTCGCCCTTCGCCTTCAGCTCGCGCAGCTGGAGCCCGCGCTCGTCGATCTGCACCTGCCCCGTCACCTCCACCTTCGGGATGTTGAGCAGGGACGTGAGGAAGCCGGGCAGCTTCTTGGACGAAGTGATGAGCGCGACGATGGGCTGCGTGTCGGTGAGCTGGCTTGCGAAGCGCGCCTTCAGCACCGTGGGGGACAGGGAGAGGCTGGCGCGCGGCAGGGTGAAGTTCCCGCTCCAGGCACGGATGGGCACGTTGCCGTTGGAGGACACGTCTCTCAGCCGCAGCGTCGTCCCGCTCAGGCCCAGCTCCGTCATGTCCCAGGACAGGTGACGCGCATCCACCTCCACCTCCGCGCGCAGGAGGACCTTGTTGGGCCCCATGCGTCCGGAGATGAGGTCCGTGTCCATGCGCAGCTCCAGCGCATTGCGCGCCCTCGTGCCCTTGCCCTTGGAGGGGTCCTCGCTGCGCACCGTCACATGGCCGGAGTCGATTTCGAGCGTCTGCCCCAGCCACGGATTGAGCACGCGCAGGTCCAGGGGCTTGCTCTTTGCCACGAGCAGCTCGGGCTGCAGCTCCAGGCCGGGCTGACCTTCCCGCCGCCGGGCCTGCACGGTGAGGGCGACCTCCGGTATGTCCAGGTCGTAGCCCTTGGGGCCTGACATGTGCACGGGCTCGAAGGCCAACCGCAGCGAGCCTGACGGCTGTCCCTTCGGCTCCGGATCCATGGACGCCTGGAGGCTCCACGGAGCCTGCGCTCTCATGGGGCCGGCGCGCAGGTCCAGCGCTTCACCGGAGGCCTTGAGCTGGCTGCCCGGCGCCAGCGTGTTGCGCTCCATGCGCACGTCCAGGTCCACCCGTCCCGCGCCGCCGCGCAGCGACACGGGGGCGCTCGCGCCCAGCAGGTCGTTGATCCAATCCAGGGGCAGCACGTCGATGCGCGTCTTCACCTGGCCGCCCAGGGCCTGGGTGAGGTCGTAGCCCTTGCCGGCCCGGAAGGGCGCGTCGAGCCGGGCGCGCGAGTCGAGCGACTCCAGCCGCGCCACGCGTGTGCCGTCCACTTCGATGAAGCCCTCGGCCACGCGCACCGACGGCAGGTCCACCTGGAGCCGTTCCCGGGACTGGAGGTTCAGCGTGCCGGTGACGTCCAGTGAGCCCGCGAAGCGCACGCGGCTGAAGTCCAGCTCGCGCACCTCGTGCAGCGTGACGTCCTTCAGGTGGATGACCCAGGGCTTGCTGTTCGGGTTGGACGGTTCTTCGGGCGCGCCGGACGGCTCCAGGTGGAAGCGGGCGCCGTGCCCGTCGATGCCGTCCACGTCCACGCGCTTGCGCAAGAGGCCCGTGAGCGACATGCCCGCCTCCAGCGCGTCCACCTCCACCTTCCACCAGACGTCCGAGTCCTGCTGGGTGAGGGTGAAGCCCTTCAGGTGGAGCCGGCCCACGGGCCACAGCCACCACGCGCGCTGCCACGTCAAATGCGTGCGGTCCGTCGCGCGGCCCATGATGGCCTGGGTGACGCCCGTGTTGAGCGCGACGTTGAGGGCGACCTCCAGCACCGCCACCGCCACCAGGGCCCACAGGGCGACGCGGCGCCAGCGCCTGTTGCGAGGGGCTGCGTCCTGCACGTCCGGGGAAGGGGAGACGGTCATGTCGCGAGGTTCCGGGAAGGGACCCTGGATGACTCATACTCCCGGGACGCACAAGGCGTGTTTCCTGGCGAAGGTGGATTGGAAACACCGCCCATTGCGGCGCGAAGGCGTAGCTGCCGCCTCCGCGCCGCGAGCGGCCCTCAGTGGACGGGGGTGGCGCCGTTCTCCATCGTCGCCATCACCTGGTCGATGGAGAAGCTGGACGGGTGCTGGCGCGACGGGAACTCCCGGAAGGTGGCCAGGAACCGGCCCACCATGGCCTGCGCGGGGACGAAGACGAAGGCGCGGTCGACCATCCAGGAGAAGTAGCCGACGGAGTCCTCGGAGCGCTCCAGCGGATCCGCGCGCAGGTCGAAGATGAGCGGGACGCGGCGGGTGGTGAAGGGCTGCGACCACACCTCGATGCCCCTGGCGTTCTGCTCCTCGAAGACGAGCTTGAAGCGCTTGTAGCGCATGGCGACCAGCTCGCCGTCGTCGCCGAAGTAGTAGAATTCCTCTCGCTTGGACTCCTGGGACTGGCCGGACAGCAGCGCCGTCTGGTCATAGCCATCCAGATGGACCTTGAAGTGCTTGTCGCCCGCGTCATGGCCGTCGAGCAGCTTCTGCACGATGTCTGGCTCGCCCGCGGCGGCGACCAGCGTGGGCAGCCAGTCCTCGGAGGAGAACAGCTCGTTGAACTGCGTGCCGGGCTTCACGACGCCGGGCCAGCGCACGACGCACGGGGCCCGGAACGCGCCCTCCCAGTTGGTGTCCTTCTCGCCGCGGAACGGCGTCACGCCGCCGTCCGGCCACATGCTCGACATCGCGCCGTTGTCGGTGGTGTAGATGACGATGGTGTCGTCCGCGATGCCCAGCTGGTCCAGCTTGTCCAGTAGCCGCCCCACGTGGCCGTCGTGCTCCACCATGCCGTCCGGGAAGAGCCCGATGCCCGTCTTGCCCTGGGACTCCTTCTTCAGGTGCGTGTGGATGTGCATGCGGGTGGTGTTGAACCAGATGAAGAAGGGCTTCTGCTCCTGCTGCGTGCGGTCGATGAAGTCCAGGGTCGCGGCCAGGAACTCCTCGTCCACGGTCTCCATGCGCTTCTTCGTCAGCGGCCCGGTGTCCTGCACGGTCTGGCCGCCCTTGCCGTCCGCCTTGCTCTTGAGCACGCCGCGCGGGCCGAAGTGCTGCCGGAACGCGGGGTCCTTGGGGTAGTCCACGTTCTCCGGCTCCTCCTCCGCGTTGAGGTGGTAGAGGTTGCCGAAGAACTCGTCGAAGCCGTGCACGGTGGGCAGGAACTCGTCGCGGTCGCCCAGGTGGTTCTTGCCGAACTGGCCGGTGCGGTAGCCCAGCGGCTTCACCAGGTCCGCGATGGTGGGGTCCTCCGGCTGGAGGCCGACCTTCGCGCCCGGCATGCCGACCTTGGTGAGGCCCGTGCGGAAGGGGCACTGGCCGGTGATGAAGGCCGCGCGGCCGGCGGTGCAGCTCTGCTGGGCGTAGTAGTCGGTGAAGAGCGCGCCCTCCTTCGCGATGCGGTCGATGTTCGGCGTGCGGTAGCCCATGACGCCCAGGTTGTAGGCGCTGAGGTTCCAGTAGCCGATGTCGTCTCCGAAGATGACCAGGATGTTGGGCTGCTTCTTCTTCGCGGGCTTCGTCGCCATGCCGGCACGCTCCGGTGTTCGTGGTTGGGCGTAGGGATGGGGACGTGGCGGGCGTTGGACAAGCAGAAGGGGGGCGGCGTGGCGGGCGGAGGGCTTGGCTGGATGGCATTGCCCGGGGGCGGCGGGGTTCTCATCCTCCTGGGGAACCCCCGCTGGAAGGACAGGTGTGCAGATGGGAATCGCGGACCGCTCGGGACCCATCGAGGCGCTGCGCAACCTGACGTTGTCGCTGCAGCGCATGGTGGCGACCGAGATCGCGACCGGCGTGGTGCGAGGCACGGCGGACGGGCTCCGCGAGGAGGTCCCTGACGGCCACGGTCAGTTGCACACCTTGCTCCAGGACCTGCTCACGGTGCTGAGCCGCATGGCGCACGAAGCCGCCGAGCGTGAACCTGGAGCGTCGGCGGGGACGACCGAGGTGCTGGCGGGTGCGGCCATGGAGGGGGCGCTGAAGGCGTTGGAGCGGGAGTGGAACGAAGGGGGGCTGCCGCTCCACGGCTTCCTGGTGAGGCTCAACCACCTCTTCGACGAAGTGGTGACGTTCGCCCATTCCCGCACGGATGAGATTCGCACGCCGGGCGAGCGCGCCCAGGTGATGGCCCGGGGCGTGGTGAAGGCGGCCACGGAGCAGCTGCATGAGTCCCTGCCGGCCATCCTGGAGGACGCGCGCGGCGTGGTGCCATTGGGAGAGGAGGTGGCCTCGAAGGTGGGCCGGGGGCTGGTGATGGGCGTCGAGTCCACGCTGCGCGAGGACTCCGCCTGGCTGTTGGGGTTGGTGGAGCAGGCAGGGCAGGGGGTGGTGCGGGGGCTGGCGGCGGGCCTCCAAGAGGAGCTGGCGACGAATCCGAAGGCATCCGCGGAGGCGCTGGGCGCATCCCTGGCGAAGCTCGCCGAGCGCACCGCGGCGGCGACCGTGCAGGGCGCGGGGAGCGCGCTCACGCAGGAGGAACTCCGCTGGCGGCAGGCTCCACGCCACCAGGACCTCTTGCGGCGCACGAGCCGGGAGGTCACGGCCGGAGCGCTGGAGGCCCTGGGGGAGCAACTGCGACGACCCCTGAGGGTGCTTGCTGGCGCGGGCGGTGCGCTCATCGCGTTGACGGTGCTGTCGTCTCGTTGGCGCCACGCGTGAGGCCCGACTCTTCGCGGCGGAGTGTGACTTCGGGCTGCAAGCCATCGAGAATGTCCGGATGGGTTGCGTGAGCGGGCGCCAGGTTGTTGCGCTGCCCGGGACCTTGGTCCCTGTCCAATCCCTCGCCACCTTCCTTCCATGGACGGGTTCGAGAACGCCTTCGCGTTGCTCCTGGATGGCAGCGGTGGTGCACGCTCGCTCTCCCTGGAGGAGACGCGGCGCTGGCGGGCTTCGGACGGCATGCTCTGGGTCCACCTGCCTCCGGACCTGCCGGACCTTCCCCGCGTGCTGGAGGCCGTCTTCCACCTGCCTCCCCAGGTGCGTGAACCACTCCTGGCCGACACGGGCCGCGTGCGCATCGACGTGCTCAACGAGAACGAGCTCGTCCTGCTCCTGCTGCACCCGGATCCGGCGCCAACCAACATGGCGTTCCCGCGCCAGTTGCGCGCCTGGATGACGGCGGACCGCTGTGTCACCGTGGCGCCCACGAATCAGCCCGCCATCGTGGCCGTCCGTGAGCAGCTCGCCCATGGCCGGGGGCCTCGTGGGACGGACCTCTTCCTCGCCTTCGCCACCACCGCGCTCTCCACTGCGTCGCTGCGCGCCACCGAACTGGATGACGCGCTGTCGGGCCTGGAGACCCGCTTCGAGGCGCGCCGCGAGGACTCCGGCGACGTACCGACGGACCTGCGCCGGCTGCGCCGCACCCTCGTGGAACAGCGCCGCTTCGTCTCCCTGGTCCGGGACGCCATCCTGCGCGTCAGCCTGCTCTCCGTGGAGTGGGTGCGCGCCCAGGAACGGGAGCTGCGCCAGATGGCCGAGCGGGCCGGTGGCGCCCTCAAGGAGATGGATGCCCTGGTGGAGCGTGCCCGCATCCTCCACGAAGACGTCAAGGCCCGGCTGGACGCCCGCAGCCAGCGCATCCTCTACATGCTCACCATCATCTCCGGCGTCTTCCTGCCCCTGTCCTTCATCACCGGCCTGCTGGGCGTCAACGTGGCCGGCATTCCCGGCGCGCGGTGGCGCGGCTCGTTCCTGCTGCTGGTGCTCGTGCTCATCGTCCTTGCCGCCGCGGAGTGGCGAGCCCTGCGCCGTCGCGAGCTCGTGTGACAGCAGGCACCCCGCCGCGTCAGCGGACATCCCCGTGCGACCCGCGTTCCGTGGCGACCTCCTCCACTTCCTCACCAGCTTCATCCCCGGGCGCGGCACAGGCGGGGGAGGACGTGATGGCGGGAGTCCGAACGCGTTGCTTGCTGCTCGGACTCATGGGGGGCCTGTGCCGCGCCGTTTCCCCCTCCGCCAGACGTCGCCTCCTCTCTGACGGCCGGGCTCAGCGGGCCCTCCTCTCGCGCCCTCCACGCCGCGTTGTGGAGTGACCCCCGCGTTCCCAACCTCATGTCTGGGATTGCACCGGACAGGAGGCGACCGAGATGCGACGCACGAGGAAGGGCCCGGCCTGCCTGCCGTGGGCGCTGGCGTTGCTGCTCGCCATCCCCCTCCAGGCACTGGCGGCGGATCCGCTGCCGTCCTGGAATGACGGCCCGGTGAAACAGTCCATCATCGACTTCGTCACCCGCGCCACCACCGAGGACGGCCCCGGCTACATCCCCCCGGAGGAGCGCATCGCCACCTTCGACAACGACGGCACGCTCTGGCAGGAGAAGCCTGTCGTGCAGGGCGCCTTCCTGCTGGAGCAGGTCAAGGCGGCCGTGAAGGAGGACGCGTCGCTCGCGAAGCGGCAGCCCTTCAAGGCCGTGCTGGAAGGAGACGTGGCCCTGCTGTCCTCCATGGAGGAGCCCCAGTTGATGGCGCTGGTCGCCGCCACCCACGCGGGCAAGACGCCGGATGAGCTCGCCCGCGAGGCCCGCGCCTTCTTCCAGACCGCGCGCCACCCGAAGCTGGGCGTGCCGTACACGCAGCTTGCCTACGCGCCCATGCTGGAGCTGCTCCGGTACCTGCGCGCCAATGGCTTCCAGACGTGGATCTCCTCGGGCGGCGGCACCGACTTCATGCGCGTCGTCTCCGAGGACACCTACGGCATCCCGCCCCAGCAGGTCATCGGCAGCGACCTCAAGGAGAAGTTCGACGAGGGGAACGGCCACCCGGTGCTGCGGCGCGAGGCCCGCCTGGACCACGTCAACGACAAGGCCGGCAAGCCGGTGGGAATCGAGCAGCACATCGGGCGGAGGCCCGTGTTCGCCGCGGGCAACGTCCGGTCGGGCGGTGACATCCAGATGCTCCAATACACGAAGGAGCAGCCGCGCCCCGGCTTCTCGTTGCTCATCAACCATGACGACGCGGAGCGCGAGTTCGCCTACCAGGAGAAGAACGACGCTTCCCTGAAGGCCGCGCATGAAGGCGGCTGGACCGTGGTCAGCATGCGCCAGGACTGGAAGCGCATCTTCCCGGAGGAGGGACGGTGATGGACGCCTTGCATGCCTTCATCGGGCTGATGATTTCGACCTTCATCATCGCGCTCGGATTGTCGCAGGGCCTGTCGTGGCATCTGGCGGACCTGGGCCAGGGCGTGAAGCAGCCGGCGTTCGCGCGAGGGCTGGGGGTGTGCCTCGTCGGTGTACCGCTGCTGTCCCTCATCGTGGTGAAGGTGCTGCCCCTCGCCCCTGTCGCGGCGGGCGTCATCGCGCTGATGGCCTTCTGCCCGGGGCTGCCCATGGCGCTCAACGTCGTGTCGCAGCAGAAGGGCAACCTGCCGCTGGCCCTGGCGCTGTCCATCACCCTGTCGCTCGTCGCCATCGTGCTGATGCCGCTGTCCCTGAAGCTGCTGGAGCAACTGTTCCCCCTGGCCATCCAGTCACCGCCATACGGGGTGCTCCTGGAGCGGGTCATCCTCCCGTTCCTCATGCCCTTCGCGCTCGGCATCGGAATCCAGAAGGTGGCGCCCGCCTGGGCGCACCGGCTGCGCAAGCCGGTGAAGCTCTACTTCACCTTCGCCGTGGCCGTGGCCGCGCTGGCGCTGGTCGTGGCCAGCTTCCCGCTGTTGAAGCGCCTCCACGTCTGGGTGTTCATCGCGATGGTGGTGGTGACGCTGGGGTCCACGGCCCTGGGCCACATCGCCGGCCGGCCCCGGCCCGGGGACCGCACGGCGCTGGCCATCTCCGCCGTCTTCGGCAACCCCGCCTTCGCCTTCTGCCTGGGCGGCAGCACCTATCCCATGAAGAGCCTGCTGGGCGTCATGGGGCTGTACCTCTTCATCCGCACCGCGGCCATGGTGCCGTACCTGCTCTGGAACCAGCGCCACCAGGCGTCCGAGCGCGGCGGCGGGCCGTCACTGCCGTCGGGCAGGCGGGCCTCCACGGGCACGTGAGCCCCTTCCTGTCGTGAAGCCGATGCGCGCAACGCACCTCCGTGGGTGATGCCGTGGGGCCCGGGGGCCTCCACCCTTCCTTGCGTTCGGGAGGCCAGGCACACGGGGGGAAGGGCCATGAAGCGCACCACGGCCACGGCCGCTCATGTCCTGGACCGCTTCCTCCCGGGCGTCGAGCAGGCGCGGACCTACGAGCGGCGGTGGCTGCGCGCGGACGTCCTGTCGGCGATCACCGTGGGCGCGATGCTCATTCCCCAGGGCCTGGCCTACGCGCAGATTGTCGGCGTGCGTCCCGTGGCGGGGCTGTACGCGGGCGTCTTCGCGATGCTGGCGTACGCGCTGTTCGGTCCGTCGCGCCACCTCATGCTGGGGCCGGAGGCGGGCGCGGCCATCCTCACCGCGACGGCGCTGGGCCCCGTGGTGGCGGGCGGAGGACCGGAGCGGCTGGCTTCGCTGGCGGCGCTCCTGGCGTTGATGGTGGGCGTCGTGAGCTTCTTGTGCGGACTGTGCCGCGCGGGGGCGCTGGCGGACTTCCTGTCGCGGCCCATCCTCATCGGCTACGTCAACGGCGCGGCGCTCATCATCATCGGCAGCCAGCTGGCCCGGATGCTCGGGCTGGAGCGCAGGTCGAACGAGTTCGCGGGGCAGCTGCATGAGGTGGCGGCGAACGTGGGCCGCACGCACGTGCCCACGCTGGTGTTGGGGCTGGGCATCGTCGCGGCGCTGGTGGCCATGCGCCGCTTCCTGCCGCGCTGGCCCGCGCCGCTGGTGATGGTGGTGCTCACCACGCTGGTGACCTGGGCGTTCCAACTGGAGCACGGCGGCGTGAAGGTGGTGGGGCCCATCGCCGCGGCGGCGCCCACCTTCGGCCTGCCCTCCTTGCGCTTCGACGACGTGCGCACGCTCCTGCCCGCGGCCTTCAGCCTCGCGCTGGTGAACTACGCCAGCTCCGTGCTCGCGGGCCGCATCTACGCGGACCGCTTCGGCTACCGGCTGGACACCCATCAGGAGTTCTTCGGTCAGGCGGCGGCCAACCTGCTCACCGGCCTCACGCAGGGCTTCCCCGTGACGGGGAGCGACTCGCGCACGGCGGTCAACGCGTCCATGAAGGGCCGCACGCAGCTCGTCAGCGTGGTCGCGGCCGGGGTGGTGCTGCTGTTCTCGCTGTTCCTCACGCCACTGCTGTCGAAGCTGCCGCTGGTGACGCTGGGGGCCATCGTCATCGTCGCGGCGGTGTACCTGCTGGAGGTGAAGCCCATCCTCCGGCTCTGGCGCGTGCGGCCGGTGGAGGCGGTGCTCGCGGTGGTGACGATGCTGGGCGTGCTCTTCCTGGGCATCCTCCATGGCATCCTCATCGCGGTGGCGCTGTCGCTGGTGGACCTCATCCGCCGCGCGGCGCACCCGCACGACGCCGTGCTGGGCGAGCGCGAGGGCATGCCCGGCTGGCACGACGTGGAGGGCCACGCGGACGCGGAGACGATTCCCGGACTCGTCGTCTACCGCTTCGACGCGCCCCTCTTCTTCGCCAACGCCCGCTTCCTGCGCGAACAGGTGCACCGGCTGGTGGCTGACTCGCGCCACCCGGTGCGGTGGTTCGTGCTGGACGCGTCCAGCGTGTTCGACCTGGACATCACCGCGGCGGAGAGCCTGGAGAAGGTGCGCCACGACCTCACGGACGAAGGCCTCGTCTTCGCCGTGGCCCAGGCGCGCGCGCCGATGCGCCGGACGTTGAAGCGCTCCGGACTGGCCGCGCGGATTGGCGAGGACCGGCTCTTTCCTACCGTGGGCGCGGCCGTTCGCGCCTACCTCGAATCGCGAGACGACGCGCGGACCGCCTGGAGCGGCGAGTCCGTCTCCTCGCCACAGGTGCACTGACGCCATGACGCCAATCCAATCCAAGGCCCGAGTGGGCGCGGTGACGGGCGCGGTGCTGGGACTGCTGCTGTCCGTGCCGGCGCTGGCGCAGGACGCGCACTACACCACGCGGCAGTTCGGCAACCGGGCGTGGCTGTTGGGCGGCGCCTTCGTGGGCAACCCGAACGACATCAGCGCCGTCTATTACAACCCCGGCGCGCTCGCGCTCCTGGGGGCGCCGGAGCTGGAGCTCACCGGCAGCGTGTACGAATACACGCGCCTGAAGGTGAAGGACGGGCAGGGCCAGGGGAAGGACCTGTCCGACTCCAACGTGGACGTGCTGCCGTCGTTGATCGCCGGCTCGCTGCGCTTCGGGTTCCTGGGGAAGTCCCGGATGGCCTACTCGCTGCTCACGCGCCAGGGCTTCTCCTACAGCCTGCAGTCGCGTGGCACGCGGCCGGGCACGGACCTGGCCGGCGTGCAGGGCCTGGACTCGCTGTCCACGGACGTGCGGCTGGACCAGACCGTGAGCGAGTTCTGGACGGGCCTCTCCTGGGCCTACCCCGTCACGGAGCACCTGGGCCTGGGCCTGACGCCGTTCGTCGCGACCCGGCATCACGAGCTGCGCTTCCAGACGCAGGCGCAGGGCTCCGGTGCCGCCGGACAGCAGCTGCTGGCGACCCTGGGCCGCGACCTGGAGTTCGACCACGTGCGGGTGCTGTTGAAGCTGGGCGCCAGCTACCAGCACGGCCCCTGGGCCGTGGGGCTCACCGTGACGACGCCGAGCCTGTCGCTCTGGGGCCGGGGCTCGGTGGGGTTCGAGCGCGCCGTCCTCTCCCAGGGGGTGGACACGAACGCGCCCGCGCCCGTGTTCGACTTCCAGGAGGACCTGCCGGCGCACTTCCGCAACTCCTGGTCCGCGGCGCTCGGCGTCAGCCGGAGCTTCGGCGAGTCGACCGCGGTGTACGCGTCCCTGGAGGGCTACGCGCGCGTCTCGTCCATCACCCTGGTGGACGCCGGGCCCATCGTGCCGCGCGGCACCACCGAGGTCCTCAACGGGGACTACGCCTTCGCGCTCAAGCCGCTGCTCAACGGGGCGCTGGGCGTGGAGCAGGCGCTGGGGGACCGGGTGCGGGTGTATTTGAGCGGGCACACGGACTTCAGTGCGTTGGATCAGACGCACGCGACGAACGCGCTGGTCGGGGGCTGGGACCTGTACCACCTGGCCTCGGGCATCCACTTCGTGCTGGGCCGTTCCCGCTTCACGTTGGGCGGCGACCTGGCGTGGGGAAGCAAGCAGACCGCTCGCTTCGCGGAGACGCTCCAGCAACTGGGCCTGTCCGCCCCCATGCGGACCCAGGACGTCCACTTCTTCCAGGCCACGCTGCTGGTGGGCGCCAGCTTCTCGTTCAAGGACTCGAAGGCCACGAGCGGCAAGGGCGCCGTGGAGGAAGTCCCCAAGGCGGACTCTCCATGACGCCAAGGCACGACGGCGCGTTGGACGAGGAGGCGGCCTCCGCCTTCCTGCTGGACCTGGCGAAGGCGTTGCACCTGGCCTACCAGCCGTCGCTGCTGGTGGAGGCGCGCGTGCGCCGGGCGGCGAAGGCGTGGGGGCTGGACGTGGAGGTCTTCACGCTCCAGAGCCTGGCGATGACGGAGGTGGTGTCACCGCGGAGCACGCACGTGTCCTTCGAGAGGCTGCCCTTCGACCCGCACTGGAACCTGGGCCGGGCCGCGGCGCTCCTGCGGCTGGCGGAAGCCATCCCCGAAGGACGCGTGCGGCTGCCCGAGGCCCGCGCGGAGCTGGACCGCATCCTGACCACGCACGCGCCCTATCCCGAGTGGCTCGTGTTCGTGGCCTACGGCGTCTATGGCGCGGCGGTGGCGGCGCGGGTGGGCGGGGTGTGGTGGGAGATGCTCGTGGCCTTCTGCGTGGGCGTCATCGTGGGGGGCATCCACTTCGGCATGCTGAACTCGCATCGAGTGGATCTGCAGAAGGGCTTCCTCGCCGCGTTCCTGGGGACACTGGTGGCGTTCGGGTTCTCGTTCCTCCTGCCGCCCTTCAACATCGTGCGGGCGCTGTACGGCGGGGTGGTGCTGCTGGTGCCCGCGACGGTGGTGACGCTGGGCTCGCTGGAGTTGGCCATGGAGTCGGTGGAGGCAGGCCTGCCCCGGCTCATGTACGGCCTCTTGCGCTTCCTGATGCTGGGCGTGGGCATCGCGGCGGCGGGGACGCTCTGGGAGTTCGCATGGCCGCTGCCGCCGCATTTCGAGGCGCACGCGCTGCCGCCACTCCTGACGTTCTTCCTGATGGCGGTGGGCGGGGTGGCGCTGGCGGTGTGCATGTCGGGGCGACCGCGCGACGTGGCATGGATTGTCGGCGGGGTGCTGCTCGCCTACGAGACGCAGGCGGTGGCGAAGCTGCTGCTCGGGGACCGGGGCAGCCCGATGGTGGCCGCGTTCGTGCTGGGCGTGGCGGGGCTGCTCTACGGACGCGGGAGGGACCGGATGCCCATGACGGTCATCATGCCGGGGATGTTGCAGCTGACGCCGGGCTTCATCGGCACGGAGGCCATCGTCGCGCTGCTCGGCGCGGGCGCGGAGGACGCCCGGCTGTTCAACGTGCTGCTGGTGGCGCTCCAGCTGGTGCTGGGGCTGGTGTTCGCCACGGTGGTGGTGCCTCCGCGCGACTTCGTGGACCGGGGCTCGCCGGTTCCTCCGAGCGCCGGCCGCGCGTAGCGGCTACGGGCGCACGATGCAGCGAAAGCCGATGTGGCTGGCGCCGCTGTCCACGGCCTGGGGCGAGCGCGCGGCGGGGCGGTAGCGGCGGCAGTAGTTGGGTGCGCACAGGTGGCTGCCGCCCTTGAGGACGCGGCGGGGAATGGTGATGGCGGAGGTGAACAGGTCCTGGCTGCCGTGCTCGGTGGCGGGGCCGCGCGGGTTGACGGGGATGCAGCACGCCTTGCCTTTGTTGCCCTGGTGGCGCGCCTGGTACCAGTCGGTGGTCCATTCCCAGACGTTGCCGGTCATCTCATGCAGGCCGTAGCCATTGGGCGGGAAGGCGCCGACGGGGCAGGTGCCTTCGTGGCCGTCCTCGCGGAGGTTCTGCCACGGGAAGTAGCCCTGCCAGGTGTTGGCCAGGTGTTCGCCGTTGGGGGTGAAGTCATT
The DNA here is from genome assembly GCF_000255295.1 of Corallococcus coralloides DSM 2259. The sequence goes on along the minus strand of NC_017030.1, from coordinate 8,113,364 downwards.
GCCCCAGCAGAACTCGTTGCGGTCCAGGCCGCCGCGAGCGGCGCGCTCCCACTCCGCCTCGGTGGGGAGGTCCTTGCCGGCCCAGGCCGCATAGGACGCCGCGTCCTCGAAGGCGATGTGGACGACGGGGTGGTCGCGGCGGTGCTTCACGGAGGAGCGGCGGCCTTCGGGGTGCTTCCAGCAGGCGTCGGGGACATAGCCCCACCAGTTGGCCACGTTGCCCAGGTCCACGGGGCCTTGGGGCTTCTGGAAGACGAGCGAGCCGGGGACGAGCGTCTCCGGTGTGGCGCCGGGATAGTCCGCGGGATTGAGGGGGCGCTGGGCGACGGTGACGTAACCGGTGGCTTCGACGAAGCGGGCGAACTGTTCGTTCGTCACGGTGAAGCGGTCCATCCAGAAGCCGGAGACGGTCACCTGATGCGCGGGGGCCTCTTCGGGATAGTGATGGTCGGAGCCCATCCAGTACGTGCCGCCGGGAATCCAGACCATGTCTGGAAACGGAGCACGGCCGGGGCGCGCGGCGGTGTCCGTGGACTCCACGTCGGGAGCGGCGTCACGGCTGTCATTCCGATGCATGGCTTGAAGCCTCCAACGGAGAACATCCGGCCCGGCGCGGGGAATGACACTCGCACCGGGGAACAGGAAGGGTGTCGGGCAGTGGAGGAATGGGCGCTCCACGGCCCGACGGCCTGGACGGCTACTGGTGCGACTGCTGGACGCGGTGGATGAGGTGCTCCACCTCGTTGGCCAGGGACATGACCTGGTCGCCGACGCTGGGCTCCGCCTTCTTCTTTCGCGCCTCCGCCAGCTGCTGTTTCACGCGCTCCTTCATCGGCCCGATGCTCAGGCTGCCCGGGGCCTGGCTGGGCAGGAACTCGATGAGGCTCTCCGCGAACTGCTTCACCAGGATCTGCGCCGGGACGAACGTGAACATGCGCTGGCCGTACCAGGACGTGTACAGGCCGGAGTGGGGGCCGTACTCGAACGGATCCGAGCGCAGGTTGATGAGGTAGGGCCACGCCGGATTGAAGCGCTTGCCGCTGAACCACATGTCCGGGCCTTCGCCGTCCTGGTAGCTGAAGATGATCTTCCAGTCCTTGTACCGGACCGCCGCGAGGTCGCCGCTGTCGAGCACGTAGATGAACTCGTTCCGGCGGCCCTCCTCCGTGCCGGCCAGGAGCCCGCTCTGGTCATACCCGTCCAGGTGGACCCGGAAGGTCTTGTTCCCCACCTTGTGGCCGTGCTTGCACTTCTCCACCAGGTCCGTGGGGCCACCCGCCGCTGCCACCATCGTGGGCATCCAGTCCTCGTGCGCGAAGATGTCGTTGATGACGCGCCCCGGCTCCACCACGCCCGGCCAGCGCACCACGCACGGCACCCGCACGCCGCCCTCCCACGTCGAGCCCTTCTCGCCGCGGAACGGGCTGTTGCCGCCGTCCGGCCAGCCCATCTTCTCCACGCCGTTGTCGGTGGAGAAGACCACCAGGGTGTTGTCCGCGATGCCCAGCTCCTCCAGCTTGTCCAGGAGCACGCCGACGATGTCATCCAGCTCCCGCATCGCGTCCGCGTAGAGGCCGTGGCCCGTGGCGTTCTGGTACTTCTTCTGGAGGAACGTCCAGACGTGCGTGCGCGTGGTGTTGTGCCAGACGAAGAACGGCTTGCCGTCCTTCACGGCGCGCTCCATGAAGTCCAGCGACCCCTTCAGGAACTCACCGTCCACCGTCTCCATGCGCTTCGTGGTGAGCGGGCCGGTGTCCTCGATGCGCTGGCTGCCCACCACGCCCCAGCGCGGCTCGTCGGTGACGTCCTTGCGGTTCGTGGCCCAGCTGTGCAGCACGCCGCGCGGCCCGAAGCGGGCCTTGAAGGACGGGTCCTTGGGGTAGTCCGGGCACTCCGGCTCGTTCTCCGCGTTGAGGTGGTAGAGGTTGCCGAAGAACTCGTCGAAGCCGTGGTTCGTGGGCAGGTAGGGATTGGAGTCGCCCAGGTGGTTCTTGCCGAACTGGCCGCAGGTGTAGCCCAGGGGCTTGAGCATCTCCGCGATGGTGGGGTCGGAGTCCTGCAGGCCGTACTTGGCGCCGGGCATGCCAATGGTGGTGAGCCCCGTGCGCAGTGGATTCATACCGGTGATGAACGCCGCGCGGCCCGCGGTGCAGCTCTGCTGGCCGTAGCAGTCGGTCATCATCGCGCCCTGCTTCGCGATGCGGTCGATGTTGGGCGTGCGGTAGCCCATCATCCCCTGGTTGTAGGCACTGATGTTCCAGAAGCCGATGTCATCTCCCCAGATGACCAGGATGTTGGGTTTCTGCTTCGCCTGCTTGCCGTGTCCATTGCCCGAGGGCTTCGCCTTGCTTGCCATGCGCGACCTCCTGGACACGAGGTGTGTACAGAAGTCGGCCCGGGCATCGTTCCAGGAGGCAGGTCCGGGGCTCAGCGTGAGTCGCGCCCACCAATGGCGGGGAAGCGCTCATAGGCCCGCCGGAGTGCTTCAAGGTGCTCGGGGTTGTCGTAATCGAGCGGGGCCTCGGTGAGCTGGACCACCCAGCCACCAGAAGGCGTGCGCCGTGAGCGAGACAACAGCTCCGCGTCGCGAGCAGCGTCCGGGAAACCGATGGCCTGCGCGGCTGCTTCAGACCAGTAGTTCAGCCACCCGAGGTAATGCGGGATTTCAGGTGCACGGAGTTGTTCTGTGAGTTTGAGCGCTGGAAGTCCATGGGGAGGGCTGCCTGGCTTGCGTACCGGATCCCGGACCTGCCGTGAGACCTGGACGGCTGCGTTGAATGGCGTCGCATGTCCCCAGTAGCCATGAGCCGCTTCCGCGACGTTCTCCAGCAGGGCCGTGGCGAGACTGGATGCTTCGAGAGGCAGTTCGGCGTGGACCTCGAGCAACGCATGGCCCCCAGGCCCGAGCCTTTCAGGCCCATCCACGCCGAAGAGTGTCACGGGGCGACTCTCATCATTGTTGCAGAGAAGCTGAAAGCCGCCGCCGCTCCTGGCCTTGGCGAGCCAGGCGTCTCGTTGGGGAATCCTCACGAGCTGCTGCTCATCGGAAACCGTCCAGTCCAGGCGTGTGCCAGGAAGCGCGCGTTCCACTCCGAGGGCCATCTCCATGGGCCGATGGTCGGCACCTGTCATGGCCGGCGCGTGGATGCGCACGGTCAAGGTGTTGTGCATGGCGGTCATGTCAGCACCACGTCATGAGGACGATGTTGAAGTCTGGCAGCAGAGCCTCGAGGAGCTTCTTGTGGGCTTCAGTACGGACGCCAATCGGAGAACTGGTAGCCGCAAGCTTCCGCGAGAGCGCGCTCACGTTTTGCCTCATCGACCTGCTTCTGAAGCTCGGCCTGGCGAACGAACGGACTGTAGGTCTCGATGTCGTTGGTCTTGACCTCCCACAGCATGCGCGTCGCGCCTTGAAGCCCATCGAAGTTCTTGCCGTCGACGAGTGCATCCCATCCGGAAAAGGTGTTCCGCGGAATCCGGTCGGCACATTTGTTGTGCAGGTCATTGCCGCCCAGATGTGGAACCCGCCTGGGATGGCAGTTCGGATTCCGCTCGCGCTCGGAGGGATCGCCAGGAACGGGGGGAAACCAATCCTGTCCAGAGGGTTGGGGTTGAGGCTTTCGTTTGGGCAGGGAATGCTGGATGGCCACCTGCGTTTCTGGCACAGCCCGTGTCTCCTCGGGATACAGCTGGCGGAACTCGTAGGCGTCCAGTGCCTCCTGAATGGCGGCAGCGACCACCACGGCGCCGATGATGAGCACTGCCCCCACGACGATTTCAGGTGCGGCCAGGACGCAGACCCCGATTCCCAGCGCAGCCGCGTCCGCGGAGGCCACGGTGCAGCGTCCCGTGGTGTCGTGAAACCGGAGCCGGTCATGGTCGAGTCGCTGAAAACAGCGCTCCACGACCGTGGGCCACGGACGCGCTGCCTCTCTGACGACGCATCGCCCTTCATCGGTCCACGGCAGTGTCGCTGCCCGTTGGAGATTCGAGAAACCTGGACCTCGGGCCGTCGCGGCCGTTTGGGGCGTCGTGGCGCAAGCAGAGAGCAGGGCTCCTAACATGATGACGACATAGCGATGCATTGGCTCGGAGCGTAGCTGCTTGGCTCAGCCCGCCCTATCGCTCAGTGCACGGGCCCCCGCGAGTCATCATCGGCCGGAGGATGCGGCAGGTTCCGCAGCAGCTCGCGCATGCGCGTGTCCGCCTCATCCAGCCGGATGAGCAGGTCCTCCTGCCGGTGCCGCTCCTCTCCGTGCAGCAGCGCGCCCGCTTCGTCCACGCGCGAGCGCACCAGGTACAGACCGTCCTGGATGAGGCGCCACTCCTGCCAGGCCTGGGATTCGTGGCGCGCCATCCACGCCTCCACCCCTTCACGCACGTGCGGATACACGTTCTGCCTTCCCATCTTCGCCAGCACGCCCGTGCGCTCCAGCAGCCGCTGCGCCGGTGCGTGCACGCGCGCCAGTGACAAGGTGATGCCCCGGTTCGACAGGTCCTCGTGCAGTCCCGCCAGCATGTCCGCTCCCGGCACGTCCAGGTCGTCCGTCAGCTCCAGGTCCAGCAACACCTCGCGCACCGGCACCTTCGCGTCGCCCACGCGCTTCAGCACCTCGTCCCTCAGGGATGTCGCGTTGGCGAAGAACAGCCCTTCCTCCGGCCGGAAGACCTCCAGGCCGGGCAGGGTGATGGCGGAGGCCTCTCGGTGCGTGGCCGCCAGGTCCAGCGTCCCCGGCACCCGCCCCAGCTCGCTCAGGCGCGGCCGGCTGGCTCGGTACACCGTGAGGAACAGCGACAGGCCCACCGCGATGAGCAGCCCGGGCAACACGTCGAAGGCCAGCACGCCCACGAGCGCCACCGCCGCTCCCAGGAAGTCCGCGCGGCGCAGGCGCGCCAGCCGCACCAGCTCCTTCACGTCCATCATCCCCAGGATGGCCACCACCACGATGGCCCCCAGCGTGGCCTCCGGCAGCGTGCGGAACAGGCCGGTGAGGAACAGAGCCACCAGCAGCGTCAGCCCCGCCGTCACCAGCGAGGACACCTGCGTGGTGGACCCCGCCTGATCATTCGCGGCGGACTTGGACAGGCTGCACCCCATGCTGAAGCCCCGGAACAGACCTCCGCCCAGGTTCGCCGCGCCCAGGCCCACCAGCTCGCGGTTGGGGTCCACCTCGTAGCCGTGCTTCGCGGCGAACATGCGCGCCGGGCCAATGGCCTCCGCGAACGCCACCAGCGCGATGCCGCACGCGCCCGGCAACAGCTTCGCCAGGTCGCCGAGCTCCACCTCCGGAAGCTGGGGCGGCACCAGGCCCGCGGGGATGTGCCCCACGATGGCCACCCCCTTCGCATCCAGATGCAACAGCGACGACACCGCGATGCCCAGCACCAACACCGCGAGCGCCGCCGGAATGCGCCGGGACACGCGCCCCAGGAGCAGCAGCGCCGCGATGCTCGCCGCCCCCACCGCGAGCGTCAGCGCATGCGTCTGGCCCAGGTGCGTGAGGAGGTAGCCCAGCCGCTCGAAGAAGCCGCCCTTCGCGCCCTCGATGCCCAGCAGCTTGGGCACCTGCTTGATGGCGATGATGAGCGCCAGCCCGAACACGAAGCCGCTCAACACGGAGGAGGAGAAGAACTGCGCGACGCGGCCCAGCTTCAGCACGCCCGCCAGCGTGGCCACCGCTCCCGCCATCAGCGCCAGCGCCGCCGTGAGCGCCATGAAGCGCGGCGTGCCCTGCTGCGCCATCGCGCCCACCGTGGCGGCGGAGAGCACCGACACGCTGGCGGACACCGCGATGATGAGCTGCCGCGAGCTGCCGAACAGCGCATACAACGCCAGCGCCGCCGGGGTGGAGTACAGCGCCGCCTGCGGAGGCATCCCCGCCAGCTGCGCGTAGGCCATGCCCTCCGGGATGTGCAGCGCCGTCACCGTGAGCGCCCCCACCACGTCCTTCTTCAGCCGCCTCCTGTCATAGCCCCTCAGTGAAGCGGCGAAGGGACTGACGCGGGTGAGCCATGAGGCGTGGCTCCGTGCGGTGCCCATGCGCGTGAGGTGGCCACCCGACCCGACAGGAGCATCGTCCCATGGAGAGGGGCAGCCAGCGGCGCATCCGGCCGGTCACTCCGGCGACATGCGTCATGCATGACGCTGGTCATGCCTGTCGGAGTGGCGCGAGGCTGCCGGGCATGATCACCGTCAGTGCATTCAAGTGGGTGCCGCCGTTCGCGCAGGGCGTGGTTCGTGACCTCCGGGTGAGGTGGGCGCTGGAGGAGGCGGGCCTGCCTTACGAGGCGCGGCTCATCGACCCCCAGATTCAGAAGTCCGCGGACTACCGCGCGCAGCAGCCCTTCGGGCAGGTGCCGGTGTTCCAGGAGGACGGCCTGACGCTCTTCGAGTCCGGCGCCATCGTGGTCCACATCGCGTTGAAGAGCGAAGCGCTCTTCCCCAAGGACGAGGCGGGCCGGGCGCGCGCGCTCACGTGGGTGTTCGCGGCGCTGAACTCGCTGGAGATCCACCTCCAGCAGCTCGCGGAGATCGACCTGTTCGCGGCGGAGGCCCCGTGGGCGAAGCTCCGCCGGCCCGACGTGGAGAAGCAGATCCACCACCGCCTGGGCGAGCTGGCCACGTGGCTGGGGAACCGCGAGTACCTGGAGGACCGCTTCACCGCGGGCGACCTGATGATGACCACGGTGCTGCGCATCCTGCGGCACACGGAGGTGCTCGACGCGCATCCCACGCTCAAGGCCTACAAGGAACGCTGCGAGGCCCGGCCCGCGTTCCAGCGCGCGCTGGCCGCGCAGATGGAAGCCTTCCAGCAGCACGAGCGGCGCAAGGCATGACGCGGCGTGTCCTGGCAGGGGCTTTCGCGCTATCCTGCGCTTCCCCTCCCAGGAGCGCTCCCCATGCCCCGTGGCATCTTCAAAGCAGGCTCTGGCCCCTCGCTGCCGCCGAAGCGCAAGCACGACGAGCTCACCTCGCCCATCCGCAAGCCGGTGGCGGAAGGGCCCCCGGCGAAGAAGCAGCGGACCCAGGAGACCCTGCCGCAGCAGCAGGTGCAGAAGCCGCCCACGGACCCCTCCATGCACGCCGCCTACGACAAGATGGCGCACGAGGAGATGCTGAAGAATCCGAAGTACGCGGCGCTGGCGAACGACGCCTCGCAGGCGTCCGATGGCAAGACCCTCAACGTCATCACCAAGGACCAGGTCCAGGGCGGCATGTTCTACGCGGGCCCGAAGCAGATTGGCCTGCGGCCGGACCTCACGGGCCCCAAGCGCGCCGGCGTCATGGCCTTCGAGATGACGAACGCGGCCCAGCAGAAGAAGTTCAGCAAGGTCACGGGCGACGCCTTCCAGAACGAGGTCAACGCGGCGCTGGGCAAGCCGGCCTTCGGCGGGGACCTGAACGCCCGGCGGGAGAACTTCGCCAAGAGCATGGAGCGCATCGAGTACGACGGCATCAAGCGCCACCATGAGGTGATGAAGGACGGCATCCAGAACCAGGGCTGGCCCAAGGAGATGGACCGGTTCGGCAAGCGGCTGGAGGGCGCGGACCCCAGCTTCGACAGCTACTGGGCGCGCCAGAACGTCCCGGACGCGAAGACGGGCAAGAGCCACTCGGACGTCTACCGCACGCAGTTCGACAACATCCACGCCAAGGCCCAGGAGCTCGTGGCGAAGAGCAAGCAGCAGCAGGGCATTCCCTAGGTCCCTGGCTCCGCGGGCCGCTTCGCGCTAGGGAGGGAGTCATGTCCTCCGCCCTCCAGACCCGTCCCCGGAGTGAGCTTGCCTCCGGGCGCTTCGGCCAGCCCCGCTACATGCTCCGCCGCAAGTTCTTCAAGATCTTCGGCGGCGCGTTCCACATCTACGACGAGGCGGGCAACGTCGCCTTCTACTCGAAGATGAAGGCCTTCAAGCTGAAGGAGGACCTGCGCGTCTACAGCGGCGAGGACATGCAGGAGGAGCTCATCACCATCCAGGCCCGCAGCATCCTGGACTTCGGCGCCACCTACGACGTCACCGACGCGGCGACCGGAGAGCGCGTGGGCGCGCTGCGCCGCAAGGCCCTGAGCTCCATCCTTCGCGACACCTGGCTCATCCTGGACGCGGACGGGCAGGAGGTGGGCAAGGTGGAGGAGGACAGCATGCTGCTGGCGCTCGTGCGGCGCTTCCTCACCAACCTCATCCCGCAGACCTTCACCGGGACCCTGGGCAGCGATCAGGTGTTCAGCTTCAAGCAGCACTTCAACCCGTTCATCCAGAAGATCGACCTGGACTTCTCCGTGGACACGCAGCGCCGGTTGGATCGGCGTCTGGGAATCGCCGCGGCGGTGCTCCTGTGCGCGATTGAAGGCCGTCAGTCCGGCGGCTGAAGAAGCCTGGACGCGGTGCGCGGGGACCTATGTGTCCGGGCATGCAAGCCCCTTCCTCGCAGCCTCAGGTGCTCATCGTCGGAGGTGGCCTCGTGGGCCTCTCGACGGCGTTGTTCCTCGCCCACCAGGGCGTGCGCTCGCGGATCATCGAGAAGCACGCGGGCACTTCGCTCCATCCCCGCGCCCGGGGCTTCCATGCGCGCACCGTGGAGTTGTTGCGGTCCACGTGCGCAGGGGCGGAGGTGGAGGCCTGGCTGGGCAAGCTGGAGAAGTTCCTGCAGAACAACGTCCGCCTCATCGCGGAGCACAACGAGGAGAGGCTGGAAGTCATCCCCGCTTGCAGGAAGGGAGTAGGTACCTCTTATGGCGAAGCCGACAAGAACCTCAACACCGACAAGCGAGCCGAACTCGCAGCCGCAGCAGCCCATCAAGCCGCCAAGGACTCTGACTGCGGAGCAGTTCGAGGAGTTGCTGGAGAAGGAGCCGGGGCAGTGGAGGCTGGTGGACCTGAAAGTGAAGGGCAAGTCGGTCCTGCCCAAGAAATAGCCCCGGAGCCCGCCGGTCCCCAGACGGCGGCGGAGCGCTTCCCGGACCTGTCCCTGATGCCCGGCCTGGAGGTGGAGTTCGAGGATGCGCGCAGCCAGGAGTTCATGCACTGCTGGTGCTCCGGCATGCTGCGGGCCTTGAAGGAAGGACCGCTGCTCCCCCTGGCACCCGGCGCCGAGGTCTACCGCTTCACGTGGATCCCTTCGTCATCCGCATCGAGCACCGAGGCCTTGTCCACTCCCTGCACGTGAAGGTGGCCGGCAGGGAAGAAGGGACGTTGGCTGTCGACCGGCGCGTCCTGCTCACGCCCACCCAGTGGCAGGCCGTGCAACAGCGATTGGACGCGGCCCGCTTCTGGACCATGGACCGCTTCTTCGCGTCTCGGAACCTCTCCTACCTCGATGGGGCGAGTTGGCTCTTCGAGGGAGGGCGAGATGGGCGCTACCGGATGGTGAGCATCCACAGCCCGGACCCGAAAGGGCCCGCGCGTGCCATCCATGAGCTGGGCGCGTTCCTGCTGGAGCTGTCTGGCATTCCCATGGCCGAGGACACGCTGTACTGAGCGGTCTTCAGCGCACGCTGGCCCAGTACGGCTTGATCGCTTCACGGCTCGTCGCCAGCGCCGCCCTCGCGTCCGCGTTCACGGTGCCGGGCGCGAAGCTGTCATCGCGCCCCGCCAGCACTTCGATGCACGCGTGCACGGAGTTCGACAGCCCCTCCAGCGAATAGCCACCCTCCAGCACCAGCGCCAGCTTCCCGCCGGAGACCTCCTCCGCCAGCTTGCGTACGGCGGTGCACATCGCCGCGAAGCCGCGCTCGGTGACGTCCATGCCGCCAATCGGATCCGCGCGGTGCGGGTCGAACCCCGCGGACACCAGCACCAGGTCCGGCCGGTAGGCCTGCGCCACCGGGAGCAGGAGCTCCTCGAAGATCATCCCGTAGTCCGCGTCCGTGTTGCCGCCCGGCAGGCCGCAGTTGACCGTGAAGCCCTGGCCCTCTCCGCGCCCCACCTCCGGCGCCGCGCCGCTGCCCGGGTAGTAGGGGAACTGGTGCACCGACTGGTAGAGCACGTCCCTGCGCCCCCAGAACGCCGCCTGCGTGCCGTTGCCGTGGTGCACGTCCCAATCCAGCACCAGCACGCGCTCGGCTCCCAGCCGCCGCCCTGCCTCCGCCGCGATGGCGACGTTGTTGTAGAGGCAGAAGCCCATCGCCCGCTCCGGCTCCGCGTGGTGGCCGGGCGGACGCACCAGCGCGAACGCGTTCCTCGCCGTTCCCGCCATCACCGCCTCCACGGCCTGCACCGCCGCGCCCGCCGCCAGTCGCGCCGCGTCGATGCTGTCCGGCGACACCACCGTGTCCTCGTCGATGCGCTCGAAGCGGCCGCCCAGCTTCTCCATCGCGTCCAGGTGCGCCGGGGTGTGCACCGCGAGAATCTCCGCGTCCGTGGCGGAGCGGGGATGGGTCATCACCGTGCCCGCGATGGGGTTTCGCGCCAGCATCTGGAGGATGCGCCGCAAGCGGGCGGGCGACTCGGGGTGGCCCTCGCCGGCGTCGTGCTGGAGGAAGAGCGGATCGGTGAGCAGCAGCGTCGCGGTCATCTCCTGGACCTTACGCATCCTGCTCCCGGGAACCCAGCGTCCGTCCCTGGCAGGCGGGGAAGTCCGTTCCTTGCCCTGGACGGGCCACCCTCCCTACAGTGCGCGGGCTTTGCCACGTCGCCTCAAGAAACCCGGTCTCCGGGGCATCCTCCTGGGTTCGTTCGGCCTCGCGCTGGCCGTCATCCTCGGGACGCTCTACTTCGTCGTTCCCCGCCAGGTGGGCAACCACCTGAGGGAGCGCATGGCGCTGCACGCCCACAACAAGGCCAAGGAGGTCATTGCCCTGGTCGACAGGCAGTCGGGCACCCAGCCGGTGCCCAACCTGGAAGGGCTCTACCGCCTGGATGACGACTTCAGCGTCGTGGCGGTGCTGGATGCCCAGGGCGTGCCCCGCGCCACCTTCCCCTCGCCGCCGCCCGCCTGGTTCACGAAGGGGCTGGAGGACCGTCTCCAGCTGCGCCCCCTGCCGCCGCTGGATCAGCTGTCCTTCGAGAACGACGCCTGGGCGGTCTCCGACCCGTTGACGCTCGCGGGCGGCGTGCCCGGCGAAGTCGTGGTGGTGGTGGACGGGGCCCGTTTGGAGGGAGTGCTCACGGCCCTGCGCCACACGGTGCTGCTGGCCTTCCTCGTGGGCCTGGTGCTCTTCCTCCTGGTGGCGTTCCTCATCTCGCGCGCGTTCATCCTCCACCCGCTGGACGCGATGATGTCCATGGCGCGCAAGCTGGCGGAGGCCGACCTCACCGGCCGCGCGGAGGTGCGCAACAACAAGGACGAGCTGGGCCAGCTGGCGGAGGCCCTCAACCGCATGGCCCAGTCCTGGCGCGACACGCTGGGCCGCGTGCGCGGCGTGTCCGACGTGGTGGCCGGCGTCATCGAGCAGATCCACCGCACCGGCACCACCGTGTCCTCCGGCGCGGGCACCGTGCAGTCGCGCGTGGAGGAGACGTCCTCCTCCATGGTGGAGATGATGGCCAGCTTGCGCGGCATCGCGGAGAACGTGGAGGTCCTCTACCAGAGCGCGGAGGAGAGCAGCTCCTCCATCATGGAGATGGCCGCCACCAACGACGAGGTGGCGGAGAACGTCCAGGCCATGGCCGCCAGCGTGGAGGAGACCACCAGCGCCATCGAGCAGATGACGTACTCCATCAAGGAGGTGGCCAAGAACATCGAGGACCTCTCCGCGTCCACGGAGGACACCTCCTCCGCCATCAGTGAGATGGACGCCGCCATCGGCCAGGTCGACGCCAACGCCAACGAGACCGCCCGCCTGTCCGAGCAGGTCTTCGAGGACGCGCAGACCGGAGTGGAGGCCCTGCGCAAGACGCTCTCCGGCATCGACCGCATCAAGGACACCAGCCGCACCGCCGCGGGCGTCATCGACAGCCTGGGCCGGCGCATCAGCGAGATTGGCAACATCCTCAACGTCATCGACGACGTGGCGGAGCAGACGAACCTCTTGGCCCTCAACGCCGCCATCATCGCCGCGCAGGCGGGTGAGCACGGCAAGGGCTTCGCGGTGGTCGCGGAGGAGATCAAGGACCTGGCCGAGCGCACCGGCGCGTCCACCAAGGAGATCGCCGAGCTCATCCGCGGCGTGCAGGAGGAGAGCCGCAACGCCGTGGTGGTGATGAACCAGGGCGTCAAGAGCGTGGAGGAGGGCGTGCAGCTGGGCCGCGAGGCGGAAGGCGCCCTCCGGAAGATCAACGACAGCACCCAGAAGTCCACGCAGATGGTGAAGGCCATTGCCCGCGCCACCGTGGAGCAGGCGCGCGGCAGCAAGCAGGTGACGGCCGCCATCCACCGCATCTCCGCCACCGTGTCGATGATCTCCCAGGCCTCCAACGAGCAGGCCCGGGGCGGCGAGTAGATCATGAAGAGCGCGGAGCGGATGAAGACGCTCACCCAGCACGTGCAGCGCTCCAGCCAGGAGCAGGCGCACGGCAGCAAGCAGATCACCCGCTCCATCGAGAGCATCAACGAGATGGTCACCCACCTGAACCGCGCCCAGAAGGAGCAGACCAAGGGCAGCGAGCAGGTGCTCAAGGCCGTGGAGACCATCAAGGGCGTGTCCGAGCACCAGACGCGCTCGGTGCGCCAGCTGGAGGAGGCCATCGACAACCTCACGCGCCAGGCCGAAATCCTCCGCGCCGAGGTGCGCCGCTTCCGTGTCTGACGCACCCGCGGTTCCCCGCTGAAGGCCTCCATGCCCGAGTCGTCCGAGTCCGCCACCCCCCGTTCCGTCTCCGAGCGCGCCGTGGTGCTGCTCATCGGCGCGGTGCAGTTCGTCAACATCCTCGACTTCGTGATGGTGATGCCGCTGGGCCCGGACTTCGCGAAGGGGCTGGGCATCGAGTCCTCGCACATCGGGACCATTGGCGGCAGCTACACCGCCGCCGCGAGCGTGGCGGGCCTGCTGGGCGGCTACTTCCTGGACCGCTTCGACCGGCGCAAGGCGCTGGCCGTGTGCATGCTGGGGCTCGTCGCGGCCACCGCGGCGGGGGGACTCGCGGTGGGGCTGTCCACGCTGCTGCTGGCGCGGGTGTGCGCGGGGCTCTTCGGAGGGCCGGCGACGGCGCTGTCCCTGTCCATCATCGCGGACCTCATCCCGGTGGAGCGCCGGGGCCGGGCGCTGGGCGCGGTGATGGCGTCCTTCTCCGTGGCCTCCGTGCTGGGCGTGCCCCTGGCCTTGAAGGTCGCGGAGCTGGGCAGCTGGCGGACGCCCTTCTTCGTGGTGGCGGCGCTGGGGCTGGTGCTGGTGCTGGCCGCGCTGTGGCTTCTGCCTCCCGTGCGCGGGCACCTCAAGCCCGGCGGCAGCGCGGCCCGGGCCCCGGGCGTGGCGGAGCTCCTGGGCAACGCCGACGTCCAGCTGTCCTACCTGATGACGGCGCTGGTGATGATGAGCGGCTTCATCGTCATCCCCAACATCTCCGCCTACCTCCAGCAGAACCTGGGCTACCCGCGCGAGAACCTGTGGATCCTCTACGCCGCGGGCGGCATCGTGAGCTTCTTCACGCTGCGGTTGACGGGGCCGCTGGTGGACCGCTTCGGCTCCTTCCGCATCGGCTCGGTGGGCGTGGTGCTGGCGGCCCTCACCACGTACGTGGGCTTCATCCACTACCCCGCGTGGCTGCCCATCCCCGTGCTGTTCATGGTCTTCATGCTGGCCATGGGCGTGCGCAACGTGGCGTACAACACGCTCACCTCGCGCGTGCCGGACAACCCGGTGCGCGCCCGCTTCATGTCGCTGCAGTCCGCCACCCAGCACATGGCCTCCGCGCTGGGGGCCTTCCTGTCGGCGCGCCTGCTGGTGGACCTGCCGGACGGGACGCTCGGCGGCATGGACACCATCGCCTGGGTGTCCATCGGGCTGGCGGTGGGGGTGCCCGTCATGTTGCGGGTGGTGGAGGGGCGGGTGCGCTCGCGCGAACAGGCCCGGGCCCTGGCGGTGCCCCCGGCGCAGGGGATGGCCGCGCCGCTGTCACCGGAGGCCCACTCCCACGGCTGATGGGGCAATGTGCCCCAGGGGAGCATGGGAGTGGGGCGGGGAGCCCGGCCGCCCGCCTCCCGGACACGAGGCCAGACGGACGCTGGACGGTCGCTGACGGTTGCGCGGGCCGCCTGTGGGCGCGATAACCCGGGGACGTTCCCTCCACAGGGGATGACGACCACCCATGTTCAACATCGGCGCAGGCGAAATGGTGTTCATCCTGGTGGCCGCGCTGATCGTGCTCGGCCCCCAGCGGCTGCCTGAGCTGGCGCGGGCCATCGGCAAGTTCATGCGCGAGTTCCGCCGGCAGACGGACGACGTGCGCAACGTGGTGGAGCGCGAGTTCTACGCCATGGACGAGGACTTCAACCGCATGCCCCCGACGCGCCCGGGCACGCGCGTGCCGTCCCCGCCGCCGGAGCTCGCCCCGTCCTCCATCCCGGGGGCCGCCCCCGCCAACGTGCTCGCCGAGCCCGCCCCCGAGCTCGCCGCGACGGTGGACCCCGCCAACGTGCCCGTGCCCGCCGAGGCCGCCGTGGCCGCGGACGCCGCTCCCGCCGCGGACCCGCAGGCCGCGGCGCAGCCGGGTGCGGCGCCGGCTCAGGACGAGAACGGCCTTCCGCAACTCGCCCCCATCCCGGGCACGGTGGCGCGCAACGCGCCGAAACGGAGCTGAGCCCTGAATCGCCAAGGGGTTGACCTGTCGGATTTCCGGATGAGCCTGGCGGAGCACCTCACGGAGCTGCGCACGCGGCTCGTGAAGTGCTCGCTCGCGGTGCTCGTGCTGGGCGCCGTGTCGCTCATCTTCGCCAAGCCCATCTTCGGCGTGTTGATGCGGCCGGTGCTGGACGCGCTGCCCCCGGAAGGGCGCTCGCTCGTCTACACATCCGGCATCGAAGAAATCAACGTGCTGATGAAGGTGGGCGTGTACTGCGGCATCTTCCTCACCACGCCCGTCATCCTCTGGCAGATCTGGGGCTTCGTGGCGCCGGGGCTCTACCCGGAGGAGCGCAAGTACGCGTCGCCCTTCGTGGTGCTGGGCTCCGTCGCGTTCATCGTGGGCGCGCTGTTCTGCTACTTCCTGGTGCTGCCCTCCATGTTCAAGTTCCTCCTCAACGAGGAGGAGACGCTCGCCCTGGAGCAGCGCATGGACACCGCGCGCATGGGCGGCGAGGACGCGCTGCGCTTCCTGCGCATTGGAGAAGTGGAGCGCGCCGGCCACGTGGCCAAGGAGACCAGCGCCGCGCTGACGGCGGCCGGTGAAGGACAGGTGAAGGACCCGGAGGTGGCGACCGCGAAGAGCGTGGAGCTCACCGCGCGCCTCAAGGGCCTGGGTGACCTGCTGGACGCGGCGGCGGACGGGCTGGGGGTCTCCGCGCGCGGCGTGCTGCGCCAGGCGGTGGAGAAGCGCGTGGAGGCGGTGACGGCCTTCGGCAAGCAGGACTACGTCGCGTCGGAGGCCGCCATGGACCAGGCGGCCAGCCTGCTCGCGGGCGTGGCGCCCACGCGCGCCGAGGAGATGTCCGGCCTGTGGCGGCTGCAGAAGGAGCTGGCGAAGGGGCACGCCGAAGCGGAGGCCGCGCGCTGGACGCGGCCCATGCTGACCATGAACGAGCAGCTGTCGCTGGTGCTGCTGCTCATCCTCGCCTTCGGCGTCATCTTCGAGCTGCCGCTGGTGATGGCGCTGTTGGGCATCGTCGGGGTGGTGCAGTCGAGCTTCCTCATCCGCTACCAGCGCCACGCGTTCGTGGTGTGCCTCATCGCGGCGGCGATCCTGACGCCCACGGGTGACGTGGTGAACCTGTCGCTCATGGCCGGCCCCATGCTGCTCTGCTACGAGCTGGGCGTGCTGGCGGTGTGGCTCATCGAGAAGCGCCGTTCGAAGGCGGAAGCCTCCACGGACATCACCCCGGCGGCGTAGACTCCCCCGCGCATGAAGAGCCCGGCCGCGCGCCTGATGATGGACCTGCGGTACCTGCGCGCGCTGTCGCGGAGGTTCCGCAGCACGTTGCTGCTCGCGGCGGTCATCTTCGGGGTGGGTCCGGCGCTGTACCACTGGCGCTACGTGGGACCGGACGGGGACCGCATCTCCTATGGAGAGGCGCTGCACCACGTCTACTTCCTGCTCTTCGGCCAGCCGTCGCTGCCCTACGTGGCCGACTGGTTCGTGGAGTCGCTCAACATCCTCATCCCGCCGGTCAGCATCGCGCTGGTGGTGGATGGCGTGGTGCGCTTCGCGTACCTCTTCTTCGCGCGGCACAAGAACGACAAGGAGTGGGTCTCCGTGGTGTCCGAAACGATGAAGGGCCACGTCGTGGTGTGCGGCGCGGGACGCGTGGGCTACCGCGTGGTGACGCAGCTGCGGGAGATGGGCAAGGACGTCGTCGTGGTGGAGAAGCGCGAGGACGCGACGTTCGTGTCCGCGCTGCGCGACGAGAACATCCCGCTGCTCATCGACGACACGCGCAGCCCGCTGTGCCTGCCGCGCACGCACGTGAAGAAGGCGTCCGCCATCGTCTGCGCCACGGACGACGACCTGGCGAACCTGAACATCGCGCTGGACGCGCGGCGGCTGAACCCCGGCATCCGCGTGGTCATCCGCCTGTTCGACGACGACCTGGGCGCGAAGGTGCGCGACACGTTCAAGGCGGAGGCCCTGTCCAGCTCCTCGCTGGCCGCGCCCGCCATGGCGCTGGCGGCGTTGGATCCGCGGCTCGTCCACTCGTTCCGCATTGGCAAGCACCTGATGGTGGTGTCGCTGTTCGTGGTGCGCGAAGGGCTGCCGGGGATGAACATCTCCCAGGTGCGCGACCGCTTCGGCGGGCTGGCCCTGTCGCTCATCCGGGGCGAAGAGGAGACGCTGCACCCGAACGGCGACGTGGTCCTCCAGGTGGGGGATCAGATCACCGTCCAGGCGTCCTATCCGGAGTACTGCATCCTGCGCGCGTTCACCGGTGAGGCGGACGCGCCGGCGTACGCGGACCACGACAACTTCCTCATGCCGGGCTACCGCCCCACGGGGTGAGCCTCCCGCTCCGGCTTGCGAGCGGGACGGCGGGCGATTAGGCAGGGCGCGCTTTCTTCTGGAGGCTGTCTTGCACCGTTCCGCTGTCGTCCTGACCCTGCTGGCCGTTCTGTCCGTGGGCTGTGCGTCATCCCCGCCGCGTCTGAAGGGGGCGCAGGTGACGCTGGCCTCGCACGCGGACGCGCGGGTGGGCACCTATGTGTCCTCGCCGTGGGGCTTCAGCACGTCGTCGTATTGGATTGAAGGGCCCACGGGGCTCATCCTGGTGGACACGCAGTTCCTGCCGTCCGCGGCGGAGGAGTTCGTCACCTGGGCGGAGGCGGTGACGGGCAAGAAGGCGGAGCTGGCCATCGTGCTGCACGCCAACCCGGACAAGTTCAACGGCACGGACGTGCTGCGAAAGCGCGGCATCCGCGTGGTGACGAGCGAGCAGGTGCGTGCGTCCATCCCGGCCATCCACGAGAAGCGCACGCGGGCGTTCGCCGCCCGGTATGCGCCGGACTATCCGGCGGTGCTGCCGCTGCCGGACAGCTTCGGGAGCCAGACCACGGAGCTGAGCGCGGGCGGCGTGACGGTGAAGGCGCACGTGCTGGGCGCGGGGTGCAGCGAGGCGCACGTGGTGGTGGAGTTCGACGGGCACGTGTTCCCCGGCGACCTGGTGGCGAACGACGCGCACAGCTGGCTGGAGATGGGGCGCACGGAGGCGTGGCTTCAGCGGCTGGAGGAGCTGACGGCGCTGCGCCCGAAGTGGGTGCATCCGGGGCGGGGGCCGTCGGGAGACGCGGGGCTGCTCGTGAGCGAGCGGCAGTACCTGGAGCGCGTCATCGCGGAGGTCGCCGCGGAGCATCCCCAGGGGCCCTTCACGGACGCGGCGGCGCAGCACATCCGCGCGCGCATCGAGGCGGCGTACCCGGGGCTGCGCTTCCCGGTGTTCCTCAACATCGGCCTGCCGGCGGAGTGGGAGCGGCAGGCGCGGGTGGCCGCCCCCTGAGGGCCGCTAGAAGTTGCAGATCGACGAGGCCAACAGCAGGGTTCCCGCGCACAGCAGGCCCGTCAGAAGATGTCGCATCGTTCCTCTCAGGTTGAAAAACGAGATTGGGCAGACAGGAGTTTCCATGTCGACGGGCCGGGTCGCGGGTGGTGGCTATCAAGCAGGGGTGCGGCGCTCCTTCGCGGTGGGCTCGGAGATGGCCTGGGCCGCGTGGGGCGAGGCGTCGGGACTGGTCCGGTGGGTGGGGGCCTGTGCCCAGGCGCTGATGGAGGGCGCGCAGGTCGCGCTCGCGGATGGGACGCGCGTCAAGGTCGTGCGTCAGGTCCCGCCCAAGCAGCTGCGCCTGCGTTTGGAGCGTGACGACTGGCCCCGTGCGCGCACCGTGCAGCTTCGCGTGTTGCCGTCGGTCCATGGCGTCACCGTGGCGCTGCATGCGGAAGGGCTGCCAGACGCGGATGCGCGTGAGGAGACGCTGGCGCGCTGGACGCGTGCACTGGAGAGCTGGAACGCGTTCTCCGGACGGACCGTGGAGGTGACCCGTGAAGGGGCTCCGAAGCGCGAGCCCGCGGGGAAGAAGGGCGCGAAGAAGCCTCCCGCGCTGGAGCAGGGCCTCGCGGAGCAGGGCGCGGCCTCGCTGAAGAAGCACGGCCCCGCGAAGGGCACGAAGAAGGCCGTGGCCACGAAGCAGCCCCGGGCCGTGAAGAAGGCCGCGCCGGTGAAGAAGAAGGCTCCGGCCGCGAAGAGGGCCCGGCGCACGAAGTAGGGCGCGTCGCGGCTGGTGACCGCTGTTGGCGAGCGGTGACTCCAGTCACCAGGGACGGGCCCCGGTTCGTCCCACCGTTCCTCGCGCGTTTCCAAGGACATCAAGCACTTGGCCTCAAGCTGGTGTCAGCCCATGGGTTGGCATGTCCCCTGCTGTAGGTGTTCCTCGTCAGACGTACTCAAGCTCTCGAGGAAATCACCATGGTCCCCGCCCCCGGTTCCGCCCGCCTCGCTTCCTTCCGCGTCCCCTCCCAGGACTTCGCCTCCCGTCCGGATGCCGTGTCCGGCGCCCGCGTGCAGGGCGGTTCCTGCCAGAAGCCGGGTTCGGGCTCGGTGTCCTCGTTCCAGCAGGACGGCTTCAGCGCGGGCCCCGCGAAGGGTGCGCAGTGGAAGCAGTTCGCGGAGGGGATCGAGGACATGGCGAAGCAGCTGCAGCAACTCGTCCAACTGCTCCAGACCCAGCTGGGCGGCGCCGCTGCCTCCGCGGGCGGCGCGGCCGGAGCGCAGGCTCCGTCGTGCGTCTCCGGTGCGTCCAACGCGGGCGGCGCTCCCGCTGCGGGTGACTCGTTCCAGGCCGGCTCCGCTCAGTCGGCCGGCGCCGCGGGTGACATCCCGAAGGGCGAGGTGGGCGATTGGATCAAGCAGGCCATGGACATCCTCAAGGCCAACGGCGTCCCGGTGGACAAGATGAACCCGCAGGACATCGCGAAGATCATCCAGCACGAGTCCAGCGGGAACCCGAACGCCATCAACCTCTGGGACCAGAACGCCAAGGATGGCCACCCGTCCATCGGACTGATGCAGACCATCCAGCCGACGTTCGACGCGTTCAAGCTCCCGGGCCACGACAACATCCGCAACCCGGTGGACAACATCATCGCTGCCGTGCGCTACGCGGTGGACCGCTACGGCTCCGTGTCCAACACGCCGGGCATCCAGGCGATGAACAGCGGCAGCGGCTACGTCGGCTACTGAGCCGGCCGCCGAGCCCGGACTCAGCGCCCCCGCAGGTTCTGGGCGATCTTCAGGATGTCCGCGAGGACGCCCGCCGCCGTGACAGGGCCGCCTGCCCCCGCGCCCTGGACCAGCAGCGGGTAGTCCGCGTAGCGCTCCGTGGAGAAGGCCACGAACGCCTCCGAGCCGCGCAGCCGTGTCGCCGGATGCTCCTTCGGCACCGCCACCGGCCCCACCCGCAGCACCGGCCCGTCCTTCGCCGCCGGGTCGATGCGCGCCAGGTAGCGCAGCACCTTGCCCTCCGCGCGCAGTCCCTCGATGCGCGAGGTGAACGTCCGGTCCAGCTTCTCCAGCCCCGTGAGGAAGCGCTCCACGTCCGCCTCCTCCAGGTACTCGCGCGGCACGAACGGCTCCACCTCCACGTCCTCCATCGACAGGTCCAGGCCTTGCTCACGCGCGAGGATGAGCGCCTTGCGCGCGGCGTCCGTGCCCGCCAGGTCCTCGCGAGGGTGCGGCTCCGTGAAGCCCTTCTCGCGCGCGGTGCGCACCGCCTTCGACAGCGGCACTCCGTCCATCAACTGCTGGCTCAAGTAGCCGAGCGTCCCGGAGAACGAACCCTCCACGCCGTGCACCCGGTCGCCCGTGCGCACCAGGTCCTTCAGCGTCTGGATGACCGGCAGGCCCGCGCCCACCGTCGTCTCGTAGTGGTACGCGCGGTGGTTCAGGTGCGCCGTGCTCCGCAGCCGCTCCCAGACCTCGAGTGGCTGGGTCAGCGGCTTCTTGTTCGCCGCCACCACGTGGATGCCGCTGCGGAACGCTTCCAGGTACAGCTCCTGCATGCCCTCCGCCGCAGTGCAGTCCACCAGCACCGGCACGGGCAGCCGGCGCAGCGGCTCCAGCAGCGCGCGCACCACGGGCGGTGACGCGCCCTCGGGCACGGACTGGATGCGCTCGCGCCACTGCTTCAGCGGGATGCCCTCCGGCGAGAAGAGCACCCGCCGGCTGTCCGCGAGCCCCACCAGATTGAGCTGGATGCCGTGCCCCTGCGCCAGCGTCTCCTGCAACATGCGCAGCTGCTCCAGCAACTGGCTGCCCACCACGCCATGGCCCAGCACCAGCAGGCTCACCTCTTCATGCGCGAAGTGGAAGGCCGCGTGCACCGTGCGCACCGTCAGCGCCGTCTCCGCCCCATCCACGATGAACGAGATGGAGCGAGCGCTCGCCGTCTGCGCGATGGCGCGCACGTTGACGCCCAGCGCGCCCAGCGGTTGGAACAGCCGTCCCGCCACGTTGGCGCCCTGGCCCATGGCCTCCGCCACCAGCGCCACCTGCGTCACCGGCGCGCGCACCTGTGGCGGCTGCAACGCGCCGCGCTCCAGCTCTGGCGCCAGCTCCCGCCGCAGCACCTGCTCCGCGCGGGCCGCGTGCGCCCGGCGCAGCACCACCGCCACCGAGCGCCCCGGTGACGACTGCGCCGCCATCCACGCGTCGATGCCCGCGGCCTCCAGCGCCTGCAACGCGCGAGGCCCCACCGGACGCGCCGCCTCCTCCGTGCCGCCCTCCAGGCCCAGCAGCGCCAGGTCCTCCAGGGACACCACGCACGTGGGCACGGTGCCGTTGCCCGCGCCGCGCACGTCGATGAGCGTGCCGGGCTCGTCAGGCTGTTGCAGGTGGCGCACGCGCAGCGGGATGTCCGCGTCGCGCAGCGTGGACAGCGCGCGCGGGTGCAGCGTGGGCAGGCCCAGGTACACCAGCTCCAGCGCCTCCGTGTAGCTCAGGTGTGGCACCGGCCGCGCATCCGCGACGTGCAGCGGATCCGCCGTCATCACCCCAGGCACGTCCGTCCACAGCGTCAGCGGCGTGCCCAGC
This sequence comes from Corallococcus coralloides DSM 2259, assembly GCF_000255295.1. The sequence goes on along the minus strand of NC_017030.1, from coordinate 8,091,763 downwards.
AGCACGGACAGCACCGCCGCCGTCTCGTCCGCGCCCTCCACGCCCAGCGTCGTGGAGCGGCCATCCACCGCCGTCCCCCGGCCACCCGCGTGCAACGTCAGCCGTCCCTCCCACGAAGGCCGCAGCGTGGCCACCCGGGCGCGGGTGTGCTCGCGGTTCACGCGCGCCTGTCCGGGCTCACCCTCCGTCACCGTCCAGTCCGCCGCGTCCACCTCCAGCGACGGCACGCCGCGCGCACCCAGCAGCTTCGCCAGCAGCGCCGCCGTCAACCGCTCGCCGGTGCCGCGCACCACGTCCTCCAGCGCGGGCCGCCGCTCGCGCACCAGGCTCGCGCCATCCAGCGCGCGGCGCGCGGGCTCCAGCAGCGATGCCAACGTGCGCGAGCCGTCCGCCTCCACCGACGTGGAGCCCGGGGGCGCGCCCAGCCGGCGCTCGGCCTCCTCCAGCATCAACAGGCCTCGCGCGAGCAGGCCATCCAGCTCCTGCCGGGCCAGCGTGGAGTTGCCCTTCAACGCGGTGGACAGCGCGGACTCCAGCCCCGCGGCGAGCCAGGGCGGTGAGGACACGATGGCGGCGCGCGTGCTGCCCGCGTCGCGGCGCGACAGGTGCGTGGCCACGGACGCGAGTCCCTGGGCCGTGTCGAGCAGGAACGGAGCGTAACGGGTGATGCTCACAGGGGCGGTCATGAGGTCTTCCGGGCGCGGACGCCGGCAGTGGAGGAAAGGCGGGCGTCACGGCCCACGCCCGGAGGCAGGGCCAGCGCGCGGACCAGCAGGGGCGCGAGCGCGTCCCATTCGATGAGGAAGCCGTCGTGGCCGTGCACGCTGCACAGGGCCGCGTACTCGGCATGCAGTCCCTGCGCGCGCAGGCGGCGGGACAGGTTCTTCATGTGCTCGGGCGGGAAGAGCGCGTCCCGGTCGATGCCGACGGTGAGCGTGCTCGCGCGGATGCGGTCGACGCCGGGCCCGCCGCTCGGCGTGGGCACGCGCGTGAGGTCGTGATGGTCCATGGCGCCCAGCAGCGCCAGGTACGCCCGCGCGTCGAAGCGCGCCTCCAGCTTCGTGCCCTGGTACTCCAGGTAGCTCTCCACCGGGTACAACGCGCGTGACGACCACGCCTGCGGACGCGGCTGGAGCGCCTCCAGTCCGGCCTCCGCGCGATAGGTGAGCGTCGCCAGCTGACGCGCCAGCTCCAGGCCTCGACGGGGGGATTCGGGGTACTCGGGGTCGAGCAGGATGGCCTGCCGGGCCACGTGGTTCCAGCCCACCGCCCACGCGGACGCGGCCTCCGCTGTCGCGATGGGGACCATGCGCTGGAAGCGCTCCGGTGCGAGCGCCGCCAGGCACAGCACCACCATGCCTCCCAGCGAACCGCCGATGACGAGCGCCACCTCATCCACGCCCAGCGCGTCCAGCGCCGCGAGGATGGAGCGCGCCTGGTCCCACGGCGTGATGGTCGCGGGCAGGCTGCGCTCATCCAGGCGCAGGTCGCCCTTGGGCAGCACTGGCGACGGGCCGAAGCGCGTGTCGTCGGTGCGCAGCGGGAAGCCCTCGTCCGCGGGGCCAGAGGTGCCGTAGCAGGAGCCCAGGTTGTTGAAGCACAACAGCCGCACGCGCGAAGGGTCCAGCGGCCGGCCGTGCCCGATGACGGGGGCCCACCAGCCGCCTTCTCCTCCGGCGTTCATGTCACCCGTGAGCGCGTGCACCAGCAGCACGGTGGGCACCGGATCCGGCGTGCGGCGGAGGCCGATGCGGCGCGCGTCGGAGGCTGCGTCGCGCAGCTCGGAGGCGGTCCTCCGCACCACGCGCAGCCGGCCTTCGCGTGTCGCTTCCTCCGAATGCACGCGGGCGCGGGACTGCAACCACGCGAGGTCCTCCGGGGGCCCCCACCACCAGCCGCGCACGAGGTGGGGCGCCACGCGGGCGCCGGCCTCCAGCGGCAGGTCCGGCAGCGACAGGTCGAAGACGCGCGGGGTCTCCGCGCGCGGGGGGATTTCCTGGCCAGGCCTCACGGGTCGCATGGCGTCAGACCGCGTTCAGGGCCTGATCGAGGTCGGCCACGATGTCGTCCAGGTGCTCGATGCCCACGGACAGGCGCACCAGGTCGTCGGTGACGCCCGTGCTGGCGCGCTCCGCCGGGGAGAGTTGTTCGTGCGTGGTGGACGCGGGGTGGATGATGAGCGAGCGCGTGTCGCCGATGTTCGCGAGCAGGCTCCACAGCTTCACGCCGTCAATCACCTTGCGCCCGGCGGACAGGCCGCCCTTCACGCCGAAGGTGACGAGCCCGCCGAAGCCGCCGTGCAGGTACTTCTTCGCGTTGAGGAACGAGGGGTCGTCCTCCAGGCCCGGGTAGCGCACCCACTCCACCTTCTTGTGCTGCTTGAGCCACCTGGCCACCGCGAGCGCGTTCTGCGAGTGGCGCTCCAGCCGCAGCCGCAGCGTCTCCAGGCCCAGGATGAACGCGTGCGCGTTGAAGGGACTGAGCGCGGGGCCGATGTCACGCAGGCCCTCCAGGCGGGCCTTGAGGATGAAGGCCGCGGGCCCGAAGGCCTCGCGCAGGCGCAGGCCGTGGTAGCCGGGGTTGGGCTCGGTCAGCTCCGGGAACTTGCCGTTCTCCCAGGGGAAGTTGCCGCCATCCACGATGACGCCGCCAATGGAGGTGCCGTGGCCGCCGATGTACTTCGTCGCGCTGTGCAGCACGATGTGCGCGCCGTGGCGCAGCGGGTTGAAGAGGGCGGGGGACAGCGCGGTGTTGTCCACGAAGAGGGGCAGGCCCGCCTCGCGCGCCACGGCGCCAATGGCGTCGAAGTCCGGCACGTCCAGGCGCGGGTTGCCCAGGGACTCCAGGTAGAGCGCCTTCGTCTTCGGGCCAATGGCCTGGCGGAACGCGTCCGGGTTGCTCGCGTCCACGAACTTCGTGGTGATGCCCAGGCGCGCGAGCGTCACCTTGAAGAGGTTGTACGTGCCGCCGTAGAGGCTGGCGCCGGAGACGATTTCATCCCCCGTCTTGAGGATGTTGAGGATGCCCAGCGTCTGCGCGGCCTGTCCGGACGCGACCGCGAGCGCGCCCACGCCGCCTTCGAGCGCGGCGATGCGCTTCTCGAAGACGTCCGTCGTGGGGTTCATGATGCGCGTGTAGATGTTGCCGAACTCCTTGAGGCCAAAGAGCGCGGCGGCGTGGTCCGCGTCGCGGAAGCGGTAGCTGGTCGTCTGGTAGATGGGCACCGCGCGAGCGCCCGTGGTGGGGTCGGGCGAATAGCCGGCGTGCAGCGCGAGCGTGTCGGGGTGCAGCGGGCGTTCGTTGTTGGGCGTGCTCATGGCAAGGGACTCCTGTTCGCGTCGCTCCGGAGGGAACGCGCGTGCGTGAAGGCGGACGGGTGGTGGGGACGTCAGGGCACTGCGGGCGGCGGGGAGGGCTTCAGGACTCGGTGGGCGCTGCGACGCTCTTCGGCAGAGATGCGAGAGCGGAGGCCCGGAACGACGAAGCCCACCGACCCTCGCGGGTGGGTGGGCTCCGGTTGGCTCGCCAGGGGCAGGCTGTGCGTCAGCCGGCCGCGGCGGGCTTGGGCCCACCCGGAACAGGCATCGAACACATGCACATGGCGGAGGTGACGAACATTCTGCGAGAAGAAGTAGACGCGATGTCGCGAGCTGTCAAGCCACCCTCCGGAACACCGCCGCGCGTGTCGCGAACCCGTGACACCGATTCACCGCGTATTCCCAGAATGATGTCCTTCCGCCCTGTCCTCCTGTTGGCCTGTCTGTTCCTCGCCGCGTGCTCCAAGCCCGCGCCGCCCACGTCCGTGAATCTTCGAAAGAGCTTCCGCACGCAGCTGAAGGTGGAGCCCGCTCGGCGCGCTCCCGCGCCCACGCCGCCGAAGGAGCTCTTCGAGCTGGTTCGCTATCCCGCGCCGCTGGGCAGCAACGCGGCCTACGTCACGCCGGTGCGCGAGGGCCCGAAGCGGCCGGCGGTGGTGTGGATCCACGGCGGCTTCAACTGGGGGCTCGACGACTTCGCCTGGGCGCCTTCACCGCGGAGCAATGATCAGAGCGCGCGGGCCTTCCGTGAGGCCGGGCTGGTGTTGATGCTGCCATCGCTGCGCGGCTCGGACGACAACCCGGGGGCGAGTGAGTATTTCCTGGGCGAGGTGGATGACGTGGTCGCCGCCATCGACTTCGTGGCGCAGCGTCCGGACGTGGACCCCGCGCGCATCTACGTGGCGGGACACAGCACGGGCGGCACGATGGCGTTGATGGCGGCAGTGCTGTCACCGCGTCTGAAGGGCGCCTACGCGTTCGGCCCGGTGGCCGACGTCTCCGGCTATGGCCACTATGTCCCGCTGTTGGGGCAGGCCGAGGGACCGGAGCTGTGGATGCGCAACCCGGTGAGCTACGTGGAGCACCTGCGCGTGCCCACGCAGGTCATCGAAGGGTCGGACCAGGGCAACATGGGCGCGTTCGAAGAGCTGCGCGTGGCGGCGAAGGGCGCACCGCTGTCATTCCTCGCGGTGCCTGGGGCCACGCACTTCAGCGTGCTCGCCCCCGTGACGGAGCTGCTGGCGAAGCGGCTCATGGACGCGAAGGCAGACGGACCCGCGGTGCGGCTCACGGACGCGGAGGTCCGCGAGGCCGTGGCCACCGAGCAGGAGTAGTCAGCGCACGCGAGCGTTCGCGGAGTAGGGCGGCACGGGGCCCAGGAAGCCGGGCTGGGCCTTCACGCGCTCCAGCCACGCACGCACGGACGGGTAGGGCGCCAGGTCCACGCCCGCCTCCGGCGCCAGGTGCACGTACGCGTAGAGGCAGACGTCCGCGACGGTGTAGCGCTCCTCCACCAGGAACGTGTGCCGGCCCAGGTGCCGCTCCATCGCGGCCAATGCGCGCTCACCGTTCTGCACGCGGTTGCGGAGGACGTCGGACTCTGGCGGCTGCCGGCCCGTGAGCAGCCAGAAGCGCGCGGTGCCGATGTTCGGCTCCACCGCGTTCTGTTCGAAGAACATCCACTGGTGCACCTGCGCGCGAGCGAAGCGGTCCTCGGGCAAGAAGCGCGTGCCCTCCGCCAGGAACAACAGGATGGCGTTGGACTCCGCGAGGAAGCGCCCCGGCTCCGGCTCCAGCACGGGGATGCGGCCGTCCGGGTTCTTCGCGTGGAAGTCCGCCGTGTGGCTCTCCCCCGCGAAGATGTCCACCGGCACCAGCTCGTACGCGAGCCCCAACTGCTTCAGCAGCGTGCGGACCTTGTAGCCATTCGCGGAAGGCAGATAGTCGTAGAGGCGCATCCAGGCTCCATCAAGAGGATGCGCGCGACGCTACGGACTCCACTTTCCCCGCGCACTCCGCTTCTTGCGATGGAATCACCGCGAGAAGCGGAGCAGGGGACCGCGGTTACTGCGCGGTGGCCTCGTTCCACACTTCCGAGACGCGGCCCACCTGGTCGAACTGGCAGTGCGTCGCGCCCGGGATGACCTTGTCGTTCACCGGGAACCCGAGCCCGCCGAGGTACTCCTCCGCCGCCTGGATGTCCTGGAGGAGGTAATCCTGGTCGCCGTAGGTGAAGTAGAACTTCGTGCCGCCGCGCAGCGCCGCGTTGGTCGCGTCCCAGTCCATCTGGCCCGACCACGGCTTCTCACCGCCGCAGCTCAGCGCGTAGATGCCCGGGTAGCGGTCGCCGTAGCGCGGCAGGAAGCTGGACGTCAGCTGGATGGAGCCGCCCGACGAACCGCCGAAGAGGATGGGCCCGTCCTGGATGTCCCAGCCCTTGCGCAGGGCCTCGATGAGCGACACCAGCTCCGCCGCGTTCTTTCCCTCCAGGTCGCGCTCCGACAGCGGTGCACCGTCCGGCGAGCAGGTCGTGTACTCCGGCTTCACCCACCACGCGCACTTGTTGGGCGCGAGCGCCGTCACGTAGAGCGTGTTGTGCCCGTACGTCCAACCGCCGTGCGTGAACAGCGAGCGCGGGTTGTTGCCGGTGTACACGGCCGCGCCATCGCCGTGCAGGTAGATGGCCAGCCGCATGGGCTCGGGCACGATGCCCTGCTTCGGCTCGATGTACTTCACCTCCGTCGCGCCCACCTGCGCCACGCAGTACGTCAGCGTGCCCGCATCCGTGTTCACCGTGCCCGTCCGGCTGCACCCGAGCTTCCCGGAGCCGCCCGAGCTGCCCGGGCCCGCATCCGTGCCGGCGTCCACGTCCGTGCCCGCATCCGTCCCCGCGTCCACGTCCGTCCCGGCGTCGGTGTTCGTGCCCGCGTCGGTGGTGGGGTTCGTGCCGGAGTCAGGCGTGACTTCATCGGGGTCGTCGGAACACGCGGACAGACCCAGGGCGAGAACGGCGGCGAGGACGAAGCGGGACATGGTGACTCGAGGGAGGGGAGGCAGCGCCTCTGTTCAGCAGCCAGTATACCGGGTATAGATTTCCAGCTGGGAAAGGAAATTCTTCCATGACTGGACGCGTGAACCTGATGGCGCCGGAAGTCCGGGCCAATCCCTACCCCGTCTACGAGGAGCTGCGCCGCACCGCGCCGGTGTGTCAGGTGGAACCCGGCGGGCTGTGGGCCATCACCCGCTTCGAGGACGTGGCCGCGGCCTTCAAGAACCCGCAGGTGTTCTCCTCGGCCGGGGTGCGCACGACGACCGCGCCGCCGTGGCTGGGGCACAACCCCTTCTCCGAGTCGATGATCGTCATGGATCCGCCGCACCACATGCGGCTGCGCACGCTGGTGAGCCGCGCGTGGACGCCTGCGGCGGTGAACCGGCTGGAGCCGCGCATCCGGAGCTTCGCGCGGATACTGGCGGAGCGGCTGTCCCCGGAGCGCGAGGTGGACTTCGTGGACGCCTTCGCCATGCCGCTGCCCGCGAGCGTGATTGGCGAGCTCTTCGCCTTGGACCCCACCATGACGGCCCGCTACAAGCGCTGGTCGGTGGACCTGTCCAGCGTGTCCGGCACGACGGAGAAGGACACCCACCGGCACGAGTCCATCAAGGCCACCGTGCGCGAGATGGAGGACTACCTGTCCAACGTCGTCGCCGAGCGCCGCCGCCATCCGCAGGACGACATGGTGTCGGACCTGGTGAAGACGCGCGTGGACGGCGAGGCGCTCTCCGACGCGGAGGTGATGAGCTTCCTGTTCCTCCTGGTGGTGGCGGGCCTGGAGACCACCGTGCAGCTCGTCAGCCACAGCGTGCGCATGCTGATGGAGCAGCCGCACCTGATGGCCCGCCTGCGTGAGAACCCGTCGCAGGTGGGGCGCTTCGTGGAGGAGGTACTGCGCTACGAGCCCTCCGTGCACGGCCTGGTGCGCGTCACCACGAAGGAGACGCAAGTCGCGGGCGTGGTGATTCCGGAGGGCGCGCGCGTGGCGCTGATGGTCGGCTCCGCGTGCCGCGACGGCGAGCGCTTCAAGGACCCGGACACCTTCAACATGGACCGCGAGGGCGTGAACAACATGCCCTTTGGCCATGGCATCCACTTCTGCCTGGGCGCCCCGCTGGCCCGGCTGGAGGCGCGCGTGGGGCTGGAGGTGCTCTTGTCCCGCTTCACGCGCTTCACGTCCACGGGCCCGGTGAAGTGGAACACCTCCCTCACCGTGCGCGGCCCGCTGAGCCTGCCCCTCATCCCGCACGCCTGAAGCGCGCGGGACGAAGAGCCTGCTTCACGCCTCGATGTCGAACGCGAGCGACACGCGCTCGCCCGGGGCCACGTGCAACAGCCCCTCGCCGGTGGCCAGCGCCCCGGCGGCGGCCGTCCACGGCTCCACGCAGACGAAGTCCTTCCCCGCGAGCGTCCACACGACGAGCATGCGGAACTCCCCGCTCCACGACAGCTTCACGGGGGACAGGCCCGGCCCGCGCTCCAGCACCGTGCCCGGCGCGGAGTGGTCACGCAGGTGCATGTCCACCTCCTGCGCCGTGAGGTCCAGGCCGGTGAAGGGCACCTCGTGCTTCGCGCGGTTGTCCCACGCGTGCGTGGCGTCCGTCTCCACGCGCGCCTGGGCCTTCTGGGCCTGCGGCACGCGGAAGTACGGGTGGTAGCCCAGGTGCAGCGGCAGGGGCCGCGTGTCCCGGTTCTCCAGGTCGAAGTCCAGCGTCAGCCTGCGGCCCGCGAGCGAGAACGCCAGCTGCGCGTCGAAGGCCCACGGGTACTGGCGCAGCGTCTCCTCCGACGACGTGAGCCCCAGCACCAGCAGCGACTCCTCCGCCTGGCGCACCGTCCACGGCAGCTTCCGCGCGAAGCCGTGCTGCGGCAGCGAGTACGCCTTGCGGTCCGCCGGATACGTGTCCCCGGGCAGGGGACCGGCGTTGGGAAAGAGCACGGGGATGCCCCCGCGCACGCTTTTCGTGAGGTCGGCGACGGTGCTCTCGTCCAGATAGAGCACGTCCTCGCCGTCCACCACCATGCGGGTGACGAGCGCGCCGCGCGTGGGGATGACCTCCACGCGGCAGCCGCCGTCCTCCAGCGCATACGTCTCCAGCCCCGCGATGCCCGGGAACGGTCCGCTCATGGAACTAGATGGCCCCTTCCTTCGGGTCGCTGTCCATGAACGGGTAGGGGACCTTCACGGGCGGCGCGAAGTTCTCCTTGATGGTGCGCGGGCTGGACCAGCGGAACAGGTTGATCATCGACCCGGACTTGTCGTTGGTGCCCGAAGCCCGGCTGCCGCCGAAGGGCTGCTGGCCCACCACCGCGCCCGTGGGCTTGTCGTTGATGTAGAAGTTGCCGGCCGCGTTGCGCAGGCCGCTCATCATCTGCTCGATGACCTTGCGGTCGCGCGCGAAGATGGCGCCCGTCAGCGCGTACGCCGCGGACTGGTCGCACTCCTTCAGCGTCTCCTCGAACTTCGCGTCCGGGTAGACGTACACGCCGACCAGCGGCGCGAAGATCTCCTCCGTCATGATGCGGTGGCGCGGGCTGTTGCACTGCACCAGCGTGGGCTGCACGTACCAACCCTCGCTCTTGTCCGTGCCGCCGCCCGCGACGATGGTCGCGTCACCGCCGGACTTCGCCAGCTCGATGTACGAAGAGACCTTCTTGAACGAGCGCTCGTCGATGACGGCGCCCATGAAGTTCCGGAAGTCCGCCACGTCGCCCATCTTGATTTCGCTGATGAGCGCCTGGAGGCGGGGCTTCAGCTTGGGCCACAGGGACTCCGGCACGTAGACGCGGCTGGCCGCGCTGCACTTCTGGCCCTGGTACTCGTAGCCGCCGCGCACGATGGCGACCGCGAGCGCCTCCAGGTCATCCGCCGCGGACGCGTGCGCGAAGATGAAGTCCTTGCCGCCCGTCTCACCCACCAGCCGCGGGTACTGCTTGTAGCGGCCGATGTTCTCTCCCACCGTCTTCCACAGGTTGTTGAACGTGGGCGTGGAGCCGGTGAAGTGGATGCCGCCCAGGTGGGGGCTCGCCAGCACGGGGTTGCCCACCGTGGGGCCGTCACCGGGCAGCATGTTGATGACGCCGTCGGGCAGGCCCGCCTCGCGCATCAGCTCCAGGCTGTACCAGGCGCTCAGGGCCTGCGTGGAGGACGGCTTCCACAGCACCACGTTGCCCATCAGCGCGGGCGACAGGCAGAGGTTCAGCGCGATGGAGGTGAAGTTGAACGGCGCGATGGCGAAGACGAACCCGTCCAGCGGCCGGTAGTCCGTCATGTTCCACGTCTGCGCGGAGTTCTCCGGCTGGATGGACAGGATCTGCTGCGCGAAGTGGACGTTGTAGCGAAGGAAGTCGATGAGCTCGCACGACGCGTCGATCTCCGCCTGGTGCGCCGTCTTGGACTGGCCCGCCATGGAGGACGCGTTGAGCAGCGGGCGGTAGCGCGTGGCGAGCAGCTCCGCGGCGCGCAGGAAGATGGCCGCTCTCGCGTGGAAGGGCATCCGCGCCCAGTCCTCCTTCACGCTCATGGCGTTCTGGATGGCCTGCTCCACGTGGCCGGCGTCGGCCTCGTGCAGGGTGGCCAGCACGTGCTGGTGCCGGTGTGGCATGCGCACGGTGTCCGTCTTGCCGGACTTCACGTGCTTGCCACCGATGACGACGGGGATTTCAATGCGCTCCCCGCTCATGCGCTTGAGGGTGGACTGGAGTTCCGCGCGCTCCGGGGTGCCGGGGGCGTAGGAGAGGACGGGCTCGTTCTTGGGAGCGGGGACGCGGGGGAAGGCGTTGATCACGCGAGGACCTCGGGACGAGAGGAAGGCAAGTTCGGGCAAGGTATAGCCCTCCCCGTGTCCCAGGTCAGTGACAGAAGCGTGGGGCGTCCTCGCCGAGACAGAGGCCCCCGTGCGTGCCCGGCATCCGTCCGGTTCAGCCCTCGCCCGCGGCCTTGGCGGTGGCGCCCCTCGCGCGCTGCAGCACGGCGTGCAGCTGCGCGATGAGGTACGGCGGCTTCACCGGCTTGACCAGGTACGCGTCCGGCTGCGGCTGACCGGGCTCCAGGTCCGTACGCGGCGGGTAGCCACTGACGAACATCACCGGCAGGTGCGCCAGGGAGGGCTCCGCGCGCACGCGGCGGCACAGCTCGTAGCCGTCGATGCCGTCCATGTTCACGTCCGACAGGAGCACGTCCGGCGGCTGCGCCAGCGCGTGCGCGAGCCCCGTCTCTCCATCCGCGGCCACCGTGCAGTCGAACTCACCCGACAAGAGCAGCCGCAGCGTCTCGCGCATGGTCCAGGAGTTCTCCACGATGAGGACCTTGGGCTTCACGGTGCATCGACTCCCGGGAGGCAACTGCGCACGGCTTGGGGGAACGGCGGGCACAGCATCCCCCCGCCGTGCGCACCGGGCAAGAGGTCCCCCTTCACCCGTGAGAATTCATGAAAGCCTCCACCTCACGGGTTTGCCGCCAACGCCCTCAACCCTCGGGCGGCGGATTCACGAGCCCACGCCGGGAAACCTCGGAGTCCGGCTCCTCGTCGCCCCGCGCCTCGCGCTCGGGCACCTCTTCGTCCTGCCATTCCGCGCCGCGCTCCACCTCCGCCTCCCAGCGCGTCTCCTTCAGCGGGCCCGGGTTCTCGTCCTCGCGGGCCGCGGCCTGGGAGCGCTCGCGGGCCAGCTCGGCGGCGCCGCGGTCCAGCGCGTCCTCCATCTGTCCCCGGTTGCGCGGTTGGAAGTTCTTGGAGTCCTTGTCCGAAGCCATGGTGTTACCTCCGACGGGAAGGTGGGACGCACGGGGCCGGCCGGGCAATGACGGCGCGTGCGCACGCCGCCTGCCTGGCCGTCCAGGTGCGGGAAGGGCGGGGTGCGCTGTCCCGCCGCGTCAGTGCGGTGCGGAAGACGGACGCCGGGCCAGCGGCTGCGCGTCCTCCCGCGACAGGCGCTGGACCTCCGGCGCCACGTCTCCGGTGGGCGCGGCGATGCTGCACCGCGCTCCGCCATGCACCAGGCCCACCACGCGCAGCTGCTCGTCCACCAGCGGCGCGCCGGAGTCTCCCGGCACGCCGTGCATCGTGGTGAAGAGCGCGTTGGGCACGTCCGGCAGCGACGGGCAGCGGCCCCAGCGCTCCACCATCACCCGCTGCGGTTCGCCGGGCCGGTCGTGACGTCCGGTGAAGACGAGCATCGCGCCGGGGATGGGCAGCCCTTCGGCCACCTCCAGCGGCGCCACCGGGGCCTTCGCCTCCAGCTCCAGCACCGCCATGTCCCGGCCGCGATCCACGAACACGTAGCGGCCCTTCAGCTGCCGTCCGTCCTCGAAGTTCGTCCGCTCCTCGCCCGCGTCCGGTGCGACGCAGTGGGCCGCGGTGAGGACGTGGCGTCCCTGGCCCACCACCACGCCCGCGCAGTGGCCGTCGCCCAGCGTCACCGTCGCGGCTTCGGCCTTCTCCAAACCCTCGGCTCCGCCCGGGCCGGACTGGCCGCAGGCCATCCAGGCGGTCACGGCCGCGAGTGCCATCGTGGCGCCGCCCCACTTCCATGCACGCATGCCGCTTCCCCCTCCTCCCCCGGGCGACGGGCCCTTGGGTTCGTAGGAACGGTGTGCATGCGTGCGGATGTGTCGTGGGAGCGGGTGTGGAAGTGGCTCCCCAGCAGGCGTCCGGGCGCATCGCCGTGCCGACTTCCAGCAAGACGGTGAAACAGAGAATGGGAGCAGAGCGTGCACCTGCTCGGATGTCCCGGAGGCGGTGTCACTGAAACGTGCTATTCCTCGCTACGTCTGGATTCTGGAATCCAGATCCTGGCCCCGAAACGGCCAGCCCTTTGGCTCGTGAGCGACGACGAGAAGACAACGGTATTGGATGAACGCACCCGCCCTCCGAGCACGTGGGGGGAGCGGATGCGTACGCCCATCACGTTGCCGGGCTCGGGCATCGGGGAGCGGCGCTCGCTGATTCCGGGCGTCGTCGTCACCGGGCGCTACCGCGTGGAGTCGCTGCTGGGCGAAGGCGGCATGGGCCGCATCTGGCTGGCGGACGACCTGCAGGAGCGCCGGCGCGTGGCGCTCAAGGAGATGCACGTCCCCTCGGAGCTGTCCGCGGCGAAGGTGGAGGAGCTGGTGCTGCTGTTCCGGCACGAGTTCTTCGCCATGAAGAAGCTCCAGCACCCGTCCACGCTCAAGGTCTTCGACTGGGGCATGACGGAAGCCGGCAACCGCTTCATCACCATGGAGGTGGTGGGCGGCAATGACCTGAGCACGCTGGTGCGGGACGCGCCGCTGGACACGCGCACGCTGTATCGCGTGCTGATTCAAATGGCCCAGGTGCTGGCGTTCATCCACTCGCGCCTGTACGTGCACTGCGACATCAAGGCCAGCAACGTGCGCATCACCGAGTCCGGCGCGGTGAAGCTGATGGACTTCGGCGTGATGCACCAGCTGGGCACGCCCAGCCCCGGCAAGCTGAAGGGCACGCTGGAGTACCTGGCGCCGGAGTGGCAGCGCGGCGCGAGCATCGACGGGAGAGCGGACCTGTACTCGCTGGGCGTGATGGCCTGGTACCTGGCCACCCGCAAGCTGCCCTTCAAGCGCAATAGCCCCGCGGTGCTGCTGGCGGATCACCTGACGCGCCCGCCGCCGCGCCCGTCCACGCTGTGCCCGGTGGATCCGCAGCTGGAGGAGATCATCCTCCTGTTGATGGCGAAGGATCCGCGCGAGCGCTTCCAGGACGCGGGCGAGCTCTTGGAGGCGCTCTGCCACGCCAGCGGCGAGCCCGTCCCCGAGGAGCCGCTGTCCGCGCGCGCCAGCTACCTGCACGTGCCGGAGGTGGTGGGGCGCGAGGCGGAGCTGGAAGGGCTGATGAACGGCCTGGCGGAAGCCGACTGGGGCCAGTCGCGCGCGATGCTGGTGGGCGGTCCCGCGGGCGTGGGCAAGACGCGGCTGCTCCAGGAGTTCGAGCTCCAGGCGAAGCTGGCGGAGCTGCCCTTCGGCCGGGGCCAGTGCCGCGCGGAGGGATTGTCCCCGCTGGCGCCGGTGGCGCAGTCCCTGCGCTGCCTGGTGCCGCACACGCCCGCGGACCTGATGGAGCGGGTGAAGGCTCCGCTCGCGCGCCTGCTGTCGCCAGAGGTGCTGGAGGGCGACCAGGACGAGCAGCTGCCGCGCGACGGCTCCGACGAGAAGGCGGCCTTCTTCGAGGCGCTGACGGAGTGGACGCGCACGCTCGGCGAGCGGCAGTCCTTCGTGCTGTGCCTGGAGGACCTGCAGTGGGCGGACAGCGCGTCGCTGGAGGCGCTCAACGTGGTCATCCGCGCGCTGCACGGCACGCGCGGCATGGTGGTGGGCACGTTCCGCTCGCAGGAGCTGTCACGCCTGAGCCTCGCGTTCCAGACGGTGGACGAGAAGCTCACGTCCCGCATGGACCTGGAGCCCCTCTCCGCCGAGCACGTGGCCAAGCTGGTGGAGCTGGTGCTGCCGGGGCTGGAGATGCCGGAGGGCTTCGTGCCGCGGCTGCACGCGACGACCGGCGGCAACGCCTTCTTCGCCACGGAATGCCTGCGCATGCTGGTGGAGGCGGGGGCGCTGCGGCGCGTGGGCGGACGGTGGGAGGCGGAAGAAGGGCTGGGCACGCGCAGGCTTCCCGCGAGCATCCAGGAGGCGGTGCTGGTGCGCCTGGCCAACGCGCCGCCGGAGCAGGTGTCGCTCTTGCGCAAGCTGGCGCCCGCGGGCCGCATGCTGGACCTGCCGCTGCTCCGCGCGCTGTCCGGACTGCCGGAGGCGGAGCTGTTCGCCGTGCTGGACGGCATCGTGGAGCGGCAGTTCCTCCAGGACGTGGAGGGCCGCTACGTCTTCACGCACGACACCGTGCACCAGGCCGTCTACGACAGCACGCCGGAGCCAGCGCGCCGGACGTACCACGGCCAGGTGGCGCGCACGCTCCAGGCGCTGCCCTCGGGGCGCTCGGGCGTGGTGCGCGCGGTGGGCTGGCACTTCTCGCGCTCGGACGCGCCCGCGGAGGCCATCCAGCCGCTGCTGGAGGCGGGCCAGGCCGCCATCGAGGCGGAGGCGCTGCTGGAGGCCACGCTGCTCCTGAAGGAAGCGGCGGGGCTCCTGGAATCCGCGCCGGACTACCCGGGCCGCTCGGAGCAGCTGTTGCGCACGTGGGTGTCGCTGGTGGAGGTGGGCTACTCCAGCGACCCGCCGACGTCGGTGGCGTACGCGGAGCGGCTCTTCGCGCACTGGGCGGCCACGGTGGACGTGGAGGCCGGCCGGCGCGAGGCGCTCTCCCGGCTGGAGTCCGCGCGCGTGGCCACGCCCGCGGAGCGCGAGGAGCTGCTCATCCCGCTCTTCCGCGAGGTGTCGGCGGGCGTGCGGATGACGCCGGTGGACGTCTTCTGGAAGCGCTCGGAGCTGCAGATCCTCCAGGGCATGGCGCTGGCCATCCTGGGGCGCACGGAGGAACTGGAGGCGCTCATCGCGCGCGTGGCCGCCGAGCACCCGGAGGACTCGCCGTACCGGGCGGGCCTGTCCGTGGCGCGCTCGACGCTGTGCGCGTACACCGGCCACTGGGCGGGCGGGGTGGCCGAGCAGCGCAAGCAGGTGCAGCGGCTGCACGCGTTCCGCGACGCGGTGGGGCGTCCGCCGCGGCGGCTGGCGTGGGCGCTGGGCATGGGCGGCTACCTGCTCAACGTGAACCTGGCCCTGCGCGGCGAGCCGCTGGATGAAGCGCTGCTGAAGGACGGGCTGCTCCTGGCGGAAGGCCAGGGCTTCACCGACGTGCGCGCCTACCACCTCTTCGCGCAGGTGGCGCGCGCGGCCTTCACCGGCGACGGCGCCGCGTTCGCGTCCGCGCTCGCGCAGAAGACGGAGCTCGTGCGGCGGCTGGGCAGTCCCCGGTTGATGGAGCGCAACCTGGCCCTCTTCACGCCGCCGTACTACCTGGAGCGCGGCGAGCACGAGCTCGTCGCCGCGGTGGTGTCGCGCGGCGAGGCGCTCTCGCGCGTGCTGCCCGAGGACCGCTGGCTGCGCGCGCACGTGCAGGTGTACCAGGCGTGCCGCGACGTGCTCTTCGAGGACGCGGCCGCCGCGCGCGAGTCGCTGCCCCGCGCCCTGGAGGCCGCGCGGATGGGCGGCCTGCGCATGGAGACGCTGGTGCGCGTGTACCAGTCGCGCTTCGAGCGGGAGCAGGGCCGGCTGCCCGCCGCGCTCGCCGCCGCCGAGGCCGCGCTGGAGCGCGCGCTGGACCCCCGCTTCGCCAACCCCTGGGACGAAATCCTGGCCCGCCGCGCCCTGGCGCCGCTGGTGTCCCAGGAGGAGGGGGACGCGCACCTGCGCCACGCGCGCCTGCTGGCGGAGTCCACGGGCAACGTGCTCCAGATGGGCCTCGTGTACATGCAGCACGCGGAGCGGCACGGCACGCCGGAAGAGGCGTTGCGGGAGCTGGAGATCGCCGAGCGGGCCTTCACCACCGCCCGGGCCACCCATCTCCAGCAGCTGGCCCAGTCGCTGCGCGGCCCGCTGTCGCGCCAGCACGAGGACGTGAAGCAGAGCGCCTGACGGCCGGGTCGTGCTTAGGATGGGCCCATGGCCTCCTCCCCCCTGCGCTTCTGCCTGGACTACCTGTCCCCGTACGCCTACCTCGCCTGGCTGCGCATGCCCGCCATCGCGCAGAAGCACGGCCGGGAGCTGGAGCCCGTGCCGGTGCTGCTCGCGGGGCTGCTCAACGCCGTGGGCTCCGTGGGCCCGGCGGAGATTCCCGCCAAGCGCGTCTACGTCTTCAAGCAGACGTTCCGCATCGCGCATGAGCAGGGCGCGCCCTTCACCCTGCCGCCCTCGCACCCGTTCAACCCGCTGTTGTCCCTGCGCGTGACGGCGGCGGTGGACGACGTGGCGGAGCGCACGCGGCTCACCACCGCGCTCTACTCGGCCGCGTGGGGCCAGGGCCGGGGCATCGAGACGCCGGAGCAGGTGGGCGCGGTGCTGACGGAGGCGGGCTTCGACGCGCGGGCGCTGCTCGAGCGGGCCCAGCTGCCGGAGGTGAAGGACCGCCTGCGCAAGAACACGGAGGCCGCGCTCGCCCAGGGGGCCTTCGGCGTGCCGTCCGTGCTGGTGGACGACGAGATGTTCTGGGGCGTGGACTCGCTGGGCCACCTGGAGCGCTTCCTGGAGGGCCGCGACCCGCTCACCCCCGCGGACCTGGCGAAGTGGCAGCACCTGCCCGCCACCGCGGACCGGCGCCAGGGCGGAAAGCCCCGCCCGTGAACGTGCTCGGGCAGCTGGGGGTGGCCGTCGCCGGGCTGGTGCTGGCCGGCGTGCTCCTGTTCCTCAACTTCTGGCGCGCGCTGCTCTACCTCTTCCCCCACACCGTCCGGGTGGAGCCGGAGGCCCCCGCGGACCAGATGGACCTGCCGGAGTCCCTGGGCCCCCTGGCGGGGCAGCTCCAGGCGCTGGGCTTCACGCCCCTGGGCAGCCACGAGGAGAAGCCGCTCCTCCAGAAGGCCACCCGCTCCTACGACTGGGCGCACCCGGGCGAGCGCGTCTTCGCCACCCTCCACGAGGGCAGCGACCTGTTGCCCCGGCTCTACCTGCTCACCCCCCTGGCTTCCGGGGGCTTCGTGGTGACGGCCAGCTACCGCCGCCCCGCGCTGGACGTGCCCGGCTACCGCTCCGGGTCGCTGGAGGACGCCGCACCGGAGCGCCTGTTGCGCGCGCATGTGCGACGACTCGAGGGGTTGGAACCGGCGGGGCCGGAGGGCTTCACCTGGGAGGGGCGGGTCCAGGCAGCCAGGGCCTGGTACCAGGGCCTGGGGCGCAAGGAAATCCGCCGCCAGAACCTCCAGGGACTGTTGTGGACGGCCATCGCGCTTGCCATCGTCGCCAGCGCCTTCCTGGGACGGCGCGCGGGCTGACGGCCCCCTGGACGCTTTTCCACGTCACGTCGTGCGTGCACCGCGCGCCCCGGAAGAGTAGGGAGACGAGCACCATGAAGAGCGTGTCCAAGAACGAAGAAATCTACTTCCTGTCCGGCAAGCGCACCCCGTTTGGTACCTACGGCGGCAGCCTCAAGGACCTGAGCGCCACCGACCTGGCCGTGGAGTCCGCGAAGGCGGCCCTGGCCCAGGCGGGCGTCTCCCCGGAGCTCATCGAGCATGTCGTCTACGGCAACGTCGTCCAGACGAGCTCGGACGCCATCTACCTGCCGCGCCATGTGGGACTGCGCACGGGCGTGCCGGTGCCGGTGCCCGCGCTGGGCGTCAACCGGCTGTGCGGCTCCGGCTTCCAGGCCTTCGTCACGGCCGCGGAGATGATGCTGACGGGCGGCGCGGAGGCCGTCCTCGCGGGCGGCACGGAGTCCATGAGCCAGGCGCCCCACGTCATCCGCGGCGCGCGCTGGGGCCTCCCCCTGGGCAAGGGCGGCCTGGAGGACATGCTCTGGACGGCCCTCACGGACAGCTACACGGGCAACGCCATGGCGCTCACCGCCGAGCAGCTGGCGGTGGACTACAGCATCAGCCAGGACGACGTGGACCAGTACGCGGTCCTCACCCAGAAGCGCTTCGCCGCGGCGCAGGAGGCGGGCCGGCTGGCGGATGAAATCGCGCCGGTGACGCTCAAGGGCAAGAAGGGCGACACGGTGGTTTCGAAGGACGAGCACAACCGTCCGGAGACCACGGTGGAGGGGCTGCGCAAGCTGCCCAAGGTGTTCAAGAAGGACGGCGTGGTGCACGCGGGCGCGGCCAGCGGCATCTGCGACGGCGCGGGCTCCATGGTCATGGCCACGCGCGGGTTCGTGGAGAAGCACGGCCTCAAGCCCATGGCGCGGCTCGTCAACTGGGGCATCGCCGGCTGCGACCCGCGCATCATGGGCATTGGCCCCGCGCCGGCCATCCGCAACCTGCTCAAGCGCGCGGACGCGAAGCTGACGGACGTGGACCTCTTCGAGGTCAACGAGGCCTTCGCGCCCCAGTACCTGGCGGTGGAGAAGGACCTGGGCCTGCCACGCGACGCCACCAACGTCAACGGCGGCGCCATCGCCGTGGGCCACCCGCTGGGCGCCTCCGGGGCCCGCATCACCATGTCGCTGGCGTACGAGCTGAAGCGCCGGGGCGCCCGCTATGGTATCGGGTCCGCCTGCATTGGTGGCGGCCAGGGCATCGCCGTGCTGGTCGAGGCGCTCTAGGAGCGCACCGTGGCGTTGGGGTACGGGGCAGACGACATCCGGACGGGACGTGGTGAGATGAGCAACGAGGTGGACGCGAAGACGGCCCGCGAGCGGGCCAAGGCCATCGCCGAGCAGCGCCGTGCCGAGCGCCGCAACCGCAAGCGCCGCTGCGTGGTGTGCGGTGTGGAGGAGAGCGACAAGACGCCCCTGACGGCCCACCCGGAGGGCATCGGTCCCGCCTGCAAGGACGAAGTCACCTGTCAGGCCCGGCGCGCCGCCGCCGGTCGCTGAAGGGCCGGGGCCGGGCGCCCACCCCCTCCGCCGCACTGTCGGCGGGTGGACGGTGGGCAGGCCCCCGCCTCCCGATGGACTCCCGCGGGGGCGGGAAGCGGCTCCCGGGCCGGATTGTCGGGCCCGTTTCTTGATGGCGCCCCCGACTCGGGGTAAACATTTGTAATCTCTGGTGACACGAGGGTTGGAATGGGCGTTATCAGCTTCACGGGCGTCAAGGTGTTCTCCACCACGCTCGCGCGCGATCGCGAGAACATGGGCGAGAACATCACCAAGTGGCTGAAGGAGAACTCCTCCGTGGAGGTCGTGGACAAGATCGTCACGCAGTCCTCGGACAAGGAGTTTCACTGTCTGACCATCACGCTCTTCTACCGCCACAAGACGTAAGCCCGGCAGGTACAGCGAAGGCGTGGGATGCGAGGGCGCTTCTCCCTGGTGACACCAGGGCGGGGCGCCCTTCATCGTTTCTGGATTTGGGGTTGCGGACCGGGCGGGCTTCCACCACCTTTGGGCATCTATGCGACCCATGCGGGGCTACAATCGAGGCGGCGGCGGTTTCGGCGACATGTTCCCGAGCCTGGATTCGATGGCCGCCAAGTTGGCGATTGCGTTCGTGGGCATCTCCGCCCTGTTCCTGGCGACCTCACGCGGGCAGGGCGGGCTGCTGCTGCTCAACCCGGCGGACGTGATTCTGCGCTTCCGCGTCTGGGAGCTCGTCACCTACGCCTTCGTGGCCACGGGCCCGCTGGGCATCCTCTTCGGCGGCCTCATCATCTGGTCCATCGGTGGCTTCCTGGAGTCCACCTGGGGCGGCAAGCGGCTGTTGCTGGTCGCGGTGGGCATCCCGTTCGTCGCGGGCCTCATCACCACGGCGCTGGCCCTGGTGATGCCCATGAGCGTCTACGCGGGCGGCTCCGTGATGACGGCGGTGATGTGGGTGGCCTACGGGCTCGTCATCGGCAAGGGGCAGACGAACTTCTGGGGCATCCCGCTGACGGGCAACTGGTTCGCGGCCATTGGCGCGGGCTTCACGGTGCTGAACATGCTGACCGCGGGCTCCTGGCGCGCGGTGGCGCCGGAGATCTTCGGCCTGGTGCTGGTGTTCGTGTACGTGCGCGGCGCGAGCCCCAAGCGGCTGATGCTCCAGCTGCAGCACTGGCGCCTGCAGCGGCAGCTGCGCGACCGCTCCAAGCACCTGCGCGTGGTGGACCGCAACCGCCCGCCGGACCGCGACCAGTACCTCAACTGAATCAGTGCGCGGCTTCCGGGTGGCCGTACTGCTTGAGCTTCCGGTAGAGCGTGGCCACCCCGATGTCCAACTGCTCCGCGGTGCGTGAGCGGTTGCCGCCGTTCTGCGCCAGCACCGCGAGGATGTACTCCTTCTCCATGTCCTCCAGCCGGCGCGGGTTGCCGCTGGGGACCAGGCTGGGCGGCGCGGCGCGCACCTCTTCCGGCAAATCGTCGCGCTCCAGGCGCGGGCCTTCGCATAGCGCCACCGCGCGCTCGACGGCGTTGCCCAATTCGCGCACGTTGCCCGGCCAGGGGTAGCGCAGCAGCTGATCCGCCGCGTCCGGGGACAGGCCATTCACGCGGCGGCCCAGCCTCTCGCCGGTCTCCGCCAGCAGCAGGCGCGCCAGGGGCAGGATGTCCTCGCGGCGCTCGCGCAGGGGCGGGATGCGCAGCTCGATGACGCGCAGCCGGTAGAAGAGGTCCTGGCGGAAGCGGCCCAGGCGGACCTCCTCGGACAGCTCGCGGTTGGTGGCGGCCACCACGCGCACGTCCACCTTGCGGCTGGTGTTCTCTCCCACGCGGCGCACTTCTCTCTCCTGGAGGGCGCGCAGCAGCTTGGCCTGCATGGCGGGAGGCACTTCGCCCACTTCGTCCAGGAAGAGGGTGCCTCCGTGCGCCGCCTCGAAGAGGCCGGGCCGGTCGTGCGTGGCGCCGGTGAAGGCGCCCTTCGCGTGGCCGAACAGCTCGCTCTCCAGGAGGCTCTCCGTCACCGCGGCGCAGTTCACGGCGATGAAGGCCTTGTGCGAGCGGCCGGACTCGTCATGGATGAGCCGGGCGATGCGCTCCTTGCCCACGCCGCTCTCGCCGGTGACGAGCACCGTGGTGTCCACCTTGGCTGAGCGCCGCGCCAGGTTGAGCACGCGCTGCATGGCCTCCGAGCGGGCCACCATGCCCGTGGGGTCCTCCGTCACGCCGGACACGCGCGCCAGCGACTGGCGCTTCGCGCGCAGCTTGCGCTCCGCCTGCCGCAGGGCTTCCGTCACCTGCCCGAGCACGCCCTCCATGCACTGCGTCTCATAGAAGCGCAGGAACTCCGTGCACTCGGTGCTCCACTCCGCCTCCGGGCGGCCCACGATGTGGCAGAACGCGTCGCCCTTGCCCACGCACTTGAGCTCCGCGCAGTAAATCTGCTTGCCGTTGCAGTAGCTCAGGTAGCCGGACGCGAAGCCGGTGAGGCTCCAGCACACGGGCTCCTCCGCCTGGCCCAGGTGGAGCAGGTGCTGCTCGGCCTCATAGGAGTCGCTCCACTGCGCTTCCGCGAAGGGCTCCGGGCCGTCCTGGGCCGTGCGCTCGATGCGCTCCACGCGCACCTGGCCCATCAGCGTGTGCAGCCGGCCGCCCGAGCGGCGCCACTCCGCTTCGTCCTTCCACGGCACCGCGGTCTTCATCGCCTCCGCCGTGCGCCAGCCGTGCGCGTAGCCCAGCCGCGTGAAGATGCCGCGCGCGGCCGTCATCCCCAGCATCCCGATGAGCTCCTTGCGCAGGAGCCCCAGCGTCACCGGGTCCATCAACAGCGCCCGCTGGCCGGCGAAGCGGATGACTCCGCCCTTCGGCTCGAACGCCAGGAGCTCCTTCAAGTCCAAACCTTCCAGACCCGCCACGACGTCTCTCCCAGGTGTCTCAGTCTGAGGTGCATCTCTATCAATCTGAGAGTCATTTCACAGCGCCGGAATGGGATGTCCAGCAATTCTCAGTAGTTACCATGTCCGCTGCGTTGGTCCTGGGGTTGCAATAGAAGCCGCCACGATGCCAACCGGGGTGGACAGACGCGAGGTGCTGCAGGGCGTGGCGGCCGCCGGGGTGGCGGGAGTGATGGGGCCGGGTCCCTCGGCCGCCCGGCAGGTGGCGCCGGCGCTGTTCGTGTCGCACGGCTCGCCCATGACGGCGCTGGACGCGGACGAGTATCCCCAGGCGCTCAAGCGCTTCGGTGACGGCGCGGGCGCGGTGAAGGCGCTGGTGGTGGTGTCCGCGCACTGGGAGACGGACGCGCGTGTGCACGTCACGGCGATGGCCGCGCCGCCGCTCGTCTACGACTTCTACGGCTTCCCTGAAGAAATGTACCGGCTGCGGTACGCGCCGCCCGGCGCTCCTTCGCTGGCGCAGGACGTGGTGGCGCGGCTGTCCTCGGCGGGCGTGCCCGCGGTGGCGGACGGCGAGCGTGGCCTGGACCACGGCGTCTGGGTGCCCCTGCGGCATGCGTTCCCGGAGGCGCGCGTGCCTGTGTTGCAGGTGGCGCTGCCCGCGGACGCGACGCCCGCGCAGGTGGCGCGCATGGGCGAGGCGCTGCGTCCTTTGCGCTCCGAAGGTGTGCTGCTCATGGGCAGCGGCGGGGTGGTGCACAACCTTCGCCGGGTGAATTTCCGAAACAAGCTGGCGTCCGCTGAGCCATGGGCCGCCGAGTTCGACGCGTGGGTCGCCGGAAAACTTGCCGCACGAGACTTCCTCGGGCTTCAGTCATGGATGGACGCACCGAATGCGCGGGTCGCGCATCCATCCGTCGAGCATTGGTTGCCGATTTATTTCGTCCTCGGAGCTGCCCTCCCCGAGGACCGCATCACCCCCGTGTTCGAGGGCTTCCATCACGGAACCTTGTCCATGCGCAGCTTCGCGCTGCGCGCCTGAACCTCGCAGTCCGCAAACTCAAGGAGTCCACACCATGAAGATGTCGCTCAAGTCCGCCATCACGCTGCTCGCCGTCGCCGCCCCGTCGTTTGCCTTCGCGTCCGCGTGGGAGATCGACTCGTCGCACTCCAGCGCGCAGTTCGCCGTGAAGCACATGATGGTGTCCAACGTGCGTGGCACGTTCAGCAACGTGAAGGGCAACGTCAACCTGGATGACAAGGACATCACCAAGTCCACCATCGAGGCGACCCTCGACGCGACCACCATCAACACCAACGAGCCCAAGCGCGACGAGCACCTGAAGAGCCCGGACTTCTTCGACGTGGCGAAGTTCCCGACCATCACCTTCAAGTCCACGAAGGTGGCGAAGGCCGGCAAGGACAAGCTGAACGTCACGGGCGACCTGACGATGCACGGCGTGACCAAGCCCGTGACGCTGGCCGTGGAAGGCCCGACGCCGGAGACGAAGGACGCCTGGGGCAACGTGCGCCGCGGCGCCGTGGCGACCACGAAGATCAAGCGCAGCGACTTCGGCCTGACCTGGAACAAGGCGCTGGAGGCCGGCGGCGTGGCGGTGGGTGACGAGGTGACCATCACCCTGGACCTGGAGACCACGAAGAAGCCGGACGCGGCGTCGGCCCCGGCGGCCACGGACAAGAAGTAGTCGTCGTCCCAGCCTTGAAATGAAGAGAGGGGCCTCGGGTGACCGGGGCCCCTCTTTTTTGTGCGCGGTGGGGGCGGGCGGTGCCGCCCCCGGAGGGTGACGCTTCAGCCCTCGGCGACGGCCTGCACGCTGGCGCGGTAGATGAAGATGCGCGCGGTGTTGGTGCGGGTGTCGGCGGGGATGACGAAGAAGCCCGGGGTGGGGCCCTTGAAGTCCTGGGAGAAGCCGGCCACCTGGCGGCCGTCGTTGAAGGTGACGCGGATCTTCGAGCCCTCCGCCTGCGGCTGACGCGCGCCCGCGGCGAGCATGAAGAAGATGGCCTTCACGCGCTTGCCGGGGATGCGCTCCGGGGCGAAGCCGCTCTGCTGCTCCAGGGAGATGGTGTCCTCCAGGAGGTCCGCGTCGCGGATGGTGCCGCGCTTCACCTGTCCTTCGACGGTGTGGATGATGACGCGGTGTTCGCCTTCCACGAAGGAGTTGGCGGCGGACGCGAAGCCGGCCACCGGCGCTTCGAAGAGCGAGTCGTCCGTGGGGCGCAGGTGGTTGGCGGCCACGGGCGCCGGGCTCCGGAGGGTGGGGCTCGTGGGGGCGGCGGGCGTCAGCCGGGCCACGGGCAGGGCGGGCGCGGCGGAGAGGGACAGGGCCGGCGCGGGCGGCGGAGGCGGAGGGATGGCCGCGACGGGCAGGGCGGGGACCTCCTCGACGAGCTCGATGTCGGCCACGGGCTCGGAGTCCACCTCCTCGACGTCGAGGGCGGGCGTGGCGTCGAGCTCCGTGTCCACGTCCACGGCGGGCTCTTCCCAACCGGCGGACGGGGTGGGGGCGGTGATGTCGGTGAGGGAGACCTCTTCCTCGGCGACGGGCTCTTCCCAACCGGCGGCGGGGGCCGGGGGGGCCTGCCAGGTGGACGCCGCGGGGGCTGCGTCGGCCATCCACTCGGGCTGGGCCTCCTGGGGCGCGGCCCAGGCGGAGCGCGCGGCAGGGGCTTCAGGGGCGCCCCATTCCGGCGTGGCGGGAGCGGCGTTCCACTCCGGGGCGGCTTCTTCGACCGGGGCGTCCCAGGGCTGCTGGGCGTCGGTGGACGGCTGGGCCCAGGCGGAGCTCGCGGAGGAGTCCTCGGTGGCGGCCCACTCCGACTGAGCGGAAGCGTCCGTGGCGGCCCACGGCTGATCCGCGCCCGGGGTCACGGCCTCCGTGGCCGCCCATTCGGGCTGCGCTTCGATGGGAGCTTCTTCGGCGGCGGCCCACTCGGGCTGCGCGGCGACGGGCGCGGAGGCTTCCGTCGTGGCCCATTCAGGCTGCGCTTCGATGGGCGCGGCTTCTTCCGTGGCCCATTCGGGCTGAGCAGCGACGGGCGTGGCGGCTTCCGTGGTCGCCCACTCAGGCTGAGCTTCGATCGGAGCCTCTTCAGCGGCGGCCCATTCAGGCTGCGCGGCAACAGTCTCAGCGGCTTCCGTGGTCGCCCACTCGGGCTGCGCTTCGATGGGCGCGGCTTCCTCGGTGGCCCATTCAGGCTGCGCGACGACGGGCGTGGCGGCTTCCGTCGTGGCCCACTCCGGCTGAGCTTCGATCGGGGCCTCCTCCGCCGCGGCCCACTCAGGCTGTGCGGCGACGGGGGCAGCTTCCTCGGTGGCCCACTCGGGCTGAGCCTCAATGGGGGCTTCTTCGGCCGCGGCCCATTCAGGTTGCGCGGCGACGGGCGCGGCTTCCGTCGAGGCCCACTCCGACTGCGCGGCAACAGGCGCAGTGGCTTCCGTGGTCGCCCACTCGGGCTGCGCTTCAATGGGCGCGGCTTCTTCCGTGGCCCATTCGGGCTGCGCGGTGACGGGCGCGGCTTCCTCAGTGGCCCACTCGGGCTGCGAGGCAACAGGCGCGGTGGCTTCCGTGGTGGCCCACTCGGGCTGTGCCTCGATGGGCGCGGCTTCTTCCGTGGCCCACTCCGACTGCGAGGCACCAGGCGCGGTGGCTTCTGTCGTGGCCCACTCGGGCTGTGCTTCGATGGGCGCGGCTTCTTCCGTGGCCCACTCCGACTGTGCGGCAACAGGCTCAGCGGCTTCCGTGGTGGCCCACTCGGGCTGCGAGGCAACAGGCGCGGTGGCTTCCGTCGTGGCCCACTCGGGCTGCGCTTCGATGGGCGCGGCTTCCTCGGTGGCCCACTCGGGCTGCGCTTCGATGGGGGCCTCTTCGGCGGCCCATTCGGACTGTGCAGCGACGGGCGCGGCGGCTTCCTCGGTGGCCCATTCAGGCTGCGCCGAGACAGGTGCGGCCTCTCCGGCGGCCCACTCCGGCTGAGCAGCGACAGGCGCGGCGGCTTCTTCCGTGGCCCAATCAGACTGCGTCGCGACGGGCGCGGCTTCCTCGGTGGCCCACTCGGGCTGCGCTTCGATGGGCGCTGCCTCTTCGGTCGCGGACCACTCCGACTGCGGTGCCGTCTGCGTGGCGGCTTCCGTCGTGGCCCACTCGGGCTGCGCGGCGACGGGCGCGGCGCCTTCTTCCGTGGCCCACTCAGGCTGGGCCTCGATCGGCGCGGCCTCCGTGGTGCTGTCGGTCGTCGCCCACTCCGGCTGCGCGGCGGCAGGCGTCGCGTCCGTGGTGGCCCACTCGGACTGCGCTGAAACAGGCGCGGTCTCTTCCGTGGCCCACTCGGGCTGCGCCTCGATCGGAGCAGCTTCTTCCGTGGCCCACTCGGGCTGTGCGGCGACCGGTGCGGCCTCTTCGGTCGTCCACTCGGACTGCGCGGCGACGACGGGCGCGGTGGCTTCCGTCGTGGCCCACTCGGGCTGCGCTTCGATGGGCGCGGCCTCGGCGGTTCCCCACTGCGGCTGCGTGGGAACGGTGGAGGTGCCTTCAGCGGCGGTCCATTCCGGCTGGGCCTCGAGCGGCGCTGCCTCCGCCGTGCCCCATTCGGCCTGCGCGGTGCTGGGCGCGGCTTCTTCCGTGGCCCACTCGGGCTGCGCTTCGATGGGGGCTTCTTCGGCGGCAGCCCACTCCGACTGCGCGGCGACAGGCGCGGTGGCTTCCTCGGCGGCCCACTCGGGCTGGAGCTCGATGGGGGCGGCGGGCTCCACGGCATCGGCGGCCCACTCGGGCTGGAGCTCGATGGCGGCGGACGCGTCCTGCAGGCCCACGGTGGTGGTGGCGTCCGAGGGCTCGCCCTCGGCGGACCACGCCTGCGCATCCTGACCCGAGGTGTCCCACGCCGAAGCCTCGGTGGACTGCGCTTCGGCGAGCGACTCGGCGGCGGTGGCCAGCGGCACGGCGTCGTCGGCACTGCCGCTCAGCTCGCTCCACTGTTCCGATGCAGGGGCCACTTCGGCCGCGGGCTCGACATCGTCCGAGCCGAGCTCCACCGTGTCGGCTTCGATGTCCGGGCCGACCGGGATGCTGCGGATCCGCAGCGACGGAATGCCCGACTCATTCGCGAACGGGGAGGGCGGCGGAGTGAGCTGCTGCTCCTCTTCGGCGCCCAGGTCTGCCACGTCGAAGGTCTGCGCCTCCACACCGGCCGCGACCGCCGAAGCAGCACCGCCAACGGAACCCTCCGCGGCGCCTTCGTGGGCGACATCGTTCGCGTCGAGTGCGATCTCCTCGGCGGGCGTCTCCGCGCCAGCCTGCCACTCCGTCGCGACGTCATCCGTGCCGAGCGTGATCTCTTCGGCGGAGGCCTGCACCGGAGCCGTGTTGTCGGCCTGCCACTCCGTCGCGACATCACTCGCGCCGAGCGCAATCTCCTCGCTGGAGGCCTGCTCCGACGTAGCGCTGCCCGACTGCCAATCCGTGGCGACCTCGCTCGAATCGAGCGCGATCTCCTCGGAGGGCGTCCCGGTGGCGACGGCGCTGTCAGCCGTCCACTCCGTCACCGCATTGCCGGCGGCCAGTGCGCTCGCGTCGGTGGATGCGGCCGTGTCGGCCTGCCAGTCCGTGGCGACATCGCTCGTGCCGAGTGCGATCTCCTCGGCAGGCGCTTCCGTCGCGCCAGCCTGCCAATCCGTGGCGACATCCTCGGCACCGAGAGCAATCTCCCCCGCGCCTTCCGGTGAAGCACTCGGATCGGCCTGCCAATCCGTGGCGACCTCGTTGGTGCTCAGCGCGACCGCGTCCGCAGCCTCGCCATCTGCCTGCCAGTCCGTGGCGACGTCGTTCGTGCTCAGCGCGACCGTGTCCGCAGCCGGAGCCTCGCCATCTGCCTGCCAGTCCGTGGCGACGTCGTTGGTGCTCAGCGCGACCGCGTCCGCAGCCTCGCCATCTGCCTGCCAGTCCGTGGCGACGTCGTTCGTGCCGAGCGCAATCGCATCGGCCCCAGCCTCGCCACCGGTCTGCCAATCCGTGGCGACCGCGACCTCCTCCGCCGGAGTCTCAGCAGCGGCCTGCCAGTCCGTGGCGACGTCGTTCGTGCCGAGCGCAATCGCATCGGCCGCCGGAGTCTCGCCATCCGCCTGCCAGTCCGTGGCGACGTCGCTCGTGCTGAGCGGGATCTCCTCCGCCTCCGCGGTCGCCTGCCACGCAGCCTCGACCTCGGTCGTGCCGGTGGCCGCTCCACCGGACTGCCAGGTTCCCGCGCTGGCCGTCTCCGGCTGCCAGTCCGTGGCGACGTCGCCCGCGTCCAGGGCGATCTCCTCCGCGGGCACTTCCGTGGCTGCGGCGCCGTCGGTCCACGCCTCCGCGACGTCACCCGCGCCGAGCGCGATCTCTCCACCTTGCTCCGGCGCTCCAGCGACAGGGGCCGCATCCGTCCCCCACGCCTCCGCCGTCTCCGTGGCAGCGGCCTGCGTCTCCTGCACGGCGGCTTCCACCGGCGCGGCGGGCTCCGCCGTCGCGACGTCGCTCCAGTCCCACTCCGAGGCCGCGCCTTCCGCCGGCGCCGTCGGCTCCACCGCGAGCGGCGCGGAATCGAGCGCGTTGGCCCGCGACTCCTCGGACTCCACCGCCAGCGGCGCCGCGTCCCACGCCGCGTCCACGGGCGACAGGTCCTCGGCCATCACCGCCTCGGCGACGGGCTCGGCCTCCAGCAACTCCGCCTCTCCGACCGCGTGCTCCGCGGAGGCCAGCGCCTCCGCCATCGGATCCAGCCCGGACGCCGCCGGGGCCTGGGCCTCCGACTCGACCTCCATCGACAGGTCCGCGAACGAATCCTCCAGCGAGGGCTCCGGCGCGGCGGCCTCCACCGGGGGCGGCGTCTCCGTCGACAGCCCGGAGAAGTCCTCCTCGGCGCTCGTGCCCCACGGCTCCGCCGCCGCGGCAGGCGAGGTCGCCACGGGCGCCTGCGGCATCCACGGCGCGGGTTCACTCAGCGAGGGGATGTCGATGTCGTCCGTGCTGAGGTTCAGGCTGTCCGGTTCGGAGGGCGCCTGCGGGGCATAGGCCTGCGGATCCACCGGGGCCGCGTAGCCCGCCGCCGCGTTCGGGTCATACGCCGCGTTCGGGTCGTAACCCTGCTGCGCCCAGGCCGCCGCCGCGTTCGGATCATAGGCCGCGGCGTTCGGATCATACGCCGCCGCGTTCGGGTCGTAGCCGGCGGGGTAGGCGTACCACTGGCCATCCTCGCCGTAGTAGCCCTGGGCGTTGGGGTCGTAGCCGGCGGGGTAGGCGTACCACTGGCCATCCTCGCCGTAGTAGCCCTGGGCGTTGGGGTCGTAGCCGGCGGGGTAGGCGTACCACTGGCCATCCTCGCCGTAGTACCCCTGGGGCTGCTGCTCGGGCTGGGCCCACGCCTGGGCCGCCGCCGCGGTGTCCGCCGCGTCCTGGATGCCCAACAGGCCGCGCAACTCGACCCAGCGAGCCTCCTCGACAGCGGACAGGCTTCCCAGCTTCCGCTTCTCATCCAGGAAGCGGAACTCTCTCATCGCGGCGCGCGTATCGGACATCCGTCACCTTGCTGCGCCAGCGTCTTGGGGGGACCGCCGCAGCGAAAATCTTGGAGGGTCGCGAGTGTAGGGGACTCCCGCCAGGGGGTAAACCAATCCGCCACGCCCGACCGGCCGCTACCTCCCCGAGAGGGCGGCACGCACCGCCTGGTCCAGGCCGGCGAAGTCCTTCTCGTAGGTGGCCTTCAGGGCCTCCTGGAAGGACTCGGCCTGGCCCGCCTTCTGGATGAAGTCCAGGAGCTTCTCCTGGCCCCCCAGCCGCACCAGCTCCCGCACCGCCATGGCGGATGTTCCGTAGGCGACTTCCGGCTGGGACATGGAGATGGGCGCCTGCGAGTCCATGTCCGACAGCTTCGGCAGCCGCCCCTGCTTCGCCTGGCCCTTCATCACGTCGCGCAGGTAGCGCGGGGGGCCGTCCAGCCCCAGGTAGCGCCACTCGATGTACTCGGCCAGGCCCTCGTTGAACCAGCGGGGCAGGGCGCCGCCGCCGCGCGGGCAGATTTCGTCCACCGCCGCGTGCACGTACTCGTGCACCAGGGTGGCCTTCGTCCCCTGCGTCAGCTCCGCCGCGTCGTTCATGCGGATGGCGTCGTCGTGGTACAGGCCGGCCACCCGGGCCGCGTACGAGGGGCCCAGGTGCGTGGCGAACTCGTCGCGGGTGTAGAGCACCACGTTCAGCTGCCGCTCGCGGGCCCGGCCCAGCGTCCGCTGCGTGAAGTCATAGGCTTCATCGAGCGCGGACACGACCTTGCCCTCGTACTCCGCGCGCTGCCCGAAGTCCCGGTCGCTGTTGAAGTAGCGGATGGCGAAGCGGCTGTTCTGGCGCACGCGCATGCCGTCCTTGCCCACGCCGGACTCGTAGCTCAGGCTCGCCGGACGGACCTCTCCGCCCGCGGTCGCCTTCGCCTGGCGCGTGTCGCCGTCGCCATTCATCCGCTGCTCCAGGCGCTCCGCCTCGCGCCGCGCGGCTCCTTCCTCCGACACCTGCGCGCGCGCCTGCTGCATCAGCTTCTTCGCCTCCGCGGCCTCCTTCGACTTCGCGGGCACCTGCTGCAGCGTGGCCAGCGCCCCGGCCGAGTCCTTGTCCTGCAACTGCAGCCTGCCCAGCTCCAGCGCGAACGCGCCGTCCTTGGGGAAGGTGGCCAGGCCCTTCTTCAACGCCTCCTCCGCGGCGGCCCGCTGATCCGTCTTCAGCGCGGACTTCGCCAGGCAGCGCAGGCCGCCCGCCGTCTCCTGGAAGGCCACGGCGCGCTCGCCCAGCGAGTACGCCATCACCGCGTCCTCCGCGAGCAGCGCCTCGCAGCCCTTGAGCAGCGGGGCCGCCACGGAGGGCCGCTGCGCCTCCGGGTACGAGGCCGGATCCGCGGCGGCGAACGCGAGGTACAGCTCCTCCCACTCCTTGTGGGCGGCCAGCTCCTTCGCCTTCTGCGCGGGAGGAGCGGCGGCGAGGAGCAGCAGGGCGATGAGGGGCGTGTTCATGGGTTTCCGGAGTATCGCCGAAGCCCCGAGCGCCCGCGCAAGCCTCCCCGCCCTACGTCCGGGCGACCTGCCAGCCCTGCGACTCCAGCGCGGTCATCAGCTCCTGGATGTGGGCGTGTCCGGTGGTCTCCAGCATCACCTCCACCGTGGCCTCACCCAGGCCCGCCTTGGAGAAGGCGCGGTCGTGGTGCAGGTCCACCACGTTGGCGCGCATCTCGGCGATCTGCGTGGTGAGCCGCGCCAGCATGCCGGGCCGGTCCGGCAGCCGCACCTCCAGCTGCACCAGGCGGCCCGCCTTCACGAGGCCCCGCTCGATGATGCGGCTGATGACGTTCATGTCGATGTTGCCGCCGCCCACGATGATGGCGACGCGCTTGCCCTTCGCCTGCGGAATCCGGCCGTTGACGAGCGCCGCCAGCCCCGCCGCGCCCGCGCCCTCCGCCACCGACTTCTCCTGCTCCAGCATCATCAGGATGGCGGCGGCGATCTCCTCCTCGTCCACCGTCACCATCGCGTCCACGTACTTGCGCACGTGCTCGAAGGTGAGCTCCCCCGGCACCTTCACCGCGATGCCATCCGCGATGGTGGTGCCCGCGTTCGTGAGCTCCGTGCGCTTCCCGGCATCCAGCGACGCCTTCATGCTGGCGATGGTGGAGGCCTGCACGCCCACCACCTGGATGCGCGGGTTCGTCTCCTTCAGGGCCACGGCCACGCCGGAGATGAGCCCGCCGCCGCCCACCGGCACCACCACCAGCTCCAGGTCCGGGCACTGCTCCAAGAGCTCCAGCGCGAGCGTGCCCTGGCCCGCGATGACGTGCGGGTCGTTGAACGGGTGCACGAACACCAGGTTCTCCGCGGCCTGGATGCGCAGGGCCTCCGCGTAGGCCTCGTCGTAGTTGGCGCCCTTGAGCACCACGCGCGCGCCGTAGTCATCCCGCGTGCGCGTGACCTTGATGAGCGGCGTGCGCTCCGGCATCACGATGGTGGCGCGGATGCCCAGCCGGCGCGCGTGGTAGGCCACGCCCTGCGCGTGGTTGCCGGCGGAGGCCGCGATGACGCCGCGGCGCTTCTCCTCCTCCGTCAGCGTCAGCAGCTTGTTGAGCGCGCCGCGCTCCTTGAAGGCGCCGGTGCGCTGGAGGTTCTCCAGCTTGAAGTACACCACCGCGCAGTCGGTCTTCTCCGTGAAGTAGTCCGACGCGGGGCACGGCGTGGGGCGCAGCGCGGGACGGATCCGCTCGCGCGCCGCCTGGATGTCCTGCAGGGTGACCATCATGGGCGGCCGTGTAGCGGAAGCGGGCCCCGCACGGAAGCGGTCCGGAGCCCCACGCCTGCCTGGCCGCGCGCGCGACGGGACGCGTCAGATGCCGCGCAGCACCGTGGCCTTGCCCACCCGGCCGATGGCCAGGATGTAGGCGGCCGTCCGCATGGAAACCTTACGAGACCGTGCAATCTGCGCCACCCGGTCGTAGGCCTCCTTCATCGTCTTCTCCAGCTCCGCGTTGACGCGGTCCTCTTCCCAGGAGACGTGCTGGAGGTTCTGCACCCACTCCAGGTAGCTCACCGTCACGCCGCCCGCGCTGGCCAGGATGTCCGGCACCACGAAGATGCCGCGCTTCTCCAGGATGTCGTCCGCCTCCGGCTGGGTGGGGCCGTTGGCGCCCTCCACCACCAGGCGCGCGCGCACGCTGTTGGCGTTGTCGCGGGTGAGCACGTGGCCCAGGGCCGCGGGGATGAGCACCTCGCAGTCCGCCGCGAGCACGTCCTCGTTGCGGCACGGCGTGCCGCCGCTGAAGCCCGTCACGGTGCCGGTGCGCTTCACGTGCTCGAAGAGGGACGGCACGTCCAGGCCCGTGGGGTTGTACATGCCGCCCAGCACGTCGGACGCGGCCACCACCACGCCGCCGTCGCCCCAGATGAGCTGCGCGATGTGGCTGCCCACGTTGCCGAAGCCCTGGATGGCGAAGCGCGTGCCCTTCACCGGCATGCCCAGGTCGCGCAGGATTTCACGGCACACGTAGAGCAGGCCGCGCCCGGTGGCGGCCTCGCGGCCCTTGGAGCCGTACAGCTCCAGGGGCTTGCCCGTCACCACCGCCGGGGAGTGGCCGTGGTAGCGCGAGTACTGGTCCATCACCCAGGCCATCACCTGGGGGTTGGTGTTGACGTCCGGCGCGGGGATGTCCCGCGTGGGCCCGATGACGTCCTGAATCTGATCCACGAACTTGCGCGTGAGCCGCTCCACTTCCTTGAGGCTCATCTGCGCGGGGTCGCACGCCACGCCGCCCTTGGCGCCGCCGTAGGGCACGTTCACCACGGCCGTCTTCCACGTCATCAGCGACGCGAGCGACACGCACTCGTCCTGGTCCAGGGCGGGGTGGTAGCGCAGGCCGCCCTTCATGGGGCCGCGGCTGTTGTCGTGCTGGATGCGGTAGCCCAGGAACGTGCGGATCTCGCCGGAGTCCATCTCGATGGACACCTGCACCTTCACCTCGCGCAGGGGCGTGGCCAGGAGCGTCTCGATGGGCGTGCCCACGTCCATCACCCGCGCGGCCTTGCGGAAGTAGTAGTTGGTGCCGTCGACGGCGTTCATGGTGGGCTTCACTCCTGGGGACAGACGGAAAACCTTAACAGAAGCGGTGCGCTACGATGGGGGCGTCCATGCGCCCCCACTCCCCGGACGACAGCGACGCCGGTTCGTCCCTGCAGGGACTGGCGCGGCGGATCCGCACGCTGCGCGAGCGCCGGGGCCTCACCCAGGAGGACTTCGCCGCCCGGTGCGACATCTCCGTGAGCTTCGTGTCCCTGCTGGAGCGCGGCGAGCGCAACCCCAGCTACGACACGCTCCTCCAGGTCGCGGCCGCGCTGGAGCTGCCGCTGGGGGAGCTGTTCCGGCTGGAGGACGCGGAGGACGCGGGGGCTCATCGGCTGGTGGAGTGGGTGCGGCTGAAGAAGCTGGGGCGCGACGACGTGGACCGCCTGCTGGCCGTGGCGGAGGCGATGTTCAGCGGTGGGCCGGGCGCATCGACTCCCCCGGCGAAGGAGGCCAGCGCGGCCTGCGCCTCACCGGAGTGCGGCCGGCCCGTGCTGGCCCGGGGGCTGTGCGTGGCGCACTACCACCGGGCCCGCAGGAAGAAGGCGCCTCCGGAGTCCTGAGACACCGGAGGCACGGAAGCACTACTTGCGCTTGGCGCGCTCCACCTTGAGCGTCTTGCCCTCGCCGTGGGGCTTGCCGTGGGTGGCCTCGAAGCCCGCCACGTCCTCCTCCGCGACGAAGACGTACGCGTACGTGGGGCGCAGGTCGGTGCGCAGCACCTTGCCCGCCGGAGCGCCCGCGGCCTCCAGCGCGGCGGTGACGCCCGCCTCGTCCAGGCCCTCCTGACGGCCCAGGCCCACCCACAGGCGCGCCTGTCCGGGGATGTCCGGCAGGGCCTCATGACGGGGGCGGCGCTCTTCACGCTGGCCGCGCGGACGGTGCCGCTCCAGCTTCAGCGGCTTGTCGTTGTGCGCCTTGCCGTTGAGCGACTCGAAGCCCGCGGCGTCATCTTCCGGCACGTAGACGTAGCCGTAGGTGGGGCGGGTGAGGGCCTTGATGACCTTGCCCGCGGGGGCGCCCAGGGACTCCAGCGTGGCGGGCAGCTTCGCCTCGTCCATGCCGTCATCCGAGCCCAGGTTCACCCAGAGCTTCACCTCGCCGGGGCCCGCGTCCGGGGACGGGGGCGGGCGGGTGCTGGTCGTGTCGCGCTCGCTGCGCGGCTTGCTCTTCTCCACGCGCAGCGTCTTGCCGCCGTGCTGCTTGCCGTTGAGCGCCTCGAAGCCCGCGGAGTCCTCCTCCGCCACGAACACGTACGCGAACGTGGGGCGCAGCTCCGCGCGCACCAGCTTGCCCAGCGGCGCGCCCGCGTCCTCCATGGCCGTGGCGATGCTGCCCGGCCCCAGGCCGTCCGCGGTGCCCAGGTTCACCCAGAGCTTCGTCTCGCCCGGGCCCGCCTCCAGCGCGGCGGAACCGGCACCCCGGCGCTCACCGCGGTCCTCACGGCGTTCGTCGCGGCGCGGGCGGCGCTCGCGGTCCGGGTGCTCGTCGCGGCGCGGACGCTCGGCGCGCTCGCCCCGGTCCTCGCGGCGGGGACGCTCACGGTCGCGCTCGCGGTCCTTGCCCCGGCGCTCCACGGGCTTGCGCTCCGGCGCCGGCTCGCGCTTCTCCGTCTCACCGGCGGCCTGGGCCTTCTCCATGCGCAGGCGGCTGAAGTAGTACTTGATGAGGAAGGCGATGAGGTCGTCCGCGTCCGGGCGCTGCTTGAGCTGCGAGGCCAGGGGCAGGAAGCCCTCGAAGATGCTGGAGCCCATGCCCTCGCGCAGCTCACGCACGTGGCGCTCGGTCCACAGGTGCATCGCCTCTTCGGGAGCGGGCATCTCGCGCATCTCGAACTTGATGCCGAACTTCTTCTCCAGCACGGTGAACGTCGCCAGCTCGCGCCCGGAGAAGAGGTTGATGGCGGTGCCCTTGTTGCCGATGCGGCCCGTGCGGCCCACGCGGTGCAGGTAGACGGCGGGGTCCTCCGGCAGGGAGTAGTTGATGACGTACTCCAGCCCGGAGATGTCGATGCCGCGCGCCGCGATGTCCGTGGCGACCATGAAGGCCACCTCGCCGCGCTTCACCTTGCCCATCACCCGCTCGCGCTCCTTCTGCGGCAGGTCTCCGTTGAGCAGCTCCGCGTCGAAGCCGTTGCGGTTGAGCACCGCGGTCACCAGCGCCGTGTCATCCCGCGTGTTGCAGAAGATGATGGCGTTGGAGGGCTCCTCCTTCTCCAGGATGTAGATGAGGTTGCGCGGCTTGGGGAACTGATCCGACACGTCGTAGCGGATGTGGTGGATGTGCTCCACCGTGAAGACGTCGCCGGACAGCAGCAGCGTCTCCGCGTTCGTCGTGTAGCGCGCGATGAGGTTCTGGATGTCCGTGGGGACGGTGGCGCTGAAGAGCAGCACCTGGCGCGTCTTCGGAAGGCGGTCGAGGATGCGCGTCACCTCCTCGTAGAAGCCCTGGTTCAACATCTCGTCGGCTTCGTCCAGCACGGCGTGGTCGCAGCCGTCCAGCTTGAGGTTGCCGCGGTTGATGTGGTCGAAGACGCGGCCCGGGGTGCCCACGATGATGGGCGTGCCCTCTTCCAGCGCGTCCTCCTGCTGCTTCATGGAGGCGCCGCCGTAGATGGCCGCCACCTTCACGCCCTTGTACTTGGCCAGGGTGGTGAGCTCCTCCGCCACCTGGAGCGCCAATTCGCGCGTGGGGCAGAGGATGAGGGCGCGCACGCGCTTCTCGTCCGCGGGGATCTTCTCCAGCAGGGGCAGGCCGAAGGCGGCCGTCTTGCCCGTGCCCGTCTTGCTGCGGACGATGAGGTCCTTGCCCGCCATCGCGGGACCGAAGGCCTTGGCCTGGACGGGGGTGGGACTGGTGTAGCCGCGCTCCGCCAGCGCACGGCGGAGGGGCTCGGAGAGGTTCATTTCGTCGAAGCTGACGTCCGCGATGTATTCGGCGGGACGCGTCGAGGCTTCGTCAGGCGCCGGGGCTCCCGGCGTGGGCTCTTGGATGTCGCTCATCGGGCATGGGCATAGCCCCTGCATTACCCTCTGGCAACAATCGCGGCACTTTGGGGTATGGAGCGCGCATGGCGAATGGGAGGAAGAGAACCAATGGTCCGGCCGCCCCCCGGCCCCGCGCGAAGCGCCCCGCGGCCTCCGCCCGCCCGGGGGCCGCCCGGGAGACCGCCCCGGAAACCCCGGAGGAGGATGTCGAGGAGACCGCCCAGGACCCGGACGCCCTGGAGCCGGACCTGGCGGAATTGAACGAAGCCGAGGCGGAAATCGAGGAGTCCCCCGCTCCCGCCCGGCCCGCGGCCCTGGTGCGCGCGGAGGCCAGCAGCGCCCTCACCAACCGGGACCCGCTCCAGGCCTACATGGCCGAGGTGACGAAGCACCCCCTGCTCACCCGGGAGGAGGAGCACCGGCTGGCCAAGGAGTACCAGTCCACGGGGGACGTGCGGGCGGCCTACCGCCTGGTGGCCTCCAACCTGAGACTCGTGGTGAAACTGGCCCACGAGTACCACCGCAACCCCCTGTCCCTGCTGGACCTGGTGCAGGAGGGCAACATCGGGCTGATGCAGGCCGTGAAGAAGTACGACCCGGACCGGGGCGTGAAGCTCAGCTCCTACGCCGCCTGGTGGATCCGCGCGTACATCCTTCGCTACATCATGGACAACTGGAAGATGGTGAAGCTGGGGACCACCGAGGCCCAGCGGAAGCTCTTCTTCAAGCTGCGCCAGGAGCAGGAGAAGCTCATCTCCCAGGGCTTCGAGGCCAGCCCGCGCCTCCTGGCGGAGCGGCTCAACGTCAGCGAGCAGGACGTGGTGGAGATGGACCAGCGGCTGGGGCACGACGAGGTGTCCATCGACGCGCCGCTGGGCAACGACGGGGACTCGGGCGCCACGCGGGCGGACCGCTACCTGCCGTCCAGCGCGGTGCCCGCCGACGAGCGCCTGGGCGGCGAGCAGCTCAAGGCCCTCTTCCGGGAGAACCTGGCCGCCTTCGCCCAGACGCTGGAGGGCAAGGAGCGCTACATCTTCGAGCACCGCCTCACCGCGGACGAACCGCTCACGCTCCAGGACATCGGCGACAAGTACGGCGTCAGCCGCGAGCGCGCCCGGCAGATCGAGGCGGCCCTCATCAACCGGATGCGTGAGTTCATGCGTGAACGCATCCCGGACTTCGACATGGTGGCGGTGCCCAAGGGCTGACGCTGGGGCCGGGCCTCCCCGGGGGGCGCGGGCGGGGCAGGGGAGGGGCGCGCTAGGATGGGCTCGCTTCACACCCCACTGCTTCCCGTCCGGGAGGTCGTCCCCATGCGCCACCTGCTTCGCGCGGCCCCGTTGTGGGCCCTGACCGCGTCCGTCGTCCTCGTCACCGGTTGTGCCGGCCACCAGCGGGACAACTACGTCCGCGACCGCGCGGCCACCGCCGCCTACGAGCAGCCGCTCGCGCAGCTGTGGCCGGAGGTGAAGGCCATCATGGATGAGCGCGGCTATTCGTGGCGCGAGCTGCCCAACCAGTTCGTGCTGGAGACGGAGTGGCTGGACTCAGGCGGCGGCACGCTGGGGCCCACGTCCTCCACGCGCTACCTCATCGAAGGCGTGACGCTGGCGGATGGCCGGGCCGTGCTGCGCGCGCTGCGCACCGACCGCGTGCAGCAGTCCGTGGGCGTCAGCTACGCCACCGACAAGGGCAACGGCAGACCGTCCACCGGCGGCCTGGCGGATGAGAACGGCGTGGGCCGAAGCGCCAGCGGCCTGGCCCCGGCGCAGAAGGCCAGCTACCGCGACCTGGACCTGGAGCTGGAGTTCTTCCGCAAGCTCAACCCGAAGGGCGCCACGGCCCTGGAGGCCGAGGCGTCCGCGAAGTACCCCTGAAAGGCCCTTCGCGGACCGTCGCGCCTCCGGCGCTACTTCCAGGGCCGGGAGATGACGCAGGCGTTGATGCCGCCCACGCCCATGGACAGCTTGCCCGAGCACCCCTCGGGCGCCGCCACTTCCTGATTGAAGACGAAGCGGCCGTGCACCTTGGCGATCTGCTTGTTGAGCTCCGGGGCGGAGAGCGGCGTGGGGTACACCTTGCCGGATTCCGCGCCCAGGTACTGCGCGGTGAGCTCCCAGCCTCCGCCCGCGGACATGCCGTGGCCGAAGGTGCCCTTGCGCGCCGTAATCAGCACGGACTCCGGCAGCACGTCGCGCAGGTTCTGCACCTCCAGGAAGTCGCCCGGGGTGGCGGTGGCGTGCAGGTCCCAGCTGCCCACGTCCTGGGGCTGACAGCCGGCGGCGCCCAGCGCCTCGCGGATGGCCAGCGTGGGGCCTTCCTTGGACGGGGTGATGATGTGGTCCGCGTCCGCGGTGACGCCCACGGCGACGGGCTCCAGGCCCAGCGCCTTGAAGCCCTTCTGCGTGAAGTGCTCGTAGTCGCCCACCACCCACACCACCGCGCCTCCGGCGATGTGCGTGCCGCGCAGCGCGGTGAGGGGCTTGGACACGGCGGCGTCCGCGGAGATGACGCGCGCGTTGTAGAAGCCGCCCACCACCAGCGGGTTGGGCGCCGCGTCCGTCATGCCCAGCACCACGGCCTTCGCCTCACCCAGGCGGATGGCGTTCATGGCCAGCTTCAGGCCGTAGCCGAAGGACGAGCACGCGGCCACCGGCGCGAACGTCATGCCCGTAATCTGGCCCAGCATGGACACCTGGGACGCGGGCGTGTTGTGGATGTTCCACAGCACGTTGGAGGACACGGCGTTCCACGGCGGCTCGGGCGCGCTCCACTTCTTCTGGAGGCGCGCGTTGCGCGTGCGCTTCTCCTTGATGACGGCCAGCTTGGCGGACTCCACGTCGCCCTCGTCGGGCACGCCAATGGCTTCAATCTCGCGCAGCTCCTCCAGGTACTCGCGCAGCTCCGGCGAGCGGCCGGCCCAGAAGTGCCACCAGTCGTCCTCCGCCTTGTCGCGCTC
This sequence comes from Corallococcus coralloides DSM 2259, assembly GCF_000255295.1. The sequence goes on along the minus strand of NC_017030.1, from coordinate 8,052,505 downwards.
CACCTCTTCGATGGTGGAGGGCTCCGGCGGCAGGCCGGGCAGGGGCTCGCGCGTCTCGCGCCACTGGCGGAGGGCGCCGTTGCGCTCGGGGGAGGCCCAGAAGCGGTCCCACCGGCGCTGGGCGCGGTAGAGGTCCAGGGAGATGTTCTGGATGGTGGGCAGGTCGCCCAGGCCGGTGCCCACGTAGACGTGGGCCTTCGTGCCCAGCTCCTGGAGCTCCTTCTCGATGCCCGGGTTCTGCGCCAGCGACTGGATGAACGCGCCGATGGCGTACTGCGTGGGCTGCCCCATCTTCCGCTCCAACTGGGAGAAGCGGTTGGCGGGGAAGCGCTCGTCGATCCACGGCTTGTAGTCCGCCAGGTCGAACTCGGGCGTGCCGACGAGGAAGTTGTCCGGACCGAAGCCGTTGAAGGGGGTCAGCCAGGTCTCGGACGACGCGAGGTTCTTCGCGAAGGCCTCGATGTTGGGGGAACGCGGGGCGACCACGCCCCAGCCGAAGATTCCGACTCTGCGCACGGGTGTTTCCTCCGCCGCCCGGGGGAAGGCTACAGCGGCTGGATCTTGAGGTTGTCGAAGTGGACGCGCGTCTGCCAGCCGGAGAACCCGAAGTACTGGTTCCGGGGGCCGTAGAGCGGGGACGCGTCCTGGAGGGTGAGGAAGGGCTTGCCGTCCACTTCCCACGACAGGAGTCCGTCCCGCCGGGTGATCTTGAAGTGGTAGCGCTGGCCGGGCACCACCGCGGCGCCGTCGCGCACGGCGCGGTCGTTGGTGTGCTCGTGCTGGCGGGCGATGATGGACTGGGTGTTCTTCCAGCCGCCGAAGATGAAGACGTAGCCGGTGGCGGTGTACTGCAGGCGAGGGTCGCCCGCGTAGAAGGAGCGGCCGTCGCCCCACGCCTCCACCTTCATGTCGCCGTCCGGGCTGTCACCCCAGGCGTCGAACTCGATGACGGCGTTCTCCGGGAGGGGCTTCTTCAGCCACACCGGGCGGTTGCCCAGGTTCTGCACCACCAGCGCCCCGTCCTCGATTTTGACGGCGGCGGGGTTGGTGACGTTCCACGCGTCACCCAGGGTGTCGCGGTTGAAGTCGTCCTCGGAGGGGCCCGGGGGCAGGGTGGGCTCCTGCTTCGCCACCATGGTTGCGGGCATGGAGTCCGGCGTGCCCACGCGCAGGTTGTCGAAGAACAGCTGCGACTCCCAGCCGGACAGGCCCATCCGGTCCTGGCCCTTGCCCTTCAGGGGGAACGGGTCGTCCAGCTCCGCGACCAGCTGTCCGTCGATGGCCCACTTGAGCACGTTGCCGCGCCGCTCGATGCGCCAGTGGTACGTGCGGCCGGACTGGATGGGGGCGCCCACGCGGGACTCCACGCGCACCCGCGTGTCCTTCTTGAAGACGCCGGTGGCGACGAGGTCCGCGCCCTGGCCGCCGCCCTTCTCCGCGACGCGCGCGGCCCTGCGCTGGAGCGCGTCCAGCGCGGGGGCGTTGATGTCCCTGCGGGCGATGACGGACAGGCTGTTGTTCCACCCGCCCTGCACCAGCACGTAGCCGGAGGCCGGGTCGCGGCCGTTGCCGAACAGCTCCACGCGGATGTCGCCCTCGGGGTATTCCGGGCGCACGTCGAACTCCACCGCCACGTCGTCCGGCAGCGAGGCCTGGAGCCACAGCGGGTTGTTCTTGGGCGCGGGGCCCAGCAGCTCCCCGTTCGTCACCCGCCAGTAGGCGCCGGTGGAGAAGAAGTCGCGCGCGACGACGGCCGGGTCGTTGAACGACTGCTGGTAGGGCACCGTCGCGGTGACGTCCGCCTGACCCCGGAAGAGCGCGTAGTGGATGAGCGGGAGCTGGATGAAGGCGACCGCGCCCGCGAGGATGGCCCACCCCTTGCGGCTCATGCCGGCGGGCTTGCGCCACCCCTCATGGGGCACGGCGGGCTGGGCGGCGTCCGGGGAAGACGGGACGGAGGCCGCCGGGGGCGACCCTTCCTGCTTCTGCGTGTCCTTGTCCTTGCGGCTGGCCTGGCCCATCGATGCTCGAGGAAGGGGAGGGGGAAAGCCGGCGGAATCTACGCCCCGGCCCCCCCGGCGTAAAGGATTGCCGGGACGGGGTTACTTGACCCCCCAGCGCTTCTCGAGCGCCTGCTGCTCCGCCAGGCGCTGCTTCTGCCGCTGCTTCTCCGCCTTCTGTTGATCCGACTCCTCTGGAGTGGGGCGCACGGCCAACTGGTAGACACTGCCCGCCAGGGCGAAGAGGAGCGCGGCGATGATGACGCCCCAGGGGCGGCTGGCCACCGCCTCCACCAGCCCGCCGAACTGGTGCAGCGCCGCGAGCGCGCCAATCACCAGCAGCCACGCGCCCACCACCGACGCGACGATGCCGCTCACCTGCCGGTGGAGGATGGCGCCCACCAGGCCGCCCACGATGAAGCCCGGCCCGAAGCCGAGCAGGAAGTCGCTGGGGCCGGCAATCTGGCCCGCCAGGAGCCCCAGCGGCACGCCCACGCCCACGAAGGTGACGGCGGGCGGGAAGAGGAAGCCCAGCGCCATCAGCGCCGCGGCCACCAGGGTGGGCAGGCGCGGATCCAGTTCGCCCAGGTTGAGCCGCTGGGTGATGGCGCCCGTCCACACCAGGCCCAGCACCGCGCCCACCGGGCCCGCCACCACGCGGAACAGCTTGCCGCCGCCCGCGAGCAGCAGCACCAAGCCTACGAGCGCGACGACAACGCCCACCCACATGGGCAGCAGCCGATAGATGCCCACCCAGCCGGAGGGGTTGAAGGTCTGGTACGACTTGAGCGCCTGGAGGAAACCTTCCATGGCGCGCCATCCTAGCGACTGTGGCCGTCAGGAATAGCGGGTCAAGGCGAGCCCCAGCAGCACCGCCAGGATGAGGGCGCCCAGGAACGCGTAACCGTAGAGGGCGCGGGGCGTCTCCGTGGCGCGCAGCAGGTCTTCCGCGCGTTCGCGGTCTTCCGGGGAAGGGCTGCCCGCGAGGATGCGCCGCGCGTCCTGCCGGGCGCCGGCCACGTCACCGGCGTCCTTGCGAGCCCAGGCGGCGCGCACGTCTTCGGAGCCTGGAGAGCCTGGGAGGGCGCCGGGCTCCGGGGGCGTCTGTCCGCCTTTCGCCATGGGGCGCGTCTATACCAGGGAATGCAGGCACCCGCCGACGGTATAAGCAGGTCCCCATGCCTGTGCGGTCCCTCACCCGTCGAAACCTCCTGCTCGCCACGTCCGCGCTCGTCCCGCTGCTGTCCCGGCGTGCGGCCGCCTTCGGTGAGAAGAGCCGCTTCATCCCCGCCGTGGCCCGGCACGGGGGCCGCTGGGACGGACGGCTGTCGGGGCTGCGCCGGCTCGCGTGGGAGCTGCAGCGGCGCACGTCCGTGGAGGTGGTGCCGGACGCGCGCCCGTTCGCGCTGAGCAGCCCGGACCTCTTCGAGTACCCGTTCCTCTACTTCGGAGGGGACGGGCCCTTCCCGGCGCTGAGCGACGCGGAGGTGTCCAACCTGCGCCGCTACCTGACGTACGGCGGCTTCGTGTTCGGGGACGCCAACGACGGCAGCGACGGGGACGGCTTCGACGCCAGCTTCCGCCGGGAGATGGCGCGCGTGCTGCCGCAGAGCCCGCTGAAGGAGGCGCCGAGCACGCACGTCGTCTTCAAGTCCTTCTTCCTCTTGGACGCGGCGCCGGGGCGCCTCTTGCACAAGCCGCTGCCGCTGGTGGCGAGCGTGGGCAAGCGCGCGGCGATCATCTACTCGCAGAACGACGTGGCGGGCGCGTGGAGCCGCAGCGAGTCCGGCGACTACGAGTTCGACGTGTCCCCGGGCGGCGAGCCGCAGCGCGAGCTGGCCATCCGCCTGGGCATCAACCTGTGCATGTACGCGCTCTGCCTGGACTACAAGGACGACGCGGTGCACCTGCCCCTCATCCTCAACAAGCGGCGCTGAAAGAGCGTTTCCTCGCGCGAACCCTCGAATGAACTCCCCGTCCTTCAACGCGTGGAAGCTCGTCAGCCTGTCGCCCCTGCCGGTCTGGGCACTGGTGCTGCTGGGCGTGGGGTTGGTGCTGGGCATCGCGCTGGCGGCGTGGGGCGTGCGCCGCGAGCCGTCCCGGGGCCGCAAGCTGCTCTTGTGGGGCCTGCGCATCGGCGCGGGCGTGGCGGCGTTCTTCTTCCTGTTGGAGCCCGGCATCCGTCACCTGCAGGTGGCGCGGATGAAGAACCGGGTGGCGGTGCTGGTGGACCGCTCGGCGTCCATGAACTTCCCGTCGGAGCCGGGCGGGCCCACGCGCAGCGCGCAGGTGGCGGCGTTCCTGGAGAAGGCGGCGCCCACGTTCGCGTCCTGGCAGGACCGCTTCACGGTGGAGGTGTACGGGGTGGATCCGGAGCTCGCTCCGGTGACGGCCGCGCAGCTGGCCCAGGAGCCGGCGCGGGCGGGCACGACGGACCTGCTCGCGGCGCTCCGGTCCGCGGCGTCCGGGGGGCAGGGGTCGCGCAAGCTGTCCGGCGTGCTGCTGTTCAGCGACGGCGCGGACAACACGGAATTGAAGGCCGGGGCGGTGGGCCGGGCGCGCGCGGCCCTCACGGACCTGGGCGTGCCGGTGTCCACGTTCCTGGTGGGCCAGGAGGCGCTGAAGGATTTGTCGGTGGAGGGGCTGAAGGTGGATGACTTCGCCTTCGTGCGCAACTCGCTGACGGTGGAGGTGGAGATCCACGGCCGCGGGTTCTCCGGGCAGGACATCCCCGTCGTCTTGAGCCAGGAGGGCAAGACGGTGGCGAGCAAGCTGGTGAAGATGACCACCGGCGACGACGTGAAGCCGGTGTCCTTCACCTTCACGCCGGACCAGACGGGGCGCTTCGTCTACACGGTGACGGTGCCCACGTTCCCGGATGAGGCGGTGAGCGACAACAACAGCCGGTCGTTCACGCTGAAGGTGATTCGCGACCGCGTGCGCGTGCTGCTGGTCGTGGGGCGGCCGTCGTGGGACGAGCGCTTCCTGCGCGGACTGCTCAAGCAGGACGCGAACGTGGACCTGGTGTCGTTCTACATCCTGCGCACGCTGTCGGACGACCCGGGCGTGTCGAACGAGCGGGAGCTGTCGCTCATCCCGTTCCCCATGGAGGAGATCTTCGACACGAAGCTGCACACGTTCGACGTCGTCATCTTCCAGAACTTCGGTTACTCGGACCCTTCGCTGTCCATCGCGGAGTATGAGCGCAACCTGGAGCGCTACATCCACGAAGGCGGCGCGTTCGTGATGATTGGCGGCGACAGCGTGCTGGGTGAAGGCCGCGCGTCGATGCCCACGCTGATGGAGGCGCTGCCGGTGGAGGCGGCGGGCCCCGCGAATGCGGATCCGTTCAAGCCGCGCCTCACGCCGGAGGGCCTGCGGCATCCGGTGACGTCCATTGGCACGGGCGCGGCGAGCACGGAGGGCACGTGGGGAGAGCTTGCGCCGATTCCGGGCGCGAACCTGACGCGGGCGCGGCCGGGGGCGACGGTGCTGATGGACCACCCGTTCATGACGGTGGACGGGAAGAACGCGCCGCTCGTGTCGGTGTGGGACTACGGGCGGGGCCGGGCGATGGTGGTGGCGACGGACGCGACGTGGTCGTGGGCGTTCACGGCGCACCGGGAGGGTTCGCCGAACCGGGCGTATGACCGCTTCTGGGGCAATGCGCTGCGCTGGCTGGTGAGGGATCCGGACCTGACGACGCTGAAGGTGACGGCGGATCCGCCGTCGGTGGAGCCGGGGCGGCCGGTGGGCGTGGTGGTGCAGGCGCGGATGGCGGACTACCAGCCGGCGGAGGGCGCGCAGGTGCGGGTGGAGCTGTTCTCCGTGGCGACGCAGAAGCCGGTGGCGGTGCAGACGGGCACGACGGGCGCGGACGGCGTGGTGCGCCTGGAGTTCGCGCCGCCGGCGCCGGGGCCATACAAGCTGCTCGCGTCCGCGAAGAAGGGCGAGACGGACCTGGGCAAGGGCGAGGACGCGGTGGCGGTGCGCGCGGTGGGGCCGGAGCTGTCGGACGCGTCGGTGCGGCCGACGCTGATGGAGCAGATCGCCAGCATCACGGAGGGCAAGGCGTACAAGCTGCCGCAGGACGGGATGCCGGACGTGCCGCTGTTGGATCCTCCGGTGGTGGAGGTGGGGCGCGCGAAGGACCAGCCGCTGTGGGACCGCTGGTACTACCTGGTGGCGCTCATCGCGCTCCTGGGCGCGGAGTGGTTCGCGCGTCGGCGGTTCGGGTACGTGTAGCCAGCGGCCCGGTGGGATGACAGACCGATGCCTGATGAACAGGCATCGGCCGTGATGCGGTGACTACTCCGCCTTCTCCACCACGCCGCAGGCGATGCGGCCGCCGGCGTCGCCGGTCGGGTCGGTGCGGTAGTCGTCCAGCTTGGCGTGGATCATGACGGCGGAGCCGTCCTTGTCGAGCAGCGACTTCACCTTCAGGTCGGCGATGAAGACGTCGAACTGCACCTTGCCGTCCTGGGGGACGTAGAGGTTCGGCAGGTCACCGGCGTGCTGGCCCTTGGGCGACAGCGCTCCGTGCTGCTTCTTCGTCGGGTTGAAGTGGCCGCCCGCCGTCTTGAACTCCGGCGCCTCGCACTTGCCCGTCTCGTGGATGTGGAAGGCGTGCTCACCCGGGGGCAGGTTCGCCAGCGTGCCCCGCACCAGCACACCCTTGGGCGCCTGCTCCATCGTCACCTCGCCCACGTCCTTGCCCTGGGCGTCCTTCACCATCGCCTTCACCGTCTCGCCCTTCTTGATGGCGGGCTTCGTCCCGGCGTCCGTGGGGGCCGGCGTCCCGGCGTCCTGGGCCAGGGCGGGCGTGGAGAGGAGGGCGGCGGCAACCAGCAGGGAACGGATCGTCATGTCTCGAGGACTCCAGGGATGGGGTTACCCAACGGCGCGGGACACTACCCACCTGCCGCGTCCTTCGCTGGAGAATGTCCACCCCCGCATGCGTCCGGTGATGGGGAGTCATCACTCCGGCAGCAAGCCCTCCAGCGGCACCGGAACCACCCGGGATGCTCCGAACGCGGGCGCCCAGACGCGCTGCACCTGCGTCCCGTTCAGGAAGCGCATCACCGCGCGGAACGCCGCCTCCGGCCCTCCCAGGCCTTCTGCCCAGGCGCTGGCCCGGGGCGACAGGTTCGGCACCAGCGGGCCCAGGGACTCGCGGGACCTGGCGCCCCGGGTGATGCCCAGGCCTTCGTCCCGGATCCGCTCGGGCACGTACAGCGGCGCGAACCGCGCGTGGCGGTGGTCGTGCACGCAGCCGGGCTCCTCCAGCAGCGCCGCGGACAGGGGCAGCTCGCGCACGTTGAACAGGAGCTTCACCGCCTCCTCGTGCGGATCATACGGACCGCGCAGCCGGTGGTCTCCCCGGGGAATCAGCCGCCGGTCCAGGTAGCAGAACGCCTTCGCCTCCGGCGGCACCGCGCCCCGGTGCCTCGCGCCGCCGTAGCGGAAGAACGGACGCACGTGGCTTGTGTCCACCTCCAGCGCCGGCCCCTGCTTCAGCGCGCGCAGCTTGGGCAGCAGCGCGGGCTCCAAGCCGTGCTCCCGCGCGAAGTCCTCCAGCGTGTCCTGCGTCGCGGCGCAGAAGGCCCGGAGTCGCGCGAGCAGCCGCTCCCGGTCCGCGTCCACCAGCAGCTCGTCGAAGCGCGTCTTCACCCCGGGCAGGCTCACCGGGATGAGTGTGGTGAGCAATTCCCCCCGCGCGCGCCAGTCCGCGTCCAGCGCGGCGGCCTCCTGCGCGATGGGAGAGAGCCGCCACTCGGGAGCCTCAGGTGTGAAGCACTGGCCCGCGCCCTTGTGCTCGTAGCGGGGCGGAGAGGCGTCCGCGTTGGAGCGCGACGTCCACACCGTGATGCACGTGCGTACCTGCGTGCCCGTGAAGATGCCCGGGCCCAGGTCCACCACCTCGCGCAGATGAAGCGCTTGCAACAGCGCGTGGCGCAGCGGCGCGTAGATGAACGACTCCAGCAGGCTCGCGGGCGTGATGAAGGCCAGCACTCCCGGCCGGGCCGTCAGCCGCTTCATGGCCACGAGGAGGAAGAACGCGAAGTCGTCGCGAAGGCTCGTGCCCGGCGGCATCTCCAGCGGCACCAGGGCGCGCAGCCGCGCGTAGCAGGCCGCGTCCTTCAGCACCGCGGACGTGCCGTTGTAGGGCGGGTTGCCCACCCATAACTCCGCGTGCCCCTCCGGTGTCTCCGCGAGCAGCGGCTCCAGCCCGCCCCTCAGCGCATCCCCGACACGCACGTCCGCGCCCGGCACGCGGGCCTGACACAGACGGGCGACGCCGGCATCCAGCTCCAGGCCGCACAGCCTCGCGTCCGGGCGGTGCCGCGCGGCGGCGGCGAGGAAGGCCCCCGCGCCACAGGCTGGGTCCACCACCGTGAGCGGCCTGTCGCCCACGTGCGCCAACGCCAGCGCGAGCGTGCGCTCCACGATGGGCGCGGGCGTGTAGAACGCGCCCACCGCCTTGCGGTTGATGTCGGGGAACTGGTGGACCAGCCGTTCCTCGTCCAGCTCGGGCGTGTCGATGGCGCGGGCCATGCCGGGCCATCCTAGACAGATTCACCCGGTGTTCTGCGAGGGGGCCCAGTCCAATGCCGTGCCGCAGCGTTTGCAAAAGCGCGCATCCAGGTCATGACCCTGTGCGCCACAACCCGGGCACGCCTGGGTATTCAGCGGCTGACGCGTAGCGGCGGCGAGCTCCACCGACACGATGCCCGTGGGCACCGCGATGATGCCGTAGCCCATCACCATCAGGATGGACGCGAGGAACTGCCCCGTCACCGTCTTGGGCGTGATGTCCCCGAAGCCCACCGTCGTCATCGTCACGATGGCCCAGTACATGGAACGGGGAATGCTGTCGAAGCCGTGCTCCTCGCCCTCCACCATGTACATGACCGCGCCCATGATGACGTCGATGCTCAACACCGTGCCCAGGAAGACGATGATTTTGGGACGGCTCGCGCGCAGCGCCGTGAGCAGCACCTCCGCCTGACCCAAGAGGTGCCCCAGCTTGAGGATGCGGAAGACGCGCAAGAGGCGCAGCACGCGGATGACCAGCAGCGTCTGCGCGCCGGGGAACAGGACGCTCAGGAACGACGGCAACAGCGCCATCAGGTCCACGATGCCGAAGAAGCTGCGCGCGTAGTGCAGCGGTTGGCGCACCGCGATGAGCCGCAGCACGTACTCCAGCGCGAAGAGGATGGTGAAGACCCATTCGGCCACGTGCAGCGCGTGGGCATGCTCCGCGCGCACCTGCGCGACGCTCTCCAGCATCACCGCCGCGACGCTGAAGACGATGGCCCACAGCAGGGCCACGTCGAACGCCTTCCCCGCCGGGGTGTCCGCTTCGAAGATGATCGTGTGCAGGCGGGCGCGAAAGCCGCTCGGGGGGCTCTGTTCGGAGGGGCGGTCCACAGGCCGCGCAGCTTAGGCGCAATCCCCCTGGGAACGTTCAACAGCGTCCCTGTCCCCTGGACCGGCGGTCGCGTTGCCAGGGCCGGTTCCCGTCCCAAGGTTCCCGTCCGCCCTGTCCATGGCGCGGAGCGGCTTCTGGCGCATGTTGCGAATCCTCGACGCCATCCCCGTGTGGCTGCTCGCCCTGATGGTGATGGGCCTGCTCTTCCTGTGCCTGGAGACCGGATACCGGCTCAGTCACCGGAAGCCGGGGCTCGGAGACGTGTCGGCGCTCCAGGCGTCGGTGCTCGGGTTGGTGGCGCTCCTGCTGGCCTTCTCCTTCTCCATGGCCGAGGCGCGGTATTCGTTGCGCCGGGCGCTCGTGGTGAAGGAGGCGAACGCCATCGGTACGCTCTACCTGCGCATCGGCTTTCTTCCCGAGCCCTCGCGCGGCGAGATGCGCGCCTGGCTGCGCCGCTACACCGACCTTCGGCTGGAGGGGCACGAGGCCTTGGGAAACCCGGCCCTCTTCGCGACGAAGCTCCAGGAGTCGGAGTCGCTCCAGGACGAACTCTGGGCGCGGCTGGAGGCACTGGCGCCCCGGGTGGAGACCCCCGTGCTCATCCTCGTCACCCAGGCGATGAATGACGTGTTCGACGTCTCCGACGAGCGGGTGGCGGCGGCCCACAACCTCATCCCGACCTCCATCTTCATCCTGCTTCTGGTGGGAATGCTCGGCTCCGGCGTGCTCCTGGGCTACCGGCCGGAGGCGCGCCTGCGCGGGCTCCTCTCCTGGTCCTTGTTCGTGGTCATCCTGACCGCCGTGATGTTCACCCTCCTGGACCTGGACCTCCCCACGCGAGGACGCATCCGCGTGGATCAAGGCCCGCTGCGGTCGCTCCAGGAGCAGCTGCGCATCCGCCCCTGACTTGAGTCCATGCAATGGGCGCGAGGGTCGTCCGTTCACAGGGCATGCGGACCCTGAACGGCACCTCGAAGCGCGTCTCCTTCTCCTTGCTCGGCCTGGGCCTGTCGCTCACGGCCCTCCCGGCCGCCGCGGAAAAGGCCCCTCCCACGCCGCAGGAGGTCATGCGGGAAGCCCGCCGCACCGTGCTCACGGACGGCATCGAGAAAGCGGAGGCCGTGCGCATCGGCGGCATCGACCAGTGGATTTCGGTGCGCGGGCGCCACAAGGACAACCCGCTGCTGCTCTTCCTGCATGGCGGACCGGGCTACACCGCGCTGCCCGCCGCGTACTTCTACCAGGGGGAATGGGAGGAATATTTCACCGTCGCGCACTGGGATCAGCGCGGCGCGGGCAAGACGTATGCCCTCACGCCCGCGGACAAGGTGAAGCCCACCATGACCGTGGACCGCATGGTCGCGGACGCGGAGGAGGTGGTCGCGTACCTGCGCAAGACGTATGGCAAGAAGCGCATCGTGCTCGTGGGCCACAGTTGGGGCACGCTGCTGGGCGTGAGGCTCGTCCAGAAGCACCCGGAGTGGTTCGATGCGTATGTGGGCATCGGGCAGGGATTGGACGTGCCGAGGAACGAGGTCCTGGGCTACGAGGCCACGCTCGCCGCAGCGAAGGCGGACGGCAACAAGAAGGCCATCGCGGACCTGGAGTCCATTGCCCCGTTCCCGGACCCCAAGGACCCCGCGCGCACGCTGGCCAACCTGCACAAGGAGCGCCGCTGGCTCTCGTATTATGAGGCGCACGGCTGGCGCGCGCCGGACTGGCACGGCGCCCAGGTCTGGCGCTACAGCCCGGACGTCACCGACAAGGACATGGACGCGCGCGACGCGGGCCTGGACCTGAGCCTCGCGGCGTTCTGGGGGCCCATCTCCCAGATGAACCTCACGAAGGCCCACCGCTTCGCCGTGCCCGTCGTCTTCTTCCACGGTCGGCACGATCGCACCGTGTCCGCGCAGTTGCTGGAGGACTGGTTCCCCACCGTCCAGGCCCCGTCCAAGAAGCTCGTCTGGTTCGAGGACTCCGCGCACATGGTGCACGAGGAGGAACCCGGCAAGGTGCTCGTGCACCTGGTGAACGACGTGCTCCCGCTCACGCGCGGGAAGTAGTCACGGGGAAAAAGAAAGGCGGAACCCGAGCCCCTTTGGAAACTCCCGGGTTCCGCCCTGTCCTTCACGTCGAGGAAGATGCCGTGAAGGACCGCCGAGCAGCTTTCAAACCTTTTGGGGCACCGTGCCCGCCACGCCCGTGGGCACCGTCACCGGAGGCGGCGTCACCGGCGCGCCCACGTGCATGCGGTGCTCCACCTCCGCGAACCGCGCGGACGCCTCCGCCTCCGGCGCCAGCAGCGACACCACCCAGCCGACGATGAAGGACAGCGGGATGGTGACGATGCCCGGGTTCTTCAGCGGGAAGAGGGCGGACGCGTTGCCCAGCAGCTCCACCTGCACCGTGGGGGACAGGAAGATGAGCAGCACCGCGCTGATGGAACCGGTGAGCATGCTGGCCACCGCGCCCTTGGTGGTGAAGCCCCTCCACAGCATGGACAGCAGCAGCGCGGGGAAGTTCGCGCTCGCCGCGATGGCGAACGCCAGGCCCACCATGAAGGCCACGTTCTGGTTCTTGAAGACGACGCCCAGGATGATGGCCAGGATGCCCAGCGCGAGGCTGGCGATGCGCGCCACCTTGAGCTGCTCCGCCTCCGGCGCGTGTCCCTTGCGCACCACGCTGGACCACAGGTCGTGGGACAGCGCCGCCGCGCCCGACAGCGTCAGGCCCGCCACCACCGCGAGGATGGTGGCGAAGGACACCGCGGAGATGAAGCCCAGGAAGCCCGTGCCGCCCACCACCTCCGCCAGCATGGGCGCCGCCATGTTGCCGCCCTTGTCCACGCCCACGATGGCCTGACGGCCCACCAGCACGGACGCGCCGAAGCCCAGGATGAACGTCACCAGGTAGAAGAAGCCGATGAGGCCCGTGGCGTAGAACACGCTGGTGCGCGCCGCCTTCGCGTTGGGCACCGTGTAGAAGCGCATCAGGATGTGCGGCAGGCCCGCCGTGCCGAACATCAGCGCCAGGCCCAGGGAGATGGTCTCCAGCGGGTTGGACACCAGCTTGCCCGGCGCCAGCGCCTCCGGCCCGTAGCGGTTCACCGCCTCGCTGAAGAGCGCCGCGGGGCTGAAGCCGAACCTGTACAGCACCGAGATGGCCAGCGCCGTCGCGCCGCCCAGCAGCAGCACCGCCTTGACGATCTGCACCCACGTGGTGGCGATCATCCCGCCGAAGAGCACGTAGAGGATCATCACCGCGCCCACGATGACCACGGCCGTCTCATAGGAGAGGCCGAACAGCAGGCGGATGAGGTTGCCCGCGCCCACCATCTGGGCAATCAGGTAGAAGACGACAACGGTGAGCGTGCCCACCGCGGCGGACAGCCGCACCGGGGTCTGCTTCAGGCGGTAGGCCACCACGTCCGCGAAGGTGTACTTGCCCAGGTTGCGCAGGGGCTCCGCGATGAGGAAGGTCACCACGGGCCAGCCCACCAGCCAGCCCACGGAGTAGATGAGCCCGTCGAAGCCGGACGTGGCCACGAGCCCCGCGATGCCCAGGAAGCTGGCGGCGCTCATGAAGTCGCCCGCAAGCGCGAAGCCGTTCTGCCCCGCGCTGATGCCGCCTCCCGCGGCGAAGAACTCCGACGTCGTCTTCGTCTTGCGCGCCGCCCAGTACGTGATGGCCAGCGTGATGCTGACGAAGAGGAGGAAGAAGACGATGGCCGTGGTGTTGGGCTGGCCAAGCTGCGTGCCCGCGGTCGTGGGATTCATGGGTGGCCTTTCAGCGGCGCAGTTCGTCGAGGGCGCTGTCGTACTTGCGGTTGGCCCAGCTCATGTAGACGCCCGTCAGCACCCAGGCGAAGAGGATGGTGAGCGCCCCCAGCACGATGCCGACGGACAGCCCTGGCACGAACTGGTGCCCCATCAGCGGCCGGTTGAAGGCCACCAGCAGGATGAAGCCCAGGTAGGCCACCAGCATCGCCACCGTCAGCGCACCGGCCACGCGCCAGCGCCGCGCGGCGAGCGCCTTCAACGCCTCGTCCTTGGAATTGCCGTGCATCGGTTTTCCTCCTTGCGAAGCGTGAAAGGGACCGCGAGGGGACTTCAGCGGCGCGAGGTGGGAGGCAGGCCCTTGGTCAGCAGTTCATCCAGGACGGCGGGGTCCGCGAGCGTGCTCGCGTCACCCAGATTCTCCGTCTCGCCACCGGCGATCTTCCGGAGCATGCGGCGCAGGATCTTTCCGGAGCGCGTCTTGGGCAGGCCCGACACCAGCACCACCCGGTCCGGCGTGGCGATGGGCCCAATCACGTGGCGCACCTGCTCACGCAAGCTGCCCACCATCTTCTCGTCCGGCGTGCGCAGGAAGTCCGGCTTCACCGTGACGAAGGCGCACACGCCCGTGCCCTTCAGGTCGTGAGGGAAGCCCACCACGGCGGCCTCGGCGACGGCCTCGTGGGCGACGAGCGCGCTCTCCACCTCCGCGGTGCCCAGGCGGTGGCCGGACACGTTGAGCACGTCGTCCACGCGGCCGGTGATCCAGTAGTAGCCGTCCTCGTCGCGGCGGCAGCCGTCGCCAGTGAAGTACAGCGGCAGGAAGCGCGCGTAGTACGTCTCCACGAAGCGGGAGTGGTGGCCGTACAGCGTGCGCGCCTGGCCCGGCCACGAACGCGCGAGGCACAGGTTGCCGCTGACGCCGTTGCCTTCCAGCTTGCGGCCCTCCTCATCCACCAGCACCGGCTCCACGCCGAAGAAGGGCAGGGTGGCGCTGCCGGGCTTGGCGGGCGTCGCGCCCGGCAGCGGCGCGATGAGGATGCCGCCCGTCTCCGTCTGCCACCAGGTGTCCACCACGGGGCAGCGGCCCTCGCCCACCACGTCGTGGAACCAGCGCCAGACCTCCGGGTTGATGGGCTCGCCCACGCTGCCCAACAGGCGCAGCGACTTGCGGGACGACTTCGTGACGAAGCTGTCGCCCTCCTTGATGAGCGAGCGCAGCGCGGTGGGCGCGGTGTAGAGCGTGGTGGCCTTCAGGTCGTCCACCACCTGCCAGAGGCGGCTTGCGTCCGGCCACGTCGGCGTGGACTCGAAGAGGACCGTGGTGGTGCCGGTGGAGAGCGGGCCGTACACGAGATACGAGTGGCCCGTCACCCAGCCCACGTCCGCGGTGCAGAAGTGCACGTCGTCCGGCTGCGTGTCGAAGATGTAGCGGAACGTCGTGTTCGCGTAGACGAGGTAGCCGCCCGTCGTGTGCAGCACGCCCTTGGGCTTCCCGGTGGAGCCGGAGGTGTAGAGGATGAAGAGCGGATCCTCCGCGTCCATCCACTCCGCGGGGCAGACGCCGCGGTGCTTCTGAGCCTCCACGTCCAGCCAGTGGTCGCGCCCCTCGCGCATGGGCACTTCCTTGGGCGTGCGGCGCGCGACGAGCACGGACGTCACCTGGGCCAGGCCATCCAGGGCCTCGTCGGTGATGGCCTTGGTGGCCACGCTCTTGGGGCCGCGCGGGCCTTCATTGGCGGTGATGACGACCTTCGCGCCGGAGTCCAGCACGCGCTCACGCAGCGAGTCCGCGGAGAAGCCCGCGAACACCACCGAGTGCACCGCGCCGATGCGCGCGCACGCGAGCAGCGAGTACACCAGCTCCGGAATCATGGGCAGGTAGACGATGACGCGGTCGCCCTTCCGCACGCCGTGCGCCTTGAGCACGTTGGCCAGGCGGTTCACGTGGTGGGCGAGGTCGCGGAAGGTGATGGTCTCGTACTCGCCGGGCGTGTTCTTGGCCCAGAGGATGGCGGCCTTGTCCGGGCGCGCCTTCGCGTGGCGGTCCACACAGTTGACCGTGACGTTGAGCTTGCCGCCCACGAACCAGGCGAAGTCGGCGGCCTGTTCGTTCACCTCGCGGATGGACTCCGGCGGGTGGAACCAGGTGAGCTGCCGGGCCTGTTCGCCCCAGAAGGCGTCCGGGGCCTCCAGGCTCTGGCGGTAGAGGCGCTGGTACTCCTCCAGGCTCTTCACGTGCGCGGTACGGCGGAAGGCTTCCTTGGGCTGGAAGAGCGAATCCGTGTCGGTGGCCATGGGGGGAGTCCTCAGTAGAAGAGCTGGAGCTGGGCGGTGCCGGTGATGCCCGTGGTCGTGTGGGCGATGTCTCCCACGCGCGACACGGCCACCTCCGTCTTCAGGTTGAAGGTGTGCTTCTGGAACCAGAGGTTGAGGCCGGGCTTGAACGTGAGCAGGTCCGTCTGCGGCACGCGCCCGTTGAAGTACTCGCTGGAGAAGACGGGCTCGACGATGCCGATGCGGTAGCCCAGCTCCACGAAGAAGCCGGTGCCGCTGCGCACGTTGTCGAAGCCCTGCTGCCAGGAGAAGACGTTGCTCTGGAAGACGAACTCCTGGTTGTCGCCGATGGGGATGTCCAGGAACACGTCCGCCGCCAGCGCCACCGCGTCGTGGATGCCGGAGGCGGTGGCGATGGCGTGGTACTGGTAGTCACCGCCCACGCCGAACGACAGCATGGGCTGGTCCGTGAAGTAGATGCCGCGCAGGAACTGGTCGTACTCGCGGCCCCAGACGTTGTAGCGCACGGTGCCCACGACGCGCGGCAGGTCGTCCGCGTTGACCGTCTGGCCATTCTCCAGCTTCGCGCCCTCCACGCCGTTGAGGATGGCGGCGCGGTACGTCCACGGGCCCGCGAAGCCGCGCACCTGGACGCCCATGTCGCGCCACACCTTTCCCACGCCCAACGGGTAGCGAATGATGTCGGAGTGGTAGTCCACCGTCTGGAGCGCGATGGCGCCCTGCAGTGCGTGGTGCGACAGCGGCGCGAGGATGAAGCCCGCCTCCACCCACGTCTTGTCGGCGAACTCGTACGCGACCGTCGCGTCCTGGATGTAGAAGGCGACGTTGTAGTCGCCGTTCTTGCCGAAGTTCGGCTGGTCCGTGTCGATGAAGAACGACAGCTTCTTCGTGATGTTGCCGAAGACGAGCAGCCGCACGCGGCGCAGGAAGAAGTCCGTCCCCACGCCGCCCGTGGGCGCGCCGTCCTTGATGAGCTGCATCTGCGGATGCAGCAGCACGTCCACGTTGAGGACCGCGTCCTCGCCCAACTGAATCTTGCCCGCCGCCGCCGGCAGCGCGGTCAGCAGGGCCGTGAGCACCAGGAACCGCGAAAGGGGATGGGGGGCGGGGCGCATGGGTCCCCATCCCCTGAGCAACGCCCGTTCCACCCGGGCGCGCTCCGGGTTTCAAGACCTTGGGGGTTGGCTCGCCGCGTCAGGATGTGGCGGAAGGTGACAGGGCGTTACCCCCCGTAACGATTCGTGCACCGCGTCGTAACACCCGCCCGGGGGCTCAGGAGACGCGTCAGGCGCGGGTGCGCGGGATGCCCAGCCGCTGGCGCTTCTCCCAGAGTGTCTTGCGGCTGATGCCCAGCCGGCGCGCCAGCTCCGTCTCGCCCATGCGGTCCTGGTGCTCCAGCACGAAGCGGCGGAAGTACTCCTCCATGGAGTCGGGCGAGCGTGGGTCCTCGCTCACCGGGACGGTCGGGAAGTCCGTCTCCTCCAGCGCGGGGGGATTGCCGTCCGAGCCCGGTCCGCCCGGCGGCTCCAGCGCCAGCAGGTCGGCGGTGAGGAGCGGCCCGTCCGCGAGGATGACCGCGCGCTCGATGGCGTTCTCCAACTCGCGCACGTTGCCCGGCCACGGGTGCTGCGCGATGGCAGCCAGCGCGTCCGGAGCCAGCGAAGCGGGCGGGCGCCCGATGCGGCGGCTGGCCCGCTCCAGCAGGTGCTTCGCCAGCGCGGGCACGTCCTCGCCGCGCTCGCGCAGGGGCGGCAGGCGGATTTCGACGACGCGCAGGCGGAAGTAGAGGTCCTGGCGGAACAGCCCCTCCTGCACGCGGCGGGGCAGGTCGCGGTGCGTGGCCGCGAGGATGCGCACGTCCACCTTGCGCGAACGCGTGGCGCCCACCCGCCGCACCTCGCCGTCCTGGAGCATGCGCAACAGCCGCGCCTGCGCGGGCGCGGGCAGCTCGCCAATCTCATCCAGGAAGAGCGTGCCGCCGTGCGCGGCCTCTACGAGTCCAGCGTGCGCGGCCTGTGCGCCGGTGAAGGCGCCCTTCTCGTGGCCGAACAGCTCGCTCTCCAGCAGGCCCTCGGGGATGGCGGCGCAGTTGACCGCGATGAGAGGCCCTTCCGCGCGCGGGCTCTGCGCGTGGACGGCGCGGGCCACCAGCTCCTTGCCGGTGCCGGACTCGCCCAGCACCAGCACGGTGGCGGCGGACGGGGCCACCTTGCGCACGCGCTCGAACACGTCGCGCATGGCGGGGGAGTTGCCCACCATGCCGCCGGGGGACCAGGTCTGCTCCACCTCGCGCTTGAGGGCGGCGTTCTGGCGGGTGAGGCGGCCCTCGCGCAGCACGCGCTCCACCTGGAGCAGCAGCTCGTCGTGGTCGAAGGGCTTCGCGATGTAGTCCACCGCGCCCAGCTTCATCGCGTCCACGGCGGACTTCACCGTGGCGAAGCTGGTCATGATGAGCACCGGCACGCCCGGACACAGCGCGATGATGTCCGTGCCCGGCGGCCCGGGCAGGCGCAGGTCGGAGATGACCAGGTCGAAGGCGTCCAGCGCGTGCTCGGCCGCGGCCTCCGGGACGGCGCCGGCTTCCGCCACGTCGTGGCCCGCGCGGGTGAGCAGCCTTCGCAGCTCCGTGCGGATGATGGGTTCGTCCTCGATGACCAGGATGCGGCTCAAGCGGAGGCCTCCTGCTTCAGCACGTCCGCGCGGGGCAGGCTGAGCGTCACGCGGGTGCCGCCGTCGTGACGGGCCTCGATGCGCAGCGTGCCGCCGTGCTCGCGCACGATGCCCTCCACCAGCGTGAGGCCCAGGCCGGTGCCTTCGCCGGGCTGCTTGGTGGTGAAGAACGGCTCGAAGATGCGTTGCGACAGCTCCGGGGCGATGCCGTGGCCCCGGTCCTCCACCTGGATGCGCACCTGGTCTCCAGAGGCTTCCGCCAACAGCTCCACGCGCGAGCCCGCGGGCGACGCGTCGATGGCGTTGGTCAAGAGGTTCACCAGCACCTGCTCCAGCCGCTGCGCGTCGCCGCGCACGTCCAGCCCGTCCGGGCTCTGGTGCGTGCACGCCACGTCGCGCGCCTTGCGAGACAGCCGGGCCAGCTGCGCGGCCTCCGCGAGCAGCGGGCCCACCGCCACGCGCGTGAAGGGCCGGGACTCGCCGCCGACCGTGCCCGAGTGGCCGAAGCCCACCAGCGCCCGGACGATGGTGTCGATGCGGCGGCACTGCTGGAGGATGAGCCCCACGCGCTCGCGCACGGCCTCCGGGTCCTCCAATTCATATTTGAGGTTCTGGCTGATGCTGGCGATGGCGGTGAGCGGGTTGCCAATCTCATGCGCCACGCCCGCGGCCACCCGGCCCAGCGACGCGAGCCGGTCCTGGTGCGCGAGCCGCGCGTCCACCGCCTTGCGCTCCGTCCAGTCCTCCACCAGGAACGTGATGCCCGTCTCCCCGCCGCTGGCGTCGTCCGAGGGCGCCAGCCGCGAGCGGTGCAGGCGCAGCAGGCGCTGCTTGCCACCCACGGTCACGCGCACCTCGTCGTCGCCGCCAGGGGCCCGCGCGAGCTCCGCGAACAGCGGCCCCCAAGGCTCCGGCAGGCGCGCGAGCGGCACACCCCGCGCGGAGTCCATGGGCACGCCCGACAGCGCCTCCAGCGCGGCGTTCCAGATGACGACCTCGCCGTCGGGACCCATGGCGCACACGCCCAGGGGCAGGTCCTCCAGGATGCGGTAGAGGTAGCGGCGCACGACCTCCAGCTCGCGCAGGGGGCCGCGCATGTCGCGCGCGTCGCGCAGCCGCTCCTCCACGAAGCGCAGTTGATCCGCCAGGGCCGTGCGCGCGCCGGGGTCCAGCCGCAGCGCTTCGCCCACCGCGAGCCGCGCCAGCACCGGGCCGATGAGGCCGGAGAGGTTTCGCTCCACGCCGTCGCGCAGGCGGCGCAGCTCCGCGGGCCGGCGCTCGTCGGGGGACAGCTCCAGCGCCTCTCGCGCGCGGTCTACCTCCGCCGCGGCCACCTGCGCGCCCAGCACGGGCTCCAGCTGCCGGCGGAACTCGTCCGGGGAGCTGGCCGCCACGCTGCCCTTCGCGAGCCCCGGCGCCTGGCGCGTGCACACCCGCGCGGCCTCCTTCTCCTCCACCGACTGGCGCGTGACGAGCGACACCGCCACGAAGCACAGGGAGTTGAGGGCCAGCGAGGTGAAGGTGGCGAAGCCCCAGGGCTCCTCCGCGCTGAAGCCCAGGTTCACGGAGACCTGGTTGGTCCAGGCCACCAGTGACGGCGGCTCCCACAGGGGGGCCAGCAGCGTGAGGGCCCACGTCGCGCCGCCCGCCAGGAGCCCCGCGAGCAGCCCCGCGCGCGTGGCCTTGGGCCACATCAGGAGCCCCAGCACGCCCGGCGCGAACTGCGCGGTGGCCACGAAGGACACGAGCCCCAGGTCCACCAGCCCCGTCGCCCGCGCGTTCAGCAGCCGGTAGAAGCCGTAGCCCGCGAGGATGATGGCGGCGATGAGCACGCGCCGGGCCCACAACAGCCACCCGTAGAGGTCGTCCCGTCCGCGCGTGGTGCCCAGCGGCAGCACCAGGTGCGTCAGGCACATGGGCGCGAGCGCGAGCGTGGTGACGATGACCATGGCGCTCGCCGCGGACACGCCGCCCAGGAAGGCGATGAGGGCCAGCAGCGGGGCGCCCTTGGTGATGGGCACGGAGAGGACGTGGAAGTCCGCGGGCCAGGGCAGGCCCAGCGCCTCTCCGGACCACAGCAGCACGGGCACCGCCGCGTTGATGAGCAGCATCAACAGCGGGAAGGCCCACGCGACGGTGGCCAGCCCGTCGCGCTCGGGCGCTTCGGTGAAGGCCACGTGGTACTGCCGGGGCGTGAGGAACGCGGCGATGGTGGAGAGCACCAGCAGCGGCGCCCAGGACGCGTCGCGCGCGGGACGCTGGAGCGCCTCCACCGCTTCGGGGTGGAGGGTGAGCCAGTCATTGAGCCCGCCCAGGCCGCCGAAGACGGACACCACGCACCAGCCCGCGACGATGAGCAGCGCCAGCAGCTTCACGCCGGACTCGAAGGCGATGGCCAGCATCAGCCCTTCGTGCCGCTCGCGCGGGGCGGGGTGGCGGGCGCCGAAGAGGAGCGAGAAGACGATGAGCACGCCGCAGAAGCCGGGCCCCACCAGCGCCGGGGCCGCCGCGGGGCTCAAGAGGCGCGCGGACTCCACGACGGCGCGAATCTGGAGCGCCAGGTAGGGCAGGCTGCCGGCCAGCGCGAACAGCGTCACCGCCGTGCCCGTCACCTGGCCGGGGTAGCGGAAGGCGAGCAGGTCCGCGAGCGAGGTGAGCTGCAGCTCGCGCGTCAGCCGCAGCAGCGGACGCCACAGCACGGGGGCGAGCAGGCACGCGAGCGTGAGGCCCAGGTAGATGCCCAGGTAGCGGAAGCCATGGCGGGCCGCGTAGCCCACGCTGCCGAAGTAGGACCAGGACGTGGCGTACACGCCCAGGGCCAGCGCATACGTCAGCGGGTGCTGGGTGATGCGCGGAGAGATGCGGCCCCGCTCCGCCGCGTAGGCCACCAGGAACAGCACGCCCAGGTAGGCCACGGAGGCGATGACAAGCGGGCCTGGCCCCAACGTCATGGGCGCAGGCTCCGGTGCGCCACCCACCCGCCCAGGGCGATGACGCCCAGCCACACGACGAAGGGAAGCGAAGCGGGAGCCCCTTCGGCCAGCCACAGCCGGCGCAGCGGCGAGCCGAACAGCAGCACCGCCACGGCGAACACCAGCAGCGACGGCATGGCGGGAGGGTCCGCGGGGGGCCGCGACATGCCGGGGAGGATAGCAGCCCTGTCAGGCCGCGAGGGGCGCCGTGATAAGCCGGCAGGCCATGGCTCCCCCGGACGTACCCCCGTTCTCCGAACTGCCCCAGTTCACGCTGGACCGTGAATCGCTGCGCCTGCTCCCCGAGTCCTTCTGCCGCCGCCTGGGCGTCGCGGTGATGGGCAAGGTGGACACGGCGAACGACACGGAGCCGGTGACGGTGGCGATGCTGGACCCGGGGGATGAGTCCGTGCGCTACCGCATCGCGGACTTCCTGCGCCGGCCGGTGCGCCCGGTGCGGCTCAACCGCTACGAAATCGACTCGGCATTGGAGGTGGGCTTCGGCGCGGGAGCGCACGCGTCGGTGGACGTGGTGCTGAAGGCCGGCGCGGCGCTGTCCTCGCGGCCCACGGCGGTGGAGCTGGTGAACCACGTGCTCGCGGTGGCGGTGACGCAGAACGCGTCCGACATCCACCTGGAGAGCTACACGGACGACGTGGACCTGCGCTACCGCGTCGACGGCATCCTCCACCAGACGTACACGGACATCTCCCCGGACTCGCTGCCGGAGGTGGTGAGCCGCATCAAGGTGATGGCGGGGCTGGACATCGCGGAGAAGCGGCGGCCCCAGGACGGCCGCCTGCGGGCGCTCTACGAAGGGGAGGCCGGACGGAAGTTCGTGGACTTCCGCGTGAGCGTGGTGCCCTCGCCCGCGGGCGAGGACGTGGTCATCCGCCTGCTCGACGCCACGGTGGGGCTGGTGCCGGTGGAGAAGTTGGGGATGACGCCGGAGCTGCAGGCCACGGTGCTGCGGCTGCTCGGCAACCCGGAGGGGCTGGTGCTGGTGACGGGCCCCACGGGCAGCGGGAAGACGACGACGTTGTACGCGGCGCTGGCGCGGCTCAACGACGGGCGCAAGAAGATCATCACCGCGGAGGACCCCATTGAATACGTGGTCCCCAAGGTGAACCAGAAGCAGGTGTCGCCGCAGATGCCGCACCTGACGTTGTTGCGCGCGCTCTTGCGGCAGGACCCCAACGTGATGCTGGTGGGAGAGATTCGAGACCTGGAGACGGGCAGCACCGCGCTGATGGCGGCGTCCACGGGGCACGTGGTGCTGGGCACGCTGCACACGGCGGATGCCATTGGCGCGGTGAGCCGCCTGCGCGGGTTGAAGCTGGAGGATGGCGACATCGCGGAGGCGCTGCTCGCGGTGCTGGCGCAGCGGCTGGTGCGGCGCATCTGTCCGGAGTGCTCCGCGCCCACCCACCCGACAGCGGATCAGCTGGCGCTGCTGGGGCCGCTGCTGGACGGCGTGCAGCCCCGGGCAGGGCAGGGCTGCGAGGCGTGCCGCCACACCGGCTTCAAGGGGCGCGTGGGCCTCTTCGAGCTGCTGGTGGTGGACCCGGAGCTGCAACTGCTCATCGCCACCGGGGCGCCGGGCGTCCAGCTGCGCCGGCACGCCCGGGCGCGGGGCTTCCGCACGCTGGTGGAGGACGCGCTGGCGAAGGTGGCGGCCGGGGTCACCACGCTGCACGAGCTGACGCGCGTGGTGCCCTACCGCTACATCCTCACGGCTCGGGAGGAGCGTCAGGCTCCGGGGTGAGGTCCGGGCCCGGGGGCAGCATCACGGTGAAGGTCGAGCCCTCGCCGAGGGTGCTGCGCACCTGCACGATGCCTCCGTGGGCCTCGATGATCTGCTGGGTGATGAAGAGCCCCAGCCCCAGGCCGCCGTAGTTGCGTTCGGAGACGGCGCGCACGAAGCGCTCGAAGACGCGAGGCTGGTCCTCGAGCGGGATGCCGATGCCTTCGTCCTTCACGCTCAGCACGGCCAGTCCGGCGTCCATGCGCACCCGGACGTGGATGGGCTTGCCCGCGCCGTACTTGAGCGCGTTGGTGAGCAGGTTGGTGATGACCTGATCCACCCGGGACCGGTCCCAGTGGCCCATGATGGGCGTGGCGGCCTCCAGCGTGACGGTGCAGCCGACCTGCGCGGACTGGGGTGCGTAGCGGGTCACCACCTCCCGCGCGAGCGAGGTCAGGTCCATGGGCGCCCGGTCCAACCGCAGCTGGCCCATGCTGATGCGCGACACGTCCAGCAGGTCCTCGATGAGGTCCGACAGCTTGCGCACCTGGCGGCGGGCCACCTCCAGGTCGCGGGCGATGCGCTCCACGGGCAGGGTGGCGGAAGGGTTGTTCTCCACGGTGCGCAGCAGGGCCGTGAGCTTCAGCTGGAGCGGGGTGAGCGGCGTCTTCAGCTCGTGCGAGGCGACGGAGAGGAACTCATCGCGGGCGCGCACGGCGTCCCGGAGCATCTCCAGCTCGCGCCGCTCCTGGTTCTGCTTGCGCTGGGTGATGTCGCGCGTCACCTTGGCGAAGCCCCGGAGCTTGCCTGACGGGTCGTGCAGCGCGGTGATGACGACGCTGGCCCAGAAGAGGCTGCCGTCCTTGCGGACGCGCCACGCCTCCTCCTCGAAGTGGCCCTCCCGGGTGGCCACCTGGAGGGCGTACCAGGGCTTGCCCCGGGCCACGTCCTCCGGGGGGAAGAAGCGGCTGAAGTGCTGGCCGATGATCTCCTCGGCC
Source organism: Corallococcus coralloides DSM 2259 (assembly GCF_000255295.1). The sequence goes on along the minus strand of NC_017030.1, from coordinate 8,028,615 downwards.
TTGTACTGCTTGAAGCGCTCGGCGCCCGCGTTCCAGGTGGAGACGCGGCCATCGGCGTCGAGCATGTAGATGGCGTAGTCCTGGATGTGCTCGACGAGCAGGCGGAAGCGCTCCTCGCTCTGCAGCAGCTGCTCCTGGGCGAGCTTGCGCTCGGTGAAGTCGCGCGTCACCTGTCCGTAGCCCACGAGCTGGCCCTGGGTGTCGCGCATCGCGGTGATGACGACGTTGGCCCAGAAGAGGCTGTGGTCCTTGCGGACGCGCCAGCCCTCCTCCTCGAGGCGGCCCTCGCGGTTGACGACCTCCAGGTCCTGCTGGGGCTTGCCGCGGGCGATGTCCTCGGGGGTGTAGAAGCGGCTGAAGTGCTGGCCGAGGATCTCCTCGGACCGGTAGCCCTTGATGCGTTCGGCGCCGGTGTTCCAGCTCATGATGTTGCCTGCTGGATCCAGCGTCAGGATGGCGTAGTCCTTCACGCTGTCGATGAACAGGCGCAGCTGTGCACCCATGTCTCGAGCCGCGCTGGGGGACGCATAGGCGATGTCGCCACCGCTGGCGGACGAGGGAGGCTGGCTGTCGTCCAGGGGACTTCTCATAGACGCTCCATCGTAACGCACGGTGCGGGGGCAGCGGCGAGGAACGACAGGGGGGATCCATCCACCATCCAACCCTGCCGGCACACCGGGCTTCCGAGCAGGGCGGAAGCTCGCACTCCGCGTGGAGGATCCGCTGGTTTCCAGGTCCCGCATTGGCCTCAGGTCCAATGCGTGGGCCGGATGGCTGCGTGACGCGCGGCCGGCCCGGCTAGGGCTTGAGGTGGTCGTAGCTCAGAAAGACGACGCCGCAGTCGAGCGTGCGCGTGCCTGTGAGGCGCAGGCGGTGGGGCGCGTAGCCCGCGTCGAGAAGGCGGATGCCCTGGCCCACCATGACGGGGTTGACCTTGATGATGAGCGCATCGATTTCGGGAAGCAGCTCGGCCGCGAGCGCGCCGCCGCCGCACAGCCAGATGCCCAGGCCGTCGCGCGCCTTCAGTTCGCGCACGGTGGCGAGCGGCGTGCTGGAGAGGTTGACGGCGGGGTCGGGGCTCTTCGTGAGGGTGCGGGAGAAGACGTAGTGTTCCAGGTGCGGGTACGCGTTGGTGACGCCCGCGTCGAGACCGACCTGATAGGTGTTGCGGCCCTCCAGCACGGTGTCGAAGTGCTTGCCCGGGCCGGTGATGCCCTTGAAGGCGCGGTAGCCGGCGGGGAGCGTCTCCGGGTACTCGGCGGCGATGGCGTCGAAGTAGTCCTGCTCCGTGCTGAAGTAGTCGTACGCACCGGTGGGCGAGGCGATGAAGCCGTCGAGCGAGGTGGCGACGTAATAGGTCAGTTTCCGCATGGGCGTGCTTCCTCCTGACGTCCGGGCTTAGCACGGGTGGGCGGACGCGCCTGTTAGAACGGCGGCGTCGGTTGCCTGCGCGGCAATCACAGAGGAGGGAGTGCCATGAGAGTCCTGTGGGTGCTGGGAGGAATGGTGCTGGGTTCGGTCCTGACGCTCATCGCCGGGGTGGCGCTGTGGCTGCATGACACGGGGCCCACGCGAGCGGGAATCGAGGTGCGCGTGGAGAACCGCACCGGCCAGGACGTGCGCGAGGTGCGCATCGAGCACGACCGAGGCCAGGTCATCTACCGCGCCCTGGGCAAGGGAGACACCGTGGCCCTGAGCTACCCCGTCCGAGGTGAGTCGTCGTACAGCCTCATCGCCGTGCTGGAGGACGGACGGGAACTGCGAGGCGGCGCGGGCTACATCGAGCGTGGAGCGCAGACGCGGGAGGTGCTGGAGCCGGAGCGGGTGGTCTCATCGGATCCGTGAGCCGGGGAGGGCACATGAAGCTCTGGGTAATGGCCGCGCTGTTGTGGCTGACAGCGGGCTGCGCGACGACGCGCGTGGTGAACCTCGACACAGGGCGGGGCAGGCCCATCGCCTATACGCCGGCGGAGACGAAGCCGGTCCGTATCGACGAGGAGGCGTTCAAGGACGCGGTCACGCAGCTCGTGCTCGAGCTGAAGCTGGATGTCGCGGTCCGGGAGGAGGGCCGGCGCTCCCTGCTCGCGTCGTCGGGTGGCATCGTTGACGGCGTTCGAGGCCGGCAGCAGCTCCGCTTGAGCGACGACTTTCCCTTGGACCCGATGGCACGGTGGAGAATGGCGCTCTCCTTCGCGCTCGATACGGTCTGGGAGGGAGTGGCGGACGCGGTGGAGGACCTGATGGACCCCGCCGCGCTTCGGACCATGGTCACGGCGATGATTGGCACCGCGATGGTGATGCTGGTCGCGCCGGAGCCCATCACCAAGCTGATTGCGGTGGTGCTGACGGCGTCGCTCATCGCGTACCTGGGCACGGGGCCCGTGTGGAACCTGGGACAGGCCTTCTTGCGGCTCATGGACGAGTCACGGGATGCCAGCGACGAGGCTGCGCTGAAGGAGGCAGGGCATCGCTTTGGACGCGTCCTGGGGGCCAACGGGGCGCGGGTGCTGGTCATCGTCGCGATGACGGCGCTCGGTGGCAGGAACGCGATGGCGGCGCAGGCACCCCGGATGCCGGGCTTCCCACAGGCTGCGTTGAGGGCGGAGGTGGAGGGTGGATTCCAGCTGTCGCGGGTGCTGGCCGGGGAAGTGCGGTCCATCTCCGTGTCGTCAGCGGGAGTGCTCAACGTCACGTTGGCGCCCACCGCCGTGGCGGCCGTCGCCATGGGCCCCGGGGGCGGAGGGATCCAGGGTGATCCGGAGGGAGACGTCCATCACATCTGCACGGACAAGAACGAGGTGTCGGAGCAGTCGGGCGGCCCCTGGACACCCATCTTCGAAGACCTCTTCCAGACCGCCGGAATGAAACTCTCCGACGCTGCGAATCAGGTGCGCATCCAGGGACACCGAGGACCGCATCCCCGAGAGTACCACGCAGAGGTTCTTCGCCGGCTCCGGCTTGTCATGCAGGGATGCCAGGAGACCGGGCAGTGTCGGGCCGCATTGGTTGACGAACTGGCGAGGATCGCGAAAGAGCTCGTGACTGCTGGGACCAAGCTGCGGAAGCTCATTACGAAGAACCCCCGGGGGTGAGCCACCATGCCGCGACACTTCTTCGAACTCGACTTCGACATTGAAGCACCGGGCCGCTGGTATCTGCGGGAGCCCAACGACGTGGATGGGAAACCGGTTCCAGACATCTGGGCGTTCGTGTCCGGGAAAACCGTCACAGACCCCGGACCGCTACGTGTGCCGCTGTCCCGGCCCGGCCAGCCACTGGACTTCGACAAGACGACGGTGGCCGGAACGCCCATCGTCAGTGGGCGCATTGCGTCTGTATTCCGCGAGCTGGCACCGCATGACGTGCAGCTCTTTCCAGTGGAAGTCCAGGGGCAGCCCGAGCCGTTCTACCTGCTCAACGTGATGCGCGTGATTCGCTGCATCGACGATGCCGCCTGTGAAGAAGCACGGCTCTGGACACCCGAGGATGGACGACCCGACAAGGTGGGGGAGTACCATGTCGTTTCCGGCTTGCGCATCGACACGTCGAAGGTGGGTGACGCCGTCGTCTTCCGACCCTGGGGCTATCTGTTGCCCATCATCTTGAATGGAGAACTCAAGGCCGCCCTGGAACAGACAGGCATCGTGGGAGGAAAGTTCGTCGAGGTGTAGAACCCGGGCCCATGGAACTTCGTCCTGCCGTCCTCCTGGGCCTGCTGTGCGTCCTGCCAATCACAAGCAGCGCGCGTCCCCGGTCCAGTGACCTGGGCATCCCCTTTGGCGGCCAGCCCGGTGCGCTCAATGCCATCACCGACGTGAAGGGCGTGGAAGTGGGCCATGTCACGCTGAACACCGGCGCTCAGGTGCGGACCGGCGTCACCGCCGTGCTGCCCCGGGGCCGGGAGGCCGTGGCGCAGCCTGTCTTCGCGGCGACCCATGACCTCAATGGCAGCGGTGAGATGACCGGCACCCATTGGGTGAAGGAGTCCGGCCTGCTCTCCGGCCCCGTGATGATCAGCGACACCCACGCCGTGGGCGCCGTGCACGAGGGCGTCATCACCTGGGCCCAGAAACGCGACCTCACCTGGGAGCTGGGCCTGCCCGTGGTCGCGGAGACCTGGGATGGCTTCCTGCACGACATCGATGGCTTCCACGTCCGACCCCTGCACGCGATGCAGGCGCTCGACGCCGCACGCCCCGGCCCCGTTACGGAAGGCTCCGTGGGCGGCGGCACGGGCATGATCTGCCATGGCTTCAAGGGCGGCATCGGCACGGCCTCCCGCAAGCTCCCGGCGGAGCAGGGCGGCTACACCCTCGGCGTGCTCGTGCAGTGCAACTACGGCAGCCGCCGCCTCTTCTCCGTCGCGGGCGCTCCCGTGGGCGAGGAGATTCCCGACCTGCGCTCCTGCTACTTCGGAGACGCCCCTCCCAAAGGCCCCTACCGCGCCAACCTGCCGCCCTGCTCGCGGCGCGCCAGCGCCGGTCCGCCGCCTCCGGAAGGCATGGGCTCCATCATCGTCGTGGTGGCCACGGACGCGCCGCTCCTGCCTCACCAGCTCGACCGCGTGGCCCGGCGCGTGCCGCTCGCGATTGGGAAGCTGGGCGGCCTGGGAGAGAACGCCTCCGGCGACATCTTCCTCGCGTTCTCCACCCAGCCCGTGAGCTCCACGCACGTCGCTCCGGTCTCCATGCTCGACAACGAGCGGATGACCCCTCTCTTCGAGGCCACCGTGCAGGCCACCCAGGAGGCCATCCTCAACTCGATGCTCGCCTCCGACACGATGACCGGCTTCCAGAGCGTCCGCGTCCATGGCCTGCCACCCGAGCGGCTGGTGAAGGCCCTGCGGAAGTACGGACGCCTGCCGCCGGCCCCGAAGCCCACGAAGTGACAGCGGATCCATCCGGCCTTTCCCACGCTCCATCCCGTGCGCCATGCTGCGCCGCCTGACTTGAAGCAAGGGGATGCGGGATGGAGACGGACAACTACGGACCGCCGAAGGATGAGCAGGAACTGGCCGCCATCGCGGACATCACCGCGCAGGCGTTCGCCATGCCGCTCGCGGACTCCGAAACCGTGGTGCGCAAGAACTTCTCTGAGTCCTCCCTGCGCATCCTGCGCGTGGACGGTGACGTGGCCGCCACGCTCACCCTCATTCGCATGGGCCAGTTCCTGGGCGGCCGCGCGGTGCCCCTCATCGGCGTGGGCGGCGTGGGCGTCGCCCCCGCGCACCGGGGCGCCGGCGCCGCCACGCGCCTCTTCCATCGCTTCCTGCGCGAGATGCGCGACGAAGGCGCACCCCTCTCCGTCCTCTACCCCGCGACCCAGCCGCTCTACCGGCGCGTGGGCTACGAGGTCTCCGGCGCGCGCTACGAAATCCACGTCGAAGCGGCCTCGCTGGAGCTGGGGGAACGCTCGCTGTCCCTGCGTCCCATGCGCCCGTCCGACGACGCGGCGGTGGAGGCGTGCTACCGGCGCTTCGCCTCCCAGCACCACGGCTGGCTGGACCGGGGGGACTACATCTGGCGGCGCGTGCGCACGCCCCGCAACGACACCGCCTACGGCTACGTCGTGGAGGGCGCGTCCGGCATCGAGGGCTACGTGTACCTCGTGCGGAGCCTCTCGCCCCAGGGCGCCGTGCCCACGCAGGTCCTCAAGCTCACCGACTTCACCGCCACCACGCCCGCCGCCGCGCGACGGCTCTTGCGCTTCCTGGGCGACCACCGCTCGCTGGCGCGGGACGTGATGTGGTTCGGCGGCGCGGACGAGCCGCTCCTCGCGCTGCTGCGCGAACAGACCTACCAGGTGAAGCTCTCCATGCACTGGATGACGCGCCTGCTGGACGTCCCCCGCGCCCTGGAGGCGCGCGGCTTCGCCCCCGGCCTGTCCGGCGCGCTCCACCTGGACGTGGAGGACGACCTCCTCCCGGAGAACACGGGGCGCTTCGTGCTGGAGGTGGAGGGCGGCACCGCCCGCGTCCGGCCCGGCGGCGAGGGCCGCCTCAAGCTGCACGTGCGCAGCCTGGCGCCGCTCTACACCGGCTTCCTCACGCCTCGCGCGCTCCAGCTCGCCGGCATGCTGGCCGGGGACGACGCGTCGCTCGACACCGCCAGCGCCCTGTTCGCGGGCCCCGCCCCTTCGCTGCGCGACATGTTCTGACGGACCCGCGCGGGCTACCCGGCCCGCGCCGGGAGTGGTAGGAGCGGCGTCTTCGGACGGAGGAGGCTTCACACGTGCGCGCGTTCGTCACCGGTGGCTCTGGGTTCGTCGGGAAGCACCTGCTCGCGGCGCTCGCGAAGCGCGGGGAACCGGCGCGCGCGCTGGCCCGCTCGCCAGAGGCCGCGCAGGCCATCCAGGCCGCGGGCGGCGAGCCGTGGGAGGGCGACCTCTCCGACCCGGAGCGCCTGCGCCTGGGCATGGAGGGCTGCGACACCGTCTTCCACGCCGCCGCGCACGTGAAGATGTCCGGCCCCCGCGCGGCCTTCTATGAAACCAACGTGCGCGGCACGGAGGCCGTGCTGGAGGCGGCGCGCGCGGCCGGTGTGAAGCGCTTCGTGCACGTGAGCACGGAGGCCGTGCTCGTGGACGGCGGCCCCATGGTGAACCTCCACGAAACGCACCCGCTGCCCGAGCGCCCCGTGGGCCCGTACCCGTCCACCAAGGGCCAGGCTGAACGGCTCGTGCTCCAGGTCAACTCGCCGGAGTTCACCACCGTCGCCGTGCGGCCCCGCATGGTCTGGGGGCCGGGGGACACCACCGTGCTGCCCGCGCTGGTCGCCGCGGTGAAGTCCGGGCGCTTCCGCTGGATTGGCGGCGGGCACTACCTGACGTCCACCTGCCACGTGGCCAACGTGGTGGAGGGCATGCTGCTGGCCGCGGAGAAGGGGCAGGGCGGTCAGGCGTACTTCCTCACCGACGGCCCGCCCGTGGAGTTCCGCGCCTTCGTCACCGCGCTGCTGAAGACGCAGGGCGTGGAGCCCGGCGACAAGACTTTGCCCACCGGGCTGGCCGCGACCGTGGCCGTGGTCAGCGACTTCGTCTGGGACCTGCTGGGCCTCAAGAGCGCGCCGCCCCTGTCCCGCACGGAGCTGCTGCTCGCGGGGCAGGAGGTGACGGTGAGCGACGAGAAGGCCCGGCTGGAGCTGGGCTACACGGGCAGCGTGTCGCGCGATGAGGGATTGCGCTCGCTGGCCGCGAAGGTGGAGTAACCTTCGCGTTCATGCGCAGGTTCGAATTCGTCGACGGCAACAGCTCCAAGTTCTGGATGCCCGAGGTCCAGGGCGCCACGTTCATCGTCACCTACGGTCGCATTGGCACCGCGGGGCAGCGCAAGGAGAAGGCCTTCCCGGACGAGGAAGCCGCCCTGCGCGAGTACAACAAGAAGGTCGCGGAGAAGGTCCGCGAGGGCTACGCCGAGGTGAGCACCGGCGAGGCCCCGCCCGCGCCGCCCCCGAAGGCCGCCGCCCCGCCGGCCCCCGCGCTCGTGCTGCCGCGCCGCGTGGCCTCCGCCACGCCTGGCCCCGAGGCCGTGACCGCCGCCGCGTCCGCGCTCGCGCTGCTCCAGTCGAAGCTCAAGGGGCCCAGCTGGAAGGTGACGCGGCTGTCCCGCAAGGCCCGCCACGCGCTCCGCGCCCTGGGCGGCGTGGACCCCGCGGCGCACCCGGCCCTGGCCGCGCCCTTCGCCGCGCTGATGGCGCACGTGGTGGGGCCCAAGGCGGAAGGACGGCTGCCGGTGCGCCACGCGCTGGGCCTCTTGTCCCAGGTGGACGTGGCGGCCTTCCAGCGCGCGGCGGAGATGTGGAAGGCCGCGCCCGCGGGCTCGGTGCCGCCGGGTGTGGCCGCCGCGCGGACGCTCAACGACCCGGAGCTGGCGCTGCGCGTGACGGCGCTCCTCTCCGAACGCCCCGACCTGCGCGACGGCTCCGAGGACGCCTGGACGAAGCGCTGGACCGCGCTCAAGCCGCACGTGGAGGCCCACCTGTCCGGCGTGGGCCAGTCGCTGGCCGCCTTCGTGGGCGGTGTGGACGCGGGGGGCGACGCGCACCTGTCCAAGCGGCTCGCCCGGCTGGGAGCGTGACGCCGGACGCCCGCGCGTCACGCCCTGTTCTACGGGGCGCTTCCCGCCGCGCTGCCACCCGAGGTCGCGGCGGGCTTCTGGAGGGTGTCGGCCGTGGGCTCGCGGTCCATCTCCTCCGTGGGGTAGGCCTGCGCCGCGTCCAGGTACTTCTTCGCCTGCACCCGGCGGCGCTCGGCCTTCGACAGCCCCTCCGGGCTCAGCAGCGCGGGCTCCGCGTCTCCGGACTTCTCCACGACGTGGCCGTCGCAGAAGAACCACTCGGTGCGCCCATCCGGCGACACGCGCGCGAAGAAGAGGTCCGGCTGGCCCACCTTGGAGGGCTTCGGGCACCACGTCTCGCGCGCCTTCGCCTCGCGCTCGGCGCCCTGCTCACGCCACTGCTTCTGCGCCTCGCGCAGCGCCGCGGCCGCTTGAATCCGGGGCCCCAGCTCCATCCGCTCCCGCACCTCCGTCAGCAGCTCTCCGCCGCGCCGGGCCAGGTCGGGGAACGCGCCCGCGCGCCGGAAGTCGCAGGCCTTCAGCGCCTGGAGGTTGTTCTCATGCACCTTCAGCACCGGGGGCAGCGTGCGCAGGCCCTCCTCCAGCAGCGCCAGGTGCTTCGCGTGCTCCAGCCCCTTCGGGTCCAGGGCCTGGTCCGTCTCCTTGACGAAGCGGGCCAACAGGCCGTTCACCGCGGTCAGCTCGTCCTGGAACCAGCGCGGCTCCGCGTCGCAGGGGCTCGCCTTCGCCCCTGTGTAGTCCCGATACTCCGCCCGGGACATGCCCAGCGCGTAGTGCTGGACGGGCGGGGCCTGCTTCGCCGCGCAGCCCCCGAACACCGCTCCCAGTCCCAGGAGCGCGATGCTTCGTGCCAGTGTCATCATCCGGCCCATTCTGCCAGTCCTATGAGGGCAAACAAACCGGCGGAATGGTTCCTGGACGGGGAGCGGCCGGGGGAGAGGCTGTGAGTGACAGGGTTGTGACAAAAGCACCGGCGGGCTTTCCGGGGCCGCGACCCGGGGTACGAGGGGGAGCATGAAGCCCCGGGCTCTCCTCGTCATTGGCATGCTGGCCGCGCTGCTGGGGGTGTTCTACCTGCTGGCGGCCCCGGTGGCGCCCCACCCGGGGACGCCGGAGCCGGAGTCCACCGTGCTGCCGTCGCGGCGGCGGGTGACGGACATCACGTTCCTCTACAGCACGGAGAAGCGCGCGTGGGTGGAGGCGGCGCTCGCGGAGTTCGAGCGGACGCATCCGCGGGTGCGGGTGACGCTGGTGGGGCGGGGCTCGCTGGAGGCGGCGCAGGCCATCCTGGAAGGGCGGGAGAAGCCCACGGTGTGGAGCCCGGCGGACAGCGCGCAGTTGCGCATGCTCGCGGCGGACTGGGCGACGGATGAATCGCACGGGCCGCTGTTCGCCACGCAGGGAGACGCCGCACCGCATCCGCTGGTGATTACGCCGCTCGTGTTCGTGGGCTGGCAGGACCGGATGGAGGTGTTGCGCAAGGCGGGCGGAGGCTCGGCCCTGTCGTGGAAGACGCTCCAGCGCGCGGTGGCGAGCGACCGGGGCTGGCCCGCGGTGGGCGGCCCGCCGGAGTGGGGCTTCGTGAAGCTGGGCCATACGGACCCGCGGAAGTCCAACTCCGGTCTGCAGGCGCTCCTGTCCGCGACGCTGGAGTACCTGGGCCGGCGCGAGGGCGTGAAGGAAGGGGACCTGCTGGATCCGGGCTATCAGGCGTGGCTGCAGGGACTGGAGCGGGGCGTGACACGCTTCGAGCCGTCCACGGGCACGTTCATGACGGACCTGGTGCGCTACGGGCCGTCCCGCTACGACCTGGCGCTGGTGTACGAGAGCCTGGCCATCGCGCAGCTGGACCACGCGCAGGGCCGGTGGGGGGCGCTGCGGGTGGACTATCCGCCGGTGACGCTGTGGAGCGACCATCCGGCGGCGGTGCTCCAGGCGGACTGGGTGACGCCCGAGCAGCGCGCGGCGGCGCTGGAGTGGGTGGCCTTCCTGCGCAGCCCGGAGGTGCAGGCCCGCGCGCTGGCGTTCGGCTTCCGGCCGGCGGATCCATCCGTGCCGCTGAAGACGCCGGACGCGAACAACCCCTTCACGCGGCTGGCGGCGCACGGCATCCGCGTGGACGTGCCGCCCGCGGCGGACGTGCCGGATGCGTCCGTGCTGCGCACGCTGTTGGACCTGTGGACGCGCATGGGCGTGGGGCGCTGAGGGCCGCACGTAGGAGCCGCCCCCGGCGGCGGCGTTCCGAGTCCGGAAGGTGGACATTCGGCGGAGGCCAGAATGGCTGGCCCCTGTCGTCCCATGTCACGCTTCCACGTGCATGCGAAGCCACCGCGCCGTCCTCCTGCTGTCGTGTGCCGTCGCCGCGCTCCCGGGCTGCCGGAGCGGGACCCGGGCGTCTGAGGCTGAAGTTTCCGTTGCCCCGAATGCGCTGCGGCCCGTGGCGTCCTTCGCGCGCATCGAGGACACGCAGGCGCGCTCCGTGGCGCTCTTCGTGGAGGCGGGGCGGGTGATTGCCCATCCGCGCTGCACGAACTGCCACCCACCGGACGGGCGGCCCCGGCAGGGCATGAGCCAGCAGGCGCACGTCCCATCAGTGGTGGGCGGTGAGGATGGCCACGGCGCGCCCGGCCTGCCCTGCACGGCCTGCCATCAGGCGGCGAACACGCCCACGGTGGGCGCCACCGTGGCGAGCATCCCGGGCAATCCCAAGTGGGCCCTGGCCCCGGTGGAGATGGCGTGGATTGGCCGCTCGCTGGGCGAAGTCTGCGAGCAGCTCAAGGACCCGAAGCGGAATGGCGGCAAGGACCTGGCCGCCATCCAGCACCACATGGCGGAGGACGTGCTCGTGGGCTGGGGCTGGAACCCGGGCCCCGGACGCGAGCCGGTGCCCGGGACGCAGGCGGAGTTCGGCGCGCTCATCCAGGCCTGGGTGGACACCGGCGCCCACTGCCCGAAGCCCTAACCGCGCAGGGCCTTCAGTCGCTCCGCGGTGATGGGCAGGTCGCGCACGCGCAGGCCCGTGGCGTCGAACACGGCGTTGGCGAGCGCCGCCGCCGAAGGGCCCTGACTCGCTTCCCCCGCGCCGAGGAACGGCTCCTCCGGCCGGTCGATGAGCTGCACGTCCACGGGCGGCGCTTCGGAGAAGGTGAGGATGGGATAGCCCTCCCAGTCGCGAGACAGGATGCGCCGCGAGTCGAAGCGCACGGCCTCCTTCAGACTCCAGCTCAGCGACTGGATGAGCCCACCCTCCAACTGGTTGGCGAGCCCATCCGGGTTGACCACCTCGCCCGCGTCGGCGGCGAGCACGGCGCGCACCACGCGCGGCACGAGCGTGTCCGGAGGCACGACGACCTCCATGCATACCGCGCAGTACGCCGCCAGGTTCTTGTACCGGGCGAAGGCGAGCCCGCGTCCATGATGCGGTCTGCGCTGGTAGCGCTCCCAGCCGAACCGCTCCGTCGCGCGGACGATGACTGCCTTTGCCCGCTCATCGCGAAGCTGCCGGAGCCGGAACGCGGCGGGGTCCACCTTCGCGGCGTGCGCCAGCTCGTCCATGAAGGACTCGATGGAGAAGACGTTCGCATAGGCACCCAGGCCGCGCATGGACGACACGCGCACGGGCATCGCCGTCACGAAGTGCGTCGTCACGGCCTGACCCGGAAAGGCATACAGCGGGATGGCGTTGCGGTCTGCGGAGTAGTTCGGCGGTCCGCCGTTCCTCGGCATCGGCTGGGCGAAGGGCTTCGCCAGCGACCGGCCCGCGAGCAGGTTGCCAGGAACGCCCCCAGGCCGTGTCCCGTGCGACATGGACCAGAGCGCGTAATCCCAGTCGAGCACGTCCCCGTTCGCATCCACGCCCGCGCGCACCCGGGTCACCATGGCGGAGCCATAGGGCTCGTTCGTGTGTTCGTCCTCGCGCGACCACTGCACGCGCACAGCGCGGCCGGGCAGGGCGCGGGCCAGCAGTGCGGCGTCCGCCGCCACGTCGTCCGCGCCGTTGTGGCCGTAGCAGCCGGAGCCGTCCTGGTGCCGGAAGTGCACCTGTTCCTTCGAAAGACCCAGCAGCTTCGCCACGGCCTCGCCCGTCTCGAACACGCTCTGGCTGTGGGTGTGCACCGTCATCGTGGTGCCGTCCCACTCCGCCACCGCGCAGGACGGACCGATGGACGCATGCATCTGGTACGGCCGGCGGTAGGTGGCCTCCAACGTGCGCGCGGGCGCGACGTCGGTGGGACGCTCCACGGAATGGATGACCGTGTCCCGCGTCGGCTGGGTCAGCAACCACGCATGCGGATCCTCGGGGAGGGGCGCGCCGTCCTTCCAGCGCGCGGCGGCGGCCAGCGCGGCGGCGGCCTTCACCGCCTGCCATTCACGTGAGGCGATGACGCCCAGGAAGCTTCCGTCCCGCACCACCTTGAGCACGCCGGGCATCGCGGCCACCGGCGCGGAGTCCACCGCCACGAGCGACGCACCCGGCGAGGGCGCGCGCACCACGCGGCCATGCACCTGCGTATCGGACCGCAGGTCCTGGACGAAGCGCGCTTCCCCCACCACCTTCGCGGGCAGGTCCATCCGGGGAAGGGACCGGCCCACCTGCTTGCGCTGGCCCGCGGGTTTGGGCGCGACGGTGCCGGTGGCCTCGCGCTCGAGGCGTTTTCCTCCCACGAGCTCCCAGTAGGTGATGCGGGCGCGTCCGCCCGTGTCCTGCAGCGTGCCGTCCCGGACGGTGAGCCGCGTCGCCGGGACGCGCAGCTTCTTCGCGGCCATGTCCACCAGCAGCGCGCGCACCTCCGCGGAGGCCTGCCGCACCGCCGCGCCGCCATTGGGGATGGACATGCTCCCGGCCGTGGCGCCTTCAGGAGGACAGACGCGCGTGTCCCCGGACACGACGCGCAGCCGCGACGGTTCAACGTCCAGCTCCTCCGCGCACAGCTGTCCCAGCGCGGTGAGGATGCCCTGGCCCAGCTCCACCTTGCCCGTCATCAACGTGACGACGCCGTCCTCGCCAATGCGGATCCACGCATCCAGTCCGGGCGTGCGCGCCAGGTCCTGGGGCAGGCCGTTCTTCTGCCCGGGCGCGGCCCAGGTGACGTCCGGCCCCGCGAGCGCGAAGGCCAGCACCAGCGAGCCCTTCAACACCGAACGACGGGAGACCGGAGCGCTCATTCCGCCAGCTCCGCCGCCGCGCGCTGGACGGCGCGCACGATGCGGTTGTGCGAGCCACACCGGCACAGGTTCGCATCCAGCGCGGTGCGGATGTTCGCCTCGGTGGGAGAGGGCTTCCGGCGCAGGAGGCCCGCCGCGGAGAGGATCATCCCCGGGATGCAGTACGCGCACTGTCCGGCCTGCTCCGCGAGGAACGCGCGCTGGAGCGCATGCAGCGTGCCGTCCGGAGCGCGCAGGCCCTCCACCGTGGTGACCTCCCGTCCCTGGAGCGACACCGCGGGCACGACACACGAGCGCACCGGCACCCCGTCACGCAGCACGGTGCACGCGCCGCACTGGCCCACGCCGCAGCCGTACTTCGCGCCGTTGAGCCGCAGCGTGTCGCGCAGGACGTAGAGAAGGGGGATGTCCTCCTCCTCGTCGATGACGTGGGATGCTCCGTTGACGTTCAGCGTGAAGGCCATCCGCGGGCTCCTCCGGGGGGGGAGGGGAGGCTAGCAGTCCCGCTCAGGCGCTCCGGCGGAGGTGGACACCGAACGTCCGCCTCCCATCAACACCGCGCGGCACCTACCGCACGTGCGCGACGAACTCGGAGACGCGCAGGGCCCAGGCCTCCGCGGAGTCCAGCTCCGAGCGGGCGTCGGCGTAGCGGTCGAACGACGCCTCCGAACCATCCCGCGCGAAGAGGGCCGCGTTGAAGTCCTTCTGCGCCGTGGTGAGCCACTGGCTCGCGCGCATGCGCAGCCAGTTCACCACCTGCGGGGTGGGCTCCACCTGGTTCAGATCCAGCGAGGTGGGGTGCAGCTCCACCATTTCTCCATCCTTCTCAGACTCTGGCATCACGTTCATGGACCGGATGGTTGCCATGGCCCCCAGGCTGAGCACCCGACCCGGATGGACGAGACAAACGTCGGTAGTGAGCAGTTGCCGACGCTGAAATCTTCGCTGGAGGACGGAACGTCAGACTGGCGGGCTGCGTCAAATGACGCCGTCCCACCCGGTGTCATGGCGACGGAAGGCGTCGCGGATGGCCTGAACGGTGGGCTCGGGGAGGGGACCCTGCTCCAGGGTGCGTGCGTTGGCGCGCAGGTTGTCCAGCCGCGTGGTGCCCACGATGCAGGTGGCCACGCCCGGCGCGAACGCGGTGAAGCGCAGCGCCAGCTCCGGCCAGTCCAGGCCATCCGTCTGGAGGGCCATGCGCTGCATCCGTTCCCAGTACTCGCCCACGTCGTGCGCGTAGGGGCGCCCCGGGAAGCGCCACGGCGCGTTGGCCAGGGGGCGCTTGGCGATGACGCCCACACCGCGCTCCTGGGCCTTCGCCACGCCATGGTCCAGCGAGCGCTGGTCGAAGAGGTTCACGGACGTCTGCACCACGGCGAACGCGCCCGTCTCCAGCGCGGCGTCCAGCCCGGCGTTGTCGCCCGAGTACGCGGCGGCGCGCACCTTGCCCGCCTCCACCGCGCGGGTGAGCGCCTCGATGAGGCCCGGGCGGTGGAGCACGTCCGGAGGGCACGAGTGGAAGTGCAGCACGTCCAGCACGTCCGTGCGCAGGCGCTGGAGGGCCAGGTCCACGCCGCGCGTGATGCACTCGGGCGTCCAGTCCTCCACGCCGGGCACGCCGTAGCCGCACTTGGTGGACAGCACGAACTCTCGGCGGCGCGAGCCGAGGAACCGGCCGATGCGCTCCTCGGACACGCCGTAGCTGGGCGCGGTGTCGATGAGCGTGATGCCCGCGTCCAGCACGCCGTGGAGGAGCGCCTCCGCGTCGGCGTCGCTCAGCGCTTCACTGCCCACGGGCCCGGCGCCAAAGCCGAGCGCGGACACGGTGAGGCCACTCTTCCCCAGGGGACGTTGAATCATCGGGTGGGCCCCTCTCCACGCGCGGCCAGGTCGATGAAGCCGCGGATCCAGATGAGGTTCACGGCGTCGCAAGCCTCCTGCGACGTGGGCGTGGTGGTCTCCAGCGCGGCGGTGTACGGCACGCCCTGGCGCATGTACCAGTCGGTGACGCTTCCGTCGTGGAAGACGATGAGGCCGTGCTCGTCGGCGTAGGCGTTGTCATCCACCTTGCGGCTCTTCACCACGGTGGCATGCGCGGCGGCGGCCTCTTGCAGCGGGCGATAGGCGGCCTTGTCCCCGAAGACGTACGCGTACGTGGCGACGCCGCCCAGGTAGTTGTCCTGATGGATGTCGAGCGCGGCGTCCGGGGCGGGGAAGCGCGCCAGGTCCGTGCGCACCGCGCGCGTCTCCTTGGGGCCGCCGTCGTACAGGGCCCAGCGGAGGATGGACGGGTCGCCCACGAGCTCGCCGCGCCACTCGCCGGGGGCGATCTCGTAGCGCATGAAGTCGTTGTTGGGCTTCTCGCCGCTGCGGTTGTAGCGGGTGCCGTCCTCGAAGCCGGAAGGGTTGATGCATGGGTAGACGCGCAGGCCCACGCCCTTGGACTTCGCGTACGCGACGATGTCCGGCAGGTGCTTCGCGAGCGTCAGCGGCCCGGCGGGTTCTTCCCCATGGAAGCCGGACGTGATGACGAGCCATCGGTCGCCCGGGATGATGAGGCGGAAGAGGGGATAGTCGCGCCCCCCTTCGTGTACCTGGCCGTATTCGGAGAGTTCTCCCAGGGATGCGTGGGAGCGGATGCGTCGAGCGTAGTCGGTGTAATCCACCGACCGACAATAACCGCGCGCGTCATTCCTGCCCACGAAGGTTCGGGCTGAAACACGGAATGTGTCATGCCGAGCGCACCCTGGGCGGGACCCTCCGGGTGGGGCTACTTCGCGCCGGTGTGCTCGCGGAAGTCGCTGGCGAGCGTCTGGCGCTGGGCGGGAGTGAGCGTGCGATGGACTTCGATCACGGCATCCACGGCCTTGTGGGCGAAGGCGCGAGCCGCGTCGATGCGCGCGTCCACCAGGGAGTGGAGCTTCGCGGCGTCGGGCGCGTCGGACGTCAGTTGGGTGACGGCCTCGGCGCGAGCGGCCTGCTGGCCCTCCATGAGGGACTGGCCTTCGCTGAGGAGGCGGTCCTTCACGGCGTGGATGGAGGAGCGCTGCGCTTCGGTGGCGTTGAGGTCATCCAGCTTGTCGTCCAGCTTCCAGGTGACCATCTGGTTGATGCGCGCCGGGTCGGGCGTGCCGCGGTGATGGCGGCCCCAGCCGAAACCGGTGAGCAGGGTGACGGCGACGACGGCGGTACCGGCGATGACGAGCGTCTTCTTCATGGCGTGTGGCTCCAGGAGTGGGGGTGTCGTTTCCCGCTGCTTGACTGGAGCCAATATGGAAGCCGCCGGTTGCGGTGATTTGAGCAGGCGGTGAAGAAGTGTGAAGGCCGCTCAGCGGCCGTCCCAGAACGCCATGTCGCCGTATTCCCAGTCCCAGGGCACACCGGCCTCGCCCAACACGAAGCGAACGAGGTGGGGGTAGGCGGGCTCGGCGCGGACGTCGTTGCTCAGGATGAGCACGCAGCGGCGTCCACGAGGCAGGCACACGAGGGTGTTGCCGGTGCTGTCGTTGTGGCCGTTCTTGAAGAACCCGCGTCCCTGCGGGCCGTCGAACACCACCACGCCCAGGCCTGCCGCCAGGTCCTTGCGCCGTGACTCCGGCGGCAGTTCGTCCTGCAGGGTAGGGAACTGGCTCCGGGTGGTGATGGGCAATTGGGGCGAGGTCATCCGGGCGAAGGCCTCCGGAGACAGATCCTCACCGCTCACCAACGCGGCAGCGAAGCGCGCCAGGTCATCGAGCGTGGTGTCCATGGAACCCGCCGCGCGCACCCTGCTGCGTTCGTCGTGCGGCTCCACGCTGCCGTCGAGCTTCCAGCCGTCGGCCAGGTTCTGCGCGAAGTCCGGCCGCCACATCATGCTGGTCGTGCGCATGCCGAAGCGGTCGAACACGCGCCGTTGCATCTCCGCGCCCACGTCCAGCCCGAGCCCGCGTTCGAGCACGAACTGCATCAGGATGATGCCGTCGCCGGAGTAGGCGAACCGGCTGCCCGGAGCGAAGTGGATGCGCAGCCGCTCGTCGGGTTCGAGGAAGCCGAAGTTGGCGAAGCCCGCGCTGTGGGTGAGCAGCACGCGAGGCGTGATGTCCCGCCAGCGTTCGTCACCGGCCAGATGGGACCAGGTCGAATAGCGGTCCTCGTCCGGGTAGTCAGGCAGCGGCTTGTCCAGGTACTTCGAGATGGACGTGTCCAGGTCGATGCGCTTCTCGTCCGCCAGCTGCATTACGACGTAGGCGAAGACCGTCTTGGTGATGGACGCGCCATACATCACCGTGTCCGTGCGCAGCGGTTCACCCTTCGCATCGCGGGAGCCATAGGCCCGGGTCGCGACCACGCGGCCATTGTCGATGACCGCGATGGCCAGCCCCTTCGCGCCGGTCGCGGACATCGCGCGAGCCGCCTCCGCATCCAGCGCGGCGACGTCGGGAACGGGCGGTGACTCACGAACCGCCGAAGTCGTGGCACAGCCGCTGGCAAGCAACACACACAGGCTCCAGGCGCGCAGCCTCTTCATGCAATGGGCTCCCATCCGCGAAACAGGAAGCAGACCCTAGCGTCCGTACAACGCGTGCGGCCACGGCCGATTGCTCCACGGCGAAGGATTCGTGGCGTGAGCGGTGCTGCCTCGCTCCGAATCCCACATGCTCCGGGCGGGCCTTGACCATCGAGCATCGCGCTTGGCGTGGTGGTGATTGGCGTCGCCATCAAGGAAGCGCTGGATGCATACGAATTCCGCCACGCCTACCCCGAGGAAGCAGGCACCTCGCGAGGAACGAAGGTGGCATCCCGGGATGCGGAAGCGCAACGCGAGCCCAAGCTGAAGCCCAAACCCGCGGGGCAAGACTGGCAGCCGCCAGTGCCGCCTGTTCCCGTGGACCGGACGGGACGCGCCAGTTGCGAGCCTGTTCCTGTTCCCCACGCGGGCGAGGACGATCCGCATAATGAATGTGCCGACAAGTTCCCACCCAACCGATATCCCGGGATGGATGTGCTTGTTGGCGGTGTGCGCTTCGATGCGTTGCAGGTCGGCGCTCGCAAGTTGTGGGAGATCAAGACCCATCAATTCGACACGTACAGTGCTTTTCTCCGACGTCAGGTGATCAGCGAACAGGTAACCAGGATGCGGGAAGAGAAGGACGTTGCGGAGTCTTGTGGATATGGCTTCGTCGTTGGCGTGAGCAGTGCCGCGCACAAAACAGCGCTGGAGCGCGCGGCGCCCGAACTGGACATCGTTGTCACGGGGTGCAAGCGATGACCACCCAAAGCACCCTCGACGTCATTGTCTACGCGCCCGCTCTCGCCAGTAAGGACGCTCGCACACTCGCTGTCGTCCACGGGATGGAACGTGCGCTCCCCGGAGTGCGCCTGGAGTGGAGAATTGCCGATGACGGGCGCCTCATCGCATTGCCACAGCGCGACGCGTGGCTCACAGAAGGGACGAAAGAGGGGAGATTCCCTCTGGTGTGCAACGGTGATGAGAGCTACCCCGTTACGATTTTTGGGTCGCAGATTCCCGCGCGCCAATCACCGGGCGGGCAGCCGTTACTCGACGTCCATGCAGAGCTGCCACTGGACAAGGCCGTCATCGCGGCAGCAGCGGATGTGCTTGGAGACGTGGCAGAGGGGGCCCACGCGTTTTGGGGGCATGCGACGCCATCGGGTGCAGGCGTCGAGATCGCACGGCAAACACGCGATCCGGCCCGCAAACCAGGGGTTCCGCCCCGGGGGCTGCCAGCACTCAAGCTGCCAGAGAAAATCCGCGCGCCTGAGATTCCGCATCGCCTCGGGTGGTTGAACTACTGGTCTGCCCCGGCCGCGCAGGCCATCGGGTTCCCGGACCCGACCCGTGACGCCGAGCTGCTTTCACGGGCACGGCGTACGGCGACGGGCGGATGGGTCGTGCAGCTCACCGATGCGCCTCTCGACCTGGACAACCCCGCCCACCTGGACGCGCTCCTGCGGGCCTATGAGCGGTTCCCGGAGATCGGCGGACGTGCAGTGCCTTGAGAAGGTCACTCAATGGATGGCGGCTCGGGCTCCAGGAGGTGCGGGGGCTCCGACTGCCCTTCGTCTCGGAGCCTGAGCGCGCGGTCGATGCGCGCGGCGGCGCTGATGAGGCCGAGGTGGCTGAAGGCCTGTGGGAAGTTTCCCAACTGCTCGCGCGTCAGCGGGTGGATCTCCTCCGCCAGCAGTCCCAGGTGGTTCGACGCCTCCGCGTGCGCGACGAAGACGTCCTCGGCCTCCTGGATGCGATTGGCCAACGCCAGCGCCTCCGCCAGCCAGAAGCCGCAGAGGATGAAGCCTCCCTCCGGCCCCTCTATCCCGTCACCCATCCGGTACCGGCGCAAGAACGGGCCCGCGCCCAGCTCCGCGCGCAGCCAGTCGAGCGTCCTCAGGATGAACGGATCCGTCCCCCGGAAGCAGCCCACGATGGGCAGCTGCAGCAGCGCGGCGTCTGGCTCGTTCCCTCCGTAGACTCCAACGAAGTGCTTGCGCGCCGGATCCACGCCGTTGCGCAGGATGTCCGCCCGGATGACGTCCGCCAGGGCGGCGCTGGAGTGCTCCAGCGCCGTCTCCCCGAAGAGCCGTGCCAGGTGCTGCCCCCGGCGCAGGGCCAGCCACCCCATGAGCTTCGAGTGGACGTTGTGCCGCATCTCCCGGCGCGGCTCCCAGATGCCGTGGTCGGGCTCGCTCCAGCGGAGGGCGGTGGTCTGGATGACCGAGCGGAGCAGCCTCCAGGTGCGCAGCGGCAGCCGCCCGCCGGAGCGCTCGTAGAGGTACGCCGCGTCGAGCAGCGCGCCCGCGGTGTCGAACTGGAATTGGTCCCTCGCACCATTCCCAAGCCGCACCGGCCGCGAGCCCTGGAATCCACCCAGGTGGTCCAGCTCCCGCTCCGGTGGCACGGAGGCACCGTCCAGCGTGTACATCACCTGCAGCGTGTCACCGCGCTGCAACGTGTCGCGCATGAAGTAGAAGAACTCGCGCGACTCACTCTGGAAGCCGAGGAGGTTGGTGGCGCGCACCGCCATCGCGGAGTCGCGGACCCAGCTGAAGCGGTAGTCCCAGTTGCGAGGCCCTCCAATCCATTCAGGGAGCGAGGTGGTGGGCGCGGCCACCATCGCGCCCGTGGGGCCGTACATCAGCAGCTTCAGCGCCAGCGCGGAGCGCAGCACGTGGTGCCGCCACGGCCCTTCGTAGTGGAGCTGTTGCGCCCACTCGCGCCAGGCCTGGCGCGTGTCCCGCAGGTGGTCGAAGGGCCGGTACGCGGCCAGCGGCTCCGGCCGGTCGGAATCCCACGACAGGATCATCCAGCGCCGCTCGCCCGGCCCCATCCGGATGCGCGTCTGGACGCCCATGTCTCCCCGGCAGGGTGGGCCGCGCAGCGCCTCGCAGGGCCGCCACTCCGCCTCCCCGCTGAGCACGGCGACCAGCCGCTCCCCTCCCGACCCGCGGGCGACCAGACCGTGCTCCTCCCGCTCCACCCGCGTCCGCGATGCCCCGAAACCGAAGCGCGGGTCGAAGACGATGTTCAGCTCCACCGGGCCTTCCAGGCACTCGATGCGCCGGTGCACCTCGTGAACGTTGGAGCGCGGGTCGTTGGTCCACGGCATGTAGTCGATGATGCGGATGGCCCCCTTGCGCTCGAAGCGGAACAGCGTCTCCAGGACGTTGGTGTCCGGGTCGTAGCGCTGCAGGCTCTCGAAGGGCCACACGACGGGGGTGATGCCGGTGATGCCACCCTTCTCGTCATCGAGGATGCCCGCGAAGACGCTCGGGCTGTCGAAGCGGGGGAAGCAGAGCCAGTCGATGACGCCGTCTGGCCGGACGAGCGCGCAGGAGCTTCCATCGCCAATCACCCCGCGGGCAGCCAGGGAGATCTCCCGGTAGGACGCCGGGTTGGTGAACCGGAAGGGGCGGGCCATCCGCCTGGCGGCGCTGTAGAGGTCCATGAGCAGGCGTGTCGCGGGGCAGGAGCGCGACCTCCCGCCTTCAAAGTAGCGACCCCCGCGGACGGCCCCACCCGGCAACCCACCCACGCAGGGGGCCCCCGCCTCCCTGTGAGCACGGACTCGAGGACGTGCCTACTCCCCGCCGTTCCGGACGGTAGGGGCCCGCAGGGGTTCGATGAAGCCCGAGTAGGCCATGCGGTTCGGTGAGCAGCGTCCGGGGTTGGTCACCTTGTCCGGCGTGGCGTTGCCCGTCATGGCGGTGCTGACCTCCTGGGGCGCGGAGGCGGGATGGGCCTCCAGGAAGAGCGCGACGATGCCGGTGACATGGGGGGTGGCCATGGACGTGCCGCTCAGCGTTCGGGTCGCCGTGTCATCGCTGGCCCAGGCCGAGAAGATCTCCTCGCCGGGCGCGAAGACGTCCACGCAGTCGCCATGGTTGGAGAAGGACGCCCGCCGGTCCACGGTGGTGGTGGCACCCACGGTGATGGCCTCGGCGGTGCGCGCGGGAGAGCGCTTGCACGCGTCCTGGTTCTCGTTGCCCGCCGCCAGCACATACGTCACGCCCAACGCGATGGAGCGGCGCACGGCATCGTCGAGCGCCGCGTCCACCCCTCCGCCCAGGCTCATGTTGGCCACCGCCGGGGACTGGTGGTGCTCGGTCACCCAATCCACGCCCGCCACCACGCCCGCCGTCGTCCCGGAGCCCTCGCAGTTCAGCACGCGCACGGCGTGCAGCGACGCGCTCTTGGCGATGCCATACAGGTTGCCGCCCACCGTGGCGGACACGTGGGTGCCATGGCCGTTGCAGTCCACGCCGTTGCGACCGTCGCCGACGGCATCGAAGGCGATGTCCGCCCGCCCGGCGAACTCCTGGTGCGTGGGGCGAATGCCCGTGTCGATGACGTACACGTGCACGCCCCGGCCCTGCGTCTGGTACTGGTAGAGCTGATTGAGCGGCAGGTCGCGCTGGTCGATGCGGTCAATCCCCCACGTCGCATCGGGCTGGCTCTCGTCGAGCGTCACCACGCCATTCTGCTGCACGTACTCCACCTCGGGCGCGGCGGACATGGCACGGGCCTGCTGTTCGCTCATGCGCGCGGCGAAGCCCCTCAGCGCGTGCGTGTACACGTGGAAGGCCTTGCCGCCGAAGCGCTCCGTCAGGCGCCGCGCGACCACCCCCGGCTCCTGCGCGGCGTCCCCTTCCTGGAGCGCCTTGAGCACGACGACGTATTCACCGGAGACCGGCTTCGCGACCGTGAGGAACTTCTCGCGCACCGGTGTCTGCACGGACGCGGTGCCCCGGCAGGGTGTGTCACCGGGTGGCGGGATGGGATTGCCCGTGCTCTGGCACGCCGGCAGCAGGAACAGCACGCAGGCGGACGCGACCGTCCGCGACAGGAGCTTCAGCGACATGGGTCCCCCCGGGGGTGGCACTTCCAACTTCGGCCGGAAGCCGGGAAGCAACGCTGGCGCGGCCTTCCCAGGGAAGTAACGCATGCCGACTCAAAGCAGTTGCTGCCCCGCGGGGCCGCGAAACGTCCGAACAATGGCTCAGAGCAGCCCGTCCAGGATGAGCCCCCGGCGCTGGTAGTCCTGCATCTGCGCGCCGTCGTGGGCCACCACCGGGTGCAGCTCGGGCGCGGTGCGCAGCAGGTCGTGCAGCCACCGCAGTTGGTGTGCCATCGCCTGTGCATCCTCGCCGCCCAGCCAGTGGGTGAGCCGCGGGTGCATCCTCGGGAGCCGGATGTTGTCCTGGTGCCAGGCCACGTCGCCGACGAGCAGGAACTCGCGCCCGTCGGCGAGCCGCACGTACACCAACTGGGTGCCGGGCGTGTGGCCCGGGGCCTTGATGAGGACCACGCCGGGGCGCAGCAGGTGCAGGCGCTCGTACTGGAGCGGAGTGAGCCTGGCGCGCAGCTCCGCGGTGAAGCCGGCTTCCTCCGCGTGCGGGCTTCGCAGCTGTTCGTCCGTGAGGTGGACCTTGCCCGCCACCTCGTCCAGGTAGGCCGAGTGCGCGATGCCCGCGCAGTGGTCGAAGTGCTCGTGGGTGACGACCGTCGCGTCCGCGCGGCGCAGCGCCTCCTGGACCCGGGTGTGGGCCGCGGCGTCGAACTCCGAGCCGGGGAACTGGGCCTGCTGCGTCTTCTCGTCGCTCCCGACGTCCACCAGCACCGTGCGGCCGTCGGCATAGACGACCTGGTACGCGTAGAAGTCGAAGGCGACCTCTCCGAAGCCGCTGCCGGCCACCACGAGCGCGTGGGGCACTCCGGAGGCCCGGCCCACGTGCTGGCTGCGCAATCCGGTGGGGAGCGGCTCACCGGTGGAGACGGCCAGGGCCCGGATGGCGCCCAGGTCGCCGTCGAAGCGCGAGGTCTCCGGTACGTTCACGTCGCTCAGTCCCACGGCCGCGACGACGACCAACACCAGCAACAGGGCCGCGACAGCCAGGCCCACGCGACGCCACAGGGTCCGCTTCATGGCCGGCATCTTGCCGACTCCCGCCGTCGCCTTGCGTGGAATTTCCGCGGTGCGCGCACCTGCGGTGAATCAAGCGGTGCCCTTCTGGGGGCGCAGCAGCGCGGCGGCCAGCACGACGCCGTAGACCGCCGCGCTTCCATGGACCGCGAGCGCGAAGGCGAGCGAGGCACCGCCATGCATCACGGTCAGCGCGTCCACGGTGGGCATCACGACGCAGGCGAGGACGAAGACGCCCGCGGCCTGTCGCTGCCGGATGGCCACCAGGGCGAACATCGCCAGTGCCAGGCCGAGATCCCTGCCCGCCTTGATGTACAGCCAGGGGATGACCTCGCTCCCGGAGTCGCGCAGACCGAAGCCCCTGGCCGCGTTGATCGGGTTCAGCGCGGCATTGAGGCTGAGGAACAGCATGAAGGCGCCCAGCAGCAAGGTGAACAACGCAGTGGGAGAGGTGAGCTTCCAGGGCAACGGCGAGGGGTTCGGGTTCATGAGGCCTCCAGCTGAAGCGCGGGTGTCGTTCATGGCTGGGAATGTGACGGGATGGCCTCGGAGGCGCCATTCGCGGACGGCTCAAGCTTTTGCCTGAAACGCTCAGGGCTCGAGCGTTGGGGACAGCCCGCTGCTAGCCTCGAGGGCATGGACCTCACGCCTGCTTCCGACCTGCTGGGCCAGATTCTCGAGCGAACCCGCCTGCGCGGGCAGCTCTACTGCCGCACCGTGGCGCGGGCCCCCTGGGGGCTGCGCTTTGCTCCCACGGCCTCGGCGGCCCTGCATCTGGTCCTCGCGGGCTCCTGTCACCTCACGCAGGGCCGGGACACCGTCGCGCTGGGGCCGGGGGATGTCGTGTTGCTGCCGCGCGGCGATGGGCATGCCATGGCGGACTCGCCCCGCAGTCCCAAGCTGAGGGTGGAGGAGTGGCTGGCGACACGTGGGGAAGGGGCTTCCTCGTATGTGCTGGGCGGGGCCGGCGTGGAGTCGCGGGTGCTCTGCGGCTTCTTCGCGTTCGACGAGCCGGGGGCGCATCCCGTGCTGCGGCTGCTTCCCGAACGGGTCCACCTTCGGGGGGCTTCCGAGGACGCGCGTGCCCTGTTGCCCACGGTGTCGCTGCTCGAACGGGAGTACGAGCGGGGAGAGCGGGGCGCCTCGGTCATCGTCTCCCGGTTGCTCGACATCCTCCTGGTGCAGGTGCTTCGTGCCTGGGCGGACGCGCAGCCGCCGGGCGGCGCGGGCTGGCTGGGGGCGCTCGGCGACCGGACGCTCGCGAGCGCCCTGGGCTGGATGCACGCGGAGCCGGGGCGGAGCTGGACCGTGAGCGAGCTGGCGCGGCGCTCGGGGACCTCCAGGGCGACGCTCGCGCGGCGCTTCGCGAGCGAGGTGGGCGTGGCGCCTCACGAGTACCTCACGCGGCTTCGGATGCAGGAGGCCGCACACGCGCTGCGTGAGGGACAGGACGGGCTCGCGGCCATCGCGGGCCGCGTGGGTTACGAGTCCGAGTTCGCCTTCAATCGGGCTTTCCGGCGGGAGATGGGAGTGCCTCCCGGCGAGTACCGGCGCAAGGCGCGTGAGGGCTGAACCGGAGCTCGTGCGGGGCCGGAGCCCTGACTGAGGCCGTCAGGGCTCCGGCGCTCCTTCGCAGGACTTCAGCGTCTACGGGCTGAACATGCCGGTGAGTACGCTGGCGCGGCCTCGCGGCAGCGAGCGCTTGAACGGGCTCGTCGCGAGGTCAGAGCCGGGCTGGTACCAGCTCTGGATTTCCGCGAAGTACGTCTGGCCCGACTGAAGCACGCCCGGGGGCAGATACACGCTCTGGAGATCCGTGTGCAGCGACGTCACGCGCGTCACGGTGGTGAAACCGTTGCTCGTGCCCAGCCGGTAGATGTTCACCACGTAGTTCGTGGCCGTGCCGACCAGCGGCTTCGACCAGCGCAGCGAGGCGTCGGTCCCCACGCCCGTGAGGTTCTGGAACGCGCCGCGCGTGTTCACCAGGGGCGCCTGCACCGGCCCGACGAGCGGCTGCACGGGCGCGGCGGTGAACGCGCTCGCCTCCTGATCCACGCGGATGTCCACGCTCATGGTGTAGGGCGTCGCGGTTCCCAGCGCGTAGCTCTTCGTGAAGCCCGCGGCGGCGAGCGCCACCTTCTGCCACGTCGCAGGGAGCGGGTTGTTGTAGGTCATGCTCCCTGTGACGATGTCGGTCCGTTGCGTGTCAGGATTGAGCTTCACGAGCAGTGGCTGCCCGCTGATGGACGCGATCGCCGAGCTCAGCGCGGCCGGCCGGGCGGACATCCAGATCTCGTTGTACGTGCTGACCGCGCCCGGGTTCACCTGGGTGCGCAGGGCCTCGAAGGCCGAGCGCCTCCAGTCCACTGAGAAGGTGCCTGTCGCGACGGGCTGGGTGAAGGTGCCGCTGACCGTGACGGGCTGGCCCTCCACCTGCGTCATGCTCGTGTTGAGCACCTTGTGCATCGCGCGGTAGGGCACTCCATTCGGGCTCGTCTGCAACCGCATCTGCGCCAGCGAGAACACATCCCCGAGGCCGCTGTCGAGCAGCACCGGGTTGAGCATGTCGGCGTAATTGAAGGTCAGCCCGGAGAGCGATGTGGCGCCCGCCAGGGGGAACCCTGTGGCGCCGCCGTGGACGTAGCCGAACGCGCCCGGGTTCAACGAATACACTTCCAGGTAGTCCCCCGGCTGCCAGGGAGACAGGCCGGTGGCGGACACCGTCACGGGGGTGGGCTGCGAGACGAAGGTGCCATCGCGGCCCCACTCCGTGGAGCCCAGGTCGAACGTGCGGCCGGTGCTCACCAGGTAGCGAGAGCCCAGCTTCAGGTAGATGCGGCCCGAAGGGACGTTCGGCACGGAGATGGTGCCGTCCGCGGCGCCCGTGCCCGGATAGGCCGTGAACGCCCCGGTGGTTGAGTCCCGCGTGTATGCCACCACCGACGTGGCGGACTGGTCGTATGGCTTCGTCTCGTTGCCCGACGCGGCGACGAAGGTGACCGGGCTGGTGCCGGTGACCTGGGTGATCAGGCCTTGGGTGACCTGGGAGGTCGCGTCAATCGACGCGGAGGAGTCCACCGCCTCAGCCTCTTCGAGCCCTCCGCAGCCGACCCCTGCCATGCCGACCAAAAGCCCGATGGAGATCAATGACTTATGCATTGTGAAGGCAGCCCTTTCGGCGACGCCCTGAATGGCGTCGCGCAGGGAGATTCATACCGGGTCGGTCTGACATCTCCGGGCGCGCTTCGAGCCCGATTTTCAAACGGAGCTGTGAAGGCAAACGCGCTTGTCGGCAGGTGAGTCCGGCCATGGCCTCCGTGAGAAATCCACGGCGTGCCAGGGCCCGCCTGGGCGGCCTGCATCCGCTTCCGGTCTGGCCGCTGCGCGCGAGGGAATCCTCATGCGTGCGCCATGGCGATGTACGCGGACGGCTTGCGGGTCCACGGGCGCCTCGAGCTTCCGGGCCTGGAAGGGGTGCTCGCTGGTGGGCCAGGACGGAGTCAGGGGCGTGGAACGCTCGGGCGGCACAGGACGAGCCCCACGTCATCCGGGAGCGCGCCGCTCGCAAGTCGAGGCAGAGCGGCCAGTGCGAGCACCGCGGCGTTTGCATCGGCGAGGCTCACGTGCTCCTGGATGCGACGGACGTCGACGTACTTGAACAATCCATCTGACGCGCCGAGGAGAACGCCGCCTCGCCACGCGAGTTCGAAGGTGACGGGCCGCGCCTGCCCGCTGCCGAGCAGGGGCTTGCGGTGTTGCTGCTCCGTCAGCGCGGTCGCTTCGCCGCCCTGGAACAGCCACAACTCCGAATCCCCCACGCTGGCCCCCACCACGCGCCGGGGGGTGACACAGGCGACCACGGCGGTGGTTTCCCCTCCTTGTCCCGATGTCACCTGCGCCGCGTCGTACCGCACCAGTACCTCGCGCCAGGTCTCTCCGCGTTCCACGTCGGCCCCGGCCGCCACGGCGTCCTGGACGCCACGCAGGACGGCCTCCGCGGCCTCGGCGCCACGTCGTGAGTTCCCGGCCCCATCCGCCACCACGAGCACCGTCGCGTCCCCTCGCCTCAGAACCAGCACTCGGTCCGCACCCGTTCTGCCCGCCGGTTGCACATGCCACACCGTCTCGAAGTCGCTCATAGGTCGCGCTCAGGGACGACCTTCGCATGCCATCAACAAGCAGTCGCGCCGCCCCAGACGCCCACGCCAGGCTGGCGACGCCGGGGAATTGATCTGGCGAAAACCATTTCGCCTCGGTAGTCGGACCCTGTCCATGCCCGCCCGCCACGTGTAGAGGAGGAGGGAGGGTGTAGAGGGGCCGAGGAGGGCTGCTGACGGGGCCGCCCGAGCGATGCTCCCGGCCGGTGGACCGGCTGCTTGAGCCGCCTTGGGGGACACGCCTGCCCAGGCCTCGGTTTGGTGGCTGGAGCGGATCAAGCCCAGCTCCCTCGATGGCTTGAACTCCTTGGTGATGAGGGCCTTCTCCTCTCGCTCGAACCGGGGCGGTAGCATCGGCCGCCATGGATTCACCTGCCGACCTGTCCTCCGCCACCTCTTCGTCGGTCCCCACGTCGCCGCCACGCGTGTGGACGGTCCTGGTTGCGTTCGCGCTCCTGGTGACCGCAATCGTCGTCGGGGGCGTCATTTCCGCCAGCATCGCGATGGCGATGGAGATGCTCCGCTTGGGAGTCAGCCCGCAGGACACTGGAGCCATCCAGGCCCTGACGGAGAAACTCAAGGCGATGCCCTGGCTGATGGTCGCGGCCGTGATGACGTCCAGTTGCTTGGGGTTGGTCGCTGCGCTCATGGGCGGGTTCTTGTCCCCCACGCCGTTGAGGCAGCGCCTGCGCCTGGGCGCGGGAATGCCGTTGCCTGCTTGGGCCTGGGTGGCCGCGCTGGTGGGCTGCTTCACGATGGGGCAGGCGATGGAGAGCCTGTCGGTGCTCGCGGGCATCTGGAATTACGCGGCGTCGCTGAAGGGGCTACAGGCCGCGAGCCAGGGCTCGTCCGCGACCTTCGCGGCGTTGCTGTTCTTCGGCGCGCTGATTGCGGGCACCGCGGAGGAGCTCTTCTTCCGAGGCTATGTGCAGACGCGGCTCGTGGAGCGCTGGGGGCGCACGGCCGGCATCGCGGGAGCAGCCACGCTCTTTGGCATCCTGCACTTCGACCCCATCCACAGCCCCATGGCCTTGATGATGGGCTTGTTCCTGGGCTGGCTCGCGGAGCGCACGGGAAGCCTGCGGCTGCCCATCTTCGTCCACGTCTTCAACAACCTGACTTCGTTCCTGCTGTCTCGTCATGCGCCGTCCACCACGGAGCTACCCGCCTCCGTCCACGTGACGTTGGCGGCGGTGTGCACGCTGGCGTTCGTGGGAGTGGTGATGGCGCTGCGGCGGGTGGATGCCCGGTCGCCAGAGCCTGTGCTCGCCGGGACCTGAAACCCTCAGGGGCCCAAGGCACCGCGAGCCTCGCCCGTCGCATCCGGCAGCTCCGCCGCGAGCTTCGCCCTCAACGTGGCCACGATGTTCGGATTGTCCCCTGACACATCACGCAACTCCGACGGATCCGACACCGTGTCAAAGAGCTGCACACGCACCCCATCCGGCGTGGGCAGCTCCAGCAACTTCCACCGGCCCAGATAGAGCCCCCGGTGCCGCGCCCTGCGCACCGGCCCCTCCCACTCCGGCTTCAGCGCAATCTCCCCCGTGTCGCCCTCCACCATCGCGATCTCATAGAGCCACGGATACGGCATGCGCACGGTCTGGTACGCCTGCCCATCCCGGTCGCTGAACCACACATCCGTCTCAATCAGCGCGGGCACATCCGGTAGCGCCTTGGGCTCCGGCCCGGGCCTCGCGAGCGGTGCCAACGAGCGTCCCCGGAATGACTCCGGCGCGGGCACGTCCAGCAAATCCAGCACCGTCGGCGCCACGTCCAGCGAGCGCGCCCGCTGCGTCACCTGCCGCCCCGAGGCCACCTGCCCGGGCAGCCGCACCACGAACGGGATGCGCAGCCCCGCGCTGCCCCACAAATGGTCGCCGTGGCCCTGGCCCAACCCTTCATCCTCCAGGTGCTCGCCATGGTCCGACAGCAGCACCACCAGCGTGTCGTCCCACCGTCCCCGCCGCTCCAGGTCCGCGCGCACGTTCCCCACGAGCCCATCAAACGTGCGCACCCCCGCGTCGTAGTTCGCCCCCAGCGCCGCGACATCCTCTGGCGTGGTCGCGGGCGCATCCGGATCCACCTCCATCCGGGGCGTCGCCCCGAACCGCCACGGCCCGCGATATCCCCGCTCCACGTACTTGCCCTCCAACGGCCACGGCGCGGCGTATGGGAAGTGCGTGGACGACGCGAACACCACCAGCGCGAACGGCGCGTCCTCCGGCAGCCCGTCCAGCACATGCCGCACCCGCGTGCGCAGCGGGGCAGGGTCCGTCAGCTCCGGGAACTCGCCCCGTTCCTTGAACAGCCCCGGCGCCAGCGCCGTCCATGGCAGCAGCGCCACGTGGGTGATCAACATCCGCTGCCGCACCAGGTCCGGAAAGCGGAAGTCCGGCGCGGACACCGTCTGGAACCCGTACGGGAACCGCGAGAAGTGGTCCCCCGCGTAGTCCGCCACCACCGCCGTGCGGTACCCCTGCGCCTCCAGCGCTGTCGCCAGCGTGGTGAGCTTCGTCTCACGCGCTTCGCGTCCCACCAGCGTGTGCACCACCGGGTGCTCGCCCGCGTACCGCGACGTGAGCAGCGTCGTCCACGAAGGCGCTGTGCGCGGCACCTGCACCACCGTGTCGTTGAAGCGCGTGCCCTCCTCCATCAACCGGTCGATGTTCGGCGACGTGGACCGCGAATAGCCGTAGCCCGACAGGTGGTCCGGCCGCAGTCCGTCCGACGCCAGGATGAGCAGGTTCGGCCGCGCACGTCCGGTGGACTCCGGCCCCTGCTCCGCCCGCGACAGCCCCAACCCCGTGAAGCCCGCCACCGCCGCCGCGGCCGTCACGCCGCCCAGCACGCCGCGCCAGCGGGGTGACTCCGCCAGCCACCGCCCCACCACCGCCAGCACGCTCAACACCGGCAGCACCAGCGCCGCCATGACCCAGCCCGACGGCTGCGTGCCGCTCAACCCCCGCAGCACCGCCGCCGTCAGCTCCGAGCGCTCATACAGCGTCGCCGCGTACAGGTGCGGATGCCGCGCCATGTCCCCCGCGACCAGGAAGCCCTCCACCACCAGGCACCCCAGGCCGCTCAGCCAGAACACCGCGCGCCGGCTCCGCTCCGCCGCCCACAGCCCGGCTCCCAGCAGCGCCCCCAGCACCATCCCCACCACGCAGTACGCGCCGATGAGCCGTGCCACCTGCCACAGCACCACGCTCCGCCACGCGTTCCAGACGTACTCCGTGACGACGCTGCTCTCGTTCCCCTGGTAACCCAGTTGCATGTTCAACAGGGCACAGAGCGTGTAGAGCGTCAGGAAGACGAGCAGGCCTGCCCGGCAGCCCAGCAGGAGGGCGCGAGCGAGCGTCGGCGGTGTACGGGCGAAGGCGGGCATCCTGGGGCAGCGTGGTCACGAATCCCACGGCGGCCACCCCATGCCCGGAGGGAGTGCCCACGCCCGGACGGACGGGGGGCCGGAATTCCGCTCCGGGTGTCTCCCAGGCCGGTTTTCCGGGCCCCGCACGCGCCCGTTCCGCTTCTTTCTTCCGGCCCCGTCACTGGACTGGCGAGCAGGGGTTGCGGGCTCTAGTGTTCAGGCGCCTCTTTCTTCACCGGGAGCCGGAACGCCCATGTCCTTTACCCACCTTCACCTCCACACCCTCTATTCGCTGCTGGATGGGGCCATCCGGATGAAGGACCTCATCAAGACGGTGAAGGAGAAGGGCATGTCGAGCGTGGCCGTGACGGACCACGGCAACATGTTCGGCACCATCGACTTCTACAAGAAGGCCAAGGACGCCGGCATCAAGCCCATCCTCGGCCTGGAGGCCTACGTCGCCGGCCCCAAGGGGCGCGAGGACCGTTCGGAGAAGGTGGCCCACCACCTCATCCTCCTGGCCAAGAACGCGGAGGGCTACGCGAACCTGCGCTACCTGTCCTCCACCGCGTACATGAACGGGTTCTACTACCACCCGCGCATCGACAAGCAGGTGCTCGCGGAGCACAGCAAGGGCCTGGTCGGCCTCACCGCGTGCCTGGGCGGTGAAGTCACGAGCGCGTGCTTCCGCGGTGACATGGACCACGCCCGCCGCGTGGCCGCCGAATACAAGGGCATCTTCGAGCCCGACAGCTTCTACCTGGAGGTCCAGTCCAACGGCATGGTCGAGCAGGACAAGGCCAACGAGAACTTGAAGCAGCTGTCTCGTGACCTGGACATCCCGCTCGTCGCCACCGCGGACGCGCACTACATCAAGCGCGAGGACGCCAAGGCGCACGAGCTGCTCATGTGCATCGCCAGCGGCAAGACGCTGGCGGACAACAAGCGCCTGCGCCACTCCACCGACAAGCTCTACGTCACGAGCCCGGAGGAGATGCTCGGCTTCTTCTCCGACTCGCCGGAGGCCGTGCACAACAGCATGCGCATCGCGGAGATGTGCAACGTGGAGCTGAAGCTGGGCAAGCCCATGCTCCCCACGTTCAAGGTGCCGGATGGCCACACCCCGGACACCTTCATGTCGGAGCTGGCCTACGAGGGCCTGCGCCAGCGCTTCAAGGAACTGGAAGGCCAGTACCCCATCGACCGCGAGCAGTACCAGGCGCGCCTCACGCTGGAGCTGGGCGTCATCCAGCGCATGGGCTTCAGCGGCTACTTCCTCATCGTCCAGGACTTCATCAACTGGGCCAAGGACCACAACATCCCGGTGGGCCCGGGCCGTGGCTCCGGCGCCGGTTCGCTCGTCGCCTACGCGCTGCGCATCACCGACCTGGACCCCATCCCGTACAACCTCCTCTTCGAGCGCTTCCTCAACCCGGAGCGCGTGTCGATGCCGGACTTCGATATCGACTTCTGCCAGGACCGGCGCGACGAGGTCATCAAGTACGTGGGCCGCAAGTACGGCGAGATGAACGTGGGGCAGATCATCACGTTCGGCTCGCTCAAGGCCAAGAGCGTGCTGCGCGACGTGTGCCGCGTCTTCGGCCTGCCCTTCAGCGAAGGCGACCGCATCGCCAAGCTGGTGCCCGAAGTCCTCAACATCACCTTGAAGGAGGCCATCGAGATGGAGCCTCGCCTCAAGGAGATGATCGAAAAGCCCCAGAACATCGGTGAGGTGGAGGGCAACCCCGTCACCACCAAGGACGTGCTCGAAATCGCGCTCGCGCTGGAGGGCCTGCACCGCCAGCCCGGCATGCACGCCGCGGGCGTGGTCATCGCGGACAAGCCGCTCTGGGAGTTCGTGCCCGTCTACCAGCCGCCCGGCGAAAAGATCCTCATCACCCAGTTCGCCAAGGACGAGGTGGAGGCCGCGGGTCTGGTGAAGTTCGACTTCCTCGGCCTGAAGACGCTCACGGTCATCCAGCACGCGCTGGACCTGGTGAACCGCAACCACGGCAAGGACATCAAGCGGCACGAAATCCCGCTGGATGACGAGAAGATGTGGAAGCTGATGGCGGAGGGCGACACCGCCGGCGTCTTCCAGATGGAGTCCAGCGGCTTCACCGAAATGGTGATGAAGCTCAAGCCGACCTGCTTCGAAGACGTCATCGCCGCCGGCGCGCTCTACCGCCCGGGTCCGCTGGACTCCGGCATGGTGGACGTCTTCATCAACCGCAAGCACGGCCGGGAGAAGGTGGCCTACCCGCACCCGAAGCTGGAGCCGGTGCTCAAGGACACCTACGGCGTCATCGTCTACCAGGAACAGGTGATGCAGATCTCCCAGGTGCTGGGAGGCTACACCCTGGGCCGCGCCGACCTTCTTCGCCGCGCCATGGGCAAGAAGAAGGCGGAGGTCATGCAGGCCGAGCGCGCCGGCTTCCTGGAGGGCTGCAAGACCAACAACGTGGACCTGAAGGTCGCGGGCGAAATCTTCGACCTGATGGAGAAGTTCGCCGAGTACGGCTTCAACAAGAGCCACTCCGCGGCGTACGGCCTGGTCACCATCCACACGGCGTGGCTCAAGGCCCACTACCCGTGCGAATTCATGGCCGCCCTTCTCACCAGCGAGAAGGACAACACCGACAAGGTGGTGAAGCACATTGGCGAGGCCCGCGAGTCGGGCACGCAGGTGCTGCCGCCGGACGTGAACCAGTCCGACATGGCCTTCGGCGCGGTGGAGGGGAAGATCCGCTTCGGTCTGGGCGCCATCAAGGGCGTGGGCGAGGGCGCCATCGAGTCCATCCTGGAGGCGCGCAAGGAAGGCCCCTTCAAGAGCCTCTTCGACTTCTGCGAGCGCGTGGACGGCCGCCGCGTCAACCGCAAGGTGCTGGAAGCGCTGGTCAAGGCCGGCGCCTTCGACTTCGAGAAGCGCCCCCGCGCGCAGCTCTTCGAGACGATTGAACGCGCGATGAACCGCGGCTCGTCCAGCCAGAAGGACAAGGCCGCCGGTCAGAGCTCGCTGTTCGGCATGCTCGCGGGCCCCGCGTCCTCCGGCACCGGCCTCAAGGACGACTACGCGGCGGTGGAGGAGTGGCCGGAGAAGGAGCGCCTGGCCTTCGAGAAGGAGGCCATCGGCTTCTACGTGTCCGGCCACCCGCTGTACCAGTACGAGAAGGAGCTCAAGCGCTACGCGCGGCCCATCACCGCCGTGCAGCGCGCGCGCCGCGACGAGAAGCTCACCGTGGCGGGCATCATCACCGTGCTGCGCGAGCGCCCCACGAAGACGGGCAAGCGCATGGCGTGGGTCACGATTGAAGACCTGTCCGGCTCCACGGAGCTGGTGTGCTTCCCGGGCAAGGACGGCACGCGCAACGTGATGGGCAAGGACGGCAAGTGGTCCAAGCAGGGCCCCAAGCCGGGCTACGAGCACTGGGAGCACCTGCTCAAGTCGGACGACCCCATCCTCGTCACCGGCACCGTGCAGATCTCCCAGCGCGACGAGAACACGCCCACCGCGGAGCTCATCGTCGAGGACATCCAGAGCCTCAAGGCCGTGCGTGAGAAGCGCACCAAGCGCCTGGAGCTGCGGCTGCCCGCGGACGTCGTCACGGAGGAGCGGCTGGCGAAGCTCAACGAACTGGCGAAGAAGTACGCGGGCGCGACGCCAGTGGCGGTGAGCGTGCTGTTCCCCGGGGAGGCGGAGGCGCACATCTCCGGCACCACCCTCAAGGTGCAGGTGAACGACGATTTGCTCCTCGCGGTGGACCGCCTCTTCGGGCAGAAGGTCGTGGAGTTCGGCTGATTTCGAAAGGAAGCGATTCCATGGCGGACAGCGTGTTCAAGGACGGGCTGCTCAAGGGCAAGACGGCGTTCGTCTCCGGCGGCAGCAGCGGCATCAACCTCGGCATCGCCACTGCGTTCGTGAAGGCGGGCGCGAAGGTGGCCATCAACGGCCGCAACGTGGAGAAGCTGGAGGGCGCGGTGAAGGGCCTCCAGGCCCACGGCACCGCCATGGGCGTGGCCGCGGACGTGCGCGACTACGCGTCCGTGGAAAAGGCGCTCCAGCAGGTGAAGGACGCGTACGGCGAAATCGACGTGCTGGTGTGCGGCGCGGCCGGCAACTTCCCCGCGCCCGTGCTGGGCATGTCCTCCAACGGCTTCAAGGCGGTGATGGACATCGACGTGCTGGGCACCTTCAACGTGTCCCGCGCCGCCTTCGAACACCTGCGCAAGCCGGGCGCCGCCGTCATCAACATCTCCGCGCCCCAGGCCTATCTGCCCATGGCCATGCAGGCCCACGTGTGCGCCGCCAAGGCCGGCGTGGACATGCTCACCCGCGTGCTCGCCATCGAGTGGGGCGGCACGGGCGTGCGCGTCAACGCCATCACCCCGGGCCCGATTGAGGGCACGGAGGGCATGAGCCGCCTGGCTCCGTCGGAGGGCGCCCGTCAGAAGCTCGCGGAGGCCCTGCCGCTCCAGCGCTTCGGAAAGCCGGACGACATCGCCCGGCTGGCCCTGTTCCTGGCCTCGGACGCCGCGTCGTACATCACCGGCGCCATCATGGTTTGCGACGGTGGCCAGTCCCTGCTGGGCGGCGCCGCGGTGCTTCAAGCCATCAACGGTTGATTGCAGTTGGTGTGCAAAGTTCCGGTGCCACTTCGCGGCGACCGGAGGAGGTCTGCTAGAAAGCACAGCAACCCCGCGTGAAGTGCGACGCCGACGCGCGGGGCTGCTCGCTGGACGGAGACATCCATGTCCCCACGGATCGCTGTGCTCGCCCGCTGTCTGGGGTTGAGCGTGCTGTGTCTGGGCTTGTCGCTGGGCTGCACGGATTCCGCAACCACCCAGAAGCCTCCACCGGAGGTGGAAGGCGTGGTGGACGCTGCCGCTTCCACGGTGGTGGTGGACCGGCCCACGGGCGTGCTGGCGAACGGCAGCGACTTCGCGGTCGTCACGGTGACGGCGCTGCGCAAGGCGGACGGCTCGCGGCTGTCCGGGCGCTCGGTGTCGCTGACGGTGGAGGGGGAGGGCGCCTCCGTTCTGGAGTCGGCGCTCGTCACCGACATCACCGGCGTGGCCCAGGCGCACGTGACGTCCACGGTGCCGGGCGTGAAGACGGTGAAGGCGTCCGTGAAGGACGACACCGGCAAGATGACGCCGCTCACCGCGACGGCCACGGTGGACTTCGCCGACGTCAACACCGTGAGGGTGCTGGCGTTCCGCTCGGCGCTGCCGGATGCCGTGGCGGGCGAGCCGCTCAAGCTCCTGGCGGTGGAGGTGCGCAACGGTGCTGGCGAGGTGGCGACGGACAGCACGGCGGAGGTGACGCTGTCCCTGGGCTCCGGCGGCATCGTGTTCCCGGAGGGCTTGCTGACGGTGGCCGCGGTGAACGGAGTCGCGACCTTTCCGGACGTGGTGCTGAAGAAGGCGGGTGGGGGCTACCACTTCATCGCGAACGCGCCGGGCTTCGAGCCCGTGACCAGCACCGTCTTCACGGTGGTGCCCGGTGCGGTGGCGGCCCTGGGGTACGACCGCTTCCTGGATACCGCCACGGTGGGCGTGGCGCAGGACCTGGAGGTCACGCTCGCGGACGCGTACGCCAACCCGGTGACGACCTACACCGGTACGGTGAAGCTGACGTCCACGGACTCGGCCGCGACGCTGACCTCCCATACGTTCACCCCCGCGGACGCGGGTAGGTTCAAGTTCCAGGGCATCACCTTCCGCACGGCCGGGCGTCAGTTCCTGACCATCGCGGACAGCGCGGGGGACTTCTCGTTCGAGCAACCCGTGGACGTGGCCGCTGCGGCGGCTTCGAAGCTGGTGTTCACGCAGCAGCCCGCTTCGCCCGTGTCGACGCGCGCGTCCCTGGGCGACGTGAAGGTGGCGGTCCAGGACGCCTTCGGCAACCCGGTGTCGGCGACCGGCCTGTCGGTGAAGCTGTCGCTGCCGGCGGGGGCCTTCACGCTCGCGGGGACCGTGAGCGCGGCTCCGGTGGATGGCGTCGCGACGTTCACGGGGCTGAGCATCGCGGGTCATGGCACCACGCACCTGGTGGCGTCCGCGCAGGGCCTGCAGGACGTGAGCAGCTCGGACGTGCAGGTGGTGGATGACGTGGCGCCCGCGAAGCCGGTGCTGACGCAGACGGGGGCCACGGAGACGGGCCTCACCGTGCAGTGGACGGGCGTGGGGGATGATGGTGTGCAGGGGCAGCTCGCGTCGCAGGAACTGCGCTACTCGATGTCCGCCATCACGTCGGACGCGGCCTTCAATGCGGCGACGCCGGTGACTGTCGCCGCCCCCGTGCCCGCGGGCACGGTGCAGTCCGAGACCCTCTCCGGCCTGACGCCGGGCAAGACGTACCACGTGGCCCTGAAGGTGACGGACGCGCACGGCAACTCCGCGCGGTCGGACAGCCTCGCGGTGTCCACGGCGGATCCGCAGGTGACGCAGCTGGCGTTCACGCCGCAGCCTTCGAACGGCACCGCGGGCTCGGCGCTCGCGGACGTGCACGTGTCGCTGCTGGACTCGCGCGGCGACGTCGTCTCCACGGCCACCACGGCGGTGACGCTGACACTCACCGGCCAGTCTGGCTTCCAGGCCGTGACCGTGGAAGCGGTGGATGGCGTGGCCACCTTCGCAGGCCTGAGCGTGAACAAGGCGGGCACGTTCACGTTCACCGCGACGGCGGGGGCGCTGACCCGGGAGAGCCAGACCTTCACGGTGGGCGCCGGTGCCGCGGCGAAGCTCGTGCTCGCGGCCTTCGCGGACCCGGTCGACGCGGGCGACTCGAACGACGTGACCGTTTCCGTGACGGATGCCTTTGGCAACCCCATCCAGGGCTACACCGGCACGGTGCACTTCACGTCCTCGGACGCGCAGGCGGAGCTTCCCGCGGACGTGACCTTCGTCCAGGCGGACCAGGGCGAGAAGACCGTCTCCGGCCTGGTGTTCAAGACGGCGGGCACGCAGTCGCTCACCGCCACGGACACCGCGACCCCGGCGCTCACCGCGACGGTGAACGCGGAGGTGCGCGCCATCACGGCCGCGTCTCTCGAGGTCGTCGCGAGCGCGGGCCCCTTCGGCGCGGGCCAGTCACTGAGCTACGAGCTGGTGGCGCGT
The DNA here is from genome assembly GCF_000255295.1 of Corallococcus coralloides DSM 2259. The sequence continues at coordinate 7,990,311 of NC_017030.1, read as the reverse complement.
GACACCTACGGCAACGTGGCGAAGGACTACGCGTCGACGGTGACCGTCACCTCCTCGGATGCACAGGCGGTGCTGCCCGGTGCCTATACGTTCACCCTGCTGGACGAGGGTCGGCACACCTTCAACGTGGAGCTGCGCACCGCCGGGGACCAGTCCGTCTCCGCGGAGGACGTGGCGGACCCGTCGCTCACGGCCTCGCACACCTACGCCATCGTCCCGGCGGCGGTGGGCCATCTGACCTTCGCCTCCGCACCCACGACGGGCTCGGTGCGGCATGCGCTGGGGGACATCAAGGTCGCGGTGAAGGACGCCTACGGCAACACCCTCACCGACGCGTCGGCCGATGTGCAGCTGGCGCTGGTGGGCGGCGGCTTCGCCCAGGGCATCCCCACGCGCACCACCGTGAGCGGCGTGGCCACCTTCGGCGCGCTCAGCATCAACGACGAAGGCTCGTACCAGCTCCAGGCGAGCGCGAACGGCTTCCAGACCCTCACGTCGGCGGACCTGATCATCTCCGACGAGGATGCGCCGGCCGCCGTGTCGGGCTTCAGCGCGACGGCGGTGGACGGTGCCAGCATCCGGCTGGACTGGCAGGCCCCGGGTGATGACGGCGTGCTGGGCACGGCCGCTCACTACGAGCTGCGCTACGCCACGTTCCCCCTCAACGACGCCACCTTCGGCGTGGCCACGCTCGTGACGGGCGTGGGCGCGCCGCGGACGGCGGGCACGGCGGAGTCCTTCACCGTCACCGGCCTGACGGAGAGCACGACGTACCACTTCGCGCTGAGGACGTTCGACGGCGCGGGCAACGCCAGCGTGCTCGCCACCGCGAGCACCGCCACCACCAACCCGTGCGACGGTTACGTGTGCACGCCGCCCGCGCCCGAGTGCGCGGAGGACGGTTACTCGCGGGAGGTCTACGCGTCGGTGTGCGTGGTGCGGAACGGCGCGCCGACCTGCGTGGACGGCGACTCGACGCTCGAGGTCTGCACCGGCGCGAACGCGGTCTGCTACGCGGGCGAGTGCACCCACGCGCCGCATCCAGGCGCGGGCGAGCTGGTCATCTCGGAGGTGATGCACTCGCCTTCCGCGGGCACCACCGAGTACCTGGAGCTGACCAACACCACGTCGCATCTGCTGGACGCGCAGGGCCTGATGGTGACCCTGGTGAACGGCGCGGGAACGGAGACGTCCTTCACGGTGAACCACAACCCCACGCTGCTGGTGCCCCCTGGCGGACGGACGGTGCTCGCGCAGGACGCGAACTACACGCGCAACGGTGGCGTGCCGGCGAACACCGACTATGGCATCGACAAGTTCATGGACAGCACCGGCTCCATCACGCTCAAGCAGGGCGCGGTGACGGTGGACAGCCTCACGTACACGAACGCAGTTTCCCCGACGACCGGCCGGGCCATGAGCCTCGCGTCCAGCATCATCGGGACGAAGGGCAGCAGCCGCGCCTGGTACTGGTGTGAGTCCACTGGCAGCCTGCCGGGCGGGGACCGGGGCACGCCGGGCCAGGCCAACGACGACTGCGGCCTGAACGTGGAGAAGCCGGTGAACCGGTGCGCCATCCAGTCCCCGAAGACGTTCCCGTCGCCGGACAACGCCTATCCGACGTTCATCACCACCGCTGACAGCTATGACATCTTCAGCCAGTTCTACAGCTACGACGTCACGACGCGGAACACGAAGGGCAACGACTTCTACCCCCGCATCGAGGCGCAGCTGGGCTACGGGACGGACGCCACCAACCCCGCGGGCTGGACGTGGAATGCGGCGGATTTCGACCCGGGCTTCACCACGCCGAACTCCAACGACGACCAGATGAAGGCGGTCCTCCAGATCCCCGCGCTCGGCACGTACAGCTACGGCTTCCGCTACCGGTTCACGGACGCGGGCGCTCCGTGGGTGTACTGCGACCAGTTCGGCAAGGTGGATCCGTCCGAGGGCACCTGGGGCACGGTGCGGGTGAGCAAGGCCCCGCTGTTGAACCACGTGGTCATCAGTGAGGTCAGCGGCGGCAATGGTAGTGGCACGGCCGCAACGGATGAGTTCATCGAACTCTACAACCCGACGAACTCAGACGTGGATCTGTCCAACTGGCAGGTGGGCTACAAGTCCGCCACCGGCTCCTGGAACTCGAGCGTCACCATTCCGGCTGGAAGGGTCGTTCGCGCCCACGGCTACTTCCTACTGGGCGGGGCGAACTACAGCGGCACTGGCGTGGCGATGAAGGACCTCGGCTACACCTTCGATATGTCGGCCTCCACGACCGCTGGTGGCCACGTCCGCATCCAGCGCCTCGTGGGATCGACGTACGTGGACGTGGACCTGCTGGGGTGGGGCACCGGAGATTCCCCCGAGGGGGGCGCTGGTAATGCGGCCCCGTCCCATCCGGCGGTGGGCGGAAGCCTGGAGCGCAAGGCCGTGTCCGCCTCCACCTCTACCTCCATGGCCGTGGGTGGCGCGGACGCTGCCCGGGGCAATGGCCAGGACACGGACAACAACAAGAACGACTTCGTGACCCGCGCGGTCCGGCAGCCGCAGACCTCCCAGAGCCCGCTCGAGTTCTACTGACGCCTCCGCCTCACCCCTGAGAAGTCCCAGGAAGGCCGCCTCCGGCACGCACGCCGGGGCGGCCTTCCTCCGTTGGGGCACCGCCCGGCCGTCCGCCGCCCGACGAACGGGGCAGGGGAGGGCGTCCACTGCCCGGCAACCGCTCGCGCCACGCCACACGGATGCTGCCAGGGAGGACGGGGCGCATTAGCTTTGAGCCCTTTCCTGACACCCACGGCTTGAGAGGAGCCCATCCCGTGTCCGAGCCCCTGGTCCCCGACGCCGCCCGCCACGTCACCTGCCCGCCCGAGGAGTTCCGCCGCGCGAGCGAGGAGGCCCTGGCCAAGGCCCGCGACGGCATCGCGCGACTGAAGACGCTGCCCGCCTCCACGCCCCCCAAGGAGGTCCTGGAGCTGTTCGACGAGTCCTCCGCCGCGCTGGATGACGCCGCCGCGCGCGCCAGCGTCGTGCGCCACACGCACCCGGAGGCCGCCCTGCGCGAGGCCGCGGAAGCCTCCGAGCAGGCCATCGAGAACCTGGCCAACGACATCCGCATGGACCGGGGCGTCTACGACGTCCTGGCGCGCGTGGACCTGTCCCAGCAGGACGCCGCCACGCGCAAGTGGATGGAGAAGGTGCTGCGCGACTTCCGCCGCGCCGGCGTGGACCGTGACGACGCCACCCGCGCCAAGGTGAAGGCGCTCCAGGAGGAGCTGGTCCGCATTGGCCAGGAGTTCAGCCGCAACATCAGCCAGGACACCCGCAAGGTGTCCCTGCCCCCGTCCGCGCTGGACGGCCTGCCGGAGGACTACGTGCGCGCGCACGCCCCCGGCGAGGACGGCCAGGTGCGCATCTCCACGGACTACCCGGACCTGGTACCCTTCCTCACCTACGCGCGCGACGGCAAGGCCCGCGAGGAGCTCTGGCGCGCCAACCGCCAGCGCGGCTACCCCGCCAACGTGAACGTGCTCCAGAGCCTGGTGCAGAAGCGCCATGAACTGGCCACGCTCCTGGGCTACCCGCACTGGGCCGCCTACGCCACCGAGGACAAGATGGTGCGCACCGCGGACGCCGCGGGCACCTTCATCCGGAAGATCGCCGACGCGTCCGAAGAGCGCATGAAGCGCGACTACGCGGTGCTCCTGGAGCGCAAGCGCAAGGACGACCCGAACGCCGACAAGGTGAACCCGTGGGACTCCGGCTACCTGGATGACCGCGTGAAGGCGGAGCAGTACGCCTTCGACTCGCAGACGGTGCGCCCCTACTTCGAATACACGCGCGTGAAGCAGGGCGTGCTGGATTTGACCGCGCGCCTCTTCGGCGTCACCTACCGCCCGGTGAAGGACGTGCCCGTGTGGCACCCGGACGTGGAGGCCTACGACGTCTACGAAGGCACCACGCTCAAGGGCCGCTTCTTCCTGGACATGCACCCGCGCGCGGACAAGTACAAGCACGCGGCCCAGTTCACGCTGACGAGCGGCAAGTCAGGCCGGCGGCTCCCGGAAGGCGCGCTCATCTGCAACTTCCCCAAGCCCGGCACGGAGCCCGCGCTCATGCAGCACGGCGACGTGGAGACGTTCTTCCACGAGTTCGGCCACCTGCTGCACCACATCTTCGGCGGCCACACGAAGTGGGCGGGCCTGTCCGGCGTGCGCACGGAGTGGGACTTCGTGGAGGCCCCGTCGCAGATGCTGGAGGAGTGGGCGCGCGACGTGACGTGCCTGCAGACCTTCGCGAAGCACTACCAGACCGGTGAGGCGCTGCCCGCGGAACTGGTGGAGCGCATGCTGGCCGCGGACGAGTTCGGCAAGGGGCTCTTCGTGCGCCAGCAGATGTTCTACGCGGCGCTCAGCCTGGAGCTGTACCGGCGCGACCCGACGAACCTGGACGCCACCGCGCTCGTGCGCGAGCTGCAGGGCCAGTACATTCCCTTCCCGTACCTGGAGGGCACGTACTTCCACCTCACCTTCGGGCACCTGGATGGGTACTCGTCCAACTACTACACGTACATGTGGTCGTTGGTCATCGCGAAGGACCTCTTCACGGTGTTCCAGACGAAGGGCCTGCTCAACCCCGAGCCCGCGCAAGCCTACCGCCGCGCGGTGCTGGAGCCGGGCGGCTCCGACGACGCCGCCCGCCTCGTGAACCACTTCCTCGGCCGCGACTACGACTTCCGCGCGTACGAGGCGTGGCTCAACAAGGCCGCGTGAGACGCTGACGGCACGGCAGCCCCGGTGAAGCGGGGCTGCCGGTGCTTCAGCGGAACGTCACTCCACGTTCGTCTGCTGCACGCGCCAGATCTCCTCCGCGTACTGCTTGATGGTGCGGTCGGAGGAGAAGATGCCCGCGCGGGCGACGTTGATGATGCACTTCTTCGTCCAGGACTCGGTGTCCTTGTACGCGCGCGCCACGTCCTCCTGCTTCGCCGCGTAGGACGCGAAGTCCGCCAGCACCAGGTAGCGGTCCTCGTTGAGCAGGCTGTCCACCAGCGGCTGGAAGAGGTTGCGGTCCTCCGGGGAGAAGAAGCCGGAGCGGATGAGGTCCAACGCCTCGCGCAGCTCCGTGTTGGACTCGTACACCTCGCGCGGCCGGTAGCCGGCCTTCTTGCGCGCGATGACCTCATCCGCCGTGAGGCCGAAGAGGAAGAAGTTCTCGTCGCCCACCGCGTCGCGGATCTCCACGTTGGCGCCGTCCAGCGTGCCCAGCGTCAGCGCGCCGTTGAGCATCAGCTTCATGTTGCCCGTGCCGGAAGCCTCCCAGCCGGCCGTCGAAATCTGCTCGGACACGTCCGCCGCGGGAATGATGCGCTCCGCCAGGCTCACCCGGTAGTTGGGCAGGAACACCACCTGCAACCCCGTGGCGCCCGCGTCGCTGTTGACGACCTCCGCGATGCCGTTGATGAGCCGGATGGTCAGCTTCGCCAGGTGGTAGCCCGGCGCCGCCTTCGCGCCGAAGAGGAACGCGCGCGGCGTGATGACGCTGGACGGGTCGCGCCGCGCCTTCATCCACAGCGCCACGATGTGGACGGCATCCAGCAGCTGCCGCTTGTACTCGTGCAGGCGCTTGATCTGCACGTCGAAGATGGCGTCCGGATTGAGCTGCACCCAGCGCAAATCCCTCACGTGCTGGGCCAGCTCCTCCTTGTTGGCGCGCTTCACCTCGCGGAAGGCCTTGCGGAACTCCGGGTCCTCCGCGTGCGGCTCCAGCTTCTGGAGCAGGTCCAGGTCCGTGGCCCAGCCCTCGCCAATGCGGCTCGTGATCAGCTTGGACAGGCGCGGGTTGCACCACGCCAGCCACCGGCGCGGCGTCACGCCGTTGGTCTTGTTGTTGAAGCGCTCCGGGTACATCTGCGCGAAGTCCGGCAGCACGTCGCGGCGCAACAGGTCCGTGTGCAGCGCGGCCACGCCGTTGATGCTGTGGCTGCCCACCACGGCCAGGTGGGCCATGCGGATCTTCTTCTCCGGGCCCTCCTCCACCAGGCTCATCCGCTGCTGCTTCTCCACGTCGAACGGGTAGCGGATCTGCACCTGACGCATGAAGCGCTGGTTGATCTCGAAGATGATCTCCAGGTGACGCGGCAGCAGGCGCTCGAACAGCGACACCGGCCAGCGCTCCATGGCCTCCGCCAGCAGCGTGTGGTTGGTGTAGCCGAACGTCTCCTGGGTGATGGACCAGGCCTCGTCCCAGAGCAGGCGCTTCTCGTCCACCAGCACGCGCATCAGCTCCGCCACGCCAATGGCCGGGTGCGTGTCGTTGAGCTGGATGGCCACCTTCCGGGAGAAGTCGCGGAAGTCGTTGTGGTTCTTCAGGTAGCGCCGGACGATGTCCGCGATGGAGCACGCCACGAAGAAGTACTGCTGCTTGAGGCGCAGCTCCTTGCCGGCCTGGAACGCGTCGTTGGGGTAGAGGACCTTGGAGATGACCTCCGAGTCGTTCTTCTCCACCACGGAGCGCTCGTAGTCACCGGCGTTGAAGAGCAGCAGGTCGAACTCCGCGCTCGCGCGCGCCTGCCAGAGCCGCAGGGTGTTGACCGTGTTGTTGCCGTAGCCCGCGATGGGCGTGTCGTACGGCACGCCGATGACCGTCTTGCCTCCCACCCAGCGCGCCACGGGCCGGCCATCCGGACCCTGGTGGTGCTCCACGCGCCCGAAGAAGCGCACCGGCACCGCCTTCTCCGGCCGGACGATCTCCCACGGGTTGCCGAACTTCAGCCACTCGTCCGCGCGCTCCACCTGGTGTCCCTCCACCAGGTCCTGGGAGAAGATGCCGAACTCGTAGCGGATGCCGTAGCCCATGCCCGGGTAGCCCAGGGTGGCCAGCGAATCCAGGAAGCACGCCGCCAGCCGGCCCAGACCGCCGTTGCCCAGGCCCGCGTCCGGCTCCATCTCCAGCAGCTGGCTCAGGTCCACGCCGACTTCCTGCATGGCGGCGGCCGCGGCCTCGTACATGTTGAGGTTGAGCAGGTTGTTGCCCAGCGCGCGACCCAGCAGGTACTCCGCGGACAGGTAATAGGCGCGCTTGACGTCCTGCTCGTAGTAGGTGCGCGCCGTCTTCACCCAGCGGTCCGTGAGGCGGTCGCGCACGGCCAGGGACAGCGCCATGAAGCGGTCGTGCGGCGTGGCCGTCTCCGGGTTCTTGCCGCGCGAGTAGCGCACGTGTTCGAAGAAGCCGCGACGGACGCTGGCCGCGTCGAGCCCGGTGCGGCCGCTGTCTTCGGGGGTTCCCGAGGCGGAGGGCGGGGGCGATGCGGGGCGCGCGGAGGCGGGAGGAGCCATAAGTCGGTCGTCTCGAAGGTCGCGAAGGGGTTGATGGACTGCGCAAGCGCCCGCGCTTTTGACGCGGGACGCCCATGACGGAAGGGTACCGTGTCACGCCAGCCCAGGGCAGGGGAAACCCACGTCCTCCGCCCGGGGTCGGCCGCTTCCCCCGCCAGGGAGGGAAGGTGCTGGGGGACCCGCCGTGACGCGGCGCGGCCCCAGGGAATGACAGACGTCCGCATCGCCCTCGTGAGGGGGACCGGAATCGCGCGGAAGTAGGGTAAAACCCTTTGTGCATGTCCTTCCCCCTGGATGACCTGGAGCAGCGCATTGCCCTCACCCGACCGGGGGACACCGTGCGGGGGCTGAGCTTCGCGGCGGTGCTGCGGCTCGTGCACCAGCGGCTGGGGCGTGACGCGGCGGAGCGTCTGCGCGCGCCGCTCATGCAGCGCAGCCCCGTGGACTTCTTCTCCTACCCGGCGGTGGACTTCCTGCGGCTGCTCGCCTTCGCGTCGGAGGCGCTCCAGCCGGAGTTCGGCACGCGTGACGCGGCCTTGCGGGCGTGCGGGGAGGCCATCGTCGGGACGTTCTTCGAGTCCACGGTGGGGCAGACGCTCCTGCGCCTCACCTCTGGCGGCGGAGACCCCAAGCGCCTCTACGGCAACGCGCCCGCGTCGTACTCCACCGCGGTGAGCTACGGGCAGCGCGAGTACCAGGCCCTGGGCGACAAGCGCGTGCGGCTCTTCTTCAAGGGCGACCTGCTGCCCGTGGAGGTCCACGAGGGCATCCTCGGGGGCCCCCTCACCGCGCTCCACCGCGAGGGCAGCGTGCGGGGCACCGAGCGGGGCCTGGGCGACTCCGAGTTCCTCATCGAATGGACCTGACGGTCCGGAATGGACCTGACGGTCCGGCGAAAAGCGACGGGCCCCGCTCCACCGTGAAGGGGAGGGGGCCCGTGGGCTTTCAACTCCAGACGTCCGCGTCTACTTCGTGGCGGTAGGCGGCGGGCCAGCCTGGCCGGCGACGGCGGCCACGGACACAGCGTCAATCTGCTGGGCCAGGTCGTGCGCCTTGGCGAGGAAGTCCGCCGTCAGCTCCTTGGGCAGCGGATCCGCGCGGGGGAACTTCTGGGTGAGCGGGTTGGCGTAGGTGCCGTTGCGCTTCAGGCCGAAGTGCAGGTGCGGGCCGGTGGAGCGGCCGGTGTTGCCGGAGTAGGCAATCACCTGCTTCTGCCGCACGCGCTGGCCGGCGCGCACGCCGTCGCCAAAGCGCGACAGGTGCATGTACTGCGTCTCCATGCCGTTGGCATGGCGCAGCACCACCATGTTGCCGGCGGCGCCCGCGTTGCCCGCGGACACGACGGTGCCGTCCGCCACGGCCCACACCGGGGTGCCAATGGGCGTGCCGTAGTCCACGCCGTTGTGGTTCTTCACGTACTGGAGCACCGGGTGGAAGCGCGACCCGAAGCTGCTGGTGACGTGCGCGTACTTCAGCGGGCTCTTGAGGAAGGTCTTCTTCGCGCTGGCGCCGTCCTCCTGGAAGAAGTTGGCCTCGCCGTTGGGCAGCACGTAGCGGAACACGCGCTTGTTGCCCACCAGCCCGCCCTCATACGTGGCCGCCAGCACCTCGCCGTAGCGCAGCACGCGGCCCTTGGAGACGAACTTCTCCACCAGGGCCTTGGCCTTGTCGCCCTTGCGCACGTCCCGGTAGAAGTCGATGTCCCACGCGAACACGTCCGACAGCACCAGGCCGATGGACGGGTCCTCGCCCGCCGCCAGCGTCGCCTCGTACAGGGACGAGCTGATCTCCAGCGACACCAGCGACACCTGCTTCTCCACCTCGATGGAGCGCTTGCTGCCGACGTACTTCTCCCCGTCGCGGCGCACCTGCCACTCGTCCACGGTGCTCTGGCGGTAGTCGAAGAAGTCCAGCTCGCCGTTCTTCATCACCAGCCGGAACTGGTCGCCCACGCGCGACTTGCGGAAGTCGAACACGCCCTCCAGCGCGGAGATGACCGCCGTCACCTGCTCGTCGGGCAGCTGCGCGTCATGCAGCGCGCCCGCCAGCGTCTGGCGCGGCTCGATGCGGCGGTTCTTGATTTCGAACTGGGTGGCGGCTTCGGACGTCGAAGCCACCCCGAGGGCGGCAAGGCAGAGGAGGGAAGCGGTCTTCATGGGGGGCGATACAGGAGTGTAGAGGACTGTTGGTCCTCCGCCCAAATCCTGACCGCACTTCCCCGCCCGCCTGCCTGCTTGCCGGTTACAGCTCCACTTTCTTTTCCGAGTGGTGCTGCCCGTCGTAGCGCAACAGGGTCCCCTTGCCGTCGTAGCGGGTGATGATGTTCACCGGCCGCCGCCACAGGGACTGGAGGTTGCGCAGCGTCTCCCGCGCGTAGTCGCCCTTCAGGTCCTGCCCGTCGTGCTTGTGCGCGAGCAGCAGCTCCGAGCGGTTCTCGTAGTTGCCGTCCACCACCTCGATGATGGGCTGGCCGAAGTTGGTGAGCGACGTGAGCAGCTTGTTCTTCACCTTGCGGAACTCGCGGTCCAGGATTTCCCACGAGTTGCGCTTGTCGTTGAAGCCGTAGACGAAGAGCTTCTGCTGCTGGGCGAACTCGGCGGTGAGGAACGTGTCGATGAAGGTGATGTCGTTGTAGTGCTTGCGCACCTCGAAGATCTTCTCGCGCCCCGCGCCCAGCTTCTTGTCCCAGGCCTGGCGCGCGCGAAGGTCATCGCACTCGTCCCACTCCTTGCCGAACTTGCCCTTGTTCCACCGGTCCTCGATGTCCCGCCACAGCTCGATGCCCAGCTTGTACGGGTTGATGGCGCCGGGGCGCACGCCCATGGTGCCCGAGTGGTGGTCCGCGTAGTCGATGATCTCGTCGTCCTTCAGCGCCCGGCGGGTCATGATGGTGGAGTGCCAGTAGCTGGCCCACCCCTCGTTCATGATCTTCGTCTGGCCCTGCGGCGCGAAGTAGTACGCCTCGTCGCGCAGGATGGAGAGGATGTCCACCTCCCACGGCTCCAGCGGCGCGTGCTCCAGGAGGAAGTAGAGCACGTCGCGCTGCGGGCGCTCCGGGAAGCGCTTGCGCTGCTGCTTCTCGTCCTCCGCGCGCTTGCGCTGTGAGTCCATGAACTCGGAGGGGTTGATGAAGCCGCGCATGTACTCGCGGTTCACCTTGAAGCCCTCCACGCGCTCGTTGGACTTGGCTTCCTCTTCCGCGCGCTGCGGGTCCGGGTTGCGCCGGATGTGCGGCGCGTGCTGGTCGATGAGGTTCTCCAGCGACAGCGTCCGGTCGATGAAGTCCTCCACCTTCTCCACGCCAATCTTGTCCACCCACCGCCGGACGCGGGTGGCGTGGTTGGCCATGTCGTCAATCATCCGGCGGTTGGTGTGCCGGAAGGAGAAGTTGTTCTTGAAGAAGTCGCAGTGACCGTAGACGTGGGCCATCACCAGCTTCTGGTCCACCTCCGGGTTGCTCTCCATCAAGTAGGCGTAGCAGGGGTCATTGTTGATGACGAGCTCGTAGATTTTCGAAAGCCCGTACTCGTACCCCTTCGCCAGCTGCTCGTACTCCATGCCCCAGCGCCAGTGGGGATAGCGGGTGGGGAAGCCGCCGTAGGCGGCCACCATGTTCATCTCGTCGTAGGACACCATCTCGAAGACGGTGTCGAAGAAGTCCAGGCCGAACTCCTTGGCGTAGCCGTGGATTTCATCCCGCAGCGCTGCGAGTCGCGGTGAGAGGCTCTTGGGCATGGGGCGGTGGCTCCGGTGGGGGATGAGACAGAAGCGCCTGGTCAGCGCCCCTTGCCGAGGAAGTCCTTGATGGAGGCGTAGATGGCGTCCTTGTCCGCGATCTCGCTCAGCGCGACGTTGTTCGTGTCACCCACGGCTTCGCGCAGGTCCTTGATGAACTGCCCGCTGCCGTAGGGGGACTCCACCTGCCCGTAGGCGAACTGGTTCACCTGCGGGAGGATGTCGTTGCGGAGCATCTCGATGCACTGGCGCGTGTCGTCCGCGCTCCAGTTGTCCCCGTCGCTGAAGTGGAACGGGTAGATGTTCCACGCGCTCTTCGGGTAGTCCGCCTGGATGATGTCCCGGCACAGCTTGTACGCGCTGGAGATCATCGTCCCGCCGGACTCGCGGGTGTGGAAGAACGTGTCGCGGTCCACTTCGCGCGCCACCGCGTCGTGGATGATGTAGCGCGACTCCAGGCCCTTGTACTGGTGCTTGAGCCACGTATCGAGCCAGAAGCTCTCGATGCGGACGATCTCCTTCTGCTCGTCCCCCATCGAGCCGGACACGTCCATCATGTAGATGATGACCGCGTTCGTTTCTGGCAGCTCCTGCAGCTTGTAGCTGCGGTAGCGCCGGTCCTCGCGCGTGGGGATGATGACCGGCATCTTCGGGTCGTAGGTGCCGGTGGCGATCTGCCGCTTCAGGGCCTGCTTGAAGGTGCGCTTGAAGTGGCGCAGGGACTCCGGGCCCGTGGTGTTCACGCCCGTGTACTTCACCTTCTGCGTGACGATGCGCTCGTTCTGCCGCCGTTCAATCCGCGGCAGCTGGAGCTCTTCGCCCAATATCTGCGCCAGCTCCTCCAGCGTGACGTCCACCTCCAGGGCGTGGTCTCCCTCGCCCTGGCCGGCCTGATGCCCGTCCCCGGGCTCCACCGCCCCGGGGCCGAGCTGCTGACCCACCTCACCGTCTCCCTGTCCGACGCCGCCCTGCTCCTTGTGGCCGTACTTGAAGCGCGGGATGTCGATGAAGGGGATGGGGATGCTGATGGCATCCTTGCCCTTCTTGCCCAGCATCTCGCCCTTCTGCACGTACTTGCGCAGGTTGGCTTTGATCTTCCCGCGGACGATCTGTTTGAAGCGGGAGTGGTCCTGGTGGATCTTCAAGGTCACGGTGTCACGTCCCTCTGGAGTCAGTTCGCCAGGCGTTACTCCTTGGCGTCACCGCGGGCGAAGATGCTGGCCACGAAGTTCAGCACGTCCGTGGAGCAGATCTCGCAGTACCCGTAGTTCTTCATCATCCGGTCCTTCACCAGGTCGATCTTCTCCTGGGTCTCCTTGTCCACGACGGACGACACCAGGTTCTTGAGCTTGATGCTGTCCTTCTGGTCCTCGAACAGCTTCAGCTCCAGCGCCTTGTGCAGCCGCTCGTTGGTCCGGTAGTTGAAGGTCTTGCCCTCCACGGCGAGCGCGCCGATGTAGTTCATGATCTCCCCGCGGAAGTCGTCCTTGCGGCTCTCGGGGATGTCGATCTTCTCTTCAATCGACCGCATCAAGCGCTCATCCGGCACCTCGTAGATGCCGGTGTACTTGTTGCGGACCTTCTCCTTCTGGGTGAAGGCCTTGATGTTGTCGATGTAGTTGCCGCACAGCTTGCCGATGGCGTCCTCGTCGGCGCTGATGGCGCGCTGGACCTCGTTCTTGACGATGTCCTCGTACTCCTGCTTCACCGTGGTGAGCAGCTCCTTCATCCGCTTGCGCGCGTCCTCGGTGTTGATGAGGGAGTGCGTCTTCAAGCCGGCTTCCAGCTCGTTGAGCACCATGAAGGGGTTGATGCAGCCCTCGCCCTTGTCGCTCACCAGGGCGTTGCTGATTTTGTCCTGGATGTAGCGGGCGCTGATGCCCTCCAGGCCCTCGCGCACGGACTCCTTGCGCAGCTCCTTGATGTTGTCCTCGGTGAAGTTGGGGAGCGTCTTGCCGTTGTAGAGCTTGAGCTTCTGCAGGAGCGACAGGTTGTGCTTCTTGGGCTCCTCCAGGCGCGTGAGGACGGCCCACATGGCGGCCATCTCCAGCGTGTGCGGGGCGATGTGCTTGCCCTTGATGGCGCGGGAGTTGAAGTCCTTCTCGTAGATCTTCACCTCTTCCGCGAGCTTGGTGATGTACGGGATGTCAATCTTCACCGTACGGTCGCGCAAGGCCTCCATGAACTCGTTGTTCTCGAGCTTCTTGTACTCGGGCTCGTTGGTGTGCCCGATGATGACCTCGTCGATGTCCGTCTGAGGGAACTTCTTCGGCTTGATCTTGTGCTCCTGCGACGCGCCGAGCAGGTCGTAGAGGAACGCGACGTCCAGCTTGAGCACCTCGACGAACTCGATGACGCCGCGGTTGGCGATGTTGAACTCGCCATCGAAGTTGAAGGCGCGCGGGTCGGAGTCCGAGCCGTACTCGGCGATCTTCCGGTAGTTGATGTCGCCGGTGAGCTCCGTGGAGTCCTGGTTCTTTTCGTCCTTGGGCTGGAACGTGCCAATGCCCACGCGGTCCTTCTCACTGAAGATGAGCCGGTTGACGTGCACGTGGCCCATGACCTTGGCGAAGTCACCGCCGTACTGGGTCATCAGCTCCTTGAAGACGAAGCGGCACGCGGGGCACAGCTCGCAGCCGTTGGGGATGGTGTAGCCGGACTCCGGCGGGGACAGCTCGGAGAAGACCTTGTCGCGCCACTCCCGCGGGATGAGGTTGAGGGGCTCCTCGTTCATCGGGCACTTCATCTTCTCCTTCGTCACCGTGCCGTCCGGCTGCTTCTTGTCGGTGAGCCAGGAGAAGGTGTACGCGGCGCCCTCGGGCGTCTTCGAGTACTCCTCCATGCCCTTCTTGAGCAGGCGGGCGATGGTGGACTTGGACGAGCCCACGGGGCCATGCAGGAGGATGACGCGCTTCTCCGTGCCGTAGCCCTGGGCCGCGGACTTGAAGACGTTGACCAGCTTCATCAGCGGCACGTCCAGGCCGAAGATGGCGTCCCGGCCGCCGAAGCGCTCGTCACTGAAGAAGTGGTAGCGGGTGAGCTTCTTCTTGTTGTCGATGTACTCCGACTTCCCGTGGCTGAGGATCATGTCGTAGATCCTCTGGAAGGCGGTGCGGGTGACCTTGGGGTTCTTGCGGACGATTTCGAGGTAGTCCTCGAAAGAGCCCTCCCAGTTGAGTTCCGCGTAGGTCTTCACGTCCTGGAACGCGGCGATCCTGGAGACCCACGAGCCCTTCTCAGCGTCCTTCATGTCTCTCCCTCGTAGCCTCACAGGAGGACGCGAAAACTCGCGTGCTTCCGGGGGGCCAACATGGTGAACCTGGAGGGCTGGAAGGCCATTCCACACCCACTCCGAAGAGGTCCCAGGCGACGACAATCGCGATGCTTCAGCCCCTTCGGGACCCCGCCGCGGAGTGGGACCGCGCGTTCGGCTCGTGTCGGAGGGGAGCCGCCCTCCTCCACGGGGTGAAAAGGCACTTCGATTATAAGGACCCTGACGCGCGCTGGGAGGAGCCCCCCCGGTGCGATGTGTCCGGTCCCACCTCACCCAAGCGCGTACTTCCCGACGCTTGGGCTTTCGCTGGAGGACATCCCGTCCAGGCAGGCCCTCACTGTGGGGCGGCGTCCGTGTCCGCTCCACATGTCGGCGTGACGGCCGGCGCACCGGTTCCATCCCGCCCGGAAGGGTGCGTAACGGCGCGAATCCCACGCTGCCCGGGGAAGTGATTCCCGAGGAAGCAGAGGGCAGGCGGGCGGGCACCGGGCAGGTGGGAGGGACGCTGGCTTGGCTTTGAGCCCTGCCTGCGTATCCTCGCGCGCGCCATGGTTCCCGCTTCGAGTCCCGCCGCCCTTGCTTCCCCTCCTACCGCCGTGCCCGGTCTGTCCGCGGTGCCCGCACCCCAGCCCGAGCCGTCCACCCGGTGGTTGGTGGGCCTGCTGCTCCTGGCGGCGCTCCTGCCCCGGTTGGGGGTGTTCTTCATCAACGAGAACCTCTTCGGGGACGCGGTGGTGCGCACGGAGCTGGCGGAGCGGTGGCTGGCCAGCCCCCACGTCATCACGTCCTACAAGGACGGCACGTTCCAGTTCGGGCCCCTGCACCTGTACCTGGTGGGCGCGGTGCTGTCGGTGTTCGAGCGCGACGTGGCGGGCCGGCTGGTGAGCCTGTTGTTCGGGGTGGCGTCGGTGGTGCCGCTGTTCGCGCTGACGCGGAGGCTGTTCGGGTGGCGCGCGGGCGTGGCCGCGGGGCTCGCCTTCAGCGCGTGGGGCATGCACCTGCAGTTCTCCACCACCGCGGGCAGCGAGGCGGTGTCGCTCTTCTTCATGTTGGCGGTGTTCGCGCTGGTGGCGGAAGGGGTGGAGGAGAACCGCTTCCAGCCGCTGTTCTGGGGCGCGGTGCTGCTCAACTTCGCGTGCGCGCTTCGCTACGACGCGTGGATGTACATCCCGCTCATCACGGTGGCGCTGGTGTTCAGCAGCGAGGACCGGGTGGCGTCCCTGACGCGCGCGGTGGGCTTTGGCCTGGTGTGCCTGCCGTTCCCGTTGTTGTGGATGCAGGGCAACGAGCTGGCGCACGGCGACCCGTTCTTCCCCATCAAGGCGGTGGAGGACTTCCACAAGCAGTGGGTGTCCGACTCGGGTGGCGCTGGGGGCGCGCTGGGCTGGCGGCTGCAGCAGCTGGGGTTCTGGCCCGCGGTGGCGCTCTTCACGCTGACGCCCGGCGTGGCGCTCTTGGGCGGGGTGGGCATGGTGCGCGCGTGGAAGAAGCACCCGGAGACGCGCTGGCTGGTGGTGATGGCGGTGCTGCCCACGCTGTACTTCACCCTGCGCGCGGCGGTGCTCCTGAACTTCGTGCCCCTGGCGCGCTTCACGGTGACGCAGCTGGTGCTCCTGCCGGTGTTCATGGCGCCGGGCCTGGCGGCGCTGGTGGGCAACAAGGGGGCCTTCGCGCGCCGCGCGGTGGTGGGCGTGAGCGCGGTGCTGGCGGTGGTGATGCCGGTGGCGCTGGGCATCTACACCTTCCGCACCGAGGGCGGGCTGCATGACTCGCTGCGCCCGGTGAGCCCCACGTCCACGAACCCCGTGGCGGTGATGCAGGTGGCGCGCTACCTCAAGGAGGAGGTGGCGGCGAAGGGCGGCGCGGCGGCCATCGACGATGATCCGAGCTACATGGACCTGCAGGTGGCGTTCTTCTCCACGCTGCCGGAGATGCGCATGGCGCGCGTGCGCTGGGATACCTTCCGCCAGCGCATGGCGGACGCGCGGCCGGAGGTGCTGGTGCGCTTCGACGGCGGCAAGCTGGTGAAGGACCCGGGCGTGAAGCTGGACGGGCGCACGCTGACGCTCGACGGCGTGGCGTACCAGGAGCAGGACGGCTTCTCCGCGCCGCTGCACGTGTACCGGCGTCAGCCGTAGTGCGTCAGGGATTCCCGGAGGTGCTGCTCAGCCCTCCGGGTCGTAGTCGTCGTCGTAGCCGGCTTCGTAGCCTTGGTCCTTGGGGCGGTGCGCGTCCAGCCAGCCCTGCAGGATGAACTGCGCGGCGAGCTGATCGATGACCTCCCGCCGCTTCTCCCGGCGCACGTCCGCCTCCAGGAGGGTGCGCTGGGCGGCCACGGTGGACAGCCGTTCGTCCCACAGCTCCACGGGCAGTCCGAGCGCGCTCTCCAGCACCTGCGCGAACTTGCGCGAGGCCTCCGCGCGGGGCCCCTCCGTGCCGTTCATGTTGAGGGGCAGCCCCAGGACGAAGCGCGTCACCTCGTGCTCCTTCACGAGCCGGGACAGCTCCGCCAGGTCCCCCTTGAGCGACGTGCGCCGCACGGTGGTGACCGCCTGGGCGGTGAGCCCCAGTCCATCCGAGACGGCCACGCCGATGGTCTTGGTGCCGTAGTCGAGCCCGAAGGTGCGCATGGGCGCGGGACTCTAGCCGCAATCCTCCGTCGCGGACCGACCCGTCCGTGGGTGGGGACGCGGCGGGGGGACCCCGTGGGCCAACCCCGCGTTTCGACTCGCCCCGCGCGCCGGTGCGCCCGGCACCGCCGCTGCAATGCCCGTCCGCGTCCGAAGAGACGGCGCGCGGCACCCGGCAGCACCCACTTCAACCCGTCGCGCGGGAGTATCGATGCTCGACATCCTGAAAGGCGTGGCGAACCTGCTGGGCGGTCCGATGACCGCCGTGGCCGACCTGGCGGGGGACGCCCTGGGGCTTCCCCCCGTCCTCACGAACTCCATCAAGACGGCCGCGGGGGTGATGAGCGGCAACGTGATGATGGCGGCCAGCGGCGCGCTGGGCGTGGCGGACGAGCTGAAGAAGAACCCATCCGCGAAGACGGAGTACTGCGCGCCCCAGGACGCGGCGAAGGCGGGCGCGGGCTATGCGGGCTCCGCTTCGCCGGGCGCTTCGCAGGCGGGGGGCACCTCCGGAAGCCGCAGCCCGCTGGACCCCAAGCTGCTGGACTACGCGGACTCGCTGCGCACGCTGGAGGCGAACTTCGGCTACCTGGACCTGCTGGACGGCAAGAAGGACGGCTCGCTGTCGCACGCGGACCTCCAGCGCATCTCCCAGGACAAGAACGTGTCGCCCTCGCTCCGGGACGCGGCGAGGTTCCTCGTCGACAACCGCACCTTCTTCGAACTGGTGGACACGGCGAAGAAGAGCCTCCTGACGCTGAAGCTGCCGGGCATGAACGATGACCGCATCGAGCTGATGGGCCTCCAGCAGGAGTCCAAGCGGCTGGCCGCGGAGTTCGCGAAGTACGGGCGTCCGGAGCGGCCGGGCCGCCCGTCCCCCTCCCCGAAGGATTGTGAGCCGGCGCCGTCGGACTGCGCGCCGCCCACCACTGGCGGTGGCTCCCGGCCGGGCAGCGGGGCAGGTCGGCCGGGCACCGGCGGGACGGGGCGGCCGGGCACCGGCACGGGGGGCTCGGAGGGGGGCGTGTCGGGCCGGCCGGGCCAGGGCGGCGGAAGCACCGGGGGCACGGGGCGGCCGGGGGGCAGCGGAGGCTCGGGGGCGGTGGATCCGGACCTCAAGGAGTACGCCGACGCGCTCCAGGTGCTGGACGAGAACTGGGACACCTTCGACACGGCGAAGGGGACGAAGGACGGCAAGCTGACGATGGCGGACCTGGAGGCGGTGCTGGACAGCCCGGCGGCGTCCTCCACGCTCAAGCGCGCCGCGCAGTTCTTCACGGACCACCCGGAGTACTGGCACCGCCTGGAGATGGCGGCGGGCGGCGGCCGGGACGGCGTCACCAGCTGGCAGGACCTGGACGCGGCGCTGGACTCGGTGCCGAAGCCGTCGAGCGGCGGCGGCCGGAGCACGGGCGGCTCGCGGGCGCGCGACATCGTGGACAACCCGAACATGAGCATCGAGCAGAAGGTGCAGGCCCTGCTCATGGGCATCGCCGAGGACACCGACGGCGAGCTGATGGACGTGATGAACGAGATGGCCAGCGCCCGCGAGGAGCGCGCCACGTTGGGCAACAGCGACTCGGACAAGGCGCGCGGCGCGAAGCTGGACACGAGCATGAAGGAGCTGGAGCTGCGGCTTCAGACGCTGATGGAGAAGCGCAAGGCCATGTTCGACCTGATGAGCAACATGTCGTCGAAGTTCAACGAGATGGCGAAGACGGCCATCTCCAACCTGCGCAGCGCGTGAGGGCCGCCATGGGACGCATCATCAAGCACGAAGGCGGCGAGGGACTGACGATGGAGACCGGAACGGCGCGCAGGCTGAAGGCGTTCGCGCGAGGGGAGACCACCTGGGCGGAGGTGGAGGGGATGACCTTCGAGGAGGCGAAGGCCATCGCGCAGGTGGGCTGCGACCTGGCGGCGGCGGGCCGGCTGGAGGAGGCGCGCATCCTCTTCGAGGGGCTCGTGGAGGGGAACCCGAAGGACTCCGCGGCGCACGCGGCGCTGGGCACGGTGTACCAGAAGCTCGGCAGGGTGGAGGACGCGCTCACCGAGTACACGCACGCGCTGGCCGGAGACCCGCGCAACCCCGTGGCGCTGACGGGCCGGGGCGAGCTGCACCTGCGCCGGGGCGAGCGGCAGGGCTTCACGGACATCGCCAACGCGGTGGAGGTGGATCCGCATGGCGAGACGTCCGCGGGACGCCGCGCGAAGGCCCTGGTGAAGGCCATCACCCTGGTGGCGGTGGAGAAGCTGAAGGAGGGCGCTCCGCCGACGTGAGGGGGTGAAGGGAGAGACGTTTCAAGACGGCTGTGCCGCCGGACGGTTGGGGAGCAGTCCGGGGGCGGTCGCCGGAGGGTGGGCCTGGATGGCGAGGGGGAATGGCGTGGAGGCCCATCCACCGGCGGCTTCTTGAAACAAGCTCAGGGCGTGTCGAGCGCGGTGAGCCGTTCCCCGATGGGGGGATGGCTCATGCCCTTGAGCACGACCCAGCGGGGAGGCTCGGGGTCCATCTTGTTCACCCGGGCGGCCTTCACCAGCATGCGGCGGAAGGCGCCAGGGTCGCCGGTGAGGTTCAGGCCGTAGCGGTCCGCCTCGCGCTCGCGCTCGCGGGAGAGCGCCCCGGACACAGGGGCCGCGAGCGTGATGAGGAGGAACACCACCAGCGAGACAAGCGGCAGGGTGCGGATGTCGCCCGAGCGCTGGACGCCCCACCAGCCCCGGCGGGCGGACAGGCGCAGCAACTGGTCGATGAGGAAGAGCAGGGCCAGCACCGCGAGCGAGGCGACGATGCGGCCGGGCCAGCGGGGCTCGTTCACGTGGCCGGCCTCATGCGCCACCGCGGCCAGGATTTCGTCCTCCGCGAGCTCACTCAGGATGACGTCGTTGAGGACGATGGTGCGCGTGGGGCCCTGGCCGGCGAAGTACGCCTGGATGCGCTTGGACTGCACGGACGTCTTCTCCACCACCACGTCGGAGAAGGTGATGTCCGCCTTGCGCATGAGCTCGGTGATGCGCGAGCGCAGCGGCCCCTCCTGCAAGGGCGTCTGGTCGTAGTAGAGGCGGGCGCGGTACGGGTCCAGGGCGGAGGACACCAGCATCAGCAGGGCCACGGGCACGCCCAGCACCAGCCACCACCGGCGCACGCGGCGGGCCAGGCCATACAAGCCGACCACGAGCGCCGTCAGGGCGATGGCGCCCACGAGGGTGCTCTTGAACCACATCCACGCGAAGGTCGCGGGCGTGTCGTTGGACAGGCCGTGCCGGTGCTCCAGCACGTAGAAGAAGTACACGGTCGCGGGGGCGTAGAGCAGCTGGGTGGCCAGGTCGATGAAGAGCGCGAAGAGGAGCGCGGCCCCCCAGCCAGTCTCGCCCCACAGCCGGTCCATGGCGCTGAAGAAGGCGCGGCTCACCGGGGCCTTGCGCAGCTTGCCTCCGAACCTGCGCTCCAGCGCCGCCGCCGCGGCCGTCGCCCCCCGGTACACGGGCCGCACGAGCACGGCCAGGATGAGCGCCGACAGGGCCAGCCGCACCAGCGGGTCCACCGCCGCCCGGATGTAATAGGGCTGGTGGTAGGCGTGGATGTCGGCGAGCTGCTCCGGGGTGAAGAGCGGTTCCATGGCCGGCGGCGGGCGCTAGCGGTGCTTCGCGCCCGCGTTGGAGGCGGGCATGGGCACGGAGACCCCTTCCGACTCCGTGTCGGCGTCCGCGTCCGCGAGCAGGAGCGACTTCACCTTCTCCAGGCTCTGGCGGGTGCGGTCCACGAAGGCGTTCTGTGAACCGATGCGCTCGGCGGCTTCCAGCGTGCGTTCGTAGATGTTGATGGACTTGGTGAGCAGCACGCGGATCTTCTTGCGCAGCTCCTGGCGGTAGACCTCCGCCTCCTCGGCGTTGAGCTCCGGGGGCGTGGGCGAGTTCACCATGTGCTCGTAGAGGTTTTCGTACAGGGCGCCAATCTGCGCGCCCGCGGCGGTGGCCCAGTAGCCGTTGCCCACGCGGATGGAGCGCAGGTAGTGGCCCTGCGCGGACAACAGCAGCTCCGCCTTGTAGTTGAGGTCCTGCGCCAGTCCGTCGCTGCCCCGGCTGGCCTCCAGCTTCACGGCCTCGTAGTGCAGCCGGTAGATTTCACCGACGAAGAAGTGCGCCTGCGCGGGGAAGTAGTCCTCCACCTCCGCCTTGTCCGGCAGGGCGTCATACGCGGCCAGCGCCTTGCGCAGCGTCGCTTCCGCGTCGTCGGTGCGGCCGGCCTCCACCTGGCAGATGCCCTGCTGCACCTGGGCCTCGATGCGGCGGCCCGCGGGCAGGTCCGCGCGCGCGGCCAGCGTCGTCAGGAGCTTCACCGCCTCCTCGTAGCGCTCCAGGTGGTAGAGCGACTCCGCCACGCGGAAGGACGCGTCCAGCGCGTCGCCCTGGCCCTTCTCCGGCTCCGCCAGCTCGGAGAAGCGCCCGTAGGCGTCGTCCCACTCCTTGAGGCGCTGGTGCGCGAGGCCCGCGTTGTAGAGGGCCTGCCGGCGGTGCGGGCTGTTGGGGTGGAAGTCCGCGAGCCGGCCGAAGTAGCGCGCCGCCTGCTTGAAGTCGTTGGCGGCGAAGGCGGAGGTGCCGCCCGCGAAGAGCTCCTCGTCGTTGAGCTTGTCCAGCTCCAGGTCCGCCGTCACCGTGACGGGGTCGAACTCCACGACCTGCTTGTTCGCCGTGGCGTCCGGCTTCGCCGCCCCGCCCGTGGTGCGGCAGCCCGTGAGCGTCAGGCCCAGGCCCAACACGCCCACCCACAGCCACCGCCGGGCGACTCCGGTTGCCTCCATCCGCTTCCTGCCGTGCATGCAGCTCACTCCCATCCGGTGCGGCCCCGGACATCGACACCCCGGAGACCCGCCAGGTTCCCGAAGGGCTCTTCCGCGGTGCTTCCGGAGCCCGCCAGTCTAATGCGGGAAGGCCCCGGGTGCCTTGCCGCCCGGGATGAACGCCCCCTCGCGCCGGAAATGCCCGGCGGCTCCGGGCCTCCGGCGCGTCACGCGGAGTGGGGGAGGGCGCTCAGGCGAGGACGTCGTCGCCCAGGAGGTAGCGGCCGGTGCCCCACAGCGCGGTGAGGTCGTGCACGTCCAGCCCGAAGCGCGGCACCTGGATGAGGGGCGTGCCCGGACAGGCCTCGCGCAGCTGCGCCATGCCCTCCAGGTCCTGCTGCGCCAGCACCTGGAGCTCGCGCAGCGTCTCCTCCACCTTCGCGCGCCGGGTGGGCGTCAGCGTGGCCGCGTCCGCCCACTGCTCCTGGGTGGGCAGCGGGTGCACGCGGTTCACCACGATGGCCGTCATCTCCATGCGGTTCTGCTGGAGCAGCTTGTGGAAGTGGATGGCCTCGTCCAGCCGCTCCGGGTTGGGGCTCGTCACCAGCACGAAGCCCGTCGTCTTGTCCTCCAGGAGCTCACGCACGCCGCGGGCACGCTCGCGGAAGCCCTCGTTCATGGAGGAGAGCGTCAGCATGAAGGAAGACAGCTCCTGGAGCATCTCCGTGCCGGTGAAGCGCGACAGCGCGCGCGTCACGTAGCTGCCGCCCAGGTTGAAGAGGGACAGGCCCACCTTGCCCGCCTTCAGCGCGGGCGTGAGCAGCCACTTGGCCGCTTCGTTGTCCAGGAAGTCCAGCACCCGGTTGGGCGCGTCCAGGAAGTCCAGCGCGTGCGCGGTGGGCGGCGTGTCCAGCACCACCAGCTCGTAGTCCTTGCGGCGGCGCAGGTCCCAGACCTTCTCCATGGCGATGTATTCCTGGCTGCCCGCCAGGGCCGTGGAGAGGGACTGGTAGAAGCGGTTGGCGAAGATGCGCTCGCGCTGCTCCGGTGGGGCCACGCGGGTGATGAGGTCGTCCCAGGTGGCCTTCATGTCCAGCATCATCGCGTGCAGGGCCGCCTTGGGCTTCACGCCCAGGGGCTCCAGCACGGACGCCGGCACTTCCGCCTCCGTGTTGCCCAGGCCAGACAGGCCCAGGGAGTTGGCCAGGCGCTTCGCCGGGTCGATGGTGCACACGATGCTGGGCCGGCCATCCACCGCCGCGCGCAGCGCGAGCGTGGCCGCCACCGTCGTCTTGCCCACGCCGCCGGAGCCCACGCAGATGAGCACGCGCTTGTTCGCGAGCGCCGCTTGCAGCGCTGTCATGCTCCCGTGCCTCCCGTCACCATCGCGTTCAGGTGCCCCATCACCGTCTCCACCGCGTCCCGTCCGAAGCGCGGCACGAACAACCTGGGCACCGTGTACACCGGCGCGTGGAGGTTGCGCTCCAGCTTCGTGCCCGCGAGCACCGCCTGCGACGCGCGGTCATGGTGCGCCTGGGCCACGCGCATGAGCTCCGGGTGGCCCGCGAGCGCCTCCAGGTCCGCCTCCGTGAAGCGCTGGGGGAAGGCCTGGTTGAGCACCGCCGCGTGCGTGCGGATGTGCACCCGGTCTCGCAGCGCGCCGTGCAGCTCCAGCGCCTCGTTCACCGGCATCTCCTCCGGCAGCGCCACCAGCACCGCGGCGGTGACGGAGGGGTCCACCAGGAGGTCGCGCATCTTCAGCGCCTCGCGCGTCATGGGCCCCGGCGGCACCGTCTGCAGGAGCACCTGCGGCACGCTCAGGAAGGAGATGGCATGGCCGGTGGCCGGCGCGTCCAGCACCAGCGTGTCGTACTTCCAGCGGCCGTCCGGCAGCTTCTCCTGGAGGTGGAAGAGGATCTTCCCCAGCAGCACCAGCTCCTGGAGCGACGGGATGAAGCGCAGGAAGTAGCGCACCAGCCGGTTCTCGAAGACCGTCTTGTAGAGGGTCTCGAAGCGCAGGACCATCAGGCCGTACTCGCGCATGGCCTCCTGGGGGCGCACGTCCACCGCCCAGAGGTTCTCTTCCAGCAGCTTCACCTCCGGGCCCGCTTCGGGCAGCTCCAGGATGCGGCTGACGCGCTCCTGGGTGTTCACTTCACACACCAGGGTGCGCCGGCCAGCGCGCACGGAGGCGAGGGCCAGGGCGGCGGCGACGGTCGTCTTCCCCACGCCCCCCTTGCCAGAGACGATCCACAGGCGTTTGTCGAGCAGTCCGGCCATAGAGGGCGCGCGAACCGTAGGGATGGGCTCCCGGAGAGTCAACGAGAGTCCACGAGCGGAAATCCCCAATGTTGCCCTGCTTGACACGTCGCGTTGGCCCCTCCCAGAGTGCGGCGTCCTCTTCCTGACGTCCCGCTTGTCCCGACGGCCGAGATGCCGTGTCCGCGGTGGGCCGGACCTGAACGGTTCCAAGACCATGCTCAAGAACAACCCGGTGATGAAGAAGCTCGTGGAGACGGGCGAGGAGCGCGTGGGCAAGCTCGCGCAGCAGCTGCTCTCCAACGAGAAGTTCGTGGCGGCGGTGCAGACGCTGGTGTCCCGCTCGCTCGCGGCGAAGGGGACGCTGGACACCGCGCTGCGCACGGCGCTGTCCGCCATGAACCTGCCGTCCACGGGGGACCTGGAGCAGCTGCGCTCGAAGGTGGACGACCTGGAGCGGCTGCTCGCGTCCGTCGAGGGCAAGGTGGACACGCTGGTGTCGAACGCTTCCTCGAAGAAGAAGGGGTAGGGCGCGGCAAGCCCTCAAAGGCCATGCGGCGCATTGCGTTCATCAACGAGAAGGGCGGCACCTGCAAGACGACGCTCGCGGTGAACACCGCCGCGTGGCTCGCGCTGGAGCAGCGCCGCCGCGTGCTGCTGGTGGACCTGGACACGCAGGGCCACGCGGGCAAGTCACTGGGGCTGGACGTGCGCACGCTGCCGCGCAACGTCTTCCACCTGCTCACCGACGCGGAGGTGTCCCTCGCCTCCGTGGTGTGCCCCACGGGCGTGAGCGGGCTGGACGTGGTGCCCGCGTACAAGGAGATGGCGGACTTCCCGGTGGTGGTGGCGCAGGACCCCCGGCGCGCGCACCGGCTGGCGGACCGCATGCGGGAAGCGGAAGCCGCGGGCTACGACATGGTGCTGTTCGACGCGCCTCCATCCATGGGGCTCACCACGCGCAACATCCTGGTAGCGGCTACGGAGGTGGTGGTGCCGGTGGCGCTGACGTACCTGGCGCTGGATGGGTGCGCCGAGCTGGCGGAGACGGTGCGCCAGGTGGGCGAGGCGGAAGGGCGCTCGGATCTGCGCGTCACCCGGGTGGTGCCCACGCTGTACCGCAAGACGGCGCTGGCCACGGCCATCCTGGAGCGTCTGCGGGCGTACTTCCCGGACGCGCTCGCCGCCACGCCGCTGGGCTACAGCGTCAAGGTGGACGAGGCGCAGAGCCACGGGAAGACCATCTGGGAGTACGCACCCCAGAGCCCGGGGGCGCGGATGCTCGCGGCCATCGCGGCGGAGATTGACGGCGGGGCCCCTCCGGCGAAGCGGAAGCGGACCCGGCCGAAGGTGGCCTGAAGCGCCTTACGCCCGCTTCCTCACGGGCGCCACGGCGTTCAGGCACGGGTGCTTCAGGACGCGCTCGGGTCCTTCTTGTCGCCCTTCTCCACGGCGTCGAGCTTCTTCTCCAGCTCCTCCAGCCGCTGCGAGAGCGCCTGCATGTCGCGGCCCAGGGCGGGGAGGTTGCCGGTGAGGTTCTCGACGACCTGCTTCACGCGCTCGTCGATGCGGCGCTGGAAGTCCTCGAAGGCGCGCTGGCTGGCCTTGAGCAGCTCCGCCGGGTTGAGGCTCGCGGCGTTGCCCTCGGCCTGCGGCGCGGGCGCGGCGGCGTCGGGGGCCTCCGCGGGGGGCGCCTCCTGCGGGCTGCCGTCCTCGCGGCGCAGCAACTTGTCCAGCCGCTGCTCGGCCTCCTCGCGGATGGAGGCCACGCGCGGCGAGACCTCCTTCTGGATGAACCCGGAGATGGACTCGCCGGGGTGGCGGATGATCTCCCGCAGCACCGACAGCGGCATCTGGTTCTTCTTCTTCTCCTCCTCGAAGATGATCTGCGCGAGGGTGACGGAGGTCAGGTCTTCCTTCGTGCGGTTGTCGACAATCCGCACCTCGGTGCCCTCCTTGATCATCGCGGCGATCTCATCGAGCGTGACGTACCGGCTCTCCACGGTGTCGTAGAGCTTCCGGTTCGTGTAGCGCTTGATGATCTTCGGCTCCTTGGTGTTGCTGGGAGCGTTTGCTTGCTCGGCCTCGCTCATGTCTGTCGTCTCCGACCCCGGCTGCGCCTTGGCATTTACTGGTTTACTTCTTGATTTCCAAAGGGGCGAACCTCGTATCAAAGGGGTTGGAAGCGAGCAAGTTACCCGGGCCCGACTCGCCGTGGTTGACGGGTGGGCCTATGCTCCTAGTCCCCCCGACCCGACCCCATGATCGTCCAGTGCGAACAGTGCCAGACGCGGTTCAAGATCCCCGACGAGAAGGTGACGGAAAAAGGGGTCAAGGTCCGCTGCACCAAATGTCAGAACACCTTTCGGGTGGCGCGTGAGCCCGCGCCGGCCCTGAGCGCCCCCCCGCCCGCTGGCCCTCCGGCGGGGCAGGCGGACCCGTTCCAGGCGTTCGGAGACGCCCCGGAGCCCACCGGGGAGGTCACCCGGCCCGGGGCCGCGTACTACGCGCCCGGCGCCCCCGCGGTGAGGTCCCAGGTCCAGTCCTGGGGTGACGTGGATGTGGACATCGACGTGGATGCCCCGCAAGCGGCCCCCGGCCGGGCCCCTGTCGCGCCGGGCGCTGCCGGGGCGATGATGCCGTTCGACCCGCCCACGTCGTCTCCGGGCGTCGCGTCCCGGCGTCAGGCGGCCCCGCCGCCTCCTCCTCCGAATCCGGCCCTGCCCGACCTGGATGACCCGTTCGCGGACTTCATGCTGGATGGGCCTGCGCCGAGCGCTCCGGTGGCCGCTCCCCGGCCGGCCGTGGCGGCTCCTCCGGTAGCGGCTCCCCGTCCGGTGCCTCCGGGGGCCTTCGCGCCTCCCGCCGCCCGGGCCGCTCCTCCCGGGGCGTTCGCGGTGGGGAACGCGGGTGCGGCCCGTCCGGCGGCCGTGGCTCCTCCGAGCGGACCGGGTGCGTTCGCCGCGCAGTCCGCGCCTCTGGGGGCCGCGGCGCCCATGGGCCCGGTTCCTCCTGGGGCGGTGGCTCCCGCGCCGCCAGGGCGTGCCGCCATGCCTCCGGGGCCTGGTGCCGCCCTGGCCGGGGCACCGTCGGGCGCTGCTCCCTCGCGTGCCGCCATGCCTCCGGCGGGAGCCCCCGTCGCGCGCGTGCCCTTGGCTTCGGTCCCCGCCGGGGCCTCACGTCCCGGGGCCGCGCCCGTGGCCTCCCCGGGGCTGGCCGCGGCGGGTTCGACGGACCTCGCGCCGGATCCGCTCTTCGACTTCCCCATCGACGCTCCCGCGGCCCCGGACGCGGCGTCCCTGCGCCATGCCGCGAACGTCGCCGCGGCGCCCTCGCCGAGCGGTGCCGCGGCGGTGGGGCCATCGGTGCCCTCGCCGGGCTTCGAGAGCGAGGACCCGTTCGCGTCCATCGACACGGCGGCTCCGTCCCCGGACCTGTCCGCCGCGCCCGAGGACGCCCACGTCGGTCCGGAGCCGATGAGCGACCTGTTCGACTTCTCCGGCGCGGGGGCCTCGGGCGAGGAGGGGATGGTCGCCTCCGACACCGGCCGCGCCGCGCTGCTGGGCGACGTGCCCGCCGAAGCGGGCGCGGAGGAGCCCGGCGGCATCTCGCTCTTGAGCGACGTGCCGGCGTACGACGACGGCGACCCGTTCAAGATCACCACGCCCCGCCGCGAGGTGGTGGACCTGGCCAGCATGCGCTCCGGGCCGGCCGTCACCGTGGCCAAGCCCTCCGCCCGCATCGAGGACGTGGGCATGCCCCAGCGGCGGATGCCCGGCCGCGCGCGGAAGCTGACGGGGGTGGTCCTCAACCTCGCCATCGCCACCGCGCTGGTGGTGGCCCTGGGCGTGCTGGGCGCCATGTACCTGCGCGACGGCAAGGTGGACCCCTCCACGCTGTCCCCGGACCGCCTGCGCACGCTGGTGATGCCCGCGTCGCGCCCGTTCATCGCGAGCGACGTGTCCAACGGCCTCTACGAGACGCGCGATGGCCGCATGCTCTTCGTCGTGCGCGGAGAGGCGGAGAACCGCACCGGCGCCGCGGCGGCCGTGCGCGTGCGCGCCGCCCTCTTCGACGGCGACCAGCGGGTGCGCTCCACGGAGGGGCTCGCGGGCGCGCTGGCCACGCCGGAGGAGCTCCACGCCGTCACCACGCGCGAGGCCGCCACCGCGCTCCGCCAGCGCATGGACGCGGCGTCCCTCCCGGTGCCTCCGGGCGGCAAGGTGCCCTTCCTGGTGCTGTTCCAGGAGTTCCCCGCGGACCTCACCGGCCACCGGCTGGAGGTGACGCTGGAGCCCATCCCCTCCGAACCCACCGCGGACCGCACGGGAGGCTGAAGCGTCATGTCCACGTTGGAAGAGGCCCGCGTGCTCGCGCGCAACCTGCACGCCCTGGGCGGAGGCGCCACCGTGCGCCGCAAGGCCGCCGCGCGCGAGCTGGCCCGGCGGGAGCCGTTCGACACGAACGAGCTCATCGGCCACCTGCTGTCGCTGTCCCGCGCCGGGCAGGCCCCCGCCACCTGCGTGCTGTCGGACTTCCTGGCCGCGCTGGACCAGGAGGCCGAGCACATCCCCCACGTGGAGGCGCTCCGGCGCATGGCCCACGTGCAGTCGCTGGAGGCCGTGGCAGACCTCTTCGCCCAGGGGCCCGCGCGCAAGGAGCTGGACGCGGACGCCGCCGCCCGCGCGGACGCGCAGGCCGCCAACCAGTCGCTGGGCCACCTGAAGCAGCAGGCCCGCCTCACGCGCGACCCGGACGTGCTGTCGCGCCTGGCCACCGTGAGCAACCCGGCCGTGCTGCGCAACGTGCTCATCAACCCGCGCCTCACCGAGGACCTGGTGGTGCGCATCGCGGCGCGCAGGCCCGCGCGTCCGGAGCCGCTCGTCGAAATCTGGAAGTCGCCGCGCTGGTCCGTGCGCCACAAGGTGCGCCGCGCGCTGGCCTTCAACCCGTACCTGCCGCCGGAGGTGGGCGCGAAGCTGGTGCCGCTGCTCTCCACCGCGGACCTGCGCGAGCTGGTGGAGGACGCGGGGCTCCTGCCCGCCCTGAGGCAGCAGGCCGCGCGCCTGCTGCTCGCGCCAGCGCCCGGCAGCCCGCCCGGTCCGCTGGTGCTCCCGACGGGCGAGGAGTTCTAGGAGCGGCGGTCCTTGGAGGAGCCTTCGGTGTAGTCCGCGTCGGTGGTGCCCCGGCGCGAGTGGGGCAGGTGCTTCACGTCCACCAGGTCCTCGCCGCGAGACGCCTTGCGGAACGAGTAGACGAACTTGCCCACCGCGTTGCCCAACTGCCCCATCCGGGCGGCCGAGAAGACCACCAGCAGGATGAAGCCGAGGACGAGGAACTCTCCGGTGCCCAACATGCGTCGGACACTGCAATAAACCCACCCGCGAGGCAAGTCGCGCCACCGCGTCCGCCCCTGGACGCCCCTGCCACGTCGGCGCTGCGCGCGGAGGGCGTTCCAGCGCACACTGCGCCCCCATGCTCCTGCTCGCTCACCGTGGTGCCAGCGCCGACGCTCCCGAGAACACCCTGGAGGCCTTCGCGGAGGCCGTGCGCCAGGGCGCTGACGGCGTGGAGCTGGACGCCATGGTGTGCGGCTCCGGCGAGGTGGTGGTGTGTCACGACGAGCGCCTGGACCGCCTGGCGGGGCAGCCCTGGGAGGTGCGCACCACGCCCTGGTGGAAGCTCTCCCGCGCGGACGTGGGCACGCCCCTGGGCTTCGCCCCCGCGCGCATCCCGCTGCTGGAGGAGGTGCTGGACGCGCTGCCGGAGCACTTCCTGGTCAACATCGAGCTGAAGTGCGACCGCTTCGACGACGGCGGCCTGGCGGCGGGCGTGGCGAGGCTGTTGCGCGAGCGCGACCTGTCAGGCCGCGTGGTGGTGTCCAGCTTCAACCCGCTGTGCCTCTTCCGGCTGGCGGAGGTGGCGCCCACGCTGCGCCGGGGCTTCCTCATCGACCCGGACAAGCCCTGGGCGCTGCAGGCGTACGCGCTGAGCCCGCTGGTGTCCTCGCACTCGGTGCACCCCTTCCACGAGGCGTGCACGCCGGAGCGCGTGACGGCATGGAACGACGCCGGCCTGCGCGTGGCGGCGTGGACGGTGGACGACCCCCGGCGCGCCCGCGAGCTGCGGGACCTGGGGGTGTCCTACCTCATCACCAACCGCCCGGGCCGCGTGCGGGAAGCCCTGCGCTGACTAGAAGTCCAGGCCCAGCGTGGTGTTGAAGGCGAAGACGGAGGGCAGGTCGCGGCTGCCGGCGCCCTCCTGGTCGAAGCTGCCCAGGTTGGTGAGCGAAATCTCCGCGCCCAGCTGCAGCACGCCGCCAATGAAGCGCGCGCCCGCGTAGAAGCGCGGGGTGAGGTTGTCACCCGCGTTCACCCGCGAGTACGGCGCGGTGTTGGTCAGCGCGTCGCGCGAGTCGTTGCCCGCCGCGTCCGCCGGGGAGCGGCTCGGGTCGAAGTCCAGCGTGCGCGTGGTGGCGCTGACGAAGTTCAGGTCCAGGCCGCCGTAGGGCGTCACCGTCACCATGCCGCCCAGCGGGAACTGCTTGCCCACGCCGATGTCCAGGCCCGTGGTGGTCAGGTCCAGGTCTTGCGCGCCGAAGAGCTTCGTCACGTGCAGGCGCACGCCCACGTCCGGCAGGTACGTGAAGCCCTCGTTGACGGCCCACTTCAGCTCGCCCGTGGCCGTCACCATGCTGCTCTTTTCAATCCAGCCCACGCGCCCGCCCAGCTCCAGTGAGAAGGGCAGGCCCTTGCGCACGTGGAGGGACGGCACCAGCACGGAGCCCGGCTGCTCGGCTTCCGTGGGCAGCTGCACGTCCTCCGGGAGCGACACGACGGACAGCTCCGCGTTGAACGCGAAACCCGAGTGGCCCGTGGTGCGCGGGGGCATCAGGTTCGCGGACGTCATCACCGCGCCGTACGTGCGCGCGAAGGCGCGGAAGTCCGCGCTGGCTTCGGCGAACTCGGTGTTGGTGATGACGGAAGAGCTGCCCCGGCGCTCGACGCCGAAGCGGGAAATGACCAGGTCGTTGGCGTCCGCATGGGCCGCGGCCCCTGACAGCGCCGTCGCGAGCACCAGCCACCGACTGAACGTCCGCATGGGGGAATCACGCCTCCGGGACGCATGCCGGCCAAGCGGGCGCCCACCTCCGGCGGACCCTAAACCCGCCCTCGGTGAAGCGTCAACAAAACGGGCGGCCCTCCTCCAGGGAAACGCCCCCGTTGGAAGGGGGACGTCCGCTGGAAGCGAGCCGCCCGTGGGTCAGGCGCTCCGGGGATGACCCCGGAGGATTACTGCTGGCGCGGCTTCACCGGCGTGGTGGCCGTGGCGGCGGGCGTCGCCACCTTCTGGGCCACCTCCGCCGGGCGGCGGCGGATGACCAGCGTGCGGCGGCTGGCGAACTCGGTGCTCTCACGGGCCACCACCAGCACGTTGTTGTTGCCCTCCTTGAGCGTGAAGTCGGAGGTGAACTTCAGCGTGTGGGGCTCGCCGCCCTTGGGGTCCACGGCCTTGAAGTAGACCTTCTGGTCGTTGACCAGCACGTAGACGTCCAGGAGGCCGTTGGGGTCCTTCACCATGCCGGAGAGGGTGAACTTGTCGCCGTTCACCACCACGCCGCCGTGGGAGGGATCCACGTCCAGCTTGATGTCCGGCGGCTGGTGCGTCGTCGTGTACGCCACCGTCTTGGGCGCCTGGGCCTTGCCGGTCTTCACTTCCTTCGCGTCCTGCGTGCGCACGAAGGCGAAGCGGTCCTTCTCCAGCGCGACCTTGTAGTAGCCCTTGGTGGTGGCCTCCAGGGCCAGCGTGGCGCCCTGCGGCAGCTTCGCCACCGGACGCGCGTCCGCGGTGGGCGAGGCGAACAGCTCCGCCTTGTCGTTGAGCTTCACCAGGCCCTTCTTCGCCTCCAGCGGGGCCACGGGGCCGTCCTTCACGGGCAGCTGGAGCTTCTCCAGGACGAACTCCTCCAGGGGCTCATCCAGGATGGCCAGCTTCAGCGGGAAGGTGTCGCCCTTGAAGGCCTTCTTCAGGGACACCTGGAAGCGCGCCGTCTTCGTCTCACCGGGCTTGATCTCCCCCAGCTTGAAGCGGCCCTTCTCGATGAAGATGTTCGCGTCGCCGCCGTTCTTGATCTGCGCGAACGAGTCCAGCGCCGGGCCCACGCCCGTGTTGGTGACGTCCATCACCACCGTGACGTCCTCGCCGCGCTGCACGACGCCGTCGCCGTTGCACTCGGCGCAGTCATCCACCACCTGCCAGTTGAAGGCGAACGTGGGGCGGGGCAGCTCCACGAAGGACAGCTCCGACACCAGGGTGTCGCGCAGGGCGCCGTTGTCGTCGAACAGCTTCACCTTCACGTCGTCGCGGCGGCTGGTGAGGTCCTTGGGCAGGCGCACCTGCACCTTCCAGGACTTCTTCTCACCCGGGGCGATGGCGCCGAAGAGGAACTCGCGGCGGTCGAGGAACGCGTTGTCGCTCTCCGTCCAGCCACGCACGCGCTTGAGCGGCTCCGTGCCCTTGTTCTCCACGTTGATGACCATGTCCAGCTGCTCGCCGGCGATGATCTTGGTGTCCGCGCCCGGGGAGAAGCTGGCGTCCAGCTGCACGTTCTTGGGCGTGGGACCGGGGCTCCAGTCCAGGCCGAGCGCGGCGATGGCGTTGTTGATGCGCTGCTCCTCCTCGTTGCGCTTCTGCTCCACGAACTGCTTGCCCTTGGCGAGCTGCTCGGAGCGCTTCAGCGCCGGCACCTTCAGGACGAAGTCGCGGGCGAACTGGACCTCGAAGTCCTCCTTGATCTCCTCCTGGGACTCCGCGTCCAGCTGGTCGTCCAGGTCCTCGCCCTGGCCGGCCACGTCCACGTCCAGGAGCGGATCATTCTGGCCGTGCTCCTTCTTGTCCTTGGTGCCCGGCTTGGCGGCGACCTTCTCCTTGGGCTCTTCCTTCTTGGCGGAGGCCTGGGCGGCCTTCTCGTCCACCTTCAGGTACTTGAGGCTGGTGCCCGGCTTCTCGCGGTCCAGCACCTCTTCGCGCTTCTTGGCGACGGTGGAGGACTCCGGGTTGCCGAAGTGCTGATCCAGGTCCGCCTCGCCCATGGACTTGCGGGGCGCGAACACGTCCACCCGGTCCGCGGTGACGCGCGTCGGGACGAGCTGGATGTCCGGCACGATGCCCACTTCCTGGATGGAGACGTCACCCGGGGTGAGGTACTTGGCGATGGTCAGCTTGAGCGCGCTGTCGTCCGGGAAGTCGTAGAGCACCTGCACGCTGCCCTTGCCGAACGTCTGGCGCCCGATGATGACCGCGCGGTCCAGGTTCTTGAGCGCGCCCGCGACGATTTCAGACGCGGAGGCGCTGCCCGCGTTCACCAGCACCGCGATGGGGTAGTTCTCCTCGCCGTCCGCGGGGCGCGCGCGCTTCTCCTCGCGCAGCTTGTCGCTGAAGCCCACCGTCGCGACGAGCGTGCCCTTGGACAGGAACGTGTCCGACACCTGGATGGCCTGCTCCAGGAGGCCGCCCGGGTTGCCGCGCAGGTCGAGGACGAGGCCCTTGAAGCCGCCCTTGGCCTCCGCCTGCTTGCGGATGTCCGTCAGCGCGGCCTCCAGGTCGCGCGTGGTGTTGCCCTGGAAGTTCTTCAGGCGCACGTAGCCCACGCCGCCCGCGAGCAGCTTGTGCTGCACGGACTCAATCGAAATCATGGCGCGGGCCACCGTCATGTTGCGCGGCTTGTCCCAGCCGTCGCGCTCCACGGTGATGGTGATGCGGCTGTCCACCGGGCCGCGCAGCTTGGACACGGCCTCGTTGAGGTCCATGTTGACGGTGGACTCCTCACCAATCTTCTTGATGCGGTCGTCCTTCTGGATGCCGGCGCGCGACGCGGGCGTCTTGGGCAGCACCTTCACCACGGTGAGGTTGCCCTCCTTCATCTGGATGACGAAGCCCAGGCCGCCGAACTCGCCCTTGGTGGACAGCTTCATCTCCCGGTACAGCTCCGGGCGCAGCAGCACCGAGTGCGGATCCAGCGTGGAGAGCATGCCGTTGACGGCCGCGTACTCGATGTCCCGCGTCTCCTCGATGGGACGCATGTTCTTGGACAGGAAGTCGAACACGTCCTTCAGCGCGAAGGACATCTTCCACAGGGAGTCCACGTGGGAGATGTCGAACTCCTTCTGCTTGCCGTTGACGTTGACGTTGAGCTTGCCCGTCTCCGGGTTGCCGTCCACGAGCACGTCCGGAACGCTCTTCTCCACGTACTCCAGGGAGGCGATCATCATCTCCTTGGGCTTCACCCGCTTGGGGTCGACGTAGTTCTCCTTCACGTAGAGGATGACCTTCGTCAGGACGCGGAGGCTGTTGAGGTCGTGCGGGGCCTTCTCGCTCTTGCCGGCGGAAGGCAGCGCGCCGTCCCAGGAGTCCTGCCCCGCCTCCGCCGCTCCCACGGTGAGCGGGAGGGGGGCGCGGTCACTGCCTGCGAATGCCCAGGCCCCACACAGAACGGCGACGGCGGTGATGCGGCGGAAGATACGCGGCATGCGGTTCATCCCAGCTGGGGCGCGAGAGGCGCCCCGGGTGATGCGTGAAAAGCCCTGTGAATCCGAACAGTTCGACGTAGGCCAAGGGACCTGGCAGCGGCCGGGCAAGCCTAATCACGGCTTCCTGGTGCTTCAAGGCGTGGCCTTGTCACTAGCGACCGAGAACGTCTGCCGCAGGCAATGCGTTCCCGATCGGCCCGGACATACGGACACCCGGCATCCCCCTTTATTTCGCGTCCGCCCGGGCATCCGCCTGGGCATCCGGCGGCGGGGGCAGGTCCCCGGCCTCCCG
Organism: Corallococcus coralloides DSM 2259; assembly: GCF_000255295.1. Next base: position 7,955,474 of record NC_017030.1, on the reverse strand, counting down.
CAGGGCCCGGTAGAGCAGGGTGCCCCCGACGATGGCCACCGGGAGGAAGAAGGTGTTGAGGATGGGCACCCACAACAGCAGGTAGACGCCCGCGCCGAAGCCCAGGCAGAGGGCCCGGCGCTCGCGCAGCATGCGGCGCACCTCGGCGAAGGGGTACAGGTGGCGCGTCATGGGCGCGGCCAGGTGCTCCGCCGCCATCCAGAGCATGGTCCACAGGCTGGCCAGCACGGTGAACGCCACGCTGCCCAGGCCCGGTACGAAGTTCAGCGGCAGCAGCACCGCCAGCCCCAGGAAGAGCAGCGCCATGCGGGCGAGCGTGTGCAACAGCCCGGTCGTCAGGCCCCGCAGGAACGAGGCGGGTGAGAGCACGGCGTCCGCTCCCGCACACTCGGCCTCGGTGGCCTCCGATACCGGGTCCTGTAGCGGCGTGAGGAGCAGGGGCGGCACCACGTTGGCGCCCACCACCCAGGCGACCAGGGAGCCCAGCACGAGCGCGGTGTACCAGCCGGCCTGTCCGTACCAGGAGTCGGGCCGGGCCCACACGGACTCCAGGAGTCCGGGGGCGTAGCGGTAGAGCAGCACGGCCAGTCCCACCAGGGCGATGGCGGTGAGGACCGCGCACAGGCTGGAGAGGAGGAAGAGGCGGCGCGAGCGGAAGATGAGCTTGAAGGCTCGGCCGAGCACTCCCATGCCCTGGAGGAAATCCGACAGACGGGGCCGGGGGGACAGGGTGGGGACGGGGGATGCAGGGCGCATGGGGGCAGGGTGCTCAAATGAGGGCAAGGCCAACGGCCCCCGTTATATAGGGCGCCCTCATGTCCCTCGACCTCAAGCGCGTGGCCTCCGAGCCCCTCACTTCCGCCGCCCCCCTGGTGGAAGAGCTTCGCAAAGGGGAGAAGCCCCGGACCCAGCACCGGCTGGGGCTGGAGCACGAGAAGTTCATCTACCCCGTGGGGTCCGCCCAGCCCCCGCCCTACGAGGGACCGAACGGAATCGGCGCCCTGTTGGAGCGCATCGCCCCGGGCGGCTACGACCGCTTCCGGGAGACGCCCGAGTCGCCGGTCATCGCGCTGCAGCGCGGGATGGCGGCCATCTCCCTGGAGCCGGGCGGGCAGTTCGAGCTGTCCGGCAGCCCGTTCCGCACGGCGCGGGAGGCGCACCAGGAGAACCTGGAGCACCTGAAGGAGACGAAGGCGGCGGCTTCCGCGCTGGGCCTGCGGCTGGTGGCGCTGGGCTACCGGCCGGTGGGCACGACGGGTGAGATGCCCTGGATGCCCAAGACGCGCTACCAGGTGATGCGCCGCACGCTGCCGGAGCGCGGCCGGCTGGCGCTGAACATGATGCTGATGACGTCCACCGGGCAGGTGTCGCTGGACTGGGCGGACGAGGCGGACTGCGTGCGCAAGACGGTGGCGGTGGCGCGCCTGTCGCCGCTGCTGGTGGCGCTGTACGCGAACAGCCCGCTGCTGGAGGGCAAGCCGTCCGGGTACATGTCCTTCCGCAGCCGCGTCTGGGAAGAGGTGGACCCCACGCGCTGCGGCTACCTGCCGTCGTGGTTCGACGGCTCGTTCTCCTATCAGGCGTATGTGGACTGGGCGCTGGACGCGCCGCTCCTGTTCCTGCGCCGCGAGGGCGAGTACCGCCACCCGAAGCTCACCTTCCGTCAGCTGATGAAGGAGGGCTACGAGGGCAAGCCGCCGGACATGGGGGACTGGACGGACCACCTGTCCACGCTCTTCCCGGAGGTGCGGCTCAAGAAGGTGCTGGAGGTGCGCGGCGCGGACTGTTCCAGCGCGGCCATGACGGGGGCGCTGGGGGCACTCTGGCGCGGCATCCTCTACGACGCGCAGGCGCTGGAGGAGGCGGAGCTGCTCCTGCCTCGGCTCACCTTCACCGAGCACCTGGCCTTCCACGACACCGCGCGCCGCGAGGGCCTGGCCGGGAAGCTGGGGCCGCGCGAGCTGCACCGGCTGGCCGGGGAGATGGTGGCCATCGCGAAGCGGGGGCTGCAGCGGTTGGATCCCGAGGACGCGCCGCTGCTCGCGCCGCTGGAGGCGGTGGCGGCTTCGGGCCGGTCGCCGGCGCAGGCGGTGCTGGACGCGTGGAAGGAAGATCCGCGTCCGGAAGTGCTGATGTCCCGCTTCGAGCTGTGAGGACGTGACGCGTCCGCGGGGGCGTGAGTCCCGCGGACGCGAAAGCCGGCTAGAAGCGGCCGCCCACGGTGACGTTGCCGTTGAAGAGGCTGCCCTTGGCGTCGTCGGTGGTGCCGGGGACTTCGAACAGCCCCTCGCCACCGACGATGCGGTAGGTGGCGCGCACGCCGGCGGACAGGTGGCCCAGGCGGTACTCGATGCCCGCGGCCAGAGGCACCTCCGTCTGCCAGTCATTGTTGTAGACGTCCTCGGCGCCCGAGGACACGTGCAGGTAGCTCAGGCCCACGCCCAGTCCCACGAAGGGGTGCCACTTGTGGTCGACGATGGGCCCCAGCTGGCCCATGAACGTGCCGTTGTTGCGGAAGATGTTGTTGCCGCCGAGGACTCGGGCATCGTCGATGGGGATGTTCTGGCCCTCGTAGCCGACCTCCACGCCGATGTACTTCCAGGGCTGGGCGTTGGCGGTGATGTTGAACAGCCCGCCCACGCCCGTCTCATCGCCCAGGTCGCCGGTGAAGCCGCCCAGGCCCGCGCCCACGTCCAGGCCGGCCGTGGCGTCCTCTTCGCTGAAGCTGAGCTTGCGCGACACCTCGCTCGCGTCCACCGCGAGGGCCGGTCCCGCCACGCATGTGCCGGCCACCACCAGTCCTGCCACCATCGAAGTGCGTCTCATGACCAGGTTCCTCCTGCTTGAAGTGTGGGACCTGGAATGGAAGCTGGGACGGGAGGGCCGGACAGCGCACCCGCCCGGGGGACGGAGACAGGAGGCCGAGGGCCTCAGCGCCGGCCGAAGAGCTTCTTCAAGCCGGAAAGCAGGCCGCTCGGCCGGGCTTCCGGTTCGGTGTGGAAGGGCGAGCGGGCGATGAGGGCATCGCGAGAGGCGTCGTCCAGCTCCTCCTTCGCGAGCGTCACCGGCTGCCGCTTCGCGCCGGGCAGGGTGGCGCTGAAGGCGAGCGTTCCATCGGTGGACAGCTCCAGGTGCACCTCCACCTCGCCGGGACGCTCCACGGTGAGGGTGAGGGCGCCGAGCCATTCATTCTCCGTGGCGGTGGCGGCGGTGCCCTGGAAGAAGGCGAGCGCCAGCGGACCGGGGACGGTGATGGGGATGACGAGCGTCTTCGCGGTGGGCAGGCGGGTGTTGCGCTCCAGCACGCGGCGGAAGGTGCCGGCGTCCTCGGCGACGCCGATGGGGGCGGTGAGGACCTCCGAGACGCTGGCGGCGGGCTTGCCTGTCTCCGACAGCAGCAGCGCGTGACCGAGCAGCGCGGCGCCGCGCACCACGGCGGTGCGGGCGTCCACATCGTCATCGCGCACGGGCACGCCCAGGCTCTCCTCCAGGCGGCGGCGCACGAGCGGTGAACGGGACTGGCCGCCCACGAGGAGCACGGCGTCCAGGCCCTGCGGGGACAGGGCGTTGGACTCCAGCACCTCGCGGGTGACGGAGACGACGCGCTGGGCGAGGTCGGCGGTGAGGGCCTCCACGCGCTCGCGGTCGAGCTTGGGGCCGGGGCCGGTGGGCAGGGTGACGTCCACGCTGTCCTGGGTGGAGAGGGTCTCCTTGGTGGCTTCCGCGAGGGTGCGCAGGGGGCCCCAGTCGAGGAGGTGTTCGGGGCGGGGGTGGCCCTGTTCGGCGAGGTCGCTGACGAGCGCCTCGGCGATGCGGCCGTCGAAGTCCATGCCGCCGAGGGTGGGGTCTCCGCCGGTGGTGACGACCTCCAGGTCATCGCCGGTGACCTGCACGACGCAGACCTCCAGGCCACCGCCACCCAGGTCCACGACGAGGACGCGCTTGCGAGCAAGTCCCCGGCCGTGCGCGTACGCGAGCGCGGCGGCGGCGCTGTTGGTGAGCACGCGAGGCACGTCCAGGCCGGCCATGGTGGCGGCATCGCGCAGGGCGGCGCGCTGGCGTTCGGTGAAGTGCGAGGGCGCGCAGAGCACGGCGCGCGTCACCTTGCGGCCCAGGTGCGTGGTGGCCGCCTGGTGCAGCTCGCGCAGCAGCATGGCGGTGAGGAGGGTGGGCGCGATGTGGCGGCCATCGAGCTCCACGCCCGCGTCGCCCTGCCGGTCGGTGGCGACGGGGAAGGAGAGCTGCGGGGAGAGCCAGCGCAGGTTGGGGGAGCGGGCGCGCATGCCGAGCAGGCGCTTGAGGCCGGTCGCGGCGCGGCGGGGGGCGCGGGCGGCTTCGGCGAGGGCGGCGGCACCGACCAGGAACTCTCCGGCGCCGTTCACCGCGATGACGGAGGGAAGGCCCGAGCCGTCGGTGCCGGGGATGGGGATGGGCGTGGCGACGCCGTCGATGAGCGCGGCGACGCGAGCGTGCGAAGTGCCCACGTCGATGCCGAGCACGACCTCCGCCGCCGAGGGCGGAGTGACGGGCACGGCGGGAGCCAGGTCGAAGAACGTGCGGCGGCGGCTGCGCGCGGTGGCTGCGCTGCTCTGTGCGTCAGCGGAAGGCGGCGGAGAGGCTTCGTCGGTGCGCGGGGACTGGGGCGCCGTGGAGGGCTGGGTCTGCGGTGGTGACGCGGCCGTGCTGGCTTCGCTGGAGCGCGGAGGTTCTGTCGCGGTTGATGCCTGGGGATTCGGTTGTCCCGACGTCGCGCTGGTGGGCGCGGTGGCTTCGCTGGAGCCCGGGGATGCTGCCGCAGCCGATGGTTGGCCCAACGCCGCGCTGATGAGTGCGGTGGCTTCGCTGGAGCCCGGGGATGTTGCCGCAGCCGATGGTTGTCCCAACGCCGCGCTGATGAGGTCGGCGGCTTCGCTCGCGCGCGAGGAATCTGGCGCGGCCGATGCTTGAGGACGCGGCTGTTCCGAAGCCGCGCTGGTGGGCGCGGTGGCTTCGCTGGAGCCCTGGGATGTTGCCGCAGCCGGTGGTTGTCCCAGCGCCGCGCTGATGAGGGCGGCGGCTTCGCTGGAGCGCGGGGATTCTGTCGCGTCCGATGCTTGGGGACGCGGTTGTTCCGAGTCCGCGTTGATGGGCGCGGTGGACTCGCTGGCGTGCGGAGTTTCTGTCGTGGCCGATGCGCGTGGCTGCGGTTGTTCCGACGCCGCGCTGACTGGCGCAGGGGCTTCGCCGGAACGCGACGGTTGCTCCGTGGCGGCTGCCTGCTGCGAAGGCGTACTGACCGCCTGTGCGGCGGCTTCGCTGGCGGGGGCGGGCTGTTGCTCAGCGGAGGTCAGCGCAGGCGGTTGCTCTGACGTCGAGCTGTCCGCACCGGACGCTTCGTTGTTCCGTGCAGGCTGCTCCGCAGCGGATTCCCGCGGCGATTGCTCGTCGGCCGGGCTGACCGGAGGGGTGGCTTCGTTGCTGCTGGGCGCATTCGCTGCGGTGTGCTGTGTGGCTTCGCCCGAAGCGACCGGTGACGCGGAGGCGCTGGTGGAAACCTCGAGAGACGTCGATTCCTCGACAGGCTGCTTCGTGTCGGAAGCGAGCGCATTCGAGGCGTCCAGGACCGCCGGAGCGGACACCGTCGGAGGCGGAGTCTCCTCTGGTGTTGCCGGGGGGGCGGACCGAGTCTCTTCATGAGACTCCGCAGCCAGCACCGAAGCGAGTGCCTCATCATGCTCTGGCGCTTGGACCGACGCCGATTCTAGTTCGGGCGCAGCCACTGCCGGGGTCGTGTCCTCGGATGCAGAGGATCCGACGAGCGCCGTCCATGCATCCTCGGTCGGCAGTTCGACCACGACGACCGTCGATGCGTCATCCTCTTCCAGCGGAGGCGCGGAGACGGGCTCGGGCACAGGAGCCGAACTCGCGGTAGGAGCGACCGTTGACGTCGTGACGGTTTGCGTGTCGCGCTCGGGCCCGTCGGTGTCCGTGGCCCCGACCGCTTGTTCAAGCGCCGCGCTGAACGGATCCACGTCCTCCGGGTCCGTGCCGAACGCGCGCGGAAGGGAGTCCGGATCGATGCCCCATGCGCGAAGGCGTTCGGCCTCCCGTTGGCTTGAAGTCGCGACCGGCTCTGGAGGAGGAAGCGTTTCTTGCGGAGCTTCCTCCGAATGGAACTCCGCAGGCTGCGACGTCGCCTGGGGAAAGTCTTCTACGACGTCGGAGTCCGTGACCGCGGAGGAGGTCTCTGCTGGAGGGGGGGCCTCCTCAGTCGAGCCAGCGCCCGTGTCGAAGTCAGGGGCGGCCGAGAAATGCTCCGCCGGCGGAAGCGCTGCTTCGGCGGTATCGACTCCCTCAGCATCGGAGTCCGACACAGCCCGAGCATCGTGTTCTTCCGGAGGCAACGTTGCCGCGAAAGAGGCTCCTTCGGTATCGGAGCCTTGATCCGTCCATTCACTGCTCGCCTCCGGATGGAGCGGCTCGTGGGCGCTGACGGCGTCGGAGTCCGAGGGAGCCCAGGAATGACTCTCTTCCGGAAGGCTCGTCGTGTCCTCTGCGCCTTCCGTCGCATGAGAGTCCGGAGCCAGTGAGGGACCGGACTCCGCGGGGGCGGGGGCCTCCTCCGATTCCATGTTGAGGTCGACGTCGAAGTCGAACGATGGGTCGGATTCCGCCTGCGTCTCGCCGGACACGGCCGTCGCTTCCACGCGTGCCGGTTCCGCTTCGCCTGCCGTGCCCGCGAACGCGGAGGCCGTGTCGCGAGTCTCCTCCGTCGCGTACTCCGCGCTCCACGCGGAGTGCTCGGGAGCGTGCGCGGCTCCCAGTACGGCGTTCGGATCAAACGCGTCCACTGACGCGGGAGTGAAGTGGTGCGCGGATGCTTCGCCAGCGTCAGGAGCGCCAGAGGCCTCTGGTTCCGGCGGGTGCGCGTCGTCCTCGCGTGCATCCGGAACAGAGGCGGCCCCATCAGACACCGCGGACTGCGCTTCCACGCGACCGTCATCCGCAGCAGGAGCAGTCGATGCGTCCGCTGTGCTCGGAGTCGACTCCCATGCGGAGGTATCGGCGCCGGTGAATGCAGCCGCTGCGGCGTTCTCGGCGTTGGCGTGATCCTCCGCGGAGGACGCATCCAAAGGTGGAGCTTCCGCACGCGCTGCATCGGCCGCGGCTGGATCCGCTGGTGCATCCGCCCCCGCCTCGGACGCCTCGACCTGCCGCGGCTCCGCGGGAGGCTCCGGCAGCCTCACGGCCGCGAAGGTGCCAGAGAGCGCAGGCGGCCGTTCCCCAGCCTGGACTCCTCTGGCCGTCGGCTGGACCGTGAACATCTCCTGGGTCGCCCGTTGTGCATCCAGGCCGGCCGGGAGCTTTCGCGGCTTCCTCGGGAAGTCCACCGCCGGCAGTGGCGCCAGCCCCTCTTCCTCTTCGACCGCGTCCTCCGGAAACAGCGACACCGGCTCATCCGGTTCCGCCAGGTCCGGCGGCGGTTCCTCCGCGACGGGCAGCTTCACGGCCGGCAACGTCATGGACGCCTTCGGCGGCACGGCGCGCGCTCTCGGCTCCTCTTGGGCAATCGTCGCCGGAGGCTCCACCGGTGCCGGCGTCTCGCTGACTGACGCAGGCCGCGCCGGATTCATGGCCGGAGTCCGTCGCACCAGCCCCGGCGGCGCCACCTCCGTCCCGCTCCGCCGCGCGACGATGCGATCGATGAGCGCCTTGCTCGCCGCGTCCAGCTTGGTGAAGCGCACCGTCATCCCGGTGCGCGTGCTCCCCGCGTCCGCTTTCAGCACCACGCCTTCACCGCGCAGCAGCCGCGTGCCGTCCGCGAGGACGAACTCGAACGCCAGCCCCGTGCCTTCCGGCTTGAGCGCTCGCGTGGCCACGAACACTCCACCGCGCCCCACGTTCGAGCCATACCGCTCGATGAACTCCTCCTCCCCCGTGTACGGGAGTCGGATGCGCAGGGGGAGGAGCTTGGGGGCCGACCCGGTCATCGCAAGGGAATCCGCACGTCCCCGCCGGAGCCCTGCACCACGAGCGCCAGCCCATCGTCTTGAACGGCGTCCGGTGGCACCTCGAACAGCAGCGCCACTTCCGTGCGCTGCGCGGGGGCCCACGTGGAGGGCAGGGGCTTCGTGCCGGCCACCGCCTGCGCGTCACGCGCCAGCGGATACGTCTGCCCCTTCGCGTCCGTGAGCTTCACGCCCTCCAGCGTCAGCGGCGCGGGCATCCCGCCCACGTTCTGGGTGATGAGCTCCACGCGCAGGAACAGGTCCTCCGTCGTGAGGCCCAGCCCCGCCTTGCCGGAGCCCTTCACCGAGTGCGACGCCTCCAGCCCCGTCACCTTCATCGCCACCGTGTCCACGTGCACGGTGTCATTGCGCTCGGGCAGCCGCAGCTTGCGCGGGCCACTGTCGCCCATGCCCGCGGCCAGGCCCGCCAGCTTCGACTCCTCCGGCTCGCGTTGGGGCGGCTGTGGACGCGTGGCCACGGCGCCGCCCTGCTTCACCCGGTCCGCCTCCGCGCGCAGCTTCTGGAGCGTGCGCGCGTCGGCTTCCTGGCCCTCTTCGGACGTGGAAGCTTCCTTCGTGCAGCCCCCCAGGAGGAGGGCCGCCGTCAGGAACGCCAGGGGGCGGGATGAAGCGCGAGGACTCACGCCGGGCTCGCGCCCTTCACCAGCTCGAAGAGCTTCTCGAGCGCCACGGGCAGCTTGTCCGCGTCCGGGCCACCGGCCTGCGCCATGTCCGGCTTGCCGCCGCCCTTGCCGCCCACTTCCTTGGCCATCTCGCGCACCAGGTTGCCCGCGCTGATGCCCTTGGCGACGACGTCCTTCGTGGCCGCCACCAGGATGACGGCGCGGCCGTCCTTCTCACCGCCAATGGCGATGACGCCGGAGCCGATGCGGTCGCGCAGCTGATCCGCCATGCCGCGGAACACCTTGTCGTCCGCGGGGTCCACGCGCGTGGCCAGCACCTTCATGCCGTTGACCTCGCGCGCCTGGTCCAGGAGGTCCTTCTGCGAGGCCGACTGCGCCTTCACCGAGACCTCCTCCACCTTGCGCTCCAGCTCCTTCACGCGCTTCTGGGTGGCCTCGACGCGGACCGCGACCTCCTTGGGGTTCGTGCGCAGCAGCGCCGCGACCTTCTTGAGCTCGTGCTCCTGCTCGCGCACGAACTGGAGCGCGCCCACGCCCGTCACGGCCACGATGCGCCGCACGCCGGAGGCGACGCCGCTCTCGCTCGTCACCTTGAACAGGCCGATGTCGCCGCTGCGCTTCACGTGCGTGCCGCCGCAGAGCTCCGTGGACTCCGGGTGCACGGTGACGACGCGCACGGTCTCGCCGTACTTCTCACCGAACATGGCCACGGCGCCGGATTTCTTCGCGTCGTCGATGTTCATGACGCGCGTCTGTGCATCCGCGTTGTCGCGGACCCAGGTGTTGACCAGGTCCTCCACCTGCTCCAGCTGCTCCTGGGTGGCGGGGGAGAAGTGCGAGAAGTCGAAGCGCAGGAAGTCCGGCGCGACGACGGAGCCCGCCTGCTTCACGTGCTCGCCGAGCACGCGCTTGAGCGCCTTGTGCAGCAGGTGCGTGGCGGAGTGGTTCGCGCGGATGGACTTGCGGCGCTCCACGTCCACGGACGTCTGCACCATGTCGCCGACCTTCAGCGTGCCTTCCTTCACCTCCACGCTGTGGACGATGAGGCCCTGCACCGGGCGCTGTGCGTCCTTCACCTGCACCACGGTCTTGCCGCCGTGCGCGACGATGCGGCCCGTGTCGCCCAGCTGGCCGCCGGACTCGCCGTAGAAGGGCGTGCGGTCCAGCACGACGTCCACCGTGGCGCCCGCGGAGACCTGCGGCACCTCCACGCCGTCCTGCACGAGCGCGAGGACGCTGCCTTCGCCCTCGTGGCCCTCGCCGTCGTAGCCCAGGAACTGGGTGGGCGCGGTGCGCGCGAGGACGTCCTGGAAGATATCCGTGGTGGACTTCTTCTCGCCGTGGAAGTCCTGCTTCGCGGCCTCCTCTTCCTGGAGCTTTTTGAAGCCCTCCAGGTCCACGTCGTAGCCGCGCTCACGCGCGATGATCTGCGTGAGGTCCCAAGGGAAGCCGTAGGTGCCGTGCAGCAGGTAGACGACGTCGCCGGAGATCATCTTGCCGCCGGAGGCCTGGAGCTTGGCCAGCTCCTCGTCCATCAGCTTGAGGCCGCGGTCGAGCGTGCGGCGGAAGCCCTCTTCCTCGTGCTTGGCGACTTCGAGGATGAAGGTGCGGCCGTCGCGCAGCTCGGGGAACGCGTCGCCCATGAGCTCGATGACGCGGTCCACGACCTTGAAGAAGAAGGGTTCCTTGATGCCCAGCTGCTGATCACCGTGGCGGATGGCCCGGCGCATGATGCGGCGCAGGACGTAGCCGCGCGCCACGTTGGAGGGCTGGACGCCGTCGGCCACGAGGAACGCGGTGGCGCGGGCGTGGTCAGCGACGACGCGCTGGGACGCGCCGGTCTCCTGGGTGTAGGGCTTGCCGCACAGCTGGCTGACGGTGGCGAGGATGCCCTGGAAGAGGTCGGTGTCGTAGTTGGAGCGCTTGCCCTGGACGACGGACGCGATGCGCTCCAGGCCGGCGCCGGTGTCGATGGACGGCTTGGGTAGCGGGATGAGGGGCGCGTCCTTCTCCTTGCGCTCGAACTGCATGAACACGAGGTTCCAGATTTCGAGCCACCGGTCGCAATCACACGCGACGCCCTGGCACTTCCTGCCCGCAGCCTCTTCCACGCAGGGGATGTCGTCGCCCTGGTGGTAGTGGATCTCGGAGCAGGGGCCGCACGGACCGGTGTCGCCCATGGCCCAGAAGTTGTCCTTGTAGCCGAGCTTCAGGATGCGGTCGCGAGACACGCCCTGCTTCGCCCACAGCTCGAAGGCCTCTTCGTCCCAGGGGATGTTGTTCTCGCCGTTGAACACGGTGACGGCGAGCCGGTCGGTGGACAGGCCCAGGCGCTTCGTCACGAACTCCCAGGCGAAGGAGATGGCGTCGGCCTTGAAGTAGTCGCCGAAGGAGAAGTTGCCGAGCATCTCGAAGAACGTGTGGTGGCGCGCGGTGTAGCCCACGTTGTCGAGGTCGTTGTGCTTGCCGCCGGCGCGCACGCACTTCTGGGAGGTGGTGGCGCGGCGGTAGTCACGCTGCTCGCGGCCGGTGAAGACGTCCTTGAACTGGACCATGCCGGCGTTGGTGAACAGCAGGGTCTGGTCGCCAACGGGCACCAGCGAAGAGGAGGCCACACGGCGGTGGGCGCGCTCCTCGAAGAACTGGAGGAACGCCTCGCGGATCTGGGAGGCGGTGAGGGCGGAAGGCATGGTGTGGGTATATGCCACAAGAGGGCCGGGCGCAGCAGTTCCTGGACGGGTCATCCCCCCTGGGACGGGCCATGTAGGCAGGGCTGACGACAGGAGGGCAGGGGAGCGGCCGGGGGCGGGGTGGGTGGCCTGCTGTGAACGCTTGGGGTTCCAGGTTCCTGGCCCGGTGTGCCGGTCGCGCTAGAGTGGTCCCGGCCCAAATGCGAGCGAGCAGCTTGCTTCGCCAGGGCCTCGTCATGCGTATGGATCGCAGGAGCTTCTGGCTCCTGGATGCTGTCGTCGAGCTGAGTGAGAACCTGGCGGTCCTGAGGAGTCCCGACCTCGAGCTCATCACCAACCGGCGCACCCACGGGTTGGAAGCGCGGGAGCTGGCGCCAATGCTGGCATCCCTGTGCGAAGCCGGGCTCATCTGGGTGAAACATCTTGAAACAGACGCTCTCGCCCGGACGCTCCCGGAGATTGAAAGCGCGCTCGCGGTGAGTTCGTGCACGCCGGGGCGCTACTCGGGCTTCTGGTACGGCCTGACGCCAGAGGGCGGGGCCGTGTGGGAGTCACTGGCCCGGCCGGATTGGAGCCGCTACTCCACGGGCTGGAGTGATGGGGAAGAGCACTTCATTGAGGCGGGGGCGCGTGAACTCGCGGAGGAGGAGTTCGCCAGGGCGTCCTCGCGACCGTCGAGGGTCCTGGTCCCTGGGAGCGCGGTGTGGACGGTCATGCGGCCCTGGTCCGCCACCTACTGGAAGACGATGCCTGTGGGCTTCCAGGTCCGCTACCGGTCGACTCGCGGGAAGTGAGACCCTGACATGCTCTGAGTCTCGGCTTCTCACGGACTTGGAACGGGCACGCAACTCCCAGCGCCATTGACCGACAATGTAGGCAAGCCTCCCTGCTGCTCAACTCGGCTCCCCCTCCCGAGGTCCCCTCATGGTCCAGGTCACGCGTCCTTCCAGCCTCACGCCGTCAACGCAGACGCGGGTCGCTCCGGAGGCTCCTGCCCGGGCCAAGGGCGCGCAGGGCTTCAACGCCATCGTGAAGGGGGACAGCTTCTCGGCGGTGGCTCCTGTGGGGTCGCAGCAGGTCAATGCCCTGCGCCTTCCCATCCCCTGGCCCGGCAAGGGCGAGGCGGACAAGATCGGCTGGATCCAGAAGGCGTATCCCCCCGCGAAGGACTCCACCGCGGAGTTCATGAAGCTCAACCAGGCCGTGCGCGCGGGCCAGAACGTGATGCCCCCCGAGGCCAAGAACTGCGTATTCCTCGCGGTGGGCGGTCTGCTCTCCGAAGCCGCGCCCAAGCAGTTCTACTTCGACAAGAACCTGGACGCGCTCGAAGCGCAGGGCCTCCAGGTCGGCCGCGTGCCCGTGGACACGGACATGGGCGTGGAGCACAACGCCGCCATCGTTCGTCAGGCCGTGCTCGAGGCCTCCAAGAACGGCAAGCAGGTGGTGCTCATCGGTCACAGCAAGGGCGGCCTGGACTCCGCGGCGGCCCTGTCGATGTACCCCGAGCTCCAGGAGCACGTGCGCGCCCTGGTCACCATCCAGTCGCCCTACGGCGGCTCGCCCATGGCGCAGGACCTGCTGGACAACCCGCTCGTGCGCTACGGCGTGGGCGGCGCCGTCGAGGCGCTCGGCGGCAGCATCCAGGCCGGTGAGGACCTGACGTACGACTCGCGCAAGGAGTTCCTGGCCAAGCACCCGATGCCGCCAGGCATCCCCACCGTCTCCATGGCCTCCACCACCGCGAACCCGACGTCGCCGCTATTCGCCATGCAGGAGTACATGCACCAGCGCTACGGCGTGAAGTCAGACGGCCTGGTGCTCCCGCAGGACGCGTTCATCCCCGGCTCCAAGTCCGTGACCCTGTCCGGCCTGGATCACCTGGACTCGACCGGCACGACGCTGAACCCGTTCAAGCCCTACCAGCCCGAGGACCTGACCCTCTCGCTGGTCGCGATGGCGCTGAAGATGCCCAAGGGCGGCTGAGCGGCGGCTGACGCCTGGCACTCAGGCGGTGGGCAGAACCTGTCTCAAGGAACATCCCAAAAGGCGACGCGGGCCCATTCTCCAGAGGAATGGGTGGTTTCATGAATGACGTCGCCCGGGATGCGTCGCGCCTTCTTGCCGGGTTCCGCGGCCCAGCACTCACCGCTCCAGGTGTGCTGTGCGTTGATGACCCAGGCCCCCGTCGCATTGGCCAGTGCTGGAAAGCTCTTGGGAAAGGTGCGGCCAAGGCCTTTGTGCCCCAGATGGGCAATGAGCGCGAAGCCTTGCTCCTGCTCAAGAAGCGGGCGAAGAAACGGATTGAAGAGCTCTCCGCAGGCCAACAGGTAGCATTGCAATCCTGCAAGTTTGACGGTCCTGTGCTGCTGTTCGGCAGGGGATGGCTGTCCTGCTGCTTTGCCATTGCTCGAAGTCGTGCTCCTCTGGCGGAAGAGCGTCAGGACTTTTCCTGACGAGTCGCTTGCAAAGACCCAGAAAGGGAGCGACTCGTTCCGTGTCCATTTGTCCAGGCGCTTGCCGTTCTGGGCTTTGGACGATTCCAGTTTCTCCGCGTCGGCTGAGTCGATCCCGGCAATAAGGCACAACCCGCTGAAGACCTTCGCAAGCGCTTTGGCTGAGGTGCGAGGGGTCTCCTCGGCATCCGCCGAGAAAAGGTAGCCGGCGGGAAGGAGGACGATCTTTGCCCCGCGGCCCCGGCAGTACGCGGCGATTTGCGCGGCGAACGTCATCCGGCTGTCCTGGGCATTGGGGCTGCGAGACACCTTGCCGCCTACCACAACGCTCGCGATGGTCGTCATACCTGCTCCTCCTGTGCTCCCCGCAGTGGGCGGATTCTGCTCTCATCAGCGCCTATCAGTCTTTTATGGCGGAAATATCATTGGAAAATCAAGGCCTTGGGACGCACCTTGGAGTTGCATCAGCGGCGGGTATTGGCGCTCGCCCCACACAAGGAATGAGGCCCAAGATGAACAAGAAGCCGAACCATCCGTCGGACATCCGGAATGGCAACTGGGGAACTCCTGGGACGAACGCGACCTGGGACAAGGCTCAGGGCAACCGGGGCAAGCAATTGAACCCCAACGCCAGGCCCCGTCCGAAGAGTGGAAGGCCTCAAGGCAAGAAGAAGTAGGGGCGGTATTGATGACCTGGCCCGGGGGGCGCTGCGGCGTTCCCCCGGCCTATTGGGGTGGTGTCCGGATCATGGCCGAACCGAAGCCAAGGAAGCCCAAATTCAAATATACACGCGAATTGGTGAAGATTGCCCTTGCTGACGGCATGACCCAGAAGGAGGTGGGGGACCTTTGCCGTGTCGAGCAGAGTGTTGTGAGCGGATGGTTCAACGGCAAGTCGCTTGCGCTTGAACACCAAGTGGCTGAGTTGAAGAAGCGCTACGGACACAGGCTCAATCGGACGACATCTCGGGTGTACCTGGTCCGTGCTCAACGGACTTCAGATGAGCGCTGGGAGGAGTCCGCTTTGGGGCAGCGGTTGCTAGCGCTTCGCGAGCGACTTGAGCGGGAGTCCGCTGCCAGCATCCGGCGACGGGGACCGAAGCCCATGGGCGGTGTGGTGGAGGTCCAATCCCCGGATGATGCTCGGCCGGAGTCCCTGAAGGCGAGCCAAGAGGAGTTGCGCGAACTTCAGGTGGACATCCTTGAAGAGGAACATCCGTCCGCGGGCGTTGATGTCTTGATTGAAATCGATAGGCGGGATTTCGAAGCGGCACGACGGCCCATTCAATTGACCCAGGTCGAAGGCCCTGTGGTGTTTCGCTATACGTTTGTCCAGCTCGTTCCTGTTGTGCGCAAGATGGTGGAACTGGCGCGTGTCCCCGTGGCTCGGTGGCTGGTGCATCGGCACCTGGACGGACGCTTCGTCCTTGTTCAGCAGAAACGCCGCATCCTTACGGGGCGTGCCCGCTGGGCCTGGCTGAAGACCTTGAAGAGCCTCCATCAGGAGGCCCGTGAGCGCTTCAGGCACGGAACTCAAGGCATTGATCCGAGGTTTACTCACCTTGCGGATGAGGAGCCCTTCGTCGAGTGCGCTGATGACTCGGCGCGCTGGCTCTCCGTCATCCATGGCCCGTTTGACTCAAATGCTTTGCTTGCCCACAGTGAGGTCTTTTTCGCCGGGCCGGGCCGGGCTCTAGACGCGCACGACGTACTCACCCTCCCTTTCCTCCTGCGAAAGATGCTCGTGGAGCATGGCCACGACGTGCCGGGAGTGGTTCGCATCCTGAGTTCGGAGTAGGATGGCCTTCCAACCCAAATCAAAGGCGTTCAGGGCATCAAGCTCCAAGCCTTTCACCTCCCGGCAACAGACCGGGTGATCGTCTGCCCTCGTTGAAGAGGGTTGCCTCCGAACAGGCCCGCTCAAAAGGCGTGCCTCCGGGCGCAGATGGCGACTGCCTTTCTGGCAGGATTTCAATGGAAGCAGGTCCGCGATGACGAGTCGCGCTCCTGCTTGATCATGGGATAGGGGTGGGCAGAGCCCGGTGCCTCGCGGATTCGCGACGCACCGGGTTCATTTTTTCCGGGAGCGCCGCGGCCTCCGTTGCTCACGTCCCCGTAGGCGGGGCCTGCCGCTTCAGCTCGCGCGCGGGAATCCCCGCCACGGTGGCTCCCGGTGCCACGTCCTCCATCACGATGGCGTTGGCGCCAATCTTCGCGCCGTCGCCAATCACCACCGGGCCCAGCACCTGCGCGCCCACGCCGATGTAGACGTCGCGGCCCACACGGGGCACTCCGTCAACGCCGGGCAGGGGCTCCAGGCTCACGTTCTGGGAGATGAAGCTGTTCTCTCCAATCTCCACGCCCGGCGCGATGATCACGCCGATGCCTCCGTAGCCCAGCTCCACCGTGGGGTGCAGCACGGCCTTCGTGTCCACGTGGCTGTTGTGGATGCGGTCGCCCACCGTGGCCACCACGTTCGCGAGCCTCGGGTGCGCCTGGAGCCGCTTCGCGGCCCGGTAGAACGTCAGCGCCGTCGGACCCATCGACCCACCATCCTTTTCGCCACGGGGGCCCAGCGGAACTTCGAGCGCTGCAACGTCTGCCCCATCCAGGTGTCCCGGTAGATGAACAGCCAATGATGCTGCCGGACCTGCTCCGTCCACTCGCGCTTGTAGGGAGCGTCGTCCCCCAACAAGTCCAGCTCGCCCAGGCCCCTTCCGATGCAGTCCTGGATCAGGTTCTCCGTCAGCAGATGCCCCGGGCTTACTTCCGCCAGCGACTCGTCGTAGCCCGGCTTCATCGCCAGATAGCGGCCGGCGTATTCCAGCCCGTACTGGAACGCGATGGGACGTGAGTCCAGTCGCAGGAAATACAACCCCAACCAGCCGCGCTCCGCCGCCGTGCGCGCGAGCCCCGTGTAGAAGCCGCGCCGGTGCTCCGCTTGCGCGATGGCCGTGCCTTCCTGCGCCTTCCAGCCGCTCTGTTCCAGTGCGAAGGCCTCCTCCAGCTTCGACCCCAGGCCCTCCACTTCGGCCACGCGCTCCACCTCCACGCGGCCCCTTTCCTCCAGGCGCCTGCGCCTTCTGCGCAGCGGCTTCGCGTTGCTCCGGCCCTTCGTCCACGCCGCGACCGTGGAAGGCAACACCAGGTAGGGCGAGCGTGCGCTCGGCCACGCGCCCCAGGGCATCCCCGCGCCCCTCGCCGCGTTGAGCAGCTCCCACGCCGCGCCACCCTCCGGCACGTCCGACAGCCGGAGCACCTCCCAGCTGGGGTCGCCCATCAGATGCGACAGGAAGGCCACCGCGGCCCGCTTGGGCTCCTCCGCCACCAGGTCGAAGCGGCACGAGTGCTTGTTCGTCAGCGACGACAACTGCCGCACCGGCACGCCGTACTGGTGGCCCTGCTCCTCCTGGAGCCCCAGCACCGCCACCAGCATGCCCAGCGCGTTCCTCGCGGTCAGGATGCGCAGGGCCGCACCGGGCGCGAAGTTTTCAATCCAGCAGCGCACGAACTCGTGCCGGTAGAACACCTGGTCGTCCACGCGCTTCACCAGCGCGTTCCACTCCGCCTCCAAGGCATTGAAGGCGGCGAGGCTCCGGACCTCCGCCACGCACAGGGGCTCCACGCGCCCGCGCGCTACCGGCTCCACCGCTTTGAGGCGGGGGAGGGATGGGACGCGTTCCCCGAGCACCGCGTCCGTGATGGGACTCTCCTCCATGAACATCGCTCCTCGGGTCTCTGTCTCGGGGGGACTCAGGACAGCGGCTCGCCGGCGTCATCCGCCACTTCGGGCCCCAGCACATCCGGTCCCTGCTTCTTCAAGGGCTCGTCGCGCAGCAGCACGGGGCCCTCGAGCTTCGTCAGCGCGTTGGTGTCCAGGGGCACGTGGCGCACCTGCACCGGGACCTTGGTGCTGGGGAGCTCCACCGTCGTCTTGAACACCGCCTCCGCGGGGGCCGGCATGACGGGCGTGGGCGCCTCCACCGTCGGCACCGGCGCCAGCTTCGGCTGCTTCTTGAGGCCGCGGAAGAGCCAGCCGCCCTTCTGGCGCTCGTACAGCTTGCGCGTCTCCACCGCCGCGCGTGCATGCGACACGCGGCCCGTCTCCAGGTCCTCCAGCAACAGCTCGCTCAGCCGGCGGCGCGTCACGCTGTCCAGGTAGTCGAAGACCTTCTCCAGCTTGCGCACCACCACCTGCGTCGCACCGCCCGCCGCGGTGTGCGTGAGCGCGGCGATCTTCAACTCGTGCCGCGCCCGCGAGCGCTCCGCCAGCTTGCGCAGCCGGTCCGCTTCATCCGGCGACGCGGCCTTGCTGACGAGCCCCGGCAGCACCGTGCGCGCCAGGCCCGCGTCCACGAAGCCCGAGTCGTCGAACGTCTCCAGCGACTCCAGCGCCCGCCGCCGCGCCTCCACCGACGTGCCCTCCAGCGCCTTCAGCGCCGTCGTCACCCGGTCCAGCGCCATCCAGCGGTACACCCAGTCCAGGCCCGTGCCCTTGATGTTCTGCGCGCCCATGATGCTCACCTGCATCCCGGGCGCCACCGAGCGGGCGCACGCGTCCACCACCTGGTCGCCCGTCGCCTGCGAGTCGGACACCGGCACCAGCTGCTCCAGCATCATGGCCTTGTACGCGTCGCGGAACTTCGCGTGGAACGCCTTCACGCGCCCCTGTGCATCCGCTTCGCCCCGGGGCAGCAGCGCCTTCAGCCGCGCGTGCACCGCCATGCGCGCCAGCAGGTACAGCGCGTGCTCTCGCACCTCGTCCTGCGTCGCGGCCGTCAGCACCTCTGGCAGCGAGGAAGGCTGCGCGCGCGATGCCGGCGACAGCGCCTCGTCGATGAGCGGGCCCACCTCGCGCTCCAGCGCGCGGCGCACCTTCTCCACGCCCACGTCGTCGTCTCCGCCCTCCAGCGCCTTCTCCACCGCGGCGGTCAGCGCCAGCGTGGCAGTCGCCTGGAGCCCCGCGCCGGCCGCGTACCGCTCCAGCCGGTTCATGAACGTGGCCGTCGTGGGACGCGGCACCTTCAGCTTCGCCAGCTCCTTCGCGAGCCGCGCCTCCGCGCGGGCCTGGCCCTCGGGGCTCGAGACCTCCTCCGCCGCGACGACCTCCGTGCTCAACAGGTGCCGGTCCAACGCGTCGCGCACGTACTTCTGGAGGCCCTCCAGGTTCGTGCCGATGAGCACGTGCCGGTCCGCGGGCGCGTCCTCCACCATGATGCGCGCGAACACCTCCGAGCGCGACACTCGGTCCCAGCGGTTGTTGATGACCGTGATGACCGCGCGCTCCGGGTTCGCGTCCGGATCCACGTCTCCCAGGCCCGTGCGGATCCAGTTGTTCATGAAGCCCGTGCGCTCGTTCGCCGAGTGCCCGTTGATGAACTGGAGCTGCCGCCCGCGCACCTTCGCTGGCGGGAAGACCTTCAACACGCCGATTTCGGGCTGCACGTGCTCGGCCATCAGCGCCAGCGCGTACGGCCGCGACACGCCGAGCTGCTCCGCCAGCGTCGCCACCAGCGCCATGTTGCGCGGGTGCTCGCGGTAGGGGAACAGCGCGAGGAACTCCTCCGGAATCAGCTCCGCCTCCCACCACGCGCTGTGCAGCAGCGTGGTGTCCTTCTCCTTCGCCGCCTGCTTGAAGAGGGGGAGGAAGTGGTCCTCCGTCGTCACCACCCGGCCGCCGTTGGGCATGAAGTTGGTGATGACGGACGCGACGTTGATGCCCGCGGGACCCTGGATGTCCTCATGGTCCGGATAGGCGTTGGTCAGCGTGGCGAAGTCGTCCCTCATCCAGTCGTTCTGGAGCAGCTCGACGAAGTTGGGCTGCAGCGCCATGCACTCCCAGAGGAACACCTCCGTGCCCAGGCGCGCGCCCAGCTCCACCATGTCCTTCTGCTCCCAGATGGTGGCCTTGTCGTAGGGGCGGAAGATGAAGAACTCGGACGGCCCGGCGCCCGGGGCGCTGTGCACGAACATCGCCTCCGAGCCCGTCGTCTTCGCGAACACCTCGAAGCCCATTCCGGAGAAGAGCGCCGCCTTCAGGCGCTCCGTGCCGGACTTGCCGCGCGTGCCCCAGCCGCCGATGACGAGCGGAATCTTCTCCCGGGACTTCCGCACGCTCTGGCGCTTCACGTACGTGTCGCCCAGGAAGATGGAGAAGAGCGCCGCGGTGAAGAGGCCCAGCGCGGCGATGCCGTTGCCTCCCATGCCGAGGAAGTAGCCCTCGTTCTCCATGATGCGCTCGGTGAGGAGCGCCAGGAATCCGCTCTGCAGGCCCAGCACCGCGGGCGTGTGCAGCGTGGACGTGGGCTTCGGCGCGGCCTCCGGCTCGTGGAAGAGCGTGGCGAGCGGCGCGGGGACCTGCTTGTGCTGACCGTACGGCGTGAAGCGCACCTGGACGCCCAGCTCGCGCTCCACCTGCTCCACGAAGCGGCGGCGCTCGCGAGGCTCCTCGCCTCCCAGCGAGTCCAGCCGCAGCGACGCGAGCCGGCGGTAGTCCTTCGACACCTTCAGCCGGTTCGTCAGCCGGCGCAGGCGCGAGGCGGGCGGCACCAGCACCGTCTCGCCGTGGCTGCTGAACAGGTGCACCTTGCCGTCCTTCGACAGCGGCATGTCCAGCAGGTCGTCCACGGTGGGCAGGTGCCGGCCCCAGCTGCCCTGGCTCGCCACGTGGACGCGCTCGCCGGGGACCAGCGTCTCCGTGATTTCGTCCAGGTGGCCCGGGTGCGCGCGCAGCGTGCCGGACATGACGCGGCCGGTGGTGTGCAGGAACGCCTGGCGCTTGTTCGGCGCGGGGCGGCCCAGCTCGTGCCACATGCGCCACAGGCGGCGCTCCTGCCGGTCGCCGTGCCACAGCGTCAGCGTCTTGTCCGTGCGCTCCGCGTACAGGCCGTGCCCGTCCTGCGACAGGTCCGCGAGGATGGCGCCCAGCCACGCGGGGCCCTCCGGCATCGGCGGCAGGTTCTCCGGCGCGGGCTGGAGCGGAATGCGCGTGCGGCTGCCCGGGCGGAGCTTGGAGACGCGGCCCGCGAGGAACGCCGTCCACGCCTGGCGCACCGGATCCTTCACCCGGTGCAGCACCTGCGCGGCGGCGGCGGCGGCCTCCACCACCGGCCCCGTGGCGCCCGGCTGCGTCGCCAGGGACTCCACCGCGTCCAGGAGCGCCGCGTGCGCGGGGCCCAGCCCAGCGGCGCCCAGAGCTTCCGCCAGCGCGGCGGCGCGCTCGCACGACACGCGCAGCACGAGCGGCGCGGTGTCACGGCCAATCACGTCCACCAGCACCTGGAGGGCAGGGCCCTTCACCTTCGGAGCTGTGAGCGCGGCGTCCACCGCGGCCAGCACGGCGGCGGTGCGCACGCGCGGGCTCGGCTCCGACAGCGTCTGTCCCGCGACGGCCGGCACCTGCTCCAGCCCCGCCAGACGGCGCAGCAGCGGCTGTCCATCCTGGCGCTGCGCGATGAGGGCGCACAGGCCCATGCGCACGTACTCGCTCGGGTCGTGGTGCGCGACCTCGGTGAGCAGCGGCATGCGGTGCTCTTCCGACAAGAGCGGCGCGCACTGCTCCAGCACCTGGCGGCGGAAGAGGAAGTCCTTCTCCGATGGGGCCTTCGCGCGCAGACGCTGGCGCAGCAGGGTGATGCCCTCGAGCACGTCCACCGTGAGCAGCGCGCGCAGGGCCTCCGCCTGGAAGAACGGACTCACGTCCTCCTGGCCCGCGAGGCTCGTCAGCGTGGGGCCCACTTCGGGCAGCGACGCGGCGACGCCCGGCACCGTCTGCGCGAGCTGCCGGAAGGCCTCCAGCGCGGCGGAGCGATTCTGCGCCCGGGGCGCGTCCACGGCTCGGTCCAAGAGCTGCCTCGCCAGCGGCACGGCGGCGGGTTGCAGCTCCTGCGCGTGGGCCTTGCCCAGCACGCCCGTCAGCGCGCGGAGCGCCGTCTCTTCTTCGATCAGCAGCTTGTGGCGGCGCTTCTCCAGCCGCTCGCGCAGGGCATCGAAGCCCATCCACCGGTCCAGGGCGCGCAGGTCCTCCTTGCGGTCCTTGCGGTCCTTCACCGTGGCCTTGATGTGCTCCACCAGCACCTGTCGGCGGGCGGCGTCATCCAGCGCCTCGTTGTGCTGACGGGTGAACTGGACGATCTCCGCGTGGACCGCGGCCAGCTCCGTCTCCAGGGCCTCCAGGGCGACGCCCAGCCATGGGGCCAGGCCCTCCAGGCCGGCGGGGCGAGGGCACGACTCCACCAGCCGCTGGGCCAGGACCTCGACCTGGGCCCCGCGCACGCGACGGTGCAGCGGGGGCAGGGCTTCCAGCAGTTGGGACTCGAGAGGTTCGTTCGCCAGGTGCATGTCGCGGCCAGAGCTATTCATTGCTTGAGAAACCTGCCCGGCCCCCCCAGGCACGCGTTCGGATCACGACAGCTCACGCCCTCTCACGGCTGCAAACGTCGTTCATCGAGCAGCTCCTCGAACTCCTCTTCGGTGGGGGTGACGTCCTGCAACCCACGTCCACCCGACCAGTCCCACCGCGCTCCGAGTGAAAACATGTTCTGCATCCCGTACGGGCCGGAGAGGAAGGCGCGGTCTTCCGCGAAGAGCATCAGCCGGCTGCCGCCCTTGCCCATCCACACGTTCCAGTCCAGGCGGCCCGACACGCGGTGGCGCAGGTACGCGGTGGCGCGGTGATCATCCTGGAAGCGCTGTGAGGCGCCGTAGCCCAGCTCCACGCGCGTGCCCTGGAGCTTGCCGCCCAGGAGCGCCGCCCAGCTCGCGTAGGCGCCCGCGTTGTCCACCGTATAGAAGTTCGCGTTGCTCACGGCGGACATGCCCAGCGTGGCCACGTGGTCCTGGAAGGGCTGCCAGCGCAGCGACAGCCGGGGCGACAGGCGCCGCGGGTGGTCCCTGCCGTAGAGCCAGTAGACGTTCTGGTCGTAGCGCGAGGCGTCTGTCGCGCTGCCGCCCTGCATGGACTCCAGCGTCAGGCCCAGGCCGGGGATGAGGCCCACGTCCGGGGACAGGCGCACGTAGCGGTCCGCCGCCACGCGGCCCCGCGCGCTCCAGCGCATCGTGCCGTCGATGGTCTGCGAGAACACGGAGCCCTGCATGGACAGGCGAAGGTCGCCGGGCAGTTGATTCACATAGCCGGCCACGGTGCCGCCGAGCACGGCGGACTGGTTCAGCGGGTAGCGCGCCTCGGGCGTGAAGCGCAGCCACGCGCGGCCCGGGGACAGCTCACGGCGCAGGGAGAGGCGGACCTCCAGGCCCGTCTGGAGCGGGCGGTTGAGCAGCTCGCCTTCCTCCACGTCCTCGCTGCGATAGCCCATCTCCGCGGACACCATGCCCAGGCCGCCGGTGCGCGCCTCCGGAGGCATGCCCTCCGGCAGCAGCGACAGGCTGGGCGGCAGCGCGGGCCAGGGCAGCGGCTCCAGGCCCGTGGTGCCCTGGGCCCACGATGGGGCCGCGAGCGCGCTCGGATCCGATGCGACACCCAGTTGCACCTGCACCAGGGCTTCACCCGCGGGAGACTCCAGGCTCACGCGGTGCGGACCGCGAGAGGGCAGGAGCAGCCACGTCTCGCCCATGCGGCCCAGCGGCTGGGATGCGCCCTGGAGGCCGGGGTCGGCGTCCTCGGGCAGGCCCAGGTGCATGAGCGGGCCTTCCTCCGCGCTGGAGCCACCGGTGCCGTCACCGGAGGGCAGCGGCGTGCTGCGCAGGAGCAGCTCGCGGCCCGCGGTGGGGGCCAGGGCGGTAGCGCGCACGCGCAGGGCGGTGGGGCCCAGCACGGTCATCACCACCGGCGCGCCCGGACGGCTGCGCAGGAGGGAGAGGGGCTGCGGGGCGGCCATGACGCGGGCGTTGGTGGTGGCTTCCTCGGACTCCACGAAGCGCACCAGGCCGGTCTGTTGCGTATCGGCGCGCGCCATCACCACTTCCACCTGGTGGCGGCCGGGAACGTCCAGGCGCGTGCCCAGGATGGCGGTCTCGCCCTCGGGGACCTGGAGCTCGCGGACCACGCGGCCGTCCACGCGGAGCGCGAACGAGCAGGTGCCGGCGGCGTCCACGCCCGGACGCGGGGTGGTGCCGCAGAGGACCTCCGCGCCCAGGGGCCGGGGCTGCTTCACCACCAGGCTCATCACGCGCGAGGCCCCGGCGGGCAGCAGCTTCGCCTCCGACAGCTTCCACGGGGGCGCGAGCAGCGCCTTGCGCACGGACATGGCGACGTCCTCGTCGTCCGTGCCGGCCTCCGACGTGGCGAGGAGAGAACCCGCGGTCTCCTCCGCGTCGCGCAGACCTTCCCAGCGCGTCCAGCGGCCGGCGGTGAAGCGCATGCGGCGGACATCCGGATGATCCGCCCACGCCTGGAGCTGGCTCGCGAGCGCCGCGCCCAGGGGCGCACCGCCGTCCTTCCACGCCTGCGGCGAGTCCTGCAGACGCTCCAGCATGCCGAGCGCTTCCAGGCCCACCTGCGGCAGGCCCGTCTCGCGGTACAGCGCCGCCATGGCCAGCGCACCCGCCGCGTCCTCGCCGGAGGCCGACAGCAGTCGAGCACGGAGATAGCGGCCCGCGAGGCTCTTGTCCCCCGACACCGCCGCGAGCGCCGCGTCCGTGTGGCCTTCGCGGGCCTGGGCGCTGAGCGTGGCGAGCGTCGTGTTGCCGTTGCGCGCCGAGGCGCTGGTAGCGGCGAGCGAACCATTGCCCTGCGTGTCCGTGCCGCCGTTGCGCGCCGAGGCGCTGACGCTCATGTCCAGCGCCGGGAAGGCAGGGGACACCAGCGTGGGTTGGGTGATGGCCTGCGCGAAGCGCACCGTGCGCGGAGCCGTCTGCGACAGGCGGTCCATCAGCGCGAGCAGGCGCCGCTGCTGCTCCGGCGTCAGCTTCGCCTGCGCGTCCAGCAGCCGGCCCACGTCCGCGCGAGCGAAGCCGTCCTCCTGCAGCGACGACAGCAGCTCGGCGCGCGCGAGGCGCGGCTCCACGTCATCGGGTCCCGTGCGCAGCGTGCGGGAGAGCGCCTGGAGCGTCTCGTACGCCGTCCCTGCCTGCGGCTGCTGTGGCAGGGCAGGGGACTCCTCGGACGTGGCCACCTCCGCGCGGCGCACCGACAGCGAGACGGCGAGCTGTGCCTTCGGATCCTCGGGCTCGAACCACACCTCGCGCGCCTGCGCGGGCAGCGTCACCACCGCGGACACAGGCGCGGACGACGTGCCCTTCGCCCCTTCCAGCGCGACGTGGCGCGGGCTGGCGGCGCCAGGCATCAGCACCAACCGGCGCGGATGGCCCACGTCCGTGTTCATCCGCACCACGAGCGGCTTGCCCGCGGTGGCGTTCAACGGACGCAGTTGCACGCGCACCGGAGAGGGCAGCTTCGCGTCCGGCACCCGGAAGCGCACCGCCTTCTTCTCCACCTTCACCGGCCACTGCGAGCGCACGTAGCCCACTTCGCCCGGCGTCCCTTCCGTCTTCGCGGGCGCGAGCGACAGGAACGCGCGCGTGCCCTCCACGCCCTCCAGCTTCAGCGCGTGCTCGCCCGGCGGCAGGGCAATCTCCACCGGCTCCACCGCCGACAGCGGCAGCAGCGGGAACGCGTTGGTCCCCACGCGCAGCACCGGATTCGCCTTCGCGCCCGGCGGCGTCATCACGTAGGCGCGCAGCAGGGTGGGGGCCTCGGCGAGCCCCGTGGCCTGCACGTGCGTGGTGCCGCCCACGGCGAGCGGCCACAGCGCGCTGCCCGCCATCGACGCGTCGGCCTCCATGCCCTGGAGATCCAGCCAGTGCGAGGCCTTCACCTCGGTCCCGTCGTCGCGGGGCGCGGGCGTCACCTGTGACCAGCGGCTCGCGCGCCACCACGCGGTGCGGTAGCTCCGGCGGATGTCCTCGGACAGCGGATCCGCGCGCCACGCCAGCTCCAGCGCGGCCAGCTCGCGGCTGCGCAGCGGGTCGCCCAGCGGCAGGCGGGCCACCAGTTCCGACGCCTCGGCGGTGAGGAAGCCCGCGTCCGGCAGCGCGGGCGCGGTGCCCAGGAGCGCGTGCGCGACGTCCGGCTTGTTCGCATCCAGGAGCTTCTTCGCGGTGAGCAGCCGCAGGTGCCACGCGAGCGGCGACGCATCCGCGCCCTTCAGCGCCTCCACCGCCACGTCCGTGTCGCCGTCACCCAGGGCCGCCATCACGGTCAGCAGCGGCGACAGGCCCTCCGTCTTGATGCGTCCGTAGGTGCCGCGCGCCAGGTCCGGCATCAGGGCCACCAGCCGCTGACGCAGCAGCGAAGGACGGGCGGCGGGGTCCTGCTTCACCACCTCCCACGCCTTCTCCGCCAGCTCCGTCCAGTGCGTCTGGCGCGACAGCGCCTCGGACAGCGTGGGCCGGCGCGTGGCGACGCGCGCACGCATCAGCGGCGCGGGGCCCTTCCAGCTCACGACGTAGTTGTGCTTGCCCGGAGGCAGCGCCACGCGCATCTCCTCCGCGATGCCCACTCGCTCACCCGACGCGAGCACCCGCGCGGTGCGCCCGTCCGGCAGCGCCGCGCCCTCGGCGGCCTCCGCCCACGCGGGCTGCGGCGTGAGCTGCGCCTGCGCGAGCACTCCGCCCACGCCGTACACCTCCACCGTCGGCGCCTCGGCGGACGAGCCATCGCCCAGCACGGCGCGCGCCTCCAGCGACAGCACGCCCGGGCCCTCCATCTCCAACGCCCAGGTCGAGCCCTTCCCCTCCGGGCGGACCCAGGGCGCGTCCATTCCGTCCAGCACCACCTCCGTGCCGGTGGGACGCGGGCGCTCCACGCGCACCGCCCGGCCGTAGAGCGGCGACACCAGCGCCCACTCGCGCAGCGCGGACGCCTTGCGCCAGTCACGCACCGCGGTCCGGAAGGGCGAGGACCCAGGCTCGTCCTTCACGAGCTCCGCCTCCAGCGCCGAGTCCACGTCCAGCCGCGCGCGCGTGGCCGCGTCGAACGCCAGCGCCGGGCGCGGCCCCTTGCCGTCCACCCACTTGAGGAGCGCGTCCCGCATCCGCTCCTCGGTGCGCGCCGTGGACGTGTGCGTGGGCCGCTCCACCACGATGCGGGCGTTCTTCGTCGCCGTGACCCACCAGATGCTGCCGGCGCCCATGGGCTCCGCCAGGTACCAGCGGCCCGGACGCTCCGACACGCCCTCTTCCTCCACGCGCAGCTCGGGTGCTTCGCCGCCCTCGGACAAAGGCACGCGGGTGAAGCGCAGCGCCCCGGCGGGGCCGGTGACGCGCACCACGTCCAGCGGGCCCAGCCACACGGCCGCGCCCTTCTGGGCCGTGACTTCCATCGCGCCCGTCACCTGCGGAATGCCGCCAGGCACATAGGGCGCGTGGCCCCGGAGGTCCTCCAGCGCGACCGGTCCCCGGATGGCGCGCGGCTGCCACGCCATGCCCTCCTCACTGCGGGCGATGACGGACGGCTGGGAGACGGCGGGCTGCGCGATGACGGGCAGCGCCGCGAGCGCTCCCACGAGCAGGGTGTAACGGGCGCGGCGTCGAACAGGAAACATCGGCGCTCAGTCCTCCAAGGGTGCGAACAGAATCTGGGCCAGCCGGTCCAGACGCGCCGGGGGCGCCAGCGCTTTGCGCGTACGGGATGACATTTCCAGGTGCAGGAAGCGGGCTTGCGGATAGGACTGGAGCAGGCGGGCCTGCGCGTTCTGTGTCCCACCGAGCACCTGCACGCCGTCCGGGAACAGCTTCACTCCAGGGCCGAGCGCCTCCTCCAGAAGTGTGGCCACCTTCCGCGCCCACATCCCGGGTCTGCGCGTCCCGTCGCTGATCACCGCCGCCAGCTTCTCCGTGCGGCCCTTCTGGACCTTGGACTCGCCGAAGCCGTGCAGCTGCACCACGTGCGGCGCGACGAGCTGCCGCGCGGCCAGGTCCGTCACGGTCTGGAAGAGGTGCTCCGGGTTGTGTGCGACGTCCGCGGGGTGCTCCGGATCCTCGGGCGTCTCACCGGGCGTGCCCTTGTAGCGGTGCGCGGTGGCGGTCATGAACAGGCGCGGCGCGCGGCCCTCGGGCGGGCAGACGAAGAGGGCGGAGCCGATGTCCTCCGTCCCGATGTCGAAGTACGGGTGGGGCACCTGCACCACGTCGTTCGTCGCTTCGCCCGTGCGGATCACATACGCGCCCGCGCCGTGGTAGCGGTCCGGCCGCTCGCGCAGCACCCAGAAGGTGTCGCGCGGCGTGGTCCACGTCTCCAGGAAGAAGCCCACGGACGCGGCCACGTTCGTCAGCTCCGGGGGCACGTCCTTCTGCTTCGGCGCCGCGGCCAGCAATGCGGGGATGAGCTTCGAGAACGCGGTCCGCTCCTCCAGCGTGGTGGGATGGAACGTCACGGCGTCCACGCGAGGCCACAGCCCGGAGAAGCGCGCGTCCACGCGGCACCCCGACTGCTCGGGCAGGTTCACGGATGGATCCTCCTGGGGCACGCGCTCCAGCGCGGGCCGTGTCGCCGCCTTGGCGCGCAGGGCCGTCTGGGCGTAGGCGCTCACACCCGCGCCCAGCACGGACACGACTCCCGCTGCCATGAGCGGGCGCCACGACCCGGTCCTCCCGAGGAACCTCACAACAGGTCCTCGTCCGGCTGCCAGCCGCCGCGGTTCCACATGCGCGGCGCGGTGTTCTCCACCGCCTGGCCGAACATGAAGAACCGCGCCCACATGGGCCCCGTGCCCAGCGACTGGATGCGCACGGTGTGCACGCCCGGCGCGATGTCCTCGCCCAGCGTCACCGGTACGGTGCGCGCGTACCACTTCACGCCCGGGCGGCCCACCGGCATGGCCGGCTCGCGCTCGGAGGCCGGCAGCACCACCGTGCGCTCGGCGCGCGTGACGTGCGGCACCAGCACGCTGGCGCGGCGCACGGGGTTTCCGCCATCCACCGTCACGGACAGCTGGGGCTCGGTCGCGCCCTCCGCCACCGGCGTGTAGACGACCACGTTGAGGGTGACGGCGCCGGGCCCCGTCTTGCGCACCGGCACGCGCAGGCCTCCCTGTCCCACCGGATACACCGTGCGCGAGCGCAGACCGCTGCCCGCCGCCGGAGGCCGGTTGAGCAGCGCCGTCAGTCCCGGCGCCGTGGAGCGCAGCAGCACTTCGTGCTCACCCGGCGGCAGCGGCGGCAGCAGCTCCCGCGCCCGAGTGGAGCGCACGGTGAAGCGGTGCAGGGGCTCGCCGTCGAGCAGCACCTCCACCTCGTTGCCCAGCGCCGCCGCGTCCTTCAGCGACAGGCGCACCTCCGGACGGGTGGGCGTGCGCGCATCGAAGCGTGCCCGCACCGCGCGGCCCGGCTCCAGCACCGTGGACAGCGCCTTCACCATGTCCACCGTGTCCGCCGGTCCGGACTCCAGCACCTCCACCACCGGGGGCGTGCCATACGGGCGCACCACCACCGCGTCACCCGAGGGCGGAAGCGTCTCCTCTTGAGGACCCACGGGCTCCAGGCGCACCTGGCTGAGCAGCTCCATCCGCGCGCCACCCTGCATCAGCGCGTTCAGGTTCGCCGGACGCATCGGGTGCCACGTGCGTTGATCCACGGGCGCGTTGCGCCAGCGCACGCCGGTGAGCGCGTCGTTCGTGTACGGCGCGGACGCCGCGACGGGCTGGCCGCTGGACAGGAAGCTGTAGAGCTGCACGATGGTCGTGCGCGGCGCCTCCACGCGCAGCTTGCGCGCCCCCATCGGCAGGAACACCCGAGCGCTCGTCGCGCCCGACACCCACGCCGGCAGGTCCGTCACTTCGCCAGAGCCCGCGTCCTGGACCGCCGTCGCCACGGGCGTGCACGGCAGCGCGCCACCCGGCAGCGGCACCAGGGCCGCGCTCTCGAACGGCGCGGGCTCCGGCGTCGCGTCCAGCGAAGCCTGTCCCAGGGCCTGCCCCTGGGCATCCAGCACCGTGAGGCTCAGGTGCAGCGGCTCGCGCGAGGGCGCGCGGTCCAGCGAGCGCGCGTCGATGCGCACCAGCCGCCCCACCGCGTCCATGCGCGGATCGATGTCCAGCTCCAGCACCGGGCACGCCGGGCCGGTGGCGAACGCCTCCGTGCGGCGCGTGTCCGGCAGGAACGCCACGCGGCCCTCCGACGCGACGCCCGGCTGGGGACGCGACTCGGCGGGCAAGAGCCACGACTCGAAGGGGCCCTCCACCGTGTAGCGCAGGTCCTCCTGGCCGTCGTTGCGCACCATCACCGTGTGCACGCCCGCGGGCAGCTCCAGCGGATGCGACATGGGCGAACCCGCCACGGGGCCCGGCAGCTCCAGCGTGTGGGCCGTGCCGTCCGAGGACAGCGTCAGCACCGTCACCGGTCCGTGCGGTTGGGGATGCGCGTCCGTCGCGTCGCTCCACAGCCACAGCACCGGCTTCGCGGGACCGGTGACGTTGAGGGCCACGGCGCGGCCGGCGCCCAGGCGCTCCTGCACGGACTCGGTGGCCTCCACCAGCGGCAGCCGGTAGGGCGTACGGTAGACGGGTTCAATCTGGTAGTCGGTGCCCGCCTCGCCCTCCGCGTTGAGGCGCTCCCAGTGCTCCTCGGCGAGCCAGCGGCGCGTGTCGGTGGAGAGCTTCTCGAAGGGCTCGAAGGTGGCACGCCCGGCGCGCACCTCCGCACGGGCCTGCGCCAGCTTCTGCGACGCGAGCAGCGGCAGCGTGCGGTGCGCGCGGACGTAGACGCGCGCCAGCAGCGTGTCGTTCGCGCCCGCGGGCCGCAGGTACAGCACGGAGTAGTCCGGCCGCTCCTTGGGCAGGCGCAGCACGAACTCGCGCTCGTCCGTCACCTGCTGATTCGCGTGCGTGGTGAAGGCGCTCTCCTGCAGGAACGTGCCGTCCTCCTGCGGCTGGCCCTTGCTCTGGCGCGTGCGCGTGAAGATGGCGCGCTCCAGCAGGACGCCGTCCGGCCCGCGCAGGATGGCCTTGAGGCCGTACTGGTACTGCTTCTCCGGCGCGTAGGGCGTGCCGTCCGGAAGCAGCTCGTGCGTGACGATGAGCAGCTCCTCGGCCTCCGCGGGGACGCGCACGCGCATCTCCCGGCCCGGCTCCAGGCGGTAGAAGATGAGGCGCTCGGCGTTGACGAACTTCGCGTCGCGCCGCGCGGTGGGCGTGTCGGTATTGCCCAGCACGGCGAGGCTCGCGCCCCAGATGAGGGCCAGGCCCACCATCAGTCCAAGGAGCGCCACGAGGGCGCGGCTGCGGGTCTTCATCGACGGGCCTCTTCGCGGGAGACTTCCCCGGTCAGCACCACCGGACGGCGGTGCCGCAGCGCCAGGTCCACCGTGCTCGCGAGCTCCGCGTCACCCGCGGTCAGCTCCGCGCGCTTCGCCGGCGACGGGTGCTGCTGAAGGAAATAGACGGCGCGCAGCACCTGCTTGCCCTGCCGCGCTTCCACCAGGAGGAAGGGCAGGCCGTATTCGGCGCTGAAGCCGGACTTCACCTGACGCGTCACATTGCCCACGCGCTTCGTCTGCGCCAGCGCGCGGAGGTCATGCACGTTCTGCTGCGCGACGTAGCGCTCCGCGCTGGCGGTCAGCTCCGCGAAGTGCTCCTTCAGCGCCGCGGACACCGGCTGCGTCGGCGCCACCAGCCGGTCCGCCAGGAGCGCGCGTTCGGGAGACTCGCGCGGCTCCTCGGGCAACAGGCCCGTGATGGCCAGCTCCTCCGCCACGAGCCGCGGGCCCACGAAGGCGCCGCGCAGCGGCTCGGACAGCCACAGCGTGGCCAGCCGCGCCCCGCCGAAGGTGCGGGAGAAGACCTGCTGCGGGCTCGCGTCGTTGAGCCCCGTCAGCTCCGGAGAGCCGTCGTGGTAGCGCACGCGCTGCCCCAGCCAGCCCAGCGGGCCCTCCTGCGACAACAGCCGCTCCAAATCAGCGGGCCGCTGCGACTCAGTGAGCACCGGGCTGCCCACGTCCACCAGCACGTCCGCTTCCACGGCCGGCCGGCCGGAGAAGCCGCGCAGGTGCAGCACCCAGCCCTGCTCCTTCGGCAGTGCGCGGTGCACCGCCTGGTGGAACGCCTGGAAGCTCGTGCGCAGCTCACCGAAGGTGGCGGGGTGGGGCACATCACCGGACGCGGTGGCGAACACCAGCGCGGTGGACCGCGACTCGTGCCACAGCTCCGCGGCCACCGGCAGCGTGCCCGCCTCGCGGGCCGGAGACGGCACCTCCAGCGCGAGCGGAGCACCGCCCGGACGCACCATCAGCCCCGCGCCCAGCCGGCCCGGCGTGGCTTCCGCGTCCGTCACCCACCAGCATCCGGTGGTCGTCGCGCCCGCGCACTCCGTCACCGGGTGCACCCGCAGGCCCATCAGCGCCGCCATGGCCCCGGCCCAGCGCGCGCGCAGTTCCTTCGGCACGTCCGCCGTCCCACCGCCCAGGAGCGGCGAGGCCACCTGCTGCTCCAGCACCAGCAGCTCCGCGTCCGACGGCCGCACCGCCGGCACGCGCGCCACTTCCGGCGTCACCATCAGCGTGCCCAGCGCGTCGCGCTCCGTCATCGGCGCGGCCAGCGCCTGGGCGTGCGCAATCACCAGCGAGGCCAGGTCGAAGGCGCCCGCGCGCAGCACGCTCACGCGCGACTCGCCCCAGTTGCCCCCGGGCTCCGGCGGAGGATGGGCGGTCACCGTCGCGCCCGGCCACAGCAGGTCCAGGCCCTGGGGCGCCTTGCCGTCCGGCGTGTGCAGCACCACCTGGCCCGGCTTCAGCGACGGATCCACGCGCAGCTGGACCCGCTCCCGAGAGGACAGCGCGTCGTGCGCGTGGCGCAGCGGCGTCTCCGACTGCGCCAGCACGTCGCCCAGCACCAGGCCCGCGCGGTGGGAATCCACGCCGCTCACGATGATGGCGCGGCAGTTCACGCGCTCGCACAGGAGCGCGGCGGCCTCGGCGCTCGGCGCCTCCGTCAGGGGCCGCGGCACCTCCAGCACCGGCCCCTGCGCGCCGGGGACGAGCAGCGACGTGTCCCAGCCCGCCTTGCCGGCGCCCTCCACGCGCTCCACCAGCGCGAAGCGCGCGGGCGCGCCGTCCTGCTTCGGCAGCTCGCGAAGCTCCAGCCCCAGCGCCACCGCCTTCGTGCGCAGCGCGTTCAGGTTCTCCGCGCGGCCCGACTCCAGCCACGCGTCCAGTCCGTTCCACAGCCCGCTGTACTCACGCAGGTCGCCGTGCTTCAGCCGCAGCGACTGCCCGCCCACGTCGCTTTCGCGCGCGGTGGCGCGGCCCATCACCATCAGGCCCAGCGGAGACTGGTCCAGGCCCAGCCCGGGCACGTGGTCGCGCGGCGCCTCCGCGGTGAGCGCGGTGGCAGGACGCGGTTCGATAAGCGACAGGCCGAAGCCCGCGAGGCTGCCGATGAGGAAGCCCGCCAGCGACGTGTGCAGCGTGGGCAGGAGCACGCGGGCAATCACCTGCTTCTGCAGCATCTTCACCGCCAGCAGCGTGGGCACCAGGTAGCCGAAGCCGAACAGGTCCGTGACCTTCAGGCCTGGAATCCGGCCGCCCATGGCCCAGCCGATGCCCCACTTCACGAGGAAGCCCAGACAGAAGACGAGCACCGTCTTGCGAGGGCCCTCCAGGTTGAGCGTGCGCAGCCCCGGCACGGACAGCACCGCCTTCGCGGCCAGCACCAGGAGCAGCACCTCCGCCAGCGTGGCCGCGAGCTTCAACGGCTCCAGCCACGTGAGCGCCAGCAGCGCGGGCACGAGGATGCCGTTGAAGTCCCAGCCGTACTTGAGGTTGAAGCGCGCGGCGAGGAACGCCGTCGTCAGCAGGATGATGTAGGCCTTGGGGCTGGACAGGAAGTCCTGCGCCACGTCCTCGTACATCAGCTCCAGGCTGGAGAAGGACAGGTTGGTGCCGGGCAGCAGCACGAAGCGGAGGATGACGTACGTGAGCGCCACCGGCACCGCCACCTGCCACAGCCCGCGGCGCAGCTTCAGCTTCCAGAAGGCGTTCGCGGTGAGCGGCACCAGCACCAGGCCGATGCTGTGCAGGCTGCGGTCGACGATGAAGGACGTGCCCCACCGCTCGTCCATCCAGTGCCCGAGCACGGGCAGAAGCCACGTCTCGCTGACCGCGCGCACCACCACGCTGGCGAGCACCACGGCGAAGAAGCGGTCGCGGCCGAAGAACTCGCTCCAGGCCCCCGTGCGGGACAGTCCGCTGGAGAACGCCAGCGCCAGTCCGTAGGTGAGCAGCGATTCAGCGACGACGGTGCAGCCCGCCTCCGGGTGGATGACGAACACCGAGGCCAGGTAGCCCGGAACCACGAGGCCCACGAAGACCCACCCGAGCGTCTCCGTGAGCAGCGCCAGGATGAGCACGCCCACGAGCACCGCCACCAGAATGGAGGTGTCGAGGGAGTAAGCCGGAAAGAGTGTCAGGGTCGAAAGGAGCGCCATGGTGGCCGCTCGAATCTAGGGAGGCTCCCGGACCCGACCAGGGTTGCCCCTCTCGGCTGCTGAGAAGCGTCGGCTGTCCAACCGAAAAATCGGGCCTCCAGTGTCACTGAATGCCCAACCCCGGACACTGGTAGCGGACCCGTGTACGGATCAGCCCGCCTGTTTCACGTGACGCGAAGCCGCTTGGCACGGCGCGTGCGGACGTCGCCCGTCAGACACTTCACGGGCAGTCCTGCGCGACCAGGGCCGGGCAGTCCAGGCCGGAGCCGCCGAGCGTGCAGGGCACGGTGTCCGCGAGCGCCTGCATGACGGCCTTGGACGACGCGCCGGTGCCGCGCAGCGTGGCGGATTGCTCCAGGTGGATGAAGCGGTCCGTGGCGGCGGCGGCCTCCGTGAAGCACGCGTCGGAGGCCCCGTTGTCGATGCGGCCCTGCACGTTGCTGGTGCCGCACAGGGTGCGGTGCTTGCCCGAGTCATCCGACGCGTTGCAGGAGAAGGCCTTCTTGGTGCCCACCAGGTGGGTGTTGAGCGCGTCGCGCAGGCGGTTGGAGAGCGCGTCCGGCCGCAGGGTGCTGGTGCCGTCGCTCACCACGGCGGCCTCGGGGCCGTCGCCCGCGTCCATGCCGTGGATGCTGGCGGCGATGGCGTCCGGGTACGTGTCGCGCAGCGCGCGGTGCGCGGCGGTGAAGAAGTTGTTGCCGTAGTGCGCGGCGTCGGAGATGCGCAGGCCCTTCGTGCCGCACACGCTGGTGGTGCCGCTGCACGGGCTGGCGGTGGTGACGGCGCAGCGGTGGCTGCCGGTGATCAGCAGCGCGCGAGCGCCCAGCGTCACCAGCTGCGTGGCCGTCTGACGCAGCGTGCCCTCATCAGAGTCCGCGTGCGGCGCCTCCAGCCACAGGTCGCGCGCGGGGAACAGGTTGATGATGAAGGTGCCGCCGCCGCGCGACAGCAGGCCCTGCTCGCGCACCACCAGCCACCCGCCGCCCGTGTCGTTGCGGAAGGTGGACACGCCGTAGCCCATCCCCGCCAGGTCCTGCACCACCTGCGGCGTGGGACCTTCGGTGAGCAGCGTGCGGAACGCACCCTCGAACGCGGCGAGCTCCGTGCCGCCCGGCTCCTTGAAGCCGCCGCTGTTGGCCGCGGTGATGGGCGCCGTCTGGAGCCACGACGTCAGGTTGCCCGTCAGGGTGGACAGCGAGCTGAGCGGCGAACACACGCTCGCCGTGGGAGCAGGCGCGCTGACGACCGGCGTCTCGGCCGTGGGCGTCTCGGCCGTGGGCGTTTCCGTCGCGGGCGTCTCGGTGGGCGCCTGGCTCACGTCCTCCACGGGCGCGCTGGGCGCCCCGGCGACGGTCTCCGGCGACTGGATGGAGGGGGTCTCCGCCACGGCGTCGCTCGGTCCGGCGACGGCATTGCTGCAAGCAGCTGCGAGGAGCAGGAGGCAGGACAGGGATGCGCGCAGGGGGGACAAGGACATGGTCCTGTCCCGAACAGCACGCCCTGCGCATGCATTCGCATCCCGTCAATCCGGGATGACAGCCGGAGCGGGGCTCGTTTGCCCGTCCGCCCTATGTCACCCGCCCGCTCAGGGCAGGGTCCGCAGCAGGCCCTCCGCGTTGGGTGCGCCCCAGCCGGTGGGGATGTCCCAGCCCGGCCCGGCTTCGTACTGACGGTCGGTGACGCCCACGGTGATGTCGCGGAACGTCTGCTGCACTTCAGGCAGCGTGTAGAGCTGCGAGTTGAGCCAGCCCACCCGCGGCTTCTGCGCTTCCGCGCGCGCGCCGTTCACCACCGTGATGAGCCCCGCGAAGATGGGCGAGGAGAACGACGTGCCGGTGTTGGGCGTGGTGACGCCCAGCCACGTGTACCAGAAGCCGGTGTCCGCATTGAGCGCGACGTCCACCACCGCGCGCTTGGCGGGCATCGGGTAGAGGCCCTTCTGCCACTCCGGCGTGGCGAAGGTGCGGGTGATGCCGGAGCCCGAGTAGTACCAGGCCGTCTCGCCCGTCACCGTCATGCCGTTCATCTTCAACTGTGTGCCGCCCACGGCGGTGACGTAGGGGCTGTTGCCCGGCATGTCCACGCCCGCGGAGTCACCGCTGGCGGCGGCGACGGTGATGCCCAGCGCGGCGGCCATGGTGCTGGAGTGGCTGTAGGCCTCTTGCACCGCCCTCGGCTCGGAGTCCTCGCGGTGGGCGAAGGACGTGGTGATGACGCTCACCTCGCCCCGGGCAATGGCCTCGTTGTAGGTGTAGAGCATGGACGTGTTGCGCGCGTCCGGGCCCATGTAGACGTGCACCTCCGCCTTGGGCGCCATCGCCGCGGCCCACTCCACGTCGAGCGTGCCCTCGCGGTAGCGCGTGACGGGCGGCTCCATGGTCTGGATGACCTTGGGGTCCTCGCGCTCGATGCCCCACATCTTCCAGAAGGCGCGCACGTCCTTCCACCGGAAGCTGGCGCCAATCACCACGCCCAGCTTCATGCCCTGGCCCTGGTAGCCCTGCTCATAGAGCGAGTCCACGTTGTACGCGCGCGCCACCTGCTGCGGCGTGAGGCCCCGGCTGACGGGATTCGGCGGCTCCGTGGACGGCTGGCCGAACTCGCCCGGCAGGGTGCCCGTCTCCGCCGGCAGGTCCAGCGTGGCGACGGCGTGGATGCGCTGCTGCACGAACGTGGGGGCCTTGAGGGTGTCCGTGAGGCCGTAGACGTCGTGCGGCTCATTGCCGCCCTGAGGCGACTTGCGGCTCAAGATGATCACCTTCACGCCGAACGCCTTGTTGAACTGGCCCACCGTCCCCACGAACTGCACCAGCAGCCGGTTGGTGGCGACGTAGGGCACCTGCATGCCCTCGGACTTCAGCCAGTCCACGACGATGTTGACGTCCTTCTCCGGCGGGGCGTGCTTCGCCATCCACTCGGCGGGCGTCATGTACTGGCGGAAGCGGGGGCCGCCCGGCTTGTAGATGTCCGCGATGCGCTGCTCGAGCGCGGCCGGGTCGCGGATGGGGAAGGACACCAGTCCACGGATGAGGTCCGTCTCCGGCGCCTCGCCCTTGTCCGTGTAGACGCCGGGCAGCGGTCCGGGGACGCCCTCCGTCGTCGGGATGGGCGTGGGGTCCAACACCTCCGCCTCCGGGTCGGGCGGCGGCGGGTCCACCACCTCCGGCTCCGGCGGTGGCCGGCCGGGGGGGGGCTGTGAGGTCTCGGAGTCGGGAAGGGTGGGCGTGGATTCCACCGGGGTTGGCCCGGGAGGTCGCGGCTTGCCCACCGACGTCAGGCGGTCCGAGTCACGGCAGCCGCTCATCCACCCCGCCAGCAGCAGAACACCTGTCAGGATGATTCCGCGCTTCATTGCTCCCCCAGCCTGCGGTGACCCGCCTCGGGTCCGCCGCACCCCAGCCGTCCTCCCCCCTGGAGGACGTCGCCCACTGTGCGCATCCAAGCTGGGCGCGATTGCCCTGAGAGGCAACTGTCGTGGACAGGTAAATCGCGGCTACACTGTTGGCATTTCTTTGCCCATCCCATGCGGCTGCCGACAGCACTCCTGCTCATCTTCTTCCTGCTGCCGAGCGCTGCGCTGGCGCAGGGAGACACGCGCATCACCTTCCTGGGTCGTCAGCTGGAAAAGGGAAGGGATCCGCGTGCACGCTCACAAGCCGCGCTGGTGTTGGGCGCCACCGAGGATCCAGAAGCGGTGACGCCGCTGTGCGGCGGCCTCAAGGACCCGAGCGAGCTGGTGCGCGCGGCGGTGGCCAAGGGGCTGGGCGCGCTCCTGGAGCCCAAGGGGCTCGACTGCCTCCAGTCGGTGCAGGGAGAGGCGGACGCCACGGTGCAGGCGGCGGTGGCGGAGTCCATCAAGGCCATCAAGGCGTACCAGGCGCGCCGGCCGCGCTTCTACCTGTCGCTGGACGCGCTGAAGGACAAGACGGGCAGCGTGCCCGCGGAGCTCGTGAAGGTGACGGAGGCGCGGCTTCGTTCCAAGCTGGTGCGCCGGGGCGCGCAGATGGCGCCGGAGAAGGAGTCGAAGGCCGCGGCGAAGGGCGCGCTCAAGAAGCTGGGCGTGCACGGCTACCGCATCACGGCGGAGATCCAGAAGACGGACAGTGGAGGCCTGCGCCTGGCACTCTTGTGCATGACGTACCCGGAGCAGTCCCTGATGGGACAGGTGGAAGTGAACGCCGCGGGAGCTCCGCCCGCGGACCTGTTGAAGGCCCTGATCCCCCGAGCCATCGAGGAAGCCGCCGCGACCTTCGACTGGAGCAGCGAGACATGACGACGACCACGGCCCAGGCCCCGACGACGAAGCGCCGCTGGCGCAACTTCCTGCTCGACGCGCCCTTCCAGCTGAAGCTCACCGCGTACATCGTCGGTGTGACGCTGGTGATGGCGGCGCTCCTGGGCATCTTCCTGGTGCGCGCGGCGAACTCGCTGATGCACGAGACGGCGACGGCGGTGGACGCCCGCTCGGCCGCGGCGGAGGTGAGCCGCGAGTTGTCCGGAGCCACGCTCTCCAACGAGCTGATGGCCCACATGAACGACCCGGCGTTCGAGAAGCAGTTCCGCGAGCAGGCGCAGGCCATCG
This sequence comes from Corallococcus coralloides DSM 2259, assembly GCF_000255295.1. The sequence continues at coordinate 7,916,741 of NC_017030.1, read as the reverse complement.
ACGCCAAGTACGAGGCGGAGCGCACGGCCATCGTCGCGCAGCGCGCGGAGCTGGAGCGCCACCAGCAGCTGACGTGGTGGGTGCTGGGCGGCTGCCTGGTGACGTTCATCGCGGTGGTGGCGCTGGCGACCATCGTGGTGACGCACCGGATGGCGGGCCCGCTGTTCCGCATCAAGCGCATGATGCGCGAGGTGGCCGAAGGCCAGCTGAACCCGCCGCAGCACGGCCTGCGCGAAGGCGATGAGCTGCAGGACGTCTTCGAGGCCGCGCGGGACATGACCCAGCGGCTGCGCGCGCAGCAGACCGAGGACGCGCGCGCGCTGTCGGAGGCCCTGGCGCAGGCGAAGACGAGCGGCGCCACGGGCCCCTGGGTGGACGAACTGTCCGCCCTGGAGGCGCGCTACCGCGAGCGGCTGGCGCGGTAGGGAAGGGGCTGGGGGCTCACACCCGCGCGGTGTCCGCGGTGAGCCCCATCTGCATCAGCTCGGAGTGCAGCAGCAGCCGCGCCTGCGCCCAAGGCAGCGCGACCACCCGGTAGCCCGCGAGCGCCTGGAGCAGCAGCGGCCGGTAGCTCGCGTGTCCGGGGTCCGCCACCACGACGATGCCCCGGTCCGTGGTGGAGCGGATGAGCCGCCCGACACCCTGGCGCAGCAGCAGCAGCGCGCGCGGCAGCCGGTACTGGAGGAAGCCCAGGTACTCGTTGCCCGCCTTCGCCAGCGGCTCCTCGCGCGCGGCCACCAGCGGCCGTGACGCTGGCTCCAGGGGCAGCTTGTCGATGAAGACACACCCCACGCCGCGCCCGGGGATGTCCACGCCCTGCCAGAAGCTCTTGGTACCCAGCAGCACCGTGCCCGTGTCGCGCTCCTGCCGCGCCGCCAGCGAACGGCCGTGGCCGCGCGACTGGCGCAGCACCTCGATGCCGTGCGGCTCCAGCCGCGCCTGCACCTCTCGCGACACGCGCTCCAGCCGCCGCGTGGACGCGAACAGGCCCAGCACCCGGCCGCCCATCACCTGCGCCAGCCCGGAGATGCGCCCGGAGGCCCAGTCGATGAACGGCTCCTCGTGCGCGCGCGGCGCGTCCGTCACCAGCACCACCAGCGCCTGCTGTCCCAGGTGGAACGGCGAGGGCGCGCGCAGGATGGGCGGCCTGAGCCCCAGCCGCTTCAACACGAAGGGAACACCGTCACCCGTGCCCAGCGTGGCGGAAGCCATCACCAGCGCGCGCTTGTTCGCGGCGAAGTCCTTCGCCACGGACTCGGACACGTCCACCGGCTGCGCGCCCACGCTCCAGCGCTGCTTCCGAGGCTCCGCCCGCGCCGCATAGCAGCGCTTCGCATCCGGCTCACCGGCCAGCTCACCAGCCAGCACCGACAGCTCGCCCAGCTCCGTGGTGGCCCCGGCCAGCTCCCGCTCCAGCGAAGGCTGCTTCACCGCCAGCTCCGGCAGCGCCGCCAGCACCCGCACGGACAGCAGCGTGTGCACGCGTTGCAGCGCCGTGCGCACCGCCACCAGTCCCTCGCGCACGGGCTCCCAGGCGGGCAGGGCGCGCACCGCGTCCGTCACCCGCAGCTCCGGCGCGTAGGCCGCGTCGTCCGCGTCCTCGCCGGGCATGGCCGCCGCGGGCTCGCACAGGGCCGTCACCTGTTCGCCCAGCGCGCGCGCCTCCTGGAGCAGCGTGCGCAGGGCGTCGTCCACCTCGGACATCAGCACGCGGGACTCGTCCCGGCGCGTGGCCGCGAGCGCCCGGCGCAATTCCGCGAAGAGGCCCCGGCGCCCGTCGCGTCCGTGCAGCCGCTCCGTGAGGCGCAGGAAGGCCAGGTCGGACAGCTCCACCGTGAGCGCGGTGGTGGCCACGTCCTCCAGCTCGTGCGCCTCGTCCAGCACCAGGTGGTCCAGACGCCCGTAGCGCGCGGGCCACGCGAACGCGAGCGACTGGTTGATGACCAGCACGTCCGCCTCGCGCGCCTGCGCCACCGCCGAGTGGTAGAAGCACTTGTGGTGATGCGGGCACCGCTCGCCCAGCGTCGTCGCCGCCTCGGAGCGCACCGCCGGCACCAGCCCGTGCATGCCCGGGAAGCGCTCGCGGAACCAGTGGCTCAGCCGGTCCAGGTCCCCGTCCACGCTGCGGCGCAGGTACGCGCGCACGTAGGCCCGGGGCGCTCGTGCCGTGTGGTTCATCCCCGGCTCCACGCGCGTGGCCTCCAGCGCGCGGCGGCGGCACAGGTAGTTCGTCTGGCCCTTGAGCAACGCGTAGCCGAACGCGCCGCCCGTGGCCTGGTGCAGCCGGGGCAGGTCCTTCTCCAGGAGCTGGTCCTGGAGCGTCTTCGTGTGCGGCGCCACGCCCACCTTCAGCCCGTTGCGCGCGGCGAACAGCGCCGCGGGCGTGAGGTACGCCAGCGACTTGCCCGTGCCCGTGCCGGCCTCCACCGCCACCTGCCCGCCGTCCGACAGCGTGCGCGCCACCGCCTGCGCCATCTCCAGCTGCGCGGGCCGCGACAGGAACCCGCCGCCCCGCTCCAGCGCGCCGCCGGGCCCCAGTACCTGGGCCACCTCTTCCGGCCGCACCGGCAGCGGCGTCGCGTCCAGCTCGGGTTCCGGGGGAGGCCTGCCGCCATTCGCGCGCTTGCGCTCCGGCCGCGCGCGCAAGAAGCCGCCCGTCGTCTCCAGGCTCAGAGGCACCGGCGTGGCCCGGCACGCCTCCCACAGCCGCGAGAGCAGCTCCAAGAGCGGGCGCGCCTCCGCGTCCATCGCCAGGTCGCGAGCGTCCTCTTCGGAAAGCGCATCCAGCAGCGGCGTGGGCCCCAGCGCCGCGCGGGCCCGGGGGTCCATCGTGGACAACAGGTCCGCCACGTCCTCCGCGCGCCCGTCGCGCACGCAGCCATCCAGCGCGTGCACCAGCACCGCGTGCACCGCCACGCAGTCGTGGAGCGCCCGGTGCGGCTGCTGCGAGCCCAGCTTCGCCCACCGCATCAGCGACTCCAGCGAGTGGCTGGGCAGCTCCGGGTGCAGGTAGTGCATCAGCTCGCACGAGTCGAGCACCGGCACGCCGCCGAGCACGTCCGGCAGGAAGCCCTTCTCGAAGGGGGCGTTGTGCGCCACCACCGTCCAGCCCTTGAGCCGCTCCCGCAGCTGGGCGCGCTCCGCGTCGAAGCGGGGCTGTCCGGAGAGCTGCGCGTCGGAGAGGCCGGTGAGCCGGCGGATGGTGAGGTTGAGCGGGCGCGAGGCCGAATACAGCCGGGAGAAGCGGTCCACCTCCCGGCCGTGCTCGAAGAAGAGGCAGCCCACCTCGATGACCTCGTCCACGCGGGGGTCGAGCCCCGTCGTTTCGAGGTCCAGGAAGACGTGCCGGGTGAAGAGCTCCGAGCTGCCCATGCAGGCGGGTGAGCCTACCCGCCCGGGCGGACATCGCCAGTTAACGGGCGCCCGCGCTCAATCCACCACGAACGTGCCGGCGATCATCTTCCCCATCGCGCAGCCGTACTTCAGCGTCCCGGACTGGTTGGGCGTGAAGGTGATGTCCACCGGCGTGTTCAGGGGCAGCTTCGTGTCGATTTTGTACTCGTCCATCACGAGCTCGGTGGCGCACGTCAGGTCCGTCTTGCGCGTCACCACCAGCTTCACCGGCTCGCCCTTCTTGAGCTGCACCGGCGACGGCTCGTAGCCCTTCTCCGTGACGGCCAGCTCCACCACGTGCACGCCGTTCTCCCGCCGTCCCACCTCCTGCGCGGCGGGCGCGCCCGGCTCCTTCGCGGAGGACTCCTTCGTGCACGCCTGCTGTGACGCCCCCGCGAGGACCGCCGCCGCGGTGAGCGCGAGCCAGGGCTTGATGATGCGGGAGAAGAAGACGCGCATGGATGAAGTCTCCAGGGGGAGGAAGGACACGGGCGGCCCGCCAATGAAGGCAGGGCCGCCCGGAAGTAACGCCACCGCGAGCCGCTTTCAGCCCTCGGCGTCGGGCTTTGAGCCGGCCGCGTCGTCGGAGGCATCCTCGGCGGGGGCCGGGGGCGCCTCGAAGCGCAGGAGCGCGTGCAGCGGGATGAACAGCTCGTGCCCGGGCTCACCCAGCAGCACGTCGAAGCGGCCCACGCGCAGGAGCGGCGCCTCCACCGTGATGCCGTTGCGCAGCACCAGCTTCACCGTCTGCCCGATGTGCGGCAGGAACGGCCGGGGGTCCGAATAGGGGCGCTTGTCCGGCTGCCGCGCCACCTGCGCCGGCTTCTGCGTGAGCTTCGCGTCGCGCTCCAGGTTCGGCATCAGCCGCTCCCAGTCACCCCTGCGCGCGATGAGCACCACCTGGAGCTTCTCCAGCCGGCCCGTGCGCTCGAAGGTGAAGGCGATGGCCTCCTCCGCCAGCAGCGTGTCCAGGAGCGACCGCTCCGCCAGTACGACGGACAGCTCGGTCTTCTGCTCGATGAAGGCGCCCAGGAAGTCCGCGACGAGCGCGTTGTCCACCTGGCCGCGCGCCTGCTTGATGGCCGCCTTGCGCTGGCTGCGCTCCTTGCGCGCCATGAACTCCTGCACGGTGAGGCCGCTCTGGAGGATGCCGAACGCGTCTCCCAGCGACAGGCCCGGCGTCTGGCCCATCAGCTCGTAGACCTGGTCGAAGCGCTTCGCCTCCTCGGCGTGCAGCTTGCGCCAGATGCGCGCCTTCATCTTCCCTTCCAGCTCACCCTTGGCGATGCGCGCCGGCACGTGCTCGCGCGTGGCCAGCGCCAGGATCTGCTCCGGCGTGGGCGGCGGGCGCGGCGTGCTGGGGCGCGGCGCGAAGCGGCCCGGAGGCCCACCCGCGCGCGGAGGCCCGCCCATCCCGGGACCCCGGGGAGGCGGACGCGCCGAGGCCCCTGGCGTGAAGCCCGGCGCCGGCGGACCGGACGGCCGGGGAGGCACGGAGGAGGCCGTCGGCGCCGAGCCTGTCGTGCCCGCCGTCCCCACCGGGCCCGGAGCCGGGCGGGGAGGGGGAGCGGACGGGGCCACGGACGCGGCCGGCCGGGGCGAGGGGGAAAGGCCGCTCGGCCGGGGCGCGGGCGACACGCCCGGCGTGGGACGGGGGGCCGGCGTCGCCGCGCGGGGAGCGCCTTCCGCGCTGGGGGGGGCCACCGGGGCGGACGGCGCCACCGGCGTGGGCCGGGGCGTGGGCCTCGGCGTGGGGGAGGGGGTGGGGGCAGTCGAGGACGGCGTCACCGGGCCGCCGGGCGTGGAGCCCGGCCTGCGGATGACTTCGACTGCGGGGAGCACCCGCCGTGTCTTCCTGTCGTTCACGGTTGTACGTTACCTGATGCGCGGGGCCCGGGCATGCCCGGGCTCACGGCTGGGGGGATGCTGAAAAGTCCACCTTCCACCCGGACGGTTCCCTCACCATCCGGACCTCGCCCGACCTTCCCGCCGAGCGCACCACCAAGGTCGCCACGTCGCCCTCCTGCCGGAGCAGCGAAACCTCCTGAACATCCGGCGGCACCGGGACATTCGCGAAGAACAGCGGGAGCGGCTCCGGCTTCACCATGCCCCCCGACGCGTCGCTGACCTCCTGCGCCCGCGTCTTCAGGACCTGCTGGGTCTGTTGTGACAACCCAGCGTACGCCTTGGGCAGCTCTCCGCGCTGCACGTGCCGGTGGAACGTCTGGTAGGCCCCCACGGGGGTGTCCGGCTGCAGCCGGCTGCAGCCGCCCAGGGAGAGGAGGGCGAACAGCAGCCAGGTCGTCATCGCGAGCGGGCGCATGAGGCCTCCGATTTAGGTCAAACCGCCGCCGTGGGGAAGCGGGAGGTGTGTCACGCCGCGTGCTGGTGGACGCGGTTTCGCCCCGTTCCCTTGGCGGAATACAGGCTCGCGTCCGCCGCGCGCAGCAGGGCCTCCGTGCCCGGCAGGTCGTCCGCGGGCACCGTCGCCACGCCCAGCGACGCGGTCAGCTTCACCTCCTGCGACATTCCGTCCGGGCCCTTCCACGTCAGCTCCAGCCGCTCGATGGCCTCGCGCACCCGCTCGCACGCCCGCAGCGCGTCCTGGGGGGCCGCCTCCGGCAGGAGGGCAATGAACTCCTCACCGCCGTAGCGGGCCAAAAGGTCCACCTCCCGCAGCGTCGCACGCGCCGTGTGCGCCACCGCGCGCAGCACCTCGTCCCCGAAGGGGTGGCCGAACGTGTCGTTGATGCGCTTGAAGTGGTCGATGTCCAGCATCACCAGCGACAGGGGGGAGCGGTAGCGGCGCGAGCGCATGAACTCCTCGCTCAGCCGCTCCTCGAAATAGCGCCGGTTGTACAGGCCCGTGAGCGCGTCCGTGCGGCTGAGCGCGAGCAGCTCCTGCCGGCGGCGGTCCAGCTCGCGGTTGGCCCACTCCAACTCGCGGTTCTTCTCAAGGAGCGCGTCCTGCAGCGCCTTGAGCCGCAGCATGGATTTCACGCGCGCGCCCAATTCCAGCATGTCGAACGGCTTCACCAGGTAGTCGTCCGCGCCCAGCTCCAGCCCCTCCACCTTGCCCGCCGCCTGCCGGGCCGTCATCAGGATGACGGGGATGAAGCCGAAGCCGCCCTCGCCCGCGTTCGCCTTGACGATGCGGCACACCTCCACGCCGCCCAGGCCCGGCATCTCCACGTCCATCACGATGAGGTCCGGCCGGCCCGCGCGGATGGCGGACAGCGCCTGCGCCCCATCCAGCGCTTCCTTGAAGATGTAACCGTGCGGGGCCAGGCCCTCGCGCACGTGGCGGATCTGCGCCGGATCATCGTCCACGATGAGCACGGTGCGCCCGGAGAAGTCGTTGCCGGGTCCGCTCCTGCGCACGCCCTCCGGCATCCGTTTCCTTTCGGCTTCCGGCATGAGGCGCCCATCCCCCAACAGGCTGCGGTCGTGGCCAACGTCGCGAGTGCTCCCCGGAGCGGGAACCCCTTGGGTGGATTCTCCTCCGGGTGAGGGGCGCTGCCAAGGGCCCTCGCGGGCACCCCAGGGACACGAAGCCGCCGGGCGTCCAGGGCCTGACAGGCGCCGGCGGAACTAGGACGCGGGTTTCACCAGGCGTGCGCGGTACACGGGCTCTCCGGACGCCAGGTAGCGCCGCTCGCGGGTGGAGGGCACCTCCTCCGGGTCGTACGGGTGGAACACCCCGGCGCCCAGCGGATTGTGGAAGCCCGCCGCCTCCAGGATTTCGAGCATGGCCACCGCGCGGTCCTGCACGTCGGTGCGCATGTCGAAGCGGCCGCCGGGCTTGAGCAGCCCCAGCATCACCTTCGCGAAGTCGGGCTGCACGACCGCCCGCTTGGCGTGCGAGCGCTTCCACCACGGGTCGGGGAACTGCAGGTGGATGACGTCCAGCGACCCGGGGGCGAAGATGCGCGGCACCACGAAGCGCGCGTCGGATTCGATGACGCGCAGGTTCTTCATGCCCGCCTTCTCCGCGCGCATCTGCGTGTCGCGCGCGTACTTCTTGCGCCACTCGAAGGCCACGAAGCGCACGCCGGGGTTGCGGCGGCAGTACTCCAGCGCGTGCCCGCCCGCCCCGGAGCCGATCTCCAGCTCCAATGGGCCCGTGAAGCCGAACTCCGCGTCCCAGTCCGGGGGCGCTTCCAGGGGGACGAACTTGAGGCCGACCGGATCAGGGAGCAGGGCAGGGCGCATGGCGGGAACGGGGGGCCTCTAACCATGGAGCCGCGTGGGTTGGCCAGGGCAAAAGCGCGCGGGGTGCTATAGGGAAGGGCCATGAAGGTCTTCCAGTCCGTGTCCGAGGCGGGCCGCCAGCTTCAGGGGCAGGCCCTCGCGCTGGGCAACTTCGACGGCGTGCACGTGGGCCACCAGGCCCTCTTCGCGGAGGCGCTTCGCCACGCCCCCGCGAACGCGCTCACCTTCCAGCCCCACCCGGGCAAGGTGCTCCAGCCGGACCTGGCCCCCAAGCTGATTACGCTCCTGCCGCGCAAGCTGGAGCTGCTCGCCGCGTGCGGCCTGTCCCACGTGGTGGTGCAGTCCTTCACCCGCGACTACGCGCGCTCCACGCCGCAGGACTTCGAGGCCGCCCTCTTCGACACCCTGGGAGTGGGCCACGTCGTCGTGGGCAGCGACTACACCTATGGCGCCCAGCGCGCCGGCACCGTCACCACGCTGCGCGACGCCGCGGCGAAGCGGGGCGCGCAGGTGCACGTCGTGCAGCCGGTGAACGTGGACGGCGTCGTCGCGTCCTCGTCGCGGATCCGCGAGTACATCCTGGAGGGCAGGGTGGGCGCGGCCAGGCGCCTGCTCGGCCGCCCGTTCGACCTGGACGGCACGGTGGTGTCCGGCGCGGGTCGGGGACGCACCATCGGCTTTCCCACCGCCAACGTGGACACGCAGAACGAATTGCGACCCGCGCCCGGCGTGTACGCCATCCGCGTGCGCCTCCTGGCGGAGGCCGAAGGGCCCTGGCGGCCGGGGGCGGCCAACATCGGCGTGAAGCCCACCTTTGGTGGCACGGAGGTCACCATCGAGGCGCACCTCCTGGACTTCTCCGGCGACCTCTACGGCAAGGAGCTGCGGGTGCAGTTCCTGGAGCGGCTGCGGCCCGAGCAGCGCTTCGGCTCCGCCGCCGAGTTGGTGGGTCAAATCAAACGCGACGTGGAAGCCGCGCGCACAGTGATGGCCCGCGGCGACGGGTAGGGCCTGTAGCGCCCTCTGGAAGGGGGCGCCGGACAGCAAGGGAGCACGCCAGGGCGCCTTGACAGGCCGCGCATCGGTTTCCTCTAATCCGGGAGGATCCGTGCCAGGGCTTCAGGCCCCTGCCGCACGGGCTCATTTCCCCCCGCGGGTCCCGCTGACAGCCGGGGCTCTGGCTGTTCCCTCCTCACGCTCAAAGAGGCATCCCAGAAATGTCCGGTCGACTCGGTGAATTGCTGGTGCGCGAGAATCTCATCTCCGTCCAGCAACTCCGCAAGGCGCAGGAGGAGCAGCAGAAGAGTGGTGCGCGCATCGGCACGGCGCTCATCAAGACGGGCGCCATCGAGGAGTCGAAGCTCACCGACTTCCTGTCGAAGCAGTACGGCGTCCCGGCCATCAACCTGAAGGACTTCGACATTGATCCGGACATCATCAAGCTCGTGCCCAAGGAAGTGGCCGAGAAGCACCTGGTGATCCCGGTCAACCGCGCGGGCCCGTCCCTCATCGTGGCCATGTGCGACCCGTCCAACATCTTCGCGGTGGACGACCTGAAGTTCCTCACCGGCTACAACATCGAAGCCGTCGTCGCGTCCGAAATCTCCATCCGCGAATCGATTGAGCGCTACTACGCGGAGAAGGGCCCCTCGCTGGAGGACATCGTCGGCGACGTGGGCGACGACATTGAAGTCGCCAAGGAGGAGCAGGAGAACGTGGATGAGATGGCCAGGGCCGCGGATGACGCGCCCGTGGTCAAGCTGGTGAACCTCATCCTCATGGACGCCATCAAGAAGCGCGCGTCCGACATCCACATCGAGCCGTACGAGAAGGATTTCCGGGTCCGCTTCCGCATCGACGGCGTGATGTACGAGGTGATGCGCCCGCCCATGAAGCTGCGCAACGCCATCACCAGCCGTCTCAAGATCATGGCGTCGCTGGACATCTCCGAACGGCGCCTGCCGCAGGACGGCCGCATCAAGATCAAGATCGGCGGCGGCAAGGAGATGGACTTCCGCGTGAGCGTGTGCCCCACGCTCTTCGGCGAGAAGGTCGTGATGCGCTTGCTCGACAAGAGCAACCTGCAGCTGGACATGACGAAGCTGGGCTTCGACGCGCAGCCCCTGGCCTGGTTCAAGGAGGCCATCGACCGGCCCTACGGCATGGTGCTGGTGACGGGTCCCACGGGCTCCGGCAAGACGACGACGCTGTACTCCGCGCTCTCCAGCCTCAACGACGTGGGCACCAACATCTGCACCGCGGAGGACCCGGTCGAGTTCAACTTCGCCGGCATCAACCAGGTGCAGATGCATGAAGACATCGGCCTGAACTTCGCGGCCGGCCTGCGCTCCTTCCTCCGCCAGGACCCCGACATCATCATGATCGGTGAGATCCGCGACTTCGAGACGGCGGAAATCGGCGTGAAGGCGGCGCTCACGGGCCACCTGGTGCTCTCCACGCTGCACACCAACGACGCCCCGGGCACGGTCAGCCGTCTGCTCAACATGGGCATCGAGCCGTTCCTCGTGACGGCGTCGCTCAACCTCATCCTCGCCCAGCGTCTGGCGCGCCGGCTGTGCCCCGCGTGCAAGCGCCCCGCGGAGAAGGTGGACGAGCAGGCCCTCATCGACGCGGGCATCCCGCCGGACAAGATGGGCACCTTCACCATGTACGAGAAGGTCGGCTGCCGCGAGTGCAACGACCGCGGCTACCGCGGCCGCGTGGCCATCTACGAGGTCATGCCCTTCTGGGACGGCCTCAAGGAGCTGGTCATCAACGGCGCCTCCGCCGCGGAGCTCAAGCAGGAGGCCATCCGCCTGGGCATGAGCAGCCTGCGCATGAGCGCGCTCAAGAAGCTCATGGACGGCATGACCACGCTCGAAGAGGTCGTGGGCAACACCGCGCCGGACCGCTTCTAGTCACCCCCTTCCTCCACCACACTTCATCCCCCGACAGGACACGCATCCGTGGCCAACCTGCACCAGCTCCTCAAGGCGATGGTCGAGAAGGGCTCTTCCGACCTCCACATCACCACCGGCTCGCCGCCGCAGCTCCGCGTGGACGGTGAGCTCGTCCCGCTCAAGACGGCGCCGCTCACGCCCGTGGAGACCAAGCAGCTCTGCTACTCCATCCTCACGGACGCCCAGAAGCACAAGTTCGAGGAGGAGAACGAGCTGGACCTGTCGTTCGGCGTGAAGGGCCTGTCGCGCTTCCGCGCGAACATCTTCATGCAGCGCGGCGCCGTCGCCGGTGCGTTCCGTACGATTCCCTTCAAGATTTTGACGTTCCAGGAGCTGGGCCTGCCGCCGGTGGTGGCGGAGCTGGTGAAGAAGCCGCGCGGCCTCATCCTGGTGACGGGCCCCACGGGCTCCGGCAAGTCCACCACGCTGGCCTCGATGATCGACAAGATCAACACCGAGCGTCATGAGCACATCATGACCATCGAGGACCCCATCGAGTACCTGCACCCGCACAAGAACTGCCTGGTGAACCAGCGCGAGGTCGGTGCGGACACGCGCAACTTCAAGACGGCCCTCAAGTACATCCTCCGCCAGGACCCGGACGTGGTGCTCGTCGGCGAGTTGCGCGACCTGGAGACCATCGAAGCGGCGCTCACCATCGCGGAGACAGGCCACATCTGCTACGCGACGCTGCACACCAACAGCGCGGTGCAGACCATCAACCGCATCCTGGACGTCTTCCCCCCGTACCAGCAGCCCCAGGTGCGCGCCCAGCTGTCCTTCGTGCTGGAAGGCGTGATGAGCCAGGCGCTCGTCGCCAAGCAGGGCGCTCCGGGCCGCGTGCTGGCCCTGGAGGTCATGGTGCCCAACCCCGCCATCCGGAACCTCATCCGCGAGGACAAGGTCCACCAGATCTACTCGTCCATGCAGGTGGGTCAGGCGAAGTACGGCATGCAGACGTTCAACCAGGCGCTGGCCGCCCTTCTGGCGCGCCGGGTCATCTCCCAGGACGAGGCCTTCGGCCGTTCTTCCGACCCGGAGGAGCTGCGCAACATCCTCGCCACGGGCGGTGGACCGGGTGGAGCCCAGCGGCCGGCCGGGGGAGCGGGTGCCCGTTAGTTTTGGGGCATGAAAATCACAGGTTAGACTCCTCGCCCTCCCCGGAGGTCCCGTCATGGCAGCACCAGCAGTGCAGCAGAAGGCGACAGCGTCCAAGAAGAACACGGCCCAGTTCCTCTGGGAGGCGAAGACCAAGAGCGGGGAGAGCAAGAAGGGCGAGATGGAGGCCTCGGACATCGAGGCCGTCAACGCGCGCCTGAAGTCCCTGGGCCTCAACCCGACGAAGGTGCGCAAGAAGAGCGCGCTCGACGGGGAGATCTCCCTGCCCGGCATGGGCGGCGTGACGGGCAAGGACATCCTCATCTTCACCCGTCAGTTCGCGACGATGATCGACGCGGGCCTGCCGCTGGTGCAGTGCTTGGACATCCTCGCCAGCCAGATGGACAACCCCGCCTTCAAGAAGGTGGTGTTCGCCATCAAGAGCAAGGTGGAGCAGGGCAGCACCTTCGCGGACGCGCTGAAGGAGCACCCCAAGGTCTTCGACGAGCTCTACGTGCAGCTGTGCGCCGCGGGCGAGGTGGGCGGTATCCTCGACACCATCCTCAACCGGCTCGCCGCCTACCGTGAGAAGAACGAGAAGCTCAAGGCGAAGGTCAAGGGCGCCATGACCTACCCGACGGTGGTCATCCTGGTGGCCATCGGCGTGACGGCGCTGCTGCTGCTCAAGGTGACGCCCGTCTTCGAGAAGATGTTCTCGGACTTCGGCTCCGCGCTGCCGGGCCCCACGCAGGTCGTCGTGGACATGTCGAAGTTCGCCCAGGCGTACTTCCTCCACACCGTCGTGGCCATCGCGGCGGTCGTCTTCGCCTTCACCTGGAGCTACCGCCAGCCCAGGGGCCGCAAGTTCTGGGATAAGACCTTCCTCAAGCTGCCCCTGTTCGGCGACGTGCTGCGCAAGGTGGCCGTGGCGCGCTTCACGCGCACGCTGGGCACGATGATCTCCTCCGGCGTGCCCATCCTGGACGCGCTGGACGTGACGGCGAAGACGGCCGGCAACCGCACGGTGGAAGAGGCCATCTATTACGTCCGCGGGAAGATCGCCGAGGGCAAGAACATCGCGGGTCCGCTCCTGGAGACCAAGGTGTTCCCGTCCATGGTGGTGCAGATGATTGGCGTCGGTGAGGCGACGGGCGCCATGGACACCATGCTCAACAAGATCGCCGACTTCTACGATGACGAAGTGGACACGGCCATCGGCGCGCTGACGTCGATGATCGAACCCATCCTGATGGTGTTCCTCGGCGGCGTGGTCGGCGGCTTCCTCATCGCCATGTACCTGCCCATCTTCTCGCTTGCCGGCGCGATCAAGTAACGCGGTGTCAGGAAGCACGGCGCGAAGCGTGGCCCCGGGGCTGCGCTCGCGCCTGGTGTGGCTGGTGTTGTTCCGCACCGTGGCGGCGAGCCTGTCGCTCATCGTGACGGTGGTGCGGCTGGTGACCCAGCCCGTGCAGGAGCCCAGCCGCGCGGACTCGCTGTCGTTCGCGGTCATCGCGGGCGCCTATCTCCTCACCGTGGTGACGGGCCTGCGGCTGCGCCGGGGCACGGCCGGGCGCCTGGACGCCACGGTGCAGGTGGTGGGCGACGTGCTCATCGCCACCGGGCTCGTCTACCTGAGCGGCGGCGCGGACTCCCCGCTCACGTTCCTCTACAGCCTGGCCGTCATTGGCGCGGCGGTGGTGCTGGACTGGCGCGGCGCGCTGGTGGCCGCGGCCGTGTCCACGTTCGCCTTCACCGCGCTCTTGCTGGTGATGGGGCTCACCACGCCCGCGGGCAGCATCATGGCGTCGCCCTCGCGGGTGCTCTTCGTGCTGGGCAGCAACGCGCTGGCGCTGGTGCTCATCGCCGTCCTGTCCGGCTACCTGTCGCGCCAGCTGTCCGCCACCGGCGGCGCGCTGTCCCAGAGCGAGGCGGACCTGCGCCGGCTGGGGCGGCTCCAGCAGCTCATCCTGTCCTCCATGCCGTCGGGGCTCGTCACCTGCGACATCCACCGGCGCGTCACCTTCCTCAACACCGCGGGCAGCGGCATCCTCCAGGAGGACGCCCGCGCATGCGTGGGGCAGCCCCTGGAGAAGCTGCTGCCGGGCGTGTCCGCGCTGGCGCCGCGCTCCATCCGCAGCGAGCTGCCCGTGCAGACGCCGGGCGGCAAGAGGGTGCTGGGCCTGTCGGTGTCACCCCTGGAGGGGGAGGCGGGCGCGCTGCTCATCGTCTTCCAGGACCTCACCGAGCTGCGGCGCATGGAGGAAGACCTGAAGCGCACGGACCGGCTGGCCAGCCTGGGCACGCTCTCCGCGCAGCTCGCGCACGAGCTGCGCAACCCGCTGGCCTCCATGCGCGGCTCCGCGCAGCTCCTGGCCCAGGAGCAGTCGCAGGACGCGGTGGTGCAGCGGCTCACCGGCATCCTCACGCGCGAGTCGGACCGGCTGGCGCGGCTGGTGGAGGACTTCCTGCGCTTTGCCCGCCCGCCCCAGCCGCAGCGCCGCCCGGTGGCCCTGGACACGCTGGTGTCGGAGACGGTGGACATGCTGCGCGCGGACCCCCTCACGCGCGAGGTGACCCTGGAGGTGCGGGTGCCCCAGCCGCTGACGGCGCCGGTGGATCCGGATCAGCTGCGCCAGGTGCTCATCAACCTGGTGCGCAACGGCTGTCAGGCGGCGGGGGCGCGGGGCACGGTGCGCGTGGCCCTGGCACGGGTGGACGAGGAAGCGCAGATTCGGGTCTGGGATTCGGCCGGCAGCATCACGGAGGAGATGATGGGACACCTGTTCGAACCGTTCTTCACCACGCGGAGCGGTGGCACCGGGCTGGGCCTGTCCACCGCGCACTCCCTCATCCGCGCGCACGGCGGCACCATCCGAGTGACGTCGCACCCGGCCGAAGGCACCGAGTTCCTGGTGGGGCTGCCGCTGTGAGCGCGCTCCATGAGGGGGGCCCGCGCGGCCAGGTGCTGGTGGTGGACGACGAGCTGTCCATGCGCGAGTACCTCGAAATCCTGCTCGTGCGGGACGGCTACGCGGTGACGAGCGTGCCCACGGTGGCGGCCGCCTGCGAGGTGCTGGCCCGGGACTCCGTGGACCTGGTCATCTCCGACATGAAGCTGGGCCCCGGCGGCAGCGGGCTGGACGTGCTGCGGGCGGCGCGCGCGCGCAAGGAGCCGCCGGAGGTGGTGCTCATCACCGCCTTCGGTACGCCCTCCTCCGCGGTGGAGGCCATGCGCGAGGGTGCCTACGACTACATCTGCAAGCCCTTCGACAACGAGGAGCTGCGGCAGCTGGTGCACAAGGCGCTGGAGAAGCGCGCGCTGCGCCAGGAGAACAGCACGCTGAAGGAGCGGCTCCTGCCGGGCCTGGGCGGGTTGATGGTGGGCTCCAGCCCCCGCATGCGCGCGCTGTGGCACCTGGTGGAGAAGGTGGCCCCGGGGCGCAGCACGGTGCTGGTGACAGGGGAGAGCGGCACCGGCAAGGAGCTGGTGGCCCGGGCCATCCACCTGCGCGGCCAGCGCGCCGCCCAGCCCTTCCTGCCCTTCAACTGCGGCGCCCTCAACGAGGGCGTGCTGGAGAGCGAGCTGTTCGGCCACATGAAGGGCTCCTTCACCGGCGCCACGCACGAACGTCCGGGCCTGCTGGTGTCCGCGGGCGAGGGCACGGTGATGCTGGACGAAGTGGGGGAGATGCCCCTGTCCACGCAGGTGAAGCTCTTGCGCGTGTTGCAGGAGCGCAAGGTGAAGCCCGTGGGCAGCGCGGCGGAGATCCCCTTCCACGCGCGCGTCATCGCCGCCACCAACCGCCGGCTGGAGGCGGAGGTGAAGGCGGGGCGCTTCCGGGAGGACCTCTTCTACCGGCTCAACGTCATCACCCTGGAGCTGCCCGCCCTGCGCGAGCGCCCGGACGACATCGCCCCGCTGGCGACCCACTTCCTGGCGCGCCTGGCGGAGGAGCTGGGCCGCCCGGGGCTGCGGTTCGCCCCGGAGACGCTGGCCCTGATGGAGCGCTACGCGTTCCCGGGCAACGTGCGCCAGTTGCAGAACATGGTGGAGCGCGCGGCCACGCTGTCGGACTCGGACCTGCTGGGGCCCACGACGCTGCCGCCCACGGTGCGCGGCGAGGCGGAGCCCCAGGCCCGCTCCGGCGAGGCCGGCGAGCCCGCGATGGGGGCGGGCTTCAACCTGGAGCGCCACCTGGACGACAGCGAGCGGCGCCACCTGCTGGCCGCGCTCAAGCAGGCGCAAGGGGTGAAGACGCGCGCCGCGGAGCTCCTGGGGCTGTCCTTCCGCTCCTTCCGCTACCGGCTGGCCAAGCACGGCCTCACCGAAGAGCTGGATGAGCCGACGCCCCGGGCCTGAAGCCCGGGGACAGCGTGCCTCACGTCAGCGGAAGTCGCGCCGCTCGAAGATGACGGTGGCCAGGGCGATGAGCACGCCCGCCCACGCGACGCTGTAGGCCGCGCCGGACAGGAAGGTGCTGGCGTCCACCGGCAGCGCGTACGTGGCCTGCGGACGGAAGTTCACCCGCTCCAGGTTGGGCAGCGCGTAATAGATGGTTTTCCCCAGCACCTGGATGAACGTGCTCTCCGAGCGGCTGGCGATGGCGTAGAGGTCGCCCGTCAGGTGCCCGGTGAAGTACAGGCCCGTGGTGGCGATGGCCGACACCGCCGGGCCCGCGAAGCTGGAGAAGAGGATGCCCACGCTGCTGATGACCAGCAGCTCGAACCACAGCCCCGCGCTCGCCAGCAGCTGCGTGGAGGTGATCTCCGCGCGGAACATCAGCAGTTGACTGAGGAAGACGAGCGTCATCGCCACCAGCAGCGCGCCCAGTGTCAGCATGGTGCCGGCCAGCCGCGCCAGCAGGAACTGCGTGCGGGACACGGGCTTGCTCACCACCAGGAAGATGGTGCGCCGCTCGATTTCGCGGCTCAGCAGGCTGCTCGACAGGAACACCGCCAGGAAGACAAGGATGATGCTCATCATCCCCAGGCCGAAGTCCGTCAGCACGCGGTCGAACGTGGTGACCGTCACCTCCGTCACCAGCGTGGAGGACAGCAGCACCACCGCGGCGAACACGCCCACCACCACCGTCACCCGGTTGCGGCGCGCCTCGCGAAAGCCATTCCACATCATCGCGCTGAAGGCGCTCATGTATTGATCTCCCCGCCCACGGTGGACGCGCGTCCGGACTCCTTGAGCGCGTTCATGAACAGCTGCTCCAGCGAGAACCGCGCCGGCTGCACCTGGTTCACGCGGCCCCCGGCGCCCAGCACGCCGCTCAAGAGCCGCTGCGTGTCCACGTCCGACACCTGGAGCAGCACGCGGCCATCGAGTGCCTGGAGCGACTCCAGGGGAACGCCCAGCCCCTTCACCGCGTCCGGCGCCATGCCCTCCACCACGACCTCCACGGTGGGCACCTGCGCGGACACCAGCTCCCGGACGCTGCCTTCGCGCACCAGCCGTCCGCCCACCAGCACCGCCAGCCGGTCGCACAGCGACTCGACGTCCGGGATGATGTGGCTGCAGAAGAGGACCGTGGTGCCCTTCTCCCGCTCCGCCAGGATGAGGTCGCGCATCTGGCGGCGGCCCAGCGGATCCAACCCGCTCGTCGGCTCATCCAGGATGAGCAACTTCGGCCGGCTCACCAGCGCCTGGGCCAGCGCCACGCGCTGCACCATGCCCTTGGAGTAGCGGCGGATCTGCAGCTTCTCCGCGCCCGCCATCTCCACCGAGCCCAGGACCTCCTTGACGCGCACGTCCAGCTCCTGGCCGCTCAGGCCCGCGAGCTGTCCGGCCAGCGTCACGAACTCCCGGCCCGTGAGGTACTCGTACGGGGCGGGGTTCTCCGGCAGGAAGCCCACCAGCCGCCGGGTGGAGGCCGCATCCACGGGCTGGCCGAAGATGCGCGCGACCCCGCTGCTGGGGCGCACCAGGTTCATCAGGATCTTGATGGTGGTGGACTTGCCCGCGCCGTTGGGGCCGAGCAGGCCATAGATCTGCCCGGACCCCACCTGGAGGTCCAGCGACTGCAGGGCGCGCACGGTGCGGTTGAACCAGAAGCCGACCTTGTAGGTCTTGGCGAGCCCCTGGGCCAGGATGGGAGGGGCGTCAGGATGGGGTGTCGTCATGGCGCTTGGGTCGTCCGGGGCTTGGGCAGGATGCGTTCGCCGCTTTCGTCCTTCTCGTCGTGGATGAGCTCCAGCCGGAACCTGGAGGCGTTGGAGTAGGCCCGGCCGTCCTCGCCCAGGAAGAACTCCCCGCCCAGCGGATCCGCGGGAATCATTCGCAGGTCGCCCGCGGTCACCAGCGCGGGCAGCGTGTCGGGCAGGCGTCCCTCGCGAGCGCGGTAGCGGGCGATGGCCTCGTCGATGCCCCGGAGCACGCGCTCCTGCTGGATCTCCTGGATGCGCTGCTCGTAGAAGGCGCGCGACTCCTCGTCCTCCGCGCTGTCGCGCAGCGCCAGGGTCAACGACATGCTCGCGTCGAAGTCACCGGACTGTGCGTACAGCCGCGTCGCGAGCGCGGCGAAGTAGGGCGGGGCCCCCTCCCACCGGGACATCTCCTGGATGAGGTCCGCGGCTTCCTTGTACTTCCGCTCGAAGAACATCAGGTTGTACGCGAGCTGGAAGGTCAGCGGCTGGTCGTGCGGGACGTTCGCCACGCCCTTGCGCAACAGGGCCGTGGACTCCGCCGTGTTGAGGTAGCCGCCCTTGCCCGTGTAGACGGGGATGGTGATGCCTCCGTAGAGGTACGCCTGCCGGAACTTCGGATCCAGGTTCGTCACCAGCTCCGCGTAGTCGGAGACGTGGAGGTAGTCCTCCGGCCGCACCGCGCTGCCAATGCGGTTGAGCATGAGGATCCAGAAGTAGTCCGTCACCAGCCCCTTCTGCGCGGTGAACAGCGCCTTGAGCAGGTCGGGGCGTGGGAGCAGGGGGCCGCCACCTTTCCTGCGCGGGGGAATGGGCGGCGCGGACAGGAGGGCTACCAGCAGCAGTCCCGGAACGAATCGCAGCAGGGGCAGCTTTCGCATGGCCTCACGAAACGACAACGGGACGCCCGAAATGCCCGGGCGCCCCGTTGATTGTGTCATGTCGAGCCGCTTCGGTGAATCAAATGAAGCGGGCCCGGCATGCTTGCACGGCAAGCAGCGAATTAACCGCCGCAGCTCACGTCGTTGAACGCGTTGGAGGGCTCGCCCGCGACCAGGTTCAGGCCGTTCGGGGTGTCCTCGTCGATGCCGCAGGGGTTGTTGAGGGTGGCCTGGCCCGCCTCGGTGCCAGACGTGATGCCCCACGTGTCACCTTCGGGATCGTTGTCCACGTTGCCGATCGCCGTGGCGTTGAAGTAGCAGTTCGGGCACGTCGGGATGTCCGGGATCACGCCGACCGCGTTGACGGCGTCAGCGGTGGGGGGCGCCGTGGGGAACTTCAGCGCGTCCTGGCCGATGCAGCCATCGATGGCGCCAGCGCGACGAGCCGTGGGGGTCGCGTCGACGGCGGCGGCGCAGCCCGCGGCCATGCCGTAGCTGTAGCGGTTGCCGGCCTCGGGATCGAAGCCGATGACCGTGAAGTTCACCTGGTACTTGTCCTTCTCACCGAAGTACGCCTTCTGGGCCGTGAAGATGGCCTTCAGGTTCGTCTTCGCCTCCGACTGCTTCGACTTCGCCTGGAAGCGGATGAAGTTCGGGATGGCGATGGCGGCCAGGATGCCGATGATGGCGACCACGATCATCAGCTCGATGAGGGTGAAGCCACCCTTCTTCCGGAAGAGACGGTTCATCATGATTGGGAACTCCGCAGTGGGCAGAGGGGGGTTGAACGACGTGCGAACTCTTAGCATGAAGAGTGCCAGGCCGAACACTTCGCCCAACCGCTGGGATTCCCAGGGCAGGCGGCCCAAGCAGGGGGTGGATCACCCGCGGGCCTGCCAATTTTTGTCACTGACGCTGACGGTTTTCGTCCTCCATCGCGCAGTCGCCAGCTTCGGAAGCGGCGGGTAGGATTCCGACTCCGTGACGTTCACCTACGCGCCGGGCTGGGCCGAGCCCCTCTTCATCCTCTTCCTGTTCATCCTCGGCCTGTGCATCGGCTCGTTCCTCAATGTCGTCATCGCACGGGTGCCCGAAGGGCTGAGCATCGTGCGGCCCGGGTCCCGCTGCCCCAAGTGCGGGCACGTGCTCTCCTGGTACGAGAACATCCCCGTCCTGTCGTGGCTGGGGCTGCGCGGGAAGTGCCGCGGCTGCGGCATGCGCATCTCCCCGCGCTACGTCCTGGTGGAGCTGCTCACGGGGCTCCTCTTCCTCGCGTGCCTCAAGCGCTTTGACTGGACGTACGCGCTGGTGCCCGCGCTGGTGCTCGTGTTCCTGCTGGTGCCGCTCACCTTCATTGATCTGGAGCACTGGATCCTGCCCTTGTCGCTCACCGTGCCGGGCATCGTGGCGGGCATCGTGCTGGCCATTCCCCTGGGCCAGGACGCGGTGGTGAACGCGGTGGTGGGCGCGTCGGTGGGCTTCCTCACCTTCCGCTTCATGGAGTACGTGGGCTGGAAGGTCTTCAAGAAGGAGGCGCTGGGCGGCGGGGACAAGTTCCTCGTCGCGCTGCTGGGCGCGTTCCTCGGCTGGCAGTCGCTGCTCGGCATCCTCTTCTTCTCGTCGCTCCAGGGCTCCATCGTGGGCGTGGCGATGCTCGCCTTCACGGGCCGGGCAGGCCCTCGCGGCGAGGAGAAGGAGGATCCGTCCAAGGCCGCTGCCGGGGAGGAGCCGGAGGAGCCCGCGTCCACGATGACGTGGGAGTTCACGAAGCCCGGACTGCCCTGGTGGAAGCGGGTGGCGCTGGTGATTCCGTGCCTGCTCTTGCAGGACATCCCGGACGTGACCCTGGACGAGGAGACGGGCGAGGATCAGTGGGAGCCCGGGGTCACCAACATCCCCTTTGGCCCGTGGCTGGCGCTGGCGGGGCTGGAGCTGATGCTCCTGGGGCCGTTGCTCGCGCGCGTGCTGTCCCCGGAGGTGGCGATGATGCTCGGAGGGACGCAGTGAGGCACCCCGCGCCGGTGCGGGGATGAAGTGGCGCATCGCCAGCGTGGCGTTCCTCTTGGGCTCGCTGTCCACGGGCCTGTCGTGGCTGACGCTGCAGCCGGTGCTCATCCGCCTGCTGGACACGGCGCGCCGGCTGGCGCTGCCGGGGTCGCTGGACATGGAGAGCCTCGCGCGGATCCGCGCCTTCCTGCCGCTGGCGCTGGGGTTGGATCTGCTGGTGCTGACGCTGCTGGCCTACGGCGTGCTGGACCTGGCGGTGGGCCGCCCGCTGCGCGCCATGGAGAAGTCCGTGGAGCAGCTGGGCCGGCTGCAGCTGGACGTGCCGCTCTCCGGGCAGGGAGGGCCGCTCCTGTCGCGCATCCAGCGCGAGCTCCAGCGCATGGCGGAGGCGCTGCGTCAGGAACAGGCCCTCACGCGCGCGCAGCTGGAGGCGCTGCGCGAGGCGAACGCCCGGCTCGCGAGGGCGCAGACGGAGCTCGTCGCCTCCGAGCGCCTGGCCACGGTGGGAAAGCTGGCCGCGGGCGTGGCGCACGAGGTGGGCAATCCGCTGGCGGGCATCCTGGGCTATCTCTCCCTGGCCCGCTCCAGGGCGCAGGGGCCGGAGCTCAAGGACTTCCTGGAGCGCATCGACCATGAAGTGCTCCGCATCGACCGCATCGTGCGGGGGCTTTTGGACCTGGGCCGCCCGGCCAGCACCCAGCCCGGGCCGGTGGACGTGGGGCAGGTGGTGGAGACGTGCGTGCGGCTGGTGCGCGCCGGGCCGGAGCTGGACCGGGTGGAGGTCACCCTGGACGTGGCGCCCGGCCTGCTGGCCCGCGCGGATCCGGGCCCGCTGTCGCAGATCCTCATCAACCTGCTGCTCAACGCCGCCCAGGCCATGGGGGGCGAGGGCCGCGTGCGCATCTCCACCCGGCGCGAGGAAGCGCTCGTCCTGGTGGAGGTGGAGGACAGCGGCCCGGGCCTGTCGCCGGAGGTGCGAGCGCACCTCTTCGAGCCGTTCTTCACCACCAAGGGCCGGCAGGGCACGGGCCTGGGACTCGCGGTGTCCCTGAATCTGGCCCAGGGCATGGGCGGCCGGCTGGACGCGCGCGACGGGGCGGGCGGCGGCGCGTGCTTCCGGCTATCGCTGCCAGCGGCCTGACGGCGGGGCCGGACGGCATATGATGGGCATCCCCCATGCCCCTCTTCCGCACCGTCCTCGTCGCCGACGACGAGCCGTCCATCCGCCACATCCTCACCCTGGTGCTCACCGACAAGGGCTACGACGTGCGCGCCGTCGCCGACGGGGACGAGGCCCTGCGCGAGCTGTCCACGCGCGCCTACGACGTCCTGGTGACGGACGTGCGCATGCCCAAGCGCGACGGGCTGTCGGTGCTCAGGGCGGCGCTCGCGGAGCAGCCCGGCCTCACCGTGGTGGTGATGAGCGCGTACGGCTCCCAGGAGCAAGCGCTGGAGGCGGTGCAGGCGGGCGCCTACGACTACGTCCAGAAGCCCTTCAAGCCGGAGGAGATCGTCCTCGTCCTGCGCAAGGCGGAGGAGCGCGAGCGGCTGGTCCGCGAGAACCGCCGGCTGCACGAGGCCCGGCTCCCCGGCGCCTCGGGGAGCCACATCCTGGGGCACAGCGCCGCGCTCCAGGCGGTGCTCAAGCAGGTGGCGCGCGTGGCGCCCGTGGACACCACGGTGCTCATCTCCGGAGAGAGCGGCACGGGCAAGGAGCTCATCGCGCGCGAGCTGCACGGAAAGAGCCGCCGCGCCGCCATGCCCTTCGTCGCCGTCAACTGCGGCGCCATCCCCCACGGCCTGCTGGAGAGCGAGCTGTTCGGGCACGCGAAGGGCGCCTTCACCGACGCGCGCACCGCCCGCCGCGGCCTGTTCGCGGAAGCCGACGGCGGCACGCTCTTCCTCGACGAGGTGGGCGAATTGCCCCTGGGCGCGCAGGTGAAGCTGCTGCGCGTGCTGCAGGAGGGGGAGATCCGCCCGGTGGGCGAAAGCCGCGTGGAGCGCGTGGACGTGCGCGTGGTGGCCGCCACGCTGCGCGACCTGGGCAAGCTGGTGACCCAGGGCGACTTCCGCGAGGACCTCTACTACCGCCTCAACGTCGTGAACCTCACCCTGCCGCCCCTGCGCGAGCGCCGCGAGGACATCCCGCTGCTCGCCCACGCCTTCCTCCAGCGCTTCAACCGCGACCTCAACCGCGAGCCTCCGGTGGAGGGCTTCACCCCGGAGGCGGAGGCCCTGATGACGGCCTACGCCTGGCCGGGCAACGTGCGCGAGCTGGAGAACGCCATGGAGCGCGCGGTGCTGCTCGCGGAAGGCACCCACATCGCGCCTGGAAGCCTTCCGGAAAAGCTGTGGGCGGCTTCCGCACCCGCCCCGGCCGGGACGGCTCCGCCGCTACAGGCCGGGAGCGACCTGTCGCTCAAGCGCGCCATCCGGGAGCTGGAGGAGTCCTACATCCGGGCGGCGCTGCGGCGCACGAAGGGCAACCGCACCCGGGCGGCGGAGGTGTTGGACATCAGCCACCGGGCGCTCCTCTACAAGATCAAGGAGTACGGCATCGACCCGGACGCGGAGGGCGCCCGGACCTGAGGGCAGGGGAGACGCCCGGCGGGCAACCCTCGAGGAATCCTCCGGCGCGATTTGACGGAACGCCGCCGGGGCCGGAAAATCGGGCCTCCGCGATGGTGGGCCAGGGGGCGCGGTCGTGGCTGGCTTTTCACGGCGCTCCCCCGTCCGCAGGGCGGCCGGGCGCCAAGCACTTTTTAGGAGGGGTATCAAGCCGGTGCTACGCTGGCGCCCTCTCCGATGGAGTTACGCATGGCGAAGGGCAAACTGGCACTCGGGCTGGATATCGGGTCGACGTCGATCAAGATGATCATGCTCAAGGAGCAGCGCAAGCGCGGTGAAGTCGGCTACGCGCTCCAGAGCTTCGGAATGAAGCCGCTGCCTCCCGAGGCCATCGTGGACGGCGCGTTGATGAACTCCACGGCCATCGTGCAGGCCGTGCAGGAGCTGATGTCCGAGCTGAAGGTCAAGGGCAAGGACGTCGCCATCGGCGTGTCCGGCCACTCGGTCATCATCAAGAAGATCCAGATGCCCCGCATGAGCCAGGAAGAGCTCGAGGAGAGCATCCAGTGGGAGGCGGAGCAGTACATCCCCTTCGACGTGAAGGACGTGAACATCGACACGCAGATCCTGGACGGCGGCGGCAACGACGCCACCGGCCAGATGGACGTGCTGCTCGTCGCCGCCAAGAAGGACATGATCAACGACTACACCACCGTGGTCTCCGAGGCGGGCCTCGCTCCGGTGGTGGTGGACGTGGACGCGTTCGCCGTCCAGAACATGTTCTCCACGAACTACGAGCTGCCGGACAAGGAGACCGTCGTCCTCATCAACGCCGGCGCCTCCGTGGTGAACATCAACATCATCGCCAACGGCGTCACCGTCTTCACCCGTGACGTGACCATCGGTGGCAACCAGTTCACCGAGGAGATCCAGAAGCAGCTCAACGTCTCCTACGAGGAGGCGGAGGCGCTGAAGATCGGCGGCAACCGCGCGGACGCGGACGCCGTCGTGCCGCAGGACGTGGAGCGGGTGCTCTCCAGCGTCGCGGAGCAGGTGGCCGGCGAAATCCAGCGCTCGCTGGACTTCTACGCGGGCACCGCCGCGGACTCGAACTTCACCAAGGTCTACCTGTCCGGCGGCACCGCGAAGATCCCCGCCCTGTTCAAGACCATCGAGGCGCGAACCGGCGTGCCGGTGGAGATCCTCAACCCGTTCCGGAAGATTGAAGTGGACAACCGCAAGTTCGACCCCGCGTTCATCATGGACGTGGCGCCCATGGCCGCGGTGGCAGTGGGACTGGCGCTCCGGCGCCCGGGCGACAAGCTGGGCTGATCCCGCTCTGGCCACGAGGAAATCACGCACATGATGATCCGAATCAACCTGCTGCCCGTCCGGGCGGTGAAGAAGCGGGAGATGGGCCGGCAGATCCTGGCCCTCTACGCCGCGGTCCTGATCGCCGCGGTGATCGGCAACTACGCCTGGTACTCGAACCGCGACGACGAGCTGCAGCGGGCCAACCAGGGCATCGCCCAGACGAAGGCGAAGATCGCGGAGCTGGAGAAGGTCATCGGCGAGGTGACCAACATCAACGCCCGCAAGACGGAAGTGGAGAAGAAGCTCGCGGTGCTGGACACGCTGCGCAAGGGCCGCAACGGGCCGGTGCGCATGCTGGACGCGCTGTCCTCGGCCATCCCGAAGAAGGTCTGGCTCAAGAACTTCGTCGAGGCGTCCAACAAGGTCACCATCGACGGCTCGGCCGTCAGCCATGACGAGGTCGCGGAGCTGATGCGCGGCCTGGGCAGCATGGTGTGGACGCCCAAGGGCATGGGGCGCCTGGTGGATCAGGGCCGCACCGCCAGCAAGACGTCCCGCGTGGAGCTCTTCAACACGGAGACCGCCAGCGTGGAGGAGTTCTCCGCGAACGAAATCAAGCCCTTCTTCGGCAACGTCGAACTGACCAACGCCGTGCAGTCCAAGGGCACCACCGCCGGCGCGGCGACGTTCGTCGACTTCAAGCTCACCCTCACCGCCAACTACGCCATCTGATTGGCGGCGAAGGACCCCTGTCATGGAAAAATACCTGGATCAACTGGCGAAGGCTCCCCCCGCGGCGAAGTTCGGCGGGCTCGCGGCCATCGTCATCATCTTGACCGTGGGCAACTTCTTCTCCTTCATCAAGCCCACGGACGAGACCATCGCCCGCCGCGCGGCGGACCGCCGGAAGCTTGATCAGGAGCTCGCGGAGAAGAGCGAGATCGCCCAGAACCTCAACGAGCGCCGGCGTGAGATGGACGTGCTCGAGCAGAAGCTGGCGGAGGCCCTCACGGAGCTGCCGGAGCGGCGCGACATGGAGGAGCTGCTCGCGCAGATCAACGACATCGGCAAGAAGTCCGGCCTGGAGATCGCCCGCGTGGAGCCCGGCAAGGAGTACGTCGATGGCACCGAGTTCTTCGCGCGCATCCCCATCAAGATGACGGTGAGCGGCAACTACCACGAGATCGCCATGTTCCTGCAGGAGATGGCGAACATGCGCCGCATCGTGAACGTCAACAACATCAAGCTCGATGGCGCGGCCCTGAAGAACGAGAAGGTCGTCCTTCAGAGCAGCTTCCTGGCGACGACGTTCCGGTTCGTCGACACGAAGGCCGCCGCCACGAAGGCCACCGACAAGAACAAGAAGAAGAGCAACTAGAAACTTGATCCGCCCGGCAACAAGGGCGACAAGGGATGACGCGGATGAAGACGTTCAAGTCCACGATGACTGCTGCGGTGATGGCGCTGACTTTGTCCGCTTGTTCGGACACGCCCAAGGCCTCACCCCCTGCTCCTGCCAAGGCCGCCGCCCCCGCGCCGGCCCCGGTGGCGGAGAAGACCGAGGCGTCGGCGGCGCCAACGTTCGTCTACACCTACAGTCCGGTGGGCAAGCGGGATCCGTTCCGCAGTCCGCTGGAGGAGCTCGGGCCGGTGGCGCGTGACGCACCGGAACGGGCCTGCAACGAACCCCTGTGTGTGTTCGACCTCGACCAGCTCAAGCTGGTGGCGGTCGTCACGGGGGATGCCAGCCCGCTGGCGATGGTCGAGGACCCCTTGGGTCGCGGCCACATCGTCCGGCGCAACACCCGCGTGGGGCGCCAGGGCGGCAAGGTCACACAGATTCTCCGGGACTCGGTCACCGTCACCGAGGTCTTCACGGGCGCCAAGGGCGAGCTCATCAGCAATCCGGTGAGTCTCCAGCTCAAGGCGGATGGCGTGAAGGACCCCGCCTACAATTTGATGACGGGCAAGAACTGGGAGTAGCGCCCCACGGCGCGCCCGCGGGCAGTCGTCGCCCGCTTCCAACTTGTTGAGGGGACGCATGCTCGAGCAGAGCGCTGTGACGAGGGGCAAGTGGATCATGGCGACCGCATGGGCGGTCGTCCTGGCAAGCGCCAAGGTGTACGGCGCGGATCTCAATACGCTGAGGGACCTGCAGGTGTCCCGGACGGGAGCCGGTGCCCAGGTCGTGGTGACCGGGACCCGGCCGCCCACCTTCACCGTCTTCCGGCTCAGTGGGCCGGAGCGGCTGGTGGTGGACCTGTCGTCCGCGGACGCCACCGGCATCAAGGGGCACCATGACGGCACCGGTCCGGTGTCCGGCGTGGTGGCCGCCCAGTTCTCCGACGCGCGCGCCAGCGTGGGCCGCGTGCTGGTGGCGCTCGATCAGGCCTCCCAGTACGACGTCCGCGCGGAGGGCAACCGCGTGGTCATCTCCGTGGACGGCTCGCCGGTGGCCCCCGCCGCCGCGACCGCCCAGGCTCCGAAGGCGCCGGCCGAAGTGAAGCCGGCGGAAGCCGCGCCCAAGGCCGAGCCCGCGCCGGTGGTGGAGGCGATGGTGGCGGTGGTGCCGGAGGAGGGGACGTCCTCCAAGGCCGCCCCGTCCCAGGCGCCGGGCCGTGAGAACGTCGTCGCCACGGAGGCGGATGAGCGCGAGGTGGCCCACCCGGCCCAGCGCATCACCCGGCTGTCCCTGGACGGCGAGTCGCTGCGCGTCGCCGCCGACGGCGAGATCGCCCGCTACGAGGTCCTGGAGCTGGTGGACCCGCCGCGCCTGGCCGTGGACGTGTACGGCGTGGGCCTGAGCGCGAAGGCGCCCAAGGTGAAGGGCAACCTGCTCAAGGACGTGCGCGTGGGCGCCCACGAGGACAAGGTGCGCCTGGTGCTCGTGGCCAGGGGCGACATGCCCGCCTACCGCGTGGACCGCGCCGAGCGCGGCCTGGAAGTGGTGCTGGGCGGCGCGGTGGCGCGCAAGTCCAAGCCTTCGCAGCCGCGCGACGCGGTGGCGGAGACGGAGCCCCTGCGCCCGCAGCCCCTGCCCGTGCAGGAGTCGGCGAAGCCCCAGCCCGCGGTGGCGCAGGCCGCGCCGCAGCCGGCGGTGGTGGAGGTCAAGGACCTGTCCTTCGACGAGAGCCCCTCGGGCGGTCGCGTGCAGCTGAAGCTGTCCGGCGCGACGGCGTGGAAGGTGGACCGGCCGGATCCGCGCAGCGCGGTGCTGACGCTGGAGAACGCGCGGCTGCCCAAGAAGCTGGAGCGCAGCCTGGACACCAGCGCGCTGGACACGCCGGTGAAGATGATCAGCGCCTTCAGCGTGCCGGGTGAGGGCCGCAAGGTGCGCCTGGTGGTCGCCGCGGACGGCGCCATCGAGGAGAACGTCACCCAGGGCGCCAACAGCCTGAGCTGGCGGCTGGACGTGCAGGGCGTGAAGACGGAGGAGGTGGCCGTCACCCAGCGCACCGCCGGCTTCACGGCGGAGGCCCCGGCGTACGCGGCGGAGGGCGCGCCCCAGCAGGCGCGCTACCGCGGCAAGCGCGTGTCCTTCGAGTTCAAGGACATCGACATCCAGAACCTGCTGCGCGTCATCGCGGAGATCTCCAAGCGCAACATCGTGGTCGCCGACGACGTGGCGGGCCGCGTGACCATCCGCCTGCGCAACGTGCCCTGGGACCAGGCGCTGGACCTCATCCTGCGCACCAAGCAGCTGGGTCAGGAGCAGGTGGGCAACATCATCCGCATCGCGCCGCTGAAGACCCTGGAAGAGGAGGCGCGGCTGCGCCAGGAGCGCAAGAAGTCGCTGCAGCAGCAGGAGGACCTGCTGGTCAGCCTGGTGCCGGTGAACTACGCGGTGGCCGCTGACATGTCGGCGCGCGTGAAGGACGTGCTCAGCGACCGCGGCTCGGTGACGGTGGACGTGCGCACCAACGTGCTCATCATCAAGGACATCCGCTCCAACACGGAGAAGGCGCGCGCCCTGGTGCGCAGCCTGGATACGCAGACGCCGCAGGTCCTCATCGAGAGCCGCATCGTGGAGGCGAGCACCACCTTCAGCCGCAACCTGGGCGTGCAGTGGGGCGGTCAGACGCGTCTGTCGGCCGCGTCCGGCAACCCGACCGGCCTCATCTTCCCCAGCACCGTCGGTGTCACGGGCGGCGCGGGTGGCACGGCGGCGGGCGTCCCGGCCCAGCCCAACTTCGCGGTGAACCTGCCGGCGGCGGTGGGTCAGGGCCTCGGTGGCGCCATGGGCTTCGCCTTCGGCTCCGCTGGCGGCGCCGTGCAGCTCAACCTGCGCCTGTCCGCGGCGGAGGCCGAGGGCACGGTGAAGACCATCTCGTCGCCCAAGGTCACCACGCTGGACAACAACACGGCCCGCATCAGCCAGGGTCTGTCCATCCCGTTCAGCCAGACGTCGGCCGGCGGCGTGAACACGACCTTCGTGGAAGCGCGTCTGTCGCTGGAAGTCACGCCGCACATCACCCAGGACGGCAGCATCCTCATGTCCATCCAGGCTCAGAACAACCAGCCGGACCCGTCCAACACCGGTGCCAACGGCCAGCCGTCCATCCAGCGCAAGGAGGCCAACACCCAGGTGCTGGTGAAGGATGGCGACACGACGGTCATCGGCGGCATCTACGTGCGCCGCGGCAGCACCTCGTCCGACTCGGTGCCCTTCCTGTCGAAGATTCCCGTGCTCGGCTTCTTCTTCCGGAGCACCCTGGAGACGGACACGCGGCAGGAACTGCTCATCTTCATCACGCCCCGCATCCTCAACCGGCAGACCATCGCGCAGAGCCTCTAACGGCACCGCGCCTGACTGGGAGACACTCCAATGAAGCCCTTCTTCATCGCGGCGGCCCTGTCGCTCGGGCTCTGCTCGTGCTCTGAAAGCGCCCCCGTCGTCCAGATCCTCCAGACCATCCAACCGGATGAGAGCTGCGACTTCGCCCCCGACGATACCGGCATCGCAGGTGGTTCGCTCAACCTGTTCTACCGGGACGCCTACGTGCTGGGGCTCGTCGTCAAGTCGAGCTACACGAGCACGCCCATCGACGTGAACGGCGTTCCCCTGGAGCCGGATACCGACGTCGGAGGGTCCGCCAGCGCCTTCGTGGACACGCTGAAGCTGTCCTACTCCTCGACGCCGAGCATCAACATCCCCGACGGAGAGGTTCCCTACACGGCGGTCATCAACCCCGCGTCGGACGAGAACCAGATGGTGGTCAACCTGATGACCGCTGAAGCAGTGGAGGCCCTCGAGGCGGCACTGGGCGGGAATGCAACGGCCACGGTGCGGGTCACCCTGCAGCTCACGGGCAAGTTCGCGTCGGGCGGCAAGAAGTTCGAGTCGAACGAGGTCGTCTACGGCATCGACGTCTCCAACAGGGCCTACACGCCTCCGCCCTGCGTCGGGACCGCGGCGCCTCAGATCCCCGCGGGCCCGTGTGGTTCGGGTATCGGTCAGGACAACCAGTATCCCTCGTGCCTGCCCGGTGCGGCGGGCGCGGACGGCGGGGCCTAGATGGCCTTCCGCACGCACCTCGAAGCGGTGGTGAACCAGGTGGACGGGGCCCTCGCGTGCAGCGTGATGGGCTTCGACGGCATCTCCGTGGAGACGTTCCAGAAGGACGAAGCCACGGAACTGGACGTGTCCGGCACCTGGGTGGAGTACGCCAACCTGCTCACGCAGTTGAAGAACGCGGCCGAATCCCTGAAGACGGGCACCGTCACCGAGGTGTCCGTCAACAGCGAGAAGGTCCTCACCGTGATGCGCCTGCTGACGCCGGAGTACTTCCTGGTGCTGGCGCTGCGCGCGGATGGGAATTTCGGCAAGGGGCGCTATGTCCTGCGCGTCACCGCGCCGCAGGTGAAGGCGGAGTTGTAGCCGCGCACGTCCGCTCGGGCAGGGGCTTGTCGAGCCTGCCCGGCGACGCAGCGTGCCTCCGCTTTCCTCTTTGCAGGAACCAGGGCATGGGCTAGACACCCCGGACTTTCGCTTTTACGTTTGTCCGAGGAGTCGGTCCCATGGCCGGGTTTGTCGATACGTCTGAATTCCGCAATGGTTTGAAGATCTTGTGGGAGGACAAGCCGTACGTCATCGAGTACTTCCAGCACGTCAAGCCTGGAAAGGGCTCCTCCTTCACCCGCACGAAGATCCGCAGCCTGCTGGACGGCCGCGTCCTGGAGCCCACGCTGAAGTCCGGCGACAAGGTGGGCACCCCGGACATCGAGTCCAAGGACATGCAGTTCCTGTACGTCCAGGGTGACGAGTACCACTTCATGGAGAAGAAGACCTTCGAGCAGACCTTCCTGACCAAGGAAGGCCTCGGTGAGGCCGCCAACTTCCTGAAGGAGAATCTGGACGTCGAGATCCTCTTCTGGAACGGCAAGGCCATCAACGTGACGCTGCCGAACTCCGTGGACCTCAAGGTCACCAAGTGCGACCCGGGCGTGCGCGGCGACACCGTGTCCGGCGCCCTGAAGCCCGCCACGCTGGAGACCGGCTACACCGTCAACGTGCCCCTGTTCATCAACGAGGGCGACGTGCTGAAGATCGACACGCGTGAAGGTGGCAAGTACCTCACCCGCGTGGCCACCGGCGGCTGAGAGCAGCTTCCCTTCACCTGGCGACCCGGGAGGGGTCCGAATGGCAACGAAGCGCAAGGCAACCCGGCCGGCCGAGTCCACGGGCGCGGCCTCCGGGCGGGATGCGGGCACCACGTCGCTGGACGTGGAGGCCCTCCGGCAGATCGTCGAAATCCTGGAGGCCTCCGACGTCACCCGGCTGGTGTGGACGAAGGGCCCGGAGAAGCTCTACATCCGCCGCGGTCACGCGCCGGAGACGACCATCGTCCACCACACGGCGCCGTCGGGCCCCGGGGTGACGGTGTCGCCGCCGGTGGAGTACGCCGCTCCGGCAGCGCCTCGTGCGGCGCCCGCCGCCGCGCCCGCGGCTCCCGTTGCTGCCGCGGCGCCGGAGAAGCCCGCGGAGAAGCCGGGCCACCTGGTGACCAGCCCCTTCGTGGGGACGTTCTACCGGACCCCCGCGCCGGATCAGCCCCCGTTCGTGGACGTGGGCACGGTGGTGCGCAAGGGCCAGGTGCTCTGCATCGTGGAAGCGATGAAGTTGATGAACGAAATCGAGTCCGAGGTCTCCGGCCGCATCGCCGAGGTCCTCGTGGAGAACGGTCGCCCGGTGGAGTTCGGCCAGGCGCTGTTCCGCATCGAGCCGGCCTGAGTCTGCTGACCCGTCAGGCGCGTCCGGCCCCTTCCGGGCGGGACGCGCCCCAGGCCCTCGCGAAGGAGCACGGCCGTGTTCAAGAAGGTTCTGGTCGCCAACCGCGGGGAGATTGCCCTGCGGGTCATCCGCGCATGCCGTGAGCTGGGCATCGCCACCGTGGCGGTGCACTCCACCGCAGACGCCAACGCGCTGCACGTGCGCTTCGCGGACGAGGCCGTCTGCATCGGGCCGCCTCCGTCCAAGGAGAGCTACCTCAACGTGCCGCAGCTGCTCTCCGCGGCGGAAATCACGCGCGCGGACGCCATCCACCCGGGCTACGGCTTCCTGTCGGAGAACGCCGAGTTCGCGGAGGTCTGCGAGAACTGCAAGATCCGCTTCATTGGCCCGCGCCCGGAGATGCTGCGGCTGATGGGCAACAAGGTGCGTGCGCGCGCCGCGGCCCGCGAGGCCGGCCTGCCGCTGCTCCCGGGCAGCCCCGGCGTGGTGAAGGATCCGCGCGAGGCGGAGGCCTTCGCGAAGGAGATCGGCTTCCCGGTCATCCTGAAGGCGGCGGCGGGCGGCGGCGGCAAGGGCATGAAGATCGTCCGCGAGCCGGGTGTGCTCGCGCAGGCGTTCTCCACCGCGCAGGCGGAGGCCCTGGCCTCCTTCAACAACGGCGACCTCTACATCGAGCGGTACGTGGAGAAGCCGCGCCACATCGAGATTCAAATCGTCGCGGACGAGCACGGGAACGTCATCCACCTCAATGAGCGTGAGTGCTCCGTGCAGCGGCGGCACCAGAAGCTCATCGAGGAGAGCCCGTCGCCCGCGCTCACGCCGGAGCTGCGCCAGCGCATGGGCGAGGTGTCCGTCGCGGCGATGAAGAAGATCCGCTACAACAACGTGGGCACCATCGAGTACCTGCTCGACGAGCGCGGCGAGTTCTACTTCATGGAGATGAACACGCGCATCCAGGTGGAGCACCCCGTGACGGAGCTGGTCACGGGCGTGGACCTGGTCCGTGAGCAGATCCGCATGGCCTACGGGCACCCCCTGCGCTTCAAGCAGGAGGACGTGCAGATCCGCGGGCACGCCATCGAGTGCCGCGTGAACGCGGAGGACCCCGTCACCTTCGCGCCGTGGCCGGGGAAGATCACCGGCTACAGCGTGCCGGGCGGCTACGGCGTGCGCGTGGACTCCGCCGCGTACGAGAACTACACGGTGCTGCCGCACTACGACAGCCTGCTGTCCAAGCTGATCGTCCATGCGGAGGACCGCGAGACGGCCATCCGCCGCATGCAGCGCGCACTCTCCGAGTACGTCGTGGAGGGCATCCGCACCAACATCCCGTTCCACCGGGCCGCACTGGCGGAGGAGTCCTTCCAGGAGGGCAACTACGACACCCGCTTCGTGGAGCGCCTGCTGGCGAGCGAGACGGGTTCGCGCCGGCTCAAGAAGGCCGTGGAAGAGACGCCGTAGCGCTCGCCGTGAAGGCATGGAAAACCCGCCGGGCGTGCGAGCGTCCAGGCGGGTGATCCAGCCCCGGGGGAGGGCAGGCTGTTTCTTGACCCGCATCGGAGGATTCCGTTAGCCTCCGAAGCTCCCCCCCAGAGAAGGACTGAAACCCGCGAAGTTCCTCGGGGTTTCTGCCTGCCGGAAGCGCACGCTCGATGGACAAGAACAAGATCATCGAAGCCGCCGCGAAGCTGGTCGCGAAGGGCGCGTACGACAAAGCCATCAAGGAGTATCAGAAGGTCCTGGAGGTCGACCCGAAGGACATCCGGGTCCTCCAGAAGATGGGGGAGCTGTACCAGAAGAAGAACGACAACGCGCAGGCGGCGCACTTCTTCACCAAGGTCGCGGAGAGCTACTCCTCGGACGGCTTCTTCCTCAAGGCCGTCGCCCTCTACAAGCAGGTCCTCAAGCTCAACCCGAACCTGCTGGAGGTGAACCTCAAGCTGGCGGAGCTGCACCAGCAGCTGGGCTTGATGTCGGAGGCGATGGCGTACTTCCAGATCGTCGCCAACCACTACGACAAGGCGGGCGACACCAAGTCGAGCCTCGACACGCTGAAGAAGATGGTGGATCTCGACCCCGAGAACGTGGCGTCGAAGATCAAGCTCGCGGAGCTGTACGCGCGCGAGAACATGACGAAGGAAGCGGCGCAGGAGTTCAAGCGCGCCGCGGAGTACCTCAAGCGCAACGCCCGGGCGGATGACTGGCTGCGCGTCGCGGAGCGGCTCTCCGCGCTGGAGCCGGACAACCTCCCGCTCGCGAAGGAGCTGGCCGCGTCGTACCTGCAGCGCGGCGACCAGAAGCGCGCGCTCGCCAAGCTCCAGGTGTGCTTCAAGGCGGATGGCCGCGACGTGGAGACGCTGACGCTCTTGGCCCAGGCGTTCCAGGGGCTGGGCCAGGTCTCCAAGACGGTGTCCGTCTACAAGGAACTCGCGAAGATCCACCAGGAGCGCGGCCGCACCGCTGAGTCCGACGGCGTGTGGACGCAGATCGAGCTGCTGGATCCGCAGGATCCGGATCTGCTCGCGCGCCGGGGCCCCGTCGCCGAGCCGGAGCCGGAGCCCGCGCCGGTGGCTGCGCATCACGCCGTGGAGGAGCCCGCGCCCGCGTGGAGCGCGCCCGCCCCCGCGGCGCCCCCGTCCCGTCCCGCGCCCGCCGCGCCGCCGCCCGCGGCCGTGGCACCGCCTGCTCCCGCGGGGATGAGCCGCGAGCAGCTGGCCAAGCTGCTGACGGAGACGGACGTCTACGTGAAGTACGGGCTCCACGACAAAGCGCTGGAGCACCTGCGCAAGGTGTTCTCCGTGGATCCGGAGAACCTGGACGCGCACGAAAAGGCGTACCACATCTACGTGGCGGCCAATAACGGCGCGCAGGCGTCCGAGCAGCTGCTCAACGTGCTGCGCCTGTGCACGCGCCGCGCGGACGTGCAGCGCGCGCAGCCGTACCTGGCGACCATCCTCCAGGAGAATCCGGCGCATCCCGAGGTGCCCGCCTTCCTGTCCGTGCTCCGCGCGGAAGGGGGCTTCGTGGCGCCCGCGGCGACGCCGGGCGTGGAGTCGCTGGAGGAGGACGCCATCCTGGTGGACTCCAACGAGGACGAGATCCTCGTCGCGGATCCGCCGGAGGACGCGCTCGCGCAGCCCGGGGGTGACGAGCTGGCGCTCGCGGCGCTGAGCCACGGGTCGGACTCGGACGAAATCGTCGACGACGAGGTCGCGGAGACCACGTTGAGCGGCGAGGAAGCGGTGATGGGCGAGCCCATCAGCTCCGCCGAGAACACCGTCTACGACCTGCCGCCGCAGGACGACCTGGTGATGGGGTCCGACGAGGACTCGCTGGTGCTCGCGGACGAGCCGGGCCTGGGCGATCCGGATGCCTCCGGAGGCCTGGACGACGAGCCGCTGCTCGCCCAGGACGACGCGCTGGCGTACGCGGCGGACGCGGGCGGCGACGAGCCCATGGTGCTCGCGGACGAGCCGGGCGGCATGTCGCTGGGCGACGAGGAGGAGGCGCCTCCCACGCGCATCCTGTCCCCGTCGCGCGCGCTGCTGGAAGAGGCCGCGCCGGACACGCGCCAGCTGCCCACGCTGGGCGACAGCGGCGACGACGAGGCCCTGGTCGAACCCGGCATGTCGCTGGGCGAGGACGACGACGCGCCCACGCGCGTGGGGCTCGCGCCCCTGGATGCGTCCGCCCTGGACGATGCGGGCCTGGACGAAAGCTTCGACGCGCCAGCGGAAGAGCCCGCGTACGCGGAGGGCATGTCGCTGGGCGACGAGGAGCAGGAAGAGCCCACGGCGGCGCACATGGTGCTCCCGTCGGTGGAGGGGCTGTCCTACGACGAGCCCCAGACCGAGGCGTTCGCGGACGAGCCCGAGCCGGAGCCCGAGGCCCTGGCGGATGCGCCGGAACCCGAGCCCGAGCCGGAAGCGGAGCCCGAGGAGGAGCCTGCCTCCGAGGAGTGCGACGAGGCGTCGTTCTTCCTCGACCAGGGGCTCCTGGAAGAGGCGCGCGAAATCCTGGAGACGGTGGCCATCGCGTTCCCCGGCCACGTGCGCGCCGGCGAGCTGATGGCGCGGCTGGAGGAACTGGAGGCCGGCGGTGGCGCGGCCCCCGAGGACGACGCTCCCTCGGAGCCCGTGCACGTGCCCTCCGTGCAGCCGGTGACGGAGGCGTCGCTCGACGACGGCGCCGGTGGCGGTGACGCGTTCGACCTGGCGGCGCAGCTGGCGGGTGAGCTGGACGACCTGGGCGGTGAGTCGCTGGCGGCGGTGCCCCCGGCGGAAGAGGACTTCCAGTACTCGGTGGACGAGGTCTTCGCCGAGTTCAAGAAGGGCCTGGCCAAGGTGGTGAAGCCCGAGGACGTGGACACGCACTACGACCTGGGCATCGCCTACAAGGAAATGGGCCTGCTGGACGACGCCGTCCACGAGTTCGACGTGGCCCGCCAGGGCTGCGTGGGCACCCCGCGCGAGCTGGACTGCCTGACGATGATTGGCATGCTGCACACGCTGCGCGGCAAGCCGGAAGAGTCCGTGGCGGTGTTCAAGGAAGGCCTTTCCAACGTGCTCGCGACGGGCGAGGTGGCCAAGGCGCTGGGCTTCGAGCTGGCGAGCGCCTACGACGCGCTCAACGAGCAGGGCAAGGCGCTCTTCCACTTCCAGCGGGTGGCCGCCATGGACGCGAAATACCGCGACGTGGGGTCCCAGGTGACGCGGCTGTCGGCCATGACCGCACCGGAAGAGGACCCGCTTCCTCGCGCCGGAAAGGGTCCCGCGACGCCGGTTCCCGCCGCGGGCGTGCCGAAGGCTCGTAAAGTAGGGTACGTGTAGCGCGTCCCCCACGAGGCCCGGCGAGCGATGACGACCTACCTCGATTTCTTCGAACTCACCCAGGAGCCGTTCTCCAACGCTCCGGTGAGCCGCTTCTATTACAACTCCGCGCAGCACTCGCAGGCCCTCACGCGGCTGATGCACGCCGTGGGCTACATGAAGGGCCTGTCCATCCTCATTGGCGACATCGGCGCGGGCAAGACGACGCTCGCCCGGCGCATGCTCGACTCGCTTCCAGAGTCCGAGTACGAGGCCGCGCTGCTCGTCATCATCCACTCGGGCATCACCGCCCAGTGGCTGCTGCGCCGCATCGCGCTCCAGCTGGGCGTGGAGAACCCCGCGCAGGAGAAGCTGGCGCTCCTGTCGCAGCTCTACCAGCGCCTGCTGCAAATCTATGAGTCCGGCAAGAAGGCCGTCGTCCTCATCGACGAGGCGCAGATGCTGGAGACGCGCGAGCTCATGGAGGAGTTCCGGGGGCTGCTGAACCTGGAAGTGCCGGAGCGCAAGCTCATCTCCTTCGTCTTCTTCGGCCTGCCGGAGATTGAGAAGAACCTGAAGCTGGATCCGCCGCTCGCCCAGCGCGTGGCGCTCCGCTACAAGCTGGAGCCCTTCACGGCGGAGTCCACGGAGGCGTACGTGAAGCACCGGCTGCGGCTCGCCGGCTGCCCGCGCATGCCCTTCACGCCGGAGGCGCTGCTCGCCGTGCACGAGCACTCCGGCGGCACCCCGCGCGTCATCAACACCCTGTGCGACAACGCCCTCTTCGAGGCGTTCCTCGCGCGCTCGGAGACCATCAGCGCGGAGCTGGTGCACCGCATCGGCAACAACCTGGGGCTCCAGGGTGGCTCGGCTGCCTCCCAGGCAAGCGAGCGGGCGAGCGCGCCCGCCACCTCGCTGCCCCGGACGGCGAACACCAAAATCGACCTGGCGGAGATCGACCGCTACCTCGAGGGACTCGGTAAGCTCTAGCGGCTTGTCCCTCCCCAGCCGCAACAGTGCAGCGCGCAAGGCGCTCTTGTTGGTGCTCCTCGTGGTGTCGGGGAGCATCCTGCTGTTGCGTCAGCCGTTCACCTGGGACGCCGCCTGCACCCTGGCGCGCAGGAACCTGCCGGACCTGCTGGGCGTGGACGTGGGCATCGGCCGGTGCGAGCTGGATCCGCTGGGCTCGCGCGTGGTGCTGCACGGCCTGTCGGTGTTCGCGCCGGGCAGGGACACGCCGCTGTTCACCGCGGACGAGGCGGAGGTGGGGCTGGGCTTCCTGTCGCCCCTGTCCCGCCGCCTCATGCTGGGCCACGTGCGCGTGCGCCATCCGCGCGTGGCGCTGGACCTGTCCCGGCCCTCCTCCAGCCCGCCGCCTTCCTCCGACGGCACGTGCCCGCTCACGCCGCTGACCCGCGTGGGCGCGGGGCGCGTGGACATCACCGGCGCGGAGGTGCGCCTCGCGCTGCCGGACGGGCGGGGCGTGGAGGTGGAGAACCTGGACGTGGGGTGGGTGGAGCACTGGGGCGTGATGGAGCTGGAGGTGGGCGCGCGGCGGGGCCTGGTGCGCCTGGGCGCGGGCGGCGGCGAGCTGACGCTGGGGCAGCTGGGCTTCACCGGCGCGCTGGACCCCGACGAAGGGCTGCTGGACGTGGAGCGCGCGGAGGTGACGCTCGACGACATCACCGCCACGGTGTCCGGCCGTGTGGAGACGCTGTGCCATCCGGTGCTCGCGCTGGACGCGCAGGTGTTCCTGCCGCTGCGCACGCTGTCGCAGGCGAAGCTGTTGCCGCGTCCGGCCACGGGGCATCTGTGGACGCGCCTGTCCGTCACCGGGAAGCCGTCCGCGCTCGCGGTGGGCGCGGACCTGTCCGCGAGCAACCTGTCCTACGAGCAGTACGGCCCGGTGAGCCTCAACGCGCGCCTGTCGTACGCGGGGGACAGCGTGCGCGTGGAGTCGCTGGAGGCCCCGCTGGGCTCCGGCAAGGTGAAGCTGTCGGGCGCGTTGAAGCTCACGCCAGAGCTGCCCGTGGACGTGACGCTCCAGACGGAGGACGCGTCCTTCGGGCGCATCCTGGAGCGCGCGGGCGTGGCGGGCTCGTGGGTGGACTTCCCCGCGACGGCGAACGCGCACCTCACCGGGACGCTGCTGCCCCGGCCC
Organism: Corallococcus coralloides DSM 2259; assembly: GCF_000255295.1. The sequence continues at coordinate 7,877,958 of NC_017030.1, read as the reverse complement.
TCGCTGTCCGGGCCGCTGGATTTGCGCAGCGGCCGCTTCGTGCTGGCCACGCGCGCATTCGACGCGCCGGTCAGCGCGGGCAAGACGCTGCTCACCTTCGAGCGGGGCCGCGCGCAGACGGCCGTGAAGCTGACGGGGGACCGCGTGTCCTTCAGCCGCCTCACGGTGGAGTCCGGCCGCTCGCGCGTGCACGGCGACGTGACGCTCTACTTCGACACCGCGCGCGGCCTGGACATCCAGGGCAACGGCGAGCTGGAGCTGTCGGACTTCGGCCACATCGCGGAGCTGCCGTGGTCCGGGAAGGGCTCCGCGAACTACTCCATCGTGGGGCCGTACTCGGACGTGAAGGTGGACGCGAGCCTGTCCCTGCGCGACTTCACCTTCTGGGGCTTCGGCCTGGGCGTGACGCAGGCGAAGCTGTCGTACTCGAATGGCGTGCTGTCCTTCCCGTCGCTCACCGGCCAGAAGGGGCGCACGCAGTACTTCGGCAACGCGAAGCTCGCCTTCGCGCGCCTCCTGCACCTGCACCTGCGCCTGGACGTGACCGTGCCGCAGGGCCGCACCGAGGACCTGGTGGACCTGGTGGCGGGGCTGAGCCCGTCCATCGCCGTGGTGCAGGGCCAGTTCGCGGGCGCGGCTTCGGGCCGCGTCGAAATCGACAGTCCCCTGGAGAAGCTGGAGGGGCTGGTGGCCTTCGACCTGCGCGACACCACGTACCTGGGCCGCCGGCTGGGCGCGGGCTCCGCGCGGCTGCGCTTCGTGGACGGCAAGGAGATGGTGCTGGAGCGCACCGTGCTGGATGGCCGGCTGGGGCGCACCTGGGTGGAGGGCTCCTTCGGCTTCACCGCGGGCGCGCTGGACTACCGCTTCGGCGGAGAGAACCTGTCGCTCGCGGAGGCCGTGGGGCAGGAGACCGCGGAAGCGATGGGCATCCAGGGCACGCTCGCGCTCGCGGGCACCGTGGCGGGCTCGGCGGACAAGCCCGACATCCAGGCCACGCTGAAGGGCCCGCGCATCACCTTCGCGTCGCGCGACCTGGGCGCCATGGACCTCGCGCTGCACCAGGAGGGCAAGCAGCTGCGCATCACCGGGCGCCCCTTCCGCGACGCGCAGGGCTACCTGAACATGACGGTGAAGGAGCCCTACCTCTTCGACTCCACCGTCGACCTGCTGCTGCCGGAAATCAAGCCGCTGCTGCCGCAGGTGCCGGCGCTGGCGGGCGTCACCGGCATGCTCGCGGGGCGCGTGACGCTGCAGGGCCCGCTGTTGCAGCCAGAGAGCTACACGGTGGGGGCCACGGTGCGGGAGCTGTCGCTCGCGCGGGGCGACCTGCGCGGCCGCAACCAGGGCCCCATCGTGCTGACGTACGTCAACAGCCGGCTGGATGTGCAGCCCTTCCGCTTCAGTGGCGCGTCGGTGGACTTCACGTTGGGCGGCTGGGTGAGCCAGCGCGCCGTGAACATGAGCCTGCGCGAGGGGCGCATGGACGTGCGGCTCTTGGAGCCGCTGTTGCCGGGCATGGAGCGCGTGGGCGGCCAGCTGCGCGTGGACGCGGAGGCCACGGGTTCCCTGGACGCGCCGTCGGTGGTGGGCACCGCGGAGCTGTCCGACGTGCGGCTGGCCATGCGCGACCTGCCGCTCACCGTGCGCGGCATGTCCGGGCGCCTGGAGTTGACGGGCCAGCGCGTGCTGCTGGAGCACCTGCAGGCCCAGGTCAACGAGGGCCAGGTGTCCGCGCGCGGCGACATCCGGCTGGAGCGCTTCGTGCCCAAGCGGCTGGCGCTGACGCTGCAACTGGATGCCGTGCCGTACCGGATGACGGAGGACCTGCCGCTCACCGTGTCCGGCCTGCTGCAGGTGGTCGGGCCTCCCACGGGGCCCACCGTCACGGGCGGGCTGGACATCATCAAGCTGCGCTACCAGAAGCCGCTCGACATCGAAGCGCTGCTCAAGACGATGCAGAAGAAGCCGAACCTCGCCGTGGGCGGCGGGGGCGAGCGCGCGAGGGACCCCTTCTTCACCTGGGACGTCAACGTGCACTTCGGTGACGTGCGCGTGGACAACAACCTGGCGAAGGCGCGGCTCTTGGGCGACGTGCGGCTGACGGGCACGGACGTGAAGCCGGGGCTGCTGGGCCGCGTGGAGGCGGCCGAGGGCAGCCAGGCGTTCTTCCGCAACAACCTCTTCACCATCGACCAGGGGCAGCTGGAGTTCCGCGACGCGTCCGGCATCGACCCGGTGTTCGAGGTGCAGGCGCAGACGTCGGTGCGCGAGTTCGTGGTGAAGCTGCACGCGTTCGGCCGGCCGGCCAACCCGCTGGTGGTGCTGTCCTCGGAGCCGGTGCTCACGGAGGGTGACATCCTGTCGCTGCTGACACTGGGTGTGACGAGCGCGGACAAGGACACGGCCGCGTCGGCGAGCTACGGTCTGGCGGCGGAGGCCCTCTTCAACGTGTCGGGACTGGACCGGCAGGTGCGCCGGTTCCTGCCCAGCAACCCCGTTCTCAGGGATTTGTCCCTGCAGATCTCCACCACCTACAACGACGCCACCCGGCAGGCGGAGCCGACCGCACAACTGGAGTCGAAGTTCCTTTCCGAGCAGCTTAAAATCGGGATGACCCAGCCAGTGAGTGGGCGAGGCACCCGGGCACGCGCTGAGTACCGCTTCGACGACCGTCTTTCCGCACAGGCCCAGTGGGACAACGAGAACAGCCAGGCGTCGTTCGGAAACCTCGGGCTCGAGCTGAAGCTGGGCTGGGAGGTCGAGTAGCCGCGCTGGCCGCGGTGCTGCTCCTCGTGTGTGCGCTGCCCGCCTTCGCGGCGCCCGCGGGCCACGACGAGGACGCGCCGGAAGTGGTGGCCGTGGAGCTGCACCTGCCGGAGGGCATGGCCCCGGACGGGCTTTCGGGCCTGGTCACCCTGCGCAAGGGACAGGCGCTGACGCCGGGCGCGGTGCGCAAGTCGGTGGAGCAGCTGTTCGCCACGGGGAGATTCGCGGACGTGGTGGCGCTCACGCAGGACGTGCCAGGGGGCGTGCGGCTGGTGTTCCAGCTCATGCCGCTGCCGCTGCTGTCGCACGTGGCGGTGCGCGGCAACCAGGTCCTCACGTCCGGGGAGCTGCTGGAGGCGAGCGGGCTGCTCCAGGGCGGGCCGTTGGATCCAGAGGAGCTGGACACCGCGGCGGACGCCGTGCGCGAGGCCTACCAGCGCAAGGGCTACGACGCCGTCGACATCCAGGTCGAGGAGCAGCCGGTGCCCGCGGGCGGCGTGGCGGTGACGCTGGTGGTGGTGGAGGGCAAGCCCACCCGCGTGCGGCAGGTGACCTTCTCCGGCAGCCCCGCGCTGCCGCTGCCGCGTCTGGTGGAAGCGCTGGGGATGAAGCCTGGAGAGGTCTTCGACCGGGCGAAGCTGGACGGCGGCCTGGAGCGGCTGCGCGTGCTCCTGCGCGAGGGCCAGCACTGGCGGGCCTGGGTGGGCACGCCCACCGTCGTCGTGGAGGACAGCGAGGCGTCCGTGGCGGTGCCGGTGTCCGCGGGGCCCGCGTTCCACCTGCGCTTCGCGGGCAACCGCCGCTTCCCGGACTCGCTGCTGGCGCGCGTGGTGGCCTACGACGGCGAGGAGGCGATGGACGAGACCGTGGCGGCGCGGCTCGCGCGGCGGCTGGAGGCGTTCTACCGGCGGCGCGGCTTCCACGACGCGCGCGTGCGGTCGCTGGAGGTCATCCGGCCGGACGGCGACGCGGCGGTGCTGGGCTTCCAGGTGGAGGAGGGCGCCCCGCTGCGCGTGACGGACGTGCGCTTCCACGGCAACGCGGCGCTGTCCTCCGCCGTGCTGCGCTCCATGCTCACCAACCAGGTGGCGGCGCTGGAGACGTGGCCGGAGCTGGACCTGCCCATGCGCGAGGACCCGCTGGAGACGGAGGGGCGCGAGCGGCGCTACGACACGAGCGTGGTGTCCCCGCCCGACCCGTCCACGGTCTACGTGGAGGACGCGTGGCTGGAGGCCGCCGACGCGATGACGACGGCCTACCGCGAGCAGGGCTTCGCGTCCGCGCAGGTGACCTTCCGGGGGCTCACGGTGGACGTGGCCCGCCACCAGGCGGAGGCGGACTTCGACGTGGAGGAGGGGCCCCAGGCGTTGATCCGCGCGCCCATCTTCCTGGGCATCCCGCTGGAGGTGGATCCCGTCTGGGTGAACCTGCTGCTGCCCGTGGGGACGCCGCTGAGCTTCGAGAGGGTGGAGCAGGCGCAGTCCGCGCTGGAGCGGGGACTGGGCCGCGATGGCTACCTCTTCGCGCACGTGAGCAACTCCGTGTCGGTGGAGGAGAATGGCACCTCCGCGCAGGTGACCTACCGCACGGATCCGGGGCCCCGCGTGCGCGTGGGGCAGGTGCTGCTCCAGGGGCTGACGCGCTCGGATCCGGACGTGGTGCTGGCGCAGCTGGATTTGAAGCCCGGACAGCCGCTTTCGGTGGAGGCGTTGGCGGAGGCGCAGCGCCGGCTGTCGCGGCTGGGGCTGTTCCGCCAGGCGGAGGTGTCGCTGGCGGACCCCAACCGCCGCGAGGCCTCCAAGGACGTGCTGGTGACGGTGCAGGAGCGCCCGCGCATCGACGGCGAGGTGTCCGGCGGCTACTTCCTGGTGGACGGTCCGCGCATCACGCTGGACACGGCGTGGCGCAACCTGGATGGCCGGGGGCTGAACCTCCTGGCGCGCGGCAAGGTGAACTACGCGGGCGCGAGCGCGGAGGCGCTGTCGTCCTCGCGGCTTCCGGCCGGGTGCTCCACCGGAGAGCTGTCCGGCGAGGCGTGTGACTCCGACCTGGATGGCTTCAGCGGCCTGGGCGGGCGCGGCAACCTGGCGCTGTCCCAGCCCCGGCTGTCCTTCCTGGCGCCGCAGGAGATTGGCGCGCGGTTGGACCTCATCGGCGAGCGCGTGCACCGGCCTTCGTACCTGTCCACCCGGTTCGCGGCGGTGATGGGCGTGGACTGGGCGCTGGCGTCGTGGGTGAACGTGTCGCTCCAGTACGAACTGGAGAACAACCGGCTGCGCTCGCGCGGAGGCGTGCTGGAGCTGATCAATCGCGCGGACCAGGAGCGCCTGCGCTACCCGTACGGCGACTTCGCGTTGCACTCGCTGCGCCCGTCCATGACGTTGGACTTCCGCGACGACCCGGCGAACCCCCGGCGCGGCATGGTGCTCAGCAGCAGCGTGGAGTTCATGCGCGGCATCAGCGTCCATCCCACGGACGTCGCGGGCAACCGCGTGCCGGAGTTCCCCATCGACGGCGTGAAGCTGTCCGGCAGCGTGAGCGCGTACGCGCCGCTGGGCCGCCGCGCGAGCGTGGCGGTGAGCGCGCGCGCGGGCACCATCGTGCCGCTGACGCGGGGGGCGCAGAACATCGGGTCCAAGCTGTTCTACCTGGGCGGCTCGTCCAGCCTCCGGGGCTTCCGCGAGGACGGCGTGCTGCCGCAGGACGTGCGCGAGGTGCTGCACCAGCGGCTGGCCGCGTGCCGCGCCGTGATTTCCCCCGCGGGCTGCCCGGACGACCTGAAGGCGGTGCTCGCCGGACAGGTGCCTGCGAGCCAGGGTGGCGAGCTCTTCACGCTGGCCAAGGCGGAGCTGCGCGTGCCGGCCATCGCCTCGGTGGACCTGGGGCTCTTCTTCGAGGCGGGCAACCTGTGGCAGGACCGCACGCTGTTCGACCCGGGCGTGCTGCGTTACGCGGCGGGCGTGGGCCTGCGCTACGTGACGCCCGTGGGCCCGCTCGCCTTCGACGTGGGCTTCAACCTGGACCGCGACGAAGCGCTCAACGAGGCTCCCACGCAGTTCCACTTCAGCATCGGGACGTTCTGACCGGAGGCCCCCGCCCATGCGAACCCACCTTGCGCGCCGTGGAGTGGCTTGGAGCCTGGGCCTGCTGGGGTTGTTCGCGCTCGCGTGTCAGCACGGGCCGGACACGGCCGCGAAGGCGCCGCGTCCCGCGTGGATGCCGCCGGAGGGCACGTGTCCTCGTGGCGCGCAGCTCCAGATGGAGCGGCTGGGGCTGAAGGTGGGGGACCGCATCCCCGTCATCGTGGACAGCATCCAGGACCACCCGGGGCCGGCCCGGTACAACTACAGCTTCGTCATCGCGCTGCCGCAGGCGGAAGGGGAGGCGAAGCTGCCGGGGGCGCGCATTGGCGGGCGGCTCTACGTGACGAAGCACCGCGTGTTCGGCCGGTACGACCGCATCTTCACCCCGGAGAGCGGCGCCACGTCCGTGCCCTTCTGCGGCGTGCTGCTGGACACGCGCTGGGACCGGGACGGCGAGGGGCTCATCGCGTATCCCAGCCCGATGAAGGGCTTCTCCGTGGTGCAGGACAACACGGGCGTCATCCAGGTGGTGGACCGCTACCCGTGAGCCCTCCGCGTCAGTCGACGTGCAGGGTGTAGGACCACTCGTCGGAGAACAGCAGGTCCGCGACGGTGAGCTTGAAGGTGAAGTCGCCCGTGCTCATGGGCTTGCCGTAGAGGACGCCTTCCTTCGGGTCCAGGAGGATGCCCGGCGGAAGCGCTCCACCCGTCACGCTCCAGTTGCCCGTGCCGCTGGTGCGCACGGTGTAGCTGTAGTCGGAGCCCACGCGGCCCGTGGGCACGGCCTTCGACAGCAGGGTGACGGTGCCGGGAGCGCTCGTGAGGGTGATGGAGAGCGTGCCGGTGGCGGACTGGGGCGGGGTGTCGCTGTCCATCGCGACCACCGCGAACGTCGTCTTCCCGGCCTGGGTCGTGGTGCCGGTGATGAGGCCGTTCGCCGCGAGCGTCAGCCCCGCCGGCAGCGACTGCTCCGGCGCGAGGGCGAAGGTGTACGGCCCCTTGCCTCCGGTGGCGGAGACGCGCTCGGTATAGGCGCGATTGTTGACGGCGTTCGCCAGCGGCTCCGGCCCCGCGACCCGCAGCAGCGGACGGACGTGCAGGGTCAGGCTGCCGCTGGCGCGCTTCGTCGGAGTGCTCTGGTCAGTCACCTCCACCGGGAGGACCTGGTCCCCCGCCTTCTTGGGCGCGCCGGTGAGGCGGCCTTCGTTGTCGAGCAGGAGGCCCGCGGGAAGCGAGCCGGTGGAGTTGAACGTGTACGGTGGGGTGCCGCCCCGGGCCTGGAGCTGGCCCGAATAGGGAGTGGACTCGACCGCGTCCGGCAGGAGGGGCTCCAGCGCGAGCGCGGAAGGCCCCGCGTCCGTTTCCCCCGCGTCCGCCACACCGGCATCCTCGGTTCCGGCATCCACGTTCGTGCCCGCGTCCACGTCCATGCCCGCGTCCGTGCCCGCGTCCGTGCCCGCGTCCGGAGGGTCCACGGGCTCGCGGTCGTCGTCGCAGGGGCCGCCTTCACCGCAGGCCGGCAGACAGCGATTCTCAGACGTGAGGCACGACGTGCCGGTGGGGCAGCCACCCGCCGTATCGCATGTGGCGAAGCGCGACAGGTCCGGCGCGAACGTGCACGACCCCAGCGTGAGGACGACAGCACCCGTCAGCGCGGCGAGCAGCTTCCTCATGGAATCTCCCAGATGAAGGTCAGCGTCCCCCCGACGCCGAGCAGCGCGCCCGCGCCCAGCAGTACGTTGGATGTCCGCGCCTGACGGCGGCCCGCTTCGAGCCGGGACTCGAAGCAGTCCGCGAAGGACTGGCCGGCCGTGGCGCACTCGCCGCCGTTCTTCGACACCTTGGACTCCGTATTGCGCGCGGCGAGTCCAAAGCCCACGCCCGCGAGGAGCGCCGCGCCGCCCGCGCCCCACAACACCTTGGGCAGCACGCGCGAGCCCTGGGACTTCTTCGTCGCCTGCGTTGTCACCAGCGGCGACCACACCTGCTGGAGCGCCAGCCTCGCGCGCGCGTCCGCTTCGCCCGGCATCGTGGCCGGGGCCTCGAACTGCGCACGCGTCTCCGGGCCTTTCGCGTCCGTCACGGTGAGCGCCACGCTGCGCTTGCCTCCCACGCCCAGCGCCACGCCCCGCACCAGCCTGCGCACGCCCAGCGCCGTGGCCTGTGCGCTCCGGCACTCCGCGTCGCCACACGCCGTCAGCGCCGCGCCCGAGCCGCGCAGCCGCGCCACCGTGTCCTCGCGCGACTCCAGGCACGCGTCCGGCAACGCGGCCACCGCGCGCCGCGTGGCGTCCTCCAGCTCGCGCGCGTCCGTGGACGGCAGGGCCAGCCTTTCGAAGGGCATGAGCACCACGCGCGTGTTCGCGTCGCAGGGCGCGGACATGCGCAGCAGCATCAACACCAGGGATGCGGGCAGGCTCATGGCACCAGGACGGCGTCGGCTTCGTCCGACGACGGCGTGATGCCGAGGCTCGCCATGTAGCCCCGGTAGAAGCGCGGTCCGAAGGGCACGGAGAAGAGCTTGTCGCGCATCGCGTCCTGCGCCGCGCCCCGGGCCGCCACGCTGGCGTCGTGCCAGGGCAGGCCGCCCGCGTCCACCACCTCCGACGCGCGGCTGATGGCGAAGGGCGCTTCCCGGCCGCTGCTTCGCAGGTAGTAGCCGCGGCCCAGGGGCAGGGCCACCACCAGCGGACGCTCGCGCTCCTTGTGCAGCTCCACCACGCGGAGGCCGCGCGAGTCCTCCACCCAGAGCCGGCCCGCCAGGCCCGAGGGCACCATCAGGTAGCCCAGCGACGCGGCGTCGCCCAGGTCCGTCAGCGCGAACGCGCGATTGAGCGCGGGCGGCTGGATGAACACGTTCGGCTGGCCCCGCACGTCGTCCGTGCCCTGGCTCGCGGCGGCCACGAAGGCCCGCAGCTCCGCGTAGTCCACCTTGCCGTCCCCGTTGACGTCGCCCGCGCCCGACAGCGCCGAGCGCACCATGTGGCTGAAGACGCCGGAGCGGATGGCGCTCCACTCCTGGCTCTCCTGCTCCGAGGACGTGGACAGCACCACGCCCACCTGTGGGAAGCGCTCCAGCTCGCGGTTGCCCAAGAGCCCCTTCACCGCGTCCACGTACGCGGGGCCCACCGGCAGCGCGCCGCGCGAGTGGACGAAGAAGTACGAATCACACGCGTCCACGATGAGCTGCAGGAAGGACGCCTTGCTCGGCGACACCACGCGCTCGTACAGCTGCGTGCGCGTCAGCGGCCCGTCCAGCAGGCTCACGGAGCCTTCACCCGCGGCGCCGCGCTTGCCATGGCCCACGAACACGAAGGTCAGCACCGGCACGGCGCCCTTCGCCCGGTCCTCCGCCATGCGGGCGTTCAGGCGGGCGAGCGCGGCCCCCAGCGCGGGATGCGTGGGCGGGCGCGTCTTCGCGGCGAGCCCCGGGTGCAGGGCCTGGGTCTCCGCGTCCAGCACGCTCAGCAGCACCACCTCCCGCGAGCGGGGCGCGAACAGCTCGTAGTACCGCGCGCCGTCGTCGTCCGCGTAGCGCAGGGGCGCCTGGGACGGGTGGGTGCCCGTATTGCTGGCCACGATGAGGGCGTAATGCACCTGCTCCGGCGCGGCGCTCGCGGTGGTTCCGGCCAGGAGGAGGAGAACACCCAGGACCAGCGGCCTGTGAGGGGGCATAGGCATCAAGGGCTTACGCAACGCGCTGTGAGAAAGAATGCCATGGGCCGCAACCGACAATCCACCCGTGGCCGCTCGCGACAACATGCGGATGACGGGACCGCGACGGTCGCGGTAAGCCCTTGAGGGATGGAGTGGGATGACGACACGCTGCGCCGTTTTCGCGACGGCACCCCGGAGGTGCTGGCGGAGGTGTATCGCGCGCACGCGGAGCCGCTCGCTCGCCTGCTCAAGGCGGCCGCATGGCGGGGAGCCTTCACCCGTCTGAGGAACGCGATGGAGCTGGAGAACACGCTGTTGGAGACCTTCGCTCGCGCCTTCGAGCCGCGCACTCGCGCCGCCTACAACGGCACGCGTCCCTATGCCCACTTCCTGATGGGCATCGCGCGCAACGTGCTGCTGGAGCAGTCGCGCGAGCGAGAGCTGGTGGGCCGCGACGAGGCCTTCGAGGGGCTCACCGAGTCCTCCTCCGACGAGGGCGGGCTGGATGAGCTGTTGGAGGACCGCGAGGTGGAGGCGCTGCTCGCGGCGTTCAAGGGCGGCCTGTCTCGTGAAGAACAACGGCTGTTCGAGCTGCGCTTCGGCGAGGGCCTGCCCCAGGAGGAGGCCGCCACGGCGCTGGGCCTCACGCGCATCCAGGTGCGGCGGCGCGAGTTCGGGTTGAAGTCCCGGTTGCTGGGGTACCTCCAGTCGAAGGGGTACCTCGAGGACCTGGAGACGCAGGGCTGGAGCTTCTTCAAGCGGCGGGGGGCGCGATGAGTGGATGTGATGACCGCCAGGCGAAGCAGGCCATGGCCGCGCTCTTCGAGAAGGGCCGCGACGGGCTGGACGCGGACGGCTTCGCGCGCCTGCGCGCGCACCTGGCCACCTGTCCTGGGTGTCAGGAGACGTACACGCGGCTGTCGCGCGTGGAGTCGGTGCTGGAGCAGCGGGCGCTGCCGCGGGCCCGGAGCGCGCTCCTGGAGCAGGCGCTGTTCGCCAGGCTTCAGCCCGCCCCCGTGCGTGCGGTGGTGGCGTCCGAGCGCAGGAAGTGGTTCGCGTCCCCGCTCTTCATTCCGCTGGCGCTGAGCGCCGCCGCCGCGACCGTGGCGCTGGTCGTCGTGGCGCCGTCGATGGAGCGCCCCGAGCAGCAGGGCGTGCCGGAGTGGCAGGCGCGCTCGTCCGCTCCGGGCGAAGGGGCCTGGGGCGTGCGCGCCTTCTGCATCTCGCCCGCGGGCACCGTGCTGGCGGAGGCCCGGCCCGGTGGGACGCTGACGTGCGCGGAGGGCAACGCGGTGCAGTTCAGCTACACCGCGCCGGAGCGCGTGCGCCTGTCGCTGGAGGGGCTGCCCTCCGAAGGCGAGCCGCTGCGCTTCTTCCCGAGCGAGGGCCCGGCCCCGGAGGTCGCCGCGGGCGTGGACGTCACGCTGCCCTTCAGCACGCCCGTGCAGGGCGGATGGCTGACGGGCCCGGTGCCGGTGCGCGCGCGCTTCACGGACGCGCAGGGCCGCACCGTCGCGGACACGCAGGTGACGCTCCAGCCGCGCTGAGCCGCCCGCGCATCACTTCACCCAACTCCACGAACGAACAACCCCCCTCCGTGCAAGCACAGGAGGGGGGCGGGACTGTCGTGCCTTGTGGGGTCCGTGAGTGACTACGGACGCTGGACACGGCGATCCACTTCCGCGGTGCCGGTGTACTGCGTGGCCACGTTCAGGAAGCCCTTGAGCTGAACGCGCCAGATGCCGGCGGGTGGGTTCGAAATGGTGACGGCCTCACCGGTGGAGGTGCCCTCGGCGCTGGTCGCGACGAGCTCCCCGTTGGGGCCATAGACGTACAGGTCCAGGTCGTAGGCCGGGTTGCCCCAGACCGTCTTGATGCGCAGGGCGTTGGCGCCCGCGGGCACGGTGAGCGAGTGCTCGTGCTGCGCGGCCCGCAGGGACAGGTCCAGGATGGGGAGGTTGATGCTCGTCTTCACCGTGCCCGTCCAGGAGGGCAGGGCGGTGGTCTGCGTGGTGTAGCGGATGCCCCCGGCGTCATTCACGAGCTTCGTCGCCGCGTACACGTCCGCGTAGCCCGCGCCCACCTCCCACGTCTCCAGCTGGCGCGTGTTGCCCGCCGCGTCCGTCGTGAACATGGGCCGCGCGGTGGCCTGCACCGCCGCGAGCACGCCGTCCATGTCGAGGGCGGGGTTCACCTCCAACAGCAGCGCGGCGACGCCGGCCATGTGCGGCGCGGCCATGGAGGTGCCGGAGCTGGCCGCGTAGAACAGCTCCGGGTGCAGCAGGTCCAGGCCCAGGTACGGCTGCATGATGGCGCCGGTGATCGCGCGCGCCGCCACGATGTTCACGCCCGGCAGCGTGATGTCCGGGTGGTGGAACGCGTCGCCCGGGATGCCCCGGCTGGAGAAGGACGCCAGCTCTCCCGGCCGGTCCTGGCTGAGCAGCGGGTTGGTGGCAGCCGTGGTGTCGCGCGACGTGCCGGCCGCGACGGAGATGGCGCACGGCGAGGCGCTGTACGGGTTGAGCGTGTCGGGGTCGGAGCCCTCGTTGCCCGCCGCGAACACCACCACCATGCCCAGGTCGTAGGCGCGCTTCGTCGCGATGGCGATGGGGTCGAGCGGCGCGAAGTGGCTGCCGCTCGTGCCCCACGAGTTGGAGATGACGCGCACGTTGTGCGTCTCACGGACGTCGGGGTCCATGAGGAAGTCGAAGCCCTCCAGCGCGAACAGGATGCTCAGCGCGTCGCCAGTGCCCACGCCCACCAGCTTCGCCCCGGGGGCCACGCCCTGGTGCCTGCCGCCAGAGCGCGCACCCGAGCCGGCGATGATGCTGGCGCAGTGCGTGCCGTGGCCGCTCGTCAGGTCGCTGTTGGGCGTGTCCACGTACAGCGCGCCGCCAATGCCCAGGTCCAACGGAGAGGCGACGACCTTCACGTTGCGCGCCACGTTGGGGAAGTCGCCGTGCGTACCATCCAGACCGGAGTCGATGACGCCCACGCCAATGCCCGCGCCCGTCGTCTCGTACGCGGTGCGCGCGGTGTCCGCGTGGATGTACGGCACGCTGGTGTCCAGGAAGTACTGGAGCGGCTTGTCCTCGTAGATGGACAGCAGGCCCAGCGGCTGGAGCTCCTGGAGCAGGGTGGCGATGAGCTTCGGCGTCACCGGCACCTTCAGCGCCACCATGGGCAGCGACTTGAGCGCCAGGACGTTGCCCAGGCCCAGCTCCTGCGTCAGCCCGCCCAGCGTGCGAGTGAGGCCACCCAGCACGGCGTCCAGGTTGAGCACACCGCCCGTCGCGTTCGCGGTGTTGAAGGAGAGGATGAGCGTGCGCACCGAACCGTCCGTGTGCAGCGCGGGGTCCACCACCGCCTGGGCGAGCGCCCCCTGCACGGCGCTGGACGCATAGAGCGCGTTGCAGGCGCTGGGCGTCGCCGCCGCGGCCGTGACGATGGAGCGCGAGGACGACGTGACGGCGGGTGCACCTTCCGCCTTTGAACCCTCGTCCTGCGAGGTGCTTGCGCCACACCCCAGGACGGCGGCGGTGGCGGCGGCCCAGCCCAGCGACAGCAGACGCTTCATGTGGTGCTCTCCCGAGGTGCGTCGCGGTTTTTCAAAGTCCGCGCAAAAGGGCTGTGTCGGGGGAGCGTTTCCGTGGATCGCCGCCGCACCGGATTGTTCTGTACTGGCTGAATCCGGGGACCTGTCGGGGAAGAGGGTCTTTCCCGCCCCTGGCGGAGACAGTGTCCGGAGCGCAAGCGGGCCCGGGGTGGGTCGCCGGTATACAGTCCACGGCGTGTTCTACGCGTGTGTGCGGGCGGTGGTGGCGCTGGCGCTGCGGCTCTTCTACCGGGTGAAGGTGAATGCCCCGGGCGAAGCGCCCTCCGGGCCGGTGCTCTTCGTGGGCAACCATCCGAACGGGCTCATCGACCCGGCGTTGGTGTTCATCCTCACGCGGCGCCAGGTGACGTTCATGGCCAAGGCGCCGCTGTTCAAGCTGCCCGTCATCGGCTGGCTGTTGAAGGGGCTGAACGCGCTGCCGGTGTATCGCAAGCAGGACGACCCGACGCAGATGGGGCGCAACGAGGGCACGCTGGAGGCGGCGAAGGGCGCGCTCGTGCAGGGGCGGGCCATCACCATCTTCCCGGAGGGCAAGAGCCACTCGGAGCCGGAGCTGGCGGAGCTGAAGACGGGAGCGGCGCGCATCGCGCTCAACGCCGCGCGCGAGGGCGCCCCGGTGCGCATCGTCCCGGTGGGGCTCACCTACGCGGAGAAGAACGTCTTCCGCAGCGAGGTGCTCATCGACCAGGGATCGCCCATCGACGTGACGGCCTTCCTGCCGAAGGACGCGGCGTCGGAGCAGGACGCGGTGCGCGCGCTGACGGAGCGGGTGGCGGAGGGCCTGCGCTCGGTGACGCTGAACCTGGAGCAGTGGGCGGACCTGCCGGTGGTGCAGGTGGCGGAGCAGCTCTACGCCTTCCGGCAGGGCGGCGCGCTGGACGCGGAGCGGCTGCGGCTGTGGGCGCGCGGCGTGCGGCTGTTCCGGACGCAGGAGCCGGAGCGCTACGCGCGCCTGCATCAGCACCTGTCCTCGTTCGGCAGCCGGATGGCGCTGGTGCAGGCCTCGCGGCCGGAGGAGCTGTCCGTGGAGTACCGCCCGGGCAACGTGGTGCCGTTCGCGGTGAAGACGCTGCTGCGGTTGGTGTTCGGGCTGCCGCTGTTCGCGCTGGGGCTGGCGGTGTTCGCGCTGCCCTATCCGCTGCCCCGGATGGCGGCGCGCAGAGCGGAGCTGGACATCCAGGCCACGGTGAAGTTCCTCACCGCGGTGGTGGTGTCCGTCGTTTGGTGGTGGGGCCTGACGGCGGTCGCGGCGGTGTGGGGCGGAGGGGCGTGGGGGCTGGGGACCTTCGTGGGCATCCCGCCGCTGGCGCTGTTCACGCTGTCGTTCGCGGAGCGCTGGGACGCCATCCGCCATGACCTGGAGCTGTTCTTCACGCTGGGCAACCGGAAGCGCCTGAAGGCCCGGCTGCTCGCGGAAGGGGAGCGGCTGGCGGGCGAGGTGGAGCGGCTGGCGGAGGAGTACCGGCCGAAGCTCGACGCGCCTGTCGCGAGGTAGCAGGCGGACCGGAAGATCCGCCGATGCCGTCGAAAGGCCCGCCCTCCTGCCGGACCCGGCCAGGTCGTTAGGTTCCTTCTCCAAGGGAATCAACACGAGGAGCAGGGCAATGGCGGCATACGACGTGGTCATCGTGGGAGGCGGCCCTGGAGGGCTCAACGCCGCGCTGTATCTGGGACGCGGGCGCAAGAAGGTGCTGCTCTGTGACGCGGGCCCGCCGCGCAACGCGGCGGCGGAGCACATGCACGGCTTCGGTTCGCGCGACGGCATCCCGCCACCGGAGTTCCGGCGCATCAGCCGCGAGCAGCTGAAGGCCTATCCCAACGTGGAGGTGCGCGACACGCGCGTGGGCGCCGTGGAGAAGCACGAGGGCGGCTTCCGCGTGGCGCTGGGTGACGGCACGTCGGTGGAGGCCCGGCGCCTCCTGCTGGCGATGGGCGTGGTGGACGTCATGCTGGACATCCCCGGCTACAAGGAGCTGTGGGGGCCCAGCATCTTCCAGTGTCCCTACTGTCACGGCTGGGAGGTCCAGGACCAACCGTTCGCCATGCTGGCGAAGAACCCGCAGTACCTGGACGGCGCTCCCATCATCCAGAACTGGTCCAGGGATCTCATCGTCTTCACCCACGGCACCTTCGAGGTGCCACCGGAGCAGCGTGAGCGGCTCCAGGCCCTGGGCATCCCCCTGGAGGAGCGGAAGATCCGCGCGCTGCATGGCAAGGACGGGCGCCTGGCGGAAGTGGAGCTGGAGGACGGGACGCGCATCGCCCGGAGCGTGATGTTCTCCGCGCCGCCGCAGAAGCAGCACGAGCTGGTGACGCGGCTGGGGCTCGAGCTGGATGACCTGGGCTACGTGAAGGTGGGCCCCACGGGAGAGACGTCCGTGCCCGGTGTCGTCGCGGTGGGGGACATGACGACGCCGATGCAGGCGGCCATCGCGGCGGCCAGCGCGGGCACCATCGCCGCGGCGATGATGAACCACGCCCTCATCCTGGAGGACGCGGACCGCCGCTACACGGAGGTGACGGGGAAGCCCGCCCCCTCACGGCAGAAGGCGCACTGAGCGGACGCTGCGTCAGTGCGCAGGCGGTGCGAGGTGCTGTTTGCGCCACGCGGCGGGCGTGAGCCCCTCCGCGCGCCGGAACAGGCGGATGAAGTGCGTGGGGTCCGCGTAGCCCACGCGCTCCGCGATGATGTCCACGCGCTCGTCCGTGGACATCAGCCGCCGCCGTGCCTCCGCCATCCGTCCGGAGATGATCCACTCCACCACGCTGCGGCCCGTGGCCTGCTTCACCGCGGTGGTGACGTGCGCGGGGGAACGGCCCACGGCGGCGGCCACCTCGCGCAGCGAGATGGGCTCCAGGCAGTGCCGTTCAATGAACGTGAGCGCATCCCCCGCGAGCGACGCCCGCGACTCCACGGGCGTCCACGTGCTGGAGCGGGCCACCTCCGCGAGCACCAGGGAGAAGAGGCTGCGCGTCACCTGCTCCCCCAGCGCGCGGTGCGGTGCGCGCGTCTCCGCGTGCAGCTCCGACAGCAGCCGCACCAGGTGCTCCTGGCGCCCGGACGGAATCGGCACGACGGCGGAGGCGCCCTGTCGCACGCGCTCGAAGGGCGCCAGCAGCGGCCCCACCTCCGTGTGCATGAAGGCGGACGGATGGAACCCGAGCCCCCAGACCTCCGCCTGCTCGGCCGCCACCGTGCGGTGCTTCTCACCCGCGGGGATGAGCATCACGTCGCCCGCGGACACCGTCAGCCGGGTGCGCTGGTCGATGACGGCCTTCCCGCCCGTGTAGAGCGCGAGCACGGCCTGCGGATGCGAGGCGGCATGAGGGGAGGGCGCCTGCTGGGCATGACCGCAGGCGACGACCAGGGTGCTCGACGGCGTATCCCAGACGTGCACCGGGTGTGAATGCGCGACCGTCACGAACGCCTCCGCTTTCTTCCCCGGCGAGCAGTGAACCTGCTCGCGTGAACCGAGTGGGGCTTGGGATGCATTCCGAGCCCCGGCGTTTCGAACCAGGGCGGTCAGCCCTGCTGCATGCGTGGCGTGGCCTCCCGGAACAGCTTCGCGCCCAGGAGGAGCGCCAGACCGCCCAGCAGCACCGGCACCGCGTTGATGGCGATGGCGGTGTGGAGGCTGGCCATGTCGGCGATCTGCCCGATGAGCGTGGGCGAGATGGCGTCGCCCAGCATGTGGATGCACAGCACGTTGAGGCCCATGGCGAAGGCGCGGAACGCGGGCGGCACGCAGTTGACGATGGCCGCGTTGATGGGGCCGCTGTTGAGGAAGATGAGGAACTGCGCCACGCCAATGGCCGCGAACGTCAGCGTCGTGTCCTTCAGGTTCACCGCCAGGTACATGCACGGCGCCGCGAGCAGCAGGCCGATGCCGGACAGCCACAGCCCGCCGCCCGCGCGCTTGCGGTCCATCTTGTCGCCCAGCCAGCCGCCGACCACGGTGCCCGTGAGGCCCGCCACCGCCGTGATGGCGCCGAACACCAGACCCACGCGGCCCGGGTGCTCCAGCCACAGGTGCCGCTCACGCACCAGGTACGTGGGCATCCAGAACGCCAGGCCGCCAATGGAGAACGTCATCAGCGTGTAGCCGGCCGTCGTGGCCCAGAAGGCCATGTTGCGGCCCAGCCCCTTGAGGCCCTCCATGAACGGCAGCTTCACCGCCGCGTCCGGCCCGTCCATGGCGCCGCGCTGGGGCTCCGGCATGAAGAAGGCCATGGTGCCCAGGATGAGCCCTGGCACGCCGCCCGCGAAGAACGCCGCGTGCCACGAATACGTCTGCGTCAGCCACCCGCCCAGGCCGTAGCCCATGGCGGAGCCCACCGGGATGGCGATGTAGAAGTACGACAGCATCCGCGTGCGCTGCTCGCGCGGATACAGGTCGGAGATGATGGACGGCGCCACCGCGCCATAGCCCGCCTCGCCAATGCCAATCACCGCGCGCGCCAGGAGCAGCGCCGTGAAGCTGGACGCCAGGCCACTGGCCCCCGTGGCCAGACTCCACAGGATGACGCCGCCCGCCACCAGGAGCCGGCGGGGGATGCGGTCCCCCAGGAAGCCGCCCAGGGGCGACGCCAGCATGAACACGACGATGAAGACGGTGCCCAGCAGGCCGGACTGCGCGTCGTTGATGCCGAAGTCCTTCTGAATCTCCGGCAGCGCGACGGCGATGATGTACCGGTCGAGGTAGTTGACCAGGTTGATCAGCGTGAGGATGAACAGCGCGTAGCCCGCGCGCACGGACTGCGTGGCGTGCGAGCTGGACGGAGCGACGGGGGAGGAGGCGTTCATGAGCGAGAGGAGCCAGAGCCGAAGCGGTGCGCCAGGAGGCCCCAGCGCAGGCCGCGGTCGCTCACGCGGCACGCATCCAGGCCCAGCGCCTTCACCGCTTCACGCAGGATGAGGGCACCCGCGGGGATGACGTCCGCGCGCTTGGGCTGGAGGCCCGGCAGCGTCCGCCGCGCGTCCAGGGGCATGGCGCACAGCCGGTCCGTGAGCGCGTCCAGCTCGCCCCGGGACAGCGTGCCGCCATGGACCGCTTCCGCGTCGTAGGTCGCCATCTGGTGCTGCACGGCGTACAGCGTCGTCACCGTGCCGGCCACGCCCACCAGCATCGCGCCGGGGGGAGGCGGGGGCAGGGCGGAGAAGGTGTCGCGCAGGTGCGCCTCGATGGCGCCGCGCTCTTCCGGGGACAGCGGGTCGGTGCGCACGTAGCGCTCCGTGAGCCGCACGGCGCCCACGTCGAAGCTGTGACGGAAGGCCACTGTGCCGGCGTCGCTGCCGTAGATGAACTCCGTGGATCCACCGCCGATGTCCACCACCAGCAGCGGCCCCGCGGCCTCGCTCGAGAAGTCCTGCGCCACCGCGGCGAAGGACAGCTGCGCCTCCATCTCCCCGGGGATGATCTCCACCGTCACGTCCGCGCGGGCCTTGGCCTGGGCGATGAAGTCCGCGCCGTTCTTCGCGTCGCGCGCGGCGCTGGTGGCGGACACGGCGATGGCCTCCGCGCCCAGCTCGCGGGCCTCGTTGGCGAAGGACACCAGCACGGCCAGCGTGGCCTCCATGCCTTCGGAGGACAGCACGCGGCTGGTGTCCACGCCCCGGCCCAGGCGGGTGATTTCGGCGCGCTCCACCACGGCCTGGAAGCGGCCGTCCGGCTGGCGGTCCGCCACCAGCAGCAGCACGGAGTTGGTCCCGATATCGATGGATGCGAAGCGAGGCATGCCGCGAACACTACTCAACGCAGCAGCGCTTCCAAAGCACGCACCAGCGCCTCGTAGTCCGCGGCGGTGTTGTAGAGCTGCGCGGACAGTCGCAGGTGCCGCTTGGGCGCCCGGGGCCAGGCGGTGACGGGGATCTCGATGTGGTGCTCCTCGAACAGGCGCACATGGAGGGGGTCCACGTAGAGCGGCGGCTCCGGGTGCTCCGGGAAGCCGTCCGGCAGGGCCACGCACGCCATGCTGCCCACCATGGACTCCGGGCACAGCGGCGCCGCGTTGCCCAGCTTCGCGTCCAGTCTCCGCCGGGCGGCCAGCACCTTCTCCCGGTTGGACTCCATCACCTCCGGCCACCCGCCCGGAACGAGTCCCGCCATGAAGCGGATCACCGTGGGGATGCACAGGAAGGGCGTGGGGTCCACCGTGCCCACCCAGTCGAACTCCAGCCGGAAGCGCGAGCGGTCCGTGCGCGGCGAGTTGTGCCCGTGGCTCACCACCATGGGCTTGAAGTCCGGCTGCAGGTCGCGGCGCACGTACAGGAACGCGGCGCCCTTGGGCGCGCACAGCCACTTGTGGCAGTTGCCCGTGTAGTACGCCGCGCCCAGCTCCTGGAGCGCCAGCGGCACCATGCCCGGACCGTGCGCGCCGTCCACCAGCGTCTCCACGCCCTTCTCACGCAGCCTGCGCACCAGCTCCGCCAGCGGCATCACCAGCGCCGTCTGGCTGGTGATGTGATCCACGAGGAGCAGTCGCGTGCGTGGCGTCACCTGCGCCATCACCGCGTCCACCACCGACTCCGGCGACGTCACGGGCCAGGGCAGCTTCGCCACCACCACCTTCACGCCCTTCTCGGCGGCGGCCACGTCCAGCGCGTTCTTGGACGCGTTGTATTCGTTGTCGGTGGTGAGCAGCTCGTCGCCGGGCTGGAAGCGCAGGTTGCGCAGCACGGTGTTCACGCCCGTGGTGGCGTTGGGCACGAACGCCAGGTCGTCCGGATCCGCGCCCACGAACGCCCCGAGCGCGGCGCGCGCCTCGTTCAGCAGAGGCTCCAGCTCGCGAGCGAGGAAGCGCACGGGCTCCGCTTCCAGCCGGGCCCGCAGCTCCGACTGGTGCTGGAGCACCGGCTTGGGGCAGGCGCCGAACGAGCCGTGGTTGAGGAAGACGACCTGGGGGTCCAGCCCCCAGTGGGTCTTGTGGGCGGGGAGGGGAGCGCTCATGGAGCGCGCAATGCACTCCGGCGCGTCCCCCCTGTCAACGTCACCCGCCGTGACGGACTACTTCGCCGCCGGAGCGGTGCCCCAGTCCGGGGTCAGCCAGTTGCCCTTCTCCATGGGCAGCGGCACCTGGTTGTTGCCCTCGGAGGTCATCACCCACAGGTGCGCGCCGCCGTTGCGGTTGGTGCTGAAGATGATGAGCCGGCCGTTGGGGG
Organism: Corallococcus coralloides DSM 2259; assembly: GCF_000255295.1. The sequence continues at coordinate 7,857,674 of NC_017030.1, read as the reverse complement.
AGAAGGTGGGCTCCTCGTTGTTGCCCTGGTCCTGCGTCAGGCGCGTCACCTTGCCCGTGTCCACGTTGACGGTGAAGAGGTCGAACGCGTTGCGCTCGTCGCGAGCGGTGAAGGCGATGAGGTCCCCGCGCGGCGACCAGTCCGGCGTCTGGTTGTAGTTGCCCTGGAAGGTGAGCCGCTTCACGCCGGAGCCGTCCGCGTTCATCACGTACACCTGCGGGCTGCCACCGCGGTTGGACACGAACGCGATGCGCTTGCCGTCCGGCGACCAGGTGGGGCTGGTGTTGAGGCCGTAGGGCGTGTCCGTGATGGCCTTCGCGCCGGAGCCGTCCGCCGAGGCGACGTAGATCTGCGCGCTCTCACCCTCCGCCAGCGCGTAGGCGATGCGCTTGCCGTCCGGCGAGTACGCGACGCCCGTGGCCATCTGGCCTTCGGTCACCAGCGGCTTCGCCTCGCCGCCAGGGGACTGCACGTAGATGTCCGGCCGGTTCTTCCGGTAGGACGTGAAGGCCACCTGGCCGGACGGGCTGAGCGTGGGGAGGATGTGCGTGCCGCCCTTGGTGAGCGCCTGCGCGTTCATGCCGTCCCAGTCCGCCACGTACACGTCGCGGTTGGCGCCCGCCTTGCGCACGTAGGTGATGCGCGAAAGGAAGGGGCTCGGCTCGCGGGTGAAGTGCCGGTAGAGCGCGTCCGCCAGCGTGTGCGCCAGCTGCCGGGGCTCACCGGCCGGCGCGTCCTTGGACACCTTCAGCTCCTCCTTGCCCGTGGCCACGCTGAACAGGCGCAGCTCGCCGCGCAGCGCGCCGCCGTCCTGCGCGAGCGACACCTTCACCAGCGACTCCGCGCCCACGTCCGCCCAGCGGCTGAAGTTGATGCTGCCCGCCGTCATGCCTTCCTTGGCGTCCGCGGTGAAGCCCGCGCGGTCCAGCACCTGGAAGATGCCGGAGGCGGTGAGGTCGTACGTGAAGGCGGTGTCGAAGGACTGGGCGGACTTCTTGTCCGCGCCCTCCTGCAACACGGGCGCGGGGGCCGCGAGCGGCAGCGGGCGGAAGTTCGCGCCGGAGATTTCGATGACGGGCGCCTGCGCCAGCGCCAGCGCGGGGACGAGGAGGAGCGACAGCAGGAGGGCTTTCATGGGCTGAACACCAGGACGACGCCGTTCTTCTGGAGCGCGTCGCGAAGCGCATCGGGGGGAGGAGAGAAGGGGGATGCCTTGCGCACGGCGGCCACCACCGCCGCGTCGAACAGCTCGTTGCCGCTGGCCTTGGCCAGGCTCACGTCCAGCACTTCGCCCGCGCGGCCCAGCTTCATGGCCACCTGCGCCTTGAGGTACAGGCGCTCCGCGTCGGGGATGGTGTCCGCCACGTTGTAGTGACGGCGCACCTGGGACTTCAGGAGGCCGTAGTACCGCTCGCCCTCGGCCACCGCGGAGTCACCGTCCGGGTCGCCGTCTTCGGCGCCTTCCAGCTCCTCCGGCTCCGTGGGCTTGGCGGACTTGTCGAACGCGCCGAAGAGCTTCTTGCGCCGGTCCTCCGCGGTCGCTTCCCCCTTCTGGGGAGCGGGGGCCGGGGCGGGCTTCACGCCGGGCACCGCCACGGCGGCGGGGGAGGGCGCGGGCGTTTCCGCGGGCGGAGTGGGCGTGGGCTTCGCCACGACCTCCTTGGGCGGCGGCTGCGCGACTTCCTTGCGCGGCAGCAGCTTGGGGTCGCGCGGCTTGCCCAGCCGCACCAGCGACGCGTTGATGGGCTTCTGGTCCAGGTTCACCTTCGGCGCGGACGTGAAGCCCGCGTAGAAGAGCGCAGCCGCGACCACCGCGACGTGCCCGACCACGGAGACGACGAGGAAGCGCGACAGCCGCGTGGGCCGTGACACCAGCAGGCTGTGGGAAACCGCGGAGCTCATGGGCTAGCGCTTCGCCTCCTTGGGCTTGCCCTTGGAGGGTGCCTTGCCGGAGTTGGACGCCTTGGACCCCGTGGCGGGTTCCGTGATCATCCCCACGTTGGCGATGCCCGCGCGCTGGGCGGCGGCCATCACCTCCACCACCACGCCGTACGGCACGTCCCGGTCCGCGTGGAGGTAGACCTCTTTGTCCGCCTGCGCCTTGGCGTTGGCGGCGAGCTTCGTCTCCAGCTCCTCCAGAGGCACTTCCGCGTCCCCGATGTAGACCTTGCGTCCCGCGTCGATGGAGAGGACGACCTTCTTCTCCGTCGCCTCCACCGGGGCCGCCTTCGTCTCCGGCAGGTTCACCTTCACGCCCTGCTGGATGAGGGGCGCCGTCACCATGAAGATGATGAGCAGCACCAGCATCACGTCCACCATGGGCGTGACGTTGATCTCGCTCATGGTGGTGCGGCCACCGCCGCCCTTGCCTCCGCCCATGCCCATGTGACGGGTCCCCTAGCGGAAGAAGTGCCGCTTGATGATGTTGAGGAAGTCCGCGGAGAAGTTGGACATCTCCGTGTCGAACACCTTGATGCGGCTGACGAACGAGTTGTACGCGACCACCGCCGGGATGGCCGCGAACAGCCCCGCCGCCGTGGCGAACAGCGCGTTGCCCACCGGCGCCGCCACCGTGGCCAGCGTGGCGTTGCCCTGCTCCGCGATGTTGTTGAACGCGCCCAGGATGCCAATCACCGTGCCGAAGAGCCCCACGAACGGCGACGCGGCGCCCACCGTGCCCAGGAAGGACACGCGGTTCTCCAGCTCCGTGATCTGCGCCGTGGCCGCGCGGTTCAGCGCGCGCTCCACGTTCTCGATGCCGCCCAGCTTGGCGCTCATCGCGTCCTCGGCGCCGCCTTCCTTGTTGCCCGTCTGAGCCAGCTTGCTCAGCTCCTCGTAGCCCGCGCAGAACACCTTCGACAGCGGCGAGCCCTCCAGCTTCTGGGCGGACTGATAGATGGCTTCCAGCCGGGATGCCTTCCAGAACGTGTCAAGAAAGGTAAGTGACTGGGCGCGGGCACGCGACAACTGGGTGGCCTTCATGGCGATGAGGGCCCAGGAGGCGACCGAGACGCCCATGAGGAGGAGGAGCACCGCGAGCTCGATGAACGACGCGTCGCGGATGATCTCCACGTAGTTCATGGCGCCAAAGGCCAGGGGCAGGTGGGGTATCATGGGGTCCAGCGCGTAACATTCCGTCCTCGGGTGGGTCAAACCCGCCGACAACGCCCGGTTGCTTTGGACGGCACTGAATAATTCCCGAGGTTGATCGTCTGGAGGGTTGTTCCGGGCCGACGACCTCAACCATCCCGAACCACGGATGCCCATCATGAACGCGAGAACGCTCGCCGCATTCCTCTGTCTCTCCTCTGGCCTCTCTGGCTGCGTCGTTGAAAGCAACCACCCGCGCTACCCCGGCGACGTCCGGATGTCGTGGAGCTTCGACGGCGCCACCTGCGGCCAGATGCGGAACATCGATGGCGTCGACATCTACATCGACGGCGAGATCCTCGAGGGCGACGGCAAGTATCCCTGCTCGGCGAACGGCTTCGACGGCATCATCCTGCACGACTTCGCGCCCGGCACGTACTCGTTCACGGCGCAGGCGGTGGACTACGACGGCGTGGCGGTCTACTCGTACCGCGGCACGTTCTCCGTGGACGGCAACGTGGCGGTGCCCATCAACTTCAACACGGGCAACACGGGCGCCACCTCCTACGCCTATGTGAACTGGCTGTTCCCCACGGAGGCGGGCACGTCCTACCCCTCGTGCGGCCAGGCTGGGGTGGCTTATGTGGATGCCCGCGTGGATGACGGCCCGTGGGGGCGCTTCAACTGCAACCAGGGCAGCCAGGGCCGCTACGTGGAGACGCCGGAGATTGCCCCCGGGCAGCACTACCTGGAGGTCGTGGCCATCGACTCCCTGGAGCGGCCCCTCTACTACTATGGCGGTGCCTTCACGTCGCAGGCCGGCATCCCGGCCTCCATCACGGCGAACACCTGGGCCATTGGCGGCGCCGCGGTGGGTTGGAAGATCTATGAAGGCGCCGTGCGGCTCAGCTGCGGCGAGGCCGGCGTGAGCGAGGTGGGTATCAACTTCCAGGACATGCACACCCTGGAGTGGGTCTACGGTGAGGCGGGCCAGTGGTTCTCGTGTAACGAGTCCCCGGCCGTCTTCGAGTTCCTGCGTCCCGGTGAGTACTACGTGTCCTTGCAGGCGAATGGCACGGGTGGCCGGCGCTACATCTCGCCCCGGGGCGCGGACATGCTGCGCCTGCGCGTCTACGCCCACAGCTTCCCGCCCGCGGAGGACGCTGCCATCGCTCCGCTCGACCGCGTCCAGTAGTCGCAGGGCCCACCCGGAACGGGCGTCATGAAAGGGTCGGAGGCCTTCCAGGCTTCCGGCCCTTCGTGCGTTCTGAGGGGCACGCGGGCGGTGCGGGGGGCGTTGGCATCAAACGTGATAGGGACTCCCTCCATGCGGCAAGACAGCCACGGTCCCATCGGCGTGTTCGACTCCGGCATCGGAGGCCTCACCGTCCTCAAGGCGCTCATGGCGCGGCTCCCCCACGAGCGCACACTCTACCTGGGGGACACCGCGCGCGTGCCCTACGGCACCAAGTCCGGCGAGGTGGTGACGCGCTACTCGCTGAAGAACGCGGAGTTCCTGCTGGAGCGCGGCATCAAGCTGCTGGTGGTGGCATGCAACACGGCCTCCGCCGCGGCGCTGCCCGCCCTCCAGGCCGCGCTGCCGGTGCCGGTGCTGGGCGTGATCGAGCCCGGCGCTCGCACGGCGCTCCAGCGCACCCGGGGCGGCGGGGTGGGCGTCATCGGGACGCCGGGCACCATCCGCTCCGGCGCGTACCAGCGGGCGCTGGAGGCGGGCAACCCGAAGGTCGCGGTGAAGGCGACGGCGTGCCCGCTCTTCGTGCCCCTGGCGGAAGAGGGGTGGACGAACGGCGACGTGCCGCTGCTCGTGGCCCGCGAGTACCTGGCCGGCTTCGCGCGCGACGGCGTGGACACGCTGGTGCTGGGCTGCACCCACTACCCGCTGCTCAAGGGCGTCATCGCCGAGGTCGTGGGGCCGCACGTGTCGCTGGTGGACTCGGCGGAGGCCACGGCGGAGGCGGTGGCACAGCTGCTGGAGGAGAAGGGGCTGCTGGCACCGCCGGCGTCCGTGGGCGCGCCCGAGCACGCCTTCTTCGTCACCGACGTGCCGGAGCGCTTCGTGGAGGTGGGGGCCCGCTTCCTGGGGCGCCCCATTCCTTCCGCGGAGCAGGTGGACCTGCGCTTCTAGGCAGCCTTGCCGCCTGGGGCCCTGCCTTCAGCGCACGGGGGGCGTGGAGACGCTCGCCGTGGGCTCCTCGGCGGAGGACTTGAGCAGCTCCTTGGCCGCCTGGATGACCGGCACCTCCTGGGCGCCGTCCACGGCGACGAGCGCCTGGGCGGCCTCCGTGCCGATGTCGTCCTGGCGCGGCAGCTGGCCGGTGACCCAGGTGATGAGCCGCTCCATCAGCGGGAAGAAGTGGATCATCTTCAGCGGCCGGTTCATCCAGCCCACGGTGATGCAGTAGTACTGGTTGAAGGGCGCGGTGTGGTGGATGCGGTGGTGGTCCGGCGGCAGGATGAGGTGCACGCGCTGCAGGAAGTTGATGATCGCGGGCGGCTCATCCAGGTGCGACCACTTGTGGAACTGGTTGGTCGCCATCACCCAGAAGATCATCGCGCCCAGGAACGCGGCCAGGAACACCCAGCCCGGACCGGCGAGCGGAATGGCCACCGCGAGCGCCGCCACCGGCAGCGACACGAGGCAGTTGTTGCCGTTGGTCTCCACGAAGTCGTGGCGGGTGATGGCCTTCTCGTCCACGTGGTGCTCGCGGAAGGGGCGGATGAACGCCTTGCCCAGGATGGGCATCTCCGTGGAGCCCCACGTGTCGCCCATCCAGTGGACGAAGCCGGACACGAAGTCCGCGGCCAGGTAGCCCAGCACCACCGCCAGGGTCAGCATCCACGGCCCGGTGTGGTGGGTGCTCCAGAGCTTGTAGACGAGCACGCTCTCCAGCCCCACGAACGCGATGATGGAGGCGATCTCCATGGCGCGGATGGCGGGCGAGTAGCCCTGCGCGAGCGCCTGGGCATCCTGCAGGCGGACCTTGTCCGCGATGGTGTCCGGCTTCTTCATCGTTGGTCGTTCCGGCCGCGGCAGGGAGGGAGGGGCTGACGGCGCGATCGTCAGAACGGTTTACGTACCCCAGGCCATTTCAGCTTTTCAACAGAGGCCCCCATGCCCGGCAGGCTGGTGCGCCCGTGCGGATCCGTACACGGAGGGTGGCAGAAGGTGGCGGACGCACACCACGGGGAGCGGGCAGGCACGCGTAAAAGAGGTGCGGGACGCGTGACGCTTACCTTGTGAAGCCTGGACCCCGCTGCTACGGTGCCCGACCTCGGCAATGGCGAAAACCTTCGAAAAAGCCGTCACCGGCTTCAATCACAACATCAAGCACAAGGGGAAGGTCTACCACGTCCAGACCGAGGACTCGGGCGTCAACAACCCCCACATCATCACCCACCTGTTCGTGGGCGGGAACATCCTCGCGTCCAAGAAGACGTCCTACGCGGACATCCTCAACGCGGAGAACCTGGCGGAGGTCGTGCGCGAGTTGATGGAGGAGCAGCACAAGGAGATGCTGCGCAACCTCATCAACGGCGTGTACGACAACTACGAGTCCACGGTCCGTTCGTACCAGCCGGGCCAGCTCGCGACGGACGCGGAGGTGGCCGCGCAGCCGAAGCTGCCGCAAGCGCCCGCGCAGCCGCGTCCCCCCACGCCGCCTCCGCCGCCCGCCGTGGCCCCCGCCTCACAGCTGCCTCCGGAAGTGGCCGCCGCGCGCGCCCTCAAGGAGAAGCCGCGCATCAACGAGGTGGGCGTGGAGACGCTCTTCGGCGAGGACCTCATCTCCGAGAAGAGCCTGGACGAGGTCATCCTCAGCTACCTGGCGAGCGAGGGCGAGCCCTCTTAAGGCCGCTCGCGCGGTGCCGCCTTCCGGCCACGCCCGGCCCGTTCCTGGGCGGGCTCCGGGGGCGTGGTACGCTGCCCGGAGGCCTCGCGCTTCTCCGGACATGATCCAGTTCTTCCACGTCTACAAGGCGTATCCCGGCGATCCGCCGGTGTTGCAGGACATCAACCTGAACGTGGAGAAGGGCGAGTTCGTCTTCCTCACCGGTCCGTCTGGCGCCGGGAAGACGACGCTGCTCAAGCTCATCTTCTGCGGGGAGAAGGCCACCAAGGGTCAAATCCTGGTGGGCGGCAAGAACATCGCGCGCATCCGCGAGTCGGCGGTGCCGTACCTGCGGCGCAACATCGGCGTGGTGTTCCAGGACTTCAAGCTGCTGCCCCACCGCAGCGTCGCGGACAACGTGGGCTTCACGCTGGACGTGCTGGGCGTGCCCCGCCCGGAGGCGCGCGAGAAGGTGCTCCGGATGCTCAAGCTGGTGGGGCTGGAGCACAAGGCGAACTCGCTGCCCCTGCGGCTGTCGGGTGGAGAGCAGCAGCGCGTGGTGATCGCGCGCGCGCTGGTGAATGACCCCACCATCCTCCTGGCGGACGAGCCCACGGGCAACCTGGACCCGGCGCTCACCGTCGAAATCATGGACCTGCTCACGGACATCAACATCCGGGGCACCACGGTGATGGTGGCCACGCACGACGCCACGCTCCTGTCGCGCTACCAGAAGCGCACGGTGCGCCTGGAGCGCGGGCTCATCGTCTCCGACGAGGACGGCGTCAAGGCGGCGCGGCGGATGCTGGTATGAGCGTGCTGTCGAAGGCGGCCTACTTCTGGCGCTCGGCGGCCGGGGGGCTGAAGCACGCGCCCTTCGTGCACTTCATCGCCGTGTCCACCATCGCCATCGCGCTGTTCGCGGCGGGGCTGGCGCGGGGCGCGTCGCACGTGGTGGACAACCTGCTCGCGTCGCTGGGCGGCGAGGTGGAGGTGACGCTCTACCTGGCGCCGCAGCTGGGCGAGGACGAGGTGCACGGCGTCCACACGCGCGTGGTGGAGCTGAGTCACGGCGAGGTGACGGTGGTGCCGCCAGAAGCGGCGCTGAAGCGGCTCAAGCAGGAGCTGGGCGATTTGGGCGAGGCGCTGTCGGAGCTGCCGGAGAACCCGCTGCCCGCGACGCTGGAGCTGCGCGTGCCGGAGGCGCGGCGTTCCCCCGCGGCGCTGGCGGCCCTGGCGAAGGAGCTGCGCGCGCTGCCCGGCGTCACCGGCGTGGACTACGGCGAGGCCGCGGTGGAGCGGCTGTCCGCCATCGCCCGCGCGCTGAGCTTCGGCGCGCTGGTGGCGCTGGTGGTGGTGCTGGGGACGACCATCGTCATCGTCGCGGCCACGCTCCAGCTGGCCATCTATTCGCGGCGCGAGGAGATTGAAATCCAGAAGCTGGTGGGCGCCACGGACCGCTTCGTGAAGGCGCCGTTCCTCCTGGAGGGGCTGCTCCAGGGGCTGTTGGGCGCGCTGGTGGCGGTGGGCGGGCTGTGGCTCTTCGGCCGGCTCCTGGGGCCCACGCTGGGCTCGCTCTTCGCGTTCCTCCTGGGGCCGGGCGTGGCCGCGCCGTGGGTGGAGACGCGCACCGCGCTGGAGCTGCTCGCGGCCGGCTGCGCGCTGGGCCTGGGCGGCAGCTTCGTCGCGGTGGGGCGCTTCCTGCGCGTATGAGACGGCTCGTCTGGCTCATGGCGCTGTTGGGCGCGAGCGCCGCGTTCGCCCAGCATGACGAGGAGGCGGAGCGCGCGGCCATCCGCGAGAAGCTGGCCGCGCAGCGCGCGACGCTGGCCCTGGTGGAGGCGAAGAAGCTCTCCGTGCTGGAGGGCATGGAGCTGATGGAGGACATGGCCGCCTTCTCCCGCCGCCGCGTGCGCGCGCTGGAGGGCGACCTGAACCTCTTCCGCCGCCGCGTCGCGCTCGCCGAGCGTGAAGAGGCCGTGCTGCGCGAGGCCCTGCGCGCCCAGCTGCGCCGGCTGTCTCCACGCCTGCGCACCCTGTACCGGCTCCAGCGCCGCCGCCCGCTGGAGGTGCTCCTGTCCGCGGACGACTTCGCCGCGCTCATGTGGCGCGCCCGCGCGCTGGAGGCCAGCATGGCGGGCGACCTGGAGCTCTTGCGCACCGTGCAGCACGTGGCGACGCTCCAGCGGCAGGCGACGCTGGAGCTGAAGCGTCTGCACACCTCGCTGTCTCAGCGCGTGGCCTTCCTCCAGCAGCAGTCGAAGCAGGCCCAGGCGCAGCAGGAGGCGCTGGAGGAGGTGGTGGGGAAGCTGGCCGGTGAAGCGGAGCTGGCGAAGCGCGCCGTGCGCGAGCTGGAGGGCGCGGACGCGGAGCTCACCCGCATGCTGGTGGACCTGCACGAGGCCCCCGCGACGAGCGGCTTCGGCGCCCTGAAGGGCAAGCTGCCCCGGCCCGTGGCGGGCATCGTGGAGGTGGGCTTCGGCCGCGTGGTGAACCCGCGCTTCAACACCGTCACCGTGCAGAAGGGCGTGGACATCCGCGCCGCGGCGGGCACCCCCGTGCACGCGGTGGCCGAGGGCACCGTCGTCTACGCGGGCTGGCTGCGCGGCTACGGCAACCTGCTCATCGTCGACCACGGCGACGACTTCCACACCCTGGTCGCCCACCTCTCCACCATCTCCGTCGCCGTGGGCACGCGCGTGGCCCCGGGGGACGTGGTGGGGGAGGTGGGAGACACCGGCTCCCTCAAGGGCGCCTACCTGTACTTCGAGGTCCGCCGCGCCGGGCAGGCAGTCGACCCCGCCCCCTGGCTGGCCCCCGCCACCGCGGCTGCCGGGACGCCGTGACACTGTCTGTTTTGATGCGCTGCGTCCAAGATGCAGCGGCGTTAGAAGCAGGTGGTCGTCGGTGGACGAAGGAGGCCCTCGCGTGGACCTGATGGGTGGGATGCAGGAAGCGATGCGCCGCGTGCTGGTGGCGCGGGGTGTGGAGTCGGAGACGGTGAACGTGGGTGGGCAGGCGGTGCACCACTACGCGCTGGAGGGGCAGGGCAAGGGGCCTCCGGTGGTGCTGGTGCATGGGCTGGGCGGGTCCGCCAACGGCTTCGGGCGCACGTTCTTCGGGCTGGCGAAGCGCTTCTCCCGCGTGCTCGCGCCGGACCTGCCGGGCCACGGCTTCTCCGGTGAGTTCTGTGGCGGTCCCACCTGCGTGCAGAGCCAGTTCGACGTGCTGCGCGCCTACTTCGAAGAGGTGGTGAAGACGCCTGCCCTCGTGGTGGGCAACTCGCTGGGCGGGGCCATGGCCGTCAACCTGGCCTCCGAGCATTCCGCCTGGGTGAAGGCGCTGGCGCTGGTGGCCCCCGCGGGCGCGGAGCTGACGCCGCAGGCGCTGGCGGCGCTCCTGGGGCACTTCGCGGTGAAGTCGAGCGCGGACGTCCGCGCCCTCACGCGCAAGCTCTTCCACCAGCCGCCCCTGGGCGCGCTGCTGCTCGCACCGGCGCTGCGCAGGCTCTACACGACGCCCACGGTGCAGGCGCTGGCGGCGGATGCGCTCGCGACGCAGGCGAGCATCGCGCCCCAGGCGGTGCGGGATTTGAAGATGCCGGTGCTCTTCCTCTGGGGCGGCAGCGAGCGGCTCCTGCCCCCGGAAATCCTCGCCTGGTACCGGCAGCACCTGCCCGCCCAGGCGGAGGTGCACGTGGTGGAGGGCTTCGGCCACGTGCCGCAGATGGAGCGGCCGGACGCGTTCGTGTCCCACCTGGTGGGCTTCGCGGACCGGGCCCGCCTCTAAGGGCGGGAATCGTCCGGCGGGCCGGGTGTAGACTCAGGAGCCTTGCGACGGCCCCTTCCACCCGACCCCCGAGGACGCGCTCCCGTGACCCGTTTCCCGAAGCCGTGGCGCATGGGATTCGCCGCGCTCCTGCTGTGGGGCGCACCCGCGCTCGCGCAGAAGCCAGGGGACGCGGCGGGCCGGGAGGAATCCGCGTACCGCCAGCTGGAGCTGTTCGCGCGCGTGCTCTCCTACGTGGAGAACAACTACGTGGAGAGCGTGGACAGGAAGACGCTCATCCAGGGCGCCATCCAGGGGATGCTCGACACGTTGGATCCGCACACCCTCTTCATGCCCCCGGAAGTCTTCCGGGAGATGAAGATCGACACGTCCGGTGAGTTCGGCGGCCTGGGCATCGAAATCGCGCGCAAGGGCGACCGGCTGGTGGTGGTGGCGCCCATCGACGACACGCCCGCCGCTCGCGCGGGCATCAAGGCCGGGGACGAGCTGCTCGCCATCGACGGGGAGAGCACCCAGGGCATGGACCTGGGCCGCGCGCTCCAGAAGATGCGCGGGCCTGCGGGGGGCCGCGTGCTGCTCACGCTCATGCGCGCGGGCTTCAACGCGCCCCGGGAGCTGGCCATCCTGCGCGACCACATCCGCATCGTGTCCGTGGAGAGCGCGCTCTACGACGGCATCGGTCACGTGAAGGTGAAGAACTTCCAGGACCGCACGGACCAGTCGCTGAAGAAGGAGCTGGACCGGCTGCGCGCGCTCAACGGCGGCAGGGAGCTGGACGGCCTGGTGCTGGACCTGCGCAACAACCCCGGCGGCCTGTTGGATCAGGCCGTGGCCATGAGCGACCGCTTCCTGCCGGGCAACCTGCCCATCGTGTCCACGCGAGGGCGCGACGGCCGCAACGCCTCCGAGGAGAAGAGCCGCGACCGCGACACGGAGAAGGACTACCCGCTGGTGGTGCTGGTCAACGCGGGCAGCGCCTCCGCGTCGGAGATCGTCGCGGGCGCGCTCCAGGACCACGGCCGCGCGGTCATCATGGGCACGCAGACCTTCGGCAAGGGCAGCGTGCAGACCATCATCGAGCTGGAGGACGGCTCCGGCCTGAAGCTCACCATCGCGCGCTACTACACGCCCAAGGGCCGCAGCATCCAGGAGAAGGGCATCACCCCGGACTTCCTGGTGCCGGAGGACGCCTCCGGGAAGGCGGGCAGTGACGCGCCACGGGAGAAGGACCTGCGGCGCCACTTCAAGGCGGAGCCGTCCCAGACGACGTCGGAGGTCGCGGCCCAGCCCCGGACCCTTCCCGCGAACCTGAAGGACTGGGCGGTGACGGCGAAGCTCGCGGATCCACAGCTGAGGATTGCGCTCAACTACCTCCATGGGTTGGCGCCAGGGCCCGCGCCCCGGGCCTCCGGGAGCACCGCGGGTCGCTGAAACCCCCTTTCGAGGTGGCGTTCCGCCTCGCAGTGCGTGTAATGCGCACAGCAACGAGGGAGACCGGATGCGACGTCCTTTCAATCGCGCGCTGCACGCGACGCTCAGTGGCTGGCTGGTGGGAATGCTGGCCGTGGGCCCCGCCGCCGCGCAGCAGCAACACGTACCGCTGCGGCTGATGCCGCGAACGCTGCCGACGGCGGCGGGCCCCCGCGTGGCGGTGGTGGCCATTCCCGTGGATGCCTCGCTCGAGGGTGAGGCGCTGGCGCTGACGCACTGGGCGGAGCAGGCCGTGGCCCGCTCCGGCCGGATGGAGCTGGTGCGGCTGACGGACGCGCTGGACGCCCAGGGCGCGGCCGCGCGCCAGGCGAAGGCGGTGGAAGGCAACGCCGCGTTCAAGGAAGGCGCGAAGGCCTACGACGAGCTGGACACCGTGAAGGCGCTCCAGAGCTTCGACAAGGCGGTGAAGGCCTACGAGCAGGCGGACCTGTCGCGCGCGTTCCCGTTGCTCAGCCGCGCGCGGGTGATGAAGGCCGCGACGCAGGGGGTCAACGGCGAGAACAAGGCCGCGGAGCTGGAGATGCGCGGCGTGCTCGCGGTGGATCCGCGCGCCACCTTCAACGCCAACTTCTTCCCGCCCGAGTCCATGGCGTTCGTGGAGAAGGAGCGCAAGGCGCAGCTGGAGGGCGCGCAGGCCACGCTGAACGTGAGCACGCAGCCCGCCGCCGCGCAGGTGTTCGTGGATGGCACCTACAAGGGCGTGTCCCCGCTGGCGCTCACCGGCCTGACGCGCGCGGACCACTACGTGACGCTGGTGGCGCCGGGCTACGCCGTGACGGAAGGGCGGGCTCGCGAGGGCGAGGCCTCCTTCACGCTCGCGAAGCTGCTGGTGCAGCAGCGCTACGCGGCGCTCGTGGAGCGCATCGCGAAGAACGCGGATGACGAGGAGCGGGACCAGGCGCTGCAGGAGCTGGGCGCGCTCGCGGGCGTGCCGCAGGTGCTGGCGCTGCTGGTGCGCGGCGGCCCGGGCAACGCGCCGCTGACCGTCACCGGCCTGCGCATGGACGTGGCGGACGGCCACAACCTGGCGTACGCGCAGGGCCAGGTGCCGCGCGGCGACGCGATGGCCACGGGCTCCGAGGCGCTCTTGACGGGCCTGGTCGCCCAGGACGCGGCGCGCGTGGACGGCAAGCCGGCGAAGCACTTCGCCAGCGGCGGAGGCGTGAGCCGCAAGACCGCGGGCTACGTGCTGCTGGCCACGGGCGTGGCGCTGCTGGCGGGCGGCATCTACTTCGGCCTGGAGTCCTCCTCCAAGGCGGACGCGTTCAAGACCGCGCCGCAGGGCAGCACGCGCGCGGAGGACCTGAAGAGCACCGGCAAGACGTACGCGCTGGTGGCGGACATCGGCGTGCTGGCGGGCCTGGTGTCCGCGGGCGCCGGCAGCTACCTGGCGTTCTACAAGAAGGGTGGGGGCTCGTCGTCCAGCGCCCCCGCGAGCCCTCCGGCGGAGAAGGCCGCGCCGGCCCGTGAGGAAAAGCCCATGAAGGAGGCGCTGCCCATGCCGCCGCCTCCGCCCGCCGCGAAGACGGAGCCGGCCCCCAAGGCGAACACCACGCCGACGCCCGCCACCGAGCCGGCCCCGGCGAACAACCCGCCGCCCCCTGTCTTCGAGCCGCCCCCGACGCCGCCGCCCGCGCCGCCCGCGAAGAAGCTGACGCGCAAGGAGCGCGAGGCCGAGGCCCGGCGCCAGCGTGAGGAGGCGGCCCGCCTCAAGCGCGAGGAGGAGCAGCGCAAGAAGGACGAGGAGGCCCAGCGCAAGGCGGACGAAGAGGCGAAGCGCAAGGCGGACGAAGAGGCGAAGCGCAAGGCGGAGGAAGAGGCCCGGCGCAAGCGCGAGGAAGAGAAGAAGCGCCCCAAGCTCGACGAAGACGATCTCCGGAACTACTAGCCATGCGCCGCCTTTCATCGCTCATCGTTCCCTCGGCCCTCGTCCTGGGCCTGTCCGCCTGCAGCCTGCTCGTCAGCTTCGACCCCGAAGGGCAGCCCTGCGACCGCGGCCAGTGCCTGGAGGGCTACGTCTGCCGCGACGAGGTCTGCACCTCCGAGGACGGCACCCCCACCGACGCCGGCACGTCCGACGCAGGCACCACCGACGCTGGCACCACCGACGCCGGCACCACCGACGCCGGTGACGACACGGATGGCGGCCTCACGGATGGCGGCCTGCTGCCCGACGGCGGCGTCCGCGACGGGGGCTGAAAGTCCCACCCCGGGCCTGACGTCACCGGTCGCCAGTCACGGCGCCGGTGACGGGGCCCGGATGCCGTTGCCGCCGCGCCTTGCGTCCCTGGCTCCAGGGGCCCCAGGGCGCGGCGCCCTGTAAACACTCCCGCACGTGGCCACCGGGCCGCGCCGTGTCCCGCCGGACACGGCTGCCTGCCGCCAGGCGCCACCGCGAAACCCCTGTCATTCCAATCACTTGAACGCGATGTCCGCGCCGGGGAGCACTTCCGGTGCGTGGCATCATCCGTGCTCTGAGGCGGGCCCAAGGAGGCATCATCGACATGGGCAAGCGCGTGGGAGTGCTGATGGGCGGGTGGGGCGAAGAGCGGGAGATTTCGCTCAAGACGGGGGAGGCCGTGGTGGCGGCCCTGGAGACCCTGGGGCACACCGTCACCCGCGTCTTCGCGGGCCCGGGCCTGGACCGGGCGCTGCGCGCGGCGGACATCGACGTGGCCTTCCTCGCGCTGCACGGCCGCATGGGCGAGGACGGCCGCGTGCAGGGCCTGCTGGAGCTGCTGGAGATTCCGTACACCGGCTCCGGCGTGCTGGCCTCCGCGCTGGCCATGGACAAGCCCATGGCGAAGAAGCTCTTCCAACTGCACAACCTGGCCTCGCCCCGGGGTTACCGGGTGGCCCGCGAGGACGCGGAGCGCGCGCTGGAGCTGCACGGCGACAGCGGCTTCCCCTGCGTGGTGAAGCCCGCGAAGGGCGGCTCGTCCGTGGGCCTGTCCGTGGTGCACGACGCCGGGGCGCTGGTGCCCGTGGTGGTCCAGGCGTGCCGCTTCGGCGGCGAGGCCCTGGTGGAGCGCTTCGTCCAGGGCCAGGAGGTGACGGTGGGCATCCTCGGCGACAGCGTGCTGGGCAGCTGCGAGGTGTCCTACCCGCGCGAGGGCTTCGACTACGAGGCCAAGTACAAGGGCGGCGGCGCCCAGTACTTCCTCCCGCCCCGCCTGTCCGACGTCCGCCGCGTCAACGTGGAGTCGCTCGCGCTCGCGGCCTACCGGGCCCTGGGCTGCCGGGGCTACGGCCGGGTGGACCTGATGTGCTCCGACACGGAGAACGACGTGGTGCTGGAGGTGAACACCCTGCCGGGCTTCACCCCCACCAGCCTCCTGCCGAAGATCGCCGCCCGCGCGGGCCTGGACTTCCCCGCGCTGGTGCAGGGCGTGCTGGACCGCGCCACCCGTGACGAGTCCCATGTCGCGGAAGGCCCCGCCCTCGCGCCCGCGGCTCCCGTGCCCCTGCGCGTCGCGCGCTAGGTCCTCCGCCGCTCGGAGCACCTGGGACGTCGTCCCGGCATCGCCCCGACGCAGGGAAGGAGGGGGTGACAACCTGCGTCAAAACCGCCGTTCAAAGCCTCTCGAATCCGGGGAATAGTTTGACACGACCCGGGTGGCTCCCTATTGTCCGCCGGCGATCAGTAGCCGGAAGGTCAAAGCCCTGTCTTTTCGGGCACATACGGGGCGGGGCTCAGCAGACCCACAGGCGGCGGTCAGCGTGAGCGGTCGGTCGGCATGCCGCCACGTCTGGTAGGACCGCTGGCGCCAGTGCCAGCGGGAGGGGCTGAGCGTCACCGATGACCACCGTCGAGATCATCTTCCTGGCAGTCTACTTCAGCTTGCTGAGCGTGCTGGGAGTCTACGGCTCCCACCGCTACCGCATGGCGTTTTTGTATTACCGCCACAAGTTCAAGCTGCCGACGCCCAACGGCACGCTGAAGGCGCTGCCCAAGGTCACCATCCAGCTGCCCATCTTCAACGAGATGTACGTGGTGGAGCGCCTGGTGGAGTCGGTGTGCCGCATCGACTACCCGCGCGAGCTGCTGGAGATCCAGGTGCTGGACGACTCCACGGACGAGACGTGCGGCATCGCGCGCGCGTGCGTGGAGCGCCACCGGCAGAAGGGCCACGACATCGTCTACATCCACCGCGTCAACCGCTCGGGCTTCAAGGCGGGCGCGCTGGAGAACGGCCTCAAGCTGGCCTCGGGCGAGTACGTGGCGGTGTTCGACGCGGACTTCGTCCCCAGCCCCGACTTCCTGATGCGCACGGTGCCGTTCTTCGCGGACGCGAAGGTGGGCATGGTGCAGGTGCGCTGGGGCCACCTGAACCGTGAGTTCAGCATCCTCACGCAGGCGCAGAGCATCTTCCTGGACGGGCACTTCATCATCGAGCACACCGCGCGCAACCGCGCCGGCTGCTTCTTCAACTTCAACGGCACCGCGGGCATCTGGCGCCGCAGCACCATCTCCGACGCGGGCGGCTGGCAGCACGACACGCTCACGGAGGACCTGGACCTGTCCTACCGCGCGCAGCTCAAGGGCTGGCAGTTCATCTTCCTCCCGGAGGTCATCTCCCCCGCGGAGGTGCCGGTGGACATGAACGCCTTCAAGAGCCAGCAGCACCGCTGGGCCAAGGGCTCCATCCAGACGGCGAAGAAGCTGCTCCCCACCATCCTCAAGAGCGACCTGCCGCTCCTGGTGAAGCGCGAGGCCTTCTTCCACCTCACCAACAACATGGCCTACCTGTTGATGGTGCTCCTGTCCGTGCTGA
Organism: Corallococcus coralloides DSM 2259; assembly: GCF_000255295.1. The sequence goes on along the minus strand of NC_017030.1, from coordinate 7,840,681 downwards.
TGCCCATCAGCATGGTGGTGCGCTTCCAGCACGGCCTGTACGGCACGCTGTTCCTGGACCTGCCGTTCTTCATCACCGCGACGGCCAGCGTCTGCGTCTTCTATGTGGCCGCCCAGCGCGAGCGCGGCGTGAAGGGCTGGGAGCGCTTCAAGTACCTGCCCTTCCTGATGAGCCTGGGCATTGGCCTGGCCATCAACAACGCGAAGGCCGTGGGCGAGGCGCTGCTCAACCAGCAGTCGGGTTTCGCGCGCACGCCGAAGACGGGCGCGGAGGGCAAGAGCGTCAAGGCCGTGAAGAAGAGCTACCGGGGCAGCAAGACGCTGATGCCGGTGGTGGAGCTGCTCTTCGCCGCGTACTTCACCGGGGCGCTGTGGTTCGCCATCGACTCGCGCATCTACACGTCGGTGCCCTTCATCATCCTGTTCCTGGCGGGCTTCCTCTACGTGGGCGCGTCCAGCCTGCTGCAGGGGCTGGCGGGCCGGGCGAAGGTGCCGGACGCCGCCCCCGCCGTGACGCCCTCCGAGGAGCAGCCGCGTCAGGCGGCCTGAGCCGTTCGCACCGCTTCCGCTGTCCACCTCGCGCCGCCGCTTCCCTCCTGGACTTCACAGGGCGGGGAGGGCGGCGCGGTGCTTTTCCCAGGGCTTCCGGCCTACAGGCCCGCGTCGGGCACGCCGCGCAGCAGCACCTGCTCCTGGCGCACCGGCGCGGGGCCGGAGGTCGCGGGACGGCAGCCCTCGTCGATGGCGGTGCTGGACGCGGCCCTCAGCGTGAGGCCGGCGTCGGTGCAGGCCACGGCCTCCGTGGGGAAGGCGACGGGGCAGGGCGTCCCGGAGGCGCTGAAGCCGGTGGCGCGCGTCTCGCCCACGAAGCCCTCCGGCGTGCGGGTGAGGACGATGCCCACGGAGCCCGCGTCCGGGGACTCCATGCCGCCGTCCGCCCACGCTCGCACCACCGCGAGTGAGAGGGTGCGACCGTCGTCCTGGCCCAGGTAGCGGAAGGCCGGGTTTTGCGCGTGGTGGTAGTCGCCGGCCAGGTTCTTCTCACAGCCGGGCGGCACGTGGATGGGCGGCGGCACGGAGGCCGTGGAGGTCTCCACCCGGGGTGGGGCCTTGCCCGGACAGGCCGCGAGCGAGAGGACACAGAGGCCAAGGGGGAGGGTGACGAGGGCGCGGTGCATGGGGCGCGGATATTCTCCCAACGGACGGCCCGGTGGGACGGTGTTTGCTTCCCCTGGGATGACTCTCTAACCTTCGGGCGACATGAGTCTTCGCCGCTTCGCCATCCTGTCGCTCGTCGCCACCCTGGCGCTGCCGTCCGCGGCGTTCGCCCAGGACATTGATGATCTCCTGGGCCCCTCGGAGACGAAGCCCACGAAGCCCAAGGGCACCAAGACCAAACCCGCGAAGCCGCCGAAGCCGACGGTGAAGCGCAAGACGCCGCCGAAGCCGACGGCGAAGCGCAAGGGCAAGACGGGCAAGAACGCCGCCACGGCCACCGCCGAGGACACGGCCCCCGCGAAGGCCACGCTCGCGCTCAAGCTGGGCAGCAACGCGCGCGGCGCGAAGGTGACGGTGGACGGGCAGGAGGTGAACCCGCAGACGCCGCTGGAGCTGGCGCCGGGTGAGTACACCGTCGTCGCCCGCCGTCAGAACTATTCGGACTTCATCCAGCAGGTGACGCTGGCGCCGGGCCTGACGACGGAGCTGATCATCGCGCTGGACGCGGCCACGGGCTTCGCCACCCTGCGCGCGGACGGGCCCCGCGGGGGGGTGGTGGTGTTCGTGGACGGCAACCGCGTGGGGCCCGCCCCCATCGACAACTACCCCCTGTCCCAGGGACCGCACGAAATCGAGTTCCGCGCGCCGGGGCTCAAGGACGTGAAGAAGATCACCGTGCGCGCCGGACAGCTCTATGTCGTGGAGGGGCAGATGCGTCCCTCCTCGGACACCCCGACGGCGGTGGCGGCTCAGCCGGTGGACACGCCGCGCTCGACGGTGCTGGAGCCCTCGAAGTCCCCGGAGCCGGTGGACCAGCCGGGGCTGGCGCTGGGCACCGAGCAGCCGCCGGAGGTGAAGGAGAGCACCAGCAAGTCCTGGTACCAGAAGTGGTACGTCTGGGTGGGCGTGGGCGTGGTGGCCGCCGCCGCGGGCGCTGGCGCCTACGCGATGACCCGGGGCCCCGCGGAGCTCACCCCGAACGAAGTGTGCGGCGGGACGTGCGACGGCGACATCGGGTTCTCGGGCCTGCGCCCGGCGATGCCCGCGAACGGCGTGCGCTTCTGACCCCGCGCGGAGCGGACGTCCACGTCCGCTCCGGTCGCGAAGGCTTCGGGGCCGCTCAGTGGCCCCGCAGGTCGTCCTCGGCGCGGCCCGCGCCGGGCACCAGCCGCAGGAAGACGTTCGTCACGCGGCCCACGCCCCAGTAGTCCAGCGCGGTGACGCGGAGGCGGAAGGGCTCGGACTCCGGCAGCAGGGCGCTGAGGTCCACCTCGTTGGGCTCGAAGCTGAAGGCGCGCCGGCCCACGTTGTCCACCTGCTCGTTGCCGATGAAGACGCTGTCCGCGAAGCCCACGGCGGCGCGGCGCGACACCTTCCCCTTCGTGTCCAGCACCTCCAGCAGCAGGAAGTTGTCCACGGCGAAGCCCTGCGTGCAGGCCGCGTCCCCGCAGAGGCTCGCCTTGGCGCCGTCCAGCAGCAGCTGCGGCGTCTCGCCCGTCGCGACGACGCGCGGCGTGCGCTCGCCCTCGCGGGTGTCCACCTCCACGTCCTCTCGCCGCTGCTCCAGGCGTGCCGTCTCACGCTCCGGCGTGGCGGTCAGCAGCTGGACCGAGCGCGGTTCGGGCGGCGCGGCGGCGGTGGACGGGGGAACCTGCTTCGCGCAGGCCAGGAGGCTCAGCGCGGCGGCGGAGAGGGTCAACGTTCGCGAGTGGCGCACCCGGAGGCTTGTAGCGAGCGGCCCTGGACGGGGTCAATTAGCATGCCCCCCATGCGGACCCTCCCCGGATGGTGGCTGCTGTGCGCGTTGGTCGCGGGCCCCGTGGCCGCGGCGACACCTCCCGCCCCCGCCGCTCCCGCCATCCCGGGCGCGGGCAGCGTGGCGCCGGAGGTGCAGCTGTGCCTCCAGCACCTGAAGCCAGAGGAGCGGGACCGGGCCGCGCGGGCGCTGGGACCGCTGGAGTCCGTGCCGCTCTACCGGGTTCAGCTGGAGGTGGAGCCGAAGGAGCGGCGCGTCTGGGGCAAGGTGCAGGTGGAGCTGGTGGCCAGGGGCCCCAAGCCGGTGACGGAGCTGTTCCTGCGGCTCACGCCCAACACCCGCTCCCGCCAGGTGACGCTCTCTGGAGCGAAGCTCAACGGGAAGGCCGTGGCGCTGGAGCTGGGGCCGGAGCCCACGTTGCAGCGCATCGCTGTCGAGCCGCCGGTGCCCCCGGGCGGCACGGTGTCGCTGGAGGTCGCGCTGAAGGGCACGGTGCCGAAGGCGGCGCCGGGCGCGGAGTCGCTCCTGGGCTCGGGCGGGCTCCTGGGCGGCGGCGCGAAGGGCGGGGCGGATGACCACGGCGCCTTCTCCGCCACGGCGGACGTGATGAGCCTGGTGGGCGTGGTGCCGCAGGTGCCGCCGGTGGATGACCAGGGCCAGCCGTGGGCCGGCCCGCAGGGCACGGGGGACCTGGCGCTGTACGAGCCCGCGCACGTGCTGGCCACGCTCACGGTGCCGTCGGGCTGGGCGGCGCACGCCACCGGGACGCCCATGGGCGCGGTGCCCGAGCGCGACGGCCGGGTGCGCTACAGCTTCGCGGCGGCGGCGGTGCGCGACTTCCCGGTGCTGGTGACGCGCGGCTACCAGTCCGCCACCGCCACGGTGAACGGCGTCACGGTGGAGAGCCACTTCGCGGCGCGGGACGCGGCGGTGGGCAAGCGCGTGCTCAAGTACGCGTCGCAGGCCCTGACGGAGTTCGAGAAGCGGCTGGGCCCGCTGCCCTACACCCACTTCCGCGTGGTGCAGGCGCCCTTGAGCGGCGGCGCGGGCGGCATGGAGTTCCCGGGGCTGGTGACGGTGGGCACGTCCCTCTACCGCGCGAAGCAGGACCCGCTGTCCATGCTGGTGGGCATGCCCGGCATGGAGGCCTTCCAGGAGCTGCTGGACGCGCAGGGCGGCGCGGGGATGCTGGCGCAGGTGAGCTCGCAGGTGGGCGCGTCCCTGGAGCGCACGCTGGAGTTCACCGTGGCGCACGAGGTGGCGCACCAGTACTTCGCGGGGCTCGTGGGCTCGGACCCCATCCGCGACCCGGTGGTGGACGAGTCCCTGGCGCAGTACGCGGCGCTCCTCTACATGGAGTGGGCCCACGGCCCGGAGGCCGCCGAGTCCCTGCGCAACGAGGCGCTGGTGATGCCCTACCAGTTCTTCCGCATGACGGGCGGCAGCGACGGCCGCGCGGACCGGCCCACGGGCGACTTCGACGGCGGCGAGCTGGAGTACGGCGCGCTCGTGTACGGCAAGGCGCCGCTCTTGCACCACGCGTCGCGCAAGCTCGTGGGGGACAGCGCCTTCTTCAAGGCCCTGCGCGCGTACGTGGACACGTACCGCTTCAAGTGGGCGTGCAAGGCGTGCTTCACGCAGGAGCTGGCGAAGGCGAGCCCCGCGAACGCGAAGGCGCTGACGCAGCTGCGCACGCGCTGGTGGGAGGAGGCCCACGGCGACGAGGACCTGGGCGCGGCGGACCTCCAGGGGCTGATGGAGGCCATGGGCGGCGACATGGGCATGGGCGGCGTGAAGCTGGACGCCCAGACGCAGCAGCTCCTGGAACAGCTCCTGCCCCAGTTGATGGGGCAGTAGGGCCGGGGCAGGGCCGCTTCAGTCGAACAGCGCCTGCACGAACTCGCGCGGCTCGAAGCGGCGCAGGTCGGCGATCTTCTCGCCCACGCCCACCCAGACCACGGGCAGCTTCAACTCGTCGCAGATGCCGATGATGACGCCGCCCTTGGCGGTGCCGTCCAGCTTGGTGAGCGCGATGGCGCTGACGCCCACGGCCTCGTGGAACTGCTTGGCCTGCTGGATGGCGTTCTGCCCGTTGGTGGAGTCCAGCACGAGCAGCACCTCATGGGGCGCGCCGGGCAGCGCCTTGTCCATCACGCGCTTGACCTTCTTGAGCTCCTCCATGAGCGGGGCCTTGGTGTGCAGCCGGCCCGCGGTGTCCGCGATGATGACGTCCGCGCCTTCGTCCTTCGCCTTCTTCACCGCCTCGAAGATGACGGCGCTCGGGTCGCCGTTCTCCGGACCCGTCACCAGCTGGGCGCCGGCGCGGCTGGCCCACACGTCCAGCTGCTCCGTGGCGGCGGCGCGGAAGGTGTCACCCGCGGCGAGCACCACCTTCTTGCCCTGGCCGGTGAGCTGCGCGGCCAGCTTGCCGATGGTCGTCGTCTTCCCGGCGCCGTTGACGCCCACCACCATCACCACGTGCGGCGGGCCACCGCCCTCCAGCGAACGCGGCACGGGCAGGTCCACCATGCGCGCCACCTCGTCGCGGATGGCGCCCTTGATGCGCTCCGGGTCCTTCAGCTCCGCGCGCTTGAGCTTGTCGCGCGCCACCTCCACCAGGTGGTCCGCGGTGCGCACGCCGATGTCGGCGGTGAAGAGGATCTCCTCCAGCTCCGACAGGACGGACTCGTCCATGGTGCGCTGGCCGCCGAACAGGCCGTTGAGCCGCGCCATGAAGCCCTGGTTCTTCGTGCGGTCCAGCCCCTGCGCCAGCGTGCGGCCGCCCTCCGCCTCCACCTTGGCGCGCGCCGCGGCGGCCTCGGCCTGACGGGCGGCCTCCGCCTGGGCGGCCTCCTGGGCGATGGCCTCCTCGCGCAGGCGCACCGCTTCCACCTGCTCCCGCTTGCGGCGCTCGCGCGTCTCGTCGTCGAGCGCCTTCTTGGCGCGGTACTCGACGCGCTTGGCCTCCTCCTCGCGCTCCTTGAGGGCGCGGACCTGCTCCTCCAGCCGGGCCTTCTCCGCCGGGTCCTTCGCGGCGTGGGCGGCGAACGAGGCCGTCTCGCGCTCACGGCGCAGCTCGTCCATGCGCGCGTGGGCGTCATCCAGGTCCCGTCGCCGGGCGAGCTCCGCCTCGTTGGGCGGCAGCTCCACGCGCAGTTCGGGGCGCTCCGCGGGCAGCTGGGGCGCCTCCGCCTCCGGCTTCTTGGGGGCTTCCGGCACGCGCTTCTTGCCGAAGAGCTTGCGCGCCGCGACGAGCGCCAGGACGACGAAGAGGGCCGCGCCGCCAATGCCCACCACTTCGCCGCCGGTGAGTCCGGTGTCCGGCGGGGTGCCCGTGCCCGGCTGCGTCGTCCCGCCGCCGGGGGTAGGGGCGGGGGAGGGGGCGGGGGGCACCTGCGCCAGGAGTGCGTCGAGGGGGTTCGGGGTCTTCATCGCCGCTCCGCATACACCAACACGCAGTTGGATGCAGCGCCCGTGGCCGGGTAGAACGGCCCTCCGTCATGCGCCTTCCGCCCCTGAACGTCCTGTTGTCCGCCTCCGTCCTCTTGGGGACTTCCAGCGCCTGCATCGTGGAGGCCCCCGGCGGGGCCAGCGACCAGGAGCGCCGCGCGGCCACCGTCACCCAGGTGCCCCCGCTGTCCATCCGCAGCAGCGCCAACCTGGGCGGCAAGGTGGAGGTGGTGGGCGCGTCCGTGCAGCCGGGCCGCATCCCCGCGGGGGACCAGGCGCGCGTCACCGTCTTCTTCAAGGTGCTCCAGCCGATTGAAGAGGACTACCTCATCTTCGTGCACGTGGAGGACGCGGACGGGCGCATGGAGCGCATCAACGTGGACCACAAGCCCGCGGGCGGCCTGTACCCCACGACGCAGTGGAAGGTGGGGGAGACGGTGAAGGACGAGTTCGTCATCGCCCTGCCGCAGGGCGCGTCGCCGCGCGCGGTCAACGTGTGGATGGGGCTCTGGGAGCCGCGCAACGACAGCCGTCTGCCCATCACCAACCCGGAGGCGGTGCGCAACGACGGCCGGGGGCGCCTGCTGCTGGCGCAGGTCCCCGTGGCCAAATAACAGGGAAAAAACCGGAGCGGCCCTGTAAGCCGGGTTCTGTCCCCACCCCTTTCGGGATGGGCGGCGAACATTCATCTAGGGCCCTGGTTGCCCAGGGGCCTCATCAGCGAGCAACCCGAACGCATGGGACGGGCCATCCCTGTCCCCTTTCGGGGACGCGCTCCTATTGGCTCTTGCTCCAGGTGGGGTTTACCGTGCCGTCCGAGTCACCCCGGACGCGGTGCGCTCTTACCGCACCGTTTCACCCTTACCCGCCCCCTTGCGGGAACGGGCGGTCTGTTTTCTGTGGCACTTTCCTGCGAGTCGCCTCGACTGGCCGTTAGCCAGCACCCTGCCCTCTGGAGCCCGGACTTTCCTCCCGCCATCCATGCCTGCGATGGCCGGCGTTCACCCGGACCGCTCCGGCACTCCGGGGGATACAACAGCCAGCCCGGGCGGGTCCACCTTCTGGATGGGGCGCTGTCGTGCGTCCGCCTTGGTGCACCCCGGCGGGTAGGCGTCCGGGGGCCTGTCGGGTTTCCCCGCGCCTGAGCGTCCCGAAGTCCCGCGAGCGGCCTTCGCGGAAGGGAGGGGCGGCATGGAAGCGGTCATCTTCACGGGCATCCAGGGAGCGGGGAAGAGCAGCTTCTACCGGGAGCGCTTCTTCACCACGCACGTCCGCCTGAGCCTGGACATGCTCAAGACGCGGCACCGGGAGAAGGTGCTGCTGCGCGCGTGCCTGGAAGCGAAGCAGCCCTTCGTGGTGGACAACACCAACCCCACGGTGGCGGAGCGCTCCCGCTACATCGCGGCCGCGAAGCAGTTCGGCTTCCGCGTGGTGGGGCTCTACTTCCAGTCGAAGGTCGCGGACGCGCTGCTGCGGAATGATCAGCGCCCGGCGGAGCAGCGCGTGCCGCTGGTGGGCGTGCTCGGAACGTACAAGCGATTGCAGGTCCCCGGTCCCGAGGAGGGCTTCGACGCGCTCTTCTTCGTCCGGCTGGGGCCGGACGGTTTCACCGTGGAGGAGTGGCAACGTGAAGTTCGATGAGCTGGACGAGAAGATGCGTGTGTTCGAGACCGCGCACGACCTGTGCGTGCTGCCCGGCGTGTTCATGGTGGCGCGCATCGATGGGCGCGGCTTCACGCGGCTCACGAAGGAGGTGCACGCCTTCGAGAGCCCCTTCGACGTGCGCTTCCGGGACCTGATGGTCGCGACGACCGGGCACCTGATGGAGAGCGGCTTCCGGGTCGTCTACGGCTACACGCAGAGCGACGAAATCTCGCTGCTCTTCCACCCGGACGAGGACACCTTCGGGCGCAAGACGCGCAAGCTCAACTCCGTCCTCGCGGGGGAGGCGAGCGCGAAGTTCTCGCTGCTCCTGGGGGACCTGGGCACGTTCGACTGCCGCATCTGCGAGCTGCCGAACGCGGGGCTCGTGCGCGACTACTTCCGCTGGCGCAGCGAGGACGCGGTCCGGAACGCGCTGAACGCGCACTGCTACTGGAGCCTGCGCCGCGAAGGGAAGAACGTGGCGGAGGCCACGGCCATGCTCACGCGCCTGTCGGTGGCGGAGAAGAACGAGCTGCTCTTCCAGCGGGGCGTGAACTTCAACGACGTGCCGAACTGGCAGAAGCGCGGGACGGGGCTCTACCGGGAGACGTACGCGAAGGAGGCCCGCGACCCGAGGACGGGGGAGACGGTCCTCGCGGAGCGCCGCCGCCTCAAGGTGGACTACGAGCTGCCGATGAAGGATGCGTACGACGCCTTCATCCTGTCGTTGCTGGAGGGCGTGGCGCGATGAGCGTGGACCTGGACCGCCTGATGCGTCAGTACCGGGAATGCGCCCGGCACGTCTGGAACACGTACTTCCAGCCGCTGCCGGAGGGCTGGCACGAGTTCATCGACGTGGAGCACGCGTTGTTCCAGGGGCTCGTGCTGGTCCAGGCCGGGATGAACCTCTCCGCGACGGAGTCCTTCGCGCTCATGGAGGCCATCCGGGTCCGTCCCTGCTTTCCGCCCGTGGGACACCTGGAGGTGTTCCACGCGAAGACGCCCACGCCGAAGGTCCGGGAGGTGCAGTGGCAGCAGGGGCGCTTGAGCCCGGGTGCGTTGGACCTCCGTTTCCTGGGCTTCTTCGACTGGGCGAACCAGGACGACCCGCAGGACTACCGCTTCGTCCGGGCGCGGGTCTTCGCCACGGAGCAGCCTGAGCTGGAAGGGTGTGACGTCCTGTTGGAGTTCCCGGCCGTGACGTTCGAAGATGCCCGCCGATGATTTCGGCTTCCTTCCGGGTTCGTTCGGGCGTCGCCCTCCTCGTGTTCATGGCGGGCTGTGGCACCGCGAAGGAGGGGACGGCTCCGCGCGTTGCCCGAGTGGAGCCCGTGCCTCCGCCTGAGTCGGTGTGGCTGCCGGCCGGGCGCTTCGAGATGGGCTCACCGGCGGGAGAGCTGGGACGGGATGTGGATGAAGGGCCCCGGACGGAACTCGCGTTCGAGCGCTTCCAGATGGACGTCACGCCCGTGACGGCGCGGGCCTTCGCGGCGCGGCGTGAGCAGGTGCGCGCGAAGGAGCCGCAGGCGCGCTGGTGGACCGACGCGGAGACGCCGGCGGAATGGCTCGGTCGCTGCAACCTGGACTCCGAGCGCACGGATCATCCCGTGAACTGCGTGGACTGGCGCGCCGCGCGGGCCTATTGCGAGGTCATCGGAGGTGAACTGCCCACGGAGGCGGAGTGGGAATACGCCGTGCGTGCCTCGACGACCTCCGCCTTCTGGTGGGGTGAGTCGTTCGAAGCGGAGCAGGTGGTCGGCTCGGTGTCGTGCGGGTCGCGAGGCTGCCTGGGTGGCACTGCCCCGGTGGTTCACGCCGGGCCTCGATGCAACGGCTGGGGGCTTTGCGACATGGCCGGGAACGTGTGGCAGTGGACCGCCACCGGCTATCAGGAGCGGCTGGGCGAGGACGCGCCTTCTGAAGCCTCTGGCGTGCCGGAGAAGCCCGTCCACCGGGGAGGCTCCTGGCTCAACCACATCCCATCCTTGTTCCGGTCCGCCCACCGGGGCCTCGCCTATCCAAAGAATGGACTGACGGGAGTGGGGTTCCGCTGCGTGCACCGGCCCTGAGGGACGCGGCGTCGGAGGGAAGCGGCACTCGGGGTGTCATGGAGCCAGTCCTTCCCTCCGGGTCCGTATGTTCTGGAGGGCGCTGGCCCACGGGGTCATGAGCCACTGTCCTACCCGGGGCGGGGGATTGCGCGTGTTCGCCCGGGTGCCGCAGGATTCGCGCTCACGCGCCCGGGTGCCTTCGCGGCACGGCGCGACGGTTTCGAGGGGGACGCACATGGTCATGTTTGGTTCGAGGCTCTACGGCAAGGTCGATGAGATACCTGGCCTGGGCTACGTGGCGACGAAGTTCGGTCACATCAACTTCGTGCCGCTCATCCCGCTGGAGGGCTGGCTCGTCGTGGCCGAGGAGGGCAATGGCTGGCGTGGGCAGGCCATCTCCATGAGCGGCAAGTCCGTGCTCGTGGCGTGGGCGCGCTTCCTGTTCATCGTCGCGGGGCTTGGCTCGCTGCTCTTCGGTTTCCTGGCCTTCACGAATCTCGAGTCAGCGAATGCCATCCTCCTGGGCCTGCTCGGACTGGCCTGCATTGGCGGCCTCATCGCTTCGTACAAGTGGAAGTGGGTGACCCACGCGTCGCCGGAGCGCGCGCTGGAGATCGCCCAGGAGGCGGGGATCAGCCTGGAGGGAATCGCGCAGCTGCGCCGCCTGTACGCCGCCCCGGAACCCGCCACCGCCGCCGCGCCCGCGCAGCCGTGGACGCCGCCGGAGTCCTAGCCCGCCGTTCGCGGTCCTTCCGAAAGGCCTTGGGTTCTCCTCGCATGAGTCACGTCGTTGGCATCGATCTAGGCACCACGCACTCCCTGGTGGCCGCGCTCGACGGCGCGGGCCGTCCCAACCTCCTGACCAACCGGTTGGGGCAGCGCCTCACGCCGTCGGTGGTGGGGCTGGACGCGGAGGGCCGTCTCCACGTGGGCGAGTCCGCGCGAGCGCAGCTGCTCGTGCATCCGGAGCGCACCATCGCGGAGGTGAAGCGGCGCATGGGCCGCGACCTGCCGGTGACGCTGGGTGACCGGCGCTACAGCCCCACGGAGATCTCCGCGCTCATCCTGCGTGCGCTGCGCGAGGACGCGGAGCGGGCGCTGGGCGGCACGGTGTCGGAAGCCGTGGTCACGGTGCCCGCCTACTTCAGCGATGCGCAGCGCCAGGCGACCAAGGACGCGGGGGAACTGGCGGGGCTCAAGGTGGAGCGGCTGCTCAACGAGCCCACCGCCGCGGCGCTCGCGTACGGCGTGAACCACCTGGACGCCGAGCAGTACGTGCTGGTGTACGACCTGGGCGGCGGCACGTTCGACGTGTCGGTGCTGGAGATGTTCCAGGGCGTGCTGGACGTGAAGGCCTCCGCGGGCAACAACCAGCTGGGAGGCAGCGACTTCGACCAGGCGCTGGCCGCGTGGCTGGGCGCGGAGTTCGAGCGCGCCCACGGTGTGTCGCTGGCCGGGAACCTGGCGGCGCAGGTGCGGCTCAAGGCCGCGGCGGAGGCCGCGAAGATCGCGCTCACCTCCGTGGAGGCCACGCCGGTCATCGTGCCGTTCCTCGCGCCGGGCCGGGGTGGCACGCCCGCGTCGCTGGAGGTGGAGGTGACGCGCGCGAGGTTCGACGCGCTGATCACGGACCTGGTGCGCTCGACGCTCGACCCGATGGAGAGCGCGCTGAAGGACGCGAAGCTGTCGAAGAAGTCCATCGCGGAGGTGGTGCTGGTGGGTGGCAGCTCGCGCGTGCCGCTGGTGCGCCGGCTGGTCGCTGAATACTTCGGGCGAGAGCCCCGCGACGGCGTGCACCCGGACGAGGCGGTGGCGCTGGGCGCCGCGTTGCAGGCGGGGCTGAAGACGGGCGCGGTGAGCGCCGCGCACGGCATCATGATCACCGACGTGTGTCCCTTCACGCTGGGCGTGGAGGTGCAGGCGTCAGTGGGGCGCGAGCGGGTGGGCGGGGTCTTCTCGCCGCTCATTCCGCGCAACACGACGGTGCCGGTGTCGCGCACGGAGACCTTCGCCACCACGGCGGACGGGCAGCGCGCGGTGGAGATCCGCGTGTTCCAGGGCGAGGCGCGGCTGGTGAAGGACAACCTGCTGCTGGACGCGTACACGGTGGAGGGCGTGCCGCCCGGACGCGCGGGGACGGAGAAGGTCGCGGTCACGTTCACGTACGACATCAACGGCATCCTCGACGTGACGACACGGGTGGTCTCCACGGGCAAGGAGGCCACGCTGGTGGTGGACAAGCGCTCGCAGCGCCTGGGGCCGGAGCAGCGGCTGGAGGCGAAGGAGCGGCTGGCGCGCGAATGGGGCGCGGCCCCTGTACCAGCGACGCCGGTGCCCGCCCCCGCGTCTCCGGAAGCCGACGCGGACGCCTTGTTGAACGCGGCGACCGAACGGATCGCGACCGCGCCGGCACATGTGCGTCCCCGGCTGGAATCCCTGTGCAATGCCTTGCGCGAGGCCCGCGCGAAGGGCGACCGGGGTGCCGCGGCCCGTCTGGACGCCGAGCTGACCGACCTGTTGTTCGACCTGGGTTGAGAGCGCGCATGCGGCGGACCGAACTTCAGCGCCGGGTGGTGCAACGCTCCAACGGCGCGCGCGAGTTCGTGGCCGAGGCTCACCTGCCATCCCACGAGCACACGGCGCGGCCCCGATGCCGGTACGCGAAGCGACGCCATGCGCATCTCGGGCTGAGCAGGCCCACGACGCAGCTCCAGGCGCGCATCGGGTGCCGGGTGATGTGCTGCCGCACAAGGCCGTGGGGGCTGACCGCGATGCCACCGCGGGGGCACGCATGCTCCTGAGCGAGCTCAAGCGAGCGGTGGTGCTGCGTCCGTCCGAGCCCTCCGCGCGGCTGGCATTGGCCGAAGCGCTCTTCCAGGAGCGCGACTTCCGCGGAGCCGCGGAGCACGCACGCAAGGCATTGGACCTGGGCGGAGGTGGGCCCGCGCGCCGCTTCTTGTGTGGAGCCCTGGCGCGCGACGGCAAGCGGTCGGAAGCGCTGAAGATGTTGGAGACGGCCGTTCGCGAAGCGCCTCGCGATGCGTCCCTGCGCGCGGAGTTGATCTCCTTCCTGGAAGAGGAGCGGCCGGACGACGCGCTCGTGCATGCGTTCGAGGCCACCGAAGCCGCGCCCGGTGAACTGGAGGCGTGGCGCGCCATCATCCGTCTGTGCGAGCGCACGAATCGGCCTACCGAAGCCATGCCCGCGCTCAGGCGCGCCCGTCTCCTTGCACCGGAAGACCCTCGCCTCGCGGAATCGGTGCTCGGGGCTCGCACGGCGCTTGGACTTCCGGCCAGCACCGCCATGCTGGACGCGCCTCCCCTGGAGCAGGCCGCGCAGGCCCTCAAGTTGCCCACAGCGCGTGCCGCGCTCTCCGAGGCGAAGCTCGACGCCGCCGTCGAAGCGCTCTGCCGGGGCTCGCTCGCGGAGGTGAAGCGGCAGCTCGTCATCGCGCCCGCGGCGGCCCGGACCAGCGCCGCCGCGGCCCTGCTTCGCGCGGAGTTGCTGTGGCTGGAGGGACGTCCCGCCGCCCAGGTCGAAGAGGCCCGCCGCGCCGTGCTCGACATGGCGGGGGCACCGGGGGCCGCGGCGCTGCGAATGGGCGACCTGCGGCTCGAAGCCGGAGCGCTGGACGAGGCGCGAGAGTTCTATGTCCGCGCGGCAGCCAACGGAGAGACTCTGGCCGCGACGGGCCGCGAGGCTGAAGTCGCCCATCGTCGCCGTCAGCTGGCGCGTGATCTGCCCGCAGTCGGACGCGTGGGCGTGCTCGGTTGGCATCCGGGAGGCGGGCATGTCTCGCCGCTGGAGGCGATCGCGGTGCCCGGGCGCGGCGTGCTGCGGTGCAGTGGCCGCGTGGGGCCTGAAGGGCAGGAGGCCGCGGACGTGGCCTTCAGCGTGGTGCGTGCCCGCGCTCCCGCGCTGAGCCTGGGAACGCTCACGACCCGTTACGACCTGCACCTGCACTACACCGACACGGAGGTCGGCAAGGACGGCCTGTCGTCCGGGCTCGCGCTCTCGCTGGCGGGCCTCTCCGCGTACACGCAGCGCCCGTTGCCCGCGCGGCTGGCCGTGACGGGCGAACTGACGCTGAACGGTGAAGTGCGGCGGGTGGGCGGCGTGCACGAGAAGTTGGTGGCCGCGTACCTCGAAGGCATGCGCGTGGTGCTGCATCCGCGCCGCAACCTGGACGACGTGGCGGCGCTGCCGCCCGAAGTGTCCGGACGCCTGCGATTGATCGCGGTGGACAGCTTGGATGAGGCGTGGCGGCTCGTGAACGCGGCCGTGAACACGCCAGGACTGGAGCGACGGTGAACAACGAGCCCCGCCAGAACCCCTACGAGGTGCTGGGCGTCGAGAAGGACGCGGAAGCCCGCGCCATCAAGAAGGCGTACTTCGAGCGCGTCCGGCAGAACCCGCCGGAGACGCATCCGGAGGAGTTCCGGCGCCTGCGCGAAGCGTACGAGCTGCTCTCCGACCCCGAGGCCCGCCAGGCCTTCGACGCCAGCGCCGCGCAACAGGCGGACGGCCCGGAGGCGGCGAAGAACGCCACCCTCCAGGAAGCCATCAACCTGTTCGAGGCAGGTGACAAGGTGGGGGGCCGCAGGCTCCTCACCGAGCTGCTCAACGAACAGCCGGACCTCCACGACGCGCGGATCCTGCTGGGCCGTCACTTCCTCTACGAGGGCGACGCCAAGGAGGCGTTGGCGGAGTTCGACGCCCTGCTCGCGCGGGCACCGGACCACTGGCAGGGGCACCTGCAACGGGGCTGGGCGTTGCTCCGGCTGGAGCAGATGAAGGAAGCCGCGGATGCCTTCTGGCGCGCGGGCAAGCATGGCCCGTCGGAAGTGGGCCCGCGCGTGGCGCTGGCGGACTGCCTGGAGGCGATGGGGCAGGTGGCGGACTCGCTCAAGGTGCTCGAAGAGGCGCAGTCGCTGCCCGGCATCTCGCGGATGGACGTGCTCGCCCTCAAGGTGCGGCGCATCGCGACGATGCTGGAGTTCGGCCAGGACGCCAACGCCGAGAAGGAGCTGGAGCGGCTGGACGCCGAGCTGCCGGAGAACGCCGACCCCGAGCTGCGCCGCTGGACCGGAGGCCAGCTCTCCTCGGCCGCCGCGCATCTCTTCTCCCAGCAGAAGTCCAAGGGGGCGAACCAGTTGCTCGCGTTCGGCCGGCGTTTCAACCCGGAGAGCGCCACCGAGGTCGCGTATCCCACGCGCGTCATCCTGGACGTGGACGTGCTGCCGCCGGTCACCCGCGAATGGCTGCACGCGGAGGCCGAGCGGACCGACGGCTGGCGCGCCGTGATGACCTGGGTGATGCCGGCCATCCTCACGTTGGCAGCCGCCGCCGGCACGGCCTTCCTCCTGGGCTTCATCTACTTCGGCATCTCCGAGCGCGATGTCTCGGATTGGGTCTGGTGCGCGGTCTTCGCGGCCGTCTTCTGCGGCGTCACCTGGGCCCTGGCGCGCAGGCTCCTGCGGGTGATGGCGAGCCCGTATGGACGCTTCAACACCATCCATCCCCTGCACCTCATCCAGGTGGCCATCGACCGCATCACCGTGTGGCCGCTCGTGCACCTGCAGGACCTGCAGCTGGTGAATCGCCACGTCAACGGCGCCTACCAGTTCACGGCCATCGAGATGCGCTTCAATGACAAGCGCATGACCCTGCCGGTGCATGGCAAGGAGAAGGCGGAGGCGCTGGCGCAGGAGCTGATTGCCCGGCGGCGCCGCGTCTTGGAGTTGCTGGGCCGGGGCATGCTGGACGCGGAGAGTGGGGTGGAGCACCTGCCTCCGGAGCTGCTGGCGCGCGCGGACAAGAAGGGCCGCGTGCGAGCAGAGCGCGCACGCTCACCCTGGCCCGGCGTGTTCGCCGCCGCGGGCGTGGGCGTGCTGCTGGTGGCCGGGGCCGTGTGGCCGCAGCGGCAGACCGCGGCGGCACATGCCTGGACGCGAGTCGCATCCCAAGGGGACCTGGCCTCCATGCTCGAGTACCTCCGCGAGCGCCCCGACCCCCGCTTCGCCCCGAAGCTCCAGGCGCGGGTGGACGCGGAGCTGGACAAGGCGCGTGCACAGCTCGAGGCGCGGTTGGATCCGGGCAGCGCCGCGGCGCCGTCCCGCGCGTTCTTCGCGCACCTGCTCGATGCCGTCTCGCGCAACCACAGCCGCCGCGTCACCGTGCAGTGGGAGGCACCTGCCGGGAAGCGGACGTCGTCCCGGGAGGATCCTTCGGAGCTGCTCGTGGGCGCATGGCAACGGACGGTGGATGAAGCGCTGGGACGCGGCGTGCTCGTGGTGGACGGAGGGCGGGGGCTGCCTGTGGACGGCCCGCCCTTGCTCTCCCTGCACGTGAAGGAGGGGGGGCCGGGGGGCTCGCCGTCCCAGCGCGTCTGGTCGGTGAAGCACGAAGGCCTGGACGTGCCGGTGCCGCCTTTGGAGCTCGTGGCCGACGCGGCGGATCCGCGCGCCTCCGAGGTCCTCTTTCGTGGGTGGGTGGACCGCTGGCACCTGCCCGGTGCTGGCAATCGCCGCCCGCTGTTGCTGACCGCTTCGACGCTCGTGCAGGAGGCCCGGCCGTGAGTGCACCTTCGATTTCTCCCCTCCGGGGCTGGTTGCTGCTGGGCGGCATCGGTGTCTGCGCGCTCGGCATCGGGGCCGCGACCCGGACCCTCAACACCGATGCGAAGGTGGTCTTCGTCAACGGGTTGGACGTGCCCGTCACCGTCACCGCGGGCTCCGCGCACTTCACGATCGGGGCGAACTCTCACCACAGGTGGCAGCTGCCCATTGGCCCGTTGGAGGTGGACGTCCAGGGGAAGCAGGGCCGGCTGGCGCAAGAGACGGTGTTCCTGACGGGCGAGGAGGGTCTCTTCGTCTACAACGTGCTGGGCGCCGCGCCGCTCTACAAGACGACGGTCACCTACACGGTGAGCCAGTCCTCCTCACAGTCGGACGCCACGCCCGTGGTGCTGGCGGGCTCGTCCTTCCGGCACGTGGGGCGTATCGACTACATGCTCACCGAGCCGCCAGCGCGCATCTCCATGCGCAAGGAGGACGGCAGGTCCACCATGCGCACCCATCTGGGGCGGGCGAAGGGGGGATGGAAGTCGAGCTACGGCTGGCTGATGTCCCTCCACCGCACGGCCGATGCGGCCCGCCTCGCGGAGAGCATCTGGAAGGCCCTGCCGGAGACCCCGGAGGTGGAGTACGCGGCCAACGCCGCGAAGCTCGTGGCCGCGCGAGAGGAGGGACTCCTCGCGTCGCTCGCCGCCGCGCGAGCCCATCGCGACGCGAATCCCGAGGACATGGACGTGCAGCGGATGTGGATGCACGACATGCGCCGCGCCGGACGCATTGACGACGTCCGGGCCCATTACCAGGCCGCGGTGGAGCGCGAGCCCGGCTCGTTGCTCCTGGGCATCCTGCTCGCGCGCCTGGAGCCGGAGCCCGCGGGGACGCAGCGGCTGAAGGCGCTGATGCGCGACCATGCCGGGGAGCTGCTCCCCCGTCGGGCATTGGCGGTGCGCCACACGCGTCAGCAACGTTGGGCGGAGGCGCTCCCGTTGCTGGAGGCGATGGAGCAGGGGGACCCCGACTACGCGCGCTACCTGAGCACGCATGTGGAGACGCTGGTGGCCCTGGGCCGCCGCAAGGAGGCGGCGCGCAAGCTGTCGGAGCACCTGCTGCAACCCAAGGACGAGGAGGACCGGCTGGACTTGGACGACGTGCGGCTCTACGCGAAGGTGGTGGGGCACGCTTCGCAGGAAGGTTCAGCGAACGAGGTGATGCGGCAGCTCATCGAGAGCGCCCAGAAGGACCGGCCGGAGGGAATCGTGGCGGTGTGGCTCGCGGCCTCGCTCGGGCAGCGAGTGGACGCGGAGAAGCTGCGCGCGGTGCCTGCGGATTATGGTCTCGCGGGCGCGGCGCGGGTGTTGATGGCGCTCGCCGAGGAGCCCGAGTTCGCCGCGAGGGCAGCCGCCAGCGTGGACTTCCTCGGCTTCCGTCAGCTCGACACGGAAACGGGCCTCTTGCTGGCAGCGGAGTTCGAGAGGCTCGGGGACGCCGCGCTCGCGGTGAAGATGCTGGACGTCTCCAACGCGGATCTGGGCTACGGCGAGCTGCAGGACGTGCTGAGCGGCAAGCTGCCGATTGAGTCCCTCACGACGCTGGACTGGGGCGAGCGGGCCGCGCTGCACCTGGTGCTCGCGCGCCAGCTGGACGCCCGGGGCCAGGACTCCAAGGCGGCCTATGCGCTCGTGAAGAAGGAAGTGCTGCTGCCCGGCGCGGTCAGCATCGCGCTCCAGAACTGGGACCGCCCCAAGCCGTCCAACGCCGTGGCGGGGGACACGGTGCCCTGAGGCGGGCTTCACACCGTGGCGACGGTGAAGCCAATCCCAGGCAGCGCCTCGACCCACGACACGGAGGAGAAGCCCGCCTCCGTGAAGAGCTGGAGGAACTCCTCCCCTGTGCGGTGCCGCACGAACCCGGGATCCGCCAGCTCCGAGATGGGCCGGGCCAGCTTGACGAACCACTCGGGGCCTCCGTCCGCCACGAAGACCTTCCCGTGCGGCGCCAGCACCTGGCGGAAGGCGCGTGCCGCGGCCAGGCCATCCGGGTAGTGGTGGAATGACAGACAGCAGAAGACGGCATCGAAGGCGCCCGTGAACGCCTCGGGTGGCTGCGCGACGTCCGCCTGGAAGAAGGCCATGTTCCGACAACCGGCGGCGCTCGCGGCGCGGTGCGCGGCCTCCACCATGCCCCGCGACAGATCCGCGGCCACCACCTCTCCCTCGGGGACCAGTCTGGACAGGCGCAGGGCCGAACCCCCAGGCCCGGCGGAGGGATCCAGGATCCGGGCGTTCGGCGGCAGGGGCTGCATCAGCTCCAGCACCTCGTCGACGATGGGATCCGAGAAGGGCCGGACCACGGTGTCATAGACAGACGCCACGCGGTCGAACTCACGGACGTCCTCGTAGCCCGCGGGCTCGTTCGCCAGCAGCACGGGCTGCGCATGCCGCGTGCTGAGATGGGGCCCCCCACCCCGAAGGACACCGCGCTGCACGGGAGGCCCCAGCGTGGAGGCCCGGTAGAGGCCCAGGCGCCTCAGCGCTCGGGCCGGCTCAAAGACATACATCCGCCAGGACAGCAGCGTGAGGGCCAGCGCTTGATCCAACACGTGACGATTGACGGTGTGTTCCTGCATGGCGGATGCGATGGCCGGGTGGGTTCTGACCCAAGAATGAGCGGAGAGATGACGCTGTAGCATAGCCGCGCCAGGGGGGAGCTGCCCTCCGGCGCCAGACATGACAATCCGTTCGAATTTCGCTGGGACGAGCCGCTTCGAGGTGTGTGGACAGTTGGGGCAGGGCGCCACGGGCATGGTGTATCGGGTCCGGGACCGGGAGGTGGGCCGCGAGGTGGCGCTCAAGACGTTGCGGCTGCCTGGAGCGGAGGCGCTCTACCGATTGAAGCGCGAGTTCCGTACCCGCGCGGGGATCGTCCACCCCAACCTGCTCCAGCTCCATGAGCTGTTCGTGGATGACGGGATCCCCTTCTTCACCATGGAGATGGTGGAGGGCGTGGACTTCCTGAGCTGGGCGCGGAGGGAGCTGGCGCTCGGCGGCGGGATTCCCCAGACATGGGAGTCTTCGCTCGCCAGTGGGGCGTCGACGCTGCAAGCCTCCGAAGGCGGGGAAGGGCGCATCCCGGTGGAGGAGCCTGCATCCGCCACGCCTGCGCGGAGCGGTGCCTGGCCGGCGGTGGCATCCCGGGAAGAGTCCTGGCCGCGGCTGCGAGAGGGATTGATGCAACTGCTGCGAGGGCTGGGAGCGCTCCACGCGGCGGGGCTCGTGCACCGGGACGTGAAGCCCTCGAACGTGCTCGTCACCGGGGAGGAGCGCGTGCTGCTCCTAGACTTCGGCCTCATGACGGAGCGGCAGCAGCCCTCGCGGGGGGGCGCTCCGGCTCAGCGGCGCGCCGGGACTCCAGCCTATATGGCGCCAGAGCAGGTGACGGGCGAGTCCGTCACCCCGGCTGCGGACCTCTATGCGGTGGGGGCCATGCTGTATCAGGTGCTCACCGGTGCGTTCCCATTCGCGGTCGAGCCCGAGCGCTTGCTGGAGTTGAAGGTGAGCCAGGAGCCGCCTCCGGTCCACGCGCAGGCTCCGGACGCTCCCGGGGATCTGGCCGCGCTGGCTCAAGAGCTGCTTGCGCTGGATCCGAAACAGCGTCCGTCCGCGGAGGAGTGCATCGCGCGTCTGTCTCCGGTGCTCGCGGGTGCGGCGCCGCAGCGGCTCGTCATGGCCTCCGCGAGCCACGCCCCGTTCGTGGGCCGGGCCCGGGAACTCGATGTATTGGATGCGGCATTGGCGGAGGTCTCCCAGCAGCAGCGTCAGATCACGGTGCATGTCCACGGGCCCTCGGGGATGGGAAAGTCCACGCTGGTGCGTGAGTTCCTCGCCCAGCGCGCTCCCGCCCCCGCGCCCATGGTGCTCCAGGGACGGTGCCATCCACAGGAGAGCGTGCCCTACAAAGCCATGGATGCGGCGATCGACTCGCTGGCCCGCCAGCTTGGCGCGCTCGCCGTGGATGAGGCAGCGGCGCTCGTTCCTGCCCAGGCCTACGCGCTGACGCGCCTCTTCCCCGTGCTGGGGCGGCTGGCTGTGTTTCAGCATGCAACCGTCCCCGCGGTGCTTCCGGAGCCCGCCGAGCTGCGGCACCAGGGCTTCCAGGCCCTGCGCGAGCTGCTGGAGCGGCTCGGCCGCGCGCGCCCGCTGGTGCTCTGGGTCGATGACGTGCAGTGGGGAGACGCCGACTCGGCGCCGCTCTTCCAGGAGCTGCTGCGGTCTCCCGCGCCGCGCATGTTGCTGGTGCTCTCGTGGCGGACCGAGGACCGGAGCCGCAGCCCACTGCTGCGCCGGCTGCTGGAGCTGGCTCCTCCCGAAGCGCTCTCTGGCGCCGCGCGCGAGCTGCCGCTGGGCGCAATGGGCGAGCAGGAGGTGGCGGCGCTGGTCGCGTCCATGCTCGGCGCGCGGACCTCCGGGAGTGATTCTCAAGTGGAGGCCGTCATCTCCCACGCCGAGGGCAACCCCTTCATCGCCTGCGAGCTGGCCCGCCATGTAGGAGCGCACGCGGGACAGGGACTGCCGCTGCCGGCCCAGGTGGATGTGGCCCAGCTGCTGATGGAGCGGATCCGCTCGCTCTCGCCGGAGCAGCGCGCGCTCCTGGAGGTGGCCGCCGTCGCGGGCCGGCCGCTGGGGCGGAGCGTGGCGCTGCGGGCCGCCGGGCTGGACGAGGGAGGGCGGGCCGTCTCGGCCTGGCTGCGAGACTCCAGCCTGCTGCGAGAGGTGCCGGCGGAGGGCGAGGTGGACATCGCGGCCTACCACGACCGCATCCGCGAGGCGCTGCTCGAAGCACTCCCGGCCCACGTGCGCGTGGGCCGGCACCGAGGCATCGCCGAGGCCCTCTCGGCGCGCGGCTCCGAGGACTTCGAGGCGCTGCTCGTGCACTGGGAGGGCGCGGGCGAGCCGATGCGCGCGGGCGAGTACGCGGTGCGCTCCGCCGAGCGCGCCTCCCAGACGCTCGCGTTCGGCCGCTCCGCCGAACTCTATCAACGCGGGCTGGAGCTGCTGGGCGAGTCCGCGGATCGCCCCTCGCTGCTGGAGAAGCTGGCCCAGGCGCTGGCCAATCAGGGCCGCGCGCCCGAGGCGGCCCAACGCTACCTGGAGTCCGCGGAGGCGCTGGGCACGGGGCTTCAGGGCACGCGCGTGAGCGGGCTGAAGCAGCGCGCCGCGGAGCAGTACCTGAAGAGCGGGCGCTTCAACCTGGGCTGGCGGGAGATGCGCTCGGTGCTGGAGACGCTCGGCATCCCCGTGCCGGGCTCCTTCCTGGGGGCGATGGGCTCGGCCATGTGGCGCCGGGTCGTCTTCCTGGCGCGGCGGGTGGATGTGGACGCCGCCCGGCCCGCGCTCGCGCCCGAGGAGCGGCACCGGCTGGAGGTGCTGTGGGCCACGTCGACCAGCTGGTCCATGGTGAACCCCACGCTGGCGGATGCCTTCCGCATGATGCACCTGCTGCGCGCGCTGGAGGCCGGAGACACCTCCACGCTCTGCCGGGCCCTGGGCTTCGAGGCCGCCATGGAGTCGCACGTGGGCGGCCGCTTCCTGGAGAACAACGCCCGCAAGCTGCTGGAGAAGGTGCGGGTCCTCATGGAGCGCACGGGCGACCCGTATGATCAGGCCTGGTACTTCATGTCCGTGGCGAACCAGGCGTACACCCTGGGCCGGTGGCGCGAGGCGGCGGAGGCCTGCGACCGCGCCGACGTGCTCTTCCGCGAACAGTGCCCGGGCACGGCCTGGGAGCGGGTGAGCGTGGCCATCTTCCACCACCACGCCCTGGCGATGCTGGGGGAGCTGCCCGCGCTGGCGGCGCGGCTGGAGGCGCTCGACCGGGATGCGACGCTGCGAGGCGACGTGCACGCGCGCTGCGAGGCCTGGATTGGCGAGCCCGTGTTGGCGTGGCTGGCGAAGGATCGCGCCGAGGAGGCCCAGGCCCGCGCCGCCGATGCGCTGGCCGCGCAGTCCCCGGTGGCGTCCACCTGGCCGGAGAACGCGTACCGGCGCCAGCAGTACGCGGAGCTGATCGCCTGCGTCTACGCCTCCCACTACCGGGGCGATCCCTGGCCCGCGTGGAAGGCCGTGCTGGAGCACTGGGCGCCGCTGAAGTCCTCCTTCATGCTCTCACTGAGGGCCACCGGCCTGGGGCTGCGGCACATGCGCGCCAGGGCGGCGCTGGCGGCGGCGGAGTCCCTCCCGGACGAGCGGACGTCTCCACCTGACCGCGTGGATCCGCGCTGGAACCGGCGGGCGCTGCTGGCCGATGTCCGCGCGCAGCTCCGGGTGATGGAGGGCGACCCCATTGGCAGTGCGCGCCCCCTGGGCCACCTGCTGCGCGCAGGGCTGGCCCGGCTGAGCGGGGACACCGCCACGGCGGTCCGTGAACTGGAGCAGGCGGTGGCGGGCCTCGAGCGCGAAGGCGTGGCGCTGTACCGGGAAGCAGCGCGCTACGCGCTGGGGACACTCCAGGGAGGCAGTGAGGGCGAGGCGCTGCGGCATCAGGCCTCGGAGTGGATGGCGGCGCGTCAGGTGGTGCGGCCCGGCGCGCTGGCAGCGGCGATGGTGCCAGGGCTGGGACTGCCGCCCGGGCCCCGGACCCCTCAAGACGTGGGAGGCCGGTAGCCGGCTGCGCCGTGCCGCAGGCTCTCCTCCAGTTGGGTGCGGATGCGCCGCAGCAGCCCGACGAGGCCCTCACCGCCTCCGTGGCCCGAATGCATCCCCAGCCCGCGCAGCAGTGACTCCACCTGGGAGAAGGCATCCGTGGACGTAGCGGAGGCCGGTGATGCCGCCGAGAGATGAGAGAGCATGGAGGGGAGCACCTCGATGCCCAGAAGGTCCCAGGAATGGGGCAGTCCCATCTTGAAGTTGTCCGCGTCCTTGTCACGCAGGGCCATCAGATCCGGCAGCTCATTCGCCTCGGGATTCCAGATGCGACAGTAGTCACCCATTGGCGTGGTGGGGAAGAGCGGCTCGTAGACCTGGGGCTGGGGAGGAAGAGGCTCGGGCGGGGACTCGCTCTCCCTCATGCTGCAGTGATCGAGGATGGCGTTGACGGCGTGCCGAGCCGACTCGTTGGCGGACTCCATGGTGGTGAGCCGGGTGAACGTCGGGGTGTAGGTGCCCGCGAAGACGATCTGATTCCAGTGCACATAATAGCCTCCGTGCTCGGCTCCCCAGAGAATGCGCGAGGGATCGAGCTTTGGGACCGTCCAGGCATACCTTGGAGCCCCCGGCGTTGGGTCCCACGGGAGGGCCTCCACCCCCGGCCGGTGGATCCAGTCCGCTACGGTAGGTAACAGGAAGGGCGTTTTGTTGTAACGAATGTGAGCCTTGTGTGGATCGTCCACGTCAAAGACAATCCCTTCATCGATGTGGACGAAGGCAGGCTCGGGAGGGTTGAAGTCCAGGGAGGGACGTAGGTGCTCCTTCCGCTGGAGGGCTTTGCGGATTT
The DNA here is from genome assembly GCF_000255295.1 of Corallococcus coralloides DSM 2259. The sequence continues at coordinate 7,816,499 of NC_017030.1, read as the reverse complement.
GCCTGAAGACCTCTTCTGCCAGCTCCGCTGGCGTGCACTCCCACGCCTTCATCCCGATGTTTGGAGAGGATTTGTTCCAATCGCCGATGTCGACGCTGAGCAGCGATTGGTAATGGCTCAACCCTTGGATGGGCTGGTGCTGCCAGGCGATGGGGCTGCATATCGCCGAAATCCCCCACGGCGCATCGACGAGATAGAGGTAGCCATCGATGAGGTTGAACTCCGTGGTGAAGAAGTACTGGATGCCGGAGAGCGTCTGGAGCCGATCCCAGTGGAACATGCCAGGCTTCCGCGTCGGGTCTCGCTGGATGGTGCCGGGCTCTCCCGCCTTGGCGGACGCCAGCGTGGTGTAGCCCTGGAGCTCGAACGCGACGCCCATGGGCTGCAGGCTCCGGGTGATCTCTTCCGCCGCGAGGACGTCCACCGCCACGACGTAATAGGCATCCGGGTCACCTACCGGGATGGACTCACCCGAAGGGAGCTGCACGGTGGGCTTGTAGTGCGTGTTTCCCGTGGGCGATGGGGCCGCCTGCTCGAAACCCGTGAGCTGCCCCTGGCGGAATTGAACTCCCAGTTGGCGCAGGTGCGTGTGCCAGTGGCTGAACCAGGCCGCGCTGGTGGGCCCATTCAAGGTGGCGTGGGTCTCTTGGGTGGGAACGATGACATCGGTCAGGAGCTGGACATAGGTGTTGCCCATGGTCCGTGCATCCGCCGACTTCCCGTCCAGCGCCACCAGCACCCGCCCGGAGGACTTGACCAGGTCGGTGAAGGCCTTGCTGTAGCAGTACAGATTCCTGCCTGTCTTCGGGTCGTGGCCCTCGATGTACTGCCACCAGGAGAGGTTTTCGAGGTCGGCGGCCCTGCGCTGGGGGCTGGTGAGCATGTAGCGCAGGATCCGGAGCGAGAATTGGAGGAGATCCTGCGAGGTGATCCCCAGATCCATCAGGTTGCGCAGGTCGCGCGCCTCTCGGGAGAAGGAGGTCGGGAAGCTGTAGGGTCCCCAGTTCGTGATGAAGGGCGGGTGCTTCTCGCTGGCGATACCGATGGTCGGCAACGCGACGAGGTTGTCGTAGGTGGTGCGGGAGGTCGGCAGGCCGTTGTCGTCGTAGATGGGGATGCGCCGCATCGTGTCGAAGACATGGCGGTAATACGACGGGAAGTACCGGTACCCATGCTCGCCCGGGAGGATGACGCGCTCCAGGAGGACTCGCACCCAATTCCTGGCAGTGGGCGGCTGACCCAACTCCGTGTTCGCTGGCAAGGGCTCCTGACGTTTCACCTTGATGGACTTGAGCAGCGGTTGAGCCTTCACCCTCTCCTTGATGATCTGGGCCCGTTTCTTTGCGCGAGCCAGCTCATTACGACAAGCGCTGGAGGCGTCGGCCGTCCGGGTGACCGACACATCTTCAATCTCATTCAGGCTCTGGTCGTAGAAAGGCTGGATGAGGATCCTGAAGCGACCGAGCTCCTTGATGCTCTGGCTCGTCAGCTTCTCAAGCGCTGAGTTCAAGTCATTGCACGCGCGCTGGGTGAGCTTTGGCTCGTACTCCTCCGCGGGCTCGTCCTGGAACTCCAGCCAGAGTGAGGAAAAAGGTCTGGCCTGGTCGAGCCCAAGGCTCACCGAGGTCGCGGTGTTGGGGTGAATGCGGGCCCCGGCGGATTCGGAGGCCTCTTGTGACTGCCCCTTTATGAAGTTGAAAGAGATCGTCCCCTGCGTGGGGGGTTGGAAATACTGGGTGCGGGCCAGCCCTCCGATGGCCAGGGAATGGTTGCCGCGTGCATCCAGGGCCTTGTCGCGCTCGTAGACGTGGACCTCGAAGCCACGCAGGGCCAGCTCGTGGGCCGCGGTCATCCCCGCGATGCCAGCTCCAAAGACGTAGACCCGGCGCTTCTTGGGCTTCGGGCCAGAGATACAGGGGGGAACCGTGTCAGCCATGGGCCTCTGCCTTTCTTTCCGGGGTGTCCGCGCACGTCAGGCGAAGTTGGTGGATCAGGGACGGAAAGCCCGCGCAGCGGACCGCCCCATGCACGTAGCGGATCAGCCCCTCATGCGCGCGAAGGAGGACCTCCAGGGGGCCGACCACCTCGACGGCGTTGGAGAGCACCGCCTCCGTGAGCATGCGCCGGTCATCGAGCACCTCGAGGATGGTCCGCCGCGAGGTGCCCACGGTGATGGACTCCTGGCCATCCACGGCGCGCAGGTGGGCCTGCGTGGAGGTGAAGGCAGCGGTGAAGTGCTCGGCGTCGATCTTCAGCGCGACGGCGAGGCCGGCCAAAGGCATCAGGATGCGTTCGTGGGCCTGGGGCTGCTCGCGGGTCAGCAGCGCGAAGGAGCGGGCCAGCAGCGCCTGCACGCTGAGCTCAGTCACGGATGAACTCGAAGACACCGGTCCCCTCCATGGCCACGGAGTGGCCCCGCACGCGCCCCTGCGCCGTCACCCGGCCCAGCACCTCGTGGATGATGGTCACCTGCTCGGGGTGCTCCTCGGAGGGGGTGACGATGCGGGCGGAGTCCTGCGGGTGGAAGGACAGCTCGAGCGTGTCCGCCCCTCCGTGGGCGGCAATCTCCAGGGTCTCGGGCAGGTCCGCCGCGGCGCCCGGGGCCAGCAGCGCCATGACGCGAGGCACGGAGAAGGGGCGCGCCTTGCGGAAGCTGCCCCGGGTGAGGACGCGGAGCTCCTCGTCCCGGAACACGCGCAAGGGCTCGCCGCCGTGCCAGAGGAAGAGGCCCTGATAGCGGGCCACCGAGCGGCCGCGGTCCGCCATGCGCACGTGCACCAGGCTCCAGGGATTGGCCATGTCCCAGGGCAGCACCGAGCCCCACTCCCATGAGAAGTCATTGCCCCAGAGGAAGTGGCCCCAGTTATGGTCATGGTAGGCGGGAGCGTCGTTCACCTGCACGGTGCGGCCCGCGAGCCGGAGCGTGCCGCGCGCCAGCAGCCGGGGCACGAAGAGCCAGGACAGGCGCCGGTCCAGGGTGAGCGGCTGATTGACGGAGAGAGCCGGCAGCGTCACGGGGACAAGCTCCAGCTCGGCGGCCAGAGGTTGGTCGCGCAACGCGATGGACAGGCGGTAGGTGCCGTCGATGAAGCGCAGGGTGTTGTGGCCGAAGCGCGCGTCGATGCGGCCGGCGGTCACCTCCACGTCGGCCTCCTCGAAGTGCTCCACATCTCCTTCCCAGCCCTCGCCGCGAGCCAGGACGATGAGGCGCGCCACCTCGGGCTGCCGGCCCTGCGTGGCCCGCACATCGTCAATGAGGCTGAAGTTGATCAGCAGGTGTGCCGCCTCGGTGTGCACGAGGAAGTGCTGCCATTCCTTGTGCGCGCCCCGCCCGCCCATGCGTGAGGGCGAGCGCCGGAAGTAGTCGTTGCCAGTCAGCAGCCGCGCGAGGCGCTCTGGCGGAGGAGAGGAAGGGGACATGGCCGACGCTGCTGCTACCGCAGCAGCTCCCTGAGAGAGGGCGCCGCGGACGCGTCAGGGGCCGGTGTCGCGACCTCTCCGGATGAGCGGCTCGCCTCCATCGCGCCCAGGAACGTCCGGCGCGCGGAGACGAGGCCGAGGACCATCAGCAGGAGCCGATCCTCCTCTGTCTCGGGAAGGGGGGACGGCGGCGCGGCGGGCTCGGGCAGCAGGTGATTGAGTCGCTGGGACAATGACAGCATGCCAAGCAGCAGCGGCAGGACCGGGTTGCGGTCAGCGAAGTCGCTCCAGGGCTCATCGAGCAGCGGCATGGGCCTCTCCCTGGCGCGGCAGGTCTTGAAGCTGACGCAGCAGCTCCTCCAACTGAGCGGAGCCCATGGCCTGGAAGAGCGCCTCGATGTACGCGGAGGGCAGCACGGTGGCCGGATCCTCCTCGGGGATGTTGAGGGAGAGGGCATCCCAGAGGCGGCGGCCCTGCTGGAGCAACGGAGAGGAGGCAAGCGCGGACTTCCAGGCGGCACCCTCGGGAGTCGCGGCGAAGCGCCGCCCCTCTGCGACGAGCGCGCAGAAGGCCGCCTGCACGACGATGGGGTGCTTGAGCATGAGCATCTGGAGCCGGCGCAGGGGCCCCAGGAGCACCTCCTCCTGCGAGCCCGCCGGGAACTGCTCGCTGGCCCCGGGCGCCGCGGATGCGAGCAGCTGCTCGAAGAGCAACTCCCGGATGCGATGCGCCTCCTCATGCAGGAGCGCCTGGGTGCGGATGAAGTCGAAGAGGGAGGACTGGGGGGAGGGGGGAGGCACCATGGAGGGCGTCACTTCGCTCGCAGGAGGACGTAGGAGGTCAGGCCCTCCAGCAGGTCCCGATGGATGGAGGGGGGGAGCCAGCCGCGGCACACGTCGAAGCGCCGCTGGGCATCTTGCAGCCAATCCCGAGCCACCCGCTCAGAATGGCCAATGCTGTCGTGGCGCTCCATGAGCGAAAGGAGAAAGCGCACCTGCTCGGGAGTCTTCTCCGCACGGCGAGGTGCCGCGTTCCGTGCCTCGCGCAGCCGCTGCCGCCCCACGACCGTCAGCTCGCCTTCCTCGACGAGCCGGTCCAGCTGCGCATCGAGCGCCGCGGGCTCCGGGGCTGTCTCCGAGGAGGGGCGGGGGAGGATGAGGATTCGCTCGGCTTCCGCCCGGTCCTCGGAGGACACGTGGCGCATCATGTGCAGCAGCATCAGGGTGCGCTTGCCCTCCCAGAGATCGCCGCCGATCTCCTTGCCATATGTGCCCACCTCGCCGCGCAGGTTGAGCACGTCGTCCTGGATTTGAAAGGCGATGCCGAGGCTGCGGGCGAAGGAGGCCAGCTGCTCGATGCGTTCCCCGTCCTGCCGGGCCGCGATGGCGCCCACCACCATGGGGGTGATGAAGCTGTACCAGCACGTCTTCTGCTCCACCATCCGCACGTAGTCCTCGTCGCTGAGCGTCCACGCGCCCCGGCGGATCCAATCGAGCTCGAGGGCCTGGCCCTCCACCGACTCCTGCGTCATGCGCGCCACGGCCTGGAGGATGCGCAGCGCGGGGCCCAGGCCCACGGCGCCGATGTTGTCCAGCAGAGGCCGCAGCGACAGGGCGAACATGGCGTCCCCCACGTTGATGGCAACGGGGATGCCGTGCGCCCGGTGCAGCGTGGGGCTGCCTCGACGCAGCAGTGACTCGTCCTCGATGTCGTCGTGGATGAGGAAGGCATTGTGATACAGCTCGAGCACGGTCGCCGGGCGCAGCGCCGCCTCCAGCGTGCCTCCCAGCGCACGGCACGTGGCGATGCAGAGTGCCGGCCGCAGCCCTTTGGCCTCTCGCAGCGGGTAGTCCAGCATGAGCTGGTAGAGGAACGGCGCGTGGTGGCGCTCTGCGGGGATGATCCGGCGGAGCTCCTCGAGCACGAGCGAGCGGCACTCCTCAAGATAGCCCGCGAGCAGCTCCCTGGTCCCGGATGGATCCTGCACCGCGCGCGAAGCTAGCATGCGACGGTGAGTGTTTCGCGAGGTCAGAGAAGCAGATGGGGCTCTTGCTGCAGTTGGAAGATGGACGCCGGTTCACCTTGGGAACGCGCTGTCTGCTGGGACGTCACCCCGCGTGTGATGTTCACATACCGGACGGCCGGGTCTCCGGCGAACACGCGAGCCTGCACTGGGCGGGCGCTCACTGGGAGCTGAGGGACCTGGGCAGCCGCAACGGCACGTTCGTCGAGGGGCGGCGGCTGGCCTCGGGCGAGCGGGTGGAACTGGGGCAGGGGCAGGACTTCCTGCTGGGAAAGAGTGGCATCGGTTTCCGGCTGCTGGACGCGTCCCCTCCCGCAGCGCGGGCCCGGCACCTGGCCACGGGGCAGGTGCGGGTGGCGACCGGCGCGTTGCTGGTGCTGCCGGATGACGACGAGCCCCAGGCCAGCCTCTTCCCGCTGGACGGCGGGCAGTGGGTGTTGGAGTTGGGCGAAGAGCGGCGTCGGCTGAAGGACCAGGAGCGGGTGTGGCTGGACGGCTCGGAGTGGGTGGTGGAGCTGCCCCTCGCGGCGACGGAGACACTCGAGGAAGCGGATGCGCCCACGTTGGCGGAGGTCCGGCTGCGCATCGGCGTCAGCCGCGACGAGGAGCACGTGGAGGTGGCGGTGCACCTGCGGGAGGGGGAGCGGATGTTGCCTCCCCGCTCCTCGCAGTACCTGTTGGCGACGCTGGCACGGCTGAGGCTCGCCGAGCGCGCCCTGGCGCCGTCCGAGCAGGGCTGGGTGGACCGCGAGCGGCTCTGCCGGATGCTGGCCACGGACACCAACAAGCTGAACGTGGACATCCACCGGGTGCGCAAGCAATTCGGCGCGCTGGGCATCCAGGATGCGGCGGGCGTCGTGGAGCGGCGCCCGGGCACGGGACAGGTGAGGCTGGGGATGAGCAGCGTGGAAGTCTTTACCCTGTAGCAGTCTTTCGAGGAGACCTTTCGACCGGAGTGACGAGAATCTTCACGTCCGCGGTGGGAGTGATGCCGTCGAAATGGACTTCGCTATTGAGCGTTGTCCCAGTGATTCTGTAGTGGGCGCATGCCGTCGAATTCGGGTCGTAGAGGAAATGCGTCCCCCCTGTGCGGTCATTCCCCCCGTTGATGTCGATATACAGCTGGATAATCCAATCCGCTTGGACACCCTTGTCGCTTGGTAACATCAACTCGCTTTGTCCGAGGTTGATATAGCCATACCGATCGGTCTTTCCTGAGTTGCCGTTGCTGTCGATATACGAAATTTCCCCGGCGCAGACGAAGCCGCCCTCGTTTGTCAGATTGAAACAGCCAATCGTTTGCATGGTCAATGCCCCTTGTGGGTGTGTTGAGTCACTTGCGGCATCTTGTCGCAAGCAGGAGCTAAGCTAGAGCGTTGTCCCTGCCGGGGCGATTACACGGCGTTACAGCGAGGGGGCCGCGCTTGGACTGCTGTCAGGGAAGGCTGGTGAAAGCCTTTCATCTGCCGTCAGGACTCCGGGGCCTCCTACGCGCTACGCAGGAGGGCGGGGAGCACGGCGACCTGAGGCGGGCTGCATCCGCTCGTCGATGGCGCGGTTGCTCATCTCATCCGCTTCCGCGTTCTGCGCGCGGGGGACGTGGGCGAGCTTCACCTTGCCGAACGTGGCCAGCAGCTTCTGCGCTTCCTGGAACAGGGGCTTCAGCGTGGGGCTCTTCACCTGGTACTTCCCACCCAGCTGACGGATGAGCAGCTCGCTGTCCGCGAACACCTCCACCTCGCGGGCTCCCAGGCTCTTCGCGTGCTGCAGGCCGATGAGCAGGCCCATGTACTCGGCGTAGTTGTTCGTCTGGTGCCCCAGGAACTTGCCCAGGCGCGCCACCACCGCGCCCTCGGCGTTCATCAGCACTGCTTCCGCGCCTGCGGGGCCCCGGTTGCCCCGCGCCGCTCCGTCCGAATAGACGCGCACGCGGTTGAGTGCCCTGCGAGCTTCCCCAGGACCACTTCTCGTGGTGGTTTCCAAGTGCGCGGAAGCCATGCCCCTGCACCGGCTGGTACGAAGCGGCGTGCCCATGAGTCGCAGCACCCTGACGCACCTCGTTCACCAGGCCGCGTCCGTCCCGCTGCCTCTCCGCCAGCACCTCTTGCAATGCATTGCGTCCGCGACATGGTGTGGGCTGACGACACGCCCGTGCGCGTGCTGGACGTGAAGAAGACACGCCCCGCGAGGCCCTGGACTACATTCTGGCCCTCTACCGAGTGGAGGCCCTGGCCCGCGACGCGGGAGTCGTGCGGACGGACGTGCTACTGCGCGCCCAGACGCACTCGCAGGCGCGCGTCGGCGAGCTGATGCCGCACGAATGGAATCGGCTTCGCGCCCCCGACTCCTCCTGACGCTCCCTCACTTCGCCCCCTCGAATCCCAGCAACGATTCGCGGCGTCCGCCGAGCACGGCCGGGGCCTGTCTTCAAGCGCCCCGGCACGTCATTGGCCGGACGGTTACGGCTGTTGAGGAGTCAGAGGACTTTTCCAGCAACCTGCCAGGGAGTTGCCACTGCTGGAGCGCTTACACGGCGTTGCGGTGGGGGCAAACACGATCCTGCACGTGGAGAATCCACGTTTACATTTGCCGGGTGCAGCGGGGGATGGGTCACTGCGTCCAGAAGATGGACGAGGTCTTGTCGTTCATCGTGTCCCCAATGTATTCGCACCCGCCGCCGCAGTCGACATTGGCCCCGCTCCCATTCAGTCCGTCGTAGTGGTACGAGTGATTGCACCCGGCGAAAGACTTCGAATACGAGATGACGTTGTTCCAATCACTGGGCAGGTTGACGAGGTAGCTGCCGCACCCACCGTAGAGGGATGTAAAGACAAGCGAGCTACCCGAATAGCCGTCCTTGTACTCGATACCAATCACGGTCTCATTGGGTGCGGCCTGGTGGACTGACTTCAGGTCGGACTCCTTGAGATCCCTCGGATTCGCCGTCGCGGGCAGCCGCACGGTGCCCCCGGTGGCGAATGAGATGGCTTCGGGGAATGAGGTAAAGCACTTCGGCGCGGGGACGGTGTCGGCTGCCGGCAGCGGCTCACCGGGCGTGAAGGGCAGGACGTTCATGACACAATGCTGTGCGGCATGGGTGATGGGCTCGGGCGCGGTCGGCTCCCCGGTGTCAGTCCCTCCGCAGCCAGCCAGCAACGAGGTGATGACGAGCGCCTGGGCGCAGCGCTTGAAACTGGAGTGAGTCATGGCGGTTCTCTCGTGTATGGGCTTGATGAATCCGCCTGCGGCGCCTTGGCCACAAGCAGAAGCCAAACTAGAGAGTTGCCCCCGCCGGGGCGATTACACGGCGTTACAGCGAGGGGACCGCGCTTGGACTGCCGTCAGGGCTCCATGTCCGCTTGGGCGCTACACAGCAGTGGCGGGGAGCACGACGTCTTGAGGCGGGCTACATCCGCTCGTCGATGGCGCGGTTGCTCATCTCGTCCGCCTCCGCGTTCTGCGCGCGGGGGACGTGGGCGAGCTTCACCTTGCCGAAGGTGGCCAGCAGCTTCTGTGCTTCCTGGAACAGGGGCTTCAGCGTGGGGCTCTTCACCTGGTATTTCCCACCCAGCTGACGGATGAGCAGCTCGCTGTCCGCGAACACCTCCACCTCGCGGGCTCCCAGGCTCTTCGCGTGCTGCAGGCCGATGAGCAGGCCCATGTACTCGGCGTAGTTGTTCGTCTGGTGCCCCAGGAACTTGCCCAGGCGCGCCACCACCGCGCCCTCGGCGTTCATCAGCACCGCTCCCGCGCCGGCAGGGCCCGGGTTGCCTCGCGCCGCTCCGTCCGAATAGACGCGCACGCGGTTCAGTGCTCCACCCGCCGCGGGCGTCACGACCTCGATGCCTGGCGTGGTGGAGTCGAGCGCCGCCCGCGAGGCGGGCTCTGCCGCGGGCGCCTCGGCCTCGCGCGGACCGCCGCCCAGCTGCTCGGCGGCTTCGTCCAGCAGCTGGCCCAGGTGTTCGCGGGTGAGCCCGCGAAAGGCGCGCACCGTCGCCGTCAGCGGCTCCTCACGGGCGATGTGACGGAGGACGTCGACGAGCGAAGGGGTCGGCATGGAGAAGGGGACCGAAGTGAGGCGCCGCCGCTACTTCTCGGCGGTGTCCTTCGGCTCCTGCAGCGCTTCGACGGCGAAGATGATGCGGTTGCACGAGGGGCACACATCCGTGCCCAGCGTGGTGCGCAGCATGTTGTACATCTGCGGGGGCAGGTTCATGTTGCAGCCCTGGCAGGTGCCCGCCACCACGCCCACCATCGCGGGCAGCTTCTTCTTGCGGATGACCTCGTAGCGGCGAAGCAGGGTGGCATCCACGTTCGCGGCGACTTCCGCGCGGCGCCCCTCCAGCTCCTTCACCTGGGACTCGGACTCGCCCAGCTTCCCGCGCAGCTCCGTCATCCGGCCCGACAGGCCCTGCTGCCTGGTGGCGTAGTCCGCCTCCTTGCCCTTGATGGCCTCGCGAGCGCCGCCCAGCTCCTTCACCTTCTCCGTGAGCGCCTCGGACTGGGTGAGGATGCCCTTCTTCGCGATGTCGATTTCGCGAGCGAGCGCCGAGTACTCACGCGTGGAGCGCTGGTCGGACAGGCGCGCTTCCCACTTCTTCACCTTGTCCTTCTCGTCCGTGATGTTCTGCTCGAGCAGGGCCTTCTGCTTCTCGAGGTCGGCGACGCGTGTCCGCTCGGCCTCGATGCCATTGCGCGCGACCCCCAGCTCCCGCTCCAGCTCGGAAATCTGGCGGGGATGCACATCCGCCGCCTTTCGGAGCGAGGCGACCTCGAGGTCCACCTTCTGCAGCTCCGCCAAGGCCTTCAGTTTCTCCCGCAAGTTGCTGCCTCCCACACGGCCGCACCGACGCGCGGCTCGGCTCTTGTACCAACAAGGGTGCTGGGGTTCCAACGCGTAAATGGGGAAGCCTCCATCCCCGTGTTCTCCGCCTGCCCCTTGAGCGTTTGAATCCGCTTCACGCACCCGTTAGACGGGGCACGTGTCCAGCCTTCGCCTCCGACCCCTCCTGGCCCCCGCGATCCTCCTCGCCGCCACGGCCTGCCGCGAAACGCCGCCCCCGCCGGCTCCCCCGGCCACGCCCCCTCCCGCCGCCGCCGCGCCGCGCCCCACCGGGCCGGTGAAGTGGGGCGAAATCGAGGGGCGGGTGCTGCTGACCGGGACGCCTCCCCAGGCCCCCAGCGCGCCGACCACCGCCACCGTCGCCAGCGTGTGCGGCGACCAGGCGGAGGATCGCTCGCTCGTGGTGGGAGGCGAGGGCGCCCTGGCCCATGCCGTCGTCTCGCTCCAGGACGGCGCCGGGCTCGCGGAGCCGGAGACGCCCGCGCCGCAGCCCGTGCTGGACCAGAAGCAGTGCCACTACGAGCCGCCCGCGCTCGCGGCGAAGGCCGGCGGCGAGCTCTTGCTGCGCAACTCCGACCCGCTGGTGCACAACGTGCGCGCCCAGTCCGGGACGAATCGTTCCGTGTTCAACGTCGCCATGCCCCTGGAGGGCATGACGCTGCGTCGCCCTCTGCCCGCTGAACCCGGCACGGTCCAGGTCCGCTGCGACGTACACCCCTGGATGCGCGCGGTGGTCCGCACCTTCAACCACCCGTACTTCACCACCACCGCCCCGGACGGCCGCTTCCGGATGCGCGTGCCGGAAGGGGCCCACACGCTCGTCTTCTGGCACGACCGGCTGCCCGAAGCGTCCCGGACCGTCACCGTCCGGGCGGGGGAGACCGTCCAGGTCGATCAGACCTGGGGCGTGGAAGCACTGCGTCAGGCTGGCTCTGGGAAATAGGGCGCCCCTGACACGGTTGTCGCGTCCGGCCCCGGTACAACTCAAGGATCGGCCAGGGGTTCCGTCTAAGTGCTGGGAAGCACGCCCCTTGTTCAGACTTCTGTCTTGGTGGCAAAATTGCTTTCCCGGAAGCCAACACTTCCGCCTGAGGGGGAGTCGCGATGCATCAGACCAGGAAGCAACCCACGGTGTCCTCGGAGGCGGAGCGCCTGCCCATGGGGGCGCGCCGCAAGGACACCCGGCCGGCGGGCATGCAGGAGATGGGGCCCAACCTCTACGAGAAGATCCAGAGCGCGCTCACCGAGCTGTCGCTGGCGTCGTCCCACGAGCGTCTGAGCGGCACCTGAGAAGTGACGCCCGGAGCGGTGTGGGGGCCCCTGGGGAGGGGCCCCGGCTCCGGGTGCGCCGTTTGGGGCCCGGTAGCGGGCTCAGGCCACGCAAACGGCAACGGGGCCCGCCCGAACCGCTCGGGGGACCCCGGATGATGCGACCGCGAGTGCGACCCTACAGGTCGTCGTCGTCGGAAGACTCGGCGCCGGGCTCGGCGTCCTCGTCATCGCTGAAGGAGTCGAGGTTCTCCTCGTCCTCCTCGGCCGCGGGCGTCTCCTCGGGCTCGGGCTCGATGACCTTCGGAGCGGCGGCCAGGCGGCCACGCCGGCCCTCGGCGGGCTTGGCGACCACGTTCTCCCGCTGATCCGCCCCGCACTTGGGGCAGATGGGGTCCGGCTTCTTCATGTCGTAGAACTTCGTCCCGCACTTGAAGCACGTGTGCTTGGTCCCGAGATCCTTCGCCGGCATGCGCCACCCTCGTAGAGCCTGGAGTGAAACAGAGGGCGGCTGAATAGTTGGGCCGAAGAACAGAGTCAACCGTGTGTTTGCGCGGGAGATTTCTGGCGGTAGCATCCCCGCCGGTTTCCCCCGAGAGCCGGACGCCCCCTTTGAACTTCACCTGCGACAATTGCCAGAAGCGGTACTCCATTGCGGACGAGAAGGTCCGCGGCAAGACGGTCAAGGTCCGCTGCAAGAACTGCCAGAACGTCATCACCGTGGAAGGGCCCGCCGAGGAGGAGAGCACCCGCGTGGTGTCGCTCGCCGACGTGGAGCGCATCCGGGCCCAGGAGCGTTCGCTGGCGGGAGGTGGCGCCGCCGCGCCCGCGCCTGCGCCCGCTCCGGCACCGGTGGCCGCCGTGGCAGCTCCTGCTCCCCTGGCCAAACCTCCTGCGTCGGCCCCCCAGACGCCCTGGGACGATGAGCCCACGCGCACCGCGCCTCCCCGCCAGACGGCCGGGGCACCGTGGTTCGTGATGGTGCGCAACAAGCAGGAGGGCCCGCTGGACGAGACGGCCGTGGCCGAGTGGATGGCCGCGGGCACCATCAGCGCGCGCAGCTTCTTCTGGCGTCAGGGCATGCCGGACTGGAAGCGCGGCTCGGACATCCCGGAGCTGGCCGCGCTGCTCGCGCCCGCCGCGGCGCCAGAGCCTCCGCCTCCGCCTCCGGAGCCGCCGCCCGCGGTCGCCGCGCCGCCTCCGCGCGCAGCCCCCGCCCGCCGCGAGCCGGAGCCCCAGCAGCCCTTCTACGCGGAGAACGAGCCCGCCCCGTCCGAGGACGACAACAACGGCGACTTCGAGCGCGATGGCGACGAGGACGACGGCACGCTCTACGGCAACAACCGCGCGGCGCCCGCCCCGGTGCCCACGCCCGCCCCGCGGCGCGCGGTGGCTCCGCCCGTGGACGAGGCGCCCGCGGCGAGCGGCGCGCCCCTCAACGAGCTGTTCTCCGACCTGGACCTGCCCGGCAACCGGGGCGAAGGCTCGGACGAAGAGGATCCCGGCCAGGACGAGACGCGCGAAGACCCTCGCAACGACGAGGAGGAAGAGGACGCGCGCCAGGACTCGAAGGCCGCGCGCAAGCGTCCGGTGGTGCCGGCCCGCCGAGGCAGCCCGCTGAAGGTGGTGGCGCTGGTGCTGTTGCTGCTCATCGTCCTGCCGGTGGTGGCGCTGTTCGGCCTGTCCGCGGCGGGCATGCTGCCGCCCGCCCTCGCGGACATGGTCAACCAGGTGACCGGCAAGGCTCCGGCCCGGGCCCCGGCCCCGCGTCAGGCCGCTCCCGCTCCTACGGGCGCCACCGAACCGGTGGCGCCTCCTCCGGCCGCCGAGCCCGCGACGCCTCCGCAGGGCGCCGCGGGTGGTGAGGCCACGGCTCCGGCGGAAGGTTCCACGCCGTAGCCCACGTGTGAGGTGGGCCTGCTTTCCGCGCGACGCGGTGGGCAGGCCCTCCCGCCACGCCCTGCTCCGGCCGGATGCTCCGGCACGTCGAGCAGGACGCTCCGGCTCAGAGGTCGAAGTCGCCCGCGGGCGGCTTCTTGCCGCGCATCGCCTGTTCCCTCGCGGCGCGGACTTCGGCGCGCAGGGACTCGGTGGCTTCGGCGTCCACCGTCCCCGTCTCCAGGTCCACGACGTCCCCTTCGCGCACGCCGGGGGGCAGGGTGTCCAGCGCGCGGGTCACCTGTTGGCCATCCACCACCAGCACGGCGACGTCGTCCTCGATGCGGTCCACCGTCGCCCTGGACCGGGCCTTCGTCTTCTTCTTCGTCACGGGTGGCAGTCTCCCGCGGGCTCGCGGCCCGACTTCAGCGCTGCGTCACGCGTGCTCCACGTGAGCAGGTTCTCATCCTTGATGAGCCTCACGCTCCGGCAGGTGGACTTGTGGAAGATGCGCTTGTTCTTGCTCGCCATGTAGCTGCCCGTCATGGACGCGCTGGAGGACGAGCGCACCGCCTTCGGAGGGGCCTCCACCGTCCGCGTGCCCTTGCGCGCGACCGGCAGGTCATCCACGTCCGTCACGTTGCTGACCCGGGCCTTGCTGTCGCGCGGTGCCTCAGCGACCCGCGCGGGCTCCGTCCGGATGGCGGGCGGCGGTTCGGTGGGCGCCGGCTTCACCACGGGCGCGGGCTTCGCCGTCCGCACCAGCGCCGGACGCGGATCCAACCCCGGGAAGACGCGCCGCGTGCCGCCGGGCTCCCCCGGTGTCGGACGCTGGAGCGACAGCTCGAACTGCTTGCCGTCGCTCACCGCGTGCACCTCTCCGTTCACGTCCGTGCGGAAGGCCCGCGCATCCACGCCGCGCAGCCGCGCGAGGAGTTCCTTCACCTTCGGGCTCTTGCCCAGGCTGTCATCCCCGCTGATCACCGCCGCCTGGGGCCGCAGCTCCTCCAGGTACGCCTGCGAGTTCGCCCCCTCCACGCCGGGCGAGGCGACCTTCAGCAGCGTGGCGGACGACAGCAGCCCGCGCTCCAGCAGCCGCGCCTCCGTCTCCCCGCGCGCGCCGCCCGCGAAGACGACCGACGTGTCGGCGTACGTCAGGCGCAGCACGATGGAGTTCGCCGCGTTGCGCCCCTCCGCGTCCGGGGCCTCGTTCAAGAGCGGCTCCGCGGGCGCCCGGGGCCAGAGCACCGTGAGGTTCACCCCATCCTCCAGCGTCAGCCGGACCAGCTCCTTGGGCGCGGACGACGGCGGCGCGGGCGAGAGGATCTGCACCCCTCGCGAGCCCACCGCCGTCAGCAGCGCGTCGTAGGCCTTGGACGTGTCGGGCAGCTGCGGCTCCATCAACCGCCGCGCGCCCACGCGCTTGAGCACCGCCTCCAGCGCGCCGTGGTGCTTCGGATCCGGCTGGGTGAGGACCACCAGGTCCAGCTCCCGGCGCAGCAGCTCCGGCAGCCGGTTCACCAGGTGCGACTCGGCGGACGCGGGCCCGGAGTCCACCAGCACCGTGTTGCCCTTCGGCGTGACGATGAGCGCGGCATCCCCCGCGCCCACGTCGAAGAAGTACACGTGGAGCTTCCCGTCCGGCGCGCCACCGAAGTAGCGCGACTTCTCCGGGGGCTTCTGCGCGGGCGGCGCGGATGGCTGCTGCTGACAGGCCAGGGAGGCGAGCAGCAGCCCCACTCCCAACGCGATGCGGGCCTTCATGGATGACAATCCTCGGCGGGGCGGCGCTCACGCAGGGCGTCGGCGCGGCTTGTGTAGACGGTGCGCTCGTTCTTCGAGCGCTTCAGGGTCTTGCAGTTCTCGCGGTGGAACACCTTGCTGCCCTTGAGCGACACGTAGCGCACGCCCGTGTCTTCGGACGCGCTCGTGGGCGCCGTGGGCGCCGGTTCCTTCTCCGTGGAGCGGCCCGCGCGGCCGTGCGGCGTGGGTTCGATGGGGCCGAGCGCCACCGGGCCTCCCGCCTGCTGCGTGCCGGACAGGCTGGTGGCGCTGGCGGTGCCCTTCGTCGAACGCAGCGTCACGGTCGTGCCGTCGCTCACCGCCATCACCTCGCCGTCCTGGTCGGTGCGGAAGGTGCGGGCGCTCACGTCGCCCAGGCGGCCCAGGACCTCCGGGCTGGGGTGGCCGTAGTCGTTGCCCACGCCGCAGGAGATGACCGCCGCCTGCGGCTTCACGCGCTCCAGGAAGGCCGCGGTGGAGGAGTGCTTGCCTCCGTGGTGCGCCACCTTCAGCACCGTGGCGGTGAGGTCCACGGGCTTGCGCACCAGCAACTCCTCCGTGGGCGGCTCCGAGTCCCCCGTGAAGAGGAACGCCGTCTTCCCGTAGGTGAGCTTGGTGACGATGGAGTTCGCGTTCGCGTCCGAGCGTGTGTTCGCGAGGAACGCCTCCTGGGGCACGCGCGGCCAGAGCACGGTGAGCGCCACGCCTTCGCCCAGGCCCACGGTGAGCAGCGTCTGGGGCGCGTTGGGGTTGGGCTCCGGGCTCATCACCTGGCCCACCTCGCGGCCCACGAAGTCCAGCAGGTCGCGGTACGCCTCGCTCGAGTGGTCGAAGCCGGGGTCCATGAAGCGCCTGGCGCCCACCGCCTTCACCGCCGCGCGCAGCCCGCCCAGGTGGTCCAGGTGCGGGTGGGTGAGGATGACCAGGTCCAGCGGGCCCTTCACCAGCTCGCGCAGCCGCGCCGCCAGCCGCGTGCCGGCCTCCGGAGGCCCGCCGTCGATGAGCACCGTCTTGCCCGTGGGCGACACGATGAGCGCCGCGTCCCCCTGGCCCACGTCGAGGAAGTAGACCGAGAGCCGGCCCGGGGCGGGGGAGGGGAGGGCCGCGGGAGCAGGTGCCGCGGCATGGACCGGCACCGCTGCGAGGAAGAGGACAAGGAGTGCGAGCAGCCGCGCGAAGACCTTCACGGGTTGGAACTCTACAGCCCCGCTCCCATTCGCGGCACCCCGTGCGTTGACCGGGTGGCCTCTCCCCCCGCGAGCGCTTCCCCGAGGGCCGTTAGTGGGCTAAGGGGCGCGGCATGCCGTCCGACGCCGAAGCCTTCTTCACCGTCCTGGAAGAGCTGGTCGACCAGGCCCGTCATCGTCTGCATGCCTGGAAGCTCCAGCAGGAGGCGGTGCCGCCCGCGCCCGCCGCCGTCCTGAACCCGGAAGCCCCTCGCCCGCCCGGCGTGAAGACCGCCACCGCGCGCGTGGACCCGGCCACCCTCGTGAAGGCCTCGGACCTGGCCCCGTACATCGACCACACGCTGCTCAAGCCAGAAGCGCGCACCGAGGACATCGTGCGCGTGGCCGAGGAGGCCCGTCAGTACGGCTTCGCCACCGTGTGCGTGAACAGCTGCCATGTGGCCACCGCCGCGCGCGTGCTGGCCGGCTCGACCGCCGTGCCCATCGCCGTGGTGGGCTTCCCCCTGGGCGCCGCGCTGTCGTCCGCGAAGGCATTCGAGGCGCGCGAGGCCATCCGCGCGGGCGCGCGTGAAATCGACATGGTGCTCAACCTGGGCGCGCTCAAGGCGCACGACTACCAGCGCGTGCACCAGGACATCGCCGCGGTGGTGGAGGCGAGCCACCCCATCCCCGTGAAGGTCATCCTGGAGACGGGCCACCTCACGGACGAGGAGAAGGTCGTCGCGTGCGCGCTGTCCAAGGCCGCGGGCGCCGCGTTCGTGAAGACGTCCACCGGGTTCGGGCCCGGCGGCGCCACGGTGAAGGACATCGAGCTGATGCGCGCGGTGGTGGGCGACGACGTGGGCGTGAAGGCCTCCGGCGGCGTGCGGTCCGCCGAGGACGCCGTGAAGCTCATCCGCGCGGGCGCCAACCGCCTGGGCGCTTCCGCGTCCGTGGCCATCGTCACCGGGCAGATCTCCACCGCGCAGTACTGACCCTTCCGGAGCCGAGCACCGTGACCCCGAAGCAGCGAGAGGACTTCCTGCAGCAGTTGCTCGCGCTCCACGCGGAGCTGACCGGCAAGGCGCCCATGCGCATCGAGCCCAACCGCACCGACGAGGCGCGCGTGGGCGGTGACGAGGACGAGCAGCCCCTCAACGAGATGATGCAGACCATCGCCTCCAGCCGGAACCGCAACACGGACGGCACGCTGGCGCGCGTGGTGAAGGCGCTGGGCAAGCTGCGCGAGGACCCGGACTCCTTCGGCGAGTGCGAGGAGTGCGGCGACGAGATTCCCATGGGCCGCCTCAAGGCCATGCCCTACGCGGAGTTCTGCGTCGCGTGCCAGAACAACAAGGACGGCCCCAAGGGGCCGGTGCGCCGCAAGCACCTCACCGACTACAAGGGCTGAGAGGCCCCTTCTTCAACCACGAGGAAACGCGCGATGGACACGACCGGACTCAGGGAGCGGGCGGAGGCCTGGCGCAAGGCGGATCCGGATCCGGAGACCCAGGCGGAGCTGGCCAATGTGCTCGCGAAGTCGGACTGGGCGGAACTGGCGGACCGCTTCGCGCAGGACCTGGAGTTCGGCACCGCCGGCCTGCGCGGCGTGCTGGGCGCCGGCCCCAACCGGATGAACCGCGCCGTCGTGCGCCGCACCACCGCGGGCCTGGCGCGCTACCTCAAGGCCACCGTGCCGGACGTCACCACGCGCGGCGTGGTGGTGGGCCGTGACGCTCGCCGGCTGAGCCGCGAGCTGGCGGAGGACACCGCCGCCGTGTTCGTCGCGGAGGGCATCCCCGCGCACGTCTTCCCGGAGCCGGTGCCCACGCCCGTCACCGCGTTCGCCGTGCTGCACCTCAACGCCGCCGCCGCGGTGATGGTGACCGCCAGCCACAACCCGCCCGAGTACAACGGCTACAAGGTCTACTGGGGCAACGGCGCCCAGATTGTCCCGCCGCAGGACGTGGGCATCGCGGACGCCATCGCGAAGGTGGAGCCCGCCAACGAAGTGCCGCTGCTCACGCCCGCGGAAGGCCGCGCGAAGGGGCTGTGGCGCGACCTGCCGGAGGACGTGGGCCACGCGTACCTGCGCGCCATCCTGGACCTGCGCCTGTACCGCAAGGGCAGTGACACGCTGTCCATCGTCTACACCGCCATGCACGGCGTGGGCGGCGCGTGGGCGGCGCTCGCGCTCAAGGAGGCGGGCTTCCCGCGCGTGACGCCGGTGGCCGAGCAGCAGCAGCCCGACGGACGCTTCCCCACCGTGCGCTTCCCCAACCCCGAAGAGCCGGGCGCCATGGACCTGTCGCTCGCCACGGCGGAGCGCGTGAAGGCGGACCTGGTGCTCGCCAACGACCCGGACGCGGACCGGCTGGCGGTGATGGCGCGGGATGCCTCCGGGAAGCTGCGCCTGCTCACCGGCAATGAAGTCGGCGTGCTGCTGGGCCACTACGTCCTCACGCAGGGGACGAAGCGCGCACGCCCGCATGTCGTCACCACCATCGTGTCCTCCACGCAGTTGGGCGAAATCGCGCGCGGGCTGGACGCCGCGTACGACGAGGTGCTCACCGGCTTCAAGTGGATCGCCAACCGCGCCCTGGAGCGCACGGCGAAGGAAGGCACGCAGTTCGTCTTCGGCTATGAGGAGGCGCTCGGCTACACCGTGGGCACCGCCACGCGCGACAAGGACGGCGTGGGCGCGGCCCTGGTGGTCGCGGACATGGCCGCGTGGTGCGAGGCGCGCGGCGTGACGGTGCTGGGCTACCTGGAGGAGATCCAGCGCCGCTTCGGCCTGCACGTGGGCGCCCAGCGCAACGTGACGCTCCCGGGCGCCGCCGGCGCGCAGACCATCCGCGCCATCATGCAGGCCTTCCGTGCGTCGCCGCCCGCGAACATCGGCGGGTTCCCGGTGACGGCCGTGCGCGACTACCAGAAGGGCGAGGGCGGCCTGCCTCCGTCCAACGTCGTCGCGTTCGCGCTGGAGGGCGGCGGCCGCGTCACCCTGCGCCCCTCCGGCACCGAGCCGAAGATCAAATACTACTTCGAGCACAAGGAGACGCCCGCCCCCGGCGAGCCGCTCCCCCAGGCCCGGCAGCGCGCCGAGGCGAAGCTGGCCGCCCTCATCGACGCGTTCCTGTCCCTGGCCCGTGATCGAGGCCAGCCGGCCTGAGTCCTGAGTCCTGAATCACCCTTCAACTCAAACCCCCGGGCCGCGGCTCCCCGTGCCGTGGCCCTTCGCAGAAAGGAACCTCGTGAAGCGCTTCATTCCTGGTTTCCTCCTGGCCGTGCTCCTGGCCATCCCCGGCACCGCGATGGCTCGCGGTCAGGGCTGGTCCCTGCTGGCGGCGGAGACCGTCGGCTCGGGCCGCAACGTGTTCAGCGCGCAGATCGGCTTCCCGGGCCTGTCGCTGGGCCTGCTCCACGGCGGCTCGGACACCGTGGATATCGGCGGCAAGTTCAGCTTCAACTGGGGCCGAGAGGGCCTGGTGGACGCGTCCGACGCCGGCCTCAAGCTCCAGGGCTGGCTGCGCGTGATGATCGCCAAGACGGACAAGGTGGCCTTCGGCATCACCTTCCAGCCGGGGCCGTTCGTCTACTTCCCCCGGGGGAACACGATGTTCGGCATGGCGCTGCCAGTGGCGTTCGTGGTGGGCATCCCCGTGGGCAGCGCGCTGATGATCAACGCCGGCCTCGACGTGCCGTTCAACGTCTACTTCGGCGAGGGCATCGGGCCGGTCATCCCCATCCTCTTCGGAGGCGGCCTGGAGTACTACGTGAACAACAACCTCAACGTGAACTTCAACCTGCGGCTGGGGCCCTCCATCGTCCCGCGCTTCGACGACAGCTACTTCACGATGGAAGCGCTGGCGGGCGTGGCCTACCGCTTCTAGCCGGCGTCACGCGGGCGGGGATGCGTTCCCCGCCCGTGTGGTGGCTTCAACGCGGCTACCAGGACGACGTCTGCTCGGGCAGCTCCACCGTGAAGGTGCTGCCCAGGTTGACGCGGCTCTTCACGGTCAGCTTGCCGCCCATGCTCTCCACCAGGGTGCGCGCCACCGTGAGGCCCAGGCCCACGCTCTTCTCCGGGGCCTTGGTCGTGTAGTACGGCGAGAAGATGGCCTGCAGCTCGTCCTCGAAGATGCCGATGCCGGTGTCCTTCACGAAGAGCTGGGGGCCGAACTCGCCGAACATGTCCGGCAGCTCCACGCCCACCTGCACCACGCGCGGACGGTCCTTCACGTCCTCCACGGCGTCCACTGCGTTGCAGACCAGCTCCGCCACCACCTGCTCCACCTGACGGCGGTTGAACACGACGGCGATGGGGTCCTCCGGCAGCACCGCGCGCACGTCCGCGCGGCCCAGGCGCCCGGCGGCGCGCAGGCGCGACACCACCTCCGGCACCACCTCCCGCAAATCGAAGCGCTGGATGTCCTTGGGGCCCGTGGGGCCCAGGGACAGCAGGTGCTGGCCGTGCAGGCGCATCTGCTCGCCCGCCACGCCCAGCTTGAGCAGCTCCTCCGAGTCCGGCGGCAGCCCCTGGGCGGCGCGGGCGCGCACGTGCTCCAGCGCCCGCTGCAGGCCCACGCCCAGCTGATCCATCTGCGTGGCCAGGTCCGCGGCCAGCGTGCCCACGCGGGCCAGCCGCTCCATGCGCACCCAGCGCGTGCGCGGGTCCTGGAGCACTTCCTGGAGGCCGCCCTGCTCGCGGTGCGCCTTGAGCTCCAGCAGGGTGTGGACGCGCACCTTCAGCTCCAGCGGGTCCAGCGGTTCAGTCGTCAGCAAGTCGTCCACACCTGCCTCCAACACCTCGCGGCGCGTCTGGCGGTCCGCGGAAGGCGTGAGCATGAGGATGGGGAACTGCGGCGGGGAGAGCTCCTCGCGAAGGCGCCGGTACGCGGCCAGACCCACCGTGCGGGCCCGCTCCACGTCCAGCAGCACCAGGTCCGCGGAGTGGCGCGACACCGCCTCCAGCGCGGCGGTCGTCCCGCTGGCGGGCAGCACGTCGTAGCCCGCCGGCGTCAGGATGGAGCGCACCCGCTCGATGCCGCCGGACTCCACGTCGACCGCGATGACCCGCGGGCGCTGGGGTGACGTCGAGCCTGTTGCCGTCGTCTGCATGTTCATGCCACCCCAGCCTGGAAACCGGATGGGGCAACGCCCGCAGGCGCTGTCCCGAACCCGGGGGACCGCGTCCCGGAATCGCTCAGGCCTGGATGCTGCGCCTGCTCGGTATCCGCTACGCAATCCGACATGGTCACACTCCCATGCCAGCGGCATGCCGGACGTCCACCCAACGGCAGATCAGCCCACACTGGAAAGTCCGAAAAGCGTGATCCAATAAGGTCAGGGGGTTGGCGGACCGCCGGACAATGACCAGACGCATCAGGACAGGTGAGCGCTTCAGATTTGGCAGGTCGAACCTGACCAAAAGTGATTTCAGACCCGGGTCCCGGATTACCCGTTCCCTCTCAAAATGGTCAGCGGGATTCCTGCTCGAACGGAACTCCCAGCGCGGCGGGGGCGTGGCCGCGCTGGCCCTGGAGCGCCAGGACGAGGAGGGTCAACAGGTAGGGCAGGGCGAGCAGGAAGCCCTGGGGAACCAGGTCGAGGAGCCAGGGAGCGCTGGAGGCCAGGCCGATCCTCAGCGCGTTGCCGGCGGCGAAGAAGAGCGCGGCGGCGAAGGCGCCCAGGGGCGTCCAGCGGCCGAACACCATGGCGGCCAGGGCCATGAAGCCCAGTCCCGAGGGCGTGTGCTGTTCGAAGCGGTCCAGGACGGTGGTGGACAGCACCGCGCCGCCCAGGCCCGCCATCATCCCGCCGCCCAGCACCGCGCCCCAGCGCAGGGCGGGCACGGACAGGCCCAGCGTGGCCACCGCGTGCGGCTTGTCGCCCACGGCGCGCAGGCGCAGGCCCAGCGGCGTGCGCGACAGGAGCAGGTGGAAGACGAAGGGCAGGGTGAGCGCCAGGTACGTGGGCGCCGCGTGGCCGGACAGCGCGCCCAGCAGCGGGACGTGGGACAGGCCCGGGATGTTCCAGCGCGACAGCTGGGTGATGGAGGGCGTGCCGTTGGGGCCGAAGAACGACTCCAGCAGGTAGGTGCCGCCGGCCATGGCCACCAGGTTGAGGGCCATGCCGGAGACGACCTGATCCGACCGCCAGCGGATGCTGAGGAAGCCATGCACCGCGGCGATGCCCGCGCCCGCGGCCATGCCCACCCCCACCGCGAGCGGCGTGGGCATCACGAGCGCCGCCACGGCCGCGCAGAAGGCGCCGGTGCGCATCATGCCCTCCACGCCCACGCTCACCACGCCGGCGCGCTCGGAGAGCATGGCGCCCAGCGCGGCGAACACCAGGGCGGGGGCCGCGTCCAGGGTGGAGAAGAGGAGCGAGTGGAGCACCTCAAACACGGGGCACCTCCACTCCAGCCTGGGCTGGACCCTGGGCCCGGGCCTGGGCCCGCTTCTGGCGCCGCGCGAGCAAGGCCAGCCACACCATGCGGCCCGCGACGAAGAGCAGCGCGAAGCCCTGGATGAGCTCCGGGAAGCTCTTGTGCACGCCCAGCAGCTGCATGCGCGTGCCGCCCGCGCGCAGGATGCCGAAGACGATCGCGGACAGCGCCGCGCCCAGCGGGTGGTTGTTGCCGATGAGCGCGATGGCGATGCCGTCGAAGCCGTACGGGGCGCCCAGCGAGCCCGGGTAGCGGCCCTCCGTGCCCAGCACCAGCACCGCGCCCGCGAGGCCCGCCAGCGCGCCCGCGAGCGCCATGGCCCCGCCCGCGCGCCACAGCGTGGGGATGCCCGCGGCCCGGGCCGCTTCCGGGGTGAGGCCCACGGCGCGCGTCTCGTAGCCGGAGCGCGTGCGGGTCAGCCACACCCAGACACCGAACGCCGCGGCGAGCGCCAGCGGGAAGCCCAGGTTGAGGCGCGAGCTGTCACCCAGGAGCCGGGGCAGCTGCGCGGAAGGGAGGATTTCGGCGGTGCCGGTGATGGACGACGCGCCCTCCGCCACGGCGCGCAGCGGCCCGATGACGAGCCAGTTGTCCACCAGGCTCACCGCCACCCAGTTGAGCATGATGGTGGAGATGACCTCGTGCACGCCGCGCTTGAGCTTCAGCACGCCCGCGATGCTCGCCCACGCCGCGCCCGCCACCGCCGCCGCCGCGAGGGCCAGCGGGACGTGCAGCACGCCGGGCAGCGACACATGCGCGCCCACGAGCGCCGCGGCCAGCGCGCCCCAGATCATCTGCCCCTGCGCGCCAATGTTGAACAGGCCCACCTTGAAGGCCACCGCCACGGACAGGCCGGTGAGGGTGAGCAGCGCGGCCTTCATCGCGGCCTCGCCCAGGGGGCGCACCACGGTGGTGGTGCTGCCGCCGTCCAGGAAGGCGGGCCAGTTGCCCACGCCGCCCCAGAGCATCTGGAGATAGGCGCGCGTGGCGGTGTCCGCGTCGCGCGTGATGGCGATGAGCAGCCAGCACACCGCGAGCGCCAGCAGCACGGAGAGCACCGACGGCAGCACCTGCCGCGTCCGCTCACCCATGGCTTCCCTCCGCGCCCAGCATGCGGCGGCCCAGCTCTCGCTCGTCCAGGTCCTTGCGCGGGAAGTGCCCCGTCACGCGGCCCTCGTAGAGGACATAGACGCGGTCGGACAGGGCCAGCACCTCCTCCAGGTCCAGCGACACCATCACCACTCCCGCACCCCGCGCCTTGGCATCACGAAGGCGTTCATGCACCTGCGCCACCGCGCCGATGTCCAGCCCGCGCGTGGGCTGAACGACGACGAGCAGCTTCGGATCCGCGTCCAGCTCGCGCGCCACCACGACCTTCTGCTGGTTGCCGCCGGACAGCGCCTGGAGCGCCACCGTCGGGTCGTTCGGGCGCACGTCGTAGCCGGTCAGCAGCTGGTTCGTGCGCTCGCGGCGGCCCTTGAAGTCCACCCACGGCCCGCGAGCGAACGGCGGCTGACGGTGGCGGCCCAGGGCCACGTTCTCCTCCACCGTCATCGCCTTCACCACAGCGCGGGCCAGGCGGTCCTCGGGGACGTGGCCCACGCCGCGCGCCTTCGCCATCGCAGGGGTCAGCCCCGCGAGCGGACCGCCGAGCAGCGTGCCCTCGCCGCCGTCCAGCTTGCGCAGGCCGGTGAGCACCTCCGCCAGCTCGCGCTGCCCGTTGCCGTCGACACCCGCGATGCCGACGATTTCGCCCGCGCGCACGGTGAGGCTCACGCCCTGGAGCGCCGGACGGCCGTTGTCACCCGTCGCCCGCAGGTCCTTCGCTTCGAGCACGACCGGGCCCGTCGGAGTCGCGGGCGCGTCCGGTTCAACGGGCGCGAGAGGCCGTGCCTCCGTCGCGCCGGTGGTGCCGGTGCCCGACAGGCCGGTGGTCGCGACGGCCGTCGCGGGCACGCCGGTCATCGCGGCGCCCCTGGACCCTTCACCCACCATCAGCGCGGCCAGCGCGGAGACGGTGGTCTCACTGGCGCGCACCTCCGCCACGGTGCGGCCCCGGCGCATCACGGCCACGCGGTCCGCCACGCCCAGCACCTCCTTCAGCTTGTGGCTGATCAGCACCACCGTGCGGCCCTGCGCCACCAGCCCGCGCATCACCTGCGACAGCTCGTCGGACTCCTGCGGCGTGAGCACGGCGGTGGGCTCGTCCAGGATGAGCACCTGCGCGCCCCGGTGCAGCGCCTTGACGATTTCGACCTTCTGCTGAGAGCCCACCGTGAGCGTGTCCACGCGGGCCCGAGGATCCAACTGGAAGCCGAAGCGCTTCGCGGTGGCCGCCACCTCGTCACAGGCGCGGTCCAGGTCCAGCAGGCCGCGCTTGGTGGGCTCGCGGCCCAGCACCACGTTCTCCGCCACCGTCAGCGTGGGCACGAGCATGAAGTGCTGGTGCACCATGCCAATGCCCTTCGCGATGGCGTCGCGCGGGCTCTTGAAGCGCACCGGCTTGCCGTCCATCAGGAACGTGCCCGCGTCCGGGTGGTAGAGCCCGTAGAGCACGTTCATCAGGCTGGACTTGCCCGCGCCGTTCTCGCCCACCACGGCGAGCAGCTCCCCCGGGACGATGTCCAGCGACGCGTCCTCCAGGGACACGCACGACCCGAAGCGCTTCGCGATGTGCTGGAGGGAGATCAGGGCTGCGCGACCTGGAAGGAGGACAGCTCCGCCTGCGTGCCCGGCACGGCAATCTTCCCGGCGAGGATCTGCTGCCGCAGCTCCTCCACCTTCTGGAGCGCCTCCGCCTTGCCCGGGAACTCCACGCGCACGTCCGCCATGCCCACGCCATTCTCCTTCAAGCCCAGCACCTGCTCACCCGCCGTCAGCTTGCCGTCCACCAGGTCCTTCGCCGCCTGGTACACGGCCAGGTCGCTGTGCTTCACCATGGACGTGAGGATGGCGTCCGGCGCCAGGTGCGACTGATCCGAGTCCACGCCGATGGCGAACACCGTCTTGCCCGCCGCTCTCGCCTCCTTCACCGCCTGGATGACGCCCAGGCCGTCCGTGCCCGCCGCGTGGAAGATGACGTCCGCGCCCTTGGCGATGAGGTCCTGCGCCACTTCCTTGCCCGCGGACACGCTGTTGAAGCTGCCCGTGTACACGGCCATCAGCGCGCCCGCCGCCTTCGCGTTCGTGGTGCGCACGCCCGCGCGGTAGCCCACGTCGAAGCGCTTGATGAGGGGCACCTCGATGCCGCCCACGAAGCCCACCTTGTTCGTCTTCGTCACGAGCCCCGCCAGCGCGCCCACGAGGAAGCTGCCCTCCTGCTCCTTGAAGAGCACCGTGCGCACGTTGGGCAGCGACTTGGGCTTGCCCTGCGGGTCCAAGAGCTGGCTGTCGATGAGCAGGAACTTCGCGTCCGGGTTCTCCGTGGCCACGTCGCGCACCGCGTTGGCCAGCAGGTACCCGTTGCCGATGGTCAGCTTCGCGCCCTGTTCCACGAGCAGCTGGAGGTTGGGGGCGTAGTCCTCCTGCGCCTTGCTCTGGAGCACCAGCGGCTGGATCGGCAGCGGCTTCACTTCCGGTGCGAGCGCCGCGAGGTCGGAGGAGATGGACTGACGCACTTCGCCAGCGGGGGCCTCCACGTACTTGCCGCCCTCGTACTTCTTGCCGGCGGCCCACAGCTCCAGGCCGCGCAGGGACGCGTCGTTGAACGAGTGGTCACCCCGGCCGCCCACGTCGATGACGAGCCCCACGACCACGGGTCTTCCCTCGGGGGGCTTCGTGGCGGTGGAAGTCTGGGAGGGGGCCTTGGGGGCGTCCTCGGACTTCTTGGAACAGGCGCACAGGAGCGCGGCCAGGGCAAACACGTGGAGTCGACGGAGCATCATGGGGCTGGCTATCTACCAGATGCGGCCAGGGCTTTCCTTCTGCTATGGCCTTGCCCCGTGCAACCCTACGAGCTCATCAAGGCCAAGCGCGACGGCGGAAGGCTGGACCCGTCCGACATCCAGGCGTTCATCCAGGCGTACACCGCCGGCACCGTGGCCGACTACCAGATGGCCGCCATGTGCATGGCCATCTTCTTCAAGGGGCTGGACTCCCGGGAGCTGGGGGCGTGGGCCCGCGCCATGCTCCACTCCGGTGAGGTCCTGGACCTCTCCGACACGCCGGCCATCAAGGTGGACAAGCACTCCACCGGCGGCGTGGGCGACAAGGTGTCCCTGAGCCTCGCGCCCCTGGCGGCGGCCTGCGGCGTGCCCGTGCCCATGATTTCGGGCCGCGGCCTGGGCCACACCGGCGGCACCCTGGACAAGCTGGAGTCCATCCCCGGCTTCAACGTGAACCTGTCCACCGCGGACTACCGCCGGCTGGTGCGCGAGGTGGGGTGCTGCCTCATCGGCCAGACGGCCCAGGTGGCCCCGGCCGACAAGAAGCTCTACGCGCTGCGCGACGTGACGGCGACGGTGGACTGCATCCCGCTCATCGCGTCGTCCATCATGAGCAAGAAGCTGGCGGAGGGCATCGACGCGCTGGTGCTCGACGTGAAGGTGGGCAGCGGCGCCTTCATGAAGACGGCGGACGACGCGCGCGTGCTGGCCCGCACCATGATTGGCCTGGGCGCGGAGATGAACCGCAAGGTCGTGGCCCTGCTCACGGACATGGATCAGCCCCTGGGCCGCCAGGTGGGCAACGCCCTGGAGGTCCGCGAGGCCGTGGACATGCTCCGCGGCGAAGCGCCCGACGACTACACGGAGATCACCTACGCCCTGACGGCGGAGATGCTGGTGCTGGGCAAGAAGGCCGCCACGGTGGAGGAGGCGCGCGGGATGCTGCGCCGCTCCGTGGAGGACGGCAGCGCCATCAAGAAGCTCAAGGAGATCGTCCAGTCGCAGGGCGGCGACCCGCGCTCCATCGACGACTACTCGCTCCTGCCCACGGCGAAGGCCACGACGGACGTGGTGGCGCCGCGCGACGGCTTCGTCACCGGCATCCACACGGAGGGCGTGGGGCTGGCGGCGGTGGCGCTGGGCGCGGGGCGGCAGCGGGTGGACAGCAAGATCGACCCGGCCGTGGGCTTCACGCTGCTCAAGAAGGTGGGCGACGCGGTGAAGCAGGGCGAGCCCGTGGTGCAGGTGCACTACAACGACGCCGGTCCGGTGGAGGACGTGAAGGCGCGCCTGCTCGCGGCCTACCGGTTCGGCGACCGGGCGCCCGCGGCCCGCCCGCTGGTGCTGGAGCGGCTGGAGTAGTTACGCAATCCCCATGGCCCCCACGTTCCGCGACCTGCTGTCGGAAGTGAAGAAGGAGATCCGCGAGGTCTCCCATGAGCACGTCCACGCGCTGCTGGGCTCGGGCTCGAAGGTGAAGCTCGTGGACGTGCGCGAGGCCGACGAATACGCGGGGGGCCGGCTCCCCGGCGCGGTGCACATCCCCCGGGGCTACCTGGAGCTGCGCATCGAGGAGAAGGCGGACCGCGACGAAGAACTCGTCCTCTACTGCGCGGGCGGCACCCGGAGCGCGCTCGCGGCCCGCACGCTGCGGGAGATGGGCTACACGCGCGTGTCCTCGCTCGCGGGTGGCTACAACCGCTGGAGCGACGCGGCCCTCCCGGTGGAGAAGCCCGTGGTCCTCTCCGCCGAGCAGAAGGAGCGCTACCGCCGCCACCTCATCCTCCCGGAGGTGGGGGAGGAGGGACAGGCGAAGCTCCTGAAGTCGAAGGTGCTGCTCCTGGGCGCGGGCGGGCTGGGCTCCCCAGCGGCGCTGTACCTGGCCGCCGCGGGCGTGGGCACGCTGGGCGTGGTGGACGCGGACGTGGTGGACCTGAGCAACCTCCAGCGCCAGGTGCTGCACACCCTGGAGCGCCGGGGCCAGCCCAAGGTCCAGAGCGCGAAGGCCGCCATGGAGGCCATCAACCCGGACGTGAGGGTGGTGCCGTTCCAGGAGCGGCTCACCACCGCCAACGTGGAGCGCATCCTCGCGGACTTCGACCTGGTGCTGGACGGCGGGGACAACTTCCCCACGCGCTACCTGCTCAACGACGCGTGCGTGCTGATGGGCAAGCCCAACATCCACGGCTCCGTGTTCCGCTTCGAGGGGCAGGTGACCACCTTCCTGCCCGGACAGGGGCCCTGCTACCGCTGCCTCTACCCCGCGCCGCCCCCGCCGGAGCTGGCGCCGTCGTGCGCGGAAGCCGGCGTGCTGGGCGTGCTGCCCGGGCTCATCGGGATGCTCCAGGCCACGGAGGCCCTGAAGCTGCTGCTCGGGGTGGGGGAGTCGCTCGTGGGGCGGCTGCTCACCTTCGACGCGCTGGGCACGCGCTTCCAGGAGCTCAAGCTGCGCCGGGACCCGGAGTGCCCCGTGTGCGCGCCGGGAGCGAAGGTGGAGCTCATCGATTACGAGCAGTTCTGCTCCACGGGAGGCTGATCGCCCCGGGATGCATTTTCAGGAGCAGCGGAGCGGACGGGCCCGCGTATGATGCGCCGGCCCGGACCCGGGGCGGTGGTGGAACGCGACCCGGGTCGGATACGAGAGCGGCAGCGGCAGGGAGACGACGGCGATGTCCGAGCAGAACGAGAACCAGGACACCAGGACGGGAGAGGACCGGCGCGACTCGCCCCGCGTCCCCATGCGCCTGAAGGTCCGGCGGGAGGGGGCGGATGCCTTCCTGGACCGCGCGGGGGACCTGTCCCTGGGCGGTGTGGGATGGGTGGGTGAGGCGCTGGACCCGGGCCAGACCGTGGAGGTGCGCTTCGCGCTGCCCCCGTCCCTGGAAGAGGTGCAGGTGCGCGGCGAGGTGCTGCCCCCCAAGGCCGGCATGTCGGGCCCGGTGGTGCGCGTGCGCTTCCTGGAGCTGCCGGTGGAGCTGGAGCTGGCCATCGCCCGGCACCTGGATGACCAGAGCAAGGATGAACCCCGGGGCGCCCGCTAGGGCGTCCCGGATGGACGCGGGCGCCGGTGGACGGCGCCTTCGCGAAGGAGGGCGGCATGGCGGACGAGATTCCCTGGGAGCGGCTGTTCGAGGAAGCCCTGCGGGTGCGTCAGCGCGCGCACGTGCCGTACTCCAAGTTCCCCGTGGGGGCCGCCGTGCTCTACGCGGACGGCTCCATCGTGGCCGGCTGCAACGTGGAGAACGCCACCTATGGCCTCACCGTCTGCGCGGAGCGCAACGCGTTCGTCGCGGGCGTGGCGCAGGGCCGCGAGAAGCCGGTGGCCGTGGCCGTCGTCGTGGACACCCCGGAGCCCTGTCCCCCGTGCGGCATGTGCCGCCAGGTGATGGCGGAGTTCGCCGGGCCTGACCTTCCGGTGCGAAGCCGCACCCTCAACGGGCAGGAGGCGCGCTACCCGCTCAGCGAGCTGCTGCCGCACGCCTTCACCCGTTCCTTCCTCTAGGACATCTCCCACGTGGACTTGCTTCTGACTGGCGCCACCGTCGTCACCATGAACCGGGACCGCGAGGTGCTGCCTCGCGCGGACGTGCTCGTGCAGGACGGGCGCATCGCCAAGGTGGGCCGGGGCCTGAAGGTGAAGGGCGCCCGCCGCGTCCTGGACCTCACCGGGCAGGTGGTGATGCCCGGCCTCATCCATGGCCACCTGCACGCCTGCCAGACGCTGTTCCGCGGCCACGCGGACAAGCGGGAGCTCTTGGACTGGCTGAAGGAGCGCATCTGGCCCATGGAGGCGGCGCACGACGCGGCGTCCCTGCGCGCCAGCGCGGACCTCACCTTCGCGGAGCTCATCCGCTCCGGCTCCACGGCGGCGCTCGACATGGGCACCGTGCACCACTACGACGCCGTCTTCGAGTCCGCGCGCGACAGCGGCTTCCGGCTCGTTGGCGGCAAGGCGATGATGGACTCCGGCGCGGAGGTGCCCGCCGGCCTGCGTGAGACGACGGCGGACTCCCTGTCGGAGAGCCTGGCGCTGATGGAGCGCTGGCACGGCACCCACGACAACCGCCTGCGCTACGCGTTCGCGCCGCGCTTCGCCCTGTCCTGCTCGCCGGAGCTCTTGCGCGAGGTGGGCCGGCTGTCGCGGGAGAAGGGTGTGCGCATCCACTCGCACGCCAGCGAGAACCGCACGGAGACGGACGTGGTCCGCCAGGTGACGGGCCAGGACAACATCGCCTTCTTCCATGGGCTGGGGCTCACGGGCCCCCAGGTCACCCTGGCCCACTGCGTGTGGGTGGAGGGCGAGGAGCAGCGGCTGCTGCGCGAGTCCGGCACGGTGGTGTGCCACTGCCCGGGCTCCAACCTGAAGCTCGCGTCGGGCTACGCGCGCGTGCCGGAGCTCTTGAAGGACGGCATCCCCGTGGCGCTGGGGGCGGACGGCGCCCCGTGCAACAACACATTGGATTTGTTCCACGAGATGCGGCTCGCGTCCGTGCTGCACAACCCGCGCGTGGGCCCGGTGGCGATGACGCCCATGCACGTCCTGGAGATGGCCACGCTGCACGGCGCGCGCGCCCTGGGCCTGGAGGACGAGGTGGGCTCCGTGGAGGCCGGCAAGCGCGCGGACCTCACCGTGGTGGACACGCGCGGCTTCCACTTCTGCCCGCTGCCGGAGGACGTCACGGGGCCGCTGGTGTACTCGGCGCGCTCCACGGACGTGTCGCACGTGCTCATCGACGGCAAGCTGGTGCTGCGCGAGGGCGAGCTGACCACGCTGGACGCGAACGCGGTGCTGTCCAACGCCCGCACGCAGGCGACGAAGCTCTTCGCCCGGGCGAAGCTGAAGGCGTCCTAGCGGCGCTGCTGGGCGGCCGTCGGATCCACGGACGGCTGCGAGGCCGGCTTCGAGCGCGGCAGGCGCAGCACGAAGGACGTGGCCCAACCCTCCGCGTCCTCCACCGCCAGCCGCCCGCCATGGGCCTCCGCCGCCAGCCGGGAGAAGTACAGCCCCAGGCCGTAGCCCCGGCGGCCCTCCTTCTCGCGGTGGCCCTGCACGTACTTGTCGAAGAGGGACTCGCGCGCCTCCGGCGGAATGGCGATGCCGTCGTTGCGCACCGCCAGCCACTGGAAGCCCTCCGCCTCACCCGCCTCCAGGCGCACGCGTCCTCCGGACGGGGCGTAGCGTAGCGCGTTGGTGGCCAGGTTCTCCACCACGCGGATGAGCAGGCCCGCGTCGCCCACCAGCTGGAAGCCCGGCGGACATGACAGCTCCAGCCTGATTTTCCGAAGCCGGGCCGCGCCATCCAGCGAGCGGCGCACCTCGTCGAAGAGCGGCGCCACCGGGAAGGGCTGCTTGCGCGGGGACAGCCGGCCCTGCTCCAGCCGGGGCACGTCCAGCAGGTCGGAGATCATCCGGTCCAGGCGCGCGGTGACGGCCAGGCCCGTGCGCACGGACTCCACCATCGGCGTGCCGATGGGCAGCTCCTGCTCCATCCACGACAGCGACAGCGTCACGGCGGACAGCGGCGAGCGCAGGTCGTGCACCAGGAACTGCATCAGCTGCTCCTGGTGGGCCTGGAGCGCCTCCAGCTGGGCGTTGCGCGCGTGGGCCTCCGCCAGCATCCGCTCGATGGTGCGGTGGGCGTCCTCCACGTCGTGGGTGCGGCGGGCCTCCAGCTGCCGGGACACCTCCGCGTGCGACAGGTCCATGGCCAGGTGCCGCAGCCGCCCGGTGCCGTAGTGGCTCACCGCCGCCACCAGCACCAGCGTCACCGCCGCCACGGCCATGGCTCCGGGGCCCACGCCTGCCTGGTGCATGAGGACGGCCTGGGAGAGCGACGCCAGCCCCGCCGTGCCGTAGACGAGCCAGGGCATCAGCTCCAGGCCGGACAGCGCCACCACCAGCGCGAACAGCCCCAGGCTGAAGCCCGCCACGCCCGCGGGGAAGGGCGACACCGGCAGGGCCAGCTGCTGGAGACCGAACACCAGCCCCACGTCCACCAGCGACTGGACGACGCCCAGCTGCTTCGTCAGGGGCCTGGTGCGCAGCGCGAACAGCAGCGCCACCACGCCGCCGTAGCAGAGCAGCAGGGGCGGGTAGTGGGCCCAGTCCCGGGCGCCCGTCAGCCACAGCCCCAGGCTGACGGCGAAGAACACGACCGTGCCCACCAGCCGCACCGCCGCCCCGGCACCCAGGACGCGCCTTCGTT
Organism: Corallococcus coralloides DSM 2259; assembly: GCF_000255295.1. Next base: position 7,783,576 of record NC_017030.1, on the reverse strand, counting down.
GGGCGGCCACCACCCGCGCGAGCTCGTCTTCAAAGGCAACGGGAGGGGTTGGGTCCATTCGACACGCTCGTTTTCCCCGCTTCCTCCCCACCCGGCAAGTTCATGGCCACAGCGTCTTTCGCGACCCCGGGTGGCCCCTTTAAGGGACAGGGAGTGGCGGGCGGGGCCGACCGGTGGCCCTGGACCCGGCCGGGCTGGCGGGCGGTGGCCAGGCGGTGGCTGTTCTGGGGGCAATCATCCGTTCCGGGCGGGCGTAGTCACGATGACACGCGCCTTGCGGCTGGATGCTTGTGGGCGTCGGAGTTCGTGTAAGGTGACTGGGATTACGCACAGGCGGAGGTGAGAGCCGACATGTGGCAGCGATTCAAGAGAGCGATGCGGAGCTTCGCGGGCTTCTTCGTCTCCTCCATCGAGGATCCGGAGCTGATTCTCGAGCAGAACATCCGTGACCTGAACGATCAGGTCCCCAAGATGAACGAGTCCATCGCCATGGTCCGGGCGAATGTGACGCTGCTCGAGAAGGAGAACATGAAGTACCAGCAGGACGTGCGGGAGCTGACCGCCAAGGTGAAGGCCGCCATCCAGGCGGGCCGGGACGACCTGGCCGGCACCTACGCGACCAAGCTCCAGGGGGAGAAGGAAGCCCTCGCGCGCAACCAGGCGCAGCTGGACATCGCGAAGCAGGCCTATGAGAAGGCCCTGAACGTCAAGAAGGCGTTCATGCGCGAGAAGGACCGCAAGACCCAGGAGGCGATGAACGCCGTCCGGGACGCGCGGCGCGCCAAGTGGCAGGCGAAGGTCGCCGACACGATGGAGTCCTTCACCGTCGCGGGCGTGGACTCCACGCACGACGAGATGCTCCGCAAGGTCCAGGAGAAGACGGCCATCAACGAGGCGCGCATGCAGATGGCGCTGGAGTCGGTGGATCACCAGGCCGCGGCCATCGAGGAAGAGGCCGAGAAGATCCAGGGCGACGAGCTGGTGAAGCAGTTCAAGATGGAGATGGGCCTGATGGACAGCCCCGCGCCGGTGTCGGACGTGGGCGCCGGTCCGGAAAAGACCATCGGCAAGAAGGTGGAGATCAAGTAGTTCTCCCCCCATGAAAGGGGCCGGCGCACACGGATGAAGCTGCACCGCGGACCCGGCCTCTTTCTCTTCCTCGCGCTCTGCGTCCTGGGCGCGGGGTACGTGTTCGCCTCGCGGGCGGGGTACCTCGACCGCCTGCAGGCGCGCTTCTTTCCCTCCACCCGTGAAGCGGTGCGGCTGTCCCCGGGCGACTTCCCGGCGGGCGTCGCGGCCCCGGTGGCGGACGTGGCGTCGGTGCCGCTCAGGCCCGTGCTCATCGGCTTCACCCCGCGGGGTTCAGCCTCCGCGCTGCTCGTGGCCACCGGCGGCGCCACCACCCTGGACAACCCCGCCACGCCCCCGGGCGCCGCGCAGGGGCTGCTCAAGACGGCCTACGCCCTGGACGCCCGCGCGGTGCTCTTCGCCCGCGAGGAGGAGCTGAAGCAGGCCCTGTCCGTGGGCGCGGAGAACGGCGGCGTGGACATGGCGGCCCTGTCGGTGGACCGGCTCGCGTCGTGGGCGCCCACCTTGAGGGACGCGGCGCCGCGCACGGTGATGCTCGTGGGGCGCAGCCGGGGCCAGGAGGCCATGGCGGCGGTGGGCGTGCCGGATCTGGCCAGCCTGCGCGGCAAGCGGGTGGGCGTGTATCCGGGCGGCTCGTCGCACTACTTCGCCCTGTGGGTGCTGGCGCGCGCGGGGCTGCGCACCTCCGACGTGCGCTGGGTGGACCTGCCCTCCACGCTGGATGCGGGCCGGGCCTTGCGGGAGGGGCGGGCGGACGTGGTGGTGGGGCTTTGGGGCGACGTGGAGCTGGCGGCGCGGGACCGGGGCGGCAAGGTGCTGGCCACCACGGCGGACGCCCCGCACCTCCTGGCCACGGTGCTGGTGGCCCGGGGCGACTTCGCGGCGCGCTATCCGGACGCGGTGCGGCGGGTGCTGCGGGGGCTCCTGGACACGGGGCAGGGCGTGCTCAAGTCCCCGGCGGCCGGGGCGCGGCTCCTGGGAGAGGTGGCGCCGTACCTGGGAGACCCCTCGGAGGCCATCCGCAGCGCGCCGCCCGCGACGCTGGCGGACAATCGGGCCTTCTTCGGACTTTCCGGCGAGGCGCCGGTTACCTATGACGAGCTCTTCCAGAGCGCCGCGGCGCTCTTCCAGAAGCTCAATCGCGGGACGGCGCCCCCACCGGCGGAGGACACGCGGGACCTGGGCGCGCTGAAGTACGTCTCCGAGGCGCGGGGGCCCTGAAGCGGGCCGGAAGTGGGAAGGGGAGTCGGACGTGGCGAAGACACCGAACTACATCAAGGCCGCGTTCCTCCTGCCGGCCAACCTGGTGGGGCTGACGACGGCGGCCATGTCCAGCGCCGTGACGCAGGAGCCGCTGCCCATGATGGTGGCGCTGGGCGTGGAGGGCGTCTACCTGGCCGTCCTGTCGTCCATGAAGCGCTTCCAGCGCGCCGTGCGGGCGCAGCAGCCGGACAACCCGGAGGCCGCGCGCGCGGCGGTGGACTCGCTGCTCGCGGACCTGGCGCCGTCGCAGCGCGACCACTACCAGCAGCTGGTGGGGCTGAAGGAAAAGATTCTCGCCAACTACCGCAAGCTGCCCGCCGGGCGCGTGCTGGCCGCGAGCAGTGAGCCCAAGCTGGACGCGCTGCTCACGTCCTTCCTGCGGCTCATCTCCGCGCTCAACCAGTACCGCACGTACCTGAGCGGGTCCGACCGGGAGCACCTCACCTCCGAGGTGGCGGCGCTGGAGGCGGAGGTCGCGGAGGAGGCCAACCCGCGCCTCAAGGACGTGAAGGGCAAGCGCGTGGAGATTTTGCGCAAGCGCCTGATGCGCTTCGAGCAGGCGGGCGAGAGCCGCGAGGTGGTGAGCCACCAGCTGGCCGGCATCGAGGACCTGATGCGCCTGACGCACGAGCAGTCCATCGCCATCCGCGACCCGGAGAGCGTCAACCGGCAGCTGGACGTGCTCTCCGCGGAGACGGAGGCCACGGACGAGACGGTGCGCCAGATGGAGCGCTTCCTCGACTTCACCGAGGAGACCTCCGCGCCCCTGCCGCACGGCGGCACCCGCGTGCGGTAGTCCAGGCACGGGCCCGGACGGGCACCTGTTCACCGTGGCACCTTGCGACCCAGGCAGGGGCTGGGGACGGCGCACGAATAGATTGACTCTCCGCCGCAGGCATCCTGTCCTGATGCCCATGCTCCGCCGCGCTGGATTCCTTCCGTTGCTCCTGCTGTTGGTCGTGTTCGCCGGCTGCTCGCGCTGCGGGAAGGAGGCGGCCGGGCCCGCGGAATCGCCCCGGGGCGTGTCGCGCTACCTGCCGCGCACCGCGCAGGCGGCCGTCGTCATCGACGACCTGGGCACGCTGGGCGAGAAGCTCGCGCGCTTCCAGAACCTCAAGGTGGCCTCGTTCGTCGCGCAGCTGCAGAACTTCCCCTCCGCGGAGCGCTACGTGTCCGCGGTGATGCGGCAGGTGGGCGTGGACCTGCGCAGCCGCAAGGCGCTGGAGGACGCCGGCATCGACCCGAAGCGCGGCGCGGGCGCGGCCTTCCTCGGCGGCACGCAGGCGGTGTCCGTCCTGGGCGTGAAGGACGCGGACAAGCTGAAGACGACCTTCGCCACCTTCGCCCGCACGCGCCTGGGCGCGACGGAGGAGAAGGACGCGAAGGTGGACGCCGGGCGGCTCGTCACCTTCAACCGCCCGGGCTCCACGGAGCCCCTGCTGGGCATGCTCTTTCTCAAGCACGACCTGGTGCTCCTGTCCGCGGGCGCGGCCGTGCCTCGGCTGTCGGAGCTGGCGGCGCTGCCGGAGGAGCAGTCGCTGGCGAAGGAGCCGGTGCTGGAGGCGTCCCTCAAGCGGCTCTCCGGCGACCGCGACTTCCACGTGTGGCTGCCGGGCGGCATGGGCCTGCTGCCCGCGGGCAGCGTGCAGGGCATCACCTTCACGGGCCACATCGAGGAGCGCGCGGTGACGCTGCGCGCGGACGCGCCGTGGCCGGACACGCAGGCGTCGCTCGCGGCGCTGGAGCCCAAGGGCGGTGAGTCGCTCGCGGGCTGGCTGCCGCAGGACAGCTTCTTCGTGGCGCGCTTCCGCGGCGACCCGGCGCAGCTGGACGGCGTGTGGCCGTACCTGGCCGGCGCGCAGGTGACGCGCGCGGTGCAGAACGCGGGCTTCAACGTGAAGACGGAGGTGCTGGACAACCTCAAGCCGGGCATGGTGCTCGCGCTGTCGCTGGCGCCCAACGTCAACCTGTCCTCGGGCATGCCGGACCTGGACCTGCGGCGCACCAACCCCTTCCGCTTCGTCAACCTGGTGGCGCTCGCGGAGGTGAAGGACGTGGCCAGGGGGCAGGCCACGCTGGACAAGGTGCCCGGCTTCGCGGGCGGCTTCGGCGCGAAGGTGGAGCCCACGGACGTGAACGGCCAGAAGGCGTACCTCACGTCGTACCGCGCGGGTGAAGGCGCGCACTTCGCGCTGACCAAGGACGGCAAGCTGATGCTCGCGGCGCCCAGGGCGCGCCTGGAGTCCACCCTGGCCTCGCTCGCGCAGCCCGCGGGCACGGGCCCCGTGTCCGAGGACCTGAAGTCCGTGGGCAAGGATGCCGCGCTGGTGGTGCTCTTGGACCTGCGCCGGCTGTCGGACGCGGTGAAGGCGCTGCCGTCCGCCGCGTGGGGCATTGGCGGCTTCGCCATCAAGGCCACCACGGTGCGCTGGCTGGACGCCACGGATGACCTGCGGGCGGTGACCATGGCCCTGTCGCGCAAGGACAAGGCGCTGCAGGCGGAAATCTCCCTGCGGCTCACGCCCGCGCCCAGCTCCACCACGACCACGACCACCCCGGCCACGCCTTGATCCACGCGCGCGATGTCGTGAAGGAGTACGAGGACGGCGAGGGCTCGCGCGTGCGCGTCCTGGACGGCGTGTCGCTGGACGTGGAGGCCGGGGACTTCGTCGCGGTGGTGGGCGCGTCCGGCAGCGGCAAGTCCACGCTGCTGCACCTGTTGGGCGGCCTGGACGTGCACTACCAGGGGCAGGTGGAGGTGGGCGGCGTGAAGCTCACCGGCCTGCGCGACAAGGAGCTGGCGCGCTTCCGCAACACGCACGTGGGCTTCGTCTTCCAGTCCTTCCACCTCATCCCCAACCTGTCCGCGCTGGAGAACGTGCTGCTGCCCTCGCACTTCGGTCCCGCCACTCCGGACGGGCGCAAGCGCGCGAGCCAGCTCCTGGAGCGCGTGGGCCTGGGCTCCAAGCAGGACCGCGCGCCGGTGCGGCTGTCCGGCGGCGAGCGCCAGCGCGTGGCCATCGCCCGGGCCCTCTTCGGCGGCCCGAAGCTGCTCCTGTGCGACGAGCCCACGGGCAACCTGGACGCGGCCACCGGCGCGGGCGTCATCCAGCTCTTCCAGGAGCTGCACAAGGAAGGGCTCACGGTGCTGACCGTCACCCACGAAGAGCGCATGAGCGCGGTGGCGCGGCGGGTGCTGCGGCTCAAGGACGCGCGGCTGGTGGAGGAATCCCCCGCGTCGGAAGCCCTGGCGTCGCGAGGTGCCCCGTGAGGTTCGACGCACTGTCGCGACTGGTGAGGTTGTCCCTCGCGCGTGAGCGCAAGGGCGCGTTCTTCTCCGCCTTCGGCGTGGCCATGGGCGTAGGCGCGCTGGTGTTCTTCGTGGGCCTGGGGCTGGGCGTGGGGCGCGTCATCCGCGAGCGCATCTTCCCCACGGACTCGCGGCTGGTGGACGTGGTGCCCCCGGCGGTGTCGCTGGGCCTCTTGGGCGGCGGCAAGCTGGACGCGGCCGCGGTGGAGCGCCTGGCCGCGCTGCCCGGCGTGGAGACGACGTACCGGAAGATGAACGTCCGCGTGCCGGCGGTGACGCGCTACGACGGCGTGTTCTTCGGCTCGCGCCTGCGCATGGGCATGGAGGTGCTCGCGGTGGGCGTGGACCCCGGCCTGGTGCAGAAGGACGTGGGGCTGCCGGAGGCGAAGGACTTCAAGGACCCGGGGGAGGGCAAGGCCATCCCCGCGCTCATCTCCACGCGCCTGTTGGAGCTGTACAACAAGACGTTCGCGCCCGCGCGCAAGCTGCCGCAGCTGTCCGCGGAGATGCTCATCGGCTTCGGCTTCCCGGTGGAGTTCAACCGCTCCTACGTGGCGGCCACGTCCGGCGGGCCCACCACCACGCAGCAGGCGCAGGTGGTGGGCGCGTCCGACCGGGCCATGCTCGCGGGCATCACCATCCCGCTGGACACGGCGGTGCGCATCAACCGCGCTTCCGGCGCGGACGCGGACAGCTACTCCGGCGTCACGCTGGTGGCCGCGGACCCTTCCCGCGTCCCGGAGCTGGTGGAGGCGGTGAAGGGGATGGGCTTCGAAATCGATGATCAGGAGCGCCGGCTGGCGGAGAACGCGGGCGCGGCGGTGGCGCTCACCACGTCCGCGCTGGCGCTGCTCTCCATCCTCATCTGCGTGCTGGCGGCGGTGAACATCGCCCACGCCATGTCCTCGTCCGTGCGCGCGCGGGCCAAGGAGATTGGCGTGATGCAGGCGGTGGGCGCCTCTCGCGCGGACGTGCGCGCCATCGTGCTGGCGGAGGCCGGCGTGGTGGGCGTGCTGGGCGGCGCGGCGGGCACGGCCGCGGCGCTGGTGCTGGCCTTCATCGTGGACCGGCTCGCGAAGGGCTACCTGCCCAACTTCCCCTTCAAGCCGGAGAGCTTCTTCTCCTTCCCCGTGGGAGTGGTGCTGGGGGGCGTGCTGCTGGGGCTCGTGGCCGCGCTCGCCGGGGCGTACTTCCCCAGCCGCCGCGCCGCCGCCACGGATCCGGCGAGGACGCTGGCGGGATGAGCGGCCCTTCGCGCAAGACGCTCCTGACCAACGTCCTGTGCCTGGGGGCGCTGGGGTGGATCTACGGGGGCGACCTCTCGGATGCCCTGAGCGCCCGGACCGCGGAGGTCTCCGCGCTCCTCACGCCGCCGTCCGCCGTGCGCGCCAGCGTCGTGCTGGGGCTCGCGGGCGTGGGCCTGGCCGTGTTCGTCGCGGGACTGCTGCGAAAGAAGCCGGAGGACTTCAAGGGCTACCGGCTGCTGCCCATCCTGCTCGTGCTGGCGCTCTTCCTGGACCTGGTGCTCGCGGAGGGTCGCACGCCGCTGGACTCGCCGGAGATGGCCTCGGTGGCGCTGCAGCGCTTCCAGAACGATGCCCAGAAGCTGGCCACGGTGGAATCCGTGCCCTCGCGAGCCCAGGTGCTACAGCCCCTGGTGGACGCGCTGGGCGCTCCGCCGTACCTGGAGCGCGGGACGTCGGTGCCGGCCTATACACTCCAGGTGCGCACGGACTGCGAGGGCCCGGTCCGCGACGCGCCCGGCACCCGGGCCGGCACGCTGCTCTACTGCGTGGCCCGGGACGGCAAGCAGGCCTGGGTGACGCTGGTGGGGCTGCCCGCCGAGGTGCGCTTTGGTGCGCCCGCCGTGCTCTCCCACCGAGGAGAGCCGCGCGTGGCCGTCGTGCGCGCCCAGCTTCCCGCGGAGCCCGAGGAGGAGAACGAGGGCATTCCGGGTATCGACCTGGAGATCCCCACCGTGGATGGGGGCGCGGCGGCGTCCCCTTCGCCCTGAGCCGGGGTCGCCTGGGGAGCAAGCGGGCGGAAATAGGTCCGCGCGCGCGGTTGACCCTTTGGAGCCGCGATCGATAGGCTCCCTGCAAGGACTCGACCCCCACACACAGTGACGACCTCTCAACCGAAGCGGCAACCCATCCCGTTCGGGAAGTATCTCCTCCTGGACCGCGTCAACATCGGCGGCATGGCGGAGGTCTGGCGCGGCAAACAGTTCGGCGCCAGCGGCTTCGAGCGGCTCGTCGCCATCAAGCGCATCCTGCCGAACATCGCCGAGGATGAAGAATTCATCTCGATGTTCATCGATGAGGCGAAGATCAGCGTCCAGCTGACCCACGCCAACATCGCGCAGATCTACGAGCTGGGGCAGATCGCCAGCAGCTACTTCATTTCGATGGAGTACATCCCCGGCAAGGACATGCGGGCCATCTTCGACCGTTGCCGGAAGAAGGGTGAGCCCGCGCCCGTGCCGCTGGTCGCCTTCTGCGTGGCGAAGATGTGCGAGGGCCTGGACTACGCCCACCGCAAGAAGGACGGGATGGGGCGCGACCTCAACATCGTCCACCGCGACATCTCGCCGCAGAACGTGCTCGTGTCCTTCGAGGGCGAGGTCAAGGTCATCGACTTCGGCATCGCGAAGGCGGCGGGCAAGGCCACCAAGACGCAGGCCGGTATCCTCAAGGGCAAGTTCGGCTACATGAGCCCGGAGCAGATCCGCGGCCTGCCGCTGGATCGCCGCTCGGACGTGTTCGCCATTGGCGTGTGCCTCTACGAGATGCTCACCGGCGAGCGCCTCTTCGTGGGCGACAGCGACTTCAGCGTGCTGGAGAAGGTGCGCAAGGCGGAGGTGCCGTCGCCGTCCACGTACAACCGGCGCATCCCGGAGGCGCTGGAGCGCATCGTCCTCAAGTCGCTCGCGAAGGACGTGGACGAGCGCTACCAGTACGCCAGCGAGCTGGGCGACGACCTGCAGCGCTTCCTGCTGACGAACGACTCCATCTTCGGCCGCAAGGACCTCATGCAGTACATGAAGTCCACGTTCGCCGAAGAGGTGGAACGCGAGAAGCAGCGCCTGGCCGAGTACGCGGACATCCGCGCGCCGGACGGCATGCTGGCGGCCATCGAGGCGGGCTTCAGCGGTCCGTCCCCGGTGCCCACGCAGAGCATGACCAACATCCCGGCGGTGGCGCCCTCCGCGCCCCCCGTGGAGCCCGTGGCCGCGCCGCCGCCGCGCGCCTCCAACTCCGGTGGCACCGCGCAGGGCGCGCGCCGTTCGCCCACGCTCGCGGCGCTGCCCAAGCTGACCGCCGCGCCGGCCGCGCCCTCGCCCAAGGAGGACGAGGAGCTGGCGACGCAGATGGTGGACCGCGACGCCGTCTTCAACGACTCGCCGGAGCCCACCACCCAGCCGGGCGCCGCCATTGGCCGCGCCGTCACGCCGCTGGAGTCCCCGGCCGCGCCGCAGGACGACGGGGAGGAGGACGTGTCGGGTCGCACCGCCGTCATCCCGCCGCCCTCGTCGCTGCCCCAGCCTCCGGCGCCGCCGCGCCTGTCGTCGCAGAACAGCGCGCCGGTGCTGACCTCCGCGCCGCCGCGTCCGTCGCTGACCAACGTGCCCACGCTGATGGCCAACGACGCGCCCGCGCCCCGGCCGACGCCGAACCGGGGCAACGACGGTCCGCCGCAGCGCCTCCACCGGCCGGACCCGCTGCCGGAACCGGCGCCGCGTCCGCCCGCGCCCCCCGTCCTCAACAACGGGAACGCGCCGCGTCCGCCCGCGAAGGAAGTCCGCCAGAAGAACGCGCCCGAGCCGGAGGCTCCCGCCCGGGGGCTGGGCTTCAAGGGCATGGACAAGCGGCTGCTCTACGGCGCCGTGGGGCTGGCGTCGCTGTTCCTCCTGGTGGGCGTGGCCCTGGTCTTCTCCCCGAGCAAGCCCGCGCAGGGCTACGTGATGGTGGAGCTCAAGACGCTGGAGGCGAAGGACGTCGCGATGGTGTCCATCAACGCGGGGCCTCCGGAGAAGTTCCCCCCCAACGGCTTCGCCCTGAAGCCCATGTCCGTGGGCAACGTGCTGGTGGTGGTGACCGCTCCGGGCTACGAGGCCTTCAACCAGTCCGTCATGGTGTCCGAGGGCACCAACGCCACGCAGGTGCCGGTGGCCCTCAAGCGGCAGGCGCGCTCGGTGTTCGTGATCTTCAAGACCCAGCCGGGAGACGCCGAGGTGAAGATCGACAACCAGGTCGCCCGGAAGCAGGGCTCCCAGGAGTCGGTGAACAAGGACTTCTCGCTCAGCAACGACGCCCCGCTGGTGGAGGTCACCGCCCCTGGCTACGTGCCCTTCATCAAGAAGATGGCCGTGAACAACAACAGCCTGGACGTGGCGGCGACCCTGGAGCGCGCGCCCGTGGAGGTGCGGATCGAGTCCACGCCCGAGGGCGCGGCCATCTACCAGGGCAACAAGGACCTGGGCGCCGTCACCCCGGCCACCATCCGGGTGCCCTGGGGCACGCGCGAACTCACGCTGAAGGCGAAATGCCACGCGGACGAGGACGTATCCGTGGGCACGCCGTCCCCGGCGGGTTCCACGGTCAAGGTGGAAGCAACCTTGAAGAAGCAGGCGCGCTGCCGCGATTAGCGGCACCGCGGTCCTGACATTTAAGAGGTAGCCTGGGGGTCCTCCCCCCGGATGTCCCTGGGGGGAGCGGCGCCGGAGGGATGTCCGTGACGAAGGTGCGTAAGGTGAACAAGGCGGATCCGCTGGCGGATCTGCCCCGGTGGGCGCAGCAGCTGGCGCGCAAGTACTACACGAAGACGGTCAGCACCTTCCTGCTGTACGGGGCCGTGCGCGACCTGCAGCCGCTGCAGCTGGAGGACGGCGGGCGCGGCTTTGGGACGCTGAAGACGTTCCTGTCGGAGGAGCTGTTCGGCGGGCGCGACCACGTCCTCTTCTACGACCGCTCGTCGGGCATCCGCTCCGCGACGCCGGAGACGCAGAAGGACCTGGCGCGGGCCATGACGGGCTACGACGCCATGTACGGCACGGACTACGCCAAGGTCATGCCGCGCGACCCGGGCCGGGCGCTGCAAATCCTGGAGAACTTCCTGCGCATGCGCCTGAGCGAGGGCCGCTCGCTGGCGCTCATCATCGACTACGCGGAGACGCTGGTCCCGGGCGGGGAGATGAGCCACCTGTCCGCGGAGGACCGCTTCGTGGTGGCCACGCTGGACAAGTGGGCGCACGACCCGCAGTTCCTGGCGGGCGACGTGTCCGTGGTGCTCCTGGCGGAGAACCTGTCGGACGTGTCGCCGCGCATCAGCCGCAACCCGTACGTGGCGCCCATCGAGCTGCCGCTGCCCACGGAGGAGGAGCGCCTGGAGTACGTGCGCTCCAAGCTGGAGGGCAAGAAGCTCCAGTCGGTGTCGGAGGTGCCGGTCGCGGGCCTGGCGAAGATGACGGCGGGCCTGTCGCGCATCAACCTGGACCGCGTGCTCACGGAGGCGCTGGAGCGGGAGGTGCGCATCACTCCGGAGCTGCTCAAGGAGAAGAAGAAGGAGCTCATCCAGGCGGAGTGTCACGGCCTCCTGGAGTTCATCGAGCCCGCGCACACGCTGGACGCGGTGGCGGGCCACGCCCCCGCCAAGCAGATGCTGCGGCAGGCGGCGTCCGCGCTGAAGAAGGGCCGCATCGAGGTCATGCCCATGGGCTACCTGGTGAGCGGGCCGGTGGGCACGGGCAAGACGTTCATGGTGAGCTGCTTCGCCGGGGAGATTGGCATCCCGGTGGTGAAGTTCCTGAACTTCCGCAGCCAGTGGCAGGGCGTGACGGAATCGAACCTGGAGAAGATCTTCAACCTGCTGAAGGCCCTGTGGCCGGTGGCGGTGATGGTCGACGAGGCGGACACCTTCCTCGGCAACCGCGACTCCGGTGGGGACTCCGGGACGAGCAGCCGCATCTTCGGCTCCATCGCGTCCTTCATGGGCAACACGCAGTACCGCGGCAAGATCGTCTGGTTCCTGCTGACGGCGCGGCCGGACCTGCTGCCCATCGACCTGAAGCGCCAGGGCCGCGCGGAGGAGCACCTCGCGCTCTTCTATCCGCAGACGGACGAGGAGCGGAACGAGCTGTTCCAGGCGATGAGCAAGAAGACCGGCGTGTCGGTGGAGGGCGTGGAGTCCTTCGCCGCGCTGATTCCCGGCGGTGTGCGCGCCTTCAGCGGCGCGGACATCGAGGCGGTGATGGTGCGCTCGAAGTTCCGCGCGCTGGCGGAGGGACGCGATCAGGTGACGAAGGACGACCTGGCCGCGGTGCTGGCGGACTTCGTGCCGCCCAGCTACCCGCTGGAGATCGAGATGCAGAACCTGGTGGCGGTGCAGGAGTGCACCAGCCGGGCGCTGCTTCCGGAGAACTTCCGCAAGCTGGACCGCGACTACATCAGCAAGCGCGTCCGGGAGCTGAAGATGCTCCTGGAAGAGCAGTAGGCCATCAGCCCACGGTGACGGGGACGCCCAGGTGCGGATCCTGGAGCGTCTCCACCACCGCGATGCGGTCGCCCACGGCGAGCGCGTCATGCAGCACGAGGATGTCCTCGTTCGCGTGACGGATGCAGCCGTGGGACACGTCGCCGCCGAGCAGGGCAGGGGCGCTGGTGCCATGCAGCTCCTCGCCGCTGCGGCGTCCATCCGCCCAGGACAGGTCCAGCAGCCGCGAGCCGAACACGTGCCGGTCGTTCCACAGCCGCGCGCCCGCGTCCTCGGTGGCCACCTGGTCCAACTTCGCGCGGACGACCTTGAGTCCCGGGTGCGTGGGCGTGGCGGCGGTGCCCACCGCGTTGGGGAAGATGTCCACGAGCCTCCCCTCCGGGTCGAAGAGGAAGGTGCGGTGCTCGCGCAGTGCGATGACCACGCGCACGGGCTGGCCCGAGTAGAACGGAGAGGGCAGGGCGCGCGACTGTCCCCGTGAGCCCGGAGCCGGAGCGAGCGCCTCCAGGGCCTTCAGCGTGGCGGCGTCGAGCACACCACTGGATCGCAGGCCCGCATGCACCTGGAAGTTGCGGAACGCGCGCGCCGTGTCCGGTCCGTAGCGTCCGTCCGCGCCGCCGTAGAGCGCGAACCCCATGTCCATGAGTGCGCCCTGCACCGCGCGAAGGCCGTCCCCCTTCGAGCCCGTGCCGAGCACCGTCGCGCCGGATGCCACGTCCGCGAGCTGCGGCGACCCGGCGAAGCGCGGATGCTCCAGGCCACCTGTCGCCGGAATCGCCGTGCCCGCGAAGTCGACCGGAGGCTCCATGACGCCCAGGCCCCCAGCCGCCACCGCACGCGTCGCATCCGCCGGGGCTGCCGGTGCGGCCGACGCCGTCACCTGTGAGGCACGCCGCGCCTCCTCTTGCGTGACGACGGTCGCCGCCGTGCCTGTCGCGATGTCACGTGCGCGCTTTTCCTGGTCGGACACTCCGTCGGACGGCGGGGCGACGGACAGCCCTCGCGGTGCCTGACCGATAGCTGGAACAGGCCCGCTGAAGCGCGTCAGCGAGTTGCCACCAGAGACCGTCCTGTCCCCCGGACGTTCGACTCCACGGGGCAGGACGGACAAGACAGGCGAGGACTCGCGCGTGTCGGGCGTTTCAGAGGGAAGAAGCAGTGACTCTCGATGCAATGCGGATGCGAGCATGGCGCCGGGGACTGCAAGGTCCCGGCCGTCGCGCCATGCCCTCCTGCCGCTACGGCGCGCTCAGCGACAGCAGCTTGCCGGTGGGCACCGTGCGGTGGTCCTTGATGTGGTTCCACTTCATGATGTCCTCGACGGACACGTTGTAGCGCTGCGACACCGACCAGAGCGTCTCGCCCTCGGCCAGCGTGTGCACCTTGCCCTTGGGGCCCACGGGCGCCTGCCCCGCCACGGCGTTGGCCACCACGATGGTGCCGCCGCGCTCCTCCACCTTCGCCGGCGCCGCGCCCTTGGACTCCGGCGGCCACACCGCGAGCAGCGTGCCCAGCGACAGCGTGCGGTTGCGCTTGGGCAGGTTGTTCCACTTCTTCAGGTCGTCCACCGACACCTGGAAGCGGTTGGCGATGAGCCACAGGCTGTCGCCCTCCTGCACGCCGTAGGTGATGCGCGTCTTGCCATCCACCTTCTCCGTCTTCACGGGGCCCGCCGCCACGGGGCCCCGGGGCGTGCCCGCCGGGACCTCGTCCTCCGGCCGCGTCGCCACCACGCCGCTGCGCCGCGCCTGCGCCACCTTCGCCGCCAGCGCGCCGGATGCCACCGCGCCACCGCCCGCGTCACCGCTGCCACCCCGGCCGTTCGCCGGCACCGGAATCACCAGCTCCGCGCGCACCTTCAGCACCCGCGCGCTCTTCAGCCGGTTCATCTGGAGGATGGCCTCCGGCGCCGTGCCGTACTTCTGGGCAATCTGCGACAGCGTGTCGCCCTTCTTCACCGTGTGCACCCGGAACGTCAGCCGGTCCGCGGGCGACAGCTTCGCCAGGTTCTGCGCGAAGAGCGTCGTGGTGCCGCGCGGCAGCTTCAGGGTGTAGGGCTTCGCGGCCGTCGCCGGAGGCGTGCACCAGCGCTTGAGCTCCGGGTTCAGCTCCTGCACGTCCTGCACGCTCACCCCGGCCGCGCGCGCCACCACGTCCAGGTCGGTCGCGTCCGTGAGCTTCACCTCGTCGTATTCCAGCGTGGACTCGTACTGGAACTCCTCCTCGGAGAAGCCGAACGCGGTGGGGTTCTTCGCCACCAGCGCCGCGGCGATGAGCTTGGGAACGTAGTGCTTCGTCTCCTTCGCCAGCCCGGGCTCCTCCGCCAGCACCCAGAAGTCGTTCGTCCCGTAGCGCGTCACCATCTTGCGCACCCGGTACGAGCCCGTGTTGTAGCCCGCCCACGCCAGGTACCAGTGGCCCAGCTCGCCGTAGAGGTCCTTCAGGTACGCCGCCGCCGCGTGCGTGGCCTTGATGGGGTCACGCCGCTCGTCCACCCAGAAGTCCTGCTTGAGGCCGTACTGCTTGCCCGTGCTGGAGATGAACTGCCACGGCCCGGACGCGTGCGCCCACGAGTACGCGTGCGCGGAGAAGCCGCTCTCAATCATCGCCAGGTACACCGTGTCCCGGGGCAGGCCCTTCGCCTCCAGGATGGGCTGCATCACCGGCAGGTAGCGCGTGGAGCGCGCCATCCACTTGCGGAACCACTTGCGGCCGGGGCCCTGGAAGAACTGGATGTACTCGGCCACCCGCGGCTGCATGTCCACCGGGATGTCGTAGCGGTCCTTCACCTGCGAAATATCGAAGTTCGCCAGGTCGGTGATGCGCGCCAGCGGCGGGGCGGTGTCGTCCTCGCGGAAGGTGGGCTCCTCCAGCGCGTCCAACATTCGCAGCCGCAACGGGTTCGTCAGGCCCAGCCGCCGCAGCGACTGCATCATCTCCGCGTTCGGCTTCGCCTCCGGGTCCAGCGTCGCGCCTTCCAGCGCGCGCAGCTCCTCCAACTCGGCGGACTCGTTCTCCACCTCTTCCGTCTCCTCGCCTTCCTCCATGGGAGCGGGGGGCGTGGCCAGGCTGCCATCCGCCGTCAGAGAGGGAGCCTGCGAGGGGGGCACCGCATGCACGCCGGGCAGCGGCACCGGTGACGGCGCCACGCCCTGCGAGGAGGGAACCGAGGCCAGGGCAAGCAGGAGCAGAGAAAGCGGCATGGGAACGCCAGGCGAGGTCGCCCAGAAGCAGGCGAAGCCCGCAGTATTCGCCAGCTTTCTTGACAGTCAAACAACAAGTCGCCCGGTATGCCCTCGGGAAGGACCCACCGTAGGAGCGAGCGCCCCTATTTCGCCGGCGGCTCGCCTGCCTGCCCGCTCTTTCCCGTTCCGCCATGACCGGGACCGAGGATGCGAGGCAGGTAGGTGGCGAAATCGAAGTGCGGCGAGTTCTCCGTGTTGTGGCAGGTGACGCACACGGCCTCTCCCGGCTTGCCCACGATGGTCGCGGGGCTCGGCGCGTCGACGTGCTTGGAGCCCGGACCGTGGCAGCTCTCGCAGCCCACGTCCTCGCGGCCCGCCACCTTGTCCAGCCGGCACACGCCGCCGGGCTTCTGCCAGCCGGTGACGTGACAGCCCACGCAGTTGAGGTGGTGCTGCTTGCCCACCTCTTCCAGCGTCTCCCACGCGTGGTGGTGCTTCGTGCGCTCCCACACGCCGGTCGCATCCGGGTGGCAGTCCGCGCACACCGCGCTGCCGACGAAGCCCGCCTGGCCCTTCTCCGGAAGCGGGCAGTCCTGGCCATGCGCCTTCGCCCACGCGAGGTTCAGCTGGCCCACGTCCGCGTCGTACGCCTTCACCAGCGCCTGTGTGTCCGGCGCGCTGGGCAGGTTCGACTCCAGCGGCAGGAAGCGCAGCGCGAAGCCGTTGACGTCCGCGGCGGGCGCGGGCGGCGCGGTGAGGAGGCCCTGCTTGCGCGCCGCGAGCTCGTCGCGCTTGCCCTGCTTCAGCGCCTTCAGCTTCGGGTCGATGCCGGGCAGGGCGATCTCCTTGTCCAGGAGCGCGATGCGCTGCTCCAGCGCCGTCACCTCCCGCTCCACGTCTCCCTGCGAACGCTGCGGCGTGAAGGGCCCCTTCGCCGGCGCGTACGTCAGGTCCACGCGCAACAGCGAGCGCCCCTTGCTCTGCACCGCCACCACCGGCACGTCGGAGCGCACCAGCCGGTTCTCCTCGGCGGAGAACTCACTGGCGCTGTGCGTGGCCACCACCAGGTTCGCGGCGAGGCCCGGCAACGCGGCGGCGGCCTGCGCGGCCTCCAGCGGCTGGTCCAGCAGGCCCACCACGAAGTCCGCGCCCTGCTCGCGAGCCTGCTGACTGGCCTTCACCAGCGCTTCGCCGGAAGCCGCGGCCACCACGCCGACCTTGCGCGTCCCCGCGTCCAGCACCTTCACGCCGCCCGAGGGAATCTCCGGCAGGCCCAGGCCCTTTCGGAAGTCCGCGCCGCGCGTGTCGTCCAATTCGCCCGTGGCTCGCGCGGCGATGCCCATGGTGCGGAACGCGTCCGCGAGCGCCTTCGCCTTGCGCTCCTCCTGGGGCACCTGGTCCGCCTTGAGGTGCGTCTCCCCGAAGAGGCTGTTGCCGCCGTCGATGTACAGCACCGGCTGGCCGCCCTGACGCGCCTGCTGCACCTGGAACGCCGCCCGGCCAATGCCGCCGCGCATGTTCTCGCTGCAGCCGCAGGGGCCCAGGTAGCCACGCGTGTCCGCGGAGATGAACAGCACGGCGCCCGGAGGCGCGGCGGGAGTGGGGGCGGAGGCCTGCTGCTGCCCGGGGACGCTGCCCGCGCCGCTCTCCGGGGCGCGCGGCTCCTGGCGTCTGCAACCGGTGAGGAGCGCGCTCACGAGCACCGCGAGGACGGCCGCGCGCATCGTCATCACCAGAGGATGCTCTGCACCAGTTCGTCGATCTTCTCGCCCATCGCCTCCAGGCCGTTCACCTTGGAGAGAGAGCCATCCGCGCCCACCTGCTCGGCCAGCTTCGACAGCTCGTCGTCCGGCAGGCTGGAGAACAACACGATGGGGATGTCCTGCGTGTTGTACTCGTTCTTCAGCGTGCGGCAGATGTCCGTGCCCTTGGCCTCGGGCATGTGGATGTCCGTGAGGATGAGGTCCGGCCGCCAGCTCTGAAGCGTTTTCTCAAACTCCATGAGCGTGGAGGTGGCCACGACCTCATAGCCCCGCGCCTCCAGGACGGCCTTCTCCATGGCGAGGGTGATCTCGCTGTCGTCAATGAGGAGGATTCTTCGCTTCTCTTCGGACACGGCGACCTTCCTTGGGGGTCGGTTCTAGCCCACCACCCAGCGGCGCACCAATGCTTTCCCGTGTCGCGCTCCGGCACGGGTTTTCTGGTCTCGATCCCGGGCGTCCCAGCGGCCGGGCGGGCTCGGAAACACCCACCGTCTTTCCCGGACAACCGACCGCACACGGAGTATGGAGGCGCCCATGAAGCGCCATGCCTCCCGGGTCCTGGTGGCCCTCCTTCTCCTGGGGTGCGTCCTCGGGGGCCTCCCCGTCCTGGCCCTCAACAACGGCCTGGGGCAGGTCCCCCAGGACCTGGACCGCGCGTCGCCTCGCGCCACGGCGCAGGGCTTCCTGGACGCGGTGCATCGCGGGGACTACCCCCGCGCCGCCTACTACCTCTACCTGGACCACCTTCCGGCGGCCGAGCAGCCCGCGCAGGGCGCCCAGCTGGCGCGGAAGCTGAAATTCGTCCTGGACCGCGAGCTGTCGGTGGACACGTCCGTCCTGCCGAAGACGCCGGAGGGCGAGTCCCCCAATTCACGCTTCGTGTCGCTGGGGGCCATCCCGCTCAAGGGCGAGAGCGTGCCCATCCGGCTGCAGCGCATCGCCGTGGAGGGCACGCCCACCTGGGTGGTGTCGGAGCCCACCGTGAAGATGGTGGACCCGCTCTTCGAGGAGTACGGCCCGCTGCTCACCGAAACGCTCCCGGCCTTCTTCTTCGAGCGCACGGTGCTGGGGCTGGAGCCGTGGCAGTGGCTGGGACTCGTGGTGACGCTCCTGAGCGCGTGGATCCTCTCCTATCTCCTGGAGAAGCTCCTGCTGGCCGCCGGGCTGCGGGTGGCGCGCTGGACGCGCATCGCCTGGGACGACCAGATTATCGGCGCGGGCCGGGGGCCCCTGCGGCTGCCCTTCTTCGCCCTCCTCCTGGCGCTGGGCACCTCGTTCCTGCTCCTGCCTCCCAAGCTGAAACTGCTGAGCGACCGGGTGAGCTACTCCCTCACCATCGTCGCGGTGGCGTGGTTCATCCTGCGCTTCCTCCGCGTGTCGGAGGCCTACGTCCAGAGCCGCGTCGCCTCCGAGTCCAGCCCCCACCGCCGCGCGCGCTCGCTGCGCACGCAGCTGGCCGTGCTGCGCGCCGTCTTCGAGGTCGCCACCTACGTCATCGCCGCCGCGCTGCTGCTCATGCAGTTCGAGGTGGTGCGCAACGTGGGCGTGTCGCTGCTCGCCTCCGCCGGTATCGCCGGCCTCGCCATCGGTCTCGCCGCGCAGAAGTCGCTGTCCTCGCTGCTCGCCGGCATCCAGCTGTCCATCACCCAGCCCGTCAGCATTGGCGACAACGTGCTGGTGGAGGGCGAGTTCGGCACGGTGGAGGAGATCACCCTCACGTACGTCGTGCTGCGCATCTGGGACCAGCGGCGCATGGTCATCCCCATCAACCAGTTCCTGGACAAGCCGTTCCAGAACTGGAGCAAGGGGTCCCCGGAAATCATGGGCACCGTCATCCTCCAGGTGGACTACATGGCGGACATCGACGCGCTGCGCGCGGAGCTGGACCGCATCCTCGCGAATGAGGCGAAGGACCTGTGGGATGGCCGGGTGAAGACGCTGGTCGTCTTCGACGTGATGGACAAGACCCTCACCGTGCGTGCCCTGGTGAGCGCGGCGAACTCCAGCAAGCTGGGTGACCTGCGCTTCCTCGTGCGCGAGCGGCTGGTCGTCTTCCTGCGCTCGAAGCCCCACTGGTTGCCCATGGTGCGCAGCGAGTCCCGTCCCGCGCAGCCTCCGCCCTCCCGGGACGACCAGGAGGACGCCATCCAGGGCGCGCCGGAGCCCCGGTCCTGAAGAACAGCGCCTGGGAAAACAGGCGCTTGCACGGACGCTCGCCGCGCGATGAATATGGCGCCCCACGCGACGTATGACGCGCGTAAGAGCATTCGCACCCACGCTGGGGAGTCCATCAGATGAAGCGTCCTGTCACGTTGTGCGGAGCCCTGGCGCTCCTGGCCGTCGCCGCGCCGCTCACCGCGAGCGCCCAGGAGCGGGGCCGCACCGACGGGCCCGAGGAGTCGGAGTACGGCAAGGGGGGCTACGGCGACAACCGCCGCGGCGTGTCGCTCCAGTTCGACTGGGGCGCGGCCATCAACTCCGGGGAGAACCCCCGGGGCGCACCGGAAGGCCCGCCGCTGTTCGTGGGCGCCACCGTGTCCCTCTGGGGAGATGACTGGTACCGCCTGGACGTCAGCGGCGCGTACGTCTTCGACGGTGGGCGCTTCGTCGGCAACGTGGGCCCCACGTTCCGCACCTGGGGCTGGCCGCTGGCCTTCACGCTCGGCCTCAAGGCGGGCGCCATCGTCATCCCGGAGGGCGAGGGCCTTCGCTTCGCCCTGTCACCGCAGGTGGGCGCGGAGCTCTTCCTGGACCGCCGCGACCGCGTGCTCATGGGTCTGCACTACTCGCCGGACATTCCCATTGGGGGAGGAGGAGTCACGAACCGGTTGTTCATGAACGTCGGATACCGGTTCTGACGGAAACGCCATGATCGCTCAACTGCTCGCCGCCGCTGTCGCGTTGACCACGGCCCAGGCGCCTCGCGCCGCCGCGCCGTCCGTGGCACTGCCGTTCCCGTCGGGGGACGTGCAGACCTACAACATCATCCAGTGGGACCCGAACGCGCTGCCGCGCATCTATGAGCGGTCGGACCAGCTCCCGCTCACCGACGAGGAGCTGACCAAGCTGTCGCAGGCCGGCTTCGAGCCCGCGCAGCTGGTGAAGATGATTGAAGAGCGCCGCTGCGCCTGCGACGCGAGCGCGGACGGCCTCATCCGCCTGAAGAAGGCGGGCGTGGACAAGACGGTGCTGGCGGCGGTGTCGCGCCATGGCCTGGCGCCCAACCGGCAGCTGGACATCCTGGTGACGCTGGACTTCACCGGGGAGAGCCGCACCGCGCGCGAGGCGTTCCTCTACTTCTTCGTGGACGACGGGGACCTCACCCGCGTGTTCTCCGCGAACCTCCCGGAGCTGCTGCAGCGCCGCAACAGCCACGAGACCATGGTGGACCGCAGCGACATCCTGGTGGCGCGCACGGTGCGCCGCATCCAACTCGCGGGCCACGTGCCGCTCAAGACGTACGGCGCGCACCGCGTGATGGTGGCCGCCAGCGCCAGCCCCACGCTCACGCACCCCTCGCAGCTCACCCCGCAGGAGCGCGCGAAGGCGCAGACGTACACCTTCGACTATCCGCGCGCGTCCTTGCAGAGCCTCTGCCGGCTGACGGCCGGCTACCGCCGCGACGCGGTGCTTGCCTACAAGTGGAACTTCGAAGGCAGCCGCTTCGAATGCGAATGGAACTAGGAGTCAACCCGACCATGAACACCCGCCGCCTGTTGCTGTCCGCCCTCGTCGCCGTGTCGCTCGCCGGCTGTGGAGGCCCCCGCGCCTTCACGCGCGGCACCTACGAGGACCCCAACACCATCGAGATGCTGGGGGACCGCTTCAACGAGAACGACCTGCAGCTCATCGCGAAGAAGATGGCCGAGTCGCTCGCCAACGCCCCGCGCTTCGCGCAGCCCCCGCCGCAGGGCGCGGCCCTGCCCATCGTCCTCGTGGGCAAGCTGCGCAACAGCACCAGTGAGCACATCGACATGCGCTCGCTGGGGGACAAGATCCAGACGGCGCTCGCGCAGACGGGCCGCTTCGCGCTGGTGGACCAGCAGGCGCGCCAGGACATCGCGGAGGAGTACGAGTACCAGCAGTCCGGCTACGTGAACCCGAACGCCGCCAAGGCCCCGGGCCAGCAGGCGTCGGTGGACTTCCTGATGACGGGCGACCTCGCCTCCATCATCCAGGAGGTCGGCCGCGACAAGCTCGTCTATTACAAGATGACGGCGAAGCTGAACGACGTGCGCACCGGCACGATTGCGTGGACGGACGAGAAGCAGATCCGCAAGAAGTTCGAGAAGCAGGGCGTGAGCTGGTAGCCGTTCGCCGTGTCCAACCTCCCCGACATCGCATCCCAGGCCCCGCGCGTCCCCGCCGCTTCCCCGGTGGCGGCGCGTTGGGGCCTGCTGTTCATCGTGGCCCTGAGCGCCTTGGGCTTCGGCACCGGCTGCGCCAGCGACTACGTGGCGCGCACGGCCTCCGCGCGCTCGGCGTACCAGTCCTCCGACTATCCGCGCGCCCTGCGTGAGCTGGACGGCGAGCAGAAGGAAGCCCCCGAGCGCGACCAGCTCCTGTTGCTCCTGGACAAGGGCATGGTGCTGCACGCGGCAGGGCAGTGGGAGGAGAGCACGAAGGTGCTGGCCCAGGCGGATGACCTGAGCGCGCAGCTGGACATCACCTCCGTGAGTGAAGAGGCCGGCATCCTGCTCAGCAACGAGCGGCGCCGCGCCTACCGGGGAGAGGACTTCGAGAAGCTGATGATCTCCGTCCTCCAGGCGCTCAACTACGCGGAGCTGGGCCGGGATGAGGACGCGCTCGTGGAGGTCCGCCGCGTCAACGAGCGCCTGGAGAAGATGATCACCGAGGAGAAGAAGCCGTACGAACAGCTCGCCATCGCGCGCTACCTGGGCGGCGTGCTGTACGAGGACCAGCACGAGTGGGACTCGGCCTTCATCGACTACATGAAGGCGTACGAGCTGGAGCCCCGGCTGGGCGGGCTGGTGGAGCCCCTGTTGCGGCTGGCGAAGAAGACCGGCCGTGACGACGCCTACGAGACGCTCTCCCAGAAGTTCCCGGACGTGGCGCACGATGCGGTGGGCCCCGGTGAGGGGCAGCTCGTCGTGGTGGTGGAGGCGGGGCTGGCGCCGCAGAAGGAGCGGGCGTCGCGCGACTACGGCGACTCCGGGGACCTGATTGAGGTGCCCGTGTACCGGGACCGCGGTGGCACACCGCCGGTGCGCGTGTCGGTGCAGGGACAGGCGCAAGCGGCGGTGACGGTGACGTCGCTGTCGCGCGTGGCCCAGGTGCACCTGAACGACCGCATCGGCCGCATGCTGGCGAAGCAGCTGGCGGGCGCGGTGGCGAAGGCGGGCGTGGCCGCGGGCGTGGGCGCGCTCACCAAGAGCAAGGAGCTGGGCGTGCTCACCTTCCTGGTGCTCAACGCGGGCAACCAGGCCGACCTGCGCTCCTGGCTTTCACTGCCGGCGGAGTTCCAGGTGGCGCGCTTCCGGCTTCCTCCGGGAAATCACACCGTCCAGGTGGATGCACCGGGCCGGCCCACCACCCACCTGGTGGAGGTGAAGCCAGGGCGGGTGGAGGTGCTGGTGGTGCGAAGCTACTGACGGCGTCGTTTTGGGAGTAGGGTGCGCGCCCCATGTCGCCGGTCGTAGCCGAAGTCCTCCTGTACTCCTTCATCGTCGTGGTGAGCGCGCTGGCCGGCGCGGGCGTGGTCATCTTCAATGACCGCTCCACGCGGCTCGTGACGTTCCTGGCCTTCGCGGCGGGCGTGATGTTCGGAGCGGCCTTCTTCCACATGCTCCCGGAGGCGTACGAGGGCGGCGGCTGGTGGGCCTTCGCGCTCGTGCCCATGGGCTTCCTCTTCGTGCTGGTGCTGGAGCGCTACCTCGTGGCCCACACCTGCGAGGAGCCGCCGGACTGCGCGGAGCACGTGCACGGCCACGCGCTGGGCTTCAGCGCGTTCCTGGGCCTGTCCACGCACACGCTCTTCGACGGCATTGCCCTGGGCTCCGCGGTGAAGGAGGGCGTGGGCGCCATGGCGCTCCTGGCCATCACCGCGCACAAGGTGCCCTCGTCGCTGTCGCTCGCGTCCATCCTCCAGGCGGAAGGCAAGAAGCGCGGCACCATCCTGGCGTACACCGCGCTGTACGGCCTGATGGTGCCGGTGGGCGCGGTGCTCTACTTCGGCTTCGACGCGGTGCTGAGCTTCCAGTCGCTGGCGCCCAAGGCCCTGGCCTTCTCCGCCGGCACCTTCCTCTACATCGCCGTGTCGGACCTGCTGCCGCACGTGAACAAGCACGGGCGGGACAAGCCCGGCCGCAACCTGGTGGCATTGGCAGCCGGGTTGCTGGTGATGTTCGTGCTCGCGCGCGTCCTGGGACACACGGAGCACTGACGGCACCATGGAACGACGCAAGGACTGGTACGAGCATCCGGAGTACTACGAGGCCATCTTCGGCACGGACACCGTGCGCGAGGCGGACTTCCTCCAGGAGCTGAGCCGGCGCTTCGGCACCGGAGGCAACCAGTGGCTGGAGCCCGCGTGCGGCGCCGGCCGGCTGGTGGCGGAGGCCGCGAGCCGGGGCCTGAAGGTCGCGGGCTACGACTTGTCGGAGGCCATGCTCGCGCACGCGCGCAAGCGCCTGTCCCCCGCGGAGCGCCGCCGCGTGAAGCTGTCCCAGGCGCGCATGGAGGACTTCTTCGACCCGGCGCTGGAGGGGCGCGTGGACCTGGCCCACACGCTGGTCTCCACCTTCCGCTACCTGGACAGCGAGAAGGCCGCGGTGGAGCACCTCACCGGCACCCGGCGCCTGCTCAAGCCGGACGGCATCTACGTGCTGGGCTTCCACCTCACGGACTACGCGCGCTCAGGCCCGGAGCACGAGCGCTGGGTGGGGCAGGTGGGCAAGGACAAGGTCGTGTGCAACACGCACGAGGGCCTGCCGGAGCAGCGCCTGCGCCGCTCGCCCATGCGCAACCGCCTGCGCGTCACCGGGCCGGACAAGGACTGGCTCATCGAGACGACGTGGTACTTCCGCACGTACGACGAGGCCCAGGTGAAGCGCCTGTTCCGCAAGTCCGGCCTGCGCGTCGCGGCCACGTTCGACTTCGACTACGACCTGGACTCGCCCGTGGGGCGCGGCAGCCCGCGGCTGGACCGCGTCTTCGTGCTGAAGCCGGACACCGCCTCCAAGGCCTGACGGGTGCTAGCGTCGCCGCCATGGAACCCACCGTGGCGGCGGGGACGCAGGCGCGCATCGACGGCCGTGAGGCGCGCCTGCTCCTGGGGCTCGACTTCGCTGGCACCTACGTCTTCGCGGTGGAGGGCGCCATCGCGGCCATCGCGGGCGGGTTGGATCCGCTGGGCATCATGGTCCTGTCGTTCACCACCGCGCTGGGCGGCGGCATCCTCCGCGACCTGCTCATCGGCGCGACGCCGCCCAACTCCATCCGGGACGAGCGCTACGCGATGGTCGCCTTCGCGGGCGGCGCGACGGTGCTCTTCCTCCACCGCTTCGTGACGTACGTGCCGCCCCTGCTGCTCGTCACGCTGGACGCCGCGGGGCTGTCCCTGTTCGCCATCGCCGGGGCCCGCAAGGCGCTGGACTACGGCCTGCGTCCGCTGATGGCCGTGCTCATGGCCGCCATCACCGGCTCCGGCGGCGGCACCCTGCGCGACCTCTTCCTCAACCACGTGCCCACCGTGCTGCGCGCGGACATCTACGCCGTGGCGGCGCTCGCAGGGGCGCTCGTCATGGTGGTGGGCCAGCGCCTGGGCCGGCCTTCGCGCACCATGGCCCTGGTGGGCGGCGCCACCTGCTTCGCGCTGCGCATGGTCAGCGTCTGGCTCGGCTGGAGCCTGCCCCACCTCTCCCTGACTGGTATGGAATGACCCGGACGCCTGCCCGTTTGGAAGGCTCGGTTCGACAAGCATTGGGGCTCAAATGTCAGGGCTTTTGCGTCCTGTCCGGACGCGTCTGCGTTCCAATGGGACGCAGCCTGAGTGGGGTGTGCCTCATGACTCCGCGAAATCATTGGGATCCCATGCTTGGCATGAGAACCGCAATGCGTCTGGCCATACGCCGGCAACGGCGTGTACCGCATCCAGATGCACCCGGAGCGCGGAAGGAGGGGCCGCTCCTTCCGCGCTCTCCATCTGAATCCGCATCTCCCTGCCATCTCCGATAGAGTCCGCGTCTGCTTTTTGGACGGCTTCGCCGGTCGGCGGTGGCGCGGCTTCCGCACGGGAGGCGATGGGGATGCAAGACGAGTTGGCGCAGCTCATGGCTGCGCTTCGGGATTCCAGGGACTTCGAGACCGCGGCGGCAGCGACGTTGCGCCGGATGCTGGCCGTGGCGGACGCCGCGGTGGCGGCCAGCCGCTATGCGGGCCGGGCCCGGGTCCTGCGCGGCATCGTCCACCTGCGTCCTGGCGAAGCGTACCGTCGACTGGCGGCGCTGGACGTGGGCGCGCGCGAGGTGACGGACGCGGGCGTCGGGACGCCCTTCTTCACCTCCGCCACGGCCTGGCGCGCGGTGGTGGAGCACCGGTGCGCGGTGTCCATCGACGTGAACATCGGCACGGTGCAGCCGCACGCGCCGGACGCGCCGGTGACGGGCGACCCGGGACTCGCGGGCTTCCACAGCAACGAGAGCAAGCAGCGCTTCCTGGGCCGCCACGCGACGCACGTGTGCGTGCTGCCCCTGCGCACGCCCTCGGGCATGGAGGGCATGATTTCGCTGGAGGCGGACTGTCTGGCCGCCATGGGGCAGGAGTTCGTCTGGCGCGACGCCGGAGACCTGCTCCAACTGCTCACGGACATTGCCGCGCCGTACCTCACCGCGCTGCCGCAGCGGCCGGTGGCCACGCCGGAGGTGGACGAGTTCCTCCCCGTGGTGGGCCGCTCCATGGCGGAGCTCCTGCCCATCCTGCGCACCTTCGCGCTCCAGGACGAGACCATCCTCGTGAGCGGGGCCACGGGCGCGGGCAAGTCGCGCCTGGCGCGCTGGTGCCATGAGCGCTCCGGCCGCCGGGGCAAGCCCTTCGAGACGCTGGACCTGGTGACGGTGCCGGAGGACCTCCAGATGGCGGAGCTCTTCGGCTGGAAGAAGGGTGCCTTCACCGGCGCGGTGCGCGACGCGCCGGGCGTGGTGGCCCGCTCGGATGGCGGCACGCTGTTCATCGACGAAATCGACAAGCTGTCGCTGAAGGCGCAGGCGGGTCTGCTGCACCTCTTGGAGTCGCGCAGCTACCGGCCGCTGGGCGAGGGCACCGGCGAGAAGCTCGCGGACGTGCGCTTCATCATCGGCACCAACGCGGACCTGCTCGCACAGGTGCGCGCCGGCCGCTTCCGCGAGGACCTGTACTACCGCGTGAACGTGCTGCCGGTGCGCATGCCGCCCTTGCAGGACCGGCAGGACGAGATTCCCCTCTGGGCGCGGTACATGGTGAACCGCCGTCACCGCGAGCGGCTGCCGGAGGGCTCCGCTCGGCTGGCGCCGGAGGCGGAGCTGCTGCTGACCACCAGCTCGTGGCCGGGCAACCTGCGGCAGCTCGACAACATCGTGCGGCGTGCGTACACGCTGGCGATGGTGGAGCACGCGGGCAGCACGGGCGACCTGGTGCTCCTGGAGAAGCACGTGGCGCGGGCGCTGGACTACGAGCAGTCCCCCGGCGGCCGTCCGCTCCCCGAAGCGCTGCGGGCCGCGGCGCAGGCCTTCGTCGGCGAGGCACGCAGGCGCGGCACGCCGCTGGACCTGGACTACGCGGATGGCTTCCGCGGGCTGGTGCTCGGCCTGGCCATCCGTCAGGTGGGCCGCGACGAGGCCTTCCGCCTGCTGGGCCGCGAGAGCCTGGTGAAGAACCGCAACCACCACAAGGCGCTCAAGCGCGAGCTGGAGAAGGTGGACGGCCTCTACAAGGCGCTGGGCGAGGACGGCTCCCCGTTCTCCGACCTGCTGGAGAACGAGGACGCGGACTGACGCAAAAGGGCGCGCCTTTCAGCGGATGGCGCTGCCCAGCGGCTGGTAGTTCTCGTCGCGCAGGCCCACGAGCACGCTGGTGCCGTTGTCCGTCACCCGCAGCTCGCCGAAGCGCGCGTTCGCGTAGCGCTCCGCGTGGCCCTCCTGGAAGAAGAAGGCCTCCGCGCCCAGGCGCATCTGCGAGTTGCGGATGCGGAAGCGCAGGCGCACCTCGCCGGGCGCGAGCGGGGTGCCCGGCGTCTCGTAGCGCACGAACTCGCCCACGTTGTGCTCGTCCAGGCGCAGCACCACGTTGCCGTCCTCCTGGGGCTGCTCGCGGCCTTCGCGCCAGCCCTGGTTGATGGCGTAGTCGAGCACCATGTAGTCGCCCTGGATGAGCGAGCGTGGATCCACCGGAGCCAGCCGCAGCAGCACGGGCTGCCCCCGCGCGAGCACGGTCTCCTTCTGCACGACGAGGAAGGCGAGCGCGACGAACACCAGCGCGAGCCCACCGAAGATGACGGCGCCGCGTTTCATCGGGCCTCCGTGAGGACGGCGGACTGCCGCCGCAGGAAGAACTGCCGCACGCCCAGCAGCACCAGGCCGCTGCCCGTGAGCGCGAGCGCCTTGGCCAGCAGCGTGATGTGGAGGTCGTAGTAGTAGTACGCGCCAAACGTCAGCAGGAACGCCACCGCCAGCCCCAGCATCACGCGGCTGCGGCGGTGGAAGCCGAGCGTCAGCATCAGCACCGCCACCAGCACGCCCGGCGTGTTCAGCGTCATCACCGTGAGCAGCACCAGCGCGCAGACCGCGGGAACCCAGACGCGCTGCTCCCGCGACAGCCCCAGCTCGCGCAGCACCCGCCACCCCGTCCACCCGAGGAGCAGCGCCAGCAGGATGGAGAGGTACGCGCTCGGCACGAACTCGCTCTCGAAGCGGAAGACGTAGCGGAAGCCCTCCTGCGCGCTCTCGAAGTTGCGGAACAGCAGCCACCCGGGCACGGCGCACGCGAGCGCGAAGGCGATGGGACCCACGCGCGGACCCAGCTGTCCGCGCCGCAGCAGCGGCTCGAAGAGCAGGATGCCGGAGAGCGCGGCGGCGCACAGGAGCATCCACACGTCCACGCCCGCGCCTCCCACGGCATCGAGCGCGAACACGCCGACGGATACGCAGAGCCCCACCGTCGCCAGGAAGTAGAGGATGAGGTCCGGGTACACGGCGAGGAGCACGACGGACGCCACCGCCCCCGCGAACGCGACGGTGAGGGTGTTCTGCTCCAGCTGCGCCAGCCCCACGAGGAACGCGCCCACGCCCGCCATGCACAGGGCCAGGGCGAGCTGCTCCATGAAGGGGCCCTGGCTGGTCCGGCGCAGGAGCACCGCCGCCACCGTCAGCACCAGGCCCATGGCGGTGAGCGCCACCTCCTCCTTCCAGAGGCCCACGCAGGCGAAGAAGCTGAGCAGGAAGGCGGCGGACAGCCACGCGCCACCGCCGGCCAGCGCCTTCACGAACCAGGGCGAGGCACCCAGCGTCTTCTGCCGGATCTCCAGGGCGGTGCGGGCTCGCGCGTCCACCCCCTCGTCCACGTGGCCCTCGGCCTTGAGCCCCGCCAGCACGTCTTGAATGGTCGGTCGCAGGGCCATGATCAGGTCTCCTCCGAAACGCCCGTGGCCTGCGACTCGTGGCGCAGCCAGTACACCGCCAGGGCCACCTCGCCAATGAGCACCATGGGCAGGATGAAGAGGGTCAGCTCGTCGGCGCGCGTCACCTCCACGAGGAAGTAGCCCACCGCCGTGGTGACGAGCGTGATGACGCTCAGCGCGCCCACGGTGAGCAGGAACAGCTCGCCATGCAGGTGCCGGTGCAGGGCGTAGATGGCGACCAGCGCTCCCAGCACCAGCAGCAGGGACACGCCGGATTCAATCGAGCGGTCGTGCCTGCTCACGATGAACAGGATGCCCAGGGTCACCAGCGGCATCAGCGTCATGAGGGACAACACGCGGGGCATCCACCGCCCCTGGAGCCAGGAGACCTTCTGGTTGGCGAAGTGCTCGTACGTCGCCCAGGCGAACCCGTTGAGCAGCCCCAGCACCAGCGCGAGCCGCGCCTCATAGGCCCCGAAGCGCGTCATGCGCTGGCCCCAGAAGAGGATGACGCCCGTGTTGACGAGCACGAGCTGGAGCATCCACAGCGGCGTGAAGCGCGCCAGCGCCACCCACGGCAGGATGAGCACGCCCCAGCCGATGAACAGCTCATACGGATCCGCGCCCGTCTGGTACGTCTGCCCGTACACGGCGAGCAGCGGGCCCACCAGCACCGCGGCCGCGAGCAGCGCGAACTGGCCCGCGGGCCGGTCGCCCAGCCGCCACGCGCCCACCGCCGCTCCGGCGATGCCCAGGCAGATGAGGCCCAGCTTCGAGAAGCGCCCCAGCTCCGCCCAGTTGAAGGCGAAGAAGTACACCACGCCCGCCAGCACCAGCAGCGAGCCCAGGGCCATCAACGTCGTGGACAGGAACGCGCGCCACGCGGGCCGCGACGGCGAGGCGACCGCCAGGTGCAGTGCGCGCCCGTACGCGTCCGGTCTCAGGATTCCGGCGTCCGCCAGCGCGTGCAGCCGCTCCGGCGTCGCCTCCAGATCAAGAAAGTCTTTCGGCACGGCGGAGGACTGTACCCGGTTCAAGTGACGCCGGGGACACCGCGCCCGCTCACGGACTGGAGGGCTCCGCGTCCAGGAAGGCCTTCAGCTCGGGGAGCACGCGCTCGGGATGCTCCAACTGCGGACTGTGTCCGCACGCCACGCGCAGCGCCCGGGCCTGGGGGAGGTGGCGCGCGGCCTCGTCGGCCAGCGAGACGGGCAGCGTCTCGTCGCGCTCGCCCCAGATGAGCAGCACGGGGACCTTCACCTCGCCCAGCCGCTCGCGGCGGTGGAACAGCGGACCCGTCAGCGGCACCAGCGCGTTGAAGGCCTGCGCGGCTTCGGGCCTTCCGCCGGGCACGCTCAACAGCTCGTAGCCCAGCTGTCCCAGCTTCTCCCCCAGCGGCGTGGGAGGCGGCGGCAGCATCCGCGCCATCGCCCAGGGGCCCAGGTTGCGCGCCAGCCGCTCCGGCCCCGCGCGGAAGAAGAGGCGTGAGGCGCGCGGCATCTCCGGACCCAGCCCCATCGCGTCCACGAGCACCAGCCGCTCCACCGGCACCGTGCCGCGCAGCGCGAGCTCCAGCGCCACCAGTCCGCCCAGCGAGTGGCCGACCACCGACACCGGCCCCGGCGCCACCATCCCCAGCGACTCCTCCACAGGCGCCGTGAAGAAGCGCACCGCGTCCTCCGCGGACCTCACGTGCACGTCGGCCGGGGTGGACTGACCGAAACCGGGCAGGTCCAGGGCCAGCACCCGGTGGTGCCGGGCCAGCGCCGTCAGGTACGGGAACCAGTGGGTCGCCGCGTTCCCACGCCCGTGGAGGAAGACGATTGTGGAGCGGGCGCCCTCGGGAGGACCCCCTTCGAGGATCCGCACAGCGCCACCCCCGGGCAGCCAATGCACCTGGGGCACCACGGCCGGGGCCAGCTGGGCCAGAAGCCCCGTCTCCACCGGGCCCACGGGGGGCGTGGCGCCCGGGGCGCCGGGGCGGCCGGCGGCGTCCCAGCGAGGGGGGAGGGGAGAGCGGCGGGGCGGGGTGGGGCGGGACATGGGAGGATGACCCTTTACGGCACGGGGCGGCTTGACGGAATGTCCGGCGTACAGCGGTGTTGAGCCGGACGCCCGGGAACCCTAGGCTGCCCGCCGCCCAGGCCGACAGAGGGGACATGAACACCGACATTCGCGCGCTCACCGAACGCGTGCAGCAGGAAAGCAGCTTCGTCGAGGTCCTCAACCAGGAGACCGGCAAGGTCATCGTCGGGCAGCGGTACATGCTCGAACGCATCCTCATCGGCCTCTTGTGCAACGGCCACGTCCTCCTGGAGGGCGTGCCCGGACTCGCCAAGACGCTGACCGTGCGCACCGTGGCGGACTCGCTCAGCGCCACCTTCATGCGCGTGCAGTTCACGCCCGACCTGCTGCCGGCGGACCTCGTCGGCACCATGATCTACAACCAGCAGACGGCCGCGTTCACCGTCCGCAAGGGGCCCATCTTCGCGAACATCGTCCTCGCGGACGAAATCAACCGCGCCCCCGCCAAGGTCCAGTCCGCCCTCCTGGAGGCCATGGCCGAGCGCCAGGTCACCATCGGCGACCAGACCTTCGGCCTGCCCTCGCCCTTCCTCGTGCTGGCCACCATGAACCCCATCGAGCAGGAGGGCACCTATCCCCTCCCCGAAGCGCAGGTGGACCGCTTCATGCTCAAGGTGAAGGTGGGCTACCCGACCCGTGATGAAGAGAAGGTCATCATGGACCGGATGTCCGGCGGCTCGT
This sequence comes from Corallococcus coralloides DSM 2259, assembly GCF_000255295.1. Next base: position 7,752,097 of record NC_017030.1, on the reverse strand, counting down.
CGCCGAAGGTCCAGCGGGTCATCTCGCTGGAGCACCTGGTGCGCGCGCGTGAGCTCGTCCACGCCATCTACATGGACGAGAAGGTGAAGGAGTACATCCTCAACGTGGTGTTCGCCACGCGTGAGCCCGCGCGCTACGGCCTCAAGGACCTGGCGGACTACATCCAGTTCGGGGCCTCGCCGCGCGCCACCATCGCGCTCGCGCAGGCGGCCCGCGCGCACGCGTTCCTGCGCCACCGCGGCTTCGTCACCCCGGAGGACGTGAAGGCCATTGCCTTCGACGTGCTCCGCCACCGCATCGCGATGACCTACGAGGCGGAGGCCGAGGAGCTCACCCAGGAGAAGATCATCCAGCGCGTCTTCGACCGCGTGGAAGTCCCCTGACAAGGCCCCGGTAAGAGCGCGCCCGTGCTGCCCAAGGACCTCATCCGCCGCATCCGCAAGCTGGAGATCCGCACCCGCAAGGTGGTCTCCGACATGCTGGCCGGCCAGTACCACTCGGTGTTCAAGGGCCGCGGCATGGCCTTCTCCGAGGTGCGCCAGTACCAGCCCGGCGACGAGATCCGCTTCATCGACTGGAACGTCACCGCGCGCATGAACGAGGCGTACATCAAGGTCTTCACCGAGGAGCGCGAGCTCACGGTGATGCTCCTGGTGGACGTGTCCGCCTCCAACGAGTTCGGCTCCAAGGACCGCACCAAGGCGGAGGTCGCCGCGGAGGTGGCCGCGCAGATTGCCTTCAGCGCCATCGCGAACAACGACCGCGTGGGGCTCATCCTCTTCTCGGACCGGGTGGAGAAGGTCGTCCCGCCGCGCAAGGGCCGCATGCACGTGCTGCGGCTCGTGAGCGACATCCTCACCTTCAAGCCCAAGGGCCACGGCACGGACCTGTCCGCGGGGCTCACGTACCTGACGCAGGTGGCCAAGCGGAAGGCCGTGACGTTCCTCGTGTCGGACTTCCTGGCCACGGGCTACGAGAAGCCGCTGCGCCTCGTCGGCCGCCGCCATGACCTGGTGCCGGTGGTCATCGAGGATCCGCTGGAGCAGCGCTTCCCCGCCCACGGCCTGGTGGAGATGGAGGACCCGGAGACGGGCGAGCGCTTCGTGGTGGACACCAGCTCCACCGCCGTGCGCGGCAGGTTCATGCGCGCCATGCAGGCCCAGCGCGACGAGCGCCGCAAGCTGTTCAAGAAGCTGGAGCTGGACCACGTGGAGCTGCGCGCCGGGGATGATCACGGCAAGGCGCTGGCGAACTTCTTCCGCGCGCGGGCCCGGAGGATGGCGGCATGAGACACGCGCTCGTCCTCGCGGCCGTCCTCTTCGTCAGCTCTCCCGCCGTCTGGGCCCAGGCCCCCAAGGCCCCGGTCGCCCTGGAGACGGTGACGCCCACGGGCGCGTCCGCGAGGGTGGAGCCGGAAGCGGTGCACATCGGCGAGCCCTTCACCTACCAGGTGACGCTCACGCACCCGAAGGACCAGCGCTATGAGCTGGTGGCGCCCACGGGTGAGGGCGCGGTGGAGCTGCTCCAGCAGACGCGCCAGCGCCAGGACAACGCGAACGACGCGACCACCACGTTCGGCCTGCGCTTCTCCGCCTTCGACCTGGGCGACGTGCAGCTGCCGGACCTCGCCTTCGACGTGGCGACGCCGGAGGGGCCGCGCCGCTTCGTGCTCAAGGGCAAGACGGTGGAGGTGACCTCCACGCTGCCGCCGGACGCCCAGGGGCAGGGCGCGGAGCTGTTCGACTACCAGCCCCCGCAGGAAGTGCCCATCCGTTCCTGGACGCTGCTCTACGCGCTGGCGGTGGCGCTGGCGGTGGCCGTCGCGGTCTGGGCGCTGGTGCGCTGGTGGCAGCGCCGTCCGAAGCGCGAGAAGGTGGTCCCGGTGCTGCCGCTGGACGTGCGCGTGCGCCAGTCCCTGGACGCGCTCAAGCGCGAGGACCTGCCCGGCCGTGGCCACGTGAAGGACTTCTACTTCCGCCTCTCCGAAATCGTGCGCGGCTACCTGGGCGAGCGCTACGGCTTCGAGGCCCTGGAGTGCACGTCGTCCGAACTGATGGCGTCCCTGCGCCGGCTGCCCACGCCGGGCCTGCCGGAGGACGCGCTGATGCGCTTCGTCTCCGAGTCGGACATGGTGAAGTACGCCCGCGCCGACGCCTCCCCCGAGTCCTGCAATCAGGCGCTGGCCTTCGGCTACGACCTGCTCGCCAAAACGTACGTTCCTCCCGCTCCCCCCAAGCCCGATGCTGCCCCCGGACCTCGCGTTCAATAACCCGGAGGCGCTCTGGGCCCTGCTGTTGGCGCCGCTGCTCCTGGCGCTCGCGTTCTGGGAACGCAAGCGTCGAGCCACGCTGCGCTTCTCCGCCGCGCACGTCTTCGCGAAGGGCGGCCGGGGCTTCCGCACGTACCTGCTGCCGCTCTTGCCCATCCTGCGCGCGGCGGCGGTGATTGCGGCGGTGATAGCCATCGCCCGGCCGCAGTCGCGAGACTCGCGCGTGCGCGACCTGTCGGTGGAGGGCATCGACATCGTGGTGGCGCTGGACCTGTCCACGTCCATGGAGGCCGGTGACTTCCGTCCGCAGAACCGCCTCAACGTGGCGAAGGAAGTGCTGACCGAGTTCATCTCCGGCCGCGTGAACGACCGCCTGGGCCTGGTGGTGTTCTCCGGCGCCGCGTACACGCAGTCCCCGCTGACGCTGGACTACGGCGTGCTCAAGGAGGTGCTCAAGCAGCTGCGCACCCGCGTGCTGGAGGACGGCACGGCCATTGGTGACGCCATCGCCACGTCGCTCAACCGCCTGCGCGACTCGGACGCGAAGAGCCGCGTGGTGGTGCTGATCACCGACGGCGACAACAACGCCGGCAAAATTTCCCCGCTGGACGCGGCGAACATGGCCGCGTCGCTCCACATCCCCATCTACACCATCCTCGTGGGCAAGGGCGGCAAGGTGCCCTTCCCGCAGGGCACGGACCTGTTCGGCAACACCGTGTGGCGCGAGACGGAGATCCCCATCAACCCGGAGCTGATGCAGGACATCGCGGACCGCACCGGCGGCGAGTACTACCGCGCCACCGACCCGGAGGGCCTCAAGCAGGGCCTGCAGAAGGTGCTGGACGCGCTGGAGCGCTCGAAGCTGATGGAGGGCGGCGCCAGCGCCACGTACAAGGAGAACTTCCACCCGTTCCTGCTGGTGGCCTTCGGGCTCGCCGCGCTGGAGCTGCTGCTGCGCGCCACCGTCCTGCGGGTGTTCCCATGATGCCCACGTTGGACGCCTGGCGCTTCACGCTCCTGGGCTACCAGGTGGGCCTGGCGCAGCCGCTGTTCCTGGGGCTGTTCGGGGTGGGCCTCCTGTTGGGGCTGCTCGCGCTGCTCAAGGCGCTGGGGCGCAGGACTCGGCTGTCGGCGCTCATCGCGGAGCGCCACGTGACGGCGCTCGCGCCCGGCGTGTCCGTGTGGCGGCCGGCGGTGCAGGGCGGCCTATACGGGCTGGGGCTGATGCTGTTCGGCCTGGCGCTCGCGCAGCCCCAGTGCGGCACGAAGAGCGAATTGACGAAGCGACGCGGCATCGACGTGGTGGTGGCGCTGGATGCGTCCAAGTCCATGCTCGCGCGCGACGTGCAGCCCAGCCGGCTGGACCGCGCGCGGCTGGAGCTCAACACGCTGCTGGATGAACTGAAGGGCGACCGCGCGGGCCTGGTGGTGTTCGCGGGTGATGCGTTCGTGCAGTCGCCGCTCACGTCGGACTACTCGGCGGTGAAGCTGTTCCTGCGCGCGGTGGATCCGGACGCGATGCCCCAGGGCGGCACGAACGTGGGCGCGGCGCTGCGGTTGGCCAAGCAGGTGCTGGACAACGCGGACCGGGGCTCCAAGGAGCGCGTGGTGGTGCTGCTGTCGGACGGCGAGGACCTCACGGGCGACGTGCGCGAGGCCACGGAGGCGCTCAAGGACGCGCGCGTCCAGGTGCTCGCGGTGGGCGTGGGGTCGGACTCCGGTGAGCCCATCCCCGTCTATGACCGGCGCGGCGAGTTCGTGGACTACAAAAAGGACTCCAACGGCGACACGGTCATCACGCGCCTGGACCGCGCGGGCCTCACGGCCATCGCGGACGCCACGGGCGGCGCCTTCTTCTACCAGCCCAACGGCGTGGCGATGGGACAGGTGGTGGAGCGCATCGACCAGTTGCAGAAGAGCGAGCTGGAGAGCCGCGTGACGGTTCGCTACGACGAGCGCTTCCAGTGGTTCGCCATCCCCGGGCTGGTGCTGCTGGTGCTGGGCATGGCGCTCATCCCTTCGCGCCGGAGGGCCGCATGAGCACGCATCCGATGCGGCGGCGCGCGGCGCGTGCGATGGCGGTGGGCCTGGCGGGCCTCCTGGCGCTGCCGGGGCCCGCGTGGGCGGTGGGGCCGCTGGAGAAGGACCACCCGCTGGTGCAGCGCGGGCGCGAGGCCTACGCGGCCGGACGCTACGAGGACGCGCTCCGGGACTTCGAGGCCGCGAAGAAGGAGCGGCCGAATGATCCGACGGTGGAGTTCAACCGCGGGGACGCGCTGGCGAAGCTGGGCCGAAACGCGGAGGCGCGCGAGGCCTTCAAGCAGGTGGCGGAGTCCTCGCGCCAGCCCGACCTGGCGCAGAAGAGCTGGTACAACCTGGGCAACCTCGCGGCCACGGCGGGTGACCGCTCGGAGGCGCTCAAGTCCTACCGCAAGGCGCTCACGTTGGATCCCACGGATCCGCAGGCCCGGCACAACTACGAGGTGGTGCTGCGCGACCTGCCTCCGCCCCAGAACGGCCCGGATGGCGGCACCGACGGAGGCCAGGACGGCGGCAACGACGGCGGACGTCCGGACGCGGGCGAGGACGGCGGCCAGAAGGGTGACGGCGGCACGCCGCAGGACGGAGGCCAGGACGGCGGTCCGGATGGTGGCGCGGACGGCGGGGCCGACGGAGGCCAGGACGGCGGTGGGCAGGATGGCGGTCAGGACGGCGGCACGGACGGTGGCGGCGGCGATGCCGGTCCTGGCGACGGTGGCTCGGATGGGGGCCAGGACGGCGGCGGTGACGGCGGTCCCAGCGACGGCGGCGGTGACGGTGGTCAGGGCGACGGTGGCCAGGACGAGGGCGAAGGCGACTCGCGCGATGGTGGCGCGGACGGCGGCAGCGAGGGCGAGGAGGAGACGGAATCCAACCCGCGCGACGGCGGAAGTTCGCCGGGCGACGTCGACCGGCAGGAGGCCGAGCGCCTGCTGGATGCGATGAAGCAGAACGAGAAGAATCTCCAGCTCTGGCGTTTCCAGCAGAAGAAGAAGCAGAGGAAGCCCAATGAGAAGGACTGGTAGCGGGCGCACGGCGCTGCTCGCCGTGCTCGCCCTCCTGGCCACGGCGCCGGCGTGGGCGGCGGACATTGAATTCTACCAGACGGTGGACCGCACCGAGGTGGGCACCGATGACACCTTCAAGCTCACCGTGGTGATGGTGGACGCACCGTCCAACGCCCAGCTGCGCCTGCCCCAGTCCAACGACTTCGAGGTGCTCTCCTCGTCGCGCGGCAGCCAGCGTTCCATCTCGTTGTCCGGTGGCGGCCCCGCCGTCATCCAGGACATCACCCGCCACGAACTGCTGATGCGCCCGTTGCGCGCGGGCAAGCTCACCCTTCCGCCCGCCACGCTCACCGCGGGAGGCCGCACCTACCGCACGGACGCCGTGCAGTTGACCGTGCGCGAAGGCCGCGTGGGCAACGCGCCCCAGGCGCAGCAGGGCGGCCGGCCGCAGTTGCCGGATCCGTTCCGCAACTTCCGCAACATGCCGGACCCGTTCGGGGACGACGACTCGGACCTGCGGGACGACGAGCCGGTGATTCCGCGCGGGGACTCGGACCTGTTCCTGCGCGCGAGCCTGGACCGCGACGACCTCTACGTGGGCGAGCAGGCCACGCTGTCGCTCTACATCTACTCGCGCGTGGACCTGTCCAGCGTGGACGCGGTGACGATGCCCAAGCTGGAGGGCTTCTGGACCGAAGAGGTGGAGAGCCCCACGCAGCTCACGGGCGAGCAGAAGGTGGTGGACGGCATCCCGTACCGCGCCTACCTGCTGCGCCGCCGCGCGCTGTTCCCGGTGAAGTCCGGCACGCTGCTGATCACCCCGGCGGAGGCGGACATCACCACGGGCTTCCTCTTCGCGGGCCACCGCGTGCACCGCGTCTCCAACGGCTTGAAGGTGAAGGTGCGGCCATTGCCGAACGGCGCGCCGCCGAACATGTCCAACGCGAACGTGGGCTCGTGGCGCATGTCGCTGGACGTGTCGCAGACGCGCGTGGAGCTGGGGCAGCCCATCACGGTGAAGGTCATCCTGGAGGGGCAGGGCAACGTGAAGAACGTCACCCCGCCGAAGCTCACCGGCCCGGCCGCGCTGAAAGTCTACGAGCCGACGACGACGGACCGGCTCACGCCCAACCGCAACCGCATCCAGGGCCGCCGCGTGGTGGAGTACCTGGTGATGCCGCAGCGCACGGGCACCTTCACGCTGCCGGAACTGCGCTTCCCGTACTTCGACCCGTCGCGGCGCCAGTATGAAACGGCGCGCACGGACCCCGTGACCATCACCGTGGAGGCGGGAGCGGGCGGCGTGTCCTCGCTGCCGTCGGCGATGACGCCCTCGCAGGTGGCGGACGCGGCCAATGAGCAGAAGAACGTGCTCACCACCGGCGGCCTGCGTCCGGTGCGCGCCCGGGCCCACTTCGTGGGGCCGTCTCAGCCCGTGTGGATGCGGCCCTTCTTCCTCGCGGGCGTGCTGGCGCCGCTGGGCCTGCTGGCGGGCGTGGCGTTCGCGGGAGGCATGCGCGGCCGGTTGGCCACGCGCTCCGAAGCGGGCCGGGGCCGTCAGCAGGCGAAGGCCGCGCGCAAGCGACTGGCGGAGGCGGAGAAGCTCAAGGCGGGCTCGGACTCGGGCGCGTTCTACGTGGAGGTGGAGCGGGCGATGGTCGGCTTCCTGGAGGCCCAGCTGGGCTTCCCCGTCGGCGGGCTGACGCGCGAGGCGCTCGGGGAGAAGCTGGCGGCGGCGGGCGTGGACGCGGAGCGGCGCGCGCGCGTGCTCTTCGTGCTGGAGGCGTGCGACCTGGGCCGCTATGGCGGCGGGGTGGAGCCGGGTGAGCGGCGCAAGGTGCTGGCGACCGCGGCGGCGGTGATGGAAGGCTGGGCGTGATGAGCGACGCGGCGACGCAGGGCTACTACACCGCCGAGGAAGCGGAGGCCGTCTTCCAGCAGGCCAACGACGCGTATGGCCGTGAGGACTACGCCACCGCGCAGGCCCAGTACGAGAAGCTCATCGCCCACGGCTTCGGCGGCCCCGACGTGCTCTACAACCTGGGCACCACGCACCTGGCCCGGGGCGACCTGGGCCGCGCGGTGCTGGCGCTGGAGCAGGCCCGGAAGCAGGGCGGACGCGCCGAGGACCTGGAGGCCAACCTGGCCCTGGCGCGGGCGCGGCAGGTGGACAAGGTCGTGGGCGCCGCCGCGGACGAGGCCTTCCTCCCCCGGCTGGCGGCCGCGACGGACGGCGCGGCCGTGGCCTGGGTCTTCTTCGTCGCGTGGCTGGTGGGCTTCGCGCTGCTGCTCTTCCGGCGCGCCTTCCCCTCGATGCGGCGCACGGCGGTGGCGGTGGTGGCGGGCCTCTGCCTCACGGCGGCGGTGCCGGCGGCGCTGCTCCTGGGTGCGCACATCTGGGTCCATCAGAACGTGCACGAGGCCGTGGTGCTGGCGCCCACGCTGGTGGCGAGGGAGCTGCCTCGCTCGGAAGGGCGCTCGCTCTTCGAGGTGCACGCTGGCCTGAAGGTGCAGCTGCTGGATGAGACGGGGAAGTACGTCCGCATCCGCCTGCCCAACGGCCTGGAGGGCTGGGCCGAGCGCGACGGCGTCTCCGAAATCTAGGAGGGGCCGGAGCGACCCCTCCGTCGGGGAAAACCGACAGGGGACCGCTTTCGTACAGAGGGGCTACCGGGAGGCGTCGCTTCGCTGGACGTCGCCAGGGCAATGGCCTACGAGGGGCCCCGAGGAATCATGGCTGGCAACGCGCAAGCGCCCTTCCACATCCTGCTCGTCGAGGACGAGCCCGTCATCCGCGAGCTGGTTCGCTCCATGTTGAGCGACGGCGCGGTGGACGTGGTCTGCGCGGCCAATGGCATCGAAGGCCTGAAGCTGGCCCGCGACCGCGACTTCCACCTCATCCTGATGGACGTGGTGCTGCCGCAGCTGGACGGCGTCTCCGTGTGCCGCATCCTGAAGAGCGACCCGGCCACGGCGAAGGTGCCGCTCTACATGCTCACCGGGAAGGCGAAGAAGGCGGACGTGGAGAGCGCGACGCAGGCGGGCGCGGACGGCTACATCCACAAGCCCTTCCGCGGCGCGGAGCTGATGGACCTGGTGGAGCGGCTGCGCGCGGCCCGCTCGGCCGCGGACTGACGCTCCACCGGAAGGCCTTACGGCAGGTGGGGGTGGAGGAACCGGGCCAGGGCGATGAGGTCGTCCCAGTCCAGCTCGCCGAACTCCAGCGCGACGCCGTCCACTTCCCGGCGGCGGATGGTGCACATGGTGACGAGCTCCCGGTCGCCCGGCAGCGGCAGGGCGATGGTGAGCGCGCGCTGCGAGTCCGCCGGGTGGGCCTGGAGGAACAGGCCGTTCATGGAGATGTCGCGCGCCTGAGCCGTCACGGTGCGGCCCGACAGGAGCACCTTCACCTGGAGCCGGGCTTCGACGCGCGGGTGGTAGCGCTCGCGCTCGTTCGGACGGGGACCATTGGAGGGGTTCATCATCGGGGGCTCACCTTCGGGTGCGACAGGACGCGACAACTGTGAAGCAGGTTGGAGCGGTGGCAAGTTTTCGGGTTTTCCGCCGCCGTCCCGCGCCGTGGACGTGGCGCCCGCTCCGCGGAGACGCCTGGCGCGGAGGTAACGGAGCTCGCCCCTGTCGTTTCAAGGGGTTGGCCCCTGGCACGGACGATGGAAGGCAGCCCCGGCGAATCCCTGCCGGAGGCACCCCTTGGAAGACCGTCGCATCCCGTCGTTGAGCATCGCCCCGTCCATCGCGCGCCAGACGCCGAAGACGGAGTTCGGCCCCACGCTGGCGCGGGCGGCGCGCGAGGTGGTGCGCACGGGCGCGGGGCTCGTGGGCGGCATGTTGCCGTCAGGGCCCATCTCCAGCGCTGTGGTGTCCACGCTGAGCGGCACGGTGTCCGCGGCGGTGCCGGCCGAGGCGGTGTCGTCGGTGCCGGCGACGGGAGGCGCCACCGCGATGTCGGCGCGCGCGAGCACGGCGGGGACGACGGCTTCGACGGGGAGCGCGGCGACGGGGCAGGGGGACGCGTGGGACCTGCTGGAGGCGCAGAAGCTGATGGCCGCGGATGGCCAGAAGTTCAACATGGCCTATGTGGCTCTCCAGAACGCGATGCAGAAGGAGAGCCGCGAACACAACGCCATCTCCAACATCATGAAGGTCCGCCACGACTCGGCGAAGGCCGCCATCAACAACATCCGCTGAGGCGCGTTCGCGATGGCCATCGACAAGTTGGGAGCCGTGGGCGGAGCGGGCCCTTCGCCCGCGGTGGAGTCCGGCAGGGAGACGTTCAACAAGGTGCTGGAGGGCGTGCGTACGCCCCAGTCGCGCCCCGTGCCGGTGACGACGGAGGGCCCGCCGAAGCCGGTGCGCACGCCCACCGAGGCCACCGCCGGCACGTCGCGGGCGGACGGCGTGGAGCGAGCGAAGGCAGGCTGCGCGGAGGTGAAGCCGGGGAGCCGCGTGGATTCGGCCCAGGCCGCGCGCAGTCAGCAGGCGGTGGAGATGTTGGACCGGGTGGGGCAGGCGCAGCAGCGGCTGGACCACATCCTGAAGCTCGCCGAGTCCGGCCGCACGTTCAGTCCCTCGGAGTTGCTCGCGCTCCAGGCCCACGTCTACCGCGCCAGTCAGGAGCTCGATCTCGCCGGCAAGGTCGTCGAGAAGGCCACCGGCGGCGTCAAGCAGGTCCTCCAGACCCAGGTGTGAGGAGTCCTTTCCTTCCATGCGTTCCGCTCCCCTTCGTTGTCTCTGTCTCCTCCTGCTCCTGGGCGCTTCGGCGTGCCGGGAGCGCATCCAGCACGGCCTCGACGAGCGTCAGGCCAATGAGCTGCAGACGGTGCTCGTCGAGCGGGGGCTCGACGCGCGCAAGGTGCCCGAGCCGGGCAAGAAACCCACCTGGGCCATCGAGGTGACGGACGCGCAGTCCTCGGACGCGGTGCGCATCCTGGCGGAGCTGGGGCTGCCCCGGCTCGCGGCGGAGACGGGCTGCGACGTGTTTGGCGGAAGCGGGCTCGTGCGCTCGCCGCTGGAGGAGCAGGTCTGCCGCGTCCGGGGGATGGAGCGGGAGCTGGAGAAGACACTCCAGACGGTGGACGGCGTGCTGCTGGCGCGCGTGCACCTGGTGGTGCCACCGCCGCCGAGGCCAGGACAGGCTTCCGCGCCCTCGAAGGCGTCGGCCATGCTGCGCACGGCGCCCGGCGGTGCGACGCGCGTCCGCAAGTCGGCGGACATGCTGCGTGAGCTCATCGCGGGAGGCGTGGAGGGGCTGTCACCGGAGGCAGTCTCGCTGCTGGTGGACGAGGTGACGACGCACGTGGAGGCGCCGTCACCAAAGGGCGGACCCGTCCCGCTGCGGCTGCGTGTGGTGCTCGCCCTGCTGGGGGTGCTGGTGACGGGGCTGTCCGGAGCGCTCGTCTGGACGACGCTGCGCTGGAAGCACTACCGGGCCCTGGCGGAGCAGCCCCCCGCGGCGCCGCCTGCCCCGCCCACGCCCGCGCGGCCGGTGGTGACCCCGGGCTCCACGCGCAAGCTGGCCTGAGCACGCCATGGACGTCACACGCGTGGGACGGGTGCTACGCAAGGCCCGGAAGCTCCTGCCCTCGAGGATGGAAGCACCGCGGGCCCCGGTCGCGGAGGTCACGCTGCCCGCGTTGTCCCTGCCTCTGGAACGCATCGCGCTGGTCGTCTGCGTCCTGGCGCGGGAGCGTGCCGCGGAACTGCTGGGGGGCCTGGTGGATGCCGAAGCGGGCAGGGCGCTGCGCCACCTGGAGCGCTTCGCCGCCATGCCCTCCGCCCAGCGGCAGGCCAAGGTGGCGGTGGAGTTCGGCGAGCGGGCGGACGGTGCGAACCGGTTGGCCCTCTTCCTGGAGACAGCGCCCGAAGCCCTGCGTCAGGAAGCCTTTCGAGGCCTTCCGCCGTACCACCGCAGCCGGTTTCCCCAGTGGGAGGGGGCCGAATCGCGAGCGGATGCCGCACCGGCCCTGACCGCCCTGGCGGAGCGGCGCATCCGCGAAGCCCTGCGCTGAGCGTCCTCGGGCGTGGAGGGCCATCCCGAAGACGGACCTCCACCCCTGCCAACACCCTGATTCCACGAGCCGGCGCCCTGGCCATGGCCGTGCACAGGGGACGTGTGTCCCATCGCCGTCCCGGAGCTCCGGATGCAAACGAATCCAGTCAGGACCCCCAGCGCCGTGAAGAAGCCCACGCGTCCGTTCCGCCCGGGAGCGCGGCGGCTGACGCGAGCCCATCTGGTGTTGGGGCAGCGGCCCCAGGTGGGGCGTTGGGGCGCGGAGCTCCTGCGCGACGTGGGCGCGGCGCTGTCGCGGGACCTGGGCGCGGCGGTGAAGGTGGAGGGGCACCTGGTGCCGGCGGCGGTCCAGCCGGAGCGCGAGCTGGCGGTGGGAATGGTGTTCGCGCTGGTGGAGCTGTCGGCGGTGGGGGGCACCGCCATCGTGGAGCTGGAGGTGCCGCTGGTCTTCGCGGCGCTGGCGAGGCTGGCGGGGACGGGACTGCGGCCGGCTCCCGTGGCGGAGCTGACCCGGTTGGAAGAGTCCACGCTGGTGTACCTGCTGCTGTCCACGCTGGCCGCGATGCGCGGGCAAGGCGAATGGGTGCGAAGGCTGGGGCCCCGCTTGTCCGCGGTGTCGATGCGGCGCGGTGACGTGCTGACACGAGTCGATACGCGGCAGCCCTATGTGGCGGTGTTGCTGACGGCAACGGTGGACGGAGCGACGGTCGGCGGCCGGGTGCTCCTGCCCGCCCGTGCCGTGCAGACCGCGTTTCAGGAGCTGCCCCTGGAGCCAGGAGGCGCGACCGCGCCCCAGGTGCTGGCGGCATCGATCCCCGCGCGCTGCCTCATGGGACGCAGTCCATTGCAGGCCTCGGCGGTGGATGCGCTGGCCGCGGGAGACGTCGTGCTCTTCGAGGGCGTGCGTCTCAGGGACGGCCGGGTGGAGGGACAGGGACAGCTGATCACCCGGGGCTTCGCGCTCCGGGGCGAGTTTCTCGCGGAAGGTTTTTCGACAGGGAGCGTGCACTCGCGCGCGGCCCGACAGGAGTCGGACATGGTGGCGACGAACAAGCGGAGCGAGGCGATGCCGCCGCTCCCGGTGGATGTGGAGATCGAGCTGACGCGGTTGATGTTGCCCCTGGCGGAACTGGCGGCGCTGAAGCCGGGCACTTTGCTGCCCCTGCACGTGAACGCGAGCAGCCCGGTGCTGCTGCGCGTGGGCGACCGCGTGGTCGCGCGTGCGGAGTTGGTGGAGATCGAAGGCGAAGTGGGCGCCCGCATCCTGGCGTTGCTGCCGTGAGCGCACCCGTGAACACGCTGCTGTCCTCGTTCTCTCCACGCGGAAGGCTGCTGTTCGCGTCGGCCCTGCTCGTGGGACTGGCGACGCTCGCGCCCCTGGGGGGACTGTCGTTGGTAGGGACCTCGCGCCTGTTGATCGGCGCGACGGCGCTCGCCGGGCTGGGCTGGGTGTTTCTGCGCAAGGGAGGCATGGCCGGGAGTGCCGACGCAACCGCTCCGGAGCCCCTGAGCATCGTCTCGCGAACGGGGCTTTCACAGCGCTGTGGCCTCGCGCTCGTGGAGGCGGATGGACGGCGGTACCTCGTGGCCTACGGCGACACCTTCGCGGAGATCCATGAGACCCGGACCATGGCGGTCCTGCCCGGCGCCACGCCCAGGCCGACGGTGAAGTCCCGGTTCGACCTGGAACTGGAGCCCACGGTGCTCTTCCCCCGTGCGCGACCGACGAAGACGGCGTGCGGCGCACTCCGGAAGCGGGGTGGGGGATGAAAGTCCTCGGATTCGGATGCGGCGTGTTCCTGCCCATGAGCGCATTCGCCGCGGAGCAGTCCCTGTCGCAGGCGTCCTATGCCGGCAGTCCGCTGGCGATGATGGGGATGCTCGCGCTCCTGTCGCTCCTGCCGTTCGCGGTGCTGATGCTGACGAGCTTCTCGAAGATCGCCGTGGTGCTCTCCCTGGCCCGCTCGGCGATGGGTACGCAGCAGGCACCGCCGACGGTGGTGCTCACGGGGCTCGCGGTGGTGCTGACGGGGCACATCATGGCGCCGGTGATGGAGCGCATGTACGACGCGGGACAGGCGGCGTACGACGAGGTGCATTCCGGAGCGCAGGTCCTCTCCGCCGCGAAGCAGGTGACGGAGCCCCTGCGCGCCTTCCTCATGAAGCATGGAGGCCCAGAGGAGCGGGCCCGCTTCGTGGACCTGGCTCGTGAGCTGCGTCCTCCAGAGGAATCCGAGCAGGTGCAGGAGACCGACCTGTTCGTCGTCATCCCGGCCTTCGTCATCACCGAGCTGAAGGAGGCCTTCCAGATTGGCTTCATCGTCTTCCTGCCCTTCCTGGTGCTCGACATGGTCATCGCCAACGTGCTGCTCGCGTTGGGCATGCAGACGTTGTCGCCGGGCCAGGTGAGCCTGCCCTTCAAGATCCTCCTCTTCGTCGCCGTGGATGGCTGGGCCCTGCTCGCGCGGGGACTCATCCTCGGCTACCGGTGACGCCATGACCCAGGACGTCCTGCTCACCCTGGGGCGTGAAGCCCTGCTGTTGATGGTGCTCGCCTCGCTGCCGCCCATTGGCGCGAGCCTGCTGGTGGGCTTCCTGATGAGCCTCTTCCAGGCAACGACCCAGTTGCAGGAGAGCACGCTGTCGGTGGTGCCCAAGCTGTGCGCGGCGGTGCTGTCCCTCGTGCTGGCGGGGCCGTGGATCGCCGGACAGCTCACTCGCTTCACCCAACAGCTCCTCATGCTCATCGCGGACGTGGCGCTGTGAATCCCGAAGCGTTGGGCGAACAGCTCCTCGCCCTGGGACCGCACGTGGTCGCGGTGGCACTGTGCGCGGCGAGGCTCGTGCCCATCGCGTTCCTCTGTCCATTGCTGGGAGGCCAGGCCGCGCCGACGACGGTCCGGTTGGGCCTGGTGCTCGCGCTCTCGCTCTTCCTGCACGTCGAGGCAGGCGTGGAGTTCAGTGGCACGGTGGAGACGCCGGTGGTGATGGCGGCGCTCGTGGTGCGTGAGCTGGCCTACGGCGTCTCCGTGGGGCTCGTGGCCGCGCTGCCCTTCGACGCGGCGAGGATGGGCGGCCGGTTCATCGACCTGTTCCGGGGAACCTCCGCGGAGGCGAGTCTGCCGCAGGCGGGGAGCCGCGAGTCGGCCACGGGAGACGCGCTGTACCACCTGCTGGTGGCGAGGGTGGTGTCGGGCGCGCTGTTTCCCGTGGTGCTCTCCGCCCTGCTGCGCGGCTTCGGGGTGGTGCAACTGGGGGCCTTCGTGCCCACGGAGGCCTCGGCCCTGCACGTGGTGGTGATGGTGGGCGGCGCCATGGCCACGGGACTCGCGGTGGGCGCCCCGGTGGCGGCTGCCTCGCTCGCGGTGGACTGCTTCCTGGGCATGGTCTCGAGGGCCGCGGCCCAGGTGAACCTCCAGGAACTGGGGGCTCCGCTGCGCATCCTCGGAGGTGGCGCGCTGCTGTGGCTGGGCGTGGGCCTGCTGTGTGAGCGGCTGCTCGCGGGCGTGGCCTCGACGGAGGGCGCGTTGGCGCTGCTGGGAGAGGTCTCCCGATGAGCGGCGAGAAGACGGAGCAGCCCACCGCGAAACGGATGCGGGAGGCCCGGCGCAAGGGCCAGCTGCCGCGCAGCCGGATGTTGACCTCCAGCGCGACGACGCTGGGCGGGCTGCTGGGCTTCACCGCGTTCGCGCCAGAGGGCTTTGCCCGGCTGAAGGACTGGACCGCGCGGTTGATGCTGGAACAGACCGCCGCTGGCGCATGGGAGGAGGGAGCCTGGGTCGCCGCCCGGCTGTGCGGCCCTGCCTTGGGCGGAGCGCTCGTGGCCTCGCTGGCGGTCTCCGTGGCCACCGTGGGCTTTGAAATGGACGCTCGCCATGCCGCGCCGAAGCTCGAGCGCATCAACCCGGCCGCGGGCCTCAAGCGCCTCTTCAGCGTCAAGCCGTTGGTCGAGCTGGGCAAGGCGCTGCTCGTGGCGGCACTGCTGGGTCTCATCGTCTGGAACGAGGTGGAGGCGGTCGGCCCCGATGCCTTGCGGACCGCGTGGCTCGATGGAACCCGGGGAATGGAGTTTCTGGTTGGCCGGCTGGCGGAGCTGGTGACGCGACTGGCGTGGGTGGTGCTGGGGTGCGGTGCCGTGGACTACGCGCTCGCCCGTCGCAGCCACCGGCGCGAGCTGATGATGACCCGCGAAGAGGTCAAAC
This sequence comes from Corallococcus coralloides DSM 2259, assembly GCF_000255295.1. The sequence goes on along the minus strand of NC_017030.1, from coordinate 7,736,548 downwards.
GGGAGCACAAGGAGAGCGAGGGCGACCCACGCCACAAGGGACAACGGCGCGCCCTGCATCGCCAACTGGCGCAGGGTGGCCCGGCACGTGGAGTGCAGAAGGCCACCGCCGTGATCGTCAACCCCACGCACATCGCGGTCGCGCTCCGCTACGACGCGGGCGAATGCGACGCGCCCTATCTCGTGGCCAAGGGCCGCGAGCAGGACGCGCTCGCGCTCAAGGAGGAGGCGCGCCAGCAGGGCATCCCCGTGGTCCGGGACGTGCCGCTGGCCCGCAGCCTCATCCACTTCGACGTCGGAGAGTCCATCCCCGAGGAGCTGTACCAGGCGGCGGCCGTCGTGTTGCGGACCGCGATGGAGCTTCGCGAGCCGGACGACCGTCCACGGAGACAGACATGATGCCCCCATTCCTGAAGGTCTTGCTGAAGGCCCGTCAGTCCTCGGACGTCATGCTCGCGGTGGCGATGGCGGCGGTGCTGGGGGCGCTCATCATCCCGCTGCCGGCGTGGCTCCTCGACATGGGGCTCGCGGTGAACCTGGCCGCGGCGGTGGCGCTGCTGGTCGCGGCGCTGAACGCGAAGGACGCGCTGCGGGTGACGTCGTTCCCCACGTTGCTGCTGTTCACCACGCTGTTCCGGCTGTCGCTCAACGTGTCGTCCACGCGGCTGGCGCTCTCCGAGGGCCACGCGGGCGAGGTCATCCAGGCCTTCGGCGAGTTCGTGGTGCGAGGCGACTACGTGGTGGGCGCGGTGGTGTTCGCCATCCTCACGCTGGTGCAGTTGCTGGTGGTGACCAAGGGCGCCGAGCGGGTGGCGGAGGTGTCCGCCCGCTTCACGCTGGACGCCATGCCCGGCAAGCAGATGTCCATCGACGCGGACCTGCGCGCGGGCGCCATCGACCAGACCCAGGCCCGGCGCAGGCGGCGCGACCTGGAGCGCGAATCCCAGATGTTCGGTGCCATGGACGGCGCGATGAAGTTCGTGAAGGGGGATGTCATCGCGGGCCTGGTCATCGTCGCGGTGAACCTGCTGGGCGGCACCCTCATCGGCGTGTTGCAGAACGGCCAGTCCTTCTCCGAGGCCGCCGCCACCTTCGCGCTCATCGCCATCGGCGACGGGCTCGTGTCCCAGATACCTTCGCTGTGCATCGCGGTGGCCGCGGGTCTCGTCGTCACGCGGGTGGCATCGGAGAAGGAAGAAGACTCGCTCGGGGCGGAGATCGGCTCCCAGTTCTTCGGTGACTTCCGCACGCTGACCACCGTCGCGGGCCTGTGCGTCGCGCTGGCCTTGATGCCGGGCATGCCGCACCTGACCTTCCTCTCGCTGGCGGCGGGCCTGGGCGGGCTCGGGTATGCGCTGCGGCGCAAGGGCCAGGCGCCGGAGAAGTCACTGGCGAAGGATGGCGCCTCCTCGGAGGCCGCGGTGCCCGCTGGAGCCGCTGGCAAGCCGCCGGAGAGCGCGAAGGCTCCGGTCGGGGTGACGCCGCTCACGCTGGACCTGTCCGCGCAGCTGACGCCGCTCGCGGAGGCGGACGGAGGCGCCTTCGTGCACACGGTGCTGAACGCCGTGCGCGACGAGCTGTTCTTCGAACTGGGCGTGCGCATCCCTGGCATCCGGGTGCGGACCCACGCCGCCTACCTGGGCCCCGGCGAGTACCGCATCCTCCTGGACGAGGTGCCCGCAGGTGGCGGCGTGGTGCAGCCCGGCGCCCTGTACGCGCTCGTTCCTCCGGGTGAGCTGGCCTTCCTGGAGGTCCAGGCGGAGGCGTCGGTGGAGCCCGCCAGCGGGCGGCCCATCAGCCGCGTGGGGGAGGGCGCCCGCTCGCGGCTGGAGCTGGCCCAGGTGCCGGTGCGCAAGCCCTCGGAGCTCATCGCGGACCACCTGCGGGCCGTGCTGCGCCTGCGCGCCGCCGCGCTGCTGGGACTCCAGGAGGTGCAGGGACTGCTGGAGGGGCTGGAGGCCCAGTCGCCCGTGCTGGTGAAGGAAGCGCTGCAGAAGGTGCCGCTGCCGCTGCTGGTGGACGTGCTGCGGCGGCTCGTGCAGGAACAGGTGAGCATCCGCGACCTGCGCGCCATCCTGGAGGCGCTCGTGGCGCCCACCACGGAAGGCGACGCCACGGCCCTGGCCGAGCGCTGCCGTCAGGCCCTGCACCGCTACCTGAGCCACCAGTTCGCGCCCACGGGCCCGCTGTACGCGTACCTCGTGGATCCAGAAGTGGAGGAGGTGCTGCGCGCCAGCGGTCCCCGAGGGCTCGCGCCGGAGCCGGAGCGCATCATGGAGATTCTGGAAGGGGTGCGGGTCATCGCCAACGGCGGCCGGGCGGTGGTGCTCGCGGCCCCGGACATCCGCCGTCCGCTGCGCAAGCTGTGCGAAGGCCCGTTCCCAGACGTGGCGGTGCTCACCTACGGCGAGCTGGACGGAGACCTGCAGATTCGCCCCATCGGCCGGCTGTCGCCGGTCGCCGTGGGGCGGTGAGGCCTAGAGGGTGCCGGTGCCGCTGCTGCCCTTGAACTCGGAGGAGGGCGGCAGGTCCGACTGGGCCTGCAGCGGCGCGGGGCGGTTGACCCGGTCGCGCAGCTCCTTGCCCGTGCGGAAGAGCAGGCCGCGCTTGGGCTTCACCGGGATGACCTGGCCCGTCTTCGGGTTGCGGCCCTGGTAGCCCTGGTAGTTCTTCACGTGGAAGGCGCCAAGCCCGCGGATCTCGATGTTCTCCCCGCGGCAGAGGGCGTCCTTCATCGACTCGAAAATCGTCTCGATGGTCGCCTCCGCCTGCTTCTGGGTCACGCCTCGTTTGGCAACGAGGATGTTGATCAGATCGGACTTGAGCATCGGACGCTCCCGCAAACCCCGTGACCCCTTGGTGACAGGGCTCTCTGGCCCGTGGTCGAGTCCCGAATACATAACAGAACACCTCCTCCTTGCAAGCCGGGTGGGCTTCCAACCCTCTATAAACGTTACGGATTTCCGCCGCTGGCCGCTGCCTTGGGGGCCTCGGGGGCGGGCGGGGCGAGCAGCCCCGGGCGCAGCGGCGTCACCAGGTCCAGCCATCGGGTGCGGCGCAGCAGGTCGACCCCGGCACAGTCGGCCGCCTGGAACAGGGGTTCGAACTGTTCGAAGCCCGGGGCCTTGGGGCCCGTCCAGGTCTCGGGGCCGCCGGTGATCATCACGCCGTGCACGGCGAGCGTGGTGTCGGCGAGCGTGATGTCGGCGGGGTCTCGCGTGGGACGCAGGCCGCCCCGCCGTCCCCGCTCCAGCAGGCGGGCCTCCACCATGCGGTCCACCACCTCGTGCACCAGCGACTCCGGCACGCGCAGCCGCGTGGCCAGCTCCCGGGGCAGGGGCGGGGTGGCGCCATCCACCCAGCACAGGGTGACGTCCTGGGCGACGCGCGCGCCCACCAGCTCGTGCGCGCGCGGGTGGCTGCCGAACGCGAAGAGCGAGTCGCGGAAGGAGACGTGCTCCACGGCGTAGGACAGCCGGGCGCCGAACAGCATCACCAGCCAGCTCACGTACACCCAGGCGAGGAACAGGGGCAGGGCGCCCAGCGACGCGTAGAGGGGGTTGTAGAGGAAGCTGCGCGCGGCGAACTCGGCGTACACCTGCTTCGCCAGCATCCAGCCCAGGCCGGCCACCAGTCCGCCCGCCAGCGCCGAGCGCACGCGCACATGGGCGTAGGGCGTCCAGAGGTACAGCAGCGTCAGGCTGCCCATGGCGATGAGCATGGTGCCCACCCCGATGAAGAACGGAGCGGAGGGCGCGTACGTCTGCAGGAGCACGCGGACGCGGCCCGTGCCGGAGAAGGAGATGGCCAGGAAGATGGGCCCCAGCAGCAGCAGGCCCGCGTAGATGGACAGGCGCGTCAGCCACGGGCGCTGGCGCCGGATGCCCCACAGCTCGTTCACCGCGCCGTCGATGTGGCGCAGCAGCGAGCCCGCGGACAACAGCACCGCGAGGAAGCCCACGCTGCCCACCGCGATGGAGTCGCCCGGATGCAGGAACCGGTCGAGCAGGGTGGCGGACTCCTCGCTGACCCCCGGCGCCAGCACCTCGGAGATGACGAAGCGCAGCTTCCGCTGGAACTGCTCCTGGTGGAGCGTGCGCAAGAGCACGATGCCCACGGTCAGCAGCGGCACCAGCGAGAACATGCTGATGTACGTGAGCGCGGCGGCGCGCAGGCGCAGGTTCTCGCCCATGAAGCCGCGCGCCACGGTGCGCCCCGCGAAGAAGATGTCCGCCGCGAAGCGGCCCGCTGACGTGGCCCCGATGGGCGCCCACACGCGGGCCGCTGTCTGGATTGCCCAGGCCCGTGCCCGCACCAGCGAGCGCCGCACGCGCCAGGACAGCTTCCGGAGCCTCAAGACTCCCTCCGGGTGCGCTTCCAGCCCGGTGCGGCCAGGGCGCGGGAGTCCACGAGCGTGCGAAGGCGCGAAGGCGAGCGGTTCATCCCAGGTGATTCAGATGGGCCAGGGACTCGACGACACCCCCGGCGTGGAAGTGCCACCGTAGCCAAACCCCACCCCGCTGAACCAGCCCTCCCACCCCACCCGAGCGGACGTTGTCAGCACATGCACGGGCCCTGGCCGCCTGTCCGGTCACCATGCGGGAGGCCGTGTTCCAGCTCCAAAGCAGAAGGCCCGGCGGGATGCACCCACCGGGCCTTCGCGGTCACTCACGGTCCGGACTCAAGGGCCCGGTGTCGCTTCAGCGCTCAGCCTTCGCTGCTCCCGCCGGACGGCTCGGACGAGCCCCCGCCGGACGCCGCGGGAGGCGCGCCGCCGCCATTGCCACCATTGCCGCCGCCGTTGTGGCCACCGCCGGAGCCGCCTCCGCGCTCGGACCGCTCTCCACCACGGCCTTCGCCGCCACGGCCCTCGCCACCGCCGCGACGCTCACCACGGTCCCGGTTGCGGTCACCGCCGCGCTCGCCGCGCTCGGGACGGCGGCCCTCGCGACGGTCACCGCCGCCGCGCTCGCCTCCGCGTTCCCCGCCGCGCTCGCCACCACGATTCTCACCGCCGCCGCGGCTCTCACCGCCGCCGCGCTCACGGTCGCGGTCCCGGCCACCGCCCCGGCGGCCCTGGTCCTGACGGCCGCCGCCGCCGTAATTGCTATCCGGGCGGCGCTGCTGCATCGCCAGCTCGCCGTCACCGGAGCCCGGCGACGAGGCCACCTTGTGCTCGGGGCCCGTGGCCGACCGGCCGTAGATGTCGTACTGCTCGCGGTGGTAGTTCTGCTGCGCCTTCACCTGGATGGACTTGTTGTACCGGTCCATCAGGTGCCGCAGCTCGTTGCGCTCCTCACCCTGCAAGAGCCGCGCGACCTCCGCGTTGCAGTTGATGACGAGCGTGGAGTCCTTGTAGCCCGGCGCCTCGCGGCGGATCTCCCGGAAGATTTCGTACGCGACCGTGGTGGCCGTCTTCACGAAGCCCTTGCCGTCGCAGTACGGGCAGTCCTCGTGCAGCACGCGACCAATGGACTCGCGCACGCGCTTGCGCGTCATCTCCACCAGGCCCAGCTCGGAGATGCGCAGCACGTTCGTCTTGGCCTTGTCCCGGCCCAGCGCCTCCTGCAGCGACTTGAAGACCTTGTCGCGGTTCTGCGCCTTCTCCATGTCGATGAAGTCGCAGATGATGATGCCGCCGATGTTGCGCAGCCGGAGCTGGTAGACGATCTCCTTGGCCGCCTCGACGTTGATCTTGGTGATGGTCTCCTCGAGGCTCTTCTTGCCGACGTAGCGGCCCGAGTTGACGTCGATGGCGGTGAGCGCCTCCGCCTGGTCGATGATCAGGTAGCCGCCGCTCTTCAGCCACACCTTGCGCTGGGTGGCGCGCTGCAGCTCCTGCTCGATGCCGTAGGCGTCGAAGACGGGCTCGTCCGTCTCGTGCAGCACCACGCGGTCGCGCAGGGCCGGGTCCTGCGCGGTGACGAAGCCCTGGATGCGCTCGTACTCCTCCGCGTCGTCCACGACGAGCTTCTCCACGTCGTGGGCGAACAGGTCGCGCGTGGCGCGCAGGATGAGGTCCAGGTCCGGGTGCAGCAGGCCCGGTCCGCCGCGCTTCTCGTTGCGGCGCACCACCTGGTTCCACACCTCGATGAGGAACCGGATGTCGCTCTCCAGCTTCTCCTGGGGAACGTTCTCCGCCACGGTGCGCACGATGAAGCCCGTGCCGGGCGGGCGCAGCCGGTCCACGATTTCGCGCAGCCGGCGGCGCTCCTTCTCGTTGGAGATGCGGCGGCTGATGCCCACGTGGTCCACCGTGGGCATGAACACCAGGTGACGGCCGGGGATGGAGATGTGCGAGGTGAGCCGCGCGCCCTTCGTGCCGATGGGGTCCTTGGAAATCTGGACCACCACCTCCTGGCCCACCTTCAGCAGGTCTTCAATCTTGTCCGTCTTGCGCTGCTTGGGCTTCTCCTTCTCCTCGTCGCGCTTCTCGCGGCGGGGCTGCTCCTGGCGGCGCTTGTCCTTGTCCTTCTCGCGGCCCTCCCGGTTGCGCGGCTCGCGGGCCTCGCGCGCCTCACGCGGCGTGCGGCGCTCGCCGGAGACCTCGGCGGGACGGGCGTCGGCGGCGGGGGAGGGGATGATCTCCCCCAGGGCGGACGCGTGCGGCGGCGGCTCGGCGGCGCTGCCCTCCGTCGTGGGCGGCACGCCGGACTCGGCGGCGGCGACGGTGGCGCTCTCCGCGGGCGTCTCCTGCACGACCGCGGGGGCTTCCGCCGCAGGCGTGCCGTTCTCCGTCAGCGGCACCGCCACGGCGGCGGTGGACACCTCGACCGGGGACTCCGGGGTGGCACCCTCGGCCGGGGTCTCCGCGATGACGGCCACGGGAGCCGCGGGCTCGGTCGGCTCGGTCGGCGCCTGGGCCTCCTGCGGGGCCGGGGCGGCCTCCGGCGCCGGCTTCACGGCCTCGGGCGACGACTCCACGGCCGGGGCGGCCTGGGCCTGGACGTCCAGCGCCAGCGCGCCGTCGTGCGCCAGCACCGGCTCCGGAGCAGCCGCGGGGGCTTCCGTGCCGGCGGGCAGCGCGTGCGTGGCGTCCGGGACGTTGGCGGCCGCGAACTCCACGGCGTCGGCTTCGGATTCGGTGGGGACTTCCGGGGCGTCCTCGTGCTCGCCCTCGGTCAACTCGAACTGCGCGCGGGCGAAGTCCGGGTCGTAGACGACGTCGCTGACGTACAGGAAGGCGGCCTTCTCCAACCCGATGTCCACGAAGGCCGCCTGCATGCCCGGGAGCACCCGGACAACGCGACCCTTGTAGATGTTTCCGACGACGCCCTTGTCCTTCTTACGCTCGAGGTAGAACTCCGCGATATGGCCGCCCTCGACGAGCGCCACCCGGGTCTCCCGACCCGCGGCATTGATGACGAGCACACTGCTCATGGATGAATCCTGGTAGCGCGCGCGGTAGGGGGGACCTCACCGGACGGGAGGCGGCGAGACGCCACACCTCCGAGCGCGCTGCGAGGGGAGAGGCGGCCAGCGGCCCTCCGGCGTGTGGACGCCTTCCGGAGGACCCGGAGGGAGAACGCATCACCTGGGTGGGGGCCGAGGACATCGCCGCCTGCTCCTCCGAGTTCATGTCGCCCCGCATTGCGACCGGCACCGTGCCGGGCGGGGCTGCTTCTCTTCACGCGCTCGAGGCTTCCTCCACGCCCGTGCCGTCCGCCCCCTCTTCCACACCCGGTCGGTGCCCGTCATGTGGGCCACCTTGGGGGGGTGTCTGGGGGCCCCGGAGCAGCAGGGGCATCCGGAGGAGTCCGGAAGCGCAACCCGTCGAAATTCCTGCCTGGGCGTGATGTCCCGCCAACGCGGGGCGTCACACAACCGCCCAGAAACACGGAGAGTTTTCCACGCCCCTCCAGGTGTGTAAAGGCCCGATGCGCCCGTTCATCCACTGTCGGGCAGATGGAAGGCGGGCCCGCCCGGCGGGTCCCCGGGCGCTCGGAAACGGACGTTCAGGCCTGGGCGGGGGCCTGCTTGCGCCCTTCCGGCTTGTCCAGCTTCCCGCGCGGACGCCGCACCAGCCGCAGGCCGGTCCAGGTCTCGTCGATGATGCAGATCTTGTTGTCCACGAGGCCGATGTCGAGCGCCGCCTGGCGCACGAAGTCCTCGGACAGGCGCGTCTTCACGCCCTCGCCGGCGGGCCAGCAGACCCAGATGCCGCCGTTGAGGGTGGTGGCGCGCGACAGCGCGGGCAGCCGCTGCACCAGCTCCGTGGCGTCGGAGGTGAAGAAGAGGATGACGTCCAGCCCCGTCTGGGCCGTGACGAGGAACTCCACCCCGTCCGGCAGCGGGTTGAGCTTCTGCACGAAGCCCCGCGGGGGGTTGATGACGGAAACCTTGGTGCCGGACCGGATGCCCAACATGGCCGGCAGGGAAGCCAGTGCGTAGGGCGTCATGACGTGCGCTCCACGGTGAAGGTGCGGAATTCGCCAGAGGCCTGCCCGTCCGTGCGCGCCACGTCCGTGACGCGCGCCATGCGGGGACCCGTGTGACACCAGCGGATGAAGTCTTCCAGCACGCCCGGTTCGCCTTCCACCGTGGCCTCCACGGAGCCGTCGCTCCGGTTGCGCACCCAGCCGGACAGGCCAAGGCGCAGCGCCTCCTGGCGGGCGCTCTCCCGGTAGGAGACGCCCTGGACCGTGCCCTGGATGCGCAGGGTCGCCCGGCGCTGCGTGCTCATGCCTCTGGCCTCATGCTCTGGCATCCCCTTCTAGCAGCTTCAGGAACGCCTGCTCATCCAGGATTCTTACGCCCAATTCCTGCGCCTTCTTCAGCTTGGTACCCGCGTCCTCGCCGGCGACCACGAAATCGGTCTTGCGCGAGACACTTCCGGAGACCTTACCGCCGCGCCGTTCGATTTCCTCCTTGGCCTGCTCGCGCGCAAGCCGCTCCATGGTGCCGGTGAGCACCACCGTCTTGCCCACGAAGGGGCCGCCCGTGGCGACCGCCGGGGGGGCAGGGTGGACACCCGCGTCCAGCAGGGCCTGGATGGCGGCCTGGTTCTGGGGCTCCTGGAAGAAGGTGTGGATGACCTGCGCCATCACCGGGCCCACGTCCTTCACCCGGCTGATGTCCTCCAGGCTGGCCGTGAAGAGCGACTTCACGTCCGGGAAGGCCTCCGCCAGGGCGCGCGCCGTGGAGTCGCCCACGTGGCGGATGCCCAGCGAATACAGGAAGCGGCGCTGGGTGGTGGCCTTGCTGCCCTCGATGGAGGCCAGCAGGTTGTCCGCGCTCTTCTCCCCCATGCGCTCCAGCTTGAGCAGCGAGTCCCGGGTGAGCGCGAACAGGTCCGCGAACGTCTTCACCTGCCCGGACGTCACCAGCTGCATTGCCAGCTTGTCCCCCAGGCCTTCAATGTCCATGGCGATGCGGCTGGCGAAGTGGCGCACCTTCTCCACCAGCTGCGCGGGGCAGGACGCGCCCGTGCAGCGGATGATGGCGCCGTCCTCGTCCTTGGCCGCCACCGCGCCGCACACCGGGCAGTGGGTGGGGAAGGTGAAGGGCTGGGAGTCCTCCGGGCGCTTGGACAGCACCACGGAGACAATCTCTGGAATCACGTCGCCCGCGCGGCGCACGAAGACGGTGTCGCCCTTGCGCACGTTCTTGCGGCGCAGCTCGTCCTCGTTGTGCAGCGTGGCGCGCGACACCGTCACGCCGCCCACCTTCACCGGCTTCAGGTGCGCCACCGGCGTGAGCGCGCCCGTGCGGCCCACCTGGATGCCGATGTCCTCCACCGTGGTGGACTCCTCCTCCGGCGGGAACTTGTAGGCCACCGCCCAGCGAGGGCTCTTGGACACCTGGCCCAGGCGGCGGCGCAGGTCCTCGTCGTCCACCTTCACCACCATGCCGTCGACTTCGAAGGGCAGGGCGTGGCGGCCCTTCAGGGACTCGTCGTAGCGCTGGCGCACCCCGTCCGCCCCGTCCGCGTGCTGGTAGCGGTTGATGGGCAGGGTCAGCGTCCTCAGGTACTCCAGCTTCTCTGTGTGCGTCTTGAAGGCGGGCACGCCGTCGCCGGGCACGCATTCATACAGGTAGACGGACAGGGGCCGGGCGGCGGTCTCCCTGGGGTCCAGCTGGCGCAGGCTGCCCGCGGCGGCGTTGCGCGGGTTGGCGAAGAGCGCCTCGCCCGCCTCTTCGCGCTTCTCGTTGAGCTTGCGGAAGTCCTCCTTGCGGATGAAGACCTCACCGCGCACCTCCAGCCGCCTGGGCACCTTCACGCCGTCCTGGGGGAACAGCTCCAGGGGCAGGCTCTTGATGGTGCGCAGGTTGCCCGTGACGTCCTCGCCGGTGGTGCCGTCGCCGCGCGTGGCGCCCTGCACGAAGCGGCCGTCCTCGAATCTCAAGGAGATGGCCAGGCCGTCCAGCTTGGGCTCGCACACGTAGCCCACCTGCGACAGGCCCGTCAGCTTGCGGATGCGCTCGTCGAACTCCGTGAGCCCGGCGTCATCGAAGATGTTCGCCAGCGACAGCATCTGCGTGGTGTGCACCACCTGCCCGAAGTCCTCCACCGCCGCGCCGCCCACGCGCTGGGTGGGCGAGTCCGGCGTCACGAGCTGCGGGTACTGCTCCTCCAGCCCCTGGAGCTCACGCATCAGCTTGTCGTACTGGCTGTCGCTGATTTCCGGCGCGTCCAGCACGTAGTAGCGGTGGTTGTGGTGGGCCAGCTCCTGACGGAGCGCTCGGGCGCGGGCTTCGGCTTTCGGGAAGGTGTCCACGGGGTGTGTCCTTACCCCAATTCAGGGGCGCGGCCAGTTGCGCACGCCCCGCGTTGGAGGAGGAGCACTCTACCGGCACCACCTGACAGGGCCGCTTCACGCGCTCGGGAAGGGGAACCCGGGGGCGCGTGTTCACGGCAAGAGAGCGCATCCGCCGCCCCATTAGGCCCGAATTTCAGCTACATAGCGGATTCCCTGTTCGCAATCCCCCCGCCCTCCAGTGCAACCCCCTGAAAAACGGGACAGAGCCAGGCACGGATGCCTTGACAGCTCTGGGGGCGGTCAATAGTTTCCAGCGCGGTTCCTGGCGCAGGGGTTCCCCCGGCGCCGTCTCTTCCCAACCACAGGCCCACGCGCCCTCCGGTCCGTTCCCAGGACTTGGGTGGTGCTGCCCCCTGGAAGGTGCTTCCGAGCGCCGCGCGGACGGATCGCCGTCCCGCGTACAGCCTGCCCGAGCCTTCGGGCGCTTCCCCCCTACTTCCGTTCGCAGACCGTCATGGCCAAAGCCCGTTCCCCCCGAGAGAAGGTAGTCGAGCCCGCGTTCACCGAGGAGAAGCCCCGGCGCAAGCGCGCTGCGGCGAAGGAGGCGGAGAAGCCCGCGCCCCGGTCTCGCCGTGCGCCGGCTCGCCGTGAAGAGGCTCCCGCCGAGGAGGCCGAGGCCCCCGAGGTCGCCGCGGAAGCGCCCCGTCCGGTGCTCACTCCCATCTCCCGTCCCGTGCGTGACGACGAGCTCCAGGAGCTGCGCGGCACGGAGGAGGAGACGCCCGCCGAGGAGGCCGCTCCCGCCGCCCCGCAGGAGTCCGCGGAAGGCCCCGCCATCACGGAGGTCGAGCGCGACGGCACCCCGATGCAGGTCATCAAGCTCAATGACCTGAAGCGGATGAAGATCGTCGACCTGGCGAAGATGGCCCACGACACGGGCATCGAGGGCTACCAGGGGCTGAAGAAGCAGGACCTCATCTTCGCGCTGCTGGGCGGCATCGCCGACAAGCGCTTCGAGGTCCACGCGGAAGGCGTGCTGGAGCTGCTCAGCGACGGCTTCGGTTTCCTGCGCAGCGCGGACAGCGACTACCAGCCGTCCCCGGACGACATCTACGTGTCGCCGTCGCAGGTGCGCCGCTTCAACCTGCGGCCCGGCGACACGGTGACGGGCCCCATCCGCCAGCCCCGCGAGGGCGAGCGCTTCTTCGCGCTGCAGAAGGTGGACAAGGTCAACTTCGCGGACCCCATGTCGGACGCGGCGCGCGAGCGCATCCTGTTCGACAACCTCACGCCGCTCTATCCGACGCGCAAGCTCAAGCTGGAGCACGAGTCGTCGGAGATGACCACGCGCATCATCGACATGTTCTGCCCCATCGGCCTGGGCCAGCGCTGCCTCATCGTGGCGCCTCCGAAGGCCGGCAAGACGGTGCTCTTGCAGAACATCGCGCACGCCATCAGCCGCAACCACCCGGACGTCTACCTCATCGTGCTGCTCGTGGACGAGCGCCCGGAGGAAGTGACGGACATGGAGCGCAGCGTGCGCGGCGAGGTGGTGTCCTCCACCTTCGACGAGCCCGCCACGCGCCACGTGCAGGTGGCGGAGATGGTCATCGACAAGGCCAAGCGCCTGGTCGAGCAGAAGTACGACGTCTGCATCCTGCTGGACTCCATCACCCGTCTGGCGCGCGCCTACAACACGGTGGTGCCCGCGTCCGGCAAGATCCTGTCCGGCGGCGTGGACGCCAACGCGCTCCACAAGCCCAAGCGCTTCTTCGGCGCGGCCCGCAACATCGAGGAGGGCGGCAGCCTCACCATCATCGGCACGGCGCTCATCGACACCGGCAGCCGCATGGACGAGGTGATTTTCGAGGAGTTCAAGGGCACGGGTAACTCCGAAATCGTCCTGGACCGGAAGTTGATGGAGAAGCGCATCTTCCCAACGCTCGACATCAACAAATCCGGCACCCGCAAGGAGGAGTTGCTCTTGTCTCAGGCGGACCTGGTGCGCATTACGGCGTTGCGCCAGGTGCTCCACCCGTTCACTCCCATCGACGCGATGGAGTTCGTGCTCAAGCACATGCGTCCGACGGCGGCGAACGCGGAGTTCCTGGGCTCGATGAACCGGTAGTTCCCTTCCGGCCCAAGGAGCCCCCATGCGTCGTGCCCGCCTCCCTCTTCTTGTCGCCCGCGCTGTCGCGGGCCTCACCCTGGGGCTGTTGGCGGGCTGCGACCTGGGGGTGGAGGACCTGCCCATTGGAGACACCCCACCGGTGCTCTCCAGCCAGGTCTGCTACGACGACTCGGACTGCGTCGCGAACGCGTGCTGCGGTGAGGGCACCGCCATCACCCACCGCGACGTGGGGCCGGACTGCACGGGCGTGCGGTGCGACGGGACGTGTACGCCCAACAGCGTGGACTGCGGCCGGTGCATCCCCACGTGCCGCAACGCGCGCTGCGCCGCCGCCTGCCAGTAGCGGGCGGCCGCACGCCTGGAATTCAGCTGGCCAGCGGGCTGGCCACGTCCACCGGCGGGTCCCTCAGGGGCAGCGTCACGCGGAAGGTGGTGCCGCCGCCCGGCGTGTCCTCCACGTCGATGCGGCCCTGGTGCGCTTCCACCACCTGGCGTGACACCCAGAGCCCCAGGCCCAGGCCGCCGTAGTGGTGCGTGGACACGGCGCGCTCGAAGCGGTCGAAGATGCGCTCGCGGTCCTCTGGCTTGATGCCGATGCCGTGGTCCACCACGGACAGGCGCACGACCTCGCCATCCGGCTGCAGCGACACGTCCACCGGACGGCCCCGGCCGAACTTCAGCGCGTTGGCGACCAGGTTGTGCACCACCTGCGAGATGCGTGACGGATCGAAGGTGCCCATCACCGGCCCCTTCACGTCCACGGTGAGCGGCGTGCCGTCGCGGCGCGCTTCTTCCTCCGCGAAGCGCGTCACCTCCACCAGCAAATCTCCCAGGTCCACGTCCGTGCGGGTGATCTTCAGCCGGCCGCTGGTGATCTGCGACACGTCCATCAGCACGTCCACGAGCATCGCCAGCCGGCGGATGAACGAGCGGGCCTGCTTCAGGCGCTCCAGCGCCTTGGGCGGGGCGTCCTTGCCCAGGCCGCGCTCCACCAGCTCCAGGTGCAGCTGGAAGGCCGCCAGGGGCGTGCGCAGCTCGTGCGCCGCCACGGAGAGGAAGTCGTCGCGGGCGCGCAGGGCCGCCGTCAGGTTCTCCGCGCGGGCGCGCTCGTTGGCCATCTCTCCGCGCATCCTCGCGAGCTTCAGGTTGGACGCGATGCGCGCGAGCAACTCGCCCGCGGAGAAGGGCTTCACCAGGTAGTCGTCCGCGCCGGACGCCAGGCCCTGCACCGTGGCCTCTTCTCCAGCCTTCGCGGACAAGAGCAGGATGGGCAGCTCGCGGGTGGTGGGCGCGGCGCGCAGGGCCCTCAAGAGCCCCATGCCGTCCAGCTTCGGCATCATCACGTCCGACAGCACCAGGTCCGGCGGCCGGGTCAGCGCGGCCTCCAGGCCCTTCTGGCCGTCCGTCGCCACCTCCACGTCGTACTCGGGGGAGAGCACGCGCTGGATGTAGTCGCGCATGTCCCGGTTGTCGTCCACCAGCAGGATGCGCGCGCGAGGCGCCGGGGCCACCGCGTGGCCGTCCGCGGACGCCGGGTGGTGGTGGTGCGAGGACTGCGTGCGGTCCTTGGGCTTCGCGCTGCCCCACAGCAGCGCTTCCTCGACGTAGGCCGACGTGGCCTCGCGCGCCGCGGAGCGCGGCCGGGCGGCGGTGCGGATGCGCTCCGGTGGCAGGTGCGCATGGCCCAGCGGCAGCTCCACGGTGAAGACGCTGCCCTCGCCCTCCGTGCTGCGCGCGGACACGGCGCCGCCGTGCAGCCTGGCGAACTCCTGCACCAGCGCGAGCCCGATGCCGCTGCCCTCCATCGTGCGCGACGGCGAGCCCGGCACGCGGTGGAAGCGCTCGAAGAGGCGGGGCAATTCGTGCGCGGGGATGCCCGAGCCGGTGTCCTCCACCTCCAGCGCTACCCGCTGCCCGTGCTCGCGCAGGCGCAGCGTGACGCCGCCCTGGAGCGTGAACTTGAACGCGTTGGAGACCAGGTTGAGGACGATCTGCTCCCACAGGTCCGGCGCCACGTAGACGGGCTGGGACAAAGGAGGGCAGTCCACCGTGAGCTTGAGGCCCGCGCGCTCCATGGCGGAGCGGAAGCTGGACGCCGCGTCCTTCGTCAGCGCGGCCAGGTCCGTGGGCGCGAAGCGCTCCTCCTGGGGGCCCGCCTCCAGCTTCGACAGGTCCAGGAGCGCGTTTACCAGCTTGAGCAGGCGCCCGGCGTTGCGGTGCACCCGCTCCATCTCCTTGCGGACCTCATCCGACAGCGGGCCCGCTCTCCCGGCGAGCAGGTCCTCCGTGGGCCCCAGCATCAGCGTCAGCGGCGTGCGGAACTCGTGGCTGACGTTGGCGAAGAACTCCGACTTGAGCCGGTCCAGCTCGCCCAACTGCTCGTTCGCCACGCGCAGCTGCTGGTTGGCCTCTTGGATCTGCTGGGCGCGCCGGAAGATTTCGCCCTCCATCTCGTCCGCGCGGGCGCGGAGCTCGGCGTGCTGGCGGCTCTGCTCCTCGTCCAGGTGCTTCAGGCGGATGAAGTCGGTGACGTCCTCCACGCGGTGGATGACGTAGCGCACCTCGCCGTCCTCGCCGAACACCGGGGTGTTCAGCGGGCTCCAGTAGCGCAGCTCGAACCCGCCGCCGGCCCCCTCGGGCCGGGGGATGTCGTACTTCTGGACCGCCATCGCGTCCGGGCTGCGCGTCTTCACCGCGCGCTCCAGCGACGCGCGCAGGTTGGTCACCCCGCTGGCCTGCGGGTCCTGCGGGTTGTCCGGGAAGACGTCGAAGATGTGGCGGCCCAGGATGTCCTCGCGCCGCGTCCGCGTGGCGCGCAGGTACGCGTCCGTCACCCCGACGATGACGAACTCCGGCGTCAGCACGAGGTACGGATTGGGCGCGGCTTCGAACAGGCTCCGGTAGTCCGGGGCCGGTGAGGGGCTGGGGGGCATCACACGTCCTCAGAGGCGGAGGCGTGCCTGGAATTAGTCACTCAGCCCCGTGATGGCCAGGGGGGAAAGTAGGACCCGGCCCCTGGTTTTCCAACGGTGGACGCTTCGGGAGCCGGGCGTTCCGCCACGGTGGAGAGTTTCAGGCCGCGGGGGCGGCGTCCGTGGCGGCGACCGCCTGCTGGGTCGGAGCGGCCACCAGCGGGGGCGGCTGGGCCTTGAGGCGCGCATAGTCGAAGCAGGCCACCGCGATGGAGGCCACCGGCACCGCGAACAGCGCGCCCCAGAGGCCGAAGAGCTTCTCGCCCGCAATGAGGGAGAAGGCCACCACCACGGGGTGGATGCGCGCGGCCTCGCCCATGATCTTCGGGTTGAGGAAGTACGCCTCCAGCGCGTGGATGCCGATGATCCACAAGAGGAGCGCGACGCCCTTCTGGAAGCCGTCCGCCAGCGCGATGAGGACGATGGGCACCGAGCTGATGATGGTGCCGAAGATGGGGATGAGGCTGAAGAGCGTGGCGATGGTGGCCAGCAGGAACGCGAACTTCACGCCGAACAGCAGCAGGCCCAGCAGCGTGAGGCCGCCGTTCACCAGGCAGATGGTGACCTGTCCGCGCACCACGCCGGACAGCGACTTGTCGATGCGGGCCACCAGCGTCTTCGCGTCCGGCAGGAACTCCGCGGGGATGAGCGTGCCGAAGTAGCGGCGGATGGCCTGCGCGTCGATGGAGAAGAACGCGGCGACCATCAGGATGAAGAACAGCATGAAGACGCCGGTCAGCACCTCCGTGACGATGCGGCGCGACACGTTGACGATGTCCGCCAGGTTCTCCTTCGCGAGCGACGTCACGCGCGCCACCGCGTCGGTGAGCATCTGCTCCAGGTCCAGCGCCAGGCTGAAGCCGCCGGACGCGCCCGCCGCGCCCTCCATGGCCCGGTCCGACAGGGCCACGGGGATGCCGTACGTGTTGAGCCACGCTTCCGCGCGCTGCGCGAGCCCCTGCACGTGCTCCGGCGTGAGCGCGCTGGCGAAGGCGGCCATCTCCCGGCTGATGCGCGCCACCTCGCGGTAGAGCTGCGGCACCAGCGCGACGAAGAAGAGATACACCGCGAGGAAGAACCCCGCGTAGATGAGCAGGATGGCCACCCAGCGCGGCACGCCGTGGCCAGCCACCTTCAGCCGCGTGATGCGCGCCACCAGCGGCTGCACCAGGTACGCGATGAGCGCCGCGCCCGCGAAGGGCATCACCACCGAGCGCAGGGCGAAGAGCGTCACCGCGATGGCCACCCACAACCCCGCGAGGAGGATCAGGCGCTTGCGGCGTTCGTCGGGGGCGGTGGCTTCCACGGGCGGCGACATGCACCCGGGCTTAAGGCAGTGGCCTCCCTCCTGACAAGTTCCCGAAAGGAAAGCTTCCGATGGGGCCGGGCTCCTATGCCCCCCAAGGGTCTGGAACCGCTCGGATGAAGGCAGGCGGCCGGCCCCGAGCCCGCCTGGCCTCAGGCCTGGGGCAGGCGGGACCGGTCGCCCAGCCGGGCCTCCACGCGGTCCAGGCACTCGCGCATCAAGGGGCGCTTGATGCGGCCCTGGGTGGCCTCTCCCAGGCCCAGCATCTGCTCGGTGAGCCAGCGGGTGAGGAAGAGCAGGGGGACGCGGTCGTCAGGGCCCAGGCCCCGCTCCAGGTAGCGCTTGTTGCGCACGTAGTCGTCAAAGGCGTCGAACTCGCGGGCCAGGTCCCACTTCGCCAGCCGCAGGGCCTCCGTGTAGACGGCTGGGGCGGGGCGCCGGGTGGCCTCCTGGAACAGCGGGGCGAACTCGCCCAGCGTCGCGGGGTCCAGGTCCTGAACGGGTGGAGGCCAGGACTCCAGGTCCTTGGCGAGCAGCCGCGCCACCTCGTCCAGCAGGTGGTCCACGAGGGCGACGGGCTTGAGGTCGAAGAGGTGATCCCAGCGCGAGGGCATGTGTCAGGGACTGGCGGCGGCGGGCAGGGCCACCGGAAGGGGAGGGGACGGAAGCGCGGCGACGGGTACGGCCACGGGGCCGTCAACATAGCCCAGGGCCAGCTCGCGCTGGATGACCTCCCACACGGCCCGGCGCGTGAGCAGCTCGCCGTGGGGCACCACGCCGGACAGCTCCACGTTGAAGACGTTGGGCTGGCCGTCCACGTCCAGCACGGAGGAGGGGTAGGGCGCGATGACGTCGTCGCGTGAGTAGATGGACGTGAGCCGCACGTGGCGTGGAAAGGCGCCCACGCTCAGGTCCTTGATGAAGCGCGAGGTCGGGGTGAGCTGCCACATGCTGCGGCTGAACCAGCCCAGCGTCGCGCAGCCCAGGTAGGCCATGCGCGTGCCCTTGTGCGGCGTGCCCAGGGTGATGAGGCTCTTCACCCGCGTGTCCCCGCCCAGCCGCTTCACGTAGTACGTGCCGATGAGGCCACCCTTGGAGTGGCCGATGATGGTGAGCGGCCCCATGCCCGGGTGACGCTCGTAGAGCCGGTCCACCTTGCCCTGGACCTTGCGCGCCAGCTCGTCGATGCGGTGCGTGTTGAAGCGGTCCATGGTGCCGCCCAGGTGGATGGACCAGACGCAGTAGCCCTCGCGGCGCAGGCGGTGCTCCAGCACCTCCAGGACGCGGCGCGTGCTGAAGAAGCCGTGCAACAGGAGCACCGGCTTCTGGCAGTGCTTGAAGTCCGTGCGGCGCACGACCTGGTTGCCGCGTGGATCCAGATCCACGTAGCTGGCCAGGTACTTCAGCTGGCACTTCAGCTTCCGGTACTGCAGCACGAACGGATTCATCCCAGCCCCGTCCCTCCTGGACGGTGCGTGGACCGCCGTCCTGGAACACGGAAGAAAGCTAGGGAGCGCGTCAGCGCGCCGCCCGAATCCGGAAGGTCCGATCAGGTGAAGTGTTGGAGGAAGTTCATCAGCACCCGGTGCGCGTGCGGCGTCGGGGTGATGCCGGACAACAGCCGCGGGACGTACTCGCCCTCCGGAACGCCCTTCTCGCGCGCGAGCGCGTCCAGCTTGTCCTCGCGAGCGAGGATGACCGCGCGCATGGCGTCCGTGGGCATCTCCGGGTGGAACTGCACGCCGCGCACGTTGTGACGGAAGGCGAGCGCCTGGTTCGCGGTGTTGGCGTTGCCCGCGAGCACCGTGGCGCCCTCCGGCAGGCGGGAGACGATGTCCTCGTGGGTGGCCTGCACGGCGAAGCGCTCCGGCAGGCCGGCGAACAGCGGATCCGCGCGGCCTCCCGGTGAGAGCGTCACCTCCACGGTGCCCGTCTCGCGGCCGTTGGGGTTGCGTGTCACCTTGCCGCCGTAGGCCTCCGACAGCAGCTGTTGGCCAAAGCACACGCCGAGCACGGGGATGCCCTGCTCGCCCGCCTCCACCATGAAGGCGCCCGCGCGCTCCATCCACGGCTCGCGCTGCGTCACCGACAGGGGCGAGCCCGTCATCATCACCGCGTCGTAGCCCTTCGCGTCCTTCGGCAGGGGCGCGCCCTTGTGCACGGGGCGGATGTCGAAGCGCTGCCCGGACAGTCCGATGGTTTGCAGAAACCACCGCTCATAGTCGCCCACGGAGAGCTGGACGGAGGTCGCCGCGTCGCCGGCTTTCAGCAGGAGGACGTTCTTCATGGGGGCAGCTTGCCGCGTCATGTCCCCATTCCTACCGTGTCCAGCCGTCCGTGTCCGGTGCCCGCCACTTCCAGGTCGCTTGTGCGCCGTGCTCACCCGAGGTCTCGCCATGACCGACGCTCGTTCGCTTACTCCCAAGCTCCCCGTGCTCAAGCTGCTCATCGACGGGCAGCAGGTGGACCCCATCGAAGGGGGCACCTTCGCGGTGGTGAATCCCGCCACCGGCCAGAAGATCGCTGACGTGCCCGCGGGCACCGCCGCGGACGTGGACCGCGCGGTGAAGGCCGCGCGCCGCGCCTTCGAGTCCGGGCCGTGGGGCCAGATGACCGGCCGCGAGCGCGGCAAGCTCATCCGCAAGCTGGCGGACCTGCTCTACGAGCGCCGCGAGGAGTTCGCGCTCGTCGAGTCGCTGAACAACGGGAAGACGTTCAAGGACGCCATCCGGGGGGACGTGGCGCCGGCCGCCGCGACGCTCGCGAACTTCGCGGACATGGCCAGCACCATCACGGGCGAGGTGCTGCCCGTGGACGGCCCCTTCCACACCTACGCGCTCAAGGAGCCGGTGGGCGTGGTGGGCGCCATCGTGCCGTGGAACTACCCCACGTGCATGCTGGGCTGGAAGCTGGGGCCCGCGCTGGCCGCCGGCTGCACGGTGGTGGTGAAGCCGTCCGAGTACACGCCGCTCACCGCGCTGAAGCTGGGCGCGCTGGCGCTGGAGGCGGGCTTCCCGCCCGGCGTCATCAACGTCATCACCGGCCTGGGCGACCCCGCGGGTGAAGCCATCGCCCGGCACCCGGACGTGGACAAGATTTCGTTCACCGGCTCCGGCCGCACCGCGCGCCGGCTGCTCCAGGCCTCCGCCGCGAGCAACCTGAAGAAGCTGACGCTGGAGCTGGGCGGCAAGAGCCCGCAGATCATCTTCCCGGACGCGGACTTCGACCGCGCGGTGGAGGCGTGCTTCTGGGGCATCTTCGGCAACAAGGGTGAGACCTGCAACGCGGGCAGCCGCGTGCTGGTGCACCAGGACGCCTACGAGGCCTTCGTCGCGAAGCTCGCGGAGAAGGCGCGCACGATGAAGGTGGGCGACCCGCTGGACGCGACCACGGAGATGGGCGCGCTGGTGAGCCAGAAGCAGATGGACGTGGTGCTGGGCTACATCGAGAGCGGCAAGCAGCAGGGCGCGAAGCTGCTCGCGGGCGGTGGCCGCGACACGGAGGGCTTCAAGGCGAAGGGCTGCTTCGTGAAGCCCACCATCTTCGGCGACGTGAAGCCGGACATGAAGATCGCCCAGGAGGAGATCTTCGGCCCGGTGCTCAGCTGCCTGCGTTTCCGCGACGACGCGGAGGCCATCGCGATGGCGAACAGCACGCAGTACGGCCTGGCCGCGTCCATCTGGACGGGCGACGTGGCCAAGGCCCACGCGCTGGCGAAGCAGGTGAAGAGCGGCGTGGTGTGGATCAACTGCTTCAACGAGTTCGACGACGCGGCGCCCTTCGGTGGCTACAAGGAATCCGGTTGGGGCAAGGACCTGGGCCACCACGCGCTGGATGGTTACCTCCAGACCAAGGCCGTGTGGACGAAGCTGCCGTCTCCGTGACGCACCCCGCGCGCTCCATTCCATTCCACCGCTTCACCGCCGCATGACGAAGAAAAGGAAGGTCCGCATGGCGTCGCGTCCCAAGGCCAAGGTGCTCACCCATCCGGCGATGGCCCGTCGGGCTCGCGCGAAGGAGCGGAGCGAGGGAGGGCCGCGAGCGGTGCCCGGACAGCAGGGGGACATGGACTCCCTGCGCCGGTGGATGGACGAGAAGGGCGTCCGCAAGGTGAAGGTGGGCGCCATCGACATGGATGGTGTCTGGCGCGGCAAGTACATCTCGCTGGAGAAGTTCTACAGCGCCGCGAAGAGCGGCCTGGGCTTCTGCGACGTCGTCTTCGGTTGGGACCTGGGCGATGAGCTCTTGGACAACACGAAGGTGACGGGCTGGCACACGGGCTACCCGGACACGCCCGCGAAGGTGGACCTGTCCACCGCGCGCATCATCCCGTGGGAGCCGGACACCGCGGCGTTCCTGCTGGACTTCGTGAACCCGGATGGCACGCCCTTCGAGGCGAGCCCCCGGCAGCTGCTCCAGAAGATGGGCCAGCGCGCGCGCAAGCTGGGCTTCCTGCCCAGGTTCGGCGCGGAGTACGAGTTCTTCCTCTTCAAGGAGAGCCCGCAGAGCCTGCATGAGAAGGGCTTCAAGAACCTCACGCCGCTGACGCCGGGCATGTTCGGCTACTCGTGGCTGCGCACGTCGATGAACGCGCCGCTGGTGCACGCGCTCATCGACGGGTGCAACGCGTACGGGCTCAACATCGAGGGCTTCCACACGGAGACGGGCCCCGGCGTCTTCGAGGCCGCCATCCGCTACGACACGCTGGAGCTGGCGGCGGACCGCGCGGCGCTCTTCAAGACGGTGGTGAAGGAGATCTGCGCGAAGCACGGCGTGTCCGCGTGCTTCATGGCCAAGGTGGACCCGAAGCTGCCGGGCTGCTCCGGCCACGTGCACCAGTCGCTGTGGAACCTGAAGGGCGAGGAGAACCTCTTCCACGACCCGTCGCAGAAGCACGGGATGAGCAAGCTGATGCGGCACTACATCGGCGGGCAGGTGGCGCTGATGCCGGAGCTGACGGCGCTCTACTGGCCCACCATCAACAGCTACAAGCGCAGCGTGGAGAACACCTGGGCGCCCACCACCGCGACGTGGGGCCTGGAGAACCGCACCTGCGCCATCCGCGTCATCGGCGACAGCGGCAAGTCCATGCGCATCGAGTACCGCCAGCTGGGCGCGGACATGAACGCGTACATCGGCATGGCGGTGAGCCTGGCCGCGGGCCTGTGGGGCATCGAGAACGAAATCGAGCCGCCCGCGCCCGTGCTGTCCAACGCCTACGAGGCGAAGAACACCCAACCGCTGCCCCGCACCCTGAAGGACGCGGTGGCCCTGTTGAAGAACAGCGAGCGCGCCCGCGAGTTGTTGGGTGACGGCTTCGTGGACCATTTCGTGCGCACCCGCGAGTGGGAGGTGCGCCAGTTCGAGCGGGCGGTCACCTCCTGGGAGCTGGAGCGCTACCTGGAACTCATCTGATTTGAAGGAGGACCGTTCATGAAACCTTTCGACATTCCCTCCGAGCCGCGCGTCACGGAGATGGCGTGGCCCACGCGCATCGTGTTCGGCGCGGGCGCGCTCCAGAAGCTGCCCGCGCACGCGGCGCGGTTGAACATGAAGCGCCCGCTGCTGGTGACGGACGCGGGCGTGGTGAAGGCGGGCCTGGCCACGCGCGTCGCGGACGTGCTCAAGGGCGCGGGCCTGGAGTGCGCGGTGTTCGACCGCGTGGAGCCCAACCCCACGGAGCGCGACGTGTTCGCGGGCCTGGAGGCGTACCGCGCGCACAAGGCGGACGGCATCGTCGCACTGGGCGGTGGCAGCGCGCTGGACGCGGGCAAGCTGGTGCAACTGCTCACCACGCACGAGCCGCCGCTCAGCCGCTACGACGACGCGAAGGGCGGCGACCAGTACGTGCGCGACGACCTGCCGCCGCTCATCGCCATCCCGACGACGGCGGGCACGGGCTCGGAAGTCGGGCGCTCGGGCGTGGTGACGCTGGCGGACACGGGCCGCAAGACGGTCATCTTCAGCCCGCACCTGCTGCCGAAGGCGGCGGTCATCGACCCGGAGCTGACGCTGGGCCTGCCTCCGTCCGTCACGGCGGCCACGGGCATGGACGCGCTCACCCACTGCATCGAGGCGTATGTCGCCAATGGCTTCCATCCGCTCGCGGACGCGGTGGCCATCGACGGCGTGATGCGCGTGGGGCGCTCGCTGGTGACGGCGGTGAAGGAGGGCCGCGACCTGGCGGCGCGCACGGACATGATGGTAGCCGCGATGGAGGGCGCCATGGCCTTCCAGAAGGGCCTGGGCGCGAGCCACGCGCTGGCGCACGCGCTCACGCCCATCTCCAACGTGCCGCACGGCCTGGCGAACGCCATCGTCCTGCCCGCGGTGATGGAGTTCAACCGCGCGTCCTGCACGGCGCGGCTGGCGCGCATCGCCGCGGCGCTGGGGGACACGGCCAACGCGCGCGAGGAGGTGCTCGCGGCGAACGCCATCGACCGCGTGCGCAAGCTGGCGGCGGCCGTGGGGATTCCGGCGCGGCTGCGCGACGCGGGCGTGCAGGAGAAGGACCTGGAGCACATCGCGCAGAAGGCCTTCCAGGACGCGTCCCACCAGGGGAATCCGCGCGCCGTGACGGAAGCGGATCTGCTGGCCATGGCCCGCGAGGCGTACTGAAAAGCGGCTTCACTCCGACTTGATTTCAGAGTGTTTCAGCGGGGCCTCTTCCGAGGGAAACGGGAGGGGCCCCGTGCCTTGGGTGCGCTTGAATCAAGCGATGCCTCCTCCGTCAGAAGGTTCAGAACGCAGCACAACGCGGCTCACGGAGGCAGGTCATGAAGGCGATGCTCAAGAAGATGGTGGTGGCTGTGGCGCTGGTCGCGAGCTCCCCGGTGATGGCGGCGGACTACCACGGCGCCTCCCCCCTCGTGAGCCGTCAGGAGCAGGCTCGCATGGAGCGCGAGCGGCACGAGCGGGAGCGGTTGGCGCGGCTGGAGCGCGAACGGCAGGAGCGGGCGCGGATGGAGCGCGAGCGTCAGGCCCGGCTGGAGCGCGAGCGCAAGGAGCGGGCGCGGATGGAGCGCGAGCGTCAGGCCCGGCTGGAGCGTGAGCGGTTGGAGCGCGAGCGTCAGGCCCGGATCGAGCGGGAGCGCAAGGAGCGGGAGCGGCTGGCCCGGCTGGAGCGCGAACGGCGGGAGCGGGAGCGGCTGGCGCGGCGCGACTCGCACTACCGGGGCGGCTGGGTGAACTAAGCAGCGATGGGGTCACAGCCTGAAGCAGCACGGAGGCCCGGGGGCGGAGATCCACCCTCGGGCTTCGTCGCGTCTGGAGCTCAGCGTGCGCCGGAGTCCACGGACAGCGCTCGGGTGCCGGCGTCCGCGACGCCGCCTGTCTCCGGTGTGAACTCCAGCGTCTCCATGAAGAGGCGCCCCGGCAGCCGCATGTCCATGGCGGTGATGCGCTCGCGGTCGCGCAGTTCATAGAGCTGCCGCGCCACCCAGGCGGTCTGCACGGGTTCGTCGGAGAAGAAGACGTAGACGCGCACCTTCCCCTCCTTCACCGGCACGCGGAAGCTGGTGTTGGCTACGGGCCGGTTGGCGTCACAGCGGATGGAGCGGTTGTCTCGCGTGAGCGTGAGCTGCCGGATGACGCCCTTCTCGGACGTCGTGAAGAGCATGCAGTAGGGCAGCTGTCCCTCGACGGGGATGATCTCCATCGTCGCGGGGCCCGTGCGCTTCACCAGGGCACGCACCACCTTCGCGGGCGGCTTCGCGTCGTCGCAGCTCACGGAGCCCGCGCCCAACGCCATCACCGTCAACATGCCCGTCCAGCGCGTCACGTGTTCTTCCCAGGGAAGGTGGAATGCCAACGCCGCGAGCCTACCCCTCCTGTCCGCGTGCGAAGCGGCTTCACTCCGGCTTCATTTCAGAGTGTTTCAACAGGGCCATCTTCCGATGGCGGGGTTGAATCAAGCAGGCACTCCCCCGTCAGTAGGTTCAGAACGCAGCACAACGCGGCTCACGGAGGCAGGTCATGAAGGCGATGCTCAAGAAGATGGTGGTGGCTGTGGCGCTCGTCGCGAGCTCCCCGGTGATGGCGGCGGACTACCACGCCGCCACCCCCCTCGTGAGCCGCCAGGACCAGGCCCGCATGGAGCGCGAGCGGCAGGAGCGGGAGCGGCAGGCGCGGCTGGAGCGCGAACGGCAGGAGCGGGCGCGGCTGGAGCGTGAGCGTCAGGCCCGGCTGGAGCGCGAGCGGCAGGAGCGGGAACGGCAGGCGCGGCTGGAGCGCGAGCGGCAGGAGCGGGAGCGGCAGGCTCGGCTGGAACGCGAGCGGCAGGAGCGCGAGCGGCAGGCGCGGCTGGAGCGCGAGCGGCAGGAGCGGGAGCGCCTGGCCCGGCTGGAGCGCAGCCGCTACAGCGGTGGCTGGCTGAACTAGGAGGCCACGGTGTCACGGCTTGAAGCAGCACGGAGGCCCGGGGGCGGACATCCACCCTCGGGCCTCTTCGCGTCTGGAGGTCAGTTGGCCATTGGCTCCACGGTCAATGCGGGAGCGCCAGCGTCCGGGGCCGTGCCTCCGTCGGACGTCACCACGCCGCCGGCGCCCACGATGCCGCCCGTCTGCTCCGGCTCGCCCGTCTCCGGCGTGAACTCCAGCGTCTCCACGAAGATGCGCCCCGGCAGCCGCAGGTCCATGGCGGTGACGCGCTCGCGGTCACGCAAGTCGTAGAGCTGCTGCGCCACGGAGCCCGCCGGTACGCGCTCGTCGGAGAAGAAGATGTAGACGCGCACCTTCCCCTCCTGCACGGGCACCCGGAAGCTCGTGTTCGCGACGGGGCGGCCCGGGTCGCAGCGGATGGAGCGGTTCTCCCGCGTGAGCGTGAGCTGCCGGATGACGCCCTTCTCGGACATCGTGAAGAGCATGCAGTAGGGCAGCTGTCCCTCGACGGGGATGATCTCCATCGTCGCGGGGCCCGTGCGCTTCACCTGCGCGCGCGTCACCTTCGCGGGTGGCTTCGAGTCGTCGCAACCCACGACGCCCATGCCCAGCGCCATCACCGTCAACAAGCCCATCCAGCGCGTCATGTGTTCCTCCTCGGGAAGGTGGAATGGCCGACACGGCCAGCCTATCCCGGCCCCACGCCTTTCCGTCCTGTCCGCTTTTCGTGGACGCCCGCGGGGCCGCCGAGTGCACGGTCGTGCACATGGCTTCCTGCGTCATCCGGGCCCGGACCTACTCCGGGCGTTGGTAGACGATGACCTGCGGCGTTTCGTCCAGGTACAGCCCGGTGACGGGCGTGCGCGTGCCGAAGGCCTGCCACGTGAGGAACTCGTGCTCGCGGAACTCCTGGTGGTACTGGTACGCGACGATGTCCGCGTCGAACGGGCTGTTCACCGGCCGCACGTCCGGACGCAGCATGCCGTTGCGCTGGTAGTCGCGGAACGAGAAGCCGTTCACCTCGTGCAGGTAGATGCGCGCGCCCGGCTTCGCGTGTTCGTTGATCCACGGCAGCACGCCGGTGACGTGGCTGGACCAGAACTGCCGCTGCATCCCCAGCGTCGCCGCGCCCGGCAGCCCACCCGCCAGCTCCGAGTACGCCGCCGTGCCGTACGGGAACACCCGCACCAGCCCCAGCAGCGCGGGCGCCATGAGCAGCGCGAACACCGGCACCGTCACCGCCAGCGGTGACACCGACGGCCGCCGCGCCTTCAGCACCTCCCACAACGCGAAGCACCCGCGCGCCACCGCCGCGCCCGCGAGGATGCCCAGGAAGGGCATGGACGGGAACCAGTGCTTCACGCCGCCGAAGTGCGGCACCTGCGGGTGGCTGATGATGAGGATGGACGTCACCGCGTTGACGCCCACCAGCGCCTCGGACGCCGTGGGCATCCGCACCCAGTCACGCGTGCGTTCACTCAAGCTGAGCAGCGCGCGGCCCACGAGCGCGACGAAGCCCGTCACCATGGGCGCGAAGAGGCTGGTGGGCACCGTCAGCGCCGTCTTCACCACCACGTAACTGAGCGGGAAGGGCGGCCCGCGCATCAACGTGCCCAGGTAGAACCAGGCGTAGTGGTTGTGCGTCGCGTGGAAGGCCAGGTACCACGCGGTGCGGTCCACCGGCGCGTGCCAGAGGTAGGGCCAGTGCAGATAGAAGAGGACCGGGCCCAGCACCGCCATGGCCGCCAGCGGCACCAGCGCCTGCGTCACCGGCAGGCTGACGCGCCGCAGGTCCCGCAGCAGCACCTCGCAGCCCACCGCGAGCCCCACGAAGAACAGCGTGTGCGGGCTCAGGAGCAGGAACTTCTTCTGGAACCCCGCGGGCCCGCCCAGGAACACCACCAGCAGGCCGTACAGCACCGCCACCGCGGCGAAGAGCCCCACGAAGCGGAAGAGCCGCACGCGGGCCTCGGGGTTGCCTTCGCTCGCCTGCCACGCGCGCCACAGCGCGAACGGCGACAGCACGAAGGGCATGAACAGGGCGTTGTGCTTCGTGGCGATGGCCAGTCCGAACGCCACGCCGCATGCGACGCCCCAGCGGGTGCTCTCCAGCGCGCGCCAGAAGCAGTACACGACGAGCAGCCACATCGCGGCCACCGGCATGTCGAAGCACGCCAGCTCCGCGTTGAAGTACTGGCGGGGCACCAGCAGGAAGGAGAGGGCGGCGAACCACCCCGCGGTGCGGCCGTACAGCGCGCTGCCCAGGAGGAAGCACAGCGAGGGCACCAGCGCCGCCATCGCGAACGCGGGCAGCCGGTAGGCCGTCGCGTCGCGCATCACACCCAGCGCGTCGTGGAAGAGCAGGTGGCTCAACCCGAACAGCGTCTTCATCAGCGCCGGGTGCTCGTGGTTGTAGTCCCACAAGCGCACGATGGCGCTGTCCGTGAACGCCTGCACGGGCGAGCGGAACAGCAGCCGGAACCACTGCGAATAGCCCTCCGCCGCGGCGAAGTAGACGCTCTCGTCGCGCGTGAAGCCCACGGCGGCTTCCGTGCTCCACAGCGCCGCGAACGCCAGCACCCACAGCGCCAGCGCCGTGAACTTCTCCTCACGCGTCGCGGGGCGCCCGGTCATCTGGAACGTCACCGGAGCCGTCATGGCTTCACCCCCACCGCGGGCTCCAGCGCCATCACGTCCAGGCACACCTGCCGCGACTCCGCGTTGTCCGCCTGCACCCAGACCTTCACCGTGCGCGGCGGCCCGGGCGGCAGCACCACCTCCGCCTTCTGCACACCCTCCCGGCCCGGGGGAATGGACACGTCCAACAGCCGCTCGCCCGTGGCCGCGTCATCCACGCCCAGGTACGCGGTGGACAGGCGTGGGTCCTTGGCGTGCGCGAACTCGAAGATGATGCCGCCCTCCAGCCGCAGGCCCATGTTGGCGGGCACGTTGGCGAACTCCGCCACCAGCTTCTGCGCGCCTCCGGGCGCGTGCATCCACAGGCAGTGCCGGGGCTCGTAGAGGATTTCGTGCCACTCCGGCGCCACGTACAGGTGCGGCGGGCCAGGGCAGCGGTGCACCTTGCCGTCGAAGGGGCAGTCCCGGCGCGAGCCGTCCGGCTGCTCCAGGTACACGCGCGCCGTGCTCGCGGACTCGCTCGCCACCCAGTGGCGCGGACGGTAGCGGCCGTTCTCATAGAGGCGCAGCGACAGCGGGCCCATGCGCGACTCGGGGCCCAGCGCCTTGCGGCCGGGGAGGAAGGCCGCGTCGAACGCGCCCACGTCGGAGCGGGGCAGCTCCGGCTGGCCCAGCACCCAGAGGCGCGGGTGCGCGCTCAAGTCCGCGCGGTCCGACTCCAGCCACCCGTACACGGGCACGGAAGGAGGCACGAAGAGGCGGGCGCGCTCGGTCCACCAGGGGAACAGCAGCACCGCGTCCCCGGGGCGCGCGTCGCGGGCCAGCACGTCCGCCACGGCGCGCTCGTCCGCGTCCGTGGGCAGCCGGCCCGGAAGCCTCAGCTGGAAGGCGAGGCACCCGAGCGCGACGAGCAACAGGGCCCCCAGCTCCACCAGGGGCAGGGCGCGCAGGGCCTTAGGACTTGGCAAGACGGATCTTCTGCTCGCTCTTTTCGCGGCAGAAGGTGCAGAAGATGTGGTCGCCCTGATTGAAGGACGGCGTCCAGGGCGGGTACATCGCGCAGCGCGGATCCAGGCAGTGGTGCAGCTCCCAGAGCGTGCCCAGCTGGTGCAGCGCGTGCCGCGCGATGGGCTTGAAGTCCTTCTCCAGGTCCTTGAACGGCGCGATGGAGAGGATTGCCCGGTCCTTGCCGTACCTGGCGAAGCCCGACGTGGGCGCCTTGCCGCTGGGCAGGTCGCGGTCCTTCAGCTTGCGCGAGGTGAGCAGCAGCACCTTGTCGTCCTTGTAGGCCCGGATGCCCTTCACCTCATCGAGCAGCTTCTCCGCGTCCAGGGGCTCGGACATGCCCGCGGGGACTTCCGCGGAGCCGCTGTGCTCGCTGCCCACGCCGAAGGCCGTGTAGAGCGTGCGGTTGAACTTGGCGAGCTGCTTGTCGTCGAAGGGGTCCAGCGTCACGACGCGAATCACGGGGCGTCACCTCGGCGGGAAGGCCCTCGCGGTGCCGGGCGCGCGCTTGAACGCGCGACGCGGGCAGCCGGGAGGGCCGTGGGGTTCACTCGTCCTCGGGCGGCTTCGCCTTGGGAGGACGGCCACGCTTCTTGGGCGCGGCGGGCTCCGCGGGCGCGGCGCCCTCGGGCGGCCTGGCCTTGGGCGGACGGCCGCGCTTCTTCGGGGCGGCGGGTTCGGCACCTTCCGCCACCTCGGGCTTCGCCTTGGGCGGACGGCCGCGCTTCTTCGGGGCGGCGGCTTCCGCGCCTTCGGCCGGCTTGGCCTTGGGCGGACGGCCGCGCTTCTTGGGAGCCTCCTCGCCCCCTTCCTCGCCGCCTTCCTCCTCGCCGCCTTCTTCCTCGGAGGACTCCTCGTCGGACTCGGACTGCGGCTCCTCGTCCGAGGGCAGGTCCAGCTCTCCGCCCTCCAGACCCATGAGGTCGCCGTCCAGGTCCATGTCGTCCTCGTCGCCACCGGGCCGCGCGAACTCCGCGGCGGTGCGCTTGGGACGCTCCTTCCCGGGCGGGAAGAGGACGATGTCGATGGAGTCCTCGGCGTTGGCCTCCGCGGTGCCCAGCGCGGCGGCGACCTCCGAGACCAGCAGGTGCCGGGCGTTGTCGTAGAGCTCGCGCTCCTTGGTGGGCAGCGGCCGCAGCTCACTGAGGACCTGGAGGCCCTTGACGACCTCCGCCAGCCCCAGGATGCCGCCCTGGGTCATGCGGTCCAGGTTGGTGCGCGCGCGCTGCTTCCAATCCAGGTCGGCCTTGTCACTGTCCGAGCGGAGGAACGCGTAGATCTCCTCCACGTCAGCGGGACTGGCCACCTTGCGGACGCCGATGGAGAGGATCTTCCCTTGCGGCACCATCACGACCGCGCCGTCTTCCTCCCGGCGCATGGTGACGAAGGTGAGGCTCTGGCCCGCCACCTCCTTCACGTCGATGGCGGCGACGCGGCAGACCCCCTGGTTGGGGTAGACGACCCGGTCTCCAACCTGGAGCTGGAGTGCAGCGGACCCTTCTGGCATGGCCCCCTCGTGGGCGGGTGGGATGAGCACCGAAGCGAGCGCCGGTCGTAGCACCGTGCCCCGCCGGATGCCACGAGATTACCGGGGAAGCATTGTCATCCGGTCGGCATTGCGCTGCGCTTCCAACAGCTTGGCCATGACCTCGTGCGCCTGCGAGTCCAGGACCGCGTCGATTTGGGCGTCGGTCGGCCCCTCGTCCGCCGTGCTTCCGGGCCGAGCGTCCACGCGGGTGGAAAGTCCCACCGTCGCCATCACCGCGATCCCCAGGGCCAGCACCGCAAGCAGCTTCTTCATTGAGCGTCCTCCGTTGCGGCCCAGGGTAGGGGCGGCGTCCGGATGATCAATTTTTCGGCTACAGGCTGGCGGTGTCCTGTAGCGGCCCGTCGCGCGCGCTACTGGTGCAGCGGCGCCACCGGCGTCACCTCCAGCGTGAGGCCGCCGGAGTTGTCGTGGACGTCGTCATCCGGGAACGCGAGCCGCAGCCAGCTCGCGCCGCGCATCACCGTGGGCTGGTTGACCTCCAGCACCTCCAGCGTGCCCGGGGCCACGGCCGGGGACAGCCCCGCGCCGTGCAGCGCGAGCACGCCGCCCACCTCTCCGCCGCCAAAGCCGCGCGTGCGCGCCGGCTCCCCGGCCAACCGCACGACGACGCGGTACGTGGTGGACGGATCCAGCTCCCGGAGCGTGAAGCCGTCGTGGGGGGACAGCGAGACGGCGTGCCGGCGCGCGTCCAGGAGCAGGGTGGTGATGGCGCCGCTCGCCTGTTCGCGCACGTGCACCTGGAGCGCGCCGCGGTTGTCGTCGGGGCGGTCGTCCCAGAGGAACACGTAGAGGACGGAGGCGTCGCGCACCAGCACCTCGTCCGCGCCCACCAGGCCGAAGCTGTCGCGCGCGGCCAGCGCCGTGCCGCCCTCCAGGAAGTACACGGCCTGGGCCACCGGCAGCGGGCCGCCCACCGACACGCGGCCCTCCACGCGCAGGCCGTAGGTGCGGGACGGATCCAACCGCATGCGCGCCGCCTGGGACGAGGGCACGCGCAGGGCATGCGCGACCGCGCTGAGCGCGAACGGGCCTCCAGCGGAATAGCGGGCGATGGCCGCGGGCGCGTCGTCCGGACCCGCGCGGGGCAGGGCGCGCGCCGCGACCGCCTGCTTCGGCGCGAGCCGCGCGTGGACCGCCAGCGTGGTGCCGCGCTCGGCCTGCACGCGCTGGCTGAAGGGCACCATGCCCGGCAGCAGCACCTCCAGCACGTGGTCGCGGTCCGACGCCAGCTGGGTGATGAGCGTGGGCGTCGTCTCCGTCAGCGTCCGGCCGTCCACGCGGATGGTGGCGCCCGGGGGCGAGGAGCTGAGCTCCACCGCGAACGTGCTGGAGCCGCCCATGACCAGGCCCAGCCACGTGGCCACGAGCGCGGCCACCACCACCGGCGCGCCGCGCACCGCCCAGCCGCGCAGGGAGCGGTGCCACGCGGGCCGCGGCTCCGGGGGCATCGCCTGCGGGGGCAGGGGCTGCGTCGTCAGATCGCCTCGGGGCTCGCGGGGCTCTCCCCCGGGCTCGGAGACGTGGCGGGGCACCTCCGGCGGCGTGGCGATGGGCGGCGGTTCGGCGATGCCGCTCCAGCGGCCCACCCGCGCGATGAACTCGCGCGGCAGCTGCACCGGGCGGCCGGCCTCCACGAGCTCCGGCTCGAAGAGGTAGCCCATGAAGTGGCCCAGGTCGCTGGTGGACACGTCCGGCGCGGTGACGTGGAGCTGCCGCGCCAGCGCCTCCGCGAAGGCCTGCGCGGTGGGGTAGCGCTGCTCCGGGCTCGTGGCCATCGCGGTGAGCAGGATGCGCTCCAGCGCGGCCGGGATGTTCGGCGTCCACTCGCGCGGGCGGGGGAAGTCGCCCTGGGAAATCTTGCGCAGCACGTCCTGGAGCGAGCCCTCGAAGGGGCGCCGCCCGCAGAGCATCTCGTAGAGGACCGTGCCCGCGGCGAACACGTCCGTGCGCGCGTCCAGCGCCTCGCCGCGCGCCTGCTCCGGCGCGAAGTAGACGTACTTGCCCTTCGCGGGGTCCACCTTCGTGTCGGAGCGGCCGGCGAGCCGCGCCCGCGCGATGCCGAAGTCCACCAGCTTCACCTGCCCCTCGAAGGAGAGGAGCACGTTCTGCGGGCTCACGTCCCGGTGGACGATGTGCAGCGGGCGGCCGTTGTCATCCAGCCGCGTGTGCGCGTATGCGAGCCCCCGCAACATGTCGATGGCCACCAGCACCGCCAGGGGCGGCGGCAGCGCGGGCAGCCCCTTCTCCCGCGCGCGGCGCAGCACGTGCGAGAGCGGATGGCCGTCCACCCACTCCATCGCGAGGAAGTACTCGCCCTCCACCTCGCCGAAGTCGAAGATCTGCGCGATGTTGCCGTGCGACAGCCCCAGCGCGATGCGCGCCTCGTTGATGAACATGGACACGAACGCGCTGTCGTCCGCGTAACCGGGGAGGATCTTCTTGATGACCACCGGCTTCGTCACGCCCGCCACCGCCGTCATCCGGGCGCGGTAGATCTCCGCCATGCCGCCCGTCGCGATGCGCTCGAGCAGCTTGTACTTGCCGAACTGGAAGCCGGCGGAAGGCGGCGGCACGTTCGAATCGGCTCCGGTGGAGGGGAGTCCTTCGCGAAAACCGCGAGAAGCTATCATGAGGCCATTCAGACGCTCAGGGTGGAATATTCCGCTACGCTCGCCAGCCTGTTCCCGTAACCCTGCATTCTTCCTCCTGGTGTGGAGCAGCCTCACATGGGGTGGCTGCCGGGAGTCCCCGCCCGCCGAACCGGCACGCACGGTATCTCCGAAGCCAGCACTCCGCGTGGAAACGGCCGCCCCTCCACCTGCTCCCGTGGACGCGGGCAGCTGGGCGGATGCGACCGTCACGCCCGTGTCCGCACCCGCCTGGGGCGAGCCCCTTCCGGATGACGTCCTCCGGCTGGAGCTGTCGGGAGAACAGGTGCGCCTGGGGGCGGAGACCTTCACTCCAGCCCGGGACGCGGCCAGGCTCGCGGAGCGGGTGCGGGGCAGGGACGTGCTCGTCGCCGTGGAGGACGCGGACACGTTCCTCGCGCAGGTGTCGGACGCGCTGGCGGTGCTTCGCGCGCAGGCGGCGGAGGTGTGGCTCCAGCACCCGGACGCGCCGGTGGCCTACCGCCTGGTGCTGCGCGACGAGCAGGGCTTCCGGGCGTGGCTGGATGAGGTGGCGCCCGGCAAGCTGCGCATCATCCAGCGTGCGGACGGCTTCGAGCTGAGCACCAGCGTAGGCAAGCTGCCGGGGCCGGACCGCAATGGCCCGTCCGTGCCGGTGCGCGGCGGGCGCCAGGACATCGCGACGCTGCGGCGGGAGCTGGCCCGGCTGAAGACGCGCTTCACCACGTCGGACGACCTGTGCCTCGTCCCCTCGTTCGGCACGGAGGTGGTGCAGGTGGCGCGGGCGCTCGGCGGCACGTACGTCGCGCCGGAAGAGGGGCTCTTCGACACGCTCTGCCTCGTGTACCCCACGCCCCGGTCCGCTCCGGACGCGGGTTCCCCGTAAGGCTGGGTCCACGAAGCCTCCCGCCTGGCGGGCGGGCACACACCCCGGGTGGAGTCCCACGTCGCATTGAGGTGGTGGGTCCTCGCCGCTACTACCCGTGGCGGTCCGCGCGCCCTAATGTGCCGCGCGCCTTTTTCCCTGAAGGCTTCGGAGGGCAATGCTCCCTCCCCGGAGGTCGTCGATGGTCGCCGCAACCGAGCCCGCTTCCCGTCCCCAGGATGTTCTCGCCGGGGGCACCTTCCTCTTCCAGGAGGTGGGCTCCACCCGCATCCTCACGCCGGAGGGGTTCTCCGAGGAGCAGCGGCTCTTCTTCAAGACGGCGCTCCAGTTCTGCCGGGAGCAGGTGCTGCCCCAGGCCGCGCGCATCGAGGGCAAGGACAACGCGCTCTTGCGCGACCTCCTGCGCCGCGCGGGCGACCTGGGCCTCCTGAGCGTGGACATCGCGGAGACGTACGGCGGCACGGGCCTGGACAAGACGACGTCGCTCCTGCTCGCGGAGGCCATGAGCCTCCTGGGCTCCTGGTCGGTGACGTCCAGCGCGCACACCGGCATCGGGTCGCTGCCCATCGTGTGGTTCGGCAACGAGGCGCAGAAGGCGAAGTACCTGCCCAAGCTCGCCACGGGTGAGTGGGTGGCGGCGTACGCGCTGACGGAGCAGGGCAGCGGCAGCGACGCGCGCGGGGCGAAGACGAAGGCGGTGAAGTCCCAGGACGGCAAGCACTACGTCCTCAACGGCTCCAAGCTCTACATCACCAACGCGGCCTTCGCGGACGTGTTCGTCGTGTTCGCGCAGGTGGACGGCGACAAGTTCACCGGCTTCATCGTGGAGAAGGACACCCCGGGCCTCACCGTGGGCCCGGAGGAGCACAAGATGGGCATCCGCGGCTCGTCCACGTGCCCGCTCTACTTCGAGGACGCGCTCGTTCCCGTGGAGAACCTGCTGGGAGAGCTGGGCAAGGGCCACCGCATCGCCTTCAACATCCTCAACTACGGCCGCCTGAAGCTGGGCGCGGGCGTCATCGGCAGCATGAAGCTGCAGCTGCAGAGCGCGCTGAAGTTCGCGCAGGAGCGCAAGCAGTTCAAGGCGCCCATCGCCACGTTCCCGCTCATCCGCGAGAAGCTCGCGCGCATGGCCACGCTCGTCTACGCGGTGGAGAGCATGACGTACCGCACGGCGGGGCTGGTGGACGGGCGCCTCGCGTCCAAGGAGCGCTCGGACGCGGACTACGACGCGCACGTCATCGCCGCGATGGAGGAGTTCGCCACCGAGGCCTCCATCATGAAGGTCTTCGGCTCGGAGGCCATCGGCTTCCTGGTGGACGACGCGGTGCAGGTGCACGGCGGCGCCGGCTACATCGAGGAGTACCCGGTGGAGCGTGCCTACCGCGACGCGCGCATCAACCGCATCTTCGAGGGCACCAACGAGATCAACCGGATGCTGATCACGGGCATGCTGCTCAAGCGCGCCGTGAAGGGCGACCTGCCGCTGTTCGCGCAGGCGCGCTCCGTGGCGGAGGAGCTGGGCCGCGGCGAGCGGCCCCGCGCGGGCCGCCACGACGCGCTGGCCAACGAGGAGATCGCCGCCGAGTGCGCCAAGCACCTGGCCATCCACGGCATGCGCCTGGCCGCGGAGACCTTCGGCACGGAGCTGGACAAGCACCAGGAGGTCATGGCCGCGCTGGCGGACGTGGTGATGGACGCGTACGCGCTGGACTCCATGGTGACGCGCACCCGCCAGGGCGCCACCAGCGGTGTGCTGGACCCGGTGCGCGTGGCGCTGGTGCGGCTGTACGCGATGGAGTCCACCACGCGCGCCTTCGAGCGCACCCGCCGCGCGCTCTGCGCCACGCTCAAGGGGGACGCGCTCTCGCTGGAGTTGAAGCGCCTGTCCGCGCTGGACGCCTTCACCCCGTACGACCCGGCGGAGCTGCGGGAGACCCTCGTCGCGGGCCTGGAAGAGGCCGGCGGCTACCCGTACAACCCGCTGTAATGGCTGAAGTGCGTGGGTGCCCTGGACGCAGCGTCAGGGCATCCGCGACACGGCATCCAGGCCGAAGCTGACCCGGGCCC
Organism: Corallococcus coralloides DSM 2259; assembly: GCF_000255295.1. The sequence goes on along the minus strand of NC_017030.1, from coordinate 7,700,287 downwards.
TCCAGGGCGCGGGCGGCAGGTGCTCCAGCGCCATCAGGTCCTCCAGCCGCTGGAGCATGTCCGGCCGCAGCCGGCCGAACGTCGCGCCGAAGCCCGGCGTCACCGCCTGCGCCACGCCCTTGCGCGGCACGGACGACGTCCACGCCACCTCGCCGTGGAGCAGGAGCGGCCCCTCCGTCATGTCCATCTCCATGAAGAAGGGCGTGCCCACCTGCACCTCGCGGGGCAGGGCGGGGGCGTCCACCTCCAGGCCCACGCCGCCCCGGGAGATGTCGCGCACGTAGAAGAACGGCGCCCGGGGGTCGCTCTCCCGCGCGCGCAGGTGCAGCGGCAGGCGCGGGAAGCGGCGCAGGCCGTTCTGCTCCTCCTGGGCGAAGATGAACTGGAGCACCGCGTCCAGCGCGCTGCGATCCTCCGCGCCGTCGTAGCGCACGGTGAGCATGAAGCGCTCGCCGGGGCGCGGCTCCACCTTGACGACCTCGCCCAGCACCTCCACCGGCCGCGGCATGCCGCCCGCGTGCAGTTCAAAGGTGAAGCGGGTGCCCAGCGGCAGGGCCCTGCGCGTCTCCAGGGTGACGCCGCCTTGACCCACGCTGCGGGTGTACTCGCCGACCAGCGACTGCGGCGTCTTGTAGGCCACCTTCAGTCGAACGTTCGTGTTCACGCGCCCGTCAGTCTCAGCCTGGGAGCGAAAGAACTCAAGTTTGCCCCACCCCCGAACTCAATTTGACCCCACCCCCAAAGGTAGGCCGTCCGGCATGTGCCCCGGGGGATGTCCGGCGCCGGGCGCGCGGTGTTCCAGCCTGTTGCGCGCTTTCTTGACCCCCCTGGGGGGGGCGCGTATGTATGCCGGCCGCAGAGGGGTAAGAAGTGGGAAGGAGTGGTGGTCCGTCCCGTGTCGGGCTGAAAAGGTGGATCGTCCCGCGTGTTCCGAGGCGTCTATGAGCACCAGATCGACGCGAAGGGGCGCACCAGCCTCCCGGCCAAGCTGCGGGAGACGTTGGTGGGCGCCTACGACGAGCGGCTCATCGTCACCACGGCACTGGACCCCTGCCTCCACGCCTATCCGGTGCGGGAGTGGGAGGCGTTGGAGACCGCGCTCGCCCGGCGCAACCCCATGGAGCCGGGGGTCAAGACGTTGATGCGGCTGTACGTGGCCAGCGCGCAGGAGTGCCCGCTGGACAAGCTGGGACGGTTGCTGATTCCCCCGTCGCTCAGGACGTACGCGAAGTTGGAGAAGGACGTGGTGTGGGCGGGGATGGTGAAGGTGATTGAGCTTTGGAGCCAGGAAGGCTGGGCGAAGGCGCAGGAGGACGCGCGCCAGGAAGCCACCTCCCCGGACGTGTTGCGGGTGCTGGGCGAGCTGCGCCAGCCGTAGCCAGGAAGTCGACAGCTTCAGGTTTCGCAAAGAGAAGGGTGGGCAGGCGCATGGACCAGGTGCAGGAGGTTCGTCGGAACAGGGCGGTGGTGGCGGCGTCCGAGCGCGTGGAGACGCTGATGCTGGAGGGCGAGCTGGAGGAGGCGGACCTGCTCAAGCTGTGCGAGGACCTGATGCACCGGCTGCACCGGGGCACCCGCCAGGTCGTCCTCGACTTCGCGGACGTGTCGCACCTGAACTACCGCGGCGTGCGCCCGCTGATGGCCCGCACGGACGCGTTCCGCCGCGCCGGTGGGGACGTGAAGCTGTCCGGGCTGTCGCCGTACCTGGCCGCCATCTTCCGCGCGGCCGGCGCCCATGACGCCTTCGAGCTGTACCCGCACATGAACGATGCCCGGGCCGCCTTCCAGCTCGCGCGCGCTCCCTTCGTCTGACCCGCACCCCAAGGCCCCCTCCCGTGGACTTCCAGCACCAGACCGTCCTGCTCCACGAGACGGTGGAGCTGCTGAACCCGGCGGAGGGCAAGGTCATCCTCGACGGCACGCTCGGCGGCGGAGGCCACACCCAGGCGCTGCTCGCCCGGGGCGCCACGGTGGTGGGCGTGGACCGGGACCCCGTGGCGCTCGCCGCGGCCACCGCCCGCATGGGCGGCAACGCGCGCTTCCAGGCCCGGCAGGGCAACTTCGCGGACCTGCCCCGCGTGGCGCACGACCTCTTGCCCGTGGACGGCGTGCTGGTGGACCTGGGCGTGTCCTCGCCCCAGCTGGACGTGGCCGAGCGCGGCTTCTCCTTCATGAAGGACGGCCCGCTGGACATGCGCATGGGCGACAGCGGCATCACCGCCGCGGAGCTCATCGCTGAAACGGACGAGCGCGACCTGGCGAAGCTGCTCAAGGACTACGGGGAAGAGCCCTTCGCGCGGCCCATCGCGCGGGAGCTGAAGAAGGCGCTGCCCCAGCGCACGCTGGAGGCCGCGGAGGTGGTGAAGCGCGCCGTGCCCCGCAAGGCGTGGCCGGACCGCATCCACGTGGCCACCCGCACCTTCCAGGCGCTGCGCATGGCGGTGAACGGCGAGCTGGAGGCGCTGGACGCGCTGCTCGCCGCGCTGCCCTCTCTGCTCAAGGTGGGCGGCCGCGCCGCGGTCATCTCCTTCCACTCCCTGGAGGACCGGAAGGTGAAGGAAGCCTTCCGCGCCCTGGTGGGCGGGTGCACCTGTCCGCCGGGCTTCCCGGTGTGCGTGTGCAACAGCCAGGGTGACTTCGCCCTCGTGTCCAAGAAGGCCGTCGCGGCTTCCGAAGCGGAAGTCGAGGCCAACCCCCGCTCTCGCAGCGCGCACCTGCGCGCGGTGGAGAAAATCCGATGAGCAAGGCCCTCTCGCGTCCCTCCGTGTCCGTGGCCGGCGTGCTGATGCACCTCTTGCCCGCCGTCATGCTCTTCACCCTCTTCGCGGCCGTGGGCATCCTCCACGTGACCAGCCGCGTGCTCGTGGTGGACATGGGCTACCGCCTGTCCAACGCGGAGGGCGAGAGCCGCTCGCTCACCCGGGAGAACGACCGGCTCAAGCTGGAGCTGGCCACGCTCAAGGCGCCGGCCCGGCTGGAGCGCGTGGCCCGTGAGCAGCTGGGCATGGCCATGCCCAAAGGCGGCGCGGTGGTGTCCATCGCCGACGAGCGCGTGAAGGGCTCCAGCACCGCGCAGGCCCGTTCGGCGGCCCCGGCCGTCCGCGTGGCGGAGCGGGGGACCGGGCGGTGAGGGACCTCAAGAGCGCGCGGATTCCGGAGTCGAACACGAAGGGGCTCAGGCTGCGGGTCCAGCTCTTGTTCGGGCTGTTCCTCGCGCTTTTGGGCACGGCGTTCGGCCGCGCGGTCTACCTCCAGGTCTTCCAGCAGGAGAAGCTGCGCGGCCTGGCGCAGGATCAGTACGTCCGGCAGATCGACATCCCGGCCCGGCGCGGTGACATCTACGACCGGCGCGGCACGCCGCTCGCGCAGAGCGTGGAGGTGGACTCCATCTGGGTGGACCCGTCCATGCTCCCCGACGTGCCGCAGGCGGCCCGTCAGCTCGCCCGCGCCGTGCACCTGGACAGCAGGGACCTGGTCGCGCGCCTGTCCCGCGCCCGGCGCTTCGCGTGGGTGAAGCGTCAGGCGAAGCCCCAGGAGGTGGAGGCGGTGAAGGCGCTGGGCCTGCCGGGCCTGGGCTTCACCAAGGAGCCCAAGCGCTTCTACCCCCAGCGAGAGCTGGGCGCGCACATCGTCGGCATGGTGGGCACCGACGGGCACGGTCTGGAGGGCCTGGAGCTGGCCTTCGAGGACGAGCTGTCCGGGCAGAACTCGCGCACCTCCGGCTTCCGGGACGCCAAGGGCCGCAAGCTGATGGTCCAGGGCGCCATGGATCCGCTGGAGCGCCAGGGCGCCACCGTGACGCTCACGCTGGACCGCCACCTCCAGTACGTGGCGGAGAAGGCGCTGGCCAAGGCCGTGGAGGACGCCAAGGCCACGGCGGGCATGGCGGTGGTGCTGGACCCGCGCACTGGCGAACTGCTGGCGCTGGCGAACAACCCGCGCTTCAACCCCAACACGCCGGAAGACGGCGTGAAGAACGCCATCCGCAACCGCGCCGCGCTGGACGCCTTCGAGCCCGGCTCCACGATGAAGGCCTTCGTGGTGGCCGCCGCGCTGGAAGAGAAGGCCATCACCCCGGACCAGCTGTTCTTCTGTGAGAACGGCGCCATGCGCATCGGCCGGCACACCATCAACGACACCCACCGGCACGGCTGGCTCAACGCCCAGGGCATCCTCCAGGTGTCCTCCAACATCTGCGCCGCGAAGATCGCCGAGGCCCTGGGCCGCGAGAAGTTCGTCGCCGCCTACCACGCCTTCGGCTTCGCGGAGCGCACCGGCCTGGCGCTCACCGGCGAGAGCCGCGGCGTCATCCCGTTTCCGAAATCGGACATCTCCCTGGCCACCCAATCCTTCGGCCAGGGCATGACTTCCACCGCCGTCCAGCTGGCGGCGGCCTACGGCGCGCTGGCCAACGACGGCGTGCTGATGCGCCCGTTCCTGGTCTCCAAGGTGGTGGACCCGGACGGCGTGGTGCTGCTGGAGAACCAGCCCACGGAGCTGCGCCGGGTCGTTTCCCAGAGGGTGGCGCGCCAGGTCGTGGGCATGCTCGAGAGCGTGGTGGTCAAGGGAGGGACCGCGCCCAAGGCCGCCATGGACGACTACCGGGTGGCCGGAAAGACGGGCACGGCGCAGAAGGCGGACCCCGTGGCACGGGGGTATTCCGACAAACGCATCGCGTCGTTCGCGGGCATGGTGCCAGCCGAGGCCCCGCGCGCCGTGATTCTCGTGGTGGTGGACGAACCCAAGACAGACGTATACGGGGGGAACGTGGCTGCCCCTGCCTTCAAGGAAATCGCTACCGCTGCCATGGCCCACCTGGCCGTGCCCCCGTCCCGGACGGTGGCACCCGCCGAGGTGGCCGCGGCCGCCGCGCCCGTGGTGCCCCCTCCGGCACCGAAGGCGCTGGCGAAGGCCGTGCCCGTCCGGGCCGGCCTGGAGGATGCGGTGACCGAGACCCCGGAGCCCGGCACGGTGCGTGTGCCGGACGTCCAGGGTCAGGCAGGACGGGAGGCCGTGGTGAAGTTGCTCGCCGCGGCGTTGGAGCCACAGCTGCAAGGAAGTGGACGAGTCGTATCTCAGACCCCCCCCGCCGGTGCGCTGGTGGAGAAGGGGGCCCGGGTGACGCTGGAACTGGCGGCGCGGCAATGAGGCCGTGTCCTTTCCAGGCCCCGCAAGCAATGCGTGTGAAGGGGAAGAGATGAAGCTGACGGATGTCCTCGCAGGGTGTGGAGCCGAGCAGACCTCGGGCGGCCGTTCCGCGGTCGACGTCACGGGAGTGACGCAGGATTCGCGGCGCGTGAAGCCGGGGGATCTCTTCATTGCCGTGCCGGGCCTGAAGGAAGATGGGGCCCAGTTCATCGGTGAGGCCGTGTCGCGCGGCGCCGTGGCCGTCGTGTCGGAGAAGCAGGGGCAGTCCTCGCAGGTGCCGTTCTTCAAGGTGAGCAGCGCGCGCAAGGCGCTGGCCCTCATCGCGGCCAACTTCCACGGCCGCCCCGCGGACAAGCTGACGCTCCTGGGCGTCACCGGCACCAACGGGAAGACGACCACCACGTACCTCTTGGAGGCCATCCTCGCCACCGCCGCCATGTACACCGGCTCTCCGGCGCCGGGCGTCATCGGCACGCTGGGCTACAAGTTCGGCGGCAAGACGACGGAGCTGGCCAACACCACGCCGGACCCGCTGGAGCTGCACCGCATCTTCCGCGAGATGGTGGACGCGGGCGTGGAGACGGTGGTGATGGAGGTCTCCAGCCACGCGCTCGCGCAGGAGCGCGTGCACGGGCTCACCTTCAAGGCCGCGGGCTTCAGCAACCTGTCGCGCGACCACCTGGACTACCACAAGGACCTGGAGGAGTACTTCCAGGTGAAGCGCAAGCTCTTCCTGGAGAACCTGTCCGCCTCCGGCACAGCGGTCGTGAACGGCGACGACACCTTCGCCAGCCGCGTCTACACGGAGCTGCGCAACCAGAAGCGCATGGCGTGGAAGTTCAGCCGCACGGGCGCGGGTGAAATCTCCGCCGCGGACGCCGCCTATTCGCTCAAGGGCATCGAGGCCACCCTGAAGACGCCCGCGGGCGACATCAAGGTGAAGAGCAAGCTCCTGGGGCCCCACAACCTGGAGAACATCATGCTCGCCGCCGGCATCGCGCTGGGCGCGGGCATCAGCCGCTCCGACGTGAAGAGCGGCATCGAGCTCGTCACCGGCGTGGCCGGCCGCATGGACCGCGCGGAGAACCACCGCGGCGGCCCGGCTCCGGCGGTGCTGGTGGACTACGCGCACACGGATGACGCGCTCAAGCGCTCCATCGAAGCGGCGCGCGCGCTGGCCAAGGGCCGCGTCATCGTCGTCTTCGGCTGCGGCGGCGACCGCGACAAGGGCAAGCGCCCGCTGATGGGCACGGTGGCGGCGGAGGGCGCGGACCTGGTGATGGTGACCAGCGACAACCCGCGCACGGAGGATCCGGAGACCATCATCTCCGAGGTGACGCCGGGCCTGGAGAAGGGCGGCCTGCGCCGCATCTCCGAGGGCAAGGCGAAGAACGGGGAGAAGGGCTACCTGGTGGACGCGGACCGCCGCGCCGCCATCGAGCAGGTCATCAACCTGGCCAAGGACGACGACGTCGTCCTCATCGCCGGCAAGGGCCACGAGACCTACCAGACGGTGGGCACCGAGAAGCTCAAGTTCGACGACCGCGAGGTCGCCGCGCGCGCGCTGGCCAACCGCATCCCGGGCTGAACCTGCTCAAGGCCACACCCCCCCTCCATGGCCGCTCGATTCTCCGATGACGAGGTGGTGCAGGCGACGGGTGCGACCCGTCGCGGGGAGCCCGTGGAAGCGGGCTTCCCCGCCGTCTGCACCGACACGCGGTCGCTCACCCCCGGGTGCCTCTTCGTGGCGCTGCAGGGTGAGCGCTTCGACGCCCACGACTTCGTGGACGGTGCCCAGCGCCAGGGAGCGGCCGGGGCGGTGGTGAAGCGGGGGAGGGCGCTGCCGGCCCTGCCCCCGGGCTTCGCCCTGTACGAAGTGGAGGACACCCTGGCCGCGCTCGGCGGCCTGGGCGCGCTGCACCGCCGCCGCTTCCAGATTCCGGTGGCGGCGGTGGGGGGCTCCAACGGGAAGACGACCACCAAGGAGATGGTGGGCGCCATCCTGGCCACGCGGGGCCCGGCGCTGAAGACGGAGGGCAACTTCAACAACGAGGTGGGCGTCCCGCTCACGCTCTTCCGGCTGGAGCCGTCCCACGTGGCGGCCGTCATCGAAGTGGGGATGAACCAGCCGGGCGAAATCGAACGGCTCACCCGCAAGGTCCAGCCGGACGCCGGGGTCATCACCGTCGTCCAGCCGGAGCACCTGGAGGGGCTGGGCAGCCTGGAGGGCGTGGCGGAGGCGGAAGGGGAGATGTTCCGCGAGCTCTTGCCCCAGGCGACCGCCGTCGTGAACCTGGACGACGCGCTCATCGTGCGCCAGGCCGCGCGCAGCGGCGCGAAGCACCTGACGTTCGGCCGGGCGGAAGGGGCGGACGTGCGCCTCACGGCGGTCCACACGCTGGGCCGCGACGGCATGGTGGCCACCGTGCGCTACCAGGGGAAGGACTGGCCGGTGCGCCTGCACTTCGTGGGGCCGCACAACGCGCAGAACGCGACGGCGGCGTTCGCGACGGCGCTGGCCCTGGGCTACTCCCCCGAGGAGTGCGTGAAGGGCCTGGAGTCCGCGCGGCCGTACGCGCGCAGGCTCAACATCGTGGATGGCCGGAACGGCGTCACGGTGGTGGACGACTGCTACAACGCCAACCCCGCCTCCATGGAGGCCGCGCTCGTCACCCTGGGCACGCTGGTGCCGGAGGGCGGCCGGGCGGTGGCGGTGCTGGGCGACATGCTGGAGCTGGGCGCGGGCGAGGCGGAGGAGCATGCCCGGCTGGGTGAGCTCGTCGCGCGGCACGCGAAGCTGGTCGCGTTCTTCGGCCCCCGCTCGTCGGGCGGCCTGGGCAGCGCGGACATGGGAGATTCCGCCGCCCACTTCACCGAAGTGGAGCCATTGGTGGCGTGGTTGACGCCCCGGCTCTCACCCGGTGACGTGGTGCTGGTGAAGGCCAGTCGCGGCATGCGATTGGAGCGCGTGGTGGCCGCCCTGACCGGCGCCGCACCCCCCGGAGGGAGTCACTAGTGCTGTACCTTCTGTACGAGCTCATCCAGAACACCGAGGCCGGGCGCGTCCTCAACTTCCTGCGCTACCCGACCTTCCGCATCATCGCCGCGGGCGTCTTCGCCCTGCTCCTGGGGATGCTCATCGGCCCGCGCCTCATCGCGCGGCTGCGCCTGAAGCAGCACGGGCAGAGCAACGTGCGCGAGGACACCCCGGACTCGCATCAGAAGAAGAAGGGCACGCCCACCATGGGTGGCGCGCTCATCCTCATCTGCATCGCGGCGGGCACGCTCCTGTTCGCGGACCTGAAGTCGCGCGGCGTCTGGGTGATGATCCTCCTCACCTTCGGCTACGGCTTCATCGGCTTCCTGGACGACTGGCTCAAGCTGTCCAAGCGCAACTCCAAGGGCCTGGCCGGGCGCAAGAAGATGGCGCTGCAGACGCTCTTCTTCCTCATCGCCATCTTCGGACTGATGTGCACGTGGACGAAGCCGGACGGCTCCTTCGGGCCCACGCTGCTCATCGATACGCGGCTGACGCTGCCGTTCGTGCCGTCCCATTGGTTCAACCCGGACCTGGGCTGGTTCTACGTCGTCTTCGCGTGGATCGTGATTGTTGGCACGTCCAACGCGGTGAACCTCACGGACGGCCTGGACGGCCTGGCCATCGTGCCCACCATCGTGTCGGCGGTGACGTTCTGCGTGCTCTGCTACGTGGCGGGCACCACGCTGCACATCGCGGACACGGAGACGGTGAACGGCGTCGCCAGGCTCACGGCCACGCCGCTGTACCGCTACCTGGGCATCCTCCAGGTGCCGGGCGGCGCGGAGCTGGCCGTCTTCTGCGCGAGCATCGTGGGCGCGGGCATCTCCTTCCTCTGGTTCAACACCTACCCGGCGTCCGTGTTCATGGGCGACATCGGCTCGCTGGCCCTGGGCGGCGCGCTGGGCGGGCTGGCGGTGTTCTCCAAGAACGAGGTCGTGTCCGCCATCATCCACGGCATCTTCTTCGCGGAGGCGCTCTCCGTGATGATCCAGGTGGCGTCCTTCAAGATGACGGGCAAGCGCGTCTTCAAGATGGCGCCCGTGCACCATCACTTCGAGCTCAAGGGACTGGCCGAGCCGAAGATCATCGTGCGTTTCTGGATTGTCGCCATCCTCTGTGGTGGCGTGGCCCTGCTGTCCCTGAAACTGCGCTAGTCGCTTTGCCCCCATCGAGGTCGGCCCGCCCCATGAATCCCTCGCTGTCCGGTCGGAAGGTCGCGGTGTTCGGGCTGGCCAAGAGCGGCGTCGCGGCGCTGCGGCTGCTGGTCCAGCACGGCGCGAAGGTGACGGCGCTGGATGCGCGCTCCGAGGACGCGCTCGGCGACGTCGCGAAGGAGCTGCACGCGAAGGGCGTGACGCTCGTCACCGGCGCCACGCCCCCGGGGCTGCTCACCCGCCAGGACCTGGTGGTGGTGAGCCCGGGCGTGCCGCTGTCCCTGCCGGAGCTGGAGGCCGCGCGCACGTCGGGCGTGCCCGTCTGGGGCGAGATTGAGCTGGCGGGCCGCCTCCTCACGGGCACCCGCTTCCTGGGCATCACCGGCACCAACGGCAAGAGCACCACCACGGCGCTCACCGGCGAGCTGTACGCGAAGGCGGACCTGCGCACCTTCGTGGGTGGCAACCTGGGGCGCCCGCTGGCCGAGGCCGCCATGTCCCCCGGGGACTGGGACGCGCTGGTGGTGGAGCTGTCCAGCTTCCAGCTGGAGGGCATCCACCAGCTCAAGCCCACGGGCGCGGCCATCCTCAACCTCACGCCGGACCACCTGGACCGCTACGCCAACCACGCCGAGTACGGCGCGGCCAAGGCGCGCATCTTCATGAACCAGGACGCCGGCAGCGACTTCGCCGTGGTGAACGCGGACGACGCGGCGGTGATGGGGCTGGCCGCCTCCGCGCGCGCGCCCGTGTACGGCTTCAGCCTCACGGGCCGCCCGGTGGTGGACGCGCCGAAGCTGGCGGGGCTGGCCATCGCGCGGCCCGGCGGCTTCGAGCTGGAGTTCGCGGGCGAGTCCTACACGCTCACCAACCGCTCGCTCCGGGGCGCGCACAACGCGCAGAACGCGATGGCGGCGGCGCTGCTGGCCCGGCTGGGCGGCGTGGCGAAGGACGCGGTGCAGGCGGGCCTGGACAGCTACCCGGGCCTGGCGCACCGGCTGGAGAGCGTGCGCGTGCTGGACGGCGTGGAGTGGGTGAACGACTCCAAGGCCACCAACGTGGACTCCGTGCTGGTGGCGCTCAAGGCCTTCGCCGGTGACGTGTGGCTCATCGCGGGCGGCAAGGGCAAGGGCGCGCCGTACGCGCCCATGGTGGAGGCGGGGCAGGGCAAGGTGAAGGGCGTGCTCACCATTGGCCAGGACGCGGACGCGCTGGCGCGGGCGTACGCGAACGACGCGCCGGTGCACGCGTGCGGCACGCTGGCCCAGGCGGTGGCGAAGGCGCGTGAGGTGGCGAGGGCGGGGGACACGGTCCTCTTGTCCCCGGCGTGCGCGTCGTACGATCAGTTCAAGAACTTCGAGGACCGGGGCGACACGTTCAAGCGCCTCGTCGGGGCGCTCTGACCGTGATGAAGACCTCTCCTCCGGCCGCCCCCGTGCGGTTCGATCCGATCCTCCTGTGCGCGGTGCTGGCGCTCGTGTCGCTGGGCCTGGTGATGACGTACTCGGCCAGCGCCGTGCTCGCGCAGGACAAGCTGGGCGACAGCCTCTACTTCCTCAAGCGTCAGCTGTCCGCCGCGGGCCTGGGCCTGGTGGCCATGGCGGTGGGCATGAAGCTGGGGTGGCGGAAGCTGGCGCGGCTGGCGTACCCGCTGCTGCTCATCGCCATCGTGCTGCTCATCGCCGTGGCCATCCCCGGCATCGGCACCACGGCGGGCGGCGCGCGGCGGTGGATCCGCCTGCCGGGCTTCAGCCTGCAGCCGGCTGAAATCGCCAAGTTCGCGTGGGTCGTCTACCTGTCCTATTCGCTGGCGAAGAAGCGGGAGAAGGTGGCCACGTTCTCCATTGGCTTCCTGCCGCACCTGGCCCTGTGCGGCATCCTGGTGTTCCTGTGCATGCTCCAGCCGGACTTCGGCAGCAGCGTGCTCTTGGTGTTCATGCTCTTCGTGCTGCTGTTCGCGGCGGGCACGAAGCTGTCGTACCTGGTGGGCTCCATCCTGCTCGCGCTGCCGCTGGCCTTCGTCGCCATCGCGACCAGCCCCTACCGCATGAAGCGCATCCTCGCGTTCCTGGACCCGTGGGCCCACCGGCACGACGTGGGCTACCAGGTGGCGGAGTCGCTGATGTCCATCGGCTCCGGCGGCATCACCGGCCTGGGGCTGGGGGACGGCCGGCAGAAGCTGTTCTTCCTGCCGGAGGCGCACACGGACTTCATCTTCTCCATCCTCGGTGAGGAGCTGGGGCTCATCGGCGTGGGGCTGCTGGTGGTGCTGTACGCCATCGTCCTGTGGCGCGGCATCCGCGCGGCCCTGGCGGCGGGGGAGACCTTCGGCACGTACCTGGGCCTGGGCATCAGCTCCATCATCGCGTTCCAGGCCACGGTGAACATGTGCGTGGCCATGGGCCTCTTGCCCACGAAGGGCCTGACGCTGCCGTTCGTGTCCTACGGCGGCACGTCGCTGGTGGTGCTGATGGGCTCGGCGGGTGTGCTGCTGTCGCTCAGCGCGAACACGCAGGGCGCGACGAGGCCGGTGCGCACGGGCACCACGGACCTGCGGGAGGTGACGGCGTGAAGGTGCTCATCGCGGGCGGCGGCACCGGCGGCCATCTGTTCCCGGGCATCGCGCTGGCGGAGGAGGTTGTCACGCGCCACCCCGCCAACGAAGTGGTGTTCGTCGGCACGGAGAAGGGCCTGGAGGCGCGCGTGGTGCCCAAGGAGGGCTACCCGCTGGAGCTGGTGAAGGTGCAGGGGCTCAAGGGCAAGGGGCTCATCGGCCTCATCAAGGGGCTCATCGCGCTGCCGCTGGCGTTCCTCGCGTCGTTCCGCATCCTGTCGCGCCACAAGCCGGACGTGGTGGTGGGCGTGGGCGGCTATGCGAGTGGGCCCGTGGTGCTGGCCGCGTGGCTGATGGGCATCCCCACCGCCATCCAGGAGCAGAACGCGCTGCCCGGGCTCACCAACAAGATCCTGGGCCGCATCGTGAAGGTCGTCTTCACCGCCTTCGAGGAAGCGCGCAACTACTTCCCGGAAGCCAAGGTGCAGATGATTGGCAACCCCATCCGCAAGAAGCTGATGGACAACTACCTGCGCAGCAGCTCCGCGCACGAGAAGTTCTCCGTCCTCATCTTCGGCGGCAGCCTGGGCGCGCGCGGCCTCAACAACCGCGTGCTGGAGGCGCTGGACTCGCTGGGCGACGTGAAGGACCAGCTCGACATCGTCCACCAGACGGGGAAGCTGGACCTGGAGAACGTGAAGAAGGGCTACGCGGACAAGGGCTTCGCGGACGTGGCGCAGGTGGTGGAGTTCATCGACGACATGTCCTCCGCCTACGCGAAGGCGGACCTGGTCATCTGCCGCGCGGGCGCCACGTCGCTGGCGGAGCTGACGGTGTGCAAGAAGGCCAGCATCCTGGTGCCCTTCCCGCACGCCACGGACAACCACCAGGAAGTGAACGCCCGCGCGCTGGTGGACGCGGGCGCGGCCATCATGTTCCGCGAGTCGGAGCTCACCGGGCAGAAGCTGGCGGAGACGCTGCGCGGCCTGATGACGGACCCCGCGAAGCTCAAGCAGATGGCGAAGAAGGCGGGCATCCTGGGCCGCCCCGCCGCCGCGAAGGAGCTGGCGGACGTGTGCGTGGACCTGACCACCCAGGCCTGGGGCCCGGGCGGACGCGACCGCGGACAGAAGGACGTGAAGAAGGCACCCGGGAGCAAGGCATGAGCAGCAAGACCGTCAGCAACAAGCCCGGCAGCCTCTTCAAGACGCGCCACGCGGCGCACGTGCACTTCGTGGGCGTGGGCGGCATCGGCATGAGCGGCATCGCGGAGGTGCTGCTCAACCTGGGCTACCGGGTCTCCGGTTCGGACCTGCGCGAGAGCGACATCACCCGCCGCCTGGCGAAGCTGGGCGCCACGCTCTACGAGGGCCACAAGGCGTCCAACCTGGTGCACGCGGACGTGGTCGTCATCTCCTCCGCGGTGCGCAAGGACAACCCGGAGGTGGTGACGGCGCGCCAGCGCAAGATTCCCGTCATCCCTCGCGCGGAGATGCTCGCGGAGCTGATGCGCCTGAAGTACGCGGTCGCCGTCGCCGGCAGCCACGGCAAGACGACCACGACGTCCATGGTGGCCACGGTGCTGTCCGCGGCGGGCCTGGACCCCACGGCGGTGGTGGGCGGCAAGGTGAACGTGCTCGACTCCAACGCCAAGCTGGGCAAGAGCGAGCTGATGGTGGTGGAGGCGGACGAGTCCGACGGCAGCTTCCTCAAGCTGCACCCGTCCATCGCGGTCGTGACGAACATCGACCCGGAGCACATGGACCACTACGGCGACCTGGAGACGCTCCAGTCCGCCTTCGTGGAGTTCTGCAACCGCGTCCCGTTCTACGGCCTCAACGTGCTGTGTCTGGACAACCCCAACGTCCAGGCGCTCTTGCCGCGCATCGAGAAGCGCTTCGTCACCTACGGCAGCTCGCACATGGCGGACTACCGGCTGGAGGGCATCGCGCTGGACGGCTTCACCACCACCTTCCGCGCCTTCCGCCGCGACGAGGACCTGGGCGAGTTCCGCGTGCGCATGGTGGGCGCGCACAACGCCTTCAACGCGCTGGCGGTGGTGGCCATCGCGGAGGAGATGGACATCCCCCTGGAGACGGTGCGCTCCGCGCTGGCGGAGTTCGGCGGCGTGCAGCGCCGCTTCACCGTGCGCGGTGAGGTGGGCGGCATCACCGTGGTGGACGACTACGGGCACCACCCCACGGAGGTGATGGCCACGCTGTCCGGCGCGCGCCGCGCCTTCGGCCGCCGGGTGGTGGCCGCCTTCCAGCCGCACCGCTACACGCGCACGCACGACCTGATGAAGGAGTTCGCCACCGCGTTCAACGACGCGGACGTGCTCTTCGTCACCAGCGTCTACGCGGCGGGCGAGGAGCCGATTCCGGGCGCCACCGGCGACGCGCTGGCGGAGGCCATCCGCGCGCACGGCCACCGCGACGTGACGTTCGTGGAGAAGCGCGCGGACGTGGCGAAGGCGCTCCACGAGCGCGTGCGCGAGGGCGACCTGGTGCTCACGCTGGGCGCGGGCGACATCACCCAGGTGGGCCCGGACCTGCTCAATCTGATGGGCGCGGCGAAGGGCGGGTAGGGGATGCAGCCGGGCGAGGTGACACCGCTGGCGGCGCGCGTGGCGCGGCTGCCAGGCCTGGACGTCAAGCCAGGGGAGCCCCTGGCGCCGCTCATCAGCGTGCGCGTGGGCGGACCGGCGGAGGCGCTGGTGCGGCCACGCTCACCGGCTGCGCTGGTGGAACTGCTGCGCCTGTCCCGTGACGAGGGCATCCCCGTGACGGTGCTGGGCGGCGGGGCCAACACGCTGGTGGGCGACGGCGGCGTGCCGGGGCTCACCGTGAAGCTGCCCCCGGATTTGTTCCCGGAGGCGCTGGACGTGGGCCCGGACGACGGGCGGGTGACGCTGGGCACGGGCGCGGCCATTGCCCGGCTGGTCAACGTGATGCGCGCGCAGGGCCTGGTGGGCGCGGAGTTCCTCGCGGGCATTCCCGGCACCCTGGGCGGCGCCGTCACCATGAACGCCGGCACCAAGAACGGCGAGTGCTTCCGCGTGGTGGAGGCCATTGAGGTCGCCACCGCGGACGGGGTGGGATGGCTGACGAAATCGCAGGTGCCTCACACCTACCGTCACGCCACGCTGCCCGCGGGAGGTATCGTCACCCGCGTGCGCTTCCATCTTCCCAAGGGCGATGTCGTGGCCAGCAAGGCGGCCATGGACGCGGACCTGGGCTACCGCAAGCGCACGCAGCCCTTGAGTCAGCCCAACTTCGGCAGCGTGTTCACCAACCCGCCGGGCGACCACGCCGGGCGGCTCATTGAACTCGTGGGCCTGAAGGGGCACACCCTGGGGCGCGCGCAGGTGTCCACCCTGCACGCGAACTGGATCGTCAACCTGGGCGGCGCGGCCGCTCGCGACGTGCGGGGCCTCATCACCCTGATGCAAGAGCGGGTGAAGGAAGCCTCCGGCGTCGTCATGCACCCCGAAGTCAAATTCGTCGGAGTCTTCCTGCCATGACCATCGGTCCCCGAGGCTTCACCCCCGCTGAGTTGAAGGCCAAGCGCGTCGGCGTGCTGTACGGCGGCCTCTCCAGCGAGCGCGAGGTGTCGCTGCGCACGGGCGCCGCGGTGTCGGGCGCCCTCAAGGACCTGGGCTACGACGTGGTGGAAATCGACGTGGGCAAGGATCTGCCCGCGCGCCTCATCGCGGAGAAGGTGGACGTGGCGTGGCTCGCGCTGCACGGCCGCTTCGGCGAGGACGGCTGCATCCAGGGACTCCTGGAGGCCATGTTCATCCCCTACACCGGCAGTGGCGTGATGGCGTCCGCCGTGGGCATGGACAAGGTGTACGCGAAGGAGATCTTCGTCGCGCGCGGCATCCCCACGCCGCCCTACCGCGCCTTCGACTCGGCGGAAGCCGCGCTCGCGGAAGCGGACCGGCTGCCGTTCCCCTTCCCGGTGGTGGTGAAGCCCAGCCGCGAGGGCAGCAGCGTGGGCGTGCACATCTGCAAGACGCGCGAGGAGTACACCGCCGCCGTCCAGGACGCCTCGAAGCACGCGGGCACGCTCCTGGTGGAGCAGTTCATCAAGGGCCGGGAGGTGCAGGGCGGCGTGCTGGACAACGAGGCCCTGGGCGTCATCGAAGTGAAGGCCGCCCGCGAGTTCTACGACTACGAAGCCAAGTACAAGGCCGGCAGCGGTACTCAGTATCTCTTCCCCGCGCCGCTGCCCCCGGACCTGTACGCGCGCGTCAACGAGGTCTCCCTGGGCGCCCACAAGGCGCTGGGGTGTTCCGGCGGGTCGCGCTCGGACGTCATCGTCACGGAGAGTGGCGACGTGTTCCTGCTGGAAATCAACACGCTGCCCGGAATGACGGCCTCCAGTCTCCTGCCCAAAATCGCGGCGGGGCGGGGCATCGACTTCCCGGCCCTCTGTGAGCGGCTGCTCCAGGGCGCTTCGCTCAAGGCCTGAGCCGCTGCACGTTCTTTCCTGGAGTTCCGGCCTCTTGTGAGGCCGGCGTGTCCCCCCGTGCCGCTACAGCGACGTGCCTGTAGCCAAAAACTGGCGTGGTTTGACGTCCGCACGCAGCATGCGCCTCCCTGCTCATGGCCTTCGGAAAATCCAAGAACCGCCGACGCATCGACGCCGCACCGCGCAATGACGCGGTGAAGGGTGCGGTCCGCTCGCACGGGCCGTCGGTGGCGAAGGCGCTGGGGCTGGCGGTGGCGACGGCGGGGCTCATCTGGGGCGGCATCGAGCTGCGCGCCTGGGCGGTGGTGTCGCCGCGCTTCGCGCTGGAGTCGGTGAACTTCACCGGCCTGGAGCGCGCGTCGCGCCCGGAGCTGCTGAAGCTGTCCGGCCTGACGGCGGGGCAGAACCTGTGGACGCTGGACCCGGCCGCGCTGGCGCGGGCCATGGGGCAGCACCCCTGGGTGCGCACGGTGGAGGTGACGCGGCGGTTTCCGCGCGGCGTGTCCGTGGAGGTGACGGAGCACGCACCCGCGGCGCTGGCGGTGCTGGGCGACCTCTACGTGCTGGACGAGGAGGGCGAGCCCTTCAAGCGCGTCACCCCGGGGGACGGGCTGGACCTGCCGCTCGTCACGGGCGTGGAGCGCGATTCGTACGTGGCGGACCCGGACGCGGTGCGTTCGAAGTTCCGCGAGGCGCTGGATGTAACCCGTGCTTATGCGCGGCTGTCGCCGGGGCGATCCGACCGGCTGTCCGAGGTGCGCCTGGAGAACACCGGGCTTGCGCTGGTGACGGCGACGGGGCAGGAGGTGCGCCTCGGTGCTGGCGATACGGAAGTCAAGCTCCAGCGGCTGGCGCGCGTTCGACGCGAGCTCAGCACAAGGGGGCTTGCAGCCGCGATCATTCGCCTGGATAACCGTGCCCGACCGGGTTGGGTGGCGGTGAGGCTTTCGAGTGGGTCCGACTCCGTGCGGAGCGGGGACTCGACGCAGTGAGGATGCTTCCTTCACGAAAGTGAGGGAGCCTGGGAGGAGTCATGGCGAAGCAGAAGTCGGGGGAGATCATCGTCGGCCTCGACATCGGCACGACGAAGATCTGCGCCATCGTCGGCGAGCTGACCGATAGCGGTATCGACATCATCGGTATCGGTACGCATCCGTCGAAGGGGTTGCGCAAGGGCGTCGTGGTCAACATCGAGGCCACGGTGTCCTCCATCCGGCGCGCCGTGGAGGAAGCCGAGCTGATGGCCGGGGCGGAGATCTCCCACGTCTACACGGGGATCGCCGGTGGCCACATCAAGGGCTTCAACTCCCAGGGCATCGTCGCGGTGAAGGACAAGGAGGTCCGCGACGCGGACATCGCGCGCGTCATCGACGCGGCGAAGGCGGTGGCCATCCCGCTGGACCGGGAGGTCATCCACGTCCTGCCGCAGGAGTTCATCATCGACGACCAGGGCGGCATCAAGGAGCCCCTGGGCATGGCCGGCGTGCGCCTGGAGGCCAAGGTGCACATCGTCACGGGCGCCGTCTCCAGCGCGCAGAACATCGTCAAGTGCGCCAACCGCACGGGCCTGAACGTCTCCGACATCGTCCTCCAGCCGCTGGCCTCCGCCGAAGCGGTGCTGAGCGAGGACGAGAAGGAGCTGGGCGTGTGCCTCGTCGACATCGGCGGCGGCACCACGGACATCGCCATCTTCTCCGGCGGCTCCATCGTCCACACGGCCGTGATAGCCCTGGGCGGCAACAACCTGACGAGCGACATCGCCATCGGCCTGCGCACCCCCGCGCACGAGGCCGAGCGCATCAAGCAGAAGTACGGCTGCGCGCTCGCGTCCATGATCAACAAGGACGAGACGATTGAGGTCCCCAGCGTGGGCGGCCGTCAGCCGCGCGTCCTGGGCCGGCAGATCCTCTCGGAGATTCTGGAGCCGCGCGTGGAGGAGATCTTCCAGCTGGTGCACCGGGAGATCCAGAAGTGCGGCTATGAGGACCTGCTCGCGTCCGGCATCGTCATCACGGGCGGCTCCACGCTGCTCGCGGGCATGCCGGAGCTGGCGGAAGAGGTGCTGGGCCTGCCGGTGCGCCGGGGCATGCCGCGCGGCATTGGCGGCCTGGTGGATGTGGTGAAGAGCCCCATGTACGCCACGGGCGTGGGCCTGGTCGTCTACGGCGCCAAGCACATGGACCGCCGCATGTTCCGCATCCGCGAGGACGGCAACGTCTACAAGAAGGTGAAGGGCCGGATGCGCGAGTGGCTGGAAGAGATCTTCTAGGCCGGTTTCCGGCGTCCGTAACGCGCTGAGCCAAGGGGCCCCTTCGGGGGCCCTTTCGCGTTTCTGGGCTCCTGTGTCCGGCCACTGGATTGACGTGTCAGGGGGGAACGCTGACGCGTCCGTCCAGGACGCGGACATCTTCCAGATTCCGGAATCCGGATCCGACTTCCGGACTCTCGCCCTGGGTACGGGCGTCCAACCGTGCAAGTTCCAGGATTTGGACGGATTGGGAATTCGACAGAGGATGGCTTCCGGCTTGCTAGGGGAGCCCGTGGCTCCCGGACGGATTTCTCCGTTCCTGGTGAGCCTCTGACCTTATGACTCCACAAAAGACTTCGCGGTTGCTGCCGCCCCTCACGGGACTTCGCCGCTCGGCCGCGGGCCTGTTGGCCCTGCTGTGTGCCGTGCTGTTGGCGCCACCCGCGTTCGCGGAACCGGACACCTTCTTCCTGGGCGACGGCACGGATGGCGCGCTGACGGTCGCCGCCGGCCAGACGCGGACCATCAACATCTACGCGCGACTGACGGCGAACGCGCCTGCGGGCCAGTCGTTCGTGACGGTGACGGACACGACGGGCTTCGCCGCCAACGACCTGGTGATGGTGTACCAGGCCACCGGTTTCGACCCGGCCCGGGTGGTCTCCGGCAACCAGGGGCCGTTCGACTTCTCGTCGGAGTCGGTGGGCCGGTGGCAGTTCGCGCGCGTGACGGCGTTGACGGACACGCGCCTCACCTTCGGTTCGCCCCTCACGGTGCCGTTCCTGGGCGGCCCGGACGATGACGAACTCGCCCGCCGCACCGCGGCCCAGGTCATCCGCGTGCCCGAGTACACGACGGTGACCGTCAGTGCGGGCGGCAGCATCGTCGCCAAGGGCTGGTCCAACGACGAGGACCAGATCGACAGCCTGGGCGGCATCGTGGTCTTCCTGGCCCAGAGCGCGGTCATCAACAACGGCACCATCTCCGCCAATGGCGCGGGCTTCCGTGGCGCGACGTACTTCAACGGGGATGGCGACAACTGCACGGAGTTCGACCAGGAGTATCCGGGCGGCGCCATCAAGGGAGAGGGGCTGGTACCCAGCCGCTTCAAGCTTCCGGCGGCGTACCCTGAGGCGGAGGGCATCACGGGCCGGGGCAACATCCTCAACGCGGGCGGCGGCGGCATCTGCCACAACTCCGGCGGTGGCGGCGGTGGCAACGGCGGCCAGGGCGGTATCGGCGGCCGGACGTGGACGGGTGACACCGCCCCGGCGCGTCCGGTGGGCGGCCTGGGCGGCGCGAAGATGAACTTCCTGCCTCCGACGCGCGTGCTGTTCGGCGGCGGTGGCGGTTCGGGTCATGGCAACGACGGCGTGGGCGGTGGTGGCGGCAACGCAGGTGGTGTCGTGTTCATCCGCGGTGGTTCGCTCGCGGGCGCCGGTGTCATCAGCGCGGACGGCCTGGCGGGCGGCGACTCGGAGAATGACGCGGCGGGTGGCGGTGGGGCGGGCGGTACGTTGTCCCTGCGCTTCAATGGCAATCTGACCTGCAATCCCGGCAACATCTCCGCGAAGGGCGGTCGTGGCGGCATCAGCTCCGCGGACGAGCACGGGACGGGCGGCGGCGCGGGAGGTGGCAACATCTTCCTCCAGGGCGCGACCATCGCCTGCAACACCGTGGCAGCCACGGCGACCTCGGGCGGTGCGCCGGGTACGCAGGCGCTCGCGGGCTCTATCTATGACGGCGCGACGTACGGCGCCGCGGCGGGCAATGTCGGCGTGGTCAACACGCTCACGTCCGCGCTGACCGTGCCCGTGGCGCCGGTCGTCGTCGAGCCGGCCAACGGCTCCGTCACGTCCAACCGGACGCCGCCCATCACGGGTACAGGCCCGGTGAACACGACCATCGTCGTCATCGTGGACAACGTGGAGATTGGCCGGACGACGTCGGATGCCACGGGCAACTGGTCCTTCACGCCCACGACCCAGCTCAGCGTCGCTGGTCACACCGTGTACGCGTACGCGGAGGTCAACGGCCAGGCGAGCCCGAAGAGCAACACCAACAACTTCACCATCACCGCCGCAGCGACGCCGACGGTGGCCATCACCACGCCGGCCAACGGCTCCACGACGAACAACCCGAACGTGACGGTGACCGGTACGGCCGCGAACGCCACGTCCGTGACCGTGACCTTCCAGGGCACGAACTATCCCGCCACGCTGACCGGCAATAACTGGACGGTCGCGCTGCCCGGCCCGCTGGCCAATGGCCCGTACACCGTGACCGCGGTGTCCTCGAACGGCACGAGCAACAGCACGACGGCGACCTCCAACTTCACGGTGGCGGGCCCGACGGTGGCCATCACCGCGCCGGCCAACGGCTCGACGGTGGCGAACCCCAACGTGACGGTGACCGGTACGGCCGCGAACGCGACCAGCGTGACGGTGACCTTCCAGGGCACCAACTACCCGGCGACGCTGACCGGTGGTAACTGGACGGTGGCGCTGCCCGGCCCGCTGGCCAACGGCACGTACACCGTGACCGCCGTATCCTCGAACGGCACGACCAGCAGCACCCAGGCTTCCTCCACCTTCACGGTGGCGGGCCCGACGGTGGCCATCAGCACTCCGGCCAACGGCTCCTCGACGAGCAACCCGAACGTGACGGTGACCGGTACGGCTGCGAACGCGACCAGCGTGACCGTGACCTTCCAGGGCACGAACTATCCCGCCACGCTGACCGGCGGTAACTGGACCGTGGCGCTGCCGGGCCCGCTGGCCAACGGGACGTACACGGTGAACGCGGTGTCCACCAACGGCACCACGAACAGCACCCAGGCCTCGTCCACCTTCACGGTGAACGTGCCCGCGCCGACGGTGGCCATCAGCACCCCGGCCAACGGCTCCACGGTGACGAACCCCAACGTGACGGTGACGGGCACGGCCGGGAACGCGACCAGCGTGACGGTCACGTTCAATGGCACGGACTACCCTGCCACCCTGACCGGGGGTAACTGGACCGTGGCGCTGCCCGGCCAACTGGCGGATGGCACGTACACCGTGACGGCCGTGTCCACGAACGCCCAGGGCACGAACAGCACCCAGGCCTCCACCACCTTCACGGTGGACCAGACGCCTCCGACGGTGGCCATCAGCACCCCGACGGACGGCTCGACGATCAACACCCCGAACGTGACGGTGACGGGCACGTCCGTGGGGGCGACGTCCGTGACGCTGACCTTCGACAATGCGAGCTACGGCCCCATCACCGTGGAAGCTGACGGCAGCTGGAGCTTCCCGCTGCCCGGTCCCCTGCCCGAGGACACGTACACCGTGACCGCGGTGGCCGTGGACGCGGCGGGCAACACCAGCACGCCGGACAGCTCCACCTTCACGGTGGACCTGACCGCGCCGACGGTGGAAATCAGCACGCCTGGCGACGGCGACGTCATCGGTACCAGCACGGTGACCGTCACCGGTACGGCCTCGGGCGCGACGTCCGTGACGCTGACCTACAACGGCACGGACTACGGCCCCATCCCCGTGGATGGCGCGGGTAACTGGAGCTACACGCTGCCCCTGGCCGTGCCGCCGGGCTCCCACACCGTGACCGCTGTGTCCGTGGACGCGGCGGGCAACGAGAGCACGCCGGACGAGTCCACCTTCACGGTGGACCTGACGGTCCCCACGGTCGCCATCTCCAATCCGCTGACCGGCACCTCGGTGAACACCGACACGGTGACGGTCACCGGCACGACGACCAATGCGACCTCCGTGACGCTCACGTTCGATGGCGCCAGCTATGGCCCCGTCACGGTCAACGGTGACGGCACCTGGAGCTATACGCTGCCCGGCCCCCTGACCGAGGACACGTACACCGTGACCGCGGTGTCCGTGAATGGCGCGGGTACCACCAGCGCGACCGCGACCACCACCTTCACGGTGGACCTGACCGCGCCGACGGTGGAAATCAGCACCCCGGGCAACGGCGATGTCGTCGGCACCAGCACGGTGACGGTGACGGGTACCTCCACGGGCGCGACGTCCGTGACGCTGACCTACAACGGCACGGAGTACGGCCCCGTCCCCGTGGATGGCTCGGGTAACTGGAGCTACCAGCTGCCGGTGACCCTGCCGGAGGGCTCCATCACCGTGACCGCGGTGGCCACGGACGCGGCAGGCAACACCAGCACGCCGGACGACACCACCTTCACGGTGGACCTGTCTGCGCCGGAAGTCGAAATCACCGCGCCGGTGGACGGCACGACGGTGGCCTCCAACACGGTGACCGTCACCGGTACCTCCGTGGGCGCCACCTCCGTGACGCTGACCTTCGAGGGCACGGACTACGGCCCCATCGCGGTGGATGCTTCCGGCAACTGGAGCCAGGCGCTGCCCGGCCCACTGGCGGACGGCACGTACACCGTCACCGCGGTCTCCACGGACGCGGCTGGCAACGAGAGCACGCCCGACAGCGCCACCTTCACGGTGGACACGACCGGCCCGACGGTGGCCATCACCACGCCGGCCAACGGCTCCACGGTGGGCGCCAACGTCACGGTCACCGGTACGACCGCGGGCGGTGCGACGAGCGTGACCGTGTCCTTCCAGGGCACGAGCTACGGCCCCATCGCGGTGGATGCCTCCGGCAACTGGAGCCAGGCACTGCCGGGCCCGCTGGCCAACGGCACGTACACGGTGACGGCGGTGGCGGTGGACGCGGTGGGCAACACGAGCAACACCGCGACCTCCACCTTCACGGTGAACACGGCCGCCCCGACGGTGGCCATCACCGTCCCGGCCAACGGCACCACGGTGGTGGTCCCCAACGTGACGGTGTCGGGCACGTCCGCGAACGCCACGTCCGTGACGGTGACGTTCCAGGGCACGACCTACGGCCCCATCGCGGTGAACGCCTCCGGCAACTGGAGCCAGGCGCTGCCCGGCCCGCTGGCGGACGGCACGTACACCGTCACGGCGGTGTCCACGAACGGCGCGGGCACGAACAGCGCGACCGCGACCACCACCTTCCTCATCAACCTGGGGAATCCGGTGGACACGGACGGCGACGGCCTGACGGACGAGGAGGAAGTCGCCCTGGGCACCGACCCGAACAACCCGGACACCGACGGCGACGGCATCCCCGACGGCATCGAGGTCAAGGTGGGCGGCACGGATCCGCTCGACAGCGACTCGGATGACGACGGCATCCTCGACGGCAACGAGGACAAGGACCACGACGGCATCGTCGACGCTGACGAGACCGACCCGAACAGCATCGACACCGACGGCGACGGCCTGACCGACGGCGTGGAGCTGGGCCTCACCGAGCCCGAGGGCGACGACACCGACCCGTCCAAGTTCGTGGCGGACAAGGACCCGTCCACGAAGACCAACCCGCTGGACGACGACTCGGATGACGACGGTCTCACCGACGGCAACGAGGACGCCAACCACGACGGCAAGGTGGACCCGACCGAGACGGATCCGAACAAGATCGACACGGACGGCGACGGCCTGACGGACGGCCTGGAGCTGGGCCTCACCGAGCCCCAGGGCGGCGACACCGACCCGACGAAGTTCAAGGCGGACCAGGACCCCGACACCAAGACGAACCCGCTCGACCCCGACACTGACAAGGGTGGCGTGCTCGACGGCATCGAGGATCGGAACCACAACGGTCGCGTGGACGTGCAGGAGTCCGACCCGCTCATCCAGTCAGACGACGAGGACGCGGACGGCGACGGCATCGACAACGACACGGAGCTGGAGCTCGGGTTGGATCCGTTCGACTCCGACACCGACGACGACGGCGTGCCGGACGGCATCGACGGAATCACCGACACGGACGGCGATGGCCTCATCGACGCGCTCGACCCGGACAGCGACAACGACGGCCTCAACGACGGCACGGAGCTGGGCGTCACCGCGGAGACCGCTCCGCCGGGCACCGACAGGTCGTCTCCGAACTTCAAGCCGGACGCGGATCCGACGACGAAGACGGACCCGAAGAACCCGGACACGGACGGCGATGGCCTGAAGGACGGCGAGGAAGACGCCAACCATGACGGCCGCCGTGACGCCACGGAGACGGATCCGAACATGAAGGACACCGACCAGGGCGGCCAGGACGACGGCACGGAGGTGAAGAACGGCTCCAACCCGCTCGACGCCAACGATGACTTCGTGGATGAGTTCCTGGTGATGGGCCACGGCTGCAACACGGGCGGCTCCGGTTCGCTGGCGCCCTTCGCGCTGATGCTGCTGGCGCTGCCCCTGGTGGGCCGCCGCTTCCGCCGCGCCGGGGACTTCCTGGCGCGCGCGGGTGGGGCGGTTGCCGTGTTCGTCACGGCGCTGGTCATGGGCATGGGCACCACCGCCCACGCGCAGGCCACCGGCGTGTCGCAGGCCATCGACGTGCAGCAGTACAAGCCGGGCCCGGGCGTCGCGGACGTGCTCGCGGTGCACGGCGCGAAGGTGCAGCGGCACCTGGGGTGGAACGTGGGGCTGTCGGTCAACTACGCCGACAAGCCGCTCAACTTCTTCAACCCCCGCACGGACACGTACGTCACCTCCCTGGTGAAGAGCCAGGTGGGCTTCGACCTGATGGGCGCCGTCGGCCTCTTCGACCGGTTCGAAATCGGCGTCGTGCTGCCCATCACCGTCCAGGGCTCGGAGAACTCGCCGAGCGTGGATTCCTCCTTCGCCAACGGGGTGAGCGGGGGCGGCATCGGCGACCTGCGCCTCATCCCGAAGGCGCGGCTGCTGGATGGCGACGACTACGGCGTGTCCGTGGTGCTGCCCATCTCGCTGCCCACGGGGGGGGCGTCGGACTTCCTCGGAGGGTCCGGCGTGTCTGTCAACCCGCGCGTGGTGGCGGAGTACGGCAAGCGCTTCCGCATCCTCGCCAACGTGGGCGTGGACCTCCGCAAGTCGCAGCAGCTGCGCAACCTGAACGTCGGCAGCGCGCTGGCGTACGGGGTGGGCGCGGAGGTTCCGCTGGGTGACCTGCCGCTGGCCGCCCAGGCCTCGCTGGTAGGCGCGATGGGCTTCAAGGAGCAGAACGAGGAGGAGCGTCCCCTGGAGCTGCTCGCGGCCCTGAAGTACCGCGCGCCGACCGGTCTGTCCGCGCAGGTGGGCGCGGGCCCGGGCCTCACCCACGGCTACGGCACGCCGACCTTCCGCGTGCTCGCGTCCGTGGCCTACACCACTCCGGAGCGTGCCCCGGCGCCTCCGAAGCCCGTGTGCCCGGAAGGCCCCGAGGACTTCGACGGCTTCCAGGACCAGGACGGCTGCGCCGACCCGGACAACGACGGCGACGGCATCCTCGACACGGCCGACCAGTGCCCCAACGAGCCGGAGACGGTGAACGGCTTCGAGGACGAGGACGGCTGCCCGGACACGAAGCCCGCGCCGCCTCCGCCGCCGGTGGACTCCGACGGCGACGGCCTGATGGACCCGGACGACAAGTGCCCCAACGCGCCCGAGGACAAGGACGGCTTCCAGGACGAGGACGGCTGCCCGGATCCGGACAACGACAAGGACGGCATCCCCGACGTCGCGGACAAGTGCCCGCTGGAGCCGGAGACCATCAACGGCGTGGATGACGAGGACGGCTGCCCGGACAAGGGCAAGGTCAAGGTGCTCGTCGAGGGCGAGCGCATCCTCATCCTGGAGAAGGTCTACTTCGCCACGAACAAGGACGTCATCCTGCCGCGCTCGTTCCCCATCCTGAAGCAGGTGGCCGCCGTGCTGCGCGCCAACCCGCAGGTGGAACTGCTGCGCGTCGAGGGCCACACGGACAGCCAGGGCAACGACGCCTCCAACCTGGACCTGTCCAAGCGCCGCGCCGCCAGCGTGAAGACGTTCCTCGTCAACGAGGGCATCGCCGCGGAGCGCCTGGAGTCCGAGGGCTTCGGTGAGACGAAGCCGGTGGACACCAACAAGACGGCCGCGGGCCGTGAGAACAACCGCCGCGTGGAGTTCAACATCACGCGGATGGGCAAGGTGGAAGTGGAGAAGCCCGCCCCGTAGCGCTTCACTTCAGGAATGAAACACGGAAGGCCCGGTTCCCATGAGGGAGCCGGGCCTTTTCGTCATCCGCGCCCCGTCCTGTCACGTCACGCGTGCGCGGAAGACGCGCACAACTGGTCACGGCGAGTCAGCGGACGCGAGTCAAGAGGGTGTTTACATCCGCGCGATGTTCGCATGGCCGCTGATGCCATTCGCGTAAGTGGGCGTCAGGACTCGGTCGCGCAGCAGGGCGCTACAGGCTGGTAGCGGAATACTTGCCAAAGCGCCCGACTTCCTGATGATTGTCGAGGGTGGGTGTTTCCGCGGACGGCGCCGCGGTGCTTCCGCCACGAGGACGACATGGACCAGTTCGAGCAGAACAAGCAGGCCGCGAAGATTCGTGTCGTGGGCGCGGGCGGGGCGGGCTGCAACGCGGTCAACACGATGATTCTGTCGAAGCTGGACCGCGTCGACTTCATCGCCGCCAACACCGATGTCCAGGCGCTCGCCGCGAGCAAGGCGCCCACGCGCCTGCAGCTGGGCCAGGCGCTCACCAAGGGCCTGGGCGCCGGCGCCAACCCGGAGATGGGCCGCGAGGCCGCCCTGGAGTCGCGCGATCAGATCGCCGCGGTGCTGGAAGGCGCCGACATGGTCTTCGTGACCGCGGGCATGGGCGGTGGCACCGGCACGGGCGCCGCGCCCATCATCGCGGACATCGCCAAGAGCCTGGGCTGCCTCACGGTGGGCGTCGTCACCAAGCCCTTCCTCTTCGAAGGCAACAAGCGCCGCAAGCAGGCCGAGCAGGGCATCGTGGAGCTCAAGGCCGCGGTGGACACGCTCATCACCATCCCCAACCAGCGCCTGCTGTCGCTCTCCAACGAGCCCATGCCGCTGCTGGAGACCTTCAAGCGCGCCGATGAAGTCCTGCTCAACGCCGTGCAGGGCATCAGCGACCTCATCCAGTACCACGGCTACATCAACGTGGACTTCGCGGATGTGAAGACCATCATGAGCGACAAGGGCCTGGCGCTCATGGGCACGGGCCACGCCTGTGGCGACCGCCGCGCCATCACCGCCATGCAGCAGGCCATCTCCAGCCCGCTGCTGGAGGACGTCTCCATCGACGGCGCCACGGGCCTGCTCATCAACATCACCGGCGGCCGCGACATGACCCTGCAGGAGGTCAACGAGGCGCTGACGCTGGTGCACGACGCGGCGGACGGCGAGGCGGAGATCATCTTCGGGTCGCTCATCGACGAGCAGATCCAGGACGAGGTGAAGATCACCATCATCGCCACGGGCTTCGTGCACCGGGACGCGCCCAAGGTGCGCCCCATCGCGCAGGTGGTGCAGGTGCCGCTGGTGGGCCGCCCGCCGGCGCCGCCGTCCGTGCTGTCCTCGACGCGTGAAGAGGTGGCCAGCCTGGTGCCCGCGAAGAGCACGCCGCGTCCGACCATGTCCAGCGTGGAGACGCCCAAGTCGTCCATGCAGAGCGCGCGCACGGCCGTGGTGAAGGACGCGGCGCTGCCCCTGGACGAGGATCAGTTCGACATCCCCACGTTCCTGCGCCGCCAGGGCCAGACGGAGCTGCCGTAATCAGGCAGCGGGGACGCTAACCGCGGGGGAGGCGGGCGACGCTCGCCGTGCCCCTGCCGGTGAGGCGGTCGCACCTGGTGAACAGTCCGTCCACCTCGTCGTAGAGCGCGTCGATGCGCTCCGACGCGCTGGGGGCGGGCAGCAGTCCATCTCCGGACAGCTCCTCCAGGCGGGTGCCGGCGCGCTGCAAGAGCTGCAGGGCCTTGAGCAGGGAGCGGCCCTGCTGCGTGCCGTCAGGCGTGAAGAGGGTGCCGCCCTCGTAGAGCGTCACCAGATTGGCGCGGGTGTCCTGCTGCCGCTGGTTGAGCCGGTTCCGGTACAAGTCCAGACGGCGGGCGCGACGGGCACCATGCAGGTCCACGACGCTGTGCGTTCCTGTCGAGGGAGGATTCACGTCGGGCAAGGTACGCCAGGCCCTCGCAAGCCCGCAAATTTACGGGACTGTACGGACCTGTTGCGCGACTGCCCGGACGCTTGTCAGTCAAGGGGGTGGGGGTTAGTTTGGCCGCCCTTCGTCACGCCAGGGTGCCTGCCATGTTCCAGAAGCTGCTCATCGCCAACCGGGGTGAAATCGCGCGTCGCATCGGGGCGGTGGCCCGGGGCATGGGCGTGAAGACGGTGGCGGTGCACTCGGACGCGGACGTGAACCTGCCCTTCGTGAAGGAGGCGGACGAGGCCGTGCGCATCGGCCCCGCGCCCGCGAAGGACAGCTACCTGAGCATCCCCGCCATCCTGGAGGCCGCGAAGAAGACGGGCGCCCAGGCGGTGCACCCGGGCTACGGCTTCCTGTCGGAGAACGGCGAGTTCGCCCAGGCGTGCGCGGACGCGGGGCTGACCTTCGTGGGCCCGCCGCCGGAGGCCATGGCGCGGATGAAGGACAAGAGCCAGGCGCGCAAGCTGGTGTCCGCCGCGGGCGTGCCGGTGGTGCCGGGCAGTGACGGCGTGCTGCCGGACGTGCAGAGCGCCCTGGAGGCCGCGGAGCGCATCGGCTACCCGGTGCTGTGCAAGGCCGCCAGCGGCGGTGGCGGCATTGGCATGGCGGCGGCGAACAACCCCGCGGAGCTGGAGAAGGTGTACCGCCAGTGCACGGACCGCGCGAAGGCCGCCTTCGGCCGCGAGGGCGTGTACCTGGAGCGCTACTTCCCGGCGCCCCGCCACATCGAAGTGCAGATTTTGGGCGACACCCACGGCCACCTCATCCACGGCCTGGAGCGCGAGTGCTCCATCCAGCGCCGGCACCAGAAGGTGGTGGAGGAGGCCCCGTCGGTGCTGTTCGCCAACGGACGCAACGCAGGCCTGGCGGACACGCTCTTCACGGCGGCCGTCAAGGCGGCGAAGGCGTTCGGCTACGCCAACGCGGGCACGGTGGAGTTCCTGTACTCCGACGGGCAGGTGTACTTCATCGAGATGAACGCCCGGCTCCAGGTGGAGCACCCGGTGACGGAGCTGACCACGGGCCTGGACCTCATCGGCTGGCAGCTGCGCATCGCCGCGGGTGAGAAGCTGACGGTGAAGCAGGAGGACGTGAAGCGCAAGGGCGCGGCGCTGGAGTTCCGCATCTACGCGGAGGACCCGGTGAAGTACTTCCCGTCCCCTGGCCCGCTGAAGGTGTTCCAGCCGCCCACGGGCGAGGGCGTGCGCCTGGACTCCGGCTACGCGGAAGGGGACGTGGTGACGCCGAACTACGACCCGATGATCGCCAAGCTCATCATCAGCGGCGCCACGCGCGACGAGGCCATTGCCCGCGCGGTGAAGGCCCTGGAGTCCTTCCGCATCGAAGGCATCAAGACGAACATCCCGCTCCACCTTCGCATCCTGAAGGACCCGGCCTTCGCGGCCGGTGAGCTGGACACGCACTTCCTGGATCATCACGCGAAGCCTTAAGAGTTTTCCCACCCGAGGAGGGACGGTTCATGGCGGACGTTGCGGCGCACATCACGGGAACGGTGTGGAAGATCGAGGTGAAGGTGGGCGACAAGGTGGATGCCGGCACCACGCTCGTCATCCTCGAGTCCATGAAGATGGAGATGCCCGTGGAGGCCGAAGAGGGCGGCACGGTGAAGGAGATCCGCTGCAAGGAAGCGCAGGCGGTCAACGAGGGTGACGTCCTCGTGGTGCTCGAGTAGCCACGGGCTTCGATGGAGCCCACGCTGGAGGTGGAGGATCGCGAGGGCGGTGTCCGGGTGCTCACCGTCTGCAACCCGTCGCGGCGCAACGCGCTGAATGACGCGTTGCTGGCCCGGATGGACGCGGCGCTGGAGCCGGCCGCCCACGTGCGCGCGCTGCTGGTGCGCGGCCAGGGCGGGCACTTCTGCGCGGGCTATGACTTGACGCACCTGGGGCCGCCGGGCGCGGACGGGCGGCTGCCGGATGACCCGCTGGTGGCGTGCCTGCTGAAGCTGGAGCGGCACCCGGCGCCGTCGGTGGCGCTGGTGCAGGGCGGCGCGGTGGGCGCGGGCTTCGACCTGGCGGCCTCCTGCGACTTCCGCGTGGGCGCTTCCGACGCGTTCTTCCTCATGCCTCCGGCCCGGCTGGGCATCGTGTACTCGCCGGAAGGGCTGGCGCGGGCGGTGCGGCTGGTGGGGCTGTCGCGCGCCAAGCAGCTGTTCCTCACCGCGCGCCGGCTGCCGGCGGCGGAGGCGCTCGCGTGGGGGCTGCTGGATGAGTGCCCCGAGGACGCGGAGGCGCGCGCGCTGGCGCTGTGCGCGACGCTGGCCGCGGGGGCGCCCAAGGCGGTGTCGGGGATGAAGGAGGCGTTCGGGCTGCTGGCGCGCTCCGGGCTGTCCCCGGAGGATGTCGCGCACCTGCGTCAGGTGCGCGGCGAGGCGTTTGGCAGCGAGGACGCGAAGGAGGGGCGCGCGGCCTTCTTGGAGAAGCGCGCGCCCCGGTTCACCGGCCGCTAGGTGTCGCCGAACAGCTCGCCCATGCGCAGCTGCAGCGCGGACGCGATCTTGTAGAGCGACGAGATGGACGCGGAGGACTCCGCGCGCTCAATCTGGGACAGCAGGGACACGGACAGGCCGGTGCGGCGGGCCAGCTGCTTGAGCGTGAGCTCCTGCGTCTTGCGCGCGTCGCGGATGGTGCGGCCGATGGCGCGGTGCAGGTCCGCTTCCGGGTCCTGGGACAGGCCCTTCTTCTGCAGCGCGTTGCGCACGGCGGCCGTGAACTGCTCCGGCTCCATGGGCTTCTTCACATAGTCGGACGCCTGCGCCTTGAGCGACGCGACGGCCGTGTCCACGGTGGGGTAGGCCGTGGCGACGATGACCGCGATGTCCGTGTCGTACTTGCGGATCAGCTCCAGCACCTCGGTGCCGGACATCTGCGGCATCATCATGTCGAGGATGACGAGATGGAAGTCGGAGCCACGGAGGATGTCCACCGTCTGCGTGGGGTCCGTGGTGGTGACGACCTCGTAGCCTTCACGGGTCAGCACGAGCTTGAGGTAGTCGCAGTTGTCCTGCTCGTCATCAACTACCAGGATGCGAATCTGCACAGCGTCTCCTCGCTGCAGGGTTGAGGGAAGTGCTGCGGGGGGGAGCTACGCGCCAGGGTTGGCGGCGGAGGGTTATTGAGCCTGGGAAGCGGCTTGGACCTTGCTCAGGGCTTTGATCACCAGGTCGCGCTTGGGATAGCCCTCGGACGTGAGCGTGAGGAATTCCTTGTAGGCCTGCTCACTCGCTTTGTAGTCCTTGAGCGCGGCTTGCACCACGCCCAGCATGAGGTGGCACTCGGGAACCTTGGGAGCGAGCGACGCGCAGTCCTGGGCGATCGCCAGGGCTTCGTTGGGGTTCTCCCGGGTCATGACGCGGACCGTGTCCTGGATCTCGCCGAGCTTCTCGCCACGAATGTCCGCCGGCTTCATGTTCTGCTGCTGCATGTAGGCGGACGTCAGTTGCGGAGGCTTCTTGGATGAAGCGCTGGCGGCTTCGGCGGTCTGCTGCGCCTGGGCCTCGAGCCGTTGCTTCACGCCGTCGTAGCGTGAGGCGAAGACCGTCTCCGCGGGCACCTTGTTGAAGCTGGTGGCCGCGTCCTTGAAATTGCCGGCGTCCAGGGCGTCCTGGGCGGCCTTGAGGTTCTTGTCGGCCGCGATCTCCTTGGCCAGCTGGCTCTCGCGCGCTGCCTGCGCCTTGAGGGCCTGAGGGCCTCGGGCGCCTTCTCCCAGGCTCTTCAGGATGGTGGCCGCGACCTCGAAGTCGGCTCGCTTGAGCGCGGTGGCGAAGTCCTCTTCCGTCGCCTTCTGGGTCGGAGGTTCCGGTGGCGGCTTCACCGACTCCGGAGCCTTCGGCGCGTCGGGCGCCTTCGTGTCCGGCGTCGCGGGCGGCTTCGCGGCCACGGTCTCCGGGGGCTTCGTCTCAGGAGGCTTCGTCTGAGGCGGCGCCTCCGGGATGGGCTGCGGATCCGCGGCGACCACGGGCGGCGTGTCGTCCGGCGGCTTGGGCAGCAGGTCCTGGCCCTTCACCACGAAGAGTGCCGCGCCCGCGCCAATGGACAGGAACGCGATGACCGCGGCCACCCACAGCTTCTTGGAGCCGCCGCGGCCCTGCGCCGCGATGTCCTCTTCCAGCGAGCCGGGGCCCACGAAGCGCAGCTTCACGTGGCCCATCTCGATGATGTCACCGTGCGCGAGCGTCGCCTGGGCGTAGCTCTCGCCGTTGACCGTCATCCCGTTGGCCGACTGCATGTCGATGACGCGCCACTCGCCGGTCTCCTCGCGCACGACCTTCGCGTGCGTGCGGGACAGCGAGCGGTGGTCCAGGGCCACGTCGTTCTCCGACGTGCGGCCGATCCGCAGCTCCGTGCGGTTGCAGTCGAACTCCTGGCCCTTGAACTCGGCGGGGCCGAGCACCACCAGCCGGGGCTGCTCGTCCTCGGGCACGCGCTCCACGCGCCGGGGCCGGTCCGCCTCCATCTGGTCCATGCGGATGATGGACGTGGCGTTGCGGCGCGCGTCCGCGGACACGGGCGTGTGGTCGTGCTCGTCGTCCGAGTCGCCGTGGTCGTCCGCCTCGTCCTCGCCATCCACCATGGTGTCGCGGGGACGGGGACCGCTGGCGACCTCGTCGTCGTCGTCCTCCTCCTCGGGCTCCGGCTCCGGCCGGCGGGAGGCGGGCACCTTGGCGGTGATGGCGCCAGTGGGGGCGGCAGCGTTGGCCGCGCCCTCGACCTGCAACGCCAGATCGTAGTCGCCGATCTGGATGAGGTCGCCCTCCTTGAGAGGGAGCTGGCCTGCGACGCGTTCGCCGTTGATCCGGGTGCCGTTGTAGCTCCCCAGGTCTTCGAGCACGACGTGTCCATTGAGGCGCACGAGCCGGGCGTGTCGACGTGACACGTTCCGCTCGGTCAGGCGGATGGTGTTCCCCTCCTGACGTCCAATGGTGATTTCGTCGCGCACGAAGGGAACAACGGTCTTGCGCCCCTCGTCGTCTTCGATGATGAGCTTCAGCACGGGTCCGGTCCGAGTACAGCTATAGCAGAATGCCCTTCACCGAGACAAGCCATGTATCCCCCGAGAACAACAGGGTTTTTCGCCCATCCCAGGGTCAGGAAGGCACTGTTGTCCATCGGTCGATTGGCCGGAAAGGGTGGGGAGGGCAGGGTACCGGGGCTCACGATAGCGCTGATCGCGGCGCAGGCCATTCTGTACACCTGGGTGGCGTCCGGAGGCCCACCGGGAGTGGAGGCGTTGATCCACTGGGGGGCCAAGTCCGGCCCCCTGGTGACGGACGCGGGGCAGGGCTGGCGGCTCTTGACGGCCAACCTCCTGCACCGGGACGCCCTGCACCTGGGCCTCAACCTGTTGGTGTTCGCGGGGGTGGGCACGGCGGTGGAGCGCTCGTGCCGGTGGTGGGACTACGTGGCGCTGCTCGCCGTGTCCGGGCTGGCGACGATGGCGGGCTCGCTCTGGTGGTCTCCGACGGTGAGCGTGGGCGCGTCCGGGTGGGTGTTCGGGTGCGTGGGGGCGCTGCTGGTGCTGGGGCGGCGCGCCCGGACCGGGGCCAAAAGCGCGCGGATGGGGTGGTTCTCCGGGGAGAACGCGCTGCCCACGGTGCTCGTCTTCCTGTGGCTCGGCTGGACGAGCGTGGGCGTGGACAACGCGGGGCACATGGGCGGGCTGATGGCGGGGCTGCTCGTGGGCGTCCTCTTGCGCTCGCGGGCGTGGGGGCCGGGGGGCTTCCGGGCGGTGGCGCTGGTGGGGCTCGCGGTGCTCGGCGCGGCGGTGGTGGTGACGGAGCGGTCCAGGTGGCGGGTGGAGCACGACGACGGCTTCGGGGTGGCGGTGTCGCTGCCGGATGGCTGGCGCCGCGAGGAGGACGGCCAGGAGCGGAGGGCCTTCTCCAACGGCCTGAAGGGCCTGGGGCGGGCCACGCTCACGGCGGAGGCCATCGAGGCGGGTGAGCCCGGGGACGGCTCGGCGCAGGCCCAGCACTTCCTGGACGCGTCGCTGGTGCCGGGGCGGGCGGGACCGGAGGGGCGCACCGTGTCCGTGGGCGCCGTCGAGCCCGCGTCGCTGGGGGGCCGGCCCGCGCAGCGGATCCGCGCGGAGCTGGACGGGGTGGGGGGGCGGACGCACCTGGTGGCCTGGTTCGTGCCGCGAGGAGAGTGGGTGTACCGGCTCGTCTTCACCTGGCCCCAGGCCTACCCGGCGTACGCGCGGGTGATGGAGCGGATGACCGCGGACGTGCGCTTCGAGGAACCCGCGAGCCTGCGGGTCGCGAGGGCCCGGGCGTTGCTGGTGCCGGGCGTGGCGGGGCCGCTGCGGGAGCTGGGGCATGCGCTGCGGCGGTGGGGGCTGCCGGCGGATGCGGTGGAGCCCCTCGC
The DNA here is from genome assembly GCF_000255295.1 of Corallococcus coralloides DSM 2259. Next base: position 7,665,240 of record NC_017030.1, on the reverse strand, counting down.
CTCGGCGGTGCGGCTGGCGCCGACCCAGGTGGACACGCGCGTGGAGCTGGCCCGCGCGTACTTCGAGTCTGGACAGGTGGAGGCGGGCTGTCACTCGGCGGCGGAGGCCCGGGTGTATGGGCCGTCCGACACGGGCGCGCTGGAGGCGGGCGTGCGCTGCGCGCTGGCGCAGGGGGATACGGCCGGAGCCCTGCTGCGCCTGGAAGAGGCCCGCCGCGTGGACCCCCGGGATGCGCGCCTGCGCGCGGCCGAGGGCGCCTTGAAGGCGGCGGTCGAGGCGCCGGGGCTGTCTCCCCAGAGGCGGTGACGCGGGAGCTCAGCGCTCGCCGAACGGGCGCACCGCGAGCCCCGCGCCCAGCATCCCCTCGTCGCGCCGGAAGAGGCCCGCGTCGTTGCGCACGCCCGTGGCCGTGAGCCGCGCGAACACCGGCGCGTCGTTGACCGCGAGGAGCACGTGCTCCAGCGCGACCTCGCCCCGCGCCCGGAACCGGGCGCCACCGTCGAAGTCGAAGCTCCAGCCCGCGAGCCCCGTCGCGCGCAGGGCCCACCTGCCATCCCGCGTCTCCCAGCCCGCGTCGAGCAGCAGGGACGTGAAGGGGGACACCTCGTTCCGCGTGCCCCCTGGCGCGTGTCGCAGCGCGTGGCTCGCGGCGGGGCCCACGGCCAGCCAGCCCCACTCCGTGTTCGTGCGGAGCGGATCCAGCAGCAGTCCCACGCGGCCCGTCTCCAGCGTCCAGCCCGGGCCCTCCCAGACGCGACGCTCCAGGTGCGCCGCGCGCAGGGCGAGGGCCACGTCGAACGGGAAGGGGATGCGCCGGGGCCGGCCGATGGAGATGAGCAGGGAGCCCTCCTCCACGTGCCTGCGCAGCAGTCCGTCGTACGCGGTGAAGGTCAGCCCCTTCTGCTCGCCGCCCCACGCCTCCGTCATGAGCAGCCGGTGCGAATCAATCCACAGCGAGTCCGCCTTGCTGCCGCTCGCGCGCACCGTGCGGACGAGGAACCCCGTGCGCACGGCGAGCTCCTCCGCGCCGTCCTGCACGCGCAGTTGGGTGCCCAGCACCCAGCCGGTGCCGGGGTCGAAGCAGGTGGGAAACGTCTCCCCGGCCGCCGTCTGGCCCTGACAGGACAGGCCGGGCGCGGTGCCCAGGAGCAATGCCAGCGCGAGCGCCACCATCCCGGACCTAGCCCTTTCCAGGAGAGGCCTCCGGCGCGGTCCTCCTGGCCGGGGCCCACATGGAGAAGCGCAGGCCCGCCTGCGCGGACCACTCCCAGCCGGCGGGCGCGTTCGCCACGTCGTCGCGCCACGTCCCGCGTCCGTCCAGCGTCACGCTCACGGGCTGGTCGTTGATGGCCAGGGCGATGAACTCATAGCCCGCGCGCAGCCTCAGCCGCTCCGGACGCAGGGGCCGGCCCTCCACGGCTTGCGCGAGGAGCACCTTCTGGGCCTCCGCGCCGAAGCGCACGTGGTGGAAGCCGTCCCGGTCCAGGGTGAAGTCGCCCTCCAGCGCCGCCGCCGGAACGAGCGTGAAGAAGCCGTTCGTCCGGTCGCGCTCCAAGGCGGGCCCGGTCCGCACGCGCACGTAGGACACGAGGTCGCTCGAGTGCCACAGGTCCAGCGTCACCTGCGTCGCGGCCACGGTGAGGAAGTCCGCGTGCTCGTTTTCGCGGCGCACCAGCTCGCCGTGGAGCACCTCCATCCAGAAGCCCAGGTTGGCGTAGATGTCGAAGCGCCGGGGGCGGCCGTAGAAGGTCGTCACCCGGAAGAGCGGCGCGTCATTCTGGCTGCGGAAGTCGTAGCGCAGGAGCGTGGCGTCGTAGGAGGCCGCGTCGCCCAGGTACAGCTCCGTGTCCAGCAGCGTCATCCGGTGCAGCCGGTCCGAGTCTCCCGGCCACTCCAAGTCCACGCCGAAGTCCACCCGCACGCGCTGGTCCAAGCGGCCCGTCTCGCGCAGCCAGCGCGGCGCCCAGGCCCCGCCCACGTAGACGCGCCGGTGCAGGTCGAAGTTGTACTGGAGCACCCGGCCGCGCTCGTCGCGGTACCAGCCCGGCGGCGCCTCCGCGATGGCGGGCACCAGGCGGTACTGGCGCACCGTCTCCGTGGGCATCAGATGCGGCACGCACCAGTCCACCCGCTGCAGGGGCTGGTCCTTCTCGTGGCCCTCCGAGTCCAGCTCATGGGCGGGCGACACCAGGCACTCCTTCTTCACGTCGTCGCAGCGGGCCCGCCACGCTCCGGAAGGCACGGCGGGCGTGGGCGGCAGGGCGAGGCACCGCACCTGCCCGTCCTGGGGCTGCTGGGGAGACGACGCGTTCGGAACGGCCATCTGGAAGTCCCACGGCTCCGGCTCCGGCGTCGCCGGCGGCGTTGGCTCCACCGGAGTTTCGACCGGAGCCTCGACCTGAGCCTCAGGAGCTTCCGGCCCCTCCACTTGACCTAGCAGGAGGGCACATCCCAGGGTCACCGCTGAAACCAGCATCACTGCTCCTCTTGAGATTGAGCGACGAGCGGCCCTCCGCGTTCCGGCCACGCGGTCAGGCTTCGTGATGGGGGGCCATTACAAGGCCCGTGCCCCTGTCTGGAGGACGGCCTTTCGCGGACTTGCCCGTGCGGCTGTGCAGGCGCCTGCACAGCCCCTGTGCACGCGGAAGCGCATGCGCTGGCGCGAGAACGACGCACCCCCTTCCAGGTCGGTCGACCGGCGGGGGTGGTGGGGATATAAGCCCCCCGGCCCCGTGGGGTGCACGGTGGCCCGTCCCGGACGACGAAGGAGCACGCGCGCGTGGCAAGCGACGGCGAAAAGAACTCGCAGGGGGATTCCACCTTCACCCAGGCCATCCTGGGTGATGACACCCTGACGTCTTCATGGGGGCGGCGGTGGCTGGCCCTGTCCTTCAGCGCGCGCGTGGTCCTGGCGACCGCGGGCTTCGCGGCGCTGCTCTTCGTGCCCTACCTGGGCGCGGTCGGCCTGTGGGACCCCTGGGAGACGCACTACGGCGAAGTGGGCCGGGAGATGATCCAGCGCGGCGACTACGTCTATCCCTTCTGGGAGAACGCGTGGTTCTTCTCCAAGCCGCCGCTCACCATGTGGATGCAGGCGCTGGGGATGAACCTCGTCGGCGCGCTCCGCGGCGACGGCGCCATGGGGCTCTACACGGAGTGGGGCATGCGCATGCCCTTCGCGCTCCTGAGCATCACCGCCGTGGCGCTCCTGTCGCTGGCGGTGGCGCGCACCGTGAACATGCGCGCGGGGCTGGCCACCGGCTTCGTGCTGGCCACCATGCCGCTGTACTTCCTGCTCACCCGGCAGACCGTCACCGACACGCCCTTCGTCACCACCTTCGTGTGCGCCATGGCGTGCGCGATCATCGGGCAGCTGGATGACACCACGAAGCACCGCGCGGCCTGGTGGTACGCGTTCTACGTCTTCGCGGGCCTGGCCTCGCTGGCCAAGGGCCTGCTGGGCGTGGGCCTGCCCGCGGTCATCCTGGTGCTGTACGCGATTGCCGGCGTCATCCCCTGGAACCGCGAGAGCCTGGAGGCGCACCTGCGCTGGCTCGCCAGCGGCGAGGTCCGCGCCCAGGTGCGCGCGGGCACGCGGACCATGCCCGTGCTGTGGGCGCAGATGTACCGGATGAAGCTGGGCACGGGCATCCTCGTGTTCGCGGCGGTGGCGGTGCCCTGGTACCTGACGCTCGTGCTCTTCAATGGCGTGGACGACGAGGGCAAGCTGTTCTGGTACCGCTTCTTCATCCACGACCACCTGAACCGCCTCACCGCGGGCGTGCACACCACCACGCCGGGCGGGTCGTTCACCTACTTCATCGAACAGGGCGGCTTCGCCATCTTCCCGTGGGTGGCACTGCTGCCCGGCGCGTTCGCGGTCGTGTCGCGCCTCAAGCTGCGCTCGCGGGACAAGGCGGACCACCTGGCGCTCATCGCCGTGCTGTGGGTGGCGTTCGCGTTCTACCTGCTGGCCTCCAGCGCGACGAAGTTCCACCACTACGTCTTCCCGGTGCTGCCGGGGCTGGCCATCCTCATCGCGCTGTTCGTGGACCGGCTGTGGCGGGACGGCATCTCCGAGCACGCCGTGAGCCTCATCTTCGGCCTGATTCTCTTCATCCTGGTGGGCAAGGACCTGGCGGAGAACCCCAAGGACTTCACCGACCTGTTCGTCTACAACTACGACCGGCCCTATCCGCAGGACCTGGTCACCAAGCCCATCGCGTTCTTCTCCTCGCGCCCGCTGTGGATGGGCGACCTGGTGACGCTGGTGCTCCTGGCCTTCGGCGTGTACCTGGCCTTCGACGCGTTCTCCTCCAAGGCGAAGCTGGAGCGCCCGGCCGCGGCGCGCGCGGTGGCGCTGGGCCTCCTGCTCACGGGCGGGGCCACGCTGGCCGCGGTGGCTTCGCAGGGGCTGGTGTCCGCGATGGGGCTGTGGGGCGTGGCGCTGGTGGCGCTCGCGGGCTTCCTCTTCTGGCAGGCGTCGCGGCCGGAGGAGGCGCCGGGGCGCACGGTGCTCCAGGCGGTGGGCTTCGGCCTGGCGCTGGTGGGCGTGGCGCTGGCGGTGCGCGGCTTCAAGGGACCGCCCACGTCGGACGCGCTGTTCAAGGCCCTGTCCGGCACCATCAACGTGAAGGTGGGCATGGGCTTCGCGTTCGGCGTGGCCGGCGTGCTGGCGGCGGTGGCCGCGCTGCAGCGCTCGCGCGTGCTCCTGTTCAGCACCTTCTGGGGCCTGGCCGCGGCGTTCGCGCTCTGGTTCAACTGGGGCCACTGGGTGGACCTGTCCCACCACTGGACGCAGCGCGACCTGTTCTGGCGCTACTACAACCAGCGCAAGGCGGGCGAGCCCATCGCCGCGTACATGATGAACTGGCGCGGGGAGACGTTCTACTCGCGCAACACGGTGGAGCAGTTCCGCGCCAACGACGCCAACACGCGCATGCGCCAGTACGCGTCGCGGCCCGGCCGCGAGTGGGCGCTGGTGGAGCACAACCGCGTGAACCTGCTGCGCAACGCGGTGGGCTCCGACAAGACCGTCACCCTCATCGACCGCGACATCAACAACAAGTTCGTCCTGGTGACCATCGAGTGAGCATCCTCGTCCCGCCCCCCCTCGCGGAGGCCCCCGCGAAGGGAGGACTGCGCGTGCGCGGGCTGGCGAAGCGCTTCGGCGAGCGCACCGCCGTGGAGGACCTCACCTTCGACGTGCGGCCCGGCGAGGTGTTCGGCCTGCTGGGCCCCAACGGCGCGGGCAAGACGACGACGGTGCGCATGCTGACGGGGCTGCTCAGGCCCTCCAGCGGCGACGCGGAGGTGTGGGGCCACTCCGTCACGCACGACGGCGAGTCGCTGCGCAAGGTGGTGGGGCTGCTCACCGAACAGCCCGGGCTCTACGACCGGCTCACCGCGCGGGAGAACCTGCGCTTCTTCATGAAGCTGCATGAGATGGACGAGTCCGTCGCGTGGCCCCGGGCGAAGCACTACCTGGAGCGCTTCGGGCTGGGCGGCCGCGAGGACGACCCGTGCGGCGGCTTCAGCAAGGGCATGCGCCAGAAGCTGGCCATCGTGCGCACGCTGGTGCACGACCCGCGCGTCATCTTCCTGGACGAGCCCACCAGCGGCCTGGACCCGGAGTCCGCGCGCACCGTGCGCGACGCGGTGGCGGAGCTGGCCTCCGAGGGGCGCACCATCGTGCTGTGCTCGCACAACCTGGCGGAGGTGGAGCGGCTGTGCGAGCGCGTGGCCGTGGTGCGCCGCCGCCTGCTGGCGCTGGGCCCGGTGCGCGAGATGCGCCGCGCGGGGCAGTCGCTGGACGTGCGCGTGGACGGCAACGCGGAGGCCTTCGTCCCCGCGCTGGCGGCGCTGCCCTTCCGGCCCAACGTGCTGGTGGAGGGCGGCCGCCTGCGGGTGATGCTTGCGGATGAGGCGCGGGCGCCGGACGTGGTGGCGTGCCTGGTGGGCGCGGGGGCTCGCGTGCACAGCGTGGTGCCCGCGCAGCGGCCGTTGGAAGAGGTGTACCTGGACCTGCTGCGGGAAGAGGAGACGTGAGCATGGCCTTCCGGCCGCGACGTGCGTTGGCGGTGTTCTGGAAGGACTCGCTGGACCTGCGCAAGAACGTGGGCCTGCTCGTGTCCATGGCGGTGCTGCCCATGGTGATGGTGACGGTGCCCATCGGCGTGGTGTGGACGTACGTGCGGCAGCCGGACCACGCGGACCTGCGCACGGTGGCGCTCTTCTACGACCCCACGCTGCCCCTGGGTGCGAGCGCGGCGCGCTTCCTCATCGACAAGTCGCTCACCGACTGGTTCGGCATGTTCCTGGTGATGCCCGTCTTCATCCCCATCCTCATCGCGTCCCAGAGCGTGGCGGGGGAGAAGGAGCGCCGCACGCTGGAGCCGCTGCTCGCGTCGCCCGTGTCCGCGGCGGAGCTGGTGGCGGGCAAGTGCCTGGCCGCGCTGGTGCCCGCGGTGGTGCTGACCTGGGTCGCCTTCGCGCTGTTCTGCGTGGGCGTGGACTGGGTGGCGTGGCCGCTGGTGGGCGCCCCGCTGATGCCCAATGCGTTGTGGGGCTTCGGCGTGTTCGTGCTCGCGCCGCTGTTCGCCTTCTTCGGCAACGGCGTCGCGGTGCTCATCTCCGCCCGGGTGAGCGAGGCGCGCATGGCCCAGCAGCTGTCCGCGCTGGTGGTGCTGCCGCTGGTGGGGCTGGTGGGTGGCCAGGTGGCCGGCGTGCTCAAGGCGGGCATGGCGTATTACGCCATCCAGGGCGCGGTGGTGCTGGTGCTGGACTTCATCCTGCTGGCGGCCAGCATCCGGTTCCTGGACCGGGAACGTCTGGTCAGCCGCTGGGGTTGAGTCACTGGCGGGTTGGTGAGTGGACTGCCAGGGGGCCGGCCGGACGGGCAGGCGCCCGTGAAGCTGTTATGTTCCGGGCAGGACGCCGGGTGAAGCGCGGTGGCGCTTTCGCTCCGGCGGCCCCGCATTTAGGGGTTGGGGTTACGAAGCTTTGAAGACCTGCCGCCCAGGCGGCCACGGAGGCGCTGAAACAGACATGGGGATCTTCGACAGCATCAAGGGCGAGGCGCAGCGGAACTTCATCGCCCGCGCGGACAGCGCGAAGGGCGAGATCGTCTACAAGTATCCGGAGAAGAACGTCCGGATGAAGACGCAGCTCACCGTGGACGCGGATGAGGTGGCGCTGTTCGTCAAGGACGGCAAGGTGGAGGGGAAGCTGGGGCCCGGCCGTCACACGCTGGACACCAACAACATCCCGTTCCTGTCGCGCCTGCTGGAGAGCTTCACCGGCGGCAACATGTTCATGGCGGAGATCTTCTTCGTCTCCAACCGTGAGCACACGGGCGTGAAGTTCGGCGGCCCCATTGGCGACGTGCGCGACCCGGAGACGGGCCTGGGCATCGGCACCATGGTGTACGGCGACTTCTCCATTCGCGTGACGGAGCCGGAGAAGCTGGTGGTGGGCCTCGTCGGCATGGGCCGCGCGTCCAACGAGGAGTTCCTGGGCTGGTTCAAGGGCCAGGTGCTCAAGGTGACGCGCGACCGCACCGCCGAACTGCTGGTGAAGAAGAAGTGGCCGCTCCTGGACGTGACGAGCGGCGCCTACGTGGAGGAGATGGAGCAGGAGATCCTCGCCGGCCTCAAGCCGCACGTGGACTCCTACGGCCTCACCATCGTCCGCATGGGCAACTTCGTCGTCAGCATCAAGCCCGAGGACGAGGTCACGCTGAAGAAGCTGTCCAAGGACGTCGCGTACTCGCGGCTGGCGGGCGGCTTCCAGCAGTACGCGCAGGGCCAGGCGATGCTCGGCGCGTCCGAGGGCATGGCCAAGGGCGGTGGCGGATCCGACGGCGCCATGCAGGGCATGGGCATGGGCATGGGGTTCGGCATGGCGCAGATGTTCGCCAACCAGCAGAACCAGCAGCAGCAGCGCCCCGCGGAGCCCGCGCAGGCGGCCCCTCCCGCGGACACGCGCAGCCCGGCGCAGCGGCTCAAGGAGATCAAGGAGCTGAAGGACGCGGGCGTGCTCTCCGACGAGGAGTACGCCGCCAAGCGCGCGGAGCTGATGAAGCTGCTGTAGTCCCGCGGCTGCCCCGCGCTGACGTGAACGAGGGCCCTGTCTCCCAGGTGGGAGGCGGGGCCTTCGCGCTTTTTCAGGGGGCGGGCGTGCCCGGCACGGCGAGGCGCAGCTGTTCGTGCAGCGTCTCCGCGCGCAGGTAGAGGAACTGCACGTCGCCGAAGGCCAGCGTGGCGCCGTCGTGGAGCATCACCTGGGCCTTGAAGCCCAGGGGCGCGCCGTTGATGAAGGTGCCGTTCATGGACTGGGCGTCGCGCACGGAGAAGTCCCCGGAGGCCGCGTTCCACCGCAGGGTGGCGTGGTGCTGGGAGACGGAGGGTTCCGGCACCATGAGGTCGCACGCGTCGGTGCGGCCCACGGTGAACTCCTCGCCGTCCTGGTTCGGCTGGAGGAAGTGCACCTCCAGGTTGTCGAAGTCTCGCAGCATCGCGAGCAGCCGCTCCTCCATGCGCGAGCGGTGCGCCATCCCCACCGTGCGCATGCCCACCATGCCCGGGGCCACCACGGCCTTGAAGGCGGCGTCCACGGGCTGCTGGATGAGGGCGATAGCGCCGGACGCGGACCGGAAGGACTCCAGCGAGGCGCCCGCGAAGGGGCGGAGCTGTTTCACGGACACCATGGCTTGGGACCCTACGTGCAACGGGTGGAGACGGGAAGGGGCCTACGAGGCCAGCGGCGTGGCGTCGGCCCGGGGCATCTGGGGCACCGTCGAGGCCGGCGTCTTCGCCGGGGCCGCGGGCGTCGGCGCGGGCGTGTCGTCCAGCCGGCGCAGGTCCAGCTTCATGGGCACCTGCAGCGTGGTGCTCAGCCGCAGCAGCAGCACGTCCGGCGCGAGGCCGTTCTCACCAATCGCCTGCGTCAGCTCGCGCGCGGAGGGCGCGCTGCCGCGGGCCCAGAGCTCCTTGAGGAACGCGCCCGCCTCCGGCGCGTGCCACCACGCCGGGCCGAAGCGCGCCTTCAGCTGCCCCTGGAGCTGCCCCGCCAGGAACCACGCCCGGAAGCTGTCGGCGGACTGGTAGAAGTCCTCCTGGTCCACCAGGTAGCGCTCCACGTCGTCCGCCGTCATGGGCATGGCGCCCGTGCGCGCCATCAGCGCGCGGTACAGCTCGCGCGGATCCACGTCCGTGCGGCGGTGCAGCTCCAGCTGGTAGAGCAGCCGGCCCGCGGCGTGGCGGATGAGGTACAGCTTGTGCGCGCTGGAGGCCGCCAGGTACTGGGCGCGCTTGTCGGCATCCCCCAGCACGCCCGCGTTCTCCTCCAGCCACACCGGGTCCTCCAGCAGGTCCTCGAAGAGCGCGGAGTACGCCTCGCCCACGGTGGGGTTGCCCAGCCGCGCCAGCTCGAAGCGGTCCTCCCGGGTGAAGGCCATGTGCAAGAGGTGCCCCACCTCATGCAGCACGCGGCCCTGGTGCAGCACGCCCGTGCCCGGCTTGAAGGACAGCCGCACGTCGGACGGCACCTTCACCGCCAGGGCCAGCGGGCGCGGGTTCTTCCGCGGCAGGTCGCGCGCGTCCACCTTCACGTTGGGCAGCGCGTTCAGGTCGATGCCCATCCCCGCCACCGTGGCCTGCGCCTTCGCCAGCGACTCGCCCTTGGGGAACGCGTCCTCCACCTCGCGCGAGCGGAACAGGCGCGGGATGTCCGCGCGGGTGATCTGCGCGAAGGGCAGCCCCAGCTCGCGCTGGGCGAGCCGCTCCATCACCAGCCGGTACGGCTCCTGCGTGGCCTGGAGGACCTCTTCCGCCAGCTGCGCCAGCCGCTCCAGGTCCGCCTGCCGCAGCTCGCTGCCGAAGGCCTCGTAGGACTCGAAGCCCATCTGCTGCACCAGCTCGCGGGTGCGCGTCTCGCGGCGCAGGAGCGTCTGGTTGAGGCGGGCGAGCGCGGGCGTGGCCGCGGCGTAGAGCGCCTTGCGCCTGAGGGCGCTCTTCTCGTTGGCGAGCAGCCGCTCCAGGTCGTGGTAGCGCACCTCGCGCCCGTCCACGTTCAGCTTGAGGGACGCCTCCAGGTTGGCGGACGCGTCGTTGTGCTCGGCCAGTTCGCGCGACAGGAACTCACCGGCGAAGTGTCCGTGGAGCGCGGTGAGGGCGCGCAGCTCGCGCGGGTCCTTGGTCAGGTGCCGCAGCCGGTCGATGCGCCGCAGGTTCTCCAGGCTGAAGAGCGCCTGCTTGCCGCTGTAGGTGGCGGAGATGTCCACCGCCTTGCCCTCCGTCCAGAAATCCCAGACGAGCCGGTGCTGCTCCTCCAGGAGGAGGGCGGCCTCCGTGGACAGGGCGCTCACCTCGCCGGTCAGCAGTTCTTCCTCGCTGGGAGGGGGGACCACCGCCGGGGGCGCCTTGTGACAGGCGCTCAGCAAACACATGGCGGCGGCGAGGAGGGACGGAATCCTTGGGGACATGGGCCGCCCATGTTACTTCCGACCCGCCGATGCCCAACGTAAACCCATGGCGGGCGGCCCGAGGACGACAGGGCCTCTACTCCGCCCTGCGACAGTTCTTCGCTGGCCAGGGCTACCTGGAAGTGGAGACGCCGCTGCTCGTGCCCACTCCCGGCATGGAGCCGTACATCTCCGCCTTCGAGACGCCCTTCGTCCCGGAGACGGACCTGGGCAAGGCGCGCACGCTCTACCTGCACACCAGCCCCGAGTACGCGATGAAGCGCCTGCTCGCGCAAGGCGCCGGGCCGCTGTTCCAGATCTGCAAGGTGTTCCGGAACGGCGAGGTATCCCAGACGCACAACCCGGAGTTCACGCTGCTGGAGTTCTACCGGCCGCACGCGGACTACCACGCCATCATGGATGACCTGGAGGGCGCGCTGGCGGCGGCGGGCCGGGCGGCGGCGGACGCGAAGGAGGGGGACCCTGGCGCGGACCCCTCCTTCTTCACGCGCACGCCGTACGAGCGCGTGACGGTGCGGGACGCGGTGCTGCGCGCCACGGGCGTGGACATCCACGTGCACTCGGACGGCGCGTCGCTCAAGCGGGCCGCGGACGCCGTGGGCGTGCACACCGGGAGCTCCACGTCCTTCGACGACGTCTTCTTCCACCTCTTCCTGGAGCGGGTGGAGCGGGGCTTGGGCCACGAGCGGCCCACCTTCCTGATTGAATACCCCGCGTCCATGGCGGCGCTGTCCCGGCTGAAGCCCGGCGACGGCCGCGTGGCGGAGCGCGTGGAGCTGTACGCGAAGGGGCTGGAGCTGGCGAACGGCTTCTCTGAATTGACGGACGCGGTGGAGCAGCGCGCGCGGCTGGTGGAGGAGCAGGAGCTGCGCCGCAAGCTGGGCCGCGCCGTGTATCCCCTGGACGAGCGCTTCCTGGAGGCGGTGGGCCGCATGCCGCCGTCCGCGGGCATCGCCGTGGGGCTCGACCGAATCCTGATGCTGCTGCTCGGGGTCCAGCGCATCGAGGACGTCCTCCTGTTCCCCGCGCACGGGTTCGTCTGATGCTCAAGGTGCTCCAGACGCTGTTCGCTGGCACGGCCACGGTGGGCCTCACGGGCGTGACGTCCGCGACGGTGACGCTGCTGTCCGGGTTGGATCAGCACCCGGCGGCGGACAAGGTGCTGGGGGCCTGGGGGCGCTCGGCGCTGGCGGCCGCGGGCGTGCGGCACGAAGCCTTTGGCCTGGAGAACATCCCGAAGGACGGCAACGTCGTCTTCGTGAGCAACCACCAGTCGCACTTCGATGCGATGGTGAACTTCGCGCACATCGACAAGCACACGCGCTACGTCGCCAAGGCGGAGCTCTTCAAGGTGCCCGTGTTCGGCCGGGCCATGCGCGTCGCGGGCAACATCCCCGTGCAGCGCACTGGCGGCGCGGATGACCGGGCCCGGCTCCAGGAGGCCGTGACGGCGCTGCGCGAGCGGGTCAGCGTGCTGTTCTACGCGGAAGGCACGCGCAGCCCGGATGGCGAGCTGAGGCCCTTCAAGAAGGGCGCGGCCACGCTGGCCATCCAGGCGCAGGTCCCCGTCGTCCCCATGGCCGTCTCCGGCACCCGGCTCATCCTCCCCAAGGGTGGGCGGGCCATCCAGTGGGGCCAGCAGGTCGCGTTGGTGGTGGGCAAGCCGGTGCCCACCGAAGGGCTGACGTTGGATGACCGGGATACCCTTACCCGCCGCCTGGAAGAAGCGGTGGCCGGGCTGTACGCCGAGGCGCGCCAGCGCTCGGGAGACATTCCATGAAGAAGAGCACCCAGACCACATCGCAGGCCCACCCCTGGCATGGCATCTCGCCCGGGCCGGAGGCCCCTGAAGTCGTCACCGCGTACATCGAGATCGTCCCCACGGACGCCGTGAAGTACGAGATGGACAAGGAGTCCGGCATCCTGATGCTGGACCGGCCGCAGCGCTTCAGCAGCCAGTGCCCCACGCTCTACGGCTTCATCCCGCGCACGTACTGCGGCGAGCAGGTGGCGAAGCGCTGCGCGGAGCGCACCGGCGTGAAGGAGATCCGCGGCGACGGGGACCCCATCGACATCTGCGTGCTGACGGAGAAGGTCGTCTCCAACGGCAACCTGCTGGTGCACGCGGTGCCCGTGGGCGGCTTCCGGATGATCGACGGCGACGAGGCCGACGACAAGATCATCGCGGTGCTGGAGTCGGACCTCGTGTACGGCGAGCTCCAGTACATCGCGCAGCTGCCGCGCCCGCTGCTGGACCGCCTGAAGCACTACTTCCTCACCTACAAGCAGATTCCCGGTGAGGGAAAGCGCAGCGTGGAGATCGCGGAGGTCTACGACCGGCAGGAGGCCATGGAGGTCATCCGCCGCAGCATGCGCGACTACGACAAGCTCTTCGTGGAGCCGGAGGCGAAGCCCGCGAAGAAGTCCGCGCCGGCCGCGCGCCGCAAGACGTCCGTGGCGAAGGCCGCCGCCAAGGGCCCCACGGGCCGGGGCAAGAAGTAGCCGTTTCCTGCAAGTCCCACCGCGCAGAGAAGGGCAGGGCCCGGCAAGGGCCCCGCTTCCTTTCGCGCGTTGACCGTGCGTGCCTGGCCTTAAGAGCGGCGGGCGCGCTTGGGCGCGGGGGGGGCGGCGCGCTTGCCGCGGGCCGGCGCAGGCGCCTTGCGCGCCGTCTTGGCCTTGGCGGCGGAGGCCGTCTTCGCGACCGCCTTCCCTGCCTTCTGGGTGGCCTTCTTCGCCACGGTCTTCACGCGGGCGGCGGCCTTCTTGGCCACGGCCTTCACCTTGCCCACGACCTTCTTCGCGGCCTTCTTCGCCGGGGCCACGGCCTGGCGCGCGGAGGGCTTCTTGCCCGCGGCGGCCTTGGCCGGCTTCGAGGCGGGGCCGGGGACGGCGGTGCCCCGGGCGGGGAGCTGGTCCACGAGCTTCTTCGGCGCGATGGCGCGGTAGCTCTCGTCGATCCACGCCTTGATGACGGGCACCGGCACCTGCGAGGCCTCGTCGAAGTGGGCAGTCACCCAGCCGCTCTTGCCCAGGCCGTACTCGGTGGGCTCCGTGAAGGGCAGCGTGAGGGCGGCGTCCTTGGAGTCGGGCAGCTTGGCGGAGAGGTTCAGCTTCTCGCCGTCGACGGTCATGAAGAGGAAGGTCTTGTCGTTGACCTTCATCGCCCGGTGGCCCCAGGGGAAGTCCTCGTGGGCGCCGGGGTAGCTCATCGCATGTTCGCGCAGCACGGCTTCGACCTTCTGCGTCTCGTTCTCTGCGGGCATGGGCACCTGGCTTCGTTGTGGGTCGCGACAGCTTAACCGCACCTGTCTCATCCAGCGTATTCCCCAATGTGTCGGTTGCCGGAGGAAAGACAGGTGACGGGTCACCCGTGGTTTCCCGCATCCGTCGGAACCCTTGGTCCTAGGTACGGGGTGGGGGACACGCATAGTCTCGGGGTCAACGATAAGGAGTCGGTGCCCGATGCCCCAGTCGCTGCTCGCCACGGATGGCTACAAGTTCAGCATGGCGGAGGCCGGCTGGCCCCTGCGGAAGGAAACGTTCTACTACTCGCACCGCAAGGGCGGGCCCCAGGTGATGCCGCTGGACCTGGCGGCCTGGGTGCAGAGCCTCCTGCCGGAGCCGCAGCCGGACGACTACGCGTTCCTCGCCCGCCACGACTACGAGATGGGCGTGGGCTTCAAGGCGGCCATCCTGCGCAAGGCGCAGCTGTCCGTGCGCGCCATTCCGCGGGGCGCGCTGTTCCTGCCGCGCGAGCCCATCCTCACCCTCACCGGCCCCTCCGCGCTGGTGTCGTGGCTGGAGCCGATGCTGTTGCAGCTCAACTACCGCGTCCAGGTGGCCACGCAGGCGCTGCAGGACCGCGAGGCCCTGGCCCGGACGCTGGCCACGGTGTCGTGCGAGGAGGAGAAGCGCATCGCCCTGGAGACGCTGGACCAGGTGGGCGTGCGAGCCGTGTCCATCCAGGTGGACCCGGAAGGCTACATGCGGCGCGTGCGGGCGCAGGTGAAGGAGCTGGTGGACGTCGTCGAGGACCCCTCGCGCATCTTCGAGGTGGGCCTGCGCGCGGCGACCTGTCTGGAGCAGCACGAGCTGGCCCTGCGCGCGTGCCAGGAGGCGGGCGTGCAGCGCACGAGCAACGTGGAGGGCGCCCGGGTGCTGAACATGATTCCCGTGGGCACCATGGGCCACGAGCACGTGCAGCGCTACGGCTCCGACGACGCGGCCTACCGCGCGATGCACGAGCGCCGGCCGCAGCGCTCCAGCTACCTCTTGGACACCTTCGACACGCTGACGTCCGGCATCCCTGCGGCGTTCAAGCTCATCTCGGAGGATCCGCAGGGTGGGGACTCCATCCGGTTCGACTCCGGCAACAAGAAGCTCCAGTACCTGTACGCGGTGACGCGCGCGCGGGATCTGGGCATCAAGCCGGTCATCATCCTGGAGGACGGCCTGGACGCGCAGGCGACGCGCGAGTTCGAGGAGCTGCGCAAGCAGGTGGGCTGGGAGCCGACGACGCAGTTCTACGGCTATGGCGGCCACATCGTGGCGCGCACCATGTCCCATACGCTGACGCGTGACCGGGTGGCTGCCATCTACAAGCTGTCGTGCTCGGGCGCGACGCCGGTGATGAAGTTCGGCAACGAGCTGGCGGAGGGCAAGCAGAGCGTGCCGGGGACGCCCGTCCTCTTCCGCCGCCGCACAGGCACGGGGCCGCTGGGGCTGGTGGGGCAGGCGGGGGAGGCGACGCCCCAGGGCTACTTCCCGCTGATGGAGTCGGCCCCGTCCACGCCGTCGCTGGTGGGGACCGAAGGCCTGACGCCGGAGGAGCAGCGCATCGGGTACACTGCCACCACGCAGGCGCTGGTGGAGTCCATCACCCGGCGCCACTTCCCGCAGGGCCGCTGACGCCATTGGACGCGGCGGCGCTGACGGGCCTGGAGAGCACGTCATGCCGCTGCCGCTTCCCCGGTTCCACGACGACGCACGCGTCGGCCAGCTCTACCTGGAGCGCGTGGCGGAGGTCTCCCAGGAGGCCCACCGCTACGCCGCCGAGCACCGCGTGCGTCCGGCCCGCGAGGACAGCTTCCGCATCGCGGCGTTCGGCATCGACGCGCAGGTGGCCTTCTGCACGCCGGGCGCGAGCCTCTTCGTCCCGGGCGCGGTGGAGGACACGCAGCGCACGCTGCGCTGGCTGTACACGCACCTGGACCGGCTGACGGGGCTCGTCTTCTCGCTGGACACGCACCGGGCCTTTCAAATCTTCCATCCGGGGTGGTGGAGGGACGCGGAAGGGCGTCCGCCCGCGCCCATGACGGTCATCACCGCGAACGACGTGCGGGAGGGCCGCTGGCGGGCGACGCGCCATCCGGAGGAGAGCCTGGCGTACTGCGAAGGGCTGGAGGCCAGCGGCCGGTACGTGCTGACCATCTGGCCGTACCACGCGCTCCTGGGCGGGCAGAGCCACGCGCTGGTGCCCGCGATGTACGAGGCGAGCCTCTTCCACGCGCTGGTGCGGGACACGCCCACGCACTTCGAACTGAAGGGCGAGCACCCGCTGACGGAGAACTACTCCGTGATGGCGCCGGAGGTGACGGAGGTGAAGGGCCAGCGCGTGGGGGAGTTCAACGCGCGGCTGATGGAGCACCTGCTGTCGTTCGACCGCGTGTACGTCTTCGGGCAGGCCAGCTCCCACTGCGTGCTGTCCACGCTGCGCGACCTGCAGCAGTCCCTGGAGCGCACGGACAAATCGAAGCTGGGGAACATCTACATCCTGGAGGACGCGATGAGCCCCGTGCCCGCGCCTCCGCTGGACCCGCTGCCCGCGGCGCTGGACTTCCCGCGCGTGGCGAAGGACGCGCTGGCGGGCTTCAAGGCCGCCGGGATGCACGTGGTGCGGACGACGGATCCGATTCCGTAGGGCTGCGCTACCGCTACCGGCCCAGGTGCGCGAGCGCCCACTTCGTGGTGGCCTCGCGCAGCGTCTCCCGGGCGGTGGCACCCGGGCGGGCCTGCGCGCTCAGCTCCACCACCTCGCGGAAGAGGGACAGCTCCGGTTTGTTGTCCCGCTGCACGACGCCCGCGAAGAGCACCACTTGCGTCCCTTGCGCTTGCGCCAGCCTCGCGAGCGCCACGGGCCCCTTGCCCATGGACGTCTGCCGGTCGAAGCGTCCCTCGCCCGTGAGCACCAGGTCCGCGAGCAGCACGCGCCTGTCCAGCCCCAGCGCCCGCGCCACCAGGACATATCCGGAGGTGAGCTTTCCGCCTCCGAGCGCCGCGAGCCCGTAGCCCAGGCCTCCCGCCGCGCCCGCGCCGGGGAGGTTCGCGGGGCCCTCGTCCACGATGCGGCAGAACGTGGCCAGCGCCGCCTCCAGCTCCTCCACCGCCGCCGCGTCCGCGCCCTTCTGCGGACCGAAGAGGCGTGCGGCGCCGTCGTTGCCCAGCAGCGGCGCCGTCACGTCCGTGGCGATGAGCAGCTCCACCTGCTCCAGGCGCGGGTGCTTGCCGCTTGCGTCCACGCGCGAAAGCCTGGCCAGGCTCGCGCCCCCCGGCGGCAGCGGCGCTCCATCCGCGTCCAGGAAGCGGAAGCCCAGCGCCTCCAGCGCGCCCTTGCCGCCGTCCGTGGTGGCGCTGCCGCCCAGCCCGACGATGAGCCGCTCGCAGCCCGAGTCCAGCGCCGCGCGCATCAGCTCTCCGGTGCCGTGCGTGCACGCGGCCCGCGCATCCCGCTGCTCCGGAGGCACCAGCGCGATGCCCGAGGCCTGCGCCATCTCCACCACCGCTGTGCGCCCATCATCCAGCCGCGCCCAGCAGGCCTCGACCGGCGTGCCCATGGGGCCGCGCACCGTGAGCCGCCGACGCTCGCCCTTCGAGCCCGCGAGCAATGCGTCCAGCGTGCCCGGCCCTCCGTCCGCGAGCGGCGCCACGTCCAGCACCACGTCCAGCGAGGCCTGCCGCAGCCCCTCCGCCATGGCGTCCGCGGCCTCGGCCGCGCTCAAGGTGCCCTTGAACTCCTGGGGCGCAAGCAGCCAGCGTGGGGGGATCATGCTCGGGCACCTGCGGGCTTGGGCCGCGCGGACACGGGGGGACTCCGGTGGGCGCTCCGCCACCGCGTCTGCAGCATGGACTTCATCGTTCCTCCCGGGCCGGGGCGGTACTGACCCCGGCATACCATTCCAGGAGGGGACGTGGCCCCCGCAGTGACGGCATCACGCGCTGTGAAATCCGCTCCAACCGCAGGAGGAGTCTGGACACCTCGTCCGACGGCTGCCGGGCGGGGCCCTGGATGCGCTGACAGAAGAACGTGCGGCAGCCGAACGGCCGGTCCGCGTACACGGTGCAGCGCAGGCCCGCGGCGTCCAGGTAGGGGCAGGCGCCGTCGGCGCGGGGGGGCGGAAGGGGCTTGCTGCGCTTGAGCAGCTCCCACTCCGGGAGCCACAGCCAGGGCTGGCGCTTCGTGACGGCCAGCTGGCAGCACTCGCCGCTCGCGGGGCACGAATACGGGGCGTACGCCGCGTCCGCCTGGCGGTAGACGGTGCGCGTCTCCTGGAGGGCGCGCTCCAACGCCCGCGTACCGGACGCGGGGGCCTCGTCGTCTGCGTCGTCCCAATCCCGGCGTGCCATCCTGAACCGTTCCCGCACGTCGGGGTCCGGTGGATGGACCCCTTGGATGGGTCCTACCCTATCTCACAGCATGCGCAGGACGAAACATTTGAGGTAGCGCGTCTCGCGCAGGTTGAGGAGGACGGGGTGGTCGCGGCCGGCGCCCCGGCGCTCGATGATCTGCACCCGGCGCTTCGCGTCCGCCGCCGCGGAGGCGAGCATCTCCTCGAAGGCCTGCTCATCCACGTGGTACGTGCAGCTCGCGGTCACCAGGATGCCGCCGGGGCGCAGGAGCTGGAAGGCGCGCAGGTTGAGCTCCTTGTAGCCGCGCACCGCCGCCGGGATCGCGTCCTTGTTCTTCGCGAAGGAGGGCGGATCAATCACGATGGTGTCGTAGCGCTTGCCCTCGTCCACCGCGTCGCGCAGGAAGTCGAAGGCGTTGGCCGTCACGACCTCCAGATTGGAGAGCTTGTTGGACTGGGCGTTGTCGCGCAGCTGCGCGGAGGCCGAGTCCGAAATCTCCACCGCCGTGACGTGCTTCGCGCGCGTGGCCAGCTGGAGCGCGAACCCGCCCACGTAGCTGAAGCAGTCCAGCGCCTCGCCGAAGGCGTACTGCGCCGCCATCACGTGGTTCTCGCGCTGGTCCAGGAACGCGCCCGTCTTCTGGCCCTCCAGCAGGTCCGCGCGCATGCGCACCAGCCCCTCGTCGAAGGACACGGGACCCGGCGGCAGCGCGCCGCGCAACAGGCCCTTCTCCGGCGTGAGGCCCTCCAGGTGGCGCACGCTCACGTCGGAGCGGTTGACGATGCCCTTGGGGTGGAACAGCTCCTCCAGCAGGTCCGCGATGAGCGCCTTGCGCTGCTCCATGGCGGGGACCAGGAACTGCACGCTCAGGTAGTCGCCGTAGCGGTCCACCACGAGCCCGGGCAGGCCGTCCGCTTCTCCGTGCACCAGGCGGTACGTCGTCTCGCCGGGCAGCGCGAGCTTGCGCAGGCTTTCCGCGGACTGGAGGCGCTGGCGGAAGAAGTCCGCGTCCACCGGGACGTCGTCGTTGGTGAGCCAGCGCAGGGAGATCTTCGACAGCTTCGAATAGAAGGCCTTGCCCAGGAACCAGCCGCGGCCGTCCACCACGCGCACGACTTCACCGCCCTGGAGGCCGGGGTCGCCGTTGAGGTCCGCGCGGTAGATCCACGGCGGGCCCGCGAGCCAGCGGTCGGAGCCGCGGCGCAGGAGCATCACCTGGGGCGTGCCGTCCGGGCCCAGCTCCGGCGACGTGCGGTCCGGGCGGAGCTTCTCCGGGCGCTGCCCGTGCTTCTCCGGGCGCTGGCCGGGCTTGCCGCCGCGTCCGGGGGGAGGGGAGCCGGGCCGGCCGGAGCGGGGAGGAGAGGAGGGCTTCATCAAGGCGTCTCGGAGGGAAAGAGGCGGGAGCGACCGCGCGGCGTATACTCGCAACCCGCGTGAGTTACGAGTTGGTCCTTCAGGCGCGGACCCCAGGCGCCCCCTTCGACATGGCCCGGGTGGACGCCCTGCTGGCGGCACGCCCGGGGGCCGCCCGCCCGGACGGCGTGCGCGAGTGGGACCTGGGGGTGGGCACCGTGCAGGTGCTGCCCCTGCGCGACGGCAAGCGGGTGGTGGGCGCGGAGCTGCGCGTGCCGCTGGTGGACGGTGAGGACCTCATCCGCGAGGTCCTGACGGAGGCCGCCGGGCTGGCCCACAAGGCCCAGCTCCGGTTGTTCGACCCGCAGCTGGGGGAGGTCCTCACGGGCTCCGCCACGGAGCGGGTGGTCGAGCAGTACCTGCGCACGGAGCACTACCGGCGCACCGCGAAGCCCATGGAGATCACGCCCGGCCTGGAGGAGGCGATGGACCGGGCCGAGCGTGTGAACAGCCTGGGCCTGCCGTCCGAGCGCATGTCGCTGACGTCGCGGCTGGTGCTCTTCGCGGTGGGCGGCTTCGCCCTCATCTACTTCGTGATGAGCTTCCTGATGGCGAAGCTCAACGGGGAGTGAGCCGGGGGGCGCCGGGGACCCTGGAAGGCGGAAGACACGGCGTGTCCTGCCGGCAATGAGCGCCGGAGTGAATCTGGCGTTAACGTGCCAGCGTGCTCAAGGCCCTCGTCATCGTCTGCATCCTGTTGCCCCTGGCGGAGCTGTACCTGTTGATCACCCTGGGGCATCACATCGGGTTGGGGTCCACGCTCGGGCTGCTGGCGGCCTCCGCCGTGCTGGGGAGCCTCATCGCCCGGAGGCAGGGCGAGAAGGTGTTCCGCAACTGGCGCGAGGCCATGGCCGGTGGCGGCGTGCCCGAGGAGGGCCTGCTCAACGGCGTGCTGGTGATGGTGGGCGGCGCGCTGCTCATCGCGCCGGGGTTCATCTCGGACGTGATGGGGCTTGCGCTGATGGTGCCGCCGGTGCGCCGCGTGGTGACGGCGCGGGTGCGGCGGTCGCTGGAGCAGACGCTGCGGTCGGGCACCGTGCGCTTCACGCAGGTGGGGCCTGTTCCGGGCGTGGATCCGTTCCAGGACGCCCGGCGCTTCGACCCGCAGGAGACGGCCGCGAAGGTGGAGCCCTCGGGGGAGGAGGGCCCCACCGCCTTCCGCCGCCCCCGGAGCGAAGGGGGCGAGGTGGACGCGGAGTTCACCAGCGACGAGGAACCCCGGGGCTGACGGGCACGCGCTGGGGCGACCCGTTCCAGCGCGGCGTCACGGGAGGAGGCAGGGGCGCGGGTTTCTTCGGGAGGGCGCCGGGCTCGGGCTCGGGGGACATGCCCAGGGCGATGCGGGCCTCGGTGGCGTAGTGGCCGTTGGGGAACTCGCGGAGGTACTGGCGGAACTCGTCCTCCGCGTCCGCGGGCAGGTGCTGCCGGTTGAAGCAGCGGCCGCGCAGGATGCGCGCCTGTTCCCGGTGGCTCGTGCGAGGGCTGGCGGAGGCGATCTCCCCCAGTCCCACGAGGAACTGCCCGCACGTGGTGCCAGCCGTCTGGACCTTGGCGTAGCCGAGGAAGCGCTCATCGGAGTCGTCCGACAGCAGTCCGCCCGGAACGAGCCCGCCCAGCGTCTTGCGCTTGCGAGGCTCCGAGGGCGTGGCCGGAGCCATGGAGGGAGCCTGCACGGCGCCCGGCGTGGGCGCGGAGGACGCGAGCGAACCCGCCGAAGCGCCGGGGTAGGGCGCGAAGTCGTCGGACGGGGTGGGCTCGCGCGGATGCACGGCCTGCGGAATCTCCGTGTTGGGAGTGTGCGCCTGGGCCAGGGCCTCTCCCGGAGCGGGCACGGCAGGGGCCTGGGCAACCGCGGTGCGCGGCGCCTCGGGAGCCAGAGCATCGGGCGTCTTCTGGGCGACGGCCTGCGACGGCGCGGTGTTGTTCCCCACGGGGGCCGGGGCGTTGGGCGTCTGCTGCGCGACTGCCTGGGACGACGCGGCGTTGTTCTCCACGGGCGAGGTGCCAGCCGCGGACGTGCGCGCCTCCGCGGGCGTGTCGCGGGTGGCAACGGACGGGCTCACTTCAACGCGTGACGGTCCCTTCTTCGAGGGCACGACGCTCGCGACCGCGGCGCTGGGAGCCGCGGCTTGCAGGTCCCGGAACGCCTGCCGATCTCCGGCGGAGAGCGCGCGAGGCTTCAAGGCTTCACCCGTGCCCGCGAGTTCCACGCGCTCGCCCGCGTCCACGAAGCGCGGAGGCTGACCCTCCGCGTCCACGCGCACGCGTCCTTCGAGCACCGCCACCGCGGCCCCGGCCGCCGTGCGCTCCACCGAGAAGACCGTCCCCACGACGGACACCCGCAGGCCCGCGGACTCCACGAGGAACGCGTCGCGCTGCGCATGCGAGGCCTTCACGGACAGCCGTCCCTGCTGGACGGTCAGGTGCACGGCCTTCGACTCGGCGCGGGCGAACACCACGTCCGAGCCCGCCGACAGACGCACGCGGCTTTCATCCGGGAGCCGCAGCACGGCCGACGCCTTCGGAGGCGTCCGCACCGCCATGCCCGAGCGCAGCCGCATCCCTGCCGCCAGCGCATGTTCCACACCCGTGGCCTCCCGCACCACCGCGCCGGTGACACGCTCCGCCTCCGTAGTGGAGGCCGCTTCCGAAAGAGCCGCGACCGCTTCCTGCTTTTCAGGCGCCGAAGGAGATGCCGCACCCGACGCGACCGTTCCCTCCGGGGGGCCACGCTGCCCAGTGCCCGGGCGGGTCGCGACCGGGGACTCCGGCCCTTGCGCCGCATTCTTCCAGCGCGCCCCCCCCAGCCACACCACCAGCGCGACGGCACAGGCCCCCGCGAGCGTCATCGCCCACGGCGACAGGAACCGCCGCTCGGGCGCCGCCATCCGCTTCGCCGCGGCGGCCTTCAGCTTCGCCCCCGTCTCCTCCCACCGCACGGAGGGCTCCACCGAGCGCGCCGTGTGCAGCAGTGCCCGGGCCTCCACCACGCGCTTCCACTCCGCGGCGCACGCGGCGCACTCCGCCACATGCGCCTCCACGCGGGCCTTGCCGGCGGCATCCAGCTCCCCCGCGGCCAGCGCCCACAGGGCCTGTGTCTCATGGCCGGCCATGGGAACCTCCCACCGGCCGGGCGACGACCAGACGCTGCATGGCTTCGGTGAACTCCAATCTCGCGTGGTGCAGGCGGCTGCGCACGGTGTTGGGCGAGCTTCCCACGGCGAGGGCAATCTCGTCCGGGCTCATGCCGCACAGCTCGGCGTAGACGAAGACGATGCGCTTCTTGGGCTTGAGCTTCTCCAGCGCCGCCTCCACCAGCCGGGCGGCCTGACGACGCTCCGCGGCGCGCTCCGGGTCCTCCCCCGTCGCCACCATCTCTGGCGGGTCCGCGAAGGGGTCCTCCGGCCGGCGCCGCTTCCACCTCAGATGGCTGAGCGCCACGTTGGCGCACACCCGGTAGAGGAACGTCTTGAAGCGGGACTCTCCCCGGAAGCCCTTCACCGCCGTGAGCAGCCGCAGGTACGTCTCCTGAAGGAGGTCATCCACCTCCACGCGGTTTCCCACCAGGTGGCGCAGGGTCCGCGCCGCGTCCAGCTTCGTGGCCTCGTAGAGCTGCTCGAAGGCGGCCAGGTCCCCCTGCTGGACCCGCTGGACCAGGAGCCGCAGGCGGGCTTCGTCCGCAGAAGCCGACCCACGCGCGTCCACCGCGTCCACGCCGGACTCCGGCGGGACCGTGGCCGTCCACGTGCGCGCTCCTCGGCTGAACACCAGGGCCTCTCCTTCAGGGCGACGATGAAGGACGTCCCCCTTTTCCAGGAACGCCCTCCAGTCTGTATCGGTGGTCCAGACGAGCACACTGCCTCCGTGCCCCTAGGTCTCCGGTCCGACGAAAAAAGATCAAAAAGATTTGATCAATCTGGCCCCCTCTTGCGTCGAAGGCTCTCGAAATCGGATGACCCCCCCGGTGGCCGGTCCGGACCCATCCCATTCCTTTGGAGCCCCCACTCATGAGGAACATCACGCTTCGCGGCACATTGGTCGTGCCGTTCCTTACGCTGTTAGGCCTGTTGTCGGGTTGCATCCTCGAGACGAATGGCGGCGGCTACTGGCCTGACGATGACTACGACTCCAGCTACGGCTGTTCCACCACGTCCGACTGCGGCTCGAACCAATACTGTCGCTCCGGCAGCTGCTGGGACCTGACCTCCGACTCGCAGGGCTGTGTCTTCTCCAGCGAGTGTCCCGGCACGCAGATGTGCATCAACGGCTGGTGCGCCCAGTCGTGCTACCGCGACTCGGAATGTGGCGCGGGCGGCCGCTGCAAGGACAACTTCTGCACCTCCGGCACCAAGCCGGACGCGGGCACCACGGACGGTGGCACGAAGCCGGACGCCGGCACCAAGCCGGACGCGGGCTCGGACGGCGGCACGAAGCCGGACGCGGGCACGGACGGCGGCACGAAGCCGGACGCGGGCTCGGACGGCGGCTCCGCCCCGGTCTGCCGGGTCAATTCTGACTGCGGCGCGGACCACTACTGCATCAACGGCGCGTGCCGTCAGCAGTGCGACGATGACGACAAGTGCGGCCCGGGCGGCGTGTGCATCTCGGGCCTGTGCCACAAGCCGCAGACGGACCCGAACGCCTGCACCACGGAGGCCCAGTGCCCCACGGGCCGCGACTGCGTGAACGGCCAGTGCCGCGCGCCGTGCTCCTCCTCGACGGAGTGCTCGGCGGACACCAAGTGCGAGGTGGGCTACTGCCTGCCCATCCCGCCCGGCGGCCAGTGCAAGGCCAACTGCGAGTGCCCGGCCGGCCAGGTCTGCAACAGCGGCCAGTGCAAGTCGCCGCAGCCGGACCCGGGCCAGTCGTGCCTCGCCAACTGCGACTGCCCCTCCGGCCAGGTGTGCAACGGCGGCTACTGCAAGCAGCCCGTGCCGGACGCGGGCTCGGGCAGCAACATCTCCTGCACGGTGAACTGCGAGTGCCCGTCCGGTGAGGTCTGCACCAGCGGCAAGTGCAAGCTGCCCCCCACGCAGCCGTCGAACGACGCGGGGACGTCCGGCACCGTGTGCCGCGCCAACTGCGAGTGCCCGGCGGGCCAGGCCTGCGCCAGCGGTCAGTGCAAGCCGGTGAACCAGGGCTCCGGCAAGGTCTGCCAGGCCAACTGCGAGTGCCCGTCCGGCGAGCGCTGCCAGGACAACGTCTGCTGGCTGTAGCCGTCAGCGGCTGACGCTCACCGCGAGGGGGCCACCATGCGCCAGCATCGGTGGATCTCCTTGCGGTGGAAGTCCTCGGGGATGGAGCGGGGGGTGATTTCCTCCACCTGCGCCATGGCCCGGGTCGCGGAGTCCTTCAGTTCGAAGCCCAGGAAGTTGGTGGAGAAGTAGAGGACGCCTCCGGGGGCCATCAGCGCCCGGAGGTGTTCCAGCATCCGCACGTGGTCGCGCTGCACGTCGAAGGTGCCCGACATCTTCTTCGACGTGGAGAACGACGGCGGGTCGCAGACGATGAGGTCGTACCTGTCATCGCCGTGCTTCGCCTGGTCCTCCAGCCACGCCTTCGCGTCCGCGCGGATGAGCACGTGGCGCGGGTCCGCCAGGCCGTTGAGGACCAGGTTGTCCTCCGCCCAGTCCAGGTACGTGTTGGACAGGTCCACGCTCACGCTGCCCGCCGCGCCGCCGGCCGCCGCGTACACGGTGAACGCGCCGGTGTAGGCGAAGAGGTTGAGGAAGTGCTTCCCCTTGGCCTCGCTGCGCACGCGCGCGCGGGTGTTGCGGTGGTCCATGAAGAGGCCGGTGTCCAGGTAGTCGCCCAGGTTCACCCAGAACTTGAGGCCCTGCTCCTCCACCACCAGCCGCTCGCTGCCCTCTCCCACGCGGCCGTACTGCGAGCGGCCCCAGGGCTGGGGCGTGTGCGTCTTCACGGACGTGCGCTCGGGCGGCACACCCAGCACGGCGGTGACGGCGGCGAGCACCTCGTCGCGCTCCGAGCTCTCCGTGGTGCCCTTCGCGTGGGCCTTGCGGCGGGGGAACTCCACGACGTGGGCGTGGTCGCCGTAGAGGTCCACGGCGTAGGGGTACTCGGGGATGTCCCGGTCGTAGACGCGGAAGGCGGTGAGCCCCTGCGCGCGGGCCCACTTGCGCAGGCGCTTCGCGTTCTTGCGCAGGCGGTTCTCGAACATGCCACCCGCGCCCTGCGTCTCCTGTTTGCCTTCGTCCGACATGGTTCCCCTCATATTGCAGGCCGCCCCGGGGGCGGGGGAAAACCACCGCCCATGAGCGTGCGCGTCGAGAAGAACGGCCCCGTCACCACCGTCATCCTCCACCGGCCGGAGGTCCGCAACGCGGTGGACGCTGGCACGGCCCAGGAACTGGCGGACGCCTTCCGGGCCTTCGACGCGGACCCCGACGCGAAGGTGGGCGTCCTGTACGGCGATGCGGGCACCTTCTGCGCGGGCGCGGACCTCAAGGCCGTGTCGGAAGGGCGCCTCTTGCGCCTGGAGCCGGACGGGGACGGGCCCATGGGACCTTCGCGCATGCGCCTGTCCAAGCCCGTGGTGGCGGCCATCAGCGGCCACGCGGTGGCGGGCGGCCTGGAGTTGGCGCTGTGGTGCGACCTGCGCGTGGCGGAGGAGGACGCGGTGCTGGGCGTCTTCTGCCGCCGCTGGGGCGTGCCCCTCATCGACGGAGGCACCGTGCGCCTGCCCCGGCTGATTGGCCTGTCGCGCGCGCTGGACCTCATCCTCACCGGCCGCCCCGTGCCTGCCTCCGAGGCGCTGGGCATGGGCCTGGTCAACCGCGTGGTACCGAAGGGGGAGGCCCGGGCCGCGGCGGAGGCGCTGGCCGCCCAGGTCGCCTTCTTCCCCCAGGCCTGCATGAACGCGGACCGGGCTTCCGCCTATGCCCAGGGCGACCTGGCCTTCGAAGACGCGATGCGCCAGGAGTTCGAGGGCGGGGTGAAGGTGCTCCAGTCGGAGTCCATCCCCGGGGCCACGCGCTTCGCGAAGGGGGCGGGCCGGCACGGCCAGTTCGAGTAGGACGACTCCGGAACCGGCAGGGAGCGCTGCGCGGCCGGTGGGACTGTGTTAGTTCGCGAAGCCATGCGCTTCGACACGCTCGCCATCCACGCCGGCCAGGAGCCGGATCCCACCACCGGCGCCATCATGACGCCCGTGTACCTGACCTCCACCTACGTCCAGGACGGGCCGGGGGAGCACAAGGGCTACGAGTACAGCCGCACGCAGAACCCCACGCGCAAGGCGCTGCAGGACTGCCTGGCCGCGCTGGAAGGCGCGAAGTACGGCGCCGCGTTCGCGTCCGGCCTGGCCGGCACGGACATGCTGATGCACATGCTGGAGGCCGGTGACCACGTCATCGTCTCCGACGACGTGTACGGCGGCACCTTCCGCATCTTCGACAAGGTGTTCAAGCGCTCTGGCCTGAACTTCTCCTTCGTGGACCTCTCCAAGCCGGAGAACTTCGAGGCGGCCATCACCCCGAAGACGAAGATGGTCTGGGTGGAGACGCCGACGAACCCGATGCTCAAGCTCATCGACCTGGCGCGCATCGCCGAGGTCGCCAAGAAGCGCGGCATCATCTCCGTCGCGGACAACACGTTCATGACGCCGTACTTCCAGAAGCCCCTCAACCTGGGCTTCGACGTCGTGGCGCACTCCACGACGAAGTACCTCAACGGCCACAGCGACGTGGTGGGCGGCTTCGTCTGCACCAGCCGCGACGACATCGCGGAGCGGATGTACTTCCTGCAGAACGCGGTGGGCGGCGTGTCCGGCGCCTTCGACAGCTTCCTCGTGCTGCGCGGAGTGAAGACGCTGCACGTGCGCATGGACCGCCACGCGCAGAACGCGATGAAGGTGGCCCAGTACCTGTCCACGCACAAGCAGGTGAAGAAGGTCACCTACCCGGGCCTGGAGACGCACCCGCAGCACGCGCTCGCCAAGCAGCAGATGACGGGCTTCGGCGGCATGCTGACGTTCGACATCCACGGCGGCCTGGAGGCGGCGCGCACCTTCCTCAAGACGGTGAAGGTCTTCGCCTGCGCCGAGTCCCTGGGCGGCGTCGAGTCCCTCATCGAGCACCCGGCCATCATGACCCACGCCTCCATCCCCAGGGAGACGCGGGAGAAGCTGGGCATCGCGGATGGCTTCATCCGCCTGTCCGTCGGCATCGAGGACGCGCAGGACCTCATCGACGACCTCGCGAACGCGCTCGACCGCGTGAAGTAGTCCCCAGCCGCTCGCTCGCGCTCCAGGCAGCCGGCCCTGCCCTCCGGGGCAGGGGGAATGTTGGTTGGTACACAACGTTTCCGGCGCGATGCGTAACCGACTGCTTGGCCCCACCTGCCTCCTGGGCGCGTGGCTCGCGACTGGCTGCGAGTCACCGCCTGCTCCCACTGACTCCGACGTCCCTCCCGTCGCGCTGCCGGCTCCGTCAGCGCAAGACGAGGAGACCTCCCTCGCCGCGTCCAACTGCAACCAGCTCGTCACCCAGGCGGTGACGGCCAGCGGTGACGACGGCAACGTTCCCGCCAACACGCAGGACGACAACCTGGGCACGCGCTGGAGCGCCCAGGGGACGGGCGTGTGGCTCCAGATGGACCTGGGCTCGGCGCAGACGCTCACGGGCACCACCATCGCGTGGCACCGGGGCAACGAGCGCCAGAACCACTTCGTCGTCTCCACGTCCACGGACGGCAGCACCTTCACCCAGGCGTACGCGGGTGACAGCGCGCTCAACACGTCCGCGCAGACGGTGGCGTTCTCCTCGCGCAGCGCGCGCTACGTGCGCATCACCGTCAACGGCAACACGGTGAACGACTGGAACTCCATCGCGGAGACCCGCGCGTGCGCGGCCAGTGCGCCGCCGTCCTCCAGCGACTCCGGCCCCGTGCTGCCGCGCCAGCCGTACCTGCAGAGCGTGAAGCAGACGTCCGCCATCGTGGCCTTCCGCACCGCCAGCAGCTGCAACCCCACGGTGCGCTACGGCGAGGGCACCAGCCTCACGTCCTCCGTCAGCGCGGGCGTGTCCGGCACGCGCCACGCGGTGAAGCTGGACGGCCTGTCCGCGGGCCGCACCTACGGCTACGTGGTGGAGGCCTGCGGCAGCAAGACGGGCCTGCGGAGCTTCCAGACGTCCACGACGTCCGCGGCCACCAAGGCGCACTTCACCGCGATGGGCGACTTTGGCACCGGCGGCAGCATGCAGAAGAAGGTGATGGCGGTGATGAACACGCCGCAGTGGCGCTCGGAGCTGCTCCTGGCCCTGGGCGACAACGCCTATCCGGATGGCACGGACGCCGAGTTCCAGGCGCACCTCTTCACGCCCATGGCCGGGCTCCTGCGCGAAGTGCCCATGTTCGCCACGCCCGGCAACCACGAGTACGTGACGAACCAGGCGCAGCCCTACCTGGACAACATGTACCTGCCGGCCAACAACCCGCAGGGCACCGAGCGCTACTACTCGTTCGACTGGGGCCCGGTGCACTTCATCTCCCTGGACTCCAACTGTGCGGTGGGCCTGGCGTCCGCGGACCGGTGCACGCTCGCGGCGCAGAAGGCGTGGGCGGAGTCGGACCTGGCCGCGAACACGCGCCCGTGGACGGTGGCCTTCTTCCACCATCCGTCCTGGTCCAGCGGCGAGCACGGCTCGCAGCTCACCATGCGCCGCCAGTTCGGTCCGCTGTTCGAGAAGTACGGCGTGGACCTGGTGCTCACCGGCCATGACCACGACTACGAGCGCAGCAAGCCCATGTTCGGCGACAACGTGGCCTCCAGCACCCAGCGCGGCATCCCGTACCTCGTGGTGGGCAGCGGCGGCGCCACGCTGCGTCCCTTCCCCAACAGCCAGCCCGCATGGACCGCGCTGCGTGACAACCAGGCCTACGGCTTCCTGGACGTGACGGTGGACGGCGGCACGCTCACCGCGCGGCTCATCACCTCCAGCAACACCGTGCGCGACACGCTGATGCTCAAGAAGACGCTGGCCAAGGCTTCGGCCCGCGGCGTCCAGGCCAGCGCGCTGGAGGCGGAGGAGGCCGCGGCGGAGGAGGCGCACGACACGCCTCCGGGTCCCACGGACGACCGCGCCGAGCCGGTGCAGCGCGGCCCCGTGCCGCCCGCGGACACGCTGGAGTCCGTGGCCGACCCTGAAGAGCCGCTTCCGCAGTAGCCGCGAGGCCCGCCGGAGGGTAGGGAAGGGCGGAATGAACCGCCGGCGGGCCCGGCACCCACAGAAGGGACACCATGCGCTACTTCGAGGACTTCCCCGTCGGCGAAATCATGGAGCGGGGGCCGTACGTGGTGACGCGCGAGGAGATCATCGCGTTCGCGCGCCAGTTCGACCCCCAGCCCTTCCACATCGACGAGGACGCCGCCGGCAAGAGCATCTACGGCGGCATCATCGCCAGCGGCTGGCACACCGCCGCCATCTGCCACAAGCTCATGGTGGAGGGCCTGCTGGGCCAGGCCGCCGGCATGGGCTCGCCCGGCCTGGACGAGCTGCGCTGGAAGAAGCCGGTGCGCCCCGGTGACTCGCTCCGGATCCGCATCGAGACGCTGGAGGCGAGGCCCTCCGCGAGCAAGCCGGACCGCGGCGCGCTCAAGCTGCGCCTGGAGGTCGTGAACCAGCACGGCGAGGTGGTGATGACGGAGGTGGCCAACGCCCTCTTCGCCCGCCGCCCGCCGGCGCCCTGACGCTTCATTCCACCTGCACGGTGCAGTCCCCCAGCTCCAGCAGCAGGGGCTGCCGCATGGGGACGCGCCACGTCTCGCCGGGCGTTGAAGACGTGGTGCCCCCGGCGGTCGTGGTGCCCTCCACCACCGTCACGACGTAGCAGGGGTGGTGGCCGCCGCCCACGGTCACCTTCACGTGGTGGGGCGCCACGCCGGGCCGGTCCACGACGACGGTGTTGGTGGGGGCGCTCCCCACGGTGAGCCCCGGCCTCCAGACCTCGCGCCGGCCGCCGAGCAGCAGCTCCGCGAGCACCGTCCCGTCCTTCGTGCGCACGGTCACGGGCACCCGGTAGCGCTCCACGCGCCAGTACACGATGGACGGGCTGAAGGGCCGCGTGTCTCCCCACACGAGCGTGCCCGCGTCCGCATCCAGCCGGACCGTCGCGAAGTTCTCGGGGACGCGCAGCCACTCGCGCAGGTCCGGGGTGAGGTCGGGGACACGCGCGAGGTCCCAGTCGAAGAGGCAGGGCTCCAGGCTGGCCTCGCCCTCCATCCCGTCACTGAAGCGGACCCGGACGACGAAGGGCGCGACACAGCGGGCTTCGAGAATCGTGGCGGCCATTTTGAGTTCCGGGGCTGACCTGGGTTACCAATAAGCCCAAAGGAGAAGCCCATGTCCAATCCCAATGAGGTCGTGCCTCCTCCGGCGCCCAGCCGGCTGAAGCGCCCCGTGGAAGTGGTGCGCGCGGAGCTGCTCGCGGATCCCGACGTGAAGCAGCAGGCGGAGATGCTGAAGATCCCCGTCGCGCAGTACGTGGAGAAGATCCTCGACTACGCCATCCACCCGGACAAGCCGCCCCAGCTGGAGATCATCCCCGACGAGGAGCTCAAGGCGCGCGACCCGAAGATCGCCACGGTGGAGGAGATTGGCACCCACCTGCAGAAGATCATCGACGGCGAGGTCGTCATCAGCCCCGCCCAGCAGCGCGACGGCTTCAGCAGCGACAAGAGCCACGAGCAGCGCTACAGCGCCGCGCTGGGCTCCGCCGCGAAGCCCGGCCAGACCGTGGCCCCCAAGCCCGGCGCCGCCGTGGCTCCCGCGGAGGCCAAGAAGGGCCCCATCCGGGGCTGAGTCGTCCCGCCAAGGTCCTGGAATTCCAGGGCTTTGCAGGGGGAGGCCCGGATAATCCTGGGACCGGAAACTTCTCCGGCGTCCCTCCGAGAATCCCACTGTCAGTCTCACTTCGAGGGCCCGCGCGGCCCTCCACGAAAAGGATCAGACCATGGGTGGCATCGGCAAGGCTCTCGGC
Organism: Corallococcus coralloides DSM 2259; assembly: GCF_000255295.1. The sequence goes on along the minus strand of NC_017030.1, from coordinate 7,633,717 downwards.
AAGGTGATGGACATCGTCAAGCCGTTCGTGACGATGGTGAACCCGCTCCTGGGCGCGGCGATGAGCTTCGCCAGCGGCCTGATGCAGGGCAAGAACCCCCTCCAGTCGCTGCTGGGCGCGGCCACCGACCTCATCCCGGGCGGCGGCGTGCTCAAGAACGCGCTGGGGACCTTCGCCAACTCCGGCCTGATGGACGGCGCGGGCGGCAACAGCCTGCTGTCCGGCGCGCTGAACCTGGCGACGGGCAAGAGCAAGGTCACCGACATCCTTGGCGACCTGTTCAAGTCCAACAAGAGCAACCCGCTCACCAACCTGGGCATGAACAACGCGGCCGAGCTCGCCGCGCAGCGCATGTCGACGTTCGTCTCCTAGTCCATGAAGCCCGTCCGCTTCGACCCCAAGGTCCACCACGATCTGCTCAACCTGTGGCGCAAGCCGTGGGATGAGACGATGACGCCGGATGCCCTGCCGGAATACGGCTTCGTGGTGCCGGACAAGGCGGCGGGCTTCCTGTACCGCACGGACAGCTCGGTGGCGTTGATTGAAGGCATCATCGCCGCGCCCGGGCTGTCCAGGGAGGACCGCAACGAAGCGGTCAACGCCATCGTCGCCGCGGTCCGCGACGAAGCCCGGCGCCAGGGCTTCAAGCTGCTCCTGGGCTACTCGCAGCTGGACGCCATCAAGAACCGCGCGGAGCGCTTTGGCTTCATGCACGTGGGGCCGGGCTTCCACATGGTGGCCCTGGACCTGACGAAGCCGGACCCGCCGGGACTCTGACGGACCCCGCATCATCACCACCTGGAAGAACACGACGGGCCCGAAGGGAGGATGTCCTCCTCCTTCCGGGCCCGCGGTGTTTCAGGGCGTTGTGCCCGCGCGCTTAGGACGCCGTGCGGTGCAGATGGTCGATGAGGTCGATCTTCGTGACGATGGCGACGACCGTCTCGCCGTCCTTCACCACGGCCACGTTGTCGCGCGCGAAGATTTCACGCAGCCGGTCGATGCTGGCCTCGGCGGACACGGCGCCCTGGAGCGGGGCGACGATGGGGTCGATGGAGTCCTGGAACTTCACCTTGTTGGCGACCAGGGCGTTGAGCAGGTCGTACTCGTGCACCATGCCCACGGCGCGGCCGTCGTCGGACACCACGGGCATCTGGCTGATGCCGTTGCTGCGCATGGTCTCCACCACGTGGTCCACGCGGTCGCCGCGCTTCGCGGTCTTCAGGTCGCGGGGCTTCGCGCCGATGATGTCGCGCACGGTGCCAGCGCCCTTCTCCTGCATGAAGCCGTTGTCGCGCATCCACTCGTCGGAGTGGAACTTGCTGATGTAGCTGCTGCCGGAGTCCGGCAGGACGACCACGATGGTCTTCCCCTTGCCGACTTCCTTCGCCAGCTGCACCGCCACGTGCACCGCCGCGCCGGACGAGCCACCCGCGAAGATGCCCTCCTCGCGCGCGAGGCGGCGGGCGGCGTTGAAGCACATGCGGTCATCCACCTGGCGCACGTCGTCCACGACCTTGAAGTCCATGGCGCCGCAGAGCATGTCCTCGCCAATGCCCTCGACCTTGTAGACGTGCGGCTCGGTGAGCTTGCCCGTCTTGAAGTAGCCCTCGTAGACGGAGCCTTCCGGATCCACGCCGACGTTCTTCAGGCCGGGGATCTTCTCCTTGAGGAACTTGCCGGCGCCGCTCATGGTGCCGCCGGTGCCCAGGCCGGACACGAAGTAGTCAATCTTCCCGTCGGTCTGCTGGAAGATCTCCGGACCCGTCGTGTGGTAGTGCGCCTCGATGTTGTCCGGGTTGTGGTACTGGTTCAGCATGAACGCGCCCGGCGTCTCCTTGGCCAGGCGCTTGGACGTCTCGTAGTAGCTGCGCGGGTCTTCCGCCGGGACGTTCGTCGGCGTGACGACGACCTGGGCGCCCATGGCCTTCAGGCGGTTGATCTTCTCCAGGGACATCTTGTCCGGCATGGTGAAGATGCACTTGTAGCCCTTCACCGCCGCGGCCAGCGCCACGCCCATGCCGGTGTTGCCGGACGTGTTCTCCACGATGGTGCCGCCGGGCTTGAGCTTCCCCTCCCGCTCGGCCTTTTCGATGATGTAGAGCGCCATGCGGTCCTTGATGGACGCGCCGGGGTTCATGAACTCGCACTTCACGAGCACGGTGGCGTCGTTCGGACCGACGAGCTTGTTGAGCTTCACCAGCGGCGTGTGGCCAATGGCGGTGAGGATGTTCTGTTGGATGTCCATCGTGCGTGGCTTCCCGATAAAAAGTGGGGGTCGGGGCCTTATATGTGCTCCGCCCCGTCAGGGGGAACATGCCCGAAGGCGGGCCCCTTCCTGACGCAGGATGCCGCGACCGGGAATGCGTTGCCCTGGCCCTCGGGGACAGGCCTCCCCGGACGGGGGGCTGGAGGTTCCTCGTCGCGTAGGCGACAGGGCAGGCGGCTGGCGGACGCGTGGCCCACACGGGCTTTGACCCGCCGCGCCGTGCCTCCGATACTCGCGGGCGTCTTTCCCTTCCCCCTCTGGAGTACCCGCCCCCCATGGAACTTGAGGCCGCCCTTCGCGACCAGGTGGGACAGGCCATTGGCCGTCCCGTCCCCGATGCCCCCATCAAGAAGTTGAAGGGCGACGCGAGCAACCGCTCCTACTACCGCGTCGGCAGCGCCCCGGAGAGCTGGGTGCTGATGGTGATGCCGCCGGACGCGACGAAGAAGAGCGAGGAGGCCACCAAGGGCGAGCCCCCGAAGGAGCTGCCCTTCATCAACGTGCACCGCTACCTGGAGAAGCTGGGCGTGCGCGTGCCGCGCATCCTCCGCTACGACGAGCCCGCGGGCATCATGGTGCTGGAGGACCTGAGCGACATCACGTTCGAATCCGCGCTGGAGGGCGGCCGCCACAACCAGGCGCTCTACACGCGCGCGGTGGACCTGCTGGCGAAGCTGCGCGTGCAGGCGGAGAAGCAGCGCGACCCGGAGTGCCTGGCCTTCACGCGCGCCTTCGACGAGGACCTGTACGACTGGGAGCTGCACCACTTCCGCGAGTGGGGCCTGGAGGCCTGGAGCGGCAAGGTGCCCACGGCCGAGGAGCGCGCGGAGCTGGACGCCACGTTCCGGGACATCGCGAAGCAGCTTGCCGCCGCGCCGCGAGGCTTCACGCACCGCGACTACCAGAGCCGCAACATCATGGTGAAGGAGGGCGAGCTGGTGGTCATCGACTTCCAGGATGCGCTCCAGGGCCCGCGCCAGTACGACCTGGTGGCGCTCCTGCGCGACAGCTACGTGGAGCTGGACCGCGACTTCGTGGACACGATGCTGGACCGCTACATCGCCACGTTCGAGCAGGAGAGCGGGGAGAAGATCGACGCGAAGGAGTTCAAGGCGTTCTTCGACCTGCTCACCATCCAGCGCAAGCTGAAGGACGCGGGCCGCTTCGAGTTCATCAACCGCGTGAAGGGCAACCCGGGCTTCCTCGTGTCCATCCCGGCGTCGCTGCGCTACGTGAAGGCCGCGTTCGCGCGCCGGCCGGAGCTGGCCGGGCTGCAGAAGCTGATCGCGAAGTACGTGCCCGAGCTGGCGGCCTGAAGACATGAAAGCAATGGTCCTCTGCGCGGGCCTGGGCACGCGCCTGCGCCCGCTCACGGAGCGCTGGCCGAAGCCGGCCATGCCGTTCCTCGGTCAGCCGCTGCTGCGCTACCACCTGGCGGTGCTGAAGGCGGCGGGCGTGACGGAGGTGGGCATCAACACGCACCACCTGCCGGACACGATGGCGGCGGTGGCCCGCGCGGAGTGCGAGCGCGCGGAGCTGCCGCTGCATGTGGTGCACGAGCCCGTCATCCAGGGCACGGGCGGAGGCATCCGCGGCCTGCGCGACTTCCTCTCTGGCGAGGACTTCCTCGTGTTCAACGGGGACATCCTCTTCCCGGTGGACCTGAAGCCCGTGGTCGCGGCGCACCGTGAGTCCGGCGCGGTGGCGACGATGGTGCTCTTGCCCATGCCGGAAGGGGAGAAGTACGCGGCGGTGGAGGCGGACGCGGGCGGGCAGGTGCGCCGCATCGCGGGGTACGGGCCGGGGGGGGACGGCCTGCGTCCGTGGCACTTCACGGGCGTGCACGTGATGTCCCCCAGCGTGTTCGATTTCATGACGGCTGAAGGTCCCGAGGACATCAACCGCGAGGTCTACGTGCGGGTGATGCAGGCGGGGCTCCCGGTGCGTGGGCACGCGGTGGATGCGTACTGGTCCGACCTGGGCATGCCGTCGCGCTACCTGGCCACGGTGCGGGACGTGCTCGAAGGGCGCGTGCCGTTGCAGGCGCTGGGAAAGGACTCGCCGCTTCACGGGCTGAAGGACGGGGCGGCCGGAGCATGGGTGCACCCGGAGGCCCGCGTCGCGGGGACGGTGCGCGGGCCCGCGTACGTGGGCGCGGGCAGCGTGGTGGACGCGGGAGCCACCGTGGGCCCGGGCGTGTCGGTGGGCCCGGGAGCGCGGGTGGGGCAGGGCGCGAAGCTGGAGCGCTGCGCCGTGTTCGAGGAGACGCAGGTGTCCCCCGGTGAGTCACTCACCGAGGTGCTCGCGTGGGGCCCGCACCGGGTGCCCGCGCCGCTCGCCGGCCGCTGATCCCGCGGGCGGGGCCGCTGTCGCCGAGGATGAGAAGCTGAGAGCTCTGATGCCTCCCTCCGGGGGAGGCGCACCGCACAAACCTGTCCGACAGTCCGACAGGTGTTGAATCCCGTGGCCGGGGCTGCTGGTCCAGCCGGGCCGCGGAAACCTGTCGGACAGTCGGACAGGTTCTGAAGACCGCGGCCTCAGGGGCCCCGGTTCAACTGGCCAGAGCGAACCTGTCCGACAGTCGGACCGGTTTGAAAGACCGGGGTCCAAGGCCCTCCGGTTCAGCCCGTCGGCGAAAACCTGTCCGACAGTCGGACAAGTTTTGAAGGACCCTGGTCCAGGGGCTTGGTCCGGTCGGTCAGCAGAAACCTGTCGGACAGTCGGACCGGTTTGGAGGACCGTGGTCCAGGGGCTTGGTCCAGTCGGTCAGCGGAAACCTGTCGGACAGTCGGACCGGTTTGGAGGACCGGGGGCTGGGGGCTCCAGCGCGGCCGTCCCACGAAAGCTGTCGGACAGTCGGACAGGTTTTGGAAGACCGTGGTCAGGAGGGGCTCTGACTCGGCCACCGGAAACCTGTGGGGCCGTTGGACGGGTTTGGACCGCGTCGGGTCGTGGCGAAGTCTGGTGGCTGGAGGTGGTGCTTCTCGGCTCGCTGCTCTCGCGGGGCGTCGGCGCCACGTCCGCGGCTCACTGCCTGACGGCGACCTTCCCAACCTTCACGCCGGAGCCATCCGGACTCCAGGTGGCTTCCAGCGTGAGGCGGGGACCGAACGTCACGCGCAGCTTCTGGCCCGGCGTGGCCCAGGTGATCTTCGGGGCGTCCTCCGTGCCGTCCTCCTGGCGCTCTGCCACGACGTGTTCCTCTGCGTCCGTGATCTCGCTGCCACAGTCGTTCCATGACATCAGGACCGTTCGCTTCGGCCCCTGCTTCTCCAGGCGCACGAGCCGCAGCGTGACGGTGGTCGCGCCGCCGCAGGCTCCGCTCGTGTAGCGGCCCATCATGGGCTCTTCGCTCCGCTCCACGAGCCCGGGCGTGCCGTCCTTGAACCGGAACGTCTCCACCGCGTCACTGGACAGCACGGCGCGCAGGTCATTCGGTGCGCGGGAGAGATACAGCGTCGTCGGGCCGCCTGGGGCCTTCACCTGAATGCGCGCGGTGCCATTGCCCAGGAACGGAGTGGGCGGCTCGAAGACGCTCGCTTGAGGGCGGTATCCGGTGACGGCATCGAGCGTCACGGCGCAGATTCGCAACTGGTAGCTCTCGGGGGACTCGCGGAGCACCCGCACGCCGGCCCACGTCTTCCCGGTGCGCAGGAAGTAGGGCGGCAGCTCATCGAACGCCTGCTTCGCGCCGGGCGCCTTGGGCAGGGGCTGCCCCAGCTCCGGGAGCCCCTCCACCAGCTTCACCGTGAGCGGCTTCGCGAGCTTTACGGTCCGCAGCGTCTCCGCGTCGCCCCACTTCGGGGCCGGGTGCGTGGAGCGCAGCGTCTCCTTCGTGCCCGCTGCTCCTGCGTCGATGGCATCCACCCGCACGCGCAACGTGCGCACGCCGTCCTTCGGAACGAAGAGCAGCGCTCCGGGCTGAAGCACCGCGCGCACGTGATAGCCCGTGGCTGTCTTCCGGGCTTCGTAGCGCACGTCGCCTTCGCCCAGGGCAGGGGACAGGCCCGGGTAGCGCTCCAGGTCATAGAGCACGGGCGCTCGGCCGTCCGGGAAGAAGCCCCAATGCGCGACTCCCATCAGGACGCGGGTGCGTTTGGGCGACATGCCCAATTGCTCGCGCGCGGCCCGGTCGTCCTCTTCGCAGCCTTCGCCCGCCATGCCAGAGGCATCCAGGGTGCCCGGATCCTTGCCCTGGATGATGGCATCGAGCGCCTTCGGGTCGTCCTTGCCGCTCACCGTGAAGAGCTTCCCCTCGGGGGCCGTGGTGACGACGCGGGAAGGCATCAGCGCGTCGGGCGCCTCCAGCCCGAACCACACCTCCACGTGATCCGAGTGCACATCGTCCGTCGCGGCCGACGGCGTCGTGTCCACCACGTCCACGTCCAGCACCAGCTGCTGCCCGTCCGAGACGAGCGTCGCGACCGACGTGGGGGCCTTTCCTCCGGAGCCTCCGAGGGGCTGGGAGAAGTCAGGTGGGGCCGCCATCAACAGCAGGCCAGTCAGCAGGTGCCAGGACATGGGGACTCCTCAAGACGAAGGCCCGCGCTCCTTGCGGGAGCACGGGCCTTCACGCGTCCGGATGGGACGGGTGCCTCAGGCGGCGTGGTAGCGCGCGAGCACGCAGGTGACGTTGTCGTTGCCGCCCGCCGCGTTGGCCAGGTCGATGAGCTGGCCGCACGCCTTCTCCAGCTCCGGCGTGCGCGACAGGATGTCCTGCATCTGCGCGTCGGTGATCATGCCGCTCAGGCCGTCCGAGCACAGCAGGAAGACGTCGTTCTCCAGCGGATCCACGCGGGTGACGTCCACCTGCACCTGCTCCTTCATCCCCAGCGCCCGGACGATGACGTTCTTGTGGGGGAAGTTCTCGATCTCCTCCGGCGTGAGCTTCTTCGCCTTGAGGTAGTCGTTGAGCAGCGAGTGGTCCTCGGTCACCTGCTGGAGGATGCCGCCGCGGAAGAAGTACACACGGCTGTCGCCCACGTGGCCCACGTAGACGCCGTTCTCCGCGAAGTGCACGGACACGATGGTGGTGCCCATGCCCTTGTACTTCGTGTCCGCCGTGGCGCGCTCGAAGATGCGCGCGTTCGCCAGCTTGATGCCGGTGGCCAGGCGGTTCTCGTCGTAGTTGCGCTGCTTGTCCATCTTGAAGGGCCAGGTGGCGTCCTGGTCCTTGGACGTGAGGCGGAAGAACTCACCCAGCTCGTCCACCGCGATGCGGCTGGCGATCTCCCCGGACGAATGGCCTCCCATGCCGTCCGCCACGCACACGAGGTTCTCCTCGGTGAGCACGAGGTAGTTGTCCTCGTTGTGGTTCCGCTTCATCCCGACGTGGGTGCTGCCGGCGACCTCGATACGCATGCGAAGGGACTCTTCCGGGGGAGAGGCGTGAAAATCGGGGCGCGACGTTAACAAAGCGCTCCGAAAGGGGTCAAAAACCTCTCGTCTGTCCCAGCATTCCCCCCTCCGGGTGCGGGTGGGTGGGGAAGGCAAGGGCCCTGGGGACCCCTAGGCGCCCGGGGCCTCTCCCGGGGCGAAGACCAGGCGGTCGCCCTCCTGGGTGCCGCTGGCCAGGAGCACCCCGGCGGGCAGCTCCAGGACGGAGCGGGCCTTGAAGTAGATGGACGAGGTGCGCCACGGAGGCATGGCGGACAGTTGCTTGACGATGCGCCCTTCCGCGTCCAGGAAGGCGACGTCGATGGGGATGCGCATGAAGAAGGTGTGGATGGAGTTGCAGGGGTCGATGTGCATCCCGCCCCCCATGGGCAGCGAGGCGCGGCCCATGAGCCCCTGGAAGCGCTGGACGAAGGACTCGGCGCGTTCGGCGCGGTCCGCGAGCAGCCGCTGCCGCGTTTCGTTGGTCACCCTCCAGTGCATGACCGGTGTTCTATCCCATGCTTGAGCCCCTGGCGTCCCCCCTGCACCTGGTCCTCGTCTCCCCGCAGATTCCGCCCAACACCGGCAATGTGGCCCGGCTGTGCGCGGTGACCGGGTGCCGGCTCATCCTGGTGGAGCCCCTGGGGTTCTCCATCGACGACCGGAACCTGAAGCGGGCGGGGCTGGACTACTGGGACAAGGTGTTCCTGAAGCTGTACCCGACCTACGACGCCTACGTGGCGGAGTACCCCCAGGCCCGGCGGTGGCTGTTCTCCGCCCGGGCGGAGACGTCGCTGTACGCGGCGCGGTTCGAGCCGGGGGACCACCTGGTGTTCGGCTCGGAGGTGACGGGGCTGTTGCCGGAGGTGATGGAGGGGGGGACGGGGACGCCGGTGACCATCCCCATGCTTCCGGAGCGCCGGAGCTTGAATCTTTCGACGTCGGTGGGGATTGGCGCCTACGAGGCGCTGCGTCAGGTGCAGCTGGGGACAGCGGCCAGGCAGGCACCGCCGTCGAATTGAGGGGCGAGCAGGACGGGCTACACTCGGTGGCCGAATGTCCGCCTCGCAGGTCGCCGAAGCGCTGTATGCCGCCCACAAGTCCCGAGCCACCGGCCGGCTGACGCTGCACGCCGGTGGACGCGAGTCCGCGCTGTGGCTGCGCGAGGGCGACCTGGTGGGCGCGAAGCTGGGCTTCGGCTACCAGACGCCGGCGCAGGCGCTCTTCCAGAACGGGCTCTTGGGCGTGGACGCCCTGGATGCGCTGTGGGCGCGGGGTGGGGCGGCGGCGCCGGACGAGGAGCTGCTGGAGGACAGCGGGCTCAAGCCCGCGGTGGTGCACGAGCAGCAGGTGCTGGCGCAGGTGCGGCGGCTGAGCGAGCTCGCGGAGCGCGCGGACTTCGAGGCGGAGTCGGTGGAGGCGGCGGGGAACTTCGCGCCCATCGCGGGCGTGCGCGTGGTGCGTGCGGCGCTGGAGCCGGCGCCCAGTGAGCCCGTGCCCGCGAGGGTCTACCGCTGCCCGGAGGTGGCGGCGTGCGAGCCGTGGCTGACGGATGCGTCGGAGCGGAGCCTGCTGGAGACGTTGGGCGCGTTCCGAAGGCCGGAGTCGCTGACGGGGGCACAGCAGGCGCTGCTGCGGGTGCTGGAGCGCGAGGGCCGGATCGAGGCCCTGTCGGTGGAGGAGTGGGAGGAGCGCGAGCGGCTGCGGCGCGAGGAGGAGCTGCGGCAGGCGGAAGAGGAGGCCTGGGCCATCGAGGAGGCGCGCCGGCGCGAGGAGGCGGAGCGGCGCGCGGAGGAGGCGAGGCTCGCGGAGCTGGCGCGGCTGGAGGCGGAGCGGCTGGCGGAGGAGGCACGGCTCGCGGAAGAGGCGCGGCTGGCGGAGCTGGCGCGCATTGAGGCGGAGCGGCTGGCGGAAGAGGCTCGGCTCCGGGCGCTGGAAGTGGCACGGCTGGCGGAGGAGGCACGGCTTCGGGCGGAGGAGGAAGCGCGGCGGGAGGCGGAGCGGCTGGCGGAGGAGGCCCGGCTCGCGGAGCTGGCGCGCATTGAAGCGGAGCGGCTCGCCGAAGAGGCTCGGCTGGCGGAGCTTGCTCGACTCGAAGCGGAGCGGCTTGCCGAAGAGGCTCGGCTGGCGGAGTTGGCTCGGCTCGAAGCAGAGCGGCTTGCCGAAGAGGCTCGGCTCGCGGAGTTGGCTCGCATCGAGGCGGAGCGGCTGGCTGAGGAGGCCCGGCTCGCGGAGTTGGCTCGCATCGAAGCGGAACGGCTGGCTGAGGAGGCTCGACTCGCGGAGTTGGCGCGCATCGAAGCGGAGCGGCTCGCTGAAGAGGCTCGGCTTGCTGAGTTGGCGCGCATCGAAGCGGAGCGGCTCGCGGAGGAGGCTCGGCTTGCTGAGCTGGCGCGCATCGAAGCGGAGCGGCTCGCCGAAGAGGCGCGATTGGCGGAGCTTGCTCGCATTGAAGCGGAGCGGCTCGCGGAGGAGGCGAGGCTCGCGGAAGAGGCGCGGATTGAAGCCGAGCGTCTCGCTGAAGAGGCGCGGTTGGCGGAACTGGCGCGCATCGAAGCGGAGCGGCTCGCCGAGGAGGCTCGGCTCGCGGAAGAGGCGCGGCTAGAAGCCGAGCGGCTCGCCGAAGAGGCTCGCCTTCGTGCCGAGGAGGAAGCCCGCCTTGCGGAGGAGGCCCGGCTTCGCGCGGAGGAAGAAGCTCGGCTCGCTGAAGAAGCGCGACTGGCTGAAGAGGCCCGCCTCGCGGAAGAGGCTCGGCTCGAAGCAGAGCGACTTGCCGAAGAGGCCCGCCTCGCCGAAGAAGCCCGCCTTCGCGCGGCGGAAGAGGCCCGCCTCGCGGAAGAGGCCCGGCTTCGCGCGGAGGAGGAAGCGCGACTGGCGGAAGAGGCACGTCTGGCCGAAGAAGCTCGCCTTCGCGCGGCGGAAGAGGCTCGGCTCGCGGAAGAGGCTCGCCTTCGTGCCGAAGAGGAAGCACGCCTTGCCGAAGAGGCTCGCCTCGCGGCGGAAGCCCGCCTTCGTGCAGAGGAAGAGGCCCGCCTCGCGGAGGAGGCCCGTCTCGCCGAAGAGGCTCGCCTCGCGGAAGAAGCCCGCCTTCGTGCAGAGGAAGAGGCTCGCCTCGCGGAGGAGGCTCGTCTCGCAGAGGAAGCCCGGCTGCGGGCTGAGGAAGAAGCTCGGCTGGCGGAAGAAGCACGCTTGGCCGAAGAGGCTCGGCTTCGCGCGATTGAAGAGGCCCGCCTCGCCGAAGAGGCGCGACTGGCTGAAGAGGCACGTCTAGCCGAGGAGGCTCGCCTCGCGGAAGAAGCCCGGCTTGCGGAAGAGGCACGCATCGCCGAAGAGGCGCGGCTGGCTGAAGAGGCTCGCTTGGCCGAGGAGGCTCGGCTGCGTGCGGAAGAGGAGGCACGGCTCGCCGAAGAGGCCCGTCTAGCTGAGGAAGCCCGCATCGCCGAAGAGGCTCGGCTCGCGGAGGAGGCTCGCCTTCGTGCTGAAGAAGAGGCGCGTCTGGCCGAAGAGGCTCGCCTTCGTGCGGAGGAAGAGGCCCGGCTCGCTGAAGAGGCTCGACTGGCTGAAGCGGCTCGACTGGCCGAGGAGGCTCGCCTCGCAGAAGAAGCCCGGCTTCGTGCTGAAGAAGAGGCGCGACTGGCCGAAGAGGCCCGCCTCGCGGAAGAGGCGCGACTGGCTGAGGAGGCACGGCTCGCCGAAGAAGCCCGCCTTCGCGCAGCGGAAGAGGCTCGGCTCGCGGAAGAGGCTCGGCTCGCGGAAGAGGCTCGGCTCGCGGAAGAGGCTCGGCTTCGTGCTGAAGAAGAAGCCCGGCTGGCCGAAGAGGCTCGGCTCGCGGAAGAGGCTCGGCTTCGCGCGATCGAGGAAGCCCGGCTCGCTGAGGAAGCTCGGCTGGCCGAAGAAGCGCGGCTGCGCGCGGAGGAAGAAGCTCGTCTCGCCGAAGAGGCGCGGCTGCGTGCGGAGGAAGAGGCTCGCCTTGCCGAGGAAGCACGTCTCGCCGAAGAGGCACGTCTGGCTGAAGAAGCTCGGCTCGCGGAGGAGGCTCGACTGGCCGAAGAGGCCCGACTCCGCGCGCAAGAGGAAGCCCGGCTGGCCGAAGAGGCTCGCCTTCGTGCTGAAGAAGAGGCACGCCTCGCGGAAGAAGCACGTCTGGCCGAAGAGGCGCGCCTTCGCGCAGAGGAAGAGGCCCGACTCGCGGAAGAGGCTCGCCTTCGTGCGGAGGAGGAAGCCCGCCTCGCCGAAGAAGCTCGACTCGCTGAAGAGGCCCGGCTTCGCGCGGAGGAGGAATCGCGCCTCGCTGAGGAAGCCAGACTCCGTGCAGAGGAAGAGGCCCGCCTCGCCGAAGAAGCTCGACTCGCTGAGGAGGCCCGGCTTCGCGCGATTGAAGAAGCTCGACTCGCTGAGGAAGCACGGCTGGCCGAAGAAGCGCGCCTGCGTGCGGAGGAAGAGGCTCGACTCGCGGAGGAGGCTCGACTGGCCGAAGAGGCCCGCCTCGCGGAGGAGGCTCGACTGGCCGAAGAGGCTCGACTGGCCGAAGAGGCCCGCCTCGCCGAAGAGGCTCGCCTTCGTGCTGAAGAAGAGGCGCGCTTGGCCGAGGAGGCTCGCCTTCGTGCTGAAGAAGAGGCGCGCTTGGCCGAGGAGGCTCGGCTTGCGGAAGAGGCTCGGCTTCGCGCGGAGGAAGAGGCTCGACTCGCGGAGGAGGCTCGTCTCGCCGAAGAGGCGCGACTGGCCGAGGAGGCTCGCCTCGCGGAAGAAGCCCGACTTCGTGCGGAAGAGGAGGCTCGACTCGCTGAAGAGGCGCGGTTGGCCGAAGCGGCCCGCCTCGCGGAGGAGGCTCGCCTAGCCGAAGAGGCGCGACTGGCCGAGGAGGCTCGCCTCGCGGAAGAAGCCCGACTTCGTGCGGAAGAGGAGGCTCGACTCGCTGAAGAGGCCCGCCTCGCGGAAGAGGCGCGGCTCGCCGAAGAGGCGCGGCTCGCCGAAGAGGCCCGCCTTCGCGCAGCGGAAGAGGCTCGGCTCGCGGAAGAAGCCCGGCTTCGCGCTGAAGAAGAAGCCCGTCTGGCCGAAGAGGCTCGCCTCGCAGAGGAGGCCCGTCTTCGCGCGCTTGAGGACGCCCGACTCGCTGAGGAAGCTCGGCTCGCCGAAGAAGCACGGCTGCGCGCGGAGGAGGAAGCCCGCCTCGCCGAAGAGGCCGCTCGAATCGAAGCCGCTCGGCTCGCCGAAGAAGCTCGCGTTCGCGCCGAAGCCGAAGCGCAGCGCCTCGCCGAGGAAGCCCGCCTCGCCGAAGAAGCTCGCGTTCGCGCCGAAGCCGAAGCACAGCGCCTCGCCGAAGAGGCCCGCGCCGCCGAAGCCGCCCGCCTCGCCGAAGAGGCCCGCGCCGCCGAGGCCCAGCGCCTGTCCGAACAGGGCAAGCCCGCCCACCCGCCCTCTCTCCCCCGGCGCACCCGCCCAACCGCGCCTCCCACGCCGCCCCCGGTCCTCGTCCCGCTCGCCGCCGCGCCCGCGGAGCCCGAACCGCTCACGCTCGGGCCCGAGGACATCATCCTCACCGCGGAGCCTGAACCCTCCGCCCCGTCGAACTCCTGGGCGGACTCCATCCCCGCGTCCCCCCGCGACGCCCTGGAGCTCCCCGCCAGCGACAACACCACCGCCCTCACCGAGGCCCGCAAGCGCGCCCAGGCCGCCCTGGTCCAGGACATGGCCGAGGCCCTGCGCCGCTCCGCCTCCGTGCCCCTGGACCCCTGGCTCACCGAGGAGCCCTCGCGCTTCCCCGTCGCGCCCCCGCCGGAACCCGACCTCCCCCTGCTGGAAGTGGAGCCGGAGAGCTGGGGCGACATCGTCCCCGCCGCCGCGCCCCTCCCCGACACCCGCGCCCCCGCTCCGGCCGCCCCCGTCGTCCCCGCCGAGGCCCCCCCGCAGCCGGACCTCTGGGCCGTCCAGCCCCCGAAGTTCCCCGCGTCCTCCACACCGCCCGTGCGCCCCGCCCGCGCCAGCGAGGACGACCTGTGGCGCATCGTCTCCTTCGACGAGTCCAACGACCCCGCCCAGAACCTCACCGCCTCCTTCGAGGCCGCCCTCCAGCAGGTGGACTCCCACCTGGAAGCCCTCATCCGCTCGGATGTCCGCTCGGCGGGCGACGCCAACGAATTCCTCGTCGAGGCCATCGTCGAAGCGACGTTCGAGCCGCTGCCTTCTCCCCGCTCCACCGCGTTCCCCGGTGACAACGCGGGGGCTTCTGGCCAGACTGGGGACGAGTTGTCCGGTGATCTGGACGACTGGGATTTTGACGAGGACGACGTGGCGGCCGAAGACCCCTCCAACCCCGACGAAGCCTCCAAGCTCCGGCGCCAGCGCCTCCTGCGCCGCGCCATGGAGAACATGGGCACGCTCGGCACCCGCCCCGTTCCCCCCGCCGCCGCGGCCACCCCGGCCACGCCCGAGGGCGCCGCGCCGCCGTCCGCCGCCGTCGCCGCGCCGCCGGAGCCCCCCAAGCCCGACGAGGGCCGCCTCGCGCAGCAGATTGAGCAGCGCTACGCCGACATCCAGACGAAGAAGGACCACTTCGTCACACTTGGGGTTCCGCAGGACGCCTCCCGCGACCAGGTGAAGGCCGCCTTCCTGAGCCTCGCCAAGGTCTTCCACCCGGACCGGCTGCCCCCGTCGCTGCCCCACCTGGCGCCGAAGATCACCGCCGTCTTCGAGTCCATCCGCGAGGCCTACGAAGTCCTCCACGACGACACCCGCCGCAAGAACTACCAGCTGGCCCAGCAGGGCGCGCAGGCCGCGCCGAAGCCCCCGGCCCCCAGCGCGGCCCGTCCCGGCAGCCCCGCCGCGGCCCGCGCGGACACCAACGCGGACGACCTCTTCCGCATGGGCGAGGTGTTCTTCCGCAAGCGCGACTTCCTCGCCGCCAGCGAGCACTACGAGCGCGCGTACGGCCTGGACCCCAAGCCCCTGTACCTCGCGGCGCGCGCCTGGTCCGTCTACATGGACCCCAGCCGCAAGGCCGACATGCCCCGCGCGAAACAGTGGATGGCGGATGCGGTGCGCACCGACCCGAACTGTGATCGCGCCCACTACCAGCTGGGCGTCATCGCCCGCGTGGAAGGGGACATGGACCGCGCGGAGAAGCACTTCCGGGAGGCCGTCCGTGCGAACCCCAAGCACCTGGAGGCGAACCAGGAGCTGCGGCTCATCGACATGCGCAAGAAGAACCCGCCCAAGAAGGGCCTCTTCCGCTGACTCGCCTGTCCCCCGGGGAGGGAGCCGGCCGGTTTTCCGGACAGTCCCGCCCATTGACACACCTGGAAACCGGACCCGATGCTTGCCCCTACGGGACGCCCCCGTCGGATCCGCCGTCCCGCCCGTCTTGAAAGGCATGCCACGTGGCCAAGCAGCACCTGCTCCTCGTCGATGGTGACGCGAAGAGTCTGCGCGTGATGGAGGTCAGCCTGAAGAAGGCTGGCTTCTCCGTCACGACTGCGATCCACGGCAAGGATGCGCTGGAGAAGGTCCAGATCAGCCCGCCGGACCTCGTGCTCGCGGACACCAAGATGCCGGAGATGGACGGCTTCGAGCTCTGCAAGACGCTCAAGTCCGACGAGCGCTTCAAGTTCATCCCCTTCGTCTTCCTGACGAACCAGAAGTCGGTCGAGTTCAAGGTGCGCGGCCTGGAGCTCGGGGGCGACGACTACCTGACGAAGCCCATCTACATCAAAGAGATCGTCACCCGCGTGAAGATGATCCTTCAGAAGGCCGAGAAGGAACGCATCGAGAAGCGCGAGACGACCAAGGGCGGCTTCGCGGGAAGCCTCGCCGACATGGGCGTCGTGGACCTGGTCCAGACCTTTGAAATCGGCCGCAAGACGGGCGTCATCTCCATCCAGGGCGAGCGCACCGGCGTCGTCTACTTCAAGGAAGGCCGCGTCATCGACGCGGAGCTGGGCCGGCTCAAGGGCGAGAACGCCTTCTACCGCCTGCTCAACACGTTCGAAGGTCAGTTCGACGTGCAGTTCACCACGTTGGACCGCACCGAGCGCATCGAGGTCTCCACGCAGGGCCTCCTCATGGAGGGCATGCGCCGGCTGGACGAGTGGGGCCGGATGCTCGAGCAGCTCCCGCCGCTGGAGACGGTCTTCGAGATCGACTACCACCAGCTGGCGGACCGCCTGTCGGAGATCCCCGACGAGGTGAACGGCCTCTTGCGCCTGTTCGACGGCAAGCGCGCGCTGTCGCGCGTGGTGGAGGACTCGGACTTCGAGGACCTGGCCGCGCTGGGCATCATCAGCAAGCTGTACTTCGAAGGGCTGATCCGCGAGCTGGGCAACGCGCCGCTGGAGCCCGTGCAGAGCAGCAAGCCGGGCATCGAGCAGTGGCTGAACGCCGCGCCGCCCATCCCCGTGGACGTCGCGCCCGCGCAGGAGCCCGCGCCCCAGGACGCGCCGGCCCCCGTGGAAGCGCCTCCGGTGGAAGCGGCGCCCGTGGCGGAGGTCCCGGTCGCCGAGCCCGAAGCCGCGCCCGCGCACCCCGAGCCCGTGGAGGAGGTCACGCCCGTGGCGGAGATGGCGCCCGCGCCGGTCTCCCCGCAGCCGGCGCAGGTGATCATCTTCCCGCCGCGCGTTCGTCCCGGCGAAGGCGCTCCGCCCGCGTTCGGCCAGGAGGGCGCGGAGCCCGCGGTTCCGCCGCTGTCGCAGGAGGGCTCGGCGTTCCTCGTGGAGCCGCCTCCGGCGCACCGCGCGGTGGATCATGCGCGGCGCAGCTTGCTGCTCGACTGGAGCCGGGTGGACACGGAGGGCCTGAGCGCGTCCAGCACCTGGGGCCCCGGTTCGCCCTGGTCGTCCGCGTCCCGAGCACCGGCCGCGCCCAGTCCGTTCGCCGCCCAGCCCGCGCAGACGCCGGTGGAGCCGCAGCCCTCGCGCCCGCCCATCTTCGGTGGCGCGGCCATCGCGCCCAGCCCGCTGGCCCCGGTGCCGCCGCCCACGCCGGCCCCGCCGTCGTCCGAGGTGACGCTGGTCAGCGGCACGGAGCCCTTCCACGAAGAGGTGCCGGTGGAGGAGTCCGCGCCGCCGCAGCTCGCGCTGCCGCCGTATCCGGGCCACGGCATCGTGCCGCCACAGGTCGCCCCCGTGGCGCTCAACGTCGAGTTCCCCGCGTCGACGCCCTTCGACGCGCAGCCGGCCGCCATGGAGCCGGTGGAGACCGCCGCGCAGGACGTGCCCGCCTCCGAGGCGTACTTCACGGAGCCCGAGACCACCACGCCCGTGCAGCCGTCCGGAGCGAGCGCCCCGGTTCCCGAGACGAACACCTCGGCCCCTGTCGCGCATCCCCCGGCCCCCAGCAACTCCACGGCGGCCCCGGCCAGCCCCGCGTCCACGAGCAGCACGAAGCCCACCGCCTCCAAGCCCTCGCACGACGAGGACGACGCGGCGTTGATCGCCGCGATGAAGCCCAAGCGCACGGGCCTCTACATCGCGGGCGGCCTGGTCCTGGTCGCGGCCGTGGCCGCGGTAGTGCTCTCCAAGGGCTCGGGCAGCGCCGAAACGCCCAAGCCCGACGCGCCCAAGGTGACGCAGCCCACGCAGCCCGTGGATGCGCCCAAGCCGCCGGAGACGACGCCTCCGCCGGCCGTCACGCCGCCGCCCACGAAGACCGTGGACGCGCAGACCGACGCGGGCACGCCCCCGGCGAAGACCGCCGCCACCCCGGAGGACGCGGGCATGCCGGTGAAGACGGCCACGCCCGAGCCCGCCGCCGTTCCCGACGCGGGCGCCGTCGCGGTCACCCCGCCGCCCACGACGCCCACGGAGGCCGCGCAGCCCAAGGCCACCTACGCGGACTACATCAAGGACGGCCGCACGGCGCTGGCCCGCAAGAGCTTCAAGTCGGCGCTCACCGCCTACCGCAAGGCGCTCGCGCTCGACAACGACTCCATCGAGGCGAAGACGGGCCTGGGCATCTCGCTGGCCAACAACAGCAGCACCAGCGAGGCCGGCTACCGCGAAGCGGCCAGGCTGCTCCAGGACGTCGTCAAGGCGGAGCCCAAGAACGCGAAGGCCTGGTTCTGGCTGGGCAGCTCGCTCCAGTTCTCCGGCGATCAAACCCGAGCAGCCGATGCCTACAAGCGGTATCTGTTCCTCGAACCGACGGGAAGCTCGGCGGACGAGGTGCGTGCCCTGCTCAATGGGATGAAATGAGCAGGGGAGGCGGCCTGTCCGCCTCCTGCCCGCCCTTGTTGTCGGAGTCGTCGTGCTCGTCCTGGGACTTGAAACCTCGTGCGATGAAACCGCCGCCGCCGTCGTGGAGGACGGGCGGCGCGCCCTGTCGGACGTCGTCTCCACGCAGGTGGACATCCACCGCCGCTGGGGCGGCGTCGTTCCGGAGCTGGCCAGCCGCAACCACATCGTCCAGGTGATGCCCGTCGTCCACGAGGCCCTCACCCGCGCGGACAAGACGCTGGACGACATCGACCTCATCGCCGTCACGTCCGGCCCCGGCCTCATCGGCGCGCTGCTCGTGGGACTCCAGGTGGCCAAGGGGCTGAGCCTCGCCACCGGCAAGCCCTTCGTGGGCGCCAACCACCTGGAAGGGCACCTGCTGGCCATCCGCCTGCTGGAGGACGCGCCCGCGCCGCCGTTCCTGGGGCTCGTCGTCTCCGGCGGCCACACCAGCCTCTACGAGGTCCGCGACTTCGGGAACTACCGCCTCGTCGGCCGCACGCGCGACGACGCCGCGGGCGAGGCCTACGACAAGACGGCGCGCATCCTCGGCCTGCCGTACCCGGGCGGGCAGCCCATCGACGAGCTGGCGCAGAAGGGCGACCCGGAGGCCATCCGCTTCCCTCGCGCCCTGCCGGGCGACAACCTGGACGTGTCCTTCTCCGGCCTGAAGACGTCCGTGCTCCACCACGTCCAGAAGCACGGCGTGCCGGAGGGCCAGGCCCTCCACGACCTGTGCGCGTCGTTCCAGGAGGCGGTGGCGGACGTGCTGTCGAAGAAGCTCGTCGCCGCGGCGAAGAAGCTGGGCCACCACCAGCTGGTGCTGTGCGGCGGCGTGGCGGCGAACTCGCGGCTCAGGGCGCTGTGCAAGCAGCGCGCGGAGGAGCGGGGCCTGCGCATGTTCCTGCCGCCGGTGCGGCTGTGCACGGACAATGGCGCGATGATCGCCGTCGCGGGGTATGAAGCGTGGCGCCGCGGCTTGCGCGGTGATTTCCGCCTCGCGGCCGACCCCGCCTGGCGCATGGAGTAGGGGCCTGACAGTGGATTCTCCGCGCGACATCCTCAAGCGCCACGGCCTGCGGGCCAAGCACAGCTGGGGACAGAACTTCCTCGGGGACCCGGACGCGCTCCAGGAGATCGCGGACGCGCTCGCGCCTCGCGAGGGCGAACCCGTGGTGGAGCTGGGCCCGGGCCTGGGCCACCTCACGCGCTTCCTCGCCGCCACCGGCGCGCGCGTCACCGCCGTGGAGCGCGACCGCGACATGGTGGCCGTGCTGGAGAAGGAGGCCATCCCCGGCGTGCGCGTGGTGCCCGGCAACGCCGCCACGGTGGACTTCGCCCAGGTGGCCGGCGCGGACGAAATCGCGCTCGTGGGCAACCTGCCGTACCACCTCACCAGCCCCATCCTCTTCCAGGTGCTCGCGCAGCGCGCCCACATCTCGCGCGCCGTCTTCACGCTCCAGAAGGAGGTCGTCGTGCGGCTGGCCGCGGAGCCCGGCAACCGCGACTACGGCCTGCTCACGGTGCTGCTCGGCCTGCACTTCGACGTGGAGAACGTGCTCACGCTGGAGGCGTGGCGCTTCCATCCGCCCCCGAAGGTGGACTCCGCCGTGCTGCGCCTCACGCGGCTCAAGACGCCCCGCGCGCCGCTGGTGGACGAGGCCCGCTTCACGCGGCTGGTGAAGGCCGGCTTCGCGCAGCGCCGCAAGACGCTGATCAACTCGCTCAAGTCCGACAAGGGCCTGGCGCCGCCAGAGGTGATGCTCGCCGCGCTCCAGACGGCGGGCATCGACCCGGGCCGCCGCGCGGAGACGCTCGCCCCGGAGGAGTTCGCCGCCATCGAGCGCGCCCTGGGCCCCGTCACCGCCATGGCGCCGCCGCCTCCGGACGCGCCAGAAGGACAGGACGCAGAGGAGTAGGGAGGTTCAGCGCTTCTGGCCCAGCGCGGCCAGGAGCCCACCCTGCTGGGCGAGGAACGCGCGGAACTCGTCCTCATTGATGCGCAGGCGCGCGAGCACGCCGCTGAGGACCTCCTCCACGGAGCCCTCGGGCCGGCGCTTCAGCTCGAAGGCGGTCTTCAGCAAGGCCACGCCATAGAGTGGATCCACGTCCACCGGAGGTGCGGGAGGGGCCGTGGCCGGACGGGCGGCGGGCGCCGCTTCCGTCGTTTCCACCAGATCCACCACCGTCTTCACCCGCTGCCTGCCGCGCATCTGTGGCCCGTCGCTCCCGCAGTCCGTGTTCGCGGGCACCGTAGGGGATGACCTCGGAGGGCGCAAGGGCAGGGTGGCCCGGCGAAAATTGCCGGATGCACGGGGGCATGGTTGTGTTATCCGCCCCCCGCGCGCGCATGTGTCTCATGCGTGGCTTTCCGGGGGCGGAGGCCTCGGGCCGATGGACCACCGCTACATCGTCGTCGAAGGCCCCATCGGCGTGGGCAAGACGAGCCTCACCAACCTCCTCACGGAGCGACTGGGCAGCCGCCGCATTCTGGAGGTGGTGGAGGAGAATCCCTTCCTCTCCAGCTTCTACGCGGACCGGCAGAAGTTCGCGTTCCAGACGCAGGTGTTCTTCCTGCTCTCGCGCTTCCGCCAGCAGCAGGAGCTCTTCCAGCAGGACCTGTTCCGCTCCGTCACCGTGAGCGACTACCTGTTCGCGAAGGACCGCATCTTCGCCAACCTCACGCTGGCCTCGGACGAGCTGGCCCTCTACGACCGCGTCTTCGAGGCGCTGGGGCCCCGCGTCCCGCAGCCCGACCTGGTCATCTACCTCCAGGCCCAGCTGGACGTGCTGCTGCACCGCATCAAGAAGCGCGGCCGTGAGTTCGAGCGCAAGTTCGACGCGGGCTACCTGGAGTCGCTCACGCACGCGTACAACGACTTCTTCGCGCACTACCAGGACACGCCGCTCCTGGTGGTGAACACGTCGGACATCGACTTCGTGCACAACGAGGACGACCGCGAGGACCTGCTGAAGACCATCGCGAACGCGAAGTCCGGTGTGCAGCACTACACCCCCCGGTCCCGCCGGGGCTGACGGCCGCCGCCCGCCTGGCTGCCTGGCGTGGGTTAAACCCCCACGCGGCCCCGAGGGCGTTAGAGTGCATCCCCGTGGAGCCCTGGCCTCCGGCGATCCCCCTGGGGACGGCGAGGGGCCTGACGTTCCACGAGGCTGTCCCACCCGTCTTGCCCACAGGAGGTGAACCGTGAAGGACAAGGTCACCATCCACACGCTGAAGCGCCTGAAGCAGTCCGGTCAGAAGATCTGCATGGTCACCGCCTACGACGCGACGTTCGCGCGCATCCTCGACGAGGGCGGCGCGGACGTGCTCCTGGTCGGTGACTCGCTGGGCATGGTCATCCAGGGCCAGGAGTCCACGCTGCCCGTCACCATGGACCAGATGGTCTACCACTCGGCGGCGGTGGCCCGCGGCGCGAAGCGGGCGCACGTGGTGGGCGACCTGCCGTTCATGAGCTACCAGGTGTCGCCGCAGGAGGCGGTGCGCAACGCCGGGCGGCTCGTGTCCGAAGGCAACGTGGGCAGCGTGAAGCTGGAGGGCGGCGCCGAGTTCGCCGACACCGTGCGCGCCATCGTCCGCGCCAGCATCCCCGTCATGGGCCACCTGGGCCTCACGCCGCAGTCGGTGCACAAGATGGGCGGCTACGTGGTGCAGGGCCGCGACGAGGACGCCGCGCGCCGCATGCTGGAGGACGCGCTCGCGCTGGAGGCCGCTGGCGCCTACGCGCTGGTGCTGGAGGGCGTGCCGCTGGAGCTGGCGCGCACCATCACCCAGAGCCTCAAGATTCCGACCATCGGCATCGGCGCGGGCAAGCACTGTGATGGCCAGGTGCTGGTCTGCTACGACCTGCTGGGCATGAACCCGGACTTCAAGCCGAAGTTCGTGAAGCGCTTCGCCAACCTGCACGGGAACATCACCGAGGCCGCGAACACGTACTTCTCCGAAGTGCGCGCGGGCACCTTCCCGGATGAAGAGCACAGCTTCAAGGCCACCAAGGGCATCCGGCTGGTGACGCCCACGCCGGTGGCGCCCGACGCGGAAGGCGCTGGCGAGCCCGCGGAGAAGGTCGGCGGCATCTACGGGGCCCCGGTCTAGCCATGGCCCCCCACGTCCTGCGCACCGTTGCGGAAGTGAAGGCCTGGGTCGCGTCCCTCCAGAAGGAGGGCAAGACGCTGGCGCTCGTTCCCACCATGGGCTTCCTCCATGAGGGCCACGTCTCGCTCATGAGGGAGGGCGGCCGGCGCGCGGACGTGGTGGCTGCCTCCATCTTCGTGAACCCCACGCAGTTCGGTCCCCGCGAGGACCTGGCGCGCTACCCGCGCGACTTCGAAGGGGACCTGGCGAAGTGCGCGAGCGCGGGCGTCACGGCCGTGTTCGCGCCCGAGCCCGCGGCGATGTACCCCCCGGGCTACCAGACCTACGTGGAGGTGACGGAGGTCAGCCAGGGGCTGTGCGGTGAGCGGCGTCCCGGCCACTTCCGGGGCGTCGCCACCATCGTCACGCAGCTGTTGGCGCTGTTCCGGCCCGCCGTGGCGCTCTTCGGGGAGAAGGACTACCAGCAGCTCCAGGTCATCAAGACGCTCAACCGCGACCTGCACCTGGGCGCGGACATCGTCGGCATGCCCACCATCCGTGAGGCGGACGGGCTGGCCATGAGCAGCCGGAACGCCTATCTGTCCGCGGAAGAACGCCAGCGGGCGCTGGCCCTGTCGAAGGGCATCCGGGCAGCCCAGGCCCTGCTCGCCTCCGGCACCCGGGACACTCGGGCGCTGGTGGAGGCCGCCCGCCGTGAATTGCAGGCGGCGGGGCTGCGCGAGGACTACGTCGAGGTTCGGGACGCCGGGACCCTTTCACCCCTGGACACGGTGGCGCCCGGACAGACGGCGCGCATGCTGGTGGCGGCCTTCTCGGGCACCACGCGGCTCATCGACAACATGCCGCTGGCCGGTTAGGAGACCCGGGACACGTTATGGCCGCTGGAAAGTCGAAGGGTGTGGGTGCGGAGCCGGGGGTGAAGCTCATTGCCGAGAACCGGCGTGCGCGCTTCGACTACACGGTGGATGAGAAGATAGAGGCCGGGCTGGAGCTCACGGGGAGCGAGGTGAAGTCGTTGCGTGAAGGAACGGCCAACCTGTCGGACGCCTACGCGCTCCAGAAGGGCACGGAGCTGTTCCTGCTCAACGCCCACATCGGCTCCTACAAGGCGGCCAGCGTCTTCGACCACCTTCCCACCCGGGGCCGGAAGCTGCTGATGCACCGGGCGGAGATAGACCGGTGGACGGCGAAGGTGCGCGAGCGCGGTTACTCCATCATCCCGCTCGTGCTGTACTTCAGGAAGGGACGGGCCAAGGTGGAGCTGGGCCTGTGCCGCGGCAAGACGCACGAAGATCGCCGCCACGACATCAAGGAACGGGAGACGAAGCGGGAGATGGACCGGGAAGTGCGCCGTCGTTGAGGGCGCTCCCGCAATTCCCCCGCTGGACAGGCTGGAATGGACAAGAAGGTTTCCGACAAGAAGGAGCGGCTGCTGGCCGCGCTCGACCAGGGCATGGTGATGATCCACCTGGACGCGCGTCGCCCCGGTGTGCTCGTCCCCGCCAGCCTGCGAGGCGAAGCGCACCTGCGCCTCAACCTCTCCTACCGTTTCGAGCCCCCCGACCTCACGGTGGGCGAGTGGGGCGTGCGCACCACGCTGAGCTTCTCCGGTTCGCGCTTCACGGTGGCGGTGCCCTGGTCTGCGCTGTTCGCCATCGCCAGTCACGTGACGAAGGAGTTCTGGATGTACCCGGAGGAGATGCCGCCGGAGCTGCTCCAGCAGCCCCCGGTGGCGTCGACCTCCGTCGCGCGCCCGCCGCAGCCGGCGCCGGTGCCCGTGGCCGCGGAGAGGCCCCGCGCCTTCCTGCGCGAGGTGCAGGCCGAGCACTCCGACGAGCCGGAGTCACGTCCGGAGGTGGCGCCTCCGCCGCCGCCCGAGGGGGGCCCCCCGGACGAGCCGCAGCCGCCGCGCCGTGGCCACCTGCGGCTGGTGAAGTAGGACGGGCGTAAGGCGGAGCGTCAGCGCTTGAGCTCCGCCGCCACGTCCGACTTCTTGCCGCCCATGAACGACCCCGTCCAGACGCGGTAGCCCTTGAGCTTGAGCTGCACGGGGACGGAGCGCGCGGGGTAGACGTTGTCCATCACCAGCGGCGTCACGCCCACCTCCACGCCGTCCACCAGGACGGTGGCGCCGGAGGGCTCGCTGCGGATGGACAGGACCGCCGAAGGCAGTCCGAGCGCGCGCAGCACCTGCGCCTCGTACTGGGGCCACACGAACAGCGCGCCCGCCGCGAGCACCGCCGCGATGCCGAGCAGCGCCACCGCCGGTCCCCAGCGCCTGCGGGGGCGGGAAGGCGTCATGGGCTCGAACTCCGAAGGCGAGCTCTCCACCCGGGGCGCACGCTCCTCCAGCTCCAGGTCACCCTGCGCCGCCTGACGGATGCTGGGCCGGTTCGTTCGCGCCGCATCGTCCACGTCCGAGATGGATTGGGTGGCCAGCGCGGGTGCATCCACCGGGGCGGGGGAGGGCGCCTGCGTCCGGGCTCGGGAGGTAGAGGCCGCATTCGCCTTCGGTCGAGAAGTGGATGCCCCAGCGGGCCCATTCGCCGGAGCCTGAGTGGGCAAGGCAGTCGACATCGCGGGAGCGCCTGCGGAAGGCCCACGCGTGCAGGACTCACAGGGCGAGTCAGGGGACTCCAGCGCCGTGCCGCACAGGGCACAGGTGTGGACCACGGCGCCGGACGCGGACAGCGAGACACCTCCGGCCGGAGGGCTCCACGGCTCCTCTTCCTCCGCCGCCACGGGAACGGACGCCAAAGGCGCCTTCCACGCTGGCGAAGCCGCGGCGCCACCGCCATAGGCCAGCGTGCCCGGTCGGGCGCCAGACGCGGACGGGATGCGCCCGGTGTCCATGCCCTCGTGCGGCGCGACGGACATCACGAACGACGCCGATGTCGAAGCAGGGGCCTCCGCGAGCGCGGTCCGCGCCATCTCTCCCACGGACATGGGCAGCCGGACGCCGCGCAGGAAGGTCGCCAGCGCATGCGACGACGCGGGCTCCCCCGTCTGCGCGAGCCACCGCGCCAACGCCTCCGACACGTCCTCCGGCTCCGGGAAGCGGGCCGCCGGGTCGCGCGACAGCATGCGCAGCACCAGCGTGGCCAGCGACGCCGGCACGTCCGGCAGCGACGCGGGCGCGCGGTTGAGGATGGAGTACGCCACCGCCATCGGCTCCGCCGCCGCCGACCCGAACGGGTGCTGCCCCGCGAGCAGCTCCGCGAGGATGGTGCCCAGCGAGAACTGGTCGCTCAGCGCCGTGGCCGGCTCGCCCCGGAGGACCTCCGGCGCCGCGTACGGCACCTTGCCCTTGAAGGCCCCGGGCTCCGTGCGCGACAGGCCCGCCAGCCGCGCGATGCCGAAGTCCGTGACCTTCACCTCGCCTTCGCGCGACACCAGCAGGTTGGACGGGGACACGTCCCGGTGCGCCGTCACCACCGGATGGCCGTCATGCTGGCGGCGGTACGCGTGCTGCAATCCCGCCTGCGCCTGGCTCGCGATGAACACCGCCAGGTGCGGAGGAATCCGCAGCCCCTGGCGCGTCACCGCGCGGATCAGCGCGCCCAGGTCCCAGCCGTCCACCAGCTCCATCACCAGGAAGAGCCCTTCCGCGCTCTCCCCCACGTCGTGCACGGTGACGATGTTCTGGTGCTGCAGCAGCATGGCCAGCCGCGCCTCGGAGACGAACATCCGGGAGATGTCCGGCTCGCGCGCCAGGTGCGGCAGCACGCGCTTGATGGCCACGGTGCGCTCGAAGCCCTCCGCGCCCTTCGCCACTCCCAGGAACAGCTCCGCCATGCCTCCCGTGGCCAGCGGTTGCAGCAGCCGATAGCGCGACGTCACGGGGACCTCCGGAAGGACGCGGTGGGGCGCTTCACCCCTGCGACTGGGTGATTTCGCGCAGGTGCTTCCACGGATAGATGCCCGTGGTGTGCTGGTCGCTGAAGACGAACGCGAGCGCGTAGTTGCCCACCGGCTGCATCTGCAGCACGCGCAGGTTCGCGGGCACCTGCGAGGGGTCCAGCGTGCGCTTCGCCGTCCACTCGTCCACGCACGCGGCGCACGGGCACTGCTGGCGCAGCACCTGCGCGGTGGCGGTCGTCGTCACGCCGTCGTCCCACGTCAGCGTCAGTGACTCGCCGTCCGCGGACAGCTTCGCATCCGTCGCGCTGACGGGCTTGGGCGCGGGCTTGATGCGATCCCAGAAATTGCTCACCGGTCCACCTTCCAATGCTTGGGCAGCAGCCCCTCCCTACCATCCTTCCGGCGGGGAGGGGGACCTGCCGCGAAAGCGAAAGGGCCCGGGGAGCGGGGCTTCAGGAAGCCAGCTTGACGGGCTGCCGGTGGCCTTCCAGCCGCACGCCCCGCTGGGCCAGCACCGCGCGCAGCGCCAGCACCACCTTGGGGTCCAGCTGCGCGCCGCTCAGGTTGTCCAAAATCTCCATCGCCTTCTCCAGCGGCATGGCCTTCTGGTAGGGGCGCGTGGAGGTGCACGCATCGAAGGTGTCCGCGCACGCCACGATGCGCGCGAGCATCGGAATGTCCTCGCCCTTGAGCTTGTCCGGGTAGCCCGTGCCGTCCCAGCGCTCGTGGTGGTGGCGCACGCACGCGCGCACCGAACCCAGGAACGTCACCGGCCCGATGATGGCGTCGCCAATGGCGGGGTGCTCGCGCATCAGGGACATCTCCTGGTCGGTGAGCCGGGACTGCTTGCAGAGGATGTTCTCCGGGATGCCAATCTTCCCGATGTCGTGGAGGATGCCGCCGTACTGCAGCTGCCGCAGCTCGCGCTCGGTGAGCTTCAGCTCCTTGCCAATCTCCACCGCCACGTCGCCCACCCGCTGGCTGTGGCCGCGCGTGTACGCGTCCTTGGAGTCGATGGAGTTGGCCAGCGCGACGATGGTCTCCAGGTAGCCCTTCTCCAGGCTCTCGTAGAGGCCGCGCGTCTCCATGTCGTAGGCCATGAGCTGCTTGCTCATGTAGTTGAACGTCTGGGCCAGCTCCCCCAGCTCGTTCTTCTGCTTCAGGTGCACCTCCACGCCGAACTTGCCGCGCGCCAGCTCCAGCGACGTCGCGATGAAGGTCTTCAGTGGCTGCGTGAGGTTGCGGGAGAAGATGGCCGCCAGCACCAGCGCCACCAGGATGGCGCCGCCCAGGCCCAGGAGGATGCGCCGCTCCATGGTCTCCACCTGGCGGTAGGCGTGCTCCACCGGCTGCTCGGACACGATGGCCCAGCCCGCCTCCGGCAGCACCGAGTACGCGGACACCACCGCGTCGCGCCCCTCGCCGAAGTTGCCCACGTGGAACAGCTCCGTGTCGGGCGTGCCCTCGCGCTGCTTGAGCAGGTGCGCCAGGGGCAGCCGCTTCGACACGTCGTCACCCACCGCGCCCAGGTCGCCGCCGCCCGTAATCAGGCGGCCGTGCCGGTCCGCCAGGTACGCGAAGCCCGTGCTGCCCACGCGCTCCTGCGCCAGCATCTGCCTCAAGCCCGCGAGCGTGATGTCCGCGGCCATGTAGCCCTGCACCGGGTCGCCCACGGGGAAGGCCAGCGTCACCACCGGACCGCCGCCAGCTCCGCCGTGGGACGCCACCACGTCCGAGTAGCGCACCCCGGTGAGCCCCCCGTCCAACAGGGCCCGCGCGCGCTCCTCGTGCTCCGCCACCCCGCTGGGCGCCATGTCGTGCACCGCGAAGGCCTGCAGGCCCGGCAGCCGCTGCCGGTCCGCGCCGAACACGGTGAGCGCCAGCAACTCCGGACGCTGGTTGAGCACCGCCGCGATGTGCAGCCGCTGCGTGTCGCGCGGCAGGGTGAAGAAGCCGCCCGGCACGCTGGACAGCCCCACCACGCGCTCCGTGGGGTCCTCCAGGAAGCTCTCCGCCTTGAGCCGCAGCTGCTTCACGCGCTCCTGAGCCAGCTCCTGCGCGTCGCGGATGAGCAGCTCGCGCGTATGGGACACCGACAACCAGCCCACCATCAGCGTGGGGATGATGCTGACCACCAGCATCAGGAGGAGGATGGCTTTGAAAAGTCGCACGGCGGTGGCTCCTCGCTCGGGTCGGGCGGCTACTTCTGCCACCCGTCCTTCACCTTGACGTTGAGTTCGAGCGATTCCGCGGCCAGCTCGAAGCGCCGTGTCTGGGAGGGCAGGGACCGCCCCTGCTCCGGACTCACCGCCGTCACCGTCCAGCGATAACGGCCCGCGGGCAGCGCCGGCAACGTCCATTGCCGCGCGGCCTGCACCGTGCGCACCGGCGCCGGTGCCACTCCCTCTTCCACGCCTTCCGCGACGACCTCGACCTCGTAGCGCGTGGCGCCCGCGACGGAGGTCCACGCCAGCGTCACCGGCCCCAGCAGTCCGGCGGGCGTGGCCTTCAGCGTGAAGCGGGCCTTGTCCGCGGGCTGCGCCAGCTGCGGCGCGCCGGGCGGCTCCGGCAGCACGGTGCCCTGCTGCACGCGCACGGACTCGCCCTTCGCCAGCACGCGGGTGGCGTGCTGCGCCTCCACGGTGACGGGGGGGCCCTGCCGGTGGGTGACGGTGGTGGTGCCGCCGTCGTGGTCCACCTCCACCGTGAAGTTGGACGGCTGGGGCGGGTTGAGCAGCGCCCAGGCCTCGTCCGCCTTGTGCAGCGCGTCCGCGTACCGCGCGGCCTGGAAGTGCGCCTCCGCGTCCTTCATCCGGGACTCGGCCTCACGGCGGCGCGCATCGTTCGGCGCGGCCTTCACCGCCGCGCGCGACATCTCCAGCGCCTTGAGCGCCGTCTGCGGCTCCGTACCGGGGGCCTTGCGCGGGGCCGCCGAGGCGCCGCCTCCGGGAAGGGTCGTGCCATCCGCGGGTTCGCGCCCCACGGCGGTCGGTGCGGTTGACGGCACCACGGACAGCCCCATCCACGCGCTGAGCCAGAGGGCGGCCTTCATTGGAATTCAATCTTCCTGCCCGCACGAACCGTGGCGGATGGGGTGGTGACGGACAGCGACTGGGTGGCCGGCTTCTCCAAGGTGGCGTCCACCCGTCCCCTCAGGACGGTGACGTCCGTTCGCAACTTGCTCTCCGCGATGCCCACCAGGGAATCGCCCCCCAGGTGCAGCGTGCTGCCGTTGGCGAACACGACCTGCGCGCTGGCTCCGGCCTCGGTGCGGACCTTGTCGTTTTCGTAGAGGGGCAGCTCGTCCCGCGCGGGGCTCCATTCATCCGCCACCGCGCGCTTGATCTGCACGTCCCCCGTCAGCTCCCGCAGGTGCGCGCGGGGCACAGGGGGCGGCAGGGGCGCCTCGGTGGGCCCGCGAGGCTTCTCATCGGCGGTACAGCCGGGAGGAAGGGCCATGAGTGCGACCGCGAAAAGCAGGGGAGGCCAGCGTCGTCCGTTCACCAGAGGGGTCTTCCTGAAAACCACTCTACCCGCAAACGCCGCGCTGGAGGGGCCTCCCGCCCCCCTCCCGTTCACTCTCGCCCGCCTAGTCCAGCCGCCTGTGCGCCAGGCACGGCAAATTCCGCCGGATGCGTGCCTGGAGCTCCGGGTCCACCGGCGCAATCGCCAGGCCCTCGCCCTCGGAGGCCCGCGCCGTCACCAGCCCCCACGGGTCCACCACCATCGCGTGGCCGTACGTCAGCCGCTGCGCGGAGTGCCGCCCGCCCTGGGCCGGTGCCAGCACGTACGCCTGGTTCTCAATGGCCCGGGCGCGCAGCAGCACCTCCCAGTGGTCCTTGCCCGTCATCATCGTGAAGGCCGCCGGCACCGCGAGCAGCGTCGCCCCGTCCTTCGACAGCCGCCGGTACAGCTCCGGGAAGCGCAGGTCGTAGCAGACGCTCATGCCCAGCCGGCCCACCACCGTGTCCGCCGCCACCACCTCCGTCCCCGGCGCCACCGCCGCGGACTCCTGGTAGGTGGCACCGTCTCCCACCTCCACGTCGAACAGGTGCATCTTCCGGTAGACGGCCAGCCGGGCGCCGTCCGGGCCGAACAGGACGCTGGTGTTGTAGAGCCGGCCGCCGGGCGCCCCCTCCTCCAGGATGGAGCCGGCCAGGAGCGTCGTCTTCGTCCCCCGGGCCAGCTCCGCCATCCGGCTCAGGGTGGGGCCGTCCAGGGCTTCCGCAGCGGAGGGGCGCTCGGGCTCCGGGCCCATCCAGGAGAAGTTCTCCGGCAGGCCCACCAGGTGGGCACCCAGGGAGGCGGCCTGGCGCACGAGGCGCGTGGCCACATCCAGGTTGTGGGCCTTGTCCGCGGTGGACACCATCTGTGCGGCGGCGATGAGGTGCATGGGGGCGTTATAACGCCACCGGCGTCACTCGGAACCCCTGGGAATCCTTCAATCCCGGGGGGCGTTTGAGCCGGCGCCTCGGGGTGTGTCCTTCCTTTACACCCCGAGGGGGCGTGTGTTACGGGACGCCCCGACATTTTTCGACGCATCACATTCGAAAAGTGGGCCGCCGTGCCCGCTTTTCGCGTTTTTGGAGACCTGTTTCCTGGCCATGGAGTCGAAGAACATCAAACAGACGGTGGAGGAGAAGGCAGCGGCGCTGCTGGACCCCATCGTGGCGAACGAAGGCCTGGAGCTCCTGGACGTGGAGTACGTCCGCGAGCGCGAGGGCTGGGTGTTGCGGCTGTTCATCGACAAGCCCGGTGGCCGGGTGGGACTGGACGAGTGCTCCCAGGTGTCGCGCGCGGTGGATCCGGTGCTCGACGTGGAGGACTTCATCCCCCAGGAATACAACCTGGAGGTGTCCAGCCCCGGTGTGAACCGGCCCCTGAAGAAGCCGGCGCACTTCGAACGGGTGAAGGGGCAGAAGGTCAAGGTGAAGACCTTTGGCCCGCTGGGTGACCCGCCGCGGAAGAACTTCAGCGGCACGCTCATCGGAGTGGCGGCCGACGCCATCTCCGTGGACGTGGAAGGGGGCGGTGCCTTCATCATCCCCTTCAAGGACATCGCCAAGGCCCATCTGGAGTTCGAGTTCTAGACGTCGACATACAGGGGACCCTGTTCGCGCCAGGGCCGCCCGTGGACCCATTTTCGGAGAAGACACAGCCATGCCCACGCCCGCCAACCCGGCCGTCAACCTCAACCTCGTCCTGGATCAGGTCGCCAAGGACAAGGGCATCGAACGGGCCGTGCTCATTGCCACCCTCGAGGACGCGATGAACACCGCGGCCAAGAAGCACTTTGGCCAGGACCGCAACCTGGAGGCCAAGTACGACCCGGAGAAGGGCGTCGTGGAGCTCTTCCAGGCCATCACCGTGGTCGCGGAGATCACCGACCCCGTCCAGGCGGTGAACCAGATCACCATGGACGAGGCCCACAAGAAGGGCATGGAAGTGGAGCCCGGCGACGAGCTCGTCTTCCAGATCTTCTACCGGGACGAGGACGCCGCGGAGGCCAAGGCCCAGGACGACCAGTACGGCGACATCCTCCGGCTGAAGACCTTCCGCCGCGGCTTCGGCCGCATCGCCGCGCAGACGGCCAAGCAGGTCATCCTGCAGCGCACCCGCGACGCCGAGCGCGAGAACGTCTTCAACGAGTACAAGGACCGCAAGAACGAGATCGTCACCGGCATCGCCCGCCGGTTCGAGCGCGGCAACATCGTGGTGGACCTGGGCCGCGCGGAGGCCGTGCTGCCGGTCCGCGAGCAGGTCCCGCGTGAGACCTACCGTCCGGGCGACCGCGTCCAGGCGTACGTGCTGGACGTGCTGCGCGAGTCCAAGGGCCCGCAGATCGTCCTGTCGCGCGCGTCCGTGAACCTGCTCACCAAGCTCTTCGAGATGGAGGTGCCGGAAATCGCCGAGGGCATCGTCGTCATCGAGGCGGCGGCGCGTGAGCCCGGTGGCCGCGCGAAGATCGCCGTGTCCAGCCGCGACTCGGACGTGGACCCGGTGGGCGCGTGCGTGGGCATGAAGGGCAGCCGCGTGCAGGCGGTGGTGCAGGAGCTGCGCGGAGAGAAGATCGACATCGTCCCTTACGATGAAGACCCGGCCCGCTTCGTGTGCTCCGCGCTGGCCCCCGCGGAGGTCAGCCGCGTCATCATCGACGAGGCCAACCACGCCATGGAGCTCATCGTCCCGGACGACCAGCTGTCGCTGGCCATTGGCCGGCGCGGGCAGAACGTGCGCCTGGCCGCCCAGCTGACCGGCTGGAAGCTGGACATCAACAGCGAGAGCCGCGTGCGGGAGATGCGCGAGTTCGCCAGCCGCTCGCTCGGTGCCCTGCCGGGCGTCAACGAGATGCTGGTGGAGACGCTCTACGCGCACGGCTTCCGTCAGGCGCGCGACGTCGCGGATGCCAATGCGGAGATGCTGGCGCAGATCCCCGGCATCGACCCCACCCGCATCGCCGCGATGCAGGAGGAGGCCAAGAAGCGCATGGTGGAGGACCAGCAGGAGCTGTCGCGCATGGACTACGAGCGCGAGCAGGCCCGCCTGGCCGAGGCCCGCCGCCACCCGGACGAGCTGTCCCAGCCGGAGCGCATGGCGCGCGTGCGCGGCGTTGGTGAGAAGACCATCGAGCAGCTCATCCTCGCCGGCTACCGCACGGTGGAGGACATCGCGAACGAGAAGGACCTCACCCGCCTGGGCGACGTGCCGGGCGTGGGCATCAAGAAGGCCCGCCAGCTGAAGAGCGCGGCGGAGAATTATCTGGTGGAGGAAGCCAAGCTGCGCGCGGAGCTGAACGCGGAGCGGGGTGCGCTGGCATCGGCAGGCGGGTCGGAGGGCGTGGAAGCGGCCAAGGCACCGTAACGACGGGGGGTAGGCGGATGCGCCGCGCAACCAAACGGTCCGGGACACATCCCACGGAAACCACGGCGTCAGGTCCGGTCAGGACCTGCGTCGGGTGTGGTTCTCGCAAGGCACAGGCGGAACTCACCCGGTTCGTGGTAGGTCCCCAGGGCGGCGTGGTGGCGGACAGGCGGCGGAGGCTGCCAGGGCGGGGGGCGTACCTGTGCGGTGCCGGTTGTCTGACGGCAGCGCTCAAGCGTAAGGCGCTGGGCAGGGCCTTCCGGGGCAAGGCGGGGCAGGTCGACCCGTCAGCACTCGGACAGGCTTGGGAGTGAGGGCGGGTGGGTGGAGAGGTTGCGGGGAGAGGTGGCTGTTAAGCACCACTCGCACACAATTTCGGCTTTGGACTAGGGTGCTCGGCCTCGTCGTCGGCGGAGCAGAAGGCCAATCAAGGTATGTCGAAGAAGCGCGTTCACGAAATCGCCAAGGAGCTCAAGAGCCACGGGATTGAGCTCGACAACAAGGAGGTCGTGACCGAGCTCGCCGGGCTGGGTTACGACGTCAAGAGCCACTCGTCCTCCCTGGACGATGACCAGGCCACCGCCGCGGTCCAGAAGATCCTGGACAAGCGCAAGCCGAAGCAGGCTGCTCCGCCCGTCGCCGCCAAGGGCTTCGTGGTGCGCCGCAAGGTCGGTCCTCCCGCGGGCACGTCTGCCCCGGAAAGCCAGGACGCCTACTCGCAGGCGGCTGAACCCGCCTACGAGCCGGAGCCCGCGCAGGAGCCGCAGGCCGCGGCCCCCATGGAGCCGGAGGCCCCTCAGGCGCCTGTCGCCGTGGAGCCGCCGCCCGCCGCCGTGGAGCAGGCCCCCGTGGCCCGCGCCCCGGAGGCCCCGGCCGTGACGGCCACGTCTCCGGAGGCAACCGTCGCCTCCATCGCCGCTGCCCCGGAGGCGCCGTCGGCGCCCGAGGCCCCGGCCACCCCGTCTGTTGCCGCAACCGCCACCCCGCCCGTGACGCCGCCGTCCACCCCGCCTCCCGCGGCCGTGGTGGAGACGCCCCGGGCCGCCGAGCCGACCCCGGCCACGGCGACACCGCGCAGTCCTACGCAGGAGAGTCCCCGCTTGCCCAACCCCCCTACGCGCTCGCCGGTCCCGCCCACCGCACGGACGCCTTCTTCCACGTCGACGTCCGCGACGGTCATCTCCCGAGGTCCCGGTTACGTGCAGCGTCCGGGTTCCACGGGCGGGCGCCCTGGCGGGCCGCCGGGCAGCCGTCCGGGTGGTCCGGGTGGTCCCGGCAGCCGTCCGGGTGGTCCTGGTGGGCCGGGCAGCCGTCCTGGCGCGCCCATGCAGGGTCGTCCGGGCTCTCCGCCCATGAACCGTCCGGGGGCGCCCGTCCAGGCGCGTCCGGGCCAGACGGGGCCGGTGCGTCCGTCCTCGCCGCCCACGGCCGGCACGGGGGCCCCGGTGCAGCCGACCGGCCCGACCATCATGGTCGGCGGCGTCCCGCACGCCCAGGTCGCGCCCACGCCGGGCGCCCAGGCGCGCCCCACGGCCACCCAGGCCGTGGTGATTTCGCGTCCGCTCATCCAGGTCCGCCGCGTCACGCCCACCACGACCCAGGCCAAGCAGTACCCCATGGCCCCGGGCCGCACGGCGCTGGGCACGGAGAAGCGCGAGTACAAGGTCGTCCCGGATCACCTGGGCCGCGGCCGCGAGCTGGTGGACGTCTCCAAGAACAAGGAACGTGGCCAGCGCAAGCGCACGGGTCCTGAGACGACCAGCGTGTCCAAGCAGGAGCTGTCGGACATGGTCTGGGGCCGCATCCAGATCCCCGTCCGCGGCAAGAAGCGCAAGCCCACGAAGAAGGGCGCCAAGACGCAGATCACCCAGATGGCCGAGGAGAAGAAGGTCATCAAGCTCCAGGAGGGCATCAGCGTCTCCGACCTGGGTCAGCGCATGGGTATCCGCACCGCGGAGCTCATCAAGAAGCTGATGGGCATGCAGAAGATGGCCACGGCGAACCAGATCCTGGACGCCGACACCGCGGAGCTCATCGCCACCGACTACCACTGGAAGGTCGAGCGCGTCGGCTTCGAGGTGGAGGACTACCTGCCGGAGGTCGCCGCCAAGGCCGAGGACGAGCGTCCCCGTCCGCCGGTGGTCACCATCATGGGCCACGTCGACCACGGCAAGACGAGCCTCCTGGACGCCATCCGTCAGGCCAGCGTGGCCGCGGGCGAGGCGGGCGGCATCACCCAGCACATCGGCGCGTACAGCGTGTCCACCGCGCGCGGCGACGTCACGTTCCTGGACACCCCGGGTCACGAGGCCTTCACGTCCATGCGCGCCCGTGGCGCCAACGTGACGGACATCGTGGTGCTGGTGGTGGCCGCGGACGACGGCGTGATGCCCCAGACCATCGAGGCCATCAAGCACGCCAAGCAGGCGGAAGTGCCCATCGTCGTCGCCATCAACAAGATGGACGTCCCGGGCGCCAACCCCGACCGCGTGAAGAAGGACCTCGCGAGCCAGGAGCTGGTACCGGAAGAGTGGGGCGGCGACACCATCATGGTGCCCGTCTCCGCGAAGACGAAGATGAACCTGGATCTCCTCCTGGAGAACCTGGCGCTGCAGGCGGAAGTCCTCGAGCTGACGGCGAATCCTTCCCGTCCGTCCGTGGGCGCCGTCGTGGAAGCGAAGCTGGAGCGTGGCCGCGGTCCCGTGGCCACGGTGCTGGTGCAGGAGGGCACGCTCAAGCTGGGCGACGCCATCGTCACCGGCACGCACTACGGCCGCGTCCGCGCCATGAACAACAGCCGTGGCGAGGCGGTGAAGGAAGTGAAGCCGGGCTACTGCGCGGAGGTCGTCGGCCTGTCCGGCGTGCCCACCGCGGGTGACGCCATCAACGTCGTCTCCGACGAGAAGGCGGCCAAGCAGATCGCCGACCACCGCGGCATGAAGGAGCGTCAGGCGGAGCTCAGCAAGGTCAGCCGCGAGTCCCTGGACCAGCTCTTCGCCAAGACGAAGGCGGGCGGCGGGCCCAAGGAACTGCGCGTCATCATCAAGGCGGACGTGCAGGGCTCGGCGGAGGCCGTGCGCCAGGCGGTGGACAAGCTCACCACGCACAAGGTGCGGGTGGTCATCATCGACGCGGGCGTGGGTGCCATCACGGAGACCGACGTCATGCGCGCCGCCGCTTCCAAGGGCGTCGTGCTGGGCTTCAACGTGAAGCCGGAGTCGGGCTCGGAGGCCGCGGCCAAGGCACAGCAGGTGACGCTGCAGAGCTACTCCATCATCTACGAGCTCATCGATGGGGTTCGCTTGGAGATGGAGAACCTCCTGGAGCCCATCCGCACCGAGCGCAAGCTGGGCCGTGCGGAGGTGCGCAACACCTTCAACGTGCCGAAGCTGGGCACCATCGCCGGCGCGGCCGTCCTGGACGGCGTGATGAAGCGCGGCTCGTTCGTGCGCCTCATGCGCGAGAACAAGCAGCTCTTCTCCGGGAAGATGGCGTCGCTGCGCCGCTTCAAGGACGACGTGAAGGAAGTCGCCCAGGGCTTCGAGTGCGGTATCGGCATCGAGAACTTCAACGACCTCAAGGCCGGCGACATCATCGAGGCCTACGAGATCGAGGAGACCCGGCAGAGCCTCTCGTAGTCCTGGAGAGGCCACAGCCTCTCGCCGTCTGGAGAGGCGCACTCGACGGACCCCGGGGAAGGCCCCACCTTTCCCGGGGGATGGACGACGCGACGGCGCCCGGGCGTGGATGACGCGCCCGGCGGCCGTTGGCCTGGGGGACCTTTATGTTCGTGGGAGTCGCACGCCTCACCCTCCAGATTCCGGAGAGCGCCTCGCTGAAGTCCAAGCGGCAGGTGCTCCGCCGGGTGACGGACCGGGTGAAGGCCCGCTTCAACGTGGCCGTCGCGGAGGTGGACGACCAGGACCTCTGGCAGAAGGCGTCGGTGGCCCTGGCCGTGGTGGGCAACGAGCGCGGGCACGTGGATGAGCAGCTGGAGAAGATCATCCACTTCATCGAAGAGATGTACGTCGCTCCGCTGATGGCCCGGGAGACGGAGATCCTGGCCTTCGGGGACACCCTCTATTCCGACAAGAGGCCCACGGGCTTCCGTGCCCCGGCGAAGGTGCCGGAGCCGGAGGACGAGGACGCCCACCTGTCTCCCGAGGACGCGAACGCGCACTCGGAGGCGGCGATTGCCCGCTTCCTGCGCAGCGACCGTTCGCTGGCGGAGGCAGAGGGGCTGGGCTCGTGGGAGCAGCGGCACGAGGGCGCGGGCCCCGGGCCCGGAGCTTCCCGGCCCACGGGTGACGGTGGAACGCTGAATCTGGACGACGCGCGGGCCAAGGCCCGGGCGCTGCGCAACCCGCGAGATTGGGAGAAGAAATGACGACGCATGCACGACCCGAGCGCGTGGGGCAGGAAATCCAGGCGGCCATCGGCGCCCTGCTGACGCGGGGGGAATTGCGCGACCCGCGCATCGGCTTCATCACCATCACCGGCGTGAAGGTGTCGCCGGACCTGCGGGTGGCGAAGGTCTTCTATTCGATGCTGGGCACGGACCAGGAGAAGGCGGACACGCAGAAGGGCCTGGACGCGGCCAAGGGCTTCGTGCGCCGCGAGGTGACGTCCGCGGTCAACCTGCGCGTGTCGCCGGAAATCTTCTTCGCCTTCGACGCGTCGGTGGGCGAGGGCGATAAGATCGACCGGCTCCTGCGCGAGGTGCGCGGCAAGGAAGGCTGGTAGGCCCCGCTTCATGGACGGCGTTCTCGTCATCGACAAGCCCCTGGGCCCCACGTCCTTCGACGTGGTCCGCCAGGTGCGTGGCCTGCTGAAGGTGAAGAAGGCGGGCCACACGGGCACGCTGGACCCCATGGCCACCGGCGTGCTGCCGGTGTGCCTGGGCGAGGCCACCAAGGTCGCCGGCATCATCACGGAGGGCGACAAGGCCTACGACGCCGTGGTGCGGCTGGGCATCGAGACGGACACCCAGGACGCCCAGGGCAAGCCCACCTCGGAGGCCCCGGTGCCCCCGCTGACGGCCCCGCTCCTGGAGGCGGTGCTCGCCCGGTTCCGGGGGACGTTCGACCAGGTGCCGCCCATGTACTCGGCGGTGAAGGTGGCCGGGAAGCGGCTCTACGAGCTGGCGCGCGCCGGGGAAGAGGTGGAGCGGGCCAGCCGCACCGTCACCGTGCACGAGCTGGTGCTGCGCGACTTCTCCGCGGACCGGCTGACCCTGTCCGTGCGGTGCACCAAGGGCTTCTACGTGCGCACGCTGGCGTACGACCTGGGCCGCGCGCTGGGCTGTGGCGCGCACCTGGAGGCGCTGCGGCGCACCATGAGCGGCCCCTTCACCCTGGCTCGCGCGCTGCCCCTGGGGGACCTGGCGTCCCTGTCGCGTGAAGCGGTGGCCGGGCGGCTGGTGTCGCTGGCGGACGCGCTGACGGACCTGCCGGCGGTCCGGGTGAGCGCGGACGAGGCCCGGCGGGTGCTGCACGGCGTCCCCGTGGAGGTCGCCCCCATGCCGGGCCGGGTGCGGGTGCTGGGCCCGGATGACGTGCTGCTCGCCATGGCGGAAGTGGTGGGCGGACGGCTGCGGTACCAGCGGGTGTTCAACTGAGTGGCCACCCGCACCCATGACATCACCGTGAGCGTGGCCCCGGGCCTCCGCGGCGCCTTCGACGGGCGGCGCGAGCTGTCCCTGGGCGTGCCGGCGACGGCGGGCATTGGCGACGTGGTGGAGGCGCTCCTGCGCTTGTACCCCCGGACCCGTCAGCTGTTGGCGGGCGACGGGGGCGAGGCGGGGGGGCCGTACCTGCACGTGGCCATGGACGAGGCCTCGGCCCGGGAGCTGTCCCCGGGCGGGGGCGGAATGCCGGGCGGCTGCCGGTTGTACGTCTTCGCACTGTCACGACCCCCGAAGGGCGGTCGGACGGGCGGCGAAGGTTGACCCCCCAGGGGGTGAAGCTTATAAGCGGCCCGCTCGTTAGAAGGACCATGAGGCCGGGTCTGTACCCCTCCGCGGACCCAGGCGGCACGAGCGGTCACCCCGGAGCGGGATTCAGGAAGAAGCCCATGTCGTTGCATCAGGAACGCAAGAGCGAGCTGGTCACGAAGTTCCGCACCCACGAGTCCGACACCGGCTCGCCCGAGGTGCAGGTGGCGCTGCTGTCCGAGCGCATCAACATGCTCACCGAGCACTTCAAGACCCACAAGAAGGACCACCACTCCCGCCGCGGTCTGCTGAAGCTGGTCGGTCAGCGCCGCCGCATGCTGGACTACCTCAAGTCCAAGGACGTGGCCCGCTACAAGAAGCTCATCGAGGGCCTCGGCATCCGTAAGTAGTCCTCGCGCAGCATCCGGGGCGCTGGCACACCACCAGCGCCCCGCGCATTTCGGCGGCACGCAGCACGGTTTCAAGAACAGCAGCGCGGACGTGGGTGAAGGAGTTGGGCGAGGGAGCGGTGGAGGCGGGCTCTTTTGGTTTCCGTTCAGACCGGCCGACCCGGAGTCATGGGTGGGCGGGTGTGATCAGGGATCAAGAGGTCCGGTCCATCCCTCCGGCGCTCCGCAACGGAGCCCGTTTCCGCAGTACAGGCAGCGTTCGTCTGGCATGTGCCTGCTTCAGGCCCTGGCGACCGCTCAATCCCAGAGGGCCCCTTCCGGGCGGCTCCTGCCCCACGCACGTGGGCGGGCCGCGGCTGGCAAGGGTCCTCGC
The DNA here is from genome assembly GCF_000255295.1 of Corallococcus coralloides DSM 2259. The sequence continues at coordinate 7,594,316 of NC_017030.1, read as the reverse complement.
ACGCGAAGCAGGCACAGAGGCCACACGACATGTTGAAGAAGAGCGTCAAGATTGGTGAGAACGAGCTGAGCATCGAGACGGGCCGCCTGGCCAAGCAGGCCGACGGTTCCGTGGTGGTCCGCTACGGCGACACCATGCTGCTCGTCACCGCGGTGAGCGCGCGGGAGAAGAAGGACGTCGACTTCCTCCCCCTCACGGTGGAGTACCAGGAGAAGCTGTACTCGGCGGGCCGCATCCCGGGCAGCTACTTCAAGCGCGAGGGCCGTCTGACGGAGAAGGAGACGCTGGCCTCCCGTCTGGTGGACCGCTCCTGCCGTCCGCTGTTCCCGGAAGGCTACGCCTACGAGACGCAGGTCATCGCGTCCGTCATCTCCGCGGACCCGGAGAACGAGGGTGACATCCACGGCATCACCGGCGCCTCCGCGGCGCTGTGGGTGTCGGACATCCCGTTCAACGGCCCCATCGCGGGCATCCGCGTGGGCCGCGTGGGCGGCCAGTTCGTGGCGAACCCCACCGCGAAGCAGCGCGAGCAGAGCGACCTGGACCTCGTCATGGCGGTGAGCCGCGAGGCCATCGTGATGGTGGAGGGTGGCGCGGAGGAGGTCAGCGAGGCGGACATGGTGGCGGCGCTGGAGTTCGGCCGTCAGAACGCCCAGCCCGCGCTGGACCTGCAGGACCAGCTGCGCACGGAGCTGAAGAAGCAGGTCCGCTCCTACGAGAAGCCCGCCACCATCGACGAGGGCCTGCGCAACCAGGTCCGCGAGCTGGCGCTGGAGGGCGTGAAGGCCGGCTACGCCATCAAGGAGAAGGGCGCGCGCTACGAGGCGCTCTCCAAGGTGAAGAAGGCCGCCATCGCGGCGCTCAAGGAGAAGCTGGGCGCGGAGTTCACCCCGCAGGTGGAGAAGCACGCCAAGCAGGTCATCGAGGACCTGAAGTACGACCACATGCGTGAGCTCACCGTGAACGGTGGCCGCATCGGTGACCGTCCGCACAACGTGGTGCGCTCCATCACCAACGAGGTGGGCGTGCTGCCCCGCACGCACGGCAGCGCGGTGTTCACCCGCGGCGAGACGCAGGCGCTCGTGGTCGTCACGCTGGGCACCAGCGAGGACGAGCAGCGGCTGGAGCTGCTCAGCGGCCAGGCCTTCAAGCGGTTCATGCTGCACTACAACTTCCCGCCGTTCAGCGTGAACGAGACCAAGCCCCTGCGCGGCCCCGGCCGTCGCGAGGTCGGTCACGGCGCCCTGGCGGAGCGCGCGCTGCGCAACATGATTCCGGCCAGCGACTCGTTCCCGTACACGGTGCGTCTGGTGTCGGAGATCCTCGAGTCCAACGGCTCGTCCTCCATGGCCTCCGTGTGCGGTGGCACGCTGGCGCTGATGGACGCGGGCGTGCCCATCAAGGCGCCGGTGGCGGGCATCGCCATGGGCCTGGTGAAGGAGGGCGAGAAGATCGCCATCCTGTCCGACATCCTGGGTGACGAGGATCACCTGGGCGACATGGACTTCAAGGTCTGCGGCACGTCCAAGGGCATCACGTCCATCCAGATGGACATCAAGATCACCGGCCTCACCACGGAGATCATGAGCCGCGCGCTGGAGCAGGCGCGTCAGGGCCGCGAGCACATCCTGGCGGAGATGGCGAAGACGCTGAGCGCGCCGCGCAAGGAGATCAGCCAGTTCGCGCCGCGCATCACGACCATCCAGATCCGTCCGGAGTTCATCAAGAACGTCATCGGGCCGGGCGGCAAGGTGATCAAGGACATCATCGCCCGCACGGGTGCCGCCATCAACATCGAGGACACCGGCCGCGTGGACATCGCCAGCGCGAACGGCGAGGCGGTGAAGGCGGCCATCGCGATGATCCAGGCGCTCACGCGCGAGGCGGAGATCGGGAAGATCTACACCGGCACCGTCCGGAAGATCGCCGAGTTCGGCGCCTTCGTGGAGCTGTTCCCGGGCACCGACGGCCTCATCCACATCTCCGAGCTGTCCGACAAGCGCGTGAAGAGCGTGTCGGACGTGCTGAGCGAGGGTGACGAGGTGCTGGTGAAGGTCGTCAGCATCGACAAGACGGGCAAGATCCGCCTGTCGCGCAAGGAGGCCATGGCCGAGCGCGCCAACGCGCAGGGCACGCCTCCCGCGGCCGCCGCCCCGGCCGCCCCGACGCCGGACGCGAAGGCCTGAGTCCGGCCCCCGTGTAGCGGCCCTCCGTGAGGAAGGCCGCGACCGGAAACGCCCCGTCTCCTCCCGCCTCCGGGCGCGAAGGGGCGGGGCGTTGTCATTGCGGGGCAGGGGGCTTGCCGCCCGGCGGCGGCGCACCGCTCGAACCTGTCCGACAGTCGGACAGGTTGGGAGCGCGTGAGGCGGGAGCACGCGGTGTTTTCGTCCTGGGGGACTGGAGGCTTAAAACCCCGGGAGGCCCTCCCGCGTTGATGGGGGACCGCCCCGGAGGCGCTGCATGCCGGTCCATCCATCCAGCTCCTCGGAGCCTTCGAGCAGCTTCCTCACGGACCTGTCCCGGTTCCTGGGCGCGTTCCGCTGGGCGTTCATGCCGCTGGGCCTGCTCGCGCTGGTCGCGGTGGGCGTGCACGCGGCGGCGGACACGCTGGATGACCGGCTGCTCACCGCGGTGGACCGGCTGGACTCCGCGTTCGACGCGTGGGTGGGCCAGTTCCCCGCCTTCGCGTCGATGGTGGATTGGGTGTCGCTGGAGACGCGCACCCGGCTGGCTCGGGCCCTGGCCCTGGCCTGGGAGCTGGCGGCGGACCTGCTCCTGGCGCTGCCGGCGCTCGGCTATCGCGAGTCCGAGGCTGCCCGCCCCGTGGCGCCCTGGCGTCCGGTGACGGCGTCCGCTTCGGAGGCCTCTTCGTGGAAGGCGCTGCTGCGGCGCTGTCTGCGGCGGCCCACTCCGATGCGGTGGGTGCGGCCCCTGGCCACCGCGGGCGTGGTGCTCGCGGGCGCGTGCACGGTGGCGCGGCTCGTCCAGGGCACGGTGTACCTGTCATGGCGGCCCCTGTTCGGTGACGTCGCCGCGGACTGGGCGGCCCGGGGGCTGGCGGTGGCGGCGCTGTGTGGCGTGAGCGTGTCGCTGGGCTGGCGCGCGGTGCTGCGCAACCTCCAGCACGCGGACGCGGCATGTGAAGCGGTGGGGTCGCGGCGGGCGTGGACTCGCGGGCTCCTGGGGTGCCTCGTGGTGGCGCCGCTGGGCTTCGCGGCGGCTTGGGACGCGGCCCCGGTGCTGTCCTTCCTGCGCTGAGGCCCTGACGCATGTTCGCTCGACGCGCCCGGGGACTCCTGGACTTCACCTTCGCGCTGCTGTGCGTGTGGTGCGCGTACCACCACACGCCCGCGGGTGCGCTCTTGCGGCGCGCGGGCGCCTGGGCCTTCAACACTCGCACCACGGCTCGGCCGCTGCTCGCGTACTACGACGGCGTGAGCGGGACGGCGGTGCCCGTACCGGCCGCGCTGCCCGCCGCGCTGCTCGCTCGCGTGCCCACGAGCGCGGAGGCGCTGGCGTGGGGGACTCACTCGGCGCTGAAGGCCCTGGACCCGAAGGCTCGCGAGCCTTCGCTCGCGCTGGCTCGTGAGCTGGGCATCGCTCCGGAGACGCTGGTGGATCCGGTGAAGGGACCGGCGGCGACGCGGCGGCTCCTGGACGCGCTCGCCAGGGACTTCCCGTCGGAGGAGGCTCGGGTGACGGCGGTGTTCGCCGGACGGGTGCCCGCGCGCTTCGCCTTGGAGCGGGTGGACGCGGAGGGTGGGGCGCTCAGCCTGGAGCGCCTGGCGAAGCAGCTGCCCCCGGGCTTCGAGGGCTCCTCCGTGGGCGCGGCACAGGCGCTGGCGCTGTCCACGGCGCTGATGCTCGGGTGGCCGGTGTCGGAGAGCGCTCCGGTGACGAGCCCCTTCGGCTACCGCGTCCACCCCACGCTGCGCACGCGCCGGATGCACACGGGGGTGGACCTGGCGGTGCGCTCGGGCACGACGGTGACGGCGGTGGCCGCGGGCGTGGTGCGCCGCTCGAGCGAGGACTCCGTCAACGGCCGCGTGCTGGTGCTGGACCACGGGCGGGGCGTGACGACGGCGTACTGTCACAACTCGGAGCTGCTGGTGAAGGCGGGCACGCGGGTGGAGAAGGGGCAGGCCATCGCGCTGTCGGGGAACACCGGCCGGTCCACCGGGCCGCACCTTCACTACCAGCTGGAGCTGGCCGCTCGGCCCGTGGACCCGTTCGGGTTCCGCACCGCGCTGCGCATGGCGGACGGCGCGACCGAGCTGTGAGTGCCCGGGTCACACGACCCGTGACGTCGCCGCCAGGAAGTAGAGGGGGGCCGGGGTGCATGTTACGGCGAGGGGCATGGACCCCTCGCTGACCGTCCCCGTGCGCCGGGTGCGCTCGCATCCGGACCCGCTGCCCCTGCCGCGCTACGAGACGGAGCTGGCCGCAGGGCTGGACCTGCGGGCCGACATCGACGGGGAGCGGGTGCTCCAACCCCTGGAGCGGATGGCGGTCCCCACGGGGCTGGCCTTCGCGCTCCCGCCGGGCTTCGAGGGCCAGGTGCGGCCCCGCTCGGGGCTGGCGCTCCGGCACGGGGTGACCTGCCTCAACTCCCCCGGGACGGTGGACGCGGACTACCGGGGGGAAGTGCAGGTACTGCTCGTCAACCTGTCCAACACCCCCTTCACCCTGCGTCGGGGGGACCGGGTGGCCCAGCTGGTGGTGGCCCCCGTGACGGCCACGGCCCTGCGGGAAGTGGAGGTGCTGGAGGTGACTTCCCGAGGGGCCGGAGGTTTCGGGTCCACCGGCCGCTAGGCCCGGCGCGCAACGTCGTTCCTCAACGGCTCCGGAGCGGGCAGAATGGAGCCCCCCGGCCGTCCGCCAGGGAGGCCGCCCCCCCGCGGCCCCGTTCCGGAGTTTCACTGCTTTGCTCTGCTACCGCTGCGGCAGCCATGTCCCCGATACGAGTGAAACCTGCGCCACGTGTGGCCAGAAGTTCGACGCGGCCGCGCGTCAGGCGGCGGGGGCGGCGCGCCGCAAGGGCGCCGAGGGCGCGCCGTACAAGCCGGGCGACGTCGTCGCGGACCGCTACGCCATCCAGGAAGTCGTAGGGGCGGGGCCTCTGGGCTTCGTCTTCCGCGCGCAGGACCAGGCCATCGACGTGGAGGTGGCGCTGAAGGTCATCCAGCCCCGGCTGGTGCAGCAGCCGGAGGAGCGCACGCAGTTCGCGCTGTCCATGCGGGTGGGCAAGAAGCTCAACCACCCCAACCTGGTGCGCGTGTACGAGGAGGGCGTGGACGGGGACCGGCCCTTCTTCACGATGCAGCTTTTGGAAGGGCTCTCGCTGCGCCGGATGATGGAGCAGCGCGCGGCGAAGGGGCAGCTGTTCTCGCTGAAGGAAGTGGAGCCGCTGCTGGCGCAGATGGCGGCGGCGCTGGACGGGGCGCACCGCTTCGGGCCGCACTCGGACGTGAAGCCGGAGAACGTCTTCGTCCTGCCGGACATGTTGAAGGTGTCGGACTACGGGCTGGGGCTCGCGGTGCCGCACCTGCCCTTCGTGCAGGCGCAGAAGGGGCACCGGGCTGCGGCGTACATCGCTCCCGAGTACGTGAATGGCGCGGAGCTGGACACGCGCATGGACGTGTACTCGCTGGGCGTGTTGATGGGGGAGATGGTGACGGGGCTCCTGCCGGAGGACGGCGGAGTGCCCGAGGTGTCGGTGCGGCATCCGGACCTGCCGCCCGCGTTCGAGTCCCTCTACCGGCGCGCGCTCAACGTGAACCCGCTGGCGCGTCCGAAGTCGGGCGGTGAGCTGCACGCGGAGTTCGCGGCGCTGGTGCATCGGCACCCGGCCGCGGCGTCGAGGCAGCGGGCGATGCCTGCTTCGGGCGCGCTGCCGCCGTCCGCGGTGGCCGCGCGTGCGGCGAACAAGCCGCTGCCGCCGGTGCCCACGGGCATGTTGCCGGTGGCGATCGCGCCCACGCCGGCCGCGCCCCTCCCGGCGGTGGATGACGCGCCTCCGCCGGATGCGACGCAGCCGCTGGACGCGGCGACGCTGGCGGCCATCCTGGGTTCGAACGCGCAGGCGCTGGACTACATCACGGGTCCGGAAGCGCGCTCCGTGTCCGACGCGGCCACGCAGCAGGAGATGCGCGCGGTGGCGCCGTCGGGCCGCAAGGGCGCGGAGGCCGCGGCGCAGGCCCCCCGGCCCCTGGGGCAGGCCCCCGACGCGGCGACGCAGCAGGAGGCCCGTGCGGCCTCGCGCCCGGCGGATGAACCGCGCGCGGCTCCGGCCAAGGCGGCCGAGCCCGTGATGCGCATCTTCGCGAAGGCGGAGGAGCCGTCGTTCCCTGCGGATCCTCGCGGCGCCCGCTCCGCGGAGGGCGCGGCCGAGGCGCGGTCCTCGGCCCGTGGCGGCGGCGAGGCTTCCTCCAGCGACGGGCGCTCCAATGGTCGGGGCGAAGCCGCCGTGGGCGAGGGGCGCTCGGGCCGGGGTGAAGCCTCCTCGGGCGACCTTCGCTCCAACGGCCGCGGCGAAGCCTCCAGCGACGGGCGCTCGGGCCGCGGTGAGTCCTCCTCGGGCGACCTTCGCTCCAACGGCCGTAGCGAAGCTGCCTCTGGCGACGGTCGCTCCAACGGTCGCGGTGAAGCAGCATCCAGCGACGCGCGCTCAGGAGGGCGGGGCGAAACGTCCAGCGACGGTCGCTCCAACGGTCGCGGCGAAGCCGCCCTGAGCGACGAGCGCTCCGGTCGCGGTGAGGCCTCGTCGGGCGGGCGCTCCGGTCGCGGAGGCGAGGCGTCCTCCGACAGCCGCCCCAGCCATCGCAACGCGGATGCATCCGCCACGGAGTCACGATCCGGCCGGAGCTCCGACGACGACGAACCCTCGGAGTCCCGTTCCTCCAGCCGCGGTGGCCGCAACTCGCGGGCCTCGGGTGCGGTGTCGTCGGTGAACTCGCGCGGCTCGGAGCCGTCGGGTCCCCGCTCCCCGCGAGCCTCGGCGGCCCAGGGCGCGGTCCGCGCTTCTGGCGTTCACGGCGAGAACTCCACGGGCGGCCGCTCGCGCAAGGGCGAACCCCCTCCGGAAGTGTCGGGTGTGCGCTCCTCGGCGCGCCGGCTGCCTCCTTCCACCTCCGGCCTGCACACGCTCCCCACGACGCGGGCCACGCAGGCGAAGCCGGCCCGCTCCGGCCCCAGCTCGATGATGTGGATGATCATCCTCGCGGTGGCCGGTGTCGTGCTGGGCGCGGGCGGTGGCTACCTCTACCTGCGCCTGCGTCAGGCCCAGGCCGCCAAGAACAGCACCACGCCCGCGACGCCGGGGACCGTCGCCGCGGGGGACGGCATCCTGGCCACGGGCTCCTGTCCGGCCGGCATGCGCCTGGTGAGCGGCGGTAGCTTCAAGCGGGGCTCGTCCCCGGAGGACCTGCAGTCAGCCGGCTCCACCGACGAAATGCCCATGGCCAGCATCCCGGTGAACTCGTTCTGCGTCGACGAATACGAGTTCCCCAACCAGGCCGGCCGGAAGCCCCGCGTCTCCGCGACGTGGCTCGACGCGAAGGCCGCCTGCGAAGGACTCGGCAAGCGGCTGTGCTCGGAGGAGGAGTGGGAGAAGGCCTGCAAGGGCCCTGGCAACGCGCGCTTCTCCTCAGGCAATGAGCAGGTCCAGACTGCCTGCAACACCGGCACGACGGATGCGGCCGCGGCGCCCACCCTGGCGCCCTCCGGGGCCCTTCAGTCCTGTCGCTCCGGCTATGGCGTGGCGGACCTGTCCGGCAACGTCGCCGAGTGGACCTCCTCCAAGTTCCCCAACTCCAACCCCGAGGAGCTGCTCATCAAGGGCGGTTCCTTCGACACGGCCGGAGACACCGCCCGGTGCTCCGCGCGCCGCCGGAGCGTCCCGTCGCTGAAGTTCGCGAACGTGGGCTTCCGCTGCTGCCAAGACGCGCCGTGAGGACGACGCTCCGGAGGTTCGCGCTCCTTACGCTCCTCCTGCCCGCCGTCGCCCTCGCGCAGGCTTCGTCGCGAAGTCCCGCCCGGCCCCGCGTGGTGGCCGTGAAGTCCTCGAGCCTGGCGCCGTACGCCTCCTTCCTCGCCGGCTTCACGTCCGAGGCCCGCGCGGACGTCACCGAGCTGACCCTGGAGGAAAGCCCCACGGAGGCCGCGCGCGTCTTCAAGGCGTTGGCCGCGCAGAAGCCCGCGTTGGTGCTCGCACTGGGACCGCTGGCCGCCAACACCGCGCGCCGCTCACTGGGCGAGGACATCCCCGTGCTCTTCGCCATGGTGCCGTACCACGAGAGGTACGGCCTGGAGGCGTCCCACGTCACCGGCATCGCGCTCACCAGCGACTTCGGGCCGGAGCTGGCCGCGCTCAAGGCCGTGGCTCCCGGCGCGAAGCGCGTGGGCATCCTGCATGACCCGCGCTCCTCGGCGGGCGCGGTGGCGCAGGCCCGCTCCGCTGGCGCGAGCCTGGGACTCACCCTCGTCCCGCTGGCCGTGGAAGCGCAGGAGCGCGTGGGCGAGGTGCTGGAGGGCGCGGCGGGGAAGGTGGCCGGCCTCTTGATGGTTGCGGACAAGACCGTGGGCAACGCTTCCGTCGTCCAGGCGCTCATCGCCTTCAGTGCCTCGCACAAGGTTCCGCTGGTGGCGCTCACGGCCAGCCAGGTGATGGAGGGCGCGACGCTGGCCCTCGCTCCGGCCCCGCTGGCGCTCGGTCAGCAGGCGGGAAGGCTGGCGAACAGAATCGTCCACGAGAAGGTCGACCCCGGCGCGCTGGCGGTGGCGCGGCCCGAAGGCCTGGACCTCTCGTTCAACCTCACCGTCGCGAAGAAGTCAGGTCCGTCCTGTGACGTCGCGCTGGAAGTGCTCCGGTTCGCGGCGCGCCGGGACTTTGCCGTGAAGGTCTACGAGTGATTCCACGCTACAGCCGTCCCGAAATGGCCTCCCTCTGGTCCGATGTCGCCCGCTACCGCCGCTGGCGCGACGTGGAGCTCGCCGCGCTGGAGGGCATGGTCGCGCAAGGCCTCGCCCCCAAGGAGGCGCTGGCGGACTGCCTCGCCCGCGCCGGTGACTTCACCGAAGCGGACGCCGCGCGCATCGAAGAGATTGAGCGCACCACCAAGCACGACGTCATCGCCTTCCTCACCTTCGTGGAGGAGCGCGTGGGCCCCAGCGCCCGCTGGCTGCACCTGGGCATGACGTCGTCGGACGTGCTGGACACGTCGCTGGGCCTCACCCTGCGCGACTCCGTGGACCTGCTCCTGAAGGGCATGGACCGCGTGATGGCCGCGGTGGAGAAGCGCGCCTTCGAGCACAAGCACACGCTGCAGATGGGCCGCAGCCACGGCATCCACGCGGAGCCCATCACCTTCGGGCACAAGCTGGCCATCTGGTACGACGAGCTGCGCCGGGGCCGCACGCGCCTCCAGCACGCGCGCGACACCATCGCCGTGGGGAAGATTTCCGGCGCGGTGGGTACGTTCGCGCACCTGCCGCCGTCGGTGGAGGAGCACGTCTGCCAGAAGCTGGGCCTCACGCCCGCGCCCGCCTCCAGCCAGGTGGTGCAGCGCGACCGGCATGCGGAGTTCTTCACCGCCATCGCCCTCGTCGGCGCGAGCCTGGAGAAGTTCGCCGTGGAGATCCGCCACCTCCAGCGCACGGAGGTGCGCGAGGCGGAGGAGCCCTTCACGCCGGGACAGAAGGGCTCCAGCGCCATGCCGCACAAGCGCAACCCCATCCTGTCGGAGAACCTCACGGGCCTCGCGCGCCTCTTGCGCGGCTACGCGGTGAGCGCCATGGAGGACGTGGCGCTGTGGCACGAGCGGGACATCTCGCACTCGTCCGTGGAGCGCGTGATTGGGCCGGACGCCACCATCCTGCTGGACTTCATGCTCCACCGCTTCGCGGGCCTGGTGGAGAACATGCGCGTCTACCCGGAGCAGATGAAGAAGAACCTGGACCTGCTGGGCGGCGTGGTGAACTCGCAGCGCCTGCTGCTGGAGCTCGCGCGCAAGGGCATGGACCGGCAGGCCGCGTACGTCGTCGTCCAGCGCAACGCGATGAAGATGTTCGAGGAGGGCGTGGACTTCCGGCAGGCCCTGCTCAACGACGCGGACCTGCTCAAGATGATGACGCCCGAGGAGGTCTCCGACTGCTTCTCCCCGGGCTACCACACGCGCCAGATGGACGCGGTGTTCCAGCGCGTCTTCGGCCGCGCCAGCTGAGACGCCGCGCGGCCCAGGCGGGCGAGGGGACTAGAGGTAGCCCTTCGCCCGCAGGTGCCCTTCGATGCGCGAGTGCACGTCCCCGGGCGTCAGCACCAGGGGCGTGCCGGTGATGCGCTCGTAGGCGGCCACGTACTTGGTGGCCAGGTCCACGCGCACGTCGTCCGGAATCGCGGGCAGCGCGCCGTGGCCGGAGAAGTTCCGCTCGCGGATGAGCCACTGGCGGATGTTCTCCTTGTCCAACATCTTCTGGTCCTCGCCCTTGGCGAAGCGCGACTCGTACTCGTCCGCCACCCAGTAGCGGCTGGAGTCCGGGGTGTGCATCTCGTCGATGACGTAGAGCTCGTCGCCCACCTTCCCGAACTCGTACTTCGTATCCACCAGGATGAGGCCGCGCGTGCGCGCCCACTTCTGGCCCTCCAGGAACAGGCCCCGGGCGGCCTCCGTGATGCGGGCCCAGTCGCGCGGCGTGGCCAGCCCGCGCGCGAGGATTTCCGCCTCGGAGATGGGCTCGTCGTGCTTGCCGTACTCGGCCTTGGTGGACGGCGTGAGGATGGGCGCTTCGAACGCGCTGTCCTTGCGCAGGCCTTCCGCGAAGGGCACCCCGTAGGCGGTGTGCGTGCCCTTCTCGTAGTCGCGCCACAGGCTGCCCGTGAGGTAGCCGCGCACCACCACCTCCACGGAGAAGGGCTGGCAGGCGCGCGCCACGGTGACGTTCGCGTCCGGCACGTCCAGCACGTGGTTGGGGACGATGTGCTTCGTGCGGTCGAACCAGAAGGCCGCCAGGCGGTTGAGCACCTCGCCCTTGAAGGGGATGGTGGTGAGCACGTGGTCGAACGCGGAGAGGCGGTCGCTCGTCACGAGGATGAGCGTGTCGCCCTTGCGGTACGTGTCGCGAACCTTGCCCTTGTAGGGCGTGCCGAGCGACGGCAGGTCCGTCTGGCGAAGCGTGTGGGTGAGTTGCGCGTGGAGGGCGGAGGTGTTCACGTCGGAGGCGCCTCGCGGCCCCGGCCACTGACCGCCGGAAGGCGGCGGGAGCGGGGCCAGCTCATGAGGCGCGCGACTCTACTGGAGGCCCGCCGTCATGGAAGCAGGACCGTAGGCTGTTGCCAGATAGAGGAACGCCGGGTTGATCCGCAGGATGCCGTCCACGTAGGCGACCGCATACGGCGCGCCCGCGGCCCGGTCCACCCGCACCGCGCCCTCCGGCTGGATGCCCCACAGCCCCAGCAGCGTGCGCGCCACCAGCTCCGCGGCCTCGCGCTCCGACAGGCCCTGCAGGCTCTCCCGCCGGTCCTCCGGCCAACGGTCGCCCGTCCGCGCGTCGAAGACGAACTGGAGGCCGCTGCCCGCGTCCGGCGGCTGGAGCAGGTCCGCGCGGGGCTCGAAGCCCGGCGCCGCGACGAACTCGTTGCCCTGGATGATGGGGAAGAGCGCCACGCCCTGCGCGGACTGCCCGGCCTGCTGCTCCGACTGGCGGGCGATGTCCCGGAAGAGCTCCAGGCGGACGGCCGGGGACTCGAACTCCACCACCTCTGGCGAGCTGCTCAGCGCCTGCCGCGCCGTGAGCGAGGAGCGCACGGGCGCACCCGTCCCGTCGCACGCGGTGGTGAGCAGGGACAGCGACAGGAGCAGGCCAGGGACCCAGCGACGCATCAACGGGAATATACCGATCACGCCGACGCACCACCAGCTAAACTCCGGTGCATGCGTCCAGGTGCGGAGCTGACTGTCGTCCTTCATCAGACCCGTTCACCCGACAACCTGGGGGCTGTCTGCCGGGTCATGGCGAACTTCGGTTTCGAACGTCTCGTCCTCTCGGAACCCGTGGTCCAGGACTTCAGTCTGGCGGAGAAGATGGCCGTGAAGGGCGGCCACATCCTTTCGGGCATGCGCGTCACACCCACCCTCCAGGAGGCCCTGGAGGACTGCGTGTACGTGGTGGGCACCACGTCGCGCACCCAGGTGGAGAAGCGCACCCCGCTGACGCCGGAGGACGCGGCGCGGCGGCTGGCGGAGGAGAGCACGCGGGGGCGGGTGGCGCTCCTGTTCGGCGGGGAGCAGCGCGGGCTGTCCGACGAGGACCTCACCCACTGCCAGGACCTGCTCGTCATCCCCACGTCGGACGTGCAGCCGTCCATGAACCTGGCGCAGTCCTCCGCGGTGCTCCTGTACCTCTGCCACCGGCAGGGGCTCACGTCCGAGCCCGCGCTGCCCCAGGAAGAGGAGGCCGGCGCGCGGCTGGGGACGCTCAACGCGCTGAGCGGGCGCATGCGCGCGGCGATGCTGGCGGCGGACTTCCTCAACCCGCAGGCGCCGGAGCATGTGCTGCACGAGTTGGAGCGGACGTTGATGCGTGCGCGGCTGACCCAGCGAGAGGCGGAGCTGTGGCTCAACGCCTTCAAGCACCTGGGCCGCGCGGTGGCGCCGGGGACCTCCCGCGAGTGAGCGGGGGGCCGGCGCCACGCGAACAGCCGGGGCGACTTAAGCCGCCGCGTCCTTCTTGTAGGTCTCGGCGAAGTGCTTCTCGCACAGACCGGCCTTGGGGCCGACCTTGGCGCGGCACTCCGGCTTGGAGCACACGCGGTAGCGCGTGTGGGGCAGCTCGCCCTGGCGCCACTTCTTGAAGTGGAAGAAGCAGTAGCTCTTGGCACGGTAGGGGCGCTTGCAGCCCTCCACGGTGCACGCCTTCTTGCCGCCGCCCTTGGCGGTGCGCGGCCAATGGGTGAGCTTCGTCGTCTGGGTGGCCTCGGCCATGGTACGGATTCTCCTGCGAAACGATGCTTGAAGACCCGTGACGCCACCTGTGGGTGGATCCGCCACGATGTGAAGGCGGACGGTGTATCGCCGGGTTTCGCGGAACGCAAGGAGCCTGGAAGCCCGCCAGGGCCCTGAAGGCCCCATCCGTCAGGGGGCAGCCAGGCCTTCATCGGCCTTGGGAATGCCCCCGGAGCGGCCGGACTGGGTGCGCGGCACCGGGGAGAGCAGCTCCTCCAGCACGGAGCGGGCACCGGCGGCGCGCTCGCCCGGTGTGCCACCCGAGGCCAGCGTGGACGGCGGCGACTCCACCAGGGGCAGGTCCTCCAGCTTCACCTTCAGCGTCATGGGGCGGCCCAGCCGGCGCAGGTTGAGCCGGATGCGCTGGCCCACGCCTCGCGCGGCCACCTGCCAGCGCAGGGTGTGCGCCCGCTCCACGGACAGCCGGTCCATGTTCAGGATGACGTCCCCGGTGCGCAGGCCCGCGCGGGCCGCCGGGCCGTCCTCCACCACGTCCGTCACCACCACGCCCCGGCCGCGCGGGTTCAGGTTGAAGGCCTGCGCCACCTCCGGGGAGAAGTCCTGCACGCTGATGCCCATCCACCCGCGGCGCATGCGCCCGTGGGCCTTGAGCTGCGGAATCACCGTCTTCGCGATGTCGATGGGGATGGCGAACCCGATGCCCTGGCCGGACACGTTGACGGCGTTGGCCACCGCCACCACGTCGCCGTGCAAGTCGAGCACCGGCCCGCCGGAGTTGCCCGGGTTGATGGAGGCGTCCATCTGCAGGTAGTCGAAGTCGCCGTCGCGACCGTTGGGCGTCACGTCCGTGCGGCCCACGTAGCTCACCACGCCCACCGTCACGGAGTGCGCCAGCCCGAACGGGTTGCCGATGACGACCACCCAGTCCGCGATGCCCACATGGGACGCGGACGCGAGCTTCAGCACCGGCAGCTTCCGGGGCGCGTCCACCTTGAGGAGCGCGCAGTCCGTGCGCTCGTCCTCGCCCACCACCGTGGCGGGGAACTCCTCCACGTAGCCGTTGGCGCTGCGGATGGAGATGGTGACCTCCGAGGCCCCGTCCACCACGTGCGCGCTGGTGAGGATGTAGCCGTCCGGATGGATGATGAAGCCGGAGCCGATGCCGCGCTGGGGCTCCTCGCCCGGAGCCACCTCCGCGAGGTCCTGGCGCGTGGTGATGGACACCACGGCCGGCATCGCCTTGCGGGCCACTTCACTGAGGTTGGAGTGCTGCCGGGAGACGGCGCGGTTCTGCGACTCCAGCCACAACTTCCCGGGCGTGCGGGCCCCGGCGCTGCCCGCTGTCCCCAGCGCGCACGCCAGCACCGCCAACTTGATGCCGCCCCCGAACCGCGTCCAACCCATGGGCCCCGCCTTCCCACCACCGTCCAACCCAATGCCCCGGCGCAACCTAGGCACGGGGGGGAGAGGGCGGAAGGGGGAGGGCGGCGATCAGCAACCGGCCCCGCGGGGAGGCGTCGCCTGCTTCGGCGCCTACTTCTTCTTGGCGATGATGTCGTTGATGGCCGCCCGGTCCTCGGCGGTGATGCGCTCGCGCGGGCCCGCCGCGTTGGCGGACTTCTGGGACACGGCGCCCTTCGCGCTCTCCATCGCGTCCTCCACGCCGCCCTTCACCTTGTCCAGGGTGGAAGGGTTCACCGTGCGCTTCCAGGTGCGCTCCATGTGCTCCAGCGGAGAACGGCCATCCACGTTGCCCCGAGCCAGGAAGACGCCCAGACCCACCGCGCAGGTCGTCCAGACCAGGAACTTCAACACGCCCATGATTCACATCCTCCTACGTCGTCTTACATCGGCGCGGGGCACATGGCGAGTTTCCTGACCTGTCGCTCCTCAGTCGCTGACAGGGGGCCTGGGGCCCCTTAAGGTCCAGGCGCTTGCAGCCCGAAGAACTCATCAGGGCCGCCCAGACGCGGGCGGCGGGATTGGACGTGGGGCGGGGGGACGCGGCGCTGGAGCGCGTGCGGGCCCAGGCCTCGGCGTTGTTCGCGAAACTTCCGGAGCCCCCGGTGTACCGGCGGGCGGAGGACCCGTCTCGCAAGGCGGCCCAGGCGCTGCTTCCAGAGATGGAGCGGGTGCTGGCGGAGGCCTTCGCGGTGGCGCGCGAGCCGGCGGTGTCGCCGCTGGTGGACCGCCTGGTGGCGGCCCTGCGCGCGCATGCCGAAGCGCTGGTGCACACCGCGGATGGCCGGCTGGAGGCGGCGGAGCTGGCGTGGCGGAAGGCCCAGGAGCTGGAGCGGGCCGCGCACCCCACGCGGCAGATGGTGGGCCAGCCGCCGCGGCCGGCGCCGGTGTTCGACAAGGGCTCGGGCCTGTCGCGCTACGACCCTCGCAACGCGGCCCAGGCGACCGTGAAGCTGGTGTGCCCCAACACGGGCTGCAAGCGCATGGGGGACTACGCCTTCATCCCGACGCACGCCTACCACCGCTTCGTCTGCCCGGCGTGCCGGGTGCCCTTCCTGGCCTACTTCGGTGAATTGAAGGGGCTGGAGGTGGAGCACCGGCGCAGCTCCAAGCGCTACCTCTTCACGGTGGATGAGGTGGGCAGCACCGTCACCACGCGCATCGACTTCGAGGAGGCGGGCGGACAGGAGTTCCCCGCCGCGCGGCGCGACCTCCTGGCCTTCCTCTACACAGAGCAGCGGGAGCTGAAGGTCGTGGTGAACCTCACCAACGGCAAGCTGATGTGGGTGAGCCCCGCGTCGTCGTGCTTCGTGGTGACGGCGGCCTTTGGCGAGGGCGCGCCGGAGCTGGTGGCCTTCCGGGCCTTCCGCGACGACGTGCTCAGGAAGAGCCGGCTCGGTCAGGGGTTCATCGACGGATACTATTATTGGGGCCCTCCGCTGGCGGCGTGGGTGGTGCGCCGGCCGCGAGTTCGGGCCGGGGTGCGCTGGGCCCTGACGCGGGTGCACGGCCGCCTGACACGGAAGGAACGCGGATGACACAGCAGGCTGGGACGGAAGGGACGCCGCCGCCGGGCGCGCGCGGGGACAAGGCCAAGACGGCGCTGTCCGTGGTGGCGGTGCTGGGGCTGGCGGCGCTGGCGTTCCTGGGCGTGCGCGAGGCGCAGCGGGCGCGGCTGGTACCGGACGGCGTGTCGCCGCCGACCTTCCAGCTGACGAAGCACGAGGGCGGCTCGCTCGCGCTGTCGGACCTGAAGGGGAGCGTGGTGATGCTCGACTTCTGGGCCACGTGGTGCCCGCCGTGCCGCGAGGAGATGCCGTATCTGGTGAAGCTGGCCAAGGAGTACGAGTCCCAGGGGCTCGTCTTCGTGGCGGCCAGCCGGGACGAGGGCTCCACGGCGTCGCAGGAGGTGGACTACTTCCTCCAGCGCTTCCAGCCGGACCTGCGGCCGTACGTCGTCTACGCGGACGACAACGTGGCGCGCGCATTCCAGGTGAATGCGCTGCCCACGCTCTACTTCCTGGACCGGGACGGCAAGGTCATCGACGCGCAGCGCGGCATGCTGTCCGAGGACGGCCTGCGCCGCCGCATCGAGCGCGCCCTCAAGCGCTAGGGCCAAGCGTCAGAGCACCTGGCGCACGGCCTCCTCCAGCTTCGCCCTGGGCACGGCGCCCACGACCTGCTTCACCACCTTCCCGCCCTTGAAGAACAGCAGGGTGGGCATGGCGCGGATGCCGTACTGCTCGGGCGTCCTCGGATGGTCGTCCACGTTGAGCTTGGCCATCTTCATCCGGCCCTTGTACTCGGCGGCTAGCGAGTCGATGACCGGCGCGAGGACCCGGCACGGCGGGCACCAGGTGGCGGTGAAGTCCACCAGCACCGGCTCGTTCGACTCCAGCACCTCGCGTTGGAACTCCGCGTCTCCCAGCTCGATGACGTCGCCAGCCATGTGCCCTGTCCTTGGGTGAAGGGCGCTCGCCCCAGGGGCCTTCCGCGCCTCGTGCACACGGGATGTAATCGCGGCCCGCGGCGCCGACGAGCGCCCCTGGCGGGACGCATTGTTCCGCGAGGAGCCCTATTCCTCCTCCCACGGGAGCGCGGCGCCGCGCGCGGACAGCAGCTTCAGGAAGGCGCGCACCTTGAGGGGCAGCTGCCGGCTGCTCGGGTAGACGGCGAAGATGGGCAGGCCCGGGGGCGTGTCCGCTTCCAGCACGGGGACGAGCAGCCCGGCGCGCACGTCGTCCGCCACCAGTGACGCCGCGAGCCGCACGATGCCCAGCCCCGCTCGCGCCGCCGCCTGGCCCGCGCGCTCGCTCGGCACGCGCAGGCGGCCTGTCACCGGCACGGTGCGCGCGCTCCGGCCTTCGCCGAAGAACCACACCTCGTCGGTGCCGGACTCGGCCAGGAGGATGCACTCATGGGTCGTCAGCGCTTCGGGCGTGCGGGGCGTGCCGTGGCGGCTCAAGTAGTGCGGGCTGGCGTAGTAGCCCGTGCGCAGGCGCCCGAGCCTGCGCGCCATCAGCGACGAGTCCGCGAGCGGCCCGGTGCGCAGCGCCAGGTCGTACTCCTCCGCGATGAGGTCCACGTGCGTCTGCGCGAGCGACACCTCCACGCGCAGCCGGGGATGGTGCAGCAGCAGCTCCGCGATGACGGGCGTGAGCAGCTCGCCCAGCAGCGACAGCGTGGCGATGCGCAGCGTGCCCTGGGGCGTGCCGCGCGACTCGCTCACCGCCGCGTTCACCTCGCGGGCCTCGGCGACGAGCCGCGCGCAGTGCGCGTGGTACTCGCGGCCCGCTTCCGTGAGACGGAGCCTGCGCGTGTTGCGCTCGAGCAGCCGGATGCCCAGGCGCTCCTCCAGGGCGGCCAGCCGGCGGCTCACCGTGGACTTGCGCAGGCCCAGGCGCTCCGCCGCGGAGGTGATGCTGGCCGTCGCCACCACCTCCGCGAAGAGGACCATGTCGTCCAGCAGGGGCGGGTTCGCGGCCACG
Source organism: Corallococcus coralloides DSM 2259 (assembly GCF_000255295.1). The sequence goes on along the minus strand of NC_017030.1, from coordinate 7,576,408 downwards.
ACCGCGAGCCTATGCCCCGGCTGGAACGGGCGCGAGCCCGCGGTGTCCCTGCCGTCAGTCGTTGGCCGCGCCCGCGAGGATCCACGAGCGGACCAGGACGTTCAGGCCCGGGTGCTGGTCGAAGTACTCCGGCTTGCCCGTGGGCATGCGGTCGCCGCACGCCGTGCCCTCCATCTTGCGCACGAGCGCCGAGTTGTCCGGGTCGCCGGGCATGACGCGCTGGAGGGTGCCGCAGGCCCTGGCGGTGACGTTGACCAGGCTCGCGTGGCTGCTGGTCGAGGCCAGGCTCAGGTTGCCGGCCTTGCCGTGGCAGTTCGTGCACTGCCCGGAGTTCCACAGCGATTGGACGTCCGCGCCATAGCGGGGCACCGACACGGGCAGGGTGACGGTCCGCACCACGGGCGGGTTCACGCCATCCGAGACGCTCACGTGGAAGGTGAACGCGGTCTCCGTGCCCACGACGGGCGAGTACCACTGCGCGCTCTCGCCGTGGGTGCCGCCCACCCAGGTGCCCTGGGGGGAGGGGTCGACCTGCATCCACGTGTAGGTCAGCGGGTCTCCGTCAGGATCGCTCGCGGTGACGGTCAGGGTGCCGGTCGTTCCCGCGACCAGGGCCGTGGGCGCGGAGACGGTGTCGCTCACGGTGGGCGGTTGGTTGGTGGAGGAGGCACCATCGCCACAGGCGATACCTCCCAGCCCGATGACCAGCAGGGGCAGCAGGATCCGTAGGGAAATGTGCATGGGGGTCCTCGGAACGTGAGTGGCCCGCCAAGCTGGATACGGTGGTGATTCCAACCCAGTGTCCGCGGGGGTTGGCCAAACTCAGGCTGAAGCACGTTCAGGATGTTCTTGAAGGCAGTCCGTCAGAGCACGCCATGTTCCGAATCGAGTCAGAGAAAGAGTTGCTGCGTGCGTTCCGCTCCAGGGATCGCAAGCACGTCGAACTGCCCAAGGGCACCCAGCTCCCGCTCTTCGTGCGGAACTACCTTTCGTGGGTGGATCCGTATGGGGTGCGCGTCTTCCTGGTGTTCGTCGCCCCCGGGGGCAAGCAGGCCACGGGCATCGCCTTCCGCAGGGACCAGCAGGGAGACCCGGCGTTGGCGCCCAAGATGTGTGACTGGTGCCGGACGTCCACCGATGCGGAGATCGGCCTGCTCACCACGGATGTGGATTCGAAGCGCCGGGTGGGCGTGAACCTCTGCCTGGACCTGCGCTGCGGTGAGCGGCTGGAGGCGCAGGCGGACCGGTCCGGTCGCAGCCTCCAGGACGACACCGCGCAGTTGATTGAACGCATGGCGCGCTTCGCGAGCGAAGCGTTGGGGTACGCGCCCGGCTCGGATGCGTAGGTTCGAGTGCCTGCCGCCCTGACAGGCCGCCAGGGCGGGGGGAGGGCGGCCAGGAACCGGAGGGCGCGTTAGATTATCCAGCCACCCATGTTCCTCATCGAGACCGAGAAAGAGTTCCTGGACGCGTTCCGCCCCCGGGACCGCAAGTTCGTCGAGCTGCCGAAGGACACCCGGTTCCCGCTCTTCGTGCGGGACTACCTCGCGTGGGTGGACCCCTACGGCGTGCGCGTCTTCCTGGTGTTCACCGCCCCCGGCAGCAAGCGGCCCACGGGCATCGCCTTCCGCAGGGATCAGCAGGGGGACCCGGCGTCGCCCCACATGTGTGAGTGGTGCCACACCTCCACCGGAGCGGACGTGGGACTGCTCACCACGGATGCCAACTCGAAGCGCCGGGTGGGCACGAACCTCTGCCTGGACCTGCGCTGCGGCGAGCGGCTGGAGGCCGTGACGAACCGCGCGGGGCAGAGCGTCCTGGACAACAACAAGAAGCTCGTCGAGCGAATGGCCCGCTTCGCGAAAGAGGCCCTGGGCATCGACGGCAACCCGGACGCCTGAAAGGCGCGGGACGGCCCGTGCTCCGGGCCGTCCCAAGCCCTGGTTACTTCTTGCCCGCCGGCGTCGTGCCCGCGCCAGGTGCGGGAGTCGCGGGCGGCGCCCCCGGTCCGGGGACCGGCTCGGTGCCGGGCGGCGGCGGCTGGCCGTGGGGGACGATGGTCTCCTTCGGGCCGGATTCGATCTCCGACTTCACGAGCTTGAAGTCCACGCGCCGGTTCTTCGCGCGGCCGAGCGCCGTGTCGTTGGTGGCGATGGGCCGGTCGAACCCGAAGCCCTGCGACGTGAGGCGCTTGCGGTCGATGCCCTTCTTCGTCAGGTACTCGAGCACCGACTTCGCGCGCCGGTTGGACAGGTCCATGTTGAGCGCACGCGAACCCTTGTTGTCCGTGTGCCCTTCAATCTGCACGGGCCCCAGCGTCGGGTTCTTGGTGAGCACCGTCGCCACCTCGTCCAGCAGCGGGTACGACTGCTTCTGGATGACCGCGGAGCCCGTCTCGAACAGGATGTTGCCCTTGATGCGGATGCGGTCCGACTCCACCACCACGTAGGGCGGAGCGTCGTACGGGCAGCCGTTGTTCTCCGGCGGGCCGGCCACGTCGGGGCAGTCGTCCTCGCCGTCCGGAATCTCGTCGTAGTCCGTGTCCGGGCAGCCGTCGAAGTCCTTCGGGCCGGGTACCGTGATGCACTTGTCCAGCGGGTCCATGACGCCGTCGCCGTCGGTGTCCTTGTCCGGCTCCACCGGGCAGCCCTTGCTTTCCTTCGGGCCGGGCTTGTTGGGGCACGCGTCCTCGCCGTCCGCCACGCCGTCGCCGTCGTTGTCCGGATCCGGGCAGCCGTCGAAGTCCTCGAAGTCGTCCTTGTCCTCGGGCTGCGTGGGGCAGCGGTCGCGCACGTCGGGCACGCCGTCGCCGTCGGAGTCTGGGCCCTCGTCCTTGAAGGTCTTGTCGTAGCGCAGCGCCAGCATGACCCGCAGGGCCTCACGGCCGTAGCCGGTGGTGACGTTGAGGCCGCGGCCCACGTCCAGCTCCACGCCCCAGTCGCCCCACACCTTCGCGCGGGCGCCCACCAGCAGCTCCCACGGCGACTTGAGCGAATCCGCCTGGTCGAAGTTGAAGGGGCGCGCCAGCGGCGTGCGCAGGTGCATTTCCGCGGTGGCCTTCACCTCGCGCAGCCGGCTGATGTCCGGCAGGTCCACGATGCCGCCCGCGCCCAGCGTCAGCTCGTCGTCCACGCGCAGGTTGAGGTACTGCGCCGCGGGGCGCACCAGCACGCCCGCGTTGCCCAGCACGCGCACGGGCCCCAGCCGCTTCTCCAGGGCCAGGCGCGGGGCGAACACCACGCCGCTCTCACCCGTGAAGCTCTGCGCGCTGCCGGTGGGCAGCCGCACTTCCGTGACGAGCGCGAGCCCCAACGGGAAGTGGTTCGGGTTCAAGAGGCTCACGCGCGGCAGCACGCGGATGTCGCCCAGCGTGGTGCCGCTGACGCCCGCGGCGCCGGGGAAGTCCGGCGAGTTCAGCGCGTCCCCCAGGAGCGAGAAGTTGTCGCCCTGCAGGAGCGTGACGGGCAGGTCCACGCCCAGCTCCAACCGCTCCAGCAGCTGGTAGGAGAAGAGCAGGTGCGCGTCCAGCCGGTACGGCAGCAGGTTCCCCAGCTTCTCGTCACCCAGCTTCAGCGCGAGGATGCGCCAGTTGAAGTCGAAGAGCAGCGCGCCCCGGTAGCTGCCCACCGGTTCCACGGTGGCGCCTTCCAGGCCAATGCCGCTGTCCTGCGCGGCCGTGGGTTTCACCGGGACGGCGTCGAAGCCTCGGGAGAAGGGGTCAGGCTGAGCATGGGCCGCTGCCGTGGTGAGCAGCAGGCCCAGGACCGCGAGTCGCAGGGCCGCGCCGCACGCGGACCGGCTCCACGAAGGTTCGGAGTCGGGGCATTGCATCCTGAGGCTCTTAGCACCCACCTCCCGCCACCGGAAGAAAACCCCATCCCCTGGGTGCGTGAGCTACAGCCCCATGCCATTTCTACAAATGCCGAGCCCTTCGGATCCGCCGTGTGTCTTGTTGCTTAAGACACATTTCGCGGAGGGCCTCCGGTTTCCCGGCGCGCACGACGCGGTGTGAGCGGCGAGAAGAAGGGCCATGAAACGGTGGCTCCTGTGGGGATGTGTCCTGGTGGCGGGCTGTGGCACCCGCGAGGCGAACGTGCGGCGAGACGCGCTGCCCGCCGCGCCCGCGAACACGGTCGTCTTCGAAGGCAGCTGTGACGCGTCCGGCGCGGTGGAGCTGGGCCAGGGCCTGTTCGTGGTGGCGGACGACGAGGACAACATCCTGCGCGTCTACGATGCGCGGAAGGGCGGCCGTCCGCTGCGCACGGTGGACCTGACGCCGTCGCTCGATTTGCCGGTGAAGAAGAAGCCGCCGGAGACGGACATCGAAGCGGGCTCGCGGCTGGGCAACCTGGCCTTCTGGCTCACGTCGCATGGCCGCAACAGCGCCGGAAAGAAGCAGCCCGCGCGCCTGCGCTTCTTCGCCACCGGCGTGGAAGACCCCGAGCACGTGCAGGTCGTCGGGCAGCCGTACACGCAGCTCCTGGAGGACCTGCTCGCGGACGCGAGGCTCGCGCCGTACGGGCTCGCGCAGGCGGAGCCGCTGCCGCCCAAGGAGCCCGGTGGGCTCAACATCGAAGGCATGACGGCGATGCTGGACGCGCCCGGGATGCTGATTGGTTTCCGCAGTCCGCTGACGCAAGGCAAGGCGCTGGTGGTGCCGCTCCTGAACCCGGAGGCGGTGGTGCGCGACGGCGCGACCGCGCGCTTCGGGGAGCCCCGGCTGCTGGAGCTGGGCGGGCTGGGCATCCGCTCGCTGTCGTCGTGGCGGGGGCGCTACCTCATCATGGCGGGGGCCACCGCCTCCGAGGCGAAGTCGCGGCTGTTCACCTGGAAGGGCGGGGACGATGCGCCAGTGCCGGTGACGTCGGTGGACCTGTCGGGCGTGAACCCGGAGGCGTTCTTCACGCCCGACACGTCGGAGGACATCCTGCTGCTCAGCGACGACGGCACCGTCCAGGTGGACGGCGTGGAGTGCAAGCGCCAGAAGGATCCGGCGCTCAAGCGCTTCCGCGGCGTGTGGACGGCGTTGCCGGAAAGCCCCTGAGCGCCGGAAGGGCGCGCGGACGTCAGCGCTCCATGAACCCCGACGCTGGGACGATCTGGACGGCGTCCGGGCGCACCGGCAGCTTCTGCTGGATGATGAGCTCATCCAGCTTGAGCAGCTCCGGTGGCTTGGGTGACGCGTAGGTGATGGGCGAAGGCGCGCCGGACTTCAGCTTCTCCGCCAGTCCCTGCGCGTCCTCCGTGACGTAGACGAGCGCCAGCTTCTCCGGGGAGAGCTGCCGTTTGACGGCGGCCTGCACGGACTCCGGCGTCATCGTCGTCAGCGCGGAGCGGTAGGCGTCCAGGAAGTGGGGCGTGCCGTAGTAGAGCGAGTCGATGGCGAAGCCCAGCCGTCGCTGGTCGGTCTGCTCCCACAGGCGCGTGTAGCCCTGGAGGAAGCCGCGCACCAGGTTGAAGCGCTCCGGGGTGAGCGGCTCCTTCGACATGCGCTCCAGGAAGAACACCGCGCCGCGGGTGGCGAACACGGCGTTGGCGGGCACCACGGGGCGCAGCCAGATGGACACGTCCTGCTGGGTGCGCACCAGGTTGGTGCGGTTGAAGGTGCCGTTGCCCCGGTCCTCGATGAAGTGCTCGGCGTAGGCGTAGTCGCCGTAGTTGAGGCCGCGCTGCTCGCGAAGCTCGTTGAAGAGCACGCCGATGAACTGGCGGTGCTCGCCCAGGTTCGACAGCGCGAACGCCACGGGGAAGAAGTCCGGGTCACCCCGGCGCATCGGCGTGACGAAGCCCATGCTCACGGCGGTGGAGAGCGTGGGCTTCTGGAGGATGAGCGTGCGCCCCGCGGAGGACTTCACGGTGGGCAGCTCCACCCGGGGCGCGCCCTTGGCGGGCAGCGCGCTCAGGCGCGAGGTCATGGTCTGCTGGAGGTTCGCGTCCACCGGACCCGCGAGCCCGATGACGAGCCGGTCCTGCGTGAAGACGCGGCGCGCGTGCGCCTTCACGTCTTCCAGCGTGATGGACTGGAGCCCCTGCACGGTGCCACCGGTGTAGTGGGCGTACGGGTGCCCCGCGTAGATGAGCGCGTCCAGGCCCACCTTGCCGAGCGTCTCGTCGTCTTCACTGCGCAGGCCGTTGCGCACGGCATTGAGCGCGTTGGCGCGCAGGCGCTCGAACTCCGCAGGGTCGAAGCGCGGCTGGAGCAGCGTGTCCGTGAAGAGCAGCAGGAACGAGGGCAGGAAGTCCTGGTGGACGCGGCCGGAGAGGGTGGTCATCTCCTTGTCGGTGAAGACCTTGAGCTCGGCGGCCATGGGGTAGAGCGCTTCCAGCAGCTGCGCGGCGGTGAGCTGCTGCGTGCCGCCCTCCGCCATCAGCTTCGCGGTGAGGGCGGTGAGGCCCTCCTTGCCCTTCGGGTCGTCGATGGAGCCCGTGTGGAAGACGAGCCGCAGGCTGACGAGGGGCGTGTCCGCCCGGGCCTGCACCACGAGGTGCATCGGCGGCGGCTCGTTCAGCGGCACCGCGGGCACGGAGCCCGGTTCGGGCTGCGGCGTCGGGGGCGGTTCCTCATGGGGGGGCTTGTGGTGGGCGCAGGCGGCGAGCGACAGCGCGGCGGCCAGGACGAGCGACACGGTAGCGCGGGTCTTCATCACGGCGTCCCTCCGGCGGCGACGGCCTTGGGGGTGAGGGTGAGGACGGTGAGGTTCTTGTCCTCGAGGTACTTCCTCGCGAACAGGGTGAGCTGCTGCGGCGTCACGCTGCCCAGCTGTTTCAGATAGCTGGCGAGCGCATCGGGGCGGCCCATCACGCCCGCGTAGAGGGCCAGGTCGATGGCCACGTCGCGCGGCGTCTCCAGGTCCATCAGCAGTCCGTAGCGCAGGTGGTCCTGGATGGCCCTCAGGCGCACGGCGTCCACCGGGCCGCCGGACAGGGCCGTCACCTCGCGGCGCAGCACGGCGTCCACGTCGGCGCGGAACTTCTCGTCCTGCAAGGTGGCGTCGATGGGGAACAGGTACGGGTCGCGGTGCGGCGTGGTGTAGACGTTCAGCGACTCGACGTACTGCTTCTCCAGCACCAGCTCCTTGTACGCGGGGCTGGTGTCTCCCACGAGGTACTCGGCGAGGATGGTCTGGATGGCGGCGTCGGGCGTGTCCGCGCGAGCAGCGGGCGTGTGCCACGCGAGCACGTGGCGAGGCTGGGTGGGCTGCGGCCAGTCCACGTGGACGGTGCGCTGCTTCGTCTGCGGGGGCTCGGTGGGGATGATGACGCTGGTGGGCTGGCGCTGCCATCCGCCGTAGGCCTTGGTCACCTGGGAGACCACCTGCGCGTCGTTGAAGTCACCGACGATGAAGAGGGTGGTGTTGGCGGGCGTGTACCAGCGCTCGAAGAACGAGCGGCTGTACGCGTACGCCTGGGGCATGGCCTTGATGTCTTCGTAGAAGCCCAGCGTGGTGTGCTGGTACGTGTGGCGGGTGAAGGCCGTCTTCGCCAGCGCCTCCTCCAGCTTGAGGTCCGGGCCCGCGGCGTTCTTGTGGTACTCGCCCAGGACGGCGAGCGCCTCCGTCTGGAAGGCCGGCTCGGAGTACTCCAGGTTCTGGAAGCGGTCGGCCTCCAGCGCGATGAGCTTCTCCAGGCCGGCGGTGGGGCCGTACACCTGGTACACGGTGATGTCGTCGGTGGTGAACGCGTTGTCGTCGAAGCCGAAGCCGCCGAGGATGCGCTCGCGCTGGCCCTCCGGGTTCGCCTTCGTCCCCTTGAACATCATGTGTTCGAAGAAGTGGGCGAAGCCGGTGCGGCCGGGCTCCACCTCGTTGCGCGAACCCACGCGCACGGCGGTGACGTACGCGACGATGCCGGGCGAGTTGAACGGCACGCGCACCACGGTGAGCCCGTTGGGCAGGATCGTGGTGTTGAGCGTGTAGGGGAAGAAGCGGGTGGCGTCAGGAGGCTGCTGCGCGGACGCCGGGAGCACCGGCATCAGGAGCAGCAGCAGGAGGGGCAACAGGCGGCGCATGCGCGGACCCTTTCGGTGCTGGGAACGCGCGGGACGTTACGCCGGAGGTAGGCCCTGGGTGGGCGGCTTTCTGACGGCGCATGTCACCTGCGCGCCAGAGCCATGCCTCACAGGGTGATGACAATCTTTCCGAAGTGGCCGCCGGACTCCATGTACTGCAGCGCTTCGCGAGCCTGGGCGAAGGGGAAGACGCGGTCGATGACGGGCCGGGTCTTCTCCTGGGACATGGCCTCGAGCATGTCCTCGAACATCTCGCGGCTGCCGACGTAGGTGCTGACGACGCGCAGGTGTCTGGCGCTGGTGGCGGTGGTGTCCGGCTTGCCGGGAGCGCCGGTGAGCAGGCCGATGAGCGCGATGTGGCCGCCCTCCTTGGTGGCCGCGATGGAGCGGGGCAGCGTGCCCGCGCCGCCGACCTCCAGCACATGGTCCACGCCCTGGTTGCCGGTGAGCGTGAGCACGGCCTCCTCCCAGTCCGGCGTCTGGCGGTAGTTGATGAGCCCCTGTGCGCCCAACTGTTTCGCGCGCTGGAGCTTGTCGTCCTGGCTGGAGGTGATGAGGACGCGCGCCCCGAAGAGGTGGGCGAACTGGAGGGCGAAGATGGACACGCCGCCGGTGCCCTGCGCGAGCACGGTCTGCCCGCGCTTGAGGCCGCCCTGGGGGACGAGCGCGTTCCAGGCGGTGACGGCGGCGCAGGGGAGGGTGGAGCCCTCCTCGTAGGAGAGCCAGTCCGGCAGGAGCACCAGCCCTTCGGCGTCCAGGCAGACGTATTCCGCGAGGACGCCGGGGACGCTTCCTCCGAGCGCGTGGGCGACCTTCTCCGGGGTGCGCTCACCGTCGGTCCAGACCTGGAAGAAGGTGGGGGCCACGCGGTCGCCGACCTTCACGCGGGTGACACCGGAGCCCACGGCGACGACCTCGCCGGCGCCGTCGGAGCAGGGGATGAGGGGGAGCTTGAGGCCGGGGTAGGTGCCGCGGGCGATGATGAGGTCGCGGTAGTTGAGGGAGACGGCGTGGATGCGGACGAGCGCCTGGCCGGGGCCCGGTTGGGCCTGGGGCGCCTCCACGAGGGTCCAGCTGGAGGCGCCGGTGGGGGTGTGGAGCTCGTACGCCTGCATGGAGGGACTCCGGAAAGGAAGGGGCTGCCTGGGGGGCAGGCAGGGGAGGGGATGTTGCAGGAGCGACCGCCGTGGCCTCAGGAGGATTGACGGAGGGCGTTCAGCGGTTAATGTAGGACGGGTGCGGAGCAGATGGGGCCGCATGACGTACATCGAACCGGGGGCGACCTGGCTTCGACGGGGGCAATGACGTTCGAGACGCGTGCCGAGCTTGTTGGGTGCTCGTAAAACTTCCGACAACATCACAAAAGCCAACGACAACGTTGAGCTCGCGCTGGCTGCCTAATTAGCAGTCTCTAGTGCGCGGTCCCCCTGCTCTCGGTCCGTGGGGTGGGGATGGGCCGTCATAATGCGGACTGGTCGCCAAGGGTGCCTGGGCCCGAGGTGACGAGATCTTTCCAGGACCGGCATCAGGTATCCCGTCCGTGGGAGCCCTGGTGACGTAGCAAATCGCGGACTACGCACGTAGGGTCGAAGAGCCGACGGCTTTCGGACGAGGGTTCGATTCCCTCCGCCTCCACAGTGAAAGAGCCTGGCAATCCAGTACGGGTTGCCAGGCTTTTTCTTTGGCCGGGAGCCACCGTGAGCAACGTGACGCCGTACGATGACCTCTGCCCCATCCACCTGTGATGCTTCCGTCCGAGCGAAGCTTGATGCGCTGCCAGAGGCTGTTCGTGAACGCCTGGAGCAGGCCGTGAAGGTGGATGCCGCCGTGCGCGGCTATCCCGTGCCGCTGCTGGTGGATCCGGTCGTGCCTTTACATGTGCCACAATCCGAACGCCGCTATGCCCAACCGCTTGCAAGCGTGGTGGGTTGCCCGCATCCCATTAGAACACCAAGCGTGGGCATAGTTGGTTGTCCGAGGAGTGAGACCTCGAAGAGTGAAAATATGAATAGGCTGTGAATTGCCGACAGCGGAAGGGAATCGTGCCTTGGCAGTCTGCACTCAGGCCTAAGCGCGTCTTGAGCGCCAACTTGTTAAAAGAGAATCAAAACCGGCATAGCCCTTTGGCCGCCCATTCCCGGCCTGTGGGTTGTCCCAGCAAGATGTTGCCTCTCGCGCAGCGCTTTCAGTAAGCGCGCCCAAGGCCATTAGCTCACAGATAAATGTTGCGATGTCGATGGCTGAGATGCGGTAGCTGGAGGCTACCTTTCGCGCGCCATCGTCACGTGCAACAAGCGTGATCGAAACCGGTTCATGCTGGGCGAAGGCGATGAGTTCATGCTCACCTTTGCTGTTGCGACCTGGGTTCCCACGCTCTTTCAATAGTTGTTTGAATGCCTTACCTGCAGGGCTTTGGGGCTGCAGTGTGTGAACTTGAAGCCCCGCAGCCGTTAAGCGGGCTCGCACTGCCTGAAGGGTTGAGAGTTCATGTTCCCATACGTAGCGAGTGCAGTGAGCTTCGATCTGTTTTGCTTGAAGGGCCGAGCAGAGCGACTCTATTAGTCCTAGAGAGTGGAGATGGATGATGGAATCAGCATCGAGCAGAAACGCCGTTGTGCTCGACACCAATCACTCTCCATCCAGCGAAACATCCGCCTCCGCTGCGAGTTCCTCAATCGAGGCCACTCCGTTTATACTTAGGAGTTCCCTCGCTCGAGCGTGTGAAATCTGGTCCTTCCGTACCAGATTCAGAACAAGCCTCGCGAGTGCCCCTCGACGAGGCACGGGGACTTGCCCAAGTCCGCGGCGTTCCTCCGCGAGTTCTTCCGCCATTGCCCATTGGTTAGGGCTGGAGCGATCTACATCAGGAAGTCGATGTTTTGCCTCGTCACGACTAAGATTCAGAACCTTCTCTGCGTACAATTGGAGTGCGCTGAAATGTACTCCCCACATCTCCATTGTTTTGCGGAAGATCGCTGGCTTCAGAATTTCACTGCTAAGTTGGGTGATTTGCGTGTGTGGCAGGAGCAATCGCATTGCGAATGCATTCGCACGGGATTCTATATCGAGCCCACGCCCTGGATCGACTTTACAAGCCACGCCGAAAGCACCCATTCCAGGTCGATCAAATAGGACATGCCCCACTTCATGCGCGATGGAAAACCGGCGCACAAGCGGGTGAGTGTTTTTGCCTTGAAGATTCAGAATGATTGCTGCTCGGCGACCGGGCGCATAGACCGAGAATGCGTCGGGCCCATCCGCGGAAAGCTCTGCTGCAATAATCGGAATTCCAAGGGTCTCTTGCGCTAGGTCGCGCATCGATATGATGGGCCCTTGGATTACGAGTTGCTTGCGAACCTCGCGTGCGAGTTCGTCGCCGAGCTTGAATGGCGCGTCAGCAGTAGAGGCAAGAGGTCGGCTTGCGAACCTTTCAAAGCCTCCGCGTGACGGACGAAGTTCCGACTGGAGATCCAACAGGTCGCGAGCCGCAGCCGCCGCCTCAAGCATGCGCAGACGAACCGCTTCGCTGGGGCGGTATGCAACCGCGCTCTTCATTAGAAGGCGAATGCCCTCTCGGGGAGCTGACTCAGAGATGTGATCGTCGTAGATTTCGTCGGCCCGCAACCCGAGCACACCCGCGAGTGCGTCCAACTCCTCGAATGAGGGGTCGTGCGCCCCAGATTCGATTCCCTCAACAGTCGATTCCGGCAATTGCGCCAACTGCGCGACCTTCCCGGCCGAGAAGCCCGTGTCTGCTCGCCAGCTTCGCAAGAACTCGCCGCGTTCCATCTTTCTCCCAAGACCGCACCTTATGGCGCTGAGGGAAAGCTACTCGTCCTCTCGGAGAATGTCACGGGTGCGCCTTCTCGCATCGAGGGGTGGGTTGACTACGGTACCTCCCTCCGCGCCTGACAGCTCCTGATAACGCGAAGACGGAGACGACGTACGGAGTACGAGGCCGCAGCCAAGGATGAGGAAAGCAAGGTGGATGCCATTTCTCCGCGCTTATCGCGGACACCAAGTCGCCGTAGCCGGTTTTTCCAAGCCTGCGTGCGCTCTTAGCTCTAGCGGTAGTGTTCCAGCTAGAGCCGCCTGGACGCGTGACTCGGCCGGTGATGCTACGGAGCTGCAGCGTGCTGATCCATTCGGGAGAAGTAGGCCTTCGGGCCTGAACCGCCTTCGTGAACGGTTTGACCATGCGCTGCCCTTTCGAATTAGGCTGACGCGGCATAGTCAAGTGCTAAGTGAGAGCACTGTTGGTTGAAGAAGACTTTGGTGTAGTCGAACCGCTGCCCCCTCGGCGTCTCTAGCACTCTCGTAAGATTCGCAGCGCCTAATAAATGTCAGAGCAGAGGTGGCGCAGGATCATCGCGCAGCAATCGAGAACAAATGTATTCGAAGTGGACCTCGTCGCTGCGCTCATCGGAAAGCCATTCACCCTGCGCACCGTGGTGCCTGCTGGCGTGCGGCGCCGCTCCCGCTGCGTCTTCGTCTTGTCGTGGGTGGGCACGGCGCGGACATCGCACGCGCGGGCACGAGCGCCGAGGGTGTCGGTTCTACCGACCTCCCTGGCTGATGGCTTCCGTCGCGCCTGCCGCCCAGAGGATGTGTTCGCGGAAGCGAAGGGCCAGGAGCGCTAGAGGCACCACTCCTGGCTCTTCGAGGCCAACCCCGAGCCGGCAAACTCGGGTGCAACCAGCCCTCCTGCAAACTACCTCCGACTGCAACGCCAGGCGAGGGCCTACCGGGTGATGTCACGGATGCCCCCAGCCACGACGTGGCGGCTCGTCGCCGCGCGATCACCGTGCAGGTCCGGCAGAACTCCTGAAACGACAGAGCTCCTTTTCAAGGCCTGGAGGGGCGGGGAGGGGACCTCAGTGAATGCGCGCAGGCGTCTCCTGTTCCCGCGCCGCCGGGTATGCGCGTGGCACGGCGGCCGGGGCCTTGGGCGCGTGGGCCACCCCCTCCTCGCGGTAGCGCCGCACCAGCGTTTCCAGGTGCCCGCTGTCCAGGGAGGTGTGGAGGGCCTGCGCGGCCTTTTGAAGCAGGGCCCGCTCGGGTTCGGTCACGGCGAGGTCCGCGGCGGCGAGCGCGTTCAAGGACTCCTGGAGGACTTCACGCGCGCTGGCCGGTGCCGAGCTCAGGCGTTGGAGCCACTCGGACTCATCGTCCACGAAGCGCACCAGCGTCTCCCGGCGCCGCGCCGGGGTGAGCCGGGAGAGCTCGTGGGTGAGCACGGCGGACTCCTCCTCGCGGAGGCGGCCGTCGGAGACGAAGAGGAACCACGCGCTCTCCAGCAGCAGGCTCTCGTTGCGCGGCGCCACCTTGCGCAGGGCCGCGTCGGCGTCCTCCAGCGCGCGGCGCAGCCGCACGTAGCGCAGCATGGAGTCGCCCAGTCGCCGGGTGCGCCGCCAGTTGTCCACGGAGGACGTCACCACGTTCAGGAAGGGCACGATGTTGCGCGCCACGCTGTCACCCAGCAGCTTCGCCCCCAGGTCTTCGCCCAGGTCGGTCGCCTTCGCTTGCGCGAGGTGCTCCACGCGCTCCAGGCCGAGCGGGTCCTCTTCCTCGTCGTGCTTCCCGCCACGGAGGAGGGCGTAGAGTCGCGAGAAATCCGCGGGGTCCTCCGGGTCGAAGTGGAGGTGGAAGGCGCTGGCCAGGTCGCACGCCAGCCGCAGGTGGATGAGGGCCTGCACGATCATCTCCGCCGTGACGACAATCCCCGATGCGGGAAGGGCCACCATCAACCCGGCGACGCCCGCGTCCGCCGAGGCCGCGGTGATGCCGGTGGTGACCGAGCCACTCCCCGCGCCGGTGAGGAAGGCCGCCTCGCAGGCCTGCCGGATGAGGGTTTCGGTGGTGTCAGCGCCCGTCCCCTTCGCTGCGGCGATCGCGTGCAGCCGGTGCGTGTCGTAGTGCCGCAGGTAGATGGACAGCAGCTGGGTGAACCAGCGCCCCGTGCGCAGGTCCCTGGGGGACAGCTCCTGCAGCAGCGCCCTCGTCAGCTGCCAGGAACGCAGGAGGGCCGCCGCGCCTTCCTCTGGCTCCCGTGGGACGACTTCCAGTGTCTCCGTCATGGTTCCTCCTCGCGGACTCGCAGCCACGGAGTGGGAGACCATGCATTCACGTGTGGCATGGCCTCACGGAACGATGGACACGCGGAGCATGGGAAGGACAGGAGCCCTCTTGGGCGTAGCGGGCGGGAGCAGAGCGGGAGGTGAGGGACGCTGGCGGTTAGCCCATGAGCCGCACGCCGGGCCGACGCAGAAGCCATTCATCTCCAGCAGACACACGCCTGCCCCGTACCCCGGGCAGAGGGGCTCCTAGCTGGAGTCAACCCGGAAGGTGCCATCACACCGTTGCGCTACAGTGCCCGCTGCTTCATGCCGCGTGCAGCCTTCTTACGGCAGACAAGGAAATCCCGTGTCTTCACTGCGTTTGTCCGCAGTCCTCCCGCTCATGCTGGCGTTGCTCGCCGGCTGTGACTCCGAGCCCCCCACCAGCGTGTCCGGGTCGGGTGCGATGCAGCTGACCGTCTACACCGCCGCGGTCGTGCCCGGGGACGTCTCGCGCGTCACCGTCACCGTCTCCGGCGCGGACATGGTCTCGCTCTCCAAGGACCTGGTGCTCACCAGCGGCGCGTGGAGCGGAGTCATCAGTGACATTCCCGCGGGTCTCCAGCGCACCTTCGTGGCGCAGGCCTTCACCTCGTCCAACACCCTGCGCTACGAGGGGCGCGTCGAGAACGTCACCGTCACCGCCGGCGCCACGGGGCTGGTGACCCTCACCCTGCAGGATGTCTCCGTCCCACCGCCCTTCACCAACGAGGCGCCCATCCTCGACTCCCTGTTGGCCACGCCCACCACCGTGGCCCCGGGGGGCAGCGTCACCCTGACGGCCACGGCCCATGATCCCAACGCGGGGGACACCGTGAGCTTCTCCTGGGCGGCTCCCTCGGGCAGCTTCTCCGCGCCCACCTCGGCCAATACCACCTGGACGGCACCCACCGTGCAGGCCCCGGTGACCCTGGTGCTCACGGTGAGCGACTCGCGCGGCGCGACCCTGTCGGTGAACCTGACCTTGAATGTCTCCGCGGGCAGTGGCGCGAGCACCGTGAGGGCGGAGTTCAACGTCGCGCCCAGGGTGGTGACCCTGACGTCCACCCAGTCCTATCTGAACGTGGGCGCGCAGACAGCGCTGTCCACCTCGGCCACCGACGCGGACGGTGACCCGCTCAGCTATCAGTGGAGCGCCACCTGCGCGGGCAGCTTCACGGGCGCGAGCACCGCCACCGCGACCTTCACGCCCTCGGCCCTGCCCACGGGGGCGTGCAACAACTGCCAGCTGAACGTGGTGGTGAAGGACGGCCGCGGGGGACAGAACACGGGCAGCCTGATGCTGTGCGTGTCCAAGGACGCCGTCGTGCGTGCGCCGCCGACGATGACGCGCGCCGCCCAGTCGAGCCAGACGGCCACGGCCGGCCAGGTGCTCACCTTCGAGGTGAACGCCACGGATCCCGCGGGCCTGGCCCTGAGCTTCACCTGGGCGGCCAACGTGGGCACGAGCGGCACCCCGAGCACCGGGCCCAGCGGCAGCATCCTCACCTGGACGGCGCCCTCGTGTCTCAACACGGGCGTCACCCCGACCCTCGTCGCCACGGTGAGCAACACCCTGGGCCTGAAGGCGACCCAGAGCTTCACGGTGACGGGACTGCCGGCGTGCCCCTCGGCCTTCTGGGCCGCGGCGAACTCCATGTCCAACGCCCGCACTGATCACACGGCGGTCCTGCTGGGCAATGGCAAGGTGCTGGTCTCGGGGGGACGCAACAACATCGTTGGCCACATGGCGTACTCGGAGCTGTACGACCCGACCGCGGGCACCTGGAGCTCCGTCAGCTCCATGCCTTCGGATCGCTCCGGACATGCGGCGGTCCTGCTGGGCAATGGCAAGGTGCTGGTCTCGGGGGGAACCAACAGCATGGGCTATGCGGCGGCGTCGCTGCTGTACGACCCGGCCACGAGCAACTGGAGCACCTCCGGCTCCATGTTCTCCCCGCGCTACCAGCACACGGCGACGGTGCTCTCCAATGGCAAGGTGCTTGCCGCGGGGGGATGGAACTCCAGTGGCCTTACGTCGATGACGGAGCTGTACGACCCGGCCACGGGCACCTGGGCCTCGAGCGGCTCCATGGCCGTCCCGCGCGATGTCCATACGGCGACGCTGCTGCCCAATGGCAAGGTGCTCGTCACGGGGGGGACCAACAACGTCAGCTACCAGGCGACGGCGGAGCTGTATGACCCGGCCACGGGCACCTGGAGCGCCACCGGCTCCATGATCTCGGTGCGCGGCTATCACGCGGCGACGCTGCTGCCCAATGGCAAGGTGCTCGTCACGGGGGGCGGGGGCAATGGCACCCTGGCGACGGCGGAGCTGTATGACCCGGCCACGGGCACCTGGAGCGCCACCGGCTCCATGTCCGCGCCGCGCCACTCCCACACGGCGACGCTGCTCAACACGGGCAAGGTGCTCGTCACGGGGGGATGCTGCACCGTTGGCGCCGCCCTGGCGACGGCGGAGCTGTATGACCCGGCCACGGGCACCTGGAGCGCCGCCGGCTCCATGGTCCAACAGCGCTTGGAGCACACGGCGACGCTGCTGGCCAATGGCAAGGTGCTCGCCCTGGGGGGATTCCGCGCCCTCGAAACCAATAGCGAGCTGCGGGCGGCGGACCTGTATACCCCCTGAAGCCCACCGGCTCGGGTGCATGAGGTGGCGGCGGGGCTTTCCCCGCCGCTCACTGGAGGGCGCGCAGGGTCGAAGAGCCGACGGCTTTCGGACGAGGGTTCGATTCCCTCCCCCACCCGGTGTCTCCACGAGCCGGTGCGGTACACACCCTCGAACGTGAAAAAGAGGTGAGGGGGAAAAACCGTCCCGCACGTTGCTTCGAGCGGAAATGCAGAAACGCTTTCCGGAGCCCCACGCCCATCCCGGGCGCGGAGGCCTCAGCCAACGGCATAAGGGGACAACACCATGAAGCGAGCGTCCATCGTTGTTGCGGCGGTGATGATGTCGGTCGGATTTGCCAGCACGGCCCTGGCGGCGTCCCCCATCACCGTGAATGGCTACGTCTGCGCGGCGACGTACACCCGGCAGCCCAACCTCACCTACGGCCAGGGCTACGTGGTCGTGCAGATGAACACCGGGGCGAACTGCTCTGGGAGCTTCGTCGGCAACTACTACTACCTGGGCTCGGGCGCCTCGTCCGGCGGCTACGAGTACAGCGAGGCCGAGCGCCTGGGCCTGTTCGAGCGCGCCACCCAGGCCGCCACCCAGGGCACGCCCGTCAGCCTGTATGTGGAAGGCGCGGGCATCGGCATCCTCAACACCACCTACCGCGGCAACTGACAGCGGACGGGCTATCGCGCTCCTCCGACGCATGAGGTGCCCGGGACGGTGGCGCCGACCCGGCCCGAAGTCCCGGGCAGTGGCGCGGCGCCACCATCTCGCGTGCCCCGCCAGCCCATGGTTCGCGCGGGCGGCAGACGCACCTTCCGTTGCAACACAGGGGAGGTCCGCATGGCGAGGCAAGTGGTCACTCGGAAGGTCCGGCGGGGAGGGGGCACCCTGCCGCGCAGCGCCGCGAAGCGTGTTCGGGGGCGTCCGTCGGAGGAGGCCCTCTTGGAGGAGTCACCTGCCGCGAAGGCCTCAGCGCGAGGCCCCGGAGCAGCAGCGCCGGCCGTGGACATCCGGAACCTGCCTGCCTGCATCCGCGAAGTGGTGCTGGCGGCGCAGGACACGGACCCGGGCCCGCCAGAGCCCACCGACTATCACCAGCTGCGCGGCCGGCTCGAGGCGGCGCGGGCCACGCTGCCTCCGCTCTACCGCGACGCGGTCCTCGTGCCCTACCTGAAGACGTTGGATCGGATCGGCCCCCAGGGGTTCGCCGACACGCTGGTGCGCGACCCACGGCGTGAGTCCGAGGCCGGGCTCCTGATGGACGCGGCACACGCCATCCTCCAGAACGGGGAGGGGTACCAGCGCATCGCCACGGATGCGTTCGAGGAGGTGGTCAGCGACCTGTACGACGGCTTCCTCAGCGCGGAGGATCGCCGGGGCGTTCATCCACCGGACCAGGGCACGCTCGCGCCGCTGGTGAAGTGGGGGAACCCGGACTTCGGGCCGTACACGTGGCCGGTGGACGCGACCTTCTCCGTCCTGGGGCTGGAGTGCGGCATCGTCAACCTCCCGCCCTCGCAGGGCCGCGCGGGCCTGCTCGCGTGGGCCGCGCTCGGACACGAAGTCGGCGGGCACGACATCCTCCACGCCGACACCGGGCTCGCGGAGGAGCTGTCCTCCGTGGTCTACGACCGCCTCCAGAAGCAGGGCCTCTCTCTCCTGGCGAACTACTGGGCCCGGCGCATCGACGAGACGGGCGCGGACGTGCTCGGCATCCTCAACATGGGGCCTGCCGCGGGCATCGGCCTCATCGGATACTTCCGGGGGCTGGACTCCGCGTTCGGCGGGGCCGGGCGCCTGAGGAACGTGGGAGGCTCGTCGGATCCACACCCCGCCGACATCGTCCGGGGCTACCTCGCCGGGAGTGTCGTGAAGCGCCTGCGCTTCAGCCAGGCGGAGGCCTGGGCCCAGGTCATCTTCGACGAGGTGGACAAGGACCTGAACCCCGCGGAGCTCCGGTTGGGCACCCAGCGCGTGACGCCCGAGCAGGCGCGTCTGTCGGCGGACGTGGTCGCGGACGCCATCATGACCCATCGTGCGAAGGCGCTCGAAGGGCAGTCGCTCGCGTGGATCCAGAACTGGCGGAACCAGGACGAGCAGCGGGTGCAGCAACTGAGGCGCCGGCTCGCGACGGGCGTGGGCAACCTCACGGAGGAGCTCTCGACCGGAATCTACGCCGCGCACGTCGTGGCGGCCGGCGTCGTCGCCGGCCTGTCCGAGCAGGCCGACGTGCGCAAGATCTTCGACCGGATGGTGCGCATGCTCAAACAGATGCACGACCGGAACCCCGCCTGGGGGCCGCTGTTCGTCCGGCACCGGGGTGACGTCGTGCCGCACTTCATCTATCCCTTCCCAACCCGGAGGACGTGAGTCGGTTCCCTCTGTCTCCACAGTGAAAGAGCCTGGCAATCCAGTACGGGTTGCCAGGCTCTTCGTCAGGGCCCGGCCGGCCGTGGACCTGAATCTCCAGCAACTGGTGCAGGATGGCGGCGCGATGAGCGCGCTCCCTGCCATGACCGAAGAGCTTCGCCGCACCCTGAAGGCGCGGAGTGACCCTCGCCTCGCCGAGGCGACGCGCCGCTACTTCCCCACGGACATCCGAGCCCTTGGGGTCCCCAACGCGGAGGTGCGGCGCATCGCAGATGCGTTCGCCAAGGAGCGGGGCCTGTCGCCCGAGGACCGCCTGGCGGTGACCGAGGAACTGCTCGCCCAGGCGAACCACCACGAGGAGGTGCTCCTGGGGTTCGCCGTGGTCCGCAAGGCCGTCGGGCGCTCGTTCGACGAGTCGCTGCTGGACCGCTTCCGGTTCTGGCTGGAGCACTCCGTCTGGAATTGGGCCCAGTGCGACGACCTGTGTCTGACGGTGCTCTACCCGTTCTTCCTCACCCGGACGCCCGCACTCACCCGAATCCAGCACTGGACCGGATCCCGTTCCCCCTGGTGCCGGAGGGCGGCGAACGTCGCGCTCGTGAAATTCGTGAGCCGCAGGATTCGCTCCTCCAGCTACATGCTGCCCCTCGATGTGATTCTCGGAAATGCACACCGGTTGCTATCGGACCCAGAGCCGTATGTGCAGAAGAGCGTGGGGTGGCTGCTGAAGGTGGCGGCGGAGCACCACCGGGAGGCGGTGGTGGCGTTCATCCAGGAGAACATCTCCAGGATGCAACGGGACACCCTGCGCTATGCCATTGAACGGCTGGATCCGAAACAACGGAAGTCGCTACTTGCGCTGGAGTACAAGACATCATGAACTCGCGAAGCATCATCAAAGCCTGCCTCTGGACCCTGCTGTTCTTCTCCACGACAGCTCTTGCCTCGGAGACACGACTGGTCGTGAGGGCTCGCGCCCGGGACGGCAAGTTCATCGGGACGTCCATGGGGGGCGTGCGAGTCGTGCTCCGGGATGGTCAGACCGGCCAGGTGCTGGCCAGCGGCGTCACCGCCGGCTCGACAGGCAACACCCAGACGCTGATGAAGCAGCCACAGGTGCGGGGAGCGCTACTCGCGGATGAGTCCTCCGCGAAGTTCACGGCCACCCTGGACATCGCCGAGCCGCGGCTGGTGACGGTGGAGGTGTCCGGGCCTCTTGCGCAGCGGCAGGCGCTCGCGACCAGCACGACCCAGCTCTGGCTGCTGCCCGGCAAGCACCTCGAGGGCGATGGCCTCATCCTGGAGCTGCCTGGCTTCGTGGTGGATGTGCTGACGCCATCCGCTCACGAGTTCATCAAGCTCTCGAAAGACAAGCAGCTCACCGTTCCTCTTCGCGCCAATCTCACCCTCATGTGTGGCTGCCCGACCGAGCCCAAGGGGCTCTGGGACTCCAGTCGGTATGAGTTGCAGGCCACGGTGAAGCACAACGGAAAGCCGCTCACCCAGGTCCCCCTGAAGTACGCCGGGAAGACCAGCACCTTCGAGGCAGAGCTCTCCGTACAGCAGCAGGGCGCATACGAAGTCACGGTGACCGCGTACGACCCCGCCACCGGGAACACCGGCGTGGACTCCACCACGTTCATCGTAGAGGGATGATGCGCCAGGCGAAGCGGGCTGCCTGAAAGGTCAGGACCAAGGTCCGGCCTTTGATACTTCCGAGCTGCCGGATGTTCGGGGTGCCGGACCTGCTTGTCATTCGCGGCCCCAGCTCTCAAAGCTTCGTGGACGGTTCGTGGCCATGTGATCGCGGATGGAGAGGTTCCGTTCCCATGAAGGAAGAACTCTTTCGCTTCGTCGTGCTCCGCGCCGCCGAGCCGCACCGTGGAGAGACCACCGAACTCGCCGCGCAGACCGTGCTCCAGGCCTCGCTCGCGAAGGCCGGTGGGAATGCCAAGGCGATCGAAACCGCCCTGCGCCATTTCCAGGACTCGCCTGACGGAGCTCCCCAGGACTCGAAGGAGTTCCTCACCATCGCGACCCGGGTGCAGACCCTGGACGCCGCGCTCCTGCGGCATCGTCCCGTGTCCTCGCTCGTCTCCCGTAAGCTGCTGGATGCCCACTATCCGGATCGCGCGAAGGATGTGTCACGCCCGGAGTGGGCCGCCGTGGAGGCGTGGCTCTGTGATTGGCTCCTCGTCCATGGACTCTCCCGGACACCCGTCCCAGGGGACGCCGGCAGGCTGGCGCGGTGCCTTCGGTTGATGCGGCTCATCCGGCGCCTGGCGGCGGAGCCCTCGCTCCCCGACGCCGCCGTGATGGCCCTTCTCTTCGCGCCGCTCCGTTTTCCCCCGGGCCTCGCGTCCGGGGCCCCGCCTGTCCTGACGGATACGCCACCCGCGCCAGCCCCGGAGCCCATCCCCACGGTGGAGGTTGGGAAGGTCGGACGCATCGCGCTCGCGCTCGCGGAACTGGCCCGCCTGCCGGTCTCGTCATTCACGGTGGTGGCGGCGCCGCGGCTTCCGCCCCGGAAGGGGGAGGTGATTCGCGTCACCTCGCCGACTTCCCTGGCCAGTCTCCGGCTTTCTCCCAGTGGCATCGCCTCGCTGAGCGGGGCCACCTCCACCGTGCTCGCGGAGCTTGGACTCGAGCCGAAAACGGACTCCGTCCCCAGGCTCCAGGGGGAGCTGCGTCACGCGCGGACCCAGCAGTTGCTGCGCTTCTCTCCGGAGCTGCTGGGGCGGTGGGTCCTGCGGGGTGGGGTGTTCCACGTGCCTGTTTCTCCCCCCACCCCTGAGCTTCCACGCTCGGTGGGAATGCTTCGCAGGCTCGGGGTCGGTGAGCTGCTCGTCGTCCGGCAGGAGCTGAAGGGTTACGTGGAGGCGGACCTCGCCCATATCGAGAACGTCATGCCCGGGGAGACCCGGGTTCGTGAACACCGGCGGCGCCGGACGGTCGAGGAGTTCTATTCGGAGGAGAAGGAGCGCAACGAGGCCGAGGAGAAGGAGTTCGGGGCCACCGACCGGTTCGAGCTCTCCTCCGAGGTCTCGGAGACCGTGCGGGAGGAGTTCTCGGTGCGCGCCGGGCTGCGGGTCAAGGCCAGCTACGGGCCTGTCGTCGAGGTCGAGGCGAACGCGGAGGCAGGCTACGAATCCGCCAGTGAGCGCTCCAGGAAGACCGCCTCCCAGGTCGGGCGGGAGGTCGTCCAGAAGAGCGTGTCGCGGTTGGAGGAGAAGGTCCGGACCCTGCGCAGCACGCGGACCACCGAGGAGGTGGAGGAGCGCAACAGCCATACCCTCACCAACCCGGAGGCGACACCGCGCCGGGGCATGTATCAGTTCGTGACCAAGTGCTACGAAGCCCGGACCTACAACTACGGCCTCCGGGAGATGTATGAGTTTGACGTGCCAGAGCCCGGGGCCTACCTGCTGCGCGCCTTGAAGGAGGACCTGGCGGCGGTCTCGGGCCTGAAGGAGCCGGACGTGTTCACGCTCCGCCCCGATGATATCGCCGACGTGACGTATCAACGCCACGCGGCCGACCATGGCGCTACCGCGGACGTGGAGCCGCCCCCGCCCGACTGGGTCATCAGGACGTGCTCCTTCACCCACGAGGACCTCGACGAGGAGAACCGCCCCGCGGGGCTCGCCCAGCAGGCGGAGATCGAGGTGGGGGAGGGGTGGGAGGCCGTGGCCTGCAAGGTGGTGGCCCTGCATCATGGCGGGCAGTTCTTCTGCACCGTCGGGCCCCACATCTTCGACTTCACGGAGAACTCCGGGGTCCAGGAGCGCCTGCTCGGCACCGAGGATGGAGTCGCATACGCAGGCGCGTTGAAGGTCGGCACCATCGGCATTGCTCCGCGCAACGTCCTGGTGACCGTGCATGTGTTCTGCCGGCCGACCGCGCGCGAACACGAGGCCTGGCGGCTCAGGACCTATTCCGCCATCCGGGCCGCCCATGAACGTCAGGTCCGGGCCTATGAGGACGCACTGGCGGCCCGCTCCGTGGCCCGGGGCGTGAAGCTCCCCGAGCGGGGCGCGGAGGAGGCGCACCGGCTGCTCATGGATGAGCTCAAGAAGGCATGCATCAGCATCGCCACCGCGCAGCACTTCGATGCGTTTGGCGCCGTGGAGACGGACGGCGCGATGCGGCCCCAGGTCGCACTGGCGAGCGCGGCGGAGCAGGGGCCCTATGTCCGCTTCTTCGAGCAGGCCTTCGAATGGGAGAACCTGCAGTACGTCGCCTATCCGTACTTCTGGGGGCGCAAGTCCACGTGGGAGGAACGGGTGCGCATGCCACTGGGGGCCGACCCCGCCTTCACGGAGTTCCTGCGGGCCGGTGGTGCGCGCGTCGTGGTTCCGGTGCGAAATGGCTTCGCCGCCGCGCTCGAACACTTCAAGCGCACGGGGCGTGTGTTTGGCGGGGATGGGGTGGTGATGGGGGACGATGACTTCCTGGCCATCTCCGAGGAGCTGCGCGCGGCCACCGACCGGGACTACGGCCGTCCGGTGCCGGTCGGCGAGCCCTGGGAGGTTCGGGTTCCCACCTCGCTGGTCAGCCTTCGCGAGGACGCAAGCCTCCCTCGATGGGAGGTGACGCCTCCCCCTCCAGGAGGCGTCTGAGCTCGAGCTCTGCTTCCGCGGCCTGCTCCACCGGTCCAACGATGGGGGGAAGGTAGTTCCAGCGGGCCCGAGCGAACCGGCTCGCGTCCAGCGGCGTCAGGCGCAGGGCGTCGCGCACCGCCCCTTCGAGGCGATCCGAGTCCGGGGTGCGGATCCGGGGACCCGGCAGCGACGGCAGGAGGAGCTCCGCGGCTTCGTCGTCATGCTGGATGGCGTAGACGATGGATTCGACCATGTCCTCGCGGATGGCCTCTTCCAGGACGGGCGACAGGTTGAACTCGTGGCAGAGCACCCAGCGGGTGGCGTCGAGCATCTCCTGATACGAGTACGCCCCCTCCAGGCGCCACGGCAGCAGCTCGCGCATCCGCGCCGTCTTCGAGCCGACGCCCTGATGGATGTAGTACCAGGGGGCGACGGACGGGAGGCTTGCCAGGTCCGGGAGGCCAGGGCGTGAGGCGCCACGCGTGAGCTCGCGGAGCTTCCGGGTCATGCGGTAGTGGACCACCTCGTTCGCCGGCACGAGGATCGCGAGCGCGTCCTGCATCAACCGGGTTTCGGCGAGGTGCTCCGCCCCCCAGTCGCGCTCCAGCGCGCGCTGCGCGTCGCCGGACGGCAGCGCGTACTCCGGGCTGCGCACGGTATGGCCCACCGGACCATCGCGAATCATGCGGTGCAGCCGCTGCTCGATGAGGTGGTCGCTTTCCAGGATACGCCCCAGCGGGCCTCCCCGTTTCGCCGCGACGAGCGCTTCGTGCGTTCCGAGTACCGCGCCATCCATCAGGAGCTCGAGGTAGGCCTCCGCCTGCCGTGCGTCCACCTGCCATCGCAGGCTTGCGGCGAGAATCTCCTCGCCGGCCGCCTCACCGAAGTGCCGCGTCACCAGTCTCCGGAGGGCCGGCGACTGGGCGATGACTTCGTACGCGTCCGCTCCCCGCTCGAGCTGCCGTAGGGACCGGGAGTCCCCGGCGAAGCACCGGGCCCGGGTCGAGGGCTCCTGGATGATGGCGCGCATCAGCCTTCGGACCAGGCTCTCGGCGCTCATGGGGTCCTCCTCTCCAGCAGCAGCACGTCCCGGAGCTGTCCGTGGTCGATGACGTGGCGTGCCCGCCGGCTCTCCAACAGCGCCCGCCGTGCCTGCTCACCGCTTCCCGCGCGCAGGGCGCTCGCGAGACGGGGACGGGTGGCCTCCAGCCGTTCCAGGAGGCTCGCGGGGGTGAGGTGGGCCTCGCGGAGCGTCGCGCGAGCCGCCTCGACATGGGCCTGGAGGTGCCTCGCGGCGGAGGGAACGGAGGGCAGCAGCGCGAGCGCGAAGAGGACCATTTGATCCGGGGACACCTCCCGGCCCTGGAGGTCCTCGCCGGTGAGCAGGACCTTCACGAACGCCCCCAGGTCCACCAGGTCCCCGGCGATGGGAACGAATCCCAGCAGCAACTCGACGGTATCCAGCCACTGCTCCACGCGCTCATCCCGGAGGTGTGAGACCTCGAGCCCGAATGGGAGCGCCCCGCTGGAGACCGGCTCCACGGAGAGCCGGTGCCGCGCACCGGGACGGGGCACCTCGGAGGTGCGTCCCGCGCTGCCCATCCGCAAGTCGATGAAGCGCTCCAGCCAGGACAGGAGGACCGCCTGCTGGACGCTGTCGCCCAGGTTGCCTGCGAGCCCGCCTAGGAGGGCGTTGATCTCCAGCCGGACCCGGACATTCCGTGGCGACACGACGAGCTCCACGCGCATGCGGCGGCGGGCGCCCGGCTCTTCCGACACCTGGTAGCACCAGCCCGCGGGGTACTCCGGGTTCCATGACGTGACCGTGAGCGTCGCGAGGTGCGTGACCGTGAGCGGGAGCAGGGCCCGCCCGTCGGACATCGACGTGGTCGCGGTGGAGAACACGAGCTGGACGCCGGTAGGCAGGTACCGTTCGGTCGCTGTCACCTCGACGGGCAGCACGTCCGCTGCCTGGGCCGGGACCATCTGGCGCCATTGCCGCGGCAGGGCCTGGAGTCCGAAGGCATCGGTGGTCGATTGGGGAACCTGGGCCTCGAGCTGGAAGCGGTGAATGTGGAGCCGGAGGATCGCCTGGGTGGTGATGCGCGGAACGGAGAAGGGGATCTCCCAGTCATGGCCCAGGACGATGACGTTGTCGTAGGCCATGAGGCGCCGTGCAGTCGGGGGAAGGACCACCTCGATTTCCCGGTCCAGATACAGCACCAGGTCCTCGTTTGGCGTTGCGCCAGGCTCGCTGTTGCCGTGGAGCTCGTAGAAGTAGGGCAGCCGCCCGTGCATGGGTTCGTGCAGGTGGCGGCCCAGCCGGAGGCCGATGTCCAGGTGGAGCCTGTCGCGGAGCGGAGGTGCTTCGAGGGGCGGGAAGTAGGTGAGCGTCACCTCGGGCGAGGAGCCGGTCACCGACAGGTCCCGGAGCGACTGGATGAAGCCCGCGCGCTCGGGGCCGGCGCCGCGTGTCCGGGGCATGCGCTCCAGCCCCGTCATGGGATGGATGCGCCTGTCGGTCGGTGGAGGCATGGGGACTGTCTACTGGATGCCCCCATGTCATGGGCAATCCGGTGTTAGCAGACGCCGTCGTGGGACGCGCAATAGTTGACGCAAACGCCAGCCGAGGTGGGGCTGCGGCATTCGCTGCCGTCGCAGCAATAGATGATGATCCAGGAGGCATTCTTCGTGTCCGCGCTGGACGTGGCCTGTGGCACCGGGCTCTACAGCCGGCGGTTGAAGCAGCGCGGCGCGAACAGGGTCGTCGGGCTGGACGCGTCCGAGGGGATGATCGACTACGCCCGCCACCTGGAGCGCGAGGCCCCGCTGGGCATCGAGTACGTCGTCCAGGACGCGGCCCGCGCGGGCGACCTGGGCGTCTTCGATGTGGTGGTGGCGACGTACCTGCTCCACTACGCGCCCACCCGTCAGGACCTGCGGTCGATGTGCGGCACTCTTCACCGGGCACTGGCGCCCGGGCACAGGCTGGTCTCCATCTGCATGAGCCCGGACCTCCAGCTCGCCGACTCCGGCTACTACCGGCCCTTTGGCTTCGAGCTCCACTCCCGCGGCCAGGAGGGCGACGAGGTGCGCATGGTCAGCGTCCTTCCTGAGCTGCCCTTCACGCTCGTCGCGTACCACTGGACGCGGCCCACCTACGAGGCTGCCCTCCGGGACGCAGGGTTCCGCGACATCACCTGGCGCGAGCCGCAGGTCTCCCCGGAGGGCGTCACCGCCATGGGCGCCAGCTATTGGGAGCCCTACCTGCGCCAGCCCCACGCCACCGTGTTCACCTGCGTGGCGGAGTAGCGCAGTCGTTGCCGCGGGGAGTGCGCCTGGTTTTGGCGCCTTCCCTGGACTTCTCCAATGCTGGTGCAATGTGCTTCCGGGGGCCGGTGTAAATCCTGGCAATAGCGTTCACCAGACAAACAAACGTTGCTCCATGGGTTTGGTTTGTTCTACCTTTCAAGGCGTCGCCACCGGCCTGGGGCGACGTCAGCTCCTGGGGAGTGCGAATCATTGTCCGCCCCCAGCGGCTGTCAGCGGAATCGCCGTGTCCACCGGATACCGGCCCGCTCGGCAGCACCCACCCTTGAATGGAGATGAATCCGTGCGCGTTGTCTCGCTTCTCGCAATGTTTCCTCGTTGGCTCGCCCTGGGGCTGAGCCTCTTTGGCGCTCAGGCGCTCGCGGGCTACGCGCCCATCCCGGACGGTTACGTTCTGCTCAGCTCGGACACGACAAACCGATACGTGGTGGCGGGCGGAGCGCGGTTCTTCATTCCTCCCGCGCAGTGGAGCCATTATTCCGGCGCCAGCACGGTGGTGCTGCCCCAGGCCACCATCAACTCCTATGCGGAGATTCCCCAGGAGGGCACGCTGCTTCGCCAGCTTGGCTATGCCGCGATCTATGTCGTGGTGGGAGAGAAGTTCTGGTGGATTCCGAGTCCCACGGAGCTGGACTACTGGGATGACTGGAAGACCGTCAACAACATCCCGAACGCCGGCTGGAGTGATGTTTTCTACAACTACTCCTACAAGGTCCTGGTCCAGGAGCGCACGACGAGCCAGATCTATCTTTATATCGCGGGCGCCAAGTACCCCATCACCAATGCGGCGGACCTCGCCTACTACGGGGGAGCGTCCAGCGTGAAGATCGTCCCCTTGGGAACGCTTGCCGACAACACGGACCAGCCCTGGTGTGGCGCTCTTCTGCGCGAGCGCTCGAGCAGCACCGTGTACTCTCTGGGGTTTATCAACTCCTCCCTCCCCGGCATGTATCGGTCGCCCGTGACCGCCACTGCGGACGGCGAGGTTCCGGATGGCGCGCTGAGCTCCATCCCGGTGTTCACCCCCGGCGGATTCCTCAACTGCATTAATTAGCAACACGCTTTCAAGGGGGGCGGTAACCGCCCCCCTGTCTCACGAAAGCGGCGACTCATCCGTGGCTTCTCGCAGGGCTGCTTCCTGGCGAAGCCTCCGCGCGAAGAAGGACAGGATCTCGTCTCGCGCCGCGAGGGTCGGCTCTCCGTCCGCGTCGATGAGGTGCGCGGTCACGACACTGTGAGCACCGCCGACGATCCGCTCGAAGAAGGGCGGGGGCCTGGGGTTCGCGGCCGACGACGGCAGCACCCTGGGGTGGAAGCGAGGCCCCAGCGCTTCGGCGTAGGCGGCGAAGCGCTGTGCCGTGCAAAAGCGATCTCCGTCGAAGCGGTACGCGAGCACCGTCAGGTCTTCACGCTCGAGCCGTTCCTTCACGGCCGCGGCCTCCTCGGGGGCGATTTGAATCGCTCCCGGATGGTCGAGCGGCAGCGAGGGCTGGCACAGGACGGGCGCCAGCACCGCGGGCTCGAGCATCAGGCTGAGCGCGAAGTTGCCGGTGAAGCACATGCCGATGGCGCCGACGCCGGGCCCTCCGCATTCCTGGTGCGCGAGGCTCGCGAGCGCACGCAGCCACTGCGTCACAGGGCTTGATGCATTCGCAGCGAACGCGCGGAACTCCGCGCTCACGCAGGCCCGCTTCATCACGGCGAGCCCCTCCTCCGCCTGCGGATAGGCCCCATCCCTCCCGAACAACGACGGCATGTAGACCGTGAAGCCGGCATCCCGGACCCAGCGTGCGAAGCGCGCGACGTGAGGACTGATGCCTGGCATCTCGGCCATGACGATGACCGCGGGACCTCGACCGGCGACGTAGACGGCGCGCGGGGTCGACTGAAGCGTGATGGTGCGTCGCTCGAAGTCATCCAGGGGATCGTCGGCGGGAGAAGTCATTCCGGGACGATGCAGGAAGTCCTCCCAGGCGGGCCAGTGGCGACGTTGACAGGTTTCGGTCTACCCTTGCCAGACATGATCTTGCATGTCGTGCTGGATGGCGTGGCCGAGGGCCCGCTGGGTGTCGGCCTCGACGTGATCAACACGGCCACGCGCCTGTTGGAGTCAGGCCTCGTCCCGGGCGTTCCACGAGCGAACCCACTGCGTCAACGCGTGGTGTCGCTGGACGGCCGCCCGGTCCGCTCCGGCACGGGACGCTCCGTCTGCGTGGACGGAGCGCTCAGCCTGCGAAGCGTGAAGGCGGGAGATGTGCTGCTGGTGCCCGGGCTCTCCGCGGCCAGCGAGCGCGCCATCGAACAGTTGCTCTCCCGCGCCGACACCGCGCGCGGCATGGAGCTGCTGGCGCGAGCGGCGGCGAAGGGGGCGACGGTCGCGGCATCGTGCTCGGCGACCTTCGTCCTGGCGGCGGCGGGACTCCTGGAGGGACGGAACGCGACGACGACCTGGTGGCTGGTGCCCGCGTTCGTGCGCCGCTTCCCGCAGGTCACCGTCCGTGCGGACCGGATGGTCATCGAGAGTGACGGCGTCCTCACCGCGGGCTCGGCCTTCGCGCACGCCGACTTGATGCTGGCCATCGTCGCGCGCGTCGCGAGCCCCTCCCTGGCGCACCTGGCGGCTCGCTACCTCGTGCTCGACGAGCGCGTTTCGCAGTCCCGATACATGGTGATGGAGCACCTGCGCGTGTCGGACCCGGCGCTGAGCGCGGTCGAGCGGTTCATCACCGCGAACCTCGGCCGGCAGTTGACGCTGGAGGAGCTCGCCCGCGCCGCCGCCACGTCCTCGCGCACGCTCGCGCGACGGGTCCAGGCCGGCCTGGGCATGACGCCGCTCGAGTTCGTGCAGCGGGTCCGCGTGGCGCATGCCTCCCACCTCCTGGAGACGACGCGGGACTCGGTCGATGACGTCGCCGCCCGGGTGGGCTACGCCGACGCGGCTGCCTTTCGACGCGTGTACCGGCGGTACGCCGGCGAGAGCCCCCGCGGCAGACGGCCGAGGGGCTCCCGACAGGGCTGAGTTCCGCGCACGCCGGGAGGCACATAGAGGATGCGCCCGGGGCAAGCCTCCCCGGGCGCATCCCTGAGCCGGTCCCTGCTTCGACCGCGCGGCTCAGCGCGTGGGACGGAAGGGGACGCGGGTCGTGCTCGCGGTGGCCACGTCCAGCCGGCCATACAGGCCCTGGCTCTCCTCCGCCGGACCCGCGGTGAAGAACAGCGTGTTGGTGGGCTGGTTCAGAAGGCCGTTGCCGAACCCGAGCGCCCAGAGGCCGTCGATGACGATCGGCTGCCCGTTGGTGCCCTGGAGCTGGGCATCCAGGGTGCCCGTCACGACGTCGAAGGCGTTGATGGTGCCGTCGCCGAAGTTGCCCACCAGCAGGCGCCCGGCGAACCGCCCGAAGCTGGCCGGCGCCACGGCCATGCCCCACGGCGCGTTCAGGTTGCCCGCGGAGATGAGCCGGCGGATCAGGTTCCCGTTCGCATCGAAGACGTTGACGTAGCCCAGGCCCGCGCCGTGCACGTCGTCCTCGCGCTCCTCGTCCTGCTGCGCATAGCTCACGTAGAGGTCGCCGTTGATGTTCTGGATGCCGAACGGCGCGAAGCCGGCCGGCAGGTTCGGATCCGTGAAGCTCCCGCTCAGCGTGGCGGGCGCGAACTTGCTGTCAAAGACATCCACCTTCCCGTTGTGGAAGTCGGTCGCGTAGAGATAGGCGGCGGTGCCATTGTTCGCCAGGGCGACGCCCTTGTAGATTGCGTTACTGCCGGAGTTGTCCACCGTCAGGATGGCATTGGCAGGGGCCGCCAGCGGAGACCAGCCGGCCACGACGCCCTCCTCCGTCACGAAGATGAAGCGAGCAGGCCCCGTGTTGGTTCCCTGGGCGACCACGAAGCCCTCGGAGCCGTTGAAGACGACGCCCGTGGGGCTCGACGGAGCCGTGGCTCCCGTGGGCACCGGAATGGTGACGACGAGCGACTGCGCGTTCCCATCGCCGTCATAGAGGGTTGACACCCCCGTCCCGTTGTCGGCGACCCAGGCGGGGCCGAACGGGTTGAAGGCAAGCCCCCAGCTGTTGATCAGACGGGCATCCGGATGATCCGCGCTCACGCTGCCGTCGGAGACCAGGTTCCGCTGGGCGTACGTATTGGGAAGCTCGCCTGGTGCCTGGGCGATGGCCGCTCCAGGCAGGGCCACGGCAAGCGACAACCCAAGCACATACCCACCACACCGCCGCCCCAGTTCGCGAATCGACGTTGTCTTCATGTTCCCCCCTTGAGCTATCGCGCTGCTGTGACCTTCTCGTCTGGCTGAAACCTGAGAAGAGTGGCAATCCACCGCAACAGGCCCTGTTGCGCTGGGAAATGACCGCCAGTGCGTATTGCCCGGCATCCAACGCATCATCCGACCCGGGGCCGGGCGCTTGACGTCCCCTGGCTTGAGCGCGGGAAACGGCTTGGAGGTTGCTCGTGGTCTAGCGGACCTCTTCTTCCAGGAGCGCCCAGTGGTCATCCACCCAGGCGTGGAGGTACTGCACCTCGTCCTCGAAGCCGAGGATGTCCGTGCGCTGGTTCCATCGCGGGAAGTGGCGATGGGCCTCGCCCCAGTGGGCTTCATCCTTGCGTGCCGCGCGGTCGATCTCTGCGGCATAGGTGTCGATGAGCCCCTGGACGACGTCCCGGTGGAGTGAGGTGTGCAGCAGCGTGTGGAGTCGCTCGCGGAGGGGTTGGCGGATGGCGGGGTCCTCCAACATCCGGGCGAACAGGCGGTTCTCCTCCGTGAAGGAGTCCATCACGTCCGGGGCCTGTCGCGTGGTGTCCCAGTTCTGCCCGAAGCTCGCATCCAGGTCCCAGGGGATGTATCGCCAGCGCCGCGCCTGACCTGGCGCGCGGAAATGGTAGGCGTTCTTCGTCACGGAGTCGGACAGGGCCGCCAGGTGCGCGAGGATCCACCAGTCCTCGTAGTCCTCCACCTGCATCCAGGCGCCGCGCTCCGCGCGGAAGCGCTCCGCGGGGGAATCCGCCACGAAGGCGGTGAGCTGCTCGATGCTGGCGTAGGCCCCGTCTCCCTCCTCGGGCTCGCCCTCCTTCTTCTCGTAGCCCAGACGCAGTGAGGCCTTGGGCCTGCCGGATGCGTCCCGCGAGGAGAAGTTGGCGTCGGGGGCCACGGCCTTGAAGAGCTCTCCCTGGACATCCATTCCCTGCGCGGAGAGCGAATGACGGTCGACGTGGTCCACCACCGTGTAGAGCCCGTGATAGCGCCCGTCCAGGTAGACGACCGCGCTGAAGGCCTTCACCTGGAGGTGGTCGGGAGACATGAGGCTCCACAGGGTGAAGCCCAGCCTCGCTCGCAGGTATGAGCTGTCATTGAAGGGGCTGAGCAACACCACCTTGCGTCGGCCGGAGAAGCCGGCCGCGAGCAGGGGCTCGTCGAAGGTCTGACCGGCTGGGAAGTCGAGCGTGTAGCTGCGCTTGGGGAAGTCCTTGGACGTCGCGCCGCGATGTCGGGCCCGGGCGACGTAGCAGCGTCCGCGATAGAAGACGCGCGCCGCCTGGTAGCCGTTGTCATCCGGAAGCGAATCCGCCACGTAGAGGTGGAGCACCGGCAGCCCATCCTCCTCGACGTGGCCGCGCGGATCCTGTCCCTGCTCGCGAGCCGCGTCTTCGCGGGCGGCGCCCACCGTCCCGGTGCATTCGGGGACGGGGACCCTCCAGGGACTCTGGGGCTGGCAGCCAGCCACGGCCACTCCCAGCACCAGCAGGGCCGTGGCGGCGCGCGACGACCCTCGCCTCGCTCGTCCCATTTCCTTCCTCCACGCCATGACGCGAGCCATGCGTTCGTCCCCATACCTCTCCCCGGCTGGCGGCGGGCCCTGTCTCCGGGGCCGAGGTGCTTGTCGCCTACAGGCGGAATGGGGGCCGTGGTCGAGGGGCGCGCTCCTTGCCGGGGCAGGTGTGTGCCCACTACCGTGGACGCATGAAGACCGTGCATGAATGGAAGGCAACGATGCGGGCCGCGCTGAAGGAGGCCCTGCGCGCTCGAAACGCGCCCGCCTCGGCGGTGCTTCGGGAAACACTCGCCGCCATCGACAATGCCGAGGCGCCTGACATGAGCGTCGCCCCAGCCCCGGTCGGTGGTGGCATCGCTGGCAGCGCGGGGGGACTCGGAAGTGGCGAGGTGTCCCGGTTGCTGTTGTCGCCGGAGGCGGTGGAGGCCCTCATCCAGCGTGAACTCCAGGAGCGTCGCGACGCGGTGGAGCTCTACACCCGGCTCGGCAAGCTCGAAGAGGCCCGGACGCTTCAGGCGCAAGTGGACGTGCTTCTGGCGCTTTGAGCGCGGTCAGTAGTCGTCGTCATCCTCGTCCTCGTCGTCCCAGTCCTCGTCCTCGTCGTCCCAGTCCTCGTCGTCCCAGTCATCGTCCTCGTCGATGGCATCTCCCTCGAAGTCCGTCTTCGCATAGCAGTTCTCAGCCCAGTGGCCGGACCGCCCGCAGCGGAAGCAGGCATCGGGATCATCGTGGTGAACGCGGTCGTGGATGCTGTCCTTGAGCACAACGAGATTCCGGGAGCGGTTGTCCTCCTTGTCACCGTTGATGTGGTGGACCTCTTCGCCGGGGACGGGCTCGCGTCCGATCTTCTTCTCAGCGACCCGGCGGTGCGTGAATACCCAACGCTCCTCATCCTTGTCCCAAAACTGCTTGTAGCCGCTGGAGTTGACCCGAGTCTTCAGCTTTCCTGCCATCGTTCCCCCATCGCGCGAGGCTCGGGGCCAAGCTCACTTCAGGTCTTTCGTTCCTGCAAGGACGCCATCTCGTCGAGCGGGCGGGGCAAGGCAGACCGAGGTGGATGTGCGGCTTTGAGGGGGCGACCGCTACGAATCATCCGTAGTTCCGAGAAACCGTTCGAGGCCACCAACGGAACGGTCTTCCGGTTCGAGCCGGCCGGGACCGACACCCGGGTCACGTGGGTGATGAGCGGCCAGAACGGTTTCCCGAGCAAGGCGTTCTCCGTGTTCATGGACATGGACAAGATGGTGGGCTCGGACTTCGAGGCGGGGCTCATTACATCCACGCGGGATGCCAGACGTGAGGCACCCCGTCTGGAGTCGGGGTGCACGGACGTGCGAGATTCCTCAAGAACTCCTTTCACGAGGTGAGGACCCCATGAGGCATCTCCTGGCAGTGACTGCGTTCCTGGCGTCGGGTCTGGTGGCGTGCGGAGGCGATTCCAGCCTGGAAGGCACCGGCAACGAAGCCCGGCAGCCTTCGGTGGTCTCCGAGTCAGGCGGCTCCGTGAAGGCAAGCGCCTGCACCCAATATTACGTCCCCAGGCTCACCACCTACTGGGACTCCTATCCCATGCGAGACGATGGGCAGGTCGGTCAGTGCGAGCTGGATGCGTCCTGCAATCCCACCTGCTGGGGCGTGGAGAGCGCCTATCCCGTCTACAGCGACTACTTCTACTGCACGCATTGCCCTTGAGGCCCTCGCTCCCGCCGTACAGCGCGGGAGCGTTTGGCCCACCGCGATCAGCCGCGTGGGCCTGGGACGCGCGGAGCCTGCAACGCCAGCACGGACGGCACGAAGTCCGGCGCGGCCAGGCGCAGGAGCCCCATCCCGATGCCGGCCAGCCCCAGCATCAGCCCTGGCGCCTCGGTGTACTTCGGCAGGCCGCAGCGCCAGGCTCCGTCCTGACCCTGCGCCAGCACCCGTGCGGCCCGTGAGCGCGCGGCCTCCTTCCAGGCCTCGTCTCCCAGCACCTCTCCCGCCAGGTGCAGCACCTCCAGGTTGCCCACGTCTCCGTGGCACAGGCAGTGGCTGCCGCCGAAGCCTTCCCGCTGCACGGTGGCGAGCCCCGCTCGAAGCTCGTCGCGCAGCCGTGCATCGTCCAGGTGGCGCAGTGACAGCAGCCGGGCCAGGACGCCTCCCGCGGCCCCGTTGCACCAGGCTGTCATGAAGCCGCCGGGCACCAGCGGCTCGCCTTCCTTCGACGTGCGCAAATCCTTCCAGTTGCCGCGCTCCGGGACGAACAGGGCCCGCTCGAAGGCCAATCCCTGACGTGCGGCCTCCCGGTAGCGCTCGTCTCCGGTGAGCGTGGCCAACTCCAGCAGGGCCCAGACGAAGCCGGCCGCGCCGTGGGCCAGGCCCGTGAGCGCACGTCCGGCCGCGGGCACCACCCAGGCGCGTCCTCCGTGCTCGGAGTCGCTCGCCGTCTGGAGCATCCGCTCCCCGCACTTGCGCGCCAGCCGGAGCGCCTCCTCGCTGCCGGTCTGCTGGTGGAGCCGCGTCAGCACCAGCGCGGTCCCCGCGACGCCCGCGATCAGGTCCAGCGCCGTGTCCGCGTCGATCCTCGCCTCCAGCGAGCCCAGGCCCGCGTGGACTTCATCCAGCAGCGCGGCGTCGCCCAGCGCCACGGCCAGGTGACCGAGGACGTAGACGTTCGCCGCGCGCCCCGAGAACGCCCCTACGCCGGAAGGGTCCTGGGACTCGGACGCGCGCCATTGTTCGCGCACCGGCACCGCCGCCCTGCGCGCCAGCGTCGCGAAGTCCTCCCGGCCCGTCACCGCCGCCAGGTAGCCGAAGAAGAGCGCAACGCCCCCCACGCCGTCGAAGAGGTCCGTGCGCAGGGGAGAGAGCCCCCAGCGACGGCGCTCCAGGTCCTGGAGCCCCACGCCAATCCAGCCGGCGTCGTGCGCACCCTGGATGGCGCGGGCCGCCAGCCGCTCGCCCAACTGGACCGCTCCGGCCAGACATGCGTCGGGCGTGGCGGGCGGGGGCAGGGCCTCCCCGGCGGCGGTCACCGACGCGCGGGGCGTCACGGTCTCCTGCTCGCGCTCGAGCGTCACCAGGGACTGGCGGATCAGCGCCACCTGTTCGGCGCAGTCCTCGGGGCTGAGGGACTCCAGCAGTTGGAATGAGCCGTCCAGGCCGGCGCGCGGCAGGTGATCCGCGATGCAGCGCCCCCGGCTGTCCCAGACGTGGCGGGAACCGGGCCGGGCGATGAAGACGGGCACGTCCCCCAGCCGGAGGTCCTCGTGCTCGGAGTGCGTCAGCCCCGCCAGCGAGGGGCGCACGCGGACCTCCGCCCACAGCTTGTCGAGCAGCTGGTCCCGGTCGAGCGCGTCGCGCAGGAAGTCCGGGTGCAGGCCCTCCTGGAGGAGGAAGCCGTAGCGCATCGTCGCCCGCGCGATGTGGCGCACCTCCACGTCGCGGAACCCCTCGAGTGTCCGTGCGACCTTCTCGCGATGCTGGAGCAGCAACGCGTAGGTCTCCTGGAAGCCCTCCTCGATGCTTGCCCCGAACGCCGTGGCGTCCACGGGCCGGCCCTGGAGCAGCGGGCGGTTGTGGGCCGCCGCCGTGGTCGGCTGCCGGCGGACGACGTGCAGCGTGTCCCGGGCCCGGTCCTCCAGCGTGGGCGTGGCGTGAGGGAAGAGCTGACCTGCCTCGCCGCCCAGACCGCTCAGCTCCACTCCGGCCCGGCCCTCCCTGCCAAACATGAGCGTGGGCAGCAGGCCGCTGCTGATCACGGAGCGCTCCAGGAAGAGCACGGCGCGGGACGCCGCCGTGTCGTCAGCGCGTGGGGCGGGCAGCTGGTGGAAGAGTCCCTCCAGGTCCACCAGGACGGGGAGCTCCCCGGCGGCGAGGAGGTTGCCGGAGTGCAGGTCCACCCCGCGCAGCAGGTACACCAGCGCCAGGTGGCTGCCCTGCCGCCAGTAGAAGCGCGCCACGGCGTCGCGGTCGTCGCACCCGCCGGTCTCGACGTGCTCCACCCAGCCATGCGACGCGCGCGTCAGCACCTTCAGCCGGCGATGGGGATGGCGCAGCCCCCAGCGCTCCAGCTGTTCCAGCAGGTCCTGGTAGCGCGACTCGACCTCCAGCGACCGCGGCTTGTAGACGACCCGCAGGCCGGAGCGGAAGGTCAGCAGCGCCACGCTGCGGCCCTCGCGGTGCAGGTCTCCCGCGCCGGTGCGAGCCTCCACGAGCGGTCCCGGATCCACCCCCGCGCCGAGCACTGCCACCAGGGCCTCCCGGTCCTCCGCCAGATGTGTCAGCAGCTCCAGGCTCGTCCGGGTCCAGCGCTCCAGGGCCGTCACCAGGAGCCGCGCCAGCACCGGGTACTCCGCCAGGAACGCGGCGAGCCGGCCCGGGACTTCCAGGTGGCGCAGGGCGAAGTGCTCGAAGCGCGCCTGGGGCGTTTCGCCCTGCAGCTCTCCGCGCAGCCGGGCCACGTTGAGCTCCAGCACCAGCGACCGGGTCGCGGTCTGTATCAGCCGCTGCTCCAGCGCGTCCATGAGCCAGGCTTCGGCGCGCGCGTCCAGCAACGCGTCGGGGGCACACCCGGTCCGGGCGGCCAAGGCCTCCACGCCGGTCCGCAGCCGGCGCAATCCCAGTTGGAGGAACCGGCGCGTCAGGGACGGCACGCGCATCCGTGGACCCGAGTCCACGGGAGAGGGGAGGGCGATGTCGGCCGCGCCGTCCGCCAGCACCTCTTCCAGGAGCGGCAGCCACGTCAGCGCTTCCGGCCGCGGGGCGCTTCCGGCGAGCCTGCGCACGAAGGCCGCCGCGTCCAGCCCCACGCCGCGAAGCCGCTCGTCGAAGGACGCCTCATCCCCCAGCGTGCTGCGCCGCCACGCCTGGTGGCGCGACTCGGCCTGCTGGAGCGCCGGGGCGGAAGGGGCCTCTCCTTCGGCCTCCCGCTCATGGAGGAAGGCAGCCCGCTCCCACGCACCCATCTTCGAGCCCACTCGCATGCACGCCCTGCACGTCCGTCTGGACGTCGAAAAAGACAGGCGCGAGGACCGGAGCCCTCGCGCCTCGGGTGGAACGAGACGACTCCCCGTGGGGGCCGCCCGTCACACACCGTCCATCAGCACAGGGAGAACGTCAGGTTGGTGCAGATGTACTCACAGGAGTTGGTGGCGGTGAAGCCGATGTCGATCCTGCCGCCGACCACATCCATCAGCTCGGTCTCGCTCAGCTCGTTCAGCGTCGCGCCGGAGGGGTTCGCGGGCAGCTGGGCGCGCTGCTCGGCGGTGAGGCTCTCGCGGAACGACGGGTCCTTCCAGGCGCGGATGATCATGTCGGGGGTCATCATGTTGGGCCGCCTCCTTTTTGACGGCGCTTCCAGGCTAGCCCGCGAACTCCGGTTGCTTCAAACGTCTCCAGCCTTTTCATGTATCACCGGGTGATACCGGTGTGAGTCGCGGGCGCCCCATTTCCCCTGGCGCGTGGGAGGGACGTCACGCGTGGTGAAGCGGCCTGCGCCAAGAAGCCTTCAGGACTCCGTCTCGGGTGGGGCTTCGGGGGTTTTCTGCATCGACTCCCGTGCGCGAGCCCGCTCTTCACGCTGCTTCTCGACCAGCGCTCGTGCTTTCTCCTTCTGCGGCTCCTCCAGGAGGGCTTCGACCTCGCGGTATGCCACCGTCTCGTTGTCCTCCATCGCCTGGAGCAGGAGCTGTTGCCGCTTCAGCGCTTCTTCGCTCAAGGGGGCGGGAGGTTGGGCCGGAGGCCTGTACGGAGGCCGGCCTCCCCGGCCCGCGGGGCCGACCCTGACAGGCATGGCTCCCGGCGGCGGATTGCCTCCCATGGGAGGGGTCCAGATGGCCCGGAGTTCTTCACGCAGGGGCTTGTTGGCCACGGTCAGCGCTTCGTCCCGCTGGCCTATCTTGATCAGCTGGTCGGTGCTCAGCCCCAGCTCCTGGTAGTTCTCGAGCAACAACGCGAGGGGCGACTCCAAGAGGATCCTGGGAGGCGGCTGCCTTCGCGGTTCCACCGGAGGGGACGATGCGCAGGCAGTAACGAGAGCCACCAGCAACAACCCCGGCACGAGATGACGCTGCGACATCGGTCCTCCTTGGGACGTGTGCCTTCTCTCTATGCTGATATCGCGTCCCACAGAAGGCCCAGGAGGTCCTGGTGCCAGGAGCACTGACGTAGAGTGCACGAGTGATGTCCCAGCCTGACGACTCCGCCGGCCTGAATGACGGCTACGTGTACCGCGAGCGGATTGGCGCCACCTCCGTGGGTCGCACCGCGCTTGCCCACCTGACGGACAAGTACCGGCACTCCACCGAGGAGCAGTGGCGTGCGCGCTTCGTGCGCGGCGAGGTGCGACTGGACGGCGTCATCGCGACCGGCGACGAGGTGCTGCAAGCCCACCAGGAGCTCTGCTGGCACCGGCCACCCTGGCGGGAACGGGAGACGCCCGACAGCTTCGAGCTGGTGTACGAGGACGCCTCGCTGCTCGCGGTCATCAAGCCGAGCGGGCTGCCGACGCTGCCCTCCGGCGGCTTCCTCAAGAACACGCTGCTCTCGTTCGTGCGGCTGCGCTGGCCGGAGGCCTCCGCGCTGCACCGGCTGGGGCGGGCGACCTCGGGGCTGGTGCTCTTCTCCCGCACGCAGGAAGCCGCCGCGAAGCTCTCAGGCAACTGGCGGG
This sequence comes from Corallococcus coralloides DSM 2259, assembly GCF_000255295.1. The sequence goes on along the minus strand of NC_017030.1, from coordinate 7,536,934 downwards.
AGGGCGACGTGGAGAAGCGCTACCGGGCGCTCTCGGACGGGGTCGCGGCTCAGGCGTCCTATGACATCCACACGCCCATCGGGCTGGTGCCGCATCCCGTGCTGGGGTCGGTGCATGGGGCGACCGCGAAGGGCAAGCCGTCACACAGCCGCGCGGAGGTCCTGGAGCGGCGTGACGGGCAGACCCTCTTCGAGGTGCGCATCCACACGGGCCGCCCCGAGCAGATCCGCATCCACCTGGCGTCCATCGGCCATCCGCTCACGGGAGATCCGATGTTCGCCTCGGGAGGCCTGCCCCGCGAGCACGAGCCCGGTCTGCCCGGAGATGGCGGCTACCTGCTCCACGCGGAGACGCTCGCGTTCACGCACCCGCTCACGGGGGAGCGCCTGCGGCTGCACGCCCCACCTCCGGCCGCGTTGAGGATGGCGTCGGAAGCCTGAGCCCCGACACGCAAGGGCCTCAGTAGGAGCCCCACCGCGTAGGAAGCGGCCCACTCCATTGGGCCTTGAGCCCCGGAGTCGCCAGCGGCGCGGTGCCATTGATGCGCATGACGCTGGAGCTCGCATTATTGAGGCCGGACCAGTCCGCGGCGATGTTGCGGCAGTAGCGGTCCTTCGCGAAGCCGGTGGTCATGTCGTGGATGCAGGGAGTGGCATCCCAGACGCGGTCCGCTTGCAGGCGCTGGACGGCGGCGACGATGTTGGAGGGCATCTCCCCGGAGGCCCGGACGAAGGGAACACCGTCGACAGGCACGCCCTTCGACGACAGCAGTTCCAACACCTTGCCGGAGTAGCTCAGCGTGCCAGGCATGCTGAAGTCCCAGGCGCTGGCGCTGAAGGGCTGGGTCTGTCCACAGGAGGCCGGGTCGCCGGGAGCGTCGGTGCACGAACCGTCGAGGTGAAGCACCAGCACGGCGCCCGTCTCCACCGTGTAGCCCTGGGGGAAGGTGAAGGCGAAGTCGGAGTTGGTGAGCTCCTTGAGGGAGATGCCGGTCAGCGTCCCGCCGGAGACGGCCACCAGCTCGATGAGGTCCTGCGGGGCGTCGGGGTTGATCTCGGTGATGCGAAGCGAGGCTTCCGGCGGGGGCCCACCGCCATCCAGGGTGCCCGCGTCGCCAGAGCCCGCGTCGCCAGAGCCTGCGTCCTCGGTACCCGCGTCGTCTGCGCCCGCATCGGGAGTGCTGGCGTCCACGCCTGAGTCACCCGTGCCTGCGTCCACCGTCCCCGCATCTGGCGAGGACGCCTGGACGCAGCGTTCTTCAACGCAGACGATGTCGGGGCCCCGGGACGAACAGTCCGCTGTGTCCGTGCACTCAGGGTTGGAGCAGGCGGAGACGAGCGGGAGCAGGGCAAGGGCTGCGAGTCGCGGACGGAGCATGGGAGGGACCGTGATGGAGAACGAGCGCATCGTCGAGCAGGGGCGCCATGAGACGCTCGTGCAAGAGGATGGCGCCTACGCCAGTCGGGTGTCAGCTCAATTCTGACCAGGCCTCAGCGTCCGCGCGTCATGATGCCGCCCTGCTCCAGCAGCCCGAACAGGTCCAGCATTGCCTCCACGGGAAAGACATATCCGTACTCGGCATGGGCCGCGTCTCGGATGTCCGCCACGGAGCGCTTGCCGTCGGCGTAGCTCGCGAGCGCATCCGCCAGTTGGTAGAAGCGCAGCTCGCTCTCCCCCTGCTCGCGCAGGGCCGTGGCCGCGGCGGTCATGGCGGCCTTCACCGTGTCGAACCGGGCCTGGGCGCCGGGAAGCGCGTGGCGCTCCAACTCGTCGAACGACGCGAGCTCCTGGCCCTTCACGCGACGCGGAACGAAGGCGCGCGCCTTGCGCTCGGCTTCGCCCGGTGAGGGCTCCTTCAGGGACACCCCGCGCGCCTTCCCGTCCGCTTCCAGGCGCTTCAGGGCCTGGGACTCGGCGGCCTCCAGCGCCTGGACCAGCGTCTTCACCGGCTCGGCGGGCGCGCCCAGGGCCAGGCAGGAGCGCAGGGCGTCGCGTTCGCGCTGGTAGCCCGCGCGAATTCCGGCGCGGGCCAGCCGGGCGAAGCCGGGCACCTGCGCGGCGGGCGTCGCGGCCAGCTCGCGGCGGGCCCGGAACTCGTCCTCGGCCACGCGCTTCGCGCCGTGCACCGCCACCAGGCGCGACAGCTCCAGGGCGCCCGTGCCTTCGGCCCACGCGGCGACGGTGACGCCGGCCAGGCTCGCGAAGGCGGCGCGGTGCAGCTGGGTGGGGTCCACGTTCTCCGGCCGGTCGCCGCTGGTGTGGTAGCCGTCATCGGGCCACGTGGAGTAGGCGACGCCGGGGATGCCGTGGTCGTTGAAGAGCTGGTGATCCGAACCCCGGCTGTAGCGCTCCATGTGCGCATCCATCGGATCCTGCGAGCCGGTGACCGACCCGATGCGGAAGTCCTTCCTCGGCGGGTAGGCCACCCCGTTGAAGCGGTTCATGAAGGCCACCGTGGACTCGGACACGGCGTTCACGAAGCTGCCATTCCAGTCCGGCGTGTAGGAGACCTGGAAGCGCGAGTGGGCGCGGGTCAGGCTGGCGCCGAGCATGTCGAAGTTGAACTGCGCCACCCGCCGCACCGGATCCGCGCCGTGGTGGGAGAACCACTCGCGGGTGCCCTCGAACTCCGGCAGCCACAGCACGCGCAGGGTGCGCACGGGCTGGGGCAGCACGCCCTTGCGGATGAGCGTGGTGTACGTGCGCACCAGCTCCAGCAGCGTGGCGGAGCCGGAGGCGTTGTCGTCGGCGCCGGGCTTGTAGTGGTCCAGGTGGGCGGTGAGGACGACCTCCTCTCCCGCGAGCTTCCCGGGGATGACGCCGCTGACGATGCTGAGATGCCCCGTGGGCGCTTGCGTGGCGACGCTCACGTCCACCTTCACCGGGCCCTCCCGCAGCTGGGCGCGCAGCTCGTTCGCCCGCCGGTTCGACACCATGAAGAGGAAGGGCGTCCGCATGCCCTGCGGCATCAGGCTCCGTGGGACGCCGGCCCAGCCCACCTGATCCGGGAAGTCGCCGTCCATGCGGTGGGGCGCGTTCCAGGGCGGCGTCGAATAGGACGACACCACGCCCACGGCGCCCAGCTTCACCACGGCGTTGCGCAGCGCGGGCATGGGGTGCCCCTGGGTGAGCACGACCTTGCCCTTCAGGTCCTTGCCTGCGTAATCGGCGTCCTGGGTGCCCATGCCCACGTCGACCAGCTCCAGGTCCGTGCCCTCGAAGCTGCCGCTGCCCATCGCCAGGGACATGGGCAGGTCGGCGTGGGACGTCACCCGGTACCGGTGGGGACCGGCCACCCACAGCTCGCCATGCGTGGCCCGCCACTGGGGGCCGTCCTTCATCGCCTCCAACCGGACGTCCTGGAGCCCCGCGGCCTCGGCGGCGGCCTTCATCCAGGTGGCTGCCTCCGCGTAGCCCTCCACGCTGTCCCGCGCGATGAGGGACAGCCGCTGTACGCCGTCATGGATCCGGTCGCCCGAGCTCTCCTGGATGAGCGCACGCACCACGTCATCCCGAAGCACCAGCCCGGTGGTGGGGGAGATGGGCCCCAGCGGGGACGTGGGGGCCTGGGCGGAGGCGCTGAGTGAGACAGACAGCGCGAGGAGGGCGAAGGGCAACGGGCGGAGGGGCATGTCTTCCCCGTTCTATACCGTGCCTGCGGGAAAGACCTTCGCTGCATGAGGTCCGGGCCGAAGCGCTCGACAGGCGCGTTCAGCGAACAGGGGGCATCTCGTGCGGCGGTCATGTGGCACATAGGAGAAGCTGTTGTTGGCATGTGCGCCCCCTGAGTATTCCGTATCGCAAGGCCGGACGACGCTCAGGGGACGTACCGCTCGGCGGTGTTCAGCGCCACGCCGCCGTCGGTGCCTCCGATGATGAGCACACTCCCCGACTCCAGCCACGTCGCGGTGTGAGCGGTGCGCGCCGATGACATGGGGGCGATGGGCTCCCAGCCGCCATCCCGCCGGAGTATCTCCGCGGAGGCACGCGGCTTCGCGTAGGGGGTGGCATACCCGCCTGTCACCAGCACCTCTCCCGAGGGCAGAGCGGTAGCCGTGTGGAGGAAGCGGGCTTCCCCCATGTTGGCCTGGGACGTCCACGAAGCGCTGCCGGGTTCGAAGAGGTCCACTGACGGGAGGACCGTTCCAGGTGAACCCTCGAGGGAGCCGGTGACCAGGACCTGTCCAGAGGGCAGCAGCGTCGAGGCGTGCCCGTTGCGCCCACGGCCCATCCGCTGCGAAAGGAGTCGCCATCCTCCATCCGGTGAGTTCGAGTCGTAGACCTCGGCGGTCGTCTCCGCTCCGTTGCGATGGAACCCACCGATGGCCAACGCCACGCCACCGTCCAGCAGGGTGAGTGTCAGCATGTTGCGGTTGACGTTCAGGTCTCCCGCCTTCGTCCAGGAGTTGCTGGCCGGGTCATAAAGTTCGGAGGTGTTCAGCCCATCGTCCCCCGAGAATCCGCCACCCGTCACCAGCACCTTCCCCGAGGGCAGCAAGACGGCGGCATGGGTGGCACGTGCTCCGCCGGGGATGGGACTGACTGCCGTCCATTGATTCGCACCCACGTCGTAGATTTCAGCACTGTCCAGCGCGCCACCCGTGGGGCCTCTGCCACCGACCACCAATACCTTGCCATTCAGTAACAGGGTGGCGGTGTGATTCATGCGAGCCGTCCCCAGGTTCCGCCCGGGGCTCCAGCTGTTTGATGCGAGGGTGTAGAGCTCCGTCGTGTTCGTCGGGCTGACCGCCGAGAGGTCGCCCGTGCTGCTTCCTCCAACAACAAGCACCCTGCCGTCTCCCAGCGCGGTGGCCGTATGGCCTGTGCGCCGCACACGCATCGGGTCCACGGATTTCCATCCCGGGGGTTCGCGCTCGTCATCGGGAATGCCCCCGTCAGGTCCTGCATCCTGCCCCGCGTCCTCGCCGTCCTGCCCCGCGTCCCCGCCGTCCGGTCCACCTGCATCCTGGATGTCATTGCCGTCAGGCCCCGCATCCGACCCGCCATCGCCATCCTTGCAGATGCGAGGATTGTCGAGGCAGAACTGGTCCACCACGCCGTCGACGTCGAGACACGCAGTGGTCTGCACGCCGAGCAGCAGCATGCCAAGGGCTGTCGAGCGGAGCAGGGGCTTCATGGCCACCTCCCAGACACGAACACGGACGTCCCATCCAGCCCGAGCCGCACGGGCACTGGCTTCTTCGGCGACCCCAGCAGGTACATCCCCGTGGAGGCGCCCAGCCCCACCAGGCCTCCCACCAGCAGCCCCACGGAGGCCGTCTGCAGCCTTCGCGCGCTCTGGGCCACGTTCCTGGCATCAGCCTCTGAATGGATGTCCTTTGCCACGCCATCCAGCTTCGACTTCCGCCCCTCCGCCACACCCCAGAAGACGCCCGCCGCGACGACGAGGGCCCCTCCCGCCACGGCGGGAATCATCGCCTGGTCTCGCAGGGATGAGCGCGAGCCGGACACTTCCGGCACGAGAACGATTGGAGACTCCGGGAGTCCCGTGGTGATGACGGGGAGCGGCTCTCGCGGCGCCTGGACCTCCTGCGCTCCCGAGGGGGGCTCCTGCCTCAGGGGCTCCCTGTCCGCCCCTCGCGCGGCCAACGCTTTCAGGACTCTCTTGCGCACCGCTTCGAAGTGCCGCTTCACCTTGGGCGAGACAGTCAGCGGCAGATTCGCTTCGGGGTTCATGCTGAGGGCGGACGTGAAGGCGGCTTCGGCGTCGCTCAACCGCCCGCTCAGCTCCGCCAGGATGACGCCCTGGTAGAGCGACAGCACCACCTCATCCTCGGGCCCGCGCGCTCCCTCCCTGCAGCGGGCCACCTGGTCCAGGGCACGCTCGTATTCGAGGTCCTCGAACAACAGGGAGATGGACTCCGCGCAGATGCGTACGTCGGGGGAGACGTCGCCTCGGGCAACCCCTGGGAGGAGGCCGAGCAAGAGAAACAACCCCCAGACACAGGTGCCGGGCAGCCACGGGATGCTCGACGACACGGCTCTTGCCTTGCCGTGGGTGGAGGGGCGCATCGCATTGTCTTTCATTGCACGGGTCCATGCTCCCGGTGCTCGCGGAGATGAAGGGTTGCCCTGTCGCCGGGGAGTGCTCCGTCCTGCGATTGCGCGGCCCTGCTTCGTGGACGGCCCCGTCACATCCGAGGGGCCTCGTCCACGAGGGGGCGCGCATGCCGCCTGACCGCGTCTACGGCTTCGGCGTCACCGGTGGGGTGTCGCTGCCATCCGGCGTGGAGGGGAGGGCGGTGCCACCGGGCAGCGGGGAATGCGCCGCGTCGCCCAGGGGGGCTCCCTGCCGCTCCTGAACCCAGGTGTTGGCGGACGTCTGCCCGAAGGGGCCCTTGAAGGTGTCCTTCGTGTCCGAGTACTTCGGGTCGAGCGGAACTCCAGGCGCCCCGCCCTCCCCGGACGTCTGGATGACCTCCTGCTGCGGCGGGGGCGTCAAGCCCAACACCTTCTCCAGCTCCGCCTTGCGGTTCGTTCCCTCGAAGGCCGAGTCGAGCTCGTTCTTCGTCGGCTTCACCTTGTCGATGTCCTTCTGGCTGTACGGGGCGGGCTTGCACTCCTCGAGGGCCAGCGCGTTCGCCTTGTGCATGGCCTGCTCCGCGCTCCTGGCGGCCAGGGCCGCCTGCTCCTCGGCCTTCTGGAGGTTCTGGGCCGCGGTCCTGGACGCCTCGTTGGCCTCCTTGAGCTTCTTCTCCGCGGCGGCGAGGGCTTCCTTCGACTTCTTCGCCTCCTCGGGCGTCTGCCCCGGCTTCTGCGCGGCTTTGCGTGCGTTGGCGGCTGCCTTCTCCGCGGTGGCCTTCTGCCGTCGCGCGGCATCCGCTCCGAGCCGGGCCTTCGCCAGCGTGTCCCGGGCCTCCGTCGCCGCCTTGCGTTTGGCTTCGGCGGCGAGCCGCGCCGCCTCCGCCTTCTGTCGGGCCGCCTCCGCGAGACGCTGTGCCTCGGCGGGATCGACTTTTGCTGCATTCGAACCACCGACTGCTTTCACTCCAGCCATGGGTCCGCTCCTCTTGATTGGGGCTGGCGGGTCAATGAATGGCCGCCCGTGCAATCAATGAGGAAGAGGGAGCGGGCCCAAGGGCATCCCAAGAAATCCCTGGGGCCCCAGGCAGGGCTTCAGTCCAGCAAGCCCTGGAGGCTGAGATCCAGCCGGCTGCTGAGCAGTCCCAACAGGCTCTCCAGTGCGAGCCGGTCCTGCTTCAGCCGGGGCGTGAGTTCCATGCGAACGCGCTCGAGCAACTGCTCGCGGGCCTCCGCGATCCTGCGCGCGATGCCGGAGCGCGAGCTGCCATACATGAGCGTCAGCCGGTCCATCGTGAACCCATGAAAGTGGTGCAGGCGCAGCAGGGTCCGCTCCTGTTCGGGGAGCACCGCCACCGCTTTCTTGAGCGACTCGACGAGGAGTTGGCGCGCGTCTTCGCGCAGCAGCGCGTACTCGGGGTCGCTCGGGGCCAGGAGCCGCGCGAGCTCCTCGGGAGGCTCCGCGACGAGCTCATGGCGCGCGTCCCGGCCCACCAGCTCCCCGGCGATGCGCGCGGCGACGATGCCCACCCAGGTCAGCAGGGGCCCTCGTCCCCCATAGCTCGCGATCCGCGGGGGCGTGTCGCCGCTGCCCACCAGCAACCGCTCGCGCAGCACCTGAAGCACTTCGTCCACCATGCTCGGCGACACCCTCCCGAGCCGGGCGGGAATGTACCGGAGGATGTCCTGCTCGAAGGCCCGGAGGGCCGAGGGCTCCCCTCTGGAGCAGGCGCACGCGAGGTACAGGTCGGCGCCGTGGAGGATGCGCAACACCTCCGCGGTCCTTCCCAGGGGCAGGTGGCGGGCCAGGTGCCGCGAGAAGGCCTCTTCCGGAAGTGGCGTCAGGGGCCCTGTCCACCGGGTCCGCGCCGCGTCGACGTGTTGGTTCAGCAGGGCCTCCAGCCCCTCCTCGGCGTCCAGCTCCGCGCGCTGCTCCCGGGGCAGGTGCTCCCGCAGCAACGCCGCCAGGGAGCCTGTCGTCCGTTGCTCGCTCATCGCTTCGCCTCCCGCTGTTGCCAGGCCAGCACCCGCTGGAGTTCCGGCCGGCCCCGGACCCCCACGGACTCCAGCCGCGTCCGGGCCTCTTCGGCCAGTTCGAGCGCCCGCGTCCGGTCCGGAGCGGGGCGCGTTTCGAGGAGCGCCCGGGCCAACAGGAAGGAGGTCCTCCCGGCCGCCTCCGCGTCACCGGGCGTGCCCCAGCGGGTCTGGATGCGACGGGCGCGCTCGAGCAACGGTGTAGCCTGCGCCGCGGCGCCCAGTGCCAGATGCGCCTTGCCGGCACAGGTCAGCGCGTTGGCACCGTCCTGGGACTCCGCGCCATCGGCCTTTTCGGTGAGGGTCCGTGCCCGCCCGCAGTACGCGAGCGCCTCCTCCGGGGCCCCTGTCTCCAGGGACAGCTCGGCCAGCAGCAGCAGCACGGACACCGTCTTCCCTCCCTCCGGGCCGGAGTTCCCCTCCAGCCGCTTCAGCGCGTCCAGCAGGTCGCGTCGCGCCTCGGGGTAGCGGCCCGCCTTCAGGTGCACCTGCCCCCGGACGGTCAGCGGCAGGGCGGCGCGCGGCGAGTCCGCGCCCAGTGAACGCTGGACGCGCTCCAGGGCCTCCGTGGCGAAGGCCAGCGCCTCGGCGCCCTGGCCCGCCTCACGGGCGAGGACCGCCTGCTCCGTGAGCGCGAAGATGACGGTGATGTGATTGGGGCCCCGGCCCCGCTCGAAGATGGCGCGTGCCCGCTCGACCTGTGAGCGTGCCACCTCCAGCCGGCCTTCCAGGCGCGAGACCCCGGCCAGGTTCAGCAGCACCGTCCCCATCGGAGTGGTCTCCGGGCTGGAGGACGCCTCCTGGAGGGCCAGGGCCCTGCGCCATGCTTCGACGGCCTCCGCGTGCCGGCCCACCTCCAGCGATGCCGTGGCGACCCGGTTGTAGGAGGTCACGAGGGCCGGGTTGTCGGGGCCCAGCAGGCGCTCGCGCAGCGCCAGGGCCTCGCGGTGGAGCTTCAGCGACTCTTCATAGCGGCCCTGGCCGTAGCGGATGCGTCCCAGCTGGTGGAGGAGGTTGGGGGTGCGCAGGCTGTCCGGGCCATTCCTCCTGCGCGAGAACTCCAGGCCCTGGAGCGCCTCCTGCTCCGCCTCGGCGAGCTGTCCGTGTGCCTCTCGCAGCGACGAAAGGCGCGTGTGCAGGTCCGTCGTGATGTCGGGGAAGCGCTCCCGTCCCAGCCGCTCGACGGCGGCCCGGGCGTGCAGGATGAGCTTCTCCGCCTCGTCGGTGCGGGACTGCTCCTCGCCCACCACCCAGATGAGCTCCAGCCAGGCCCGGGCCACCGTCTCGTCGTCACGCGCGGCCTCGCCCGCCCACATCGCCTGGTAGAGGAACGCCTCCGCTTCCTTGGGTTTGTTGAGGCCCCCGAGGAACACGGCGTGGGCCAGGAGCACCTCCGCCCGCAGCGGCTTGTAGTCGAGCCCCTTCAGCTCCTCGATGAGGGCTGTCGTCACCGAGAGCCCCTCGGTGAACCGGTGTGACAGGAGGTGGGCGCGGGCCTGCGCCAGCTCGTGCCGTGCCGCCTCCACCCGGGCCCGGAGGTTCTCGGGCGGTTGCGGCCGGGCGGAGAGGCCGGGCGCGTCCCGGCAGCCGGCGAGCCCCTCGAGGGAGGTCGTCAGCGGGTGCGCGTTCTGCACCGTCAGCGCGTCCGCCTTCTCCAGCACCTCGGTCACGGCGGCGAACTGCCAGAGCCGCGCGTCGAGGCACGCGGCCGTCTGCCAGGCGAGGTCCTCCGTGTCGCTGTCCGCGGCGATGCAGGCCTCGGTGCGAAGCGCCCGCCACTGGGCGGCGTACGCGTCCAGCGTCGATGCGAGCTGCTCCCAGGCTGGCGCGGCGTAGGTCGCGCCCGTGGACAGGAAGGCCGTGCGGATCCGCTCGCGCCGGGCGGGGCTCCAGGCCACCGTGAGCTTCTCCACCTCCTGCTCGCAGTGGCTCCCCTCGTGGCGCGTCAGCCCGTAGGCCGCGAGGGTGCCCAGCACGCCGGCCACGGCCGCCGTGGCAGTCATCCGCGCAAGCCACCGGATGGGCCGTGGAGCGAGGGCCGCCAGGAGGGACTCCATGGACGGGAAGCGCTCCTCGGGGTTGGCGCTGAGCCCCCGGAGGACCGCGCGCCGGACGCGGGCTGGAACCTTCACCACGCGCTTCGGGGGGCTGAGGGTGCCTTGCCGCGCGGCCTGGGCCAGCTCCTGGAGCGTCGCACCCTGGAAGGGGCGCACGCCAAAGAGGGCCTCGTGGAGTGCCACGCAGAAGCTGAACTCGTCGGAGTGCGCGTCCGCGTGCTGGCCCTCCATGATCTCCGGAGCCATGTAGGCGGGCGTGCCCAGGAGCTGGCCCGTCCGCGTGAGGTGCCTCATGGAGGCGACCGGGGCCTTGTCGGGCTCCTGGAGCGGAGCGCCTTCTTCGTGGTGGATGGAGCCGGCGATGCCGAAGTCCGTCACGAAGACGCGGCCCTCCTTGCTCAGGAGGGTGTTGGCGGGCTTGAAGTCACGGTGCACCAGTCCCGCGGCGTGCGCGGCGGCGAGTCCCTTGCCGGCTTCGCGGAAGACCCGGAGCACCTCCTTCCAGGGACGCGGCTCCCGCATCCACTCCGCCAGCGTGGTGCCCTCCACCAACTCCATGGCGAGGAAGACGCTGTCTCCGTGGGTGCCCACATCGTAGAGGGTGACGACATTGGGATGAGCGAGCCGGGCGAGCGCCTGGGCCTCGCGCAGCAGCCGCTGCCGCAGCTCTTCGCGTTGGCGTCCCTCCGGGCGCAGCATCTTGAGGGCCACCCGGCGTCCCAGTTCAGGGTCATCCGCCGCGTACACGACGCCCATCGCGCCAAGGCCGATGCGCTCTCGCACCACGTACCGGGAGAGCTTGTCGCCCGGCATCAGTGACTGGGACGCCGCCTGCGTGGAGGCCGTCGGAGCGCCGGCCAGGACCTGGGTGCCATTCCCCGCCGCCAGGACCCAACGACAGTCCGTACAGCCTTCCAGATGCGCCAGGACAGAGGTCCGGTGCTCTTCAGAGAGCAGCCCCGCGAGAAAGTCCGTCAGCGTCGCTTCCTCTGGACATGAATGCATGTGTGCTCACTCCGCGATGCGTTCCAGTTTGCCAGACAGAGCCGTCGGAGAGTTGCTTCAAGCGTGTGGGCATTCCCCCTTTGAAGTCCTGGGATGCAGCTTAGACCATTCCCTCGCTCTCTACGAGCGCATGGGCAGTCGTGCGTTGACTCGCGCACGGAAGAAATCTTGGGACGCATGCGGGCCCATTCCCTCTTTCTCCATGAGTGCATGGGCAGTCCTGCTGCAACGCGCACACGGAGCGGGGATGTACCCACTGGATTCTTGGTTCTCAAGAGATGCACTCTGTGTTCCGTGGGCTTTGTGTAGGTGTATGCCATCCACCATGGAGTTGCGGGCCTCAGACGTCGGGCTGGTTGGTTGGGTCGTGACGATACAGGAGAATGTGTGAGATTGGATGGGGCCCTGCTTTGTGGGAAAGGCGCATGTTGCTGTTGCCAAGTGTGTGTTGGCTCGGGCTGATCTTGTCTCTCTTGTTTTGTTGAGTTGGTGTGGATTTTTTGAGCGTTTTCATGCGTGTTTTTGATGTGGTGGATGGATGGTGGTTGTTGTGAGAGTTCATCTCGCCACAGAGTCGCAGAGGTTTTCCTATGCCCCCGCCTCCTGTCAGTCGCTCCCTTCCCAAATCCCCTCCATCTCTGCCCAAGGCCTCGTCCGAGGAGCCGAAGTCGCCGGTGTCCGGCCCGAAGGCGCCCCCAGGGGCAAAGGCTCCGAAACCCGCGGCGACAGGACTAAATCAGAGGGACTCCTTCGGGCCAGGGTCGCCTCTCGGCTCCCCGGGCTTCGGTAACACCAACGTCAAGAATCCCATTGGGCCCCATTTGCCTGGGGCAGTGAATGCAGAAAAGCCCAGACGGCAGGCTGCTGTAGCCCAAGAACAGAAGCCAAAGCAGGCTGGGAATACTGACAATGAGGACAACGGGCCGCTCGCTACGCTGAAAGGAGTAGGGGAAGGTGCCAAGACGGGTGCGGACCTCGTGCTCGGCACGCAAACCCGGAACGCTCCGGCTCCGCAGCGGCGCTTCGCACCTGACGGTCAGGTTGAGGCGCAGAACACACGGATATCTCGCGGAGCGAACAAGGTGGGACTGGCGGCCACCGTCGCGCAGCTTCCGCAGGGCAGTAAGGAACTGATTGATGCCGTCAATAAGGGGGATGCGCGCGAAATTACGGACAAAGCTGCGGGGCTGGCTTCGGGCGCACTCAACGCCGCGAAGGGCGGCCTTGAGACTACTGCGCAAGTCAGTGAGTTCCGGAGTCTGCGCAAGGCGGCCAAGGATAAGCTTCTGACCACTGCGCGGGGTGACGGAGTCAAGGTCGGAAGAGGGGAGGCAAACCGAGTTGCAGGGAGGGCCGCTCAAGCAAACCTCGACCCTCTAAATCAGGGGCGGCGTAGTCTCACACTCTCCGCAGCGGAAGAGGCCGCAAAGAAGCTTCCGGTGCGGCCTGCGTTGAAGGATGCCGCCAAGCGAGCCTTTGAGGGAGCGAGCACCGCCGCTCGCAGGACTTTGCCCACGACCGCCGCGAAGGCCGCCGGCCGCTTCGTGCCGGGCCTCAACTGGGCTATTGCTGCGGCAGACTCAGCGGCAGCGGTGGCTACCTGGAAGAACCCCGATGCGAATGGCGTCAAGAAGGCGGCTGCTGCCATCACCGCCCTAGGTTCGCTCGCAGCCGCGACGAACATTCCCGTTGTCAGTCAGTTGGGCGCAGGTGCCTCGGCCGTTTCCAGTCTCGTCGGCTCACTTTTCGGCGAGGACTGATGAAATGCTCCGCACGGTAGTGCCATGTCTCGCAGGTCTCCTTCCGAGGGTGAGGCATGAGGATGCCGTGTCGTTGCTGATGTAGTGTCAATGGGGTTGCTCTGTTTCTTGAGACGAGATTGCTCTGTTTCTTGAGGTTGTGAGCAGCAATGCATCTAGGCCTGGAGCAGGATGCCATGGAACCGCAGAGTGGTCACTGGGCAGGAAGTGGGTTGGAGTCTTCCCTTGAAGAGTTGAAGGGGCGGATGCTGTTGATGCGCGTGTCGCCAGCCGTGGCGCTGGAGGGCATCGCTGTGTCACTTCCGCCGCTGAATCCACCTTCCCTGGACGGACTCATACTGGCCAGCCCCACCCAGGCTCCCGTCACTGGAATTAACATCCACAAGCGGTTTCTTGAGCTGCGACGTGAAAGCGCTCAGCGGCGGGAATTGCTGCGTGGAGAGGGCATCGCCGAAGGCGACGATGTTCTCCTCGACGCAATGGGCATTGCCCAGGGCCGCCTCATTCCATTCTCGACGCGTAGTGATTGGTGGACCCAGGTGGCGCCAGAGCCTCTGCTACCTGGATTCTTCGAGGCGTTGGTGGGAATGAAGGTGGGGGACGTGGGGGAAGTAACCTTGACGCTCCCGTCAGACTATCCCGTCGAGAAACTGCGCGATGTGCCGGCTCGGTTCATCGTAGAAGTGAAAGCGGCGCAAGAGTTGCTCGCGCCTGATGAGGAGTCTGCCGCGTTCATGGCTCTCTTGGGGCGTGGCGCCACAATTGATGACGTAATGCAGCGCATCGGAGAAGAACTCCAGGACGAGGGCGAGGCTGAGGTAGTTCGCGAGGTACGCGAGCGCGTGCTGGAAATCTTGGTCGAGCGTAGTGAGGTGGCGGTGCCTGCGGACCTGGTGGATGAGGAGATTCGCCGCAAATGGATGGCGGCCGAGCGTCCCGTGCTGTTGCGCAGAGGGCTCTCTTCGGAGGAACTTCAGAACGCACTTGATAACTGGCTAAGAGAACCATACGCGCGAGGTGAGGCGTCGCGACGGTTACAGGTCGCGCTCGTCCTGGGAGCTGTGGCGGCGCACGAGCGAATCCAACCCCGAGAGCAGGATATGGATATGCTGTGTGAGAGCCTGGCGGGCACGACTCAATTGACTCGGGCAGAGCTGAAGAGAGTGTTGACGGTAACGCCTACCCTGGCTCAGGGGGTGCATGATCTCCTTCTGCACTTCGCTACCGTGGACCACATCATGTCCAAGGTGACCCTTGAGGTCAGTGCGTGATGATGGTGTCTCATTACGTTTGTGATGCAGGTGAGCATGATGCGCCCTCCTGCTCCTCTGGTGTGAGGGCGGTGGTGCTCTCTTTTTTTGGTTGATGTCGTTTGATTTGGATGATTCGTTGATGTGGTTGCGGGCTCTGTTGTTTGTGGATTCTGGCGGATGTTTGGGTTTGGGGCGAAAGAGGCCCCGGTATCACCCCGTCGCAGTCTAATCCGCATTGGGTATGGTGTGAGCCTAATCAGAGCCTTGAGGGCTTTCCGAGACTGGCGTCGCGTTCGTCGTGGTATGCTTCAGGGGACGCATGTCGCCGCCCCCCAGGCCGAAGTGGAGGATGGGAACACTGTCCAACCTGCCTCATTCGAAGAGGGACAGCACCGCCAGGGAGGTCACGTCCGTCTCGTCGGAGAAGGTCATCAGGCAAACCAGGCGCACGTACTGGACCTGGGAACCGCCGGGCAGGGGGATGTCGAGGGCGGCGTGGTCGTATCGCGGAAGAGGCGGGTCCCGCGGACTGCCCGCGTTGCTCTCCTCTCGGAAGCCCCGGTTGACTCCCGACGTGAATGACTCGGCAAGCTTACGCCGGGCGAGTTCGGTCCACTGCGTTCCGTCCTCACTGCCCTCGACGACCACCTCCTGCCCGGACGTCACCAGGTTGCAGATGACCACGCGCGAAACGCGGGCGGGCGCCTCCAGGCGGACGCCCACGTGCCGCGGGTAGGAAGCGGTCTCCAGCGGCCACAGCTCGGAGGGGCGCTTCTCGGTGAGCAGCCCATCCGTGAACGGGCAGGGTGCGTCGAGCGCCGGATGGCACCTGGCCCCCCGGCTCAGTGGGCGCAGCGTGCCCGCCGGTAGGGGCAGCCTTTCGCTGCGCCATTCGATACGGAATTGAAGCCAGGCCTCATCGCTCGTGAGCGCATCCCGGTGCCAGGAGTTCGCGCTCACCTGGGCTTCCGGTGTGACGAAGTCCTCGAGCAGCCAGGGGGAGAGGAGCCTTGGCGACGTGACGGCATCCTCGTGCCAGACGAGGCCCTCCTTCCCGTGGATCTGAAGCTCGGGATCGGGAATCGAGGGGTCCACCAGGTTGCCACCGAGGGCTCCAGGGGACGGCATGGTGTCATCCGCTGAGACCACCACGCCCTGGGGCGGCGTGGGCGCGGACGGGGGCGGTGCGAAGGTCAGCGCCTGGCCGGTGGCTGTCTCACTCCAGGCGAGGTCCGCGCCCCAGACGCGCAGCTCCGGCAACTCGGAGTCCCCTGTCCCGTTGGCCATGGTGAATGAGACGAAGGCGGCCCGTCCTTCCTCCAGGGGCGCCGCCACCCGGAAGCGGTCGCGGAAGGTCGACGTGGGCTCCGACACGGCCCGCACCCGCTTCACGCTGCACCAGGGGCTCGATGCGGGCTACACGCTCCTGTTCTGGAACCGGCTCGTGCTGTCCCTGGGAGTGGGCGTCGGCTACGTCGTCTCGACGTCCGGGGACATGAATTCCAATCACGAGTCGAACCACGACAGGACCGCGCTCGGCTCGCGCCGGCCGCAGCTGGGATTCACCTCGAGCTACCGGGTCGCGGCTGGCATCGCGTTCTGATGCCAGCGCTTGCACTCGCATCCGGAGGGCAGGGCATCAGCAAGGTCGTGCTCTCGAGTGGTGCGGTGACGGCGATCGTGGGAGATGCCTTCTCGGCCGGAAGCAGGGACGGCCTGGGCACCGCCGCGACACCGCGGAGAGCGTCATCCTGATTGCCCGCAGCCTGTAGCCAGGTGACTTCACGCTGAGGGGTGGGCGGCCCTGGCGAAGCGCCTCCCACCTGGGCAGTGCCGGCCATCCGCACCTGCTTCACGGCTTACCCTCTCACAGCAACTTCCAGATCCTGCCGCTGTCGTGGAGTTGGTAGAGGTCGTTGCCGTCGGCGACGATGGCGCGGGTGGCGGGGTTGTTGTCGAGCTCCTGCCAGCCGGTGAACGGCGTTCCGGTGAATTTCCAGATCCTGCCGTTGTCGTGGAGTTGGTAGAGGTTGCTGCCCTCGGCGACGATGGAGCGGGTGGCGGGATTGTTGTCGAGTTCCTGCCAGCCGGAGAACGGCGTTCCAGTGAATCTCCAGATCCTGCCATTGTCGTGGAGCTGGTAGAGGTTGTTGCCATCGGCGACGATGGAGCGGGTGGCGGGGTTGTTGTCGAGCTCCTGCCAGCCGGTGAGCGGCGTTCCGGTGAATCTCCAGATCCTGCCGTTGCTGTGGAGCTGGTAGAGGTTGTTGCCGTCAGCGATGATGGCGCGGGTGGCGGGGTTGTTGTCGAGCTCCTGCCAGCCGGTGAACGGCGTTCCGGTGAATTTCCAGATCTTGCCGTTGTTGTGGAGCTGGTAGAGGTTGTTGCCATCGGCGACGATGGCACGGGTGGCGGGGTTGTTGTCGAGCTCCTGCCAGCCGGTGAATGGCGTTCCGGTGAATTTCCAGATCCTGCCATTGTCGTGGAGTTGGTAGAGGTTGTTGCCGTCGGCGATGATGGCGCGGGTGGCGGGGTTGTTGTCGAGCTCCTGCCAGCCGGTGAGCGGCGTTCCGGTGAATCTCCAGATTCTGCCGTTGTTGTGGAGTTGGTAGAGGTTGTTGCCGTCGGCGACGATGGCGCGGGTGGCGGGGTTGTTGTCGAGCTCCTGCCAGGAAGGCAGTCTGGAACCATAGAGGCTCTGAATCCCGGTAACATCATCGGAGCCCAGGACGGTCTGTCCTCCATAGAAAGGCTGCATCAGCGCCCCGGGTACGTCGGAGTGTCTCAGCCCCAGGGAATGACCGATTTCGTGCGCGGCAACGCACAAGAGGTTGAAGGTGCCGGCGGGTGCGGGATCTGCGACGCTCCATGTCTCGTCCTCATCGAAATGCGCATCTCCCGCCAGCTCTCCGTTATTGGGAGGTGGGAAGAATGCGTGGGCAAGCACGGTTCCCGCTCCATCGAAGGACGAACCGTCCCCATGGTCCCCGTTGGCCCAACGGATCCGGATGTCAGCCGCTTCTGCTGCTTCAACGAACCGCAGTGGCGTGACATCCGACCACAAGCCGAAAGCCCTGAGGAATACTTCCCGAGCCTGCTCCTGAGTCACGTCCGCGCTAAAGGAATCAAACCGGTATGATATGGTCTGATGATCCGCCGGCCATCGCGTGGCGGCGACGGCAAAATCTTCCAGGTTTGCGTCCGGAAAGCCGCATCTCGGGCGCGCCATGGCTTTGGCTGTCTTTTCGTCAAACTTCCCCGTCGGCTCCAAGCCGGCCAGCCGCTGGAAGTCGGCCAGCGCGCGCTCGATATCTCTCTCTTGAGTGGTGGCGGCGCGGCGGCCATTGGGTAGGTATCCGAAACGCTCCAGGTACGCAGCAACGCGCCGTCCTGGACCTGTTTCAAAGTCATTCCGCACCTCATCCGCATCTGGTGCCTGCCAGGAATGCTGCCTCATTGTTATACCTCCCACGCGATTCGCGCTGTTCATGTAAAGCGTCGGTCAACCGGGACGACGACCGACATGAGCTCCGGAGTCGTACCGGGGCCCCGCTGTCTCCAAGTCAATCAGTGATGACGTGAGCGCACTGGGACAAGGCCGCTGTCGCCCCCCGTGTCAGGGATGTGGTCGCCTCGGCTGACTGGCTGCACTGACAACGCCCTGGGGGGAGAGCAGGCAGGTTGCTGTACGGTACTCAGACGGATTCAAATGCGCAGATGGTGAAGCGAATGGTGGGCCCGGGCGCGGTGAGCGCCTCGGTGCTGGCCCGCCAGGTGGGAATGTCCCAGCCGACGTTGCCGCAGTGGCTGCACGAGGCGCAGCTGAAGGAGTGGCGGCAGGCTGCGGCCGGAGCCCTCTCGGGAGCCACTGGGGAGGCCCTTGCCCCAAGGAGCGCAAGCGGCGCCGCATCCTGGCGGCGGCCGCTCAGGCCGGAGGCCGAGCACACCGCCACCGGGCCCTGCTTGATGTGGAGCTGGGACATCACCTACCTGAAGGGCCCGGTGAAGGGTGCCTTTCTCTCTCTGTACCTGGTGGTGGACGACTTCAGCCGGCGCATCATGGGCTTCGAGGCTCACGAGGGGGAGTCGTCCGAGCACGCCGGTCGCGAGGCCGCTGCTTGCTCAACGCCACCAGGTGTACCCGAGTGCCCGAGCCCGCCACCCCGAGTGCTGGAGCCGCGACACGCACGATTGGACGCTGGCAGGCCCCTTGCGCCTCAACCCCAGCCAGGACGGAACCTCCACGCAAGGTGGCGGCGCCATGGATGGGCGCTCAATACGAAGTGCTTGAGGAACAGGCAGGGCCTCGGCTGGGAGTTCCTCCCCTCTGGCTCGGGATGCGGGGACTCCGCTCCACCAGACGCGTGCGGTCGCTCAACGAGGTGACATCATTCCTGCTACGGTATTGCCTCTTTGGACGCGGAAGGTGCCCACCGTTGATCAGCACTCCAAACCGCTTCGGCAGTGGGGTCCGCACCAATTTGGCGGCGCGGGTGCTCTGGTTTGTTTACACCAATGCATCTCCAGGCGAACAGATTCGCAGTCTGGCTGTCACCCAGAGTCCGCCAGGCCAGATAGGCATTCCACATGGAGGCCCTATGCCGATCGGACGAACCACGCATTGAGGTCAGCCCCACCTGCCACAGGTTCATGGACGCCGTACGCCGGCTTGAGCTTCCGCGCCTACTCGGGGCTGCCCTGGAGCGCGGGAATGATTCAGGAGCTGAGCCAGGACCGGCCCCAGCGTCCCGGTCCAGTCGAAGGTGACGACTGGTCGCGGCTGGTGCGCGGGTCGTTGCTGGATGGGTGCCTGGGGGAAGGGCTTGCCGCCAGCGTCGCCGCGGAAGCGTCAAGGCGGGCCAGCGACCCGGTCATTCGTGAAACCCTGGCGGTCATCGCTGAGGACGAGGGACGGCACGCGGAGCTTGCCTGGGATGTCATTGCCTTCGCCCTGGAGCGGGGCGGCGGCAAGGCGCAGCAGGCGCTGCGGCAGGCATTGGACGCACTGGAGACGCAAAAGACACCCGTGCTCCCCAGCATTCCGGGCGTCGATGAGGCCTTCCTCGCGCGCAACGGTGTGTTGCCCCAGGCGGAGCTGGGACGGCTGATGGAGGAATGCATCCAGCGGACGCGGGCGAGGTGTCAGCCCAGCGTCAGCAGCGCGCCGCAGACCATCATCCCCACGCCCACGACGAGCTTCCACGACATGGGCTCTCCCAGCAGGCCCCACGCCAAGACGAGCGTGAGGGCCAGGCTGAGCTTGTCGATGGGCGCCACCCGTGAGGCGGGAGCGAGCTGGAGCGCGCGGAAGTAGGCCAGCCACGACAGGCCCGTGGCCACGCCGGAGAGCGCGAGGAAGAGGAGCGTGCGGCGGCTGAGGGAGGGAAGGGCGGCGCCCTCTCCCCGGGCCAGCGCGAGCGTCCAGGCGAAGACGAGCACCACCACGGTGCGCAGGGCGGTGGCGAGCGTGGAAGGCACGCCCTCCACACCCACCTTTCCCAGGACGGCGGTCAGCGCGGCGAAACCCGCGGCGGCCAGGGCGTAGATCCACCACGTCATGTGTGTGACTCCAGGGGCAGTGGCATGGACACCGAAAGCAGAAGCCCAGCAACCCGGTAGGGTTGCTGGGCCTCTGTACATCCACTTCCTGGCGGAGGACTACCGGACGACGGTCAGCGCCGTGTCATCGATGAAGAAGCTCGTCGCGAGCGACGAGTCCTCCGTGCCGTTGAAGTAGATGCGGACCGTCTGGCCCTTGTACGCGGCCAGGTCGAACGTCCGCTGGACGTAGGCCGTGCCCTTGTCCAGGTTGCTGTACGTGGCCAGCGTGGCCAGCACCGTGCCCGCGCTGTTGCGGACCTGGACGGCCAGCTTGTCGTAGGCCGTCGTGGTCGTCGTCTCGGACGAGGTGATGCGCGCCCAGAAGGTGAACGTGGCGCTGCACGCCGAGGCGGGGATGGTGACGTCCTGGTAGGCGAACTCGGTGCGCGTGGTGCCGTAGCCGTTCATGTAGGCCTTGTACGTGCCCGTGCGCGGCGCGCTGCCGGACGTGGTCCCGTCGATGACGCCGGACGACGTGGTCCAGCCCGTGTTGCCGCTCTCGAAGCCGGCGTTGACGAGGAGCTGCTCGGTGATGGAGCAGCTGCCCGTGCCGTTGTTCACCGTCACGGACACCGTGGAGGACGTGCCCACGTTGTTCGCCGCGTCATACGCCTTCGTGGTCAGCGCGTAGGTGCCGTTGGCCACCGTCGCCGTGTTCCAGGAGATGCTGTACGGCGAGGCCGTCGCCGTGCCCAGCAGCGCGGTGCCCGCGTAGAACTCCACGCGAGAGACGCCCACGTTGTCGGTGGCGCTGGCGCTCAGGCTCGCGGTGCCGCTCAGCGTGGCGCCGCCCGCGGGCGAGGTGATGGACGTCGTGGGCGGGGTGGTGTCGCTGCCGCCGCCACCGGTGATGAAGAGCGTGTACAGCAGCTTGTTGGGAGAGCCGGTCCCCGGGCTGGTGACCTTGTTCGGCGTGGCGTTGTTCACCAGCGCGTCGCGCACCTGCGCGGGCGTCGCGCTGGGGTTGGCGCTCAGGTAGAGCGCCGCGGCGCCAGCCACGTGCGGCGACGCCATGGACGTGCCGCTCATGGACGTGCTGGACGAGTTGCCGGAGTTCGACGCGGAGGTGATGCTCGAGCCCGGCGCGAAGATGTCCACGCACGTCCCGTAGTTGGAGAACGACGAACGGCCGTCGCTGCTGGTGGTGGAGCCCACGGTGATGGCGTTGGGCGTGCGGGCCGGCGAGTAGTTGCAGGCGTTGGCGCTGTCGTTGCCGGCGGCGACCACCGTGGTGACGCCCGCGGCGATCAACCGCTCCGTTGCGTCGTCGATGGCCTGGATGCCGACATCGCCCAGGCTCATGTTGGCGACCGCGGGCTTGACGTGGTTGGCCGCCACCCAGTCGATACCGCCAATGACCTGCGCGTCGTTGCCGTAGCCCGTGCAGTCCAGCACGCGCACGCCGTGGAGGGTGACCTTCTTCGCCACGCCCCAGGTCGTGCCGCCCACCGTGCCCGACACGTGCGTGCCGTGGCCATGGCAGTCGGACGGGTCGCTGTCGTTGTCGATGAAGTCGTAGCCGTTGCCGATGCGTCCGGTGAACTCGGTGTGGGTCTGCCGGATGCCGGTGTCGATGACGTACGCGTGCACGCCGGTGCCGTCGACGTTGTACGTGTAGGAGCTGTTGCGCGGCAGGTCCCGCTGGTCGATGCGGTCGATGCCCCACGTCGCGCCGGTCTGCGTCGCGGACACGTGGATGAGGCCGTTCTCCTGCACGTACGCCACGCGCGGGTCGGACAGGAGGCGGCGGGCCTCGGCCTCGGTCATGTTCGCCAGGAAGCCGTGGATGGAGTGCTCATAGGTCCGCAGCACCCGGCCGCTGGTGAGGGACACCAGCTCCCGGGCGATGTTCGCCGCGCCTTGCTGCCGGACCTCCTGCGTCGAGTCGCGCAGGACGACGATGTACTCGTTGGGGATGGCCCGCTCGCGGCGGATCATCTGAGCCGTGTGACCGATCTGCTCGCTGTCGGACTCCGGGCCCTCCGGCATCGGGCCGCACGCCGCGGCCAGAAGGGAGATGGCGCTCACCGCCTGGGTCAGTTTCAGTTTCATTCGGCCTCTCAGGGAACGTGCGGGCACCGGGTCGGAAGCCCTCGCACAAGCTGTGAAATTAGCTATTCTTGAATAACGGGTCAATGCGGCTTCCAGCGCCGCGGCCCCGTGTGTGTTTGCCAGGCATCGTCTGGGGGCCGCGCCAGGCGGCGCGAACTGCCACACTGTGCTGCGCATCACTGCGCCCACGGGGAGGGATGGCCATGGATGACGACGTTTTTCTCGACCGATTCTCACGAGGGGATTTGAGCGGGTTCGCTCATCTCGACCATGTGCGGGTGGTCTACCTCTACACGCGCAGGGCGGGGCGTGATGCGGCCGTCGAGCTCACCCGCGCGGGCCTGCGGGCGCTGACCGGCCGGCTCGGAGTGCCGGAGAAGTATCACGAGACCATGACGGTCGCGTGGGTCCAGCTCGTCAGTGCGCGGGCGGCGGCCGAACCGGGCAGGGACTTCACCGCGTTCATCGACGACAACCCGCGCTTCCAGCGCAAGGACCTCCTTGAGGACTACTACTCCCGCGAGGTCCTCTTCGGCGCCGAGGCGCGGGGCCGGTTCGTCGAGCCGGACCTGCGGCCGCTCCCGGGGGTGGCGTGACGGCGGGTGCTGAGCCTCTTGCATTGAGCGAGCGTTCATTCAAAGATTGGGGGCATGCCTCGTACGGCTGACGCCAATGCAGTCCTCCGGGAGAAGACGCGGGAGCGCGTGCTCCAGGCCGCGGTGCGGCTCTTCTCCCGGCACGGCTTCGACGGGACCAGTGTCCGCGCGCTCGCGCAGGAGGCGGACATCGCCGTGGGGCTGCTCTATTCGCACTTCGAATCGAAGGAGGGGGTGCTCTCCGCGCTGATGCAGTCGTCGATGCTGGACGTCGCGCGGACGCTGGAGGCCGCGGACCGCGAACCCACCGCGCGGGGCTTCGTCACGGTCCTGCTCACGTCCGCCGTGGAGATGATGGACGCGCACCGGGACCTCTGGCGGCTGAGCCAGGGCCTGCGTCACCAGCCGGAGGTGCTGGCGCGGCTGAAGCTGCCGTTTGAGCACTTCCTGGGGGCCACGCACCAGCGGCTGAAAGCGGCACTGGCGGCGCGCGGCGTGCAAGAGGCTGACATTGAAGCGCGGGTGCTCTTCGCCTTGGTGGAGGGCATCTCCCAGCAGTACGTGCAGCACGAAGGCGG
The DNA here is from genome assembly GCF_000255295.1 of Corallococcus coralloides DSM 2259. The sequence continues at coordinate 7,513,956 of NC_017030.1, read as the reverse complement.
CTACCCCGCCGCCGCGGTGATCCGCGCCGCGGCCCGAAGGTGGCCCGCGACTCCATCCCGCAAGCGAAAGGCAGACACCCCATGAAGCGGTTGAAGGTTCCAGGCGGTGAGATGGCGTGGCATGAGGAAGGGCAGGGCACGCCGGTGGTGCTGGTGCACGGCACGCCTTCGTCGTCGCGCGAGTGGCGGGACGTGGCCCGGCGGCTCTCGCCGTCATACCGCGTGCTCGCCCCAGAGCACCTGGGCTTCGGCGACAGCGAACGGCCCGGGGACTGGCGCACCTATTCGCTGCCCTGGCACGTGGAGAACCTGCGCGCGTGGTTCGACCAGATGGCGCTGGGGCCGTTCCACCTGGTGGTGCATGACTTTGGCGGGCCCATCGCGCTGCCGCTCGCCATCGCGGCGCCGGAGCGGGTGCTGAGCCTCACCGTGGTGCAGAGCTGGCTGTGGGACCTGAAGGGCCCCAATGTCGACAATGCGCTGATGCGATGGCTGTATCTGTCCTGGAACTTCTCCGCGCGGACGCTGGTGAAGATGTCCTGGGGGCGCCGCACGAAGCTGACGCGGGAGTTGCACCAGTCGTTCATGTCTCGGTTTCCGGACCGGGCGTCACGGATGGGCACCTGGGGCTTCGCGCGCTCCATCTCCCACGAAGGCCCGTGGATGGATGAACAGGGGCAGGGCCTGGGCCGGCTCGCGGACATTCCCTCGCTGATTGTCTGGGGCAAGGCAGACACGCTCGTGAAGCCCGAGCACCTGTCGCGGTGGAGGCAGGCGCTGCCCCGGGCGCGAGTGCTGGAGCTGGAGGACGTGGGGCACTTCCCGCAGCTGGAGGCACCCGATGCAGTGGGTACCGCGCTTCAGGAGCGCCTGCTCGGTTCGTGAGCCGCGCCTGGGCGCGCAACCTTGACCCTGGCGAGAGGAATCAGATGAAGTGACGGCCCCGTGCCGCAGTCCCTTTCTTTGCCCTGAGGCGAGGAGATTCGCATGCCTGGCTTCGCCGAACATGTGGTGGGTTCCCCCGATGCGCTGGCCCGGCTGCGGAAGGCCTACCTGTCGGACGTGACCGAGGGAGGCACCTGGGGCGCGGAGGTCGAAGCCCGCCACCTCGCGCAGGCCTTCGGGGTGCGCATCGTCTTCTGGTGCGAGAGCGCGACAGGGAAGTTCCGGCTCGCGCACCAGTACAACCACGGCGGGACGACGCTGCACATCCTGTGTCGCGGCTCCCACTTCGAGGCGCTCCGCGCTCCTCCGACGGAGGGGAATCCCTTCAACCGCGCGTCGGTCGTGACCAACTCAGGCGGGGGAGATTGCCTCTACCGGGCCTTTCATCAGGCCTATCTCCGCCATGACAACGAGCCCAACGCCAAGGCCCTGCGCTTCTATCGCACGCTCGTCGCGCAGCGCATGCGGAAGGAGCCGGAACTGGACCTCGAGGGGCTCCTCGTCACCCTGCTCGACGAGGTGGAGATGCTGGGCTTCGCGCTCGGCGCGGGCCCCACGCTGCAGGACGAGATGCGCAAGCTGTACCGGGAGTTCCGGCGGCGGCCTGTTGAAGGGGGCGGGAGCATCCCCCCGACAGGCCGGGTGGAGGACCCCGGGGTCGGCCTCGGCGACAGGGACCCGGTGCCGCGCAAGGAGATGACGGTCGCGGAGCGCATGCTCGACCGGATCGGACGGCTCATCGCGACGGAGGCCTCGGTGCACGTGGCCGCGGCCCTGGATGACTCGGTCCTGGTCATGAGCGCGAACGACGACACCGTCAACGTGTTGGCGGCCCTCCGGACCCTGCTGAACGATTACCAGGGGGGCGGGGCCCTGTCAGACCCGTTCTCCGGCGTGAGAACGGGGCAGCGCCGCGTCCCCACGGATCAACTCGTCACCTTCAACAAGACGTCCGGCACGACGACGAAGGCCCGGCGGGTCGTGGACCTGGAGAAGATCGCGGCGCTGCGGAGCGGACAGCTCGAGGCGCTCACGAGCGGGACGACGAAGACCCGGCTCCAGCGGCTCAAGGCGGCGCTCACGGCCGGCCTGCTCACCGACAATGTCAGACAGACCGCGGAGCAGCAGTACCTGGCGGGTGCCGTCGGCATCTACTTCATTCCTCACGTCCCCCGGACCCCCGATACGGGCGTCGTGCACGGTGAGATGAACGTCACCGCCGCCATCCAGACACGGCGCGCGGGCAAGAGGCTCACGGACGACGTCTTCATTGGCGGGACGCTGATCGACTGCTTCGATTGCAACAAGGCCCACAAGGCGCGGAACGAATCCCTGCGCAAGGCAGGAGAGCGGTGGCACTTCTACTCAGGCGGGACCCACGGCAACTCCTTCCCGAACTGGTACCTGCCCGACGACTCGCGCCGCAACATCGATGACGACACGTTCTCGCGGGGGCGATTCCCCGGAGGCGTCCCCCGGATCGAATGGTGGGACACGAGCCGCGGGGGGCAGTACGGGTACTTCGCGCAGCGCGACGTCATCCAATACTACTTCATGAGGGGGCGCACCCCGGTCGATACGAACCGTCGCTATGCACCGCGCGGGGGCGGCGAGAACCCGTACTACCTGCGGCGCGAGAACTACACCATCTGGGAGTCCACCCCGAGGTCCTACCTGACGGAGCTGTTCCTTCGGGACAAGCTCTACAAGCACATCAACAAGGCCCACTCGAGCTTCGCGGATGATTCCGACTCGGACGCCGAGGACTATGACGAGCTCATCGTCAAGCGGACCGAGAAGAAGAAGGCGCAACTGCTCAAGCTCCGCCGCTCCTATGCGGAGTCGAATCCAGAGCTCTCGTTCATCACGGATCCGGAGCTGTCGCTCCCCTTCTCCTACGAGCAGGTGCGGACGGATCCCCTGATGGGCGGCGTGCTCGTGCTGTATTCGGGGCCGGCCCCGCGCAATCCCCGCCCGGAGTTCTTCATCTCGCCGGAGCTCCTCGAGCGCATCTGGATGCCGGAGTCGATGCGGCCGTCGTCCTCGCGGCAGGAGCCCTTCGTGCGTGGGGTCGAGCTCCCCAGGCAGCGGCCCGTGCCTCGAATCGGCTGGAGCGGGGGGCAGGGCCCCCAGGCCATGCCGAGGGAACGCTCCGCGCCGCGCGGGCCGTCGCGAGACGAGCTGCGGCGGTTGCTCTGGGCGGTCGAGGTCCTGCCGGTGGAGCTGGGGGGCAACCCCCAGCCGCTGGCGGTGCCGGGACAGGAGCGCCTCTCCTTCAACCTGGGGCTGCTCTTCGAGTTCTTCCAGTTGCTCGCGGTCAGCCTGGGGGTCCAGGAGGTGTTGCTGGACCTGCCGCTGGAGGAGGTGCTGGATGGGCTGGTGGGAGCCCTGTTCGAGGCGGGCCTGCGTCGCACGATGCCCGACGAGCAGTGGCTCGCGCTCGCGGGCGTGGCCGTGTTCCTGAAATACGTGCTGGTGCTGACGCGGCTGGGGACGCGGACGACCCTGGACCTGCTCCAGGATCTCCAGGGGCCCGCCCTGCGTGAGCTCGGGATGTAGCGTCCGCGGGTACGGCTCATGGGTCGGCCTTGCTCCATTGACTCGCTGTAGCGGGCCGCCGTTTGCTCTCCGGCTTCGGACGCTCGTTCCCCCCGGAGTCACCCCATGCCTCACCCCGATGCCCAGACGGCGCTGGAGATGCTGGAGTACTGCCGCTTCGCCTACAAGGCGTACGCCCAGGGCTGTGTCTATCCGATGGATCCGTTCTACGAATCCCACGGGGCCGGGATGTGGCAGGGCGCGAGGGATCGCGTCCTGGCCCAGGTGCACAAACTGCTCGGCAGCGAAGCGGACATCCACAAGTTCGATCCCATCGAATACGACCTGAGGACTCCGCCGAACCCCCGGAGCGGAGTCGTGTATCGGGGCGGCACGGGAGCCTCTCCGTACATCCTGTTCCAGCCGAGGGAGCTGGACCGCTCCATCTCCTTCTCGAAGGGCGTGGACCTGGAAGGGGAGGACATCCCCATCAAGGTCCAGGAGTTCTTCGGAGAGCGGACGCTGCTGGGCCTGGAGCACTCCGAGGCGAGCGGCTCGAAGCGGTGCTGCTACTTCCAGGGCAAGACGGGGATGACGCAGACGCACCCCACGGCGGGCTGGCCCAGCTGGATGGGGGCCGCCATCTACGACCCCGACCTCGAGCGGCTGACGGTGGTCTTTCGCGGCAGCCGGAGCGGAAGCGGCGGACGCGCGCTGGGGCAGGCGCTGGTCAACAGCGCGGGCAGCCCGGACTGGGTCACCGACATGAACCACCTGAAGGAGGTGAGGGTCGGACGGTTCAGCAACGCGAAGCTCTCCGCGGGCTTCTGGTACGCCTACGCGAGCTGCCAGGAATCCCTGGCGGCGGCCTGCCTGGAGGCGATGCACGGCCGCGTTCCGCGGGAGATCATCTTTACCGGCCACAGCCTGGGCGGCGCGCTCGCGCAGTGCGCGTATCTGGACCTGGCGGGTGGCGAGCTCCTGGAGAAGGTCTACGCGAAGATCAAGAACCGGGTGCGCGTCTGCTGCTACGCCATCTCCGCTCCGCCCGTCGTGCTGGGGGAGAAGTCGCGGGAGAAGCTGGAGCTGCACATCGGCGGGCCCGCGCAGGTGTTCCACTACTTCTCGCCGTACGACGCCGTGCACAACAGCAAGAAGGTGAAGACCTCCGGGGTGACGGCCGTGAACTCGGTCGTGGGCGTGTTCACGCATCCGCTCACGTCACCGTGTCATCTGGGGCAGGAGATTCCCCTGAAGGACTGCACGCTGGCCTTCCCGGACGCGCACGAGCCCGAGGAGGTGCGCAAGGGGCTGGTCGGGCTCATCCGGAAGGAGAGCCACATGGGCCTGCCCGCGGACCCGGGCTTCTGGCCCACGTTCGACTTCAATCCCACCGGGGCCTGGGGCGCGTCGGTGCGGCCGGGTGGGGATTGGGCCGCGGAGGCGCTCGCGGCGCACCTGAAGATCGCGCTCATCACCAGCGTCTCCGAAGAGCGGGCGCGGGTGCGCGCGCGGCTCTGGGCGGACGTGGTCAAGGGCAGTGGGAAGAAGAAGGCCGACTACGAGATCGTGGACGACACGGATGGGGCCTCGTTCGATGCCTTCGCCGATGCGTGTGGCCTGGTGTCGGAGCTGAGCAATCCCTTCACGGACAACCGCTCACGGAACAAGACGCAGCTGCGGGCCCTGCGCAACGAGATGATCAAATCCTACCAGGGGGCCTCGGGCCACAAGGCCTCCTCGAGCGTCTACTTCGTGATGCTCCAGTACCTGACCGCCGCGCAGTACGGCCTGGATATCGTTTGATTCAGGGAGGCATCACTTCCGGTTCGCGCAGAAAGGGGCGTCGAAGGTTCCCGACAGACCCGTCGTCGTTCCGTCGGATTTCTTCCGGACCTGGACATCGAAGCTTCCAACGAGCCGGTCCGTCGTAGCGGTCGTCAGGTGGATGCTCCCGCTGGTGGCCACCGCGAGTGTCTCCGTTCCCCCGTCCGTGAGACGCTCCTGCATCTGGACGAACCCGGGGCCGGTGTCGTTGCCGACCTCGAATGTCCCTGCCGCAGGGGAGCCGAGGACCGAGACCATCACGAAGCGGGACGGCGGAAGGACATAGCCGGCGTCCGCGGGGGTCGTGCAGAGCCCGGAGAAGTCGCTGTCGGACAGCACGGCAATCGAGAAAGAGGTCCCGCCGTCGGGGCTGCGCGGCAGGAGTTCGCCGGACCAGGTCACCGGGAAGGCCGTGTCGCCCTTCAGGGACCCCACGCCCTCCGTCTGTTCCGACTTGGAGCCACAGGCAGGAAGGAAGAGCAATCCGATGACGGGAAGAAGGTTCAAGCGCATGGGGTGTCCTTGATAAGCGGGTTGGGCGTGCTGGGGACTCCATGCAAGCCGTGGGAATTCAATCCGGCCATTGTACCGGGGCCAGGGGCACGCCCTCCGGCCCTCGCCATCGCTCACCCGGCGCCCCCGGCGGCTCAGAAGGCAGGGATGACGGCGCCGCCGTAGGTGGCGTCGATGTAGCGGCGCACCTCGTCGGACTGGAGCGCCTTCACCAACGCGCGGATCTCCGGACGGGCTTCGTCTCCCGTCCGGACCGCGAGCACGTTCGCATGCGGATTGCGCGTCGCGGACTCCCGCGCCAGGACATGGGCGTCCAGGCGCAGCTGCTTCTGGGCCTCCAGGAAGTAGTTCCCGTTGATGACGGCGCCGTCCACGTCCTCCAGCGTGCGGGGCTGCTGCTCGGCGTCGATCTCCTTCAGGTCCAGCTTGCGCGGATTGCCCACCACGTCCTGGAGCGTGGCGCCCGCTCCCGCGCCTTCACGCAGGGTCAGCAGCCCCTGCTTCGCGAGCAGGTGCAGGGCGCGAGCGGCATTGCTGGGGTCCGCGGGCAGGCTGAGCTTCGCGCCCTCGGGAAGCTCCGCGAGCTGCCGGAACCGGAGGGAGTAGAGCGCCAGCGGCTCCAGGTGCACCGCGCCCACGCTCTTCAACGCGAGGTGGCGCTCCCCGGCGAAGCGCTCCAGGTAGGGCTCGTGCTGGAAGTAGTTGGCGTCGAGTTGGCCGTCCGCCAGCGCGAGGTTCGGTTGGATGTAGTCAGTGAACTCCACCACCTCCACCCGCACGCCCTCGCGCTCCGCGACCTTCGCGGCGACGCGGAGGATTTCTCCGTGGGGCACGGGATTGACGCCGACCTTCAGGGGACGGGTTTCGGACGATGCGGGCTTGCACGCTCCCAGCAAGGACGTCGCGAGGAACAGGAGGGAAGCGGACAGGACTCGGAAGGAAGTGCGCATGGAGCTCAGGGGTGATCAGAAGGGAGGACGGGGGAGCGGGAGTGGTCGAAGCGGGAGGCCAGGCGCTCTCCCAGCCATTGCAGGAGCTGCACGAGCACCAGCAGCACCGCGAGGCATCCCCACATGACGTCGACGCGGAAGCGCATGTAGCCGTACTTCACCGCCAGGTCGCCCAGGCCGCCGCCGCCGACCGCGCCCGCCATGGCGCTGTAGCCGAGCAGGCTGATGACCACGAGCGCCGTGCCTCGCACGAGCGACGGCAGGGCTTCCGGAAGCAGGACGCGCAGGATGATGCGCAGGGGCGTGGAGCCCATCGCCACGGCTGCTTCGACCCGGCCGGCGTCCACTTCCCGCAGGGCCTGCTCCACCACACGGCCCATGAAGGGAATGGCCGCCACCACCAGGGGCACGATGGCCGCCGTTGTTCCAATGGTGGTCCCCACCACCAGGCGGGTGAGCGGGACGATGGCCACCATCAGGATGATGAACGGGATGGAGCGCCCCACGTTCACGAGCGTCCCCAGCACCCGGTTCAGCGCGGGCACCGGCCAGAGCCCGCCCCGGTCCGTCACCACCAGCAGCACGCCCAGCGGCAGGCCCGCGAGCGCCACCAGCACCGACGCCACCGACGTCATGTAGAGCGTCTCCAGGGTGGCCACGCCCAACGCTCTTGGCAGGTCACCCATGGGCGGCCTCCCCGGAGGTCAGGCCCTGGTCGCGCAGGAAGGTCCGGGCTTCCGCCACCGCTCCCGGCGCGCCGCGCAGCTCCACGAGCAGACGCCCCACGCGTGACTCGCCCACGCGCTCCACCGCGCCCTCCAGCAGCAGGACGTCCACGTCGAAGCGGCGGGCCAGGGTGCTGATCAACGGACTGCGGGCATGGGCGTCCGTCAGCGACAGCTCCAGGCGCTGACCTCCAGCGTCGGGGGGCTCCTCCCGCGCCGACAGGGGCGGAAAGCACAGCGCCCGCAGCCGCGACTCCGGACGCGCGAGCAGCTCCTGCACGCGTCCCTGCTCGACGAGCCTGCCGCCTTCCAGCACGGCCACAGAACCGCACAGGGCCTTCACCACCTCCAGCTGGTGGGTGATGAGCAGCAGCGTCAGCCCGAGCCGCTGCTGGAGGTCCTTCAGCAGGCCGAGCACGGAGCGGGTCGTCTCCGGATCCAACGCGGACGTGGCCTCATCCGACAGCAGGACGCGCGGACGGGGCGCCAGGGCCCGGGCAATGCCTACCCGTTGCTTCTGTCCTCCCGACAGCTGCGCGGGATACGCCCGTGCTTTGTCGGTCAGTCCCACCAGGGACAGCAGCTCCGCCACGCGCGCGCGGATGGCTTCGCGTGGCAGGCCCATCACCTCCAGCGGATAGGCGACGTTGTCCTCCACCGTGCGCGAGGCGAAGAGGTTGAAGTGCTGGAAGATCATCCCGATGCCCTGTCGCGCCTGCCGCAGCTCCCGGGGGCTCAGCGACAGCAGGTCCTGTCCCCCCACCCGCACCTCGCCGCGCGTGGGCCGCTCCAGGAGGTTCGCGCAGCGCAGGAGGGTGGACTTGCCGGCGCCGCTGCGCCCCAGCACGCCGAACACCTCTCCCGGAGCGACGTGCAGCGACACGTCGTGCAGGGCCGTCACCTGCCGGTCGCCCTGACCGAACACCTTGCCCACGCCTCGCAGCTCAATCACGCGGGCCTCCGGGCAGGGCGCCTGGGGGCGCGTGGGCTTGTGTCACGACGGTGCGACATCGGGAGCTCCTGGGTCGCCTGCGCTCACGGGAGCGCGGCACCGGATGCGAAGGGGAAGGGTGGGGGGAAAATGAAAAGGCCCGTCCCCGGATGACGGGAACAGGCCAGACCGACAGGGCGCGGATGCGCGGAGGGAGGCTCAGCGCATGCGAACGGACGGACCGGCCGCGACACGGCAACACATGCCGTGACAACAGGTCCTGAACGTGGCGGCGCGAACGAGCATCAGCGATGGAGGTAGTCGAGCCCGTGAGGGCTGTCAACCCAAGCCTTGGGCGACGGCGTGCCCGCCTCCCGCGACGAGCCTGTCCGGCAGTCGGACAGGTTGAAGCGCGAGGCGCGCAGGGCCTGCACCACCATGTGCCCCGCCTGCACCTCCAGCGTGTCGCCCGCGCCGAGCACGTGGTCGTGCGGGTCGCCTTCGAGCGTGAGCCAGACCTGCCCCTCTTCGCAGACGAGCCACCGGGACGGGCCGCGCAGGCGCCTGCTCCACAGGCTGCCTTCCGGCAGGCTCACCCGCTCCTGGCAGTCCTCGGGTGCCGGGCCTCCTCGCAGGCGCATGGCCAGCGAGCGCAGCCAGGGGGGATTCAGCAACGTGAAAGGGTCCACCATCTGGGTCCTCCGTGATGGCCCCACCATGCGTCCGGAGGCTCGACCAGAACAGATGCAGGAAATGTGAATTGTGACCGGTACAGTTCCAGGATGGAGAACTGTGCTGGTCGGCGCGCCGTGAAGCTGTACCTGGGCAGTCGGAGCGCCGGGCGCTATCCGTTGAGGACTGAAGGAGGACCCCACCATGGGCGCACGTGCGCAATCCCTGAAGCTCTACGAGAGCGTGGCGGAGCGGCTGAAGGATGCCATCGCCGCGGGCACGCTCCGCCCCGGTGAGCGGCTGCCCTCCGTGCGGCAGCTGAGCGCCCGGGAGCGGGTGAGCGTCTCCACCGTGCTCCAGGCCTATCTGCATCTGGAATCCCAGGGGCTCATCGAGACGCGGCCCCAGTCCGGCCACTACGTGCGCGAACGGGAGCGGCTGCGCCTCGCCGAGCCTCCGGTATCCCGGCCGCCCGCTTCCGCGACGCCTGTCACCGTCAGCGACCTGGTGTCGCATCTGTACCGCTCGTCCCGCGACCCGCGCGTCGTGCAGCTGGGCACCGCGTGGCCGGCGCCGGAGCTGCTTCCCACGCGGCGCCTGTCCCGGGAGCTGGGATTGCTCGCGCGGGAGCGGCAGGCCGAGGGCGTGATGTACGACGTGCCTCCCGGTTCGAAGCTGCTGCGACAGCAGCTGGCGAAGCGCTCGCTGGAGTGGGGCTGCGCGCTGGGGGCCGATGACTTCGTCACCACCAGCGGGGCCTCCGAAGCGGTGCACCTGTGCCTCGTCGCGGCCGCGCGCAAGGGCGACACCATCGCCATCGAGTCTCCCGCCTACTACGGCACGCTGCTCGCCATCGAATCGCTGGGGCTCAAGGCGCTGGAGATTCCCTGCCACCCCCGCCATGGCATGGAGCTGGACGCGCTGGAGGCCGCGCTGGAGCGGCGGCGCGTGTCCGCGGTGCTCGTGGTCCCCAGCTTCAGCAACCCGGTGGGCAGCTGCATGCCGGAGGCAAACCGGCGCCGGCTGGTGGAGCTGGTGACCACGCACGACGTGCCGCTCATCGAAGACGACATCTACGGTGACCTGCACTTCGGCCCGGAGCGTCCCCGTCCCTGCAAGACCTTCGATACGCGCGGCCAGGTGCTGCTGTGTGGTTCGTTTTCAAAGACAATCGCCCCGGGCTTCCGCGTGGGCTACGTGGCCCCGGGCCGGTTCCGGGAGCGCGTGGAGCTGCTCAAGTTCGCGCACACCGTGGCGTCGCCGCTGCTGACCCAGGAGGCGGTCGCGCGCTTCCTGGAGAACGGCGGCTATGACAGACATCTGCGCGCCCTGCGCCGCAACCTCGCCTCGCAGGTGGAGCACGTGGCCCGCGCCGTCGCCGAGCACTTTCCCCCGGGCACGCGCGTGGCCCTGCCCTCCGGAGGGCTGCTGCTCTGGGTGCAGCTGCCTCCCTCGGTGGATGCCCACGCGCTCAATGCGCGGGCACTGGAGACGGGCATCAGCATCGCGCCTGGGTCCATCTTCTCCGCGCGGCCGGACTCCTACCGGAACTTCGTCCGGCTGAGCTGTGGCCAGCCCTGGACGCCGCGCATCGAGGCCGCTGTCGCCACGCTGGGGAGCCTTGCCTCCGGACTTGCTAGCGCGTCGCGACGATGAACAGCCGGGGGAAGGGCAACAGGACCGTCCCGTCGGGCAGGGCCGGGTACGCCTGGGCAATCCCTTCCTGGTAGCGGCCGAGGAAGTCTGTCTTCTCCCCCGCGTCGAGTGGTTCGAGGAAGGGCCGGAGTCCTGAACCCTTGAACCACTCCACCACCGCGCCGGCGCCTCCAGTCAGCGGGTGGAAGTAGGTCGTGCGCCAGACGTCCACTGTGGAGGCTCCGGCCTCGCGCAGCGTGCGGAAGTACCAGTCGGCATCGTGGCGCTCCGTCCGGGCGCTCGCGGCTCCCTTCAGTGCGTCCGCCCAGGGACCCGCGCTGGCGGTCTCCCGCATCAGCCGGTGGGACGGCTCGTCCAGGTTGTCCGGCATCTGCACCGCGAGGCTTCCACCCGGCGCCAGCTTGTGGAGGAGCACGGGCATCAAGGTCGCGTGGTCCGGCACCCACTGCAGCACCGCGTTCGCCAGGAGGGCGTCGTAGGGGCCCGGGTCGCTCCAGGTCGCGATGTCTCCCAGGTCGAACCGCACGTCCGGCAGGCGCTTGCGCGCCGCGGCGAGCATGTCCGGGGAGCTGTCCATTCCGGTGACGGCGGCCTTGGGGAAGCGGGCGCGCAAGAGTTCCGTGGAGTTGCCGGGGCCGCAGCCGATGTCCGCCGCGCGCTTCACGTCGGCCGTGGGAACCCGCGCGAGCAGGTCCCGGATGGGGCGGTTCCGTTCGTCCTCGAAGCGCGTGTACTGCGCGGCTGACCAGTCCATGGCGTCCCCTTTTTTCTTGGGAACCTACCGCGTCATGGCGGTGTCATGGGTTGTCCATGTCTTGGCGGGCATGAGCTCGCCATTCGCGGATGGGTTAGCGTTCAATCATGCGCTTTTATCGTGCTTCCGCTGTCGTGTTGCTGATGGGGGTCCTCGCCTCGGGATGCAAACGGGACGCGGACGTGGCTCCTGCCAAGGTTGCCGCTTCGACTGAAAACACCGCGCCCTTCATCCAGGCGGGGCTGGTGGCCCCCGCCACCGTCGCGGGGCAGCCGGACACGGGAGAGGTGGACCTCGCGGCGCTGCGCGACTCCGTGGCGGATCCGAAGGTGCTCTCCGAAGAGGAGGTCGCGGCGCTCTCGCGAGCCGCCGCCCGTCCACCGGAGGACCTTGCGCGCGTGGCCGCACCCGCTCCGTCACGCTCGCGCGCTCTCGAGGCCCCCGGACTGGGGGAGGCGGAGCTGTTGGACGCCACGATGGGTGAGGAGATGGAGCGCCGCCAGAGGGATGCTCGCGCGGACCGTGCACGGCTCGCGGCCATGCCCGCCGCGCGGGCCCCCGCTGAGCCGGAAGCAGATGGAGTCGAGGGCGGTGTGGCCGGCGGTGTCGTCGGAGGCGTTGTTGGAAACATGTTCGGAGCGTCGCCCCCCTCGGGCGCGCCCCCTCCTTCGGAGCAGCGCCGCCGTGAGATCATTCAGATCATCAAGGGCAGCGGTGGCGGTGGCGGTGGCAGATCCGCTGGCGGCTTCGGCTCCGGTTCTGGGGCGATGCCCGCGAAGAAGCAGGCCGCCAAGGCGGATGAGGCCCCGAAGCCCGTGCTGCCTCGGGTGGAGGCAGCGCCTCGCGCCGCCAAGGTGCTGGTCATGGGCGATGACGGCCGCTACCAGCCCCTCAAGGCCCGTGCCGTGCGCGTCGTCACGTACATCCAGGGCGCCCGCGCGCGGACCGTGGTTGATCACCTCTTCGAGAACGACTCCGGCCGCAGCCTCGAAGGCACGTTCTATTACCCGCTCCCTGGCGGCGCGACGGTGGCGGGCTTCGCGCTGTACTCGGGGGCGGTGACGGTGGACTCACCCTCGCTGTTCCAGTCGTCGGACCTGCTGCCTCCGCTGGGGGATGACTCGGAGGAGCTGGAGCGGCTCGCGGCCTCCGCGCCGCCCTCGCCCCGTGGCGCGAAGCGCTCCTGGGGCGACATCCAGGAGGCCCGCGTCGTGGAGCAGAAGCGCGCGCGGGAGGTGTACGAGGACGTCGTGCGCCGCAACGTGGACCCCGCGCTGCTCGAATGGTCGGGCGCGTCCACCTTCAGCGCCCGTGTCTTCCCCCTGCCTCCGAAGTCCCTCAAGCGCGTCGTCATCGCGTATGAGCAGACGCTCCTCTTCGACGGAACCCACCTGCGCTACACGTGGCCGCTGCCTCCGGGCGCGGGCAAGGAGCTGCGCGTCTCCGCCCGCGTGCACGTGGATCCCAACCAGGTCTCGCAAATCCTCGTGGAGCCGGAGGGGGTGGTCACGAAGCGCAGCAAGCTGGACCCCTGGTGGGTCCACGACCTTCCCAAGCTCACCGGGGACGGCGCGCTGAGCGTGGCCCTGGCGCCTCGGGAGAAGGACGCGGACGTGCTGGTGGGCTCGGACGACGCGGGACTTCCGGGCCGCGCCTTCCACGCGCGGGTGCGGCTGCCGGAGCAGCTCACCTCGGGTGCGGAGGGGCCTCCCACGGGCCGCACGGTGCTGGTGGTGGACACCTCGCTGTCCTCCGAGGACGGCAACGCCTGGGCCATCCAGGCGGCCACGCTGCGCGCCCTCCTGGAGAAGGACGCGACGTTGAAGGAGTACGCGGTCCTCCTCTTCGACGTGCGTCCGCGCTGGCTGCACGGACCGGGCTTCCGCCCGAACGACGCGGCGAATCGCCAGGCCAGCTTCGCGGAGCTGGAGCGCGTCTTCCTGGAGGGCGCGTCCCACGTGGACGGCGCGTTGGACGAACTGGACCGGGCCGGGCGTGAGTGGCTCAAGCCTGCCGCCGCCGGGGAGCGGGTGACGGCCTTCCTGCTCTCCGACGGCAACATCACGTGGGGGCAGAGCCGCGTGGACGCGCTCCTCTCCCGGCACCCGAGCGCGGAGTCCCTGCGCTGGGTGACGTACCGCTTCGGCGAGGCGGCGGTGAACACGGAGCTCTTCGACGCGCTGGCCCGCTCCAGCGGCGGGCGTGTCGTGACCGTCCTGTCCGCGTCGGAGGTGGATGCCGCGGCGAAGGCGCACCGCGCGGCGTCCGTGGTGCTGTCCCGCGTGTCGGTGGTGGGCGCGGACGTGAAGGACCTGGTGGTGGCGGGCCGGCCCCGGCTCGTCTTCCCCGGGCAGGAGCTGCAGGTGGCAGGGCGGTTGCCGGGCAAGGGCGAAGCGGCGCTGGAGGTGGTGACCCAGGCGGGCACCGGACCCGAGCGCACACTGCGCATCCCCCTGCCGGTGGAAGCGAACAGCGCATTCGCGCCCCGGGCGTGGGCGGAGCTCTTCGTGTCCCAGCTGGTGTCCCTGGATGACGAGCGATTGGACCGGATGGTGGTGGCGCTCAGCCAGCACTACCGGCTGGCCAACGCCCGCGCGTCCATGCTCGTGCTGGAGTCGGAGGGCGACTACACGCGCTACGCCGTCCGCGACGAGCAGGTGGACCTGGCGAACCTGGAGTCGCTGCGGCGCAGGGAGGAGGACCAGCGCCGCGACAAGCTCCTGGGCATCGCGCTGGACGACGTGCCCGCCGAAGGCCGCGCGGTGGTGGCCCGGCTCGCCGAGCAGAAGGGCCTGCCCGCGCTCCTGCGGCGCCAGCCCCTGAAGGACGCGCCGTACGCGGGCGGTGACGAGCGGCTCCAGGCCGAGCTGGCCTATCGCAAGGCGCGGCGGGAGAACCGGGACGACGTGATGATCTACGAGGCCGTGGCGCGCAGGCGGGCCTTCTCCGGGGACACCTGGGGCGCGGTGCGTGCGCTGTCGTCGCCCGTGGAGCTGCGGCCCCGCGACGCGGAGGCGCTGCGGCTGGTGGGGTACGGCCTGCTGGCGCTGGGGCAGTACCCGGCGGCGGCGGAGCTCTTCGAGCACGTGCGCCTCAGCCGTCCCTTCGAGGCGCAGGCCTTCCTGGAGGAAGCGCTCGCGCTGGACGCGGCCGGACGCTACTCGGAGGCCGCCCGGAACTATGAAATCGTCCTGGCGCGTCCGTGGAAGCGTCATGGCGACGAGCTGCGGACGGTGGCGGGCTTCCACTACGCCCGGATGCTGGCGGGGCTGGAGCGGCAGCCTCGGCTCGCGGAGGTGGCCTCCGTGCTCAGGACTCGCCGTGCAGGGCTGCGGGGGCCCGGCGGTGCGGGGATGTTCGCGGAGGCCCGGCCCATCGACTACCAGCTCACCACGCACTGGAACTCGGACAGCACGGACATCGACCTGTGGGTCATCGAGCCGGACGGGGAGAAGTGCTTCTACCAGCACAAGCAGACGTCGCTGGGCGGGCAGCTGTACTGGGACATCACGGACGGCCTGGGGCCGGAGCTGTACCACGCGCGCAAGGCGGCACCGGGGCCGTACCACGTGCTGGTGCACTACTACGGCAACCGCTCGTCGCGGTACGTGGTGCCCACCGCGCTGCTGCTCGTGAGCGACCGCAACGTCTTCACGGCCGAAGACATGGCCCAGCGGCGCTTCCAGGTGCGCATCCTGCCCAACACGAACGCGCGTCTGTTGTTGCGGCGCGAGGAGCTGGTGGCGTCCAAGGACCGCGTGGCGGCACAGCCCTCACCGTGAGGGCTTGCTCCCGGTGCGCCAGAGCGCCGGG
Organism: Corallococcus coralloides DSM 2259; assembly: GCF_000255295.1. The sequence continues at coordinate 7,498,632 of NC_017030.1, read as the reverse complement.
CCCGCCTGCTCCTTCGTCTCCAGAAGCAGGTCGAAGGTGACTTCGACCGTGCGCCCCAGCTTGAGGAAGAAGTCCTTCGCGAAGGAGTCGACGGCGAAACCGCAGTCCCGCATGTCGACCAGCACCGGCGCGCGCGAGGTGATTCGCAGGTTGTTGGCGTCCAGCACCGTCACCACTGCATCGGCGAGCGCCGGGAGCTTGTTGCCGAAGACCCCCAGGCGGCCACGGATGTTCACCGGGATGGCCGTCCCGAAGGGCACCGCGTCGAGCTGGTAGCGCCCGTCGATGACCTCGGCCGAATCCAGGGTGAAGTCGATGGCTTCAAGCTGCTGGAAGAAGAACCTCCGGAGGTTGAAGTCGCGGACCGGCTCCCCCGTCCGCAGGGCGCCTGTCTTGACGGTCACCTTTCCGATACAGGTGTCCAACCGGAACGGCGTCGCGAACTGCACCGTCGCGTCCACCTGATCGAAGAACCCGACCAGCGCCTTCTCCTCGAGATCGTTCGAGGACTGCTTGCGGATCCGGAAGGTGACCACCGAGCGCGCTGCCTCGGGCGCGGGCTCCTCCAGGCAGGTCAGTCCCGGCGTCGCGAGGATGACCTTCTTGATGGCCTGGGCATATTTCACATACCCCGTGCACCTGCAGAGGTTGCCCGAGATGGCCTGGCGGATCCGATTGTCCAGCTTCGCGACCGGCACCGGTCGCCGCGCGAGCTGATCCATGAGCACGTCGGCTGCCATCAGCATGCCAGGGGTCGAGTACCCACACTGAAATGCATGCCCGTCGAGGAACTCTCGCTGCAGCGGGTGAAGCTCCCCGTCCGGCCCCTTCAATCCCTCCACGGTGGTGATGTGCAGCGCTTCAATCGAGTCCATGCGCGCGTAGCACGCCAGCATGGCCATCTTCGGGCCTCCGGGCTCCTTCTGCACGATGACCTTGCAGGCTCCGCACGAGCCGATGCCGCAGCTCAGCTTCGTGCCCGTGAGGCCCAGCTCCTCATGCAGCACGTCCACGAGCAGATCGCCGCCCGCCGCGGTGGGCTTCTGTTCCACACCGTTGATGTGGAGGGTGAACATGCGTCGGGTGCCCTGGCTCATGGCTTCAGCGCCTCCAACACGCGCGTGGGAGTGAAGGGGAGAACGGTCAACCGGGCTCCCGTGGCGTGTGCGATCGCGTTGGCGATGGCCGGCATCACGGGGGTCATCACGGCTTCCGCGATGCCCTTCTTCCGGATGGGGGGCCCGGACTTCAGGATCTGCTCTCCGGGGGCGAGCTCCAGGATCCGCAGCTGGAGCCCTCCGGGCGGCAGGTGCGTGGCGCGGATGAGGGGATAGCGGTGGAGGTTGAGGTCGCCGTCCACGCCCACGGGCGACGGAGGAACCTCCTCGAGCAGTGCCATTCCCAGGCCCATGGCGAAGCCACCATCCGCCTGCCCCTGCACGCTCTCCAGGTGGTGGACCTCCCCCGCATCCAGGAGGGTGACGGCGTCCACGACTTCAATCGCGCCCGACCGGGTGTGCACCGTCAGCGCGATGAGGTGTCCCACCGAGGCGTAGACGCTCCGGATGTGGCGCTCCGCGTCCGCCGCGACCAGGTCCAGGGGAATGTCCCTCTCCCGGCGCACCCGCTCGTAGTTTCCGACGTCCTCCACATCCCCCTGGTAGAGCACGGAAAGCCCGTCGATGTAGCGCTCCTGCGTCGTCTGGTTGATCGTGTATGGCGAACAGGCATACGCGTTCCGGTAATAGGTGTGAACGATTGCCCCGGTGCAGACCTGCCCGGCCTGTTGCGCTGCCTGCTCATGGGCCATGGCGGCGAGCGTCTCGAGCGCGATGGGCTGCCGGTCCGGAGCCACCAGCTGGCCGTCCTGCCAGGTGGCCGTCTCCGGCACGTCCCCCCAGATGCGCTTCGCGCACGGCTTCAGTCCATGGTCGAAGACCACCTGCGCCGCCTGTTCAACGGCATGGATGTGGAAGAACGCCGTCACCGAGGCGCTCATGGAGTTGTCGAGCTTCGGTGTGTTCGTCGGCTGTCCCTGGGTGTAGTTGCCCCTTTGAAGCCTCACCTTCGGATGGTCGAAGCGATCCAGGACCCCGAGCACGACCCGGGAGGCGCGCCGGCCGAGCACCTTCGTCGTCGCGATGGCCAGCGAGGTATCCGAGCCCTGGCCCATCTCGATGGCGGTGGACCGCACCGTCACCTCGCCCTTCGGGTCGATGCTCACCTCCGCGAACACCGCGTCACCACTGGTCCCGATGGCCTGCATCGCGCAGGCGAACCCGACGCCGTACTTCACCAGCCCGCCTCCGCGGTCTTCGTACTCCTTGCGCTTCGCCTCCCGCTCCAGCCAGAGGGGCTCCTTCGCGGCCTCCTCGCAGATGCGCTGGGTGTCGAGGTGGTGACGGAGCACGAAGCCGGCGACGTCCACATCCCCGGTCTTGAGGAGCCGGTTGTTCTTGAGACGGAACTCAATCGGGTCCTTCGTGCCGACCGTGGTCCCGATTTCGTCGATCATCGACTCGATGGCGAAGGCCGCCTGCGGAATGCCAAAGCCACGCATCGACCCCGCGGGCGCGCTGTCCGTGCTGATGGCATATCCGCTGATCGCGTTGTGCTTGAACGCATAGGGGCCCGCGGCATGGAGCGCGCACAGCTCCACCACGGGCTTGGTGAGGTTCAGCACCCCGCCTCCATCCATGTAGATGGTGGAGTGGAGCGAGTGGAGGTCGCCCGTTTCGGCGCGGTAGGCGAGCTCGTTCTGGAGCACCGCGGCGTGCCTCTTGATGCCGCAGAGGAACTGCTCATACCTGTCGAAGAGCAGGCGCACCGGCGTGTCCGAGAAGAGCGCCGCCATGGCCAGGTAGACCGGGAACGTCGAGACGTCTCGCCCCCCGAAGCCGCCGCCAATCGGAAAGGTCGTCAGCTCGATGGCGTGCTCCGGCAGCGTGTCGCCCTTGACCGCGACCTCGGTGAGCTGCTCGATCGACTCCCGGTCCTTCCTGGGGGATTGGGTCCCGGCCGCGATCCGCAGCACCGGCCTGGCGCCTGTCTCGTCGAACCAGGCCAGGCCGTTCTCCGGCTCCATGAACATCGGATCGACGCTCTGGGTGAAGTAGGTCCGGCGCAGCCACGCGAGCCCCTCCTCGGACGCGGAGCGACGAATCGCCTCCCGCGCCTTGCGTGCCTCCAGGTTGAGGGCCAGTTGCCTGGGGTCCAGCGGCGGATCCGCGTTGGCCGCCAGGCCTTCGGGGTCGTACCGGCTCCTGCCGATGTCTTTCGGTGGAAAGGGATGGTCCGGGCTCTTGTCGAGCTGGCTGCGGATGAAGTGGACGGAGCCGTAGTAGGACTCTTCTTTCAGGGGCCTGGCGGCCATCAATGGATTGAGGAGCCGCCGGATGTCCTGCTCCCGGTCCAGCTGCGAGGAGCTGTCGAAGCGCAGGAGGGTGTAGTCCTCCCGCCGGCGCGCCATCCGGTTCCAGGTGGCGAAGTCACGGAGATCGCCAGCCCGGCTGAACAACAAGAGCGCCACCGGTTGGCCGATGTGATCGGGATAACCGCCGGGAGGCGTGAGCCAATACAGCCCGAAGGACTCGACCGAGATCAGCTTCTCCAGCTTGACGCCATTGACCAGGGAGGCCAGGTCCACGCCCTGGGCCGGGTGCGCGATGGCCTCCGGCCTGGCGGAGAGACTGGGCTTCTGCTTGTAGGGGGCCCCAATCAGGCGCTCCGCGAGCTGCGCGGCCTCGATGACGTCCGGAGGCTGGAGGCCCCGCTCCGCGAAGACCTGGTCCAACTGCTGGCGGTCGAGGCCGAGGTACTTCTGATTCGCGCGGGTGGCGCGAAGCAGGTAGACGTAACGACAGCCCGATGACCCGCTCCAGAGCTCCTGCGGGCGGAAGTCACGCCCGTAGACCTTCATGCCGCGAACCTTCTTCTCGCGGTCACTCATCACTGAGGACATGGTCAACTCCAAAGGCTGCCCGGTGGAGGATCGCATGCCACGACAGACGTGGACGGGGCTTCAGTGCAAGTCGTTCGCGTTGGATGTGTCCAATTGCGAGAGTTGCACTTGCGGCGTGCCCCAGCTCGGGCACGCCGCCAGCTTGCCGCTTCAGCTCACGCCCTCACGGGCACTGCGAGATGCAGAACGCGCGGTAGCTGTTGCAGTAGTAGGGGTCGCCACCGCCAAAGTAACACTGGTAATACTTCTGGTCGCACGCGTCGGTACAGGCGCTCGGGACCGCCATCTCGACGACGCGGTGGGTCTCCTCGGGGCTCATGGGCTCCAGCTCCTCGGCGCCGCCGCAGCCCGCAAGCAGTCCAACGGCCATCAGCCCGGCAATGATTGCCACTCGCATTCGCTTCTCCTGGTCTTTGGGGGAATGGGTGCTGCCCCGCCAGGATAGCGCTGCCTTTCAATGCAGGACAATGGACAGGCGTCTCCAGGAATGCCTCGCGGTCCCCGGAGACCCCTTCAAGGCCTCAAGGGGCGCAGACGACCCCTACGCAGCCGCCCGCGCCGTTGCCGCGCGCGGCGTTGCCTCCTCCGTCAATGGCCGTGGGCGCGTGGATGCCCCAGCCCGTGTTGTTCTGGCAGGCATTGTTGGAGAGGGTGGGCGTGCTGCCCGGGAGGACGCGCAGGCCGTCCCCGCGATTGGACATGAAGCGGTTGTTGCGCACCGGGCCCTCCTGCGGGACGGGTTCGAAGTCCGGCAGGTTGGACAGCGTCAGCCCTCCTTCGTTGTCCCACCAGAGGTTGCCGCGGACGTCGAGCGTCTGGGCCGCCAGGCGCAGTCCCTCGCCATTGTTCATCACCCACGTGTTGCGCATCTGGAAGTCGAACGCCTGCCAGTCGGGATTCTCAGGCGTCCCGAACGCGGTGTTGTTCGCGATGATGGAGTTGTCGAAGATCAGCTCGTAGCAGTTGTCGAAGCGGCTGCTGCTCCACGTCAGGTCCGCCACGGAAGCGTTCCCGGTGAACGTGCTCGACCGGATGAGGACATTGCCGGAGTAGCAGAACAGGGCGGTCTCGTTCGCCGTGAAGGTCGAACCGGAGATGCGGGTGCCGTGATAGTCCACGTACAGCGCGAGCCCGTTTCCGGTGAACTGGGACCCCCGGATGTCGAGGGAGCCGGACGTCGCGTCGAACTCGCTGCTGAACCCCACCAGGCTCCCACTCACCCGCGAATCCGTGAGCAGGAACCCTCCGCTGCCGCCCGTGTGGAAGATGGCGACCCGGTTGTCGACGAGCGCGACCTGGTGCAGGTGCGCGCTGGCGCTGTACGCGAAGCCCCGGTAGAAGCCCTGGATCGTGCCGTTGCGCACCGTGCTGTCGCTCTCGGATTCGATGCCCACCGTGTCGCCCGGCCCGCTCCCGGCCCGGCGCACGGTGTGGCCTCCCAGGTCGAGCACGACGCCCGGCGCGGCAATCCGCAGGGCGGGAATGGGCGTGCCCGCGCAGATGAGGTCGCGCGTGAGCCGCGTGTTCCGCGTCAGGACCTCTCCGCACCGGACAGCGCGGGCCTCGAAGGTCTCCGGTTCCTCCTGGGTGCTGGCCTTCGCGGTGGTGGCCGCGAGGAGCAGCAGCGCCAGGGGCCACGTCACGATCCCATTTCGAATTCTTCCCATTCTACTTCCCCCCTCGTCGGAGGCCGTCCGCCTCCGAGCGGGGAGGCTGCGCACACCCCCTCGTGCCCCCCAGTCCGTCTCTCGGTGGCAGGCGACTGCGTGCAGACGCACAGACCTACAGCGCCCCACGGGGCGAGGCGGTTGCTATCCTCCAGTGCCCTGCGACAGGAAGGATGGAGCCATGACGACCCCTGCCACCCGGACCGACTTGAGGGAGGACCTGCGGCGGCTGGGCCTGGAGGAGGGCGACCTCGTGATGGTCCATGCCGGCCTCCGGAGCCTCGGGCCCGTGCTGGGTGGGGTGAACACGGTGGCGCAGGCGCTGCTCGACACGCTGGGCCGCCGGGGCACGCTCATGGCCTACCTGGACTGGGAGATAGGCGCGGAGCCGGAGGACTTCGAGGACGCGCGCCTGCGCGATGAAATCCCCACCTTCGACAAGCGCACCGCACGGGCCAGCCGCGACCACGGCATCCTCGCGGAGACGCTCAGGACCTGGCCCGGCGCGGTCCGCAGCGACCATCCGGACGCGGGCATGGTCGCCATTGGCGCGCGGGCGGAGTGGCTCTGCGCGGACCACTCCTTCCACTACGGCTATGGCCCCGGCTCGCCGCTGGCCCGGCTGGTGGAGGCGGGGGGCAAGGTGCTGATGCTCGGGGCGCCGCTGGAGACGCTCACGATTCTCCACCACGCGGAGCACCTGGCGGACCTCCCCGGCAAGCGCGTGGTCCGCTACCAGCGGCCGCTCCAGGTGGGGGGCGAGCGGCGCTGGGTGGACTTCGAGGAGTTCGATACCAGCGAGCCGGTGACCGACGCCCTGCGCGCGTCCAGCGTGGACCCCTTCACGCGCATTGGAGAGCAATGCCTCACGGAGGGAATCGGCCGCTCCGGAAGCGTTGCCCGGGCCGTGTCACATCTCTTCGACGCCCGGCGGTTGCTGCGCCGGGGCGTCGAGTGGTTGGAGGCGTATCACCGTTGAGCGGCGCCGTGACTCAAGGACAGCCGGAGCTGACCTCGAGCGCGTCATACGCCATCCAGCCGTTGCGGCGGGTGCCGGTGGCGGCGATGACGTAGCCGTAGATGAACTTCATGGTGCCGGACTGCTGGCGGTAGCGCCCCGCGCTGTCCAGCACCCAGAGCGGGATGTCGATGGAGGGGGCGCCCGAGTTCGTCGGCACGTCCAGGCGCTGGAACTTCGTGCCCGCGGGGAAGTGGTCCACCGCGACGCCGCCCAGGCCGAAGCCCGGCACGTTGAAGGTGAGGTTCGCCGAGCGCAGGCCATTGGCTCGCACGAGCGGCAGGTAGTCTCCCGCGCGCTCGTGGGTCGCCGTGCTGTCGTAGACCACCTTCTTGAGCTCGAGGTTGGGGTCGTGCCAGTTGCGCACGGCGTAGCATGCCATCTTGCTCAAGCCGGAGCTCAGCGCGGAGACGTGGCCGACCTTCTGCTCGAAGGAGGTGAGGCCCAGGATGGCGGACATGGGCAGCCATCCGGCGCTGGAGTTGGACGTCGACGTCGCGAACGCGTGCAGCTCGCCGGCGAACGTGCGCGTCTGGCCATAGTTGAAGAGGGAGCGCGTCCGGGTGGACGTGCCCACCACGGTGCCGTTGCCGTCGCGGATGGGCACGCCCGTGGTGATGCCCCAGGAGTCGTCGTCGTCCGGGTCATTGGTCTGCACGCGGTTGCCGCCGGAGGGCCGCAGCTTGCAGTTGTACGGGCTCTCCTCGCACACCGTCCCGTTCACGCCGGAAAAGGCCGCCTGCCGCGTGGTGGTCAGGTCCTCCGCCGCGACCGATTCATCCTCGAAGGCCTCGCCGCCACAGGCGACGGAGGCCAGCACCACCGTGCACAACACTGGCTTTCTGAAGTTCATGATAAAAATGGAAAACGGATCTTGCCGGTTTTGTCAAATGACGCGGCCGAGCCAATGCCGGGTGGTTGGCATGGCCGGGATGCGTCGCGCACGCGCAGTGCGTTCAGCGATTGTTCCGGGGGGGAAACGCCAGGGCGTGGAGGTGTTCGGGCAGCTGCTGGCGCTGCCAGTCGCGTTCCCGGGCGGTGGCTTCGGCGGCATCCGAGCTATCGGCCACGCCATGGGCCGCGGCGGTGGCCGCGAAGGTGGCGGCCTGCGACGCGTGGCTTGCGACGTGGGCGGTAGCGGCGGCGTGGCCAGCGGCGCGGGCCGCGGCGCATGCGGCGGCGTGCGTGGTGGCATCCGAGGCAGCGGCGTGCGCGGCGATGGCGGCCGCGTGCACGTCGGTGATCAGCAGCGCTCCCTGTTGCCACGCGCGAGCCGCCTCGATGGCGTGGCGGGGACGGAGGTCCTCCGGGAACTTCTGTTCGAAGAAGGAGAGGACGTGCTCAGCGCAGTCAGCGGCCCAACGGGCCAGGCACTCGTGGTCGGACCTGTCGAGCTGCATGCTCCGCTCCTCCCGGTGTCACACTCCTTGCGTATTCACTGTCATTCCAGCCTCCCAGGTCAATGTGTGGCTAGCGCTGGTTTCGAAATTGAACGAGCAGGCATGAGGCGCAGGCCGGGTCGCTGATCGACATGGAGAAAGGGCCATGTTCGAAGTCGCTCGGTGGACCTGACGGATGAATAGTGGCGCCTGATTGAGCAGATCCAGGCGCACGGAAGTTGAGACGGGAGAATCGCTTGGGCGAAGTTGGGTTGTGAGCAACGGTCATACCCAAAGAATGCTGCCTTCTTGCTCCACTCCACTCATGCTCGAGCCGAGGATGGAGCGACCGTTTCTCCTACTCAATGCGTCGCGACTTCCGCACAACTAACCTTTTGGGATGCACTGTGCCCAGATTGCGGTGACCCCTTGCACATGCATTGGGGCTTATGAGGATGTTCAATACGAACAAGTGCCGTAGCGCTCGATTCGCGCCAAGCGCCGCGTGTCAATTCGCCGACTGTGTTGGGCGCTATTTGTTCGGGGCAGTTTTGTCTCTATTGTACGGGAGAGTCTTGCTATGCCGCGCCGCCCCGATTTGAACGATCTAAGCCAACAGGATCGCTCCGAACTGGCGAATCTAATACTTAGCTACTTAAATGATTCGGTCGTTCGAACGCACACAACAATCACGCATGCCAATGTGCATCTGTTTACCGGACATCGATCGTATATTGAAAGTCTGGAGAGGTTTCTCGTAGACCGAGGCGCCGGACGCTTCGTGCCATTGCCAAAGTGGGATCCAGCCAAGCCAATCCCAGACGAATTCAATGTAGTCAAATCCGACAATGGAGGGATGCCAAGGCCTCCTCTTCGGAATTTGAACCCTCGTATTCCGATGCCGTCGAGATTCTTATCTCCGATGGTATGCCGCTTCCCTGACGGCAATGCACTTGGCAATGACGCGAACCCATGGCATGGGGAAGTTCATGCGGCAGTGGGCGGGACAATGGAACAATTTGAGATTGCCCCTGCTGCTCCAATATTCTGGTGCTGGCACGCTTTTGTAGATGAAATCTACTACGACTGGGAGCGGTGTCCTCTACGGATGAGCGGTGATCCTAAAGGTTACATAACCAATGCAGCGCGTGTGGTATGCCGAGGGGAGGACAACCACGTTCACGAACTGTATCTCACCGACCAATGGTACCACTTCGACATGACGGGCATCCCTGGCGCGGTGCCCGCCGCCGGTGACCCGATGGGGTACGTCGGTGGCGTTCCTCGCGTGGTGTACCGAGGCGTGGACAACCGCATTCACGAATTCTCTCTCACCGACCAATGGTACCACTTCGACATGACGGGCATTCCCGGCGCGGTGCCCGCCGCCGGTGACCCGATGGGGTACGTCGGTGGCGTTCCTCGCGTGGTGTACCGAGGCGTGGACAACCGCATTCACGAATTCTCTCTCACCGACCAGTGGTACCACTTCGACATGATGGGCATCCCTGGCGCGGTGCCCGCCGCCGGTGACCCGATGGGGTACGTCGGTGGCGTTCCTCGCGTGGTGTACCGAGGCGTGGACAACCGCATTCACGAATTCTCTCTCACCGACCAGTGGTACCACTTCGACATGACGGGCATCCCCGGCGCGGTGCCCGCCGCCGGTGACCCGATGGGGTACGTTGGTGGCGTTCCTCGCGTGGTGTACCGAGGCGTGGACAACCGCATTCACGAATTCTCTCTCGCCGACCAGTGGTACCACTTCGATATGATAAATGGAGTCAGCCCATAACTCGATGCGAGCACGAGCTGTGCAGATGCTTGGGCCGGGCTGCACAGGAATGGCTGCGGCAGTCGAGGACGCTGCAGCGGGGACGCTACCTACGCGAGGGCCGTGGTGCGGTGCTTAGAGCCTATTGCGGTAGGAGGGAGTGGAACCGGGTGATGATGCCCAGCGCGCAGTGCAGCATCGCGACGCAGGTGTCCTCTCGCTTCCTCCAGCGCACATCAGACGTCGGACGCAGTTGATCCACGAATGGGTCTGATCGATGACTCAGCGGGGCGAAGGCCATCGTCACCGTGACTGCGTAGGTCTTCGTATGCCGCGTCGTCTGGAGCCCGGAGTGTGAGGCCATAGTCCTGAGCCAGTTCGCGCACGGGCCTGACGCCGTATTCAAAGTCGACGAACAGTGTCTGGCGGCGACTTGAGTTCGGCAGTGGGCGTCGGACTGGAATGGACTCAAGCGTAGGTCGCGCCAGCTTGATGTCGTTCGTGTTGGCGTCAGCGACCATGAGGCCGAGGGGATACTCGCAGTAGCGGCTCAATGGGTCGCCATAGCTCGTCCAGCACCTGCCTCCGTCGTGCCTTTTTTCTCCTCTATGGCCGCGTCCTTCTGCCTCGTCAACCCGGCAAGTGGCTGACCTTCTTCCTACTGAAGTAGAGTCTTAAACGCATAGGCCTTGTTGCCGTGTGGCTTCAGTGGATGAATGCGCCTCTGTCCCGACGGGATCAGCACTGCGGGCACGGAGCAGTGGTTTCCGATGGAGCGCCTGCCGGCCAGGGCATGCAATTGGTTCACTCCCTCCGCGCCCGTGTGTGAATTGGCAGAAGGCCGCTTCCCTTTTCCCTCGGGTGCCCCTCCGTTGCCTGTCCTCGCCTGTCATCCCCGGACACTGGGAGCCCGCTCCGGGAGTTACGCCTGTGAGGTGAAGACGGCGCCGGAACCCGTACTCCCCAATCCGTGAGCCTTCAGCGCTCCGGGTCCTCGCCTTCGTTCAGGAGGCCGTGCTTGCGGAGCTTGTCGTGCAGTGTCGCGCGGCCGATGCCCAGTGCCTTCGCGGCCTCCGTGCGCTGACCCTTGGACGCCGCGAGCGCCTCGAGGATGAGCTCGCGCTCGTGTGCATCCAGCTTTTCGCGCAGGGTGTTGGCCGGGGCCTGGGGCGTGGGCGCGCTGGCGCCTCCGGGCAACAACTCCAGGTCCAGGGTTCCGTCGGCGGACAGCACCACGGCGCTCTCCAGGGTGTTCTCCAGCTCGCGCACATTGCCGGGCCAGGCGTGGGCCGTGAGGCGCTCCAGGAGGGCGGGCATCAGGGGCACCGGGGGCATGTGAAAGCGCTCGGTGTGGCGGGCAAGGAAGTGCCTCGCGAGCGCGGCGATGTCCTCCGGGCGGCTTCGCAGCGGGGGCACCAGGAGCGTTACGACCTTGAGGCGGTAGTAGAGATCCTCGCGGAAGCGGCCCTCCGCCACACGTTGGGGCAGGTCGCGGTGGGTTGCGGCCAGGACGCGGACGTCCACCGGGAAGGAGCGGTCCTCGCCCACGGGGCGCACTTCGCCCTCCTGCAAGACGCGCAGGAGCTTCGCCTGGAGGGGCAGGGCGAGCTCTCCCACTTCGTCCAGGAGCAGGGTGCCTCCGGAGGCTTCTCGGAAGAGGCCGGGCCGGGCACGCACGGCTCCGGTGAACGCGCCCTTCGAATGGCCGAAGAGCTCCGCCTCCGCGAGCTCCGGCGTGAGGGCGGCGCAGTTGAAGCGCACGTAGGGCTTGTCCGCTCGTGGGGAGGCGCGCACCAGGGCCTCGGCGACGCGCTCCTTGCCGGTGCCGCTCTCTCCCGTGATGAGCACGGTGACGTCACGCGGGCCCACACGCTGGATGAGCAGGGCCAGCCGCGCCATCGACGGTGACACGAAGACCAGCGAGCGCAGCAGGTTCACCTCGCCGGACAGCCGCTCGTTCTCCGCCTCCAGCCGGACCATCCCGAGCGCCCGGCGCACCACGGCCAGCACGTCGTCCACGTCGAAGGGTTTGCGGAAGTAGTCCAGCGCGCCCAGCTTCATGGCCTCCACGGCGTGGCGTTCCGAGCCGTGCGCGGTGATGAGGATGACCCGGGGCGCATTCGGTCGCGCGGCGACGCGGCGGAGCAGCTCCATGCCATCCACGCGCGGCATGCGCAGGTCGCTGAGCACCAGGTCCACGGGCGGCTCCTGCTCCAGGCGCGCGAGCGCGGCCTCGCCGTCCACGGCTTCTTCCACGGTGAGCCCGTCATCCTCCAGCAAGCCGCGCAGCGTGTAGCGCACGCCCGCGTCGTCATCCGCCACCAGCACGCGGGCCTTCATGGCAGGGCCTCCTGTCGCTGTGTTTCGACCGGCTTGGGCGTGGCCGGGAGGCTCAGCTCCGCCACGCAACCTCCGCCCTCGCGGGCGCGCAGGCTCAACTCTCCGCCGTGCTGGCGCATCAGCGCTCGTGACAGGGCCAGGCCCAGGCCGGAGCCGTGGGGCTTCGTGGTGATGCCCGGCTCGAAGACGCGCTCACGCACCTCCGCCGCGAGTCCCGGGCCCCGGTCCCGCACCTCCACGCGGCCGCCTCCTTCCGGGGCCATCCAGGCCTGGAGCTCCACCGTGCTGCCCCGGGGCGCGGCGTCGAGCGCGTTCTGCACCACGTCGATCAACACCTGCCGCACCTTGCGCGCATCACACCACGCCTCCACCGGCGGCCCCTCCGCGACCCGCAGCCCCACGCCCCGTTCTCCCGCCATGCCCTCGTGCAGCTCCGCCACCTGCCGGCACAGGCCATCCAGCGGCACGTGCGCTTCATTGAGCGGAAGCAACGGCCGGGAGAAGTTGAGGAACCCTTCGAGGATCTCCTGCATCCGGTCCACCTCCCGGCGCAGCACCGCGAGCCGCTCCGCGGGCCGGCCCTCCACCTCGCGGGCAATCATCGCGGCCAGGCCCTTCACGCTCGCCAGCGGGTTCTTCAACTCGTGGGCAATCTCTCCCGACAGCGTGGTGAGCGAGCGCACCCGTTCCTCATGCGCCTTCAAGGCTTCATCCCGCGCATCCAGAGCCGTGCGCACCATGCCCCGGAACGTGCGCCGCAGGTTCGTGCCGACGAAGTTCGTCCACATGACGAGGAACACCGTCACCGCGAGCATCGTCAGGAGCAGCGCGTTGTTGTGTCCCGCGCGCGGGCCTCCGCCGAAGAGCACGGGCACCAGGTCCTCCACCGCGCCCGTCAGCGTCACCGCCGCCTGTACGCCCACCAGCGCGAGCAGGTAGCCCGCCCACCTGCGGGCCCGCGCGGGCGGGAAGAGGATGGCCGTGGCGAGGGACGCCGGCAACACCAGGGGGATGAGCGGGCTCTCCAGTCCCCCCAGCGCCAGGTTCACCACCGTGAACAGGGGGAACGCCACCAGCGGCAAGAGCCTGCCCGACTCGTGGGACACCACCGGCTGTCGCCGCCACGCCGTGACGACCGCCAGCCCCCCCACCACGAGCGCCAACGCGAGCGCCACGCACCAGCGGCGCCACGCGGCCGTGTCGCCAATGAGCCCCAGCGACACCATCACCACCGGCAGGGGACTCAGGAACGTCAGCACCCGCGTCACCTGCCGGAACAGCCGCGAGAACGCTTCGCGTTGGACCTGCTCGACTCCGGCGGTCGTGGGCTGGGTTGGGGAATGCAAGGCGCGGCCTCCTGGACCGTGGGCGCTACCCTATGCCCAAGCAAGGCGGATGCCCCAGCCCGTGTGCCCCGGGGCCTCTTCCTCTTCCGCCCCTTCGTGTTCGGGGACCCGGCACCCGGCGTCGGAAATCCGAACAGGGAAGGGCCTGCCCCCGGGGGCTCCCCTGGCGTTCAGTGCTGGCACGTCCGGTGCTCAAGGTGATGCCAGGACACGGGTTCAGGACAGGCCCGTGAGCCAGACGGGGACCCCTTGGGGCGGGCAGGCGTAGCGTGGATCCGCCGCGCTCGGGGGGCTCCATTCGCGGCGAGGCCGCGCCAGGAGGCACGGGTGTCGGGACCGGGCAGGAAGTCGAAACACTCGAAGCGGGGCATCGCCGCGGGGGCGGTGCTGGTCGCCGTCATCATCAGCGGCATCCTGTGGCTGCGGCGGCCGGCCCCGGAACCGCCGCCGCGCTTCACCGGCTTTGTCGTCAGCGACAACGTCTACCTGTCCTCTCCGGTGGCCGGCATGGTGGCGTCCGTGGCGGTGGTGCGCGGACAGCGCGTGGAGGTGGGCACGCCGCTGTTCCGCATGGAGCCCACGTCGCTGACGGCGCGGGCCGACCAGGCGCGGGCGCAGGTGGGGCAGATTGAAGCGCAGCTCCTCGCGCGCCAGTCGGATGTGGCCCGCGCCCGCGCCTCGCTCGTCGCGGCGCAGGCGGAAGCGGACCGCGCGGACGCGGAGCTGGCCCGGCTCGTCGCCGTCCAGAAGGCCATCGAGGGCGCCGTGACGCCCCAGCAGCTGGACCTGCTCCGCGCGACGGCGACGCGCGCTCATGCCCAGCGCGACGCGGCCCGCACGGACGTGGCGGCGGCGGGCGCGCAGCTGGAGGTCGTCCGTGCCCAGCTCGCCAGCGGACGCGCGGGCGTCACCGCCGCGGAGCAACAGGTCGTGGAGCTGGCGCCCGTGTCCCCCGTCGTGGGCCGCGTGGAGGATGTCCTCTTCCAGCAGGGCGAGTGGGCCATGCCCAACGCCCCCGTCGTCAGCATCATCCCGGACGCGCAGCTGAAGGTGCGCTTCTACGTGCCGCAGGGGAGGGTGGCGTCCTTCCCGCCGGGCACCGACGTGGCCATCGCCTGCGACGGCTGCGACGCCGGAATGACCGCCCGCGTGGACTACGTCGCCTCGCGCCCGGAGTACACGCCGCCCATCATCTACAGCCTGGAGACGCGGCAGAAGCTGGTGTTCCTGCTGGAGGCGGTGCCCTCCGCGCCCACGCGCCTCCTGCCCGGGCAACCCATCGACGTGACACCGCTGAAGCAGGCACCCGTGGAGGCGGACCGATGAACGAGCGGGCCATCGACGTGCGCGGGCTCAACAAGTCCTTTGGCGACCGGCACGTCGTGCGGGACGTCTCCATCGCCGTGGACGCCGGACGCATCACCGGCTTCCTGGGCCCCAACGGCTCCGGCAAGACGACGACGCTGCGGCTCCTGTGCGGACTGCTCACGCCCGACAGCGGCGAAGGCACCGTGCTGGGTCTGGACTTCCGTGCCCGGGGCGACGCCATCAAGCGCCAGACGGGCTACATGACGCAGAAGTTCTCCCTCTACGAGGACATGACGCTGGAGGAGAACCTGGCCTTCGTCGCGCGCGTCCACGGCCTGGACCAGCGGCGCGAAAGGGTGGAGGACACGCTCCACCGGCTGGGCCTCTTCGACCGGCGCAATCAGCTCGCGGGCGCGCTCTCCGGAGGCTGGAAGCAGCGCCTGGCGCTGGCCGCGGCGACGCTGCACGAGCCCCGCCTGCTGCTCCTGGACGAGCCCACCGCGGGCGTGGACCCCAAGGCCCGCCGTGAGTTCTGGGACGAAATCCACACGCTCGCCGCGGGCGGGCTCACGGTGCTGGTGTCCACGCACTACATGGACGAGGCGGAGCGCTGCCACGACATCGGCTACATCCTGTACGGACGCCTCATCGCGCGGGGTACGGCGGACGCGCTCATCCGCGACTCCGGGCTGGTGACGTTCCTGGGGGAGGGGCCCGGCATCGACCGCGCGGCGCACCTGCTGGCCCAGGCGGACGGCGTGCTCAGCGCCTCCGCGTTCGGCGCCGCCGTGCACGTCAGCGGGCTGAAGCGCGAAGCCCTGGAGGCCGCGCTCATCCCCTGGCGCAAGGAGCCCTACCGGTGGAGCGAGGTGACGCCCTCCCTGGAGGACGTCTTCATCCAGCTCATGGGTCGCGAGCGCGACGAACGGTACACGTCATGACGGGCTCGCTTCCGCGCATCCTGGCCGTGCTGCTCAAGGAGTTCACGCAGCTGCGGCGCGACCGCATCACCTACGCGATGATCCTCCTCATGCCGGTGATGCAGCTGCTCATCTTCGGCTACGCCATCAACATGGATCCCCGGCACCTGCCCGCCGCGGTGCTGTCCCATGACACCAGCACGCTGGCGGACTCCGTCGTCGCCGCGCTGGAGCGCACCGGCTACGTGGACGTGCGCTACCTGCCGCGCTCCGACGAGGAGTTGGATCAGCTCATCCGCCGGGGACAGGTGATGCTCGGCATCACCATCCCCCCGGACTTCAGCCGGCGGGTGCTCAAGGGCGAGCGTGCCCAAATCCTCGCGGAGGCGGACGCGTCCGACCCGCAGGCCGCGGCAGGCGCGCTCGCCGCGGTGAGCGTGCTGCCCACGGAGGCGCTGCGGAACGAACGGCTGGGGCTGGGGGGAGCCCGGTCCACCGCGCCCCCCTTCGAGGTGGTGGTGCACCGGCGCTACAACCCGGAGAGCCGCTCCCCGTTCCACATCGTGCCGGGCCTCCTGGGCATCATCCTGTCCATGACGCTGGTGATGATGACCGCCATGGCCGTCACCCGCGAGCGCGAGCGCGGCACCATGGAGACGCTCCTGTCCACGCCCGCCACCCCGGCGGAGATCATGGTGGGCAAGCTCACGCCCTACGTCGTCGTGGGCCTGGTGCAGACCGTCGTCGTGCTGGGCATGGCGCGGGGGTTGTTCTCGGTGCCCATGGCGCGGACGCCCGCGGGATGGCTGGCCCTGGCGTGCGGCATCGTGCTGTTCATCGTGGGCAACCTGTCCCTGGGCTACCTCATCTCCACCGTGGCGCGCAGCCAGCTCCAGGCGATGCAGATGTCCATGTTCTACATGCTGCCGTCCATCTTCCTCTCCGGCTTCGCCTTCCCCTTCCTGGGGCTGCCACCGTGGGCGCGGGTGCTGGGTGAAATCATCCCCGTCACGCACTTCCTGCGCATCGTCCGGGGCGCGCTGCTCAAGGATCAGGTGCTCGCGGACATGGGGAACGACCTGCTCGCGCTGGGACTTTTCGTGCTCGCGGTGGCCGGAGCGGCACTCGCGAGGTCACGCACGACGTTGGATTGATTGACGCCACACGTCGAGCATGACGCATCCGCGAAAGTGGGGGCTTGGACGTCTGGACGATCCAAACGGACCGCTGTTTGCAACCTTACTTCCGCACCGGAGCCACGTTTCACGTGGTTTCGCGGGGTTCAGTCCCGCGTCCGGTCTGGAGATGCCCATGTCCCGTGACGACTCCTTCGCGGTAGGTGCGGTGCGGACTTCGCGCCTGCTCGTGGCCCTGCTCGTGACGTCCTTCGCAGCCGGCTGTGGGGACGATGATGATGACTGCGTGCCCAGGACGTGCGAGTCGCAGGGCTTCAACTGCGGCGACACGTCGGACGGCTGTGGCGGCACGCTCAACTGCGGCACCTGCGGGGCGCCCGCCACCTGTGGCGGCGGCGGCGAGGACAACGTCTGCGGTTGCCCCGACATCAAGACGGCGTGCAGCCCCGGGAACGAGTGTGGCACTGAACCGGATGGCTGCGGTGGCACCGTCTCCTGCGGCACGTGCGCGGCGCCGGAGGTGTGCGGCGGGCGCGGCGTGGCGCAGACCTGCGGCATCCCCGCCGAGAACCGCGAGTGCAGCGAGGGCTGGTGCTGGGAGTATCCGCTGCCCCACGGCTACAGCTTCCAGGGTGCGCACTTCAGCGCGGCCAATGACGGCTGGGCCGTGGGCGAGGACGGCTTCATCCAGCACTGGGATGGAACGCGGTGGACGCGCGTGGCCAGCGGGACGCTGACGACCCTGCGCGGCGTGCACGCCCTCTCCGCGACGGACGTGTGGACGGTGGGCGCGGGCGGCACCGTGCTCCACTCCACGACGGGCGGGGCCTTCTCGGCGGTGACCTCCGGGACGACGCGCGACCTGCACTCCGTGTGGGCCGCCGGTCCGGGCGACATCTGGGCCGTGGGCGCGAGCGGCACCGTGCGGCGCGACCGGGGCAGCGGCTTCCAGGGCGTGGACGCGGCCACGACGAAGGACCTCAACGGTGTGTGGGGCAGCGGGCCCGCGGACGTGTGGATGGTGGGACAGTCCGGGACGCTGCGCCGGTACGACGGCAACGCGGTCTCCGGCATCGACGCGGGTACCACGGACATCGACTTCCACCAGGTGACGGGCACCGGCCCGAACGACGTCTGGACCGTCGCCTCGGATGACCCCTGCCTCTTCTGTGATGACTTCGGCCAGGTGTTCCGCACCACGCCCGCGGGCATCGAGCAGTCGCTGCGCTCGTCGGATCAGCTGTTCTACGTGTACGCCGCGTCGCCCTCGCTGGTGCTGTCGGGGGGAGAGGACTTCGGCTACGTCTACAACGGCACGAAGTGGACGGACACGGACGAGGACGCCGTGGGGCCCATCACCGGCAGCGGACCTGACAACGTGTGGTCCTTCGGTTCGGGCGGGCAGGTGCAGAAGTGGAGCGGGCAGGCGTGGACCTCCCAGGCGCCGCTGCGCACCTTGAGCGTGGCGAGGGCCATCCATGGCACGGGGCCGTCGGACGTGTGGGCGGTGGGGTCCCCGGGCCGCGTGCTGCACTGGAACGGTGGCGGATGGATCGAGCCGCAGCTGGACTTCTCCACCGTCGACAGCGTGTCGGGCGTCTACGCGGCCTCCCCGACGGAGGTCTGGGTGACGTCCTCGTTCCACGACCGCATCTACAAGTTCGACGGGGCCCGCTTCATCACGCAGTACCAGTCGGAGAGCTCCCGGGCCCTCAATGCCATCCACGGCTCGTCCGCGACGGACGTGTGGACGGTGGGCGAGTCCGGCCAGGCCATCCACTTCGACGGCACCGCCTGGACGCGGAAGCCGGTGGAGGGCACGGAGGCGCTCCAGGCCGTCTGGGTGCAGGGGCCCTCGCTGGCCATCGCGGTGGGTGACGCCGGCACCATCCTGCGCTGGGACGGCACCGCCTGGAGCACGATGACCTCCGGCACCAACAAGGGGCTGAAGGCCGTGTGGGGCAGCGGCCCCTCCGACATCTGGGCCGCGGGCGCGGACGGCACGCTGCTGCGCTACAACGGCACGCTCTGGCTCCCCATGGCCAGCGGCACGACGTCCCAGCTCAACGGGCTGATGGGGCGCTCCGCCACCGAGGTCTGGGCGGTGGGCGACAACGGCACGCTGCTGCGCTTCGACGGCGGCAAGTGGACCGCAGAGACCACCGGCACCCGCCGCGTCCTGCGGGGCGTGTGGGCGCCGTCCTCGTCGGAGCTGTGGCTGGTGGGGGACACGGCCGTCCTGCACAAACCCTGACACCGGCCCTTCCATGCGGACTCGCATTCCGGTCCCGCCCTGTAGATTGGGGCGGGACACGTCCGGAAGGAGCGCGCATGGGCTGCTGTCACTACCCCGCCGTGAAGGAAGGCTGCGACAGCGCCTTCACGGTGGACACCTCCCGCATCACCTTCGGCCCGGGCTGTCTCCGCGAGGTGGGCGACCGGGCGCGGGCGCTCGGGATGAAGCGGGTGGCGCTGTTCTCCGACGCGCGCGTGGCGCGGCTGCCGCACTTCGAGAAGGTGCGCCAGTCGTTGCTCGCCGCGGGGCTGGACGTCGTCGTCTTCACGGACGTACACGTGGAGCCCACGGACGCGTCCTTCCAGGAGGCGGCCCGCTTCGCCTCCGAGTCCCGGCCGGATGGCTACGTGTCGCTGGGCGGCGGCTCGGTCATCGACACCTGCAAGGCGGCGAACCTCTACGCCACGCATCCGGCGGACTTCCTGGCCTACGTGAACGCGCCGGTGGGGGAGGGGCGCGCGGTGCCCGGGCCCCTCAAGCCGCACCTCGCGTGCCCCACCACGTCCGGGACGGGCAGTGAGGTGACGGGCATCACCATCTTCGACCTGCTGTCGCTGTCCGCGAAGACGGGCATCGCGTCACCGGCGCTGCGGCCCACGGAGGCCCTCATCGACCCGGACTGCACCGCGACCCTGCCCGGTGAAGTGGTCGCGGCCAGCGGACTGGACGTGTTGTCCCACGCGCTGGAGTCCTATACGGCACGGCCGTTCGTCCACCGGCCCGCCCCCGCGCGCCCCAGCCTCCGTCCCATGAGCCAGGGCGCCAACCCCTGGAGCGACCTGGGCTGCCGCGAGGCCTTGCGGCTGATGGGCCTGTACCTGGAGCGGGGCGTGAAGGACGCCCGGGACACGGAGGCGCGCGAGCAGCTCATGTGGGCGGCCACGCTCGCGGGCATCGCGTTCGGGAACGCGGGCGTGCACGCGCCGCATGGCATGGCCTACGCGGTGGCGGGGCGAGTGCGCGACTTCCGTCCCTCCGGCTATCCCCAGGACGAACCGCTGGTGCCGCACGGCCTGGCCGTCATCGTCAACGCGCCCGCGGTGTTCCGCTACACGGCGTCCGCGAACCCCGAGCGCCACCTGGAGGCCGCGGGCTTCCTGGGCGCGGACGTGCGCGGCGCGGGCAGCGGGGACGCGGGCGAGGTCCTGGCGGGCCGCGTGGTCCAGCTCATGCGCGCGGTGGACGTGCCCAATGGCCTTTCGGGCGTGGGCTACACGGCGGAGGACGTGGACGCGCTCACGGAGGGCGCCTTCCCGCAGCAGCGCCTGCTCCAGAACGCGCCCCGGGAGATGACCCGGCCCGTCCTCACGCAGCTGTTCCACCAGGCGCTGCGCTACTGGTAACCCGAACCTGGAGGGCTTCTTTCCGTGTCCGACGCAGAGACGGCCGACCGCTACCGTTTCTTCCTGCCCATCACCACGCGGTGGATGGACAACGACGTGTACGGCCACATCAACAACGTCACCTACTACAGCTACTTCGACACGGTCGCGAACCACTACCTCATCCACGAGGGCGGCCTGGACATCCACACGGGCGAGGTCATCGGGCTGGTGGTGGAGTCGAAGTGCGCCTACCGCGCGCCGCTCGCGTATCCGGACCGCCTGCGCGCGGGCCTGTGCGTGGACAGGCTGGGCAACCGCTCGGTCACCTACGGCATCGCCATCTTCAAGGAAGGGGAGGAGCAGGCGGCGGCGCACGGCCACTTCGTGCACGTCTTCGTGGACCGGCGGACGCGGAGGGCCGTGGCCATGCCCGACCGGTTGCGCGACGCGCTGGCGAAGCTGGTCGTGGCGCCGCGCGAGCAGGCCTGAGCGCGAGTCGCCGAACGGGCTCCCTGGCGACCGGGGAGCCCATGCCGTGCCGTGTCCCGAGCACCGCCCTGAGTCATCACCATCGTCCTTGGGTACCCGTTTCAAAAGGAGATTGGTGATGTGCTGCAACTCCAGGATCTGGCATTCCCACCATTGCATCGTGCCGCCGTACGTCAACCGGCAGATTGCCCAGAACGGCTCGCCACAGCAGCGTGCGAAGGCCCTGCGGACTCTCTCCGTTGACACCACCCTGCGCGCCATCCGCCTGTCGAGCCTCAGCGCGCCCCAACTGGGCAGGCGACTGGCGCCCCGCCTCATGGCCATGGAGACCCAGAAGCTCCGCACCATCTACGACATGCATAACACCGAGAACTTCCTGGGAACGGTGGCTCGCAACGAGGGAGGCGACGACACGGGTGACCCGGCGGTCGACGAGGCCTACGTCGGCCTGGGCGGGACCTACGACCTCTACTGGGAGGTCTTCGGGCGCAACTCGATTGACGGGAACGGCATGCCCCTCAACGCGCACGTCCACTATGGCAGCAACTACAACAACGCCTTCTGGGACGGCGAGCGCATGGTGTTCGGCGACGGCGATGGCGACCTCTTCAACCGCTTCACCATCTCGGTGGACGTCATCGGTCACGAGCTCGCCCACGGCGTGACGGAGTTCGAGGGGCCTCTTGAGTACCTCTACCAGTCGGGCGCGCTCAATGAGTCCATGTCGGACGTCTTCGGCTCGCTCGTGAAGCAGCGACTGTTGAATCAGACGGCGGAGCAGGCCGACTGGCTCATT
The DNA here is from genome assembly GCF_000255295.1 of Corallococcus coralloides DSM 2259. Next base: position 7,476,877 of record NC_017030.1, on the reverse strand, counting down.
GGTGCGGGACTCTTCACCGACAAGGTCCAGGCCAAGGCCCTGCGCTCCATGAAGGACCCGGGGACCGCGTTCGACGATCAGATGCTTGGCAAGGACCCGCAGCCGGCCCACATGAAGGACTTCGTGAAGACGTTTGAAGACGGCGGAGGCGTGCACATCAACTCCGGCATTCCCAACAAGGCTTTCTGCATCGCGGCCACCAACCTGAAGGGCTACGCGTGGGAGAAGGCTGGCCTCATCTGGCTGGAGACGCTGCGCGACCCCCGGCTGAAGCCCAACGCCTCGTTCCTCTCCTTCGCCCGGCTCACCGTAACGGCGGCCGCCCGCCTCTACGGCAGCGGCGACGAGGAGAAGATCGTGCGTGACGCCTGGAACCAGGTGGGCATCAAGGCCTCCAAGGAGCGGGCAGGCGAGCCGGCCTGGACGCCGCAGATGCAGAAGCAGGCCGCGCAGCCGGTGGAGCGCAAGCACTAGGCCCTGGAGTCGACCGAATGCGAATCGAGCTCAAACGGGAGGGAGGCGTCGCCTTCTTCCCGGGCCTCGCCAGGCCCCGCACCGTGGACCTGGCGGCCCTGCCTCCCGCCACGGCGGAGGCGCTCCAGCGGGAGGTGCGAGAGGCCCGCTTCTTCGAGCAGCCGGCCACCGTGGGGGCTTCCCCCCAGCGGGGCGCGGACCGGACGAGTTACTCCGTCACCATCGAGGACGACGGCGGTCGGAGGCACTCGGTCCGGTTGGTGGAGCCCGTGACGGAGCCGCACCTGCGCTCCCTGCTGGAGCTCATCCAGAAGGCCGAGCGGGAGCAGCGCGCCCCCTAGGTCCTAGTAGCGCGGGCGGGTGGGCAGGTTCAGGTCGTCGCGGAGGACGTTCTCTCCGGGGCGGCCGCCCTGCACCACGTCCGGCGTGGACGGGTCCTGGTCCAGGTCGATGGGCAGGCCCACCGCGGACGTCTCGCGGTTGTTCACGCCGTTCTTCTCACCGAGCGCCAGCGTGCCGTTGGCGTAGTCCGAGGCGTGCACCAGCTCGTGGAACAGGGCGACGACGGGCGGGCGGTTCATCCAGTCCTCGCTGCCCAGCGAGATGCGCGTGGTGTTGTAGTTCACCGTGCCGTTGGTGCCCTTGCCCGGCGTGCCGTCCGCGTTGAACCAGGCGTCGTCCTTGTTCTGCGCGGACGCGGAGTTGCCGCTGGAGGTCTCCTTGATGGTCGTGGTGTGGCCGCTGTCATCCAGCGTGCGCAGCAGCTCCTGGCCCGAGGGCAGCGAGCGCATCGCGTCCAGGTCCGACTGCACGCGCGCCTGGAAGTCCGCGCTGCCCGACACCGTCACCGAGCGGCCGCGCTGGTCGGCGTCCGTCATGTCGACGATTTCGCGCTCGCCCCCGGTCGCGTCGGCGGTGGTCTCGTTCTCCTCCACGTAGAGCTTGTCCGTGCCCGTGCCGCCGCGGACGGTGTCCTGGCCCGCGCCACCCGCCACCGCGTCGTTGCCCGAGCCACCGGACAGCGTGTCGTTGCCGCGCCCGCCGATGACCTGGTCGTCCCCCGCGCCGCCGGAGGCCCGGTCATCGCCCGCGCCGCCGTCGATGTAGTCCCGGCCGCTGCCGCCGGACAGGGAGTCGTTGCCATCCAGGCCGTAGAGCACGTCGCGGCCCGCGCCGCCCTGGATGCGGTCATCGCCCGCGCCGCCCTCCAGGTAGTCGTCGCCGTCCTGGCCCTTCAGCGTGTCCTTGCCGTCGCCGCCAAGAATGGTGTCGTTGCCGGCGCCGCCGATGAGCGTGTCGTTGCCCTTGCCGCCGGTGAGCTTGTCGTCGCCCGCGCCGCCATCCAGGGTGACGTCCTGCGTGACGCTCGCGTCCACGGTGATGGAGTCGTTGCCGTCACCGCCGTTGATGATGGCGCCCTTGGCCTGCTCCGCCGTCAGCGTCACCGTGTCGCTGCCGGACTTGATGGTCAGCCCGCCGTCCTTGTTCTGCGACACCGTCGCGGTGTTGTTGCCCGCGCCCAGGTCCACCACCGTGCGGCCGTCCGCGTTCGTGCTCACCTGCGGCCCGGCGAGGGCGCTGCCCACGCGGCCCGCGATCTTGCCCAGCGCTTCGCCAAGGCCGCCGGCCGCCTTGCCCGCCGCCTTGCCCGCCGCCTTGCCCAGGGCGCCACCGACGCCCCCGGCGCCCTCACCGGAGCGGATCTCCGCGGACAGCACCGGCCGGGAAGCGGCGCCCGCGCGCGGGGCCGCGTCAAAGCCGTCCTTCATCCGCTGCGCGACGGCGGCCTTCACCGCGTTGGGCTTCGCCGTGACGGGAGCCTTCACCGGCTGCGAGCTCACGGAGGACGAGGTGGGGCGCGAACCAGGCTTTCCAATCGAGGTCATGTCGCTTCTCGCGGGTGACGGAGACACCCGGTGCGGGTCCGGCGCACGGCTGCCGGGGAGCGGATGAATGCCGCCCGAAGGGGATTGTCGCGAAAGCGTGACGCAGGTTGCCTCCGGGCCGCTTTTCCAGGCCAACCCCTGGGAATGACTCGTTCAGAGGTGGGGGGCAGGGCCATGTCACGGACGTGTGACACTGGACGCTCGTTCGTGTGACAGGACGGGGTCGCTGGTAACGGTGTGGCAACAACAGGGGGCGGTGCGTGGCGGAAGGCGGCGTCATTCGGTAACGGAAGCGCCACATCGGGACCGGGCGGGTCCCTCCCTGTTCCCCGCCCGGCTCCCACGAACCCATGACCCTCGCTTCGTCCCACCGCTCCGTCCTTCAGGCCCTGCTGGCTGGTACCGCGCTCTTCTTCTCCTCTTCCTCCGTGGCCCAGGAGACTCCTCCCGAGTCCGCTCCCAAGGGCGAGGTCGCGCCTCCCACCGAGGAGAAGGAAAAGGAAAAGGAGAAGAGCAAGCCCTGGTACGAGAGCATCCGCCTCCGGGGCTACACGCAGGTCCGCTACAACCGGCTGCCCAGCTTCCGGACGAACGACTCGCTCATCAACGACCAGGGCGACCGCTTCCTGGGCAGGGACACCGGCTTCGGCATCCGCCGCGCGCGGCTCGTCATCTTTGGGGACGTGCACCCGCACGTGTCCATCTACCTGCAGCCGGACTTCGCCTCCGTCATCGGTGACCAGTACAACGTCGCCGTCATGCGGGACTGGTACGCGGACATCTTCGTGGACGCGAAGAAGGAGTTCCGCTTCCGCGTGGGCCAGTCCAAGGTGCCGTTCGGCTTCGAGAACCTCCAGTCCAGCCAGAACCGCCTCGCGCTGGACCGCAACGACGCCATCAACAGCGCGCTGAAGGACGAGCGCGACGTGGGCGTGTTCTTCTACTGGGCGCCCTCGCACATCCGCGAGCGCTTCAAGTTCCTCGTCGACAGCGGCCTCAAGGGCTCTGGCGACTACGGCGTGGTGGGCCTGGGCGTCTACAACGGCCAGACGGCCAACCGCGCCGAGCGCAACAACAGCCCCCACGCCGTCGCGCGCGTCAGCTACCCCTTCCTCTTCGGCTCCCAGTACGTGGAGGTCGGCACCGGCGCCTACTACGGCCGTTTCAACCTCAGCGCGTCCCCGCGCGATGACGCGGCCTATGCGCTCGCGCGTGGCCCCAACATGGTGGATGCCCGCGCCATCGTCAGCCTGACGGTCTACCCGCAGCCCCTGGGCTTCCAGGCCGAATACAACATCGGACGCGGGCCGTCGCTGGGCTCGAGCCCGGACGACGCGCTGCTCATCGACAGCCGGAACCTGCAGGGGGGCTACGCGCAGCTCATGTACAAGCTGGACGGCGTGGTGGGCGTGTCGCTCATCCCCTACGTGCGCGGCACCCTCTACAAGGGCGGCAAGAAGTTCGAGACCAACGCCCCCCGCTACGACGTGCGCGAGCTGGAGCTGGGCGCGGAGTGGCAGCTCTGGAAGGCGCTGGAGCTGACGGCCGCCTACGTCATCGCGGACCGCACCTCGTCGCGCTACCCGTATGTCCAGGAGCAGGGGCACGTGACGCGCCTCCAGCTCCAGTTCAACTACTGAGTCAGAGCCGCGGGTCGACGGGCTCGCTCTCCAGGGCGAGCACGCCGAAGACGCACTCGTGCACGCGGCGCAGGGACTCCTTCTTCGTGAAGCGCTCCAGTCCCTCCACGCCCAGCGCGAACTCGCGCAGCGCGAGGGAACGCTTGGTGCCCAGGCCTCGCTGGCGCAGCCGGTCCAGGTTCGCGGGCGCGGTGTACTCCGGGCCGTAGATGATGCGCAGGTACTCCGGGCCGCGGGACTTGATGGCGGGCTGCACCACGCCCTTGCGCCCGCGCACCGCGAAGCCGAAGGGCTTCACCACCATGCCCTCGCCGCCGCGCGCGGTGAGCTCCTCCCACCACCGCACGCCGCCGGCCACCGCCTCCGCGTCCTCCAGCGCCACGACGCGGTAGGGCGTGGCCACCAGGAACGATGGGTCCGCGCGGCACACGCGCGCCAGCGTCTCCATGTGCCAGACATGGTCCTTGTCCACGTGGGTCGCGCCCTCCGTGGCCAGCAGGTGGAACGGCGCCAGCCGCACGTCGTCCAGCGACGACACCGGCCAGCAGTAGCGCCGGTACGCCTCCACGTAGCGTTGCACGTGGGTGGCCTTGTCCGTGAAGCGCGCGGACAGCTCGCCCAGCGGCAGTCCCCGGGCGGTGGCCTGTCCCAGCACGGACACCACGTCCGTCAGCGCCGCGCGGGAGGCAGCCCCCACGGCGGCGTACGGGTCACGCAGCAGCTCCTGGGCCTTGAGCGACCAGGGCATCAGCTCGCAGTCCAGGCAGGCCCAGTCCGTCTTCAGCTCCTCCCAGAAGCCGGACGCGTCCAGCGCCGCCCGGACGCGCGCGAGGAACGCGGCCTCCAGGGCGTCGTCGGTGAAGAAGCGCCGGCCCGTGCGCGTGTAGCAGACGCCCGTCTCGCCAGAGGTGACGCCGAAGCGGCGGCGGGCGGCGTCCGCGTCGCGCGCGATGACGACGACGGCGCGCGAGCCCATGTGCTTCTCCTCGCAGACGACCTGGGCCACGCCCTCCTTGCGGTAGTAGTCGAACGCCTGCTGGGGATGCTCCAGGAAGCCGGGCAGGGTGCTCGTCTCCGACGGCGACATGGTGGGCGGCAGGTAGATGAGCCAGCGCGGGTCGATGGCGAAGCGGCTCATCGCCTCCAGCGCGGCGGTGGTGTTCTCCTCGCGCAGGGTGACGTGCGCGGCCAGCCGCGTGGAGATGACGCGCTTGCCCCGCACGTCCTCGAGGTCCAGCACGTCATCCGCCTGCTGCTGCGCGCTCAGGCCGGACGGGGCCGGGGTGTCCAGGGGCTTCACCGGCTCGCAGTACACGCGCTGCGCGGGCACGGAGACCAGCTCCTTCTCCGGGTAGCGCAGGGCGGTGAGCTGGCCGCCGTAGACGCAGCCGGTGTCCACGCACAGCGTGTTGTTGACCCACTCGGCCTCCAGCACGGCCTGGTGGCCGTACACCACCGCCGCGCGGCCCCGGTACTCCGCCGCCCAGTTGAAGCGCACCGGAAAGCCGTACTCGTCCGTCTCTCCCGTCGTCTCTCCGTAGAGCGCGAAGGCGCGCACGCGGCCGGAGCCCCGGCCCTGCATGCTCTCCTTCAGGCCCGCGTGCGCCACCACCAGGCGCCCGTCGTCCAGCACGTAGTGGGACACCCGGTCGTCGATGAACTTCGCCACGCGCTGGTGGAACTCCGGCGGTTCCTTCTCCAGTTGCTCCAGCGTCTGGGCCATGCCGTGGGACACGTTGACCTTTCCGCCGCGCAGCTTGCGCAAGAGCTTCATCTCGTGGTTGCCCGGCACGCACAGCGCGGTGCCGGCCTCCACCATGTCCATCACCAGCCGCAGCACGCCCGGGATGTCCGGGCCCCGGTCCACCAGGTCGCCCAGGAAGACGGCCTTGCGGCCCTCTGGCGGGCGCACGTCGAAGCCCGGCGTGCCATCCGCGCGCGGCCGCACCTGGTAGCCCAGCTTCGCGAGCAGCGCCTCCAGCTCCTCACGGCAGCCGTGGATGTCTCCGATGATGTCGAAGGGCCCGCGCTCGTGCTTGAGGTTGCACCAGAGCGGCTGGCGCTCCAGCACCACGCGTTCGATGGCGTCCGGCTTGAGGACGTGGAGGTGGCGGAAGCCCTCGCGCTCCAGGCCTCGCAGGGAACGGTGCATCTGCGAGACCTGGTTCTTCACGAAGCGGAAGCTGGCGGTGCGGTCCGGCCGCTGCTGGTTGCGCTCGATGCAGGTGCGCTCCGGCACGTCCAGCACCAGCGCCACGGGCAGCACGTGGTACTCGCGCGCCAGCTCCACGAAGGCCTTGCGGGACTCCGGCTGCACGTTGGTGGCGTCCACCACGGTGAGCAGGCCTCGCGCCAGCCGCTTCGCCGCGACGTAGCGCAGCGTCTCGAAGGCGTCCTTCGTCGCCTCCTGGTTGTTCTCGTCGTCGGACACGAAGCCCCGGTAGGTGTCCGAGGAGAGCACCTCCGTGGGCTTGAAGTGCCGGCGCGCGAAGGTCGACTTCCCCGAGCCGGAGGGGCCAATCAGCACGACGAGCGACAGCTCTGGAATATGGATGTTCATCGCGTGAACACCGCCATCTGCGTCGGCGCGCCGACCTCCGCGTCGTTCTCGCCCACGGGCCGGAAGCTCACGGTGTAGCCGTAGCGCTCGCACATGCTGGCCGCCCACGCCTCGAACTCGGCGCGGGTCCACTCGAAGCGGTGGTCACGGTGGCGGAAGGTGCCGGCGGGGAGCGAGGTGAAGCGCACGTTGTACTCGGCGTTGGGGGTGGTGAGGAGGATGAGGCCGGGCCGCGTGTACTCGAAGAGCACGCGCTCGAAGGCCGCGAGGCGCGGCATGTCCAGGTGTTCGATGACTTCAATGACGGTGGCGGCGTCGAAGCCCGCGAGCCGCTGGTCTCGGTACAGCAGCGAGCCGTGCAGCAGCTTCACGCGCTGGCGTTGCAGGTCCGGCATCCGTTCGATGCCGAGCCTGTCATTGGCAATCTCCAGCGTGCGGTGGGACACGTCCATGCCCACGATTTCCGTGAAGCGGCGGTCCCTCAAGAGGGCTTTGATCAGCTTGCCCTCGCCGCAGCCCAGGTCCACCACGCGCGCGGCGCCGTGCTCCTGGAGGGCCGTCATCACCGTCTGGAGCCGCTGTTCGTTGAGGCTCAGGCGCGATTCGAGCACGGCCTCCTCGGCGTTGCGCGCCTCCTGGCGTTCCTCGGGCTCGGGGGCCTCGTCGCCTGCGAGCCGCTCCAGGGCTTCGCGCGCCAGGCTGTGGCGGTGGCGCAGGTAGCGGCGGGCAATCTGTTCGCGCTCCGGGTGCGTGGCGAGCCAGCCCTCACCGTGGCGCAGGAGCTTCTCCACCTCCTCGTCGCCGACCCAGTAGTGCTTGTCGTCGTCGAGCACCGGGATGAGGACGTACAGGTGCGAGAGCAGGTCGCCCAGGCGCACCTGTCCCTCCAGCGTCACGGTGAAGTAGCGGCTGTCCCCCCACGCGGGCACCGTCTCGTCCAGCGCATGGCGGGTCGCGGTGACGGTGTAGCCGAGCGGCTCGAAGAGGCGGCGCAGGAAGACTTCTCCGCCCCGGCAGGGCAGCACCGACAGGCGGGCGGAGAGGGGGATGGGCTGTTCAGCCAGCTCCGGCCGGTCCTTGCTGCGTCCGGACAGCGCGGTGCCGAAGACGCGGGACAGCGCCACGCTCATGAAGGACGAGGCCACGTAGGGCCGGTCGTTGACGTACTGCTCCAGCGGGCCGCCCTGGCCGCCGCCTGACGACGGCCGGCCGCGAACCAATGCGACGGGATCCACCTCCAGGAGGAGCGCCGCCGTGGTGCGGCTGGCGGAGGCCTCCGGGTAGAAGACGTGCGCCAGTCCGAAGGGAAGCTCGAAGGACTGGGGCCGTTCCGGGTTCTTGTGCAGCAGGTAGCCCAGGTCCGTCGCGGGCGTGTGGGTCGTCGAAAGGGTCAGGAGCATGGGAGGCGCGCGTGAATCCTGCTGCGCGCCGGACGGGGGGAACAAGGGCCCCTGACGAAAGGGGCCCCTTCTTCCCCGCCTACCCGCCGACCGCCTGGTCGATGGCGCCGAAGATGCTGGCGCCCGAGTCGTCCCGCATCTCGATGCGCACCCGGTTGCCGCGCTTGAGGAACGGCGTCTTCGGCGCGCCGTCCCGGAGCGTCTCCACCACGCGCACCTCCGCGATGCACGAGTAGCCTGCCCCACCCGCACTCACCGGCTTGCCGGGGCCCCCGTCCGGACCCCGGTTGGACACCGTGCCGGAGCCGATGATGCTGCCCGCACACAGCGAGCGAGTCTTCGCCGCGTGGGCCACCAGCGTGCCGAAGTCGAACGTCATGTCCACGCCCGCGTCCGCGCGGCCGAAGGGCTCGCCGTCGAGGAAGACCTCCAGACGGCGGTGCAGCTTGCCTTCCCGCCACGCGGTGCCCAACTCGTCCGGAGTGACGAACACCGGCGAGAACGCCGACGCGGGCTTGGACTGGAAGAAGCCGAAGCCCTTCGCCAGCTCGTTCGGAATGAGGTTGCGCAGCGACACGTCGTTGACCAGCCCCACCAGGACGACGGCGCCCAGGGCCTGCTCGCGCGTGGCACCGAGCGGCACGTCGCGCGTCACCACCACGACCTCGCCCTCCATGTCGCAGCCCCACGCCTCGTCGGCGAGCGGGATGGGCTGGCGCGGCCCGAGGAAGCCGTCGGAGCCGCCCTGGTACATCAAGGGGTCGGTCCAGAAGGAGGGCGGCAGCTCCGCGCCGCGCGCCTTGCGCACCAGCTCCACGTGGTTCACGTACGCGGAGCCGTCCGCCCACTGGTAGGCGCGGGGCAGGGGCGCCGCGCACCGGGCGGGGTCGAAGGGCGCTCCCGGAACCTCTCCGCGCTCCAGCCGCTCCGCCAGCGCGCGGAGGGCCGGCGCGTGGCGGTCCCAGTCATCCAGCGCGGCCTGGAGCGTGGGCGCGATGGCGGACGCATCCGCCTGCCGGGACAGGTCCTTCGTCACGACGACGAGCCGTCCGTCCCTTCCTGTGTCGAGCGAGGCGAGCTTCACGGCTGGCCGCCTCCCGAGGACAGCTTCGCCTTGGGCAGGTCCGCCCAGCAGGCGTCGTAGTCCTTCTGGAGGACGGGGCTCTCCATGGCCTGGCGCGTGGGCGCGATGACCCAGCGGGTCTCGAACATGAAGGCGAGCGTGTTGTCGATCTTCTTCGGCGTCAGCTCCGCGGCGACGGCGGCTTCGTACGTCTTGCGGTCCGGGCCGTGGGCGCTCATGCAGTTGTGGAGCGACGCGCCGCCGGGCAGGAACGCGTCCGCCTTGGCGTCGTAGACGCCGTGGACCAGGCCCATCAGCTCGCTCATCACGTTGCGGTGGAACCAGGGCGGCCGGAAGGTGTTCTCCGCCACCATCCACCGGGGCGGGAAGATGACGAAGTCGCAGTTCGCCGTTCCCGGCGTGTCACTGGGCGACGTGAGCACCGTGAAGATGGACGGATCCGGGTGGTCGTAGCTCACCGTGTTGATGGTGTTGAAGCGCGCCAGGTCGTACGTGTACGGCACGTTGTTGCCGTGCCAGGCCACGACGTCGAACGGCGAGTGGTCCAGCGTCGTCTCCCAGAGGTTCCCCTGGAACTTCTGCACCACGCGCGTGGGGCGCTCCACGTCTTCATACGCCGCGTGCGGCGCCACGAAGTCGCGCGGGTTCGCGAGGCCGTTGGAGCCGATGGGGCCCAGCTCCGGGAGCCGGAACTGCGCGCCGTAGTTCTCGCAGATGTAGCCGCGCGCGGGGCCGCCGGGCAGCTCCACCCGCATGCGCATGCCGCGCGGGATGAGCGCGACGTGGCCGGGCGGAACCTCCAGCACGCCCAGCTCCGTGACGATGCGCAGCGTCCCGGACTGGGGGACGATGAGCAGCTCGCCGTCCGCGTTGAAGAAGGCCGTGTCCGTCATGGACGCCGTCGCCGCGTAGAGGTGCACCGCCGCGCCCGCGTTCTCCGCCGGGGAGCCATTGCCGCCCAGCGTGAAGAGGCTCTCCAGGAAGGTGGTGGGCGTGGTGGGCATGGGCGCCGGGCTCCAGCGCAGCCGGTTGGGGGAGGGGGGCACCTCCCGGAACGGTCCGCTCTTCAGCGAGCGGGCCTCCACGGGCCGGTACGCCGGGTGGCCCGCGCTGGGCCGCAGCCGGTACAGCCACGTGCGCCGGTTCACGCCGCGCGGCGCGGTGAACGCGGTGCCGGAGAGCTGCTCGGCGTAGAGGCCGAACGCGACGCGCTGGGGCGTGTTCTGGCCCACGGGGAGCGCACCGGCGACAGCCTCCGATGCGTGCTCGTTTCCAAAGCCTGTCAGGTGGCGGACGTTTTCCATGGCGTCCGAAATAGTAACAGATGTAACCAATCCGGCAAGGCTCAGGGGCCGGGCTTGAGGGCGCGGATGGCGGCGCGCTCCACGCGCTCCAGCAGCGCGCGCAGCACCTGTCGTTCAGAGGGCGACAGCTCCGCGAGCACCTCCGCCTCCGCTTCGAGCGCGGCGGGGGCAATCCGCTGGTAGAGCCTGCGTCCGGAGGCGGTCAGCGTCAGGCGCCGCGAGCGGGCGTCGCTCTGGCTCGTGGCGCGCCGCACCAGTCCGCGCTCCTCCAGCGAGCGCGCGGCGCGGCTCACCGGGACCTTCTCCATCCGCGTGCGCCGGACGAGCTCCAGCTGCGAGCGCTCGCCGTCCTCGCCCAGGACGGCGATGAGCCGCCACTCCTGCGTGGAGAGGCCGTCCTCGGCCGCGTACACGCGGGCGATGCGCTGGCTCACGACGTTGTCCGCGACCGACAGGCGATAGGGGAGGAACTCATCGAGGGTGAGGCTCGCGGCGCGTGCTTTCTTCATCGGGCGTCCGACTATAGCCAGCCACCCAAGCGGGCGGACGTGGTGGGCGCATTGCGCGAGGGGCCGGTGGCGCGGACCTTCATGGGCAGGGAGGTCCACCATGGCCACGAGCAAGCAGCGCGCCGCCGGGCGCAAGAACATCAAGAAGGCCGCGACCGCGGCGAAGCGGAAGGGCACGCTCAAGAAGCTGCCCAAGAGCACCCGCACCGCGCTGGGCAAGCAGGCCAACAAGGTGAAGCGTCAGAAGGCGAAGGCGCGCTGAGTCGTCAGGGATTCATGGACGGGAGGACGGTCTTTCGGGGAATGCCTGGGTGTTAGTGTCGCGCGCCCATCCGCCTTCGGAAGGAGCATCCTTCATGCTGTCGCTGCTCGCCGCCGTCCTGCTCGCCTCCGCGCCCGCGACTCCTTCGTTGTCGCTGCTCCCGGAGGACGTGCCCACGCACTCCGCGCGGCTGCTGGTGGCGCAGGCTCCGGAGGCCGGTGTTCAGGAGGTCCCCGTTCCCTCGACGCCGTTTCCGGACCGGAGCCTGGACGCGCGCATCCAGGAGCTGACGCAGCGGGTGGGGCTGCTCCAGGAGGAGATCGACGGCATCCGCCTGGGCCGTCCGCGCAGCTCGAAGGTCATGACGACCATTGGCTTCATCCTCGCGGCAGCGCTGCTCATTGGCGTGCCGGTGATGATCGACGGCCTGCTGGATTCGGGCACGGATCGGACGCTGAAGCTGTTCGTGGGATTGCCCATCACGGCGGTGGGCGTCGTGGGCGTGGTGCTGGTCGTCACGGGCTTCAGCCGGGGAGGGCGCATCGCGCGGGAGAACAAGGCCCGCCGCGAAGCGCTCGTCGAAGAGAAGACCCAGCTGGAGGCGGAGCTGCGGGACCTGCGGGCCCGCCGCGATGGCCTGCGTTCGCGGCAGTGGCAGCCCCGCCCCTCCGTCCCCCTCATCGCCGTGAACTTCTAGTAGGCGCAAGCGCGGTTGTTGCAATACCCCTGCGCTGTGCCGCAGACGCAATCCGAGTCGTCGATGCAGCGGGTGGACGGGCACGTCGGGCCACCACCGCCGCCACCGCCCGGGAGCTGGTAGGAGCAGACCCTGTTCGTGCACGAGACAGACCGCGCGTTGGGACATGCGTTCCAGCAGTCATCCTCCGAGGAGCACCGGACCGAGAAACAGATCAGGCCCGCGGCCTCCTCGGGCGTGGGCTCGGAGGTCAGGGCATCGGAGGACCCGGTGGCGGCGCATACCGCCTGCGTGGCCATCTCCAGGACCGGCGCGGACGGCTCCGCGAAGGCCGCGGTGGCCGCGAAGGACAGCAGGACTGCGACGCTCCAGGACAGGCTTCGGCGGGACGACGACATGGCGGCGGGCTCTTTGCTCCCAGTGAAGCCATGCGGCACTGCATGGGGATTCCTGGGAACACCAAATTAACATGGCTGTCCTGACTGGGACCGCGCGCCCCCTGGTGACAGCCGCCATCAGGCACGTGACGGCGGCCACCAGGGCGGGGCCTTTGGGGCCGGGGCAAACCCCTGGAATCAGGTGCGGGCCGGGTGTTCCAGGGGCGGCACGACGGTTGCTGTAGGGGAGGGCACACGACGTCTTCGCATCCCGAGGCCCACCATGAAGCTCCGCTCCTCCTCCTTCTCCGCGCCGTCCCTCTCCTCCGGCTCCCGCACGCGCAGCCCCAGCGCGCCCCCCAAGCTGGAAACGGTGAAGCCGCAGAAGGCGCCCACGGCCCTGGAGCTTCAGGATGGCAAGAACAAGCTCAAGCCGGCGGACCACGGCGTCGTGCACCCGGACCTGTCGGGCATCCGGACCCGCCGTGACAGCCGTCAGTCCGGCGCGGACTTCGCGGACTTCACGCAGGACGCGCGCAACTCCACGCACACGCTGATGAGCCGCCCCGTGGGCAACCAGATGCTGACGGAGCTCAACGGCCGCACGCAGCACGTGAACCCCGGCGCGACGGGCACCGCGCAGAAGCCGCTGACGGTGGCGGACATCTACTCCGGCCGCAGCGAGGCCATGCCCATGTCGCACCGCCCGCGCCACGACGGCACGCTCCAGTCGCTGCGCCCGGCGTACCGCTACGACGGCCAGGCCAGCGCGGGCCAGGCCAGCCGCATCAACTACAACGAGAACCAGCCTGGCCAGCGCTTCAACAGCCTGGGCCACGAGTCCGTGCACGCCTGGCGCGCCGCCAATGGCGTGCAGGTCAGCCCCCTGGCCGCCAGCAAGCACGCGGACGCGGACGTGTTCAAGCGCTACCCCGACCACTCGGCCGCGATGAAGGGCACCGTGGAGACGCGCCTTCAGCTGCAGGAGGAGTTCGAGACCGTGGGCCTTCGCCCCACGCCGCGCATGCCGAACGCCCCCACGGAGAACCGCATCCGCGCCGAGCACGGGCTGCCCGCGCGCCAGGACTACTCGGGCTTCCGGCCCGGCGCGAACAAGAACCAGCAGAACTTCGAGAACTTCGACGCGGGCTCGGATGACCGCAGCCGGTTCCAGAAGTTCATGGGGACGCCGTCGCCGCTCGGGCAGATCGTCGGCGACCTGGAGAAGTAGGCGCTCGCGCCGGACGTGTCCCGGGCGAGGGGTTCATCGGTTGGATTGACACCCTGCCCGGAGCGGATTGCCGCGCGCGCCAGGTCCCCCCACCGTTCCCGGGAGACCGCAGGCCCGGGGGACCTCATGCGCGCGCGACTCCTGTTCATCCTGATCCCGTCCTTGATGGTTCCGGGGACGTTTGCCGGAGCGCAGGATGCCAGCTCGGCCTCGCACGGGGCGCATGGCAAGCCTTCCGCGCTGTCGAGCCTGACCTCGCTCGCCCAGGGCGCGGTGCTCTTCGATGACCTGGGGACCTTCCAGCGGAAGGTGACGACCCGGTCGCCCGAAGCGCAGGCCTTCTTCGACCAGGGCATGCGGCTCACGTATGCCTTCAACCACGACGAGGCCGCGCGCTCGTTCGCCCGCGCCGCGCAGCTGGATCCGTCCTGCGCCAGCTGCTTCTGGGGCGTCGCCCTGGTGCTGGGGCCCAACTACAACGTGCCCATGCTGCCGGACCGGGCGGGGACCGCGTGGACGGCCCTGCAAAAGGCCCAGGCGCTCGCCCCCACGGCGACTCCCACGGAGCAGGCGCTCATCGGCGCGCTGTCCCGGCGCTACGGCGGGCCGGAGCCCCGCACGCCCGAGCAGATGAAGCCCTTCTCCCAGGCCTACGCCAATGCCATGCGCGACGTGGCGAAGCGCTTCCCGGAGGACAACGACGTGCAGGTGCTCTTCGCCGAGTCCCTGATGAACCTCAACCCGTGGAAGCTGTGGACGCTGGAGGGCAAGCCGGAGCCGGGGACGGAAGAGATTGTCTCGCGGCTGGAGAAGGTGCTCGCGCGCGCGCCGAATCACCCGGGCGCCAATCACTATTACATCCACGCCATCGAAGCTTCGGAGCACCCCGAGCGCGCGCTGGCCTCCGCGGACCGGCTGCCGGGGCTGATGCCCGGCGCGGGCCACCTGGTGCACATGCCGGCGCACATCTACCAGCGGGTGGGCCGGTACGCGGATGCATCCGAGAGCAACCGCCGCGCCGTGCAGGCGGACAATTCCTATCTGCGCAAGGTGGAGCCCATCGGGTACTACCCGATGTACACGGCCCACAACTGGGGCTTCCTGTCGTTCTCCTCGTCCATGGAGGGGCGCGCGGGGGAGTCCATCCGCGCCGCGCGCGAGTCCGCGAACGTCCTGCCGCCGGAGATGCTGAAGGAGATGCCGGGCATGGACTTCTTCGCCGCCGAACCCCTGCTCGCGATGGTGCGCTTCGGGCACTACGACGAACTGCTCACGGAGCCGCGGCCGGACCCGAAGTACCCGGTGCTGACGGGGCTGTGGCTGCACGCGCACGGGCTGGCGCTCGCGGCGAATGGGGAGTTCAAGGAGGCCCGCGCGGAGCACGCGGAGCTGGTGAAGCTGGCCGCCAACGTTCCCGACTCGCTGACCGCCGGAAACAATTCAGCGAAGGACGTGCTGGACGTGGCGGCCCGCGTGCTCGACGCCTCCATCGCCGAGCGCCAGGGCTGCGCGGACGCGCTGACGCGCTGGGAGGACGCGGTGCGCGCCGCGGATCAGCTGGCCTACTCGGAGCCCAGTGACTGGTACTACCCCGTGCGCCACTTCCAGGGCGCGGCGCTGCTGGACGCGGAGCAGTACAAGGCCGCGGAGGCCGTCTACCGCGAGGACCTGCGCCGCAACCCCGGCAACGGCTGGGCGCTCTTCGGGCTCGCCCAGTCGCTGAAGGGGCAGGGCCGCACGGCCGAGGCCAACGCCGTGCAGCAGCGCTTCAAGACGGCCTGGGCGGGCTCTGACTTCGCGCTCACCCGCACGGCCTTCTGATGTCAGAAGCGGGCCTGGAGCAGCACGTTGAAGCCCACGGCGTTCGCGGGCTGGAAGACCGGTCCTGAGACGCCCGTGACGGGCATTCCACCTGGCGCTTCAGGACGCGGCGTCGATGCGGCTGTGGCGCCGCGTGTCTGGCATCACCGTGTAGACGAGCAGCGAGCAGAAGATGCAGGCCGTGACGTACCAGAAGAACCACGCCTCGTGCCCGGCCAGCTTCAGGCGCGTGCCCACGTACTCCGCGGTGCCGCCGAAGAGGGACACCGTCAGCGCGTAGGGCAGCCCCACGCCCAGGGCGCGGATGCGCGCGGGGAACAGCTCCGCCTTCACCACGGCGTTGATGGACGTGTAGCCGGAGAGGATGACCAGCGCGGCGAGCACCAGCAGGAACGCGGTGAAGGCGTCCCGCGTCCGCGTCAGCGCCGTGAGCAGCGGCACCGTGCACAGCGTGCCCAGCACGCCGAACCCCATCAGCACCGGCCTGCGTCCCACGTGGTCGGAGACGTACCCCAGCACCGGCTGGAGGAACATGTAGAGGAACAGCGAGCCCGCGGAGATGAGCGTGGCCTCGTCCCGCGTCAGCCCCACGGAGTTCACCAGGAACTTCTGCATGTAGACGGTGTAGGTGTAGAAGGCCAGCGTCCCGCCCATCGTGAGCCCCACCACGACGGCGATCTCCTTCGGGTGGCGCAAGAGCTCCCGCATGGGGTGGTGCTCGGATTTCTTCGCGGCCTCGCGGGTGAAGGCCTCCGTCTCCACCATGTTGCGGCGCATGTAGAAGCCGAAGATGGCCAGCGCCGCGCCAATGCCAAACGGGATGCGCCAACCCCAGGCCTCCAGCTGCGGGCCCGTCAACACCAGCCGCTGCAACACCAGCAGCGTCAGCGTGGCCAGCAGCTGCCCCATGATGAGCGTGACGTACTGGAAGGAGCTGTAGAAGCCGCGGTGGCGGGAGGTGGCCACCTCGCTCAGGTAGGTGGCGCTGGTGCCGTACTCGCCGCCCAGGGAGAGCCCCTGGAGCAGCCGCGCGAGCATCAGCACCACGGGCGCCGCCACGCCGATGCGCGCGTACGTGGGGCACACGGCGATGACCAGCGAGCCCAGGCACATCAGCGTGACGGACAACGTCAGCGCGGACCGGCGGCCCCGGAGGTCCGCGTAGAGCCCCATCAGCCAGCCGCCCACCGGCCGGATGAGGAAGCCCAGCGCGAACACCCCGGCGGTGTTGAGCTGCTGCACCAGCGGATCCGCGTCCGGGAAGAACGCCTGCGCGAAGTACAGCGAGAACGCCGAGTAGACGTAGAAGTCGTACCACTCGATGAGGTTGCCCACCGAGCCGCCGAAGATGGAGAGCAGCCGCTGCCGCACGGGGGACATCGGGCTCAGGGCTCAGGCCTTCAGCGTGCGGCCGAACAGGTCCTCGAGCCTCTTCCAGTGCGTCTCCGCGACCTCCGCGTTGAACTGGGGCGTGCCCGGCACCGAATAGCCGTGCTGCGCGCCGGGGTAGAGCTCCGAGCGGTACCTCACGCCCGCGTCCTTCAGCGCCTCTTCCAGCGCGCGGATGGCGTCCGCGGGCATGGAGTTGTCCTGGTCCGCGTGGCCGAAGTACAGCTCGGCCTTCACCTGCTTCACCAGGCGGTGGGGGCTGTCGGGCGCATCCGTGGCCAGGCGGCCGCCGTGGGAGGACGCCACCGCGCCGATGCGGTCCGGGAAGTCCGCGCCCATGCGCACGGCGATGCCGCCGCTGAAGCAGTAGCCGGCCACGCCCGCCTTCGGGCCCTTCACGGTGGGCTGCCGGGCGAGGAAGTCCAACTCAGCGCCCGCGTCCAGCTTCAGGCGCTCCGGCGTCAGCGTGCCGATGAGGCCGTACATGCGCTTGCGGAACGCCTCGTCCGCGAAGGTGCCCTTTAGGTCCAGCTTCGACGTGTGGCCCTCCCGGTAGAACACGTTGGGCAGCAGCACGACGTAGCCGGACTTCGACAGGCGCCGAGCCATCTCCTCGAAGACGGGCCGGATGCCAAAGGCATCCGGAATCATGATGACCGCCGGCCACGGCCCCGAGCCCTCCGGCTGGAACAGCTTCGCGTCCATCACTCCATCCGCGGTCTTGATGTCGACGTCCTGCATGGCGTGGGTGACCTCCAGCGCGGGCGGTGCATGCGCCCGGCAGGAGGGTGACACCACACGCGCGGGCGATGCGCCATCCGTTTCGCGACGGGCCCCCCAGCGCCCCGCGCGAAACGGACACTTGCTTGCACGACTTGACGCAGGTGCTCCAGCCGCGCTTGCTGTTGCTGACCGTCATCTCCCAGCAGCGGGTGCCACGCGCTTCCACGTCGCGTGCGGGCCGGCAAGGCTTGCACGGACGGCAGGCATTGCACGGTGGGGCCTGCCGGGAGGTGTACCCGGGCGGGGCTCCTGGCAGGATCGCGCCGCAATCCATGGAGTGGGAGGGCAAGGTGGGCATGCATCGCGAAGGCGCGGCCGTGGTCCGGATGCTGGTGGTGCTGGGCGCGCTGTCCGGAGCGGGCGCGCGGGCGGAGGTGACGCGCGCGGAGTTCCTGGTGCCGTCGGAGGAGGGCATCGAGGTGTCCGTGCGCGAGGTGAAGGACACGGGCATGCAGGTGGCCAACCTGCCGCCGCTCATCCTCCTGCACGGCGCGCGGGTGCCGGGGCGGGCCTCGTTCGATTTGCCCGTCGAGGGCGGCTCCATCGCGGCGGAGCTCGCCCGCGCGGGGCATGCGGTGTACCTGCTGGATGCGCGCGGCTATGGCGGCTCCACGCGGCCCCTGGCCATGAGCACGCCCGCGAAGGGCCGGCCCCTGGTGGGCTCACATGAAGTCGTGCAGGACGTGCACGCGGTGGTGGGCTGGGTGAAGGCGCGCACGGGGCAGCGCCGCGTGGGGTTGGTGGGCTGGGCCACGGGAGGGCACTGGGCGGGCATGTACGCCAGCCTCCACCCGGACAACGTCAGCCACCTGGTGATGCTCAACGCGCTGTACGCGGGCAGCGCGGAGCACAAGATGCTGGGCAGGGGCACGGACTTCGAGGACCCGAAGCGGCCGGGGCACTTCAACGCGGAGGGGATTGGCGCCTACCGGTGGAACACGGGCGCGTCGCTGATGGCCGTGTGGGACCGGCAGCTGCCCGCGGAGGAAGAGGAGCGGGTGAAGTGGAGGGATCCGGAGGTGGCGGCGTCCTTCCAGCGCGAGGCGGTCACGAGTGATCCGCTGGGGCCGTCACGCACGCCGTTCGCGTTCCGGGCGCCGTCCGGGGCGCTGGAGGACAGCTTCTACCTGGCCACGGGCCGGCAGCTGTGGGACGGAGCGTCCATCACGGGGAAGGTGCTCATCCTGCGCGCGGAGAACGACTTCTGGAGCCGGCCGGAGGACGTCACGCGCCTCCAGGAGCACCTGAACCACGCCGCCAGCGTGAAGGCCGTGGTGCTCCCGGGCGCGACGCACTTCGTGCACCTGGAGCGGCCGGAGCGGGGCCGCCGCCTGCTCATGGACGAACTGCTGCGCTTCACCGGCGCCCGGGTCACCCCCGCGCCGAAGCCCCCGAAGCCCGTCGCGCCGTGAGCCGCTAGACTGGTGCGGATGATTTCCATCCGGAGACTCGAACAGGCGACCCCCGAGGAGCGGGAGGCGCTGGCCGAACTGCTCATCGACTCCGTCGACGGAGGCGCGTCGGTGGGCTTCCTGCCGCCGTTCTCACGGGACGCGGCGGTGGAGTACTGGCGGGGCGTGCTCGCGGCGCTGGGGCCGGGGCTGGTGCTCTGGGTCGCGGAGGTGGACGGGCGCATCGACGGCACCGTGCAGCTCGCGCCGTCGCTGCGTCCCAACGGGCTGCACCGCGCGGAGGTGCAGAAGTTGCTCGTGCACTCGCGGGCCCGCGGACAGGGGCTCGCGTCGCGGCTGCTCCAGGAGGTCGAGCAGTACGCGCGGAGCGCGGGGCGCACGCTGCTGGTGCTCGACACGCTGGCGGGCTCGAAGGCGGAGGCCGTCTATCAGCACTGCCAGTGGCAGCGCGCTGGAGAGATTCCGGACTGGGCGCGGCATACCGATGGGGAGCTGCACCCCACGGTCCTCTTCTTCAAGCGCCTCGCGCCCTGAATGCGGCGCGCCCGCCAGGTGTGAGGCCGCCCGGTTCCGAGAAGGGACAGGGAGCAGGGGACCGCGTTCGTCGAGGGGCGCCCCTAGATTGTCCAGGGGCGCGAACCGCGGGAGTCAGGCGATGGGTGACAGGAACGGGTCGGAAGCCGTGCTGGGGGCCGGGGTCTCCCGAACTGCCCGCTCCGGGAGGCTGACCGCTCGGCCCGGGACGCCCCGGGAGCAGGCGGCACCGGCGGGCACGCATCCGCTCAGCGTGGGGCCAGGACATGAAACCCTGCTCCATGTGCCGCGAGGCTACCGTCCGGACGAGCCGGTGGCCCTCGCGGTGCTGCTCCATGGCGCGGGCGGTACGGCGCGGTTCGGGTTGGAGCTGCTGCTCTCGCTGGCGGATGAAGCGAACGTGCTCCTGGTGGCGCCGCGCTCCCAGGGGCCCACGTGGGACGTCATCGCGGGCGGCTTCGGGCCGGATGTGCGCATCATCGACCGGGCGCTCGCGCATGTCTTCGAGCGTCACGCGGTGGATCCGGCCCGGGTGGCCATTGGCGGTTTCTCCGACGGGGCGTCGTACGCGCTGACGCTGGGGCTGGCCAACGGGGACTTGTTCTCGAACGTCCTCGCGTTCTCACCGGGCTTCGCCGCGGCGCCCGTGCAGGTAGGGATGCCAGGCATCTTCATCTGTCATGGGACCCACGACCGGGTGCTGCCCATCGGGCAGTGTGGCCGCTGGCTCGCAAGGGAGCTGGGACACGGCGGCTATGCCGTGCACTACCGCGAGTTCGACGGTGCCCACGTCGTGCGGGACGAAGAGCGGCGAGAGGCCGTGCGGTGGTGGCTGGAAGGGCAACAAGGTCCCCAAGGTGTCGCGCGCTGACTCCCTCACCAAGGCCTGACGGGCCCGCCCCAGGACAGCTCGTAGGGGAAACTTGCAAAGGCTGGGCTCTCCTCCTCCAGCCCCGGCTCTGCCCCTGCTTGAGGGAGTGCACCCCTCGGGGGCCTCACCGGCGCTTCTCGCCGCCTTGGAGGAGGGACTAAGCTGCGCGGACCTGCTTCCGGGAGGAACAATGCCAAGAGGCTCCGGTAAGCGCGTGGTGCGCTACGTCGCCATCCGGTACGACGTGCTCGACCCCCTGGCCAATCCCTACACGGTCCGCACGGTCACCCTGGACCTTGGCCAGTGTCTCGGCGCCAAACGCCCCATCCGCGTCGCCCCCCAGAACGTGAAGCAGGAGGTCTGGAACAACGTCATCTTCCGCTCCGTCACCCGGGACGCCTACGACTTCATCCTGGTGAAGGTTCCCGCCACGTGCGTGAACGCCGTGCTGAAGAACGGGGTGGAGCTCGACGGCCAGCGCTTCCGGGTGGACCTCATGTCCGGCTCCCTGTTCAAGCCGGATGACCATGATCGCCGCACGCTCATCGGCATCCCAGACGCGGCGAGACAATTCTTCGCGAACCTGCTGGGCTTCGAGGAGTCCGTCTACTACGCGTCGCGGGCACTCTTCGCCCGGCACCTCACGGGGGGCCGGGGCAACATCCGGGGCCGCGCCTATCCCCTCTCGGATGAGCACCCGCCCGTCATCGAGCTGACCCATCGCACCAGCGGCCGGAAGGTGTCCCTCATGGTCCATGACGGCTGGGGCTATGTCCGGGGCTCGGTCGCGCAGGACATGGCGCGCCAGCTCTCCCAGCGCAAGCGGCGCCACAAGCCGGGCGGCAACGCGAACTACCAGATGTTCCAGTGGTTCAAGGACGAGCGGCCCGAGGTGGTCTCCGAGCTGGCCTCGTCCGCGAACCGCCACCTGTCATCTTTCCTGTCGAGCAAGGTGCGATACAGCGCCCTCACGACAGGCCGTCCCACGATGCAACTCGGCGTGGCGATGCCCACCCCCGGGCGGTGCGTGGTGTTTCCCTCCGGCCAGGAGCGCTTCGAGGCCGCGGCCCAGGGCGGGCTCATCCTCTCGCGCTCACCGGCGGACAAGCCGAACTGCCATCCGGTCCACTGGGATGACGTCGAGACGGTGGGGCCCGCCTCGGACTTTCTCGCCCAGATGGAGTGCCTCCAGTACACGTGGACGGGCTTCGACCGGGGCCACCTGACGTTCTTCAAGGGCATGCTGGGCATCATCCCCGAGGCGTGGTGGCCCACCGAGTGGGAGAGCCGCAGCGTCATCGTCTGCGCCAAGGATCGCAAGCTCGACGAGCGCTGGACCACCGAGAAGAAACGCGACGAGGCCCATGCGCTCCAGGAGGACTTCCTGCTCGAAGACAGCAGCCTGGTGGCGGTGGACTGGTTCGAGGCGGGGGAGGCCATTGGCGTGCCGTATGACATCCAGTCGTGGCTCGGCGGCGACTACGACGGCGACGAAGTCCAGGTGTTCTTCGAGAAGTACAACCCGCGCCTCTTCCAGCAGGCCGTCGATGAGTTCGACCGCGAGGCGCTCAACCCCAAGCTCGCCAAGCGCTTCAGCCATGCGCCCGGCCGCACGCGCCGGGGGCGGCTGCTGGCCATGACATCGAAGAACACCGAGTTGTGGTCGGTGATCGCCGCCACGGTGAACGCACTGACGGAGCCGCAGCGAGGGCAGCTGGCCACCTCCCTGGGGTTCACGGGGGAGAACGCCGAGGCCGAGCTCTGGGCGACCATCGAGCGGGGCATCAAGGTCGGGACCGACAGCTACAAGACCTCGGAGGATGTGCGGACCTGGGAAGCGCGCGCCCGCCAATATCAGAAGGTCCTCCGCAAGCAGTTCGGCGCGAGCCGGTTGCCCTACAGCAAGGCCCTGCGCGGGCTCCTCGAACAGACGGCCCAGCCGGTGCTCACCGATCCGGAATGGCGCAGCGTCTACTTCCAGTGCATCAACACCTACCCCCTGCCGCCCCTCAAGGGCGCCCTGGCCTTGCGCGGCGTGCCCGCGAGGGTGTTGGGGCATGTGCTTCATCGGCTGCTCCCGGCGGAGCAAAGGACTCTCGAGGCCCTCCAGGGCTTCTACGAGCAATGGCTCCACGAGCGCTCCCTTCCCACGGAGGAGGCCCACCGGATCGCCACCAGCCGCGAGGTCCAGGAGATGTTCGCCACGCTCCTCAAGGACTTCGCCCAGGCGGAGGCCGGGCCGGTGAAGAACCGCTCCGCGTATGTGCCGCGGCCCGCGACGCGAGGCCCGCTGGGCTGGAGCAGCCACCTGCGAAGCGTCCACGGCTACATGCCCAAGACCGAAGGGGTGCTCGGCGTGCTGGACGTCCTGTACCTGATGGCGGACTCCGGGGAGGAAGGAGGCCCTGCCTCGTTCTGGCAGGCGTATCAGCTTTTCGTCCGGGACCACCCGCAGCACCGCTACAAGCTGTCCCCGGTGGATGTGATTCGCTGGAAGAAGGGCATCTCCCCCACGGGGCTGTACATCGTGGCGGGCCGGGAGGAATGGGCCGAGTACGAGCGCTTCAAGCAACAGCACCCCGAGTTCGAGTACTCGCACTGAGCAGTTCCAAGACCTACCGGGCCAAATATGGGCTCAGTCCGCCCGGAGCACGACCGCCGGGGGCACGTGCGCGGCCCTTCGTGCTGGCAACAGCGCCGCGAGGAACGCCACGGCGCCGAGCACCGCCACCACCAAGCCGTAGGTGAGTGGATCCGTGGGCCGCACGCCGTTGAGCAGGTGTGACAGCGCGCGGCTGGCTCCCCATGCGAGCCCCAGCCCCAACACCAGCCCCACCGCCGTGAGCCGCAGGTAGTGGCTCAACACCATGCCCATCAGCTGGCCCGCACGCGCTCCCAATGCCATGCGGATGCCCAGCTCTCGCGTGCGCTGCACCACCGCGTAGGCCACCACCCCGTAGAGCCCCACCGCCGCCAGCACCAGCGCCACCCCCGCGAAGAGGCTCACCAGCAGGAGATAGAAGCGCAGCGGCGCCACCGTTCCATCCACCACCGACGCCAGCGTCCGCACGCTGCCCAGCGCGAGGTTCGCGTCCAGCCCCCGGACCTCCGCCCGCACCGCCCCGGCCAGCGCGAGCGGCGCTCCTGTCGTACGCAGCACCAGCGTCATGTCCGTGGAGCGCGACTGCTCATAGGGGACGTACACCTCCGGCGCGGCGGGCGCGGCCAGTCCCTCCGTGGCCAGGTTCGCCACCACCCCCACCACCCGGCCTCCGAACGCGCCGTTTCCAAAGTCCATGTCCGTGTCCAGCGTGCGGCCCAGCGGGTCCTCTCCCGGCCAGAAGCGGCGCGCCGCCTCCGCGTTGATCAACACCGCGCGCCCACCCGCGCCCCGGTCCTCTGGCAGCAGCGCCCGGCCGCGCAGCACCGGCACCCGCAGCGCCTCCAACGCTCCCGGCGTGACGATGCGGATGCTGGCCTGCCAGGGCTCCGTGCCCGGCACCACCGGCCTCCGAGGGTCTCGCACCGCGATCGTCCACCGCTTCCCCTCCATGGGCAGCGCATTCACCGCCCCCGCCGCGGTCACCCCGGGCAGGGTCCTCAGCCGCTCGAGCAGCCCGTCGTAGAAGGCCGCGGGCGCCGCGCTGCCGAAGGCGTAGCGGAAGGGCGGCAGGTCGAGCTTCACCGTCAACACGCCCTCCGGCTGGAAGCCCGGATCCACCTGCCGCAGATGCACGAAGCTGCGCAGCAGCAGGCCCGCGCTCACCAGCAGCAGCACCGCCAGCGCCGTCTCCGCCACGATGAGCGCCGCGCGGGTACGGTGGTGATGAGCGGCGCCTCCCGCGCCCTCGCCCGCGGTCCGCAGCACGCGCGCCAGCTCCACCCGCGACGTCTGCCACGCCGGCACCAGCCCGAAGAGCAGCGTGGTGAACACCGACAGGCTCGCCGTGAACGCCAGCACGGTGCCATCGAGCGACACCTCGTCGATGCGCGGGATGTCCCTGGGCCCGAACGCCGCCAGCGCATCCAGCGCCCACATCGCCGCGAGCAGCCCGGCCCCGCCACCCAGCGCCGACAGGAGCGCGCTCTCCACCAGCAGCTCCCGCGCGATGCGCCCCCGGCTGGCGCCCAGCGCGAGCCGCACGGACGTCTCCGCCTCGCGCGACGCGGCCCGCGCCAGCAGCAGGTGCATGAGGTTGGCGCACGCGATGAGCAGCACCAGCCCCACCGCGCCCAGCAGCAACAACAGCGAGGGGCGCACCTGGCCCAGCAGCACGTCTCGCAAGGGCTCCACGCTCGCGCCCATGTCCGCGTTCGTCGCCGGGTACCGGGCCGCCAGGCTCCTCGCGACCGCCGCCGCGTCGGCCCTCGCCCGCTCGATGCTCACGCCGGGGCCCAGCCGCCCATACACCTCCAGCCAGTGCGCGCCGCGCGCCTCCGGCTTCGTCATGGACTCATCCTGGGTCAGCGGCGTCCACAGCTCCGCGCGCGACGGGAAGTCGAAGCCCGGCGCCATCACGCCCACCACCGTCCACGGCAGCGGGCCGCCCAGGCTCACCGTGCGCCCCAGCACGTCGGGGCTGCCGCCGAAGCGGCGCTGCCAGAGCGCATGCGACAGCACCGCGACCTGGGGCGCTCCCGGCGCGTCATCCCCGGCCTGGAGCGCGCGGCCCAGCTGCACGCGGGGCCCCAGCACCTGGAAGAACCCGGCCGTCACCATCGCGGTCTGCACCTTCATGGGCGAGGGCTCCGTCCGGTCCGCCCCGAGCGTCACCATCGCGGGTGCCACGCCAGCGAGCCCCTCGAAGGCCCGCGTCTGTTCGCGCAGGTCCATCAGGTCCGGCGGCGACGTGGGCCCCGGACCCTGCCGGCCCACGCTGAACAGCCGCACGAGCCGCGCGTCGTCGCGCAGGGGCAACGGCCGCAGCAGCACCGCGTGCACCACGCTGAAGATGGCGACGTTGGCGCCAATGCCCAGCGCCAGCGTGGCCACCGCCACGACCGTGAAGGTGGGGCTGCGACGCAGCCGCCGCAGCGCGAGCAGGAGGTCCTGGAGGAGGAGAGCCATGGCGGACACCGTTGAGCATGGCCCATGCCATGGAGCCTGGACAGCCACGCCCGGGCGACAGGGCGGAGGACCCCGTCTCCCCATGACCGGCGCTGGGAATCCGCATCCCGCTTCCGGACACTCGCGCGTGGCCTTCACGCGGCGCTGACGCGAAGACAGGACGGAAGGGCGTCCCGCACGGGCGCCCTCCCGTTGTTGTTTCAGCGGAGCATCAGCTCGCGCGCGACCGCTTGCGACGGGTGGCCAGCGCGACGAGCGCCATCCACGCGAGCGGGGCGACCGGGGCCGCGCCGCAGCCGCAGCCGGAGTCGTCCTCGGGCAGCGGGTTGACCGTGCCCGCGTCCGGGTTCTCCGTGCCCGCGTCCGGGTTCTCCGTGCCTGCGTCCGGGTTCTCCGTGCCCGCGTCGGTGCCGGCATCCGGCCCGCCCGCCTCGCAGCTTCCGTCCCCGACACAGACCGTCACCGTGGCTTCCGCGGTCGCGCCCTGCGTGTCCACCACCACGAAGCGCAGGGTGTGCGGGCCCGGGGAGAGGCCCGTGGTGTCCCAGAGGGCAGGCGCGCCACCGAAGTAGAAGCGGTTGTCCGCATTGACGTCCGTGTAGACCTGCGTGCCGTCCACGTAGAACCCGGCGCCGGTGCAGCCCACGTCGTCCTCGCACTCACCGAAGAACTCCGCCGTGGCGCCGGACACGCGCTCGCCCTGGGTGGGACGGATGAGGATGGCGCGCGGCGGCTCATCCGCCTTCGTGGTGAGGGTGAAGGTCTGCTCCGCGTCCGGCGACACGCCGTTGGCCGCCCGCACGCGCACGTCCACGGTGCCCGCCACCGACGGCGTCCAGGTGATGAGGCCGGTGGTCGCGTCAATGCTCATACCCTGAGGCACTGTGCCCTCCAGCGAATACGTGGGCTGCGGCCGGCCCACTGCCTCCACGTCGTAGCGGTAGTTGCTCCCCGCGATGGCGGTGGTGACGGGCGTGGAGGTGATGGTGGGCTGGAGCGGTTCGTCATCCGCCTCCACGGCCTCCAGCGTGCGCGCGTCCAGGCCGGGCATGGCGAGCGTGATGGTGGCCGTGCCATCCACGTTGTCCGCGTCCTGCGACGCCCGGAGCGTGACGGTCTGCGGGGTGCTCCAATTGGACGTCGTGAAGCTGAGCGTGGACGCGGAGGCCACGGTGAGGTCCGGATCCCCCTGGGTGTTCGCCACGGTGACGGTGACGGTCGACGAGGGCCGCAGGGACAGGGACACGTCGAAGGTGGCGGTGCCGCCCTCGGGCACGGAGAGCCGGGTGGTGGACAGCACCAGCCGGGTCGAGTTGGTGTCGATGGTGGTGGCCACCACCGACTCGGCCGTCAGTCCCTCCGAGGCCACGGTGAAGGTGGCGACGTCGGCTTCCGCGTCCGCGTCCTCCATCGCCTCGAGCACCACGACCTGCGGCGTGCTCCAGTTCGCGGGGGAGAAGGTGAGGGTGCCACCGCCTGACAGGCGCAGGTCCTCGGAGCCGCCCAGGGCCCGCGCCACGCTCACCGTCACGGGCGCGGTGGGGGCCCGGGCCAGCCGCACGGTGAAGGCCGCGCGCCCGCCCTCCATCAGGCGCAGGTTGAGCCCGGACACGACCAGCTTCTGGCCGGTGGCCGTGGGCGTCACCCGGCGCACCACGCCGTTGGTGTACCCCAGCGCGTAGAGCGCGCCGTCCGGCCCCACGCTCATGTCCACGTTGGAGGCGAAGCCCGTCCCCCACTCGTCCACCGTCGCCACCGAGTTGTCCGCGGCCAGCGTGGCGCGCGTCACCTGGGCGCTGTTGTAGTCGCCGAAGAAGTAGTTGCCGCGGTACTCCGGCGGGAAGAGGGTGGCGTCGTAGAAGACGCCGCCGGTGATGGAGCCGCCCAGCGCCTGCGTCGTCGCGGAGCCCCCGCCACTGGCGGCGTCCGGCAGGCCCGGCTGGGCCACGGTGAAGGTGGTGGTGGTGGGCGCGTTGTTGGCGCTGGCGACGTAGAACTCGCCGTTGAAGCTCGTGTCGCCCACGCCTTCGAGCGTGAGCTTCTCGCCCTTGCGGAAGCCGTGCGGCGTGGCGGTGGTGAAGGTGGTGACGCCCCCGCTGCGCACCGCGCCCGTGGCGGTGACGTTGCGCGAGTCAAACGAGTTGGTGCGGTACTTGATGACGGGGGTGATGTAGTCGTTCCCCACGGGCTGGTTGTTTTCGTAGTCGTTGTAGCCGGCGTGGCTGCGCCGGTTCACGACGAGGACCTGCTCGTAGCCATCGCCCACGTCGTTGACCCACAGGAGTCCGGTGGTGGGCTGGAACGTGAAGGTGAACGGGTTTCGCAGGCCGCGCGCCCAGATGTATTCGTTGTTGGGGCCCACGCCGTCGTTGAACGGGTTGTCATTGACGGGCGTGCCGTCCAGGTTGGCGCGGCCCACCTTGGCCGCCAGCGACGTCAGGTCCGCGTCCACGCCGGTGCCGTTGCCCAGGTCGCCAATGGCCCAGTAGAGCTTCCCGTCCGGCCCGAAGCCCAGTCCGCCGCCGTCGTGGTTGTTGCCCGCCGTGGGCAGCCGCGTGACGACCTCCGTGCGCGCGATGCCCATGCCGTTGGAGTCCGTGTAGCGCACGATGCGCTGCTCGGAGGCGGAGACGGTGACGAAGAAGTAGACGTACCGGTTGACCAGGTAGTTCGGGTCGAACGCGATGCCGATGAGGCCACACTCGCTGTTGGTGTGGACCGCGGGCTCCGTGGCGAACACGCGCGTCACCAGCGTGGAGGTGCCGGGCTGCGTCTCCAGCACGCCGTCCTTCATGGCCACCGTCCGCACGACGCCGTTCTTCAGCGTGACGAACAGGCGCCCGGAACCATCCGGCGCCCACGCCATGCCCGTGGCCGGCGTCAGGCTGCTGGACGAATAGCTCGTTTCGACGAAGCCAGCCGGCACGGCGGCCCGCGCTGGCGCGGACATCATCAGGAACAGCAGTGAGGCCATGAGGGGAGTACGCATGGCCCCGAACCTACCGCACCCCGAGTGGAGCCAAGGCCCCACCCGGAGGAACCCCTACCGCGTCGCGGTGAAGTTCCGCTTGATGTGGCACTTCACGCTGTTGTCCTCGGAGGCGAGGATCTCCAGATCATACGTCCCCTCGATGACCGACCTGTCGGTGGCCGACCGGGGCGAGGGCGCGGCCACCGTCGAGTCGATCCTCACGGTGCGCCTGACCTTCTTTTCGGTGAGGTACTGCGCGGTGGAGAAGTAGAGCCGCCGTGCGGGCTCACCCTCGTAGTAGGCCGACAGCGTCTCGTCGCCGAACTTCGCCGTGACGTAGCTGTCGGACAGGGTCAACACGAGCGGCCCCTGTGGCAAGCCGAACCCCAACGCCTCGCATCCCTCGCCCGGAGGCGATGAGTCCGCGAACTGGAGTGTGTAGGTGCCCTCGATAGCGCATCCCTCCTCACAGTCAGGAGGCGAGCTGCTACCACAGCCCGGGTTCCCCATTCCGCTGCCCATCGTCATCATGCCCACGGCGAGCAGCACCGGGATGCGGAGGAACGTCGCGGCCTTCGGGGAACGGGCGCTGCGAGAGGATTCGATGTGCATGAAAGACTCCAGGTGGAACGGGAGGGCGTCAGACTAGCCAACGCCTGCCCTGGTTCGCACCTGGGGTCCGTGTTGCTTCACATCACGACATCACGCGTTACAGCGTCACGCCGGCGGACACCACCTCGGTGAACTTGCAGGGGATGTCGCTGGAGAGCGTGGCGCAGGTGGACGGCTGCGCCGGGGTCCACGTGGTGGCGTTCAGCTTGATGGCCGCCTGCGAGCGCTGACGGTAGACGCCCGCCGCGTAGGGCGTGGGGTTCGCCGTCTGGCCACCGAAGTCCGTGTTCGTCTCCGGCCAGCAGCTGCGGCTGCCGGGGATGGCCGTCCAGGTGACCGTGCCCGTGCTGCTCACCGACCGCTGCTCCACGGTGGAGCAGATGTAGATGATGGGGTAGTCCTGGTCGCAATCCCAGGCAGACGCCTGGGCGCTGATGGGACCGCCGATGTCATACGTGTAGGGCTTCGTCGCTTCGACCACGCACGTCGTGCCCGGGATGGCCTTCGTCACCTGGGACTGGACCTGCGCGATGTCGCTGCCGGCGGGGGCCGGCTCCTTCGCTTCCGGCGCGGGGCCACAGGCGCTGAACGCAAGGGCCACCACGGCGAGGCTGCACGTCTTGAACTTGAACATGTGGGGTGTCTCGGGGGAAATGAACCTGACGCGCTGCCACCGCCCACCGTTTGAATCCCATGCATCAACATGGTTTCCAGGTGAGCGGTGACTAGCGGGCCAGCAAGGTAAATCCGTTCATTCCCTGTCGTCCACCCACGCGCGGTGCAGGAGCGTGGTGGGACACCCCGTGGACTCAGGGCGTGCGGGACGCCACGGCGGGCGCGGCGGTCATCGCCTGGCTGAGCTTCCGGGCACCTTCCGAGAAGGCGCCGCGCGCGATCTCCTGACCGGAGGTGCCGAGCACCTGGGCGAACACGCGGTCGAAGCCCTTCTCCAGGCCCATGGACTTGTGGGGTTCACCCTTGGAGTCCGCGACCATGTAGAGCGACGAGTCCAGCTCGGCGGGCGGTGCCTCGCCCTTCTGGCGGTACAGGTCCTTCATGGCGGAGAGCGACTCCTTGTGGCTCTTGCGGATCTCCCCGCGCGCCATGCCCTTGAAGAGGCCCGAGACGTCGCGCAGGTCCACGTGGATGACGACGATGGGCTTCTTCTCACGCACGTCGTAGATGAACTGGGAGGCGCGCTGACGCAGCTCCTCCTTGGTGCCCTTGTTGGCATACAGCACCAGCGTGGGCCGGCCCTGCCCGATGGGGACCTCCTTGCCGAACACGTCCTTCAGTTCAGCGGCGCTGGCCGGGAGAGCTCCCAGCAATCCGAGCAGGCAGGTCAGCAGGGCGGTCTTCTTCATCATGCAGTGGCTCCAAAGGGTGAAGAGTCGCAATGGGTCCTCAAACATCGCCACCCCCACCCTGAATCCCGACGGATGAATTCAATCTGTCGCTGGTGAAGAGGGGCCGACGTAGCGAGCCCTGGGGCGCAGCAGGTGTCCCTGCTCCCGCTGCTCCAGCACGTGCGCCACCCAGCCCGCCGAGCGCCCCACCGCGAACACCGTCGCGGCGGCGCCCTTCGGCAGCCCCAGCGCCTCCGCCAGCATCACCAGCCCCACCTCCATCGAAGGCGCGGGATGTCCCGCGTCGCGCATCACCTCCACCAGCGCGGAGCCCACGCGCACCGCCTTCGCATCCGGGCGCAGCTCCCGCGCGGCCAGGATGAGCGGGGGCGTGCGCGGGTCTCCCTGGGGATACAGCCGGTGGCCGAAGCCCGGCACCGATTCGCCCCTGCGGACGTACGTGTCCACCACCTCCTTCGCCCGCTCCGGACGGCCCACCTCCGTGAGGAGCACCTCCACGCGGTCGCACGCGCCCCCGTGCTTCGCTCCGGAGAGCGCCGCCATCGCCGCGCCCACGCACGCGTACAGGTCCGCGCCGGACGAGGCCGTCACCCGGGCGGCGAACGTCGACACGTTCAGCTCATGGTCCGCGCAGAGCACCAGCGCCTGGTTCAACGACGCCGCGGCGTGCGCTGAGCGGGCGTCCCACGCGTGCGCCAGCGAGTCCGCCACCGTCCGTTCCCTCAGGGCGGGGGCCACGCGCTCTGGCGCCCGGGCCGCGCACACCCACGCCGCCAGGTGACGCAACAGGCCCCGGGCCCGCACGAGCTCCGGGTCCGGTGGCGCCGCGAAGCGCACCGCGTCCCGTGCGCCCAGCAGGGACACCAGCGTCGCCAGCACCTTCGCGGGAGGCGTGCCCTGGGGCAGGAGCGCCGCCAGCGCGGCAGGAGGGAAGGGCGCTCGCGGCGCGGGCCACGTCGTGTCCCGGTGTTTCGGCAGCGCGCCGGACCAGAGCAGCTCCGCCACGTCCTCGAAGGCGCGCCCTTTCGTGGCCAGCTCCACCGCGGAGTGGCTTCCCCGGTACGCCAGGCCCTTGGCCTCCACGCGCGACACGGCGGAGTCGATGACGGGCTCGCCCCAGCGCAGCGCTCCCGCCGCCACCGCCGCGTGTCCCGCCCTCGCGTCGTGGCGGACCTTCAGCCGCTCCAGGTCCGCGCGTGCGTAGCGGTTCTCCTTCGTTCCCTGCACCGGCACGCACCGCACCAGTCCCCGGCTCACGTAGGTGTAGAGCGTCGCGAGCTTCACGCCGAGCAGCGCCGCCGCCTCGCTCGCCGACACCAGGGCTTCCTCCCGCTCAGGTCGATGTTCGAATCGAGATTGAGAGCGTCCACCGCGGCGTCTATCCATGCTCCATCCACCTCCTGGAAGGAGAGTGTCGGCGCGGCGCGCGGCCGCTGTCGACGTGTCTTTCCTCATGGACACGTGGAGCCCT
Source organism: Corallococcus coralloides DSM 2259 (assembly GCF_000255295.1). Next base: position 7,445,154 of record NC_017030.1, on the reverse strand, counting down.
GAACCCTGGAGGACATGCCATGCAGGTGGACTTTGGCCGCACGTCGCAGGACTACGCCCGGCACCGCGCCGGCTTTCCGGATGCCTTCTTCGAGCGGCTCCTCCGTGAAGGCATCTTTCAGCCAGGCCAGCGCGTGCTCGACCTGGGCGCGGGCACGGGCACGCTCGCGCGGGGACTGGCGAAGCGCGGAGGGGACGTCACGGCGTTGGACCTCTCTGCGTCCATGTTGGATTCGGCCCGCACGCTCGCGAGCGACGAGGGGCTGTCCATCGACTTCCGCGTGGCTCCGGCGGAGCGGACCGGCCTGCCGTCGGAGTCCTTCGGGCTCGTCACCGCCGGCACGTGCTGGCATTGGTTCGACCGTGCCGCCGCGGCCCGCGAGGCCTTCCGGGTGCTGGCGCCGGGAGGACGGCTGGTCATCGCGCACTTCGACTGGCTGCCTTTGCCGGGCAATGTCGTGCAGGTCGTCCACACCCTCATCGACTCCTTCAATCCCTCGCAGGTCGCGCCCTATGTCGAGTTCGGGCACGACGCCGGCATCTACCCACGCTGGTTCCAGGACGTCGCCACCGCGGGCTTCAGCGGCCTGGAGTCCTTCTCCTTCGACACCGTCGTCCACTACTCCTACGAGGCGTGGATGGGGCGGGTGCGCGCCAGCGCCAAGGTGGGCCCGGTGCTCTCCGAGGAGGAGGCCGCCCGCTTCGACGTCGCGCACGCGAAGCTCCTCGCGGAGCGGTTCCCCCAGACGCCGTTCGCCGTGCCGCACCGCGTGTTCGCGCTGGTGGCCACGCGGTGAGTGACAGAAGTGGAGGCCCGCGGTGTTCGAACCGCCAGCACTTCGCTGGAGGCCAGAGACCATGGGCATCACACTGGACCGTCGCTCCCTCATCCAAGCCAGCCTGGGGCTGACCGGAGGGCTCGCGCTCCTCCGGGGCGCTCCCTCGGCGGCGGCTGGACGTCCTTCCTCGACCGCCTCATCCACCGAGGAGCCCCGGCCCTGGTGGGAGCTGGGCTTGATGGCGGACCCCATCATGGAGAGCCAGTTGCTGCACTTCCTGGCCGGGACCTACAGCGCGCAGTCGGACATCAGCGAGGTGCTGGACACCGCGACCCGCATCGTCGCGGGAGATGACTGGAGCTGGCCCAATGAGTGGGTCAGCACCGCCGACCGCATCCGCGCCATGGGCGACGTGAGCCTGTCCCGCCGCCATTCCATCAGCGCGGGCAATGCCTACCTGCGCGCCGCCAACTACTACCGCGCCGCGCTCATCCACCACCCCGAGCCCACCCACCCAAGCGTGGTCGCCACCGGGCGCAAGGCGGTGGACGCGTACAACAAGGCGCTCCACCTGCTGAAGATACCGGGCACACCCGTGCGCATCCCGTACGAGGGCACCACGCTGCCCGGCTACTTCTTCCGCGCGCCGAGCGCCCGGAGCATCGCGCCGCTGCTCATCTTCCAGCAGGGCCGCGACGCGTGGCCGGAAGAGTCCAAGTACGTCATCGACGCGGCGCTCGCGCGGGGCTACCACTGCCTCATCGTGCACGCGCCCGGCCAGGGCATGGCCATCCGCGAGCAGGGGCTGCCCTTCCGCCATGACTGGGAGAATGTCATCCGCCCGGTGGTGGACTTCGCCCTGTGCATCGCGGGCGTGGACTCGCGGCGCATCGCGCTGCTGGGCTGGAGCATGGGCGGGGCGCTGGTGCCGCGCGCCGCCGCGTTCGAGCGGCGCATCAAGATCCTCATCCCAAACCCCGGCGTCCTCAACTGGGGCGAGTCCTCCTTCGAGCAGTTCAACATGTACTTCCCGGAGGTGATGCCGCTCCTGGACAGCGACCCCCAGGCCTTCGACGCGGCCATGGCCCAGCTGATGGAGCAGGTGTTCCTCTATCGCTGGTACATGAAGGACTCGATGTCCAAGCACGGCGTGAGCACGCCGTCGGCCCTGCTCTTCGAGCTGCGCCGGTTCAACAACGAGCCCATCGTCCACCGCATCCGCTGCCGCACGCTGGTGATGGACGGCACCGCCGAGGCGTTCTCCCAGGGCCAGGCCCGCCTGCTCTTCGACGCGCTGGAGTGCCCGAAGGACTACATGCTCTTCACCACCCAGGACACGGGCCTGCTGCACTGCCAGGAGGGCGCGCAGGCCGTGGCCAATCACCGCATGTTCGACTGGCTGGACGAGTACCTCTGAGGCTCAGTCCAGCACGCCGCTGGACTCCTCGCCGAACAGCACGAACTCCGCCTCTTCCCGCGTGGAGAACGCCCGGCCATGGCGCTTCAGGTAGTGGGAGAGGCGGATGGCGAGTCCGTCACTCATCAACATGAAGTCCCGCACGAGCGCGCCGTCGCGGGGCATGCGCGTCCAGTGCTGAAGCTCGCCGGCCACCAGCGCATAGGTGCCTCCGAGCCGCGCTTCCTGTTCGAGGATGCGCTTCACCTCCGCGGCCTCGCGCTGCCAGGCCTGGGTCTTACGGGCCTGGCGCCGCGTCATCGCAGGCTGCTGCCCAGCACGACGCGGAAGACGGCCTCCACCTCCTGCGCGTCCACGCCCAGCTCCCGGGCCCACGCCCGGCGCACGGCGAGCAGCGTCTCCGTGCGAGCGGGCTCGTTCCCGGCCTCCTGGGCACGGCGCTGGCGGCGGGCCAGTTCCTGGCGGCGGGCGAGCAGCTCCACCAGCTCCCGGTCGAGCGCATCGATGTGCTCGCGCGGCTCACGGGGCGATGGCGCCTCGGGTTCCAGGCCCGGCACGGCGACGCCCGAGGTTTCCGGCGCCTGCGTCGCCGGGGGCGCCGCCTCCAGGTCGCGGTGGATGTCCTGGAGCGCCGCGAGCAGTTGCCCTCGCGCCTGCGTGGCGAAGGGGTTCTCCTGCTGGATGGCGTTGAAGAGGTGGCCCGCGTCCGCGCGCACCGTCTCGATGGTGCGCGACAGCGCCTTGAAGCTGGCCGGCGCGAAGGGCACGTCCGCCGCCGCGCCGGAGTCCACCATCCCCTTGGCCACGAAGAAGGTGAGCGCATGCGTGCGCGCCATCACCTGGTCATGGCCTTCTGGCGTCTGCTCAATCACCTCGCAGCCCAGCCCCTCGTAGAAGCGCCGGGCGCGCGGGGCCGCTTCTGGATGCAGCGGGTTGGGGCAGAGCACGACGCGCATGGGGCGCTCGGCCATGGCCAGGCTCAAGGGGCCGAAGAGGGGATGGGTCCCCACCCAGGGCACCTGCGCGCCCAGCACCTCCATCAGCGCCTCCACGGGCTTCACCTTCACGCTGCCCACGTCCAGCACCAGGTGCTCTGGCCTCAGGTGGGCCCGCAGGGAACGCAGCACGTCCCGCATCTGGGGCACCGGCACCGCCACCACCACCAGCTCCGCCCCTTCCAGCAGCTCCCCCACCGAGTGTGCGCGGAGCGGCTCCGGGATGTCCGCCACCGGGTCCAGGGCGCGGTGCTCCACGCCCACCGCCTCCAGCAGCGTTCCCAGCGCGCGTCCAAACCGTCCGTAGCCCACGAGTGCGACATGCGACATGCGCCGCAGTCTACGCGGGCCTGGGGGCGATAAACGACCGCCGGGTCCCTCGTGAAGAGGAACCCGGCGGGGGATGACTTGCCAGGACGGATGGCCGGGGACTACCGCTTGAGGAGCATCTGCTCCGTGAGGCAGGAGTCCGTCTTCTCCGGGACGACGAAGAAGGGCTGCTGGCGGCTCAGGCCCTGGGTGGTGCCCAGCCAGCCGTCGCCAATCTGCCCGGCGCCGTCGTACACCAGGGCCAGCCAGTCATTCTGCGACGCCGGGAAGAGGTCCACGCTGTCGGAGTCGCGGTTGAAGTTGTAGGCGAAGGACGCGGCCTGGATGGCGCCGCTGCCGTTGATGTCCAGGTTCGCGCTCGCGGTGCCCGTGCGCTGCACGCCGTTGATGCGCACGCCGATGCGGGCCAGGTCCGCCTCCGTGGTGGGGGCGATGGGCGCGAAGGCGGACACCTCGTTGACGGACGTCTCGGTCACGGAGGCGACGCGGACGCGCGAGTAGTCCAGCACGTTGTCCACGCCGTCGATGCGCAGGCCGAACGTCTGGTACTCGTAGTTCATCACGCTCAGGTAGTTGGGCTTGTAGTTGGCGTCGTCCGTGCCGCCATGGCGCAGGCCGATGTTGTGCCCCAACTCGTGCATGAGGGTGCCGGCCTGCTGCAGCTCCGTGCCGCCCGGCGTGGACCAGCCGCCCAGCGTCACGATGAGGTCATGGGCGGGGATGCCGCGCGACAGGCCGCTGGAGGTCGTCGTGCCGTAGGTGTTCGCGAACAGGGCGTAGTGGAAGAAGGGCGCCCGGCGCGACTTGAAGTACTTGCTCTTGATGGTGTCGACGCCCACCCAACCGGTGTCCAGGTTGGAGATGACGTCCGCGGCGGCGATCTGCGAGTCCAGCACCAGGTGCAGCGCGATGCCCGTGGTGCCGTTGGGGTTGGACACCGGCGCGTTGGCGAAGGCCGTCGTCACGCGGTCCAGCGCGCCCTGCGTGGGCTTGCGGTCCGCGTAGTAGTCCACCTCCACGAAGACGTCCTTCTTGAGCGGATCCGCGCCCCAGTAGCGCAGGTCCACGCCGCCGTAGCCGTACAGCTCCGCGAAGTCGCTGATGCGGTCGCCGTCCGTGTCGGAGTTGTTGGGGTTGGTGCCGTACTGGTTCTCCGCCGCGTCGCAGACGCCGTCGCCGTCGGTGTCCACGGCGTTGAGCGCGCACAGGTACACGGGCTGCACGGCGGAGACCTGATAGTCGGTCCCGTCCTGCGTCATCGTCGTGTACTTGGGCCGGTGGTAGACGGTGACGGAGCGGTAGCCCGAGCGGGAGTAGACGAGCCGCACCGCCTCCTCGCCGGACGCCGCGGTGATCAGCTGGACCTGGTCCTCGCCGTGGCGGTTGCCATAGGCGTCGAAGACGAAGAGGCCGGATGAATCCGTCGTCTGGGTCGCGAGCCCGGTGCCGCAGCCGCTGCCGCTGCAGCTGCCGGAGGCGACGTAGACCGTCACGCCTTCCACGGCGCTGCCCGTCGCGGAGTCGTAGATGAAGCCGTAGACACACCCATTCAAGCCGACGAGACCCATGGAGGCCGTCAGCAGGCGCTTGTAGAACGTGGACATACTTCCCCCTCGGAGGAACCAGGGGTTGGCTTCTGTCGCCAACCGCCACATCTACGGCGGGCGCGGCGGATATTCTTTCGGGATTTATTTCCGGGCCCGGACCCCGGGGGAGGCCGCCGGGTTGACAGCGGGGGCTGTCTGTCTTACTCCTGTCTCATCATGAGGCCCGTCACTCTCCATGCCCTGCCTGTCCTGAGCGCCTTCGCGCCGGCGGCGGACGTGCGCCTCGCCCCCCGTCACGAGGTCCTGCTCGATATTTGAGCAGGCGGACCGGAGTCCTCCGGTGCGCGCGTGGCTGGTTGCCCGTGCACCGTGAGCTCCGTCTCCGCCCGTCCCCTCCCTGGGGGTGCCTTCGTGTGTCCTCGCGCCATCCCGTAGCGGCCTGACGTGCCGCTTCCGGCCCTGTGTGCGCGTGCGCGCCTGAAGACAGCCACCGGTCCATTCCTCTCATCCAACCGGCGTCTCAATCCAACACACACCCGCGGGCCTCGCTGCCCGGACGGGAACGGGAGTCTTCCATGTCTCGCACCACGCGCATCGAGCGGTATCGCAACATCGGCATCATGGCCCACATCGACGCGGGCAAGACGACGCTCACCGAGCGCGTCCTCTTCTTCACCGGCCGCATCCACTCCACGGGAGAGGTGCACACGGGCTCCACGGAGATGGACTGGATGGAGCAGGAGAAGAAGCGCGGCATCACCATCACCTCCGCGGCGACGACGGCCTTCTGGCAGCCCCGGCACGGGCGGGAGGCAGGCGTGCCCCACCGCATCAACATCCTGGACACGCCGGGCCACGTGGACTTCACCATCGAGGTGGAGCGCTCGCTGCGCGTGCTGGACGGCGCGGTGGCGGTGTTCGACGCCAGCCAGGGCGTGGAGCCGCAGTCGGAGACGGTGTGGCGTCAGGCGGACCGCTACGGCGTGCCGCGCATCGCGTTCATCAACAAGATGGACAAGGTGGGCGCGGACTTCGCCCTGAGCGTGCAGTCCATGGTGGACCGGCTGGGCGTGCGCCCGGTGGCCGTGCAGTGGCCCGTGGGCGACGGCGCGGACTTCCAGGGGCTCGTGGACCTGGTGCGCATGCGGCTGGTGCGCTTCCAGGGCGACGACGGCGGCTTTGACGACGGCGCGCCCGTGCCCCCGGAGCTGATGGAGGCGGTGCTGCCGTACCGCATGCGCCTCATTGAAGTGTGCGCGGACCTGGACGCGGGCGTGATGGAGAAGTTCGTGGACGGGCGGGTGGAGGACATCACCGCGGAGGAGCTGGAGCGCGCGCTGCGCTCGGGCACGCTCGCGCGGACACTGGTGCCGGTGCTGTGCGGGTCGGCCTTCAAGAAGAAGGGAGTGCAGATGCTCTTGGATGCGGTCGTCAGCTACCTGCCGTCACCCGCGGACGTGGCCTCGGTGGAGGGCTTTGCGCCCGTCACCGGCGAGCGCGTCAGCCGTCCCGTGTCGGACTCGGGGCCGCCCACCGCGCTGGCGTTCAAGCTGATGAGCGACAAGGCCGTGGGGGGCATCGTGTTCCTGCGGGTGTACTCGGGCACGCTGCGCGCGGGCACCGTCCTGCTCAACCCCGTCACCGGACGGAAGGAGCGGGTGGGGCGCCTGATGTTCATGCACGCCAACCGCCGCGAGGAGGTGGCGGAGGTGCACGCGGGCGACCTGTGCGCGGCGCTGGGGCTCAAGGGCGTCCGCACGGGCGACACGCTGTGTGACCCGGAGGCGCCGGTGGTGCTGGAGGCGTTGAACGTGATGGAGCCCGTGGTGCAGCTCGCCGTGGAGGCGCGCTCCCCCGCGGAGTTGCCGAAGCTGGAAGAGGGCCTGCAACGGCTGGCGGCGGAGGACCCGTCGCTGCGCCTGGGCGTGGATCCGGAGAGCGGCCAGGTGCTGCTGTCCGGCATGGGTGAGCTGCACCTGGAGGTGGTCGTGGACCGGTTGCGGACGGAGTTCGGCGTGGAGGCGCGCGTGGGACAGCCGAAGGTGGCGTACCGCGACACGCTCCGGAGCGCGGTGCGCCAGGAGTACCGCCACGTCCGCCAGTCCGGCGGGCCCGGACAGTACGCGCGCGTGGTGCTGGACGTGGGGCCGGCGCCGCGAGGGGCGGGGCTCGTCTTCGTGGACGCCACGAAGGGCGGCTCCATCCCTCGCGAGCTGGTGCCCGCCATCGAGAAGGGCGTGGCCGGCGCCATGGCGAAGGGCATGCGGGAGGGCGTGCCGCTGGTGGACGTGGAGGTGCGGTTGGTGGATGGGGACACGCACGTGAAGGACAGCACGCCGCAGGCCTTCATGGTGGCGGGCTCCCTGGCGCTCCAGGAGGCCGCGCGGCGCGTGGGCGTGCAGGGGCTGGAGCCGGTGATGGAGGTGGAGGTGGTGACGCCGGAGGAGTTCCTGGGCGACGTGCTGGGCGACCTGGCGTCGCGGCGGGGACGGGTGCTGGGGATGGAGGCGAAGGGGGCGGCGCGGTGCGTGTCCGCGCGGGTGCCCATGGCGCGCCTGTTCGGCTACGTGACGGCGCTGCGCGGCCGCACGCAGGGACGCGCCGTGGCGAGCATGCGCCTGGGGACGTACGAGCCGGTGCCGGAGTCGGCCGCTGGCCTGGCGGCCGAGGCGCGGGCGTGAGGTGACGGCCCCGGGTCTTCCTCTGAAGGAAGGCCCGGGGCCGTGTTGTCTTCGCGGAAAATCGCACCCCCGTGTCGATTTCCGGGGCGCCCGTTCGACGTGCATTTGATTGAGTTCGCGCCGTGACGATGTCCAAGGCGCAGGCCGCGGTGCACGCGGTGTGGAGAATCGAGTCCGCCCGGCTCATTGCCGGGCTTGCGCGCATGGTGCGCGACGTGGGGCAGGCGGAGGAGCTGGCGCAGGACGCGCTGGTCGTGGCGTTGGAGAAATGGCCGGTGTCGGGCGTGCCGGAGAACCCGGGTGCGTGGCTCATGGCCACCGCGAAGCGCCGCGCCATCGACGAGATGCGCCGTCACAAGCTGCTCGCGCGTAAGCACGAGGAGCTGGGGCACGGGCTGGAGGAGGCGGAGGTGCCAGACCTGGACGCGGCCCTGGACGACGACGTCGGCGACGACCTGTTGCGCCTCATCTTCACGTCCTGCCATCCGGTGCTGTCCCCGGAGGCGCGGGTGGCGCTCACGCTGCGGCTGTTGGGCGGCCTGACGACGGATGAAATCGCCCGCGCGTTCCTGGTGCCGGAGCCCACGGTGGCCCAGCGCATCGTGCGGGCCAAGCGCACGCTGGCGGAGAAGGGGGTCCCCTTCGAGGTCCCCCACGGCGAGGCGCTGGCGGCGCGGCTCGCGTCGGTGCTGGAGGTCGTCTACCTCATCTTCAACGAGGGCTATTCCGCGACCGCGGGCGATGGCTGGATGCGGCCGGAGCTCTGCCAGGACGCGCTGCGCCTGGGCCGCATCCTCGCGGAGCTGGCGCCGGGCGAGCCGGAGGTGCACGGGCTGGTGGCGCTGATGGAGATTCAGGCGTCACGGTCCCGGGCGCGGGTGGGGCCCTCGGGTGAGCCCGTGCTGCTCCTGGAGCAGAACCGCGCGCTGTGGGATCAGCTCCTCATCCGCCGTGGGCTCGCGGCGCTGGAGCGTTCCGAGAAGGCCGGGCCAGCGGGGCCGTACACGCTGCAGGCCGCCATCGCCGCGTGTCATGCTCGGGCGCGCACGCCGGAGGAGACGGACTGGCCGCGTATAGCGGCGCTCTACGGGGTGCTCGCGCGGCTCACACCATCACCCGTGGTGGAGCTGAACCGCGCCGTCGCCCTGTCGATGGCGTTTGGTCCCGCCGTGGGGCTGGAGCTGGTGGATCAGCTCGTGGCCGAGCCGTCGCTCAAGCACTACCACCTGCTGCCGAGCGTGCGCGGCGACCTGCTCCAGAAGCTGGGGCGGCTGAAGGAGGCCAAGGCGGAGTTCGAGCGGGCGGCGTCGCTCACGCGCAACGCGAAGGAGCAGGCGCTGCTGCGCGCGCGTGCCGCTGCCTGCTCGGGCGAGAAGCGGTCGTAGTCCCGCGAGCTAGGGGGCGTGGCAGCTGACGACCTGGGTGATGCCGGAGCCCTTCACCCGGTAGTCGAAGTTGTGCTTGCCGGTGCCGTGGGCGGACTCGACCTCGGGCTGGGCCTTGAGCCAGGCCACGGTGGCTGCGATGTCGGCGCAGGGGGTGGGAATCTCCTGTGTGAAGCGCTGGTCCAGCGCCCGCCCCCGACGGCTGCCTTCCTCGTAGCCCTTGCTGCGCGCCTCCACGAACGCCGGCGTGACGACGTTCACCTCCCGCGTGTCCGAGCCGCGGGTGCTGCCGTCCGCGAAGCGCGCCTCCACGGACAGCCGCACGGTGCGCGCGGTGGACGTGTCCAGCGTCAGCTCCGCCGTCGCCTCCGTCGCGCCCGGGGGCACAGGCACCGTGGCGAAGCGCTGCTGCACCTTGCCCCGTGCATCCACCTCCACGAACGTCACCGAAGCCACCGGGGGAACGACGCTGTCGAGCCCTGACGCCTCCGCCGTGAACGCGGCCTTCGTTCCCGTGACGTATTCCTCCGGTGCGCCGCGAAGGCTGAGCAACCGGAGGCCACCCGCTTCTTCGTCCGGGAGCTTCTGCTCGCACTTCAGGGACAGCTTCACCGGGAGGGGCTGCTGGAGGGCGGGCTCGTCCTTGCACGACAGCTCCGCGCGCAGTGTCACCGCGAGGGACGACTTCCCCGCGGCGCAGGCCCGGGTGACGTCGCGGACGGACCACAGCGGCAGGTCGAAGGTGAAGTCCTGCCCGGTGGACACGGAGTCCTCGGCGGGCTGGAACGTCCGGGGCAATCCCTTGCCTGGACCGCTCAGCACCACCTTCTCCAGCCGGTCGGGGCACCGCGCGTCCAGGGTGAGCTCCGGGTGGATCCACAGCCCGGTGAAGCCTCCTCCGTCCACGGACCGCAGCTGGCCGCCCTTCACCCAGGCCTCGCTCTGGTGGCGCAGCTCGAGGCCGGGCTTCTCACGCGGCGTCCGGTGCAGCTCCCGCAGGCGCCGGGCTTCGTGCAGCTGCTGCTGGAGGAGCGACAGCCGGGCCCGCTTCTCCGGGGGCAGGGGGAAGCCGGGGAACTCCTCGGCGGGACGCGGATCATCGCGCTGGAGGCCGATGTAGCGGCCGTCCTCGCGCGTGTTCCCCACGAAGAGCAGGAGCGGTTCATCCCAGGTGGCGATGAGCGCGTCGTGCAGGTCCGTCTGGTTGAGTTGCTCGATGGGGCCCCGCGCGAACGTCCGCTCCGGCGACTCGATGCGCAGGATGCGCGTGCCGGGCGTCAGCTTCGCGCGGTCGGCCGGCCTCCCCGGAACCACCTGGGTGATGATCACCGCCTTGCCGTCCGACTGGACGGTGAAGCCGGAAGGCTCCACCGCGACGGAGGACGGCGCCGCCGCGAGGAGCCACGTGGTGGCGAGCAGGGACGTCGCTGCACTCAGGAGCAGGGGCGCGGCGGGCATCCGCGAAGCATACCCGCCTCCCTTGCGTCACGCGCTCAGGGGCGCGGAGACAGCTCCAGGTTGTCGAAGTTCGTGTCCCAGCCGTTGGACGTGATCACCGTGAAGACCGTGCAGGGCTGCGTCCAGGTGGGCACCACGTGCGTCACCTGTCCCGCCGTCAGGGGGAAGGTGAGGGTGGGCAGGTCGATGCACTTCAGCGTGAGCGTGGCGCCGCTGTCCCAGGTGAAGGCATCCAGGCCCAGGATGCGACGCTGGCCGATGATGCCCAGGTTGGCCTGGGTGGGGCCGCCGCCGTTGAACGACACACTCTTCGTGGTGAACCCACCCCAGGGCGACGCGATGTACCAGCTGTTGAGGCCGAACTGGATGGGGCCATACGTGCCGTTGAGGGTCTCGTCCTGGCCGGGGATGGTGTCGAAGGTGACGAGGTTGGTGGACGGGCCCACGGGGATGGTCAGCGCGTGCGTGTTGTTGCCCGGCACGAAATCCACCTGCGAGGACGAGACGGTGGCCTGGCTGGTGAACGTCCCGGCGCTCAACGGGATGGCCTCCACGTGGACGGTGAAGGTCGCGCCCGGCGCCAGGCTGGCGGTGGTGCACTGCAGGTCGCTGAAGAAGGAGCAGCCACCGCTGCTGCCCGGCGTCGCCGAGTAGAAGAAGTAGTTCAAGCCCGTGGGGATGGGGACGTCGAGCACGACGTTGGTGGCGGTCGCCGGGCCATTGTTCGTCACGGTGAGGTCGTAGAAGAGCACGTCACCGTTGGCGCCCGTGCCGGCGGGGAACGACTGCGTCACGGCCAGGTCCACCGTCGCGGGACCGCTGGGCTCCTCGGGGACGAATGTCACATCCACCCAGAAGTTGGTGTTGAGCCACGCCTCCGTGGGGAAGGCGCTGCCGTTGAGGTTGCGAACGCCGTTGCCGCCAGCCTCCACGGTGGAGGGCGCGTGCAGCGGGGGCATGTCCACGCCCGCGGTGCTGAAGTAGTACGGGGTGATGGCATAGCGCCCGCCGGTGGCGAAGTACGACACGACGTAGGTCGTGTTCGCGGTGAGGCTCACCGGCGTGGGGAAGGACAGCTCGCGCCAGCCGAAGCCGGTCTCCGCGGGCGTCGTCTCCGTGGTGGCCAGCAGCGCGCCGGTGGCGCTCCACAGGTGGCCCACGTGCGGGCCGGTGTCGGTGCTGCCCTTGTAGTAGCGGACCTTCGTCACCGTGCCCGCCACGTCGGTGCGGAACTTCACGCCGACCTCCGTGGGGGTGGCGTCGGCGTTCTCGTACTGCGGGTCGCCCGTCACGCTGTTCCACAGGCTGCAGGGGTTGCAGGCCATGTTCGGGAGCGTCGTGGCGGTGACGACCGTGGAGGCCGCGCTGACGTTGCCGGCGGCGTCACGGCCGCGCACGGTGTAGTTGTGCCCGGTGGAGGGCGTCAGGCCGGTGTCGCGGTAGCGCACGGTGGTGCCGGGCAGCTCCGCGATGAGCTGGCCGTTGCGGTACACCAGGTGCCAGCGGGCGTTGCCCTGCATCTCACCCGTGCCGTCCACGGACGCGTACCAGGTCAGGTCGATGGCGGTGGACGAGCTGGGCACCGCGGTGACGTTGGTGGGCGCGCGCGGCGCCGTGGTGTCGTTGGGCAGGAAGGCCACGTCCACCCAGTAGTTGCTCGCGTTGAACGAGCTGGTGGGGAAGCCGCTGGTGCCGTAGCGATAGAGGCCGTTGCTGGTCGCTTCCGCGTGCAGGGGCAGCACATCCAGCGCGGACGCGAAGCCGTTGCTCGTCACGGAGTAGTGCCCCGCGGGCGCGTGATACGAGACGACGTAGTTCGTGTCGGCGGCGATGGTGACCGGCGAGGCGAAGCGCACCTCCTGCCAGCCGGAGGCCGTCTCGTTCTGGAAGGTGGCGGTGGCCAGCAGCGTGCCGGACGCCGTCCACAGGCTGCCGGTGTGCGTGCCCGTGTTGCCCGTGCCCTTGTAGAAGCGCACGCCCATGATCCGCCCCGGAGCGTCGCTGCGGAAGCGCACGCCCAGCTCCACCGCGCCGCTGTCGTCCGCGGACTGCACGGCCGGGAGCGCGGTGGTGCCCAGCAGCGACCGCTCACCCGGCAGCAGCGGCTGCTCGGCGGTGGTCGTCTCCGCTATCTCTTGGGGAGATGTTTCAGCGGGAGCACAGCCCGTCTGAATCCAGGTGAAACCCAGCACGAACGTCGTGACCCATCGCGATGCATGTCGAAGCAAGTCGGACTCCCAGTATGTGAACCCGACGGTGGCTTCGCATGTCGCCAACCTGGAATTCAAGTGCTTCAGGGGTGGTCGACATTTCTCGCGTGGCTGACGATAAATGGTCAGGGTCGTGTGACAATTCCGCCAGGAATTGAAACAACGCCGTGAGTGGAGAGGTGGCCGTGAAGGGCCAATGTCAGACACGGGCTGGGGTCAGCGCAGCAGGGCGTTGAGGGTGCTCGCCAGCATGAGGAGGAAGGGCGGGCCGAAGAGGAAGAGCAGGATCAGCCATGCGATGACCTTGCGCTTCCGGCCGCGCTGAATCCCGGCTCCCGAGTCGTTGCGCTCGGCGCAGTCCTCGCAGAGGCCGGCGCTCGCTCCGTCACAGCTGGCGCACAGGAAGGTGCCGCACCGCTGGCAGGTCCCCGTGGCGCGCTGGGCGTGCAGCGCGCAGTGCGCCTCCTCGGAGTCGGCGTCCGGTGCGGGGGCGAAACCCACCGGCGGTTCTCCCCGCGCCACGCTCTTGAGCAGCTCCCGCGCGTGCTCGAGCTCGCTGGCCGGGACCAGCACCCGCAGCTCGATGTAGGCCCCGGCCACGCCGAGCATCGAGCGGTGCTGCTCGCCCTGGATGATGCACGGGATGTTGTCGGCCTGGAGCAGGGCCCGCACGAGCGCGGCCTCGGATTCGTCGCCGCAGGTCGTGAGCAGCTGGAAGTCGTGATCGGGGATTCCCAAGAAGGGGCTCCGGTGGGACCCCCAGGGGCCTGTGAGCGTTGGATGCACACGAGTCTCCCGTAGGACGGAAGCCCCGGGCAAACGGGCCGCTCCTCCTCTGGGCGGCCCCGTGCCTTCACGCCCCGCGAAGGAACTTCCACTGCCGGACATCCGTCGGGCCTTGGGACGTCCTCGGGGGGTTGTGGGGCTGGGGCGCGTGCCTAGCTTGGCCGCGTCCATGAAGAACGAAATGCACCCGACGGCGCGCCCGACGCGCGTGGCTCACGTGATGTATGGCCTGGAGATGGGCGGACTCGAACAGCTGGTGGTCCGGCTGTCGCAGCACGGCCGTGAGAGGGGCATCGAATCGGTGGTGCTGGCCCTGGGGCCGGACGGTCCGGTGCGCGAGCTGCTCCAGCGCGCCAACGTCCCCACGGTCTGGTTGGGAGGCCTCGCCGGCATGACGCCCGCGGCCATCCGCCGGCTGGCCCAGGAGGTGGACGCCTTTGGCGCGGACGTGGTCCATGGCCACGACGTGGGGCCCTGGCTCAACGCCGTCGCCACCCGGACGCTGCGTCCGCGCACGCCGGTGATGGGCACCTTCCATCAGACGGTGGAGCCGCAGGGCAAGCTGCGCCCCGCGGCCATGGCCGCCGCCATGTTCACCCAGTCCCTGGTCGCGTGCGGCAGCGAGGTGCGCGCCAGCCTGGAGCGCTGGAGCCCGAAGCTGCTCTCCAACGTGGTCACCATCGAGAACGGCGTGCCGCTGGAGGTGGCCACGGGCGAGGAGGCCCGCCGGGCCGCGCGTGAGCGCCTGGGCCTTCCCCAGGACGCCACGGTGGTGGGCTACCTGGGCCGCCTCTCCGAGGAGAAGGGCCCGGACCTGCTGGTGGACGCGTTCCTGCGCCACTTCGCGGACGCGAAGGACACGCACCTGGTGATGATTGGTCCCGGCCCGATGGAGGCCTCGCTGCGCGCTCGTGCCGCCGCGTCTCCCCTGGCCGGCCGGGTGCACTTCACGGGCGCGCTGCTGGAGGCGAGCAAGCTCCTGCCCGCGTTCGACGTCTACGTGCAGCCGTCCCGTCGCGAGGGCCGCTCGCTGTCGCTGCTGGAGGCGATGGCGGTGGGGCTGCCCACGGTGTCGCACGCGATTCCCGCCATCCGCGAAGTGCACAGCGATGGTCAGACGGCGCTCCTGGTGAAGTCCGAGGATGTGGATGCGCTCGGCGGCGCGGTGAAGCGCCTGACCCACGACGCGGAGCTGCGCTCCCGTCTGGGCGAGGCCGCGAAGCGCGAGGCGCAGCGCTACTCGCTGTCCACGATGGTGGACACGTACGCGAAGCTCTACCGGGGGGCCGCGGCTCGCGCCCAGGCGTGAGCGGGCACGGGGGAATCACGCGTGCCGCACTCCGCCATCCTCCATGTGCGCAGCACCTGCGGCCTGTATGGCGCGGAGCGGGCGCTGCTGTCACTGGCCGCGTCCACGCCGTCGCCGTGGCACGCGCAGGTGTGCAGCCTCGTTCCGCCCGGACGGGTGGACGTGCTGTCGGGCGCGGCTCGGGAGCAGGGGCTGGACGCGCTGACGCTGGAGGTGCCCGGCCGCTTCAGCGCGATGGCCGTGGCGACGCTCGCTTCGGAGGTCCGCCGGCGCGGCGTGGGGCTGCTGCACGCGCATGACTACAAGTCGCTCACGCTGGGCGCCGCCGCGAGCGCGCTCGCTGGAGTCCCGCTGGTGGCCACGTACCACGGGGACACCGGCGCCACACCCGCGCTGATCGCCTACGAGGGATTCGCGCGCGTGCTGGGCAACTGCACACGCGCGGTGGCGGCGGTATCGCGCGAGCTGACCGCGCGCCTGCGCCGGTACGTCCACCGCTCGCCGGTGGTCTACATCCCCAACGCGCTGCCGCTCGCGGATGAGTGCACGGAGGCGGAGCGGCTCCAGGCTCGCGAGGCATTGGGGCTCGCGCCGGAGGGTTCCGTCATCGCGTTGGTCGGGCGCCTGTCGGTGGAGAAGGGACCCCAGGTGCTGCTGGACGCGATGCAGCGGCTGGCCCGGACGCCTGGCGCCACGGTGCCCACGCTGCTGCTGGTGGGCGATGGCCCGCTGCGCGAGTCGCTGGAGGCGCAGGCTCAAGGGCTGCCGGTGCGCTTCCTGGGGTTCCGCTCGGAGGTGCGAAGCGTGTACGCGGCGGCGGACGCGGTGGTGATGCCGTCCTTGCGTGAAGGCATGCCGCTGGTCGCGCTGGAGGCGATGGCGCTGGGACGCCCGCTGGTGGCGTCCGGAGTCGGGGAGTTGCCCCACGTGCTGGGCACGGGGCGCGGGCTCGTGGTGCCACCGGGAGACGCGGGCACGCTGGCCTCGGCGCTCGCGGGATTGCTCACGGCGCCGGGCTGGCGCACGCGGATGGCGCAGGCGGCGCGTGAGTACGTCGTGGCGCACCATGCGCCGGAGCGGATGGCGAATCGCTACATCGAATCCCTCTACCTGCCCGCCCTGCTGGACCCGCGCGAAGAGCAGGCCGCGGCCGGGTAGGGCAACCGAGGCATCACCGCCTCGGCCCCAGGACATCGCCGCAGCACCCCTTCCGCCCGGCGCGGCCAAACCTGTCCGACAGTCGGACCGGTTTCCGCGGCCCAGGTGGGCCGAGGCTCCCGCCAGCCGCGGCCGGCCAAGACCTGTCGGACAGTCGGACACGTTTCCTTGGCCTGGATGGAGGGCGACACCCGTCAGCCGCAGCCGCCCAAAACCTGTCGGACAGGTTTCCAATGCCCGGATGGGAGGAGGTCTCCGCCAGCCGTGGCCGCCGAAAACCTGTCGGACAGTCGGACCGGTTTCCACTGTCCGGGTGGGCAGAGGCCCTCATGGGCTGCGGCCGCCCAGAACCTGTCGGACAGTCGGACAGGTTTCCACTGCCCGGAAGGTGGGAGCGCCTGCCGACCGCCACCGCCCAATCAAGACCTGTCGGACCGGTTTCCACGGTCCGGATGGATGGGCGGAGGCCCGCGGCCGTCCGCGGCTGCCCAGGACCTGTCGGACCGGTTTCCAAGGCTCGGATGGGCGGAGGCACCCATCCGAGCAGTGGTCGCCCAGAACCTGTCGGACAGTCGGACCGGTTTCCAAGGCTTGGATAGGCGGAGGCCCCATCGACCGTGGTCGCCCGGAACCTGTCGGACAGTCGGACTGGTTTCCACTGCTCGGTTGGACGGAGGAGGCCCCGCCAGCGGCGACCGCCGAAAACCTGTCGGACTGTCGGACAGGTTTTTCGGTGCGCCCCGGACGGGCGAGCCCTTGAGCGGAACCCATGTCCGCGGGCCTGGGCGTGCGGTGGTGGCCCTCCGCACGCTGCCCCAAGGCTCAGTTGGCTTCCGCTCCGGAGGGCTTCTTCGCTTCGCCACTCACGGACACCGCGTTCAGGTAGAGCTCGCCCAGCCCGGCCCCGATTCCGTCCCATGCGAAGGACTCCGCCATGCGGCGGGCGTTCTGCGCGAGCCTGCTGCAGAGGTCCGGATCCTTGCGCAGCCGGCGCAGCGCGGCGGCGAATTCTTCCGGGGACTCCGCCAGGAGGACATGCTGCCCCTCCACCACCGGCAACCCTTCCACCGCCAGACGCGTGGCCACCACGGGCACTCCCGCCGCCGCGGCCTCCAGCACCTTCAGGCGCGTCCCACTGCCCGCGCGTAAAGGAATGGCCGTCGCCAGCGCGCGCGCCAGGTACGGCGCCACCGACGGCACCGAGCCCGTCACCACCAGCCGCTCGTTCTCCAGGGCCCGCACGGACGCGGGCGGACTGCGGCCCACCACCATCAACTTGCTGGTCGACAGCTCCGACGACACCAGCGGCCACACCTCGCGCGCCAGCAGCAGCACCGCGTCTTCGTTGGGCCACCAGTCCATGGAGCCCACGAAGACCAGGTCATCACCCCTGGTCTCCCGGGGCGCGAAGTCCGGCAGCTTCACGCCGTTGGGCACCACCTGCACCAGCTTCGCTCCCATGGCTCGCAGCTGCTCGGCGTCCACGGACGAGCACGCCAGCACGGTGTCCGCCTGGCTCACGCACTCGCGCTCCAACCGCTCCACCCGCTTGAACTGCCAGTTCAGGAACGGACGCATCGGCGGCGGGCTCAGCGGCGCCATCCGCGCGAGCAGCTGGCTCTCCACGTTGTGCTCGTCGATGACCATGTGCGCGGTCGGGTTGAGCCGCCGCGCCAGCGGTAACAGCTGCGCCATGTGCAGGTGATCGAAGTGGATGATGTCGAAGGGACCGCGCTCCGCCAGCACCCGGCGCAAGGCGTCCTGCACGCTCTGGCGCGCGAAGCGGACGTAGGTGAGCGGCGTGCCCCGCAGGAAGGCCCGCGTGCTGTTCAAGGTCTCCTCGGGCGCCACGCGCGGCAGGTCCACCAGGTGCAGCCGCGAGGCCGGCACGCCCAGCTCTCCCAGCCAGCGCTTGAAGCCCTCGGCGTCGTTGCCCGCCCGGTGCACCGCGAGCACGTCCAACGTGAAGCGCGAGGCAAGGGCGCGCACCAGCTCGAGTGTGCGCAGGGTGCCGCCCGTATCCGAAGGCAGCGGAACGTAGGGAAGGATGGCGAGTACGCGTCGCACGGTGGGAATCCAGGCCTGCTTCAGGAGACGGGTGGAGCCGGCCGCGTGCTCCTCACCGCGGCCACCGGCTTGGTAAGCACCCGAATGCAATGGGCCCAGGCCCACGCGGCGCTTTCCCGTCGATGGACAACACATCGCCCACTCGTGATGCAACGGGATGCTGCACCGCGTCTTCCGAGCAACAGCCGTATTCCCGGCGGTCTTGACCCGAGCGGAGGCCGCCCTGCCCGTGAGGGGCCTCGAAAAGGCGCGCGGTTTGCGGCATGAGGACGCACGTCGCAACGACGGAGGAAGCCATGGGCCTTGAGCAGACGCAGGGGGCCGCGGCGCGCGAGCGGATCGCGCGGGTGCGGCAGGTGATGCGGGAGCACGGTGTGGCGGCGGTCTGGGTTCCGACGAGCGACCCGCACCTGTCCACCTACGTGCCGGCCCGCTGGAAGGGGCGGGAGTGGGCGTCTGGCTTCACCGGCTCGCTGGCCACGCTGGTGGTGACGCAGGACTACGCCGGCCTCTGGGTGGACAGCCGCTACTGGGATCAGGCGGACGCCCAGTTGAAGGGCAGCGGCATCGCGACGGTGCGGGCGATGAACGCGCCCGGGCAGTCACACCTGGACTGGCTGGCCGCGAACGTGCCGCAGGGTCAGACGGTGGCGGTGGACGGAGCGGTGCTGGGCCTGGGCGTGGCGCGCTCGGCGGCCGCGCAGCTGTCCGCGGCGGGAGTGGTGCTGCGCACGGACCTGGACGTGGTGGCGGAGGCCTGGGCGGACCGGCCGCCCCTGCCCGCCGCGCCCGTGTTCGCGCATGCGCTGTCACCCGTGTCGCGCACCGACAAGCTGCGGGCCGTGCGCGCGGAGATGGGCGTGCTGGGCGCGACGCACCACTTCATCTCCACGCTGGATGACGTCGCGTGGCTGATGAACCTGCGCGGCGCGGACGTGGAGCACCTCCCGCTGTTCCTCGCGCACCTGCTGGTGGAGCCCGGTGGGGCCCGGCTGTTCATCGGGGCGGGCAAGGTTCCGGACGCGCTGCGCGCGGCGCTGGAGGCGGATGGCATCACCCTCCACCCGTACGACGAAGCGGCCCGCGCGCTGGTGGCATTGCCGGACGGGACGCGGCTGCTGGTGGATCCCCGGCGCATCACCCACGGGCTGCGGCAGGCGGTGCCCAGGGGCGTGACCGTGGTGGAGGGGCTCAACCCGTCCACCGTGGCCAAGTCGCGCAAGACGGACGCGGAGCTCGCGCACTTCCGCAACGCGATGGAGCAGGACGGCGCGGCGCTGTGCGCGTTCTTCGCCTGGTTCGAGTCCGCCCTGGGCCGCGAGCCCATCACCGAGCTGACCGTGGACGAGCGCCTCTCCGCGGAGCGGGCGCGGCGCCCGGGCTTCGTCTCGCTCAGCTTCTCCACCATCGCCGCGTTCAACGCGAACGCCGCCATGCCGCACTACCGGGCCACGAAAGACTCGCACGCGACGGTGTGTCTGCCGGGGCAGCAGCCGCAGGGCATACTGCTCATCGACTCCGGCGGCCAGTACACGTCCGGCACCACGGACATCACCCGCGTGGTCCCCGTGGGCGAGCCCACGCCCGAGCAGCGGCGCGACTTCACGCTGGTGCTGCGCGGGAACATCAACCTGTCCCGCGCCCGCTTCCCCCGGGGGACCCGCTCCCCGAACCTGGACGCGCTGGCGCGCGCGCCGCTGTGGGCGGAGGGGCTGGACTACGGCCACGGCACGGGCCACGGCGTGGGCTTCTTCCTCAACGTCCACGAGGGGCCGCACGGCTTCTCCCCGACGCTGCCCAATGATCTCACCACGGCGATGGAGCCGGGGATGATCACCTCCAACGAGCCCGGCCTCTACCGCCCGGGCCGCTGGGGCATCCGCATCGAGAACCTCATCGCCGCCGTGCCCGACCGCAAGACGGAGTTCGGCGACTTCCTGCGCTTCGAGACGCTGAGCCTCTGCCCCATCGACACGCGGCTGGTGGACCCGGCCCTGCTGTCCCGCGAGGAGGTGGAATGGCTCAATGCCTATCACGCCACCGTGCGCGAACGGCTCCTGCCCCACGTCGAAGGCGCGGCGCGCGAATGGCTGATCCAGCGCACCCAGCCGCTCTGAACCGCACTGCTCGCGACCTGACGGAAAGGCAGAAGCGTCGCTGGACGCGTCGCCCCGAAGGCGCGCATGCTCGGGCCGCGCGGGGGGCTGGCCCCGCATGTGATTGAAAGGACTTCGCATGCGACTGACCCGAGCGCTGTTCCCCCTCCTGGCGATCCTCCCCCTGCTGGCCTGTGGAGACAGCGATGGCGGCGTGGGGGAGAGCTGCGGCGAGGACGGCTGTGACTCCGGCCTCTCCTGCCGCCGGGACTTCCCTGGCACCTTCTGCGCGCAGGACTGCACCGCGGAAGGGGAGGGCGGAGGCTGTCCGTCCGGCACGCTGTGCACGCGCCAGTTGGACACACTGATGTGCTCGCCCGTCTGTGACTCCGAGTCTGACTGCCGGGAGAGCTACGCCTGCAACGGCGTCAGCAGCACGAACCTCAAGGCCTGCCAGGTCAAGCTGTAGGCCCCACCGCCCTCACGGGCTCAGCCGCTCCCGGAAGCGCTGGGACTGGCGGCGCGACATCTCCACTTCCCGGCCTCCCCGGAGCCGGGCGATGAGCGTGCCGCCTGGACCCGGCTCCAACGCCTCCACGAAGTCGAGGTTGATGAGGTGCTGGCGGCTCGCGCGGAAGAAGCGCGCCGGGTCCAGCCGCTCCTCCAGGTGGTTGAGCGAGCGGGCCAGGAGCGGCTCCGCGTCCGGCAGGTGCAGCCGGGCGTAGTTGCCCTCGGAGCTGAAGAGCGGCACCTGCGACAGGGCCACCAGCCAGCAGCGCTCGCCGTCCCGCACGAACACGCGCTCCAGGGGCGTCACCGGCGCGCCAACCGCGCGCTGCGTGCGCCCCCGTTGCCGTACGCGCTCCAGCGCCTCCGCGAGCCGCGCGGCTTCGATGGGCTTGAGCAGGTAGTCGAGCGCATTCACCTGGAAGGCCCGCAGCGCGTGGGCGTCATGCGCGGTGGTGAAGACCACGTCCGGCGGGGCTTCCAGCCGGTCGAGCACGTCGAAGCCCGTGCCGCCCGGCATCTGGATGTCGAGCAGGAGCAGGTCCGGCGCGAGCGCCTCCACCCGCTCGCACGTCTCGTCCACATGGTTGGCCTCGCCCACCACCTCCACCTCGGGGAAGGCCGTCAGCAGGCGGCGCAGCTCCGCGCGCGCGAGCCGCTCGTCGTCAGCGATGAGCACCTTCATGCCGCCTCCAGGGGGATGTGCACGCGGGCCGTCGTGACCGTGGACTGTGACTGATCCAACCGGAGGGACGCGGCGGCGCCGCAGAGCAGCCGCAGGCGCTCGGTGGCATTGCGCAGCCCCACGCCCCCCGAGTCCACCGTCCCCGCACCCACGTCCGGACTCCCCGGCGTGTTGGCGACCTCCAGGCACAGCGCCCGGTCCTCGATGCGAGCCTTCACCGACACCTCCCCTCCGCGGGGCGCAGGAGCGATGCCGTGCTTGATGGCGTTCTCCACCAGCGTCTGGACCAGCATCGCGGGCACGGAAACGCCCAGCGCGTCGGGCGTCACGTCCATGCGGACGCGCAGCCGCTCCTCCAGGCGGATGGCCTCCAGGCCCAGGTAGTCATCCACCACCTGGAGCTCACGCTGCAGCGTCACCGTTTCCGGCCCCCGCGCTCCCAGCGCGTAGCGCAGCAGCCCCGACAGGCGCGTCACCGCCTCCTGCGCGCGGATGGGATCCTCCACGATGAGGCCCCGCAGCCCGTTGAGGCAGTTGAAGAGGAAGTGCGGCTGGAGCTGCGCCTGAAGGAAGCTCAGCTCCGCGGACCGGGCCGCCGCCTCCAGCTTCCAGTGCTCCAACTCCACCCGCCGCGCATGCGTGACGGCCTGCACTGCGATGTAGAGGGTCAACCAGACACCCATCACCAGCGACCACATGGTGGCGCTGCTGAAGTAGCCCGCCCAGGAGGCCTCCCGCAGCGAGTACACGTGGAAGACGAACACGGCCTCCAGGAAGACGAGCGTGTTCTGGAGCAGGCCCAGGACGAGCCCCGCCGCCAGCACGCGCGCGACCAGCCGGGGCAATGGCAGACGGTTCCATGCGTGCAACCGCAGCGCCCGGCGCGCCACGTGTGTGAGCCCCAGCCCCGTCGCACCGGCGATGAGCCAGCCCACGGCCGGCGGGCCGTGAGCCCCCGACAGCGCGATGTTGAGGAGGGTGTGCAGTCCCCAGCCCCCCACCTGGCAGGCCGTGTAGCCCCGCGAGCGTGTCATCCGAATCATGCCTCCGGCGAAGGACCGGGGAGTCGAACACACTCAGTGGACGGGTTCCATCCGGGCCACCGGCGCGGGCAGGGCGCCGAGGAAGGCGTCGGTCTCCCGCAGGAAGCCCGCCGGGTCGTCCCACATGATGAAGTGCCGGGCCGTGTCGTTCAGCACCACGCGTGCACCGGAGAGGTTGCGGTACTGCGCGCGGTAGACGGCCTCCACCTGCTCCTTCGGCACCCGGCCCTTCAGCGCCACCCACGAGCCCAGCACGAGCGCGGGCACCTGGATGCGCGTCAGCTCGGGCCGCAGGTCCGTGGTGGACAGCTCGGAGAAGGCGTTGATGATGGTTTCCGGATCGCTGTCCACGCTCCAGCGCATCGCGGTCTGGACGTTGTCCTCGTCGGTGATGAAGCCGCGCAGCGTGCGCAGCGTCTGGGCATTGCGTTGATCCGGCGGCTGCATGCGCATCCTCGCGCTCAGCTCCTCCACCTGGGGACGGACGCTTTCGGCCGTCGCGGAAGGGTCCATCGCGGCGGGAAGGAACGGCAGGCTGTCCACGAGCACGAGCCCTCCCAAGAGCTCCGGTGCGTCCTCCGCCACCGCGAGCGCCAGCACTCCCCCCAGGCTGTGGCCCACGAGGATGGGGCGCTCCAGGTGCTGGCCTCGGATGTAGTCCGCCAACGCGCGGCGCATCGTCGGCAGGAAGGGGCCGGGCACCGCGGGCTGCCCCGCGAAGCCCGCGAGCGTGAAGACGTGGCAGTCATACCGGGACTGGTAGTGCGCCACCGTGGCGTCCCAGACCTTGCCAGACGACGACAGCCCGGGGATGAGCAGCAGCGGCCGGCCCTGGCCCGAGCGCTGGACGCGGAACGGCGTGGGCGCCGCCGCTCGAGCGACCGTCGCGCCGCCGCCGGGGGACGCCGTCGCACAGCCAAGCAGCAGGGGAAGGGTACAGAGGGCGAGCAGGATGCGGCGCATCTAGGGACTCCGCGAAGGACCGCCGGTCGGACGGTGCGTGACGCGAAGAAGGCTAGGGGGCCGCCAGACCGGGTCCGCGCCTTTGTGATGAGCGGCGCGGCGGAAGGATGAGCGGTAACGACGTCATCGCCGTCCGGACAGTGTCTGTCGCCAGGGAATGACGAGGAGCCAGGACCTGGGATGGATTGAGGCCCATGCCCAAGCCCCCGCAGTCACGCCGCTGGATGCTGACCGCCTTCCTCGTCTGGCTCCCCGGCCTCGTGCATGTCTTCCCGCTGCTGGGCGTCTACATGCTGATGTTCAACAAGGCCTACGCCCTGGCGCTGTTCGTCGGCTTCGCCCTCACGGGGCTGGCCCTGGGCCTCATCCAGGCGCTCACGCGCGGCCTCAGGGCGCTGTGGCTCACCCCGGCGTCCTTCGTCGCGGGGTGGTCGCCGTTGCCGGTGCTCATGGCGCTGAGCGCCCCCTTCAGCGTCGCGTGGACGCTGACCCTGTTCACCTCCGCCGGGTGCGTGGGCCTGGGCCAGTGGATGCTCCGCTCCGAAGACCGGGCCTGAATCGCCCTGGAGGGCATGACGCGGCCGGACAAGAGCGGGCCTCCTCCTGGAATTTCCATAGCGTCCGCTATGCCCTCCTGCGTCATCAGGAGCCCGCGCGATCCATGTAACCCGTCGAGCGACACCGGCGTATCGCCAGCATCGCTCCGGGATTCACGTGATTGCGGAGAGTCAGGCAACATTCGACTCGAAATGTAGAGAATCCCGGGGACTTTCTCGATTCTTGAAAAAGGTAGGAGTTCCGCCCATGACCACCCCCATTGATGGTTCCGCCGCCGCCGCTGCCCGCGCCGCCGCTGAAGCCGCCGCCCGCGCCGCCGCCGAGGCCGCTGCCCGCGCCGCCGCGAAGGCCGCCGCTGAAGCCGCCGCGAAGGCCGCCGCTGAAGCCGCCGCGAAGGCCGCCGCGAAGCAGCAGACGAAGCAGCCCACGGTGAAGCTCTTCAATGACGGGTTCGCCTCGGGCGGCGCGCAGAACAACCGCAACGGGGTGAACCGGCTGACGGGCGAGACGACCAACCCGTTCGCCACGCCGCTGGGCACCAGTGGCGGCCATGCGCGCCCCCTCAGCGGCCCGGTGCCGGGGACTGCCAACGGCGCGGTCCCGGTGCGGGCCGACGTCAACGGTGCCGCTCCGGCGGCGGATCCGAAGCCGCCCAAGGCGGAGGCGCTGCCGGACAAGCCGGAGGAGCTGCCCAAGCTCTTCCCGGAGCTGAAGGACAAGAGCAAGGAGGACCTGAAGAAGGCCTACGACTCGCTCAACAAGCTGGGCACCGGCTCCTTCTCCGAGAAGGCCACCGCCCTGGGCGAGCTGGCCTCGCAGTTCCCGGAGACGGTCCCCAACGCCCTGGAGCGCCTGGGCATCCAGGACGACAAGCTGGCGAAGCTGGCCACCAACTCGGACGCGCTCACGTCGCTGGGCAAGCTGACGGACCCCAAGGCGAGCAAGGTCGACAAGGCGCAGGCCGCGCTCACCCTGGCGAAGGTCACCGGCGACACGTTCGCGCCGGAGGACCTGAAGGGCGTGCTGGACACCACGCTCAAGGGGCTGCCCGCGGCGGAGAAGCTGGTGGGCGCCATTGGCAAGTGGACGGACCCCAACGCCTCCGCCACGGACAAGGCCACCGCCACGCTGGAGCTGGGCAAGGCGCTCAAGGACTTCGCCGGGGACAAGTTCCCCGCGCTCGCCAATGACCTGCGCAAGCTGGACGGGTCGCTGCGCGCCGCGGGCGCCGCCATCACCCTGGTGGACCCCAACGCGTCCACGCAGGACAAGGCGCTGGCCGCCGCGCAGCTGCTGGCGGAGGTGCCCGACCTCAAGAAGGACCTCAAGGCCTTCGCGGACGTCCTCAAGAACGCGGGCGTGAAGAACGCGACGGACGTGGCCCAGCAGGGCGCGCGGATGGCCGACGTGAAGGTGAAGGGGTTGGATCCGCAGCTCGCGTCCAAGCTCACGCCGGATCAGCTGAAGAAGCTGGAGGCCGCCGCCACCAGGCTGGGCGGTCCGGAGTCGATGGAGGCCGCGCTCAAGGGCATCACCGACCCCAAGGCCCTGGACAACCTGGTGGGCCAGCTGGGCAAGGTGGATGCCGAGGCCGGCAAGAAGCTGGTGGGCGCCCTGGGCGGCATGGAGCACAAGGTCCTCAACGAGGTCCTGTCGGATCCGAAGACCACGGAGCAGTTCGCGAAGCTCGCGGGCAAGCTGGACGATGACGCGGCGAAGATCGTCTCCAAGCTGGTGACGGACATGGACTCCGCCGCCGTGAAGTCGCTGCTCAAGCTCACGGACAAGTTCGGCGCGGACGCGCTCAACACCACCGTGAAGACCCTGGGACCGCTGCTGGACAAGGCGGGCAGCAAGCTGGTGGGCCAGGGCCTCAAGATCATGGACAAGGTGCTGGGCAAGATCGGCGTGGAGATCACCGCCGACGTGGCCGGCAAGGTCTTCAAGAACTTGGCGAAGGTCGTCCCGGTGGCGGGCGCGCTGCCCAACGCCATCGACGCGGCGAAGTTCGAGAAGGAGTCCCTGGAACTGCACGGCAAGAACAACGACCTGGGCTACTTCGCGCACACCGCCGCGGCGCTGAACGTCGCGGACGCGGGCCTGGGCATCGCGCTGGACCTCACCGGCGTGGGCGTGGCCGTGGACGTGGGCGCCAGCGTGCTCCTGGGCGCCGCCGAGCTGGCGATGGACATCGGCTTCACCCAGGAGAAGGCGAAGTACGAGGCCGACCCCAAGGGCTACAAGGCCCCGGACTGGATGAAGGCCGTGAACCTGGCGGGCGCCGCGGCGCAGGGCCCCGCGGGCCTGGCGCACATGGCCGCGTACTACGGGCCGGAAGGCACCGCGCAGCTCATCCAGTGGGGCGTGGAGAAGGCCGCCAAGGGCGCCGTGAAGGCCGCCGAGTTCGTGGGCGTGTCCCAGGCGGAGCTGGCCGGCGAGGGCCTCAAGGGGGCCGCGAAGGTCATCCACAAGCTGGCGGACGTGGTGCGCAACCCGTCCCAGTACGGCGAGGCCGCGGTGAAGGCGGCCACGGAGGCCTTCAACACCGCCATCGAGAAGGGCGGCGAGCTGGCGAAGGAGGCCAAGCAGGTCCTCGACAACGTCATCGACGGCGCGAAGAAGCTGGGTGAGAAGGGCCTGGAGACGCTCAAGTACATCGCCCAGAACCCGGGCGAGGCCGCGAAGAAGGCGCTCGACGGCATCAAGAGCGTCGTGAACTCCGGCCTGGACCTGGCCACGGACGCCGGCAAGGCGCTCTACAAGCAGGCCGTCTCCACGCTGAACGACCTGAAGGCCGGCTACGACAAGCTCACCGGCGCCGCGAAGGAGAAGGCCAAGGAGCTCATCGACGGGGCGACGACGCTCGTCTCCAACACGGTGAACAAGGCCAAGGAGCTGGGCGAGAAGGGACTGGAGCTGCTGGCCTGGACGGCGCAGAACCCGGGCGAGGCCGCGGCCAA
This sequence comes from Corallococcus coralloides DSM 2259, assembly GCF_000255295.1. The sequence goes on along the minus strand of NC_017030.1, from coordinate 7,418,221 downwards.
GGCAAAGGAGGCCATTGGCGACGCCCTGGCCAAGGGCGGCGAGCTGGCGAAGAAGGCCTGGGAGTCCGTGAAGGACCTGGGCGCCGCGGGCGCCGAGCTGGCGGAGGGCCTGGTGAAGGGCCTGGCCAACGCGGGCGAGAAGGCCGTGGAGACGCTCAAGTACATCGCGGAGAACCCCGGCGAGGCGCTCACCAAGGCCGGCGAGTGGGTGGGCGGCGCGCTGTCCGACCTGGCCCGCAAGGGCGGCGAGCTGGCGAACGCCGCGGCCGGCGCCCTCAAGGACATGATCGACTTCGGCGGCCGGCGTCTGGAGTGGGCCAAGGGCTTCGCCCGCGACCTGCTCAAGGACGGCGTGGAGTCCTTCAAGAACGTCGCCAAGGCCTGGAAGGACAACCTCTCCGAGGGCGGCAAGGAGCTGCTCATCGCCGTGGCGGACCTGGGGGACGCGGGCGTGGACGCGCTCAAGGACCTGGCCGGCGTGGGCGGACAGCTGGCGGAGGCCGCCGTCGGCCACCTGAGCGACCTGGCGAAGAAGAGCATCGAGGGCGCGAAGGAAGCGCTCGGGGCCCTGGCGGATTTCGGCGGCGAAGTGGGCGAGCTGGCCGGGGATGCGTTCAACGGCGTGAAGGACTTCCTCGACGACCTCATCCCGGACGACATCCCGGGCGTGCCCTTCGTCTGATCCACCGCGTCACAGACCTGTAGCGCCGCACGGGGTCTGTTCCTTCACGGGAACAGGCCCCGTTTGCATTCGTGGTGTGTGATTGGATTTTTCCACCAAAATCCCGGGTCAATGGCTGTGAAGTCAGACAGACCCAGGGTGTCATCGTTGCCCATTCGTGACGCGCCACCCAATCCAGACAGGTTTGAGCGGAAAATTCCGCACTGGTTAAACTGTTAGATCTTTATTTCCAGATCTCACGCAACTCACGGGGAGGGGTCTGGATAATCGGGGCAGGAATCACAGCCTCCAACGAGGAATCCCCGAATGAGCCTCTCCGCGACCACGTCCCAGCGCACGAACTCTGTCTATTCGAATCGTTCCCAGGCGCTGACGACGAGCGCGGTTCGCAACAGCGCGAACCCGAATGCCATCCTGTCCCAGTACCAGCCCACGGGCGCCTCGGCGCGCACGGCGCGGCAGGACGGGCTGCAGCCGGGTGTGGCGGCGTCCACGAAGATGGCGCAGACGGACCTGGCGCGCCTGCAGCAGTACAAGGGCAACATCGAGGCGGCGGCGGCGAAGCACGGTCTGCCCCCCGCGCTGCTGGCGGCCATCGCCAGCCGCGAGTCGCGCGCGGGCGCGGCGCTGGACCGCACGGGCCACGGCGACGGCGGCAACGGCTTTGGCGTGATGCAGGTGGATCACCGCTACCACACGACCAAGGGCGGCCCCACCAGCGCCGAGCACATCGACCAGGCGGCGGGCATCCTCAAGGGCTACGTCAACGACATGAAGAAGGCGCACCCGGACTGGTCCGAGGCGCAGCAGCTTCGTGGCGCGGTGGCCGCGTACAACTCCGGTCCGGGCAACGTCCGCACCCTGGCGGGCATGGACCAGGGCACCACGGGCAATGACTACTCCAACGACGTGTGGGCGCGCGCGCAGGCGCTGGCGCCGCACTTCGGCGGTGCCGCGACGAACGCCGGCACCATCAACAACGCCAGCACCCCCACGCGCCCGTCGCGCAACGCCGACACCTTCGAGCCCGCGAGCAGCACCCAGCGGCCGGGGGCGAAGACGTGGAGCGCCGCGCCCTCGATGGACCAGGTGATGGTGCGTGGCAACAACCTGCGCGAGGGCATGCAGGGCCCGGCGGTGAAGCAGATCCAGGAGATGCTCGGCGTCCCGGCGGACGGCAAGTTCGGCCCGGTGACGAGGAAGGCCGTGGAGGACTTCCAGCGGGCGAACGGCGTGAGGGCGGGCAACAACGCGGGCCAGGTCGGCCCCGACACGCTCCGGGCGCTGCAGGGCAACCGCCCCGGCGGCACGACGAACACCCAGGGCACGACGAACACCCAGGGCACGACGAACACCCAGGGCACGACGAACACCCAGGGCACGAACAACAATGGCGCGGTGCTGGGCAACGGCGTCCGCATCAACACCAACGACCCCACGCTGCAGAAGCTGGCCACCTCGCGCCTGAACAACGGCCAGACGGGCTACTGCGTGCGCACCACGCTGGACAACATGACCCGGCTGGGCATCCCGAACACGCCGGCGGCGACGGGCAACGACCCGAACAACCCCCGCGGCGGCATGGCGCAGATGCTGCGCAATGGCTGGGAGTCCATCCCGTTCCCGGGTGCCCAGCAGAAGGCCATCAAGAGCCCGTACGGCAACGCCACCGCGAACGTCGTGACCGCGGACCAGTACCGCAAGCTCGTCGCGGACGGGAAGGTGCCGGACGGCGCCATCATCTTCCAGTCGCGCCACGGCTGGGACTACAGCGGCGGCTCCAAGGGCAACGACATGGGCATCGTGCGCAACGGCGGCAAGACGACCCACAACTACCAGTCCATGAACTCCATCATCTATTCGGACTGCAAGGAGGTCGTCATCCTGGTCCCGAAGGGCGCCATCCAGCGCGACTGATGATGGTCTGAGACGGGGAGGGGGTCGGGCTTCAGGTCCCCTCCTTCGTCAGCAGCTCCGCGCCCAGCTTCCTGGCCGCGTCCAGGAACTCGTCCCCCAGCTTCGTGCCGCGCACGGCGCGCGCCAGCGACAGGGCGCCGTACATGAGCGCGATGGCGGCCAGCGCCTTCTCCCGGCGCCGCGCCCCGGACGGCAGCAGCTCCGCGTACGAGCGGACGAACTCCTGCAGCTCCGCCTCCAGCCCGCCCCGGTAGGGCTCCCCCGCGCGCGACACCTCCGCGGTGATGCTGGGCAGGGGACAGGTGGGGGTGGCGGCGTCGCGGTGCTTGCGCGACAGGTAGCGCTCCAGCACCTTCAGCGCGGGCGCGTCCGGCGCGTCCTCCTTCGCCTTGCGCAGGAGCGCGTTCCACGCCGTGCGGGCGGTGCTCCGGAGGGTCTCCGTGAACAGGTGCTCCTTCGAGTCGAAGTGCCCGTAGAAGCCGCCCACCGTGAGGCCGGCTCCCTTCATCACGTCCATGATGGAGCTGGCCTGGATGCCGCGCTCCAGGAGCAGCGTGGCGGCGGACGCGAGGATGGCGTCATGCGACTTCTGCTTCTGCTCCGTCTTCTGGGTCATGATGGATGATGGCAGTAATCTTGCCGTCATCCTCCGTCAAGACGGCGCTCCCTCGCGCGCCTGCTACTTCTTCTTGCGCGAGCCGTCCTCGTGGAAGGCCTCGTCCTCCACGAGTCCGCCGTCGGGGTTCCAGCGCTTGCGCGTGGTGACGCGGTCCTTCGTCCACTGCGAGTCCTCGACGAGGGTGCCGTTCTCCGCCCACACCTGGCGCCGGCCTTCCGCCTTGCCCTTCACGTAGTGCTCGCGGCGCTCCGTGCCGCCGTCCGGGAAGAAGGCCTCCGTCACGCCATCGGGGTCGAAGCCGTTGTGGAAGTCACCCTTGAGCAGATTCCGCCGCTCGCGCAGTGAGCCGTCGTCCTCGAAGTAGGACTCCACCGCGCGGTCTCCGGTCACGACGAGCTCATGCTTGCGCTCGCCGTTCTGGAAGTACTCCACGCGCTTCACCTGCTGGCGGTCCTTCCAGGTGACGACCTGCTTCTTGCCGCCGTCGTTGAAGAACTCCGTCTCGTCGCCCTCCCTCTGGCCCTGGACCCAGGTCGTGGAGGTGAGGGCCTTCCCGGCGGCGTACCGCGTGCTCACGCCGTCGAGCACGCCCGCGGCGTACGCGTGGGTCGCGGTGCGCTGCCCGTCCTTGTCGAAGAGCTCCGTCACGCCGTCGCGCCGTCCGTTCTTCAGCGGGATGACGGCGCGCTTCTGGCCGTTGGGATGGAAGAACACCAGCGGCGAGGGCCCCTTCCAGACACAGTCCTTCAGGCCCGCCTCCCACGACGAGCGCAGGCCGCAGCCCGCCTTGGTGAGCCGCCCGGTCTCGTCGTAGTCCTCGTAGGTGCTCTTCTCGTCCTCCGGCTGCCGGTCCACGCGCCGGGACACCTTGCCGTTGGGGTGGTAGCGCAGCGACTCGCCCTGCTCGTTGTCGTCCACGTAATGGCTGGTCTCCACCAGCCGGCCGTCCTCGTAGCGCTTGAATCCGCCGTGGCGCTTGCCGGCCTTGTACTCCTGCTCCACGGCGCGGCCGTCGGACCAGCGGCGCACCTCCCAGCCGTCCTGCTTGCCGTTCTTGAACGAGACGGTGTGCGTCTCCTTCTTCGTGTCCTCGTCCACGCAGCGCACGGTGCCGGTGAGCTTCGCGGTGGAGTTGCCGTTGTCCAGGTTGATGGGCTTGCCCTGGAACGAGCAGCGCTCGATGGCCCATGCGGGCGCGGAGCAGAGGGGCACGGACAGCAGGACGAGACGCATCACGGAAGGCGCGCGCATGGGTGGCTCACGAAAGGGATGATGTGCACACCGTAGCCGCGAGGACCGGGGGCCTGGAACGGCTTCCGGGCCCACACCCGCCATGGAGATGGCGAGGGGGGCCCGGAGGGAGGCTGCGAGGCGCAGCGAAGGGGCTTTTCAGCGCGAGGCGACGGGCTGCTGCGTCTCCGGCTTCGGCTCCACGGTGGCCTTGGCGGCGTCGATGGCGGCCTGGATGTTCAGCTTGCCGCCGGTGATGACCTTGCCCTTGAGGTCCGCGTCCGGGTCCACCGTCTTGAGGATGAGGTCGCGCACCTGCACGGCCGTCAGGTCCGGGTTCTCCGCGAACATGCGCGCGGCGGTGGCGGCCACGGTCGGCGTCGCCATGGAGGTGCCGCTCATCTCCTCCCAGTCATTGCCGGGCACGGTGCTGAACACGTCCTCGCCCACGGCGGCCAGGTCCACCACCTTGTCGCCGTGCGACGAGAAGCGGGCCAGCTTGTCGTTGTTGCGGTCCATGGATGCCACGGTGAGGACGTTGGGCAGGTCCACGTTGGCCGGCATGTCCGGCACGTTGTTCATGTTGCTGCCGTTGCCGTTGGCCGTGGCCGCGAGCAGCAGGATGTCCGCGTCCGCCAGCTTCTGGATGGCGGCCTCCCAGCGCTTCTGGGACGCAACGTCGCGGTAGGAGTCACCGAAGCTCGCGTTCGCGGCGCGGATGTTCACGCCGTGCTCGGTCTTCATCTTCACCAGGTAGTCCACCGAGCGCTCGAAGTTGGTGAGCAGGTCCGCGCCGTCGTACAGGCCGCCCACGCTCAGAATCTTCGCCTTGCCCGCGGCGATGCCGGTGTTGCCCTCGCCGTTGTCCTCGGCCGCGATGATGCCCGCCACGTGCGTGCCGTGGTCCGTGCCCTCGCCCTTGAACGGGTCGCCCTTGCCGGTGCCCACGTTGAAGCCGTGGATGTCGTCCGCGATGCCGTTGCCGTCGTTGTCGATGCCGTCCCCTTCGACTTCACCAGGGTTCGTCCACATCGCGTCATCCAGGTCGGTGTGCTTGTAGTCCACGCCACCGTCGATGACCGCGATGACCGGCTCGCCCGTCAGCTTGGGCTTGGGCTGCGACGGGTCCACCGGCTTCGTGTCGGCGACCTTGTTCGCGCCCGGCTTCACCGCGACGTTCGCGCCGCCGAAGGCAAAGGCCGACGCCGGCACGCTGGCGCCCGGAGTCGAGGGACGGCCCGTCGGGCGGTCCACGAAGTTGGAGGGACGCGCACCCTGGGAGTCGAAACCGTCACGCACCGTCAGAGGCTTCGCCTTGGGCGCCTGGGCTCGCGAGGTGGCCGTGTTGGCGGTGGGGGCGATGGAGGCGGGCGACTTGCGGTTGATTTCCATGGTGTTCCTCCTGGGGGGATGAGGAGCGGCCTACTGACTCCTACATTGTCGCAGCGCGCCTTTTTAAGTTTCGTCCCCAATGGTTTTTTGGCCGGGCGAGGCCGTCAGGACAGGTCCACTTCCGAGGTGGGCACCCTGGGCGGCTACAGCACGCTGTGGCTGGCGCGGGCGCTCAAGCTGTCGCGCAAGGGCGGCATCGTGGACGCGGACAGCACGGACGCGAACATCCAGGTCGTGCTCGTCACGGGGTGGCGCCGAAGACGGGCGCGTCGCAGAGCGCCTTCACCGTGCGCCGCAGCCAGACGTGAGCGGGGTCGCGGTCGAAGCGGGGATGCCATGCCTGCGCCACGGTGACGCGGGGCAGGGGCAGCGGCACGGGGCGCGCCTTGACGGGCATCAGTTGAGCCGCCGCGCGCGCGAAGGCGCCGTTCACCGTCGTGACGGCGTCCGCCCCCGCGACGAGCGCCGCCGCGGCAAGCATGTTGGGCACCACCGCCGTCACCCGGCGCGAATGGCCGTGCTGCTCCAGCACGTCGTCCAGCGGCGTGCGCAGCTTCCCCCGCCGCGAGACGCCGATGTGCTCGGCGAGGGCGAAGCGCTCCAGCGTCAGCCGTCCCCGAGCGAGCGGCGACGCACGGCCCACGAGGCACATGAATGACTCCTCGCCCAGCCGCTGCACGCGGATCTCCGGCCCCAGCGCACCCTGCACGCCGATGTCCAGGTCCACCTCTCCGTCGCGCAGGGACTCCACGTCCTCCAGCCCCTCCGCCACGAAGCGCAGCGTCAGGCCGGGCGCCTCGGCGCGCGCGCGCTGGTGGAGCGCGGTGCCCAGCAATGGAATGACGCCGTCGTTCACCCGCAGCGTCAGCGTGCGCGTCAGTTGCTCTGGCGCGGTGGGCGTGCCGGGCGCGAGCAGCGCGGTGGCATCCCGCACCACGGCGCGCACCTGCTCCTGGAGCGCCAGGGCCCGGGGCGTGGGGACCAGGCCGCGTCCCGCGCGCACCAGCACCGGATCTCCCAACGCGGTCCGGATGCGGGTGAGCGTGCGGCTCATGGCCGGCGCGCTCAAACCCAGCCGGTCCGCGGCGCGCGCCACGCTGCCCTCGCGCAGGAGGGCGTCAAGCGCCACGAGCAGGTTCAGGTCCAGGTCCGCCATCCGGCCATCCTATCCGCCGGCCGTTACGCGGCGCGCACGGCGAAGAGGCAGTCGTCGTCCTCCCAGGGAAGGGGGATGGTGACGTAGCCGTGCTCCGGCCGAGACAGGTGCGCCGCGAACTCCGGGCTCATCTTCACGTTGTCCGCGACCAGGATGGCTCCTGGCCCGAGCTTCGGCTCCAGCATCCGTAGGAGGGGCAGGTAGAGCGGCTTCGCGCCATCGAGGAGCACCAGGTCGATGCCGTCCGGCACGTCCGCGCGCAGCGTCTCCAGCGCGTCGCCCACGCGGAACTCCACCAGGTCCACGAGCCCCGCCTTCGCGAGGTGCTCCTTCGCCCGGTGGACCTTGGAGGCCTCGTACTCCGTGGTGATGAGCTTGCCGCCGCCGTTGTCCCGCAGCGCCGCCGCCAGGTGCACCGTGGAGATGCCGAAGGACGTGCCGAACTCCACCACCGTGCGGGCGCGCCGTGCGCGGGCGAGCGCATAGAGCAGCCGGCCCAGTTCCTCCGATACCGGCAGGTAGGCCTGCGCGACGCTCGCATAGAAGGCGCGCGGGTCGCGGTCCAGCCGGGCCCTGCGTTCTTCCGCGGGGAGGGCGCTGAAGGGCGCGAGCACGGTGGCATCCGTCTTGCGCGCGTCCGCGAAGAGTTGGGTGAGCAGCGAAGCGACAGGGGGCGAATGAAGGGTCGTGGTCATGCCCCCACCGTGCGCCCGCGCTGCTTCTGGCACCAGTGCACCGGACGCACGGTCTTCGTGCGCCCGGTGCAGGTGGAGCGGGACTACCAGACCTTCACGCGCTGCTCCGGCGTCAGGTAGAGGCCCTGGCCGGGCTTCACGTCGAACGCCGGGTACCACGCGTCCAGGTTGCGCACGGTGGCCGCGCGGAACATGCCGGGCGAGTGCCCATCCGTCACGAGCAGCCGGCGCAGCAGCGGTTCCCGGAACTTGTTGCGCCACACCTGCGCGAAGCCCAGGAAGAAGCGCTGCTCGCCCGTGAAGCCGTCCAGCACGGGCGCGGGCTTGCCCTCCAGGGACATCAGGTAGCCGTCATGGGCAATGGAGACGCCCGCCACGTCGGCGATGTTCTCGCCCAGCGTCAGCTCGCCGTTCAGGTTCATGTCCGGCAGGGGCTTGTACGCGTCGTACTGCGCGGCCAGCGCCTTGCCCGCGGCCTTGAACTGCTCCAGGTCCTTGGGCGTCCACCAGTTGGACAGCTTGCCCTGCGCGTCGAACTGCGCGCCCACGTCGTCGAAGCTGTGGACGATTTCGTGCCCGATGACGGAGCCGATGCCGCCGTAGTTCACGGCCGGGTCGGCGTTCGGGTCGAAGAACGGGGGCTGGAGGATGGCGGCCGGGAAGATGATGGAGTTCTGCTGCGGCGAGTTGAGCGCGTTGACCTCCTGGGGCGTCATGAACCACTCCATGCGGTTCACGGGCTTGCCCAGCTTGGCCAGGTTGCGCTGGTGCTCGAAGAGCTCCGCGCGCTCCGCGTTGCCGAAGGCGTCTCCCTTCACGATTTCCAGGCCGGAGTAGTCACGCCAGGTGTCCGGGTGGCCAATGCCCACCTGCACCGTGCCCAGCTTCTCCTTGGCGCGGGCCTTGGTCTCCGGAGACATCCACGCGAGCGCGTCGATGTGGCGGCCCAGCGCGGCCAGGATGTTGCGCACCATCAGGTCCGCCTCGGCCTTGGCGGCGGGCGGGAAGTGCTTCTCCACGTAGCGCTTGCCCACGGCCTCGCCCATGGCGAGGTTGGAGAAGTTCACGCCGCGCTTCCAGCGGTCGCTCAGCTGCTGCGCGCCGGAGAGCGTCTTCCCGCTGAAGTCGAAGCCCGCGTCCACGAAGGCCTTCGACAGGTACGGGGTGCCCTGCATGATGGCGTGGAAGGCCAGGTAGTCCTTCCACGTCTGGAGGGGCTCGCTGCCCACCAGCTTCGCGATGCCGGTGATGGCGGACGGCTGCCAGACGATGAAGTCCTTCTGGGACCCAAGCCCGGCGCTCGCGAAGTACGCGGCCCAGTCCATGCCGGGCGCCTTCTTCGCGAAGTCCGTCTGCTTCCAGGGGTTGTTCACCTTCTCCACGTCCTGCGTGTCCTGCGCGGACCAGTGGGCCTGGGCGATCTTCGTCTCCAGCCCGAAGATGGCGCGGGCCTTCGCTTCCGCGTCGGGGATGCCGGCGTTCTTCAGCTGGGTCGCGATGTGCTGCTGATACTTCTCCCGCACCTCTTTGAAGCGCGGCGTGTCCTTCAGATAGAAGTCGCGGTCCGGCAGGCCCAGGCCGCCCTGGAGGATGTACGCGGCGTAGCGGCTGGGGTCGTTCAGGTCCTCCGCCACCCAGAGGCCCAGGAGGCGGTCCGTGGTGGCCTGCCCGGTGTTGAGCGGATCCACGTCGCTGCGCAGCGTGGTGCCCAGGAGCGAGGCCAGGCCCTTGCGGTTGGCGACGGCGGCGATGCGGTCCAGCTCCGGCTTGAGCGGCGTGGCGCCCCTGGCCTCGATGGCGGCCTCGTCCATGAAGCTGGCGTAGAAGTCACCCAGCTTGCGCTCCTCGCTGCCGGCGGGGGCGTCCGACTTCGCGGCGGCCTCCAGGATGTCGCGCGTCTGCTTCGTGGCGTCCTCGGCCAGGCGCGTGAACATGCCGAAGGAGGAGCGGTCCGGCGGAATCACCGCGCCGTCCGCCCACTTGCCGTTGACGTAGCGGTAGAAGTCATCGCCCGGGGCGACGGAGGTGTCCATGCCCGGCGTGTCGACGCCAAAGCTCCCGAAGTACGGCTTGGGAGCGGCGGGGGCTGCCGGAGCCGGGGCCGGGGTGGCGGCGGCCTGGGCCGGCGGGGACTTCTCCGCGGGCGTGGTGGAGGCGCACGCGGTGATGAGCGCGGAAGCGCAGACGCCCAGCGTCATGCGCGCGGCGCCAAACGGCGGTCTGGAACGGAACGACATGGAGGCTCCTGGATGTTGCCCGTACGGGGTGGCGCACTCTGGCGCACGCGGGCGCGTCCCCAACAGCGCAAACGGCGGTTTCATCCCAGCCATTGCGTTCTGGACGTCCGGAGCACCCATGGGACGCAGGGACGATGGCGCGGTGCGGTGTCCCTCCGTCTCAAGGCGTGGCAACGCCGCCCCGGGGCGTGACGTCCTCACGGCCCGCGCGAATGAGCGCCCCACCCGAGAGCAGCAGCGCCAGACCGAAGAGGAGGAAGCCCACGTCCCAGGCGATTTGGGACGGGCCGGTGCGCACGTGGTGCACGCCGAGGAGCTGGTGGTCGATGAGCCCTTCGACGACGTTGAAGAGGCCCCAGCCTCCCAGCAGGCAGCCCGCGAAGGTGCGCGAGGACCACGGCACGTCCGTCCGGAGGCCCGCGCGCCAGAGCAGCATCAGGCCGCTGAACGTCATGAGCCAGGTGAAGGCGTGGAAGAGGCCATCCCAGAACATGTTCACCTTGGCGTTCACCAGCGTGTCCGGCGGCAGGTGGCTGGAGAGCATGTTGTGCCATTGCAGCAGCTGGTGCAGGAGGATGCCGTCGACGAAGCCGCCCAGGCCCACGCCCAGCATCACGCCCGCGCAGAGCAGTGGCCCCCGGTTCATCGCTCACGCTCCAGGAAGTGCAGCGGCACCACGACGCACAGGACCACGGCGAAGGGCAGCAGGGCGATGGCCAGCCGGCCCCAGAAATGTTCGTCGAAGATGCCCGCCTCCACCGCCGGCCGGCAGGTCTCACAGGCGAACGCCGTGCTGTTCACAAACAGTGCGCCGGTGAAGGTGAGCGCGTTGAACCGTCGCATGCGATGCTCCGAGGGACGTATGACTCCCACCGCGTTTCGTCCTGCATACACAGTCCAGACCGCGCACACCGTGCTCCGCTGCTGGTCTCCGGCCGATGCGCCGCTGGCACTGCGCGCCATCGAAGCCAACCTCGAACACCTGCGTCCATGGATGGAGTGGGCCAAGCGCTATCCAATGAACGTCACGCAGCAGGCCGGGCAGCTGCGCCGGATGCGCGGGCTGTTCGACCTGGGACAGGACTTCGCCTACGGCGTGTTCAGCCGCGACGGCTCGGAGGTCCTCGGAGGCACGGGCCTGCATCCCCGGGTGGGCGAGGGGGCCCTGGAGATCGGCTACTGGATCTCGGCGAGTCACACGGGCCGGGGGCTGGCGACGGAGATCGCCGGGGCGCTCACCCGCGTGGCCTTCGAAGTGGAGGGCGTGCGCCGGGTGGAGATCCATTGCGACCCGCGCAACGTCCGCAGCGCGGCGGTGGCCCGGAGACTGGGGTTTGTTCATGAAGGCACGTTGAGACAGCGGCTCGTCGCCCCCGACGGCACTCTCAGGGACACGATGAGCTGGACCCTGCTCTCCGAGGAGTACCCCGCGAGCCCCGCCGCCGCGACCGTCACCGAGGCCTTCGACGTGCTGGGACAGAAGCTGCTCTGAGACAGCAAACATCGCGCTTGGTTTGGAATCCGGCCAATCCTCGTCTGTGTATTGACTCGGGAGTCAACGGGTTTCATATTGGCGGAGCGTCAATTACCCGCCGCCCCCGAGGTGTCTCGATGACGTTGAAACTCCCTGCGTGGTGCAAGCGTTTGCCCGTGGTCCTGTTGTTCCTGTTGCTGCCGCTCACGGGTTTTGCCCTGCCGACCACCGGCATCCGGTTCGTCGACATCCCCGGCAGTGACGGCACCGTCCTCAAGGCCAACTACATCGCGCCCACGACGCCGGGGCCGCATCCGGCCGTGGTCTTCATCTCGAGCTGGGGCCTCAACGATCTGGAGTACCTGGCCCAGGCCAATGCGCTGGCACAGAAGGGCTACGTGGCGCTGTCCTATACGCCGCGTGGCTTCTGGGCGTCCGGCGGTGGCATTGATACGGCCGGGCCGGCGGACATCGCGGACACCTCGCGCGTCATTGATTGGATGCTCGCCAACACGACCGCGAATCCCTCGCGCATCGGGCTCGCGGGTGTTTCGTATGGCGCGGGCATCTCGCTCATCGCCTCCGGCTTCGACTCGCGCGTGAAGGCGGTGGCGGCGCTCTCCGGCTGGTCGGACCTGGTGGCGTCGCTGTTCGGCGGAGAGACGCGGCGTCCCCAGGCGGTGGCGCTCTTGAACCTCGCCGCGACCCTGCTGGGCCGGCCGAGCCCCGAGCTGAGCACCACCATCAACGATTACTTCGCCAACCGGAACATCGAGTCCATCAAGGCCTGGGGCCGCGTGCGCTCGGCGGCCACGTACATCCAGCGCATCAACGCCAACAAGCCCGCCATCCTGATGGCCAATGCGTATGGCGACAGCCTCTTTCCGCCCAACCAGCTCGTGTCGTTCTACGGCCAGCTCGCGGGCCCCAAGCGGCTGGAGTTCGCGCCGGGCGACCACGCCGTCGTGGAGGCCACGGGCCTGTTGGGCCTGCCCAACGGTGTCTGGACCAGCGTGACGCGCTGGATGGACCAGTACGTCGCGGGCGTGGACACCGGCATCTCCCGCGAGGCGCCCGTCGTGCTGCGCACCTATGACGGCGACACGGAGGGCTATGCGTCCTGGGCCCAGGTGGCCACGGGCACGCAGCGCCTGGGGTTGGGCGCCATCCGCGTCCTGGATGGCACCGGCACCCTGGGCGGCACGCCGTCCTCCAGTGGCTCGCGGACCGTCTGGTCCGGCTTCGACACGAACGCCGACGCGGGCGTGGCGCTCCTGACCAACGGGCTCCAGGCGCTGACCGGCATTCCGCCCGTGGTCTGGCTGCCGGGCGTCAACCGCCTCAACGCGGGCGTCTGGACGTCGCCCCTCTCCACGAGCGGCATCGCCATCCGGGGCTCGGCCACGCTGCGCCTGCGTGTCACGCCGTCCACCTCGTCGGGCACGGTCGTCGCGTACCTGTACGACCTCCTGGGCGACTACGGCGGGCTCATCACCCACGTGCCCCTCACGTGGAAGAACGCGACGCCGGGCGTGCCGTTGGACCTGGACCTGGCGTTCCCCGCCACGGCGTATGACGTCCCCGTGCTGCACCGGGTGGCGCTCGTCGTGGACACGGAGGACCCGCTCTACCTGGACGCCAACACCACCGGCGCGACGCTGTCGCTGGGCGGGCCGTCCTGGTTGGACCTGCCGACGCGCTGAAGCTCCGCGTGACGGGGACGGAAGGGCGCGGGTCGGGCGCCCTCCGTCGTTCCAGCGGGCGTGCCCGGTGTGTTAACGCTCCCGGCGTCCATGGGAACCGCCGCCTCGGAACGCACCCGCGCCGTCCTGCTCGTCCTCGCTGGCGGCGTGCTGGCCCTGTTGCTGTCGCACCATCCCGCCATCCTGTCCGGGCTGCGCCTGGTGCAGGGCGACGAGGGCGACGTGCGCTTCAACCACTACGTCCTGGAGCACAGCTGGCGCTTCGTGACCGGCGACCCGGCGCACGCGCGCTTCTGGGACCCGCCGATGTTCTTCCCCGAGCCCAACGTCGCCGCGTACTCCGACGTGCTCCTGGGCGTGGCCCCGTTCTACTGGCTGTGGCGCGCGCTGGGCCTGGGCGCGGACCTGTCGTGGCAGGCGTGGTCGCTCACCATGGCGGCGCTCAACTACGCCGCGGCGGTGTGGCTGCTGCGGCGCGGGTTTGGCCTGCGCGTCTTTCCCGCGGTGGTGGGCGCGGTGCTCTTCACGGCTGGCGCGCCGCGCATCAACCAGCTCAACCACCCGCAGCTGGAAGGACAGTTCTTCGCGCTCCTCGCCGTGGGCGCCGTCATCGCGCTGACGCGGCCGGAGACGGACCGGCGGCGGGGGATGGCCTGGTCCGCGCTGCTGGTGGGCGCGTTCGTGGCCCAGCTCTACGCGGGCTTCTACTGGGGCTGGTTCCTCTTCTTCTTCCTGCTGCTGGCGTTCATCGCCGGGCTCGCCTTCCGGGACACGCGCGGTCCGCTGCTGACGGCGCTGCGCCGCCACCTCCCGGCGCTCGCGGGCTTCGGCGTGTTGGGGCTGGCGCTGCTCGCGCCGCTCGTCCTGCACTCGCGTCAGGCCATTGGCACGGTGGGGCTGCGCACCTTCTCGGAAGTCTCACCCATGGTGCCGCGCTTCTGGAGCTGGTTCTTCGTGGGCCAGGACAGCTGGCTGTACGGATGGACGAACAGCTTCTCCAAGTTCCAGCGCATGCCCGTGTCGTGGGAGCACCGCCTGGGCTTCGGCTTCGTCACCCCGGTGCTGGCGGGCATTGGCCTGTGGCAGGCGCGCTCACGGCCCGCGGTGCGGCTGTTGCTCGTCGTGGCGGTGGCCACCGTGCTGCTCGCGTCGCGCTACACCGGCGGCCACACGCCGTGGTGGCTCGTCTTCCACGGCGTGCCCGGCGCGGCGGCCATCCGGGCCCTGGCCCGCATCGGCATGTGGCTGCTGGTGCCCGCGGCCGTGGGACTGGCCCTGTACCTCCAGCGGCAGTGGGAGTCCGGACGCGCGGCGCTGGCGGTGGGCCTGGGCGCGCTGTGTCTGCTGGAGCAGGGGCTCAACAGTCCCGCCTATGACCGGCACGAAGCCCGCGCGGACGTGGAGGCGGTGGCCGCGCGCATCGCACCCGGCTGCGCGACCTTCTTCTACGCGCCGACGTCCGGCGAGGCCCAGGAGTGGAAGTATCAGCTGGACGCCGTGTGGGCGTCCGGCGAGCACGGCGTGCCCACGGTGAACGGCTATTCGGGCAACTACCCGCAAGGGTGGAAGCTCCAGGACAACCGCCGCTTCGACGCGGAGGCCTCGGCGCGAATCGACCGCGACCTGGAGGCCTGGATGCGCTCGCGGAACCTGGCGCCCGAGAGCGTCTGCCGCATCGAGGTGCCTGCGCGGCGGTAGGGGCCCGCCGCGCGGAAGCAGCCTCCGGGACTACTTCGCGATGGTGGCGTAGTCGCCCTTGAGCGCGACGCCGGTGACGAAGCTGCCGGCGTGGCACTCGATCTCGGTGGCGCTCTTGAACTCCACCTTCTTGTAATAGCTGACGATGTTGACCACCGCGTTGGCGCCGTTCTTCTTCGCGCCCTCCTGCAGGGCGATGAGCGCGGAGAGGGCGGCCCACTTGCAGGCGTAGTCGTCCGACTTGCCCACGCCGTTGGTCTTCTTGTTCGTGGTGTCGGTGCCCAGCGTCTTGAGCACCTTGGGCGTCTTCGCGCCGTCCATGAAGAACTTCACCGAGCCGTCCAGCTTCTCCTTGGCCTCGGGGAGGGCCATCACGTCCGCCAGCTTCACCTTCGTCACGGTGTCGCGCGCCAGGGCGGGGCTCGCGGCGGTCAGGGCCAGCAACAGGAGGGCTTTCTTCATGGCGGTGTCTCCAGGCATCAAGGCCAGCGGCGGAAGATCAACGACGTGTTGATGCCGCCGAAGGCGAAGTTGTTGCTCATCACCAGGTCCGTCTGCAACGCACGTCCCTCACCCACGACATAGTCCAGGGGCGCGCACTTGGGGTCCACGGAGTCCGCCGTCAGGTGCAGCGTGGGCGCGAACCAGTCCGAGCGCATCATCTGGATGGTCATCCACGCCTCCAGCGCGCCGCAGGCCCCCAGCGTGTGGCCCATGTAGCTCTTGAGGCTGGAGATGGCGACCTTCTCCCCGAAGACGGTCCTCGTCGCGGCGCTCTCCGCCACGTCGCCCGTGTCCGTCGCCGTGCCGTGCGCGTTGACGTAGGGGATGGCGGACGCCGGCACGCCCGCGTCCTCCAGCGCCAGCCGCATGGCCTCCGCCATGGTGTCCGCGTTGGGCTGCGTCACGTGGCGGCCGTCGCTGTTGGTGCCGTACCCCAAAAGCTCCGCGTGGATGGTGGCGCCGCGCGCCTTCGCGTGCTCCAGTTCCTCCAGCACCAGCGTGCACGCGCCTTCGCCCAGCACCAGCCCGTCGCGCTCGGCGTGGAAGGGGCGGGGGGACTGGTGCGGCGCTTCGTTGTGCTTCGTGCTGGTGGCGAAGAGGGTGTCGAACACCGCCGCGCCCGTGGCGTCCAGCTCCTCCGCGCCGCCCGCGAGCATCGCCACCTGGCGGCCCAGCTTGATGGCCTCGTACGCGTAGCCGATGCCCTGGCTGCCGGAGGTGCACGCGCTGGACGTGGTGATGATGCGCCCGGTGACGCCGAAGAAGACGCCGATGTTCACCGCCGCCGTATGGGACATCATCCGCAGGTACGTCGTCGCGGTGATGCCCTCCGTCGTCTTGTGGGTGATCATCTTCCCGAAGTCGCCCATGTTCTCCGGCGTCCCCGCGGAGGAGCCGTAGGCGATGCCCATCTTCCCGCTCTTCACCAGGGGGCTGCCCAAAAGGCCCGCGTCCTGGAGCGCCAGCTCGCTGGCCCGCGTCGCCATCAGCGCCACGCGGCCCATGGTGCGCGTCGTCTTGCGCGAGTACGCGGATGGCGGCAGCTCGAAGGGCAGGGCGGGCGCGCCCAGCCGCGTGTTCAGACCCTCATAGGCCTTCCAGGGCTCCATCACCTGGACGGCGTTCTGGCGCGCACGCAGCGCCGCCTCGACCGTCTTCCAATCATGGCCCAGGGGGCTCAGCGCACCGACTCCGGTGACGACTACGCGCTTCATCCGATCATCCCCCCGTTCACCGAAATCACCTGCCGCGTGATGTAGCCTGCTTCTTCCGACATGAGGAAGGCCACCGCGGCGGCGACCTCCTCGGGCTTACCCATCCGGCGGGCAGGAATGATCTTCAGCGCCTCCTCCAGGACCTCTGGAGGCACCATCTCCGTGTCGATGAGGCCCGGCGCCACGCAGTTGACGGTGATGTCGCGCTTGGCCAGCTCCACCGCCAGCGCCTTCGTCGCGCCGATGATGCCCGCCTTGGCGGCGCTGTAGTTCACCTGGCCCCGGTTGCCCATGAGGCCGGACACGGACGACAGCGTGACGATGCGGCCCGGCTTCCTGCGGCGCACCAGGGGCATCGTGAGCGGGTTGAGCACGTTGTAGAAGGCGTCCAGGTTGGTGTGGATGACGCCGTCCCACTCTTCCGCCGTCATCGCGGGGAAGGCGTTGTCGCGAGCGATGCCCGCGTTGCACACCACGCCGTAGTAGCAGCCGTGGGCCTCCACGTCCTGGAGCAGCGCTCCTTGCGTGGCGGCGCGGTCCGACACGTCGAACTGGAGCACGCGCGCTTCACGGCCCGCCTCACGGACCCGGGCGGCCACCGCGTCCGCCTCCTCGCGCTTGCTGCGGCAGTGCACCACGACGTCGTAGCCGTCGCGGGCCAGGCGCAGCGCGATGGCGCGGCCGATGCCCCGGCTGGAGCCCGTCACCAGCACCGTCTTGTCACCCATCTGTGTTGCCCCTTCCCAGGTCCTGCCCCGGTTGCGGCTCGTAGACCGTCAGCGCCGCCGTGGCCACCTGCTCCGTCCCGATTCGCAAGGTGCAGTCGAACTGGCCCAGCCCGTTGTCCGCGGAGAACTGGCGGTGGACCTCGATGCGCAGGGTCTCGCCCAGCTTGAAGGTGGGGCGGCTGCATTCGTAGCGGCGGGTGCCCAACAGGAAGCCCACCCGGGGCGTGCCGCCGCGCTTGCGCGCATGCCACCCGGCCCACGCGGCCACGGCCTGCGCCATGTACTCGATGCCCACCCAGCCGCCCACGACGCCGTCCGCGTAGAAGAGGCTGTCCTCGCGCACGGTGACCTCCGCGAGCAGCGAGTCCGCGTCGCCCTCCAGGACGCGGTCGAGCAGCCGCATGCGCCCCTGATGGGGCACCAGCTCCTCGACGGGCTGATCAATCACGATGCGCATCATGCGCGCTCCAGCACGAGGGCGGCGTTGCTGCCCCCGAAGGCGAACGAATTGCTCAGCACGCTCTTCACCGGGCGCCCCAGCGCCTCGCCCGGCTTCACCAGCGACAGCGCCGGCAGCGTCGAGTCCACGGCCCCGTCCCAGAAGTGCCCGGGCAGCTTGCCGTGCGGGTTGTCCACCAGCGTGAGGAACGCGAAGGCCGCCTCCAGCGCGCCCGCGGCCCCCAGCGTGTGGCCGGTGAGCGGCTTGGTGGAGCTGGCCTTCACGCCCGGCCCCAGCAGCGCGTGCACCGCGCGGGTCTCCATGGCGTCGTTCTGCGGCGTGGCGGTGCCGTGCAGGTTCACGTAGTCCACCTGCTCCGGCGAAAGGCCCGCGCGCTTCAGGGCTTCCTGGATGGCGGCCATGGCGCCCTTGCCGCCGGGCTCCGGCGCGGAGATGTGGTGTGCGTCGGAGGACTCGCCCCAGCCGGACAGGCGCACCGGCCCCGGCTCGCGCGTCATCAGGAACAGCGCCGCCGCTTCGCCGATGTTGATGCCGTGGCGGTGGGCGCTCATCGGGTTGCAGCGCTCCTCGCTCACGGAGTCCAGCGAGCGGAAGCCCGCCACGGTGAAGCCGCACAGCGAATCCACGCCGCCCGTCAGCACCGCGTCCACGCTGCCCGAGCGCAGCATCCGCGCCGCGCTGGCCAGGGCCTTGGCGCTGGAGGAGCACGCGGTGGAGATGACGTAGGCGGGGCCCCGCGTTCCCAGCACGTGCGCGAGCGCCAGCGCCGGAGAGCCCAGCTCCTGCTGCTGCAGATGGAAGCGGGCGGGTAGCTCGCCCGTGGCGAGGTGGCCGGCGATGGCCGCCTCTCCCTCACCGACGCCGGACGTGCTGGTGCCCAGCACCACCGCCACGCGCGAGGGACCGAAGCGGGCCACGGCCGCGTCAACCTCGGCGCGCACCTGCTCCAGCGCGGTGAGCAGGAGCGCGTTGTTGCGGCTGTGCTGCGAAGGGGGCAGGGCGTCCTGCGCCGCGAGCTTCGCGGTGACGACGCCCAGGTGCAGCGGACGGTCCGCGTATCCGGCATGCGAAGCGACGCCGGAGACGGTGTCCGCGAACAGCGCCCGGGCCACCTCCTGCTTCCCGGAGCCCAATGCGCAGACGAGGCCCAGCTGGTTGAGGAAGACAGGAGGAGGCATGGGGTGTCACTCGTCCGCGACGTGCGATTCGATGGTGAGCTGGTAGTGCTCGGAGTGGTTGGTGAGCTGCGTGCGCCCTTCCCAGCGCGGGGTGCCATCGTAGCGCACCGTCACCCATTCCCTGCCGTTCTTCGACAGGGTCCGCTGGGTGGGGCCATCCTCCAGCGTCCAGCCCGCGGGCAGGGCGGCGCGCACGGCGTCGGCCGGCCAGTAGACGAGCTGCACGTCCCGCACGACCAGCGCGGAGTTGAACTGGGCGGGCAGGCGGGGGTCCCGCTCCTCGTCCAGGCGGCTGCCATCCCAGCGCAGGGTGAGGATGCGGTGCCCCATGGCCAGCCCGGCCAGCTGCATCTGGGCCGGGTCCACCTCCAGGAGGGCCTCCAGGGAGCGGGGGCCTCCAGGGTCCTGCTCGTGCGCGAAGACCAGCTGCTGCGCCAGGCTCACGGACGCCCCGAGGGCGGCGGGCGCCAGGCGCAGCTCCGGCAACGGCTCGCCAGGCGCGGCGGGCCGGGGCCGGGGCGGGGTGGTGCAGGCCACCAGCCCCGCGACGAGCAGGGCGGTGACTACGCCGCGCACAGTCCCTCGAGGACGGTCAGGCGCCGCTTGCTGTCCGCGACGTAGGGGTTGTTCTTGTCCCACGCGTAGCCCGCGAGGATGGCGGAGATCATCCGGCGCACGTCATCCGAGGGGTTCGGATGGAAGATGACCTTCTGGAAGCCGCCCTCGTACCAGGACTCCACGAAGGTGCGGAAGGTGTCCACGCCCGCCTTGAGCGGCTTCGCGTAGTCCTTCTCCCAGTCCACCTTCTCCCCCGCGAACTCCCGGGCGATACAGGCCGAGGCGAGGCTCGCGGACTTGAAGGCGATGGTGACGCCCGAGGAGAACACGGGGTCCAGGAACTCGCCCGCGTTGCCCAGCAGCGCGAAGCCCGGGCCCCACAGCGACTTCACGTTGGCCGCGTAGCCGGTGAGCTTGCGCGCGGGCGTGTCCCAGACGGCGTCCTTCAGGAGGTTCTGCAGCGACGGGGCCTCCTTCACGATGGCCTGGAGCCGCTCCGTGTCCGTGCCGGTGAACTGGTCCAGGAACTCCTTCTTCGCGACCACGCCCAGCGAGCAGCGGCCGTCGGAGAAGGGGATGGTCCAGTACCAGACGTGCACGTGCTCCGGGTGCGTCGTGACGCGGATCTTGTTCCGGTCGAAGGTGCCGAGCGGAATGTTGTCCACCACGTGCGTGAAGATGGCGCCGCGCACGGGGAAGTTGGACGGGGTCTCCAGGTTCAACAGGCGCGGCAGCACGCGGCCGAAGCCGCTCGCGTCCAGGAGGAAGCGCGCCTTCACCTGGTACGTCTCGCCTTCAGGGGAGCGCGCCGTCACCACCGGCTGCCCGCTGGTGAAGTCCACGGACAGCACCTCGTGGCGGAAGCGCACGGTGGCGCCCTTCTTCTCCGCGGCCTGGGCCAGGATCTGGTCGAAGCGGGCGCGCTGCACCTGGTAGGTGGTGCCCCAGCCGGGGCTGAACTTGTCGCGGAAGTCGAAGTCCGTGTACCTGCCGGCGCGCTCGAAGGCCGCGCCGTTCTTGAACTGGAAGCCCGCCTCCACCACGTCCTGGAGGAAGCCGGCCTCCTGGATGTACTCCATGCTCTGCGGCAGCAGGCTCTCGCCAATGGAGAAGCGCGGGAACTGCTCACGCTCCAGCACGAGGACGTCACGGCCCTGCTTGCGAAGGAGGCCCGCCGCGACGGAGCCCGCGGGGCCCGCGCCGATGATGAGGATGTCCGCTGATTCAGTTTTCAATGTGTGTCTTTCCCAGGTGGAAGTCGAAAACAGGGGGTGAGGAGCCAGATGGTCACCTCGCCCAGAAGCATGGCGAGGCCGAAGGAGCGCAGCGCGGGCGTGGCGGACAGGCCCAGCAGCCCGAAGGAGAGGAGCGTGCTCACGCCGGCCAGCGCCACCGCGAGCCACGCGGAGCCGTCACCGGGGTGCTCCAGCAGGAAGATGCCGTAGTCCACGCCCATGCCCAGCAGCAGCACCAGCCCGAGCACGGTGAAGAGCTGAAGCGGCGCGCCCACCCATCCGAAGATGGCGAGCGTCAGCAGCGTGCCCAGCACGGAGGGAATCCACGCGCGCCACGCCTGACGCCCGAAGCGCGCCACCAGGGTGAGCAGCACCGCGACGTAACCCGCGACGATGAGCCCGCCCATGATGCGGCGGTAGCGGCTGAGCAGGCCTGAAATCTCCGCCGTCTTGTCCACCCAGCGGACGCCCTCCAGGCCCTGGGCCACCTCTTCCAGCCGGGGCAGCACCTTGGGGTCGTTGAGGCCGCGCAGCATGAGGACGCTGTATTGCGCCTGGCCTAGCGTCCCCAGCCACTGCTGCCGGATGGCCGCCGCGGCGGGGCCGGACAGGAAGTGCTTGAGGGTGAGCGGGTCCGGGGAGAACTCGGCGCGCGTGGGGGCTTCACCCGTGGATTCGCTGACGGCGGCGACCGCCTGGGCCTCCGCGCGGGCGCTCAGGGCCGCGTCCTCGCGCTGCTGCGCTTCGGACGGGAGCCAGTCGGACACGGCGCGGTAGCCCGCGAACACCTTCTCCGAAACCAGCGCGTCCAGCTTCGTCTTCAGCGCGGCCTCGCGCGCGAGCACCTGGTCGTCGCTGTCGCCCTGCACCAGGAAGAACTGCGCCGGGCTGGGCAACCCCAGCAGACGTCCCAGTTCCCGCTGATCCGCGATGAGGTTCGCGGGCGCGCCCTGCAACTGGCGCAGGTCGTCCCGGGGCTCCAGCTTCCAGATGCCCACGGCCACGAGCACCGTGAGGACCGCGCCGGAAATCCACCACGCTGGCGTGGACGCGATGCGCGGCCAGCGGGTGATGGACGCGGAGAAGCGCTCCGCGAAGGACGTGACGGGCAGGGCGCCGGTGTCCAGCGAGGGGAACCAGCACACCACGGTGAGGAACGCGGCGGTCAGTCCCGCGGCGGAGAACACCGCCATCTGCCGCAGGCCCGGGAAGGGCGCGACGCCCAGCGCCAGGTACGCCACCACGCTGGTGACGAGCGCGAGCGCCATGCCGGGCAACAGCGCGCGCATCACCGGACCGCGCTCCGACGGAGCCTTGCCCTGGCGCGCGGCGAAGTAGTGGAAGCCGTAGTCCTCCGCCACGCCCACCAGGCTGGAGCCGAAGACGAGCGTGAGCAGGTGCACCCGGTCGAACACGAGCGCGGTGACGGAGAGCGCCACCGCGCATCCCAGCGTGAGCGACACGCCCACGAGGACGATGGGCCGCAGCGAGCGGAAGGTGAGCCAGACGAGGAGGAGCACCGCCGCCAGCGACCCGAAGCCGATGGTGGACATCTCCCAGCTCGCCTGCGCGGCGGCGGCCTCCGCGTACAGCGGCACGCCCGCGGCCACCAGTCGTCCGCCGGGCACCGCCGCCTCCACCTGTGAGCGAGCCCGCTCCACCGTGGCGGTGACGCGCGAGCCGTCCCCCAGCGCGAAGGCGGACACCTTGCTCTTCCACATGAGGAGCACCCACTCGCGCTCCTCGCCGGACAGCCACATGCGTCCGTCGCGGGGCCGGGCGGACGTCTCCGCCGCGCGGGCCTGCCACCAGTCCTGCCACAGACCCAGCGGATCCGCGTTCCAGTCCGTGAGCCGCGCGCCCGCGGGCTGGTACAGCTTCATCAACGCCGTGCCGCCCAGTTCCTCTGGCGTCGCGCGCGAGAGCCACTGGCGCTGCGCGGGCGTGAGCAGCCGGTCGCGATAGGGGCGGTAGAAGTCCACCGCCTGCTCCAGCGCGGAGGTGTCCACCACCGCCGGCTCCAGCAGGTCCGAGGCCTCCGAGAGCACGCGCGTGGCCTCGTCCGCGGCCTTCTGCGCGGACGGCCAATCCCTGGCGCCCACCAGCAGCACCACCTGCCGGCCAGCCTCGTCGGCGAGCTTGCGCGTGGCGGCGTCCACCTCCGGCGCCTGCTCGTCCTCCGGCAGGAGCGCGAGCACGTCCGTGTCCAGGCTCGCGGAGCGCCAGAACTGGACCTGGTGCACACCCACGGCGAGCACCACCAGCGCCCACAGGATGGCCAGCTTATTTGCCAAGGCGTTCCGCTTCCTTGGCGTCGGGAGGAGGCGTCTGCGCGAGCTGCTCGAACGTGATGACGCTGCTGTCGCCGCGCGTCTCGTCCAGCTGCACCTGGCGCACGTACCCGTCACCCTCCAGGTGGATGTGCTTGAAGACGCGCGCGAGCCCCGCGTCCGTTGGCGTCAGCTCCAGCTTCCAGCCGGCGGTGCCGACGAGCTCGCCCTCCACCTTGAAGCGCTTCTGGAGCGCCGCGACGTCGCCCGACAGGAGCGCGAAGAGCAGCTCGTTCACCGCCGCCAGCGCGGGCTCCTTGGTGGAGTCCAGGTGGTACGCCGCGCCGCCCGTGGCCTGCTGCGCGCTCAGCGACTTGCGCGTGAGCGTCAGCGTGGAGGCGAACGGCGTACGCGTGTTCCACAGCACGCCCTGGTCGCGGGCGAGGAGGAAGTCCCCCTTGGACACCAGCGGCTTCTTGAAGCCCTGCACGGTCTTCTTCTGTTCGAACTGACCGCGCACCAGCGGCGCGTCCACCAGGCGCGCGCGCACGTCCTTCACCAGGTCCGCGGCATGGGCGCTCACGGAGAGCAGCGACAGCATCAACACGAGGAAGGGCTTCATCCCGGCCACACTCCCAGCTTCTTCCAGAGGACTTCCGGGCAGACGTATTCCATCTCGCCTGTCTTCAAAGAGACCGCGACCTGGATGGTGTGGGCCTGGTTCACCTTGCGGCCGGTGTCCGCGTCGCGCAGCAGGTAGTCGAAGCGCAGCCGGTTCTCCCACTCGGTGATTTCGGCGCGCACGATGATGCGCTGCTTGTAGTGGATGGGGGAGACGTACTTGAGCTTCATCTCCACCACGGGCCAGCCGTAGCCGGACTCGCGCATCTGCGGCCAGTCGTAGTCGTGCTTGCGCAGGATGACGGCGCGCGCCAGCTCCAGGTACTTCACGTAGTGCCCGTGCCAGACGATCTCCATCATGTCGAGGTCGTGGAACGCCGGGTCGATCTCCAGCTCGCAGCTCAGGTCAGGCTTCATGCAGCCTCCACTCCCGACGGCGGATGGCGGTGATGAGGCCCTGCAGCTCGCCGTCCAGCGCCCGGTCCTCCACCAGCAAGGGGATGCGCGCTTCCAGATCCGCGTGCATGGCGGCCATCGCGGGGCCGGGCTTCGCGTCCGCGTCCAGCCGCTGACGCAGGGTGACGCCCTGGCGCGCGGCGATGAGCATGGCCGCGGCCACCTGCTCCGTCAGCTCCAGCACGCGCAGGCAGTCGCGCGCGGCGATGGTGCCCATGCTCACCTTGTCCTGGTTGTGGCACTCGGTGGAGCGGGAGAAGACGGACGCGGGCATGGTCTGCTTCAGCGCTTCCGCGGTCCACGCGGAGACGCTGATCTGCGCCGCCTTGAGGCCGTGGTTGATGGCCGCGCGGGCGCCGGTGGACGCGGAGAGGTTCGCGGGAAGCCCGTGGTTGAAGCGCGGGTCCACCAGCAGCGCCAGCTGGCGGTCCAAGAGGTCCGCCACGTTGGCGACCGCGTTCTTCAGCCCGTCCATCGCGAAGGCGATGTGGCCGCCGTAGAAGTGGCCGCCGTGCAGGACCCGCTCGCCGTCCGGGTCGATGAGCGGGTTGTCGTTGGCGCTGTTCAGCTCGTTCTCGATGAGCGTGCGGAAGTACGGCAGCGCGTCCTCCAACACCCCGATGACGTGCGGCGCGCACCGCAGCGAGTACCGGTCCTGGAGCCGCTGCTCGTTGCGAGGAGGCCGGTCCGTGACCAGGTCCGCGCGCAGACGGGCCGCGACGCGCTGCTGGCCCGCGTGGGGCTTCGCCGCGAAGAGCGTCTCGTCGAAGTGGTGCGCGTTGCCGGCGCTCGCCAGCACGTTGAACGCCGTGAGCCGCGTGGCGAGCCGCGACAGGTACTCCGCCCGCTCCCACGCCAGACATGCCAGGGCCGTCATCACGGCGGTGCCGTTCATGATGGCCAGGCCTTCCTTCGGCCGCAGCTTGAGGGGCGCGATGCCCAGCTCCTTCAGCACCTGCGCCGCGGGCTTGCGCTCGCCCCGGTGCCACACGTCGCGCTCGCCGCAGAGCACCGCCGCCACGTAGGACAGGGGCGTCAGGTCACCGGACGCGCCCACGGAGCCTTCCGCGGGAATCAGGGGCAGCACGTCGTGCTTGAGCAGCAGCTCCAGCTGGGTGAGCAGCGGCACGCCCACGCCGGAGAAGCCCTGCGACAGTGACGCCAGCCGCGTGGCCAGCACCGCGCGCGTCTCCTCCGGGGTGAGGAACCGGCCCGCGCCGATGCCGTGGTACGTGTAGAGGTGGTGCGGCAGCTCCGCGATGAGCGCGGGCGGGATGGACACCGTCACGGAGTCGCCGTAGCCGGTGGTGACGCCGTAGATGACGCCGTCCTCCGCCAGCAGCCGGTCCAGGAACGCGGCGCCCTTGGCGATGCGCTGGCGGAAGGCGGGGGCCGTGCCCAGCTCCGCGGGGCGCTCGCGGCGCGACAGGGCGCCCACATCCTCGAGCGTCAGCCGCCCGCCGTCGAAGCGGACCGGGGTGTCAGAAAGTTGGGGGCTTCGCGGAGACATTCACCTGATCCCAGAAGGGAAAGAAGTTGAACCAGTCGTAGGGTGCGCGCTGGAGGAGCGCCGTCACCCGGCCTGCGTAGTGCTGGGCGCAGTCGGTGAGCGCCTGCTCGCGCTTGCCCCGGGGCAGCACGACGCGCTCGAAGAGGCGCTCGAAGTGGATGGTGTAGCTGTCGCCCTCATGGATGCAGCCCAGCAGGTAGAGCGGACACTTGAGCAGCGCCGCCAGCACGTAGGGGCCCACCGGAAATGGCGCCGGGTGGCCGAGGAAGTCGACGCGCACGGTCTGGCTGGCATTCACGGGAATGCGGTCGCCCGCGATGACCACGAACTCACCGGCCTCCACGCGCTCGTTCAGCGCGACCGCGGTGGCCGGGCCCATGTCCGTGACTTCCATCAGCCGGAAGTCGTTCTCCGGGTTGAGCCGCTTGAGCAGGCGGTTGAACTGCTCCGCGTGCCGCGTGTGCACCAGGATGTTGAGCTTCACCTCGCCCCGGCGCTCCGCCATGGTGCGGCACAGCTCCAGGCAGCCCATGTGCGCGGTGACGATGACGCCGCCCTTGCCGGACTTCGCGACCTCGTAGAACTCCTCGCGGCCCTCGGTGCGGACGCTCTCGAAGCGGTAGCGCCCGCTCACCGCGAGCAGCTTGTCCAGCATGGTCTCCGCGAACATCAGCACGTGCCGCACGCTGTCGCGCCAGTGGGGCGTGTGCCCCAGGGCCCCCGTGGCGGTCTGCATCCGCTCCAGGTACTGGCGCGACGCGTGACGCAGCGCCGGCCGCCGCAGCCAGTTCACCAGCACCACCGGGTAGAGGCAGACGCGGAAGGGCCAACGCCCCAGCAAGCGGTGGATCCAGTAGAGGATCCAGATGCCGGCCACGAAGGTGGTCTCCCCCATCTCCGCCCAGTGGCGGGACTTCATTTCGCCACCTTGCGCCAGAGCAGCACCGGCAGCCGTCCCAACATCCCGAAGAAGAGCCGGGCGTGCATGCCGGAGATGCGCACGTTGTCCCAGAGCACGTCGAAGTGGGAGATGCCGTCGGTGGGGTAGCGCACCTGGGTGGGCTGGTTGAGGATGCGCATGCCGCGCCAGAACAGGCGCACCAGCACCTCCACGTCGAAGTCCATCCGCTTGCCAATCTTCACCGAGTCGATGAGCGCCACGGTGGGCTGCAGCGGATACACGCGGAAGCCGCACATGGAATCGCGGATGGCGAACGACAGCGTGTTGATCCACACCCAGATGTGCGTGGCGTAGCGGCCGTACAGCCGGCCCTTGGGCACGGACTCGTCATAGACGGGCGTGCCGCACACCAGCATGTCCGGCTGCGCCTTCGCCAGCGCCAGGAAGCGCGGGATGTCGCCAGCGTTGTGCTGGCCATCCGCGTCGATTTGCAGCGCGTGGCTGTAGCCCCGGGAGAGGGCCGCGCGCAGGCCCGCCATCATCGCGCCGCCCTTGCCCTCGTTCTGGGGCAGGCGGACCACCTCCACGTGCTCGCTGTCCTCGCGCGCCAGGCCGTCCAGCACCGCCGCGCAGCCGGGCTCGCTGCCGTCATCCACCAGCACGCAGGGCAGCCCGTGGCTTCGGACGGCCTTCACCACCGCGCCCACGGCCTCGCCGTGGTTGTAGACCGGAATCACCGCGCAGACCTTCATCCTGCCCCTCCCCCCAACACGATGCGGCCACTGGCGTGAGCGCCCGCGGCCGACGTCAACTTGAACCCCAGCCGCCCGGACTCCTTCGCCCAGGTGAGCTCCAGCGTCAGCAGCGTGCCGGGCGGAATGACCTGCTGGAACTTCAGCGTCTCCAGCCGGAGGAAGTCCGGCGGCAGCGCGAAGTGCTCGCGGCCCAGCAGCAGCGACCACTCCACCTGCACGACGCCGGGCAGGATGGGCGAGCCCGGGAAGTGCCCCTCGAAGTAGGGCGAGTTCGCGGGGACCTCCACCGCCAGCAGCACGCGCTCGTCGGAGCGCTCCAGCACGCGGAACGGGGGACGCTTCGGGTCGAAGAGCGCGGCGAGCGCCGCCTCGGTGGATTTGCCCTGGGAGTTGACCGGCATGGCCTCCAGATACCGGAACCGGCGCGGCAAGGCACTGGACTCGAAATGCGGGGCCAGCTTCTCGCGCAGCGCCTGACTCAGGGACCGCCTGCCCCCCGACTCCTGGAGCCGCCAGCCTTCCGCGTCCGGCACCCCCACCACCGCCAGGATGACCCGGTGGCCTTCCGTGAGGGGCAGCACCCGGGCCTCGCGCAACAGGCCTCCGGCCACCAGCGTGCGCTCCATGGCGGAGAGCGACACGCGCTTCTCCTCCAGCTTGAGCAGCCGGTCGCGGCGCCCCAACAGTTCGAAGCCGCCGGGCACGGGCCGCGCGCGGTCCTCCGTGGTGAACCACCCGCCCGGGGCCAGGTCCAGGTGGGGGGAGCGGACGGAGAGCGCGTCCTCGTCCGCGCGGACCTCCACGCCCGGCATCGTGCGCCATGAAGCGCTGTCGTCCGTGTCGCGCCGGCGCCAC
The DNA here is from genome assembly GCF_000255295.1 of Corallococcus coralloides DSM 2259. The sequence goes on along the minus strand of NC_017030.1, from coordinate 7,390,173 downwards.
GCGACGCCGCCTGTCTCCGAGCTGCCGTAGACCTCCACCGGCGCCCGGCCCAGCAGGTCGCGGCAGGCCTGGAGCGCTTCGGGGGTGAGCGGTCCGCCGGAGGAGAACAGCCCGCGCAGGTTCCCGCGCACGGCCGCCCAGTCCAGCGTCGCCGGAAGCCGCTTCAGGTGCGCGGGGCTCGCCACCAGCAAGGCGGGGCCGGCCTGGAGCGAGGCCAGGATGTCCTCCGGATAGGGCAGGGCGTGCGCGTCGAACGGGCGGCCGGACGTCAGCGGCCACAACACCCGGAACAGCAGGCCGTAGATGTGCTGGTGCGACACGGTGGCCCGCACCGGCACGTCCCCCACGGCCTCGTCGAACAGCCGGCCCAGCGTGGCCACCTCGCTGGACAGCTGCGACAGGCGCTTGGGGATGGCGGTGGGCTCCCCGCTGGAGCCGGACGTGTAGACGACCAGCGCGGCGAGCCGGGGCGACAGCGGCTGGAACGCGGCGGCGGTCCCGTCCTCGTTCACCGCGGGCGCGAGCGGCCCCTGGCCCTGGGGGGCCCGGCCCGCGAAGCCGTCCACGTGGGCCTTCAGCGCGTCCAGCGTGGCGGGGCGCGCGTCCGCGGGCAGGTAGATGCACACGCCCGCGTGCCAGGCGCCCAGCAGCGCGGCGGCGAACTCGAAGGTGTCCTCGGTGAAGAGGGCGTAGCGCCGGCCGCCGTGCGCCGCGAACGCCGAGCGCCAGCCGGCGACCCGGGCGCGGAACGCACCGAAGTCCCGCACGCCGTCCTCGCTCCGGGCCACGGGGTGCCCGGCGGGACGGCCGTGGACGAGGAGGGTTTCGAGCGCGAGCGGCTCAACCATGGGCGTGCCGTGCGCGCACCCGCTGCCGCACCACCCACTCGCCCGCGAACAGCAGGCCCATGAGGCCGTAGGCGATGAGGCCGTTGTAGAGCGCCCAGGTCGCGTCGCTCGCGAAGAGCGCCGTGGAGAGCGCGAGCGCGCCGTTGAAGACGAAGAAGCCGCACCACACCTGCGTCACCCGGCGCGTGTAGGCCACGCCCGACGGCGGCAGGTCCTTCTCCCGAAGCCGCGCCAGCCGCTCAATCACGCTGGGCGGATAGGCCAGGCTGGTGGCGAAGACGGCGAGGAGCACCCCGTTCACCAGCACCGGGTAGAGCTTCAGGGGCAGGGCGTTGTTGCCCAGCATGCTGGAGCCCGCGAGCACCAGCGCGCCCACCGCGGCCGCGAGCCACATCTTCTCCCGCGTGGCCACCGCGCGCACCACCGCCATGGCCGCCAGGGGCAGCGCCATCCAGCGGGGCTCGAAGTGGCCCAGGCCCAGATAGACGAGCGGCGGGTAGGCGAGGCTCAAGAGCCCCAACAGCACCGGACGCAGACGCTTCACGCCGCGGCGGAGTCGCTGCCGAGCAGACCGTACAGCGCGTCCACCACGTCCTGGATGGTGCGCACGGAGCGGAAGACTTCCGGCGGAACGCGCTGGCCCGTCACCGGCTTCAGGCGCACCAGCAGGTCGATGGCGTCAATGCTGTCGATGTCGAGGTCGTCGTGCAGCCGCGCCTCCGGGACGATGCGGGCCGGCTCGATGTCGAAGGTTTCCTGGAGGATGGCGCTCAGGCGCTCGAACAGCTCGTGCTTGGTCATGGGGTGAGTCCTCGCTTTGGTTTTGAACGGGGCTGCTTAGGAACGGGTGCGGTGGGTGCTGACGAAGTCCGCGAGCGCCCGAACACTTGCGAAGTGGCGGCGATTCTCCTTGGAGTCGCTCGCCAGCACGACGCCATAGGACTTCTGCAACGCGAGGCCGAGCTCGAGGGCGTCGATGGAGTCCAGCCCCAGCCCTTCGACGAACAGCGGCGCCGCCGGATCGATGTCGTCCGGCTTGAGGTCCTCGAGGTTCAACGTGTCGATGACCAGCCGCTTTATTTCCTGCTCAAGCTCCAACATGTTCCTGGCTCCCCCTGGAGAAATGGTCGTGCAAACGGGTGGTGAGCTGGCGCGCGGCCTTCGCCGCCTCGCCCGCGTCCGCGTCCTGGGCCGGCACGTGGATGTCGTCCTCCACGCGGATGACGTAGTGCATGGGCCGCTCCGGCACCTTCCACCAGGGCATGCCCTTGGTGAGGCCCCGCGGCGCGCAATGGATGATGACGGGCGTGATGTCGCAGGGGCCGCGCACCGCGATGTTGGCGGCGCCGCGCTGCAGCTGCATGGTCCCGTCGAGCGGCGTGCGCGAGCCCTCCGGGAAGATGATGAGGTTGTTGCCGGCCTTCACGGACGCGATGCAGTCCTGGATGAGCCCGGGCCCGGAGTCGTTGCACAGGTAGCGCGTCGCCCGGATGGGGCCGCGCATGAACGGGTTGTTCGCCAGGCTCGCCTTCACCACGCAGTCCGCGTTGGGGACCAGCGAGACGAGGAACACCACGTCGATGAGCGACGGGTGGTTGGCCAGGATGAGCAGCCCGGAGCGCGACAGCTTCTCCACGCCTTGCAGCTCGTAGCGCAGCACGCCCAGGGCGCGCATGTAGCCGATGAAGAAGCGGAACGTGTAGTGCACCGCGAGCCGCGCCAGCCGCTGCTGCCGCTTCGGTTCGCGCACGAAGAGCATGAGCAGCGGGAAGTAGAGGAGCCGCAGCGCCAGCCCCCCCAGCCCGAAGGTGGCGAAGGACAACCCGGTGGCGAAGATGCGCCACGGCCGGTCGAGCTTCTCAAGCATGGCGCGCCCACCGCCAACACCGGCCGCCCGCCGCGTGCTCCCACCGCGAGGCGCCGGAAACGAGGAAGCGCAGGGCACGCAGGTCCGCCGGGAGGTCCGTCGGTTCCGCCGCCGCGACGGGCGAGTCTGGGGCGCTGTCCGCGCAGTCCAGGTGGATGGCGTCCGCGCCGGTGCTGGCGGAGAGGAGGCAGGCCCATGCGTGGGGAAACGCCACGTCCCGGGAGAAGTGTTCCCACGGCGTGGGCACGGGCTCGTCATAGACGACGACCAGCACCCGGGGGACTCCGTCGGACAGCAGGCCACAGGCCTCCGTGAACGCGGCCTCCACCGTCTCTTCGCCCGCGGCGATGGCGGCGTAGGCGGACGTGTCCCCGCGCGCGATGGAGTAGAGCGCGCCGATGGCGTTGTGCACCGACAGGCTGAAGGAGGTGGGCGACAGCGGCTCCGAGCGCGCCAGCTGCGTGAGCAGCTCCACCGAGCGGCCCAGGTCCCCATAACGCGATGCGAAGATGACGGGCGCGTCCGGCGCGTCCACGTGCGCGTCATAGGCCGCCTGCAACGCGATGCGGCCCAGCCGATCCACCCGGCGGCGCATCATCGCGGGCATCGCCGCGAGCGCTGGCGTGCCTTCCGCGGGGAGCGGATGCGGGGTCGCGAGCCACGTTTCCCAGGAAGCAGGATTGACGAGTCCGGGGGCCCAGGCGGCCCAGCGCTGTACGGAGAATCCCATCATTGTGACGGAGAGGCCCCAATCGCCCCCAAAGACAACCTTTACCAAACCATTCACAGGGTGACAATTGGGCGTCTGGCCCGAGCGGGCCGGGCGCCAGGAGCCCGCCCCGCCGCCTGCCCTGCGTTCGTTGCAAGCCCACGTTCTTGTTGATGAAAGACGCAAGGGGGCCTCGACCTTCACGTTCTTCCGGGTTTGTCCAGGGAGAGGGCGCGCCCGTGTGTCGCGCGGTGCGTGAAAGGCCCCGCGAGTCATTCGAAATGGGCGGTGGAAACGGGTTGTGACGGTGGCCTGCGTGACGTGGCGGCGGGCGCGCATATTCACGCGGCGCGTGCTTCCCCCGCGCGTTTCAGGACTCGGAGGGGAAGAGGCCGCGCAGCTCGCGGAGCGTGCGGGGGCTGGCGCCGCGGGGGCCGGTGACCCAGATGCGCTCGGGCTCCAGCGCGAGCTCGCGCCAGGACACGGCGCCGCCGTCTGGCATCAGCACCTCGCCGTCCAGGCGCACCACCGAGTGGCGCCGGGACACTGCTTCCAGCCCGAACAGCAGCCGCTCCACGTCCGACCAGCGCGCGGGGGAGAACAGCAGGTCCACGTCCGACAGCGGCCGCAAGAAGGGCACGCCCGAGCGGTGCTGCCAGGCCAGCGAACCGAACACACCCACCGTCAAATCCAGCGCGCTGCCCAGGGCGATGACGTCGTCCAGGGCGGGGCCCCAGGCCGCGGGGGCCGTGGCGCGTACCTCCTGCACCGTGGGCGGCGGCAGGTGGCGCTCCACGGCGGACAGCGCCACGTGCAGCGACAGGTGGCGGCGGTCGGGCAGGGTGAGCCCCAGCCGCAGGTCGTCCTCCCGGTCCGGCAGGTCCTGGCGGGCGACGGCGAAGGGCCGGCCTTGAGCCCGCCACGCCGTGACGTGCACGAGGACGTCCGGGATCAAGGGAGAGCGCAGGGCTTCCGCCCAGTGGTCGCCCAGGTACACCCAGTCATGCCGCACCGGACGTTCACCGCCCATCAGCGGCCATCTCCTGCCGCCAGCGGGACGCCGGGCTCGCTTCCGCGACGCGGGACGGGGCTGCCCCCGGGACATGCGGAAGCGGAAGCGGTGGAGCTCACTCCTCGATTCATTACCCGGATTCACGCCGCCGGTGGGAGCGATCCTGCACCGGCCCGTGCCGGTTGCTCGCGGACGCGTGAATCTCCCCGGAAATCCGGGTGGGAGCCGAGCGCACGCATCAGGGATTTCCCTGAGATTCCCCTGCCGCGCGGGGCGCTAGCGGGGCTTCTGGAGGATGGGGCTCACGGCGCTCACGTGCTGGCGGCGCATGTCGATGAGGATGTCGTAGTTGCGCGGCTCCGGGGCGACGGGGCCGGCGGCGAAGCGGTAGAGGCCGCTCACGTCGCGCTCGCGGGGGAAGCGCTCCTTCACCAGGGCCTTGAGCATCTCCTTGGCCACCCACTCCGCGTCCACGGAGACGGAGCCGAACTCGTCCAGGTAGTGGAAGGGCGCGGTGGAGTCCGACTGCTTCGCGGTGAGGACGAAGACGCGCGGCTGCCTGTCCGGGACGACGAGGCTCGCGCCCTGCTCCATCACCGCCAGCTCCCGGCCCTGGGGCAGGGCGAACAGCTCCAGCGACTGCTCGTGCGCGAGCAGGGCGCTGAAGGCCACGAACGCGGTGAGCAGGCCCGTGGCCATGCGCGGGCCATGCCTGGGCCAGATGGTGCCCAGGTTCACCAGCGACGCGGCGAAGAACACGGCCCAGACGCCCGTGAGCGCGTTGAGCGTGCGGTAGGTGGGCCACCGCTCCCCGGCGAGGAAGCTCACCGAGTACGCCGCGCCCGACAGCGTCACCAGCGCCAGCAGCCAGCGCCCCACGCCCCCAAGCCCCGAGCGGCGCCCCTCCACCGCGATGCCCATGCCCAGGAGCGTCAGCGTCAGCACCACCATGGCCCGGTAGCCGTCCATGTCGCCCACCGGCGCCTCGTTGAGCGCGGACAGCGCGAGCGCGTTGGGGAACACGTGGGTGAGCGCCCAGACGGTCTTGTCCACCCAGTGCTTCTCGAAGCTGAGCCGGGGTGAAGGCGGAAAGACGCCCGTCTTGAACAGCACCTGGGTGACGGCGTACGCGAGCGCCAGGCCCGCGCCCATCACCAGCAGGTGCTTGAGCATCCAGCGCGCGGTGTCCTTCAGTGACACGTCGCGGTGCACCACCAGCGAGGCCGCCAGCAGCACCGCGGAGAACAGGCCGCTCACCTGATAGATGAGCGTCGCGCTGGCCATGGTGCCCACCGCCGCCAGCGCGTACGGCCACCGGACCTGTGCCTCCGCGCCCGGCGGACCGATGGCGCGGCGGGCGAAGGCGAACGCGCCCAGGCCCAGCATCAGCGCCAGGGCCTGCGGCCAGCAGATGCTCCAGTTGGCGATGACCTGCGCGGATGGCGTCACCGTGAGGAACCCCGCCAGCAGCGCGGCGGAGCCCGGCCTCCAGCCCTCCTTGCGCAAGAGCAGGAACACCGCCGCCGCGAGCACCCCCAGGCCCGCCACGCCCATGAGGCGCAGCCCCATCAGCCCGTCGATGCCGCCGGCCGCCTTCGCGGACAGCTCCAACATCCAGCCGTAGAGCGGGCGGCCCTGAGACGCACAGACGCGGAGGATCTTCCCCGGCTCCTCGCGCGCCTCGCGCAGGATGGCGTAGTCGTCACGCAGGCCATACCGGTGGATGACCGCGCTCCAGTAGATGAGCCAGGGAAGCAGGAGCAGCAGGGCCACGGTGCCGGGAACCACCAGCGCGCGCGGCGGGAGACGCTTCATCAACGAGAAGACCATCGAAGTTGACGCAACGTAGCAGAAGCCTCCCACTGACTCCCGGACGAACCGGGACACGGCAGGGTTCCAGTCACGGTGAGAAGGGCGGGGCTCCAACCACCTGCGCGTCCTCACCGAACTCCGGGCCCCGGGGCGCTCTCACGACGGTGAGCACGGGCCGCGCGTCCGCGAGGGACGGGGTGAAGAGGGAGGGCTGGTCGGGGTCCGCGAACACCGTCGCGAAGTCCTCCGGGGCCAGGCCCCGCGCGAGCCGGGCCGCGAACGAGTCCTTGAGCAGGCGCACGTAGTACTCGACGTCGTAGTCGCGCGCGTCGTCGCCCGTGGGCTCGCCCGGAGCGGGGCGCGGGGCGGGCTCTCCGTCCTCGGTGAGCGCTTCCGGGAGCAGGCCCGCGCGGCCGCCGGTGGCGCGGTAGATGCGTACACGCTCGCCCAGGGACCAGTGCTCGCGGCCGTTCGTGAGCAGTGCTTCGTAGGGCAGCTCCCGGCGCTGCTTGCGCGTGGCCAGGTACTGAGAGGGGGACTTGGTCAGCCGCACCTGCGCGGAGACCTCGAAGGTGGGCACCTGCCGCCGCCGGAGCGCCATCACCGCGTCCACGTACGTGTCGCGTACGGCGCGCACGTCGCCGGCCAGGAGGTGCTGGAGGGCGCGGCGCAGGAAGTCCTCGCCATAGGGCTCCGCGCGGCTGGAGCGGAAGGCCACGCCGCGCAGGAGCAGCGGCCCGGCGTAGGGCTGGAGCGCGTAGTTCTTTGGTTCGTGCGACAGCATGGCGGCGTAGCGCCCGTCGAACTCCAGCTTCACGCGCGGCGGCAGCAGGGCCGCGACCTCCGACACCACGCGGCGCTCGTCGGTCTCCGTCCAGGCCTCCGGCACCGCGAAGTAGACGCCGTCCGTGTCGGCCTCCAGCAGCGTCACGCCCCGGTGCGCCAGCTCGCGGCACATCAGGCCCAGGAGCTCGCGTCCGCGCCGCGTCACCTCGTTGGCGGCGTGCACGTCCGAGAAGCGGGTGAGGCCCACCGCGCCCAGGTAGCCGTAGGCGGAGTTGATCAGGATCTTCATCGCCGCGGAGATGGCTTCGTGCGTGTGGCGCTCCGCGGAGCCGGGCGGGGCCTTCTTCGCCCGGGCCTTCGCGTCCAGGCGCTGATCCACCAGCCGGTCCACCATCGCGAGCAGCGCGTTCAGCCGGTCGCGCTTCGGCCCGATGCGGTACTGGCGCATCAGCGACGGGTAGAGGCTGGCCACGTCCGCCTTCACGATGTGGCGCGCGACGCCGGTGGCGAACAGGTGCAGCGCCGCGCCGCTGTGGGACGTGCCGTCGCCGGATTCGTGCGCCGGCAGCGCCGCGCCCGAGCGCACGTAGGCGCGCACCATCAGCGGATCCAACACGCCCGTCGCCGGGCCCGCGTCCGCCAGCCGCTCGTAGCGCCGGGGGGCCATGCGCGCGAGCGCGAACGCCGCGCCGCCCAAGAGGTGCGCCAGCCCCGCGGCCTCCGTCACGTCCTCTCGCGCGTAGCGGCGCACGCGCTCCGGGTCCTTCAGGAAGACCTCGTGGATGCGCGCGCCGGGGATGAGCTCGCGGTCCGGCCCGGACAGGCCCAGGTGCCGCGCCACCGCCTTGAGTCCGTGGCCGGGCAGGTCGCGGGCGGCGAAGTCGTGGCGGCGCACGGCGTCCAGCGTGTCGATGAACTCGCGGCCGGGGACGGTGTAGCGCGCGCGGCGCATGGCGTCCGCGTCACGGCCTCCGGGCCCCCGGTTCAGCGCGGCGCCCCTCGCGGAGGGGCGGTGGCGCAGGCCCGGCAGCCCCGCGCGGCCCAGCGCCAGCGGCACGTTCAGCCGCTTCGCGCGCTGGTCCAGGAAGGGCAGGTCGAAGCCGTGCAGGTTGTGGTTCTCCACCACGTCGGGGTCGGCCTCGCGGATGCGCGCGACCAGCCGGCGCAGGAGGTCCGCCTCGCCCGCGTCGCCGTCCGCCGTCACCTCCAGCGTCTCCGAGCGGCCGTCCGGGTCCCTCAGCGCCACGAGGAAGATGCGGTCCCGGGATGGATCCAGGCCGGTGGTCTCCAGGTCGAACTGGAGCCTTCGCAGGTCGTCGAAGACCAGGTCGCGGAAGTACGTGCGGCCGGTGGCCACCAGGTACTGCTCCTCCGGAGGCAGCGCCAGCGCCGCGGCCGGGCCCAGGTCGCGCAGGTGGCCCACGCGTTGGTCCAACCGCTTCGATGCGCCCTTGAGCACCGCGGACGCCAGCGCGCGGCCGTCCTCCGCGCTGACGAGGAAGCGCAGCGCGCCGGGCCCCTCCAGCTCCCGGTACGTCACGGCTCCTGGCACGGGCGGTACCGGCGGCAGGCCTTCCGGGCGGAGCGCGTCCCCCAGGTGCTCCAGGTCCTGGAGCGACGCGAGCAGCACCCAGGGCCGGTACCTCGCGTCCTCGCGCAGCCGCGCGTGCGTGCCCGGCTGCCGCTTCCAGATGAAGGCGCGCCCGTCCGGCTCCGCCCACACGGACACGATGCCCGGCGTGGGGTCCCATCCCCACAACCACTCGTCCTCCAGCGGATGGGGTGGCGGGACCATGGGCGGGGACTCGGGGGACGGAAGGCGCGGCGCGCGGGCGCTGCTCCTGGCGCTCATAGGCGCGCGGGGGCCCGCTTCGCAAGGGTGGGCGGACAGGAGCGGCGTGGCGCTGTCGGAAGGGCTTCGCATCGCGGGTGCTCTTGCGCCAGCTTGAGGCCCCCGGCTGACAGCGGTATGTCAGGATTCACCGTCATGCAGCGCACCGAGCGACTCTTCGCCCTCGCCGAATACCTCAGGGGCCGCCGCACCGGCGTCACCGCGGAGGTGCTGGCGGAGCGCTTCAGCGTGACGGTGCGGACCATCTACCGGGACCTGGACGCGTTGCGCGCCGCGGCGCTGCCGGTGGGCGCGGAGCGGGGCCGGGGCGGCGGCTATGCGCTGGACCGGGGCTACAGCCTGCCCCCGGTGAACTTCACGGCGCGCGAGGCGGCGCTCGTGGTGGCGCTGGGGCGCTTCGCCATCGGCATGCGGCTGTTGCCCTTCACGGGGACGCTGGAGTCGGCGCTCGACAAGGTGCGCTCGGCGCTGTCCACGTCCGCGCAGCGGGAACTCCTGGACCGGCTGCGCGAGCTGACGTTCCTGGGCGTGCCGTCGCTGCCCACGCGCAAGCCCGTGCGCGAGGCCCTGGAGCGCGCGTGGTTCGAGCGGCAGCCGCTGCGCATCACCTACGTGGACGGCAACTTCCTGGAGACGGTGCGCGAGGTGCGCATCGAGTCCGTGGTGATGGACCGGCACGAGACGCGGCTGGACGCGGTGGACCTCGCGTCCGGAGAGCGGCGCCACTTCCGGCTGGACCGCATCACCCGCGCGGAAGTGGTGGGGGCCTGACGCGCGAGGCAGGGGACGCGCGAGGGCCGGCCCCTCGACCCGGCGGGCTGAGCCGGGTGGAATGTGCACAGCATGAAGGTCAGGGGCTCCGTGCCCTGGCGCTTCCAGGAGGTCCGTCCGGTGTCTTCCCGTCTTCCGCGGCACGTGCGCATCGCCATCGTGGGCGCGGGCTTCGCCGGGCTGGGCATGGCCATCCGGCTGAGGCAGGAAGGCATCGACGACTTCGTCATCCTGGAGCGCGCGGGCGACGTGGGCGGCGTCTGGCGGGACAACGTCTATCCCGGCTGCGCGTGCGACGTGCAGTCGCTGCTCTATTCGTTCTCCTTCGCGCCGAACCTCGGCTGGTCGCGCGTCTACTCACCGGGCTGGGAGATCCAGGCGTACCTGCGTGACTGCGTGCGGCGGTTCCGGTTGGAGTCCTTCCTGCGCTTCGGGCACGCGGTCCTCTGCGCGAAGTGGGACGTGACGACGCGGCGCTGGGTGCTGGAGACGTCCCACGGCGTCCTCACCGCGGACGCGCTCGTGGTCGCGGTAGGCACCTTGAGCGAGCCCGTGATTCCACCCCTGCCCGGCCTGGAGCGCTTCCGGGGCAAGGTGATGCACTCGGCGCGGTGGGATGTGAGCTACGCGCTGGCCGGACGTCAGGTGGGCGTGGTGGGCACGGGCGCGTCGGCGGCGCAGATCGTGCCGGCCATCCAGCCGGAGGTGGGCCGGCTCGTCCTCTTCCAGCGCACGCCCGCGTGGGTGTTGCCCCGGGGCGACAAGCCCAACAGCCCCCTGCGAAAGGCCCTGTACCGGTGGGTGCCGGGCGCGCGGTGGCTTCTGCGTGAGGCGCTGCGCATCCTGCGCGACAGCCTGGCCCTGGGCTTCCAGCACCCGTGGATCTTCCGGCTCGCCCAGCGATGGGTGCTCTGGCACATGCTGAAGGGGGTGAAGGACCCGTCGCTCCGTGACCGGCTCACGCCCCGGTACACGATGGGGTGCAAGCGCATCCTCGTCTCCGACGACTACCTGCCGGCCCTCACGCGCCCGAACGTGGAGGTCGTCACCGCGTCCATCCGCGAGGTGCGCGAGGACGCGGTCGTCACCGGAGATGGCGCCGTCCATCCGGTGGACACGCTCATCTTCGGCACCGGCTTCCAGGCGACGGACATGCCCCTGGGGCACCACATCCAGGGCTGGGACGGCCGGACGCTCTCTCAGGTGTGGGCGGGCAGTCCCCGGGCCTTCCTGGGCACCACCGTGAGCGGCTTCCCCAACCTCTTCCTCCTGGAGGGGCCCCACACCACCCTGGGCCACACCTCCGTGCTGTTGATGATGGAGGCCCAGGTGGAGCACGTGCTGGGCGCGCTGCGCTACCTGGAGGCCCGGGGCGCCGTCGCCGTGGAGCCGGATCCACGAGCCCAGGACGCCTTCATGCGCGACCTGGAGGCGCGGCTGTCCCGCTCCGTATGGAACCAGGGCGGGTGCCGGAGCTGGTACATGGATGCCTCGGGGCGCAACTCCGCCCTCTGGCCCGGCTCCAGCACGGCCTTCCGCCACCGGGTGGAGCACTTCGAACCGTCGGACTACGTCACGCTTCCCCGGACGGTCGCGCCACTCACGCTTCGGCCTTGAGGTGAATCGCGAGGCTCAGGACTTCTTCGCGCGCTTCCGGGTCGCGGTCTTCCTCGCGGTGACAGGCGCGCGCTTCTTCGCCGTGGCACGGCGGGCCGCCACGGCGGTCCGCGTCTTCTTGGCGCCGGAGCGTTTGGCGGCGGGCTTCGCGCGCTCCTGCGACGCGTGGTAGCGCTCCAGGAGCTTCGTGCCCTTGGTGGCGAGCCGCTTCGCGCCAGCGTTGTCCTTCGGCACGGGCTCACCCCAGGCTCGGGCGGACAGGGCGAGGCGCGTGGGCTTCCCCTGGTCATCCACCATGGGTCCGCGAGGGTGCGCGAAGTGGCGGCGCAGGAAGCTGCCTTTGCGGCGCATCTTCTCCGGCGTGTCCGCCTTGCCCTTCACGCCGGGCTTGAGGTTCGCGCCCTCCTTCTCGTGGAACCACTCGCGGCCCGCGGCGGTGAGGCCGCCCTTCGGGTCCTTCAGGCGCCGCGTGCGCGTGACGCTCTTGCGAGTGGGGGAACGGGTCGGCATCGGACGTGCTCCTCTTGGAACGGCGGTGAAGGCTTCCGCATGAGAGGTAGGTCGTCCCGTCCCTGCAGGCACGACGTGACAGGCTGCCTGCTTCCTACGGCGTGGGCTTCGCCTCCGGGGGCACCAGCGAGTCCGCCAGCGCACGGATGGCGCGCGCGTGCGAGTGCCACATGCCTTCGCCGTTGAAGACGTCCAGCGGACGCTGGGGTGGCAGGCCCCGGGCCTCGTGGTCCTGGCCCTGCGCGTCGGCGTAGTGCTCGTTCGACAGGTGCACCGTCCATCCGTTGGGCAGTGGCTTGACGAGCATGTCGGAGAACGCGCCTCGCGTGGCCGTGCCCACGTGGACGACGTTCGGCAGCGCTCGCAGGGCCAGCGTGAGGACCTCGCCCGCGCTCACCGTGATGTCGCTGGTCACCACGTACACGGGCCCGTGGAAGGACGGACGCGACGAGGGCTGGAGCGTGAACTCCTGCGGCGGAACGTCCTTCGCGCCCGTCGCCCACTTGGAATACGCGCGCCGGGGTCGAGCCGTGAAGCGCTCCGCGACGGCACGAGCCATGGCGTCGTAGCCGCCCCGGTTGTTGCTCACGTCCAGGATGACCGCGTTCGCACCCGCGAAGGTTGTCAGCGCCTCGTCCAGCACCGGCTCCAGCGCGGCCAGCTCCTGGGCCAGCGTGGGCGTCTTGCCTTCCTCCCCGGCGACGAAGCCGCCCATCGTCAGGAGGTTGAGGTAGCCGACGCGGGGCGCGGCGAAGCCCCAGAGGGCGCGCTGGTTTCCGACGTGGTGTCCCTCGCCGCGCAGCACGGTCTGGAGGATGCCGTCGCGGTAGGCGCGCATCCATTCGCGCTGCACCTCGCGCTCGGGACGAGCCGTCGCGGCGGCTGCCTGCTCCAGCATGGCGAAGGTGCCCGTGGGGCGGGGCTCGTACGTCAACGCGTCCGAGTCCGCGTCGCCCGCGATCAGCTCCACGTGCGCATCGTTCAACGAACGGAGCGCGTCCGCGAAGAGGGTGAACAGCGCGCGGCCGTCCATGCCCGGCGTCACCCGCGAGCGCTGCGCGTCCAGGCGGGCCAGCCAGTCCGGGTCGCGCTGGGGGAAGGAGGCGTAGTGCTCCGCGAAGGTCGCCCGGAACACGTCGAACAGCTCCAGCGCGCTCCACACATGCGGCGTGTCGCAGCGGGCGGGCAGGGCGGCCAGCCGGTCGAAGCGGTAGCGCGTCTCCCCAGGCCCGGCGAGGAAGTCCCGGACGTCCGCCGAGGGTCCCGGCTCCCGCACCCCGAACATCTCCATGAGCTCCGCCGACGAAGCCGGATCCGGATAGCACCCCGCCGCCGTCTCGTGATGCAGGCGCAGGCCCTCCGGCGTCACCGAGAGCAGCCAGCCATACCCGCGCGAGCGCCACACGCCATATGCGTCCGAGGCGCTGGCCTTCGGCGTGGCGTGCGGCGTGGCGCACGCGGCAAGCAGGCCCGAGAGGACGAGGAGAACGGCATCGCGCCAACTTCCTCCACCACCCGACACCCGGCCGCGAGCGGGACGGGGGGATGCGGGGCGTGCGCTATAAACCTCGCGCGGGGTGGGGGTGGCCTGCCCGCTGATGGGAGACATCATGGGTGGAGTCGCTCGGAAGTTGGGATGGGTGGCCCTGGCGTTGGCAGGGGCCTTCTGTCTGGGCGTGGTGGCGCTGCACCGGGGAGAGTCCATCAGTGCCATCTGGCTGGTGGTCGCCTCGGTCGCGGTCTTCATGCTGGGATATCGTTTCTACGGCCGCTTCATTGCCGAAAAAGCGCTCCAGGTGGACCCCTCGCGCGCCACCCCCGCCGAGCGCCGCAACGACGGCCTGGACTACGTGCCCACGGACCGGTGGGTCGTGTTCGGCCACCACTTCGCGGCCATCGCGGGCGCGGGGCCGCTGGTGGGCCCGGTGCTGGCGGCGCAGATGGGCTATCTGCCCGGCACGCTCTGGATTCTCGCGGGCGTGGTGGTGGCTGGCGCGGTGCAGGACTTCGTGACGCTGTTCCTGTCCGTGCGCCGCGACGGCAAGTCGCTGGGCGACATGGTGCGCATGGAGCTGGGGCCCGCGGCCGGCGTGACGGCCATGGTGGGCGTGCTGATGATCATGATGATCATCCTCGCGGTGCTGGCGCTGGTCGTGGTGAAGGCGCTGACGCACAGCCCCTGGGGCACCTTCACCGTGGCGATGACCATCCCCATCGCGGTGGCCATGGGCCTGTACCTGCGCTACGTGCGGCCCGGCAAGGTGCTGGAGGTGTCCATCGTCGGCTTCGTGCTCCTGATGCTCAGCATCTGGCTGGGCGGTCAGGTCTCCGAGTCCGCCACCTGGGGCCCCTGGTTCACCTTCGACAGCCGCACGCTGGCGTGGCTGCTCATCGGCTATGGGTTCTGCGCGGCGGTGCTGCCGGTGTGGCTCTTGCTCGCGCCGCGCGACTACCTGTCCACCTTCCTGAAGATTGGCACCGTGCTGCTCTTGGCGGTGGGCATCGTGCTGGCGGCGCCGCACATGAAGATGCCGGCGGTGACGCGGTTCGTGGACGGCTCCGGGCCGGTGTTCTCCGGCAGCCTCTTCCCGTTCCTCTTCATCACCATCGCGTGCGGCGCGGTGTCCGGATGGCACTCGCTCATCGCGTCCGGCACCACGCCGAAGATGCTCGCCACGGAGGGCGACGCGAAGCTCGTGGGTTACGGCGCCATGCTGATGGAGGCCTTCGTGGCCATCATGGCGCTCATCGCCGCGTCGGTGCTGGAGCCGGGCGTCTACTTCGCCATGAACTCGCCCGCGGCGCTCATCGGCACCGAAGCGGCGCAGGCGGCGGCGACGATCAGCCAGTGGGGCTTCGTCATCACCCCGGAGGTGCTGGAGCAGACGGCGCGCGACATCGGTGAGACGACCATCCTGTCCCGCGCGGGGGGCGCGCCCACGCTGGCGGTGGGCATGGCGCAGATCCTCCACGGGCTGGTGTCCGGCAAGGGGATGATGGCCTTCTGGTACCACTACGCCATCCTCTTCGAGGCCCTCTTCATCCTCACCACCGTGGACGCCGGCACGCGCGTGGGGCGCTTCATGATTCAAGAGCTGGCGGGCCTGGTGTACGCGCCGCTCAAGCGCACGGAGTCCTGGGGCGCGAACCTGCTGGCCACCGGGCTGTGCGTGGCCGCCTGGGGCTACTTCCTCTACCAGGGCGTGGTGGATCCGCTGGGTGGCATCAACACGCTGTGGCCGCTGTTCGGCATCGCCAACCAGATGCTCGCCGCGGTGGCGCTCACGCTGGGCTGCGTGACGCTGGTGAAGATGAAGCGCGAGCGCTACGTCTGGGTGCCCGGCATCCCCGCCGCGTGGCTGGTGCTGTGCACGCTCACCGCCGGCTTCCAGAAGGTGTTCGGCGGCGACGTGCGCGTGAGCTTCGTGGCCCACGCGCGGGCCTTCTCCCAGGCGGTGGCCGAAGGGCGTCTCATCGCCCCCGCGAAGTCCGTGGAGGAGATGGAGGCCATCATCCGCAACGACTACCTGGATGCCGGCCTCACCCTGTTCTTCATGGTGGTGGTGGTGGCGACGGTCCTCTTCGGCCTGCGCTCCGCGCTCCTGGCGCGCCGCTCACCGGTGCCCACGTCGCACGAGACACCCTACGTGGCCGCCGCTGCCGTCCCGGTGAAGCCGTGATGCGTGGCTTCGTTCAGGCGCTCCAGCACGGCTGGCGGCAGGCCGTGCGCACCGCGCGGTCGATGATTGGCGTGCCGGATTACGACACCTACGTCGCCCACATGCGCCGTCACCATCCGGACAGGCCGGTGATGACCTACGCGGAGTTTTTCAACGACCGCCTCCAGGCCCGCTACCGCGGCGGTGGCGGACGGTGCTGCTGAGCGGATGAGGCGTTGAGTCTTCCGGACAAAGCTGCTTAGTGGGTTTTACGGGTCAAGCCCGTTCAACCCCTTCGCAGGAGTCTGCCGTGTCTCGTACCTCGACGCCGATCCGGACGTGGGCGCTGGGCGCCATGTTTCTCGCATCGTTGGGAGGCTGCTTGGGCCCGGAGGACGCGCCTGTCGCCGGGGAGCCGGTGGGGAAGGTGGAGTCCGCCGCGCTGTCGACGCGGGTGGTGGGCTACCTGCCGACGTGGGCGGGGGATGTGAATGCGCTGCAGTACTCGAAGCTGTCTCACATCAACTACGCGTTCGCGCTGCCCACGGCGTCCGGCGGGCTCACGGGAGTGAGCAGCTCTGACGCGCGGCTGCGCTCGCTGGTGACGCAGGCGCACGCGCAGGGCGTGAAGGTGCTCATCGCCGTAGGCGGCTGGAACGACGGCAACGACAGCGCCTTCGAGCAGATGGCGGCCAACGCGGGCACGCGCACGGCGTTCGTGAACACGGTGGTGAACTTCGTCAACGCGGCCGGGCTGGACGGCGTGGACATCGACTGGGAGTACCCGGACCCCGGCACGTCGGGGAACAACTACGCGGCGCTGATGCGCGAGCTGGGCACGGCCATGCACAGCCGGGGCAAGCTGCTCACTGCGGCGGTGGTGGCCAACGGCTACACGGGCGGCGGCGTGCAGGCATCCGTGTTCAGCGACGTCGATTTCCTCAACATCATGGCGTACGACGGCGGGCAGCCGCATTCGACGTATGACCTGGCGGTCCAGTCGCTGAACTACTGGAAGGGGCGCGGGCTGCCGGCGTCCAAGGCGGTGCTGGGCGTGCCGTTCTACGGGCGCTCGCCGTCGAGCTACGTGGGCTATTCGGAGCTCGTCGCTCGCGACTCGCAGGCGCCCTACAAGGACAACGTGGGGGACGTCTATTACAACGGCATCGCGACCATCCAGGCGAAGACGCAGCTGGGGAAGCAGAACGGCGGCGTGATGATCTGGGAGCTGTCCCAGGACACGTCCGGGAGCACGTCGCTGCTCAACGCCATCTACTCCGTGGCGCAGGGCACGGGCGGCGCGGGGGCGTACCGGCTGGTGAACAAGGCCTCCGGCCGGTGCGTGGACATCAACGGCCCCAGCACGGCGGACGGCGCCACCATCCACCAGTGGGCCTGCCACACGGGCACCAGCCAGCAGTGGTCGATGGAGGCGACGGACAGCGGCTACTACCGCTTCGTGTCGCGCTACAGCGGCAAGGCGCTGGACGTGCGGGACGTGAGCACGGCGGACGGCGCGGGGCTCCAGCAGTGGTCCTACGGCGGCGGGAGCAACCAGCAGTTCAAGCCGGTGGCGCTGGGCAACGGCTACCACCGGCTGGAGGCGCGCCACAGCGGCAAGGTGCTGGACGTGACGGGCTGCCAGCAGGGCAGCGGTGACGGCACGCTGCTCCAGCAGTGGACCTGGTCCAACAACGACTGCCAGCAGTTCCGGCTGGAAGCGCTGTAGCCCCTTCGAGGGAGGCGGGACCGGCGCGGTGCCGGACCCGTGCCCCGGGAGCCGTCCCAGGCGCGGTGCGGATGGTATAGGGGCGTCCGCGATGACTGATTCATTCTCCCGGTGGGGACAGCTGCTCCGTCGTCCCATCGACCTGGGATGGGAGCGCCTGCGCGCCCCGTATGCGACGGCGCTGGGGTGGTGCTTCGCGGTGCTGGTGCTGCGCTCGCATGCGCGGCTCTTCCAGGCGCACCTGTGGGCGGAGGATGGAGCGGTGTTCCTGTCGGATGCGCTCGTGCACGGCTTGGACGCCACGCTCATCCCCTACGCGGGCTATCTGCACATCGTTCCCCGGTTGCTGGCCTGGGGCCTGTCGCTCCTGCCCATCGAGGCGTTCGCGCTCGGGCTGGCGTTCGTCATCCTGGCCATCGACGCGGCGGTGTTCGCGCTCATCGCGCGGATCCGCTTCCGCTGGCTGGTGCCCCATGACGGCGTCCGCGTGCTCGCCGCCATGGCGTTCTGCTTCCTGCCGGGGACCTGGGAGGTGACGGGCAACCTCGCCAACCTCCACTCCATCCTCTTCTACGCGGCCATGTTCGTGGCGCTCCAGGACCTGGAACGGCCGCTGGGAATCGCCGACGGCGTGGTGCTGCTCTCGGCGGCTTCGAGCGCGGGCGAGAGCGTGTTGCTCGCGCCGGTCTTCCTCCTGCGTGGCGTGATGCGGTGGCGTGACGGCCGGCCTTTGCGCGAGGTGCTCTGGGAGGGGCTGGCCGTGGTGGTGCTGACGGTGCCGGCGGGGGTGAACATGGTGCTCTTCCGTCAGTCCGGCATGCCCGCTTCGGACTTCGCCCACTGGCCGCTCTCCCGCATGGCCGAGCACCTCTGGAACACGTTCAACGTCCGCTACGTGCTGCACCCGGTGCTGGGCGACGGAGGGACGCTGTCCTATTTCCGCCGGCCGCTCGTGGTCCGGATTCTGGTGGCGTGCGGGTTCATCGCCGTGCTCGTCCTGGGCCTTCGCCGGGTGCCCGCGCGTCCACGTGTGTTGCTGCTGGCCGCTTGCGCGTGCGTCTTCCTGTTGATCCCCCTCACCTGGTACGTGCGCTCCGGATCCGCCGAGTACCCCACGTTCGGCAGGTTCTGGGATCCAGGCGTGGTGGAGGACCGCTACATGCTGTTCGCGCTCCCAGCGGGCGTCGTCCTCTGGGTGGCGGCGCTGGCGAGGTTCCGGACCCTCTTCGCCGCGGGCCTGTGCGTCGCCGTGATGGTGCTGGCCTATCCACGGTGGGCCTTCGAGTCGTGGGGCCCCGAGCGCGACTGGGCCCGGAGCGCCCACCTCATCCGCGTGACCCGCGAGACACCGGGCGCGGAAGCCTACGTGCCCATCAATCCCATCGGGTGGTCCGTCTTTGTTCGAGGCGCCCCGCGCCCGTGACCGCTGTCAGGGCTCCTGGGCCTTCGCGAGCGCGTCGCGCAGCCTGTCGGCCAGCACCTGGACGTGGGGTGGCTTCAGGAAGGAGTAGTGGTCGCCGGGCACCGGGTGCGCGTCCAGCCCGCCGGGCGCGTAGGCGGCCCAGCCGTGGTCCCAGCGTGAGTCCTCCGCTTCGAACACGGTGAAGGGGCCGCTGGCCGGAGGCGGTGCGTAGACCCAGGCCGCGTGCAGGTGGACCTCGAATGCGTGGCGCATCTCGCGCAGCGGCTGATCCGCCGCGAGCAGGGGCTGGCTGGCCTGCTCCAGCGCCTCCATCCACTGGTGGGGGGAGAGCCCTTCGCTCGGCGGCAGCGGCTGGCCCGAGGCGCGCAGCAGATCCTCCAGGAACATCGCGCTCAAACGCGCCTTCGCGTTCGCGTCCTCCGGGTTGCCCGAGTGCAGGCTCGCGGAGGTGTCCAGCAGCGCGAGCAGCGCCACCGTCTCGCCTTCGCGCCGCAGCTGGTGGGCCATCTCCCACGCGACGCTGCCGCCCATGGACCAGCCGCCCAGCAGATAGGGGCCGTGCGGTTGGACCTCGCGTATCGCGCGCACGTAGAGGGCCGCCATCTGCGGAATGGATTCGCAGGGGGGCTCCGCGCCGTCCAGGCCGCGGGCCTGGAGTCCGTAGAAGGGCTGCTTCGGCCCCAACGCACGTGCCAGCTCCGCGTAGGGCGCGACGTTGCCTCCCACCGCGTGGACGCAGAAGAAGGGACGCACGCCTTCCTGTCCCTCCTGGATCGCGACGAGGGGCGTCCACGGCGCGGCGTCGTCACGGAGCAGGCCCGCCAGGTGCTCCACGGTCGCGTTCTGGAAGAGCGCCGCCACGGGCAGCGGCCGGCCCAGCCCGGCTCGGATGGCGGACTGCAACCGCAAGGTCAGCAGCGAGTGCCCACCCAGTTCGAAGAAGTTGTCGCGCACGCCAATGGGATGCACGCCCAGCACCTCCTCCCAGATGCGCACGAGCCGCAGCTCCAGCGGCGTCCGGGGCGCCACCAGGGCCCGCGTGGCTTCACGGCCTCCTTCGGGCGCGGGCAATGCCTTGCGGTTCACCTTGCCCGAGGGCGTCAGTGGGAACTGCTCCAGCGGGACCCAGCGCGCGGGCACCATGTATTCCGGCAGCCGCTGCTGGAGGAAGCTCCGCAGCGCGCCGACGTCCAGTGACTTCCCGGCGGCGCCCACCACCCAGGCCACCAACCGCTTCTGGCCGCTGCCGTCGTCCCTCGCGTCGACGATGCAGTCCCGCACCGACGGGTGCTGCGCCAGCGCCGCTTCGATTTCTCCCAGCTCGATGCGGAAGCCACGCACCTTCACCTGCGCGTCGCGCCGGCCGAGGTACTCCAGCGTGCCGTCCGGCAGGAACCGGGCCCAGTCGCCCGTGCGGTACAGCCGGCCTCCCGGCGTGGGGCTGTTCGGGTCGGGGATGAAGCGGTCGGCGGTGAGGCCGGGCTGTTCCAGGTAGCCGCGGCAGACCTGGACGCCGCCCACGTACAGCTCACCCGTCACGCCTCGTGGCACCGGGCGCAGGTGCGCGTCCAGCACGTGGATGGCCACGTTGCTCAGGGGCTTACCAATGGAGGGCAGGTCCGGCCACGCCGCCGGGTCGCCCTTCAGCGACAGCGACGTCACCGCGTGGGCTTCGGAGGGCCCGTAGTGGTTGTGCAGCACGGCGCCCGTGCGCTTCATGAAGCGGCGGAGCGCGGGTGTCATGCGCAGCTGCTCGCCCGCGACCATGATCTCCCGGACGCGCGTGGGGAAGGTGCCCTCGCGCTCGGCCACTTCCGCCAGGTTCTGGAGCGCGACGAAGGGCATGAAGAACCGCTCGATGCCCGCGCCCTCCAGCAGCGCGAGGAGCTGACTTGCATCGCGGCGGACCTCGTCGGTGAGCAGCACCAGCTCGCCGCCCGCGGCCCAGGTCGCGAACAGCTCC
Organism: Corallococcus coralloides DSM 2259; assembly: GCF_000255295.1. Next base: position 7,369,615 of record NC_017030.1, on the reverse strand, counting down.
TGGAAGGACACGTCGAAGCTCAGCGCGGAGAACTGGAGCGTGCGCGCCCCGGGCGCTACCGAGTCCCCCAGCTGCCAGTGGAGCAGGTTCACCAGCGCCTCGCGGTGCATGGCGATGCCCTTGGGCGTGCCAGTGGAGCCGGAGGTGAAGATGACGTAGGCGAGCGCCTGTGCGTTGCCCACGGGGTCTGGACGCGCGTCGGACTCACGGGCGAGGAGGTCCGCCTGCGTGTCGAGCTCCAGCGACAGCGCGGTGCCGCTGGCCAGGACGCCGCGCAGCGCACGCGACGTGAGCAGCACCGCCGCCCCCGACGCCTGGAGCATCGCGGTGAGCCGCTCCGGTGGATAGGCCGGATCCAGCGGGACGTAGGCGCCCCCTGCCTTGAGCGTTCCCAGCACGGCCACGGCCAGCTCCAGCGAGCGGTGCAGATGGATGCCCACGCGGACGTCAGCGGTCACACCGTGCCGGCGCAGGTGGTGCGCGAGCTGGTTGGAGCGGCGCTCCAGCTCCCCGTAGGTGAGTGCCTGCTCACCGAAGCGCACCGCGATGGCGTCCGGCGTGCGCGTGGCCGTGGCCTCGAAGAAGGCATGGACGTCAGGCACGGCGGGGTAGGGCACTGACTGGAGCGTCCATTGCGCGAGCTGCCGTTGCTCCGCTGCGGTGAGCAGGGGCAGCGTGGCCAGCGGGGCATCCGGTGCCGCGAGCGCGCTTTCGAGGAGCTGGGTGTAGTGGTCCGCGAAGCGCGCGACCGTGTCCTCGTCGAAGAGGGCGGTGTTGTACTCCCAGGCGCTCGACCAGCCTTCGGGCGACTCGCGCACGAAGAGGGTGAGGTCGAACTTGGCCATGCCGGGCTCGAAGGTCAGTGCCCGCACGGAGACACCGGGCAGCTCCCAGGGGGCTCCGGCGTTCTGGAAGACGAACATCACCTGGAACAGCGGCGAACGGCTCAGGTCGCGCGAGGGGACGAGCGCATCGACGAGCTGTTCGAAGGGCATGTCCTGGTGGGCGTAGGCACCGAGGCAGGCCTCGCGAACGCGGCCCAGCAGCGCGCGGAAGCTCTCCGCGCCGGAGGCGTCCACGCGAAGGGCGAGGGTGTTGGTGAAGAAGCCGATGAGGTTCTCCACTTCGCGACGGCCACGCCCGGCGATGGGCGTTCCGACGACGATGTCCTCCTGTCCGCTGTGACGGGCGAGCAGCGCGTGGAAGCCCGCGAGCAGCAGCATGAAGGGCGTGACGCCCGCATCGCGTGCCAGCGACTGGAGGGCGGCGGGGAGGGATGCAGGCAGTGGGCGTGAGAACTGGAGGCCCTTGAAGGACTGCACGGGCGGACGCGGCCGGTCCGTGGGCAGGTCCAATGTGGGCGGCGCGCCGTCCAGGTGCTGCTTCCACCACGCGCGCTGCGCCTCCAGGGTTTCCCCCTGCATCACCTGCCGCTGCCAGGCAGCGAAGTCCGGGTACTGCACGGGAAGCTGGGGCAGGGCCGGGGAGTCGTGCCGCAGGCTGGCGGCATAGAGGGCCTTGAGCTCACGCACCAGGATGTCGATGGACCAGAAGTCACAGACGATGTGGTGCATGACCAGCAGCAGCGTGTGACGCTCCGGCGCGGTGCGCACCAGCGTGGCACGCACGAGAGGGCCATGCTCCAGGTCGAAGGGCTTGCGCACCTCCGCTTCCGCACGCTGACGGAGCGCATCCTCCGAGGCCTCCTCCAGCGCGAGCGTCAGGGGCTGATGCACACGGATGTGCTGCACGGGCTGGCCGTGCGCTTCGGAGAAGGTGGTGCGCAGGGCTTCGTGGCGCTGGACGAGCGCCTCCAGCGCGGCCTCCAGCGCGCGGGCATCCAGTGGCCCCTCCAACTGGAAGAAGAAGGGCACGTTGTACGCGTACCCTTCCGGATCCAGCCGCGCGAGGAACCACAGCCGCTGCTGCGCGAAGGACAGCGGCAGCGGCTGCTCGCGCGACACCTCGACGATGGGGGGCGTCGGCGGCCCATGCCCTCCCTTCTTCAATGCATCCAGGCGCTCGGCGAACCTTGCCACCGTGGGTGCTTCGAAGAGCAGGCGCACGGGGACGTCCTGCTGGAGCACGTCCCGCAGGCGCGACACCACGCGCGTGGCCAGGAGCGAGTGGCCTCCCAGCTCGAAGAAGTTGTCGTGCGCGCCCACGCGGCTCACGTTCAAGAGGGGCGCCCACAGCTCCGCGACCAGGGACTCCCAGCCCTCTCTCGGCGCGACGTAGGTGTCCTTGCGCCCGCTCGCGTCGGGTGCGGGCAGTGCCTTGCGGTCCACCTTGCCCGAAGGCGTGAGCGGCAGCCGCTCCAGCTTCACGATGGCGGAGGGCACCATGTGCCCCGGCAGCTTCGCGACGAGGCGGGTGCGCAGCGCGACTTGCTCCACCTCCGCGCCGACGACGTAGGCCACCAGGCGCTTGTCGCCTGGGACGTCCTCGCGCACGACGATGACCGCGTCCGTGACGCCCTCCGAGTCCTTGAGGGCGGTTTCGATTTCTCCCGGCTCGATGCGGAAGCCGCGCACCTTCACCTGCGAATCGTTCCGGCCGAGGAAATCGAGCACGCCGTCCGCGCGCCACCTCGCGCGGTCTCCCGTGCGATACAGCCGCGCTCCTGGCGTGGTGCTGAACGGATGCGGAACGAAGCGCTCCGCCGTCAGCGCGGGCTGGTGCAGGTATCCCCACGCCAGACCAGCACCTCCCACGTACAGCTCACCCGCCACACCCACGGGGGCCGGGGCGCCCAGCGCGTCCAGCACGTAGGCCTGCGAGTTGGCGATGGGCTGGCCAATGGGAATGGGGGCTCGCGCATCCGCGGGGACGGTCAGCCGGTGCGCGGTGGAGAGGGTCGTGTTCTCCGTGGGGCCGTAGGCGTTGACGATGAGCTGGCCCTCTTCCAGAAGTCTCCGCGCGGCCACCGGGGACATCACGTCTCCGCCCGTCAACACCTGCCGCACGCTCGCGAGCGCGCGGGGCTGCGCCATCACCATCTGCTCGAACAGCGCCGTGGTGAGGAACAGCGTGGTGATGCCCTCGCGCTCCAGCGTCGCACCCAGTTCCTCCAGTGCCGGCGGGTGCGCCGGGAAGACGACCAGCTTCGCGCCGTGCAGCAGCGCGCCCCACAGCTCCAGCGTCGCCGCGTCGAAGGAGATGGGCGCCAGTTGGAGGAGCACCTCCTCCGGCCCGAACCGGGCGTAGTTCGCGCCCGTCACCAGCCGCACCACGCCCCGATGCGGGATGCACACGCCCTTGGGACGGCCGGTGCTGCCGGACGTGTACATGACGTAGGCCAGCGCCTCGGGAGGCACGTGGATGCGCGGCGCCTGCGTGGACTCCCGCGCGAACGGATGCCACGACGGCTCCAGTACCACCACCCGCGCCTCCAAGGCCGCGAGCTTCTCTTCCTGCCCCGGCTGCACGAGCAGCACCGGCAGCCGCGTGTCCCGGGCCATGAAGAGGAGGCGCTCTGCAGGGTAGGACGGGTCCAACGGGACGTAGGCGCCACCGGCCTTGAGGATGGCCAGCGTGGCCACCACCATCTCCAGCGAGCGGCCGGTGCACAGGCCCACCGGGGTGCCTGCGCCCACGCCCAGCCCCCGCAGGTGATGCGCGAGCTGGTTCGCGCGTGCGTCCAGCTCCGCGTACGTCAGGTGACTGCCTTCAAACGCCACCGCGATGGCGTGCGGCGCGCGCGCGGCCTGCGCTTCGAAGAGGGAGGGCAGGGACGCATCGCGCGGATAATCCGCTTGGGTGTCATTCCAGGACACCAGCAACTGCTGGCGCTCGTCCTCGGAGAGCAGCGGGATGCGGGAGAGGGGCCGTTCGAAGTCGGAGACGGCGGCCTCCAGCAGGCGCGTGTAGTGCGCGGCCATGCGCGCCACCGTCGCCTCCTCGAAGAGGGCGGTGTTGTACTCCCAGAGGAAGCCCAGGCCCTCCTGGGCTTCCTGCGCGAAGAGGGTGAGGTCGAACTTCGACATCCCCGTCTCCACATCCAGCGGCTCCACGGCCAGATCCGGCAGGGCCCGCGCTGGAGCACCTCCGGCGTTCTGCAGGACGAACATCACCTGGAACAGCGGCGCGCGGCTGGAGTCGCGCTCGGGCTGGAGCGCGTTCACCAGCTGCTCGAAGGGCAGGTCCTGGTGGGCGAACGACTCCAGCGTCACGTCGCGCGCGAGCACCACCAGGTCGTGGAAGCTCGTGTCCCGGGTCGCGGTGAGCCGCAAGGGCACCGTGTTGATGAAGAAGCCGACGAGCCCCTCCAGTTCCTGCCGCTGACGGCCCGCGAGCGGCGCGCCGATGACGAGGTCGTCCTGCCCGCTGTAGCGGGAGAGCAGGGCGTGGAAGCCCGCCAGCAGCAACATGAAGGGCGTCACGCCGTGGCGCTGGCCCAGGGCCTCCACGGCCCGGGACAGCGCGGGCGAGGCCTTCCATGCGAGGTGCGCGCCCTCGAAGGTCTGCACCGCCGGACGCGGCAGGTCCGTGGGCAGCATCAGGGCAGGAGGCGCATCCTGGAGTCGGGCCTTCCACCATCCGAGCCGCTCATCCACCGTCGATCCGACCCACGCCAGGCGCTGCCAGCGCGCGAAGTCCGCAGGCTGGAGGGGCAGCGCGGGAAGCTCCGCCGCGGATCCACCCGTTTCCTCGCGGTAGAGCGCCGTCAGCTCGCGCTCCATCACACCCAGCGACCAGCCGTCGCAGATGATGTGGTGCAGCGTGATGAGCAGGGCATGGTCCCCGTCACCCACGCGCACCAGCGTCGCGCGCAGCAGGGGACCTTCGGCGAGGTCGAACGGACGGCGCACCTCCGCCTCCGCCCGACGCATGAGCGCTTCTGACGAGGTCACCTGCTCGCGATGGAGAGGTACGAACAGCGGCGAAGCAATGTCTTCTGTCCGGAGCGTAAGTGCCTCCGGCGAGGTCACCTGTTCGCGGCGCAGGGGCAGGTCCAGCGCCGGAGCAATGCGCTGCACCGGCTGGCCCTGGTGCTCCACGAAGGTCGTGCGCAGCGCCTCGTGACGCTGGACCAGACGCTGAAGACTCCGCTGCAACGCGTCCGCGTCCAGGGGGCCCGTCCAGCGCGTGAACCAGGGCAGGTTGTACGAGAACCCGTCCGGATCCATCCGGGTGAGGAACCACAGGCGCGCCTGCGCGAAGGACAGGGGCGGGGTCTCTCCAAGTGGGCGCGGCAGGAGCGGCGGCTCCGCGCCCTGACCCACCTCCGGCTTCAGCGAGGCGAGGTGCTCCGCCAATTCCTCCACGGTGGGGAAGGCGAACAGCGCGCGCACGGGCAGGTCCACCTGGAGCCGGTCGCGCAGCCGCGACGTCACCTGCGTCGCCAGGAGCGAGTGGCCTCCGAGCTCGAAGAAGTGGCCGTGCGCGCCCACGCGCGGCAGTTGCAGCAGCGAGGCGAAGACGGCCGCCACCTCCGTCTCCATCGGCGTGCGCGGGGCCACGAAGTCCCGGGCTGCTTCCGCGTCGTCGTCCGGGGCCGGCAGGGCGCGGCGGTCCAGCTTGCCGCTGGGCGTGAGCGGGAACGCCTCCAGCAGCACGAAGGCCGCAGGCACCATGTACTCCGGCAGCCGCTCGCGAAGCGCCGCCTTGAGTTCCCCTCCATCCACTGCCGCCCCTGGCTGCGTCACCACGTAGGCCACCAGGTGCTTGCCCCGGGCCGAGTCCTCACGGGCCACCACCGCCACGTCCTTCACGCCCGGCAGCTTCGCCACCGCCGCCTCCACCTCCGGCAGCTCGATGCGGTAGCCGCGCAGCTTCACCTGCGCGTCGCGCCGGCCCAGGAACTCCAGCGTGCCGTCCGGCAGGTACCGGGCGAAGTCACCGGTGCGGTACATCCGCGCGCCCGGGTGCGGGCTCAGCGGATCCGGCACGAAGCGCTCCGCCGTCAGGTCCGGCCTGTGCAGGTAGCCTCGCGCCAGCCCCGCCCCGCCGATGAACAGCTCGCCCGCGACGCCCACCGGCACCGGCTCGCCGCGCGCGTCCAGCAGGTACGTCCGCGCGTTGGTGATGGTGCGGCCGATGGGCGGCAGGTCCGGCCATGCATCCGGGTTTCCCTTGAGCACGTGCGCCGAGGCCGCGTGGGTCTCCGTGGGGCCGTAGTGGTTGTCCAGCACGCACCCGTCCAGCGCGTGGAGCAGCCTGCGCAGCGCGGGCGTCATCCGCAGTTGCTCGCCGGCGGTGTTGATCTCCCGCAGTGACGTGGGCACCAGCCCTTCCGCGTCCGCCACCTCCGCCAGGTGCTGGAGCGCCACGAAGGGCAGGAAGATGCGCTCCACGCCATACGCGCGCATCAGCGTGAGCAGGGCCCGGCCGTCGCGCCGCGTGTCCTCCGGCATGAGCACCAGCTCTCCGCCCGCGGCGAAGGTGGGCAGCATCTCCTGGAAGCACACGTCGAAGCTCAGCGCGGAGAACTGGAGCGTGCGCCCCCGGGGCGCGGCGGAGCGGCGCACCTGCCACTGGATGAGGTTGAGCAGCGGGCGGTGCGGCATCGCCACGCCCTTGGGCACGCCCGTGGAGCCGGACGTGAAGATGACGTAGGCCAGCGTGTCCGGCCCTCCCACGGGCTCGGGCGCTGTCGCGGGCGTGCCAGGGTCGTCCTCCAGGAACAGCCGCTCCACGCCGTCCTCCGGCAGGCCGGACGCCAGCGAGCGCCGCGTGACGAGCACCTTCGCGCGCGACGTCTGGAGCATCAGCGCCAGCCGCTCTGGCGGATAGGCCGGATCCAACGGGCAGTAGGCCGCCCCCGACTTGAGGATGCCCAGCACCCCCACCGCCAGCTCCAGCGAGCGGTCCACGCACAGCCCCACCGCCGTGTCCGGTGTCACGCCGCGCGCCCTCAGCGCATGGGCCACCCGGTTCGCCCGGGCCTCCAGCTCCGCGTACGTCAGGTGCGCATCCCCGAAGCGCACCGCCACCGCGTCCGGGCTCCTGCGCACGCTGTCCTCGAAGAGGGCGTGCACGCCGGAGCGCACCGGCACCTCCGCGAAGGTGTCGTTCCAGTCCACCACCGCGCGCTCCCGCTCGCGCGGCGTCAGCAGGGGGAGCGCGGAGACAGGAGCCTCCGGCCGGGCGACGGCGCCCTCCAGCAGGCGCGCGTAGTGCGCGGCCATGCGCGCCACCGTCGCCTCGTCGAAGAGGTCCGCGTTGTACTCCCAGCGGGCCTCCATGCCGCTGGGGTCCTCGTAGAGGAAGAGGGTGATGTCGAAGCGCGCGACGCCGGGCTCGAAGTCCACCTCCGTCACGGTGAGGCCGGGCCACTTGAGCGCGGCCCACGGCGAGTTCACGTGCACGAACATCGCCTGGAACAACGGCGAGCGGCTGGGGTCGCGCTGGGGCACCAGCAGGTCCACCAGCTGTTCGAAGGGCATGTCCGGGTGCGCGTACGCGCCCAGGCACACGTCGCGCACGCGGGCGAGCAGCGCCAGGAACGTCGGGTCGCCGGACGCGTCCAGCCGCAGTGCCAGCGTGTTGGCGAAGAAGCCGATGAGCCGCTCCACCTCGCGACGGCCGCGCCCCGCCACGGGCGTGCCCACCACCAGGTCCTCCTGCCCGCTGTAGCGCAAGAGCAGCACCTGGAACGCCGCAAGCAGCGCCATGTACGGCGTGACGGCCGCCTTGCGGCTCAGCTCGCGGATGCCCGTGGCCAGGGCCGGAGACATGGGCAGGCGGTACACCGCGCCCCGGGACGTCTGGCGCGGCGGGCGGGGCCGGTCCGTGGGCAGCTCCAGCGCGGGCGGCGCCCCCGAAAGCCGCTCCTTCCACCACGCGCGCTCGGCCTCCAGGAAGTCGCCCGTGAGCGTCTGGCGCTGCCAGTGCGCGAAGTCCGCGTACTGCGCGGGCAGCTCCGGCAGGCGGGGCGGCTCGCTGCGCGTGAAGGCGGTGTAGAGCGCGCTCAGCTCGTTCGCCATCCACCCCAGCGACACCGCGTCGCAGACGATGTGGTGCGTGACGAAGAGCAGCGCGTGCTCGTCCGGAGCGAGCCGCGCCAGCGTGGTCCGCACCAGCGGCCCGCGCTCCAGGTCGAAGGGGCCGCGGGCCTCGGCTTCCGCATGCTCGCGAAGGGCGCGCTCACGCGCATCCCCATGCGTGGACAGGTCCACCCCGCGCAGGGGCACATCCAGCGCTGGAGCGATTCGCTGCACCGGCTGTCCATCCACGGAGGCGAACGTGGTGCGCAGCGATTCATGCCGGGCCACCACGGCCTGGAGCGCCCGCTCCAGCGCACCCGCGTCCAGCGCCCCTTGCAGCCGCACGAAGAAGTAGACGTTGTACGTGGCGCTCGTGCCCTCCAGCTGCGCCAGGAACCACAGGCGCTGCTGCATGAAGGACAGTGGGAGCGCCTGCGCGCGGGAGACGAGGGGCAGCGGGGCGCGCTTCTTCCCCGGCGTGGCCGGCGAGGAGGTCGTCATCGGAAGGCTCCGTTACACTTCGAAGGCGGCGAAGCCGCGCGAGCGCAAGGCGCGCAACAGCACGGCGAGGACGAAGAACCCCAGGGCCGCGCTCGCGGTGACCCACCGGATGCCCCAGCGGTCCCCCAGCGCGCCCTGCAACCACACGCCCAACGTGAAGCCCACGAAGAGCAGCATCGCGCTGAGGCTGGCGATGCGCGCCTGGAGCTCGTTGGACACGCGCGCCAGGCACAGCGCGGACAGCCCCGTGAGCGTCAGCATGTACAGCGCGCCCAAGGCCATCACCGCGACCGCCGCGACCGCCAGCGACGGTGACAGCCAGTACGCCGCCGCCGTGGGGCCAATCAGCAGCAGGCCCACTTCCAGGAGCCGCCCCTTGCCGAGCCGGTCCGCGAGCGCCCCCGCGCTCAGCGCCGCCAGGAGCGAGCCCACGCCCTGACACGTGACGAGCACCGACGTCGCGCCCGCGTCCAGCTGGAACACCTGGATGGCCATCACCGGCGCCAGCGCCGTGAAGGGCGCGATGCACACCGCGATGGCCAGCGTGCCGCCCAGCGCCACCACCAGGGCCTCGTCCGCGAGCGCCACGCGGAAGCCCTGCAGGATGCCCGCCCACAGGCCGCCGAAGTCCGCCGTCTTCCCCGCGGCGGTGGCCCGCACCCGCGTGAGCGACAGCAGCACCGCGCCAAAGGACAGCGTGTTGAGGAGCAGCGCCCAGGCCACGTCCGCGTGCGCGATGACGAGCGCCCCCAGCGCGGGCCCGCAGATGCGGCCCAGGTTGTTCTGCGCGGCGTTGAGGCTGAGCGCGCTGTGCAGGTCCTCCTTCGGCACCGACACGGCGATCATCGCGGAGTACGCGGGCGTGAAGAGCGTCACCGCGCAGCCGTTGAGGAAGGAGATGACCGCCACCCACTGCACGGTCAGCCTTCCGCTGAAGGCCAGCGCCGCCAGCGTGCCCGCGAGCACCATCTGCACCAGCGCACCCACGCCCACCGCCCGGCGCCGGTCGAACCGGTCCCCCAGCGCGCCACCCAACGGCGACAGCACGATGGCCGGCAGGAACGTCAGCGCCGCCACGCCCCCCGTCCACTCCGCCCGGCCCGTGACCTTCGTCACGTACACGCCCAGCGCCAGCACCTCCATCCACGTGCCGATGTTGGACAGCGCCGCCCCGCTCCACAGCAGGGCGAAGTCGCGGTGCCTGAGCACGCGCAGCGAGGACAGGCGGGACGGAGGAGGCGTGGACACACTCGCTTTCTAATTCACCGAGAGCGCCGGGTGTTCACGGACTTCCAAGCTGTTTGGTTTAGATGGAGTTCCGGCGGAAACGTGCAGTCCTGCTTCAGTTCCTCCGGGGCAGGCGCAGCGTGAAGGTGGAGCCTTCACCCAGGGTGGAGCGTGCGGAGAGCGAACCTCCGTGCAGCTTCGCGAGCGCGGCGGCGATGAAGAGGCCCAGGCCGTGGCCTCGTCCGCGGTCCTCGTCCGCGCGCTGGAAGCGGTCGAAGACGTGGGGCAGGGCGTTGGCGGGAATGCCCACGCCCCAGTCGCGCACGTGGATGAGGACGAGGCCCGGGTTGAGCGTCAGGCCCATTTCGACGTGGCGCGACGTGCCGCTGTACTTCACCGCGTTGGACACCAGGTTGTTGAGCACCTGGCGCAGCCGCTCCGCGTCCAGCATCAGCGGCTCCACCGGATCCAGGGCGTGGAAGGAGAAGTCGAAGTCCGGCTGCAGCTCGCGCCACTCCTGGACGAACTCCTGGAGGAACGGCGTCAGCTCCGTGGGCGAAAGCTTCAGCTCCAGCTTCCCATCCGCCAGCCGCGAGGCGTCCAGGATGGACGTCACCAGCCCGTTCATCCGGTCCAGCTGGCGCAGGATGGCCTCCGCGGAGCGGCGCTCGTCGTCGATGCCTCGCTTCTGCACCTTGCGCAGGAGCAGCTGCGTGTTGAGCCGCGCGGAGCTGAGCGGCGTCTTCAGCTCGTGCGCCACCCAGTTGAGCATCTCCTCGCGGGCCAGGCTCAGGGCGTTGGGGGCCTCGCGCGCGGCGGGGGGCGCCTCCTGGTGGGCGGCCTGGTGGTGCTGGAGCGCCTGGCTCACCGCCTGCTCGAAGGTGGACAGGTCCACCGGCTTCGCGAGGAACGTCTGCGCGGCCTCACGCCCCTGCGGCCGCGCCGCGCTCAGGAGCAGGAAGGGCACGTCCGACAAGGTGGGCTCCGAGCGCATGGCGTGCAAGAGCTGCATGCCCGTCTTGCGCGGCATCATGTGGTCGCTGACCACCAGGTCCGGCGTCTCCGTGCGGGCGAGCAGCAGGGCCTCCTCGCCGTTGTGCGCGCGCACCACGCGGTGGCCCAGGTCCTCCACCACTTCGGAGAAGACCTCCAGGAGCGCCTCTTCATCCTCCGCGATGAGGACCAGGCTCATTCACCCACTCCTCCAATGGTAGTGCCCAGGGGGCGGGCCTGTCCGGTGAGCAGGCCCATGGCGGAGCTCAGCGGGGCGAGCACCTTCAAGCCCGTGTTGTTGATCTGGAACTCGCGCAGGTCCGCGGTGTATTCGCTGTCGCGCATCTTGAGCACGGACAGCAGGCGGTGCATCTGGCCGTGCAGCTCCACGTAGCGCAGGAGCAGCAGGTTCTCTCCCAGGCTGGCGACAGGCGCGTCGTTGAAGTCCAGCTCCGTGCCCACGATCTTCGACACCTCGCGGGTGAACACGGTGGTGACCCCCCGCATGCGCAGCCGCATCGCCAGCGACGCCAGGAAGGTGCGCCGCCGCATGGGGTCCAGGATGGACAGCTCCAGCTCCGTGAGCCCGTCCAGCACCAGCCGCCGGACGCCGAGCGCGTCCACCTGATCCAACAGGTCCCGGATGATCTCGTCCGCCTCCAACTCCATGGGCGGCAGGTAGCGCAGCATCAGCCGTCCGTCGTCCAGGAGCGGGGCCACGTCCAGTCCCACGCGCTGGGCGCGGGCCCGGAGCATGGCCGGAGCATCGAAGAAGGAGACGAAGAGCGACTTCTGCCCGTTGCGCGCGCCATCCGCGGCGAAGTGCAGGGCCACCAGCGTCTTTCCAATGCCCATGCTCCCCGCGAGCATCGTGGTGCTGAGCTCCGGAAGCCCCCCGTGCATCAGCGCATCCAGCTCTGGAAGCCCGAACCCCATGCGCTTGAGCGTGGGCGGCTCGTCCCGGAGCTCCATGGGGACGGCCTCCAGGCGCGGGATGAACTCCACGCCGCTCTTGCGCATGAGCATGGGGTGTTCACCCACGAGGTGGGGCCGGCCGCGCAGCTTCACCACCTCCACCCGGCGCACCCGGCGGGAGCCGTGAGGCTGGACGGACAGCGCCACGATGCCGTCCACCGTGGTGGCCTCCGGCAGCTCCATCAAGCGCCCCAGCGGGTACTCCGTGGTGAACAGGCCAATGCAGTTGCATGCGGCAAGGCCAATGCCCAGCTCGTAGAGGAACTCGCGCAGCCGGGCCTCGTCCTGCCAGAGGTCCCGGATGGAGCGCAGCCCGTCGATGAAGAGCATGGCCGCGCCGCGCTCGCGCACCGTCTGGAGGATCAGCTCCCGGGCCTCCTTGGGGCCCCGTTTGAGCGCGGAGTAGGCGCTGATGAGGAAGAGCTTCTCGCCCAGCAGCTCCGGCTGGAAGAAGGAGAAGGTGGCCAGCGCCTCCATCAGCTTGTCGTGGGGCTCCGAGGTGACGGTGACCACGACCACGGGCACGCCGCGCGCCGCGGCCGCGAAGGCCACCTGGCTGCACAGCACGGTCTTCCCCGACCCCGGCGTGCCGGTGACGATGAAGGACTGGCGCGGAGGAATGCCACCGCCCAGGAGGACGTCGAAGCTGGGGATGCCGCTCTGGAAGAGAGGAGTCTTGCTGCTGGGCATTCCGGAGTCCGTCGGACGGCGAGGGCAAAGCGCGCGGGGCTTCCGCCGTTCGGAAGAACGCGCCGGGACAAGGTGGGCACGAGGGCCGAGCAGGGCATGCCCGAAGCGCCCTGTGTTGGCTGCGTGGCATAGCCGACACCCCCAGAGGGAGCCAGTCTGGTGATTCCACGCCCCGGGCGGATCGGCGACCGGTCAACACCACCGGCCGCCTGGCAGCCGTCCCACCGGGCGTCAGCGCGACGGCGCGGGATGTTCGTCCGGAATGCCGGTGCGGGCGCTGAAGCCCCGGAAGAGCAGGAGAGACACCACGAGTCCCACCGCGCACACCGCGGAGACGTAGTGCGCGGGCGCGAGCGGGCTCTGCTTCAAGGCCAGCGTGACGGCGAGCGGCGTGAGGCCACCGAACAGCGCGTACGCCACGTTGTAGGAGAACGACAGGCCGGAGAAGCGCACCGCCGGAGGGAAGGCCTGCACCATCACCGCGGGCACCACGCCGGCCACGCCCACGCAGAACCCCACGCCCGCGTAGAGCGGCACCAGGTGCTCCGGCGCGCTCGCCACGCCCCGGTAGAACAGCTGCGCGGCGACGAGCAGCATCCCCGAGCCGATGGCCATGGCCCGCGTGGGCCCCAGCCGGTCCGCGAGCAGCCCGTAGCAGATGCAGCCCACCGTGAGCGTGAGCGTGGCCACGCTGTTGGCCGCCAGCGCCTTCGCGGGCGGGATGCCGTGCAGCTGCTGCATCAGCGTGGGCGTCATCAGGATGACCACCACGATGCCCGCGGTGAGCACCCAGGTGAACAGCATGGACACGACGACGGCGGGCGCGTGGCCCTGGAGCGCGGCCTTGAGCGGCAGCTCGCGCACGAGCGCCTTCTTCTGGCGCATCTCCTCGAAGACGGGCGTCTCCTGGAGCCAGCGGCGCAGGAACACGGCGAAGAAGCCGAACACGCCGCCCACCACGAAGGGAAATCGCCAGCCGTACGCCAGCACCTGCTCCGGCGTGAAGGCGGTGTTGACCGCCGTGGCCACCAGCGAGCCCAACAGGATGCCCAGCGTGAGCCCGGAGGTGAGCGTCCCGCACGCCAGGCCCACGCGGCGCTCCGGCACGTGCTCGGAGACGAAGACCCACGCGCCCGGCACCTCGCCGCCCACCGCCGCGCCCTGGAGCAGCCGCAGCGTGAGCAGCAGCAGCGGCGCCGCGTACCCGGCCGTGGCGAACGTGGGCAACAGGCCCATGCACAGCGTGGGCACCGACATCAGGAAGACGCTCAACGTGAACATCCGCTTGCGCCCGGTCCGGTCCCCGAAGTGCGCCATCACGATGCCGCCCAACGGACGCGCCAGGTACCCCGCCGCGAACAGGCCGAACGTCTGCAATTGCCGCAGCCAGTCCGCTGTCTCCGGAGGGAAGAACAGCTTCCCCATCACCGCCGTGAAGAACACGAAGATGATGAAGTCATAGAACTCCAGCGCGCCCCCCAGCGCCGCCAGCCCCAGGGTTCGGATATCCCGGGCGGACAGCGGACGGGGAGCGGCCAGCGGGGACGGGGCGTCGGAAGGGGAGGTCGCCATGCGCGGAGGACCGCGAGGATATGCCGGACGCCCCGTGTGTCAGCGATCCATCACGTTGTTAAAGTGTATTCTCTGTAAAACCTGTTGACACGTTGTGCGAAACTTGTGGGGAGGTCTCGGCATAGGTATCTTCCGGGAATTGCGAGTTCCGTCCCGGGAGTACAATTTGAACAGGGTTGATACCGCGACGCCTTCGCCGGCCGCACCCGGGGTGGACATCCTCTTCGGGAAGTACCGAATGGTGCAGCGGCTCGCCACGGGCGGGATGGCGCATCTGTTCCTGGCGACCATCGACGGGCCGGACGGCTTCTCCAAGGCGTGCGTCATCAAGCGCATCCTGCCGGAGTACGCGAACCTGGAGCCCTTCGCGCGGATGTTCGCGGACGAGGCGAAGGTGGCGGCGCTGCTGACGCACCCGAACATCGTGCAGGTGTTCGACTTCGGGAAGATCGACGGTCAGTACTACCTGGCGATGGAGTGGATCCAGGGCCAGTCGCTGGACCGAATCATGCGGCACGCGGCGGCGGCCAACATCCCGCTGGGCCCTCGGGTGACGGTGGACGTGGGCCTGGCCATGTCGGACGCGCTCACGTACGCGCACGCGAAGACGCTGTCGGACGGGACGCCGCTGAAGCTGGTGCACCGGGACATCACGCCGGGCAACGTGCTGGTGTCGCGCGACGGCATCGTGAAGCTGGCGGACTTCGGCATCGTGAAGAGCTCCGTGAACCTGGAGCGCACGGTGGCGGGGGTGGTGAAGGGCAAGTACGCGTACATGTCCCCGGAGCAGATAACGAACCGGGAGCTGGATCACCGCTCGGACCTGTATTCGCTGGGCATCGTGCTCTACGAGGCGTCCACCGGGCGCCGGCTGTTCAAGCGCGACTCGATGGAGGCCACCATCATGGCCGCGTCGGCGGGGGACGTGCCGCCGCCGTCGCACGTGGCCCCGGGCTTCCCGCCGGACCTGGAGCGCATCCTGCTCAAGTGCCTGGCGAAGGACCCCGCGCAGCGCTACCAGACGGCGCGCGAGCTGCACGACGACCTGGAGCGCTACCGCACGGCGCAGCACTGGACGTCCGGCGGCCGGGAGCTGGCGTCGCTGATGGCCACGCTCTTTCCGCCGGATGCCTCCGGCCGCGTGTCCACCGCGCTGGCGGTGCCGGGGTCCATGCCAGGCTCGTCGCCGGGAGCGTCCGCGGACGCTTCGGGCATGGGCTCCACGCGCACGCCCACCGGCATCTCCGGCCCGTCGCCCTTCGCGCCACCGGAGCACGCGGTGGACCTGCGCGAGCCGAGCGCGCTGGTGCCCACGGGCATGATGCCCCGGAGCACCGGGACGGGCTCCACCACGGGCGTCATCCCGCCGCCGGAGCAGGCGGCCGCGGACGGGGCGTTCCCCTGGGGACTGGCCGCGGCGGCGGGCGTCGCGCTGGTGGGCAGCGCGGTGTTCTGGCTGTTCATCGCGTGAAGCGCGGGCGCACCGTGTCGTCGTGGGAAGTGGGACTTTGAACGTGAAGAATCAGAAGACCTGGGTCGCCGTCATCCTGCTGGGCACCGTGGCCGTGAACGCCGGGGCGTACCTGGTGGTCCGCTCGCGCAAGGCCGCGCAGCCCGAGCCCGTCGCCGCGCGGCCTCCCGAACCCACGCCCGCCGTGGCCCCGCCTCCGACCGTGGCGGCCGTGGCCCCGCCCAAGGAGGACGCGAACGCGGGGCTGGTGCGGGCGCTGCGCGCGTCGGGCCTGGCCGCGCTGGAGGACCGAGACTACGAGCGCGCGGTCGAGCAGTTCACGGAAGCGCTCAAGCTGCGTCCGGATGACAGGGACAGCGACCTGACGCGGCTGTTGGGCATCGCCACCGACCTGCGCTCGCGTGAGCAGTCGAAGACCGCGCAGGCGCCCACGCCGCGTGAGCCGGCGCACACCCGCGCGCCGCCCCGCACGCGCGCCGCGAAGCTCGCCGCCGCGCGGGCCGCCCGCGAGCAGCAGGCCACTCCGGCCGCCGCGCAGGAGGATGCGAAGGGTGGGCTCCTGCTGGTGACGTCCACGCCGCCGGGGCTGGTGGTGATGGTGGATGGCAGGGCGGTGGACCTGACGCCTGCGCGGCTGCCGGTGTCCGCGGGCACGCACCGCGTGGTGCTCGCGCAGGGCGACCGCCGCCTGTACGAGGAGACGGTGGAGGTGGACGCGGACTCGGTGCGCTCGCTCAACCGCGACCTCACCGGGGAATTGGCGCCGCCCGCGCAGAAGCCGGCCGTGGCGCCGGTGGCGGCTGTTACCCCGGCCTCGCCCCCGGCGGCGGATGGAACCGTGGCGTCCCCTCGCGACCCGGAGCCCACGAAGCCGCCGGAGCCCTCCGTGGCCAAGGCCGCCGTGGCGGCGCAGCGAGGCGACCTGGAGGTGACGTCTCCGGGGCTCTACGGCGAGGTGTGGATCAACGGCCGGCCGTACGGCTTTCCGCCCATCTCCGCGCAGGCCCTGCCGTCCGGACCCGCGAAGGTCGAAGTTCGCGTCAACGGCGAGGTGAAGCGGCGCATGACGGTGGAGGTCGAACCGGGCCGCAGCACCCGCGTGCGCGTGAAGTGAAGCAAGGCTCACCCCCGCATTCGACGCAGCATTCGTAGTCCCAGAAGCTACCCCCCCAACTTCGAGAAGGTTGTTTCGTATGGGTTTCACCAGGCACGGGCGTCGTGTGTGTGTATGGCTTGCGCTGCTGGGCGCGGGCACGGGCTTCGCGCAGACGGCGCCGGAGCCCACCCTGAACCCGGGTCCACCGGAGACGCCCTCCGCCCAGGAGCAGTTGGAGGAGGAGCCGGAGGTGCACAGCCAGGTGGCGTCGTTCGCCATCACGAAGCTGCATGACTCGCCAGCCGTGGTGACGGCCATCACCGCGGATGAGATTCGCGCCTCCGGTGCGCGGGACCTGATGGACGTGCTGTTGCAGGTGCCCGGCTTCTTCTTCGGCGTGGACGTGCAGGGCACGGTGGGACCGGGCTTCCGGGGCCTGTGGGGCCAGGAAGGCAAGGTGCTGCTCATCATCGACGGCAAGGAGATGAACGAGCAGCTCTACTCCACCATGCAGCTGGGCCACGAGTTCCCGGTGGAGCTGATCGAGCGCATCGAGGTCGTGCGCGGCCCCGGCTCCGTCATCTATGGCGGCAACGCGGAGCTGGCCGTCATCAACGTCATCACCCGGGGCATCCAGGGCAGCACGGACGCGCTGGTGGTGGGCACGTACGGACAGCTGACGCACGGCCTGGGCCGGCGCAGCCTCACGGTGTCCGGCCGCAAGGTCTTCGAGAGCGCGCCGGGCCTGAGCGCGTTCGCGTCCGCGTCACTGGGGCAGGGGCAGCGCAGCGACGCGGTGTTCGACGACTTCTACGGCGACTCCGCGAGCATGAACGGCGCGTCGGCGATGGACCCCACGGTGGTGCAGGCCGGCGTGGGCTACCGCGACCTCCAGCTGAGCATCCTGTACCAGCGCCAGGACACCACGTCCGTCGTGTCCGTGGACGAGGTGCTGCCCACGCCCGCGAACACCGATTTCGAGTCGTTCCACGCCGAGCTGAGCGACCGCTTCCGGCCCACGGACCGCATTGAAATCATCCCCCGGCTGAACCTCACGCTGGGTGAGTCCTACCGGGACTCGGACGAGTCGTCGGAATTCTTCTACGACAAGCGCTACCGGCGCCTGCGGGGCCGGGCCCTGGCGCGCTGGGCGGCGTTCGACTTCCTCCAGCTCACGGGCGGCGTGGACCTGGCGTTCGACCAGGGACAGCTGCGCGGCCCCGCGGGCCTCGGCCTGCAGGAGCCCTTCAACGGCGACGAGGAGTCCGTCTCCTACCGCAACGTCGCGGCCTTCATGGAGGTGTACTCGGACAACCCCATCGCCACGGTGGTGGCGGGCGCGCGCTTCGAGGACCACAGCGCCTTCGGCAGCTCGTTCGTGCCGCGACTGGTGCTGCTCAAGTCCTTCGGGCCGGTGAGCGGCAAGGCGCTCTACAGCCGCGCCTTCCGTGCGCCGGGCATCGAGAACATCTCCCTGGGCGACGACGTCCGGCCGGAGCGCACCACGGTGTACGAGCTGGAGGCCTCCGTGCGCCTGGGCGAGGGCCAGAGCTTCAGCGCCAACGCCTTCGACGTGGGCGTGACGGACCCCATCATCTATTCGTACGACCCGATCACCGCGTCGGAGGCGTACCGCAACCTGGGCCGCCTGGGCAGCCGGGGCATCGAGCTGGACTACCGGCTGCGCGGGTCCTGGGGCCGCGCGCAGGCGGGCTATTCGTTCTACCGGCCGGGCGGGCGCAACGACGTGGAGGACTACCTGGTGCCCGGCCAGCCCAACGCCTTCACCGGCCTGCCCACGCACAAGGTGACGCTGACGGGCACGGCGAAGGTGCTGCCGTGGCTGTCCGTCAGCCCCACCGCCGTGCTGGTGGGCCAGCGCTTCGCCGTAGGGGCCCCGGACGAGGAGGGCGTGTCGGAGGTCCAGACGCTGACACCCCGGCTGCTGCTCAACCTCTTCGTGCGCGCGGAGAACGTGGGGACGAAGGGCCTGGAGATTGGCGCGGGCGTCTACAACCTGCTGGGCAGCGACTTCCGGGTGGCCCAGCCCTACAACGGCGGCCACGCGCCCCTGCCGGTGTTCAGCCGCGAGTTCATGGTGAAGCTCACCTACCTCTTCGAGCCGTCCTACGACGACGAGTAGCCTGGCCGTCAGCTGGAGCGCATCCAACGTTGCGCAAGGGCGTGGCGGGGCGTAGGGAAGCCGCCTGCCATGTCCGAGAACACCCAGCTCCTCGAAGCCGTCCGGAAAGAAGCCAAGCCGGGACTCTGGTCCAAGGGCGTCAGCCTCGCGCGGGACGGCGCGGTGGCGCTCCAGTCGCGCACGGGCTCGGAGGTCGAGCTGCGCGTGAAGGTGGCGGGCCGGGCCGTGGCCTTCACCGTCGTCCTCTACCCGGGCGACGAGGCGTGGGAGTGTGACTGCCCCAGCCCGGTGGACCCGTGCGAGCACGTGGTCGCGGCGGCCATCTCCCTGGACAAGGCGGAGAAGCAGGACGCGCCGCTGGAGGCGGTGTCGGAGCGCTGGTCGCGCGTGGTGTACCGCTTCACGCGCGTGGAGGGCGGGCTGCAGCTGCACCGCGTCCTCGCGCACGCGGACGGCACGGAGGAGCCGCTGGAGGACCTCACCGGGCGCCTGGCGAAGCCCCAGGCCGGCGTCACGTTGCAGGTGGAGCAGGTGGACCTGGTGATGGAGCGCCTGTTGGAGCGTCGCACCCGGGGGCCGCTGCTCGCGGAGAAGCTGGACGCGCTGCTGCGGGCCCTGGAGCCCGCGCGCAACGTGCTGCTGGACGGCCGGCCGGTGGCGGTGTCCAGCGAGGTGCTGCCCCCGCGCGCGAAGGTGGAGGACAAGGGCCAGCAGTGGGTCATCACCATCACGCGCGACCCGCGCATCACGGAGGTGGTGAGCCCCGGCGTCGCGCTGACGGCGGAGTCCCTGGTGCGCCTGGGCGAGACGGCGATGACGGGCGCGTGGCTCCAGCACCTGCCGCTGGTGCGCACGTATTCGCCGGAGCAGCTGGGCGAGCTGTCCGCGAAGATATTGCCGGAGCTGGCGCGGCGCATGCCGGTGGACATGCGCAGCCGCCGCCTGCCGCCGCTGGACCGCGACCTGAAGCCGCGCATCCTGCTGGAGCTGAACCAGCTCACCCAGGGCCTGTCGGTGCTGCCCACGCTGGTGTACGGCGCGCCGCCGACGGTGCGCATCGACAACGGGCGCATGGTGTACCTGCGCGGCGCGGTGCCGCTGCGTGACGAGGCCGCGGAGCAGAAGCTGCTCCACCAGCTGCGCGACGAGCTGAACCTGGTGCCCGGGCGAAGGCTGACGGTGCAGGGGCCGGAGATGATGCGCTTCGCGGACAAGCTGCGGAAGTTCCGGGGCGACCTGGGCGGAGACGCGGCGGGCATCGTCAGTCCGGACATGCGCCTCAAGCCGTCCCTGCGCGTGGAGGGCGGCGCGTCCGGCGCGGGCGTGCCGGAGGTGCGCTTCACGCTGGAGTTCGAGGTGGAGGGCGGCAAGGGCGGCGCGCGCACGGTGGACGCGGCGGCGGTGGTGCGGGCGTGGACGGAGGGGCTGGGGCTGGTGCCGCTGGATGGGGGCGGCTGGGCGCCGCTGCCTCGTGCGTGGCTGGACAAGAACGGACAGCGCGTGGCGGACCTGCTGGCCGCGCGTCAGGCGGACGGCCGTGTCGCGAACCACGCGCTGCCGGAGCTGACGCAGCTGTGCGAGTCGTTGGATCAGCCGCCGCCTCCAGGATTGGACAAGCTGGCCCCGCTGGTGGAGGGCTTCGAGAAGCTGCCGCCGCCGGTGCTGCCCGCGGAGCTCAACGCCACGCTGCGCGCGTACCAGCAGCAGGGCGTGAGCTGGCTGTCGTTCCTGAAGGGGGCGGGGCTGGGCGGCATCCTCGCGGACGACATGGGTCTGGGAAAGACGCTCCAGACCATCTGCATCCTGGGGCCGAAGTCGCTGGTGGTGTGCCCCACGAGCGTGCTGCCCAACTGGGTGGCGGAGCTGCAGCGCTTCCGGCCGTCGCTGAAGGTCTGCGTGTACCACGGCCCCGGCCGCAAGCTGGACCCCACGGCGGACATCACGCTCACCACGTATGCGCTGTTGCGCCTGGACGCGGCGGTGCTGGGCGCGCCCACGTGGGAGGCGGTGGTGCTGGACGAGGCGCAGGCCATCAAGAACCCGGAGAGCCAGGTGTCGCGCGCGGCGTTCGGGCTCAAGGCGAACCTGCGGCTCGCGCTCAGCGGTACGCCGCTGGAGAACCGCCTGGACGAGCTGTGGAGCCTGATGCACTTCACCAACCCGGGCCTCCTGGGTGGGCGCCGCCAGTTCGAGGAGAAGACGGCGCAGCCCATCGCGGACGGAAAGCCCGGAGCGGCGGAAGGCCTGCGTCGCCGCATCCGCCCGTTCATCCTGCGCCGCCTCAAGCGGGACGTGGCGCCGGAGCTGCCGCCGCGCACCGACTCCGTGATGCACGTGCAGCTGGATGAGCGCGAGCGCTCCGTCTACGACGCGGTGATGGCCGCGACGCGCGCGGAGGTGGTGGCACTGCTCAACGAGGGCGGCAGCGTGCTCAAGGCGCTGGAGGCGCTGCTGCGGTTGCGACAGGCGGCCTGCCACTCGGCGCTGGTGCCGGGGCAGCACGCGAAGACGTCCTCCAAGGTGCAGACGCTGGTGGACGCGCTGGAGACGGCGGTGTCGGAGGGCCACAAGGCGCTCGTGTTCTCCCAGTGGACGTCGCTGTTGGATCTCATCGAGCCGGGGCTCAAGGAAGCGGGCATCGGCTTCGAGCGGCTGGACGGAGCGACGGCGAACCGAGGCGAGGTGACGTCGCGCTTCCAGGGCCAGGACGGAGCGCCGGTGCTGCTGATGTCACTGAAGGCCGGAGGCACGGGCCTGAACCTCACTGCGGCGGACCACGTGTTCCTGATGGACCCGTGGTGGAACCCGGCGGTGGAAGCGCAGGCCGCGGACCGCGCGCACCGCATCGGGCAGGAGCGGCCGGTGATGGTCTACCGGCTCGTGTCCCAGGGCACGGTGGAGGAGAAGATTTTGGGCCTCCAGGAGAAGAAGCGCGCCCTGTTCGAAGCCGCGCTCAGCGAGGCCGCGGGCGCCGCCGCCATCACTCGCGAGGATCTGCTCCAGCTCTTCGCATGAGCCCTGCCTGGGCCAGCAGTTCGCGCACACGTCGCGCCAGTGCGACGTGCTCGGGGTTGGCCACGGTGAAACGCTCGGGTGTCAGGATGATCAGCGTGCCCTGGTCCTCCACCGGCTCGATGCGCACGGGGGCGGGCAGGGGGGGCACGGTGCCTCGGCCACGGGAGAGGTACGTCACCCAGCCAAGCCACGGGTCGTCCTGGCCCTCCGCAGCCTGCAGGTCCCGATGCGAGTGGGACATGGCCACTGCCCAGTCGGGTTCCCAGGCCAGCGCCATGCTGCGAGCCACGTCCGTCAGCATTGAGGCCGTGAGCATTCGCTCAGCGCTCTCTCCTTTCGAGGGGATTGAAAGGACGCATACGTTGGCGGAGTTGGTCTGCGCGTAGCTCCCGCAGGTCATATTTACGAACACTATCTCCTTGGGAGGACCGTCGTTGTATGCGCTGACCGTCAGCCCCAATTGCTCGAACGCAGGTCCGCCCGGCTCGCGGTTGACGCCACGCCGGAACGCTTCCGTCAGGGTGGGCAGGTCGGGAGGCATGAGGGGTGTCTTGCGTCCCTTGCCGCGCGGCTTGGGGATCTTGTTCCAGTTCGCCAGCAGGGGATCGCATGCGGCCAGCAGGTTGAAAAAGGCCGCCGCACGCTGGGCACACTCCTCGGGGGACTCTCGTCTCGGACCCCAGTAGGCACCGGCGTAGTAGGTCTCGGGATAGGTCCTGGAATCAGCATGGGTTGTCATGGCGGAAGCTCTCAAGGACTCTGCGTGCGCACCGGGGGCGCACGCAGAGCCGTTAGCTCGTACTGAACTCGTCCTGGGGCACCTGGGGGCCACGAGGGCGCCGCATGCCCAGTTCGACCATCAGCTCCTCGTGGGCTCGCTTCGCCATCTCATACAGCTCCGCCACTGCTTCCTTCTTGCCGTAGGCGGCTCCTTCTCCCAACCATCGGCGCAGGTCCGCCGCCAGTTCGCGCGCCGTCTGGTAGCGGTCGTCGGGCCTGGGCTGGAGGAGCCTGAGCAGCGTCACGCGCAACCCCTGAGGAAGCGGCTTCGTCAACGCCTCCAGGTCCGCCTGCGTGTAGGTCGCCGCGCGCCAGATGGCATCCGCCACCATCGGCGGGCTACCCGCGAGCTGGGCTCGCTTGATGGCATGTCGAACGCGCCTGCGCTGCCGGACCGAGAGCGTGCCCTTCACCTCGTCGGTCAAGTCATCCGAGGCATCCAGGAGGTTCCTCCCCGTCGCGAGCTCAAGCAGGACGTTGCCCAGCGCAAAGAGGTCTGAACGCGCATCCACGCGGCCCGTCAGGAGCATCTCCGGGGAGGAGTAGAACGCATCCCCCTGAGGCCGGCGCACCGTGGATGAAACGCGGCCGGGCAGATCCGACAGGGCGAGCCCGAAGTCGGAGACCTGCACACCGCCGTTCCAATCGACGAAGAGGTTCTCCACGTCGAGCGCCCGGTGGACGATGTGAAGGGGGCGTCCCTGTTCATCCCGCGCCTCGTGGGCGTGCTCCAGGGCCTCGGCGACGCGGGCCCCGACATGGAGCGTGAAGAGGGCCGAGAACCGGCGCCTGCATTCCCCGACGAGCGTCAGGAGGTTGCTGATGCTGTTCCCCGATGGATGCTCGGTGATGACGTACCAGCACCCCTCCGCCTTGTGCAGCCCATGGACGCGAAGGATGCCTGGATGGTCGAGGTACGTCGCGAGGCGCACCTGCTCCTCAAGCTTCGCCCGCGCCCGCTTGATGCGGGGCATCTCCCTCAGCTGCGGAACGCCCAATGCCTTGAGCAGCACCTTGCCTCGGATGCTGCCCTCGGGAGTGCGCCGCCGGGCCAGCAGGAGGCTCAATCCGTGGTGGACCTCTCCCAGGTCTTCGCGGAACTCGTACTGGAAGCCGTCCCTCGTGAAGAGAATGGCTCCGCGTGGAAGCCTGAACTCCCTTGCCGACATGCTCTGTCCTCCCCTTCGCGCAGGCCTCCGAAGGCCGACGCGTCATGGACGACGTTACCCAGGGGATGGGAAGAAATGGAACGACCCTGGGAGGTCATGTCCCGCTTGAGGAGGAGCGGCCCCAAATCGAGCACCTACCCAACACGTCACTCCAGATCCGCTCAGGGCCAGCGGTACACAACAAACCCCCCAGCCCGGTTCCTCGCCTGCACTTTGCCGTCCTTGAACGCCGCGGCTCCTGCCTCCACCACGAAGCAAATGGGGTACTCATCCTGGCCCGGGAGCTTCACGCGGTCATACCGGACGACGAGTGCCGGTGCATCCGAACCCCCCATCTTCTCGGGGAGGTAATAGGCCTTGCCGTAGAAGCGCGTTCCGATGGGAGCGACCTCCAACTGTCTGTCGTCGGTGACGCCTTTCGGGACCACCCCCACGACCTCCGTGCCAGCGGTGAACCACACCAGCTCATCAGGTTGGCGGTCGTCCATTCGGACCGAGAAGCGGTCGTACTGCCTCCAATGGAGCTGCTGCGTCATGGCTTCAAAGGCCCCCTCCGGGCAGGTGAAGGGTTCGGGCCGGAGCTGCGCTCCCGGGCATCCCGCCGCCAGCGCGGCAACGAGCGACAACGACGCACACTCGACGGCGGCAACGGCCTTCTTCGTCATGCGAGGTGTGCGTCCTGGGGGCGTCGTTTGGGGGGGCGGCGTCTTCACGGTTGAACCTTCCTTGGGAACATCAGCAGTGGCCAGCCCCGGAGCTGTCGCGGGCGGGGGACCAAGGGTGGACATAGCAGGTGGTGGTGGCTTGGGCGTCGTGGAACGGAGCGCTGCCGGGGTGCCCGGGATATTCGAAGAGGCGCGCCAGAAGAGCGCGACGGCGACAAGCGCGACGACGCTGGCAAGCACCGCGCCCCACCGTCCCCAGCCACGCGGGCGCGCAACCCGGGCGATGTGCCGCTTGAGCGGCTGGGGCGTGGAGGGCATCGCCAGCGCCGCGGGGGGCGGCACTCCGTGACGCTGTTCAGCTGGCGGATGCCCCGGTACGTCGTATTCGGCACCGGGATTGGCGCGGAGCTCCGCCAACTCCCGGCGCAGCGCCTCGGTGTCGACCGGGCGCCGCTTGGGGTCCAGGGCCAGCATGCTCTCAATGAGATCGCTCACGGCCTCTGGAATGCGCGCATTCGCCAAGCGGGGCGACGGCGGTGGCATGGCCGCATTGTTCAAGTCGAAGCGCGGACGGAACTCCGTCGGTCGCGGGTCCGTCAGCAACTCATGCAGCATGACGCCGACGGCGAAGATCTCGTCGGATACCTGGAAGGCATAGCGGGCCCGACGCTCGTCCTTGTGCTCACGCAGGAACTTGAACTGCTCGGGCGCGCGGTAGCGGTCCGTGCCCGGCGGCAGGCCTCCATCCGTCAAGTCTTCGGCATGCGTGTAGGTCGCGCAACTGAAGTCGATGATGACGGGCTCGCCGTCACTCTTGCGGATGAGCACGTTGGACAGCTTCAGGTCCCGATGCAGGATGCCCCGGCCGTGCATGTACGCCAGCGCACTGGCGAGCTTCTCGAAGACGCCGAGAACTTCGCGCACCGTGGGGTGCTTGCGCTCGGCCCACTCCGCGAGCGTCCAGCCGTCCACGTAGTCGAGCGCGAGGTAGAGGTTCCCGCTCTCGGCGAGGCCATGCCCCCGCGGCCGGACGATGTTGGGGTGGTCCAGCATGAGCAGCGCCGTCAACTCCCGAAGCGTCCGGTCATGGGTTTGCTTGAGGTCGCCGCTGGTCTCCCGGTGCTGCGCCAGCTTGATGGCACGGTGCCTGCCGTTCTTTTCCCCCAGGAAGACACGGGCAAAGCCTCCGGCCCCAAGGGGTCTGGCCACCTGCCATCCGTCAATCAACGAACCCGGAGTCGGGTTGAGCAGCGTCGCGCTCATTGGGCCTCTCCCGCGACGGGCTGCGGAAAGCGCACGCCCGGAATCGTGAATCGACGTCCCCCGTCCCCGCGTATCTCCAGGGTGAAGACGAGGTCCGCTTGCGCCTGTGGAAGTTCCACGACCGCGAGCACGCGCATGGTCTCCCCCGGAAGAATGGGCCCCGGTCTCTTCGTCACGAGCCGCGCGCGCAGGGGGACGCCCACCTGCCTCACGAACATCGCCTCTTGGGGTGTCCAAGCGGGTTGATCAGGGCTGTTCAGGATCGTCATGTCCGCCAGAACCCAACCTGTGCCCCGAAAAGCGACGAGCGAGTCCAATGCAAGCCCCTGCACAACGGTTGGCTCGCCGTGCCTGCTGGATGTTGTGACACCTGCCTTGTCCACGAGGCCGAGCAACACGAAGTCTTCGGGCTTCAGCGACGGGGCTTGGGCGGGCTGGCAGGCCGTATTGGGCGGCTCCGGGCGCCGCACGTCGATCCGGGAGTCCACTTCGGCAGGGTCGGTCACGAGCACGAAGGCAGCCCGTGTCAGCGCCTGGCCGTCAGCGAAGAAGACCCCGATTTCCTGTCGCTCGCCCTCGCCGAGGTCGGCCACGGGCTGAATGATGACGGAGCGCTCGCCGGCATCCAGGACGCGGATCCGGGACTCATCAAAGGTCAGGGTCTTCTTCTGGATGGGCGAAGTGAAGAGGAACAACGTCGGCGTGTCCCCCGCCACATGGACGATGGGCAACGGATCAGCCGACGTGCTCGCGATGGTCACAGCGCGCTTACGCTCAGCGCGTGTCCTCGTGGCCTGCTGGGCCTGCGCGGCGGCTCCCCAGGCGAGCATGAGCGTCAGGGGAAGAGCCAATCTCAAGGGTTGGAGCAAGGATGCGTGACCTCCCACATGGGGACGCTACCATCGCCAACCTCCGCGCAGGGGTGCTCTCTACGTGACTCCGCCAGACCCAACGGGACACGGCGATGGATCCGGCGCCAAGGGGAGCGCTTCACGACAGCGGCGTTGAACGGGCCCGCTGTCTGGACTCGCGCCAGCTCATGGTCCGGGCCGGACAAGCCTTGCCGGAAGCCACCATGCTGCCTGCACGCCATCACCCGCGAGGATCTGCTCCAGCTCTTCGCATAGGGCGTCACTTCAGGGCGCCGCGCGTCCGCCAATCACCGGAAAGCGCTCATAGGCCCGCTTGAGCGCTTCCAGGTGGGCGGGGTTGTCCAGGTCGAGCGGCCCGTCAGTGAGCTGCACGACCCACCCGCCAGATGCCGTACGCCGCGCCCGTGAAAGCAGTTCGGTGTCGCGAACAGGATCCGGGAACCCGATGGCCCGTGCGGCAGCAGCCGACCAGTAATTCAGCCAGCCCAGGCGGTGGGGAATCTCCGGCGATCTCATGGCACTCGGGGACGTGAGCACCGGCAGGCCGCGAGGAGGCACTTCCAGGTCATCTGGCCGATTCCTCGTCTGGCGCGCAATGTCCACGCTTGCCCTGAACGGCGTGGCGTGCCCCCAGTGTCCGCGTGCGATTTCGGCCACGGCCTCCAGCACATCCGCTACCGCCGCGAGCCCTCCTTCGCTCGGAGGCAGCTGCGCATGGACCTCCAGTTGTGACCGACCGCCTGGAGAACTACCCGCTGGTGATTCCCACCCGGAAATCATCACGGGAAGGTTCTCGTTGCCGTTACACACGAGAGGGAACCCCCCATCCTTGGTTCCCTCGGTGAGCCATGCGTCGCGTTGTGGCAAGGCGATGGTGCGTCCGTCTTCGGAAACCCTCCATTCCAGGCGCAGACCTGGGAACGCACGCTCCATCCCATGAACCAAGGCGATGGTGCGGTTGTCGTCACTCACGAGTGCAGGCGCGTAGACGGTGAGGTTGATCTTCCGTTTGGCTGTCATCTCAGCACCAGTCCATGACGACGATAAACCCCTTGAGATCCGGGGCTGCCTCTTCCAGCGCTTCCTTGTGCTCTTCACTGCGTACGCCGACCCGGAAGACGAAGCCGCAGGCCCGAGCGAGTTCGCGCTCAATCCGCATCTCGGGCACCTGGTCTCTGATCACCTGGCCCTGGAGAAACTCACTGAAGGTATCGAAATTGTCGGTCTTGACCTCCCAAAGCACGCGGGTAGCCAGTTGCAGCGCGTCGAAATTCTTCCCATTCACGAACACATCCCAGCCGGGGAAGCTGTTGTTCGGAATCTTGTCGGCGCACTTGTTGTGCGGGTCATTGCCGCCACGGTGATTCACTGGGATGGGCTCGCAGTTGTCACGGCGCGACCGGCCCACGGGCACGGGCGGCACCGGAGGCTGCCAGTCCCGTCCTGCTGGCTCCGGTTCCAGCTTGGGCTTCCGCTTCGCTACGGTCTCACGAGGTGCTCCCTTCGCTCCTCGTGATGCCGCGGCTTCTTCCGGGTAGAGGTGGCGGAGTTCATACGCATCCAGCGCTTCCTTGATGGCGACGGCGACCACCACCACGCCAAGAACGATCACGGCCCCCACGGCAATCTCAGGAGCCGCCAGCACGCAGAACCCGATCCCCACGGCAGCTGCGCCAGCGGACGCGACCGCGCATCGCCCCGTGGTGTCCTGAACCTCGATCCGTTCATGGTCGAGGGCCTGGTAGCACCGTTCCATCAGCACCGGCCAAGGCTGGAAAGCCTCGCGCACAACGCACCGCCCACCGTCAGTCCAGGGCAGCGCCGCCGCTCGCTGGAGGTTGGCAATCCTTGGGTTGCGCGACGTCGGCCCTCCAGGGCCCGGAGGAGTCGTAGCGCATGCCGAGAGGAAGAGGAGGAGCGCGGCGCAGGCACGGAGTCGCATATGGAGTCGAGAGGTCCCCCCAGCGCTACTGCGCGGCGAACGTCACCGCCACCTTCGCGGCGTCCGGGTCGCTGAAGCGCAGGAGCTCCTCTCCCTCCTGCGCCAGCGCGTCTTTGTCCGCCTTCTTCACCGGTTCGAAGGGCTTGCACACCAGCGTCACGGTGCCCTTCTTGCGCTCGGTGCTCCACGAGCCCGCGACGTGCCCGTTCACCAGGAACACGTTCAGCACGCGCAGGTTCTTCGTGGACAGCTTCTCGCGGTGCTCCTCCGGCACGACGCGGGTGCGGTCCGCGTGGGAGAGGATGAGGTTGTCGAAGTCCGGCAGGAAGCGCACCGGCGCGGGCGTGTCCTCTGGCGGGCGCGGAGCCTTGGGCAGGTCGAAGAGGACGCGCTTCTTCTCGTCGCGGAACTCCACCAGCTTGCCGCGCACCTTCTCGAAGGCGTCCTTCAGCGGCTTGATGCCGGACCAGGACTGCATGTCCGCCACCGTGGCGGGACCGAAGGCCGCCAGGTAACGCAGCACCAACGGCGACGCGTCGTCGTCCGTGGAGATCTTCTCACCCAGCCACGACTCCGCCAGCGTGAAGCCGGAGTTGCCGGGCCAGCCCCACTCCAGCCCCTCCTCGGGCACCTGGACGAGCGGCAGTCCCATCCGCGTGGCGAAGCCCATGGCGCGCTCGTCGCCGTCCACGTGGTGCTTCATCAGGTGCTCGCGCACCTCCTCGAAGGTGCGGGGCTTCTCCATGAGGAAGGGCTTCGCGGTGGCCAGGAGCGCGGGCAGGTCCAGCGCCGTGGCGCGCTCCTTCAGCACGGAGCGCAGGGCGGCATCGAGCAGGGGCTGGAAGAGGCCGCGGTAGCGCAGGTAGTCCTTCGCGGCCATCAGGTGCAGCGTGCCGCGCATCATCGTGCCGCGCGCCAGCTCCCGCTTCAGCGCCAGCTTCGTGAGCGTGTCGCGCTGGAAGCCCTGGAGGCGCGACCAGAGGGCCAGGTACGGCGGGCGCGCGAGCTGCGCCTGGAGCCCCACCAGGTGCTCGATGGCGCGCGGCACGGTCATCTTCTCGCGCGTGAGCAGCAGCTGACGCGCGAGCGTGGCGCGGTTGAGGGCCTGACGGGACAGGACGTCGCTGGGCATGCGCCCGAGCATACCCAGCGGCTCTCAGCGCGTGAGCGCCGGAATCACCTTCTCACCGAAGGCCTCGATGAAGCCGTCCTGCTCGCGGTTGACGTTGTGCAGGTACAGCCGGTCGAAGCCCAGGCGCAGGTCCTCGCCCAGCCAGTCCACGTGCTGCTGGAGGCTGCTGGAGACGCGCAGCGGGCCATCCAGGTCGTGCGGCTGCACCACGTTCGCGGCCTCCTGGAACTGCGCGGGTGAGCGCATGTCGGTGAGGACGCTGTTGGCGAAGATGTTGGACGCCCATTGGTTGTACGCGCCTTCACGCGCGAGCTCGTCGTCCTTCGCGTAGGACAGCTGCACCTTGAGGAACAGGGGCTTGCCCTCGCCGCCGCCTTCGCGGAAGGCGTCCACCACCTTGCGCAGCTCCTCCGGGGGCCTCGCGGTGGTGATGAGCCCGTCCGCCCAGCTTCCCACCCAACGCGCTGTCTTCGGCGTCACGGCCGCTCCCACCAGCAGGGGCATGTCCTTGGGGCGCGTGTAGAGCTTCGCCTCCTCCACCGTGACGAGCCCCCGGTGCGTCACCGTCTCGCCTCGGAAGAGGGCGCGCATGATGTCCACGCACTCCTTCAGGCGCGCGTGGCGCAGGTCCTTCGCGGGCCAGCCCGTGCCGGTGATGGCCTCGTTGAGGTACTGGCCGCTGCCGAGCGCCATCCACGCCCGGCCGGGATACATCTCGTTCAGGGTGCCCAGCGCCTGCGCGACGATGGCCGGGTGGTAGCGCTGGCCCGGCGCCGTGACGGAGCCGAAGGACAGCCGGGTGGTCGCGAGCGCCGCGCCCATGAACGCCCAGGCGAAGCCGCTCTGTCCCTGCGCTTCCGTCCACGGGTGGAAGTGGTCGGAGTTGAGCGCGGCCTGGAAGCCCGCGCCCTCCGCCTTCCGACAGAGGCGCAGGAGCTCGCTGGGCGGGAACTGTTCGTGCGACGCGTGGAAACCGATGAGGGACATGGGTGCGCCCACCCTGGAGCCGGAGCGGCCCGGCCGCGAGGCCTGTCTTCGCGCGAGTGTTGGCTGAACGAACCCTGGCAGCCCCCGGGTGTGGGGTTCCTCACGGCGCGCGGGAGTCTCCGGATGCCGCCTGGAAGCAGAGGGCTAAAGGGAAGGGAATGATTGAAGACCTCTGGTACAAGAACGCGGTCGTCTACTGCCTCGACGTCGAGACGTTCATGGACGGCAACGGCGACGGCGTGGGGGACTTCGTGGGCCTGCGCCGCAAGCTGGACTACCTGGCGGGCCTGGGCATCACCTGCCTGTGGCTGTTGCCCTTCCAGCCCTCGCCCAACCGCGACAACGGCTACGACATCAGCGACTACTACGGCGTGGATCCGCGCCTGGGGGACCTGGGCGACTTCGTGGCCTTCACCCACGAGGCGAAGCTGCACGGCATCCGCGTCATCATCGACCTGGTGGTGAACCACACGTCGGATCAGCACCCGTGGTTCCAGGCCGCGCGCAAGGACCCGGACAGCAACTACCGCGACTACTACGTCTGGGCGAAGAAGAAGCCCAAGGACGCCCACAAGGGCATGGTCTTCCCGGGCGTGCAGCCCTCCACGTGGACGTACGACAAGGAGGCGCGCCTCTGGTACTTCCACCGCTTCTTCCACTACCAGCCCGACCTCAACGTCGCGAACCCGGAGGTGCGCGAGCAGATCCTCAAGGTGATGGGGTACTGGCTGGAATTGGGCGTGTCCGGCTTCCGCGTGGACGCGGTGCCCTTCCTCGTGGAGCTGAAGGGCGTGAAGAACCCGGACGTGAAGAACCCCTACAAGCTGCTGGAGGAGATGCGCGAGTTCCTCTCCTGGCGCAAGGGGGACGCCATCCTGCTCGCGGAAGCCAACGTCACCATGAACGAGGTGGTGGAGTTCTTTGGCGACAACGACCGCATGCAGATGGTGTTCAACTTCCTGGCGAACCAGAACTTCTACCTGGCGCTCACGCGCGGGGACGTGACGCCGCTGGTGCAGGCCCTGAAGTCCTCCCCCAAGCTGCCGCACACGGCGCAGTGGGCGAACTTCCTGCGCAACCACGACGAGCTGGACCTGGGGCGCCTGTCGGACGAGGACCGGCTGGAGGTCTTCGAGGCCCTGGGACCGGACAAGGGCATGCAGCTGTATGACCGGGGCCTGCGCCGCCGGTTCGCGTCGATGCTGGACGGAGACCGCCGCCGCATCGAAGTGGCCTACAGTTTGATGTTCTCACTGCCGGGGACTCCAGTGCTCTGGTACGGCGACGAGCTGGGCATGGGGGAGAACCTGTCACTCGTGGAGCGGCAGGCGGTGCGCACGCCCATGCAGTGGAGCCCGGAGCCGCACGGCGGCTTCACGCTGGCGCAAGAGCCGGTGAAGCCCCTGGTGTCGGAGGGGCCGTTCGGCTTCCGGCAGGTGAACGTGGCGCAGCAGCGCCGCGACCCGGGCTCGCAGCTCAACTGGACGGAGCGCATCATCCGCGCGCGCAAGGAGTGCCCGGAGCTGGGGTGGGGCGCGTGGAAGGTGCTGCGCACGGGCAACAAGGGCGTGCTGGCCATCCGGTACGAATGGAAGGGCAACGCGCTGGTGGTGCTGCACAACCTGTCCGCCCGGCCCTGCACGGTGAAGCTGGATCCGGGCGGCGAGGAGCCGTGCACGCTGTTCAACGTGCTGAGCGAGGACCACTCCGAGCCCGTGGATGGCCAGCGCCACGTGCTCACGCTGGAGGGGTACGGCTACCGGTGGTTCCGCGTGGGGTTGGAGAACCCCGCGCGCAAGCACCGGACGGAGCCGCTGCCCTAGAACATGTTGGCGATGTCCTTCACCGGCTGCGGGGCGGCCTCGGTGTTGCCCAGCGCGCCCATGACGCCTCCGAAGATCATCCCGGCCGGGTTGGCGCGGCCCTTGGTGATGGAGCCGATGACGCCCTCCGCGGCGCCCTTCAGGGTGTTGACGTAGCCCTTCGCGGCGCCCTCGAGGACGCCCTTGAAGCCGCCCTCCGAGTTGCCGATGCCCGTCAGGACGTTGCTGACTCCCGGCAGGAACCAGAGGGCCTTGCCCGCCTCGCCCGCAGCCCACTGGAAGTTGTCCTTGTTGCTGCCGTCCGCCTTCACGTGGGTGTCCTTCGTGGTCGGCAGCTGGTGCTCGCCCAGGAAGGAGTAGCCCTTCTCGGCGAAGTCCTTGACCATGCCGGCCTCCGTGCCGTGGCGCGCGTCACCGTCCTTGGTGATGCCCTCGATGTTGCCGTCGCCCTTGCCGTTCTGGACCTTCTTCGACCGGTCGTCGCCCGTGGAGGCCTTGGCGCTGTCGATGAACTCCAGCACCTTGGCCAGCCGGTAGACGCCGTCGGCGTTCTGCTTGGGGTCCTTCAGGTCCAGCTTGGGGTCGATGCCCGTCTGCTTGCACAGCTGCTCGAACTTGATGTCCTTCTGGCGGCCCAGGTTCTTCAGCGCGGGCGTGTCATCGACGATCTGCGCGGCGGACCGCTTGTCCCCGGCCGGGCGCTTGTCATTGGCGCTCGGGACGCCGGAGTTGGAGGCTTCCGGAGCCGGCTCCTTGGCCTGAGCCGGAGCCTTGGCCGGAGCCAGGTTCTGGAGTTCCGGAGGGAGTCCCCGGGGGGCGAAGGTGACCGGCGCCGGCGCCAGGTCCTGGAGCTGCGGGGGGAGCCCGCGGGGGGCGTAGGCGGCCGGGGCGCCGAGCATGTCCGCCGCACCCTCCATCCCGGGCATCGCGAGCGGCTGCCGCCGGCTGATGATCACGGGCTCGAACGAGTCCACCTGGCTGAAGCCCCGCGCGGGCATGCTCCGGGAGGCGTCCGCGACAGGCCCCGCGGAGAGCTGTGCCTTCGGGTTGATGAGCGCGGACTCCGCGGTGGCGGGGCGCATCAGGGAGGAGGAGCGGGCCGTGGCCTTGAGGTCGATCATGGGTATCACCTGGGGTCTGAGCAGCGACGTTGCCTGACCTCATTGCAGCGCCCATGCCGACCGGGTGGACCGCGCAACCCATGGAACTCACAGGAAGGGGGCGCTCGCGGCAGGCATCCTGCTGGTGACCGCAGTCACCAGCAGGATGGCGCGAGTCATCAGTTCATCTCGACCTTCTGGAAGAGCCGCTCCGGCGGGGCGATGCCGTCGGAGAAGTCCAGGATGGTGGTGAAGTAGGTGGGGTCGCCCCAGGAGCCGTAGAGCACCTGGTCGTGGCCCAGGCCGCGGAAATCCCCCACGAGCATCCGGTTGGCCAGCAGTGTCGGGTAGTAGCTTGCGCCCTGCGCCTCGCTGTAGCGCACCTCGGCGGGCGCGACGCCGTCGAGGAAGTCCGCGATGAGCATGGCCGTGCCGGTGGTGCCGTTGTTCACCAGCAGGAGCTGGTCGTAGCCCAGGCCCCGGAAGTCACCCGCCGCCTGGTTGTCGTCCGCGTCCATCAGCCCGTCGAGCACGGTGAAGGCACCGGCGGCCTCCACGTAGCGCACCTGCGCCGGCGCCACGCCCGCGCTGAAGTCGAGGATCTTCACCCGCGCGCCCGTGCCGGAGCGGTTGAGGCAGAGCACCTGGTCGTAGCCGCGGTTCTGGAAGTCACCCACGTAGAGCCGGTCGTCCGGCTCGGAGCAGTCCTCGAAGGAGTTCGGGCCGCTCCACTCCTCGCGGTAACCGTCTTCCGCCGGGACCACGCCGTCGCTGAAGTCGGCGATCATCACGCGGCTCCCCACGCCGGAGCGGTTGAAGAACAGCACCTGATCATGGCCCCGGTTCAGGAAGTCGCCCGCGAGCTGCAGGTCCTCCGGGTCGTGCCAGCCGTGGAGCAGCACGCTCTGGCCCCAGGACTCGTGGTAGCGCACCTCCGAGGGGGCGGCGCCGTCGCGGAAGTCGTTGATCATCACCCGGCCGCCCCAGCCGTCGGTGTTGATGAAGAGCATCTGGTCGTAGCCCAGGCCCCGGAAGTCCCCCTGGAGCTTGATGTCACCGGGGTTGTGCCAGCCATTGAGCAGGACCGACGCGCTCCAGGCCTCCTGGTAGTGGAAGATGGGGAAGGCATTGGCGTTGACGTAGCCGGAGACCAGCACGCGCGGGCCATAGCCCGACCCGTCAACGGCGATGAGCTGATCCGCGCTGCCCGTGCCCGCGAAGACGCCCGCCTTGTAGACGGAGGGCATGGCCAGCCGGAACGTCTTGGGGGCGTTGACGAGCAGCGGGCTGTGGCGGCCCTGCTGATCCAACGCGTAGATGCGCAGCGTGTGCTCCAGGCCGTCCACGTAGTGGTCCGGGATGCGGAAGGAGAAGCCGTTCGCGCCGGACGCCATGGGGTAGAGGTTCTTCACGTCCGCGCGGTAGAGGTTCGCCACCACGTTGGCCACGGACGCCGGGTTGCCGTCGATGGAGTAGTAGACCGTGATGGACGCCGACGGCGAGTCCAGGTCCAGCGCCCAGCCCGTCACCGTGCCGTCGTAGGAGATGTTCTCCAGCGTGCCGAAGGCGCCCGGCAGGTTGAACGTGCGCGGCGAGCCCGCGAGCAGCGGGTTGTGGAGGTTCTGCGCGTCGATGCCGTAGACGTGCATCGTGTGGTTCTGGCCGTCGCGGAAGTGCGCCGGCACGGGGAAGTAGAACCCATGGTCGCCGAGGATGCCGTCGTGCGCGGTGTTGACGTCCGGGCGCGCGACGTTCGCGAGCGCGGAGCCGCCGAACACGCCGACGCCCGCCGGACCGTCGATGTAGTAGTGCACGTCCGTGGAGACGGACGGTGACGCGGTGTCGAAGGTCCAGCCCTTCACGTAGCCGGTGGAGGTGATCTCCTCGAAGTTGCCCTTCGTCTCGCCCGGGTACATGGACGCGGCGGAGGCGACGTCACCCGCGCTCAGGGCGATGCGCTGACCAATGAACTGGCCCCCCTTGGTGCGGATGGTCTCCATGGGCTTGCCGTTGACGGGGTCGGGCTTGCCGAACGCCGTGGGGCCGTAGTGCATGATGGACCCGTAGTCATAGGGCCCGAAGTCGTCGCCGTTGCTGATGTGCTGCTCGAAGGCGCCCTCACGGCCGGGGAGGATGTTCGCCGAGATGATGTCGACGAAGAGGTCGCGGTCCTCGCGGCTCTGCTCGTGCCAGAAGCCGATGGCGTGACCCAGCTCATGGATGACGTTGCCCAGGGTGCACGTGCCCTCCAGCGTGACGAACTGCCGGCCGCCCTGGCGTCCCACGGAGGAAGAGCACCCCTGGCCCTTCACGAAGTAGACGTGGTCGACGGAGGTGGGCGTGCTGGCGGAGATGGGGACGAAGCGCAGGCCCGTGCGGCGCTGCCAGTGCCGGATGGCGTCGTTGACGACGAAGTTGTCATCCAGCGAGCCGTAGACGTGGACGTACGGGACGACGCCGTTGGGCCAGCGCTTGCTGCTGCCGGAGACCTGGATGCTCTCCGCGGAGACGCGGTTGGCGGCCTGGGCCTTCACCTTGGGGGACTCGCGCTCCACGTCCTCCACGGTGCCCAGGATGATGTCGCCCTCGAAGATGGCCAGACCGTCGATGGCTTCGTACTTCACCTCGCGGGCGTCGGCCTTGGGGCCAATGCGGACCCACGCGGAGCGCATGCCGGAGATGGCGGGCGACTGTGGCGCGGGCGGGGTGGTGGGTTCAGCGGCGTCTTCCGGGCGGCAGGCGGTGCCAAGGCAGGCCACGGCCGTGAGCGCCCGGAGGAACCGGGCGTGATGGGTGATGCGCATGGGTGATTCCCCCTCGTTGGGAGTCGCGATGACTCGCGGTGCAATACGGCGGGACTCGCGGAGGCTGGCTGTGCGGTGGTGACGTTTCCCGCGCGAGGGTGGCGGCTACTGGAGCTTCGGGTTACAGACTCGGGGGAGGAGGCACGCGATGCCCGCTCCCCTGACGCGGCGCCCGGAGACGAAGTCGTTCAGCATCGAGGACCTGCTCGACCGCGTGCGGCGCGGCGAGGTGCGCATCCCCGACTTCCAGCGCCCCCTGCGTTGGACCGCGGAGGACGTGCGCGACCTGCTGGACAGCGTGTACCGGGGCTATCCCATCGGGACCCTGTTGTTCTGGCGCCGGGAAGCCCCCGCCGCCAACGTCAGCTTCGGCCCCGTGCGCATCGACGCGCCCTCCACGAGCCAGGGCCTGTGGGCCGTGGACGGACAGCAGCGCGTGACGGCGCTCGCGGGGGTGCTGCTGCATCCGTCCTATGGCGATGAAGCCGGACGCGATGACTTCCACCTGTACTTCGACCTGGAGACGGAGGAGCTGCACGCGCCTCCGGCCGCCGGGGCACCGCCACCGCACTGGCTGCCCATGAACGAGGTGCTGGACAGCGAGTCGCTGCTCCACTGGCTCAACCGCTACCCGGGCCGTGAGGCGAACCCGGAGCACCTGCGCGCCGCCATCCGCCTGGGCAAGGCCATCCGCGAGTACCAGGTGCCCGCGTACGTCGTGGACACGGCGGACGAGAAGGTCCTGCGCATCATCTTCAAGCGCCTCAACACCGCGGGCCGCCCGCTCACGGATGAAGAGGTGTTCAACGCGCTGTACGTGGGCTCGCGCTCGCTCAGCCTGGAGTCGGTGACCGAAGGGCTGCGGGAGCTGGGCTTCGGGAGCATCCCGGAGTCGCTGCTGCTCAGGGCCGTGCTGGCCGTGCGCGGCCTGGACTTCACGCGGGGCTACCAGGAGCAGCTCAACCAGGACGACGAGCTCACGGAGACCGTCCGCCGCACGGACCGGGCGCTCCGGGACGCCATCGTGTTCCTCAAGCGCGATGCGTTCATCCCGCACCTCAAGCTCCTGCCCGAGCCAGAGACCTCGCTGGTCCTGCTGACGCGCTTCTTCCAGCTGCACCCCGAACCGTCACCGCGCTCGCGAGAGCTGGTGTCGCGCTGGTTCTGGCGCCACATCGTCTTCGGCGGCTGGGGGCTGAAGCCCGCGGAGGCCCTCCAGGTCTTCGCGGCCATCCGCTCCGACGAGGAGCGCTCCATCCAGGCGTTGCTGGGGCAGGTCCCTCCGCCGCTCATCCGCTGGTGGATGGAGACGGGGATGCCCGTCATTCCCAACGCTCCCATGGGACCTCCGCTGGTCCTGCGCATCGCGATGATGTCCCTCCAGCCACGTCACCTGCTGACAGGGGCCGTGTTGGAGCCCGGAGAGTTGCTGGAGCTGCCGGGCGAGGGACTCCAGCCCATCCTCCCCCCGGGTGACGTGCGGTGGATGACGCCTGGAATCGTGGACCGCCGGATGGTCCGGCGCGTGATGGACGGGACCTTCGGCTTCCTCTTCCACCCTCCGGTGCCGGGGCGCTCGCTCGTCCAGGTGCTCGAAGCACGGCCGCCCCCGGCGGAGGAGATCCTCCAGAGCCACGGGCTCACCCCGAAGGCCCTGGACGCACTGAGGGGCAATGACGGGCTGGGGTTCCTCCAGCTGCGTCAGGCGGTGCTGGAGCCCGTCCTGCGCCAGTTCATGGAGGCCCGCACGCGCTGGGACGACTCGGACCGGCCTTCGCTCCAGTCGATGATCATCGACGACGATGAGGACTGACATGGACCCCACGCTCCCTGTGTCCACCACGGGCATCCTCGACGTCCTCATTGGTGACGTGCACGTCGGCACGCTCACGCTGCTCGCGGACGAGCGCATCGAGTTCAGCCTCTCCGAGGACTACCGCCAGCGCTACCCGCGCCCCGTGCTGGGCCAGTTCTTCGAGGACGACCTGTCGCGCCGCCACACCAGCCGCATGCGGCTGCCGCCGTTCTTCTCCAACCTCCTGCCCGAAGGCCCGCTGCGCGACCTCATCTCCGAACGCCAGCACATCGCCCGGCAGCGCGAGTTCTTCTTCATCGCCCACCTGGGCGCGGACCTCTCTGGCGCCGTCATCGTCCGTCCCGCGGGCGAGCTCGCCGGCCACGACGCGCCGCTGGTGGACGTCCCCGCGGAGCCCGTGTCGGACGGCGAACCGCTGCGCTTCTCGCTCGCGGGCGTGCAGCTCAAGTTCTCCATGCTCCGGCGCGACCGGGGCATGACGCTGCCCATGGGGGGCCTGGGCGGAGACTGGATCGTCAAGCTCCCGGACAACCGCTACGACCGCGTGCCGGAGAACGAGCTGTCCGTGATGACCTGGGCGCGCGCCACCGGCATCGACGTGCCGGAGCTCCAGCTGCTCCCGGTCTCCGAGCTGCACGGCCTCCCGGAGGGCATCACCCTGCGCGAGGACCTGGCGTACGCCATCCGCCGCTTCGACCGGCCGTCCCCCGGCCGCCGCGTGCACATGGAGGACCTGGCGCAGGTGCTGGGGCTGTACTCCGACGAGAAGTACAAGAAGTACAACTACGAGACCATCGCCAACGTGCTGCTCAAGGTCGCGGGCCTGGACGCGCTCCAGGAGTTCCTGCGGCGGTTGGTGTTCATCATCGCGTGCGGCAACGGCGACGCGCACCACAAGAACTGGTCCCTCTACTACCCGGACGGCACGCGCCCCACGCTGTCGCCCGCGTACGACTTCGTCTCCACCATCCAGTACATGCCGCAGGATCAGCTCGCGCTGAACCTGGCGAAGTCCAAGCGCTTCGAGGACGTGTCGCTCCAGAGCTTCGAGCGGCTGGCGCGCAAGCTGGGTCTGGCGGACGAGGACGTCCTCCCGGTGGTGAAGGGCGCGGTCGAGGTCGCGCTCGACGCGTGGACCACGCTGCGCGCGGACCTGCCCATGCCGGAGCTCTTCAAGCAGCGCATCGAGGAGCACTGGAAGCGCGTCCCGCTGCTCCAGGGCAACGTGAAGCGCAGCTCCGGCGAGCTGCGCCAGACGGTCAACGCCTTCTTCACCCTCTACAACGAGCTGCCCCGCCTGGGCCCCGGCAGCGACGCCTGCACCCGGGAAGCGCTGCGGCGCCTGTCCCCGCTGCCGCCCTCGCCGCGCGTGCTGGACCTGGGCGCGGGCACCGGACGGCAGTCGCTGGTGCTCGCGCGGGAGCTGGGCACGCGCGTCACCGCCGTGGACCTGCACCGGCCCTATCTGGACCGGCTGGAGCGCGAGGCCCGCGAGCAGGGACTGTCGGACGCCATCGTCACGCGCCAGGAGGACATGAGCGCGCTGTCGCTGCCGCCCGGCTCCTTCGACCTGCTCTGGTCCGAGGGCGCCATCTACCTGCTGGGCTTCGAGCAGGGCCTGCGCCAGTGGCGGCCGTTGCTCGCGGCCGGTGGGCAGGTGGCCGTCACCGAGTGCACCTGGCTCACCGACGTCCGTCCCCCGGAGGCGGTGCGCTTCTGGGCCTCCGGGTATCCGTCCATGGGCAACATCGCCCAGAACCGCGCCAGAGCGGAGGCGGCGGGCTTCACGGTGCTGGACACCTTCACGCTGCCCGCGTCCGCGTGGTGGGACGACTACTACACGCCGCTCCTCCAGCGCATCGAACGGCTGCGCCCCACCGCGGACGCGGCGCTGCGCGAGGTCATCGCGGCGGCGGAACAGGAGGTGAACCTGTACCGCCGCCACGGGGACAGCTACGGCTACGTCTTCTACCTGCTGCGTTCGCGCGAGGCCTGACGCTTCTTAGCGGCGGCTGTTCAGGTAGTCCGCGTGCCACGCGGCGGGCAGCACGGCCAGCACGTCCGAGGCGACTGGCGTGTGCTTCTCCCGCGCCAGGTCCGTCTGCATGCGCGCGTCACCGACCACGAAGCCGTTGGCGATGAGCGTGTGCTCCTTGGCGCCCACGTCCAGCAGCTCCGTGTCCGTGCCCAGGGTCAGGTTGTAGACCTGGCCCTTGAAGGGCACGCGCTCCACGGAGGCCAGCGTCGCCTCTCCGTCCTTCGTCATGAGCACGTCACCCACCGCGAGCTCGCCCGCCGTCACGACGCCGCGGGTGCGGCTCACCATGGGGTGGGTGTTGGTGACGAGCACGTCCTGGCCCTTGCCTGCCTTCAGGCGCACCATCGGCTGGGACTCGGTGCCCTTCGTCACCGTGGTGACGGTGAGGGCGCGGCCGGACGTGTTCGACAGCACGCGGTCACCGACCTTCACGGACTCCACGGGGACGGACCTGCCGTCCGCGCGCAGCACGCGCGTGCCCGCAGCGAGGCAGCTGTTCTTGAAGTCCAGCACCGCCAGCCGGCGGAAGCCCACGCGCGTCACCGGGCTGAAGCCGCCACCGGAGCGGGGGCAGGTCGCGTTCACCGTGGTGAAGGCCTGCATCGCCACGTCCTGCTCGTGGGCCAGGCAGTCCGTGCCCAGGTCCATCAGCCCGTTGAAGGGGATGCTGGACGCGTCCGCGCCCGTGCCCAGCGGCAGGCTGCCCGTGAGCACCACCGTGCCCGGCGTGGTCGCGGCGACGTTGTTCACCTTGCAGCGGCCACCCGCGCTCAAGAGGACGATGTTCACCTCGCTCTTCACCGTCGTCACGGTGCAGTTGGCCGGCAGGCCGGTCACGTACGTGCCTCGCGCCGGCAGGTACAGCCTGGCCGCGTTGAACGCGCCCGGCGTGGGCCAGTAGGCCGTCGTGTCCGGCAGCCACTTCTTCGCGGCCACGGACGTCTGGGCATTCACCGCCGCCACGCCCGTGTAGCCGCCCGCGAAGGCGGTGATGTTGCCGGCCGCGTCCTTCTTCGCCAGCGTGTAGTCGCAGTCCAGCGCGCCCGTCGCGGAGCCGCGCTCCAGGCAGGTGCGGATGGCGTTGCCCGCCAGTCCCGTGCCGATGAGCTCGCGGGGGTGGTCGAAGTTCAGGCCCGGCGGCAGGAGCAGCACCGTGGTGTCCGCGGTGGAGTAGAAGGTCTCCATCCGGCCGCTGGCCTCGTCGTAGGCCATGGCCACCGAGTCGTAATACAGGACCCGGTCCGGACCCGCGTCCAGCACCACGTTCAGCGGATCCGTCTCCAGCGTCTTGGCCAGGTAGTCCTCCGTGGCCGTCGTGGCCAGCAGCTGGAACTCCTGGCGGTCCGGCGTCGTGGAGTACGCGTTGAAGTCCACGTAGGAGTAGTCCGCTCCGCCAGCGCAGGTGAGGTAGCCCGAGCCCTGGAACGTCGTCTCGCCGCTGCCGTGCGCGATCTCCTCCAGCGGCAGCAGGTGGCCGCACCACTCGGCGGTCGTGGTCTGCGCCTTCACGTTCCCGGAGGCCTTCTCCGCCAGCACGCGCTCGCGCTGCCGCGACAGGCTGGAGAACAGGCGCGGGGAGTTGGCTGGGGTGTTGCCCGCCGCCTCCAGGCGCTTCATCAGGAAGGCGTACTGATCCGCGTCGCCCAGGTCGAGCGGCATCTGGGTGCCATTCGCGTGCTGCTGCTTCCACTGCGCGTACAGCTTCGACATCTTCAGCGAGTCGTGGGCCCGGTCCTGGCGCACGGAGGCCGTCGGCGCTTCGCGCGTGGGCTCGGCCGTGCAGCCGGCCATGAGAGGAGTCGAGAACACCATCGCGGACAAGGCGAGGCGCTTCCAGCTGGGGGTGACGTGGAGCATCGGGGAACTCCGCGAACCGGACGCCTTCTCACCATGAGTGCTGGCTCGGTTCACATTGAGTATGCTCTGAATAGTCCTGGATGTCCCATGAAATCAGGCCGACGTCTGTGACATCTGGGTGCCTGTGATTGGGAGGGCAGAGGCGACAGGGATTGAAACATCCCGGGTCACGACGGGACGGGGATGTAGCGCGGGAGATTGCGAACGGAGAGGATGAGCGACCCATGCCGGCCCCCGCCCCCCGAGCCGTCCCCGCCGGGGACACGCCGACCGACGCCTCGCTGACGCTGCTGAGCATCCCTGGCACGACGCAGGCGGAGGTGGACACCTACTGGCTGAAGCACGTGTATCAGGGCGACCGGCTGCCCCAGCTCACCCTGCGCGCGGTGCTCCTGGGCGCGGGGCTGGGCGTGCTCACCTGCGCCACCAACCTCTACGCGGGCCTGAAGACGGGCGTGGCGTTCGGCGTGGCCGTCACCGCCGCGCTGCTCGCGTCCGCGGCGCATGGGACGCTGCGGCGCTTGAGCCCCCGTGTCGCCGGGAGCCCTCTGTCCCTGCTGGAGCTGGGGTGCGCGCAGACGGTGGCGTCGTCCGCGGGGTACGCGACGGGCGGCGCGCTCGTGTCGGTGCAGGGGGCGTGGTTGTTGACGACGGGGCACCACCTGCCTGGGGTGACGCTGCTCGCGTGGACGTTCCTGTTGTCCGCGCTGGGCGTCCTGTTCGCGGTGCCGCTCAAGCGGCAGCTGGTGGACCGGGAGCAGCTGCCGTTCGCGTCCGGGGCGGCCGCGGCGGCGACGGCTCGCGCGCTGCATTCGGGCGGTGAGGCGGCGGGGCCGCGGCTGCGCATGCTGGGCGTGGGCGGGCTGATCGCGGGCGCGTTGACGCTCGCGCGTGATGGCTTCGGGCGCTTGCCGTATGCGTTTGCGTTTCCCGGGACGCTGGGTGGGGTGCCGCTGGAGCGGCTGGGGTTCGCGCTGGAGACGGGGCTGATGCCGGTGGGCGGAGGCGCGCTGTTGGGCGTGCGCGTCACCGCGTCCATGTGGCTGGGGGCGCTCGTGGTCCATGGCGTCGTCGCGCCCCGGTTGATGGCGGCGGGCGTCGTGGCTCCGGAGGGAGACTTCCTCGCGTGGGCGCTGTGGCCGGGCGCGGCGGCGCTCACCACCGCGTCGCTGTTGCAGTTCGCGCTCCAGGCCCGCGTGTGGGGCCGGGCGCTGCGGGGGCTGCGGGGGCCGCGTCAGGCGCCGCATCCCATTGAAGCGCTCCAGGTGCCCGGGCGGTGGTGGGTGGCGGGGATGCTGGTGCTGACGCCCGCGACGGTGGCGCTGGCGCGGGTGGGCTTCAACGTGCCGGTGCCGCACGCGCTGCTCGCGGTGGCGCTGTCGTTCGTGCTGTGTCTCATCTCCTGTCGTGTCACGGGGGAGACGGACGTGAGCCCCGTGGGCGCGCTGGGGCAGGTGACGCAGCTGACATATGGCGTGCTGCTGCCGGGAGACGTGCGCGCGAACCTGGCGACGGCGGGCATCACGGTCAACGCGGCGTCGTCTTCCGCGGACCTCCTCACGGACCTGAAGGCGGGCCACCTGCTGGGTGCGAATCCGCAGCGCGTGTTCCTGGCGCAGCTGGTGGGGTGTGTCGTGGGGGCGCTGGTGGTGGTGCCGCTGTTCTACCTGCTGGTGCCGGAGCCGTCCGTGCTGGGGTCGGAGCGTTTCCCGGCGCCGGCCGCGACGGTGACGGCGGGAGTGGCGGCGGTACTGGCGTCGGGGCTGGACGCTGTCTCGGCGGACCTGCGGATCGCCATGGCGTGGGCCGCGGGCGCGGCGGCCGTCCTCACGCTGGGTGAGCAGGCGCTGCCGGAGCGCTTCCGCCGTTGGACGCCCTCGGCGGTCGGGATGGGATTGGCGTGTCTGCTGCCTGCTTCCACCTGCCTGGGGTTCTTCCTGGGCGGGCTGGGGTGGGAGCTGGCCCGGCGGTGGCGGCCCGGGTCGGACGGGCCGGGGGTGACGCTGGCGGCCGGGCTCATCGCGGGCGAGGGG
The DNA here is from genome assembly GCF_000255295.1 of Corallococcus coralloides DSM 2259. Next base: position 7,325,723 of record NC_017030.1, on the reverse strand, counting down.
CTGGTGGGAGTGGGCATCGTGCTGGCGCGGGCGCTCTGGTAGCCTTCCGGCATCCGCATGCGCTGTCCGGTCTGCCACCGCCGCCTCGCTCCCGGCGCGGCGTGTCCCGTGAATGGCGTCGCCGCCGGGGCCGGTCTCCCCCTGGAGCCGCTGGCGATTCCTGACGTCCCCGGCCTGTCCGGTGCCGCCCTGTTGGGGGTGGGGGGCTTCGCCCACGTCTTCACGGCGGTGCGTGAGTCGGACGGCCGCGAGGTGGCGCTCAAGGTGGGGCTGGGGCCGCACCATGCGCGCTTCGCCCATGAGGCGGAGGCGCTCCGGCGCGTCGGGCCTCCCACGGTCCCCGAGATGTTGCAGGAGGGGCGGGTGGGGGGCCGGCCCTTCCTGGTGCAGGAGTTGTTGCGAGGGCAGACGCTCGCGGCGTGGATGGCGGCGCTGCCAGGGACGGGCGCGGCGTCCGTGGCGCGGGTGCGGGAGCTGCTGACGGGGCTGTGTCCGGCGGTGGCGCGCGTGCATGCGGTGGGGGTCGCTCACCGGGACCTCAAGCCGGAGAACATCTTCCTGCGCGAAGGTGGCGCGCTGAGCCTGTTGGACTTCGGGCTCGCGCGGTGGATGGACGCGGGGCTGGCGGAGGAGGCGGGGAACCGCGCGGGCACGACGGTCTACATGGCGCCGGAGCAGTGCCTGGACGCGCGCGAGGCGGGCCCGGCGGCGGACCTCTACGCGTTGGGCGTCCTGCTCTTCGAGCTGCTCACGGGCACGCCGCCGTTCCACGGCACACCGGACGAGGTGCGCGAAGGCCACGTGAGCCAGCGGCCGCCGCGCGTGTCGGAGCGGGCGCGGGTTCCGGGAGCGTTGGACGCGGTGGTGGCGCGGTGTCTGGCCAAGGAGCCGACGCAGCGGTACGCGAGCGCGGAAGAGCTGCTGGCCGCTTTCGAGGCCGCGTGCGCGGAAGGGCCATTGCTGCCCGGTGTCGTCGGGACGAGGAATGCGCGGCCGGCGCAGGCGCTGACGACGTTCGCGGGTGCGCGGCCGGTGGCGGTGCTGGGGCTGCGCACGGCCGCGTCGGTGGAAGGGCTGGCGGCCACGCTGGAGCCATTCGGCGGAGTGCTGGCGCGGGTCGCGGCGGGGGGCTACCTGCTCGTCTTCTGCGAGTCGTTGTCCGCGGAGGCGAACGTGCGCGCGGGCGCGCTCGCGGCACGGCGGTTGGTGGAGTCTGGAGAGGCCTCGGCGGTCCTGCACGTCGCGGTGCTGTACGTGCATCCCGGCACCACGTTGCCGCGCATCGCGGGTGCCGCGCTGGAGCGGCCGGAGACGTGGTGGGGAAGGGCACTCGCACAGGGCGAAGTGCGGGTGACGCCAGAGGCGGTCGCGCGGCTGGAGCCCGGTTGGATCGAGCCCGTCACCCGGCAGAACGACAGTGAAACCGAGCCCGTAGGCCGCGAGTCCACGCATTCGCAATCGGCCAGAGTGGACGGACTCACCGCGACACAGGCAGCTGGGACACGTGAAGCCAGCGTGCCGCAAGTGGCCGCGGAGGGCACACGCGCGGCGTTACCGCAACCCGCGGACGCCGAGCGCGAGAGCGGAGCGGTCTTCCGTCTGCGCCTCCACGACGAGGACGGAGCTCGCGCTGATGGAGAGCCTCCGCCGTTCGTGGGCCGCGACGCGCTGCTGGATGCACTGGTCGCGGACGCGGCGCGGAGCCTGTCGTCCTCTGCTCCGGGGCTGGGCGTGCTCACCGGTGAAGTGGGCCATGGCAAGTCACGGATGCTCAAGGCGCTCGCGTTCCAGCTGGAGTCCGCGGGCCATGCCCGGGTCGTCCGTCTGCGCGCGCCGCCGCCGGATGCGTCCCTGTCCAATGCCTTGCTGGATTCCCTGCGCGCCGTCGTGGGCCGTCCTTCCGCGGAGCCCCGCATCCTGGCGGAAGCACTCCTCGCCCAGGCCCGTGAAGCCCCGCTCGTGCTGCTGCTGGACGATGCCCACCTCGCGGATCCCCTGAGCCTGGATGTGCTCGAGCGCGCCACGCTCGAAGGACCACGGGCGCCGCTGTGGATCTGCGTCGCCGGACGTCCTTCGCTGCTGGGCCTGCGCCCCCACCTGGGCGAGCGCAGCGCCCACGTCTCACGCCTCACGCTGCCGCCCCTGCCACCGGAAGCCAGCCGTGCGGTGCTCGTCCACCTGCTGCGCCCGGCGGAGCACATCCCCGAACCCGTGCTCGCGCGCCTGGAACAACTGGCGCAGGGCGTGCCCCTGTCCCTCGTCGAGCTGGCTCGCGCGCTCCGTGCCGCCGGTGCCCTGCGTTCGGCGCCGGGTGGCGGATGGTACGTCGCGCCGGACGCGCTGCTGGACGTCTCCGTCACGCCGCTCTTTGAACGGCTGGCCCCTCGCGTACTCGCGGGCCTTCCGGAAGCCCACCGTGTGCTCGCGCGGCTGTGCGCGGTGCTCGGCACGGAGGTGGACGTCGCACGCGTGGACGCGGCCCTGCGCCACCTGACCACGGGGCCGGAGCTGTCGCGCGCCGCCGCACTGGATGCGGGCGCGGGCCTGCAACGGCTGACCCGCGCGGGCCTCCTGCGTCCCACCAGCCCGGGCCGCTTCGCCTTCCGCCACCCGCTCCTTCGCGAGGCCCTGGAGGCCCTGCTGCCTCCCGCGCCCCGGCGCGCGCTGCACGCCGCCGCGCTCAAGGCCAGCGTGGGCGACGACGTGGCCGAGCGCCGCCGCCGGGCCCATCACGCGGCCTGCTGCGGCGCTCACCTGGAGGCCTCGCGCGACTATCTGTCGCTCGCGGAGGAGGCCCGCGCCGGCCATCTGTCCGTGGAGGCGGAGCAGCACTACACGCGCGCGCTCGCGCTCCTTCCGGAGTCCGACGAAGCGCGCCGGGCCCAGGCGCTCGCGGGACGGGGCAAGGTGCGCCACCGCCTCCAGCGCTTCCGCGAGAGCCTCGCGGACCTGTCCGCCGCGCGCGCCCTGGCCCGCACCCGGGGCGACGCCGCGCTCGAAGTGGACCTGCTGCTGGAGGAAGCCACCGCGCGCGACTGGATGGAGGACTCGGACGGGTCCGCCGCCTGCACGCGCGAAGCGCTCGACGCCATCGAGTCCCTGGACGCGCCGCGCCTGTCCCTCCGCTGTGGCCTTGCACGCGGCCGCCTGCACGTACGTCAGGGCGAGTGGGCCGCCGCGGCCCGCGTGCTCACCTCCACCGCCGAAGGCGCCGAGCGCGCCCGCGACCACGAAACGCTGGTCGTGTCGCTGGCCCTGCTGGGCGCCGCGCTCACCTTCCTGGACCGAGCGCCAGAGGCCGCTGAACGCTTCGACGAAGCCCTGGAGCGCTGCGAGGCCGCGGGCGACGGACTGCACAAGGCCGCCGTGCTGAGCAACCGCGTCCTCCTGTGGCTCCGCCAGGGCGACGTGCCCCGCATGGAAGCGGACCTGCGCCGCGCCATGGCCCTGGGCCGGGAGCTGGCCCACGCGCAGATGGAGCGCTGGTCCACCTTCAACCTGGCGGAGGTCCTCTACATGCAGGGCCGCCTGGACGAAGCGCTCCCCCTCGCGCAGCGCGCGCATGAGCTGGGCGTGCGCTTCTTCCGCGAACACCCCGTGCCCGTGGACGCGCTGCTCATTGCCCGCATCCAGGCCGCCTCGGGAGACGAGGCGGCGGCGGCCCGCCAGCTCGCCTGGATCTCCGAGCGCTGTCCGCCGGAATCCCTGCCGCCCACCGCCATCATGCGGCGGCTCGTGGAGCTCCAGGTCCATCAGCAGACCACCGGCGCCTTCCACGCGACGGACTGGGTCGCGCTCCAAGCGGAAGCGGACGCGCTGGCCTCACCAGATGAGAAGGCGGAGATCCTCCTGCAGGCCACCGGCATCGCGCGCCGCACGGGCGCCATGGAGGAAGCCCGCGAGTGGCTCGAACGCGCCGGACCCGCCGTGGCCGAAGCCCCCCTGTGGGCTACGCGTTTCCACGCATTGCGTGCCGCGCTCGCACCCTCAGCGCTGTAACGGGAATCGTTACACGGGGCCGCTCCCGTAACCTTTCACGCTACAGGAAGACAAGAAGCCCACGCCTGGGGTTTCCTTCCCCTCCCATTTCCAATTCCTGCCCAAGGAGTGTTCACGCGATGGCCTCCTCCGTCCTCCGAGTCCCCTGGTGTTTCCTGTTGCTGGCCCTGACCGGTTGCGAGCCGTTGCTTCCGGAAGACACCACCGCCAGCGCCAATGCCGACGTGGCGCTCGGCACGAGCCAGGCGGACATCCGCATCGCCAACTCGCTCACGACGCGGGAGCTGGTGCTCAACGCCATCGCCGCGAACCACGACGCCAACGCGGCCCTGTCCACCAACTCGCTGGAGTCCCTCTTCGACCCCGACGAGATGCTCCCCGGCGCGGGCAGCGCGATCGTCAACCACCAGCTCCGCGACCCCTACGCGCAGCGCTTCATGGCGTACCTGGTGAGCTGCGCGTTGGGCGAGGGCGAGACACTCGAATATCTCAACCCCTTCCTCCCTGGCGGCGCCCAGCGCAGTGAATGGGCCGGCTCCGCGGGCCTCTGCCCGTGGTGGCGCACGCAAGCGCCGGGCGATGCGTGCCTCCGGCGCGTGACGGCGTGCCTCCTGTCGCGCAACAACGGCCTGGGCCACCGCGTGGAGCTGTCCATGCGCGGGGAAATCCATGAGCCGGCCCTCTCCATGGCGGAGCCGTTCTCGCTGGACGCGTGGACGGTGCCGCTGGACCACGTGCCGTCCACGACCGCGTCGGTGAACAGCGCCGTGCCGTGCAATGAACAGACGGTGGGCGCGGAGCGCAACTGCGGCTGGAAGATGCACTCGGTGGGCTGGTGCCCGGCGGGCCAGACCATCTCCGTGGGCGCGGGCGGCCCGGCGGTCTGCCCGTCCGGGACGCCGCTGGGCTCCAGCTCCGGAGCGCGCATGGTGCTGCGCGTGTGCAATGGCATCGCCGGCTGTGACAAGACGGACGCGCGGCACGTGGAGTCCAGCCAGGGGTGCTCGCCGGAGTCCACGGACCCCTCGTCCTCCACGGACACGGACCCCTCCGTGACCTTCACCTGCCCCGCGTCGGGTGGGTACTTCACGGTGATGGCCGCGCCCTGGGACAGCGACGCGGAAGGCACGGTGACCGTGGGTGTCTCGTCCGGGGTGCAGGCACCGCTCTCCGAGCGCGCCGTGTACCGGGTCCGCGAAGGCGCCTTCTACGGCAACCTCTTCGGCAGGGACGCGCTGCGCGACGACATCAACGTGACGGTGACGTTGGTGGCAGGGTCGAAGGACCGCTACACCATCAACCGTCCGAAGGGCCGCCAGTCGAAGCCCGTCTTCAAGGACCTCTACTCCTGCTACGACCCGGGCTGGGTGTACGGCCGGGCGTACGCGACCTATCGCGTGTGCGCGCTGCCGGGCACGCAGGAGGACTGCGCGGCCACCGTGACGGGCCCGTGCTGGAGCACCGCCCCGAACGTCCCCTACCAGTGCAAGACGCAGGACGGCTCGCTGCTGGCGGGCGACGGTGACTTCGAGGCCTGCATGGACACGTCCAACCAGGTCTGGGAGGAGCCCGTCACCGTCTTCCTCAACGGCGCGTGCGACCTGGTGGATGATCAGCACCGGGACCTGTGCAAGCGCTGGACGGAGCCCCCGCCGCCCCAGGAGACCTCAAAGGGCAAGCGCTAGCCCATGGCGGGCAATGGCGAGGAAGCCCTCTACGGCGAGGAGCTGCGGCCCGGCGCGCTCGTGGGCGAGTGGGTCGTGGACCACGTCCAGGTCCACGGCCCCGTGTCCGCGCTGTACCGGGCGCGGCACGCGCGGTCCGGCGCGCCTGCGGCGCTGAAGGTGCTGCACCCGCAGGTGGCCGCGGCGGCGGTGGCGCTGCGGCGCTTCCGGCGTGAAGCGGCCACGCTGCAGCGGCTGCGCCACCCGCACATCGTCACGGTGCTGGGGTACGGCGAGCTGTCGGACGGCCGGCCCTTCATCGCCATGGAGTGGCTGGAGGGGCAGGACCTGGCGGCGGAGCTGGCCGCGCGAGGGCCGCTGCCCCCGCGCGAGGTGCTGGAGGTGATGGAGCAGGTGGGCGCGGCGCTGCGGGTGGCGCATGCGGCGGGCGTGGTGCACCGCGACCTGAAGGTGCAGAACGTGGTGCGGCTCGCGCCGGGGCGCGGAGGCCCCGCGGTGAAGCTGGTGGACTTCGGCGTGGCGAAGGGGCTGGTGCCGGGCGCGCCGGGCAGCTCGTCCCTCACGCACACCGGCGTGGTGCTGGGCACGCCGCTGTCCATGGCGCCGGAGCAGATCCGCGGCGAGGTGCCCGACGCGCGCACGGACCTGTACGCCGCGGGCGTGCTGCTCTTCCAACTGCTCACGGGCATGCCGCCCTTCCAGGGCACCACGCGCCACGAGGTGGAGCAGCAGCACCTGCACGCGCCGCCGCCGCGTCCCGGAGAGCACGCGCCGGTGTCCGCCGCGCTGGACGCGGTGGTGCTGCGGTGTCTGCGCAAGGCGCGCGAGGAGCGCCACCCGGACGTGGACGCGCTGCTGGAAGACCTGCGGGGCGCGGTGCTGGGAGGCGCGGCGCCGGTGGAGGTGCCGCGCGCGGTGGGGCTGTACGTGGAGGCGCGGCTGACGGGAGAACCGGACGCTGGCGCGATGGAGGACCTGGACGCGAGCCTGGAGCGCGCGAGCACCCTGGCGGGCGAGGCCGGGCTGGAGGTGCGGGTGATGGGCGGCGCGTGCCTGCTCGCCGTGGCCAGCCTCCCGGACGACGTGCGCCGTGAACGCGAGCTGCGGGCGCGGGTGCTGGACGTGGGGCTCGCGCTGACGGGGAAGAGCACTTCCGCCGCGAGCCTGCACGTCACCGTGCACGTGGACCGGCTGACGTCGCGGGAAGAGGCTCACGGCTGGACGGAGGCCTCGGCCTCCGCGTGGGACGCGACGGGCGGGGAAGGGGGCCTGCTCCACCTGCCCGGCTGGGTGCGGGATGACGGAGAAGCCGCCACCCCCATCGTCACCGGCCCGGCGCTGCGGGGACTGGAGGCGGACTTCGTCGCCAGTCCCGTGCCGGAGGCCCCCGAGCGCTGGCGGCTCTCCTCCCGGCGCTGAAGCGGCGCCTACGGCTTGATGCCGTGCCTGCGCAGCAGCCGGTAGAAGTGCACGCGGTCCATGCCGGCGGTGACGGCGGCCTGGGCCACCTTGCCCTGGTGCTTCTCCAGGAGCGCCCGCAGGTATCTCCGCTCGAAGTCGTCCACCACGCGCCGGCGCTGCTCCGCGTACGGCCGCGACAGGTCCAACTCCAGCGGGCTGCCCTCCGGGCGCGAGTCCTCCTCCGCCAGGGGCAGCGCGTCCTCGAACACCAGGCAGCGCTCCAGGTGGTTGCGCAGCTCGCGCACGTTGCCCGGCCACGCCGCGTGCCTCAGGCGCGACAGGAACTCCGGCGTGCGCAGCGCGCCCGTGCGCTCCGGATCCGCGCCCAGCGACTCCAGGATGCCCGACACCAGCATGGTCAGGTCCTCCGGCCGCTGGCGCAGGGACGGCATGGCGATGCGCAGCACCGCGAGCCGGAAGAACAGGTCGGAGCGGAAGCGGCCCGCGTTCACCTCCGCGCGCAGGTCGCGGTGCGTGGCCGCGATGAGCCGCACGTCCACCGGCTGGTACGTGTTGCTGCCCACCCGGCGGATCTCCCGGTTCTCCAACACGCGCAAGAGCTTGGGCTGCAGCTCCGGAGGCAGCTCGCCAATCTCGTCCAGGAAGACGGTGCCGCCGTCGGCCTCCTCGAAGACGCCCGCGCGCCGGCTCACCGCGCCGGTGAAGGAGCCCTTCTCGTGGCCGAACAGCTCGCTCTCCAGGATGTGCGCGGGGATGGCGCCGCAGTCCACCACCAGGAACGCCGCGTCCTTGCGCCGGCTGGCCTGATGGATGGCGAGCGCCGCCTGGCTCTTGCCCGTGCCCGTTTCTCCCTCCAGCAGCACCGTGACGTCGCGCGCGGAGGCCCGCTCCATCATCGCGAAGCAGCCGCGCATGGCCACGGACGTGCCCACCAGCGTGCCGAAGCGCGTCAGCTCCGACAGGGGCAGCCGGTTGCTCTCCGCGCTGAAGTCGAACCGCAGCACCACGCGGCCCAGCCGCAGCAGGCTGCCGCTGCGCAGGATGCCCTCCACCACCTGCACGCCGTCCACGATGACGCCGTTGAGGCTGTCCAGGTCCTTCACCTGCGGGCCCTTGGGCCCGATGCGCACCTCGCAGTGGAAGCGCGACACGGTGGAGTCCTCCACCGCGAAGTCGTTGAGCGGATGCGAGCCCACCGAGCAGGTGTCCGACGTGGATTCCCACACCGTGCCCGCGCCCGGGCCCTCCACCACGGACAGGCGGAAGCGGCGCACCATGGGCAGGTCCCCCGGACGGCGGGCCTGCTCATACGGCAGCGTCACGTGGAGCGCGGCCTCCTGGCCCTCTTCGTCCGGGCGGGCGCCCTTGTCCTTCGACTCCCCGGGGGCCCCGTCGACACGGGTTCGATCCGACACAGACATGCACTTCAAACTACCACGTCCGGGCCACACGGGGCGGAGCAGCCGGGTGTCCGCCAGGACACAGACGCGGTGCGCGCACGCAGAGCGTCAGCTCAGCGTCACGTCCAGGAACATCATCAGCACGAAGCCCACCATCAGCCCGGCGGTGGCCTCCTTCGCGTACTCCTGGCGGTGGCTCTCGGGGATCATCTCGTCGCTGACGACGTACAGCATGGAGCCGCCCGCGAACGCGAGCGCCCACGGCAGCACGCCTGACGCGAACGACGTGGCGAAGAAGCCCACCAGCGCGGCCACGCCCTCCACCAGCCCCGTGTAGAGCGCCACCAGCACCGCCTGCTTGCGGCTGTACGCCACGCCCATCAACGCCAGCGCGACGACGAACCCCTCCGGGATGTCCTGCAACCCGATGCCCACGAGGATGGGCGCGGCGATGGTCATGGAGCGGCTGCCCACGCCGGTGCCCACCGCCAGACCCTCCGGGAAGTTGTGCAGCGCGATGGCCAGGACAAACAGCCAGATGCGCTTCAGGTTCGCCGCCTGCGCGTTGCCCTCCTGGCCCTTGATGAAGTGCTCGTGCGGGATGAAGCGGTTGCACAGGTGCAGGAACAGGCCCCCCACCAGCATGCTGCCGCCCACCACCAGCGCGGGGAAGAAGCGCGACGTGGAGCGTTCCTCCGCCAGGTGGATGGCGGGAACGACGAGCGAGAAGGCCGTGGCCGCGAGCATCACGCCCGCGCTGAAGCCCATCAGCACGTCCTTGGTGCGCTGGGAGATGCCGCCCATGGCCAGGGCGGGCACGGCGCCCAGGCTGGTGGAGAGGACGGTGACGGCGCTGCCAACGAGCGCCAATGCGAGGGTGGACGAGCCGAAACCGCTGTCGGACATGGCCCCCTCAACCTGTCGTACTCCCCGCCGCCCGGCCACCTTTTCGGCGGGGCCGGGCGCGAAGGGTGCCCGCCATGGAACAGCCGTTTCCCCAGAGGACGCACTCAGGGCGACAGGCGCTGCTTCTCCCGCAGGATGAGGTGCCACTCCTGGAGGTTCTTCTGGAGCGCGGACTGCCACGCGTCGATCTCCGGATCCAGACGCCTGTCCACGCCGCGCAGGGACTCCAGGAGCGGCCGGGCGCCGGACTGCCCCAGCCGCGCGAGCCCCTCCAGCGCGGACTTGCGCACCGCGAGGTCGCTGTCGCTCCGATACAGAGAAGTGAGTGCGCGGCGCGCGCCCGCGGACTCGGAGCCCGGCACGCCGCCCAGGGCCTTCGCCGCCGCCGCGCGCAGGCCCGCATCCTCCGAGCGCAGTTGCTGGGTGAGCTTGCGCACCACCTCCGGGCTCGCGGCCTCCATGGAGACCTCGCCCAGCAGGCGTTTGGCCAGCGCCGGGTCGTCCGTGGCCGTGGCGACCTTCACCGCCGCTTCCGCCAGCTCCGGGTTGTGGCCGAAGTAGATGCCGGCGCTCTCCGTCACCAGGTTCTCCACCACCGCCTGGCGCACCTCCGGAGCGCTGTCGCGCACGAGCTGCTCGTAGGTGACGACGTCGCCGTTCTTCGCCATGAACTCCACCGACGGCGAGCCCTGGAGTGCACGCACCGCCGCGGCGCGCAGGCCGGGGTCCGCGTCCTGGCTCGCGCGGGAGAGCAGCGGCTGGAGCAGCTCCGGCTTCTGCGCGTTGCTCGCCTTGGTGGCCAGCGCCGCGCCCACGGCCTCCAGCACGGCGGGGTCGCGCTCCTGGCTCACCGCGCGGCCCAGGGCCTCCGGTGGCATGGCGATGGCGGCCTCCTTCAGGCGCAGCCGCGCGTACTTGCGGTACGCGGGCGAGCCCGTCTGCATGGCCACGCGCACCTCGTCCAGCATGCCCTCCACCGTGCAGGCCGTCCGGGTGGGGACGGCGACGGGCACGCCCTGCGCCAGGGCCAGGCCGGGCAATAGCGCCAGCCAGAGCACCCGGGCCTTCATCGTTCGCGAGCCCATCAGTGCGGCGCTCCTTCCTCGACCACGCAGTCGTGGTGTTCCTTCTTGCCCAACCAGATGCGCGCGAAGTCCGTCGTGCCGGTGGCATACAGCGCCTTGAAGTCCAGATAGTCCTGCCGCAGGCGCGGGTCCTTGCGCGCGAACTCCTCCACCAGGGGCAGGGCCTCCGCGCCGGCCGCGCGCACCGCGAAGCGCAGGAAGGCCCAGCGCACGCACAGGTCCTGTTCGCCGTCGAAGGCGGCGCGGTATGCGTCCAGCGCCTTCCTCGGGTCCTCGGTGACGGCGAGCCGGAAGGCGGCCATCTCGCGCACGTCGCGCTCCTTGTCGGTGCGCATCACCTTGGCCAGAGAGTCGATGGAGTCCGGGTCGAGCAGCGGGTCGGAGTACGACGGCATCTCCAGCGCGAGCAGCCGCACCGCCGTGTCATCCGACGTGGTGCCGATGTCCAGCAGGTCCTTCCAGTACGGCGCATACGTGCCGGTGCGCTCGTAGTCCTCCTTCATCACCCGGCCCAGCGTGCGCGTGGCCATCCACGCGGCGGAGTCCGCGGAGTCATCCAGCGCGATGGCCTTGAGCCGGCCGCGCGTCTCTGGCGTGAAGCGGTGCTGCGTCTCCAGCGCGTCCAACGCGGAGGCGCGGTCCGTCGTGGCCAGCGACTTGTCCTCCGCCACGGACATCAGCTTCTCCGTGACGCGCGGATGTCGCACGGCGGGCGCGGCCTTGAGGGCCTCCAGGTAGATGGCCGGCTCCGGGGGCGCGGCGTTCACCGCCCACGCCACCAGCTGCAGCGCGCGGTCCGGGTCGTTGCCCACCAGCTCCGTCAAGCGCTCCTGGAGGTAGGCCACCAGCGCGGTGTCGCGCGCCTGGATGGCGGCGGCAACGGCGGCGTGCAGCGACTCCAGCGTCGCGGACCTGTCCAGCGCGGCCAGCCCGTCCCAGCACCCGGGCATCGGAATCTCCTCGCGCGGTCCGGTGCGCGCGGCGGGCGGAGGCTCTGCGGTGGCGGCATTCCCGCCGGCGGCCGTGGGCACGGCAGGAGTCGCCGCGACGTGCGGCGGAGGACCGGCGTCATTGCTCCCGGCCGAGCCCCGCCACCACACGACGCCCAGGGCGACGAGCAGGACGAGGCCGGCGAGCGCGACCTTGAAGAGGGGACGGGAGGTCATGTCGAAGGGGGCTCACACGGTGAGGGAAGGAAGGGCGCACGCGCGCCGGAAACAGCCGGGCGGGGCACACGCGGCCCCCGCCCGGAGCCACACGGGCTACAGCGTGGGAACGCCCAGCCGGTTGTTGCAGTAGGCGTTGGTGCCGCACGTGGTGCCGACGCTGGTGTACCAGGCCGACTTGCGCGTGCCGTACTGCCGGTTGTCCGCGTGAACGTGCGGGCCGGTGGCGTTGCCCGTACCGCCCACGAGCCCCAGCGCGCAGCGGTCGCACGTCTTCGTGCCGGAGCTGACGTTGGCGTAGAAGTGCAGCTGGCGGAAGTCCCAGCCGCTCGCGCCGGACACCACGTAGTAGTTGCCCGCGCCGCCGTTGCAGGTGGAGCCGTAGCAGGCCGCCGCGCAGCCGCCGTAGTAGTAATAGTAGTAGTTGCCCACCAGCATGCCCCGGTGGTTCCACTCGCCGCAGGATCCGTTGCCGATATCCAGCGCCGTGTGGCTGCTCCCGGTGCAGCTGTAATAGGTGGTCGAGTTCACGTAGGCCGCCGTGTCGCAGATGGGGCCGTTCGCCGTGGCCGCCACTCCCGGTCCAGCCCACGCCGCGGCGGCCAGCGCCACCCCGGCGGACAGCAACGTCTTCAGCTTCATGCGGTGCTCCCTCCCGTCATCCGCCCACCGTTCCCCCACGGATGGGGTGGGGGCGGTGAAGCTGTAATACACGAAAAACTGGAAACCGTCTCGCGAATCGGGAATTGAGAAACACAACGATTCCAAGGGCTTCCGTGCCGCGCCGTGTCGTTTCCCGGGGTGCGACGCAACTGGCGGCAAACGTTCACGACAATCTGGAATGTCGGCGTTCGGCCGACCCTGGCGCCCTGTCGCCGGGCCCCTCAGGCCAGGTGTCTCCGTCACCTGGGAGAAGCGACATGACCACGATTGGCAAGCCCGGCTCGCGCACGACGTCCCCTGTCAGCACCCAGCCGGCGAAGACGCCCGCGACGCCCGCCAGGCCCAACGCGGTGAAGGCCGCTGTCACGCAGCGGATGTCGGACGGCTTCGACGCGGGTCCCCGCGCGGGCGCGCGTCCCCCGCTGACGGAAGTGCGCACCACCGAGACGGCGGTGAAGAAGGACAAGGACGGCGGCGGCTTCCTGGGCGGTATCGCGTCGGGCCTCGGTTCGGCCCTCGACAAGATCGGCAAGGGCGTGGCGAAGGCGCTCGCGCCGCAGGTGAGCACGAACGCGGATGGGCGCACGGTGGTGGACCTGGGCGCGGGCAACAACACCGCGAAGGTGACGCAGAACAAGAACGGCGGGCTCACCATCACGTCCGGCAGCGACACGGTGAACCTCACCGCCGAACAGGCCAAGGGCGTCATCATCAACGGCGGCGCCGGCAACGACTCCATCACCGTGGACAAGAGTGTCACGCAGGACATCACCCTGGATGGCGGTGAGGGCGACGACAAGCTCACGGGCGGCGCGGGCAACGACACGCTCATCGGCGGCGCGGGCAACGACACCGTCATCGGTGGCGAGGGCAAGGACACGCTGAAGGGCCAGGACGGCGACGACTACCTGGAGGGCGGCGCGGGCGACGACCGCATCTTCGGCGGCGAGGGCCGCGACGTGATGTACGGCCTGGACGGCAATGACACCCTGTCGGGCGGCAATGGCCGGGACTACATCGACGCGGGCGCGGGCAACGACCGGGCCTTCGGCGGCGAGGGCGATGACCAGGTCATCGGCGGGCGCGGCGATGACACGCTGAGCGGCGGCGCGGGCAACGACGCGGTGGCGGGTGGCGAGGGCAAGGACACGGTCCGGGGCGGCAAGGGCACGGACAAGCTCTACGTCGAGGAGAACGAGGCCACCTGCGACGCGGCCGAGGGCGAGCGCGAGATCGTCGACATGACGAACGCGGACCAGCGCGGCTCCTCCGTCTCCGTGACGGGCAGCGCGGAGTTCCAGGCGCGCGTGCAGTCGGACCTGGACGCGATGCGCTCGCTGCCTTCGGGCCAGGACCTGCTGCACACGCTGGATGACAGCGGCAAGAAGACGGTCATCCGCGAGACGTCCAGCGGCAACAGCGCGGGCGGCACGAACTTCAACGACGGCTTCATGAACGCGGACGGCACGCCGGGCAAGGGCACGGACGCGCAGGTGAACTACAACACCACGCGCATCTCGCTGGGCAGCGAGGAGTGGATGAACCGCCCGCCGGTGGTGGGCCTGTTCCACGAGCTGGTGCACGCGTCGGACATGAACAACGGCACGCTGGCGCTGGGCTCCAAGAACGGCACGCGCAACCTGGAGACCTCCGCGGTGGGCCTGCCCATCGACCTGGACCAGGACCCGTCCACGCCGGACGTGGTGCAGGGCGGCCGTCCCGGAGAGAACGTCCTGCGCGACGACCTGAACCTGCCGACCCGCCCGCGCTACTAGGATTCGGGGGATGAAGACCTTCCGCCGCGCTGGTGCCATCATGGCGCTGGCAATCATCGTGGGCTGTGCGCGGGCGCCGGAGCGGCCCGCGCCCCCAGCAGCGGATCCAGGAGGACAGCGCGTGGCCCAGGCGGACGTGGAGCTGAAGGTGGAGTCGGTGGCGCGCGAGGCGGACACGCTCGCCGTCACCTACGCGGTGCACAACCGGACGCAGAAGGCCGTGCTGCTCCTGGACGGCCTGTGGGACGTGGGCTTCAGCGGCCACCTCACGCTGGCACCCGAGCGGGCCTACGTGGACCTGTCCGGCGGCAAGGTCGTGCTGTCGCGGATGTTGCTGCCGGTGCCGGAAGACCTGGCGGTGGAGGCGCCGGAAATTCCCGCGGTCAGCCGCGTGGAGCCGGGCGCCACGGCGAACCGCCGCGCGGTGGTGCCGCTGCCCCTGCGCACCGCGCTGCCGTACCCCACGGGCCCGGAGGAGACGCGCGAGCTGTCCACCGTGCGCGAGGTGTCCCTGCGTGTGGGCTACCTGCCGGACGCGGACGCGGTGACGCTGAGCCAGGGGAAGGACGCGCAGGGCACGCCCATCCAGACGCCCCATTACGGGCCGGCGGTGACGGCGCAGCGGGTGTTGGACAGCGGACCCCTGCCGGTGACGGACGCGAAGTAGGGAGCCCGGGCCCTGGCGGTGAAGGACGAACGCGATGACGGCTCCGGGCCCGTCATCGTCACCGAGGACGAGCAAGGGCGCCGCTCGCTGCGCTTCGGCGATGGGGGCGCGCGCCAGAGCGTGGTGTGGCCCGGCGAACCGCTGCGGCTGGAGCTGCCGTACACCCGCATGTCGATGGTGGCGCTGGCGTTCGTGCCCCGGCCGGAGAACATCCTCGCCATCGGGTTGGGGGGCGGCTCCATCCCCATGTTCCTGCGCGCGGTGCTGCCGGACACGCACATCGACGTGGTGGAGGTGGACGCGGCGGTGGTGGACGCCGCGAAGGAGTACTGCGGCTTCCAGGAGGACGCGCTCCTGCGAGCGCACGTGGGGGACGGGCGGGCCTTCATCGAAGCGGACGGGCCGCCCTACGACCTCATCTTCCTGGATGCGTACGGGGCGGATCAGATCCCCGGGCACCTGGCCACGCGCGAGTTCCTGGGCGCGGTGCGCTCGCGGCTGACGCGGGGTGGGGCGGTGGCGAGCAACGTCTGGGAGTCCGCGGCGAACCCGCACTACGACGCGATGGTGCGCACCTACCAGGTGAGCTTCCACGGCCTGTCCGTCTTCGAGGTGCCCACCACGACCAACCGCGTCCTGGTGGGGCTGGAAGGCCCGCTGCGGCTGACGCGCGAGGCGCTGGTGGAGCGGGCCCGCCGGGTGGATCGGGAGCGGAAGCTGCCGTTCCGGTTGAGCACCCTGGTGGAGCAGCGCTACCGGCCCCTGACGCGGCGTCTGGGTCGGGGGCGGGTGTTGACGGACGCGGGGCTGGGGCCCGGCGGCCTCATTCCGGAGGAGTGAGGCCGCTCTGCTGGCCAGTGAGCACGGCCCCGCCCGGCCGCGGCTGAATCAGGGGGCGGCGCTGCTAATCTTGAAGGCTCGGTACGTCAGCATCCTTTCGGGAGACGCGATGAACGGCGCGAACGACGGACGACCCGGCCAGCCCTCTGCTTCCTCCGAGGACGAGGCGTCGCTGGCGGACGAAGCGTCCGATGCCGGGGGCCTGGAGGCCCGTCCGAGGTCCAAGCCCATCTACGTGTTGGAAGGCAACACGCTGAGGACGCGGCTGACGCGCGAGCTGGGCATCCACTATCCCTTCGTCGGGGCGGGCATGGCGTTCGTGTCCCTGCCGCCGCTGGTGGTGGCGGTGTCGGAAGCGGGCGGCCTGGGAATGTTGGGCACGGCGCCGGAGCCACCGGGCGTGCTGGAGGCGCGGCTGAAGGCCATCCAGGCAGGCACGCGGCGGCCCTACGGCGTGGACTTCATCATGGACAAGCTGGAGCCGCACGGCTTCACGACGCGGGACCACGTGGACACGTGCATCGCGGCGAAGGTGCCGGTGGTGGTGTTCCACTGGACGTTGCCGCCGCGCGAGTGGATTCAAGCGCTGCAGGCCGCGGGGACGCGGGTCTGGGTGCAGGCAGGCACGGTGGAGCTGGCGAGGCAGGCGCTGGACGCCGGGGTGGAGGGGCTCATCGCCCAGGGGCGGCAGGCAGGCGGGCGCAACCTGGGCAGCACGCCGACGTTGGTCCTGGTGAAGGAGTTCCGGAAGCTGACGGACGCGGTGCCGGTGCTGGCGGCGGGAGGCATCGCGGACGGGTTCAGCGCGGCGCGCGCGCTGCATCACGGCGCGGACGGCGTCTGGGTGGGCACGCGGCTGGTGGCGTCGGTGGAGGCGTACGCGCACCCGCTCTACAAGCAGCGGCTGGTGGACGGAGACGCGGGGGACACGGCGCTGACGACGTTGTTCGGGCCGGAGTGGCCGGGCAAGCGCATGCGGGTGATCCGCAACCGCGTGGTGCGCGAGTGGGCGGGGCGCGAGTCGAGCGCGCCACCGACGGCGGAGTCGGAGGTCATCGGGACGACGCGGCTGTTCCCGGGCGTGCTGGACGTGCAGTACGTGATGCCGAAGTTCAGCTCGTTCTTGCCCACGCCGGATACGCAGGGGGACCTGGAGGAGATGAGCCTCCCGGCGGGAGGCGCGAGCATGGCGCGCATCGACACCGTGCAGCCCGCGGGGCAGATCGTCGTGGAGATGATGGAGCGGGCCCGGCGACTCCTGGAGTCGCCCGAGGGGCTGGATGAGGCGGACGAGGAGGACCGGGGTTAGCGCGGGGGGAACTGCTCGTTGAAGCGCTTTTCCCATGAGTCCAGTGAGGGCCTGATCGCCGCGCAGTCCTTTGCTGTGCGTGCGTAACTGGCAGACTGCTTGATCTGTAGCAGTGACGCCTTCAATGCGGTGGGCTCGGGGCCGCCTTCGCTCCTGCGGCGCAACTTCATACTGAGCGCCTCGATGCGCTTGAGAAGCAAGTGATTGGCGGGAGGCGGAGGAGGTGGGCCCCCATCGGTTCGTGCGTCGACTCCCGCATCGGTCCCTGCGTCCACTCCCGCGTCGGTCCCTGCGTCGTCTTCCGCGTCGGTCCCTGCATCGAACCTTGCATCGAACCCCGCGTAGGTCCTTGCGTCGACTCCCGCGTCAGCCGCGGCTTCAATAGAAGGCACTGAGCGAAGCCGGATGACGCCGGCCCCGACGCTCAGCAGCACCAGCGCTCCAATCAACGCCCATCCAATGCCAGGTGGTTTCCGAATGGCTTCAAGCGCCTCCCGCGTGTCAGGTGTAAGGCTTTCAACGGCAGGGAGCGTGACCTCGGGACTCGCAAGAGAGGGGGCACGGGCCGGCGAGCGCAGAGGGATGCGTTTCAGTTGCTCACGGACGGCTTCAGCGGATGGGGGCCGTGACGCGGGATCCTTCGCGAGGAGCCGGAGCACCAGCGCATCCACTTCCTTCGGCAGTCCCTCGAGGCGCGATGAAGGCGTCGGGGGCGACTGTTCCAGGTGCGCGAACATCACCTGGACGGACTCACCCTGGAACGGGCGCACGCCGGTGAGCAGCTGGAACATCATCACGCCCGCGGCATAGAGGTCCGTCGCCGGTCCCACGGTGTCGCCACGGATCTGCTCGGGCGCCATGAACTCCGGCGTGCCGAGAACCAGTCCATCCGCGGTGAGCGGGTTGTCGCGTGACTCCATCAACTTCGCGATACCAAAGTCGACCAGCCTGATGCTGATAGGGGTCTCCGGCGCTTCGACGACGAAGACGTTGGCGGGCTTCAGATCTCGATGCACCACACCGGCACGGTGCGCGGCCCCCAATGCGGCGAGCATCTGGTCCATGACCCAGATGACGCTCTCCAGCTCCATGCGGCGATTCTCGCGGACGAAATCCGAGAGGGATCGTCCGCGGAGCAGCTCCATGATGACGTAGGGCCGTTCATCTGGGAGCGTGCCAAAGCCAAAGATGTCGATGATGCCTGTATGCCGGATGGCGTTGACCGATCGGGCTTCCACCAGCAGGCGTTGCACCTGCTGTGGCGACACCAGCTCCATGCGCATGACCTTGATGGCGGCCTGCTTGCCAATGAGCGGGTGCTCGGCGCGATACACCACGCCCATGCCGCCCGCGCCGATGCGCTCCTTGATGACGAACTCCCCCAGCTGCGTGCCCAGCAGAGGATCCGGAGGCGCACTGGCCCGCGGCGAAGGCCGAATGGCCTGCGTGGCATCGCGTTGAGAAGAGCGGGGGTTTTTCATGGGAGCGCTGGCGCGCGAACCATAGGCATGCGCTCCCAATGCGTTCAAACATCCACTGATCCGCATCCCCGATGCGGAGGATCCCTTGGAGCCGCATGACCCACGGGGTCTTGTCTGACTTCCTGTCCCCTCAATGATCAGCGAGGGAATCGCGCCGTCAACCGCTCCTGCCACGCATCCAGCGCCTGGTTCACCTCCATGCGCTGGGTGGCGGTCGCGGCGTTCGCTGCGGATCGGTAGATGTCCACCAACTGCTTCGTAAGCTCCGGCGCGAAGTCCTGGCCCTTCGTGCGTTTGCGCAGCTCCGCGACCAGCTTGTCCAATCGCTGGGCCAGCCTCTGCTCGGACACGTTGGCCCGGGGCAGGGTTGGCAGCGAGGGCAGCACGAGCGGCGGGACCTTGGGCATCTCCGGGACGACGACCACGGGCGGCGTGTCGTGCAAGGCGATGCGCTGCGTCAGTTCCTTCTCGATGCCATCCAGTGCCACGTGGATCCGCGCGCGCTCGGCCTCCTTCGTCGCGTCCGCGGCGGCCCGGTACTGGTGGATCAGCTTGCCGCGCAACGCTCCTTCCTCATCCACGTCCTTCGCTCGCGCCCGCAGCTGCTTGAACAAGCCAGACAGCCGCCGCGCCAGCTTCTTCTCCGACGCCGTCGTAAGCGGCAGCGGAGGCAGTCCTGTCTTCGCCTCCGTCTCCGGCGCCTCTTCCTCGATCGCCTCCGGCTCGGGTTCGGGCTCGGCTTTCACGACCGGATCAGGCGCGGGTAGCACGACCGGATCCGGCGCCTTCACCACGGGCGGGACCGGCATGGGCAGACGCTGCTCCAGCTTGGGAGGCGCTTCCTCGGGCCGGGTCATCCACCACAGCCCCGTGCCCAGCAGCGCCACCCCCGCGACCGCCGCCGCAGCAACCGGTGCCACCTTGCGGCGAACCGCGAGCCCCGGCGGCCGTGGCGCCGTCGGAGACGTGGGCTCCTCCCGCTTCGGCTCCACCGCCACGGAAGGGCTCAGCGCATCCGGAGGACGCTCCAGGGACAGCGCCTTCAACCTCTGCCGCACCTCCTCCGCGGAGGCAGGCCGCTTCGCCGGAGCCTTCTCCAACAACTGGAGCACCAGCGCGTCGAGCACTGGCGGAATGCCCTCCACCTTCGACGAGGGCGGCGGCGGTGCCTGTTCGACGTGCGCGAACAACACCTGCACGTTGTCTCCCTGGAACGGACGCGCGCCCGTGAGCATCTGGAACGCCATCACGCCCAGCGCATACAGGTCCGTGGCCGGGCCGACCGCACCGCCGCGGACCTGCTCCGGCGCCATGTAGTCCGGCGTCCCCAACACGGAGCCATCCGCGTTCGTCAGTCCCTCGCTCGACTGCAGCACCTTGGCGATGCCGAAGTCGACCAGCTTGAGCATGGGGGCCGCGTCCGGCCGCTCCGCCATGAACACGTTCGCCGGCTTCAGGTCCCGGTGCACCACCCCCGCCCGGTGCGCCGCCCCCAGCGGTGAGAGGATCTGATCCAACATCCAGACCGCCGTCCCCACGTCCAGCTGGCCTTTCGCGCGCAGCACGGCCGCGAGCGACTGGCCCTGGAGCAGCTCCATCACCACGTAGGGCCGACCGTCCGGCAATGACCCGAAGTTGAAGATGTCCAGGATGCCCGGGTGACGGATGGCGTTGACCGACCGTGCCTCCACCAGCAACCGCTGCGCCTGCTCCGGCGACATCAACTCCGCGCGCAACACCTTGATGGCGGCCTGCTTGCCGATGATGGGGTGCTCCGCCCGGTACACCACTCCCATCCCGCCCGCGCCAATGCGCTCCTGGATGATGAACTCACCCAGCTGCGCCCCCAGCAGCGGATCCACCTTCGGCGCCGCGGGTGCCACCGCCATCGGCACCTCCCGCTCCGTCAGCGCCCGGTGTGCCCCCGTCTCCGGAATTCTTCGCGTCTTCATGGAAAAGCTCGTTTTGCGGTGACAGTACCGTGAGCCTGGGGACGCCGTCGCGTGCCCTGCGGGCTTACCGGTTGTTCGCTCGTCCGCCAGTCGACGCGGAGCTCTCCACTTCCAGTGAGGCGGTCCTTTTCCTCCCCACCGCCCTCACCAATGCACTCCTCGCTGATCAGCGAGGGAAGCGCGCCGTCAACCGCTCCTGCCACGCATCCAATGACTGATGCACGGTCATGCGCTCGGTGGCGGTCTGGGCCTTCGCGGCCTCGGTGTAGATGTCCACCAGCTGCTTCGTGAGCTCCGGCGCGACGTCCTGGTTCTGCGTGCGCTTGCGCAGCTCCGCGACCAGCTTGTCCATGCGCTGGGCCAGCCGCTGCTCGGAGGCATTGCCCTGGGGCAGGGTGGGGAGCTTGGGAATCACGAGCGCCGGGATCCGACGCGGCTCCGGGAGCGCGACGACGGCGGCAGGCACCGGAGGCGCGTCGTGCAGCGCGATGCGCTGGGTCAGCTCCTTCTCGACGTCATCCAGCGCGACATGGATGCGCGCACGCTCGGAGTCCGTCTTCGCTTCCGCGGCGGCCCGGTACTGCTGGATCAGCCTGCCGCGCAGCGCTCCCTCCGCATCCACGTCCTTCGCCCGCGCCAGCAGGAGCTTGAACAGCCCTGCCATCCGCTGCTCCATCTTCTTCTCGGAGGCAGTCGCCGCCGGCAACGGTGGCAGCTTCGTGGACTTCGCCAGGGTCGCTGTCGCGGTCTCCGCCTCCGCGGGCGCTTCTTCCTCGATGACCTCGGGCGGCGCTTCGACAGGGGCCTGCGGCGGCGGCTCCACCGGAAGCGTGGGCCTCGCGTCCACCATCACCGGCTCGGAAGGGCGCGGCGGCGCAATCACTTGCGTCTGCTCCGCCTTCCCCGCCAGCGTCCCCAATCCGTAACCCATTCCCAGCAGCGCCACCCCGGCGACCGCCGCCACCGCGAGGGACACTCCGTTCCGGCGCGGCACGATGGCCTTGGGCACCTCCGGCACGACCCGGGGCGCCACACTCGGCTGCGGTGCTGCCTCCGGCTCCACGCTCGCGGACGGCACGGGCGGTCGCGCCAGCCCCCGGAGCTTCAGCCGCACGGCCGTCGCAGTCGCGGGCCGCTTCGCGGGCTCCTTCTCCATCAACTGCGACACCAGGTCATCGAGCTCCGGCGGAATCCCTTCCACCCGCGACGACACCCGGGGAGGGACCTGCTCGACGTGCGCGAACATCACCTGCACGTTGTCACCCTGGAACGGCCGGGTGCCCGTGAGCATGTGGAACGCCATCACCCCCAGCGCGTACAGGTCCGCGGCCGGGCCCACCTCGCCGCCGCGGACCTGCTCCGGCGCCATGAAGTCCGGCGTGCCCAGCGTGGAGCGGTCCGCCCGCGCCAGCGCGTCGTGCTCCTGCATCACCTTGGCGATGCCGAAATCCACCAGCTTGATCAGCGGCGCCGCGTCCGGCTGCTCCATCAGGAACACGTTCGCGGGCTTCAGGTCCCGGTGCACGACTCCCGCACGGTGCGCGGCCGCCAGCGCGGCCAGGACCTGCTCCAACACCCAGGCCGTGGTCCCCACGTCCATCCGGCCCTGCTCGCGCATCCGGTCCGCGAGCGACTGGCCCTGGAGCAGCTCCATCACCACGTACGGCCGGCAGTCCGGCAGCGTCCCGAAGTTGAAGATGTCCAGCACGCCCGGATGCCGGATGGCGTTCACCGCCCGCGCCTCCACCAGCAGCCGCTGCTCCTGCTCCGGGGACACCAGCTCCGCGCGCATCACCTTGATGGCCGCGTGCTTGCCGATCAGCGGGTGCTCCGCCCGGTAGACGACTCCCATCCCGCCCGCACCCACGCGCTCGTGGATGACGAACTCGCCAATCTTCGACCCCACCAGCGGATCCACCGATGGCGGGGGCGCCGCCGGAATCTCCTCGTCCGTCACCACCTCCGGTGACCCCGCTTCTGGCAATCGTCGGCGTTCATGGGGGAGCCCGTCTGGGGCAATGGTATCGGGCCATCGGCATGACGTCGCGCGTCCAAGCGAGCCATCTGCCCGCTCGCCCGCCGACCTATCCTCGCTGATCATGGAATCCCGCTCTCCAGAGCGGAAAATGCTGATCCGCGGAGGGTTCCCGGCCTCAAGGAAACGGGGGGGACCCGTTGTAGAGTCAGGTCCGTCCTTTCCTGGACGTTCCCGGGTCGCTTCCGGATCCCTGCTCCCAGGGACCGCACCCGGAGGGGGAACATGGCACCGGCATACGACGCCCTGGTCATCGGCACCGGGTTTGGCGGAGCGGTGGCGGCCTGTCGGCTGGCGCAGGCGGGTCTGTCCGTGCGCGTGCTCGAGCGCGGCCTGCGCTACCCGAAGGGCAGCTTCCCTCGCGACTTCGAGGACCCTCGCAACGGCTGGCTGTGGCAGCACCGCCAGGGGCTCTTCGACATCAAGCTCCTCAAGGGGATGAGCGTCGTGCAGGCCGCGGGGTACGGCGGCGGCTCGCTCATCTACGCCAACGTGCACCTGCGCCCGCCGCCGGACGTGTTCGCGTCCGGGTGGCCGGAGGGCTACAGCCGGGAGTCGTTGGATCCGTACTACGACCTGGTCGCGCACATGCTGGACGTGCAGCCCATCACCGCCTCCGCGCGCGGGCTGCCGCCCAAGACGAAGCGGATGCAGGAGGTGGCGAAGAAGCTGGGCCGCGAGGCGCAGTTCTTCTACCCGAACCTCGCCGTGCGCTTCGCCCCCGCGGGCGAGCCCATGCCCAACAAGTTCGGCGTGCTCCAGGAGGGCTGCAGCTACTGCGGCGAGTGCGACATCGGCTGCAACCGCCGCGCGAAGAACACCCTGGACCTGAACTACCTGGCCGTGGCCGAACAGCGGGGCGCGGAGGTCACCACCCAGGCGGAGGTCACCCGCATCGAGCCCCTGTCGCCGGGCTACCGCGTCACCTTCACCGACCACGCCAACGCCGGCATGCAGCGCACCGTGGACGCGCGCCGCGTCTTCCTGTGCGCGGGCGCGGTGAACTCCACGGAGCTCCTGCTGCGCAACCGCGACGTGCTCGGCACGCTGCCGGACCTGAGCGCGCGGCTGGGCACGCGCTATTCCGCCAACGGCGACTTCCTCGCCTTCGCCTTCGACACGAAGGAGCCGTGGGACCCCGCGGTGGGCCCCACCATCACCACCGGCATGGTGGTGGATGAAGGCCAGGGCAAGGACAAGACCTGGTTCCTCTTCCAGGAGGGCGGGCACCCGGTGCAGGCCGCGGGGCTGATGATGGCCATGGACCCGGACCGCGCCATGACGCTCCCTGCGGACCTGCTCCAGCGCGAGCTCGTGAAGGTGCTGCGCACGCGCTCCAAGGAGATGGCCGCCATCGAGAACGAGCGCGGCCGCTTCCAGGCCGTGTTCCTGGCCATGGGCCGGGACAAGTCCAACGGCCGACTGACGCTGTCCCCCATCACCCGGGAGCTCCAGGTGCAGTGGGACGTGCCCGCGAACCTGCCGCTGTACCGCACGCAGGAGCAGCTCTGCGAGGACGTGGCCCGCGCGCTGGGCACGCGCGCCGCCTACAACCCGCTCTGGGAGCGGCTGCACCTGCCGGTGTCCGTGCACAACCTGGGCGGCTGCGCCATGGCGGAGGAGCCCGCGTACGGCGTCCTCACGCCCGACGGCGAGGTGCACGGCTATCCCGGCCTGTACGTCATGGACGGCGCGGCGCTCCCGGTGGGCGTCGGCGTCAACCCCTCCTCCAGCATCGCCGCGGTGGCCGAGCGCAACGTGGAGCAGGTCATCCGCCAGGTGAAGGACGCGCCGACCTGGGTGGCGCCGGAGCGCGTGCCCACGAAGGCCGCGCCCGCGTATCCGCCCCGCGTCAGCATGCGGATGATGCCGGAGGTGGAGACGGTGGCCTCGCCGGTGGTGCCGGGAACGGATCCGCTGGGCGACGTGGTGGTTCCGCCCGGCGGAACGGTGGCGTCCCCCACGCCGGTGGTGGGCCTGCGCTTCACGGAGCGGATGAAGGGCTTCCTCCAGCCGAACCACCCGTCGCCGGAGGACTTCGCCGGAGCGGCGCGAGCGGGCCAGCGCGGGGGGCAGACGGCGGAGTTCGTCGTCACCATCACGCTGCCCAACCTGGACCGCTTCCTCGCGCAGGAGTCACACGGCGGCATCGTGCAGGGCACGCTGCACGTGCGCGGCTTCACGCCGCCCGGGGGCGCGCCGGTGGAGAACGGCGTCTTCAACCTCTTCGTGGGCACGGAGCGCTTCTACGAGCGGCGCATGCTGTACCTGATGCCCTTCACCGGCGTGGACGGCCAGCCGTACCTCCTGGATGGCTACAAGGAGGTCAACGACGACGCGGGGTTCGACGTGTGGAGCGACACGTCCACGCTCTACACCGTGCTGCGCAAGGGGCATGAGCGCACCGGCCCCATCGTCGCCACCGGCATCATCCGCCTGCACCTGCCGGACTTCCTCCAGCAGCTCACCACGTTCTCCGTGCTGGGCACGTCCTCGCCGCTGAAGCAGGCGGATGCGATGCGGCGCTTCGGCGGCATGTTCATGGGCACGCTCTGGGACGTCTTCGCCCGCGCGAAGTTCGATTAGGGGGGAACACATCGTGGGCATGGCGAAGAAGTATGACGTGGTGGTGGTGGGTTCCGGCTTCGGTGGTTCCATCACCGCGCTCCGGCTCGCGCAGGCGGGCAAATCCGTGGCGGTGCTGGAGCGGGGCCGCCGGTACAACCCGGGCCAGTTCCCCCGGGACGTCACGCGCGCGGACGAGCTGCTCTGGCGCCATCCCATCCGTCCGGAGGCGCGCGGGCTCTACGACGTGCGCTTCCTGTCCGGCATCGGCACGGTGACGGCGAGCGGCGTGGGCGGCGGGTCGCTCGTCTACGCCAACGTCCACGTGCGGCCGGATCCCATCGTCTTCGACCACCCGCGTTGGCCCCGGGGCTTCAGCCGCGAGGCGCTGGACCCGTACTACGACAAGGTGGCGCACGAGCTGGACGTGAAGCCGTTCCCCGCGTCCGAGCCGTTGAGGAAGCGCGACCTGTTCCAGCAGGCCGCGAAGCGCATGGGCCGTCAGACCTTCGACCCGGACGAGGCCGTGTCCTGGACGGAGCCCTCCGCCCCGGGCCGCAAGGCGTGCCAGCGCTGCGCGGAGTGCGAGTTCGGCTGCCAGTACGGCGCGAAGAACACCCTGGACCTCACCTACCTGGCGCGAGCGGAGAAGCTGGGCGCCACGGTGTGGCCGGGCCTGTCCGTGTCCCACGTGCAGCGCGTGGCGGGCGGCTACCGGGTGCACTTCAAGGACCTGGCCACCGGGGAGAAGACGTCCGTGGAGGGCAGCCGCGTGGTGCTGTCCGCCGGGGCGCTGGGCACGGTGGAGATTCTGCTGCGCAGCCGCGACCGGACCCGCACGCTGCCGCTGGTGAGCGATTGGCTGGGCAGGGGCTACTCCGGCAACGGCGACTTCCTGGGCTCGCTGCACGGCAGCCGCGAGGAGATTCTCCCGTGGGAGGGCCCTGACGTGGCCACGGTGATGCGCTTCTTCGACGCCGCGCCGCGCTTCACCATGGTGACGGCCACGTTCAACCGGCCGGCGACGGCGGTGCTCGCGGGGATGGGGCAGCCGCAGCTGGGCCTGCTGGGCGGCGTGGGGGCCCCGTTGTGGCCGAAGCTGTGGCCGCTCATGCACGGCGCGTTCGCCAAGGGGCTGTTCAGCAAGCCGCTGGGCACCGGCGTGGATCCGGCGCGCACGAGCAACCTGTTCGCCATTGGCCAGGACAATGCCAATGGACACATGGTGCTCAAGGGCGACCGGCTGGACATCGAGTGGGACTACGCGAACGAGAACGTGGCGCTGGTGAACCGCATGACTTCCGCGATGCAGGAGCTGGCCTCGCAGTACGGCGGGACGTTCGCGCCGCTCGTCACGTGGGAGCTGTTCCGCCGGCCGTTCACGGTGCACTCGCTGGGCGGGGCGCACCTGGCGGAGTCGCCGGCCCGAGGCGTCGTGTCGACGGAGGGCGAAGTGTTCAACTACCCCGGACTGTACGTGGCGGATGGCTCCGTCATCCCCACGTCCATCGGTTTCCATCCGGTGATGACCATCAGCGCGGTGGCCGAGCGCATCGCGGAGGCGGTGGCCCATGGCTTTTGATTATCGAAGCAGCGCGGCGGTGTTCCGGACGCGGTCCCAGGATGTGACGCTCCAGGGCCTGCCCATGGCGGAGCGGTACGACTTCCTCGCGGGCGACGGCGTGCCCCTCAAGCTCACCCGCTACGTGGGGGGCACGAAGGGGCCGGTGCTGCTGGTGCATGGCGCGGGTGTGTGGAGCGGCATGTTCATGCTGCCCACGCTGAAGGAGAACTTCGTCCAGTACCTGGTGCGCCACGGCTACGACACGTGGCTGTTGGACTGGCGCGCCAGCGTGCAGCTGCCCCTGCGCCAGTTCACGCTGGACGACGCGGCGGACCACGACATGCCGGCGGCGGTGCGGCGCATCCGCGAAATCACCGGCGCGGAGTCGGTGCAGGCGGTGGTGCACTGCGCGGGTTCCGCGGCGTTCTTCATGTCCATGGCCGCGGGCCACCTGCCCGACGTGCGCACCGTGGTGGCGTCGCAGGTGGCGCTGCACCACCACACGCCGGCCTCCACGCGCTTCAAGGCGCTCCTGCGGGTGCCGGAGCTGCTGGACGCGGGGTTGGACTCACTCACGCCGGATGACGCGTCCCGCACGCCGCTGTTCCAGGCGGCCTTCACGAAGGTGTCCAGCTTCCTGCGGATGGAGTGTGACAGCCCGGTGTGCCACCGGCTGTCGTTCATGTACGGCAGGCTGTACCGGCACGCGCGCCTCAACCCGGAGACGCACGCGCGGCTGGAGGAGCAGTTCGGCAGGTGCAACCTGCTGACGTTCCGGCACCTGGGGCAGATGTCGCGCGGTGGTCACGCGGTGAAGTTCGACTACGGCCGCGCGGAGAACCTGCGGCGCTACGGGCAGGCCCGGCCGCCGGACTACCTGGACCCGGAGCCCTTCCAGCGGCCCATCACGTTCGTCTCCAGCGAGCAGAACCGCACGTACCTGCCGTCGTCCACGGAGCGCACCTTCCAGTGGCTGCGCGAGGCGAACGGCGCGCGCTGGTACCAGCGCCGCATGCTGCCGGGCTACGGCCACCTGGACACCTTCATGGGCAGCACCGCCGCGGAGGACACGTACCCGGTGCTGCGCGAGGCGCTGGAGTTCCAGCCCCGCTGACAGGCCGCCGCCGTCCGGGGGAGCAGGAGGCGGGGCGGCCGGTCGCCGACGATGGCGACCCCTTCGCTGGTGCTTACCGTTGGGCCGACGTTGGAAGTGTCTTCCCTCGCTCGGCTTACGTGGAGGCCCGGATGAAAGCGGTCGTGCTCAAAGGCTATGGGGACGTGGATGTGCTCGCGGTGCAGGAGATGCCCGAGCCGAAGGTGGGGCCGGGCGAGGTGAAGGTCCGCGTCACCGCCGCGAGTATCAACCCGGTGGACTGGAAGATCCGCCGCGGGGACCTGAAGGGGGGCCTGGACCTGAAGTTCCCCGCCATCCTCGGTCGTGACGTGGCCGGTGAGGTCGTGGAGGTCGGCACGGGCGTGGAGGCCTTCGAGCCGGGCGACCGCGTGATGGGTCTGGTGAACGCCGGCTACGCGGAGACGGTGGTCGCGCCCACGGAAGCCTGGGCGAAGGTGCCCGACACCCTGGACCTGCGGGACGCCGCCGCGCTGCCGTTGGTGACGCTGACGGGCACGCAGCTCATCGAGGAGCACGTGCGGCCCTCGCAGGGGGAGACGGTGCTCATCACGGGCGCGCTGGGCGCGGTGGGGCGCTCGGCCGTCTTCGCGGCGCGGGCGCGGGGCGCGCGCATCTGGGCGGGCGTGCGCAAGAAGCAGGTGGAGGAGGCCCAGAATCTGGGCGTGGATGGCGTCGTCGCGCTGGATGATCCGAAGGACATCGCGAGGCTGCCCACGCTCGACGCGGTGGCGGACACGGTGGGCGGTGAGGCCGTGGCGGCGGTGCTCGGCAAGGTGAAGCACGGCGGGACCGTGGGCACCGTGCTGGGGGAGCCGAAGGGCGCGAAGGAGAAGGGACTCACCGTGCGCAGCTTCATGGCCCATCCGGATGCGCACAGGCTCGAGCAGATCGCGGTGAGCGCGGCGAAGGGGGACCTGGTGATTCCCATCAGCCGGACCTTCAAGCTGGACGACGCGCGCGAGGCCCAGAAGGTCGCGGAGCAGGGCGGCGTGGGCAAGGTGCTGCTCGTCAACTGACGCAGGTGTTCAGAACGGGGCGGCGCGGGTGAAGGACACGCGCTGCCCCGTCGCCGGATGCACGAAGGACAGCGTTTCGGCGTGCAGGTGCAGGCGCAGGCCCGCGTGCCCGTACAGCGGATCTCCCACGATGGGCGCGCCCAGGCCCTGCGGATGCGCAGCGTGGACGCGGAGTTGGTGCGTGCGGCCGGTGCGTGGATGGAAGGCCACGCGCGTGTGGCTCGCTGCGCGGTGGAGGACCTCCCAGTCGGTGACCGCGGGCTTTCCGTGGAGGGGGTCGACGATCTGCCGGGGACGGTCGTCCAGGTCCACGCGCAAGGGCAGGGTGATGGTGCCCGCGTCGCCGTGCACGGGGCCGTCGATGAGCGCCACGTAGCGCTTGGCCACGTCGCGGTGGAGGAACTGGCGTTGCAGGGACGCGTGCGTGCGGCTGTCCAGCGCGGCGACGAGCAACCCGGACGTGTCCAGGTCCAGCCGGTGCGCGAGCAGCGGCCCCGTGGCGTGGGGATATCGCGTGCGCAGGCGGGTGAGCACCGAGTCCAGGAGGGAGGCATCCCGGCCCGGCACGGACAGCAGGCCACAGGGTTTGTCGATGACGACGAGCCACGCGTCCTCGAAGAGGATGGAGAGTTCCGGCGTGGGCGCTGGAGGAGGAACGAAGACGCGGGGCGCGGAGACCTCCAGGCCCTCCAGCATGAACGGGAGCAGGGGGCCGCATTTGTCGCGGCACGCGGGATAGAAGGCGCCCTGGATGCGGCCCCCGGACGCGGGAGGCGTGCCCCACCAGAACTCCGCGAGCGCCACCGGCTGGAGTCCGTGCGCGAAGGCATGGGCGAGCAGCTTCGCGCCCGCGCAGTCGCCGGCACCGGACGGAGGCTCCGCGCCGCCGTAGAGCGAGCGCAGGGGGCGGGTTTCGCCTCGGGCGTTGGTGATGGCGTAGGTGTCGTGGAACTGCTTCATGAAGCCGCGTGAGACGATGCGGCGCAGGCGGTCCAGCGCGCGCACGCGACGTTCCGCCTTCGCGCGCGCGGGGGCGAGCAGGCGCCGGGCCTCTTCCTGGGCCGCGTCCCAACGGCGCTTCTCTGCCTTGTCACCGCGGCTCTCCTGGTCGAGCGCGTGCAGTGCCTGGGCGCGTTCTGTCTCCGTGAGCGCGGACATGGCGAGAATGGCTGCTCGTCGCTCATGGCGCTGGCGGCGCCGGGCGTCGTGGCGCAGGCGCATGGCTTCGCGCTCCGTGGCCTCGCGCGACTGGCGGGCGTCATCGTCCTCTCGCAGGCGATGCAGTTCCTCGGAGGTGCTCCAGGCTTCGGTGCGCGCGAGCAGGGCCTTCACCGTGGCGTCGGCCACCGGCTCCACGCGGGCCCGAGCCTCGCGGTCGAACACGGGGGGCACGAAGCCCGGCACGTCCCAGCGTCCCGCGAGCATCGCGGAGAAGGCTCGCAGGGTGCCTGGCGTTCCATCCGGCTGCCGCACCACGAGCACGCCGAACATCTTCCCGCCGTCCGGCCCCTGGAGGATGGAACTCGGGAGCCCGGGCGCGATGAAACCCTCGCGGAGCGTGGCCTGCAGCGCCTCCGCGGCCCGGCGCGCGAGGGCGTGCGGGCCCATGGCGTCGAAGGGGCTCGGGAACGCTCCTGGCACTTCATCCGCTCGGGGTGCCGGTTCAAGGAGGGTGACAAGCGGGTCCACCGCGCCGGAGTAGCACGAAACCCGTACGCGGACCCCACCGGACCTGAGCGCCTGGCGGGCAGGCTGGCTGCCATTGCAAGTGCATGTCAGGATCGCGCGTCCATTCATGCCCATGCACCTTTCAGCCACGACGTCTCGCCTCTGGTCCGCCGTGCTCTTGACGGTCCTCACGACAGCCCCAGCGTCCGCCGAGGAGCCCCCGTCCTCCACGCCCCCCAGCAAGGGCAGCCAGGATGCATGCCCACCGGCGCTCCGCGTCGTGATGGATCCCCAGGAATTGAAGAAGCAGGTGCGCGCCGCGAAGACGACCGCCGGATTGCGCAAGCTCCTCCATCCGCTGGGCCTGGACTCCGCGTGGGAGCAGCACGAGTGCCTGAAGGAGGAGGGACCGGTGTCCGCGCAGCTCGACGTCTTCCGGGCACGGATCCTGCTGGCGGACGCGCAGGACTTCGTCCTCCAGGCGCGGGGGCAGGCGTGTGATGGGCTGAAGCTGCTGGATGGGGTGGTGCTTCATCCGCTCGGCGGCAAGAACACCTTCTGCGCCATCCCGATGGACTTCCTTCCGGGCGTGGTGGAGAGCCAGGCCTATCGCGCCGTGTTCTCCTTCGAGAACCTCACCGACCCGGTACGGCAGGTCTTCCGGGTCGAGAAGTCCGACGCGGACTCGCGCAACGAATACCAGACGCTGTCGTACTGGGAGGCACAGGAGGGCACGCTGCGCTCCATCTTCACCATCGAGTCGGGAAGCCACATGGGCTTCGTCAATGGTGCGACCGAGGTGAAGGTCACCCCGGTGGGAGACGCCTTCCCACGCTTCCTCCAGGTCAAGGAGTCCAGCCGGGACTGCGGCAGTTTCGTCGACATGCCCTCGGGTGAGAGCGTCTATGAGTCCAGTTGCAGGGACGCCGAGAACGAGGTGCGCATGTGCTACCGCCGCAAGTCACCCGGTGCTCCGGGGAGCTATGACAAGTGCTAGGGCGCTGGGCGCGCAGTCCATGCACCGCTGGACGTCATCCAATTCTCGGGCAGGAGCCGCCCGGCTGCGCGATGTCCGGTTCCCACGTGTCCCAGCGAGCACGGAGAAGGAGGCGGAGTGATGGACATTCCTGCGCGATTGCGTGAGTGGGTTTACGCGGGAAAGCAGGTGGGCAGGCGTAGGGAGCTGGTTCGTGGGGGCGAATCCATCTACCAGCACATAGGAGTTCAGCGATCGGGCGACGTCTTTGTTGCCTACTACTTCGAGCTCCCGGAGGCGTTGATAAACCTTGAGGAGAATGCTCTCGAGTTGATGGAGAGATTCGAGACGTTGGAAGCCGCTCTGGCTTTTCTAGAGAAGATCTCGGGTTCAGACGTGCTCGACATGACGCCCCAGAAGGGGAATAAGATTTTTTCGCTTGGATGAACAAGGAGATCGCGGAGTTTTGATTCTAGGCTCCCGCCTTCATGGCTACCGCCCGTCCCGTCGCCGCTGGTTTGCTGTTGATGGCCGCGCTCCTGCTCCCCATGGAGGCCGTGGAGGCTCGCACCGCCATCGTGAAGGCAGGGGAGGGCTGGAAGCTGGAGGTGGACGGCCAGCCCTACGTGGTGAAGGGCGTCACCTTCAGTGGCACGGGTGGGCCCGCGAACTTCGACAGGGATTGCGAGCAACTCAAGACCCTGGGCGTCAACACGCTGCGCACCTGGGGCACGGGCGATGAAACGACCGCGCTGCTCGATGCCGCGCGGAAGCATGGCCTGCGTGTGCTCGTGGGACTGTGGCTGCGGCCGGGCCGCCCGGGCATGGAGAATGACGACGCCTTTGACTACGTGCGCGACGCGAAGGGTCGTGAGGCGCAGCTCCAGGCCACGGTCGCGCAGGTGCGCCGCTTCAAGGACCACCCGGCGGTGCTCGCTTGGGGCGTGGGCAACGAGGTCATCCTCAATTCGCCGGATGAACCATCGAAGGTCGCCTACGCGCGCTTCCTGGAGAAGGTCGTCCGCGCGGTGAAGAAGGCGGACCCCTCGCACCCGGTGCTGTCCGTGGATGCTTGGACGCTGGGCATCCCGCTCTGGGAGAAGTACGTCCCCTCGCTGGATGCGTATGGCTTGAACGTCTACGGCCGGGGCATCCATGCGCTGGCGGCCGCGGTGAAGCAGGCCGGTGGCCGCAAGCCCTGGTTCATCACCGAGTTCGGTGCCCAAGGGGAATGGGAAGTCCCCAAGGACGCTCGCGGCGTGCCCCAGGAGCCGGGCGATGGCGAGAAGTACGACGTCATCGTGGACGGCTGGCGCAACGCTCTGGCTCCACACGTCCAGACGGGCCGGTGTCTGGGATTGTTCGTGTTCAACTACAGCGCGGCGGTCGACCACACCGGGCTGTGGCTGGGGATGCTGTCCGGTACATCCACGCGTCCGGCGTGGCACGCGGTGCGGGAGGCGTACACGGGCGTGAAGCCATCGCCCGCGCTGCCCGTGCCGGTGCGTCTGGAAGTCCGGGGCGTGGAGAAAGGCTGGGCGAACGTTGCCTTTGATGTCACCTCCGCCACGCCGCTGGAGGTCTCCTTCGCCTACAACTTCCGGGGCGCGCCGACCCGGGTAGAGCGTGACCGCGTGACGGTGCTGGAGTCCCGGACGGGGAGCACTCCAGGTACGTGGCGGGTGCGCCTGCCCGCCGTGGCAGGCGCCATCAAGCTGTATGGCCTGGCGAAGGACGGAGCGGGAAACCTGGTCGCGGCCACGACGTCCGTGGTGACTCCAGCGACTCCTTGAGGCCCTGCGCTACGGAAGTCGCCTGGCGCCTGAGCCAGGTGGGCCAGCACGCGGCCGCGCTGATGACGCTGCGTCCCGTGCTCCGGCGCTCCACGATGGGAGACCGCCCCAACCCCTACCTGCTGGAAACCGCCGCCGCCGCGCACTTCGGGCTGAACCAGTGCACCGAAGCGTTGGCGGAACAGCGCAAGGCCGTGGAGCTGCTGCCCGCGGAGTGGCTCGCGTCCGAGCGGGAACGTTTCCAGCGAAAGCTCCAGGACTATCAGTCCGCGTGCGCTCCTCCCGCGCCGACGACTCCCTGAGCCCGCGCGCTCAAGGCGCCGGGGGCCCGTCCTCCGGGAACTGCCGCCTCCACCCGGGCGCGAGGTTGGCATTGGCCTTCAGCGCCGCATCGCGGTCCTCGCGGGCCTGGGCCGAAGCCGGGTCCTTCGTGCGCAGGATGGCTGCGCGCAGCAGCAGGGCTTCGGGCCAGTTCGGACGCTCCTTGAGCAACGCGTCCGCCAGCGCGAGTCCCTTGGACAGGAGTGGCTCCGGATCCTGCTTCGCGGCCTTTCGCACCACCGCCCACTCACGGAACAGATGCCCCTCCTCCAATCGGAGCTCCCGATTCGAGGGCTCCACCTTGAGGGCCTCCTCGTAGGACTTCTCCGCCTTGAGGAACTCCGTCTCCGCCTTCTCTGGATCCGTGCGGGCCACATAGCGGGCCCGCAGGCCGAACATCGCCCCGGTGGCGCGATGACGCAGGACGGGGTCCTGGCTGATCTGCCCCAACACGCTGATGCCTTCCCACGGTCGCTTGAGCACGGGCTCGGGATCCCGGCCCTGCTCCAGCAGGTGGCGCGCCAGGAGGTGGGAAACCTTCATGCGGCCTGCGAACTGCTGTTCCTTCCGGGTCCTGAAGAAGGGACGTGCCTGGCTGTAGAGCGCGTCCGCCCGCTCCGCCTCCTCGGTGGGATCCGCGCCTCGCCACCAGGCGTATTCCGCCCTCGCCGCGTGGACCGCCGCCGGACCGAACTTGCCCAGGTCCAGGGTGGGCGCCAGCTTCGCCGCCTGGGCCTGGGCCGCCTCCGCCTGCTGAAGCAGGGTGCTGGGGTCGCCTCCATGCTCCCAGGTCTCCCTCGCATGCTCCAGGAGGACGAGCCCCAACTCGTGATGCAGGGTCGGATTGTAGGCCCCGTTGAGGAGGGCATTGCGCAGGTGGTGCTCGGCCTGCTCGAACCTCGAAGGGGCCGTCTCGCCTTGGGCCCGCTTCCGCAAGGCGTACGCCACTTCGTAATGCGCCCACAGGAGCCACACCTCGGGTGCCTTCGTGCCGCCGCCTTCCATGGCATGCGACACGGCCATTCCTGCTTGATCCAGGTACTCGTCGACATCCTTCGCCGTGGAATTGGAAGCCCGGGCCACGAGGAGCTCCCCCAGCCGGACCCAGTACGCAGGAACGCGCTCCTCGAGCGCGAGCGCGCTCCGGTAGGCTTCGATGGCCTGCTCCTGGTGCTTCCATCCCTTGGAGCCGACCCTCCAGCTCCCCGCCTGGAGGTCGGCCTCCGTCCAGAGATGGAGGAGCCGGGCGCGCAGGAGGTGGAATGCGAGATCCCGCCCCTGCGGAGGAACGGCCTCCAGCAAGTCCAGGGCCTTCTGGAGCTTGTAGAAGTCCACGGGGCTCTCCTTCAGGACCGCCTCGGTCTCCTGCACCATCACCCGCGTCCATTCTATGCGACCGCATGCGCTCGCGGGATCCAGTTCCAGGATGCGTTGCGCGGTCTCGACGGCACTGCGGCGCAGGGACAAGAAGTCCGCATAGGTATTCGGACGCTCCGCGAGCATGGTGAGGAAGCGCGCCTTCTCGCAGGCGAACCCGGCATGGCTGGAATCCACCCGGATGGCCGCGTCCAGCGCGGCGAGGCCCGCCTTCGCCGGAACGGACTCCTCCTCGTCTACCCTGGCTCGCACCACGGGCCCGCCGAAACGGACAAGCACGAGGGTCATCGCGGCGGCCTCGAAGCGCGCCAGGCCCAGGTGGGCCGGGGCGAAGCTCTCCGCCGTGGCCCGGGCCTCCGTGAGCGCCTGGAATGCGGCCGTCATGTCCTCGCCCGTCTCGTTTCTTCGCTGAAACCTCCAGTGCTCGGCGGCTCGCAGCATGAACACGTCCGCGCGCATCAGCCGCGCTTCCACGAACCAGGGATGCTTCGCGGTCACGGTCTCCAGAAGCGCGAGCGCCGCGTCCAGGCGGTCCTCGTGCAGCGCGACCAGCGCCGCGCCGTATTCCGTTGACGGATACTCCGCGCCCATCGCCTGCCGCAGCAGCGCGAGCACCGGCTTCCGGTAATGGCGCTCCGCGTCCTGCTCGCGGGCCTTGCGCGCGTCCGGGTCGGGCGTGGCGATGGCTTCCATCCGCAGCACGCGGTAGCGCTCACTGAGGATCTGCGCCTGGACCCACGCCACGCGAGGATCGCGGAAGCCCGCGTTCCAGGCAGCCTCCAGCTGCGTCAGCGCTTCCGCGTCGCGACCCAGGGCCCGTTCCCCGCACCCGAGCGCGTAGTGTCCGGGCCCCTGGGCCTCGGCGCCTCCGAGCGCCATCTCCTTGGAGACGGTCTCCATCCAGCCGCGCAGCTCCGCCTGTTCCGCGCGCGCGTCGTGCAGGCGGGCCATGCCCACCGCGCGGGCCCGGGCCTCGATGCGCTCCGCGGCGCTGGTGAAGTGCGCGACCCAGGTCGTGTCCCGCTGGGTTCGCCTGTCCGCCGTGCACGCCGTTGCCGCAATGATTAGCAGCACCTGCAAGGCCCGCACGCTGCTCCGGGACCTTCCAGGGGGTGCGTTGCTCGGGACGTCATTCAATGGCGCGGCTCCTGGTGCGTCCCCTGACGGGCTGGGACGTGTGCCATTCCAGGATACAAAGCCTTACGCAATCATGGACATTTTGCTTGCCGGAACGCCCTGACCCGCGGCGCTCAAGGCGCCGGGGGCCCGTCCTCCGGGAACTGCCGCCTCCACCCGGGCGCGAGGTTGGTATTGGCCTTCAGTGCCGCATCGCGGTCCTCGCGGGCCTGGGGTGAAGCCGGGTCCTTCGTGCGCAGGATTGCCGCGCGCAGCAGCAGGGCTTCCGGCCAGTTCGGGCGCTCCTTGAGCAACGCGTCCGCCAGCGCGAGTCCCTTTGCCAGCAAGGGCTCCGCGTCCTGTCCGGCGGCCTTCCTCGCCACTGCCCGGGACCGGTTCACCTCACCCAGATCCAGACGGACCTCCAGACTCCGAGGCACGTTCTCCAGGGCCTTGGTGAGGGGGGCTTCCGCGGCGTCGAAGTGCAACTCCGCCTGCCGTGGATCCGTCCGGGACGTCCACCGGGCCAGCAAGAGGGAGTCCCCGCTCGCGAGTCGCAGGTATTGGACCCGCCTGAGCAAGGCAAGACGGGCGAGCAGGTCGATGGACTTCCCCCCGCGGTCGAAGGCGGGCCGCGGGTCCCGTCCCTGCTCCAGCAGGAAGCGCGCCTGGATTTGAAGCACCCGCATGAGGCCCATGACGGCCTCCGCGTTCGTGGGCCCCTCGGGCATGGCTTGGAGATAGAAGGCTTCGGCCCTGTCCACGTGGCTGGAGGGATCCTCTCCTCGCCGCCAGGCATACTCCGCTCGGAGCGCATGGATGTCCGCCTGCGCCCGCTTCCCCGGGCCATGCCCGGAAGCCAGCGTCGTGGCTTCTGCCTGCGCCGCCTCCGCCGCATCGAGCAACCCGGTGGGATCGCCTCCGCTGGCCCATCGCTCCTTCGCCTGCTCCAGGAGGACCTGGCCCAGCCCATGATGCAGTGACGCTTCACGCGGATGCGCGATGAGGCCCTCGCGAAGGCGGAACTCGGCGGTCTTCCACGTGAGACCGGTGGCCT
The DNA here is from genome assembly GCF_000255295.1 of Corallococcus coralloides DSM 2259. Next base: position 7,288,750 of record NC_017030.1, on the reverse strand, counting down.
CGCCCCGGGCCTGGTAGGCCAGGGCCCTCGCCATCTGGATGTGGGCTCCCAGCAGCCACAGGCCGGGCGCCTTCGTGCGCAGGGCACCCGCCTTGTCCCAGGCCTCCTCGGCCAGGTCCAGGTCCCCTGCACCGTTCACCGTCAACGGGTCCAGGCTCCGGTCCACGAGGAGCTCCCCGAACCGGACCCAATACGCGGGGACGCGGTATTCGCGCGCGAGGATGCCCTTCCAGACGTTGATTGCCTGGTCCCGGTGCGCGCCGTGCCGGTATCCGACCCGAGGGCCTCCCCATTCGTTTTCGAGCGCCACCTCGTGCTCCAGGATCCGGGCGTGCAGGAGGTCGAACTCGAGGCCCCGCTCGGCTGGGGGAATGGCCTTCAACAGGTCCTGCACCGAGGGCATCGATGAGCTGAAACGCTCCTGCCTCGCCTTCTCCTCCCGGGACACCTGGGTCCGGAGCCGTTCAAGACGGACGCAGCGGTTCGTGGGGTCCCGGGCCAGCATCACGTTGGCGATCTCGCTCGCGTGCTGGGCCAGGTGGCCGTTGAAGGCCTCCTGGCGCCGGGGATGCTCCGCCAGGGCATTGAGCAATCGCAGCCGAAGACAGGGAGGGACGGGGGCGGCGGGATTGAGCCGGGACGCCGCGTCGAGCGCGCTGAAGGCGCGGCCCGCGGGACCCGAGCCCTCGGGGCCGTGAAAGGACATGACGCCGGGCACCGGTTCCTCGCGGTCGTAGGAGGGCATGGTGCCGGGCAGGTCGGTACGGAGGAGGGCGATGACGGCGGATTCGAACCGGACCTGCGCCAGGTGGGCCTGCATCCGGCTCTCCGCCGTGCTCCTGGCGGCGGCGAGGGACTTGCGGCCGTTCTCCAGTTGCGCCCGGGCCGCGTCCTTGTGGCCTTCCTCCCACAGCTGTGCGGAGCGGAGCAGCAGCACGTCCGCGCGCAGCAGTGGCGCCTCGACGAACCAGGGAGATGCGGCGGCCACGGCCTCCAGCAGGTCCGCCGCGGCGTCCAGCCGGTCCTCGTGCAGGGCGACGAGCGCCGCGCCGTAGTCCGCCGACGGGGCCTCCTTCCCCCGGGCCTGACGAAGCAGGGCGAGCACCGGCTCGCGGTACTCACGGTCCACGTCCTGTTCGCGCACCCTCCGCTGATCCGGATCCAGCACGGTCAACGCCTCGACGCGCTGTTCGCGGTAGTGCTGGCTGAGCACCAGGGCCCGGGTCCACGCCGCGGAGGGCTCGTGGAAGCCCGCGCTCCACGCGGCCTCCACGTGCAGGCGGGCCGCGTTCAGGTCGCCCAGGGCCAGCGCCCCTCGCCCGAGCGCGACCTGTCCGGGGCCCCATGCCTCGGGACCCGAGAGCATCATCTCGATGGACAGCTGCTGCATCCGGTCGCGCAGCTCCGCGTGTTCCATGCGCACGTCGTGCGACCGGGCCAGGTCCACCGCGCGGGCCCGGGCCTCGATGCGCTCGGCTGCTTCACTGAAGTACGCGGCCAGGGACGTGTCCCGCTGGAAGGACGTGCCCGTCGCGCAGGCCGGGGCCGCGACGAGCCAGAGGACCTGCAAGGCCAGCACCGCGCCCCGGGGCCATCCAGCAGTCGAGTCGTTCGGGGAGTCTTTCACGCAGATGGCTCCAGGTGCGTTCAGGAACAGGATTCATTCCAGGATACGCAGCCTCGAGTCATCACGGTTTGCTCATGGATGCCTACTTCGTCCAGCTGTCCCCGTGGCCCTTCGTGATGCCCAACTCCTCCACCCAGTAGTCCGCCTTCGCGGAGGCGAGTGACAGGGCACGACCGCTGCCCTCGACCTGGCCGTTCTTCACGGAGTCCACCTTCCAGTTCGCGTCCTCCGGCCTGTACTGCGCATGGCGCCGCATGTGCTCGACCATGCCGGAGAAGATGCTCTGGATTCCCAAGGCGCCGGCCAGGGTGCGTTTCTGCTGGGCGAATTCCGCATCCGTGAAGGTGTTGCGCAGCTGGGAGCGCAGGCTCTTGGGCTGGACGGGCGCCCCGCAGAAGCCAAACGCCTCCGCCCGGGTGATGTAGTGGCGGGCAATCGTCCACATCATCGGGTGCCGTGACGGCGCGTACATGGCCCACATGTCCGTGCCGTTGAGCTGCGTCAGTTCGTCCGTGGGGTCCTCCTCCATGCCCATCTGCAGGGCGAACTCGTCCTTCATGAAGGACGGGTGCTTCGCATTGAAGGTGAGGCTGTCCTCGAGCTTGAGGAACGTGGGGACCTTGGGTGGCTGCGCGAGCATCTTCTCGAACTGCTGGCGGTCCTCGATGACGCAGTTCGCGTCGAGGAAGTACCCGCCGTTCACGCCCAGCGTCAGGAACGTCAGGATGTCCTTGGCGGGCGCGTGGCCCTTGTTGGCCAGGTAGAACGCCAGGAGCTGGTCCAGCTTGTCCAACAGGAGCGCGCCCAACTCCTTGCGCACGACCGGCGCCTCCAGGACTTCGTCCAGCCCGTGCACCTTGACGCGCTTGCCCAGGGCCCGCTCGAACTCGGGGGCCATCTGGGGCAGGCACCAGAAGTACACCGTCGCGGAGGCAAAGCCAGACGCGATGGCCTTCGGCGTCTTCGTGTTCGCGTCGTTCGGCTTGCCCGTCCCGTACCAGACGAAGTGGAGCGCCGTCTTGTGGGGCGCCGGCTTGCGCTCGGGCCCCGGCTCCGGCTCCTCGACATCACGCTGAAGGACGTCGAACGGATTGAACTGGGGGTTGTCCTTGCGGAGGTTGGGGATGGAGAAGGGCTTGGGGGACCGGGGCATCCCATGAGTATCGTTTGTCTTCACGACCCGTGACAATGTCGCGTCAGCGCAGCGACGGGTCCTCGCTGATCCGGGCCACCGCGCCGTGCAGGATGCCCAGCTGCCGGGGCACGCGCTCCAGCAGCGCGCCCAGCACGGGGTCGTCGCTGCTGCGCGGCAGTGCCAGGGCGGGCAGGGGCGGGGGCTCGCGCCGCTCCTGCAGTGCGCGGGCGAGCAGCTCCAGGCTGTCACTGGCCCGCTGCGCCAGCTGCTGCGGCAGCACCGATGTGGTCCTTCCCTCGAAGCGCCCCGTGCCCAGCGCCGTCACCGCCAGCGCGAACCTGCGCGCGTAGGTGAGCAGCGCCATGCCCGGCTCCAGGTGTCCGGGCGGGCCCCGGTACTCCGTCATCAAGCGCTGGAAGGACGACTCCGCCTCCAGCAGCGCCTGGTCCAGGAGGCGGCGCTCCTCGTTCACCGCGGGCTCCGTGCCGCTGCGGTGGGTGACGAGCTGTTGCAGGTACTTCCCGTCCGCGCGCAGGGCGGAGGCCGCCGCGTCCGGGAAGCGGCGGCGCTCCGGGCTGGGCCACAGCGTCCAGGAGCCCACCAGCGCCAGCGCCCCCGCGATGAGCACGCCCAGCGAGCGCTGCGACGCCACCGTCCAGTCCCCGGAGCTGAGCGTGGCCATCAACAGATAGTCCGGCGTGAGCAGGACCTGGAACGCGCCGAAGTTCAGCGGCAGCAGCGCCACGGAGATGGCCGTCAGCACACTGATGACGCCAATCATCATGGGCGGCGTGTGCACCAGCGTCGCGATGAGCGCCGCCAGGCTCGCGCCCACGAGCGTCCCCAGCGTGCGCTGGAGCACGCGCTCCTCCGTGCTGCCCGCGTAGGGCTGGAGGATGGAGATGACCACGAGGCTCACCCAGTGCGCGTCGCCCACCTGCAACGCCCGCGTCAGCCCCAGCGCCGCCGTGGCCACCATCCCCGTGCGCAGCGCGTGCCGCAGCACCACCGAGTCCGGGTGCAGGTGGTCGCGAATCGGGCGCCACAGGGAGAACCCCGGCGCCTGCCTGGGGCCGCCCACCGTGCCCTTGCCTCGCGCCGACACCGGGTCTCCGAAGAGCAGGCCCGACGCCGTCTCGTGCGCCACGCCCGCGTACTCGCGCAGCCGGTCCAGCAGCGCGGCGACGTGCGTGGACAGCGGCCCCTCCGCGCTCTGCCGCACCGGCGGCGCGGCCATCCTCGCGGGCTGCCGGCGACGGGGCCTCAGCGCCAGCCGGGGGGGGCCGCGCATGCCCTCGTTGCGCTCCTGCAGCAGCGCCCGCGACACCCACTGGTCCATCGCGCCGAAGGCCTCGCACAGCTTGATCACCCGCTCGCGCGTCGCGTGCATGTGCGGGTCGCGTCCCACCACCTGCATCGCCTCCGCGAGCGCGCTGAGCAGCGCCACCATGGGCTCCACCAGCTCCACCAGCACCAGCAGGTGCTCGCCGCGCTTGGACTCGTCCGGCCTCCCACGCCGCGTGGCCGCGAGCACGTCGCGCGCCCGTTCGATGTCCGGGCGGATCCGCGCGTGGCGCATCAACCCCGCCGTCCACGCCTCGGCCGTGGCTCCGTCCCGCGTGGCCCTCCCCAGGTCCTCCGCCGCGATCGCGAGCCCCGCGTACACCTGCGCCACCGCCCGGCGCGCGGGACGATAGGGCCTGAGTGGCCACAGCAGCAGCGACAGCGCCATCGCCCACAGGCCGCCCAGCAGCAGTGCCGCGCCTCGCAGCAGCGCCTCTCGCGGCGAGGCGGCGGGTGCGCCCAGCGACACGACGAAGATGACGGCGAGCTGCCCTCCCACGGAGCCCGCGGTCTCGCCGTAGCAGCGCGCGAAGTTCGCCGCCGTGACGCCCACGAGCAGCAGCGTGGCGTCCATCACGTACGTGTGGCCCGCGGGCGCGGCGAGCACTCCGACCAGCGCCCCCAGCACCGTCACCACCCCCATGACGCGCGCTCGCACGCGGTAGGAGCCGCCCTTGTCCGCGAGCGTGACGAGCAGCCCCGTGAGGCCCGCCCAGCCGGCCTGCGGCACGGTGGTCAGGAACGCGAGACACAGGGGCAGGGCGGTGGCGACGGCGGCCCGGATGCCCGCCCACAGGGCCGGTCTTCCGGGGTCCACCCGGAGGAGCGACTGGAGGTGTCTCCGCAGTCGATGGCGCATGGGTTTCAGGGGAGCGGCGGGCCGTCACCCCCGAGGGTGGCCACGGCCGTCCCCATCCACACGAGGAGGAGGCTCCTCCCCCTCAAGGCCTGGGCGCCACCCGGGCAGTACCCCGGGCCCCGTCCCACAAGCCCCTCCCTCCCGGAAGGCGGAGGCGTGCGGCCCGGCGTCAGCCCGTTCCCAGGGCCGGCGCATCCTCGTCAGGTGCGTCTTCCGCTTCGAGCGCGGTGCCGTCCCAGGGGATGTAGCGCACGCCCGGCATCGGCTCCGGGCCGTGGAACTCCAGCGCGCCCACGGTGGAGGTCAGCTTTCCGGTGGGCTTCCACGCCGCGAAGGGGTGGGGCCGGGAGAAGAGCTGCACCTCGCAGCGGGCCACGTCGCTCTGGGCCACCAGCACGTCCCAGCCCTTGGGGTCGCGGTACGCGTAGCCCACCAGCGTGCGCGGGTCGCACCATGCGCGGCCCTCCATGGCCACGGTGGCGGAGGCGGCGCGGAAGGACAGCTCGCCGGACGCGGGCGACGTCACGCGCGACAAGAGCACGTGGGGCATTTCATGGAACGTGTGCTCGGTGTCGCGCGTGCGCAGGTAGATGGGCGACAGCCGCGGGTGGCCCCGCTTGCGCTTCGCGCGCACCGCCATGACCTCCAGCCGCGCGTCCGGGTCCTCGGCGAAGCGCGGGCAGTACAGCCACGTCAGCTCCTCCAGCCGCCGGTGGCCCCACAGGTGCTTCTGCAGGCCGGGCGCGCCCTGCACGTCGATGCGCTCGCCATCCACCGTCACCGTGCCTTCGAAGAGGACGTCGTCGTGCACGTGCGCGACCCGCGTGGGCAGGGGCAACAGCGCGGTGCCTCGCGGCTCGCGGCGCACCGGTTCGGGGTGTCCGCCCTGGAAGCGCAGGTCCCACGCGATGGTGTGCCCGCCGCTCTTCACCTGGCCGTGGACGTGGCCGGGCGTCAGCTCCGAGTCCGCGATGCGCACGCCGCCGTTCGGCAGCGCCGTGAACGCGGAGGCCGGATGGATGGCCTTGAGCGCCACCGCGGGCCGGTCCTGGGAGGCGCAGTCGAACGCCGCCGCCCACATCGTGGCGCGAGGCTCGCCGCCGCTTCCCGGCGCGGGCGTGAACAGGGTGTAGCGCAACCACCAGGCGCGATCTCCGCCCGGGTCGAGCACCACCAGGAACCAGATTTCGAAGAACCCCTGCTGATGACCGTTCCAGCGCGGCAGGTTGGCGCGCTTGCTCGACGGCATTTGGATGAATCCCCCTCTTCGCGCGGCCGTTCACGGCCCGGACGCCGCGCGCAGACCCTCACGCTGGCAGATGGGGCCCGGTGCGGGCAAGGGGCCCCGGGGTCGCGGATCCGCGAAAGGGGACCGCCGGTGTCTCAGGAGCCCGGAGCGCCCCAGGACACGCGGTACGTGACGCTGTCGTCGTCGAACTGGACCACGTCCACCTGCGTGGCCGGACCGCTGGCGGCGCGCACCGTGGCCAGCATCACCCCCTGCTTGAAGTAGCGCAGCAGGCCGGGCTCGTTGAGCCACATGTCCGCCTCACGCTCGCCGCGCTCGGTGATGCGCGCCTCGGTGTAGTTGTTGCCGCTGCGGAAGCTGTGCTGCGCGCGCATGAGCATCCGCTTGGGCCCGATGAGCCGCAGCACGCCCAGCAGCGCCCGGCCCACCATCGTGTCGCGGTAGCCGTCGATCATCCGCTCGCCGAGCATCCGCCACGCCACCGCGTCCGGCTGGTCCGGGTGGAGCGTCTTCGCCGTCAGCGCCACGCAGCGCGTCCACGTGTCCAGCGAGTACGCCGGCTGCAGGGGCCGGTCCAGGTCCAGCCCCTCCTTGCGCAACTGCTCCTTGAGGGCGAAGGGCACCTTCCCGGAAAGTCCCCGGACGAAGAGTCCTTCGACGATGGTCGGGAATACGAGCTTCTCGGCGGTGGCCATGGGGCCATTCCGCCCAGCACTGCGCGTTCTGGTCAAGACCTACCGCCCGGGTGGCGTCCAGCGCCCGAAAGCGCGGTCGCCCTCCAGGGCCATTCCGCCCGTTCCGGCACCCGTGAAACATGGCGTGTATCTCTGTAATTCACGCAAGGTGCGTAATCACTCGCAGCCTTCGCGAGGCGCGTCCATCTGTTAGCGTCGGGTCGCCTCCTGGCTCCCCCGGCATCCCACTGGCCCTGATGACGTCCCGTGTCCTGACGTGCCTGCTCCTGTCCGTGCTGTGCGCGCTCCCGGCCCTGGGCGCCCGGCCGGTGCCCGCTCCCGCCGCGGACGGCATGGCGATGCTCCAGCGGGTGGACACGGCGCGGGTCCAGGGCAGCCCCAGCACGCTGCGCACGGAGCTGGACGCGCAGCAGGCGAAGGCGCCCAAGGACCCCATGCCCCGGGTGTACCGGGCCTTCCTCGCGCTGCCCTCGGACGAGAGCTTCGCCGAGTTCAAGGCGCTGGCGGTGGTGTACCCGGAGAACCCGTGGCCGCACGTGGGCATGGGGCTCGTCTATGTGCGCTGGGGCATGTTGAAGGACGCGGCCGCGCCGCTGGAGACCGCGCGCAAGGCGGTGCCCGGCTTCGCCCCCGCGCTCTGGGCGGACGGCCTGCGGCTCCAGGCGGAAGGCAAGCCCGCGGAGGCGGAGGGCCGGCTGCGCGAGGCGCTGGCGAAGCTGGACATCCCGCGCTTCCGCACGGACCTGGCGCTGCTGCTGGCGGGCCGTCCGGGAGGCGCGGCGGAGGCGCGGGCGCTCCTGGTGCGCTCGGTGAAGGAATGGCCCGAACAGCCCGAGGCGCTCCAGGTGCTGTCGCGGCTGGCGCGCGAGGCCGGGGATGCGAAGGCGGGCGCGGAGGCAGGCGCGCTACTCGTCGCGCTCCAGCCGCATGACCGCGAGGCGCACCGTCGGCAGGCGGAGGCGTGGCTCGCCGCCGGGGACAAGGCGCAGGCGGTGAAGATGCTGGAGCGCTACGCGACGCTCGGGGGCGCGGAGCCCGCGGTGCTCGCCTCATGGGTGAAGCTCACCGTGGAGCTCGACCGCCCGGAGGACGAGGCGAAGGCCCTGGTGCGCCTGGCCGCGGCGGCGCCCAAGGACCCTGAACCGCTCCTGCGGCTGGCGACGCTGGCGGAGGCGAAACAGGACGTGGCCGCCACCGAGGCCCGGTTGGATCAAGCGGCGGCGCTGGCCCCGCAGCGAGCGGACATCCAGGTGCGGCGGGCGCGGCTGTTGCTCAAGCTGGAGCGCTACTTCGAAGCCATGGCGGCGTACCGCGCGGCGCTCGCCGCTCCGGAGCGGCCGGTGCCCGAGGCGGCGGAGGAGGCCGCGCAGCTGACGAAGAAGCTGCACCTGCCCGCTTCGCCCGCGAAGGGCACGGTGGAGCAGATCTACGACCGGGTGTCGTTGGGGCTGGTGGCGCTGTACCTGGAGCACCTGATGGAGAAGCCGGACCTCAAGGGCAACCTCAAGGTGCGCGTGGACCTGGACCCCACCGGGAAGGCCACGAACGTGGTGGTGCTCTACGACAGCCTCCAGGACGTGCTCATCACCCACAGCGCGCACGTGGCCTTCATGGACGCCCAGTACCCGCCCGGCAGCGAGCCGCAGGTGTACCAGTACGTCTTCCGTCCTCCTCCGCGCTGAGGCGGACATCCGGAGCGCTCTCCCACCGGAAGCGGATTGACGCTCGGGTCAGCGGACGGCACAGACTGGCGGGTCTCGCGCCAGGAGCCTGCCCGTGAACGCCGCACTGCTTTCGCCCGCCGCCCTGTGGCCCCGCACGCTGGAGGTCACCCGCCACGCGCTGGAGACCGGGGCGCTCCAGCCCATCGCCACCGAAGCGCGCACGGTGCCGGTCGCGGGCACGGCGTTCCAGGTGCGCGTGCTGGGACGGGTGGCGCTCAAGGAGCGCAAGCGTCCGGCGCCTTCCCACGCCGAGCCGTTCAACCCGTTCGCGAACCCGGAGCCGGACCTGGTGCTGGGGGACGTGGCGCCCGCGCACGTGTGCCTGCTCAACAAGTTCAACGTCGTGGAGCACCACCTGCTCCTGGTGACGCGGGCCTTCGAGTCGCAGGACGCGCTGCTGACGCACGCGGACTTCGAAGCGCTCTCCACGTGCCTGGAGGGGCTGGACGGGCTGGCCTTCTACAACGCGGGCGAGACGGCCGGCGCCAGCCAGCGCCACAAGCACCTGCAGCTGGTGCCGCCCCTGGGGCCGGACCGCCTGCGCGCGCCCGTGGAGGCGCTCTTCCCCGTGCTGCCGGGACCGGGCCGCGTGGTGGCCGCGGAGTCGCTGCCGTTCTCGCACCTGCTGGCGGGCCTGGGGCCGTGGGGCGCGCCGGGGCAGGGCGCTCGGATGCTGGCGGCGTACCGGCTCCTGCGGGACGCGCTGGGGCTGGCCGAGCGCGCGCCGTACAACCTGCTCGTCACCCGGGACTGGATGCTGCTGGTGCCCCGCGCCAGGGCGGAGCACCTGGGCGTCAACGTCAACGCGCTGGGCTTCGCCGGGTCGCTGCTGGTGCGCACGCCCGAGCAGTTCGACGCGGTCGCCGCGCTGGGGCCGCTGGAATTGCTGCGCCAGGTCGCGGGCGTCGCTCCGTAGGAAGGGTGCAACCGCGCGAGCGGACCGGCACAATGCCCGGACAGCAGGCTCACCCGTCGAGTCGCACGACGCGGGTGGGGGGCCCGAACCCGGATGGAGCGACGACCATGGATGTGAACGAGCTGGCCCGCGTGCCGGGCGTGAATCCCCAGGTTCCCGACGCGGCACGCATCTACGACTACACGCTGGGCGGCACCCACAACTTCGAAGCGGACCGGCAGGCGGCGGAGTACATGTTCTCGCTGCTGCCCTCCACGCGGAAGTGGGTGCGGATGCTGCGCGCGTGCCTCCAGGGCGCGGCGAAGCGGCTGTCCGCGGAGGGCTTCACGCACTGGGTGGACTTCGCGTCCGGCCTGCCCACCAACGACCACGTGCACGGGGTGCTGCCGCCGGACGTGAAGGTGCTGTACTCGGACATCAATCCGCTGACGATGGCGCAGGCGCGCGTGCTGTTGGGGAACGACCCGCGCGTGCGCTACCTGGAGTGTGACATCCGCCAGGCGAAGTCCTTCCTGGAGCGCCCGGACGTGCGCGACTTCCTGGGCGGCGAGCGCAAGGTGGCCCTGGGCGCCAACGGCATCACCGTGTTCCTCAAGGCGGAGGAGAACCGGAAGTTCTTCCGCGACCTCTACGACTGGGCCGCGCCGGGCTCCAAGCTCTTCACCACGTTCGAGACGAAGGACCCCGCGAAGACGACGCCCCAGTGGGAGCAGTTCGTGGGCATGTTCCAGAAGATGGGGGAGAGCTTCGAGCTGTTCTCCCTGCCGGAGTACCTGGAGCTCTGCAAGCCGTGGACGCCGGGCCCCGGGGGCGTGCAGACCGTGAGCCGGTTCCTGGGACTGCCGGACGACTACATCACCGAGGAGGACCGGCAGGGCGTGGGCATCGAGTTCTACGCCGTCATCCTGGAGAAGAAGTAGCCGCCGCCTTCGCGCGGTAGCGCAGCCCGATGAGCGCCGCGACGAAGCCCGCCGCGGCGCCCACGCCCAAGGCCTGGCGGGGACCGAACGTGTCCGCCACCCACCCGACGATGGGGGCCCCCAGGGGCGTGCCGCCCAGCGCGATGGCCAGGAGGATGGCGAGCACGCGCCCGCGCATGGACGGCTCGGTGGACAGCTGCACCAGGCTGTTCGCGGTGGTGGTGAAGGTCTGCGCGGACACGCCGATGATGACGAGCGTGACGCCGAAGAGGGCATAGACGGGCATCAGCGCCGCGAGCGTGAGCCCCGCTCCGAAGACCGCGGCCCCCGTCACCAGCAGGCCGATGCGCGGCTGCGCGCGACGCGCGGAGAGCAGCGCGCCCGTCACCGAGCCGATGGCCATGATGGACGTGAGGAGCCCGTAGCCGCTGGCGCCCTGGTCGAAGACGCGCACGGACATGGTGGAGATGAAGATGGGGAAGTTGAGCCCGAAGGTGCCGATGAGGAAGAACATGATCAGCACCGCCACCAGGTCGGGCCGCTTCCAGACGTAGACGAAGCCCTCCATCAGGCCTCCGACCGTCCGCAGCGTCCGGTCCCGCACGTGCAGCTCGTTCACGCGAAGCATGCTCAGCGAACAGAGCACGGCGCCGAACGAGGCCGCGTTGAGGACGAACATCCACCCGGAGCCCACGGCGGAGATGAGCACCCCCGCGATGGCGGGGCCCAGCATGCGCGCGGCGTGGAACGAGGTGGCGTTGAGCGCCACGGCGTTGGCGAGGTCCTCCTCGCCCACCAGCTCCGATACGAACGTCTGGCGCGCGGGAGCGTCGAACGCGGTGACGCACCCCAGGAGGAACGCGAACACGTCCACGTGCCACAGCCGGATGTGTCCGGAGAGCGTGAGCAGCCCCAGGCCCAGCGCCAGCGCGCCCAGGGCCGCCTGCGTGGCGAGCAGGAGCTTGCGCCGGTCGAAGTGATCCGCCGCGAAGCCCGTCAGGGGAAGGAACAACAGCGGCGGCGCGAACTGGAGCGCCATGACCACGCCCACGGCCGTGGCGTTGTTGTGGGTGAGCTGGGTGAGGACGAGCCAGTCCTGGGCGGTGCGCTGCATCCACGTGCCCACGTTGGATACGAGCGCCCCGGCCGCCCACGTCCGGTAGTTGTAGCCGCGCAGCGAATGGAAGGTGCCCTTCATCCCGCGGGAGACCTTATCCGCATGACTCCCCGTTGAGTGCGCAGCGGCCGGACGCGCAGGGCTTGAAGGAGGCGCTGGAGCAGCCCGTGGCCTCGCAGCGGCAGGTGGTGACACGGTGGGTGAACGGATCGCAGCACGGCTCGTAGGTCACGACCGGCGGGGGGCCCGCGTCCGTGCCTGCGTCCACGCCCGCGTCGGTGCCGGCGTCCACGCCCGCGTCGGTGCCACCGTCGGTGCTGGTGCCCGCGTCGGTGCTGGTGCCACCATCCTCGATGATGACGCCGCCGTCGGTGGTGGTGCCCGCGTCGACGCCCGCGCCTCCGTCGTAGGTCTGGCCGCCGTCCAGGCTGCCGGGAATGGTCTCGCAGCTGTCCCGGAGCGACGCCGTGCAGGTGCCGGCCGAGCACGCCTGGAAGCGAATCTCACAGCCGTCGGGGTCCTCGCAGAGGCAGGTGTCCACCTGGTTGCGGACGCAGCAGACGGCCCAGGACTCCTCGCCCAGTTCGTCAGGGTCCTCGTAGAGCGGGTCGAAGCAGGCGCCCAGGAGCGCGACGAGGGTGGCGAGGACGAGTCGTTTCACGGCGGTTGGGACACCCGGTGCGGCCGGCCTGGGACATGCCGCCGGGGTGCGACTAATATCCCACAGCCCATCGCGGATGCGATGCGATGTCCCAGGCCGCCGGGGCCGGGTGTCTCAAGGACGAAAAGGAAGGTCGGACCCATCGGATGGCGAGCGGGCTCGGTGCGGAGGAGCTCAGGGAGCTCTACGAGCGCTTCGCGCCCGTGGTGCACCGTCGCGCGCTCGCGCTGCTGGGACGCGATGCCGACGCCTGGGACATCGTCCAGGAGGTCTTCGAGCGCATGTTGACGGCTGGCGCGCGGTTCCGACGGGAGGCCCGTCCCATGACGTACGTGTACCGCGTCACCACCAACCTGTGCCTCAACGCGCTGCGCTCGCGCCAGCTGCGGGAGCCGGCGCTCCTGGAGGCGCCGGAGGCCGCGGCGCTGACCCCCAGCCAGTGGGAGGCCGCGGACTTCATCCGCCACCTCGTGGGGCGGATGGGCGAGCGCGAGCTGGAGGTGGCCACGCTGCACTTCTTCGACGGGCTGACCCAGGAGGAGATCGCCGGGATGCTGGACGTGTCGCGAAAGACCATCGTCCGCGACCTGGACTCCATCCGGAAGAAGGCGGCGGAGCTGGGGCGGCTGCCGGAAGCGTTGGAGGCGGAGCGTGGCTGAGCACCTGACACGGCTGGAGCTGGACGAGTGGCTGTCGGGGCTGGATGCCTCGGGGCGCGCGGAGCGGCACGTGGCCGCCTGCCCGGCCTGCGGGATGATCGCCGAGCGGATGAAGCAGGCGCGTGCGTCGAGCCTGGCACGGCCCCAAGCGAAGGCGGTGCTGGCGAGGCTGGAGGAGAAGCGCGCCCGGTCCGCGAAGCCCTGGTGGAGCTGGGGCGTGCCGCTGGTGACCGCGCTGGCGGTGGGGCTCGCGCTGGTCGTCTACGTGCCACGGGGCACGGAGGACGGCGTACGGCTGAAGGGGACCGTGGCGCTGCGGCTGCTGTCCGTGCAGGGCGCGCCGGTGCAGGACGCAAGGCCCGGCGAGCAGGTGACGCTGGCGGTGGGCACGGGGCCGTACCGGAACGTGTTGGTGCTCGCGGTGGATGAAGCGGGCGCGGTGGATCCGCTCTGGCCGAGGGAAGGCCCGACGAGCGGCACGGTGGAGCCGGGGGCGGAGGTCCGGTTGTCTCCCGCATTGGAAGTGACGCCGGGGTCGGTGGCGTTGCATGCGTTCTTCTCGGATGCGCCGCTGGACGTGGAGCAGGCGCGCGAGGCGCTCACGTCGCGCGTCGCGGAGGCGCGCGGGAAGGGGCAGGGACCGCTGGAGGTGGCGACGCCGGAGGCCATCGGGAAGGCCCGGGCGCGCACGCTGCTGAGGGTCGTGCCGTGAGCCGCGTGCTGGGCCTGGGCGGGCAGGTGTTCGCGGTACTGGGACGGCTTCCGGGCGCCGACGTGGAGGCTGCGCCGCGCCATTGGGCGTTGGGCATGTGGGGACGGCTGTTCGCGGTGCTCATGGTGCTGGGACCGCTTCCGGGTGCCGCCGCGGAGGAGGCGCCGCGCCGTTGGGCGCTGATCGTGGGAGAGAATCAGGGCCTGGCCAGCGAGGAGCGGCTGCGCTTCGCGGAGACGGACGCGCAGCGGATGCGCGAGGTGCTCCAGGAAGTGGGCACTGTTTCTCCTGAGCGCACGATGACGCTGCTGGGCGCGGATGCCACGAAGCTGCGCGAAGCCCTGGCGCGCTTCCGGGCGCGGCTGGCCGTGGAAGCCTCGCCGAGGGATTGGCTCCTGCTCTACGTGTCATCGCACGCGGGCGACGGCAGCCTGCACCTGCGCGGCACCGAACTGCCGATGCGCGAGCTGGTGGACTTCCTCAAGGGCGCGCCAGTGGGCGTGGGGTTGCTCATCCTGGACTCGTGCCGCTCCGGTGTCGCCACGCGATTGAAGGGCCTGAAGCCGGTGGCCACGCCCATCACGATGGAAGCCTCGGACCTGGAGGGCCGGGTCGTCATCAGTGCGTCTGGCGCGGATGAGTACGCGCAGGAGTCGGATGCGTTGCAGGGCTCCTTCTTCACGCACCACCTGGCGGTGGGCTTGCGCGGAGCGGCCGATGCTTCGCGAGATGGGCGCGTCACGCTGGAGGAGGCCTACCGCTACGCCTACGCGAGGACGCTGGAGTCCACGCTCGTCTCTCCGGGAGGCATGCAGCGTCCCACGTTCCGCATGGACCTGAGTGGGCGCGGAGAGTTGATCCTCTCCGAGCCCCAGCGCGCACGAGGCCGGCTGACGCTCGACGTGAAGGCCCCGGGCCGCTGGCTCGTCATGGCGTCGGAGAGTGGCGCGCTGGTGGCGGAGCTGGAGAAGGGCGAGGGCCCCACGACGCTGGCCGTGGCACCCGGCGCGTACCGGCTGCTGCTGCGAGCGGAGGGCGGATACCTGGAGCGGTCGGTGAAGGTGCCTCTCGACGGAGCCGTGTCGGTGGGCGGCGAGCCCCTGGAGCAGGCCGCGCGGATGAGGCTCGCCCGAAAGGGTGGGGCGGGTTCGGAGCTGCTGGTCGCCGTAGGGCCATCGCTGACGTCGGGCATCGTGGCGGGCCTGTCGTCACTCGCGGGCCTGGACGTGCGTCTGGTGCGCGAAGGGCGGCTGTTCACCGGAGTGGACACCTCGGGCCTGGGGCTCGCGGTGCGGCGAGGAACAGGCAGCCGGGTGTCCTTCCAGCAGACGGAGCTGGAGCTGAGGCTGGGGGCGGGGCCGCACTGGAGGCTCGGAGCCTGGACGTTCAGCGGCGCGCTGGAGGCCGGGGCACTGGCCGTCTTCCAGTCGCGCATTCCGGACGAAGATGCGCGCTTCGGGTTGGAGCCATTGGGGCTCGTCACCGGAGGCGTGCGGCTGGACGTGCGAAGCCGCCTGTCGATGCTCCTGAGCGCGTCCGCCGGAGGCGTCATGGCGAAGCGGGACTCCGGCACTGCGCTGGTGCCCAGGGCCTCCGCGTCACTGATGGTCGGCTACGCACTCTGAGCTGTCGCGTTCGCCGGGCCGGGCTCGTAGACTTCGCGGCCCCATGCGTGACTTCGACGTGCGACAAGCCCTCACGGCGAGCCTCAAGGCCACTCACGCGAGTGACCCTGGAACGCTCATCCGTGAGGAGCTGGGCCTGGAGCACGGGCAGGTCTTCGTGGACGTGGCCGTCATCAACGGCGAACTCCATGGCTACGAGCTGAAGAGCGAACGGGACACCCTGGAGCGACTTCCGCGGCAGGTCGAGGCGTACAGCGCGGTGCTCGACAGGGCCACGCTCGTCGTAGGCGCCCGTCATGTGCAACAGGCTCTCGGACTCATCCCCGCATGGTGGGGCGTCAAGACGGCCACGACCCAGCGCGACGGTTCGGTCAGGCTCCGCCCCTTGCGCAAGGGCCGGCGCAATCCCCAGCAGCAGATGTCGGCCATGGTCCGGTTGCTCTGGCGCGACGAGGCGCTGGAGCTCCTGGAGGCACGGGAGGCCGCCAGGGGACTGCGGAGCAAGCCCAAGAAGATGTTGTACGAGCGTCTGGTGGAGCTGCTGCCCGCCGAAGCGCTGCGCGCGGAGGTCCGCCGCCTGCTCAAGGCGCGTGAAGACTGGTGAGCTGCTTCAGCACCTTCGCGATGTGATGGTTGGTTCCCACCCTGCGCCACACAGCAGGGTTCCCATTCGTCTCCGCACCCCCCGGCGCATCCGAAAATGTAGGCGTCACCCTGACTGAAGGTGCACCCGGCGTAGCACTCCTGTTCCACCAGGAACTGTGTCAGCTCGGCGTATTGCTCATAACCGAGTCGCTTCAAGGCGCCGCCGCACACCACGAGCCAGTGGTCGTCCGCAGTGTAACGAATGTTGGGGCTTCCAGGATTCATGGTCGCGTCAGGTGAAGGATGCCTCCCTTGGGCGGCGTAGTCGCTGTATGTGAGCGGCCGCACGGGCGACGCTGTCTTTCTCGCAAGGCTCTGTCTTAGGATCCAGTTCGCCCGCGAAATCTTCGGCAGATGTTTGATGCTCGATTGGGCTTCGTCCGACGATTGGCTGTATCTACGAACGAGTAGAAGGTGCTCGGCTAGCTAATGCCTCCGGTGTAATTTGTACGAGTGCCAAAATTTGCCGAATTTGAAGAGAAGGAGTTTGAAGGGCCGCTGAATGCTCAGATGGGCCTTGGTGCACCCATGTGGTCGCCGGGGCAGGTGCTCGAAAAGGTTGTGGGGTTCGACGTTGCCTTGATGGTTCAAGGGACAGCTCTCTGGGCGCAGCAAGGATTCGCAGTTCCCCCGCAGGGTGCTGTCATCCTTCCTGCTTGGTGGCCATGGGGCATCGCACGTCTGGCTGTGAAGGTTCGTCGCCCGCCGCCTTTTCGCCTCAATCTATTCCTACAGTACAAGAGACCGGAATACCTCCGCGGAGCACAGGCAGGTGAGTGGTCTAAATGGAAGCGGTCCTACTACCGGTTCTGGATTGAAAACCACCAGCAGCGCGCGCTAGATGCTTGTACTAAGGCGCTTGGGGCGGATGGGCTCGTCGCTTATGCGAGTCCGGCTTTTCACTCTCGCGTCGATCTCTTTCGGCACGTTGAGGCTCGAACGCTCCAGGCCAATACGCACTTCGCGCCAGCCTCGCGTCTGACTGGGCATGGTCGCTACACGTACGTAGATGCAGTAACGCCGGGCAAGGCGCACAGCAAGGTAGTGGAAGTGGAGCCCTTGCGTTTCTTGAGTGGCGGTGACAGGGATGCTCCACCACGAGCGCCGCCGGGAGGCGGTGATGGGGATGTTCCACCACGAGCGCCGCCGGGAGGCGGTGATGGGGATGCTCCACCACGAGCGCCGCCGGGGGGCGGTGACGATGGGCAGCCGATTAAGTTGCTCGCAGCTGCGCGACGCGCAGCCGATGCGGCTATCACATCGAGTCCGCAGATTGTTGGGAGCGGGGCGCTCTTGCGCACTACTGTTCAGCGCGCGATCGAGTCTCTTCGCGCGGGGCCCGTGCCCGTACCAGAAGCCTACGAACAGCCGGTGCAGGACTTCATATTCGCTGCCACCTTTTCATGGATGTCAGGCATAGGATGGGCGGTCATCTGAGCCCCTTCATGAATGTTACCGAATGCTGGTGGGGGCAGCATGCGGAGAACGTTTCTTATTGCGTGGCGGCTGAGATGTCTATCAACAGGGCGAGTGAAAGGGGCTCGATGCGAGACGGCCCGGTTGCAGAAGAGTGGGTATGCACGCAGGTGGTGTTGCGTCAGTTAGGTGTGAGGTCAATCAGTGCCGCTGCTTCCGGGTAGAACGCTTCGACAGTTTTTCACCGGAGCCATCCATGTCCATGCGCCACCACTTCCTGCTGTCCGTCACGCTGGGCCTCACCCTGGGCTGCGCGGGCGCGAAGCCCACCGCGACTCCGTCCGCTGAACCGGGCGTGCTGGAGCGGGTGGCGCTGGTGCATGGGGGCGCGGGGCCGTGGGCGGTCGCGGGCTACCGGATGGGCGATTACGCGCTCCAGCAGCTGGGGCTGCCCCGGGGCAGCTTCAAGCTGGAGGTCATCCATCACAGCCCGGCGAAGGTCCAGTACACCTGCGTCGCGGACGGCGCCGCGGCGGCCACCGGGGCCAGCCTGGGCAAGCTCAACCTGTCGCTGGTGGCCACGCCCTCACCAGCGGACGTCGCGACCACGTTCCGCAACCGCGACACCGGCCAGTCCCTCACGCTGCGCCCGTCCGCCAGCTTCGTGCAGCGCTTCCGCGACGTTCCTCGTGAGAAGCTGGGCGAAGCGGGCCGGGCCGTCCTCACCCTGCCGGACGCCGACGTCTTCGAAACCGTCACGCCCTGAGCGGACCGCCGCTCAGAAGACGACGAGCGAGATGGCCAGCGCCGGCAGCGCGCCCTGGACGATGCTGGCCTTGAGGAACTTCCGGTTGCTGCTCACCAGCACCAGCGCCGCCAGCAGCATGCACCCGCAGCCGAACACCACCGCCGCCACGCCCGATGCCACCGCGCCCGTGTGCACCAGCACCACGCCCACCAGCACGCCCACGGCGAGGAACAGGTTGTAGAAGCCCTGGTTGAGCGCCATCGGCTTCACCACGTCCGCGTCCGCCTGCGACTTCAGCCCGAAGCGCTTCCACACCTTCGGCCGCGAGAAGACGATGCTCTCCATCACGAAGAACAACACGTGGATGAGCGCGGCGATGACCGCGAAGACCTGCGCCAGTGGCGACATGATGACTCCCCCTCCGGGGTTGGGATATTCTGAACCAGTCAGTTTCGAATTCATATTGAAACGGTCAGTTCAGAATTGTCAAGGAGGGTGACGTGGCGCGGACGCGGGCGTTCGACGAGACAGAGGCGGTGCGGGCGGCGTTGGGGGTGTTCTGGTCGCGCGGCTACGAGGCGACGTCGCTGTCGGACCTGGAGGCCGCGACGGGGCTGAACCGCTCCAGCCTGTACCAGACGTTCGACAGCAAGCGCGGGCTGTTCGCGCGGACCATCGCGCTGTACCTCCAGGAGGTCATCGGGCCCCGGCTGGGCGTCTTCGCGAAGGACGCGCCGGGCCTCACGCAGGTGACGGAGTACTTCGAGTCGCTCGCGGCGACGATGGCCACCGCGCCGCCAGCGCTGACGCGGCGGGGCTGCCTGCTGGTGAACACGGCCACGGAGCTGGGCCCGCATGACGCGGAGGCGAAGCAGGCGGTGGAGGACTACCGGGCGCTCCTGCGAGGCCACCTGACGCGGGCGCTGGAGGGCGCGGCCCGGGCGGGCGTGCTGCCTCGCAAGACGGTGGCGCGCCGGGTGGAGCTGCTGTTGGGAGCGGTCATCGGGGTGCTCGTCACGGCGCGCGTGGACCCTGCCGCCGCGGCGAAGCTGGCCCAGGCGACGGCGAGCGAGGTGGCGGGCTGGGCGGGGTAGGGGGCGCCGGGCTTGTCCGGCGTGGGAAGGCTGCTACAAGGGCGCGTTCTCCCGAGGCGCCCCG
The DNA here is from genome assembly GCF_000255295.1 of Corallococcus coralloides DSM 2259. The sequence continues at coordinate 7,269,540 of NC_017030.1, read as the reverse complement.
TGCCTCCGTCCCCCGAGGCTCCGATGGAATTCTCCGCGCTCGCGCTGTCGCCCCCGCTGCTCCAGGTGCTGGAGGAGCTGGAGTTCAAGACCGCCACCCCCATCCAGGCGCAGAGCATCCCGGTGCTGTTGCAGGGAAAGGACCTGGTGGGCCAGGCGCGCACGGGCAGCGGGAAGACGGCGGCGTTCGCGCTGCCCATCCTGCAGAAGGTGAAGCTCACGCAGGACCGGCGGCTCCAGGCGCTGGTGCTCTGCCCCACGCGTGAATTGTGCGCGCAGGTGGCGGGAGAGATTCGCCGGCTGGCGCGGCGGATGCCGGGTGTGCAGGTGCTGGCGCTCGCGGGAGGGTCGCCCATCCGGCCGCAGGTGGAGGCGCTGGAGAAGGGTGTGCACATCGGCGTGGGGACGCCCGGGCGCATCATGGACCTGCTGGACCGGGAGGTGCTGGACACGCGGCACCTGGCCACGGTCGTGCTGGATGAGGCGGACCGGATGCTGGACATGGGCTTCCGGGAGGACATGGAGCGGGTGCTCGGGGCGACGCCCGCGAAGCGGCAGACGGTGCTCTTCTCCGCGACGTTCCCGGACGACATCGAGAAGCTGAGCCGCGCGTTCCAGAAGGACCCGGTGCGGGTGTCGCTGGCGCAGGAGGAGGCCGCGCCGGACATCCAGCAGGTGGGGTACGCGTGCACGCCGGAGGAGAAGCAGGCGCTGCTGCTGCGGCTGTTGCGCCAGCACCAGCCGGCCTCCGCCATCGTGTTCTGCAACTTCAAGGCGGTGGTGGTGGAGCTGACGCGCGCGCTGGTGCAGGCGGGCGTGAGCGCGGACGGGTTGCAGGGCGACCTGGAGCAGTTCGACCGGGACCGGGTGATGGCGAAGTTCCGCAATCACAGCACGCGCGTGCTGGTGGCGACGGACGTGGCGGGCCGGGGCATCGACGTGGAGGCGCTGGACGCGGTGGTGAACTACGAACTGCCGCAGCAGCCGGAAGCGTACGTGCATCGCATTGGCCGCACGGGGCGCGCGGGCCGTCGCGGGCTGGCGCTGTCGCTGGTGACGCGCTCGGACAGCCGCAAGGTGGAGGACATCGAAGCGACGACGGGCGTGAAGCTGGAGAAGGGAGACGTGGACGCGCTGGTGCCGGAGAACGTGCCGGGCGTGTCGCTCATCTCCGGTTGGGAGACGCTGTCCATCTCCGCGGGGCGCAAGGACAAGATGCGGCCCGGAGACATCCTGGGCGCGCTGACGGGCGAGGCGGGCGGCCTCAAGGCGGAGGACGTGGGCAAGATTGAAATCCACGACCATCACGCCTTCGTCGCCGTCTCCAAGCGCGTGGTGAAGGTCGCGTTCCAGCGGCTGAGCGAAGGCCGCATCAAGGGCCGCCGGCACCGCATCGAACGCGTGCGGTAGCGAACTACTAATTTCCCGCGAAATTAGTAGTAGATTGGTAGTTCACGCCCATGCGACTCCCCGCGACGCCTCCCGACCTCCATGCCTTCGTCCAGACGGTTGCCAGGTCAGGGGCGGAGCGCCTCGTTGCCCTGCTGGAGCACAAGGCGGTGGGGCCTGAAATCGACGGGCGCTATCTCCACTGGGACGAGCTGCGCCGTCATCCCGCGCCCGAGGGCATGACGCATGAGGAATGGTGGTACCGGGTCAAGACCGCACGAACCACGGTGAGCGCCGATTTGCCGCTCCTGGACAAGACGGGGCAGCTGTTCTCCTTCACCCGTCCTGACGGGCTTCTTTCGGGCCTGCACCGGATAGACCGGCAGCTCGGAAAAGGGCTGGAGCTGGCGGACCCTCAACTGGCCAACTCAGGTGTAAGGGATCGCTACATCGTCGAATCGTTGATGGAAGAGGCCATCACTTCCAGTCAGCTGGAGGGAGCCTCCACGACCCGAAAGGTCGCCAGGGAGATGCTGGAGCAGGGACGTCCGCCTCGGACCAAGGACGAGCGGATGATCTTCAACAACTTCCAGGCCATGGAGTTGATGCGCCGGAATGCGCATGTGCCCCTGACGACCTCACTGCTCCTGGAGCTTCACGAAACCATCACGCGTGACACGCTCGACCCTGGCGAAGAGGGCCGCTTGCGGCGCGGTGATGGGCCCATCACGGTCCAGGACCGGGCGAGTGGAGAGATCCTCCATGTCCCCCCTGACGCCAGTAAACTGCCCGGGCGACTGCGGCAGCTCTGTGCGTTCGCGAATGGCTCCGACGGGAGTGTCTTCATCCATCCCGTCGTGCGCGCCATCGTGATTCACTTCATGCTCGCCTATGACCATCCCTTCGTGGATGGCAACGGCCGCACCGCCCGGGCCCTGTTCTACTGGTGCATGATCCGGGAGGGTTATTGGATCGCGGAGTTCCTCTCCATCTCCCGGATCATCCAGCGCGCCCAGATGCAATACAGCCGGGCGTTCCTGTTCACGGAGACGGACCGGGGGGACCTCACCTACTTCCTCCTGCACCAACTGGATGTCATCCAACGCGCGACCGATGACCTCTACGCCTATCTGGCGCGGAAGGGGCAAGAGGCCCGGCAGGTGGAGCTTCTCCTCAAGAAGGATTCAGGCCTCAATCCCCGGCAGCGGGAGCTGCTGGCGCATGCCCTTCACCATCCAGCCGCGCGCTACGACATCCAGTCGCACCGGCGTCGGCACGGAGTGGTCTATCAAACCGCTCGACAGGACCTGCTCGACCTCGAAGCCGCGGGGTTCCTGGAGAGGGATCAGGTCGGACGAGCCTACTTCTTCTCGCCTGTTGCCAGCCTGGAGCGACGTCTCAAGAAGCACAAACCTTGAAGTGGGTTACCCCGGCGCGCTCTTGCGCTCCGTCGCGACCGGCGCCTGCGTGTGCTTCGCCAGCGCCTCCATGATCTGCTCCGCCTTCCAGCCCGGATCCAACACGGGGCAGAAGTAGCCCGGGCCCGCGCGCTCTCGCACGGCCCAGGCGAAGAAGTCCCTCGCCACGGTGTGCACTTCTTCCGGCAGGAAGAGCGCCGCGACGTCGTACTCCGTGAAGCGCAGGAGGCCTGGGACGCGCCACTCCCGCTCCCAGTCGAAGCGGTAGCTGTAGGGCGCGTTGTGCGCGTCACCCTGGATGTCCACGAAGGGCGTCACCGCCCACACGGGCTCCTTCTGGGGCTCCTTCGCCGCCAGGGCCTGGTCCAACTGGTGCTTCATCGCCAGGTGCGCGGGCGAGCCGTACTGCACGTACCAGACCGGGCCTCCGCCCTGCGACAGGATGAAGCTCTTGCGGAAGGCGATGCCGTACAGGCTCCTGCGCTGCACCAGCCTCGCGAGTTGGTCGAGCGGAATCTCGCTGAAGCACACCGAGCGGTGCAGGTTCGCCACCGCCGCCTCCCGCCGCGCGATGCCAAACCCCTCCGCACCCGGGATGAGCGTGCGCGCTCCCAGGATGCTCATCATGTTCTGGTAGGCGTCGTGGTACGGGGGCCCGGGCTTCGTGAAGTGCACCACGAAGTCAGACATGTCCCGCCACTGCGCATTCGCCTGATACCCGAGCATCGCCTCGCGAGTCTCCCGGCCCGGTCACTCCTTCGCAACACGACGTGCCGGGTTGTCCCCAGGCCTGCCCGCTCTCCTGACGTGCGAAGACGTCAGGGCAGGCGGACGGGCGCTGGCTCCCTCGGCCGCGACAGGCGCATCAACGCCAGCCCCGCGAGCACCGCCACCGACGCCACCGCTGCCTCCCGAGCGCTCGCGCCGAAGGCCACCAGCGTCAGCCCCAGCACCAGCGTAGGCACCGCCAGCAGCGCGTGCACCGGCCGCAGGTTCCGCTCCCGCCGCAGCGACAGCACCGCGAGCGCCGCCGCCGTGACTCCGAACTGCATCAGCACCGCGATGGCGGAGAGCGCGAAGAGCTCCGACAGGTCCCCCAGGTTCACGAACCCCAGCACCAGCGCCCACGTCACCGCCAGCGCCCGCATGGGCACGCCGGACTCCGACATGCGCTCCAGCCCGAACAGCGAACGTTCCCCCGAGGCCAGCGCGGACAGGTAGCGCGGCGTCGTCACCATCATCCCCACGCAGATGCCCAGCGCGGACACGCTCGTTCCAGCGCCCACCAGCCGCTCCATCCCCGCGCCGCTCCACACCCCCGCTGCCTGCGCCAGGGGCGCGGACGCGCTCGCCAGGTCCGGCAGCGCCGCGACGCACGCCCACACGAGCCCCACGTACAGCAGCATCGCCAGGAGCAGTGAGCCCACCGTCGCCATGGGCACCGTGCGCTCGGATGCGCGCACCTGTCCGGCGATGACCGGGACGATTTCGAAGCCCTGGTAGGCGAACATCACCGTCAGGCCCGCCTTCAGCCAGGACGCTCCCGTGGCGGGCAGCGGTGGCGGCACATCCCTGTCAGGCAGGAAGAAGAACGCCCCCAGCAGCACCGCCAGCGGCACGAGCTTCAGCACCGTGAGCGCCGTCCACGTTCGCGCCGACACGCGGATGCCCGACGCCACCAGCGCCGCCAGCCCCGTCACCAGCGCAGAGGCCAGCAGCCGCTCGCCCACGGGCCCGCCCAATCCCACCGACGGCGCCACCGCTCGCGCCAGGCCCGCCATCACCGCGGACGTGCTCAGGAAGGCGCTGACGTAGGCCACCCAGCCAACGAGGAACGACACACGCTCGCCGAACGCCGCCCGCGCGAACACCACGGGTCCGCCATCCGAGTCGAACCGCCGGCCGAGCACCGCGAACGCGAACGCCACCGGCACCAGCGCCAGGCCCGTCAGCGCGAAGGCCCACACCGCGCCCAGGCCGGGCGCCTGCGCCGCGACCTCCGCGGGCGCGAAGAAGATGCCGACGCCCACGATGCCGTTGACGCCCAGGGCCAGCAGTTGGAACGGCCCGATGGTGCGCTCGGGCGCGACGCCGGAGGGAAGGGTGGACACGGCACGGACTTCACTACACCCGCGCCCCGCGCACCATCGCCGTGCTCACGGCTGGGAGAGCAGCACGCTCAGCGCCGCCATGCGTTCGGTCGCGGGAGCCTTCTCCAGGGACTTCGGGATGGAGACGAGCACGTCGTTCTCACGCTGGTCGCCGCAGGCACGCGTGCCCCGGTAGTGCCTGCGGTCGCGCTCGATGATGAGGTTGTAGCCGCACGGCCCCACCGACCCCGTCAGCGCGTCCGGGCTGAGCGTCAGCGACGAGGGCTGTCCCGCGAAGGTGCCCATCGTCTCCACCACGTCCGGACGCGCGGTCACGGTGAGCTCCACCGGCTTCTCGCCCACCGTGCCCTCGATGTGCCGTCCCGACAGCTTCAGGTCCACGGGGCGCTGGAAGGCCTGGCCCGTCAGCGCGTTGTCAGACAACTGGAGCTTCAGGTCCGGGCCCTGGAGACCCTGCGCGTCGACGCTCGCACGCACGGTCTTCTGGGACGTCCGTAGCTCCAAGGTGTCGTTCTTCTTCGCCACGGCGGATCCGCCCGCGAGCAGGGTGGCAACGGTCAGGATGCGTGCGATTCTCATGCTCCAAAGCTGGGGCGCCGGGCCGCACGTCACCAGGGCCATGCCCCGGCTGCTCGGTGGGCCGCATGTTCGTGATATCCGTTCGCGCGTGTCCCGCACGCGCCTGCTGGCCCTCCTCGTCGCACTCGTCGCACTCGTGGTCGCCGTCTGGCAGCGCTCCCGGGCGGTGGAACGGCTGGGCCAGGACTTCGACGAGGCGGTCTACCTGCCCATCGCCTTCACCTATGCCCAGATGCTGGACGAAGGCCGCTGGGGCGACATTGGCGCGCTCCGGGAGAACTTCGAACACCCGCCCCTGGTGAAGCTGCTCTTCGCCGAAGCCGTGCGCATGACGGGTGCTCCGGAGCCGGACTGGCGGGACGTCCCCATGGGCCGGCCCATCCCGGACGCCGCGCGCCCCGCGTTCAACGTGACGCGGGGCCTGTCCGTGGTGGCGGGGGTGCTCCAGGTGGGGCTCGTCGCCCTCGTGGATCCGTTGGGCGCGCTCCTGCTCGCCTGGGACCCGTACCACACGAAGTACACGTCCCAGGCGTACCTGGAGGCGGTGCCGGGGCTGCTCGCGATGCTTGCGCTGCTCGCGTTCGAGCGCGCCCGGCGACTGGGTTTCGCGCCGGGATGGACGGCGGTGTCCGGCGCGCTGCTGGGGCTCGCGGCGGCGGGGAAGTATCCGTATGGCCTGGTGGGCGGGCTCACGTTCCTGCCCTTCCTGGTGGCGGGCGCGCGCACGCGGTGGCGTCCGTGGGCCGCCATCGTCGTGTCCACGGCGGCGGTGTTCATCCTGGCGAACCCGGCCCTGTGGGCGTCTCCGTTCGCGTCGCTGTGGGAGTCCATCACCTTCCACTGGAACTACTCCCACAACGAGCACGTGCGCCGCGCCGGGCTGCCCTGGTACCAGCCGCTGGTGTTCCTCACGGACACGTGGCTGTCGGGCTCCGACCCGGGCATCTACCTCACGCACTTCAACGCTCGGGCGCTGTTGGCGCTGGCGGTGCTGGGCCTGCCCCGGACATGGCGCGAGCGGCCCGTGTGGGCGGTGGCCGCCGTCGTGGGCCTGGTGTTCCTGCTGCTGTGGAACACCAAGTGGCCGCAGTACCTGCTGCTCGTCATTCCCGCGCTGTGCGTCTGCGCGGGCCGGGGTGTGCGGACCGTGGCCAGCGGAGCCGTGTGGCTGTTCCGCAAGGTCCAGGGCTCGCGCGTCAGCGCAGGTGCGTGAAGACGCACGGGTCCGCGGGCAGGTCCAGGTCGCAGGTGGGCATCAGGCACGTCACCTTCGCGCGGCGGGGCAGCGGCACCCAGCCCGCGCGCAACAACAGACAGGCCGAGGTGCCGGGCCCGCGCAGCATGCCCGCGAACGCCACGCCCCGGCGCTCCATGTCCTGCATGGCCACCTGGAGCAGCCGCTGCCGGTCCTCGGTGGACACGGAGGCGTGGAAGGCCATCAGGTCCACGACCTCCGCGGTGAGCTCTCCCACCCCCGTCATCAACAGGCTGTGGGAGCTCACCAGCCCGCGCACCTCGCCGTCCTGCTCCAGCACGAAGGTCCGGGGCACGTCGCGGTACTGGAGCTGGGCCGCCAACTGCTCGGTGGAGTACGTGTAGCCCAGCGTCACCGGGCGCAGCATGTCGTGGACCAGCGCCGTGCAGTGGCCCAGGTCCGCCGGCTGGTAGGGGCGGATGCCCTGGGTGTCCGCCTCCCGGAAGCGGTGCCGCAGGAAGGGATGCGCCAGCGTGAACAACCTCCGCTCGTTGTCCGTGAAGGACCAGCGGGCGAGCGCTCGCGCATCAAAGGCATACATCCACAGCCCCAGCCCTCCGAAGAGGCGCGTGTTCCACGTGCGCCGCCAGAAGCCCGGCGGGCGGGGCTCCGTGGTCGTGAAGCCCAGGGTGAGCCGCGCCGCCCGGTCCTGGTGCCGCCGCAGCAGTTCGTGCGCGAGCTTCGCGCCAATGCCCTGTCCCCGGTGGGAGTTCGTGACGGTGGCCCGCAGTCCATAGCTGCCGTCCACTTCCAGGCGTCCCAGGCGCAGCTTCGCGGGCTCCGCGAAGAGGGTGCCCACCAGCGTCTTCCCTTCGTACGCCGCCAGCAGGTAGTCGCGCGGCGCCTGTCCATCCCGGAACAGCCGCCAGTCGCAGAAGCGCTTGTCCCAGACGGGGATCGGGGCCGTCTTGCCGTAGGTGGATTGCCAGACGCGGTTGAGGAACCAGGACGCCTCGGAGGCGTCACCTTCGAAGGTGCGTACCTCAATCATGGCCTGCCCTCCGGGACGGGATGCCAGAGTGCCCGGGGGTGGCGTGCCGCATGCGCCATGCGATTGCTGTTCATGGCGAGCAAGGTAGGGAGGGGGGCCGAGCTGGAAATCGGCCGCCGAGGACGGCTCCTCCCTGGCTGTCATTGCCGCGTCAATGTCAGGCCTTCCGCGTGCGGTGGTCCACAGGCACCGCGCTGCCAGGGCGGGGGAGTGTGCGGGGCTCGCCGTCCCGCGCGCTTCAGCGAGGGGTGAGCGCGAAGTCCGCGTACACCGCGCCGTGGTCGGAGCCGCCGTAGCCGCCGGTGGGCTCGCGGGCCACACGGAAGGAGCCCGGCACATAGACGCCGCCCCCGTTGGGCGCGAGGTAGAGGTGGTCGATGGCCTGACCCCTGCCGGAATAGAAGTATGTCCAGGTCTCGTTGTCCGGCCGGTCCTTCGCGACGCGCAGCAGGGCCTGGTCCAGGGCGTTGATGGGCTCCGAGCCGGGGATGTCGTTGAGGTCTCCGCCGAGCACGATCATCGCGTCAGGGAACTCCCTCGCCGAGGCGAGGACGATGTCCCGCGAGGCATTGGCCTCCGCCATGCGGCGGCCCGGATCGTCGTCCACCTTGGAGCGGAAGTGCGCCGCGAAGACGATGACCCGCGTGCCGTCCACGTCCACGTGGACCTCGAGCAGGTCGCGGGAGAAGCGGGTGGCGGAACCATCCGGCCTGTAGATGTAGAGGTTGCGGTGGCTGCGCACTTCCGTGATGGCGTGGCGGGAGAGGACCGCCACGTCCACGGAGGCCTTGGTGTACGTCTCCCCGAGGTGCGATTGGGGGAACTGCGGGACCTTCTTCAACAGTCCATCCAGCGAGTTCTGCGTCTCGACCTCTTCCAGCATCACGATGTCCGCGTTGAGCGCGGTGATGGCCCGGCCGAGCTGGGTCACCTGCGCCTCGAACTCCGCCTCGGTGGGCAGCTCCTCGTAGTTGGAGCCGCCGCAGGCGCCCGTGTCGCAGACGGTGTCGAAGAGGCGGTGCACGTTGAACGCCGCGATGCGCACGCGGGTGCCGGACGGATCCACCGGCGAGCCGCTGTCGGGCTGGGGGCAGTTGCCCTGGACGCAGGCGCCGGCATCCGGAACCGACTGGGTTTGAGGAGACCGGCCGTCACAGCCCGCGAAGGCGAGCACCAGGCCCCACAGGGCCAGGGTCGAGCGGGGACGGAAGCGGAAGGGGAGCCGCGGCAGGGGTGACATCGGGGCGGCAACCTAACATCGGCCCTGTGCAGGTGCTGCGCGGACCCGCCTGGAGTGTCCGTCGACGCGGCGCGGCTCGCGGCGATGTCCAGGGCGCGGACTCCAGGTCCCGGTGATGCGGACCCCGGGTGGGACCGTCCCGCCGCTCCTGGCCCGGGAGGTGCCGACCGGCCACGGAGCGGTCAGCGCCGTTCGGCGCGACTCCGCGACCGCTCGCCCCCGAGGCCCCCGGCCGTGCCGCCGGGCGTGTGCATCCTGCCGTCGTTCCGGGTGCTGACGCGCCCGCGAGGTGCCGACGCCATGAACCCGTCCGTTCCCCTGTCCCCGCTTCCTCCTTCTCCCGCTCCCTCCGTCACGGCTCCGGACCGGTCGGTGCTGCCCTGGGTGCGCGCCCCGCGCCGGATGCTGGCGGCGTCGCTGGCCCTGGGAGTGCTCGCGGAGGTCCTGCTCGAAAGGGCCCGTTGGGGCCTGGGCTTCCCGTTGCTGGTGGCGGCCCTGGTGGGCGCGCTCGCGTCGCTGGGCGGACGTGAAGGCTGGCAGCGCGCGCGGCCCAATGCGTGGCTGCTGGCGCCGCTGGGCCTGGTCAGTGTCTTCGTGGCGGTGCGGGACAGCTCGTGGCTGCTGGCGCTCAACGCGATGACCGCGGCCGTGCTCCTGATGATGCTCTCGCACTTCTGGGCCGCGGGCCGCGTGGAGCGGCTGGGGCTCGCCGACTACATCCTCGTCTTCTTCGGCTCCGCCGCGCAGAGCCTGCTCTACCCGCCGGTGCTCGTCCGGGACAGCGTGGACGTGCGCGGGCTCAAGACCCACTCGCGCCTGCTGGGGGCGCTGTCGCGAGGCCTGCTGCTGGCGCTGCCGGTGCTGTTCGTGTTCGGGGTGCTGTTGCAATCCGCGGACGGCATCTTCTCCTCCACCGTGCAGCGGATGCTGTCGTTCGACCTGGACCTGGATCGGCTGATGTGGCGCGGCATGGGCGTGGCGTTCGGCGCGAGCGTCGCCGCGGGCGTGCTGGGCCATGCGCTGCGCCGCCGCGCCACGAAGGAGCTGGGGGACGCGGAGGTGGCGTCGGCCACGCCGCGCCTGGGGCTCATCGAAGCGCTCACGCTCATCTTCGCCGTGAACGCGCTGTTCTTCGTCTTCGCGGCCTTCCAGGTGGCGTACCTGTTCGTCGGCGACGCGTCGTCGCCCGCTGCCGGCTACACCTTCGCGGAGTACGCGCGGCGCGGCTTCTTCGAGCTGGTGGTCGTCGCCTCGCTGACGCTGGCGCTGGTGATGGCCCTGACGCGCTGGACCCGGCGCGAGACGCGCATGGCGCAGACCGTCTTTCGCGCGGGCACGTCGTTGATGGTGGTGCTGACGCTGATCATCCTCGCGTCGGCGATGCGGCGCCTGTCGCTGTACGAGGACGCGTTCGGCTACACGCTGCTGCGCGTGCACACGCACGTCTTCATGGTGGCGCTGGGCGCGGTGCTGGCCTGGCGCGCGGTGACGCTGTGGTGGAAGCCGGAGCGCTTCGCGGTGGGCGCCTTCGCCACGGCCCTGGGCTCGGTGCTGGTGCTCAACTTCCTCAACCCGGAGGCCTTCATCGTCCGCCACAACCTGGAGCGGTACGCGCGCACCGGATCGTTGGACACAGAGATGTTCTATGACCTGTCCGCGGACGCCGTGCCCGGGCTGGTCCTGGCGGACTCCACCCTCCAGGAGACGGACCGCTGGCGTCTGGGGACCGTCCTGAAGGAGCACCAGGAGCGGCTGTCCCAGGGGGACTCGGTGCCGGAGTGGAATGTCTCCCGCTTCCTTGCTCGCCGTGCGCTGCTGCGGTCAGGAGCCTGGAGCGCGCCCGGGCCTGATGGGGGAAATTGACAAAAATTGCATCGGTTGTCACAGTGTCTGCATGGTGACGACGATGACGGAAGACGAGACCGCCGCGCGCCGAGCGAAGATCCTGCTCGCCGCGCGGTGGTGTTTCCTCAACTTCGGCTTCGCGAAGACGTCGTTCGAGGACATCGCCAGGCGGGCGCACCTCTCGCGCACGCTGCTCTACCGGGTCTTCAAGGACAAGGAAGACATCTTCAAGGCTGTCTTCGTGGACTTGCTGGTGTCGCGCCATCCCTTGGCGATGCAGGCGGCGAACACACCGGACCGCACGCCCTATGAGCGCTTGCTCGACGTATGCCGCGTGATGGTGATCGAGCCCTGGGCGGAGATGGCCGGTACGCCGATGGGCGGCGAGTTCCTCGCGGCCTGCGAGCGGATCGACCCCGAGACCGATGCGCTCCATCGCAAGGTCGCGCTGCGGTGCGTGGCCTCCATCCTGGGAGATGAGGCGAGCGCCGAGGTCTTCCTCCTCGCGCTCGATGGTCTCCTCGCGGACGAGCCCAAGACGGCGGTGCTGGAGAAGCGAACAGAGCTCCTCGCGGCGCGGTTCGCCCCTCCCGCGAAAGCGAAAGGGGCACGGAAATGAAGGTCATCGTTCTTGGCGCGACCGGCATGGTGGGCGCTGGCGCCCTGCGCGAAGCGCTCAACGCCCCCGAAGTCGATGCCGTGCTGAGCATCGGGCGGCAGCCGTGTGGCGTCGAGCATCCGAAGCTGCGCGAGCTGTTGCTGAACGATCTCTTCGACTTCGCCTCCATCGAGGACCAACTCGTTGGCTACGACGCCTGCATCTGGGCGATTGGCATCAGCTCCATGGGACTGGACGAGGCGGCCTATGCCCGGGTGACCGAGGAGCTGACGCTCGTCTGGGCGCGCGCGCTCCTCCGGCTCAATCCTGACTTTTCCTTCTGCTACTGCTCCGCGGGTGGTGCTGGCGGGCGTTCGATGTGGGCGCGCGTCCGGCAGCGGGTCGAGGGTGCGCTGAAGTCCATGCCGTTCCGACATGCGGGCGCCGTCCGTCCCGGGTTCATCCGGGCAGGCCCTGGCATCCGGAGCCGCACGCGGGCCTATCAGGTCGGAGTGGTCCTGATGAAGCCCCTGAACCCGCTCATTCCGTTCTTCATCCGGGTCTTCCCGTTCCTGTTCACCACTTCCGAAATCCTCGGCCGCGCGATGCTCCGTGTCGTCGAAGGGAAGTCCGATCGCTTCATCCTGGAGTCGGCCGACATCAACAGGGTTGGCGCATGAGCGCGACGACTCGCTCGCTGCGAGTCGCGAGGCTTGGCGTCGTCGCGCTGGTGCTCCTCACGCTCGCGGGCGCCTGGTCCTTCGACGTCTTCGCATGGCTCTCCGAGCCGAAAGCCCTGGCCCACACGCTCATCGAGATGGGGATATGGGGCTACCTCGCGTTCATCGTCGCGTACACGGTGCTCCAGCCGTTCGGTGTCCCCGGGTCGATCTTCATCGTCGCGGCACCGTTGATCTGGCCGTGGCAGACCGCCTTCGCGCTTTCGATGATCGGGACGATGTCCGCGAGCGTGGTCGGTTTCTCGTTCGCGCGCTTCGTGGCGAAGGACTGGGTTTCAGCGCGCATTCCCGCGCGGTTCCGCAAGTACGACGACGCACTGGAGAAGCGCGCCTTCCAGACCGTCGTGGTGCTTCGATTGGTTCTCTGGATGCCGCAGGTGCTGCACGGGTTCCTTGGCGTCTCGAAGGTGGGGTTCTGGACCCACTTCTGGGGCTCGTTGGTCGGCTATGTGCCGCCGTTGCTCTTCGTGAGCTACCTCGGGAACGAGATGTTCGACGGGGCAGGGCGGATGCAGCCCGGCGCGTGGCCCATCCTCGGCGGCCTGTTCGTCGCCTCGCTTCTCTTCGCCGCGCTCGCCCGAGTCTTCGAGCGCCGGCGTCACCCATGCAAGTCCCTGAGCAACTCATGACGCAGGACCTCGCGGGCAAGGTGATTCTCCTCACCGGAGCTGGACCTCATCCGGAAGGAGCTCCGGCGGCGCTTGGAGGGCACGACGGCGAACTGCTTCGAGCCGGGCATGGTGCGCACGCGGTTCGGTGGCTTTGGCTCGGACCAGGGGCTTCTGCTGAATGTCGTCTATGCACTCGCGAAGCCCTTCTCGAGCACGCCCGAAGAAGGCGCCGACTCCCTCCGCTGGCTCGCCACTTCGCCGGAGGCGGCTTCTCTCCAGGGCGAGTACGTCTCGAAGCGACGGCCGGTGAAGCCGCGGAAGCAGGCGCTGGACTCGAAGCTCGCGGCGGGCCTGTGGGAGGTGAGCGAGAAGCTCTGCTCCCATGCCACGGCTTGAGCGGCCTGGGAGGGTAGGGGAAGGCCTGGTCGTGTGACGTCCAATCTCCGGGCGCACTCGCCGGATGAGGGGACACGCTCTAGATTCCGGCGCCATGAGTGAAGTCGCCGGACGCCGTGTCTCCGCCTTGCCCCCCATTCCCGCGGTCCTCATCGCCGTGGTGAGCGTGCAGGGAGGCGCCGCGCTCGCGAAGGGGCTCTTCCCCGTCCTGGGCTCGGTGGGGGCCGCGGGCCTGCGCCTGGTGCTGGCGTCGGTGATGCTGCTGGCCTACTTCCGCCCGCCGCTGTTGCGCTACACGCGGGCGCAGTGGGCCGCCGTCGTGCCGTATGGCGTGGCGCTGGGCGTGATGAACCTCACGTACTACCTGGCCATCGCGCGCATCCCGCTGGGGCTCGCGGTGACGCTGGAGTTCGTGGGGCCCTTCGTGCTCGCGGTGGTGGGCTCGCGCAAGGTCTTGGATTTCGTGTGGGTGCTCTTCGCGGCGACGGGCATCGTGTTGATTACGCCGTGGACGGCGAAGCCCGGCGGGTTGGATCCCCTGGGCGTGGTGCTGGCGCTGACGGCGGGGGCGTGCTGGGCGCTCTACATCCTGGCGGGAGGAAGGCTGTCGCGCCGCGTGCCGGAAGGGCAGGGCGTGGCGGCGGGCATGGTGGTGGCCATGCTGACGGTGCTGCCCTTCATGCTGCGCGAGGGGCACCTGGAGCGGATGACGCCGGGCCTCTTCGCCGCGGGCGTGGGCGTGGCGCTGTTGTCCAGCGCGCTTCCGTACTCGCTGGAGATGATGGCGCTGGGCCAGCTCTCCAGCCGCACCTTCGGCATCCTGATGAGCCTGGAGCCCGGGGTGGCGACGGTGGTGGGTTGGTTGTTCCTGCGCGAGCACCTCTCGCCCCTGCAATGGCTGGCGGTCGCGCTGGTGAGCGTGGCGTCCGCGGGGGCGACGCTGACGGCGAAGCAGCCCCCTCCGCCCGTGGAGGCGTGAGGTGGTAGGGTTTCGCGGATGCGATGGTTCTCCGCGTTGAAGGTTCGTCTCCCCTGGATGCTCGGCACGGCCGGCGTCCTGTTCGCGTCCCAGGCCCGGGCGGATGGCGTTGATAGCGCACTGGGGGCGCTGTTCGGCATGGCCGCCGCCGTCCTGGTGCTCGGGGGGCTGGCCCTGGTCGTGGGGATGGGGACGCTCTTCTTCAATCTCTCCGGACGTCACGGCACGGCCTCCATCGTCCTGGGCCTGCTCCTGGGCCTGGGGACCTTGAGGCTGGGGCTCTGGACGAACGGCAGTTTCTCCGACGACGGAGGCCTGGCACTCCTCGGGGGTGCTCTGCTCTTCCTCGGCGCCGGTGAGATCGCCGCGGCGGTGAGAGCGCTGCGCCTCGGCCGTGACCGGAGCGCAGCGCCGAAGAACCTGTAGAGCTGATGAAGGGCTAGAGCGCGCAGGCGCCGTCGTACTTCAGGATGACGAGGCCGGCGTTGCCTCCGCCTGTCGTGGAGGCGCCTGCTTCCGTGGGCAGCGTCGTGACGGTGGACCAGGTGTTGGCACCCATGCCTCCGCTGCTCGCTCCACCGTTTCCACCCGAGGAGCCTCCGAAGCTCTGGGCCGCGGGCCCCGCGCCGCCGCCTCCGCCGCCGAAGCCGCCACCACCGCCCATGTGGCTCTCGCCTCCCGCTCCGCCCGTCAGCCCGGCACCTCCGGAAACAAAGATCGTCGAGCCCCCGGTGCCAGCGGTGCCCGCCTTGGGCTGATGGCCATAGAAGTCGACAGCCGGCGCTCCGCCTGTGTTGCTGCCGCCGCCCCCTCCAACCCCGCCACCTCCCCCGCCCGCGGCGAAGGCCACCAACTGGCCCCCACTCAAGATCGCGCTGCTGCCACCCCCACCTCCGCCGCCCGCTCCTCCGGCCGAAGTGCCGCCGGCACCTCCGCCGAAGTACCCCGCTCCCCCAGCGCCAGCGCCGCCCGCGGTCCAGTATCCAAAGCCGCCACCACCTCCGACGATGACCTCCAGGGTCGCCGCGGCTCCCCACGTGAAGCTCCCCTCCACCCTGGCACCCTCTGCACCTGGGACGCGGCCCGCGCCGCCTCCCCCGCCGCCCACCATGCGGTAGGTCACGACCAGCGGCACGGCCGAGGCATTTGTCTTCAAGAGATAGGAGGTCACGGCCTGGACGCAGAGCTGCATCTGGACCGTGAAGCCCTGGGTCGTCCGCTGGCCGCTCGCGTCCTCGACCGCCAGAGTGACGCTCATGTCCGAGCCACCCGAATCCGCCGGGGCCGTCCAGACGACCTCGCTGCGGTTGGCGGTGGTGATGGGCGTGGCCAGGGTGCCGCCGCTGGCGCTCCACGTGAACGTCAGCGCTGCTCCCTCCGGATCCGTCGCGGTGGCGAACAGGCGCACCGTGTCTCCTGCCCGGGCCACGGCCGCGGACTGGAACACCTGTCCGATGACGGGCGGCAGGGTCGGCACCTGGAGGTGGATGACATTGAGCCGCAGCGTGCCCGTGGTGCTGCCGCCCCGGCCATCCGTCACCGTGACCGTCACCTTGCACTGACCGCCCGTGGGCTCGGAGGCCGGCGCCGTCCAGATGCCGTGCGTGGCGGTGGTGGCGCTGAAGCCGCCGCCGCAGTCATCGCTCCAGGCGTAGGTGAGCGCGTCGCCATCCGCGTCCGTCGCCGTCACATCCAGCGTCACGGCTCCACCGGGCGCGACCTGTCCGAACGGCGTGCCCTTCACCTGGGTCACCGCGGGCCAGGTGTTGAACGAGACCGCCACGTTCGCGTTTCCCGTGTCCTGGAGCACGGCGATCCGCAGCGTCATGCCGGACTGCGCGTCCCGGCCGTCGGAGACGACGACGCTGAGCGAGTAGTTGCCAGGCGTCGCGGGCGCGGTCCAGGTGGGGCTCGCCACGGAGGCATTGCCGAAGGCGCCGCCATCCGCCGTCCAGGCATAGGTGAGCACATCGCCGTCCGCATCCGAGGCTGAGAGGCTGAGCGTCACCGTCTGGTTCGCGCGTACCTGATAGGTGGACGCGGAGATGCCGCTGATGCGAGGCGCGCTGTTCTCGAAGGGAGTGGGGGCCGTGCGCTGTTGGAGCAGGAGCACCACCATCGCCGTCTGGCCTGATTGGATGGTGACACCCGTCGCCTGGCCTTCATAGATGGCAATGCCACTCGCGTCGAAGGCCTGGGCGCTGAAGGTCCGGTCCGCGCCCGCGGGGATGTTTCCAATCACCCCGGTCCACTGCGAACCCGAGTGTTCCAGCGTGGCGTTGAGGGGCGTCATGCCCGGCCCGCTGATGGCCAGTTCCACGCGAGCCACGTCGGAGGACGCCAGGTTCTGGGCGACGGTGGTCACCTGGACGCTCCCCGTCGCATCCGGACGCATCTCCGAGGCGCAGCCCGTGAGCAGGGCAAGGAAGGACAATGCTACGCAGAGCAGCCAGGAACTGCTTTTTCGTTGCATGGATTTCTCGAACGCAGGGGTGGGCTGTCCCCGGGGGCATGGCGATGTATCAGCGCATGCGGGGGGGCGCCGGGTGAGGCGAATCACTGTAGTGGTGATTGCAAGAAATACAATGCGGTTGTGTCAGACCCCTGGTGTGTCGGGTATGACTCCGGGTGTCGTGAGATCTGGGTGTCTACGATGCGTGTCTCAAGGCGACCAAGGTCTCGCGGATGCGATTCCTCTCCGCGTTGAAGGTGCGCAGTTCCTGGATGCTAGGCATGGCCAGCGTCCTGTTCGCCTCCCAGGCCTGGGCCCAGGCGCCGAGAAACCCCAGGGGGCGTTCTTCGGCCTGGGATACGCCTTGCATACGTCCCCTCCTGGAGCTCGTCTCGGGCCTGGTGAAGCTGGTGTTCGGGACCCTGGCATTCAGGGCGTTCTGGGAGCCCCGCAGTGACGCAATCACGGACGGACTCATGGGCGTATTCTTCGTCGTCATGGGCGTCAGCGAGGTCATGACGGGGGCGTTGAGGCTGCGTGCCCGCCGAAAGGAGCACGCAGCACCCAAGACTGCTCAAGACTGACGGAGGCGTCAGGGAAGTGAATCCAGCGCCGCGAGCAGCCGGCCCACGTCCTCCGCCGTGTTGTAGTGGAGCAGCGACGCACGCACCGCACCGTCGGGCATGAGCCCCAGTGCTTCCGCCGCCATCGTCGCGTAGTAGTGCCCCGCCGCGACGCCCACGCCCTGTTCCGCCAGGTGCTCGGCCACGGCGCGCGGCGACACGCCGGCCACGTTGAAACAGAACGTGGCCACGCGTCCGGCGGACGTTTTCGGCCCGTACAGCTGCACGCGCGGATGACGGGACAGCTGCTCCAGCGTGGCCTCCAGCAGCGGCTGTTCCAGCTGCGCGATGCGCTGGAAGGCCCGCGCCAATCCCTCACGTCCCGGCTGGCCACCGCCCAGCACGTCCCGCAGGTAGCGCAGTGAGCCCAACCATCCGGCCCAACCTTCGTGGTTCGCCGTGCCCGGCTCGAACTTCTGCGGACCGTCATCCGGCATGAACCACAGCTTGTCCGCCGGAAGCCCCGCGAGCAGCTCGCGCCGCACGAACAGACAACCCAGGTGCGGACCGAAGACCTTGTACGGAGAGAACACCGCGAAGTCCGCGCCCCACGCGCGCACGTCCGGCAGGTGATGCGGACTGGAGTGCACCGCGTCCACGAACAGCCACGCGCCCACGCCGTGCGCCACCTCCGCCGCCGCGGCCACGTCCGGCGTCGCGCCCACGGAGTTCGCCGCCGCTGACACCGCCACCAGCCGCGTGCGCGGCGTGACGAGCTTGCGCAGCTCGGAAGTCTCCAGCCGTCCCTCCGGCCAGCTCGCGCGC
Source organism: Corallococcus coralloides DSM 2259 (assembly GCF_000255295.1). Next base: position 7,251,549 of record NC_017030.1, on the reverse strand, counting down.
CAGGTCGTCACCTTCACGCCCTGCGCCTCCAGCGCACGCCACGGGGCCGCGTTGGATTCGTGCTCCAGCTCGGAGATGACCACCTCGTCGCCAGGTTTGAAGAGGCGTGAGACGGCCCGGCCCACCTGGAAGGTGAGCGCGGTGGCGCTGGGCCCGAGCATGACTTCATCGGGCCGGCAGTTCAGGAACTCCGCCGTCTCCTCGCGCGCCCGGGCCTTGAGCGCCGTGGCCACGCGGGAGGCGGGGTAGGGCTGGCCCACGTTGCAGCTGCCACCCGAGAGGAATTGATGGATGGCGTCGATGCAGTACGTGGGCACCTGCGCCCCCGCCGCGTTGTCCAGGTAGCTGAAGCCGGACCGCAGGGCGGGGAAGTGCTCGGCGAAGGGGGAGGGCATGGGACGCGGAGCATAGCCCTCCGCCCTTCAGCAGGAACTACGGCGTGCCGAAGTCCTGCGTCCAGTACGCGCGGTACGTGCTGGACGGCGCGTTGTAGTAGCCGATGCCCGACTGCTTCAGCGCCCCGTTCATGATGTTGTTGCAGTGGCCGGTGCTGGCCATCCAGCCGTCCACCACCGCCTGCGCGGTGCCGTAGCCCGCGGCGATGTTCTCCGCCGCCGTCCGGTAGCTGTAGCCCGCGGACGCCATGCGCTGCCACGGCGTGGAGCCGTTGGAGCCCGTGTGGCTGAAGAAGTTGTTCGTGCCCATGTCCTTGGAGTGCTTGCGCGCCGCACAGCGAAGCTTGTCATTGGTCGTGAGCGCGCCCACCGCCGGCTTCGCCACGCCGCCACAGGTGGCGCCCGCCGCGCGGCGCTGGTTGATGAGCGTGAGCACGTCCGTCTCGAACTGCACCCAGGCCGGGTCCCACGTCGTCACGTCGTCGCAATACGCGGCGCTCGCGCTCAGCCCGTTGCCAGCGACGTCCGTCTGGACCGGCGGCACGACGACGCCTTCCCCCTGCGAAGTGGGCGCCTCCTCACCTCCACAGCCGCCGAGCAGGGCAGCGGCGCTCAGCAACGTCAGACACAGCGAACGGGACGAGGGCTTCATGGACAGACCTTTCACCGGCGGGGGCCGGCCAGGGGAGGGGGTTCAACGAGACGCATTCTTGTCGGCTATTCCTGGTTTTCGCCAGGGACCCTCCGTGCATTGTGATTGACGCGTGAAACGGCGGGGTTGTGTCAGCGGTGTTGGTGACGGAAAGTTCTTTCACCGTGATGACGCCTTCCGCTGTGCCTGCCATTCGTTCCGTGGTGCTGGACACCAACGTGGTGCTGGACGTGTTCGTCTTTGATGATGTCTTCACGCGGCCTTTGGCGCAGGCGCTTCGTTCGGGTGCGCTGACGGCGTGGGCGGACCGGCACACGCTGAAGGAGCTGGCGCTGGTGCTCGCCTATCCCTCGTTCAAGCTGACGGCGGACGCGCAGCGGACGGTGCGCGATGCGTACGGCGCGCTCGTGCGGATCGCGGACGGAGAGGGCACTCCGGTGGAGCTGCCGCCGTGCCGGGACCGGGATGATCAGAAGTTCCTGGAGCTGGCGGCGCGTGCGAAGGCGTCATGGCTGGTGAGCAAGGACCAGCGCGTGCTGTCCATGGGCGGTGGACGGCGGCTGCCCTTCGACGTGCTCTCGCCTCGCCGTGCCTCGCAGGCACTGGAAGCGGAAGGCTTCACACGGAGCGCTTGAAGCAGGCAGGCAGGGGTGCGTACGCGCAGTCAAAATCGCGCTCCGCGCTTGGTGACCCGGGCATCTCGGGCCATCCTGCGGCCCGGTGCGTTCCTCACTCCTGATCCTCCTGTTCTGCGCCGGCTGTGCCGCGCGTGTCGTCACCCCCGTCCCGGCGCCGGCCCCGGCTCCGGTGCAGGCCTCGCCCGCGACGCCGCCCGTGGAGACGCCGGCCGCGACGCCGCCCGCGCAGGCCCCCGATCCGGCCTCGGCCGAGTCCCAGGCCACGCCCGCCGTGAGCGCGTCCGGTGCCCCCATCGCGATGCCGTCCCCGGCGGAGGTCGCCGCCGTCGTCACCGACGCAGCCGTGCGGGAGAACCCCTGCCCCGTGGACGCGGAGGAAGAGGACGACGAGGCCACCGCGGCCACTGACGATGAAGGCGTGAGCGAGGAGGGCGAGATGCAGGCGCCGCTCGCGCCCGCCGCGCCCTCGGGGCCGCTGTACACCGCCGACCTGTCCGATGAGGCGCTCGCCGAGGCGTGGAAGAAGGACCCGGCCACGCTGGGCTCCATGTCCATTGGCTTCGTGGAGAGCGGCCGGCAGATCAACAGCGTGCGCGTGCCGGATGACAAGGATTGGATCGTGGTGTCGCCGGACATCGCCTACGGCACCCAGGAGACGGTGGACTACGTGGCCGCCGCGATCCGCGCCGTGCGCGCGCAGTACCCGAACGTGCCCACGCTGCGCGTCAACCGCCTGTCCACCAAGGACGGTGGCTACCTGCGTCCGCACAAGAGCCACCAGAACGGCCGTGACGTGGACTTCGGCTTCTACTACCCGACCGCGGAGCCGGTGCGCGAGCGCGAGCGGGAGCGCTACATCGACGTGGCCATGAACTGGGCGCTGGTCCGCTCGCTGGTGGTGAACACCGACGTGCAGATGATCCTCGTGGACAAGCGCGTGATGAAGGTCCTGTACGACTACGCGCTGTCCATTGGCGAGGACAAGGTGTGGCTGGATTCGCTGTTCAACGCGGGCTTCAATTCGCTGATCAAACACGCGCGCCGGCACCGCGACCATTTCCACGTGCGCTTCTTCAACGGCCGCGCGCAGGAGCTGGGCCGCCGGGTGGCGCCGCTGCTGGCGCTCCAGCCGGACCAGAACCTGATGATGTACAAGGTCCGCAACGGGGACACGCTGGGTGGCATTGCATTGCGTCACAACTCCAGCGTGGTGGCCATCAAGAAGGCCAACCGGATGCGCAACACGTTCCTGAGCATTGGCCGGCGGCTGGTGATTCCGCTGAAGGGCCCGTGCACGCACTGCCCCATCCCCCCGCCGGTGCAGCTGCCGCCGCGCCGGCTGCCTCCCCAGGCGCAGGCCCCCGCTTTGGTGAACACGGAGCCCGCGGCTTCGGGCAAGCTGCCCAACCCGTGCACTCCCGCCACGCCGGCACCGACGCCGGTGGCCGTTCCCACGGGTGTTCCCTCCGGTCTGTCGACCGGGCGCTGAAAGGCTTCTGCTTCCATGGCAACTCCGCACATCTCCGCGTCTCCCGGTGACTTCGCTGAAGTGATCCTCATGCCGGGCGACCCCCTCCGGGCGCGCTACATCTCCGAGCGCTTCCTGGAGAACGCGCGCTCCGTCACGGCGGTGCGCAACATGCTGGGCTTCACCGGCACCTTCCGGGGCAAGCGGCTGTCGGTGATGGGGCACGGCATGGGCGTGCCGTCCATCTCCATCTACGCGACGGAGCTGGTGCGGAACTACGGCGCGAAGGTGCTCATCCGCGTGGGCAGCTGCGGCGCGCTGCGCACGGACGTGAAGCTGCGCGACGTCATCGTGGCGATGGGCGCGGGCACGGACTCCAACGTGAACCGCATGCGCGTGATGGGCCACGACTTCCCGGCGGTGGCGGACTTCACGCTGGCCCGGCGCGCGGTGGAAGCGGCGGAGAAGCGCAACAAGCCGGTGCGCGTGGGCAACGTCTTCACCTCGGACCTCTTCTACCACCCGCAGGAAGCGCTCAACGCGACGCTGGAGAAGATGGGCATCCTGGCGGTGGAGATGGAGATCGCCGGCCTGTACGGCGTGGCCGCGGAGTTCGGCGCGCGGGCGCTGTCGCTGCTCACCGTGTCGGACCACCTCCGCACCGGCGAGCACCTGTCGCCGGAGGACCGTCAGACGACGTTCGACGAGATGATCGAACTGGCGTTGGACGTGGCCGCCTCCGAGGCGTGAGGACCTGAGCGCATGGCCTTGCCTCCCCGCAGGGGCCCGGGTTCCCCGCTGGCGCGCAAGGCCGCGCAGCGCACGCCGGGCCACCACTACAACGCGAGCTTCCTGAACTCGGCGGACCGCGCGGAGATATTGGCGTGGCTGGGCACGCTGCACCCGCTGTGGGAGGAGCGCTACTCGAAGCACTTCCCGCCGCCGGAAGGGCAGCAGCAGCGGCGCTTGCTCAGGCCCGTGTACTGGCTGGGCAACTGGCAGTTCGCGTGCCTGGACTACTACCGGCCCCCGAAGGGTGTGCAGAACCGCTGCGTGAAGGCGGAGCCGTTCCCGGCGGTGCTGCAGCGGCAGATCGAGAAGGTGGAGGCGCTGGCGCGGCGGATGTTCCGGGGCCCGGACATGCCGCAGGGCTGGCACCTCAACACGTGCCTGGTGAACTTCTACGGCAGCCGGTTGGAGGACGGGCGCTGGGTGGACACCGCGCGCGTGGGCGAGCACAAGGACTTCGAGCCGGGCCCGGTGGCGTCACTGTCCCTGGGCGAGCGCGCGCTCATCCAGTTCGTCACGTCCACGCGACCCGGCGAGCGGGACGCGGTGGTGCTGGAGCAGTGGCTGGATGACGGGGCGCTGCAGCTCTTTGGTGGGGCGCAGTGGAAGGAGCAGACGTTCCACCGGGTGCAGCGGGTGGACACGCGCGCGGGGCACGTGATGCCGCCGGAGCTGCCGGACTTCCGCACGCGGCGCATCAACCTGACGTTCCGCTACGTGCCGGACGCGCACGTGACGCCGTTCGCGACGCTGAGCCCGGAAGCCCGCGAGGACGTGCGCCCGTACATGGAGACGCTCGCGAAGGGCAGCCGGTTCTTCCGTGAGGAGCTGGCGCGCGAACAGCCGCCGGTGAAGGCGGAGTAGGGCGGCACCTCCCGGCCAGCGCGGGTCAAAACCTGTCCGACAGTCGGACAGGTTTCCGCGGTCCGGCTGGCGCCGGAGCCCCCGGCCACGGCGGGTGACGGGGCGGGCCTCGCATCGTCCAAACCTGTCGGACAGGTTTCCGCGGTCCAGCTGTCGCTCGAAGCCGCCAGGCACGGGTGGTGGCCGGCGGCGGCATCGCGGTCCTCTAAACCTGTCCGACTGTCGGACAGGTTTCCGCGGTCCGGTTGGCCCCGGGGGCCTCTCGGCCACTGCGGGTGACGTGGCCGTCTCAGGGGCTTCCAAACCTGTCGGACAGTCGGACAGGTTCGTGCGGTGTGCCGCTGGCGGGGAGGCCTGGTGGGGCGCTCCCCCGACCGAAGGCTAGGAGGAGCCCGTCTCGGGGTTCGAGGACGAGGCTGCCGGTGGGCGGGCCACGTAGCTCACCTGGGGCGCGGAACCCCGGGACGAACGTCCCGCGCCGCGCTCCGGGCCCTGACGGGGCATCCGGGGACCGTTGTTGGGCAGGTTGCCGCGCGCCTCGCGGGGACCCGAGCCCGGACCCCGGCCATTCTGGCGCGGCTCGTCGTTCTGCTGCGGAGCGTCGTCCTGGAAGGAGCCGTTGTTGCGCGGAGGCCGGCCATTCATGCGCGACTGCGCCCCCGGCCCATCCTGGCGGGGCCCGCCGTTCTGCTGCGGACGCCCGTTCGCGCGCCACTCGTTGCGAGGCGGCCGGCCGTTGCCGTTCTGCGATTGCGACGGGCCGTTCACATCCGACTCGCCGCCATGCGGCTGGCCGTTCATGCGCGGCGAACCGTTCAGGCCCGCCTCGCCACCATACGGCTGCTCGTTCTGGCGCGACGGACCGTTCAGGCCCGACTCGCCGCCACGAGACCTGCCATTCATGCGCGGCGGCCGGCCGTTCTGCTGCGACTCCTGACCGTGCTCGCCAGACGGCTGCCCGTTCATGCGCGGCTGGCCGTTCAAGCCCGCCTCACCGCCGCGAGACTGTCCATTCATGCGCGGCTGGCCGTTCAAGCCCGCCTCACCGCCGCGGGACTGTCCGTTCATGCGCGGCTGGCCGTTCATGCCTGCCTCACCACCGCGGGACTGCCCGTTCATGCGCGGCGGTCGGCCGTTCTGCTGCGAAGCCTGAGCGTTCTCGCTGTAGGCCTGCCCGTTCGTGCGCGGCGGTCGGCTGTTCTGCTGCGAAGCCTGAGCGTTCTCGCTGTAGGCCTGCCCGTTCGTGCGCGGCGGTCGGCCGTTCTGCTGTGACGCCTGGACGTTCTCGCCCATCGCCTGCCCGTTCATGCGCGGCGGCCGGCCGTTCTGCTGTGACGCCTGAGCGTTCTCGCTGTAGGCCTGCCCGTTCGTGCGCGGCGGCCGGCCGTTCTGCTGTGACGCCTGGACGTTCTCGCCCATCGGCTGGCCGTTCATGCGCGGCGCCTGAGCGTTGTCGCCCATCGGCTGCCCGTTCATGCGCGCCTCGCCGTTGGGCTGGCGCGGCGGACGTCCATCACGGCGCGGTTCGTTGCGCGGGTTGCCGTTGCGCGGCCCGCCCTGCTGCGGCCGGCCGTTCATGCGCGCATCGCCCTGCGCCACCGGAGCAGTCGCGCCCTGCGCCGGAGCGCCGTTGCGCGGCCCGCCCTGCTGCGGACGCCCGTTGTTGTTGCCGTTGGGCCGGTTGTTGCCACCGCCCTGGGGCGGACGCGCTCCCGCGTTCTGCGGGGGCCCGCCGTTCCCGGGCCTCGGCGCATTGCCGGTGCGCGGCGGCGGCTTGCCACCAAACCCACCGCGCCGGCGCCCATCCCGCGGGCTCGCCGTGACGATGGGCCGCCCGCGCTCGCCGCCACCCTGGCGCAGCACCAGCGCCTCCAGCGCGCGCAGCTCCGCCTCCTCCGCGCTGAGCCCTTCCTCCACCGCCGCCACGGGCGCCGGAGCCGGAGGGGCCTCGTTGCGCCGGGCCTCCTCCTGCTGGAGGAACCGCTCCTGCCGGGACGCCTGACGGCCAGCGCCCTGCCGGCGCGGGGCCTCGCGGAACGTGCCCGACGGCACGAACTCCGGCGTCAGCTCGCGCCGCACGTACGCGTTCCAGATTTCGCCCGTGTCACCCGAGCGGCCCGCCAGCCGGGTCGAAAAGCCCGCCAGGTACTGCCGCACGTTGTCCAGGTCGCGGCGGAAGTAGAACTCCGCCTGGCTGTTGCGCGCCGCCGCCACCGTCTGCGGAAAGTCGATGATGGTCGGGCCGTTGCCGCTCATCAGGATGTTGTAGGGCGACAGGTCCCCATGAATGAGGTCCGCGCACAGGGTGCGAACCACCTGGGCCCGCAAGTCCAGGTAGAGGGCCTCGGCCTCCTCGGGCGTCTGGGGCGGGGCCTCCACGAGCCGGGGCGCGGGCTGGCCTTCCGCGTCCAGCACCAGCTCCATCAGGAGGATGCCCTCGTAGAACATCACCGGGGTGGGCACGCGCACGCCCTGTGCGTGCAGCTTGTAGAGCGAGTCCGCTTCCGCGTTCTTCCACGCCTCTTCCGCGGCGGCCTGCCCGAAGCGGCTGCCCTTCTCCATGGCGCGGCGCGTGCGCGAGTTGCGCACCTCGCGGCCTTCCTTGTAGCCGGCGTTGTTGCGGAAGTTGCGCTCGTGGCGCTCCTTGTACAGCTTCGCTGCGACCACCTGGCCGGCGTGCTGGACGAGCCACACCTCCGCCTCCTTCCCCGTCTTCAGCTGGCCGATGACGGCGTCGATGATGCCGTCGGCGAGGAGGGTCTCGAGGGAGTCATTCATTCTTAGGCAAAAGGCCGGAACGGCACGGGGCGGGGAGCATCCGTCGTTGCGCACACCGGCGGCCCCTGCTCGCCATGATGCACGTTGGAGATGAGAACACCGGGCAGCCCCTGGTTTCCATCGCCGTTGCGCTGAACGTCATCCAGAAAGCCCACGTACCGCTTGCTAGCAGCTTGGGAAGCAGGGGGCCAGGGGTGCCCCTGTGCCTGTAGCCTGTTCGCCGCCCATCCCTGCCCAGGGACCGGATTGACGTCCGCCCGGCGTCAAACGGTTTTCCGCAAAGGAGCATTCCGCCCATGAGAATCCTGCTCGCGTGCGGTGTCCTGTTGGCCTCGCTGTGCGCGCACGCGGAAGACCGGGTCGCGGCGGCCCGCAAGCGCCAGACGGCCGGTCTTGTCCAGACGTTCAAGGCGGCGGGGCTGTCCTGGCCCCCGGAGGAGCTCTACCTGCGGGCCTTCAAGGTCGAGCGCGAGCTGGAGGTCTGGGCGGGCAGGCCGGGCCAGCCGCTGGTGAAGGTGCGCACCTTCCCCGTCTGCGCGGCCTCCGGGGAGGTAGGCCCCAAGCGGGCCCAGGGCGACCTGCAGGTCCCGGAGGGCTTCTACACGGTGGACCTCTTCAATCCGAAGAGCGCGTACCACCTGTCCCTCCGGGTGAGCTACCCGAACGCGCTGGACCGCAAGCTGGGCGCCGCGAAGCCCGGGGGCGACATCTACATCCACGGCGACTGCGTGAGCATCGGCTGCCTGGCCATCGAGGACGGCCCCATCGAGGAGCTGTACGTGATGGTGTCCGAGGCCCGCGTGCGCATGGGCCGCGACGTGCCGGTGCACCTCTTCCCACGCCGGCTGGACGCGGCGGGGCTCGCGGCGCTGGAGGCTCTCTCCGGAGTCCCCGATGCGCGAAAAGCCTTCTGGCGCGGCCTGGAGCCGGGCTACCGCCTCTTCGAGGAGTCCCGGCGTCCACCGAGGGTGAAGGTGGATGACTCCGCGTCCGCCTACGTGGTGTCGCCGGCTCCCCAGGCCCGGGTGCGCTGAGGAGCTGGTAGAACCGGGGGCGTGGGAGGGCCGCGCCTCCGGGGGAGTGCACTCACATGAAATCATCGGTCCCGCTGCAGGAATCCGGAACCGCCGGGGGGGCGCGAGCGCTCGTGTCCCTCACGACGACGGAGCTGGCCGCCGCCCTGCGCGAGCGTCACGTCACCTCGGTGGAGGTGCTGGACGCCTTCCTCGCCCGCGCGCGGGCGCACAACCCCGCGCTCAATGCCGTGGTGACGTGGGACGAGGCGCAGGCCCGGAAGCGGGCGGAAGAGGCGGACGCGGCGCTCGCCCGAGGAGAGCTGTGGGGGCCGCTGCACGGCGTGCCCTTCACGGTGAAGGACGCGTTCAGCACCGGGGGCCTGCGCACGACGGCCGCCCATCCGGGCTTCGCGGAGTACGTGCCCGCGCAGGACGCGACCGTGGTGGCCCGGCTCAAGGCGGCGGGGGCCATCCTCTTCGGCAAGACGAACCTGCCGCCGTTCGCGGGGGACTTCCAGACGGACGGACCGCTCTGGGGCCGGACGAACAACCCGCATGACCTGGGGCGCACGCCGGGCGGCTCCAGCGGTGGCGCGGCGGTGGCGGTGGCGGCGGGGCTCACGCCGTTCGAGGTGGGCAGCGACATTGGCGGCTCCATCCGGCAGCCGGCGCACTACTGCGGCATCGTGGGCATCAAGCCCACGGAGCACCGCGTCTCCACCTTCGGGCACATCCCGGATCCGCCGGGCGGGCCGCGCCACGTGCGCCACATGGCCTGCGCGGGGCCGCTGGCGCGCTCGGTGGCGGACGTGCGGCTCATCCTGTCCCTCATCGAGGGCGCGGACCCGCGCGCCCCGGAGGTGCCTCCCGTCGTGCCGGTGGGGGCCGCGAAGCCTCGGGCCTTGAAGGGCCTGAGGCTGGCGTGGGCGGACACGCTGGGACCCTTCCAGGCCGACCGCGAGACGCGGGCGCTGTTCCAGCGCTTCACCGCCGCTGCCCGCGCGGAGGGCGTCGTGGTGGAGCAGGCCGTTCCGCCGGGGCAGGACTTCACGGACCTGGTGGAGGTGTGGGGGCTGATAGAGGGCGCCGAGGTGGGCGCGCCCCTGCCTCCGCCCGTGCGCGAGGGCTACCAGCAGCAGTTCCTTCCCTTCGAGCGCGACCTGCTGGCGAAGGCCATCTTGCAGGGCACCCGCGTGGACATGACGGGCTACGGCACGGCGCTCAGCCAGCGGGATGTGCACATCGGCCTGCTGGAGGACTTCCTGTCCGGCTGGGACGCGTGGCTCGTGCCGGTGGCACTGACGGCCGCGCCGCCGCACACGCCGTTCGGTGCGCCGGTGGACGTGGACGGAGCGCCTCGCGACTACCTGGAGTCGTTGGGCGGGTTCACCTGCCTGTTCAACGCGACGGGGAGCCCCGTGGTGGTGTTCCCGCTGGGGCGCACGGCGGCGGGCCTGCCGGTGGGGGCGCAGCTGGTGGGGCGCCGGTGGATGGATGGGGCGCTGCTCGACGTGGCGGAGGCGCTGCTGCCCCTGGGCGGCGGCGTGCGGTGGCCGGCGGCGTTCACGCCCTGAGTCAGTAGACGCGCAGCAGGCGCGAGCGGCATTCGAAGTGCGGGTTGCGCACGTCGATGACGTAGACCTCGCCGGTGGTCTCATCGAAGTTGCCGGCGAGGAGCCCCGCGGCGGTGAGGGCGGCGAGGTAGATGTTGTCCGCGCCCTTCTTCATCTCGCTGACCTTGCGCACGTAGACGACGCGGCCCTCCACGGCCCACACGCTGCGGATGCCGTCCGTGTGCACGCCCATCGCGTCCGGGGGCGGCGCGGCGGACTTCCCCAGCGCGGGCGGGACGGCCTGGAGCACGTAGTCGTCGTAGGCGCGGTTGCCGCTGCGGCTGATGAGCTTCACCTCGCGCAGCAGGCCGTCCGGGCCCTGGAGCAGCTCCAGCGTGACGGTGAGCTTCATCGTGCTGACGCCGTGGGCGAAGTCCTGGAGCTCCTCGCCCGCCTGGGAGAGGCCGCGCAGGCGGTTGTAGCCGGGCTCGTCGCGGGCGCGCTTCGCGAGGAGCTCGCCCGGCTTGGGGGGCTTGCGAGGCCCGGGCATGGCTCCCGGGGAGCCGCTGGCGCCGAACTGCCGGGCCTTCTCCGCGTAGGAGTACAGCAGCTGCTTGGGGAAGCTGGGCATGTCGAAGAGGGGCGGGGCGTCCATCTGCTTCTCCAGCTGCGCGCGCAGCTGGCCGAAATAGGGATGGATGCGGCCGGTGTCCACGCGGTCGCGCGCGCGGCGTTCGTCGACGATGCCCTGCACGCGCTCCGACACGCGTGCGTGTTCCTCGGCGGCGAGGGATTCGGCGGACAGGCTGGGGTCGCCGGGGCGCAGCGTGCGGCCTCCGCCCCGGGAGTTCTCCGGCGTCGTGATGATGACCCCCGTGCTCGAGCCGGGCGAGGGGAGCAGGTTCGAGGGAAGAGAGCCCGGAGTCGGCGCGCGTGGAGCATCCACCGTGGGCCGGTCCCCGTCCGCGGTGGGCGCGCGGGTCGCGATGTCCAGGCGTGGAAGGTCGTCCGCGGGCGCGCGCGGAGCGTCTTCGGAAGGAGCAGGCTCGCGCGTCGCGACGGGAGGCGGCGGCTCCGAGGGTTCACGCGTCGCGACAGGAGGCGGCGGCTCCGAGGGTTCGCGCGTCGCGGTCGCTGGCGGTGGCTCCGTCGGCACGTCCTTCGTCGGCGCGCGCGGTTTGACGGGCGGCGGTGCGGACTCCGGCGCCTCGCGTGTCGCCACGGGGGGCAGGGCGCTCTTCGGCGGCTCACGGGTCGCGATGCCGGACGGCGGCGTGGCGGGCTCCCGGACCGGAGGTGCCGGGGCCGGCGGGGGCGCCGGGGTGACGGAAGGGGAGGTGATGATCTCCACCTCGACCGCCTTCTCGCGCAGCCGGGCCGTGCGTCCGGTGGGCGACGGATGAGGGTCCAGCGCCCACAACAGCCCGAAGATGAGGGCGTGCAGCGCCAGCGATATCAGTCCGGCCCATCCGAGACGTCGCAACCGCCGCATGCTCGGACACTTCCCAGAAAGCGCCCCCTGTCTCAACACATTGGGGCGCGTGCGTTCGCGAACCGACGTCCCACCCGCCGAGCAGGCAACCCTTCAACGCATGAAACGTCCCGGGGGTGACTCGACGCCCGCCGTGACTCCTGCTGTGCTGCCGCCCTCCAAGTGCCTCCCATGCCCCTCGCCTGTCTGGACGAACCCACGTTCATGGACCTCCTGCTCGGGACGCTGCCCTCCGACAGGGCCGCGCTCGTCGACGAGCACCTGGACACGTGTCCCTCCTGCCGGCGCATGGTGTCCGAGGCGCTGAAGGTGCAGCCGCCCGCGGACTCCGGTGCTGCTCCGGAGGAGGAGGTCCTCGACAGCCAGCTGGCGACGCTGGCCGTGGACCCCTGGCGCGGAAAGAAGCTGCGCCTGAGGCTGCCCACGCCGCCGCTCGCGCGTGGCACGGCGGTGGGCCGCTACCTCATCCTGGAGATGCTGGGCGTGGGCGGGATGAGCGTCGTGTACGCCGCCTATGACCCGGAGCTGGACCGCCGCGTTGCGCTCAAGCTCCTCCAGGTGGAGGCGCTGGGGCTGGGCGCGGAGGCCGGACGCACGCAGGTGCTGCGCGAGGCGCAGGCCATGGCCCGCGTCTCCCACCCGCACGTCGTCTCCGTCTTCGACGTGGGCACCTTCGGCCGGCAGGTCTTCCTGGCCATGGAGCTGGTGGACGCGCACACGCTGCGCAAGTGGGAGCACGACGGTCCGCACCCGTGGCGCCAGGTGGTGGAGCTCTTCCTCGCCGTGGCCCGGGGGCTCGCCGCCGCGCACGCGGTGGGCGTCGTGCACGGCGACGTGAAGCCGGAGAACATCCTCGTGGGCCAGGACGGCCGCGTGCGCGTCACCGACTTTGGCCTGTCGCGCATCATGTTCGGCGCCGTGGCCCCGCCGCTGATGCCGGGAAGCCCCACGCATCCGCGCGCCATGGAGGGCGGCACGCCCGCGTACATGGCTCCAGAGCAGTTCCCGCCGGAGGAGCGCACCGACGCGCGCAGCGACCAGTTCGGCTTCTGCGCCGCGCTCTACGAAGGCCTCTACGGCGAGCGCCCCTTCGCGGGCACCACGGTGGAGGAGCTGTCCCAGGCGGTGCACGCGGGGCGCGTGAAGAGCGTGCCCCGGCACTCCGGCGTGCCGCAGTGGCTGCGCAAGGTGGTGGTGAAGGGCCTGTCGGTGAAGCCCGAGGACCGCCACGCGTCCATGGAGGCGCTCATCGCCGCGCTGGAGTCGGACCCGGCGGCGCGCCGGACGCGGCGGCTGCGCGTGGCGGGCGCGTCGCTGCTGCTCCTGTCCGCGGTGGGGCTCACGCATGTCCTCCACGGCCGCGACGTCACGGGCTGCGAGGGCGCCGCGCGCGCCATGGACGGCGTGTGGGACGCTCCCCGGCAGCAGGCGGTGGAGGCGGCCTTCATCGGCACCCAGCGCCGCTTCGCGCACGACGCCTTCCGGCACGTGCGCCGGGGGCTGGACGCGTACACCGCCGCGTGGGTGACGACGCGCACGGCGGCCTGCGAAGCCACCCGCGTGCGCCACGAGCAGAGCGAAGCGGTGATGGCGCTGCGCATGCGCTGCCTGGACGCGCGGCTCGCGGACGTGGCCGCGCTCACGCAGTTGTTCACTCAGGCGGATCCGGACCTGGTGGAGCGGGCGCCGCGCGCGGTGGAGGGGCTGACGCCGCTGGCGGGCTGCTCGGACGTGGAGGCGCTGACGTCGCGCGGCCAATCCTCACCCGACGACCCGGCAGCCAGGGACCGCACGGTCGCGCTGCTCCAGGCGCTCGTGGACGCGAGGGCGCTGCGCGCCGCTGGCCGCTATTCGCAGGGCGTGGCGCGCGTGGAGCCGGTGGCCCAGGCCGCGCGCGCCGCGGGGGACTGGTCAGGTGCCGCGGACGCGCTGCTGCTGCTCGCGGAGCTGAAGGACGGGGCCGGGGACTACCGGGGCGCGGAGGCCACGGTGCTCCAGGCCGCGTGGACCGCGGAGGCCGGCCGCAACGACGACGCCGCCGCTCGCGCGTGGACGCTGGCGGTGCGCGTGACGGGCGAACGGCTGGACCATTACGCCCAGGGGCAGCAGGCCGCGGAGCGCGCCAGCGCGGCGGTGGAACGGCTGGGCGCCAGCAGGGAGCTGGCCGGCGCGCTCGCCATGAACCTGGGACGGCTGTTGTCGCGCCAGGGCCGCTACCCGGAGGCGCACGAGCAGCTCACCCGCGCGCTGTCCTTCCTGGAGAAGCGCTTCGGCCCGGAGGCCCTGGAGGTCGCGGACGTGCGCGTGGAACTGGGCACCGTGCGCCGCTCACAGGGGCGCGCGGAGGAGGCCCTGGGCCTGTACGAGCGCGCCCTGGGCACCGTGCGCGGAGCGCTGGGGCCCGAGCACCCGGACGTGGCGCGCATCCGCCTGGAACAGGCCAGCGTGCGCTGGCAGCAGGGGGACTTCGTGCAGTCGGAGCGGCTGGCCCGGGGCGCGCTGGCGCTGCTGGAGCGCTCGCTGGGCCAGGACCACCCGCAGGTGGCGGACGCGCTCAACAGCCTGGCGCTGGCGCTGCAGTACCAGGGCAAGCGCGAGGAGGCGCTGCCCCTCTACGAACGCGCGCTGGGCATCGCGGAGAAGACGGAGGGGCGCGACAGCTCCACGGTGGCCATCATCGTCAACAACATCGGCACGCTGCTGGTGCACATGGGCCGGCTGGAGGAGGCCACCCAGCGCTTCGCCACGGCGCTCGAGCAGGTGGAGAAGAGCCTGGGCCCGGACCACCCCACGCTGGCGCTGGTGCTCCGGGGCATGGGCCAGACGCTCAGCTACCGCAATCAGCCGGACCAGGCCCTGCCGTACTTCCAGCGCGCCGCCGCGCTCCAGACGTCCCTGCCGGACGACGTGAACGGCGGCTGGACGGGGGCCCTGGTGGACCTGGGGCGCACGTACATGGTGCTCGGCCGTCCGCGCGAGGCGCTGGCCCCGCTGGAGCAGGCCGTCGCCGGGTGGGAGCGCGCCCGGCCCCGTCCCGCGGAGCGCCCCGCCGCGCGCTACATGCTGGCCCGCGCGCTGTGGGACGCGAAGAAGGACCCGGCCCGCGCCGTCCGGCTCGCCGCCGAGGCCCGCCAGGAAGCCGGAGCGCTCCCCGACGACGAGTCCTCCGTGCCGGAGCTGCGCCAGGCGATGGACCGATGGATCGCCAGGCTGCCTCCCGCCGCGCGCAGGGACATCAAGGCCGCCATGGCCACGCCCAAGCCCGCGGATCCCGCTCGGGACGCACTCGTCCGGTAGGTGCCTCACCCGGAACGCAAAGGGCCCGGAGCCGCCAGTGGCATCCCATGGACTCCGTGGGATGCACTCTCGGCCAGTGAGCGCTCCCACGGCGCGGAGGCCCGGGGCCAGGGGCCGCCCCCTTCCCAGGCGGGCAGGGCCGGGCAGGCGTGAACGGGCCACGTTATACGGAGGGTGGAATGACGCTCCTCTCGGACTCCCCTGTCGCCGCCCTCCCGCCGGAAGCCGGCGTGGACGCCCTGGCCAAGCTGCTGCGCGGACGCCGCGTCGTGGTGCTCACCGGAGCCGGAATCAGCACCGAGTCCGGCATCCCCGACTATCGCGGCCCGGAGACGCGCCACAAGGTGCGCAACCCCATCCAGCACCGCGAGTTCCTGCACCAGCCGGAGGTGCGTCAGCGCTACTGGGCGCGCAGCCTGCTGGGCTGGCCGCGCTTCACCACCGCCCGGCCCAACGACGGGCACTTCGCGCTCGTCGCGCTGGAGAAGGCGGGCGTGGTGCCCGGGCTCATCACCCAGAACGTGGACGGCCTGCATTCCGCCGCGGGCAGTGAGCGCGTGCTGGAGCTGCACGGCGCGCTGTCGCGGGTGCGCTGCCTGGCGTGTGGCGCGCACGAGCCGCGCGCGTCGCTCCAGGCGCGGATGCTGGGCCTCAACCCGGGCTTCGCGCACACCGTCGTGGAGCTGCGTCCGGACGGCGACGCGGAGCTGTCGCAGGAGGCCGTGGAGGGCTTCCGCGTCCCCGCGTGCACGCGCTGTGGCGGGACGCTGAAGCCGGACGTGGTGTTCTTCGGTGACAACGTCGCGGCGCCGCTGGTGCAGGACGCGTTCGCGCTCGTGGAGGAGGGGGACGCGCTGCTGGTGGTGGGCTCGTCGCTGACGGTCTACTCCGGCTACCGCTTCGTCACGCGCGCGGCGGAGCGGCACATGCCCATTGGCATCCTCAACATCGGGGAGAGCCGGGGCGACGGGCTCGCGGATGTGCGCGTGGAGGCGCGAGCGGGGGAGGTATTGCCCCGGCTCGCCCAGGCGCTGACCCGCAGCTGACGCTCCTCCTCCCACACCGGGCGTGCAGCCGGGCGGCCCCGGAGCTCCGGGCACGGCACCGAATGGGCACGCCAGGGGAGGGGCCAAGTGTGCCATCATCCCCGGCTTCGCGAGGCACGCGCGCTGTGGCCGTGCCCGGGACGGAGACACAGGGCCGATGGACACCGGGCGCCCGCTGGGCGGCAGGTACGCGCTGGAGCGCAGGATTGGCGGCGGTGGCATGGGCGCCATCTGGCGCGCGGTCGACCTGCAGCTCCAGCGGCACGTGGCCCTCAAGCTCATCGCCTCCGACGTCGTGGCGCGCACGCCGGAGGCCCACCGTCACTTCGAACAGGAAGCGCAGGCCGTGGCCCGGCTGCGCCACCCGCACGTGGTGCAGGTGCACGACTCCGGCGTGGACGGTGGCGTGCCGTACATCGTCATGGAGCTGCTGGAGGGCGAGGACCTGGAGACGCGCCTCACCCAGCAGGGGCGCCTGTCCCCGGCCCGCGTGGCCGCGCTCGTCACGCCGGTGGCCCGCGCATTGGCGGCGGCGCACGCGGCGGGGCTCGTCCACCGCGACCTGAAGCCCGCCAACCTCTTCCTCGCCCACGTGGACGGGGAGGAGGTGGTGAAGGTGCTCGACTTCGGGCTCGCGCGCTCGCTCCTCCCCAACGGCGCGCCCGCGCAGGCGGAGGGGCTCACCGGCACGTTGCGCTACATGAGCCCGGAGCAACTGCGCGCGGATCCAGACCTGGACGCGAGAGCGGACCTCTGGTCGCTCGCGGTGGTGCTCTACCGCGCCCTCACCGGCCAGTTCCCCTACGGGGCCGAGTCCGTGGGCGCGCTTCTGCGCGGCGCCTTCCACCCGCCCGCGGTGCCCGTCTCGCAGCTGGTGCCGGAGCTGGGCGCGAGCGGTGACGCCTTCTTCCAGCGCGCCCTGAGCCCGACGCTTGCGCAGCGCTTCACCTCCGCGCGCGAGCTGGCCGCGGCCTTCGTCGCGCTGGTGGAGGCGGGCCGCGCCGGGCAGGCCGCGACGGTGCTGGTGGTGGACGACGAGCCGGACGTGGAGCTGCTCATGCGCCAGCGCTTCCGCCGGCACGTGCGCGACGGCGTCTACCGCTTCGTCTTCGCGCGCGATGGCGAGGAGGCGCTGGAGGCCCTGCGCCAGCACCCGGACACGCACGCGGTGCTGTGCGACCTGAACATGCCGCGCATGGACGGGCTCACCTTCCTGTCGCGCGTGGGTGAGGTGGATCCGCTGGTGAAGGTGGTCATGGTCTCCGCGTACGGCGACCTGCCCAACCTGCGCACGGCGATGAACCGGGGCGCGTTCGACTTCCTCGTGAAGCCGGTGGACCTGGACGACCTGGAGTCCACGCTGGCCAAGACGGTGCGCCACGTGGCGGAGCTGCGCCGCGCGGTGCGCTCCACGGAGGAGAACGCGCTGCTGCGCATGTTCGTGCACGGCGGCATCGTGGACCGGGTGCTGCCGCTGGTGCGCGGCCCGGGCGGGCTCGCGGGCGAGCAGGTGGACGCCACGGTGGCCTTCCTGGACGTCGCGGACTTCACCGCCGTCACCCGCCAGCACCCGCCGGAGTCCGCGCTGCGCCGGCTCAACGCCAACTTCGAGGTCATCCTCCCGGAGCTGGAGTCGCGCGGTGGCGTGGTGGACAAGTTCCTGGGCGACGCCGTGATGGCCGTCTTCCAGGGCGAAGGCCACGTGGCGCGCGCGCTGGACGCCTGCCTCGCGGTGCGGCAGCGGCTGCAGGGCCTGGCGTGGAGCGGCGGTGACGCGTCTCCGTATGCCCACGGCGTCTGCATGGGCGTGGACACCGGGCCGGTGCTGTCCGGCAACGTGGGCGCGGCCGGGCGCGGGCGCCTGGACCACACGGTGCTGGGCGACGTGGTGAACACCGCGGCCCGGCTCGCCACCGTGGCCGCGCGCGACCAGGTGCTGGTGAGCGAGGCGCTGGCCGCACGGCTTCAGGACGCCTTCGACTGCCGGCTCGCCGGGGACCGCCACCTGCCGGGGGCCGGAGGGCAAGCGCTCGCGGTGCGCGAGGTGGTGGCCCGCCACGGCAGCCAGTCCGCGTCCTCCGCGGACCGCACCTCCGAACAGGTGGCCCCCGCCGTCATGGAAGCGCCCGCATCCCCGCCCCGGCCAGGCGCCTTCACGGCCAAGGGGCCCACTTGAAGTCCGTCTAGCGCATGCGCGTCATCCTCAATCCAGGCCAGGTGGATGAACGGGTGGTGATGCTGCCGGAGGGCACCACCACCATCGGCCGCACCGAGGAGAACGGCATCCGCGTGCCGCACCCCAGCCTGTCGCGGCGCCACGCTCGGCTGGAGCGCGCGGGCGGGCGCGTGGTGCTGGTGGACCTGGACAGCAAGAACGGCAGCTTCGTGGGGCCGCACCGTGTGTCGCGCCAGGAGCTGGGCCACGGCCAGTCCTTCCGCTGCGGCGAGGTGTGGTTCCGGCTGGTGTCGCTGGACACGCCGCTGCCGGACGGCTGGGGCCCGCTGCGCACGCAGCCGCTGGAGACGCGCTTCTCTGGCGGGTCCTCCATGGAGGCGCTGCTCGACACGCGCTCGCCGGACCGCACCCGCGACAAGCTCCAGGTGCTGCTCAAGGTGGGCCAGATTCTGTCCTCCCCGGGGCCGGTGGACGGGCTCCTGGAGCGCGTGCTGCAGCTCGTCTTTCAAATCTGGGCGGTGGACCGGGCGGCGGTGCTGCTGGTGGACCGCGACACGGGGACGCTGGAGCCGCGCGTGTCCCGTGGCGCGAGGGGTGGGGCGCTGCCGGAGCGCTTCTACAGCCAGCACATCGTGGACTACGTGCACTCGCGCGGCGTGGCGGCCCTCTTCACCGACGCGCAGGACGACGCGCGGCTCGTGGGCGCGGACTCCGTCTTCCGCCAGTCCATCCGCGCCTCGCTGTGCGTGCCCCTGCGCACGCGGGACGCGGTGCTGGGCGTGCTGTACCTGGACAGCCTCAAGCAGGGAGGCCTCTTCACCGACGAGGACCTGGAGTTCCTCACCGCCTTCGCCAACCAGGCCGCCATCGCGTTGGACCACGCGCACCTGGCGCGGCGGCTGGAGGAGGAGGCGGTGCTGCGAAACGCCTACCAGCGCTTCTTCCCGCCGGACGTCGTGCGCCAGCTGAAGGCGCTCAGGGGCGTGCCGCTGGAGGTGCGTGAGGCGAACGTCACCATCCTCTTCTCCGACATCACCGGCTTCACCGCCATGTCCTCGCGCCTCAAGCCCCGGCAGGTGGTGGACATGCTCAACGCGTACTTCCCGGTGATGGCGGACGTCGTCTTCCGCCACGAGGGCACGCTGGAGAAGTACATCGGTGACGCGCTGATGGCCGTGTGGGGCGCCCCCTTCGCCCGGCCGGATGACGCGGACCGGGCCGTGCGCGCGGCCGTGGAGATGCAGCAGGCCCTGGCGGCCCTCAACGCCCGCTGGCGGGCGGAAGGCGTGCCGGAGATTCAAGTCCACATCGGGCTCAACTCCGGCCCGGTGGCCGCGGGCAACATCGGCTCGGAGCGCTACCTCCAGTACGCCACCGTGGGAGACGCCACCAACGTCGCGGCCCGCGTATGCGGCGTCGCGCGCCCGGGCGAGGTGCTGATCACCGACGCCACGCGCGCCCTCCTGGACGCGGGCGCCTTCGCGCTGGAGCCGCTGGCCCCGGTGAGGGTGAAGGGCCGCGACGAGCCCCTGTCCCTCTTCCGCGTGCTCGGCTGACGGCTACTCGGCGTCCTGGCCCAGCCGCTCCGGCTGGAGGAGGATGATCTGTCCACCCTCGAAGCTGAGCATCCCCTCGCGCACGTAGTAGCGCAGCCACTTGTTGACGCTCTCGCGGGTGACGCCGCACAGGTTGGCCAGCTCCGACTGCGTGAGCTTCGGGGTGATGACCAGCCCTTCGGGGCCCTGCTTCCCCTGCGTCTTCGCCAGCTCCAGCAGCACCCGCACCAGCCGGCTTCGCGCATCCAGGAACGCCGAGTCGTACACGAGCTGCGTCGTGCGCCGCACCAGCCGGCTCATGTTCGCCAGGAGCGCCAGGCTCACCTGCGGCCGCGTCTCCAGGTAGCGCCGGAAGTCGTCGCGCTGGAGCGTCAGGAGGTGCGCCTCCTCGCGCGCCATCGCGTCCGTGGAGCGCATCTCGCCGTCCAGCAGCGACAGCTCACCGAAGGCGTCCCCCCGGTCCAGCAGCGCCAGGGTGATTTCGCGCCCCTCGCTGGAGGAGAGCCGGATGGCCACCTGGCCGCGCCGGATGATGAACAGCGCGGTGCCCACGTCCCCCCGGTGGAAGATGACCTCCCCCCTCGCGAAGCGCCGGGGCTGGAGGAGCGACGACATGTTCTCCAGGTCCTCCCGGCCGAGGCTTTCGAACATGGGGATTTCGGCCAGCAGCTGCGCGTAGGACATGAGGGGACCGTCATTCTGCCCGGAATCCCTGGATGCAGGTAGGGAAGCCTCCCATCCAGGTCTGGCGGACAAGTCCGGCGGGTGTGAACGCCTTCACACCGGGCTTGTGGGCCGCTTCACAGATCGAAACAGGGGCTCCCGGTACTGTTCCTTCATCGCAGCACGGGAAGCAGGGGGGCCCGCGCAGCAGCAACACGGTGAGTCAAGGAGTCGGGGGACTTCTTAGCTCACCGCGGCATGCGCGGGAAATGGGGGGGACCGCAGGGGCTGGCACATAGAAGGGGGAAGCGTCGAGTTTCTGAGGGGGAACTCGACGCGAATACGAGTGCCGGCTCCCGCTGGAGCCTGAAAGCAATGGAACCCGGGCCTGAAGGCCTGTCGCTCCGGGGGGAGTGACGGCCTTCAAGTCCGGGTTGTTTTATTTGGCCACCAGAGCCACCGCGGGCGTGAGCGTCAGCGTGGCCTCGCGGTGCTGCTCCACGGCCTGGCGCGTGTGGAGCATGGGGTGGAACTCCACCTTGCGGTTGAGCTCCATCAGGTCGTCGCGGTGCTTGTGGAACAGGTGTTCCGACTGCCCCGGCGAGTGGATGGACACGGAGCGGGACAGGTCCCCCAGGTCGACAATCATCCGCAGCGCGGTGCCGTGGACCACCTTGAAGGGGTGGCTCCAGAGGAACGAGGCGCCGTCCACGGAGTAGTTGTCACCCCGGGCCGGCACCGGGCCGCTGTTGAAGACGCGCCGGATGGGGCCGGGGATGGCGGGCCCGCCCAGCATCTGGTGCGCGTAGGTCAGCTGGTGCACCTGGCCCCAGGCCCAGGCCTCCGGCTTCGGGCCGTACGTTTTCACCAGCCACGCGGTGGCCACGCCCAGGGCCGCGCGGAGGATGTCGTCGCGCGTCTCCTTCTCCGGCGTCTTCGGGTCATCCCACCAGGCGCTGTCCGGCTGGGACATCAGGCCGATGACGAAGGGCATGTGCAGGCTGCCGTGCCGTTCGTACTGGCCCATCAGGTATTCCTTCACCAGCGACGGCTCCAGCTTGTGTTGGAGCAGCTTGCGCAGCACTTCGATGTACCAGGCCTGGAACACCGTGGCGCCCACGGCCTCCGGCTCGAAGCGCAGGTCCCACGCCTTCAGCGCCTCCACCGCCTGGCGCTGGGTGTCGTCCGCAGGGAGCGCCGCCGCCAGGAAGTAGGGGCGCAGCGCCTCCGCGGGCAGCGAGTACGTCTGCGCCTGGATGTCCCGCATGGACTCCACGGTGTGCTGCGTGCCCGCCTCAATCAGGTCGGTGATGCGCTTCGCGCGGTAGCCCGGGAACCAGTTGTGCGCGATGAGGTGCGGGTAGTCGTCGGACGTAATCTTGTTGTTCGCCGTGGCCGCGTAGCCGGCGGGCGGGTTGAAGGACGCGGGCAGCTCCTCGAAGGGGATGAAGCCCGTCCACTCGGACTCGCCCGTCCAGCCCGGCATGGGGATGAGGCCCTGGTGGCCCTGGCGGATGGGGATCTTCCCCGTCGCCTGGTAGCCCACGTTGCCGGCCGTGTCCGCGTACACGAAGTTCTGGCCCGGCCCCTCCCAGAGCTTCATGGCGGCGCGGAAGGACTCCCAGTCCGTCGCCAGGTTGAGCTTCAGCACCGAGTTGATGAGCGGCTGGCATTCGCGGTGCGCCCACTTGAGCGCCAGGGGCTCGCTGTCCTTCAGCTCCTCCGCCATGACGACGTTCATCAGCGGGCCGTGCCGGGTGCTCTGCACCTCCAGCACCACGGGCGCGCCGCCCTTGACGGGGATCTCCTCGCGGCGCACCTCCAGGTCGTGCCAGACGTCCTGGTAGAGGTACTTCTTCGGCGCCTTCGGGTCGTCCAGCTTCTCGATGTAGAAGTCCTGGGTGTCCGGCCCCAGGTTGGACATGCCCCAGGCCACCTTCCCGTTGTGGCCGACAATCAGCATGGGCACGCCGGGCAGGGAGAAGCCCACGTGCTGGAAGCGGCCGGCGTGCAGGCCGTTCTCGTACCAGGTGGACGGCATGCTCAGGGGGATGTGCACGTCGTTGGCGAGCAGCGGCTGGCCGCTCTTCGTGCGCTGGCCGTGCACCACCCAGTTGTTGCTGCCGGAGACGATGTTGGGGTCGCCCATCACCGCGTCCACGCTGTCCAGGCCGGACATCGCCTTCACGTCCTTGAGGCCCGGCAGGCGCGCCTCCTTGGGGACGATGAGGGGCGTCTCCGGCGCGTTCTGCGGCAAGAGCGCATTGGCCACCTCTTCACCCACCGCCGCCACCAGCCGCGCGCGGAAGAGCTCGATGCGGTGGTTGCCGCCCAGCATCATCGCCAGCAGGTTGCCGCGCGCGAGCGAGTCCACGGGCGTCCACGGCGTGGGCTCCGTGGCCATCACGGTGAACTCGTAGGGCAGCGGCTCCGCGGCGATGCGCGCGTTGATGCCCGCGCTGTAGGCCTCCAGGATGGCGCGCGCCTCCGGGTCCACCTGCTCCCAGGACTTCTCGGCCATGTGGCGCAGGCCCACGGTGCGCAGGAACCGGTCCGCGGACAGTCCCATGGGGCCCAGCAGGGTCGCGAGCCGGCCGTCCACCAGCCGGCGGCCCATCTCCAACTGCCACAGCCGGTCCTGCCCGTGCACGTAGCCCTGGGCGAAGAAGAGGTCGTGCTCGTCGTTGGCGAAGATGTGCGGCACGCCCCACGTGTCGCGCAGCACCTCCACCTTGCCGTGCAGGCCGGGCAGGCTGAGCGTGCCTTCCTCGCGCGTCCAGCGGCGGCGGGCGAGCCAGGGGCCCACGCCCGGGGTGGCCACGGCCATGGCGGACGGCAACATGCGCAGCATGCGCAGGACCTGGGTGAAGGCACTCATGACGCGGAGGCTCCAGCAGTGGGGGCGTTGGGGGCGGCGGTGTCGTCAGAGGTGGCGGGCGGCGTGTCCGGGAGCGCGTCCGGCAGCTCCTTGTCCAGGTTGCGCAGGCGCGGGTTGAGCCACCCGGCCGCGACGTTGGTGAGCGTCAGCAGGCCCAGGACGATGAAGATGACGGCGATGCCGCGCCCCGGACCCACGCCCAGGAGGCGGCCCATGGTGCTGGCGAGCGCGCCCCCCTCGCGCATGGCCGGCTCGAAGATGTCATCCGCGAGAGGCCCCGCGATGAGGGCCGCGAACGGCGACACGCAGAGGATGATCATCCGCTTCACGGCGGCGGCGCGGCCCTGGAGGTCCGCGGGAATCTTGCGCTGCCAGATGGACTGGATGCCCGCCATCACGGGCGGCATGGTGAACAGGTAGAGCGCGGCGGCGGTGGCGACGAGAGGCACGCTGGGCGCCGGCGCGGCCATGAAGAGCACCACGCCCGAAAACGCATGGAAGCCGAGGATGCCGTGCAGCGGGTTCTTGGGGCCGCCCCACACGCCCATGCCGATGCCGCCCAGCAGCGCGCCCACGCCCGCGATGGACGCGATCCTGCCCAGCGTGGAGATGTCCGTGAAGGCGAGCACCAGCGGGGTGATCAGCAGCACCACCAGGTCCATGCACAGCACGGCCACGCCGGTGAAGGCCATCAGGGACAAGAGCCCCTTGCGCGCGCTGATGAAGGCCCAGCCCTGCTTCATCTCCGCGAGCAGCGACCCCTTGCCCTGCTGGCCCTCCGCGGAGGCGGTGGGCCTGGGGAAGCGGACCATCAGCAGCGTGGTGACGGCGATGAAGAAGCTGCAGACGTCCACTGTCAGCACGCCCTTCAGGCCCACGCTGTCGATGAGCGCTCCCGCGATGATGGGGGAGAGGATCTGGCTGGCGCCGCTGGCCACCTCCGCCATGGCATTGGCGCGGCCCAGGTGCTGCTTGGGCACGATGAGGGTCACCGTGGCGAAGAAGGCCGGCCAGCGGAAGGCGCCGAAGCACGCGCCCAGGGCGACGGGCAGGTAGAAGTGCCAGGGCTCCAGCTTGAACAGCCCCCGTTCGCTGGCCAGCAACATGCTGAAGATGAGCAGCGTGGTGAAGCCGTTGCCCAGGTCCGCCAGCAGCATGGCGCGGCGGCGGTCCCACCGGTCGATGAGCGTCCCCGCGATGGGGGACAGCACCACCATGGGCGCCAGCGCGAAGAAGGACAGCAGCGCGAACTGCGTGGTGGAGCGCGTGTCGAGGAAGACCTTCGCGCCCACGCCGAAGGACGTGAGGCCGGAGCCGAGGATCGAGATGAGCTGGCCGAACCAGGTGATCCAGAAAACCCGCATGGGCTGGGTGATGGTCAGGCGTTGCGCGAGGCTCATTCCACGTCTCTTTCTCCTGGGGGGCAGGAGGGTCAAGGGCCCGCGCACCGTACTACGGAGTGCGCGCGGGCCCGGCGTTGCGAGGGGGATTTCAGCTCTGCTCCAGCTCCGCGAGCATGGCTTCCAGGGCTTCGGGGTCGAGCTGACTGGCGCTCGCCTCCACGATGGCCACCGTCATCACCTCCACGGTGGGGGACTCGAAGAGGGCGCGCATGGACAGCTCGACCTGGAAGGCCTCGCGGATGCGCGACAGCAGCTGCACGCCCAGGAGCGAGTGGCCGCCCAGCTCGAAGAAGTTGTCGGTGATGCCCACCGACTCCACGCCCAGCAGGTCCTGCCAGAGCGCGGCGACCTTCTCCTCGGTCTCGTCGCGCGGGGCGACGAAGGCGTTGGCCAGCGGAGGACGCGGGTGCTTGCCGCTGCCGCTTCCGCCCGCGCGGGAGGTGGAGGCGCCGTCGCGAGCCACCTGACGCCGAGCCTCCAGCGACCCGAGTGACGCGAGGAAGCGTCCCCCGGTGGGCTGGGTGAGCAGCGCGCGCAGGAGGCGGAAGCCCTCGGTGGGAGGGATGACGGCGTCGGGCCGGAAGCCCTCGCCCACGCCCCACACGTCCCAGTCCACGGTGTACCAGCGGGTGCCTCCCAGCCGGGCCTGCCGTGCCGCCACCGCGTCCATGCCGGCGTGCGCCGCCGCCACCGCGCTGACCGCCATGCCGCCCAGCACCACGGTGAGGGAGGACTGCACCACGACGAAGTCCGGCTGCCGCGACGCCAGGGCCTCCGCCAGCCGCGTGAGGCCTCCGAAGCGGCCGGACAGCAGCGGGGTGGTGGCCTCCGGCGTGGCCTCGGCCACGGAGATGCGGGTGGCCATGCCGCCGTCACCGGCGGCGTAGAAGACGCCGTCGATGCGGCCGAACTTCGCCTCCGCGACCTGGAGCGCCTTGTCGAGCTGACCCGGCACGCCCGCGTCCGCTCGCAGCGCCAGGACCTGCGCGCCCGAGCGCTCCAGCGCGCGCATGCGGTCAATGGCCTTGGACGTCGCGTCCTGCGCGTCATGGCCCGCGCGCCACGCGTCCCATTCGCCGGGAGCGGGGAGCGTGCGGCGAGACAGCAGCACGAGCTTCGGCTTCACCGCCTGCGTCAGCTGCTCCGCGAGCGCGAGCCCCACGCGGCCCAGGCCACCGACGATGACGTAGACCCCGCCGTCCTTGAGGCCGGCCTGTTCCGTGGGGGCAGGGACGTCGATGGTCTCGAACGCTTCGACGTGGCGGTAGGGACCGCGCAGCGCGACCACCGGATCCTTGCCGGCGGCCAGCTCCGTCACCAGCCGCTCCATCCACGGGCCGGACGCGGACTCCTCCGGCGCGGGCCAGGTGACGTCGACGGCGCGCACGGTGAGGCCGGGGTACTCCTGCGGAAGCACGCGGCTGGCACCGACAGCGGCAGCCTGCCAGGGCAGCAGCGGCTCCTCGCCCGTGACGTCCTGGGCGCCGGTGGTCACCACGTCCAGCGTCACGGGCGTCTTCGCCGCGCCCGGGCCCACGGCCTTCGCCAGCGCGAGCAGCCCGTGGAACGACGTCGCGAGCCCCGACTCCAGGTCGCGCGAGTCCTTCACCAGTGGCCACAGGTACGCGACGTGCGCGGGCGACCAGTCCTCACCGCGCAGGCGCTCCAGATGCTCGCCCAGCGCGTCGGGAGACGACGGATCCACGGCGAAGCGCTTCGTCACCGGATCCGACGCACCCTGTCCCGCGACGAGCGACACCACGTCCGCGCCCGCCTGGCGCAGGCGCTCCGACACGCGCGAGGCCACCGGCGTGTCCGCTTCCAGCACCAGCCAACGCTGGCCGGACAGCGACGGAACTTGCGGTGAGGCACGCGTGCGCGGCCACGAGGGGACGGTCAACTCCACGCCCTGCGTCGTCGCGGTCCGCGCGGCGGCGGCGCGAGGCAACGCGGGCGGCGGACCCTTGAGCAGGTCGTAGCGCTCGCGCTGGAAGGGGTAGGCGGGCAGGGGGATGCGGCGGCGGGACTCGCCCTTGTAGACGCGGCCCGCGGTCGTCTTCGCGCCCGCGAGCCACAGCTTCGCGAACGCGTCCGCTGCGTGCGTGAGCGCGTCCTGCTGGGCGTCGCGCGGCGCGGGCAGCGTCGTGAGGATGGCCGGGAAGGTGCCTTCCTGGGCGTTGCGGCGCACCAGCGTGGCCAGCGCGTTGCCGGGACCGACCTCCAGGAAGACATGCTCGGGGTCGTTCAACAGCAGCGTCGCCGAGTCCTGGAAGCGCACGGCGTCGCGCAGATGCCGTGCCCAGTACGCCGGGCTCACCGCGTCCTCGCGGGTCACCCAGGTGCCGGTGACGTTGGACAGGTAGAGGTCCTTCGGCTCCTTGCGTGCGACCTTCGCCACCGCCTGGCGGAACTCCTCCACGATGGGGTCCATCATGTGGGAGTGGAACGCGTGCGACGTGTGCAGCCGCGACACCTCCACCTTCTGCGCCTCCAGCTTCGCCTGGAGCGCGTCCACCGCGTCGGTGGGGCCTGCCACGACGGTGAATCCCGGCGCGTTCACGGCCGCCACGGAGATGCGCGCGTCCATCAGCGGCGCCAGCGCCTCCGGCGTCATCCGCACGGACAGCATGGAGCCCGAGGGCAGCGACTGCATCAGCCGGCCGCGCGTGGCCACCAGCGCCAGCGCGTCGTCCAGGCTGAACACGCCCGACAGGCACGCGGCCACGTACTCACCGATGCTGTGGCCCACCATCGCCTGCGGCGTCACGCCCCAGGACGCCCACAGCTTCGCCAGCGCGTACTCGATGACGAACAGCGCGGGCTGCGTGAGCGACGTCTGCTTGAGCTGCTCCGTCGCCTTCTCCCGCCCGTCCGCAGGCGGATAGAGCACGGTGCGCAGGTCCAGGCCCAGGTGCGGCTTGAGCTTCTCCGCGCACGCGTCCACCTCCGCGCGGAAGGCGGGCTCCTGCTCGTAGAGGCCCCGGCCCATGTCCACGTACTGCGAACCCTGGCCGGAGAAGAGGAACACCACCGGCCGCCGTGTGTTGGTGCCAGAGCCGCCCAAGAGCCGCCGTGCATCCCGCAGCGCCGCCTTCGCGTCCGCGATGTCCTTCACCACCACCGCGCGCCGGTGCTCGTGCGCGTGGCGGCCCACCTGGAGCGTGTAGGCCACGTCCGCCAGGGACACGTTCGGGTTCGCGTCCAGGTGCGCGGCCAGTCGCTCCGTCGCCGCGTCCAGCGCCGCGGGCGTGCGGGCGGACAGGGGCAGCACGTGCCACGCGCGCTTGGACGGCGCGGAGGCGGCCGTCTTCGGAGCCTCCTCCAGGATGACGTGCGTGTTGGTGCCGCCGATGCCGAAGGCGCTCACGCCCGCGCGGCGCGGCCCGTTCGGGGACGTCCACGGCCGGGGCTGCGAGGGCACGAAGAAGGGCCCCGCGTCGAAGTCGATGACGGGGTTGGGCTGCTGGAAGTGGGGGCTCGCGGGAATCTCACCGTGCTCCATGGCGAGCACCGTCTTGACCACGCCCGCGATGCCGGCCGCCGCGTCCAGGTGTCCGATGGCCGCCTTGAGCGAGCCCAGCGCCACGCGCTTCTGGCCCGTCTCCTTGCCACCGAAGGCCTGGTTGAGCGCGGCCACCTCTATCGGGTCGCCCAGCGGGGTGCCCGTCGCGTGGGCCTCCACGTACTGGATGTCGTCCGGCGTGACGCCGGAGATGGCGAGCGCCTCCGCGATGACCGCGGCCTGGCCCTCCACGCTGGGCGCGGTGAAGCCCACCTTGCCCGCGCCGTCGTTGTTCACCGCCGTGCCCAGCAGCACGCCGTGGATGGTGTCGCCGTCCTTCAGCGCGTCGGACAGGCGCTTGAGCACGACCACCGCCGCGCCCGCGCCGCGCACGGTGCCGTTGGCCTTCGCGTCGAACGCGCGGCAGTAGCCGTCCGGCGAGAAGATCATCCCCTCCTGGTAGAGGTAGCCCGCCGTCTGCGGGAAGGACACGGACGAGCCGCCCGCGAGCGCCATGTCGCTCTCACCGGACAGCAGGCTCTGGCACGCCAGGTGGAGCGCCACCAGCGAACTGGAGCACGCCGTCTGCACCGTCGCCGCGGGGCCGCGCAGGCCCAGCCGGTGGGATACGCGCGTGGCCACGTAGTCCTTGTCGTTGGCCAGCATCACGCCGAACGAACCGGCCGCGTCCATCAGGTCCGGCTGCCGCATCAGCGCGCGCAGCAGGTACGAGCTCAGGCTCACGCTCGCGTAGACGGCCACCGCGCCCTTGAAGCGGCCCGGGTCATAGCCGGCGTTGTCCAGCGACTCCCACGCGCACTCCATGAAGATGCGCTGCTGGGGGTCCATCAGCTCCGCCTCGCGCGGGCTGTAGCCGAAGAGGCCCGCGTCGAACTCCGTCGCGCCTTCCAGCACGTAGCTGGAGCGCACCCACTGCGGATGGGCGCGCAGGGCCTGGGGAACGCCCGCGTCGTCCAGCTCCGAGTCCGTGGGCACGCGACGCGCGTCGCCGCCGCGCCGGAGCATCTCCCAGAAGCCCTCCAGCGTCTGCGCACCCGGGAAGCGGCCCGACAGGCCGACGATCGCGATGCGCTCCTCGCCACCACCCACTGCGTCACTCATCCGCGTCTCCATCCGTTTCCACCCGACCGCGCGAGGCTCCCGCGCGGCGGTTGACCGTGCGTCGCGCCTCGGCACGGGAGCGGCCCGCCTGCGCCGCGTCCTCCGAGGGCGTGTCCTCCCGGCGCGACAGCCGCGCCGCCAGTGCCCGCACGGTGGGGTACTGGAAGAGGTCCGTGAGCGCCAGCGTCACACCGAGCTCCGCCGTCAACCGGCGGTGGAGCTGGAGCGCGAGCAGCGAGTTGCCGCCCAATTCGAAGAAGGGATCGTCCAGGCCCACCCGCTCCACGTGGAGCAGGTCCTTCCACGCCTGGGCGATCTGCTGCTCGATGGCCGTCCCCGGCGCCACGAAGGGCCGCGACGGATCCGCGCCACCGGCCTCCGGAGCGGGCAGCGCCTTGCGGTCCGCCTTGCCGTTGGGGCTGAGCGGCATGCGCTCCAGCACCACGATGTTGGACGGCACCATGTACTCGGGCAGCCGCTCCAGCAGGTACGTGCGCAGCGCCGCGCCCTCCGGCTTCGCGTCCTTGCCGGTGACGTAGGCCACCAGCCGCTTCTGGCCCGGCCGGTCCTCGCGCGCGAGCACCACCGCCTGGCGCACCGTGGGGTGCTTCTCCAGCGAGGACTCAATCTCGCCCAGCTCGATGCGCAGGCCGCGGATCTTCACCTGGAAGTCCGCGCGGCCCAGGTACTCGATTTCGCCGTCCGGCAGCCACCGCGCCACGTCGCCCGTGCGGTACATGCGCGCGCCCGGCACCGTCGCGTACGGATCCGGGATGAAGCGCTCGGCCGTCAGCGAGGGCCGCGCCAGATAGCCGCGCCCCACCTGCACGCCGCCGATGTACAGCTCACCCGCCGCGCCCTGGGGCACCGGCTGGAGCTCCGCGTCCAGGATGCGGATCTGCGTGTTGTCCACCGGCCGGCCAATGGGCACGGAGCGGCGGCCGTCGTTGGCCCTGCACGCGTGGAACGTCACGTCCACCGCGGCCTCGGTGGGGCCGTAGAGGTTGTGCAGCCCCGCGCCGGGCAGCGTGCGCAGGCACAGCTCCTTCAGCTCCAGCGGCAGCGCTTCACCGCTGCACACCACGCGCTGGAGCGACGTGCACTCCGCCACGCCCGGCTCGTCCAGGAAGGCCTGGAGCATGGAGGGCACGAAGTGCAGCGTGGTGACGGACGCGGAGGCAATCAGCGACTTGAGGTAGCCCGGGTCCTGGTGCCCGCCGGGCTTCGCGACCACCAGCTTCGCGCCCGTCATCAGCGGCCAGAAGAACTCCCAGACGGACACGTCGAAGCTGAACGGCGTCTTCTGGAGCACCACGTCCCGAGGCGTGAGCCGGTAGGCGGACTGCATCCACAACAGGCGGTTCACCACCGGGCCGTGCGCGTTCATCGCGCCCTTGGGGCGGCCCGTGCTGCCGGACGTGAAGATGATGTACGCCAGCGAGTCCGGCGTCGCCGTGGGCTCGGGCGCGGTGGTGGGCTCGCGGGCAATCTCCTCCCAGCCCGTGTCCAGCTTCACCACCTTCGCGTCCGACGCCGGCAGCCGCGCCAGCAGCCGCTCCTGCACCAGGAGTACCGGCGGACGCGCGTCCTCCAGCATCCAGCCCAGGCGCTCCTGCGGGTAGCCCGGGTCCAGCGGCACGTAGGCGCCGCCGGCCTTCAGCGTGCCCAGCAGGCCCACCACCATCTCCAGCGAGCGCTCCACGCACAGGCCCACGCGGACTTCCGGTCCCACGCCGTGCTTGCGCAGCGCGTGCGCCAGCTGGTTCGCGCGGGCGTCCAGCTCGCGGTAGGTGAGGCGGTTGCCCTCGAACTCCAGGGCGACGGCGTCCGGCGTGCGCGCCACCTGCGCCTCGATGAGCGACGTGAGCGTCGCGTCCTTCGGGTGCGTGACGGCGGTGTCGTTCCAGTCCTTCAGCACGCGCTGGCGCTCGGCATCGGGCAAGAGCGGCAGGCGGGAGATGGGCACGTCCGGCTGCGCGACGATGCCTTCGAGCAGCGTCAGGTAGTGGCCCAGGAGCCGCTCCGCCGTGGAGCGCTCGAAGAGGTCGGTGCTGTACTCGGCGATGACGCGCAGGCCCTGCGGCAGGTCCACCAGCAGGAGCGACAGGTCGTACTTCGTCGTGCCGGTGTCCACCGGCTTCGCCTCCATCACCACGCCCGGGGCCTCCAGGGCCGGCATGGGCGCGTTCTGCAGGACGAACATCACCTGGAAGATGGGCGAGTGGCTGAGGTGCCGCTCCGGCTTGAGCGCATCCACCAGCCGCTCGAAGGGGATGTCCTGGTGCGCGTACGCGTCCAGCGTGGACTCGTGCACGCGGTTCAGCAGCTCCTTGAACGTGGGCTTGCCGGACAGGTCCGAGCGCAGCGCCAGCATGTTCACGAACAGGCCGATGAGCCCCTCCACCTCCGCGCGCGGACGGCCCGCGATGGGCGTGCCCACCACGATGTCGTCCTGCCCGGTGTATCGGGACAGGAGCACGTTGAACGCGGACAGCAGCGTGACGAAGAGCGTGCGGCCCTCGCGCTGGCCCAGCGCCTTGAGCGCCTGGGTGAGGGCGGGGGACAGGTGCATCACCTGCCGCTCGCCCTTGGAGCTCATCAGCGCCGGACGCGGCTTGTCCTGCGGCAGCTCCAGGAGCGCGTTCGGGTTGAGGCGGTTCTTCCAGTAGGTGAGCTGGCGCTCCAGCTCCGCGCCCTGGAGCCATTCCTTCTGCCACGCCGCCCAGTCCGCGTACTGCAGGGGCAGGGGCTTGAGCGGCGAGGGCTGGCCCTCCAGGCACGCGCGGTACAGCATGGCCAGCTCGTGCACGAGCACGCCCATGGACCAGCCGTCGGAGACGATGTGGTGCTGATCCACCAGCAGCACCTGCTCACCGTTGCCCAGGAGCATCAGCACCGCGCGCAACAGCGGCCCCTGCTCCAGGCTGAACGGCTGCTGCGCGAGCGTGACCACGCGCCGCTGGGCTTCGGCCTCGCGCTCGGTCACCGGCAGCCCCTGGAGGTCCATGACTTCCAGCGGCACCTCACCCGTGGAGGCGATGACCTGCACGGCGCCGCCTTCGCGTTCCTGGAAGGTGGTGCGCAGCGTGTCGTGCCGCTCCACCAGCAGCGCCAGGGCGCGGCGCAGCGCGTCCGTGTCCACGGTGCCCGTCAGGCGCACCGCGGTGGGCATGTGGAAGGCCGCGCTGCCGGGGCTCCACTTGTCCAGGAACCACATCCGCTCCTGCGCGAAGGACAGGGGCGCCTGCTTCGAGGCAGGGCGCGACTTGTCCTTCAGGAGCTGGGCCAGGCGTGCTCGCTTCTCTTCGGGCGTCATGTTCAGGCCGCGTCCTCGCTGCTGCTGCTGTCACCACCGTCACCGCCGCCTGCGTCTTCCATCACCGCGAGCAGCTCCGCCACCTGTTCGTCCGACAGCTGGTCCATGTTCTCCAGCAACTTCTCCGCCTCCGCCGCGGTCACCTTCTGCTTCGCGGCGGGCGTGGCCACCGGCTGCGCGGGCACCAGGGGCTGCGTGGGCGTGGCGCCCTCCACGGAGTAGCCCAGCCGCTCAATCACCGCGTGGGTGGAGGCGTCGAACGGGCGGGGCCACTTGATGCGCTTCCAGGACTCGCCCATCTTCTTCTCGATGCCCTGGTGCTGGAGGATGTTCGGGTCCCCCAGGCCGCCCATCATGCGGTCCTTCTTGCCGTCGTACGGCTGGACCATGCGCTCGTCGAACTCGAGCCCCAGGAACTGGGCCACGCCGGTCATCACCTTCGTGGGGTCCGCGACCAGGTCCTCGTAGCGCACCCAGTGGCAGCGCTCGCGGCCGATGCCGTCGAAGAAGTTGAGCAGGTTCCGGTTGGACAGCGCCCACACCGTCTCCGCCACCACGTAGGGATCCACGTCCGCGTCGCCGAAGAGGCCGGCGGCGAAGAGGCGGTCGAAGCGCATCCGGAGGATGGACTCCATCACCGGGAGCGGGTGGCGGTAGAGGTAGATGTACTTGTTGCCCTCGAACATCCGCTCCGCGCGCTCCAGCGTCTCCACGTCCATGGCGTACGTGGGCGTCTTGTCCACGAGCAGCCGGGGCGCGGACCTCTCCTGGAGGCGGCGGTAGACGTCCTGCGCGGACACGTCATCCGCGACCAGCCGGTCCACCAGCGCAGCGCCGGCGGGCGAGTCCAGCTTCTCCAGCTCCATGAGCGCCCACTGCAGGCCGCCCGTGGTCCACTCCATCTCGGAGCCGAAGCCGATGTTCTCGCGCCACTCGCGCATGCCCTCGAAGAAGAGCAGGTTCACTTCCGGCGGGCAGAACAGCCGGGGGTGGCCCGCGAGCATCACGCGGAACAGCGTGGAGCCCGCGCGCGGGCTGGAGTGCACGAACACCATGGGCGGGTTCTTCTTCGCCGTGTTGGTGCGCTGCACACCGGACGTCTGGGCTCGATAAGGCTTCAGCGGATACGCGGACAGCGGCTTGTTCTCCGCGAAGCGCTGCGGGTCCTGGAGCCGGTCCATCTCCACCAGCAGGTACTTGGACAGCTCCGGGATGGACGGATGCGCCTGCACCTCGTGCGGATAGAGCTGGAACTTGAAGTCCTGCCGCAGGTCGTACTCCAGCTCCGCGCCCAGCGCGTGCAGGTCGTAGCCCTTGAGGCTGCCGTCGGCGGGCAGTTGGTCCTGGGGGATGCGCAAGCCCTCGGAGATGTGGTGGCGCAGGTACTCGGTGAGCAGGGCGGGGCGCTCGGTGGGGAACGCGGTGCGCAGGCGCTCCGTGATGGGCTTCTCCGTGGAGGCCGCGCGCTTGCCCAGCTCCTGCTCCACGCGTCCGGCGACGCCCGCGACGGTGGGCGTCTCGAAGAGGCCGCGCAGCGACAGGTCCACCTTCAGCACCGCGTGGATGTGGTTGCGCAGCTGCGTGGCCAGCAGCGAGTGGCCGCCCAGCTCGAAGAAGTTGTCGTTGATGCCGATGCCGTCGATGCCCAGCACCTGCTCCCAGATGCCCGCGACGGTCTTCTCCAGCTCCGTGCGAGGCGCGGCGTAGGGCGTGAGGATGGAGGGGCGCGCGTGCTTGTTGCCCTTCGCCGCATCCTTCTTGCCCTTCTCCGCCTTCGCGGCCCGAGGTCCCTGACGGCGGCGCGCGGCCAGGTCACCCGTGGAGACCGCGAGCCGGCCGCTCTCGCCATGCGACAGCGCGCGGCGCAGCGCCTCAAGGCCTTCGGCGGGCTGGATGGCGAACTGGGCCAGCGTGGGGGACAGCTCCGCCATGGCCTGCGCGTCCGCGAACTGCCACGCGTCCCAGTCCACGCTCAGCCACGGGTAGGCGAAGCCCTCCGTGCGCGCTTCGGCGAACGCGTCCATGAAGGCGCTGGCGGAGGCCTGCGCCACCTGCCCCAGGCCACCCAGCACGGACGACAGCGACGACACGAGGAGGCAGAACGCGGGGCCTTCCTTCGGGAGCACCTCTTCCAGCACGCGCACGCCGTGCACCTGCGGGCGGAAGTGCCAGGCGCACTCGTCCGGGCCCGTCTCCGCGATGGTGCCCAGCGTGGCGCCCTGCATGCCGCCCGCCGCGTGGATGACGCCGTCGATCTGGCCGAAGCGCGCCACCGCCGCGTCCACCACGCCGCGCATGGACTCCACGTCGGTGAGGGACGCCGGCAGCACCAGCATCTCCACACCGGTGCGCTCCAGGGCCAGTGCGCGCTGGATGCGGCGGGACACCGCGTCCTGCACGCCGTGCTTCTCCACCCACGCCGTCCACTGGCCGCGGCTGGGGAAGTCCGGCGTCTCCACCAGCGTCAGCTTCGCCTGGTGCACCGTGGCCAGCTCGGACGCCAGCGCATGGCCGATGCCGGTGAGGCCGTCGGTGATGAGGTACGCGCCGCCGTCGCGCAGCACCTCCGCGCCGGCCGCCTCCAGGCGCACGGGCTCGAAGGTCTGCACCCAGCGCTGGCGGCCACGCAGGGCCACCACCGCGTCACGCGGTTCGGCACCCAGCTCCGCGGCCAGCCGGTCCACGACCGCGCCCGCGTCGCTGGGCACCATGTCCACGAAGCGGCAGGAGAGGTTCGGGTACTCCTGCGGCAGCACGCGCGAGGGGCCCACCAGCAGGGCCTGCTCCGGCAACTGCACGTCCGCCTGCTCCACGCGGGCGGAGCGGCTGGTCACCACGGACCAGGTGAGCGGCTCCAGGTGGCCCGTCTCGCTCAGGGCGCGAGCGAGGAACAGCTGGCTGTGGAAGCCCAGGTCCAGCGCCTTCTCCTGGGACGCGGGCTCGTGCGACAGGCCCCACAGGTGCACCACGTTGGAGAACGCGCGGCCCTGCTTCTTCAGCGCCTCCAGCACCGAGCAGAAGTCCTCGCGGCGCGCGGGGTCCACCGTGAACGTGCCGTCCGGACGCTGCTCGAAGCGCGCGCCGGGGACGACGCGGAAGACGTCTCCGCCCAGCTTCGGCGCCAGTGCCTCCGCCACGCCGGTGTCGTCCGCGAGCACCAGCCAGCCCTTGCCCGCCGCGTCCTTCGCCTTGGGCAGAGGGGACAGCTTCCACGACGGCGCGTAGAACCAGTCCGCCACGTCCGGGCGCTTCGCCAGCGACGCGGGCGCATCCGTCCGGGCCCCACCGCCCAGCGGCTTCGCATCGATCCAGTAGCGCTCACGCTGGAAGGGGTAGGTGGGCAGCGGCACGCGGCGGCGCTGCTCGTTGCCCGCGAAGCCCTTCCAATCCACCGTCACGCCGTTGAGCCACAGCCGGCCCAGCGCGCTCAGCAGCACCTGGAGGTCCGGCGCCTGCTCGCGCGGGTGGCGCGTGGAGGAGATGAGCACGCGCGCTTCCGCGCCCGGCTGCTGCTTCGCCAGCGTGGTGAGCACCGTGCCGGGGCCCACCTCCAGCAGGGCCGCCTGGGGCCACTTGCGTGACAGCTCCTGAAGGCCCGCGGAGAAGCGCACGGCCTGACGCAGGTGCGTGGCCCAGTAGCCCGGGTCCGTCGCCTGCGCCGCTTCAATCCAGGTGCCCGTCACGTTGGACAGGAAGGGCAGGGTGGGGGCGTTGAGCTTCACCTGGCGCACGCGCGCGGTGAAGGTCGCGAGGATGGGGTCCATCATCGCGGAGTGGAACGCGTGCGACGTGTGCAGCCGCGACACCTCCACGCCCTGCGCCTCCAGCTTCGCCTGGAGCGCGTCCACAGCGTCGGTGGGGCCCGCCACGACGGTGAATCCCGGCGCGTTCACCGCCGCCACGCTGACGTTCGCGGGGAGCAGCGGCTTGAGCGCGGACTCCTCCAGCTTCGCGGACAGCATGGCGCCCGAGGGCAGCCCCTGCATCAGCTTGCCGCGCGCGGCCACCAGCGCCAGCGCGTCGTCCAGGCTGAACACGCCCGCGAGGCACGCGGCCACGTACTCCCCGATGCTGTGACCCAGCATCGCGGAGGGCTTCACGCCCCAGGCCATCCACAGCTTCGCCAGCGCGTACTCCACGGCGAAGAGCGCGGGCTGCGTCAGCTCCGTGCGCGTCAGCGCCTGCGTCGCGGCTTCCGCCTTGGAGGCTTCCGGGAAGAGGACCGTGCGCAGGTCCAGGCCCAGGTGCGGCGTCAGCTTGTCCGCGCACGCGTCCAGGTGCCGCTTGAAGGTCGGCTCGGACGCGTACAGGTCGCGCGCCATGCCCACGTACTGCGAGCCCTGTCCGGGGAACAGGAAGGCCACCGGCCGCTCGTGCACGTCCGGCGTGTTCGTCCACAGGCGCGGGCCGTCCTCCACCTCCAGCGCGGCCAGTGCGTCATCGCGGTCGCGGCACACCAGCACGCGCCGCTTCGCCATGGCCTGACGGCCCGTCTGGAGCGTGAAGGCCACGTCCGCCAGCGCCTGCGCGGGGTGCGCCTTCAGGTGCGCGGCCAGGTTCTTTGTCGCCGCATCCAGCGCCGCATCGCTCTTCGCGGACAGCACCAGGAGTTGCGCCGGGCGGGACGCGCCGGACGCCGGAAGGGCCGGGGCCTCCTCCAGCACGATGTGCGCGTTGGTGCCGCCCACGCCGAAGGAGCTCACGCCCGCGCGGCGCGGGTGCTTGGGATTCGCCTGCCAGTCGGCGAGCTTCGTGTTGACGAAGAACGGGCCGCCCGAGAACGGAATCTCCGGGTTCACCTCCGTCACGTGGAGGCTGGGCGGAATCTGCCGGTTCTCCAGCGCCATCACCGCCTTGATGAGGCTGGACACGCCGGCCGCGTTGGCCAGGTGGCCAATGTTGCTCTTGAGCGAGCCCACCGGAATCTTCGGCGGGTTGGCCTTCGCCGCCGCCGAGCGGAACTTGAACGCCTTGTTGAGCGCGCGCACCTCGATGGGGTCACCCATCTTCGTGCCGGTGCCGTGCGCCTCCAGGTAGCCGATGGTCTCCGGCGCCACGCCCGCCGCGCCCAGGGCCTCGGTGATGACGGTGGCCTGGCCCTCCACGCTGGGGGCGGTGAAGCCCACCTTCAGCGCGCCGTCGTTGTTGATGGCGCTGCCCTTGATGATGGCGTGGATGTGGTCGCCGTCTTCAATCGCGTCCGCCAGCCGCTTGAGCACCACCACTCCCACGCCGCTGCCGAAGACCGTGCCCTCCGCCTTCGCGTCGAACGCGCGGCAGTGGCCGTCCGGGGACACGATGCCGCCGGGCACGAAGGGGTAGCCCTCCGGGTGCTTCACGTGCACGGACACGCCACCGGCCAGCGCCATGTCGCACTCTTCATTCAAGAGGCTCTGGCAGGCCGCGTGCGTGGCCACGAGCGACGTGGAGCACGCGCTGGTGATGGAGTAGCTGGGGCCGCGCAGGTTGAGCTTGTACGCGACGCGGGTGGCCAGGAAGTCGCCGCCGTTGTTCACGTCCACCTGCACCTGGTCCATGCCGCTCAGCTGGTCGAAGTTGGGGACCAGGTGGAACACCAGGTACGTGTTGGTGGCCGCGCCCGCGAACACGCCGATGGAGCCGTCGAAGCCCTCCGGCGTGTGGCCCGCCTTCTCCAGCGCCTCCCAGGCGCACTCCAGGAAGACGCGGTGCTGCGGATCCATCAGCTCCGCCTCGCGGGGCGTGAAGCCGAAGAAGCCCGCGTCGAACAGCTCCATGCCGGCCAGGGCTGCGCTGGCCTTCACGTGGCGAGGGTCCTTGCGCAGGACGGGGTCCACGCCCAGCTTCTCCAGCTCCGCGTCGGGGACGGGCTGGATGGACTCCACGCCTTCGCGCAGGTTCTTCCAGAAGGAGTCCAGGTCGGGAGCGCCGGGGAAACGTCCGGCCATGCCGACGATGGCAATGGCCTGCGCGTCGATGTTCGATTCAGCGGACATGGGGTGTGCTCGGGCTTCGAAAGGTGGGGGAGGGGACGGCTACTCCTCGTCGGAGGCGCTGTCGCCCCGGCGGTTCGCGCGGCGCGCACGGCGGCGCTCCCCGCGGCTGAGCGCCTCGGTCTCCTCGGGCGCGGCTTCCGTGTCCTCGCTGCCGCTGGCGGCCTTGAGCAGCTTGGCCAGCGCCCCCACGGTGGGGCCTTCGTAGAGGGTGACGGCCGGCAGCGCGACGCCGAACTGCTCGCGCACGCGGGCAATCAGCTTCACGCCGACGAGCGAGTTGCCACCCAGCTCGAAGAAGTTGTCGTGCACGCCGACCTGGTCGATGCCCAGCGTCGTCTGCCAGAGGCGGGCAATCTTCTCCTCCAGCTCGTCACGCGGCGGCACGTAGGCGTTCTGGAGCGCGGGCCGGGGCGTGGTGCCCAGGGAAGAACCCGCCTCCTGCTTCGCCTCCGCCTTCTCCTGCGCGGCGGCCGGCTGGGCCCACTTGCGAGCGCGGGCGCGCAGGTTGCTCGTGGACACGGCCACGTGCGACACGGCGCCCAGCTGGAAGAGCTGCTCGAAGGCGTCCTCGCCTTCGGAAGCCGTGATGGCCAGCGCGCCGAACGGGCTCTGCGCGCCGCCCGCGCGGGACTCGTACTGCCACGCGTCCCAGCCCACGCTCATCCACGGCACCGGCGACGTCTGCGCCTGCTTCGTGGCGAACGCGTCCATGAAGGACGTGGCCGCCGAGTACGACGCGAGCCCCAGACCGCCCAGCACCGCCGCCAGCGACGACGACAGCACGCAGAAGTCCAGCGAGCGTCCGCGCACCGCCTCCTCCAGCGCGTACAGCCCGCGCACGCGGCCGTGGAAGGTGTCGCGCACGTCCTCGGGGCGCGTGTCCGGGATGGCGCGGAAGAGCGCCTGGCCCACGTCACCCGCCGCGAAGACCACGCCGTGCAGCGCGCCGAAGTGCGTCAGCGCCGCGTCCACGGCCTCCTTCACCTGGACCTTGTTGCCCGCGTCCACGGACACGGTGTGCACCTCGGCACCCAGCGCCTCCAGCTCCCGCACCTGACGGATGCGGCGGGAGACGGCGTCGTCCTCGCCATGCGCGGACAGGTGCGCGTCCCACTGAGAGCGCTCCGGCAGCGCAGTGCGGCCCGCGAGCACCAGCTTCGCCTTGGCGCGCTTCGCCAGCGACTTCGCGTGGGAGAAGCCCAGCGTGCCGAAGCCGCCGATGAGCAGGTACACGCCCCCGTCGCGCAGCGGCAGTTGGGCCGTGCGCGGCGCGTCCGCCGGCACGTGCTCGAAGTGCTGCACCCAGCGGGCGCCGCCCCGGTATGCGATGACGGTCTCCAGCTTGGACGGCGTGGCGGCCTCGGACAGCAGGGCCTCCACCAGCGCCGTCTCCTGCCAGCTGCCGGACGCAGGCAGGCGCACGTCCACGGCCTTCGCGGACAGGTGGCCGTACTCCTGCGGGATGACGCGCACCGGGCCCAGCACCGTGGCCAGCTCCGGGTTCGGCGCCTCGTCGCCCAGCGCCTGCATGCGGTTGGTCACCGCGACCAACGACACGGGACGCGTGCCCGGCTGACGGCCCAGGGCCTGCGCCAGGGACAAGAGCCCCAGGAAGCCCTTGCCCAGCGCGGACTCGAAGTCCGCCTCGCCGTGCGCGTCACCCAGGCCCAGCGTGCCCAGGTGCAACACGTGGTCCGGGGCGCGGCCCTGCGCGGTGAGCGCCTCCAGCACCGTGGCCTCGCCGCCCAGCGCGAGCGACCAGTGGTGCTCGTCGTGCTTCGCGGTGACGGCGGCCGGGGTGATGCGCACCACGTCCTGGCCGGCCTCGCCCAGCTTGAGCGCGAGCCGCGCGCCCAGGCCTTCGTTGGAGTCGTCCGGGAGCAGCAGCCACCAGGTGGCCTTCTTCTCGCTCCAGGTGCCCTGCGGCGACGGCAGCGCGCGCTGCCACGACGGCAGGTAGAACCAGCGGGCCACGGGCTGCTTCTGATCCGCGGACGCCCACTCGGCGCGCTCGCCGTCTGCGGCGGTATCCTTGCGCGGGTCCACCCAGTGGCGCTGACGCTCGAAGGGGGACGTGGGCAGCGCGATGCGGCGGCGCTTCTCCCCGCCACGGAACGCGTCCCAGTCCGCTTCCACGCCCTCCAGCCACAGCCGGCCCAGCGTGGCCAGCACGTGGTCCAGGTCCGCGACCTGCTCCTTCGGGTGGCGCAGCGAGTTGATCAGCGCGTGCTTCGCGCCCTTGTCCGGGTGCTGCCGCGCCAGGGTGACGAGCGTGTTGCCCGGGCCCACCTCCAGCAGGATGGCATCGGACTCCTTGAGCAGCTCCGCCACGCCGTCCGCGAAGCGCACCGCGCCGCGCAGGTGCTTCGCCCAGTAGTCGGGGCTCGTGGCCTGCTCGGCCGTCACCCAGGTGCCGGTGACATTGGACAGGTAGGGCTTCGTCGGCGCCTTCCGGGCCACCTTGCGCACCGCCTCGCGGAAGGCGTCCAGGATGGGGTCCATCATCGCGGAGTGGAACGCGTGCGACGTGTGCAGCCGCGAGGACGCCAGGCCCTGGAGCTTCAGCGTCTCCACGAACGCGTCGATGAGCGGCGTGGGGCCGGCGACCACGCACGTGGCCGGGCTGTTCACCGCCGCCACGGACAGGCCCTCCGGCAGCATCGGCGTGACGTGCTCTTCCGGCAGGGACACCGCGAGCATGGAGCCCGCGGGCAGCGACTGCATCAGCCGGCCGCGCGCGGCCACCAGCGCCAGCGCGTCGTCCAGGGTGAAGACGCCCGCGAGGCACGCGGCCACGTACTCACCGATGCTGTGGCCCACCATCGCGTGAGGCGTCACGCCCCACGACTCCCAGAGCTTCGCGAGCGCGTACTCGATGACGAACAGCGCGGGCTGCGTGAGGCCCGTCTGCTTGAGGCGCTCCGACGCCAGCTCGCGCGACTCCGCGGCCGGGTACAGCACCGTGCGCAGGTCCAGGCCCAGGTGCGGCTTGAGCTTCTCCGCGCAGGTGTCCACCTGGGCGCGGAAGAGCACTTCCGTCTCGTACAGCTCGCGGCCCATGTCCACGTACTGCGAGCCCTGCCCGGAGAACATGAACATCACCGGACGGCCGCTGTTCTCCGCGCTGCCGCTGAAGACGCGGCCCGGAGTGCGCTCCGCCAGCGCGGAGGCCAGCTCCGCCGTGGTGCGAGCCACCACCGCGCGGCGCTTGCCGAAGCGCTTGCGGCCCAGCTGTAGCGTGTACGCCACGTCCGCCAGGTCCACGTCCGGGTTCTCGCGCAGATGCGCGGCCAGCCGGTCGGTGGCGACCTCCAGCGAGTTCTCCGTGCGCGCGGACAGCAGCACCACCTGCGCGGGCAGCCGGGCCTTGTCGGTGGCGGGCAGCTCCGGCGCCTCCTCCAGGATGGCGTGCGCGTTGGTGCCGCCCATACCCAGCGACGTGACGCCCGCGCGGCGCGGCGTCTCACCGCGAGGGAAGTCGCGCAGCTCCGTGTTCACGTAGAACGGGCTGTTGGGGAAGTCGCACGCGGGGTTGGGCGTCTTGAAGTTGAGGCTGGGCGGAATCACCTTGTGGTGCAGCGTGAGGGCCGCCTTGATGAAGCCCACCGCGCCCGCCGCCGAGTCCAGGTGACCGATGTTGCTCTTCACCGAGCCCAGCGCGCAGAAGTTCTTCTTGTCCGTGCCCTGGCGGAAGGCCTGCGTGAGCGCCGCGACCTCGATCGGGTCACCGACCTTGGTCGCCGTGCCGTGCGCCTCCACGTAGCCGATGGAGTCCGGATCCACGCCCGCGACGGCCTGCGCCAGCGCGATGACCTCCGCCTGGCCCGCGACGGCCGGGGCCATGTAGCTGACCTTCTGCGAGCCGTCGTTGTTCACCGCCGAGCCGCGCACCACCGCGTAGACGGTGTCACCGTCCTTGAGCGCGTCCGACAGGCGCTTGAGCGCGACCACCGCCGCGCCGTGGCCGGCGACGAAGCCCGCGGCCTCCGCGTCGAAGGTGTGGCAGTGGCCGTCCGGCGCCGTGGTGCCACCCTCGTGGTACAGGTAGCCCGCCTTCTCCGGGAAGTGGATGGACACGCCACCGGCCAGCGCCATGTCGCACTCGAACGACAGGAGGCTCTGGCAGGCGTAGTGGATGCACGTGAGCGACGTGGAGGACGAGGACTGGACCGTGACGGCCGGGCCCTTCAGGTCCATGCGGTACGCCACTTCGGTCGTGAGGCTGTCCTTGTCGTTGCCGATGGACGCCTGGAGGCTCTCCACCGACGCGACGTGCGCCAGGTGCGAGTACAGGTTGGAGAGCAGGTACGTGTTCATGCTCATGCCGCCGAACACGCCCACGCGGCCGGGCTGGCGCTCCGGGCTGTAGCCGGCGCTCTCCATGGCCTCCCACGCGCACTCCAGGAAGACGCGGTGCTGCGGGTCCATCAGCGCGGCCTCGCGGGGGTTCATCCCGAAGAAGGCCGCGTCGAACTGATCCGTGTCGCCCAGCGTGCCTCGGGCCTTCACGTAGTTGGGCGCGCGCACCATCGCGGGGTCGGCGCCCTCGGCGATGAGCTCCTCATCGGTGAAGAACGTGATGCTCTCCACGCCGCCGGTGAGGTTCTTCCAGAACTCGGAGATGGTCTTCGCACCGGGCAGGCGGCCACCCAGGCCGATGACCGCGATGCCATCCACTTCGGGAGTGTCAGTGCTCATGAAGCCGTCCTTCGAAACCTGGGGGTGTGTCTGAAAGTCGTTGGTTACTTGCCACGGCCGCGCGCCTGCTGACGCCGCGCCTGGGCGGCCCGGCGGCGCTCCGCCTCGTCCTTGATCTTCTGGGAGGCCGCGCCCGAGTCCTCGCCCTTGTTCGCCAGGTGCTGGGCCAGTGCGCTCACCGTGGTGAACTTGAACATGTCCACCAGCGCCAGGTCCGCGCCCAGCTCTTCCTTCAGCCGCCGGTGGGCCTGCGCGATGAGCAGCGAGTTGCCACCCAGCTCGAAGAAGTTGTCGTTGAGGCCGACGCGCTCCACCTTCAGCACCGCCGCCCAGATGGCGGCCACGCTGCGCTCCACCGCGCTCTGCGGCTGGGCGTAGGCGACGCCGGACGCAAGGCGCGCCCCTTCCGGCGCGGGCAGCGCCTTCGCATCCACCTTGCCGTTGGGCGACAGGGGCAGCGCGGCCAGCGGCACGTACGCGGACGGCAGCATGTACGGCGGCAGCCCTTCCGCGAGGAAGCTGTTCAGGTCCGAGTGCGTGGGCGCGGGCTCGCCCAGCACCATGTAGGCCACCAGGCGCTTGTCGCCGGGCGAATCCTCGCGCGCCATCAGGAACGCGTCCTTCACGGCCGGGTGGCGGCGCACGGCGGCCTCCACCTCACCCAGCTCGATGCGGAAACCGCGGATCTTCACCTGATCATCCGCGCGGGACAGGAACGTGAGCACGCCGTCCGGCAGCCAGCGCGCGCGGTCGCCCGTGCGGTACAGGCGCTCGCCCTTGTCGGAGGCGAACGGGTTCGCGACGAAGCGCTCCGTGGTCAGCTCCGGCCGCTTCCAGTACCCGCGCGCCACGCCCAGGCCGCCCACGTACAGCTCACCGGCGACGCCCACGGGCAGCAGGTTGCGCTCCGCGTCCAGCACGTACACGTCCGTGTTGATGACGGGCCGGCCGATGGGCACCCACGCGTGGCCCTGGAGGTCCTCCACCGCCATGCGGTGGTAGGTGGAGCACACGGTGGTCTCCGTGAGGCCGTAGCCGTTCACCACCGGAACCGTGGCGAGCAGCTTCTCCACGTCGCTGGCCACCAGCGCCTCGCCGCCGGAGAGCACCAGCTTGAGCGGCGGCAGTTGCTCCAGGCGCGCGTTGAGCCCGGCGATGACCGCGGGCACCGTGCTCACGATGGTGACGGTGTGGCGGGTGATCAGCTGGAACAGCTTCTCCTGGTCGAGGATCTCCTCCTCGGTGGGCAGCACCAGCGCGCCACCCGTGCACAGGAGCGGGAGGATTTCGCCCACGAAGCTGGCGGAGGCCACCGACGTGAGCGGCAGCATCCGGTCCGTCGCGCCAGGCGCGTAGGACTCCACGAACGAGCGCACCAGGTTCGCGAGGCCCCCGTGCTCCAGCATCACGCCCTTGGGCTGGCCGGTGGAGCCGGAGGTGTAGA
Source organism: Corallococcus coralloides DSM 2259 (assembly GCF_000255295.1). The sequence continues at coordinate 7,206,828 of NC_017030.1, read as the reverse complement.
CGAGGCACGCCAGGTCCCCGGCCGCCACCGTCGCGGCGGGCGCGGAGGACAGCGCACCGTCCAGCGGCTGGTCCACGAACAGCGTGCGCGCGGACGTGCCGGAGGGCAGTGTGCGCTGGAGCCACGACTGGGTGATCAGCACCGGCGCCTGCGTGTCGCCCAGGATGAAGGCCACACGCTCGGAGGGATAGGCCGGGTCGATGGGCACGTACGCCGCACCCGCGGCCATCACCGCCAGCACGGACACGAGCGTCTCCACGGAGCGCTCCAGGCAGATGCCGACGATGTCGCCCGGCTTCACGCCCGCGCCGCGCAGCCACGCGGCCAGCTGCCCCGCGCGCGCATCCAGCTCACGGTAGGTGAGCTGTGCGTCCTTGAAGAGGACCGCGACGTTGTCCGGCGTGCGCGCCACCTGCGCCGCGAAGAGGGCAGGGAGCATGTCCGCCTGCGTGAGCGGAACGCGAGGACCCTTCCAGGTCTCCAGCAGTTGCTGCTGTTCGGCCTGCGTGAGCAGCGGCAGCCCCGCGAGCGCGTGGCCCGGCTGCGCGGCGATGCCGGACAGGAGCGTGGCCAGGTGCCCGGCCATGCGCTCGATGGTGCCGGCCTCGAAGAGGTCGGTGTTGTACTCGAAGGAGGCCACCAGCTCGCCGTCCGCCTCGCCCATGGTGAGCGTGAGGTCGAACTGCGCGCCGCCGTGCGACAGGACCAGCGACTCGATGGGCAGGCCCGCCACGGTGGACTTCGCGCCCGGGATGTCCAGGGCGAAGGGCGTGAGGCCGCGCTCGTCCAGCTTGGAGGCACGCTGGTAGACGAACATCACCTGGAACAGCGGCGAGCGGCTCTGGTCACGCACCGGCTGCAGCCGGTCCACGAGCGCGCTGAAGGGGTAGTCCTGGTGCTCCAGCGCGCCCAGCATCGTCTGGCGCGTCTGGGCCAGGTAGTCCGTGAAGGACAGCGTGGGGGACGGCCGCGTGCGCACCACCAGCGGGTTGACGAAGTAGCCCGTGATGCCCGCCAGCTCCGCGCGTCCGCGGCCCGCGCTCACCACGCCCAGCGTGAAGTCCTGCTGGCCGGTGTAACGGTGCAGGAGCACCTGGAACGCCGTCTGGAGCACCATGTTCGGCGTGGCGCCGTGGTCACGCGCCAGCGTCTTCACCGCGCTCGCGACGCTCGCGTCCAGCCGCGTGGTGTGGACGCGGCCGTTGAAGGTCTGCGCCGGGGGACGCGGGTGGTCCGTGGGCAGGTCCAGCACCGGCAGCGTGCCGGACAGCTGCTCGCGCCAGTACTTCTCCAGCGCCTGGCCGCGAGCCCCGGTGAGCATCTCCGACTGCCAGCGCGCGTAGTCCGCGTAGGTGCGCGCGGGCTGCGCCAGCGAGGGCCGCTTGCCCAGCTTCAGCGCCGGGTAGAGCGCGTCCAGCTCCTCCGCCATCACCGCCAGCGACCAGAAGTCGGTGACGATGTGGTGCATCGCGATGAGCAGCGCGTGGTCCTCCGCGGACCGCGACACCAGCCGCACGCGCAGGAGAGGACCCTTCTCCAGGTCGAACGGGCGGCGGGCCTCGGCGGACAGGTGCTCCGCCACCTGCGCGTCGCTCCAGCCCTTCGCGTCCGTGGTGGTGAAGTCCAGCGGCAGCTCCGCGTGCACGCGCTGCACGGGGCCGGTGGCCGCCATGACGAACGTGGTGCGCAGGGCAGGGTGGCGGGCCACCAGCGCTTCGAAGGCACCCTTCAGGGCGTTGGCGTCCAGCCCCGCGCGCACGCGCACGGCGACGGGCACGTGGTAGGCGGCGCTCTCCGGCGCGAGCTGGTGCATGAACCACAGCGCCTGCTGTCCACCGGACAGGGGCGCGTCACCCGTGGCGGACGAAGCGGCCACCGCGTTCGAGGCCTGCTGGGACGGGGGCGCCGACATCAGCGTCACCACGACCTCCGCCAGCTTCGACAGCGACACGCCCTGGAGCACGTCCGACAGCGGCAGGTCGATGCCCAGCCCCGCGTCCACCGCGCTCTTGAAGTCCACCGCCATCAGCGAGTCCACGCCGTAGGCATGCAGCGGCTTCTGCACGTCCACCTGCGCGGTGGGCAGCCGCAGCACCTGCGCGGCCTGCTCCTGGAGGAACACCGCCACCATGGCCCGGCGCGCGGTGGCGTCCGTCACCACCGCCAGCATCTTCTGCAGCATGCTGGTGTCCGGGCCCACGGGCGCGGGCGCGGCGGCGGCTTCCGGGGCGGCGGTCTTCACGGCCTCGGGCGCGGGGACGGGCGCGGCGGCGAGGACGCTCTTGTGCAGCGCCTCCAGCGTGTCCGCGACGTACTCCGCGCGGGTGGCGAAGCGCTGGATCTTGCCGCTGGACGTCTTCGGGATGGCGCCCGGCCCCAGCAGCACCACGCCCTGGGCCTGCAGGTCGTGCCCGGCCGCGACCGCCTGCCGGATGCCCTGCGCCAGCGCGTCCAGGTCCACGCCGTCGCGCTCCACCGCGCGGCGGTCCACCTCCGTCACGACGATCAGGCGCTCCTCGTCATCCTGCTCGATGGAGAACGCCGCCGTGCAGCCGGGGCGGATGGCGGGGTGGGCGGACTCCACCGTGCGCTCGATGTCCTGCGGGTAGTGGTTGCGCCCGCGGATGATGATCAGGTCCTTCAGACGGCCGGTGACGAACAGCTCGCCGTCCGCGAGGAAGCCCAGGTCGCCCGTGCGCAGGAACGGCGTCGGGTCCCCCGTGCCGGCCAGCGGCTGCTGGAAGGTGGTGCGCGTCTGCTCCTCGCGGCCCCAGTAGCCCTGCGCGATGCTGGGGCCGGCGACGCGGATCTCGCCCACCTGGCCCGCCGGCAGCGGCGCGCCCGTCTCCGGATGCGCGATGACCAGGCGCTGATCCGTGAGGTTGCGGCCGGAGCCCACCAGCGTCTGGGCGCCGGGGCTCGCCGCCTCCTTCGCCACCACGCGGTTGTCCTTCAGCGCGCCCCCGTCCACGGTGCGCTGCACCGGCAGCTCGCGCTTGTCACCGCCAGAGGCGATGAGCGTGCCCTCCGCCAGGCCGTAGCAGGGATAGATGGCCTCCGAACGGAAGCCCTGCGGGCCGAACGCCTCCGCGAAGCGCCGGAGCGTGTCCGGCATGATGGGCTCCGCGCCGTTGAAGGCCAGGTCCCAGTGGCTCAGGTCCAGCTTCGCGCGCTCCTCCGGCGTGCTCTTGCGCACGCACAGGTCGAACGCGAAGTTGGGACCGCCGCTCGTGGTGGCCTTGTAGCGGGAGATGGCCTCCAGCCAGCGCATGGGGCGCTTGAGGAAGTCCACCGGCGAGAACAGCGTCACCGGGAAGCCGCCGTACAACGGCTGCAGGATGCCGCCGATGAGGCCCATGTCGTGGTACGGCGGCAGCCAGATGACGCCCTGGCTCTCCGCCGAGTGACCGAAGCACGAGTGGATCAGCTTTGAGTTGTGCAGCAGGTTGCCGTGCGTCAGCACCACGCCCTTGGGCGACGACGTGGAGCCGGACGTGTACTGGAGGAACACCCGCGTGTCCGTGGCCACGCCGGGGTCCTTCCAGCCTTCGGCGACCTCCGCGTCCAGCGTGTCCGTGGCGATCCAGTGCAGCTCCCGCAGCTCCGGCGCCTGCTCGAAGAGCATCTCCCCCATGCCGTAGATGAAGTCGGTGGTGAGGGCGATGGTGGCCTGCGCGTCCTGGCTGATGGCCAGAAGGCGCGGCAGCGTGCGCGCCAGGCGCATGGGGTCCGGCGGATAGATGGGGACCGCGATCACGCCCGCGTACAGACAGCCGAAGAACCCGGCGATGTAGTCCAGCCCCGGCGGATACAGCAGCAGCGCCCGCTGGCCCTGGGCCCCGCGCGCCTGGAGCGCCGCCGCGATGGCGCGAGCCTTCTGATCCAGCTCCGCGTACGTCAGGTGCGCTTCATCCGTTTCCCCGTCCAATAGGAACGTAAAGCCCCGACGGTCTCCCTGGGTGCTCGCGCGAACGCGAAGCAATTCAACCAGGGTGGAAAACGCAAGGTCAGGGACCGGGGAAGAACCGGACGTGGTTCCAGTAGGCATGACGCGACTCCTGGGAGGCGGGGGTGTTCCGTGCGCGGGGGGCACGGAGACGCGGATTCAGGGGCCGGGGGGCTGCTGTCTCCCGGCAAGACAGGGATTCAAGGGCTCAGTCGCAATCAGCACCCGCCGTGAAGGGGCGTTGTTTCGCGCATGTATCGCCTGACGCGCGCGCGAGCAATCCCCCCCCACCCACATTGGCGCCATTCCGGCCCCCGGGCCCGGCGGGGAGTGCGTGAATCAGGGGCGGGGCAGGAGGCGAATTTCATGGGGACGGAATTCGGAGAGCGTCTGAGTCGTGAGTCACTTCATCGCGCGAACGGAGGCACATTCAAATGACCCCCAAGGTCGGAAACCCGGGGACCTCCCCTGTTCACGGGATAATGGGCGCGGTGTCCGTGTAAACGTGACACATCGGTTCATGCGACGGGAACACGCGGAGTGTATGGGTCCGCCTCCCCGTGAGCGTCTTGTCACGGCGAGATTGGCCGGATCTGACTGTGTCTTTGAATTGTCAGTGAAAATGGAATTACCTGAATTCGTCTGTGGAGTGATTGAGGACGATACGGGGTGGGTCCGACATGTCCCTGCGCGCTCTTGCCGCACGGGGGGCACCTGGCGTGCGTGGTAGACGCCGCGCGGGAGCGTGAGAGCCATGCCGGGATGGAGTCGCGACGTGACGCGGTGGACGTGGAAGGCGCTGCTCCTGTGCGGTGCGTTGGGGTGTTCCGCGGAGCCGGGAATGGCGGTGGTGTTGGACGTGGACGCGGGCGTGGAGCCGGGGCCCGCGCCGACGACGTGCGCGAGCGGAAGCATCTGGACCGAGGCGACGGGCGGCACCGGGGCCACCATGGCGCCGGGCTACGCCTGCCGGACCTGTCACCTGCGGCAGGCACCCTCCGTGGCGTACTTCTTCATGGGCACGGTGTTCCCGACGCTCCACGAGGCGGACGGGTGTGATGCCCGGCTGGTGGCGCCGTCGAGCGTGAAGGTGGAGATTTTGGACATGGAGGATCAGGTGCGGCTCACGCTGGTGCCGAACTCCGCGGGCAACTTCATGTCCACGTCGCTCCAGCCGTCCTTCCCGATGCCGTACCGGGCGCGGCTGGTGGGGCCGGATGGCACGTCGCGGAGGATGGTCACGCCGCAGAGCAACGGGGACTGCAACAGCTGTCACACCGAGCAGGGCACCCAGGACGCTCCGGGGCGCATCGCGCTGCCGTGAGGATGTCCGGTGCGGACGCTGCGACAAATGACCGCAGCGGCCGCGCCACGGGGGGCTGCTATCCGGGATGCTCCTTTCTTCCCGGAGTCACCGATGAAGTCTGTCCTGGGGCCGCTGTGTGTCGTCGCGGGTTCGCTGCTGTCCTCGTCCGCCTTCGCGCACGCGGCGGTGGCGGGGGCCACGCCTCCGTATGCCGGGGCGACCTTCGAGGCGGACATCACGGTGAGCCACGGCTGTGACGGCGCGGACACGTCCAAGATGCGGGTCCAGATTCCGGAGGGTGTGACGAATGTGCGCCCGGTGGACTCCGTGTTCGGCACAGCCGAGGTGGAGAAGGACGCCTCCGGCAACGTGACGGCGGTCACGTGGACCCGGCCCCCGGGCAACGTGAAGGCGGCGGACACGCACTTCTTCCACCTGGGGCTGCGCATGAAGCTGCCCTCGAAGCCGTTCACCACGCTGTTCTTCCCCACGACGCAGACGTGCAGCACGCAAGGCGGCGCGCTGACGGTGGTGGAGTGGACGAGCACGGCGGGCGGCGAGCACAGCCATGACGGGGACGCGGGCACGGCGCCTTCGGAGAACCCGGCGCCGTCGCTCTACCTGCTGCCCTCGCGGCTGCCGGGCTGGAACCAGTACACGGTGGAGGAGCACGTGCATGACCTGACCGTGTTCAAGGACGCGCTCATCGTGTGGTCCGGGACGCAGGCGTACAGCTTCAATCCCGTCACGCAGGCGCTCATCGAGAAGGAGCCCGGCGTCACCGCGCTCACTCAAATCCATCCGGGCACGGTCATCTGGGTGAAGTACTAGGAGCGACCATGCGCCACTGGCTCTTCGTGTTGTGTGTCGGTGTTCTCGCTGGCTGTTCGGACAAGCCCTCGCCCACGGGGCAGAGTGACGCGGGCACCATCGTGGAGGACGCGGGTACGGCCTCCGGTGTGGAGCGGCCGGGAGCGTTGGAGCGTCCCCCGTTGGAGCGGTTGCCGGACGACCTCAAGCCGCCGGCCCGGTAGTGGGACTCAGCGGGACCGGTGGCGTTCCGCGACGCGGTAGAGCTGGGTGAGGGAGTGGTCCAGCAGGGACTGGGTGGACCGCATGTAGCGGTGGGCGCGGGCGAAGGGCAGCCACACGCGATCACCGACTCGGACCTGGGCTTCCATCCATTGCTTGCGTGGGAGCCATTGGCCGCCCAGGTGTTTGACCAGCACTTCGCCCAGGTAGGCACCCACGGCGGGGACCGCGATGGCATCGATGTTGTGCCGTTCGAAAGTGTCCGGGAAGGTCTCCTTCCAGAAGTGGAGGTCGATGTCCGTCAGGGATTCTGGGGACCCCTTGAAGACGGAGGGCACCGGCGTGTGGAGCAGCGCCACGAGGCGTTCCGCGAAGTATGCGTACTGATCGAGGGCTGCTTTCGGGTCGGCCACGTCTGAATGCAGGGCGGCGTCCAGGGGGAGCCACTCGTCCGGCTCTGGCGGGACGTAGGCGTTGAGCTCTGCGATGCGCCGCTGGCGCTGGGCCAGAGATGCGTATTCGGGGAGACGTGAGAGCAGCGCGGCGATGTCCGGAGCGAAGCGGGGTTGGACGGGGGCGAGGGTCGCGCTTCGTTCGCGGAGGGTGGCCATCACCGTGTCGAAGTCGAGGTCCGGCCGGAGGTGGACCCACGCGCGGGCCTGGGCGACGCGGGCGGCCTCGCTGGCGAAGTCCGCGGCGGTGGGCCAGGTGACGAGGAGGACGGAGCCGTCAGGAAGCTCTTCGACCCGGTGGGCAGGGGTGGAGCGCATGTGCTCTCGGCCTACGCTCTCCACCAGCTTCGTGCCGAAGACGTTGAGCCAGCAGACTTCGTAGATCTTGTCGAAGCCGTCCTGATAGGCCGTTTCCCGGTCGCGGCCGAAGAGAGGGAAGTTCGCCAGATCCTTGTCCGCGAGACTGTGGGCCGTTGCGTGGGTGACGGGGTAGTGGATGGCCCAGGTTCGGGCCATCTCCACGAGTCCCTTGCAACTCGATTCCTGCGCGAAGAGTTCGAGCGGCCCCACCATGAGAGAAAGATCCAGGCTGGGTCGTAGCGGCGGAAGTCGAAGGCGGAGCGACATGTCCAGGTCAGCCCCCTTCGTGCGATAGAGGCCCACGGACGTACTTCTTTCCTCGCGCGCTTCAGCCAACCCTTTGACGACGGCCTCGCGTGTGTACTTGCGGCGCCGTATCCCCCTGACGATGTCAGGCATCCACTCGCCGGCGCCTGACTCAAGTGCTTCAAGAAACGGCGTGAGTTCTCGTTCGAGGACGCCAGGGGTGTTGCAGGCTCCATCAAACGAAATGTACAGGTAGTCGTCCGCCATGTGCCTGGGGATGCCGTCCATCGTCATTGGATTTGGACCTCCACACCTGGGAGTGCTTCGCGAAGGACCGCCAGGTTTCTCTCCAGAGCGGCTGTGTTTTCAGGCTTCAGGCTGCCCCCCTCATAGATGAGGCGCACCTTCCGGATTCGCGCTGGCCCTTCCAGCCCAGGTCTGCGGACGTTCACGGTTTCGCCGTAATACCGAAGAGCCGCACGCGCGTCCGCTCTCATTTGGGCCGCCAGTGCGTCCTGATCAAGCTGACGGAGGTTTCGGCGCTTGAAGCTGAAGGTCTCCATGCGTGGCGGTTGGCTTGGCGGTGGCTTCGTTTCGATGACCAGCGCGTCCGCGAAGCGCAGGTCCGCCTTCGTCATGCCCACGTGCGTTTCGATTCGCGGCTGATCGAAGTCTCGGAGCCACCGACGCTGCGCTTGGGGCAGTGCCGCATCCGCCCGGAGCCGGGCGACCATGTCTCGTTCGAACATCAGCCCGCGGATGAACTGCCCGCGCAGGTCCAGGTAGCCTTCCCATTTCAAAGGCCCCTTCGCGGGCGTGCCCTGTTCCAGTTCCGCGAGCCTTGCCTCGCGATAACTCACGTACTCCGTCCAGAGTGGGTGACCTTCGGCTCCTGGTGGTGCATCCCGCTCCGGTGGATGTTCCTTCAGGAAGGACACATCACGGGACAGCCGGGGGCCCGTGGCCTCCCACTCCACCTGGGCGAGCCGGGCCTCCAGGACCTCCGGTGGCACCCCTGTGAAGTCCTTCGACTGCACTCCACTGCCGGTGCTCTTCTGTGCGGCTCCCGGGCGTTCGCGGCTTGCCTCCGCCAGCAGGGCCTGGGCCTTCGCCGGATTGCCTCGGGCCTCGTACAGCGCCAGCGCTCCGGCTTCTCCCCACTCGGCGGCGAGGAGGGCGCCTTCCCGGCTCGCTCGGAGCTGACGCAGCAGCTCCCGCGTGGCATTCACTCCGAGCTGGTCCTCCAGTCGCTCCACCGCCGCCTTGAGTGCCTCCACGTCGAAGGTGGGCCGTTCTCCTCGCAAGGCCCGTGCGCCTTTGCCTCCCGCGTACAGCGCCACCATGAGCGCGGCGGGTGCCAGCTCTCGCGTGGCCTGTTCGTACCGGCCTTTCGCCAGGGACGTTGCACCGTGCGCTGTTCCCGCGAGCAGGTGGAAGAAGCCCATCGGGACACCGAACGTCAGGTGATCGAAGCCGCCGCGCACCACGTTGCCCGGTGAGAAGTGCCCTGCCATCAGGGCCCGCTCCACCGCGTCGAGCGCTTCCTGGTAGGGCGGCGGCAATTGCGCACGCTTCGCGGAGAACTCCACGTAGCGGGCCCCCGCGCTCACGTCGGTGCTGGACAGCGCGTCCCGGCCCGCGCGCCCCAGGCCCCGCAGGACGTCACCGGCTTGCTCTTCTCGCTCCGGATACGCCGTGACCTTCAAGCCCCTGCGCAGCAACTCTTCGCGCACGGCCGGCATGCCGCCCAGGGTCTCCCTGAGCTGCTTGTCGCGCGCCAGGCGCTGGATCAGGTCGCGCAGCTCATCATCGAAAGTGGCGTGGAGGATGAAGAGGGCGAACACCTCCGCGCGGGGCGGGCCGTACTTCTCGACAGCGCTGACGAGGAAGGCCGCGCGTTTGCGCTGAAGGATGCTGGAGGCCTTCGCGTCCAACGGCCCCAGCGCCCCCAGCCGGACGGCATCCCAAGCATCGAGGGACTCCACCAGCCGGGGCATGTCCACCCCTCGCTGCATGGCCACGAAGGCCGCGGGCGACGCACAGGCCAGGAAGGGCGCGAGGCGCTGCTCACTGCGCTCCAGGTCGGGCCAGCCTCGCGGCAGGGGGCGACCGCCACAGGCCCATCCCTTGTCCTCCGGGGACTCAGCCGCGGCCTTCCGGGACGCTCCAGCCCATGGCCTCCATGAGGACCGTGCCGCCGCAGTGCCATAGCCCCAGGTGCCGCCGTGGGACGATGACGAGGCACAGCCCGCGATGAGCAGGGCCATGCACGCCAGCACCGCCCACCGTCGCATGAGGAATCGCCATGGCTGAATCACAGCCGATGACGATACCGACTCACGGCACGGTGGCGGGGTCCGCGAAGCGTGGGTCGGTCAGGAACGCCGTGTCCGTGAGCGACTCCAGGAACGCGATGACGTCCGCCTTCTCCTCGGGCGTCAGCTCGAAGCCGCGCACGAAGGCGCTCTGCAGGGGGCTCGGCTGTCCGCCGTTCACCGCCCTGGCCCGGCCTCCCGCCGCGTAGTGGTCCAACACGTCGGAGAGCGTCTCCAGGCTGCCATCGTGCATGTACGGCCCGGTGACCGCCACGTTGCGCAGCGACGGCGCGCGGAAGCGCCCCATGTCCTCTGGACGGAACGTGATTTCGAAGAGGCCTGTGTCCCCGGCGGGATACGCGCCCTGGCCGTCCTCGTTGTAGAGCCCCGTGTTGTGGTACGGCAGCACCGGCTCCGCCGTCGCCTCGTGCACGGTCGCGTCCTGGAAGTTGAAGCCGGAGTGGCAGTGGTCGCACTCCAGGCGCTCGGACAGGAACAGCTGCAAGCCCCGCTTCGCCGCGGGACTCAGCGCGTCCACCTCCTTGCCGTACAGATAGCGGTCATACGCCGACGTGCCGGAGATGAGCGACCGCTCGAACGCGGACAGCGCCCGCGTGAGCGTGGCCAGCGACACCGGCGTGGCCTCGTTCGGGAAGGCCTCCGCGAAACGGGCCGTCAGGTCCGGATCCGCGCGCAGCCGCTCCAGCAACACCTCCTGCTGATCCGCGAACCCCAGCTCCACCGGCTCCCGCCCGAACAGCGGCACCAGCGACTGGGCCTCCAGCGTGGTGAGCGCGGAGTTGGCCCAGGTCAGGCTGGTCGCGTACGCCACGTTCGCCAGCCCCTGCCCGTTGCGGCGGTGCGCCTCTCCCGTGCTGCCCACCGAGTGCACGCGCCCGTCCGTGAAGGCCCTTGCCTGCTCATGACAGGAGCCGCAGGACTGCGTGCCGTTCAACGACAGGCGCTTGTCGTAGAAGAGGCGCCGGCCCAGCTGGACCTTCGCCTCCGACATGGGGTTGTCCTCCGGCACGCGCGGCTTGGGGAAGCCCGCGGGCAGCTTCCAGTCGTAGGGCGCGGGCTCCTCGGTCGGCCCCGAGGGATCCGCGCAGCCCGCGGCCAGCAACGCCACCGTCGCCAGGGCCTTCCACGCCTGTGCTTGTCGTCGTGCCACGTCGGACTCCTGCTACTCGGCCCGGATGAAGGTCTGCGCGGCCGGGTTCGCCGCCTGGCCGCCGAAGGCCAGTCCCAGGCGCTGGAAGATGGGAGCGCAGTCCGCGTCGGTGGGGAACGACATGCAGCCCGCGGCCGTGCTGGGGGTGTTCACGTTCAGGTCGGAGCCTGCGAAGAGCGTGCCCAGGTCCATCACCAGCGTGTTCTTCGTCACGTCGAAGCCGTCCAGGTGGAACTCCGGACGGTTGTTGTTCGCGCAGCCAGCGGTGCCCTGCGTCTGGCCCTCGGGCGGCGGCGCGCAGGCCGTGCTGCCCAGGTGCATGACGTGCTGGGGAAGACCCTGCGTGCGGCCCTCGATGCGCGTGAAGAGGAAGCCGCTCTGCCAGTTCCAGTGCAGGCCCGTGTCCTCCATCGGCTTGCCGAGCGTCGTGGGGTCGCCGTGGTTCAACTCCTCCGGGATGCCCAGCGTGAAGCGCAGGCCCGTGTAGTCACCCTGCGGCACCGTGCCCTTGATGGACGCGTTCATGCCCTCCGTGCCCTGCGTGCAAAGCCCGTCCTTGTTCGCGAAGTCCAGCAGCACCACGCCCGAGTGCTGCCACGTCTTGTCCTCGGTCAGCGTCACGGGCACCTCCTGCCCGTCCCGCGTCACCAGCCGCACGTCGTGGACGTACACGCGGAAGTCCATGGGCTCGTACGTCGTCCCCGTCGTCCCGACATTCGTGTACGTCTTGCCGCACGCGAACGCCTCCGTGCCCACGCGGGCGACGACGGGCAGCTCCACCGTCAGGACCTCGGGTTCATCCTCTCCACAGCCGAGCGCGCCCACGAGGGCCAGCGGCAGGAGGAGGCGGGAGCGGAGCAGGGAGCGCATGGGAATCATCCTTGGAAGGTGCTCCCGTCTAACGCACCGGCCTCGCCGCAATACCGTGGCATGTTGCCGCACCCGCCGCCGGACTCAGGCCACCTCGCGCGTTTCGTCCGGAACCGGAAGTCCCGCGCCCCGTGCCTTGCGCCGCTGGATGGCCAGGAAGAGGGCTTCGTGCGTGGCGGGCGAGGGCAGGTCCACGTCGCCGCCCGGCGCTCCGAAGGCGGCCACCGCGTCGCGCAGCGCCTCCCGGACGGACAGGGCCAGCATCAGCGGCGGCTCACCCACGGCCTTGCTGCCGTGGATGGTGCCCTTCTGCCCGGCCCGCTCCATCAAGGCCACGCGCAGGTCGATGGGCGCGTCGCTGAACGCGGGCACCGCGTAGGTGCTGGCGGAGTGCGTGAGCAGCCGCCCGTTCGCGTCCCACTTCAGCTCCTCGCCGGTGAGCCACCCCATGCCCTGCACGAAGCCGCCCTCCACCTGGCCCCGATCCACGCCGGGGTTGAGTGAGTCGCCCACGTCCTCCAGCAGGTCCGAGCGCAGCACGCGCTTCATGCCCGTGTCGCCGTCCACCTCCACCTCGCTCACCGCCGCGCCGTAGGCGAAGTAGAGGAACGGCTTGCCCCGGCCCAGGGTCCGGTCGTAGCCGATGCCCGGCGTGCGGTAGTAGCCCGTGACGGACAGGCCCACGCGGTCGCGGTAGGCCTCCTCCACCACGGCCGCGAAGGACAGCCCCTGGTCCGGCCGCGACGCCGCGGCGATGCGCCCGTCCTCGAACACCAGCGCGTCCGGCGACACCGCCTGGCCGTGCAGCTGCACCAGCATGCGCGCGGCCACCGGGGCCAGCCGCTCGCGCACCTGGACGCAGGCCTCGCGCACCGCCGCGCCGTTGAGGTCCGAGCCGCTGGAGGCCGCCGTCGCGGACGTGTTGGGCACCTTGTCCGTGGCCGTGTGCGCCACGCGCACCAGGTCTGCGGGCAGGCCCAGCTCGCGCATGGCCACGCCTTGAATCTTGGTGTGCAACCCCTGGCCCATCTCCGTGCCGCCGTGCGACAGCAGCACGGAGCCGTCGCGGTACACGTGCACCAGCGCGCCCGCCTGGTTGAGGAAGGTGGCGGTGAAGGAGATGCCGAACTTCATCGGCGTGATGGCGAGGCCTCGCTTGATGCGAGGGCTGGACGCGTTGAAGGCCTCCACCTCCGCGCGGCGCTTCACGAAGTCGGACGACTCCATCAGGTCGTTCCACAGCTTCGGCAGCCGGTTGTCCTCCAGCTCCTGGCCGTAGTGCGTGGTGTTGGTGTCGCCCACGCCGTCGTAGAGGTTGCGCTGGCGCACGGCCTCCGGGGCCAGGCCCAGGGTCGCCGCGATGCGCGCGAGGATGTCCTCCATCACCAGCATGCCCTGCGGTCCGCCGAAGCCGCGGAAGGCCGTGTTGGAGACCAGGTGCGTCTTCGCCACGCGGCCGGTGTAGCGCACCGACGGCACGTAGTAGCCGTTGTCCAGGTGGAAGAGGGCGCGGTCGGTGATGGACTCGGACAGGTCCAGGGACCAGCCGCCGTTGGACGTGAGGTCCGCCTTGAGCGCGAGCAGCCGCCCCGTGGCGTCGAAGCCCACCTCCCAGGCCGCGTGGAACGGATGGCGCTTGCCGGTGACGACCATGTCCACGTCGCGGTCCAGCATCCACTTCACCGGCCGGCCCGTGTGCACCGCCGCCAGCGCCACCAGCGCCGCGGGCGCGTTGCCTTGCGTCTCCTTGCCGCCGAAGCCGCCGCCCATGCGCGGCGCCTTCACCACCACGCGGCTGCGCGGCACGTGCAGCACGTGCGAGATGATGGCCTGCACCTCCGACGGGTGCTGCGTGGAGGACGTCACCGTGACGTCGCCTTCATCGCCCACCTCCGCGAAGGCCGCGTGCGTCTCCAGGTAGAAGTGCTCCTGGCCGCCCATCGTCAGCTCCCCGGCCAGCCGGTTCGGGCTGGAGGCGAGCGCGCTGTCCACGTCGCCCCGGCGGATGATGTGCGGGTCGGTGTGGAAGCGCTCCTGCTTCAGGGCCTCGGCCAGCGTGAGCACCGCGGGCAGGGGCTCGTAGTCCACCACCACCTGGCGGGCGCCCTCGCGGCAGGCCTCGGGCGTCTCGCCGACGACGAGCGCCACCACCTGCGCGTGGAAGAGCACCTCGTCCTTCGCGAGCAGCGGCTCGTCGTGGCGGATGGGGCCCGTGTCGTTCATGCCCGGGATGTCCTCCGCGAGCAGCACCTTCACCACGCCGGGCACCTTCAGCGCGGCGCTGGCGTCGCGGCGGAGGATGCGCGCGTGCGCGTGCGGCGACAGCACCGGCCACACCGTCAGCATGGGCCGGCGCTGCGCGAGGTCGTCCACGTACTGCGCGCTGCCCGTCACGTGGCCCAGCGCGCTCTCATGGCGCAGCTCGCGGCCCGCGTCCGCGGTGGCGGAAGGAGCGCCCGGGGCGAAGCGGGGCCGTCCGTCCAGCGCGGGGCTGTGCTCGCCGGACGCGAACTTCTCCAGGAGCGACACCACCAGCCCGCGCCGGTACTCCGCGCTGCCGCGCAGGTCCGTGAGGGGCGTGAACTCGCGCTCCAGCGTGGCTCGCACGCGGGCCACGGCCTCCGCGTTCCACGGGTGCCCCACGAGCAGGGCCTCCGTCTGCTTCGCCCGCGCCGGAGTGGCCGCGACGCCGCCGTAGCCCAGCCGCGCGGTGCGCACGAGGCCCAGCGCGTCCGTCTCGATGCAGAAGCCCGCCGCGACGATGCTGATGTCCAGCTCGCGGCGCTTGGACACCTTGAAGCTGTCCGAGTGGCGCGTGAGCCCGCTGTCCTTCGCCGGGGCGTGCGGGATGACGACGAAGCGGACCACTTCATCCGGCTGGAGCGCCGTCTTGCGGTAGGCGAGGAAGAAGTCCGACAGCGCCACCGTCCGCTCGCCGCGCACGGACGCAAGCACCAGCCGGGCGTCCAGCGCGAGCAGCACCGGCGCCGTGTCGCCAATCGGCGAGGCCGTCACCAGGTTGCCCGCGAGCGTGGCGCGGTGGCGGATCTGCCGCGAGGCGAAGACGTTGAGCATCTTCGCCAGCTCCGGCACCTCGTGGCCCAGCGCGTCCTCCACGTCCACCAGCGACGCGGCGCCGCCCACGTACCAGCCGTCCTCCTCGCGGCGGATGGCGCGCAGGGCCTCCACGCCTTCCGTCGAGATGAGGAACGGGTAGCGGCGGGACTTCTTGGTGATGTCCACGCCCAGCTCGGTGGCGCCGGCCACGAGCATCGCCTCCGGGTGCAGGGCGCGCAGCGCGAGCAGGTCCTCCCACGTGGTGGGGCGCAGGAACAGGCCGTCACGCGCCTCGTAGCGCAGGGGCGGGATGGGGGAGGGCGCACCCTCCAACGAGACACAGGGGAGCCCCGGGCCCGCGCCCTTCGCGTCGCGGGTGGCGAGCGCGTCCACCATCGCGTCGCGGATGGGGCGGTAGCCGGTACAGCGGCAGATGTTGCCGCAGAGCTGATCCGCGATGGCCTCCGGCGAGCCCGCGTCCTTGCGACAGTAGGCCTCCACCATGGAGACGACGAAGCCCGGCGTGCAGAAGCCGCACTGCGAGCCGTAGTGCTTCACCATCGCCTGCTGCACGGGGTGGGGCGCGGCGCGGCTGCCCACGCCCTCCACGGTGACGAGCTCGCGCCCGGCCACCATGGGCAACAGCGCGATGCAGCTGTTGAACGCGCGCAGCGTCTTCTGGCCGCTCACGTCCCGGTCCACCATGGCCACGGTGCAGGCGCCGCAGTCGCCCTCGGCACAGCCCTGCTTCGTGCCCGTCAGTCCTCGCGCACGCAGGTAATCCAGCAGGGTGGTGTTGGGCGACGCGTCGTCAAGCTGGACGGTCTGTCCGTTGAGCCGGAACTCGAAGGGGGTGCTCATTCCCCCGAGGATAGCAGGGGCGCGGGCGCTGGCTGAGCGCCTGCTTCCTGGGCCAGTCCGTGATGCAGCTGGAGCAGCCCGGCCGCGATGCTCACGGCCACCTCTTGCGGTGACTTTCCCCCGGTAGGCAGCCCCATGGGGCACTGGACGCGGCCCACCTGCCGGGCGGGCATCCCCTTCGCCTCCAGCCGCTGCCGGAAGCGGGCCCACTTCGTGTCACTGCCGATGAGCCCGATGTAGCGGGCCGGCTTCTGGATGGCGAAGGCGATGATGTCCTGATCCACGTCGTGGCGGTGCGTCATCACCGCCACGTAGGTGCGCTGCTCGTCCCAGGCCGCGCGCGCCGCGAAGTCGTCCCAGGCCTCCTCGTGACGCACCACGCCCGAGGGCACCCGCGGGGACTGGACCCACTCGGCGCGCTCGTCCACCAGGTGCACGCGAAAGGGGGTGCCCTCCAGGATGCGGCACAGCGCCTGTCCCACGTGGCCGGCGCCGAAGAGGTACAGCTGGGGCCCGTGGTTGACGGGCTCGACGAAGACGTCCACGACTCCTCCACAGCACTGGCCCAGCTTCGCGCCCAGCGGATAGCGGAACGTGCGCGCCTCGCCCCTGGCCAGACTCGCGCGGGCGTCCTGAAGCACGAGCTGCTCCAGGTGGCCGCCGCCAATGGTGCCGTGGAAGGTGCCGTCCGCGCGCACCAGCAGCTTCGCGCCGGGGGGCGCGGGCGTGCTGCCCTTGCACTCCGTCACCGTCACGACGGCGAACGGCGTGTCCTCGCGTGCCCACTGCGCCAGCTGATGAACCCAGTTCCACATGCCGCGGGTGAGTCTGCCACGGCCGCCGTCCGGGCGGCGCCCCTCCGGATGCCTGCCGCGGGGACGAGGAGGCCAGCGCTCGTTGCCGGGCCGGTGAGGCACACCACCTTTGCGCGAGTCGATTCCCGTTCACCGGAACCAAGGAGATGACGTCATGGCCAATACCGACATCGAGACGCTGAACTCCTTCCTGCGCGGTGAGCTCTCCGCCGTGGAGACCTACCGGCAGGCGAGCAAGCACTTGAAGAGCGACATCGCCCGGACGGAGGTGGACGCCTGCCTCCATGACCACGAGGCCCGCGTCGAGGCGCTCAAGGAGCGCATCGAGAAGCTGGGCGGCAGCCCGTCGGAGAGCTCCGGCATCTGGGGCGTCTTCGCCAAGGTGGTCCAAGGCGGAGCGGACCTGCTGGGGGAGAAGGCCGCCATCGATGCCCTGGAGCAGGGCGAGGACCACGGTCTGGCGGACTACAACCGCGATGTGAGCAAGCTCCATGGCGAGGCGCGCAGCTTCGCGCGGCAGCAGCTGCTTCCGGCCCAGAAGCAGACGCATGATCGACTCAGCCGGCTGAAGCACAATCCGAACCTGCACTGAGTAAGGTTGGGAGGTGCCCCACCCTGGTGGGGCACCTCGCCATTGCCAGAAATTCGCGAGGCCGTGCACGGAGGCAAGCTCCACACCCGTGCCGTCTTCCGGCGCGCCAAACTCCAGCGAGAACCCATGGGAGCGCGCCAGCGTCTCTGTTTCAACGGACAACGAGGGTCGTTTCACTCACCCGCGGCGAGGCTCTCCTGCAAGCCGCCTGTGCGGGATGGGGGCATGCCCGTTGCCCGACTTCGTGCTCGACAGGGCAAACAAGGCAGGCCGGTTCCAAATACCTCACGCCGAAGGTGAGGAAATTCATCGAACAGGTTGTCCGAGCATGACCCTGACCGACGGTGAAGGGTTGGCCACCCTGCGGTGCAGCGCACGTCCCCGCATCCAGGTCTGGAGGCATTCCTGGGGCGTGCGATATTCGGAAGGAGGGGACTTCCACCGGCGAGTGAGGGCGAAGACGCACATGGGGCGTGAGCACACGGTGCCGGGGCCACACGGGTCCTGGACCGTCACCGACAGCGAGGACGCGGGGATACCGGCTTCCCGCCCGTCCGACGTGCGCGCTGAAGACGGTGGACCTGCGTCCGTTCCCTCTCCGACGACCGCCGACACCAGCTACGCCGCGGGTGCCCTGGGCACCGGCGTGGAGGTGCTCTTCACCACCTCCGAGCGTGCCCTGCAGTGGGCTTGGCGTGTGCTCCAGCTCGCACGCGGCGTGGTAGAGGCCACGCCCCGGGGTGACGCGTTCATCCGTGAGGCTCGCGCGTCCGTGGTGGACTTCCTGGACCACATCCCGCCGCACGTGCGCCGCAGCGTCGAGGAGGTGCTCGTCTTCTGCAACCTGTGGCAGGCCGTAGGCGTGCGCCTGCGCCGCCGGGGCGGCTTCCCCGCCGGGGACGACACGGCCTGGCGCCAGCTCTGCGAGGACGTGGAGCTGCTCCAGCGCGCCGCCCAGGCCCGGCTGGGGACCGCCGCGGCCCTGGAGCAGGGGCTGCTCAAGGACCTGGGCCACCTGCGCGCGCTGGCCCTGTCCTGCGGCGACAGCGCCAACGAAGTCACCGTGGGCATGGAGGTGTTCACCCGCTGCATCGCGGAGCTGATGGCCGTGGCCAGCGCCGTGCGCCGCGCGTGGGAGGCCGCCGCCCATGAGCTGGCCGAGTCCGCCGCGTGGCTGCGCGCGGGCGACCCGGCCTTCAGCGCGTGGCTGGCGGAGCACCTGGTCGCCGCCGAGCCCGCGTGGGAGCGCACCCAGAAGATCGCCCGCTGGCTGCGCGACGTGGGCGCCTTCGCGGGCCAGCCCTGAAGCTCAGGCCCGCTCAGGGCTCGATGAGGATGCGGTGCCGGTGCAGCTCCAGGAGGATGTCTGGATCCAGGTCCGCCTGCTTGTGGTCGCGCAGGTGCTGGCGGACGGCGTCCACGGGCTTCTGGCCGGTGAACTCCACCAGCAGCGAGTAGGCCTCACCCGGCAGCGCCACCGCGTCGTATTCGCTGTACGAGCCCAGCGCCACGCTGCCGTCCGGCAGCCACTTCACCGTCGCGTCCGGGTTGAAGCGCAGCACGCGCGGCAGCGTGGGCGCGGTGGCCTGGGTGTGCAGCTTCTCCAGCACCTTCTGCTCGATGGTGCCGTCCAGGCCCAGCATCCGCTCCAGCCCGTCCCGGGTGACGGTGCGCACGGCGTCGTAGCACGCGCGGTAGAAGTCCTTCTCCAGCCCGGCGTAGCCCTTCCAGAGCGCGGCGTACACCTTCGCCGGGGGCGCCGCGTCATCCAGGTCCTCCACGGACAGCGGGCCGGTGGCCACCTCCGCCTTGTCGCGGCCGTCCAGGAGGAACTCCGGCATCAGCTGGAGCAGCGCGTGGCGCGACAGCTGGAACTCCGCCAGCGTCAGGTACGTCTTGAGCGACATCCAGAAGCGCTGACCGTCGCGGCCCGCCACGTACTTGCAGAAGAACGTGGAGCAGACGGACTCGCGGTACGCCCAGATGGTGCAGCCGCCGGACTCCAGCGCGTAGTACGGGCAGCGCAGCGACGACGCGCGGCCGAAGAACTGGTGCGCGTTCTTGTACAGGTGGTTGAACTTCGCGGGCGGCTTCACCCACTGCGGGCTCACGCCGATGCGGCTGTCGATTTTGGCCTCGATGCGCCGGCGCCCCTCCGCCATCTGCGGCGAGTCATCCGACAAGAGCGCGCCCACGAGGTAGTTGGGCAGCCGCGGCTGGTACGTGCAGCACTTGGTGTCCGGCCGGAACAGGTGCTCCGCCCCGTCCACGGACTCCACCGTGGCCTGCGCGGAGGCGCGGCTCATGGCGCAGTTGGAGCAGGTGGCCTTCGTCTCCGTCGGAGCGTCCTTGCGGAAGAAATCCGGCAGGAGGTCCTGGTAGAGGGCGGGCAGCGTCGAGAGGATGGAGGACATGAAGGCTTGGGGGTCAGGCGGACCGGTCGGCCCACTGCAGGTGATAGGTGGCGGAATCGGGCGAGTGGCGGGTGCGGTGCAGGGTGAAGCCCTGGACTCCCACGCGCAACATCCCTTCTTCCAGCACGCCGTCCACGAAGCCCTCCAGGGCCTCCGGTTCGTTGAACCAGAGGTCCGCCTGGGCGGGGCCCAGCACGGTGAGCCGCGTCTCCGTGTAGTTGTTGCCGCTGCGGAAGTTGTGCTGCATCCGCTCGAGCGAGCGCATGGGCCCCACCACGCGCGCCAGCGTGAGGACGGCGCCGCCCACCAGCGTCTGCGCGTAGCCCTCCACCATCCGCCGTCCCATCAGGCGCCGGCCCTGCTCCACCGGCTGGTCGGGGTGGAGCGTGCGGGCCGTGTCCGCCAGACAGTCCACCCAGACGGCCAGGGGGTACGCGGCGAGCAGCGGGGCGTGCAGGTTCATCCCCCGCGCGCGCAGCCGGTCCACCAGCTCGGGCGTCAGGGAGGGGGCCAGCACCTTGCGGTACAGGCTGTCCACGCTGCTGCTGAAGATGACGCGCTCGTCCCTCATGGCCCTCCGTCCTTGCCGGGACCTGAACAGGCCCCGGGCGCGCATTCTTCGCCCAGGGCCCGGGAGGAGGCCAGCCCCCTGGCGCCCACCCTCACCGCGTACCCGCAGTGAGGGGCGGCGCCCGGTGTGTCACCAGGCCACGGAGAGGCTCACGCCGCTGTAGGCGGTGTAGCCCCGGAGCATGATCCACTGGCGGCCGGCGGTGGACCGAGCCACCAGGTTGCACGTCTCGTTGTTGCCCGTCAGGTAGGGGCGGCAGTCGTACTGCTGTGTCGTGGGCGCGAACTCGAAGCGCGTGTAGAGGTCCACGTCCCCCGTGCCACTGGAGATGGACACCGTGGCGGGCGTGTTCGCGGGCACGTCGAAGCAGTAGTACTTCAGCGACGAGGCGTTGCCGGTGATGAGCGACACCGTGGTGTTGTTGGGCAGCGGAACGCAGGCAGGCGTCCGCGTGATGCCCACGCCCACGGCGTTCCACGCCGCTTCCACCGCGTCCTGGACGGCGGTGCTGTAGCCCAGGCTCTGCGCAGCCACCCGCGTCGCCGTCTTGGCGGAGATGAGGTTGGTGTTGGGGGTGAAGAGGTTCATGTTGGCGTACCAGAAGATCCGGGCCGCGGCCTCCACGCCGATGGCCGGCACGTTCACCAGCGTCTTGCCTCGCGGGTGCACGCCGCCGGTGGCCATCAGCTTGAACGCCAGGTTGGCCACGCCTGCACCGGAGTGCACCTCCGTGCCGCTGTTCAGGTCCGGGGCGTAGTCCACGGAGTAGCCATCCGCCGCCGGGTCGTTCATGTAGCGCAGGGCATCCCCGGACGTGCCGGGGGTCCACGCCGTCTCCGCGATGTGCCACACGGACGTCGCGGTGCTCCAGGTGCCCGAGGCCCAGCTGCCGCAGGTGGCGGCGTAGATGTCCGACAGCGACTCGGTGAGCGCGCCGGACTCGCCGGTGTAGATGAGGTCGGACGTGGTCGCGGTGACGCCGTGCATGAACTCGTGCACGACGATGTCCGGGTCCTCGCACGGCTGCCCCAGCTCGGGCAGGCTGCCGTCACCGCAGATCAGCTTCGCGCCGTCGAAGTACGCGTTCGCGTAGTGGGTGCCGTAGTGCACCTGCGCCCGCAACGGGCCGCCCGTGCCGTTGTACGAGTCCCAGCTGAAGTTCGCCTGGAAGCAGTCGTAGAAGAGGCCCATGTTGTCGTACGTCTTGTCGATGGCCGTGTCGCCGGTGGCCACCTGGCCTTCAATCCGGCACGTGCCGTTGTTGGGGCCGCCCACCGAGCACACCTGGCGGTTGCGCGCGGCGTGGACTTCCGGCGCGCGCAGCACCTCCGTGCCGTCCGCCGCGCTCACGTAGACGCGGTCGCGCAGGGGCATGCCGTCCGCGTCCTGTCCGGACACCACCACCTCGAAGGCGCGGACCAGGGAGGCCTCGGGCGTCGGCCGGACGAAGACCTCGCGAGGCGCTCCCGCGCTGCTGCCCGCCGGGGACCCCGCCAGCGCCGCCTCGCTCGCGGCCTCTGGAGCGATGCGGGCGGGGGCCGGCAGGGGCTCGCCGTCACGCGCGGTGCCGTTCACCGCGTACACCTGCCCCCGCGCGTCCAGGTGGAGGATGAGCTCCTCGTTCACCACCGGGAGCCCGCCCTTGGTCTGCGTGTAGCGCAGGTGCGTATTGCCCAACGGGTCCGTGTGGATGCGCTTGGGCACCACGTCCTTCGCCGTCAGCCGGAAGGCGGGCAGCACGCGCAGCAGGGTGGGCTCCAGGAGCGCGTGCGCCTGCCAGGCGCTGGCACCGGAGACGGGCCGTCCCGCCGTACCCAGCGCGCCCAGGATGAACTGGGGCACGCCGTCCGCGTGCACTCCCCGCACCTCCGCGCCGGGCAATGCTCCCAGCGCCGATTTCAGGTCTCCCAGGCGGGCTTCGGAAGGAGCGGAAGGGGCCTCGGCGTCAGGTCCTCCCGCACTACATGCGGACAGCGTGAACGTCAGGCCGGCGAGGAGCCAGCGGTTCTTTCGCGTCATGACATGCCCCCAGTGTGACGAACGAGTCTGTGAAGCCTGGCGAGCAAAGCATGGAGCCCTGACTGTAAGGTGAATTCAGGAATGACTGGGAGTGTTGGAAAGGAGGCCGAGGACGGAGGAGCGCCCACGTCGGCGGTGGTTCACCCACCTGGGGGCTGTGCGGGCGTCCTGGCACGAACTCCGGACGTTGTGACGCGAGGCGCGGTGATAAGGACGGCCCCGCTGTTACCTCCCGTCACCCGTTCGCAAGGACCTTCATGCTCACGCTGCGCGGGGCTCCGGCCCTCTCCGAATTCAGGCTCGCCAAGCTGCTCGCCCGTTGCCGGGAGCGGGTGCCTACGGTGGCCACCCTCTACTCGGAGTTCGTGCACTTCGTGGACGCGTCCGCGCCGCTGACGCAGGACGAGTCGGAGCGGCTGGGGCGCCTGCTGGAGTACGGCCCCCACACGGCGAAGCGCGAGCGCACGGGCACGCTGCTGCTGGTGGTGCCGCGTCCGGGCACGGTGTCGCCCTGGGCCTCCAAGGCGACGGACATCGCGCACCACTGTGGCCTCCCCCAGGTGCGCCGCATGGAGCGCGGCATCGCGTTCTTCCTCACCGGCCCCGGCGGCCGGGAACTGGACGCGAACGAGGCGGAGGGCGTGCAGGCGGTGCTGCACGACCGGATGACGCAGGCGGTGCTGCCCCGGCTGGAGGACGCGGAGGTGCTGTTCCGCACGGACTCGCCCCGGCCGCTCACGCGCGTGGACGTGCTGGGCGGAGGCCGCGCGGCGCTGGCGAGGGCCAACGGTGAGCTGGGCCTGGCGCTGGCGGAGGATGAAATCGACTACCTGGTGGCGCGCTTCACGGAGCTGAAGCGCAACCCCACCGACGTGGAGTTGATGATGTTCGCGCAGGCGAACAGCGAGCACTGCCGCCATAAAATCTTCAACGCGTCATGGACGGTGGATGGCCAGCCGCGCGAGCGCTCGCTGTTCCAGGCCATCAAGAACACCTACGCCCAGAGCCCGGACGGCGTGCTGTCCGCGTACAAGGACAACGCGGCCGTCATCGAGGGCTTTGAGGTGGAGCGCTTCTTCCCGCAGGGCGAAGGGCGCGAGTGGGGCACCGTGCGCGAGCCGGCCCACATCATGATGAAGGTGGAGACGCACAACCATCCCACCGCCATCTCGCCGTACCCGGGCGCGGCCACGGGCGCGGGCGGTGAGATCCGCGACGAGGGCGCCACCGGGCGCGGCGCGAAGCCCAAGGCGGGGCTCACCGGCTTCTCCGTCAGCCACCTGCGCCTGCCGGACTTCGCGCGGCCATGGGAGGCGCCCTACGGCAAGCCGGACCGCATCGTGTCCGCGCTGGACATCATGGTGGACGGCCCGCTGGGCGGCGCCGCGTTCAACAACGAGTTCGGCCGGCCCAACCTCACCGGCTACTTCCGCAGCTTCGAGCAGCACGTGCCCACGCCGGAGGGCGTGGAGGTGCGCGGCTACCACAAGCCCATCATGCTGGCGGGCGGCCTGGGCAACATCCGCGCGGGCCACGTGAAGAAGGCCCCGCTGCGCGCGGGCGACAAGCTCATCGTGCTGGGCGGCCCGGCGATGCTCATCGGCCTGGGCGGCGGCGCGGCGTCCTCCATGGCGCAGGGCGCGAGCGCGGCGGACTTGGACTTCGCCTCCGTGCAGCGGGACAACGCGGAGATGGAGCGCCGCTGCCAGGAGGTCATCGACCAGTGCTGGATGCAGGGCGACCACAACCCCGTGCGCTCCATCCACGACGTGGGCGCGGGCGGCCTGTCCAACGCGCTGCCGGAGCTGGCGCACGACAACGACCTGGGCGGCCGGCTGGAGCTGCGCGAGGTGCCCAACGACGAGCCGGGCATGTCCCCGGTCGAAATCTGGTGCAACGAGGCGCAGGAGCGCTACGTGCTGGGCGTGGCGCCGGAGGACCTGTCGCGCTTCGCCGCGCTGTGCGAGCGCGAGCGCGCCCCCTTTGCCGTGCTGGGTGAGGCCACCGCGGAGCAGGTGCTCACGCTCACGGACCGCGAGCTGGGGGACACGCCCATCGCGCTGCCCATGGACGTCCTCTTCGGCAAGGCGCCGCGCATGCACCGCGAGTTCGCGTCACGCCCGCTGAAGCACGCGCCGCTGAGCCTCCCGTCCGACTTGAAGGCCGCGGCGCACGCGGTGCTGTCGCACCCGACGGTGGCGGACAAGTCGTTCCTCATCACCATTGGCGACCGCTCCGTGGGCGGCCACACCGCGCGCGACCAGATGGTGGGGCCGTGGCAGGTGCCGGTGGCGGACTGCGCGGTGACGCTGTCATCGCTGATGTCCGATACGGGCGAGGCCATGGCGCTCGGCGAGCGCACGCCGGTGGCGCTGGTGGACGCGGCGGCCTCCGCGCGCATGGCGGTGGGCGAGGCGCTCACCAACCTGGCGGCGGCGCGCATCGGAAAGCTGTCGGACGTGAAGCTGTCCGCGAACTGGATGGCGGCGGCGGGCAGCCCCGGCGAGGACGCGAACCTCTACGCCGCGGTGCACGCGGTGGGCATGGAGCTGTGCCCCGCGCTGGGCATCGCCATCCCGGTGGGCAAGGACTCCATGTCCATGCGCACGCAGTGGCAGGAGGACGGCCAGAAGAAGGCGGTCACGGCACCCCTGTCGCTCATCATCACCGCGTTCGCGCCGGTGCTGGACGCGCGCGTCACGCTGACGCCGCAGCCGGTGGACGTGGCGGGTGACACGCGCCTCTTGCTGTTGGATGTCGCGAAGGGCCGGCAGCGGCTGGGCGCGTCCGTGCTGGCGCAGGTGCACCAGCAGGTGGGCCCGGAGTGCCCGGACGTGGACGACCCGGCGGCGCTGAAGGGCTTCTTCGCGGCGGTGCAGGAACTCCAGGCGGCGGGCGTGCTGCTCGCGTACCACGACCGCTCCGACGGTGGCCTCTGGGCCACGCTCGCGGAGATGGCCTTCGCCGGCCATTGCGGTCTGGACGTGGACCTGGCAAATCTGGGCGGCGACGCGGTGGCGGCCCTCTTCAACGAGGAGCTGGGCGCGGTGGTGCAGGTGCGCGCGTCCGACGTGGCTCGCG
Source organism: Corallococcus coralloides DSM 2259 (assembly GCF_000255295.1). The sequence goes on along the minus strand of NC_017030.1, from coordinate 7,181,720 downwards.
TGCGTGATGCCTTCACCCGCCACGGCCTGGGCTCGCACGTCCACGAGCTGGGGCGCCCCACGTCCCAGCAGGTGGTGCGCGTGCGGCACGGCGGTCGGGAGTTGCTCGCGGAGGAGACAGTGGCGCTCAAGCGCACCTGGTCCCGCGTGAGCTACGAGATCCAGAAGCTGCGTGACAACCCCACCTGCGCGGAGGAGGAGTACGCCGCGAAGTGCGACGCGAGCGACCCGGGCCTGTCGCCCAAGCTCACGTTCGACCCGAAGGTGGACGTGGCGGCGCCGTACATCGCCAAGGGGGCCCGGCCTCGCGTGGCGGTGCTGCGTGAGCAGGGCGTCAACAGCCAGCAGGAGATGGCGGCAGCGTTCACCCGCGCGGGCTTCACCGCGGTGGACGTGCACATGAGCGACCTGCTGTCGGGCCGCGTGTCGCTGAAGGACTTCCACGGCGTGATGGCGTGCGGCGGCTTCAGCTACGGCGACGTGCTGGGCGCGGGCGGCGGGTGGGCGAAGTCCATCCTCTTCAACCCGCGCACGCGGGACGCCTTCTCGGAGTTCTTCGCGCGGCCGGACAGCTTCGGCCTGGGCGCGTGCAACGGCTGCCAGATGTTCGCGCAGCTGCGCGAGCTCATCCCCGGCGCGGACGGCTGGCCGCGCTTCGTGCGCAACGCGTCCGAGCAGTTCGAGGCCCGCCTGGGCACCGTTGAAATCGCGCCGTCGCCGTCGCTCTTCTACAAGGGCATGGAGGGCAGCCGGATGCTCATCGTCGTGTCGCACGGCGAGGGGCGGGCGGAGTTCGCCAACGCGGACGCCGCCGCGCGCTTCAACGCCGCCGGGCTGGTGACGACGCGCTGGGTGGACAACCGGGGCCAGGTGGCGGCGAAGTACCCGGCCAACCCCAACGGCTCGCCGCACGGCATTGCCGGCGTCACCACGAAGGACGGGCGCTTCACCATCACCATGCCGCACCCGGAGCGCGTGCACCGCACCGTGCAGCACTCCTGGCACCCGGCGGAGTGGGGCGAGGACGGCCCCTGGATGCGCATGTTCCGCAACGCCCGCGTCACCCTGGGCTGAGGCGACGCGGGCCTCGCGTCACTTCAGGAAGGCGTCCCGCACGGCGTCCAGCAACGGGTTGGCACCGGTCTCCGGATCGGTGCAACCCTGGTTGATTGTCCAGATGATGGTGCCGCCGTAGCCCTCCTGCTTCACGAAGGCGCCCTTGGCGGCGATGGCCTGCGGGCTGTCGTAGGAGATCCACGTCACCGTGCCGTCCTCCACGAGCTTGTCGGGAGCGAACGTCAGGTAGCTGGCCTGGGCCTTCTCGTCCCACTGGTACTTCCCCTGCTTCGAATAGCGGAGGATCTTCTTGTAGGTGAACGAGTTGTCCCCGCCCACGTAGTCGGACCAGTTCGTGAAGGGCTGGTAGGGCCCGGTGATGTGGCGCCACGCGAGGCCATAGAAGGGGATGCCGATGCCCAGCTTCGCCTTGGGGATGCCGGCCTTCACCCACAGGTCCAGGCTGGACGCGATGGACGTGGGATGCAGCCCCTGTTCGCCCTTCAGCGCGGACGTGTGCCAGGACTTCCATCCGTCCCACGCGCCAATCATCTCGTAGGACATCAGGTTCATCTGGTCGAAGTGCGTCGCCAGCTCCGCGAACCAGGGGTCGGCGTCGGTGGGGAAGTTGGTGTTGATCCAGTGGAGGGGGAAGGTGAGGAGCATCTTCGGCCGCGCCTCGCGCAGGGCCTTCACCAGGGCCAGCAGGTGCGGCCGGTCCTCCTTCTCCACGGGCTCCCAGTCCAGGTCCAGCCCGTCGTAGCCGAAGTCGTCCATCGCCTTCAGCAGCGAGCGGACGAACTTCGCGCGGTTCGCGTCGGACGCGGCGCCCACCCAGCCGTCGTGCTCACCGGAGCCGCCCACCATGATGAGCGCCTTGCGGCCCGCCGCATGCGCGCGCTTCGACATCGTGCGGGCGATCTCCGGCCCCCGGTCATTGTCGAACTTCGTGCTCAGCGTGCCGTCCGCCTTCGGCGTGACGCGGCCCACGAGGATGTGCGTGAGCGCGCCGAAGTCCACCTTCTCCGGCGGGTAGTCGTCCGCGTTCCAGCCCGTGTAGTAGCCCGAAACCCACTTGCCACCCTGACCCGGCGGACCCTTCACGACCGGGGATGCGCTCACCACCACGCTGGCCTGGACCACCTGGCTCGGATCCGCCTTGCTCCGGGCCATCACCCGGTACGTGCCCGGCTTGCGAGGCGCGGTGTAGACGCCCGCGGCGCTGATGGTGCCCCGCTCGTTTCCGGGCTCCACGCTCCAGGCCACCTCCGTGTCCTTGCTGTTCGTCACGGTGGCGCGGAAGGCGTGCGTGGCCCCCGGCGCCAGGAAGACCGCGGGCGTCTCCAGCGTGACGGTCACAGGCCGCAGGCCCTGCTCGATGCCGATGTCGTCGAAGGAGAGGGGCGGCAGCGTCTTGCCGCTGTCCTCCTGGAGCCACAGGCCGGTGATGCGCGTGCGCCCTTCGGGCAGCAGCTTCGCCAGCGGCACGCGGCAGGTCGTCCACTTCCTGGCGGGGATGGCGCCACCATCGCAGGTGGGGCCCAGGGGGACGCCCACGGGTTGCTCGGAGCCGATGACGACGCGCGCGCGCACCGCCGCGTTCGCGCCGTCCTGGCCACCGTTCACCTTCAGCACCAGCGTGTCATCCGGTGACACGTCGAAGCCCGGGTGACCGAAGTACAGCGCCTCCCAGGGTCCCATCGTCACGGAGATGGCGTGGCTGCCCGAGGCCCCTGACACGGTGGCGCTCATCGCGTGCGCGCCGGCCCACGTCAGGTCCTCCCAGGGCGAAGCCAGCCGGTCCTGATAGAGCCATGTCACCTGGGGCTGCGTGGGAGGCGCTGCTTTCGGAGGGGGCGCACCCTGGGAAGCACCGCCCAGCAAGAGCGCGGTCAGCAGCACCCGGAGTCCAGCCAGAGGTCGTCGCATGGTCTCCCATCCTCGCAGAGGGAGGGGAGGCGCGTCCTGCATCGAGGCACCAGGCAGGGCCGCCAGGAGTTCGTCAAAGAGTCCCGCGACCGGAAGGCTTCCGTGAGCGCTCAAGCCCAACGGAGCGTCGCGATGAGCCGCGACGTCATGAGTGCGCGGACGCCAGGATGAAGCACGGACATCGCCCCCGCCCGGGGCCGCTTCCCTCAAAACCTGTCCGACAGTCGAACAGGCTTTCGCCGCATGAGGCCCGAGGCTGTCAGCCCGCAGGTGCGCGACGTCATGCACGCGCGGCCCCCACGTTGGGGACTCGGCCAACGGCGTCCACCCGGGCCCGGTTCCCTCCAAACTTGTCCGACAGTCGGACAGGTTTTCGCAGCATGCGGCCCGAGGACGTGCCTGTCCCGGTAGGTGAGCGACGCCGTGCGAGCGCAAACATCAACGAGGGGCACGGACAGAGGCGCCGCCCGGGCTTGGTTCGCTCAAAACCTGTCCGACTGTCGGACAGGTTGCCGCCGCATGAAGCCCAGGCCGAGCCGGCCCGGCAGGTGACGAGGACGGTTTGCTTGTCCGACAGCCGGACACGTTTCCTCCGCGTGCCCCCGAGGTCGCACCGTCCCTGCAGGGGCGCGAGTCATGCGTGCGCAAAGGCCAAGGTAGGGCACGGACAGGGCGCTCGCCCGGGCCCGGTTGCCTCAAAACCTGTCCGACTGTCGGACAGGTTTTCGCCCCATGCGGCCCAGGGGCGCGCTGGCCCAGCAAGCGACGCGGAGGGTGGGCCCGCGCGTCCATGTCAGACCCCTGTGGTTGGATGGCGATACTGGGACGAGGAGGGGGGAATGGGGATGGGACGGGGAGGACTCGTGGCCTATGTGGAGGCGCAAATCGAGCGCGATATCGCGCTGGGGCGGCTGCACCCGAGCAGGCAATTCGGCTCCGAAGCGAAGCTGGCGCGTCGCTATGAGGTATGCCGGGGCACCATCCGCGAGGCGCTGCGGCGGCTGGCGGCGCGGGGGCTGGTGGTGCAGCGCTCCGGACGCAAGACGCGCGCGGTAGCGCTGGATGAGTCGCTGACGCTGGAGAACCTGGGCCTGGCGCTGCATGACGTGCGCAAACCGAAGGCCCGGTGGCTCCTGGAGGGCTACTTCAGCCTCAAGAGGCAGGTGCTGGTGGAACTGCTGGCGGACTGCTGCGAGAGGGCTTCGGACCTCGACCTGGACCGGCTGGGGAGCACGTGCTTCCAGCTCCAGGACGCGGCGCGCTGGGAGTCGGGGGAAACCTGCGCCCGGGTGGAGTTCGAGTTGCTGCGGCAGGCAGCGCGGGTAGCGGACCGTCCCGGGCATGTGCTCCTCGTTCAATCCCTGCAGCGGGCATTCCTGGGAGGCGCAGCCCAACTGCTGCCGCTCATGGGCGGAGAGGCGCTGCGCGAGTGGGCCTTCCGCGTGATGACGATCCTGCACGAGCGCGATGCACGGGCGCTTCAGCACGAGCTGCCAGCGATGTTGAAGGCTTGTGACGAGCGAGTGCTGAACGCATTCGCCCCTGCTCCCCAGGTACCTGCGTCCCCCGAGGCCCACCTTTCCCAAGAGGACCTCATCGGTGCTTCCGGATCAGTCACTCACCAGAACGGTGCTTTGGGGATACACCTCGGCATCGAAGAGGGTGACGTCGGTCGCCGTACGCCAGCCACCGCACAGGACGAGATGCTGGAGTCACGCCCCGACATCGAAGAGGGTGACGTCGGCCGCCCTACGGCATCCGCTGAGCAGGACGAGGCGCCGGAGGCACGTCCCTGCTTGGATGCGCGTGGGCCTGGCCGCCTGTCGTCATCCGTTGAGCAGGACAATGCACTTGTGTCACGCCTCCTTGTGGATGCACGTGGCTCCAATTGCTGCGTCGCTCCAACCCTCGGGAGTCTTGGGGTCGCACCTCGCCCCGATGGAGAGTCCTTTTCCGTGGCGCCGGACAGTGGGGCGCTGTTTCCTCCAGCCGCCCCAGCGTTCATTCCCTGTGGTCAGGGGGGAGAGTGCGTCGGAAGGAATGTGATGGACGCGGTCTTGGGAAACCTGCCCGACTGTCGGACAGGTTCTGACGCCTCGTCCCAGGAAGGGGCCTCCAGCGATTCGGGGCTCCACCCTCCAGCTTCTTCGGACTCAGCCGCGGGGCGGTTCGCAAGGTGGGCGAGCCGCTTCGTGGACTTCGGGGCTCTTTGGGGCCGGTGGGCCGCTCGCGTCTGGGGCTCCATGGTTCAGTCACTGGTCCCGATGCTTCGTGAGCGACGTCAGCCGGACGCCTCCGGCCGCGCCGTGCTTCCGTGGCCGGAGGCGCCAATGAACTTCCGGCGGCCTGCTCAGGCCCGGACCAGCTCGATGGGGCTGCCTTCCGGGACGTGCTTCATCGCCACGGAGTTCATGCAGTAGCGCAGCCCCGTGGGCGGCGGGCCGTCCGGGAACACGTGGCCCAGGTGGCCGTCGCAGCGCGCGCAGCGCACCTCGGTGCGAATCATCCCGTGCGACACGTCGCGGATCTCCGTGACCGAGTCCTCCGACAGCGTCTGGGTGAAGGACGGCCAGCCGGTGCCGGACTCGAACTTCGTCCCGGCCTTGAACAGCGGGTTGTTGCAGCCCGCGCACACGTAGGTGCCCGGCGTCTTGGTGCCGAGGAAACAGCCCGTCCCCGGGTACTCGGTGCCGTGCTGCCGCAGCACCTGGAACTCCTCGGGGGTGAGGCGCTTGCGCCACTCGTCGTTGGAAAGAATGAGTTTGTCCGCCATGGGTCCTCCTCCACGTTTCGGGCCTGGAGCCCGGAGCACGGCCTTGGATGCACCGTGGGCCTTTGCGTCGCACCCTATACCAGGCGGACAGGCGGGGGCCCGGCGCCTCGGTTCTGCTCCTCACGGAACGGCAGGCCTTCAGGGCAATGGGTTGGATGTCCGTGCGCCGGTTGTACTGCTCCGAGACGCGGGCGCGCGTCATCAGGAGGTCTGCCCATGCGGATTTCGGAGTTGATGCAGAGGGACGTGAAGACCATCGACGCGGATGAATGCCTGAGCTCCGCCGCCGAACGGCTGGACACCGCCAGTCTGGGGGCGCTGCCCGTCACGGAGCACGGCCGGGTGGTGGGACTGCTCACCGACTCCGAGCTCTTCCTGTGCTCCACCGTCCACGGCCATGACCCCGACGTCACCACCGTGCGCGAGGCAATGACGGCCCCGCTCGTCACCTGCCCGGAGGACGCACCGCTGGAGGCCGGCGAGCGCCTGATGGAGCAGCACCACCTGAACCGCCTGGTGGTCGTGGACGCGGAGCATCACGCGGTGGGACTCCTCTGCCTGGACGACGTCGCCTCCGAGCCCCTCACGCTGCTGCGGCCCGGCGAGCCGCTGGAATACCTGAGCCTCTACTCCTGAGCCCATAGAAGGCCCGGCGCCCCCTTCACTTCGCGGGAAGGGAGCACCGGGCCGGTGCTTCATGGACGGACGCTCAGCCCGCCACGGCCGGCTGGCACGCAGCGGACAGCCACGCCACGGCGTCATCCCAGGGCAGGTCGCGCTGAGAACCATCGCGCTGCCGCAGGCGGACGCCCTTCGACTCCACCTCGCGGCCACCCACCACCGCGAGGAACGGCACGCCGTCCTCGTGCGAGCCCAGGACCTTCTTCGACAGGGACTCGTCCCGCACGTCCGCCCGCGCGCGGCAGCCGGCCAGCCGCAGCCGCGCCGCCAGGCTTTCCGCGTACGCGGCGGCCCCCGCTCCCACGGAGGCCACCACCACCTGCTCGGGCGCGAGCCACGCCGGTAGCGCCCCGCCATGGTGCTCCAGCAGCACGCCGATGAAGCGCTCCAGGCTGCCGAACAGCGCGCGGTGAAGCATCACCGGGCGCAGGCGCTCTCCGGACGCGCCGACGTAGTGCAGGTCGAAGCGCTCCGGCAACACCAGGTCCAGCTGGATCGTGCCGCACTGCCACGCACGGCCCAGCCGGTCCTTCAGCACGAACTCCAGCTTGGGCCCGTAGAAGGCGCCCTCGCCGGGCTGGTCCTCGTACTGGAGGCCCGCCTGCTTCGCCGCGGACTGGAGCCACGCCTCCGCCTGGTCCCACAGCGCGTCATTGCCGGCACGCATCGCCGGACGGTTGGAGAAGGCCACCTGCACGTCGTCGAAGCCGAAGCCCGCGTAGAACGCCTTGAGCGAGCGCACGAAGCGAACCACCTCCGCCTCCACCTGCTCCGCCGCGCAGAAGATGTGGCCATCGTCCTGCGTGAACTGGCGCAGGCGGAACAGCCCGTGCAGCGCGCCGCTGGGCTCGCTGCGGTGCACCAGCCCGAACTCCCCCAGGCGCAGGGGCAGGTCGCGGTGGCTGGGCGCCATGCGCTGCACGAGCTGGATGTGGCCCGGGCAGCTCACCGGCTTGAGCGCCAGGTGCCGGTCGCCCTCCGGCATGCAGAACATGTTCTGGCGGAAGTTCTCCCAGTGGCCGCTCTGCTCCCAGAGCGGCTGGGAGCACAGCTGCGGCGTACGGACTTCGCGGTAGCCCTCTTCGCGCATGCGCTGGCGGACGTGGTCCTCCAGCAGCCGGTACAGCATCAATCCGCGAGGGTGCCAGAACACCATGCCCGGGGCCTCCTCCTGCAGGTGGAAGAGGTCCAGGCGCTGGCCCAGCGCGCGGTGGTCGTGTTCGTCGAGCATTGTCGTCTCCGTGTGTCGGTCGGGATGAAGCAGCCGGGGCCGGACACGGGGCGTGTGAGGTTGCACGGTCGCCCCGGCCGGACTTCGGCGGGGCGGGAAACCGTGCGCTCGTCAGGACACCGACACGCGCACCGCACCCACGCCCGCCGAAGCGGTGGTGGTCGTGGTCGCGGTGGTGTGGATGACGAGGTTCACGGGACAAGAAGTGCTCCCGGATGCACGGAAAGTCAAGCCGTGCTCCGGGACGGGGTGCTTCAGCCCAGGAGGGACAGCAGGCCGGCGAGGCCCACGAACAGATAGAAGAGCGACTCGCCCGCGATGAGCCCGCCGCCCACCAGCGACATCGTGCTCATGTCCTCCGGCAGCACGGCCTCACCCGGCGCGGGCTCCTTCCGGAAGCGCTTGGAGACGGTGTTGAAGAGGGACGTGAGGATGCCGCCCATGCCGAACCAGATGGCCGCGGGCAGCGCGATGAAGCCGCCGAACGCGAGCGCGTAGGGGCTGGCCAGCACCAGCGAGTCCATCCCCCAGCCCACGCCGAACCCCGTGCGCGAGCCCTGCACGTAGCTCTGGTACGCGGGGCGGCGGCGCACCACCTTGCGGATGACCTCCAGCGTGAAGCCGATGGACAGGCCCACGAGCAGCGCCGTCACCTTGTGCGCCGACAGCGTGCCTAGGTCCCGGATGGCGCCCACGAACTTGTACGTCATCGCGGAGCTCCACTGGGCCACCTTCACGTCCGGATGATCCAGCTGGTTGACGGACAGCACCGGGTACGCGCCCATGAACACGCGCGCCAGCACCACGCACAGCACCGCGCCCATGAAGATGCCCAGCACCTGGTAGCGGAACTGCACCACGCGGTTGGTGCCCAGGCGCCACCCGGTGGAGCGGTCCTGCTGCATGTCGCAGCCCACCGACGTGGAGATGAGCAGGATGGAGGACGCCATCAGCCCCACCAGCGGATCCTTCAGGCCCAGCAGCGACATCAGCAGCACCGACACCACGAAGGCACTGGAGATGGGGTTGTTGTCGCTGATGCCGTAGGCGATGCCGTTGATCAGCACGAACAGCAGCGACAGCACGAGCCCGAAGAGGATGAAGCCCGGGGGCTGGTGCAGCACCTGCGTGGCCACCACGACGACGGCCGCGCCCCAGCCCACCACCCAGGCGATGAGCCGGGGCACGTTGACCTTCTTCCACGCGGGCTCGTCGTCCGCGGGCGCCTGCGCGCGGCCCCGGATGCGGTCCACCGCCTGCACCGCGAGCAGCGCCAGGTCCACCAGCGCCGCGCCGCAGATCATCGCCAGCGAGATGAGGAAGCCGATCTTCCGGTACGGATCATTCGGCCCCAGCCACCCGATGCTCTGAAGATAGGGCGAGAGGGCGTAGCCGATGAGGCCCATGAGCATGGCGGGCACGGTGATGCGGCTGCCCACCACCATGCCGGCGCCCACCGTGGAGCTGCTCACGCTCAGCGCGGCGATGGCGGCGAACTTCTCCGTGAGCCACGCGGCCAGGATGCCCAGGCCGGTGCCGCCGCCCAGCTTCGCGATGGAGGCCTTGAGCAGGCGCTTGTCCGTGAGCGCTCGCAGGATGTTGGCCACCGCGTAGCCGGACGGGTAGTCCAGCTGGAGCCGGTCCACGAGCAGCGGCGTGTAGAGCATGCCCACGCCCACGCCGAACATGCCCACGCAGCCCACGAAGAGCATCAGCTGCCACGCGGGCGGCTGCGGCATGCCCAGCCACACCATGGACTGGATGAGCACGGACATGGCACACAGCGAGGCCACCGACGCGGCCATCGTCTGCATGTAGTTGGCGCCGTGCTTGCCCTCCGCGCCGTAGCCGTAGGTGACGACGCTGCCGAGGATGCCGGACAGCACCTGGCTGGCGACGAAGAAGCCCAGGCTGAAGTTCATGTACGACGCGGCCACGCCGCCCAGCGGGCCCAGGATGAAGATGGCCACCGACGCGAGCATCAGGTGGTACTTCCACGTGCCCACCGCGGGCAGGAAGCGGAAGCGCGGCGCGACGGCGTCGGGCACGGAGGACAGGGGGGCGGAAGGCTCCGGCGGGAGCGGCTCGGCGGGGTGGGCCATGGGTGGGGGGAGGGTACCGGCCTCCATGGGGCGCCCACAACCCGCGAGGTCGCGGGCAGCCCGGCGGCCGGTCGCAAGCGCAATCCCTTGCGAAGGGCAGGGCGCCATGCGACGTCGCACGCATGCGATTCACCCTGCATCGCGGCGTCAGCCTGGCCGTCCTCGCCTCCGCCCGCACGGAGGCCGACCACCACGAGGACCTGGGGTGCAGCATCCAGGGGCCCACCGCGCGCCCCGTGCGCCGCGCGCAGGTGCCGCTGAAGCGCCACATCGCCGCGCTGGGCCGCGAGGGGGCCCTGCGCGAAGCGGACGCGCTCATCCGCTGGCTGGAGGACACGCCCCGCTACGCCGCGCTCTGCCAGGGCACGAAGCGGCGCATGGGCCGGCGCGTGCTGCGCGAGGACGTCCTCTTCCCGGATCCGCTGCGCCACCGCCCGCGCGTGCTGCACCTGCGCCAGGACTCGCTGGGGCTGGACGTGCCGGTGCGCGCGAAGGACTGGCCCGCGGTGGCGGACCTGTTCGCGGCGCTCGCCCGTGGCGCGACCCGGGAGGAGCTGCGCGCGCTGGCCACCGTGCCCGTCGTGGGCGAGCTGCTCGGCGACCTGTCGCAGGCTGGCTGGCTCGTGCGCCACGTGGGGCCGGTGGACGTGCCGGGACCGGGAGCGCTCTTCGTGGGGCACAACACGGTGCTGGTGTCGGGCAGGGAAGGGCGCGTGCTGGTGGATCCGTACTTCCGTCCCACGGGCGAGGCGGACCTGCCCGGCTATGGCGCGTTGCAGGCGTCGGACCTGGGCCGGGTGGACGCGGTGGTCATCACCCATTCGCACGGCGACCACTTCCACCTGGGCTCGCTGCTGCCCCTGCCTCGCGACACGCGCATCTTCGTGCCGGCGGTGGCGCGCGAAAGCCTCTTCTCCACGGACTGTGCGCTGCGGCTGAAGCAGCTGGGCTTCACGCGCGTGGAGCCCCTGCGCTGGGGCGAGTCGAGGCAGGTGGGCGACGTGACGGTGCACGCGCTGCCCTTCCACGGCGAGCAGCCCACCGACGGCGAGGGGCCCCACCCGGACCTCTACAACGAGGGCAACACGTGGCTCGTGCGCTCGAAGGACTTCTCCGCCGCCTTCTTCGCGGACGCGGGCCATGACGTGCGCGGGGACATGGCCGCGGTGTGCCGCCGCGTGCGCAAGCAGCAGGGGCCGGTGGACGTGCTCTTCTGCGGGGTGCGCGGCTTCCGGCTACCGCCCATCTTCTTCGGCTTTACGACGTTGGATGCGTTCCTCGTCAACGTGCCGCGCGACGCGCTCACCACGCCGCAGCGCTTGATGGCGGGCCCGGAGGAGGCGCTGCGCTACGGCGCGCTGCTGGGCGCGCGCTACGTGGTGCCCTGCGCGGACGGCGGCGCCCCCTGGTACTGGCGCGAGGGCATGGGCCCTCGCTACGCCGGCTATCCAGGCGAGCCCGTCACGGGCGCCAGCCAGATGGACGAGAACCCGGACGCGGATCCCTATCCGGAGCGGCTGGCCGAGGTGCGGAAGGCACTGGGCGAGGGGCCCGAGGCGCTCCTGCTGCGGCCCGGCGAGGCCCTGCGCTGGCGTGGCGCGCGGAAGCCGGAGGTGCTGAGCACGCCGGGCTTCGAGTGGCCGTTCGGCAACTGGCGCGAGGCCGCGCCTCAGCCGCGCAGCACGTCGCGAACACGCCAGAGGGAGACCAAGTAGAGCGCGGCCAGCGCGGCGAGGCACGCGAGGCCCACGTTCACGTTCCAGTGGATGACGCGGCTGACGTTCCAGCCGTACACGTCCACCAGGGCGCTGGGGTCGCTGAGGCCCGCGCCCTCGATGCGGCCGAAGGGGATGCGGTCCACGTGGGTGCGGGCCGCCCACCACATCTCGAAGCTGTCCATGAGCGCCGCCGCGCCGATGACGACGAAGCCCCAGCGCAGCTGATGCCGGTGGAGGTAGTGGCCCGGCGGCACGAAGAACGTGGCCATCAGCAGGGTGCCCAGCACCATCCGGCCCGCGTCGCCGCCGAAGTAGATGAGGGCGCGGGCCTGCACATGGGTGAGGCCGAACCGGCCCGCCCCGGCCGCCGCGAGCAGCACCGCGCCCACGCCCATCCACGCCCACTGGCGGCGCTTCCAGCCCTGCCACACGAGCGCGCCCGACAGGCCCGACAGCAGGAGGAAGATGAACGTCGAGCGTTCCTGCGACACGTGGGTCACCCAGAACGTGGGCACGGCGCTGTAGCCGCAGAACCAGGCGGTGACGGCGTGCCCCAGCTCATGCACCGGCATGGTGAGGAAGGTGCGAATGAAGAAGTGGAAGAAGGGCGCCTGGACCGCGAACCACGCTCCGGCGAGCGCCACGGGAAGCACCGCCAGCCGTAGCCGCGCCTCCAGGGCGCCGTCGCTCAGCGCCTCGCCCGGGTGGAAGGTGATGCCCTCCGTGGCCGGCTCCGGCGCGGGCCGGGCCGCCACCAGGGGCGAGGCGAACGTGGGGACGGTGTGGGCTTCCAGCGCCTCGCGCAGGGCTGCTCGCTGGTCCTCGGCTTCCCGCTGGGCCGCCTCGCGGTCACGGGCCTCGGCCTGACGGGTGGCGGCGCGCGCTTCGGCTCGCAGGTAGATGACGCCGCACGCCGGGCACTCGGGCCCCGCCACGCGGGGGGCGCCACAGCGGGGACAGGACGCGGACGAGGGGCTCACAAGCCCTGCACTCTAGGTGCGCCGCGGACGGGACGAAAATCGCACCGCCGGGAACCCACGAGGCTCCCGGCGGCGGAACGCGGGACTAGAAGCCGTAGTAGCTGCTGTAGTCCGTGCCGAACAGGTCGATGACCGTGACGCCCCACGAGTGCACGATGACGACGATGATCGTCTTGCGGAAGCGCGTGAGGTTCCAGTCGTTGATGGTCTGCTGCTGGATGCCCACGCTCATCGGCGAGCCGTAGCGCGCGGACTTCACCGCCGAGGGGAAGGTCTCGATGACCGTCGCACGCTGCGCGACCTCCTTGCCGTCCTTGTCGATGAGGGTGGCGATGGCCTTGTACTTGCCCACCTGGATGTCTTCCGGATTGGCGCGGACGCTCACCCGGTAGTGGCCCGCCGGGATGCCCGCCTCCTCGGAGTCGATGTAGACGAACGCCGCGTCCACGCCCTTCTCGTACTCCGCGGCGGGGACCTTCTCGTAGCCCGCGATGGCCGTCGCCACGACGGTGGCCTTGTCCGTCGTGAGGGTGCCGATCTCCTCCTCGTTGAGCGCGACGCCCTGCTCCTTCGCGCCCCGCACCAGCTCGGTCTTGAGCTCGCCGCAGGCGGCCGCGGCGGCCGACGCGTAACGGGACTCACCCGCGAAGGCGGAGCCGGAGAGGAGGAGGGCGGCAACGAGGGAGGAGCGCATGAAGCGGGAAGTAATCATGGGGGACGGGGAACCAATCTCTAGGAGGGGACTGCGGTCACGGATGCCACGGACTGCGACACCGGCGGCTCCCCTGTGCAGCGGCGATGCCAATCCCTCACACGGCCTTTGTTCCACCCGGCGCCAGAGGGAAGACCTCCGGATGTCACAATGTTTGAGACAACGGTTGTGACATGCCGGGTTACGGCGCGGGCCCGGCAAATGACCTCTCGCGCTACAACCGGAGGGGAACGCTTGACGCCTCCGGCCCGGAGCGCCCATGTCGTGCCCATGGCCCAGGAACTGGACACCCGCACCCGGGGGAGGACCGCGCGTGGGCGGCTGCGCGCACTGGACGCGTACCTGTGCCAGCTCGAGGCCCCGTTGCTCACGCGTGACGACGGCCCCTGGGCTCGCGCGGCCTTCGTGGACGTGGGCTTCGGGGAGCACCCGTGGACCACGCTGGAGAGCGCCAGCGCCTTTCGCGCGCTGAACCCGGAGCTGTCCGTGGTGGGCGTGGAGCTGGACCCCGAGCGCGCCACGGCCGCCGCGCGAGACCACGCGGATGCGCGCACGCACTTTCGCGAGGGCGGCTTCGCGCTCCCGCTGACACCGGACGAACCCGCCCGCCTGGTGCGCGCCATGAACCTCCTGCGCCAGGGCGCGCCGGAGCGCATCCCGGAGGCCCACCGCGCGATGTCGCGGCACCTGCTGCCCGGGGGGCTGCTGGTGGAGGGCTCCTCCGACACGGACGGCGCGGTGCTGGTGGCCCACCTGCTGCGCCGGACACCGGAAACGGAAGCCCCCACGCGCGAGGGCCTCCTCTTCCACACCGACTTCTCCCGGGGCTTCGCGCCGCTGCTCCTGCGCGACTGGCTGCCCCGCGACCTGCGCCGCCGCGTCCGCCCTGGCGACCCCATGCACGCCTTCTTCCAGGCGTGGGAGGCGGCATGGAAGGCCGCGCGCACGGAGGGCCACACCGCGCCTCCGGACGCCTTCGCCGAGTCCGCCGTGCGCCTCGCGAGAACGACGCCAGGGGTCGCGACCGACGCGTGGCTCCTGGCCCGGGGATTCCTGCGCTGGAGCCCGCCCGGCGGCACTCCCGCCTGAGCCCGGTCACTCCTTGGGGGTGCAATCATGCGGGAGCCGGTCCCAAGCGCCGCCGGAAAAGGTATTCTGTCGGGAATTCAGCTTCCGGCGGCCCCCCGCTTCGCCAGAGGCAGACGGCTTCGACATGAACAGGCACCTTCTGACGCTTCTCGCCGCGGGGCTGATGGCAAGCACCTCGTCCGCCGCCGGCCCGTCGACCTCCGAGCTTGGAGGGGGTCGTCTCGCGCAGCGTCCCCACCGCCAATCCCGTCGTTCCTCCGCGCGCGCGCGCCGCGAGGCCGACCCCGCGAAACTGGAGCATGAGATGGAAGAGGCCGCCTACTCCGATGAGGCCCCCGCGGCCGTCATCGCGGCCCGGCCCCCCGCGTTGCTGTTCTCCGCCAACTTCTACGGCACCCTGGCCGCCGCCCGCTGTCTGGGCCGCCACGGCGTGGACGTGACGGTGGCGGACACCGGCCGGTTGGGGCCGGCCAGCTACTCGCGCTTCGTCAGCCGCCGCGTGCAGTGCCCGCCGGAGTCCCAGCCGGAGGCCTTCCTCCAGTGGCTGGTGGACTTCGGCCTGCGCGAGCCCGTCAAGCACGTGCTCTATCCGACGAGCGACGAGCTGGCGTGGCTCATCTCCGCGCACCGCTCCAAGCTGGAGGACCTCTTCCACCTCTACGACCCGGGCGTGGACGCGGTGTACGGCCTGCTCAACAAGCGCCGCCTCTACGAAGTGGGCACGGAGGTGGGCCTGCACCTGCCGCGCACCTGGTTCCCCCAGTCGGAGGAGGACCTGGAAGCGGTGCGCCGCCAGGCGAACTTCCCGGTGCTGCTCAAGCCCACCACGCAGATCCTCCACGCCACGCACCGCAAGGGCCAGCCGGTGTCCTCGCCGGACGACCTGGCGCGCGAGTACCGCGAGTTCGCGCGGGACACCTACGCGCCCATGCTCGTGAAGTTCGACCCGGCCGTGGTGAACCCCATGGTGCAGGAGTTCCACCCGGAGGCCGCGGAGGGCATCTACAGCCTCTCCGGCTTCGTGGATGAGTCCGGCGAGCTCTTCGAGGCCCGCGCCGCGATGAAGGTCCTCCAGCGTCCGCGCCGCCTGGGCGTGGGCGTCTGCTTCGAGTCCGCGCCGCTGCGCCCGGACCTGGTCGAGGGCCTCACCCGGCTGTGCAAGAAGCTGGGCTACCACGGCGTCTTCGAGGTGGAGTTCATCCAGACGAAGGACTCGTACCTCCTCATCGACTTCAACCCGCGCTTCTACGGGCAGATGGGCTTCGACATCGCGCGGGGGCTGCCCCTGCCGCTGCTCGCGTACCACGCGGCCACCGGGGACCGGGACGCGCTCAAGCGCGCGGTGGAGGACGCACGCGACGCCAGCGCCGCGCACGAGGACGCGGTGTTCTGCAACCGCATCGCGCTGGAGATGCTGCTCAACCTCCAGCGGCTGTCCGGCGCGCTGCCGGCGGACGAAGCCCGGCAGTGGCGGCAGTGGTTCAACACCCACAAGGCGACGGCCGTGGATCCGCTCATCGACCGGGACGACATGACGCCCGCGGCGGTGGAGCTGGCCACCATCTCGTACGGGGCCGCGCGCCACCCCCGCGCCTTCCTTCGGATGATGGTCTTCAACCGCTAGACGAGCAGGTCACATGAAACGACGCATGGGGGGCGCGCGCGCAGGCGCGCTGGGGGGCCTTTGCGCCCTGGGGCTGTTGGCTTGCACGAACGAGGAACCGGCCGGGGCCGCGAGCGTGTTGGAAGCGCGCACCCAGGGCCTGACGTCGGTGGCGAAGGTGACGGCCTTCTCCACCGCCACGGCCACGAAGCAGGACACGCTTCCGGCCGGGTTCACGGAGGTGGACGGCTTCGCCCTGTTCTTCTCCAGGACCCGCAAGGGCCTCTTCCGCACGGATGGAACGGAGGCCGGGACGTCGCTCGTGCGCGACCTGGCGCCGACGGTGGACTCCTTCCAGAACGAGCCCCACATGGTCACGCTGGGGGGGCGGGCCTACTGGCTCCAGGTGGAGGACCTCTGGACGTCGGACGGCACTCCCGAGGGCACGCGGCTCATGCTGGACACGCCCTTCGCGTCCAGCCCCACGCCGCCGGTCGTCTTCAAGGACGCGCTCTACTTCAGCGTGGGCACGTCGCTCTACCGCTCGGACGGCACGGCGCAGGGAACGCAGGTCATCGCCACGGCGGCGATGAAGGTGACGGCGGAGCAGTTCACCGGCTCGTGGCGGGTGATGGGGGACCGGCTGTATTTCGCCTGCGCCCTGGGCACCGGGAGCGCGGGCATCGAGCTGTGCGCCACGGACGGCACGGCGGAGGGCACGGTCCTGGTCGCGGACGTGGGCCCGGGAGGCGCGGCGGGCAGTCCCGTGCTGCTGGGAGAGCTCGACGGCAAGCTGATCTTCTCGGCGGCCTCCACGTCCACCAGCCGCTCCCTCTTCGCCACGGACGGCACGGCGGCGGGCACCACGTTGCTGCTCCACGCCGCCAACACCTACGTCGTGGGCACCTCCGATACGGGCTTCGCGACCCTGGACGGGCGCGCGTACATGCTGTGCTACACGCCGGCCACCGGCACGGAGCTGTGCGCCACGGACGGCACGGCGGCGGGCACGCAGGTGCTCGACCTGCGGCCGGGCAGCGCCGATTCGAACCCCCGCGGGGTGACGCGCCTGGGCGACCGGCTCTACTTCTCCGCGTGCACCTCGCAGTCCGGATGCGAGCCGTGGTCCTCGGATGGAACCGTCGCGGGCAGCGGGATGCTCAAGGACGTCAACCCGGGCACCTCGAGCGGGTTCGTGGGGCCGGAGTTCCTCCAGGTCGACGGCGGGCTGGTCTTCGTGGGGCTGACCCCCAGTGGGTCCGGGGTGCTGTGGAAGACGGACGGCACCGCGAACGGCACCGTCCTGCTGAAGGACGTCGTCTCGCCGCAGCCGACCGGGGGCCGCTATGGGCTGGACCTGAGCGAAAGCGTGCGCCTGGGCGGCGTGGTCCTCTTCCCCGCGGACGACGGCGTCCACGGCCAGGAGGTGTGGCGGACCGACGGCACCGAGGCCGGGACCCGGATGGTCAAGGACGTCACCCCCGCCCAGCGCCAGGGAGACACCTCCGGGATGCGGGCCTTCGACGACTGGCTCATGCTGGGCGTGCCCACCGCGTCCGGGGGCTACGTCGTCTGGCGCTCGGATGGCACGGCCGCGGGGACCCGGGTGCTCGCGCCCGCGATGCCCGAGACCGTTTACGTCCCCCTCATGAGCCCTTTCGGAGAGCGCCTGCTCATCGCTCGCGGACTGAGCTTGTGGATGACCGATGCGACCGCCGAGGGCACGGAGGCCTTCAAGATTCTGCCGGGCTCCGTCCTGGAGGGCGTCCTCGTGCTGCCGAACGGGCTCGGCTTCTTCATCGCCAACACCCCGAACCTGTCCGTGGGGCTATGGCAGACGGATGGCACCGAAGCGGGGACGCGCCTGACCAACCCCGGCGTGCTGAACGCGCGCAACCTGGGCGTCTCCAACGGCAGGGTCTACCTCACGGGGCTCAACTCCTCGCTGGGCAACGAGCTGTACACGAGCGACGGCACGCCGGGCGGAACCTTCGTCCTGAAGGACATCGCGGTGGGCTCGAAGAGCTCCGAGCCTTCGGGCTTCGCGCCCCTGGGTGCGCTGACCCTCTTCTCCGCCGATGACGGCACCTCGGGCCGGGAGCTGTGGAAGACGGACGGGACCCCTGCCGGGACCGTGCGCGTGGCCGACATCAATTCCGGCGCGAGCAGCTCGTCGCCCTTTCGCCTCCACCCCCTGCGGGACCGGGTCATCTTCTGGGCCCAGACCTCCGCGAACCGCTTGTGGACGACGGACGGAACGGCGCAGGGGACGCAGCCGGTGGGCTCGGCCGTCGCGCTCGGTTCCTCCGAGGGCTTCGTCAGCTGGGGCGACATCGCCTTCTTCGCTGGGAAGGAGGATGCGTCGGGGACGGAGCTGTGGCGCACGGACGGGACGGCGCAGGGCACGGTGCGGGTGGCGGACCTGCATCCGGGGCGTGGCTCGTCGCTGCCGGATCAGCTCACGCTGGTCTCGCCGTCGGGGCCGTTGCTCTTCGTGGCGGAGACACCCGCCGGGGGCCGCGAGTTGTGGCGGCTGGACTCGCCCACGGGGGAGCCCACGCTCGTCTCGGACGTCCTCGCCGGGCCGGCCTCATCGAGTCCCCAGCGGCTCACGGTGAATGGCTCGGCCGTCTACTTCTCCGCGAGCGACGGGACGGGACGGGCGTTGTTCCAGCTGTCGGGACTCATCCCGGACACCCGCCCGCCCAGGCTCGCCTGTCCTCGGGACGCGACGGTGCCTGCCTCGAGTGAGGCGGGCGCGGTCGTGACGTTCCCGGCCGCGACCGTGCACGATGATTCGGGCGAGGTGCCCACCGCGAGCGCGGACACCGCGTCGGGCGGGAGCTTCCCGGTGGGAGTGACGCCGGTGACCTTCACGGCGACGGACAGCTCCGGGAACACCGGGACGTGCACCTTCCACATCACCGTGACGCCGCTCCCCGGGCCGGATGCGGGCACGCCCGATGCGGGTGCTCCGGACGCGGGCACGGGGGACGCCGGTGAGCCGGATGCGGGCACCGAGGATGCCGGTGCTCCGGACGCGGGCTCGGAGGATGCGGGCACGGCCGACGCGGGTGCTCAGGACGCGGGCACCACCGACGCCGGAGCCGAGGATGCGGGCACTGCGGATGCCGGCGTGCAGGACGCAGGCACCGCGGATGCGGGCTCGACCGACGCCGGAGCTACGGACGCGGGCTCGGAGGATGCCGGTTCAACGGACGCAGGCGCCCCGGATGCTGGCCCTGGCCCCAACGTGCCGGAGACCGACTCCGGAGGCTGCGGGTGTCAGGCGACGCCGGCTTCAGCGCCGTGGAGCCTCGCACTCATTGGCCTCTTCGCATCCGCGAGGCGTTCGCGGAAGCGGCGGCCCCAGGCGTAGGGCCGCTAGCTCGCCGCGCGCGCAGGGGCCGCGGGGACCAGGTCATCGAAGGTGATCAGGTCCTCGTGCGTCTCCGCGCGGCGCAGCCGTCGCACCTTCCCGCCCTCCACGCCCACGATGGCCGGCTGCGGGAAGGAGAAGGACGTGCCGAAGGGCACGAAGTACGCGCCCGCGTCCATGATGGCCAGCGTGTCGCCCACCTTCAGCTCCGGCAGTCGCACCGCGTGGTACAGCGTGTCCGCCGGGGTGCAGATGGGGCCCACCACCGTGTACGCCCGGTGCGCGGGCGCGGCCGGCCGTTCCACGTGGAAGAGCTGGTGGTACTCGTTGCGCACGCATTCGGCGTGGTTGATGCCCATGTCGAGCACCGCCCACGTCCGCTCGCCGCCGTCCTTGAGCGCGTGCACGCGGCCCAGCAAGAGCTGCGTGTTGCCCGTCATCGCGCGGCCCGGCTCCAGGAAGATGCGCGGGCGCTTGCGGCCCTTCTTCGCGTAGTGCGCCTCCACCTGGGCCACCACCTTCGCCACGTACCGCTCGATGGAGAGCGCCGCCGCGAAGTCCGGCGCGGGCAGGTCGCGCTGGAAGGTGAGGTTGAGCCGCCAGTCCCGCTGCTCGATGTGCTCCACCGTCGGCGTGCAGAGGCTGCCGCCCAGGTCCAGCACCTCCAGGTCCAACCCCAGCTCGCGGTGCAGCTCGTCCGCGAAGTCCAGCACCGCGCCAACGAAGCCCTCCAGCTCCGCCTCCGTGCGGATGAGCTCGCCCCGGTGCGCGTGCAGGCCCACCACGTCCAGGTTGCCGGAGGCCAACGCCTGCCGGTACGCCGCCATCGCCTGTCCGCCCGCGATGGGCGTGCCGAACTGCGACGTCCAGCCCGACATCGTCGTCACCCGCACGGCCACGCGCGGGCGCTTGCCCAGCTCCGCCGCGTGGCGCGAGAAGACGTCCAGCTCCTCGCGGTGGTTCGCGGCCAGGAGGCCAATGCCCCGGGTGATGGACTCGCGGATGGACGCGTCCGACTTCACCGGGCCGTTGTAGACGATGCGCTCCGGCGCCACGCCCAGCTTGAGCGCGAGCCACAGCTCATAGGCGGAGATGACTTCCGCGCCCACGCCGCGCGCGTGCAGCGCGGACAGCACGCCCGGCACGGGGTTGGTCTTGTACGAGTAATACACCTCGCAGCCGCCCGCCGCGCCCGGGGGCACCGCCTGGAACGCGTCCGCGTTGCGGTGCAGCGCCGCCAGGTGCACCACGTGCAGCGGCGAGCCGTACTCCTGGGCCAGCTGGGACAGCGACACGCCCTCCAGGAAGAGGCCCTGGCCGCCGCGCGACTCCAGGCTCCACGTCTCCGGGGGGAGGAAGGCGCGGGCGGGGGCCATCGCGCGCTGCACGACGGGCCCCAGGGTCTGCTTCAACTGGCGCTTGGCGGTTCCAACGAGACGACGACGCAGGCTCACGGGGAGAGGCCCTTTCAGGAAACGCTTACGGCAGCTTGAGGGGGAGGTAGCGCGTGAGGCCGAAGCGGCCCTTGAGCGCGCGCGTGGCCATCTGCAGGAGCCGGTACTCCAGCTCGCCGTGCTCGCGCCGGTACTTGTTGTGGATGATGGCGTTGGACTCCGCCACGGACTTCTCCACCTTCGCGCCCGTCTTGCCCAGGTCGTTCATCAGCGACGGCTTGCCCACCCGGTAGTTGAGGATGGGCCGGTTCACGTAGACGTGGCCGTAACGGCGGATGCCGCGCATGTAGAAGTCCACGTCCTCGTAGACGGGGATGTTCGGATCGAACCCGCCCAGGGGCTGGAAGTATTCGCGGCGCACCATGCACGCGGAGTTCACGTACAGCGTGCCCAGGAACAGGATGTGCGCCACCGTCCACGCGCTGTTGGGCGTCATGGCCCCCACCTTCGCCACGCGCTCGAAGTAGGTGCTCTTGTCCTCCAGCCACTCCGGATCCTCGCTGAAGGGCACCACCCAGCCCACCGCGACGCCCGCGTCAGGCCGCGCGTCCAGCGCCGACACCATGGCCTTGAGCGCCCCTTCGGCGAGCAGGTCGTCGTCGTCCAGGAAGTGCAGGTAGCGGCCCGTGGCCAGCGTGGCGCCGTGGTTTCGCACCAGCGCGGGGCGCCCCTTGGAGGGCACCTCCTGCTTGAAGTAACGCACGCGGGCATCGCCAATGCCCTGCACCGCGTCGCGGGCCGTGCCCTCCGCGGAGTCGTCCAGGACGATGACCTCCACCTGGACGCCTTCTTGACGCAGCGCGGAGTAGATGGCCTCCACCACGTCCTTCTCGCGCTTGTACGTGGGCATCACCACCGAGACGTCGACTGATGACATAGGCCCCGGTTTATACCGGTGGCGCCCCACGACTGAGAAGCCAGCCGGGCCTGACGCGCGAGGGGCATTCCGCCACCCGGGGGCATTGCGCCCCGGCCCCTGTGTCCGGTGTTACCCGCCTGCTGTCCGGGGAAGCGAACGCGGGAAGCAGTCTCGCGGTTTCTTGGAAGTTTCTACTGCCCCATCCGGGAGCGGACCGGAAAGAATCACGGTCGGATCGCGACAGGGCTGCCACACCGTGGCTCAGGGGCCACGGGTTTCTCAGTAGCTGGCGACGGCGAAATCGAAGGCGTCCAGGTCGTCCGCGGCGTCGGCGCCAGGGGCGGCGTGGAAGGCCTCGTCCTCCTCGAAGAAGGCGTCGCCCGAGAGGGGGCCGTCCGCCTCGTCGGGGTCCAGCGGCAGCCATCCGGGATGCAGTTCCTCGCGGGCCATGTGCGTTCCTCCCCTTCCGCAAGCGGTACGGCTTCAGCCGGGTGACTTGCAGCCGGTGTGCCACTTCTGGATACGAAACGGCCCGCACCGCCGGGTCGTTTCAGACGAATGGTGGGTCGCCGGACGGGCAGGCATGGCTTGACGCCGGAGCCTGGGGCCGACAGGAAGGGAACACCGATGGCCGTCCTGCTGGCACACGAAATCGAAGATCCGCGCCCGTGCAGCTATCTGCCGGGGCGGGAGGCGTCCCTGGAGACGCTGCTGATGCGCAACGTGACGGCGCAGGAGTACGAGCACCTGCTCGTGCGCGGATGGCGCCGCTTCGGTCCGCAGTACTTCCGGCCCGCTTGCGCGTCGTGCCACGAGTGCGTGTCCCTGCGCGTGCCGGTGGCGGGCTTCACGCCCAACCGCAGCCAGCGCCGGGCCCGCGCCGCGTGCGCGCACCTGCGCGTGGAGGTGGGCCCGCCGCGCGTGGACGAGGAGCGCCTGGCGCTGTACCGCGCGTGGCACGCGAACCGCGAGTCGTCCCGGGACTGGGAGGCGTCCGAGCTGGGCGCGCGCGAGTATTCGCTCCAGTTCGCCTTCCCGCACCCGTCCGCGCGCGAGGTGGCCTGGTACGACGACAGCGACCCGTCAGGCCCGAAGCTGGTGGGCCTGGGCCTGTGCGACGAGACGCCGCACGCGTGGAGCGCGGTGTACTTCTTCTACGACCCGGCCTACGCGCGGCTGTCCCTGGGCAAGGCGAGCGTGCTGTTCCAGGTGGAGCTGGCGCGCGAGCGGGGAATCCCCTACGTGTACCTGGGCTACCGCGTGCTGGCGTGCGACTCGCTGCGCTACAAGGCCGGCTTCCGCCCGCATGAGCTGCTGGAGGGCCGCCCCGCGCTGGATGCGCCGCCCGAGTGGCGTGCCGCCGCGGCTGACGTGCCAGACGCCGCGGCTGACGCGCCAGCGCCAGAGCGGGTGGGCCCGGAGGCGGTGCTCAGGAGCCGCTGAGCAGCGCCGCGTTGAAGAAGTCGCGCAGGTGGTGCGCGTACTCCTCCGGGGCCTTCTTCGCGTACTCGCCGTGATGCGCGCCGGGCACCACCCAGTAGGTCTTGGGCTCGCACGCGGCCTGGAAGAGCGCGTCCTGGAGGAACGCAGGCGCGTACTCGTCGACGTCGCCGTTGATCAGCAGGAGCGGCCGGCCCTTCAAGTCACACAGGCGCTTCATGGGGTCCACCGCGTCCACGTCCACGCCGGACAGGCGCAGGGTCCAGAGCGCCGGCTGGACGCTCAGCGGTCCCCACCTGCCGTAGCTGTAGCGCGTGTCCGCCTCCAGCGACGGGTACGCGCCCGCGGCGGCCACCGCCTTGAGGCGCTCGTCATCGAGGGCCTCCAGCATCGCGGTGGTGCCGCCCATGGAGAAGCCCAGCACGCCCAGGCGGGACGGCTCCACGTCGTCGCGGTGCGAGAGGAAGTCCACCGCCGCGCGCAGGTCCTCGCGCTCGCGGTCGCCCCAGGTCACCAGGTCGCCCTCGCTCTCGCCGTGGCCGCGCGAGTCGAAGAGCAGCACGCCGTAACCCGCGCGTGAGAGCACCTCCGCCTCGAAGAGCATCTGCGTGCGGTTCTCCGCGAAGCCGTGCATCACCACCACCGCCGCGCGGTTGCGCGACGGCACGTACCAGCCGCGCAGCGCCAGGCCGTCCCGCGTGCGCAGCACCACGTCCGTGCGCCCCGCGAGCACGCCTTCCGCCACCGGCTTCAAAGGCTGGCGCGCGGGGTGCAAGACAGCGCGTGCGGCGCGGACATTGCGGTACGCGATGACGGCCGCCACCGCGAGCACGCCCAGAAGGGCGAGCGCGATGAAACGGGCGGGGCGGGGGCGGAGGAGGCTTTTCACGAGGATGGATTGTGAGCCTATACCCGGAATCCAGTTCCTGGCAGTCGGCCCCCGGACTCGTTGAGTCCCCAAGCAATGAACCGCGTCCCCTGACGCGCCCGGCGCATCTTGACGCGTCAATGCTGGAGCTCGCCCGTCAGGATACCGTGAGGGTGTTTCAACGATGTATCAGCGGGCCGGTGAAGGCCGCTGTTGCGAAATGGCGTTGGCGCCCCGGGGAGATCCACCGGCAGGACAGCGTGCAACTGTCTCCTGGGTGGCGGCGATGGGTGACCTTCGCTACCTATCGCAAGGTGTGTGGGCTATTGATCAGCGACCAACTCCAGGGGTGGGCTCGCCGGACACTCGTACGCCGGGCGGGAGAGCCAAAAGTCGCTTCTTACCGGGAATCCCAGACATTGGAACTGCAGGCGCGGCAAGAGATGGCGGTCCCGGCTCCAGGGCGGCGGCGCGTGTTGTTCACGCTCGTCTTCATGGGGACGGGGGGCATCGAGCGCTCCGTGTGCAACGTGTTGGCGGGCCTGGACCGGGAGCGGTTCGATCCCTCGCTGTTCTTCCACCATGGGCCGCCGCCGCCGGACACGATCGGGCGCATCCCCGCGGACGTGCCCATCTCCTGGGGCGTGGGCGTGGAGGCCTACCGGCGCCGGGAGCTGCCGCGGATGCTCTGGCGGCTGTTCCAGGAAGCGCGCAAGGCGGACATCATCGTCTCCGGGCAGGAGGGCAGGGCGGCCCTGCTGGCGCGGATGGCGGGTGCCCTCCTGGGCAAGCCGGTGTTGGGGATGGTGCACTTCGACTGGGGGGCCTTCCACCGCGAGCAGCCGAAGCGTCAGCTCTGGGGATTGAAGGTGCTCTACCCGGGCATGGACCGCATCGTGGCGTGTGGCTACGACTCCGCGAAGGCGTTCGCGGAGCTGGTGAACGTGGACCGCGACCGGCTGGAGGTCATCCCCAACTTCGTCGACGCGGACCGCATCCGTGCCGCGGCGGACGCTCCCCTGCCCGCGTGGGCGGTGCCGGTGTTCCAGAAGCCGGTGATCATCGCGGTGGGACGCCTGGAGCCGCAGAAGTCCTTCGACATGCTCATCCGCGCGCACGCCCGGATGCGGGCGGCCGGGGCGGACACGAACCTGCTCATCCTGGGAGTGGGCTCGCTGGAGGCGGAGCTCAAGGCGCTGGTCGCGGAACTGGGCGTGGCGTCCTCCGTGTTCATGCCGGGCTACGCGGACAACCCGCACGCGCTGATGCGGCGGGCCACGGCGTTCGCCCTGTCCTCGCGCTACGAGGGGCTCCCCATGGTGCTGCTGGAGGCGCTCGCGCTGGGCTGCCCCATCGTCAGCACGGACTGCCCCTCCGGCCCCTCGGAGGCCCTGGACGGGGGGCGGGCGGGGGTGCTGGTGCCCATGGGGGACGACGCGGCCATGGCCCAGGCCCTGGGGCGGGTGGTGACGGACGTGAAGTGGCGGGACGGGCTGCGCCAGCGGGCCCTGGAGCGGGCGGACGAGTTGTCCGCTGAACGGGCGCTCAAGGCCTGGGAGTCGCTGCTGGCCGAGGTCTGACGCGGGGGGCAGGAAAACCTTGCTCCCCTGGTTCAGCTTCCCAGAGGATTCGCACCATCATGACGACGACGAACGAGACGCAGGGCCTCAACTTCCTCCAGGAAGTCGTTGAGGAAGACCGGCGGACGGGAAAGCACGGCGGACGCGTGCACACCCGCTTCCCGCCCGAGCCCAACGGCTACCTCCACATCGGCCACGCCAAGTCCATCGTGCTGAACTTCGGGCTGGCGCAGCAGTATGGCGGCAAGTGCAACCTGCGCCTTGATGACACCAACCCGCTCACCGAGGACACGGACTACGTGGAGTCCATCCAGCGCGACGTGCGCTGGCTCGGGTTCGACTGGGACGACCGGCGCTTCTTCGCGTCCGACTACTTCGACCGGCTCTACGCCTTCGCGGAGCAGCTGATTTCGCAGGGCCAGGCCTACGTGTGCAGCCTGTCGCCGGAGGAGATCTCCCAGTACCGCGGCAACTTCACCACGCCGGGCAAGGACAGCCCGTACCGCACGCGCACGGTGGAGGAGAACCTGGACCTGTTCCGCCGGATGAAGGCGGGCGAGTTCCCGGACGGCAAGCACACGCTGCGCGCGAAGATCGACATGACGTCGTCGAACCCCGTGCTGCGCGACCCGCCCATCTACCGCATCCGGCACGCGCACCACCACCGCACGGGCGACAAGTGGTGCATCTACCCGCTCTACGACTTCGCCCACTGTCTGTCGGACGCCATCGAGGGCATCACGCACTCCGTCTGTACACTGGAGTTCGAGAACCGCCGCGTGCTGTACGACTGGATCGTCGACGCGCTGATCAAGGGCGACCGGCCCTACCAGTACGAGTTCGCGCGGCTGAACCTCACCTACGCGGTGATGAGCAAGCGCAAGCTGCTCCAGCTGGTGCAGGAGAAGCGCGTCTCCGGCTGGGATGATCCGCGCATGCTGACCATCAGCGGCCTGCGTCGCCGGGGCTACACGCCCGCGTCGCTGCGCGACTTCGCGAAGCGCATCGGCGTGAGCAAGTCCGACAGCCTCATCGACATGGGCGTGCTGGAGCTGTCCATCCGGGACGACCTCAACGAGACGGCGCCGCGCGCCATGGCCGTCCTGCGTCCGCTCAAGGTGGTGCTGGAGAACTACCCGGAGGGCCAGACGGAGGAGCTGGAGACGGCGAACCACCCGAAGCGCGAGGACATGGGCACGCGCAAGGTGCCGTTCATGCGCGAGCTCTACATCGAGGCGGACGACTTCCAGGAGGTGCCGGAGAAGGGCTTCTTCCGCCTGGCGCCGGGCAAGGAGGTGCGCCTGCGCTCCGCGTACTTCATCAAGTGCGAGAAGGTCATCAAGGACGCGGCGGGCAACATCACGGAGCTGCGCTGCACCTACGACCCGGCCACGCGCGGTGGCGACTCGCCGGATGGCCGCAAGGTGAAGGGCACGCTGCACTGGGTGCCGGGCAACGCGCCCGTGGCGCAGGTGCGGCTGTTCGACCGGCTCTTCTCCGTGGAGCAGCCGGACAAGGACGAGACGAAGGACTTCAAGGAGTTCCTCAACCCGAACAGCCTGGAGACGCTCTCCGGCGCGCGCGTGGAGCCGATGCTCGCGGACGCGAAGCCGGGTGACCGCTTCCAGTTCGAGCGCCTGGGCTACTTCTGCGCGGACGCGGTGGACTCCAAGCCGGGCGCGCCCGTGTTCAACCGCACGGTGACGCTGAAGGACTCGTGGGTGAAGGAGCAGAAGAAGTAGGGCGCTCCTTCCCGCGCTGCTGAGTCATCACGGAGCCCCGGGTGGAAGCACCCGGGGCTTCGTCGTTTCGCACCCTCACTGGTGGGTGATGGCGGGCCGTGGGGCGGATGCTCCATGCTGGAGCGGGCACTGCCGCCCCTGCTTCCCGGAGCTCGTTCCGCCATGGTGCTCCAACCGCTGCCACGCCCCCATCCGCAGCCGACGCATGCGGAGGTGGAGGCCATTGGCCGCATGCAGAACGCGCCCCTGCGCAACCTGCACATCACGCACACGTACCACGTGCTGAAGGTGTGCTTCGCGGGCGTGCTGGGGGAGGTGGACCAGTCGTGGTGCGGCTTCTCCACCTGGGCGTCGAAGACGGCGGGGACCTTCATCCGCAAGGAGATGGTGGCCGTGCTGGAGCGGGACATGCTCTCCCGCGCGGAAGCCGTGATGCGCGGGCTGGGCGTGACGCAGGCCCGGCTCCTGGGCTCGTGGGGCCTGCCGTCCGGCGTGGCCACCGTGCTGTCGCGCGCCATGGACCCGGTGATGAGCGCGGTGGCCCATCACATCGCGCAAGGCAACCTGCTGGTGTTCCAGGAGCTGGGACCGCTCTACACGGCGATGCTGGTGCACTTCACCGGCCCTGGGGCGACGAGCCCCGCGGCGCTGGAGCGCGTGGTGGCCGTGCTGAAGCCGGGGCCGCTGGAGTCCGGAGGACAGGACCTGCTCATCCGCGCGGTGCGCGCGTACCACGAGGCCCTGAGCCTCACCCGCACCAAGGACCGGGCGGAGCGCGTGCTCCTGGCCAACGCGCTGGTGGGCTACCACGAGCAGGTGCGCCTGCAGGAGCCCATCATCGGGGCGCTGGGGGCACCGCTGAAGGAGCTGTTCCTGGACCACCTGCGGGAGCTGCTGCGGGCGCGCGGGAGCGGGATGCCGGAGCCGTGGCTGGTCGCGGTCTTCACGCCGCTGGCGGACCGGCTGGAGCGCTGCTGGCGCGAGCTGATGACGCGCGAGCTGATGACCATGGAGCTGCCGGACCGGACGCTGCGGCTGGGCGAGGACATCCCGGCGCTTTCCGCCGCGGCGGACTTCCCGCCGGACCTGATGCGGCTGGAGCACCCGGAGCTGTGCGCCCTCTTGAAGCAGTTGGATCGGACGCCGGACGACACGGCGGGCAGCGCGGCGCGGGACTGGGGCTCGGTGAAGGACCGGATGAACCTCATCGTGGACCTGTTCCGCTCGCGCCAGCAGGACCGCGTCCTCTACCAGCCGCCCTTCACGCCCGCGCAGGTGGAGGCCTTCCAGCAGGGCCGGATGCCTGGCGGAAGGCTATGAGCGGGGCGGCGTCTCGCGGGTCATCTCCACCATGGTGGGACGCCAGCCCAGCCGCGCGAATAGGCGCTGCGCGGCTTCGTTCTTCGCGGCGGTGTGGAGCACCACGCGCGGCGCGCCCATCTCCGTGAGCCGCTGCACCATGGCCTCCGCGAGCAGCCGGCCGGTGCCGGTGCCGCGCGCCTTCGCCTCCACCCAGATGTCGTGCAGGGCGCCGCACTTGTCGAGGAGCATGTTCCAGTCCACGCCCTCCAGCCGGCCGTAGCAGTAGCCCACCACTTCACCGTCCAGCTCGGCCACGAGCACCACGGCCTCCTGCGGACGGCGCGCCTCCTTGCCCAGCCACCAGCGGTAGCCGGACTCCACGTCGTCCGGGACCATGAAGCGCTGCGGGTCGAAGCCGTGGTGCTGGCGCGCGAGCGCCGCGCCCATGCGGCCCAGCGCTGGCGCGTCCGAGTCCTTCGCGGGGCGGATGGTGACGGGCATGCGTTCTCCAGGAAGCGGGTGTCCGCTCCAGGTTGCGCATCGTGGGCCGCGTCTGTCGAAGCCTTCTGGAGGAAAGTGCTCAGCTGGCCACGCGGAAGGCGTCCGGCGTCGCCTACTCCCCTTCAGGGAGGTTGCTCCAGGACGCGGTGCGCTGGGAACCCGCCTGCGTCCTGCGGGTCCCCGTCTATTTCGGACCCAGCGTCATGAGTACCTCGGCAACTCCGTCCGCGTGCTGCGGGTTCTCCTGGGCCACCGTGCGGAAGCCACACTTCTCGAGGACGCGGATCGACCCGACGTTGTGGACAGCGACCCACGCATGGAGCGGACGAATCGGCACAAGCACGAGGAACTCCGAGAGCGCCTGTGTCGCGATGCCCTTGCCCCAGTGCTCGCGACCCATCCAATAGGCGACGAGGCGCTTGCCGTCCTGTTCCCAACTGCTGATGTACCCAGCGACCAGGCCGCCAACGACGATGGTGCGGTTCGCGTTCTCGGGGCGGAGAACCTTCGTGCGCCAGTGGGTCAGGAAGGCATCGTGTTCCCGCGACGGGAACGCGGCCATGCGCAGCGCGACCGCGTCCCGTTGGTGCTCGAAGAAGATCGGGAGGTCTTCATCTGTAACGTTGCGCAGGATCACCAAGAGAGCCGGTCTCCGCGAGCCGAGTGACGAGCCGACTCTAGCCCGCGCCCCACGCCGGGTCGATGCTCCCGTCCTTCGCGACACCCTCTCCGCGCGACTCCCACTGTGGACATCGCCTCAACGGACCTGCCTGAAGCAGGTTAGCGGGCCTTCGCGCGCATCTGGGGGACGGCGCGCTTGCCCTCGCGCAGGCTGGTGCGGGCCAGCTCCACCAGACCCCAGCCGGCCACGAGCGCGAACACCGCGCCTCCCAGCGCCAGCACGTAGTTCACGAGGCCCGTGTCGCCACACTGGAGGCACGCCACGGACGGGTCCTCCGGCTCGTAGTGCAGCGTCACCGGGGCGCCGGCCGTGTAGTGGTGCGACACCGCCTGCGCCTCCGCGAGCCCGCCGGCGCCGTGGCCGTCGAAGGCCACCGTGTCGGAGGTGTACGGGACGCCGTTCACCTCGTAGCGGTAGCTCACGTCCGGGCGGAAGCTCACCGCGCGCTTGCTGCGCAAGGTCTCCACGCGGGAGCTCACCACGGTGCCCTGCACGGTGGGCCAGTCCTTGCTCACCTTCGAGCGGTACACCATCCGGCCGCCCGCGAACGCCAGCGCCACGCCGATGCCCAGCAGGGCCAGCCCCATCAGCCACTTCATCATCGTTCGAGTCCTTGCTTGCCTCCCGCCGCGCTGCCCGGGGCGATGAAGGCGAATCCACCTGGGCATTGCAGCCCCCGGGCCAGGGCCTCCACCCCGGAGGGATGGGCGCGCGAGGCGGGGCAGATTTCCCCACGGGGGCAATTCGCCCCGGTAGACTCACGGCCCTCCATGCCCGCACTCGCCCAAGAGCTCGAAGTGGCCCGGCGCATCGCCCGCCAGGCTGGTGACATCCTCCTGCAGGTCTACGCCACGGACTTCTCCGTCACGGACAAGGCCGGAGGCGCCGGGCCCGTCACGCTGGCGGACGAGCGCGCCAACGCCTTCATCGTGGACGAGCTGCGCAAGGCCTTCCCGGCGGACGGCGTGGTGGCGGAGGAGAACGAGGACGCCTCCGACGCCAGGCGCTTCAGCCGCTGCTGGTTCGTGGATCCGCTCGACGGCACGCAGGAGTTCGTGAACCGCAACGGCGAGTTCGCCATCCACATCGGCCTCGCCGTGGAGGGCCGGGCGGCGCTCGGCGTCGTCTACCGCGCGGTGGGGGACGTCCTCTACTCCGGCATCGTGGGCGAGCAGGGCTTCGTGGAGGACCCGCAGGGCCGCCGCGCGCTGCGCGTGTCGGACGTGGCGGATCCGGCGCAGCTGCGGCTCGTGGTGTCGCGCTCGCACCGCTCGAAGACGACGGACGCGGTGGTGCAGCGGCTGGGCATCACGAAGGAGACGGAGTCCGGTTCGGTGGGGCTCAAGTGCGGCCTGCTGGCGGAGGCCCGCTGCGACCTCTACGTGCACGTGAGCGACAAGAGCTACCGCTGGGACAACTGCGCGCCGGAGGCCGTCATCCGCTCCGCGGGTGGCGTGCTCACGGACCTGGCCGGCAACGCGTACCTGTACGACGGCTCCGAGCTCCAGAACCGCCGGGGCCTGCTCGCGTGCAACGCCGCCGCCTTCGACAAGGTGCTGCCCGTGGCGTCCCAGGTGGCCCGCGAGGCCGGCCTGCTGAAGTAGTCAGCGCGTCTCGACCGCGCGGCGCAGCTCGCCGTACAGCCGCGCGAGGTCCGGGAGCTGGTAGCTGGCGTTGAGCCCGCTGGGATTGGGCAGCACCCACAGCCGCGTGTCGCCCAGCGTCTCCTCCTGCGGTCCGAACCTCGCCTTCGGCCGCGAGAAGGCGGTGCGGTACGCGCCCAGCCCCAGGACCGCGAGGTACTTCGGACGGTAGCGCTTCACCTTGCGCGCCAGCGACTTCGCGCCTTCCGCGTACTCCTCCGCGCCCAGCTGGTCCGCGCTCGCCGTGGCCCGGTCCACCACGTTGGTGATGCCCAGGCCCAAGGTCAGCAGCTCCTCCTGTTCCGCCGGCTTCAGGAGGCGCGGGGTGAAGCCCGCCGCGTGCAGTGACGGCCAGAAGCGGTTGCCCGGCCGCGCGAAGTGCACGCCCACCACCGCGGAGTAGAGGCTGGGGTTGATGCCGCAGAAGAGCACCCGCAGGTCCGGGGCCAGCAGGTCCGGCATGGTGCGGCCGGTGGCGGCGAACAGCTCGTCCTTCGTGGGGCGGTGGAGCTTCATGGGGTGGGCAATCCAGGCCGGAACCTAGCGGGTCGGGTGCCGCCTCGCACGTCCATGCGCCTGGACGTGTCCCCGGCAGGGAAGGGGACGGACGCCATTCCTGGCGACAACGCCCGGTCCTCGCAGGCAGAGTGACACTCCGTGTCCGCATCGACATCGTCCGAGCCCTCGCGGCTGACGCACAAGCACTGGCTCGCGCTCGTGGTGGCCGTGTTGCCGCTGGCGCTCTATGCCTTCTCCTCGCGCCAGGGCGACCTGCCGCTGTACTTCCGGACGGCCCGTGCGTTCCTGGACGGCGCGGTCCCCAACCGCGACTTCCGCTTCGAATACCCGCCCTACGCGCTCCTGTGGTTCGTGCCCGCGACGTGGGCGGGCGGCGACCTGCGCGGCTTCATCCTCGCGTTCGGCCTCCAGCTCACGCTCATCGACGCGTTCATCAAGTGGCTGCTGCTGTCCGAAGGCGTGCGCCGGTGGGGCACGGCGCGGCGCGCGTGGGTGCCGTTCGCGGCGTACTCCGTCGTCAGCTGGCTCCAGAGCGTGCACTACCTCAAGCGCTACGACCTGATTCCCGCCGCGCTCGCGCTGGCCGCGGTGGTGGCCCTGATGCGCCGGCGCGAAGGCTGGGCAGGTGCGTTGCTCGCGGTGGGCACGGTCACCAAGCTGTACCCGGCCGTGCTCGTGCCGCTGGCCCTGGCCGTGTGCTGGCGCCGGGGCGCGAAGCCGACGCGGGCCCTCATCACCGGCCTCGTCGCGGGTGTGCTGCCATTGGTGCCCCTGAGCTTCGTGTGGCCGTGGTGGCGGTTCGCGGCCTTCCACGTCGAGCGGGGGCTCCAGGTGGAGGCCTTCAGCGCGGGCCTGCTCTGGGCCGCGCACCTGATGGGCTTCGCCCAGGTCCAGTGGGTCCACGCTCCCGCCGCCTATGAGCTGCACGGCGCGGATGCCGAAATGGTCCGCGCTGTCACCCGTCAGGTGTGGGTCGCGGGCCTGCTGCTGGCCGTGGCGGTGTCCGTGCGCGCCGCATGGCGCAGGCCTCCGGTGCACATCGAGGACGCGGCCCGGCTGACGTTGGTGCCGCTCGTGGCCTTCGTCATCCTCAACCCGGTGCTGAGCCCGCAGTACCTCATCTGGCTCACCGGGGCCGCCGCGCTCGCGCTGCTCTCCGGAAGGGCGTGGCCGTCCGCCGTGCTGCTGGTGGCCGCCGCCATCACGCGCGGGCTCTTCGCGGGCAGCACCTACAACACGGGCTGGCAGCCGTCATTCACGCTGCTGCTCCTCGCGCGCAACGCGATGGTGCTCTTCGCGGGGCTCGCCTGGGCCCGTGAGGCGTGGCGGTGGGGACGCCCTGACGCCACGGTGCTTCCGGAGGCGAAGGACGCACCCGCGCCGACACCGCCTCCCTGAAGCCCGGTTGCCTGCCCGGCTTGGACCGGAGCGCCGCTGCGAAAGCGGGCGCTCGTGGTTACAGGGAAGGCATGGCCCGTCCGGTGAACGTCAACGCCCTGCTGCCCATCGAGGCGGAGTTCCAGCGCGAGCGCGCCTCCGGGTTGCGCCGCTCCGGCGACAAGCTGGAGGACGCCCTCGCCCAGGTGGCTCAAGCGGAGAAGGAGCTGCGCGCCCTGCATGGCGCGGCGCGGGTGGAGCGCTACCCGGCGTACCGCGCGCTCTGGAAGGAAGCGGAGCGGCTGCGCTGGAACCTCACCGTGCAGCGCGAGGCCTGCGGTCTGCGCAACCACCGCGACCTGGACGTCGTCTACCCGCTGCCGCCCCTGCTGCGGGAGTGACGCGGGCTGTTCACCGCTTCACGGTGAGGTGCGCCACGCGGCCACGGCGAGGAGCGCCCAGCCCACGAGGAAGCCCAGGCCGCCCAGCGGCGTGATGGCGCCCAGCACGCGCACGCCGGAGAGGGCCAGCGCGTACAGGCTGCCGGAGAACAGGACGATGCCCGCGAGCATCGCCCAGCCCGAGGACTCCAGGAGCGCGGAGGGGCGCACCGTGCCCAGGAGCCCCACCGCCACCAGCGCGAGCGCGTGGTACATGTGGTAGCGCGCCCCGGTTTCGAAGATGACCTGCAGGTCCTGGGGAAGCCGGGCCTTCAGTGCGTGCGCCCCGAAGGCGCCCGCCGCCACGGACAGGAAAGCGTTCACCGCGCCGACCACGATCCACCACCGCATCATCGAGTGCCTTTCTTCGCGCGCTTGACTGCGGCACGCTACACCGCGCTTCCCGGCAGCGTCCTGGTTGAACACGCACCCGCCCCAGCCGCGCCCCTAATCGCGATGACGACTTCTTCATCCTTCCAGCCGACCCCGTCGATTCCCTTCGAGCTGCGCCAGTCCCCCATCCAGGGCACGGGCGCCTTCGCCACCCGCCGCATCCGCAAGGGCGCGCGCATCATCGAGTACATCGGTGAGCGCATCACCCAGGCCGAGGCGGACGTCCGCTACGACGACGAGTCGATGGAGCGCCACCACACGTTCCTCTTCAACCTGGACGACAACACGGTGCTGGACGCGGGGACCCTCCACAACGAGTCGCGCTACATCAACCACTCGTGCGAGCCCAACTGCCAGTCGCTCATCGACAAGGGCCACATCCACATCTACGCGCTGCGCGCCATCGAACCGGGGGAGGAGCTGACGTACGACTACGCGTACGAGCGCACCCCGGAGATGGACGCGGAGGCCGAGGCGCTCTACGTCTGCCGCTGTGGCACGCCCTCCTGCCGGGGCACCATCCTCGCCCCGGAGAAGAAGGCCCCCGCGCGCCGCAAGAAGGCCGCGTCGAAGTCCAAGTCGACCTCCAAGACGAAGGCCGCGTCGAAGTCCAAGTCGACCTCCAAGGTGAAGTCCGCCAAGAAGTCGAAGGCCGCGCCGCCGGCCGCCGCGAAGAAGAAGCGGGGCACCCAGCGCGCGAAGTCCCCGGGCCGCCGCGCCGCGAGCTGAAGCCCCCAACGGAAGCGCGCGCGCACCGGAGCCGGGCATTAGAGTGGAAGCGTGAAAGACGTCCTGCGCTTCCTGCTCACCGAGGCCCCTGACTTCCCCGCGCTCGACTCCGTGGAGGCCTGGTGGCGCCGGCACCTCGCGGTGCTGCCGCGCTTCCCGTTGCCGGCGGACCTGGCGCTCGCCAGCGGCTTCCGGATGGACCGGATGGGGTTCGCGTTCTCCTCCGGCTATCAGGCCGCGCTGCGCTCGCTCTTCCCCCAGCTCCCGGCGGACCGGCGCGCCGCGCTCTGCGCCACGGAGACGGGCGGCGGCCACCCGAGCGCCATCGAAACGAAGCTCACGCCGAAGGGCGCGGGCTGGACGCTCGATGGCGTGAAGACCTACGTCACGCTGGGCACGCACGCGGAAGAGCTGCTGGTGGTCGCCTCCGAGGGCCGGGATGCCCAGGAGCGAAACCGCCTGCGCATGGTGCGGCTGGACGCGCGCACATCCGGGGTGACCGTGGAGCCGCTGCCGCCGCTGGGCTTCGTGCCGGAGGTGCCGCACGCGGCGCTGCGGCTGGAAGGCGTGGAGGTGGCGCCGGAGGACGTGCTGCCCGGGGATGGCTACACCCGCTACCTCAAGCCGTTCCGCACGGTGGAGGACTGCCACGTCAACCTGGCGGTGCTGGGCTGGCTGGTGAAGGTGGCCCGCCGCTGCGGCTGGCCGGTGGCGCTGCGCGAGGAACTGGTCGCCGTCGCGGTGATGATCCACGCGATTGCCCTGGAGGACCCCAGCGACCCGGCCGTGCACGTGGCGCTGGGCGGCGCGCTCGCGCAGATGCACCGCGCGCTGGAGCGCTGCGAGGTGGCCTGGGAGGGCGTGGACGTGGAGATGCGTGAGCGGTGGCAGCGCGACAGGCGCCTGCTCGACCTGGCCTCCAAGGTGCGCGCGAAGCGGCTGGAGGTCGCGCGCCA
Organism: Corallococcus coralloides DSM 2259; assembly: GCF_000255295.1. The sequence continues at coordinate 7,145,983 of NC_017030.1, read as the reverse complement.
GCGGCTGGCCGGCGGCGCGGGCGACGACTGACAGCCCGAAGCGAAGCCAGCGAAGGGCAGGAGGGAGCGCGACCCCCGCCGCGTGCGCCGCGGCGGCCCCAAAGCGAAGCCCGCGAGGGGAGGGGCTTCAAGGCCTCCTCCTCCGCGCGGGCTTGGGGACTCCGGGGGCTTCTCAGTACCGGCCGCCACCCAGCGCGGAGACGGCGGCGGACAGGATGCGGTTCTCCACGCCCCAGACGGCCTTGTTCATGCCCTTCACGCCCGCGCCGCGCATGTAGTCCGTGAAGTCGTGCAGGGCGGTGGAGCGCTGCATGCGCTCCGTCTTGGCCGCGTAGAGCAGCGGCGTGTTCGGCGCGCCCGTGAGGCCCAGGTCCGGACAGGCCTCCGACAGCGCCGCGCGGTCGATGCCCGTCACCGCGGACAGCATCGCCACGGTGAAGTGATGCACCGGCAGCTCGCGCGCGTTGGGCACGCGCTCCAGCACCTTGGCGCGCGTCTTGGGGTCGGTGGCCAGCTGGTCCAGCGTCACCCGGGACATCGCCAGGATCTGCTCGTTGGTGACGTGCTTGTTGTCCAGGATGGCCCGGTCGAACAGGCTCTGCGGCGTGTCACCCTTGATGGTGATGTTCACGTCGGACAGGCGCTGACGCATGGTCTGGATGGCGCGCCCCACCTCCGTGTTCGCGCCCCCGCGCCAGGAGCCCGGCGTCGCCTGCACCGGCGCCATCGTCGCGCGGGTCCGCGCCAGCTCCGCGCGGTTGAGCACGTCCGCGCGTGACGCCTCCGTGACCTGGTTGGCCCGGGCGGGCTGCGCGGCCGGCGCCTGCGTGCGGGCCGGAGCGACGGAGGGGGCGGCGGGACGGTTGCGGATCTGCGTCATGGAGGCACCTTCTACCCTGGCTGTCGGAGTAACGGATTATCGCCGGGAGAGCAGGGGAGTTGCCTTCCCGTGCCCTCCCCAGCACGTGCGTTCCGCCCCCGTCCCGGTATGGTGCGCGCCATGTCCCCGCGCCTGCCCACCCAGTTCGCCGACCTGCTCACCCCGAAAGGCCGCCGCATTCTCGAAGGCCGAGACTCCGAGACGTGCGGCGCGCTCCTGGACCCCACGCGGCCCTTCATCGCGCTGCAGGGCGTCATCGACGTGAAGAAGGCCGCGGAGGCCCGCGACATCCTGGACGCCGCGCTGCGTGACACGCTCGTCACCATGGAGGACCCCATCCCGGAGGACTCCATCTCCGGCATGGTGGAGAACTACACGGAGGCGCTGCCCAAGACGGTGCGCGTGCGCACCGCGCTCCTGGAGAGCCGGCGCTCGCGCTCGTGGCGCGCGGCGGAAGGCGTGGGGCTGACGGCGCTCTTGCGCTCGGACACGTTCGCGGCCTTCGCGGCGACGGTGAGCGGCCGGCCGCTCAAGCGGGGCTGGGGCATCCAGGTGCTCTGCTACGGCCCGGGCGACTACACCGGCCCGCACAACGACCACCACCCGGAGGAGGCGGACGCGCGCGACGGCTACGTGGACATGCACGTGAGCCTCACGCAGCCCGCCGTGGACCACCAGTACCTCGTGTACGCGAAGGACGGGCACTTCTCCGAGCTCACCAAGGTCAGCACCGTGGGCGGCGTCACCGTGTACCGGCTGCCCTTCTGGCACTACACGACCCCGCTCGCCGCGAAGCCGGGCAAGGAGGACGCGGCGCGCCGCTGGGTGCTCCTGGGGACCTTCCTGGACGCCCCGTCCGGGACGCGCCCCTCCTCCACCGTCCTGCCGGCGGGCGCCCCTCCGCCTGTCCGGGCCGTGACAGTCGGACGTGGCACCGGGGCCGGACGGCGTTAGCGTGCCGGGCCCATGAGCCCGACTGACATCGACACGCAGGCCAACGACCTCCTCCAGTTCATCGACGCGTCGCCCACGCCGTACCACGCCGTGCGCGAGACGGCGCGCCGCCTCACCGCCCAGGGCTTCCGCGAGCTGGACGAGCGCGAGTCCTGGTCGCTGAAGCCCGGCGACAAGGTCTTCGTCATCCGTGGCGACACGAGCATCGCGGCGTTCCAGCTGGGCACGAAGCCCGTGGACACCACCGGCTTCCGGCTGGTGGGCTCGCACACGGACTCGCCCAACCTGCGCCTCAAGCCCAACGCGCCCGTCAACCGCCACGGCTACCAGCAGCTGGGCGTGGAGATCTATGGCGGGGTGCTGCTGCACACGTGGACGGACCGCGACCTGTCGCTCGCGGGCCGCGTGGTGACGCTGCACAACGGCCGCCCCCAGCACCACCTGGTGGACTTCCGCCGGCCGCTGTTGCGCGTGCCCAACCTGGCCATCCACCTGAACCGCGGCGTCAACACGGAGGGCCTGAAGCTCAACGCCCAGGAGCACATGGTGCCGGTGCTGGGCCTGGAGAGCGCGGGCCCCGCGGAGCTGAAGGGGCTGCTGGTGGAGGAACTGGGCCGCTCGGGCGTGAAGGCCGCCGCGGACGACCTCTTGGGCTACGACCTGTGCCTCTACGACTTGCAGCCGTCCACGCGCTCCGGTCTGCACGGGGAGTTCCTCCACGCGCCCCGCCTGGACAACCTGGCCAGCTGCCACACCGGGCTCACCGCGCTCCTGAAGGACACCGGCCCGCGCGAGGCCACGGTGGGCGTGGTGCTCTACGATCACGAGGAGTGCGGCAGCCGCAGCGCGCAGGGCGCCGCGTCGCCGTTCCTCAAGGACCTGCTGGAGCGCATCGTCCAGGCGCACTCGGATGGGCGCGCGGACGCGTTCCACCGCGCCATCCGCCGCTCGTTCATGGTGAGCGCGGACATGGCGCACGCGGTGCACCCCAACTACTCCTCCATGCACGAGCCCAAGCACCAGCCGCAGCTGGGCGGCGGCCCGGTCATCAAGACCAACGTGAACCAGTCCTACGCGACGGACGGCGAGTCCTGGGGGTACTTCGCGGCGCTGTGCAAGGAGGCGGGCGTCACGCCCCAGCACTTCGTCACCCGCACGGACCTGGGCTGCGGCAGCACCATTGGCCCCATCACCGCGGGGCAGCTGGGCATCCGCACGGTGGACGTGGGCAACCCCATGCTGTCCATGCACTCCATCCGCGAGCTGGCCGCCGCGTCCGACGTGGCCCGCATGGTGGCGGTGCTGTCCCGCTTCTTCGCCTGAGTGCCAAAAGGAAGAGGCGGGCCCGGTGGTGACACCGGACCCGCCTCGGATGTTTCAGGAAGCTTTCAGCGCTGGAACTAGTTCACGCCCACCGCGGTCCAGGCGTCCTTCACCTTCTGCACCTGGACGGAGTCGGCGCCGTGCAGGTCCGTGGCGGCCTTGATGGTGGCCTCGCGAGCCTGGGCGAACGTCGTGCGCGGCGTCATGTACGTGGTGAGGGCGCGGGTGAAGATCTTCAGGCCGTCCTCCATGCCGATGCCGCCCTTCACCTCCAGGCCGGACGTCTTGTTCTTGCCACCCTCCACCAGCAGGTAGAAGGCGTTGTTGGAGATGCCGCTGGAGCCGTGCACCTCCGTCTGCTTCGGGTAGTTCTTGTAGTTGTCGACCGAGTAGTTGTCCTTGGTCGGGTCGTTCATGTAGCGCAGGCCGTCCTCATCGGTGCCGTTGTTCGGCGTCCAGGCGGCCTCGCCCACGGTCCAGTTCCACTTGGCCTCGGGGTTGTTCTGCGCGGCGTACCACTCCACGCCCGTGCCGATGATGTCGGAGAAGGACTCGTTCAGGCCGCCGGACTCGCCGCTGTAGATGAGGCCCGCGGTGCGCTCCGTGAGGCCGTGCGCGATCTCGTGGCCCGCGATGTCCAGCGTGGTGAGCGGGCCGGACTGCTTCCCGTCGCCGTCGCCGTAGCTCATCTTCTCGCCGTCCCAGAACGCGTTCACGTAGTTGTTGCGCACGTGCACGTAGCTGACGAGCTTCTCACCGGCGCCGTCGATGGAGTCACGACCCATGATGTTCTTCATGAAGTCGTAGGTCATGGCCGCGCCGTAGTGCGCGTCGACGGCGGCCTTGGCGCGCGCCGGGTCGGTGGCCTCGCCCCACTTGTCGTTGTCGTCGGTGATCTTCGTCTGGCCGGACGCGGTGGTCTTGTTGTTCGCGTCGTAGGTCACCACGCCCTTGCCGCGCGTCGAGTCCTCCAGCGAGTACGTGCCGTCCGCTTCCTTCTTGGTCTTCAGGTCCACGTGGCCGCTGTACATGGACAGGTCGTCCGCGGTGCCCGCGGGCGGGTTCTGCGGATCCGTCGGCGGAGGCGTGGTCTCCTTCGCCTGGATGTTCAGGCTCCAGTTGTTGAGGGTGCCCACGTCACGCGCGGCCTTGTCCTCGACCTTGAGCGTCCACTCGCCCTTCGTGTTCTCGCCCGCGAACGCCTTGGACAGGTCGAAGGAGCCGGCGATGTCGTCCGCCGAGCCGCCCTTGCGGTCCTGCACCACGTGGGACTTGCCGGAGGGGCTGGTCAGCGTGACCTTCAGGTCGCCGCTGAAGGTGTGCTTGATGTTCAGGTCGAGCGACAGCTTGTCGACCGTCACGTTGTCCGGGAAGGTGATCTTCGACTCGACCTGGCCCTTGTCCGGGATGGCCGCGTTGGGGCTGGCGGTGCCGTTGACCTGCATCGGCGCGGCGGCCTTCTTGCTCCAGCCGCCAATCTTGTTGAAGCTCTCCAGCACCGCGCCGGTGTTGGCGTCGATGATGTAGTTCTGCTTCTTCGGCTTCTCCTGGCCGGCGATCTGCGTCACTTCCACCTGGTAGGCGGCGCGGTACTTGCCGTCCGCGTCCTGGTAGACGACGCGCTCGGAAGAGGGCTGCTTGTCGGCCTTGCCGCCCAGCTCCTTCTTCGCGATGTCGATGGCCTGCTGCGGCGCCAGCTTCGTCTTCTGGGTCCCCAGGCCCGCGGGGATGGCGTTCTGCTCACCGGTGACGCTGGACACCTTGCCGTCCGCGCCCAGGTGGCTGATGACCTGCTCGCCGAAGACCTTCACGCCCTCGTGCATGCGGTCCAGGCGCACGTGGGTCATGCCCAGCTCGTCGCGCTCCACGCTCTTGGCGGCCAGCGTCGGGCCGGCCTTGTTCGCGGCCAGCAGGTTCGACGCGGTCAGCGGCGGGGTGAGGTGCTTCAGGGACGTCTGGATGGCCTGCTGCGCCTCCTTGCTGTCCAGGGCGAGGCGGCCGACCTGCGCGGAGGGGGCCCCCGTCGTGGACGCCTGCGACGTCGCCGCGGCGGCGGCCGTGGGCTGCGCGCCCGCGGCGGCGCCCGTGCGGGAGACAGACTCGAAGCCGTCCTTCACGCGAAGGACGTTCTTGGCCTTCGCCGGCGCGGAGGTGTCGGTGGTGGGACGGAGAGAAACGGGCGTCGAACCTTCGGTGCGGCGAATGGTCATTGAACACTCACGCTGCAAGGGGGATGAACAATTCTCGCACGATGAACACCGAGAGTTTCCGATGGGTTGAAGAAGTTAACGCGGCAGCCCGGGAATCAGGGGATAGCATCGGTGGACTTCCTGTGAATTCAACGGTTGACACACAATTTTTGCTTTCAGTCGGGGTCCATTGTGACCCGAATTCCTGAAATCCCCGACGCGCGACGTCATGGATCAGCGAGGCCGGGGCGGGAAAATGCGGAAGAAATAGTTGGAAAAGTCCACAACAGCGGCGACCAGGCGAGCAGGCCCGGCGCGTGGAGGCTGATACAGTGAGACATGGTTTCCCGGCCGGGATGGTGCTGGGGCTGGACCCTGGGGGGGTTAGAAGACATGGAGCCGTGGATTCATCCGGAGACGCGGGAGGCGCCTGGCCTGCCGCTGCTGATGGTGCGGGTGCCGCGCCGGAACTTCGAAGGTCTGTTCGAGCACGCGCTGCGGCCCTCGGGCCCGTTCGCGCAGGCGCTGCGGGACGTGGGCTACGACCCGGACACGGTGGAGGAGCGCCTTCCCTTGGAGGTGTGGCGCGCGTCGCTGGCGGTGGCGCGGCGGCATGCGTGCCCGGGCCTTGCGAGCGAGGATGCCAACCGCGTGCTGGGCACGCACTACGTGGAGGGGTTCGCGCAGACGCTGGTGGGGCGCATCTTCGCGGCGGCGGCGCCGCTGCTGGGCGCGGAGCGGTGCCTGGCGCGGCTGCCCACGTACCTGCGCGCGGGCCGCGAGGACATGAAGCTGGTGCTGGAGCCGGTGCGCGCGCGCGAGTGGCGGGCGCGGGTGGTGGACGCGGATCCGCTGCCGGACTTCGTGGCGGGCGTGATGGAGCAGGTGCTGCGCCGCACGCGGGTGCTGCCGCGCGTGGACGTGCTGGAGCGCGCCGAGCACACCTATTCGCTGCGGATCCGCTGGGACGAGGCCTGAGCGGCCCGCGCGTCCCCGCCGCTAGTTGAGGTACGTCTTCGGCGGGGGGCGCTTGTTGGCGGAGGTGAGCGGCGCCGGGCGCGCCTGGCGCCACCGGCCGATGACGTCCATCAACCCGTCGAACGTGTCGCGCAGGGCCCAGGCCCGGTCCTCCACGTCCTTCAGGCCCTCGCAGCGCAAGAGGCCGTCGCGCAGCGCGCGCTGGACGCCGGGGCAGTCGTCGCGCTCGTCGATGAGCTGTTCGGCGGTGTGCGCGTAGAGCCGGTAGCAGCCCTCCACGTCGCCCCGGTTGTAGGCGGGGGCGCCCACGTTGATGGCATGGCCCAGCAGCGAGGCCACGGACTCCACGGCCGGCGTCGCGCAGCCCTCCAGGAGGCCCACGGGATGCTGCGGCACCTGACGCACGCGGGTGGCGCGCTGCCGGGGCGCATCCAACGCGGACAGCGGCCGGGGCGGGCCGGGCACCTTGAGGAGCGGCGCGATGTAGCGCGCCGGGATGACCAGCCCCAGCGCGCGGCCGTTGGCGAGCGCCGCGGTGGCCAGCCCCACCACCTGCCCCCGCGCGTCCAGCACCGGTGAGCCCGACGCGTCCTCGGGCAGCGTGCGGGACAACTCCAGCAGGGTGAGCCATTCGCCCAGCACCTGCACCGCCCGGACTTCGAGGACGCGAGGTTCGGGGGGGCGGTCCGCGTGGGCCTGGATGACGTGCAGGGCCTCGCCTTCCGAGGGCAGCGTGGCCGGGCCCAGCGCGAGGGCGGGCACCAGGTCCGGGACGGACAGGCACAGGACGGCCAGGTCGCGGCGCTCGTCCACGGCCGCCACCTGGACCACCGGGGAGCGCAGGCCGTCTGGCAGCACGGCGGTGATGGCGCGCGCGCTGGCGACCGCGTGGAGGCTGGTGACGACGTGGCCTTCGGAGGAGATGACGAAGCCCGTGGCGGTGTGGCCGCCCAGGTCCAGCAACACCAGGGAGGCACTCGTGCGCCGAAGGGCCTCTTCGGCCCGCGCACGGCGTGCCTGGACGTCATCGGACATGGCCACCCCCGTTCGGCCGGCATTCCCACCGGGATGCGTTGGATGTGACCGGCCGCAGCACGTTGTATCAGCCTGCCCGCTCCCCACCCAACCCACCCGGGCGGGGCGATGTTGGCCGTCATGTTGTGATTGGCGCGCGAGTGTCCGGTCGTTAAACCTCCGGCCGGCATGCACAAGACCCACCTCGTCGGCGCCCGCACCCACAACCTCAAGGATTTGTCCGTCGATCTCTCCGAAGGGGAGTTCGTCTGCGTCACCGGCGTGTCCGGAGGCGGAAAATCGAGCCTCGCGCTCGACACGCTCTACGCGGAGGGGCAGCGCCGGTTCGTGGAGAGCTTCAGCCCGTACGCCCGGCAGTTCCTCGAGCGGCTGGAGCGGCCGCCCATGGACGCGCTGGAGCCGGTGGCCGCGGGCGTCGCGGTGGACCGGCGCGCGCCGGTGAAGAGCTCGCGCTCCACGGTGGCCACGCTGGCGGACGTGGAGCCGTACCTGTCCGCGCTCTTCACCCGCGAGGCGATGCCGGTGTGTCCGGACTGTGGCCTGGAGGCGGTGCGCACCGACGCGCGCGTGGCGGCCCAGGCGGCCCTTCGCGAGCACCCGGACGCGCAGGGCGTCTTCACGTACCCGGTGCGCATCCCCGACACGTCCGCGTTCATCGACGCGCGGGCCCGCCTGCTGAAGGACGGCTACCACCGGCTGATGGTGCAGGGCGAGGTGAAGGAGCTGGAGACGCTCAAGCCGGGCGAGGCCACCGACCCCGCGGGCGTGGCGCAGGTGGTGGTGGACCGGGTGAAGCTGACGGACGCGAACCTGTCCCGCGTCACCCAGGCGCTGGAGGACGCGTGGGCGCGCGCGGACGGCGAGGCGCTGCTCTTCCTGCCGGAGGCCCCGCCCAGGAAGCTGCGCCGGGGCCTGGTGTGTCCCAAGTGCGCGCGTGAGTTCGAGCTCGCGAGGCCAGGCCTCTTCAGCTACCAGAGCCCGGTGGGCGCGTGCGCGCCGTGCCGTGGCTTCGGGCGCACCATCGGCATCGACTGGGGGAAGGTGATCCCCAACCCGGGCTTGAGCCTGGCGCAGGGGGCCATCCGCCCGTGGTCCGGCCAGTCCACCAGCTGGGAGCGGGAGATGCTCCAGCGCTACTGCCGGCAGAAGGGCATCCCCTTCGACAAGCCGTGGGAGAAGCTCACCGCTGCCCAGCGCGAGGCGGTGCTCCAGGGCGAGGGCGACTACGACGGCGGCCGCGTCTACCCGGGCGTGCGCGCGTGGTTCCGGTGGATGGAGGGCCGCACGTACAAGATGCACGTGCGCGTGCTGCTGGCGCGCTATCGCGCGTACACGCTCTGCGAGAGCTGCCACGGTGCGCGGCTCAACGAGCAGGCCCGCGCGTGGCGCGTGGGCGGCATGGATCTGCCGGCCTGGCACGGGCTGGAGCTGACGGACGCGCTGGCCCGGCTGGACGGGCTGAAGACGCTGACGGGGCAGGGGGACCTGGCGCGGCGCGAATTGTCCGCGCGCCTGCGCTATCTCCAGCGCGTGGGCCTGGGCTACCTCACGCTGGACCGGCCCGCGCGCACGCTGTCGGGCGGCGAGGCGCAGCGCGTGTCGCTAACCGCGGCGCTGGGCACGTCGCTGACGGGCGCGCTCTTCGTGCTGGATGAGCCCACCGTGGGCCTGCACCCGGGGGACGTGCCGCCGCTCACGGAGGCCATCGCGGAGCTGGCGGACCGGGGCAACATCGCGCTGGTCATCGAGCATGATCCGCTGATCATCCGCTCCGCGCACCGCGTGCTGGAGCTGGGCCCGGGCGCGGGACGCAACGGCGGCAAGCTGTGTTTCGACGGCACCCCGGAGGCGCTGGCGAAGCGGCAGGACCTGCCCACCGGCCGCATGCTGTCCGGCGGGGCGGAGGCGCCGCGCACGCCGCGCACCCGCACGGGCGAAATCGTCATCCGCGAGGCGCGCGAGCACAACCTGAAGGACGTGTCCGTGCGCGTGCCGCTGGGCGTGCTGTGCGCCATCACCGGCCCCAGCGGCTCCGGCAAGAGCACGCTGATGGACGAGGTGCTCTACCGGCACCTGGCGCGCGGGCTGGGCGTGAAGGACGTGGAGGCCCCCGGCGCCGCGGCGGCGGTGGAGGGCGGGGCGCAGGTGGAGGCCATCACCTTCGTGGACCAGTCCCCGCTGGGGCGCACGTCGCGCGGCAACGCGGCCACGTACACCAAGGCGTGGGACCGGCTGCGCGAGCGCTTCGCCTCGGAGCCCGACGCGGAGGCGCGGGGGCTGACCTCCGCGCACTTCTCCTTCAACGTGGACAAGGGCCGCTGCGAGGCCTGCTCCGGTGAAGGCTACGAGACGGTGGAGATGCAGTTCCTCGCGGACGTGGCCCTGTTGTGCGCGGTGTGCCGGGGCCGGCGCTTCAAGGAGGAGGTGCTCGCCGTCCGGCACCAGGGCTTCAGCGTGGCGCAGGTGCTGGAGATGACGGTGGACGAGGTGCTCCAGCACTTCGGCGACGACTCCGCGCTCAAGCGCACGCTGGGGCCGGCGCAGCGGCTGGGCCTGGGCTACCTGCCCCTGGGCCAGCCCCTGTCCACGCTGTCCGGTGGCGAGGCGCAGCGGCTGAAGCTGGCACGCGCGCTGGCGAGCGACGCGAAGGGCACGCTGTTCCTCATCGACGAGCCGAGCGCGGGCCTCCACGCGGAGGACGTGCGCCACGTGATGGCGTCGCTGCACGCGCTGGTGGACCGGGGCGCGAGCGTGCTCGTGGTGGACCACGACGTGTCGGTGATGAAGGGCTCGGATTGGATCATCGACCTGGGGCCCAAGGGCGGCCGGGACGGTGGCCGGCTGGTGGCGGAGGGTACGCCCGCGGACGTGGCGAAGGCGCAGGGCAGCGCCACCGCCGCCGCGCTCCGGGGCGAGGGCAAGCCGCTGGCGAAGGCGGTGAAGCTGCGCCGCCCCGGGAAGGAAGCGCCGCCCGCCATCGAGGTGGAGCACGCGCGCGAGCACAACCTCAAGGACGTGTCCTGCCGGATTCCCCTGGGGAAGATGACGGTGGTGACGGGGCCCAGCGGCTCCGGCAAGAGCTCGCTGGTGTTCGACGTCGTCTTCGCGGAGGGCCAGCGCCGCTTCCTGGAGACGCTGACGCCGTACGCGCGGCAGTTCCTGCCCACGCTGCCGCGCCCGGACGTGGAGCGCATCAGCAGCATCCCGCCCACCGTGGCGCTGGAGCAGCGCACGTCGCGCGCGGGGTCCACCAGCACCGTGGCCACCGTCACGGAGGTGGCCCACTACCTGCGGCTCATGTACGCGAAGATTGGCGAGCCGCACTGCCCGCATGACGGCACGCCCATTGGCGCCACCACGCCGGCCGCGCTCTACGCGCAGGTGCTGGCGACGAAGGGCGACGGGCAGGTGCTGGCGCCCGCGGTGCGTGCACGCAAGGGCACGTACCTGGACGTCTTCACCGCGGCGGCTCGCGCGGGCATCACCCAGGCCATCGTCGACGGGGAGCTGGCATCCACGGACAACCCGCCGCGCCTGGCGAAGACGAAGGAGCACGACATCGACCTCGTGATGTACGAGGGCAAGCTCGCGAAGCTGCCGCGCGAGGTGTTCGACGCGTCGCTCAACTGGGGCAAGGGCGCGGTGAAGCTGCGCACGGGCAAGGCGGAGACGCTGCTGTCCAGCGAGCGCACGTGCCCGAAGTGCGGCACCGCCGTGCCGGAGCTGGATCCGCGCTGGTTCTCCTTCAACACGAAGCAGGGCCGCTGCGAGTCGTGCGAGGGCACCGGCGTGCAGGGCGCCGCCGCCGCGATGGCCGAGGGCGAGACGGCCCCGTGCCGCACGTGCGGTGGCACCCGCCTGTCCCCGGTGCCGCGCGCGGTGCGGCTGGAGGGCGCGCGCTACCATGAAGTCGTGCAGGCGTCCGTGACGGCCACGCTCGCGCGCGTGCGCACCTGGAAGCTCAAGGGCGACCGGGCGCTCCTGGGCGAAACGGCGCGGCAGGAGATGCTGCGGCGCCTGGAGTTCCTGGAGCGCGTGGGCCTGGGCTACCTGTCCCTGGACCGCAACGCCGCCACGCTGTCCGGCGGCGAGATGCAGCGCTTGCGGCTGTCCGCGCAGCTGGGCGCGGGCCTCACCGGCGCGATGTACGTGCTGGACGAGCCCACCATCGGCCTGCATCCGCGCGACACGCACCGGCTGCTCGACAACCTGCGCGCGCTGGTGGAGACGGGCTCCACGGTGCTGGTGGTGGAGCATGACTCGGACACCATCCGCGCCGCGGACCACCTGCTGGACCTGGGGCCCACGGGGGGCCGGAGCGGCGGCCACATCCTGGCGGAGGGCACGCCGGACGTGGTGCTGGAGTCGGACTCGCCCACCGCGCAGGCGCTGCGGGCCGCGCAGGTGCGGCCTCCGTCCGGCAGGGGGGAGCCGAAGGCCTGGGTGGAGCTGAAGGGCGCTCGCGCGAACAACCTCCAGCGCGTGGACCTCAAGCTTCCGGTGGGGCGGCTCAACGTCGTCTCCGGCGTGTCGGGCTCCGGCAAGAGCACGCTCATCCGGCAGGTGCTGTACCCGGCGCTGCGCGACAAGCTGGGGCTCGTCACCGCGAAGGCCGGCGCGTTCGACGCGCTCAAGGGCACGGAGTCCATCAAGCGGGTGCTGTCGGTGGACCAGTCGCCCATCGGGCGCACGCCGCGCTCGGTGCCGGCGACGTTCCTGGGCATCTGGGACGAACTGCGCCGCGTGTTCGCGGCCACGCCGGAAGCGAAGATTCGCGGCTTCGGGCCCGCGCGCTTCTCCTTCAACACGGCGGCGGGTGGCCGCTGCAAGGTGTGCGAAGGGCAGGGCGCCATCTCCCACGAGATGTCCTTCCTGCCGGACGTCGTCACGCCGTGCGAGGCCTGCAACGGGGCGCGCTTCGACGCCGCCACGCTGGAGGTGCGCTACCACGGGCTCACCGTGGGCGACGTGCTGCGCCTGTCCGCGGACGAGGCCAAGGACGTCTTCCGCGCGCTGCCCAAGGTCGCCGCGCCGCTGGAGTGCCTGGCGGACCTGGGCGTGGGCTACCTGCAGCTGGGACAGGGCTCCAACACGCTGTCCGGCGGTGAGGCGCAGCGGCTCAAGCTGGCCGCGGAGCTGACGGCCACCTCCCGTCACGAGCCCACGCTGTACGTGCTGGACGAGCCCACCACCGGCCTGCACCTGGGCGACGTGGAGAAGCTGATCACCTTCATGGGCCGGCTGGTGGACCGGGGCGACACGCTGGTCGTCATCGAGCACCACCCGTCGGTCATCGCCGCGGGGGACCACGTGGTGGAGCTGGGGCCGGAGGGCGGCGAGGGCGGAGGCCGCATCGTGGGCGAAGGCACGCCTCGCGAGGTGGCGAAGCTCAAGACGCCCACGGGGCGCGTGCTCAAGTCGGTTTTTTCCGCTGAAGAACCCAAGGCGCGCGTCGCCTCACGGGGACGGTGAATCCATGCGCTCCTTCCGGCATCCTGCGTCCGCCATGAGAACCTCCCTGCTGTGCACCGTCGCGACGGTGGTCTCCCTCTCCACGGCGGCCACCGCCGCGGACAAGACCGAGAAGAAAGCCATGTCCTTCCACCAGCTCTCCGCCAACCGGCTCGACGGCAAGCCCGATAAGCTGTCGGACTTCCAGGGCAAGGTCGCCCTCGTCGTGAACACCGCGTCCGAGTGCGGCTACACGCCGCAGTACAAGGGCCTCCAGTCGCTCTACGACAGCTACAAGGACAAGGGCGTGGTCGTGCTGGGCTTCCCGTCCAACGACTTCGGCGGGCAGGAGCCGGGCACCTCCGAGCAGATCGCGAAGTTCTGCGAGCTGCGCTTCAAGGTCTCCTTCCCCATGTTCGAGAAGGTGAAGACGAAGGGCGAGGGCCAGTCCCCCGTCTACGCGTTCCTCGCCAGGGACCATGGCGAGCCCAAGTGGAACTTCCACAAGTACGTGGTGGGCAAGGACGGCCAGGTGAAGGCCGCCTTCCCCAGCAGCGTCACGCCGGACAGCCCGGAGCTGAAGGCCGCCATCGACAAGGCGCTCGCGGAGAAGTGACGGCGTCGGACGTCCGACGTTGGCTCCGCCCCGGGGGACTGCTCGGCGGCGGGGCAGGCCGTGCGCAGCTTGGGCCCGGCCCATGTCCCTGGTTCTCCCTTCCGCGCGCGTCGTGACGGTGGTGCTGCTCGCGGCGCTGTGCGGTGGATGCGCGTCGCTGCAGCCGCAGCGCTCGGAGTTGGTCACGCGCGTGGGACGGTCCGACCTGTCCGTGGCGGTGATGCGCACGCGGGTGCGGGACCTGGCCCGGCGCTTCTCTGGCCTCATCGAAGCCCTGGCGGACGACCTGGCCGCGCGCTCCGGCTCGCCGCACGTGGCCTCGGCCATGCTGCGCTTCAAGGCCAACGCGGTGCCCGCCGTGCAGAGCGCGCTCTTCCAGCCGGATCCGGTGGCCGCCCTCATCGACACCTGGACGCTGCTGGCCCAGCTCGAGGACTCGCTGCCTCAGACGGCGGTGGACGCATCGCCGGAGCTGCTGGCGCACGCCCATGCCACGCTCGTGGACCTGGAGTCCCAGGTGGAGGCCGAGTGGCGCGAGGTGACGGGCCTCGAGGACGTGTCCGAGGCGCGCGACAAGGTTCACGCCTGGGCCGCGGAGCACCCGCTGACCGGGCCGCTCGTCACGCGCGAATCCACCACGGCCCTGCTGGCCTCCCTCTCGGATGTGACGGGCGGAAGCCTGCGGTCCACGGCCGCCGGCCTCGTCGAGGAAACGCGCGACCTCACCGCGCGCGTGGACCTCTACGCGACCAGCCTGCCCCGGCAGGCGCGCTGGCAGGCGGAGCTGGTCGCGACGGATGCCCTGCAGGCTCCCACCGTCCAGGCCGCGTTGGCGGAGCTGGGGCGCACGGTGGACCTGCTGGACCGCGTGGGCGCGCTGGTCGCGAACTCGCCCGCGCTCATCGAACGCGAGCGCCGCGCGGTGCTGGACGCGCTGCACTCCGAACGCCTGGGCCTCCAGGAGTTCATCACCGGCGAGCGGCGGGCGGTGTCCGCGGACGTGGGGCGGGAGCGGCAGGCGGTGGTGGACGCGGTGCACGCCGAGCGCGTGGCCACGCTCCAGCAGTTGGACGGACTGGCGCGCGGCTGGGTGGACCACGCGTTCGACCGGCTGGGGCCGCTGGTGGACCGCGTGTTCCTCTGGCTCACGCTGCTGGTGGTGCTGCTGGGCGTGGGTGGCCTCCTGGGAGGCCTGCTGCTCACGCGGGCGTGGCGGCGCGCACGCTGAAGGAGCGCCTACTTCTTCTCCTTCGGCTCGGGCGGGAAGTCCTTCAGCATCTTCTGCACGCCTTTTTCAATCTTGCCGCTGTCGGTCTGGGCGCTCGGGCTCTCGCCGATGTCCGACTTCGCCGTGCCGCGCCAGACGAGCTTCTTCTCCTTCGCGTCCACCACGTCGAGGATGAGCGTGCCCTCGTCGTACTCGCGCACGTACGTCTGCGAGGGGCCGTAGTACGAACCCCAGAACGGATCCCACGGGTAGCCCCAGTAGTTGTCCACCGTCTCCGCGGACAGCCGCTTGTTGATGGCGCCCTGCCAGCCGATGAGGAAGTCCGGGTTCGCGCTCGCATCCACCCGCTGGTAGCCGCGGGCCTGGAGGTCCTGGTCCACCGCCCCCGTCACCTGGCTGTTGGTGATGTCGTTGTTGATGCGCGTGTCCTTCGTCTGCTGGGGATGCGTCAGCCACGCATAGGTGTGGAACTGCTGGATGCGCTGGACGGCGGCGGGGTCGTAGTTGGTGCCGACATCGACGCCCGCGCAGGACGCGAGCCCAAGGCCCACGAGCACGGGAAGAACACGGGACAGCAGACGCATGGCGGACTCCAGGGGGAGGGGGCCCCTTGGGGTAGGAGCCCGGTCGATGCCATGACCTTGGGGATGGCTCCGGGGGATGCCCGGCCGTGCCCGTCCGTTCGCCTCCGACTCCGGGGAGGGGCGTCCTCAGTCGCCGCGCGATTCCTTCGGTCCCTTGGCCTTCAGCCCCTTCATGCCCTCGGAGCGGGCCATGACCACGGCCAGCCGCGCGCGCTTCTCCGGGGTCAGGTCCTTGGCGAGCGCCTGGTACAGCTCCCGGTCCAGCGCGGCGATCTGCGCGCGGGCGTCGAAGACCTTCTGCGCCGCCGAGTCCACCTGACCCAGCGCCGCGCTGTCGCCCCGCGACGCCAGGTGGAGGATGCGCGCCGAGTCCCGCACCTGCTCGCGCAGCGGCCGGCGCCGGTCCTCGAAGCGGCGCAGCGTCTCATCCATCTTCAAAGCCTGCGCGCTGTCCAGCTCCAGCGTGTCCGCCAGCTCCAGCACCTGCCGCAGCCGCTGCCGCTGCTCGGCCCGGGCCATGCGGTCGGCGTCACGCGCCCCCGGCTCCCTCGGTCCAGGCTGCGCGATCGCCATCATCGGCAGCGCGAACGCGAGCGCCCAGGTCATCCGCTTCATCGTCTTCACAGTGTCTCTCCCAGGTCGAAGTCCCCGTCCAGGCCGGAGTCGTCCCACGACAGGTCCTCATCCAAGCCGTACCCCGAGCCGTCGTCCTCCAGCGGATCCAACCCGGCCCATGCCTCGAAGGCGGCCAGCGTCTCCGCGTCCACGTCGTCGCGGGCGCTCGCGGACTGCACGGAGGCCGGCGTCGTCACCGGGGGGCGGGGCGCCTTGATCCGCTCCAGCGCGGACGGCCCCAACATCAGCGCCACCACCGCCGCCACGGCCGCGAGCGAACCCAGCGCCCGGCGGCCCATGCCCCGGCGCGTCTGCTCCCGGCGCCACGCCGCCAGCGTCCTGACCCCCAGGCCTTCCTGCGCGCGCACCTCCACGGGCGTCTGGGGTGGCAGCGCCACCAGGCCCAGGACCTCGCGCGCGGAGGCCACCTCCGCCTGACAGGCCGCGCAGGACTCCAGGTGGGCCTGGAAGCGCGCGGCCTCCTCGCCCTCCAGCGCCTCCGCGGCGTGGAGGCTCGCCTGCTCCTCGTATTCCACGCACGCACCCATCACTGCGTCTCCCCGGCCACGTCGGCCTTCAAGCGTTTCACCGCGTGGTGGAACTGCACCTTCGCGTTGTTCTCCGTGATGCCCAGCGTCTGCGCGATGTCCTTGAACGGCAGACCGCCGTCCACCCGCAGCGTCAGCACCTCGCGCTGGCGGCGGGGCAGGGCCAGCACCGCCTGGCGCACCCGTTGGCCCTGCTGGGTGCGCTCCAGGGACGCGTCCGCGCCCTCGCTCATGTCCGCCGCCACGTCATCCGTCACCGACTCCACCAGCACCGGCCGCCACCGCAGCCCCTGGCGCGCGTGGTTCTTCGCCAGGTTGAGCGCCACCCGCACCAGCCACGAACGGAACGGCGTGGGCGTGGTGGGCGTGAAGCGCGCGAACACCCGCCGCGATGCTTCCAGGGCCCGGAGGAAGGCCTGCTGCGTCAGGTCCGCCGCGTCCTCCGCGCTCACGGTGTAGCGGCGCATCAGCGAGAAGACGAGGCCCCGGTGCCGTTCGAAGAGCTGGCCGAACGCCGTCGCGTCCCCCGCGAGGAAGGCCCCGCACAGGGCCTCATCCGAGAGAGCGCTCACGGCCCCACCGGGCCGCACCAGTCCAAGGACCCGTCCGCTCACAGGGGCGCAAACCCTCCAGGGGCCGGAAGGTTATTTTCCGGCCCGTTTTTCGCCTCCGGGGACATGCGGGAGACGTCCGGTACCGGGCAGGCGGGCGGGCGCAAGGCATCAGGCGGAGGCGGAGTCGCTGCCCGGGGCGGGGTGGGCCTGGAGGTACTTCAGCACGTCGTCCAGGTGGCGGTAGACGCGCACCTCGTGGTGGATGACGTGTTCCACGACGCCGTCCGCGCCGATGATGAAGGTGACGCGCCGGTCGATATTGAGGATCGGCCACAGCACGCCCCAGGAGCGGCTGATCCGCCGTTCGTCATCTCCCAGGAGGGCGAAGTGGATGCCCTCTTGTTCGGCGAAGTCGCACTGGGTGGTGAGCGTGTCCACGGAGACGCCGACCAGTTCCGCGCCCAGCGAGCGGATCCGCTCGTGGTTGTCCCTGAAGGCGCGGTTCTCGATGGTGCAGCCCACGGTGAAGGCGCGGGGGAAGAAGAAGAGCACGACGCGCCGGCCTCGCAGCTCCGACAATCGAACGGTCTGCCCGTGGCAGTCGGTCGCTGCGAAGTCCGGTGCGAGTTCTCCGACGGCAATCATTCGATGCGCGCTCCATCCCGATACGGCGGGGGCTGTCCTTCCCCTACCACGTTTTCCCCGTCATCCCATGCCGCGCCGCGCCGGGCGTCCGCTAAGGTGCCCCTCCGTGTCACCTGCCTTGATGGAATCCATCTCCCCCGCCTTTCTCGATGCCCTGGCCCGAGGCCTGGGCGTGACCCGGGTTGCCCGCGTCACCGGCCTGGACCGCACCGGCGTGGAGGTCGCCTGCGCGGTGCGTCCGGGTGGGCACGTGCTCCAGGTGTGTAATGGCAAGGGGCTGACGTTCGAGGCCGCGGCCCGGGGCGCGCTCTTCGAGACCGCGGAGCTGTGGGCGGCGGAGACGGTGCGGCCGGAGCGGCTGCGCTGGGGTTCCCGGACGGAGCTGGAGCGGACAGGCGACACGGTCTGGGGCGTGGAGTCGCTCGGGTCGGCGGGCGCGGTGGTGGCGCCGAGGCTCGCGGGGCCGGCGGTGCGGCTCTCGTGGTGCGAGGCGCGGACGCTGGCCGGGGGCGGGCGGGTCTGGGTGCCCGCGCAGGGGGTGTACTGCCCGCCTGCGGGGACGGTGGAACTGGGGCCGGTGTCGGTGGCGTGGACGACGAATGGCTCCGGGGCGCATCCGGAGTCGGACGCGGCGCTGCTGCACGCGCTGCTGGAGGCCACGGAGCGAGACCAGCTGTCGCGGGCCTTGCCGGAGGGCTGGTCGGAGGAGGGCGTGGTGGGGCGGATGCTGCGGCCGGAGACGCTGGAGGACGGGGCTCCGCGCACGGCCGCGCTGAGGGACGCGCTGAAGGCCCAGGGGTTTCAGGCCTATCTCTTCGATGTGACGCCCGCGCCCCGGACGCGCGGGAGGGTGGGGCTGCCCGTGGCGGCGGCGGTGCTGGTGGACGCGGACGAAGGGCCGGTGCCGCTCACGGCCGGCTATGCGTGCGCGATGGACCGGGATGAGGCGTTGCTGAAGGCCTTGCTGGAGGCGGCGCAATCGCGGCTGACGGACATCCACGGAGCCCGTGAGGACGTGGCGGCGGCGGACCGCGAGGCGGCGCTGGGGTTCGCGCAAGCCCTATCGGAGGTGCGGCCCCGTCGCGAGGTGGACGCGATGCCGGACGCGATGGACCGGCGAGCGAAGACCGCGGCGGCGAAGGTGCGCACGGTGTTGTCGCTGCTGGACGGCGCGGGGTTCAAACAGGTGGCGGGCGTGGCACTGGACGCACCGGTGCCCGGGCTGCACGTGTGGAAGGTCGTGGTGCCGGGCATGCGCGTCTCGGAGCTCCTGTGAAGCGGCGGTCAGGTGTGAAGGGTGCCGGGGCCGTGGTCCAGGGCGTCTCGGATGCCGCGAGCGGGTCCGCGCGTGAGGGAAGTCGCGTGAAGCGCCGGTCCGAGGACCTGGTGGTGTTCCTGGGGCCTTCGTTGCCCGCGGCCGAAGCCCGGCGGATCGCGCCGTGCACGGTGTTGCCTCCCGCGCGGCAAGGGGACGTGTGGCGGGCGTTGTCGCTCAAGCCCCGCGCACTGGTCCTGGTGGACGGCGTCTTCGAGGCGCAGCCGTCCGTGTGGCATCACGAACTGCTCGCGGCGCTGGAGGCCGGAGTGGCCGTCTTCGGCGGAGGCAGCATGGGCGCGCTGCGTGCCGCCGAGCTGTCCGAGCACGGCGTGGTCGGCGTGGGCCGCATCTTCGGCTGGTATCGCGACGGCGTAGCGGTGGACGACTCGGAAGTGGCGCTGCTGCACGCGGACGCCGAACACGGTTGGCGTCCCCTCACCGTGCCCCTGGTGAACGTGCGGCACGCGGCGGAGCTGGCGCGAAAGGCGCGCGTGCTGGGGCGTTTGGGGGCACAGGCCCTGGTGGACGCGGCCGCGGGCATCTTCTATCAGGAGCGCACCTGGACCCGGATCCGCGAGGCCGTGGAGCCCGCGTGGACCCGGCCCGTGCGCGAAGCCTGGGACGCCTGGTTCGCGGGGGGAGTGGAGGACCTCAAGCGGCTGGACGCCATCGAGTGCGTGCGCGCGGGCGCGGAGTTCGTGAGCCGTGCGCCTCCGATGCAACCGGGAGCGCGGCGCAATCCCTCGTCGCTGGTGAGGCGCCGGCGCCTGATGGAGGACATGACGCGCGTGGGTTCCCGCGCCGTGGACTCCGGGCGCGTGATGGAGCTGCTGCGCGGCGCGCCCGATGCGGCGGCCTGGGCGGAGGCGGGCCTGCGGCGGGCACTGCTCGCGGGCTGGGCGCGTTCGCTGGGCCTCGACGCGACGGAGGAGGAGATCGCCGCGGAGGAGGCCGAGTGGTGGAACGAGCGGAAGGTCCGGGCCTCGCGCCGTGAGGCCTTCCTCGCCGCGAACGGGCTCGATGCGCTGGAGCTGCGCCGCCTGTGCGAAGCCCGCGCGCTGGAGCGCCTGGCCTTGACGCACGCGTCCCGGCTCCTCCCGGATGGTCCCTCCTGGGACGAAGCCCTGGCTTCCGAAGCGCGATTGGGAGGCCAGTGGGAACAGGCCGCCCGCGCGCTGGCGGAAGCGGACGACACGTCCGACGAAGGCGAATAGCTGGCCGGAGACGGGCCCCACGCGATCCCAGGCAGGGCCCCCTGTCACATCCGGACGGGCTGAAACCTGTTTCACGAACCTCAGGCTGCCTGGCGGGTTGGACGCCCGTTCAGGGTCGACCCTCCTGCTGCGTCACGAAAAAACGTGACAGCCCCGCAGGGCCAGATAGGGTCAACCCCGGAGGTTGTCCGCATTGAACACCGCTCCCTGGGTGGTTCCGCCAAGTGGGTCCGCGCCGTCATCGGCCGGGCACGCTCGCGGATTGCGGGGAATCCGACCTCCGCGGTGGGGTGTGGCAGGGAAGGCGCCCTCGGCGGTCCTGAAAACCCGGGTGGTCGTCCCCACCTCCCAGGTTGTGTCACGGCTTGAGTCACGGTCATGACCACGCCGCTTCACCCGGACCAGCTTGAAGTCGGTCACCACGTCGGCCCCTGGCGGATCGTCGGGACGCTTGGCGCGGGAGGCTTCGGCCGGGTGTTCAAGGTGGAGCGGGGCGGGCACGTCTACGCGCTGAAGCTCGCGTTACGGCCGGCGAACCAGCACGCCAGCGATGAAGAGGACGTCAACGGACGGATCGCGCGGGAGGTGGCGGCGCTGCTCGCGTGCGCGCCGCATCCCAACCTGCCGCGCGTGCACGCCGTGGATCGCTGGCCGGAGCCACCGGACGGCTACCTCTTCCATGTCACCGACTTCGTGGACGGCGAGACGTTCCACGAGTGGCGCTGGAGGGTGAAGCCCTCCGCCGCGCACCTGCTGACCGTCTACACGGAGGTCGTGCGGGTGGTGGCGGATCTCCACCGCAGGGGCGTGCATCACCGCGACCTCAAATCGGACAACCTGCTCATCCGCCGGCTGGATGAGCGCCCCATCCTCATCGACCTGGGCACGGCGCGCATCCCCGGAGCCTCCACGCTGACCGTGGGCGTGGCGCCCGCGTCGCCGCACCTCCTGCCGCCCGAGTGCGTGACCTTCCTGCGCGAAGGCTCCTGGAAGTCCGGCGCGAACTTCGACGCGGGCATCCCAGGCGACCTGTATGCGCTGGGCGCGCTGCTCTACGAGTGCCTGACGGATGGCTACGCCTTCGACCCACGCCTTCCCTACGAACGATTGCTTCCCGCCATCGAGGCGGTGGTGCCGCGAGCGCCAAAGGACATCAACCCCAAGGTCCCCTCCAGCCTGTCGGACATCGCGATGCGGCTGCTCTCCAAGCGTCCCGAGGATCGCTACTCGGGGACGGAGACGCTGCTGCAGGCACTCTGGGACGCGGCGAAGGACAAGCGCCACGCGGACTGGAAGGTCTCGCTGGATGTCCCGGCGGATCCGGATGCTTCCGGTCTGGACCGGGGCGTGGTGTCGCTGTCGCAGTTCCCTGGGAGTTCCACGGAGCTGACAGCGCACGTCCGTGAGCCAGCGCCCCTGGAACCGTCATCACCCGCGGAGGCCGTCGAGCCGAAGCGGCGCCGTCGTTCCGGCGCGGTGCTTGGCCTGGGAGCACTCCTGCTGGGCTTCTTGATCTTCGGGCTGGCGCGACTGACGCCGGACCGGCCTCCACCTGCCGTAGCGCCTGTGTCTGAGAAAGGAAGTTCGTCCGTGACACCAACCCCGAGTCTTCCCGATGCCGCCGTGCTCGCGGTGGCGTCTTCGCCGGATGCGGGTGCTTCCGCTGCGGTGGAGCCGACTCCGCCCGTGCCCACCGAGGTTGCGACCGCCTCCGTGAAGCCCCTGCGAGCGGACGGCGGTGTCATGCGGAAGCTCGCTGGAGCAGCCGTTGCGGCCTGCGTGGGCGCGTCGTGCGCGGGCGGCAGCGCCAACACCCCCAGGGATCGCAGCGAACCGTGCCCGGCGGGGGCCAAGGAGGCCATGAAGGAGTTGAGGTCCGGCCAGATCGCCTGGGAAGGCCTCTGGCTGACGGAGGATACGATAAACAGGACGGAGATCCGTGAAGGACCCCTCAAGGGCATCGTCCATGACGAGGGGTCGAGGCGCGGTGCCTTGCCGATAGGGACGAAAGTGAAGGGCCGCGCGGTGTTCGAACCGGGAATCACCCGGTTGCTCTTCACGGAGGCCACCCTACCTGACGGGAGGGTCGTGCCCATTTGCATGGAGTACTTCGACAAGAATCGCAGTCAATATGGCCACGTTATGTACCTTCCAAACTTCCCGCCGGCCACCTCCACGACCCGGTGGGTCCCGAACCAGTTGGACGGTGTGTTGGCGGTCAGGCGTCTCAACGTGTACTACGAGCCCAGGGAGTAGGCGCTTCGCCGCATCGACGCCTACTCGTGGAGGTGAGTCATCCGCGAACGGCAGGTGCACGTAACGCCTCATGATAGAAGGGAACTCCTGCTGCCCCGGTTCGAGGAGCCCTCCCCACCGTGCCCTCCTGTCTGTTCGTCGCGCTTCCGGTTCTTCTCTGGTCGACCCATGTATTGGCGGCTCCTCCCGTCGGAAACGATGCGGTGGAGGCGACGCTCCGGATGGAAGTGGGAGCGGACGGTGTGGGGACGCGCCCCATCCACATCGGGCCTGGGGTGAGCACGACGCTCCTCTTCGATACCGACATCCAGCAGGACCAACTGAGCCTGGATTCACGAGCACAGTTCGCACGGGTGAGCACGGGCAGCTCCGTTCTCGTGCTCGTGCCATCCGATGACTTGCAGGGGGGAAGCAGTTTGAAGCTGTCCATTCCCTTCAAGGATGCGGGCTCGGCGCTTCCCTCAAGGTTGTCTTTGACCTTGGTGGTGGATTCAGGCGCCGTGGATCGGCAGGTGGAAGTCTACCGACGGGTGCGTTCCGCGGAGTCGTACCGCCAGGAAGTGCAGCAACTTCGCGCGGAGATCGAGCGCTTGCGGAAGGAAGGTGTTTCCTCGGGAGGGAGCGCGCCTGAGCCGACGGGTCTTCGGGGGCTCCTGACGGCCTCGACGCGGCTTCCTGGCATCGGGGCCATGAAAGCAGAGGGGTCCATCGAGTGCAGGCGCCCGTGCTCACTCACGCTGATGAGAGGTTCGGCGTTCACGTCGGGCCCGCGACGGGCCGTGCAGTGGGGACTGAGGACGGCCGACAAGAAGCCTTGGACCATCGGGAGGGCCGTGCTGGTGGACCGGCAGGGAAAGGAGTGGCAGTCCTTTCCGCCCTTCCAGACCGGACCCATTTCGGCCGAATCTGAGGCGACCTTGATCCTGGAGTTCGATGTCAAAAGCGCAGAGCTGGAGGGCTACCAGCTGCGCGTCACGGATGTGGATGGCGCCCGGACGGCGCAGTGGAGTGGCCTCAACTTCCCCTGAGCCTGAATCCCAACTCAGTCCAGGAAACGGCGCTCCCATCTGCGTTGCTCTTCGGTGTCTCGCCAGGGGCGGGAGTCGCCCTGGAAGTACAGCCACGGTTCCAGGACGCGGGCCAGCTCACGGTATGCCGGGAGCACTGGGCTCTGTGTCACGTCTCCTGCGTCAGGTTCACATCCCAGGGTGATGACCGCACGCCCACCGGACAGCGACTGCACCGTTGTGCCAGGATTCTTGAGCCGCCCACGAAGGGCCTCCACACCGCCCAGTTCCGTAAGCACCGGAGGACCCAGGAAGTTCATCCAATGGACGCCGGGAATGCATTGGTCCAGGTAATGAGATGCGGACTCATCCGGAACATCCATTCCGGGATGGCGCAGGCGTTCGCGATGAATCAAGTCGCCGACACCCAGGAGACTGAGCTGGCCATTGAATGCGAGTCCCGCATGCCCGGAGGCAAACGGCAGGTCCGCTGAGAGTTTCAACGCCAGCTCGTGGACGACATGCGACCCTTGCGCCTCCAGGAACTCCGTGGGGAGCCAGAGGCTGACGGCGCTCAACCTCCGTGCCGCATCACGGGAATCAGGCTGCTCCCTCCACTGGCCGTCATAGAAGAATTGGTAATCGCCCACGCCGTTGATGTGGTCCGCCAGTCGGACATAGGCGAAGTGGGGGGCATGGAATTCCTGCTCGAGGAACTCGCGCCCGGTGCTGTCGAGTTCGTGGAAGTCCCCTTCGTAGTCGCAATACCAAGCCAGGGATGCCGGGGCGATGGCCTGTTGAAACACATGGAGGGTGTGTTCAATCCGTTGGGTGACGTCCTGGTGCGAATGCCTCAAGTAGAAGGCAATGCTGACGCCATCCCGGAGCAACATGCCTCCATGCCCTGCGCGAATCCGGATGCGGGGATGAGAGCGGGTCACTGGAATGCCCCATGGATGGGGACGACAAGCCAGGGACGAACGCCCAAGGCTTGCTCATACATCTGACCTTGCGTCTTCCCCTCATAGGGATGGTTGCGGGGATAGCGCCTCCAACTCGCGGGATTGCTGATAGGGCACGGAAACTTGAAGTCGAAGGCGGCTTCGGGCTCCAACGGCTCTCCCAGATGGATGACGACATCCGGAATGAGCGTGCCCAGAAGCTGGCCCGCCTGTCCGGACCGAAGCCACGCTTCCGCTTGGGCGCGGGTGATCAACCGGAGCGCTCCCGTCTTCAAGTCGTAGCCATACCGTTGTTCCAGGCTGAATCCACCGGGCCGCTCGACGGACAGGTGCTCCTGGACGCAGCGAAGGGCTACCACGTGTTTCTCCTGGCCCCACTGCATGGCCCGGGTGATGGGTTTGCCCGCCGCATCCGTCCCAACCTGCTCCTCGCACTGCTGCGCCGTAGGCGTCTTGCCGTCGAGGAGTCGCAGATTCACCTCTTCGTTCGCCAGGTTCGCGCACTTCTTCAGGATGTCATGCAGGCGGCCTCGGGCCGCTGCATCCATGACCTTCAGCGCCTCTGCCACGGACGCACCGGCCTGCGCTGTCGCGCGGATACGGGTGGGCATGACCGCGCAGTAGGCAGGGTTGGTCCGGCACGCATTCGTGCCGGAATCCAGGGCCTGCCGGTACTCCCGCCGCGGCTGTCCGCTGCCCGCGGACTGGCACCCGCAGAGCAGCAGCCAGCCCAGCAGGGCCGCCATGTGACGAATCCTCATGCCCACCGAGCGTGCCAGAATCCCGGCACCCCCGTCCCCATGCCGGGTAGGGTGCGGCTCCACACGATGACCTCCGACCTCACGCCCGAATCCCTGCGCTGCGTCCGCGCCGACGCGCGCGAGCCCGAGGGCTACCGGGCCGCCCTCGGCGACACCCGCGCCTCGCTGCTCCACACGGACCCGCCCTATTGCCTGCTCACCCGGCGCCGCAAGGGCGGGGACCTGCGCGACCCCCGCGCGAACAAGAAGATCGACCGCAACCCCATCGTCCGCTTCGAGTCCGTGCGCGACTACCGCGTCTTCTCCGAGGCCTGGCTCACGCGCGCCACCGCGCACCTCACCCCGGACGCGCCCCTCATCATCTGGACCAACCTGCTGGGCAAGGAGCCCATCCTCACCGCCGCCCACGGCCTGGGCTACACCCACCTGCGCGGCGAATACGTCTGGGGCAAGCGCACCACCGACAAGAACGCCAACGAGCAGCTCCTGCGCGTCTACGAGGTCGCCCTCGTCATCGCCCGCACGCCCGCGCCGCCGCTTGCCCCCGGGGACGCCCCCACCGTGTGGGCCGTCGTCGGCGGCTACGACGATGACGCGGAGGCCGTGCAGTGGGGCGGCCACCCGCACCACAAGCCCTTCTCCGTGCTGGAGCCCCTGGTCCGCACCTGGAGCCGCCCCGGCGATACGGTGTTGGATCCGTTCGCCGGCAGCGGCTCCATGCCCTCCGCCGCCCTGCGCCTGGGCCGCCGCCCCGCCTGCATGGAGGTCGAACCCGAGTGGGCCGAGCGCGTCACCCACCGCCTGCGCGAGACCGCCCGTCAGCTGGCCAGCGCCCGGTAGAAGCGCGTCTCGCTCCACCGGGGCACGTCCGTGGGTCGGTGGCCCCACCAGTTCATCACCAGCGTGCGCCGCTCGCGCGAAGGGCCCGGCAGCTTGCCGTCCGGGACCTGGTTGTTCGCGTCCAGCACCCCGTGCGTCAGCGTCCCGTCGAACACCACCAGCCGGTTGGGGCGCGGCGCCACCAGCGTCAAATCCTCCAGCCGGTCCGGCGCGAGCGACGGGTTGTCTTCACACGGCAGCTCCCGCGTCACCGCCAGCGCGCCGCCCCGCACCCGGTTGAGGAACAACACCGACGAGCGCACCGGGTGCACCAGCTTCCCCGTGGCCAACGCCAGCCGCTCGTCCCGGTCCTGGTGGAAGTCCACCCGCACGTCCGTGGCCCGCATCCGCGACAGCCACCACTCCACACCGGCAATCTTCCAGCCCTTCGTCACCCGGGGCCGCAGCGTGTGGATGACCTCCTCCACCACGTTCTCCGGAGGCCCGAAGGCGTACCAGAACGTCGTCTGGTACGTGTGACGCAGCCGCTCTCCCTTCAGGTCCCCCACGCGGCGAGTCAGCCGTTGGAAGAGGGGCGGGGGCAGGGCGGGCTCGGTGAGCTGGACGAGGGATTCCACGATGGGGCGGAAGCTTTCTCCTGAACGCGAGGTGGGCGCCACCCCCTTTCACCGGTAGGCTTCGCCCCCTCATGAAGCCCCATCAGAAGATGCTCCTCGGGATTTCCATCGGCGCGGCGGCCGGGCTCGTCTGCAACGCCGTGTTCGGGAGCGCGGACTGGCTCACCTGGCTCGTCGAGCACGTCACCAACCCCCTGGGGCAGATCTTCATCCGCCTGCTCCTGATGCTCGTCGTGCCGCTCCTGTTCTCCGCGCTCGTCGTGGGCGTGGCGGAGCTGGACTTGAAGCAGGTGGGCCGCCTGGGCGCCCGCACGCTGGGCTACACCGTCGTCTTCTCCGTCATCTCCGTGGTCATCGGCCTGTTGCTCGTCAACACGCTGAGGCCCGGTGACGGCCTGAGCGACGAGGCCCGCGCCCTGGCCCGCACGGGCACGACCATCAAGCCCGCGCCGCCCCCCGGGGACACCTCCGCGGGCGCGCTCTTCATGTCCATGGTGCCCACCAACCCGCTGAAGGCCGCGGCGGACGGGGACATGATTGGCCTCATCGTCTTCTCGCTCATCTTCGGCCTGGGCCTGGCGCTCACGCCGGGCGAGCCCGCGCAGCGCCTCAAGGACGTCGTCCAGGGGCTCTACGACGTGATGATGAAGCTCATCGACGGGGTGCTCAAACTGGCCCCCGTGGGCGTGGGCGCGCTCCTGTTCTCCATGACGGCGCGCCTGGGCTTCCACATCCTGGGACAGCTGGCGTCGTACGTGGGCGTGGTGCTGCTGGCGTTGGGCATCCACATGTTCGTCATGTACTCGCTGTCCGTGCGCTTCCTGGGCGGGCGCAACCCGGTGGAGTTCTTCCGCTCCTGCCGGCTGGCCATCGTCACCGCGTTCTCCACGTCCTCCTCCAGCGCCACGCTGCCCACCGCCCTCAAGGTGGCGGAAGAGAACCTCAAGCTGCCGCGCAACGTGTCCCGCTTCGTGCTCACCGCCGGCTCCGCGATGAACCAGAACGGCACCGCGCTCTTCGAGGGCGTCACCGTCCTCTTCCTCGCGCAGGTGTATGGCGTCCCGCTGGGGCTCACGCAGCAGGCGACCATCATGTTCATCTGCGTGCTGGCGGGCATTGGCACCGCGGGCGTGCCGGCGGGCTCCATCCCCGTCATCGCCATGATCCTGGGCATGTTCAACATCCCCGTGGAGGGGCTGGGCCTCATCCTCGGCGTGGACCGGTTCCTGGACATGTGCCGCACCGTGCTCAACGTCACCGGAGACCTGGCGGCCGCCGTGTACGTGTCGCGCGGCGAGCCCCCCGACCGGCCGGTCGGCGAGGAGGCGGCACAGTCCCCCGCCGCCTGACGTGGCGTCACCCCGGTTCCACCTTTGACCGAAGTCCCCTTCCGCCGCATTTCGCATCCAAGGAGCTTCCGCCGCATGAAAGTCGCCAACGGTCGCGTCGTCGCCCTCGATTACCGCCTCCACCTGGGAGACGGGCAGATCATCGACCAGAGCGCCCCGAACCAGCCGCTCGCCTATCTGCACGGGCACAAGCAGATCGTCCCCGGCCTGGAGGGCGCGCTGGACGGCCTGGGAGTGGGGGACAGCAAGCAGGTGGTGGTGACCCCGGAAGAGGGCTACGGCATCCACAAGCCGGAGGGCGTGCGCAACGTCCCCCGCACCATGCTGCCCACCACGTACCTGCCCCAGGTGGGCGGGACGCTGATGGCCCAGACGGAGGACGGCGACGTCCCGCTGCGCATCATCGCCGTGAACCCGGACCACGTCGTGGTGGACCTCAACCACCCGCTCGCCGGCAAGACGCTCCACTTCGACGTCACCGTGCGCGAAGTGCGTGACGCGACGCAGGAAGAGCTGGCGCACGGCCACGTCCACGGTCCGGGCGGCGCGCACGGGTAGCGTCTTTTCCATCCATGGGGCACGGAGCGTTTCGTGACCCCGGGGGGCGTGCACTATCTTGCGCCCCCCATGGTTCCTCCCGTCCCGAACCCCAGCCAGCTCCGCGTCCCCGCGCCCGACCCCGGCGCCGTCCCCGACCGGCCCGGTGCCTCCGCGGCCATGGACCCGGAGCTGTACTGGCGGGAGCACGTCTACCAGGGCGGCGCGCGGCAGCTCACCGTGCGCGCCGTCATCGCCGGCATGCTCATTGGCGCGGTGATGTGCCTGTCCAACCTCTACGTCGTCCTCAAGACGGGCTGGAGCCTGGGCGTCACCATCACCGCGTGCATCCTGGCCTTCGCGGTGTTCGGCACGCTGCGCTCGCTCAAGCTCTTGCGCAACGAGTTCACCGACCTGGAGAACAACGCCATGGGCTCCGTGGCGTCCGCCGCGGGCTACATGACGGGCGGCGGCAACATGGCCGCGGTGCCCGCGCTGCTGATGCTCACCGGCACGCTGCCGTCCTCCGGCTGGCTGATGCTCTGGTTCGCCGTCATCTCCGCGCTGGGCGTCTTCGCCGCCATCCCCATCAAGCGCCAGCTCATCAACATCGAAGCGCTCCCGTTCCCCACCGGCACGGCGACCGCGGAGACCATCCGCGCGCTGCACGGCCACGGCGACGTGGCCCGCAACAAGGCCCGGATGTTGGGGCTCGCGGGGCTGGTGGGCGCGCTGCTGGTGCTGGTGCGCGACGCGCGCTTCACCTGGCTGAAGAACCTGCCGGAGAAGGTGAGCCTGCCGTTCAACATCCTGGGCCGCGAGGCGGGCAAGTGGTCCCTGTCCTTCGACTTCAGCCTGCTGCTCATCGGCGCGGGCGCGCTGGTGAACTTCCGCACCGGCTGGTCCATGCTCCTGGGCGCCATCCTCAACTACGGCTTCCTGGCGCCGGCCATGTTCAGCCAGGGCGTCATCCCGGAGGTGACGTACAAGGCCATCAATGGATGGTCGCTGTGGACGGGCTCCGCGGTGCTGGTGTCCTCCGGCCTCCTGTCCTTCGCCTTCCAGTGGAGGAGCGTGGTGCGCTCCTTCTCCGCGCTGGGCTCGCTGGTGGGCAAGAAGCCCCAGGAGGGCGCGGGCGCGGATCCGCTGGCGGACATCGAGTGCCCGCCGGCCTGGTTCCCGCTGGGCTTCGCGCTGCTGGGCCCCGTGGCCGTCTTCCTCATGGCCTGGCTGTTCCAGATTCCGTGGTGGGCCGGCGTGCTCGCGCTGCCCCTGGCGGTGGTGATGGGCGTCGTCGCGTCGCGCGTGACGGGCGAGACGGACACCACGCCCACCAAGGCGCTGGGCCCCGTCACCCAGCTCATCTTCGGAGGCCTGGCGCCGGGCAACATCCCCGCCAACGTGATGAGCGCCAACGCCACGGGCGGCGTGGGACTGCACTCGGCGGACCTGCTCACGGACCTCAAGTCCGGGTGGCTGTTGGGCGCGTCTCCGCGTCAGCAGTTCTTCGCGCAGCTGTTCGGCGTGGCCGCGGGCGCCGTGGTGGTGGTGCCCATCTTCAACCTGCTGGTGCCCACCGCGGACGTGCTGGGCTCCGAGCAGTTCCCCGCGCCGTCATCCATGGTGTGGGCCGGCGTGTCGAAGATGCTCGCTTCCGGCATGTCCGCGCTGCACCCCACCGCGCGCATGGGCGCCCTGGCTGGCGCGCTGCTGGGCATCACGCTGGTGTTGCTGGAGCGCTGGGCGCACCCGAAGGTGAAGGCCTTCATCCCCACCGCGTCCGGCCTGGGGCTGGCCATGGTCATCCCCGGCTCCAGCTCCATCAGCCTCTTCGTGGGCGCGGCGCTGGCGGCGCTCATCAAGCGCCTGAAGCCGAAGCTCGCCGAGGACACGGTGCTGCCCGTCTCCTCCGGCTTCATCGCGGGCGAAAGCCTGTTGGGCATCGCCATCGCGATGGTGAAGGCCTTCGGCTTCATGCCGAAGTAGGGGCTGGCCGGCTCAGTCCACCTTGCTGGTGGCCCAGGACACGCCCGCGACGAAGCGGAAGGTGGGCGTGTCGAACCCCGCGCCCACGCCCGGGCCGCCCATCACGTACAGGTCCAGGGTGGACAGGGCATGGCGGCGGATGGCGATGAGCAGCTCCGCCCCCACCCGGCCCCCGTTCAGCGGGATGCCCGTGAGCACGCTCACCTCGCCGCGCGTCGTCTCGCCGTGGAGCGACGTCACCGTGGCGCCCAATCGCAGCTCATTGCCCACGATGTCTTTCGGGTCGTAGGACACGGGGCCCAGGTCCTGGCGCTTGCGCAGGAAGATGCCGGCCTCGCCGCCCACCTGGAAGCCCTCGCCCACGTAGCCCAATTGCAGACGCGGCTGCCACGCGTACTCCTCGTAGGCCTGCGCCTCGCGGCTGCCCACGGGCAGTCCCGCGGTGAGCCCCACCGAGAGGTTGATGGGGGCGCCCTTCGTCTGGCGCAGCACGGCCGCCCGGGCCGTCAGCCACGGCGTGGCGATGCCCCCGGAGTTCGGCCCGTAGTACTCCAGCGTGGGCTTTCCCCCCTGCGTCAGGACGAAGGGCAGCTCACCGCCCACCTCCAGCCAGGACAGCACGCCGAAGGCCACCGTCATGTGGGCGGTCATCTTGTTCTCCACCAGGCCCGTGCCCTCGCCAGGCTCCCAGCGCGTCTGGAAGTGCATGGGCAGCTGCTCGTAGTGGTAGTTCAAGCTCACACGCAGTTGCCCGGACTCCAGCGTCCGGCCCGTCCCCACCACCAGCGACCCCAGGGCCGCCGGGTCCAGGCGCAGCCGTTGCAGGTCAAAGATGGGCAGCGGACTCTTGGGGCCGCTTTCCAGGGCGTGGGCGGAGAAGGGCAGGGACAGCAGGGCAGCGGCGAGGACCGAGGCCGGACGGAACAATTGATGACTCCCGAGGCGGAGGGACGCGGACTCTAGCCAGAGTCCCGCGCCGCGAAAATCATGCACGGGTGCCACCGATTGATGGTTGCCCCGCGCAAATACCTCCGCGTCAGGCAGTTCCAGCCGCCAGGTCCTGCAATTCCTGCCATCGCGTATAGAGCCGATCCACTTCAGCGGTGGTGGCTTCCAGGGCTTGATTGACTTCAGCGACCTTGGAGCCCTGGCTGTAGACGGCGGGGTCGGCCAGCTTCGCCTCCAGCTCCGCCTTGCGCTTCTCCGCGGCCTCGATGGTGGCCTCCATGCCGTCCAGCTCGCGCTGGTCCTTGTAGGAGAGCTTCCCGGGCTTCTTCTGCGCGGGCTTCTGGGCGGGCTCCTCGCGGGGCTCGTCCTTCTTCGGCTCGTCCTTCTTCAGCGCGGCGGCCTTGAGCGCGGCGGCCTGCGACTGCTCGCGCAGCCGCTTGTACATGTCGTAGTTGCCCTCGTAGCGGGTGACCTTGCCCTCTCCGTCGAAGGAGAGGATGGCGGTGGCCACCTTGTCGAGGAAGTACCGGTCGTGCGTGACGAGCAGCGTGCTGCCCGCGAAGTCCAGGAGCAGCCGCTCCAGGATGTTGAGGGTGACGATGTCCAGGTCGTTGGTGGGCTCGTCCAGCACCAGCACGTTGGCGCCTTCCAGGAACAGCCGCGCCAACAGCAGCCGGTTGCGCTCGCCGCCCGACAGCGCGCCCACCTTCATGCGCTGCATGGGCACCGGGAAGAGCAGGTCCTCCAGGTAGTCGCGCAGGGCC
This sequence comes from Corallococcus coralloides DSM 2259, assembly GCF_000255295.1. Next base: position 7,113,824 of record NC_017030.1, on the reverse strand, counting down.
ACCTTCCGGTCCGCCAGCTCCACGTGGTCCTCGCCATTGGAGGCCGCGTCGTACACCGTCTGCTCCGGGTCCAGCTGGGCTCGCTGCTGATCGTAGTAGGCGACCTTGGTGTTCTTCCCGATGACGAGCTTGCCGCTGTCCGCCGGGATTTCGCCCAAGAGCACGCGCAGGAAGGTCGTCTTGCCCACGCCGTTGGGCCCCAGGAAGCCCACGCGCTCGCCGCGCTGGAGCCGGAAGTCCACGCCGTCCAGCACCTTGCGGTCGCCAAAGGACTTCTTCAGCCCTTCGGCCTCGATGACGGTGTGGCCCAGCCGCGGCGCCGCCACCACCTTCAGGTCCGCCACCTTGGGGCGCTGGAAGCCCTTCTCCGCCAGCAGCTTCTGCGCACGCTCGATGCGGGCCTTGCTCTTGGTGCGCCGCGCCTCCGGGCCCTTGCGCAGCCACGCCACCTCCTGGGCAATCCAGCGGCCGCGCTTGTGCTCCGCCGTCTCCGCGTTCTCCTGGGCCACGAGCTTCTGCTCCACGTAGGCCGCGTAGTTGCCGGGGTAGGAGATGAGGCCGCCGCCGGGCTGGATCTCCACGATGCGGTCGACCAGGTCGTCCAGGAAGTAGCGGTCGTGCGTGACGAGCAGCAGCGCCCCGGGCAGCTTGTCCAGCTCGTCCTCCAGCCAGTCCACGGTGTCCGCGTCCAGGTGGTTGGTGGGCTCGTCCAGCAGCAGCAGGTCCGGGCGCGTGAGCAGCGCCCGGGCAATCGCCACGCGCTTGCGCAGGCCTCCGGACAGCTGCGCCACGGGCCGGTCCCAGTCCTTCACGCCCAGCCTGTCCAACAGCGTCTTCGCGTGGTGCTCCGTGTCCCAGCCGCCCGCCTGTTCAATCCGGTCGCTCAGCGCGGACAGCTGCTCCAGCATCTTCGGGGTGGCATGCGCGGGGTCCGCCTCCAGCTTCCGCGACAGCGCCGCGTGGGCGTCCAGCGCCTCCTTCAGCGGCGCCTGGGACACGGCGAGCTCGCTCTGCACGGTGGCGCCTTCGGGGAACTCCGGCTCCTGGGGCAGGTAGGTGACGCGCGCGCCCCGGCGCAGCTGCAGCTCGCCCAGGTCCGGCTTCGCCGCGCCGGCCAATATCTTCATCAGGGACGACTTGCCGGAGCCGTTGACGCCCACGAGGCCCACGCGCTCGCCCTCCTCGATGGTGAAGGTGAGGCCCTCGAAGACGGTGCGGCTGCCGAAGGCGAGCTGGACGTTGGCGGCGCGAAGCAGCGTCACGGAAAGGAACCTTTCGAAAAGGGGGGAGGGGAAAAGCGAAAGGGCGCCCCCCACTTGAAGCGGGGAGCGCCCTTCCTACAGCCAGTGCGGCGTGGGCACCCGGACTACTTGCGGGCAGCCTGCTCCGCGGCCTGCTTCTCCTTGTACTGCGCCATCAGGGCCTCCGCCTCGTTGCGGGGGACCGGCATGTACTTGGAGAACTCCATCGTGAACTCGCCCTTGCCCTGGGTGGCGGAGCGCAGGTCGGTGGAGTAGCCGAACATCGTGTTCAGCGGCACTTCCGCCACGGCCGTGACGTAGCCTTCCGCGGTGCCCGTCTCCAGGATGGTGCCGCGGCGCTGGTTCAGCTGGCCGACGACGGAACCCTGGAAGTCTTCCGGAGCCGTGACTTCGACCTTCATGATCGGCTCGAGGATGACCGGCTTGGCGGCGGCGTAGCCCTCGCGGAAGCCCATGATGGCGGCCGTCTTGAACGCCATTTCGGACGAGTCGACCGCGTGGAAGGCGCCGTCGTTGATGACCACGCGCAGGCCCACCACGGGGAAGCCGATGAGGCTGCCCTTCTTCACGGCCTCCTGGAAGCCCTTGTCGCACGCGGGGATGAACTCGCGCGGGATGGAGCCACCGACGATGTCGTCCACGAACTCGTACTGCTGCACGGCGTCCGAGGGCAGGGGCTCCACGTAGCCGCACACGCGCGCGAACTGACCCGAGCCACCGGTCTGCTTCTTGTGCGTGTACGCGAACTCGCCCTTCTGGGAGATGGTCTCGCGGTACGCCACCTGGGGCTTACCGGCGACCACCTCGCAGTTGTACTCGCGCTTCATGCGCTCGATGTAGATCTCCAGGTGGAGCTCGCCCATGCCGCTGATGATGGTCTGCGCGGACTCTTCGTCACGGCGCACGCGGAAGGTGGGGTCTTCCTTGTGGAAGCGGTTGAGCGCCTTGGAGAAGTTCGCCAGCGTGTCGCGGTTCTTCGGCGTCACCGCCAGCGAAATCACCGCGTCCGGCACGAACATGGACGTCATCGTGTACTGCACGGTGCCGTCGGTGAACGTGTCGCCGGAGGCGCACTCGATGCCGAACAGCGCGACGATGTCGCCGGCCGTGGCCTCGTTCACGTCGTGCATTTCCGACGCGTGCATGCGGACGATGCGCGGAACCTTGACCTTCTTCTGGTTCACCTGGTTGATGATGAAGTCACCCTTGCTCACCTTGCCCTGGTAGATGCGCATGTAGGTGAGCTGGCCGTAGCGGCCGTCTTCCAGCTTGAACGCCAGACCGACGAAGGGCTTGGCCGGGTCCGACTCCAGGATGACCTTGGCCTCGTTGTTCTTCTGGTCGAGCGCCTCGTTGGTCGCTTCCTTGGGGTTGGGCAGGTAGCTGCACACCGCGTTGAGCAGCAGCTGCACGCCCTTGTTCTTGTACGCGGAGCCGCACATCACCGGCGTCATCTTCAGCGCGATGGTGGCGCGGCGCACGGCGGCGCGCAGCTGCTCCTCGGTGATGGAGGCCGGGTCCATGAGGAAGGCCTCGCCCAGCTCGTCGTCGACGTTGGCGATGCCCTCGATCATCTCGTCACGGCGCAGCTTGGCCTCGTCCAGCATGTCCGCCGGGATGGCCTCCTCGCGAATGTGCTCGCCGTTCTCGCCGTCGAAGTAGAACGCCTTCATGGAGAGCAGGTCGATGAGGCCCTGGAAGCGGTCCTCCGCGCCGATGGGGTACTGGAGCTTCACCGCGTGGTGGCCCAGCTTCTCCTTCAGCTGCGCGGCGACGCGATCGTAGTTCGCGCCCGAGCGGTCCATCTTGTTGATGAACGCGATGCGCGGAACCTTGTAGCGCTTCATCTGGCGGTCCACCGTGATGGACTGCGACTGCACGCCCGACACGGAGCAGAGCACCAGGATGGCGCCATCGAGAACGCGGAGCGCGCGCTCCACCTCGATGGTGAAGTCCACGTGTCCCGGGGTGTCGATGAGGTTGATGTTGAAGTCGCCCCACATCGCGTACGTGGCGGCGGACTGGATGGTGATGCCCTTCTCACGCTCCAGGTCCATCGAGTCCATGACCGCGCCCACGCCGTCCTTGCCGCGGACCTCGTGGATCTCGTGGATCTTGCCCGTGTAGAACAGGATGCGCTCGGACAGCGTCGTCTTGCCCGAGTCGATGTGGGCGGAGATACCGATGTTACGAATCTTCTCGATGGGTACGTTGGAGGCCACGATCCGGTCCTTCTTCTATTGAAAAAATTGCCTGAGGGAACAGAGCAGGCGGGGCCCTTACTTCCCACAGGACCCAGTTACCAGACAAATCCGCATGACGCGGGGCGTACATCCGCCTACTTTCCGCCGTCCCTGTTCCGACTGAGGTCTCATAACAATGAGCGCGAGCGAAAACTTCTCCCTGGCCCGGGCCTGGCTCCAGGCCTTCAACGCCCACGACGTCACCGCGCTGGTGGCGCTGTACGCGGAGGATGCAACACACACCTCGCCCAAGATTCGCGTCCTGCACCCGGAGACGGGCGGGCGCCTGGTGGGCCGGCCGGCCCTGGAGCGGTGGTGGAGGGACGCCATCGCCCGGCTGCCGGGCCTGCGCTACGAGGAGACGGCCCTCACGGCGGACGGGGACCGGGTGTTCATGGAGTACCTGCGCCACGCGCCCAATGAGGCCCCCCTGCCGGTGGCGGAGGTGCTGGAAGTGAAGGGCGGGCGCATCGTCGCGTCGCGCGTCTACCACGGCTAAGGTGCCCCCCATGGCGACCCCCAATTTCGACCGGGACTTCGGATACCTGCTGCCCTTCATGGACAAGGTGGCGGCGGCCGCCGCGGACCTGCCGGACGCCTCCGCCCGCGAGGAGCTGGTGCGGCTGGTGGCGGAGGAGAAGGTCCGCTGGGAGCGGATCCGCTCGCTGCTCCAGGGCGCCCCGGGGCAGAGCGGCGGTTCCAAGGGGACAGCCCCCAGGGCTTCGGCCTCGAAGGCCCCGCCGCCCGCCGCCGCGCCCCCGCTGGCCCGGGTGTCCTCGGACGGCGTGAACCGGGTGGCCCCCCGCGAGTCGGGCCTCACGGTGGGCAGCCTCAAGGACTCGCGCTAGAGCGCGGGAGCCTCGGTGGATCAGGCGCTGCTGACGCGGACCTGGTCCAACGCGTCGTAGGTGGCGGCCTTGTAGGCCTCCGACAGCGTCGGGTAGTTGAAGCAGGTCTCCACGAAGAGCTGCGCGGTGGAGCCGGTGAGCAGCGCGGTGAGCCCCACGTGCACCAGCTCCGAGGCCTGCTCGCCCAGCACGTGCACGCCCAACAGCTTCATGTCGTCGCGGTGGAAGAGCAGCTTCAAGAGGCCCTGCTTCTCCCCGATGATCTGCCCGCGCGGGTTGGTCTCGAAGGTGGCGCGGCCGACGACGTAGGGGATGCTCCGCGCGCGCAGGGACTCCTCCGTGTCGCCGGCCATGGACACCTCCGGGATGGTGTAGATGCCGTAGGGCAGGATGGGCGTGAGCGTGCGCTTGCCCGGGCCGAACGCGTGCTCCACCGCGATGCGGGCCTGCTCCATGGACGTGGAGGCCAGCGCGGGGAAGCCGACGACATCCCCCACCGCGTAGATGTGCGGCACGGCCGTCTGGTACGCGAGCCCCACTTCAATCTGGCCGCGCTTGCCCTGCTTCACGCCCAGCGCCTCGATGCCCAGGCCCGCGGTGTTCGCGGTGCGGCCGGAGGCGACCAGCACCTGATCCGCCTCCAGCACCTCGCCCGTGGACAGCTGCAGGCGGATGGGCTCCGAGTGGGACTCCGGCACGTGCGCGGACTCCACCGTCTGGCCCAGGCGCAGCCGGACGCCCAATGTCTCCATGCAGTCGCGGAGCCGCTGGCCCACCTCCGCGTCCAGGAAGTTGAGCAGGTCGTTCTTCACCTCCACCAGCGTCACCGGGATGCCCAGCGCGGCGAACATGCACGCGTACTCGCAGCCGATGACACCGCCGCCCACCACCACCAGCGTGCGGGGCAGGGTGGTGATGTCGAGGATTTCATCCGAGTCGTGCACGCGCGGATCGCCGAAGGGGTACATCGGCGGGCGGTACGGGGTGGAGCCGGTGGCGATGAGGACGGTGCCGGCGATGAGCCGGGCGACCTCCGCGCCGTCGCGCTTCACCGCGACGGTGTGCGCGTCCACGAAGGAGCCGGCGCCCTGGAACAGCGTCACGCCGTGGCGCTGGAGGTTCTTGTGGATGCGCTCGCGCTCCATCTGCTTCACGCGGCGCTCGCGGAAGAGGAAGTCGGAGACGGTGGCCTCGTGGCGCAGCGTCGCGTCCACGCTGTAGAGGCCGCGCGCCTTGAAGCCGGACAGGTGCAGCGCCGTCTCGCGCAGCGTCTTGGAGGGAAGGGTGCCGGTGTTGGCCGCCGTGCCGCCGAGCACCGGCTCCCGCTCCACCACCGCCACCCGCTTCCCCGCGAGCGAGGCCTGCACCGCGCCCCATTCCCCCGCGGGGCCTGATCCGATGACCACCAGGTCGAAGTCCGCCATGGGCCGCACCCTAACCCCACCCCGGGGGGCCAGGGCACCGGGAAGTCAGTCCCGCCCCGAGTAATTCAGCTTCTCGCGGACCTCCTGCTCGGTGAGGAGCCGGAAGCCGCCCTCGGGGATGTCGTCCAGGGTGATGTCGCCCACGGCCTCCCGGTGGAGTGCACGGGCAGGCAGCCCCACGGCGCCCAGCATGCGCTTCACCTGGTGGTGGCGGCCTTCGGTGAGCGTCACCTCCACCGTGTGCTCGTCGCGCACGCGCACCCCGGCGGGGCGGGCGGGGCCGTCATCCAGCATCATCCCCTGGCGCAGCGGCTCCACCTTCGCGTCGTCCGCGGTGCTGAACACCGTGGCCACGTAGCGCTTGGGCAGGTTCGTCTCCGGGGACGTGGCGTGGGCCACCAGCTTGTCGTCATTGGTGAAGAGCAGGAGGCCCGTGGTGTCCACGTCCAGCCGGCCCACGGCGTGCCAGGTGAAGCGGTTCAGCTCCAGGGGCAGTTGGGGCAGCAGGAGCTCGAACACCGTGCCCGTGCGGTGCTGGCGCGCGGTGGAGGTCAGCACCCCCGCGGGCTTGTGGAAGGCCAGCACGTGCGTGGGCGCTCCCTTGCGCACCGGCATCCCGTCCACCTTGATGACGGCGTCGGGCGGCACGGGCGTCAGGGGCGTGGTCGCCACGCGGCCGTTGACCGTCACGCGGCCTGCCTTGATGGCGGCGTCCGCCTCGTCCTGGGGCATGGCGCCCGCGCGGGCGAGCGCGCGGGAGAGCCAGTCCGGCTTCTCCTTGCCCTCCCAGCGGTTGGGGCGGGGAGGGGATTTGGGGGGCCGTTCGGGCTTGCGAGGCATGGGCGCGGCACTGTAGCCGCGCTTGAGGCGGCGGCGTGTCCTTCAGTTAGTGCCGGACCGGCTCGTCGGGGTCGTCGCCCTCGGCGGAGCCCGGCGTCGGGCCCGGCTCGTCGCCGTCCGCCATGCGGTGGGACTCCTCCTCCAGCCCGCCGTCCTCCGCCGTCCCGGGCGTGCGGCCGGGTTCCTCGAAAACCTCCTCGTGGGCTGGCGCCTGACGGCCAGGGCCGGGCTCGGTGCCTCCCACGATCATCGACTCGTAGGGCATGTGGTTCACGCGGTGCTCCTTTCCGTGAGGTTCGGACGTTCCACGAAAGGTAGCGACGCGCGGGCATCCCGCCGCGAGGGGTGGAGTGTCCCCCTGCCTGCTCAGGGGTCGTCCCTGCCCGGGAAGTGCTTGCGCACGGTGTGCAGCGCGGCCAGCCAGAGCCGGGCCTCGTTGCGCGTGAGCCGGGAGCGGCGCAGGGGCGCGACCAGGTCCCGCACCGCCGTGCGCCCGGGCTTTTCGTCCACGAGGAATCCGCCCGCGCCCAGGAGCGCCTCCAGCGTGGCCTCCACCCGGGCCAGCTCCGCGTCGGTGGCGGCCAGGGGCAGGGGACCCGGCGGCGGCGCGCTGTCCGCGAGGTGCGCCATGCGGACCTCATAGGCGTAGAGCAGCACCGCCTGCGCCAGGTTGATGGAGGGCTGCTCCGGCGCGGTGGGCACCGCGGACAGGTCGTGGCAGCGCTCCACCTCCGCGTTGGTGAGGCCGCTGCGCTCATCCCCGAAGACGAGCGCCACCGGCCCCTGCTTCGCCCGCGCCACCAGCTCCTCCCCCACGGCCCTGGGAGACAGGCGGCGCTTTCCCTCCACCTTGCGGGAGCTGGTCCCCACCACCCAGACGCAGTCGGACACCGCCGCGTCCAGCGTGTCCGGCCGCTTCACCCCATCCAGCACGTCCTCCGCGTGCACCGCGAGCCGGTGGGCGGGACCCAGGTCCTCCACCTCCGGCGTCACCCAGGCCCAGTCGGACAGGCCGCAGTTCTTCAGGGCGCGGGCGGCGGCACCCAGGTTCTCCGCGTTGCGCGGGCGCATGAGGACGAATCGGACGGGCAGCACCATGGCGGCGCACCCTACCGCCCTGGTGCGCGTCGCAGGGACCCCAGTTGACCGCCGAGGTGTCTCACCGCCAGTCTGCACCGCGAAATCCCGCGTCCCGCGTGTCCGGAGGCCACCCTTGAGTGTGGCTGCCCGGACACCCTGTGGGCCCGCGGACGCGCACGGGGGAGCGCCGGCACGTGGTCGCCGGGCCGCACTTCCCGTGCGCCTCCGAGGCTCCACGCTCGGCACGCGGCATGAAATCGGATCCGCCGCCACCTCCTGGAGGAAACATGTCCCCGCAGTCCCCTGTCCCGCCGAAGGCCGCGCGCGCTCCCCGTGCCCGCTGGCTCTTGCCGGCGTTGCTCGTGGGCGCGCTCGCCGCCGGCTGCAAGCAAGAGCCCGCGAAGACGCCGCCCGCCACCCCCGCCTCCACCGAGGCGCCCACCGCCAGCACGACGTTCACGCCCACGCCCACGCCGGTGCAGGCCTCGACGCTCAAGCCCGTCATCCACGAACTGGCCAGCGAGAACGCAGTGCCCACGGGCGTGGTCATCGAGTTCGCGCTGCCGGTGCGCCCGCGCTACGAGAGCGTCGACGGCAGCGTCGTCACGGTGTCGCCGGAGGTCGCGGGCAGCCTGCGGTGGACAGGCCCCTCGTCGCTGCTCTTCACTCCGTCCACGGGCTTCGCCGCCGGCACGACGTACACGGTGTCCGTGGACGCGGTGAACACCGACGCGGGCATCATCAAGCCGCCGTCCGCGCGCGAGTGGCGCTACAACTTCACGACCTACGCCTTCAAGTTCGCGCAGATCTACCCCACGCGCATGGACCTGCTGAAGAACCGCGTGGAGGCGAACGTGGACTTCTCCGGCCCGGTGGACCTGGCCGCGGTGCGCTCCCGCACCAGCTTCCGCGTGGGCGACGCCGTCATCAGCGACGTGAAGTGGAGCACCCGCGCGGACACGCGCAACTCCCTGGCCGTGGCGCTCACCCACCCCAAGCTCAAGCCCGGCGCGACGGTGCAGTTCTCCCTGCGCGAGGGGCTGACGGCGGCGGGTGGCGCCTCCACCGTGCATGCGCCCGCGGCCACGAGCAGCTTCGGGCTGAACGGCGGCAAGCGCCTGGACATCACCTACGTGAGCCTCCAGGAGGGCTCCAGCGGCTACTTCTACGAAGTGAGCTGCCGCGACGTGGCGGCGGACGCCCCGGCGAGCCCCACCGACCAGCAGTGGGATTCGTACTACTACGACGACGACAACAAGGGCTGCTCGCTGAGCGACGCGGTGGCCCAGGACGCCATCCGCTTCAAGCCCAAGGTGAAGTTCTCCGTGGCCCCGTCGCGGCGCGGCTTCCGCATCTTCGGTGACTTCAAGCGCGGCCCGCACACGCTCTCCATCGCGGAGGGCACGTTCTCCGTGGGCGGCGGCACGCTCATGGGCGCCTGGTCGCGCGGCTTCTCCGTGCCCGCACGCCAGTCCCAGGTGCGCTTCAACGCCAACGGCCGCTACCTGCCGCGCAGCGCGTGGCGCAACCTGCCCCTGCAGCACCTCAACCTGGAAGAGGTGACGCTCACGGTGCGCAACGTGCCGCCGGAGAACCTCGTCTTCTGGATGGGCAGCGACTACTCGGAGAACGCGGACGAGCGGACGAGCAACGTGCTGGTGCGAAAGAATGTGCCGCTCAAGTCCACGCCGGACACGCTGCTCACCACGTACATCGACGTGGCGTCGCTGGTGCCCGCGAACACGCGCGGCCTGGTGGAAATCCTCGCCGAGCGTGGCGACTACAAGGCCGCCGCCCGCATCCTGCTCACCGACCTGAGCCTCGTGGCCAAGCGCGGCGGTCCCGCCGTGGGCTCCAAGGACTCCGGCGAGGTGTGGGTCTGGGCCCTGGGCCTGGAGAGCACGGAGCCCCTGTCCGGCGTGGAGGTGTCGCTGGTGAAGAAGAGCGGGCAGGCCGTGGCCCGCTGCACCACGCAGGGCGAGGCGGGCTGCCAGCTGAAGGTCCCCGCGCCCGGCGTGGATGAGAGCGCCCCGTTCGCGCTGGTGGCGCGCAAGGGCGACGAGCTGACGTACCTCAAGTACGACGAGCTGAAGACGGAGATCGCCAACTCGGACGTGCAGGGCGAGCCGTACCGCGCCGAGCAGCCCTACCGCGCCTCCATCTGGTCCGACCGCGGCGTGTACCGCCCCGGTGACACCGCGCACGTGGCCGCCGTGCTGCGCGGCCAGGACAACCTGGCGCCGCCCGTGGGCATGCCGGTGGAGGTGCGCGTCATCGACCCGCGCGAGCGTGAGATCCGCAAGGTGACGCTGAAGACGAACGCGGCGGGGCTCGTGGCCTTCGACCAGGCGTTCGCGGCGTTCCAGGACACCGGCCACTACTGGGTGCGCCTCAAGGTGGCGGACCGCGACCTGGCCTCCTACGCGGTGAACGTGGAGGAGTTCGTCCCGGAGCGCATGAAGGTGACGGCCAGCACCACGGCGCCGGGCTACCTGCAGGGCACGGAGATTCCGGTGGGCGTGGAGGCCGCGTACCTCTTCGGCGGCTCCGCGGAGGGCAGCCCGGTGGAGATGACGTGCCGGCTGGAGTCCGTGCCCTTCAAGCCCAAGCAGAACGCCCAGTACACCTACGGCGTCTGGCGCCAGGACGGCAACGCGCCCCGGCCCGTCACGCTGGGGCAGGTGAAGGGCACGCTCGACGCGAAGGGGCAGGCGCTCCTCAACTGCCCGGCGCAGGCGGCGTCCGGCCCCATGAAGGGCGCGGCACGCCTCTCCGCCGTGGCCAGCGTCTTCGAGTCCGGCAGCGGCCGCTCCACCATCGGCGAGGCCACCGCGCCGGTGCACCCGGAGGCGTACTACCTGGGCCTCCAGGCCAACACGCAGAAGGTGAAGGCGGCCACGCCCTTCACGCTGACCGGCGTGGTGGTGGACTGGAACGGCCAGCCCCTCACCGGCGACAAGGCGCCGAAGACGGTGCAGCTGGAGTACCAGCTGCTCGAGGAGAACTACGGCTACTACTACGACGAGGAGTCCGGCTACGAGCGCTACCAGCGCTACCTGCGCCCGCAGCGTGAGGGCGAGGCGACGGCGAAGGTGGAGAACGGCCGCTTCACCGCGACGGTGCTGCCGGGCCGCGACGGCGCGGGCTACCTCGTGCGCGCTCGCGCGGGCAACACCCAGACGGACCTCGCCATCGAGGGCGAGGGGCGCTACTACTGGTGGGGCGAGGGCTCGCGCGTGGACCAGACGCCGCGGCCCCTGAAGCCCACGGCGCTGGACATCTCACTGCCCGCCAAGGGCAAGGTGGGCGAGGCCCTCACCGTGAAGATGAAGGCGCCCTACCGGGGCCGCGTCCTCTTCACCGTGGAGACCGACCGCGTGCTCACCACCGCGTGGAAGCAGGTGGAGCCCGGCGAGGTGTCCTGGTCGTTCACGCCTTCCGAGTACGCGCCCAACGTGTACGTGAGCGCGTTCCTGGTGAAGGACCCGCACCTGGAATCCGCGCAGGCGTTCATGCCCGACCGCGCCTTCGGCGTGGGCAGCATCGCGCTGGAGCCGGTGGACTTCACCCAGGCCGTCGCGCTGACGGTGCCCAAGGAGGTCCGCAGCAACGACACCCTCACCGTGGACGTCGCGGTGGAGGGCGTGGAGGGCCCCACCTTCGCCACCGTGGCGGTGGTGGACGAGGGCATCCTGTCCCTCACGCGCTTCCAGAGCCCGGATCCGCTGAAGGAGATCTTCACGCGGCGCGCGCTGGGCATCCAGACCTTCGAGACGGTGGGCTGGGCGCTCCTGGTGCCACCGGGCGGCAACTCCAGCTCCACCGGTGGTGACGAGGGCGGCGCGGAAGGCCGCGTGCAGCCGGTGAAGCCCGTGGCCCTGTGGAGCGGCGTGGTGGAGGTGCCCGCCAACGGCAAGCTGAAGGTGCCCTTCAAGCTGCCGCAGTACCGGGGCGCGGTGCGGGTGATGGTGGTGACGGCGGGCGCCAAGCGCATTGGCCGGGCCAGCGCGCAGGTGCTGGTGCGCGACCCGCTGGTGCTCCAGACGACGCTGCCGCGCTTCCTCACCCAGAACGACGAGATTCAGATCCCGGTCTTCGTCACCAACCTGTCCGGCAAGGCGCAGGACGTGAAGGTGTCGCTGTCCGCGGAGGCGCTGGCGGTGCCGGGGCTCACGATGCCGGAGGGTATGGGCTCGCCACTGGAGCTCAAGGGCAAGAGCGAGGGCCGCGCGAAGCTGGAGGACGGCAAGTCCCGCACCTTCGTGTTCCAGGGCCGCGCGGTGCAGTCCGTGGGCGCGGCGCGGCTGGTGGTGACGGTGGAGGGCGGTGGCTACACGTCGCGTGAGCAGCTGGACGTGCCGCTGTCTCCCGCCGGGCCCCGTGAGCGCAGGATCCAGCAGGTGGAGCTGGCGGAGGGCACCACGGACCTGAAGCCGCTGCTCGCCGGCTGGGTGCCCACCACGGAGCGCACCAACGTCTGGGTGACGAACAATCCGTACGCGAAGTCGCTCCAGCACCTCTCGTACCTGGTTCGCTACCCGTACGGCTGCATCGAGCAGACGACGTCCTCCACCCGCCCGCTGCTGTTCGTGAGCCAGCTGGTGGAGCGCGTGGATCCGACGCTGGTCTCCACGGCCAAGGTGGAGGACATGGTGCAGTCGGGCATCAACCGGGTGCTGTCCATGCAGACGCCCTCGGGCGGCTTCGCGTACTGGCCGGGCCAGACGGATCCGGTGGCCTGGGGCACGGCCTATGCGACGCACATGCTGCTGGACGCGCGCAAGCTGAAGTACCCGGTGCCGGACGACCGCGTGGACAGCGCGCTCGCGTGGATGGGGGACGAGCTGACCCGGAAGGAGGGCCGCCTGGGGCAGGACGACCACTACGGCCAGCACTCGGAGGCGTACATGCACTACGTGCTCGCGGTGGCGGGCAAGGGGCGCAAGGCGCGGGCGCAGGCGATGGTGAGCGCGCTGGAGACGGCGGCGAAGAAGGCCGCGCTCAGCGGTGAGGACCAGGAGGACCTGTACATGCTCAAGGCCGCGCTGTGGCTGTCCGGCGACCGCCGCTACGAGAAGGAGCTGCGCAACCCGGACGTGTCCACCGTCACCGACGAGCGCAAGAACAGCTGGTCGTTCTACTCGGACCGGCGCCGGCGCGGGATGATGCTCAGCACCTTCCAGGACCTCTTCGGCGACGCGCCGGAAGGGGAGCCCCTGGCGCGCATGGTGGCGACGGCGCTGTCGGCCCGCACGTCGGCGTACTACTCCACGCAGGAGCTGGTCTGGGGCATCACCGGCCTGGGCAAGCGGCTGCAGGGCACGGCGACGAGCTTCTCGCCGCCCACGCTCACGGTGGCGGGCAAGACGGTGACGCCCGTCGCGGAGAAGGACGCGCGCGTGTCGGACCGCACGTGGGCCCTGGCCCGCGCCAGCGAGCGCGCCAGCGTGTCGCTGGACCTGAAGGAGAAGGGCGGCGGCAACGTGTACCTCATCCTCAACAGCGAGGGCGTGCGCACCACGCCCGAGGTGAAGGTGGGAGGAGAAGGGCTGACGCTCAAGCGCACCTGGCGTTCGCTGGACGGCACCGCGCTGGACATGAAGGCCCAGCCGGTGAAGCTGGCGGACCTCATCTACGTGGAGCTGGAGGTGACCAACACCCGGGGCGAGCGCGTGCAGAACATCGCGCTGGTGGACCGGCTGCCGGCGGGCTGGGAGATCGAAAACGCTCGCCTGGGACGCGGCGGCAGCGTGGACTGGGTGGACGCGGATTCGCTGTGGGCCGCCGACTACGTGAACGTGCGCGATGACCGCATGGAGGCGTTCGGCGCGCTGCAGGCCCATGAGACGAAGAAGCTCGTCTACGCGGTGCGCGCGGTGACGGCCGGCAGCTTCACCCTGCCGTCCGCGGAGGTCGAGGCGATGTACGACTCCTCCATCTGGGCCCGTGAAGCCGCGGGCACGGTGCAGGTGACGGGTCCCTGGAAGGACGACCTGCTCTAGGCCCCATGCGTCGCGTGCGTTTCAACGTGAGGAAGTGGGCGGGGGTGGCGCTGGCGGGGCTCGTGCTTTTGGGCGCGGGCCTCGTGGCGGCCTGGTGGGTGCCGCTGCCGGAGCGGTTGGCGGCGCCCCCCTCGGTGGTGATGGCGTACCGGGACGGGTCGCCCGCGTACGTCTTCCTCGCCCCGGACGAGCGGTGGCGCATCCCTGCGCCGAAGGACCGCGTCGACCGGGCCTATGTCCGCGCCCTCCTGGCGCTGGAGGACAAGCGGTTCTTCCAGCACCCGGGCGTGGATCCGCTCGCGGCCCTGCGCGCCCTCGGGCTCAACCTGAGCCGGGGGCGCCGGGTGTCGGGAGCCTCCACGTTGACGATGCAGCTGGTGCGCGTGCTGGAGCCCCGTCCCCGCACGTTCACTTCGAAGGTGATTGAGTCGTTCCGCGCCGCCCAGCTGGAGGCGCGGTTGTCCAAACAGGAGGTGCTGGAGGCATACCTCCAGTTCGTGCCCTACGGGCGCAACGTGGAGGGCGTGGAGGCGGCGGCGCTCGCGTACTTCGGGCACACCGCCCAGCACCTGAGCCCGGCGGAGATCGCCACGCTGCTGGCGGTGCCGCAGAACCCGAACCGGCGCTTCCCGTCGCCGGAGAATCGGGACCGGCTGCGCTCGGCCCGGGACGACATTGCCCGGAGGCTCCTGGAGTCCGGAGGGCTGGCCGTGGAGGGCGTCGCGGCCGACACGGTGCTGGCGGAGGTTCGGGCAACGACGGTGCCGGATGTGCTCACGCCCTTTCCAAGGGAAGCACCGCACGCGGCGGTGTGGCTCAAGGCGCAGCGGCCCGGAGAGACGTGGCTGGCGACGACGCTGGACGCGGGCACGCAGCGGTTCGTGGAGCGCACGCTGGGCGAAGCGGCCCGGCGGTTGGACCGGCAGGGCATCCACAACGGCGCGGCGGTGGTGGCGGACCGGGAGACGGGCGAGGTGCGCGCGCTGGTGGGGAACTTCGATTTCTTCGATGCCCAACACGGCGGGCAGATCATCGGCTTCGCCACGCCTCGCTCGCCGGGGTCGGCGCTCAAGCCGCTCTTGTATGCGCTGGGGATTGATCAGGGGCTGGTGGGGCCGGAGACGCTGGTGCCGGACATCCCGGTGGCGTACGGCGGCTACCAGCCGCGCAACTTCGACGGGCGGTTCCTGGGGTTGGTGCGGATGGAGTCCGCGCTGTCGCAGTCGCTCAACCTGCCGTTCGTGAGGCTGCTGGAGCGGCTGGGCGTGGAGGGCTTCCTGGGTTCACTGCGGCAGGCGGGCGTCAACAGCCTGGATCCGCGGCCGGGGCACTACGGCCTGTCCGCGGCGGTGGGCGGCTTGGAGCTGACGCCGCTGGAGTTGACGGGCGTGTACCTGGCGCTGGCGGGAGATGGGCAGGTGCGTCCGCTGCGGGTGCTGGAGCAGGACACCGCGTCGAAGAAGGCGCAGGCACTGGTGTCGCCGGGCGCGGCGTGGCTGACGCGGCAGGCGTTGGCGTTGAGGGATCGACCGGACTTCCCGGAGCGGCGGCGGCTCACGGGGTTGCCGGCGCGGGTGCACTGGAAGACGGGCACGAGCTTCGGCAATCGGGACGCGTGGGCGGCGGGCTCCGGTCCGAAGCACACGGCGGTGGTGTGGCTGGGCAACTTCGACCACGCGTCGAGCGTGCACCTGGTGGGCGCGGAGAACGCGGCCCCGCTGCTGTTCGACATCCTGGAAGGCCTCGGCCCGCGAGGCACGGCGGTGCAGGAGGAGGACGCCGCGCCGCCGAAGGACCTGGTGGGCGTGGAGGTGTGCGCGTACTCGGGGCACCTGCCCACTGACGCATGCACGCAGCGCAAGCGGGTGGACGCGGTGCGCACGGCGGTGCCGACGACACCGTGTCCGTATCACCACCGCGTGGAGGTGGACGTGGTGTCGGGTCTGGCGGTGGGGCCGGGGTGCCGGGACGGGCGCAAGACGGAGTCGCGCGTGTACCTGACCTGGCCGTCCAGCCTGCGCCGGTGGCTCGCGGAGCAGCAGCGTCAGTTGCCCGAACCGCCGCCCCTGGCACCCGGCTGCGTCGCGGGAGGCGAGCGCGACACGCCGATCATCCTCTCGCCGCCGGAGGGGCAGGTGGCGCTGCTCATCCCGGGCATGAACACGGAGGAGCAGAAGATCCCCCTGGAGGCGGAGGCCGCGCACGACCGGGAGCTGACGTGGTTCGTGGACGGCGCCGTCCTGGGAACGGCGAAGGCCGCGGAGCGCCTGTGGTGGAAGCCGAGTGTGGGCACGCACGACATCCTCGTCACCGACGACCGAGGCCTCACCGCTCGCCGCACGTTGGTGGTGCGCGAGCGGCAGTAGGATTCAAGACGCAGCGATCCGCCTCGCCAGCGCGACGCCGCTGAGGAACGCGCCCTCCACTCGGGGGCCCGCGCACCAGTCGCCACAAGCGCCCAGGCGCAGCCCAGCGTCGTACAACGCGGAGGCCTCCAGCGGAGGTGAAGGCATCGCGAAGCGCCACCGGTGCGCCACGGCCTCCACGGCGCGCACGTCCCTGCCCAGGGCCTGGCCAAACGCCTCCACGAGCCTCGGAGCCATGGCCTCCGGCGTCTCCTCCAGGTGCGCCGCGCTGAACTCCGGCGACCCATGAAGCACCCACCGCTCGCCGGGAACCCGCCCCGGCTTGCTCGTGTCCCGCGCCACCCACGACAGCGCCGAGTCCTCCACGAACGCGCCATCCAGCTCCACCGCCACCGGCGCGTCGAATCGGGCCATCACGGCCCAGCACGGAGACATCCGCGCGGTCCCCGCTTGAGCCGCCAGCGTGGGCGCCCCCGCCAGCAGCGGCACTGCCTGCGGCGCTGGCACCGCGGCCACCACCACCTCCGCGAGCCCCAGGTCCTCGCCCGTCTCCGACGTCAGCCTCCACGCCAGGCCTTCGCGTGCCACGCGCTCCACCCGCACCCCGGTGCGCACGTCCAACCCGTCCGCCAGGGCCTTCGCCACCGCGCTCATTCCCGGCACGCCCACGTACCGCACGGACGCCTTCGCGGGCGTCACCGCCCCACGCGTCAGCGTCCCGATGCGTCCGCGCCACTCCGCCGCGACGCCGTCCGCCACCCACGCGTCCACCAGCGCCCGGAAGAGCGGCTCCCTCGCGGTGAAGTACTGCGCTCCGTGGTCGAACGAACCACCCTCCGCGCTCCTCCGCGTGGACAGCCGTCCTCCCGGCCCGCGCCCCGTGTCCAGCACCCGCACGCCGAAGCCCGCGCCCGTCAGCACCCGCGCGAGCGCCAGCCCCGACATGCCCGCGCCAATGACGGCCACGCGGGGCAGGGGACCGGAGCGGCGAGGCAGCAGCTCATCCAGAACGCGAGAGGCGGGCATGGTCCGGGTGCTAACCCGTCCCTGCCCGCCCCGCACGTCTGCTCAGCAACCGATGTCCGCGCGTCGACTCAGCGCACCTCCCAGCCCTCCGCGCCCCGGACGTAGTGCTTGCCCGCGGGCAGCTCGCCGTAGAACAGCGCGTCCTTCATGCCCACCACCGACGTGCCGTTGAACAGGCCCACCTCGCCCTTGGCGGGGAAGGTGATGCCCAGCGAGGCGGCCGTGAGCCGCACCGTCTGTCCCGGGGCCACCGTCGTGTTGCCCAGCACCGCGCCGCTGGGGGCCTTCACGATGGCGGGCGCGTAGTCGCCGCCCGCCAGGCTCACCCGCAGGTTCGTGGTCAGCGTCATGCCCTGGAGCGACACCGGCTCCTTGCCGTGGTTGGCCACCTCCACCCAGCCCTCACGCGGGTCGAACGCCTGCATCACCAGCGTGGACTGAGCCGCCTTCAGCCGCTTCACCTCCGCCATCACGAAGTCGCGGCGGAACTTCACGAAGCGCTTCATGTATGCCTTGCCCGCGCTGAACTTCGCGTAATCCATGTACGGGTCGGTCTTCATGGACGCGTCGATCAACCCATGGAGCTGGTCGATGTACGGGTCCATCACCTTCGAGGTGAAGAGCTCGTCCAACGCCTTGTCCAGCCGCGCCTCCAGCCGGGCGCGCAGCACGGGGTTGAGCACCACGCGCGTGCCCATGTTGGAGAAGGTCGGCAGGTAGCCCGGGTAGCTCCCCTGTTCCAGCTTGCGCTGCTGGTACATCTTCTCCACCCAGCCATCCAGCAGCGTGAAGTTGAACAGCGGGTGCTTCATGTTGCTCGTGGAGGCGGACTGGTCCTCGACCGTGTTCGTGTACCACCAGCGCGCATCGACGTTGTTCAGGTCCCAGGGCACGTAGCGCCAGCGCCCGGTGATGTCGTCGTGCATGAAGTAGCTCTCGGAGTCCTCCACGAAGTTGTTGGACATCAGCGCGTCCAGCACCATGGAGCGCACGTAGGACTCAAGCTCCAGGTTCTTCTCCAGCGCGGCCACGAGCTGCGGCTCCGGCGTGTGGTTGATGACGTCCAGCACCTCCCACAGCGCGTCGTCGGGCTCGCTCTCGTTCGTCTTCTTCACCCAGTCGCCCTGGTAGGGCACCTTCCACGTCTTGAACTCCGTGTCCTTCCAGCCCGCGCGGTAGATGGACGCGTCGTCGTCCGGGAACTGCCGCGCCTTGACGAAGGCCTTGTTGACCTGCTCCACCTCCAGGAACACACCCTCATAGCGGCCGTTCACGGAGAGCCGCACGAACGTCGCCTTCGACGCCGGCACCCGCATCGCCGCCAGCAGGTCGTAGGAGATCTTCTCCGCGATCATCGACGCGTCGGCGTACTCGGCGATGAGGTTGAGCGACGTGCGGCCCTCGAACTTGTCCTTGTCCGCGAAGCTGACGTTCCAGCTCTTCTTGTCGAAGTAGCGCGCGGAGGCTCCGCGCAGCCGCACCTTCACCGGGAACGTCTTGCCGTTCGCCTGGAACGTCGCGTCCTGTTCCTCGGTCAACGGCTCCCGCATGAACTTCTCCAGCACCTCCGGAGGCATGATCAGCGCGTACTCCGGCAGCGTCGTCTGGAGCTTCGGCAGCGTGTAGGGCCGCTCCACCTCCGGAACAGGCTGCGGATCCGTGCCGGCATCCGCGCTCCCGCCATCCCCGGGGTCGGTGCCCGCATCCAGGGAGCCACCATCGGAAGCCCCGGCATCCGGGGGGCCCGCGTCAGGAACACCGGAGTCCGGCGTGTTGGGGTCCGTGATGCCGGGGTCGGTCACGGAGGGCTGCGGGTCATCGGGATCCGATGTTCCGGCGCCACAGGCGGCCAGCAGCATCGAGAGGCTGATCAGGAGTCGTAGACGCATCATCCGTCCCCTGAGCAAGGCCCATGCCTCCCTGCCAGGAAGGCGGAAGGAACCGCCCGTCGCCTGCGAGGAAGTCCACGGGGGCGACACATGGGCCCTGGAGCGCCCAGCGGATGGAAAACTCTTTCCCTCCCCGGAATGCTCGCCTGCCCATCCCAAGCCTGTCTGCCTGCCCCCATAACAGGGGGCGGCAGGCGTCATCGCCCCCGGGGCGGGCAGCCGGGCGACGGCCGCCGGAGGCCGAGCTGTGCACGGACCTGTCCGGCGGACCTAGCTTTCTTGAGAGCAGGCTGGAGGACGGCCCAAGTCCGTCAAGGGAGCGATGATGGAGTCCTGGAACCAGACCTCGACCGATGCCGTGCGCGCCCACGCGCCTTCCACGATGAACCGGCGCATCGACGCCCATGTGGAGTCGTGTGTCCGCTACATGGCGGAGCAGGGGGACCGCTCGGAGATGAGCCGGTACCTCGAGAAGCTGGAGCACGAGTGGGACGTGCACCGGACCCTGGTCGTGGGCGTCTCCGGGCTGGCGCTCGGTGGCCTGCTGCTGGGCCGCAAGTCCGGCCGGGGCTGGCGCGTGCTTGGCGGCGCCACCCTGGCCCTGCTCCTCCAGCACGGCCTCACCGGCTTCGGGCCCCTCTCCGTGCTGGTGCGAGCGCTGGGCGTGCGCAGCCGCCGGGAGATTGACCTGGAGAAGTTCGCCATCAAGGCCCTGCGCGGAGACTTCGAGCGCATCCCCAACGACGGGGGGCCGCTGGCTCGCGCCAACGCCGCCCTCGTCGCCGCGCAGTCCTGACCCTCAGTGCACCATGGGCGTCGTGTAGCCGCCGCCCAGGGCAGGCATCAGCGCCGGGCCCGGCGTGGGCGAGCCCGGCCTGCGGTCGCCCCGGGTGTCGAAGAAGCCGTTGAGGCCGGCGACGCCAATGGAGAAGTTCGTCACCCAGCCCTCGTCGGGCATGCCCGCGGCGGCGTTGATGTCGAAGGGCCGCGCGAAGTGCAGGCGCAACAGCAGGGGCCCCAGCGACAGGTTGAAGCCCACGACGGCGTTGAGCACGCGGTGGTCCCAAAGGTCGCTCGCGCTTTCGCCCACGCCGCCCATGTCCACCGCGGCGATGGCCTCCAGGTCGCTCAGGAAGGCCACCCGGATGATGTCGTTGAGGGGCAGCTGCGCCTCCAGCGTGGAGTAGACGAAGTGCTGGCCCAGCAGCCACCGCTCGTCGCCGAAGTTCACGCCGCGCAGGGTGTCGAAGCTGGACAGGTAGTAGGAGCGCGCGTAGCGGCCGCCCGCCGTGGTGCCCGCGCCCAGGCGCGCGAAGAAGTTGGTGCGGCCGTAGATGGGGAAGTACCGCTCCGCGTCCAGGCGCACGTTGCCGTACGCCTGTCCGTCGAAGGGCTGCACGCCGAGGGTGCCCTCCAGCAGCACGGAGCTGCCCGCGAGCGGCCCCGTCGCGTAGTGGTACTTGATGCTGTCGTAGCCGACGCGCCCGCTCAGCTCCGTCTGGAAGCGGATGTGCTGGTTGTCCGCGCGCCACGCGGACAGGAGCTCCATGTTCGACTCGTTGCGCTCCGGGAACGCCAGGTAGAACTCGTTGTAGTCATCCAGGAAGTACTTCGTGCCGCCGATGCTCAGGTCGCCCTGGAGGTAGAAGAACGTGCTGAGCGGGTAGCGCAGGCTGCCCAACGCGCCGAAGTAGCGCTCCGACGACACGAAGAACGGCCGCTGCTCCGGCGGCAGGTTGTCGAACGTCTTGTCCACGCGGAAGCGCAGCGACTGGAACAGACCGGCGCCCCACGTGGTGCGCTTCTCGTCGTTGATGTAGAGCAGCAGGCCGTCCGTCAGCTCGAAGGAGCCGTACACCGCCAGCGTGAGGACCATCTGGTGGTCGCGCAGCCGGTCGGAGGCGGACGCGAACACCTGGCCCACGAAGCCGCCACCGCCCGCGCCCGCGAAGCCGAAGATGGGCCCCAGCTCGATGTTCTCCCGGGTGAAGGGCCTGTAGTTCTGCGCGTCGGTGAGGGGCCGGAGCGCCAGCGGTGAGGGCGGATCCGCCACCGGTTCCTTCGCGCTCTCCAGCGACAGCATGCGCGGCGGACGCAGGAGGGACGGCTTCCGCTCACCGCTCATGTGGAAGAGCATCCACAGGCCGCCGTCGGGGCCGGGGCCCGGCTCGAAGACGCCCGTCACCAGGTCGGTGCGCCGCACGATGCGGCCATCCGCCAGCCGCTCGTGCAGGTCGGAGCTGCTGTTGTTGTAGGCCACGAAGAACACGCGGCCGTCCGGCAGCGCCAGCGGATCCGCCTCGTCGCGGTCCTCGCTGGTGAGGCGCTCAGCCTGTCCCGCCGGCGCGTCCGGCTTGATGCGGAAGAGGTTGTACTTGCGGTGCGACGTCGCGTCGGACGTGTAGATGATGCCGGACGGGCCCCAGGTGACGTGGCGCTCCGCGAAGACGTCGTCGGTGAGCTTGCGGATCTTCGCGTCCTCGCCCTGCGTGAGGTCCACCAGGTACAGGTCGCGCAGGCCCGCGTCGTTGATGCCGATGAACGCGATGTAGCGGCCGTCCGGGGAGAAGGCCGGCGAGTAGATGGCCAGCACGCCCTGCTTGTCGACGCGGTACGCGCGCCGGTCCCCTGTCTCCAGCTTCACGTTGAGGCCCACCTCCGTGCCAATGCCCGTGCGCACCGCCGAGCGCCGCACCAGCACGTCCGTGCTCCGCTTCTCGGAGAGGTGCACGTAGTCCTGGACGTACAGCACGTCGCGTCCGGTGCGCTCCGCCACGAACGCGAGCTTGTCCTTGGTCAGCGCGAAGTTGCGGCCGGACACCGGGTGCAGGGACTCCACGCCCGGCACGCCATCACCCACCACCTTCACCGTCTTGCCCGGCGTGCGCGGATCCGTGAGGTACAGCCGGCTCTCGCCCGTCTCCGGCACGATGGTGCGCAGCGCCAGCACGTTGCCGTCCGGACCGCTGGCGAACGCCGTCACGATTCCCGGCGTCTCGCCCAGCGAGTCCAGCGCGGGCGCCGTCTGCGACGAGTCCAGGTACGTCTTGAACGCCCGGCGCTTGAGCCAGTTCTCGAACCGCGCGGAGATGCGCTTGGGGTCATCCCCCGTCAGCCGCTCCAGCAGCTCCTCGAACTTGAGCGACGGGGAGTCGCGCGAGCCGCCCACCAGCCGGGGCGCCTCTTCCAGCAACCGCTGGGTGATGCCCGCGCCGTACTCGTCCTCCAGGAACGCCACGCGCGCCTGACCGACCTTGTAGATCCACAGGTAGCCGTACGGCCCGGGTGAGAAGAAGTCGAGGAAGGCATAGCCCTTCATCAGGTCCGGGTTCACCAGCAGGTCCCGCACCATCATCTCCGCCTCGGGGTCCAGGCCGCGCTTGGCGTAGAACTCCGCCAGACCTTCGATGAACCACAGCGGATAGCCGCCCAGCGGGTCGCCGAACGTCTTGGCCTGCTCGGCCACGGTGCGCACCTTCTGGATGGTGAACTGGTGCGCCAGTTCGTGCGTGCTGACCTCCTCGAAGAGGTGGTGGTCGCCCAGGTACGGCAGGGACAGCTTCAGGTCCTCCGTGGAGGTGACGCCCAGCGTGCCCTCGGAGACCGCGAACACGTTCGTCTGGAGGAACTCCGCGTAGCTGCTGTAGAGGATGTACGGGAACGTCTCCGTGGGGACGTACTTGAACTGATCCACCAGGTACCGGTACGCCTCCTCGATGATGGGCGCGGCCCGCTCGGCCACCTCGCGCTCGCGCTCGTAGAAGTAGAAGCGCACGCCGCCCGTCTTCGCGCCCAGGTCCTTCGCGTAGGTGTATTTGAAGCCGGCGTCGGAGCTGCCCAGCATCAGCGGCGCGCCGGAGAACACCGCGCCACCGTCCGCGCCGCCGTCCGCGCCAGTGACGCCCGCGAGCATGCCCGCGTCGCCCGCCGTGCCGCCGTCCGCCAGCGCCACCACGCCCGGAGGCGGGATGCCGCCGTCGGGCAGGCCCGTGACGGTCGGAGGGATGCCAGCGTCGGACGCGCCCATGTCGAGTGCGATGCCGTCGGACGGGGGCTTCTGCTCTCCTGGCGGCGCCATGGTCACGTTGCCGGAAGGAGTGACCTCCGGGCCGCCCGGCGGGGACTGCGTATCGCCCGTCTGGGACGACGTGGTGGGCGCCTGCGGATTGGGGCCGCCTTGTGTGCCGGGCGGGTTGTCATGCGCGGTGTGGTCCGCGGGCTTCGCCAGGCCGGTGGCGGCGGGGCCCACGAGGATGTCGACATGCCGCCACTCGAACTCGTAGCTGTTCACGGGCGTCTTCCCCGCGCGGCGGGGAACGACGAAGACCTGGGCCAGCGCGAGCTCCGGCAGGAGCAGGGCCAGCAGCACGGCGATGACGTGCGGACGGGGGTTCAAAAAGCACCTCGGTACGGCGAGGAGACAGGCTATCAGGGGCCTGGCGGAAGGCTCCCTCTCCCACCGGAAACGCACAAGCGGTCCTTTTGTTTCTTTGCGTTGCGGTGGACGTCCCGGCGCTTCTCCCTCTGTGCACGCCGGGGGACTTGGCGGCGGTCGGGATGGCCCGGTATGGAGGAGGGAATGAATCGTCTCCCTCTCGTCGCCGCTACCGCGCTCCTTGCCTTCGGTTGTGGCAAGGACAGTTCCGAAAACAAGGCCGAGTGTCAGCTTGAAGCCATCGACCTGACCGGTTGTGACAGGTCGACGTTGAGTGTCGTCCAGGCGGAAGGTGTCTGGAACGCCAACATCAACCTGAACGACGGCTACTCGGGTCCTTTGGCCATCCGGTTCTCGCCCGGCGATCCGCTCCTCCTCGGCCTGGCGATGACGACGAAGCAAGTCACTCCGGACACCTTCTTCCTGGCCAGCGACGTGGCGGGCAGCGCGGAAGGCTCGACGGTGCGCTACGCGTTCGCCGGCTGCAAGGCCTCCGGGCCCAACGAGGTGCTGGGCGTGGTTCGCGTGTGCGGCAACGGCGCGACGGTGAGCCAGGGCACCTTCACCGCCAAACGCGTCGTGCGTCGCGAGGGCGAGGCCGAGTCCGACCGGGTGGAGCTGCTGGGCCAGGGCGTGCTGCCCCGCGGCGCCGCCAACGGCGTGTCGGTCGCGAACGGCTACGCCTACGTCATCGCGGGCAGCGAGGGCCTGTTCGTCTACAACGTGAAGGACCCCGCGCACCCGACGCTGGTGTCCGAGCAGAAGTTCCCCTCGGAGACGTTCTCCAGCACGCTCATCAGCGGCACGACGCTCTACCTGGGCACCTACTCGAAGGGCATCCGCATCTGCGACCTCGCCAACCCGGAGGTCCCCACCTGCGACAAGACGGTGCTGGCGGACCTGCCGACGGTGCGCGTGGACGGCATGGTGAAGGACGGCAACCTGCTCTACGTGGCGTCGCCCCTGCCCAAGTCGGACATCATCATCCTGGACGCGACCCAGCCGTCCGCGCCGACCCTCGTGGTGCGCTACACGGTGGAGGGCTCCTCGCCCGACCTGAGCGAGTACCCCTACGCCCTGGCGGTGCAGGACAACCGCCTGTACGTGAGCAACTGGAGCTACGGCGTGACGGTGACGGATCTCGCGCCCCTGGCGACGACGACGAAGCTGCCCAAGATCCTGGGCCGCTTCCCCGGGCCCGCCACCAGCGCCCTGGCGGTGGGCAAGCTGGGGGATTCCACGGTCGTCTACCAGGGCTCTGATGCGTGGGGCTCCTCCATCGTGGCGATGGACGCCACGAACCCGACGTCCATCGTGCAGCGCGGCGAACTGCCGCTGCGGCCCGAGGCGACGCTGGGCGGCATGGTCCTGTCGGGCACGACGCTCTACGTGGCCAACTACCAGGACGGCCTGCGGGTGTACGACGTGTCCACGCTGGGGACGCCGAAGGCCGCCGGGTACTTCAACAGCTGGAGTGAGACGGACGCGGGCCGGGGCAAGAGCTACTTCGACGGCCTGCAGGGCGTTCATGTCGCGGACGGGCTGGTGTATGGGTGGGACACGACGCGCGGGCTGCTCATCTTCCGCCACACCCCGTGACGCCAAGGCTGTGTCATGACCCTGTTGAACGGATGTGGCCGCTGCCAGACCCTGCCCGAGACGCCGGACGCACCGGGGCGTCTCTTCCTGTGGCCGCCGCTGGGTCACAGCCTGGGCAAGCTGGTGGCCCACCTGCGTGATTCGGGGGGCACCTTCCAGCTGCGCACCGACGTTCAGTGTGTCGTGGTGGGGATGGGGGAGGGCGGCCTGCGGAAGCTCTTCGCGAGCCTTCCCAACGTGCTGACGGCGGAGGAGGTGCGGGGCACGCGCGCCCTCTTCGTCGAGGGCGACGGCGAGCCCGGCCTGGCGGACTTCCCGCGCGTGGACTCACTGCAGCGGCTCACCACGCTGCATCAGTCCGGGTGGCTGGTGGACATGCTGGCGGAGTCGCGGCTCACCACGTTCTTCCAGCCCATCGTCCATGCGCAGGACACCTCGCGCGTCTTCGCGCACGAGGCGCTCCTGCGAGGCCGGGACCGGGACGGGGCGCTGGTGCCCCCGAACCGGCTGTTCGACACGGCGCGCGAGGCGGACCTGCTGTTCCAGCTGGACCTGGCCGCGCGCACCACCGCCATCCGCGAGGCGGTGCGGCACCAGCTGAGCACGCACCTGTTCATCAACTTCACGCCCACGGCCATCTACGATCCGGCCTACTGCCTGCGCTCCACGGCGGCGGCCATCCGCGAGTCGGGCATCCCGGAGTCGCACGTCGTCTTCGAGATCATCGAATCCGACCGGGCCGCGAACGCGGCGCACCTGCGCGCCATCGTGGACTTCTACCGTGCGGCGGGCTTCAAGGTGGCGCTGGACGACCTGGGCGCGGGCTACTCGTCGCTGAACCTCATCCACCAGCTCCGGCCGGAGTTCATGAAGCTGGACATGGAGCTGGTGCGGGGCGTCCACGCGGACCCCTACAAGGCGTCCATCGTGCAGAAGCTGCTGGAGATCGCCCGGCAGCTCGGGATCCAGACGGTGGCCGAGGGCATCGAGACGCCCGAGGAGCTGTCCTGGGTGCGCCGGCACGGGGTGGACTTCGTGCAGGGCTACCTCATCGCGAAGCCCGCGGGCGCACCGGTGAGCACCACCCCGCGCATCACGGATTGAGCAGGGAGTTGGACGTGCCCGAGCGCTCCAGGCTCGCGGCGCGCGCCAGCCGCAGCTCCTCGCCCGCGTTCTGCAGGGCGACGCGAGCGGCGTAGATGTCCCGGCGGTTGGCGGCATCCCGGGCGTAGGCGATCTGCGCGCGGATGCGCTCGGCCTGGACCACGACGCCGCCCTGTCCGTCGGCCGAGGCGCTCTGGCGCACGACGGCGAAGTCCTCGTCGGCGATGTCGAGGGCGTTGTCCACGTCCAGCTCGCCCTGTTCCAGCGCTTGATCCGCCGCGAGCATCCACTGGCCGCCGGATTGGATCCGCGCCAGCCGCTGCTGACGGGCACGTTCGGCCTCGTAGGCGCGCTGCTCGTGCGTGTCCACCTGGGTCTGCACGGCCTGGGTGCGCTCGGTGGCGCGCGTGTCGCGGGCTTCCATCTCCTGCTCCAGGTCCGCGATGCGCTGGCGCAGACGCGTCACTTCCTCATTGGCTGCTGCGGCCTGCGCCGCCTGGGCCTGCCCCTGCGCTCCCTGGGGCGCCTGCGTCGTCTGCGCCTGTCCCTGCGCTCCCTGAAGCGGCTGAGTCGTCTGATCCGAAGGCGTCTGAGCCGGCGCCGTCGTGCCCGTCGGAGCGGCAGCGCCAGTTCCCGTCGTACCCGCGCCACCCGTCGCGGTGCTCGGAGGGGTGGTTCCGGTTTCCGTAGTGCCGGCTGCACCCGAGCCGCCCGTTGCAGGGGGCTGCGTGGCGGTTCCCGTTGTCCCGGCCGCACCCGCGCCACCCGTCGCGGTCCCCGGCTCCTGCACCGTCACGCTTGACGTATCCAGCGGTGCCCCGCCCGGAGCGACATTGCTCGGAGCCGCCGGCGAGGTCGTGCCCGTGTCGTAGGTGCCGCCGAAGCCAGGGGCATTCGCCTCGGTGGAACCGGAGGCCGGCGCAGTCCCTGCGGCGCCCGCGCCCGTTGCGGGCTGCCCCGCGGTCGTTCCGCTCGGGGGCGAAGTCGTTCCGGCCGCGCCCGAACCCGTGGCGGGCTGCTCCGTCGCGCTCCCCGCGGTTCCAGCGCCTCCCGTGCCCGTCTGGGGCTGCGCGGCCTCCGTCTCCGTCGCCTCACCAGCGGCGGGCTGCTGCTCGAAGACGGTGGGGACGGGCGGCGGCACATACGTCTGGGACTGCTGGACCGCGACCTCGCCCGAAGTGACCGGCGGGTTGCCATCGGCCATCAGGGGCGTGAGCGAATGATAGTTGCCCTCGGTCGGATCCGACGGCGCCTGGAGGCCGTAGCCCTGTGGCGGACGCGCACCGTTCCGGTCATCCGCGGCCTGCTCGTAGGCATCCTGCAGAGCGGCGGCGGCGGGGTCCCTCACGGACGGATCATCCGGAGGCAACGGCTCCGGGTCGTACGACTGGCCCATGCTCAATCCCGCGACGATGGCAATCCAGAGGCGCATGCCCTGAAGATGTCCACGCGCGAACGCTTCCACATCGCTACCAGCGCCCCTCCGCTCGCTCCTCCGCCAGGAGGACGACAAGGGCTCAAGCCTTCGAGCGCCGTGCCAGCAGCTCGTCCGCCGCGCGGCGGCCCGTCTCGAGCGCACCATGCACGGTGCCCTCATCGCCGCCCGCATGCGTGGCCTCGCCCGCGAAGAAGAGCGTCCGGCCCACGGGCCTCGCGAGCGCCTCGACGGCGTCCATCGCGCCAGAAGGGATGACCGCGTAGCCCCCGCGCGTGTACGGCTCCGCCTGCCAGTCCTGCACGTGCCACGCTTCCAACCGCGCGTGCAGCTCCCGCACGGAGAGATGGAAGAGCTGGGACAGCCCCTGGAGGGCGCGTCCCAGCACCACCTTCTCGCTCGAGCGGGACAGCGACGCGGCGGTCGGGCCTCCACTCCAGCCCACCAGGTGCCGCGTGCGCCGGTG
The DNA here is from genome assembly GCF_000255295.1 of Corallococcus coralloides DSM 2259. The sequence continues at coordinate 7,085,805 of NC_017030.1, read as the reverse complement.
GGGCGACAGCGTCCACCACGTGGGGAACGCGGATGCGGGAGCGTGGAAGAAGCCGAAGCGCGCGGTGGCCTCCTGCTCGCGCCAGAACGCCGAGCGGAAGCGCAAGAGGACCTTCACCAGGGAGCCCATCGCCAACCGGTTCCAGGCCTGCTCCTGCTCCCGCACACGAGGCACGAAGCGCACGGCCCCCGGGGCGGGCGGCTTCGCCTGCAACACGCCCACGGGAAGCGTCACCACCGCATGCTTCCCCCGGAACGTCCCGAGCGGAGTGCCCTGCCGGGTCCGGGCCCGCACGAGGACCGAGCCCGGTCTCCAGCGCACCTCCTCGGCCACGGCGTTGAGGAACAGCGTGTCCGGCTTCGCGAACAGCTTCGCGGCCATCGCATGCGGCACGCGGTCATACCCCTCCAGCACGCGCGAAGGCGTCGTGCCCCCGGACCCGTCAGCGGTCCGCTCCATCCGAGCAATGGCGAGCGTGCTCGCGACGTCCGGATCCGCCGCGTAGAAGCCCCGGACGTACGAACGCGCCATCGCGCACACGATGGGCGGCCACTGGTGGATGCGCGCCTGCTCCGCGACCCACGCTGTCATGGGGCGGTCCGGTCCCTTCGCGGACATCAGGGGCTCCTGGAACGCGAAGGCGTCCTCCCCATCCTCCAGCTTCCCGCGCCACAGGAGCGCGTGCGTGTCGTTGCACGGGCTCACGGTCAGGCCGGCCCGGTGGATGCGCCGGATCAGCCTGGCGGGCCTGCCATGGACGAACTCCGCGCCCAGCTCCAGGGGCACGTCCGCCACCGTGTCCCGGAGCGTCGCCACGCGGCCGCCCACGCGGTCGCGCGCCTCCAGCACGAGGACCCGCAGGCCCTGGCTCATCAATCGTTCGGCCGCGGCGAGCCCCGCGGCGCCGGCCCCCAGGATGACGACATCCGCCTCGTGGTCCATGCCGCTCCTGCTTCCGCCGCGCGCGGAAGCGCCCATCCATGGAAAGACGCCCGCGGCCCACCGAAGAATGGGGGGCCGCGAGCTGGGATTCCCCTCCCATGCGGGAGAGGAACAGGGGAGGGGAGTGGCGGTGCTAGTAGGTCTTCGGCGAGCTGCTGGAATCCGTGCTGGAGCCCGTGTCCGGGTTCATCGTGGAGTCGTTGCCCATGTCCTGGTTCTTGTCATCCATGCCCGAGCCGCCCGTGCCCTCGTTGATGGACGAGTCCGGCGCCATCGGGTCGGAGCCCGAGCCGCCCGTGCCCGAGCTCGGCGAGATGCTGGTCGCCATGTTCTTCTCGTCCTTCACCTGGAAGCTGGCGCGGATCTCCTGGCCCTCCTTCAGGCTCTTGGCGTTCTTCATGCTCGGGTCGGTGAACTGCGTGTTCTTGTCGACCTCCAGGGGCACCACCGCGCCGCTGGTGCTGCTGATGTAGACCTTCTTGCTGTCGCTCTTGACGACCTTGCCCGTCAGCTCGTTCGAGCCCATCATGCTCGACGACCCCGAGCCGCCCGTGCTCTCGGAGGAGCCCTGCATGCTGCCGGACGACGTTGACGGCTGCTGCGAGCCCTGCGTCGCGCTGTCCTGGGCAAAGGCCACACCCGAACCCAGCAGCGCCACGGACGCGAAAACCCCAATGAGCTTCTTCATGGAATCTCTCCCGGATGATGTGTGAGTGGGACGGGGCGGCACCTTCGGCGCCCCCCGCTGGGAAAAAGCTAGGGGTGGTGGGAGTGGGGGACAGGTCGGAGGGGGAAGACCGCGTGCGTGCCTGTTCGGTCCCCGGCCCGTGGAGCGTGGACCGGAACCGACAACCGGCGCTCCGGCCGCCGGGAGGGGTGCTTGAAGCCGATTCCGGATTCACCTAGCGTGCTGGGGAAAGAGCGGAGGCTGGCCGCATGGCCTGCTCCCCGCCAGGAGACCGTGACCCCGATGCCCCCGCCCGCCAGGCCCTCCGCGCCGCAGCCCCAGCCCCAGGAACTGCCTGTCCCGTCCTATCCCGCCGTCGAGACCTTCATCGAGAAGGCCTCCGCCAGCGACGTCCAGGCGCTCTTCGCGCCCGTCAAGGCGGGGCTCGCCGAGCTCAAGGGCCCCCGCGCGGAGATCGGCAAGAAGGCCCAGGCTGCGATCGCGCGGTCCGAGGAGCTGCTCGGCATGCTCGTGGACGTGCGCGAGAAGCTCGTCGCCGAGTCGAAGCAGGGTAAGGGCCGGAAATAACGGGCTTTTCGGGAGCCCGGACGATTTCTTGCCGGCAGCAGGCAACCGGCGGCTGACTCTCCCGATAATCCATTCAAAGAGCCGAGGGATGATCCCGGGGCTCCCCTTTTCGAATCGCTGGCACCAGCGCGGAGGCTGAAATGAGCAAGATCGACAGCGGCATGATGGGCCCGAACCTGCGCATGAACACCCAGATGACCACGGCTCGGCAGACGCCGAACACGAGCTTTGGTGCGCGCGTGCAGAACGGCCTGAACAGCACCGTCGGCGCCGTGGGCGCGGGCGTCGGCGCGGTGGCGGGCTTCGTCCCCGGCGCGGGCATCGTCTCCGCCGCGGTCTCCTCCGCGCAGACCTTCTCCGGCGCCTCCGGCTCCGGCATGCAGGGCGGCCCCTACGTCGGCGTGATGAACACCGCCTCCGGCGCGGTGCCCTCCACCAACCTGCCGGGCGTCGGCGGCGCGGGCCTGCCCTCCACGGGCGGCGGCACCGCGCTGGGCACCAGCGTGGGCTCTGGCGGCAGCGTGAGCGACCAGCTCAACACGAACAGCAGCCTCAAGACGATGATGGACGACAACGTCAAGCTGCTGAACATGCAGTCCGCCATGCAGCACGAGTCGCAGCTCTTCACGGCTGTTTCCAACGTGATGAAGTCGCGGCACGATACGACCAAGAACTCCATCGGCAACATCCGCTAGTCTTCACGGACAGCGGAATCTGACCGGTGCAAGGAAGGCGGCCCTCGACGGCCGCCTTCCGTGCTTCCGGCGACAGGAAAGGAAGCGCGACGTCCATGGCGGAGACCCCTTCGGAGATTGCCAACAGCCTCGTGCCCATGGCGCGCCAGCCGGCCATGGTCCTGCTGGAGTCCGGTTACCTGTGGCTGGACATGGGTCACTTCGACAAGGCCAAGGAGGTCTTCGTCGGTGCCGCCGCGCTCATGCCCAAGAGCGAGGTGCCCCAGATTGGCCTGGGCGCCGTGGAGTTCGCGCAGGGCAAGCACGACAAGGCCCTGGCGGCCTACCGGGTCGCCCAGCGCCTTGCTCCCCTGTCGTCACTGCCCCGGGCACACGCCGGGGAGGCCCTGCTGTTCATGGGCAAGGTGCCGGAGGCCCTCAAGGAGCTGAAGGCCGCCATCGACCTGGAACCCGAAAGCGACGGCGCGAAGCTGGCCCAGGCGCTCATCCAGGCGAAGGAAGCGGGGGCTCTGCCTCCGCCGAAGAAGTAGTCGCGGCAAGAAGAAGGAGGTACGTCGATGGCTGTCGGTGGAGTCGGACGTGGGGGTGGGAAGGGCCGCGCGGGCGGTGTGAAGGGGGCGTCCGGTCCGTCGGGTGCCTCCGGCGCGTCCTTTGGCGGCAAGGTGGACCGCACGGAATCGCTCGTCGGGCCTTCGGGTCTGGTAGGCTCCAGCAACGTCCAGGGCCCCCAGGCAACGGATCCGATCGCGGCGCAGGCCCTCGCCATCGCCAAGCGGCTGAAGAACGGGGGCTTCAAGAGCAAGGAGGAGGCGACGAAGGCGCTCGTCTCCGAAGTGCTTCAGGAGAAGTTGAACATGAAGTCCGCTGCCCTCACGGGCCGCATCGCCGGGGCGCTGCAGGATGATCCCCGGCTGAACCAGGTTCTCGAGCGGCTGTGGTCCAAGGCCGAGTGAGCGCGCCGCTTGCCTCTGGGTGAAGACAGGAAGGTCATCCTGGAGAAGTACGGCCCGTACGTGCGGTCGCTCGCGGCCACCGTGCGCAAGCAGTTCAATGCCCAGCTGGAGCTGGATGAACTGCTGGCCTATGGGCAGATCGGTCTGCTGGAAGCCGCTGAGCGCTTCGACCCCAAGGTCGGCGCCAACTTCCTCACCTTTGCCCACTACCGCATCAAGGGCGCCATCTTCGACGGCTTGAGGAAGATGGGCGTCCTGCGGGGCGCGGACGCCCGCACCGCCTATCAGGGCGAGCGCGCGACGGCGTATCTGGGAAATCTGGCGGACCGCGAGCAGGGCGCAAGCAACCGCGGGTCGTCATTCGACGATGATATTGGAGACATCTCGGATGCCGTGGCGGGCCTCGCGGCGGTTTTCGCCGCGGGGGCGGAAGGGGCGGAGGCGGCGGGCTACGTGGATGAATCGCTCCCGGCGGATCAACGCCTGGAGATGGAGCAGTTGAAGAACCGGGTGCGCTCGGCCATCGAGAAGCTTCCGGAGAAAGAGCGCAAGCTCCTGCAGGGCTATTACTTCCAGGGACGCACGCTGGAAGAGGCGGGAGCGGAGATCGGGCAGTCGAAGAGCTGGGCGTCGCGGCTTCATGCGCGGGCCATTGATCGGCTCAAGGAACTCTTGAACGAGGAGGAGGAACTCCCTCCCCCCTCGACGGATGCAAGGAGGGTGTCACATGGCGGCTCCGATGAGCGGCATCTCCGCGGGACAGGTAGCGCAGCAAAAGCTGCAGGACCAGGGCGCGCAGCAGACTCAGCAGAAGACGGGCGCGTCGAAGTTCGACGGAGTTCTCGCTGACAAGGCGCAGGGCGCCGGCCAGGTGGACGCCGCCCAGAACGTGAACAAGGCCCAGGCCGCGCAGGCCACCCAGAAGGTGGACACCGTCCGCCAGGTGGAGACCGTCAACAAGGCGGAGAAGGCCAACCTGAACAAGGTGAGCGGCGCCGCCCAGCAGCCCGCCACCGCCAAGGGCGCCGAGCCCGTGGACGCGAAGGCCGAAGCCTCCAAGACGACCAAGTCGGGCGGCATGGTGTCCGACCTCGTCTCCGGCCTGGAGAAGGGTCAGGTCAGCATGGACAAGCTGATCAAGGAGGCCTCCTCCGGCAAGAACATGTCCAACGCCGAGCTGCTTGGTCTCCAGGCGTCCATGTACAAGTACTCGCAGGAGCTCGACCTCACGTCGAAGGTCGTCGAGAAGGCCACCAGCGGCCTGAAGGACGTCGTCAAGACGCAGGTCTGAAGTCCCCACCCCGCCGGGCCATGGCGGCATGCGAAGGGCGGTCCCTCCCAGGGTCGGGAGGGGGCGCCCTTCCGCGTTTTGCAAGGGCCCTGTTAAGCTAAGCGCGCCCATGACTCGCCGAACGCCCGTCTTCGCCGCCCCGCTCCTCGCCCTGCTGTTCCTCACCGGCTGCTCCATCGAGCTGCAGCACGAGCTGACGGAAGCGGATGCGAATGAAATCTACGTCCTGCTCAGCAAGAACGGCATCAACGCCAAGAAGGAGAAGGCGGAGGGCGGCAACGAAGTGCGCTTCACCATCGTCGTCCCCAAGGGCGACGCCGCGCAGGCCGCGGAGCTCTTGAAGCGCAACTCGCTGCCGCGCCCGGTGGAGAAGGGCCTGTCCCACTTCGCCAAGGGCAGCATGGTGCCCACCGCCACGGAGGAGCGCGCCATGCTCCTCAAGGCCATGGCGGGTGAGGTCTCCAACGCGCTCAACCAGATCGACGGCGTGCTGGAGGCGCGCGCCATCGTGATGGTGCCGGAGAACAACGACCTGTCGCAGCCGGAGAACAAGCCGATGCCGTCGGCCTCCGTGTTCATCAAGTACCGCACGGTGGAGGGCGGCAAGCCCCCCGTCTCCATGGAGGCGGTGAAGCAGTTCGTCGCCAGCTCCGTGTCGGAGCTCAAGCCGGAGGCCGTCACCGTGCTGATGACGGAGGCCATGGCCCCCACGGCGGAGACCACGGAGACCAACCGCCTGCAGGACGTGCTCGGCGTGCGCATGACGGCCGCCAGCGCGAGCACCTTCAAGATGATCCTCGGCGGTGCGTTCGTGCTCATCCTGGCGATGATGGGCCTCACCGGGTGGACCTTCATGCGCGGCGGCTCGGGTGGCGCTGCCCCCGCGGCGCCGCGTCCCGCGCGTGCGCGCGGCGGTCGCGAGGGCTAGAGCTGCACGTCGCTTCCCGCGGCCCTCCTGGGGCGGACCGCGGGACGTGTCCTCCAGGCCGGGGACACGTCTTCTATCTTCAGCGGGCCACCTGGGGGCCCGCGAGGTGACCGTTGGATTCCTTCTTCACCTCGCTCAGCAAGCGCCAGACCATGATGTTGCTCACCGCGGTCACCTTCGGGGGCCAGGAGAGCATGGCGGCGCTGGAGCACCTGCCGGACGAGGAGGGCGCGCTCTTGCGCCACCGCGCGCAGGAGATCCTCCAGATTCCGCGCGAGAAGCGCCTGCCCGCGGTGGTGCAGGAACTCAAGCGTCTGATGAAGGATCGGCGCGGCCAGCTGTGGACCGCGGATCCGGAGCGGCTGGCGGCGCTGCTCCAGCGCGAGCGCGGCGCGCTGGTGGAAGTCACGCTGCGCGCGCTGCCCGGCAACATGGCGGAGGCGGTGCGCGGCCACCTGCCTCCCTCGCGCGTGAAGCTCACCCGCGAGGTGCGGCCGCAGGTCCTGGACATCATCCGCTGGAAGCTGGAGGAGGCGCTGGCGCGCGAGGTCGCGGGCCAGTCCGCGGGCTTCAAGTTCGCGGACGTGCTCAACCTCCAGACGCGTGAGCTGCTCACGGTGAGTGACCGCCTGGGCGCGCGCGTGTTGGGCCCGGCGCTGGCGGGCCTGCCCGAGGAAGAGCTGAACGGGCTCCTCGAATCGCTGCCTCCGGATCTGCTCCAGCTCGCGAGCAAGTCCGTGGCGGCCAATGCGCCGCGCAAGCTCCCGGAAGAGGACGCGCGCGCGCAACTCACCCTGCATGATGGCTTCACCCGGTTGGCGGGCGCCATCCGCAGCGCGGGCGTGCAGCGGCTGGCGCGCGCGTGCGTGGCGCAGTCCCCGGAGTTCGCCGCGCGCATGCTGGAGAAGCACCGCGGCGAGTTCGGCCACCTGGTGGCGAAGTGGGTGCGCGAGGAGCGCTCGCGGCCCACGGCCCGGGGCGATGGCGGACGCACCGACATCGTCATGGACCTGGAGCGCCTGGCCGTGCGCGGCCTCATCGAGCGCCCCGTGCGGCTGACCGCGCCGCCTCCGCGCCCCTCCGCCGTGCTGCCTCCACCGCCCGGAGCCCGGAAGCCCGCGCCAGCGGCCCCGGGTGCCCGCCCCGAAGCCGCAGGAGCACGCCCCACGGCTCCGGGAGCCCGTCCGGGGGCACCCGCGCCACGCGAGGGCCTTCGCACCACCGCGCCGGATCCGTCGCGTCCGCCAGCGCTCCGGGCTCCCAAGGCCCTGCGGGGAGCCCCTCCCGACGGAGAGTCCGCGGACGCGAGCGCCAAGCGCGACTTCATGGCCGAGCGCGCGGCCCGTCGCGCGGGTGCGGCGTCCAGCCGTGACGCGGGCCCGGGCGCGCCCCCCGCCGGACGTCCGCGTCCGGCGCCAGGGGAGGAGCGGGGCTCGTCGGTGGGGCCCGCGCCTCGGCCGTCCATGGCCTCGCGGGAAGGGGATGCGAACGGCTCCCAGATGCGCCGCATGCCGGTGGAGCGCGAGCGTGGGCCCACGCCCCGTGCCTCCATGGGGGCGCCGCCGGACGGTGAGGCGGGGGGTTCGCAGATCCGCCGGATGCCGGTGGAGCGCGAGCGTGGACCCGCGCCCCGCGCGTCCATGGTGGCCCCGGAAGGGGATGCGAACGGCTCCCAGATGCGCCGCATGCCGGTGGACCGGGGCTCGTCGGTGGGGCCCGCGCCCCGTGCGTCCACTGGGGCCGTTCCCAGCCGTCGTGATCCAGAAGGCCCCCGGCCCGCGCGTCCCGTCCGGCAGGATCCAGACGGCGCTCGCATTGGACCTCCGCCCTCGCGGCTGGGCGCACGCGGTGCGTCACGCCCGCCGGAGCCGGACGCGCCAGAAGGCCGCTCCGTCCGGGCCGAGCGCCCCGCGCGGCCTCCCGCCGACGCGGAGGAGCGCGCCCCCCGGCGCCCGGACCCGTCCGGGGAAGCCGCTGACGGGGCCCGCGTGCTGCGCTCGCGCACGGGCAGCCGTCCCGCGGTGCGTCCCGCTCCGGGAGGCGAGCCGGAGCGTCCCCCGCGCGTGCTCTCCAGCCAGGCATCCTCGTCCCGGTCCTCGGAGGGAACGCAGGTGGGCCGCCGGCGCCCCCCTCCCACCGACCGGCCGGGCCCGGATGACGCGGGCGGCCCGGGAGGGCGTGGACCGCGCGGCGGAACGCGCTAGCATCCGGTCTTCAAGGAGCGGCCCATGGCGATCGGCAAGGTAATCAAGGGGGATGGGTTGGCGGAGTCGGTGGTCGTCGCCACGTCCGAGCGACCGGCGCTGCGTCCGCCGCGCGCGGGCGTGATGAACGCCGAGGTCTTCGAGGCGCGCCAGGGCGCGCAGGGCATCATCGAGGAGGCCCAGCGCGAGCGTGAGCGCATCCTCGCCGAGGCCCAGCGCGAGAAGGAGGAGCTCTTCGCCAAGGCGAAGGACCTGGGCCGTCAGGAAGGCATTGCCCAGGCCACGGAGCTGCTCCTGCGCGCGAAGATGCAGGCCGGGGAGATGCTCAACTCCCAGGAGCAGGACATCATCGCGCTGGCGCTGAAGATGGCGGAGAAGATCCTCGGCCGCGACCTGGAGCGCGAGCCGGAGCTGCTGGTGGACATGTGCGCCGCGGCCATCGACAACCTCCGCAACGCGCGCGCCATGGTCCTGCGCGTGCACCCGAAGACGGCCACGGTGCTGCGCGCCAAGCGCCCGCAGCTGATGGAGCTCATCGGCCGCACGGTGGACCTGGCCATCAAGGAGGACCCGGAGGTCGCTCCCGTGGGCTGCATCGTGCAGACGGAGTTCGGCACGGTGGACGCGCAGCTGCCCACGCAGCTGGAGATGCTCCAGAACCTCCTGCAGCCGGACACCGGTCGCAAGAGCGGCCCTCCCTGAGCCTTCCGGCCAACGCCGCGCCCTCGAGCCCCTCCCGGAATCCGCCATGGCCATCGACCTCTCGCGCTACTACGACCTCATCAAGGAAGCGTCCCTCGTCCGGGTGCGCGGCCGCGTCACGGAGCTGACGGGGCTCGTCATCAAGGCGAGCGTGCCCAACGTGCGCATCGGCGAGCTGGTGCTCGTCAAGAACCGTCAGCGCGGCCTGATGAAGTCGGAGGTCGTGGGCTTCGTGGGCGACGAGGTGATGCTCATGCCCCTGGGCGAGCTGTACGGCATCGGTCCGGACAGCGAGTGCATCCCCACGGGGCGTCCCCTCACCATCAAGTGCGGTGACGGGCTCCTGGGCCGCGTGCTCAACGGCATCGGCGAGCCCATGGACGGCATGCCCCTGGAGGGGGAGAACCTGGTCGACTGGCCCGTGGACCGCGACTGCCCGGACCCCTTCACCCGCCAGCGCATCGAGCGGCCGCTGCCCCTGGGCGTGCGCTGCATCGACGGGCTTCTCACCGTGGGCGAGGGCCAGCGCGTGGGCCTCTTCGCCGGCTCCGGCGTCGGCAAGTCCACGCTGATGGGGCAGATTGCCCGCAACACGCAAGCAGACTTGAGCGTCGTGGCGCTCATCGGCGAGCGTGGTCGCGAGGTTCGCGAGTTCATCGAGGACGCGATGGGCGAGGAGGGCATGAAGCGCGCCGTGCTGGTGTGCGCCACGTCCGACCAGCCCGCCCTCGTGCGTCTGCGCGCCGCCTACGTCGCCACGGCCATCGCGGAGTACTTCCGTGAGCGCGGCGGCAACGTGCTGTTCATGCTCGACACGGTGACGCGTCTGGCGCGCTCCCAGCGCGACATCGGCCTCGCCATCGGCGAGCCCCCGGCGCGTCAGGGCTACCCGCCCAGCGTCTTCTCCATGCTGCCGCGCATCCTGGAGCGCACGGGCAACTCGGCGAAGGGCAAGTGCACCGCCATCTACACCTGCCTCGTGGCCGGCGGTGACATGGAAGACCCCATCGCCGACGAGGTCCGAGGTATTCTCGACGGCCACTTCATCCTCAACCGTGAACTGGGCGCGCGAAACCAGTGGCCGGCCATGGACGTGCTCCAGAGCCTCAGCCGTGTGATGAGCGGCATCGTCAGCAAGGAGCACAAGAAGGCCGCCGGCAAGCTGCGCGAGACGCTCGCCACCTACGAGAAGCAGCGCGACCTCATCCTGCTGGGCGCCTACCAGGCCGGCGCGGACCCCAGGACGGACTACGCCATCGAGAAGTACGACGCCATCATCGACTTCCTCAAGCAGGACACCCACTCCAACTCCCCGTACGAGGAGACCGTGGAGCAGCTCATCAACCTGTTCGCGGAGTGACCCGGGCCGCCCCTGGCACACCTACGGACCGGACGGTTTTTGGGTAGGATGCCTCCACCATGCCCCCGTACCGGTTGCAGTCACTGCTGGACATGCGTGAGAAGGCGAAGGAGGAGGCCGAACAGGCCTTCTCGGACTCCGTCAAGGCGCTGGCGAAGGAAGAGCAGGAGCAGGCGCGCCTGGAGGCGGAACTCGAGCGCCGCCGCAAGGAGCGCAAGGCCAAGGTCCAGGAGTACTTCCAGCAGATCATGGCCAAGGGCGCCGGCATCAACGGCATGAACATGATGGGCCGCTTCGAGGAGCGTCTGAAGGACGACGAAGCCCAGGTCGCCCTCCAGATCGAGCACCAGAAGGAGGTCGTCCGGACGGCGGCCCGCCTGGTGGAGCAGCGCCGCATGCTGATGGCCGAGGCCGCCAAGGAGCTCAAGGCCATCGAGAAGAACAAGGAGAAGTTCGTCAAGCAGGTGAAAAAGGAGCGCCAGGATCGGGAAGAGTTGCAGCAGGAGGAGATCGGCAGCGCCTTGTTCCTGGCCCGCCAGCGCAAGTAACCTCCCGCCGCCTTCCGCCGAGTCTGGAGAGACGCCATGAGCCGAGTTGATGATGATCGCGATGCCGCGCGCTTGGCCGAGCGGATGATCCAGGAGCGCAAGCTCGCGGAGGCGAAGACCCAGAAGCGCCTGCAGGGCGAGTCCGTCTTCTCCAAGCTGGTCCAGCAGGGCCAGGCCGAACAGGCCCAGCCCAAGCAGGCGCAGGAGCTGAAGCAGCCCCTGGGCAAGCAGGTGCTGGCGCGGCTCGCGCAGGGGCAGGGCAAGACCTTCGACGAGAAGCTGGCCCAGAAGGAGACCGCCTTCGCGAAGCCCGGGGAGTCCACCCAGGGCGCCCAGCAGTCCCAGCGCAACAGCGAGTCGCAGCAGCTGTCCAGGGGCGGCGAGGCCCGCAAGACGGAGGTCGTGGAGGAGAAGCGCTCCACGGACGTCCGCGAAGGCGACATGAACAAGGCCGAAGGTCAGGCCAGCCGGCTCAGCCAGGAGAAGGGCGAGCTGAAGATCGACGTCAACGCCGGCGGCGGCAAAGGCGCGGGCGGCGGGTCCAGCAAGGAGAAGGACGACAAGGGCGCGCAGATGGCCGGCGCGGGCTTCCGCTTCAACCCCGCGCTGATGGCGCCGGTGCCGGTGGCCAAGCCCAAGGACACCGCGGGCTCCGAGCGGCTGCGCGCCATGGCGAACGAGATCGCCCAGAAGATCGTCGAGCGCGTGCGCGTGGGCACCAACGCCGCGGGCAACGCGGAGTTCCAGATCGACCTGCGCGGCGACGTGCTCAACGGCCTGTCCATCAAGGTCAGCGCGAAGAACGGGAAGATCTCCGCCGTCTTCAGCGGCAACGACCGCGACACCTTGAAGATGCTCGAAGAGCAGAGCGACGGCCTGCGCAGCGCCCTGGGCGGCCGGGGACTGGCGCTTGAAAATCTGAGGTTCGAGGCGAAGACATGAGCCTGGAGCCGGACGACGAGCCCGGAGTCTTCGAGCGCACCATGTTGGTCGACACCCGGAAGCTGGGACCGCCCCCGAAGCCCGCGCAGGCCCCCGCGCCCGCCCCGGCTCCGGTTTCGCCGTGGCGGCCGTTCGCGTTCACGAACCTGGAGAAGGTGTCGCGCACGCAGGGCCAGCTGGCGGAGCGGCTGCGGTGGCTGACGCCGAACGCGGGCACGCTGGAGACGGTCTGCGCGCGCCTCAAGGCGCTCTTCGACGTGGACGTGCGCCTGTCGGTGGAGTCCGCCCAGGCCCGCCCCATGACGGAGCTGCGCCGCTTCCTGGGTGACCCGTCCTTCCTGGCGGTGTTGGCCCCCGGCGCGCTCAAGGGCCGGGCCATCCTCGAAATCGAGCTGTCGCTGGCGCACTCGGCGGTGGACCTGCTCCTGGGCGGCGCCGGTGAGACGGTGGGCCTGCGCCCGCTGACGGACATCGAGGAGGGCGTGATGGGCTACGTCGTCCTGGAGGCCCTGAAGGAGCTGGTGCCCGGACTGCAGCCGGGCGTTCCCCGGCCCCGGCTGGACGGCGTGGCGCGCGGCGTGGATGAAGTCTCCGCCCGCCTGGGCGAGGACGGCCCGATGCTGGCGGTGCACCTGAACGCGGTGCTGGGTTCGCACCGCGGCATCGTGCGGCTGGTGGTGCCATCGGCGGTGCTGGAGGCGGCGGAGCCCGCGGTGGAGAGCGCCCAGCGGCGCGAGCACCGCCGTCAGGACATGAAGGCGAACGGCCGGCGCCTGTCCGCGCTGCGCGACTGGCTGCGCGCGGAGATTGGCGTGGCGGAGCTGTCCGCCCAGGACCTGGCGTCCCTGCGCGTCAAGGACGTGCTGCTCCTGGACATGCTGTCGGCGCGGCCGGACCGGGGCGAGTCCGGCACGGCGCAGCTGCGGCTGGGCCTGGGGCGCACCGGCCACTTCCTGGCGGACGTGGCCGTGGAGAACGGCCGCTACCGGGCGCGCATCACGGACATCATCCCCGGTGAGCCGGGCAACCCGCAGGGTGGGGAGCCCGGGGGCGGGTCGGAAGAGAACGAGGACTTCACCAACCCGGAGCTGGGCGTTCCTCCGGAACTCGAAGGGGCGGCATTGGACGATAAGGACGGAAGCGATCTGCTCAGCGACCTGCCCCTGCAGGTGGCGGTGGAGCTGGCGCGCGTGCCCATCACGGCCGAACAGGTGGTGGGCCTGCGCACAGGCCAGGTCATCGACCTGCGTCGTGGAGCGGGTGAGCCCGTGGACCTGTCGGTGAACGGCAAGGTGGTGGCCCGGGGCGAGCTCGTGGAGCTGGAGGGGCAGCTCGGGGTGCGAATCATCCACCTGAGCTGAAGCGTTTGCGCCCGTGCGTCACAAGGCAGGCGGGCAGGGGGGCGTGCTCGTGCCCGGGCCCGTGGCGGTCCTGACTCGGGTGCACTAGGCTCGCGCCCATCCATGGCGGTCCTCGGTCTCTCCTCCTCGCGCCTGTTGCTCGGCGCCGCGCTGCTCTTCGCGTCGCCCGCCGTCCTGGCGCAGGCGCCCGCGGCCTCCACGCCTGACGCCTCTGTGGCGGCCCCGGCCCCCGAGGCTCCGGCGACCACCGCCGTACAGGCTCCCGAACAGGCTCCCGCCCAAGCTCCGGCCCCGGCCGTGACGGGTGACAGCGCGGCCCGCGCGAAGCGCCACGCGGACGAACTGGACCGCGAGCTGGGCGTCCCCGAGTCCGAAGGTGGAGAAGAGCAGGAGAGCCTGGGCTGGGTGGTGGTGCGCACGGTGGCGCTGCTGGGCGCGGTGCTCGCGGCCATCTACCTCACGCTCAACGTGGGGCTGCGCCGGCTGATGGGCCTGCAGGGCGTGCCCGTGGGCAAGGCGTCGGTCGTGTCGGTGATGGAGCGCATCCCGTTGGATCAACGGCGCACGCTCTTCGTCCTGAAGGCCGCGGACGAGTACCTGCTGGTGGGTGGCGGCGAGGGTGGCGTGCAACTGGTTTCGAAGCTGGACCGCGACGCGGTGGAGCGCATCCGCGCCGCGCGTCCGCCGTCGTCGCCCGTGTCCTTGAGTCCTTTCCTCCAGAAGCTCCTCTCCCGCCGGACCGGTGGCACCACGCCGCCGCCGGGCGTCTGAAGGCCGTCACGTGAACCGTTCGTCTCCCGCTCGCCCGCTGCTGTTCCGCGCTCCGCCCTGGCTCTTCGCGGCCCTCGTGTCGCTGCACCCCTTCGTCGCGTCCGCGGCGAAGAAGGGCGGCGACTCGGCGCCGGATGCAATGGTCAAGGAGGCGGTGAGCTCCGACACCTTCACCTCCCGTCCGCTCATCCTCATCCTCGCGCTCGCGGCCATGTCCCTGGTCCCGTTCGCGCTGATGATGGTGACCAGCTTCGTGAAGATCTCGGTGGTGCTCTCCATCGTCCGCTCGGCGCTGGGCACCCAGCAGATTCCCCCCACCCAGGTCATCACCGGCCTGGCCATCATCCTCACCGTCTACATCATGGCCCCCGTGGGCCAGGAGATGTACCGGGCGGGCGGCATCGACATCTGGTCCCGGGGAACGTCGGTGTTCTCCTCGGAGACGGTGGGCACGATGCTGGGGGCCGCGGACAAGTCCAAGGAACCCCTGCGCGAGTTCCTGATGAAGAAGGTCACCAACAAGGACCGCACGCTCTTCTACAGCCTGGCGAAGAAGATGCGGAAGGAGGAGGACCGCAAGGACATTGGCCCGAATGACTTCATGGTCATCGTCCCGGCCTTCGTCGTGTCCGAATTGAAGGAGGCCTTCCAGATCGGCTTCCTCTTGTTCGTGCCCTTCATCGTCATCGACATGGTGGTGGCGAACATCCTCCTGGCGCTGGGCATGCACATGCTGTCGCCCACGACCATCTCCATGCCCTTCAAGCTCTTGTTGTTCGTGCTCGTGGACGGTTGGTACCTCATCGCCAAGGGCCTGGTCATCGGCTACCTGTAAGGAGCCCGTACTTCCATGAATCAGCTCACGTTCATCACCCAGGAGGCGCTGTTCCTGGTGCTCGTGGTCTCCGCGCCGCCGGTGCTCATGAGCCTCCTGGTGGGCTTCCTCATCTCGCTGTTCCAGGCCACGACGCAGATTCAAGAGCAGACGCTCACGTTCGCGCCCAAGGTCGTCCTCGTCTTCGGCGTGCTGGCCATGACGGGCCCGTGGATTGGCGGCCAGCTCCTGCGCTTCACCTTCCACGTCTTCGACCGCTTCCCGGCGCTCATCGGCAGATGAACATCGGCGAAGTCATGGCCGAGCTGGGCGCTCGGGTGAACCTGTCGGTCGCCATCTTCACGATGGCGCTCATCATGTGCCGCGTGATGCCCATCCTCATCTTCAGCCCGTTCCTGGGCGGCGAGGTCGTTCCCTCGGAGATGAAGCTGGGCCTGGGCCTGCTGGTGTCCCTGGTGCTCTTCCCGTCCGTCGCGGACCGGATGGACAGGATTCCCATCAGCGCGCTCCCGTACATCGGGCTCCTGCTCAAGGAGATCTTCATCGGCGTGGCGCTGTCGTACATCGTCAACATGGTGTTCGACGCGGCCCGCGTGGCCGGCACCCTGATGGACACCATGTCGGGCAGCAACAACGCCCAGCTCTACGTGCCGCAGCTGGGCACGCAGGTGTCGCTCTTCTCCAGCCTCAAGGTGCAGCTGTGCGTGGTGCTGTTCCTGTCGCTGGACGGGCACCACATCATCATCAAGGCGCTCGCGGAGAGCCTCGCCATCGTGCCGCTGGAGGGCTTCCCGCGCTTCAGCCGCGGCGTGTGGCCCTTCTTCGACCTGATGATCCGCTCCTTCGCGGACCTCTTGAAGATCAGCCTGGCGCTGGCCGGTCCCGGCATGGTGGCCGCCTTCGTCACCGACCTGGCCCTGGGCTCCATCAACCGCGTGGCGCCGCAGATCCAGGTGTTCTTCATCTCCATGTCGCTCAAGCCGCTGGTGGGCGTGTTGATCATGTTCATCGCCATCCATGTCGTGATTGGCCGCATGCAGCAGGAGCTGGCCAACATGCTCCGCATGTTCCAGCACGCCATCCAGCTGCTGGCCTGAGCCCCCCGGGATTCCTCCATGTCGGACGAGAGTGGCGACAAAACAGAAGAACCGTCGCAGAAGAAGCTCGACGACTCTCGCAAGAAGGGTCAGACCTGGAAGAGCAAGGACCTGACGGGCGTGGCCGTGCTCATCGCCGGCCTGGGCATCGTCAAGGGCACCTGGGACACCGTGGAGAGGGAGATCTCCACGCTGTTCCGCTTCAGCTTCGACGCCATCGCCCACTCGGATGACCTGGCCCTGGCGACGTCACAGCTGATGGTGATGGGCCTGCGCACGATGCTGTACCTGACGGTGCCGGTGGTGGCCGGCGCGGCGGTGCTGGGCGGGCTGATGGACTTCCTCCAGGTGGGGTCGCTCTTCACCATCGACCCGCTCATCCCGAAGTTCGACAAGCTCAACCCCATCGCGGGGTTGAAGAACATGTTCACGAAGAAGGCCTTCGTCGAACTCTTGAAGAACCTCATCAAGATCACCGTCGCCGCCTTCGTCGTCTACGGCGTGGTGCGCGACTCCATGCCCCTGGTCATCGAGACGGTGCGGCAGGACACGCACGGCATCATGGCCATCCTGGGAGAGATCATCTCCCGGGTGGCCATGCGCATCGTGATGCTCTTCGTCGTCTTCGGCGTGTTCGACGTGTGGTGGCAGCGCAAGTCGTACATGAAGGACATGATGATGACGAAGGAGGAGGTGAAGAAGGAGTACAAGCAGAGCGAAGGCGACCCTCACCACAAGGCCAAGCGCAAGGAGCTCCACCACGAGATCATGGAGGGAGCCCAGATGGAGGCGGTGAAGGACGCGAGCGTCATCGTCACCAACCCGGATCACGTCGCGGTGGCGCTGCAGTACGATCAGAACAAGGACGGGGCGCCGCGGGTGCTGGTGAAGGGCATGGACGCCAAGGCGGAGCGCATCAAGGCGCTGGCGCGCGAGGCGGACATTCCCCTGCTGCGCAACGTCCCGCTGGCGCACGCGCTGCTGCGCGTGGAGGTGGGCGAGGAAGTCCCGGAGGAGCTCTACGACGCGGTCGCCGAGGTGCTGAACTTCGTCTACGGGCTCAAGCAGCAGCAGAACGCGGCGCCGCCAGCGCGCGCCTGAGGAAGGAGAGGCCATGGCCAGCGACGAAGAGGCGGACATCGCCATCGCCATCAAGTACGACAACAAGGCGGACGGCGCGCCTCGCGTGGTGGCGAAGGGGATGCGCCTCAAGGCGGAGAAGATCCGGGAGATCGCCAAGCAGTACGGCATCCCGGTCATGCGCAACGTGTCCCTGGCCCACGCCCTGTACCGGGTGGACGTGGGGCAGGAGGTCCCCGAGGAGCTCTACGACGCGGTCGCCGAGGTGCTGAACTTCGTCTACGCGCTGCAGCGGGAGCAGGCGGGCGGGCGCTGAAGGGGGCTGGACGCGGGCCCCCCACCTGTATTGAAGTCGGACCGCCATGGCCAAAATCAACAATCAGCCCCCCAGCACCGCGCTTTGGCCCTGGGGCGGTCCCCGCAGCGTCCGCGAGCGGCTGGTGGACCCGTCCCAGCTGGACCGGGCGAAGAAGCTGCGCAAGGCGGGCAACATCAAGAACCCGTCGATGCCCTCCGCGGCGCTCCTGGACTTCATCGGTCCGGCGCACTCGTCGGAAGAGCTCCGGTTGCCCCTTCCGCCCCACCCGGGCGGTCACGACGCGGACCTGGAGGGCTTCAGTGACCGGCCGCACCTGGCCAGCGTCGCCGGCCGGGGGGATGACGGGCAGCGCCGCATGCTGGAGCGCGGCCTGTCCAAGGTGAATGCGCCGCCGGAGCGCCTGGAGCGTCTCAAGGCCCTGTTGCAGCGCGAGTCCGCGATGCTGGGCCTGGTGGATCAGGTGAGCGCGGAGTCGCAGGAGATCATCCGCCGCATGTGGGAAGAGCAGAAGGACGAGGGCTACTGACCCATGGCGGCGCTGGACCCGGAAGATCCGCAGGACGAGGCGAAGCTCACCGCGCTCCTGCAGCGCTGGGCGGAAGGGAAGGCCACGCTCCGCGAGGTGCGCGGCTATTCCAACGACGAACTCTACGCCATCGCCAAGACGGCCTACTTCTTCTTCTACCAGGGCCGGGTGGCGGAGGCGCGCACGCTGTTCCAGGGGCTGTACGCCATCAACCCCACGGACGTGTACTTCGCCAAGGCGCTCGGGGTGGTGGAGATGGCCGCGGGCAACGGGCAGGGCGCGCTGGCCGCCTTCGACGTGGCCGCCAAGCTGGCCCCCCAGGACCCTTCCGTCTACGTGGGCCGCGCGGAAGTGAAGCTGGCCCTGGGCCAGAAGCCCCAGGCGCTGGAGGATCTGCGCCGCGCCGCGGCGATGCCCCCCGCCGAGGACCCGGTGGTGCGCAAGGCCGCCGCGATGATCACCGCCCTCACCCGGCGCTGATCCACGGCCCGCCCCGGTCACCGGCTGGGTTTCACGTGATTTCCGTGGTTCATTAGGACTTTCGGGAGGGGACGGGCTATCTGCTAGGCTGCTCCCCGACCCCTGTCTTCCCTTCCACATCCGGAGGATCATTCCATGTCGAACAAGAAGTCGACGGTTCCCGCTGAGATGCCGCCCGAGGCTCCCGCCGAACTCCACGCGAAGCGCGACAGCCTGCTGCCCGAACTGGAGAAGGCCGCCAAGGATGCGAAGGGCACCGAGCAGCAGGTGCTGCGCAACCTCATCAAGCTGATGTCCAACACCAAGTCCGGTGCGGCCATCGACTGGCAGACCTTCCAGGACGTGAAGGACTCCTTCACGCGCTACAGCAAGGACACCACCACGGGCAAGCCGCCGGACTGCCTCGAGGGCGCCCTGGAGTGGCTGTCGGCCTACCTGAACGCGCGTGGCTTCGGTGGCACGGAGGCGGCGGCCCCGGCCGCGGGTGCCAAGCCGGCGGCGCAGGCGGGCGGGCGTCCCTCCACGGGCGCCCAGGACGGCTTCGAGTCTGGCAACTCCAACCGGGCCGCGGCCCTGGGCGACGTGCCCCCGCCCCCGGGCGCGGTCAAGCCGGACGTGAAGGGCGAGCAGCAGCAGCTGGATTCCTTCAAGGCCTGGATGAAGAACCCCAGCCTGGGCAAGCTCAAGGGCTGATCCTGCCCCGCGCGCGCCCGGCCCCGGGCGCGCACGGAGGATCGCGGGGAGACGCAACCTTGCGGCTCCACCCGCGATAATGGTTTCAGAGGCAGTTTTCGCGGGTTTCCAAATCTCGGAGGACCTCCCCCATGACCAAGATCAACGGCAGCGCTCCCAGCTCCGCTTCGCGTACCAGCCAGTCCAACTCCTCGAACACGGCCTGGCAGGGCCAGATGAACGAGAAGATGAAGGGCACCGGCCTGGACAAGTCCCGCAACGAGGCCCTGCAGAAGAAGGTCTCGGCCCACATGGAGGAGTTCGCGAAGAACCACTCCCCCGCGGAGACCGAGGCGGAGTTCAAGAAGACCTGGAACAAGGAGCTCGGCACGCAGATCTCCGACAAGATCAGCACTGACAACTTCCTCCGGCGCCTGACGAACCGCCGCAAGGAGCTGATGTCGGACCTCTGGGAGTAGTCCTCCCCCCGCTGTCGAAGGTGTCATGACCCCGGCCGTCCGAGCCCGCGCAAGCGGAAGGCTCGGGCGGCCGAAGTCTTTGCGGGGCACGCCATGCGCCCGCCGCCACGCTTCCTGGGGACAGCCCCGAGGTCTTCCCAGGCCTCCCCAGCGGGGGGCGCAGCCCGCAAAAGCAACCGGCTCCGCACCAGGCCCAGGGGGCCGGAGCAGAGCCGGAGGTACAGCCAGCTGCGTCAACCAGCGACTAGCGCAGGTTGCCGATGGTGGCCATCGCGATCTCGTTCTTCTTCTTCATCATGTTGGAGATGAAGGAGACCGTCTCCTGGAGCTTCTGGAGGAGCAGCTGCGCCTCGGCGCGCTTGTACTCGGGGCTGCCCTTGTCCAGGCCGGACAGGGACTGCTGCTCGAGGGCGCTCAGGCCGCCCGAGGTGCTCAGGGCGCTGTTCAGGGAGTTGTTGGCGGCGGCGGTAATCGTCATGGCGATATCCTCCAGAAAGTCTGCAGTGGTTGGGCTGCGGTGCGGCTTACAAAAGGATTATCCGGGGTGGGGCCCAGGAGTTTCCTCCTGCCTATTTTCTCCTGATTTTTCCCCGGCGATCCAGAGGGGCCCAGGATCAGGAACGGCGGCCCGCCGGAGTCGCTCCAGGCAGGGCGGGAGCGCACAGCCCGCAAAAGCAACCGGCTCCGCACCAGGCCCAGGGGGCCGGAGCAGAGCCGGAAGGTACAGCCAGCTGCGTCAACCAGCGACTAGCGCAGGTTGCCGATGGTGGCCATCGCGATCTCGTTCTTCTTCTTCATCATGTTGGAGATGAAGGAGACCGTCTCCTGGAGCTTCTGGAGGAGCAGCTGCGCCTCGGCGCGCTTGTACTCGGGGCTGCCCTTGTCCAGGCCGGACAGGGACTGCTGCTCGAGGGCGCTCAGGCCACCCGAGGTGCTCAGGGCGCTGTTCAGGGAGTTGTTGGCGGCGGCGGTGATCGTCATGGCGAGATCCTCCAGAAAGTCTGCAGTGGTTGGGCTGCGGTGCGGCTTACAAAAGGATTATCCGGGGTAGGGGCCAGGAGTTTCCTCCTGCCTATTTTCTCCTGATTTTCCCCGGCGATCCAGAGGGGCCCAGGATCAGGAGCGGCGGCCCGCCGGAGTCGCTCCAGGCAGGGCGGGAGCGCGCAGCCCGCAAAAGCAACCGGCTCCGCACCAGGCCCAGGGGGCCGGAGCAGAGCCGGAAGGTACAGCCAGGTGCGTCAACCAGCGACTAGCGCAGGTTGCCGATGGTGGCCATCGCGATCTCGTTCTTCTTCTTCATCATGTTGGAGATGAAGGAGACCGTCTCCTGGAGCTTCTGGAGGAGCAGCTGCGCCTCGGCGCGCTTGTACTCGGGGCTGCCCTTGTCCAGGCCCGACAGGGACTGCTGCTCGAGGGCGCTCAGGCCGCCCGAGGTGCTCAGGGCGCTGTTCAGGGAGTTGTTGGCGGCGGCGGTAATCGTCATGGCGATATCCTCCAGAAAGTCTGCAGTGGTTGGGCTGCGGTGCGGCTTACAAAAGGATTATCCGGGGTGGGGCCCAGGAGTTTCCTGCTCCCATTTTCCGCCGTTTATTTTTTCCGGCGAGGCTCCGGACCGCGCACCCTCTTTGGTGGTTGTGCCGATAACAGTCTAAACTGCCGGCGCCCGGAGCCCGCCCGAGCCTTACGAGGCGGGTCCTCGCGCCTGTCCTCCTGCCTTCTGTAAGGGTGCTGCGCAGATGACGACTGATTCGAAGGCCTCTGTGTCGACCGACAACGCGAAGCCCCTGTCCGGACCGGAGATGCTCGAGCGGGCCACGGAGGGCTTCAACCTCTTCCAGGACGGGAACTTCAGCGAGTCACTGGCCATCTTCGAGACGCTCTCGGCGATGGACGCGAGCGAGGCCTACTTCCAGACCGCTCTGGGCGCTTGCCACCTGGCGCTGGAGGATCTGGACACCGCCGTGGCGTGCTTCAACCGCGCCATCGAGCTGGACCCCACCGACATCACGCCCTTCGTCAACCGGGGCGAGGCGTTCCTCCGCCAGGGCCGGACGACGGAAGCGGCCCGCGACTTCCAGCATGCCGTGTCGCTGGACCCCGAGGACAAGGACCCCTTGAGCCGTCGTGCGCGCATGCTGGCCGCCGCGGCCCTGGAGAGCTCGGACGAGGCTTCGGAATCCGAAGCCCCCGAGGATCGCTCGTAGGCTGTCTGCAGGCTCCCTCGCCGGACAGGTGAGGGAAGGCCCCCCCTTGGGCTCGGGGGCGCGCACGGATTAGGATGGCCCCGCCGATGGCCAACGCCGATCCGAACAGCTTCCTGAACAAGTACTCCGACATTGTCCTCGCGGTGGTCGTCGTGGCCATCGTGGCGATGATGATCGTCCCGCTGCCGACGATCGTCCTGGACGTGTTGCTGACGCTGAACATCAGCATCTCGGTGGTACTGCTCCTCATCTCCCTCTACGTGCCCAGCGCGCTGTACCTGTCGTCGTTCCCGACGATCCTGCTGATCACGACGATGTTCCGTCTGTCGCTGACCATCTCCACCACGCGACTCATCCTGCTCACCGGCGACCCCGGCGAAGTGGTGGTGGCGTTCGGTAACTTCGTGGTGCAGGGCAACTTCGTCGTCGGCGCCATCCTCTTCCTCATCCTGGTGGTGGTGAACTTCATCGTCATCTCCAAGGGCTCGGAGCGTGTCGCGGAAGTGGCCGCGCGCTTCACCCTGGACGCCATGCCCGGCAAGCAGATGTCCATCGACGCGGACCTGCGCGCCGGCGTGATCGATCAGGATCAGATGAAGAAGAAGCGCCGCGACCTGGAGCGTGAGAGCCAGCTCTTCGGCGCCATGGACGGCGCGATGAAGTTCGTGAAGGGCGACGCCATCGCGTCCATCATCATCACGGTCATCAACATCGTGGGCGGCCTCATCATCGGCGTCACGCAGAAGGGCATGGCCGCCGGTGACGCCGCGCAGAAGTACACGCTGCTCACCATCGGTGACGGTCTGGTGGGCATGATCCCCGCCATCCTCATCTCCACCTGCGCCGGTATCCTGGTGACGCGCGTGGGCGGCGAGGAAGAGGGCGCGCACCTGGGCAAGGACGTGGGCACGCAGCTCACCGCCTTCCCGAAGGCCATCGCCATCGCGGCGGCCATGCTCGTGGGCCTGGGCCTCATCCCCGGCCTCCCCAAGATTCCCTTCTTCCTGCTGGGCGCGGGCGCGGGCTTCGGCGCCTGGACGATGATGCGCAAGCGCGACGAGGCGCTGGCCGCCGAGGAAGCCGGCCCCGCGATGGAGTCCAGCTTCGGCACGCCCGTGTCCGCCGAGCCTCCGCCCAAGGAGCAGCTCAACCCGGACTCGGAGCTGTTCATCCCCGTCGTCACGCCCATCGTGCTGGAGGTATCCGACGCGCTGGTGCCCTTCGTGGACTCGCGGCAGGACGGCGGCAAGTTCCTCTTCGAGCTCATCCCGTTCATGCGCGACGGCCTCTTCGTGGAGCTGGGCGTGCGCTTCCCCGGCGTGCGCGCGCGCGGCAATGGCGGCCTGCCGCCCGGGGCCTACCAGATTCAGATCAACGAAGTTCCCGTCGTCACCGGCCAGGCCACCCTGGGCCACATCCTGGTGAACGACACGGTGGAGCGCCTCAAGCTGATGAACATCCCCGGCTTCGAGGCCATCAACCCCGCGACGCGCCAGCCGGCCGCGTGGGTGCCCGAGCAGTTCCGGGAGACGCTCGAGTCCGCGGGCCTCACCACGTGGGACGTGCCCGGCTACATCATCCTGCACACGGCCGCCGTGCTCCGGAAGAACGCGCGCGAGTTCGTGGGCGTGCAGGAGACGCAGACGATGCTGGAGCAGTTGGAGAAGGCGTTCCCGGCCATCGTGAAGGAAGTGGTCCCGAAGATCGTCAACGTGCTGAAGCTGACGGACATCCTCGGGCGCCTGGTGGAGGAGGAGATCTCCATCCGCGACCTGCGCGGCATCCTCCAGGCCCTGTCCGAGTACGGCCAGGTGGAGGCCGACAACGTCATGCTCACCGAGCATGTCCGCGCCTCGCTGCGCCGCTACATCTCCCACAAGTACGCGCGCGGCACCGGCACCCTGGTGGTGTACCTGCTCGACCCGAACATCGAGGAGGCCATCCGCAGCTCCATCAAGCGCACCTCCGCGGGCGCGCACCTGGCGCTGGAGCCGGAGATCGCCCAGGAGATCGTCGGCGCGGTGCGCTCGGAGTGCGGCCACCTGCCGCCCAGCGCCCAGCGCCCCGTCATCCTCACGGCGATGGACATCCGCCGCTACGTGCGCAAGCTGCTGGAGTACGAGTTCAACCCCTCGTTCTCCATCCTCAGCTACCAGGAGCTGTCCCCGGACCTGAACATCCAGCCGGTGGCGCGCATCTCCTCCGGCCGGTAGCGGCGAAGGAGCGTGTGAAGGACCCGGGCCTCCGCTTTTCAGCGGGGGCCCTGTCGTTTTCGCGGGAAGGAAGGGGAGGGCGGCGCCGTGGCGCCAGGGGCGCGGCTCAGGCGCCCGCGAGCACGGCGATCATCAGCACCAGGAAGCTCAGCCCCACCACGCCCATGACGATGAGCGGGACGAGCTTCTTCTTGTCCGCCAGCGCGGACACGGCCGCCGGCTCTGGCTCGGGCTCCGGCATGGGCAGCTCCTCGCCACCGTCGGGCGGCGGCTCCTCGGAGGAGGACGCGGAGCCATCCTCGGAGGCGGGCTGCTCCTCCTGCTGCGCCGGCTCGGGCTGCGGCTCCGGCTCGGGTTCCGGTGGAGGGGGCTCCTCGCGCTTGGGCGGGGAGGGGCGCGGCGGCGAGGGGGCCGGAACGACGGCGGAGCTCTCCGAGGAGAGGCTCACCGCGGGCTCGTCCGGGGGCTCGGCGGGGTCCACGTAGACGAAGCGGGTGGCGCCAATCTCCAGCTCGTCGCCGTCCTTGAGCGCCTTGCGGTTCACCCGCTTCTTGTTGACCTTGATGCCGTTGCGGCTGCCCAGGTCCTCCACGTGCGTGCCGGACCAGTCGCGGCGCACCTTGGCGTGCTTGCGGGAGACGAGGTCGTCCTTGAGGATGACGTCGGCTTCCTTCTCGTCGCGGCCGAAGACGTGCTCCTGGGCCTCGGAGATTTCGATGCGCTGGCCCTCGCGCGGGCCGTTCATGTAGCGCAGGAAGCGCTCCTCGCCGCCGGCGAGTCCGCGCATCGCGTCCTTCAAGATGCCGCGCGCGAGGAAGGACGTCTTGTCGCTGACGTCCGGAGCGATCTCGACGACCTTGTCGAAGCGGACGTCGTACTGCGCGATGGCGATGACGTCGCCGTTGCGCAGCAGCTCCTTCTCACCCTTGGGGAGCGACTTGCCGTTGATCTTCGTGCCGTAGGCGCTGCCCAGGTCCTCCAGGAAGTAGAGCGTGCCTTCCTGGATGATGCGCGCGTGGTTGCGCGACACCGCCTGCTGCGGGAGCACCACCTGGCAGGTCTTGTCCCGCCCCAGGGTGATGACGGAGTCGTCGAGGACGACCTCTTTGCCCGAGGCGCCTCCGGCCTCGCTGCGCTGTGTGACGGTCAGACGGACGCTCATCGCGTGTGTCGCTACCCCAAGGGACGGCTAGAACGAGTCGTTGGCGAGGAATCTCTCACACGTCGTGTACTCGGTGGGGAATTCCTCGGAGGTTCCAAACTTCATGAAGTTCTTGCACGCCGTCTGAGCGCTCTTCTGCTTTTGCGCGTCGTTGAAGAGCTGGAAGAGGCCGAAGTGACAGGGCGCGAACTTGGCGTCCAGCTTCACGCACTTGCGGTAGGCGTTCTCCTCCTCCGTGAGCAGGCCCTTCTCGCGGTACTGGCGCGCGAGCAGGTACATGGCCGGGGCGCTGTTCTCCGCCGTCTGGGTGTCCTTCAGCTCCTTGAGGGCGGAGTCGGTGAGGGCCACCTTGCGCTGGGCGACGGCGAGGTTGTTGAGGCAGCTGGAGTTCTTCTCATCCAGGCGGGCACAGTTGCCGAAGGCCTCGCGGGCCTCCGCGAAGCGGCTCTGCTCCATCAGCACCGTGCCCAGGTCGTGCCACACCTCCGCGGAGTCCGGGGTGAGCTGGGCGGCCTGGGAGATGTGCTCGAAGGCCGTCTCCAGGTCCTTGTCCTCGTAGGCCATGATGCCGAGGTTGTGGTGGGCGTTGGCCACGTTGGGGTTGACCGCGAGCAGCGTGTCGAACTCCTTCTTGGCCTCCTTCGTCTTGCCCATCTTCATGAAGGTGAGGCCCAGGTCGTAGCGCGACTCCAAATTGTCCGGGTTCACCTGCAGGGCGCGCTTGAAGTTGTCGTGGGCCTTTCCGTAGGCGCCTTCCTCCAGGTAGAGGACGCCCAGGTTCTGGTAGGCCTGCAGGTGCTCCTGGTTGAAGCGCAGGGCCTTGATGAAGAAGTCCTTCGCCTTGCCCTTGTTGCCCGAGTACATGGCGATGAGGCCCTTGTTGGCCCACAGGTCCGCGTACTGGGGGGAGAACTCCAGGCCCAGGTTGCAGTAGGTCTCCGCCTTCTGCAGGTCCCCGTTGGCCATCTCCTGCGCGCACAGCTCATTGTTGATGAGCGCCCGTTCATGCGGGGGCGGCGTGCTGAGGCAGGCGGTGGTGGTGAGGGAAGCGGCGGCGGTCAGCGTGAGGACAAGGCGAAGACGCATGGCCGGCCGAGTGTAGGAGAGCGGCCCCCCGCGAGGCAACGCCGTGCTGCCGCCGAATCAGCGCTGTTTTCCAGGGGTTAGGCCGGCTGTAGAGTGCGCCGCCATGCGTACCTACCTTTGTGCTTTCGGCTTGCTCGCTGCCCTGCTGGGCGCGGCTCCTGCTCACGCGCAGTTCTCAAACCGGAGTCTGGGCCTGTCGCTGGGCTACATGGACTTCAAGGAGACCGCGGGACTCGCGGGCACGCCGTTCATCGGTCTGGAGGGAAGCCTCTACATCGAGAACGGCTTCGAGGTCGTCTCGCTGTCGAAGCTGATGTTCCCCAAGGACACCTACGCCTCGCCGGAGAAGCGCGTGGTGGGCCTGGCTCCGTCGCTGGGCATCCGCTACCTGCTGCTGGAGGAGTCCATCCGCCCGTATATCGGCACGGACGTGAGCTACCTCATCGTCTTCAAGGACAGCATCAGCAACTTCGTGGGCATCGGGCCCAACGCGGGCGTGGACTTCTTCCTCAGCGACTCGGTGAGCCTGGGCGTGCGCGCGCAGTACAACTTCTACATCGCGCTCAACGAGGATACGCAGACGTCGCTGACGGGCTCCGTGGGCCTGGCGACGTACTTCTAGGTCCGGACGTGGGCCGCCCCGGGCGGGATGCCGGGGCGGGCAGCAGGGCGGCGGCGACGAGCAGCGTCCACTTCTCATCCGAGAGGTGGGCGGGCTTCTCCATGGCGAGCGAGTCCTGGAGCCGGGCGCCCAGCGCGGAGAACAGCGTGAGCCGGGCCTCCAGCCGCAGCTCCTCGCGGCGCAGGGCGGCGGACAGCACCAGCTCCCGCTCCTCGGTGGACAGCCGCTTCACGCGCGAGACGAACAGCGGATCCGCCAACAGGCCCTCCTCGCCGCGCGTCTCGATGGCGGAGGGCACCTTGAGGCGCCGCTCGCGCACGACGATGGTGCCGGCGAGCAAATCACCCAGCCGCTGGTGCGAGCGCGACACGAGCGCGACCGAGCCGCCCACGAGGTAGAGCAGCGGCAGCCGGTCCACCACGCGCGCCAGGTTGCGCAGGGCCGCGTGGTAGAAGCCGATGCGCACGCCGCTCTCCTGGATGACCCGCAGGGACATCACGCGCTTGCCCACCGTCTGGCCCGCCCACACGGTCTCCAGCGTGATGCCGTAGCCCCAGTCCACCAGGAAGTAGACGACGATGCCCAGCGCGCTGGCGAACCCCGGGAACGCGGCCATGGCCACCTGGAACACCAGCAGCACCACCATCGTGGCGAAGCCGACGATGAGCGCGTCGATGAGCCACGCGAGGAAGCGCGCGTACACCCCCGCCAGCGTGAAGCGGAACTCCACGTACTCCGGGGTCAGCACCGTGTGGGTGCCGTCGAGCAGGGTGTCGGGGGTGGGCGTCACGGCGCCGGAGTGTACGCCACGCGGCCCGGGTTCCGTGGGGCTCCCAGGAGTGTCTTTCCGTGGGGGCTTCAAGGACTCCCAGTCCGGAGTCCGGCCCCGAACGCAGGGCAGGCGGGCGGCCAGCCGCGACGGGAGGGTGGATGCCGCCAGGACCTGAAGAGTGGTATTCGTGAATAGCGGGCTCCACGTTATCCTGTCCGCATTCCCGCGCCCGTGGCCCCTTCTGAAACCTCATCCTGGAACCGCCGCGTCCTGCCGGCGGGTGCGTTCCAGTTCGCGCTCATCGCTGGGGTGACGCAGCTCAAGACGTCCGCGAACGCGCTGGTGTTGTCGCGCTTCGAGTCCCAGGCGCTGCCGTACCTCTACCTGCTGGGTGCGTTGATGACGGCGTCGCTGACGCTGTTGCCTCGCGGCCGGCCGGACGCGCCCACCGAGTCTCCCGGCATCCTCACCGGGGTGGGCGGGGTGCTGGCGCTGGGGCTGGCGGCGGCGCTGTCCGCGGGGCAGCGCATGCCGGCGCTGGCGCTGTACCTGTTCGCGGACTGCTTCAGCACGTTCGTGTCGTTCCGCTTCTGGGGCCGCATGGCGTCCGCGTTCGACGCGCGCGAGGCACGCCGGGCCTTCACCGTGCTCAATGGCTTTGGCATGGGCGGCGGCATCGCGGGCGGTCTGCTGGTGCAGGCGCTGGCGGTGCGGCTGGGCACGCCCGCGGTGGTGGTGAGCGGCGCGGTGAGCCTGCTGGCCGCGGGCGCCATCTTCCACCACCTGCACAAGGCGGAGCCGGCGCCGCCCCCGCGCACACGCTCGCTGCAGGCGTGGTTCCCGGCGTGGAGCTACCTGGGGGAGAGCCCCTACGCGCAGGTGCTGGCGGCGCTGGGCATCGCGTTCGCGGTGCTGTCGTCCTTCGTGGACTACCTCTTCCGCCTGCGCGTGGAGGGCACGCTGAGCGAGGACGGGCTGGCGGCGCTGTTCGGCTCGCTGCAGCTGTGGATTGGCCTGTTCTGCGTGGCGTTCCAGCTGCTCGTGGCGGAGCGGCTGCTCAAGCGCATGGGCCTGCTCATGTACCTGGCGCTGGTGCCGCTGGTGCTCGCGCCGCTGGCGGGCGCCACGCTGGCCACCGGGCAGCTGTGGCCGGTGCACCTGTTGCGGCTGGTGGAGACGGCGGTGAGCTACTCCATCCTGCCGGTGGGCATCCAGCTGCTCTACGCGGCGGTGCCGGACGAGCAGCGCGAGGGGCTGCGGAGCGCGGTGGATGGCCTCCTGCGCAAGGGCGGCGTGGTGCTGGCGGGCCTGCTGCTCATCGGCGCGGGCCGGGGCGCCAACGGCATCACCATGGCGGTGGCGGTGGTGGCGCTGTGCGCCGCGCTGGGCCTGTTGCTCGTGCGCCTCAAGCCCGCGTACCTCACGGCGCTGGGCGAGCAGGTGGGCGCGCACGAAGAGGAAGAGGTGGAGCTGGGCGGCGAGGCGCAGAAGCTGCTCGTGGAGGCGCTGGGCGCGCCCACGCCGGAGCGGGTGCTGCGCGCGGTGGACATGCTGGAGCAGGCGGAGGCCGCGCCCCTGAGGCAGCACCTGGCCTCGCTCCTCACCCATCCCCACGAGCGCGTGCAGGAGCGCGGCGTGACGCTGGCCCTGTCCATGGAGGCGCGGGAGCTGGCGCCCATGCTGGAGCGGCTGGTGGAGGAGGGCCCCCGGCGCCCTCGCGACCAGGCCGTGTGGGCCCTGGCGCGGCTGTCCCCCGAGCGCGCGGAGCGGCTCCTGCCGCCGCTGCTCACCAGCTCCGACGTGGGCCTGCGCTGCGCGGCGATTGGCGCGCTGATGCGCACGCAGGGCAACTCCGCGGCGCTGGAGTCCCTGCGCGAGTTGCTGGCGAAGGGCGACCACGCGCCCGTGGCCGAGCGGCGTGAGGTGGCGCGGCTGTTGGGCCGGCTGAAGGACCCTCGCTTCGCGGGGCCACTGTCGCTCTACCTGGAGGACATGGACATCTCCGTGCGGCGCGTGGCGCTGACGGCGGTGGGCGAGGGCGGCTACGTGGAGCTGGCGCCGCGCCTGTTGCCGTTCCTCGGCTGGCGCGAGGAGCGTCCGGCCGCGCGCGAGTCGCTGGTGCAGCTGGGCGACGCGGTGACGCCGCTATTGGAGCTGCAGCTCAACAACAAGGCCGCGCCGCTGGCCATGCGGATGCAACTGCCTCGCGTGCTGCGCGGCATCGGTTCGTCCGCGGCGCTCAACGCGCTCCTGTTCTCCAACGTGCGCGACGACGCGGCGCTGCACTTCCGCATCGGCGCGCAGCTGTCGCGTCTGCGTGAAGAGCAGCCGGACCACCCGGTGGACGTGGACCGCATCCACGAGGCGCTGGGCCGCCGCCGCGACACGTACCGCCAGCTGGTGGGGGCCTTCCGTGACGTGCAGGCGGCGCTGGGGCCCCAGTCGCTGCTCACCCGCGCGGTGGGCGACCGGTTGGATCAGGCGCTGGAGCTGTCGTTCTTCCTGCTGGGACTCCTGCACCCGCCGCAGGCCATGCGCCGCATCCACCAGCACCTGGTGGGCACCGATTCGCGCCGTCGCGCCTATGCGTTGGAGCTGCTGGAGAACCTGGTGGCGCAGGAGGAGCGCGAGCTGGTGATGGAGCAGGTGGAGGCCCACCACCGCGAGTTGCCGCCTGGAGCGCCGGGCCGTCTGTGGCGGCGGCTGGCGGGGCTCGTGCAGAGTGAGGACCTGGTGCTGCGCGCGTGCGCCCGCCACGTGGCGCGGGTGAACGGCCTGGACGTGCTCCCGCAGGAGGGTGACATGAGCGATACCATCGTCCAACGGATGTTCGCCCTGGAGGGCGTGAGCGTCTTCTCGCAGAGCGACGTGGACGACATCGCCGCCATCGCGGAGGTGGCGCGCGAGGCGTCCTACAAGGCGGGCCAGCGGCTCTACAGCCAGGGCGACCCGGGCGACGCGCTCTACGTCATCGTCGAGGGCGCGGTGGACGCGTTCCGCAACGGCGAGCACGTGCTGCGCTTCCAGGCGAAGGAGGCCATTGGCGAGGTGAGCCTGCTCGACGGCGCGCCCCGGCCCACGGACATGGTGGCCGCGGTGGACTCGCGCGTGCTCGTCATCGACCGGCGCGACTTCCTGGATCTGCTCGCGGACCGCCCGGAGCTGCTCACGGGCTTCTTCCGCTCCGTGAGCCAGCAGCTCCAGAGCGTCATCGACCTGCCCGCGCGCCGTGAGGAGGGCCAGCGGCTGGAGCTGGGCGCCCCCCAGCAGCCCCAGGCGCCGCTGGAGGGCATTGGCGGCCTGCCGCCCGAAGGCAACGCGCCCTCGGACGTGTGAGTCAGTCCCCCGCGTCGTGCGCGGGCGGGGCTTCACCGCTCTTGATCGCGGGCGGCTGCACCGGGTCCAGGCCCAGGAGGTGCGCCGAGGCCACCGGGATGAACGGCCGCGTGAAGCAGCGGAACGGCGGGATGCTGCCCACGAATCGCGTGAGCGCGAGCCCCGCGAAGACCCACGGCTGACGCTCCACCGCGGCGATGGGCGCGGCGACGTCTTCCGCCCGGCGGCCCAGGCGCGCCACGTAGTTGCGCAGGGGCCACCCGTGCAGGGCGGGCAGCGCGCTCCAGACGCGCACGAACCAGGGCGGACGCGTGACGGGGGCCATCCACGCGCGGTCGCTCTTGGCGGCGGTGAAGACGAGGAGCCACCAGAAGCCCCAGGCGCCGCTGAGGAGGGTGAACGAGCGCGGGACCCAGCACAGGGGGATGCAGAGCAGGAGGATGGCGGGCATCCCCATCACGAACAGCAGGAAGGCCCTCCAGCGGCGCTGGAGCTTGGCGCGCAACCAGGGGACGTTGAGGCGCACGCTCGGGGTGATTTCAGGGTCCTCGGGCGGCACGCCGGTGGCGAGGCTGGCCTCGCGGGAGATGACCGTGTGGTAGTCGCGCGACAGGGCGACGACGATCCACTGCACCGCGCTCAGCGAGCCAAAGAAGAGCGCCCAGAACTCCCAGCTGCCCAGGAAGAAGATGCCGTTGCGCACCGTGGGTGCGTCGATGTTGAAGCCCTCCTTCTGGGGCTCCTTCTGGATGCGCGGGCCCTTCGCGTTCGCCTCCGGGACATCCCGGAGGGACTCTTCCACCTCCGCGCGGATGATGGCGGCGAGCTGGTCGCCCAGGGAGTCCTCCGCATCCTCGGTTCCGCTCGCGGTCGCGTCGGCGCTCCGCGCGGAGCCGGCTTGCGGCTCGGCCGTCCGGGCCTCCTGTGCGGCCTTCGCGTGCTCCTCCTTCGCATCCTCGGCGGCAGCGGCGGCTTCATCCGCCGCGTCCTCGGCGGCGGTGGCGGCTTCCCTCGGAGGGAGGTCGCCGGCCTTGCCCGCGTTGACGGCCTCTTCGATGAGCGCGGTGAGCGCCTGCTTCATCGCGGCCGGATCGCCCTTCGCGGCCTCCAGCTCCTTCGCCCGCTGTTCGATACGGGCCTGCGCCTGCTCACGCGCGGCCCGGGCCTCGGGCGTATCCCGCCGCTGCTCCTCCTGCTCCTCCTGCTTGTCCTGCTCGTGGCCCTTGAACTCGTTGAACGCCCACCCCGCGGCGATGGCCAGCAGGAACGCCGTCTGGAGCGCGGTCACCTTCACGTAGGTGGCGCGGACCGCGGGGCTCGCGAGCGTGACGCGGGCGATGTGGAAGGGCAGGGCCGCCCCGTAGAAGAACTGGCGGATGCGGCCCTTGGGCAGGTGGCCCTTCGTGGACTGGAAGTGCTCGGCGCCACCCCGGACCTCGCCCCACAGCTCCGAGGCGAAGTTCCGGCCCCGGGAGGCCCCTTGCCCGCTGGGAGACCCGACGTCCTTCTCCTCCTGTAAAGGCTTGAAATCCTTGCCTTTCATGCCCGTCATTGCGTCACGCTACCACGTCGGGGATGTGCTAAAGGCCCGGCCGTGAACCCGAACCCTCTCTCGCTGCGTCCCTTCCGTCGTCCTTCCCGCCAGCTCACGCTGTCGTCCGGCGCGCTGGTCCTCGCCTTGGGAGCCCTCGCGGGTTGTGAGAAGACTCCCCCGCCGGCTCCGGCCACGCCGCCTCCCGCCGCCGCGCCCGCGAAGCCCGCCGTGCCCAATGAGGTGACGGTGCTCGTCACCGGCAGCGCCCGTGGCCAGCTGTTGCCCGTCGAGGGCAAGGGCGGTGCCGCGGAGCTGATGGGCCGCTGGGTGAATGATGAGAAGCACTGTGCCGGTCCGCTGAAGGACGGCCAGGCGACCTGTCCGGATGCCGGCACGCTCGCCCTGACGACGGGCGACCTGTGGACGGGCCCGGCCATCTCCTCCTTCTTCCTGGGTGCTCCGACGGCTGAGGTGATGGGGCACATGGGCTTTGCGGCCTCTGCTCTGGGCAACCACGAGCTGTCGTACGCCAAGGATTCCTTCCTGAAGAACCGCACGGCCGGGGGCTTCCCCTTCCTGGCCGCGAACCTGAAGGTGACGGACGCGGCGCTGGCGAAGGACCTGTCCATGCCCGCGTTCCAGGTCTACGAGCGGCGGGGCCTGAAGATTGCGGTGGTGGGCCTCACCTCGCAGAAGACGGTCCGCACGGCGATGTCCGGCCGCGCGGAGGGCCTGGAGGTCACCCCCAACGAGGACGCGCTGAGCACGGCCGTTCCGGAGGCGCGCAAGGCAGGCGCGGACGTGGTGGTGATCGTGGCGGACCAGTGCCCCACGGACCTGCAGCCGGTGCTGGCGAAGCACGCGGACTGGAAGGTGTCGCTGGTGGCCGGTGGCCGCTGCGGCACGGACGCCCCGGGCGTGAAGACGGAAGGTGACACCACCTACGCGTCGCTGGGTCGCGGCTTTGATTCGTACCTGCGCGCGCAGCTGAAGTTCGACCCGTCGAAGGCGGCGGGCCAGAAGCTGACCGGCGTGGACACGAAGGTCGTCGAGGTCGCGGGCGGCACGCCGGACGCGGAGACGGCGAAGCGCATCGCGGAGTGGCAGGCGAAGGTGGACCAGGCGCTGGGCCGGAAGATCGGCTTCACCAAGACGGGCATCCCGAATGACTCGCCGCTGATGGCGAAGTGGGTGGCGGGCGCGGTGCGCACGCAGCTCAACACGGACGGTGCAATCCTCAACAAGGGCGGCATCCGCAATGGTCTGGCCAAGGGTGAGGTGACGCTGGGCAGCGTGTACTCGGCGATGCCGTTCGAGAACTCGCTGCTCACCGTGAAGCTCAAGGGCGAGGACCTGGCCAAGCAGCTGGCGAACCCGGACGCGCTCGTGGCCGGCTTCACCCCGGCGGGCAACGGCAAGTTCAAGGACGCCCAGGGCAAGCCGCTGGATCCGAAGAAGGAGTACACGATCGCCACCGTGGAGTACCTGTACTTCGGCGGCGACGGCTTCGACTTCGAGAAGCTGGACACCGACCCGGCGGAGACGGGCATGGCGTGGCAGACGCCGGTCGTCGAGTGGACGGAGGCCCAGGCCTCCACCGAGGCGAAGCCGCTCGAGAAGCTGGTCAAGTAGCGCTTCCGTGGTCCTGAAGCACCGGGGCGCCGGAGTCCTCCCTCGAAACGAAGGAGGGCGGCCGGCGCCTCGCCGTTTCTGGGGCTCGGCTAGAGTGAGCCCATGGAGATGGCGGAGTTCATCGAGACGCGGCGTCCACGCTGGCAGCAACTGGAGTCGCTGCTGGACAAGTCCGAGGGCGAGGGGCTGCGCAAGCTGAGCCTGGACGAGGCCCGCTCGTTGGGGAAGCTGTACCGCGCCGTCTCCAGCGACCTGTTGTGGGTGCGCGCGCGCAGCGGATCCGCGGACGTGAGCGCGTATCTCAATGACCTGGTGGGCCGCGCGTACGCGCTGACGTACCCGGGCAGCCGGCCCCGGTTCGCGGACGTGTGGGCCTTCGTGGCGCGCGGCTTCCCGGCGCTCCTGCACCACGAGTGGCGCATGTACGTGGCATCCGTGCTGCTGTTCCTGGCGGGCGCGGGCTTCGGCTACGTGGGCATGGTGGTGGATCCGGATGCCGCGCACTACCTGGTGCCCGATCAGCACGTGAGCCTGGACCCCGTGAAGCGCGCCGCGGACGAGGCCGCGGGCAAGGGCATGTCGGTGGAGGAGCAGGCCCAGTTCACGACGTTCCTCTTCACGCACAACATCCAGGTGGCGTTCCTGGCGTTCGCGCTGGGCGTCACGCTGGGGCTGGGCACGGCGGTGATGCTGTTCGTCAACGGCCTGTTCCTGGGGGCGCTCGCCCAGGTGTACGCGGCGAAGGGGATGGCGGGGTGGTTCTGGGCGTGGATCCTCCCGCATGGCATCCCGGAGATTTCGGCCATCTGCATCGCGGGCGCGGCGGGGTTGGTCATCGCGCGGGGCATGGTGGCGCCGGGCGGGTTGTCTCGCGGGCAGGCGCTGCGCAAGGAGGCGGTGACGGCGGTGAAGATGCTGTTCGGCACGCTGGTGCTGTTCGTGCTGGCGGGCTTCATCGAAGGCACCGTGTCGCAGATCCATCCGCCGAAGCTGTCGGTGGCCTTCAAGGTTGGCTTCGCGCTCACGGTGGGGACGGGCGTCTACGCGTACCTGCTGTCGGACTGGATGCGTGGCCGGCGCAAGGATGCGCGTGCGGCGGCGGAGCTGGCGGGATGAGCGGGCCGGACCTGGCCGTGCCTCCGCTGCCGCTCGAGCCGGAGGTGCTGATTGAGTGCCCGCGCTTCTCCATGGTGAAGCGGCGCGCGGATGGCTCCGTGGACTTCGTGTCGCCGCTGCCGTGCCCGTACAACTACGGCTCCATTCCGGGCCTGCTGTCGGATGACGGGGACCCGCTGGACGCGGTGGTGCTGGGGCCTCGGCTGTCGCAGGGGCAGCGCGTGCGCGTGCCGGTGGTGGCCGTGCTGGGCTTCATCGACGCGGGGAAGGGCGACCCGAAGGTGGTGTGCGGGACGCATCCAATGACGTCCTCGGAACGCGCGGGCCTGGAGCGCTTCTTCCGCGTCTACGCCCTGTTCAAGCGGGGCCTGCACCGCGTGCGTGGTGACGTGCCTGACACGCGCTTCGTGGGCTGGCTGCGCGAAGGGCCCTAGGCCGGGCTGAGGGTCTTGGTCATCTTCAGGACCCGGTTCCAGCGGAGGCCCTGCTCGATGGGGCCCACCCATTGCTCCGGCTGGAAACCCACGCGCGTCCAGAAGCGGCGCGCGACCTCGTTGTGCTCCACCACCGCCACGCGCAGCAACCGGCCACCGTTCGCGCGCACGTAGCCTTCGTATGCGTTCAGCACGGCCTCGCCCCGGCCGTGGCCTCGGGCCTCTGGCGCGAGGAGCAGCAGGCCGATGTACCACTCCTCCGGCGCCGGGAAGTCGCGCAGGGCTTCGAGCATCCCCGCGAGGCCGCCTTGCGCGTCGCGGAGCGCGAAGAGGTGGCCCTGGCCGGGGGCGAGCGTGGGGGGCCTTTCGCGGGGGATGTTCCGGGCCTGATCCGGGAGCGCGGGACGGCCGTAGGCGATCTGGTGGTAGTCCTCGCAGCGGTCGAGGAGCGGTTGCAGGACGTGCGTGTCATTGTCCTCGACGGACTCCGCCGTGAAGTCCGCCGTCTGGAATGCCGCCTGGATCATGTGGCCCCCTAGAGGACGCCGCGCGCCTTGATGTCGAGATACCGATTCACCGCCGCGAGGCTCAGTTCATCCGGTGCGACGTCCAGCATCTGCACTCCGCCCCTGCTCACACGGGCCTTGAGTACTTCGCGGTCCGTGAGCAGCTCCGACGCCACCGCGTGCTGGAAGGCTTCCTCCGGTCCTGACGGCGGCGTGCGCAGCAGCTTCTGCAACGCCGTGTCCTTCACGGACAGGCAGAGCGGGACGTGGCGGCGGGCCAGCCGGTGCAGCGGGGCCACCAACGTTCCGGCCTGCTCCTCGTCCAGGAAGTCCGTGAAGACGCACAACAGGCTGCGCCGGTTGAGGCGCACGTTCAGCTCCTTGAAGAGCGCCAGGTAGTCCACGTAGGTGAGGCTGGGCGTCGCGGAGTAGAGCGTGTCCACCAGCTTGCGGTACTGGCCCCGGCCCGCTGCGGGCGGCAGGTAGGCCTTCACTCCGTCCGCGAAGAGCGCCAGGCCCACGCGGTCCCCGTTGCGGATGGCCACGAAGGCGAGGAACAGCGCCGCGTTCACCGCGTGATCCAGCTTGGTGAGGCCGTCCACCTGGGCCGCCATGGAGCGCCCCGCGTCCACGCAGATGATCAGCGCCTGCGAGCGCTCCGACTCCAGCACCCGCGTCACCGGCCTGCCCCGGCGCGCGGTGGCCTTCCAGTCCACGTCGCGCACGCTGTCGCCCTGGGCGTAGTCGCGCAGGCGCGCGAACTCACTGCCCTGGCCGTCGCGCCGCAGCTGCCGCAGGCCCAGGTTCACCAGGTCCAGCGCCGCGCCGGACAAGAGCAGCCGCCGGGCTCCTCGCAGGTCCGGGTACACCGACACCGAGCGTTCAGCCGGGAAGGTGCGCTCGTGCGACATGAGCCCCAGCGGACCGCGCACGCGCACGTGCACGGCGCCGAAGCTGAACTTGCCGCGCTTCGCGGGCGTGGCCCGGTACACCCACTGCGTCTGGCTGTCCGGCGTGAGGCGCAGCGTGGCCTCCGAGGGCTCCGTGGTGAACGACGGCGGCGCGTCGTCCTTCACGCGCACCTCCACCGTGCCTCCGCCCCGGTGCACCAGCCGCAGCTCGACGCGATTGGCCACGCCCACGTTGAGGCGCTCCGGCAGCTTGCGCTCCACCTCCAGCCGCACGCGGCGGGCCTGGAGGAAGTCGAACGCGGCCAGCGCCACGGCCAGCGCGTCCAGCGCCAGCACCGCGCCGCCCAGGCCCGGGAAGAAGCCCGCCAGCGCCATGGGCAGCGCGAGCAGGGC
The DNA here is from genome assembly GCF_000255295.1 of Corallococcus coralloides DSM 2259. Next base: position 7,048,444 of record NC_017030.1, on the reverse strand, counting down.
AAGCAGCCCCCACAGGCGCTCGGAGGGAATCACCGGGGGACCTCGACGCCCTGGACCACCTCGCGCAGCACGTCCGCGGACGTGGCCCCGTCCAGCTCCGCGTCCGGCGACAGGAGCAGGCGGTGGCGCAGCACCGGGCCCACCAGGAAGCGCACGTCGTCCGGAGTCACGAAGTCGCGGCCCCTGAGCGCCGCCAGCGCCTTCGACGCGAGCAGCAGGTGCACGCCCGCGCGCGGCCCCGCGCCCAGACGGATGTTGGGCGACCCGCGCGTCGCGGCCACCAGCTTGCGGATGTAGCCCAGGACCGGCGGCTCCACGTTCACCGTGTTGAGCGCCGCGCGCGTCTGGAGCAGGTCGTCCTTCGTCACCGCCGCGTTCACGCCCGCGCGCGCCAGGTCGCCTGAATCGAAGCCCCGGTGCACGGATTCGAGGATGGCGTCCTCCTCCTCCGGCGCGGGGTAGCCCACGTCGATCTTCAGGAGGAAGCGGTCCAGCTGCGCCTCGGGGAGCGGGTACGTGCCTTCCGACTCCACCGGGTTCTGCGTGGCGAACACCGTGAACATGGGCGACAGCTGGAGGTTGCGGCCTTCGAGCGACACGGCGCGCTCCTGCATGGCCTCCAACAGCGCGGACTGCGTCTTCGCCGGGGCGCGGTTGATTTCGTCCGCCAGCAGCAGGTCCGTGAAGATGGGGCCTCGCGCGAGCACGAAGGCCTGCGACTTCAGGTCGAAGACGCTGGTGCCCAGGATGTCCGCGGGCATCAGGTCCGGCGTGAACTGGATGCGCTTGAAGTCCGCGCCCACGCTGCGCGACAGCGCCTTGGCCATCAGCGTCTTGGCCACGCCGGGCACGCCCTCCAGCAGGATGTGTCCGCCGGCCACGAGCCCGCAGAGCATCAGCTCCAGCGGTTCGTCCTGCCCGACCACGGCCTTGCGCACCTCCGCGAGGACGCCCTCGCGGATGGCGTTCGCGGACCGCACGGCGTTGCCGGTGTCCGGGAAGGGAGGAGGGGAGAAGGGCGCGTTCATGGGGTTCCGGGGCGGGGCCGGCCGGTGCCGGCGGGGTGGATGCGCTCGCGCACGTGCGCGGCGGAAGTGGCGAGGGCTTGAATGTCGGCGTCCGTATGGACGGTCTCGGACTGGCGGGCCACGTCGAGCAGCCCGTCCGCCAGGTCCTGACGTCCGCGCGTGCGCAGCCCTTCCGCGACGGCGGTGGCGGTGGAGTGCGAAGGCAGGCCCGCGAGCGGCGCCAGCTGCTGCGTGAGTCCGCGCGAGATGAGCCCCGCGGCGAAGCCGTGGTGCTGGCCCTCGCGGTACAGGCGGCTCATGGCGAAGAGGGCGTCCGTGGCGCCCACGCGCATGGACTCTGGCGGAGGAAGCGGCCGGCCGAAGCGCTTCAGCGCGCCCGCCCACAGCACGACGCCCAGGAGCAGCTGCGCGACGGCGAAGTGCAGGCCGTAGCGGCGCGCGAAGTCCACGAGCGAGCGCTCGTTGGTGAAGCCGTGGTGGAACTCGTCGAAGGCGAAGGGACCGGGGCCCAGGGCCTCCAGCGCGCTCAGCCAGAACTGCGCGTTGTCCGCCCTCGCGAGCGCCGGGTTCATCGCGAGCTCGGGGGCGCCCACCACCAGCACCCGGCCCAGGCCCGCGTGAATCACCGCCGCCACCGGGAAGCCCAGGCGCTCATCCTCCAGCACCGTGATGGCGCCCTCCGGCAGCCGGAGGTAGGCCTGGACCTTCGCCTCCACGCGCTCCACGCCCAGCGTGTACGGCGTGGGCAGCGAGGGCACCAGCGTGCGCATGGGCAGCGTCACGTCCGCCTTGTCCAGCTTCACGCCCAGCTCATCCAGGAGCGCGTTCTCCCGCGAGCCCCAGGGCACGTACACGAGCGACGCGCCGGCGCGGACATGGGACAGCACGCGCTCCACCTCTTTGTCGTCCAGCTGCTGCGCCCGCAGGGCGTTGAAGCCCTGGTGCGGCGCCGCCTCGTCATCCACGCCCGCGTCCGGGTCCGAGGCGAGTCGCGTCTGATCCGGATCCTCCTCGTGCGAGTCCTGGACCTCCACCGCGAGCAGCACCAGCGCCTCATGGCCTTTGAGCAGGCGCAGGTCCGCCATGTTGCGCGTCACCGGCAGGCCGCTCTCCTGCGCGAGCAGATACAGGGCTCGCGCGCCGTCCGGCTCCGCGCGGAAGGTGGACAGCGGATCCGCGAAGCCGCCGCGCTGGGCGCCGCGCACCAGGAACGTCCCGAGCACGCCCGCGAGCAGCAGGGCTCCCAGCACGAGCAGCGGGAAACGGTCACGCACCGGCGGCCTCCTGCGCGGGCGGCGCGGCGAGCAGCGGGGCGGTGATGGCGCGGAACTCGGTGTAGCCGTCGGCGCCCACGGGCACGTTGCCGTACCACGCGAAGTCGAAGCGGCGCGTCAGCTCGCGGAACGGGGCCTTCACCTCCGGGCGGCCCCGGAACGCGCGCAGGTAGTCCCAGTTGGACAGCGTCTCGTCGTAGTGGATGGCGCCGTCGCGGTGCAGGCGCGACAGGAGCGCGAGGTACAGGTTGCGCACCGCCTCGCGGTACTCCCCCTTCGCGGCCAGCGCGTCGGCCAGGTGCGCCCAGCCTTCCGGTGGACGCGACAGCGCGTGGTCCGGGTTGCCCGCGAGCGCCGCGGCGTCCATGGTGCTCACCTCCAGCGCCGGGCCAGAGCCCTCGCGCTTGCGCCGCAGGACGCTCACGACCACCACCCCCAGCATCGCCAGCGTCAGCGCGACCAGCATCACGACGAGGACATTCGCCGCCGCGCCGCCGCTCACGGGGAGGGCCGTCTCCCGCGACCGGGGCTCTGGGTTGTTGCGCTTGAAGAAGTCCCTGAGCCACTCGCCCAGCTTGTCGATGAAGCGGCGCCACCAGCTCGACTCCGGAGGGACCTCTTCCTCCTTGGGTTCGGCCGGGGCCTTCTCCGGGCGCTCCTGGAACTCCGGCCGCGCGAGGATGGCCCGCGCCCGGTCCGTGGCCGCACGGGCGTCCGCGCGCGCCTGGGCCCCGGCCGTGGCCGTCACCTGCGCGAGCCCGTTCTCCAGCGCCGCCGCCGCCGTCTCGCAGTCCTCGTCGTCGTAGGCCAGCTGCTCCAGGTGGCGCACGAAGCGCTCGAGCTTGACCGTCTCCCGCGCGTTCAGCGCGTCGAAGTCCCGGAGCGAGGTGCCCTCCACCTGCTCGGGCAGCTCGCACTCCGTCGCGACCTTCTCCAGCCGGGCGCGCAGCGCCTTGCGGTCCACGGGCGCGGCGGCCTCCGGCGCGGCTTCCACCGGCGCGGGGGCCGCGAGGAGCAGGCCCGTCACCAGCATCAAGGCCGCGGCCACGCCCTTCGATGCGAGCACCCCTCGCTGCGTGCTCCGCTCCGGGAGCTGCTGCACGGCGGCCAGCAGGTCCAGGCCTTCCTGGCGCACGCGTCCGTCCACCAGCAGCAGCGTGGCGGTCGCCGCGCGCAGGGGCTCGAAGAGGGCGAACGTCGTCGCGGCGAGGAACACGAGCCACGGCGGGTTGTCCAACGACGCGAACCGCTCCGCGAACGTCAGGTCGATGCCCACGAGCTGCCGCCCGAGGTACAGCAGGAAGTTGAGCCCCACGTGCAGGTTGAGGAACACCAGCACCTGCACGCCCATCAGCCAGCGCACCGCGGTGGCCGTCCCGCGCGACGGGCCCAACAGCCGCGAGCCCACCGCGTACAGCTTCAGCGGGCTGCCCCGGCCCTGCATCGTCACGGCGTAGCCCACGCCCTGCGCGGAGAGGAGGAACAGCGCGATGCCCAGCGAGAACGTCAGCGTCAGCACGTTGAAGAACGCCAGGTACGCTACGGCAATGAACAGGCTGGGCAGCCGCGCCAGCGCCGCGCGCAGGGACTGGCGCACGGACGGCTCCGCCTTCGCGCCCAGCAGCACCTCCTGCACGTAGTGGCACGCCGCGCCCTGGCCCACGCCCCGCAGGAACCACGCGAGCGTCACGTACAGCGCGGGCAGGGTGGGGGAGCGCCCATGCTCCACGGCGTCCAACAGGTGCAGCAGCGCGGCCACCACCGCCGCGCCACCCGGCAGCGTGAGCGCCCACACGCCCGCGTCGCGCGCGCACAGGCGCAGCGCCGCGTCCATCAAGGCCACCGGACCCCGGGGGCGCAATTCCAATGCGGAGACGGCCATCGCGCTAGCCCACCGCGTGCGCCGCCAACAGGACGCCGCCCCACACGAGCACGACGCCCACGAGCGCCAGCACCACGTGCGCCACGCTCCACTCGCGCCGGGGCGGCGGCCCCTCCAGCGCCTTGCGGCGCGTGTCGAGGCAGCTGGCGCAGCGGTTGATGCCCTCGAACTGCGTGGTGCACTCGCGGCAGATGACGCGCCGGCACTCCACGCAGACGCCCAGGCCCGCGCGGTCCGGGTGGTAGTGGCAGCGGCCCGAGCCCTGAATCATGCGCTCACCTTACGCAATCCAGGGCTCGCCACACCACCCCCGCGCGGGCAGCCGGGGCCTACAACTCGTCGAAGAACTCGTCGTTGTAGGTGTACCGGCCGAGCCGTTTGACGAGCGCCTCCATGGCCTCCACCGGCTTCACGGAGAAGAGCATCTGCCGCAGCTTCTTCACCTTCTCGTACTCGCGCAGGGTGAAGAGCTTCTCCTCCTTGCGCGTGCCGGACTGGGCGATGTTGATGGCCGGGAAGACGCGCTTCTCCGCGAGCAGGCGGTCCAGGGTGACCTCGGAGTTACCCGTGCCCTTGAACTCCTCGAAAATCACCTCGTCCATGCGGCTGCCGGTGTCGATGAGCGCCGTGCCGATGATGGTGAGCGAGCCCGCCTCTTCCGTGGCGCGCGCGGCGCCGAAGATGCGCTTGGGGCGCTCCAGGGCGCGGCTGTCCACACCGCCCGTCATGGTGCGGCCGGAGCTGTCCACTTCCTTGTTGTAGGCGCGCGCCAGGCGGGTGATGGAGTCCAGGAGGATGACCACGTCCTTGCCGGATTCCACCAGCCGGCGGGCGCGCTCCAGCGCGAGCTCCGCGACCTTGAGGTGGTCACCCGTGGGCCGGTCGGAGCTGGAGGCGATGACCTCCGCCTTGATGCTCCGGCGCATGTCCGTCACTTCTTCCGGACGCTCGTCGATGAGCACCACCATGACGTGGCACTCCGGGTGGTTCTGGATGATGGCCTGCGCGATGCGCTGGAGCATGATCGTCTTGCCCGTCTTGGGCGGGGCGACGATGAGCGCGCGCTGACCCTTGCCGATGGGCGCGATGAGGTCCAACACGCGCGTGACCATCTCCTTGTGGCCGTTCTCCAGCTTCAGCCGCTCGGTGGGGTCCACGGAGGTGAGGTCCGCGAAGTGCGGCAGCCGGGGCGCGCCGTCCAGCGGGCGGCCGTCCACCGTGTCCACCTTCTGGATGACGCCCTTGTGGCCGCGCATCTGCGCGAACGCGGTGAGGTACTGGCCCTGCCGCAGGCGCAGCTTCTGCACCAGGTTCTTCGGCAGCTCCGGGTCGTCCGGGGACGCCAGCAGGTTGCGCTTCACCTGACGCAGGAACGCGTTGGGGCCCTTGGCCTCCGTGTCCAGCACGCCCTCCACGGGCGCCAGGTTCTGCTGCGGCGCGCCCTGGGCGTGTCCGCCGCGCTGCTGCTGCTGATGGCGCGGGTGCTCATGCCGCGGCTGCGGCTGCCCGCCGTCCTGCGGGCGGTTCTCCTGGCCCTGCGGCTGGCCGCCGCCCTGGGGCTGCTGCTGTTGCTGCTGCGCCTGGCGCTGGCGGTACTGCTCCAGCTCCTGCGGCGTCAGGAAGACCTGCACCTGCTGGCCGTCCGGGCCCGCCGTCATGCGGTAGGCCTGGCCCTCCGGGGTGAAGTGCACCTGCGCGCCACGGCGGCGGCGGCGACGACGACGGCGGCGGCCTCCCTGGCCGGGGGCTCCGGGGGCGCCGTTCTGGGCAGCGCCACCCGCGGAGGCCTCACCCTCGTCGGGGCCCTCGTCGCCCTCGTCGTCACCGCCGTCGTCGTCCGCCTCGGGGGGCGGAGGGGGACGGGCGGCCGCGGGCGGGGGCGGCGGGTTGCGGGTCTCGGGGTTGTCGGAATTCTCGCTCATGGGGCTCCACGCGTGACGGCCCTTTGAGGGCGGCGGCCGTGAGCGGGCCCGCCGGGGACGTCAGGAAGCAGGTTTTGGGACAGGAAGCCGGACGCGGGGCCTGCGAGAAGGCCGAAACCGCCGGTTCCTGAAACCCCCCGACGGCCCTAGCGCCGGCCGGGAGGCACTCAACACCCTAACAGAGCGCCCGGATGGGGCGCCCGCATTTTCGCCGCCCGTGTGCGTGGGCTGTCCACCGGGTGACCTCCCCGGGGGCCTTTCAGCGGATGCGCACGCGGAAGGGCATCATGGCCTTCAGGCCGGGGCGCAGGAGCTCGGGCGAACCCAGCCCCACCTCCCGGGCGAGCACGGACAGGGCCTCCGGCGGGCGCTCCGGCAGCGCGGGCAGCAGCACCCCCGCCAGCGCGTGCACGCCGGGCTCTCCGCCCAGCCCGGAGAGGAAGCCGCGCGCGTCCCCCATGACGTCCAGGTCCAGCTCCTCCGAGGGGGCCACCTTCGCGCGCTTGCGCGCCGACGCGATGGCCTCCGGCATGCCGCCCAGCCCGTCCACCAGCCCCCGGGCGAGCGCGTCCTTGCCGCTCCACACCCGGCCGCGGGACACGGCGTCCACCTTCGCCTTGTCCATCTTCCGGCTGCGGGCGACCTCCGTGATGAACGTGTCGTAGGAGTCGTCCACCCAGGTCTGCACCGCGGCCTGCTGCTCGGGCGTCCACGGCTTCCACCACTCCAGCAGGTCCGCCATGTCGCCGCGCTTGAGCGTCTCCTGGTTCACCCCCAGCTTCGTGCCCAGGCCCTCCAGCGCGGGCTTCGGGTAGAAGACGCCGATGCTGCCCGTCAGCGTGGTGGGCTCCGCCAGCACCTCGTCCGCGGCCATCGCCGCGTAGTAGCCGCCGGAGGCCGCCGCGTCGCCCATGGAGGCGATGACGGGCTTGTGCTTCTTCGCCTCCAGCACCGCGCGGTACATCAGGTCCGACGCCAGCACGTCACCGCCGCCGGAGTCCACGCGCAGGATGATGGCCACCACGGACGGGTCCTCCTGCGCCTCCTCCAGCGCGCGCACCACCGTCTCCGCGCCCGCCAGCCGCGCGAAGCCCAGCGGGTCCTCGCGGCTGCGGCCCCCGGTGATGTCGCCCAGCACCGGCACCACCGCGATGCGGCGGCGCAGGCCCCAGCGGTCCTCGCGCTCATCGCGCGGCGAGTACGTCGGGTGGAAGCGCATGCCCGGGAACCACTCCGCCACGCGCGCGTCCAGCTCCGTCGCGGACACCACGCCGTCCAGGAGGCCCGCCGTCTGCGCCCGCTTGGAGGACAGGATGCCCTGGGCCCACGCGGCGCGCAGCCGCTCCGGGGGCAGCTTGCGCCCCGCCTCCACGGCCTTCTCGTAGTGCGTCACCTGGGAGTCCAGGTACGCGTCCAGCGTCTCGCGCTCCGCGGGGCTCATGTCGGAGCGGGTGAACTGCTCCATCGCCGTCTTGTACTCGCCCACGCGCGCCACGTCCCACGTCACGCCCAGCTTCTCCATGGTGCCGCCCAGCGACGTCACCGTGGCGGACAGGCCGTTGATGGGCAGCGACGCCTCCGTCAGCGCGTAGACGCTGTCCGCCGCGGACGCCACCAGGTAGCTGCGGTCATCTCCGGACAGCATCACCACCACGACCTTCTTGCCCGACTCGCGCAGCTTGAGGAGCGACTGGCGCAGCTCCTCCGCCGTGCCCCAGCCCACGCCGGGCAGGCCCTCCATCTTCACCACCACGCCCTTGAGCCGCTCGTCGCGCGTGGCCAGGTCCAGGAACTTCATCAGGCGCAGGTACGGGTCCGTCTCGCTCACGCCCAGGATGGCCAGCGCGGGGCTCACGCCGCCCGCGAGCATGTCGTCCAAATCCAGCAGCGCCACCACGCCGCCGCCGCCATGCAGGGCGCGGTAGCGCTCCGAGGACAGGCGCACCTGCAGCACGTGGTCCAGGCCGTTGCCCGCGCCGCCCGCCGCGTACGTCAGGCCCGCGTGGCCCAGGTCCACCGTGGCCGCGAGCTGGAGCGCCAGGGGAATGCCGCTGACGAAGCCGTGGGACAGGCCGCCGCTCAGCCGCAGGCCGCGCACCACCTCCGCCTGGAGCGTGTACGTGGCCAGGCCCTCCCGGAAGCCTCCCTCCGCGAAGAGCCAGTCCACGCCCAGCGTGTAGCGCTCACCCAGCGGGCGCAGGCCCAGGCCGAAGTTGTAGCGGCGCGACAGCTTGAGGCCGTCCTGCTCCGGCGCGTTCAGGTCCTTGGCCACCGCGGCCAGCGACAGGAAGCGGAAGGGGCGCGCGGTGAGGCCCACGTCCCAGCTGGTCAGGCCGCTGATGCGGCGGTCATCCGAGCTGCTGAAGTCGTGCAGCGCGGCGCCCAGCTGCAGCGTGCGAGGCCCCAGCGACAGGCCAAAGGACGTCTTGCGGTAGTCCGGCGTGTTCTCGCCGCGGATCCACTCCAGGGAGAAGCCCGCGCCCAGGCCCAGGAGGCGCGTGCCCAGGAACACGGCGTCGCCCACGGAGTCGGACTGGAGGTTTCGCTCGTGGAGGTAGAAGAGCTGCCCCGCGTCCTGGAACCCCAGGCCGGCGGGGTTGAGCGACAGGGCAGGGGCTTCGTCGATGAGCGCCGCGTTGGTGGGCGGCAGGGTGACGCCCAGGGGCGGGACGGGGGTTCCGTCGACGGCGCCCGTCTGGGCAAGCGCGAGGCTGGGGAGGAGGGCGAGCAGCGGCAGGTGGCGCATACGGCCCGGGACTCTAGGTGCGAGCCGTCCCGGGACAAGCGCCGCGTGTCACCAGTCCTCGGTACCCGACACGTCGTCCAGCGGATCATCCCCGGAGTGCTTCTTGACGGACTGTCGGGAGTTGCCTCCGCGGTCCTCCGAACCCCAGTCCTCCGAGCCGCTGCGGTTGTCCAGCGGGTCGCGCTTCTTCTGGACCTGTTCGCCCTCGCTGTTGAGGAGCTGGTTGACCACCCGCTCCATCTCCGACTTGAGCTGGCCGTACTCGTCGCCCTGGAGCACCAGCTTGCGCGAGCCCAGGCGCTTGCCGCTCTTCACGTCGAAGAGGCCCACGGCGAGCTCCGTGCCCCGCTCCGGGATGACGCGCACGGTGCCCACCATCGCCCGGTCCAGGCTCAACGACCTGCCCAGCGAGACGACGGCGTTGGCCGGCTTGTCGCTGCCGCGCGACACGTCCGGAATCACCTTGTCCAGCTGCGCGTCGTAGGCCTTGTAGGTGGCCGTGGGCACCAGCGAGGCGACGACGTCCACGTCGTCCGGCGTCACCTCCGCGATCTGCCCGAACTGGCGGAAGCCCGGCCGTTCCATGCGCACCAGGTGCTTGCCCACCGGCAGCGTGGGCAGCGTCAGCGGCGTGTAGCCCACCGGTTCCCCGTCCAGGTAGACGCGGGCGCCCGCGGGCCGGGACTTGAAGGTGGCGCTGCCGCGCAGCTGCGAGGTGCGGCTCGTCGCCACCTGCACGCGCAGGCTGATGAACTCCCGGCTGAAGCGCTTGGGGTTCAATTCGAACGTGGGGTTGAGCGCCATCAGGTCGATGAGCAGCAGCTTCGCCTCCTCCACGTCGCCCCGCAGCTGGAGGATGGCGCCGTGCAGCGCCAGGGCGTCGCACAGCGGGAAGCAGGACGTCATGGCCGCGACGGAGCCGTCCAGCTCCTTGAGGGTGGCGCGCACCTTGCGCTCCGCGTCCTCGTACTCGCGCGCCTCGAAGGCCTTGACGCTCTCCTCGTAGCCCTTCTTCGCGCGCTGGAAGGACGCCTGCGCGGCCGGGTCGTCCGGCAGACCGAAGAGGTCGCGCGGCTTGCGCACGGCGTAGCTGGCGAAGTTGCCGAGCGCGTCGTTCATGTAGCTCTCCATCTGCACCCCCGAGGACTCGGACGACGGGTCCATGGGGATGAGCAGCGCGGAGATGCGGCCCGGTTGGGACGACGAGGCGGACAGCGCCAGGGCGGGCAGCAGCACGAGCGCGAGCGGAAGGGCTTTCATGAGGAGTCCTGTGCGCTTGACGCCGGAACTAGAAGGAAATTCCACCGGGCAGCCCGTTGACCGGGTTGAAGCCGGGGCCGCGGTCCGTGGTGGCCACGTACACCACGCCCGCCGTCACGGCCGCCACGCCCGCCGCCGCCGCCCAGAACCAGGGCTTGCGCAGCACGGAGTCGCTGGACACGAGCGGCTCCTTCGAGTCCTCGCGGCCCTGGGGCAGCGCGGCGCCGGTGAGGAAGGTGTGCACCTGGTCCGCGGCGAAGTCCGCGCTGCCCTTGCCGTCGCGCTTGCCGAAGTCCACTTCCACGCCGCGCAGGCGGTTCTTGGTGCGCACGTCCCACGCCTGCACCTCGCCGTGCAGCCGGCCCTTCTTGTCCTGGAACGTGGCCGCCAGCACCACGTAGCGCGCGTTGAGCCGCTCGGCGATGGCGCCCACTTCCGGCGGCGTGCCGTCCGCGTCGAAGGCGGCCTCCGTGCCGGCCTTCGTCGCCGCGTCACGCAGCGCGGACAGGCCCGGCGCGGAGCCGAGCTTCGTCTTCAGCTCCGTGGGGGCGGACGGCTTCACCTCCACGTACGTCGCGAACGGGGCGTAGCCCGGCAGCACCACCTGCACGGGGTAGCGGCCCGGGGCCAGCTTCGCGCCGGCCAGCGGCGTCGTGCCCACGTCGCGGCCGCGCACCAGCACGCGCGCGCCCTGCGGCTGGGTGGTCACCACCAGCGTGCCCTGCGGCTGCGCGTTCAGCTCGCTCTGCGCCTCGGAGAACACCCGCTGCACGTCCTGGCCGAAGAGGCCCGCGTCCGGGCTCAGCGACGGCTCCACGAGCAGCGCGTTCGTGAAGGCCGCCTTCGCGCCCGCCACGTCGCCGTTGAGCAGCTGGGACGCGCCCTGGAAGAGGTACGTCTCCCCCAGCTTCTCCGGGCGCAGGTCGCCGGGGCGCTGCACGTAGGCCTCCGCGGCCGCCTTGAACTTCACCGCCGCGGCGTCCGGGTCCAGGTTGTCGTACGCCGCGCGGCCCTCGTCGAAGAGGGCGTCACCGCGGGGGTTGCCCTGGGGCTCCGGGGGCGGGAAGGCGGTCGCCAGGTCCACGAACTGCACGTCCCCCGCGCTGCCCAGCCGCCGGGTGAGCGTGTCCTCCAGCTTCGCCGCGGAGTCCGTCGCGGCCGGCTGGCGGGCCACGCCGAAGATGGCCACCGCGTTGGCCGGGGCCGGGCGCACCGCCGGGGCCGGAGCATCCACCACCTTCTTCGGAGCGGCGGGCATGACCGGGGCGAGGGGCGCGGGGGCGGCCGCCTTGGGGGCCACTGGCGCGTCCGACTCGGGCTCCGCGGATTCCGGCGGGGTGAAGGTGTCCTCGGGGACGGCCGCGGGGACCTTCTTGGTGGCGGCGGGGCGCTTCTTCTTCGCGGCGGACTTCCGCTTGGTGGCGGCGTCGGCGGCGGGAGCGCTCAGCACGCAGGCGAGCGCGACAGTCAGGGCAAGGCGGGTGGTGTTCACGATTCGGCGGATGCTAGCCGACCCGCGGGCCGGAAGACCAATGCACACCCGGGACGGAAAAGCGCCCATCCCGGGTGTGCGGGGACTCCCGCTTTTTCAGACGTCCAGCTCCTGGACCTCTCCGGCCTGCTCGGTGATGAACTTGTAACGCGCCGAGACGTCCTTCCCCATCAGGTCGTTGATGATGCGGTCGGTCTCCAGCGCGTTGTCGATGGTGACGCGCAGGCTGATGCGGTTCTTCGCGTCGAGCGTCGTCTGCTTCAGCTCGTCGGCCGTCATCTCGCCCAGACCCTTGAAGCGCATGATGTTGGGCTTGGCGTTGCCCCGGGCCTTCTCGCGGATGATGCGGTCGCGGTCCGGCTCGTCCAGGGCCCAGTACGTCTCCTTGCCAATGTCCACCCGGTACAGCGGCGGCTGGGCGATGTGCACGGCGCCCGCTTCAATCAGCGGCCGCAGGTGCCGGTAGAAGAACGTGAGCAGCAGCGTGGCGATGTGGTGGCCGTCGCTGTCCGCGTCCATCAGCAGGAAGACGCGGCCGTAGCGCAGCTTCGTGATGTCGAAGTCGGAGCCGATGCCGCAGCCCAGCGCGCTGACGATGTCCTGGAGCTCCTTGTTGGTGGCCACCTTGTCGGTGGACGCCTGCTCCGCGTTGAGCACCTTGCCGCGCAAGGGGAGGATGGCCTGGGTGCGCCGGTCGCGGCCCTGCTTGGCGGAGCCGCCTGCGGAGTCACCTTCCACGATGAACAGCTCGCTGGAGGCGGGGTCCGTGGACGAGCAGTCCGCCAGCTTCCCGGGGAGGTTGAGCCGGTGGCTCACCGCGGACTTGCGGCTGATGGCGGCGGAGGCCGCGCGGGACGCTTCACGCGCGCGGGCGGCCAGGATGATGCGCGCCAGCAGCGCTTCCGCGATGGACTTGTTGTCGTTGAACCACTTCTCCAGCACCGGGCGGACGGCGCCGTCCACCTGCGCCGTCGTCTCCGGGTTGTTGAGGCGGCCCTTCGTCTGCCCCTGGAACTGGGGCTCCACCACGTACACGGAGAGGATGGCGGTGATGCCCTCGCGGATGTCCTCCGCGGTGAGCGACACGCCCTTGGGCGTCAGGCCGTGCGTCTCGATGTAGTTGCGCATCGCCTTGACGATGGCCGCCCTCAAGCCCGCCTCGTGCGTGCCGCCCAGGTTCGTGGGGATGCCGTTGACGTACGAGCGGATGTGCTCGTCCGTGGCCTCCGTCCACGCCAGCGACACCTCCAGGCGGACCTCGTTGTCGCGCGCAAAGTAGAACGGCGTGCTGCCCGCGGGGACGATGGGCTTCTGGCGCTCCGACACGACCTTGGTGAGGTACTCGGCGATGCCGCCGTCGTGCTTGAACGTCTCCGACACGGCGGGCGTGGCCGTCTCGTCCTTCCAGACGACGGTCATCCCCTTGTGCAGGTAGCTCTTCGCCTCCAGGCGCTCGCGCACCAGGGCCGCGTCGAACTTCTGCTTCTCGCCGAAGATTTCGGCGTCCGGCTCGAAGGTGATGGACGTGCCGGTGCCGCGCGCCGGGCCCTCCACCTTGAGGGGGCTGGTCGCCTTGCCGCGCGCGTACGACTGCACGTGGCGCTTGCCGTCCTTTTTGATTTCGATGAGCAGCTTGCTGGTGAGCGCGTTCACCACGGAGCTGCCCACGCCGTGCAGACCGCCCGAGTGGATGTAGTTGCCCTGCTCGAACTTGCCGCCCGCGTGCAGCGTCGTGAGGATGACCTCCACGGCGGGCTTCTTGTGCTTGGGCATCATGTCCACGGGGATGCCGCGCCCGTTGTCCACGACGGTGATGGACTTGCCGCCCTTGTGGAGCGTGACTTCGATGAGGGACGCGAAGCCGTTGATGACCTCGTCCACCGAGTTGTCGACGATCTCCCAGAGGAGGTGGTGGTAGCCCGTGCTGTCGGTACCACCGATGTACATGGCCGGGCGCTTGCGCACCGGCTCCAGGCCTTCCAGGACCTGGATGTCCGCGCCTGTGTAGCTTTCCTTCTTGGTCGCCATGGCCTTCCCGCTACTCCTTCTTCTCCGGCAGCGGCACGAAGGTGACGGGACGCGCCACCTCCTTCACCGTGTCGCGCTTGGACATCTCGTGGCCCTTGCCGCCGCGGCCCGTCACGCTGAACTTCGCCGGTGACAGGTGCAGCTTGCGGCCCTTCTGCGTCTCGAACTCCAGCACGGCGTCCTTCTGACTGGCGGGCGCCGCGAGGAAGTCCACCACCTTGTCGCCCGCGTCCACCTTGATGACCTGGACGCCCTTGCCGGGACCCGCCAGCTCATTCACCTCCGCCACCTTGCAGACGAGGGCGTTGGTCTTCTCCGTGAGGACGGCGAGCAGGTCCTTGTCGCCCACCGGCTGCGTGCCGATGATTTCATCGCCCTCGCCCGTCTTCGCGTAGCGGCGGCCGGCGCGGGTGGACACCTCCGTGTGCGGCGCCAGGAGGAAGCGCAGGCCCAGGCCCTGGCGCGTCACCGCCACCAGCTTCTCCGGCTGGGGCAGGCGGGCATCCTGGGACAGGGCGCCCACCACGCGCTCGCCGTCGTCGAACTTGAACAGCTTCTGCACCGGGTCGCCGTAGCCGGTGGAGGCCGGCACGTCGTTGAAGCGGGTGACGTAGGCGGTGCCGAAGTTGCTGAAGAGCACCAGGTTCGCCTTCAGGCTGCCGGCGAGCACCGCCATCACCGCGTCGCCTTCACGCAGGCGGGTGGTGGACGGGTCCTTCACCTCGCGCACGCGCTTGATCCACCCGTCGCGGGTAATCACGACGTGGGCGTCCTCATCCGCGATGAACGCCTCCGCGGAGAACTCCATCTCCTCCGCGCCCGCGCCGCCAATGCGCGTGCGGCGCTTGTCGGTGTACGCGGCCTTGAGGCCGGTCAGCTCGTCGTGGATGACGGCCCAGCGCTTCTTCACGTCCTTGAGGATGCCCTCGATGCGCTTGATCTCCGCGCGCTTCTCCTTGAGCTCCTTCTGGACGATGAGGATCTCCAGACGGGCCAGCTTGTAGAGGCGCATCTCCAGGATGGCGTCCACCTGGAGCTCGTCCATCTTGAAGCGCGTCATCAACTTCTGGGCGGCGTCCTGCTTGCCTTCCGACTGGCGGATGATCCGGATGATCTCATCCAGCGCGTCGTAGGCCTTCTCGAAGCCCTCGAGGATGTGGACGCGCCGCTTGAGCTCCGCCAGCTCGTGCTCGAACCGCTTGGTGACGATCTCCAGGCGGAAGTCGAGGAAGTAGCGGAGGATGGACTTGAGGTCCAAGCGCTTGGGCGTGCCGACGTCCGGGTTCTCCGACGGCACGAGGCACGTCAGGTTCACGCCGAAGTTCGTCTGCAGGGGCGTGTGCTTGTAGAGGTACGCCATCACCAGCTCGGGGTTGGCGTCCTTCTTGACCTCCAGCACGATGCGCACGTCCTTGGTGGACTCGTCGCGCACGTCGGTGATGAGGGGCAGCTTGCGGTCGCGCACCAGCTCGCCAATCTTCGCGACGAGCGTGGACTTGTTCACCGTGTATGGGATGGAGGTGACGACGATCATCTGACCGCCGCGCTTCATCTCCTCCAGCTTGTACTCGCCGCGGATGCGGACGGATCCCTGGCCCGTCTCGTAGATTTCGCGCAGCTCCTTCTTGTCGTTGAGGATCTGCCCGCCGGTGGGGAAGTCCGGCCCCTTGATCCACTTGAGCAGGTCCTTGGTCTGCAGCTCCGGGTCGTTGATGAGCGCCAGGAGCGCGTCCACCAGCTCGCCCAGGTGGTGGGGCGGGATGTTGGTGGCCATGCCCACCGCGATGCCGGTGGTGCCGTTCATCAACAGCTGCGGCACGCGCGCCGGGATGACGACGGGCTCGTCGCGGGTGCCGTCGTAGTTGGGGCGGAAGCGGACCGTCTTGCTGTCCAGCTCACCCAGGAGCTCCGTGGCCAGCTTCTCCAGGCGGCACTCGGTGTAGCGGTAGGCGGCGGCGGAGTCGCCGTCCAGCGAGCCGAAGTTGCCGTGGCCGTCCACCAGCGGGTAGCGCAGGGAGAAGTCCTGCGCCATGCGCACGAGCGCGTCGTAGATGGCCGTGTCGCCGTGCGGGTGGTAGCGGCCCATGATGGCGCCGACCACCTGCGCGCACTTCTGGTACTTCGTGTCGAACGACAGGTTCAGGTCGTTCCACATGCCGTAGAGGATGCGGCGCTGCACCGGCTTGAGGCCGTCGCGCACGTCGGGCAGGGCGCGCGAGGTGATGACCGACAGGGCGTAGTTCAGGTAGCGGCGGCGCGCTTCCTCGGCCAGGCCCGCGGGCAGGCCGTCCCCGCCACCGGCGCCGGCCCCGCCGCCGCCTCCCTTTCCTCCGCCCCCTGCCGGGCCTCCCTGCTTCTTGCGCGACTTCGTATCGGCTTCTGCGAGCATGGTCATGGAATCCAGATGGGTTTCACACGGGCCGACCGGCCGGGCGTGACGCGGCGCGCGGGCGGCAAGCCGTGCGCGCTGCGACTACCAGTCGGGTCGGACCCTCGACGTCAGATGGGCGGGACTACCATGGGCCTCTGACATTGAGAACGAATTCGGGTGGTTGCGTCGGCTCCAGCCCGAAACTTCTGCACGTCCGTACAGTCCTCTGCCTGCTTGAAACCCACCGCCAACCCCCCGGAATTCCGAGGGGAGTAGGGGCCGGGCCTGGCTGGCGGGCTGCTTGGACTAGCCGTTGTCGCCGTCGGCGTTGGCGCGGGGCTTCTTGCCCTCCGCGTCAGGGGCGCGGCCCCAGCCCTTGCCTCGCTTGAAGATCTGCACGCCCCGGCCGGAGCCGCCACCGGCCATCCCGTTGATGGTGGCGGTGAGGGCCTTGCTCCCCGGCGGGTGGTAGATGACGCGCACCTTGCGGGCGGAGGGCAAGAGCGCGCTGGTGGCGTCCACCAGCAGGTAGACCGTGGTGCCGTCCGTCTGGATGCGCTCCGGGTCCTGCCGGTGGTTGAGGTCCGCGAGCAGCTCACCCCCGTCCGCGCTGGTGGCGTCCGAGCTCAGCTGGCGGATCTTCACGCGCAGGGTCATCTCCGGGGGGGCGTCCTGGCGCTTGTACTCCCGCACGCCCTGGATGACGACCGCCAGGTCGGCGCCGTTCTCCGGGGCCTTGTTGGCGGGCAGGTGGAGGCCGGACTGGACGCTGGAGTCGGTGTCCAGGAAGAGGGTGATGTTGGCGCAGCGCTGCTTGCACTCCTCGCCGAAGGGGTCCTTGTTGAACTTCAGGCGCATGGCGAAGTCGCTGCCCTGGGGCCCGATGGTGGCATCCACGATGACGGGGCGCTCGTCGTCCGGCGACGGCTTGTAGCGGAACGTGGAGGCGGTCCGCCCCGCGGCGGAGGCGCTCGCGCTGGCCAGCAGCGAACAGGCGAGCAGGGTGGGCAGGCGCTTCACGGACGGAGACCTCCTGACGGCGTGGGGCATCAAAAAGTGGCATTCAAAGGGAACTGGCCCCGGGGCGGCAAGCCTGGGGCGTAGAGTGGCCGTCTGGAGGACAACCATGCCCACACCGTACGTGCGTCAGCTGAAGCTCGGACCGATGGACAACTTCGTCTACCTCGTGGGTCCCCAGGACGGCCCGGAGGTGGTGGTGGTGGATCCGGCGTGGGACGTGCCGGCCATCGAGGTGGCGGTGGCGCAGGACGGCAAGCGCGTGGTGGGCGCGTTCGTGTCGCACTGCCACGGCGACCACATCAACGGCCTTGATGAGCTGCTGTCGCGTCACGACGTGCCGGTGTACGCGCAGGCGGAGGAGGTCGCCTTCTCCAGCGACCTGCGCAAGCGGGGTGGGGACGCGCTCAAGCTCCTGAAGGCGGGCGACGCGGTGCCGGTGGGCGCGCGCACGTTCCATGCGCTGCACACGCCCGGGCACACGCCGGGGTCGCACTGCCTGCTGGCGGAGGACGCGCTCGTGTCCGGGGACACGGTCTTCATCAACGGGTGCGGCCGGTGCGACTTCCCGGGCGGCAACCCGGAGGACATGTACCGCTCGCTGTCGCAGGTGCTCTCGAAGGTGCCGGACACCGCGCGGCTCTACCCCGGGCACGACTACGCGGACGTGCCGGTGGCCCAGATGGAGGCCATCCGCCAGAAGAACCCGTACTTCGGCTTCCCGGACATGGCGTCCTTCGTGGCCTTCCGGATGCGACCGCGCAAGTAGGGCCGGGCGCGACACCCGCGAAGTCCCGGTCCACCCAGCGCACGGCGCCTCCCCGGTGGAATAGGCTGCGGCGCCGGGTCTGCCCGGGAGGCTCGCGATGGCGGTGGAGATCAACTCGGTCCTGCTGAAGGACTCGGAGGCCGTGGCGGTGGCGGATGCCGCGTACACGCACGCGACCCAGAATCACCGCGCGCGCCTCCCGCACCTGACGAAGGTCGGCATGCGGAACACCCTGCGGGCGTGGATCGCATCCAAGCCGTGGAACTTCGGCAAGGTCACCAAGCTGGGCTCCTTCGAGCCCACGCTCGGCATGACGAACACCGTGTCCAAGGCGCACTGGAAGGGCTTCCGGACGCGCGGGGAGCTCCACGAACACCTCGTGTTCGAATCCGACAGCCGGTGTCAGCGCAACCGGGAGCTGGAGCAGGAGTACGCCGAAGCCATCCTGACGCACGCGACGACGCGCGAGACGCTGAACGACCTGCGCCGGGCCCTGGGGCAGTACCTCTGGGACCACGACAGCTGGAAGGGCGCCATCAGCCACGTGGTGTCGACGTACTCGCCGCTCAACCTGCTGCCGAACATGACGGGCAGCTACAACGAGGCGAACTCGTATCCGAACCATGAGCGCCGCCCGTGGGAGAAGCTGGGAGGCAACTACAACCCCATCAACCTGGTGATGAACCTGACGGTGCAGCCGCTGTACGACTACTCCGTCCGCAGCAAGGACCGGGTGAGCCTCAGCTACGACAAGCGGGACTTCAGCGTCGCGGAGAACATCGCCATCCTCCACGACCTCAAGGAGCTGTTCAGCCCGAACGGCAACAGCCGGTTCCTGTGGTCACCGCACAAGGAGCTGGTGCCCCATCCGTACCAGGGGCCCAGGAGCCCACCCCGGCCCAAGCGCTGGGACAACAATGGGCGGACGCGGACGCCAGTGCTCAAGTACGACCTGCAGCCCTACCTGGGCGACCCCCACGCCGACAAGAAGCAGGTGAAGTGGGATCAGGGCCGCAAGGGAGCGGGCACGCGCAACGAGGAGTCGCCGGACACGCGGACGGCCCGGGAGTTCAACATGCCCCTGGAGACGGGCCGTTCGCACACGGCCGCCCGCCTGTTCGAGATGGTCTGCCTGCTGCGGCCCGGGGATGACGCGGAGGATGATGCGCAGGAGCTGTTCGCGGACCGGATGAAGGCCATGGCCTTCGGCATCTTCGGCTACTGGAACGCGGACCAGTCGCTGGGCGGCTACCCCAAGAGCCTCACACCGGTGCACACCTACCATGAGGTGATGGACCCGGCGGAGGACTACCTCGAGGACATCTACGAGCACCCCTTCACGTACGACGACGTGATCGCCTACCTGCGGACCTGAGCGCCCGCTCCGCGCTCACACCCGCCGCGCGCGGGCCATGGGCGGCATCTTCACGCCGCTGCTCGGCTTCGCGTGCAGGGCCCACCAGGCGGACACGCCCAGGAGCGCCAGGGACAGGAGCGTCCACAGCGCCGCCCAGATGATGGACGGCACCCACGTCTCGCTGGCGAGGATGGCCGCGTCGCTCTGCGCGCGCACCGCGCTGTTCCACAGGTCGTCCCGCAGGTCGAAGACGACGTAGAGCGCCGTGAAGGCCGCGAGGAACAGGTTGATCGCGTCCACCAGCCCCGTGGGCAAAAAGCGCGCGCCCAGCCCCATGGCCAGCGCCATGCCCAGGCAGAAGGCCAGGGTGAACGGGTCGCCCGCGTAGAAGAAGCCCATCACCGCCAGCCACACGGACGCCGCGCCCATCACCGCGCGGCCCAGCCGGAAGCGGAAGGTGGCCAGCATCAGCCCCGCGCCCGCCACCGCGCTGCCCAGGTAGCCCGCGGACGACACGGCGATGCGGTTGAAGACGCCGGGCGGCAGGCGGGAGAAGCAGCTGCCCCCTTCGTTCAGCTGGAGGTGCACCCGGTCCACCGAGCCCCCCACGAGCAGCGTGGCGAGGGCATGCCCGGTCTCATGCATCATCACCACCAGCACCTTCACCGGGAGGAGCACCGGCGAATACCAGAAATACCAGGACGCCCCCATCAGGAGGAGCAGCAGCGCCAGCCTTCCGAAATCCAGTGTCGCCCCGCTCGCGGTCCGCATCGCTGGTCCCCTCCTGCCTGGACACCGGAACATCCAAGCGCGTTCCATCTTCCGCGAAAACGCGCGCCCCGGACACCGGAACGGTCGCGCCGGGGCGGCGGACGGAGTAGGGAGGGGAGACCATGAAGAAGACGCTCCTTCTCCTCTCGCTCGTGGCTGCCCCGGCCTTCGCCGGGGAAGGGAAGTGGACCCCGCAGCAGGTGCTGGAACTGAGCCCTGCCTGGCTCAAGGCCCAGGGCCTCCAGCTGCCGCCCAGCAAGCTCTGGGACCCCAAGCGGGGCACGGGCCTCCTGGCGGGCACGGTGAACACCGGCGGCTGCTCCGGGTCGTTCATCTCCGCCTCCGGCCTCATCATCACCAACCACCACTGCGCCTTCTCCATCATCCAGGAGCACAGCTCCCCGCAGAAGGACCTCATCACGAATGGCTTCCTCGCGAAGAGCCAGGCGGAGGAGCTCCCGGGCAAGGGCTCGCGCGTGCAGGTGCCTCGCGGCTTCAAGGACGTGACGGCGGAGGTCAACGGCGCCGTGCCGCAGGGCGCGGACGACCTCGCGCGCTACAAGGCCATCGACCGCAAGCAGAAGGAGCTGGTGGCCGAGTGCGAGAAGCGCCCCGCCACCCGCTGCCAGGTGGCCACCTTCGATGGCGGCGTGAACTACACGCTGGTGGACGCGGTGGAGCTGCAGGACGTGCGCCTGGTCTACGCGCCGCCGCGCGCCGTGGGTGAGTACGGCGGCGAAGAGGACAACTGGATGTGGCCGCGCCACACCGGCGACTTCGCCATCATCCGCGCGTACACCGCGCCGGACGGCGCCTCCGCGGCGTTCAGCGACAAGAACGTGCCCTACAAGGCGGAGTTCTTCTTCCCGCTGTCCACCGAGGGCGTGAAGCCGGGCGACTTCGTGATGGTGCTGGGCTACCCGGGCACCACCTTCCGCACGCTGCTCGCGGACGAGATGGCGGAGCGCCAGGCGCGCTACTACCCGCGCATCCGCGACGTGCTGGGCGAGGCCATCCGCATCCTGGAGGCCGAAGGGGAGAAGGACCCGGCCGGGAAGATCGCCGTGGCCTCGCAGCTCAAGGGCCTGCACAACGTCTACAAGAACGCGGGCGGCCAGCTGGCGGGCCTGAAGCGCGGCCACATCGTGGAGAAGCAGCGCGACGCGGAAGCAGGCACCGTCGCCTGGGCGCAGAAGGACGCCGCGAAGTGGGGCGACGCGCTCAAGGCCCGCGAGGCGCTGCTCGCGGAGCAGCAGGAGTCCTCCAAGACCTTCGACCGTGAGTTCCTCCTGAACATGTCCGGCCGCCTGGCCCGTGGGCCCGCGCTGGCCACGTCCGTGTCTCGGCTGGCCATGGAGCGCGCGAAGCCGGACCTGGAGCGCCGCCCGGAGTACATGGACCGCGAGCTGCCGCGCATCAAGGACCGCCTGGAGCGCGAGCAGAAGAACCTCTTCCTCGCCGCGGACAAGGCGCTCCTGCACGCGTTCGTGAAGCGCGCGCAGGCGCTCCCCCAGGACGCGCGCATCGCGGCCGTGGATGCCGCGTTCGGCAAGACGTACTCGGAGAAGGACGTCTCCGCGAAGATCGACTCGCTGTACGCGGGCACCAAGGTGCTCACCCTGGCGGAGCGCCTGAAGATGGCGGACGAGTCCGTGGGGCAGCTCGCCGCGCGCCGCGACCCGCTGCTGGCGTTCGGCATGGAGCTGGCGAAGGAGCAGGCCGCGCTGGATGACACGCGCGACCGGCGTCAGGGCGCGTCCTCCCGGCTGCGGCCGGCGTGGCGCAAGGCGGTGATGGCCCAGGCGGGCAAGCCCATTGCGCCGGACGCCAACAGCACGCTGCGCGTGTCGTTCGCCAAGGTGCAGGGCTACACGCCGCGCGATGGCGCGCTGTACCTGCCGCAGACGACGCTGACGGGGATGATGCAGAAGCACACCGGCGAGGAGCCCTTCAACGCGCCGGAGAAGGTGCGCGCGGCCGCGGCGGCGAAGAAGTTCGGGCAGTGGGCGGACCCCCGGCTGAAGGACGTGCCGGTGGACTTCCTGGCGGACGCGGACACCACGGGCGGCAACTCCGGCAGCCCCACGGTGAACGGCAAGGGGCAGCTGGTGGGCGTGAACTTCGACCGCGTGTGGGAGAACGTCGCGAACGACTTCGGCTACAATCCGGACGTGGCCCGGAACGTCAACGTGGACGTGCGCTACCTGCTGTGGCAGCTCGACCAGGTCGAGGACGCGGACGCGCTCCTGCGGGAGCTCAACATCCGCAAGGGCAAGCCGGTGGCCAAGGAGGCGCGCTGACATGTCGGACGCGGGAGCGGGACCCCGGCCTCTTCCCACCTTCCGCCCCGATGAACGGGTGTGCGGCAACTGCAAGCTCTGGAGTCCGCACTCCGAGGATCACCGTGGCTGGGTGGGTCCGTGCCGCGTGTACACCTCGCGCGGCCTGTTCCCGCCCTCCGCGCCCATCTGTGACAAGTACGCGCCCCGGGGCTCCGCGGCCCCGGCGCCCGTGGTTTCGAGCACGCGAACCCGCACCGTGCGGAGCGTGGCGCCCGTGGTGGTGCGCCACCGCGCGGATCCGCACGAAGTGGTGGACCTGGAAGGGCTGAACATGACGCGCGAAGAGCTGATGGACATCTTCCGGGAGGCGGCGGGCCTGAGCGATCCGCCGCTCGCGGGCAAGTGGGAGGGCGGCACGGTGCGGCTGGTGCCGGGCAACCCGGAGCTTCAGGCGAAGGACATGCCCATCGACAACCTGTTCCACAAGGTCACGATGGTGCGCGACCGCATCCGCGTGCTGGAGCAGAAGCTCAACGCCCACCCCAAGCTGACGGACGCGGAGAAGGCGGAGATGCAGGGCTACATCACCCGCGTCTATGGCTCGCTCACCAGCTTCAACCTCCTCTTCAAGGAGAAGGGCGACCAGTTCGTGGGCAGCAAGGGCGACGAGTAGCAACTCCGTGCCTCACGGCCGCTGGCCGCGCTCCTCCATCACGGTGAGGGCGCGCTGGCGGCCGCGGTGCAGGGCGCTCTTCACGGTGCCCTCGGGGATGCGCAGGAGCCGGGCGATTTCAGCGGAGCCCAGGCCGCGCACCTCGCGCAGGTAGAGCACCTGCCGCTGCTGGGGGTTCACCTCCTCCAGGGCTTCGTTGAAGTGCTGCTGCATCTGCGTGCCCATGGCGTGGGCCTCGGGCGACACGGCCTCCTGGGGCGCGTGCGTCAGTCGCTCCCGGCGCCTTCGTGCGCGCAGCCAGTTGATGCTGCTGTTGACCATCACCCGGTGCAGCCAGGTGGTCCACGTCGCGCGCCCATCCAGCCCCGGTGGCTGCCGCGACAGGCGCAGGAAGACGTCCTGCACCACGTCCTCCGCGTCGTCTGTGTCCCCCACGATGCGCCGGGCGATGGCCAGCGCCCGCGGACGGTGCAGGGCGTACAAATCATCCAGGGTGGGGAAGGGGAGGACGGCGGCGTGCGGGCCCATGGCGGACGGTCTCCTGTGTCTTCCCGTGAAACGAATGGGCCCGTGAAAGGGTCTATTGCCCTGGAGGGCATGCGACTCCGGGGCCGTGTTTTCGCCCGGACAGCCGGTGCGCACCTTCCGGGCCAGGGGGACCGTCGCCATGGCTCAGCTGGCCGACTACGGACGCAGGAGGCCGTTCATGCCCCGGCGCCGCCAGGGCAACGGCCTGATGGACCTGCTCCTGGGCCGCCCGCTCACCAGCGCCCAGGCGATGCACGAGAAGGCGGGCGTCCTCACCGGCGTGGCGCTCCTGGGCCTGGATGCGCTGTCCTCAACCGCGTATGGCCCGGAGGCCGCGCTCACCGTGCTGCGCCCGCTGGGGGCCACGGGGGTGTGGCTGCTCTTCCCCATCACCGCCGCCATCGTCGGGCTCTTGATGATCGTCGCGAGCTCGTACGCGCAGACCATCGCCGCGTATCCGAGCGGCGGCGGCGCGTACACCGTGGCGAAGCGGAACCTGGGGCAGGGCGCGGGGCTGCTCGCGGCGACGGCGCTGATGCTGGACTACCTGCTCAACGTGGCGGTGGGCATCTCCGCCGGCACGGGCGCGCTCGTGTCCGCGTTCCCCGCGTTGAGGCCGCACACCCTGCCCATCACCCTGGGCATCCTGACGCTGCTCACCCTGGTGAACCTGCGCGGCGTCAGCGAGGCGGGCGCCGTGTTCGTCGTGCCCACGTGGTTCTTCATCACCTCGTTGAGCGTGGTGCTGGCGGTGGGCCTCTTCAAGCTGGCCACCGGTGACGCGACGCCCGTGCAGCAGCCGCCGCCGCTGGAGGTGCCCACCGCGTCCCTGGGCGCGTGGCTCGTGGTTCGCGCCTTCGCCAGCGGATGCACGGCGATGACGGGCGTGGAGGCCATCAGCAACGCCGTGCCCATCTTCCGCGACCCGTGCATCCGCCGCGCGCGCACCACGCTGGGCATCATCGTGGGCGTTCTGGTGACGATGCTGCTGGGCATCGCGCTGTTATGCCGGGCGTACGGCGTGGGCGCCACGGACCCCGACGGCGCGAACTACCAGACGGTGCTGTCGCAGCTCATCGCGGCGGTGATGGGGCGCGGCGCCTTCTACTTCGTGGCCATGGCCGCCATCCTCTGCGTGCTCGCGCTGTCCGCGAACACCAGCTACGCGGGCTTCCCGCTCGTCTGCCAGGTGCTGGCGCGCGAGCGCTACCTGCCGCCGGGCTTCGCCCACCGGGGCCGCAGGCTCGCCCTGTCGCGCGGCATCCTCACCCTGTCCGCGCTCGCGGCCGTGCTGCTCATCGTGTGCAAGGGCATCACGGACCGGCTGATTCCCCTGTTCGCCATCGGCGCGCTGTTGGCCTTCACCCTGTCCCAGGCGGGCATGGTGGTGCACTGGGGGCGCCACCGGGAGGAGGAGGGCTGGCGGTGGCGCCGGGTCCTCAATGGCGCGGGCGCGGTCATGACGGCGCTCACGCTGTGCATCGTGGGCGTGTCCAAGTTCATGCACGGCGGCTGGGCCGCGTTCGTCATCGTGCCCGTGGGCCTGCTGGTGCTGTCACGCGTCCACGCCGCGTACACGCGCACGCGGCAGGCGACGGAGCTGAAGCGGCCCGTGCTCCTGACGCCCCCATCGCCGATTGTCGCCGTGGTGCCCGTGGACCGCTGGTCCCACGCGTCGGAGACGGCGCTGCGCTTCGCGCTGACGCTGAGCGATGACGTGCGCGCGGTGCACATCTGCAGCGGCGACACCGACGAGGCGGCGCTGGACGCGCAATGGCAGCGCTTCGTCCAGGCGCCGCTCCAGGATGCCGGGCGGAAGCCGCCGCCGCTCGTGCACGTGGGGTCGCCGTACCGCGTGCTGGTGTGGCCCCTGCGGGACTACCTGGACGCGCTGCTCGCGGAGGTGCCGGGCGGCACCGTGGCCATGGTGCTGCCGGAGCTGCTGGAGAAGCGCTGGTACCGGGCCATGCTCTATGGCCGCCGCTCGGAGTTGCTCCGCAGCGCGCTGCTGTTGTCCGGCGAGCGGCGCCTCGTGGTGGTCAGCGTGCCCTGGTACCTGCGCACGCCAGCGCACCCGGCGCCGCACTCCGCCTGGGGCGACTCCGCCCACCCTGCAAACCAGGGGTAGGGCGGAAGCGCCTTCGACATCACTCCTGCTCGTCCTGCTTCGTCAGGCCCCAGTCCTTCAGGCGCTTGAAGAGGGTGGAGCGCGCGAGGCCCAGCTCCCGCGCCACGCGCTCGCGGTTGTTGTTGAAGCGGCGCAGCGCGGTTTCGATGATCTGCCGCTCCAGCTTCTCCAGCATCTGCTCCAGCGTCATGCCCGGCGGCAGCTCCGGCACGGTGATGCCCGTCTCGCGGTTGACCTCCTGGTCGAAGGACAGGTCGCTCGCGTCGATGGACGGGCCCTTGCGCAAGAGCAGCGCGCGGTGCACCACGTTGCGCAGCTCGCGGATGTTGCCCGGCCACGCGTGCTGCTGGAGCCGGTCCAGCGCGGCCGGCGTGAAGCGCACCGTCTGGCCGCGAGGGGCGAACGCGCGCACGAAGTGCTCCGACAGCGCCACCACGTCCCCTCGGCGGTTGCGCAGGGGCGGCAGGTGCAGGGGCACGACGCACAGGCGGTAGTAGAGGTCCTCGCGGAAGCGGCCTTCGCGCGCCGCCGCCAGCAGGTCGCGGTTGGTGGCCGCCACCACGCGCACGTCCACGTGCAGCGGGCGGCTGGCGCCCACGCGCTTGATTTCGCCGCTCTCCAGCGCGCGCAGCAGCTTCGCCTGGAGGTCCAGGGGCAGCTCGCCAATCTCGTCCAGGAACAGCGTGCCGCCGTCCGCCTCTTCAAAGGCGCCCTTGCGCGCGCCCACGGAGCCGGTGAACGCGCCCTTCTCGTGGCCGAACAGCTCGCTCTCAATCAGCTCCTTGGAGATGGCGGCGCAGTTGACCGGGATGAGCGGCCGGTTCGCGCGCGGCGAGCACGCGTGCA
Source organism: Corallococcus coralloides DSM 2259 (assembly GCF_000255295.1). The sequence continues at coordinate 7,022,070 of NC_017030.1, read as the reverse complement.
GCGCGTTCGCCACCAGCTCCTTGCCCGTGCCGGACTCGCCCAGGATGGTGACGGCCGCGGTGGACGGCGCCACGCGCTGGATGAGGTCCGTGAGCTGCCGCACGGACGGGTCGCTCCCGAGGATGCCGTGGAAGGCCTGTGCCTCCTTCTTGGCCGCGGGCACGGTCTCCAGGATGAGCTCCGCCTCGCCCACGCGCAGCGTGGTGGGCAGCGTCACCTCCGCCTCGAACAGGCGCACCGGCCCCAGCCAGGTGCCGTTGGTGGAGCGCAGGTCCACGACGTGGAAGACGCCGTCCCGGCGAGTCACCTTGAGGTGCCGGCCGGAGATGAACCGGTCCTGGAGCACCAGGTCGTTGCCCACGTCCTTGCCCACCGTGAAGCTGTCGCCGGTGAGCCGGTGCACGGCCTCCGTGCCGCCCTGCTTCACGCGCAGCTGCGCGGCCTGCCAGCGCTGCGAGTCGCGGCCCTGCACCGCGGTGGCGCTGCCCGCCTCCGTGGCCGCGTCCGCGTCGTCGCTGGCGCCGTGCTGGCGGAACACCGCGCGCCACTGGCCCAGTTCGAGGTCCGCGCCGTCCGGCAGGTCCGCGCGCTCCACCACCGCGCCCGCGACCTTCGTGCCCTTGCCGGAGAGGTCCTCCACGCGGCACTTCTGGCCGTCCCACAGGAGGGCCACCTGCTGGCGGCTCACCTCCGGATCCGGAATGGCCACATCGCTGGAGTCGCCCCGGCCGAGCACCACCCGCGCCCGGTCCACCGCCACCCGCAGCACTTCCTCGCCTCGACGGAAGAACACCAGCTCCGGCATTACGAACTCTCTCCCATGCCCGGACACCCCAGGGCCGCGCGCAGCGCTTTACACGGCGCGTGCGCGGGCATCAACCCGGGGCCGGGCGGGGTGGGGGAGGGCCGGAACCGACCCTGCCCGCCATCCAACCGCTTGGGGCCTACCGCTTGGGCCCGAAGCGGGGGCTGCTCACCATGCCGGTGAGCCGGCCGCCGCGCCAACCCGGGTTGTCCCGGTCCTGCGGCAGCATGTTCACCGCGAGCGCCAGGGGGCCCAGCCGCTGCTGGAAGGCCTGCTCGAACTTCAGCCGCACGTCGAGCCCCAGCTCGCTGTACTCCAGCCGGCGGCCCAGCTTCAGCGTGCCGGTGCCGGAGCCCTCCAGGTCCTCGCTCTTGAGGTTCAAATCCCGCACCGTGCCCATGCCCTTGTCGAACTGGAGGTCGCCCTTCAGCTCTCCCAGCTCGATGCGCGGCAGCTCCATGGGCATGGCAGGGCCGCCGCCCATGGGGATGGCCGCCTTGCCGCCCTTGATGGTGAGCCCCTGGGTGTCCAGCGCGACCGTGCCGGACGCCTGGGACCAGTCCACCGGCTGGCCGCGAATCATGGTCCCCGGCGCCGTGAGCGCGAGCTTCGCGTTGAGGGTGCCCTCCATGTCCACGCCCGTGTACTTCGGCAGGTTGCCGCCGCCGGCCTGCACGCCGTCCACGTCCACGTTCAGCGACGTGCCGCTCAGGCCGCCCACGTGGATGTTCACCGTGCCGCCCATGCCCTTCATCTTCACCACCACGCCGGGCGGGAAGAGGGACGGGCGCAGGGCCACGCTGTCGAAGATGAGCGCATCGCCCAGCTCGTCCGGACCCAGCCCGCCGGACTCACCCCGGGCGAGCGCCGCGACGGACTCCGCGCCCAGCGGCGTGGGCGGCTTGCTCAGCCGCACGTTGGTGGCGGTGACGCCGGACAGGCCGGGACGCAGGCTGTCCATGCGCACCGCCAGCCCGTGGGCCGCGGCCTCCGTCACCAGCCGCGAGCGGACCGCGTCGTACGGGAAGGTGATGAGCAGGCAGAGGATGAATGTCACCACCGCGAAGGCGGTGTAGCCCAGGACGAGCTTCCAGCGGGCGGTCTTGGATTCAGTGGCCATGGGCTATTGCTTCATCCGGTAGGTCGCGACGGTCGTCCACGCCGTCAGGGTGTCCGTGGCGGGCCGGGGCTCCACGCGCAGGTACTTCACCTTCACGATGCCCGGGCCCGTCTCCACCGTGCGCAGGAAGTCCGTCAGCTTGCGCAGGTCCACGTCCGTGAAGGTCAGCTCCACGGAGCTTTCGATGATCTTCCCGTCCCCCACGCCCACGTCGCCCTTGGGCGTCATGTTGGGGACGGTGAGGCCCGCGGCGGTGGCCTTGTCTTCAATGTACGTGATGAGCCGCACGTTGCTCTGGGTGAGCTGCTGCTCCACGTTCTGACGGTCCGCCTGCGCCTGGCCGTAGCTCGTCGCCAGCGCCTGCACCTCCTGCAGCTTCGCCAGCTTGTCCTGCGTGCGCCGGCGGTAGCCCTGCGCGCTGTTGGCGAAGCTGAAGAGGGTGACGAAGAGCACGAACACCAGCACCGCGGAGCCGGCCAGCGCCACGAGCTTGCGCTCGCGGTCGGAGAGCCGCTCGAACCAGGTCTGGAGGGGCGCGAAGAGTTCTCGAAGCTTTCCCATGTCAGGTCTCTCCCGCCGGCGTCTCGCCGGGGCACTGCACCTGCACGTCCAGGCGGAAGGTCACCTTCTGCCCGTCGCGTGTCTTCTCCACCTTGCCCTCCTTCACGTCCTTGAAGCAGCGGTGGCCCTTCAAGGCGGCGGAGAGCGTGTCGATCTGCTTGGAGCTGTCCGTCTCTCCCTGGAGCATGATGCGGTCCAGGTCCACCTGGATGCGGTCGAACTTCACCGGCACCTCCGGCGGGACGCGCTGCGTGACTTCCGCCAGCAGGTTCACCGCGGACATCGCGGGCAGCGCCGCGGCGGGGCTCTCCACGCCCTTGAGCATGTTCAGCGCGCGGTCGTAGTTCGTCTCGCAGGTGCCCAGGATGCGCTGGGTCGTCTTGCAGAGCACCGCGTCCACCTCCGCCTCGCGCCGCGCCAGCACCGTGTTGCGCACGACGCCGAAGGCGATGAGCAGGAGCAGCAGCGTCACCGCGAAGGACGCCAAGAGGCCCAGCCGGTCCTTCACGTAGTCGTAGCCGCCCTTGAAGGCGAACTCACCCCGGCGCAGGTTGAAGCGCGGCGCCTTCGCCCCGGCCGCGTTGCCGCGCATGGCCAGCGCGTACGCCTGCGCCGCGGACGGCGTCTCCCGGGGGCCAATCTTCTCCGTCGCGTCCACCGGGAGCGCCAGCACGCGCACCGGCAGGTTCAGGTCCTTGGACAGCTGCTCGGCCAGGCCCGGCATCCGCGCGGTGCCGCCGCACAGCACCACCGCGGAGACCTGCAGGCGGGTGCGCGCGGCGAAGGCCTTGAAGGACGGGCGCAGCTCGCGCAGCACCGGCTGCAGGCCGCGGATGAAGGCGTTCGCGGCACGCTCGGCGTCCGGTCCCTGCGCGGCGCTGGCCATGGCGCCGTGCGCTTCCTTCCACGCGTGGGCCTCCGGCAGCGTCGTCTGGAACTCCGAGGCCAGGGCGCGCGTCAGGTCGCGCCCGCCGCCCGCGAAGGTGCGCGCGAACTCCACGCCCTTGCCCGGCTGGCCAATGGCCACCGCCGTGCGCTCGTGGCCGATGTCCACCACCGCCACGGGGCCGCCTTCACTCATGCCCTCGAAGAGCCCGGGCAGCTGGGTGAAGAGGTTCTGGTACGCGAGCGCCGGGTGGGTGATGACGCGCGGATCCACCTGGAGGCCGCCCAGGAGCGCCAGCAGCGACTGGAGCTCCTCCTTCTTCACCACGCCCACCAGCAGGTCCGCGGCCTTCTCCTTGCCGCCGGTGTCCTTCTGGCCGACCACCTGGTAGTCGTAGACGACCTCCGAGATGTCGAACGGCAGCTGGCTGCCCACCTCGAAGGGCAGCGTCGCCTCCACGCGCTTGCTGTCGGAGAAGGGCAGGCTCACCGCGTGCGTGGTGAGGGACGGGCCGGGCAGGGCGATGACGACCTGGTCCACGTGCCCCTGCGGCATCTTCGCGAGCAGCTCCTCCACCGCGGCGCGCAGCGTGTCCGCGCGCTCGCCTTCCTGCGCGCGGCGCACCTCCGCGTAGGCCTGGGTGGAGTTGCTTTTCGTCCCGGAGGTGAGGACCACCCCCTTCACGGAGTGGCTGCCCAGGTCCAGGCCAAGAATGCGGGCCATGCTATTCCTCTCTGTAATACACGAGCTTGCCCAGCCCGTCGTCCAGGCGGATGACGGCGGTGAGCGTCTTCTGGACGCTGCCCGCCTCTCCCACGGACTTGATGGTGAAAGTCTTGCTCTTGTCGCCCAGGTAGCGGTTCTGCTGGACGTTGCCCTTGATGAGCGGATTGACCGCGATGCCGGCCTGCTCGATGACGCCCACGAAGTCCGACACCGACATGCCGAAGAAGCTGAACATGCGCGCGGCGCGGATGCGGCTGATGAGCTCGTTGAGGAACACGGGGTCCGTCAGGCGCGGGTCCGGCCGGTTGGGGTCCGCGGCGGACATGATGGCCAGCCCCAGCATGATGGGGTCGTCGGTGTTGACGTTCGGCTTGGAGTTGATGTCCGGGTACACCGTGAGCCGGTCTCTAAAGGCCGCCATGAAGCGGTCGTTGACGCCATGCACGCGGTACAGCTCATCCAGGCTGTCGAAGCGCGCGTTCTTGACGTCATAGCGCGGTTCGTAGCGGCTGTACGGGGAACCCTCGTCCGCGAAGCCCGAGACGAAGGGGTTCGTGGGGTCCTTCTCGTTGAGCGTGGACTGGGTGGTGTCCTCGTCCGACCAGTCCTTCAGCGCGAGGATGGTGTCCCTGGGCGTGGAGCGCGTCTTGTTGGCGTCATCCTGCTGCCAGAGGAACTCGAAGCGCTTGTCCGCGAACATGTCCAGCATGCGCGCGGCGGTGGCCTGGGACTCCGCGCCGCCGGTGTTCAGGCGCATGACGTTGAGCTTCTCCTCCTCGTCGCTGATGGTCGCGAGGAAGCAGCCCTCGAAGCCGCCGAAAGAACGGCGCTGCATCTGCGCCGCCATCTGCGTGGCCGCGCCCGCGCTCTCCCCGTCCTCGCCCTCCATCTGGAAGTTGGGGTCCACCGCCACGGGCTCCGTCTCCACGGGGCGGCCGTCCTCGCCTTGCGCGCCGTCGCTCTTCACCAGCCCCTTGAGCATGTGGCAGTCCACCCGCGCCAGCTTCCAGAGCTGGAGGTTGAGCGACTGCGGCTGGAAGGCGTTCGCGCCGGCGCCTCCGGTGCTGCCGCCACCCGTAAGGCCGCCCAGCGCGCCCAGGATGCTCGCGGGGTTGGGGATGGGCGTCTGGTCCACCTGCTTCTGGAAGCGAAGCAGGAGCCGCCCCAGCGACAGGCCGGAGCGGGCCATGTAGTAGGCGCGCACTTCGTCGCGCTGGTTGGCGGCGAGCTGCAGGTCCACGCGGCTGTTGTAGGCGAACTCCGTGGCCACCACCGTGAGCAGCGTGATGGACACGAGCGCGATGATGAGCGCCACGCCGCGCGAGCGCCGGTGCTTGCGCTGCGCGGGCGAGCGCTGTTGCGCCGGAGCCTGGGGAACGGCCGTCCGCGCCTTGCCGCGCCGGCGGGACGCCTGCTGGAAGAAGGGGAAGGCCATCAGTTGAACCTCGGCAGGGTGGTGTTGAGCACGATGCGCGCCTGCGTGGTGTAGCGCGCCTCCTTGCCCGCCTCATCCAGGGCGATGACGGTGATGCGCACGCGCGTGGGGAGCAGGTCCTTCTTCTCCGTGCGCCGCGTGTCCCATTCGTCGTCCCACTCCTTCTTGTCGGAATCCCAGTAGGCGAACTCCACGCCCTTGACGCCCTCGAAGAGGACGTCCGTGGTGCCGCCCCGGTCCATGCGGTCCCCCACGTTGGGGTTCACCCGCCGCTTCAGGTCCTGCCGCTGCCGGGCGCCGCGCTCGGAGGAGTTCTCCACGAAGTACTCCACCACCGCCTGGTCGGACTCCTTCACGTCCGTGTACAGGCGCTGGTGCGCGAACGTCGTGAAGGTCAGCTTCTCGCGCTCGCCAATGAAGTTGGTGGGCCGGTCGTTCTGGTCGCGGAAGCGGCGCAAGTCATAGCGGTCGCTCACGAACGCGGAGCCCACCTCGCGCGCCATGCGGTTGAGCGACACGCGCACCATGCGGTAGCGCTCCGCCTCGCCCTCCACGACCTCCTTGGCGTTGATGCCCGTCTGGAAGGCCAGGGCGACGACCGTGCCCATGAGGGCGGTGATGCCCACCGCCACCATGACCTCCATGAGGGTGAAGCCACGCATGCGCCGCTTCATCGGATGGTCCCTCCGCCGCGAGGCATGCCCGGCATGCCGCGCATTCCGCCGAAGATGCCGCCCGGCCCGCGCGGGTTGATGCCGGTGTTGCCGTTGCCGCCGCCCTGCTGGCCGCCCATGTTCCTGTTGAGCTGATCCAGCTGGGCCGCCCGGTTGACCAGCGGCTCGCGCGTGTTCGGGTCCAGCATCTGGCCGTTGGGGCCGGGGATGGGGTTGTCCACCACCTGGCCGGTGCGCGGGTTCACCCACTGGTTCTCCGCGCCCGCCGTGCTGCCCGGGTTGGGCGTGAAGCCGCCGTTGCGGTCGCCGCCGGGCCCCAGGGACACGACGTGCGTCACCACGTCCACGCTCTCCACCTGGGTGCCTTCCTTCCAGTACACGGTGAGGTGCACCTCGCGGACGGACTTGGTGAGCTGGTCCACCATCTGCGTGAACATGGGCTGCGCCATGCTCATGGCGCCCGCGCCCAGGGGGCTGGCGGAGGTGGTGCTACCGGGAGGCGTGCCGCCCTTGCCGTCGCCGCCACCGCCGCCGAAGAGGCTGGCCAGGCCGCCCAGCGGGTCGCCGGAGTCGCCGCCGCCCATGGGCAGGTTGAAGATGGCGCCGATGAGCTGATCCGGCGTCACGCCGTCCGTCTTGGGCGCGATGATGCGGGCGCGCCACTTGAACTGGGGCCAGCCCTCGTCGGAGAAGTCGCCGGACTGCTCGTCGTCGTCCTGTTCGAAGCCGTCGTCGTAGAGCTTCTGCTCCAGGTCCGTCATCTTCGAGCGGGACAGGAGCGCCGCCACGGTGAGCCGCTTGGTGTAGACGTGGTTCGCCACCGCGCCGGAGTTGAGGTCGAAGATGGCCATCAGCGCGACGCTGAGGATGGCCATGGCCACCATCGTCTCCAGCAGGGTGAAGCCCCCGCGCCTTCGCGTTGGGGTCGTCATGAGCGGGGCACCTCCAGGGCCTCGGATGCGATGAACACCTTGCCCGTCAGGGGTGACACGTCCAGCGTCCAGGCGTTGTCACCCTGGCGCAGGAAGACCATGGCCTTCTCCGTGTAGCCCTGCGGGAAGAAGTAGAGATAGGCCACGCCGCTCTCCACCGGCTCGCGCTGCTGCCGCGTCCACACCGACACCGCCACGCCCGCCGGGAGCGTCTTGGGGGAGATCTCCTCCGCGGTGTACGCGGAGAAGGTGGACTGGGACTCGATGCGGTTCTTCTCCTCGTCCATCAGTTCCTGCGCGGACGGCTGCGAGCCTTCCGAGCGCGTGTAGTTCTTGCGCGTATCCCCACCGTTGTTGCCGTCCTTCCGGGCGCGCTCGCGGTCGCGCGCTTCGTCGCGGAGCGCCGCGTCCCGGTCGCGCGAGGTGGTGACGCCGCCCGCGGCGCATTCGGCGTGGTATTTCGTGGCCTCTTCACGCTTCGGGTCGGGGATTTCGAACACCAGCCGGCACGTCCGGCCGCTGAGCGCCGCCGAGTCGTAGAGCGAGCGGATGACGCCCGCGAGCTCCGTGGCGCTGCCCTTCGCCTTCGCGCCGGTGATGGCGCCAATGCCAATGGTCACCGCGGCGAACATCACCGCCGCGATGGCCAGCGCGATGGAGATCTCAATCAGCGTGAGGCCGTGCGGGGCGCGACGACGGCGGCGGGCGGGAGCAGGGGACATGGCCGGCTTCAAGGCTGCACCTCCTGTGCCACGATGCCGCCGCTGAAGAGGTCCGCGGCGTCACCGGTGCCGCCGGGCTTGCCGTCCGAGCCCAGCGACAGCACGGCGCCCGACTTGCCCTCCATGCGGTAGACGTACGGGTGGCCCCACGGGTCGAGCGGCGTGCCGTCCAGCACCTTGGAGGCGATGAGCGGCGCGAAGCCTTCCGCCTGCGTGGGGAAGGAGCCCATCAGCCGGTGGTAGGCCTTGAAGAAGCCCTCCAGGCGGCGGATCTGCTCGCGCGCCTGGCGCTGCGTCGGCGTGAGGGTGTTGTCCTCGGTGACCCACACCAGCGCGAACGCGAGCAGGGTGGCGACAGCGAAGACGCCCAGCAGCAGCAGGCGGCCCGTGCGCTGCGAGCGGGCGCGGGCCTGGCCGCTGGAAACGGCTCGCGCCTCGCGCGCGGACGTCGGGGAGGAAGTGTGCTCGGGAGTCATCACGGGCATTCCTACGACAACACGCGGGAGGCGCGGCTTTGCTTCAGGAAACGCCCGTTACTGCCGGGCGTTCTGGTCCTTGGAGGAGATGTCGGCGTCGGAGCCCTCGCCGCCCGGGTTGCCGTCGGCGCCGTAGCTGGTGATGACGGGCTTGCCGCCCTCGTTCATGTACACGTACTCGCGGCCCCAGGGGTCCAGCGGCATGCGCTCCAGGTTGTTGGTGTCCACCAACGCCTTGAGGCCCGTCGCGGTGTCCGGGTAGGAGCCCTTCTTCGTGTAGTAGAGCTTCATCGCGCTCTGGATGTTGCGGATGTCCAGCTTCGCGGTGTCCTGCTTGGCCTCTTCCAGCTTCGGGATGACGGCCACGCCCACCGCCGCCGCGATGAGCCCGAGGATGGTGATGACCACCATGATCTCGATGAGGGTCATGCCGCGGTTCTTGCGGCGCTGCTGCTTCTTCGCGTTCGTCGTCGTCATGTCTTCACCAGCTTTCGGGTGACTTTCTGGCAAGCCACCGCGCCATGGGTGTGTCGGGATGTCAGGGGGGGCGCTGCTTCAGGGAGGCGTGCCCGCGCTCGTGGAGGCGGGCGGGTCGCGGTGGGCGTAGAGGGTGGCCCCCACCGTCGCCAGCGTGGCGGCCAGGGCCAGGAGCCCCGTCAGCGTGGCGCGCTGGATCCACCGGTCGAGCGTGTCGTTCATCGCGGAAGCTCCCTCCACCTAATGGATGGCCGTGTTCACCTGCAGAATCGGCATCAGGATGGAGAGCGCGACGAATGCAATCATCACGCCCATCACCACGATGAGCATGGGCTCCAGGAGGCTGGTGAGCGCGCCGATGCGCACGTTCACCTGCGTCTCATAGGAGTCCGCCACCGACAGGAGCATGTCCTCCAGTTGCCCTGATTTCTCACCGATGGCGACCATGTGGTACACGAGCGGCGGGAACTGGCCGGAGCGCTTGAGCGGGTTGGCGATGCTTTCGCCCTCGCGGATGGATTCGCGGGCGTTCTCCACCGCGTCCGCGAGCACCGAGTTCGTCATCACCGCCTTGACGATGTCCAGCGCGGCCAGCATGGGCACGCCGCTCTTGAGCAGCGTGGCCAGCGTGCGCGCGAAGCGGGAGATGGCGAGCAGGCGCACGAGGCTGCCGAAGATGGGGGCCTTCAACGTGAAGCGGTCCCACTTGGGCTTGCCCTTGGGGCTCTTGATCCAACGCAGGAACAGCATCACGCCGCCGATGAAGGCCGGGATGATGATGAACCACCACGCCTGCATGAGGTTGGAGGCGCCAATGAGGATGCGCGTGTTGAGCGGCAGCGTGGCGCGCATCGTCTCGAAGATCTTCGTGACCTTCGGGACGACGAACACCATCAGCAGCACCAGGATGCCGCCGCCCACCGCCAGCATGATGACGGGGTAGATCATCGTGCCGATGATCTTCTGCTGCAGCTTGGCCTGGTTCTCCGTGAAGTCCGCCAGGCGCAGGAGCACCTGGTCCAGCGCGCCGGAGGCTTCACCCGCGCGCACCATGTTCACGTAGATGCTGGGGAAGATCTTCGGGTGCTGGGAGAAGGCGTCCGCCAGGGACGAGCCTTCATTCACGCGCTGCTTGATGTCCGACAGGGCGCGCTTGAGGCGCTCCTTCTCCGCCTGGTCCACCAGCGCGTTGAGCGAATCCACGATGGTGACGCCCGCGCCCAAGAGCGTGGCCAGCTGCCGGGTGAGGATGGCGACGTCCTCCGTGGACACGCGGCCGCGGCCCAGCTTGCGCAGGTCCACGTCGCGCGAGAGCAGGTTCGCGTTGGCGCCCTTGGAGACGCCCGCGCGGCTGCCCTCCGCCTGGCCCAGCACGTCCGTGAGGAAGATGCCGTCCGCGCGCAGCTTGGAGCGCAGCGTCTTGGGCGAGTCCGCCTCCAGCAGGCCCTTCTTCTGCCTGCCCTGGGAATCAAGGCCTCTGTATTCGAAGACGGGCATGGCGGACCTAGATGTCCTCCTGCGTGATGCTCAGCACTTCGGCGATGGTCGTCTCGCCCAGGGCGATCTTCCGCACGCCGTCGTCCAGCAGCGTCGTCATGCCCTTGGACAGGGCGGACTTCTTGATGGTGGACGCGTCCACGTTCTTGAGCACCAGCTGGCGCACGTCGTCGTCCACGAAGAGGAACTCGTAGATGCCGGAGCGGCCGCGGTAGCCGTTGCGGTTGCAGGACGGGCAACCCGTCGCGCGGTAGATGCGGTCCGTGCCGAACTTCGCCTTGAAGTCCGCGACCGTGTAGCCCAGCTCCTTCAGCTCCGCGTCCGTGGGCGTGTACTGCTGGCGGCAGTCCGGGCACACCCGGCGCACGAGGCGCTGGGCGAGGATGCCGGTGAGCGACGACGCCACGAGGAAGGGCTGCACGCCCATGTCCACGAGTCGCGTCACGGCGCCGGCCGCGTCGTTGGTGTGCACCGTGGAGAGCACCAGGTGGCCCGTGAGGGACGCCTGGATGGCGATCTCCGCCGTCTCCTTGTCGCGGATCTCACCGACCATGATGACGTCGGGGTCCTGGCGGAGGAAGGAGCGCAGGCCCTGCGCGAACGTGAGGCCGATCTTCGGGGCGATGGCCATCTGGCCAATGCCCTTGAGCTGGTACTCGACCGGGTCCTCGACGGTGAGGATGTTGAGGTCCGGCGTGTTGATTTTCGAGAGCGCGCCGTAGAGCGTCGTCGTCTTGCCGGAGCCCGTGGGGCCCGTCACCAGGACGATGCCGTGCGAGCGCTTGATGACGGACTCCATGTTGCCCAGCACCTGCGGGCTCATGCCGATCTCCGCCAGGTCCAGCAGCGTCGCCGTCTTGTCCAGGAGACGCATGACGATGCGCTCGCCAAAGGACGTGGGCGTGGTGGACAGACGGATGTCGATGTCGCGGCCCGCGAGCTTGATGCGGATGCGGCCGTCCTGCGGCAGGCGCTTCTCCGCGATGTTGAGCTGCCCCATCACCTTCACGCGCGCGATGATGGAGTTCTGGTAGCGCTTGGGAGGCTTGATGACCTCCTGGAGCACACCGTCGATGCGGAAGCGCACCAGGAGCTCGCGCTCCATGGGCTCGATGTGGATATCGCTCGCGCGCTCCTTGGCGGCGCGGAAGAGCACGGAGTTCACCAGCCGGATGACGGGCGCTTCATCGTCCGCGTCCAGCAGGTCCTTGGGCTCCTCCAGCTCATGGGCCAGCGAGTCCAGGTCCTCCGTGGTCTCCATCTCGTCCACGAGCGCTTCGGCCTCGTTGACGGAGCGGTCGTACACGCTGTTGATGGCGTCCACGATGGTGGACGCGAGCGCGATGCGCGGCTGGATGCCCTGACCCAACAGCAGGCGCGCGTGATCCAGCGCGGTGGTGTCCAGCGGATCCGCCACCGCGAGCACCACCTCGTCGCCCTCCAGGGAGATGGGGAGCAGCTGCGTCTGGCGGGCGAAGTTGATGGGGATGCGCTTGACCAGGTCCGCGTCCACCTCCTCCGCGAAGATGCGCTGGAGGTAGGGCAGGTCCAACTGGTGGCCCAGGGCGCGAGCGACGTCCTCCTCGCTGACGGCCTTCATGCCCACCAGGACTTCACCCAGCCGCCCGCCCTTCTCCTGCTGGGTGGCGAGCGCCTCTTGAATCTTCTCCGGGGTGAGGGCGGGCACGAGCGCGCGGAGGATCTCCCCGAGCGGCCGGCCACAGAGGTACGCGAGCCCGTGGCCCACGACCTGGGTGGCGTCGTTGCGGCCGCCGGACACGTCGGGCGTCGCGGTGGAGCCTTGAGAGGTGGTGGTGTCGGCGGTCAGGTCCATGGCTGTTACTCCCCGTCTCCCGGCTGGATGCGCAGCCGCTCGGCGTCCGCGTCCGGGCTGGGCGCGATCACCTCGGGCTGTGGCGCGGGGACTGATCTCTCCGAACCCTCCGGAGGCGCCTCGAAATTTCGCGGTGCCTGGTCGCCCTCGGGGGAGGGCGCGGCACCTTCCTGCGGAGCAGGCGCTTCCCCGCCCGGCCGCGCGGGGGACGGGGAGGGGGCGCCGCCAGGGGCCGGAGAGCCGTTCGGGCGGATGACGCGCTCGTTGGGCGTGCCACTGCCGCCGTTCTCCACCCGCTGCTCTTCCTTGATGACGGACTGGTTCATGCGCGACAGGGGGCCGGGCTTGCGGCTGAAGTCCACCGCGACGTCGTAGCCGGGGACCTGGCCGTAGAACTGCTCCACGAACTGCTGCCGCTCCTTCATCTTGCGCTCGAAGATGCGACGGAAGTCCTCCTGGCCGCGGATGATGTAGGGCGTGAGGAAGAGCAGCAGGTTCGTCTTCGTCTTGCGGCGCGTGGTGTCGCGGAACAGGTGGCCCAAGAGCGGGATGTCACCCAGCACCGGCACCTTGGAGACGGACTCCAGCGTGCGGTCCTGCATGATGCCGCCAATCACCACCGTCTCCATGTCCTTGGCGATGACCGTCGTCTTCGCGCTGCGCTTGGACGTGGTGGGACCCAGGACGGGGTCCGTGGAGGCGATCTCCTCCGTCTGCTCGGTGATGACCAGGCGGATGTAGTCGCTCTCGTTGATCTGCGGCTTGACGGTGAGCTTGAGCTCCACGTTCTGGCGGGTGATGGGCGCGTACAGCGACCCCAGGCCGCCCAGCGAGCCCAGCAGCGACGGATTGACGGCGCCCGCGCCCGCGCCCGCGCCGCCGAGCGACGCGCCCAGCGCGGACGGGGTGAAGCCGGACTGGAAGGGCACGTTCTGGCCCACCGTGATTTCGGCCTCCTCGTTGTCGCTGGTGAGCAGGTGCGGCGTGGACAGCACGTTCACGTCGGACGACTGCTGCATGGCGTTGAGCACCACGCCGAAGGCCGGGATGTCGATGCCCAGGTTCTTGAGCTCCGGCAGGACGGGGCCCTGGATGCCGGCGAGGAAGCCGCCCATGCTGGCCAGGTTCGCCAGCGAGAAGGACGGCGGGATGGAGCCGCCGGAGTAGTTGGTGCCCAGGATGCCGGGGATGGCGCCGTCATCCGTCTTGAGGCTGAAGCCCTGGTGGAAGTTGATGCCGAACTCGCTGTTGCGGTCCAGGTTCACTTCCATGATCACCGCCTCCACGAACACCTGGCGGCGCGGCTGATCCAGCTGCTGGATGATCTGGACGATGTTCTTGTAGTCGCCCTGGCTGGCGACGATGACCAGCGAGTTGGTGCCCTTGTCCGCCGAGATCTTCACCTCGCCGCTGAACAGCTCCGCGGCCTGGGCGGGCGCGCGCGGCAGGCCCTGCGGCTGGGCCGGGATGGGGCCGCGCTGGGGGCGGTTGGCGGTGCCCTGCGCCAGCGACTGGAGCGTGCTGGCCAGCTCCTCCGAGTTGGCGTTCTCCAGCGGGTAGACGTTGATCTTGTTGCCGCTGCCGGACGGGATGTCGATCTCCCGCACCAGGTCCTGGATGCGGCCGAAGGCGGCGGGGCTGGCCACGACGATGAGCTTGTTGGTGCGCTCGTCCGGGATGATCTGCGACAGGGTGACGGCGCCGCCCGTCTCCGTGCCGCCGACCACGCCCTCGGAGCCCGGAGGAGGCTGGCCCGGCGTGCCCTGCGTGAAGTTGCCGGGGCGCTGGCCCGGGCGGCCGCCCGCGCCGGCCTTGGCTTCAAAGAGCTTCTGGATGGTGTTGGCCACGTCCTGCGCGGTGGCGTACTGCACCTGGATGATGCGCATCTCGTCGCTGGAGGAGCGGCTGTCCAGCTGGTTGATGAGGCGCTCCAGGCGGTGGATGTTGGAGCCCACGTCGTTGACGATGATGGTGTCCGGCGGGTACGGGATGGTGTCGCCGTCCTTGGACACGAGCTGCTGGAGGACGCCGCGCAGCGGCTCCACCTCCACGTACTTGATCTTGAACAGCTTGGTGACCATCTGCTCGTTCGTCGTGTACGGGGTGTCCTCGTCCACGATGGTCGGGATGGGGTTCTGCTTCGCCGAGCGCTTGTCGACGATCTTCAGGAAGCGGCCGTACGGGTAGACGGCCAGCCCGTTCGCGTCGAGCGCGGCGAGGAACGCGGAGTAGAACGAGTCCGCGTCCACCTCCACGCGGCCGTTCTCCGGACCGATGATGGAGATCTTCCCGCGCACGTTCTCCGGAAGGATGAACGTGCGGCACGTGGCGTCCGACACGGTCTGGACGAGCTTCTCGATGTCCACCTTGTCGAAGTAGATGCCGTAGCGCGCGTTGCGCCGGGCCTGCTCGCACGTGGGCGTCTGGCGGGGGCCCTGGTTCTCGGCGGGCGCGGCGCTGCCGTTCTGCGGGGTGATGGTCCGGTCACGTTCACCCTGGGCCTCGCGAGCGGGGGCCGGGGTACCGGGCTGTGTAGGACGGCGCTGGGCCCACGCGGGAACGGAGAGCGCGAGGCACAGGCAGAGCATCCAGGACGGGAGCGTCGTCTTCATGGAGGAGCGGGCGCTTTGACGGGGGTGTTTAACGGACGTTGTAGGATTTGCGGATCGGCGCGCCGTTGCGCTCGATCTCGATCTCGATGCGGCTGGAGTCCTTCAGCTTCGAGTAGATCTCCAGCGCCTTCTCGGGGCTGTTCATGTCGAAGCCGTTGATGCGGCGGATGACGTCACCGTTCTGGACGCCGATCTTCGAATAGATGCTGTCCGGGCGGATGGAGAACAGCTTGAAGCCCACCGCCTGGCCGTCCTTGAAGGCCGGCACGATGCGCGCCTGCATCGCCACGTCGTTGAGGTTGCTCAACGTCTTGTCGATTTCGGCCTTGGGGACTTCGTACTCGTTCTCACCCGTGGACTTGATGCCGTTGCCCAGGCTGTTCGTCGGCGTGGCGGTGGGCGCCGCGGGGGGCGGGGTGTAGGCGGCGACGGCGCCGTCACCGGGCTGCCCGTCGATGAACTCGCGGCGGCCGTTGTTGTTGATGATCACGCGCTCGCGTTCGATCTCCATGACGGTGGCGCCCATCAGGTTGTTGCCAATCATGTAGGTCTGCGAACGCTGCGTGTTCATGTCCTGGATGGACGCGAAGGACCAGTCCGGGTTGGCCGCGACGAGCGTGCCCAGCAGCTTCACGCGCAGGCCGCTCTTGGCCGGCGGGGCGTTGGCGTCGAACTCCGGCGACGTGGGCGGCTCCTTCACCGCGACCTCCGGCTCCGGCAGCTTCACGCCGGTGAGCCGCGACAGGCGCTCCGCGTCGATGGTGGCGAGGCCGCTGTCCGCGGCGTGGGTGCGCTGCGCGACGCGGGCGGGCGCCTCGGACGCGGGCGCGGGGGAGATGGAGGATTCGACGAACAGGTTCACCGTGCGCGCCGCCAGCAGGGCGACGAGCAGGATGAACAACAGGTTCACGCTCCAGAAGTACTTGCGAAAGAAGAGTTCCATCACGCTTCCGGGAGAAAGCCAGCCCCAGATGGGACCTTGAGCAAGGCAGGTGCCATCGCTGGGCGGGCGTCAAACCCACGACTTACGGCCAAGTCCTTGAAATTATTTCGGAATAGGACGGGGCCCCGGCCAGGGGGGCGGCCGGGACAGGACGTCGGGACAAATTGTCAAAAGCAGGCGGGGGCCGGTGTGACGGCCTGTCAGTCCGCGCTGGTGGGGGGGGAGGGGGGGGCTGGGGCCGTGTCGGGCCCGCCCTGCTCCCGCTCGAGCTTGCGGTAGATGGTGCGCGCGGCGATGCCCAGCAAGCGGGCGGCGAGCGTCTTGTCCCCGCGGGTGTGGCGCAGGGTCTCGTGGATGACGCGCCTTTCAATCTCCTCCATGGGCGTCCCGATGGGGATGACCAGCTGTCCGGCGGAGCCCAGGGGCCCCTTGCGCACGGACTCCGGCAGGTCGCTGGCCTCCAGCACGTCCGTGCGGGCCAGCACCACGGCGCGCTCCACGGCGTGCTCCAGTTCGCGCACGTTGCCCGGCCACGCGTAGTTCTCCAGCACGCCCAGGGCGTCCGGGGAGAAGCCGCGCAGCACCTTGCCGTTCTTCGCGGAGAAGCGGCGCAGGAACGCCTCCGCCAGCAGGGGGATGTCCTCGCGGCGCGACGCGAGCGCGGGCACGCGGATCTCCACCACGTGCAGGCGGTAGTAGAGGTCCTCACGGAAGCGCCCTTCGGCGACCTCCTTCTGCAGGTCCTTGTTGGTGGCGGCGACCAGCCGCACGTCCACCTTCACCGTCTGCGTGCCGCCCAGCCGCTCCAGCTCTCCCTCCTGGAGCACGCGCAGGAGCTTCACCTGCGCGGAGAGGGGCATCTCGCCCACCTCGTCGAGGAAGAGGGTGCCGCCGTTGGCGCGCTCGAAGCGGCCCTCGCGGCGGGTGACGGCGCCGGTGTACGCGCCTCGCTCCACGCCGAAGAGCTCCGCCTCCAGGATGCTCTCCGGGATGGCGCCGCAGTTGACGGCGATGAAGGACTGCTTGGCCCGGGCGGAGTGCTCATGCAGCGCCCTGGCGGCCAGCTCCTTGCCGGTGCCGGATTCGCCCAGGAGGAGCACCGTGGCGGTGGAGGGCGCCGCCTGGCGGATGGTGTCCAGCATGGCGCGGAAGGCGGGGGACTGGCCCACCATGGCGCGCCCGCCCGCGGGGTTGATCTCCGCGAGCTTCGCCTTGAGGGAGGTGTTCTCCTGGACGAGCGCCTGCTTCTCCAGCGCCTTCTGCACGGCCTTCACCAGGGCGTGGCGCTTGAGGGGCTTGGTGATGAAGTCGTAGGCGCCGTCCTTCATGGCGGCCACGGCCGTCTCCACCGTGCCGTAGGCGGTCATCAGCACCACCTCCACGTCCGGGCGGATGGCGCGGCTGGCCTTGAGCAGCTCCTGGCCGTCCATGCCGGGCATCATCAGGTCGGTGACCATGACGCTGACTTCCGGGCGCCGGAGCAGCTCCAGCGCCTCCGTGCCCTGCGCGGCGGACAACGTGGCGAAGCCTTCCCGCTGGAAGATGCGGGCGACCGAATCGAGGTTGGCGCGGTCGTCGTCGACGACCAGGACCGTGGGAGATGTCATGGGAGTGCGGGGCCTCTCAACACGGCCCTGCAATCCCCATTCCCGTCAGGCCTGCTCTTCGTCCGGTTCCATGGGACCGCCGCCCATGCGGCCAATGTCCTCGCGTTTCACCTTGTCCACGTTGAAGCGCCGGGCGCTGGCCAGCATGCGGCTGACGGTGGAATCGAAGGTGGGAGGCGGGCCGTCCTTGCGGAAGCGCAGGAAGTTGAGCCGGGCGACGACGAAGTTCTTGAGGTAGGGGCTCTGGAGGCCGCGCTCCTTGAGGGCGTTGACGACGGCGACCACCGCGTCATCCAGCTCCAGCAGCTGGTCCGCCTGGGCGTCGCGCACGGCCAGGGCCTCCGGTAGCGGCACGTCCTGGAAGCCGTCCACCACCTTGACGAAGGGGTGGTAGGCGCCCGCGGAGAAGCGGGGGCGCTTCTCGTAGGCGGCGCCCATCGTGAGGAAGGAGGGCTCCTCGAAGAGGTGGGCGAAGGCGGACTCCTTGCCCGGGCGGTTCGCGCCGACCAGGCCCCGCGCCATGCGGATGACCTCCAGCGAGCGCTCCTTCAGGTTGTGGGCCTTCTCCGTGTTGAGGGCGAGGATTTGATAGGCCACGTCCTCGTCCGGCAGCAGCAGCGCGACGATGGACTTCGCGCCCAGGAGCTTGCTGGCGTTGAGGCGGTGGTTGCCGTTGGGCGTCCAGTAGCGGCCCTCCATGCGCACCGCGATGACGGGGTCCAGGAAGCGGTCCAGGCGCTCCATGGCGGTGGCGAGCCGCTTGACGTGGGGCTCGGACAGGTCGCGCTGGTAGGGCGTGGGCTCCACCTTGTCGATGGGGAGCACGGCGAAGACGACGGGGTGTCCGCCCAGCGGGTCGCGGTAGACGGACAGCACCTGGCCTCCGTCCTCGCGCACCGCCTGGAGGAGGGCGTCGGGGAAGGCCACGGACTCGCTCGCGACTTCGGCCGCGCTCAGCCCCCGCGACTTCGGTTCGGCCTTCTTGCGGCGCGGCTTGCGCGGCGTGGCCGACTTCGACTTCGCGGGGGCGGACTTGCGGGCGGACTTCGCGGCCATGCGGACTTCACCTCGTGCCGGTGGAAATGAGGTCCGCGAGCGTAGGCGACCGCGTGGCGCTGGCTACGCGCCCGACACGGTGAGCTGTCGGAAGCGGACAGTGGGTGCGCCCACGCTGCCGCCCCGGAACTGGAGGTCGCTGCCCACCGCGTCCACGTCCTTCAGCATCTGGAGGAGGTGGCCCGCGACCGTCACCTCCTGCACCGGGTGGGTCAGCTCACCGTTTTCAATCCAAAGGCCGTTGGCCCCGCAGGACATGTCCCCGGACACCGGATCCGCGCCGTGGCCCAGGAGGGCGGTGACGTAGAGGCCCTGGGGCACTTCGCGGATCAGCTCCTCCGGCGTCTTCGTGCCCTTCTCCAGGTAGAGGTTGGTGGTGCCAATGCCCGGCAGCGCGCTGTAGCCGCGTGACGCGTTGCCCGTGGTGCGCGCCTTCGCCTTGCGCGCGGTGAAGGCGTCGTAGAGGAAGCCGGACAGCACGCCCTCATCGAGGATGGGCGTGCGGCGCGTGGGGACGCCCTCGCCATCGAACGGCGCGGTGGCCAGGCCCCGGGGCAACAGGCCGTCATCCACCAGCGTGACGTGCTTGCCCGCGAGCCGCTTGCCCAGGTGGGGCGCGAGCACGCTGGACTGCTGGTACACGGCGTTGCCGTTGGCGGCCTGGGACAGATTGCCCACGAAGCTCGCGGCCACCAGCGGGTCGAACACCACGGGCACCTGCTGCGTCTTCACCGGCTTCGCGCCCAGCATGCGCACGGCGCGCTTCGTGGCCTCGCGGCCGATGGACTCAGGGGACTCCAGGTCGTCCAGGAAGCGCTTGTAGTCCAGCCAGTAGCCCGTCTGGAGCTGCCCGTCCTGGGACGCCACCGGCACCGCGACCAGGTACACGTACGTGCCGGAGTAGCCGCCGGATGCGCCCTCGCTGGACGCGAGGTACACCTCCGCCACGAAGTCGCCCGCGGACACGGAGTCGAAGGTGACGACGCGCGTGTCCTGCGCCCGGCCCGCGCGCTCGGCCTCCAGCGCGGCGTTGATCTTCCAGTCCCCGGGCAGGTTCGCGACCTTGGGGTCGAAGAGGATGCCGGTGTCCCCGCGCTTGCCCAGGTCCCTCGCGCCGGGCAGGCCGTTGAGCTTGTTGGGCGCGGCGGCCTCCGCCAGTTGCACGGCCAGGTCCACCACGCGCTCCAGGCCCGCGGGCGTGAAGTCGGACGTGTACGCGAAGCCCAGCCGGTCCTTCACGATGACCCGGATGCCCAGGCCCTTGCTGGTGGCCTCCGTGAGGTCCTCAATCTGCCCTTCGCGGACGCGCACGCTGCTCTGGCGGCCCACCTCCAGATAGGCTTCCGCCTGCTTCGCGCCCTTCTTCACGGCGCGCTGGACGACCTTCTTCGCGAGCTGTTCGTAGTTCACGGTTGTCCTCAGCCGACCTTCGTTCCGCCCACGGTGACGTTGTCGATGCGCACGGTGGGCAGGCCCACCCCCACGGGCAGCATCTGCCCGTCCTTCACGCAGATGCCCATGCCGGGGTCCGGCATCGGGTCGCAGCCCACGCGGCTGATGTTCTTCAGCGCCTCCGGCCCCACGCCAATCAGGATGGCGTTCTTCACCGGGCGGCCCAGCTTGCCGTCCTCAATCTGGTAGGCCTCGCTGACCTCGAAGACGAAGTTGCCGTTGCTGATGTCCACCTGGCCTCCGCCGAAGGTGGCGCAGTACAGCCCGCGCTTCACCTCCTTGAGGATGTCCTCCGGCGCGTGGTCTCCGGGCGCCAGGAAGGTGTTCGTCATGCGCGGCAGGGGCAGGCTCTTGAACGACTCCCGCCGGCCTGAGCCCGTGGAGCGCTGGTTCATCAGCTTCGCGTTGAGCTGATCATACAGGTAGCCCTTGAGCACGCCGTTCTCGATGAGGACCTTGCGCTCGCCGGGCACGCCCTCGTCGTCGATGTTGATGGAGCCGCGCGCGCTGGACACCGTGCCGTCGTCGATGACCGTCACCAGCTCCGAGGCCACCTTCTCCCCCAGCTTGCCCGCGAACAGCGACGTGCCCTTGCGGATGAAGTCCGCCTCCAGGCCGTGGCCCACCGCTTCGTGCAGGAGGATGCCGCTCCAGCCCGGCGCCAGCACCACCGTCTGCGGGCCGGCCACGCAGTCCACCGCGCCCAGCGTGGCGATGGCCTGGCGCGCGGCCTCCTCCGCCACGGACTCCGGCGTCACGCCGTCCCAGTAGCTGAAGGACACCCGGCCGCCGCTGCCGTACATGCCGGTGCGCCGCTCGCCGTTCTTCCCCAGCGCCACCACGTGCACGCTCATGCGGGACTGGTCCTGCGTGTCCTCGCTGAAGCGCCCGGTGGTGTTGGCCACGGCGATCCTCCGCGTCTGATCCACGTAGGACGCGTTCACCTGCTGGATGCGCGAGTCGAAGGCGCGGGATGCCTTATCCGCGCGGGTGAGCAGCGCCGTCTTGCGCGCCACCGCCACGTCCTCCAGCGGCTGGCCGACCCGGTAATGGCTGGGCACCGGGACGCGCTTGACGGGGTAGGCGCGCTCGGAGCCGCCGCCCTGGGCAATCATCGCGGCGGTGCGCGCGGCGCGCAGGAGCGCGGCCTCGTCCCAGTCGTCGGAGTAGGCGTAGCCCACCTTGGCCCCGGCAATCACGCGCACGCCCACGCCCTGCACCAGGCCCACCTGCGCGCTGCGGATGCGCTGTTCCTCCAGCACCACGGCGGTGGTGGACGTGCGCTCCACGTACACCTCCGCGAAGTCCGCGCCCCGGCCCATGGCTTCCGCCAGCAGACGTTCCAGGAGACCGGGGGGCAGGAGCGGGGAGGCGGCCGCCTGTCTCGCGGCCGGGGGGGCGAGCTGGGCGGGACGGGCGCGCCGGGAGGACGCGAGGGCTCGGGGCATGGAGGGACTCGTGGCTCTTGAGGAAGCGGGAATGGAGGAAACCTACATCGGAGACGGGACGGCGTGCGGGCCAACGAACCGGATCGAGCCCGTCTTCCCTGAAAGGAACGCTGGGAGCGCATTCCCACCGTGCGGTGGGCGCTCTAAGATGTTCGCCGCTTCAACCTGGACCCATCCATGCCTCCTCGCCGTCCATCACCGTCATCGCGTTCGGGTACCGGCCGTTCGGCCGGGGGCGCGACGGCGGACCGCCGACCCAAAGCCCCCGCGGGGGGCGGCTCCCGCCGCGTCTCCGCCGTGCCGGATGAAGACTGGTCCGCGCCGCTCTCCGGCGAGGACAGCCAGGACGGGGGAGATCCGGAGCTGTACGGCGACGCGGAGCCCGTTCGCTCGCGCACGGGCGAGACGCGGGTGGCCTCCATCGACGCCATGCGTCCGGAAGCGGAGGAGCCCGCCGAGGAGGAGGAGGACAACTCCGAGACGACGCGCGCCGGCCCCCCGGTGCTGATGCTGGTGCTGGACGGCCCGGACAAGGGGCGCAAGAAGCGCTTCAAGGGCGTGCGCATGGTGGTGGGGCGCAGCAAGGACTGCGACTTCGCCCTGGGCGACCAGACGGTGTCCCGGCGCCACCTGGAGCTCGTCTACGGCGAGAGCGGCGTGGTGATGCGCGACCTGGGCGGCATCTCCGGCACCCAGGTGAACGACCAGAAGGTCGACGAGTGCATCCTGAAGCACGGGGATGAAATCTCCGTGGGCAAGACGCGCCTGCGCTTCGTGGACGAGGGCGAGCTCATCAAGGAGATGCGCGCCAAGGCCGAGTCCGGCGAGGCGGAGGACAAGAAGGAGGAGAAGAAGGAGGAGAAGAAGGACCCGCGCCTGGATGAGAAGACCAACGCGAACTACAAGCTCGCGGACCTGATGCGCGACGAGAAGGCACGCAAGACGGGCGTGCCCCGTCCGCGTCCGGTGCGCTCGTCGGCGCGCGAGGGCTTCAAGATCACCTTCAAGATGAAGGTGGGCGCGGCGGTGGGTGGCCTGGTGCTCCTGATGCTGATCATGGGCCTGGCCCTGTCCGGCGGGAACAAGCCGCCGCCCAAGCCGGTGGTGGACCCCAACCAGGCGCGCGCCCAGGAGCTGATGCAGCGAGCGCGCGACAAGGTGCGCGACGGCGACTACCCGGACGCGGTGCGCTTCGCCCAGGAGGCGGAGAAGCTGCGCGTGGGCATCGACGTGGACGGCGTGGCCAAGGCGGCGCAGCAGCTGCAGGACATCATGGACGCCTTCCAGGCGACCCGGGACCTGATGGCGGAGAACCGCTACCCGGACGCGCGCGCGAAGCTGACCGCCACGCCGCAGGGCACGGCGCGCACGGACGAGGTGCGCAAGAAGCTGGAAGAGGAGCTGGACTCCCGCGAGCAGGCGTACACGCTGAGCCTGGTCGAGGCGGCGCTGAATGAGCGCCGGCCGGACGACGCGCGCACCCTCATCGCGGAGCTGCCGCAGGGCACGCGCTCGCTCTACGAGCAGAAGCTGGCGGACCTGGAGAACCAGCTGGCCAAGGAGGCGCAGCAGGCCGCGCGGCAGGCCGGCATCCGGCAGGCGGTGGCCGCGGAGAACGCCAAGCAGCGCCGCGCGGAGTTCGTGGCGGAGGCCTTCCAGGACGTGGAGCGCCGCTTCAACGGCGGGGACTTCCAGCGCGCGTCGCTGGAGGTGGACCGGGTGATGGACAAGTACCGCAACGAGGCGGACATCCAGGCCCGTGCGCGCAACCTGAAGAAGCTCATCCCCCAGTTCCGCTCCGCCTTCGAGGAGGGCCAGAAGAAGTACGAGAACAACGCGCTGGAGGCCTCCGTGAAGCCGCTGCGCCGCGCGGTGGAGGTGTACCGGCAGATCGGCTTCGCGGGCTCGCTGGGCGACACGCTGGACAACGAGCTGGCCTCCGCGTCGGTGGCGGCGGGGCAGGCGGCCTTCAAGCGCAAGGAGTACCCGCTGGCGGGCCGCAGCTTCCGCGAGGCGCTGCGCCTCAACCCGGGTGACTCGCGCGCCCGCGACGGCCTGGACGAGCTGCAGAAGAAGGTGGAGGAGCTGTACCTGTCGGCGTACATCTCGCGCGACCGCGACCCCGCCCTGGCGACGGAGCAGTTCAAGATCGTCATCGAGGCGTCCGCGGATGGCGCGGACGTGAAGCGCAAGGCGGAGATGGCGCTGAGCGAGCTGCAGAAGGCTGGCGGTTCGTAGCGCGAAGCTCTCAGTCAGGGGGCCGCCGCCCGTGGAATGGGGTGGGCGGCCTCTTTCATGGATTCCTGTCACACCTGTCGTCGTGCGCGGTCTGGAGACACCGGATGAACGAGTCGTCGTTGCGTGAGCTGGGCATGGACCTGTTCGAGGAGCGCCAGTTCGAGCGCGCCCTCGCCGTCTTCGCGGAGGCCGTTCGCCGCGTGCCCGCGGACCACCGCTCGCGCATGCTGGCGTCCCGGTGCCTGGCGGAGCTGGGCGAGCGCGAGCGCGCCGTCACAGCGTACCACGCGTGCGCGGAGGGGCTCTTGCGCCGCGACTACCTCCTGAGCGCCATGGCCGCGTGCAAGCTGGCCCTGGAGCTGTCGCCGAACGAGCGCCGCCTGAAGGAGACGCTCTACCGCGTGCACTCGCGCGCCGCGCGCAGCGCCCCGGGCCGCGCCGCCGTGCCGCCGCCCCTGCCGCCGGAGCACCTGTACGACGGCAAGGTGGACACGGACCTGATGGGCCTCGTCGGCGAGGAGCTGTCCAACCGCGCCATCGAGGTGCTGGCCGCGCCGGACACCGGCGGCACCGCGGATCCGCAGAGCCGTCCGCCCCTGCCGCTGTTCGCGGACCTGGACCGGGACGCGTTCTTCGACCTGGTGGGGCGCATGGTGTGGCGCACCATCAAGCCGGAGGAGGTCATCAGCCGCGAGGGCGAGCCGGATGATCACCTGCACGTCATCGTCGCCGGCAAGGCGGAGGTGACGCGCAAGACGGACGGCGAGGACCGCACGCTGGGCTTCCTGGGCGGCGGCTCCATCTTCGGCGAGCTGGCGCTGCTCACGGGCGCGCCGCCCACCGCGTCGGTGACGGCGGTGTCGGACTCGGAAGTTTTTGAAATCCGCCGCGAGCACCTCAACGCGGTGGCGAAGAGCCACCCGGCGGTGCCGCAGCTGCTGGCGGACTTCGCGCAGCAGCGCATGATGCGCAACCTGATGGCGAACTCGCCCCTGTTCCAGCAGCTGCCGGAGTCGGAGCGGGGCGCGTTCTTCCAGCGCTTCACCTTCCGCGCGCTCCAGCCCGGCGAGAAGGTCCTGGTGGAGGGCGAGTACTCCCAGGGCCTCTTCCTGGTGCTGGCCGGCGAGCTGACGGTGCAGAAGGAGGACCCGGCGGGCGGCATGGTGACGCTGGGCGTGCTGCGCGAGGGCGACGTGGCGGGGGAGATTTCACTCCTCACGGGCCTGCGGGCCACGGCCACGGTGTCCGTGACGCGCAAGACGGCGGCGGGGTGGCTCAAGCGCGAGGCCTTCCAGGAGCTGGTGAAGACCTTCCCCAACATCCGCACGTACCTGGAGCAGCTGTCCGACCGCCGCCTGAAGCAGATTGGCGAAGCACTGCGCCCGCTCGAAATCATCGACGCGGACGACATGATGCTCGAGCCGGAGACCGGGGCCGCCTGAGATGGTGCTGACTCGAACCCGGGTGTTGAGTGGCATGGCGGCGGTGGTCGCCGCGGCGCTCGTGCTGTTCTTCTGGCCGCGCGAGGAGCCGGGCGTGAAGGACGCCGTCACCCGGCGCATCATCGCGATGACGAGCGCGGCGGAGGAGAAGGACGTGGGCGAGGTGATGGAGGGCGTGTCCGAGCGCTTCAAGACGACGGAAGGCTGGAGCAAGCAGGAGGTGCGCAGCATCCTGACCGCGCAGGTGCTGCGCGGCCAGTGGGTCCGCATCTTCACCACCGACATCGACGTGCACGAGGTGTCACCCACGCAGGGTGACTTCCAGGCGCGCTTCATCTTCGGCCGCTCGCAGGCGGACAAGCTGGAGGACCTGGCCCGGGACAGCGTCCTCAACGCCTACTCCATCGAGGGCACCTTCGAGAAGGAAGCCGATGGCGAGTGGCGCGTGGTGAAGGCGAAGCAGCGCCGGTTGGACCCCTCGGAGCTGCTCTAGCGCGTCACCGCGGCGGGCTCATTGCCGCCGTTGAAGAGCGGCCCCGCCTCCGTGAGCCAGGCCTTGGCCATGGCGGGCTGGCCGCTGGTCTCCAGGCGCTTCTTGATGTCGTTGGCGCGCGTGGCCAGCTGCTCCACGGGCGCGCCCTGGGCGCGGGCGCGCACGAGCGAGAAGTAGTGCTGCTGGCACCCGGCGGCGAACTCGCCCTGGGCGAAGAGCAGCTCGCCCAGCGCCGCGTACGCCTCCGGCATGCTGCCCGCGCCCGTCTCCGGGGCCACGGCGGTGAGCAGCGACTTCGCGCCGTCGAAGTCCTTGCGCGCGAGCAGCAGCGCGCCCTTGGCGTACTGCGCTCGCGCCAGCCCCACGCCGCGCGCCGCGAGCGCCTTGTCGTAGGCCGCGAGCGCGTCGTCCTGACGGCCGGCCGCCTCCATCACGCCGCCGCGCGCGAGCCAGTACCGGTCGTCCCGGTCCAACGCGGGCAGCTCCTTGCCGTCCGCCGTCCGCGTCTTCACCTCGCGGAAGGTCTTCTCGTAGGCGTCCAGCATGGCCAGCGCGCCCTCGCCATCGCCCTGGGCCTGGAGCAGCCGCGCGCCCTCCAGCGTCAGGAGCGGCGCGGTGGGCCGCTTCGCCGCCGCCGCCTCGAAGGCCTGGCGGGCCTCCGGGGCGCGCTTCACCGCGAGCGCACGGCCGCGGGTGAAGAGGGCGTAGTGCTCCTCCGGCCAGGCCTTCAGCGCCGCGTCCACGTGGGTGAGTGCCTCATCCGGGGCGCCCTTCGCCAGGGAGACCTCCGCCTGGGCCACCGCCATGCGGGCCTGGAGCGCGGGCGTCAGCTCCTTGCCGCGCGAGCGCACCTCCTCCAGCAACGCCGTCACGCCGTCCGGAGGCCGCCCCGCGTACAGCTGCGCCAGGGCGGACGTCACCCGCGACAGCAGGTGATCCGGATTCGCGGTGGTGGCGCGCGCGAAGGCCTCGACGGCCTGGGGGAACATCCCCTCGTCGAGCAGCGCTTCACCGTAGGCCGCGGAGAAGCGCGGATCCTTCCAGGCCCCTTCCGCCGCGCGCGCGAAGGCCTGGCGGGCCTCCGAGAGGCGCCCCTCCTTCTGCAGCAGCCGCGCCTGGGCCAGCGTCAGCCGGGGGCTGCTGGCGCCCTGGGACTTGAGCTCCTCCAACAGCTTGTTCGCCTCCGCCGTCTGCCCCGCGCCCACGAGCAGCAGGGCCCGGGCGCCGTAGCGCTCACCGGAGCGCGAGCCCAGCGTCTCCGCGCGCTCCAGCTGCTCGCGCGCCTTCGCGTCCGCGCCGGGCTGGTGATGGGTGAGCCACAGCTCCGCCTGGAGGTCCGCGGCCAGCGCCCGCGCGTCGCGCGAGTCCGGCGCGAGCGCGAAGAGGGCCTCCAGGTTCTGCTGCGCCATGGCCAGGTCGCTGGGGTTGCCCTTCAGCACCGCGGAGCGCGCCGTGCGCAGGTGGGCGTCCACCTCCTGGCGCACCTGTCCCCGGTGCACGTACCAGGCGACCCCCGCCGCCAGCAGCACCGCGACGACGCCAATCTGGGCCAGGGCGCTGCCCAGTCCCTCGCGACGCTTCCAGTCACCGCGGCCCGACGTTTCCATGGGGGTGGCCTCACGCGCAAAGATTGAAGATTTTCAAACAGTTATGCGAAGTAGGACGGGCATGGACAGATAGGTCCGGCCCCCCGGGGTGTCAACGGGTGGGGGCAGCACGCACGCGGGGGCGGCACGCCCCGGAGGCACGCCATGGCCGTCTACACGACACTTCCTCCCGAGGCCTTCACCCAGGTGGCGGATGTCTGGGGCCTGGGGGCGGTGCGCTCCATCACGCCGATTCCCCAGGGCTCCATCAACACCAACCACCGGCTGGAGACGGACTCAGGCCGCGTCTTCGTGCGCCACACGACGGTGCGCTCGCCGGAGGACCTGCGCTTCGAGGCGTCCCTCTTGGATCACCTGTCCCGCGCGCACTTCCCCGCGCCCGTGCTGCTGGTGCCGCCGGGGCCTTCCCCCTTCCTGGAGCTGCACGGCGGGCGGATCAGCGTCTTCAAGTGGCTGGCCGGCGAGGAGTACACCCGCGACCGCCTCACGCCGGAGGTGCTGGAGCGCCTGGGGGCCGAGCTGGGCAAGCTGCACCGGGTGACGCAGTCCTTCGGGGGCACGCGCGCGAACCCCTACGGCCCTGGCCTGGTGAAGGGCTGGCTGGAAGGCCTGTCGCGGCGGCCGGAGCCGGAGCTCGTCTCGGTGGCGGCGGAGCTGGAGCGGTACCTCGCGCGCGTGGAAGCCGAGCGCCAGGGACTGGAGCCCCGGGGCGTCATCCACGCGGACCTCTTCCTGGACAACGTGAAGTGGCTGGGCGACCGCGTGGGCGCCTTCTTCGACTTCGAGATGGCCTGCGTGGACGCGTACGCGCTGGACGTGGCCATCACCCTCAACGCGTGGTGCTTCGAGGGGAGCTACCAGCCCGAGCGGTGCCAGGCGCTCCTGCGTGGCTACCAGGACGCGCGGCCGCTGTCGGACGTGGAGAAGCGGGCGCTGTACGGCCACGCCCTCTACGGCGCGGTGCGCTTCACCACCAGCCGCATCCGCGACTACCACCTGTCCCCGCTGGGCGCGGACAAGCTCGCGCCCAAGGACTTCCGCACCTACCTGTCCCGCGCGCGGGCCCTGAATGACATGGGCCCGGACGGGCTGCGGGCGCTGGTGGGCGCCTGAGGGGAAGGCCGGCGGCTAGATGCCGGAGACGATCTTCCAGTCGCCGTCGACCTTCTGGAACACCATCTGCTCCAGCTCCGAGTCCGACTGGGGCCGGGCGTTGAGGCCGGGCATGCGCCAGGACGCGTTCCAGTAGTAGATGGCGAGCGCGACGTCCTCGTCCTCGTGGAACTCCACGCGGCGGATGTTGAAGTCCACCTTGGGGTTCTGCAGCTTCGTGAAGAGGCCCTGGAGGTGGGCCTCCAGGTTGCTCGCGTTGAGGTCGTCCGTCGGGTCGTCCGGGGTGCCGGCGTCGTCGCGGAACTTCGGGGACACCAGCGCCTGGATGGCCTTCGCGTCGCGGTTCTCCAGGGCGGAGCGGTACTTCTCCATCACGGCGAGGATGGCGCGGGTATCACCGGTGTCTTCCAGCTCCGTGCCGGGGATGCGCTTCGGGGCGCACGCGGCCAGGAGGAAGACGGCGCAGAGGGCGAGGAAGCGTTTGTGCATGGCGGGGCCTTATGGGTTCAACCGCATTTGTGTCAACCCATTCCCAGGCCCCGCCGCCCTCCGTGCGCTTTGACTATTTGGCGCGGATGACTTCAGCGATGAAGCGGTTGAGCACGGGCAGCTCGCCGTCGAGGATCTTCAGACCCTCCGTCTTGATGAGCGGCTCGGCAATCATCGCCACGGGCTTGAGCAGGAAGGGCACCTTGAGCGACAGCTCGCCCTCCATCTTGCGCTCCGTCTGGCCATTGCCCAGGTCGCGCAGCTTCAGCACGCCCGTGTTCACCAGCATCTTGGAGATGGTGTGGGACGTGGGCGTGTTGGTGAACGTGAGCTGCTTGGTGCGCTTGTCGTAGGTGGACGTCTCGATGAAGGCGAACCACTCCGGCGACACCTTCTTGGGGCCCACGGAGGAGATGACGGGCTTGGGGCGGTAGCGCACCTTGCGGTGCACGCGGTCACCGTCGACACGCACCTCCTGGGGCTGCAGCTCCAGCAGCACGCCGTGGTGCTGGAGGAGGAACGGGAAGTAGCGCTCGTCGAGGAGCGCACGCTCCACCTCGTCCACCGTCCCCTGGATGTACTGCGTCTTCTCGAAGTGCATGCCCCATCCACCTTTCCGTCGATGCGTGAACCGTCTCTGCGCAGGGGCCCGCGTCTAGCGGAAAGCCTGACGCGGCACCAGGGGCCCGCGATAGGCCGTTTGCTCGAAGTCACAACGGGCCTGCCACTCGGAGGCGGCCGCACGGAAGGCGGCCCCATAGTCCGGCAGTGCGCCCACCTCATGCCGCACGGCGCCGCAGTCGCCTGCCAGGTAGGCGGCCTCGATTCGCAGCCGTGTGGCCTCCCGGCGGATGGCCTCCGGGAGGGTGGTGTCCGAAAGCGCGCGCTGGAGCTGATCGCCCGCGAGCGCCGGAGCCCCCACCTGATGCAGCCGCCGCCCCAGCAGGTAGTGCAGCCATGGATCCATCGGCGCGGCGAGGAGGGCGCGGTCCAACAGCAGCAGGCGCAGCTCCTCCTGCGGTGCGCGGAAGTACGCCTCGATGGGCCCGCGGCGCGACGGCGTCTCCAGCGCGGCCAGCTTCACCTGGGCGGTGCGCGTGAGCTCCGGCCCCGGGTCCAGCGCGAGCGCGGCCTGGAGGAAGGCGCGCGAACCCTCCACGTCCTCCAGGTGGAGGGCCACGTCGGCGCGGGCCACGGCCACCTCCGCGGCGAGCGCGGGCCGGTCCTTCACCTGGTCCGCGAGCGCGGCCAGCACCTTCGCCGCGTCCGGCCCGCGCTCCAGGGCATCCAGGGCCACGGCCTGGCCCAGCTGGTAGGACGGCTCCTCTGGCTGGAGCCGGGCGGCGCGCTGGTAGCGATCGAGCGCATCCTGCGGGTCGCTGGCGAGCGACTCGCGGGCGGAGTCCGACAGGCGGGCCACCTCGCGGGCACAGGCGCGGGTGAAGAGGCTGCCGGTGCGGAAGCGGGCGAAGGCGCGCGCGAGCGCGGACGCGTCCAGGGGCAGCGCGTCCAGGGTGCGCTCCCACTCGGTGACGAGCTCGTCCAGGGGCCGGCCGTAGGCCTCGTTGAAGTCCGCGTGCGCGTAGACGGCGCGCAGCCGGTCCGCGCCGTAGGTGTCCGCCAGGTAGCGCAGGAACGACCCCGCCACGGTGTACGCGCGCGCGGGGGCGGACTGGTAGAAGCCCTTGGGGCCCATGAGGTCGCGCATGTCCGGGGCCAGCCCCTGCCGGCGCATGCCCGCGGCCCACTGGTGCAGGGTGAGCTCGCCCTGGACGGGGTCGTCCGCGGCCACCGCGAGCCCCTCAATCACGCCCATCAGCGGCCACACGCCCAGCCGGGTGGTGACGCGGAAGAAGCCGGAGCCCGCCGGGCCCGCCATCACGTGCGCCAGCTCATGGTGCAGCGTGGAGTGTGGGAAGGGCTTGTCCTGGATGTGCAGCTCCGTGCGCCAGGGCTTGGCGTACTGGGTGCGGCCGGCGCCCACCAGCCGCTGCTTCTCGTCCTCGGAGCGGTAGAGCCACACGCGCACGCGCTCCGTGGGGGCCACGCCCAGGAAGCCCGACGTCTGGGTGAAGCGGAACTCCAGGTCGCGGGCCATTCGGTCCACGTCCTGGCGCGCCTTGCCGCGCGGGTAGTGCAGGACGAAGTGATCCGTCTCCCGCACGCCGCCCAGCTGCTCGGAGAGGTACGCGTCGCTCATCCGCAGGCCCAGCTGCGGCGCGCGGGCCTCCAGCCAGAGGATGCCCAGGGCACAGGGGAGCACCAGCCCCAGCAGACCACCCAGGCGCGCGCCCTTCAGCGCCAGGCGCCCGGTGCGCACGTCCAGGAGCGCGATGGCGAGCCCCGCGAAGACGCCCACCCACAGGAGCGTCTCCAGGCGGAACCAGCCCAGCGCGGCCGTCATCTGGAGGGCCTCGTCGTAGAGCGGGCCGGGCAGGTGGCCCAGGAAGATGTTGAAGGCGAACACCTGAGGCCCGAAGACGATGGGCCACACCGTCACCGCCAGTGAGGCGAGGAGGAGCAGGGCGTACAGGCCCGCCGCGCCCCGGGGCCGGGCGGTCGCGAAGCCCAGGAGTACGCCCGCCGCGGAGGCCACCAGGGCGGAGGGGATGGTGAGCAGGGGGTAGAAGCCCGCCAGCTCGAAGGGGTCGCACGCGGTGCGAAGCCGGGCGAAGAGCAGGGCGCACACGAAGGGGGGGACGAGCACCCCCAGGTTCAGGACGGCGCTGGCCCCCAGGGCCCGGCCCACGGCGGTTCCGGGCAGGGCGGACGCTTCCACCCGGGCGGGCAGGGGGGCGGCGCCTGTGAGGATGCGGCGCTCCTGGGCGGCGGCGGCGATGCCTGTCCCACCTCCGAGCAGGCCGACGGCGATGGACAGGGCCAGGCCCAGTTCGAAGCCGGGGACCCCGAAGAGGGGGAGGAGGACGAGGGCCGACCCCCCACCGCCGAGCAGCAGCACGGTGGCCAGGACGGCTGGACGGCCCAACAGTGCACGGGCACGGGGGAGGACTTGCCGCATGGCGTCCCCTATACTCCCCGGCCGCATGTCCGAACAGAAGAGCGGATCCGAACTGCGCACCCACGGTCGTGCGCCCATCGAGCTGAAGGTCGACTACAAGAAGCTCAATTCGTTCTTCGCTGACTACACGAAGAACATCAGCAAGGGCGGCACGTTCATCAAGACGAAGAAGCCGCTGCCCATTGGCACGCGCTTCCTCTTCAAGCTGACGGTGCCGCACCGCGAGGCACCCTTCGAATTGCTGGGAGAGGTCGTCTGGTCCAAGGCCGACGCGGAGGAGCCCGGCATGGGCATCCGCTTCATCTACAGCAGCGAATCCCAGCGCGTGGACTTCGAGACGCTGGTGGAGCGGCTCATGTCGGACAGCCTGGGCTCCGAGCTGACCGAGAAGCTGCTCAACAAGCCCCTGCACCCCCAGCACCCATGAAGGCGCGCTTCACGTTCATCCTGGCGGCGCTGGCCTTCGCGGGCGGCGCGTGTCAGGAAGCGCCCGCCGCGCCTCCAAAGCCCGCCGCGCCCGCTCCGGCGCGTCCCCGGTCCAAGGATGTGTCGGCGGAGGACTACGTGATGCCGACCCTGCCGCGCGCGCACGTGCGGCTGAAGGATGCCTACGGTGGTGTGCGCCGCGTGGAGGTGGAGGTGGCCGCCACGGGCGAGTCGCGCACGCGCGGGCTCATGTGGCGCAAGTCGCTGCCGGCCGGGCAGGGCATGCTCTTCATCTTCCCGGATGAAGAGGTGCGCGGCTTCTGGATGCGCAACACGCTCATCCCGCTGGACATGTTGTTCATCACGTCCGAGGGCCGCGTCGTGGGCATCATCGAGAACGCGGAGCCGCGCACGCTGACGAACCGCACGGTGGGCATCCCCAGCCAGTACGTGCTGGAGGTGCCGGGCGGCTGGTGCCAGAAGAACGGCATCGTGCGCGGCGGCACGGCGGAGTTCGAGGGCGTGAGCACCCTCCCCATCACGCCGTGACGCAACGGGAGCCGGTGATGCGCGATTGTCGCGCGCCCGGTCCGCCCGTGATGAAGAAGTGACGCGCTGCTCAAGGCAGCGCCAAGCCACCTCCGCAGGATGCGGGCCGTGCGCTACCAGCCGTTCCTGGGCACGTTCTGGCCCACCAACGGAGGCACGGACGACGTCTACGTCTGGCTCCCGGAGTCCTTCCGGAAGGATGCGCACGGACAGCTGTCGCGAGAGGTGTATCGCTTCAACCTCGAGGTCTTGGATGCGGCGATGACGGTGGACCCGGACCTCCTGGACGTGAAGGGCGCGAGCCGCCGCGTGGATCCGGTGGACGCGCGCGTGGGAGGCCTGGACCTGGACGGTGACGGCGTCCTGTCCCCAAGCGTGGAGCGAGTGCGCGGGTTGCCAACGCATGACGCGGGGAGTGCCGCGGACATGCGGGTGCGGCGGTAGACGTATCCGGAGGGCACGGAGTTCCTGCACACCGTGCGCTACGTGGAACCGGACGCACCGGCGCTGCTGTCAACGCGGTTGAAGGAGCCGCGCTATTCGCGCAAGGACGAGGAACCGGCGGACGACCGCGTGCGGAACTTCTACGCGGAGGAGCAGGAGAAGAAGAGGCGCGGCCGACTGCCCGCGTTCCCATGCACGCCGGAACTGGGACTGAACAACGAGTTCGGCTGGCGCCTGCAGGGCTTCATCGAGGACGCGAAGGGACGGCTGCGGATCCAGACGCTGGAGGAACGCGTCTACTGCATGGGCTGCCACACGAACCTGGGCGTGACAGGGGACCAGACCTTCGCGTTCCCACGGAAGGTGCAGGGGCGCGACGGCTGGAGGAAACAGGACCTGCGAGGCCTGCCGGACGTGCCGCAGGCAGGGCACGCCGCGCCGGAGACCGCGACGTACTTCGAGTGCGTGCAAGGCGGCGATGAGTTCCGTGCGAACGAAGAGCTGCTCGCGCGCTTCTTTCCGAACGGAGTGCTGGACCTGCCAGCGGTCAGACGCGCGGCACCGGGAGGGGACCGCGACCTCGCGTGGCTGGTGACGCCATCACGGGAGAGGGCGCTCCAACTCGACAAGGCCTACCAGGCGCTGGTGCGGAAGCAGGCGTTCGCACGGGGACGGGACACGCTGCTGGTGCCGCCCGCGAACGTGCACCGCGCCGTGGAGAACGGCTCCACCGAACTGGAGACCACGGGTCGTCTCTACACCGACGGAAGGCTCCACCTCGCCTGGGAGTAGGGGAGGGCGCTCGCGAAACGGTCTGTCACACAGCATCGGGTCTGGCCGGCGCATCGCCGCACCGCGTCCAGGAACGGCGAGTACCTGAGCCCCGACTATCCAGGGACCTCCTTCCGTCGGACGCAGCAAAACCTGTCGGACAGGTTTCCGCCGCCCGATTGGCGCCGGGGCTCGCGACCCCCGTTCGCCCAACCTGTCGGACAGTCGGACAGGTTTTCGCTTCTCAAGCGAAGGGGAAGGTCCGCCCGGCGTGGCTTGCCGAAACCTGTCGGACAGTCGGACAGGTTTCCGTCCGCGTGGCACGGAGGCCCTCAGCCCCGGTTCGCCCAACCTGTCGGACAGGTCTTGCTACGTGGATGGACCGGCAGCCCCTCTCGCCATGGGGCCTCCAAACCTGTCGGACAGGTTTCCACCGTCCGCGTAGCGCGGAGGCGCTCAGCCCCGGTTCGCCTAACCTGTCGGACAGTCGGACAGGTTTTGGCCGCGTGGATGGACCGGCAGCCTCTCTGGCCCTGGGGCCTCCAAACCTGTCGGACAGTCGGACAGGTTTCCGCCGCCCGGATGGCGCGGGGGCTCTATCCGAGGTTCTCCCGACCTTGTCCGGACGGGTTGCCGCTGCGTGGAGGGAGTGGCCGGCCCTCTCGCCGCGAGGCATCCAAACTTGTCGGACAGTCGGACAGGTTTTCCGCCGCCCGGATGGGGCGGTGGGCCCCAACTCTGGTCCTCGCAACCTGTTGGACAGGTTCGTGCGATGCACCGCTGACGGGGCCGCCGGGAACTGGGGCATGCGGCGGGCCCGACGGCGTGCCGTGTCGTTTCACCGGGCCCTGCGGACAACCGCGCCTCACTTGGATGTGAGGCTCGGTCCGGCTACTTCACCGCGCCCGGCTGGAACAGGAACGTGCTGGTGTGCGTCTGCGCGGAGACGGCCTTCACTCGCTTGCGCAGGGACGCGGCGACGGCGGACAGCTCCGCGGGGTGGGGGTTGGCGGACAGCCCTTGGTGGTCCACTGCCGCGAGGCTCAGCGTCACCGGCACCGTGTTGCCCGCCGCGTCCTTGGCAGTGAAGCCCCCGCGCCGCAGGTCCTCCGGACCGTAGAGCGGGACCTTCTCCGCGTCGAAGCGCTGGCAGAGCGTGCGCAACACCTCCGGCGCCACCGCGTCCGGACACACGAGCACGAAGTCGTCGCCGCCCACGTGGCCCAGGTTCGAGCCTTCCGGCAGCAGGTGCAGACACTCCGACAACACGCTCGCCGTGTAGCGGATCACCCGGTCGCCCTGGAGGAAGCCGTAGCGGTCGTTGTACGCCTCGAAATGATCCAGGTCCGCGTAGATGACCGTGAACGCGCTGCCCTGGAGCGCGGCGCGGATCCACCGTTCGATCATCCGGCTGCCGGGCAGATCCGTCAGCGGATGCGCGCCCGTCGCCGCGTGCTGCTCCAGGTCCGAGGCCCGCGCGATGAGCTGCTTCATCGTCACCGTGCCCAGGAAGTGGCCCTTCGCGTCCGTCACCACCACCGGGTCGTAGACCGTTTCGGGCGGACGGCGCATCGCCATGCGCGCCAGCGCCGTGATGGCCGTCGCGTCCTCCACCACCATCGGCGCCTCGCGCGGCTCGTCCGGAAGCGCGGCCTCCGTGCTGGCGGCGGTTCCTCCGAAGCGCGCGTAGAAGTTCCGCCGCGTCACCACCGCCTGCGGCTGCTCTCCGTCCAGCAGCACGACGTGGTCCTCGCCCGGCGTGCGGCGGAAGAGCCGGTCCAGCTCCACCGCCTGCGCCGTCACCGGCGCGCACGGCGGGCGGATGATCATGCTGCCCACCGTCTCGTCATCCTCGTGCTCGCGGTGGTGCAGGGCGCGGATGGCCTCGCGGCAACGCTCCGCGAAGTCCGCTCCCGGCCGCTGCGGCGAGCTCACGGGCCGCGCCAGCAGGTAGCCCTGCGCGTGCCGGATGCCCAGGCGCAGCAGCACCGCCAGCTCGTTCCACGTCTCCACGCCCTCGGCGATGAGCACCGCGTCCACGCGCTGCGCGAACGCCACCAGCGACTTCACCAGGTGCTGCCGGTACGTGTGCAGGTGGATGTCCCGCACCAGCGCTTGATCCAACTTGATGAAGTCCGGCGCGCTGTGCACCAGCGTCACCAGGCCCGAGTGTCCCGCGCCAAAGTCATCCAGCGCGATGCCGAAGCCCTGCTCCGCGTACCGCCGCGCGAGCATGCGCAGCTGCTCCGTGTCCTCGAACGTGCTGCGCTCGGTGATTTCGAGCACCAGCTGCTGGGGACTCAGGCCGTGCTGACGTAGCAGCTCCAGCGTGGACGCGCCGCCAAAGCGCTCGTCGCTCAGCACGTCCGGACTGACGTTGAAGAAGAACGGACCGCGCCGCTGCGCCTCCGGCAGCGTGGCGATGCGGCGCACCGCCGCGGTCCAGCACGCGCGCTCCAACTCGTAGGTGAAGCCCTCCACCCGCGCGCGGTTGAACAATTCGTTGGGGGACTCCACCGGGCCCAGGCCTCGCGACAGCACCTCGTGGCCGAGGACTTCGCCGCTGAGCAGATCGACGATGGGCTGGAAGACGGTGGCGACCCTCGGCTCGTCACCGTTCCAGAGCCAGGGCGGTGGTGGTGCGGGCTTGCTGGGGGAGGGCAGGCTCATGGCTCCCGAAATGTACCGCGCTCTGGCGCAAGCTTCAGTCCCCCCCGACCACTCGGCAGGGCCACCATCGAAAACGGACGCTTGCCCCGGGCGTCCCCCAGGGCCCGGGGCGGGCGGGCCCCGTCAGCCTCCCCAGGTCCTATTCCCCCTGAATCCGCTGGATTTCCGGCACCTTGGCGCCCTCGGATTCTGCTGGTGACGGATCCACCGGGGTTACCGGGGCCACGCTCGCCGCCGCCACCTGGGTCAGCGTCACCTGGGCCGCGACCGCGTCCATCGCCTGGCCTTCTTCTCCCTGGGCGGTCGAGAGGGCGCGGAACCGGCGGGCCAGCGAGGCCAGCTCCGCCGCCTTCAGCTGGGCCTGACCGCTGCGCAGGGACAGGAGCGCCACGCGCGCACGCTCCAGCAGGGCCACCTCCGCGCGCAGCCTCGCGAGGATGCGCTCGCGCCGCTGACGCATGTCTCCCAGCCGCTCCACCTCTTCCGCCAGCGACGCCGCCGCGGCCTCCAGCTGCCGGCGCGCCACCACGTCCGTGCTCGCGCGAGCGCTGCGCTCCAGGCTCTCGCGCTCCGCCTGCAACTCCGCGGCGGCGCGCTCCTCCAGCTGCGCCTCCACGCCGGCCCACTCGGATGCCAGCTCCACCGCGCCCTTGGTGATGCGCGCCAGCGTGCGGGCCAGCTCCTCGCGCGCGGGCTCCCGGGGCAGCTTCGCCAGGGACTGGCCGCATTGACGGTAGAGGGACAGCGCGCGTTCGGACAGCGTGAGGAAGTCACCGGAGAGCTGGGGCAGCAGCTCCTCCGCGCGCGCCTCCACCGGATCCGCCGTCAGCCCCAGGTGCGCGGCGATGGCGCCCAGTCCGACGAAGAGCCCCACGATGCCACCCACCACCGCCGCCGCCAGCAGCGTGGGCGTGGCCACGGACGCCAGCCGCGCCGACAGGATGTTCGCCACCACGCCGCCCGCCAGCGTGAGCCCCGCGCCCAGCACGGCGCCCAGGCCGTAGTGCACGAGCGTGGGGCGGGCCTCCGCGACCTGCCCCTCCTCGCCCAGGTCGTTGAGGCGGGAGCGCACCAGCAGCGCGCCCGCGGCCGCGCCACTCGTGGCCACGGTCCACGCGGGCGACAGGCCCAGCCCATAGGGCAGCGCCACGAGCAGCAATCCCAGGCCACTCAACAGGCCCCGGTCCCACCGGTCGCCTCGCGCGCACGCCAGCACCACCGCCGCGGGCACCACCCACGTGAGCGGCACCGGCATCCCCACGCGCAAGGAGACCCACTGCAACAGCCCCGCTCCGGCGCCTGCCGCCAGCGCGC
Source organism: Corallococcus coralloides DSM 2259 (assembly GCF_000255295.1). The sequence continues at coordinate 6,984,232 of NC_017030.1, read as the reverse complement.
GCGTGACGGTGTGCTCGAAGGCTTCGCGGTGGTGGAATTGCAACACGGCGGCATTCATCGGGACACCCCGGGAACGGCCCCCAAGGGCCGGGAATGTCCCTTCGAACGCGCGGCTCGCGAAAAGGGTCTACGCCTTCGGACGCGAAATGGGTCCCGGCTTGCCCTTCGTCACGCGGAGGTAGTCCGCCGGGGCGAGGACGATCTGCGTCCCGCGCACCCCGGCCGACACGGCGACCTCGTCGAACAGCTCCAGCGTCTCATCCACGAAGACGGGGTAGTCCTTCTTGCCCCCCAGCGCGGTGACGCCGCCCCGGATGTAGCCGGTGAGCGGCTGCAACTCCTTGAGGGGGACGGTGTCCACCTTGCGGTCGCCGGACAGCCGCGCCAGGGCCTTCAAATCCAACTCCGCGTTGCCGGGCACCACCGCCATCAACACGCCGGTGCGGTCGCCCTTGGCCACCAGCGTCTTGAAGACCTGCTCCGCGGGCATGCCCACCTTGGCGGCCACCGTCTCCGCGGACAGGTCGTCCGGATCCACGTCGTAGTCGCGCAAGCTGTACGCGATGCCGAGCGAGTCCAGGAGCCGGGCGGCGTTCGTCTTCATGTGCGTTACATCCCCAGGGCCGTGGCGGCGGCCTTCACGCGCTGGAGCGCGTCCTCGGGCGTGGAGCCCACCGCGGACAGGTGGCCCATCTTGCGCCCCTTGCGCGCGTCGCGCTTGCCGTACAGGTGCAGCCGGACGCCGGGCAGCGCCAGCGCCTGCGCGAACCTGGGGCCGCCCTCCTGCAACCACAGGTCGCCCAGCAGGTTCACGATGGCCGCGGGGCGCACCACCTCCACGGAGCCCAGGGGCAGGTTGCACACCGCGCGCACGGCCTGCTCGAACTGGCTCGTCAGGCACGCCACTTCCGTCGAGTGGAAGCTGTTGTGCGGCCGGGGCGCCACCTCGTTGACGAGCAGCGACCCGTCACCCAGGAGGAACATCTCCACCACCAGGAGCCCCTCCACCTTCAGGCCCGCGGTGATGTCGCGCGCCACCTGCGACGCCTGCGTCAGAACGGCCTGGGGCAGCGGGCCCGGCAACAGCGACCACGCGAGGATGCGCTCCTCGTGATGGTTGAACGCGGGCGGATACACCGCGAGCTGCCCATCCGGGCCTCGCGCCACCAGCACGGACAGCTCCGCCTTCAGGTCCAGCGCGGCCTCCACCACCACGGAGCGCTCGCCCAGCTCCTTCCACGCGACGCCCGCCTCGGAGGCCGTCTTCACCTCGTACTGGCCGCGCCCGTCGTAGCCGCCCTCGCTGGACTTGATGAAGCACTTGCCGCCCAGCGCGGTGATGGCTTGGGACAGCTCCGCCTCCGAGTTCGCCTCGCGCCAGGGGCCCAGCGGGAAGCCGCCCTTCGCGAGCCACGCCTTCTGGCGGCCGCGGTGCTGCACCACCTCCAGCACGGAGGCGCCGGGCCGCATGGGCGCGTGCCGGGCCACCGCGTTGAGCGTGGACAGCGAGACCTTCTCAATCTCCAGCGTCACCACGTCGCACTGGCGCGCCAGGTCCTCGGCCGCCGCCGTGTCGGTGAAGGACGCGGTGAGGCAGCGGTCCACCACGGAGCGGGACGGGCACGCCGAGTCCGGATCCAACGCCTGCACCTGGTAGCCCAGCGTGCGCGCCGCGAGCGCCATCATGCGCCCCAGCTGGCCGCCACCCAGGATGCCCAGCGTCCCGCCCGGCAGCACCATGGGGCCGCTCATCCCGCCACCTCGCGCTGCGCCAGCACTTCATCCGTGCGGGCCTTGCGCCAGGCGGCCAGCCGCTCGCGCAGCTCCGGGTACTTCAGCGCCAGGATGGCCGCCGCGTGCAGCGCCGCGTTGGCGGCCCCCGGCTTGCCAATGGCCTGCGTGCCCACCGGGACGCCCTTGGGCATCTGCACGATGGAGAGCAGCGCGTCGAAGCCGGACAGCACCGTGGTGGGCATGGGCACGCCCAGCACCGGCAGCAGCGTCTTGCTGGACACCATGCCGGGCAGGTGCGCCGCGCCGCCCGCCGCGGCGATGATGACGGACAGGCCGCGGCCTTCCGCGCTGGACGCGTACTCCATCATCCAGTCCGGCGTGCGGTGCGCGGACACGACGCGCACCTCGTGCGGGATGCGCAGCTCGGCGAGGATGTCGATCGCCGGTTGCAGGTGCTCCAGGTCGCTCTTGCCGCCCATGATGACCCCGACCCACGGGGTGCTCGCGCTCGCCGCCATGCTTGTCCGCGCCTCCAGTGCGCCCTGCTTCCAGGGGGTGAAGCCTGGAAGAACGCGGAGATAGGGCCACGCGATTCCGGAGGTCAACCGCGAAGATGCGACGTCGCGATGGCGGGCGGGCAGGGGGGCGGGCGATGCCCCCTCGCACGCCCTGGGCCCAACGCTCAGTACGTCGAGCCCATGCGCCCGAAGCTCTTGAGCGCCTTCACCTTGCTGTTCTTCACGGCGGCCTTCTGGGCCTCATAGGAATCCGCGTCGTCGTATTCCTGCATCGCGCGGCTCTGCTCGGCCTGATCCGCCGCCACCGCCGCCGCGCCCGCCACCGCGCCCGCCTCCTCGAAGAGGGCCTGGTTCTGGGAGAGGTAGCCCTTCGCTTCGGCCTTCTTGCCCTGGCTCATGGCCTCCGCGGCCTTCTGGAGGTTCTGCGCGCTGCGGGCCCGGGCCGCGTACACCGTGGCCTCCTTGTCCTGGCGCTGGACGATCTCCTCCTGAACGTGGGTGGCCACCGCGGCCAGCGTGGACTGGTCCTCCACGTTCTTCTGCACCAGCAGGTCCGTGTACGCGACCTTCAGCCCCGCCACCTGCACGGACTGGCCCGGAGCGGTGCCCGTCACGTGGAGGCGCGCGACCACGCGCTCCACCTGGCCCGCGGAGAAGTCCGGCAGCGCCACGCGCACGGTGTTGCCGGCCTGGTGCGCGCGGTAGCCCAGCACCTCGCCCAAGCTCGTGCCGGGGGGCAGTTCGAAGGACAGCTCCACGTTGCGCGCCACCGCGGTGGTGGCCTGCTGCAGGTCGCGCTGGAAGAGGGTGGACAGCTTGCTCGCGTCCTCCAGGAAGCCATACGCGCCGGCGCCGTACTCCGCGAAGGCCTGCATCAGGTCCTCGTTGAAGTCCGTGCCCACGCCAATGGAGCTCACCGTGATGCCGGAGGCGCGGATCTCCCGCACCACGTTCTTCAGCCCCTCCTCGTCGGAAACGCCCTCGGTGGGCTGGCCGTCGCTCATCAGGATGAGGCGGTTCACCGTGGCCGTCCCGCCCATGGCGGACGCCAGCTGCGTGCGGCCCACGGACAGGCCCGCGCTGATGTTGGTGCCGCCGTCATCCCAGATGCCGTCGATGAACTGGAGCATCCGCTCGCGGTTGCCCGCGGTGGCCGGCAGGGACGGCAGGCTCTTCACGTCGCTGCCGTAGTGCACGATGGCCAGCCGGTCCTCGTCACGCAGCAGCGTCACCAGGTGCCGCGCGGCCTGCTTCGCCTGCTGGAGCTTGTAGCCGCTCATGGACCCGGACCGGTCGATGACCACCGCCAGGTTCACCGGGCTCCTCTTCGCCCCGGGCACCTCCGCGCCGGTGAGGTCCACCGTCACGTACGTCTCCGAAGGGCCCACCGGCACGTACGGGTGCGACAGCCGGCTCGTGACCTGGAGGCTGCCCGTGGACGCACGCGGCCCCGGCGGAGTGACGGGCGGGGGAGGCGTCACGACGACATGCGGCGTGGGCGGGAGACCGCCCCCGCGGGGCATGCCCAGCACCAGCGCGGTGAGGGCAAGGCCACCAGCCAGGGCGAGGAACAGGACCGTACGATTCATGGCAGGGCTCCAGAGGCGTTTGAAACGCGGGCCCTGCCTTTACGAACGGGGGGCGCGAAAAGGTCTAACCCTTTCGCGCGAGGCGACTGTTCAGTGCGCCGTTCAGGTGCCCTGGGACGCAGAGACGGCGCCCGCGCAGAAATAGGGCGAGTTGTTCTCGCCGAAGGTGCGCCGGTAGAAGCCCTCGTCGGCGATCTTGATGGCGTCCAGCGTGTCCTGGTCCAGGAGCAGGGGACGGCACGTCATGCGCTCCTTGAGGCCCTCCTCCACGTCGCCCACGGTGCGGGTGATCTCGCAGCCCGTCGTGGTGCCCTGCACGCACTCCTTGCTGCAGTAGCCCAGGGCGAACGCCTCCGGGTTGTCGCTGCGGGGGCTCAGGTCGTCGCGGACGCAGACGAGGTCCTCGCAGTCCAGCGAACCAAAGGAGATGAAGTCCTGATCCACGGCGATGTCCTTCTCCTGGATCTCCATGAACTTGCGGCCCTGCGCCGCCTGCTCCTCGGCCGTGGCCCTGCGCACCAGTTGGCACGGCTTGCCCAGCTCGGTGGTGACGTCGCAGCCTCCCAGCATCAGGGCGGCGGACAGGAAGAGCGCGGTTCGCACGAACATCTTTGAGACCTCTAGGAAGGATGGAATCAGGGCGCGTAGGGGGAGGACAGCGCCCGGAACCCGCGAACGGTAGCACACCACTTTCGCGCGCCAACCCCTGACCCGCGGGGCGTGAGATCAGTGGAATTGTGAAGCGATACGGGAGGAATACAGAGGAGGCAGGCGCATTCTGCTGGTTGATGGTTGGGAATACGGCCGATAGGATGGCGAGGCTGATGTCATGCTGCCTTCCGGTGGCAGTACGTTCCCTCCCCCCACGGAGCGCCCGGACTTGAACCGCCCCACGCTGCTGCTTGCGCTGAGCCTGATGTGGCCCGCGCTGGCCCCCGCCCAGAACCAGCCAGGCATGGGCCTCGATCTGACCGAGGACGCCCAGGCCAAGCCACCTGAAGAGAACCCCGCGCCGCCGCCGGACGAAGAAGCACGTCCCGCGTCGCCGCCTGCCGCCACCCCGGCGAAGGAAATCCCGGTCGAGGCGCTGATGCCGCTCACGGACATCACCCAGGACGACCGGGTGAAGAGCGTTCAGCGCAAGGTCTACCTGAAGAAGAACCGCCTGGAGATCTCACCGTTCGTGAGCCTCTCCGTGAACGACCCGTTCTATTCGAAGTTCGGCGGCTCGCTGCGCGCGGCCTGGTACCTGTCGGACACGCTGGCCATCTCGGCGCGTGGCTCGCTCATCCAGGTCATCCCGTCGGATGACGTCAGCACGGCGAAGCGCACCTTCAACAGCAAGATCTACGCTTCCGTGCCGAACTGGTCCGCCATGGGCGACCTGGAGTGGGCACCGCTCTACGGCAAGGTGTCCTTCCTCAACTCCATCCTCCACTTCGACGGCTACCTCCTGGGTGGCATGGGCGTGGTGAGGACGGAGACCTCCGCGCTGCCGGACCGCGGCCTCAACCCGGCCTTCGACCTGGGCCTGGGCATGCGCTTCGTCACCAAGGACTACCTGGCCGTCAACGTGGCCCTCATCAACACCTCCTACGTGGACCAGCCCCTGGGCAGCAGCAAGGGCGCCCTCCAGAACGTCATGACCCTCAACGCGGGCATCTCCATCTTCCTGCCCCTCAAGTCGACGGGGAGGGAGTCCGAATGAAGCCCGCCTTCCGTCTGCTCCTGACCCTGTGCGCGGGCGTGCCCGCGCTCGCCGCCGCCGACCAGGCCCCCGCGCCCGCTCCGGCCGCCGCCGCTCCGGCGGCTCCGGCCACGCCCGCTCCGGCTCCGGCGGCTGCCGCCCCCAAGACGGCCGCCAACTCCAACCCGCCCTCCACCTCCCAGGAGGAGGAGGCCGGCGACGTGTCCGAGGTGGACAAGGACGCCCTGGGGCCCCTTCGCGAGCGCATCCGGCCGGTGTCCGGCCACATGTTCCTCAAGAAGGGCCGCTTCGAGGTGAGCCCGTCCGCGTCCATCACCATCCGCGACGCGTTCTTCAAGAAGTACCTCTTCGGCGGCACCGTCACCTACTTCCCCATGGAGACCCTGGGCGTGGGCCTGCGCGGCGGCTACGCGCTGAACTCCGTGGCGGGCTCCGCGCAGAAGTGCACCTTCACGCCGGGCGAGGGCGGTGACACCCGAGGCTGCAGCGCGCCCACCCGCGAGGAACTGGACGGGTACGCGCCCGGCCAGATGACCCTCATGGGCGGCGTGGACGTCCAGTGGGCGCCCATCTACGGCAAGCTGTCGCTGCTGGCGGAGAAGTTCGTCCACTTCGACATGTACGGCGTCGTGGGCGCGACCGTCGTCCAGTACAAGGGCCCGGCGGAGTCGCTGTCGGACGGCACGCCTGTCGCGGGCAGCAAGTCGTACCTCACGGGCGGCGGCAACGTGGGCGTCGGTCTGCGCTTCTTCTTCAACCGGTGGATGACGCTGCGCACGGAGCTGCGCGACATCATCTACGTGGAGAAGGGCCGGGATCCCACGCCCAACTACCTCCGCAACCAGATCCTGTTCGAGCTGGGCCTGTCCTTCTTCTTCCCCTCCGGTTCCTGAGACTCATGCGCACCCACCGGTTCCTCCGCCTCGCCGTCCTCGGGCTCACGCTCGCGTACACGGCCCCCACGCTGGCCCAGTCCTTTGAAGGGCTGGACCTGGCGGGCCAGTCGAAGAAGAAGAAGAAGGGGGCCTCTTCGAAGGCTTCCTCGAAGAAGAAGACCAGCGCCAAGCGCGGCAAGGGCAAGGCGACCGCTCCGGCCGAGGAGGTGGACGAGTCCTCCACCGCCACCAGCGAGCCCGCGCCCGCGGGCAACCCGGCCACGCCTCCGGCCGCGGTGACGACGACGCCCGCGCCCTCGGCGATGCCCGCCGCGCCCGCCGCGAAGCCCACGCCGCCCGCGAAGCCGGCCGCGCAGGGCAGCCCCGGCCTGGGCCTGGACCTCACGGGCGACAACGACAAGCCGCCCGCGCCCACCATGACGTTCGACGCGGTGGACGTGTCCGGCAAGACGGCGGACCGCCAGCGCCTGGACGCGGCCATCAGCCTGTTCAAGAACGACGAGTACGAGAAGGCCGCGATGGCCTCCCACGAGCTGTTGGGGGACCCCAAGCTCCAGGGCCTGCACGTGGAAGCGCGCTACGTGCTCGCCAAGTCGCTCTACCGCATGGGGCTGTACCACTCGTCGCTGGGCGAGTTCTCCAAGATCCTCGCCGCGGGCCCGTCCACGAAGTTCTTCAAGACGAGCCTGGAGTGGCTGTTCTTCATCAGCCGCAAGACGCAGAACGAGACGGTCATCCTGGATGAGATCGCCCGGTACGCGAACTACGAGTTCCCGGAGAAGTTCCGCAACGAGTTCCGCTACCTGCTGGCGCGCTACCACTTCGTGCGTGGCCGCGCGCTGGATCAGGTGGGCCAGACGGAGAACGCGGACAAGTCCTTTGAAGAAGTGAAGCGCCTGGCGCTGACCATCCCGCGCACGGACGCGTTCTACCCGCGCGCGAAGTACCTGGAGGGCCTGGCCTTCTTCCGCAACGGCACGCGCAACAAGGACGCGGCCAGCAAGCGCGGCAACACGGACGTGCTCGCGTCCGTGGAGGCCATGAAGGAAGTGGTGCGCCTCACCCGTCCCATGGCGGGCCGCACCGGCGAGGCGGCGAAGCTGGACAAGTCGCTGCGCGAGCTGGCCTTCATGCAGCTGGCCCGTACGCACTACGGCATGCAGCAGAACCGCTTCTCCATCTTCTATTTGAACAAGGTGGAGCGCGGGAACACGCAGTGGCTGGAGGCCCTCTTCGAGTCGTCCTGGGCCAACTACCGCATCGGCCAGTACGAGCAGGCGCTGGGCAACCTCATCACCCTGTCGTCGCCCTTCTTCCGCGAGGAGTACTTCCCGGAGGCGCTCATCCTCAAGGCGGTCATCTATTACGAGAACTGCCGCTACCGGGAGTCCAACCTCATCCTCCAGGACTTCGAGCGCACCTACCTGCCCGTGCACGACGAGCTGGACGGGCTCGTGAAGAAGAACATGGAGGCCTCCGAGTACTACACGGTGCTCGCGGACGTGCAGAAGAAGAACAAGGACGGCCTGGAGAAGAACGGCACGGACGTCATCCTGGAGCGCATCCTGCGGCTGGCCCTCACGGATCAGGACCTGAAGAAGACCAACGACTCCATCCTGGAGCTCGAGGGTGAGATGGACCTGTTCTCCAACAAGGGCGACACGTTCAAGTACTCGGAGCTGACCAAGCAGCTCCTGGAGGAGCTCAAGGTCCAGCGCACCAGCCTCATCTCCAAGGCCGGCATCATGGCCAAGGGCAAGCTGGAGTCGGAGCTGGGCGCGCTCAAGCTGCTCCTGGCCAACGGCCTGCGCATCAAGTTCGAGACGACCACCAAGGAGAAGGAGTTCCTGGAGGAGCAGCTCAAGGCGGGCGGCCGCACGGCCATCGTCAAGAAGTACAAGTTCTCCGTGGCGGTGGCGGACGATCAGCTCTACTGGCCCTACGAGGGCGAGTACTGGCGTGACGAGCTGGGCACGTACCAGTACACGATGACCAAGGGCTGCATCGAGCGCGACACGGCCAACCGTCAAATGCAGTCCGCCGAGGCGATGTAGACGCCTCGCGCTGAGAGTGGGATTCTTCCCGGCCGCCGGAGCGCCCCGTACGCGCGCTCCGGCGGTCTTGTCTTTTCCAACGGTCCCTCGAAGGGACGAGGGAGTGCGAAGTTGGCTCGGGAGGCGTCGCTGCGGGTGGTGTTCGGCATCGCCGTCCTGGACCTCATCGGGTTCGGCATCCTGATTCCGCAGCTGGGCGTGTACGGCGTGCGCTTTGGCGCTTCCCCCTTCGCGGTGGGGCTGCTCGTCGCGGTGTACTCGCTGATGCAGCTGGTGGCGGCGCCCATCATGGGGCGGCTGTCGGACCGGTTCGGCCGGCGGCCGGTGCTGCTCATCTCCCAGGTGGGCTCGCTCCTGGGCTACGTGCTGTTCGCCTTCGCGCACACGCTGCCCCTGTTGTTCCTGTCGCGCGTCATCGACGGGGTGTCCGGCGGCAACGTGTCCACGGCGCAGGCGGTGGTGGCGGACATCACCAAGCCGCATGAGCGCGCGCGGGGCATGGGCATCATCGGCGCGGCGTTCGGCCTGGGCTTCGTGCTGGGGCCCGCGCTGGGCGGCGTGCTGGGGGCGTGGGGTGGCAACCTGGCCATCGGCCTGTTCGCGGCGGGGCTGTCCGCGCTGAACCTCATCAACACCTGGTTCTTCCTGCCGGAGACGCGCAGGGCGGACTCGCCGTCCGCGACGACGCGCAGCATGCGGGGCGCCGCCGCCGTGTTGACGCTGCCCGTCGTGGGCCGGTGCGTGGTGCTGGTGCTGCTCTACACGGTGGCCTTCGCGCAGATGGAGGGCACCTTCTCCGTCTACCTTTTGACGCGCTTCCTCTCCTCCGGGCCGGTGCCGCTGGAGGGCGGGTGGCTGGTGCACGCGGTGCATCCGGACGCGGCCGTCCTCAAGGAGGCGAGCCTGCGCTCCGGGGCGCTCTTCGCGGTGGTGGGCGTGCTGTCCGCGCTGGTGCAGGGCGGGCTGGTGCGCCGGCTGGTGGCGGCTCATGGCGCGCCGGGCCAAGGGGCGGAAGGTGCCCCGGGGGGCAGGGGAGGGCGGGAGGCCCCGGTGGCCGTGGTGGGCTTCGGGCTGACGGCGGCGGGGCTGGCCCTCTTGCCCGTGGCGCCGTCTTACGGGTGGCTCTTCCCGGTGATGGGCCTGTTGGCGGTGGGCTCCGCGCTGGTGACGCCGTGCCTGTCCGCGCTGGTGTCCCTGCACGCGCCCATGGAGCGCCAGGGGGCGGTGCTGGGGGCTTATCAAGCGTCCGGGTCCCTGGGCCGCATCATCGGGCCCGCGCTGGGCGGCCTGCTCTTCACCCGACTGGGCCCGACAGCGCCCTATGGGACGGGGGCGGTGCTGGTGGCGCTGGGTGGACTTTTGGCACTGTCGTTGGTGACACAGGTGCGAATGTCGGGAGCAGGCGCGGAGCAAAGCTCATAGGATGGGGACCATGGTGGGCAAGCCGCAGCACATCACCATCGCGTTCGACGTGATGGGGAGCGATCACGGCCCGGCGGAGGTGGTGCGAGGCGCCGCCCAGCTTTCGCTGGAGTCTCCGCACATCCACGCGCTGCTCGTGGGGGACCGGCCGGTCATCGACGAGGCCCTGGCGGGCATCAAGCACAACGGGGAGCGCATCTCCGTGCACCACGCGGGCGACTACGTGGGCATGGACGAGAAGCCCGGCGAGGCGCTGGCGCGCAAACCCGAGTCCTCCGTGGCGGTGGCCGCCCGGCTGGTGGCGGAAGGGGAAGCGCATGCGCTCGTCTCCGCGGGCAACACGGGCGCGGGCGTGCTCGCGTGCAAGCGCCACTTCCAGCTGATTCCCGGCGTGCGCCGCGCGGCCCTGGCCACGGTGTACCCCACGCGGGGTGTGCGCGGGGCGAAGCAGGACCCGTTCAGCCTCATCCTCGACGTGGGCGCCACGGTGGAGGCCACCGCGGAGGACCTGGTGGCGTTCGCCGTCATGGGCAGCGCCTACGCGCGCATCATCTCCCGCAACGAGCGGCCCAAGGTGGCGCTCTTGTCCAACGGCGTCGAGCCGCAGAAGGGGCCGCCGCGCGTGGTGGAGGCGCACCAGCGGCTGTCGCAGATGGCGGGGCTCAACTTCACGGGGAACGTGGAGGGCATCGACATCCCGCGCGGCACGGTGGACGTCATCGTCACGGACGGCTTCGTGGGCAACGTGTGCCTGAAGATGCTGGAGGGCGTGCACGACACGGTGATGGAGCTGGCCCAGTACGCCTACAAGGAGAGCCTGCGCTGGCGCGCGGGCCTGGCCATGCTGTCCTCCGGGATTGAACGGCTGAAGGACATCACGGACTGGGAGCAGTACGGCGGCGCGCCCATCCTCGGGTTCGACCGCATCTTCATCAAGGCGCACGGCCGCTCCAAGGCGCGCGCCATCGCGAACGCGGGCAAGGTGGCCGCGAAGGCGGTGGCGAACGAGCTGGGCACCGCCATCCAGGAGGGCCTGGCGAAGTGAGCCTGCCGGACCGCATCGACCCGCGTCCTCCGCGCCGCATCTACCGGTGGGACCTGGACAAGACGTACCTCCAGACGGACTTCGAGTCGCTGCGCGACCTGTTCCGCACGGCGTTCCAGAAGGCCCATGAGAAGGTCGCCATCCCGGGCGCGTCCGCCCTCATCCGCGAATTGGCGGAGCAGGGGGACTCGCGGCTGTGCATCGTGTCCGGCAGCCCCAAGCAGATGCGCGCGGTGCTGGAGGAGAAGCTCAAGCTGGACGGCATCCAGTGGGACGAGTTCGTCCTCAAGGACAACGTGGGCAACCTGCTGCGCGGGCGCTTCCGGGCCCTGCGCGGCCAGGTGGGCTACAAGCTGCCCGCCATCCTGGAGAGCCGCGTCAACGCGCCGGTGGAAGCGGAGGAGGTGCTCTTCGGCGACGACGCGGAGGCGGACGCGTTCATCTATTCGCTCTACGCGGACCTCATCGCGGGCCGCGTGGACGAGCGCGTGCTGTCCCAGGTGCTGGAGGCGGGCGGGGTGTACCCGGACGACGCCGCGCGGGTGCACGAGGCGTGGAAGAAGATTCCCATCGCGGACCCCGTGCGGCGCATCTTCATCCACCTGGACAAGCTGACGCCGCCCGCGCACTTCACGCCCTACGGCCCGCGCGTGGTGCCCATCTTCAACTACTTCCAGGCGGCGCTGGTGCTGCTGGCGGACGGCCACCTCACGGCGCCGCAGGTGCTCAAGATCGCCGTGGAGATGGTGCAGACGGCGGGGCACAACATCATCACGCTGTCGAACTCGTTCCAGGACCTGCTCAGGCGCGGACTGCCGCTGCAGCAGGCGGCCATCGCGCTGTCCCAGGCGATGGAGGGGCCCAACGCGCTGCTCAAGGCCATGCGCCCCATGCCGGACATCCTGGCCGCGTTCAGCAAGCGCCTGGCCGCGCTGGGCACGCAGCCCCCTCCACCGCGCGTGCAGGCGGTGGACTACGTGTCGCTCATCTCCCACGCGCTGCCCCGGACCCACAAGGGGCGCACCCTGAAGCCGCCCACCTGAAAGTGCCGGGCCTCCGGGCCCGGCCGCCTGCCTGCCTTGCGGCCCCTCCAGCGGTGGGGGCCCGTGGCGGCCGGGGTTTGACCCGGAGCGCGGTGTTATCCAGTGGAAGCGCCTCCCACGGGCAGCGGGCGCACGGAGGGCGGGCAGGGGGGCCCATGCGAACCCCCGACGTCCCTGAAGAATGTCCTTAAGCGCGACCCCCATGGGTGGGAGGATGCGTGCTAGACGGCTGCCCTGCCGAGGCGAATGACGCGAGACCCGACCCATCCCCCGCCCCATGGCGGAACGCTGCCAGCCGCGCCCGGAGACGACGCGCGCGGAGAGGCCTCCTTCGAGGCGGCAGCGGACACGGCATCCGGGTCCGCGCACGAGGTACTTTCCATGTCTTCCCCCCTGGACCTGACGGGCTCCGAGGAGCGCACCGAGCGCACCGAGGCCCAGGTGCCCGCGGACTCCGCCGAGCACCCCAGCGAACACGAAACCCCTTCCCGGGCCGACCCGGCCCCTTCCGAGCCCCCCTTTGCCGCGGACGCCGCGGAGGACGACGGGTTCGATGACGATGACGACGCCGAGGACGCCGGCCCCGAGGTCAGTGACGAAATCCGGGCCGCCACCGAGGCCCTGAAGGCCGCGGAGGCGGAGGACGCGCAGGCCGCCGCCGAGGCGGGTGACGAAGCCGAGGAGCCCGAGGCCGTCATCCTGGAGCCCGAGCCGGAGCCCGCCTCGAACGAGCCGGAGCTGCAGGCGCCCACCACCACCCGCACGGGCGAGCCCGCGGAGATCGACCCGGACGAGATGGATCCGGACGCGCTCAAGGTGGTGCTGCGGCTGCACCAGCACGGCCACCAGGCGTACCTGGTGGGTGGCTGCGTGCGCGACCTGCTCTTGGGCAAGAAGCCCAAGGACTTCGACGTGGCCACCAGCGCCCACCCGGGCGAGGTGCGCGCCATCTTCCGCAACTGCCGGCTTATCGGCCGGCGCTTCCGGCTGGCGCACGTCTACTTCAAGGGCGGGAAGATCGTGGAGGTGTCCACCTTCCGCGCGAACCCCACGGAGCTGGAGCCGGCGGCGGGGGCGGAGGAGGGGCAGAGCGGCGAGGACCTCCTCATCACGCACGACAACGTCTTTGGCACCGCGCAGCAGGACGCGCGCCGCCGCGACTTCACCATCAACGGCCTGTTCTACGACGCGAGCGAAGGCCGGGTCATCGACTACGTGCGCGGCCGGCGCGACCTGGATGAGCGCTTCATCCGGACGATTGGCGACCCGGAAATCCGCATGCGCGAGGACCCGGTGCGCATCCTGCGCGCGGTGCGCTTCGCGGCGAAGCTGGACCTGGACATCGAGTCGCGCACGTACGCGGCGATGGAGGGCGCGGTGGAGGACCTGCCGCGCTGCGCGCCCGCGCGCCTGCTGGAGGAGACGTTCCGGCTCATCCGCGGCGGTGTGTCCGCCCCGGCGCTGAAGCTGCTGGCGGCGCTGGACGCGCTGAAGATTCTGCTGCCGCCCGTGGACGCGTACCTGCGTGAGAACGGCAAGGAAGGGGAGAAGACCTTCTACGCCTTCGCGCAGGCGCTGGATAAGCGCGTGTCGGCGGGAGAGGTGCTGGACGACGCCATCCTGCTGGCCGCGTTGCTGGTGCCCATCAGCCGCGCGCAGCCGCCGGTGGAGGAGTCCCAGGACGAGGGCCGTGCGTCGGTGTCGCGCGTCATCGAGGACCTGCTGGCGGGGTTCGTGGAGTCGGCGAGGCTGCCGCGCCGCATCGCCGAGCGCTGCCGCATGCTGCTGCTGATGCAGCGCACGCTGTCCGGGGAGCGCCGCCGCAAGACGGGCGCCTTCCGCCGCCATCCGCTCTTCAACGAGGCGCTGGCCGTCTACGCGATGACGGTGGAGGCCACGGGCGAGGGCCGCGAGGCGCTGGAGGCCTGGCAGGCCGGAGAGGTGCCGCCGCCGCGCGCTGGAGCAGCCGGCGGTGCGGACGCGGAAGGCCCCCGCCGCAAGCGCCGTCGCCGCCGTCGCCGCCGTTCCGGCAGCGGGAGCGGAGAGGGTGGCGGCGCGGGAGCCTCCTCTGGCTCCGACGCGGGCGAGGGGTAGTGCCCCCGTAGCAGCCGAGAGCAGCGAAAGGGCTGGAGTGCATCAGGCGCTCCGGCCCTTTTTGCGTCGAGGGCGCGCTGCCGCGTCCCCGCCGCGATGATGCAGCGAACGGGCTGGAGTGCTCAGGCGCTCCGGCCCTTGTCGTGTCGAGGGTGCGACACCGCCTCCCCACCGTGACGGTGCAGCGAAATGGCTGGCGCGCTCGCGGTCCCTGCCCTGGGCGTGCCCGGGGACGCGCTACCCGCTTCCCCCACCGCGATGGTGCAGCGAAACGGCTGGCGCGCTCGCGGTCCCTGCCCTGGGCGTGCCCGGGGACGCGCTACCGCTTGGGCTTGTCCACCGGCTTCTCGGAGCGGTGCTGGTCGTCATCCGACGCCTCCGCCCCCGCGATGTCCGCCATGGTGATGGCCTTGCTGCCGAAGCGCGCCGCGATGCGGTCCATCGCCTCGTTCAACTTCGACGACTTCGGCGCCGCCGCCGGGAACAACCCCAGCTGCGGCTCGTCCTCGTCCAACTGCACGCTCACCCCGGTGAGCCGCAGCGCCTTGCCTTCGTGCGCGCGCTCCAGCAGCTCCAGCGCCGCGCGGTAGATGACCTGCCCGTCGTCCGTCGCCTCGCGCAGCGTGACGCGCCGGGTGATGAGCGTGAAGTCCGCGAACTTCAGCTTGAGCTGCACCACGCGCCCCTTCAGCGACGCGCGCCGCAGCCGCCGGGCCACCCGCAACGCCTGCGCGTGCACGTGCGGCTTGAGCGCCTCCGGGCCCGTCAGGTCCTCGTCGAAGGTGTCCTCCGCGCCCACGCTCTTGGCCGCCCGGTCCGGCACCACGTCCCGCGCGTCGATGCCGTGCGACAGCTCCCACAGGTGCTTCGCGCTCGCCGCGCCGAAGCGCTCCTCCAGCCAGTCCACGTCGCGCGTCGCCACGTCCCCAATCGTGACGAGCCCCGCGCGCTTCATCGCCTCTTCCGTCTTCGGCCCCACGCCCCACAGCCGTGACACCGGCAGCCCGGCGAGGAAGGCCACCGTCTCCTCCGGCCGCACCTCGCGCTGCCCGTTGGGCTTCGCCAGGTCGGAGGCGATCTTCGCCACGAACTTCGCCGTGGCGATGCCCGCGGACGCCGGCAGGTTCAGCTCGTGGGCAATCTCCTTGCGGATCCGCTTCGCGATGTCCGCCGCCGCGCCGAACAGCCCCACCGACGCCGTGACGTCCAGGAAGGCCTCGTCCAGCGACAGGGGCTCAATCAGCGGCGTGTACCGCTCGAAGATGGCGAACACCTGCTCGCTGGCCTCCGCGTAGGCGGAGAAGCGCGGCTTCACCACGATGGCGTGCGGCGCCTGCTTCACCGCCCGCGCCATGGGCATGGCGCTGCGCACGCCGAAGGGGCGCACCTCGTAGGACGCGGCCACCACCACGCCGCGTTGTGCATGCCCGCCAACGATGACCGGCTTGCCCCGGAGGGACGGGTTGTCGCGCTGCTCGACGGACGCATAGAAGGCGTCCATGTCCACGTGGAGGATGGCTCGCATGGCGTGAGTCACTCTAGTGGTCCCCTCTGACAGTGCGAGCCATGAAGACCCTCACCGAATACCTCTGGTTCGAGACGAAGGCCCGGCGCGAACTGGTGCGCCTCACGGACACCGTGGCCGCCCTGCTGAAGAAGAGCGGCATCCAGGAGGGCATGGTGCTGGTGTCCGCCATGCACATCACCGCGGGCGTCTTCGTCAACGACGACGAGCCCGGCCTCCACGAGGACATCTGGGACTGGCTCCAGCACCTGGCGCCCCACGGCCCCGACTACCGCCACCACCGCACCGGCGAGGACAACGGCGACGCGCATCTGAAGTCCATGCTCGTCCACCATCAGGTGCTGATTCCCGTCACCGCCGGCAAGCTCGACCTGGGCCCCTGGCAACAGGTCTTCTACGCCGAGTTCGACGGCCAGCGCCGCAAGCGCGTCATCGTCAAGGTGATGGGCGACTAACCGGCCACGGGCCACGACAGCCCGTGGCGTCCCAGCTCCGCCACCAGGTCCGGCGGCAGCGGGCTCTCCACCTTCACGGGCTGGTTCGTCACCGGGTGCGGCACGGTGAGCGAGCGGGCGTGCAGGAAGAACCGCCCCAGCTCCGGCGCCTCGCGGCCCCCGTAGAGCGCGTCCCCCACGAGCGGCGCGCCCACGCCCGCCAGGTGCGCGCGCACCTGGTGCAGCACGCCGGTGAGGATTTTGACCTCCACCAGGCTGTAGTCCCCGGACCGGGCCAGCACCCGGAAGTGGGACAGCGCCTCGCGAGCGTCCTCGGCGCCGTAGGGGGCGGGCTCCACACGGTCCGGGTGGCGCGGGTGGTGGCGCAGCGGGACCTCCACCTCGCCCTCGTCCGCCAGCGGGCCCGTCACCAGGGCGACGTAGCGCTTGTCCACCGCGCGGTTGCTGAAGGCCTCACGCACGCGGGTCCAGGCCTCGCGCGTGCGGGCCACCGCGAGCACCCCGGAGGTCTCCACGTCCAGCCGGTGGCACAGGCCGCCCTCGCGCGGGTCCTGGGACGCCTGCGCGACCTCCGGGTAGCGCGCCACCAGGGCGTTGGCCACCGTGCCCGTCTCCCCCGGCTGCAGGGGGTGCGACGGGCGGCCGGCGGGCTTGTCCACGAAGAGCAGGGAAGGGTCTTCGTGCAGGACGACGAGCGGGAAGTCCGTGTCGGGCACGGCCTCGCGCGGGGCCTCCTCCACCGTGACGGAGACCTTCTGGCCCTCGGTGACGGTGAGGCCCTTCTTCGCGGGGCGGCCGTCCACGCGCACCTGGCCCTCCTCGAAGAGGCGCTTCATGCGCGCGCGGGACAGGCCCAGGGCCTCGCCCACGAACAGGTCCACCCGCTGGCCCGCCTTGGCGGCGTCCACGGTGAGGGTGTGCGTCGTCGTCGTGCTCACTCGGAGAGGGCCTCGTACACTTCCTCGGCCGTCTGGAACCGGTCGTCCGGCTCCTTGCGGATGAGGCGATGGGCCACCCGCGCCAGCTGCGGGTCGCCATGCAGGTTGAGCGCGAGCAGCGGCGGAGGTTCCGTCTCCAGCACCTGACGCCACAGCTCGTGCGGCGTTTTCGCGTCGAACGGCGGACGCCCGCTCATCAGCTCGTACAGGATGACGCCCAGGCTGTACAGGTCCGAGCGTCCATCCAGCGGCTCCCCGAGAATCTGCTCCGGGGCCATGTACCGGTACGTGCCCACCAGCTTGCCGTCCGCGGTGATGCCCGCGTCGTCCGCGAGGAACTTGGCCAGGCCGAAGTCCATCAGCCGCACCTGGCGGTCGTCGTCCACCATGATGTTGGACGGCTTCAGGTCGCGGTGCACCAGCCCGTGGCCGTGGATGTACGCGAGCGCCTCGCACACCTGGAGCATGGCGTCCTTCAGCTTGCCCATGCGCTCCGGACGGTTGAGGTCCGCCATCTTCGGCGTGGCGGGGCGGGCGGGGGGCTGCGGCGCGCGCGGCGCGGCCCGGCGTGGGTCCACCACGGGCATCCCGTCCGAAGCCGAGTCGTCGTCCCCGGCGCCGTGGAAGCTGGCCAGGTCCTCGCTGGGCGCCTCCTCCGCGAAGGCGTTGAGGTCGAAGGTGCCGTCGTCCTCGCTGGCGTCGTCCGCGTCGTCGTCCGGGCCGTCCGCGCTGCCGAAGTCGTCATCCGCGGTGCGGCGGAGGGTGAGCGGGAAGCGGGAGGAGGGCGTGGGCGTGTGCAGGTCGTTGAAGCTCACGTCCAGGTAGTGGCGCAGCGTGAGCCCTTCGATGAGCTCCATGGCCAGGTACGGCTGGCCCGCGTGGACGCCGGCCTCGAAGACCTTCACCACGTTGGGGTGGGACAGGTCCGCCAGCGTCTCGAATTCGCGCGCGAGTCTCCGCGCCGCGCGGTCGTCCAGCGACGGGCCACCCGTCGACAGGAGCTTCAGCGCGACCTCGTCGTTGCTGCGGCGGTCCAGGGCCCGATAGACGGTCCCGGCCCCGCCACTGCCGAGCGTCTCCAGCACGCGGTAGGGACCAATGGCCTTGGGAGGCATGGGAGCGCGGATCCTACGGACCACGTCACGTCACGGTCAAACGTCCTGACGTCTTGCTCGTGCCACCGGACGCTCGCTCGTGCGGAGGGTTTCACTTTTCCAATGAACCATGGGAAAGCTTTGGGACCATGCAATTGGGGAAGTACCAGCTGGTGCGGAAGCTCGCCTCGGGCGGGATGGCCGAGGTGTTCCTTGCGAAGGCCGCGGGGCCTCGGGGCTTCGAGAAGACGCTGGTGCTCAAGCGCATCCTGCCGCACCTGGCGGAGGACGAGGCGTTCGTGGAGATGTTCCTGGGCGAGGCGCAGCTGGCCGCCCGGCTGGACCACCCGAACGTGGTGCAGATCTTCGACTTCGGTGAGGTGGACGGCAGCTACTTCCTGGCGATGGAGTACATCGACGGGCCCACGCTGCGCCGGCTCATCAAGCGCTCGGCGGAGCTGAAGCAGCCGCTGCCCCCGGGCGTGTGCGCGAAGATGGTGGCCGCCGCGGCGGAAGGCCTGGCGTTCGCGCACGAACTGGCGGACCCGGAGACGGGAGCGCCGCTGGGGCTGGTGCACCGGGACATCAGTCCGGAGAACGTGCTGGTGTCGCGGCAGGGCGCGGTGAAGGTGGTGGACTTCGGCATCGCGAAGGTGGCGGGGCAGAGTCACCGCACGGCGACGGGCGTGGTGAAGGGGAAGGTGGCGTACATGCCGCCGGAGCAGCTGCAGGCCCGGCCCATGGATGGGCGCGTGGACGTGTACGCGCTCGGCATCGTGCTCTACGAGCTGCTCACCGGGAAGCGTCCCTTCGACGCGACGACGGACGTGAGCATGATGCAGGCCATCCTCTTCGAGCCCTTCGTGCCCGCGGTGCAGCGCCGGCCGGACCTGCCGGAGTCGATGCAGCGCATCCTGGAGAAGGCGCTCGCGAAGGACCGCGAGCAGCGCTACCCGGACTGCCGCGCGTTCCAGGCGGACCTGGAGCGCTTCGTGCTGTCGCTGGGCGAGCCGGTGGGCGCGTACCAGATTTCCCGGCTGGTGGCGCAGGTGATGGAAGGGGTGGAGGCCACGCCCGTCTCGCCCACGCCCGCGAAGGGGCGGGTGACGGCGCCCGTGGCACTTGTGCCGGAATCGGCGACGACGCCCATGCCTGCCCGTGTGGGCACGGCGTGGGAGCCATTGGCCTCGCGAGGGTCGATGGCGGCGCCCGCGGTGACGGCCTCGCAGCACGACATACCGTCGAGCCGGTTCGACGCGGCGACGGATCCGGCGACGCCTTCCGCGGGCAGCCTGCTGCGGAATTCCTCCAGGGCACAGCCTCAGGAGGAGGTCTCGAAGGTGGCTGCCTCCGAGGAGCCCGTGCTTGCGGGAGCGGTGCGCTCACCCCGGCGGAAGCTGGTGGGGGCGATGGTGGCCGTGAGCGTGCTGGGGCTCGCTGGGGGACTGGCGGTTGCGGGCCGGGGTGAGAAGGCCGCTGCGCCCGCGAGTGCGCCCGCGCCGGTGGCGCGGACGGACGATGCGCCCGTGAAGCCGCCGGAGCCGAAGGTGACGCCGGTCGTTCCGGAGGCGCGCGTGGAGCCGGTGGCCACTGAGACGGTGGACAGTGGCACTCCCGCCGTCGTGGCCGAGGTGAAGCCCGCGACGGAGAACTCCACCGAGGTGCGCGACGCGGGCGTGGTCACGGAAGTGGCGCCGACTCCGCGACCCACGGTGGCCGTGAAGCCCGCGACGACCAGCCCGGTCACACCGCCGGTCCGCCGCGTGGCCACGCCGGTCCGTCGCGAGCTGCCCAAGGGCAAGGTGGAGTTCCGCGTCCGTCCCTTCGGCACGGTGTACCTGGACGGAAAGAACCTGGGACAGACGCCCTTCGCCGCCGTGGAGGCGACGGAGGGCTCGCATCAGGTGCGCGTCGTGAACAAGGACCTGGGCAAGGACGTGACCCGCGCCTTCGAGGTGAAGGCGGGGCAGGACAACGTCTTCAAGCTCAACCTCGCGGCGGAGTGAGCAGCTGCCTGCCTGACACCGTGTCAGGGCGGGCTACAGACCCGGGCTCCATCGCAGATGAGGTCGTATGCGCAGTCCTCGTTGCCCACGCACTTCGTGCCCTGGGCGCAGTCGTAGCCGCTGCCACCGTTCATCCCGCTCACCTTGAAGGCGGTGTTGGTGATCTTTTCGGTCATCGTCTGGTTGCCGATGGAGCCCTTCAGGTTGTGGGTGACGTTCACGACGAACGTTCCGATGACGACCGATGCCTCGATTTCGAACGGCTCGGCCACCGCGTTGATGGCGTCCCGGATGATGAGCGCGACCTGGGTCGCGGGCGTATTGTTTTCAACCTGGACCCGCTGGTGGGCGGGGTTCTGCAGCGAACCATTGCGGTCCACCTCGAACGTGACGGGCGTGTTGATGCCGTCGCTGATGGTGAACGTCTCACCATCATTCATATTCGTGCTGGCGGAGGCCGTGATGGTGCCCGTCGCCGCCTGGAGCGTCTTCACCTTGCAGTCGGCGCTGCACGAGCCGCAGGTGAGCGTGTTTCCGTCGTCGCAGGCTTCGTTGGACGGGGCCCATACGCCATCGCCACAGACATTACCCTGGAGAGACAGAGCGGTCTTGCAGTCGCTGCTGCATCGCTGGCAGCTCTCTGTGCCGTAGGGGCAGGTTGTCTCCGTGCTCACATTGCCGTCGTCACAGGCTTCGTTGACGGGGTCCCGTACGCCATCGCCACAGGTGTTGCCCGTGACACTCAGGGTCTCCTTGCAGTCGGATCTGCAAATCACGCAGCTCGCCACCCCATACGGGCAGGCCGTCTCGGTCGTGGTGTTGCCGTCGTCGCACGCCTCATTCGCGGCACTCGGGTCCTGGATGCCATCGCCGCAGACATTGCCTCGGAGGGCGAGAGCGCTCTGACAGTCTCTGCTGCACCTCTGGCAGGACGCTTGCCCGTAGGGACAGGAAGTCTCGGTGGTGGTGTTGCTGTCGTCGCAGGCTTCATAGGCCGCGTCCCGTGCACCGTCACCACAGACGTTGCCCTGGGCGGCGACGAATGCCATGCAGTCCTCCCGGCAGACGGTGCAGGTCGCCTGGCCATAGGGGCAGCTCCTCGAGGACGTGTTGTTGTGTTCGCACTGCTCACCAGCGGCGGCATTCACGATTCCGTCGCCACACGCCGGTAGGGTGCAGTTGGCATTGCAGGTGCCCGACTCGCCCTGGGTGTCACACTGCTCACGGCCCTGACGAGCGCCGTCGCCGCAGACCTCGGCCACATGGCAGTCCGCGCTGCACCCGTCGCCGTCCTCGGTGTTGCCGTCGTCGCAGCGCTCCTCCTTGGCGGCGTCGGTGTAGCCATTGCCGCACGTCTCCTGGGACAAGCAGTCCGCGCTGCACCCGTCACCACTCACGTTGTTGCCGTCGTCGCACACCTCGCCCACGGCGGTGTCACGCACGCCGTTCCCGCAGACCTCGCTGGAGCGGCAGTCCGCGCTGCAGGCATCACCGCCCAGCGTGTTGCCGTCGTCGCACTTCTCGCCCTTGGCGATGTCCACGACGCCGTTTCCGCACACCTCCAGAGAGGTGCACGTGCGGTTGCAGCCGTCACCGTCGATGACGTTGCCGTCGTCACAGGCCTCGCCGTCCTCGACGGCGCCATCGCCGCAATCCGAGGGGATGCAGATGTCCTGCTTCGCGGCGCACTGGCGTCCCTCGGGACACAGCAATCCCGAAGGACAGGTCCGGTCCGGAGGGTCGGAACAGACGGTGAGCAGGGGAAGCAAGAAGGCCAGCACCATCCACGCGCGTGACGCGAGCTGCCGGTGAGAAGATTGGGGCGTCATTCCAGGACCTCGGAGGAATCGGTTCCCGTGACCGAAGGAATGGCCGTGCAGACAGCGCGCGTGGGAATCGCGGTGTCACAGGTCAGTCTGCCGGGGAGGGACTGCGCCGTGGTGCAAGGGGCGCCAACATTGAAGCCTTCATCGACGTCGCCATTGCAGTTGTCGTCCTTGCCATCGCAAAGGGACTCGGCCTGACCTGGATGGACGAGTCGATTGCGGTCGTCGCAGTCGTCGCGCACGGCATACGCGCCAGCAGGGGCGACGCAGGCGCGGACCGGCGTCCCACCATGGCCGTCCAGGTCCGTGTCGGCGTACCACGTCGGGGCATCCACCGCGTCGCGCTCTCCGTCGACGCAGTTGTCATCCACCCCGTTGCACCGCTCCACGGCGCCGGGATGGATGTTCGCGTTCGCGTCATCACAGTCGGTACCGCCCCGGGCCGCGGAGACAAACCCATCCTGGTCCAGGTCCTCGGCGGTCAGGTCGAGCCGCGCCTGGGTCACCTGTCCCTTGTCCGTCGGGACTGCTGGAAGCACTTCGCTCGCGACGGGCGCCGTGTCGCAGGTCTGCTCGAACGCATCGGCTTGGAAGAGGACGTCGCCTCGCCAGGTGTCGGCCAGCAAGACCGCTACCCGGAGGGGCTCCCCGGGCTGTGCTTCCTGGCGCCCCAGCACGAGGGTGGACACGGTCCGGGTGCCATCCTGAGTCCGGAGGGTCACGCGGATGCAGCCGGGCTTGAAACCGACGGGCTGCACGGTCAACTCCAGGCCCCGGTCGCAGGCGCCCGGATCCGCCCGCAGGACACCGTCCAATGCCTGCGGCCCTCTCCCTTCACAGAACCGCTCCAGGAGGACCTGGTCTGTCTCCGGGACGGTGCACCCGATTCCCAAGGCGATGGCCGCCGCGAGCCAGCACTTCACTGGCCACCCGCAGACGCCGTGGACTCACCGCTGAGGAAGTACGTCGTGACGGCGCCCGCCGCCGCCGCCAGCGCCGTGCCGAACAGCACGTTCGCCACGACCGCCTGTCCCCGTGCATCGTCCAGATGCCCGCTCACGTCCGCGGACAGGTCCGCGTCACGCGCGGAGCTCACGTTGCCGCGCGACTGGAGCCCGATGATGGACCCCACGCCGCCCGCCACCACCCCCGTGCCCAAGAGCACCCACGACACCGTCGGCACCCGGCGCATCCCGCGCTCACGGGCCTCCGCCTTCAAATCCACGCCCGGAGCCGGAGCAGGCGCCACCGCGACCTGGGGCGGGCTCAACGCCGCCGGAGTCTCCACCACCGGCGCGTCCACCGGCTTCGCCACCGCCGCGCGCTCCTGCCGCACCGCGCTCCGAATCGACTCGAAGTCCCCCTCCACCTTGGGTGACACCTTCGCCGGCAGCTTCGCCTCCGGCGCCAGCAGCAACCCCGCCCGGAACGACGCCAGCGCCTCATCGCGCCGCCCCAGGTCCGCCAGGATGACGCCCTCGTAGATGGCCGCCGAGCTTCGCTCCGCGTCCGTCCGGGCCAGCCGCCGCGCCCGGGTCACCGCCGCCAGGGCCTGCTCGGACTCCAGGTCCTCATAGAGCCGGGCCGCCTCCGCCATCGCCGCGTCGAAGTACGTGCCCGCCGGCCGGGACGCCGCCGACCCCGTCCCCGCCGCCTGCCCGAAGGCCGGACCCACCCCGAACACCCAGAACCCGAGCAGCCCGCCGAGCACCCGGAAGGAGGGA
Source organism: Corallococcus coralloides DSM 2259 (assembly GCF_000255295.1). Next base: position 6,960,561 of record NC_017030.1, on the reverse strand, counting down.
GACCCATGAGGAGTTTTCATGGAAGACCACTCTAGCCGGGCTCGTGTCCCCTCATGAACCGTTCAACCCCGCCAGACGACCGCCCACCCGTGGAGGGGGACCGGGCGGCCACGCGCCCGTGGACGCGACGCGGCGCCGCCGCTAGGGTGCGCGGCTTCATGGATCGCCCTCCCACAGTGTTGCCCACCGCCCTCGAGGTCCAGGTCAGGGCCCGGCCCCTTCCGCGCCACGTGGGCATCATCATGGACGGCAACGGCCGCTGGGCGGAGCTTCGCGGACAGCCCCGGCTGGAGGGACACCGCGAGGGCAGCGTGAGCGTCCGGGAGGTCACCCGCGCCGCCCGCCGCCTGGGCGTGCAGGCCCTCACCCTCTACGCCTTCTCCTCCCAGAACTGGGCCCGCCCGCCGGAAGAGGTCGCCGGCCTCATGGACCTGCTGCGCGAGTACCTGGAGTCCGAGCGCGCGGAGATCCTCGACAACGGCATCCGACTCAACGCCATTGGCGAGGTGGACAAGCTGCCCCGCTACGTCCGCGAGCCCCTGGAGCGCCTCCGGGCGGACTCCGCCCACAACACGGGCATGGTGCTCACCCTGGCGCTCTCCTACGGCGGCCGCGAGGAGCTGCTGCGCGCCGCGCGCGACCTGGCGCAAGCGGCGGCCCGCGGCGAGCTGGACCCCGCGCACCTGGACGCCGACGACCTGGAGTCGCGGCTGTGGACCGCGGGGCTGCCGCCGGTGGACCTCATCGTCCGCACCAGCGGCGAGCAGCGCATCTCCAACTTCCTGCTCTGGCAACTGGCGTACGCCGAGCTGTGCTTCACCGACGCCCTGTGGCCCGACTTCCGCACCGAGGAGTTCCTCCGCTGCCTGTCGCAGTTCCAGGGCCGCGAGAGGCGCTTCGGTCTGACGTCCGCCCAGGTCAACCGGGACGACACCCCCCAGCGGGCCAAGGCGTGAACGAGAAGAACAAGAACCTCCTCATCCGCGTTGTCACTGGCATCACCCTGCTGCCGCTGGTGCTCCTGCTCCTGTTCCTGGGCGGGTACTACAGCGCCATCCTCCTGGCGGGTGCCGCGGCCGTGTGCGCCGGCGAGTACTACCTCATCACGCAGAAGCGCCTGGGCGCCGCCGCCTGGGTGGGCATGGCCTTCGCCTTCGTGATGCCGCTGTTGCCGCTGCGGGACGCCGCGCGCACGGGCGAGGCCGCCTTCTGGCTGACGTCCGTCTTCTTCTTCTTCGCGTGGATCTACAACCTGTTCCGGGGCGTGCTCGCGGAGGCCCCCACCCGGGCCGCGCACCTCGTCACGGGCTTCCTCTACGGCTCCATTGGCCTCACCGCGCTGTCCGCGCTGCGCCTGTTGCCGGAAGGGCACGCGTGGGTCATCTGCGCGCTCACCATCACCTGGGCCAACGACACGCTTGCGTACTTCGCGGGCCGCTTCCTGGGGAAGCACAAGCTCTACCCCGCGGTGAGCCCGAACAAGACGTGGGAGGGCTTCTTCGGCGGCATGGTCGGCTCCGTGCTGGGCATGTTCGTCGCCAAGCTCGGCTTCTTCCCCATCTTCACCGTGTGGGACTGTGTGGTGCTGGGCATCCTGGGGGGCCTGCTGGGCCCTGTCGGTGACCTCTGCGAGTCCATGCTCAAGCGCGCCTACGGCGTGAAGGACTCCGGAAAGCTCATTCCCGGACACGGCGGCGTGCTGGATCGCATCGACGCGCTCATCTTCAACGCGCCGCTGGTGTTCGTCTATGTGCAGTTCGTGAGGCACCTGCTGCCGTAAGTGCCTGATTTCGCGCTTGCCCGCCCGCCTTGCGGCTTGCGTTGTGCGTTGTCCGTCCCGAGGGGCGCGATTACTCTTCGGGCCATGCTCCAGAACCTCGGGTTCTTCATCCTCCTGCTGGGCGTGCTCGTGACGGTGCATGAGCTTGGCCACTTCCTCGTGGCCAAGGCCTGCGGAGTGAAGGTCCTCAAGTTCTCCATCGGCTTCGGCCCGAAGATCATCGGCTTCACCAAGGGCGAGACGGAGTACCAGGTGGCGCTCCTGCCCCTGGGCGGCTTCGTGAAGATGGCCGGAGACCTTCCGCACGAGGAGCTCCCGCCGGAAGAGGCCGCGCGCGGCTTTTTGGCGCAGCCGCCCTGGAAGCGCGGGCTCATCGTCCTGGCGGGCCCGGCCTTCAACCTGCTGTTCCCCATCTTCGTCTACTTCTTCGTCTTCCTGGGGCCCCAGGAGACGCTGTCCACGCGCGTGGGCATGGTGTCGCCGGACATGGCCGCCGCCGCCGCGGGCGTCCGCCCCGGTGACCGCATCCTGTCCGTGGAGGGCGAGCCGGTCCGCACCTTCGACGACATGCGCGACGCGTTCGTCGGCAAGTTCAACCGCCCCGTCCCCATCACGCTGGAGCGCGACGGGAAGCAGCAGGTGGTGGAGGTGACGCCGGAGAAGAGCTCGGAGGTGTCCCCGGTGGACACCATCGAGCGCGGGATGATTGGCGTGAGCCCCTACCCGCAGCCGCCGGTGGTGGGCGTGCCGGCGACGTCCCCCGCGGCCACCGCGGGCCTGAAGAGCTTCGACCGCGTGCTGTCCGTCAACGGCGTGCACGTGCAGGACGAGGCCGCCCTCTACCGCGAGGTGGCCAAGGTGCCGGAAGGCACCCCCATGGAGTTGAGCGTGGCGCGCCTGGCCCCCGTGGGCGTGGGCGCCGTCACCGGCCGGCTGCCGGAAGTGGTGAAGGTGTCCCTGCCGCGTCAGCCCGGCGAGGGCGCGGCGGCGCTGGGCGCGGAGGCCGTGGACCTCTACGTGGCGAGCGTGGCCTCGGGCAGCGTGGCGGAAGGCGCGGGCATCATGCCGGGCGACCGCATCGTCGCCATCAACGGCACGCCGCTGAAGTCCTTCAACAAGCTGGCGACGGTGCTCAACGGCCTGCAGGCCCAGCCCTTCACGCTCACCTGGCGCGGAGCCCAGGGCGAGCGCACCGAGCAGCTGGCGCAGGCGCCGCTCAAGACGCGCGACGACTACGGCCAGACGAGCGCCCCGCTGGTGTTCGGCGTGCGCCCGTGGAGCTACAGCAGCGCGGACCTGCCGCCGGTGGAGAAGGTGACCATCGACCTGGGCCCGGCCGCCGCCTTCAAGGAGGCCGCGCTCATCGTCCCCAAGATTGTGGGGCAGATGGTGCAGGTGCTGGGCGGCCTGTTCGTGGGCAAGGTGTCGCCCAGCACGATTGGCGGCCCCATCATGATGTACCAGCTGGCCGCCAAGAGCGCCGAGCAGGGCCTGGACAGCTTCCTCAACCTGATGGCGATCATCTCCATCAACCTGGGCGTGATGAACCTGCTGCCCATCCCGGTGCTGGACGGCTTCCACCTGCTGTCCGCCGCGTGGGAGGGCATCCGCCGCCGCCCCATCCCCGTGCGCGTGCGCGAGGTGGCGAACATGGTGGGACTGGCGCTGCTCATCCTGCTCATGCTGCTGGCCGTGACCAACGACGTGACCCGCTAACGAGGTGATGATGCGAGGACGGACCGCGCTCCTGCTGCTGGGGATGGGCTTGTTCGCTGGCTGCGCGCAGCGCGCGGCGAAGCCCCAGTCGCCGGAGACCTCTTCCGGTGGGGACGAAGGCGCGAAGGTGACGCGCCGGGAGAAGATGCCGCGCAACTACCTGGGTGAGGGCCTCGCGTCCTTCTACGGTCCCGGCCTCCACGGCCGGCCCACCGCCAGCGGAGAGAAGTTCAACCAGAACGCCCTCACCGCGGCGCACCGCACGGCGCGCTTCGGCACGTGCGTGAAGGTGATGAACATGGAGAACGGCCGCGAGGTGGAGGTGCGCGTCAACGACCGCGGCCCCTTCGTGGACGGCCGCATCATCGACGTGTCGAAGGCCGCGGCGAAGCAGCTGGGCATGCTGGACAAGGGCCTGGCGCGCGTGCGGCTGTACCGGTGCGGCAGCGACCGCGTGTCGCAGGTGCCGGTGGAGTTCTGGGCCGTTCCGGCCTGAGTGCCTTGAACCGAAAGAAGGGATGTCGCCTGTGTTGCTCGCGCTGGACACCTCCACGCTGACGCTGTCGCTTGCCCTGGTGGAACGCCAGGGGGACGCCGTGCGCGCCGTGGAGCACGTGGTGGTGCCGCCGCCGGACAAGCAGAGCGAGGCGCTGCCCGGCGTCGTCGGGGACCTGCTCCAGCGCCACGGCCTGAAGCTGAAGGACCTGGAGGGGCTGGCGGTGGGCCTGGGGCCGGGCTCGTTCACGGGCCTGCGCATCGGCCTGGCCACGGTGAAGGCGCTGGCGTACGCCACGGGCCTGAAAGTCGCTGGCGCGTCGTCGCTGGCGGCGGTGGCGCTGGAGGGGCCGGAGGGCGTGCCCCTGTTCTGCCTCGCCGTGGCGCGCAAGGACGACCTCTACCTGGGCGCCTACCGCCGCGTGGGATTCGCCGTGGAGGCGCTGGAGCCGGAGACGGCCATGTCGCCGGAAGAGGTCGCTCAGCGCATGGCCGCCCAGCCGGAGGCCGTGGCGCTGGGCCCGGCGCTCGCGGACTACCGCCAGGCGCTGGAGAAGCATGGCGTCGCGCCGCACCGGCTGTTGTCCGGCCCGGCCTTCCCGTCCGCGGTGGAGGTGGGGCGGCTGGCGAGGCTGCCGGAGGCGTACTCGAGGGAGGCGCTCTTCGCCCTGGAGCCGCACTACGTCCGCGCGTCCGAACCGGAGCGCAATCCGAAGTTCCCGCCGCTGCCGGGCCCCGCGCCCACGGCGCGCCTGAAGGAAGACTGAAGCCTCCGCCTGAAGGGCGCTTCGTCGTGCTCGCGCGGGCGGAGGCGCTGACGTAAAGGAGCCCGTCATGAGAGAGAACCTTCGGATTGCCGTGGTGGGCGCCACGGGCGTGGTGGGCCGCGAGGTGCTGGCGAACCTGTACGCGCGCGACGTGCCGGTGGAGCAGGTGCAGGCGTTCGGCTCGGAGCGCTCCAAGGGCCTGGAGGTGGAGTACGGCGAGGACACGCTGGAGGTGGAGCGGGCCTCGGCGGACGCCTTCCGGGGCATCCACGTCGTGCTGCTGGCCACGCCCGCGGAAGCCTCCCGCACGCTGGCCCCGGCCGCGCAGGCCGCGGGCGCGTGGGTGGTGGACGCGAGCAGCGCCTTCCGGAGCGACGGCAACGTGCCGCTGATTCTGCCGGGCTTCAACACGGAGGCCCTGGGGCCGGGCTTCAGCTTCAAGGGCCGGGTGGTGAGCCTGCCGGGCATCGTCACCAGCGCCACCGTGCACCTGGTGGAGCCGCTGCGCCGCGCGTTCGGCGTGGTGCGCGCGCAGGTGACGGCGCTGATGGGCGCCTCCAGCGCGGGCGTGCGCGGCATCTCCGAACTGGAGAAGCAGACCGCGGACCTCCTCTCCGGCCGCGAGCCGGAGCCGCAGGTCTTCCCGCACCGCGTGGGCTTCAACCTGGTGCCCCAGGTGGGCGGCTTCATGGTGAACAGCCCGTGGACGGAAGAGGAGGGCGGCTGGACGCTGGAGGCCGCGCGCCTGTTCTCCGCCCTGGGGGAGACGCCCGTCCTGGCCGGCACCGCCGTGCAGGTGCCCACCTTCCACGGCCACGGCCTCACCGTGAACGTGCAGCTGAAGAAGCCGGGCCCCGTGGAGCAGGTGAGAGCCGCCCTGAAGACGTCCCCCTCGCTCAAGGTGCTGGATGTCCCCGGCGAGCGCGTCTACCCCATGCCCATGCTGGTGATGAGCGACCCGGCCGTCCACGTGGGCCGGGTGCGCGCCTTCCCCCAGGCCCCGGAGTGGGTGACGCTCTTCGCGTCCGTGGACAACGCCGGCCGGGCCGCCGCCCACCTGGTGGATGCGGGCCTCAAGCTGGCGGAACGCCCCGCCTGACAATTTGGCAAAGCCCCCGGGGACGCCTTGCCTGTTTGGCGCGCGAACCCGGGGTTTTCCTTGGGAAACAGGCCGTCCAAACGGGGGTTGAGGGTGGCCCCGCCCTTGCTAGCCTTTCACCCATCCATGCGCCTTCCCTTCATTGGCCTCCTGCTCTTCGCGTCCACGGCCGTGGCCCAGACGGGGCCCACGGTGCAGTTCACGAGCTCCTCCACCGCCACGAACAACACCGTCACAGTGCCCAAGAGTGAATGTGGGCAGGATCGCCGCTTCAGCTGGCAGCGCAGCGGGAGTGCCTGTGAGGACTCGATCTACCTCTACGTGACCACGGGGTCCTGCGGCACGCGGCCCGCGTCCACGGACCTGCTCCTGGAATCGCTCGACTCGGCCAACACGGCGACGAGCGGCGTCGTGACCTTCAGCGTGTCGGAGGTGCTCGCCGCGCGCGGCGGCAGCGCTGACGCGGGCACCGTGTCGACGTGCGACACCCAGGACACGGAGATCTCCTTCAAGCTGTGCGCGTCCGCGCGGCGGCTGGGCGGCAGCCTGGGGTTCGACTGCCAGGAGACCTTCTCCAACGTGGGCAGCCCCCCCTTCGTGGTGAAGTACGACCCGCAGCCGCCCAACACGCCCTCCATCGCCAAGGTCATCGTCCGGGACTCGGCGCTGTCGGTGCAGGTGGACGGCGCGGAGGCGAACTCCACCGTCGTGGTGGAGGCGGCGAGGGTGGCCACGGTGGGCTCGGATGACGCCGGCACGGACACCGACGCCGGCACGGATGTGGACGCCGGCACGGACGTGGACGCGGGCACGGAGGACGGCGGGCAGGGGCTGGTGGGCGCGCTGGCGCTGGAGGGCACCACGGGGCCGGTGACGCGCGTCACCAAGGCGTCCGGCGAGGGCAACGTCGTCGTCAGCGGCCTCACGAATGGCGTGACGTACCGGCTCCAGGCGACCATCATCGACACGGCGGGCAACGTGAGCGGTGGGTCCGCCCAGGTGGATGCGACGCCCGTGAAGAGCAACGGTTTGTTCGATGCGTATAAGGAAGATGGCGGTCAGGAGCAGGGCGGGTGTGCCGCGGCTGGCGGCGGCATCGCGGGTGGCGCGGTGCTGGCCGCCCTGGGCATCTGGCTGTCGTCTCGGAGGAAGGTGTCATGAGCAGCACGGCTGTGGGCCTGGGAGTCGCGGCGCTTCTCTTGGCGGTACCGGCGGTGGCGCAGGAGGTGACCATCCCCACGCGCTCTCCGCGCACCGGTGCGGTCATCTTCCGCGCGGGCGGCTACAAGCCGCGCATCGACACGGAGAAGGCCCTCAACGGCGCGACGCCGTACAAGGACACCTTCGGTGACGCGTCGCTGCTGCTCGTCGAGGGCGAGCTCCAGCGCTTCTTCTACCAGGGCATCGGCACGGCGGGCCTGGGCCTGGGCCTGGGCTACGGGGAGAAGTACGCGGACGCCAAGCTGGATGACGGCTCGGCGGCGGCGGACAAGGCGGCGCTGAAGGTGCTGCCCATCCAGTTCAACGCCTTCTACAAGTTCGACTACGCGGCCTTCCGCTGGGGCATCCCGCTGGTGCCGTACGCCAAGCTGGGGCTCATCTACTCGCCGTGGTGGATGACCAAGGGCAGCGAGACGGAGGTCGTGGAGGGCAGCAAGGCCAGCGGCGGCAAGTGGGGCTGGGGCGGCACCGCCGGCGTGTCGTTCCTCCTGGACGTGCTGGAGCCGCGCTTCGCGCGCGACTTCGACTCGGACCTGGGCGTGAACCACTCGTACCTCTTCGCCGAGTACACGCATGCGGATGTGAACAACTTCGGCGGCAAGGGCCTGAACCTGGGCAGCCGGCGCTGGATGTTCGGTCTGGCGTTGGACTACTAACCGAAAGGCCCATGGCCTCCCGACCTCGCGCGCACCCGTCCTCGCTTCCATTCCTCCTCCTCCTGGCCGCCGTGGGCCTGGGGGCCTCGGGCTGCCGGGGGCTGAGGGCGGACCTGGGGCCGGAGCGCACGCTGGAGGCGGGAGTGCCGGAGGTCTTCGGTTCCACCTCCCCGAAGGCGCCCTCCATCACCTGGGACTTCGGGGACGGCACGCCGCCCCAGACGGTGCCGGGCGTCCGCCACGCCTGGGCCACCGCCGGCCGCTACACCGTGCGGGCGCTGGACGGGGACAAGGAGCTGGCCCGGGTGGTGCTCACCGTGGTGCCGCGCCCGGTGCTCCGCGCGGTCCCCGAGGATGCGCAGACCGTGCTGTGGGTGCCCCGCCTGCGCGGCAACGTGGAGGGGCTGGTGGACTTCTACGGGCGCCTGGTGGGCGAGGGCAACGTGCGCCAGACGCTGGCGGACACGCCGCTCGTGCCGCTGCTCCTGCGCAGCCTGCGGCCCGGTCCCTCGGAGGTGGATCCCGAGGAGGGCTTCGGCTTCTTCCTGCTGCCGGACTTCGACGGCGTGGTGGCGCTCCTGGGCGTGACGGATTCGCGGGCGGCGCTCGCGGCCGTGGCGCGCGAGCTGCGCGACGCCGGCCACCGGGTGCTTCCCCGCGAGGACGGCAGCGCGCGCGTGGAGCCGGTGGACGGCGGCAACGCCATGCTGCTCTTCGCGGACCGGGGCTACGTGTACCTGGCGGTGCCGGATTCCCCGGACGCGCCGGAGCCCGGGGAGCCGGTGAAGGCGCTGGCGCTGGCGGAGTCCCCGGACGTGGAGCAGGTGCGCCGCAGGGTGGAGGCGCTGTCCGGGCCGGGCATCTCCGAGAACGCGCTCCTGGGAGAGCTGCGCGGCAAGGTGCGCGATGGCAGCGTGTTCCTCTTCTCCGCGCCGCCGGTGCCGGAGGCGGAGAAGGAGGACATGCCGGTGCGCGGCTTCTTCGGCGCGCTCGCGGTGCAGGCGGACCAGGCGGAGCTGGACGGCTTTTTGTCCTCGTCCCGGCCGCTGCTGGGCGGCGCGCGGGGACCGGCGTCGCAGCTGCTCGGGCGCGCGGCGGTGGGGCCGGTGGCGGCGGCGCAGCTGTCGGTGCCTCCGGAGGAGCTGGCGCGGCTGGTGTTCGGCTCGCCGGAGTCACCCCGGCGGCAGCGGACGCTGGAGCGCTGGCGCGCGCAGGGGCTGGACGCGGAGCCGCTCCTGAAGGCGCTGCGCGGGGACGTGGCGATGCTCGTCTACTTCGACGCGGCGGCCTTCTTCCGCGGCTTCATCCAGGAGCAGCGCCCCGCGCCCAAGGGCACGGTGGTGATGGAGGCGGGCCTTGCGTCCGTGCAGCCGGTGCAGCAGCTCATCCAGAAGCAGCTGCAGGACAACGGGCTCGTCTTCCAGAAGGAGGCGCAGGGCAACACCACGCGCTTCCGCACGCGGCTCATGGAGCAGCCGGTGACGCTCTCGCTCACCCCGGAGCGCGCCACGCTGGAGGCCGGCGAGGTGCTCTCCGGCCGCGAGCTGGGAGACGTGGGCGCCACGCTGCGCACGCGCTTCGGCGCGGAGGCGTTCGGGCCGGGCCACCTGTCGCTGATGGTGGACATGGGGCGGCTGCGCGCGGACCTCGCCGAGGTGCGCTCGGTGCCGGGTGTCGGAACGGGGAAGCTCCTGGCGAGCCAGCTCTTCGTGACGGCGCTCCTGGAGAAGTTCACTCCCTTCGAGTACGGGTTCCTCGACTTCTCCCCGGTGGACGGCGGCGGGCGGCTCCAGGGCCGCGTCGTGCTGCGCGAGCGCTAGGGACACGCCAGCAGGAGGCAGGCCATGTCCGTCACCGTGCTGTACTTCGCCGCGGCCCGCGAGCGCGCGGGGCTGTCCCGCGAGTCGCTGGACGTCCCGCCCGGCTCTCGCGTCTCGGACGTGCTCGCGCTGCTCGCCGCGAAGCACCCGCCGCTGGCGCCGCTGTTGCCGCACCTGCGCGTGGCAGTGCAGCAGCAGTTCGTGGGGCTGGACTCGCCGGTGGCGCCGGACGCGGAGCTGGCGTTGATTCCGCCCGTGGCCGGCGGGGCGCCGCGCCTCTTCCGCGTGGTGGGCCGGCCGCTCCAGCTGTCGGAGGTCGTGGAGGCGGTGGCCTCGGAAGGGGCGGGCGGGCTGGTGACGTTCTCCGGCGCCGTGCGCGACCAGACGAAGGGCCGGCGCGTGCTGCGGCTGGAGTACGAGGCCTACGCGCCCATGGCGGAGGCGAAGCTCACGGAGATTGGCGACGAGGTGGCGCGGACGTGGCCCGGGACGCGGCTGGCCATCGTGCACCGCGTGGGCACCCTGGTGCCGGGCGAGCTGGCCGTCGTCATCGCCGCGGCCTCCGCGCACCGCAAGGAGGCCTTCCTGGGCTGTGAGTACGCCATCGAGCGGCTCAAGCAGGACGTGCCCATCTGGAAGAAGGAGTTCTTCGAGGACGGCGAGGTCTGGGTGGGCCTGGGGCCCTGAGCCCGGCGCCCTAGTGCACGCCGAAGCTCGCCGGGACGGTGACGCGCGCGCCGCCGTCCTGCTTCTGCGTGGCGCGCTCGGCCTCCGTCAGCGGCTTGAGCGGCTGGTCCAGGCCCATGGCCTTGCGCCGCGCCTCCTCCTTCTCGTGGGCCACCTGCAGCGCTCGCGCGTTGTTCGCGGCCATGCGCGCCGGATCCGGCCCCATGACGAGGAAGGCGACGGGCGCGCTCAGGAAGAGGATGGCCACCGTGATGATCCAGGCCACGTCCTTCAAGAGGAAGCGCCCCGCGCGCTCCTTCACCACCGACGGCTGCACCAGCAGGTTCAGCTCGCCCTCCACGAGGCGCAGCGTCATGCCCTCGTGCAGCTCCACCGCCGTGCGGCCCGGCGCACCTGTCAGCTCGTCGGGGCCCACCGGTTGGAAGTCGTCGCCCTTGAGGCGCTTCTCCACGCGGGCGGACGGCGGCACGTGGATGCGCCAGCCCTTCGCGGTGCGCTCGGCGAGGAGGAAGGGCTCCTCCGGCAGCGTGAAGCCGTAGAGGGGCAGGGGGGCCGTCTCGTCGGGCGCGGCGTGGACCTGGCCCAGCTCCGGGCCATAGCTCCAGGCCTCCGCCAGGGAGGTGCCCCAGTACAGCTCGCAGAAGAGTCCACCGTCCGCCACGGAGGCGGAGGTCGCGGAAGGCGTGGGCATGTGGGGCCGGAGCATAAGGCCTTGGCGGCCGCCCGGCCCGGCTTCGTGGGGCCGGACGTCCCCTGGACGACGGGCGGCCTGCCCCTCAGGCGCCCGTCAGGTCCTTGAGCAGCGCCTCCAGCGTCTCGAAGTGAAGCGGCTTCACCAGGTGCGCGTCGAAGCCCGCGGCCTTGGAGCGCTGGCGGTCGGACTCCTGGCCGTACCCCGTCACCGCCACCAGCTTGAGGGGGCGGGGCTCCTCCTGCTGGCGCAGCAGCCGGGCCAGCTCGTAGCCGTCCATCACCGGCAGGCCGATGTCCAGGAGCGCGATTTCGGGGCGGAACTCCTTCGCCGCCTCCAGGCCGCTGGGGCCGTCGTAGGCCACGCGCGTCGTGCAGCCCAGGAACTCCAGGGACTCGGACAGCACGTCCGCCGCGTCCCGGTTGTCGTCCACGATGAGCACGCGCGCGCTCACGGAGACGGGCTCCTGGGGGATGAGCGCACCGGGCTGCGGCGTGGGCAGCGAAGGGGGCGCTTCCGCCTCCAGCGCGGGCAGGCGCACGGTGAAGGTGCTGCCGCGGCCCCGGCCCGCGCTGTGCGCGCTGATGGCGCCTTCGTGCAGCGTCACCAGGCTGCGCGCGATGGCGAGCCCCAGCCCCAGGCCGCCCTGGGAGCGGTCCAGGGCCTGATGCTCCTGGACGAAGAGGTCGAACACGCGCGGCAGCATCTCCGGCGCGATGCCCGCGCCGGTGTCGCGCACGCTGAGGACCAGCTCCCGGCCTTCGCGCGTGCCCGTCACGGCCAGGAAGCCGCCGGGCTCCGTGTACTTGGCGGCGTTGGTGAGCAGGTTGGCGAACACCTGCGCCAGGCGCGTGGGGTCGCCGTGCAGGTCCATGCCGCGGTCCGGCAGGTCCACCTCCAGCGTGTGCTGGCGCTGGTCGATGAGCGGGCTGATCTGCTCGATGGCCTTGGCCACCACGTCGGTGAGCGTGACGCGCTCGCGCTTGAGGGTGACCTTGCCCCGGGTGACGCGGCTGACGTCCAAGAGGTCGTCCACCATGCGCACCAGGTGCGTCACCTGCCGCTCGATGAGCGTCCGCTCGCGCTCCGCCGCTGTTTCACCCCTCAGGCGCATCAGCTGGAGCGCGGTGAGGATGGGGGCCAGGGGGTTGCGCAGCTCGTGGCCGAGCATCGCGAGGAACTCGTCCTTCGCGCGGTTGGCGGACTCCGCCTCGCGGCGCGCGGTGGCCAGCTCCGTCACGTCGAAGGCGACCACGATGATGGACTCCACCTGGCCCTTCGCATCGAGCATGGGCTGGTAGACGAAGTCGAAGAACACCTCGCGCGCGGACTGGTTGGGGCCGTCGTTGAAGACGACGCGCAGGGAGCGGCCGATGTGCGGCTCGCCCGTGGTGTAGACGCTGTCCAGCAATTCGTAGACGCCCTGGTGCGCCAGGTCCGGCAGGGCTTCGCGGATGCTCTTGCCCGTCACGTGGCGGTTCGCGATGAGCTTGAGGTAGTTCTCGTTGGCGAACTCGTAGACGTGCTCCGGGCCGCGCAGGATGGCGATGCCCACGGGCGCGTGCTGGAAGATGCGCGCCAGCCGCTCACCGTGCGCGGCCTCCAGCTTGCGCAGGCGGGAACGGGTGAGCTGCGCGGAGACGCGCGCGAGCAGGTCGCGCGTGGAGAAGGGCTTCACCAGGTAGTCGTCCGCGCCCGCGGTGAGCCCCTCCTCCTGGGCCTCCTCGCCCGCGCGGGCGGACAGCAGGATGACGGGCACCGTGCGGGTGCGCTCGTCGGCGCGCAGGGCCTGGAGCAGCGCGAAGCCGTCCATCCCGGGCATCATCACGTCGGACAGGATGAGGTCCGGGGGCCGGGCGAGCGCGGCCTGGAGCGCGGCCTCGCCGTCCGCCACCGCCTCCACCGTCCAGTGCGCGCCCAGCAGCCGCCCCACGTACTCGCGCATGTCCGCGTTGTCGTCCGCGAGCAGCACGCGCCCGCGCTCCTCCATCCCCAGCGAGGCCGGGTCGATGGCCGGGGACGCTCCGCCGTCCTCCGCTGGCGAGGGCGACACGTCCGTCAGCCAGCCCAGGGCGTCGCGCACGTAGGGGTCCGCGCCCGCGGGCAGCGAGCGCTGGCTCTTCGCGGACGTCACGTGCTCCGGCGGCAGGTGCGCGAAGCCCGTGGGGATGCGCACGGTGAAGGTGGTGCCGCGGTCCAGCTCGCTCTGGACGGTGAGGGTGCCGCCGTGCAGCCGCACCAGATCGTGCACCAGCGCCAGGCCGATGCCGGAGCCTTCATGGGAGCGCGCGCGGGCGCCGTGGACGCGGTGGAAGCGCTCGAAGAGGCGGGGCAGCTCGTGCGCGGGGATGCCGGTGCCGGTGTCGGTGACGCGCAGCTCGATGCGCCCGTCCCTCAGCGCCTGCGCCACGGTGATGGTGCCGGTGAAGGTGAACTTCAGCGCGTTGGAGACGAGGTTGAGGACGATCTTCTCCCACATCTCGTGGTCCACCCAGGCCGGCTCCGGCAGGGGCGGGCAGGCCACGTCGAGCACCAGGCCCGCGCGCTCGATGGCGGAGCGGAAGGCGCTGGCGAGCCCCGCGGTGAGGGCGGCCAGGTCGGTGGGCTCGTAGGCGGCGCGCACGCGCCCGGCCTCGATGCGCGCGAAGTCCAGCAGCGTGTTGACCAGCTTGCGCAGGCGCACGGCGTTGCGGTGCACCGTCTCCAGCGAGTCGCCCTGGAGCGTGCGCTCGGGGCTGGCGAGCGCGTCCTCGGTGGGCCCCAGCAGCAGCGTGAGCGGCGTGCGCAGCTCGTGGCTGATGTTGCTGAAGAAGGCCGTCTTCGCGCGGTCCAGCGCGGCGAGCTCCTCCGCGCGCTGACGCTCCTCCTGATAGGCGCGCGCGTTGGCGACCGACGCGGCGACCTGCTCCGCGGTGGCCTGGAAGAAGGCGTGGTAGCTCGCGTCGAGCAGCCGCCGGGGACTGACGCCGCCCACGAGGAAGCCGGACGGCCGCGACTGTCCGGGCCGCGTCAGGGCGCGCACCACGGCGAGCGACGGCGGCGTGTTCCAGCGGCCTCCGGGCAGGCCGTGGAGGCGCTGCCCCAGGTCCTTCACGACGACGTCCTCTCCGGTGCGCACGGCCTCGGCGAAGGGCCAGTCAGTGCCGGACCCGGCGGAGAGGGACTGCTGCGCGGGCAGCGTGGCCAGGACGGTGTCGGGCAGCCGGCTGCTGCCCGCGAGGCGCGCGGTGTCGCCGCTCGCGTCCAGCAGGTAGAGCAGGCAGAACGGCAGGTCCAGGTCGTTGCCCGCGAGCACGTCCAGGCTGGTGTGGCACGCCTGCTCCGGGGACTTCGCGTCGGCGGAGCGGGCCGCCATGTCGCGCAGCATGCGCAGCTGCCGGTCGAGCTGCACCTCCGGCGTCGTCTCCCGCACGGTGACGAGCACGCCGCCCACGCCGCCCTTCTCATCGGGGATGGGGCTGTACGAGAACGTGTGGAACGTCTCCTCGACGAAGCCCCGGCTGTTGAGGAACAGCGCCAGGTTCTCGCTCCAGGTGGCGGGCCCCCCGTTGCGCACGCCCAGGGCCATGGGGCCCACGACGTCCCAGATCTCCGACCAGACCTTCTCGCCCGGCGCGCCCAGGGAGCCGGGGTGCTTGAGGCCCAGCACCGGGCGGTACGCGTCGTTGTAGACCTGGATCATCTCCGGGCCCCACCACATGAGCATGGGGAACCGGTTGTGGAGGACGACGCCCACCATCGTCTTCAGACTGACGGGCCAGTCGCGGGATGGGCCCAGCGGCGTGCGGGACCAGTCCATCGAGCGGACCAGCTCACCCATCTCACCGCCGCCCGCGAAGTGGCGCTCCTCGGAAGGGGGAATGACGGGGGACGGGGGCTGGAGCATGCGGATCTCTGAAGGGCAGCGCGAGGTGGAGGAAGCCTTGGGCTTCTATTGGCGCCCACGCGGCCGTGCAATCACCGAGGTGGATGGCAACCGTGCGGCACCTGCCATCCAACAGAGGCTCCGCTCCCAGGAGGGAAGCCAGTGGAGCAGGCGGGCGGACGCCTCAGGGAGGCGAAGGCGTCACGACGCGAGCCGGCTGCACGGGCGTCCCCGCGTCCAGAGGCGCGACGGCGGACACGGACGTCCCCGCATCCGGCCGCGCGGCGACGGACACCGTGCCCGCATCCGGCTTCACGGCCGCGGACAAGGCCGTGCCCGCATCCGGCTTCACGGCCGCGAGCGTCCCGGCATCCGGAATCACCGGGGCCACGGCCGCCGGCTTTGGCGCCACCGGCGCGGGGCTCGTCACCGCGACGACGCCCGCATCCAGCACGACGGGCGCGGGCGCGGCGACGGGCGCGGCAGAGGGGGGCTTCACTCCCGCGGGTGGCTCCTCTCGCGAGGGCAGCGCGCGGCGGATCTCCGCGCCCGCCGTGGCCACGATGCCAATGGACAGGAAGAGGAACCCGGCCGTCTGCGCCACCGTCTCCACGCGCGGAGGAATGCGCCGTCCGCTCACCGCCTCGATGGCGAGCAGCAGCACCCGGCCGCCATCCAGTCCCGGCACCGGCACCATCGTCAGCATCGCCAGCGCCACGGAGGCCGCCACCAACGCGCGCACCAGCGCATCCGCGCCGGACGCGGTGGACGACGCGACGTCGGACGACTCCTGGCGCATCAGCGCGCCCGGCCCGGCCTTGCCCGCGACCTCCGGCCCGCGCACCATCGCCACCAGCGTGGACAGCGCCTCGGACGCCACGCGTCCGGTGTGCACCAGCGACTGGGTGAACGCCTCGCCAGGGGCGTGCGTGCGGAACACGTACTGCTGGCTCACGCCAATGCGCCCCGCGCCGCGCTCATCCGCCCGGGGTCGCACCGTCACCTTGCGCGGCTCGCCGTGGCGCTCCACCGAAAGCTCCAGCGGCCCGCCCACGCCGTCCGCCACCCGCGCGACGAAGTCCGACCAGCTCTCCAGCGGCTTGCCGGCCACGGCGACCAGCTTGTCCCCTGGCAACAGCTGCGCCCGCGCGGCCTCCGAGCCCGGCAGCACCGTGCCCACCGTCAGCGGCACCACCACGTGCGTCCCCGACGAATACAGCGCGAACAGGAGCCCCAGCGCGACCGCGTAGTTCGCCAGCGGCCCCGCGAGGATGATGGCCATCCGCTTGAGCGGCCCCAGCGTGCCGAACCCGGACGTGTCCTCCTCCGCGGAGCGGTGCGGGTTCATCCCCTGCAGGTTCGCGGACGCGCCCAGCGGCACCGCGCCCAGCACGAACTGCGTCCCGCCCAGCCGGAACGACAAGAGCGGCGGCCCGAAGCCCACGGTGAAGCGCGGCACCCGCACGCCCAACAGGCGCGCGGCCACCAGGTGCCCCAGCTCATGGACGATGAGCAGCGCTCCGAGCGCCAGGAGGACGAAGAGATAGTGCATCCGTGGAGGCCCTTCGCCCGCCTACAGCTTGCGGCGCTTCCCGGTGCGCTTGTACGTCAGGTAGTCGGACAGGATGGTGCCGTGGTCGAAGCACAGGTCCTTGGGCAGCGCGTCCACGGAGAACGTCTTCGCCTCCGCCGCGTCGTCCGCGCCCACCGGCTCGCCCGTCGCCTTCGCGATGAACACCGTCGAAAGCGTGTGCTGGCGCGGATCCCGCTTCGGATCCGAATAGGTGAAGAACTGCTCCTCCAACGTCACGTCCAGCCCCGTCTCCTCCTTGGCCTCGCGGATGGCCGCCTTGTCCAGGGGCTCACCCTCGTCCACGAAGCCGCCCGGCAGCGCCCAGCCCACCGGCGGGTTCGCGCGGCGGATGAGCACGATGCGCTCGCCGGACAATTCGATGATGCAGTCCACGGTGGGTTTGGGGTTGCGGTATTCAGGCATGGCGTCGCACTCTACCCAAAGCCCCCTGGCGAGCGCCCGTTCCGGATGCCTCCCGTGGGCGATGGTGCGTGCCGTGTCTACCCTGCGACGCCTCAGCCTCACCGCCGTCCTGGCCTCCACCCTGGCGGGCTGCCTGCCCTACAGCCAGAACGAGGGCGTGTACGAGCTCATCCCCACGGAGACGCTGCGCGACGACTGCAACCTCCTGGAGAAGATCGAGGGCAACCTCCAGTTGAGTCTTCAAATCTCCGGACGCGTGGTGCGCGCGGACTTCGGCGTGCAGAACATGCAGCTGGACGGCTACTTCCTGGAGGACGGGGAGGCCTTCACCGCCGACGGCAGCGTGACCAACGTCAGCACCACCGTCGACGGGACGAATGAGTGCCTGCTCGACCAGGTCCGCGTGCACCTGGACGCGACCACGAAGTGCGACACCGGGTTCCAGGGCCAGCTGCGCCTGGCCTACGACGCCAACAACAACACCGCCTGCACCTGCGAGCTGTGGCTCCGCTTCGACGGCGTTCAGGGGAACACCCGCTGTGAAGGGAACCCTTGAGATAGCGAAAGGGGCTTCCTACAACAGGAGGGCTGTTCCCACGCCGAAGCTGGAGGAACGCCCATGGCAGACCCGCAGGAAATCGTCTCGGTCCTGACCGAGTCCCGCGTCTTCCCCCCGCCCGAGGACTTCTCCCGGCGGGCCCACATCCGCGGCATGCAGGACTATCAGCGGCTGTGGGACGAAGCCGCGAAGGATCCGGACACGTACTGGGGTGACCGGGCCCGCGAGGAGCTCTACTGGAAGGTTCCCTTCCAGACGGTGCTGGACTGGAAGCCGCCCCACGCGCGCTGGTTCGTCGAGGGGAAGACCAACCTCGCCTACAACTGTCTGGACCGGCACCTGCCGAAGCTCCAGGACAAGCCCGCCATCCTCTTCGAGGGCGAGCCGGGCGACCGCCGGAGCATCACCTACGGGGAGCTGTCCCAGCAGGTGAACCGGCTGGCCAACGGCCTCAAGTCGCTGGGCGTGAAGAAGGGCGACCGCGTGGGCATCTACCTGCCCATGGTGCCGGAGGCCGCCGTCGCGATGCTGGCGTGCGCGCGGCTGGGCGCGGTGCACTCGGTGGTGTTCGGCGGCTTCTCCGCCGAGGCGCTCCAGGACCGCATGAAGGACGCGGGCGCGAAGGTGCTGCTCACCGCGGACGGCGGCTGGCGCAAGGGCGCGGTGGTGCCGCTGATGCGGAACGTGGAGGCCGCGCTCCCGAACGCCCCCAGCATCGAGAAGGTCGTCGTCCTCACCCGCACCGGTGACGGCAAGCTGCCCGAAGGTCCGAAGTTCCTGGCCTGGGACGCGCTGGTGAAGGGCCAGTCGGACGTCTGCGAGCCGGAGTGGGTGGAGAGTGAACACCCGCTGTTCATCCTCTACACGTCCGGCTCCACCGGGAAGCCCAAGGGCGTGCTGCACACCACGGCGGGCTACGCGGTGATGGCGTCGCTCACCACGCGCTGGGTGTTCGACCTGCGCGACGACGACGTCTACTGGTGCACCGCGGACGTGGGCTGGGTGACGGGCCACTCGTACGTCGTCTACGGCCCGCTGATGAACGGCGTCACCACCATCATCTACGAGGGCGCGCCCACGCAGCCGGGGCCGGACCGCTTCTGGGACATCATCGAGCGCTACAAGGCCACCATCCTCTACACCGCGCCCACCGCCATCCGCGCCTTCATGCGCCTGGGCGACGAGCCGGTGAAGAAGCACGACCTGTCCTCGCTGCGCCTGTTGGGCAGCGTAGGTGAGCCCATCAACCCGGAAGCGTGGATGTGGTACCGCGAGGTCATCGGCGGGGGGCGCTGCCCCGTCGTGGACACGTGGTGGCAGACGGAGACGGGCAGCATCATGATTTCGCCGCTGCCCGGCGCCACGCCCACCAAGCCCGGATCCGCGACGTTCCCGCTGCCCGGCATCCACGCGGAGATCCTGGACCGCGAAGGCAAGCGCGTGCCCAGGGGGCAGGGCGGGCTGCTCTTCGTGACGAAGCCCTGGCCGTCCATGCTGCGCACCGTGTACGGGGACCCGGAGCGGTACGTGAACACGTACTTCAGCGAGCTGCCCGGCATGTACTTCACCGGCGACGGCGCGCGCACGGACGCGGACGGCTACGTGTGGCTGATGGGGCGCGTGGACGACGTGGTGAACGTGGCGGGCCACCGCCTGGGCACCGCGGAGGTGGAGAGCGCGCTCGTGGCGCACCCGAAGGTGTCCGAGGCCGCCGTGGTGGGCCGCCCGGATGACCTGAAGGGCACGGCGCTCGTGGCCTTCGTGACGCTCAAGCAGGGCCACCCTCCCTCGGACGCGCTCAAGAAGGAGCTGGCCGTGCACGTGGGCAAGGAGATTGGCGCCATCGCGCGGCCGGATGAGATCCGCTTCGCGGAAGGGCTGCCCAAGACGCGCTCCGGGAAGATCATGCGCCGGCTGCTGCGCGACGTGGCCGCGGGCAAGCAGTCCTCGCAGGACACCACCACGCTGGAGGACCTCAACGTGCTGGCGGCGCTGCGCCAGAACGACGAGTAGCCGCCAGGCACTTCAAGCGGCCGTCCCTCAGGCGTCCTTCGGGTCCTTCTGGGGGCGGCCGTACTTGTCCTTCACCTGCTCGCGGTCCGCCTTGCTCCACCAGATGCGGGAGCTCCACAGGGCGGGCCCCAGCACGACCGTGAGGACGAAGAACACCACCAGACCCACCACGATCTCCGCCACGGTTTCCTCCAAAGGGAGCCTGGGGACCTTGAAAAGACCCCTGGCAGGAAAACGCAACCCTAGCGTCCCCGGGGGGCGGGTGCCATCCAACGTCGGGGCGGGGAAGTAGCGCGGCGCTCGGCGGCCATCGGCTTCTCGCATGGCCTCTTGCGGCAGGGCGACCGGGGCCCGGGCGCTTGGGTGCCGGGCAACCTGTCCGGGCGGGCATCGAGCGGCGGTCCTGCTAGATTGCGCCGCCATGAACCGATTCCCTTCGACCCTCTTCACCGCGCTGCCACTGACGGCGGTGCTCGTCGCCCCTGTCGTCGCGGACGCCTGCACCAGCATGCTGGTGACGAAGGGCGCCACGACGGACGGCTCCACGTTCATCACCTACGCGGCGGACGCGCACGAGCTGTACGGCGAGCTGTACTACACGCCCGCCCGCCGCCACGCGGCCGGCTCCATGCGCGACGTCATGGAGTGGGACACCGGCAAGTTCCTGGGCCGCATCAAGCAGCCGGCCGCCACCTATTCGGTGGTGGGCAACATGAACGAGCACCAGCTGTCCATCAGCGAGTCCACCTTCACGGGCCGCAAGGAGCTGGAGGGGCCCGCGGGCATCATCGACTACGGCTCGCTCATCTACATCGCGCTGGAGCGCGCGAAGACAGCGCGTGAAGCCATCCAGGTGATGACGGACCTGGTCGCCGAGTACGGCTACGCGTCCACGGGTGAGACGTTCTCCATCGCCGACCCGAAGGAGGCGTGGATCCTGGAGATGATTGGCAAGGGCGAGGGGCAGAAGGGCGCGGTGTGGGTGGCCCGCAAGCTGCCGGACGGCTACATCTCCGCGCACGCCAACCAGTCGCGCATCCGCCAGTTCCCGCTCAACGACAGCGCCACCACGCTGTACTCGCCGGACGTCATCTCCTTCGCGCGCGCGAAGGGCTGGTACACCGGCGCGGACAAGGACTTCAGCTTCGCGGACACGTACCACCCGCTGGACTTCGGCGGGCAGCGCTTCAGCGAGTCGCGCGTGTGGAGCATCTTCCGCCGCGCGGCCCCGTCCCTGAAGCTGGGCGTGGAGTACGCGGACGGCGCGGACACCACGAAGCGGCTGCCCCTGTGGGTGAAGCCGGACAAGAAGGTGTCCGTGCAGGACGCCATGGCGCTCATGCGCGACCACTTCGAGGGCACGCCGCTGGACATGTCCAAGGACGTGGGCGCGGGGCCCTACGCGGTGCCCTACCGCTGGCGCCCCATGACGTGGGACGTGGACGGCAAGAGCTACGTGCACGAGCGCGCCATCTCCACGCAGCAGACGGGCTTCTCCTTCGTCGCGCAGATGCGCTCCACGCTGCCGGACGCCATTGGCGGGGTGCTCTGGTTCGGCGTGGATGACACCTTCACCACCGTCTACACGCCCATGTACGCGGGCATCCGGCAGGTGCCGAAGAACTTCGCCCAGGGTGTGGCCAGCCGCGGGGAGTTCTCCTGGGACTCGTCCTTCTGGGTCTTCAACTGGGTGTCGAACCAGGCCTACGGGCGCTGGAGCGACATGATCATCGACGTGCAGAAGGCGCAGGGGGACCTGGAGGGCCAGTTCCTGGCGGACCAGGCCAACATCGAAAGCATCGCGCAGGTGCTCTACAAGCGGACGCCGGAGCAGGCCCGCCAGTACCTCACCGAGTACTCCCTGCAGCAGGGTGACAAGGTGCACGCGCGCTGGCGCAAGCTGGGCGAGCAGCTGCTCGTGAAGTACATCGACGGCAACGTGCGCGACAACACGGGCAAGGTGGGCCACCCGCGCTACCCGGACGCGTGGTACCGCCGCATCGCGGCGGACAACGGCAAGATGCTGCAGTCGCACGAGAAGCCGGAGCCGAAGCCCGCCGCCGCTCCCGCCGCGCCGGCCCAGCCCGCCGCCCCCGCGCAGCCCGCGGCCCCGAAGCCGACGGTCGCTCCGGCGCCCTGAGGCCTCCCGCCGTAAGCCCGTGCGCTGGCGTCCTCCAGCGCGCGGGCCTCCGGCGGCGCCCGGGCCCGGGCCTCTAGCGCGGGAATCCGGGAACTCGGTGTCCGGAGGCGGGCCGTCGCGCGCCGGGCCGCACGTTCTCGCGTGTGTCGGTGGATGGCTTGTGGCAGTGAGGGCGCGGGCGGCAGGCGCGCCCGTGCCCGGAGGACGGTTCCTTTGAGTGACGCCCCCACCGCGACGGCCCTTCCGTTCCGGGATGACGAGCTGGCGGACTTCCTCGTGCGGACCAGCCGCACGTTCGCGCTCGCCATCCCGCTGCTCGACGAGCCGCTTCGCCGCGAGGTGGGCCTGGGCTACCTGCTGTTGCGCGTCGCCGACACGCTGGAGGACGCCGCTCCCTGGTCGCGCGACGAGCGGCGGGAGGCCCTGGCCGCCTTCGAGGCCCTGCTCCAGGAGAAGCCGGGCACGGACGCCGGGGCGCTGTCGCGCGAGTGGCTGGCGCGCCGTCCCAGCGAGAACGCGGGCTACCTGGACCTGCTCGCGCGCACGCCCACGCTGCTGGCGAGCCTGGACGCGCTGCGCCCGGAGGCCGGCGCCATCCTGCGCCACTTCGTGCTGAAGACGGTGCAGGGCATGGGGCAGGTGCTGGCCGGCGCGTCCGAAGGCGGGCTGTTGAAGCTCGGGTCGCTCCAGTCCCTGCGTGACTATTGCTACATCGTGGCGGGACTGGTGGGCGAGCTGCTCACGGAGCTGTTCGTCCTGGATCCGCGCCTCGCGCCGTACGCGCCGAACCTGCGCTCGCTGGCGCCGCTGTTCGGCGAGGGGCTCCAACTGGTCAACATCCTCAAGGACGCGCGCCAGGACCGGAAGGAGGGCCGCGTGTGGCTGCCGGACGGCGTGCAGCTCCAGGACGTGGAGCAGCTCGCGGGCCAGGACCTGATCGCCGCGGCGCGCTACGTGCGCTCGCTGTTCCTGGCGGGAGCACCCCGGGACATGCTCGCCTTCACCACGCTGCCGCTGCTGCTGGCCCAGGCCACCCTGGAGCTGCTGGTGCGCGACGGCGCGGGCGCCAAGGTGTCGCGCGCGGTGGTGACCGCCCAGATGGACACCCTCCACGCCGCGCTCGAACGGGGCACGCTCCCCGAGGCCGTGGAGGCCCTGGCCGGGCCCGTGCCGGGCGGTCCCTGAAAAGCGTTGACCGGGAAGCAACTCCCGGGCGCCAGCGCCGGATAATTCCGGTGAAGGTGTTCCCCCTCTGGAGTCGTGTCTCCCATGAACTGCGCCCGCTCCACACCGGCGGTCATCGTCTACTTCCCCGCGCGTTCGGAGACCTCGCCTCTGCGGGTGCACCGTCGGACGGCCCAGGTGGAGCGGAAGGGTGGGGGGCTGCCGTTCGCCGCCACGCGTCAACGCGGCCTGTGGACGTTCCAGACGCCGGCGGGGCCGGAGCGGTGGCTGCCCGGCCGGGTGCGGGGGAAGGACCGGATGCAGGCGTTCCTGGTGGACGTGCTGGGCTTCGGCGCGGTCATCCAGGCGTATGACATGACGGCGGACACGCGCAGCGACTCGCTCCCCGGGCACCCGGACTTCGCGAAGAACTTCGACCTGTTCCTGCACCACTACGCGGGCGCGCTGCTCAAGCACGCGGCGCCGGAGGTGGCCTTCGCCCGCGCGCTGGGGCAGGTGGTGATGCTCAACGGCCAGCAGTGGGCCGGGCTGGGCTTCACGTTGACGGACGCCGGCCAGCGGCTGGTGGACGCGTGGCTCGCGGAGCAGGGCGTGGTGCTCAGCCCTCCCGCCTGAGCCACACCCGCAGCGGCCCATCGGACTGGAAGCCCAGGGCCTGCCACGCGTCGAGTGCTTCGCCGTGCTCGTAGCCGACGACGGGCTGTCCCGGGAAATGGGCGCGGACGTGCGCGAGCAGCTCCGCGTCCAGCGCGGCGGGCGCGCTTTCGACGCGGAACGTGTTCGACAGTCCGACTGCTTTCGCGGCGAAGGAGGCAATGCCTCCGGCCAGGAGTCGCTTCCCGTCTCCCGCGGCGAGGAAGACGACGCCCTCCTCCTGGAGCAGTGCGGGCGGAAACACACGCGCTCCCAGGGACCGGCCGCTCCATGCGGCCTCCCACGCTTCCAGCTCCTCCGGTGTCCGCACCTGACGCCATGCCATGCCCGAAGTCGCTTCCGGCACGGGCGCGGTGGCCGCCAGGTGGATCCACCGGGCCTCGAACAACAGGTCGAAGCCGTGCGCGGCGAGCTCGAGCGTCGCGAAGCTGTCCTTCACGCCCCAGCGACCCGGCAGCTCCAGTCGGGACAGGGCGTGGAGCGTGGCGTCCGCGCGGTCCGCCGTCAGCGTGACGGCGTTGGGATAGAATGCTGGCACTGGCGCCGGGTTGAGCCACAGGCCGTTCTCGAACCGGCCCGGGCGGCCGTGGGCGCGGCAGACAGCGTCGCACCACTCCGCGTTGTTCCGGACGGCGGGAAGCCAGGGCGGGGAAGGGGACATGGCCCGCGAGCATAGGTCCGGTGGTGCCTGGCAGCCCGCCTGCCTTCAGAGGGAGCCTCGGGAGACCCTGGGCGGACGGCGGGAGTCCGGATATGGGTAGGGCGATGACTGCCCTGGCCTACCCCATGCCGCTGTGTGTCGCGCCGATGATGGACTGGACGGACCGGCACTGCCGGTACTTCTTCCGGCTCATCTCCCGTCACACGCTGCTCTACACGGAGATGGTGACCACGGGCGCGGTGCTGCACGGCAAGCGCGACCGCCTGCTGGACTTCACGCCCGCCGAGCACCCCGTGGCCCTCCAGCTGGGCGGCTCGGAGCCCGCGGACCTGGCCGCCTCCGCGCGCATCGGCGAGGAGTGGGGCTACGACGAGATCAACCTCAACGTGGGCTGCCCCAGCGACCGCGTGCAGTCCGGCCGCTTCGGCGCGTGCCTGATGGCGGAGCCGGACCTCGTCGCTCGCGGGGTCGCTGCCATGCGCGAAGCGGTGCGCATCCCCGTGACGGTGAAGTCGCGCATCGCCATCGACGACATGGAGGAGTGGCCCACGCTGGAGGACTTCGTGCGGCGCGTCTCCGCGGCGGGCTGCACGCGCTTCATCGTGCACGCGCGCAAGGCGTGGCTGCAGGGCCTGTCCCCCAAGGAGAACCGGGACGTGCCGCCCCTGCGCTACGACCTGGTGCACCGGCTCAAGGCCGAGTACCCGCACCTGGACATCAGCCTCAACGGCGGCATCAAGACGCTGGACGCCGCGGCGGAGCACCTGGGCCGCGTGGACGGCGTGATGATGGGCCGCGCGCCCTACGAATCCCCGTACCTCCTGGCGGACGCGGACCGGCGCTTCTTCGGCGGCACGCAGGCGCCCCTCACGCGGCACGAGGTGGTGGACGCGATGCTGCCGTACATCGAAACGCAGATGAGCCAGGGGGCGCCGCTGGGCGCCATCACCCGGCACATGCTGGGCCTCTTCCAGGGCCTGCCCGGCGCGCGCGCCTGGCGCCGGCACCTGAGCGAGAACGCCCACAAGGACGGCGCGAGCCCGGAGGTGGTGCGCGCTGCCGCCGCGAAGGTGCCGCGCGACGCTGGCCTCCAGGCCGTGGCCTGATTCGCCGGGCCCGGCCCGGGCCTTCAGCGCTTGGGCACGGTGGTGCAGCACCCGGAGCGCGCGCAGCGCACCCAGCCCTGGTTCTGGCAGAGCTGATCATTCGTGCACGCGGGGCCCTGGCCCGGCTGTCCGCAGCTGGGGCTCGGCCCGATATCGGACGTCGCGGCCTGGATGTTCACCATGGGGCAGCGGGGTTGCGAGCCATTGCCCACGCAGCTGTTGGTGGTGCCGCCGGTGACGCTCTTCGGGCACGTCATGCGCCCGGCGGGGCGCCGCTGCTCGTCCACCGCGAAGCAGACGCCCACCTCCAGGAGGTTGCATTTCGGGTCGCAGGCGAAGGCGACGCTGTCCGCCTGTCCGAACGCCGCGCGCAGGTTCTCCAGCGCCACGCTCCCTCCGATGTTGTCGGTGATCGCGGCCGGCGTCCCCTGGTCCCCCGGCAATGACAGCAGCGCGTCGATGTTGCTCTGGAAGTAGCTCCGGGCATCCATCCCCGTGCAGCTGCCGTGCTTGGGCCACTCGTGGTTCGCGAGGAAGAAGTTGTCCGTGACGAAGCCCGGCCCATAGGTGCCCATGGCGGGTGGAATCGTGGCGGGGTCGGGGAAGCACTTCGACGGGGCATTGCTGCCCTGGCACTCGCAGAGCCCGCCGCAGTACGCCGGATAGGTGCAGTTGAACTCCCGCGCCTCCTCGTCGTTGAACTGGGGCCACAGCCCGTGGAGGGTGAGGTGCGTGGCGCCGAAGGTCTCTTCCAGGTGCCCGCACTCCTCCTTGTCCGGATGCGTGCGGCAGAAGGTGGGGGCCCACGTCAGCGCGAGCAGGTACGAGCCAAAGCTCGGCGTGGCGCACGCCCCTCCCTCCTTGTCGCTGGCGTTCGCCTTGAAGCAGTTGCAGGCGGTGGCCTGGGCGCGTCCGAACTCGAACTCGAGGGCTTCCGGCTTCGCCAGCTGGAGCGGCCGGGCGGTGGCCGTGGGCGGCGTGGGGGGCGGCGCGGGAGGCGGCTCGTGATGCGAGCGGCATCCCTGCGCGATGACCAGACATGCCCACAGGGCAAGGCGCGACGTGAGGCGCATGGCTTGATTCCCTCGGGACCGGTTTGCGGCACGAAGGTACGGAGGTGGGGACGGGCGCTACACCCCGTGCTCCGGTCCACCGCCCGAGTCCGCGCGCGAACCCTTTTCTCCAGCGCGCGGCGCCCCCAGCTTTTCCAAGGACCCATTCACCCGGAGGGATTGCACCATGGCACGCGCCATCATCAAGAAGGCCAGCGAGGCGGACGAGCGCCGGCCCTTCGTGTCGCACGGAGAGGCCTCCATCTTGAACCTGGGAGCGCTCAGCATCGGCCGGGGCTACTTCGAGCCCGGCTGGCAATGGTCGAAGCACGTGAAGCCCATCGCGGGCACGGAGACGTGCGAGGTGGTCCACACCCTCAGCGTCCTGTCCGGGCGGATGCACATCCAGATGAAGGACGGTCAGGAGGTGGACCTGGAGCCGGGCGACGTCGCCTTCATTCCGTCAGGCCATGACGCCTGGGTCGTGGGCAACGAGCCCTGCCGCGTCGTCGACTTCACCGGCGCGGAGGACTACGCCGTGGCCAGGGCCGGCAAGGAAGAACCGGAGCAGCCCTCGCTCCAGTAGGCCGCCGCTCAGTCGCTGCCTGGCCGATCCAGCGGGATGAGAGGAATTGAAGTTTCTGGAGGCTGCAGCCGGCCTTGTCGAGGTCCAGCTTGCGGCGGGAGGCGCAGGTCCACGGGCTCCCCCGCCTGGACTTCGAGTGCTCAAGGGAGCGTCGCGCACGCCCCAGGGAGTCCACATCGCCCCAGAGCACGAGTGCGGTGTCTTGTACGAACGGATGAGACGCACTGTGTTGGATGTGGATGGGATTGAAACATGTAACTCAAGACAGGTGAGAATTGGCTCGGGGGAGGCGTCGTTTTCACATGACCTGGGACGTCTCGTCCCTCGGAAGAGCCTCGCTTCCCCGCCGATACAAACCCTGCGTGAAATCACCGCAGAGGTTGTTCATATTTGATTGATTTGGTACTGTTGACTTCTCGAAAAATTCCTCGTCGTGGAGGTCGGCCCACCTTCATGGCAATGCCTTGCATCTTCGAGGAAGGGGGGCGCCAGTCCGTGTTCTTGAGAATCCCTCCACCCATCCCTCTCCGCGTGCCGGTCTCCCTTCGCCCCTGGGGCGCGAGGTGACGACAGACCTGGGGGACATCCCGTCGGAGACCGCCGCGGAGTGGCAGAAGGTGCTGGCCGTCTTCGCGGACGAGGCGGAGGGGTTGATCTCCTCCATGGAAGAGAACCTCATCGCGCTGGAGGTCTCTCCAGCGGATGGGTTGCTCCCGGGCATCCTGCGCGGGGCCCACACGCTCAAGGGCGCGGCGGCGTCGCTCGGCTTCCAGGCCGTGACGGACTACACGCACGGCGTCGAGGACCTCCTCCAGGCGCTGCTCGACGGGCGCCTCGCGCCGGATGAGACGCGGGTGTCGCTGCTGCTCGGCGCGGTGGATCACCTTCGCGAGCTGTGCCAGGCGTCGCTCGCGGGCGTGGACTCGCTGGGCGCGGTGCACCAGTCCCACCTCTCCCGGCTGCGCGAGGGCATCGTCGCGGGGGCTCCCACGGAGGCGCTGCCCATTCCCGCCGCGCTGCCGCGCATGCCGGAGGCGCGGAGCACGGCGCGGACCCGCGTGCGCATGGACATGGAGCGCCTGGACCGCATCGTCACGCTCACCGCGGAGCTGTCCGTGGCGCGCGGGCGGATGGCGCAGTTCCTGGCGCGCGCGGAGGACTCCGGCGCCAGCTGGGAGGACGCGCTCACCCAGCAGCGGGAGATGGATCCGCTCTTCGAGGCGCTCCAGGAAGAGGTGATGAAGGTGCGGATGGTCCCGGTGGGACCGCTGTTCCGTCAGCACCTGCGCACCGTGCGCGACCTGGCCCGCTCCCAGCAGAAGCTGGCCCAGCTGGAGCTGGAGGGCGAGGACGCCACGCTGGACACCGCGGTGCTGGACGCGCTGCGCGACCCGCTGCTCCACCTGCTGCGCAACTCGCTGGACCACGGCATCGAGACGCCGGACGAGCGGCGCGCCGCGGGCAAGGACCCCCGGGGCCGCCTGCGGCTCAAGGCCTACCATGACGCCGGCAGCGTCGTGGTGGAGCTGTCCGACGACGGCCGGGGCATCCAGCGCGAACGGGTGCGCGAGCGCGCGCGGCAGAAGGGGCTGGTGGCGGCGCCCGAGCGGCTGCGCGACGACGAGCTCTTGCGCCTCGTCTTCGAGCCCGGCTTCTCCACGGCCACGGAGGTGACGGAGCTGTCCGGCCGCGGCGTGGGCATGGACGTGGTGCGCCGGGACATCGAAGCCCTGCGCGGCTCCGTGTCCATCCAGAGCCAGGAGGGGCAGGGCACCACGCTGACGCTGCGGCTGCCGCTCACGCTCGCCGTCATCCAGGGCTTCGCCATGGGCGTGGGGGACCAGGTGTACGTGGTCCCCATCGAGGGTGTGCAGGAGTGCATGGAGGTCCCCGCCCAGGAGCGCACGGCGGAGGCGTCCGGCGTGCTGTCGCTGCGTGGCCAGCCGCTGCCGTACCTGCGGCTGCGTCAGGTGTTCTCCCTGGGCGGGAGCACGCCGGCCCGGGAGAACGTGGTCGTCCTGAAGCATCCGGACGGCGTCATCGGCCTGGCGGTGGATGAGCTCCAGGGCGAGGGCCAGCGGGTCATCCGGCCCCTGGGGCGCCTCTTCCAGGGCATCCCCGGCATCTCCGGCTCCACCATCCTGGGCGACGGCCGGGTCGGGCTCCTGTTGGACACGCCCGCGCTGGTGCGCAGGGCCATCCTCCACGCCTCCGAGGCCGCGCTCAGTCCTCCGTCCCCCCTTGCCACCCCTTCTCCCGCGAACGCCCCCCGGGCGCCGTAGCGGTCAGTCCCTGTTTCCGGAGTCATCATGTTCAACAACCTGAGCATCACGGCGAAGCTGACGCTCGCCTTCAGCGCGATGGTGGCCATCATCCTCGCGCTGGTCGTGGTGGTGTACTCGACCATCGTCAAGGTCTCCGTCACCGCCGAGGGCGACACCGAAAGCCACAAGGTGCTGATCGCCGTGCGCACCCTGGAGGGTGACATGGCCGACCTGGAGACGGGGCAGCGCGGCTTCCTCATCACCGGCGACGACAAGTTCCTGGAGCCCTACAACCTGGCCCGGTTGAGCGTGTCGCAGAGCCTGGACAGTATCCGCCAGCTCACCCAGAGCGACCACCGCCAGCAGGAGCGCCAGCAGGAGATCCGCGACCTGTTGCAGCAGTGGATCTCCCAGCACCTGGAGCCGCTCATCGCCCAGCGCCGCGAAGTCAACGCGGGCCGCGGGGAGCTGGCCCAGCTGGTCGCGGTGGAGCAGTCCGCGCGCGGCAAGCAGACCGCGGACCGCATCCGGATGCAGCTCACCAAGCTGGGCGAGGATGAGACGGCCCTGCTCCAGGAGCGCACCGCCCGCACCGCGGGCATGGTGGTGGACCTGTACAACATGATCATCATGGGGGGCGCCCTGGGCGTGGTGCTCGCGGCCCTGCTGTCCTACTTCCTCACCCGCAGCATCGTGCAGCCGCTGACGGAGGCCGTGCAGGTGACGGCGCAGGTGACGGCGGGCGACCTCACCGCGAACATCGTCACCCGGGGCACGGACGAGACGGGCCGGATGATGGGCAGCATGCGGGAGATGATCCAGCGGCTGTCGGGCGTCATCAGCGAGGTGCGCGGCGCCGCGGGCTCGCTGTCGTCCGCGTCCCTCCAGGTGGCGTCCGCCGCGCAGGGCCTGTCGCAGGGCACCAGCTCCCAGGCGGCCTCCGTGGAGGAGACCACCGCCAGCCTGGAGCAGCTCAACGTGAGCATCCGCCAGAACTCGGAGAACAGCCGGGAGATGGAACAGACGGCCGTCAAGGGCGCCCGGGACGCGGAGGAAAGCGGCCGCGCGGTGAAGGAGACCGTGGAGGCGATGAACGCCATCGCGGAGCGCATCTCCATCGTGGAGGAGATCGCCTACCAGACGAACCTGCTCGCGCTGAACGCCGCGGTGGAGGCCGCGCGCGCGGGTGAGCACGGCCGGGGCTTCTCCGTCGTGGCCACGGAGGTGCGCAAGCTGGCGGAGCGCAGCCAGAAGGCCGCGAAGGAGATTGGCGGCCTGGCCACCTCCAGCGTGAAGGTCGCCGAGCGCAGCGGCCAGCTCCTGACGGAGCTGGTGCCCGCCATCCGCCGCACGTCGGAGCTGGTGCAGCAGGTGGCCAACGCCTCGCGTGAGCAGTCCATCGGCGTGTCGCAGATGAACCGCGCCATGACGCAGGTGGATCAAGTCACCCAGCGCAACGCGTCCGCCGCGGAGGAGCTGTCCTCCACCGCGGAGGAGATGGCCACCCAGGCCGAGTCCCTCCTGCAGATGATGACCTTCTTCCGGCTGATGGAGGGCTTCAGCTACAACGCTCCCTCCGTGCCGCGCGCCCCGGCTCCCCGCCAGCAGCTTTCGCCCGCCCGGGGGCTCCAGCAGGCGGCGCAGGGGTCGCTGGCCACGCCCACGAACGGGGCGCTGGCGCGGCTCCAGAACGGCGCGGAAGCGCCGGCTCCCCATGACTTCCAGCGGTTCTAGGGAGGCGCGCATCATGAATGAGTCCACCGAACCGGGCGGCGGCAGGTCCAGCTACCTGAGCTTCATGCTCGCGGGCGAGGAGTACGCCGTGGGCCTCCTGCGCGTGCGGGAGATCATCGAACACCGCCCCGTCACGCGCGTGCCGGGGATGCCCGCGGCCGTGCAGGGTGTCATCAACCTGCGCGGCAGCGTGGTGCCCGTCGTGGACCTGGCGGTGAAGTTCGGGCTGCCGCCCCGGCCCATCACCCGCTGGTCCTGCTTCGTCATCGTGGAGGTGGCGCTCGACGGCCAGCAGACGGTGCTGGGCCTGCTCACGGACACCGTGCGCGAGGTGCTGGAGCTGGGCTCCGCGGACATCGAACCGCCCCCCGCCTTCGGCACGCGCGTGCGGTTGGAGTTCCTGCGCGGGATGGGCCGCCACAACGACACGTTCATCCTGCTGCTGGACCTGGACCGGCTCCTGTCGCTGGAGGAGCTGCTCAAGCTGACGGCCGCCACCGACGAGGCGGCGGCTCCCGCGGCCCCGGCCCCGGCGGCTCAGGCCTCGGCCCCGGCGCCAGAAGCACCGGGCAACGGGTGAGGCGATGAGCGGCGACGAGCCCTGGCCGCCGTCCGCGCTGCCTCCGGCGCTGTCGCGCTCGGAGTTGGAGATGTTCCAGCACCTGGTGGAGGCGGAGGCCGGCATCCACCTGTCGCCGGCCAAGAACGCGCTGGTGGCGAACCGGCTGTCGCGGCGGCTGCGGGAGCTGGGGCTGACGTCCTACGCGGCGTACCACGCGTACGTCACGACGCGCGGGAACGAAGCGGAGAAGGTGCGGATGCTCGACAGCCTCTGTACCCACGAGACGTCCTTCTTCCGCGAGCCCCGGCACTTCGACCTGCTGCGCGAGCACGTCTTCCCGGAGTGGGCGGCCCAGGCGGCGCAGGGCCGGCGGCCCCGGAGCATCCGCGTCTGGAGCGCCGGGTGCTCCACGGGCGAGGAGCCGTACTCATTGGCGATGGAGCTCTTGGAGGCGTTCCCCAAGGGCTCCGGGTGGAGCCTGGAGATCGTCGCCACGGACCTGTCCACCTGGGCGGTGAAGCGCGCGGAGGAGGGCCTCTGGAGCCTGGAGCGGGCCCGGAGCATTCCGCAGTTGCTGCTGCGCAAGTACATGCTGAAGGGCGTGCGCACCCAGGAGGGCCTGATGACGGCGGGCCCGGAGCTGCGGACCTTCATGCGCTTTGCCCGCGCGAACCTGCACGCGCCGGCCACCTGGCCGGTGGGGCCGTTCGACATCATCTTCTGCCGCAACGTGCTCATCTACTTCGGCGCGGAGGCCCGGGCGCGCGTCATCCAGGGGCTGCTGTCGCGGCTGCCGGAGACGGGCTACTTCTTCCTGGGGCACGCGGAGAGCCTGATTGGCATCACCGCGGCGGCGCGCTCCGTGAGCGCCAACGTGTACACGCCGCGCCCGGGACCGCCGTTCCCGTCGCGCGAGTAGCGCTGCTTTCCATTTCTGGAAAGCAGGTGCCCGCCGCTGTCCGTTGTTGAGGGGGCGGCCGGCGCCCATCCTTGTCCCATGAAACGATTTGATTTCGCGGGCAAGACGGTGCTGGTGACGGGTGCCTCCATGGGCATTGGCGCGGAGTTCGCGCGGCGACTGTCACGGCGGGGGGCCACGGTGGTGCTGGTGGCCCGGAGCGAGGCGAAGCTGGAGGCGCTCGCGGCGGCGCTGGGCAACGCGCATGTCCTTCCCGCGGACCTGACTGCTCCGGGCGCGCCCCAGCGGCTCTTCGAGGCGGTGCGCGCGAAGGGGCTGGAGGTGGACGTCCTGGTGAGCAACGCGGGGTTCGGGCTCCACGGCGGCTTCGACGTGCTGCCCTTGAAGGACCAGCTGGAGCAGATCGACCTCAACGTCCATGCGCTCGTGGAGTTGACACACGTCTTCCTGCCCATGCTGGAGCGGCGCCAGGGCGGCGTCATCCACGTGGCCTCGATGGCGGCGTACCAGCCGACGCCGTACATGGCCGTGTATGGGGCGACGAAGGCCTTCGTCCTGTCCTTCAGCGAGGCGCTCTGGGCGGAGTACCGCGAGCGCGGCGTGCGTGTGCTCGCGCTGTCCCCAGGGGCCACGGATACGCCGTTCTTCGAGCGTTCGGGGGAGGGTGCTTCGCCCGGCAGGAAGGCGCGTCCGGAGGACGTGGTGGAGGTGGGCCTCGAGGCGTTCATCGCCGGGCGCTCGTCGGTGGTGCATGGCCTTGGCAACCGGCTCGCGGCCTTCGCCAACCGGTTCTTCTCGCGGGAGCTCAGCGCGAAGGTCATCGCGCGGATGACCCGTCCGAAGACGCCCGCGCTCCCGGCGACCTAGAGTGCTTTCCATTCATGGAAAACAAGCTGCCTGCCTGGGATGACCTCCGCGTCCTGCTCGAAGTGCATCGGAGCGGCAGCTTCCTCGCGGCGGGGCTCACGCTGGGCCTGTCGACGTCCACGGTGGCGCGCCGCATCGGAGCGCTGGAGAAGGACCTGGGCCGCGCGCTGGTCCACCGCAGCTCGCAGGGCGCGTGGCTGGAGAAGGAAGCCCTGGAGCTCATCGCGCTGGCGGAGCGCTTCGAGCAGTCCCTGCGCGCGCACCGTCGCGATGGAGGCGGAGGCTCACCCTACGCGGGCAGGATTCGCATCTCCCTCCCGGACGGCTTCCTGACGGGAGCGGCGGAGGCGGCGACGCGCTTCCGGCGGCTGCATCCGGAGACGCTGATTGAAGTGATTTCGGAGCTGCGCTTCGTGGACCTGTCCTCGCGCGAGGCGGACATGGGCGTACGGGGTGGCCGGTCCTCCTCTCCGGTGCTCGTCGACAAGCCACTGGGTGAGGTGGTGAGCGGCCTCTACGCGAGCGAGGACTACCTGTCGCGCTCCCTGCCCAAGCGCTTCCTGGGGGCTGACGACTACCGGGAGCAGGACTTCGTCGTGGAGGACGAGACGCCACGTGGACAGGGCCCCGCGCAGTGGTTGATCCACCGGGGCGCTTCCCGTTTCCCCTTCCGCTCCAATTCGATGGAGGCGCGGCTGCACGCGGCGAAGGGCGGCATGGGGCTGGTCATGCTCGGGGTGGGCACCGAGAAGCAGCACCCTGAGTTGAGGAGGGTGCGGCTGGAGACGCCGCTGCCGTCGCTCCGCTTCTACCTCACGATGCACAAGGAGCTGCGCAAGGTCCCTCGCATCCGGGAGTTCGCGAAGACCTTCGAGACCGTGTTCGCGGAGTACCTGGCCACGCAGGCTGAAGCGGAAGCCTTCTCTCGCCGTCGGCCCGGTGGAGGTCGTCGATAAAGACTGTTCACTGTTGGTGACGATTGACGGACAGTCCGTGCGTGCTGGGCCCCCGCCAGCCTCCACAGGGAGTCGCCGGATGGAAGAGACATCGCTGTACGAGCAGGCGCGTGCCATCGCGGACGAAGTGCTGGAGGGCGTCCCGCACGTGGGCGTCAATGTGGATCCGTGGGGACGCGTGCACGTGTCCATCGACCTCGTCAACCCGGACACGGGTGAATGCCTTGAACGCGTCGTCGTGAACTCGCGCGGTGGCGTGATGCGACCCGAGTTCGTGGCGAAGGAAGGGCTCACCGCGAAGGTGGAATCGCTGGCGCGGCGCCTGAAGACCCTGGACCGCGGTGAGTCCTATCCCCTGGAGGAATGGGACACGCAGCTCGCCGCCATTGGCCGGAGCGTGATGGCGGGGTCGGGCGAGGACGCCGTGTTCCGGTTGGACGACGAGGGCCACTGGCAGGCCGGAATCGAGTCGTTCATTGGCAAGGACGACTGGCGCTTCATGTTCCGGGTGCTGGCGACGACGCGCGGGGACGTGCCCATGCCGTTGCTCGCGGAGAGGCTCGGGCTCCTGTCGCGCGCGAAGGAGTTGGCCCGGCATTTGGGCGAGCTGGGCGTGCGGCTTCCGCTTCCGCCGATGGACGAAGAGCAGTCCGTGCTGATTCCGGATGCGCTGGCGAACCTGCGGTCCGGCTTCGGGCAGGGCGTCGACTCCCTGGACCGCGTGCCGGACTACACAGGCGGCGGAGCTTGGGACGACCTGTATGACGACCGCGTCCGCCGTGAGGTGATGAAGCAATTCGCACGAGAGGTCCATGCGCGCGTGAAGGAAGAGAAGCAGTGGCCGGAGGTCATCGAAGCGGACCGGCTGGAGGCCGCTTTCGACGACCTGAAGCGCGACGGCATCGTGACGAGGATGGGCGCCACCGACACCCTGAGCGGAGGGTGGACCTACGTCCGGGAGGACGCGCACGCGTGGGAGGCGCGCGGCTTGAAGCCGTGGGGCGCGGCCTTCTTCCATGGGCAGGACATCGACTCCGCGTTGAAGGGAGGCGCGCTCCACATCGCGTTCGGCTCGCTGGACGAAGAGGACGTCCCGGAGAAGGACGCCACGGTGGGACAGGCCGTCGTCAACACCCTCCGGAAGTATGACTTCGCCCCCAAATGGAACGGCAGCGAGACGACCCGCATCGAGCTCCTCCCGGCCTTCACCTGGCGGCGCCGGCGCTCGCGCGTCGACACCACCGAGAACCTCGTCCTGTACGCCCTCGATGCCAGCCTCGTGGAGCTGTTTCCCCGCGTGCGCACCTTGCGAATGCAGTTTGGGGACATGACTGTGTATGACCTGGACCGGATGCGCTCGGACACCCTGGAGGAACTCACCTTCCAGTTCGACCGGGATGCCCAGGCGCGGGATGTGCTGCCGGATCTGGTGGAGCGGGTGAAGGGGCGCTTCCCCCGGCTCCAGACCGTCACCGTCATGGGGGAGCGTGGCTTCGAGGAGACCGTCAGCGTGAAGGCGTGAGTGCCGGAGCCTCGTCGGGGCGGGGCCGTGCCTCCGGCTCCGGCGCGGCGGAACCCTTCCAGCGCGTCAGGGCAATGATTGCCACGCCCAGGACGACGACGCTGAAGATGGACGCCTCCAGGCCATAGGCGCCGCCCGTGAGCCACTCCGGGCGGCCCTGGAAGACGGGCGTCCACCATCCGTGGGCTTCCTTGCCGCTCACGCCGAAGCCCATCGTGCCCAGGAACCAGTTCCAGCCCAGGTGCACGCCGACCGGCAGCGCCAGGTGCCGCGTGCGCAGGTAGCACAGGCCCAGCATCCAGCCCGCCATGAAGGTGGTGATCATCGCCACCACGCGTGTGGGGACCTCCATCTCCGGGGTGAAGGGGTGGGCCAGGCAGAAGAGGAGGGAGATGACCACCTGCGCCCAGCGTGTGCCCAGGCCCCGGATGGCGCGCTGGAAGAGGTAGCCGTGGAACAGCGCCTCCTCGAAGAGACCCACGCCCAGCATCAGCCAGGCCAGCTTCATGACCGCGGTCACCTGGGCGTTCCCGGCGCGCTCCAGGTGGTAGCCACCGGCCACCCAGCCGCAGAGGGCCACAAGCCCCACCAGGACCACGCCAGCCAAGGCCCCCACGCCGAGGTCACGGCCCGCGCGCCGGTCCAGCGACATGCCGAGCGACGTCAGGGGCTGCTTTTCGAGATACAGGAAGTCGAGGCTCACGAGCAGCACGCCCAGGAAGCCGAAGAAGGGGTTCGGCGCGAACGGCCTCACGGCGGCGGGCAGCAGGGTCTGGAGCCACATCAGGATGCCGGCCAGGACGGCGGACACCACGAGGAAGCCGGCGCCCTTCCAGCCATTGCGCAAGTGCCCTTCGCCATCCCGGAACACGGCCTTCATATGCCTGACCTCGCAGCGTGGTTGCGTGCCCTGCCTACAACCAACGCGCGACCCCGGGAAGGATTGCCCCCGTTCGACACGGCGTGGCACAACCCGGCCCATGAGCACGGGCCCGAAGATGATCCGCCGGGGTGAGCTGTTCTGGTGCGAACCGGATGAGGCCCGGGGCTCCGTGCCGCCCATCACCCACCCGTACCTCGTCGTCCAGGACGACGTCTTCAACCGCTCCCGCATCCACACCGTCATCGTCTGCGCGCTCACCTCCAACCTGAAGAAGGCGAGCGAGCCGGGCAACGTGCTGCTCGAAGTGGGGGAGGGCGGCCTGGCGAAGCAGAGCGTCGTGGTCGTGTCGCAGGTGTCCTCGGTGGAGAAGTCACGGCTCGGCGAGCGCATCGGGGCGCTCTCCGACGCACGGGTCGAACAGGTCCTCGCGGGCCTGCGCTTCCAGCAGGCGTCCTTCTTCCGCGACTGACACCTCGGGCCTCCACGCCGACCCGGCCTGAACCTGTCGGACAGTCGGAATGGATTCAGAGGCTCGGATGAAGCGAGCGGCCCTCGGCGGAGGCCCTCAAGAATCCTTTCGACAGTCGGATATGATTCCGCAGCGCAGGTGAAGGGATCCTCCCCGAGCGAGGTTCTCCAAACCTGTCGGCCAGGACGAGAAAAACTGACTTCCCAGCAGCTTCGGTTGCTTGGATCGAATTGAGGAGAAGAATTTATCTATGTCAAATAATTCATACACTTATGACATGTCTCCCGCCGTAAATACCCAGGGGCCACATAAGTTCCTGACATTCGTCGACCAGCCCGACCGTGACATTATCCGGGAACTTGCTCTGCAACTTGCCAACTACTACGCAAAAGCTAATTTTTCACGCAGTCAATGGAAGAAACAGAAGAAAGTCCATTGCCAGTGGGAATTAAGGACCAAGGATAGCAACGGCCAGTCCGTGGCCACGCGGCATACTTCACAGCCATTCCACCTCGATGACTTCATCAAGGATCTCCGTGAAAATGGCGCGTTCGACCTTAAAAAATATGACCTGCCAGATCCGATGCCTCGATGGCTCGATTCGTCCTTTACTGCATGGATGGATCTCTATGCTCCAGCCAATGGTGCGAAGCACAGTCTCGCATTTCGAGCGCATTTGAGTCTAGGTTCCAAATTTCCGCTGACGCCCACTATTGATAGGGAAGGAGCGATGTACACCTCCTTTCAGCAGATCTTGATCGGCCGAATTGCAAAACTTCGGATCTGGCTGGTCGAAAATAGTCACCTCACTCAGACCGACGAATGGTTTCAAAATTTCCGTACGCTGATTTCTGAGGTGGTTTCTCTTGTGGATAACACACTCCATCAGTTCTATTTCAAGGCTCAGTATGATCCGCTTCCCGGTTGGAAGTTTGAGCCAAGTGTACTCGGAGAGCGGCATGGTAGAAGGCTGATGGACAAACTGGCTTGGGTGTACCAGATAACTGGCGCATCCTTGAACTTCCCACCGGGGAAAAAAGCGCTGGTGATTATCAAGGATATTAGAAATCACCTCCAGCACTTTGATCCGCCCTGTCTGGCTTGGACGTGTGAAGAAATGGCAGAATGGCTGAATCACATTCGCTTGGTCATGCAGTATATTTGGCGAATGAGACAATGTGCTTCTGCGATGCCGAGTCTGTCTCTCATAAGCCTTCTTCTTCAGAAGGAGGCTAAGTTCGTTCCAGCTAACCCCAATAAGCCCCGCCATCCTCGCGGGCCTGCTGTCGGCTACCCGACCACGAGTCCGGATGCGCTTGCCAATGGAGGAACCCCCGCCCCAGGGCCCGAGATTATCATCCTGGAGCCACGCCAAGAGAAAGTATTGCTTTAGCTTTTGTCGACGACTGGGAGTGCCTCTCACCAGAGAGAGTCTGCTTTCGAATGATGCTGCGCTCGTTGGGAATTGAATGGGCGGCCATCGAGAGGCAGTAGAGATAGAGGCACTCCCATGCCCTACGTGCCTTTGGAATTCGTTGTGGCGTGCATTTACCGAAGCAACTGCCCAGGGTTGGCTGGACGCCCGAAGCAATAGCCCTCGGGCAATTATCGTTTAGATCCGACGGAGGCGCATGCCGCACCAGCCGAGGGCGAAGAGCCGAAGTGAACGTCGTCCCTGCGCTCATCATGGACGCGAAGGCGGCGCAGATGGTTCTTCCGGGGCAGCGTGCGCTCCATGACCCAGTGGTAGCGTCCGAGCCTTTCTTGGACTCGACACCCGGGCGCGCAAGACGGGCGGCAATGCCACGCAGGCGAAGCCCACTCCGCTTCTTCCTGGTGGCCTAGGCCTTGTCGCCGTGGAGCTTTCGCGGGCGGGAAGCGGCGCTGCCCCGGCGGCATCCGCACCGCAATCCTCATCGGGAACTTCGGACAGTCGGACAAGTTTCTGCAAGTCGGACGAAGGAAGCGCCCCCTTGGTTGTAGTCCTTCAACTTGTCCGACAGTCGGATCGGATTGCGCAGACCGGATGAAGGGAACTGGGCTTGGCCGTTGTCCTCCGCCTTGCCGAACAAGTTTCCGCGGCTCGGCTGGTGCAGGGGCCCCTGCCGCGGTCGCCCAAACTTGTCGGACAGTCGGACAGGTTCGCCGGGTGCGCCTCTGACGGGGAGCCCCAGCGGAGGCTCCTGTGTCCCCACCTATGGATGCGGAATCCCTGTCCGAGCGTATTTCGGGTGGTCTCCGGACCCGGGGCTTGGGGCTAACCTCGTCCCGTGGCGCACGACCCAGGCGAGAATGAGCGGACGGTGGAGGCGCTGGTGGCCACAGCGCTGCGGGGCGTGCCGGAGAGCTCCGAGGCCTGGGAGGCCATCCGCGTCCTGCACCGCAGGGGAGGGGAGGCCGTCTTCGATGCCGCCAGCGCGCTGCTGCGCTCGCGCCTTCCCCATGAGCGCGCACGGGGCGCCGACATCCTGGCGCAGTTGGAACAGCCCGCCGACGTGCGGTCGCGCGCCGCGGACCGGATGCTGCCGCTGCTCAACGAGGAACAGGACGCGCAGGTCCTGTCCTCGCTCATCGCGGGCCTGGGCCACCTGGAGGACGCGCGGGTGCCGCAGGCGATTGCTCCCTTCCGGGATCATCCCTCCGCCCAGGTCCGTGGTGCCGTGTTGCTGAGCCTCCTGAAGTCGCCCGGTGCGGAGCCGCTGTCCGTGCTCCTGCCGTTCCTGGATGACGTGGACGAGGGCGTCCGGGGGCTGGCGATGGCGCACCTCCGGACCCTTCCCCCGGAGGTCGATACACCTGCGCTCCGGGATTCGCTCGTGCGCCGCATGGACGATGGGAGTCCCG
The DNA here is from genome assembly GCF_000255295.1 of Corallococcus coralloides DSM 2259. The sequence goes on along the minus strand of NC_017030.1, from coordinate 6,920,792 downwards.
TCCTCCGGGCTGAAGCCGTGCTCCTGCTCGCACAGCGCAAGGACCCGCGCATGCTGGCGCCGCTGCGCAAGGCACTCCGCCGTTCACGCGTCCGACAGGAGTTCGTGGAAGCCGCCGGCGCGTTGGGAGAGCCGACGTTGCTCCCGGCGCTGCGCGCGTTGGAGGGACAGCGCCAGGACGACCGGCCGTTCACCCGGGTCCTGGCGCAAGCCATCGCTCTGCTGGAGAAGGGGGACCTGGATCAGTAATAGAAATCCATGTCGTTGATGTCGTAGTCGATCGAGCCCATGTCGAAGAAGAAGCGCTCGTTGGCTGTCCCAACAAGGTTGGTGGCTTCGAACGCCGCCGTGTTCGCCGCGATCCTCAGCTGGTCATTGATGTGGAGGTCCGCGATACGAATGAAGTCCGCCAGGTTCGGGACGAGCGTCTGATTGCCGTACATGCCTGTTGCGTTGACGAGGACGATGGGCGTCTGTCCATTGGCCGTGATGGTGTACATCCACGACTGTCCAGGAGGCGGATGGGCCGCCATCCACGCCGCGATCGTCTTGATGGCGAAGTCGTAGGTCAGCGTCTGCCACTGCTCGAACGAGATTTGCCGATGCTGATACTGGGTGACCAGTGGCGCGTTGTACTGGGTGATCGCGCTGAAACACGAGACCGCTCCGTTCGCGAGCGTCTTCGCGTAGGCCTTGTCCTGGGTGCGCCCCAGCAGTGCCTTCATGAATGAATAGGTCGCACCCAGGATCTGGTTGTTCGCATAGTCCGTCCCGGTGAAGGCCCTCCTCCACTGATCGGAGTATGGCTTGTTGAAGGGGGTCGACAGCGAGTACCGGAGTTGCACTTCGACCAGCTGCGGGACGCTGAGCGTGCGTGCAATCTCGATTCGCATGTCCTCGAAGGTCATCGCGCCACCATTCAGCCGCCCGCGCCAGTAGGCGATTTCGCCCGCGTCGGGGGACCTCCAGAACATCTTCTGGTAGACCGCGTTGATCGCCGTGTCCTGATTCAGCGTGTGGTTCGGATAGCTGGACCGGATCGCGTTCATGATGTCCTGGTAGATCAACCCTCCGCCCTGCAGCCCGTATCGCCAGCCATCCCTCTCAGAAGGAAAGGGGGCCCGGCCGAAGCCGTCGAAGTACGCGGCCGTGATCGCGATGTCCTGATTCTCCAGGTGATTGGGGAAGCTGGACCGGATCGCGTTGACGATGTCGTTGTAGATCAGGGTCCCACCCTGAAGGCCGTTCATCCAGCCGGCCACTTCCCATTCAAACGGCGATCGCCCGAACCCCTGTTTGTACGCGGCGTAGATCGTGAATTCTTGAGCCTCGGGGTGGTTCGGGAAGGAGCCTCGGATGGCGTTGAGGATGTCGTTGTGGATCAGCCCGCCACCTTGAAGCCCACTGCGCCAGTTGTCTCTTTCCCACGATTCGGGAGCCCTGCCAAAGCCGCGGGCGTAGGCGTTGGAGATCGCCAGGTCTTGATTGACCAGATGGTTCGGGAAGGAAGCCTTGATCGCGGCGATGATCGTGTCGTAGTTCGCGGACCCGTCCGCGACGCGGCCACCCCAGTAATAGAGCTCGCCTGGATCTGGAGCCCTGCCAAAGCCATTCTCGTAAGCACTTTGGACGGTGCTCGCCGGGTCCGCGTTGGCGACCCACGGAACCATGAACGTCATGGCTGCTGCGAAGAGTAGATGAAAGAGACGCGAGTGAATCCGGGCGAACATGCTGACCTTTCGTTGCTCCTCGAGTTGAGATGACGGCGAAGTCCAGGAGCCCGAAAGCATCCATCGCTGAGTCTGATGGCTTTCGTCAATTTCCCCCAGGAGCGGGATTGCCCCAGGCCGCGGCGGAGATGCGCCACTGCCCGCCGGTGCGCACCAGGAGGAGATGGTCGATGAAGCGCGTGCCTCCCACGCGGACCTCCAGCTTCGCGGCGGCCACGTTCCCCCGGACCTCCACCTTCAGCACGTTCCAGGGGCTCTCCCGGTCCTGGATGCCCGCCTCCGCGTTCGCCGCGTAGCGGGCCGCGGCCTCCGACAGCGTCCCCCTCGCGAAGGGCACGCCTTCGACGTTCACGCGGTAGTAGATGCAGTCCGGCGTATGGGATTGGTGCAGCAGCGCGTGGCTGTAGAGCGCATGCGCTTCGATCTTCGCGTCCAGCACCGCGCGAATCTCCTCCTGCGCGGATGCGGGGCCGGTCGCGCGTTCTCCTGGCGCGAGCCGCTGGAACACCTTGCCCACGATGCGCCAGCCCACCGGTGTCTCCACCACGAGCAGCAGGTCATCGAACGTGTGGTCCGGCCAGTGGGAGACCGCCTCCATCAACGCGAAGGGGCCCTCACGGTCGAGCACCGTCATCCCGCGCCCGGTCGCGGACTGGGGCGCTTTCGCATCCAGCACCTGCCACCACTCCAGCTGCGTCCGCGTCCGCGGCGTTCCATCACCCCCGTCCACCCAGTGCATGACCACGTCCGGATGGAACGCGGACCGCAGCAGCCGGCTGGAGCCGGTGTCGGAGGCCTGGAAGTACGCCTGCACGGCCTCCTCGGGACTGGCGTGCAGGCGCGCAGAGGGAAGGGGGCCGGTCCGTGCACAGGCCGTGAGCAGCGCGAGCGTCACCAGCGGGAGGGTCTTCGACATGCCCGGCAAGGTGCGCGTTCACGGGCAGGGACGCCAATTGATAGTGGCGCGCCGAGTCCATAGAAAGCTTCGATGGACTTCCCAGACCTCCCCTTCCTGCGCACGTTCGTGACCGTCTACGAATCCCGGGGCGTGACGGAGGCCGCGGCGCGCCTGCACCGCACCCAGCCCACGGTGAGCTACCAGCTGCGCCGGCTGGAGGAGACGCTCGGGGCTCCGCTGTTCGAACGCCGGTCCGCGCGGCTCGTGCCCACGCCCCTGGCGGACCGGCTCTTCCGGTTCCTCGGAGGCTTCGCCCGGGACGTGCACGCGGTGTTGCAGGGCAGCGAGGAAGACCGCCCGCTGGAGATCGCCGCGGTGTCTGGCTTTGGCCGCTACGTGCTCTTCCCGCTGCTGCGGGAGTCGGAGTCACTGCACCGGAGGCTGACGCTGCGCTACCCGCCAGCGGAGGAGGTCTTCCGTCAGGTGTTGGAGGGCCAGGTGGACGTGGGCTTCTCCTTCCGGAGCACGGTGCACCCCCGGCTCACGCTGACGCCTGTGTACGAGGAGCAGCTCGTGCTCGTCGCGGGACGGACCTGGGCCCGGCGCCTGCGCGTGCAGGATCACTTCCAGGACGTGCCGCTGGTGACCTACGACGAGGGGGACTACGTGGTGGGCCGGTGGCTGGGCCACCACTTCGGCCGGCGCCATCCCCACTGGTACAGCACCGCGCACTTCGAGGAGCTGGAGGAGGTGCTGGAGTGGGTGGCGCAAGGGCACGGCGTCGCCGTCGTGCCTGGCTTCTGCATCCCGAAGGGGCGGGGCCTGGGCGTGGTCAGCTGGGGCAAGCCCGCGCTGACCAACAGGGTGCATGCCGTGCAACGCACCCAGGCCCCGGTAAGGCCGGTCGTCGCGGAGCTGCTGGAACGGCTGCGCGACGGCCGTGGAGCCGCTTCCTGAAGCTCAGGCGGGCTGGGCGCTCCCCACGGAGTCCAGCTCCTTGAGCGCGTCCTCCGGCAGCTTGAGCTCGGCCGCGGCCAGGTTCTCCTTCAGGTGCGCGACGGACGACGTGCCGGGGATGAGGAGGATGTTGGGCGAGCGGTGCAGCAGCCACGCCAGCGCGGTCTGCATCGGCGTCGCGTCCAGGCGGGCCGCCACGGCGGACAGCGTGGATGACTGGAGCGGGCTGAAGCCTCCCAGCGGGAAGAACGGCACGTAGGCGATGCGGTCGCGGGCGAGCGAATCGATGAGCGCGTCATCCTGCCGGTGCGCCAGGTTGTAGTGGTTCTGCACGCAGACGATGTCCGCGATGCGCCGTCCTTCCGCGACCTGCGTGGGGGTGACGTTGCTCAGCCCGATGTGGCGCACCAGGCCCTTGCGCTGGAGGTCGGCGAGGACGGTGAGGGCCTCTTCGATGGGGCCTTCGGCGGGCCCATGCGTGTCGAACATGAAGCGCAGGTTGACCACGTCCAGCGCGTCCCGCCCCAGGTTGCGCAGGTTGTCGTGCACGGCCTGGGTCAGCTCTTCCTTCGAGAAGGCCGGGAGCCAGGAGCCGTCATTGCCGCGCCGGGCGCCAATCTTGGTGACGATGACGAGGCCGTCGGGGTAGGGCGTGAGCGCCTCGCGGATGAGCTGGTTGGTGACGTGCGGGCCGTAGTAGTCGCTGGTGTCGATGTGGTTCACCCCGAGGGCCACGGCCTCCCGCAACACGGCCCGGGCGGCGTCCGGGTCCTTCGGCGGGCCGAAGACGCCGGGTCCCGCGAGCTGCATGGCCCCATAGCCGAGGCGCTTCACGGGGCGGCCCCCGAGGGGGAAGGTGCTGGATGAATCGATACCGGGCATGCTCCATCTCCTTTTTGGGATGCAGCATGCATAGCCACCGTGGACTTTCTGCATAACGGGGCACGACCCGTACAGGTTGTGCGGAGCGGCGAACAGTGAAGGTCGACCTGGGTGATTTGAACGCCTTCGTGGTGGTGGCACGGGCCCGCAGCTTCCGCGAGGGTGCGCGCCTGAGTGGAAGCAGCGCGTCCTCGCTGAGCGACGCGGTCCGCCGGCTGGAGGAACGCCTGGGCGTCCGCCTGCTCAACCGCACGACGCGAAGTGTTGTCCCCACCGAAGCCGGAGAGGGGCTGCTGGAGCGCCTGGCGCCCGTGCTGACGGAGATGGAGGCCGCGCTCGACGTGGTGAACGGCTTCCGCAGCCGGCCCGCGGGCGTGTTGCGCCTCAACGTGCCCATCAGCGCGTCACGGCTGGTGCTGCCGCGCATCGTCCCGCCATTCCTCGCCGCGTACCCCGACATCCACCTGGAGGTCATCACCGAGGACAGCTTCGTGGACGTCATCGCGGCCGGCTGTGACGCGGGCATCCGCTACGACGAGCGGCTGGAGCAGGACATGATCGCGGTGCCCATCGGGCCGCGCGTCCAGCGCCACGCCACCGCCGCGTCCCCTGCCTACCTGGAGCGGCACGGGAGGCCGGAACATCCCCGGGATCTGCTGCGGCATGCCTGTCTGCGCGGGCGCTTCGCGAGCGGCGCGATGACGCTCTGGGAGTTCGAACGCGACGGCGAGGTGGTGACGGTCGAGCCCACGGGACCGCTCATCGTACGGGCGGGAGGAGGGACGGACCTCGCCGTCGACGCCGCGATCGCGGGCACCGGCATCGTGCACCTCTTCGAGGACTGGCTGCGCCCGCACCTGGACAGCGGCGTCCTGGTGCCCGTCCTGGAACCCTGGTGGCAGCCCTTCCCGGGGCCATTCCTCTACTACCCGGGGCGGCGCTTCGTGCCCGCGCCGCTCCGGGCGTTCATCGACTTCATCAAGGCTCCAGAGACCGCGCCTTGATGTCAGGGGGCGTCAGGGCTCGGAAACGCTCACGGTGAAGCCCTTGGGGACACTGGACTCATCCAGCACATGCACGAAGGCCTGGGCCGTCCACTCCACGTCGACGGTGCCGGGGGCCTCGACCGTGCCGGAGTCCGAGTTGCCCTGGACGTCGAAAACGACCTGCAGGGTCCACTCGCAGCCTTGATCCGTCGGGCAGTTCTCGCCGAGGTACGTCACGCTCTCCACCGTCACGGCGACGTCGGGCTCCAGGATGCCGCTCTGGCTCCTGGAGGTGAGCTCCCCCTCAAGGTAGCCAATCGCCAGCGACGGAGGCGGCGTCTGGATGGGGTCTCCCGGCGTCCACTTCGCATTGGCCTGGATGCGAACCTCGCCTTCCATCGGATCCGACGACTTCTCCTTCGAGGAGGTCCGGACGACCAGCGTGCGCGTGACCTTGAAGGTCTCCGCCGTCAGGCGGAAGGGCGCCCCGGTGTAGACCGGGGACGCGACATCGTCGGACTGGGCCCGCGAGGTGGCCACGACGCTGACACAGGCCAGCAGCAGCACCACGCGGGACGCCCAGGTGCGGGTCGCGGTGGGGATTCGCTCGAAGACGGAGGGACGGGCTGGGCGCATGGCTTCCTCGGGCAGGCGTGAAGGTTCCGGGCGTACGGGAACGCCGGGCGGCGCCAGACTGAGCAAGCTCAATGCCACACACCTCCAGAGGGAAGCGAGCCCCATGGCCCGCATCCCGGCGTCTTCAACACGACATGCGTGTCATGCCCCGCCTCAGCCGCGCAAGCGGTCCGCCAGGTCCTGCGCCAGGCCGCACATGGTGAGCGTGGGGTTCCACGAGCCTGACGTGGGGAAGAGCGCGCCGCCCGTCACGTAGACGTTGTGGACGCCGTGCGGCCGGTAGTCCAGACCCACCACCGACGTCGCCGGGTCCCTGCCCATCCACAGCGGCGAGGCCTCGTGCACGATGATGTTCAGGCGGATCTTCTTCCGGTCCGGCCGCTCCTGCTGCCAACGGCCGCCGTTGCCGCTCTCATCGTCGACCCAGTACTCGACCCCCGGGTCCGAGCAGCCCGCGCGCCCGGCCATGACGTCGATGGCCTGATACGTCGCCTCGTCGAGCACGTCCCACAGGTGGTGGTCCTCCACGCCGGGCTGGAGCTGGAGGGTGATGTTGGTGGCGGGGTCGGTGCCGCCGTTCAGGCGGATCCAGTTGTCGGGGTTCTTCTCGCTCACCTCGCCCAGGGTCGCGCAGACGAACACGACGTAATCCTCGGAGCCCTTCAGCTGCGCCATCGACGCGACGGCCGCCGCGTCCGGGGCCTCGTGGGCGATGGTGCTCTCGTCGGCCTCCGGGTTCGCGGAGGCGAAGGCGCTGGTCTGCACGTGGTACTGCAAGCCATTGGGCGCCTTGCCGTCCAGGTAGGTGGCGCCAATCTCCAGCGCGGACAGGTCCTTGAACGCCGAGCGCTTCACGCGCGCCGTGATGTGAGACATGAAGTGGCCGGTGTAACGCTTGCCAATGTTCGGCAGGGCCTCCTTGAAGGAGTTCATCAGCAGCGTCGCGGGCGGGATGGTCCCCATCGCCAGCACGACCTTCGCCGAGCTCACCGCCAGCGGGCCGCGGCTCGTCTCCAGCGCGGTGACCGTCCCATGGCCGTCATGCACCAGGCGGTCCACGACGCAGTGGTCGACGATGGTCAGGGGCTGCCCGTTGCCCTGGGCCGCCAGCGCCTTTTGTGATTGCTGCAGGTCCAGCAGCGTGCCGACGGTGGAGTACTTGTAGAACTTGACGCCCTTCCACGGGGTATTGCCCACGGCGATGGGCGCCGGGAACGCGCTCTCCGCCGAGGGCACGTAGCGCTTGAAGTTCTCCCGGAGGTTCACGTCGATTTGATGCTGGAGGCTGCCGTAGACGCCGTCGTGGACCCGGTCCATCGGGGTGACGTGCAGGAACGCGCGGGCGCGGTCCCAGAAGCCCGGCTGGAGCGTGACGTCGATCAGCTCCTGCGGCCAGTCGCGCATCAGGTCGGGCGTCGGAGCGGGGCACCAGGCGCTCCAGTAGGTGGAGCGTCCGCCCAGCACGGGGATGTAGCCGGCCTGGAAGAACTCCAGCTCCGTGGTCGCCATCCGCGCCGTGCGCGTCCACGGGTACGTGGTGGGCGGTGAGCCGGTCGCGGCCTGGAAGGCGAGCGGCAGCATCTGGTAGTGCGTGGGCAGCCAGAAGCCGCCCCGCTCCAGCACCAGGATGCGTGCGTTGGGATTGTGCTTCAGCGTCTGCTCGATGAAGGCCACGCCGGTGGGCCCGGTGCCAATCACGATGAAGTCATACGCGGACGCCTGGATGCTGCTCCAGTCGTTCGGCGTGGCGAAGAACGCCTGTCCGGCGATCTGATCCGCGCTGGCCTCCTGCGGACCGGGGACGGGGTAGCCGAGCGAGATGCCCTTCGGGATGTTGCGGGAGCCAGCGAAGAACTTCTTGTAATTGGCGGCCATGGGACCTCGACAAGCAATGGGGCTGGAGGTGCTTGCCATTGGCTGTGCAGGTGCCGTGCCGCGACAGTTCCTGCGAGGAGGGCGCACGCGGGAGTGAAGCCGCTGCGTCGCTCCAGGAAGCGCTGGCGTCTTACGGGGACGCAGGGTCGGGCACTTCCCCCAGGGCCACGGCCAGTTCCGCGCGCTCCGCGAGCGCCTGTTCCCGTTCCTGCTCCGTCCCCGCGTCCGGCTTCTTCAGCGCGGCATCCAGGACCTTCGCGGCGGCGGCGTCATCGGCCTTGAAGTCGCGCAGGCGCCGGGCCGTCTTGAGCGCCTTGCCGAGGATGGAGGTCGGTGTGTTCTCGTCATCGCCATAGCCGCTGGGTTCATCCCGGCGGATGAACATCAGCGCGTTGCCGGAGGGGTCGGTGAGGGTGAAGCGCGTCTGCCCCTTCCGCATGCGAGTCATTCGCGGGAGTCCCCGGACGGGAGTCCGGCCATAGGCCTTCCGCAGCGCGGCGAGGAAGCGCGCGTGCAGTTCCTCCACCTCGTCCACGATGATCAGACAACTGCTGAAGGCCTTGAGCGGATCCAATCCCTTCAGGCCGAAGAAGTGGAGTTGGGCCCCCTCCCGCTGGGTCGCCGCGTAGGGGTTGGGTGAGCGTTGTTGGTACGTCACCTCGAATCCGAGCAGCGCGTAGAACTCGAGCGTCGGCGCGAGCTCCACGCAGGGGAGGAGGGGAATGCTGGTGTCACTTTTCATGGGAGCGCTCCGCTTCGGTCAGGTCCTCTTCGAGCCGCAGGCGCGCTTCGCGGACGCCCTCGACCGCCGCGGCGAGGAGCGCCGGAGGCAGGCTCGCGCCCAGCCGGTCCGCCCACGCGGCATGTGCCTGCTCGACCTTGCGCAAGGCTCGGCGCCCGGAGGCCGTGAGGGCGACGCACTTCGCGCGCTGGTGATGCGGGTTGTCGACGAACTCCACGAACCCGTCGCTCGCGAGCGCGTCCGCCGTCTGCTGCACGCTCTGCCGTGCGAGCCCCATCGTGCGCGCCACGGCCGCGACCGTGGCGGGGCCATGGTCGATGACGCCCAGCACCTGCCAGCGGGCGCTCGTCAATCCCGCCGGAGCGCTCAGCCGGTCTCCGGCCTGGAGCAGCAACCCGTTCAACTGGAACACCTCCAGGACCAGGGCACTGAAGGTCTCTGCTTTCGGGGTCAACGGTGGCATTGGCAGGAACCTGTCAATTCGACAGGTCCATGTCAACTCTCTGGGTCGCTTGTCGTGTGAGGAGCCTTCGGCGACGCTGCCCCACGTCTCCTTCCCCCAGAGGCTCCATGAAGGCACTGCGAACCCCGAGCGTCCTCGCCGCGTTGCTGCTGCTGTCCCCTGGATGCACCGCGTCCCGTCCCGCGGAGCGCGCGGAAGCGAAGGCCGCCGCGCCCGCGGAGTCGCCCGCGCAGGTGGCGCTGCGAGGCTTCGTGGACGCGTACTTCGAGGAGCACTTCCGCCGCTCGCCGATGTCGGCCACGTCCGCGGGCGTGCACACGTATGACGGAGAGCTGCGCGGCTTCCGGCCCGAGGAGCGGGCGTCGCACCTGGCGTTCCTGAAGGACCGGCTCGCGGCGCTGCCCCAGGCGGTGGACCGGGCTTCGCTGCCCCCGGGGGACCGGGCTGACTACGACATCCTGGAGAACCACTTCCACGCGCGCATCCTGGACCTGGAGACGGTGCGCTCCTGGGAGCGCAACCCGAACGCCTACCTGGGCTTCGCGTCCAACGCCGTGTACCAGCTCATCAACCGCGACTTCGCGCCACTGGAGGAGCGGATGCGCTCGGCGGTGAAGCGCATGGCGGTGGTGCCGGAGGTCTTCGCGGCGGCGCCGGCGAACTTGAAGAACCCGCCGAAGCTCTGGACGGAGATTGCCCTGGAGCAGGTGAAGGGTACGCGCTCGCTCTATGCGCAGACGCTGCCGCAGGCCTTCGAGCCGGTGCAGGACGCCGCGCTCCAGGCGGAGTTCAAGCAGGCGCAGGCGCGGTGCCTGGAGGCCATTGATGGCTACATCCGCTTCCTGAAGGACGACCTGCTGGCCCGCTCGAACGGGGACTTCGCCATTGGCGAGGAGACGTACCGCCAGAAGCTCCAGTACGAGGAGGGCGTCACGGAAAGCATCGACTCGCTGCTGGCCTGGGGGCGCGCGGAGATGAAGCGCACGCAGGACCAGTTCCGCGAGGTCGCGGGACGGATTGCCCCGGGCAAGGCGCCCATGGACGTGTATCGCGAGCTGGGGAAGGAGCACCCGGCTGGCGCGGAGCTGGTGTCCACCACGACGGCGACGCTGGAGGACATCCGCCAGTTCCTCATCGACCGCCGCATCATCACGGTGCCCAGCGAGGTGCGCGCGAAGGTGGCGGAGACGCCGGTGTTCAGCCGCGCGCTGTCCTTCGCGAGCATGAGCACGCCCGGCCCGTTCGAGACGAAGGCGACGGAGGCGTACTACTACGTGACGCCGCCGGACCCGGCGTGGAGCGCGGAGCAGACGACGCAGCACATGAGCTTCTACAACCGCTACGCGCTGCCCATCGTCTCCATCCACGAGGCGTACCCCGGGCACTACGTGCAGTTCCTGTGGACCAATCGCATCCAGTCCAAGGTACGCCGGCTCTTGGGTTCAGGTTCCTTCAGTGAAGGCTGGGGCCTCTACACGGAGCAGATGATGCTGGACGAGGGCTACGGCGGCACGGGCCCAGAGGCGGACCGGCTGCGGCTGAACCAGCTGGCGCTCTACCTCCAGCGGCTGGCGCGCTACGTGGCGGGCCTGTCCCTGCACACGCGCGGGATGACGTACGACCAGGCCGTGAGCCTCTTCGAGAAGGAGGCCTACATGACGCGCATCAACGCGGAGCGCGAGGCCCGCCGTGGCACGTCCGACCCGACGTATCTGGTGTACGCGCTGGGCAAGAAGATGCTGATGGAGCTGCGTGAGGACGCGAAGGTGAAGTGGGGCAAGGACTTCACCCTCCAGCGCTTCCACGACGCCGTGGTCTCCCACGGCTACCCGCCCGTGCCCGTCGTGCGACAGCTGTTGCTCGGCGAGGACGCGGCGCCTTCCGCGTCTCGCTGAGCGCTGCGGGCTCGAGCGCCCAGTCTCTCGATACGAGGTAGAGTCCCGAGCCATGTCGCAACGATTCACCGTGACCGCGCTCGTGGCGCGGTACCTGGCTGGCGTCGCGGCCAGGGCAGGTGTCGCCATCCACGACCTCATGGACACCCACGGGGTCTCCTCGCAGCAGTTGCGCGAGCCGGACGCCCGCATCCCGCATGAGCTCGTGAGGGCGCTCTGGGAGGAGCTGCCGCGCCGGCTGGGTGACGACGCCTTCGGGCTTCACTGCGCCCAGGAGTTGCCGAGCGATGTCTATGACCTGGTGGACCTGGCGATGGGCCACGCGTCCACCCTCGGCGAGAGCTATCGCACGTTCATGCGCTACCAGCGGCTGGTCCATGACGCCGCGTCCTTCGGCCTGGAGGAGGACGGCCCGGTCGCGCGGCTCGTTCACATCTGGCCCGGGCCCGACCCACTCCCGCGTCACATCAACGAGTTCGCGATCGCGGCGCTGCTCGTGCGAGGCCGCAGGTACCTGCGGCAGGAGTGGGCCCCCCTGGAGGTCTGCTTCCAGCACGCGGCGCCCGCTGACACCCGGGAGCACCAGCGGCTGTTCCGCGCCCCCGTGCGCTTCGGCCACCCCATCAACGAGATGTCCCTCGACCGGAGCCTGCTGGACCGGCCCATCCCGGTCTTCTACCCGGAGCTGGGCGCCGTGCTCGACCGGTTCGCGCAGGTGCTGCTGGGCAAGCTCCCGGAGCAGGGCGGCTTCCTGGACGAGGTGCGCCGCGGCATCCTCCGGAGACTGAGCGCCGGCCCTCCGGAGGCGGAGGTCCTGGCGCGCCAGCTCGGCCTGAGCAAGCGGAGCTTCTTCCGCCGCCTTCAGGAACTCGGGACGAGCTACCAGCAGGTCGTCGACGAGCTCCGCCGCGAGCTGACCCTGCGCTACCTCCGGGAAGGCAAGCTCTCCCTCTCCGAGATCGCCTTCGCGCTCGGCTACTCCGAGGCGAGCACCTTCCACCGCGCATTCCGGCGCTGGATGGGGCAGAGCCCGGCGGAGTACCGGCGCTCGCTCGCGGGGGAGCCTCCACCGCCGCCACAGTGAGTGGCACGGTCTGCCAATCCATTGGCACCCCTGATCAATGACCCCTCGCGGCCCGCTCTTCATAGTGGCCGCGAGCTGAACCGGCGAGACCGGCTCGGCCCCTTGCTCAGGAGCAGTCATGAACGCGCTGCGAATTCTGCTGTCATTCTTCACCGTGCTGACATTCGGCCTTGGCTGCGGAGCGGACCCCGCTCCGAGGGAGTCCCCCAAGGAACCCGGAGCGTCACGCGAGGACGCCCTCTCCGCACCGCCCGCGTCGCCGCGCAGCACGCTGGCGGCGTTTTCCACGGTCAGCAGCTCGCAGGTGTACTACCTGGATCCCGTCAGCACCGTCTTCGAGCTGTCCTCACAGGGCTCGGAGTGGAAGTTCTCCTGGCTGCCCGGGTCGGCGAAGCCGGGGAGCGCGCTGACAGCGTTCCCGCTCGCGAACAGCGCGCCGCGCGTCTACTTCATCTCGAACGACAGCCGTGTGCATGAGCTGTGGTGGGATGGCACCTGGCACGACCACGCACTGGTCACGCAGGCAGGGGATCCTCCCCCCGCCGCGGCGGACAGCCCGCTGGTTGGGTTCGTGCGGTCGGGGTACAACCCGAGCGTGTATTACGTGGCCGCCCACAACCGCCACGTCCACGAGCTCAAGTGGAATGGCCTGTCCTGGGGCGTCACTGACGTGACCGAGCGCGCCGGGGCTCCGGCGGCGGCGCCTGGCAGTCCGCTGACTGCCTTCACGGTCAAGGGCGGCGAGGCGCGGGTGTACTTCGTGGGGAACAGCCGCCATGTCCACGAGCTGTGGGAGAACAGCGACGGCGCCTGGGCTCAGCAGGACCTGAACCTCGTGACGAACGCTCCCGCGGCGGACAATGACACGGCGCTCACAGGGTTCGCGACGGACGGCACGTGGTCTCACGTGTATTACGTGGGCGACTCCAACCGCCATGTGATCGAGCTGAAGTTCACCTCGCAGGGGTGGACGTACACCAACGTGACGCCACTGGGAGCCCCCTACACGACAGCGCCCGCCACGGCACTGACCAGCTTCGCGGTGAACCCTGGCAGCCACCCCCGCGTCTACTTCTTGCTGGATTCCAATGCGGTGGGCGAGCTGTGGTCGGATGGGGCGAGCTGGCACCTGAACAACCTGACCGTCTACGCCAGCGCCCCTGCCGCCAAGGTCAACAGTCCCCTGGCTGGGTTCGCGATCAACGGTGTCTTCTCACGGGTGTACTACCTCGCGGGCAACGACAACGTGATGCAGCTGGCATGGAGTGGTTCGAACTGGGGCGTCACGAGCCTCACCACGATCGCGAACTGAGCCCGAAGCGCCGCCGCCATCAAGCTGGGCCGGAGCCGCCTCGCCCGTCACCGGATGAGGCGGCCCGTTGTCTCAGACCGGACTACGGCACGTCCGGGAAGAACGGAGTGACGTAGTTGGGCGAGGCGGACGACGCGCACACCTTGGCTCCGGCGGCGGGGGAGAAGGTGCAGATGCCCGTGAGGCATTGCGAGTTCTCGCGGCAGGTGAAGGTCGCCGGGATGTTCTGCGCCTGCTTGGGATACGCGGGCGTCGGCAGGCACCAGAGCCGGTCCCCGCTCCAGTTGCCGCCGCAGCGCAGCGTGGCGCACTCGTAGTCGATGCTGCAGTACTCCCAGTTCGCCTTCTTCGGCAGCGTCGCCGGGTTGGCCTGCACCGTGGTCGCGGCGGTCGCCGTGAAGTGCCGCGTCGTGTACGCGTCGTGGAAGGACATGATGGAGTCCGCCACGGTGTCGTGCGGGAGCGTGAAGGTGTGTCCCAGTTCGTGCGCTACCGTGCCGTGCCAGAACTCCTGGGTACACCACCAGTTGCCTGCGCACTTGGGCAGCTCCAGCAGCGACTCCAGGCCCACGATGGCCAGGCCGCGTCCATCCGTGTAGCCATTGGCTCCCGCCCAGCCCAGCAGGTCCCGGCCCATCACCAGCGCGATCCGATGCGCTCCGCCTGTGTATGCCCAGGGGTTCCAGCCGAATTGGCCTTGAATCTCTCCAGGGATGTCGTTCCAGACGTTGTTGTTGGTCAGGTAATACGATGCGGTCTGGGCCCCCTGCATGACCTGGATGGGGGCCCAGTTCACGTTGCGATTCGGCAGCTCCCGCTCATACCACCGCCGGACGTTGGAGAGCGCCTGCCGCACCGTGTTCAGCTCCACGGTGCTGAGGGCCTGGCTGCCAGCCGGAACGAGCACGATGGGGACGACCTGGGACGTCACGGCTTGCGACGTCACCTGCCGCGCCGCCACGACCCGGTCCGTACCCTCCGGCGGCGCCAGCTGACGGCAGTCCTCGAGCGTCGCCTCCTGTTCCATGCCGACGGTGTCCTGGCTCGCACCGCAGCCCAGCCAGCACGCCGCCAATCCCAGAATCCATCCGCGAAGGGCTCGCTTCATTTTGTTCCCCCTTGTGAAAAGGCTTCACGAAGCGAAAACCATTTAAGTCCGCTTTTCAAGTAAGGCGGACCTGGGTGCGTCATCTTTCTACCGCGAGCTGACGGCTACGGGGCGGGGATGAACTTGAACTCCGCGATGACGATCTCCGCCTCCTGCCCGTTCTTGGGGGCACGTCCCTGGAAGAGCCAGAAGTTCATATGGACGGGCAGGGGATTCTGGGGAATGCGCTGGACGTAATCCGGCGGATTGAAGAGCCAGCTGGCCATCTGATTGGCGTTGCCATCCTGGTGGCCATGCAACGCCTGGAAGAAGACCTGCGTGGACGACCACTGGAAGCGGTGGGTGGAGTAGGTTCCTCCCAGGCTGATGGAGTAGGCCTGATGGGAGTAGGGGACACCCGTCACCGCGGGGTACACGGCCCAGTTGCCCATCTGCGGCTGACTGCCGCCCCACTTCGCGAACTCGATATCGATTTCATTCGTGGCGTCCGGGCCCACATCGGGACGCGTGTAGTTGAACAGGCCCAGGACCACGTTGTCGTCGAAGAGGTCCGGCCGGCCAATCACCTTGAACTGGTAGGTGCCATACCCCAGCCGCTGCTGCGGCATGTAGACCTCGGCCGTCGTCCAGCGACCATCGCGCCAGGCAATCTTCAGGTGGAGGTGGCCGTTCACATCCACCCAGGCGTTGCGGTCATCCCATGAATTGGGCCCCGGTCCCCCCTGACCGCTGCGCACCTCCCATTGATAGCCAGAGAAGGAGACATTCTTCGCCTCCGCGAGCGGAGCAAGGGCAATGCTGGAGACGAGAGCGATACCGAAGACCTGTGAGCCGCGCATGGATGCCCCCCACTTCGAAAAGGGTTCCAACAAGAAACACTTTTCCGTATATCCTGCTATTCCATGGAGTGAAAGTCCATGGAGCCTGTGAGGCTGCTGGGCTTCTGGGCGTGAAGGCGGCGGGAATCAAACCCGGCATCCCTGCGCAGCGTCGGCTATGCCCCCGAGCGCGGCCCGGGCGTCGGATCATAGATGCCGATGGCGCCCGCGTTGCCGCGCATGAAGGCATCCAGCTCGGCGGGCGTGACCTCGAGGGGCGTGCGGACCGAGGCCGCCGGATCGCACACGATGAAGTTGCCCTCCGTCGTCATGCCCACCACCGCGACCAGGTGCTCCTGGGCACCGCCACCTTGCGCCCACGTGTCGCTCTTGACCACCGGGTCGGTATTCTCGGAGCCCTGCGCGGGCGCCTCGACGAAGTTCCCGGAGATGACCACCGACATTCCTGACTCGATGGCCTTCTGGATGCTCTCCGAGTTCGCGTCCACCTTCGCCCAGCTTCCGCGCGCGGCCGTCACCGCGTTCTTCACGTCCTGGAAGCCGGTGTATTGAGAGTTCTCCGTCGTCAGCGAGTACTCCGTCCCTCCCTGGGGGTTGGTCGTCACGCCGTCGCTGTTGGTGTCGGTCAGGCGATTGCCCCAGTAGCGCACGGCCTGCACGTCCGCTCCGGCAGTGCCGTTGTGCGTAATGCCGGGAATGGAGGGGATTTCGAGCCCCTGCTTGAGAAACGCCATGAGCGTGGCGGTGGGGCCGCAGTTGGCGTTCCGGCCATCGCCTCCCACCTGCGTCTCGGCGTCGAACTGATTGACGTAGATGCCCTGGTACTCGTCCGCGGCGTCCGACTGGTTGCGACTGGCCCGATACGTCTTGGTATCGGCCTCGGTCATCTCCGCGGTGTGGCTCATGCGGACCCAGCCCTGCTGCTGCCTGTTGGCATCCTGGATGTAGACGAAGTCGCCCCGGACCGCGGGGCCATTGTCCGGCGGCGTGGCGACTTGCAGCTTCGTTCCCTTGTAGAAGAGGACGCTCTGCCCGGATTCCGCGCTCGGCCCCGGACGCAGGTAGACGTTCTCCGGGGAGGAGACGATCAGCCACTCCCCCGGGGCCATGTCCTGATCTCCCTGCACGTTCGGCGTCGGCGTCAGGTCGACCGGCGGCCGCTGCACGACGACAGGCGGCGGATTCAGCACGACTTTGGGCGAGGTGCCGCGCTCGAACGAGGACACGGCGAAGTTCGCGACGGCCTTGGCGGCGGGTTGGAGCGGCGGTGCGACCCCCTTCTCCACGGCGGCGTTCGCGACGGTGCGCAGCACGGGCCCCAGGGCACGGCGGATTCCATCAGAAAACATGTGTCACTTCCCCCTCTACACGGCGCGACAGCACCGTGCGGATGGGGAGATGAAAGCGCTGGGGGCCCCGGCCGGCGAGTTAAATGGGATTAATTCGGGCCCCATCCCGGGGCATCCCCGCGCCCGCTTCCATGACGAAGCGGGCTCGGGGTCCGACGGCTACTTCTCCTGCGTGACCTTGTTGTCCGTGCCGGTGCGGCTGATCTTCGGCTTCGACTTGCCGAGTCCCCGCTTCCAGGTGACGGAGTTGGAGTTCCCCGTCACGGAGATGGCGCCGGTGGCCTCCACCTTCACCTTGTTGTCGGTGCCGTTCACGGTGACGCTCTTGCACTCGCCGGTCAGCGTCACGGTGTTGTCCGTGCCGGTGATCTCCACCGTGCTGCCCGGCGTACAGGCGTGGGTCGCCGTCTCGTCATTGCCAGTGATATCGATGTTGCCCGAGCCCTCCTGCGCGACGGCCGTCATCGGCCCGAAGGCGCATGCCACCATCATGAACACCGCAGTTCCGAGCTTCTTGTTCATCCGTTTGTCCCCCGACGAGAGGTGCGGGCCTGATGCCGCACGGCTCCCATCTACGTGACGGGCGACGAAAGATTCAACACGTCAGGGCGCGCAGCCGGGATCCGCTGGGCTCCAGGTGTATTGGGAGTCCAGCGTCAGCTTCTGTTCCACCACGGGGCCCTTCATTCCGCGCGCGGTGAGGAGGAAGGTCTGCTCCGGCGCCGTGCCTGAGACCTCGGCGCGGTAGATGAAGCGACAGCCCCCGATCCACGTGTCATCGGGCACCGGCGCTCGGGAGCCGTCGAGGCAGGGCTCCGGAAGGAAGCCCACCTGGGCGGCGCTCTCCGAGTAGCGATCCTTCTCGCCGAGGTACGACTTCTGCGCCGTGAAGAGCGACTTCAGGTTGAAGGCGCCCTCGCACAGCGGGGCGGGCAGGGGCGTCCCCTCCGGCCTGCGCACGCCATGGCACTCCTCGAGGACGAGCTCCGAGGGCCACACTCGCACGGGCTTCCTGTCCGCGTACCCGTGCGTCATGGAGTACGTGAGTCCTTCGGCGAGTCCGCCCTCGCCCACCGCGCGCACGCTGAAGGTGCTGTCGTCGGGCGTCGAGCCGGATACCGAGACCGCATAGCGGAAGTGGCAACCCGCGAGCCAGGTGGCGTCCGGTACGGGCACGCGGCTGCCATCCGCGCACGCCGCAGGGGTGGGGAGTCGCGTGACGTCCGTAGTCCAGGCGTCCTTCTCCCAGAAGTACTCCTGCTGGCCCGCCAACAGCCCGCTGAAGCCCAGGAGCGCCTCGCACCGCAGCCGCTCGCGCAGCTCCTGCTCGGTGGTGCTCCGCGAGGGCGTGGCGGGCGCGGGCGTGCTGGCCTTGACCGGAGCAGGCTTGGGCCGCGAGGGCGCGGGGGGCTTCTCCTGACGCTCACAACCGCCCAGCATGACAAGCGCCGGGACGAGACAGGTGAGCCGGAATGAGAGGCTTCGCACGCAGGACTCCTGGGTTCGCGATTCCAGGCGTCCATCATGGCGTCTTTCACGCTCTCAGAAGAGTCCTTCCTCCGCGGGAGGATCTCCGCGCATCTTGTCCTCTCGGCTGAGCGGCCTCCGCGCTCCTGTCTTCGCTCCCTGGGGAGAGGTGAGCCAGATGAGGCGCGTCCCCGCCGGGTACCACTTCTTCTGGGCCGACGTTCGAACCTCATAGGGGCCGGCTTCCGAGCCGTGGGAGATGAGCAGGGGATCCACGCCGCCCTGGATGACCAACGACACATGCTTGCCCTGCCAGAGGCAGAGGTCCCCTGGCTGGACCTGGGACAACGGAATGTGAAGCATGTGGGCATCCAGCGTGCCGGTGTATCCCGCGCCGCTGTAGCGGTTGCCATTGGGGTCGGGAGCGCCCGCCCACTTGTAGCAAAGCGTCACGAAGCCCGAGCAGTCGATGTTGAGCGGCAGCTTGTGGCGCAGCCGGATGCCATCAATCGGGCGGATCTGCGCGTAGTGGATCTGGTCCTGGTTGGCGGCCCCCCACAGTCCCTCCGCGACGATCTTCGCGCGGAGCCCCGCGGGCGCCGGGGTAGGGGGCGTCTCCGCGTCATCCAGGGTCGCGCCCAGTGACTCGAACGCCGCGCGCGTCTTGGGGCCATAGACGCCAATGGCATCCACGCCGTGCGCCTTCTGGAACTTCTTGAGCGAGCCCTCCGTCCGGGCGCCGAAGGTGCCAGGGCCCGTGTCCATCTGCTCCTGGGTCATGTGGCCCAGCTTCACCAGCGCGGTCTGGAGTTGTTCCACCGCCGTCCCCCGCGAGCCGCGCTCCAGGTCCACCGCGGGCAGCGTGTAGCCCTTCAACGGGAGGCTCGGCACCTCTGCCCGGCTGTAGCCGGCGGGGGCCTTCCGCTTGCGGGCCTTGCCTGTCCTTGCCCGGGATGTCTGTGTCTTCCTTCGCATGCGGCCTCCTGCCGGCAACATGCGAATCGGCACGGGGAGGCGCCAGAAGCGGGAGCCTCCTTCCGAGGTGCGCCTTGCTTCCTAGCGCGCGCGCTGCAAATGGATCATGGCTTCGTCCAGCAGCGCGGCCACGCCCCGGCGCACCACGTGCACGACCTTGCGATGATGCGAGGACGCCAGGTGCGTGTAGTGGGTGGACACCTTGTGGTGCAGCTCCGTGGCGCCCCACACCAGCACCAGGTCCGCCCACTCCAGGTCGCTCTTCGCGCGGTCCGCCGTGCGGCGCTCCGTGCCGTCCACCATGCGCAGGGAGATGGGGCCGCTCAGCTTCGCCTCCAACTCCTCACGCACCGCGGGCGAGCCGCCCACCACCACCACGCGCTGGACGCCGCGCTGATGGCACATCTCCAGGAACGCCACCTCCGCGCGCCGGTTGGCGGAACCGCCGCACCGCGCGCAGTGGCTCCGGGGCTCCACGCGCAGGGGCTCCCGGCCGCTCGCCGACGCCACCTGGATGCAGCCGGGATCCGCGCACACCTGGAAGAAGCGCTCGGACAGCACCTCGGCCGCTCGCAGGAGCTTGGGCTCGCTCATCCGCGCCTTGCCCGGCCGCGTGAGGCCTGCCTCCTCCAGCACGCCCCTCGCCCGCGCACGCGCGTCCATCAGCGTGACGCCCCGCTCCGCCAACCACCCGTCGATGTCCCTGTCCGCGCTCATCGCTTCGCCATCGGGGCAGGAGTAGCGGCGAACAGCTCCGATTGCATCGGGACGGGCCCGGAGGGCTGCGCCAGTCCGAGCGCCTCGCGCACCGGACCGAAGCTCCGGCGGTGGATGGGCAGCACGCCCAGGGCCTGGATGGCCTGCACATGCTGCGCGGTGGGGTAGCCCTTGTGCGCCGCCAGGCCGTAGCCGGGATATTGCGCATCCAACTGGGCCATCAGCCGGTCGCGCGTCGTCTTCGCCAGCACGGACGCCGCCGCGATGCTCAGCGACAGCGAGTCCCCCTTGATGATGCCGCGCTGCGGAGCCGGGCACTGGGGAATCGTGCGCGCGTCCACCAGCACGTAGTCCGGCGTCAGCCCCAATCCCTCCACCGCGCGCCGCATGGCCAGCAGGCCCGCGTGGTAGATGTTGAGCTGATCAATCTCCTCCACCTCCGCCCGGCCCACCGCCCACGCCACCACGTCCCGCTTGAGCGCTTCCGCCAGCGCCTCGCGCTTGTCCGGGTCCAGGATCTTCTTCGAGTCGTCCAGCCCCTTGAGCTTGTAGCCCCGGGGCAGGATGGCCGCCGCCGCGACGACGGGGCCCGCGAGCGGCGCCATGCCCGCCTCGTCCACGCCCGCGACCTTCAGCAGGCCCTGCTCCCACAGCTCCGTTTCGAACTTCAGCAGGTGCCGCAGCCGCTGCCCCTCCGCCCGGTTCTTCTCCTGCCGCGAGCGCAACTTGCGCGCGAGCGTCTGCGCGCCCTGACGGGGATCTGCTTCCAGCGCTTCCAGCAGACCCTGGGGGATGGGCTGCGCCTGGGTGACGAACCGCCCGGTCAGCTCGGTGACCGAGCATTCGAGCAGCGCCTGCACACTTTCTGCGGACATGGGGGGACCTTCGGGATTGCCTACCCGGCGGGTAGCGCGGTTGCACGGCTTACTGGAGTGGGGGAGCACCAGTGCCGCGACAACACGCCCGCTCGCACGCCGTCAGGCCAGACGGGCGTGCGGCAAGGCTGTGGGAGAGCCGGACCGACGCGGAGGCGCGCATGCGGGTTTGACGCATGGCGTAAGTGGTACCGCGCGCAGGTGGGTGTGCACAACCGCCCCACGGCATGACGCGGCGGATTTTCCGCGTCCGCCGGCCCTCACTGACGGGTCTTCCGGCTCAATCCTGGAGCTTGAGCGTCACCGTGTCGGGAACAGGCGTGCAGTGGCACTCGTCACAGGCCCACTCCACGCGCTCCGCGCGTGTCACGTGCGAGCCCGCCGTGGCCACCACGCGGATGGGGCTGGGCGCGAGCGTTTCGTTGATGGCCGTGGTGATGCCCCGGTCATCCGTCACGCCGGTGATGCTGACGTTGCTCTCCAGGTTGGTGGCCGTCACGGACGCGCCCTGGATGTACGCGCCGTCCGACGACATCACCTCCACGCGCAGCGACATCGGCTCCGCGCAGGTGTCCTCGTGCCGGTTCGCGCTGGGGGCATCATCACAGCCCGTCACCAGCACGCTCGCGAGGAGCCCCAACCAACCATACCGCTTCCACTTCGTCCCCATCCCCACGCCCCCAACCCGTCCCATGCACGGAATCTGGTACCGGGGGACGGGTGCTGCAATGCGTGGCTCAAGCGGCGGGGGGCAGCCGCGCATGGGCAAAACGTGCGGCCTCCGTGTCCGGATAACGATGCACGATGTACCGGTAGATCTCCTCCGCGCGCACTGTGTTTCCCAACTTCTCCCCCTGCACGCGCGCCAGCAGCACCAGCGCGCGGGGCGCGGTGGGTTCATCCGGCGCCGTGTCCGCCGCGGCTTCCAACGCTTTGACCGACAGTGGGAAATCTCCTTCCACTGCCGCGGCCTGGCCAATGAACAGATGGTGTGAAGGCAAAAGCTTCAGGCGGGGCAGAACGTGGAGCGCGCCATACAGCGCGAGCGCCTTCGCCACGTCGCGCGCCGCCACCGCCGCGCCCAGCTCGGCGACCTGCGCTTCGACTCCGGGGGCGTCGGGCGCGGGGGCTTCGGGCACCGGGGACTCGCGCAGGGGCACGGGCGCGCGCTGGGGCGCGGTGTCGCCCAGCGTGGGCTCCAGGAAGTCTCGCGCGGGCAGGTAACCCATCGCGTCCCCGTGCACGTACAGCACGAGCCCCAGCAGGCTCGCGGTGGCGAAGGGCACCAGGCACGTGAGCGCCTCCGCGACCCACGCGGAGAAGAAGGGCACGGGCAGGTAGAACACCCACGCCGCGGCCAAGTGCATCCCGGCGTGGACGAACGCCAGCGGCACGCACACGCCCGTCACCCACCCCGCGTCGCTCCCCACCGTCCGCAGACACCAGAGCGTGCGCAACGGATTCAAGGCGGCGAACACCGACTGCGACGTGGCGGCCAGCAGCAGCGCCCAGGGCAGCCACAGGAGTCCCAGTCCGACGAGCCCCCAGAAGAGCAGGTCCCCGCGCACGACGGGCTCCCACAGGGTCTGTTGCAAGAGCATGACCCGCCCGATGTTGTCGAACGCGGAGGCGGAGGGCAGCAGGTGCCAGGCTCGAGCGAGCGCGGGCGCGAAGACGCCCACGGTGACGCCCAGGCCGCGCAGGCCCGGCACGATGTTGTCCTGGACGATGCTGGTGAAGCCGGGGCTCTCCGGATCCGCGTCGCCCCGCGCCGCGCCGCGCACCAGCGCGAAGAACGCGGACCAGAAGATGCCCAGCCCTATCGCCATGGGCAGCAGCACGAGGATGCGCACGCCCATCCCGAGCACGCGCAGCACGGTCAGCATCAGGCTGACGGCCAGGAGCGTCTGCAGGCCCGGAAGGGTGAAGGGAAAGCGCAGCGCGTCCAGCAGGCGGGTCCGGAGGGCGCGCTGGGAGCGGTGACGCAAGAGCACGTTCGCCGTGCCTCCGCACCGGACGCAGACGGTGTACTCCACCGTGCCCATGCGACGGGTCTCCACGCACGCGGGGCACAGCAGGGCCTCGCAGTGCTCGCAGCGCCAGCCGGCGGCGGCGCCCGGGTGTCCCGAGCAGGAGGGAGGGGCAGGAAGGGAAGGGGCCATACGGCCCGTGAGCCTATGCCGGGCCGGGAGTCTCGTCCCAGGGGGAGCCCAGCCACGCCTGGAACGCGGCCTTCTGCGCGTCCGTGGGGCGCTCCACGCGCTGCAGCCACGCGGCGTCCGCGGGCTTCTGGCCCAGGACGACCGGCACCTCCATCAGGCGGTCGCGGCGGAACAGCGTCACCCGCACGGTGTCGCCGGGGCGCTTGTCCTCGCAGCGGGCGATGAGCCCCGCGCCGTCCACGCGCCAGCCGTCCAGCGCCACCACGTCGTCCTCCGGATACAGGCCCGCGTCCAGCGCGGGCGTGCCCTCCGGTACGGTGGACAGCGTCGAGGAGCCGCGCACGGTGACGCCCAGCCAGCCCTTGGGCTTGGGCTCACCCTTGAGGCGCGGCGGCGTGCCGCCCTTGTCGTTGGGGGCCTCCCGCACGCGGAAGGACACCTCCAGCCCCACGTGCGCGAAGACGCCGTAGTCCAGGTCCTCCGTGGAGCGCACCGCCCGGTCGAAGAAGGGCGTCAGGTCCACGCCGGCGACTTCGCTCGCGGCCCGCTCCACGCCGTCCTCGGGGACGCCGGAGCCGTCGCCATGGCGTTGCCACAGCAACCGCATGACATCATCCAGGCACTTCGCGTCGCGGGTGGCGCGGCGCACCTCCAGGTCCAGCAGCGCGCACACCACCTCCCCCTTCAGGTAGTAGGAGATGGCGCTGTTGGTGGAGTGCTCGTCCGGGCGGTAGTGCTTCACCCAGCTGACGAGCGACGCCTCCGTGAGCGTCTGCACGCGGCGGCCCGGCGTGGAGTGCAGCAGGGAGAAGGTCTCCCCCAGCCGGGCCAGGTAGCGCGTGGGGGACATCAGGCCCGCGCGGCGCACGAAGAGGTTGTCGTAGTAGGCGGTGCCGCCCTCGAAGGCCCACAAGAGCGTGGTGTAGTTCTCCTGCGAGTAGTCGAACGGCACCAGCGCGCGAGGCTTCACCCGCTTGATGTTCCAGAGGTGGAAGTACTCGTGCGCCACCAGGGTGAGGAAGTCCTCCCAGCCCCGGTGCGAGGACAGGCCCGTGCGCGGAAAGAGCAGCGCGGTGGAGGCCTGGTGTTCCAGCCCGCCGCGGCCCTTGTCGGTGAGGTAGACGAGGAACAGATAGCGCTTGAGCGGCAGGCCTTCGTACATGCGCGCCTGGGCCTCGCAGATGCGCTGCATGTCCGCGCACAGCCGGTCCGCGTCCGGCACGCTGTCGCCCCACACCACCACTTCGTGCGGCACGCCCACGACGGTGAAGGTGAGCGGCGTGTGCGGGCCTACCTCGAAGGGGCTGTCCACGAGCGTGTCGTAGTCCGGCGCGTGGAAGGTGGCCCCTTCCGAGTCCAGCGCGCAGAACGTGCGCCAGCCCTGCGGCGCGTCCACGGTGACATGGTGGGGCAGGGAGCGCGTGCCTTCCGTGTAGAGGAACACGGTGGCGCCGTTGAAGTAGGCGTGGCTGCCATCCAGGTGGCTGGTGCGCACCGACAGCTCGTTCGCGTAGACGCGGTAGCACAGGGTGACGGCCTGTCCCCTCGCGTCCACGCGCCAGGTGCGCTTGTCCACGCGGCGCACCGGCAGGGGCTGGCCGTCCGGGCCCCGCGCGGTGACGTCCTGCACCTGGCGGGCGTACTCGCGCACCAGGTAGCTGCCCGGCGTCCACACCGGCATCACCGCGTCGAGCACCTCAGGCCCGGCGGGGAAGCTCGCCTCCACCTCGAACAGGTGCGCATGCGGGCGAGGCATGGCGACGCGGTAGTGGACGGCGAGCGACATGGACGGAGGGCCTTTCTGGATGGGGGGACGGCGGGGTTACTTCGCCTTGACGAGCACGGCGCCGAAGAAGCCGTCCGTGCCGTGGGTGTGCGGGGCCAGACGCAGGTACGGGCCGGGGCCGAGCTTCCCGCCCAGCTCCGCGCCCAGCACCTCCGCCACGGGGCGCACGCTGAAGTCGGGGTGCTTGGAGATGAAGTCCTCCACCACCTCTTCGTTCTCCTCGCGCAGCACGCTGCACGTCCCGTAGATGAGCCGGCCGCCGGGCTTCACCAGCATGGCGAAGCGCGCGAGCAGGGCCTTCTGCCGGCCCACGTGCATCTCCAGGTCCTCCGGCGAGAGGCGGTAGCGCGCGTCCGGCTTGCGGCGGAAGGTGCCGGTGCCGCTGCACGGCGCGTCCACCAGCACGCGGTCCGCCTGGCCCTTGAGCGGCGTGAGCGCGGCGTCCGCGTCCGGGCCTTCATGCGGGATGAGCTGCGTGCGCACGTTGTGCACGCCGGCGCGGCGCGCGCGCTTGCGCAGGTCCT
Organism: Corallococcus coralloides DSM 2259; assembly: GCF_000255295.1. Next base: position 6,895,531 of record NC_017030.1, on the reverse strand, counting down.
CCATGCGGCCTTCATCCACGTCCAGCGCGTGCAGGTCGCCGCGGTTCTTCATCTGCGCGGCCAGCTGCAGCGTCTTGCCGCCCGCGCCCGCGCACGCGTCCACCACGCGGGTGGGCGGCGCGTCCACGAGCATGCCCAACAGCTGGCTGCCCTCGTCCTGGATCTCGAACCCCCCGTCCTTGAAGTCCTGGAGGGAGAAGAGGTTGAGCCGCGTCTCCATGACGAGGCCGAAGGGGGACAGCGCGGTGGGCCTGGTGGACTCCACGTCCTCCGCGGCCAAGCGCTCCTGGAGCTGGGCGCGGTCGCCCTTGAGCGTGTTGGCGCGGACGATGAGCGGGGCGCGCTCGTTCATGGCCTCGGCGGCGCGCGCGGCGTCCTTGCCGAAGACGGCCTTGAAGCGGTCCGCGAGGAAGTCCGGCAGCGACGCGGCGATGGGGAAGCGCTTCGCTTCCGGCAGGGCGTCCAGCTCCGCGGCGGCGTCCGGCAGGCGGTCGAGCACGGACAGGTCCGGGCCGGTGAGCCCGCTGGAGCGCGCGACGTAGGTGGGGTCCTCGCCGTGGAGGATGCGGGACGCGGCGAGCCGCATGACGTCCTGGCGGGTGGCGTCCAGCGCGTCGAACTTCCGGTGTGACTTCTCCAGGAGGAAGTCCACGGTGCGCTGGCGGCGCAGGAGGGCATAGACGCGCTCGGCCACGGCGCGGCGCTCGGTGGAGTACAGGGCCGTCTTGCGGCGCAGCACGAACTCCAGGGCGCGGTCGGACAGGCGGCCCTCGCGGCGCACGCCGCCATAGGCCTCCAGACACGCCTGGAGGACCAGGTCCTCGCGCAGGGGGCGGTTGGGGTTGGGGCGCGCGCGTTCATGCTGGGCGCGGCTCATCTTCGGTTTGTCGGCGCGTCCACCGGCGTCCTTGCGCTTCTTCGGCGCGCCAGGGCGGGACGTGCGGGGCCCGCCGGACTTGGGGGCGCCACCGCGGGAAGGTCCAGGCTTACGAGTCGTGGCCATGTCGCATGGGGCCTTTGCATCCCCGGGTGGCGTTGACAAGCAGGGAACGCAAAAGACGCCCCCGGAATGCCCTGGAAGGGCCGTCCGGAGGCGTCGGGGAGCCGCTTCAGGGCTTTCCGGGCCTGGGCCTCCGAGGCCGTGCCGCCTCCGCGCCGGAATGGGGAAACACCTGTCCGACAGTCGGACAGGTTTCCGCGACCGGGCTGGGCAGGGCCGGAGGCAGGGGGGCCGGCCGCGGTGGGCCAAAACCTGTCCGACAGTCGGACTGGTTCACGCGACCTGACCAGGGCAGTTGCCCCAGGCGCGGGTCGGGGCCGCAGTGGGCCCAAACCTGTCCGACTGTCGGACAGGCTTCCGTGGCGCGGTCGGAGCCGCAGCCCAGCCCGGGGCCGGGGCCGCGGTGGTCCCAAACCTGTCCGACAGTCGGACAGGCTTCCGCGATCCGGCCGGGCAGCGGTCCGAGGCCCGGGCGCCGGCCTGGTCTCAAACCGGTCCGACAGTCGGACCGGTTCGCGGGGCCTGGCTGGGGCCGTTGCCCCAGGCGCGGGCAGGGGCCGCGGTGGTCCCAAACCTGTCCGACAGTCGGACCGGCTTCCGCGATCCGGCCGGGCAGCGGTCCGAGGCCCGGGGGCCAGCAGCGGTGGTCTCAAACCTGTCCGACAGTCGGACAGGTTTCCGCGCCGCGCCTCCGGGGGCTCAGCGGTCGCGGCGCCGGCGACGCACGAGCCCGGCCACGAGAGCCGCTGCGGCCGGAATCAGGGCGGCGGACGGGCCGGCGGCGCAGCCACCGCCCCCATTCGAGTCATCCCCCGGCGTGATGCCCGGCGTCGTGGGCGTCCCCGGAACCTCGGGGCGGGGGTCGGGGTCGGACGGGGTGGTCCCGGGGTCCTCACCCGAGCCGGTGCCGGGGTTCTCGCCCGTGCCGGGGTCGGTGGTGCCGTTGGCCGTCACGGTGACCACGGAGGTGGCCGTCAGCGGGGCGGAGCCCTGGACAGAGGCCGTGGCCGTCACGGTGTAGGTGCCGGCCTGGGCGAAGACGTGCTGGACCTGGGGGCCTTCGGCGGTGCCGCCGTCACCGAAGTCCCAGGTGACGGTGGCGCCGGACTGGGAGGCCGTCGCGGTGAACGAGGCCGTGTGGGGCGCGGCGCCGCTCGCGCTGTTCACGGCGACGTTCAGCGTGCCCTGGGGCTGCTCGGGCTGCGCGGGCAGCGTCTTGGAGAGGGTGAACGAGTCCAGCGTGCCGCCGTCCGTCTTCACGAGCTTCGCGGTGAGGTTGCCCTCCACGACCTCGACATCGAGGAAGCCGTGGGCCGCGTCGTCGCGGATGACGCTCCAGGACGGGCGCGACGTGGCGAACTCGCGCAGGGTGGCGCCGCCGCCGCCGACAACGAGGTAGGGGATGCCCGTCTCGTTCTTGCCGGCCTCGGCGTCACCGAGCATGGGCTTGCTGCGCTCGTAGTCGTGGTCATGACCGGTGAGGACCAGGTCCACGCCGTACTTCTCGAACAGCGGGCCGAACTGGCGGCGCATGGTGAGCTGCGAGCCGTGCTCGCCGCTGGACCACGAAGGATGGTGGAAGAAGACGACCTTCCACGGCTGCGTGGTGGCGGCCAGGTCCTTCTCCACGAACGCCTTCTGCGCGGCGAGCGTGCACTTGCTCGCGGACGCCAGTCCCACGGCGCAGTTCGAGTCGATGGACACGAAGTGCACGTGCCCCCAGTCGAACGAGTAGTAGCGCTCCGAGCCCTCCGCGTTGTTGGTGGGCAGGTAGAGGTTGTCCAGGTAGGGCTGGGCCTCCTTGGTCACGTACTCGTGATTGCCGGGCGTGGCGAACATGGGCACCTGCGAGAGCAGGGCGGCCATGGGGGTGAAGAGGTTGGTCTGGAACTCGGTCTCGGTGCCGGACGCGTAGGCGTTGTCACCCAGGGCGACGAAGAGCTCCGGCTTGTTGGTGAGCATGGAAGCGGCGACCTTCTTCTGATCGCTGCCACCGGTACCGAAGTCGCCCACCGCGGCGAAGTGCACGCGCCGCGTGCCGGGTACGGGGGCGGTGGTGAAGGTCTTCGCCTGGGTCGTCTCACCGCACCCGTCCACGGAGTACGTATAGGAGGTGGCAGGAGACAGGCCGGTGAGGACCACGGCGTGGATCTTCGCGGTGGCAGTGGATTTGGCCGTCTGGCTGGTGTTGCCCACGCCATAGCGCACCTGGGCGCTGGAGCAGTTCGAAGACAGGCGGAACGCCACGGTGGCGGTGTCGGGGCCCACCTTCTGAAGGTAGGGATCACGCGGCAGGGCGAGCGCGTCACACGAGGCAAAGCCCCCGACAAAAAGGGCAGCCAGGGCAGTGAGCGAAAGAAACTTCGTCCGGTCCATGAATCCTCCGGCCCGAGACATTCGGGACGGGGGCGCAACCGTTCATCGTTCAACGATCATCCAGAAATCAGGCGTTCGGGGGTAGGCAGGGGAGCGAGCACCTGGTGTGGCGGAAAGGCAGACGAACAGGCCTGCGTCGCATGTTTCAAGGAAGGCGGAACAGGGCGGCTCCTTGCGGCGTACGGAGGCTGCGTTACCCCTGAAGACATGACCGAAGTCCACTCCCAGACCCGAGAGTACACCCTGCCTGCTGGGTGCCCCGTGTGCGAGTCGGACCTGCCGGTGCGGGTCACCGCGACCGGTCCGAACGCGGTCTGTACGCACTGCGGCTGGATGGGGCGCCCGTTCATCACGGTGACGCACGACGGCCTGCGCGTGTCGTACGATGACGCCGCGCGGGCCTGAGGGCCAGCGCGTCGACACGACCGTGCCCGATGCGACTCAAGACCTACGATGATCTCACGTGGGAGGCCGAGCAGGTCTTCCTCCACGATGTGCCCTTCACAGGGTCCATCTACGTAGAGTCCAGCTCGGGCGTCCCCATCGAGGAAACCTTCTACGTTGATGGCTTGCGGCAAGGCCCCGAACGCACCTGGCACGAGTCCGGGCTGCTCGCGGAGGAGGTCTTCTACTGGCGCAACCGGTGGCACGGGACCTCCCGTGCCTGGCTTGCTGACGGCACGATGATTGAGGACTGTGTCTACCTCCACGGCGTCTGTGTGGTGGAGCGGCGCTGGAGTCACTCGGGACAGCTGAAGAAGGACTGGCGCTCCTCACCGGATGACCCGGCCTTCGATTTGATCGCCAGGATACGGGAGGCGGATGGCGACGGGCCTCCTATCGATTGGTGAAGCGCACCCCCTATGCTCGCGCAACCGAATTGCCTGGGACGGAGCGACACAGAGGAGTCTGGAGCTGTTCGTCGGACAGGCTCGGGGCGAGGCCTCCGGAGGACAGATGTCGGCAACGCGGGTGGATCAGCCCGTCTGTGGGGATTGTGGCCGCGCGGTCGACCTGTACGGCGGGCAGTCCGCGATGGACGGCCTCGGGTACTGGGCTGCCTATCGGTGCGAGCACTGCGGCGGCCCACTGGAGATGGACGGCATCGGGATGCCACCGGAGTCATCCCGTCAGGCCTTGCTTCGGGAAGAGGGGACGTGGGGCCTGGACGTCGATGAGCGTCGCGGAGAGCCTCCGTACTTCCCATTCTGCAGTTGGCGTTCAGGACATGTAGTTCGGGCATGACCGCCTATTGGTATACGACCTGCTCCAGGTGCCGTGGCCAGGGGCGCCTGTTCATCATGCGGGAACTCGAGAACGGCACCCTCTATCTCCATTGCGAAGAGTGTGAGTGGGGCTGGCGGGATCCGGCGACCGTGGGAGATGTGACCGCTGGCTTCCTGACCTTGGAGGATGAGGCCGACGCGAAGCTCGCGAGCCGTGAAGAAATTGAAGCGGCGGGCTGGACGCCATTCGCCGCGCACCGTGTCGAGGAGTGAGGCGAATGAGTCCGGAAATGAGGAAGTGATGAGATGCTCGAAATGGCCATCGAGAAGGGTGCAGTGGTGATGGCGCCCATTGATGAAGTGAAGGCCTTCCTCATGCTGCATGGGATCGAGACAGAGCGGACCTTTTATGGCTTGCGTGGAGAGTTGGAGTGTGGAGGGCGAAGGTATCTCTATAAAATCGGGAGGGCACACGACGGTGGGAACGACGTGAGCGTCCGCGCCCTTCCTGGGAGACCCACATGGTGGTTCTGGCGCGAGGACCTCAATGGGATTGCAAGGCTACTGCTGGATGCACGTGCGCGGGTTGAGGAGGGACAGGCCAGGTCCTGGCTGGAGGCCCTGCGCCAGCTCGACTCGACAATGAGTTGGCTCTGGCCGGATGACCCTGATGCAACGTGAGCGCTGAGAGACTGCGTAGGCCACCAGGACAGGATGGAGCCGCGGCAGGTGACTGAGACGCCCCTTGAGACTGATTGGCTGCGCATTTCTTGATGCTTCTTGAACGGGTTGCCGTCAGCCATGGATGTGGGGCCACGGGTGGCAAGGAAAGAGCATGGCGATTGAGTGGGGCGTGAAGATTGACGGGCGGAGACCGACCTTGGGGAGGGTTCACGAGGAGATCGCCAAGCTCGCCAATCAACTGGGGGTGAAGGTTGGAGAGATTCAAGCGTTTCGACAGCAACTGGACCAGGGGAAGCCAATCGGTCCTGCAATGCCAGTTGCGGCCGACGAGCAGATATCCGTGTCAAACAAGCGGTTCTGGTTGTCGGTTGATGAGGGCGCGATTGTGGGAGTAGGTGTTGTTGACGCTTCGGGCGACCGGACTGATGAGGAGACAGGGGAGTGGTGCTTCGTCGGAGCCGGCCGATGGGAAGGGGCGAAACTGTTCGCGCTTCTGGTAGCGGCGGCGATCGCGAAAACAACAGGGGCGATGGTGCGAGATGACCCCGAGCTGGCCCACCTTGGCCGGGAGTTTCCCGCTGAGCGCCTGTTGGAAAGGGCTCCTGCGGTTCATGGTCTTGGCCTGGTGAATGCGGAGACGGCGTTCTTCAAAGATTCACGATGCGAATCGTGAACAGTGGAGCCAACAGATGTCGGGTTCGGGCAGGTCGCCGTGGCCTTGCGAGGAGCACCCATGAATCTGGCGCGCATCGATGAGTATGCAGGGGACTCCGAGTTCGACCGCGCCTTCCTGACGGAAGTGGCGAAGCGCATGGACGCGATCTGGGGGCACGTGCGCAATGCAGCCGCGGCAAGAGTCGCCGTAGGCATCTTGTATCTGGATACGCTGGTCTTTCGGGATGGCTTCAAGGTGAATCACGGCTGGGAGGTGAATAGCTTCGTTGGGGTCGACGGGGCTGCGGCGGTGATGGCTGCTGTCTGGGACTGGATGGAGCTCGACTGGTTGGCGATGAAGAAGCGGTTCCGCCCAGGCCCTGGAGAACCTCAACCACCCCGCTCGTTGCACGACGAGCTTCGGGACATGGCCATTCGGCACCCGTCCGTCGTCCTGGTGGATGACCAGCCCGCGAGATGGCCCCATTGGCCGGCCCCTGTGCCGCCGCCGCCCGTGGAGTCAAGAACCGCGATGCGGCGGCGCCGACGCCGCTTGAAGGTTCCGGGAGGCATCTGGAGGCTGTTCGTCCAGACGGACTCCGGCCCCGTGCACCTTGAGAACCAGGGGGCCCTCAAGGAACTGGTCGTGGAGAACTGGCTCCATGTCGAACAGGTGGGAGACGGGGCTTGGTGGATGCGGGTCGGGGACATGCGCATCCGCGTCCAGGCCCCACGTAACGGCTCACCCGAGGTGGATGTGGAACGGGGCTTCTACGACCTGGTGCAGGGCGAGACGAAGGTCGTCGAGAGCATGTCCAGCCCTGAGGTCGCCGCCGAGGTGGATGGTGGAACGGGAGAAGGGCGTGGTGAGGAGTAGGCGACTTCAGGTGCATTGCACGGACGGTACAACTCCCTGGTATCCGCGGAGGCGTCAAGGGATGGGGAATGAGTGAGTTTGGACGCAGCATGGGCAGTAGGCGATTCGTGGTTTTCTGTTCAGAGGTGTTTGCTGCCCAGGCAGACGGTCTCTTGGCCGTGGTGGAACGGCTGAGTGCGCAGGGGGAGGAGTTCAAGGACGGGGAGGTGTTCAACTTGGGTGGAGTGCCCTTTTCGATCTGGGAACGCGAAGACTACATGGTCATTGGGCCTCCGGTCACTGCAGGGATGGCTGAGCTGGGGGATGGGGATGATGTTTCCCCGTTCTTCGCACTGCTGATGGCCCAGTTGGAGTTCGCCAGCAGGTTCGGGGTCGAACCAGAACAGGCAAACCTCTGGGACAAGGTGGTTCTGGAGGAGGGGTGCCTGGACGAGAAGCGTGTCTATGTGGAGAGAAGAGCGGTTGAAGAGGCGGGAGATTCCGGCTGGTTCGTGGGAGTAGTGAAGATGAAGGAACGAGGACCGCTGGTCGGGATGCGCATCTGGCAGATGTTGCGGATACGCCCTTCACTCCTTCGTGCGTTCGCGCTGCCTTCCGGGTTCCTTGTTGTTTTTGATGGGAATGAAGTCGTGTCGGTTTTCGACCCAGAAGGCAAAGCGCTACTGGGGTGATGCCACGCCGCATGGGAGGATATGTCTTCAACAGGGTTCGACTGGATACGCGCTATCGTCACTTTGGCTCGGGTACACCAGCCGATGTTAGACCTCGTGTCGGAAAAGAGTGTTGGTGGTCTGAGGGGCATGTGCGAGTCATTTCGCTGTCGGTCGATAACCGGTCGGGAAATCGCAATCGTGAGGAGGAGACGGACGAGCCGACCTGGGAACAGGTTGAGCGCGCATTTCAGTCGTTGGATGCCAGGCGGCACACCATGTTGACGCTGGAGGCCGATGAGGAGGATCACGGCCTGATTGTCGGAGGCGGTGGCGGATTGTACGTGGTGACAGTGCACCGTTACCCTGAGATTTTCACGCTGACGTCAGCCGAGACGGACGCAGGCGAGGCAGTCCGTTTGACGATTGGGGGACAGGAAGGCATCTTCGCCAAGAACCTGTGCGTGGGAGTTGATCAGGCTCTCCTGGCGATGCGTCGCTATTTCGAGACCTGCGAGCTGGAACGGTCAATGCGGTGGGTTGCGGAGTAAAAGGCGCCGTGGACGTAAAGCTGGGACCCACCGCTGCTCGACGTGTTGCTTGATGCGGAGAGGACCTTGACTGAGAGACGGCATCATGAAGATCAGGACCGATGAAATTGCACGGGTTTGCTGGGATGGATGGGCGCTCTCGTATTGCATAGACGTAGAGGATCGTGTCCGCCCCTACGGTGATCCGGAGCGGCTGATTGCTCGATATTTCAAGCTGTCGGGTCAGGGAGAGTTCCTGTTCCAGACCGAGCGCGACTTGTCGCTTTTCTGCGTAGAGAAGGGGATCGATCTCCACCGAGTATTCAGTTCGGATTTCGAGGCGGCTGTCCGGGTCTTTCACTGTCACTTTCGCCGCGGTGTCATGATGGAGCGGGGCGGCCTCTCTGAGCAGGTTGCAAGCGAACAGGGTGCGAGTATCGACGAGGGGCACTACCCTGCGATGGAGGTGGAGGGCGTCCGTTGGACCGTGTTGAAAGTGCGAGAACGTCGCTTCATTGTCGAGAAGGTCTTTCTTCGCCTCCCGGCACTGGAGTTGGATGTCGTCGAGACGCAAATCTTGAAGGGAAGGGGCGGCATTGACTGATGCGGGAACAGGTTTCCATGGGGAGCAATGGCAAGGTCCGGAGAGGTACCGCTGGGAAGGGACGAACGAGTGCGAATCCCGGGTGTGGAATTCCAGTGCGGAGTGAGTGACGCCTGGTCTGGCGATAATGAGTCGTGCTCCGCCTGTGGTGCCAAGATGCCTCCGGATGATTCTCTGAACGGGGTCTTTGTTCCCGGGCTTGAGCACATCCCCGCGGAAACAGCAGGATGCGGCCATCAGACGAGTGGAAGAGTCTCAGGCGCGATGGATTGAACGGTTCCGCCATGAGCAGGAACTTCGTCAAACCGAGCCGGGCTATCCCGCTGACGATAGGACACGTCCGTGGGCGCCCACGCATCGGGTTCATGGGGACGATGCTGTGGAGGGAGTACTCCTGATGGTCTTGCCCAACGGTCAATCCTTCACCCGGGAGAGTTGGGATGTCTATCGCGCCAGCCCCGTCCAGTGGTCGATGTACTTCAACTCACCCTGGGTGTTCTGGCGTGGCATTTGGTATCTGCATGGAAGCGCAGTGTCCGCGGGGACTGTCGTCGATCTTGGGCGTCACGGCTGACACCGTCACGAACTCCTCCAGCTCCCTCCAGACGCAGACCGGACCTTTTCAGCGATGAGCAAGCGCACTGAGTGAGTAGGGCTTTGGGCCGACCGAATGGAGGATTGGCGCATGCAGGTCGCGGATGTCTGGTCGTCGCGTGAGGTGTGGCTCCGCGCACTGAACGACTTCCTGGGAGCAACGCTTCAGCTTGTCGAGGGCAGTGAGAGCTTCGGCAACGATGCGGCCGGTGCTACGCTCAGGGACACCGTGTCCCGGGCGCGCCCTGGGGTGATGATTGAGCATGTTGTGCAGATGCAGGCGACCCAAGTGGATGGTGGCGAGGTGCAGGTCTGGGCCCTTGTCTTCTTTTTCGTTGATAGGCGGCGCGTGGCCCCGGCGGGCCAGTGCTTCCTGGCGCTTCAATGGGAAGATGGACGCTGGAGTTCTCGGCGGTGGGAGGCGGATGTCTATGGTGAGTGGACAGGACTCGAGACCCTCGACTGAGGCGTTTGCCTCGAACGCGTCCAGCCAGGGAGGCGAGCTGCCGGGATTCGTCGGGCTGTGAGGGCGGTGAACTCTTCCCCCTGAGCTGACGACCCTGGTCTTCCGGGCTGGCTTCAAGGTGAACCACGTCTCGGACATCAATAGCGACGTTGGCGTCAAAGGGGCTGCAGCGGTGATCGCCGCCGCCTGGGACTGGATGGGACTCGACGGGTCCGGGATGGAGGACGAATTCCGCCTACCCCATGGAGGACCCAGGTCTCATGACGCGTGGCACGCCGCACTCCGCGACATGGCCAGGCGCCATTCCCCTGTCGTGCTGGTCGATGGCGAACCCGCAAGATGGTCCCACTGGCAGGCTCCCGAAGTGCCACCGCCCGTGGAGTCGAGAAGAGCTATGAGGCGGCGTCGACGGCGGCAGGCTCTCCCTGGCAGCCTCTGGAGATTGTTCGCCCAGACGGACTCCGGCTCCGTGCAACTCGAGAACCAGGGAGCCCTCAAGGAGCTGGTCGTGGGGGATTGGCTCCACGTCGAGCAGGTGGAAGACCTGTCTGGTGGATGCGGGTCGGAGACATGCGCATCCGCGTCCAGGCTCCACGTAACGGCTCACCCGAGGTGGATGTGGAACGGGGCTTCTATGACGTGGTGCGTGGCGATACGACGGGCGTCCTGGATGAGTAATGCCGCGATTCTACAGTCGTCCCGGTATCTCTCCTGAAAAGGGCACCCTCTTGGAGGTTGAAGAATCGGAGGATGAGAAGAGGTGATGGGGGCGTCGCGAGTCAAAGAGTGCCGGAGGTGGGTGGAGCAACTGCGGAGGGAAGTTCGAGATGAGAAAGGTTTCAAGTCTTTGGGAGGAATTTCTGCGAGAGGTTGTGGGGCCTTCGGCTGGTGTGGGATGTGGGGAGTATTACAGAAGGGTGGCTGATTGGGTTTTGCTTCATGGTCGCGATTTCGGGGCGGAGGTCATGGAGCGGTCGGGTTTGTCTGTGCTGGCTCGTCTTGATGTACGACTTTGTTTGTCTGCTCAGGCGGGGATAGCGCCAGGTATGGAGATGGCGAGATTGTCCCGACTGGTTCCGAAGACCATTGAGGCCATGGCTGAGGTTCTTGGAAATACATTGCGTGAAATGGTGACGGTGTGGTCATCCAAGGACTGTCAGAACTGCGGCGGACCCATGCGGGTGCTGGTGGCTCTGTCTGAAGGGGAACGGCGCGTCTTCCTGAGCTGTCGAGATTGTGTTCATGACGAGTGGCTTGACGGCAGCCCGATCACAATGCCGGTCGGGCGAATCTTTCCCGCGAGAGCAGATGAGGCATGACCGGCGCCCATGAAGAAAGCCCGGGCCAGCGCATCCCTCGCGCCAACCCGGGCCCAATCCCACTCAGATGAATCAGCGGCCTACGGCTTCTTCACGTCGTAGGACACCAGCTCCTCCAGGCGTTGCCCGTCCTCGCGGACCTTTCCCACGCCGGGGACCAGCCAGTAAATGCGCTGCTTCTCCTCTTTCACCTCACCGCTCTTGTTCAGCTTGTCGCGCTGGACCTTGATGGCATTGGTGAACGTGCCCGCGGGCGTCGTCACCGTGACGTCCTTCTCCAGCACCTTCCAGACGTAGGTCGGATCCTTCCCCTCCGTTCCGCCCGCCGCGTAGGTGATCAGCTCACGCACCTTGTCCTGGTGCTCCCAGGGCACGGAGGCCGGCGTCGCCGCCAGGGACTTCATCATCGCCGGAGACCAGGTCGTCGCCTTCGTGGCCAGGCCGTCCGTGACGTCCTCCTCACGCAGGCGCACCACCAGGCCGTTCGTCAGCTCCAGCTGCCAGGAGTTCTCCTCGTAGACCGTGCCCGACTTCGTGCGGTCCTGCCGGCTGTGCACCTTCACGGCGGTCATCGTCGTGCCCGGGACCGTCTCCGGGCCCTGCACCGTCACCACCTTGTTGAAGACGCCTTCCTCGTCATCCGTGATGCGGTAGGTCCACGTGGTGCCCGTGGTCAGCGGCCAGAGCGTCGTCAGCTCCTCCTGCTGATCCGGCTTCGTGCCGCCGCCCTTGTCCGGGTCCACCGCGTTGCCCGGCAGGTCCACCGTGCCGTCCGCGTTCGTCGTGGGCGCGCCCGGATCATTCCCCGTCGGCAGGCTGCCCCCACCGCCACCACAGGCGGCGAACGCTCCGCACGCCGCGAACAGCACCGCCAGTTTCCTGAACTTCATACCGTCTCCTCCCGCGCGCCCTTCGCGCTCACCGCCGTCCACCGCAGGCCCCGCAAGGGCGCCCCTTCCGTCCTTCCCAACGCCGCCGCCAGGCTTCCAGGCTCCGGCTCCTCCACTTCCAGCTCCACGCGCCGCGCGGAGAAATCCATCGCGCAGCTCTTCACCATCACGTTGCGCTCGCCCAGCGCCGCCCTCAGCGTGGCCTCCGCTCGCACCAGGTCGTCCGCCTGCGCGGACACCACCAGCCGCTGCTTCGCCTCCTTCGTCGCCACAGCCTTCTTCTCGAACAGGTCCAGCACGAAGAGCAGCACCGCCACGAACCCCGTGCCCACGAACGCCAGCACCAGGTTCCCGTGGCCGCACGCCATGCCCAGGCCAATCACCAGGAACAGGATGGCCGCGTCCCGCGGGTCCTTCAGCCCCGATCGGAACCGCACGAACCCGCCCAGGCCCACCAGGCCGAATGCCTTCGCCACGCTGTCGCCAATCACCGCGGTGATCACCGCTGCCGCCGCGCAGAGGAGGATCTGCGCCTGCACCATCTCCACCTTCGGCAGCGGCTTGCCCGTCAACATCCGCCACGGCCGCGACGACAGCACCGCGCCAATCACCGCCGCCGCCACGAGCCGGGGGAGGATGGCCCCCATCGACAGCGCCTGCAGCTCCTGCTCCACGTCCTGGAACAGGGCACCGAACGGACCCTCCATGGGCGTCATGCCTCCTGCCGCCCGGCGTCCACTCCCAGCGTCTCCGCCAGGGCCCGCGCCGGCCGCTGCGCCTGCTCCAGTGCCCGGGCCTGCGCCACCACCGCATACGCGTTGCGCAGCACCGGCAGCTTCCCGGCCTGCTCCTCCAGGATGCGCTCCAACAGCGCCCGCGTCTCCGCCACCAGCGGCAGCCCGCGCATCGACGACACCACCGTTGCAGGCCACCGGCGCGCCGCGGACGCCCGCAGCTTCCACGCGGCCGGCGAGTCCATCCCGTCCACGGAGTCCAGCGCCTCCTTGGTGGACTGCGCGCCGCGCTCACGCATCGCCCAGGCCCGCGGCGTGTCCACGCCGGTCAGCGAGCGCAGCACCAGCTTCAGCGCTCCCTTCTCCAACTGCTCACGCAGGCCCACCGCCACCGGCGTCTCCAGCCCCGTGGTGCTCTTCAGCACCGCCAGCCGGTCGTGCGGAATCAGCGCCTCGCGCAGCGCCTCCGCGCGCTCCGTGCTCAGCCCGCCCAGGCTGCGCGCCACCTCCGAGTACAGCTTGCGCTGCATGCCCGCCTCGCGGACCACCCAGGACTCCTCGCCGTCCACGCCGGCCAGGCCCAGCAGCACCGCCGCCATGTGCCCGTCCTTCAGGCCCCGCTCGCGCAGCGCCCACGCCTCCGGCGAATCCTGCCGCTTGAGCCCCTCCAGCACCGCCGCCGGCGCCTGCGCGTACAGCCGCTGCCGCAGCACGTGCGAGCGCGGGGACGTCACGAACCCCAGCCCCTCCGCCACGTCCACCGGCACGCTCGCCGACAGCACGTCGCGCAGCGTCCACGCCGTGTCGTCATCCAGCCCGTTCAGGCTGCGCGCCACCAGGCCCGGCAGCCGCTCCGCGTACGCCAGCCGGCGCTGGTGCGCGGGCAGGCCTGGGATGCCGTTGAGCAGCCACGCCGCCAGCTGCGGCTCGCGCGCCTCCAAGCTGTCCACCGCCTGGAAGAAGCGCTCCTCCACGTCGTCCACGGACACCGCGCCCGGTGCCGGCGGGGTGGGGGCGGGGACCAGCCGCTGCACCGGCTGCTCACGGCCCTCCAGCCGTGCGACCACGGCCTCCACCAGGCGCTGCTCCAGCACGCGCAGCGGCTGATCATTGTTCTCCAGGATGATCCACCGCGCCGGATCCTTCCGGGCCTGCGCCAGGAACGCCTCGCGCACGCGCACCGCCAGCCCCGCGCCGACCAGGCCCTTGCGGCTGTCCGCGTCGTTCACCTTGCCGCTCTGCACCTTGCCCAGCCGCTTGCGCAGCCGCGCCAGGTCCGGGTCCACGTCCACCAGGATGACCAGGTCCGGCCACAGTCCCTGCGAGGCCAGCTCGCAGGAAGGCAGCAGCTGCTCCTCTTTCAGGCCCCGCCCGCCGCCCGTCAGCGCCAGCTGCGAGTAGAGATAGCGGTCGGTGATGCACACCTCGCCCCGCTTCAGCGCGGGCGCGATGACCTCTTCCAGCTGCTGCGCGTCGCGGGCCAGGTTCAGGAAGAACTCGGCGCGCGGCCCCATCTCCAGGAGCCGCGCGTCGCGCGTCAGGTCGCGGATGCGCCGCGCGGTGGGCGACTGCAGTTCGCCGCCCTCGCGCGCGTGCGCGACCTTGTAGCCCAGCCGCTTCAGCCGGGACGCGAGCAGGTTGGACAGCGTCGTCTTGCCGCTGCCGTCAATGCCTTCGAAATCGATGAACACGGTGCCCTAACCCCCTACGACCCCAACGCCACCTGATGTGAAGGCATGCACCCGCGCCATGCCCTCCGCGAACTTGCTGTACGCCGTCGCGCCCCCCGGATTGAGGGCCGACAGCCACTCGGGCAGCGCCGCCCCGAGGTGCTTCACCTCCACCACCACCCGCGAGTCCTCCCACACGGGCAGCCCCAGCCGCTCCACCGTCAGCGCCACGGGCGACAGGGCCAGCTCCGGCGAGACGGCGTGGAAGCCGATGTCCCGGTCCACCGTCACGCGCCACTCCTGCGACACCTGGTACACGTGCCGCCGGTACGTCACCGCCAGCACCGGCGACAGGCTGCCCCCCGCGATGAGCGGCAGCAGGCTCACGCCGCCCTTGATGGCCCGGCCCAGCTCCGTGCGCGGCACCCACACGCGCCGCTTCTGCGTGAGCCCGCGGTGCTCGCGCTTCACCTCCAGCACCACGCGCTCGCGGCCCGCGGCGCCCACGTCCGGCGAGTACTCCTTCGTCCTCACCTTGAGGCAGTCATCCGGCGTGAGCAGCGCGCGCCGCGCCAGCGGATGGCCCGGCTTGTCGAAGTACACCGACACGATGCGCGTGGGCGGCGGCAGGTAGCCCCCCAGCTCCTGCGACAGCCTCGCGCAGACCGCCTTGGCGTCCGGGGCCTCCAGCACGCGCTTGAACTCACGCCGCAGCTTCGTCACTTCGCCTTCAGCGAACGAGATCATCTCCAGGTGTCTCCTCAACGGAAGCGGGTGGCGAGCTGCACCGACAGCTCGAGCGCGGGCACCAGGTCCCCCGGCCGGAGCGCACGCTCCGCCTGGACCTGCGCCTTGAACGAATCCGCCAACAACACGTTGAAGCCCCCCGTCACCGAATGCCCTTCCGCCTGGATTCCACCCTGCAATTGCAGCGCCTCCGCCCCCACCACCGGTTGCACCGCCCACCCCTCGCGGCCCACCGGCACCGTCCAGTAGGCCAGCACCGACTGCGACTGGAACGGCCCCAACGCCAGCCGGCCCACCGCGGCCTCGCCCGTCACGGACAGCCCCCAGAGGTTCAGCTCCGCGTCCGCCGCCGTCGCGTACTGCTTCGTCCCGTCAATCACCTGCGTCAGGTAGGTGCTCGTGCCCAGCGTGAGGAACTTGAACGGACGGATGCTCAGCCGCGCGGAGCCGTCCTCGCTCAGCCGCTTTCCGGTCGCGTCCTCGCCGCCCTCGAAGAGGCCCGCGGAGAACTTCAGGCCCCACGCCTCCTTGAGGCGCATCTCGCCCATCACGCCCAGGCGACGGCCGCCCAGCGCGTTCGTCTCCGTGAGGTAGTCCTCCACCAGGCCGCGCTCCTGGATGGGCAGCCGCCACGCCGACTCCTGCGAGCGCTGGAGGAAGGGCGACTTGAAGCGGCCCGCGTACAGCCGCAGGCGCTTGTTGTCGTCCGCCAGCCGCACGAACGCGTCCTTGAGGATCGTCTTGGAGGCGAGATCCGCGCTCACCTCCGCCTCCAGGTTGGACAGCGACGCGGCCACGCCCACGCGCGCGGACTCGATGCCCAGGTCGCGCTCGTACTTCTGGCGCTCGTCCGCGGCGGCCCGCGCGAACACGCGGCCGAACACGCGGATCCGCTGCTGGGGCCCGCCCTTGTCGTCCACCTTGTCCGCTTCGTCCGGTGCCTCGCCCAGCGTGTCCGCCTTGGGGCCCGTGTCCTTCTTCTTCTTCTTGCCCGGCACCGCCGCGTCCGGCACCGGCGCGCCCGGCTCCGTCACCTGCTCCGGGGCACCCATGACGGGGCCCTGCGAGCCAGTGGGCATCGCCTGCGCCACCGCGCCTTCCAGCGCGTCACCTGTCCCGTCCGCCGGCTTCGCCGCGTCGTCGTCCCCGGACACCTCGAGCGGCCGGTCCACTCCCTCCGCCGCGTCCTCGTCCGGTTCCGGCGCCGCGCCCGCGACCGCCGGCAGGCCCAGGAGGACCGCGACGAGCAGCCCGCGCCGCCACCCCTTCTCCTCCAGCCCCGTCCCGCCCATGCCCGATGTCTCCCCGCCCCGGTAATGCCCGACGCCTTCCAACCCGCCGCCTGCTCCCCTGTGCAACCCCGGTGCCCAGGGCAGGGACGTGCACTGCCGGACATCCGGAAGCGGCGCGCGGGGCGGATGCCCCGTGACGTGGCCGTGACGAGACCCAACCTGGGAAGACTTTTTCCCTCCCGGGGGCCCGCATGGCTGTAACGCCGGACTGTAAGAAGGGCGGTGTTACCGATCAGCGGGCGGGTCCGCCGGAGGCGCCGCGGGCTCCCCCGGCGCGGCGGCGCCAGGTGCCTCCGGCGTCGCGGCACCGGACTCCACGGGAGGGGTTTCCGCGGGCGCGGCCTGGGGCAGGGGAGGGATGGGGTGCTCCGGAGTCACCCCTCGCCGCGTGACGGCGTACAGCACCCGCACCAGCAGGAGCCCTCCGGCGAGGATCAGCAGGACGCGCCAGACCATGGGTGGAACCGGAGGCTCGCTCACGGTGAAGCGCGCGTGGGCCGCCTTGGGGCGGGTGGTGAGGAAGCGCACGTCCACGTCCCACGCGCCGGCCTCGTCGGGGACGAACTCGGTGCTCCAGCCCACGGCGTCGCGCGTCAGCGTGCGCGTCACCTGGCCCGGCACGCCCTCGCGGGAGAACGCGACCGTGACGGCGCCCTGGAAGGGAGGGCCCTGAAGGTTTCCCACCGACAGGGTCAGCCGCAGGGGCTCGCCGGGGCGGGGGACGGCGGGGGTGAGGACGCCGTGGAGCTGGTCCTCCGCGTCCCGCCAGGACAGGGAGAGCAGCTCTCCCTTGCGCTCGACCTTGATCTGATCCGACGCGGGGGCCGCGTCGGCATGCAGGGCCAGCAGGCAGGTCATGACGACCCACCCCAGCAAGGAGGTCGTGTGGCTTTGCCTCATGGACCGCTGTCCCCTAAGATGCGCTGCCCTGTCACCCTTCACTGAGCCCGCTCCCCCCGGGGAGTAACCCGGGATGAACCCTCAAGCATTCGGGAAATACCAGCTCCTCAAGAAGCTCGCCACGGGCGGCATGGCCGAGGTCTGGCTTGCGCGTCAGACCGGCATCGAGGGCTTCCAGAAGGAACTCGTCGTCAAGCGCATCCTCCCGCACCTCGCGGAGGACCGCGAGTTCGTGGAGATGTTCAAGAACGAGGCGCTGATCGCCGCGCGCTTCAACCATCCGAACATCGCGCAGGTCTACGAATTCGGCGAGGCCAACGGCACCTATTACATCGCCATGGAGTTCATCCACGGCGAGGACCTGGGCCGGGTCATGCGCAAGGCCAGCGGGATGAACCAGTGGATCGCCCGTCCGCTGGCCATCCGCATCGTCGCGTCCGCGTGCGAAGGCCTCTACTACGCGCACAGCCGCAACGACGACCGCGGCCAGCCGCTCAACGTGGTGCACCGCGACATCAGCCCGCAGAACATCCTGATCAGCTTCGATGGTTCGGTGAAGCTGGTGGACTTCGGCATCGCCAAGGCCGCGGATCAGGCCTCGATGACGAAGTCCGGCGCCATCAAGGGCAAGTTCGCGTACATGGCGCCCGAGCAGGCCGCGGGCAAGCACCTGGACCGGCGCGCGGACATCTTCGCCATCGGCCTGGTGCTGTACGAGATGCTCACCGGGCACCGGCCGCTCAAGAAGGACTCGGAGCTGGCCACGCTGCAGGCGGCCATGGAGTGCGCCATCCCGTCCCCGTCCGAGGTGGCCGACGTGCCCCGGGACATGGACCACGTGGTGATGCGCGCCCTGGCCAAGAGCGCGGATGACCGCTACGACAACGCGCGCGAGTTCCAGACGGCGCTGGAGGAACTGCTCGTCAACGAGCGCTGGCTCGTCACCTCCGGACAGATTTCGGAGCTGATGAAGACGCTCTTCGCGGAGCGTCTGGAGGAGGAGCTCCGGCAGGGCCAGTTCGTGCCCGTGGGCGAGGACTCCAACACCTCTCCGCCCCGGCCGCCCCCGGACATGAACTGGGAGGCCCCGCCGGGCGAGCCTTCGCAGTCGCGTGACCGCTCGCGAAGCAACGCCACCCGCACGGGCGCCGCGCCCCGCCGCTCCACGGGCATGTCGCCCGCGTTGGCGGAGGATCCGAACGAATACGACGCGCCGTCGCTCACCGGCGTGGAGCCGCAGCCCCGGCGCCGCTCCAGCGTGTCGGAGCCGGCGGTCCGGCGCGGCACGTCCACGAGCAACCCGAACGCGACGCAGATCGCCCGCACCAACTCGCGCTCGGACCTGCGCAGCCAGTCCGTGGACGACGTCCCTCCGCCCCGGCGCACGGCGTCGCGCGCGGTGCCGGTGTCGGAGCCGCCCATGCGTTCGCGCTCGGGCGTGCACCGCATGGACCTGGAGGACGACGAGCGCACGCGCCTGCCGCCCCCGGAGGATGATTCGGAGACGGAGCCCGCGCCCGCGCCGCCGCCCCCGCGCCGCCGCACCAGCACCAGCCAGTCCGCGGTGGAGCCGCCGCGCCGCCGCACCTCCAGCCGCGTGGACGCCCCGCGCCCGCGCCCGGTGGCCCCGCCGGTGGACGACGAGGACTCCGGCGAGCGCCGTCCCTCGCGCTCCAGCGCTCCCGCGCTCCCGGAGCCGGCGAGGTCCAAGGGCGGCAGCGTTCGCGCGCTGGTGACGGTGGGCCTGGTCGTGGGCCTGCTCGCGATGGGCGTGCTCTTCCGCGAGCCCATCATGCTGGCGCTCACGTCCAAGGCGGCGGATGCGCAGGGCGTGTGGCTCACGGTGAACACCAACCAGCCGGTGAAGGTGTCCGTGCGGCACACGGAGCGCTGCAACAGCCCGGAGCCGGTGACGATGCTGGGCACCGCGCCGCTCACGCGCGTGCAGGGCGCCCACCTGCAGGACACGCTCATCCTGGAGAACGACGCCCAGGGCATCTACCTGGAGGACTCGGAGGAGCTCGCGTTCGGCCAGCCCGGTGAGCTGAAGACCTTCGAGCGCAGCTTCAAGGAGGGAACCCTCAAGCTGAAGATCACCCCCAGGGGGATGACCCCGGGCCTGACGGTGTACCGGAACAACCAGATGATGGGCAGCGCCAGCACCACGCTCAAGCTGATGGAGGGCAAGCAGCGCCTGGAGCTGCGCGGCAAGCAGCTCAAGGAGCCCGTCGCCTTCGAGGCCACCATCAAGGCCGACGAGACGACGGACCTGCCGTTGGACCTGGCCTCCGCGCTCTAGTAGCGCGGCAGGGCAGGGTCCACGGTGCGCGAGTACAGGTCGATGCCGCCCTGGAGCGACACGGCCTGGAGGCCCCGGTCGATGAGGTACGCGGCGCCGTCCAGGCTGCGCACCCCGTGGTGGCAGTAGACGACCACGGGGCGGCCCCGGAAGGAGTCCAGCTGTTCGTGGAAGTCCTCCAGCTCCGGCAGGGGCATCAGCACCGAGCCGGGCAGGGCCACCCACTCGTGCTCGTGCGGAAAGCGCACGTCCACCAGCACGGGGCGTGACTCGGGAGGGCCGGCCAGGCGCCGGGCCAGCTCGGCGGGGGTGATTTCAGGGATGGGCATGGGGGTTATCTTCTGTTGAGCCGGGAAGGGGCCCGTCAGGTCCCTTGGCTTTTCGGGCGCCAGGGCGTTATGAGGCGCCGTCTACGAGGAGATTGAAGCACATGGATACTTCTACCGCCGTCACCGGCTCCACGCCGGCCTCCCAGCCCGCCGCCTCCGCGCCCGTCGTCCTGACGGCCGCCGCCATCGCCCAGGTGAAGACGGTCATCCAGGCCCAGGGCTTCCAGGGCTACTTCTTCTCCATCCGCGTGGTGCCCTCCGGCTGCAGCGGCCTGGGCTACGACCTGAACCTCGTCAAGGAGACGAAGGCCGGCGACCAGACCTGGGAGCAGGATGGCGTCACCATCGCCACCGACGCGCTGAGCGCCCAGTACCTCACGGGCACGCACATCGACTACGTCACCAGCATCACCGGCGCGGGCTTCAAGTTCGAGAACCCCAACGCCAAGTCGTCCTGCGGCTGCGGGACGTCGTTCACCACCTGATCCGCCGTTCGCTGATTCCGGGTGGAGGAAGGGCCGGGATGGGACGCCAGGCAGGCGTGCCCCCGGCCCTTCGTGCGTTCAGGCGCCGGCCACGGGCTTCATCACCTTCATCCAGTTCTGCTCGCCCTGGCCGCGGTTGCGGCGCTGGGCGCGGCGGGCCTCCGCTTCCTGGAAGGCCTGGCGCTCCGCGTCCGACTCCAGGAGCAGCGGAGGCACGGGCACGCCCTTGCCGTCCTGGCCCTGCGCCACGAAGGTGAGCAGCGCGCTGGTGGTGAGGTGCCGCTCACCGGTGAGCGGGTTCTCCGCGTGCACGGTGACGCCCACCTCCAGCGAGGTGCGGAACGCCGCGAGCACGCGCGAGTGGAGGAGGGCAATCCAGCCCACGCGGATGGGGGCGTGGAAGTGCAGGTCGTCCATGGACGCCGTCACCACGACCTGACGGCAGTGGCGCTGGGCGGCCACGGCGCCGCAGATGTCGATCCACTGCATCACCTTCCCGCCGAACGCGGCGTTCAGGTTGTTGGCGTCCGGAGGGAGGATGAGCTGCGTCATCACCACTTCGGAGTCGCGCGGGCTCTTGGGGCTGAGGTCGTGCATGGCGCGACCGAGCGTCGCACGAAACGGCGCGCTGTCAGGCCAGGAATGCGGAGACGCGGTCCATGAACTCGTCGCGGCCCGCGCCCTTGCGGATGTCCGACTTGGAGACGTCCACCACCAGGCACTCCACGCCGTACTTCTCCTGGAGCACCTGGGGGAAGCCCGCGTAGTAGCCGTTGAGGCCCTTGAGGAAGGGCCGCCCGATGCCCTTCTCCTCCGCGCGGCCGCGCGTGCGGATGCGCTGGAGCAGCACCTCCTCCGACGGCACGTCGAAGCAGATGACCTTGTCCGGCCGCACGATGTGGCGCGACAGCCGCTGGAAGTACTCGTAGTACAGGTCCAGCTCCGCGTTCGTCATGTGCCCCAGGCCGTGCAGGTACTTGGCGAAGATTTCCGGGTCCTCGTAGAGCGTGCGGTCCTGCACGCAGCTCTTCCTGACGGAGTGGATGAGCTCGTGGTGCTCCACGCGCCGGATGAGGAACTCCAGCTGCAGCGTGAACGACCACCGCGTCATGTCGCCGTAGTAGTCACGCAGGAAGCGGTTGTCGATGACGGGCTCGTCGAAGAGCTCGAAGCCGAAGCCCTGGCTGATGAGCTTCGCGGCCGTCGTCTTGCCCGCGCCGATGTTGCCCGCGAGCGCCACGAAGCGCTTGGCGCGCGGCACCTTCACCTTGAGCTTGAGGGTGTTGCGAGCCGGCTTCGTTTCGGCGTCGGCATCAGCCGGGGGCGGCGCCTTGGTCGAGGGCTCGGTGCGGGACGTCGCCGGACGCGCGCGGGTGGTGGAGCGGGGCATGGAGTCCGAAGGCTTAACCCGGCTTTCCAGGGGCGTCCATTCGCTGGCGGAGCAGGTCCGGCCGGTCGGTCATGATGCCGCCGATGCCCTCCTGGATCAGCCGGTCCATCTCCGCCGGATCATCCACCGTCCACACGTTGATCCACTTGCCGCGCTCGGCCGCGGCCTTGAGCAGCACGTCGTCCACCAGCCGCACCTCGCCGAAGTACAGCGGCATGTCGAGCACGCTGTAGCGCGCGTCCTCCGGAGGCGCCTCGCCCGCCTTGAGCGCCAGGACGAACGCGGCCAGCGCGTCGCGAGGGTAGAAGTGGCACGCGTCGGGCAGCTTTTCGTAGAGCCGCTCCGCGATGACGTCCTGCTCGCTGCCCAGGCACACGCGGCCCAGGGCTCCTTCCTCGGTCAGCAGGCGGGCGAGCACGGCTTCCGCGCCCGGCACGTCCGGCTTGAGCTCCACGTTGAGGCGTAGGGCAGGGAAGGCGCGCAGCACCTCGCGCAGTGTGGGCAGGCGCACGCCCTGGCCTCGGAAGGGGAAGGTGCGGCCCTCGTCCGGCGTGAAGCGGTGGCCCGCGTCCAGCTTGCGCAATTCCGCCAGCGTCAGCGCCGCGAGCGGACCTTCCCCGTCGGTGCAGCGCTCCAGCGTGTCGTCATGCGCGACGATGACCTCACCGTCGCGCGACAGGTGCACGTCCAGTTCCAGCATGTCCGTGCGGTGAGTGTGGACGGCGCGCTGGAAGGCCTCCAGCGTGTTCTCCGGCGCGAGCAGCGCTCCGCCGCGGTGCGCGATGTGGAGCGTGGGCTTGAGCCCGTTAAGAAACATGTCGCGCGGCAGCATGATCCACCTATTCCTGAATTGACGATGATGTCACGGACAGGGCCTCGGTCCGTTCCTTGCCGGCCCTACTGAGCCACCGGTATAAGGGCCTGAATCCTCAGCCCGACCGGCGTCGGACTTCAACCACCTCGGCGCCCTTCACCCCCCGGAGAATTTCAAATGGAACTGCGCACGAAGCTGGGCGCTGCGGCCCTCCTGGCTGCCGCGGCGATGGCCACCGCGGCCGGCTGTGGCGGTCGTGACGACGACAACCCCACTCCCACTCCCGACGCCGGCTGTACGGGTGTTTGCAGCACCGACGCGGGCTCTGACGCGGGCACCACCGACGCGGGCACGGATGCCGGCACGGGCACCGCCAACCAGATCGCCGCGGCGCGCAAGCTGTCGTTCGGGAACAAGGCGACGCTGCGAGACGTGGTCATTTCGGGCGTCCACTACGAGAAGCTGGGCACCGGTGCGGAGTGGCGCTCGTACTTCTGGGTGACGGATCCGGCCGCCCCGAAGGAGGGCCTCTTCATCCACAAGTTCTACACGGACACGCCGAACACGTACCACCCGCAGGTCGGCGACACCGTGGACATCGTGGGTTACTTCGGCACGGAGGCGAACTACGAGCCGTTCACCGGCCGCCGTCACCGCCTGGCCAACCAGCGTGACCCTGCGGTGCCGCTCGCCATCACGCCCAAGATCGTTGACGCGGGCGTCGACGCCCGGCCGCCGGCCAACGAGGTGACGGCGGAGGATCTGCAGGCGTCGCTCGCGGCGGCCCAGAACAGCGCGGCCTACCTGGGCACGCGCGTGCACCTGGCGGGTCCGCTCACGCTGACCAACCCGCAGCCCTCCCAGTTCCAGCGCCTGGATAACGAGGACGCGGGCACCATCTACTACGGCTTCGAGGTCACCGGCGGCATCCTCGTCTACCACGACAAGACCCGCTCCCGGACCTTCAGCGACGGCGGCACGTTCGAAGGCTGCGACTTCCAGAAGGCGGCCCTGGATGGCGGCGCGGTGACGTTCCCCAACGGTATCTCCGGTGTCTGGGACACCTACACGTTCGCGGGTTGCACGAACGGCAGCTCCGATATCACCGGCTGCGGCGACAACGACCGGGACAGCGGCGTGCCGGGCACCAACCAGCGCTACACCTACACCATCATCCCGCAGGGCTGCGAAGACCTGCCGGGCCAGGTGGACGGCGCGGCCTTCCCGTAATCCGCCTTCCGCCTGACGCTTTCCCCGTCCGCCTCCCAGAGCCCTCGTGCCCTGGGGGGCGGTCGTGTTTCAGGGGCCCGAAAGTTCGCGTGCCCCGCGGGGCCTGCCTAGAGTCCGGCGCCGGGCGGGTCGGACGGCTCCCCCCGGGGCGGGAATGCAGGTAGGCTCCGGACACGCTTCAAAGTTCCACCCGCGGCCCGCACCTTCCACGTCCTTGAGCTCGCCCCAGACGGCCACCCCGTTCGGCAAATACCTGCTCATCAAGCGCCTCGCGCTGGGTGGGATGGCGGAGCTTTTCCTGGCGCACAAGCCGCCGGATCCGACGCTGGTGGTCATCAAGCGGATCCTCCCGTACCTCTCCGAGGAGCCGGAGTTCGTCCAGATGTTCCTGGACGAGGCGCGCATCGCCGCCCAGCTCCATCACCCCAACATCGTGCAGGTGCACGAGCTGGGGATTGAGGGCGACAACATCTTCATCTGCATGGAGTACGTGGAGGGCGTGGACCTGCGCCGCGTGCTCGCGGAGGAGTTCAAGTTCGGCGCGTCCATGCCGTACGGCGTCGCGGCGAAGATCTGCGCGGCCATCGCCGCGGGCCTGGACCACGCGCACTTCAGCCGCGGCGTGGATGGGCGCCCGCTGGAGCTGATCCACCGGGACGTCTCTCCGCAGAACGTGATGATCTCCTACGACGGGCGCGTGAAGCTCGTCGACTTCGGCATCGCCAAGGCCGGCGCGTTCATGGAGCGCAGCAAGCCGGGCGTCATCAAGGGGAAGTTCCTCTACCTCTCCCCCGAGCAGATTCTCCAGGAGCGGTTGGACCACCGGGCGGACATCTACGCGCTGGGGGTGATGCTCTACGAGATCACCACCGGCAAGCAGCCCTTCCACCGCCCCACCACGGAAGGCATCCTCTACGCCATCCGCTACGAGGAGGCGACGCCGCCGCACCTGGTGCGCCCGGACTACCCGGAGGCGCTGTCGCGCATCGTGATGCGGTGCCTGGTGAAGGACCGCACCCTGCGCTACCAGCGGGCCTCCGACGTGCGCGACGACCTGCAGGCGTTCCTCGCGTCCGGCGTGCTCAAGCAGAGCCTGGACGTGGCGCAGTACATCGCGCGGCTGCTGGGGGAGAAGGAGGAGCGCACCGTGCTCCACATCCCTCCGGCGAAGCGCGCGGGCCGGCACGAAGCCACCCTGCCGCTGCCGTCGCTGCGCACGCCGCTGCCGCCTCCGGTGCCCGACCTTCCGGAGGACACCGCCGCGCGCACGCTGCCCCTGGCCGACGCGGAGGACACCGCCGCGCGCACGCTGCCCCTGTCCGACGTGGAGGACACGTCGTCGCGCACGTCGCCGCTCGACGAGGACACGGGCGCGCGCACCCTGCCGCTGGGAGGGACGGCGTCGCAGCCCCGGGGGCCCGCGGCGCTGACGCCCGTGGGGCTGGTGGCCCGGCCTCCCGCGCGCAGGCCCACGGCGGAGGCCGCGGCGCTGCGCGCCTGGGACGCGGAAGAAGGGGAGCCGGAGACGCAGATGGCGCGGCCGCGCGACCTGCCCTCGGGCCACGACGACGATGATGACGGCGAGTCCACCGCCGTCGGGACGATGCCCGGCGCTCCCTCGCCGCGCCGCCACCTGGAGCCCGTGTTCGAGGCGGAAGCCTGGGACGAGGAGGAGGCGCAGGAGGAGGACGACGAGGGCGACTCCACCGTGCCGCTGCGCGCGCGCCGTCCGCGGCCCGTCGCGCCCACGCCCGCACCGGCGCGGCGCGGTGCTCCGGAGGTCACCGCGCGCTCCGGATCGGGTGAGCGGGGTGGGGGAGACCGTGCGCGGCGCCCTTCGTCCGGCGTGGCCATGCCTCGTGGGGCGGGTGCCGGGGATGATCCGTTCGCGCCCACCGCGCGTCGCACGCCGGAGGGACGCGCTACGACGCCGCCTCCTGGCCCGCGCCGGCCGGGCATGGCGTCCGCCAACGACAGCCGCTCCGAGCCGCTGTCCTCCGGCCCCCGCCGCATGGGTGACGACGGCCGTTCCGAGCCGTTGTCCTCGGGCCCTCGCCGCATGGGCGACGACGGTCGCTCCGAGCCGCTGTCCTCGGGCCCTCGCCGCATGGGCGACGACGGCCGCTCCGAGCCGCTGTCCTCGGGCCCTCGCCGCATGGGCGACGACGGCCGTGTGTCGCAGCCTCCAGGCCCGCGCCGGGGGACCTCCGCGTCCAGCGACGCGAACCGCTCGGCCCCGTCCGGAAACTCCGGGGCCCGCAACGTCCGACCTCCGCCACGTCCGTCACCCGAGGACGACGAGCGCTTCAACACGGACCCGGGACCCTCCGCGGTGAGCCTCACGGACCCGACGCCCGTCACGACCGGAGACCCGGACGACGACGAGTCCACCATCGGGTTCCAGGCACCGCGAAGGCCGCTGCCCCGGCGGCCCGTGCGCGTACCCGTCGACGAGGACGAGGACCACGACGACGAGGGGCCCGACACGTTCGACGCCTCCCGGTCGGCCCGGCGCTCGCGCGCCATCGTGGTGGTGGCGGGCGTGGTGCTCGTGGCCGTGCTGGGCCTGGGGCTCGCGTGGATGATGGGCCTCTTCAGTCCGGAAGCGCAGGCACCCCCCGAGCCCATGAGGGGGCCTCCGGCGGGAGGCCCGGCGCGGCCCGGTCCCCAGGGAACGGCCCCCGTGAAGGCGCCCACGCCACCCGCTCCAGTTCCGGCCGAAGCCGCGCCGTCGAAGTCCGCTGAACCCGCCCTCGCGGACACCGCCGCGAGGCAGCCCGTTGAACCCGCCCTCGCGGACACCGCCGCGAGCCCGCCGGACGCAGGACTCGCGGTGGCCGCGTCGGGCACCGAACCCGCGGCCCCGCTGGCCGTAGCGACAGTGGCTCCGGCCGGGCTCCCACCCCCCGCCACCGTGGAGGTCCGCTTCGAGGCCCCGGTGCACACCGTGCTCGGCCGGCCGGGGGGCGGAAAGCTGCCCATCAACCAGGTGGTCGCCCTGGCTCCCGGCCCACTTCGCGTCCAGTACACCTGCCCGGGAAGACGTGCACCTCGGGGCATTGAGACCTACAACGTCCGACCTGTAACCGGGGAACTCCAGACGCTCCGGGTCCCATGCCGCAGGCGGCGCTAATTGGCACGGCGACTTACGCGTATGCGGCATCTGCACCCCCCGGAGGACACGTAGGACCGGGTACGCTTGAGTGCCCTTAAGTCGTTGGAATTCCTTGGCTTTCCACCAAGCGGGCGCGTTTACACATGTCAGAGGGGTCCGTAGACTCCGGCCCCTCTATGGCTCGCGCGAAGAAGCAGAAGAACATCAACCGACAGAGGACCTACCCCGCGGGGAGGGTGGCCCGGCAGCTCCCGGTCGCCCCAGAGCCCAACCGACTGGTGAAGGTGTGGCGGCGCGTGTTGGAGCGCCGGCTGCGCACGAGGCTGCGGGGGAAGGTGGCGGTGGAGATCCACGACAACACCCACACGATGCTGACGTTCCAACGCCAGCGGGCGCTGTGGCGGCTGAGGCTGCACCACATGTTCCTGGCGGCGCCAGACGACGTGCTCCAGGCACTCGCCAGCTTCGTGCGCAAGGGGGACCCGGACGCCAGCGCGCTCCTGGACCGCTACATCGAGCGCAACCGCATCTTCATCCGCCGGCTGTCCCCGGCGCAGATGCGCAAGCGGCTGCGGCTGTCCCCGGTGGGGCGCTACCACGACCTGGCCCGCATCTATGAGCGGCTCAACGAGCGCTACTTCCAGAGCCGCATCGACGCGGCCATCACCTACGGGCCGGCGCCCCGGGTGAAGGGGCCTCGCAAGAGCATCAAGATGGGCTCGTACTCGGCGGACTCGAAGGTCATCCGCATCCACCCGGCGTTGGACCAGCCGCTGGTGCCCCGGTACTTCGTGGAGTGGATCGTCTTCCACGAGATGCTGCACCACGTCTACCGCGCCCGCCGGGGCGAGGACGGCCGGCGCTGCATCCACCCGCCGGAGTTGATGGAGCACGAGAAGCGCTTCCACGACTACCAGCGGGCGCTCGCCTGGGAGCGGGAGAACCTGGACCTGCTCCTGTGCGCCCGCACGGAGCCGCTCTGAAGCAAGCGGGCCCGCTCCCGGGGCGTTCTCCGGGACGCGGGCCCACCTGACGGCTCAAGAGCACCGTCAGGGCAGGATGAGGCCGCCGGGGCTGCGCCGCTCGCCCGTGGGGGCGGCAGGAGGCGCCTCGGGGGCCGGGGCGCCCTGCGCCGCCTGGGCCTGGGCACCCGCCGCGGCCAGGACCACGACCTTGGCGAAGAGCGTCTCCGCGAAGAGCGAGAAGGGCTCGTCGAGTCCGTGGAAGAGGCGCCGCGCCTCGCCCCTCGCGACGTCCGCCTGGAGGGCCCGCGCGGTCGTGTCGAAGAAGGCCGCCATTCGCCACAGGCGGCGCGCGTAGCGCTGGCGCACCTCCGGGGTGAAGAAGGCCCTGGCCGCGTCCAACACCTTCTGCCGCACCTGTTGCTGGCGCTGGGGCCCGCTCAACGCCAGCGGGCTGGAAGCCAGCGACTGCACCTGCTCCATCAGGCCCCGCACCTCCGCGTCGGGCGGCACCCACTCGGCGATCTCCGGCGTCACATGGAGCTGATCGCCCTCCAGCGCGCGGCGCACGTCGTCGGGCTCGGGGGCGGGGAGGGGCTCGGGCTCCTGGGGCTGCACGCCGTGGTGGCGCAGCGCGGCCTCCAGGTCCGGCGGGAAGGGCGTGCGGGTGCGCAGGTTGAGGGCCGCGGCCTCGGCGAGCAGCCGGGCCCCCTCCTCGCGGGAGACCTCCATGCCGAAGCCGTTCTTCAGCCCGTGCTTGAGGATGCGGCGGATGTCCCCGCGGCTCTGCTCCGTGCGGGTGAGCTCCAGCACGCCCTGCTCATCCGACGCGATGACCTGGAGCAGCTCCACGCCGCCGCGCACCACGCGCGTCAGCAGCAGGCCGTACTGCCCCGCCGACGACACCACCGTCACCAGCGTGGGCAGCGTCTCCGGGGCCGGAGCCGGGGGCGCCTCCTTGGGCGCTTCCGGCGGGGTGACGCCGCGCGAGCGCAGCCGGTAGAGCGCCTTCTTCGCGGCCTTGGCCAGCGGCTTCACCGACGAAGCGGCCAGGGCCTCCGGCAGCGCCACCTGTCCCGCCAGCACGGCGGCCTCCAGCACCGCGCCCGCCAGGGCCTCGGGCAGGGCCTCCACGGCCGAGACAGACGCGGAGCCCACGTCGTCCGCGAGCTTCCGGGCCTGGGCGACGTCCGCCTCCGGGTAGGCGGGCAGGGGCGTGCCGGCGCGCAACGCATCCAGCAGGGGACGGGGCTCGGTGGAGGCAGGGCTCATGCGCCGGTTTCTACTTCACGCCCTACCGCCGCCGCACCAGCCAGCTCCCTCCGCTCTGTCCCACGATGACCAGTTCCGACTGGAGCCGGGCGCCGAAGACGCGCGACGGATGCACCCCGCGCACCAGGAAGTGGTCGTACCAGCTGCCCTGCGTCGCGTAGTGCATCTCCTGCGGCCGCCACTCGGAAGGGAAGGTGGGCGGCACCTCGCCCCGGTAGCGCAGCGGCGAGTGGGGCGTGGTGGCGAAGGTGAAGTTGGGCACCCCGCCGCGCTCGCGCGCCACCACCGCCGCGGCGTGGATGAAGACGGGGAAGCGCACCACGCTGGAGCGCGGGTCGAACACCAGCCCCATCACCTTCGGCCGGTTCGCGGCCAGGTCGGACAGCGCCTCCAACTCGCGGGCCTCCTGGGAGAAGCGCTGGAAGCCGCGCCCCATCACGAAGGCCAGCAGCAGCGAGCTCGCCGCCGCCGCGAGCCCCAACGGCCGCCGCCAGTCCGCGCGCGCGGCCGGCATGCTCACCACCAGCAGCGCCGCGGCCAGGTGCGCGTAGCGCGTGTTGAGGTAGTAGACGTACCCCCGGATGTCGAAGGGCAAGAGGAAGTACAGCGCCAGCGCCAGCACGCCCAGCCCCAACAGCCGCCAGCGCGCCAGCGGGCCCTCGCGCCGCACCCCCGGCCCCACCAGCCCCAGCACCCAGCCCGCCACCGCCACCGCGCCCACCGCGTACAGCGGCCAGCGGTCCGAGCCGTCGTGGAACGTGTTGGCGAGCACCTGGAAGAACTCCGCGCGGTTCTGCTCGAAGCCCTTCCACGCCAGGTTCTGCGGCGAGAACGTGGGCCCCCACGCCTTCCACGGCGCGCCCGGCTGGATGTCCGGCGGGTTGCCGAACCGCAGCACCACCCACGACAGGAACAGCGCCACGCCGGGAACCACGCCCAGGAGCGCCGGCACGCGGGGCCGCAGCCGGGCCACGAGGCCTTTCGCCGCCGCGTCCTCCGGCACCGGCGTGGTGAAGAGCAGCCACGGCAGCCCGAACGCCAGGAACCCGAAGGCCTGCACGTGGAAGAGCAGCACCGCCACCAGGCACACCGCCAGCCCCACGCCCCAGCGCGGCCGGCGCGGCGCGTCCGTCAGCGTCCGCACGAAGAGGCCGCAGCACACGAGCGTCAGCGGCAGGGCCGCCAGGTAGTTGATGAAGCCCCAGCCGAAGCTGTCCCCGTACGCGAGCGGCAGCGTGAGCAGCGCGGGCCACGACGGCCGGCTCAGGCTGCGCAGCAGGAAGGCCATGCCCAGCGGCATCCCCACCACGTACGCGGTGAGGAAGACGCGGTTGGCCAGCTCCAGCGGCAGCAGCCAGTTGAGCGCGCTGACGAGGTAGTAGTAGCCCAGGTACGGCGTCAGCTCGTGCCGCGCCGCGAACAGCGTGGGGTAGAGCGTCGTCGGGTCGTCCAGCCGGTGCAGCACCGAGATGAGGTACAGGTGCTGCGGCAGGTCCACCATGGGCAGCAGGCGCGACACCCAGAGCGGGAGCGCCCCCAGGACGAGCGCGGCGACAAAGGCGATGCGGGCAGTTCGGTTCGTCACGGGCAGGAGGGCGCGGACTGTACGCGCGCGCCCCCGCGCCGGGCGAGCGCACCGTGGGCTCCGTTGAAGGGTAGGCAAAGGTGCGTGCGAATGCCTTGGCAGGGGGAATGCCCTGGGCTATAGGCCGGGACGGCGGGCGCCTCCCCCAGGCCTTCCCGGGGCCCTCGCCAAGGAGAACGGACATGGCACGCAGCGCGACGTTGATGACCGCGGGTTTGCTGCTGGGCGGCCTCTGGCTTCTGCCCGCCAGCGCCCACGCCTGCGAGGCCCATGCGAAGGCGGCCGCTGCCTCCAAGACGGGCACCGCGCCCCAGACGCCCGCTCCGGCCCCGGAGGCCCGGAAGGACGACGCGCCGCGCCCCCTGGAGGAGCTGGATCAGCTGCTGACGGCGAAGTGCTCCTGCGGCAGCAAGGCGGACTGCACCTGCAAGCGCGGCAAGTGCGAGTGCTCCAAGTGCTCGGGGCGCCATGCGCCGCGCCAGGTGATGGATGCGCTGCGCGGCCGTCCCGCCACGCAGGAGCTCCAGGAGGCGCGCAACGACGCCTCCGCCGGCATCTTCATCTGAAACGAAAAGGGGGCCCGTGACAGGGCCCCGTGGGAACACCGGCGAGGTGGCTCAGGCCGCCGGGCTGGAAGGCCGCCCGCGCGGGGCAGGGGTTCCGCCCTCGGCCACGAGCACCGGCCAGCCGCGCGCCATGGCCTCGCGGAAGAAGGCCGCCAGCTGGTGCCGGCTGCTGTTCACCGCGCCCTGGAACGGGTCGATGAGGGCCTCCTCGCCCAGGCTCTCCTGCGAGGACAGCTGCACCGGGTTGCCGCAGCGCTCGCAGCGGATGGACACCTGGCGCACCAGGGCCACCGGCACCGCGTAGCGGGCACTGCACTGGCCGCACTTCCACACCAGCGCGCGCTCGCCGGCCTCCCGGCGGGCCAGGTGCTCCAGCTCATCCGCCAGGCGCAGCAGCGCGGGCAGGTCCTGGGGCGGCTGGGCGAAGATGGCGCTGGCGCCAAAGCCCTTGCCGGGCGAGCCCAGGGCCGGGGGACGGTCCCCCTGGAGCAGGGCGCGCAGGCGGTCGCGGGCTTTCAGGTCGCGGAACTCGGCGCCCGCGAGGGCGCGCTCCACGGCCTCGTGCACCGGAGGCAGGTCCGGCTCGAGGCGCTCTTCGTCCGGCAGGGTCTTGGGGAAGTCCACCAGCCGGTGGGCGGGAAGTGCGAGAAATCGGAAGGCCACGTCCCTTCCATGGCACTTGGGCCCGCCATCCGCAAGACGCGAGTTGCCAAACGTGGGACGCGGGCGACAGTCCCCGCGTCCCCGCTTCCCTCAGGCGGACCACTCCAGCATCCGCTGCAAGGGAGCGAGCGCCGCGTGCTGCAGGTCCGCCGGCAGCACCAGCTCCGGCGTCCTGTCCCGCATGCAGCGGTAGAGCTTCTCCAGCGTGTTGAGGCGCATGTACGGGCACTCGTTGCACGCGCACCCGTTGTCCGGCGGCGCCGGGATGTACGTCTTGTCCGGCGCGGCCTTCTTCATCTGGTGGAGGATGCCGGCCTCCGTCACCACGATGAACTTCTTCTTCGGGCTCTTCACCACGTAATCCAGGATGGCCTTGGTGGAGCCGATGAAGTCCGCGTGCCGGAGTACCTGCTGCTCGCACTCCGGGTGGGCCACCACCTCCGCGTCCGGATGCTCCACCTTCAGCCCCACGAGCTTCTTCTCGCTGAAGATTTCATGGACGATGCAGCTGCCCGGCCACAGCACCATGTCGCGGCCCGTCTCCTTCATCACGTGCCGGCCCAGGTGTTGATCCGGCGCGAAGAGGATGGGGCGGTCCTTCGGAATCTGGTTCACGATGCGCACGGCGTTGGACGACGTGCAGATGACGTCGCTCATCGCCTTCACCGCGGCGGAGCTGTTCACGTACGACACCACGAAGGCGTCCGGGTGTTTGTCCTTGAACGCCTTGAAGGCCGCGGGCGGGCACCGGTCCGACAGCGAGCAGCCGGCCTTGAGGTCCGGAAGCAGCACTTGTCGGCTGGGATTCAGAATCTTGGCGGTCTCCGCCATGAAGTGCACACCACAGAAGACGATGACATCCGCCTCCGTCCGCGCCGCGGCCTGCGCGAGCGCCAGGCTGTCACCGACGAAGTCGGCCACGTCCTGCACTTCGCTCTCCTGGTAGTAGTGCGCCAGGATGACCGCGTTCATGGAGCGCTTCAGCTCCCGGATTCCGCCCTCGTAATCCATCGTCTCGCCCATGGGGGGCCTCCTCGTCACCGGCGCATTCTGTAACGGCGTTCGGGGCTCGGGGCCAGAGCTCTCCGTTGGCCCCCGTGCGTGCGTCCCTACCCACCAAGGGGTCCCGGGCGACTGCGCGTCTTTAACCTATTCCGAAAAGTCCTCTCACCCCCGCGTACATCACCTAATCCATAGGAGCAGGTAAAGTACGCGGTGGTTGTTCGCCGGCGGCTCACCGGGAAGGCGTTTCAGCGCGGGCCCGCTGGCAACAGAGAGAGCACCTGGCTCGGACACTCAAGACATGCGGATGGCGGGAACGGGGCGCGTGCGAGCCCCGCGTCGACGGGAATGGCGCCATGCACGGGCGCCGGAGTGGCTCTTGCGCGTCGGGGGAAATCCATGAGTGTGCCGACTCACGAAGTCCTCATCGTCCACCCCAATGAGATGCGTCGCAACGCGCTGAGGTCCGCGTTGAACACGCACCGGGTCTCAGTGGTGGGCTCACAACTGGAGGCCACGCGGCGCATGGAGGCGACCGCGCCCACGTTGATCATCGCGCCCGCGGACAACGCGCGCCGCTTCCTGCGCCACGTGGACCGCGCGGCGCCGGAGGCCGTCTGCGTGTTCGTCTGCGCCCGGTCGGATCAGCACGGGCTGGAGGAGCTGGTGGAGACGGCCGCGGAGGGGCACGTCTTCAGCACGGTGGATGACGCGCTGACCGAAGGTGAATTGAAGACGCGCCTGCGCGACATCCTCCAACTGCGCGCCTCCACGCGCGTGTCGCTGGATGCCGGAATGCGCGTGGACTTCCTCCTGCGCGGCCAGGCCTTCAGCGCCGAGTGCCAGGACCTGGGCCACTTCGGCGCCGCGCTCCAGGTGCCCATGGACGCGTCGCTGGCGGCCTTCCTGCCGGGCACGCCCCTGGACTCGCTGACCATGCTGCGCGACGGCCGGCCCGTGCTGCACGTGGCCCGCGCCTACGTGCGCCACGCCAGCCCCGTCCAGCAGGGGACGCACGCGTTCCTGCGCGTGGGAATCTCCTGGCGGCTCGCGAACGACGAGTCCACCGCCGCGCCGCCGCGCACGCTGCGGGACGCGGTGGCGGTGCAGGCCGCGCTGCGCAAGGCGCTCCGGCGCGAACTGCCCGTGTGGCTGCATCCGGCGGACAGCCAGACCGCGCACTTCCTCCTGGAGTCCGCCACGGTGGAGCCTTCCGACGAACGGGGCCTCTTGCGCGGGCAGGTGTCCCCGGTGCTGCCCGCGAGCGTGGGCGAGGTGGTCCACCTCTCCTTCGAGATGGGCGGCCAGCGCTACCGCGGCGTCACCAGCATGCTCCACGTGGGGCATGACGGCGTGGTGCTGGGGATGCCCCGCTCGCTCGCGGTGGAGAACCGGCGCGGCCAGCAGCGCTTCCGCCCCAGCGCGCAGCACCGCTTCCTCGTGCGCTTCACCTCGCCGTTCAGCGGCCAGCGCATCACCCGCGCGGTGCTGGACCTGGGCGCGGGCGGGTTCGCCTTCCCCATCGACGCGTCGTGCGAGGTGCTGCCGGTGGGCTCGCTGCTGGACACCTCGCTGCTCTTGCCGGACGGCTCGGAGGCGTCGTGCCGCGTGGAGGTGCGCTCGGTGGACGTCGTGCCCTTCGAGTCCCGGCATGATCAGCGCCTGCGGCCCTACCGCTGCGGCGTGCGCATCCTGGACATGCCGCGCGCGGTGCGCGACGCCATCGTGGACGCGTTCGTGTCCGCCAGGGCCCCCCAGGTCCGCGACGCCGCGGTGTTCCGCTTCCCGGACGTCTGGCGGATGATGGCGGACGCCCGCTACACCTTCCACCCGGACCACCCCTTCGGCGAGGAGTCCCGCGTCCTGCCCGTGCTGGAGGCGACGTACGAGCGGCTGGGCCGCGCGCGCGAGCTGGGGCGCTCGCTCGTCTTCACGGACGCGAGCCGGCTCTTGGGGCACGTCAACGGCCTGCGCATGTACTCCGGCACGTGGCTGGTGCAGCACCTGGCGGTGATGCCGAGCTTCCGGCGCAGCGAGCAGATCTCCAGCGAGCTCACGTCGCTCGCGGTGGAGGTGGGCGAGGCGATGGAGGACGTGGAGTTCATCCGCTACATGTGGCGCACCGACAACCGGTGGCCGCACCGGCTGGGCTCGTGGCTGGCGCGCGTGCTGGAAGGACAGGGGCTGTGCCACCTGCGCCAGTTCCACTACCTGCGCGCGGACCTGTCCCAGATGCCCACCGTGGACGCGGGGGCGCTGCCGGCCGTGCGCGAGGCGCGCCCGGAGGACCGCCAGTGGCTGGAGTCCTACCTGCGCCGCCGGGGGGAGATGGTGCGCCTGCTCAGCGAGGACCTGGGCGCGGACCGCGGCCCCGAGTCCGTCCTGGGCGCGCGCTTCCAGGCGGCGGGGCTGCACCGCGAGCGGCGGATGTTCGTGGTGGAGGGGGACGAGGGCCCCATCGCGCTGGCGCTCCAGGACGAGGCCACGCCGGGCCTGAGCCTCATTGAAGTCACCAACGGCTTCAACCTGGTGGTGGCGGACCGGCGGCACCCTCGCGCGAAGGACGCGGTGGCGGCGCTGACGCTGCGGTGCATGGCGCACGCGCGCGAGCGGGGCCGCGGCTCCGCGCTGGGCCTGGTGGACGCGCTGGACGTGCCGGTGCTGGGCGCCTGGGGCTTCGTGGACCAGGGCCTCTTCTCCGAGTGGACCTTCCACCGCTCCATGGTGCGCCGCTGGTGCGAGGCCTGGCGCTCGCTCTTCGAGCGGCAGATGCCCATGCGGCGCATGAAAAGCCGGGCCTCCGCCCAGGCTCCGACGTCCTTCCAGAAGCAGGAGGCGCGCTGATGTACCTCATGGAATCCGAAGAAGAGTCCCGCCGTCTCCTGGAGCAGGAGCAGTCCCAGGACACGCGCGACGTCCTCCTCCGCACGGGCCTCAAGCCGGGGGACCGCGCGCTGGACGCCGGCTGCGGCCCCGGCGGCATCGCCGAATTGATGGTGGAGCGGGTGGGGGAGGGCGGCCACGTCACCGGCGTGGAGCTGCACGAGGGCCGCGTCGCGGAGGCGCGGACGCGCAACGCCCACCGTCCGAACGTGACGTTCCTCCAGGCGGACGTGCGCACCACGGGCCTGCCCTCGGACGCGTTCGACTACGCGTGGAGCCAGTACGTCTTCGAGTACCTGCCGGACCGGGACGTGGCGCTCGCGGAGCTCATCCGCGTGACGCGGCCCGGGGGGCGGGTGGTGGTGTCCGACATCGACGGGCTGGGCTTCCAGAACTGGCCCTTCCCGGAGCACCTGCGCGTGGGCACCCAGCGCATCGTGGAGGCGCTGGCGGCGCGCGGGTTCGACCTGTACGTGGGCCGCAAGCTGTATTCTGAGTTCCGCCGCGCGGGGCTCACGGACGTGCGGGTGCACCTGATGCCCTTCTACCTCTCCCCGGGCGCCGCGGAGGCGCGGCTCGTGCGCGACTGGAAGACGCGCTTCGAGGCATTGGCGCCGGTGGGCGCGGCCGTCCTCGGCGGGCTCGAGGCCTACCAGGCGCACTGCGCCGACTTCCTGGCCATGCTCGAGGACCCGGAGGGACTGAAGTACGCGGTGACGCTGGTCACCGAAGGAACGAAGCCGTGACCCAACGCCTGCCGGCGGTGAAGGTGCAGGACGTGTCCGCGGACAACGCCCCCGAGGTGAGCGTCCGCGCCACGTCCACGCTGCTGCTCTTCTTCGAGCACCGCTATGGCGCGGAGCGGCTGGCCCGGGTGTGGCGCGATCACGGGTTCAGCCTGGGGCTGGACTACATGCGCCAGCCCACCAACTACGTCTCGCTGCGCTTCCTGGAGCGCGTGGCGGCGGCGCTGCGCGAGGACTCCGGCGACTCGCGCTTCATGCGCGAGGCGGGCCTCTTCACCGCGTCGCCGCAGGCGCTGGGCTTCGTCTTCTACATGCTGCGCGCCTTCGGCTCGCCCAAGGCCTGCTACAAGCAGACCATCGACTTCTCCCCCAGCTACAACCGGGTGGGGGCGTTCACGGTGGACCTGCTGGAGCACAAGCGGCTCAAGCTGTCCTACCGCAGCAGCATCCCGGAGCAGAACCGCAACATCTGCGAGCTGCGCATGGGCCAGTTCGCGTCCTTCCCCACCATCTGGGGCCTGGCACCCGCGGAGGTGCGGGAGACGGAGTGCCAGGCGCTGGGCGGCCATGCGTGCCGCTACCACCTCACCTGGACGGATCCGCCCACCCTCTGGGGCCACTACCTGGGCCTGCTGCTGGGCATGGTGAGCGGGCTTCTGGCCACGCACCTGGGCTGGGGAGACGCGCTCTTCTCCGTGGCGTCGCTGGGCATGGGCGGCTTCGCGCTGGGCGGCTGGTTGGACCGGTGGCGCGAGCTCAAGCGCAAGGACGAGCTGCTCGCGGCGCAGGCCCAGGCGAACATGGGCTCGCTGCGAGAGCTGCAGCAGCGCTACGACGAGGTGTTTGGCAGCAAGGTGACGCTGGAGGACCGCGTCGTCGCGCGCACGCGGGAGCTGTCCGAAGCCAACGAGAAGCTGGAGGCGGCGCTCGTCAAACAGCGCGAGCAGGACCGGCTGAAGACGGAGTTCTTCGACAACGTGAGCCATGAGCTGCGCACGCCGCTCACGCTCATCCTGCTGTCGCTGGACGCGCTCCAGAAGGAGCCGGAGTCGCTGCCCACGGTGCTGCGGCAACACCTGGTGACGCTGGACCGGAGCACGCAGCGGCTGCTCAGGCTCATCGACAACCTGCTCAACCTGGCGCAGCTGGAGGCAGGCAAGGTGCGGCTGCGCTACCAGCCGCTGGAGCTGCACGCGTTCCTGTCCTCGCAGCTGTTGCCCTTCCGCACCGTGGCGGAGAAGCAGGGCCTCACCCTCACGCTGGAGGGCGGGCCGGTGTCGACGGTGCACGCGGACGCGGAGCGGATTGAAGGCGTGTTCCACAACCTGGTCTCCAACGCGCTCAAGTTCACTCCGGCCGGCGGCAGCATCGCGGTGCGGCTGCGCGAGGACGACACGGACGTGCACGTGGAGGTGGTGGACACCGGGCAGGGCATGGCGCCCGCGGACCTGGCCGTCATCTTCGACCGCTTCGCCCAGGCGGACACGACGGGCACGCGGCGCTTCGGGGGCAGCGGCATCGGCCTGGCGCTGGTGAAGGAGACGCTGGCGCTGCACTCGGGCGGCATCGAGGTGTCGAGCACGCCGGGGCAGGGCTCCAGCTTCCGCGTGCGGCTGCCCAAGGGCACCCAGCACCTGCGCGAGGACCTGCGCGAGCGCCGCGCCACGGACCTGCCCACGCGCCGCGAGCGCCGCAGCTCCGGCCGCTTCGCCACCGTGCTGGCCGCCACCGTCGCCGGGGCCCAGCGCCCCACGGAGCCGCAGGACCACACGCGCGCGGACGCGAAGGCCCCCCGCATCCTGGTGGTGGAGGACGACGCGGAGATCCGCGCCTTCATCGCGGACATCCTCGCGCCCAGCTACCGGGTGCTGGAGGCCGCCAACGGCGAAGAGGGCGTGCGCCGCGCGATGGAGGAGCGGCCGGACCTGGTGGTGTCCGACGTGATGATGCCGGTGCAGTCCGGCCTCAATCTCCTGGTGCAGCTGCGCGCCCATGCGCAGACGGTGGACATGCCCGTCATCCTGCTCACCGCGCGCCAGGAGGTGGCCGCCAAGGTGGAGGCCCTGGGCGCGGGCGCCAATGACTACCTGGGCAAGCCCTTCAGCCCGCGCGAGCTCCTGGCGCGCGTGGAGACGCAGCTGCGCCTGCGCGAGGCGGCCGTGCGCGCGGCGGAGAACGAGCGGCTGGCGGCCATCGGCCTGCTCACCTCCGGCTTCGCGCACGAGGTGCGAAACCCCCTCAACGGGCTGATGAACGCGCTCATCCCGTTGAAGGAGGTCATGCAGGGGAAGCAGACGGGCGGCGACCCCGACCTGGGCCCCGCGATGCTGGAGGTGATGGAGGAGTGCGGCCAGCGCATCCGCCACCTGGCGGAGTCGCTCTTGTCCTTCGTGCGCACGGCGGAGAAGCCGGTGGCGGTGCGGCTGGAGGCGGCGCTCGACTCCACGCTCAACGTGCTGGGCTGGCGCATCCCGCCGGGCGTCGTGGTGGAGCGCGCCTACCAGTGCGCGGAGCCCATCTGGGGCGACCCGGGCACCCTCAACCAGGTGTGGCTCAACCTGCTGGACAACGCCGTGCGCGCGGTGGGCGACGCCGGCCGCGTGCTGGTGGAGACGGCCCAGCAGGGCGACGAGGCGCTCGTCACCATCGAGGACACCGGCGTGGGCATCCGCCCGGAGGACCTGGAGCGGCTCTTCCAGCCCTTCTTCTCCACCCGCGCGGCCGGTGAAGGCACGGGCCTGGGCCTGGCGCTCAGCCGGCGCATCGTCCTGCAGCACGGCGGCCGCATCCACATCACCAGCCAGATGGGGAAGGGCACGCGCGTGGAGGTCCGGCTGCCCATGCGCCCCGCGCACGCGGAGCCCCTGGCCTCCACCCCCACCACGGGTGCGAGCCGCGGGCGGTGGCCGCGGCGCATCGGCTGACGCGCCCGGCCACGAACGGGCGGGGCGCGGGGGCCCGAAGGGCTGCTCGCGCAGGGGGCGGGAATTCCCACGGACGCAGGGTGTCCTCTGTCCTCGCCGAGGGCGGGACTCCTGTTACAGTCGCGCGACTTTTCGTTCCCCCTCCCAAGAATCCGTTCGAGGAACTCACGGCATGCAAAGCACCGTCGCCGCGGGCGAGGCCCGCAAGGGGCATCCCCCGGGCCTGTATTTGTTGTTCGCCACCGAGATGTGGGAGCGCATGTCCTATTACGGCATGCGCGGCCTGCTGGTGCTCTTCCTCACCGACAAGGTGCGGGGTGGCTTTGGCTGGTCCACGGCGGAAGCACTGAGCCTCTACGGGACGTACACGGGCCTCGTGTACCTGACGCCGATCCTGGGCGGCTACATCGCGGACCGCTACATCGGACAGCGCAAGGCGGTGGTGCTGGGCGGCGCGTTGATGGTGATTGGCCACCTGCTGCTAGCGCTCCCAGGCATCTCCATCTTCTACGCGGGCCTGGGCTTCCTCATCATCGGCAACGGCTTCTTCAAGCCCAACATCTCCACCATGGTGGGCGGGCTGTACCCCGCGGGTGACGGCCGCCGCGACGGCGCCTTCACCATCTTCTACATGGGCATCAACCTGGGCGCGGTGCTGGGCAACTTCATCTGCGGCACGCTGGGTGAGCGCGTGGGCTGGCACTGGGGCTTCGGCTCCGCCGGCGTGGGCATGACGCTGGGCCTGGTCATCTTCATGGCGCTGGCGCACAAGTTCCTGGGCAACGTGGGCCTCGCGCCCGCGCCGCGCCCCACCGAGGCGCAGAAGACGACGCCGGATGGCAAGCAGCACGCCTTCAGCCGCCAGGAGTGGGACCGCATCATCGTCATCTTCATCATCGCGCTGTTCGTGGTCGCGTTCTGGACGGGCTTCGAGCAGGCGGGCGGCCTGATGAACCTCTACACGGACCAGAAGGTGGACCGCTCCATGTTCGGCTGGGAGGTGCCCACCACCTGGTTCCAGAACTTCAACTCCGTCTTCATCGTGACGCTGGCGCCCATCTTCGCGGCGGTGTGGAGCTCGCTGGCGGCGAAGGGCAAGGACCTGAGCATCCCGGTGAAGATGTCCCTGGGGCTCATCTTCCTGGCGGTGGGCTTCGCCTTCATGCTGGGCGCCTCCAAGGAGAGCGCGACGGACGGCAAGGCGGCGGCGTGGTGGGTCATCATGGCGTACCTCTTCCACACCATGGGCGAGCTGTGCCTGTCGCCGGTGGGCCTGTCCATGGTGAGCAAGGTGGCGCCCCAGCGCGTCGTCTCCGCGATGATGGGCGTGTGGTTCCTGGCGAACGCGGTGGCCAACAAGCTGTCCGGCGTGCTGGGCGGCTACTCGGAGAAGATGGGCGAGTTCAGCGTGTTCCTCACCATCGTCATCGGCGCGGGCCTGTCGGGCGTCATCCTGCTGTTCCTCGCCCCCATGCTGAAGCGGATGATGCACGGCACGGACGAAGTGACGCCCGCGCCGACGCCCGCGCACCAGGAAGGCACCGTCCACCCGGCCACCTGAGCCGGCCACCAGAGCCAGCCACCAGAGCCAGGTAGAGCAGCCTTGCTGAAACACGAACGCCGGAGCGCCCCCAGGGTGCTCCGGCGTTTTTCATGCGCCGTGGGGACCCTGCACGCCCGCTCCCGCGTGGGTATCGATTCAGGGAGCCCATGTGGATCCAGATTGGAAAGAGCCGCTCGGCGGATTGCACCACCGCCGCGCGGGAGGCGAGCCAGGAGGCGCTGCGAGGCGCGGACGCCGCCGCGTTCGCGCTCGTGCTGTGCACGGACCAGTACGACGCGTCGGCGTTGGCGTCCGCGGTCGGGGCGGAGCTCGGGGACATCCCCTGGGCCGGGTGCTGCGCGGCGGGCGTCTTCGCGGGCACGGAGCTCCTGCTCCAGGGCCTGGTCATCGCGCTCTTTCGCGGCGACGACTTCCGCGTCGGCGTGGGGATGGGCGGTCCGGTCAGTGTCAGCCCGAGAGCCGCCGGGCGCGCGGCGGTGGCCGAGGCCGTGAGCAAGCTGCCTCCCAAGCCGCCCGGATACCGGCGCACGCTGTTCGTCCTGCCGGACGCGCTGAGCGGCAACTCGACGGAGGTCGTGCGCGGGGCCCAACAGGAGGCGGGCGCGGGCATCCGTTGGGCGGGGGGCGGCGCGGGCAACAACGTCCGGTTCGTGAAGACGGCCCAGTTCACCAAGGGGCACGCCTACCAGGACCAGGTGGTCGTGATTGCCTTCGATGCCCTGGAGCCCCTGGGCGTGGGCATCCAGCATGGCTGGTATCCGTATGGTCCGCCCTCGCAGGTCACGAAGGTCCGGGGCTCGACCGCCGTCGAGCTCGACTATGAGCGTGCCTTCGAGGTCTACCGGCACACGGCCGAGAGCCGGGGTGACGCCCTGGACGCGCGCAGCTTCCCCCGCTTCGCGATGACGCACCCGCTGGGGATTCCCCAGGCCAATGGCGAGTTCGTGATCCGCGACCCCCTGTCCGTCGAACCCGATGGCTCGGTGCGCTTCATCGCCGAGGTCCCGGACGGGTCCCTGGTCCGCGTGATGGAGGGCAAGCGCACGGACCTGCTCGACGCCGCGGCCGGTGCCGCCACCCTGGCCCGGGAAGCAACCCCTGGCACGCTGGGCGGCGCGGTGGTGTTCGATTGCGTCTCCCGGTACCTCGTCCTGGGGGAGGGCGTCCGGGACGAGCTCTCCCGGTTCCAGGACGCGCTCGGAGAGGGCGTCCCGGTCGTGGGCTGTCTGACCCTGGGCGAGGTGGGGGCCATGGGAGGCGGGGTCCCCCAGTTCCACAACAAGACAGCGGTGGTGGTCGCCCTGCCTGGATGAGGGAGAGAGGTGGCGCATGGCGGACCACGGCGCGGACGGGGACCACAAGCTCACCGAGGAGCGGCTCGCGCTCTTGAGCGTGCTCCAGGAGCTCACCGTCGCGGCGCTGGATCTGCTCAATCCCTGCAAGCCCGCGGACAACTTCCTGGACCGCGTCGCGGAGCGGCTGGGGTGCGCGGTCGCGCTCTGGCTCCAGCCGGATGCGCGGGGACAGGTGGGGCTGCTGGGCGCGAGCGGACTGTCCTCGGCCTCCCGCCAGCTCCCGATTCCGGGGCTGCCCCCGCGCCCGGGGCTGCCAGCGCCCCTCTGGGTGGACCTGCCCTATCCGGAGCTGGACTCGCCGGGGCTCGTGCGGTGGTCCGTGCCCATCGACGATGCCGGGCCCCCGCCCAGCCTGCTGCTGCTGTACTTCGACCGCGAGCCGAATCTGCCGCGGCAATACCGGGGCATGGTGGAGCGGCTCGGCGGCGTGCTCCGCACCGCGCTCGTCCACCGGCAGCTCTTCGCGCGGACCCTGGACAGCGAGCGCGCGCTCCAGCGTGAGCGGGACTTCAGCTCGGCGGTCCTGGACACGGCCCGGGCCCTGGTCATCGTCCTGGATCCCCAGGGAAGGATCATCCGCTTCAACCGGGCGTGCCAGGAGGTGACGGGCTACTCCTTCGAGGAGCTGCGCGGCGCGTATTTCTGGATGCGGCTCCTGCCGCCGGACGAAGCGGCGCGGGTGGAGCAGAACTTCGCCGTGCTCGCGGCCGGGCTGGGGTTCGAGCAGTACGAGACCCACTGGGTGACCCGCTGGGGCGAGCGCCGCCTCATCTCCTGGTCCAGCAACGTCCTGCGAGGCGAGTCGGGCGCGATCGAGTACGTCATCGGCACCGGCATCGACATCACCGAGCACCGCAGGGCCGAGCACGAGCGCGATCAGATCTTCCATCGGGAGCAACAGGCGCGCGCCCGCGCGGAGGAGCAGGAGGGGCGCTCCGCGCTCCTGGCGGAGGCGTCCGGGTTGCTCACCGGCTCGCTCGCCCCCGAGGACGCGCTGCGCAGCGTGGCCGCGCTGACCGTCGAGCGGTTCGCCGACTGGTGCGCGGTGGATCTGCTGGACGGGGGATATTCCTTCCAGCGCATCACCGAGGCCCGCTCCGAAGCGCTGCGCGCCACCGTGCCCGCGCGGATGCACTGCGCGCTGCCCGACCTGGATGCCGAGCATGGTCCGGGGAGGGTGCTCCGCGAGGGCGAACCGGAGTTCTGCCCGGAGGGGTGCGCCTCCATGTCACTGGGGTGCGTGCGGGACGGGCAGGGCCTGTCCGAGGTCGTCGAGTTCCAGTCCTGGATCTCGGTGCCGCTGCTCGCGCGGGAGCACGCGCTCGGCGCGCTCACGCTCGCGCGCATGGCGGGCGGTGGCCGGTATGGCCCGGCGGACTTCGCGCTCGCGCAGGAGCTGGCCCGCCGCGCGGCGATGGCCCTGGACAACGCCCGCCTCTATCAACAGGCCCAGCTGGCGATTGGCCTCCGGGATGAGTTCCTCTCCATTGCCTCCCATGAGCTGAAGACCCCGGTCACGTCGCTCCAGCTGTCGGTGCAGGGCTTGACGCGCCTGGCCCGGGCAGGAGCGCTTGGGATCACGCGGGTGGACGCGGTGACCCACTCGCTGGAGGTCATCGAGCGTCAGGCGAAGCGGATGGCGAAGCTCGTCAACACCCTGCTGGACGTCTCGCGCATCCAGGCTGGAAAGCTCGAGCTGGAGTTCGAGGAGGTGGACCTGGCCGCGCTGGTCCGGGACGTCGCGGCGCGCTTCGCACCGGAGCTGGCCACGTCGGGAACCCGGCTCCAGGTCCACGCCGACACGGCGATGCCGGGCGTGTGGGACCGGTCGCGGTTGGATCAGATCGTCACCAACCTGCTCTCCAACGCCATCAAGTACGGCGAAGGAAGGCCCATCGAGGTGCGGGTGGAGGGGGACGCCGTGATGGCCCGCCTGGAGGTGCGGGATCAGGGCATCGGCATCCCGGCGGAGCGGCACGCGCGAATCTTCCGCGCCTTCGAGCGCGCGGTGTCGTCGCGCCACTACGGGGGGCTGGGCCTGGGCCTCCACATCGTGAACCAGCTGGTGGAGCGGCTGGGCGGCTCGGTCCGGGTCGAAAGCGAGGCGGGGCAGGGGGCCACCTTCACGGTGGAGCTGCCCCGCCGGGGGCCGCACGCGGCTCCCTCGGCGGATCCGACCGTGCAGCTGGGGCCCTAGGCCGGCTTCGGCTCGACGCCCGGGTTGCGGCCGTCCATGGGGGCCTGCGCGTCCGTCTGGTAGTAGTCGCGCACCACGTAGCGGCGGGCCACCAGCGCCATGCCCACGCCGGCCACGGCCGCCAGCGCCGCGTAGAAGAAGAACTGCGCGGAGCCCGTGAAGACGTTGAGCGCCGCGGCGATGGCCACCGCCACGTTCGCCAGCGTGTTCGTCACCAGCCACACGCTCTGGATGGTGCCCTTCATCTCCCGGGGCGCCTGCGTGTACGCGAACTCCAGGCCCGTGGTGGACACCAGGATCTCCGCCACCGTCAGCA
Source organism: Corallococcus coralloides DSM 2259 (assembly GCF_000255295.1). The sequence goes on along the minus strand of NC_017030.1, from coordinate 6,850,621 downwards.
CGATGTACGGCAGGAGCTGCCACGCGATGTTCAGCGTCGTCCCGCCCTCCATGGCCACCTGGAAGAAGCCCGCGATGACGAACGACGCGGCGCCAATCACCAGGCCCAGCGGCATGCGCCTGAGCGGCGTCAGCTCCCAGCCCATCCGCTGGAAGGCCGGATAGACGATGGCCGTCAGGAAGGGGATGAGCAGCATCACCAGCATGGGGTTGATGAACTGCATCTGGCTGGGCTGGAACACGATGCCGCCCACGTTGGGGTCCATGGACCGCGCCTGCACCACCCAGGTGGACGCCTTCTGATCAAAGAGCATCCAGAAGAAGGGCACGAACGGCAGCATCAGCGCGGACACGCGGAACACCGCCTTGACGCCCTCCACCGCCTCCGCCGGGTGCTCCGCCTTCGCCTTGTCCAGCCAGGTGCCGCCCGCCACGTCCTTGCCCCGGAACGCGCTGCCCAGCACCTTGAAGAACGAGTGCGGGTTGGGGCCCGTGGGCGGCACCAGCACGTAGTGCTTGCGGCCCGCCCAGAAGATGACCGTCGCCAGGAACATCAGGGCGCCCGGCACGCCGAAGGCCACCGACGGCCCGTAGTTCTTCATCAGCAGGGGGACGAACAGCGACGCGAAGAACGAACCGAAGTTGATGGTCCAGTAGAAGATGGCGAAGACCTTCTTCACCAGGTGCTTGTTCGTCTCCGTGAACTGGTCGCCCACCATCGCGGACACGCACGGCTTGATGCCGCCGGAGCCAATCGCGATGAGCGTCAGGCCCGTGTAGAAGCCCGTGGCGTTGTCCTCGAAGAGCGCCAGACACGCATGCCCCGCGCAGTACACGAGGCTCAGCACGAAGATGGTGTGGAACTTCCCGAAGAAGCGGTCCGCCAGGTAGCCGCCAATGAGCGGGAAGAAGTACACCCCCGCCATGAACAGGTGCATCAGGTACTTCGCCTGGGCCTCCCGCGCACCCGACTCCGGCACGTGGTTACGCAGCAGGTAGTCGATGAAGAACACCACGAGGATGTTCCGCATCCCGTAGAAGCTGAAGCGCTCACAGGCCTCGTTCCCGATGATGTAGGGAATCTGGGGCGGGAAGCGCTGGGAGGTGGGGGCGGTCGAGGTCTCGGCCATGCCCCCACCCTACCGGGGCGCCTCAGGCCGCGTCCACGCGCTTGCCAATGCGGGCCCGGCGCGCCTTGCCCAGCACGTGCTTGAGGTAACGCCCGGTGTGGCTGGCCTCCACCTTCGCCACGTCCTCCGGCGTGCCGGTGGCCAGGATGTTACCGCCGCCCGAGCCGCCCTCCGGCCCCAGGTCGATGAGCCAGTCCGCGCTCTTGATGACATCCAGGTTGTGCTCGATGACGAGCACGCTGTTGCCCGCCTCCACCAGCCGGTTGAGCACGGACAACAGCTTGCGGATGTCCTCGAAGTGCAGGCCCGTCGTCGGCTCGTCCAGGATGTAGAGCGTGCGCCCGGTGGCCACCCGGGCCAGCTCACGGGCGAGCTTGATGCGCTGCGCCTCGCCGCCGGACAGGGTGGGGGACGGCTGGCCCAGCCGCAGGTAGCCCAGGCCCACGTCGGTGAGCGTGGTGAGCACGCGCATGATGTCCTTGTGCGCGCCGAAGTGGTCCACCGCTTCCCGGACGCTCAGGTCCAGCGTCTCCGCGATGTTCTTGCCCTTGTAGCGCACGCGCAGCGTGGCCTCGTTGAAGCGCTTGCCGTTGCAGACCTCGCAGGGGACGTACACGTCCGCCAGGAAGTGCATCTCCACCAGCTTCACGCCGTCGCCCTCGCACGCCTCGCAGCGGCCACCCTTGATGTTGAAGCTGAAGCGGCCCGGGCCGTAGCCGAACGTGCGCGCCTCCGGCGTCATCGCGAACACTTCACGGATGGCGTCGAAGACCTTGGTGTACGTGGCCGGGTTGCTGCGCGGCGTGCGGCCAATGGGCCGCTGGTCGATGTCGATGACCTTGTCCAGGTGCTCCAGGCCCTTGATGGACTTGTGCTTGCCCATGGGCTCGCGGCTCTCGTAGAGCGCGCGCGCCAGGGCCGGGTAGAGGATCTCGTTGATCAGCGTGGACTTGCCCGCGCCGGACACACCCGTCACCGCCGTGAAGATGCCCAGCGGGATGTCCGCGTCCACGTTCTTCAGGTTGTTCTCCGTCGCGCCCACGATGGAGATTTGATGCTTCGGATTCACCGGGCGGCGGGACTCGGGGATCTCAATCTCCTGGCGGCCGGACAGGTACGCGCCGGTGAGGCTCTTCTCGTCCGCCATCACCTGCTTGGGCGTGCCCTGGGACACCACCTGCCCGCCCAGCTCGCCCGCGCCAGGGCCGAAGTCCACCAGGTAGTCCGCCTCCTCCATCGTCTCCTCGTCGTGCTCCACGACGATGACGGAGTTGCCCAGGTCTCGCAGGCGCTTGAGCGTGGTGAGCAGCTTGCCGTTGTCTCGCTGGTGCAGGCCGATGGAGGGCTCGTCCAGGATGTAGATGACGCCCGTCAGCTCGCTGCCCATCTGCGACGCCAGCCGGATGCGCTGGCTCTCACCGCCGGACAGCGTGGACGCGGTGCGGTCCAGCGTGAGGTAGCCCAGGCCCACGTCCACCAGGAAGGACAGGCGGCTGCGGATCTCCTTGAGCAGCTCCTGGGCAATCTTCTCCTCCTGCGCGGAGAGGCCCATCTGCGTCAGGAACGTCCGCGCCTCCGTGATGGTCATCCGGCTCAGGTCCACCAGCGTGCGCTGGTGCACCTTCACCGCGCGGCTCTCCGGACGCAGGCGCTCGCCCTTGCAGGACGGGCAGGGCTTGTCGCTGAAGTACTTCTGCAGCTCCGCCTTGCGCGCCTCCGACGTCGTCGTCTTGAAGTTGCGCATGGTGCGGGCGAGCAGGCCCTCCCACTCCATGTCGTACTGGCCGTTGTCGCCCCACTGCACGGTGAAGGACTTGCCCTTCGCGCCGTTCATCAGGACGTCCTTCTCCCGCTTGGTCAGCTTCGCGTACGGGACGTCCAGATCAATCTTGAACGCGGACGCCAGGCTCTCCACGAAGTCCGCCGTCCAACCCTCGCCGCGGTTCATGCCGCTGGCCCACGGTTCAATGGCGCCGTCGCGGATGCTGCGCGACTGGTCCGGCACCAGCAGGTCCGCGTCCATCTCCGGCCGGGTGCCCAGGCCGTTGCAGTCCGTGCACATGCCCAGCGGGTTGTTGAAGGAGAACGACGCCGGCGTCAGGTCCCCGAAGGACAGGCCGCACGCGGGGCACGCGTTCAACTCGCTCATCACGCGGTCGGACGCGAGCGTGCCCTTCTCATCCGTGATGATGAGCGTGCCCTTGCCCTCGCGCAGCGCGGTCTCCACGGAGTCCGTCAGGCGCGTGCGCAGGTCCGGCTTCAACACCAGGCGGTCGATGATGAGCGCGATGTCGTGCTTGGACTTCTTGTCCAGCTCGATGCGCTCCTCCAGCTCGCGCACCTTCCCGTCCACGCGCGCGCGGGAGAAGCCGCGCTTCTGCGCCTCCGCCAGCAGGTCTTTGTGCTCGCCCTTGCGGTTGGTGACGATGGGCGCCAGCACCTGGAGCTTGGTGCCCGCGGGCAGCTTCATGATCTCATCGACGATCTGCTGCGCGCTCTGCTTGCCCACCTTGCGACCGCAGTTGGGGCAGTGCTGCACCCCGATGGAGGCGTAGAGCACGCGCAGGTAGTCGTGCACCTCCGTGACGGTGCCCACCGTGGAGCGCGGGTTGTTGCTGGCCGCCTTCTGCTCGATGGAGATGGTGGGCGACAGGCCTCGCAGCGTGTCGTAGCGGGGCTTCTCCATCTGCCCCAGGAACTGGCGCGCGTAGGAGGACAGGCTCTCCACGTAGCGGCGCTGGCCTTCCGCGTAGAGCGTGTCGAAGGCGAGCGAGCTCTTGCCGGAGCCCGACACGCCGGTGAACACCACGAGCTTCTTCTTCGGGATGTCCAGGGAGACGGTCTTGAGGTTGTGCTCCCTGGCACCACGGATGGAAATGACGTCGGGCTCGGACATGGGGGCGCGCTTTATCACTGAAAGGGTGTTCCGGTGCACGCAAAGGCGTAGGACCGAAGAGGTTCAGCAGAAACACCCCAGACCGCCGCCCGCATCCCCACAGCCAGACGGGCACGCGGACGTCCTGCGCGCTCCACTCGTCCCCTCTGGAAATCGCACGGCCCCCGAGGGTGAGGGGTCGGTGTGGCATCGACCGTTTGTGAAGCTTTTGCAGTCGCTTCCACGAAACGTGGAATCTCCTGCTTTACCCGTTAAATGCCGTTCCCCAGCGAGGGCGCCCGTTTGCCGTGTTGGCGGCGTGACGGCGCCTCGTTGGGACGTCCAGGCACCAGGGTTGCACCTTTCTACGCCGACCGGATCCACGCGCAGTGCTGTGTGGGGGGACACCGGTGCCGTGCGTAGGAAATGGGGGACTCTGTATGCGTGGACTCCGATGGCTGGTGTTGGCGTTGGTGGTGGCGGCGGCGACGGCGTGTGAGCGACCCACTTCACAGCAGGCACGGACAGGCTTCGCGGCACGGCCGGAGCTCCTGGAGTTCGGCGCGGCGGCGGTGGGGCGCACCAAGACGATGACGCTGCGGTTGGCGAACCAGGGGCGCGCGTCGTACCGCGTGGAGGGCGCGCGCTCGTCGCTGCCCAACGTCCAGGTCCCCGCGTTCGAACCCTTCACGCTGACGGCCGGCGCGGAGCACGAGATTGAAGTGCGCTTCTCGCCCGACGTGGAGGGCGCGGTGCAGGGGCAGCTGGAGCTGTTCACGGACGCGTCCGGTGGCGCGGCGACGCAGGTGCCCGTCAGCGGGCGCGGCGTGAAGGCGCTGGTGGAGGTGCCGGAGTCGGCGCTCGACTTCGGCAACGTGAACCTGGGGCTGGTGGAGATGCGCGAGGTGACGGTGCGCAACCCCTCCGACGTGGAGAGCCCGCTGGTGCTGTCGGTGGAGGGCGCGGACGCGGATCAGTTCTCCGCCGGGGCGGGCCTGCCGTCCACGCTGGCGCCGCATGAGACGCGCAAGGTGCCGGTGGCCTTCAGCCCCGTGCGGCTGGGCAACGCGGAGGCGGCGCTGCACGTGGCCATCTGCGACGGCTGCGAGCCCGCGGTGGTGACGCTGAAGGGGATGGGCGTGGCCGGCGCGCTGGAGGTGACGCCGCTGCGCGTGGACTTCGGCCGGGTGGCGGTGGGCGCCACCGCCGAGGAGCGCATCACCGTGCGCAACCTGGGCTCCGAGCCGCTCAGCTACAAGGGCGCGTCGCTCCTGGAGGACCCGTCCGGCGTGTTCAAGGTGGTGAGCGCGCCCGCGCTCCCCAACGACGTGCTGGCGCCGGGCGCGGTGGTGGAGCTGCGCGTGGCCTTCACGCCCGCGGCGGCCGGCCGGGTGAAGGACGGCCGCGTGGAGGTGTCCGTGCGCAAGCAGAAGACGACCTCGCCCGGGCCCAAGGTGACGCTGACGGGCGAGGGCGGCGCGTCGTGCGTGGAGGTGACGCCCGCGCACCTGTCCTTCGGGCCGGTGGCCTTCGGCATGACGGCCACGCGTGACGTCACCGTGCACAACCGCTGCCGCGAGGAGACCACCGTCACCGGGCTCCACCTCACCACGCAGGCCGGGGGCTACTTCACGCTCGCGCAGCCGCCGTCGAGCCACCCCGTGGCACCGGGGGGCACGCTGAAGGTGGGCATCACCTTCAGCCCTCGCGCGGGCGTGGGCAGCGCGAGCAGCGGGCAGCTGGCCGTCACCTCCACCCAGCGCTCCTCCACTTCCACGGATGGCGTGACGCTGTCGGGCGAGGGCCGGGCCTTCGCGCCGTGCGAGTACGCGCTGCCGTCGGTGCTGGACTTCGGCCAGGTGCCGGTGGGCTCGGAGGTGGCGCTGGGGGTGACGTTGCGCAACACCGGCTCGGAGGCGTGCTTCCTGTCGGCGCTCCAGTTGGCGAGCGGCTCGGACCCGGCCTTCCGCGCGGCGACGCTGCCCAACAGCGTGCTGGAGCCCGGCAAGAAGATGACGCTCGTCGTGCGCTTCCAGCCGCCCACCGACGGGGAGTTCCAGGGGCTCGCCGAAGGCTGGGTGAGCCACCCCACGCGCGGCCACCCGCTGGTGAACCTGGTGGGGCGGGGCGTGCAGGGGTGCTTCTCCGTGCAGCCCACCACGGTGGACTTCGGCATCAACCGGCTGGTGTGCGGCCCGCGCACCCGCGAGTTCATGGCCTACAACGACTGCCCGGGAGACGTGAAGGTGTCGGGCATGAAGCTGGAGCAGCCGGGGCATGAGTTCGCGGTGTCCGGCGCGCTGCCGGCCACGATTCCCGCGGGCGGGCGCGTGAAGCTCACCGCGAAGTACGCGCCCGTGGAGGAGGGCGAGGACGCGGCGACGGTGCGCTTCACGCTGAAGGACGGCGGCGTCTACAACGCGGGGCTCGTGGGGCGGGGCCTTTCGAAGACGGACCAGACGGACCGCTTCGTCCAGCAGGCGGAGGCGCGCGTGGACGTGCTCTTCGTCGTGGACAACTCGGGCTCCATGATGGAGGAGCAGCAGAGCCTGGGTGAGAACTTCGCGGCCTTCCTGTCCGCGGCCACCGCCGCGCAGGTGGACTACCGCATCGGCGTCACCACCACCGGCCTGGACCCGTCTCCGGGCGGCTGGTCCGAGTGCCCCGGCGGCGCGCAGGGCGGTGAGAACGGGCGCCTGTTCCCCGTGGACGGCTCCAGCCCGCGCATCATCACGCCGGAGACGCCCAACGCGGGCGGCGTCTTCGCCACCAACACGCACGTGGGCGTGTGCCACTGGAACGAGCAGGGCCTGGACGCGACGTACCGCGCGCTGTCGGATCCGCTGCTCTATGATTTGGACGACCCGCGCACGCCCCAGTCCAGCGACGGCAACGGCGGCTTCCTGCGCGAGGAGGCGAAGCTGGCCATCATCGTGCTGTCGGACGAGGAGGACTTCAGCTCCCAGCCGGTGTCCTTCTACGAGACCTACCTCCTGGCGCTGAAGGGGAACGACCCGTCCAAGGTGAGCTTCAACGCCGTGGTGGGCCCGGAGGACTTGACCACCTGCACCACCTCCAGCAGCTCCGGCAGCCGGTACATGGAGCTGGCTCGGAAGCTCAACGGGGTGGTGGACAGCATCTGCACGCCCAACTGGGCCACGTCGCTGGAGAAGCTGTCGGAGAGCGCCTTCGGGCCCAACCGCGCCTTCCCCCTGTCGGAGCTGCCGGCGGACCCCGGCGCCATCGCCGTCCAGGTGGACGGGGTGCCCGTGACGGACGGCTGGTCCTATGACGCCCGGGCCAACGCCATCGTCTTCGACCGGCTGCGCGCCCCGGCCCCGGGCTCGGTGGTGGAAGTCACCTATCCGCTGGGTTGCCCGTAGTCAGGGCGGCCATTCGTCCGTCACTGGAAAGTGACCGGGGCGGATGACTCGACAGGGCGAGGCGGGAGGCCTTGAGTGAAGGACATGCCGCAGGACTCCCTCCTCGTCGCCGCGCTGGGTGACATCCATGGACGCTTCCACCGGGTGGAGGCGTGGCTGGATGCGCTGGAGCAGGCGCGCGGCCGGAGGGTGGACCTGGTGCTGGCGGTGGGAGACGTGGAGGCCTTCCGCCACGCGGACGACCACCGGCGCAAGGCCGCCAAGCGCGCCATGCCCGCCGAGTTCGCCGAGTACGCGGACGGCATCCGCCGCGTGAAGCGTCCGCTGTACTTCATTGGCGGCAACAACGAGGACTTCGAGGCGCTGCATGACCTGCCTGACGGCGGGGAGCTGGCCCCGGACGTCCACTACCTGGGCCGCGCGGGCCTGCGCACCCTGGGCCCTTTGCGCGTGGCGTACCTGTCCGGCATCCACGCGCCGCGCTTCATCGACCAGCCGCTGAAGCGGCCCACGTCGCTGGATACGGCGAAGCAGGCGGGCTACTTCCGCGCGCCGGAGGTGGAGCAGGTGTCCGCGCTGCGGGACGTGGACCTGCTGCTGGTGCACGAGTGGCCCCGGGGCATCGTGCAGAAGGCCCGCGATGAACGGCTGGTCCCCGAGCGCCCGCTGCCCTCGCCGTGGATTGGCAACCCGGTGACGCGCAAGCTGGTGGACACGGTGCACCCGAAGTGGGTGCTCTGCGGCCACTCGCACAAGCCCTTCGCCGTGGCGCTGGACTCGCACGGCCGCACGCTGTCGCGCGTGGCCTGCCTGGACCAGGCGGCGCGGCCGGACACCGCCGTCTTCTGGCTGGAGTTCGAGGGGCGCGAGGCCCAGCGCGCCGGCTGGGGCGTCTCCGGCGTCGCCAGCTGGCAGGCGGGACAGCGCTGGGGGCTGCACACGCTGCCGCCGCTGGACGAATCGGATGGGCCGGGCAGCGTGCCCGCGGACAACGGCGCTACAGCTTGACGACCTCCACGCCCTTGCGCGGCAGCTCCACGCGGAACTCCGTGTAGGGCCCGGTGCCGGAGAGCACCTCCACGCCGCCCTGATGCGCGTGGATGATCTGCTGGACGATGTAGAGCCCCAGGCCCAGTCCCTCCCCTCGGCCCCGGCGCTGCTGGCCGCCCCGGAACGGGTCGAAGAGGAAGGGCAGGAGGTGGGCGGGGATGACGCCCACGTTGGTGATGGTGAAGCGCAGGGCGTCGTCGCGCGTGCCGTCCACGAGGATGCGCACCGGCTCCGCGGCGTCGCCGTGCTGGAGCGCGTTGCCGATGAGGTTGGAGGCCACCTGCGCCAGCCGGTCCGCGTCCCAGTCCCCCACGAGGTCGCCGTCCTGCCGCACCTCGATGCGGTGGCGCGGCCACGCCGTCTGGTGCTCCTGCACCATGCGCTGCACCAGCTGTCCGAAGTCCGTCTCCCCCCGGCGCAGCGGAATCCCGCCGGCCAGCCGCGCGCGCGCCAGGTCCAGCACGTCTTCAATCATCCGGCTCATGCGCTTGCCGGCGGTCATCATCCGCGAGGCCGTCTTCTTCACGGCCTCGTCGTCCGAGCGGCGCTGGAGCAGGTCCGCCGCGGTGAGGATGGCGGAGAGGGGATTTCTCAGGTCGTGGCCCAGCACCGCGGTGAACATCTCGTTGAGGCGCAGGGTCTCCGCGAGCGTGTCCAGCTGCTGCGCCAGCTGCTGCTTCTGGCGGTGCATCTGGAAGAAGACCTCCGCCTTGCCGCGCAGCGCGTGGGCCTCCAGCGGCTTGAAGAGGAAGTCCACCGCGCCGGCCTCGTACCCCTTGAAGGTGCGCCAGGGGTCGCCCCCGCCCGCGGTGACGAAGATGATGGGCACGTCGCGGGTGCGCTCGGAGCCGCGCATCAGCTCCGCCAGCTCGAAGCCGTCCATCTCCGGCATCTGCACGTCCACGAGCGCGAGCGCGAACTCGTGCAGGAGCAGCAGCTCCAGGGCCTCCGCGCCGGAGCGGGCGCAGTGCACCTCCACGTCGTCACGCCGCAGCACGGCGGAGAGCGCCAGGAGGTTCTCCTCCAGGTCATCGACGAGCAGGCACTTCACCCGGGAAGCCACGGGCAGGGGCTCCTTGCTGAGGATGGACAGGTCAGATAGCACCGCCATCTCCCCATGCCCGGAAGACGGCGGGCATCTGTTCAAGAGGCAGCACGAAATCCACCGGCCCGGCCGCGAGCGCCGCCTCGGGCATGGCGGGCGAGCGAGCGGTCTCGGTCGCCTGCACCAGGGTGACGCCGCCCCGCCGCTTCACCGCCTGGAGTCCCAGCGCCCCGTCCGCGTTGGCGCCCGAAAGGATGACGCCGCCCAGGCGCGCGCCGTAGATGGCCGCGGCGGACTCGAAGAGCACGTCGATGGCGGGGCGGGAGAAGTGGACGGGGGCGTCCGTGGACAGCGCGAGCAGCGGCCCCTTCGCGTCCCGGTCCACGAGCAGGTGGTAGTTGGGGGGCGCGAAGGAGATGGTCCCGGGCTGGATGGGCTGCTCGTCCCCGGCCTCGTGCACCGGCAGCGTGCACCGGGCGGAGAAGACCTCCGGCAGCAGGCTGGGAAGGCTCCGCGGCAGGTTCAGGACGACGAGGATCGCGGGCCGGAAGTTCGTGGGCAGCGCGGGCAGCAGGTGCGTCAGGGCATCCACCCCTCCCGCGGACGCACCGATGACGATGGCGTCGACGCGGCCAGCGGGAGTGGTGCGCGGAGTGGGCATGGCGGAAGGTCCTCCCTAGCGCTTCTGGTAGAGCCGGTCCTCGGGGACGACGGGGGTGAACGAGGCCTCGTGCGAGGAGAAGCGCAGCGACTCGCGCGCCCCCAGTCCCAGGAACCCCTTGTGACAGAGCGACTCCGCGAACAATCCCAGCGCGCGCTCCTGCAGCTCGCGGTTGAAGTAGATGAGCACGTTGCGGCACGACAGGAGCTGCACCTCGGCGAAGACGCTGTCGGTGGCCAGGCTGTGGTCCGAGAAGACGATGTGCGCCTTGAGCGAGCGGTCGAACACCGCGCCGCCGTACGCGGCGGTGTAGTAGTCCGACAGCGACGTGCGCGCGCCGGACAGGTGGTGGTTCTGGGTGAAGGACGCGATGCGGTCCACCGCGTACACGCCGGCCTCCGCGCGCTGGAGCGCGGTGGGATTGATGTCCGTGGCATAGATGAGCGTGCGCTCCAGGAGCCCCTCCTCACGCAGCAGGATGGCGAGCGACCAGGCCTCTTCCCCCGTGCTGCACCCGGCGACCCACACCTTGAGCGACGGGTAGGTGCGCAGCACCGGCACCACGTGCTCGCGCAGGGTGCGGAAGTAGGACGGGTCGCGGAACAGCTCGCTCACCTGCACGGTGAGGTGGTCCAGCAGCACGGGGAACAGCGCGGGTTCGTGCAGCATCCGGTCCTGGAGCTGGGGCAGGGTGGCGCAGTCGAAGTGCTCGGCGGCCTGGACCAGCCGGCGCTTGAGGGAGGACTCCGCGTAGCCGCGGAAGTCGTAGTGGTACTTCAGGTAGAGCGCCTCGAGCAGCAGCCGCAGCTCGATGTCGAACTCCTTCGTCGCCACGTCGAGCATGCGCGGCCTCACCCCTTGGGCATCCACACGCGCAGGAGCGACAGCAGCTTCTCCACGTCGAGCGGCTTGGCGATGTAGTCGTTGGCGCCTGCCTGGAGGCACTTCTCCTGGTCATCGCGCATGGCCTTCGCGGTGAGCGCGATGATGGGCAGCTTGCGCCAGGCCTCCTGCTTTCGGATTTCGCGCGTGGCGGTGAGGCCGTCCATCTCCGGCATCATGAGGTCCATCAGCACCAGGTCCACCGCGAGCTGCGGCTGGGCCAGGCTCTTCGTCAAGAGGGCCAGGGCCTCCTTGCCGTTGCGGGCGACCGCCACCTTCGCGCCCCGGGGCTCCAGCACGCTGGAGAGGGCGAAGATGTTCCGCACGTCGTCCTCCACCACGAGGATGCGGCGGCCCTCCAGCGTGGACTCGCGGTCGCGCGCGGCCTGGAGCAGGCGCTGGTGCTCCGGAGGCAGGCGCGACTCCACCTGGTGGAGGAACAGCGTCACCTCGTCCATCAGCCGCTCCGGGGAGCGCACGCCCTTGATGATGATGGAGCGTGAGAAGCGGCGCAGCTGCTGCTCCTCGTCGCGGCTGAGCGTGTGGCCGGTGTAGACGATGACGGGCGGGAAGGAGACGGCCTCCTCGGCGGCCATGCGCTCCAGGAGGTCCTGGCCGCTCAGGTCCGGCAGGTGCAGGTCCATCACCATGCAGTCGAAGGTGTGCTCGCGCAGCCGCTGGAGCGCGTCGTGCGCGGTGGCGGCGCACTCCACCTCCACGTCCTCCGTCTCCAGCAGCTTCTGGATGCTCTCGCGCTGGCGGGCGTCGTCCTCCAGCACCAGCACCCGGCGGGGGCCCGGCGAGGACTTCGTCTCCAGCGTGCGGAAGACGTCCAGCAGCTGCTCGCGCTGCACGGGCTTGAGCGCGAAGCCCGCCGCGCCCAGCTCCAACGACTCGCGCGTCCGGTCCGACGCGGACAGCACGTGCACCGGGATGTGGCGCGTGCGCGGATTGCGCTTGAGCTGATCCAGCACGGTGAGGCCGGAGTGGTCCGGCAGGTTCATGTCCAGGATGATGGCATGCGGCGCGTGGCCGAGCGCGGCCTCCAGGCCATCCGTGGCGGTGGAGGCCAGGATGCACTGGAAGCCCAGCTCGCGCGCCAGGTCGCGCAGGATGAGGGCGAAGCGGGCGTCGTCCTCCACCACCAGCAGCACGCGCGAGCCGGAGGTGAGCCGCTCGCGGTCGTCCTCCAGGCCCCGGGGCGGGGGCGGCGTCGGGCGGGGTATGGCCACGGGGGGGACGGGGCCTGGGGGCGGCGCGGGGGGCGGCTCGCGAACCGCGGGCACGGGCGTTCCCGGGCGAAGGGGCAGGGTGACGGTGAAGGTGCTGCCCTCGCCTGGCGTGCTGCGCACGGTGACGTCGCCGCCCAGGAGCCGCGCCAGGTCGCGTGAGATGGACAGGCCCAGGCCGGTGCCGCCGTACTTGCGGTGGGTGCTGCCGTCGGCCTGACGGAAGGCCTCGAAGATGAGCCCCTGGAGCTCACGCGGGATGCCGATGCCGGAGTCGCTCACGCTGAACGTCACGCGCCCCGGGGCTTCCGTGGCGACGGTGAGGGCCACCTCGCCGGCTTCCGTGAACTTGAAGGCGTTGGCGAGCAGGTTCTTGAGCACCTGCCCCAGACGCTGGGGATCCGTCTCCAGCGTGGAGGGCACGTCTGGCGCGACGGTGGTGGTGAAGCGCAGGCCCTTCTGCGTGGCCACGGGCTGGAAGGTGCGGCCCAGGTTGTCCACGAAGGGCTGGAGGCCCACGGACTCCAGCTGCATGTCCACCCGGCCCGCCTCGATGCTCGACAGGTCCAGGATGTCGTTGATGAGGACGAGCAGGTCGTTGCCCGCGGATCCGATGGTCTGCGCGAACTTCACCTGTTCGGCGGTGAGGTTGCCCTCCTTGTTGTCCGCCAGCAGCTTCGCGAGGATGAGCGAGCTGTTGAGCGGCGTGCGCAGCTCGTGGCTCATGTTGGCCAGGAACTCGCTCTTGTAGCGGTTGGTGCGCTCCAGCTCCGAGGCCTTCTCCGAGAGGGTGACCTGCGCCAGGGCCAGGTCGTCGCGCTGGTTCTCCAGAAGACGTGCCTGTGCCTCCAGCTGGGCGTTCGTCTGCTCCAGCTCCGCCTGCTGGTTCAGCAACCGCGCCTGGGACTCCTTGAGGACGCGGCTCTGCTCTTCAATTTCTTCATTGGAGACGCGCAGCTCCTCCTGCTGGGCCTGGAGCTCCTCGGCCTGGCGCTGCGTCTCTTCCAGCAGTTGCTCCAGGCGGGCACGGTCGAGCGAGGCGCGCACCGCGACGCCGATGGCGTCCGACACGCGCTGGAGCAGCTCCAGGTCCGACGGGTGCACCGGGTGCAGGAAGCCCAGCTCCACCACTGCATTGACCTGTCCGTCCACCTGGGCGGGCGCGATGAGCACCTGGCGCGGGCGGCCTCGGGCCAGTCCGGAGGAAATGGGCAGGTAGCCTTCGGGCACGTCGCGAAGGTGGAAGGCCCGGCCCTCCTTGAGGGCCTGTCCGGCCAGTCCTTCGCCGGGAGCCAGCGTGTCATGCCGCGCTTCCAGGTCCGCGGGCAGCGCATGGCCCGCGACGCGGCGGAAGTGGTGCGTCGTGTCCGCGACGTAGAGTGCACCCACCTGGGCGTCGAGCGCGTTGGCGAGGACGCGCAGGATGTTGTCGCCCAGCCGGTCCAGGCGCTGTTCGCCCTGCATGCGCGTGCCGAGCGTGGTCTGCGCGGTCTGGAGCCACGACTCGATGGCGCGGGCCCGGAAGTCGCGAGCCGCGGTGTAGGCGGCGATGCCCAGCAGGGCGCACAGCAGCGCGGATCCGCTCAGGGTGACGGCGAGGGACAGGTTGGCGGACTCCTGGAACTCCCCGTAGCGGTTCGTGAGCAGCGCTCGCTCCTCCAGCTCCATCTCCTCCACGGTGTCGCGGATGGTGCGCATGGCGGCGAAGCCGCGGTCCTCCTGCACCACGGCGATGGCCTGCCGGCCTTCACCGCGCAGCTGCAGGTCCACGGTCTCCTGCAGCTCCGCCAGCTTCTCAGTGACGGCGCCCTCCAGCCGGTCCAGCCGCTGCTGTTGCACGGCGCTGTCGGCGATGAGTCCGCGAAGCTCCGAAAGATTCTCCGGCAGCGTCTTCTTCGCGAGGGTGTAGGGGCTGAGGTAGCTCTCCGCGCCCGTGAGGAGGAAGCCGCGCTGCCCCGTCTCCGCGTCCTTCACGGTGGACAGCACCTCCTCCAGCTTCGCTGCGACGGTGAGCGTATGCGTCACCATCTGGCCAGTAGCCGCGCGCGTCTTGAGGGTGCGGTAGGAGAGCAGGGCGATGGCGAGCACGGCCAGCGCGGCCACGGCGAATCCGGTGAACGTGGAACGGGGCAGCGCCGGCCCGAAGCGCTCGACACGCGGAGCGTCCTTCACGCGGGGCGGGCTCATGGACACCGTCCCGGGGCGCACGGAAGGCAAACACACAGGATGAAGCGCACGGAAGGAACCCGTCCGACGAAGGTGGACGGATTGACTACCATGTTGGGAGGGTACGCCCGGGACCCGAGGGGTCGAAGTGTCGCCTTGTGCGCGCCCGGCGAAGGGGCGTGACCAGAGAGGGCGCCAGCAGTTCGTCAACCCAGGCCGCGACCCGAAGCTCCCAATTGGATACGCGCCTCACGGAGCGACCGTGGACCGCGACGTCGCGCAGGCGCGAAGCCCAAGTCACGGCAAGGACGGATGCACCCGCCCGGGCGCGGCTTCCGCAAAACCTGTCCGACAGTTGGACCGGTTCGAGCCGAACGAAATCCGGGGCCGCGCCCATCAAGGAGCGCAACGGTGAACGGCAACCGCTGCGCATGCGCGGATGCCACGGCCGGCTCACAAGCATGGGCGCCAGCCGGGTGAATGGACCCCGAACCTGTCCGACAGTCCAGCCGGTTCATGCCGCACGAAGCTCGAGGACGCGTACGTCGCAAAGTACATCGATGGGCGGCAACCGGTGCGCATGCACGGGTACCAGGGCCGGATCACGAGCAGATACGTCCGCCCGGGCCCGGTTTCCGCAAACCTGTCCGACAGTTGGACCGGTTCGTGCTGAACGAAACCCGAAGCCACGCGCTCCACAGTGGTGGACTGCAACGAGTTGCATATACGGACGCCAGGACATGCCCACGGGTAGCTGCGCCCCCGGGCTCGGTTGCCTCAAAACCTGTCCGACAGTCGGACAGGTTTCCCATGCCCGCAGTCCAGGGCTGCGCTGGCATGGCACGTGAGCGACGTCGTGCGCGCGAACACGCAATCAGGTTCAAAAGCAGGGGCGCCCGCCCGGGGCCGGTCGCCTCAAAACCTGTCCGACAGTCGGACAGGTTCGCACCGCATGCATCCGAGGACGCGCCTCACTCAGCCCAGCGGCCAGCCGCAACGTCGTGAGGTCGCGGCCACCAAGGTGGAGCAAAGCAGAAGCGCCTGCCTGGGGCCATTCGCCTCAAAACCTGTCCGACTGTTGGACCGGTTCGCACCACATGAATCCAAGGGCGCGCGCCTCGCGGAGCGCAGCGGCGAGCCGCAACGTCGCGAGTGCGCGGACACCAAGGTAGGACTACGAGCAGATGCGCCCGCCCCAGGCCGGTCGCCTTAAAACCTGTCGGACAGTCGGACCGGTTCGCATCGCATGCAGCCGAGGACGCGCGCTTCTCGGAACGGAGTGGCGAACTGCAACGTCATGCGTGTGCGGATACCAAGGTGGCGCCGCGGGCTGAGGCGCTCGCCTGGGCCGCTTGCCTCAAAACCTGTCCGACAGAGTCGGACAGGCTTTCCTCTGCATTGGGCCTGAGGCCGCGCCGGACCGATAGGGGAACAAGGGCATACGTGCGCGGATACCAAGGTGGAGCCACGGGCTGAGGCGCCCGCCTGGGTCCGGTTACCTCAAACCTGTCCGACAGTCGGACAGGCTCTCCTCTGCATTGGGCCCGAGACCGCGCCAAACCGACAGAGGAACAACGGCATACGTGCGCGGATACCAGGTTGGGGCGCCCGCCTGGGCCCGGTTGCCTCAAAACCTGTCCGACCGTCGGACAGGTTTTCGCCCCATGCGGCCCGGGGGCGCGCTCGCCTGGCAAGCGACGCGGAGGGGCGGCCCGCGCGTCCATGTCAGACCCCTGTGGTTGGATGGCGATGCTAGGACGAGGAAGGGGAATGGGGATGGAACGGGGAGGACTCGTGGCCTATGTGGAGGCGCAAATCGAGCGCGACATCGCGCTGGGGCGGCTGCACCCGAGCGGGCAATTCGGTCCCGAAGCGAAGCTGGCGCAGCGCTATGGGTCGAGCCGGGGCACCATCCGCGAGGCACTGCGTCGGCTGGCGGCACGGGGCCTGGTGGTGCAACACCCCGGGCGCAGGACTCGCGCGGTGGCGCTGGATGAGTCGCTGACGCTGGAGAACCTGGGACTGGCGTTGCATGACGAGCGCTCCCCGAAGGCCCGGTGGCTTCTGGAGGGCTGCTTCAGCCTCAAGCGGCAGGTGCTGGTGGAACTGCTGGCGGACTGCTGCGAGAGGGCCTCGGACCTCGACCTGGACCGGCTGGGGAGTATGTGCTTCCAGCTCCAGGACGCGGCGCGCTGGGAGTCGGGTGCAACCTGCGCGCAGGTGGAATTCGAGTTGCTGCGGCAGGCAGCGCGGGTGGCGGCGCGTCCCGGGCATGTGCTCCTCGTTCAGTCACTGCAGCGGGCATTCCTGGGAGGAGCCGCCCAACTGTTGCCGCTCCTGGGCGGAGAGGCGCTGCGCGAGTGGGCTTTCCGCGTGATGGAGATCCTGCACGAGCGTGACGTGCAGGCACTGCAGCACGAGCTACCTGCGATGCTGAAGGCGTGTGACGAGCGAGTGCTGAACGCATTCGCCCCTGCTCCCCGTGTTCCTGCGTCCCCCGAGGCCCATCTCAACCAAGAGGACCTCCTCGGTGCATCCTCATCCGTCTCCGGGCTGGAGGATGCGCCGCTGACACGTCCCTGTGTTGAGGAGCGTGGCGCAAGCGCCCCCGCGTCAGCCACCACGCAGGCTGTTGCGCTGGAGGCTTGTCCTTGCGTTGAGGAGCGTGCAGCCGACACCACCGCGCAAGTCGAAGCGCTGGAGGCACGCCCGTGCATCGAAGCACATAGTGCCGACAGCTTCGCGTCAGCTACCGCGCAGGATGATTCGCCGGAGGCCCTCCACCGAGGGGAGCGTCATGGCCTCGGTGCCTCCTCGCCCACCAACGAACCGGACGGGATGCTGGAGCTATGCCGAAACGTTGATTCGCATGGCCTCTGCTCCCTTGAGCCCATCGCTGAGGCGACCGAGCCGCTTGGGATTGCGCCTTGCCTCGGTGCACAGGCCCTCCGTGTGGAGCTGGACCGCGGGCAGTTGCTGTCTTCGGCTGCCCCGGGGGTTGCCCCCTGCGGAGTCGGCGGGGCGTGCGTAGGGCGGGACGTGATGGGCGCTGCTTGGGGAAACTTGTCCGACAGTCAGACAGGTGTTGGTGCTTCGCCTCAGGAAGGGGCCTCCAGCAGCCCGAGGCTTCACGCTGTGGCTCCCGCTGAAACCTCCTCGGGGCGTTTCGCAACGTGGGTGAGGCGCTGCATGGACCTCTGGGCTTCCCTGGGCCACTGGACCGTGCGCTTCTGGCGTTCCATTGCCCATTCCCCAGGCTCCCCTATTTCATGAACGACAACAGCCCTTCATGTCCGCTGTCGTTCATGAGGCCCTACACGCCCCCCTGAAGAGGGGCGCCTGCCCTGATGGACCGCGGGCGCCTCCGTGCGCGCCCTGCTGCCGCGCAGGATGGGGTCGCGAACTTCTGGTGGGGGGGCTAGAAGGCGCCGGACAGGCCCACCATCTGGGTCCCGACCATCGGGTTGAGTGACACCGACGACGCCCGCGTGGTGGCGGGCGAGGTGTCGTCCACGCGGCTGTGCAGGAGCAGGGGCACGGCGACGCCGAACGCGGTGCCCAGCACGGCGCCGGTGAGCACGTCGGAGAGGTAGTGCTTGTCCGCGCCCATGCGCAAAAGCCCCACGGAGGCGGCGAGCGGCAGGCCCACGCCCCAGATGACGGCCTGGTGCTTGTAGCCACGCATCGCGGCGACGGTGCCGGCCGACACGGCCAGGGAGAAGGCCA
Organism: Corallococcus coralloides DSM 2259; assembly: GCF_000255295.1. Next base: position 6,832,475 of record NC_017030.1, on the reverse strand, counting down.
GGTTGGTGTGGCCACTGTAGAAGGACAGGTTGTTGTCGGTGGGGTGCTCGGTGAGGCCCTTTTCCGCCTCCGGGAGGACGTGGACGAAGGGACGCTCACGGCCCACAGCGAACTTCACCGCCTGGTTGGCGACGGAAGCGAGGACGGCGCTCTGCACCATGATGGTGGCGTCCTGGGCGAAGAACTCCGTGGAGGCGCCACTGCTGCGCCCCACCGCGTACTGGGTGCCCAGGAGTCCCAGCGGCAGGCCCGCGAACCCGATGATGTTGCTCCAGGTGTCCGCGCGCTTGCGGGACGCTTCCGTGCTCCCCGCGATGCCGCGGCCCCAGCGGTCCAGGCGGTTGAGCCGGTCGGTGCCGTCCGGAGCACGGTCGCACCAGCGGCACTGCGCCGGGGCCAGGTTGTCCTTGAACACCGACTCGCTGGAGAGCCACAGCACTCCCGCGGTGCCGGTGATGATGCCGTCGCGAGTCCAGTTGAAGCGCAGCGCGCGCGGAGCGTCGGAGGTGTCCTGCGCGGCGGCGGGGGACAGCGGCGCCAGCAGGAGCAGGCAGAAGGTGGCGAGGGTCCGGTAGGAAGCAGGCATGGGGCGGCGGAGCATAAGGGCGCTCCGCCCTTTTCCCGCAATCCGGGTGGAGTCGGCTCAGCGCGCCCCGGCCTCGTCCTCTTCGACGAGCCGCGCCAGGAAGTCGCCCAGGGCCTTCACCTTGGGCGGAGTGCGCCGGGTCTGGGGCCACACCAGCCACAGCGCGCCGCGTTCCAGGGAGTGCTCGCGGAGGAAGGGGCGCAGCGTGCCGGCTTCCAGCTCCGGGCGGATCATCAGCTCCACGAACTGGGCGATGCCGAAGCCCGCCCGGGCCGCGTGGGTGACGGCTTCGCTGTTGTTGAAGACGAAGGTCTCCGGGATGCGCGGCGCGGGGGCGCTCGCGGGCTGGCGCAGGGCCCAGGACTCCACGCGACCGGTGGACACGAAGCGATAGCGGATGCAGTCGTGCTCCTGGAGCGCGTCGAGCGAACGCGGCGTGCCGTGCGCCTGGAGGTAGGCGGGAGAGGCGCAGAGGATGAAGCGCTTGGGGCCCAGGCGGCGGCGCATGAGGCGTGAGTCGGTGAGTTCGCCGCAGCGCACCGCCGCGTCCAGCCCATCCCCGACGATGTCGGCCACGTGGTCGTTGACGTCCAGGTCCAGCTCCAGGTGCGGGTACTCGCGGCGGAAGCGCTGGAGGTTGGGGATGATGAGCCGCAGGGCGAGCATCTCCGGGACGGAGACGCGCACTCGGCCGCGCGGGGTGTGCGCCGCGTGGGCGAGCTCCGACTCCGCATCGCGAAGCTCGGTGAGGGCGCGCACGCAGCGCTCGTGGAAGCGGGCGCCCTGTTCGGTGAGGTGCATGCGCCGCGTGGTGCGCTGGAAGAGGCGCGTGCCCAGTCGCTCCTCCAGGCGGGCCACGCTCTTGCTCGCGGCGGATGGGGTGATGCCAAGTGCTCGGGCCGCGGAGGCGAAGCTGCCGGTTTCCGCGACGCGGGCGAAGACGCCAATGGCGGACAGGCTCTCCATGCGTTCCTCCGGGGATTGGTGATTCGGGACTCCTGTGTCCGGAGTGAAATGGCAGCCAGCGTCATTTCGCGCACGCCTTTTCCACCGCATGAATGCTGGCGAAAGGAAACACGCGCCATGTCCATGCCACGGAAGGCTCCGCCATCGTCCACCCGACCGTCGTCCATCCGCGATGTGCCACCCGAGGAACCCGGCCGTCGCGAGGCGGATCCGCCCCCCGCTTCCGGAGGCGCGCGGACCGCGTCGTGGGAGTCCGTGGCTCGGCACCACGCGGTGGTTGATGAGAAGCCAGATGCCGGAGGCACTCGTAGCGCCGTGTGGGGGCAAGGGGTTCAACGTCGCGTGTTGGGTGAGGTCCGTGTCTCCCGTCGCGGAATGTTGAGCGCGGGGGCCGCCATGGTGCTCGCGGGCTGCGCGAGCACCTCCGGCACCGGCCTGCGTGAGGCTTCGGACGGACCGGCCCAGAAGACACCGGCGCCGTTCACCCAGCACCGGTTCACCTCCGCGGATGGCACGTCGCTGTCGTACTTCCGGCACGGGCATGGACCCGCGCTCGTCTGGGTCTGCGGCACGCTCAGCACGTGGAATGACTGGCGGGACGTCGCGTCGCGGCTGTCCCCTCGCTTCACGAACTTCGTGCTGGAGCGGCGCGGACGCGGCGCCAGCGCGGACGGTGCGGCGTATGCGCTGGAACGCGAGGTCGAGGATGTCCTCGCGCTGATGCAGGAGGCCGGCCCTGGGGCCTCCCTGTTCGGCCACTCGCTGGGGGGCATCCTCGCGCTGGAGGCGGCGGTGCAGCGGCCTCCGGCGCGACTGGTGCTCTACGAGCCGCCGTTTCCCATCTCCCGGCGCATCGCGCGCGAAGCCGTGGATCTCGTCCGGACGACCTGGAAGCGCGAGGGTCCGGACGCGGCGCTCGTGGCCGCACAGCACCACATCTTCCGGATGCTCACTCCAGAGCTACTCGAAGCCTTCCGCCAGACGCCGCAGTGGGCGAAGCAGCTCGGCATGATGGAGACCTTCTTGCGCGAAATCGGCGCGGTGGCGGACCTCCCCATGGGCGTCGAGCGCTTCCGCACCATGAAGACCTCCACCCTCGTGCTGCTGGGCGACCAGAGTCCCCATGTGCTCCTCGCGGAACCTGCCCAGGCCCTGACGAAAGTCCTCCCGCACGCGTCGCTCCGAGTGCTGCCGGGGCAAGGCCACGTGGCCCACGTCTCCGCACCCGTTCTGCTTGCCCGGGAGGTGGAGGGCTTCATCTCCGCGCGCTGACCCGCCCGCGTAAGCCTCACCCACTGACGTCGATGGCGGCTTGTCGGGCAGGTTGCCGCATCGGCGCGGCGCCAACCGCATCGCTGAAGAAGCTGCCCGACTGTCCGACAGGTTCTCGCTGCGGCCTGGTCCCAGCGGTGGCGTTCCCGAACCTGTCCGGCTGTCCGACCGGTTTCGCAGCGCCGTGGTACCGGCGGCGGTGTCCCGGAACCTGTTGGCTGTCCGACCGGTTTCGCAGCGTCATCGTGCCAGCCGTGGAGCTCCAGCACCTGTCCGACCGTCTGACGCGATCTCGCAGCGTCGTGGTGCCAGCTATGGCGCTCCAGTACCTGTCCGACTGCCCGACAGGCTCTCGTAGCGGCGTGGCGCCAGCCGAGTGTCCCAAACCCGGCCGGCAGGTCTTCACGGCGTGGTGCCGGTTGCTATGTTCCAAAACCTGTCCGACAGGTTGGCGCGGCGCCGTGGTTCCGGCCATGGGGCTCCAGAACCTGTCGGACTGTCGGACCTGTTTCGCGGCGCCGTGGTTGCGGCCATGGGGCTCCAGAACTTGTCCGACTGTCCAACAGGTTTTCGCGGTGCCGGGGTGCCCGCGATGGCGTTCCAGAACCTTTCCGACTGTCGGACCGGTTTTCGCGGCGCCATGACGCCAGCCACGGTCGTGCCCAGCCCGACTCCAACTGTCGGACCGGTTTTCGCGGCGCCATGACGCCAGCCAGGGTCGTGCCGAGCCCGGCTGCGACTGTCCGACGGGTTTCCGCAGCGGGGCGGCGCCAACCGCGGCGATTCAGAACCTGTCCGACTGTCGGACAGGTTTTGAGCCCCGGCCGCCTCCAGCCTGAACGGAGCTGTTCCGGGTCGGGCGGAAAGGCTCGCGTCCTGGGACTTCCCGGGTTCCGAGGGCGGTAGGCGAGCGGACAACGGGCCAGGGTGTGGGAATGCGCAGAAAGGAGCATGAAAACGGCGCCCCTGGCCGTTCTAGAGTCCTCGCCCCGCATGCCCCGCCCTGGCCGCACACTCCACGTCTTCCCCGATGCCGCGCGCCGCCAGGCTGCCCTGCGAGCGGAGCGGCGTGCGCGGGGCATTGCCGTGGGGACCCATCTGCTCACGTGGGACGACTTCGTCCATGCGCTGGGTGGGGCTCGCGAGCTCAATCGGCGGCCCTGTCCCGCGATGGCGGCCCGCGCCGTGGTGGCCGGGCTGGGTGCCACGCTGGGACCCACTCCGTTCGGCGACTACGTGCGCGAGCCCGCCTTCGCCCGCGCCGCCGCGGACGTGCTGCTGGACCTGAAGGCCGGCCGGCTCTCCCCGCGCGAACTCCAGGACGCAGCGGAGGTGCTGCCCCCGGAGCGCCGCACCCGCGCGCGGGTCCTCGCCCGGCTCTATCACCTGTACGAACAGCGGCTGGCGGAGCTGGGGCTCGCGGACCACGAGGACGTGCTCCGGGGCGCTCGCGAGGCGCTGGATCGGGGCGCGTGGCCCTCGGGGTGGGACGGGGTGACGGGGCTGGTGCTCCACGGCGTCTACGATGTGCGCCCGTCGAAGCTGGAGCTGCTGATGGGGCTCGCCGCGGCGTGCGAGGCCCGGCGCGTGTCGCTGCGCGTGGAGACGCCAGTGGGCGGCTCGCCGGTGGCCGACGCGGCGCTCGCGGCGCTGTTCCGCGCCTTCGAGAACCGGGGCGAAACCATGCCCCACGTGGACCTCTTCAAGGCGGACGTCACCTTCGAGGGCCGCCCCTTCACCGACCTGGGCCGGCACCTGTTCTCACCCCGCGCCGCGCGCGACGTGCTGAAGGGCGCGGTGGACGGGCTGGCCGTGTGGAACGCGACGAATGCTCGCGAGGAGGCCCGCGTCGTGGCCCGCGACGTGCGCCGCCTCATCGACTCGGGCAGCGCTCCGGGCGACATCGCCATCGCGTACCGGGACCTGGGCCCGGAGGCGGGCTGGCTCGCGGAGGCCCTGGGCGACCTGGGCGTGCCGGTGCGCCTGCCGTGGGGGGAGCCGCTCGCGCTCGCGGGGCCGGTGCGGCTGGCGCTGGAGCTGCCGGTGCTGATGGAGGACGGCTTCCCGGCCGAGCGCGTGGCGGAGCTCGTCTCCAGCCGCTACGTGCCTTCGCTGTCGCGCGGTGGACCGGATGCGCCCGCGACCCTCTTCGCGCTCGCCGCCGCGCGCGACGACCGCCTGGGCGCCACGCGAGGGAAGGGCGCCTACGACGTGCGCCTGGAAGGGCTCGCGCGCCGGATGGCCGCGCAGGGCGGCAAGCGCAAGGAGGACGCGGTCAAGGTGCAGGCCGTGCGCGCGCTGCGCGACCGCGTGATGCGGCTCATCGACGAGTGCCGCCACATCCCCCAGGAGGCCCCCGCCGCGGAGTCGATTGCCGCGTGGTGGAAGGTCGTGGAGCGGCTGGGCCTGCTGGACTCCGCGGGGCCCCTGGAGGCTCGCGAGGCCGGGCCCCTGGGAGCGCGCATGGAGGACGCGAGGGCCCGGGACGACGCGGCGCTCGCGGCGTTCCGCCAGCGGATGGAAGCGCTGCTGCGCTCGCTGCGCGCCGTGGGCGGAGGCCCCCGCATCACCCGGCGCGTGCTGGGCCGCTGGCTGGCGGACGCGCTGCGCGACGTGCACCTGCCCGCGCGAGGCCCGTCCACGGGCGCGGTGGAGGTGCTGGACCTGGCGGAGGTGCCGGGCCGCACCTTCCGGCACCTCTTCGTCGCCGGGCTCACCGAAGGTCGACTCCCCGGACGCGACCCGCCGTCGCCGCTGTTGGGAGACGCGGAGCGCGTGGCGCTCAACCAGCACCTGACCCGGGACGTATTCCGCCTCACCGGAGGCGAGTTCGACGACCGTGCGCCCTGGCGCCTCACGGAGGACCGGCTGCTCTTCGCCAGCGCGCTCGCGGCGGCGGAAGGCTCGTTGAGCCTGTCGTTCGCGGTGAAGGCCGCGGGGGGACAGGAGCAGGTGCCCTCCGCGTTCCTGGAGGAGGTGCGCCGGCTCACCGGCCACAAGGGGTCCACGCGCGCGCTGCCCCCGGTGCTGCCGCTGGACGAAGTGCTCACGCTGCCGGAACTGCGGCGCACCGTGGCGCTGGAGGCGCTGGCGGGCCTGACGTTCCCCTCCTTGCGCGTCACGGAGCCGGACCCCGCGGGTCAGCTGCTCAAGGAGCGCTTCGGCACGGACGACTGGTTCCGCAGCGCACGGGAGCTGGCCCACATGGAGGCCGCGCGCCTGCGCTTCTTCGGCCGCGAGGACGAACTGCCCGGCGAGTTCACCGGCGGCGTGCAGGGCCCGCAGTTGGAGCAGAAGCTGCGCGACACGTTCCACTTCGGCCTGGAGCGCCCCCTGTCCGCGAGCGCCCTGTCGAAGTTCGGCAACTGCGGCTTCCAGGGCTTCATCGCGTACGGCCTGAAGGTGGCCGAGCCCGTGGTGGCCAACGAGGAGTTCGACGCCCGGGGCCGCGGCACCTTCTGGCACCGCGTGATGGAGGAGGTCTTCAAGGAACTGAAGGAGAAGAAGCTCCTGGGCCAGGCGCCCGAAGACGTCCCTGACGACGTGTTGAAGGGCGCGGTCAAGAAGGCCAGCAAACACTTCGCGGAGCTGTATCACGTGGGCCACCACGAGCTTTGGAAGCTCGCGGGAGAGAAGGCCCACGCGATGGCCCGGCGCATCCTCACGGATCCGCGGCGCGGCCTGCCTTTTGATCCACTGGTGCCCGAAGGCTTCGAGCTGCGCTTCGGCCCCGCGGCCGAGGACGAGCGCTGGAGCGACGTGAAGCTGATGGTGGCGGAGGACGCCATCGTCTTCGAGGGACAGATCGACCGGTTGGACACGGCCGGCGCGGAGGTGGGCGTCATCGACTACAAGACGGGCCGCCTGGACAAGCGCACGCTGAGGGAGAACCTGCTGCGGTCGGACTTCCAGCTCCCGCTGTACCTCTACGCCGCGCGAGTGGCGGGCCACGTGGGCGCGAAGAACGCGGCGTGGTTCTCGCTGCGCACGGGCGACGCCATCCACCTGTCCTCCGTGCTGCCACCCGCGGAGCTGGAGGACCTGCTGTCCACCGACCCGGAGGTGCGCCAGCGCGTGGCGGAGGCCGCCGGCCTCAACCTGCCCAACGCGGTGGAGTCGCTGGTGCGCCAGCTGCGCAAGGGCGACTTCCCGGCGCGCCCCAATGACTGCGGCAAGTGCGGCTACCGCGCGGTGTGCCGCATCACCGAGCGCCGCATCTCGGACGAGGGGAGCGGATGAGCGACACCGCGCCCCACATGCTCGCGCTGGAGAAGAACCTGGCCCTGATGGCGGGCGCCGGCGCGGGCAAGACGTACAGCCTGGTGACGATGACGCTGCACCTGTTCGCGGGAGCGCGGCAGGCGGAGCCGCTGCGCCCGTCACGGCTGTGCATGCTCACGTTCACGGACAAGGCCGCCGCTGAAATGCGCAAGCGCGTCCGCGAGCGCCTGGACGCGCTGGCCCAAGGAGACGTCCCGCTCGACGCGGAGAAGGACCTGCGCGCCTCGCTCGCGAGGCTGGAGCGTCCGTTCCCCACGCAGGACGCGTGGCGCAAGGTGCGCGAGGAGCTGGGCGCCGCGACGGTGGGCACGTTCCACTCGCTCTGCGGTCAGCTCCTGCGCCGCGCGCCGCCCGCGGTGGGCATCGACCCCGCGTTCGAGGTGCTGGACGAGCTGGAGGCCGCGGGCCTGCTGGAGGACGTCACCGAACGCGTCGTCCTGGACGCGCTGGAGGGCGGCGACGCGCGCGTGCGCGAGCTGTGCGCGGAGCTGGGCTTCTCCGGCTCCGGCTTCTCCGACGGGCTCGTGGCCGCGCTGATGGACGTCTACGGCACGCTGCGCGAGGAGGGCCTCAATGCCGCCACGGCGCGCGTGGGCGACGGCGTGGCGGACAAGGCGCAGCTCGAGGCCCTCATCGAGGATTGCCGCCGCCTGTGCCTGGACGCCCGCGCCCAGGACACCAAGGGCGAGTGGAGCAACCTCCTGTCCGCGTGCGAGCCCGCGTTGAAGGGCATGACGCCGGACACGTTCATGCAGCCGGGCTACTTCCCGACGCTGCGCAACGTGCTGCTGTCGGAGCCGCGCAACCTGGCCAACCTGCGCAAGGGCGCGGGCGCGTGCCTGAAGGAGCTGCTCTGGAAGGTGAAGGGCAAGAGCGACGGCTCCGTGCGGAGGCTGGAGGATGCCTACGCCGCGTGGCGCACGGCGCCTTTCGAAGCGACCTTCCGCGACCTGTTGACCCAGGTGGAGGATCGGCACGACGCGGAGCTGACCCGGCGCAACGTGTTCGACTTCACCTCGTTGCTGGTGAAGGCGCGCGACCTCTTGCGCGACCATCCGGAGTTCCGGCAGCAGGTGCAGGAGCGGCTGGGCGCGCTGCTGGTGGACGAGTTCCAGGACACCAACCGTCTGCAATTGGAGCTGGTGCTGCTCCTGTCGGAGAAGCGCGAAGGCGGCCCGCGCGAGCTGGCGCCGGACGCGGACCTCGTGGCCTCGCTGCCCCTGGAGCCCGCGTTCCTGTGCGCGGTGGGGGACCGCAAGCAGTCCATCTACGAGTTCCGTGGCGCGGACGTGTCCGTGTTCAAGGTCCTGGCGGACAAGATCGAAGCCGAGGGCGGCATGCGCGGCTTCCTCCAGAACAACTACCGCTCGCTGCCCGGGGTGCTGTCCTTCTTCAACCGCGCGTTCGCCGGGCTGCTCGTGGCGAAGGAGGAGACGCCCCGTCCCTTCGAGGTCGTCTACGAACCCGAGACGGACGACCTGTCGCCCACGCGCCCGGACCTGGCCGAAGGGCCCGTGGTGGAGCGGCTCACCCTGCCGGAGGCCGACACCGCCCCAGAGCTGCGCGAGTACGAAGCGGACGCGGTGGCCCGCAGGCTGCGGGTGATGCTCGCCCCGGGTGCGCCGCCAACGGTGATGGCGGAGGACAAGAAGGGCCTGCGTCCCGCGCGCGGCGGCGACGTGGCCATCCTCTTCCGGACCTTCACGCACCTGGAGGAGTACCGGCAGGCGTTGATCCGCCACGGCGTGCCGCACCGGGTGCTGCGAGGCCGCGGGTTCTACGGGGCCCAGGAGGTGCGCGACCTCGCCTCGTTGCTGGCGCTGCTCGCGGACGCGGACGACGCGCTGGCGTTCGCCGCGGTGCTGCGCTCGCCGCTGGTGGGCCTGTCGGACGCGTCGCTGTTCCGGCTCGCGGGAGACCTGCCGCTGTCGCTCGGCTCACCCCGGCTGGTGGATGAAGAGGTCCGCGCCGCCATGTCCGCGCGCGAGCAGTCGCGGCTTTCGCGCTTCCTGGAGCTCATCCCCGTGCTGCGGCGCGAGCGGGATCGGCTGGGCGTGCATGCCCTCTTGCAGGCCGCGCTGGACGCGACGGGCTACCGTGAAGCGCTCGCGGGTTCTCCCTACGCGGAGCAGGCGAGCGCGAACGTGGAGAAGCTCCTGTCGCTGGCGGCGCGCAGGGACGAGCGCGGCACGGGAGGCTGCGTGGCCTTCGCGCGCGAGCTGCGCCAGCTGGCGGACTCCGACCCCAACGAGGCCCAGGCGGACCTGCTGGACGAGGGCGACCCGCGCGCCGTGCAGCTGCTCACCATCCACCGCGCCAAGGGCCTGGAGTGGCCGGTGGTCATCGTGCCCGGCATGGGCGGACGGCGCCGCTCCACGTCGGCCCGGGCGTACTTCGAGCGCTCCTTCGGCCTGGCCCTGCGGCCGTGGATGCCGGACTCGCTGGACACCTTCACCTCCGAACGCTTCGAAGCCGTGCGCGCCGAGCTGAAGGCCCGCGAGGACGCCGAATACCTGCGCCTGCTCTACGTGGCCCTCACGCGCGCCAAGGACCTGCTCGTGCTGTCCGGCGGCGAGGAGAAGCGCGCGGGCACCGACACGTGGTGGCACCGCGTGGACCGCCGGCTGGACGTGGATCCGGACCTGCGCGCGCTCGCCAACGACGTGGACGTGGAGCAGCTGCCACCGCCCGCGGATCCGGAGCCGCCCACGGAGGAGCAGCTCGAACAGGCGCGGATCCGCCTGGAGTCCGCGCTGGAGCGGATGTCCGACGAAGCCTCCGGTGCCGGTGCCGCCGTGTTCACCGACGCCCCGGTGGTCGCCAGCGTGCGCGCGGTCCAGGACTTCCTCACCTGCCCGCGCCGCTACCACCAGCTCCACCGGCTGGGGCTCGCCATCGGCTCCGAGCCGTGGGAGGCCCCCGTGCGCGCCGCGCCCCTCTTCGTGGAGCCTGACGGCTGGCTGCCCGTGGAGCGTCCGGACCAGCTCGTCACGCGGCTGTTACGTGAAGTGGACCTGTCGCTCGCGGGACCGGACGCGGAGGCCTCCGAGCGGCGCGCGCACCTGGAGAACCTGCTGCGGAGCGCGGGCCGGGATCCGGACGAGGATGAGCTGGGCGACGTGCTCGCCACCGTGGAGCGCTTCTTGGACACGACGTTCGCCCGCCAGCTCGCGGTGGCGCCCGCGTCCACCATCCACCGGGGCCTGGACTTCGTGCTGGACCTGGACGACGCCGCCAGCGTGGAGGGCGCCGTGGATCTGCTCTGGGAGTCGCCGGACGGTGAGGCCGTGGCGGTGCTCCTGCGCCCGGGCGCTCGCCACCCCCGGGGCCCGGCCGCGTGCGTCCATGAGCTGACGGCCCTGGCCCTGGCGTCCGCGCGGATGGTGCGCGACGGGGTGCCGGTGCGGGTAGGCGTGGCCTTCCTGGGAGACGCCTCCCCGGAGCCGGAGTTCCTCCCGGCCGGATCCGCCGACGCCGGGGCGGTGCGCCGGCTGGCCGAGGGCGTCCGAGCGCTTGTCCAGGCCGAAATGTCGCGGGCATGGCCGGGGTGGGACAAAGCGGCCTGCCAGGCCCTTCACTGCGGCTTCGCGGAACACTGTCACCCGGCCCCTCCCGCGTGCTAAGCGGCGGGCACCATGCCGAATGTCGTCGTCATCGGAGCGCAGTGGGGAGATGAGGGGAAGGGCAAGGTCGTCGACCTTCTCACCGAGCACGCCCAGGTGGTCGTCCGTTTCCAGGGCGGCAACAACGCGGGCCACACGCTGGTGGTGGGCGGGCAGAAGACCGTCCTGCACCTGATTCCGTCCGGCATCCTTCATCCGGGCAAGACGTGTGTCATTGGCAACGGGGTGGTGGTGGATCCCGCCGTCCTCGTCCGGGAGATCGACGCGCTCAAGCCGCGCGGCTTCCTCAAGGATGACGCGCAGCTGCTCATCTCCGACAACGCCCACGTCATCTTCCCGTGGCACAAGCTGCTGGACAGCTTCCGTGAGAAGGCCCGCGGCGGCAGCGCCATTGGCACCACGGGGCGGGGCATCGGTCCGGCGTACGAGGACAAGGTGGCCCGCCGGGGCATCCGCGTGCGCGACCTGCTCCACCCGGAGCGCCTGCGCCGCCGCATCGACGAGCGCCTCCCCGGCGCGCTGGAGGAGCTGAAGGACCTCTGCGCCCAGGCGGGCGTGGACGTGCCGACCCTGGAGACGCCGCAGATCCTGGCGGAGTTCTCCGCCCTGGGTGACCGGCTGCGCCCCTACGTGCACGACGTGTCCCTCTTCCTCTCCGAGCAGGTCCGCCGCGGCGCCCGCATCCTCTTCGAGGGCGCGCAGGGCACGCTCCTGGACGTGGACCACGGCACCTATCCGTTCGTCACCAGCTCCAACTGCGTGGCGGGCAACGCCGCGGTGGGCTCGGGCCTGGGCCCCACGACCATCGACAAGGTGATGGGCATCAGCAAGGCGTACACCACGCGCGTCGGCGGAGGCCCGTTCCCCACGGAGCTCAGCGACGAGCTGGGAGACCGGCTGCGCAAGGTGGGCGATGAGTTCGGCGCCACCACGGGCCGCCCGCGCCGCTGCGGCTGGCTGGACGGCGTGGTGCTGCGCTACGCGGTGCGCGTCAACGGCCTGTGGGGCCTGGCGCTCACCAAGCTGGACGTGCTCAGCGGCATCAAGACGCTCAGCATCTGCAACGCGTACGAGCTGGACGGCCAGCGCGTCACCGAGCTGCCCGGTGACTACGAGGACCTGGAGCGCGTGAAGCCCATCTACGAGACGCTGCCCGGCTGGGACGAGAAGATCGCCGGCGTGCGCACCTTCGACGAGCTGCCGGAAGCCGCCAAGCGCTACGTGCGCCGCGTGGAAGAGGTCAGCGGCGTGCCCGTGGTGTGCGTCTCCGTGGGCGCCGACCGCGGCGAGACGGTGCTCCTGCAGAACCCCTTCCGCAGCTAGGAAGGACGCAGGCCGCAGTGGTCCTGGCCCGCCGGGGGCCAGGATGGGAGAGGGACATGGTTCGCACGCGCAGGTTCCAGCTCGGGGTCTCGGCGGTGGTGTGGCTTGGCACGTTGGCGGTGCCGGCCTGGGCCCAGGGAACGAGCGCCCAGCCCCCGGCCCCCGAGGCGAAGTCCGCCGCCCAGGCCGCGCGCGCACCGGGCCCGGCCACCGACACGCCTCCCGGTCCGGGAGAGTCCCAGCCCCAGCGCACGTCGCAGGCCGTGCTGGCGGCCACGCGGATCCGCGACGGAGACGCGCTGATGCGCGAGCGCCGCTACCGCGAGGCCGCCTTCGCCTTCCTCGACGCGGAGCACGCGGCCCCGGATCACGTGGAGGCGCGCTTCAAGCTGGGCAACGCGCTGGCGGTGCTCGGCTACTACGCGCGAGCCATCGAGGAGTGGGAGGCCGCATCACGCCTCACCCAGGACGCCGCCATCCGTCAGAGCGCGCAGGACAACATCACCCGGGCGCGCGTGAAGCAGGGCGAGCTCGGAGCATCGCCGCAGGCCGTGGGGCAGCTGCCCGGCTCGGGCCCGGTGGCGGACACGACGCGGGCCCAGGCGCGCCGCGCCTACGAGCAGGGCGTCCAGCACATCAGCCAGCGCGCCTACGGGCCCGCGCTCCAGACGCTGACGCAGGCCCTGCAGCAGGAGCCGCTCCTGACCGTGGCGTACATCGCGCGGGGCAGCGCCAACATCGGGCTGCGGCGCTACGCGGAGGCCGCGGCGGACTACCAGTTCGCGCTGAAGCTGGAGCCGGGCGCGGCCTCGCCGCTGTACGGACTCGCGGAGGCGTACCGCGCGCTGGGCCGCAACCTGGAGGCCCGCGACCTCTACGCGCGCTACGCGCGCTCCACCGCCGCCGACGTGCGGCCCGAGCTGAAAGAGGAGTCCCGCCAGAAGGCCGAGCGCCTGCGCTGACCGTCTGCCTGGAGAGCAGACGGGCATGGTCCGAGGGACTGTCCGGCCCACTATTTTGTAGGGCATGGACGGACGCGATCGGACGGTGGAGGGGAAGCAGCCGCACCAGGTCTTTCGCCCGCGCAGGGTGCTCGCCGCCGTGATGGCGGCGGCAGGCCTGTTATGGCTGGGCATCTTCGCCTGGCTGTTCCACTTCGACGGCGTGCCGCTGCAGACGTTCCTGTCCGCGGCCTTCTTCGTCGTCTTCTTCGGGGTGGCCGTCACCTACTACGGCCGCACCCGCATTGAAGTCGATTCGCGGGGCATCACCTGCCGGGGCATGGTGCGCACCCGGCGCTTCTCCTTCGCGGACATCCGCAAGCTGGACGTCCTCCCCGGGCCGGTGACGGTCTACGCCATCCGGGGCAGCAAGGGCTTCGTGCACTTCACCAGCTTCTTCCGTCACCACCGGCACCTGGCCCGGCTCCTGGTGGAGCGCGCGGGCCTCTCGCCCCTGCCGGCGTAGGGCGCGCTTCTTCAGCCGGTCGCCGCCACCAGGGAGGTGACGAGCAGCGCACCCAGGGCCAGCGCGACGGCCCCGGCGATGATCCATCCCTCCAGGCGCCGTGGCCCTCCTTCGGGAGGCCGCGGCGTTGCTGCCTCCGCGGGCTCCTCCACGGTGGCCATGGGCCGGGGCACGGGCCGCGCCTCCCCTGAAGCCTCATCGAACGCCGCCTGGAAGCGGAGCAGCGAGCGCCCCAGCTCCACGACGTCTCCGTCCATCAGGGGCGCGGGGGCCTCCAGCCGCACGCCGTTGAGGAACACGCCGTTGGGCGTCCCCAGATCCTCCAGCAAGAAGCCCGGGTCCTCGCGGCGGATCCGCGCGTGCATCCGCGACACGGCCCGGTCGCGCAGCCGCAGTGCCGCACCGTCGCCCCGGCCGATGTCCGTGCACGCTTCTGCGAGCGCGTGACAGCGGCCCACATCCAGTCCGGTGAGGCAGGTGAGGGTGGCGGCGCGGGACGGCGGGAGGTCCGCATCCGTGAGCAGGCCCTTGAGCACCGCGACGGTGCCCACGCCTCGTCCGGGGGCGCTCGGCTCGGCGAGCACGCGCAGGCACATGCCGTCCGGAAGGCCCAGCACCTCGCCGGGCACCACCAGGCGGGACACGCCGGGCAGCACGCGCACCGCGTTCACGGTGAAGCTGCGCACCGCCTCCACCATGAGGCGCCCGGAGTCGATGCGCAGGGTCAACAGGCCTGGAGGAAGGCCCTCCAGGTGGACATGGTCGTCGGGGCCGCCACCCAGGAGGTGGTGGCCCTCGGTCAGCTCGAACGGGGTGGGGGTGCCCAGGTGCTCGAATTCGAAGCGCATGCGGACGTCCGGCAGCAAGCCTCACGCCTGCCACCGGACGTCGCGTTTTCGCGAGGTTGCCCCCAGCCCCCATCCAGCCCCGGCCCCCCATGTCCGGAGGCCGGGACGGCGGCGGCCATCGCTTCTGTTTAGAACGTGGCGCCCAGGTTGATGGTGCCCACGTAGCGGCCGCCGCTGCTGAACGTCTCGTCGCCGCCCAGGTCCACGTCGGACGGCGGCACGGTGAGCGCGAACTCCTGGTCGAACAGGAAGTTGTAGTTCACGCGCGCGTCCGCGGTGAAGCTGCCGATGTGCAGGCGCAGGCCCGCGCCCACCGGCACGTTGCCCACCGTGTCGTCCTGGAAGCCCAGGGCGGCGGAGCGCACGTTGTAGCGGCTCAGGCCCAGGCCGCCCATGACGTACGGCTGGAGCGGCGTGGCCGTCAGGCCCAGCGTCACCGCCGCCTGCGCGCCGTTGCGCACGATGTCCGGTCCGCTGGTGTCCGTCGCCAGCACGCGGCTGTCGTTGAAGTTGCTGATGGCGCCGGTGTAACCCAGCTCCAGGCCCAGCACGTTCGTCGGCTTGATGGCCACCGTCACGCCGTAGGCCAGGCCTGGATCAATCTGGTCGCGCAGGCCGCTGGTGTAGCCCTCCACACCGCCGCCCACGAGGAACGTCAGGCCGCGCATGTCCGCCGACCTGCGCAGCTCCGTCGAGGCCGCCTGTGCGGAGCCCGCCGCCAACACCGTCACCACCGCCGCGCCAGCCAACAATCCCTTGCTCATGTGGTCCCCTCCCTGTGTTGGAGCGAAAAGTGGGGTGTACTTTCGTCCATGCCAAGCGGCCCCCGGGGGCCCGCCGGCTCGGCCGCCCTCCCTTGCGGACGGGTTGCCCAGGCACGGGAAGCGCGCTGCCCCACCCGAGGAAGAACGCTTCCCGGAAGACGGGGAAGGGTAGACTCCGCGCCTTCGATGCGCCTCCGCTCCCTTGCCCTCGTCCCGTTGCTGTCCTCCGTCCTGTTCGTGGGTGGCGCCTGCCGCGATGAACAGGCGGGCCCCGCCCACCGCACGCCCAAGCTGCCCGCGCCCACGACGTTGCGGACGCTCGACGCGGCCCCGGAGGGGCTCACCTTCCGCAGTGGCGCCACCTTCGCCGGAGGCGCCATCGTCTACCTGGGCGCGCGCGTGACGCCGGAGCAGGCCACGCCGGGGCAGCCGGTGCGGATTTCACACTACTTCCAGGCCGTGCGCCCGCCGCCCCAGGGCTTCCACTTCTTCGCGCACGTGGTGGATCCGGAGAGTGGCCAGATGCTGGCCAACGCGGATCACGAGTTCCAGGACGGCGCCGCGCCGCTGGAGACCTGGCCCGTGGGCCGGGTGCTGGAGGACGTGCACACCGTCGCCATGCCCGCCACGCCCGCACGGCTCGTGCTGGGCTTCTGGAATGACGACGGGCGGCTCACGGTGGATGATCCGCGCATGCAGCTGGGGGGCAACCGCATGCGCGGTCCGCTCCTGGGCGGTGAGCCTCCCGCGCTGCCGGAGTACGCCGTCACGCGCGTGAAGAAGGCGCCAGTGGTCGACGGCGCGCTGGACGACGAGGCCTGGAAGGGCGCGAAGCCGGTGACGCTCGCGGGCAGCTTCGATGGCCGGCCCGTGCGGCTGCGCACCCAGGCGCGCCTCGTCTACGACGACGCGAACCTGTACGTGGCCTTCGACGTGGAGGACCCGGACATCTGGGGCACGATGCGCAACCGCGACGACTCCATCTACGAGCAGGAGGTCGTGGAGGTGTTCCTCGACGCCAACGCGGACGGGCGCACGTACAACGAGCTGCAGGTGTCTCCCCACAACGTCATCTTCGACGCGTACTTCCCCGCGCGGCGCCAGGGCATGGACCGCTCCTGGGACTCAGGCATGAAGACGGCGGTGAAGGTGCGCGGCACGCTGGATGACGCGTCCGACCGCGACGAGGGCTGGACGGTGGAGATGGCCATCCCGTTCAACCGGCTCGCGGAGGTGCCGCACATTCCGCCCCAGCCGGGTGAGCGCTGGCGCTTCAACCTCTACCGGTTGGAGCACCATGACCGCCGGCAGGTGGAAGGCCAGGCCTTCTCGCCCCTCTTCATCGGCGACTTCCACGCGCTGCCGCGCTTCGGGTGGCTCGTCTTCCAGTAGGCCGGCGCGTCAGGCGTGGGGCGAGATGTCCCACGGCGCGTCCGCCACGGAGCGCTCCGCCGGATCGCCCAGGAAGCGCACGAAGCCCCGGGCCTCCAGCGTGTCGACGAGCTCCTCGGCCTCCAGCTCGGAGAACCGGTTCTCCCTCATGTCGAGCAACAGGTCGCGCATGAGGGACTTGCCGCGCAGGTAGCCCACGGGCTCGCCAGGGCCCAGGCGGGCTTTGAGCTGGGTGGTGAGCTGCCGGAGGTCGAGGTCGTCGGAGATCATCACCGCTCAAGCTGGGCCTGCCCCCCACTCCCGGCAACGGGGGGCGGCGCGGAATCCACGCGCGGCAGGAAGGACACCAGCCGGACGTCCTCGCCGTCGCTCTCCAGGGTGATGGCCCCGTCCCGGTCGGTGCGCCAGCACTCGGTGCCCAGGGCCCGGTAGCGCGCCTCCACCTCCGGATGGGGGAACCCATAGCGGTTGCGCCGGCCCACGCAGAACACCGCGTGACGTGGCCGGGTGCGCTCCAGGAGCGGTGCGGTGGACGACGTGCGCGAGCCATGGTGCGGCACCTTCAACACCGTCACCGGGCCCAGGGACTCCTCGAGCGCGGCCTCGCCGTCCGCCTCCACGTCGCCCGCCAGCAGCACGGTGACGTCGCCGTGGCGCACGCGCAGCACCACGCTCCGGTCGTTCGCGCCCTCCAGCAGCTCCCGGTCCACGGGCGGCCCCAGCACCTCCAGCGTCGCCTCGCCCAGGACGAACGCGGGATGGCCCACCTCCACCTCCTCCACCGTGGCTCCCTTCGCCGCGGAGATGATTTTCCGGGACAGCGGCCCATCCGCGCTCCCCGCGGACAGCCACAAGCGTTCGGTGGGCACCTGGGCCAGCGTCGACACGAGCCCGAGCGCATGGTCCGGATGCGGATGGGAGAGCACCGCGAGATCCAACCGCGACACGCCCTCGGCCTTGAGGAAGGGCAGGACGAACCGCTCTCCGGTATCCGCGCCCTCTGGAACGCCGCCCGCGTCCACCAACGCGTGGTGGCCCTGGGAGCGCAGGACCACCGCGTCCCCCTGGCCCACGGAGAGGAAGGTGATCCGCAGCGCGGGCTCCGGAGCGAGCACGGGCAGCAGCAGTGCGCCCAGCACGGCCCCAGGCACGAGCATGCCCAGCCATCGCCAGCGCCCCGACCCCAGTGCCCAGGCGCCCAGCCCCACCGCGTACGCCCCGCCGAGCCACGGCCCCAGGCCCGGCACCTCCACCGCCGCGAAGGGCACGGCCGCGAAGCCCCGCGTCAGCACGAGGAGGAGCTCCGACGCCCAGGCGCCCGCCCACAGCACCGGCGTCGCCACGACCGGCGCCACGACGAAGAGGGCCGCGCCGCCCGCCGCGAGCCCGGTGAGCAGGCCGCACAGGGGCAGGGCGACGATGTTGGACACGAGCCCCGCCAGGCTCACCCGGCCGAACGCCGCCGCCACCACGGGCAACCCCACGAGCGTCGCCGCGCCGCTCGCGCACAACGTCTGCGCCACGGTCTCACGCGCCTGGGCGGCCCACCGCTTCAGCACTCGGGGCTCGGATGGGGCCGGCCGGTCCAGGGGCAGGGCCTCGCGCAGCGCGGGCGACAGCAGCACCAGCCCCAGCACCGCGAGGAATGACAGCCGGAGCGACAGGTCCACGACGCTGGAAGGCGTCCAGACCACGAGCACCAGCGCCGCCAGCGACAGGCCATTCAGCCCATCCGCGCGCCGCCACAGCGACAGCCCCAGCAGCACCGCCGAGGCCATCACCGCCGAGCGCACCGCGGGCGCCTGATTCCCCGTGAAGACCACATAGGCCCAGACGAAGGGCACCGCCGCCGGAGCCGCCCACCGCCGTGCCTCCAGCGTCCGCGAGCGGCCACCCAACCGCACCAGCCCCCGCCTGAGCAGCGCGAGCGTCATCAGCGCGAGCGCCGCCACGTGCAGCCCGCTGACGCTGAGCACATGCGCGAGCCCCGCCCGCGAGAACGCGTCCTCCCAGGAGTCATCCAGGTCCGCACGCTGCCCGGCGGCCAGCGTGAGGAACAGTGCCGCCGCGTCCGCCGAGGGCGCGACCCCATGGACCGCCGTCGTCAGCCGCCCGCGCACATCCTCCAGCGCGAGCCGCCACGAGGGGGCAGGGGAGAGCGCCAGCACGCGCCCCGGGGCGAAGCCGCCCGTGAAGGCCACGCCCTGCCGCCGCCGCGCCGACGAGAAGTCCCGCTCGCCCGGATTCGAAGGAGGCGCATCCGGCACGAGCCGCGCTTCCACCCGCAAGCGCTGCCCGGGGTGCAAATCCAGACGTTCACCCCGTCCAGAAAGGCTGACGTGGAAGCGGGCGGCGGTGGGAGGCTCTTGCCGCGACCCCGCGCGGGCCACCGCGAGCCGCAGTCTCACGGCGCCATCGAAGCGCTCCACGCGCTCCAACTCACCTTCGAGGACCGCGCTGCCACCCTCCTTGAGGGAAGGAGGGATGTCGACCCGCGCCTCCAGGGAGGAGAGCCCCGCGCCCATCAGGGCCAGCGCGCCGAGCACCGCCAGGTGTGCTCCAGGCAACGGGCCGAGCGCCATGCCCAACCCACCCAGGCAAAGCGCGCAGAGGAGAAATACCCCGCCGAAGCTCTCTGTTCCGGTTGCCCAGAGGGCGCCGAGCAAGAGGCTCAGCGCTGGAAAGAACAACGGACGCGTACCCAGGTCGCGCCACGAATAACGAACCAACACCCACCCCCACCCACCGCCCTGTCCGTCTCGCGGCGCTCACACACCGAGCGACACCGCACACAAAACCGGACACCGTAGTGTGGCTGTCATCGGGTGGTCAAGGCGATTTCGTTGCCCGTGGATGTAGTTTGTGGTAGTAGTGGCGGGCGTGAAGGCCGGGGTCGAAGCTTTCTCCAAGGAGGCAGTTAGTGCAGACCAGCTTCAAGACTGGTGACAAGGCGGTTTATCCGGGCCAGGGCGTCGGTGAGGTGATGGGCATCGAGCACACCGAGGTCGCCGGGCAGCGCCAGTCGTTCTACGTGCTGCGCATCCTGGAGAACGGGATGCGGATCATGATCCCGATCAACAAGGTCGGGTCGGTCGGCCTCCGGGAGATCATCAGCGAAGAGGACGTCAAGCAGGTCTATTCCATCCTCCGCGAGAAGGACATCTCCGTCGACTCCACCACGTGGAACCGCCGGTACCGCGAGTACATGGAGAAGATCAAGACGGGCTCCGTCTTCGAAATCGCCGAGGTGCTCCGCGACCTGTACCTGCTCAAGGGCGACAAGGACCTGTCGTTCGGCGAGCGCAAGATGCTGGACACGGCGCGCTCGCTGCTGATCAAGGAGCTGTCGCTGGCCAAGGACTGCTCCGAGGAAGAGGTCGAGTCCGACCTGAAGAAGATCTTCAACCTCGCCTGAGTCCCCGCGTGACGCGAAGGCCCCTGTGGCCGTCGCGCTCGCACCCCGCGCCCCGGGTTCCCTCGATGGAATCCGGGGCGTCGTATTTCTGGAGCCCGGCACGCGCCAGGCCTCCTCGGACTCCCATCCGCTCCGCGCCGCACGAGCCTGTCGGACAGGTTCAGGGGGCCATGGCCGAGGGCGCCCTCGCCGCCCGAGCAGCGGGAACCCGTCCGACTGTCGGGCAACTTTGAACCCCCGAGGCCGGAGGGCCTCCGCCCCAGCCGGGCCAAGAAACCTGTCCGACAGTCGGACACGTTTTGGTGCTCCGAGGCCGGGGCCTCCACCCCAGCCGAGCCGCGGAAACCTGTCCGACAGTCGGACACGTTTTGGAGCCCCGAGGCCGGGGCCTCCACCCCAGCCGAGCGGTGGAAACCTGTCCGACTGTCCGACAGGTTTTGGAGAACCGCATCGGGGAGGGCGGTGGGCGACCGGGGTATCAGGAGGCCGGGCGCAATGGCCCGCATCCGTGGCGCCCGGCGGGACTGCTCAATCAAGGCGCCTGGGTGGGCAGTGCCGCCAACTGAGACCGTGCCTCTGCGTTGTCCGCGTCGTACTGGAGGGCCGTGGTGAAGGCCGCGCGGGCGTCCGCGAAGCGCTGGGCGCGGACGGCCTCCTGTCCCGTGCGCACGTACATTCCGGCGAGCTGGCGGCGGAGGCTGATGCCCTGGCGGCTCCAGCCCTGGGACAGCTCCCCGTCCGCCCGCACGGCGGCAATGAGCGCATCGAGCGCCCGGGGACGGTCCTGCTGCGCCAGGGCGGCCCGGGCCGCGGCTTCGGCGGTCTGGAAGCGGGTGAGCTGCTGCACCAGGGGGGCGAGGTTCGCGCGCTTCGCCTGGGCCAACGCCCCTGTGACGTCACCGGATTCGTAGCGAGCGAGGATGTCCGCGCGCTGGCCCTCGTCCGGAAGCCCTGACGGCTCGGTCGAGGGACTCGCCTTCCGTCCGGACGCGGCAACGACCGAAGCGCCCGGATGGGGTTCTCCCGCCTTCGCGGTCCCCGTACCCTTCGCGACCTCCAGTGCGCTCGGAGCCGCGTCCTTCGTGGTCGCCCCGGTGCTCGGAGTCAGCTGGCTCGACTGAGCCCTTCGCGCGATGTCCGAAGCGCTGAGGACCTTCGCCGCTCCCGGGCTCCCGTCACTCGAACCCTTCGAGGGCGCCTCCTTCGCGGGTGCCGCCGCCTCGGTCTCCTGGGCCTCCTTCGCGGGCGTCGCCGGAGTCCCGGGGGCCTTCGCGGGCGCACCTTCCGCCCGAGCCCGCGCGGGAGTCCAGTCCCCCATGCGCATGGCCACCATGCTGATCAACGCCGCGGCCGCGGAGCCCACGACCGCCGCGGCCACCGCCACGGCGACCCCGTTCAGCCGCCGCTTCGCCGTGCGAGGCCGCAGCGGATCCAGCGCCGTCCGGCTCATCGTCGGCCCGGACCCCGAACCGCGCAGCCGCAAGGTCGCGTTGCCCAGGCTCAGCTCATCCCCGGGCTGGAGCTCCACCTCGCCCTTGATGCGCAGGCGGTTGACGAACGTGCCGTTCTGGCTGCCGAGGTCGCGCACCGTGAAGACGTTGCCCCGCCGGGTCAGCTGCGCATGGCGCCGGCTGATGGACGCATGCTGGAGCCGCAGGTCCGACGTGGAGGACCGCCCCAGCGTGATGGAACCCTGACGCAGCGGCACGAGCTGCCCGGCGCCCGGTCCGCGCTCCACGTAGACGAACGCGGGCGTCAGGCCCGGGTCCGAATACTCCATCGCCCAGTCATACCGGGGCGACAGCTCGCGGTCGGACCGGCTGCGCTCGCCCGGCCCTCGCCGCTTCGCCTTCCGGGGGCCCGCCGGGTACTGGGGCACTCGCTGCGGGCGCGGATCATCCGCCTGCAGGGGGGCCACCTCGTCGTCGTCGAACGGGAGCTCCTCCGACGGGTCATCCGACGACGCCTGCTGCCCTGGAGGGCGGGGAGGGCGCGGCGGACGCTTCGGATTCGGCGGAGCCATGCGGCGATTCTCCCTATCCGACGCTTCCAACGCCAAGTGCTGGCCTGTGTGGGACCCGGGATCCTAGAGTGTGTATCGCGTTGCGCAAGTGCCGCGCCCGCCCTGTTCCCAAAGGAGGACCCTCCACCGTGGCCCCCCCATCCATCCGGCTCTTCAACACGATGTCCATGCAGAAGGAGCCGCTGGAGCCGCTCGTGCCCGGCGAAGTGAAGGTCTACGTCTGTGGGCCCACGGTCTACAGCTACATCCATATCGGGAACGCGCGCACCTTCACGTCGTTCGACGTGGTGGTCCGCTACCTGCGCTACCGGGGCTTCAAGGTGACGTACGTGCGCAACTACACGGACGTCGACGACAAGATCATCAAGGCCGCGCACGAAACGGGCGAAGCGCCGGTGGACCTGGCCTCGCGCTTCGTGGAGGCCTTCCGCGAGGACGCCCGCGCGCTGCACCTGCGCGAACCGGACGTGTCCCCGCGCGTGAGCGAGACGATCCCGGAGATCGTCGCCATCATCCAGACGCTCGTGGACAAGGGCTACGCCTACGAGGCGAAGGGCGACGTGTACTTCGCCGTCGACAAGGACGAGGACTACGCGAAGCTGTCCAAGCGCAACCTGGACGACCTGTGCCAGGGCGAGCGCGTGCAGCCCGGCGACCTCAAGCGCCAGCCGCTGGACTTCGCGCTGTGGAAGGCGGCGAAGCCCGGTGAGCCGTCGTGGGACAGCCCGTGGGGCAAGGGCCGTCCGGGCTGGCACATCGAGTGCTCCGCGATGAGCGAGAAGTTCCTCGGGCGCACGTTCGACATCCACGGCGGGGCGCTGGACCTCATCTTCCCCCACCACGAGAACGAGATCGCCCAGAGCGAGTCCGCCACCGGCCAGACGATGGCGAAGTACTGGATGCACTGCGGCTTCCTGGACCTGGAAGGCGCGAAGATGTCCAAGTCGCTGGGCAACGTGGTGCGCCTGCGCGATGCGCTCGCCAAGGTGGACGCGGAGGCCCTGCGCTTCTTCTTCCTCTCCACGCATTACCGCCACCCGCTCAACTTCGGGGAGAAGGCGCTCCAGGACGCGGAAGGGCGCATGGAGTACTTCTACGAAACACTGCGCAAGGTGGACGAGCGCGTGGCGGGCAAGGACTTCGGCAAGGGCCCCCTGCACGGCGAGCCCGCGCGCTTCCTCACGGAGTTCGAGTCCGCCATGGACGACGACTTCAACACCGCGGGCGCGCTGGGCGCGCTGTCCGGGCTCTTCGGCTTCATGAACGAGCTCACCGACAAGCCGCCCGTGAAGGACAAGCCGTTGGTGGGCCGCACGCTCCAGGCGCTGCGTGAGCAGGTGCGTGAGACGTCCCGAGTCCTGGGCCTCTTCGAGGACGACCCGGGCGCGTGGCTCCTGCGCCGCCGCGACCGCGCGGTGCGCGAGCGGGGCATCGACGTGGCGGAGGTGGAGCGCCTGCTCGCCGAGCGGACCGCCGCGCGCGCCGCGAAGGACTTCGCGAAGGCGGACCAGGTGCGAGGCGCCCTCAAGACCCTGGGCGTGGACATCATGGACACGCCTGCCGGCACCTCCTGGAAGGTGGCGGCACCGGCCTCCTGAAAACCCGCTGGGGGGCGCCCGTGCGGCCATGCTACGCACGGGCCCATGAGGCTCCTCCCCGCGCTGTTCGTCTCGCTGTGCTCGGCGTCCGTTCTCGCGGCGGGCGCGCCCTCCGTCACGCCGCAGGAGAAGACGGCCGAACAGGCCATCACCGCGGACCTCCTGCGCGCGCACGTGCGCTTCCTCGCGAGCGACCTGCTGGAGGGCCGCGGCCCTGGCACCCGCGGCGACGCGCTGGCGCAGGAGTACATCGCCACGCAGCTCGAGGGCCTGGGCCTCAAGCCGGGCGCGGAGGACGGCAGCTACTTCCAGCGCTTCGACCTGATGGGCATCCACAGCCGCCCCGGCACCATGACCTTCCAGGCCAAGGCGGGCCGCGTGGAGCTCCAGCCGCGCGAGGACTTCATCGCCGTGTCCGGCGTGCAGGCGCCGGAGGCGAAGCTGGACGCGTCCGAGCTGGTGTTCGTGGGCTACGGCATCGTCGCGCTGGAGTACCAGTGGGATGACTTCAAGGGCGCGGACCTGAAGGGCAAGACGCTGGTCATCCTCAACAATGATCCAGAGGACGACCCGCGCCTCTTCGGCGGCAAGGCGCGCCTCTGGTACGGCCGCTGGGACTACAAATACGAGCAGGCGGCGAAGACGGGCGCGGCCGGCGCCATCATCATCCACACCACGCCCAGCGCGGGCTACCCGTGGCAGGTGGTGCGCACGTCGTGGACCGGCGAGCAGTTCGAACTGCCCGCGGGCGACGCGCCCCGCCTCCAGGTGAAGGCGTGGACGACCGAGGACGCCACGAAGCAGGTGATGAAGCTCGCGGGGCAGGACCTGGACGCGCTGCGCGCCGCCGCCCAGAAGCGCGACTTCCGCCCGGTGCCGCTGGGCGTGAAGGTGTCCCTGGGCCTCACCAACGAGGTGCGCCGCCGGCCCACCGCGAACGTGCTGGGCCTGCTGCCCGGCAGCGACCCCACGCTGGCGAAGGAAGTGGTGCTCTACAGCGCGCACCATGATCACCTGGGCAAGAAGGACGACGGCAAGCCCGGTGAGGACGTCATCTACAACGGCGCGTTGGACAACGCGGCCGGCGTGGCCTCGATGCTGTCCGTGGCCCGCGCCTTCACCGCGCTGCCCACGCCGCCGCGCCGCTCCATCCTCTTCGCCGCGGTGGCCGCGGAGGAGTACGGCCTCCTGGGCTCCGCGTACCTCGCGGCGCATCCTCCGATGCCTCCGGGCCGCATCGCCGCGAACATCAACGTGGACGGCGGCAACGTGCTGGGCCGCACGCGCGACATCACCGTCATCGGCCTGGGCAAGTCGTCCCTGGACACCTTCGTCACCGCGATGGCGAAGACGCAAGGGCGCACGGTGAAGGCGGATCAGCTCTCCGACCGCGGGTTCTTCTACCGCTCGGATCAATTCAACTTCGCGCGGCAGGGCATCCCCGCCGCCTACTTCGGCAGCGGCATGGACTTCATCGGCCGGCCAGAAGGGTGGGGCAAGGAGCAGCGCGGCCAGTGGGAGGCGAAGCACTACCACCAGCCCTCCGACGAGGTCCGCCCGGAGTGGGACCTCTCAGGCGCCGTGGAGGACACCCGGCTCTTCTTCCTGGTGGGTGCCCAGGTGGCGAAGGCCCCGGCCATGCCGGTGTGGAACAAGGGGGACGAGTTCGAGGCCGCTCGCCTGAAGTCCCTGGAGGCACTGAAGGCCCCGCCCGCGAAGTAGGAGGGGGCCCCGTCCTTTGTTGGACGGACATGCACGAAGGTTCAGTACACAGGCAGCGGGGATGTTAGATCTGTCCTCTATGCCGGACTTCGAACTCGTCAGTGAGCACAAGCCGCAGGGCGACCAGCCAAGGGCCATCGGAGAGCTGACCGAGGGCCTGCTTCGCGGCGACCGCTACCAGACCCTCCTGGGCGTCACCGGCTCGGGAAAGACGTTCACGATGGCGAACCTCATCGCCAACGTGAAGCGCCCCTCGCTGGTCATCGCGCACAACAAGACGCTGGCGGCGCAGCTGTACGGCGAGTTCAAGGCGCTCTTCCCGAACAACGCCGTCGAGTACTTCGTCTCGTACTACGACTACTACCAGCCCGAGGCCTACGTCCCGTCGACGGACACCTTCATCGAGAAGGACTCGTCCATCAACGACAACATCGAACGGATGCGCCACTCGGCGACGCACAGCCTGCGCACCCGCAACGACGTCATCATCGTGGCCAGCGTGTCCTGCATCTACGGCCTGGGCGCCGCGCGCAGCTATGTGGACCTGGCCATCCGCGCCGCCGTGGGCGAGGAGATGGGCCGCGACGGCTTCATGCGCAAGCTGGTGGAGGCCCAGTACGAGCGCAACGACCTGGACTTCCACCGCGGCACCTTCCGCGCCCGCGGTGACACCGTGGAGGTGTTCCCCGCCTACGAGGAAGAGCGCGCCGTGCGCGTCAGCTTCTTCGGCGACGAGGTGGAGCGCATCACCGAGTTCGACCCGCTGCGCGGCCAGACGCTGGGCCAGTTGGAGAAGATCGTCATCTTCCCCGCCAGCCACTACGTCGCCGGAGCCGACGCGCGCCAGAACGCCATGCGCACCATCCGCGAGGAGCTGGCCGAGCAGCTCCAGAAGTTCAAGGCGGAGGGCAAGCTGCTGGAGGCGCAGCGGCTGGAGCAGCGCACCATGTTCGACCTGGAGATGATTGAACAGGTCGGGTACTGCAACGGCATCGAGAACTACTCGCGCCACTTCACCGGGCGCGCGCCGGGGGAAGCGGCCCCGTGCCTCATCGACTACTTCCCGCGCGACCTGCTGGTGCTCATCGACGAGAGCCATCAGACGGTGTCCCAGATTGGCGCCATGTACCGCGGCGACCGCGCCCGCAAGGAGACGCTGGTCAACTTCGGCTTCCGCATGCCCAGCGCGCTGGACAACCGGCCGCTGAAGTTCGTCGAGTTCGAGGAGATGGTCCCCCAGGCCGTCTTCGTCTCCGCGACCCCCGCCGAGTACGAGCTGCAGAAGTCCAAGGGCGTGGTGGTGGAGCAGATCATCCGCCCCACCGGCCTCACGGACCCGGAGGTGGAGACGCGCCCCGCCGGCAACCAGGTGGACGACCTCTTGGAAGAGGTCCGCGTGCGCGTGTCGCGCAACGAGCGCGTGCTGGTGACGACACTCACCAAGCGCATGGCGGAGGACCTCACCGAGTACTACAGCGACGTGGGCGTGAAGGTCCGCTACCTGCACTCGGACATCGACGCCATCCAGCGCATGGCCATCATCCGCGACCTGCGCCGGGGCGAGTTCGACGTGCTCGTGGGCATCAACCTGCTGCGTGAAGGCCTGGACATCCCGGAGGTGTCGCTCGTGGCCATCCTGGACGCCGACAAGGAAGGCTTCCTGCGCAGCCACGTGTCGCTCATCCAGACCATTGGCCGCGCGGCGCGCAACGTGAACGGGCGCGTCATCATGTATTCGGATCAGATGACCGACTCCATGAAGCGCGCCATGGAGGAGACGGCCCGCCGCCGCGACATCCAGCGCGCGTACAACAAGGAACACGGCATCACGCCGCGGTCGGTGAAGAGCAACATCACCGACTTCACGGAGAACATCCCGGACTACGACGCGGGCGCGGGCGCGCTGCCCATGGCGGCGGAAGGGGAGAACGACCTCCTGGAGCCCAAGGAGATCCAGCGCCTCATCAAGGAGTTCACCGCCGACATGCTCAAGGCCGCGGACGAGATGCAGTTCGAGAAGGCCGCTGAGTTCCGCGACCGCGTCCAGCTGCTCAAGGACATGGACCTGGGGCTCAAGCCCGCCTCGCGTTCGCTCTTGCGCGCGCCGGCCAAGGCCGCGGATCAGCCCGGCACCACGCCGAAGAAGGGGCGTGGACGCGGACGTCCCTCCGCATCGGGTGGCGGTTCTTCTGGCGGTTCCTCCGGCGCGGCGAAGCCCGCGGCCCGTTCTCGGTCACGCAAGAACTAGCGAGGCCCCGCCATGGACATCCGGCTGCAGGAGAAGCTGGACGCGCTGCCCACCGAGCCCGGCGTGTACCTGATGAAGGACAAGCGCGGGACCATCATCTACGTGGGCAAGGCCATCAACCTGCGCAGCCGCGTGCGCAGCTACTTCAACCGCTCCGGCGACACCCGCGTCTTCGTGTCCCTGCTGGACACGATGCTGGGCGACCTGGAGACGGTGCTCGTCCACAACGAGAAGGAGGCCCTCCTTCTTGAAAACGAGCTGATCAAGAAGCACAAGCCGCGCTTCAACGTCCTGCTCAAGGACGACAAGCAGTTCATCTCCCTGCGCCTGGACCGCACCCAGCCGTTCCCCCGGCTGGAGGTGGTGCGCAAGTACGAGAAGGACGGCGCGCGCTACTTCGGCCCGTACTCCAGCGCGGGCGCCATCCGCGAAACGCTGCGGCTCATCAACCGCTTCTTCCGCCTGCGCACCTGCACGGACCACGTGCTCGCCAACCGCAAGCGGCCGTGCCTGCTGTATCAAATCGGACGGTGCCCGGCTCCGTGCGTCCATCCGGTGCCCCCGGACGAGTACCGCAAGAGCGTGGACGAAGTGGCCATGTTCCTGGAGGGCAAGGCGGGGCAGCTCATCGAAGGGCTGCGCGCGCGGATGAAGCGCGCGTCCATGGAGCTGAAGTTCGAGGAGGCCGCGCGGGTGCGCGACCAGCTGCTCGCCATCGAGCGCAGCCTGGAGCGCCAGAAGGTGGCCACCACCGACTTCAAGGATCAGGACGTGTTCGCCCTGTTCCGCGAGGGCGACCGCATCCTGTTCTACGTGCTGCACGTGCGTCAGGGCCGGCTCAACGGCGGCCAGGCCTTCCCCTTCGGCAGCCAGGAGTTCCCGGACGACGAGCTGCTCGCCTCGTTCGTGAACCTCTACTACGACCAGGGTGGCTTCGTGCCCGAGGAGGTCCTCTTGCCCCTGGAGCCCGGCGACGGCACCGACGGCCTGGAGGCCCTGCTCACGGAGCGCAAGGGCGAGCGCGTGCGCGTCTTCGTCCCCAAGCGCGGGGAGAAGCATGAGCTGGTGAACATGGCGGTGAAGAACGCGGAGCAGGCGTTCGTGGAGAGAAAGCGCACCAAGGACGAAACCGACACGGTCCTGTCACGGCTCCAGTCCAAGCTGGGCCTGCGCAACTTCCCGCGTCGCATGGAGTGCTACGACATCTCCCACTTCCAGAGCTCCTCCATCGTCGCGTCGCAGGTGGCCGTGACGGACGGCGAGACGGACAAGTCGCGCTACCGCAAATACAAGATCAAAACGGTGGAGAAGCAGGACGACTTCGCCAGCATGTACGAGGTCATCACCCGGCGGCTCAAGCGCGGTCTGGAGGACAACGACCTGCCGGACCTGCTCGTCATCGACGGCGGCAAGGGCCAGCTCGCCAGCGCCCACGCGGCCATGAAGGACCTGGGCGTGGAGGGCGTGGACGTGGTGGGCCTGGCCAAGAGCCGCGATCAGGAGGTCTTCGACCGGGACGCGGAGAGCGCGAAGAGCCCCGAGCGCGTCTTCGTCCTGGGCCGCAAGGACCCCATCGTCCTGCCGCAGAATTCAGCGGAAATGTTCATGCTCACGCGCATGCGGGACGAAGCGCACCGCTTCGCCATCACCTTCCAGGGCAAATCCATGCGCAAGAGTTCCTTGCGCTCGGCGCTGGAGGACATTCCCGGCGTGGGCGAGGGCCGGCGGAAGATGTTGCTGCGCCACTTCGGTTCTCTCAAGCGGGTGGGCGAGGCCAGCATCGAGGAGCTGACCGAGGTCGTGGGCCCGGCGATGGCCGAGCGCGTCCACGCGGGCCTTCATGGCGACCCCGAGGACGACACCGAGGACCCCGTGCGCGAGGCGTCCCTGGATGACGCTTCCGAACCCGTGCACGAAAAAGCGGATGGAGGGTCGCCACCCGGTGCGGCATGATTAAGTTCCGCTTCGGACGCCGGGGGGACTGGCCGCTGGAACCCGCGACGTTCCTAGGGTTTTTCATTGCGACCATGCTCGGCGCTGATTTATAGCGGTTGAAGATCCGAGCACGTTTGAAGAGGACGAGGGACCGACATGAGGCTGTATCCGAAGGTGATCCCGATCATCTCGCGCGAGGCCATTCAGCAGCTCATGCAGGACGGGGACATCGAGGTGGAGCCGATGCGCGTGGCCGACGCCGAGATGGATCTCTCCGCCATCATGCGCGAGTACCTCGCCAACGAAGAGCGTGTGAACCAGGCGACGCGCGAGGCCCTGGAGCGTCGGGGATATGACTACTCCAAGTTCAACCAGGTGAAGCGCGAGATGGCGGACGTGCGCGGCTTCAAGATGGGGGACGAGGGCATCGAGTACGTCATCAACCAGATGATTGAGTTCCTCCTCATCAGCCGGAACGTCGAGGAGGTCTACTCCCCCGACAACGTGCTGCGTCAGAAGATGTTCCAGGGCATGAAGAAGCACCTGGACGTCGATGACGAGATCGACCGGGAGGCCCGCTCGCGGCTGAAGCACCTGCAGGAAGGCACGAGCGCCTTCGACATCGAGTACAACAAGACGGTCGAGCAGATCCGCCGCGCCCGCGGTCTGATTTAGTCCCGGGGCGTGCCACGGCCCGCTCCGCTGCCTACCTTCAAGTTCAAGGGAGGCAGCGTCGATGGCGGGTCCAATCACGAGCATCTTGCTGTCCGGTGTCCTGGCGGCGGCGCCAGGGGGCGATGGGGTCACGTTCGAGGGCCGGGAGGCCAGCGCGAGGACCGAGCAGCCGGACGGTTACTTCTTCCAGGGTACGCTTCCATTCGGTGACCTGACCGAGCGCGGCACGGGGCGGGCGTCGCTCTCCGTGCAGGACCGGATCGGCGTCGCGAACGCGACCTTCGGCGACAAGGCGCAGCTCTCCGCGAGCCTGCGCGTGGGTGGCACCGAGTACCGCGTGGAGCTGACGCAAGCGGGCTTCCCGCCCGTTCAGGCGATGTCCCGGGCGCCCGCCGGGCCGCTCCCCCCACCGCCGCCGCACCTCATCGAGGGCGGGGTGCTGATGGGCACGCCCATCTACGGTGAGACAGGCATTGGCTGGCGCGCCACGACGCGTGCGCACGCGGCGATGGCCGTCTGGGGCATTGGCAGCGTGTGGCGCAACGGGACGCTGCTGACGGACTCCGCGCTGGTGCACGCGGCGGCGTTGGACGCGGGCACGTACTCGGATGACGACACGACGCGGCTGTTGCGTGAAGCGCGGCCGGGGGACACGGAACTGGTGGTGGTGGTGTGGAACCTGCCGCCGCAAGCGGAGCCGCGCGGGTTCATCCAGTTCCTCTACGACAACGTGTCCATCGAAGTGGAGGGGGCGCGGGTGCCGTCGCTGGCGGTGGTGCCCACGACGGGTGAGTTGCCCTCGGCGCTCGGGACGCTGACGCCGGTGCTGCCCACGGCGTTCCCGGCGGCGGTGGCGCCCATGTCCCCGCCACACTTCGCGCAGGGCACGGGAGGCAGCGGCACGGCGGGGACGACGGGCGTCGCGACCACGACGGGGACGACTCCCACCGCGGTGACCCCGGGGAGCGGCACGGTGGGGACGGCCAACCTGCCTTCGGCGACCGCAGTGCCCGCGGAGGGGCCTACGACGTTCAGCGGGACCTTCGCGCCCTCGGCGCCGACCAATCCGCCCCCGGTGGTGTCGGGTGTGTCGCCGGGTTCCCCGGCCCTGGTGGGGCAGGGGACCTTCGCCACGCCGCCGACGGTGGCGAGCGTGTCCGTGGGGGGCTTCACCGCGCCGCAGATATCCGCGCCGGACTTCAACAACTTCCTGGGCACCACCCAGGTGAGCCCGGGCATCCCCGCCACGGTGCCGCCGCTGGCGCAGTCCTCCGGCACGCCGACGCCGCCCCTCGTGGGCACGCCCGCGCCGCTCAATACCGGTGCGCCGACGCCGCTCGTGGGCACGCCCGCGCCACTCAACGCCTCGCCGGGCATTGCGTTGCCGGCCACCCCGGCCCCGGCCAACGCCGCGCCCGCGGCTCCCGCGGCGGCCCCGGCCCCGGCAGGCGGTGTCGCGGGGCCCGCGCGCTGAGGGAGCGCCACGACGACGCCGCGACCCTGACTGGAATGGGGAGCGGCGCCAGGCCCGGCCAGGGAGGCTGTCCACCTGCCTGGCCGGCTCGCTTCAAACCTGTCCGACAGTCGGACAGGTTCGCGAGGCGCGCCTCTGACGGGGCGCCCCTTCGCACCGGCGGGCAGGGGGTGGGAAAATTGACCGGCCGCTACGGACCTGTAGCGTCCTGGGCATGCCCCCTCCCGTCGCAGCCCTCGCCACCCCCGCGATGTTGCGCCGTAGCGACCCCGTCCGCGGGGCGGTGGAGCGTCTCGCCCGGACGCTGCCTGCTCGCGAGGACGCCGCCGTCCTCCTGGACTTCGTGGAGGACGACCTCCGTGAAGGCCTGGATGCCCTGGGCGACGTGCAGGCGCACTTCTACGACCTGCTCCTGGCCCTCCACCGCGAGACGCTGACGCCGGTCGCCCTGATGAACGCGGGCGAGAACCTGCACGTGCTCCAGCGCCTGGAGGACCTGCACGAGGTGGTGACGCAGCTGCGCCGCCGCCTGTCGCAGGCGGCCGGGATGATCCGCCACGGCTGAGGCCGGGCGCTACAGCGACCGGAGGAAGCGCACCAGCGCGTCCCGGTCGTTGGCGGACAGGTTGCGGAACCCCTCCCGCGCCCGCTCCGCCTCACCGCCGTGCCACAGCACGGCCTCTTCCAGCGTCCGGGCCCGCCCATCGTGCAGGTAGCCCGAGTACGGAAGCACCATCTGCGTCAGCCCCAGGCCCCACAGGGGCGCCGTGCGCCACCATGGGGGGCCTTCAATGCCTTTCTTTTGCGACAGCGGTTGAGACAGTCGGGGGGAATCAGTAGACAAAACCCGTCGACATCCGGAGCGCGTTCTCCGGACAGAAGGCGGCGCTGCCCATGCGCCGCTGGCTGAAGTCGAGCCTCAGCACTGCGAGCCCCGCGAGCGTGTAGCTGGTGCCCACCGTGTAGACGGTGCGCTCGAAGCGAGGTTGTCGAACAGCTCCGGGCGAGGCTTGAACTGCGAATCCATGTAGTCGATGCGGACGTACGGCTCCAGCCGGTGGTTGCCGTCCAGCCCCAGCCAGGGTGCGATGTCGTAGCCCAGCTCACCCCATGCGGAGAGGGCGTTGTCGGCCACCGGCGTGCGCAGCACGTCGAGCAGGTTGGACAGACGCGCATTGCGCGCGGACACCGCCCCGGCGTTGCCCAGGTGGCCGAGCATCACCATCGCGTGCGCATGCTACCGGTCGCGGTTCACCGACAGGTGCGCGTCCGCGATGAACAGGGGCGCGCTCACGTAGCCACACGGCGCCACCACGTTGGGGTTCGCGTCGTCACACGTCTTCACCCGGTCCGGCTTGGGCCGGTTGCGCGTGGTGCCGCCGTAGTACGCGGACACGCCGAAGTGGAAGCCCTCGAAGCGCCGCACGTCCGCGCGCACCACCGCCGCCAGGTCCGACGCGAGCACCCTGCGTTCGGTTTTTTAACTTTGCAAGTCATTCTCAATTTTTGGCCAATGAAAAGCCCGCGCTCCCAGTGGGAGGCGGGCCCGGGGCGGGGGCTCAACCCCGCGTCACCACTTGAGATCTTCCTTGCCCTGCGCCTCCATGGGCTTTTCTCCGGGGCGCTTCACGCCGGACAGCGTCAGCCGCACCGCGCCCAGGTCGATGGCGCCCACGGCGGCCAGCGGGAGACGGCGGTCGTCGTCGGTGATCCACACGTGCACGTCGCGCGTCTGCGACGGCCGGTCCAGGCGCACGGCGGTGCCGGCCAGGTGCCAGGCGTCGAACTCGCCCAGGGGCAGCGACACGTGCTCGCGATCCACCACGGTGGCCGTCATGCGCCACATGCGGCGGATGCCGTACACGTCGAAGCACACCGGCAGGTCCTTCTTCAGGGGCAGCTGGCGGATGAGGTAGATGGCGCCCGCGACGTCCAGGCCGTCCTTGTCGAAGGCGTAGTTGAAGTGGCCCTTGGGGCGGTCTCCAATCTGGTAGTCCACCTTGACGCTCTTGTCCTGCGCGCCGAAGTCCACGTTCACCTTGCGGCGCTGCTCGTTCTCCACGGCCTCCTCGGTGTAGCGCGAGGGGCGCAGCGTCTTGGGGTTCAGGTAGCTGGTCGCGCTGCCGCGCACCCGGCGCACCTTGGAGAACAGCGTGTTCGTCTGCGCCTCCACCAGCACCGGCAGCGAGCCGTTGGCGGGGCGCTGCACGCGCATGGTGAGCTTGCCCGCCTTCGCGCCCATGGCGTCCATGTCGAACTCGAGCAGCTCCCCCGGCTTGAAGGCCAGCGGCGAGCGCAGCACGGGCAGGCCCTGCTCACACGGCTTCACCGCGACCACGGGCTCGTTGGGCGCCGGGGCGGCGGAGGCATCTCCGGTGTTCTCCGCGTTCGCCGCCGGCTTCTCCGGGGCGGCGGAGTCCGCTGGCGCCGGGAAGATGGGCGGACGCTGGAGGGTCAATGGACGGGGCGGGGCCTCCTGGGCCTGACCCGGGATGGCGCCAAGGGCGCTGAAGGCGAGGCAGGCCGCGACGAGGGTGCGCATGGGTTTCATTCTGCTTCCTCCCAGGGGGGAGTGACTACGGGGTTCCCCCGGAAGTCCGACGTCCGGAGCGCTTCGCTTGTTCAGCCGATTGACGCTTCACGATGTGCTCGGTCACTTCCTTGCGCACCGCCTCCCACTCCGCAGGGTCGCGCGAGATTTCGTAACCGGACTTCGCCAGCCGCTTCGCCGCTGCCTTCGCGAAGGCGCCATCGCCCAGCGAGGTGAGCAGGCGCAGGTATTCGTAGTCCTCCAGGCCGTCACGGATGTGTTTCAGCCGCAGGGACACCACGGGTTGGTGCTCCGTGCCCCCCAGCTTCGCGGGCGTGCCCGGGTAGAAGAGGGTGCCGTCGCCGTTGCCGCCGAACTCGAAGAGGTCCGTCCAGACATCCTTCTTCGTGTTGTAGGCGAAGACGGTGTCGAAATAGAGCTCACCGTCCACGCCGCTTTCGAAGGCCAGCGGGCCCATGGCGCGGTTGAGCGGGGCAGGGTGGTCCACCATGTACGAGGCCCAGTCGCTGTACGCCTTGTCCAGCGCCTTGTCCTCAGGCGGGCCGCCCGTGCAGCCATGGGCCATACAGCTCTGGTACCACCACACCTTCGCGCGCGAGCCCAGCTTCGTGCGCGCGGTCGCGGCGTTGGCCACGTGGTGGCACGTCTGCGGGCCCTCGCGCGGGTAGAAGCAGTTGATGATGGGCGTGAGGATGTCCACGGACCCCAGCAGCGCCGGGTTCAACGACGTGGTGACGAGCACCGGGATGTCCGCCCCCGCGTCGCGCACGCGCTTGGACTGCGCCTTCACCAGCGGGAAGTCCGCGGGCTTGGGTTCATCCTTGGCGTAGAAGAAGAGCTGCGCCTTCCAGCCCTTGTCCGCGAAGTGCTTCTGGAACGCGCGGTAGTACGCGGACTTCTCCGCGTCCGTGGAGGCCTTGCGGTTGTCACGCACGTCCACCGTGGTGAAGCGCGCGCCGGAGGGCAGCACGCTGCCGTCCAGGAAGGGCGCCATCTCCGCGTCGTACGCGGTCCAGTCCAGCACCGCGCGGCCGTCCTGGAACTTCACCGGCGGCGGGTCCATGCCCATGCCGTGCGCGCTCACGCGGTGCTCCAGGAGCGCCTTGCCGTACTCGCGCAGGAGCGCCTTCGCCTCCGGCGACTCCGCCGGAATGCCGTGCCCCTTCGCGATGCTGTACAGCGAGATGCCGAAGCTGTTGGGCAAGGACGACGTCGCGGGGAGCTCGAAGGGCTGCACCTCCACGCTGAAGGGAACGGCCGGCAGCTCCTTGCCATCCACCGCCGCGCTCAGGCTCCCCGTATAGGTGCCCGGGGCCTGCTTCGCGGGAACGCAGACCTCCACGTAGACGACCGTCGGATGTCTGGGATTGGCGGGCGCGGACAGGGGCACCAGCGCGTCGGGCCACGGGCCCGTCCTGCCCTCGCCGTTGGAGGGCGTCTTCACGTCCAGGTAGGCCTCGCGCCACGCGTCCACGGTGAGCGGCGCGCCCGGCCCCTTGAGGGCCAGCGGCTTCATCGTCACGCGCGTCACGCCCTGGGGGAGCACCAGCTGCGTGCCCTCGCATTCACCCCGGGCCGCGCTGAGGCGGGCCTCCTTCGCGCCCTTGGGCGTCGCGTCCGGCCGCACCTTCACCAGCGGCGACACCACCTGCACGCCGCCCGGCGCGGCGGAAAGCGCCGCCGCCACTGCCCATGCCCAACCCACGCCCATGCCCCCTGCCTTCCCCTGGTTGGCGGACGACGCTCTTCAGTCGACCGAGTTGTCCGCCCGGGCCACCGCCACCACGCGGCCCGGCTTGTAATCCGTGAGCTCCGCCACGACGGTGCCCAGCGCGAAGTCCGCTTCGATTCGCACCGGCACGTGATGCGCATCCGCGCTGAGGTACGCCACCATGTCGCGCTTGGATTCCAGCTTGCCGCCGAAGTCGGTGTGCACGCGCACCTTGAAGGTGTCCCGAGCCCCCGCAGGCGTCGTCACCGTCTCGCGGCCCTCCACCGTGGCGCTCATGGTGAACTGCTTGCTGCCGGTGAACACCGGGTAGGAATAGGAGCGGCCCACCGCCAGCTCCTGGCCGCGCAGCGCGAACGTCGCGCCCGCCACGTCCATGGTGCCCTCGGGCAGCGTGTGCTCGGACTCGCGCGGCGCGTCGCTCTCCTTCTGCTTGATGACCTTCGCGCCCGCCCCGTCCGCCGTGAGCTGGATGCGCTGGCGGCGGCGCTTGCGGTTCTCCTCCGAGTGCAGATCGCTCCCCGCCACCCGCTGGCTGCCCGCGTTCCAGTACGACACGAAGCGGCTCTTGATGGGGTAGACGCCCACCAGGTCGTCCGACTTCGCCGTGGACACGATGGGCCACACGCTCTGGCCCCACTGCGTCATGGGCGCGCCCACCGTCACCGTCGCCGTGCCGGCCGTCAGCCCCAGGTAGCGCACCCGGTACTGGGCCTGCTCACCCGGGCCGAACGCCGAGCCGGTGGGCTCCTGGGCATGCGCCAGCGTGGACCCCATGAGTCCCACCACCGCCGCCGCCGTGAACCCCCACCTGGACAGACTGCGCATCGGGTGTGCTCCCTTGCTTGCAAGTTAGGTGGCCGGCCCGCCCAAGCCAACCGTGCTGCGCAACCGCCCCCGCCACCGGACATTTCCAGGACGGACGGCCGTGGGACAGCATTCAAAGCCGTCCGGCCGCCCTCCTGACGCGCCTGCGAAAGACTGACAGGGGACGGAAATGGCGGCCCGCAGGGGTACACGCCCGCAAGGGCCCCTGACAAATGGCGGACAGTCCGGCGCGCCCGCCTGGATGCTCAGCAGGCCCCACCCGGACGCCGCGCCCGGTGCTAGCGTCCGGGCCCATGGCCAACGACTTCCAGTTCGACGACGACGACTTCGCCAAGGAGTCGGGCGCCAGCGGCAGCCGCGTGTTGAAGGAGTTCGACTGCCCCGGCTGCAACGCCAACAACCCCGTGGACGAGACGTTCACCGACGGGGACGAGGTGCGCTGCAACTACTGCGGTTGTGAGTACAAGGCGCTCATCAACCAGGAGGGGCGGGTGCGGTTCCGGGAGCTGTGAGCGGAACTTCAGGCGCGCTCGCCGAAGATGGCGGTGCCCACGCGCACGACGGTGGCGCCCTCCAGGATGGCCTGCTCGAAGTCGTGCGTGGTGCCCATGGACAGGGCCGTCAGCGCATGCGACCGCGCCAGCTCGCGCAGCCGGGCGAAGCCCTCACGCATCCGCGCCACGTCGTCCGTGGGCGGCGGCAGCGCCATCAGCCCCACCACCTGGAGGTTCGGCAGCTCGCGCACCTGCGACAGGAAGCTGGCCAGCGCGTCCGGCGTGAGGCCGTGCTTGGTGTCCTCGCCGCCCAGGTTGAGCTCCACGTAGCAGGGCAGGGGAGCCGTCCCCTCGCGCCGCTTGGACAGCTCCCTGGCGACGTCCAGCCGCTCCAGCGCGTGGAAGGCGTGCGCGACGCGGGCCACGTACTTCACCTTGTTCGTCTGCAGCGACCCGATGGCGTGCCAGCGCAGGCCGTCCAGGTCCTTGAGCTCCTCGGCCTTGTCCCGCAGCTCCTGGGCGTAGTTCTCCCCGAAGTCGCGCTGGCCCGCGGCATACGCCTCACGGATGAGCGCCGCGGGCTTGAGCTTGGACACGGCCACCAGCGTCACCGACGACTCCGGCCGCCCCGCGCTCGCGCAGGCCTTCGCCACGCGTTCGCGCACCCGCGCCAGATTGTCCGCCACGCTGCTCATCGCTGACCTTCCGTCCATGGCAGCGGCATGCCCACGCGCTGGAGCAGCGCCAGCGTCTCTCCCAGGGGCAGGCCCACGACGTTGGAGTGACTGCCCTCGATGCCCTGCACCAGGAAGCCGCCCTTGCCCTGGATGGCGTAGGCGCCCGCCTTGTCCAGGGGCTCGCCGGTTTCCGCGTACCAGGCAATCTCATCTGGCGAGAGCGTGCGAAAGGTCACCTGCGTGCGCACCACCTGAGAGGCCTGGGCGCGGCCCGCCACCGCGATACCGGTGAAGACCTCATGGATCCGGCCGGACAGCCGGCCGAGCATCTCCCGCGCCTCCGCCGCGTCCCGGGGCTTGCCCAGGAGCTCCGACCCCAGGGCCACCGTGGTGTCCGCGGCCAGCACCCATGCGTCCGGGTGTCGGGAGGCGACCGTGCGGGCCTTCTCTTCGGCCAGCCGGAGCACGTACTTCGACGCAATTTCTCCGGCCATCGGCGTTTCATCGATATCCGCCGCCGCCACGGTGAAGCGAAGGCCCAGCTGGGCCAATAAATCCTTGCGCCGGGGCGATGCGGAGGCGAGAACGAAGCGAGCGGTTGGATCCATGGGCGGGTGCGGGATGTTTCGCGCTCGCGGGCCTTAGCAGACTTGCGCTCCAGAGGGCACCTCGATGAACCCCGCGGACCTCCTGTCGGCCATGAAGCGGACAGTGGAGCAACTGGCCGCCTACAACGAGATGGCCAAGGCGTTGACCTCCACGTTGGAGCTGCGCGAAGTGCTCGCGCTGGTGATGCAGAAGGTCAGTGCGCTGCTCAAGCCGCGCAACTGGTCGCTCATCCTCCAGGACGAGCGCAGCGGAAAGCTCTACTTCGAAATCGCCGTGGGGGAGGGCGCCGAAGCGCTCAAGGCCCTCCAGTTGAACCCGGGGGAAGGCATCGCCGGGGCGGTGTTCTCCTCCGGCGTCGCGAGGCTCGTCCACGACGTGGCCGGCGACTCCAGCTTCGCGCCCCGCTTCGACGAGGCCTCCGCCTTCCACACCCGCTCGCTGCTCGCCGTGCCCCTGGTGGCGCGCGAGCGCGTGCTGGGTGTGATTGAGCTGGTCAACGGCCCCACCGAGCCCGGCTTCACGCATGACGACCTCACCGCCCTGTCCGCCATCGCGGACTACGCGGCCATCGCCATCGAGAACGCGCGCAACTTCCGCCGCGTCCAGGAGCTCACCATCACGGACGAGCACACCGGCTGCTTCAACGCGCGGCACCTGCGCGCGCAACTGGAGCAGGAGGTGAAGCGCTCGGCGCGCTTCCGCCACCCGCTGTCGCTCGTGTTCCTGGACCTGGACCACTTCAAGTCCATCAACGACCGGCACGGGCACCTGGTGGGCAGCGCCACGCTCAAGGAGGTGGGGGACCTGCTCATCAGCCTGGGCCGCCACAACCTGGACGCCGTCTTCCGCTACGGCGGCGACGAGTTCGCGGTGATGTTGATTGAGACGGACAAGGCCGGGGCCCAGGTCATCGCCCAGCGCATCTGCGAGGCGTTCCGCGCCCAGCGCTTCCTGCGCGAGCAGGGGCTGGACGTGGCGCTCACCGCGAGCGTCGGGGTGGCCTCCTTCCCGGAGCACGCCACCACTTCCACGGATCTCATCCGCGCGGCGGACTTCGCCATGTACGCGGCCAAGGGCCGGGGCCGGGACGGCATCGCCGTCGCCGAGGCCCCTTCGGCGGAGGGGACCCCGTTGGAGGTCCCCTACGCCCGCTCCGGCGGGTGACTACCCCGCGGAGCCCAGCACCGAGTCGATGGCCTCGGTGTTGGTGACGACGTTGCCGCTCTTCTTCAGCGACTTGAGGAAGGACTCCGTCAGCTCAATCTGCTTGGCCTGACGGGCCTGGGTGCGCAGCTCCTCCTTGCGCTTGTCGAAGCCCGCGGTGTCCGGCTTCTCGCGCTCCACCACCTGCGCGACGATGTTCGCCTCGCCCACGGTGAAGACCTCGCCCAGCACCACCGGGCCGCTGGCCTCGAAGGTGGCCTTCACCAGGCCCGGCGCCGGACCCAGGTGCGGCACGGAGTCACCCTGCGCGGTGAAGCTGTCCGTCTCCACGGCCTCCGGCTTGGTCTCCGCCTCGAAGCGAAGCAGCGCGGGCTGCTGGCCGGCGGGGACCGGGAACTGCTCCTTCAGGGACTTGCCGGCCTTCGCCGCCGCCAGCGCCTTCTCGGCCTCCGCCTTGGCCAGGCCCTTGGCCTCTTCCTGCTTGAAGAGGGTGGTGGCGATTTCAGCCTTCACGTCCTCCAGCTTCCTGGCCTGGGCGTCCTTCTTCTCCTCCACCTTCACCAGGTGCACGCCCAGCGCGGACTCCACCGGCTGCGTCACTTCCCCCGCCTTCAGCGCGAACGCCGCGTCGGCCAGCGCCGGGTCCCACGTGGTGCGCTCCACCCAGCCCAGCTCGCCGCCCTTCGCCTTGGTGGCGGTGTCGTCGCTGGTCTCCTTCGCCAGCGTGGCGAAGTCCTTGCCGCCCTCAACCTGCTTGCGCAGGTCCTCCGCCTTCGCCTTCGCCTGGGCCTTCTGCTCGGGCGTGGCGTCCGGGGCCACCTTCACGAGGATCTGGCGGGCGCGGATCCGCTCCGGCACGTTGTAGACGAAGCTGTTCGCCGCGTAATAGTCGGCGATCTCCTTCTCGTGCGTCTTCTGGAACTCCGCGAGCTTCGCGGGCGTGGGCGCGGGGACCTTGTCCGCGAACATGGTGGGCAGGAAGCGGGCGAACACCAGCTTCGCCTGGTTGCCCTCCTTCTCGTAGCGGGCGCGGACCTCGTCGTCCGACACCACGGCGCCCGTGCGCACCACGTCCAGCATCTTCTGGGCGGCCATCTGGCGGCGCAGCTCCTGCTCGTACTCCTGCGGCGTGCGGCGGTAGAAGTCGCGCAGCACCTGCTGGTAGCGGGCGAAGTCGAACGCGCCTTCCTTGGTGTGGAAGTCGGTGTTCTCGTGGATGAGCTTGCGCAGCTCCTCATCCGACGGGGTGATGCCGTGGCGCTCCGCGGACTGGGCGAGCAGCTCCGCGTTCACCAACCGGTCGAGCACCTGCTTGTCCAGGCCGAACTGGCGGGCCACCGACTCCGGGATGGGGTTGCCCTGCGAGCGCAGGAAGTTCATCTGCCGCGACCAGGCCATGCTGAAGTCGCGTACAGGAATCTCCTTGCCGTTCACCGTGGCCACCGCGCTGGCGGTGGGCGCCTGGCTGCCCGAGTCCGCGAACCCGTTGCTGCCAGGGCCGAACTGGAGCGTGAACACCACGGCGATGCCGATGATGAACAGGAGGGAGAAGACCTTCCGGGGATTCAAACCGTCCATTGTGGTCACTTCACGGTCGGAAGCGCCCGCGAATCACCTTGCGGAAGGTCTCGCGGCGCCGTGTTGTTGGTAGCCCGGCCGGTGGGGATGCATGAGTGTCAACACCCCCTCATCCGGGCCTTGACTGCCTAGGACAACAGAC
Organism: Corallococcus coralloides DSM 2259; assembly: GCF_000255295.1. The sequence continues at coordinate 6,791,091 of NC_017030.1, read as the reverse complement.
CGGAAAATGCAAGCGATTCAGCCAGCTTAGCCCGACCCTCTCCCCCTTCCACCCGCGTCCTGCGCCCACCCCGGGAAAGCCCCCGTCCGTGCTGTCTCTTCTCAAGCGGTACCGCCGCTTCCTCCTCGTGGCCGCCCTCCTGTTGTACCCGCTCGGCGCCTTCCTGCTGGGCGGGCGGCGGGGCCGCGACCCGAACTTCGTCGACCGGGGCGTCATCGCGCTCACGGCCCCCGTGCAGCAGGGGCTCACCGCTGGCATCGACGGCGCCGTGGCCGCGGTGCGCAACTACCTGGACCTGCGCGGCGTCCGTCAGGACAATGACGCGCTGCGCCTGGAGAACCTGCAGCTGCGGGCGACGGTGCAGGCCCTGGGCGAGGCGCGCTCGGAGAACGGGCGGCTGCGAAAGCTGCTGGCGTACGCGGAGGCCGCGCCCGGGCCGGAGATTCCGGCGCGCGTGGTGGGCGTCAATCCGGTGGCGAAGCTCTTGTCGGTGCGGATCAGCAGCGGGGAGAAGGACGGGGTGTTCCGGGGCATGTCGGTGGTGACGCCGGACGGCATCGTCGGGCAGGTCATCCGGTCCACGGGCGGCTACGCGGACGTGGCGCTGGTGACGGATCCGCAGAGCCGGGTGGCGGTGCGGGTGCAGCGCTCGCGGGCGCGAGGCACGGCGGCGGGCGCGGGCAACGGCCCCCTGACGCTGGAGAACATGTTGCGCACGGAAGACGTGGAGGACGGCGACCTCATCATCACCTCCGGCACGGATGGCATCTATCCTCCGGGGCTGGTGGTGGGGCGGGTGACGCAGTTGGAGAAGAAGGAGCACGGCATGTTCCAGGGCGCGGACATCACGCCCGCTGTGGACACCAGCCGGCTGGAGGAGGTCCTGGTGGTGGGCAGTCCGTACAGTGAAATGACCACCCCCGGCGGGGCCACCGCGGAGGGCACGCAGAAATGAAGTTCCTGGTGACCGTCATCCTGGCGCTGGTGCTGCTCACGCTGGAGTCGGTGTTCGTCCAGCAGGCGGGGCTGGTGCTGGGCCGCGTGGACGTCACGGTGGTGCTGGTGGCCTTCCTCGCGCTCCGGGCGAGCCTCACCGAAGGGGCGTGCTCCGCCTTCGCGGTGGGCTACCTCCTGGACCTGATGAGCGGCCAGCCCACGGGCCTGTTCACGTTCCTCGCGGTGTTCACCTTCCTGGTGGGCCGGCTGGTGGCGTCGTTCGTGGACGTGCGGGGGCCCGTGGCCTTCGCGCTGTTCGCCATGGGCGCGGACCTGGGGCACGGCCTGCTGTCCACGTTCTTCACGTGGCTCACGCTGAAGGACGGCTCCACGGCGCCGCTGCTCTCCGGCATGCCGGTGCAGCTGGCGCTCACGGGCGTGGCGGCGCTGTTGCTCTTCCCGTTGTTCAAGCGGTTTGAAGTGGCGCAGGAGCGCCCGGCGGGGTTGCTTCGTTGACGCCTCCGACCATTGGCAACACCACTCCGGGCCGGGACCTGAAGCGCCGCTTCCTGTGGCTGGGCCTGGCCATGTCGCTGGGCCTGGTGGCGCTGGCCATCCAGCTGTACCGGCTCCAGCTCATCCGCCATGACGAGTACGCCGCCAAGAGCGTGGCGAACTTCGTGAAGGAGGTGCGCCTGCGCGCCGACCGCGGCGTCATCAAGGACGCGCGCGGCACCATCCTGGTGGACAGCCGTCCGTCGTTCGACGCCTTCGTCACGCCGGCCTTCTGCACGGACTGCTTCGAGCAGGTGATTCCGCGCCTGGGCGAGCTGCTCCAGTGGGACCCGGAGCAGCGCAAGAAGATTGAGGACCTGGTCCGCGTAAGCCGCCGCAACGCGCCCTTCCAGCCGGTGCCGGTGCGCGTGGACCTGACGCGCGACGAGTACGACCGGCTCAACGCCCGGCGCGACATCCTGGACGGCGTGGAGGTGGTGCCCGTGCCGCACCGCAACTACCGCGCGGACACGGTGCTGTCGCACGTGCTGGGCTACATGAACGAAATCACCCAGGAGGAGCTGGAGCGCCTCAACGGGGACGGCGCGAAGTACGCGCTGGGCGACTACATCGGCCGGCGCGGCCTGGAGCGCTACTTCGAGTCCAAGCTGCGCGGGCAGGATGGCGTGCGCAAGGAAGTGGTGAACGCGCGCGGCCAGACGATTGAAGAGCTCAACGACAAGCTGGGGGAGAACGCCGTCATTCCTCCCACGGCGGGCAGCAACGTGGTGCTCTCCATCGACATGCGCCTGCAGGAGGAGGCGGAGCGCGCGTTCCCGGGCGTGACGGGCGCGGTGGTGGCCATCGACGTGAACACCGGCTTCATCAAGGCGCTGGTGTCCCGCCCCGGCTTCGACCCGAACCTGCTCACCGGCCGCGTGACGCCGTCGCAGATGGCCACGCTGGCAAGGGACCCGCTCCACCCGATGATCAACCGCGTGGCCGCGGAGCACTACAGCCCCGGCTCCACGTTCAAGGTCGTGACGCAGCTGGCGGCCTTCAAGTCCGGCGCGTTCCGGCCGGAGACGGTGGTGCACTGCTCCGGTGGCTACCGGCTGGGCGCGCGCGTGTGGCGCTGCCACAAGGACAGCGGCCACGGGCCCCTGGACGGCCGGGGCGCCATGAAGGCGTCGTGCGACGCGTGGTTCTACAAGGTGGCGGACACCATCGGCCTGGACCCCATCGCGGAGATGGGCAAGTCGCTGGGCCTGGGCCGCCCCACCGGCATCGGCGTGGTGGCGGAGGTGCCGGGCATCATGCCGTCCAGCGCGTACCACGACAAAGCCTCACCGGGTGGCTACACCAAGGGCATGGCGCTCAACAGCGCCATCGGGCAGGGCGACGACAACGTGACGCCGCTGCAGCTGGCGCTCGTGTACGCGGCCGTGGCCAACGGCGGGAAGCTCTACAAGCCGCAGATGGTGCAGAGGCTGGAGAACCTGGACGGGCAGGTGATGGAGGAGTTCAAGCCGGAGGTGGTGTCGAAGGTGGACATCAACCCCGCGCACCTGAAGGCCATTGTCGAAGGCCTGGAGGCGGTGGCGCAGGAGCCCGGCGGCACGGCGTACCGCGCGAAGCTCAAGTCGGGCCTGCCCGCGGACTTCCTGGTGGCGGCCAAGACGGGCACCGCGCAGGTGGCGCGCATTGGCACCGTGCGTCTGAAGACGCACCAGATGAGCTACTTCGAGCGCGACCACGCGTGGTTCGCCGGCTTCGCGCCCGCGAACAAGCCGGAGCTGGCCGTGGTGGTGCTCAACGAGCACGGCGGCCACGGCGGCGTGGACGCGGCGCCCACGGCGATGGCCGTGATGAAGAAGTACTTCGAATTGAAGGCGCAGGACGCGACGTCACCGCCGCCCCGCGCCAACCAGCCCTATACGCCGTCGCTGCCGCCGGCGCCCAGCCTGGATGAAGCGGCGCTCACGCGCGCCGTGGTGACGCCGCCGCGGGCGAACCTGCCCGGAGAGCCCATCCAGCCGCCCTCGGAAACCGGAGACGACAGTGCAACTGCGGATTGAGCGCCGGATGATGCCCCACGTGCCGTGGGGGCTCATCGTGTGCGTGCTGGGCGTGTGCGCGCTGGGCATCTGGAACCTGGCGTCCGCGTCCCGCCCCCCCATGGCGCCGGTGTGGACCAGCCAGGCACTCTACCTGGGCGTGGGCCTGAGCGCGGTCCTGGTGGTGTGCCTGGTGGACTACCGCTGGATCCAGCGGATGGCCTTCCCCATCTACGTGCTCAACATCCTCGCGCTCCTGGCGCTGCGCGTGGTGGGCCACACCGCCAAGGGCGCGGAGAGCTGGTTCGCCATTGGCCCGTTCCGCCTGCAGCCCGCCGAGTTCATGAAGATTGGCGTCGTGCTGATGCTGGCCAAGGTCTACCACGACGACTTCCAGCCCAATCAGCCGTCCTACGGCATCGTGCGGCTGTGGAAGCCGGTGCTGGTGGTGATGGTGCCCTTCACGCTGGTGCTGGTGCAGCCGGACCTGGGCACCGCGCTGATGATCTTCCTCTCCTCCGGCACCGTCATCCTCTTTGGCAAGGTGCGCTGGTACCTGGCTGCCACCATCGTGGCGGGCGTGCTGGTGGGCGGCCTCATCATCTGGAACGACTACGTCCGGGAGATGCCCGAGCCGCGCACCACCGTCGTGCGCCACCACCTGAAGAAACATCAGAGTCAGCGCATCTCCGGATGGTTGGACCCGGAAGCGGACCTGCGTGGCAGCGGCTATCACGCCGCGCAATCCAAGATTGCCGTGGGCTCCGGTGGCCTCACCGGCAAGGGCTGGCGTGAGGGAACCCAGACAGGGCTGCGCTTCCTGCCGGAACAGCACACGGATTTCATCTTCTCCGTGTGGGCCGAGGAGCACGGCTTCTTCTCCTGTCTCCTGTTGCTCCTGCTCTACGGCGGCATCTTCATTCTCGGGCTGGGCGTGGGATTCAGCGCACGAGACCGTTTTGGAGCGTTCGTTGCGGTGGGGGTGGTGGCCACACTTTTCTGGCAGGTGTTCGAAAACATCGGCATGGTCATTGGCCTGTTGCCGGTGACGGGCATCACGCTGCCCCTCATGAGCTACGGCGGCTCCTCGATGCTGTCGGTGATGTTGTGCATCGGGCTGCTGGTGAACATCAGCATGCGCCGTCACATGTTCTGACGGCCGCGGAGGCTTCCGATGGTGGTGCAGAGGAAGGGTGTGACGACGGCGAAGGCCGGCACGGCGGTCCGCGGGCCGGAGGACACGCAGGCACCCCGGCCGTTCGTTCCGCCGGTGGGCACCTCGCGCAACGTGCCCGTGCCCGGCGCGGTGCCCCGCATCGAGATGAACCAGGGGGAGCCGGAGCACCGGCACTTCCCGCGCGCGCAGCTGGCCACGCACTTCGACCTCTGGGTGGAGGATGACGCGGGCGGCAGGCGCTTCTCCGCGGGGCTGACGTCCGTGAACGTGAGCGTCAGCGGCGCCTTCCTCGCGAGCACCTTCTTCCTGCCCATGGGCACGGTGGTGCGCGCGCGCTTCGCGCTGGAGGAGGGGGCCGCCCCCGTGGAGGCTCGCGCGGAGATTGTCCGGGAGGAGCGTGGGCCGGAGGAGCAGGGTCGCAGCGGGTTCGCCCTGCGCTTCCTGGACTTCTCAGGTCAGACGGAGGTGGCGCTCGCCCGGCTCTTCCTGGGCATGCGCCTGAGGGCCTTCACCGAGGACTACCTCAAGTCCCAGCGCGCCCGCTCCCTGCCCAATGAGCTGGAGCGGGTCATCGACGTGATGGCGGCCTGGGAGCTGCTCAAGGCCACCACGCCCGGAGACCCCTGGCGCGGCGAGTAGGGCCCCGGACGGGACATCAGGCCGGCTTGCCGGTGGCGATCTGCCTGCGGCGCTCGGCCTGGTAGTGCGCGGAACACAGGCCCTTGGAGCGCTGCTCGCGGGTGCAACCACTCACCGTGCAGCGGCGGTCCATGGGCACCGGCCCACCCGCCACCGTCTTGGGGGGACGGCCGCGGCGGCGACCCGCCATCACCGCGCCATTGCCCGGCGACGCCGCGGCGGCGCCCATGCCCGGCATCCCCGTGTTCAGCGCGCGCAGCATGCCGCGGCCGATGGCATCACCCAGGGCCTCCGCCCACGACGTCAGGGCAGGGGTCAGCGGTGCTTGCGAGGTCAATTCTTTGCGAAGGCGTGCCATGAAAACTCCTGTAGAAACTCGCCAATCAAGACAGGCGTGTACTCGCGACTTGTGTCTGTTGTGGCGAACTCTGTCAACAAGACATGTTGGGGTCGTGTTTGACTCGTAATGCAATTTCAATGTCTGTTGAACAAAACATGACGGGAGGATCGTCCAGCCGTCCCGGGTGGGCGTTTGTCTCAAGCGCAGAGAAATGTCTGCGTCAGGGGGCGCGCGGCACCCGGTAAGTGAAAGCCCTTACCGTCGCGGTGAGTTGTCTTTCTACAGACATATCGAACCGCCAGCCATGTCACGTCCGGGTGTCTGATTGGGAGCCCATAAGCAGCGTCCCCTCTCACCTAGCGCGAACCCTGGCGGTGAAGGCCAGGGGCGCCATGGGTGGGAGGGGACGAGGGAGACGGCCGTCAAGGTGGGCCCGTCGCCGGGAACACCTGGGCTCAGAGATTCTTCCGGACCACGTCCTCGATGCGCGACTTCGGCACCGCGCCGACAATCTGGTCCACGACCTTGCCGCCCTTGAAGAGCAGCAGGGTGGGGATGGAGCGGATGCCATACTTCTGGGGCGTGTCCTGGTTCGCGTCGATGTCCATCTTCGCGAACGTCACCTGGCCCTTGTACTGGGCGGACAGCGCCTCGACGGAGGGCGCGATGGCGCGGCAGGGCGCGCACCAGGTGGCCCAGAAGTCCACGAGCACGGGTTGTTGCGAATCCAGGACCTGCTTCTGGAAGTCCGAATCACCGATGTTGATCACGTCGCCAGCCATGTCGTCACCTCGTGTCTACGGCTTGAGTGGGATACGTCCTTGAGCTTCGCGCCCGGTGGGTGCCTCGGGGGGCGGGAAGGCCGGGCCGCTTCCGGTGGAACGGATGCCGCATCTGGCCGGAGGTTGCACCCCATTTCCGGGCCCGCCGGTCATGAGGGTGGTGTAGTCTGCGGCGCGTGACGAAGCTCTTCCTGTCCCAGGCCCAGCTTGAAGAATGGGCGCTGGAGGACAAAGCAGACCTGCGCGAGGGCCGCCTGGTGGTCGCCGCCGAGGGTGGGAGCGCCTGGCCGCTCACGCCCGCGGTCCATGTGGTGCAGCTGGTGTCCGGGGAGGACACGCACCAGCTCGTCTCCCGGGTGAAGACCGAGGAGCAGCTCGGCCGGCTGGGGGCTGAGCAGATGGCCGACTCCATCCTGGTCGGGGACTCCGCATACGAGGTGGTTCCGGGTTATGTGGCGGAAGTGGGAGCGCCCGCCCCCGAGCGCAAGCCCAATTCGGAGACCGACCTGCTGGCGGCCTTCATTCTCAATAAAATGTAAAACGGGCTGAGGCAGGACTGAATGCCTCCTCGGCCGGGGTTATGAGCCTGCCGCCATGAGCCATACGCTCGTCTCGCTCGCCTGCCACGCCTACGGCCTGGCCGCGCTCGTCTACCTCGCCTTCCTGGTCCGCCAGTCCCAGGTGCTCGCCGTCACCGGCCGGGTGCTGGTGGGGACCGGACTGCTGATGCATTGCGTTGCGCTCATCGAGCTCTTGAGCGCGCAGGGGGGCCGGCTGGTGGGCCCCGCGCAGGGCATGTCCACCTTCGCCTTCCTGCTGCTGGCGCTGTTCCTGGCGCTGGATGTGCGCTACCGCAAGCCCGTCATCGGCGCGTTCCTCACGCCGCTGGCGGTGGCGGTGCTGCTCATCGGGATGTTGATGCATGGCGGCCCCGCGCCGCTGCCCGCGGCCGTGCGTCAGCCGCTGTTGCCGGTGCATGTCACCATCGCGCTGTTGGGCATGACGGCCTTTGGCGTCGCGGCCGGGGTGGGCGTCATGTACCTGCTGATGGAGCGGGAGGTGAAGGCCAAGCACTTCGGGCTGCTCTTCTCCCGGCTGCCGTCCCTGGAGTTCCTGGACACGCTCAACCGGCGGCTCGTCGTATGGGGCTTCATCGCGCTGTCGCTCACGCTGGCGACCGGCGCCCTGTTCACCACCACGCTGCGGGGCCTCACCTGGGCGCTCGAAGCGAAGCACATCGCGACGTTCGTCGCCTGGGGCATGTTCGCCGCGCTCGTCAACGCACGCATCTTCGCCGGCTGGCGTGGCCGGCGGGTGGCGCTGCTCACCATGGCCGGCTTCTGCCTGGTGCTGGTCTCCTTCCTGTCGTCCTACGACCTGTCCGCCGCTGGCCCGGGGATGCGGTAGCCATGGAATTCATCTGTATTGGCGTGTCACACCGCACCGCGCCCCTGGGCGTCCGTGAGCGGCTGGCATTGCCCGAAGCCCGGCAGACGGAAGTGTTGCAGCGGTTGGCGCAGGCGCCCGTGGAGGCGCTCTGGGTGTCCACGTGCAACCGCGTGGAGGTGTACCTGGCGGCCCCCAGCGCGGAGCAGGCGCGGGAGCGTGCGCGGGAGACGCTGCACTCGCTGGGCGGCGCGGAGGCGCTGGAGCACCTGTACGAACACCAGGGCGAGGCGGCGCTCGTGCACCTGTTCCGCGTGGCGTCCAGCCTGGACTCCATGGTGCTGGGCGAGGCGCAGATTCTGGGGCAGGTGAAGGACGCCTTCGAGCGTGGCCAGGGCGCGGGCGCGGTGCGCGGGGAGCTGACGCGCGCGTGCGCGGCGGCGTTCGGCTGCGCCAAGCGCGTGCGCACGGAGACGGCGGTGGGCCGCGCGGCGACGTCCATGGCGTCCGCGGCGGTGCAGCTGGCGAGCAAGGTGTTCGACGGGCTCAAGGACAAGACCGTCCTGGTGGTGGGCGCGGGAGAGATGGGGGAGCTGGCGGCGCGGCACCTGAAGAACGCGGGCGCCGGGAAGCTCATCGTGACCAACCGCACGCTTGCCCGCGCGGAGGCGCTGGTGGCGGAGGTGGGCGGTGTGGCGAAGCCCTTCGAGGAACTCTTCACGCTGCTCGCTGGCGCGGACGTGGTGGTGACGAGCACCGCGTCGCCGGTGCCCATCTTCACGCGCGAAAATGTCGGCGCGCTGGGCAGGGCGCGCAAGGGCCGGCCGCTGTTCATGGTGGACCTGGCGGTGCCGCGAGACATCGACCCGGCGGTGGGGACGCTGGACTGGGTGCACGCGTACGACGTGGATGACATCCAGAAGTTCGTCGCGGACAACGCCGCCGCGCGCGCGGAAGAGGCGCACAAGGCGGGCGGGCTGGTGGCGCAGGAGGTGGCGCGCTTCGCCCGGGAGCGCGCGCTGCGCGACGGCATGCCCGTGCTGGCGCGCCTGCGTCAGCGCGCGGAGGCCATTGCCCGGGCGGAGGTGGAGCGCACGCTCCTGGGGATGGGCGACGGGCTCACCGACAAGCAGAAGAAGAGCATCGAAGCCATGGGGCGAGCCATCGTGAACAAGCTGTTGCATGAGCCCACCGCGCGCCTGCGCGCCGTGGGTCCACAGGGCGAAGGCAACCGGCTGGCGGGAGCCGCCGCGGAGCTGTTCGGCCTCACGGAGGCGGAGGCCGCCGCCATCGCTCCGGAAGACTCCGCCGCACCCCCGCAGCAGGAGGCGCGCAACACCGTGGTGGCCACCGGGAGCCGGCGATGAAGACGGTGCGCATCGCGACGCGGGAGAGCCCGCTGGCGCTGTGGCAGGCGAATCACGTGGCCTCGCTCCTCAAGGAGCGCAACCCCGGCCTGGAGGTCACCCTGGTGAAGATGAGCACCGAGGGCGACCGCTTCCTGTCCGCGCCGCTGTCCGCGGTGGGCGGCAAGGGCCTGTTCGTGAAGGAGATCGAGCAGGCGCTGCTCGATGGCCGCGCGGACGTGGCGGTGCACAGCCTCAAGGACATGACGTCGGTGTTCCCGGAAGGGCTCATCCTGGCGGCGTTGCCGGCGCGCGAGGATCCGCGCGACGCGTTCTGTAGCCCGGACGGGCACACGCTGGCGATGCTGCCCGCGGGCGCGAAGGTGGGCACGTCGTCGCTTCGGCGCAGCTGCATCCTGCGCGCGCGCCGGCCGGACCTGGAGATCGTCTCCCTGCGCGGCAACGTGCAGACGCGCCTGCAGAAGACGCGCGACCTGCAACTCGCGGGCGCCATGCTCGCGGCGGCGGGGCTCAAGCGCCTGGGATTGGACCACCACATCACCCAGGTGGTGCCGGTGGCGGAGAGCCTGCCGGCGGTGGGGCAGGGCGTGCTGGGCATCCAGTGCCGCGAGGCGGACGCGGACGTGCGCGCGCTGCTCCAGCCCCTGGAGGACGCCCTCACGCGCAATGCCGTGCGGGCCGAGCGCGCCTTCCTGGCGAAGCTGGAGGGCGGCTGCACCGTGCCCCTGGCCGGCCACGCCACGGTGGAGGACGGCCAGGTGTACCTGCGCGGCCTGGTGGGCCGGCCGGACGGTTCGCTGGTGGTGCGGGGCGAGGTGAAGGGCCCCGTACCGGAAGCGGAGCGGCTGGGCGAGGCGCTCGCGGAGGAGCTGCTGTCGCGCGGGGCGGGAGACATCCTGCGCGATTTCGGCCGCCGCGAAGGCGCTCCTCGCGCCTAGAGTGCCGGCCCGTGGACCGGCGACTGGATGGCATCCGAATCTTGGTGACGCGCCCCCGTGAGCGGGCCGAGGAGCTGTGCTTCCTCCTGGAGGACGAGGGCGCGGAGGTCCTCAGCCTGCCGTTGTTGGAGCTGCATCCGCCGGAGGATCCGCGCCCGCTCGCGTCCGCCGCCGAGCACGTGCAGCGCTACCACTGGGTGGTGTTCGCCAGCCCCTCCGCCGTGGAGGCCTTCCTGGAGGCCCTGCGGCTCGCGGGCACGTTGGATCGGCTGTCGCGCGTGAAGCTGGCCGCGGTGGGGCCGCGCACCGCGAGGGCCGTGGAGGGCTACGGCCTGAAGGTGGAGGCCGAACCCAACGAGGGCACCGGCGCGGCGCTCTTCACCGCCCTGCGCGACGTGCTGGGGCCGGAGGACGACGTGCTCCTGCCCGCGGCGGAGGAGGGGCGGCGCGAGCTGGAGGACGGCCTGCGCGACCTGGGCGTGCGGGTCACCCGCGTGACGGCCTACCGCAGCGCGCCGGCCGCCGTCGAACCGGAGGCGCTGGCCCAGCTGGCCGCATCCCCGCCCCAGGTGGTGCTCTTCGCCTCGCCGCGCACCGCGGAGGCCTTCGTGGAGGGGGTGGGCCGCGAGCCGCTGGCCTCCGCGAAGGTGGTGGCCATTGGCCCCACCACGGCGACCGCGCTGACGCAGTTGGGCATCCCCGTGGCCGCCGTCGCGGAGCGCCCCACGCCCGAAGCGCTGGTGGATGCCACCGTTCGCGCCGTTCACGGGTAGACTGTCCGCCCGGTGACGTCCGGGTGCCCAGGCGGAGCGCCCCGTGCGGACGTGACGTGAAGAGGTGCGGGTGATGAAGCGTGGGACGCAGCGGAGTGTCTTCCTCCTTGGACTGCTGGCGCTGGCCGCGACAGCGCACGCCCAGGATCAGTTGGGCTACCAGTACCTGGACCACTGGGTGCTCAACAACAGCCAGGACCCGTTCCCGTACTACGTGGACGCGCGCAACACCCAGCCCGGGGGCAATGACTTGTCCCTGGTGGAAGACGCGGTGAAGAAGGCCTTCCAGGCCTGGCAGGACGTGGACTGCGCGTGGCCCGCCTTCACCTACAAGGGCCGCTCCAACATCGTCCCCATCCCGAACGTGAATGACCGGCTGGATGGCTTCAGCGTCGCCGCCGTCTGGGTCACGGACCCGAACAGCACCGAGTTCTCGGACGTGCTCAACGCCAGCAACAGCGTGGTGGCCGCGGTGCCGCTGACGCACGGCGGCCTCGTCTACCAGTGCGACATCTTCCTCAACGCCGTGAGCTACAAGTTCACCACGCTCTCCCCCACGCCGGCGGGCTTCATCGACATCCAGTCGGCGGTGATGCGCGGGGTGGGCCAGTGCCTGGGCCTGGGCAGCACGTACTTCTACTCGGACGCGGTGATGTACATCACGCTGGACACCGGCACCCAGCGCCGCGCCCTGACGTCGTATGACCGGGGGGCGTTCTGCCAGCGCTATCCCCAGACGGGCGCGGTGGGCTCGCCCTGTGACACCACCGCGTGCGGCGCGGGGCTCACCTGCGTCACCGCCCAGTCCACCACCAGCGGCGTCTCGCAGAAGATCTGCTCCAAGCCGTGCCCGGCCGGTACGCCCGGTGCCTGTCCAGACCCCTACCAGTGCCGCGCGTCGACCATCATCCCCGGCTCGCAGTACGCCTGTCTGCCGGAGGCCTTCGGGTCGACCACGAAGGTGGGCAACCCCTGCACGAGCGCCAGCACCTGCGGCGCGCCGGAGTCGCGCTGCCTCACGGAGGCGGACAGGACCACCGCCTTCCCGTCGTGGACGGACGGCTACTGCACGGAGTCCTGCATCGCGAACGCGGACTGCCCCATCGGCTCCACGTGCACCAACGTGGGCGCCGTGGGCAAGCGCTGTCTGAAGAACTGCCGCCCGGGCAAGGGCGACTGTCGCGAGGGCTATACCTGCAACACGCTGCCCGACAACGGGGGCGACGTGTGCGTCGCCGACTGCGCCACCAACAGCGACTGCGGCAGCAACTACGCCTGCCGCTCGTGTGACCACGCCTGCATCCAGCAGAAGACGGGCACGCGCACCGTCGGCGACCCGTGCCTCCAGGATTCGGAGTGCGGCACCAACCAGACGTGCCTCAAGCTCAACGGCAACCCGCAGGGCGTGTGCACGGAGCCGTGCTCGGTGTCCACCTGCTCGTGCAGCCCCGGCAGCACCTGCCGCCCGGCGGGCACCGGCGAGGACCGCTTCTGCTTCCGCGACTGCGGCGCGAACACCTGCGCCTCGCCGCTCCAGTGCGTGCCGTTCGCGGAAGGGACCGCCTGCATCGCCGCCTGCCGCAGCAACCAGGACTGCCCCAATGGCCTGTACTGCGGCAATGGTGGCCAGTGCTACGACCCGTATGCCCAGACGGACGGCGGCACCTGCACCCTGTGCAGTGACGGTGGCACGCCGCCGCCCCCGCCGTTGGACGGCGGCACGGATGGCACGACCAACGACCCCGGCGGTTGCGGCTGCCAGAGCGCCCCCACCTCCGCGGCATTCCTCGTGGGGCTCGGGGTGTTGCTCCTGGCCACCCGCAGAAGGAGGAACGTGTGACCCAGGCGGCTCCCCCCGGAAGCAGCGGCCCCTCGCGCGGCGCCACGGACTTCACGCTGGGCTTCGTCCTGGAGGCCATGGTCGCCCAGCGCCTGCTGACACCCCAGCAGGCGCAGGAGGTGATGGCGCGGGAGCCCGCCGCGCGCGCCCGCGTCCTCAAGGCGCAGGGCGGGACGGGCAAGGACGCGGCCCGCTATGACGTGTCGCCCGTGGAGGTGGTCGCGGCCTTCCAGATTCCGGCGCCGGGGGGGCGGGGGGTGCTGGACGAGGACCGCGTCACGGAGGCCGCCGCGCGCGCCGCGGGGCTGGCCTACCGGAAGCTGGATCCGCTGAAGATGGACATGGCGCTGGCCACCCGCACGGTGTCCCGGCCCTACGCGCAGAAGCACGTGCTGCTGCCCCTGGAGCGCACCGAACAGGGGCGGCTGCGCGTGGCGGTGGCCAACCCCTTCGACCGCGAGCTCTTCGAGTCCTTCTACCGGCTCACCGGCGAGCCGGTGGAGCCCGTGCTGTCCGCGAAGACGGACATCCTCCGCTCCATCGCGGACATCTACGGCTTCAAGAAGACGCTGGCCAAGGCCGCGGACGACTTTGGCGGCGCGAACGCGCAGATCGCCAACTTCGAGCAGCTGGTGTCGCTCAGCGGCACGCAGGAGCTGGAGGCGTCAGACAGGCCGGTGGTGCAGGCGGTGGACTACCTCTTGCGCTACGCCTTCGACAATCGCGCGTCGGACATCCACATCGAACCCAAGCGCGCCACCGCCGTGGTGCGCCTGCGCATCGACGGCGTGCTGCACCCCGTCTACACGCTGCCCGCGCAGGTGCACCCGCCCATCGTGTCGCGCGTGAAGATGCTGTCGCGCATCGACATCTCGGAGAAGCGCCGCCCCCAGGACGGCCGCATCAAGACGGAGCGCGACGGCCGCGAGGTGGAGCTCCGCGTCTCCACGCTGCCCACCGCCTTCGGCGAGAAGGTGGTCATCCGTATCTTCGACCCGGAGACGCTGGTGCAGGACATCGCCCAGCTGGGCTTCGATCCGGACGAGAAGGGCCACTTCGAGTCGTGGATTGATCAACCCCACGGCCTCATCCTGGTGACGGGCCCCACGGGCAGCGGCAAGACGACGACGCTCTACTCCGCGCTCAAGGCGGTGGCGGGGCCGGACGTCAACGTCACCACGATTGAAGACCCCATCGAAATGGTGTGGGACACCTTCAACCAGGTGCAGGTGCAGCCCAAGGTGGGCCTGGATTTCGCGGGGGCGCTGCGCCACATCCTGCGCCAGGACCCGGACGTCATCATGGTGGGCGAAATCCGCGACGCGGAGACGGCGGAGAACGCCATCCAGGCCGCGCTCACCGGCCACCTGGTGCTCTCCACGCTGCACACCAACGACGCGCTGGGCGCGGTGGCCCGCATGAAGGACCTGGGGGTGCCGGCGTTCCTCCTGGCGCAGAGCCTGCTGGGCGTCATGGCCCAGCGCCTCTTGCGCCGCGTCTGCGTGCACTGCGCGGAGGAGGCGGTGCTCACGCCGGACGAGCTCCTGGCCCTCGAGGTGCCGCTGCCGCTGTTGCCCGGCGGCGTGAAGCTGTCCAAGGGCGCGGGGTGCGTGCGCTGCCGCGGCACCGGCTTCTCCGGACGCACCGGCGTCTTCGAAATCGTCTCCACCAACCGGGAGGTCCGCGAGCTCATCGCCCGCGAGGCGCCCTACGAGCACCTGGTGCAGGCGGCGCGCCGCGGTGGCATGCGCACGCTGCGCGAGGCCGCCGTGCGCAAGCTGGCGCAGGGCCTCACCGCCTTCGACGAGGTGGTGCGGATGACGTCCGCCTTCTAGAAACACGAAGGGCCCGCCGTGAAGCACGGCGGGCCCCGCGTAGCTGCCCGAAGCAGGCAGGGCGGCCTAGAAGCGCGCCTGCAGCAGCGTGTTGAAGCCCAGCGCGTGCGGCTTCTCGAAGTTCGGCTGCGCGATGCCCGTCACGTCGTCCTCGAACGTGGTCCGGTTGGTGTCGTACGTGTAGTAGACCTCGCCCACGGCCGCGACCGTCTCCGACAGGTCCCAGCGGAAGGTGGCCTTGGCGGACCAGATGAGCTCCGCCTCGCAGGCGCTGGAGCCGCCGCAGGTGCTGGGCAGGATGCTCAGCTGGTTGGCGTCACGCACCACGACCGTGCGCGTCCCGGTGAGGCTGGGGGGCGGGTTGCTGCCGCCCACGAGCGGAACCGGGCTGCGGAAGGACGCCGGCTGCTGCGCGCCGATGATGAATCCCGGCGTCAGGTGCAGCCGCTCGATGTTGTAGTCCACGCCCAGCGCGCCGAAGACTTCAGGCTTCAGCACCGTGCCCGTGGGGAAGTCCTGGAACGGGGGGAAGCCCGGCACGTCGAACTGGATGAAGGACAGGCTGCGCACCAGCGCCAGCGCGCTGAAGCGGAACCGGTTCAGCTTCGCGCGGCCCTGGAAGGCGAGCGCCACGGCCCCCTGGGGCTTGGTGGCGCCGAACTTGTCCGGGTCCTGCAGGGTCTGCGTGAGGTAGCTGCCCTCCAGCGACAGGGAGTAGGACAGGCCACCCGGGTACGTCTCCGGCGCGAAGAAGCGCTGGTAGATTTCCGGGTCGTTCTTGTAGAGCCGGAAGTCCACGCTCGTGCCCACCGGCACGCCCACGTGGTAGACGACCTGCCCGGACACGCCGGCCGAGTTGACGCCCGCCTCGATGGACTGGTTCGCCAGACCCGGGACGATGCCCTTCTGGAAGTAGCCGCCGCCGGCCTCCACGCGCAGCGTCTCCAGGATGTCCCAGCCCGCGCCGGCCATCACGCCGTAGAGCGTCTCCTGCTCCAGGATGAGGTCGTTGAGCACCAGCGCCGTCTTGCCGCCCACGTACGCGTACCAGCGGTCGCGCGTCACCTGGAACTTGGCGCCCGGCACGCCCGCCGCGGTGGCGCGGTTGGTGAAGATGGAGCTGCCGCCCCAGGAGATGCGGTACGCGTAGCCCAGACGGAAGCGGTCCGCGGACACCGGGAAGCCGGTGAGCGAGATGCCTTCCTTCTCACCCCAGCCCGGCGGCTGGTAGTTCAGGCGCACGTAGCTGGAGTTGTCGAGGATGTCGACACCGCCGGACGGGCGCTCCAGCACCAGCAGCGTGAGGGCCGCCTCCGTGGTGAGGCCCTCGAAGAACGCCGGCATGCGCTTGTAGAGCACGACGTTCGACAGCGACTCGAAGCCGGAGAACCGGGTGTTGAAGTTGTCGTAGAACTGCGTGTTCTGGTTACCCGCGCCAAAGCGCGCGTTGGGGCTGTTGGGAGTCGTCTCTCCAGCGCCCGCCAGCACGTTGTCGTCCGCGAAGACGAACGACAAACGGGTGTCCACGAAGTCCCCGGCCCAAGCGGGCGCGGAAAGGGTTGTCAGGCCCGCCAGGGCCAGCGTCTGCAACGTTTTCAATGTCCCTCCAGGAAGCGGTCCGGGGGAGACCGCTCCTCCCTGCGCCCCGGCGTTCAGCCGGGGCGCTCAATGCGACTGCTCAAAGGTGAATGGCGACTACGGGCACGGCTTGATGGGCTTCGGGCACTCCATCCCGGGCCCGGGGTAGCAGCACATGTCGTCCTGATCTCTCGGCAGGACGTTCCAGCGCGGACGCGCCGGACCCACGTGCTTCAGGTGACCCACGACGTCGAAGGTGGCCGCCCGCAGCTGCTTGCACTGGAGCGCCTTCGCCGCGTCGGCGTCGTTCTCGTTGCAGTCCGGGTTCAGGTCCGGAACCGCGTCCTTGATCTGCAGGCTGATGCGCGAGCGCGTGTCCGGCGCGACCTTGCACGCGGCGTTGGCCGTGGCGGCGGCGTCGCGCACCAGCGCGACCGTCACCTCGGAGCCCTTCAGGGTGTACTCGTAGCGGGTGTTCGCCGGGATGAGCGTGTCCGTCTGGTCCGCCGTCACGCTCACCGGGCCGAAGCGCGCGTGCACCGGCTGGGTGCAGATGATGTTCATCCGGTAGCCCTGGGGCAGCGTCTTGTCCGGCCGCACGGCCGTGGTGCCCACGTTGACGTTCATGATGCGGTTGGGGACGGACTCGTCCATGCCCATGGAAGCCGGGCCGGTGGCGTTCATCTCCACCACGAACTGACCGAAGCTCGTGTACGTCGTCTTCTCCGCGCAGATGGTGCCGGCGTACTCGCCGATGCCCAGCGTGCAGTCGATGACGCACTGGCGCTCCGGAAGGTCCGGATCGTCCGGCGGCTCCTCGAAGCAGTTCTGCCAGGTGCGCGCCGCGCCGCTGCCCGACGGGCAGAACATGGGCATGTCGTTGTTGCCGTTGGCGTCGCAGTTGCGGAACACCTTGGGGAACTTCACCCGGCGCAGCTTCACCAGCGAGGACTCCAGGCTCTCCATCTTGTAGTTCTTGTAGCTGTAGCCGCACAGGATGTCGTCCAGGTACGGCGAGCCGCTGTAGCCGCACAGCCGGCCGTTGACCTCCACGGGCGGCACCTGGTCCAGGTACTTGTTCCACTGGTCCTGCGGCAAGAGGCGCACGTTCTCCCGCAGCGTCCACGCGGGGAAGCTCATCTGCGTGGTGTTGGTGAACTCCGCCACCGTGCCGGACAGCGTCCAGAGCAGGTCGCCCGAGTCCAGCCCCTCCGGGAAGGAGTAGTTGTAGATGTAGATGCTGTTGAAGCGGCCCGGGTTGAAGCCGTCCGGCTCCGCGGTCTGGATGTTCGCGCCCGCGACGCTCTTCTCCGCCACGCGGCAGGCCGTCATGTCCGTGACGTAGAAGCCGCTGGAGTCCGTGCCCGTCACCAGCAGCATCATCTGCTTGCCGTTGTTGGGGTCGGACGGGTCGCAGTTCTGCGTCAGCGGCTCGCCGGACTCCGGATTGCGGCCCACGCGCATGAACTGCTTGACGAAGACGCTCGTCTCCGAGCCGCCCTCGGGCAGGTTGATGGTGGAGAGGGCGGGCTCCTCGAAGCGGATGCCCTGGGACAGGCCGGTCGCGAGCGTGCGCGTGGCCGGCTCCTGGGGCAGCTGGGACAGGTCGCCCACGACGCCGCCGTCCGCGTAGACCAGCTCCAGGTCCTGGTCCTGCACCCAGACGTGCGTCTCGCCGTACAGGTGGGCCACGCGGACGCTGCCGGTGCCCTTGCCGTTGGTGAGCTGCGTCCAGCGCTGGCCGTACTCACCGGTGAGGTCGCCCGGGATGACCCGGAAGGACACCGGCCCGTTGAAGGACGTCATCTCCCCACCGGTGCCGTCCAGCGCGGTGATGGACAGACCGATGTCCACGTCCGAGCGGGGCAGGGTGTAGGGGCAGTCCGTGGTGCCACGCACCTCGAGCGGCACCGCGGCCTGGTCGTTGCCGTACTTCGCGGCGCAGGCGTTCACCACCGGCAGCAGCGTCGCGGCGGTCCCCCCGGTGGTGATGCTCGTCACCTCCACGCGGAAGGAGGTGAGTCCGGTGGGAGCCTCGGACTCCTTCGTGTAGCAGCCGGCCGCCAGGGCCAGCGTGGACAGCAGGAAGAGTCGCTTCATCACTTCACCCTCCGCCCGATGCGGCCATCCTCGATGGCGCTCGCGACGGGCATGGCTGTGGGCTTCTCACAGAACGTACGCAGCTGGCTCGTCACGTTGCCGCAGGTGGGGTTGTTCCCCGTCAGCAGGTCCCGGCAGGTGCAGCGGCCGGTGTAGGGGCCCTGGGGCAGCGCGCACTGCTCCACGGCCGCCTGCTTCGTCATGTCCGGCAGACCGCACCGGGCCATGGCCGCGGGCTGCTCCTTGGCGTCGTCGGTCACCTTGAGCAGGTCCCGGCACGAGCAGCTGCCCACGGTCTTGTCGAGCCCTTCCTCGAAGGCCTTGGACACCTTGCAGGAGTTGAGCGTCTTCTCGTCCACCGTCCACTGGCCGTCGACCAGCGAGCCGCAGCGCGTGCCGTTGCTGGACGTCTCGCGGCCGTTGAGCAGGTCGTCGCAGTTGCAGAAGCCCTGCATGTAGCCGATGAGCGAGTCGCGCAGGCTGATGCCCGTCTCGATGCGCGTGGTGTTGCGCTTGAGCACCGTGAAGCCGGAGCCGCCCTTGGCGATGTAGTCGTTCACCGCGACCTTGTAGGTGCCGTTGGTGTCCAGCGGCTTGCCGTTGATCTCGATGTCGACGCCCGGGTGCGCCCAGCAGCGCGAACCCGCGGTGTCCTCCAGGCAGGTCCAGGGCGCGTGGCCCTCGCGGTTCTCCTGGGGGCAGTCCGTGGCCACCGTGGCCGGCGTGCACGCGATGCGCAGGTCGTTGAGCTGCACCTGGGCGCAGTCCATGGTGAAGCGGGCGCCGGAGATCTGCGCCTGGCTCACGCACCCGCGCTCGGCGGAGCGCTCGGTGACGAAGTCGAACATCTCCTGCATCTCCACGCCGGACAGGTACATGATGTTGATGGTGTTCTCGAAGGGGAACACGTTGAACATCGCCTCCTGCGTCACCACGCCCGCGTAGAGGTTGTCGCGGATGCCCAGGGAGTTGGTGAGCGCCATCTCCGCCTCCACGCGGTTGCGCTTGCGCATGGAGTCCGCGGCGATGTTGCCCAGAGGGCTGTCACCGCCGTTGGAGTTGTTGCGCCGCTGCACGTCGAGGGGAGCATAGGAGAAGATGGAGGTGAGCTGCAGCTTCACGTCCATGCCCAGGAGGTACGGGATGAGCAGGTCCGTCGTCTGCGCGTCCTCCTGACGGCCGCACTCCGCGATGGCCTCGCGCACGCCCGGCGCGCTGATGAACTCGCCCGGGTCCCAGAAGATGTTGTCGTCGAAGCGGTACTTGCGCATCGCCTCGTTGCACCAGAGGCCGTCCACCGGGAACGCGTGGTAGTCCTGGCTGATGACCTCGGCGCCCTCGCCCTCACCCTGCTGGTTCGGCATCTTCACGACCAGCTCCAGGCGGCCCACGTACTTGGCGAACGCGCCCGAGTGCGACAGCACGACCTTGCGGCCGGCGGGGTCCGTCACCAGCTGCGGCGGGTTGAGCACCACGTGCAGGTGGCCGCCCATGATCACGTCCATGCCGCTGACGCCCGCGATGTGCACGCGCACCACCGACTTGTCGTTGCCTTCCGGCCCGAACCACTCCAGCACCTTCCACGCGTCGTGGGCGCGGTTGATGTAGGGCTTCGCGCGGCCGTACTCATAATAGGCCTCGTAGCCCTGGATGAGATCCTGATCCTCGGTGAGGCCCAGGTGGCTGACGATGACAATCAGGTCCGTCACCGGGCGCAGCAGCTCCACGTAGGAGCGCGCGACCTCGTTCTGCTCCAGCGGCGTCACCTGCAGGCTGTTGCCGCCCTCCACGATGGAGTTGAGCGAGGAGATGTTCGCCATGCCGATGACGCCCACCCGCAGGCCCTTCACCGTCCGGATGGTGTAGGGGTTGGTCACCATGGAGGCGCCGTTGGTGCCGGTCGTCTTCGGGTCGTCCCAGTAGTAGTTGGCGGCCAGCAGCGGGAAGTTGGCGAAGTTGCGCGCCTTCTGGACGAAGTTGAGGGCGCCCGCGTCGAACTCGTGGTTGCCCACCACGGCGGCGTCCAGACGGGACTCGGAGAGGAAGCGGAACTCCGCCTCGCCCGTGTTCACGTTGAAGATGGGCGCGCCCTGGAAGCAGTCACCGGAGTCCAGGTGCAGGACGCGGTCGCCCTTGGCGCGCTCGCGCTTGAGGATGGAGGCGATGCGCGTGGCACCGCCAAAGGGACCGGCCTCCGGGATGAGCTCCAGGTCCTGGTCCGTCTTCAGCGGCGTGAAGTCGTACGGGACGAGCCGCGAGTGGATGTCAGAGGTATGGAGGAGGGTAAGCCGCACCTCCTGACCTTCAAGGTGGTAATCCTGGCCTTCCAGCACCGGCATGCACGAGGCGAGGGCCAGGGCGCAGGCGCAGAAGAGGCCGAGCAGTGCGCGACACATTCGTGGCGGATCCGTGATTCGTAGGGAGTGACGACTTGAGGACGGCGCAACCTACGGGATCAAGGGTGCACGGGCAAGCAACGCCACCGTGGCACCTCCACCTACCAGGACACCAGGAGAGCAGGCAGACATGCGTCCCAGCAGTTCCAATGTAACTGACATCGAGATCATCGAGGATTTCTCCGCCACGGCGCGTTGTGACGAAGGTTTCCTCCGGGTGCGTCGGCTGCGCTGCCGCAACCGGCGCGCGGATGGCTCGTCGTCTCCGGTGTACCGGGTGGATGTGGTGGACCGGCCCCGGCTGGACGCGGTGTCGGTGCTCATCTACCGCCGCGCGTCGGATGGAAACGTGGAAGTCCTGACTCGCATGAACCTGCGCCCCGCGGCGTACTTCCGCCGCGAGCAGACCGCGTCCATGACCGTGCCTGACACGGTGAGCCATCTGCGCGTGGAGGAAATCGTCGCGGGCCTGCTGGAGCCCGCGGACAAGGGCGAGGAGGGGCTTCGCCGCCGCGCGGCGGAGGAGGTGAAGGAGGAGGCGGGCTACACGGTGCGGCCGGAGGACATCCAGCTGCTCGGCGGCGCGTTCTTCCTCGCGCCGGGCATCCTGTCGGAGAAGGTCTTCCCGGCCGCGGTGGACGTCACCGGCGTGGCGCAGGGCGAGGTGGAGGGAGACGGCTCTCCCCTGGAGGAGGGCATCCACCTGCAGTGGCGGCCGCTCTCCGCGGTGCTGGACGCGTGCCGTCGCGGTGACATCGCGGACGCGAAGACGGAGGTCTCCCTCACGCGGCTGCTCGCCCGGCTTTCCTGAAAGCCGCTTGCTGTTTCCGGGCCGAGGACGGACGGGGTAGGGTGCTGCCCCGTTCCGCTTCCTTTAGCAGGCGAGGTTCGTCGCATGTCGTCGCTGCCCCCGTGGCTGGCCCAGCTGCTCCCCATCGTCATCCTGCTCGGGGCCATTGGCCTGGTGCTCTCACGGCTGCCAAAGGTGGAGCTGGGGCATACCGATGCGTTCCGCCGCCGCCGCTTCTTCAACTGGTTCCCCCTGGGCCTGACGTACGCGTTCCTCTACATGGGGCGCTACAACGTCAACGTGGCGACCAGCGCCATGGGCGCGCAGACGTCCAACGCGGACTTCGCCACCATCTTCTTCTGGGGGACGCTGACCTACGGCGCGGCCTTCCTCCTCAACGGCCCGCTGACGGACAAGCTGGGCGGCCGCTTCACCATCCTGCTGTCCGCGGGCGGCAGCGCGGTGGCGAACATCGCCATGGGCGGTCTGGTGTACGCGGTGCTGAAGAACGGCTGGGCCCCGCCGGGCGGCGTGGTGGCGTGGCTCGCGTTCCTCTACAGCGTGAACATGTACTTCCAGAGCTTCGGCGCGGTCTCCATCGTCAAGGTGAACGCGTCGTGGTTCCACGTGCGCGAGCGCGGCCAGCTGGGCGGCGTGTTCGGCATCCTCATCTCGTTGGGCCTGTACTTCGCGTTCGACTGGTGCCGCTTCATCGCGGACGCGGCGCCGGTGTGGTGGGTGTTCTTCGTGCCCGCGGCGCTGCTCGCGGGCTTCCTGGTGCTGGACT
Source organism: Corallococcus coralloides DSM 2259 (assembly GCF_000255295.1). The sequence continues at coordinate 6,768,875 of NC_017030.1, read as the reverse complement.
TCTTCGTCATCCGCGACACGCCGTCGCAGACGGGCCACCCGGACTTCGACACGGCGGACGCGTCCAGCGGGGAGACGGGCCCGGCGCTCAGCGTGCCGCAGCTGTTCGGCAAGCTGCTGAGCAACCGCGTCATCCTCATCATCCTGGGCGTGGAGTTCTGCAGCGGCTTCCTGCGCAACGCGGTGATGCAGTGGTTCCCCAAGTACGCCAAGGCGGTGGGGGAGTCTGGCGGCTTCGTGGCCTCCAACTGGGGCATGCTGTCGTGCGTCGCCGGCATCCTGGGCGGCATGTTCGCGGGCGTCATCAGCGACCGCATCTTCGACTCGCGCCGGGGGCCCGTGTCCGCGGTGCTCTACGCGGGCCTGCTCCTGGGCGCCATTGGCGCGGTGTTCCTGCTGGGAACGGTGGGCGCCGGCTGGTCCGTGGTGTTCATGTCCCTGTGCGTCATCGGCGTGCACGGCATGCTGTCCGGCACGGCCACCATGGACTTCGGCGGCAAGAAGAACGCGGGCATCGTGGTGGGCATCATCGACGGTGCGGTGTACGCGGGCACGGCCATCCACGCGCTCGTCTACGGGGCCATCCTGCCCACCGGCGACGCCATGAAGGACCCCGCCAACTGGAAGCCGTGGCCCCTGGCCATGCTGCCGCTGGCCATCGTGGGCCTGGTGCTGGCGTCGCGCGTGTGGAACGCGAAGCCCCAGCCCAAGGCGGCGCCCCTGCCGGTGGGCGACGTCGTCCCGGGCGCCGTGCCGGGCGCGGCCTCTTCTCGTACGGGCACCAACGGTTGAGGCTCCACGGGAGTGCGTCCGGGTGTGTCACCCCGGACGCTTTTCCATCCTTCGGTGAGGGTGACTCCCGTGTGACAGGCCTGTGACATAGACTGGAGTTTGTGTCCCAGGCCCCCGAAGCACTCCACAGCCGGTTCGACGTCCACGACCGCAAGCAGTTCGAGATCAAGCTCGAGTACCAGCCCACGGGCGCGGACGAGACGCGCTACCTGGTGGAGGCCTACCTCTTCCTGCCGTCGAGCCTGAACATCGACGCGGAGACGTACCCTCGCGCGGACTTCTACGCGGACATCCACAACTACGTGCGCTTCAAGACGCCGGTGATGGGGCTGGGAGAGCTCCTGTCGTCGGAGGGCTCGCCGCTGGTGAAGCTGGAGGCGTGGCAGCGCGCGGGCGTGGCGCCGGAGTCGGACGTCGTCTACCAGGCGAAGCTCTTCTCGTGCGTGCTGCGCGGCGCGCTGCGCCGGTTCGCCACCACGGTGGAGACGCGCTGTGACGCCAGGACGGGCGAGGCGGGGCGGGTGGACCTGGAGACGGTGGTCCGGCAGGCGGGGGACTCCGTGCCCGTGGTGCTGGAGCGCTTCCGCGCGTGGTTGCGCGCCACCGGTGAGGCGAAGCTCCAGGAGAAGACGCGCGCGTCGCTGCGGCTGGTGGACGAGTACGTGAGCCTGCTGGTGGAGCAGTTCTTCCGCCGCGCGGTGGCGGACATGGACTCGCTGCCGCGCACGGGGCCGTGGCTGCCCCTGCGCAAGGGTCTGATGGAGGCGGTGCTGCGCGAGGAGTCCTACCGCAAGGAGCACCGGCTGCGCTCCGTGTTGAGCCCCACGGGGGACAACGAGGAGTACATGCAGCGGCTGGGCTTCCTGAAGAAGTTCTGCATGAACGTGCTCTTCCTGTCCTCGCGCCGTCGCCAGCGGCGGCAGGGCTGGGAGGAGGTGCTCTTCGCCATCGCGGCGGGCGTGGCCATGGCCTTCGCCACGTCGGTGGCGCTCTGGGCTCAGGTCCGCTACACGCAGGTGAGCCTCAACTTCTTCCTGGTGGCCGTGGTCGGCTACATGATGAAGGACCGCATCAAGGAAGGGCTGCGGCGCATGTTCAGCCGCGTGGCCGCCACGCACCTGTACGACCGCACCACGGACCTGGTGGACCCCGTCACGGCGCGCGCCATTGGCACGTGCGAGGAGCGCGTGGACTACGGCGCGGCGGTGAAGGTGCCGCAGGCGGTGTCGTCGCTGCGGCTGCAGGACGACTTCCTCACCGTGTCGCAGGGCGAGCTGTCGGAAGCGGTGATCCGCTACCAGAAGCGCATCGTGCTGGACGCGCGCCTGCTGCCCCGCTCCGAGCGCGGCCTCACGGGCGTCACGGACATCCTCCGGCTGCACGTGGGGCGCTTCCTGCGCGACATGGACGAGCCGGAGTTCGCGCTGGAGTACGTGGACCTGGAGGACTTCTCCGTGGGCCACATCCGGGGCGCGAAGCGCTACCCGGTGGACCTGGTGTTCCGCTTCACGGTGATGGAAGACGGCGTGCGTCACGAATCCGCGCAGCTGGTCCGCCTGGTGTTGGATCGCAACGGCATCCAGCGCATGCAGAACTTCGTCCGGGCCCCCGAAGCTCCCGGGGGGGCTCCGGCGACGGCTCCGGCACAGGCCCCGGAGCCCGCGGGGTCGGTGCCCATCCGGCCGGCCGCGTTGCGCCAGGGCGCGTGATTTGATGGGCCGCCCCGCGCCGGGGGCATGTATCTTCCGGCGTCCATGGCTTTTGAAGATCTCAAGCAACGCGTGCGGCCGGACTGGCGCGAGGCACTCCGGAGCATCCTGGAGAAGGCCCGCTCGCTCGGCCCCCAGGCGGTCCTGGCGTTCGACCTGGACTCCACCCTCTTCGACAACCGGCCCCGCCAGGCGCGCATCCTGCGCGAGTACGGTGACGCCCGGTCCCTGCAATTGCTCTCCGTGTGCGAGCCGCGCCACTGGGACACCGGCTGGGACATGCGCGCCGCCATGCGCGCGTGCGGCATGGAGGACGCGGAGGTGGAGCAGCGCTACGCGGACGCGCGCGCCTTCTGGCAGGAGCGCTTCTTCACGAGCGCCTACTGCGTCTCCGACGAGGCGATTGACGGCGCGGCGGCCTTCACCCAGGCCGTGGCCGCCACGGGCGCGCAGGTCGTCTACCTGACGGGCCGCCATGAGGCGATGCGTGAAGGCACCGTGTCATGCCTCGCGCGCTGCGGGATGGTGACGCCCCCCGGCACGGACGGGCGCGTGCACCTGATCATGAAGCCCACGCTCGCGGAGAACGACGACGCCTTCAAGCGCGAGGCGCACGCGCGCCTGGGCCGCATGGGCACCGTGGTGGCGGCGTTCGACAATGAACCCACGCACGCCAATGACTACCGCCACCGCTTTCCAGAAGCGACGGTCATCCATCTGGCCACGGACCACTCGGGACGGGCCGTGGAATTGATGGATGGAATCGTGTCGGTGCCGCATTTCTCTATGGAGGACGTGACGCACCGCGCCTGAAAGAAAGGCGCGATGGATGACGGTTTCTGAAAGGCTTTGGAAGTCCCATGGCCGCGCGCTAAGAGGCGCACGGCGTTCGCCGCCCTTCCCCCTCGGGTCTTCAGGGGCGGCCCAGACGGAGGCATGCCGCGGTGGCCAGCGCGTACTCGAAGGACCTGTTGTTGACGATGTACCGGAAGATGTACCTCCTGCGCCGCTTCGAGGAGCGGGCCGGCCAGCAGTACACGCTGGGGAAGATCGCCGGCTTCTGCCACCTCTACATCGGCCAGGAGGCCGTGGCGGTGGGCTGCAACGAGGCCATCCGCCCGGATGACTACATGCTGTCCGCCTACCGCGACCACGGCCAGCCGCTGGCGCGTGGCAGCGACGCCGGGATGATCATGGCGGAGCTGTTCGGCCGGGGCTCCGGCTACAGCAAGGGCAAGGGCGGCTCGATGCACATCTTCGACATCGAGCACCACTTCTACGGCGGCTACGGCATCGTCGGCGGGCAGATTCCGCTCGCGGCGGGCATGGCCTTCGCCAGCCGCTATCGCAACGAAGACCGCGTCACGGTGTGCTTCTTCGGCGACGCGGCCGCCAACCAGGGCTCGTTCCACGAGACCTTCAACATGGCGCAGAAGTGGAAGCTGCCGGTCATCTACATCTGCGAGAACAACCGCTACGGCATGGGCACGGCCATCGCGCGCACGTCCGCGGTGCCGGAGATCCACAAGCGCGCCTCCGCGTACGGCATGCGCGGCGAAGCGGTGGACGGCATGGACGTCCTCAAGATGTACGAGGCGGTGAAGGACGCCGCCGAGTACTGCCGCGCGGGCAAGGGCCCCGTGCTGATGGAGGCGAACACGTACCGCTTCCGCGGCCACTCGATGGCGGACCCGGCGAACTACCGCACCAAGCAGGAGGTGGAGGACGAGCGCAAGAACGACCCCATCCCGAAGCTGCGCGAGTTCGCGATGAAGCAGGGCTACAAGCTCACGGACGCGGACTTCGAGGCCATCGAGGAAGAGGAGAAGCGCGCGGTGGACGCGGCGGTGAAGTTCGCCGACGAGTCGCCCGAGCCCAGCGTGGACGAGCTGTGGCGCGACACCATCGTGGAGGAGGGCGAGGAGGATGTGCGCCCGCGCGAGCGCGTGCTGGGCGTGAAGGTCACCAACTGGCCGAAGTACCCGTCGGGCCAGGAGCTGAAGGTGACGTGGGACCTGGAGCCCCGCGCCGAGGCCGAGCAGGCGGACAAGAAGGCGGGACTCATCCGCTAGCGCCCACGTTCCCTTAAGCCACTACCCTTTCGAGATTCGAGTTCGGAGCCGACGATGCCCGAGTTGATGTATCGCGAAGCGTTGAACCAGGCGCTCGCCGAAGAGATGGAGCGCGACGCCAATGTGTTCCTCATTGGCGAGGAAGTGGGCCGCTACAACGGCGCGTTCAAGGTGTCCCAGGGCCTGCTGGACAAGTTTGGCAGCGCGCGCATCATCGACGCGCCCATCAGCGAGCTGGGCTTCACGGGTCTCTCCGTGGGCGCGGCGGCGGTGGGCCTGCGTCCGGTGGTGGAGATGATGACCTGGAACTTCGCCATCCTGGCGATGGACCAGATCGTCAACAACGCGGCCAAGCTGCGCCACATGAGCGGCGGCCAGCTGCGCTGCCCCATCGTGTTCCGCGGCCCGGGCGGCGCGGGCGGCCGGCTCTCCAGCCAGCACAGCCAGGCGCTGGAGGCCAACTACGCGCACTTCCCCGGCCTGAAGGTGATTGCGCCTGCGACCCCGGCGGACGCCAAGGGCATGCTCAAGAGCGCCATCCGGGACGAGAACCCGGTGGTCATGTTCGAGGGCGAGCGCCTCTACGCCATCAAGGGCGAGGTGCCGGAGGGCGAGCACATCGTCCCGCTGGGCAAGGCGGACGTGAAGCGTGAGGGCACGGACGTCACGCTGATCACCTGGAGCCGGATGTACTACTTCTGCATGGAGGCCGCGGAGGCCCTGGCGAAGGAAGGCATCAGCGTGGAGGTGCTGGACCTGCGCACCCTGCGCCCCCTGGACGAGGAGGCCATCCTCGCGAGCGTGCGCAAGACGAACCGCGCGGTCATCTGTGAAGAGGGCTGGGCGCTGGCCGGTGTCGGCGCGTCCGTGGTGGACCTCATCCAGTCCCAGGCGTTCGACGACCTGGACGCGCCGGTCGTGCGCGTCACCGGGTTGGATGTGAACATGTCCTATGCGGCGAACCTGGAGAACGCGACCCAGCCGGACGCGCCCAAGATCATCGCCGCCATCAAGAAGGTCCTGTACCGCGAGGGAGCCTGAACGCGTATGGCGACGCCCATCCAGATGCCCAGCCTTTCCCCGACGATGAAGGAGGGGAAGATCGTCAAATGGCTGAAGAAGGTGGGAGACAAGATCTCCTCCGGAGACGCCATCGCCGAGGTTGAGACGGACAAGTCCAACCTCGAGGTGGAAGCCTTCGACGACGGCTACCTCATTGAAATCGCCGTGCCCGAGGGCGAGGTCGCCACGGTGGGTTCGCCCATCGGCTTCCTCGGCGCCAAGGGTGAGAAGGCCACCGGTGGTGCGCCTTCGGCCCCGGCGCCCCAGAAGGCGGAGGCCCCCAAGGCCGCCGCTCCCGCCGCCGCCCCGAAGCCTCCCGAGCAGGCCCCGGCTCCCGCCGCCAGCGGCGCGGGCGAGGGGATTGCCATCCTGATGCCGTCCCTCTCCCCGACGATGACGGAGGGGAAGATCGTCAAGTGGCTGAAGAAGGAGGGGGACAAGGTCTCCTCCGGTGACGCCATCGCCGAGGTGGAGACGGACAAGTCCAACCTCGAGGTGGAGGCGTACGACGACGGCACGCTCGGCCGCATCACCGTGCAGGCGGGTGACATGGCCAAGGTCGGCGCGCCCATCGCGTTCCTCACGCCCAAGGGCGCCAAGGCCGGGACCTCCGCTCCGGCGGCCGCGCCCCAGGCTCCGGCCGCTCCCAAGGCTCCGGCTGCCGCGGCTCCGTCCGCGCCCGCTGGGGGACAGGTCGTTCCGCTGCGCCGCGAGCCCCAGGCCCCGGCCTCCGGCGCTGGCGGCCGGCTGCGCGCCAGCCCGCTGGCGAAGCGCATGGCCCAGGAGCGCGGGCTGGACATCAGCCAGGTGCGCGGCACGGGTCCGCTGGGCCGCGTGGTGAAGCGCGACGTGGAGCAGGCGCTGGGCCAGGGCCTGGCGAAGGCTCCCGCTCAGGCGCCGGCGGCGAAGAAGGCCGGAGCCCCGCCGGAGGTTCGCGCCTTCGGTACGCGTCCGGAGCCGCAGGCAGTGCCCATGTCCTCCATGCGCAAGGTCATTGGCCAGCGCATGTCGGAAGTGAAGCCCGGCGTGCCGCACTTCTACCTGACGGTGGAAGTGGAGATGGACGCCGCGGTGAAGATCCGCGAGGAGGCCAAGGCGCTGGACCTCAAGGTGTCCGTCAACGACATCATCGTGAAGGCGGCGGCCATCGCGCTGCGCCGTTCACCGAAGATGAACGTGTCGCTCCAGGGCGACCAGGTGCTGCACTACGGCACCGTGGACGTGGGCATCGCCGTCGCCATCGAGGATGGGCTGATCACGCCCATCATCCGCGACGCGGACCTCAAGGGCCTGCAGGCCATCTCCGCCGAGTCCCGCGACATGGCGGAGCGCGCCCGCAAGCGCGCCCTGAAGCCGGCCGAGTACAACGGCGGCTCGCTCACGGTGAGCAACCTGGGCATGTACGGCATCGACCAGTTCATCGCCGTCATCAACCCGCCCCAGTCCGCCATCATCGCGGTGGGCGCCGTGGCGGAGAAGGCCGTGGTGCGTGACGGCCAGCTGGCGGTGCGCAAGATGATGACGGTGACGCTGTCGGGTGACCACCGCGTCATCGACGGGGCCACCGGCGCGGAGTACCTCCGCGAGCTGAAGGGGCTCTTGGAGCACCCCTCGCGGCTGCTGTTCTAGCGGTCGAGCGGTCCGCCGGCTTCCGCCCCCGTGTGACACGCACGGGGGCGGGGCATGGCCTGGGCTACTCCCGCGTCGGCTCGTCCTTCTCGACGTCCTTCTCCAGCTTGCGCTGGGCCTCCGTGACGTCCGCCTGGTCCGCGCGGCGCGTGCCCGTCTCCAGCTCCTCCTCGTGCTCGCGGCTGCGGCCCTGGATGCCGGGCCACGGCTCCGGACGCGTGGCTTCCACGTGCTTCACCGGCTTCACGTCTTCGTTCTTCTTGTTCGCCATGGTGCGTCACTCCTCCCCGGTGTCGGGGGCGTGGGTAGGACTTCCGTGGCGGTACGGTGGGATGCCCACGCTGGCGTGGCCACCCGGTGGGATGGAGGGGCAGAGCGCCTGCCTGCCTGACTCCCTTCGGACGGCGAAAAAAGGTCGGCAGGCGGCGTGGTTCGCTGCTTAACTTCTCACTCAATGAACGACGACATGACTCGCGAGCGCCTGGGACTTGGACTGCGGGAGGTGGAGCCTTCACCGGTTCCCCTGACTCCGGCGGTGTCCCTGGCGCACTCGCTGCAGCAGGCGTTGCGCGGCGCGGTGTATCCGCTCACCGCGGAGCAGTTGGTCTGGGTCGCGCGCGAGAACGAGGCGCCCTCCCACGTGGTGTCGCTCCTGGGCACGCTGCCGCGGGGCCGTTTCCCGTCGGTGGACACGGTCGCCCTCGCGCTCGGAAACGCCTCCGTCTGAGGTGGTGTGCTGTTTGCGACGTTCGCTTTCGGCCTGGGTACAAGGTACCCCCAGGCGCGCTGACGGACGTGCGCGTTATCTTCGGCGCGACCAGCCTGTCTTCCGGATGAGGAAGCCACGGTCTGGAGGAGCTCCATGAACGCCTCGGACCTGCCCGCCGTGCTGTACGTGGACGACGATGCCCTCAACCTGAGGGTGTTCGACGCCAACTTCGGGCAGCGGTTTCGCATCTTCCGGTGCTCGTCCCCCAACGAGGCCCTGGCGCTCCTGGAGCAGCGGCGCTCGGAGATTGGCGTGGTGCTGTCCGACCAGCGCATGCCGGGGATGACGGGCGTGGAGCTGTTGGAGCGCGCCCGCTCCATCGCGCCGGACGCCCGGCGCATGCTGGTGACGGCGTACGCGGACATGCAGGCCGTCATCGACGCGGTGAACCGCGGCCAGGTGACGCGCTACTTCGTCAAGCCGTGGGACCGCGCGGAGCTGCTGGCGGCGCTGGAGGACGCGCTCAAGATTGCCCGGCTGGAGCTGCGCATCCGCGAAGTGGAAGGCCGGATGATGAAGTCCGAGCGTCTGGCCACGCTGGGGCAGGTGACGGCGGGCATCGCGCACGAGCTGATGGGCCCGGTGGGCTACCTCACGCAGAACGTGTCGTCGCTCCAGCGCGACATGGAGCGGGTGGTGCAGTACGTGTCGCGGCACCTGGCCACGGATCCGGACGCGGAGGTGTCCTCCACCATCGAGGACCTGCCGTCGCTCATCAAGGACCTGTCCGAGGGCGCCACCCACCTGCGCGGCGTGGCGCTGGGCCTGCGCGCGCAGGCGCGCGGCGAGGACATGGAGGCCACCGCGGAGGTGGCGGAGGTCGTCTCCTTCGCGGTGAAGCTGGCGCGAGCGGAGGTGCGCGACCGGGCGCGGCTCACCAGCAACGGCGAGCCCATCCGCATCGTCTTCGGGCCGGTGAAGCTGTGCCAGGTGCTGCTCAACCTCATCGTCAACGCGGCGCAGGCCATGGAGGGCACGGGCCGTCCGGGCCGCATCGACGTGCGGTGGGCGGCGCGCGACGAGGACGTGGTGCTGACCGTGTCGGACAACGGCTGTGGCATCCCCGTGGCGCTCCAGGAGAAGGTGTTCCAGCCGCTGTTCACCACGAAGCCCGTGGGCATCGGCACGGGGCTGGGCCTGTCCATCTGCCGCGAGCTGGTGATGCAGTTCGGCGGTCAGCTGCGCCTGTCGTCCACGCCGGGCGAGGGCACCGAAATCGAGCTCACCTTCAAGCGAGCCCCGCTCCCTTGAGCCCGAAGGCGTTGTGCAGGAGCCGCCACACCCGGTAGAGGGTGTCGCTCTCCTGCGCCCGCACGTTCCGCACCAGGAGTGCGCGTCGGGGCGCCGCTTCCGGGCCATACTCCACCACCAGTGCGTATCCGCCCTTCGGAGGCTGGACGATGTGCACCGCGCGCACGTCGTCGAAGGGGAACACCTCCGTGCGCGCCGCGCCCGGGGCCCACGCGAGCGTCTCCAGCCGCAGCGACTCCGTCTTGAAGTGCAGCACGAAGCGCCGCCGCCGCAGCCGCGCCTCCAGCATCAGCGCGCCGCCCACCAGGCCTCCGGCCAGCACGAGCAGCAGGGTCGCGGCGCCCGGCGTCCGGGCCGTGTCCAGGACGAGCAGCAGGAACCCCACCCCCGTGCACACGGCGGCCAGGACCACGAGGAGCGAGGGCAGCAGCCGCAGCGTCCAGGCAGGGGGTAGGGATTCCCCCACCAGGCGGCCCCCGTCGTAGAAAAGCCGCACGTCGCCCAGCCGCGGTGGCACCCGGTTCTCCCGCAGCGCGTCTTCGAAGCTCACCGGGAGAGCATAGTGGCCGTGCCTGTTTCCCACCCTCGAAGTTGGACGAGAGCTGTGCGATCCTCCCAATTCATGGATCTCCCGTTCGAGACCGGCGAAGGTGAAGGGGAAGGGCGGGGGACGCTCGCCTCGAAGGTGCTGCTGGTGGATGACGAGCCAGTGGTGCTCGACATCTGCGTGCGCCTGTTGGGGCGGGAGGCGGACCTCATCGTCTCTCCCGTGGGCAGCGCGGAGGAGGCGCTCGTCCTCTTGAAGGACCAGCGCTTCGACGTGCTGGTGACGGACAAGAACCTGCCCGGCATGGGCGGGGTGGAGCTCATCGCTGAAGCGCGGCGGATGCAGCCCGCGCTGGAGGCGGTGATGATCACCGCCTACGCCAGCTCCGAGTCCGTCATCGCCGCGTTCGCCGCCGGTGCCAGCGACTACATCGTGAAGCCCTTCGACGACTTGCGCGTGCTGCGCGCCAAGGTGCGCGCCGCGCTGGAGCGCCGCTCGGAGCGGGTGCGCACGCGTGACGGCGCCCGGGAGATGGCCCGGCAGGCCGCCGCGCTGCTGGACGCGGGGCGGGATGCTCCAGAGCCCGCGCACGAAGCGCTGGAGACGGAGCTGCGCAACTACGAGCAGGCGGTGCGCATGGGCCACAGCGGCAACGTCGCGGTGGTGGGCAGCGCCGAGGCCGTGAAGGTGCTGCGCGACGCGTCCTTCGAAGTGGTGGAGCTGCCGCCGTACTCGCCCCAACTGGAGAGCGCGGACGTGGTGGTGGTGGAGACCGGAGACCCGCAGTGGCACACGCTGGCGGAGCGCCTCCAGGGCCGCTCCCCGGACGTGGTGCTCCTGGCCGGCGCGGACGCCGACCTGAGCGACCTGCTGGAGGCCATCACCCTGCGCATGGACCTGGTGGGCTACGGCCAGTCCAACGCCGCCCGCGTCCTGCCGGAGAAGGTGCGCATGCTGCTGATGCGCCGGGGCATCCAGCGCGCCCAGGAGCGGCTCACCGCCGCGCTCGACACCTTCCGCCAGAGCATCGCGACCCCGAACTGACGAGGAGCAGCGCCCGGGCCTCGGGGCCACCGGAACTCCGGCCGCGTCCAGCAGCCTGGGCGCGGCACCGCCGGAGGCCTGTCCGCGAGGGCAGGGGAGAGTGCCTTGGCCCGCAAAGCGAAACGCCCACCTTCGTTTCCGAAGGTGGGCGTTTCTGAGTGACCCTGCCGGGATTCGAACCCGAGTTTGAGCCGTGAGAGGGCTCCGTCCTAACCACTAGACGACAGGGCCGGCTTTCTTCCCTACAGCTGCTTCCAACCACTTCGTTTCTGCTGCTGCTTCCTACATTCTCCGTTTCAGCCAGTCAACCGGAGATTTTCAGCTGGGGAACTAGGATTCGAACCTAGATAAGCAGAGTCAGAGTCTGCTGTCCTGCCGTTAGACGATTCCCCAAGGCGCTGCGTGCTGCGGTGTTGCGGGCGCTTCTACTACCGACTTCTGCTGCTGACTTCAACTACTTCGTTTTCCTGACCGGCTTGCCTTCGTTCTTCTTCGCCGGCTTCGCCGCCCCCTGCAGCGGGACGACATAGATGCGAACCTCTTCGTTCGCTTCGTAAATGTTCAGCCCCTCGAAGTTCTTCCCAGAGGGGTTGGAGATGTGCACGGCCTTGACGCCCGGCTGGTTGACGATCGACCGCCTCGGGTAGCTCGAGGTCGGGTAGACGTTCTTGTAGTAGTCGAGCGTCGCTTCGAAGTCTCGCGAAGCCCGGTACCTGTTCTCGCCCACCTTCTGGGCACCATCCGGAATCTGTGCGCCGTTCACCAGCTCGGCGCCGGAAGCCGTTGCCCAGAGGGCCAGCAGCACCGCCCCGAGCGGGCGCGCCTTATAGAAATGGGGTCGCAGGCTGTCAAGCGGTCGCGTCATCGCCGGCCAAGATAGGGCCCGGCGATGCCCGCGTCCACCGTCAATCTCACGTCCCGCGAGCGAGCGCCGCGTCGATGCGCCGCAGGGCTTCATCGCGCCCCACGAGCAGCAGCGTCTCCCCGATGCCGGGGCTGGTGGTGTTGCCGGTGATGGCCACGCGCAGGGGCTGGGCCACCTTGCCCATGCCCACCTGGGCCGCCTCGCTCACCGTCTTCACCACGCCATCCAACGGCTCCACCGTCCAGGCGGGCAGTGCGGCCAGCTTCTCCCGGGCCTGGCGCAGCAGGTTGAGCGAGTCCCCGCTCAGGTGCTTGGCGGCGGCCTTCTCATCCAGGGTGACGCCGCTCTTGAAGTAGATGGACGCGGTGTTCGCCATCTCCTCCAGGGTGCGCGAGCGCTCGCGCAGCGCCATCACCAGCGGCTCCAGGCGAGAGTCGCCCTTCGCCTGGAAGCCGCGGGCCTCCAGGAAGGGGACGAGCCGCTCCGCGACCACGGCCGGGGGCAGGAGCTTGAACCACTGCTGGTTGAGCCACTGGAGCTTCTCCGGGTTCCACACGCCGGAGGTGCTGCCCACGCCGTCGAAGTCGAACCACTCCACCATCTGCTCGCGGCTGATGACCTCGTCGTTGCCGTGGCTCCAGCCCAGGCGGGTGACGAAGTTGAGCAGGGCCTCCGGCATGATGCCCGTGCGCTTGTGCAGCATCACGTCCGCTTCCGGATGCTTGCGCTTGGAGAGCTTCTCGCGGTCCGGCCCCAGGATGAGCGGCAGGTGCGCGAACTCCGGCGGGGTCCACCCCAGCGCCTGGTAGAGCATCAGCTGCGGGAAGGTGGAGTTGATGTGCTCCTGGCCGCGCGACACCAGGGTGATGTCCATCAGGTGATCATCGATGACGCAGCCGTAGTTGTAGAGCGGGATGCCGTCCGCCCGCATCATCACCCAGTCATCCAGGTCCGAGTACGGCTTGGTGATGGTGCCCAGCACCTTGTCGTTGAACGACACGGTGCCCTCGCCGGAGGGCATGCGGAAGCGGATGACGGCGTCCTCCAGCTTCTTGCCGGGGGGCGGGGCCTTCAGGTCGTGGCAGGTGCCTTCGTACTTGTAGGACCCCTGGCCCTTCTCCTTCTCCACGGCCTCGCGGCGCTGGGCAATCTCCTCGCGGGTGCAGTAGCACCGGAAGGCCTTGCCCTGTGCGATGAGCTGCTCCGCGTGCGCGCGGTACGTGTCCAGGCGCTGGGTCTGGAAGTAGGGACCGTACTTCGGGTCCTCCTTGCCGGGGCCCTCATCCCAGTCCAGGCCCAGCCAGTTGAGACCATCCAGGATGGCCTGGACGGACTCGGGCGTGGAGCGCTCCTGGTCCGTATCTTCCATGCGCAGGATGAAGGTTCCGCCGTAGCGCTTCGCGTAGAGGTAGTTGAAGAGCGCGGTACGGGCGCCTCCGATGTGGAGGTATCCAGTAGGTGACGGAGCGAAGCGGACGCGGGGTTTTGACGGAGCCATGAGCAGGCGCGCGATAGCAGGACGGGTGCACGAGGGTCAACGCAAGCCGCCCGCTTGGGGTTAGGCTGCGCGGCCAAGGAGACTATCCATGTCGATTCGACACGCGGTTCGCACGGTGGTGCTGGCCACCCTGCTCGGAGGGCTGCCGGTGGGGGCCACCACGATGCTGCGGACGGACCTGCCGCAGATGGCGCAGACGTCCGACGCGGTGGTGCAGGGTGTCGTCCGGCGCGTGCAGAGCCGCTGGAGCGGGGACAATCGCCGCATCGTCACCGACGTGGAGATTCAGGTGACGGAGGCCCTCAAGGGGCAGCCCGGCGGCACGGTGGTCGTCACCCAGCCGGGAGGCCGGGTGGGGGACATTGGCCAGGTGGTGGGGGGCCTGGCGTCCTTCTCCGAGGGCGAGGAGGTCGTCGTCTTCCTGGAGAAGCGCGGCGCGGCCGCGTTCCAGCTGTCCGGCATGGCGCAGGGCAAGTACCAGGTGAAGCGCACCGGCCCGGGCGCGATGGCGGTGCCGGCGTCCACCGGGGACGCGGTGCTGATTGATCCGAAGACGCGCCAGGAGACGACGTCCAGCGCGAAGCCGGTGACGCTGGAGGAGCTGAAGGCCTCCGTGCGCGCGGCGGTCCAGGCGCAGCAGGCGGCACCCGCGAAGAAGGGGGCGAAGTGATGGGCGCGCTCGCGTCGTTCGTGGTGCTGGCGGCGGTGATGGGACAGAGCTCCGCGCCGTACGTGCGCAGCCGCGTGTCCCCCGGGGATGAGGCCACGCAGTGCCTGTACTGGACGCAGTCCAAGGTCACCTATCAGCAGAGCACCGTGGGCAACCCGAAGGCGACGAACCACACGGAGTTCGACGCCATCACCCGCTCGTTCCAGAGCTGGCAGGACATCTTCGCCAGCTGCGGCAACCTGACGCTGGCGGAGGGCTCGCGCGTGAACTCGCGGACGGTGGGCTACAACCGCTCCGGCGACAACATCAACCTCATCCTCTTCCGGGGCCGCGCCTGTCGCGAGGTCGTGGACGCCAACGACGCCTGCTTCGCCCAGGACACCTGCGCGAACACGTACGACTGCTGGGATGACAGCGACGGCACCATCGCCATCACGCTCACCACGTACGACGAGCGCACGGGCGTCGTCTACGACTCGGACATCTCCTTCAACGCCGCGCGCTTCAACTTCACCACCGGCAACGGCGGCCCGTGCGGCATCGTGGCCACGCCGGACTGCGTGGACACGGACGTGCAGAACACGGCCACCCATGAGGTGGGCCACTTCGTGGGCCTGGACCACACGCTGGCGACGGGCTCCACGATGAACCCCAGCGCCCCTCCGGGTGAGACGTCCAAGCGCAACATCGACCCCGGTTCGCGCAGCTTCGTGTGCGCCGCGTACCCCAAGGGCAGCGCGAGCCAGCCCTGCTTCCCGGTGCAGGGCAGCGGGAACGGCAATGGGAACGGTGACGGGGATGACGACGACGGCTGCTCCGCGGCGAGCGGTGGACTGGCGGTGCTGCCGCTCCTGGCCGCGGCCTCGCTGCTGGCGCGCCGCCGGCGGGGTGGACGGTGAGCCATCGCCTGCTGCTCCTGGGAGTGCTGCTGTGCGCGGGAGCGGCGGGCGCGCAGCAGGACTTCAAGCGCACGCTCGTGCCGGGCCGGCCGCTGTGTCTGGTGTGGCCGGGGCGTGACTACGTCTACCACCTGGACGCGGCCGGCAGCACGCGCACGCCCGGGGACACGGAGGTCGCCGCCATCGAGGCGGCCTTCGATGCGTGGCGGGCGCTGTCCTCGACGTGCAGCGACTTCCGCTTCATCCGGGGCGAGGACTGGTCGCGCTCCGTCGAAATCGGCTACGACGAGGAGCACCCCTTCGACAACTACAACGTCGTCACCTTCCGCGAGCGCAACTGCCAGGACGTCGCCCCGCCGGACGACGAGTGCTGGGAGAAGGAGACGTGCGGCAACGTCTACCAGTGCTGGGCGCACGGGGGGGCCACCATCGGGCTCACCACGTCGTCGTTCAGCTTCAAGGACGGGCACGTGGTGGACTCGGACATCGAGCTCAACGCGGCGGAGACGGACTACGGCCCCAGCTTCCTCTTCACCACCGTGAACGGGCCGCCGTGCTCGGGCCCCCCGTCCACCGACTGCGTCGCCACGGACGTGCAGAACACGATGACGCATGAGATTGGCCACGTCGTCGGGCTGGACCATGTCTTCTCCGCGGGCTCCACCATGGAGAACACCGCCGCTCAGGGCGAGACGTCCAAGCGGGTCATCGACGCGGGCTCCGCGGCCGGCTTCTGCTCGGCCTATCCGCGCGGCCTGCCGCCCACCCAGTGCCGCATCCCGGAGGACCCGGGCCTGAAGCTCGTGGCGGACGGGAAGGGCACCGGCTGCGGCGCTTCCGCGGGAGGGCCGGGGCTGGCCGCCGTGCTGCTCTGGAGCGTGGCGCTGATGCGCAGGGGCAGGCGGTCAACGGCCCCTCGGGCTGGCCTCTCCGGCGCTGCCCCGGGCGGACCGCGCGGTTAGACTCTGACCGTGGCCGTCGCCTTCTTCGACCTGGACAGGACGCTGCTCGCCGCCAACTCCGCGTCGCTCTGGGTGCGCCGCGAGCTGGCGCTGGGCCACATCTCCCGCTGGGAGGCCCTGCGCGCCAGCCTGCTGCTCGCCCGGTATCACCTGGGCTTCGTGGCCATGCAGGACGTGCTCCTGCGCGCCACGGCGCTGCTCACGGGCTCCGACGCGAAGGCCCTGGAGGCGCGCTCCGCGGACTTCTACGCGGAGGCCGTGCGCGGGCAGTACCGGCCCGGGGCCCTGGTCGCGCTGGAGGCCCACCGCGAGGCCGGAGACCGGCTGGTGCTCCTGACGTCCTCCTCGGGCTACCTGTCCGACCTGGTGGCGCGCGAGCTGCGCCTGGACGGCGTGCTGTGCAACCGCTTCGAGGTGGACGCCGCGGGGCTGCACACCGGGCGCCCGCTGGGGGCCGTGTGCTTCGGCGAGGGCAAGCGCTTCTACGCGGAGGCCACCGCGAAGGAGGCGGGGGTGCCGCTGTCCGCGTGCGCCTTCTACACGGACTCGTACTCGGACCTGCCGGTGCTGGAGGTGGTGGGGCGCCCGGTGGTGGTGAACCCGGACCACCGGCTGCGCCGCGAGGCCCGGCGGCGGGGCTGGCCGGTGGTGGACTGGGGCGTGCCTCCGGGAGGCGCCACCCCGTCCGTCCCTCCGTCGCCGCCGCTCGTGCCCTCCACCGGCCCTTGATGAGAAGGGGGGCGCGGTGGAGGTGCGTCGCGCTTTTTCAGCGGCGCGGGGAGACGAGCCGCATGGTGAACGTGTAGTCCACGTTCACCGGGCGGCCCTGGTACTGGATGGGCTTGTAGACGCGCGACTGGAGCGAGTCGAGCACCGCCTTGTCCATGTGCTGCACCATCTTCAGGATGCGGCAGTTCTCCACGCGCCCCTTGTTGGTGATGGTGCAGCGCACCGCCACGAGCCCCTCCGCCTTGATGGCGAGCGCCTCGCGCGTGTAGGCGATGTCCCGGCCCTCCTCCACCAGCATCGGCCGCTCCATGGCGTCGTTGAAGGGGATGACGGCGTTCGGGTTGACGGGCGCGAGCGCGCCAGTCGTGAGCGACGGGACCGCGAGGCTGCCCGCCGCGCTGACCGGCGCCGCGGCGGACGCGCCCAACGCGCCCATCGCCTTGTCCGTCGTGGTGGCGGGGACCGCCGCGGGGGTGGTCGGGTTCGCGGCCTGCATCATCACCGGCGCCGCGAGTCCACCCGGCGTCGCCGGGGCCACGTTCTCGAAGTCCTCGGGGGTGGAGGCGGTGGCCAGGTCCACGCGGCTCGGGCGCTCACCGCCGCCCCGGCGCTTGGTGAGCTTCTGGGACAGCACCACCTCACCGGAGCCGCCGGTGATGATGGTCTCCGTCTGGTAGCCCTCCAGCGCGAAGGTCAGCTCCGCGGTGATGCTGCCCTCGCTGCCCAGGGGCAGCTCCATCACGAAGGGCGTCACGCCCTTCTCCTTGCCCTTGTAATAGACGCGCGCGCCGGACGGCTGGCTCATCAGCCGGAAGCGCACCTTGCCCGCCCCGGGCGCCGCCGTGGGGGCTTCCGCCACCGGAGCCTGCGTCGTGGGCGCCGCGGCCTGGGCCGCCGGCTGCGCGGGCTTCTCCTCCGGGCTGCCGCCGCGCAGGAAGAACAGCGTGATGCCCACCAGGCCCGCGACCATCACGCCGCCCAGCGCGCCCATCATGAGCGTGCGCTGGCGGGCGCGCTGCACGTCCGCCGGCACCTCCACGCTGATGTCCACCGCGAGCCCGCCGTCCGCGGGCTCCGCGTTGCCCACGTTGGCGAACAGCGCGGACGCGTAGGGGCCCGTCGTCGGCGGAGAGGGGTAGGGGCCCGTCGTCGAGGCACCACCCAGCCGGCGGAACACGCCGCTGTTGCCGCCCGCGGCCATGTGCGCCTCGCGCAGGCCCTCCAGCAGCTCGTCCATCGTCTGGAAGCGCCGCGCCGGGTCCTTCTCCAGACAGCGGCGCACCACCATCTCGATCTCCGCCGGCACCGCGAGGTCCGGGCGGACGGACTGGAAGGTGGGGGGCGGCTCCTTGTAGTGGGCGAAGATGAGCTCGATGTGATCGCGCGCGATGAAGGGCGGCCGTCCCATCAGCATCTGGAACAGCATGATGCCCAGCGAGTACACGTCGCTGCGCGCGTCCGCCACGTTGCGCGCCTGCTCCGGCGCCATGTACTGCGGCGAGCCCAGGAACGTGCCGTTCTGGGTGATTTCAGGGCTGACCGGCCCCTCCTGCTGCGGCGCCACGGACTTCACGAGGCCGAAGTCCAGGACCTTCACCAGGTCCTGATCCGCCTCATTGAGGATCATGATGTTCGCGGGCTTCAGGTCGCGGTGGACGACGCCCAGCGCGTGCGCCTCGCGCAGCGCGCGGCACACCTGCTGCGCCACCGACACCGCGCGCGCCCAGGGCAGGGGACCTGCCTGGCCGAGCACCTGCTGGAGCGTGCGACCCTCCAGGTACTCCATCGCGATGTAGAAGATGCCGTCGTCCGTCTGCCCGTAGTCGATGACGGTGACGGTGTTCGGGTGCCGCAGCTTCGACGTCAGCGACGCCTCACGCAGGAAGCGCTTCTGGAAGCCGGGGTCGCGGCTGCTCGGGAAGTTGGGGTTGAGCACCTTGAGTGCGACCACCCGCTCCAGCGGTGCTTGGAGGGCGCGGTACACCTTGCCCATTCCACCCACGCCCAGGGGCTCCAGAATGCTGAAGCGGCCGTTCAACGTCCGGCCGATGAGCGGATCCGTTCCCGGGGCCTCAGGGCTCGGGGAATCGCTCTTGATCATTCGTGTCCCCTAGAAGCTGCGTGCAACATGGTTTCTCCGGCAAAAGCAGCAGCTCCATATCCAAGCACAACTCGCCGGTGCGGCGCACGCCAAGGGGGTCCGGAATCCACCACGTCGGGGCAAGCGCGACCCCGGTCGCAGGGGGGGATGTGAGTCGTGACCTTCGGGCAAGCCCGCATTGCTTTGGACGGGCCTCCCGGATTACGGTTTTTCTTCCTGCCCGCCATCCGGTGGGCCGAGTTCTTCAGATGGCCGAAACCCCCAGAGTCCCCGTCCCTCCGCAGGCGCGCCGGCTCTCCGTGCAACAGCGCCTGAGCGCGCTGGAGGCGGAGCAGAACCAGTTGCGCCAGGAGCTCGTCACCTTGCAGGGCGAGGTCCGCCTGCCAGGTCTCTACCTGACCGTGGAGGCAGGCGACACGACCGCGCTCGTGCCCGCCAAGCAGGTGCAGGAGGTGGTGCGGCTGGTGGCGCTGGATCCGCTGCCCGGCGCGCCGGTGCACGTGTCCGGTTCGTTCGTGTACCGCGGCAGTCCGGCGGTGGTCGTGGACGTGGCGCGCCTGATGGGCGTCAAGCGCACGCCGGATCTGGACTCGCTGCTGGTGGTGGTGGACGCGGGCCGCATGGTGGCGCTGCTGGTGGACCGGGTGAAGGACCTGGTGGAGACGCCGGTGCTGGTGGACGGCTCGCAGAGCGGCGAGGAGAAGCTGCCCTGGGACGGCACCGGGCTGATGGCCGGGCTGTGCCGCACGCCGGAAGGCCTGCGCCCGCTCCTGCGCACGAGCGCGCTGCTGAACGGCACGGAGGGCCTGTGAGCGACGGGCTTCTCGACGACGCCACGCTCGCGAAGGTCGAGGAGGTGCTCCAGGGCGCCTGCGGCCTGACGCTCGCGAGCAGCCTGCGTCGCTCGCTGGAGCCCGCGCTGGCCCGCGCGGCGCTGACGCGCCAGATGTCCGAGGCGGCCTTCCTGCGTCAGCTGCTCATTCGCGAGCCGACCGCGGTGGAGGCGTTCATCGAGCACGCCGTCATCGGTGAGACGTACTTCTTCCGCCACCCGGAGCACCTGCGCGCGCTGGCCTCGCGGGCCCGGCTGCACCAGGGCGGCCCGTTCCACGTCTGGAGCGCGGGCTGCGCGAGCGGCGAGGAGCCCTACAGCATCGCGATGGCGCTGATGGCCGCGGGGCTGGGCAACGGCGGGCGCTTCCGCGTGCTGGCGACGGACGTGTCCGGCCGGGCCCTGCAGCGCGCGAAGGCCGGCGTGTACAGCCCGTGGTCGCTGCGGCGCATCGAGCCGGACCTGGAGAAGCGCTTCCTGGTGCCGCACCCGGCCGCGTCGGGAAATGACACGCAGCACAGCGTCTCCCCGGAGGTCGTGCGCGCGGTGGACTTCCGCCGCCACAACCTGGCCACGGACGCGGTGCCGTCCCTGGGCTTCCACGCCATCTTCTGCCGCAACGTCCTCATCTACTTCACGCCGGAGCTGGTGCGCGCGGTGCTGAGCCGGCTGGTCAGCGCGCTCGCGCCGGGCGGGCTGCTCTTCGTGTCGCCCGCGGAGGTGCCGCTCACCAACGGGATGGGGCTGGAGACGCTGGACGTGGAGGGCACCCCCGTCCTGCGCATGCCCCTGGAGCAGCCGTGGACCGCGGGCGAGTCCGCGGCCGTGGCCCCTGCGCGCCGCGACGCCCCCTCGGCCTTCACCGCCGCCGCGCTCGGCCGGCAGACGCCGGTGCCGGGCAGCCTGCGGCTGGAGCCGCGTCGTCACACGCCGGTGCCGGGCAGCCTGCGGGTGGAGCCCCTGCGTCCCACCCCCGCGCCCATGCCGGCCTATGTGCCGCGCGCGACCCCGCGGACGCCGGCGCCGGAGGCTCCTCGGGCGCAGGCCGCCACTCCGGCGGCTCGCGCGGCCAAGGACGCGGGCCTGCTGACGCGGGCGCTGGAGGCGGCGCACGCGGGCCACTTCGAGGAGGCGGAGGCGCTGGCGCGCGAGGCAGCGCGGGCGCTGTCCCCGGAGGCGTACCTGCTCCTGGCGATGGTGGCCGAGTCCCGCAACGACCTGGACGCGGCGGTGGAGGCGGTGCGCAAGGCGTTGTACCTGGAGCCGCAGCTGGCGCTGGGACATGCGACGCTGGTGGCGCTCTACAGCCGGCTGGACCGGCGCGAGGACGCGGAGCGCGCGCGGCAGAACGCGCTGCGCGCACTGGATGGATTGGATGACGAGCACCCGCTGCGAGGCGTAGAGACGATGACGGCGGGAGGCTTGCGGCAGGCGCTGGCCCCCCGTCCTTCGCAGATGGGCTGGCAGGGCGCGCGCTGAAGTCATGGAACGCGCCGGTACACGTGAGGTGGGGACAACGTGGAAGCGAAAGGTTTGAAGGTGGCGTCGCCTCAAGGGGCGGATTCGACCAGGCTCAGCCTGCGGACGAAGATCCTCGGGGGCACGGGCATCTTCGGCATCGTGCTGGTCGGCATCCTGACCGTCGCGTTCTGGATGCAGATGAGCGACAGCCTGCTGGATGAGCTCACCAAGCGCGCGCGCGCGGTGAGTATCGGCATGGCGTTCGCCGTGTCCCCGTCCGCGGCGGCGAACGACGCGGCGATGCTCCAGGCGGGCACCGACGCCGCGCTCAAGAGCGTGGCGGACCTCGCGTACATCGTGATCCGCGACGCGAGCGGCAAGGTGCTGGCGCGCTCCGCGGGTGAGCACTTCTCCACCGCCGCCGCCGTGGAGCCCGCGGACGGAGACGGGGTGGTGGACCGGTTGTTGACGGTGGGCACGCTGCCCGTGGTGGAGACGACGGCGCCCATCCTCTTCGGCCCGCCGGGCGGCACGCTCAAGCGCGTGGGCACCGTGCAGCTGGCGCTGGACCGCGAGGCGCTGGCGGACTCGCTGTCCTCCAGCACCTGGCGCACCGCGGGCCTGGGCCTGCTGGTGCTGGTGCTGGGCCTGCTGGCGGCGGCCGGCATGGCCAGCCTCTTCATCCAGCCGCTGGAGCGGCTGGCCCGCGCCGCGGTGGGCATCGCCGCGGGGGACCTGCGCCAGCAGATCGACACCACCGGCACGGACGAGATTGGAGAGCTGGCGCGCAGCTTCGCCACCATGGCGGACGCGCTGGTGCACCTGCTGCACGACCTGCGCGGCGCGGCCACGGACCTGGAGCACGAGGCCGCGGGCGTGCTGGCCACGTCCACGCAGCAGTCCGCGATGGCGCACCAGCAGGCGTCCGCCATCAACGAGACGAGCACCACGGTGGCGGAGATCGCCCAGACCTCCAAGCAGGCCACGTCCTACGCGGACGCCGTGATTGCCCAGACCCAGAAGTCGGAGTCGCTCAGCGCCCAGGGACAGAAGGTCGTCACGGAGAGCGTGGAGGGCATGGAGAAGCTGGGCGAACAGGTGAAGGCCATTGCCCTGTCCATCACCGACCTGAACGAGCGCACGCTGCAGATCAGCGACATCATCGGGCAGGTGAAGGACGTGGCGGAGCAGTCCAACCTGCTGGCCCTCAATGCCTCCATCGAGGCGGCGAAGGCGGGCGAGCACGGGCGCGGCTTCGCGGTGGTCGCCACGGAGATGCGCACGCTGGCGGAGCAGTCCCGCATGGCGGCCGAGCAGGTGCGCGTCCTGCTGGGTGAGGTGCAGAAGGGCACCCGCGTGGCCGTCACCACGACGGACGAGGGCAGCCGGCGCGCCCAGGCGGCGATGGAGCTTGCGCGCGGCGCGGGTTCCACCATCCTGGGCCTGTCGGAGGTCATCCGCGAGTCGTCCGGGGCGGCGCGACAGATCGCGGGCAACACGCGGCAGCAGACCATTGGCGTGGAGCAGATCGCCACGGCGATGGGCGAGCTGACGTCCGCCATGAGTGATTCGGTGGAGGGCACCCGGCGCATCGAGCAGGTGGCCGGCAATCTCTCCATCTTGTCGAAGCGCTTCTCTGAACTTGTAGGCAGGTACCAGCTATGAACAGCAACGTGACGGGTGGGGCACGCAAGGCGGCGAAGGTGCTCATCGTGGAGGACACGAAGACCATCACCAACCTCCTGCAGGTCTACCTGATGGGGTGGGGGCTGGACTTCCTGGACGCGCCCAACGGCGCGGTGGGACTGAAGCGGGCGCGCGAGCAGAAGCCGGACCTCATCATCTCCGACGTGCAGATGCCGGAGATGGACGGCTTCGCGCTGTGCGCGGCCATCCGGGGCGACCCGAAGCTGCATGACACGCCCTTCATGCTGCTCACGTCGCTGAAGGACGACGCGAGCCGCCAGAAGGGGAAGCTGGTCGGCGCGAGCGCGTTCCTCAACAAGCCGGTGTCCGTGGACGACCTGCGCTCCAAGGTGCGGGACATCCTCAAGCTGCCGGCCACGAAGTACTAACGGGCATCCATGTCAACCGACGACCGCAAGCTGCAGCCCATCGACTTCGACGAGCTGAAGGCCTCGCTCGACGCGGCCCAGATGCTGCTTGAAGGCGCCACCGTGGTGAGCGCCCACAGGCGGCGCGAGGTGCTGCATCAGCGCGCGGTGGCGCTGGCCAACTCGCGCCACGAGACGCGCCAGGAGGTCGTCACGGTGCTCGCCTTCCAGGTGGGCGGCGAGCGCTACGCGGTGAAGATCGACTACGTGGACCACGTGCTGGAGTCGCGCGGGATGTGCTCGCTTCCGGGGGCGCCGCGCCACGTGCTGGGGGCGCTCCTGTCGCGCTCGCGCATCGTGCCGGTGCTGGACCTGCGGCAGCTCTTGGGGCTGGAGGGCGGGGGCATGTCCGACCTGAGCAAGGTCGTGGTGGTGGAAGTGGAGGACGAGGCGTTCGGGCTGGCGGCGGAGGTCGTGGACGGACGGCTGGAGTTGCCGCGCGCGGAGCTGTCCCAGCCGCCGCCGGGGCCGTTCCTGTTCCTGACTCCGGACCGGCTCACGGTGCTGGACCTCACACAGCTGGGCAACCCGGCGGCCGCACGGCGCGGCTAGAGGGGACTGGGGTTTCATGGATCCGCAGTTGCTGCGCAGCATCTGGCCGGTGTTCGCCGCGGAGACGCGCGAGCAGATTCAGGCCATCGGGTCGAAGGTGCTGGGGCTGGAGCAGCCCGCCAGCGCCCGCGACGCGGACCTGCTGCCGTCGCTCAAGCGCGTGGTGCACAGCCTCAAGGGCTCCGCGGCGAGCCTGGGGCTGGACGACATCGAACGCATCGTCCACGCCATTGAAGACGGGCTGTCCCACGTGGACGTGGATCAGCCCATCTCCCGGGGCGCCGTGGAGGCGATGCTTCGGGGCCTCTCCGCCATCGAGAACGCCCTCAACCGGGGCGACGCGGGCGAGCAGCCCGTGGTGGACGGCGTGGCTTCGCTGCTCAAGGCCCTGGGCCACGAGGAGCCGGCCGCCCCCGGGTCCGACGACGCCGCCATCAACGGGCCGTTGGGCGAGGACGGGCTGAAGGCGCTGGTGGCGCTGGAGACGGCGCTGAGCACGCTGGTGTCCCCCAAGGTGGAGGACCGGGCGGGCGCGGTGCGCGCGGCGGTGGACCAGGCGCACGCCCTGCGCCAGAGCGCGGAGGCCGTCCAGGCGGACGCGGTGGCCTCGCTGGCGGAGGCCGCGGCGCTGGGCTTCACGCGCATGGAGGAGGGCGGGGACGCGGCGGGACAGGCGGCGTCCGAGGTCGCGGGCGCGCTGGTGGACCTGCGCATGGCGCTGAGCGTGGCGGAGGACGCGGTCGCGGCCCCGCAACCCGAGCCCGTGAACCTGGCTCCGGCTCCCGTCGCGAAGCCCGTGGCGCGCGCGAGCACCCCGGCTCCCGAAGGCCGCGCCGGGACGGTGGACCGCGCGGTGCGCGTGTCCGTGAAGACGCTGGATTCGCTGGCGCTCCAGGTGGAGCACCTGGTGTCCGGGCGGGCGCAGCAGGGCCGGCGCACGGAGGGCTTCCGGTCGCTGACGGATCAGGCGCACGAGGTGCTGCTGCACCTGGAGCGCGCCGCGTCGCAGCTGGCCATGTCCGGCGGCGGATCCGCGCTGGAGCCGCTGCGCACGGGCGTGGGCCTGATGCGCATGATGCAGAAGCGCCTGCTGGAGCAGGCGAAGGAGGCGCACCGCGACGGTGAGCAGCAGGCGCTGGTGGGCCAGGTCATCCGCGACGACCTGCGCGACCTGCGCATGGTGCCGGCCTCGCAGGTGCTGGAGCCCCTGCGTCGCACGGTGCGCGAGACGGCCTCGCGGCTGGGCAAGGAGGTGACGCTGGAGCTGGGCGGCACCGACGTGCGGCTCGACCGGCGCATCGTGGACGCGCTGAAGGATCCGCTGGTGCACCTGGTGCGCAACGCCATCGACCACGGGCTGGAGATGCCCGCGGTGCGCAAGGCGGCGGGCAAGCCGGAGACGGGCCGGCTGGTGGTGCGGGTGGAGGCGCGGGGCACGCGCATTGGCGTCATCGTGGAGGATGACGGCGGGGGCCTGGATCCGGTGCGCGTGCGCGCGACGGCGGTGCGCCGGGGCCTGATGAGCCAGGAGGCGGCGGACAAGCTGTCGGACGCGCAGGCCGCGCGGCTCATCTTCCAGCCGGGCTTCTCCACGCGCGACGAGGTGACGTCCACGTCGGGCCGCGGCGTGGGCCTGGACGTGGTGCTGGCCACCGCGCAGCGGCTGCAGGGCAGCGCGGACGTGGAGTTCACGCCCGGCAAGGGCACGCGCTTCATCGTGGACCTGCCGCTGACGCTGGCGGCGGCGCTGGGCCTGCTGGTGCGCACCGGCACCACCGTCACCGCGATTCCCTCCGACACCGTGAAGCGCGTGCTGCGGCTGGACGCGGACGACGTGGGCACGGTGGCAGGGCGCGTGGTGGCGCGGCTGGACGGCGAGCAGCTCACGTTCCTGTCGCTGTCGGAGGCCATCGGCCTGCCGCGCATGCCGCTCGCGCTGGAGTCGGGCCGGCGGCAGACCGCGGTGCTGCTGTCGCTGGGCGAGGAGCGCGTGCTGTACGCCATCGACGAGGTGGTGGGGCAGCAGGAGCTGGTGGTCCGCTCCCTGGGCAAGCACCTGCGGGACGTCACGCACCTGGCGGGCGCGGCGGTGTTGGACGACGGCCGCGTGGTGCCGGTGCTCAACGCGCCGGAGCTCTTGCGCGCGGCCAAGCCGGACACGCGCACCTCCAGCGGCGAATCGAAGCTGCCGCGCATCTTGGTATGCGACGACTCGCTCACCACGCGCTTCGCCATGAAGTCCCTGCT
Organism: Corallococcus coralloides DSM 2259; assembly: GCF_000255295.1. The sequence goes on along the minus strand of NC_017030.1, from coordinate 6,743,071 downwards.
GGAGATCGCCGGCTACCCGGTGGTGACGGCGTCGGACGGCGAGGAGGCGTGGCAGGTGCTGGAGCGCGTGCACTGCCACCTGGTGGTCAGCGACTGGCAGATGCCCCGGCTGGACGGCGTGGGACTGGCGCGGCGGATCAAGGGCCACCCCATGTTCCGGCGCACGCCCATCATCCTGGTGACGTCGCTGGACAGCAACGAGGACCGCGCGGCCGGTCTGGAGGCGGGCGCGGACGGCTACCTCGTCAAGCGCGAGGTGGAGCGCGGCAAGCTCCTGGAGCTCGTGCGCCAGCTGCTGCCCGGCTGAGGCAGGGCAGGGTGGCCTGAAACGACGACGCCCCGTCCTTCGCTCGAGCGCGAGGGACAGGGCGTCTGTTCTTTTCAGCTTCAAGGCGCTTCAGCGCGGGCGGACCCACGCCTTGGGCCAGTCGTCGAACTCGGTGACCTCCTGGTCGTCGACGAGCAGCGTGTACATGGACTCCTCGGGGAAGTCGCCGATGCGCAGGCGCAGTTCCTTGCCCTCCGCCTTGGTGCGCAGCGGGTGGAGCGGGTCCGACGTCTTCACCCACTCCAGCTTCTGCTTCATCAGTTGATCAGCCGTCATAGCTTTGCCTGTGGCTTGGCGTAGATGTTGTCCACGGCCTGGTTGGTACGCTGCGAGCTGTTGATGATCTTGTCGTACGCCTGCGCCTCGCTCAAGCCGCTCTTCTTGGCCTCACCGACGAGCTGGTCGAACGAGGGGCCGTCCAGCCGGCCGTACTTGAAGAAGTCGCGCGCCTTGAGCAGCGCGGATTCGAACGTGCCCATGAACTGACGCGCGTCCACGCGGGCCTTGTGGCGGATGGCGTGCGCGGCCTTCGCGCGGTCCTCCAGCGATGCGCCCTGCGCCGCCAGCTTCGCGTCGTTCGCGGGGATGCCGGCGACCTGCTGCTTGTACCAGGCGCGGATCTCGCTGTTGGTCGTGGGCTTCTTCGCGGCGCCCGCGTCCGTGCCGTTCACCTTCGCCGCCCCTTCCGGGTTGCGCGGGCGCGTGCGCGACGGGCTGCCGGTGGACACGTCGCTGGGAGGCCGGTTGGCCGTCGGGGGCGCCGAGTTCGACCGGGTGGGCTTCGTCGTCGTGTTGGGCTTCGCGTCCACGGAGTTGCTGCGACGCGGCTGCGGCGTCGACTGCGTGGAGCGCACGCTCGAGCTTCGGTTGAGCTTCATGGGGGAGGCTTTCGGGGTCAGGAAGGAAAACCGCTTTCCCTTTTATCGCACTTGCAGGTAGGCGAGTTGCGACCTCTGCCTACCTTTCGTGCGCTGGCCCGATGTCCCCTAGCGGTGGGCGGGTACGGGGAAGGCGTCATCCCCTGGCAGTACCAAGGTGAGCTCCAGCCGGGGCTCCAACGCCACGGCCAGCGTGCCTCCCAGGCGCTCCGCGAGCTGCTGGAGCATGGCCCGGGTCCGCGCCGTCAGGGCCGCACCAGGGCAGGCCCTGACGCGCAGCAGCCACTGGGAGGCCTCCTGGGCCGGGCCCAGGTGGACATCCACGGCCACGGCGCCAGCGGTGCCCCTGACCAGCGTGCGGGCGAGCAGCTCCCAGTCCGCCCGGGCGCCTCTCACCGGCACGGTCCGTTCCGCGGGCAGCGTCAGCGTGGCGGCGGCGCGGCCTCGCGTGGGCGCGAAGGCTTGCGTCAGGACAGGGCGCAGGTCCTCCAGGCCCGGTACGGGCGGTGCCAGGCGCCGGTCGATGAGCTCCTTCTGATCCGCGGCGACCTTGGCGATCCGCTCCAGGTAGCGCTGCGCCTGCGGGCCCAGCGGTCCGCCGGTGCCCTTGATCATCATGTCCACATAGCCCTTGATGACCATCAGCGGCGTGCGCAGGTCGTGCGCCGCGCGAGAGCGCCGCTTGTCCTGCACCGCCACGGTGCGCTCCAGGCGCCGCTTCGCTTCCAGCAGCCGGGCCTGTCGTGCACCCTGCGCCACCTCACGTGCGTGCGCCGCGAGCAGCGCCGGGGCGAAAGCGCTGAAGCGCTTCACCACGCTCCGCTGCGACGTCGTCAGCGGCGCGGGCCAGAGCTCCAAGATAGAGGACTGCTTCGTGGCATCCGCGCGACGGGCGGGGACGTTCCCCACCTTCATCACGCACACGCGTCCTTCATAGAGGGCCGCGCCGGTCGCCCCGGTCAGCCGCAAGGACGCCTTGAGGAGAGCCTCCAGGCCCGCGCGCGTTCCTCCGCGCAGCGCCTGCTCGGCCACCGCCGTCAGCGTCGTTTCCATCCTGGCATCGAGGTCGTCCTCGATGCGCCGCCCCATCCAAGCCCCAGCCCGCACGCGCCAAGGAATGGCCATGCCCGTCAAGAGGCGCAATGGCTCCACTGGGGAGCACTTCCGTTCCGCACCAGGCAGCAATCCTTTACCCACCGTGATCGGCAGGAGCGGACATTTTTACCGCCGTACGGGCAGTCCCCTCACGCCAAACCCTTGCTCTTGCTGGGAAAAGGTTTTGGCCAGCCGCTTGCTATCACCTGCCCACGTCAGGCTGGGCGGGAAGGGGCGGATGGGTACTCTCGATTACTACGCGACGATGGCTCGGATGGCGCCTGGGGCGCTCGCGAAGAGCGCGGTCCGCCGGGTCCAGAAGGTCGCACGGCAGGCGCTGTACCGCCGCCGCGAGCAGGTGGACGAGGCGCAGCTGCTGGAGTCCTTCGGCGCCACGCGCGCCGAGGACTTGGTGACGCTCGCGCTGGATCACCGCACGTCGCGGGCCTGGTGTGAGCTGTCGCAGCGCGAGTCCGCTCGCGCCGCCATCCAGAGTGTTCCGGGCGCGAAGGCTCGCACTGCACTGCGAGCCGAGCGTGCTCTCCGTCAGGAGTGGGACGTCTTCGGCACGCCCGTCTCCTTCGGTGAAGGCAAGCCGGTGGACTGGTCCCTGGATCCGGTGAGCGGCCGGCACTATCCGGTGGATCCCGTGGAGCGCATGCCGCTGCACGTGACGGGCATGGATCCGAAGTACCCGTGGGTGCTGGGCCGGCTGGACAGCGTGGTGGCCCTGGCGCAGGGCGCGTGGGTGGCGGACACGGAGGCCGCGCGCTCGCGCTTCGCCACCGCGTTCGTCAATCAGACGCTGGACTTCCTGCAGGCCAACCCCGTGGGCATGGGCGTCCACTGGACGTGCCCCATGGAGATTGCCCTGCGCGCGGCCAACCTCGCGCAGGCGCTGGCGATGTTCGCGGACGCGCCCCAGGTGCGCCGTCCGGAGTTCCTGGTGCCCGTGCTGGGCGCGCTCGCGGAGCACTGCGCCTGGGTGGAGGCCCACCTGGAAAACACCAGCGCGGTGCCCAACAACCACCTCGTCTCCAACTACGTGGGGCTGGCGGTGGTGGGGCTGCTCTTCCCGGAGCTGCCCGGCGCGCCCCGGCAGGTGGCGCTCGCGGCCAACGGCCTGCGCTCGGAGATGGACGCGCAGGTCCACCCCGAGGGCACGTCCTTCGAGGGCTCCATTCCCTATCACCGCCTGTCGGTGGAGCTGTTCACGCTGGCCTTCCTCGTCGCTCGCGGCGCGGGCGTGTCGCTGGGCCCTGCGTACGAATCACGCCTGCGATTGATGTTCGTCGCGGCCCGCGCGTGGTCTTCCGAGTCCGGCCTGGCGCCGCAGATTGGCGACAACGACAGCGGCCGCGTGTTCCCGTTCCAGGACCGTGAGGATGGGGATCACAGCTACCTCGCGGGGCTGGGCGCGGCGCTCTTCAACGACGCGGGGCTGGGCGGCGGCGTGTTCCCGGACGAGGCGGCGTGGCTTCTGGGCGACGCGGGCTTCGTGCGCTTCCACGCGCTGCCCGTGGCTCCTGCTCCCGCGTCGGTAAGCTTTTCGGAAGGTGGCTTCCACATCTTGCGCGGTGAGGGTGTCGTGCTCACCGTCTCGGCCGGAAAACAGGGGCAGCGGGGCGTCGGAGGACACAGCCACAACGACAAGCTTTCCTTCGAGCTTCACCTCGCCGGCCGCCCCGTCATCGTCGATTCCGGCACGGGTTCGTACACGCGGGATCCGGCCCTGCGCAACGCGATGCGGAGCACCGCGGCGCACAACACGCTTCAGGTGGATGGGGCGGAGCAGGCCCCGTTGGATCCGGCGCGGCTGTTCGCGCTGCCGGAGGATGCCCGGGCTCGCGTCGTGGCCTTCCAGCCCGGCGCGAAGCATGACCGGCTGGTGGTGCGCCATGACGGCTACCGCCACCTGCCGGCCCCGGTAGGGATTGAGAGGACCTTCTTCCTCGACCGGCACGTGCGCGCGCTGGCCGTGGGGGACCGGCTCGTCGGAACGGGCCGTCATGAGGTGGTCGGACGTTTGCACCTGCCGGATGCGCAGGCGCGGTGGTGCCAGCCCGCGGCGGAAGTGGTGGCGCGGGCGGGGCGCGTGCAGGAGGGCCCGGAGGCCTTCGATGCACGGGCCCTGGAGATTGGTCCGGCGGATGCACCCGCGGGTTGGGTGCTCTTCGGGCAGGGGTTGGAGACCCTGCTCGTGCCGTCTCACTACTCGCCCGCGTATGGGCGCGTGGTGCCGGCGGTGTCGGTGGAGTTCCGGAGGCAGCTGACGCCTCCGGCATGGTTGGGGTGGGTGTTCGTCTTCAGGTGATTGGTGTGGGTCGGGACGTGTGAGCCGGCGAGGCCTCACGTCAACTGCTGGGGAGTAACGACAATGCGCGTGATGGTTGGCAACCCGTTGCTGGGTCGGATTCAGAATCGGGAAGCGAAGGTGGGCGTGGTGGGTCTCGGGTACGTCGGTCTTCCGCTGGGCATGGCCTTCGCGGAAGCGGGCTTCCCGGTCACGGGGCTGGACGTCGACCAGCGCAAGATCGACAAGATCGCCAAGGGTGAGAGCTACATCAAGCACATCCCCAGCGCGCCGCTGGCGGAGCTCACCAACGCCGGCAAGCTCAAGGCGACCAATGACTTCGCCAAGGCCCGCGAGTTGGACTGCGTGGTCATCTGCGTGCCCACGCCGCTGACCGCGTCGCGTGAGCCGGACATGACCTTCATCATCCAGACGGGCGAGGCCCTGGCGCCGTACGTGCGCCCCGGCCAGCTCTTCATCCTGGAGTCCACCACCTACCCGGGCACCACGGAGGAGGTGCTCAAGCCGCTGCTGGAGAAGAACGGCCTCAAGGCGGGCGTGGACTTCTTCCTGGCCTTCAGCCCGGAGCGCGAGGACCCGGGCAACAAGGGCTTCAACACCAAGACGATTCCGAAGGTCGTGGGCGGCTACTCGCCCGCGTGCCTCGAGGTGGCGGTCGCCCTCTACGGCAGCGCGCTGAAGGAAGTGGTGCCGGTGTCGTCCACGCGCGTGGCGGAGCTGGCCAAGCTGCTGGAGAACATCTACCGCTGCGTGAACATCGCCATGGTCAACGAGATGAAGATGCTCTGCGACCGCATGAACGTGGACGTGTGGGAGGTCATCCAGGCCGCCAGCACCAAGCCCTTCGGCTTCCAGCCGTTCTACCCGGGCCCCGGCCTGGGCGGGCACTGCATCCCCATCGACCCGTTCTACCTGACGTGGAAGGCGCGCGAGTTCGAGTTCCACACCAAGTTCATCGAGCTGGCCGGTGAGGTGAACTGGCAGATGCCCTACTACGTGGTGCAGCGCACGATGGAGGCGCTCAACCAGAACAAGAAGGTGCTCAACGGCGCGAAGGTCCTCTGCATCGGCGCGGCGTACAAGAAGGACATCGACGACCACCGCGAGTCCCCGTCGCTGCGCGTGATGACGCTCCTCAAGGAGAAGGGCGCGGAGATCGCCTACCACGACCCGTTCGTGAAGGAGCTGCACAAGGGCCACGGCTTCAACATGGAGATGAAGTCCGTCCCGCTCGACCCGGAGACGCTTGGCCAGTACGACGCGGTGATGATCCTCACGGACCACTCGCACATCGACTACAACGAGCTGGTCCAGCGCTCGAACATCGTCGTCGACACGCGCAACGCGACCAAGGCCGTCACCCAGGGCCGCGAGAAGATCGTCAAGGCGTAAGCCGCTGAAGGAGCATGCGGCCAGGAGGGTCCTCGCTTCACGCCTGGCGCGTGAGGGGAGGGCCCTCGCCGCGTTTCTGGCTACAGTGCGTGGCCGTGCCCGGCTCCTCCCGTCCCCTGTTCCCGCTGTTCCTGGCCGCGTCCTTCCTGATGGGCGCGGCGCCTGCTCCCGACCCTCGCGCCCCGTTGCTGGACGCGATGAGCGCGGAGCTCCAGCGCAACCAGCAGCAGCTCAAGGTGAACGGCCATGAAGCGCCGTACTTCTTGAGCTACGGCGTGAAGGACTACGAGTCGCGGTTGATCATCGCGCGCTACGGGGCGCTGTTCCAGGACGACGACTACCGCGAGCGCAAGCTGGGCGTGGACGTGCGCGTGGGCAGCTACGACTACGACAGCTCCGTGGCGGACTCGCTCGACTTCGGCTTCAGCACCAGCAAGGGCTCCAGCTTCACCGCGCGCAAGGACGGGCCGCAGGACGACTCGCCGCTCGCGCTGCGCACGGCGCTGTGGCTCGTCACGGACGAGAAGTACAAGGCCGCCCTCTTCCAGTACCTGAAGAAGAAGGGCGAGGACGTCTACACGGTGGAGGACCCCAAGCGCCCCGCGTCCTTCTCCAAGGAGACGCCGGCCACCTACGTGCAGCCGCCGGTGGCGTTCCCGTTCGACAGGCAGAAGTGGCGCAAGCTGGCGCGCGACGTGTCCGCGCGCTTCAACGCGCACCCGGAGCTGTTCGATTCAGAGGTCCGCATCACCGCGGACAAGGTCACGCGGCTGTTCGTGTCCTCGGAAGGCACGCGCCTCATCACGGAGGAGACGCTGTATGCGTTCCACGTCTCCGCGGTGACGCGCGCGCCGGATGGGCAGCTGCTCGACAACTCGCGCAGCTTCTACCTGCCCACGGAGGCGGGGATGCCCGACGAGGCGCGGGTGCACGCGGCGGCACAGAAGGTCATCGACGAATTGCTCGCGCTGCGGCAGGCGCCGGCCATCACCCCGTACGCGGGCCCGGCCATCCTGGCGCCAGAGGCCGCGGGCGTGCTCTTCCACGAGACGCTGGGCCACCGGCTGGAGGCGGACCGGCAGGACGGCGACACCGACGGCAAGACGTTCAAGGGACAGGAGGGGAAGCAGATCCTCCCGGCGTTCCTGTCGCTGCGGGATGATCCGTCCCGGCGCGAGGTCAACGGCGAGCCGCTCAACGGCTACTACCTCTACGACGAGGAGGGCGTGAAGGGGCAGCCGGTGAGCCTGGTGGAGAAGGGCGTCCTCAAGGGCTACCTGATGAGCCGTCACCCGGTGGAGGGCTTCCCCAGGTCCAACGGCCACGGGCGCGGCCAGGGCACGCTCCAGCCGGTGGCGCGCATGGCCAACCTCATCGTGGACAGCACGAAGCAGGTGAGCGACGCGGAGCTGAAGAAGCTGCTCATCGCGGAGGCGAAGCGGCAGGGCAAGCCGTATGGGCTCATCATCCGCGACATCACCGGTGGCAACACCAACACGTCCAGCTACGGCTACCAGGCCTTCAAGGGCGTGCCGCGCATGGTGTACCGCGTGGACGTGAAGACGGGAGAGGAGACGCTGGTGCGCGGGGTCGAAATCGTGGGCACGCCGCTGTCGTCCGTGAACCGCATCCTCGCCACGGGCCAGAAGCTGGGCGTGTTCAACGGCTTCTGCGGCGCGGAGAGCGGCAACGTGCCCGTGTCCACCGTGGCGCCCGCGGTGCTGCTCCAGGAGCTGGAGCTGCAGCGCGCCATGGAGGGCAAGGACCGGCCGCCGCTGTTGCCCAGCCCGGCCGCCCCGCAGAAGGGGACGGCCGGACCGGAGGCGAAGAAGGACTAGCCGACCTTCTTCATCACCACGTAGCCGCCGGCGGGGATGTTCACCGGGGTGTTCCCGCCGTTCAGCGTGGCGCCGTAGTTGCCGAAGTTGCCGCCGCCGTACACCGCGGCGTCGCTGTTCAGCACTTCCTTCCACTGGCCCGGGGGCAGCGGCAGCGAGTAGCCCTCCAGGTTCTTCTTGTTGAGGCTGCCCACCACGAGGAACTCCTCGTTGCCCGACTTGCGCGTGAAGGCCATCACGCTGTCGTCGTTGTGGGTGTAGACGCGCTTCACCTCGGCCGCGGCGCTGAAGGCGTCGCTGCTGTTCCGCAGGCCGATGGAGTCCTTGTAGAAGTTGAAGGACTGCCGGCGGGTGATGTCGATCATCGCGTCCCGGCGCTCGGAGGCGGGCAGCGCGGCCACTTCCGCGAACAGCTTCTTGTCATCCGCGGAGAAGGCCTTGTACGCGCTGTCCTTCGCGCGCGCGTCCGGGGACAGCTCGAAGAGGCGCTCGTAGGTGGCCTTGGTGGTGTCGTTGAACGTCACCTTGCCGAAGTCCACGCCCTTGCCGATGTCCTGCCAGCTCCAGTCGCTGTCCCAGGTGGACGGGTTGCCCCACTTGAAGGAGTTCTGGGCGCCGAACTCGTCACCCTGGAAGAACATGGGGATGCCGGGGCCGGCCATGCCGATGCCGGCGGCGAAGCGGGCGGCGCCGCGCGACCAGTTGTCCGGGAAGTCGGTGGGGTTCGCGCCCTCCGCGGTGTCCAGGGTGCGCTCCGCGTTCCCCACCTCGTCGTGGTTGGAGATGATGGACAGCGCGTGCTTCCAGCCGTCCAGGCCGCGCGGGTTCGTCATCAGGTTCACGAACGCATCCACGTCCGTCTTCATCCCGCGCGCGGCGGCCTGGATGAGGCCCGGCTTGCTGTTGTCGCGCACCAGCCGGTGCTGGAACTCCGTGTACCACTGGGCGTCGAAGCCGCCGCCCGTGCCGTCCGACTTCGCCGGGCGCGAGATGTCCGGCTCGTAGTCGAACTGCTCCGCCACGGTCCACGCGTTGGGGTTGAGGAAGTGCACCTGGCGGTTGATCTCCCGGAGCATCTCCCAGCCGTCCTTGCCGCCCGTGCCCTTGATGGGCTCCGTGAAGTCGAAGCGCAGGCCGTCGAACTTCAGCTCGGCGATCTGCTGCACGGCGTGGTCCACGAAGAGCTGCTTCACCTGCGGCGTGTTGTACGCGGGCACGGCGCCCCACGGGGTGTCGCGCTGCTCGAACTGGCCGGGCTGCTTGGACCAGTTGAAGTAGGGGTTGCTGGGGCCGCCCACGTTCCACAGGCCGTTGTGGTCGCCGAAGACGTGGTTGTAGACGACGTCCGACACCACGTTCAGGCCCTTGCCGTGGGCCTCGTCGATGAAGCGCTTGAGGGCCTCATCGCCCTCCACCCACTGGCCGTTCTCGTCCTCGAAGCCGAAGGAGCTCTCCGTGGCCAGGCTGTTGACGCCCAGGTAGCCCCAGTTGCGCGGGCCCTCCACCTCGTTGGTGGGCAACAGCTCCAGCGTGGTGACGCCCAGCTCCTTGAAGTAATCCAGCTTCTTGATCATGTCCTCCATGGTGGAGCGGTTGGCGTTGCCCGCCTCGCCCATGAAGCTGCCCACGTGGGCCTGGTACACCACCCACTTGGACGGATCCTTCTCACGCGGGACGTCGTCGTTCTTGAACTGGAACGTCGTGGGGTCGGTGAGGATGGAGCCGCGGAAGTCCACGCCGCTGCCCTTGGTGATGAGGTTGCTCCAGGGGTCGTTCTCCGTGGACGCCCGGCGCTCCACGTCGGACAGCTTGCCGTCGTTGTTCACGTCGTCGCGCAGGTGCAGCTTGCCCTGCGCGTCCTTGTCGAACACCTGGAACTCGTAGCGCAGGCCCACCAGCTTGTCCGGGTCGTTGACGAGCGTCGTCCACGCGCCGGCCTGGTTGGTCATCTTGATGCGGCCGTCGTCGGTGACGTTGCGCGACCAGAAGTCGTTGAACTTCCCGCCGCGCAGCTTGTCGATGAGGGTGTCGTCGAACTTGCCCAGGCGCTCCTGGAGCTGCTGCTTGTTGAGCGGGTTGCCGTCGCCGTCCTTGAGGACGAGGTACGCGCTGTCCGCGTCCTCCGCGCTGTCGATGTCGAAGCGCATCAGGCCGGTGGCGCCGGTGAAGTAGCGGTCCACCTCCTTGCCGCGCGTGGGGTCCAGGTAGAGCCGGTCCAGGCCGCGCTGCTCGCCCATCATCCGGCGCGCGTAGGGGTCCGGCCGGTCGCTCACGGCGCCCGTGGAGTCCACCACTTCGTAGACGTAGGCCTTGCCCTCCATCTGCGACCACGCGCCCTTGGCCTGCGTGGTCCAGTTGCCGCCCTCGTCGCGCGTCATGGGGATGCGCTGCTCGCGGCCCTCCTTGTCCGTCACCTTCACCTGCACGGCCCGCGCGTCCGGCGCCCAGAACTTGAAGTTCACGTCCTGGCCGGACTTCTGCGCACCCATCGTGTGGTACGTCGTGGGCGAGTAGGACGCGGTGGGCTTGGACAGATCCAACTTGAGGTTGCCCTCGCCCATCACCGCCCACTGGTCCTTGCCGGACGGGCCGTCCACGCTGACGCCCCACTCCCAGTTATGGGCCAGGCCGTCGTCCGCCACCTTCACCGTGGCCTCGTACTTGCCGTTGCCCAGCGGCTTCATGGGGATGCCGCCAGAGGACCACTGCGCGTTGTAGCGGCCGTCCGCGTCCCAGCTGCCCTTGAGCTTCGGGTTGGTGAGCGCCGCGTGCGGGCCCGCGTCGTACGTGAAGGTGATGGTGCGGGTGGTGGGGTTCGCCACCGTCGCGCCGTTCTTCACCGCGGACGTGGGCGCGGCACCCAGGAGCGCGCTCGCGTTGGCGGAGCGGGCCAGGTTGCCGGTGCCAGCCACCGGGGCGCGGGCGCCGGCCGCGGGCGTGGATTCGAAGCCAGACTGGTTGCGCTTCGCGGCGGCGGCCTTCGCGGCGGCGGCCTTCTGCCGCTCGGCCAGCGCGGCGGCGTTGGGAGTGGTGCTACCCGTGGCGGGGGTCGAGGAGAGTTTCGGGCGGTTGATTTTGGAATCAGTCACGGGGCAATCCTCCGGCGGCCCACGCATAGCGGGCTTGCTCAACTTGTCGGACTTGGGGCCTCCGGAGTTGTGTCCGGTGGCGCGGGAGTGGGCGAATGTGGGGCGGATGACGGTGCAGGCTGGGGATTCCCAGGAACTCCGCGCACTTCCGGGCGCGGAAGGGGCTTGGGTGGGGTCAGCCGGCCCCCCTTGAAGCCGCGCAGGTACACGTAGCGGCGGAAGTCGCGGAGGAAGGCGTCCACGGGCAAGCCGATGGCCTCCTGGAAGCCGCCGGTGAAGTCCTGGCCCCCGCGCATGGCGGCGAGCACGCCCCGGACGCGCCTTTCGCCGTAGCGCTCCATGAGGAAGGTGAAGGCGTGGTGGGCGGCGCCGTAGACGGTGGCGTTCTCGGTCTCGTAGAGCGACTCGGCGCGGGCGAGCGGATCCGCCTGGGGGTACTGGTGGAGGAAGCGGGCCAGGTCCTCCAGGCTGGGGACGCGGTAGCCCTGGCTGGCGGTGTACGAGGCCATGCCCTCGCTGAACCACAGCGGGATGCCCTTCTTCGTCCAGTCCGACACGGAGGCGGACGCCTGCCACATGAGGCTGTGGGTGAGCTCGTGCAGGAGCAGCTCGTCCACCTGCTTCTGGCTGGCGCCGGCGCTCGTCCAGGTGCGGGGGCTCTGGACCTCCACCTGCTCGTAGCGGGCCCAGGCGCGCAGGAAGTCGTAGCCGGAGCGGCGGGCGGCGCGCTCCAGGGCGGCGTGGTTCGGGTGGATGACCAGGGTGACGGGCTCCTGGAAGGTGCCCCAGCGGGCCAGGTGGGGCGCGGCGTTCTCCACGGCGCGGCGGACCATGTCCGCGGACTGGGCGTCCTTCGCGGAGTGCTCGAAGAGGAACTCACCGCCGGGCAGCGCCAGCGTGGCGGTGGGGCTGGGGGCCTTCTGCACGGAGGCGCACGCGGAAAGGAGCAGCGTCGTCCCGAGCAGGGCGGGCAGCAGGCTCCATCGTCCGGTACCGCCCACCCGCATCCAGCGTCCCTCTAGTTGGCCCCGAGCCAGCGGATCACCGCGCGACCCACGTCCGCGACGGTGGAGAACGACGCTACCTCCGGGGCGGAGGGACCGAAGTAGAGCATGGGCACGGCGTGCACGGTGTGTCCTCGAACCGACAGGTCCTCCACGTTGCCGTGGTCACTGCACACCAACACCCGTGCATCCGAGGGCCGGGTGGCCGCCACGGCGCGCAGGAAGGCGTCGAAGGTGTCGAGCGCCAGGCGGGCGGCCGTGAAGTCCTGGGCGTGGCCGGCCTCGTCGGCGAGGTAGTGCTCGAAGAAGGTGAAGTCCGCCTGTCCCGCGATGCGCCAGAACAGGGCCGCGGCTTCGCCGGGCGTGCGGTGGGGCACGTCCAGTCCGTGCGCGCGAGCGGCGTCGCCGGTGATGTCGTGGGTGAGGCCGTCGCCGGCCCGCGCGTCGTCCAGCGTGCGCAGCGCTTCGCCTCCCGCGGCGAAGGCGAGCTTCGCGGCCGAGGGGCGCACCTTGCGCGCGTGGCGCTCCGACAGGGTGAACTCCGGCGGGGACGTGGACGGGCGCCGGGGAACGCCGAGCGCGTCCAGGTACGGCGCGGGGTACGCGTTGGCGAAGGTGGCGGTGCGGCCCGCGGCCTTGAGGCGCCGCACGATGGAGCGCTCCGCGAGCAAATCCTTCAGGGCGGTGTTGGGGTAGCCCAGCACGTGGCCGCCCACGAGGACGGGGGCGGGGTCACCGGTGAGGATGGCCGTCTGGTTGGAGGCGGACTGGGGCCGGCCGGGTACGCCGAAGGTGGGGTCCACCGGAAGGCCCATGCCGCCATGGGGCAGGGCGGGGACGGGGGCGTCCTGGAACCAGGACAGGAGGTGGTCGCGGTCCGCGAGCGGGTTCACGGCCGGGTCCTTCCGTCCGATGCCCACCCCGTCGATGAACAGGACCGCGACGCGCACGGCCTGGGACTGTATCCTCGAATCCGACACGCATGGCCATCCACGGCGACCTCTTCAGCTACCCGCTCCCCGAGTTCCTTCAATGGTTGGACAGCTCCCGCAAGACGGGGACGCTCCAGCTGTCGTGGGAGGCAGGCGAGCGCAAGTTGTTCCTCCTGTCCGGCCAGGTGGGCGCCACCGCGAGTGAAGGCCTGCGCGGCCGGGTGGCCCGCCTGCTGTCGCTGCCGAAGCTGGCGGCGGGCACGCGCGTGCTGGCGGCGTTCGACGAGCTGGCGCGCACGCCAGACGTGGACGCGGCCTTCGACGCGCACGGGGTGCAGGCGCGGTGGGTGCGCGACCTGGGCCGCGAGGAGCTGTTCGCGGCGATGACGGACCTGACCATCGCGGGGCAGGGCACCTTCCACTGGACGGAGGACGCGGACCGCACCGGTGAGGACTGGGTGCCGTCCGACATGAGCATCCGCGAGCTGCTCTTCGAGTCCCTGCGCTGGGTGGACGAGCAGGGGGACGTGGACAAGGCGCTGCCCATCGACGCGCTGAGCGTGAAGGCGCTGTCGCCGCCCAGCCCCAGCCAGCCGCTGATGCACCGGATCATCCTCGCGCTGACGACGACGCCGCAGAACCTGGGGCGGCTGCGGCTGTCCATGGGCGTGTCGCGCTCGTCGGTGACGCGCCGGGTGCACGAGCTCTTGCGCGCGAAGCTGGTGGAGGTGGACGGCGCGCCGCAGGTGGAAGCGGATCCGGTGGCGGAGATGCTGGAGAAGGGCGCGGTGCTGATGCGCGAGGGCCAGTACGACGCGGCCGGCATCGTCTGCGCGTCGCTGCTGGCCAGCGACCCCGCGGACCGGCGCGTGCGCGAGTTCGCGCGCCTGGTGCAGCGCGAGCACGTGGCCGCGCTCTACGCGGACCTGCCGCCGCTGGTGGTGCCGCAGCTGATCCAATCCCCGCAGGCCATGGTGATGCTCAAGCCGGAGGAGCGGCAGATCGCCGGGCTCGTCAGCGGGACGTGGGACGTGTCCACGCTGGTGCTGGCCAGCCCCGCGCGCGAGCTGGAGACGCTCAAGACGCTGGCGAAGCTGCACCGCATGGGGCTGTTGCAGCTCACGCTCCCGCGCTGAGGCTCGAGGGGCACGGCCCGGAAGCCGTGCCCCGCGCGAATCACCCGGCGGTCGGAAGCCCCACGGCGTTGAGGCGCACGAAGACCTGCATGAGGACGTAGAGCGCGAACGCCGCGTCGTCCACGCGCAGCTGCGGCAGCGTGGCCAGGCCCTGCAGGCGCAGCAGGTCCGAACCATCCACGTGCAGCAGGAAGGCCTGCTGGGCCAGGGAGCCTTCACCCGCGAACGCCATGGCACGGCGGACGGCGTCGGTGCAGGCGGTGACGCAGGTGGTGTAGTCCCCGGCGGTGAAGGCGGCCTCCGCGGCCCGGGCGTGGTCGAAGAGGTCCCCCGGCGCCAGCGCGCTGGTGGGGCCCAGGAGCCTGGTGCCCGTGGCCGGCACCGGCGCCACGGCGGGCACGGCGGCGGGCTCCACGCGCGGCGGGGCGGGCGCCGTCAGCGTGCGGGGCACGGGCGTGGCCGGGATGGTGGCGGCGGTGGGGCTCGTGGCGGGCGCTGCCGGAGGCTGGCGGTGGTGCAGGTGCTGCGAGAGCTGCGCCTCCAGGCCCGCGGGGGCTGTTTCGCCCTGGGCGGGGCGGGGCGGCGGGACGATGCGCTTGGCGCGCAGGTCCTTGATGACCAGCCGGGTGATGGTCTTGAGCGCGTCCATCACGCCGCGGCCGTTGGCGGCGGCCGTCTCGAAGTCGGGGACGCCGCGCGGGTTGAGCTCCCGGCGCAGCTCCTCCACGGAGAGGATGTTGTCCAGGTCCCGCTTGTTCCACTGCATCACCAGTGGGAAGCGGTCCAGGCGGATGCCGTTCTCCAGGAGGTTCTCCTCCAGGTTGGCCAGGGACTCGCGGTTGGCGTCCATGGCCTCCGCCTGCGAGTCCGCCACGAACACGACGCCGTCCGCGCCCTGGAGCACCAGCTTGCGGGTGGCGTTGTAGAAGACCTGTCCGGGCACGGTGTAGAGGGCCAGGCGCACGGAGCAGTCGCCCACGCGCTCCACCTTCACCGGCAGGAAGTCGAAGAACAGCGTCCGGTCGCCTTCGGTGGCGATGGACATCATCTCGCCGCGGTGGGCCGGGCGAACGGTCTCGTAGACCTTTCGCAGGGTCGTCGTCTTCCCCGACAGGCCGGGGCCGTAGAAGACGATCTTCGCGGCCACTTCGCGGGCCATCAGGTTCACGCTGCTCACGGTGTCAGCTTACCTAGAACGACTCGGCGTCCGGCGCCAGTTGCGGGGCGAACATTCGCGGGCGTCCCGGCCCGGTGCTCGGCCGCGAGCAGGGCGAAGAGGGCCGCCTCCTTCGCCTCCTCGGGGAAACCCAGCACGTCCAGCCGCTCCAGCGGCACCGGGGCCAGCCGCGCCCGCAGGTCCGCCATCAGCACCGGATTCCGCGTCCCGCCGCCGGAGACGTACACCGCCTCCAGCCGGGGAAAACGGGGGCGCACCCAGGTGTCGAAGGCGCGCGCGGTGGCCTCCACGGTGAAGGCTCGCGCTGTGGCCATCAAGTCATGGGGCCGCTCCGGGGCCGCCGCCCAGAGCCGGTCCACCAGCGGCTCGCCGAAGCCCTCGCGGCCCGCGCTGCGCGGTGGTGGCCGCGCGAGGAACGGATGCGCGAGCAATTCCTCCAGGAGCGCGGGGATCACCTGGCCCCGGGAGGACAGGCTCCCATCCCGGTCGCACGCGAGCTGTCCCTGCGTCACGCGGCGCGCCAGGCCGTCCAGCACCATGTTCGCGGGCCCGGTGTCGAACGCGAGCGTGTCGTCCACGTTCTCGCCCACGACGCTGATGTTGGCGATGCCGCCCAGGTTGAGGAACGCGCGCGTGACGTCCGGCCGTTCGCGGTTCCGGAAGACGGCCCAGTCCAGGTAGGGCACGAGCGGCGCGCCCTGGCCGCCCACCGCCATGTCGCGGGTGCGGAAGTCGCTGACGACGGGCAGGCCGGTGCGCTCGGCGATGACGGCCGCTTCGCCAATCTGGAGCGTGGAGGCGATGGCGGACAGGTCCGAAGGCAGGTGGGCCATCGTCTGGCCGTGCGAGCCGACGACGTGGACGTCCTCGCGCTTCACACCCGCGCGCGCGATGACGGCCAGCACGGCTTCGGCGAAGCGCTCCCCCAGCTCGAAGTTGAGGGCGCAGAGGCTCCGGGCGTCCTGGGGGCCCAGCACCCGCGCGACGAGGTCCGGCGTGAAGGGATGCGAGACATGCGCGAGCAGCTGGAGCTTCACGTCCGCGCCGGTGCCGTCCACCCGGCACAGCGCCGCGTCCGCCGCGTCCACGCTGGTGCCGGACAGCACGCCCACGCACAGCCGGGGCGGCAGGGAGGGGGAGGGTGGCGTGGCGGGGCGCATGCCCCAAGTCTAAAGGCCAGCTCCCACGGCCGCCGGACCCCGGCCCGGAGGGCACCCCGTGTGTCTGGGAATGACGCCCTCCCTGTTGGATTCCGGAGGAAGTCCGCTCAGCGCGAAGGACGCCGACGCTGCCGTTCTCCTGAAGCCGCTCGGGCCCCCGCCGGACGTTCGAGCCCTCGCAGGCCCGCGTCCTTCAACTGGCGCCGCGCCTGGGCCGCCGGAAGCCCCGTGAAGTGCATGGCCAGCGCCAGCTTCACGTGGTCGCCCGCGGCGTGGAGCAGCGCCTCCGCTCGCGCCGGGGGCAGGTCCGTCAGCTCCGCGACCATGCGCACCGCGCGGGCCCTCAGCTTCGTGTTCGTGGGGCGCACGTCCACCATGCGCCCCCGGTACACGTGCCCCAGCGACACGAAGGCCGCGGTGGTGATGGCGTTGAGCACCAGCTTCGTCGCCGTGCCCGCCTTCAGCCGCGTGGAGCCGGCCACCACCTCCGGCCCCGTGCGCGCCAACACCACCGTGTCCGCGCGCATGGCCGGCCCCGGTGGGTTGCAGCACACCAGCACCGTGCGCACCCCTCGCTCGTGGGCCTCGTCCAGCGCGCCCCGGACATAGGGCGTGGAGGCCGACGCGGAGATGCCGCACACCACGTCCCGTGCGGTCGCCCGGAATGCCCGCACCGCCCGGGCCCCCGCGGCGACGTCGTCCTCGGCGCCCTCCACGGCACGCGTCAGGGCCTTCCGGCCGCCAGCGATGGCTGCCTGGACCCGCGTCGCCGGGACACCGAAGGTGGGGGGACATTCGCTCGCGTCGAGCACGCCGAGCCGGCCGCTGGTCCCCGCGCCCACGTAGAGCAGCCGGCCGCCAGCGCGCAATGCTTCCGCCACGGCCCGGGCCGCTGCCGCGATGGACGGCAACGCCTCACGGACCGCGCGGAGCGCGATCAGGTCTTCTTGATGCAACCGTCGGACGACCGCCTCGACAGGGAGGAGGTCCAGGTCATCCGCGCGGGGATGGAGCCGTTCGGTGGGCGGAAGCGCGGACTTTCGAGCGCGCGTCATGCCCACCGGAAGGCTCCCGGACTTCAGGCGGCCTTGGTCACCTTGCCGGCCTTGATGCAGCGGGTGCAGGCCAGCACGCGCTCGATGCTGCCGCTCACGTTCGCCCGGACCTTCTGCAGGTTCGGCAGGGTCCGCTTCTTGGTCTTGTTGTTCGCGTGGCTGACGTTGTTACCCACCAGCGGACGCTTCCCACAGAGGTCGCACTTCCACGCCATGACTGCTAACTCCTTGAAAACTGGGGCGTTCGACAGCAGCCCATAAAAGAGCGGCGGACCCTACCAGAAACAGGCCGGAAATCCAGCCGGATCCGACCCGGGGCCTATCCCTTGAGCGGATCCTTCTTCTTCAACATCTCCTGCACCAGCCTCGCGGCCCGCATGCCCGCGAGCAGCTCGCCCTCCAGGCCCAGGCCGGGCAACACCTCGCGGCCGGCCAGGATCACGTTCTTCGCGGGCGTGCGCTGCTTCAACCCCGTGACGCCCAGGAAGGCTTCCGTTTCGAAGCTGTAGAGCGGGTGGGGCATGAGCCGGCTGCCGCGCACTCCTCCGGCGTCCAGGTAGGGGACCGAGCGCAGCGCGCGGCGCTGCTTCGTGAAGGGCATCAGCCGGTCCAGGTGCTCGTCGATGCGCTTCGCCAGCGCCTGGAGGTGCTCCTCGCCCTCTTCGCGCGCGGAGGCCGGGACGAAGGCGCCCGCGCACACCACGCGCACGCCCTCCACGTCCTTGTGCCCGGTGGTCGCGGCCGTGCGCGCCGGGTGCTGCTGCACGAGCAGCGGGCCCAGCTCCGGGTCCTGCGTGTCCACGAGCACCAATTCGCCCATGCCGCGCGGGAGCGCCGCCTCCGGCACCACCCAGTTCACGCTGAAGAGCAGCGACTTGATGTTGGACTGATCCAGGTGCTCCAGCAGTCCGCGGTGGTGCTTCTTGTCCGTCACCAGCCGGCGCAGGGCCCCGGAGTCCGTGGCCGTCACCAGGCACGACGCGCGGTAGAGCGTGTCCGAGCGCACCAGCTTCACGCCGGAGAACTTGCTGCCATCGAAGGCCAGCTCCTCGACGATGAAGCCCGCCGGGTTGTCGCGGCCCAGCACGTCGCCGCCCAGCTCCGTCAGCCGCCGGGTGAGCACGTCGCGCAGGGCGTCCATGCCGCCGGGGTAGGTGGACGGCGCGGTGAGCACCTGGGACAGGGCCCGCGTGTGCGCCAGGGGCGCGCTGGGCTTCTCCAGGTGGACGAGGAAGGGGAGCAGGCCGCGCACCAGCGACAGCGCCGGCTCCTCGCCCGCGAGCCGGGGCGTGGCGTCCAGGGCCGGGTGCTCCTTGATCTGCCCCTTGAGCTTCCAGCCCTCGAAGAAGCCGTCGGGCGGCAGCTGGGGGCCGGCCTTGAAGAAGGCGTCGGTGGCCTCGTGCTGCGCGGCGCTGCCCGCGAGCGCGCCCTGGATGCCCTCGCCGGCCTCGCCGAACTCGCGCGTCAGCTCCGCGCGGCGGCGGGCGGCGTCCCCGGACAGGTCCACCCGGTTCCGGGGCAGCACCAGCTGGAGCTCCGGCGCGTGGGGGCGCAGCGCGCGGCCGATGGCGGTGGACAGGCCCAATTCGTTGAGGGCCTCGTCCACGGCGGGCATCGCCTTGAGGGGCGGCGCGACGAAGGGGGCGTAGGGCAGCACGAAGCCGTCGTGCTCGTAGCCGGGCCCCATGCCGTCGTGCTCCACCAGCAACACGCGGTGGTTGCGCTTCGCCAGGAGCGCGGCGGCGAGCGCGCCTCCGACCTGACTGCCCAGCACGATGACGTCATACACGTGCCGGGACGGGCCCGAGGGGAGCTTGAGTTTGGCGGCGGACGTCGACATGGCCGCCGAACACTACACAACGTCACCGCGTCTGGCGCCCTTTTGGCGCCCCGGGCGTCCCTGGGGTGGGGCGTATGTGCCCCCTCAGGCCCTGGACGCGAAGAGGCGCGCGAGCAGCTCCGGGGGCAGCGTGTCGAAGTCCGGGGCCGTGTAGTGGGCTCCCGCGTTCTTCAGCGCCTCCGCGGTCGTGGTGGTGGTGATGCCCACGGTGACCATGCCGGCGGCGCGCGCGGACAGCACGCCGTTGATGGCGTCCTCGAAGGCGAGGCACGACTCGGGGGGCACCTGGAGGGCCTTCGCCGCCGCGAGGAAGATGTCCGGTGCGGGCTTGCCGCGCGTCACCTGTTCGGCGCCGACCACATGGGCGAAGAGCGGACGCACGGAGAGCCCATCCAGCACCAGCTCGCGGTTGCCGTGCGGCGCGGCGGTGGCCACGGCCAGGGGCAGGTTCGCTTCGCGCAGGCGGTGGAGGAAGCCTTCCGCGCCCCGGTGCAGCGCCAGGTAGGGCCGGTAGATGGCGCGGTAGTGGGACTCCTTCTCCTCGGCGAGCGCGTCCAGCTCCGCGACGGAGAGGGTACGGCCCAGGAGCTGCGGGAGGATCTCCTCGTTCTTCTTGCCCGCGAACTCGTTCTGGAAGCGTTCCGCGGTCAGGCCATCCAGTCCGAGTTTCCGGGCGAGCGTCACCCAGGCGCGGTTGTGGAAGTCCATGTTGTCGACGAGCGTGCCATCCATGTCGAAGACGGCGGCGAGCAGGGGGGCGGCAGCGGAAGTCATGTTCTCCCCAATACCGATTTCCGCCGCCATGTCACCCCTGAATCTCCCATGCGAGCCCCTTCCGGGCTGATATCCCCCACGCCATGAGCGAGGACGTGCTGCTGGAGACTCGGGGAGCCTTGGGCCTGGTCACCCTCAACCGACCGAAGGCGCTCAACGCGCTCTCTCTGGAGATGTGCCACGTGATGCATCCCCGGCTGGACGCCTGGGCGGCGGATCCGTCCGTGAAGGCGGTGGTGATCCGCGGCGCTGGCGGCCGGGCCTTCTGTGCGGGAGGAGACGTCCGCGCGGTAGCCAGTTCGGTCGCACGGTCGGATGCATCGCTGTCGCGCGAGTTCTTCCGTGCGGAGTACGCGCTCAACCATCGGATCCACCACTTCCCGAAGCCGTTCATCGCGCTGGTGGACGGCATCTGCATGGGCGGTGGGTTGGGGCTGTCCGTGCATGGGGCTTTCCGGGTCGTGACGGAGAAGCTGGTGCTCGCGATGCCGGAGACGGCCATCGGCATCTTCCCGGACGTGGGTGGTGGCTGGTTCCTCCCGCGCTTCCCAGGCGAGGCGGGGACGTACCTGGGGCTCACCGGCGCGCGGTGTGACGCGGCGGATGCGCTGTGGCTTGGGTACGCGACGCATCGGGTGGAGTCCTCGCGGCTGGAGGACGTGGTGGGGGCGCTGGCGGCCGCGGACTGGAGCGGGCCGGGGCGCGAGGTCGCGGCGCGCGTGCTGCAAGGCTTCCCTCAGGACGCCGGTGCATCGGGGCTCGCCGCGCGTGCGGACGTCATCGACCGGTGCTTCCAGGGGAATCGCGTGGAGGACATCCTCGCGGCGCTGGAGCGCGAGGGGACGGCGTGGGCGGAGGAGACCCGCGCGACGCTGCTGCGCATGTCGCCCACGAGCCTGCGGGTGACGCTGCGGCAGTTGCGAATCGGGCGCGGCCAGGATTACGACACGACCGCGCGCATGGAGTACCGGTTGAGCCAGGCGCTGACGCAGCGGCCGGACTTCCAGGAGGGGATCCGCGCGGTGCTGGTGGACAAGGATCAGAAGCCGCGCTGGAGCCCGGCCACGCTCGCGGAGGTGTCGGACGCGGAGGTGGAGGCGTGCTTCGCGGCTCGGCCGGGTGACGAGCTGGAGCTGCCCGCGCTGGGCTGAGGCTACAGGTCCTCGTCGCTTACGACGGTGCGTCCATCCGCGCGAAGCAGCGCGGTGGTGATGCCTTCACCCGGGCGCAGCACGCCCGTCTCGTAGACGCGCTGGCTCCCGCACGAGGGGCTCTTCTCCTTCAAGAGCGCCACCGTGACGTCGAACCGCCGGGCGGCCTCCAGGGCCTGCTGGGCGCCGTCCTGGAACGCGGCGGTGCGGTCCTCGCGCGTCTCCCGCGTGAGGGCCCGCGCACGGCCGGCCCAGACGTCCACGCCCGTGCCACCCGCGAGGTCCACCGGAGGTCGCGGAATGCCCAGGCCCGCGGCGGCCTCCGGGCAGATGGGAATGACGGCCTTGCCCTCCAGCGCCGCGAGCACCCGCTCCGAACGCTGCGAGCGCCCGTCGTAGCGGCACGCCTCGCCCAGCAGGCACGCGCTGACCATCACCGCGGGCGCCGCGCGCAGGGCCTCCCGGCGTGCATCGCGGGCTGCGGCCCCGTCTTCGTCCGAGGGCGCCTGCCTGGCCGGGCTCGGCGTTCCGGGCGCGGCCTGCGACGGCGCTCGTGGCTTCGGTACTCCGAGCGCTGCATGCGGAGCTGCAATCGCCTCCGGCACTTCGGGTGCTGCATGCGATGGAGCTGCCGCCTCCGCCACTTCTGACGCCGCGGCAGGCGACGGCTCCACGGCCTTCGTCACTTCGGGGCACCCGGACTGCGGAGCGCCATGCCGTCACCCGTCACGCGCGCGTCCACCTTCGTGCGCCCCCCGTCCAGCGTCACCGCGCCCGTCACCGCCAGCCGCACGGCCAGCGGATACAGCCGGTGCTCCTCCGCGAGGATGCGCGCGCTCAGGCTCGCCTCGTCGTCCTCCGGGAGCACGGGCACCGCCGCCTGCGCGATGATGGGGCCCGTGTCCGTGCCCGCGTCCACGTAGTGCACCGTGCACCCGGCCACCTTCACGCCTCGCTCCAGCGCCTGTTTTTGCGCATGCAGGCCCGGGAACGCTGGCAGCAGGGAAGGGTGGATGTTGAGCACGCGCCCCGGGAAGCGCTTCAGGAAGTCCGCGCTCACCAGCCGCATGAAGCCCGCCAGGCACACCCATTCCACGCCCGCGTCCGCCAGCACGCCGAGCACCGCCGCCTCGAAGTCCGCCTTCGACCCGAAGCCCTTGTGGTCCACCACCTCCGCGCGCACGCCCGCCTTCCGGGCGCGCTCCAGCGCAAACGCCGTGGGCACGTTGGACAGCACGCACGCGACCTCGGCCGGGTAGTCCGCCTGCCCGGCCGCGTCGAGCAACGCCTGCAGGTTGCTCCCGCCGCCGCTGACGAGCACCCCCAGCCGCGCCCGCCGCGCGCTCATGGGTCGATGACCGCCGTGGCCTCGCCCTGGCCCGCTTCCACCCGGCCCACCTCGGAAGCCTCCACGCCCCGGGCGCGCAGCACCTCCAGCGCCTTCGCCACGTCCTCCTTCGCCACCACGACGATGAGGCCCAGGCCCATGTTGAACGTGCTGAACATCTCGTCGCGCGCCACGCCGCCCGTCTTCGCGATGAGGTCGAAGATGGCCGGCTTCTTCCACGTGGACTCGCTCAGCACCGCGCGCGTCCCGTCCGGCAGGCAGCGGGGCAGGTTGCCCGGGATGCCGCTGCCGGTGATGTGCGCCATGCCCTTCACCTTCACGGCCTGGCACAGCGCGAGCGCGTCCTTCACGTAGATGCGCGTGGGCTCCAGCAGCGCGTCACCCAGCGGCCGGTCCAGCCCCGGCGGCGTCATGTCCAGCGGCAGCTTCGCGTCGTCCAGCAGCACCTTGCGCGCCAGCGAGTAGCCGTTGCTGTGCAGCCCCGACGACGTCAGGCCGATGAGCGCGTCCCCCGGCTGCACCGTCTTGCCGTCGATGATGGCGGACCGCTCCACCACGCCCACGCAGAAGCCCGCGACGTCGTACTCGCCCCGCGCGTAGAAGCCCGGCATCTCCGCCGTCTCTCCGCCCAAAAGCGCGCACCCCGCCTGCTCGCAGCCCAGCGCGATGCCCTTGACCACCTCCGCCGCGGCGTCCACCTCCAGCTTCCCCGTGGCGAAGTAGTCCAGGAAGAAGAGGGGCTCCGCGCCACAGGTGAGGATGTCGTTCACCGACATGGCGACCAGGTCGATGCCCACCGTGTCGTGGCGCCCCGCCAGGAAGGCCACCTTCAGCTTGGTGCCCACCCCGTCGGTGCCCGCCACCAGCACCGGCGCCTGGTACTTGCCGGGCGGCAGTGCGAACAGGCCGCCGAACCCACCCACTCCGCCCAGGACTTCAGGGCGCGTGGTGCGCGCGGCATGGGGCTTGATCTTCTCGACGAACGCGTCGCCGGCCTCGATGTCTACTCCGGACTGCTTGTAGGTCGTTCCCACGGGCCGGCCTTGTACCCCTCCCGGGGGCCCCTGTCTCGGGCCTCGGATGGGACGTGTCGGGTTTGCGGCGGCATGCTGCCCTCGGGCGCCCGCACGATATCGGTCTGGGATATTTGACCGGTGGGGTGGGGGCTGATTGACTCGCGGGCCAGATGGGCGCCGAGGAAACCCTCTTTCAACGTTTTGGCAAGGAGTTCCCCAAGGGCACCGAGCTCTTCCGCGAGGGAGAGATCGGCAAGGAGATGTTCGTCATCCAGTCCGGGAAGATCGCCATCTCCAAGCGCGTGCGCGACGTGGAGAAGGTGCTCGCCGTATTGGGCCCGGGCGAATTCTTCGGCGAGATGGCCATCATCTCCAACAAGCCCCGGAACGCCTCCGCCGTGGTGCATGACGACGCGAAGCTGCTCGTCATCGACCCGAAGACCTTCGAGGCGATGATCCGCGGCAACGCGGAGATCGCCGTGCGGATGATCAAGAAGCTGGCCGAGCGCCTCTCCGAGGCGGACGCCCAGATTGAAAACCTGCTCCACGGCGACCCCGCCAGCCGCGTCGTGCATCAGATCCTCCAGGCCTGCCAGACGCGCGGCCGGCCGCTGGAGGAGGGCGTGGAGGTGGACTTCGCCATCCGGGAGATGCCCCGGCAGATTGGCGTGGGCGAGCCCGCCGTGCGCAGCATGCTGGAGCGCCTGGAGCGCGCGGGCCTCATCGAGCGCAGCGGTGACCGGGTGACCGTGTACGACACGGCCCGCCTGCATGACTTCCTCAACTACCTCGAGATGAAGTGGAAGTTCGGAGACCTCTAGCGTGAAGCTGCAAGTCCTCGGGTGCCACGGCGGCGAGCTTCCCACGTGCAGGAGCACCTGCTTCCTCGTGGACGACGTGCTCGCGCTCGACGCGGGCGCACTCACCGGCACGCTCTCGCTGGATCAGCTCTGCAAGGTGGACGACATCCTCGTCGGCCACAGCCACTTCGACCACGTGAAGGACCTGCCGCTGCTCGCCGACCTGGTCATCGGCCGCAGGGACAAGCCCGTCACCATCCATGCCTCCCGTGAGTGCGCGAAAGCGCTGCGCGAGAACATGTTCAACAACGCGCTGTGGCCGGACTTCACGCGCATCCCCACGCGCCACAAGCCCGTCCTGGCCATCAAGACCTTCCGCGCCGGCAGCACCTTCCAGGTGGGTCCCTACACCGTGAAGAGCGTGCCGGTGAGCCACCCCGTGGAGTCGTGCGCCTTCATCATCAGCGACGGGAAGTCGTCGCTGGCCATGAGCGGCGACACCGGCCCCACGGACAAGCTGTGGAAGGCGCTCAACGCCACGAAGAACCTGAAGGCGCTGCTCCTGGAGACCAGCTTCCCCAACAGCCTCCAGGCCCTGGCGGACATCTCCGGCCACCTGACGCCCGCCACCGTGGGCTCGGAGCTGCGCAAGTTCGACCGCAACGGCGCCCAGGTGATGCTCTACCACCTGAAGCCCGCCTTCGTGACCCAGCTCAAGAAGGAGCTGGCCCCGCTGCCCGTGAACGTCCTGGAGCTGGGCGAGACGTTCCAGTTCTAGGGACGTGCCGCGGCGCGGCGTACGCGGGTATTGACGGCTCGCGGCGGCCGGATTAACCCCCGGGCCTCATGGCCTGGTTCTCCAAGAAGCCCCGCATCGCCGTCGCCGCTGATTCCGAGAAAGCCGCCGAGCCCCAGCCCTCCCGCATGCAGGGCCTCTGGGCCAAGTGCGAGCAGTGCGACGAGATCATCTACCGCCAGGAGCTCGAGAAGAACTGGATGGTGTGCATGCACTGCGAGCACCACCACGCCTGGACGGCGCGCGCCCGGCTGGCGGCCACGCTGGATCCGGACTCCTTCGAGGAGTTCGACAAGGCGCTGGAGCCCCAGGACCCGCTCGGCTTCACCGACTCCAAGAAGTACAAGGACCGGCTGAAGTCCACGCGCAAGAACCTGGAGGAGAACGACGCGTTCATCTCCGGCGTGGGCCGCATCGAGGGACACCCCGTCTCCATCGGCTGCTTCGTCTTCGAGTTCATGGGCGGCTCCATGGGCTCCGTCGTGGGTGAGAAGGTCACGCGCGTGTTCGAGCGCGCCTTCGAGCTCAAGTGCCCCGCGGTGGTGTTCTCCGCCTCCGGTGGCGCGCGCATGCAGGAGGGCATCTTCTCCCTGATGCAGATGGCGAAGACGTCCGCGGCCATTGCCCGCTTCCGCACCAGCGGCAAGCCGTACGTCTCCGTGATGCTCAACCCCACCACGGGCGGCGTGGCCGCGTCCTTCTCCTGGCTGGGCGACATCATCCTCGCGGAGCCCAAGGCCCTCATCGGCTTCGCCGGCCCGCGCGTCATCGAGCAGACCATCCGCCAGAAGCTGCCGGAGGGCTTCCAGCGCTCGGAGTTCCTGCTGGACCACGGGATGATCGACGCCATCGTCCACCGCAAGGACCTGCGCGCGAAGCTGGGGCAGATCCTCGGCATGCTGGGGTAGGGCGGCGGGCCTCCTCTCATGGACGCGCCCCGCACCGCCCCCCGGACTCCGGAAGAGGCCCTGCGCTTCTTCCAGGCGCTCAACCCCTCCGGCATCAAGCTGGGGCTGGAGCGGGTGAGGGACGCGCTCGCCGCGCTGGAGCACCCGGAGCGGGACTACCCGGCGCTGCACGTCGCCGGCACCAACGGCAAGGGCAGCACCTGCGCCTTCGTGGCGCGCGCGCTGGAGGCCGCTGGCCACCGCGTGGGGCTCTACACGTCCCCGCACCTGGTGCGCGTGAACGAACGGATCCGCGTCTGCGGCGAGGACATCCCGGACGCGGTCTTCGGGCAGCGCATCCTGGAGGTCCTGGAGCGCTACCCCTCCGCGCTGTCGGATCCGATGACGTACTTCGAGTTCGGCACCGTGGTCGCGCTCTGGCACTTCTCCCGCGAGCGCGTGGACGTGGCCGTGCTGGAGACGGGCCTGGGCGGCCGGCTGGACGCCACCACCGCCGCGAACCCCGTCGTCACCTGCGTCACCCCCGTCTCCTTCGACCACATGGAGTACCTGGGGCACACGCTCCGGGAGATCGCCGGGGAGAAGGCCGGCATCTTCAAGCCCGGCGTCCCGGCGGTGCTTTCCCAGCAGGAGCCGGAGGCCCTGGACGCGCTCCTTCGCCGCGCGGAGCAGCTGGCCGTGCCCGTCCAGGTGGAGGGCCGCGACTTCGGCATCGTCCCCGGGTCCGATGGGACGCTGTCGTATCGGGGATCCGGCTGGTCGCTCGACGGCCTCACGCTCGCGCTGCGCGGTCCGTATCAGCGCCAGAACGCGGCGGTGGCCCTGGCCTGCCTGGAGGCCCTCCTGGCCCGGGGCGTGGCGGTGACACCGGAGGCCGCGCGTGAGGGCCTGGCCACCGCGCGCTGGCCGGGGCGGCTGGAAGAGGTGGCCCAGGGGCCGACGGTGGTGGTGGATGGCGCCCACAACCCGGCGGGCGTGGCGGTGCTGCTGGAGGCCCTGCGCTCGCTCTACGCCGGGCGGCCGTTGCACCTCGTCTTCGGGGTGGTGGCGGACAAGGACCGGGGGCCGATGATGCGGGCCCTGTTTCCGCTGGCGGCCTCCGTGCACCTCACGCCGCTCGACACGCCGCGCTCGCTTGCCCCGGAGCGATACATCGCTGAAGCACGGATTTTGTGTTCACGGGTCGTCGCGTACTCCTCCCTGGAGGAGGCCCTTGCCGGAGCGAGGGCCGATGCAGTGGGTCGTCCGGACGGCGTGGTCCTCGCTACAGGCTCACTGTTCCTGGTAGGCGCCGTGAAGCGATGGGTTGACCGAAGCCTTGGCGCGATGCGGTAGCAGCAGTAACTTTGCGACATGCGCCTGCCGGACTGGAGATCAGCACTCCCGGGACCTCCGATGCCCACCGTCGACGAGGTCGACTTCCGGGCGCTGTACTCCAAGACCAACTACGTGGTGGAGACGGCGGACGGCTGGTCGCTCGTCATCACCCGCTACCGGCCGGTGAAACAGGCGTTCGCGCAGCCGCTGTTCGGTGAGCCGCTGCTGCTGGTGCACGGCTTCTCCCAGAACCGGCACACGTGGACGAGCGGCCAGTTCGTCAAGAACCTGCTCTTCTTTGGCGTGGACATCCACATCCTGGAGCTGCGCGGGCACGGCAAGAGCTCCATCGCCTTCCAGAAGGAGCGCGCGGAGCGCTTCAAGCGCCCGCTGCCGCAGGACCTGGACTACGGCTGGGACCTGGACAGCTACTTCCTCTACGACCTGCCGGCGGCGGTCTCCGGCGTCAAGCGCATCACCCGGCGCGAGCGCGTCTTCTACTGCGGCCACTCCATGGGCGGCATGCTGGGGTACGGCTACGCCGGCATCCACGACGACTTCGAGGGGCTCATCACCATCGGGTCGCCCGCGGACCTGGGGCGCGGCTTCATGCTGCTGCGCGCGCTGGCGCACGGCTCACCGCTCGTCGCGAGCGCCGTGGACCTGACGCTGGGCGGGCTGAACCTCAACCGCCGCGCGTCCTCGCTGGGCCGCTCGCTGCTGGCGAAGGGGGCGGGCGCCTTCAGCCCCGCGCTCCAGAAGCGCCTGGAGCCGGATTCGCCCAAGTCGCTCGTGTTCAACGCGGTGCCGGTGGACGTGGTGCTCAAGTGGGTGGAGCGCCAGCTGTCGCACGCGGACGAGTCCGCGCTGTATCAGCGTTTCACGCGCAAGCTGAACCGGCTCATCAACACCGAACGCGTCAGCCGGGACGACATCCGGTGGCTCCTGCGCGAGGGCGGCGAGCGCGAGCCCCGCAAGGTGATTGAACAGTTCGCCCGGTGGATCCGCCGCGGCGAGATGGTCTGCTATCGCACGGACTACGACTTCAAGCGGGGCTTCGGGAAGATTGAAATCCCCATGGCCATCATCTTCGGGGACATGGATCCGCTGGCGTCCGTGGAATCCACGCGCAGCGTCTACCGCGCCGCGAAGAGCGAATACCTGCTGTGGCGGCCGGTGAAGGGCAACAGCCACGTCGAGCTCACCATGGGGCACGACATCCGGCAGATCTGCTACGACATCAAGAACCTCATTGAATACACCCGCACGCACCGCACGCGCTCGCCGTCCATGCCGCGCTTGCGTTGAAGCGCGGACGTTCCGGCCAGACTGAAAAGTTGGTGCCTCCCGGGTGCGTGATAATTTCGCGCGCGTCTGTCTTCTGACGCATGTCACGGGAGTGGTCGATGAAGGGCTTGGCGGTGTCGCTGCTCGGGTTGTGGCTGGTGCCCCTGGTGGCGCTGGCTCAGCAGCCGGTGGACTTCAACACCATCACGTCCGTCACCGTCAGCGGCGGAACGGTGGAGATCACCGGCAGCAAGAAGGCGGACTTCAACAGCTTCACCATGACGGACCCGCCCCGGCTCGTCATTGACGTGTCCGGCGCCGTCTTCAAGGACGTGCCAGAGGAGCTGCCGGTGGGCAACGGCACCGTGACGGGCATCCGCACGCAGGCCTATGGCACGGAGTCCTCGTCCATCGCGCGCATCCTCATCGGCTATGAGCGCGAGGTGGAGACGGACATCCAGACCTCCGGCAACAAGCTGGTGGTGAAGGTCCTGGGCAGCGGGGGCGGCGCGGTCGTCGCGCAGGCCACGCCCACGGAAGGGCAGGGCGCCCCCGCGCAGGGGGACACCGCGGCCAACACCCAGGCCGGCTCCAACGCGCAGGACGCGGCCCGCGCCGCCGCGTCGGACCGGGAGGCGCAGGAGAAGGCCGTGAAGGCCGCCGCCGACGCCGCCCGGGCGGAGCGCGAGGCCCAGGAGAAGGCCGCCGCCGAGGCCGCCGCCCGCGCCAAGGCGGATGCGGACGCGGAGCGCAAGCGCCAGGAGGAGGCCCAGGCCGCCGCGAAGCGCCAGGATGAGGATCGTCGCGCGTCGGAGCAGGCCGCCGCCGCGGAGCGCAAGCGTCAGGAGGAGGAGGCCCAGGCCGCCGCGAAGCGCGCCGAGGATGAGCGCCGCGCCACCGCGCAAGCCGCCGCCGACCAGAAGCGCCAGCGGGAGGAGGATGCGAAGGCCGCCGCCCAGGCCGCCGCGGAAGAGAAGCGCGCCGCGGCCCAGGCCGCCGCCGAGGAGCGTCAGGCCGCCGCGAAGACGGCCGCGGAGCAGAAGCGCTCCGCCGCGCAGGCCGCCGCCGAGGCGAAGCGTCAGAAGGACGAGGAGCGCCAGGCCGCCGCCCAGGCCCGCCGCGAGGAGCAGCAGTCGGCCCGCGAGGCCGCCGCCGAGGCGAAGCGCCAGCGTGCCGAGGAAGCCCGTGAGCGCCGCGAGCAGGCCGTGGCGGCCCGTGAGTCGCGCGCCCGCCCCAGCCAGGGCAGCGCCGCGGCCGAGTCCCGCGAGAGCGGCGGGGGCGCGGTGTCGTCGCGCCGCAAGACGATGACGCAGATTGGCTTCCAGCAGCAGCCGGACAGCTCGCGCGTCTTCGTGCGCACCAACGAGCCCGTGCGCTACACGGTGAGCGGCTCCGGCAAGCAGGTGGTCCTGGAGCTGGAGAACACGCGCGTGGTGGAGTCCAACAACACGCTGCCCCTGGACACGCACTTCTTCCCGTCGGCCGTGTCGCGGGTGGAGGCGTTCTCCGGTGCGGGCCAGACGGTGCGCGTCGTCATCCAGCTGAAGCAGGGGGTTCGTTATGAGACACGCCAGGAAGGCGGCCTCATCACCCTCGACTTCCCGCGCCCGGGCCGGTAGGACGGGGCGGGCGCCGTTGCCGGCACGGCGCCCACCGCCCACGCCTCCCGAATGTCCTTCCTTGCCCCGGTCGTCCTGACGCTCTGGGTGTCGGCCCAGATTCCGCTGGCCACGCAGGTGGAGCTCCCCACCGGCGAGGTCGTGGAGTTGGCGGCCGACTACGTCGTCTTCGAGAACGACATCCTCACCGCCCGGGGCCACTGCGAGCTGCGCAGCGGCCCCAACGTGCTGCGCGCGGATGAAGTGACGTACAGCGAGGCCACGCAGGTGGCCACCGCCACCGGCAACGTGATGTTCGTCAGCGGCCTGATGGCCGCCATCGCGGACGACGTGCGCGTGGACCTGCGCACCAACGAGGCCAACGTGAAGGGCGGCCTCTTCATGCAGAAGAAGGGTGTCACCCCCGAAGCGCTCCAGGCCGCCAAGACGCCGGACGAGCTGCGCAAGATGGGAGAGACGCCCGTCCTGATGAGCGGCACGCGCATCCGCCGCACCGGGGAGACGTCCTTCTCCGTGGACGGCCTGGCCTTCACCCCGTGCCAGTGCGGCCCGGGCGAGCCCAGCTGGCGCGTGGAGGCGAAGGAGGCCAACGTGAAGATGGGCGAGCGCGCCATCCTCACCTGGCCCGTGGTGTACGTGCAGTCCGTGCCGGTGTTCGCGCTGCCGTGGCTGTATCTGCCCCTGGCCCAGCGCCGCTCCGGCCTGCTCATCCCCCGTCCGGCCAACTCCGGCCTCAACGGCTTCTCTCTGGAACAGCCCGTCTTCCTCACGCTGGGGGAGAGCTACGACCTGACGTTCACCCCGGGCATCTACACGGGGAGCAGCGACCTCGACACGCTCCGGGTGGACGCGGCGGGCAACCCCATCTTCGAGCCCCGTCTCAACGGCGTGAAGGGCCCGCGGCTGCTCACCGAATTCCGCTACGTCCCCAGCGACCGCACCCGGGGCCGCGCCACCCTGGGGTTCCTCTACGACCTGCGGCCCCGGCTCAATCCGACCACCGGCTTCTTCATGCGCGAAGGGGGCACCGACACCGGCGCCATCCTGGACGAGAAGCGGGGCCTGCGCGGCGAGGCGTCCTGGCAGCACACGCAGGACATGGGCGATGGCTGGCACGACCGCGTGGACGCGTACTTCGTGTCGGACGGCTTCTACACGCGCGACCTCACCGCCGACCTGCTGGTGCAGAACAACAACTACCTGCGCAGCACCGCCGTGGTGTACCAGCGCCGCGACGAACGCTACCTGGGCCTGGACGTGTCGCTGCGCCAGGACCTGCGCTACCCGTTCCGCTTCTTCCAGACGAACCCCATCCCCGCCGAGGCCACGGCGGACAACGTCGCCACCAACCCCCACGGCCCCACGACGTTCCAGCGCCTGCCGGGCATCACCCTGGCCCTGCCGCAGCGGCCCCTCTTCGGCGGGCGCGTGATGGGCGGAATGCAGGTGGAGTACAGCCGGCTGGCGCCCCTGCGCAGCGGCGGTTTCGCGGACGACGGCTCCGACGGGCTCTACTCGCTCAACGGCTTCTGGCGCCCCGAGGGCACGCCTCCCGAGGGCGCGGCCGTGGTTGATGAGCTGCAGGGCAACGGCGTCCTGGACCCCACCGAGCGCGAAGGCCGCGACCGCGTGGCGTTGGCCTCGCGCCTGTCCACGTCCTACGGGCTGGGCAACTGGGGCCGGCTGACGCCTTCCGTGGGGCTGCGCCAGGACGTGTCCGTGGGCGAGGTCTCCGGCCGCACCGCCGCGCGCGGCTATGCGCTGGCGGACCTGGTGCTGGACTCGCAGCTGGCGCGCACCTTCGCGGACCGGGACACGCTCTACCGGCACACGCTGTCCCCGTCGGTGAGCCTGCGCTACGTGCCCGGCGGCTGGGGCCACGGGCTCACCGCCCTCAACGGCATCGGCACCGGCACCGTGCCGCTCGTCTATGACGAGTGGGACTCCGCGGTGCCGCTCCAGTCCGACGGCAGCGTGCGCGGCTTCCTCCACGCCGTGGTCGCCGTGGACCAGACGTTGCGCGTGCGCAAGGGGCCCACGACCCGCGAACCCCTGCGCCTGCGCATCGGCCAGGGCTTCGATTTGTCGCGCGTCGCGCCCGTCGCGGGCCAGGACCTGGTGCAGGGCAGCGTGCTGCGCGACACCTTCGCGCGCCTGTCCGCCAGCGCCGGCGTCCTCACCGCGGGCGCGCTCGTGCGCATGGATCCCACGACGCTCGACATCACCCAGCTGTCCGCCGACTTCACCATCGACAATGGCAAGGGCAATGCGCTGTACGCGCGCTACGACGACCTGCTGGCCGTGAAACAATTGTCAATTGATCGTGGGTTGGATCCTTTGGCACAAGGACCCGACTTCGCGCGTCGGGGATTGGACATGCTGGTGGGAGACGCACCTCGTCCCCTGCCGTCCCACAATGACCAACTCGACCCCTCTCCGACCGAACGGGCACAGGCTCTCACTGTCGGTACGCGAATCAAGCTCGGATTCGGGCTCGGGTTGCGATACGAAGCACTGGTGCAGCCGCTTTATAAGGATCTGATTACCCAGGAAAGTCAGCCCCTTGCACAGCAGACCTTTGGCGTGTCGTATGGACCCGCCTGTGACTGCTGGCGGATCGAAGGGGTTGTGATCCTGCGGCGCAATCAGACGCCGGAATTCGCCGGCGTGAATTTGAGTGTGGCCGGATTCGGATCCTTCGGGTCGGGAGGATAGGAATCACCCGCCGTACGCGAGCGTTGCACACACCTCGGAAACATCCCCCCTAGAGGAGAAGTACTTCGTGTCGGATCTCGGAAAAAGAATTGGCCAGCGCATTCGCGAGCTTCGCACGCAGCGCCCGGAGCGATGGACGCAGGAAGAGCTCGCGGAGCGAGCGCAGATCAGCGTGTCCTTCCTGTCGATGATCGAACGCGGCGAGCGCGTGCCCCACGTGGAGACCCTGGCGGCCCTTTCCAACGCCCTCAGCGTCAGCCTCGGTGAGCTCTTCACGGGCACCGAGCAGACGCCCGCCCAGACGGAGGACCTGCTGCGTCCCCTGTCTGACTTCGCCCGTGCGCGTGGCCTCAACGCGCGTGACGTGGACCGCCTGCTCGGCGTGGCCCGCGTGATGTTCAACGGCTCGGCGGCCTGAGTCCCCTCCCAGGGAGGACCCTTCCCCGTGCGTGTCCCTTCCGCCCGCCTCCCCCCGGCGCGGCGGAGGGCCCCACGTAAGGATTGACCCCGGAGCCCCGCGTCCGTAGCGTGGTTGGCTGATTCTCGAATCAACCAGCCGTGGGAGGACGCGTGGGCCAGCAGAAGACGGCGCCGGAGAACGGGACGCGGGAGAGCGAGCGCCGCCGCACCATCCTGCGGGCCGCCATCGACGTGTTCGCCCGCAAGGGCTACCACGGCTGCCGTATCGCGGACGTCGCCAAGGAGGCGGGCGTCGCGTACGGGCTCGTCTACCACTACTTCAAGAACAAGGATGAGCTGCTGGAGACCGTCTTCGAGACGGGCTGGAGCGGTTTCATCGCGCGTGCGCGCGCCGTCGCGGAGAGCGAGGGGCCGCTGGTGGAGAAGGTCCGCCGCATCGCGGACGTGGCCTTCGAGGCCTACCGCGTGGATCCCCGCGCGGTGAAGGTGCTCATCCTCGAGATTGCCCGTTCACCGGCGGGAGCCCGCATC
This sequence comes from Corallococcus coralloides DSM 2259, assembly GCF_000255295.1. The sequence goes on along the minus strand of NC_017030.1, from coordinate 6,709,151 downwards.
AACCGGCAGACGGCCTTCGTGGACGTCATCCGCCTGAGCGCGCAGATGTTCACCCGCGCGAAGGAGGCGGGGGAGCTGCGCCCGGACGTGGATCCGCTGCTCGCGTCCGCGCTGCTCTTCGGCTCCATCGAAATGGGGCTCACCGCCTTCGTCGTGGGGCTGGCGGACGCGCGCGACACGGTGATGCTCGAGCGCGCCAAGGCGCAGATCGCCGACTCGTTCCTCCACGGCGTCCTGCTGAGCGGCGCGTCCTCCAACGCGGAGCCCGCGAAGCACGCATCCACGCCGCTCGAGCCTCCGCAGGGTGAGGAGCCCCAGGCCGCGGCCCCGCTGAAGCGGGAGAAGGCCGCGCCCAAGGCCCGGACGCCCAAGCGCGGCTGAAGAAGGCCGCGCGGCGCGCTACGGGTTGCCCAGGCCGGGCGCGTTGGTGGCCACGCCCGGCGCTTCCGGGGCGCCGGTGAAGTCCAGCTTGAGCAGCGTCTGGCCATCCACCCAGCGGTCATCCGCCTTCACGCCCCAGTGGAGGTGCGGGCCCGTGACGCGGCCGGTGCTGCCCACCAGGCCCAGCGCGTCGCCCTGCTTCACCTGCGCGCCGTCCTTCACGTCGATGCGCGACAGGTGGAAGTACGCGGTGTAGAGCCCCGCGCCGTGGTGCACGAGCACGGTGTTGCCGGACGCGTAGTTGTCGCGCGTCATCACCACGGTGCCGTCGTTGGCGGCGACCACCGGCGAGCCCGTGGCGCCATCCAGGTCCACGCCGAAGTGCTGCGTCTGCAGCTTGCCGTTGAACGAGCGGCGGTCGCCAAAGGGCGCCGTCACCGTGGCCTCGCGCGGCCAGGCGAAGTTCTGGCCGAACAGCGGCGTCTGGAAGGGCTGCGCGAATGCCGCGGCGAACGCCTTGCGGTCCGCCTCCATGCGCGCCTTCACCGCCTTGGGCGGCTTCACGTACTTGTTGGCCACGCGCAGCTCGCGCTCGCGGAAGCCCGGCGCGCCCACGTGGAGCACGCCGGACAGCAGCACCGGCAGGCCTCGCCCGGGGGCCGTGACGTCCACCGCCACGGTGCCTTCCGTCTGCTCCACCGGCAGGCTGGTGAGGGCCGCGTAGCCGTTGTTCCACGCGAAGAAGCGCAGGGGTCGGCCCTCGATGGTCCCCGTGGGCAGCGAGGACGCGCCGCTCACCGTCACCAGCACCGGGTCGCCCGGCTTGGGGTTGGAGGGTTGCAGCGCCAGGCGCGGCCCCTCCACGGGCGCCACCTTCAGCGGCGCCAGTTCTCCCTGGAGCACGGCGGAGGGGGCGGCGGGCGTGGCGGCGGCGAGCGCCGGAGACCCGGAGGCGAGCAGGGAGAGGACGAGGACGCGGGCGGCGGAAGGGGTCCGGGCGGGCATGGGCCGTTCTTTACACCACGCACGCGCGGAACCTTCCCGGAGCGGCGTCGGGCGTGTTGGCTGGCTGCTTCTCTGCCCGGAAGGGCCCGGCTGGATGCCTCCTGTTGGACGTCTGGCCGCCCGTCCCGGAAGCAGGCCCCGGACGCGTGCCATTGCCGGTACTTGGGTGCCCTCGGAGGCGAAAGGGTGTTCCTGGCCGGACGTGCGGCAGGCAGCCGTGCCAGTTCTCCCCGTGTCAAGGCGTTACGGACGGCGAGGGGCTCCCTAGCTTTCCCACATCAACGCAGCACATCAATTTCGAAAGGGAGGGCGCGCATGCCTCGCTCCTACAGCTTCGACCACTTCCAGGTTCCCAAGACGCTGCCGCCGCAGAAGCGCAGCCTGCGTCAGCGCGACAAGGCGCACCTTGCCCAGTCATCGCGGGTGTCGGTGGACGAACACGAGGGCGTCCACTACGGCAAGAGCCACGCGCAGACGGAGGAGATCCTCACCGCGCGCAAGATGGAGCTCCAACTGGAGGAGCTGGCCCGTCCGGAGGCGGACGCCAAGTTCTCCCACGGGCCGGTGTCTCGCGCGAGCGGCGCCTCGAAGAAGCAGCGCAAGGCGGCCCCGTCACCCGTCATCGGGACGACGGCGCCCATTGGCGCGCTGCCGCCCACGCAGGAGCGGCCGATGCAGCAGGGCCGGCTGCCGGACCTCATGGACGAGGCGCGCCGGCAGCTCAAGGCCATCCAGTCCGGCGTGGGCGACGTGGCGACGGCGATGCAGCGCCTGGCGTCGCTGCCCTTCCAGGCGGTGCGCATGGCGGCCCGCCGCATCATTCCGGCCTGAGCAAGAAGGGGAGGGTGAACGACGCGTGGAGCTGACCCTGGTCTCCTACAACATCCACTCCGGCATTGGCGTGGACGGAGCCTTCGACCTGGAGCGCGTGGGCTCGGTCTTGCGCGAGGTGAACGCGGACATCATCGCCCTGCAGGAGGTAGGGGACTTCCGGGGCAAGACGCCCCGGGAGGACCAGCCCGAGCACCTGGCCGAGATGCTCGGGATGCACATGGCCTTCGGACCCAACGTGGTCCGAAACGGCCGCCGGTATGGCAACGCCATCCTCAGCCGGCTGCCGGTGCTCAAGTCGAAGAACTATGACTTGAGCGTGCCGCGCCGCGAGCCCCGGGGCGCGTTGCGGTGCGACCTGGACCTGGGAGGGGGGCAGCAGCTGCACGTCTTCTGCCTCCACCTGGGATTGTCCGTGAGCGAACGGCGGCGGCAGGAAGCGCTCCTGCTGTCCGCCGACCTGCTCCGCGACGCGGCCCGCAAGGACCCCATGGTGGTGTGCGGAGACTTCAACTCCTGGGGCAACGGGCCGGTGTCGTCGCTCGTGCGCGAGGCCATCCACGACGCCGCGTTCGAACTGGGCGCCGCCGCGCGCACGTACCCCACGCGGCTGCCCCTGTTCCGCCTGGATCGCATCTACGTGGACTCGGGGGTGAGGCCCGTGTCGGTGACGCCGCACCGCTCGCCGCTGAGCCGGGTGGCGTCGGACCACCTGCCGCTGGTGATGCGCTTCGAGGCGCCCATCGCCGTGCAGCCGCCGGTCGCACCGCCGGTGCAGCTGATCGGCTAGGGGTGTGGGCTTGCGGTAGGCTCGCACGCGGGTCCGGTGGTTTCTCGCGTTGAGTGGCCGACGCTGGCGAACGCCGGACAAATTCCTCGCGCCGTGGTTGTCGCGGGGAGGTGGGGTGCCTAGGTTGGCGCCCACGCGCACAGGGACGTGAGCGTCGGCCGGAGAGCGCATGCACGTGGGCAGTGAACAGACGGATCGCGGCGTCGCCGCGCTCGTCGGGCGCATGGCGGACGGCTTCAGTCGGTTGGTGACGCAGCACCTCCAGCTGGCGCGCGTGGAGCTGGCGGAGGACGCGAAGGCCATGGGCCTGGACGTGGCGAGCATCGCCGTGTTCGTGCCCTTCCTGCTCGTGGGGTACGCCTTCGTCTGCGGGGCGCTGGCGGCCGTGCTCGCTCCGTGGACGGGGTGGGCGGGGGCGCTGGCCCTGGTGGGCGCGGCGAACCTGGTGGGCGGAGGCCTGGGCATCCTGCGCGCGGTGAAGCGGATGAAGTCACGCCAGATGATGGATGACAGCGTGAGCGAGCTGTCGCGCAGCATGGCGGCGCTCACCACGGCGCAGCCGCGGGTGGCCGCGACGCCCGGGGTGAACACGCTGAAGGACACGACGGGAATGGCTTTCAAGGAGCCGCGGGATGGCCGCTAGCAATGGACACCTGCCGCGCACGAGCGCGGCGCTTCGCGAGGAAATCGAGCGCACCCGGGCCGACCTGGCCACGTCGGTGAGCGCGCTCAAGGTGGAGGTGGCGGAAGTCACCGACTGGCGCCAGTGGGTGCGCAAGCATCCCTACGCCTGCGTGGGGACCGCCTTCCTCGTGGGTTACCTGGTGGGCTCGCGGCGCTGAAGCTGCGCCAGCGGGTCCGGATGCAAAAGCTTCAAGACGCAATCGGAAAAACGAACGCACAGCAGAGGGCTTCCATGGAAATCAATCCGCAGCAGATGGCAGACCGGGCGCGGCAGCTTCAGGACCAGCTGCCGAACATGGACGAGGCGCGGCAGAACCTGGTGGACCTGAACCATCAGGTCGTCGGGTTCATCAAGGCCAACCCGGGCACCTGCCTGCTGGGCGCCATCGCGGTGGGCTTCATCGTGGGCCGCATCGCGTCCCGCTAACCGGTTGCCGGACAAGGGAGCACGGACATGACGAACTACTCGGGCACGACGGGCAACGGCACGGGGCACGGCGAGGACGCGGGCTTCGGCCAGCGCGTGGATCAGCTGGGCTCGGACGCGCAGCAGTTCATCGGCAACGCGCGCAGCGCGGTGGCGGACCTGGGGCAGGCGCTGGACCTGAAGGGGCGCGTGGAGCGCAACCCCTATGGCACGTTGGCCATCGCCGTGGGCGTGGGCTACGTGCTGGGCGGCGGCCTCTTCACGCCGCTGACCGGGCGCATCCTCAAGCTGGGCGTGCGGCTGGCCGCGCTGCCCTTCGTGAAGGATGAGCTCATGGGCATGGCGGAGTCCGCCTTCCAGGGCTATCAGACGGGCCGGGGCACGCCGCCCTCGGGCAGCGTCTAGGATTCTTTCGCAGCACCCCACGTCTTTCCCCGAAGTCATTTCCCCGGAGTCGGACATGCTGAGCCTGAAGGACTTGAAGAAGCTGGACCGCGACGACGTGCTGGACCTCATCGGCCTGGAGACGCGTCGCACGACGGCGGAGACGGCGCTGCCGGCGCTGGGCATCTTCGCGGCGGGCGTGCTCGTGGGCGTGGGCGTGGGCCTGCTGCTCGCGGACAAGCCGGGCCAGCAGCTGCGCGGTGACCTGCGCCAGCGCATCCAGGGCGGCCAGGACAAGCTCGCCACGGCCATCAACAACGCGCGTGGCACGGAGACGCAAGCGGGTGCCGGCTCCACGGTGCCGCCGGGCCAGCGGACGACCTGATTCCAGGGCGTGGCTTTGAAGTCACACACGGGCCTCTTCCCGCTCCAGGCGGGGAGGGGCCTTCGTGTTTCCGGCGGAGGGGCAGGGCGGATGGCCTAGGATGCGAGGCGATGAGCAAGAAGCCGCCCGGGCCGACACCGCCACCCAGACATGACACGCCCGTGGATGTGCCCGCCGTGGACGCGTCCCCGGCGCTCCCCGTGCGAAACACAGACACGCCGTGGGCCGCCGGACCCGACGGTGCGCTGGGGCAGTTGCGCGCGCTGGAGACGCTGGAGTCCGCCTACGACGCCTGGGAGGAGCTGAAGCGCGGCCACGCCGCCTCCGTCATCCAGTTTCGCGAGGAGCAGGCCCGGCTCACGCAACAGGGCTCATTCCTGCTGGGCGCGGTGCGCGCCGCGGGCATGGACACCGGTTCGACGACCCCGGGCCTCCAGCCACAGGGAGCCGCCAGCGACTTCCTGCGCGACGCGGAAGCCAGGCTCGCCAAGGCGCGTGACGCCGTCTCCCAGCGCGAAGCGGAGAGTGAAGCCCGCTACCAGGCCGCGTTCACGGAGGTCCGCGCCACGCTGCTGGACCGCGTCCAGCGCTACCTCCAGCGCAGCCAGCCGCACCTCACGCTGCTCCTGCGACGGGTGGGCGCGGAGCGCTCCATCCTCCACGTCGCGCGCGTGCAGCCGGACGAGGCCGTCCTGCTCTGCTACCTGCTGACGCAGCGGGTGCCGTCCCGCTACGGCTTCCTCTTCGACGACTCCACCGAGGACCTCTCGCTGCCGCCCGCGCCGCTCTACGCGGAGGAGTCCGTCGCCTCCGACGCCGTGCGCCCGGACGCACCGGGCCTGCTGCGCGTCATCGACGCGAGCACGGACGTCGTGCCGCTCAAGGGCTTCATCCCCCTGCGCGTGCCCAGGCCCGGGGGAGGGGAGGACTTCTTCCGCCTCCTCCAGCGCGGCGCCGTGATGGAGGTGGAGATCGCGGACGGTCCGGACTTCCGCAGCATCCTCACCCGCGAAGAGTCGGAACGCTTCGCGGGCCACCTCCTGCGCCTCAAGCTGGAGGAGCGCATCGGCCTGGACATCGAGGCCGGCTAGCCGCGCTCAGTTCGTCCGGACGATGCCCACTTCCGCGGTGCCCGCCAGGACGACGCTGCCCAGGAAGAGGTTGTCGGACTCCGGGCCGCCCATGCGCACGGCCTGGAAGATGACGAGGTAGGCCTGCTTGGGGTTCGGGAACGCCGTGGCGGGAATCGTCACGCGCGCCTCGCGGAACAGCGCCGGGGTCGCCGCCAGCTGGAGGAACTCCACCGGCGACGTGGGCACGTTCGAATAGGTGGCCTCGCCCTTCTCCCCGTTCGAGCCCAGCGGCACCACCGTCACGAAGCCCAGCGTCCGGTCCTGGTTCGGCGGAGGCGCCGGCCGCTCGAACTCGAACGCCGTGTTGGCGTTGTGGCGCACGAAGCCCTCCGCCGGGTGGAACTTCGAGATGGCCTCCTTCGTCGGCGCGTCCTCCACCCGCGCCTCGTACTTCGTCCCGCCCTGCTCCGCGAAGAACGAATAGGTGGCGCCGGACGCGTACTTCAGGTCGTCCGTGGAGTCGCTCGTCACGCCGTAGCTGCCGCCGCCCTGGCCGTTGAGCGGAACTCCCGCCGAGCTCCCGGCGTTCAGCGTCACGGTGGCCCCACTCAGGCCCTGCGGCTGCGCGTTCTCCCCCGACTTCGTCCCGAAGAACACGAACGCCGCCGTCTGCCCGGGGAAGGTCACCACGTCCCCGCCATTGGTCCCCCCGTCGTAGCCCGCCAGCGCCAGCGCGGACACCTCCACCTGCGGCGTCGCGAGCAGGGTGCCCACGATGACGTGGTCCGCCTTGAGCTGGTGGGTCGTCTTCTCCAGGTCACAGGCGAGCGGCGACAGCAGGGACACGGTGGCCAGGGCGGACAGCAACAGGCGTTTCATGGGCACTCTCTTGAACGGGGCACGGGTGACGGCGGCCAACCATACCGCGCGTGTTGCCCATGGGCGCGAGCCCCCATCGGAGTATCCTGTACGCCGCTCGTGCAACGCCTCCGCATCCACTCCTCTGGCCGCCGCTTCCTCCACCGGCTCGGCTTCTCGCTCGCCATGGCGGCCCTGTTCGGCTGCCTGCTGGGCCTGCTCGTCTCCCAACGTGACACGGGCCCCGTACGGCCGGACGACACGCCCGCGCCCCTGCTGTCGCCCTCCGGCTTCATCGACGGGCTCTCGCGATGGATCGACGGCGGCGAGCGCGTCTTCTACGACTGGCGCATCCGCCAGCTGGGAGAGGTGTCCGAGCGCTCCGACCGCGTGGTGCTCGTCTCCATCGACGACGACACGCTCGCCGAGGCCCAGCAGGGCCCCCGCGCGGACATCGCCGCGTACCCGTGGCCGCGCCAGGTCATGGGCGGCATGGTGCACCGCCTGGTGGAGGAGGGCGCCTCCGTGGTGATGCTGGACTTCGCCTATCCGGAGCTCAGCCCTCGCGCCTGCGTCACCCCCACGCGCTCGGGCCGGGGCGCCCTGTCCCAGGATGACGACGCACTCCGCGCCCTCCTGGACCAGGACCCCGGCCACTCCGTGCTCGCCTTCCGCTGGGGCGCCGAGGGCACCCGCACGCTGCCGCCCACCGGCCGCCTGTGGCCCTACCGCGTCCGTCTGGGCAGCTACCCCAGCGTCACCGAGGCCCGCACCCGCGCCCAGTCCGTCCTCGCCCTCCAGCGCCCCGCGTTCCTCATCCCCGCCGGCAAGGCCCTGGAAGTGTGGGCCGGCGTCGCGGACGAGGGCGAGGGCCGCAGCCTGGGCGAGCAGATGGGCACCGCCGCCGCGGCCATCCAGGAGCGCCGCGCCGCGGACGACGCCTTCCGCGTGGCCCCGTCGGACCTGTTCCTCGCCCTGGCCTCCGTGCAGGTGCAGGGGCTGGATCCGGAGAAGCTCCTGGAGGTGCGCCAGCTCCAGCACCCGGTGACGCCGCTGCTCAGCCAGGCCAGCGGCTACGGCGCCACCACGCTGCCCGCGGACCCCGACGGTGTGGTGCGCGGCGTGCCCCACCTGGTCGCGTACAGCCCGCGCGGTGGCGAGCGCTACGTCCTGCCCTCGCTGCCCCTGGCCGCCGCCATGCGGCTCGCGGGCACGCAGAAGCTGCGGTACGCGGACGGGCGTCTCTACATCGGGGACAAGTACTCCGTGCCCATGGACGCGGCTGGCTACAGCCTGCTGCGCTGGGAGGCTCCGTCCGCCACCCGCGGCGCGCGTGGCCCGCTCGCCCGCTCCATCCGCGCGTGGAACGTGCTGCTCAACCTCTTCGACTCGCAGGAGGCGCGGCCCGTCCGCTTCGACCACGACCTGGAAGGCCGCGCCGTCATCCTCACCAACACCAGCAGCTACGCCCCCGAGCGCCGGGTGACGCCCATCGGGCCGGGAATCGCCAACGGCGCCGTGCTGGGCCAGGCGCTCGCCAACATCCTCGCGTCGGACGGCATCACCCGCGCGCCGTCCCGGGTGGACATGCTCGCCACGATGGGGCTTGCGTTCATTGGCGCGTTCCTGGCGCTGTCGTTCAGCTGGCTCCTGCGCTCCGTGGGCGGCGCCTTCCTCTTCGTCTGCGTGGCGGTGGCGGCCGGGGCGGGCTACGTGGGCGCGGCGGGCTACGTGTTCGTCCATGACCGGGTGTGGATCGCCGTCGCGGGACCGCTGTGGTCCGGCGGGCTCGCGTTCCTGGTGACGACCCTCTACGCCTTCCGCACCGAGCAGGACGTGCGCGAGTTCGTGCACAGCGCGCTGGGCCGCTACGTGAGCCCGGACGTGGCGCGGCTGGTGGCGCGCGACGTGAGCCTGATGAAGCCGGAGCGCCGGCAGATGACCGTGTACCTCTGCGACATCGAGGGCTTCACGCGCATGTCGGAAGCGCTGCCGCCGGAGCAGCTGGTGCCGCTGCTCAACAGCTTCCTCACGGAGATGACCGCCGTGGTGCGCGCCACGGCGGGGCAGGTGGACAAGTACATCGGCGACTCGGTGATGGCCTTCTGGGGCGCGCCCGTGCGCACGGACCGCCACGCGCACCTGGCCTGTGAGGCGGCGCTGAAGCTCCACGCGGCGCTCGCGCAGAAACAGCCCCTCTGGGAGAAGCAGTTCGGCCACCGGCTGTCGGTACGCGCGGGCATCGACACGGGCGATCTGCTGGTGGGCGACATGGGCAGCGAGCTCAAGTCCAATTACACCGTCATGGGCGACGCGGTGCGCATGGCCGGCCGGCTGGAGGCGGCCAACAAGGAGTACGGCACCCAGGTGTTGGTGGGGCAGGCCACCGCGCAGCTCGCCAGCGACGCGTACGTCTTCCGCGAGGTGGACCGCGTGCTCCTGAGAGACCGTCCCCAGCCCGTGCGCGTGCACGAGCTCCTGGGCCGGCGGGGCGAGTTCTCCCCGGAGAAGCAGGCGGGCATCGCCCTCTACGAGAAGGCCCTCACCGCCTACTACGGGCGCGACTTCATCCTGGCCCAGGAGCTGTTCCGCCGCTGCGGCGTGGAGCACGGCGACCCGGTGGCTCGCGTCTACGTCCAGCGCTGCCAGCGCCTCATCCAGACGCCGCCGCCCGAGGACTGGGACGGCGTCATCCGCTGGGGCCGGCGCAGCACGGACGCGCGCTGAGCGGGGCGTCAGGAGCTCGTGAGGCCGTGGGTGCCGTGAAGCGGCCTCCCGGAAGCCGAAGCGCCGAAACCTGTCCGACAGTCGGACAGGTTTCCCAAGGCCGTGCCCGGCGCGCCCCCGGTGCATGTCCCCGAGCTTCATGGACACGAGGCCCACTGTCCGCGTCGCCTGTCAGGACAGCGCGAACTCTGGCTTCCTGCGGCCTGAACCTGTCCGACAATCGGACACTTGCCCAAGGCCGTGCCAGCGCGGCCTCAAGCCTTATGCGGCGAACCTGTCCGACAGTCGGACAAGTTTGGCTCGGGCGCCCCCGGCGGGCGCCTTGCCCATGGACCTCCACTGGCGTCCGCCCAAGCCCACCGTCGCGGCCCATCACCGCGCTTCATGAGGCGCGCGTCCGCGGGGCATTTCGGGGAGTAACTGGGGCAATGCGGCGCGAACCTGTCCGACTGTCGGACAGGTTTGGCTCCGGCGCAGCCGGCGGGTGCCCCTGCTCGTGGAACTCCCCTGTCGTTCGTCCAAGCACACCGTCACGGCCCATCGCCGCGCTCCGCGAGGCGCGCGTCCTCGCGGAGAACTTCGGGGCGCGGATGGGGCAACGAATCTCGGGTGGGGTGCTTTGCCTCCGGACAGCCCGTCAGGGCTGCGTGTCGACCCGCAGGGGCACACCGAAGCGCGTGGTGAAGAACTGGAGGAGGTGGGCGTGCTCGAAGGCGATCTCCTCCGGGCGCTCCGTGAGGTGCGCGTGCTCGGGGATGATCATCAGGGTCGCGTCCTGGCCCCTCGCCCGGAGCTTGCGCACGAAGACGTCCGCGTCCGACAGCGACACCTTGGGGTCCCTCGCGCCCAGCATCAGGGCGATGGGGGCCTCCACCCGGTCCACCCAGGTCACGGGGGAGATGGCGCGAAGCAGCTCCGCGTCCCGCTCTGGATCTCCGTACTCCGTGGCTCGGGCGCCGCGCAGCTCCGGCGTCGTCTGGGAGAGGAATGATGCCAGGTCCGTCTTGGCCGCGAAGGCAAAGCCCGCGTCGTAGCTGCCCGCGAAGCGCGTCATGCCCACCAGCGTCTGGTTGCCTCCGTAGCTCCACCCGAGGATGCCCAGCCTGGGGACCACGCCATCACGGGTGAAGCGCTGGCGCAGGCAGCGGCTGGCGGCCTCCAGGTCCGTGGCGGCCGCCACGCGCAGCGGCCCGTTGTCCGCGCGGGCCCAGTCCTCGGAGCATTTGGTGCCTCGCACCGCGGGCTCCGCGTAGATGAAGCCCGCGCGGAGGAAGAACTCCGGGCGCCAGTGGTAGTCCGGCCGGGGACAGCCCGTTGTGTAGAAGGCGAGCACGGGACACACGCGCTCCCGGCACGCGGGCGGCACCCGCACCTGGATCCGGAAGCGGACGTCGCCGTTGTCACACGCCAGGTCCTCCGCGGGGGCCGCGCTCCAGCGCAGGCGCTGCCCGGAGTCCGCGAGGATGGCCGCCAGGGTGGACGTCAGCGCCGCATCGGGTTCGACGCGGGGATGACGCCGCAGCAGCTCCTCGCGGGAGTCACCGTCCCGAAGGAGCGCCGCTCCCACGACGCGGGGGCTGTCCGCATCCGCATGCGCACCGAGCACCCTCGGGGGCACCGGGGCCACGGGCCGCGAACACGCGCCCAGCACCAGCAGGCCCACGAGCCCCGTCAGGAGGAGGAGAGAAGGGGATGCGCGAAGCACGGTCCACCTCCGGAACATCAATCGTCGTCGCCGGAGTCCGGCTGGCCGAACAGCTCTCGCACCGGCGCGTCGTCCTGGATGTGCTCGGCCACCACGCGGCGCATCTTCTCCGCCGTCATCCCGGAGTAGTAGACCTCTCCGGGCCACCCCATGAGCTGGTAGTCCTCTGGGGACAGCGGGTCCCGCTTGCGGCCCGTGTCCTCGCGCACCACCACGTTGGGCCCCATGTGGCAGAAGCCGTAGCAGCCGCCCCGGTACAGCTCGCAGCGGGCCTGCAGGCCCTTCTCCGTCAGCGCCTCGCGCGCCGCCACGTGCACCGCGTCCGAGCCGCCCGCGCGGCAGCTGGAGCCCTTGCACACCGACATCCGGTAGCGCTTCACGGCGGGGCTCCCCGTGCCAGGCCGGCACCATGCGCATTGAAGAGGTGCAGCATCACCACATGCCCCCAGAAAAGGCTTCGGCCCGCCCTTCCCAAGACGGCGGGAAGGAGGCGGGCCGGATGCGTGCGAAGGGGCGGCGCACGGCCCGCCCCCCGCGGTGCGAAACAAGGGACTACTTGATGAACTTCGTCACCTGGATGGGACCCTGCTGGGTCACCACCGCGTGCCCGGCGCCCGCCTTGGCGTGGCCGTGGCCCGCGCCCAGCTGCTTGGCGTGGCCGTGGCCATGGTCCGCGTGTCCCTCGCCGATGCGCGTGTGCGCTTCCTTGTGGACGTGGTGCGGCTCCGAGGAGCTGTCGCGCTTGTTCCACGGGTCGGACGGGTGCGACACCGGCGGGCCCTTGAGCAGCTTCGGGATGTCGTAGACGAAGTTCTGCCGGTTGTACTCGGACGGCGTGTGCATGTACGTGTCCATGCGGATGGCGTCCTTCGGGCACGCCTCCACGCACAGGCCACACACGATGCAGCGCAGCTCGTCGATGACGAACTGGGTGGGGTACTTCTCGATGACCGCCGACTCGGAGTCGGTGGACGCGTGCTCGTACTCACCCGCCTCGATGTAGATGCACTGCGCGGGGCAGATGGTCGCGCACATGTAGCAGGCCACGCAGCGCGGCTTGCCGTCGTCACGCGGCACCAGCCGGTGCAGACCGCGGTAGCCCTCCGGATAGATGGGCTTCTCTTCCGGGTACTCCACCGTGGTCATCAGGCTCGTGCCCGTGCGGTCCACCACCTGGGGGTTGGGGTCGCGCGTGCCGAACATGTTGCGGAAGAAGTGCTTGGTCGTGATGGCCAGACCGCGCAGCAGCTCCGGGATGTACATCCGCTCGCGGAGGTCCGTGCGCGGATCCTGGGAAGCATTGAACGCCATGGTGTCTTGTCTCGCTTCCGGACCGCGCTAGTGCGCGCCCGCCGGGGAGTGGGAGTGGGGGTCCGCGTGCGCCGGCAGGCCGTGCGCATCGTTGCCGTGGCCATGCGCGTCGTGCCCATGGCCGTGCGCCGCGTCGTGCGCGTCCGCCGCCTTGGCACCCGAGGTCATCGTCAGGGCGATCACGAAGCCGATCTCCAGCAGGCCCACCACGCCGAGCGCGCGGAGGGACGGATCCCACAGCACCAGCGCGCCGCTGATGAACACGTTGGCCAGGCCCACGGGCAGGAGGATCTTCCAGCCCAGGTTCTGGATCTGATCGTAGCGGAAGCGCGGGAAGGTCCAGCGGATCACCAGCTGCACCCAGATGAGCAGGATGACCTTGATCCAGAACACCGTGCCCAGCAGCGTGCCGTACACCCAGCCGTGCTCCTGGAAGAAGGGCTGCGCCGCCAGCCACTCGCCGCCGAAGGGCAGGTGGTGCCCGCCGAAGAAGAGCGACGCCGTCACGCCGGCCAGCACCACGACCTCCACGAACTCGGAGATCATGAACATGCCGAACTTCATGCCGGAGTACTCCACGAAGTAGCCGATGATCTCCGACTCGCCTTCCGGAGCGTCGAACGGGGCGCGCTTGGTCTCCGCGAAGGAGGCCACGAAGAAGGCGATGAAGCCCAGGGGCTGGATGAAGATGCCCCACGCCGGCAGGCCCAGGTCGAAGCCGCCGTCGGTGCGCCACAGGTACTTCGCCTGACCGGTGCCGGACACGAGCGCGTTGCCCACGTCACCCACCAGCGCGGGCAGCTGCACGGAGGAGAAGGCCAGGAACAGGCCGACCAGCGACAGGCCCAGCGCCACTTCGTAGGAGATCATCTGCGCGGAGGCGCGCACGCCGCCCAGCAGCGCGAACTTGTTGTTGGAGGACCAGCCCGCCAGCGACGTGCCGTAGACGGCGAGCGACGCGATGGCGAGCAGGTACAGCATGCCGAAGTCCGGCGTGGCGACGACCATGTCCACCGTCTTGCCGAACACGTTCACCGTGGGGCCGGCCGGCACCACCGCGAACAGCGCGAACACCGGCGCGAAGGCGAGGATGGGGCCCAGGTTGAACAGGAAGCGGTTGGCGGTGCCGGGGACGAAGTCCTCCTTGGTCAGCATCTTCAGCACGTCGGTGATGATGTGCGGGATGCCGCCCAGGGAGCGGTTGCCCAGGCCCGGGATGACGGACAGGCGCGCGCGGTTGGGGCCCACGCGGTCCTGCATGAACGCGGACCACTTGCGCTCCGCGAGCGTGAGCAGCGTCGCGGTGATCATCACGAAGACGAGCATCAGGAAGAGGATGTTCGTCAGGCGGCTGGCACCCTCGAAGAGGTACTCCTCCGCCAGGTAGCCCACCAGATACGCCGAGGCCACTCCGCCAGCGATGGCGAAGACGATGAAGGCCATGGCGAACAGCATGGTCAGGATACGGCTCATGGTCAGATGCCCCTCACGCGCGGCGCGCCGAACTCACGGTAGCCCGGCGGACGGCCGTCGGCACTCGACGGCAGCGGATTGATGCCCGGCTTCTCCCGGTCCGGCGGAGAGGCCTTGTCCCAGTTGAACTCGGCGAACTCGGACACCTGCCCCGAGAGCGCCCGCCACACGTCGCGCGCGGAGGCCGCGGCGGCCTCGCCGCCCAGCTCGCGCGTCAGCTCCGTGGCCCACTTCCAGTGCGGCACCGCGTCCCCCTTGGAGGGGTACGCCTTGCGGAAGCGCTGGGTGATGCCGTCCGCTTGCGTGAACGTGCCCTCGTCCTCGATGTGCGCGGAAGCCGGCAGCAGCACCGTGGCCTGCGCCGTCACCGGGGACTCGTTCTGCGCCTGGGCGACGAACACCTCCAGCGACGCGAGCACCTCCGCGAACGCGGCCGCGTCCGTGGGGACCTCCGTGCCCACCGCGTAGAGCGCCTTCACCTGGCCGGCCTTGATGGCGGGGGTGAGCTCCTCGAAGCCCTTGAGCGACAGCCCCAGGCCCTTGGCGATGAGCGCCAGGCCCTGGCGGTTGGGGTTCTTGTCCGCCGTCATCAGGTAGTGGTCCGCCTTGCCCTGCGGCCGGCCACCGACGAACACGGACGTCACGCCCAGCACCGTCTTGGCGAACGTCAGGCCCGCGAGCAGGTCCTCGTTGGACGCGAGCGGCGACGCCAGCACCGCGAGCTGCTTGGAGCCCGCGAGCGGCTTGAGCGCCTTGGCCGCGCCGAGGGCGGCGTCCTTGCGCGTGAGCACCGGCTGCACCGTGCCGGGGGCCTGCAGGCCGCGGCCCACGCGGGCGGACAGCACGCGGCCCACGTTCAGGTCCTTGTACGACAGGCGGCCCTGGTCGCACATCCAGCTCTTGTTGATGGCCTCGTTCTCACGCGGGCGGTAGCGGTAGGTGTCCTGGGACATCCAGTCCGCGGAGATGCTGCAGCCGCGCGAGCAGCCCGTGCAGACGGACGGCGTGGCGGACAGGAACCAGGAGCGCGCCTTGAAGCGGAAGTCGCGGGAGAGCAGCGCGCCCACCGGGCACACGTCCACGGTGTTCAGCGAGTAGTTGCTGTCCAGCTCGTTGCCCGGGAAGACGTCGATGCGCTCGTGGCTGCCACGGCCGAAGACGCCCAGCTGCGGCTCCTTGGGGATTTCATTCATGAAGCGGACGCAGCGCGTGCAGATGATGCAGCGCTCCTGATCCAGCACGACGCGGGGCCCCAGCACCTTGCGCTTGTGCTTGAGGGCCTTGGTGCCCTCCAGGCGCGAGGGCTTGTAGTCGTACTTCATGTAGTAGTCCTGCAGCTTGCACTCACCGGCCTGGTCGCAGATGGAGCAGTCGACCGGGTGGTTCAAGAGCAGGAACTCCATCACCGCGCGCTGCTGCTCCTTGACCTTGGGGGTCGTGGTCTTGATGACCTGACCCTCGGCCATGGGCGTCTGGCAGGCGGGGACGAGCTTGGGCGCGTTGGACGCCTCGATGAGGCAGATGCGGCAGTTGGCCGCGATGGAGAGGCGCGGGTGGTAGCAGTAGTAGGGGATCTCCGAGCCGACCGACTTGGCCGCCTCGATCATGTTGGTCCCCGGCTTCACCACGACTTCGCGCCCGTCGATGACCGCCGTCACGAAGCCCGGGTTCTTGGGCTGCGGCTTGGGCGGAGGGCCGCCGGCCGGGGGCGCCGCCGGCTTGGGCGGAGGCGTTCCGGTGGGGCCGCTGTGGGCCGCGGGCGGCGAGTCCAGCTTCGCGCCGGCGGGCGGGTTGGACGGCTCCGGGCCAATCTTGGCCGCGGGCGTGTCGGTGGGCGCGCCCTTGGGGGGCGTCTGCGCGTCACCGGTGGGCTTCTTCGTGTCGTTGTCGCTCACTGCTCGACCTCGCCGCCGATCATGTTGATGGTGTCAAAGGTGGGAACGAGGTCCGCGAGCATCTTGCCCTGGATGATGTGCGGCAGCGCCGACAGCACCGGGAAGCCCGGGGCGCGCACGTGGACCTTGTACGGACGGCCGCGGCCGTCGCTCACCAGGTACCAGCCCAGCTCGCCGTTGGACGCTTCCGTCGCGTCGTAGACTTCACCGGGGGGAACCTGGATGCCCTCCATCACCAGCTTGAAGTGCGCCATCACGCCTTCGATGGTGCCGTACACCTCAGGCTTGGGCGGCAGCGCGATGCGCCAGTCGTCCACGATGATGGGACCCGCGGGGATGGTGTCCAGGGCCTGGCGGATGATCTTGATGGACTGCCGCATCTCCTCCAGGCGCACGAGGTAGCGGTCGTAGTTGTCGCCGTGCTCGCCCACCACCACCTCGAAGTCGAAGCGGTCGTAGACCCAGTACGGCTGCACCTTGCGCAGGTCGTGATCCACGCCGCACGCGCGCAGCGCGGGGCCCGTCCACCCGTAGTCGATGGCGTCCTCGGCGGTGATGATGCCGGTGCCCTTGGTGCGGTCCACGAAGATGCGGTTGCGCGTGAGCAGCCCGTCCATCTCCACGAGCAGCTCTTCGGTGCGGTCCAGCGTCTTCTTGACCTTCTCCGACCAGCCTTCCGGCAGGTCGCGGTTCATGCCGCCCACGCGGCCGAAGCTGGTGGTGAGGCGCGCGCCGGTGAGCTCCGTGACGCGGTCCTGGATGAGCTCGCGGGCCTCCATGCCGTAGAGGAACGGCGCGAAGCCGCCCATCTCCAGGCCGGTGGCGCCCACGCACGTCAGGTGGTCGGTGAGCCGGTGCAGCTCGCTGCCGATGACGCGGATGTACTGGGCGCGCTCCGGGATCTCCAGGCCGATGAGCTTCTCCACGGCGTTGAGGAACCCGAAGTTGTTCATCATCGCGGACAGGTAGTTGAGCCGGTCCGTGTACGGCAGGCACTGCGTCCAGGTGACGTTCTCGCAGCTCTTCTGGAAGCCGCGGTGGAGGAAGCCGATCTCCGGGTCGATCTTGACGATGGTCTCACCCTCGAGCTCCACCTTCAGCCGCACGGTGCCGTGCGTGGCCGGGTGGGAGGGGCCCATGTTGATGACCATGTTCTTCGTCTGGAAATGCGACTCCAGCTCCGACTCCTCGTGGGCGAACCCATCGGTGTCGGGGTTGTGGGGCTTCTGCGCGTCGGTGTTGTGGCTGTCGGACATGGGGAGGTCTCGATCAGGCGACGCCGCTGGTGCCGGGGCCGCGGAAGATGTCCTTGATGGGGCGCTCGGGGATCAGCGGCTGGCGGTCGCGCAGCGCGTAGTCCTTGCGCAGGGGATGGCCCTGGAACTCCTCGTACAGGAGGATGCGGCGCAGGTCCGGGTGGTCCGTGAAGCGGATGCCGTAGAAGTCGAACACCAGCCGCTCCCACCAGTTGGCGCCGCGGTACAGCGGCGTGAGGGAGGGCAGCTCCGGGCGGGTCTCGGTCACGCGCACCTTCAGGCGCACGTGCTCCTTCCGCTTGAGCGAATAGAGGAAGTAGACGACCTCGAAGCGCGGATCACTCTCCGCCAGGTGCAGGCGATCCACGGCGTCCGCGGAGCCGAACAGCTTGAAGTCCAGCTCGGGGTCCATCTTCAGGAAGGTGGCGACCTTCGGCAGCCACTCCGCATGAATGACGGCCCAGGCTCCACCAGCGCGGTCGACATAGCGCTCCGCGACCGCCTCGGGGAACTGGGCGGCGACCCGGTCCAACGCGAAAATGCTCAAGGGGGGCCTCGATCTACGACAGAGGAAACCGCGGCTTTATAAGGACCGTTCGCGTGAGGCGTCAACGTAAACCCTCAAACGTGTAGGCCACTTAGGTGGTCCAGTAGGCCGCGTCGCGATCCACCCCCTGCCTGCCTGGGCACGGCGGACGGAAGGACTCAGGCAGCCACGTCCGGCCCCAGTCCCGGAGCGCCCTCGGCGGGCTCGGGGATGAAGGTCACCACCGGCTGGCTCTTGCCAGGGACGAGCGCGGTGGGGGCGGGGGCCCAGCGGAAGGCGTCACCCGCCCGCTCGCGGGTCGCCTGGGAGACGAGCACCGGCACTCCGAAGCCCTTGGTCAGCCGCTCGATGCGGTTGGCCAGGTTCACCGTGTCGCCAATGGCCGTGTACTCCAGGCGCCGGAACGGCGATCCGATGTTGCCCAGCACCACCGGCCCCGTGTGCACGCCCACCCCCATGCGCAGGCCGGGCTCTCCCCGGGCGGCACGCTCGGCGTTGACGGCCTCCAACTCGCGCACCATGTCCAGCGCGCACCGGGTGGCGCTGCGGGCGTGGTGGGCGTCCGGCAGCGGGGCGCCGAAGTACACCATGAGTGCGTCCCCGATGAACTTGTCGAGCGTCCCGCCGTGGCGGAACACCACCTCCACCATGCGGCCGTAGTACTCGTTGAGGATGGTGACCACCTGCTCGGGTGGCAGCCGTTCGCTCAGGGCGGTGAAGTCGCGCACGTCCGCGAAGAGGACGGACACCTCGCGCAGCTCCGGGACGGGGGAGTCGCGGTCCTGGAGGCGCTCGGCGACGGCGGGGGAGAAGTAACGGCCCAGCCGCGCACGCTGGAGCTCCTCCTGGGTGACCGCGGCGGACAGGAAGCGGATGCGCTGGAGGAGCCGGGAGGCCCCCGCGGCCGTCATGGCCAGCATCACCGCGCCGGCCACCTGCGCGCCCCCGCCAATGGCGGCCTGCCGCTGGAGCTCCACCTCCGCGAGGATGGCGATGACCGTGACGAGCTGGGTGACGGGCCGCCGGAGGCTCAGCGCGGACAGCAGCACCAGCGCCGTGAAGATGCCCAGCGTGAAGCCGGCCACGCCGCCCGGCGAGGGCGATACCGGCAGCGCCAGGTGCTGCAGCCAGTACACGGCGGGCACATCCACGAACGCGACGGACAGCGATGCCCAGCGGGCGATGCGCGCGGAGGCCGTCACCGCCACGGCCACGACGGTGGTGCACACGAGGTACAGCGCGAAGGGCGCCAGGTAGATGTCCCAGTCGTGCAGCCCGCGCACGCGGCCCAGGTACACGGCCATGGAGAACAGCACGCCCACCGCGCCCAGCCGGACCCATGCCAGGTGCCGCCCATTGGACTGGCGTTCCATGTCGAGCGCGCGCCGGACGGACTCCTGCAGGCTGTCGCTGGGCGTGGCGCTGGATGTCATGGGAGTGGCCCCCCCGGGCCGAGGGAAGCGGCGGTCGGATACAATAAAGGTGCCATCTTGCACCGCCAGTGTGTCCGATGCACGTCAGGTGCTCCCCGAAAGCCCGGTAGAACACAGAGTTGGCGCAAGAACGCCAGGACGGAGTAGAGGCTGAGGGCATGTCCGTGCGGTCCGTCGCCTCCCTCCTCCGTGCCGTTTCGGGGCGCCTGGCCCTGGGCGCCCTGCTGGGGCTGATGCTCTTCGCCGCCGAGACGGTCTGGCTGCTCAAGGCGGGCGTGGTGGGCGTGGACATCCCGCTGGACGGCCCCTACGCGGCGCTGGCGGCGGCGGTCCGGCCCCTGTTGCCCGGCGTCATCCTGCGTGTGGCCTCCGTGTACGCGGTGGCGGGCGGACTGCTGGGGCTCGCCGCGGCGGTGCTGGCCTCCGCCTGGACGCGGCGGGGCGGGTGGGTGTCGCTGGCGTTGATGGTGCCGCATTGGGTGGGGTTGCTGCTGTTCTGGGCCTGGGACCGGGCGCTCGCGCGGCCGGCCCTCTTCGATGATCTGCCAGCGGTGCGTCCGGTGCTGGCATGGCTGGTGGATCACGGAGAGCCGTGGCAGGCGCGGGCGGCGGCCGGGGCGTGGATGGCGGTCCATCTGGCCGTGCTGGCGTGGCGCGGCGCACGGGGGCTGCGGCGGTTCGTGGCCTCCGGCGGTCCGGCGGCGCTCCGGGCGGAGCGCGCCGCGTGGGCGGTGGTGGCGGGCGTCGTCGTGGTGCTGGCGGTGGCGGTGGCGGTGCGCCGCGTGGGGCCTTCCGTCCGGCAGCCGCTGGTGGTGCTCATCGGCATCGACGCGTTCCGGCCGGACCGGCTGGGCGCGACGGGGCATGGCGTCGCGCCCCAGGTGGAGCGCTTCCTCCAGGACGCCACGCTCTTCACCCGGGCCTACACGCCGGTGGCGCAGACGGAGCCCGCGTGGCGCTCGCTGCTCACCGCGCGCTGGCCGTACCGCACGGGCGTGCGCTACCCGCTGACGCCCGACGCGCGGCTCGTGCTTGCGCCCACCTTCGCGCAGCGCTTCGCGGAGGCCGGATGGAGCACGGTGTTCGCCACGGACTGCTCGCGCTTCCACTTCGAGGGACCGGCCTCCGGCTTCGCCACGCGCTGGCAGCCTCCGCGCGGCGCGATCAACTTCGCGCTGGAGAAGCTGCGCTACCGGGCGCTGGGCCTGTTCGCGGACAACCCGGCCGGCGCCGCGTGGGTGCCCGAGTTCATCGACAACCGCGCGCTGGCCGGCATCCATGACCCCATGGGCTATGCCCGGCGGCTTTCGGACGGGCTCGTGGCGGAAGCAGGGGAGGGGCCGCTGCTCTTCGCCTTCCACGCCACGGCGGCGCACTTCCCGGGCGACCCGGTGTACCCGTTCTACCGCCGCTACGTGTCCTCCTCCGAGCCTCTGGAACGCCGGCTGCGCATGCACTTCGCGCCGGTGACGCCGGGGGCGAAGGGGGCGTGGAACCGCGCGGGCGCGGAGGGGCTCTACGACGAGCTGCTCGCGCAGGCGGACGCGCAGGTGGGGACGCTGCTGGACGCGCTGCGGGCCTCCGGGCGCTACGACGACGCGCTCATCGTGCTGATGTCAGACCACGGCGAGAGCTTCCACGCGGACCGGCCGGACCTGGCGGGCGCGACGTCCGTGCACGGTGCCCGGCTGGGCGACGAGGAGAACCGCATCCTGCTCGCGGTGAAGCTGCCCGGCGGCCGTGGCGCGGGCCCCGCCCAGGTGGACGCGCTGGCGCGGCTGGTGGACGTGGGCCCCACGCTACTGGAGCTGTCCGGCCTGTCCGCGCTGCCGGAGTCGGACGGGGCGTCGCTCGGGCCGCTGCTGCGCGGCGAGAGACGTCCGCTCACGCCGCTGTACGCGGAGACGGGCTACACGCACGTGGTTCCGGAGGTGTTCGACCCGGGCCACTGGCCGGGCGCGCCGCGCACCTTCGACGCGTACCGCCTGCGCCCGGACGGGGTGGTGGAGATGGGCGACGAGGCGGGTACGGCGGTGCTGCGCGAGAAGGACACCGGCGCCTTCGACGGCCAGCGCTGGGTGGTGGACCGGCCGCAGGCGGACGGCACCGTGCGCCGCACCTGCACGGGCGACTGTGAAGGGGCGGACGCGCGCGCGCTGGCGGACTGGCTGGACGACGCGACGGAGCGCGCACCGGAGGCCGCCTCACGTAGAGTCGCCGGCCATGTCGACGACCGAAACGACTCGCGGCCTCCAGGAAACGTACGCCCCCCACAACGCCTGCTTCGGGTGTGGCCCGGCCAACCCCAAGGGGCTGCGCATCCGCAGCCGCGTGGAGGGTGACCTCGTCGTCGCGGACTGGACGCCGGAGGAGCACCACCAGGCGTTCCCGGGCGTGCTCAACGGCGGCATCATCGGCGCGCTGCTGGACTGCCACTGCAACTGGACGGCGGCGTACCACCTGATGAAGGCGCAGGGCGCGGCCACCCCGCCGTGCACCGTCACCGCCGACTACACCATCGTGCTCAAGCGCCCCACGCCCATGGGCCCCGTGCACCTGTCCGCCAAGCCCGTGTCGATTGAAGGCGACCGCGTCGTCGTGGAGGGCACCCTCACCGGGGAGAACGGCAAGGTGACGGCCACCTGCCGGGGCACCTTCGTCGCCGTGAAGGAAGGCCACCCCGCGTACCACCGCTGGTAGGCCCCGGGAACGCCTCGGGCCCCGTCACCAGCCTCTTCGTGAGAGGCGGCGCGGGGCCCGTGGGGAACAGCGGGAGCGGTGTGACTACTTGCCGGCGGCGAGCATGCGGGCGTGGTGCTCCGCGGTCTCGTTGGGCTGGCCGGGGTCACGCAGCCGGTGCACCTGGTTGCCAATCTTGTCCTGCAGCAGCATCAGGCCGTCCAGCACCTGCTCCGGACGCGGCGGGCAGCCGGGGATGTAGACGTCCACCGGGATGATGCGGTCGATGCCCTGGAGCACCGCGTAATTGTCGTAGAAGCCGCCCGAGGACGCGCACACGCCAAAGGACACGACCCACTTGGGCTCGGTCATCTGCTCATAGACGCGCTTGAGGATGGGGGCCTGCTTCAGGTTGATGGTGCCCACCACCATCAGCAGGTCCGCCTGGCGCGGCGAGAAGCGCGGGAACTCCGCGCCGAAGCGCGAGATGTCGTGGCGGCTGGCGGCCACGGACATGTACTCCATGCCGCAGCACGCGGTGGCGTACGGGTAGGTGAACAGCGAGTACTTGCGGGCCCAGCCCAGGCCCTTGGACACCAGCTTCTGGAAGAAGCCCATGGCTTCGTCCCGGCGGGTGGTCATGATCGGCGCGATGTCGGTGTCAGCCATGGCGTAGTCTCAGCTCTCCCAGTCGAGAGCGCCCTTCTTCCAGACATAGATAAGGCCCACGACCAGGGTCGACGCGAAAACCAGCATCTCCACGTAGCCGAACCAGCCGAGCGCCTGGAAGTTCACCGCCCAGGGGTACAGGAACACCGCTTCCACGTCGAACACGATGAAGAGCAGCGCGATGACGTAGAACTTCACGGCGAAGCGCTGGCGAGCGGGACCGCTCGACTCGGAGCCTGCTTCGAAGGGGGCCGACTTGGTGCTGCTCGGGCGCTTGGGGCCCAGCCGGGTGGTGACCTGGGGGATGATCATCCCGAGGACGCCGGCCAGCAGGAGCACCACCGCCATCGGCAGGTACGGTGCGAGGGGTGTAGTCATCGGGCGCGGACCCTAACGACACCGCTGGCGTCGTGTCAAAGGGAAACACCCCCGCGCCGGGCCCGCCAACCCCTTGAGATGACGGCCGAAACAACGCCGCCCGGACGCCTGCCCCTGGACGGGTGGTGGATCAGCGGGCACCCGCCGCTCCCGGGCCTGGACCGGGGCCGGTTTGACGCTGTGGGGAGCCCACGCCTAGCGTCAACGGGCTGTCCTTTCCGCGCTTATCGCCAGGGGAGTCGTCGACATGTGGGGCCGGCTGACCTTGCGGATGCAGGTGGCGATCGCGGTGCTGCTTCCGTGCCTCGCGGTGGTGTTCTTCACCGGGGTGTACTTCCCCGCGCGGCAGAGGGCCGCGGGCCTGGAGGTCCTGGCCGGCAGGGCCATGACACTGGGGACGCTGGTGGTGCGGCACCCCTCGCTCGCGCTGCCGGAGACCGCGCCGGACGCCCGCGCGCGCCGCGACGAGGTCTTCAACCAGGTGGAGTCCGGCGGCTTCACCCTGATGTTCCAGGAGCTGACCCGCACCGCGGACAACACGGTGGTGGCCGCGCGCGGCGAGGTGCCGAAAGGGGACACCGAGCCAAAGGACCTCAAGACGGGTGCGTGCACGGTGGCACGGGGCACGGAGCAGGTCGTGGTGCGCTGCGAGAGCAATGGGCTCGTGTACCGCGCGGGCTTCGGCACGCACGAGGTGAAGGCGGCGCTGGCGGCGACGGAGGGCTATTCACTCATGGGCTACCTGGGCGCCGCGGTGCTGGGCCTGGGGCTGGCGGTCATCATCAGCCGCGCCATCGCGGACCCCGTGTCGCGCGTCACGCAGGTGGCGCGTGAGGTGGCCCGGGGCGACGTGTTCCGGGGCGAGCTGGACGTGTCCGCCGCCGGCGAGGTGCGGCAGATGGCCACCTCCTTCAACGAGATGCTGGCCACGCTGCGCTCCACGGTGATGGAGCTCGTCACGCGCACCGAGCAGCTGTCCAGCGCGTCGCGCGGGTTGATGGGTGCCTCCGCGGATCAGGAGCACGTCATCAGCCAGCAGGCCGCGTACGCGCAGCAGATCGCCGCCACGTTCGAGGAGCTCTCCCGCACCGCCGAGCAGA
This sequence comes from Corallococcus coralloides DSM 2259, assembly GCF_000255295.1. The sequence continues at coordinate 6,685,160 of NC_017030.1, read as the reverse complement.
TCTCCTCGTCCACGGAGGTGGTGGAGTCCAGCGCGCGGCGCACCCATGACGCGGTGGCGGAGGCGATGGCGGTGGTGGCGCAGGTGGTGGGCGGCATCAACGACATCCGCACGGAGTCCAAGGGCGTGGCGGACGCCATCGTGGGGCTGAACAAGGACCTGCAGCAGGTCTCCAAGATCGCCCAGGTCATCAACCAGGTGGCGGAGCGCAGCGACCTGCTGGCGCTCAACGCGGCGCTGGAGGGCACCAAGGCGGGCGACGTGGGCCGGGGCTTCTCGCTGGTGGCCGCGGAGATGCGCAAGCTGGCGGAGAACGTGTCCGTGTCCGCGCGCGACATCGCCCGCATCGTGGAGAAGGTGCAGGATTCTGGCGAGGAGGCCGCGTCCAAGGCCCGCGTGGGCATGGCCACGAGCGACCGGGGCGTGGAGGTGGCCGAGCAGGCCTCCGCCGTCTTCCTGCGCATCGTGGAGCTGGCGCGCGGCACCAGCGAGGCGGCGCGGCAGATCACCATCGCCACCCGTCAGCAGCGTCAGTCCAGCGAGCAGGCGGTGCAGGGCGCTCGCAACGTGGCGGACCTGGTGAAGCAGGGCGTGGACGCCACCGGCCGCACCACGCGCATCGCCCAGGACCTGCAATCCGTGGCGGAAGGCCTCACCGCGGTGACCAGCCGCTTCAAGGCCCAGCAGCCCCGGTCGTAGTCAGACGGGCCGGGACGACGGCGCGCGTTCGCGCAGCTTCTGGAACAGCTCCGGGGACATGGCCGCGACGCCCAGGCGGTGGTCGGGCGCCACGGCCTCGCCGTGGAAGTCGCTGCCGAAGGTGGGCACCAGGTCGAACTCCGCCGCGAGCGCCAGGTACTTCTGCCGCACCGAGGGGTTGTGGTCCACGCTGAGGATCTCCAGTCCGGAGAGCCCCGCCTTCGCCAGCGCCTGGATCTCCGGGCGCTCCATCTTGGAGGAGCCGGGGTGGGCGAGCGTCGCGGTGCCGCCCGCGTTGCGGATGAGCCGGATGGCCTCCGCGCCGTCCAGCTTGAAGCGCTCCACCCACGCCGCGCGGCCCGTGCCCAGGAAGCGGTCGAACGCGGCCTTCACGTCGATGCACCAGCCCTGATCCACCAGCACCCGCGCCAGGTGGGGCCGCCCCAGCTGCGCGTCCCCGGCCACCTTGCGCACCTGCTCCATGCGCACCGGGAAGCCCAGCTGCCGCAGGCGGGCCACCATGGCCTCCATGCGGTGGGTGCGCTCATCGCGCAGCCGGTCCGCGAAGCGCGCGAGGTCCGGGTCCTCCGGGCGCAGGAAGTGGCCCAGGATGTGGGCCTCCTTGCCGTGGACGAAGGCGGACAGCTCGATGCCGGGCACCAGCTCCAAGCCGTGCGCCGCGGCGGCCGCCTTCGCCTCGTGGAGCCCCGCCACCGTGTCGTGGTCCGTCACGGCCAGGACGGTGACGCCCGCGGCGGCGGCGCGCGCCACCAGCTCCGAGGGCGGGTACTGGCCGTCACTGGCGGTGGTGTGCGAATGCAGGTCGATCACGGCGGTGGAACCCTCCGGAGGGCGGCGAGGCGTGCACTCTTACGCCATGTCCCCATGGGAAGGGGCCTGAAGAGCGGGCCCTGTGTGAATCCGCACGGCGGGCGGTTTGTTCCTGTCCGGTGGCGGCCCTCGGGGTGGGGAGGGCTTCTGGCGGGCCTCCCCTTGGCAGGCAGGCAGTGTTAGATCGCCGCGCCATGGCCAAGACCCAGACCCCGAAGAAGTCCACCCTTCGCGCCGCCTACGCGAACGCGCGCAAGGCGGATCCGCGCCCCATCACCGGCAAGGAGAAGCCGGCGGAGTTGCTCGCGCACGCGTTCAGCGCCTACGTGGGCCGCCAGGAGCGCACCGCGTTCGAGCTGATGCAGCAGTCCGTGCAGCAGGACGCGTCCATCTTCCTCACGCTGTCGGGCGCCATGACGCCCGCGGGCCTGCACCAGTCCTGCATCATCCCGCTGGTGGAGAAGGGCATCATCTCCGCCATCACCACCACGGGCGCCAACCTCTACCACGACGCCCACCGCATCATCGGCCACGGCATCCGCGAGGTGAACCCCAACGCGGGCGACCTCCAGTACCGCCTGGCGCGCATCATCCGCATCTACGACCTGGGCTTCTGGGAGGAGGCGCTGCTCGACACCGACCGCCTCTTCTCCGCCATCCTCCGGCAGCCGCAGTTCCAGCGGAAGATGACCACCCCGGAGTTCCACTACCTCCTGGGCAAGGCCATCCACGGCATCGAGAAGCAGCTGGGCGTGAAGCAGCCGTCGCTGCTGTCCACCTGCTACAAGCACGGCGTGCCCATCTGGGTGGGCGCGGTGCAGGACGGCTCCATCTTCCTCAACGTCGTGAAGCTGAAGCGCCTGTTGGGTGACGAGTTCAAGTTCGAGCTCGACATCAACGACGACGTCTATTCCATGGCCGCCATGCAGCACTACTGCCGCCACCACGGCAGCGGGAAGCTGGCCATCTGGATTTTGGGCGGCGGCGTGCCCAAGAACTACACGCTCCAGGGCGAGCCGCTGCTGGACCAGATCCTGAACGTCCCCACGTCGGGCTTCGACATCGACGTGCAGTTCTGCGTGGACCCGGTGGACAACGGCGCGCTGTCCAGCTGCCCGGCCGGTGAGGGCCACACCTGGGGCAAGGTGTCCGTGGAGGCGGTGGAGACCGGCTCCATGTACGTGCACTGCGACGTGACAGCGGTGTTCCCCTGGCTCACGCACGCGCTGTTCAGCGAGCCCAAGAACAAGCGCAAGCCCATGCGTCTGATGGACAAGATGGACGACGCGGTGAAGTTCCTGGACGCGGACGTCAAGAAGCGCAGCAAGTCGCTGATGAAGACGCTGGACTGGAGCGTCGAGGACGCCGAGCCCTCCTCCGAAGAGGACGCGAAGGCCCACGACAGCTTCGTGCGTTAGAGCGGAAGTCCTTCCAACCCAGGCTTCAAGTCCCAAGGAGACGGTGATGAGTCAGCAGCCCGCGACGGGTGTGGTGATGTCCCTGGTGAGTGCTCCCCAGCTGAAGACGCAGGTGACGCACGGTCCGTCCGGCGCGACGCTGCCCACGGAGGCGCCGAAGGACAACGGCGGCACCGGCGGCAGCTTCTCCCCCACGGACCTGGTGGCCACGGCGCTGGCGTCCTGTGTCGTGACGACCATGCACCTGGTGGCCGGCAAGGAGGGCTTCACCCTGGGCGAGGTTCGCGCGACGGTGGAGAAGCGGATGACCCCGCCGCCGCGCAAGATTGGCGAGCTGGTGCTGTCCATCCTGATGCCATCCGGCCTCGTGCCGGAGCAGCGCGCCCTGCTGGAGAAGATCGCCCACGAGTGTCCCGTGGCGCGCAGCCTCCACCCGGACGTGAAGGTGACGGCGTCGTTCGGCTACCCGGACTGAAGCGGCCGTGAGGGGGCTCGGCAGGCCGCCTGCCTTCCGAGCCACGCTGACAACGTGCGGCAAGTGGCCGTCGTGCCCACCCTCGTGAAGTCTTCTGATGCCTCGGGGGAGGGGCACTCGGCATGAATCTGAAGCGACTGGGCATCTATCTCAACGACCACCTGCTGGGCTCCACCGTGGGGCTGGATCTCGCGAAGCGGACGGAGCGGGAGAACCGCAGCAACCCGGTGGGCCAGTACCTGGCCACGCTCATCCCGCTCATCGAACAGGACCGCGCCACGCTGCTGGCGGTGATGTCCGCGGTGGAGGCGCGCGTGGATCCGCTGAAGGTGGGCGGCGCGTGGCTGACGGAGAAGCTGTCGCGGCTGAAGCTCAATGGCTCCTGGCTGCGCTACTCACCGTTGAGCCGGCTGGTGGAGCTGGAAGGCCTTTGCGTGGGCTCCCACGGACGCGTGTCCATGTGGAAGAGCCTGGCGAAGGTGGCCGAGAAGGAGCCGCGTCTGGCGCGGTTCGACTTCGCCTTCCTCGCCGAGCGCGCCGAAGGGCAGCTGGAGACGCTCCAGAAGCTGCGCCTTCGCGCGACGGAGGCCGCGTTCAGCGACACATCCGTCGAGACCGGCGAACAGGCACCGGTCCCGACGGAGGCTTGAGGCGTCAGGGCCTTCAGGTCCCCGAGGGCGTCACGGGCGTGCGCGCCCCGTTCTCGGGGCCGGGCAGCAGGCGCAGCTGGCTGGCGGAGGTGAACGTCGCGTCCACCTCCCGCTCCAGGTACGTGTAGCCGGACAGGCCGTCCTCGTAGACGCGCAGCAGGTTGCGCGACTCGTCCAGGGTGATGCGCCCCTGACGCAGCGCCAGCTCCGTGAACTTGCGCAGCTTCGCGACGAGGTCGTCCTTGTTGTAGCTCACGTAGTTGAGCACTTCCGTCACGGTGTCCCCGGCGACGACGTGGTCGATGAGGTAGCCGCCGCCCGGAGCCAGCGACACCTGCACCGTGTGCGTGTCCCCGAAGAGGTTGTGCAGGTCGCCCAGGATCTCCTGGTACGCGCCGACCAGGAAGATGCCCAGGTAGTAGTCGTCGCTGTTGAGCGCGTGCAGCTCCAGCGCGTCCTTCACCTCGCGCTTGTCGATGAAGTGCTCGATCTTCCCGTCCGAGTCGCAGGTGATGTCCGCCAGCGTCGCGCGCCGGGTCGGCTTCTCCGCCAGGCGGTGGATGGGCATCATCGGGAAGAGCTGATCAATGGCCCACGAGTCCGGCAGCGACTGGAACACGGAGAAGTTGCAGAAGTACGTGTCCGACAGCTGCTTCTCCAGCGCCTCCAGCTCCTCCGGAATCTCCCCGGCCTCGCGCGCCACGCGCAAAATCTTGTGGCAGATGGCCCAGTAGAGGTTCTCCGCCGCCACGCGCTGCTCCAGCGACAGGTGGCCCAGGGAGAACAGCTGGAGGCTCTCCTCCTTGGCGTCCTGCGCGTCGTGGAAGGCCTCGATGACGTTCTTGTTCGTGACCTCGCGGAACGTCGAATAGAGGTTGCGCACCACGGAGGGCGCCTTCTCGTCCACCTTGTCCGGCGTCTGGGACGGGTCGAACTCGCTCGTGCCCAGCACGTCCACCACCAGCACCGCGTGGTGCGCCACGACGGCGCGGCCGGACTCGGAGACGAGCGTGGGGTGCGGCACGCCCGCGCGGTCGCACGCCTCCATCACGCCGAAGACGACGTCGTTGGCGTACTCCTCCGTCGTGTAGTTCATGGAGGAGGCGAAGTTCGTCTGGGAGCCGTCGTAGTCCACGCCCAGGCCGCCGCCCACGTCCAGGTACTTCAGGGGCGCGCCCTGGCGGGCCACCTCCACGTAGAAGCAGCCCACCTCGCGCAGCGCGTTCTTCACGTTGCGGATGTTGGAGATCTGGCTTCCCAGGTGGAAGTGGAGCAGCTCGAAGGAGGAGAGCAGGCCCGCATCCTTCATGAAGCTGATGCAGTTCATCAGCTCCGACGAGGACAGGCCGAACTTGGAGCGGTCACCGCCGGACGCCTCCCACTTGCCGGCGCCGCGCGTGGACAGCTTCACGCGCATGCCCAGCCGCGGCGTGATGCCGGTGCGGCGCGCCACCTCCGCGATGAGGGGCAGCTCGCTGGGCTTCTCCACCACCAGGATGACGTTGCGGCCCAGGCGCGAGTAGAAGAGCGCCGTCTCGATGTACTCCTCGTCCTTGTAGCCGTTGCAGATGACGAGCGCGTCCTCGCTGTCCAGGAGCGCCATCACCGCGAGCAGCTCCGGCTTGCTGCCGGCCTCCAGGCCGTAGGTGTGCTCCTTGCCCGCCTCGATGATGGTCTCCACCACGTAGCGGTGCTGGTTCACCTTGATGGGGTACACGCCCCGGTACAGGCCCTTGTAGCCCTGATCCGCGATGGCCTTCTTGAACGCGTTGTTCAGGTGCACCACGCGGTGGCGCAGCACGTCCGTGAAGCGCAGGAGCAGCGGCAGGCCGATGCCCCGGCGGCGGACCTCGTCCACCAGCTCCTTGAGGTCCATGCTCGGAGCGGCGGGCCCGTCCGGGTGGACGCACACGTGGCCCTTGTCGTTGATGCCGAAGTAGGGCGAGCCCCAGTTGCGGATGCCGTACAGCTCGTGGGCATCGGCCAGGGTCCAGCGGTGCTGAGGGGAGGGAGCGGCCATCGTTGTTTCGTGCCTCCGGTGGAGCGCGCGGCGAGGTGTGGAAACTCCCATGAACACGGGAGGGGCGCCGGACTATCGGAAACGACCCATCCATTCAATAGCCGCCTGTTCCCAGGGCAGGCAGGCGGGCAGGGGCCCCATTCCGGGCTCTGGCCCTGGTGGGCCGGTCAGCATCCAATTCCTACCCTTCCACCTAGGCAGCGCAGGGAGGCCGAGTGGAGAGAAGGGGAGGGTACATGGAGTCGTCCGCACGCAGGGAAGAGGCAGCGCCACTGACCCCGCGGGAGATCTTCGAACGGCTGGACAGGTATGTCATCGGCCAGGACGCCGCGAAGCGGGCGGTGGCCATCGCGGCCCACAACCACCTCAAGCGCATCCAGGCGCGGCGGATGCGCCGGCAGTCCCTCATCAAGAAGTCCAACATCCTGCTCATTGGCCCGACGGGCAGCGGCAAGACGCACATCGCGCGCAACCTGGCGGAGATCCTCCACGTCCCGTTCACCACCGTGGACGCCACCGAGTACACGGAGGCGGGCTACTACGGGAAGGACGTGGAGGTGATGGTGTCCGACCTGCTCTTCAAGGCGAACCACTCCGTGGAGGACACCCAGCGGGGCATCATCTTCATCGACGAGGTGGACAAGATTGCCCGCCGCACGCAGGGCGCGCGCAATGGCGCGGGCAGCCGCGACATCGGCGGTGAGGGCGTGCAGCAGTCGCTCCTGAAGCTGCTGGAGGGGCGCGAGGTGCACGTGCCCATGAATGTCACGCAGGCGTGGAACAAGAGTGACTTCGTGCAGGTGGACACGCGCGACATCCTCTTCATCTGCGCGGGCACGTTCAGCGACCTGCACGACTATGGCGACGAGGGTGGCCGGGCCATGGGCTTCGGCGCGGACGCGCTCGGGGCGAAGCGCAAGGAGAAGCGCATCTCCACGAAGCAGCTGGTGGACTTCGGGATGATGGCGGAGTTCCTGGGCCGCATGCCGGTGATGGTGCAGCTGGAGCGGCTGGGCGAGCCCGACCTCTTGCGCGTGCTCACCGAGCCGCCGGATGCCATCACCCGCGAATTCAAGGAGCTGCTGGCGCTGGATGAAATCGAGCTGGAGTTCCCGGAGAGCGGCCTGCGGGAGGTGGTGCGCTACTCCCTCGCGCGCGGGCTGGGGGCTCGCGGCCTGCGCTCCATCCTGGAGCACGTGATGTCGGACATCATGTTCGAGGCGCCGGAGCGCAAGCACCGCCAGGTGACGGTGGACGCGGAGTTCGTGAAGGCGCGGCTCGCGGCGCTGGACGACGTGGAGCTCAACGCTTAGCGGGCGCTGGCTTCTCGGAGGCCCGGGCGGCGGCGCCCAGCCGTGCCGCCGCCTGCGGATCCTGGATGAGCTGGAGGATCGCGTCGTTGCGCAGCAGCGCCCGCGTGTCGCCGCGCTCCAGCGCGTCCTGCAGGTCCCGGTGCGACAGCGCGAGCTGGAAGCGCGGGTCCTTGCGCAGCGCCTTGTAGGCCGGGTCCTCCTGGAGCTTCTTCGCCTTGGCCGGGTCGTGCGTGGCCTGGGCCACCTGGACCAGGTCCTCCAGCGGGGCGAACTGGGTCAGCTCGAAGAGGTTGAAGCGGCGGGACAGGTCGAACGCGACGGAGCCCTTGGGGGCCACGCCCAGGCGCTTGCCGGCGACGATGACGTGCTGCTCCATGAACGTCATCGCGCTCAGGCAGACCCAGAACAGGGCGGCCATCTTTCCTCCGCCGAGCACGAAGCCCAGGGTGCGGTCCAGGCCGCGCTCGTCGGGGTCCTTGCCGGAGAGGAAGCGCAAGAGCAGCGCGCCCAGGGCGTAGCGCATGGTGAGCCACGTGACGATGAAGAGCAGCACCGTGCCGAAGAGCGTCCCGATGAGCAGCGGTGAGCCCAGCGCGACGGCGAGCTTGGGGCCGATGACGGGCGCGAGCTTGCGCGAGACGAAGTAGCCCGCCGCGAGCCCCACGGAGTTGGCCACCTGCCGGGCGGCGCCGGAGAGGGCGCCGAGGATGCCGAAGAACAGCACCATGCCCAGGAGGATGAGGTCGATGACCATGGGGTGGGCTCCTGGGGGCCGCTAGCGGATCTTGAACGAGGAGTCGCCCTTGGACTTGTCCGCGGTCTGCTTCTGGGCTTCCGCGAGGGCTTCCTTGTAGCGGGCGTTGGAGGGCTCGTAGGTGAGCGCCATCTTGAGGTTGCGCTCCGCGGCGGACGGGTTGCCGGACTCCAGGTCCTTCTGGGCCTGCGTGTAGAACTGACGGCCCTTGGGGTGGGTGCCGATCTGCTCTTCCTGTTCCTTCTTCGCGGCGGCCTTGGTCTCGGACTCGGAGGCGTCGGTGAAGCGCAGCTTCTGCGCGCGGTCCGGGCCGGCGATGTCGGAGAGGTACTTCTTGCGCTTGGTGTCGTCGCGCAGGACGTAATAGGCCTCGGTGACGCGCTTGTAGAGCTCGTTCACCTGGTCCTTGAGGGCCTTGGACTCCAGCTGGAAGAAGCGGTCCGGGTGGTAGACGCGGCTCTCTTTGTAGAACGCCTTCTTGATGTCGCCGGGGGCGGCGGTGCGCTCCAGGCCGAGCAGCTCGAAGTAGTCCGTCTGGTCGAGCTTCGCGCAGCGCGACTCCAGGTCCACGAGCTGCTCCGGGCTGAGGGCCGGGCCTCCCGCGGCGGCGGGCGGCGGCGGAGGCGCGCTGGCGGCGGGCGGGCGCGGCGGGGCCACGGGCGGTGGCGTCGGCGGACGGGGGGAACCGGCGGGCGCGAGCGCGGGCAGGGACGTGGTGGGGCGGTTGCCGGGGCGCGGCGGCGGGGGAGCCGCCGGAGCGATGGGCGGGACGACCTGCCCGACGGCGAGCACCGGTGGCGGGGTCGCGGAGATGGCGGGAGGGGTTGGAGGCCTGGGCGCGACGGGCGGCGGCGTCACCGGGCCCACGGTGGGGACGGGGCGCGCGGCGGGAGGACCTGGAGGCCGGGCACCCGCGGGGGCGAGGGTGGGCACCGACGGCGGACGGGCCGCGGGAGCCACGGGCGGGATCACCGGGCTCAGGGGCTGCATGGTCGGCACGGCCGAGGGACCACGAGCCACGGGCGGCGGCGTCGGCATGGACGCGACGCTCGGCATCGCCGGCGGCATCGCGGGTGAAGCGCTCGCGGTGGGCGGAACGACCGGCGCGATGCGAGGCGCCGACGTGGGGGCCACGGGAGGCGTCACCGCACCCACGGCTGGCGTCGTGGTGGTCGGCCGGGCGGAGGCAGGAGCCTGGGGCGGCGTTACCGCGCCGACGGCTGGCGTCGTGACGGTGGGCCGGGCAGCGGCGGGAGCCTGGGGTGGAGCCACAGCGCCGACAGCCGGCGTCGCGGCGGTGGGTCGCGCAGGGGTCGGCGCTGCCGGAGCCTGGGGCGGAGTCACCGCGCCCACGGCTGGCATCGCGGTCACGGTAGGGCGAGCACCGGCGGGAGTTGTCGCAGCCTGGGGAGGAGTCCCCGCTCCCACGGCAGGAATCGCGGTCACGGTCGCGCGAGGTGTGGCGGGCTCTGCCGGAGCCTGGGGCGGAGTCACCGCGCCCACAGCCGGAATCGCGGTCACGGTCGCGCGAGGCGTAGCGGACCCTGCCGGCGCCTGGGGCGGAGTCACCGCACCTACGGCCGGTGTCGCGGTGGTCGGCCGGGCGGTGGCGGGAGCCTGGGGCGGGGTCACCGCGCCGACTGCAGGCATCGCGGTCACGGTGGGCCGTGTCTGCGCGGTGGTCACCGGCGGCGCGGACGCGACGCCGACGGACGGAACCCCCGACACCGTGGGCCGCGTCGCGGCAGGGGCACCCACAGGGGCGATGCCCGGCGGAGTCCCACGGGGAGCCGCCCCCATGGGCGCGAGGCCCGCGGGCGTGGGACGCGGAGGCGCCCCCGTCGTGGGTGCTCCTCCAGCGGTGGGAACGGACGGCACACCGCTGGACGACGCAGGCTGAGCCGTCGCCGGAGCCACGGGCGGAGCGCCTCCCGCAGCGGGCGCCACCGAAGGAACCTGCCCCGACGCGGGCCGGGCCGCCGCCGGAGCCACGGGAGGAACACCGCCTGCCGCGGGCGCTACCGAAGGCACCTGGCCCGACGCAGGCCGAGCCGTCGCCGGAGTCACCGACGGCACCTGGCCTGACGCAGGTCGAGCCGTCGCGGGAGCCACCGAAGGAACCTGACCTGACGCAGGCCGGGCCGCCGCCGGAGCCGCCACCGCAGGAACCTGACCCGACGCGGGCTTCGCCGGAGGCACCGCGGGCACCTGCCCCGACGCGGGCCGGGCCGCCGCTGGAGCCTGTGGGGCCGCGACGGGGGGCGGCGTGGCTCGGGCCACTGGCGCCGCCGTGGGAGGCCGCGGTGCCGCTGGCGGGACGGCCGGGGGCACGGAGGCCGTCACCCGGGGCAGGGCGGGCGTCGCCGGACGCGCGGGGGCCGGGGGCGCGGGGGGCCCTGGCGGCGCGCCAGAGTTCGGATCGGAAGGCTCGGACATCGGCGGTGCCTAGTTGGCCACGGCGGGCAGGTCGCTGCTGTTGTGGCCGGCGAGCCGCGTGTTGCGGTTCGACTGGATCGACTGCTGGATGTCCGCCTCCGTCATGCCGGACGACAACGTGATCGTCGTGGACGTCTTCTGGCCCGTCTCCACGTCGCACGCGGACACGTTCACCAGACCGTCCGTGTTGATCTCGAACGTCACTTCGATCTTCACCTCGCCGCGATACCCGATGCGGAAGCCCGAGAACTCGAACTCGCCCAGCATCTCGCACTCCTCGGCGCGGTTGGACTCACCCTGGTACACGCGGATCTTCACCTTCTCCTGCCCGTCGCGGCTGGTGGTGAAGGTCTTCGACCGGTCGATGGGCACCGGCGTGTTCTTGTCGATGATCTTCTCCGTGTACCCGCCCACGGTTCCAATCCGCAGCGTCAGCGGCGTGACGTCCACCAGGAACGTCTCCGTCTTGCTGTCCAGGAGCGCGTGCGACTGGAGCGCGGCGCCCATGGCCACGACCTGATCCGGGTTGATGCCCTCCAGCGGCTCCTTCTGGAAGTAGTGCTTCACCGAGTTGCGGATGATGGGCAGCCGCGTGGGCCCGCCCACCAGGATGACCGCGTCGATGTCCGCCGCCGTCAGCCGCGCGCTCTGGAGCGCCTCGTCGCAGACCTTGAACGTGCGCTGCACCAGGTCCATCACCATCCGGTTGAACTGGTCCTGGTTGAGCGTGTTGCGCAGGTCCATCACGTTGCCGTTGGCGTCCTGGCAGATGCCCTGGCAGAGGATGTCCGCGGTGCCGTTCTGGCCCACGTCGATCTTCGCCTTCTCCGCCGCGTCCTTCAGCATCTGCAGGCAGTACTTGTTCTGCCGCAGGTCCAGCCGCGTGCGGTTGAGGAAGTCGTCCGCCATCCACGTCATGATGCGGTCGTCGAAGTCGTCGCCGCCCAGGTACGTGTCACCGGCCGTGGCCAGCACCTCGAAGACGTCCTTGCCGATCTCCAGGATGGACACGTCGAACGTGCCGCCGCCCAGGTCGTAGACGACGACGCGCTGGTTGACGTCCCGGCCGAAGCCGTACGCCAGCGCCGCCGCCGTGGGCTCGTTGAGGATGCGAAGCACCTCCAGCCCCGCGATGCGGCCCGCGTCCTTCGTCGCCTGACGCTGGTTGTCGTTGAAGTACGCGGGGACGGTGATGACCGCCTTGTGGACCTCGCGGCCCAGGTACGTCTCCGCGACGGCCTTCATCTCCTTGAGCACCAGCGCGGAGATCTCCGGCAGCGAATAGCTGCGCTCCCGCACGCCGATGCGCACCGAGTTGTTGTCGCCCTCGACGATGCGGTAGGGCATCACCGCCTGCGCCTTCTTCACCTCGTCGGAGAAGTAGTACCGGCCGATGAGCCGCTTGGCCGAGTACACCGTGTTCTCGGGGCTGGTGATGATGTTCTTCTTCGCCGCGTTGCCCACCAGCACGGACCCTTCCTCCAGGAAGGACACGCACGAGGCATGCGTCGTCTCGCCCCACTCGTTGGGGATGACCGTGGGCTGGCCTTCATGGACGACCGACACGCATGAGTACGACGTGCCCAGGTCGATGCCGATTGCGATGTCGTCCGCCATTCCGTCTCCGGTGAAGACCTGCACCCCGATCCCTCGGGGGAGAGGGCCGTCGGGAAGCGCCCGGAGGTTAGGCTCCACGCTCCGGGGTGTCAATTCAATGACTGATCAAATGCCAGCCATTTCAAGGGCTTAGCGCCAGAGCAGGGGAGCGGGTTCGCGGCGCTGAACCGGGGTCCCATGGACCTTATCCCTAGGGGAGAAGGGGGGAAATCACCATGTCCGCCATCCTTGCTGCCCTGTCGTCGGACCCCAACCTCCTCCGGTGCGAGCTGCACCGGCTGGGCGGGCAGGTCGTCCTCCGCCCGGACGCTCGCGCCAATGCCCTGGGGGTGGGCTCCTATGCCCAGGAAGAGGTCCTCCTGCGTCGCCTGGCGCCGGACCGGGACCTCACGCTGGACGACCTGGGGCCTCCCCACGAATCGGAGGCGGTGCTCTTCCACGCGAACCGGCTGCCGCTCGGCCTGTCGCCCGAGGATAACACCCAGCCCTTCCGGGCCCGCCACTGGTTGTTCGCCCACCAGGGCCCGCTGCCGGACTTCGAGCCCCTGCGCGTCCCGCTGCTGTCGCGCGTGCCGGAGCACCTCCAGCGGCTGGTGCGCGGCCCCACCGACAGCGAGGTCCTCTTCGCCCTGTTCCTCACGCACCTGCGGGAGCTGGGCCGCACGGATGATCCGCGCCTGGAGCCGGCCGTCGCCGGCCGCGTGCTGCGCGACACGGTGCGCGAGGTGGAGGCCGCGTTCGTAAAAGCCGGGCAGCGGCGCATGCCCCCGCTCAACATGGTGGCCACCAATGGCGCCGTGCTGGCCGCCACCCGCCGGGGCGAGGCCCCGCTGTACTACACGCGGCTGGAGGGCAGCGCGGAGTGTGCCCACTGCGGCGTGACTCCCGCGACGCCGGAGACGCATCCGGAGGTGGGCGCGCACCGCCGCCGCCGCACGGTGGTGGTGGCCAGCCACGTGACGCGCACGCAGGGCTGGGTGGAGCTGCCGCAGGGCACGACGCTGACGGTGGGCGCGGACCTCCAGGTCCAGCACCTGCCGCCGGCCTGAGCGGGCCGCTACGGACCGCCGAAGAAGGAGACCTCCAGGAAGCGCACGTAGAGGTTGCAGGCGGCGTGGAAGAGCGAGCAGCCGACGAGGGTGCCGGTGCGCTCGCGCATCCAGCCGAAGAGGAGGGCGGGGAAGAACACCGCCAGCCGCCACGTCTGGAAGATGGCCAGGTGGCCCAGCGCGAAGAGCAGCGCCGTCACCCAGAAGGCGCGCCCCAGCCGGGCGCCCAGCACCACGCGCCCCTGGGGCCAGGCATCGCGCAGGCGGGACTGGAGGTAGCCCCGGTAGAAGAACTCCTCCGGCAGGGCCACGACGAAGAGCTGATCAATCACCCACTCGCCGAAGCGCGGGGGCAGGCGCGGCTGGAAGTGGCCCTCGCCGATGATGGGCGTCAGGTGGCGCGCGAACTCGGGCGGCAGGTGCGGCACCACCTGCACGAAGGCGGCGAAGCCCGCGAAGAACAGCGGCCCCACGATGGCGCACATCACCAGGAACAGCCGCAGGTCCTGCTTCCACGCGCGCAGGGTGAGGCCGTAGTCGCGGTAGTCCTCGTCGCGCCAGCGCATGGGGATGAGCGGCAGGTAGAGGAAGCCCACCGTGGCCACCAGCTTGGGCACGCTGGTGCCCCCGGCGATGAGGAACGCCGCGATGATGCCCAGGAAGCCCAGCGCCCAGAGGCCCATTGCCTCCTGCACCGCGCTCAGCTTGAACGGTGGCCCCGAAGGCCGGCTCATGGCGCGTCCGCCGAGGCGAGCTCCGCCTTCACCGCGGACAGGGGCAGGGCCCGGGCGCCGCGGCCCCGGCGCTCGACGACGACGCCCACCAGCCGCCCGTCTCCGTCGTACAGCGGGCTGCCCGGCGCGAGCGTGAGGTCCACGTCGAAGAACGGCGCGGGAGCGGCCTTCGCCACCGCGGCCCTGGGCGTGTCCCGCTGACCCTTCTTGCGCGCGGGCATGACCCCCACCACCCAGTGGCCCGCGAGCCCCTCCGGCACCAGCCGCACCGGCACCGCGGGCCACGTGCCCTGGGGGCCCGCCACCACCGCGACCTGGAGCGCCGCGCTGGAGAGCACCACGCGCGCCGTCAGCGCGTTGCCCGCGTGCACCACCTGGGCGGAGTCAGGGCCCACGTGGCACACGGCGGTGAGCACCTGGCCGTCCGCGCCCACGATGATGCCGGGGCCCGCGTTCTGGGGACCGCGCACGCGCACGGACGAGCGGGCGTGCAGGTCCAGCACGCGCTGGAGGTCGGCGCGCGACGGACGGGCCTCCGCGCCGGCCCGCGAGGGCAGGGCCAGGAGGAGCCAGAGGAGGGCGGGGACGAGGAGGAACGGGCGGAACATCTTCGCGCCCGGAAGCCTATCAGCGCTCCCGCAGGGCGGCGAGGAAGCTCTCCGCGGACCGGGTGTTGAGGATGTCCTGCTTGCGCGCCCAGCCCCGGCGCGCCGTGGCCACCGCGAAGGCCAGGTTCTTCAGGTCCTCCTGGCGGTGCGCGTCGCAGCTCACCACCAGCTTCACCCCGCGCCCCACGGCCTGCCGCACGTACTCGGACTTGATGTCCAGGCGCGCCGGCTTGCCGTTGATCTCCACCGCGACGCCGCGCTCCCGGGCGCGCTCCAGCACCTCCTCCATGCGCAGCGCGTACGGCTCGCGGCTCTGGATGAGGCGCCCGGTGGGGTGTCCCAGGATGTGCAGGTGCGGGTTGTCCAGCGCGGCCAGCACCCGGCGCGTCATCTGGTCCTCGTCCATGGAGTGGCGCACGTGGATGGACGCGATGACGACCTCCAGTTGCTCCAGCACGCTGTCCGCGTAGTCCAGGGCGCCCGATTCGAGGATGTCCACCTCGATGCCCTTGAGCAGCCGCATGCCGGGCACCGCCGCGTTCACGCGGTCGATCTCCTCCCACTGCCGCTTGAGGTCGTCCACCTTGAGGCCGCCCGCGTGGATGGCCGCCTCGCTGTGCTCGGTGATGGTGAGGTACTTGAGCCCCAGCGCCTGGGCCGCGCGCGCCATCTCCTCCAGCGTGTTGCGGCCGTCGGACCAGGTGCTGTGCGCGTGCACGGCGCCCTGCACGTCCTCCAGGGTCACCAGGTCCTCCGGCAGCTTCCCGGCCCTGGCGGCCTCCACCTCGCCGTTGTCCTCGCGCAGCTCCGGGGGCACCTCCTGCATGCCCAGCAGCCGGTACAGCGTCGCCTCGTCGGGGACGGGGACCTTGGTGCCGTCCTCGCGGTGCACGCCCCACTCCGAAATCTTGAGGCCCTTCTCGTGGCCCAGGTTGCGCAGCCGGATGTGGTGCGCCTTGGAGCCGGTGAAGTGGTGCAGCGCGGTGGCGAAGTCCTCGTCCGGCAGCACGCGCAGGTCCACCTGGAGGTCGCCCTGCACCATGCGCACGGAGCACTTGCTGTCGCCCTTGCCAATCACCGTGGCCACGCCCGGCGCGTTCGCGAGCGCGTCCAGCACCGGCCCCGCTTCCTTCGCGGACGCGATGAGGTCCACGTCGGACACGGTCTCCGCGCGACGGCGCACGCTGCCACCCAGGCTCGCGCGCACCACGCCCGGAGCCTGGCGGATCCGCTCCAGCAGGCCCTCCGCGATGGGGAGCGCGTCACCCAGGAGCTTCCGTTCGCCGCGAGCGCGCCGGTACACGGCGATGCCGTCCAGGAGCTTCGCCTCACTCTTGGGGCCAAAGCCCTTGAGCTCCCGCACGCGGCCGTCCTTGCAGGCGCGCTCCAGGTCCTCGACGCTGCCCACCTGGAGCTCGCTCCATAGGGCGGCCACCTTCTTCGGGCCCACGTCCGGCAGCTTCATCAGCTCCAGCAGGCCGGCGGGGAACTGGGCCTTCAGCTCCTCGAACGCCGTCATCCGGCCGGTCGTCACCAGCTCGGTGAGCTTCTCGGCGAGCCCCGGGCCGATGCCCTGGAGCTCCTGCAGGCGGCCCTCGGTGACGATGGCGCCCAGGTCCTGCGGCAGGTTCGCGATGCGGTCCGCGGCGATGTCGTAGGCGCGGACGCGGAAGCCGCTCTGCCCCTGGAGCTGGAGCAGGAGGGACATGTCCCGGAGGAGCTGGGCAACGGCCGCCTTGTCGGTGAGCACGGCGGTGGAGGGTGTCACGTCGGGAGTCACGGTCGGGAAATTAATGCCGGGGGAACGGGGGTGCAGGCCCGGACGGGTTGTGGGAAAAGGAACGCAATGACGAAGATCAAGCTGGGACCCGCGGACTTCGCCGAGAGGGAGATGCGGGGGTACGAAATCGGCAAGCGCAACGTCTGCATCGCGAAGATCCACGGCCGTTACAAGGGCCTCGATGACTGGTGCAACCACGCCGGATGTCTGCTGTCGGGCGGACGCCTCGAGGACAACATGGTCGTGTGCCCCTGCCATGAGGTCGGCTTCGACATGGACTCGGGGAAGAACGCGACTTCGCCCGGCGTCTGTGATGACCAGCCGACGGTGCAGCTCACGGTCGAGGACGGAACGCTCGTCGTCGACCTGCCCGACGTTTGAGCCTTCCGCCTTCAGGAGCGTCCACCATGGGACACGACGGACACGATCACGACCATGACCATGACCACGGTCATGGCCATCACCACCACCCCGGCCATTCGCACGACCACGGTCACGGGCATTCGCACGACCACGACCACGGGCATTCGCACGACCACGGTCATGACCACCACCACTCGCACGACCACGACCACGGTCACTCGCACGAGGGCTCGTCGGTGGCGGCGGAGCACAAGTCGCGCGCGCCGGTGCATGTCAGCGCGTACGTGGTGACGTGCTCGGACAGCCGGGACGAAGCGCACGACGGCAGCGGGAAGGACCTGCGCGAGGGCCTGGCCGCCGCGGGCCACACCGTCGCCGGGCACACGGTGGTGAAGGATGATCCGGAGGCCATCCGGGGCGCGCTCGCGCAGGCGCAGGCGGCGGGGGCTCGCGCGGTGCTCTTCACGGGTGGCACGGGCATTGGCCGGCGCGACTGCACGGTGGAGACGCTGCGCGCGCTCTTCGAGAAGGAGCTGCCCGGCTTCGGCGAGCTGTTCCGGATGCTGTCGTTCCAGCGCATCGGCAGCCCCGCGATGATGTCGCGCGCCACTGCGGGCACGTACCAGGGGATGATCCTCTTCGCGCTGCCGGGCTCTCCGCAGGCCGTGAAGCTGGCGCTGGACGCGCTCATCCTCCCGGAACTCGGCCACGCGGTGCGCGAGCTCACGCGTTAGCACTGGACGCATGATGAAGAAGCGCCGTGTCGCGCACACCGGCTTGAGCACCCAGGCGGCCGACCTCCTGCGCCCCCGCCTGGATGCCTTCCTGGCGTCCACGGACCCGAAGGCGCGCATCGGGTTCGACCCGGTGGAGTTCCCCCACCGCTACACGGATCCACGCGACGTGGAGGTCAGCGGGCTGCTCGCGGCGGCGCTGGCCTACGGGCGCGCGGACCTCTTCCGCCCGAAGGTGGACGCGCTCCTCAAGCAGATGGGGCCGTCGCCCGCGGCCTTCGTGCGCGCGCTGGACGTGAAGGGCGCGAAGGCGCTGCTCACGGGCTTCGTGTACCGCTTCAACGTGGGCACCGACCTCGCGGTGCTGCTGCTGGGCATGGGCCGCGCGCTGCGTGAGCACGGCAGCCTGGAGGCCCTGTTCGTGCGGGGCTTCAAGGCGAGCGGCACGCTGCACGGGGCGATTGCTGCCTTCACCGCCGCGCTGCGGGACGTGCCCATGGAGGCGCTCCGCAAGGCCATGGGGCCGGAGCGGGGACTGCATCACCTGCTGCCTTCGCCGCTGGGGCCGGGCGCGGCGAAGCGCCTCAACCTGTACCTGCGGTGGATGGTTCGTGGACCTGACGCGGTGGACTTCGGCATCTGGAAGCAGGTGCCCGCCTCCGCACTGCTGGTTCCATTGGACACGCACATCGGACGCATGGCGCTCCACCTGGGATTGACGCAGCGTACGGACCTGACCTGGCGGACCGCCGAGGAGGTGACGGCATCGCTGCGGGCGCTCGACCCCGTGGACCCCGTCCGCTACGACTTTGCTTTGTGCCACTACGGCATGAGTGGCGCCTGCCCGGCGAAGACGCTGCCTCAGCACTGCAAGGGTTGCTTGCTCCTACCTTCCTGCAAGGTAGGCCCCCGCGTCATCGCGCGCGGTTCACTGCAATTCTGAGTCCCACCCGACCCGGAAATGGGCTACGGGCAGTCCGCGCGGCCCCGCGTTGACGGGTTGGCGCGGTCAAGGCTGCAATGCGGTCGGGCGACGCGGGAAAAATGATCCTGCGGGGCGCGAGGAGCGACGCGGTGCACGCAATGCTGGTGGCGGTCCCAGCCCCGGTGGCCCAGGACGTGGAGCGCGATCTTTGCGCCACGGCCGAAGGGCGTGCGTGTCGGGTGATCCGCGTGGAGTCCCCGCCGGAGCCGCTGCCCGAAGGGCTCCTCGTTCTCTGGGACCACGGCGGTCCGCTGGAGGCCGTGAAGGCGCGTTGCCAGTGGGCGCACGCGCGCCGGTTGCAGACCCGGACCTGGCTCGTCGTGCTGACGAAGCGCGAGGGCGACGAGGCGGAGGCGCTGGTGGCCGCGGGCGCGGACGAGTGCGTGGCGCCGCCCGGTACTCGCTGGGGGGCGAGGCTCGTGGCGCTGCGGCGCAGATCCTCGGACGGGGACGCGCAGGCGCTCCGGCGGGCCCGCGACATGTTCCAGGGCGCGCTGGACGCGGTGCCGGAGCCGCTGTTCATCAAGGACCGCGAGCATCGGCTCGTGGCGGTGAACAGCGCCTACTGCCGCCTGCTGGATCAACCCGCTGAAGCGCTGCGGGGCACGGTCTCCTCGGCGCAGGTGCCGCAGCACGAGGCGGAGGCGTCGTGGCGCCAGGACGAGCGCGCCTTCACCACCGGGCAGACCGTGGAGGACGAGGGCTCCTTCACCGACGCCAAGGGCCGCTCGCGCGAGGTGCTCACGCAGCGGGCCGCGTACATGTTGCCCAACGGCGAGCGCTTCCTCGTGGGGCTGGTGCGCGACGTCACCGAGCGCTCCCGCCTGGAGACGCAGCGGCGGCTGGCGGAGCGGATGACGTCCGTGGGCACGCTGGCCGCGGGCGTCGCGCATGAGATCAACAACCCGCTCTCGTATGTGACCTCCAACCTGGCCTACCTCTGGGAGCGCGTGGCGCAGCCGGTGCTTCCGGTGCCGACCGAGCAATTGGAGGAACTGCGGCAGGTGGTGGCGGAGGCGCTGGAGGGCGCGGGGCGGGTGCGCTCCATCGTGCGCGACCTGCGGACGTTCTCGCGCACGGAGGAGGAGCAGCACGGTCCGGTGGACGTGCGGCGCGCGGTGGAGAACGCGGTCAAGCTGATGCGCGACGAGCTCCAGCACCGCGCGTGCATGGCGTGCGACCTGGAGCCGGTGGCCGCGGTGCATGGCAACGAAGGCCGGCTGGCACAGGTCGTCACGGGCCTGCTGACCAACGCGCTCCAGGCCTTCGGCGATCGGGCTCCGGAGGAGAACCTGCTCAAGCTGCGCGTGCGTCCGGGCCGCGAGGGCCACGTGCTCATCGAGGTGGAGGACAACGGGCACGGGATGCCCGCGGAGGTGCGCCAGCGCATCTTCGATCCGTTCTTCACCACGCGCTCGCCCAAGGGCGGCACGGGCCTGGGCCTGTCCATCTGCCTCACGCTGGTGCACGCGATGGGGGGCCACATCGAGGTGGCCAGCGAAGAGGGGCAGGGCAGCCTCTTCCGCGTGGAGCTGCCGGCGCTCACGTTGCCGCCCGAAGCCGCCCGGCCCGCGCAGGCCACCCCGGCCGTGGTGGAGGAGTCCTCGCAGGCGGCGCGCGCGACGCGGAGCCTGCGCCGGTTGCTGCTCATCGACGACGAGCCGGCGGTGGGCAGCGCGGTGAGCCGGCTGTTGCGCAACCTCTACGAGGTGCACGTCATCCAGGACGCGCGCGAGGCCCTGAAGCGCCTGTCGCACGGCGAGAAGTTCGACGCCATCCTCTGCGACCTCATGATGCCGGGCATGAGCGGCATGGACTTCCTGGTGGAGCTGGAGCGGCTGGCGCCGGAGCTGGCGCCGCGCACCGGCCTGATGACAGGCGGGGTGAACCCGCAGGCCCGTGAGTTCGTGGGCCGCCGCGCGCGTGAGTTGCTGGAGAAGCCCTTCGAGCGCGACCAGCTGTGCACCTTCGTCGAAACCCTGATGCAATGAAGCACCGGGCGCGCTGGACACTGGGGGCCGTGCTGGCGGCCGTGTTGGTCGCTGTCTTCTTCCTGCTGCCGCCCGAATTGCGAGGGCTGTCCTTCGTGCTGCGCGCGGCGGGGATCCACGGCACCACGGTCACTGCCCTGGCCAGCAGCTACGGCACCGGAGCCTTCACCGTCGCGGACCTGAGCATCCCCACGCGTCACGGGCCGATGCGTGGGCGGCTCTACCATCCGGACCGGCGCAGGGGCCGGCTCATCGTGCTCACGTCGGGCGTGCACGCGGCGGGCATCGACGAGCCCCGGCTGGTGAGGCTGGCGGAGGACCTGGCGATGGGCGGGCATCCGGTGCTCACGCCGGAGCCGCCGGACCTGCTGCGCTACGAAATCACGCTGTGCCTGACGGACGACATCGAGGACACGGCCCTGTGGGCGCTGGGGCCGGGAGGGCTGGCGCGGGAGGGGAAGGTGGACCTCTTCGGCATCAGCTTCTCCGGAGGGCTGTCCGTCGTCGCGGCGGGCCGGCCCGCGCTGCGCGACAAGGTGGCCGCGGTGCTGTCCTTCGGAGGGCACGGCGATCTGTCGCGTGTACTGTCCTTCCTGTGCACGGGCGTGCAGGCGGACGGGACGCACCGCAAGCCGCACGACTACGGCGTGGTGGTCATCCTGCTGAACGTCGCGGACCGGCTGGTGCCGCCGGAGCAGGTGGCGGCCCTGCGCGAGGGCGTCCTGAAGTTCATGCACGCGTCGCACCTGACGCTCGTGGACTCGAAGCAGGCGGAGGCCGCGTTCGCGGAGGCGCGCGCGATGGAGGCCACGCTGCCGGAGCCCGCCGCCACGCTGCTGCACCAGGTGAACACGCGCGACGTGGCCGCGCTGGGGCCCCGGCTGCTGCCCTTCGTGAAGGACTTCGCCGGGGACCCTTCACTGTCTCCGGACCGTTCTCCCGCGCCGCGAGCACCGGTGTACCTGCTGCACGGGACGGACGACTCCGTCATCCCCGCCATCGAATCCACGCTGCTGGCGCGAGCGCTGGAGCCGCACACGCAGGTGCACCTGCGGCCCACGCCGCTCATCACCCATGCGGAGATGGACCGGCAGGCCAGCACGATGGAGGCGCTGAAGATGGTGCGCTTCTGGTCGGCCCTCCTCGGCGAGTAGTGCGCCGCCACGCGACTTGACGTCCGAGCCCGGGAGCGGCTGCCATGGCGGGCATGTCCGTGTCCCTCATCGCGTCTTTCGGGCTGGGTTGGCTGTTGGCGGCCGCGCCCTCGCAGGCGAAGCGCATCGTCCCGTGTACGCCGGACTCCGCCGATTGGAAGGCCGCGCGGGAGGAGCTGTCCGCGTTCGATGCTCGGATGGAGGCTCTTCCGGAGGACGGCGAGGTGGAGGAGGCGCGGTCGGGAGTCATGCTCCTGTTGAGCCACCGCTGCTTCGGCATCGCTCGCGAAGAAGAATCGCGGGAGCCGCTGACGTGGGACGAGGAGCACCCCGTACCCGCGCTCGCGTTGAAGACGTGGTGGCGCGACGGGGGCAAGGCGTACTTCACGTCCCAACTGGAGCTGGGCCGTGCCGGAGCGCAGACCGTCGTGATTCCTCCAGACCTTCGCGACGTGCTGGCGCGCGAGGCTGCACCGAAGCATCGGCTGGCGTCCCTGCTGTGCCCCTTGAAGGCCGGTGACTGCGGCGCGGAGACCGAGCCCTGGCGCGCTCGGGCGGAGAAGGCCTTCCGTCCGGAGAACCGTCGCCCCGGCACGTTCGACGACGATGAGCCGCCTCCGCCGGACTGCATGAAGGAGGCCCGGAAGCAGCCCGCCCTCCGTCGCTACAAGACGTGGCGAGCATGTCTGTCGCTCAGCCCGAAGGCGCGGAATGTCCAGACGGTGCTGCCGCTGGGACGCATCCGCGCGCCGAGGGACGGCTGGCTGGTGATCCGGGGCCGGCGAGGGCATTACGACTTCTGTGATCAGCTCGACGCCTACCACCTGGCGACGGGGACCACGTACCGCTCGAGCAGCTGCTCCAACCTGGCGTTGAAGCCCGACGGCAAGGTGGACGGAGCGGCCACGAATGCCGCGCGGCAGTCCGGCGTGAGGGTGGGGCGCGTGTCACCGGAGCGGATCCGCGAGCTGATGTGGATGCTCCTGCTGGCGCCGGAGGTGAATGACCGGGTGCAGGTGGAGGCCGTGCGCGTGCCGGTGCCGAAGGGCCTCCGCGTCGAATGGCCCGCGACCGATGAAGGGATCGCGGGCGGGGTCGCCGGTGGCGTCTTCGGCGGCTCCACGGCGCAGACGAGGCTGAGCTGGAACTGGTTCCCTCCCGGAGGCGCGGAGCTCCTGTCGGGTCGTTTCACGTTTCCCTATTCGTGGGCTCCGGGGGAGGACCACGCGAACGTGCTCATGACCGAGGCCGAGACCACGTTTCAGGAGGGCTGCCCGGCAGTGCCCGTCCCCGTCCGGGAGCTCGACTTCACGCGCGAGCCCGGCGTCAACCGCATCGACGCACCGGAGGGCGTGTCCAAGGTCCAGGACGCGCGGGTGGATGCGCTGCTCACCTGGAAGCCCCCAGCGGGCTGCGTTCCGGGCAAGGACGGTGGCTGAGCTTCAGCGCGCTAACGATTGCAACACCAAGCATCGTGGAGGGCAGGCGTCCTGGCGTCACGCAGGTGACACGGCCCTCGGGGGATGGTGGCGCGGTGGGGGCGCCGGTTAAAGCTCTCGCCCCATGAGCGTCTGTCTCCCCGACGTCCTCCCCCACGAAGATGTCATCGACTACGTGCAGCGCCTGAGCGGCGGCTTCGACGCGCGCCTGTATCAACAGGTGTTGGGCGCGGCGAATGCGTTCAAGGAAGGCGACGAGGCCATCGGCGTCGCGGCGGCGGATGAGGACTCTCGGCGCAACGCGCGGACCCTGCTGTCGCGCACGCAGCTGGATGAGCTGCACGCGCATCCTCCGTTCGAGGACCGGCTGTATGTCTTCAACCTGGAGGCGTGGGACGCGGCGCGCTGGAAGCGCGTGGCGGACTGGACGCTGGGCCAGCTCAAGGCCTTCCTGCTCACCGCGCCGGTGCCCCAGGTGCATGACGTCCTGGACGGGCTGCCCAGTGACGTCATCGCGTGCGTCGTGAAGCTGATGAGCGACGCGGAGCTGAAGACCGTTGGTGGGCGCATCTTCCACCCGCTGCCCGGCAGCCGCGTGGGCGCGAAGGGCTATCTGAGCGCACGCTTGCAGCCCAACTCCCCCACGGATCATCCAGAGGACATCCGCTGGCAGGTGTTCAACGGGTGGTCCTTCGCGGTGGGCGACGTGGTGCTGGGGACCAACCCGGTGTCGTCGGACGTGGCGTCGGTGGCCGCGGTGGAGTCCGCGCTGCACGACGTGCTGGTGACGTTCGGGTTGGAGGAGGTGATGCCCCACTGCGTGCTCTCGCACATCGACGTGCAGGCGCAGGTGGAGGCGATGCGGCCGGGCACCACGGGCATCTGGTTCCAGAGCCTGGGTGGGAACGAAGCGGCCAACCGCACCTTCGACGTGACGCTGGAGAAGATGGTGGCGCACGCGGCGGCGCGTACCGGCAAGTGGGGCCTGTACTTCGAGACGGGGCAGGGCGCGGACGCGACGAACGGGCACCACTTCGGCACGGACATGCTCATCCACGAGTCGCGCAAGTATGGCTTCGCGCGGGCCCTGAAGCGCCGGGTGGCCCTGGCACAGTCGGGCGCGGGGCGGGACGCGGCGCCGTGGGTGCACGTCAACGACGTGGCGGGCTTCATTGGCCCGGAGGTCTTCCGCACGCGCGAGCAGCTGGTGCGCTGCTGCCTGGAAGACATCGTGATGGGCAAGCTGCACGGCCTCACGCTGGGCCTGGACGTGTGCTCCACGCTGCACATGGACGTCACGCTGGATGACCTGGGCTGGTGCCAGGAGCAGCTCGCGGAGGCTGGGCCCGCGTACCTGATGGCGCTGCCCACTCGGAATGATCCGATGCTCAGCTACCTCACGACGTCCTTCCAGGACCACGTGCGGCTGCGCGAGCGGTACGGCTTGAAGGTGGACGACCGGATGTGGGCCTTCTTCCAGAGCCTGGGCGTCATCAACGCCGATGGCCGGCCCACGAAGCACTTCGGCGACCCTGCCCATGTCTACGTGCACTACCGCCGGGCCAAGGGCGACACGCGGACGGACGCGGAGCTGCGCGCGGAGGCGGAAGCGAAGATGGCGGAGGTGCGCGCCCGGGGCGTGCCGCTGGCGGTGGGGCACGGAGAGGCGCCCTGGACGTTGGAGCCCGCGCTGGAGCGGGAGGTGCGCGGCCTCTACGACGACGGCAAGGTGGGGCTGTGGTCGGAGCTGTCCGACGCGGCCGTGGAGTCCATCCCGGGCGCGGTACGGCTCAAGACGCGCTCCCTGGACCGGCGCGACTACATCCTGCACCCGCCGTCCGGCGAATCGCTGGACGAGGCCTCGGAGGCGACGGTGCGCGCGCTGCGCGAGCGGCACGCGGGCCGGTACGACGCGCAGGTGGTCGTGTCGGACGGGCTGGACCCCCGGTCGTTGATGGACGAGGGGCACCTGGCGCCGTTCCTGACGCGGCTGCGCGCGGAGCTGGAGGCGACAGGCTGGAGGGTGGCGCCGGAGGTGCTGGTGGTGAAGCACGGCCGCGTGCGCGCGGGCTACCAGGTGGGCCACCTGCTGTTTGGCGCGGAAGGGGACCTGCGGCCGCGCGCCCTGGTGCATGTGATTGGCGAGCGCCCCGGCTCCGGGCACCACGCGTTCTCCGCGTACCTCACCGCTCCGGACTCGGACACCTGGGCGAAGCCGGGCGCGGTGGACCACGACCGCACCCGGCTCATCGCCGGAATCTCAGACACCAGCGTCCGGCCGGAGGACGCCGCCGTGGAGTCGGCGCGCATTCTCGGGGAGACGCGGACCTCGAACACTCCCATGGTGTCGGGAGTGGCCTAGGTCTGCATTCAACGGCTCAGCACTCCTGGATGTACTCCGAATAGACCGACCGGCCGCCCCAGTAGTAGAGCCCGCCGCAATAGCAACCATACTCACCAATGAGCTGGGTGTGCGCGGCGTCGCTGTAGTACCGGTACAGGTTCGCGTTCGGCTCGTTGGAACAGTCCGGCAGCGGCGCCTCCTGCGTGGCCAGGCTCGGCTCGGCCTCCTGCTCCATGGGACCGCCACAGCCCACCGCCATCGCCATCGCCAACAGACCGCCAATCAGGAACGTGCGCATGTGTCCTCCGTGAGGGGGCACAAACCATACGCGGTTTATGTCAGACAAAGCTTCAGCGCACCGCGGCGATGCTTGCCGCGGTGCGCACGCCACCCACGGCGGTCGCGAGGGTGCTCTGGCCCGGAAAGACAGAGTCCCCCACCAACCACACGCCGCGCTGCGCCTGGAACGGTCCCAGGATGCGGTAATTGTCCAATCCGGCGCGCCGGGGCACACCGCCCACCGCGCCCGCCTCGCGTAGCGTGAAGCGCTGGAACGTGCGCGGCGAGCCCGTCATGGCGTGCACGACATTGGCCGTCCACTCCGGCAGCAGCGCGTCCAGGTTCTCGCGCATCCGCGCGTGGAGCCCGGCGAAGTACGAGGCCTGTTGCTCCGCCGTCATGCCCGCGACCTTCTTCAAGGGCACGTGCGTGGACACCGTCATCGTGCGCTGGCCCGGCCGTGCACGGCCTTCATCCGCCGCGCCACTGATGGACGCGAAGAGGTGGTTGCCTTCGATGAAGGGGGCCTGCTCATCGCGCACCAGCTCGAAGTGATGCGCCCCCCCGGAGTCACCCTCGGGAGGCCGGACGACGAGGTACAGCATCGCCGCGCCCCATCCGTCATCCACGCGCTCCGCGAGCGCATCCACCCGGGGAAGTCTCCCCACCGGAGCATCCAGCAGCGTGCGCAGCCCTTGAGGCAACACGTTGGTCACCACATGCCGGGCGAGCAGCTCGCCCCTGCGCGCCGTCACCCGCCAGCCCCCATCCACCGGCGTCACCGCGCGCACCCGGTTCGCCATGAACACGTCACCGCCCCGGGCCGAGATGGCCTTCGTCAGCGCCGTCGCCAGCCGGCCGATGCCGCCCCGGACATGGCCCGTGCCACGCCAGTAGTAGTCCATCGCCGCGAACGCGAACGGCGCCTCCGCCTCCGCCGCGGGGCACTGCACGGTGATCTGACAGAGCGCATCCAGGTACGTGCGCAGCGGCGTGAAGCCCTCCAGCCCGTGATGCGCGAGCACCGCGCCCAGCGGGCGGCCCAGCCACCGCGCCAGCGGCGCGTAGGACCACGCGCGCCCCGCGTGCCGCATCAGCGTCTTCAGGTTCAACGGCGGCAACAGATCCGGGTCATCGAACAGCGGCCACAGCGCACCGGCCACCTGTGCCTGCAATTCGAAGAACCGCCGCACGCCCTGCACGGGCGCTCCAGGAAGCGCACAGAGCTGTGCGATGAGCCGCTCCCGGTCCCGGTGCACCTGCAACCGCATCCCCGGGGCTCGCAGCTCCACCAGGGGATCCAACCAGTCCACCGTCACGTCCAGCGCATGCTCGCGGATCCACCGGCCGAAGAGCTGATGCTCACCGAAGCCGGAGAACAGCGTGGCGCCGGACTCGAAGCCGTAGCCACCGCGCCGGAAGGTGCTCGCGCAGCCGCCCGGGTAGTTGAGCCCTTCGCACAGCGCCACCCGGGCGCCCCGGCGGCACAACTCCAGCGCCGTACCCAGGCCACCGAAGCCCGCGCCCACCACCACCGCGTCGTACCAGGTGTCCGCCATGGCTCGAGTGAAAGGACCGGCACCGGAAGCGGGCCGGGGGAGACCCGCTCCTTCCGGTGCCGGTATCGCGCACATGGCCAGGCGCGACGGGAGTTTCCTAACGGGCCCGCACTCCCGCCGCGATTCTTTTCCCCACTCGAGGGGGAGACAGGCGTCCGGCCGCTTCCACTGGCGGACACCTGCTCCTGCTACCGGGGCATCTTCAGCCGGATGTTGAACGTGTACGACACGTTCACCGGACGGCCCTGGAACGTCAGCGGCTGGTACTGACGCGAGTAGAGGGCGTCCAGCACCGCGTCATCCATGAACGGCAGGCCGCGGATGATGCGGCAGTCGCGCACCCGGCCCTCCGTGGTGATGACGCACTTCGCGATGATCATCCCCTCCACGCCCGCGCGCCGCGCCTCCTCCGTGTAGCTGAACTGCGAGCCGCTGAGCATCTTCGGGGGCGTCATCCCGCCCTGGAAGGGCAGCACGTCGGTGCCCGTGGGCGCGGTCGGCACGATGCCCGCCACACCGATGGCGCCGATGGGGCTGGTGCTGTTCGGATCTCCGTTCGGATCCCCCACCGGGCCCGTTTCGCCCGTGCCCGTCGCGTCGGTGGTGGCCGCCGCGTCCGCGATCGTCGTCGGCTCCGGCGTCGCTGCCGGCGGATCCGCGGGCAGCGGCTTCGGGTTCAGCGGGATGCGGTCCGTGCGCGGCTTGGGCTTCGGCTTCGGGGCCGGTGCGGTGGTGGCCGGTGCCGGCTGCGCGGCCTGCTTCACGCCGAGCTGGATGGTGGGCGGACGGAAGACGAGGTCTCCGAGCGGCTTCTCGACGAGTTCGGGCGCGCGGCCGGAGATGAAGAACACCAGGCCCAGGAGCCCCGCGTGCACGCCGATGGACACCCACGCGCCCGTGCCGAACCGTCCCGAGCGCACTCCCCGCCGTTCGATGACCGACTCAAACATCTGACCCGCCTCCTGTTCGGGGCGGACGCTCCAGGCGTCCCGTCCCCACAAGATGCAAGGTACGAAGTCCCGCCAGTCGAAAGGCCGACGGGGCTCCATGTGTTGGTCATGATTGCGTCATGACGGGCCGCCGCTCAGGACCTCCATGCGGTAGCCCACGCCGCGCAGCGTGTGGATGGTGAAGCCGGACGTACTCGTCCACCCGAGCTTCTTCTTCAGGTTCGACACGAAGTTGTCCACCGTGCGCGGATCCACCACGACGTCCCGGCCCCACACCGCGTCCAGGATTTCGCCGCGGGGCAGGGCGCGGTCGCGGTGGCGCAGGAGGAACGCCAGCAGGTCGAACTCCGTGCGCGTCAGGTCCACTTCACTGCCGTCCGCCCGCAGCACCGCGCGGCGGCCCAGGTCCAGCGTGAAGGCGCCAAAGGTCACCACCTGCGGCGGCGCCGTGCCCGCCCGGCGCACCAGCGCCTGCACGCGCGCGAGCAGCTCGCGCAGCCGGTAGGGCTTGGTGAGGTAGTCCTGCGCGCCGGCCTCGAAGCCGCGCACCAGGTCGTCCTCCAGCGAGCGCGCGGTGAGCATCAGCACCATGCTCTTCACGCCCTCCGCGCGCAGGCGGCGGCAGAAGCTGTAGCCGTCCTCGCCCGGCAGCATCACGTCCAGGATGAGCAGGTCGAACGCCCGCGACGCCAGGTGCGGCGCCGCTTCCTTCGCGGACGGGGCGTCCGTCACGTCGTAGCCCTCGTCGCGCAGGTTGTCGCGCAGGCCCGTGCGCAGGTTGGCGTCGTCCTCGACGATGAGGATGGTGGGGCGGGTGGTGGAGCCTGGCGTCTGCGTCGTCATCGGCGCGTCTCGGGAAAGGTCAGGGCGAAGGTCGTGCCTTCGGGACCGGAGGAGGCCACCTGGATGCTGCCCTGGTGCAGGCCCATGATTCTGCGGCACAGCGCCAGCCCCAGGCCACTTCCATGCACCTCCGGCCCGGGTGTTGTCAGACGGTAGAAGTCCTGGAACACGCGCTCCCATTCCTCCGGGGGGATGCCCACCCCGTTGTCGCTGAAGAGCACCGTGGCGCCAAAGCCCGGCTGCGGATAGGCGCGCACGGTGAGGACCACCGGGCTTCGCAGGTTGTAGAGGCAGGCGTTGCGGCCCAGGTTGGCGAAGAGCATCCGCACGAGCGACGCGTCCGCGTCCAGCTCCACGTCCCCCACGTCCGAGCTCAGCTCCACCGGCACGGTGACGGCGTCCATCAGGTCGTGGCGCAGGTTGCCCACCGCCTCCTCCAGCCGCACGCGCGCGGGCCTCAGCGCCCAGCGCCCCTTGTCGATGCGGTTGAAGGACAGGATGTTCTCCACCAGGAAGTGCAGCCCCTCCGCCGCGCGCACGATGCGGGTGGGGTAGTCCCCCGCCTCCGGGCTCTTGCCCAGCCGGCGCTCCAGCGTCTCCCCCAGCAGGCGGATGGACGCGAGCGGCGTGCGCAGCTCGTGGGACACGGTGGAGACGAAGTCGCTCTTGAGCTCCACGAAGCGGTACTTGCGCTGCTGGGCCACCACCGCCAGCGCCGCGATGGCCGACGCGAGCGCGCCGCACGCCGCGACGAGCAACGTCTTCAGGCCGTACCGCGCCTCGATGTCCGCCTCCGCCGCGGCCCAGCCGGGCGTGGCCACCTCCAGCCCCGGGTGCTTCAGGGGCCGCGCCACGCCGCCGGGCCCCAGCCGCACCTGGCCATCCCGGGGGATGAGGTTGCGCTCGCGCAGCTCCTGCGTCAGCTCCGACAGCAGCGCGCCCATGTCCACGGCCAGCCCGTGCACCTGCTCGGCCGCGGGCTCCACGTACCACTGCTCGGCCAGCAGCGTGGGCCCGTCCAGTGGCTCCGGCAGCACCAGCGCGCCCGCGCCGGCCTCCTGCACGCGCGCCACGAAGGCGTCGGACGGTTCGGACAGGGTGATGCTCAACGCCACGATGCGCGCCTGGAGGAAGTTGAAGTCCGGCTGCGTGAGCTGGGGCCGGGCACGCAGCAGGTTGCGCTGCAGGCCCGCGTCCCGCGCCATGCCGCCCAGCTCCTCCGGAAGGCCTTCGCGCACCAGTGCCCGGATGAGGGGCTGCGTGTCCTCGCCGCGTTGCAGGTACTCCACCATCAGCAGGGTGAAGGGCAGCTCCTGATCCGCGGGCAGCGGGTGCGCCGCGTGGTAGCGCAGCAGGGACTCCACCGCGGCGTCCTTGCGCGCCTCGCTGCCAGAGGCCAGGGCGGCCTCCGCCGCGCGCAGCCGGGCCAGCCGTTCTTGATAGGGGGAGGGGGCCTGACCGTCGTCCAGCGCGTGCGCCAGCATCGTGTAGTTGGCCTGGGCCGGGACGTCCGCGCCCTCCCGGGGCCAGTCCACGCGCGGCAGGAACTGGTGGCCGCGGAAGAGCAGGTAGTAGCCCTCGGCGGGCAGCAGCGGGTCGCCCACGGCCGAGTTGAGCTTCGGCAGGTGGGTCTTCATCATCTGCGCGAGCGCGGTGCGCAGCGACTCGGCCGCCAGCTGCTCCAGGGCAATGCGCCGCGAGCGCACCTGGGCGCGCGCGTCCTCACGCTCCTGGGTGAAGATGCGCTGGAGGCTCACCAGCCCCCATCCGAGGGCCAGCAGTCCGCAACCCAGGGCGAGCAATGTGGGGAGGAGTCGGCGCAGCATTCGCGTCCCGCAGGACTGTAGCAGTGTCGACAGGTTTGCGGGCCTGGAGCCTCCAGGGTGAATAAAGTGGGGGAAGCCCGCGTCCCCTCGGGTGTCTGGAGATCGGAGACGGAGTCATGGGTTCTCGATGGTGGATGGGTTTGATTGTCGGCCTGGCGACCCAGGGGGCGTTCGCGCAGACCTCGCCGGTCGCCGCGGATGACTGGGGCGACGACGCGTACGTCCAGGAGTCCAACGCGGATGATTCCGGGCCCATCGCGCCCTCTCCGCCCCCCGACCTGCCCGCCGAGTCACCGACCCCCCGGCCCTATGCCGGCGCGGTCTGGACGTCCGGGCACTGGTACTGGGACGGCGACAACTGGCAGTTCAAGTCCGGCGGCTGGGTGGAGCGCATGCCCGGCTACCAGTACGTCAACGGCTACTGGGCGCAGGACGGCGACGTCTGGCGCTGGGTGTCCGGCGGCTGGGCCCAGGAGGGCTCCACCGAGGTGGAGATCCCCGTGGAGGTCGCCAGCGAGGACGTGACGGCCACCCAGGCGCCTCCGGCCCTGCGCGTGGAGACGCCGCCCCCCGCGCCGTCCGTGGGCTACACGTGGGCTCCGGGCTACTGGTACTGGGGCGCCAACGGCTACGAGTGGGTCTCCGGCTCGTGGATGGAGCCGCCGCGTCCGGGCCTGGTGTTCGTGTCGCCGCACTGGGTGCGCCGTGGCCCGTCCTGGGTGTTCGTGGGTGGCGGCTGGGGCTGGAACGGCTCGGTTCGCGTCGTCGTCCCGGTCTACCGCCACGCGCACATCTCGTTCTCCTTCGGCCGTCCGAACGTGTTCCTGCGCTCGTGGTACCGGTATCCGGGCGTGTCGTGGCGCTACTACGGCTACGGGCACGACCGCTACCGCCCGGGGCGCTACCACTACTCGCGCCCGGGGCCGTACCGGTACAACAGCCCGCGCGTGCATGACGCGTCGCCCGGGCGCTACTCGTCCAACGGCGGCCGGGGCAACAGCCGTCCCGGGCCCTACCGTCCGCAGGGCAGCGGCGTCCACTCGTCGAACAACGGCAACGGCGGCAACAGCGGCGGCTGGGGTGGCACGCGCAGCCCGCCCCCCGGTGGGAACGGCACGCGCGGTGGCTCGCACCAGTCCAGCGGCGGCTGGAGTGGCGGTTCCAGCCCCGGGCGTCCGTCGTCCGGTGTGGGGGACGCTCCTCGTCCAGCAACGGCAGCGGTTGGGGTGGTGGCTCCGTTCGCGTCCAGCAGACCGGCGGCGGGTCCTCCAGCAGCCACGGCGGCGGTTGGGGTGGCGGCAGCTCCGGCCGCGGCGGTGGCTCCTCCTCGCGCGGCTCCAGCGGCGGCGAGTCTCACGGCTCCAGCCGCGGCGGTGGCAACGGCGGCGGCGGCTGGGGTGGCAACGGCGGCGGTGGCCACGGTGGTGGCCATCGCTGAGTGAAGTGACGGCGGATGGGCCGGGTCAGACCTCGACCTGGCCCATCAGCCACGTCTCCAGCTCTCCCAGCTCGCGCTCCTGCGAGGGGTGACGGGCGCGGACCTCGGCGACGGCCTGCCGCATCCCGTCGCGGCTGTGCGGCTTGCCGGTGAGCGCCGTCTGCAGGTCCTGCACGAGGTCCGGGTAGAGCGCATCCGAGAAGACCTGCGCGCCGGTGACGTGTCCGTTCTCCGCGTCGACGTGGACCTCGAAGAAGCCCCACGACAGGTACTCCACCATCTGGTGGCTGAAGCGGGGCGCGTTGCCGAAGCGCCAGTCCCACGACGCGTAGTGATCGAACGTGCGCTTGAGCGACGGCTGGTTCTCCAGGAACGAGGGCTCCAGCAGCTCCGGCTCCGCGGTGGCGCCGTGGAAGTCGCAGAAGGCGCCAATCATCGCCTTCACCAGCGACTCATGGGAGACCTCCGGCTGGAGGTCGCGGATGTTCATCACGCGCGAGCGCACGGACGCGCTGCCCTTGGACTCCAGCTTCTTCGGGTGCGGCGTGAGGTAGTTGGCCAGCCGCGACAGGTTGGCGTGGATGAGGAACGTGCCGTGGTGGAAGGCGCGGTCCTTCGTCTCGCGGTAGGCGCTTCCGCTGATCTTCCGGGGGCCGTCCTCCAGCGGAATCACCAGGTCGTTGCGCCCGGACGCCTGCGCCGTGACGCCCAGCCGCGACAGCGCGTCCAGCAGGATGGTGACGTTCGCCGTCTTGTTGTAGCCCTCCTTCGCGGACAGGAACGTGAAGCAGGTGTTGCCCAGGTCGTGGAACACCGCGCCGCCGCCGCTGGTGCGCCGCGCGAGGAAGACCTTGTCCTCCTCCATGCGCGTGAGGTTGCACTCGGACCACGGGTTCTGGTTGCGGCCGATGACGACCGTGTTGTCGTTGCGCCAGAGGAAGAGCGTCTGGGTGGAGGGGTCCAGCTCGCGGAAGATCCAGTCCTCGGTCGCGAGGTTGAACCAGGGGTTGTACGTCTCCGACAGCAGGATGCGGACGCGCGGGGCTTGAGACATGGGCGCGGAGCATAACCGCCCCCCACGTGCTTGCAGGGACTTGCGCCGTCCCACGCAGGACATCCGCCCCGTCCCGGGGGCAATGGCCGCGGGGGGCCCCCTCCGGAAGACTCCGGCGCGTGTCGGGCGCGGAATACGGGTGCGCGCCAGGGGGCGGCCATGCGTGGAGTGTTTTCCCTTTCGCGTCCGCAGGCGGGCGGGCCGGTGGTGCTGTGGGGTGGGGCGCAGCCATCCGGCAGCCTCAAGTACCTCACCTTCGCACGCTACCTGGCCGCGATGCCGCCGGGCTCGCGCGGGCTGGTGGAGCTGTCCGGCGCGTCGAGCGCGCTGGCGCTGGACGTCCTGGGGCGCGAGCGGGGCCTGCCCACGGTGGCCCTGACCGACGCGGCGGGGGCGGTGTACCTGCGCGCCCATGGCTTCCAGGGGCAGGTGCGCCAGGTGGACTCGATGGCGGACATGTTCCACCAGGCCCAGTCCCTGGAGCGCGAGGGCTGGAGCTGGCCCCGGCAGCTCACCAACCGGGCCCTGGTGGCGTGCGTGGAGGCCTGGGCGTCGGGCTTGCGCGCGCAGGTGCGCGAGCGCTTCCCCACGGTGCGGCACGTGGTGTGTGGCTTCGGCACGGGCGCGACGCTGGTGGGCCTGACGCGCATCTTCATGGCCGGTGGCTACACCGTCACCGGCCTGCAGCCCGCGCCCGGGAAGCAGGTGCCCGGCTGGCGCACGTGGGCGTCCCAGAACCTGGGAGCGGAGGACCTGTTCTTCGAACACCAGCCGCGCATGCTCCTGGCCACGGCCGCCCCCGCGCCGGATGCCTTCACCGCGCTCCTGGACTGGGCTCGCCAGCAGCCGCATCCCGAACGGGTGCTCGTCATCGCGCACAACGCCCGGGAACCGGACCCCGCCCGCGCCTGACGTGCCGCGCGCCTACCGGTGCATCGCCTCGAGCCGCGCCCGCACGGCGGCCACTCCGTCGCGCGGGTACGCGGGCACGTGGGACAGCTCGCGCTCGGCCAGCCGAAGGAGCGTGCGCGCGAGGCCCGGTGTATCGCCTTCCAGGGCCCGCGCCAGCTCACCGCCGGTCTCCGGATACACGCGCTCCACGCGCCGCACCGGATCCAACCCGTCGAGCAGCGAAGCAGCAGGGGCGGGGACATGGCGCGCGAGCAGCAGGCAGAACAGGCGCACCGCATCGTAGAGCCGCGAGCGCCCGCTGAGCCCTTCGCCACGAGCATGGCGCCCCACGCCTACCAGCACCTGCGTGAGCCACTGCCCGAACAGCCACGCGTCGTCCGAGGCCGTGCGCTGGAGCTCCGCCGCCGTGTACCGCGCGCGCTCGTCCATGCGCTCCGTCACGCCGCCCTTGTCCAGCAGCACGCGGTAGCGGTTGACGCGCGCGAATGACAGCTCCTCCAGGTCGAACACCGCGAACTCCAGCAGGTGCCCGTCGCGGTACACGACCTTGAGGCCGTGCGCCGTCTCGCGGAACGCCAGCGCCACGTCCTCCGCGCGCGGCAGCCAGCCGCGCTCCTGTCTCAATGTTTCAGCGTGTCCAGGCCAGGCGACGACGAAGAAGTCATGGTCGCTGAAGTCATCCGGCGCGTAGTCGCGCGCCGCCATCGAGCCCAGCGCCACGAGCCCGCGGAAACGGCCGTCCGCGTCAGCCCTGCGCGTCAATTCGGTGGTGAAGGCCTGATAGGCGGCGGTGTCCAAGCGCGTGCTCCTCTGGAGGGGCCCGCATGTTGTCACTTTTCATGACGCAATGGGTCGCAGAGGGAAGGGCCCCAAACACATGCGTCTGGCCTGACCCGGAGCTGACACGCTTTTCAGTTAATCCTGAGGTTGGCTTGATTTTTATCAGGGGCTCGCCTTATGGGCTGATTCGCGGGTCAATCCCTTCGATGATCCGCGCCCCCAATCAGGAGCCTGTATGCGAAACGCCGTCCGGACCCTCGTTCTGACTGTCGCGGTCCTTGCCCTCTGGGCGCAGCCTGCCCGTGCGGATACGTACACGCAGACGAAGTACCCCATCGTGCTGGCGCACGGCATGGCGGGTTTTGATTCGCTGTTCGGGGTGCTCGACTACTTCTACGGCATCGAGTCGACGCTGAAGTCGGGCGGCGCGAAGGTCTACATCACGCGCGTTCCGCAGTTCAACACGAGCGAGGCGCGCGGCGAGGCGCTGCTGGCGCAGGTGCAGGACGTGCTCGCGCGTTCGGGCGCGAAGAAGGTGAACCTGATTGGCCACAGCCACGGCGGCCTGGACGTGCGCTACGTGGCGGCGGTGCGGCCGGACCTGGTGGCGTCCGTGACGACGGTGGGCTCGCCGCACAAGGGCGCGGACCTGGCCACCTACCTGCGCTCGAACATCAAGGGCGGTTCGTTCACGGAGAGCGTGCTGTCGTACTTCGCGAACAACCTGGGCATGGTGCTGGGCCTGCTGTCCGGCAAGACGCAGCCGCAGGACGCGATTGGCGCGCTGGCGGCGCTGTCCGCTTCGGGCGCGGCCACGTACAACGCGAAGTTCCCGGCGGGTCTGCCCACCACCTCGTGCGGCACTGGCGCGGCGACGGGCACGCAGGGGCAGCGCTACTACTCCTGGTCCGGCACGGATCCCTTCACCAACATCTTCGACGCGTCCGACTACGCGCTGAAGCTGTCGTCCTTCTTCTACAGCGAGTCCAACGACGGCCTCGTGGGCCGCTGCAGCTCGCGCTTCGGCACGGTCATCCGCGACAACTACGACATGAACCACCTGGACGAGGTGAACCAGGTGCTGGGCCTCACCGCGTTCTTCACCGACCCGAAGTCCGTGTTCCGCACCCAGGCGAACCGCCTGAAGACCGCGGGCCTGTAATCCGCTCCAGGAGTGCCCCGCCATGAAGAGCCGCGCCGTCATTCTCGTGGTCGCGCTGTGCGCCCTCCTGGGTGCCGGCGTCTTCTCGTGGTGGAAGGTCCGGGCGCCTGCTGCGCCCGGACCCGCTGTCCCGCCGTCCGCCGTTCCCATCGCGCAGGGGGGGCAGTCGCGCGTGACATCTCCCGCCGTTCCCGGTGCCGCCGCGACGCCGAGCCCGGCTCCGCAGGCTGGCTCGCCGCTGCCGCCGCTCCCCGGTTCGCTGAAGGACACGGAGGAGGATGGCGCGGTGCTGGTGGACGCGGCAGGGCACCTGGTACCGAACGCGGACCT
Source organism: Corallococcus coralloides DSM 2259 (assembly GCF_000255295.1). The sequence continues at coordinate 6,648,634 of NC_017030.1, read as the reverse complement.
GCGCCGGTTCTTCAACTACTACCTGTCCGCCACCGGCGAGGAGCCCGCGTCGCTCATCCGCGAGCGCATCCTCACGGCCCTGCGGGCGAAGAACCTGCCCGCCGCCGCCATGGACGAAGCGGTGCAGGTGCTGGACGACTACCTGGCCTATCTGGATGCGGCCCGGGGGCTGGCGTCGAAGGGCTCCGCGGCCACGATGGATACCGCCGAGCGCCTGGAGGCCCTGCGCAAGCTGCGCCGCGAGCACCTGGGGCCGGGCGTGGCGGACGGCCTCTTCGGGCAGGAGGAGGCAGTGGACGCCGTCGCCGTGGAGCGGCTGAAGCTGATGAACGACGCGTCGCTGACGAAGGAGGAGCGCGAGCAGCGCATGGCGGCCCTGGAGGAGCGGCTGCCCCCGGACGTGCGCGCCAGCCGCGAGGAGGCCGTGCGCCCGCTGCGGCAGCAGGCCGTGGAGCAGGAGCTGCTGGCGGCGGGAGCGACGGCGGAGGACCTGCACCAGCACCGGCTGTCCACCGTGGGGCCGGAGGCCACCGAGCGGCTGGAGGCCCTGGACGCGGAGCGCGCGCAGTGGAAGCAGCGGCTGTCGGACTTCCGCGCGAAGCGCGCGGCGCTGGGCCAGAGCGAGTCGGACCCTGCCCGGCGTCAGGCCGCGGTGCAGCGACTGCTGTTCGACTCGTTCACCCCGGAGGAACGCCTCCGGGTGGAGGCCGCGGACACCATCGAAGCGGCCTCCGGTTCCGGAGGCGGGTGAGGCAGCGTCAGGAGATCTTGAAGGGCTTCAGCTCGCTGACCTCTTCGAGCAGCAGCGGCTGCGCGTGGAGGTACGCGGTGGTGCGGCGCTTCTGGTCGATGTCGTCGTAGACGCGCTGGATCTGCTGCGGCGTGAGGCCCATCTCCGGGGAGACCTCCTCGGGCGTGATGCCGTGGTTCTTCGCCCAGAGGATGAGATCCAGCTGCGAGTAGTGCACGGAGAAGTAGAAGTCCTCCTGCGACTGCTCCAGGCTGAACGTGTCCGTGGTGGGCTCGCGGTTGAGGATGCCGTCGATGACGCCCAGGTGCCGCGCGAGCTTGTACGTCTGCGTCTTGTAGAGGCTGGCGATGGGCTTCACGTCCGCGGAGCCGTCGCCCAGCTTCACGAAGAAGCCCTGATCATACTCCAGGCGGTTGGGCGTGCCGGACGCGGCGAAGTTCAGCCGGTCCGCGTGGAAGTACTCCATCATCTTGCGCACGCGCTGCTTGAAGTTGGTGGCGGCGACGATCTGCACGTAGGCCTGGGGCGTGAGGCGGAAGCGCTGCTCCTGCCCGTCCACCTGCACCACCACGTAGAAGACGTTGAGGGCGTCCGTGTTGAGCCGGTCGCCGTGCATGACGATCTTCCACTTCATGTCCGGCTGGAACTCGGGGAACACGGAGCGCACGGCCGCGTCGCGCTGCGAATAGCACCCGGCGGCCTCCAGCACGGGCGCGATGTCGTGCAGCGTGTACTGGATGCCCAGCTTCTCGCAGAGCTCGCGGCCCAGCTTGGAGGACAGGCCGCTGGAGTCACGCTCCGGCAGCAGCAGGCCGAAGACGCGGTCCGGCCCCAGCGCGCGCACCGCCAGCGCGGCGACGCACGCGGAGTCGATGCCGCCGGAGACGGCGACCACCAGCCCGCGCTTGCGCAGCTTCTTGAGGACGGCCTCCTTGAGCCCGTCGGACAGCGACGCGGCCTTGGCCTCCCAGTCCAGTTCCAGCACCTGCTTGGAGAACTTCATCGTCACGGCGACCTCGATTCAGGAGAAGAGAGTGAAGACAGCACGCGCGTGCGCAGGTCGGCCTTGAGCACCTTGCCGGTGGGCCCGCGAGGGAGCGCGTCAATGAACTGCACGTGGCGTGGCACCTTGTGGGCCGGGAGCGACTCACGGCAGAAGCGGCGGAGATCGTCCTCCAGTGCGGTGGCGCCGGGGTGGAGGACCACGGCGGCGCACGCGGCCTCGCCGCCCAGGTCGTCCGGTACGCCCACCACGGCGACCTCCAGCACGGCCGGGTGGCGCGCGAGGACGTGCTCCATCTCCGCGGGGCTCACCCGGTGGCCGCCGACCTTGAGGATCTCCTTCGCGCGGCCGACGAGGAAGAAGAAGCCGTCCGCGTCGCGCCACGCGAGGTCGCCGGTCCACAGCCAGCCGTCGTGGAGGATGGCGGCCGTGTCGTCGGGAGCGTTGAGGTAGCCGGGGGTGATGTTGGCGCCCCGGGCCACGAGCTGGCCCACTTCGCCGTCGGGCAGGGGCGTGCCGTCGTCCGCGACCACGGCGAGCGTGACGCCGGGGATGCCCTGGCCGATGGAGCCCGCCTTGTCGGTGGCGCGCGAGGGCGGGAGGTAGGAGAGCCGTGCGGTGGCCTCCGTCTGGCCGTACATGACGAACAGCTCGGCCGGGTGGAAGGCCTCGCGCGTCCAACGCACAGTGTCCGGGGACATGCCGCCGCCGGCCTGGGTGAGGTAGCGCAGCTTCAGGTTCGCGAGCGAGTCCGGGGCGGCCTGACGGCGCAGCAATTCGAAGGTGAGGGGCACGCCCGCGAAGCCGGTGCAGGACTCGGTGGCCATGGCCTCCAGCACCACCTGCGGATACATGAAGCGCGGATCCAGGAACACGGAGCCGCCCGCGAGCAGGTGCGTCTGGAGCACGCTCTTCCCGTAGCAGTAGTGCAGGGGAAGGATGAGCATGGCGCGATCGCGCGGCGTGAGGCCCAGGTACTCCACGATGGAGCGCGTGTTCGCCGCGATGTTGGCGAAGGTCTGCACGACGCCACGGGGCGTGCCCGTGCTGCCGGACGTGTAGACGATGGATGCGGGCGCATCCGGAGGCAGCGAGGGCAGGGTGGCCAGAGGCTCCGAGCTGGCCTCTGGATCCACCGCACCGTTCTCCTGCAACCACGCGCACGAGGCAGGCTTCAGCAGCCCGAGCATGCGCTCCGGAGGACGGGAGCCGTGGACGATGAAGAAGTGGGTGAGCTGCGAGCGCCCCGTCCAGCGCCGCGTGTCCTGACCGAAGATGACCGCATGGCGGGCACCCGTCTGCGCGAGGATGCTGGCCAGGGAGTCCGCGCCCGTCTCGCGGTCCAGCTCCACGGCGCAGGCACCCAGGGCCTGCACCGCGAGACTCGCGACAGCCGCCGCACAGCCCAGGGGCAGGGCAATGAGGACCCGAGCCCCGGGCTCAACGCCAGAGGCCCGCAGCTGTCCCGCGAGCGCGAGCATCCGTGCTTCGAGCTGGGAATAGCTGAGCCGAGCCCACGGCGAGTCCACCGCGGGGGCATCCGGTGTCGAGGCCGCGTGGCCACGGACCCATGACGGCGCGGTGTCCGCGTTCACACGGCCTCCAACTGCACGGCGTCCACGTCCGCCTGGGGCACGGGCTTCGGCTTCAGGAAGTGATGCGCCAGCAACTGCGTGGATGCCACGGCGAACAGGGCCATGGTGTCCGCTTCGCTCTCCGCGGAGTTCGGCGCCCGCAGCTTCGCGACCAGCCGCTCCACCTTGCGCGCGTCGAAGACGCCCGTCGCCGCCACCGCCTCCGGGGCCAACAGCTCGCGCGCCCAGGCCGGTGCATCCGGGCCCACCAGCGCTCCCGCGATGGGCGCGCGGTACGGGAACTTGCTGCGCTCCAGGATGGACGCCGGCACCCGGCCCTTCGAGAAGCGCTTGAGCAGGTGCTTCTCGTCCAGGCCCCGGAGCCTCAGCCGCTCCGGCACCCGCGCCGCGAACTCCATCACGCCCGTGTCCAGGAACGGGAAGCGGCCCTCCACCGCGTTGCCCAGCAGCATTCGGTCGCCCTGCGCGGACAGGAGGTAGCCCGACAGCAACGTCCGCGCCTCCAGGTACTGCGCCCGCGCCAACGGCCGCCACTTCGCCACCGCGTCCGGCACCGTCGCGAGCACCGACGCCACCGGATCCTCGTCCGCCACCTTCGCGGCGAACTCCGGCGCGAGGAAGCGCAGGATGCGGCCACTGTTGCCCCACCGCACCAGGTGCGAGAACCCCAGCGCGTCCGGCGTCTCCAGCCCCGTGCCGAAGAACTCGCGCAGCAGCTCCACGTTCTGCTGGCTCACCGACAGCGTCGGGTACAGCCGGCGCAAGAGCAGCGGGCGGTACTTCGAGCCCGGCTGGCGCGCCCAGAACTGGCGCACCTGCGTCTCCTTGAAGAGGTCGTAGCCGAGGAACATCTCGTCCGACCCTTCACCCGTCAGCACCACCTTGATGCCCTGGTCACGCACCCACCCGGACAGCCGCAGGAACGGCGCGGGCGCGGAGCGCATCATCGCCTGCTCCGCGTGGAAGATGACGCCCGGCACCAGCGCGCCAATGTCCCCGTCGCGCATCTCCACCACGCGGTGCTCGGTGCGCAGCTGCTCCGCCACCGTCGCCTGGTGCGTGCGCTCGTCGAACCGCGCGTGCGCGAAGCCCACGGAGAAGGTCCGCAGCGTCCCGCCCAGCTGCTCCTGCGCCAGCGCGCACAGCAGGCTGGAGTCCAACCCACCCGACAGATACGCCGCCACCGGCACGTCCGCGCGCAGCCGCAGGCGCACCGCCCGGTCCAGCACCGCGCCCAGCTCCTCCAGCAGCCGGGGCGCCTCCGCTGGGTCCGGCGTCACGCCGAAGTCCAGGTCCCAGTAGCGCTGGAGCGTCAGTGCCCCGTCGTGCCACTTCGCCACGTGCGCGGGCGGCAGCAGCGACACGCCCTCGAAGGACGTGCGCGGCGCCACCGGTGCCCAGAGCTGGAACGTCTGCTTGAGTCCCCGCGCGTCCAGCGACGGCGTCACCAGACCGCCAGCGAAGAGCGCCTTCGCCTCCGACGCGAACGCCAGGTGCCCTTGCGGCAGGTGCGCGTAGAACAGCGGGCAGATGCCCACGCGGTCGCGAGACATCCACAGCGTGCGGTCGCGCGGGTCCCACAAGGCGAAGGCCCACTGGCCCTCGAAGCGGCGCACGCAGTCGATGCCCCACGTGAGGAACGCCGCGAGGATGACCTCCGTGTCCGAGCGCGTGCGGAAGGCATACGCCCCCGACAGCTGCTCGCGCAGCTCCACGTGGTTGAAGATCTCGCCGTTGAAGACGACCGTGAGGCCGGTGGCCTCGTCGCGCATCGGCTGATGGCCGGAGGCCAGGTCGACGATGGACAGCCGCGCGTGCCCCAGCGCGGCGCCGTCCAGGAGCAGGGCCCGCTGCGCGTCCGGCCCCCGGTGCTTGATGCTGGCGGTCATGCGGCGCAGGCGGTCGGCGTGCTGCGCCGTGCCCGAAGCGTCACCCGCCGGGAAGGTGAACCCCGCGATGCCGCACATGGGCGTCTCAGCTCGCCTTCGCCAGCGACTGCTTGCGGTCCACGAAGGCCACCACTCGCGACAGCGAGTCCAGGTTCTCCGGCACCAGCTCCTTGTCGTCGAGCTTGATGTGGAACTCCGTCTCGATGAAGGCCACCAGCTCCATCATGCCCGTGGAGTCGATGAGGCCCTTGCGCAGGAACGAGTCGTCGTCCGCGAAGTCGTCCACGAAGAAGGTGTCGACGATGAAGGTGCGAAGCGTGTCACGCGTGCTCATGGTTTGGGTCCTGTCTTTGAAGCGAAGAATGGGGTGTGGAAGGGGATGCGGAAAAGAACGCGCCCGGCGCTTTTTGCTGAGCGCCGGGCGAAGCAAGCAAGTGGCCTGTTACGTGCCCGTGGCGTCGCGGGACACCAGGTCCAGGCTCATGCTGCGCGCCGGGTTGCCCATGGCGAGCGAATCCGGGGGCACGTCCTGGGAAACGATGCTGCCGGCGGACACCACCGACCGTGCACCAATGCGCACGCCGGGTAGCAGGATGGCGCCGTGGGCCACCCAGACGTCGTCCTCGATGATGATGGGCGCGATGCGCTGGCCGTCCCGGTCGCTCACGCGCACGAACGACGCGAACATGCACCGGTCGCCAATCTGCACCGACTCCCAGGCCTCCACGGAAGCGCCGTAGTTGAACTGGGTCTCGTTGCCCACCAGCAGCCGCGCGTGCTCGTAGCAGACCACCGACGTGGGCAGCATGCCGCCCAGGAACGTCAGCTTGTCGCCCAGCTCCGCGTGGCCGTCGTTGCGCGCCGTCACCGGGCCATACGCCGCCACGTCCCGGCCCATGCGGAAGTCGCGGAACAGCCAGCGCGCCCGCGCCACGGCCACCACGCGCTCGGCGCGCGGAAACACCTCCGTGCGCACCATCTGGAGTCCCGCGCGCGCCAGCTGGAGCGCCTCGGCCCGGGAGGGGAGGGGAGGCTTCATCGCGCCACCTCGCGCCGCAGCACCCGGGCCGGAGAGCCGCCCACCGTCACGCCCGGCGGGATGCGGCGGGAGATGACCGTGCCGGAGGCCACGCTCGCGCCCTTCTGCAGGTGCGTGCCCGGCAACAGGATGGAGCGGCTGCCCACCGTGACGCCTTCCTCCACCACCAGCGGCACCGACTGCGGCCGCTCGTGCCGGTTGCCCCGGACCGGGTGGTACATGTTGTCCATCAGCTTGCACCACATGCCCAGACGGCTGCGCGCGCCCACCGTCACGCATGACTGCGCTTCGATGGAGCTGCCTCCCTCGATGGTCACGTCGTCTTCAATCACGATGCGTCCCCCCCGCTGCGCGTGCAGCTCGATGGGCGCCAGCCGCGCGTCGAACAGCACGCGGTCCCCCACCTCGATTTCACCCTCGCCGTGAATCCACACGCGCCCCCAGACGGTGGGGGTGGCGCCCACGGCTTCACAGCGGCGCAGCTTCAAACGCGCGACGGTCGGCCCCAGGCCGAGCAGCATCATCAACGGAACGCGCATGGCTCAGGGCCCGGCCTTCGCGGCGGCAGGTGCTTCCGGCAGGGCCGCCAGGAACGTGACGAGCGCGGAGGCCACGCGCGCCTGCCCCTGCGCGTTGAGGTGCCCCCCGTCATCCGAATAGGCCGGCACCATCGCCGGATACGCGCGGCCGTTGACCTCGTACGTCTCGCGGGTGCCGTCCGGCTGTGACGACTCCAGCGCCGCCAGGTCGAACAGCGGCTCCTTGCCGCCGTAGGTCTGCCGCATCAGCGCGTTGAACGCCTCGCGCGACACGTTCTCCCCCACGCCGAACACCGCGCGTCCACGCAGCTCGTTGAACCACGCCTTCGCCCCGCGCTGCACCGTCGTCAGCGGCGCGGTGACGTGCACGAAGGTGACGCCCGGGTGGCGCGACTTCAGCCCCGCGAGCGTGGCGCGGTACTTCTCGAACAGTGCCTTCGCGTCCGTACTGGAGGTGAAGTCGATGTAGCAGAACTTCACCAGCGCCACGTCCACCTGCTTCGCGACGCCGCCGTCCAGCAGCTGCTCGAAGTGCGCGAGCTTCGTCTCCGGCTGCTCATTCTGGCCCACGAACGCGTGCGCCAGCGTGCCCTGCGCAATCGTGGCGTTCGCGGCCTTCACCTCCACGATGGCGGGCGCCTTGGAGCCCGGCGCGTTCGGCAGGCCCCGCACGCCGTCCAGGATGTTGCCGCCCACCGACTGGTGGCCAAAGAAGACGCGGCGGTGCGTCAGCCGCTCCAGGCCCGCGACCGTCGCGTCTGGCTTTACCTGGGCCGTGGCCGCTGCGCTCTGGGGCAGGGCCATCAACAGCGCGCCGGGAAGCAGCAGCGCGCCCAATCGCGCGGGGAAGCCACGAATGTCTTGCATGTGTGAACCTTTAGACCTTTCAGGCTGTGAGCGTCAAAGGCCCCGGCGTCGCGGCTGGATGCATGCCTTCCAGGCCGCCACGCAGCGCGTAACAGAGGGTCGTGATTGCCCCGGAGTTGTGCGGGGAAAATCCGCTATTCGTGCTTCAGGCCGAAGAGCGAGCGCAGCCTTCCGAGGATGCGGCCCGCCTCGGGCGAGTGGTCCGGCCCGCCACCCGCGGCCTGGGCCACGGCGCGCAGCTGGGTGCGGCGCTGGGCGAGGAGCGCGGAGAGCTGCCGGGCGAGGCCCGGGTAGTCGGAGAACAGACGCGCGAAGGTGGGCCGGTCCAGCTCCAGCAGCACGGAGTCCTGGAGCGCCACCACCGTGGCGGCGCGGGGCTCGCCGGTGAGCAGGGACATCTCCCCGATGTACTGGCCCGGCCCCAGCCGCGTGATTTCGGACTGGAGCGTGCCGGCGCGCACGCTGACCTCGCCGGAGGCCACGACGTAGAAGGTCCCTCCCTCCTCGCCCTCCTGGATGACGCGCTCGTTGCGGCCGAAGCGGCGCACCACCACCTCGCACTGCAGGCGCTCCAACTCCTCCGGACCCAGCGTCGCGAAGAGGTCCACCTGGCGCAGCAGTTCACGCACGGTTTCATCCGCCAGCTCGCGGCGGCGGTGCTTCGTCTCGCGGCGCAGGGTCACCGTGCGCTGGGCGTGGGGCAGCTCCATGCCCTCGCGGCGCAGCCGGTACCACAGCCGCGTGTGCAGCTCCTCCTTCACGCTGTCCGACAGCGCGAAGTCATTGAGGAACACGCGCACCATGTACTGCGCGTTGGACTCCGTGAAGGTCACCGTGCGCGCGATGGGCGGCGGCTGCACCAGCACCTGGGGAATCTCCCGGGCCACTTCCAGGAGCGCCTGCTTCACCTGGTTGGGCGGCGCGTCCAGGGACACGCCTACCTGCACCTCGATGCCCACGGGCTCGCGGTGCTGGGTGAAGTTCTTCACGTGCTCCTTGCCCACCATGCTGTTGGGCAGGGTGATGACCTCGCGCCGGAAGTTGGCGATGCGGATGGAGCGCCACCCGATGTGAACCACCCGTCCGGTGTGCTCGCCAATGCGGATGAAGTCACCCACCTCGAACGGCCGGTCCAACTGCAATGACAGGCCCGCGAAGAGGTTGCCCAGCGTCTCCTGGAGCGCCAGACCGATGACCACCGTCAGCACCGCGGTGGACGCGACCAGGCCCGCCAGGTCCAGGTTGAGCTGGCTCTGGAGGATGGGGACGGTGGCGAGCGCGTACAGCGTGAAGTCGATGACGTCGCGCAGGATCTTGGGCGTCGTCACCGGCGAGCGCATCCGCACCAGCTTCAGCGCGAACGCCACCGCGGCCCGGATGACGCCGTAGGCGAACGTGAGCATCCAGCCCACGCTCACGAACTTGCGCAGGCCCTCCGGCGTCGAGGCCTCCGGCAGGTAGTGTGACGCCAGCCGCAGCACCAGGAAGGCGAGCAGCATCCGCACCGCGCCCCGCAGGTCGTCGCGCAGGTCCGGGTCGTGGGTGGTCCGCTGGATGCCCAGCAGCAGCACCGTCAGGATGGAGCCCGCCAGCAGGGGGAGGTAGCCTTCGAGGAAGTTCAACACGCCCGGCGAATCAGACCGGTGGCGCGCGCACGGGTCAAGGTGGCGGTTGACGGGTGGGCGCCGAGCGGGGATACACGCCCCCATGACGCTTGCCTCGGTGCAGGGACAGCCCCGCGCGATGGATGCGCTCCAATCCGCCCTGCGGTCCGGCTCGGTGCATCACGCCTACCTGTTCGCCGGGCCCGAAGGCGTGGGCAAGGAGCTGGCCGCGGTGGGGCTGGCGCAGGCCCTCACGTGCCCGGAGGCCCCGGAGGTGGGCTGCGGCAAGTGCGCCAGTTGCGTGCGCATCGCCAAGGGGCTGCACCCGGACGTCACCTGGGTGATGCCGGACGACGAGCGCGTGTCGCGAGGACTCGCGGGCCGCTCGGACTTCACTGGCACGCCCAGCCGCGAGCTGCGCGTGGAGCAGATTCGCCAGCTCCAGGAGCGCCTGGCGCTGCGCGGCCTGGAGTCCAAGCGCAAGGTGGCCATCCTGGTCAGCGCGGAGCAGATGAACGTCCAGGCGCAGAACGCGTTCCTCAAGACGCTGGAGGAGCCGCCCGCGGAGACCACCCTCATCCTGGTGGCGAGCGCCATGGACCGGCTGTTGCCCACCATCCGCAGCCGGTGCAGCAAGGTGTACTTCGGTCCGCTGCCCGTCGACCTGGTCGCACGGCACGTGCAGCAGGAGCGCAAGCTGGACGCGGACACCGCCGCCCTGGCCGCGGTGATGTCCGGAGGCAGCCTGGGCCGCGCGCTCGCGCTGGACGTGGACGCGCTGAAGGAGCGCAAGGACGTCCTCACCGCCTTCGAAGGCCTGAGCGGCAACGACATCCCGGCGCTCTTGCGCTTCGCGGAGGCGCACGGCGGCTCGCGCGAGGACGCGGACACGGCGCTGGAGCTGCTCATCCTGTGGACGCGGGACGTGTCGCTCGCGAAGGCCGGGGCGCTGGAGGCGCTGGCGAACCGCGACCTGGCGGCGCTCGCGGAGGACGCGGCGAAGCGCACGTCGGAGGCCGCGCTGCACCGGCGGCATTCACTGCTGGAGTCAGCGCGCACGGCCATCGGCTCGCGCAACGGCGCGCCCCGGTTGCAGCTGGAGCGGCTGCTCATCGAACTGTGCGTGGAGGGCCGGTGAGCGCGGACATGGACGAGGTGCTGGCGGAGGTGAAGGGCGGCAAGGTGTGGCCGCTGTACCTCCTGTGGGGCGAGGAGTTCCTGGTCAGGAAGGGCGCCGACGAGCTGGTGAAGACGCTGGTGCCGGACGCCGCCATGGGGTTGAACCTCGCGGTGCTGGACGCGGCCTCCCCGCGCGAGGTGGCGCAGGAACTGGCCACGCTGCCGCTGTTCCCCGGGCGCAAGGTGGTGCTGGTGCGCGACCCGGAGTTCCTCGCGCCCAAGAAGGGCAAGGGCGACGCGCTGGCCAAGGCGCGCGACGCGTGGAAGGCGGGCAAGCGCAAGGAGGGCGCCCGGCGGCTGCTGGCGCTGGCGGGCCGCGCGGGCTGGGGCGTGGATCAGCTGGATCCCCGCGTGCCCGGCGCGCCCTCGGTGGAGCAGTGGAAGGAAGAGCTCAACGTGGACCTGGCGGAGGCGGACCTCGCCTTCCTCCAGGAGGCGGCGGCCTTCTGCCGTGACGAGCGCATCAGCGCTCCGGAAGGGGACGCGTCCGCGCTCCTGGAGCTGCTCCAGAAGGGCGTGCCGCCGGGGCACGCGCTGGTGCTCGCGGCCACGGACGTGGACTCGCGCAGCCCGCTGCTCAAGTTCGCGCAGGACAAGGGCCGCCTCTTCGAGCGCAAGGTGGCCGCGCGCCACAAGGACCTGGACCTCAGCGAGATTTCGAAGGAGTTCCTCGCCCCCTTCAAGAAGAAGCTGGGGCCGGGCGCGCTGGAGGGCTTGAAGGAGCGCATCGGCGGCAACATCCGGCTGCTCCAGTCGGAGCTGGAGAAGCTGGCCGTCTACGCGGAGGGGCCCACCATCGAAGCGCAGCACGTGGCGCTGCTGGTGCACCACGCGCGCGAGGAGGAGTTCTTCGAGCTGACGGAGGCGCTCCAGAAGCGCGAGCTGCGCGACGCGCTCTCCTACGCCGAGGACGCGATGGGGCAGGGCACGCATGCGCTCCAGTTGCTGGGCGCGGTGGCGTCCATCGTCCGCTCGCTGTTGGAGAACCACGCCTGGTTGGAGAAGTACGCGGGCGGCCAGCCGCCGCGCACCGGCCGCGACGTGGAGGCGCGCATCCTCCCCAAGCTGGAGGCCGAGCTGAAGGCCACCAAGCGCAAGACGCCCAACGCGTGGGCGCTCGCGTTCGGCATGCAGGCCGCCGCCCGCTACGAGCGCCGCGAGCTGCTCAACGCCCTGGTGGCGTGCGCGGACGCGGACCTGGCCCTGAAGTCCTCCGCCAGCGGGAAGCTCGTCATCGAGCGGCTGTTGTGGACGGTGTGCACCCGCGCCTGAACGGGCCCGGGCTGAAGGAGCCGCCATGGCGGACAAGCGACGCTTCGACCTCTTCGCGGACCTGCTCGTCACGCGCTTTCCCCAGGCCCTGCGCGTCTATGACATCGCCGGCGGCATGGGGAAGCTGAACGAGTCCCTCACCCAGCGCGGGCGCACCGTCACCACCTTCGACCTGCGCCACAAGCACCTGCCCGTGAAGTACGCGCAGCGGCTCTTCACACTGGAAGAGCCCTGCGAGGCGGAGCTCGTCGTGGGCATGCACCCGGACGGCGCCACGCGGATCATCATCGAGTACGCCGCGCGCCACGGGCTGGGCTTCGCCGTCGTCCCTTGCTGCTCCGACAATGGGATGCCCTACAAACCGTGGATGCGGCACCTGGCCGACGTGGCCCGCGACGCCGGCTTCACCACGGTGGAAGAGGCCGCGCTCCCCATGGACGGACGCGCGCGGGTGCTGCTCGGCGTGTGGCGCTGACGCACGCCGCGCGAATTCGGGGCCTTGCTTTGCACACCAAGAAAAAGCCGTCAAACTTGGATTGCCCGAATAGAGGACACACCCGGTGTGCACTGTCATGGTTCAGGACAGGGGCCCACGAGCGGTGAAAAGCCCAGCAAGAACGGGCCTTTGTGCCAGCCACGTAACGAGAACTTCCACATTACAGAAGATTTACTGGGCACTGATGTGCCAGCCGTTTTTCAGGGCCTTCCCGTACTGCGAGGCATTTCGCGGGCTTAATGAGTTGGCCTGAAGAATGCTGAAAGGAGCGCTGTCCCGGCGACCACCCCCTTTGCGCCGGGCAGGAGGCAGTACCTTGGTTCGCACCCGTTTCGTTTCAGCCCTGCTGGCCTTCCCCCTCGTCGCTTGCGGCGTCGGTGAGACGGACTCCAACGCGCAGAAGGATCAGCAGAAGCCGGATGAAGTCGCCGAAGTGCAGAACGCCCTGAGCGTGATTCCGGGCGCCCAGATTGTCGGCACCAACGAGGATGGGACGCCGCACACCATCCAGGGCCGCCTGGGCCAGGCGGACCGCCCGCTGACGGGCTTCGCGTCCGCGGAAGTGCACTCGGCCATCGCCGGGTCGCTGCCCTCCATCGCGTCGCTGTTCCGCCTGAACGCTTCAGACCTGCAGGTCCGCCGCATCACCGTGGACGAGCAGGGCGTTTCGCACATCCGCTACGCGCAGACGCTGAACGGTCTGCCGGTGGTGGGCGAGGAGCTGGTGGTGCACGTGGACAGCTCGGGCGCCATCTTCGGCGCGAACGGCTCCGCTCGCTCTGGCGGCGCCGTGTCCGCGCGTCCGCTGGTCGCCGCGGAGGCGGCCCAGACGGCGGCGCTGCGCGACACGAAGGGCACGGACCTGGCCGCGGAGGGTGCGCACCTGGTCTACGTGAAGGCCGAGGACGGCCGCCTGCGCCTGGCGTACGAGGTGAAGGTCACGGGCGAGAGCGAGCTGATGCCGCTGCGCGACCGCGTCTATGTGGACGCGCTCAACGGCGCCACGCTGCTGCGCGTGCCGGAGATCCACACCGCGCTCAACCGCAAGGTCTACAGCGCGAACAACGGCACCAGCACCCCGGGCACGCTCAAGCGCAGCGAGGGCCAGGCGGCCATCGGTGACTCGCACGTCGACACCAACTACGACATGCTGGGCTACACCTACGACTGCTACAAGGTGCTCTTCAACCGCGACTCGCTGAACAACGCGGGCACGGCGCTCATCAGCACGGTGCACTACAGCCGCAACTACGTGAACGCCTACTGGGACGGCACCCAGATGGTGTACGGCGACGGCGACGGCGTGAACTCCATCGAGCTGGGCAAGGACGCGGACGTCACCGTCCACGAGCTGACCCACGCCGTGACGGAGTACGAGTCCAACCTCACGTACTCCGGCCAGTCCGGTGGCCTCAACGAGGCGATGTCCGACACGTTCGGCGCCGTCTGCGAGAGCCGCGTGAACGGCTGGAGCACGGCTCCGGCCATCTGGATGGTGGGCGAGGACGTGTGGACGCCGGGCACGGCGAACGACGCCTTGCGCTACATGGACGACCCGGCGAAGGACGGCGCGTCCAAGGACTGGGCGGCCAACGTGACGTCCAGCACGGACGTGCACTACAGCTCCGGCGTGCCGAACCTGGCGTTCGCGCTGCTCTCCAAGGGCGGCGTGCACCCGCGCGGCCGCAGCACCATCAACGTGCCGGCCATCGGCGTCGAGAAGGCCGCTCGCATCTGGTACTACGCCAACACCAACCTCTTCACGGCGAGCACCACGTTCGCGCAGGCCAAGACGTGGACCGTCCAGGCCGCCGCGGCGCTGGGCTACACCGCGGCCGAGCAGGCTGCCGTGACGGCCGCCTGGGAAGCGGTGGGCGTGGGTGGCACGACCCAGCCGACCACGTGCATCGCGCTGACCAACGGCGTGGCGAAGACGGGCCTGGCCGGCGCGGCCAGCTCCAACACGATGTACTGCATCGACCTGCCGGCCGCGAAGGCGTCCCAGTACGTCATGAGCGGCGGCACGGGTGACGCGGACCTGTACATCAAGTTCGGCTCCGCCCCGACGACGACGTCCTACGACTGCCGTCCGTACCTGTCCGGCAACAACGAGTCGTGCAGCGCGGCGGCGAAGACCGCGGCGGGCAAGATGTACATCATGGTGCGCGGCTACTCCGCGTACAGCGGCGTGTCCCTCAAGGCCACGTACTAAGTCCTCGCGCGGGTCCGGCGTGAGTCCACGCCGGGCCTCGTGAAGGTCACCTTCCGCCTCCGGGGCTCCTGTCCCGGGGGCGGTCGTGTTTGTGGCCTCCGTCGATTGGGGATGCTCCCGGTGTCTGTGTCGGCTCGCGTGTGAGGCCCGCAAGGCGCGGTGCTGCCCGGGCCTTCCCGCCGGTCCGTCCGCGAGGGCAGCGGGGCGCAGCTGTCCAGCAACCGCGCGGTGGTGGGAGGCCGGTGCGGGCCCTCCCGCGACTCCCGCGAGGCCGGCGAGGCGCACCTGTCCGGCACCCGCGCGGTGGCGGGGCTGCCGGTGCTGGCCCTTCCGCGAGGCCGGCGAGGCGCACCTGTCCGGCACCCGCGCGGTGATGGGACGGCCGTCCAGGCCTTGCCGCTGGGAACGGGGTAGGGTGGCCTGACTTCGCACTCGGGAGGATGCATGGGGCGGCGGTTGGGGCTGGTGTTGCTGACGGTGGTGGCGGCTTCCGGGGCCCTGTCGTGCCACCGGGACACGCGTGCTTCGCGCACCTGCGTGGTGCTGTCGGTGGGTGGCACCAAGGGGCTCGCGCACGTGGGCGCGCTGGATGCGCTGGTGGCCCGGGGCGTACCCATCGACTGCGTGGTGGGCAACAGCATGGGCGCGGTGGTGGGCGGCCTCTATGCGTCCGCGCCCGGCGCCAACCTGCGCCAGCGCTACCACTCCTTCTTCACCGCCTACGAGGAACAGACGCGCAAGGTCGCCGCGACGCGCGGCGCGGTGGGCGCGGCGGTGGGCCTGCTCGCGGTGCTGGTGTCGGGTGGCGCGCTGGGACCGGCCGTGGCGGCGGGCGCGCTGGGCGCGGCGGGGGGCGCGGCGACAGTGCCTCCTTTGAGCCATGAGCGCTTCACCCAGGTGCTGGATTCCTTCTACGCGGGCGCGCGCGTGGAGGAGCTCCCCGTGCCCTTCGCCACCTTCCACCAGGAGCCCTTCGCGGGCGGCATCCGGCTGGTGACCGTCACGCGCGGCCCGCTTTCGGAGGCCGTCTCCGCGAGCGCCTCCAACCCGCTCCTGTTCAAGGACGCCACGCTGGAGCGAATCGACCCGGGCGCGGATCGCGTCTCCGCGACGCCCATTCATGACGCGTGTCAGCTGTTCCCGGGCGCGCGGCTCATCGCCATCAACGTCACCGGTGAGCCGGCCTTCTACCGCTCCGACCTGGGCTGCGACGTGCGGGAGGTCCGCGTGGACGTGGCCATGCCCCCGGTGGAGGCCTTCACCGGCCGGGGCCCGGCCTTCGAGGCCACCTACGACGCAGGCCGCGACGCGGTGATGCGGGCGCGGCTGGACTGAGAACGGGCAGTCCGTTCAGGGCGCCGTGAGCAGGCCCGTCACGTCCCGCCAGCCGCCCTGACAGGGCGCGATGTCCGTGGCCAGGTAATGCCCCACGCGGCCGGGCCCGAGCGCGACGATGGCGGACGAGCGCGTCCCGTAACCTTCTGAAGTGTGGATGCAAAGCGCCTGGAGCTGCTGGAGGAAGTCCGCGGGCAGCTCGTTCTCCGCGAGCAGCCCCGTCGCGGCCTCCCGGGGCGGCAGGGCATGGTCGGCCAGGACCGCCTGGAGCCCCGTCACCAGCTCCGGCCACGGGCGCTTCGCCACGCCTTCCGCCAGGGCATGCGCCCGCTGGACCTTGGGAAGCGCCAGGTTGTCCAGGCTGTCGTTGGGGAGTACGTGCACCCCGTCCGGGACGTCCTCGTGCAGCAGGTGCTCATGGCCCGGCCGCGCGTAGGCCACCCGCAGGGTGCCCGCGTCCCCGTAGAGCAGGTTGAAGGGCAGGAACTCCGGAGCGGGCAGGGTGCCGAGGTAGCGCTCGATGGCCTCCACCGACCCGGCCTGGAGGGCGCGCAGCACCACCTCGCCCCGGGAGCGGGGGGCCAGGCCCAGGGTCCGGGCGCCGCGCTGGTTCGTCAGGGCGACCACGACTCCCTCGTGGGTGACCCCCATCCACGTGCCGCCCCGCTCCACGTCCTGGCCGCCCACCACGCGGGGGGACTCGGAGAGGACCTTCGGCCCGTGGGCCGGGCGCGCGTAGAACTCATCCCGGTTGGCGGCGAGGACCAGCGGCCACTCGGGGTGGGCGTTACGGAGGATCAGGACGGTGCACATGGCGTCCGGTCGATAACATCCATCTTCGCGCCATGCAGCCCCGGGCCTGCATGTTGGCGATGACCTCGTATCCCCGAGCGGCTATGGTCCGCCGCCCTCAGGAGAGTCCATGGCGGAGAGAATCCTCGTCACCAGCGCCCTTCCGTACGCGAACGGCGCCGTCCACCTCGGCCACGCTGTCGAGTACATCCAGACGGACATCTACGTCCGCTTCCTGCGCTCGTGCGGCCAGGACGTCGTCTACTTCTGCGCGGATGACACCCACGGCACGCCCATTGAAATCAACGCCGCGAAGCAGGGCATCCCGCCGGAGCAGTTCGTCGCGCGCTTCCACGACGAGCACCAGCGCGACTTCCGCGACTTCGACATCCGCTTCGACTACTTCCACTCCACCAACTCGCCGGAGAACCGCCACTACGCGGAGCTCATCTATGGGCGCTTGAAGGACGCGGGCGACATCGACCGCCGCGACATCGAGCAGACCTACTGCGAGAAGGACAAGCGCTTCCTGCCCGACCGCTTCATCCGGGGCACCTGTCCCAACTGCAGGGCCACGGAGCAGTACGGCGACGCCTGCGAGAAGTGCGGCAAGACGTACAACCCCACGGACCTCATCGACCCGAAGTGCGCGCTGTGTGGCACGCCTCCGGTGCGCCGCAACTCCGTGCACCTGTTCTTCAAGCTGTCGCGGCACGCGGACTTCCTCCAGGAAGTGCTCAAGCGCCCCGGCTTCATCCACCCGGGCCTGGCCGCCCAGCTCCAGGGCTTCTTCGAGAAGGGCCTGGCGGACTGGGACATCAGCCGCGACGGGCCGTACTTCGGCTTCGCGATTCCGGGTGAGACGGACAAGTTCTTCTACGTCTGGCTGGACGCGCCCATCGGGTACATCGCCACGACGGAGAAGTGGGCGAAGGAGTCGGGCCGCGTCCCGGATGCGCTCGCGTACTGGGGCAAGGACGCGCCCACGCGCATCGTCCACTTCATCGGCAAGGACATCGTCTACTTCCACGCGCTGTTCTGGCCCGCGGTGCTGAACGTCGCGGGGTTCCACATCCCCAACGAGATCAAGGTGCACGGGCACCTGACCGTGAACGGGGAGAAGATGAGCAAGAGCCGCGGCACCATGGTGGCCGCGCGTGACTACCTGGACCTGCTGGACCCCAGCTACCTGCGCTACTTCTACGCGGCCAACCTGGGCGCGGGCGTGGAGGACCTGGACCTCAACCTGAAGGACTTCCGCCTCCGGGTGAACGGCGAACTCGTCAACAACGTGGGCAACCTGGCCAACCGCGCGCTGTCGCTGCTGGCCGGGCCGCTGGAGAAGAAGCTCGCGCCGGGCCGCGCGGAAGGGGCGGGGCGCAAGCTGGTGGAGGACGCGCTGGCGCGCGTGCCGGAGGTGCGCGAGGCGTTCGAGAAGCTGGAGTACCGCAACGCCATCCGGGTCATCACGGAGATTGCCTCCACGGCGAACGCGTTCCTGCAGACGGCGGCGCCGTGGGCGCTGGTGAAGAAGGACGCGGAGGCCGCGCGGGCGGACCTGTCGGACGCGGCGGACGTGGCGTACCTGCTGGGCGCGCTGCTGGCTCCGGTGACGCCGCGCGTGTCGGAGAAGCTGTTCGCGCAGCTGGGGGCGGAGCCGCTGACGTTCCAGGCGCTCGCCACCGCGAAGTACCCGCTGTTGGACCGCACCCGTCCGCTGGGCACGCCGGAGCCGCTGTTGCCCCGGCTGGAAGAGGAGCGCGTCAACGCCATCATCAAGGTCCCCGCGGGGACGCCGGCCGCCGAGCCCGCGAAGGCAGGCGGCAAGGACAAGAAGACGGAGAAGAAGCCCGTGGAAGCGAAGACTCCCGAAGCGGCGCCCACCACGCAGGCGTCCCCCGGTGCGGGGGCGGCGGAAGGCGCGCCCGCGGCCGACATCGAGTACGCGGACTTCGCCAAGGTGGTGCTGAAGGCAGGGCGCATCGTGGCCGCGGAGAAGGTGAAGGGCGCGGACAAGCTGCTCAAGCTGGACGTGGACCTGGGCGAGGGCACGCCGCGCACCATCGTGTCCGGCATCGCGGAGGCGTACGCGCCGGAGGCGGTGGCGGGCCGGCGCGTCGTCGTGGTCGCGAACCTGAAGCCACGCAAGCTCAAGGGCATCGAGTCGCGCGGCATGCTGCTGACGGCGGGCTCGGGCGGCAAGGACCTGTCCCTGCTGGATCCGGGCGACGTGCCGCCCGGCGCCGAAGTGAAGTAGCGCGGGCGATGGCATCCCGGGCGGCCGCTGCGCTCCCTGGGATGCCTATCGTGCGGTAGGCCCGAGCATCCGCCGGGAACCGGGACGCGGGCGAGCCAGGACGTAGGGCGGGACACCTCGCCAGCGGCCGGAAATCCACAGGAACTCCAAGGACGCGCCAGGCATGGGAAGGCCCGGACGCCAGAGAGGTGACGAGACGTGGCGGACTGGCGTGCCGAGCGGGACCGCGCCCTGTTGACCCTGGAGCGGGAGAAGCGGCCGGCGAGCCGGGCCGAGGCGGCGGACCTGTTGTTCCAACTTGCGTCCGAGGAGCCCGCGCATGCGGCGGAGTTCACGGAGGTGCTCGTGCGCCTGCTCGCGGACACGCAGCCGGAAGTGCGCCGCTCGGGCGTGAGTCTGGCGTCCGTCATCCTGCCGCCGGATCAGCTCCCGGACATGCTCCTGCCCAGGCTGCGTGACGAGGACACCCGCGTGCGGCTGGAGGCCACCGGCCGGCTCGCGGACCTGGCACTGCCGCACGCGCGCGGCGCCCTGGCCGGAATGCTGGAGGACCCCACGCCGGAGGTCCGCTTCGAGGCCGCGCGAGGCATCGCCGCCCTCAAGCACCCCGCCGGCCTGGACGTGCTCGTGGCCGCGCTGGACGTGGACACGCTGCGCTTCCGGGCGCTGGGCGCGCTGGCGGAGCTGGAGGACACGCGGGCGCTGCCGGCGGTGAAGCGCCTCTTCGGCAAGTGGCTGCTGCCCGCGTTCGACAAGACGCAGGCCGCGGGCGTGCTGCTGAAGCTGGGCGACCCGGAGGGCGCGGACTGGCTGATGCAGCGCACGCGCAAGAAGTGGAGCGCGGACCGGGCGCTCGCGGTGGAGCTGTGCGGTGAACTGAAGGTCCCGGGCGCGCTGGAGCGGCTGAAGGACATCCTCGCGGACGCGAAGGACCCGTGCCGTGGCGCCGCCGCGCGCGGGTTGGGCCGGCTGGGAGATGCACAGGCGCTGCCCTGGCTGCTCGCCGTGCTGGAGGACCGGAGCGCGCCCGAGGACGACCGGCTGGACGCGGCGGACGGCGTGTGGCGCCTGGGCGTGGCGGAGGGCGTGGAGCGCCTGCGCGCCGCCGTGCCCACCTTCGCCTCGGAAGAGGCGCGGACGGAGCTGGAAGAGCTGTTTCAGGAGAAGCCATGAAACTGGTTGATGCGCACTGCCACCTGGAGCCGAAGGACTACGCGGACGTGGCGCCGGTGCTGGAGCGCGCCCGCGCGGCGGGGCTGGTGCACGCGGTGCTGGTGGGGCAGTTCCACGGTCCCGGTGACTGGGGCCACGCGCTGGAGGTCGCCGCCCGGCACCCGGACTTCCTGTCGCCCACGCTGGGCATCCACCCGCACGAAGCTGCCCGCGCCACTGAAGCGGACTTCGAGATGCTGGAGCGCACCTGCGCCCGCCCGGAGCTGCGCGCCGTGGGCGAGGCCGGGCTGGACTACTACTACGACCACTCGCCGCGCGAGATTCAGGCCACCGTCTTCCGGCGGCAGTGCGCGCTCGCGAAGCGCCTGTCCAAGCCGCTGGTGGTGCACGTGCGCGACGCGCATGACGACTGCGAAGCGGCCCTGGCCGCCGAGGACGTCACCAGCGGCGTCATCCACTGCTTCACCGGCGACACGGCCGCGGCCCGCAAGTACCTGGACCGGGGCTTCTTCCTGTCGCTGTCCGGCGTCGTCACCTACAAGAAGACGGAGGCCCTCCAGGACGCGGTGCGCTTCGCGCCGCTGGAGCGCCTGATGGTGGAGACGGACAGCCCCTACCTCGCGCCGGTGCCCCACCGCGGCCGCAAGAACGAGCCCGCGCATGTGCTGGAGACCGCGAAGAAGGTCGCGGAGCTGAAGGGCGTGTCGCTGGAAGAGGTGGCCCGCGTCACCACGGCGAACGCGGCCCGCCTCTTCAACCTCACGCTGGCGTGAGCGCGTTGGCCAGGGCCTCCAGGTCCTGGTCCAGCTGCGGCATGTCCAGGAGCAGCGCGTCCGGGTCGTAGACGAAGTCCGCCTGCTTCAGCTTCAGCAGGGCCTGCAGCGCGGGTTCGCCCGCGTGGCCGCCGAACGCCGCGTGCACCACGCGGCCGCGCTCCAGGTGCAGCGAGCCCTCCAGCGTGTGGCTCCGCAGCTGGAGCTTCCCGCTCTTCTTGCCGCCGCCCAGCGTGCGCAACAGCTCCTTCGGGGGCAGCTCGTCGAAGCTGCCGCGCACCACCCGGCCCGGGCCGTTGTGCTGCACGCGGTCCTGGAAGAGGGACAGCACCGTGCGGGCGACCTCCGCCTTGTCGCTCGGGGAGAGCACCGCCGTCGCGCCCGCCATGAGCAGCCGCTCGCGCGCCTGGGCATCCGGTTCGCCCACCACGGCGATGGGCAGGCCCGCGCTCTCCGGCGTGGAGCGCACAGCCTCCAGCAGGTCCATCACCTCCTGCTGGCCCAGCCGCAGGCTCACCACCAGCACGTCGCAGTCCTGCCGCGACAGGCCGTCCAGCGCGCCGTCCAGCGTGGACAGCGCGTGCGCCACCAGCTCCTGCTTGAGCACCGCCTCCAGCAGCTCGCCGCGCGTGGCCTCGTCCGGCTCCGCGATGAGCACCTGGCGGCCCTCGCTGGCCAGCCGGTGCACCAGCAGCGCGCCGCTCTGCAGCTGCCCGACGATGTCCGCGACCACCGGATCGTAGAGCACGCCCGCGTTCTTCTTCAGGTGCTCCAGCGCCTGCTGCTTGGTGAAGACCCGGCCGTGCGCGTTGCCCGGGTTCTTGGTCAACTCCAGGAAGCTGTCCACCGCCGCCAGGATGCGCGCGCCCAGGGTGATGTCCTCGCCCTTGGCGCCCTGGGGCGTGCCGGAGCCGTCCCAGGCCTCGTACAGCTGCGCCAGGATGGTGTTCACCTGCGCGGGCAGGTGCACCGTCTCGAAAAGCTTCGTGGGCGCGCGGCAGCACGCCTTGGCCTGCGCCTTCCACTCCGGATTGGCCGCGTTGCTCGCCAGCGAGTAGTGCCGCTCCGGGGGCTTGCCCAGGTCGTGCAGGTACGCCGCGATGGACAGCGCCGCCAGCTCCTTGTGGGGCATGCCCATGCGCTGGCCGACGATGCCCGCCTGCCGCGCCAGCTGCGCGGAGTGTCCCCGGTGCCGGGGCCGGTCCTGCTCCAGCAGGCCCACCATCAGGCTCAGCGTCTCCACGTAGTCCGTGTCGCTGATGAGCCCGCGCGGGCCGCCCGGCTCGCGCCGCTGCGTGGAGACGCGCGCCACGTTGGTGCCGCTGCCGCCACGCTGCAACCGCATGCGCGCGTCCGTCTCCAGCCGCATGCTCAGGCTGGTGGCGCTGCTGCGTCCTGCGGAGCTCCCGCCGCGCCCGGGCTCCGCGCCCACGTGCGTGTTCGACGGGGTGTCCGGACGGCGGGGGCCATTGTTCGCGGAGGGGCCCTCCAGCAGCGTGGTGAACGCCGTGGGGTCGCCGTAGTAGTGCTTGCGGATGGCCGCGGAGATGGCGCTGCGCAGGCCGATGTACGCGTAGACCTCCGACATGCCGGTGACGAGGGCGATCTCGTCGAGCAGCGACTTGTTCTGCGGCTCGGCGGCCACCACCGACAGCAGCTTGCGCTCCGGATCCACGGCCAGCGGGAGCACGTTCTGCGCTTCCGCCAGCCGTACCGGCAGCTTGTCCAACACCTTCGTGTCGATGCGGACCTTGGCCAGCTTGTCCGCGGTGACGAAGCGGGTCTGGAACTCGTTGGCCAGGAGCCGCAGCAGCGCGGCCTCCTGGAGCAGGCCCAGCTCCACCAGACAGTCCCCCAGCTTGTGGCCGGTGATCTTCTGGTGCTCCAGACCCTGCTCCACGGCCCCCGGAGTCACGAGGCCGGCCTCAATCAACCGCTCTCCCAGCCGCTTCGCCATGGACTTCAGCCCTCCGAGGAGCCACCACCCTCACCACCGGACTTCGGGGCCGGCGCCAGCGCGCTGAACGGCTTGAAGGTCAGCTCGCCGGGCAGGCTCTTGGGGTCGCGGGGCGGACGGTCCTCGCGCGGCGGACGGGCGGGGCGCTCCTCGCGGGGACCCCGGTCCTCACGCGGCGGACGCTCGGCGCGGGGCTCGCGGGGAGGCCGCGGCGGACGCTCCGGACGGGCCTCCTGGGACGCGGGGGCGGGGGGGCTGCCCTCGCCAGCCTGGGACGGCGGGCCCTTGTCGGCGCGCGCCTTGCGCTTCTCCTCGCGGTGCTTGCGGCGGCCACCCTCCACCGGAGCTCTGCCACGACCGGTGGGCACGAAGCCCTTCCAGAGGGAGCGGTCGTACGCGCGCAGGTGGTCCGTCCAGCGCTCGTTCGGATCGCGCTGCATGGCCTCCACCCACGAGGAGATGCGCGCGTCGAGCGAGCTGAGCGTGTCGACGATCTGCGCCTCCAGCGTCACCGGCACCTTGGCGCCGGGAGCGCCGGACGCCCCCGACTGGGAGATCGCCAGGTGCGTCAGGTGCTGCTCCAGGAGCGGCGGGAAGCCCGGGATGCCCAGGGTCTTCTCGCGGATCTTCTGCGCGGCCAGCACCGCGTGGCCCACCAGCCGGCCCTCGTCGGAGGTGTCGAAGCCCTTGTCGGACGCCCCGTCGCCGCCCTTCATCACGTCGTGCAGGAACGCGCCGGCCAGGAGCAGGTCGCGGTCCGCCATGGGGTAGTGATCCGACACGCGCAGCGTCAGGCGCATCACCGACAGGACGTGCTCGGCCAGCCCGCCGCGCCACGCGTGGTGCACGCCCTTGGCGGCAGGAGCCACCGGCAGCGCCGAGGACACCTGCGCGTCGTCCAGGAACGCCAGCAGCAGCTGCTTCACGAACGGGTCGTTGACGCGCTCGGTGACGAGCTCGCGGATCTGCCCCACCGCGCGCGGGCCACCGCCGCCGCCCTCGTGGCGCTCGGACTTGCCCTCTGCCTGCTTCGCGTCGCCGGACTTCGCTTCGCCGGACTTCGCTTCGCCGGACTTGGACTCGGCCTTCGCGTCGCCGGACTTCGCTTCGCCGGCCTTGGACTCGGCCTTCGCCTCGGCGGGCGGGGCAGGGGGCGGCTCGAACTCCTTGGGGTCGAGCGGCTCCGGATCCAGCCGCTCCACGGCCTCCACGACGACCTGGGTGCGGCCGTGGAAGACGATGACGCTGCCCTGCACGAGGACGTAGTCACCGTTCTGGAAGACGGGTTCGAGCGCGTCCACCTTGTCGAAGACGCGCGCGTCCACCGTGCCGCTCTTGTCGGCCAGGGACAGCGACAGGAACACCTTGCCGCTGCGCGCGTTCACCTTCTCCTTCTTGGTGACGCGGAAGACGGTGTTGACCCGGTCCTTCTCGCGCAGGTCCGCCGCGTACACCTTGCGGACGGTCTCGACGGAAGCCTCCGGGGTGGAAGAGGTCGCGGCCTGGGACTCGTTTTCGGTTGTCATCGCGGCGCGGACACTAACACCGAGGAGGGCCCGTCGAGGGCGAATCAGCACGGGCCTCAGCTCACCTCGAGCGCCACCGCCTCCAGGTACTCGGCCCCTGGGGAGCCGACCGGCGCCGGGTGGTCCGGCGGCAGTCCCATCCGTACCAGCCGGAATGCGATGCGCGCCTCCTGCTCGCAGGCCGTGGCCACGCACTCCGTGAACGAGCCCAGCGCCAGCGGTGGGTGATATCCGACCACGAGCAGCCGTCCGCCATGGCGGGTACGCCGCAGGGCCAGCCGCACCTGTTCGATGAAGTCCTCCTCGGACGCCACCCCCAGCGTGTCGAGCAGCACCAGGTCGAAGGTGTCCTTGAGGGCCCGGAGCACGGCCAGCGGCTCGCCCTGTTCCACCGTCACCCGGCCGAGCAGCCCGTTGGCCTCCGCGTTCTCCCGCGCCAGGTCCGCCGCGTCCGCGTTGCCGTCGAAGGCGAGGATGTGCTTCGCCCCGTGCCGCCCCGCGTGGACGAAGAGGCCGCCCACGTTGCACGCCACGTCCAGCACCCGGTCCCCGTTGCCGGTGCGTCCCAGGAAGCGGCGCAGCTCGCGGTGGTCGTACGAATAGCCCGTGCCCCGGCCGTAGGTGAGGTCCACGGTGAAGCGCGCGCCCATCTCCAGCAGGCGGCACCAGCGCGGCGGCGTGCCGTACATCACGTGCGGGCGCTGCGCGGGCAGGCCCAGCGCCTTGCGCCGGAGCGTGTCGTTGCGAAGCAGCACGGAGGCCGCCCCCGTCACCTCTCCCAGCGTGCGGGTGATCTCCTCCTGCCGCGCGTCCATGGAGCGGGTGAGCGTCTGGACGACGAAGTGCTGATCATACCGGTCCACGATGAGGCCCGGCAGCCCGTCCCCGTCATCGTTGACGATGCGGCAGAAGCGCGGGTCGTCCACCAGCCGGCCGCGGCGCTCGAACGCGTGGCGCACGTGGCGGGGGATGAGCCCCTCCACGGACTCGTCCGGCAGGCCCAGCCGGCGCACGGCGTACGAAGCCTGGAGGTCCACGTCTCCCAGCCCCAGGACATGCCCGTCCTCGTCCTTCAGCTGCATGGGCGTGCCGGGCTGCGGCTCGCCTTCCATGGAGATGATGTCCTCGCGGCGCAGCCAGGGGGCGCCATGGCGAAGCTTGCGAGCGGCTTCTCGGGACAGGTAGGTGCTGAGCAAGGTGCGGTCCTCCTCCAGCGCGATGGAGGGCACCCCGCGGGGTGCCTTCCACCAAACATGGGCCGTGTGGGGCCTGCTGGCGGCGAGGGCCGTGCCGCTGCCCCGGAGGGCAGGGGAGGGAGCGTCGCTAGAGGACGGGAGGTGGCCGCTTGTAGGCCTTGAACGTCACCCGGGTGAGCAATCCGCTGACCACCAGGGCCAGTGCGATGCCCATCATCCGGACATTCCAGTTCGTGCCGGTGAAGAGCAGCACGAGCGCGAGCACGCCCACCGCCACCGCGCCCACCACCGTGAGCGTCTGGGCGCGCTTGGACGTGTCCTGGCCATGGGGCCTCTTCGCCCGGGCCAGGGCGGGCAGCGAGGACGCCTTGCGCCACTTCTCCGCGCCGTCCTCGCGCACCTCGTCGTCCGGGTCCACCAGGCCCTGCAGGTAGGCCCGCTCGATGTCACCCAGCGAGGGGAACATCAGCTCACCATCGGGGCTGCGCACGCGGTACGCCATGGGTCTTCCTCCCTCCCGGCCTACCCTGCCCGGAAGGGGGCGGGGACCTCAAGCCAGCTCTGTTGCAATCTGCTCAGCGGCGCGCAGTCCATCAATGGCGGAGGACACGATGCCCCCCGCGTAGCCGCACCCCTCGCCGACCGGATACAGGCCGCGCATGGACACGGATTGCAGGTCGTCACCCCGGGTGATGCGCACCGGCGAGGACGTCCGGCTCTCGATGCCGATGAGCTTCCCCTCGTCGCTGATGAAGCCCTTCATCTTCCGGTCGAACGTGCGCAGCGCCGCCTTGAGCGACTGCGTCAGCCGCTCCGGGAAGAGCTTGTTCAGGTCCGTGTGCGCCAGGCCCGGGCGGTAGCTGGTGTCGCCGGGGTCCTTCTTCACGCGGCCGGCCAGGTAGTCCGGAATCGTCTGCGCGGGCGCGAAGAAGCGGCCTCCGCCCAGCTTGTAGGCCTCGCCCTCCCAGTGCCGCTGGAACTCCAGGCCCGCGAGCGGCCCGTGGAAGCCCTCGCGCGCGAAGTCCGCGACGGACACGGACACGACGATGCCCGCGTTGGCGTACTTCGCGTTGCGCCGCGAGTTGCTCATGCCGTTGGTGCACTGCAGCCCCTCTTCCGTGGGCGTGGGCACCACGATGCCGCCGGGGCACATGCAGAACGAGTAGACGCCGCGCACCTCGCCGTCCACGTCCAGGTTCTCCGCCAGCTTGTAGTCCGCGGGCGGCAGCTTGGAGTGCTTCGCCGCGGAGCCGTACTGGATGCCGTTGATCAGCGCCTGCGGGTGCTCCGCGCGGAAGCCCAGCGCGAAGGGCTTGGCCTCCACGCTCACCCGGCCGTCGGCGGCGAAGCGCTCGTACAGCTCGCGAGCGGAGTTGCCCGGCGCCAGGATGACGCGGTCGCTCTCCAGCGTGCGCCCGTCCGCCATCTTCACGCCCGCCACGCGGCCGTCGCGGTAGAGCAGGTCGTCCACGCGCTGCTCGAAGTGCACCTGGCAGCCGCCCGCGATGAGCTCGTCGCGCAGCTTCGCCACCGCGCCGGGCAAGAGGTCGGAGCCGATGTGCGGCTTGCCCTCGATGAGGATGTGGTCCGGCGCGCCGTACTTCGCGAAGGCTTCAATCACCTTGCGCACCATGGGGTGGTTGATGCGCGTGGACAGCTTGCCGTCCGTGTACGCGCCCGCGCCGCCCTCGCCGAAGTTCATGTTGCTCTCGCGGTCGAGCGACCCGTCGCGCATGAGCTTCGCCACGTCCTTGCGGCGCGTCACCACTTCCTTGCCGCGCTCCAGCAGGATGCTGCGCACGCCGCGCTCCAGCAGGCCCAGCGCGCAGAACAACCCCGCGGGGCCGGTGCCGATGATGAGCGGCAGCTTCTCCGGCTCCTTCACGCGCGGCGGCAGGTCCGGCGGGGGCGGGGCCTCGCTCACGTCCGGGGGCAGCCGCGGCGCCTTGCGGCCCGGAGCCAGCTCCACCTCCAGCGTGTAGATGTAACGCGGGCTGCCCTTCTTGCGCGCATCCAGCACCGAGCGCACCACCCGCACGGAGGCGAGGTCACTCCGGGTGACTCCCAGCTTCTCCGCGGCGCGCTGGCCGAGCAGCTCCTCCGGCTCGTCCAGCCACAGCCCGATGTTGTTCACCCGGTACGCCATTGTGTTCTGACTCCTCGATGGGGGCGCGTATGTGCTCCACCCCCCGGAGGGAATGCAAGCACTTGAAAAGACAAGATGGCCCGTGGGGTGGGTGCGTACCCGCCGATGCACCCGGCAACCCGTTCCAGGCAGAGCGGACGTCCGGGTGCGTAACCCCCTTCGCACACTCCACGTTCCGTGCCGTCCACTTCCGGGCTTCAACCCCTGAAGACTGCTGGAGAATCCGTTCGGAAGAGAACGGCTGGCACGGAGGTTGAAGACCGGACCCGCACGTAGACGCGGCGCCCTGACACGTGGCGTCGAATCCGGAGGCAATTCCCGTGAGCACCGACCAGAAGGGCACCCGCATCCTCGCGCGCACGTTCTTCAACCAGCTGCGCGCAAGCGGTTACACGCCGCACCAGGTCATCGGCATCGCCACGGAGCTCCTGGAGCTCGTGACGACCGACCTGAAGGAAGGCGACAAGGCGGTTGCTGCCGCCCAGTCGACGCCAGCCCCCGACTCCGGGGCGGGCTTTCAGCAGCGCGCGTAGGCCCTTAGAATCCCCTGCATCGACCCTCCGCGGGTGAGCGGGCTCCGGACTGGTTCCGGGCGCCCCACCCGCGAGGTGATGGGAGCTCGAGCAGAATTCGCCCGCACGGTCATTGACGGGTCGTCCTCGGGCCTTCAGGGCTGGGGGTGGCGACGGCGCTCGCGGGCTGCCGCTGCGGCGATGACGAGCAGCGCGGCGGTGAGCGCGGTGAAGACGAGGCTCGCGGACGTGGGCGCCGTCAGCGCGAGCAGGCCCATGGCCAGCAGGAACGCGAGCACGTCCACGGCGGCGGGCCTGGGTTGCGGCAGCACGAGCACCGTGGCGCAGCCGGCCAGCGGTAGCCCCAGCGCGACCTGCCGGAAGATGGCGTCCGTGCTGGTTCGCACCGTCTCCCAGTAGTTGATCAGGATGGCGGCGAAGATGACGACCGTGCCGCCCGCGAGCACGAGCACGCCCGCCGCAGCCGCGTCCTTGGTGAGCCGGGCCTTCTCGTCGAACTGCTGCACGGCCAGGTCCACCAACTGCTCCAGCGCGCTGTTCAGGATCTCCGCGAAGAAGATGAGCAGCACGCAGAAGATGAGCGTGACCTTCTCCGCGAGCCCCAGCGGGATGCCGCTGCCCACCAGCCCGACGAGCACGCCGGAGATGAGGTGGATGCGCATGTTGCGCTGCCAGGCCACGGTGTGGATGAGCCCTGCCCACGCATGTCCGAACGAAGCGAACAGGCCGTTGCTGCGGCGGGAGGGAAACTGGGGACGAGGGGATACAGGAACGGTCATCGGAAGGTGAAGGGGTGGGCAGGCTAGCACCCACGGGTCCGATTGAAGCGGGGGAGTGAAGGGGTAAGGTCGACCGCGTGATGCGAACGTTCCTTCCGTCCTGGTCGCGCTCGCTGGCGCTGACCCTGCTGTGCACCTCCGTCCTCGCTCACGCGCAGGGCACTCCCGAAGCGTTTGAAGGCGACGACCTGGGGTTGGAGCCGCCGGGTGTTCAATACCTGCCAGCTCCGGCCCCCCGCGAGCACGAGCAGCGCCGCCTGGCGCCGGACGCGCCCGCCGTGGTGCGGCGTGAGACGCGAGCCGCGAAGTCCAACGTGAAGGCCGCGGGCGTGCCGCAGACGCGCAGGGGCGAGGGCGCGCTGTCCGGCAAGGTCATCTACCTGAGCCCGGGCCACGGCTTCTATCGCGACAACGGGCTGAAGCGCTGGGCGACGCAGCGGCCCAACACCTGGGGCGTGGTGGAGGACTTCATCTCCGTGGAGGTGGTGTCGCAGGAGCTGCAGCCCATGCTGATGGCGGCGGGCGCCACGGTGGTGTCCGTGCGTGAGACGGACCTGAACCCGCTCATCGCCACCGTGGACAACGGCGGCACGGGCTACGTGGAGAGCGGGGACGCCGCGCGCTTCCACACCTCCGAGCAGAAGGGCTGGGCGCCTCCGCCCGTGCCCATGGGCAACGGGGTGGAGCCCTTCACGCTGGGCACCACGCGCACGCTGGACACGGCGGCCACCTCCACCGCGAGGGCGACGTGGACGCCGGCCGTGCCGGCGGACGCGGCCTACAACGTCTACGTCTCCTACGGCTCCGACCCCACGCGCGCGACGGACGCGCACTACGTGGTGAAGCACGCGGGTGGAGAGAGCCACTTCCGGGTGAACCAGCAGCGCCACGGCGGGACGTGGGTACTGCTGGGCCGCTTCTACTTCAAGGCGGGGCAGCACCCGGAGTCCGGCGCGGTGGTGCTGGAGAACGACTCGGCGCAGGGCACGGGCGCGACGCTGTCCGTGGACGCGGTGCGGCTGGGCGGTGGACGGGGCCTGATGGGTGACGCGGCGCAGGGGCCGCTCTTGCGTCCGCGCTTCGAGGAGAGCGGGCGCTACCACGTGCAGTACAGCGGGGCACCCTTCAGCGTGTACGCGCCGTCGGGGGCCAACGCGCTGTCCAACGAGCGCAACGCGGACGTGACGTCCCGGCCACGCTTCGCCGCGTGGCTGCACGAGGAGGGCGAGGACGCCGTCTACGTCGCGTGGCACACCAACGCGGGCACGTCCGGCACGATTCGGGGGACGGAGGGCTACGTCTACGGGCCCAACCCGGTGGACGGCACGCTCAACTTCACCGGCGTGAAGGACAGCGACGTGATGGCGCGAGCGCTCCTGTCGCAGCTTGAAACGGACCTGAAGCGCGAGGTGGATCCGAACTGGCGGGTGCGTGCCCTGCGCTCGGCGAACCTGGGCGAGGTGAACCCCACGCACAACCCGGAGATGCCCAGCGTGCTCCTGGAGATGGCGTACCACGACAACACGACGGACGCCGCGAACCTCAAGGAGGCCCGCGTCCGCCACGTGGCCGCGCGCGCCATCACCCAGGGCCTCATCAAGTACTTCGCGACCCGCGACGGTGCGGCGGTGCACCTGCCGCCGGAGACGCCGGGAGCGGTGGTGGCGCGCAACGCGACGCCCGGAGCGGTGGAGGTGAAGTGGACCGCGCCCCCGCAGGTCGCGTCGGAGGAGGGCCGCGACGCCCCCACGGCCTACCGGCTCTACCAGAGCGCGGACGGCTTCGGCTGGGACGAGGGTACGGAGGTCCAGAACACGTCGGCCACCGTCACGCTGTCGCCCGGCACGCTGCGCTACTTCCGCGTGGCGGCGGTGAACGCGGGCGGCGAGTCCTTCCCGTCCGCCACGGTGGGCGTGCGGGTGGGGGCCACCGCGCCAGTGCTGATGGTCAACGCGTACGAGCGGCTGGACGCGACGGTGGCGTGCGGCGAGGAGCTGGAGACGCCGTACGACCTGGAGGCCCCGCTGCGCGTCTACCTGGAGGCGATGAACGACGGCAGCTACCTGCGCCAGCACGGCGCGGCGTTCGCGCAGTCGGCGGTGGCCTTCGACAGCGCGACGGGCAACGCGGTGGCGGCGGGGCTGGTGTCGCCCACGGGCTACCGGCTGGTGGACTGGTCCACCGGGCGCGGAGGCGTGGGGGGCGCGGGCCTGACTCGGACGGAGCAGGACGCCCTGCGCGCGTTCGTCACCGGGGGCGGGCACCTGATGCTGTCGGGTGGACGCACGGTGTCCACGCTCGCGGCGGGGAGCGCGGACGACAAGCTGTTCCTCACGGACATCCTCCGGGCGTCCCTCGCGGAGGGGGCGCCGGCGGCCCGGGTGGAAGGCTCGGCGGGCGGGCTCCTCGCGGACCTGGCGGCCACGCCGCTGGCGGATGGGACGCTCGGCGCCTACCCGGTGGGGGTGACGGACGTGCTGGCGCCCACGGGCGGCGGCGCGGACGTGCTGCGCTACACCGGCACGTCGCTGGGCGCGGGCGTGCACTCCGCGGGCACGGCGCCCGCGGGCCAGGTGCTGGTGCTGGGCTTCCCGTTCGAGGGCCTTGCGTCCAATCGTGAGCGTTCGCGGCTGGTGGGCGCGTTCCTGGTGCGCTCGGGAATCGTCGCCCAGGCGCCGGCCCTGCCCGACGCGGACGTGACGCCCGGGGTCAGCCCCCGGCCGCTGTCGTCCTGCGTGGCGGTGCGGGAGGTGGATCCGCATCCGCCCGTGCAGCCGCCTCCGCCTCCTCCTCCGCCGGAACCCACGGTCGTTCCAACGCTCCCGAACGACTATTCCCCCAAGGCGGACAGCGGCTGCGGATGCGGGGCCGGCGCGGGAACGGCCTCCGGGCTCTGGCTGTTGGTCGGGGTGATTGTTCAGCTCCGGCGTGCACGCGCGAAAGCGACCCACGCGAAGCGTTGACTCGGCGGGGGCGCCTGCCTACGGTCGCCCGCCTTCTTTACGAGATTCATGACGGTGGGCCGCGAAGGCCCACTCCTTCAAGGAGACGGAAAACACCATGGCCATCAAGCTCGCCATCAACGGCTTCGGTCGTATCGGTCGCTGCATCCTGCGCGCCGCGCTCAGCCGCAAGGAAGACCTCGAGATCGTCGCCATCAACGACCTCGACAAGCCGTCGGCGCTGGCCCACCTGTTCAAGTACGACTCCGTGCACCGCACGTGGCCGGGTGAGGTTTCGCACACGGACAAGGGCATCGTGGTGAACGGCAAGGAGATCGCCGTCACCGCGGAGAAGGACCCCTCCGCGCTGCCCTGGAAGAACATGAACGTGGACGTGGTGATGGAGTGCACCGGCCGCTTCACGGCCCGTGACGCCGCCGCCAAGCACCTGGCCGCGGGCGCCAAGAAGGTCATCATCTCCGCGCCGGCCAAGGGCCCGGACATGACCATCGCGTACGGCATCAACCACCACGAGTACGACCCGGCCAAGCACCACATCGTCTCCAACGCCTCGTGCACCACCAACTGCCTGGCGCCCATCGCCAAGGTGCTGGTGGACAACTTCGGCGTCGAGAAGGGCCTGATGACGACGGTGCACAGCTACACCAACGACCAGCGCATCCTGGACCTCACCCACGAGGACATGCGCCGCGCCCGCGCCGCCGCGCTCTCCATGATCCCCACCAGCACCGGCGCCGCGAAGGCCATCGGTGAGGTGATCCCGTCGCTCAAGGGCAAGATGCACGGCATCTCCGTCCGCGTCCCCACCCCGAACGTGTCCCTGGTGGACCTGACGGTGAACACCACCAAGAAGGTCACGCCCGAGGAGGTCATCGCCGCGATGAAGGCCGCCGCCAACGGCCCGCTCAAGGGCGTGCTGGAGTTCAGCGACGCGCAGACGGTGTCGGTGGACTACAACGGCAACCCGCACTCGGCCATCTTCGACGCGACCAACTGCTTCGTGATGGGCGACAACATGCTCAAGGTCATGGCCTGGTACGACAACGAGTGGGGCTTCTCCAACCGCATGGTCGACACGGCGAAGTTCCTCGTGTCCAAGGGCGTGGCGTAAAGCCTCCCCGCACCGGCACCCCAGGCTGACCGAGACAGGCACAAGGGACACCCAAGATGATCCGCTACATCGATGACCTGCAGTTGACCGGCAAGCGCGTCTTCATCCGCGTGGACTTCAACGTCCCGCTGGAGGGGCGCCGCGTCACCGACGACACCCGCATCCGTGAAGCGCTCCCCACCATCCGGCGCGCGCTGGAGATGGGCGGCAAGGTCATCCTGGCGTCCCACCTCGGTCGGCCCAAGGGGGCGGACCCCAAGCTGTCCACGGTGCTCGTCGCGGAGAAGCTCGCGGAGCTGCTGGGCGGCAAGCACGAGGTCATCCACGCGGACGACTGCGTGGGTGACAACGTGAAGAAGCAGGTGAACGACCTGAAGGCGGGGCAGGTGCTCCTCCTGGAGAACCTGCGCTTCCACAAGGAGGAGGAGGCGAA
Organism: Corallococcus coralloides DSM 2259; assembly: GCF_000255295.1. The sequence continues at coordinate 6,615,214 of NC_017030.1, read as the reverse complement.
CGACGAGGCCTTCTCGCGCGAGCTGGCGGCGCTGGCGGACGTCTACGTCAACGACGCGTTCGGCACGGCGCACCGCGCGCACGCGTCCACGGCCGGCATGGTGCCCTTCGTGAAGGAGAAGGCCGCCGGCTTCCTGATGCGCAAGGAGATCGAGTACCTGGGCGACAAGGTCCTGCGCAATCCGCAGAAGCCCTTCGTGGCCATCCTGGGTGGCTCCAAGGTGAGCGACAAGATCAAGGTCATCGAGAGCCTGCTGCCCAAGGTGGACGCGCTGCTCGTGGGCGGCGCCATGGCGTACACCTTCCTGAAGGCGCAGGGCATCGAAGTGGGCAAGAGCCGGGTGGAGGAGGGCGACAAGCTGGCGCTGGCGGCGAAGCTGCTGGACACGGCCAAGCGCCTGAAGACGCCGCTGGTGCTGCCCATCGACCACATCGTCTGCGCGGATCCGGACGGCAAGGGCCCGGTGCAGGAGACGCCGGATCAGGTGGTGCCCGCGGACATGATGGGCCTGGACATCGGTCCCAAGACGCGCGCGATGTACACGCAGCGCATCCGCGACGCGAAGACGGTCATCTGGAACGGGCCCATGGGCCGCTTCGAGGTCGACAAGTTCGCGGAAGGAACGCGCTCGGTGGCCGCGGCGATGTCCATCAACAAGGACGCCGTCACGGTGATTGGCGGCGGCGACAGCGCGGCGGCGGTGGAGCAGATGGGCTACGCGGACAAGATGAGCCACGTGTCCACGGGCGGCGGCGCGTCGCTGGAGTTCCTGGAGGGCCAGCCGCTGCCTGGCATCAAGGCGCTGGAGACGAAGTAGGGCACCCACGCGGTACGCACCGGGGGAGACACCTCGATGGCTCGTCGGAAGATCGTCGCTGGCAACTGGAAGATGAACAAGACGGTGCCGGAAGCGCTCGCGCTGGTGCGGGAGCTTCGCGGCGCGGTGGCGGCAATGGGCGACAAGGTGGAGGTGGCCATCGCGCCTCCGTTCGTGGCGTTGCAGCCCCTGCACGTCGCGCTGGAGGGGGCGCCCCTCCAACTGGCGGCGCAGAACTGCCACTGGGAGTCCTCGGGCGCCTTCACGGGCGAAATCAGCGCGCCGATGCTGGCGGAGCTGGGCTGTGCCTACGTCATCGTGGGGCACTCGGAGCGCCGGCAGTTCTTCGGTGAGACGGACGCCACGGTGAACAAGCGGGCCAAGGCGGTGAAGGCCGCCGGGATGACGCCCATCGTCTGCGTGGGCGAGACGCTGGCCGAGCGCGAGTCGAACCAGACGCTGACGGTGGTGGAGCGCCAGGTGCGCGGCGCGCTGGAGGGCTTCTCCGGGGCGGACGTGGCGACCTTCGTGCTGGCGTACGAGCCGGTGTGGGCGATTGGGACGGGCCGGACGGCGACGACGGCGCAGGCGCAGGAGGTCCACGCGGCGATCCGGGGCCTTCTGACCCGGATGTACGACGAGGGGACGGCCGAGCGGGTCCGGATCCAGTACGGCGGCAGCGTGAAGCCGGACAACGCGGCGGAATTGCTGGGTCAGCCGGACGTGGACGGGGCGCTCGTGGGGGGAGCGAGCCTCAAGGCGGCGGACTTCGTGGCCATCGTGAAGGCGGCTGGCTGAGGCCGTTATCCCCGTTAGAAGTTGTCACCCGTTGACCACTTTGTGTAGGTTGCGCCCTCTTTTCACGGAGCGTTTGGAACACCCATGCTGACCTTCTTCACGATCGTGCACGTCCTGCTCTGCGTGTTCATGATCTTCGTCATCTTGCTGCAGCCGGGGAAGGACGCCGGCATGGGTTCCGCCCTCGGTGGCGGCGCCGCGACGAGCGCCTTCGGTGGGCGCGGCGCGGTGACCTTCTTGAGCAAGCTGACGGGCGTCTGCGCCGGCTTGTTCTTCCTGACCTCGCTGGGCCTGTCCTTCGTGGGCCTGCGCGGCTCGGTGGCCGCGGGTGGTTCCGTGGCCACGCCGCCGGCGAAGACGGCCCCGGCGACCCCGGGCGCCACGACGCCGCCTCCGGCGACCCCGGGCGCGGTGGAGCAGGAGCGCTCCGCGACGCCGCCGGCGGAGGGCCAGCAGGCTCCCGCGCCGACGACGCCTGCTCCGGCGCCCGCGCAGTAGCCGTCAGGAAGCATCGGATTCACGCGACCGTTGAATTGGTTGTTGCGTGAATCCACGGGGTCCGGTACATGGACCCCGCCGAAACGCCCAGGTGGTGGAACTGGTAGACACACCATCTTGAGGGGGTGGCGCCGAAAGGTGTGCGGGTTCGAATCCCGCCCTGGGCACTCCGAACAAGAGCCTCCGAGTCGAAAGACTCGGGGGCTTTTGTCGTTTCTGGGGCTGTGGCCGTCAGGCGCTTCTCGGGGGAGGGCAGTGCGTCGTTCTTCACGTTCAGCATCAGGTGGTCGTAGCTATCGCCATGTCGATGCTGGCGTGCCGGCTTGCTCCTGAACGGAATAGGGCGTTACGCCCTCAGGCCGAGGGGGCTCACGAAGGCGTGGCGCATGTGGCCCGCGCTTCGGAGAGCGCAAGCCCTATGCTCCGCATGTCTTGCTGCCGCTCCATTAGCCACCGTACCCTCGAAGCGGCTTGAGCCCTGCTCTTTCCGCTATCCTGGAACTCTGAACAAATGAGCGACGAGAGACCAACGGTTCATGAAGTCGCAACCCTGTTGAGGGGGACCCGACACGGGGAGATCGTTAATGCCGTCCCTTGATGTATCCACGCTGAGCGACGCTCAGCGCCCCACCGGTGTCTGGGTAGCATCGCTGCTCCACGCCCTCGCGCGCGACGAGTCCGCAGGCCGCCGTCGGCCGCGGCTCACCGAGCCGAAGCTCGACACTTGGTCCCGCTTCCGTGGGCGCCTGTCGAGCGTCGACCTCGTCTCGCTACTCTTCGAGGACGCTGCCGTTCTCCATCGCGTGCCCTTCGATCCCGAGGTCGTGGGTGGCGCGCTGCGTCCCGAGCGCCTGCCGGAAACAATCACCGACGACTGGCTCAAGGCCATCGATTCCCTATCGCTGAACACGGCCGGCGCTGACTACATCCTCGAGCAGGCGCGCCTGCTCGGCCTGCCGACGCGCATGGCGCGCTCGGACCTGCACGTCATGAAGCCGCACCAGAAGGTCCTCGAGCTGCCGGGCACCGGCGGCCAGCTCGCGCACCACCTCGTGAGCAGCCAGAAGGACCTCACACTGCAGGACAATTTCTTCGTCGCATGCGGCTCCTGGCAAGAGTTGACGCTCGCGGGCATCGTCGCGCTCGAGCTCGGCGCACCGCACTCCGACTTCGCTACGAGCGCCGACGCGGCCGACCTCAAGAACCCGGAGCACCCGCTCCGTCAACGCTCCTTCGACTTCGTCGTCGGACTCCACCCCGACAAGGGCGGGCTCTTCCGCGTCGAGGACCAGCTCGCGATCTGGTTCCCGACCGCGAAGGTCCTGTGGGTGTGAACGATGGCGGCCAAGTTCATCCAGATCGGTGAGCCCGCGCACGATGCCGAGCGGCAGGCGCTCCGCTTCCTCGTCGAGGGGTTGCCAGAGAGCTTCACCGTCTACGGCAATGCATGGCTCGTGGAGCGCAGCGGCGTCGTCTATGAGCTCGACACCGTCGTCGTCGCACCGCACGCAATCTTCGTCGTTGAGATCAAGTCGTACCGAGGCCGCATTGAGGGTACCGACAACGACTGGTGGCTGCCGGAGAAGATCAGAAGCCCGCTCAAGCTGAATCGCATCACGTCCCAGGTGCTCAAGTCGCACCTGAAGAACGCGAGCTACCAGGCTGGCCAGGTGTGGACCGAAGGCCTTGTCTTCCTCTCGGCCACGACTGACGTCGGCGTGCGCGGCCCGGCGAGCAACGACCGCGTCCACACGCGCAAGACCATCCTGGCTGCGCTCCAGGATCCCGAGCTCATCAAGCGCATGAGCGGCGGGCGCGCGCTCATGCCGTCGTCGAACGCCGAGCGCGAATTGCTCGAACTGTTCACGGGCGCGCAGAGCGGGCCGCGCCCGGTGCGCCGTGTTCGCGAGTATGAGGTCGTCGAGACCTTCGAGCACCACGACACCTTCACGGAGTTGCTCGGGAAGAACACGCTGTCGGGAGCCGAGCGCGTGCTGCGCATCTACAGCGTCCCGCCCCTCGCTACGCAGACGCAGCGTGACCGCATCTCCGAGCGCGCGCGGTGGGAAGCGCAAGTCCTCGGTCGCCTCGGTCGCAGTGAGGGTGTGCTCACCGCCGATCCGCCCTTCTCCGACGAGGCCGGCATCGTGCTGCCGCTCGAGCACTTCAAGGGCATCACGCTCACCACCTGGGTCGAGCGCTACGGGCCGGACGCGCGTGGCAAAGAGAAGGCTGAGCTCCGCGTCCGCTCGGACCTCTGGATCCGCATCGCCCAGACAATCGACGAGGTGCACCGTCAGGGCGTGGTCCATCGCCTGCTTCGGCCCGACGTCGTCCTTGTCGAGGACAAGCAAGAGCCGACAGAGGTGCGCGTCACGGGCTTCGACCTCGCGAAGCAGATGACGAGCGACGCCACCATCTCGCTCACCACCATCCACGACGACCGGCTCGTGTACGCGGCGCCCGAGGTCGTGACCGCGTTCTCCAGCGCAGAGCCCGCGTCCGACCAGTTCAGCCTTGGCGCGATGCTGGCACTCGTCCTCACCGGCAAGCCGCTCTTCGAGAACACCCGCCAGCTCATGGCGCAGCGCCGGCTCATGCGCCGCGTGCGCGACATCTCGCAGCGCCTGCCCCTCAGCCTCGACGAGGCCGTCGCCAAGATGGTCGAGCTGCGCGCCACCGACCGCTACGCCACGCTCGCCGAGGCCATCGAGGCCGTGCGCATCGGGCGCGATCCGTCGCCCCGCGTTCAGGCGCTCATCCAGAACGTCGGCCGCGCGCAGCTCGATGCCGACAACCTCCAGGCGGGCCAGCGGATCGGCTCCGACTACGAGATCGTCACGCGCCTCGGTCAGGGCGGCATGGCTGTCGTCTACGCCGCGCGCCACCTGGTCAGCGGGCGCACCCGCGCCCTGAAGATCGCGCGCTCGGAGGACGCCGCGGAGGAGGCCTTGCGCGGCGAGTACACGGTGCTCACCGGACTCGATCACCCGAACATCGTGCGGGTCATCGATCTGACCAAGATGGTCGAGGGGCGCCTGACGCTCGTCATGGAGCGGGTGAGCGGCATGAACCTGCGCCAGTGGTTCGCACAGCACCCAGCCCCCGAGCCTACCACGCAGCGCCGCCTTGCTGAGGACCTCATCGCGGGCCTTGACTACCTTGAGCAGAAATCGGTCACGCACAAAGACCTCAAGCCCGACAACCTGCTCGTCTCCGACGGGCGGCTCACGATCATCGACTTCAGCCTCGCGTCCATGCCTGAGGACGCGCCCTACGGCGGCACCGCCCTCTATCGCGACTCGGCGAGCGCGCGCTGGACGCATGCCACCGACCGGTTCGCCGCCGCGCTGTGTCTCTTCGAACTCTACGCCGGCCGCCACGCCTTCGAGGGCCGCGTGCCCGAGCCGGGCCAGGCGCCGATCGTCGCTGACGACGACATCCAGCCCACGGGCCTCGCCGCGTTCTTCCGCAAGGCACTCGAACCGACGCCCGAGAAGCGCTTCCCGTCGGCGCGCGCAATGCGCGAGGCGCTGCTTGTCGCGCTCGGCGAGGACACGACCACAGCGTCCTCCGTCCCGCCGCCCAAGCAGATCGACGCGACCACGCCGCTGCGCACCTCCGGGCTCTCGACGCGCGCCATCAACGCGCTCGCCCGCTGCCAGGTCCATACGGTGGGCCAGCTCCTCGCACTGCCTGACGCACAGGTACGTGCCATTCACGCCATTGGCACCAAGACCGCGAACGACATCATCGCATTCCAGGAGACGCTGCGCGGTCGCGGGCTCGAAGGCACCGAGTCGGCGGGCACGCTCGAGCCTCCGCTCTTGCCCGACCTCTGCTCGTCCCCTGAGCCCGTGCAGAAGCTTCCGCTTGGCGAGACGCTCCGCTCTGCGCTGGCCGCGGGAGGGCTTCCCACGGTCGGCGCCGTGGCCTCGGTCACGCGCAGCGCGCTGCTCGCGCTCCCGGGCATTGGCCGCAAGAGGCTCGCCGAAGTCGTCGAGGCGCTGTACCAGTTCCGTGCGTACACCGAAGGCAAGGCGACGGGTGGCGACGACGGTGCGCACACGCTCGATCGCGTCTGGGAACTCGCGACGAGGCCGCTCACGCCCGAGCAGCGCATCGCCGTCGAGCGCGTCATCGGCATTACCGGCGAGCCCGAGACACAGGAGCAGATCGCCGACGACCTCGGGACCAACCAGCCGAAGGTCAGTCACGACGTCTCGAAGGGGCTCGAGCGCATGGACCTTTCGGCGCTCGCCGACCTCACGAGCGCCTTCGACGCGGTGGTCGATGGCTTCGGTGGTCTCGTGCGGCTTGACGAGATCGGCCAGCGCTTCGAGAGCGAATGGCCCGCAGGCGTCGTGACCGGCGAAGGCATCGTGCGCGTGATCGTGCGCGTCACGCCCGGTCGCGCGCACATCTTCGAGGTCGACGGCGCTGAGCAGCCGATTGTCGCGCGCCCCATTTTCGATCGCGACACGGTCAAGGCCTTCGCCGCCGAGGTGGTGCGCCTCGCCGGTCAATGGCCGCCCGTCGAGCCCGACACTGCGCGGCGCACGCTCGCGGGGCTCCTGCCGCACTTCGACGGCGATCCGCTCGCCCTCGGTGTGCGCATCTGTGAGGACGTCGAGATCGCCGAGACCGGGCACCTCTTCATCGGCCCGGTTGACCCGAAGCACTCGATCGGTTTCGTGCTCGACCAGGCCCGCGAGCCCCTTCAGCTCGAAGATCTCGCCGTGCGCGTGCGGCGCATCTTCGGCCCGCACACGCCGTACCCCGATCCCGATCACCTGCTCGCGATCCTGCGCGACCTTGACTGCCGCGTTCAGGGCGCGCTGGTTCTGCCGGGCCGAGCGGGCTCCATCGTGGCCGCGCAGCCGCTCGCTGCAGACGAGCTGCCGAACAGCTTTGGCGCCGAGCGCAGCCCTGAGCTGGTGGTGCGCGACATGTTGAAGGAGGCCGCCGGGTCGCGCGGCTTCCGCATGCTGGTGACGCCTCCCGAGGGCCACGCCGAGATCGGGCGCTCCGTCTCCGCCGCGCTCGGGGGCAAGTGGCTTTCGTTCGACGACGCTTTCTTCGGTGAGCATTCTGCGGACATCAAGTCGCTCGAGCGAGCCGAGCGCTTCGTCGCCCAGCGCGAGGCGCTGACCGAGGCGGCGGAGCAGACGCTGTTCAACCTGCTCGAAGAATACGGACGACCGGGCAACGTGATCGTCCTTGGCGACACCGCGCTCTTCGGCCTGTGCGAGGCGCTCGACCTTCCGCGCCGCCTCTACGACGAGACACTCTCCGGCAGCCGGGGCTTCTGGATCCTCGTAGTCCCGGGCGTCATTCACAACCGCCAGCCACGCTTCAACGAGGGCTCCGCCATGTGGCACCTCGAAGGCGCGACGCTGCCTCTTCTGCACCCGCTTCCGGGCTGATCCATCATCGATGAAAGCGAACGACCGAGCCCGATTGACCACCGCTCTCCGCGACCACGTCGCGAAGATCGCCGCCGACCTGCGCGCGAAGATGCGCGCGCCCGGCGCTGCGCGCGTGGCCGCTGAGCAGCTCCACAAGGACGAGCGCGTTGCCGAGGACTTCGAGGTTTGGACGGACCTCCTCTCGCGTCGCGCGGCGGTGCTCTGGGTGCTCAAGAGCGTCTATGTGCGTGTGCTCGAAGACCGGGGGCTCCTTGCGCCGGGACGGCTGCTCGATCCCGAGGCACAGCAGCTGTTCGAGAAGCTCGCGCCGAACCTCGGCGAGACGGCCTTCCTGCGCTGGATCTACAAGGACCTTGCAAGCACGCGCGGCGGCATGCCGGAGCTGTTTAGCCCCCAACCCGCCGAGGTGGCACTGCCTTCGGACGAGCTGTCACGCGCGCTGATCGGCTTCTGGCGCCACCGAGACGCCGACACGGGCGCGGTGTGGAGCTTCGTCGAGGAACGCTTCGAGGGCGAGCTGATGGGCGACCTGTACCAGGAGCTCGATCCGGTCGTGAAAGACCGCTTCGCGCTCTGCCAGACGCCCGACTTCGTACGCGCATTCATCCTCGACCGCACGCTGACGCCGGCCATCGAGACCTTCGGTGCTGACGACGTTCGCCTGCTCGACCCCGCATGCGGCTCGGGCCACTTCCTCATCGACGGCTTGAAGAGGCTCGTCGCAGCGACCGCCGAGAAGCACAATGATTGGTCGAAGGAGAATGTGGTCGCGCACGCGCTCGATCGCGTCGTGGGCATCGACCTAAACGACTACGCCTGCGCGCTCGCCCGTACGCGCCTGATCATGACGGCCGCCGAGCTCGCGGGCGTGACCAAGCTTGCCGACGCCGCGCGCTTCCGCCCGCACGTGTACTGGGCAGATGGGCTTGAGCAAGTCGAGAAAGAGGAGCAGAAACTCTCGACGCAGTTCGACTTGTTCACGAAGGTCGAAGAGAAGCCGCGCGCCACGCTCACGCGGTCCGACGTGCGCGCTGCGCTTAAGAAGGTCTTCGCGAAGAAGTTCCAAGCGGTAGTGGCGAACCCGCCATACATCCTTGAGCGCGATGAGGCTCGCAAGGAGTACCACCGCGAGCTGATCGGCAAGAACCGTCGCTACGTATCGGCGACCGGCAAGTACTCGCTCGGTGCGCCCTTCACGGAGCGCTGTTTTCAGCTCGCGGACAAGGACGGCTTCGTCGGAATCATCACGAGCAACAACTTCACGAAACGCGACTTTGGCAAGGCGCTGATCGAAAGGGTCCTCGCCAACCTGGACCTGACACTCGTTGTCGATGCTGCGCAAGCGTACATTCCATTCCACTCGACCCCTACCGTTTTGCTGTTCGGTCGACACCGAAAGCCGGTCGGCGATGCGGTGCGCGCTGTGCTCGGCAAACGTGGTGAGAGTGGAACTCCATGTGACCCAGCGCATGGCGAGGTCTGGACGAGCATCGCTACGAACTGGCCCAGCGTTGGCTTCGACAACGACTACATCAGTGTTGCCGACGTTCCTCGAACCATGCTGAACGTTCACCCCTGGAGTCTGGGCGGCGGTGGTGCCTCCGAGCTCAAGCAGAGGATTGAGAGCGCAGCGGAGTCGACCCTCGGGAGGCTGTCCGAGAGCATTGGCATCACGTGCTTCACCCTCGAAGACGAGGCCTTCATTGCATCCGAGGAAGTACTCGTTCGTCACGGCATTCCCGCCGACCAGCGCCGACCGATGGTGGAGGGCGATCTCATTCGGGATTGGGCCGTCGCGCCGACCGACGTCGCGGTTTTCCCCTACGACGACACCCTGAATGTCTTGGCATCGGTCGATGGCTCAAAACTTGAGGCGTGGCTACTCCCGTACAAGACGCGTCTCTCCAACAACAAGATGTTCGGGGGGCGGACGAAGGTCGAGGACGGTTTGAAATGGTACGAGTACGGCCGCTTCACTGCTTCGAAGCTCCGCACGCCGCTCTCTATCGTTTGTGCGTGTGTCGCAACCCATAATCACTTCGTCCTCGATAGGGGCGGCAGGAACTTCAAGCAGAGCGTCCTCGTCATCAAGTTGCCCTCGGAGGCTACCGAGGGCACTCACCTGGCTCTTCTGGGGATCCTTAACTCGTCGACCGCCTGCTTCTGGATGAAGCAGGTCTTCTACCCGAAGGGCTCGAAGACGCACGACGTCGACAGCGCGGGCACGCTCCCTGAGAACAACCGCTTCGACTTCGCGGCCACCGGCATGAACGCGTTCCCGGTACCGCACGGACTCGCCGCGAGTAGCGCGGGAACCATCGCCGCTACGATCAACGCTCTCGCCACCGAGCGCTCAGACCACCTACCGCATAGCGTGGTCCGTCGCCCCGGCGTTCTCGTATCCTCCACCGCGTTGAGAGCTGCTCTGAGGGAAGCAGAGCAGCGGGAGATGAGCGCGTTCCTTCGAATGGTGTTCTGGCAAGAAGAACTCGACTGGGAGATCTATCGTCTGCTCGGGCTGACACCGCAGGGCAGTACCAACCTCTTGGCGGAATGCGACGTCCAGCCCGACTCAAGACCGTTTGCTTGGGCTGAAGGCATGCTGCCGAGCGGGCTCTCGCCGAAGGTCGCCGAGGAGTACGTGCGCCGTCGAAAACTCCTTGAGTCCGAGCGCTTCCTGGGTCTCCTTGAGAGCCCGGTGAGCAAGCGCTTGTGGAGGGGCACACAGGGCGTGTTCGGTCGCTATGATCGCACCTACCTCGACAAGACAAGAACGGCACTCAGCGCGTGGTTCGCCGGGCGAGTTGAGGCGGTCGCACGCGATCGAAGTCGCCACTTCTCGCTCGAGCATCTAGTCGCCGCCCTCCAAGACGACGACGACGCTCTGGCTGTGTGCGAGGTTCTGACGGACCGGCGCGACTTCAATCTCTCGCAGCTTGTCGCTCAAGTATTGCAGGCAGAGTCTGTCCCGAGCCATCCGTTGCACACGTACAAGCCCGCAGGGCTCGTGAAGCGGCAAGCGTGGGAACGCACATGGCTTGACCAAGCGCGAGTCGACGCCGGGGAGAAGACGTCGCCGGAGGTACCTCCGAACTACGCGAACACCGACTTCCTGAAGCCCGAATACTGGCAACTGCGTGGCAAGCTCGACGTCCCGAAAGAGCGCTTCATTGCATTCACCGAGGTGCCCGGCCGCTCCGGCGTCGAGACCCTCTACGGCTGGGCGGGCTGGACCGCGCAGCAGCGCGTGAAGGCCATCCTTGCCATCGACGAAGAACTCGAAGACGACTCGGTGCCGCTCGCCGACCGCATCGGCCTGCTCGACAGCGCGTGGCGCCTGCTCTCTGACGTGGCTCGCGAAGACGCCCCTGCTGCCACGCGCCTCAAGGCCGAGCTGCAAGCGCTCGTCGGCATCGAGGGCCCGAGCACCACGCTCATTGGAGACTGGAAGAAGCGCTTCCCGCCGCCCAGCACCCGCGCCGCCGGGCCGCGGAGGACCTCGACGAAGGAGGTCGAGGACGACGACTCGTTCGACGACCTGCCTGCGATCATCCCCGACGTCTCCAGTCCTGACGACGCTGCGCTCTTCATCTGGGCGGTGCTCCACGCTTCAGGAGGATCGGCAACCCGCACGGATCTCGCGCGTGCATTCGCGCTGCGAGCCCGCCCCAATCTGTTGAAGCGTCTCGCACCGGCGCCCCTGAAGCGCGCGGTTACCCATTGGGGGACTACCGTGGGCTCGCGTTCGGTGAAGGCAGGCCTGCTTGCCTCGACGCTCGCCGCGTTGGCAGAGCGGAACGGTGTCGTGTTGGGGACGAACAGCGAGGCGCGCGTGACTGTCAGCACAAGTCCGCACACGCCCTCCGAGGAACAGATCGATCCGTGGTTCCGCTTTGAGGCCGACCTTGCGGTGAAAGTTCTGCGGGCACAACCCGTGGATGACTTCAGCTCGATCGACAAGTCGCTCTCGGCTGCTGACCGCAAACTCCTGGAGACAGCTGCATGACGGCGGGCCAAATGCGCATTCCGGGGATTGACCCTCCGCGCCAGATTCGTCCGAGTTCCGAGCGGATGGCACCGGCGTTCTGGGTTTATCGCATTCGCATTCTGAGCGAACTGACGAAGGGCGACGAGCACGTCGTGCGAGACGTAAAGCTCCGCAGAGGCCTTAACATCGTATGGGCCGCTCATAATTCTGCCGGTGTCGACAACGCGCTCTTCCGAGATGGCGTGGCCGGACACACGGCAGGTAAAAGCACCTTCTGTCGCCTCCTCCGGCACGTGCTCGGTGACGGCGGGTTTGCTCCAGATGGCGTCAAGCGCCGCATCCGCTCGAAGCTGCCGAACGCTTGGGTGGTCGCAGAGGTCTTCGTCAACGATGTACGTTGGGTCGTCGCGCGCCCGCTCGGAATCGGCCACCGGTCGTTCTGCCTGCGTGACCGCACGATCGACGACGTTACGGACACGACGGCGGAGCGTCGCGACTACCAGGAGTTCGTCGAGGCGCTCGCGAAGAGTACGACGGAAGCGCTTGCATCGAAGAAGTTTCCCATCAGCGACAAGCTTGTCGGGTGGGAACACGTGCTGCCTTGGCTGATCCGAGATCAGGACTGCCGCTTTGCGGACTTTCTCGAGTGGCGCCACCGAGCGAGCGGCTCCGATGCTCCCTCGCTCAACGTTGAAGAACGACAGTTTCTCATTCGCACGGTGCTTGGGTTGAGTTCGGACGCTGAGCGCCACGAGCTTCAGCGAAACGCGCAGTTCGTGGCGGACAAGGAGGATGCGGCGCGCTCGGCGCCGCTCCTTCGGCACCAAGCAGATACGGACCGGCAGCGGCTTTCGACTGTGCTCGGCATGGAGTTGCCCCTGACCTCCACGCCGCTATTCGGCTCGGCCACAAGGGCCGAACTGGAAAAGCGACGCGCAGAGCTGAAGACACGAAAGCAGGAACTGGAAGAGTCGGATCGGCAGGAAGAGCTTCGTACGCTTCTCGAGATTGCCAGCGAGAACGAAGGCGCTCTGAAGGAGAAGCTGAAGGGCGTCCAAGAGCGACTCGACGCCGTGCAAGGCATGGTGGGCGAGTTGGTTGGGACGCAGCAATCCGGTCTACTGGCGTCGCTCCCGCCATCTCGAGACTTCTGCAGCGTTCCGCTTCGCATGGCTCATGAGAAATGCTGCCCGCTCGCCGTAGGCCGCCCCAGTGACATCTCCAGCAAGCGCAGTGAGCGGGCCGCGACCGAGGAACTCGCGATCGAGCGTGGACTCGCGGCTGCAATTCAGCAGGAGATTGCGCGAATTAAGAGCGAGATCGAGGCTGCTGAACGTGCCACAAAGAACGCTCGACGGCAGCTCCTCGCCGCTTCGACGGCCTACGTCGAGGCGAATGCCAATCTACGTGAGGAGAACGCGAAGCTCGATCACGTGGGGCAGCTCATCGACGCAGCCGAGAAGACTGCGAACGACGCTGCTTCGAAGGCGGAATCCATCAAGCAGCTTACTCGCGACATCGAGGAGTCCTACTCGCGACAGGACAAGATTCGCGAAGCCCAGCGGGTAACGGTCCATCGCTTTTCGGCTCGATTCGACTACCTCGTACGGGCACTCATCGGAGACCAAGTCACCGGGCGCGTCGAAACGTCGGGGCGCTCCCTGTCTCTGACAGTCGAGGAACGCGGCGAGCGTGACAGCACGGCCATCGCTACGGTCAAGCTCCTAGCCTTCGACCTGGCAGCGCTCGTCGCAAGCATCGAAGGCGATGGCACGTTCCCGCGCTTCTTGGTCCACGACGGCCCGCGCGAGGCCGACATGGCGCCGGACGTCTACGAGCGTCTTTTCCTACTCGCTCACGAGATCGAGAAGTGTTTCGAGGGGGAACCGGCATTTCAGTACATCGTCACGACGACGACAACGCCTCCCGAGAAGTTCATCGAACGCGACGCACCGTGGCTCTGTCTTCAGCTCTCGGGGCTGCCGGCTCAGGAGCGACTCTTGAGGCAAGACCTATGACGACGGGATCTCAGTCATGACTACCATCACCGAGGCCTTCGAGCTTCCGCGTCCCGAGGACATCCGGGCGATGGGGTTCGTCGTCAAACTGCGCGAACTGGATCCCAACTCCGAGGAGGTCGAGCAGCTCGCGCGCGACTACGTCGTCACGCCCGCCGTCGAGAAGGAGCTGCCCCGCATCCTCGACGATATGAAGCAGGTCTTCGAGCGCGGCGAGGAGTATGGCCGGTTCATCCACGGCAGCTTCGGCAGCGGCAAGTCGCACTTCATGACGATGCTCTCGCTGCTCGTCGAGGGGGCGCTGCCCGCCTGGAAGAAGTTCCGCCCGTTGCTCAACGCCCATCGCGACGCGAAGGCAAGCAAGGGCGGCGAGGCCAGCGACCACGAAGCGTGGCTCACGAAGGCCGGCCTGCTCGTCGTGCGCATCCACATGCTCTCGGTGCGCGGCAAGAGCACCGGCTTCGACCGCGCTGTCTACGAGGGCTTCAACGCGGCGCTCAAGCGGCGCGGCAAGGCGCCCTTCGAGTTCCTCAACGTCGACGCCATCTTCGAAGAGGTCCGCCGCGAGGCGAAGGAGTACGGCGAGGTCGTCTGGAAGCGCCTCGAGACCGAGGGCATCGTCGGCGGGCGCGAAGACTTCGAGGCGCTCGCCGCAGGTTCGATTCAGGCCAAGGAGCGTTTCGCGCGCGCGTGGCTCAAGTACAAGGGCCGCGACGCCTCCGACGCTGGCATCGACCCGCGCTGGAGTGAGGGCCTGAATCGCATGGCCGAGCACTCCAAGGCCCAGGGCTTCGGTGGCATCGTGCTGATGATCGACGAGTTCCTTCTCTGGCTCGCCGAGAAGAGCGGCCAGGAGTTCGTTGCCGAGATCAACAACCTCAACGTCATCGTTGACCACAACACGGGGCAGCGACCGACACCCGTCTTCGTCTTCGTCGCCCGCCAGCGAAATCTCCAGGAGTTCTTTCCGGACCTCGTCGACGAGTCGAAGATCCACGAGCACCTCGACCACCACGCGAAGCGCTTCGAGATTACGAAGCTGCAGGACGTCGAGCTGCGCCACATCGTGCGCGGCCGTGTGCTCCGGCCGAAGAAGGCCGGTGAGGTGAAGGCCGCGGTCAGCTCGCTGTCGGAGAAGCACAGCAAGGTTCTGCCCGCGTTGCTGGCGGGCGGCGACCTCGACTACGTGCGCGACGTCTATCCCTTCCATCCGGCCCTCATTGAGATGCTGGTAGACGTCACCTCGCTCATGCAGCGCGAGCGTTCGGCGCTGCGCCTGCTCTACGAGTTGCTCGTCGTCCACTATCCGAAGCTGCCCCTCGGGGAATTCCTGCCGGTGGGCTCGGCCTTCTCTGCCATCTTCCCGGAGTCGGGCGTCGAGGCGAGCAAGAAGGTGGAGCTGATGCAGGATATCCACCACCAGTACTACTCGCGACTCGCGCCGGCGATGGCGAAGATGGCCGAGGAGGGCGGCGCCGAATTCAACGACGAGCGCCGCCGCGCGCTCGACCAGCTCGTGAAGACGGTGCTACTCGCCGAGGTGTCGCCGCGGCTGAAGCAGGGTGGACTCACCATTGAACGGCTCGTGCAGCTCAACGCTGTCGACGTCGAAGGCGAGACCTTCCGTGGTCAGGTGCGTGTGGCCGAAACGGACCTGCTCGCGCTCTCGCAGCGCGTGCCCGACCTGCAAGTGGCCGGGCAGGGCAAGACCGCGCTCGTCCGGTACGTGCTGGGGCGTGTCAGCCTCGGCGAGATCCTCGGGCGCGCGCGCTCGAAGGTCGACAACCCTGCCCAGCGCTTCAGGGTGTTCTGGCTCGCGTTGCGCGAGGCGCTCGGCGTCGCTGGCACCAAGGGCTTCGAGGACGGCGGGCCCAACGAGGGGGATTGGGACCTCTCGTGGCGGCGCACCAAGCGGCGTGGGCGCATCAAGCTCGGAAACGTGCGCGAGATGTCGTACGAAGACTTCGCACCTCCGGACGGAGCATTCAAGATCCTCGTCGACTACCCGTGGGACGAGCCCGGGCACACGGTTGACGAAGACCGTCTGCGCGCGACCAACGTCCGTAAAAAGCAGGGCCTCTTGCACACGGTCTGTTGGCTGCCGCGTCACATGAGCCCGACCGAGCTTGGCGTGCTGACCGAGCTCGCGGCGGTGCGTTACCTGCTCTCCGAGGCCGGGCAGGAAGATCTGCTTGAGACGCTCGGGTCGCAGGACAAGAGCAAGGTGCTCGACCAAGCGGGCATCCGCCAGAAGACGCTCGAGGGCCAGCTCGAGGATCTGCTCAAGGAGGTCTACGTCAGGCACGGTGAGTTCTTCGCACTGATCTCGGACGTGGACTCGAGCCGCCCGCGCGAGACGCTCGCAGAAAACCTTGAGCACATCGCGGCGCTGCTCATGGACCGTCGCTACCCGCAGCACCCGGCTTTCCTCGCCGAGCCGAAGAAGCAGGACCTCGAGTCGCTGCTCGGCTGGATGGTCGATGCCGGCGAAGGCAGCGTCTCAGTCGCGTACGACGAGAACGTCGGCAAGGTCCTGAAGAACCTCGGCCAGCCGCTCGAACTCGTGAACCTCGGGCAGACCAAGGCGTCGCTGCGGCTCGACTCCCGTTACATCAAGGACGTCCTCCATCGCACCGACCAGGACTCGGTGTCGTGGTCGCCAATCGCCGATCACCTGCGCGAGACGTACGGGTTCCAGCCGCTGCTTATTGACCTCTTCCTCTGCTTCCTCTGCCAACGAGACCACCGCGCGCTGGAAGACATCAGCGGCGAGCCCGCCGATGTCCGCATCGGCATGTCGCAAACAACGCGCATCCGGCTCCAGCGCGGCAAGCTCGTGAGCGCCGCCGACTGGCACCGGCTGCGTGACCTAGGCAGCCAGCTCTTCGAGGTCGCGCGTCCCGCCGCGCATCGTTCGCTGCAGGGGCAGGACCGCTTCACGACCGAGCTGCGCACAAGGGGACAGGCCAAGCGCACCGTACTGCAGGCACTGCACACGCGCCTCGTTCATCTCGGCGTCCAGGGCGGCGACCGCCTCAAGGAGCTGTCGACCGCGAACACGCGCCTCGGCCCGCTTGCGCAGACCACGACCGACAGCCACAAGGTGCTGAGCGAGCTGCTCCCCGCGTGGCCCGACGATGCGTCGGACGCGCTGCGCACCCTCGTGCAGCAGGCCGAGACACTTCGTGACGCTCTCGCCGAGTTGAACGAGCACGCGCGAGGGAACCTCAAGGCGGGTGTGAACCACCTCGTCATCGGCAGTGAGGTGAGCGGACACCTGCGCGCGCTCGACAGCCGCCTCGAGGCGGCGCAGGCCGAGCAGCCGCTGACGAAAGACTGGGTCGCGACCTGGAACAAGAAGGCGCAGGAGCTGATCAAGCGCCTCATCGAGCAGCCGCAGTCCCCGCAGCCCTCGGTTACCGGTGGTGGCGTGCAGCCGCCCGCCATCGGTGGTGGCGCCCAGTCCCCGCTCGTCGGCGGTGGCACTGCGGTCACTCCGCGCACGGTGTTGCTCAAGAAGCGCGTGAACCCGACCGACGCCGACGCCATCTCGGACTTCCTGGCCGAGGTGCGCAAGGCGCTAACTGAGCAAGGGGCGAAGCCGATCAGCGTAGTACTTGTCCGTACGGAGGAATTCGAGTGAGCGCTGCCCAGCTCCTTCTCCGTCGGCTCCTCGAGCAATCTGGTGGTGCCAGCGAGACGGGCTACCTGCTCGTGATCGACGGCGAAGGGCTCGAGAACCTGCCGGACCAGATGCCGACGCCGAAGGGCTCCTACGGCGTGCATCGAATCTCGTCCGAGCTCGGACTTCGGCACTTGTTGTGGAAGGCGAAAGGAGCGCCGCTCATCGCCGTGATGCCCGAGGACGTGGCGAGGCGTATCCAGAACGCCCCGGACTTGCTGCGGCGCGCGCGCAATCAGCGCGTCCACGCGCTCTCGGTGAACGACGTGCTCGAGGTCGTACTCGGCGTGCGAGTGGTCGGCGCCGACGCGCCCTACATGCAACAGCTCGCGCTCGAGAACGTCGAACGCCTGGGCTTCGCGATGAGCCACCGCACGCTGCCCACGGTGGTCGACCGCCGGCTGCTTACGGAGCTGCTCGTCGACGTGAGCGTGGGCGAGCAGGTGCGGACGCGCAGCCCCGCGCAGCTTCTGGCCGCCTGGGTACAGGAGCCGCCACGCTGGTCGCCGAACATCAGCCAGCTCGTGCGTGACGCGATGCCCTCACTTCATGGCGACGAGGGGCGCCTTCTCGCATGGGCGCTCGCCGAGCCCGAGAAGCGCCTGCGCGATCTCGTTGTCTACGGCGCGGTCCTCACAGTCGAAGCCGCCGAGCTGCCGAAGCCCGCGTGGGGCCCGCTTTGGAGGGCAGCCACCGAGCCGCCGCTCGAGATGGACCGGCGCATTCTTCGGCGCACCGTCGCGCGACTCGCGGAGGAGACGCTGGCGCTCCTGGGCGACGCGGCGGGTGACCTTCTCGCCGGCGCTGATCGCGTCGGGCGCGAGAGCCTCACGCCCACCCAGCTCCAAACCAGTCGCGTGCTTCCGCTCGCATTCTCTGACCGCTGTCACGAACTCGCGCAGCAGGCGGCCAGCGGGAAAGCGATCAGCGCAGCCGACATCACGTGGCTGTCGAACCACCGCGCGGCGCGCATGCATCGCGGCGACCTCGCGGTGCTCGAGTCGATGGCGCGCATCTCGCGCTACCTCAACCAGCCCTTCAGCCCGAAGCTCGACCTGCTTGAGCAGGTGCGCGACTACCAGCGGGGTGGTGCGTTCGTCGACCTGGCGATGATGCAACTGCGCCGCGCGCTCGCGAGCAGCGTCCACTACCACGCCGAGGCCAACAAGCTGCTCGCCGCGTGCCGTGAGCGCCGCGACCGCGAGAACCGCCACTTCGCCGAGACACTCTCCGGCGGTTACGAGGCCGCGCTCCACCGCGAGGGGCTCACGCCGCTGCACCGACTCTGGAAGCGCACAGTCGCGCCCGTGTGGCAGCATGAGCCCGACGCGCGCCTCTTCCTCGTCGTGCTCGACGGCTGCAGTTACCCGGTGTTCCTCGAGTTGCTCTACGCGCTCGCGCAGGACAGCTCGTTCCCACTCGGCATCAAGCCCGACGCAAGTGGGCTCGTCGCAGGCCTTCCGGCGCTCTCGCCGCTGCCGACCATCACGAGCCACGCACGCGGCGCCATCTTCCTCGGCGAGCTGCCGAACGACCCGCTCATCTCCGAGACCGTGTTCAGGGACCAGGACGAGGCGAAGACCGACAAAGCGCGCTTCAACCAAAACGCCGCGCTAGGCAGCCGCAATCGGCGTCTCTTCCTCAAGGGGGACCTGACCGACGGCGGCCAGGAGCTTCTTTCCGCACTTGAGGACGAGTCGCTCTCGGTGGTCGGCGTCGTGTTCAACGCGGTCGACGACCAGATCGGTTCGTCGAATACGGGCGCGACAGTGAAGATCTCGCCGGAGGACATCACCGCCTTCAAGCCCGCCCTGCGAGTGGCGCTCAAGGCGAAGCGGCGCGTGCTCATCACTGCCGACCACGGCCACAGCCTCTTCGTCGACAAGTCGCTCCGCTCCGGTAACGGCAAGACGCCAAGATACACCGCGCTCGGCAAGCACGAACCGGTGCCCGAGGGCTTCATCGAGATCAACATCGCCGGGCTCGGCGGACCGCCCGAGCGGCGCGCCTTTGCCTGGCGTTCGGGCGCCTATCTCGGCGGGTCGCAGGTCGGATTCCACGGCGGCTGTGGGCTCGAAGAGGTGGTCGTCCCGCTTGCGTGGCTGGAGCGCGATGGCCTCCATGCCGACGAGCCCGCGTGGTGGTACGGACGCGGTGCGCTCGCCGAGGTCACCACCGAGGTGAAGCCGGTACAGCCGCCGATCGTGACGCCGCTGCCGTCGGACGAAGTCCCCGCGAAGCCGAAGGCGCAGCTCTCGCTGTTCAACCCGGCCGACAAGGCGGACTCGCTGCCCATCCCCAAGGAGTTGCTCGCGAAGCTCAGCCTCGACGAGAAGAGCATCCTCGTGCTCCTGCGCGAGACCGGCTCTGCCCGGGCGAGCGAGCTGGCCGAGCGTCTCAAGAAGAACCCGGGCCGTCTCAACGGACTCATGCGGTCGCTGCGCCGGACCCTCCACGAGGGGGGCCACGTTCTCTTCAGCGATGAAGTCCTGCCGAGTGGGGAGACCATGTACCGCTACCAGCCGAAGGAGGGACGCTGATGGCTGTCGTCCCTGAATCAGCAGCCATCGTGAATGCGCTCCGCAGCGGCCTCGTGCCGAATGTGGGGCTCGAACACTTCGCGACCGGCCTCGACGCGCTCGTTGGGGCGGTCAACGAGGACCTCGACTTCGTCGCCGGCGGCAAGGGCCTGTCGAAGTGGATTCGCGGCGAGTACGGCACCGGCAAGACCTTCGCCGCGCGCTACCTGTGCGCGAAGGCGCGCGAGCGGAAGTTCGCATCTTCAGAGGTACAGATCTCGATCAACGATACACCGCTCCATCACCTGGAGACGGTGTACCGGCGCCTCATCGAGAAGCTCGAGACAGCAGCCGACGGGCCCAACGCGTTCCAAGCCATCGTCGAGGGGTGGCTCTATCAGGTCGGCGACGAGGTCACGCGCCTGCGCGGTATCAGCGAGGACGACCCTGGCTTCGCCGACGCGACCGAGCAGCGGCTCGAGGACAAGCTCGCCGACCTCTCGAAGCGTAACCCCGCCTTCGCGCAGGTGCTCCGCGCTTACCATCGAGCAACGCACGAGGGCGACTTCGCCACCGCACAGGGCCTGCTCGCGTGGCTCGCAGGGCAGCCGCACACGGATCGCTCCGTGCTCGCAGCGGCGGGCGTGAAGGGCAAGGTCGATGGCCAGGCGTCGCTGACGTTCCTGGCCGGGCTGCTCCAGTTGCTCCGGCAGTCGGGCTACGCCGGGCTCGTCGTCGTCCTCGACGAGGTCGAGACCGTGCAGCGCATGAACACGCAGACGCGCGAGAAGTCGCTAAATGCGCTCCGGCAGCTCATGGACATGCTCGCGAAGGAAGAGCTGCCCGGGCTGTACCTGGTGGTGACGGGCACGCGCGACTTCTTCGAGGGCTACAAGGGATTGAAGGCGCTCGCGCCGCTGTACCAGCGCGTGCAGGTGAACTTCTCTGAGGACTCTCGCTTCGACAACCTGAAGGCTCCGCAGGTGCGGCTCACGCCGTTCATGGACGACCGCCTGCTCACGGTAGGCGCTCGCATCCGCAACTTGTACCCCGCGAAGAATCCGGCGCGCCTCACCGAGCGCGTCAGCGACGCGTTTCTCCAGGGGCTCGTGACGCAGGTCACGGCGGGCTTCGGCGGCAAGGTGGCGCTGGCGCCGCGCATGTTCCTCCGCGAGCTGATCGACGTGATGGACCGCGTCGACATCCACGAGGCCTACGATCCGCGCGAGCACTACAAGCTCGAGCTCGACGACGGAAAGCTCACCGCCGAGGAGCTCGCCGCCAAGCACGGGCGCCCCGTCGAAGAGCCGCCCGAGGAGCCCGAAGAGCCGACTTCAAACGACAGCGAGGGACCGCCCCCGGCTCCGGCGCGGAAACGGCTGGACGGGTAGCTATGGCCGGACTCGAGCGCCTTCATCCGCACCTACAGCACGCGATCATCCACGATCTGGGCTGGCGCTCGCTTCGCCCTGTCCAGGAGCTGACGATCGACGCGATCCTCGACGGCTGCAACGCGGTGGTGCTCGCTCCGACGGCCGGAGGAAAGACCGAGGCGTCGATCTTCCCGGTGCTCTCGCGGATTCTCACGGAGGACCTGAAGCCCGTCTGCGCGCTCTACGTGTGCCCCATCCGCGCGCTCCTCAACAACCAAGAGGAGCGGCTCTCGTCGTACGCGCGCATGGTAGGCCTCGAGGTCTTCAAGTGGCACGGCGATGTCTCGGACTCGAAGAAGAAGAAGTTCCGCGAGACGCCCGCGCACATCCTGATGACCACCCCCGAATCGCTTGAGGTCATGATGATCTCCGAGCGCACCGACGCGAAGTCGCTCTTCTCGGGGCTCTCGGCGGTCATCATCGATGAGGTGCATGCGTTCGCCGCCGACGATCGCGGCGCGCACCTCGCGAGTCTGCTCGAACGCCTCGTCGCGATGACGGGCCGTGACATCCAGCGCATCGGCCTCTCGGCCACCGTCGGCAACCCGCATGTCATCGGCGAGTGGCTCCAGGGCTCGAGCAAGCGGCCGTTCCGCCTCGTCGACCCGCCGAAGGCGAAGGCGCAGCGTGACCTGCGCCTCGACCTGTGCGTTGACATCAGCGAGGCCGCGAAAGCCATCGGGCAGGTCGCGCGCGGCAAGAAGAGCCTCGTCTTCGTCGAGAGCCGCAGCAAGGCCGAGAAGGTCGCGCACGCTCTCGCTGGCACAGGAGTCGAGGTCTTCATCCACCACAGCTCGGTGAGCCGCGCCGACCGCACCCTCGCTGAGGAGCAGTTCGCCAAGGGGCAGAACACGGCCATCGTCTGCACCTCTACGATGGAGCTGGGCATCGATGTCGGCGACCTCGATCAGGTCATCCAGGTCGACGCGCCGGCCTCGGTCGCTTCGTTCCTCCAGCGCCTCGGCCGCACCGGCCGCCGCGCGAACACGCGCGCCAACTGCACGTTCTTCTGCCTGAGCTCTGAGTCACTGCTCCAGTCGGTGGCGCTGCTGCGTCTCGCCGAGGCGGGATGGGTGGAGGACGTCACGCCCGCCGCTCACGCGATGCACGTGCTCGCGCACCAGGTGATGGCGCTCATCCTCCAGGAGGGAGGCATCTCGCGGCACACGCTGATGCCGTGGGTCGAGGCCGCGTACCCGTTCTCATCGGTGCGCCCCGAGCGCGTCCAAGAACTGGTCGACACGATGCTCGAGCGCGAGATTCTCTACGAGGCCGACGGGCTCCTGTCGCTCGGCCAGCGCGGCGAGAAGCTCTACGGCCGCAAGAACTTCTTCGAGCTCTACGCCGTCTTCACCGCGCCGCCGGTCATGCGCGTGCAGCACGGCAAGGAAGACGTCGGCTACATCCAGGCGCTTTTCGTCTCGATGCATGACGCCAGCGCGGGCCCGCTCTGTTTCCGTCTCTCCGGGCGCGCGTGGGAGGTCGGGCAGATCGACTACGGCAAGGGCGTGCTCCACGTGCGCCCCGCCGACTACGGCCGCGTGCCGAGCTGGCTCGGACTGCCGGGTGTGCTCTCGAACGCGCTCTGCCAGGGAATGCTCGACGTGCTGCTTCACGAGAAGCAGGAGGGCGCGTGGCTCAGCAAGGCCGCCGCCGCCGAGCTGGCTGTCGTGCGTGACAGCTACGACGGCCTCCTCGAGGAAGGCACGGCACCGCTCGAAGACCACCCCGACGGCGTCCAGTGGCACACCTTCGCGGGCGGTGCGGTGAACCGGCTCCTCGCGGCGGGCCTCGAGCAGAAGTCCGGGAAGAAGTGGGTGGCGGGGAACCTCTCGCTGCGTTGCAAGGACATCGCTTTCTCGGCTGCGGACGACGCGATCCGCTCGCTCGCCGACTTGAACTGGGAGCGCGTCGCTGCCGGCGCTGCCCGCGAGATGGCGCGCGGAATGCTCAGTAAATTCCAACCATGCCTTCCTGAAGAGGCTGAAGACCGGCTTCTGTCCGAGCGCCTCCTAGATCAAGCGGGTACCCTGCGATTCCTCGCCAACGTGAGGGTCAACGGCTCCCGCGTGGCCGCGCGACCGACCGGCATGCGCCTTGCCGACGTCGAGGTCACCGGCCCGCTGCCCCTTGAGCTTACCTTGCGCGGCCTCCCGGGCGTTGCCGCAGCGCCGAAGAACGACGTCCAGTGGGTGGACACGCTGGCAGCACTGCGCGCTGTCAGCGAGGAACTTCGCGCCGCCGAGGTGGTCGGCCTCGACGTCGAGACTGCGCTCGACTTCGGCACGCTCTACCTTTTGCAAATAGCCACGCGCACGAGAACCTTCCTCATCGACCCACTGGCCGTCGGCGACCTCCAGCCCATCGTCGACGTGCTGAGCGGCCCCACCCCCCTGAAGGTCATCCATAACGCCCGTTTCGAACGCCGCGTGCTCGCAGCCCTCGGAATCGCCCTCGACGGCGTCTTCGACACGCTGGCGGCCTCTCGGCGCGCACGCGGCACCGACGCCCTCGGCGGCCACAGCCTCGCGATGGTCTGCGAGCGCGAGCTTGGCATCGTCCTCGACAAGTCCTCACAGACTTCCAACTGGAGCCGCCGCCCGCTCGAAGCCGACCAGTTAAGCTACGCCGCTCTCGACGCCGAGATTCTCCTCGCGCTGTACGATCGGTTCAAAGACGCAGGTGTCGCACCCGGCGCGGGGGGAGGTAACTGATTGCGCTGAGGACCAAGCCCTTCCAAAGCCGATGCCGCCATCGACACCGCTGGCGCCCGACGCTGCTGCGCTGGGCCCGCTGGTGACGCCGATCGAATGGCTACAGCTCATGTCGCAGAGGCCTTCGAGAGCTTGTCGTCGTTGAGGTGAATGATTGCCGCGAATGTGCGGGCGACGCGGCTGAAGCGTGGGATGCCCCTGGAGGGGTTGGCAGAGGCTGCGATTATCACCACTGCCTACCTTCAGCGTGTGGAGTACGGGCGAGTGAACATCAGCGTCGTGACGCTTGTGACCCTGGCCAGGGCTCTGGAGACCCGACTCGACACCCTCGTTGAATCGGCTCGCCTGGAGGGGGGAGACCAAGCCGTCCCCGGCGCCGGGCAGACTGAGCGGAGCACCAGGGGCGAAACTGCGGCGCCGTAGCCCCCCTGCTACATGTGCTTGCGCCACAGTCCCGGTGGCCAAGAATGAGGCCAGTGGCGGGGCGGGTTGGCCTCGCAGCAACGCCTGCCGCGGAACCCTCCCATGCTCCACTGCCCAAGCTGCCTGTCTAATCATCACACCGGGTTCGACCGGTGCGTCACCTGCGAAGAGACGCTCGCCGACTGGCTGAACTTCGACTTTTCGTCCGCCGTACTTCCGAACCAACGCCGGGTGCGCGCGGTGGCGGCGTCGGGCGGCGCGGTTCCGCTCGCCCGCTACGATGGGGAGAACAAGGACGGCAAGAAAGAGGGGCTCTGGACCTACTGGTACGAGAACGGAAAGAGGCACTCCACCGGGACCTTTCGGGACGACAAGAAGGAGGGGCTCTGGACCTTCTGGTCCTCACACGGAGCGCTGGAGTCCGAGGGAACGTTCAAGGACGGCAAGAAGGAGGGGCTCTGGACCTCCTGGTACGAGAACGGGAAGGTGCAGTCGAAGGGAACGTACTCGGACGGCGCCCGTGAGGGCCTCTGGGCCCTCTGGAGCGAGGAGGGAAAACTGCAGCAAAAGGGAATCTACGAGAGCGGCCTCAGAGAGGAGTTCTGGCACCACTCGTTTCCGGACAAAACGAGCGCAGAGGGGACGTACAAGGGCGGCCTTCGGGACGGGCTCTGGACCTTCCAGTCCGCGCTTGGAAGGACTGAGAAAACGGGGACCTACAACGGCGGTCTTCGCCACGGACTCTGGACCTTGCGATTTCCCGACGGGACCGTCTCAAGGGGCACGTATGAGGCGGGCGTGCGAACGGGTCTCTGGACCGACGAGGAGGCGGGCGAGGATTACGTCCTGATGTCCAAGGGGATCTTCAAGGACGGCGTTCGCCTAGTGCTTTGGAGCGACGACGCGGCGCCGCACGGAAGCCGGGAGTACGACGCCCCCAACCGCGGTCGAGCGAAGCTACCGACCTACATGCGTGAGTCCGGCGACCCGCTCGAGCGAACGTATTGGGCCGGCGTTCGAGAAGGACGCTGGAGCTACAAGCTTGAGTTCCCAATGGGACACTGGGGCTGGGACATTGATTCCGGCCACAAGGAGTCCGAGGGGATTTTCGAGGACGGCGTTCGGGAAGGGCCCTGGACCTACTGGTTCGACGCGAGCGACTACGGGGGTGGGGAAGAATTCATCGACTTCGGTGGCGTGTACAGAGACGGCGTTCGGGACGGGCCCTGGCTCCTCGGGAATCGGACCGAAGAGCACGAGGAGGGGACGTGCGTGGGCGGCGTTCGGGAGGGCCTGTGGACCCACTGGTACTGCAAAGGGAAGAAGCAGATGGAGGGGACGTACGCGGACGGTGTGCGCGAGGGGCGGTGGATCTCTTGGTTCTCCAACGGCAACAAGCAGGAGGAGGGGACCTACAAAGATGGAAAGAGAGAGGGCCCCTTCAACCTCGGCGATGAGTCCGGAGGCGGGCAGTTCGGGATGTACGAGGCCGGCCTTCAGGAGGGGAACTGGGTCTCCTGGCACGAGAACGGGAAGAAGCGGGAGGAGGGCCTGTACAGGCAGGGCAGGAGGGAAGGGCTGTGGACCTCCTGGGGCAACGGCGGGAAGAAGGAGTCCGAAGGGACGTACAGTGCCGGCAGTAAGGACGGGCCTTGGACCTACTGGCGCGCCCCCGATAACACTTTTGATCTGCCGTTCCTGAGCGGGGACTTTGGACGGTCGTTCCCGGTTGATGCGAAGCGGTTCGAGGGCGCGTACAGGGACGGCAAGAAGGAGGGGCTCTGGACCTTCTGGTTCGCGGACGGAACAAAGCGCCAACGGAAGTTCGAGGACGACGAGGAGGTTGCGCTCCCGGACTGACGGATGCGGCGCCGCGCTCTGTCCCCAATTTGAACCGCGCCTTCACGCCAGTGTAGGAAGCAGGCATCTGCAAGGAAGCGTTGGCGAGTCAGCGGTTCTCCAACCCCATTGGTGGCGAGTGGGTGGCGCCCTCCACCGGTTACTACACGCCCAACCGGAACCTGACGGACGCAAACGACATGAAGCTCGCCAGCTTTGAATTAGGGTTCGGTGCAGCGACCAGCTGAGGCAGCTACAACGGCCTTCGACAAGACTCGACTCAATGCGCGTTGGGCCATCGGAAGCGCCTGATTTTATTAGCGGGACGGAGCCCGGTTGCATCTGATGTGACGCGACTTGCCGGCTTCGAATCCCGCCCTGGGCACTCCGACAGAAGCCTCTGAGTCCAAGCGACTCGGGGGCTTTTGCCGTTTCTGGCCCAGGCTTCCTCGTGACGCGCACTGCCCGCTGCTTTGTGGCGGCGGAGCGTGCCGGTATCGTCCGCGGCGGATGAAGCAGCCATGAGTGATTCACCTCGCACCGTCTTCCGGCAGGAAGCCCTGGAGCACCATGCCCGCCCCGAGGCCCGGGGGGGCCTGCTGCGCCTGATGCCCGGGTGGATCCACGCGACGTGGTGGGTCGTCGTGGGGCTGGTGGTGGTGGGAGGCGTGGGCCTGTCCCTCGTTGAAATCAACGACTATGCGCGCGGCCCGGTGCTGGTGCGCGTCAAGGGACTGGAGGAGGTCACCTCCACGGAGGGCGGCCGCGTCAGCCGGGTGCTGGTGCGCCGCGGCGAGCGCGTCCACGCGGGCCAGCCGCTCGTGGAACTCTACGCAGGCGGCGAGACCGCCGAGCGGGAGCGGGTGGATCAGGAGTTCCGCTCACAGCTCGCCGCGTGGCTCCTGGAGCCGGCCAACCCGGGGACACGGCAGGCGCTGGCGGGCCTGCGCGCCCAGCTCGAGCTGAGCGAGGCGCGCATGTCCGAGCGCGTGCTGAAGGCCCCGTGCGACGGCCGCGTCGGCGAGGTGCGCGTGCGCGAGCAGCAGTTCCTCCAGCCCGGCGAGGTCGTGGCCTCGCTGGTGCGCGACGGCGCGGAGACGTGGGCGGTGGCGCTCCTGCCCGGCCAGTACCGCCCCCTCCTGCACCCGGGCCAGCCGCTGCGGCTGGAGCTCACCGGCTTCCCCTATTCCTATCAAATGCTGGAGGTGGCC
Source organism: Corallococcus coralloides DSM 2259 (assembly GCF_000255295.1). The sequence goes on along the minus strand of NC_017030.1, from coordinate 6,587,845 downwards.
TCCGTCAGTGATGACCTGGTGGGGCCGGCCGAGGTGCGGCGCCTGCTGGGCCCCGGCCTCAAGGACGCACTCACCGTGACCGACGGCCCCCTGGTGCTGGTGGAGGCGAAGCTGCCCTCCGAGACCTTCCACACGGGCGACGACACGTACGCCTACTTCACCGGCATGCCCGGCCAGGCCTGGGTGAAGGTCCGCGCGCGCAATGGCTGGGTGACCCTGTTGCCGGTGCTGGAGCTGTTCGGGAAACGCCGTGGCTGAGCCCTCTCCTTCGTTCTTCGAGCGCTTTCCCGCGCTGGGCCGCCTGGGTGAGCAGCTGGGCCGCCGGCGCATTCCCTACGTGGCGCAGCTCGCGGCGGCGGACTGCGGCGCGGCGTGTCTGGCCATGGTGCTGGGCTACTGGGGCCGGCATGTGGGGCTGGACGAGGTGCACGCCGCCACCGGGCTGACCACCCGGGGCATCAGCGCGCGCACGCTGCTGGAGACGGGCCGCCGCTTCGGGCTGGTGAGCCGCGCGGTGCAGGTGGACATGGAGCAGCTCCACCTGCTGACGCCCGGCGCCGTGCTGCACTGGGAGTTCCGCCACTTCGTCGTCTTCGAGCGGCTGGCGCGCCAGGGCGTGGACGTGGTGGACCCGAACTTCGGCCGGCGCCGCGTGCCGCTGGAGCAGTTCCGCAAGGCCTTCACCGGCGTGGCGCTGCTCTTCGAGCCCTCGGAGACCTTCGAGACGTCCGCGCCCCGCCAGGGGTCGCGCCGCTACCTGCACCTGCTGCTCCAGGAGCGCCCCGCGCTGCTGCGGGTGGCGGTGATGTCGCTGCTCTTGCAGCTCTTCGCGCTCGCCTTGCCCTCGCTGACGGGCGCGGTGGTGGACCGCGTGGTGCCCAGCGGGGACACGCCGCTCTTGGCCACGCTGGCCGCGGGCATGGCGGCGCTGGTGGGCTTCCAGTTCCTGTCCTCCTTCGTCCGCGCGCACCTGCTCTTGCAGCTGCGCACGCACCTGGACGCGCGGCTGACGCTCGGCTTCCTGGACCACCTGGTCCATCTGCCCTTCACCTTCTTCCAGCTGCGCTCGGCGGGCGACCTGATGAACCGCCTGAACAGCAACACCACCGTGCGGGAGATGCTGACGTCGGGCGCGCTCTCCACGCTGCTGGATGGCAGCATGGTGGTGCTCTATCTGGGCGTGCTCCTGGCCGGCAGTCCCCGCATGGGCGCGCTGGTGTGCGGTTTGGCGCTGCTCCAGGTGCTGGTGTTCGTCTTCGCCAGCCGCCGCCAGCGGGAGCTGATGGCGAAGAACCTGGAGATCAGCGCGTCCGCGCAGAACTACCAGGTGGAGATGTTCTCCGGCATCCAGACGCTCAAGGCGCTGGGGCTGGAGGACAAGGCCGTGCAGCACTGGTCCGGTCTCTACGTGGACGTGCTCAACGTGTCGCTGGAGCGCGGACGGCTGGAGGCCCTCACCGAGTCCATCACCAGCACGCTGCGCATGGCGTCCCCGCTGGTGGTGCTGGCCACCGGGGCCCTGCTCGTCATGGAGGGCCAGCTCACGATGGGGGAGATGCTGGCGCTCAATGCCCTGGCGGTAGGCTTCCTGCTGCCCATCTCCAACCTGGTGACGACGGCCTTCCAGCTCCAGCTGGTGCGCAGCTACCTGACCCGCGTGGACGACGTGCTGCAGGCCCCCCCCGAACAGCCGCCCGGGACGCGCTACCGCGCCCACACACTCCAGGGCCGCATCGAGGTGGAGAACGTGTCGTTCCGCTACGGGGCGAACTCGCCGCGGGTGGTTCAGGACGTGTCCGTCACCATTGAGCCGGGCCAGTTCGTGGCCATCGTCGGCGCGTCCGGGGCCGGCAAGTCCAGCCTGGCGCACCTGCTGCTGGGGCTGTACCTGCCCTCGTCCGGCTCCATCCGCTTCGACGGCGTGCCGCTCGTGGAGATGGACCTGAAGGAGGTGCGCCGGCAGATGGGTGTGGTGCTGCAGAACCCGTCGCTGTTCCGCGGGGACATCCGCCGCAACATCGCCTACGCGGACCCGCTGCTGCCGCTGGAGACCGTGCAGGCGGCGGCGAAGCGCGCCCAGGTGCACGACGACATCGCCGCCATGCCCATGGGCTACGAGACGGTGTTGAGCGAGATGGGCTCGTCACTGTCAGGAGGCCAGCGGCAGCGCATGGCGCTGGCGCGCGCCCTGGTGGGCAACCCCGCCATCCTCCTCCTGGACGAGGCCACCAACGCGCTGGACGCGAAGACGGAACGCGCGGTGCAGGACGCCATCGCGGAGCTGCGTTGCACCCGCGTGGTGATTGCCCACCGGCTGAGCACCGTGCGCGATGCGGACCTCATCCTGGTGATGAACGCAGGCCAGCTGGTGGAGCGTGGCACGCACGCGGAGCTGATGGAGCGCCGGGGTGAGTACTTCGAGCTGGTGTCCGCCCAGGAGGGCCCCCGGAAAGCGGTGGGCTGAAAGAGCATGCGCTTCGCTCCGGACGTCGTCGTGGACCTCACCCCGCTGCCCGACGAGCGCGTGGGAGCGCTGCCCTTCACGGAGCTGCTCTGGGGGCTGCTCCGGCGGGGCTTCGAGCCCGACGCCTCGCGGCGCCTGCTGGAGGACGCCAACGCGCGGCTGAAGCGGCCCCTGCTGCGCCCCGGGGCCGTGGAGGACGGCGGGCCGCTGGTGGACGACGGGGTGCTGTTCCCGGCGCCCGGCCCCTGGTGGTGGGTGCTCCAGCAGGGCGAGTCGCGCTGGAGCACCCGGCTGGAGCCGGAGGCCGTGCCCTTCGTCGCGGACTTCCTGCGCGCGGTCGCTCGCGCGGACACCCTGGACGAGGTGCGCGCGGCATGGCCCTTCGACGCGGAGGACTTCGAGGACGCGCTCTTCCTCGCCACGCCACCCGAGGCACCCTGGCCGGAGCCCTCCGGACCGGGCCTCTACCGCCGCGAGCATGCCAGCCTGCTCGTGTGCTCGCGGACGACGTCGGTGCTGGTGGACCCCATTCCCCTCCAGCGCCGGCTGCGGCACATCGGCTCGGTGCCGGGCAACCTGGCTCCAGAGGCCCTGGGCGCGGTGGCCATCACCCACGGCCATGTGGACCACTGGCATGTGCCGTCGCTCCTGGCCCACCTGCCCCGGCGGGACACCCCCGTGTTCGTGCCCCGCGTGCCCCGCGTCAACCTGCTCACCCCTCAGGACTTCTCCCACGTGCTGGAGGCATGCGGGCAGGCCGTCCAGGCTCCGGCCTGGGGGGAGTCCCGGCGCGTGGGCGACCTCCGGGTGGACGTGCTGCCCTTCCACGGCGAGCAGCCCGCGCCGGACGGGCCGCCGCTCCCGGAGGGCCTGCGCAGCTGGGGTAGCTGCTACCGCTTCGACACCGGGGACTTCTCCTGCCTGGTGCTGGTGGACGCCGGGGATGATCCGGCGGGCCGCATGGCGGAGGTGGTGGCGCGCTCGCGCAAGGCGCACGGGCCGGTGGACGTGGTGCTGGCGTGTCAGCGGGAGTTCCTCGCCCCCTTCTTCGGGGGCCTGAGCCACTACTGGGCCTCGTTGCCCTGGGAGCGGCTGCGCGGGCTCTACGAGGATCATCAGGCCGGGCGGCTGCGCAGCTCCACGGCCGGCCCCAAGGGCGTGGCGGACCTGTGCGCGCTCGCCGGGGCGCGCTACTTCCTGCCCTACGCCAACGGCTTCGAGGGCGTGGGCCGGCCCATCACCGACGTGGGGTGGGGCGACGGCGAGCCCTCCGAGGCGGTCTGCAACGCACAGGTGCGCGAGCAGCTGGCGCGGCGCGGCGCCACCACCGAGGTGTTGGACTGGAAGCCCGGTGACGTGGCGCGCTTCGAGCGGGGCCGACTGGTGCTGGAGCGCGGGCCCGAGCGCTGAAGGCCCGGCGCCTTTAGCGGTGGGTGCCGCGCGTCCGCGTCTCGGCGGGAGGTTGGAGGAACACCTCCGCCAGCAGGCCGCTGGAGAGGCGGGCGCGCAGCGCGTCCGGGACGGTGAGCACGGCCTCCGCCTTCTGGTGCCGCGAGGCCGGGTCCACCTCCGGGGCGAGCCGCTCCACCGTGCCCACCAGCTCCACGTCCACCGCGGCCAGGCGCACCCGCACGGGGAGGCCGGGGCGCACGGAGGGGGCGAGCGTCTCCGGGACGGCGAAGCGCAGCCGCAGGTCGTCGCTCACCACACGCAGGAGCGGCGTGGCGCGGCTCACGCGCATGTCCGGCGTGAGGTACTGCTCGGTGATGATGCCGGTGAAGGGGGCGCGGATGCGCGCATGGGCCACGTCGCGCTCGGCCTGGGCCAGCCGTGTCTGCGCCTCCGACAGGCGGGCCTGGGCCAGCGTCAGGTCGGCCTCCGCCAGCGCCACGGCGCTCTCCGCCGCCTCCAGGGCCTCGGCGGCCGAGTGCTCGCGGATGCGCTGCTCCCGCTGCAGCTTCTGCTTCGCCTGGGCGAGCAGGAGGGAGGCCCGTGCATGCTCGGCCCCCGCGGCCCGGGCGTTGGCCTGGCGCGCGCTCCACTCCAGCTTCAGCGGCTCCGGGTCCAGCGTGGCCAGCACCTGGCCCGCCTCCACCCGGTCTCCCAGGCGCGCCTTCACCTCGCTCAGCCGTCCTTCCACCTCGGAGACGACGTCCAGCACCTGGCTGGCCACCACGACCCCCAGCAGCGGCCGGGATGCCGCCAGCACCCGTGCCGGCTCCCGCGCCTCTTCGGGGGACGACGCCAGCGCGCCGCCCGGACCCAGGAGCACCACGCCCGTCGTGACCCACGCCCACGCCCTGCCGCTCCTCGTCACGTGCTTCTCCACCCTGCGGTCCTGAAGGTGCGCCGTCCTCGCGGACTGTAGCCCACGGCCCCGCCCGGCACACCTTCCCCCAGGGCACGCGATGCGCGGAGGGGAGGGCAGGGTTGTACGGGCCCGGGAAGCTGGGAAGAATGCGCGGCTTTCGCTCGGCCCCGATGCAAGCGGGGCCCGGGGCCTCCACCCAGGATCGACATCCATGAGCAACGCCTGGAAGCCCGTGCTCTCCGGCCCCACGCGGGCCCGCGCCCTGGAGGCGGCCGAGGCCATCGTCCAGGACCTGGCCCGCGCGCCGCTCGTGAGCAGACCGCCGGACCTCGCGAAGGGAGACGCGGGGCTTGCCCTCTTCTTCGAGTCCGCGGGCCGGGCGCTGGACACCGACCTTCTCGACAAGGTGGGTCAGCACCTGCAGCTCTCCGCGGAAGGGTTCCTCCGCGCCGAGCGGACGAAGGTCGGCCTTCACGGAGGTCTGGCCGGGCTGGGCTGGGTGGCCGCCCGCTTGTCGGCGCGCCACCCCGACCTGGACGTGGAGGAGGTGTGCGGGCCGGTGGACGAGGCGATTGCCCAGGAGCTGGAACTGCGCCCCTGGCCCCATCCCTGCGACCTGCGCGACGGGCTGGCGGGCCTGGGGCTGTACGCGCTCGAGCGCCCGCGCACCCCGTCCACGCCCCAATTGCTGGAGCGCATGGTGACGCTCCTGGAGGAGACCGCCGAGCCCACCGCGCAGGGCCTCCGCTGGCCCATGCCTCCAAACTACCTGCGCCTCTATGGCGACCCCCGGGCGTTCCCTCGGGGCGTGTACACGCTGGGCGTGGCACACGGCATGCCGGGCGGGCTGGCCCTCCTGGGCGCGCTCCACGCGCACGGAATCGCGCGGGAGCGTGTGGGTGCGCTGCTCGAGGGTGGCTTCGCGTGGATGGCGAGCGTCGCGGGCCCCGGAGAGCACCCGGGCTTCCCCCACTACCTGCACGGCGACGAGCCCGTCGTGGACGCGCGCTTCAGCTGGTGCGTGGGCACGCCCGGCATCACCGCAGTGCTGTGGTGGGCGGCGTGGGCATGGGGACACGCGGACTGGCAGGCCCGCGCGCTCGCGTGGGCGGAAGCCGTGGCGCGGGAGGGGCTGGATCGGCCGCCCTTCGTGCCCAGGCGCAGTGCGAACCTGTGCTGCGGCACGGCCGGCACGGCGCTGCTGTTCACGCGCCTCTTCCACGCGACAGGGCGCCCCATCTTCGAGGAGGCCGCGGTGCGCTGGTACGAGCACACCCTGGCGCTGCGCCAGCCCGGGCAGGGCCCCGGAGGCTACTGCTTCCAGCAGGACCCGAAGCGGCCCGACGAGAACCTCCAGTTCGGCGCCGCGGGCATCGCGCTCGCGCTGCTGGCGGGTGCCACCGACCAGGAGCCGGACTGGGACGAGTGCCTCCTCATGTCCCTCCGGCCGCGGCCGCCCGCGAAGACGGAGGCCTGAGCCATGCGGTTGGGCATCCTCGACTTCTGCTCCCTCCGCCAGGGCGCCACGCCCCGTGCGGCCCTCTACGAATCGGTGGAGCTGGCCCAGCACGCCGAGGCCTTGGGCTTCTCGCGCTACTGGCTGGCCGAGCACCACGAGCCCTCCGCCGCCCACCACGCGCCGGACATGCTGGCGGCGCTCATCGCCGGCAGCACGGAGCGCATGCGCGTGGGGGTCGCGGGCATCCTGCTGAAGCTGCACAGCCCGATGCGGGTGGCGAAGGCGTTCCGGCTGATGGAGACGTTCTTCCCGGGTCGCATCGACCTGGGCGTAGGCGGGGGAGGGGCCGCGCCGTCCGTCATGGAGGCCATGCGCTGCGACACGCGGTCGCTCGCGGAGGTGAACGAGGAGTACCCGCGGCGCGTGGCGCAATTGCTGGAGTTGCTCCGGGGGGAGTCCCCCTTTGCGTTCCAGCCTCCGGGCGTTCCACCCGTCTGGCTTTTGGGCGCGGCGCGGCCCTTCACCGCGCGCATGGCGGCCCTGCACGGCACCTGCTACGGCCACTCGCTGGCGCACGTGTCGAGCCGGGACGACCCCAGCGTTCTCGACATCTACCGCTCCGAGTTCCGCCCCCGGCCCGAGCAGCCCCAACCCCAGGCCGTCCTCGCGGTGACGGGCCTGTGCGCGCCGACGGAGACGGAGGCGCGGCGGCGGGCGGCTGCCTCCGGCACCAAGACCGGCGACGTCGCCCCTGTCATCGGAGACCCACGGCAGTGCCGGGAGCAGCTCGAGGCCCTCGCCCATCGCTACGGCACACAGGAACTCGTCTTCCTGGATCAGGCCCCGGATGCAGCCACGCGCCGGGAGTGCTACGAACTTCTCTCCGAGAGCATTGGACTCAACGCGAGCCCGGCTGAAGACGATTAAGCGCACTCCGTGTTTCAAACAGCGCGTTGCCCCTTTATCGTCGGCCTCCCACGGAGGATGGCCCCCGGAGCACTCCAGGGGCCGGCCGTGGTCTGACCCCTACCCGGAGGGCTTCATGGCCAACACCAAGTCGCAGAAGCAGGACAACGCCAAGTCGCTGAAGCTGAAGCTGTCGCTGAAGAAGGAGACGCTGCGCGAGCTGAACGACTCGCAGGTGGGCGCGCTCGACCAGGTCGTGGGCGGTACCATCGTGTGGCTCTCGAACAACTGCTGCGACTACACCCAGGAACAGGCCAACTAAGTCCTGCGCGGCTGCGATGACACCGTGATGTCATCGCACGCGGTCGTGCCCGGGGCCGGAGGGGTGGCACGCGCCATCCTTTCGGCCTTTTGTCTGTTCGCTGCTCCCGATTCTCCGGGGCCTCTCCTTGGGTGACGCTCACTCCCCAGCCGCCCATGTCCACGAACCACTCGCGCCCGCCCTCGAAGGCCCCTACCTACGCCGCCTCCGGCTTCTTCGCCCTGCGCACGCCGCTGCTTCCGTTCGACACGCTCGTCGACTGGGGCCAGGACCTGAGCGCCTGGCGGCTCCCGGAGGGCCAGCGCGCGGACGCACTCGGTGAAGAGCGCGCGCGGCTGCGCGAGCGCCTGCGCGGGTGGGTGGAGGAGCCGGTGGTGCGGGAGGCCCTCTTCCTCGCCTCGCCTGGCCTCGAGGAGAGCATCCCCGTCTGGTTGGAGTCTCCGGACTCGGAGTGGGGCCAGAAGGTGGAGCGCGGCCTGGTGCGCTACCTGTCCCGGATGGCCGGGCGCGCGACGCCCTTCGGCCTGTTCGCGGCGCACTCCGTGGGCAGCCTGGGCGGCAAGGCGCGGCTGCGCGTGCCGGAGCGCTCCGCCGTCCGCAAGCACACGCGTCTGGACATGGACTACGTCTGCGCGCTGGTGGAGCACGTGCGGCGCGAGCCCGAGGTCATGCGCGCGCTGCGCTACGTGCCCAACACCAGCCTGTACCGCACGCCCACGGAGCTCCGTTACCTGGAGATGCGGCAGCGCGGGCGGGAGCGAAGCTACGGGCTGGTGGCCGTGGAGCCCACGCCCTACCTGGACGCCACGCTGGAGCGGGCCCGGGCGGGCGCGACGCTGGAGGCGCTGGCCCAGGCGCTGGTGGAACTGGACGCGGAGATTCCGCTGGAGGACGCGCGGCTCTACACCGTGGACCTGGTGGAGGCGCAGCTGCTGGTGCCCACGTGGGCGCCGAACCTGACGGGGCCGGAGCCCGTGCCCTTCCTCCTGGCGGGCGCCGCGGGCATCCCCGCGCTCGCGCCGGTGCGGGAGCGGCTGTCCGCCGTCCAGTCCCTCCTGGCCGACCTGGATGCCGCCCCGCCGGGCGCGTCCCCGGCGTCGTACCGGCACGTGGCGCGCACCCTGGAGGCGCTGCCGGTTCCGGTGGAGCTGCCGCGCCTGTTCCAGGTGGACTCGGTGCGTCCGGCTGCGGACCTCTCGCTCCCGCCGCGCGTGGCCTCCGAGCTGCTGCGCGCCGTGGAGGTCCTGCGCCGCATCACCCCCGAGCGGAGTGAGCAGGACCCGCTGGTGCGCTTCCGGGAACGGTTCGCGGCGCGCTACGAGGGGCGTTCGGTGCCGCTCTTGGAGGCCCTGGACGAGGAGCGGGGCATCGGCTTCGTGGCCGACCCCCGGCCCGGCGGTGGCACGGGCCCGCTCGTGAAGGGCCTGGGCTTGCGCTCACCTCGCGGCGCGGAGCCGGCGGGCCTGGACACCCGGGCGCGGCACCTGCTGCGCCGGCTCCAGGAGGTGAGTGCGGCGCGTGCCCATGAGCTGGTGCTGACGGAAGAGGACCTGCGGGCCATGGAGGCGGAGACGCCCCGGCGGCTGGCGAATGCCTTTGGCGTGGTGAGCACCCTCATCGCCGACTCCGCGGAGGCGGTGGACCGCGGAGACTTCCGCATCCTCTTCGAGAACATCCACGTGGCGGGCGCCATGTACATGGGCCGCTTCTGCCATGGAGACCCGGAGCTGGAGGCGCGGGTGCGCGAGCACCTGCGGGCCGAGGAGGCCCTGCGCCCGGACGCCGTCTTCGCGGAGATCGTCCACCTGCCCCAGGGCCGCATGGGCAACGTCGTCTGCCGGCCCGCGCTGCGGCGCCATGATCTCGTCTTCCTGGGCCAGTCCGGCGTGCCCGAGGAGGACCGCATCGACGTCGCGGACCTGCGCCTGTCGCTGGAGGGCCACCGGCTGGTGTTGCGCTCGGAGCGGCTGGGGCGGGAGGTGGTTCCCCGGCTGACGAACGCGCACAACTACGTCGGCTACGGACTGAGCCTCTACCGCTTCCTCTGCATGCTGCAGAGCGAGGGCGGCGAGCGGGGCATGCGTTTTCTCTGGGGCCCGCTGGATGCCGCGTCCTTCCTGCCGCGCGTGCGGTACGGGCGGACGGTGCTGGCGCTGGCCTGCTGGAACCTGCCCTCCGCGCTGCTCCAGGCCTGGGGGAAGCTGCAAGGCGCCGCGCGGTTCGATGCGGTGCAGCGCTACCGCCAGGAGGCGAGGCTGCCGCGCTGGGTGTGCCTGCGCGAAGGGGACAACCAGCTCCCGGTGGACCTGGACAACGTCCTGTCCGTGGAGACGCTCGTCCACACCGTCAAGGAGCGCCCGCTCGCGGTGCTGGAGGAGCTGTATCCCGGACCGGAAGGGCTGTGCGTGGAGGGCGGCGATGGGCGCTACGTGCACGAGGTGGTGGTGCCCTTCGTGCGCGAGCCGTCCCCGGTGGCGCCGCCGCTGCCCGAGCTGGCTCCCGCCCTGTCAGCGCAGGTGGCGCGGCGGTTTCCCCCGGGCTCCGAGTGGCTGTACCTCAAGCTCTACACGGGCACGGCGACGGCCGACCGGCTGCTGCGCGGCGGGCTGGGCGACACCGTGCGGCAGGTGCTGGCCTCGGGTGCGGTGGACCGCTGGTTCTTCATTCGCTACGGCGACCCGGACTTCCACCTGCGGTTGCGCTTCCAAGGCGATCCCGCGCGGCTGGAGTCCCAGGTGTGGCCGGTGCTGCGCTCGGCATGCGCGGACCTGCTGGACGAGGGCACGGGCTGGAAGCTGCAGCTGGACACCTACGAGCGCGAGGTGGAGCGCTACGGCGGGCCGGTGGGCGTCGTCCTGTCGGAGGCGTTCTTCTCCGTGGACAGCGACGCGACGCTGGACCTGCTGCGCACGTGCGAGGGCGACGCGGGCGCGGACCTGCGCTGGCGGCTGGTGCTGAAGGGGCTGGACCTGCTGCTAACGGACCTGGGGCTGCCGTTGGACGCGAAGGCCCGGGTGGCCGAACGGGCCCGGGATGGCTTCGCGTCCGAGTTCAAGCCAGGCAAGGTTCTGGAGACGCAGCTGAGCGCGCGCTTTCGCGCCGAGCGCCCGAAGCTGGAGGCGCTGCTGGACGCGACGCCCGCCACCGAGGGCCCGTGGCGAGAAGGGCTCACGGTGCTCCAGCAACGCACCGAGCGGCTCGCCACCGTGGGCCGCGAGTTCCAGGCCGCCGAGCGCGAAGGCCGGCTCACCATGCCCGTGGAGGCGCTGGCCACGAGCCTGATGCACATGCACGTCAACCGCGTGCTGCCGGACGACGCGCGAGCCCACGAACTCGTCCTGTACGACTTCCTCGCGCGGCTGTACCGCTCGCGCCTGGCCCGCGGCTGAGACAGGCGCCCCCGGTCGTCCGGCGGCGCCTGTCGGTCCGCGGATCAGCGCTCCACGTCAGGCGTGCTGAGCGGCCGGCGCTGGTGTTGTTCCTGGTGGGCCGGGAACATGGAGACGAAGAACTCCGACCAGCCGCCCATGCGCACCCGGAGCACGTCGTACTTCTCCGGGTCCTTCGACGCGTGCTCGAAGGTCTCCGGGTTGGCGCAGGTGATGGTCAGGATGTTGGAGCCCTGGCCCTGGGCGAACGCGTGCAGCACGCGCTCCAGCGAGCCCACGGGGAAGTCCTCGCGGATGTTGAAGTCCGTGGGCGCTCCGCTCGTGAAGCCCTCGGCTCCCGCGCCGGTGTAGCCGGACAGCGCTCGCACGAAGCCCTCCTCCTGATGATCCAACGGCTGATCCGCGATGCTGGGCGACGGGCTCAGGTCCGAGGCCAGCGTCTCCCCGAGCCGCCGTCCGTCTGCGGAGGCGCCGCAGGTCGCGCCGAACTCCACGTAGTTCTCGAAGGTGCCCGCGCCGGGCTGGACCTGGAACCCGCCGAACGGCTTCTCCGGCGTCCCGAACCTCTTCGCCAGGTCCACCATCTTCTGGGCCGTGGGCTCGGCGGGCTCCGTGAAGACGCGCACCACCGTCTCCGCCACGCGTTGGATGAAGGCGTTGCCGAAGCGGTCCACCTCCTCGTTGCCGCGGCCGTAGCGGGGCTGGGCCAGCGCCACCTGTCGCAGGTCCCGGTAGCGCTGCGCCTTCGCCTCGATGCGCGCGGGGCCCGCGAAGGTGCTGATGAAGGGCTCGTTCATCTGGTGGCCCCAGTCGCACAGCAGCGCCTCCACCAGCTCCGGCAGGGACGTCACCGCCGTGTCCTGTTCGAACACCATCTTCCGGATGGCGTACAGCGAGTTGATGACCGTGGAGAGGGCCGTGATGCACGGGGCCACCATGTTGTAGCGGGCTCCACCCCCGTAGAGGTCCAACCCCTTGTCGATGCAGTCATCCACGAACACCGACAGCAACGGCGACGGGCACACGGCGCTCATGGTGCCGAAGACGCCCACCATGCCGTCCGCCTGCTTCGCGTACATCCAGCTAAGGTGCTGGAAGAACAGGTCCTGGAGCTGCTCGAAGGACTGGATGGCCGAGGGCGGAGGCGACGTGAAGGACACGCGCTGGCCGCGGAAGTACATGGGGCCCGCCGTGCTCCAGCTCTTGCCCTGGTTGAGCGCGGCCTCCAGCGGCGACAGGGCCGTCATGCCGCCCAGCGTGAACCAGTTCTGCCCGACAATCTGCGGCTCGTAGCAGCCGTCGCAAGCGTAGTCGCGCGCCGCCTGGAGCACCACCTCGCTGCTCCACGCGCTGCCGGCCTTCTGGGCCACGGGTGTGGCCGCGGTGGGCTGCGTGCCTTGGCCCACGCCGTCACCGCTGTGCAGCAGCCCGGGGATGATCTTCTCGTCGCTGAGGAGGATGGGGTGGGCGCCGCCGCTGAGGATCGCCAGCGCCGCCTCGTGCAGGTACTCGGGCGGGATGTCCTTGCGCACGCGCAATGACAGGCACGGCGCGTTGAGCGGCAGCCGGCGGGCCGCGCGCAGGCAGAAGAGGGTGACCCGGTTGTACGCGGGCCGGCCCTCTCCGGGCGTCTCGTCCGCGATCGTCCCGCCCACCGTCACCTGCTGGATCCACTGGTTGTTCGCTGCGCCCTGCGGGTAGTTGCCGCTCATCCCGCCCATGGCCAGGTTGCCGAAGGGCTGGTGGTCCTCCACGAACTGGCGGTTGAGCAGGACCTTCTCTCCCAGCTTCACCCAGAAGCAGTCGATGATCTCCTGCGCCTGCTCGTCGTCCAGCACGCCCGCCGCCACGTCGCGCTCGTAGAAGGGGAAGAGCATCTGATCCAACCGGCCCACCGCCGTGGGCTCGCCAATCAGGTGCAGGCCCGCGTGCAGCGTGAAGAGCAGTTGTGTGGCCTCGAGCATCGTCTGGGGACGCTCCGTAGCCAGCCGCTGCATCCGCTCCTGGATCTTCAGCAGGTTGTCGCGCTCGGCGTGCTGCCCCAGGGGCAGCTCCGAGGCCATCTTGCCCGCGAGCGCGGCGTAGGCCAGGCAGCTGTCGCGCACACCCTCCAGGGACAGCACGACGCCCCGGTAGAACTGGCGCTTGCTCTCATCCTGGGTCGAGTCGTGCCGCGCCTGGACGTCCGCCATCAGCCCGCCCAGGCCCCGGTCCAGGACGCGCTGGAAGCCGGGCACCAGGTGGCCCACGCCCGACGCGGAGCTCAGCCCCGCGAAGAAGTTGCCCAGTTCCTCATCCTTGCGCGCGTAATCAATGACATACCGCCCCTGACCGAGCCCCAGGTTGGGCAGGGCCCCGACGATGAGTTCCACGGGGTGGATGCGATAGGTGTCCGCGCCGTTGTACCAGTTGCCCTGCGCGTCCTGACGGCGGCCCCGGAAGCCATACGCGTCGCTGGCGAAGACCTGGCCCAGGCTGACCTTGATGGCCCAGCCCATGCGCTCCACGACGGAGAGCCCCATGACCTCCCGGGCCTTCGCGGGGCCGTACTGGCGCGCCACGTAGGCGCACAGGTGCTCCAGTTCCTGCTGCGACCGGTTGACGTACCAGTTGTCCTGCCATCGGGAGAAGGCGTCCGAAAGCAATTGCAGCACCCGGTTGGACGGAGGCTGGTGCGTCCGGCGCTTGTCTCCGGACATCGTCGCCATCTGGAACAGGTAGTTCTTGTGGTTGTAATGCATGTACCCGTTCGACGAGGACACGTCGAAGTGCCGGTCCAGCCGGCTCCAGTCCACGCCGGGGAAGCGCTTCCAGTCCTGCTGCTCCGCGCTCTGGAGCTTCACCGGCTCAAGGCCCAGGTCCGCCTGGCTGGGAATGTAATAGAAGCCACCCAGGTTCGAGCGGACCTCGGAGAGCAGCCGGTCTCGCATGAAGCCGCGCTGGTCTCCGATCTGCTGGTTCATGACGGCTTCGAGCGCGCGGACGCTCCGCGCATAGCCCGCGAAGTAGATGCCCGCCTCGTCCCGGAGGCTGGCCCCCTTGGCGCGCAGTTCCGTGTTGTGCACCGTGTTCGCCTGCCCGAAGGGCAATCCCAGCCGGAGCACCTGCAGCGTGTTGCCCTGGGCGTCCTGCACGCGGGCGCTCTTGATGTGGCTGCGCTGGTCCTGGCTGGGGATGAGGATGTCCTCGGTGGTGCGTCCCACCAGGTCCTCGACCTGCTGGGGGCTCATGTCCAGCAGGTGCTCCCAGTTGATCTCGAAGCGCTGCGCGAGCACGAAGGAGGCGCCCAGGTGCGCGGGGTCCTCGAACCCAACCAGGGTCTGCTCCTGGATGGAGACCGGGTCGGACGGGTTGTTGAGGTTCTCCGCGAAGCGGCAGCCCAGCACCTTGCCGCCGCGCTTGTCGGGGCGCGTGGACTTGGTGGCCGCCTTCTGGTGGTCATGGGGGCCGGAGCGCACGCAGCGCGCCTGGTCCTGCAGCCGCGCGCGAATGAACTCGAAGACCGCGTCGCAGTGGGACTCCTCGTCGGACTTGATGTGGAACCACAGGTCGCCCTGCGAGTCGACGAACGTCCCGTTCGAGCGGGAGAACACGTTGGAGCGCCAGGCCGGCGAGGACTCTTCCGGGAAGGCCAGCTTCATGCCTTCGGGAAGGTCGGTCCCGTCCTCGGCGCACCACTCCTGCCAGAGCCGGAAGCCCACTCCGACGATAGCCGAGCTATTGGCGCTCCCGTAATGGGTGTGGATCTCCTCGCGCACGTCCCGCATCAGCGTCTGGAGGAGCGCCCGGGTCAGCGGCTCGCCGGTCCCGCCCGGAGTGCGCCAGAACGTGGCGAACACGGCGTAGGGCGAAGGGTAGACGAGGCCTCGCTGGACGAGCGACCAGAGCTCATGGCTGAGCTGGTTTCCCTGCTGCGTGGACAAAGACTTTGCGGAATGATGCTCGGCTGCAAGGAGTGACGGCGTACGCATTCGGCGTCTCCATGGTTGGGCGCAAGCAGGACTGTCTGTCCATGGCCCCCCGGGCGGGAGGGTCTACCAAACGCCGACAATTCCTGTCACGCCACGCCGAGTCGAAGGCCGATGTCAGGGAAACCCGCTAGCCCTTTCAGGCCGATGCGGTTTCCATTGACCCTGGGAGTGTCCACGAACACCAGGGCTCCTTGGTTTCAGGCTCTTTCACGGCGAAACTTTGGCGGCGACGGCTGTCCATGGCCGCCCGCCGGCACCATGAGGTGGCAATGGAGATTCGGACTTAGCCACCATGGCGGACCATAATTAAATGCAAGCAGTTAGGTGGTTCTGTTGTGTGTCACGGCCTCATTCACGCCTCGGCTGATTGGGTCGGGAGCCAGAAGGAGCCGAGAAGATTGAGCACCACCTGGGGCCGGGCGCGGTAGTAGCCCAGCCCCGAGCGCAGTGCGTACTGAAGCTCTGTCAGCTCGTCGAAGAGGAGGTTGTGCGTGGCGCGCTGGCGCAGAGGACGCCACAGCCGCTCAATGGGCTGCAGTTGCGGACTGTAGGGAGGTAGCCGGTACAGCGTCAGGTGTGGGTAGCGCCCCAAAGCCCAGTCCACCGGCCGTCCGCGGTGCCAAGGCGCGTTGTCGATGATGAGGACCACTTCGGGATACTCGTTGGCGGGGTAGGCCCGTGCGACGTCGAGCAGGTGGTGGGCAAAGGCAACCTGCATCCGCTTCGTCTTCGACAGCCCATCCCTGCGGCGTTTCTGAGTGCGGCTGCCGTACAGTCGGCTCGTCACCTCGCCGGTGGTGACATTGGCCGAGGCAAACGTGTGCACCACGTCCTTGCAGTCGCGGGTGCCGATGACGGGGCGCTCTCCTTTGAGGGCCAGGGTGGCCGTCAGCGTCGGCACCATGGGAAACCGCGCCTCGTCCTGGCTCAGCAGGACAATGGAGCCTCGCTCGGCCTGGTGTTTTTTTCGCTCAACTCCTGCCGAGCCTGCTGCTGGCGAACCGGGTCTGCCCGTAGGAAGCGGTAGGTGGGCCGGTAGAGGCGCACACCATGGCGGCGGCAGAAATCGCCCATGGCCGTCTCGCGCACACGAATGCCCGTTTGCTGATGGAGGAAGTCAGCCAGGGCGACGTGCGTCTAGTTCGCGCGCTTGAGGCCGCAGGCCCGGGGGCCCTGGCGTATCCAGTCCAGAATGGTGGGGGCCAGTTCCTTCGGGATGAGGGGCGTCTTGCCCGGCGCCCATTGAATCTTCAGCCCTTCCATCCCCTCTGCTCGGTAGCGAGCCAGGAAGCGCTGGATGTTGCGCGTCGTGGTGCCCAGGTCCTCGGCAATCTGCTGCTGAGGGCGGCCCCGGGCCGTCATCAGCACCGACTGGCACCTTTCACGCAAGCGGCGGTCCTCCGTCGTGCGGAAGCACGCCTCAAGCTCGCTCCTCTGCTCCTCACTCAGCTCCAGTCTGCTCACGCAAATTCAACCCGCGACCACCGACGGATTCATCCGAGCCGTGAGTCAGGCGCGCTCCCGTGCTTCCCAGTCGCTCTGCATAACAGTCGCTAACAAGTATCAGGACAGAGGCGGCGAAGGAGAATGACGCAGCAGCCAAAGACGAGGAACCTGAAGTGAATGCCGTCCCTGCGTTCATCGCGGACTCGAGGCCTGTGAAGCTGGGTCTTCCATGCCTGCGTGCGATCCACGACCCGGCAGGTGCTGTTAGCAGACCAGCCACGCCTCCAGATGATGAAACCTCTTGGCCTCTCGGATGCTGGTCTCGCCAATGGAAGCAGGAGAGGGCAAGCCACTCCCGCTGCTCGGCTTTCGATGCTCATCGCGCAAGGCCGTTTAGTAACGGTAGGTATTGACCTGGTTTGCGATGACGATCTGCTTAATGGACTGAAGCCTGATTTTCGAATTTCTCAATAAAGGAAACCAAAAGCCTCCCGGAGTGGCTGAGTAGCAGAAAGGCAGATTCAAATGATAGTCTTAGTGATGACTCAATTGAATCCAGGTCTCGGCTGCTCGAACTCCACATTCGTCGCAGTCCCAGGCAAAAAATCTTTACCAAGTCGTGACCCTGGCAGAGTTGCCATGGATCGTGATTCTCGCCGAGAACCAGTTTAATTTTGGTTGTCAGTTGTTTTGTGTCTATTTTTTTACCTGGGTTGTGCTGTTTGATCGATTCAATCAGGCTCTTTTCGTCAAGTTCGATTGTTTTTGGCTCAAGCAGTTTCTCGTGGCGAAGCTTTTTGAAATCCAGATTTAACTGGTCCTTGATGTTGATAAGGCGGAGTGCGCCTAGAATCATTGCCGGCTTATGAATCTCCATCCGAACGTGTGAGGCGAAGATAGAGAACTGTGTGTCGGCTGGAAGCTTAAGGGTACGTGCCAGTTTCTCTGCCGAACCATGCTCGCGAAGTGTCTTTTCCAAGGCACGCGTCTTCAAGTACTCGCACTCGAAGTCGTGGGACTCGCTTACAAGGATCGCTGGATGTCCGAACTCAATGCCTAGGATATGGTCAAAGTCCGCATCAACAATGGCCAGAAACCAATCGCGATGTCCCATTTCGTCATGAAGAACTTTTGCCCCTTCGCTGGCCAAGAATTTCCCATGTGCTGGGACAATCTGTATGCGTTCGCCAAACATATGCTGCAGTATTAGTTCGTCTGTTTCGCCTTCCGTAAGGAGTATTGGTTTCTTTCCTGACTGGGCGGCTCGGAGCATTACGGCTAGATTGGCAATCGTGTGAGGTGTTATGGAGTCTTTCATGGTCTTCTCAAACTGAAAGCTCTCGCGTAAGCGACCACTTGTTGCCAATAATTTGAGGAGAGTGCGTAGCAAGGATGAAGTCTACCTTGTTGATGCTTCGCACTTTCTCGAGATCGTCAATGAATCGCAATTGCCAAGCGGGATGGAGGGAAAGCTCTGGTTCGTCAATTAAGACCAAGTGTCCCGGCTGGAAGCGACCAAAAATAAGCTCAAAGAACAAGACAAGCATGTGCTGCTCGCCTGAAGAAAGAGAAGCTGGATCTAGTTTTGCTCCGGTGTTGGAGATGGTGAATTCCAAGCCGGAATCCTTGGATAGCCTTGCAGTTTTGTGTGTTAGGTGGGAGTTTATTAGATTCTCAAAGGTTGTTATTTTTTTGTGTATCTCATCGAATTTATTTAACTTGCTTTCGGTGTCCGCTGCGTAGACCGATAATGTTGTTGCGACCTCTCCTCGTGAGAGTTTTTGGTAGTCAAACCAAGTAAGGGCTGTCTCTTTTTCTATAAGGCCGGCTGAGTGTAGCTCTTGGCGTCTTTTTTCAATGCGCTCCAGGCGGGCCGTAAGCGCATCGGGAGGCGGCGGAGCGCTCTCAAGAGCCTCAATTACTCGTCTAGGAAATGTACGATCGAGTTGTTGGGAATGTTCGGCGTAAGCGCTGAGGGCATCTTTGAATTTCGCACGCAATGCATCTGCGTAATCTTCAACAACTCTCTTGAATAGTGGCCGCCCGCGCTTTCGTTCTTCGATGATGCGAAGGAGGCGTTGTTCTTCAATTAGTGTGCATTCGAAGTTTTTCCAGAACAGAGTGAGCCAGGGAGGAATGTTGGTGCTTTGGCGTGATACTATGCGGCTGAGTTCCAGGTTGTAGGGATCCTCTTCGAGGGCCCAGATTCCGGCGTCGGCGCTAGGGGTGGCTTGCCAAATTGTCGTCTGCGTGTTTGCTGTTTCTATTTCATGAATATAGCGCGGCAGAAGGTCGAAGCCGTGTTTTGGGTAGATTGACTTTGTGTTTACTGTGTTGGTTTGCTTGCCTCCCTGGTAGAGGTCTATTGTGAGCTGTTTGTCGTCCTTTCTTACGACCATGCTGCTTTTGTCGTGGAACGAGAGTTTGATGTTTTTGAAGTTTACGTTCATTAGGAATTGAGGTATGGAGCGGGATAGTTGCTCGATTGCTCTGAGTATGGTCGTTTTTCCGGTGCCGTTGGCTCCATGCAAGATGGTGATGCCTCGTTCCTCTTCCAGGTTGATTTCGTGGTTGAGGTAGCCGAAAAGATTGGTGACCTGTATTGATGTGAGTTTTTTCATGCTTGCGGAGTGGCTGTGTGTTTGGTTTGCGTCTTGGCTTTGAGGTGCTCAGTGAAGCGTGGGCCGAAAGGGACGGGGCTGCGGGGCATGTAAAGCTAATATCCGGGCAGGTGCTCAGCGTAGCTGTAGTCGCCTGCACCTGAGGGGGCGGGGATCCACGTCGTAATCGCTTCTGTTCCTCGGCGGCTCTATGGGGAGAGGATGCATGTCCGAAAGGTAGCACCGAAGCCCGCGCAATTCGCCAAGAACATAATTCGCTAGGAATGCGCGGCGCCAGATGGTGATGCCCAAAGCCAGCAGCGCCTAACGAAAGTGCGGACCGGACTGGCCAGGATCAAGGACCGTATCCCGCTTGAGGAGCATGGTCCGCGAACTCGTTCTCGACGCCTTCTGGCGGTGCGTGGCGCCGCTGCTGCCTCCGCCCCGGCCCAAGGAGAAGCTGGGCCGTCCTCGTGCTGACGACAGGGCGGCGCTCAAGGCCGTCGTCTTCGTGCTCAGAGCCTGTTGAATTGAGCGCTACGCGAGGCGGCGCAGCATGAGGCCGGTCATCGCGATGTGGATGAAGGTTTCGGACGAGTGCTCGTGACGCTCGTAGTCGCGAGCCAGTCACCGCTGGCGCGTCAGCCACGCGTTAGTGCGCTCCACCACCCAGCGGCGTTTCTGCACGACGAAGCCTTTGTCCTCCTCGGCGCGCCGGACGATCTCCACCTCCAACCCAGCCTCCTTCGCGGCGTCCGCCACGACAGGCCCCTGGTAGCCCGCATCCGCCCAGACCTTGTTCAGTTCAACGAGGGAAAGTCTTCGGAGGCACGTGGCAGCACCGCACCTGCCGCGGCATCCCGGTCCTGTACGTCGGCAGTCGTCACCCAGGCCACCAGCACCAGCAGGCCACCAGCACCAGCCCCAGCACATCCATGAGCAGGTGGCGCTTGCGGCCCTTCACCTGCTTGCCCGCGTCGTAGCCTCGGCTGTCGGCTTCCTCGGACGCCTTCACCGATTGGCTGTCCATGATTCCAGCGGTGGGCTCATGCTCACGCCCCTGTACCTGGCGCACCTTGCCGCGCAGTGCATCGTGCACGCGCTTCCACGTGCCATCCTTCTTCCACAGTCGGAAGTAGTGGTAGACGCTTTGCCAGTCGGGCAGGTCGTGCGGCAGAAAGCGCCACTGCACGCCCGTCCGCGTCACGTAGAGGATGGCATTTACCACCTCACGGCGCGGGTGCACCTGCTCCTTGGGGCCGCCACCTACGGCGCCAACGAACGGCTCGATAAGGGCCCACTGCTCGGCCGTCAGTTCGCTCGGATACGGCGTGCGCGAGGGCAGTGGGAGGTCCGGCATCTTGTTTCTTCAACGCCCTGGCTCGCTCGCTCCGTTTCAACAGGCTCTAAGGGAACGCCGAGGTCGCTCGGACCCGGCTGAGTCATCGAAATCACGAAATACACGCATTGTTAAACAGCATGGCCAGCTCTGAAACATCAGTGGGACGTCTCAGACCCGGGTCTTAGAACTGGGGGGGCTTCGGATTTGTCGGCGGGATGGGGTACGCTTCTTGGCGAC
The DNA here is from genome assembly GCF_000255295.1 of Corallococcus coralloides DSM 2259. Next base: position 6,567,398 of record NC_017030.1, on the reverse strand, counting down.
ACGGCGGAATGGGACCGCCGGGTTTGGGCCGGGGTGTTTCGTGGAAGAAGAGATCGTCTATCGCCACACGGTGGAGGGGGTGTTCCGCTCCATCGGTGACCGGCTCACTCCGGAGCTCCGGATCAAGCTGAAGGACGTGGGCCTGGACCTGGACGCTCAGTCTCCGCATCACACCCCTCGGAAGATCTTCGCGGAGGCCCTGCGTGTCACCGCGGAGCACCTGTATCCGCAGCTCGATGTGGGCGAGGGCTACCGGCGCCTGGGCATCGGCATCATCCAGGGGATGGAGCAGACCGTGCTCGGCAAGTCGCTCGTGTCCATGTGGCCCATCTTCGGGCCCGAGCGCGTCGTCGTCCGCATCCAGGAGAGCTTCTCCACCGTCAACAACTACATGCGGTCGGAGCTGCTCACCCAAGGCCCCGGGCACCACATCATCCGCGTCAACGAGTGCAACGGGAACCCGGGCTACCTGCGCGGCCTCATCGAAGCGGGGCTGGCCAAGGCCGGCGCGAAGAATCTTCGCGTGGAGCCCTTCGACTTTGACGGCCACGCTTGCTCCTACCGCGTCCGGTGGGGCGGCTGAGGCTGAGAGGCCGTGGCTTTGTGATGACATTGCCGTAGGCCGCCGTCAGAGCTGCGCGCACCGCATCCACGGCCACGCCTGATCCTACCGCATCCAGTAGGACCCCTGATAAAACGGGGAAATGAAGAAATTCCCCTCAGTCCGACACCGTGTGCTGTGTTTCGCCGGCTCCTTCCTGCTGTCCCTCGCCTGCGGGCCGCAGGAGGACCTGACGCTGGACCTGGATGAGACCGGTGAGGTCTCCCAGGCGGCCCTGGCTGCCCCGACGTTGCTCGAAGCCGTCCCCGGCAATGGGCAGGTGACCCTGAAGTGGACCGCAGGCCCCGCGGGCACGCAGGGCTACCAGGTCCGCTACCGCGTGGGCTCCGGTTCGTGGAGCTACCGGAGCGCAGGGGTTCAGACGACAACCCTCGCCGTCACCGGTCTCACCAACGGTACGAAGTACGAGTTCGTCGTGCGCATCAAGGGCTCCACGAGCGATACGACCTCCGGGTACTCGAACGGCCTGTCCGCCACGCCCACCGCGGACGAGTGCTCCGGCTCCTCCGTCCGCCACATCACCGTCACGGGGGCAGGCTCCAAGGACGGCCTGACGGCGCAGTCGGCGGGCACGCTCTCCAACCTCAACGCGTTCATCCAGGCGGTGGGTCCCGGCGGCACGGTGTGCATCCATGGCGGCACTTACGGCACCGGCACCACCGTGTCCCAGGGCGGCGCTTTGGGCGCTCCTGTCACCATCAAGGGTGTGGCGGGACGGCCCGTGTTCCAGTCCACCTTCCAGGCTTCCACTCGCGCGAAGACAGGACCCGTGGCCTTCACGGTCAAGGCCAGCAACCTCGTGTTCCACAACCTGGAGTTCCTCCACGTGGGCACTTGCTTCAGCTTCAAGGCCGCGACGTCCGTGGCTCACGTCACGCTCAGCCAGTTCCGCGCGGAGAACGTGGCCACCTGCGTGGACGTGGAGCGCTCCAGCTCCACTGCCTTTACCGACCTCACCATCCGCGACGCGATGATCCTCCAGTTCACTCGCGGTGGCATCTTCCTCGCGTCCGGGACGAACCAGTCGCTCGTGGAGGACGTCTACATCGACATGGAGCCGGACCAGATTGGAGGGCAGGGGAGTGACTACCCCGTGGGCATCGCCCTCTACGACACCACGAACAACGTCACCCTGCGCCGGGCCACGGTGATGAACGTCACCGGCATGCAGACGGGCTACACGCAAGGGGATGGCATCGACGGGGAGAGCTCCGCCAGTGACGTCGTCCTGGAGGACAGCTACCTCCGCGGCAGCGAGGACGGCTGCGTCGATACCAAGGTGCGCAACATGCTCATCCGCAACACCGTCGCCGCCGAGTGCAAACGCAACTTCCGCCTGTGGCAGTCCGTCACGCCCGGCCCCCGCGTCGAGAACGTCAGCAGCTACCAGCCTCGCGACGGCCACTTCTTCATGCACTCCGGCGCCACCACCGCGAAGGACATCGCCGTGTACTCCAGCAATGGCGCGAAGCTCGTCGCCTATGATTGCTCGTCCTCGTCTCCTTGCACGTTCAACGCGCAGAACATCCGGGGAACGCTGCTGGATGCAACGAAGCTCAACGCCACCGGCACCGTGACGGGCAACATGCTGGTGTACGGCCAGGCCGTCACCATCCCTCCCGTTCCGAACCCCACTTCGTTCACGCCGTAGAAACGACAAGGCCCCCGGATCCACTCAGGGATCCGGGGGCCTTCTTCGTGGCCGCCGCATCAGGCCAGGTCGAACAGCAGGGCCTCCAGCGGCTCGGAGGCGGTGAGCACGAGGCTCGACTCGTCGGACACGGCGACTCCGTCACCGGCCTTCAGGGCCACGCCGTTGAGCGTGCCGCTGCCGCGTGCAATCTGCACCCAGGCGTGACGCCCCTTGGGCAGCGTGTACTCCGCCTTCTCTCCCGGGCTCAGCAGCGTGCTGTTGAGCACCACGTCCTGGTGCACCGTGAGGCTGCCGTCGCGGGCGTCGGGGCTGGCCACCACGCGCCAGCGTCCCTGCCGGTCCTTCTCCGGGAAGAACTTCTGCTCATACTCGGGCTTCAGGCCCTTCTTCTCCGGGATGATCCAGATCTGCAGGAAGTGGACGTCCTCGTTGGAGCCGTTCATCTCGCTGTGCATCACGCCCGTGCCGGCCGTCATGCGCTGCACCTCACCGGCTCGCAGGAGCCCCTGGCCTCCTGTGCTGTCACGGTGCGCGATGGCGCCGCTGAGCGGGTAGGTGATGATCTCCATGTCCCGGTGCGGGTGCGTGTCGAAGCCCTCGCCGGCCTGCACGCGGTCCTCGTTGATGACGCGCAGGGCGCGGAAGCCCATGTTGTCGGGGTCGAAGTAGCTCGCGAACGAGAAGGTGTGATGCGAATCCAGCCAGCCGTGGTTGGCGTGACCGCGTGCTTCGGAAGGGCGAACGTTCATCATGGTGTGTGCTTCCTTTCGAGACACAACATGCGCTTCCGAACGCCACCTGGCCAGACACGAACCTCGGGACACATCGTTCCATCCGCGGAACGAAACGCCGGCACTGTCTCAGCGCTTCGCCCGCTTGAGTGCTTCGTGGTTCTGGGGCCAGTGCTCGCGCAGCACCTCCACGAAGGCCATCACCTTGGGCACGTGGTGGCGCGTGGGCGGGTAGACGGCGTGCACCGGCGCGCCCGTGGAGCTCCAGTCCGGCAGCACGCGCTGGAGCCTCCCGGACGCCAGGTCCTCGATGCATTGCTGGCCCGGGATGAGCGCCACCCCGGCGCCCAACGTCGTCACCGCGCGCAGCATGTCCGGCTCGTTCACCACCAGCCGCCCGGAGACCTTCACGTCGACGGAGCGCCCGCCCGCATGCAGCGTCCAGACGTTTCCCTGCACCGTCTTGCCGAAGAAGAGGCAGTCGTGCTTCGCCAGGTCCGCAGGCGTCTTCGGTGCACCCCGTGCCTGGAGATACCCGGGCGAAGCCACCACGAGCCACTCGATGTCCCCCAGCCGCCGTGCCATCAGCGACGAGTCCGGCAGCCGGCCGGCGCGCACCGCCAGGTCGAAGCCCTCCTCCATCAGGTCCACCGCGCGGTCCGTGCAGAGCAGCTCCACCTGCACGTCCGGGTACTGCTCCATGAAGCGCGCCACCAGGGGCGCGAGGAAATGCACGGACAGGGGCGTCGTCACGCGCAGCAGGCCTTGTGGCCCCGCCTGCAGGCGCGTCACCGCCAGCTCCGCGGCCTCCGCTTCCGCGACGATGCGCTCGCAGTGCGCGTAGTACGCGCGGCCCACTTCCGTCAGGTGCAGCGTGCGCGTGGTGCGCTGGAGCAGCTGCGCTCCCACGCGCTCCTCCAGCTCGGACACCTTGCGGCTCACGGTGGACTTGGGCATGCGCAGCGCCTTCGCCGCCGCCGTGAAGCTGCCCGCCTGGACCACCCGGGCGAAGACGAGGAGTTCGTTGAGGTCCATGGCCCTTGCCTCGTGCGGGAAGAGGACTGTTCCAGCCGTGGAACAGTGCTTCCTGTCCGTCCCGTCTAATCCGGAACGTGGGGGGCCGCTACCTTACGCCTCGTTGAAACACACCGCCGCTGCCGCGGCGCTCACGACAAGGAAGACGACCATGGCCACCACGTCCTGGAACATCGACACCACGCACACGGGCATCCACTTCAGCGTCCGCCACATGGTCGTGGCGAAGGTGCGCGGCAGCTTCACGAAGTTCGGCGGCACCCTCACCCTGGATGACGCGAACCCCTCTGCCTCGGCGGTGTCCGTCTCCATCGAGGCGGCGAGCATCAGCACCGGCGTGGATCAGCGCGACAACCACCTGCGCTCGCCGGACTTCTTCGACGTGGAGAAGTTCCCGGCCATCACCTTCCAGAGCACGAAGGTGGAGCCCTCCGGCAAGCACCTGAAGGTGACGGGCCAGCTGTCCATCCGCGGCATCAGCCGCGAGGTCGTCCTGGAGGCCGAGCAGCTGGGCATCGCCAAGGACCCGTGGGGCAACACCAAGGCCGCGTTCGAGGCCAAGACGTCCATCAACCGCAGCGACTTCGGCCTGACGTGGAACCAGGCCCTGGAGGCGGGCGGCGTGCTGGTGGGCGAGAAGATTGAAATCGCCCTCGAGGTCCAGGCCGCCCAGGCGCAGGGCGAGAAGGCGGCCTGAACCCCGAAAGGGACTACTCGACGTCGAAGGACGTCAGCACGAAGTGCACGTCGGACTCCGCGCCCGAGCTGACCGTCGCGGTCGCCGGGCGCGTGATGTCCGTGGTGAAGGACACGCCCTCCGGCCCCACCAGATCCACCTGGTAGGTGCCGGGCAGCAGGTACTTGAAGTCCGCCACGTAGGTGGTGCCCGTGCTGGCGCTGAAGGCCAGCGTCTCGCGGCTGCCGTCGGCGTTGATGAGCACCGCGGAGAAGCTGCCCAGCTGCGTGATGCCCAGGGGCAGGGACACGCTGCCCGCCTCCAGCGTCACCTCCACGTTGCCGGAGAACTCCAGGTCCGCGCCCTTGATGACGGGACGCATGACCCACTTGCCGGAGTTGCCGGCCTCCTTGCCGAAGCTCTGCGCCACGTCGAAGTCCACCAGGATGACCTTCTGGTCGTCATCGCTGGTGATGGTGACGTCCGCGTCCTTGTCGAACTTCACCTTGAGGCCGGAGCTGCTGGCGCTCGGCATGTGCAGGTCGCCGTCCACCTGGGCCCCTTCGGGCAGGCCCTCGTAGTTGGCGGAGGTGGCGAAGATGCGGCTGACGCCGTCCTGCTTCACCTGGATGTAGCCACCGGTGATGACGAAGCGCAGCTCCTTGTACGTGCCCGCCGGAACCTCCGCGTCCTTCACCAGGTCCGCGGTGTCGTTGGCCAGCGTGAGCAGGTCGGTGGTGACGGGCTCGCTCAGGAGCACCACGTCTCCCTTGCCGCCCTCGTCTTTGTCCACGCTGCCCTTCAGGTAGACCTTCGAGATGGTCACCACGGCCTTCTCGATGCCGTCGCCCGGGGCGTCGGTCAGCTTCAGGGTGACGCGGGCGTTGCTGTCGCCGCAGGCCGCGAGGAACAGGAGTCCCGTGGCCATCAGCAGGGTGGAGGTCAGGTGTCGCAGGGTCTTCATGGGTCAGCCTTTGTTGGAATCAGGGATGAACGGGGCAGAAGACCTGCCCACGTCCGGACCGGCCACAGCGCTTGTTCAGCCGATGACCGGCCAGCAGCGGCCTTCCTGGCACGACAGCGAATCGCAGCAGTTCTCCTGGCCATCCTCGAGGGAGCACTCGTTGCCTTCGGGGATGCACTGGGGACCGGCGTCGATGTCGCCGCCCGAGCCGCCGTCGGTCGTGCCCGCGTCGGGCTCGCTGGTGCCGCCATCCGTGGGCGTTTCGCCTTCGCACGCGCCCAGCGTGTCGCCATGGCGCAGGTGCGCGGCCACCGCGGGCAGGCCCACCGTGATGGAGTGCGCGTTGGCGGGATTGCCGGGCGGAATGTGGCAGATGGTGACGCGGCCAAGGCCACCGGGCTCGGTGCCGCCATCCGCGGCGGGCGCTTCTCCGGCGGCGCCCCCCAGGTTGTCATCGCCCGTGGCGAGCGACGGATCCTCCACCTCCGTGGGGCCTCCGCAGCCCAGGGACAGCATCGTCGCGCACAACACCATCCATGCCGCGGAAGAGCGAGCGGTCGGGATACGCATGGTCATCCTCCTGTGAAACGAGGCGGTGGGGGGCCGCTTGGGGAGCGGAGTGCCTCGTTGTCAGGAAGACCCGGGTGCTCGCGAGGTGGCCACAACTCCAGACGGGCGGCGAAGTGTGAGGCGACGGACGGTCTGGATATGTGTGGCTTTGCGGAAAGCTCTCTTCACAGCGGAAACCATCGCGAACCTGCGACGATTTTCAATGGCTGTCTTCAGGGCGTTTCACGCCGCGGCCATCCAGCGCGGAATGGCTGTCACCACCGCCACAGCCCGCCAACGCGCAGCGCTCCTCGCCGGAGGAGCCCTCGGGGACGAGCTCCACGTTCAAGACCGTCTGCTTGCCCTCGTCCACGCAGTCCTGGGCGGAGGTGGAGCTGAAGCCGGGCGCGGAGATGCTCACGCCGTAGCAGCCCTCCGGCAGCGGCCCCAGGCGGGCGGGGTCCTTGTCATCAAACCCGGAAGCTTCGATGGGCGTGCCGTCCACGGAGGCCTTCGCGTCCGTCACCTTCCGGCTGCCCCGGACATGGAGCTTCACGAAGAAGGTGCCGGCGGCGCGCGGCGAGACGTCCGGGACGTCCACGGACTGGCCTCCCTGCACGGTGAGCGTCACGCGCTCGGCCTTGTCCGCGGTGGCCAGGATGAAGAGCTCCGCCGGGCCGGCGGGCACGTCCTCCAGCGTGAAGCGACCCTGCGCGTCCACGCCGCTGCGCACGCCGGGCGCGCCGACCACGGACACCAGCGCGACGGCGGGGTCGAACTCCGTGAGCCGGCCGCGCACGGTGCCCGCGCGGAAGGGCTCGTTGTCCAGGCTTCCGCACGCGCCCAGGCCCAGGAGGCCGAGCGACGACAGCGTCAGGAACAGGCATTGGCGGCGCATCAGAAGCGGTACCCCACGCCGGCGTTTCCGCCGATGAAGCCCACGGCCTGTCCCTGCCCGTCCACCACCACGTACGTCAGCATCCCGTGACCCTGGGCGGTGAGCTCCAACCGCTCCCCCAGGCGCCACGCCAGTCCGCCCACCACACCGGGGCTGACGGTGAAGTAGCGCTGGCCTCCCGAATAGGCCTCCACATCGAAAGACCTGCCCAGGTACAGCGCGGCCACACGCGGGCCCGCGAACAGCGTCAGGCGCTCCCAGCGCCACAGGTACGGCACCGCCGCGCCCAGCGTGAACGTGGTGTAGCCGAAGGGCACCTCGCTGCCGGGCGCCACCTGGAGCTTCTGGCGCCCACGTCCCAGCCCCAGGTCCAGCATCAGGCCCAGGTCCTGGAGCGGCAGGTCCTCCAGCCGCAGCACCACGCCCACCTGGGGCGCCGCGGGCAAGAGCTCGCGCCGGCTCCTGCCGTCCGCGAAGGACATCATCCCGCCCACGAGCGACAGCGCGCGGCGCGGGATGGCGTCCGACAGCAGGCGCTCCAGCGGCAGGCGCTCGCCCCGGGCCACGTCCACTTCGCGCCGCACGAGGACGGCGTCGCCCTTGGTGAGCTCCACCGTGCGCTTGCCCGGGCCCACCGCCGCGCCTCCCGGCAGCTCCAGGCGCGGCTCTCCGTCCACCTTGAGCAGGAAGCCGTCCAGGCGCGGGTTGTAGGAGAAGAGCTCCGGCTGGCCCGTGCGGTCGATGCGGCCGGCGAGGATGACCGGATCCGCGCCCACCTCCATGATTTCGGCGGACGGCCGCTGGCGTCCCTCCGTGAAGGTGAAGGTGCGGCGGCGCGAATAGTCGTGCGCCTCCGTGGCGGTGACGGCGCCGTCCGCGTTGCGGTCCGCCGCGCCGCCCAGGCCCTCGATGAGGAAGTACGTGTAGATGTCGTTGCGCAGGCCCTCGTCCTCGCGCGCCGTCTCGCCCCAGTCGCTGGCGGCGAACACCATGGAGGCCCGGGAGGACTCTTCCAGCGGCCGCGCGTAGAAGCCGGACTTGATGCCCGCGAGCTCCACTTCCAGCTCGTGGGGCAGCAGCGACTTGCCGCTGCCGCTGTGGCAGGTGGCCAACACCAGCAGGCGCCTGCGGCTGGGCAGCTGTTCGAACTCCGCCTTCAGCGCGTCCATGGAGAGCGCCGTCTGCGGAATGGCGCGGTAGGACGCGTCTCGCGTGACGAGGTAGCGCGTGAGCTCCCCGCGGCCGTCGCGCGCGAGCGTGCCGTGCGCGGACAGGTACACCATCACCACGTCGTCGGGCCGGGTGGCTTCACGCCGCAGCTGCCGGAGCGCCGCGAGGATGGCGTCGCGGGTCGTCTCCTCCGGGCGCGTGAGGACGCGCACCTGGTCGAAGTGGCCTCGCGCGGGGTCCTTCAGCGCCGCGGCCAGGTCGCTGGCGTCCTTGGAAGAGAAGCGCAGGGCGCGCCACTGCGGATCATCGAAGGATGACACGCCCACGAGCAGCGCGAGCCGCCGGGGCGTGTATGCACGTGACAGGTCCGCGGCGTCGAGCCGCAGCGGCACGAGCCCGCCCTTGTCTCCGGCCGTGGCGGACGGACCCGCGCAGGCGGAGAGGAGGACGAGCAGCAGGGGAAGGAGGCGCCTCACGGGGCCAGAGTCTGACCGGATTGGACCCGCACGTCGAACCTCACCACGGTCCCCGGGCGTGCATCCGGGCTGCCGTCCGCGGCGAGCGCGGCGAGTGCGTCCTGCTCCGAGGCGGGCTCACCGGGAGCGAAGGCCACCAGCGCCAGCGACAGCCGGCCCTCGTCCGACTCCAGGCTCACGCCCGCGAGGCCGTCCGGGCCCTCCAGGTCGTGGGTGCCCGCCGTCAGGGGGAAGCGGCCAAGCAGCTCCGGCGCCTGCTGCTCCTGCTGCTGGTAGAGCAGCGCGGTGCCGGACTCCGTGGCGTGGTAGCGCAGGAGCAGCACCTCGTCGCTGGTGACGTCCGCCCCGGAGTCCAGCCGGCGCAGGACGCCGTCGGTGCTCCGCGCGACCACGGCCAGCTCCAGGGAGATGCGGCCCGGGCCCTTCTCACCGGTCCACTCGCTGGCACCTCGCGCGGGCCCCTTCACCAGAGGCACCAGCACCACCATCAGCAAGGAGGCCGCGATCGCGCCGGCCATCCATCCCAGGTAGCGGCCTGACGGCGGGGCGAAGCGGCGGGCGCGGGGAGGGGAGCGCAGCGGGACGACTTCCGCTTCGGCCTTCCTCGTGGGCGCGAGCGCCAGGAGCAGCGCGTCCGTCCGCCCATCGAGCGGATCCGCGTGTGTGGCGAGGAACGTCTCACAGACCTCGCAGGGCGAGGCCAGGTGCTCACGGAACCAGGCGACGGCGGCGGGGTCGCGCCCGGCGAGCTCGGCCATCGCGGTGGCATCCAGGTGTCTCATGGCTTCAATCCCACCGTCCGGCGAGCACCCGCAGGAGGAGCTCGCGCTTGATGCGCCCGCGAAACCGCTCCAGCCGCATGGTGACCGTGCTCTTTCCCACGCCGAGCTTCTCGGCGATCTCCCGCGCGGAGAGCTGACCCTCGATGTAGAAGAGCTGCACGGTCTTCTTCTCCTCGCCTTCGGGCAGCTCCGCGATGAGCTGCCGCACCACCTCGATGTCCCGCTCCACCTGGAGCGTGGGAGGCAGGGCAGGCACTGTCTCCGGCGTCGGGTCCGCCAGTTCCTCCTCCATCCGATGGAGCAGGTTGCGGCGCTCCAGCCGCGTGCGCGCCCGGTTGCGCGCGATGGTCAACAACCACGGGGTGAAGGCCCCCGCCGACTTCAGCTGGGGCAACCCCCGAAACGCCCGCACGTAGGATTCTTGGAGGACGTCTTCCGCCTCGTCGGGATCCAATGTGCCGAAACCCGCGACCAGCCGGGCCACCAAGGGGCGGGTACGACGGTATAGCTCGCTGAAGGCGGACGACTCCCCCCGCGTCGCGCGCCGAACCGCGTCCGTGACATCGTCCGTCTCACCCACCTGCGCAGAAGACCTCCTGGTGGGCGAATCGGCCACGGGCGCGGATTCTTCCACGGCTTTCGCGGCTAGAGTGAAGTCTTCACCGTCCAGCAGGAGGGGTGGCACATGCGGCGGAAATGGATGATGGCCCTGGCCACGGCGGGATGCCTCCTGGCGGCCTGTGGCCCCGCGGATGCCCCTCCGGCGGAAGACCCTCCGTTCGAGGCGCAGGACCCGGCCGGGGAAGAGCCCGGCACGACGGAGCATGAGCTCACGCCGTGCCTGAGCCAGTGCTACGCGACCTGCGTGGGCAACACGCCCGAGGTCGTCGCGTGCCGGCAGGACTGCCGCGACGCGTGCGCCGGCGGCTGAAGGCCGGCCCGAGGTCCGTCAGGTCGCGAGCTTCGCCTTCAGCGTGATGTTCACGCCGCCGAGCGCCTTGGAGACGGGGCAGCCCTTCTTGGTCTCCTCGGCGATCTTCTGGAACTGGGCGTCGTTGGCGCCGGGGATGGTGGCCTCGGTGACGAGGTCGATGGTGGTGATGGCGAAGCCGTCACCCTGCTTGTCCAGGTGCACGTCCGCGTTCGTCTGGATGCGCGTGGGCTTCAGGCCCGCCTTCTCCAGTCCCACGGACAGGGCCATGGAGAAGCAGCCGGAGAGCGCCGCGCCGATGAGCTCCTCCGGGTTGCTGCCCTGCTGTCCCTCGAAGCGGGTGCCGACCGAGAAGAGGACCTCCGCGGCATGACCGGGCTTCATGGAGCCCTTGCCGTCCTTGAACCCGCCGTTCCACTGCGCACTGCCCTTGCTGATACCCATGGCGTTCTGTCTCCCCATGCGCGGCGCGGCACCGTGCCGCGTCCGTTGCGTTCGCGCGGCGGAAGGGTAGGGCGCTCACCGGAGCGCGGCGGTCCTGTTGGCGGACGGGGGCCGGGGACTGCCGGGGAGTGGACGCTCGCGCGTGCGGAGGCCTGGGTTCTGGACGGTTGGGGCCGCCGTCAGGGGCTCACGGCGGGCCGCAGGAAGAGCAGGTAGTGGTCCGGCAGGTCGCCGTACTCCGAGGCGATGGCGTAGCCCGCGGTCTGCGCGGCGGCGACGAGTGGGGGGCGCATGGCCCTGAGGTGCGTCACCGCGATGCGGCCCTGGGGCGTGAGCGCGGGACGCAGCCGGGTGAGGTAGTCCACCCGGTCCCCGAAGAAGTGATCCACCTCCGAGAGGAGGATCAGATCGTACGCGCCCGCTTCGAGTCCCGGCGCGTCCGGCGCCACCTTCCGCACCTCGATGTTCTTGCGTCCGAGCACCCGCGCGCGCAGCCGCTGGATGGCTTCGTCGTTGATGTCGGTGGCGACCACCTGGCCCGTGGGGCCCACCGCCTCCGCGAGCCGCTGCGTGAAGTACCCCAGCCCCGCACCGACGTCCGCCACTCGCTGTCCCGGAGCAAGCCCCAACGCGGCCACGAACCGGGCGGGCTGACGGGCGCGGTCATACGCGGCATCCACGCCTTCGACACTCCCAACGCCATGCAGCTCCGTGGCCGGCTCCGGCGCGGCGGTCCGCGCGGGTGCGGGCGGTGCTTCGGCCTGGGGCTCGGAGCGGCAGGCTCCGGCCGTCGTGACCAGGGCGAGACCCAGACTCCACCGCGCCAGGAAAGGGAACACCACCAACGGACGAAAGCGTGTCATTGCGAGCACCGGGGCAGGAAAGGAACAGCGGAATCAAAGTCAAACGTCCCGGTTGCGCAGGATATCGCTTTCTGCCGGACTATGGAGACGCGAGGCATTTTCGCCTCCGTCACCTGGAGCCTCCTGCATGCGAAACATGATCCGTGGTTTGTTTTTGGCGACCTTCTCCGTAGGCCTCCTCTCCGCCTGTGGTCCGGCGTCGGAGCCGGAGGCGTCGCCGTCCACCGGTGAGGCGGCGCAGGTGGAGCAGGGCATTGGCAAGACGCCCGACTGTGCCTTCGATGAATCCCTGGCGGAGCAGGTCATCTGGTCTTCGACCTGCGCCGCGTGTCGCGAGGTGGGCGGCGACGGCAGCTGGCCGAACGGCTCCTACGGCCGGAGCGGCACGCTCTACATGACGTGCTGCGGCCCCAACGGCTGCGGTTCGTGGCAGAACATCCGGCCGGTCTGCACCAGCTGCTAGGCATTGCCCTTCAGCGCTTCGCGGTCACCTTCCACAGCGTGTTGCTGGCGTCATCCGCGACCAGCAACGCGCCGTCCGGCAGCACGGTGACGCCCACCGGCCGGCCATGCACCCGGGCCTGGGCCGCGTCGGCGATGAAGCCCGTGAGGAAGTCCTCCGGCGGGCCGGACGGCTTTCCGTCCTTGAACGGCACGAACACGACCTTGTAGCCGGACAGCTCCGCGCGGTTCCACGAGCCGTGCTGTCCGATGAACGCGCCGCCCCGGTACTTCTGCGGGAACGCCTGGGCCTCGTAGAACGCCAGGCCCAGCGACGCGGTGTGGGAACCCAGTGGCACGTCCGGCACCAGCGTCTTCGCCACCAGGTCCGGCCGCTGTCCCGCCATGCGCGGATCCTCGTTCGCTCCGAAGTATGCGTAGGGCCAGCCGTAGAAGCCGCCGTCCTCCACGTGCGTGAGGTAGTCCGGCACCAGGTCCTCGCCCAGGTCGTCTCGCTCGTTCACCGCCGTCCACAGCGTGCGCGTGCCCGGGGCCCAGCCCATGCCCACGGGGTTGCGCAGGCCGCTCGCGTAGATGCGCTCGCCCGTGCCATCCGGGTTGATCTCCAGGATGTTGGCGCGGCGCTCCTCCTCCTTCAGGCCGTGCTCCGCCACGTTGCTCGCGGAGCCCACGGACACGTAGAGCTTCGAACCGTCCGCGTTGGCCAGCAGGTTGCGCGTCCAGTGGTTGTTGTAGCCGCCCGCCGGCAGCTCCAGGATCTTCTCACCAGGGGCCTTCAGCGATGTCTCGCCGGCCGTGTACGGGTAACGCCAGACGGCGTCCGTGCCGGCCACGTAGAAGCGGTCGCCCAACAGCAGCATGCCCAGCGGCTGCTTCACGCCCGCCAGGAACACCTCGCGGACCTCGGGCGTGCCGTCGCGGTCCGCGTCGCGCAGCAGGGTGATGCGGTTGGCGCTGTGGCCCAGGTTCTGCGAGCGCACCTTGCCGGACTGGATGGACTCCTCCTTGTCCTCCTCGCTCTTGAACTCGGAGCTGGCCTCGGCCACCAGGACGTCGCCGTTGGGCAGCACGTAGGTCCAGCGCGGGTTGCGCAGGCCATCCGCGTAGCGCGTCACCTCGAAGCCCTCCGGGGCCGTGGGGCGCTTGCCTTCCGGCCAGCCGACGACCGTGCTGTACCGCTTCACCTTGAAGCTGGGGTCGGGCGCGGGCAGCGCGGGCGCCTTCGCGGACGCGGCGGAGCTGTCAGGGGTGGGGCGGTGCGCGCAGTGGGTCAGGAACAGCGCGGTGCCGACGCAGATGGAGGCTCGGAGGGGGAAGGACATGCCCTTCCTCTAGGAGCCCCCTCGCTGTCCGGCGATGACAGCCTGTCCCGCCCCTCGCACGGGTGTTGAGTTGTGGGAAGGGCGGGCGCCCGCCGCTCAAGAAGTGAACACGTTCCGCACGTAGCCATCCACCTTCTGCTTGATGAACGCGTACCCCTTCGGCGCGTCCTCCGTGGGGATCTCTCCGGTCTCCGCCAGGCTCTTGAAGCGGCGCAGCGTCTTCGTCACCTGCATGGCGGGGATGCCGCGCATCCGCTGCGCCAACGCCTCGGCCAGCGCGCCGCCCGGGGGCAGGAAGGCCAGGTGCAACGTCACCACCGTGACCCCGTTCGCTGGATCGGGCCGGAAGCGCACCCAGCCGCGCGTCTTCATGGGGCTGTTCTCCGAGGACTCCCAGCTGTGGAACTCCGGCGGGCGTTCCTCCGCGAGGTGTGAGTCCCAGCTCATGTCGCGTCCCAGCGGGCCGTGGATCCGCCAGTGCCGGCCGCCGTCGGCCGTGGGCGTGACCTCCGCGAAGTGCTCCATCAGGCGGCTCAGCGTGGAGGGTTCACGCCACAGGCGGTAGAGCTCATCCATCGGGCGTTCCACCGTGATGGTGCGCTCCACTTCGATGAGCTGTCCATGCCGAGCCTCCTCGCCTGTCAATGCGCGGCGGGCCGACCGGGCGACCTCGGAGAGCGCACGCCGCTGGGATTGCAGGCCTCGGTAGAGCAGGGCGCCGCCGGCCAGTGCCACCGCCGTGCCTCCGAGCGAGCGGCGTTTCAGCCCCACGGACATCATCGTGCCCGCGACCACCACGGTACCGGTCAGCTTCCATTGCTCCGAGCGGAGTTCCTCCCGGGCCTCGGTTGTCTGAGTGCGGACTTCCTGCAGGGCTGTTGTTCGTGAACTCGCCATGATTCCTCCTGGCCTGACGCACAGGAGGGTGATGCACGGGCGTCAGGCACTTCCCGCGAAGCTTTGGGCCGGAATGCGCTGGGACAACCGTGCCTGGAGCCAGAGCGGAGGAACCGGCGCTCCGGCGGTCCTCAGTGAAGGGGTGAAGCGACCGGCGTGTGGATGTGTTCGGGGCGGACGCCCAGGCCTATCAGGCGAGCGGGGATGCGGCGCAGCGCGGGGATGCGTTTCACCAGCTGGAGGCTCAAGGGCAGCCGGCCGTTACTGAAAGCGCGCTTCCGGAGCGCCGAGTCCACCACTCGATTCTGGATGAGCACCTGCGCTCGCTGGGTGAGCCGGGTGGGGAGCTCGCGGCGCTGCTGGACGCGACGCAGGTCTTCGGTCGTGACACGGCGGGCGAGCAGGGGGCCCGCGAGCAGGTTGGCGGTGGCCACGGCATCCTGAACCGCCAGGTTGATGCCCACTCCGCCCACGGGTGACATCGCGTGTGCCGCGTCGCCGATGCACAGCAGGCCGGGCTGATACCAGGTGCGCAGCCGATCCACGCGCACGGTCAGCAACTTCACGTCATCCCAGCTTCGGATCTCACCGGCGCGGTCGGCGAGGAACGGCGCCTGCTTCACGAGCTCGGCCCGGAAGGACTCCAGGCCGAGCGCCTGGACGGACGCGATGCCGCCCTTGGGGATGACCCGGCCGCACTGCCACTGATCACCCCGGTTGATGAGGATGAAGAGGGCTCCGCGCTCGAAGTGGCCCAGGGGAGGGCTGGGATCGTCGGGCCTGCGCGTCACCCGGAACCAGAGCACGTCCATGGGGGCGCCCAGGTTCTGGACCTCCAGTCCGGACTGCTGACGCAGCGTGGACTTCCGGCCGTCCGCGGCCACCACCAGCGACGCGCGCACCTCCAGCGGGCCCTCGGGCGTCCGCGCGCGGACCCCGACGACCTGACCATGCTCACGCACGAGGTCCGCCACCTCCGTGCGGCGCAGCAGCTGGAAGGTGGGGTACATGGCGGCCTTGCGCGCGATGAAGTCGAGCAGGTCCCACTGCGGCATGAAGGCCAGGTAGCGCGCGTGCGTGGGGAGGTGGCGGAAGTCCCCCACGGTGACGTCGTGCTCGCCGACCTGGAAGCGCAGGTCGAACATCTTCGAATGGGGCAGGGCGAGCAGCTCGTCGAGCCAGCCCAGCTCGTGCATCAGCTCCAGCGTGGATGGGTGGAGCGTGTCGCCGCGGAAGTCGCGGAGGAAGTCCGCGTGCTTCTCCAGCACCTTCACCTCCACGCCGGCCCGGGCGAGCAGCAGCCCCAGCATCATTCCCGCCGGGCCTCCGCCCGCGATGCAGCACTGTGTGGAGAGCGTGGGGTCGGCCATGGTGGTCTCTCCTCGGACGAAGGATCCATCCCGCCTGTAGGCGCGGCACCTGGAGCCCTGGCCGATGCGCCGTGCGGTGTCCGACGCATCCAGAGCCCTTGGCGCCCGGGTCAAGGCGTCGCGCGCCCGCCGATTTCGGGGAAGCGCTCGTAGGCCCGCTTGAGCGCTTCCAGATGGGCGGGGTCGTCCAGGTCGAGCGGCGCCTCTGTCAGCTGCACAATCCACCCGGCCGTCGCCGTGCGCCGAGACCGTGAGAGCAACTCGGTGTCGCGAGCAGGATCCGGGAACCCGATGGCCCGTGCGGCGGCCTCCGACCAGTAGTTCAGCCAGCCGAGGTAATAGGGGATCTCCGGCGAGCGGATGTGTTCGAAGAGCTTCAGGGCGGGCAGCCCACGGCGTGGGGACGGCGGTCCTTCTCGGGTGGGAGCAATCTGATAAGCGATGTCCAAGGCAGCGCCGTCTGGCGTCGCTTGCCCCCAGAACGCGCGTGCTCCCTCCGCGACGGCCCCCAGCACATCCGCCGCTGCCGCGATGACAACCACATCCAGGGGTAGCTTCGCATGGACTTGGAGTTGTGGCTGCCCGCCTGGGCTCACGTACGCGGATTCAGACTGCCCGGAAAGCATCACGGGATAATGCTCGTCGCCGTTGCAAACCATCGGGAATTCACCGCGCGTTGTCGCCTCGGCCAACCATGTATCGCGCTGAGGTATCGCGGCAAGCCGTCTCTTGGTGACCTTCCAATCCAGGCGCAAACCGGGCAATGCTCGTTCCAAGGCATGGACGGTAGCGATTGTACGATTGTCGTCTTGCACAAGCGCAGGAGCATAGACTTTGAGAAGGAGGGGGCCTTGAGTGGTCATCTTTTGCATCCCGTGACGACGACATTGAGGGTCTGATTCTGTTGTAGTAGCGAGTCTTTGTGCGCTTGGGTGCTCACCCCAATGACAAAGCCGTAGCCACATGCCGCTGCGGCGTCGCGCTCCTTTTTTATTTGCTCGTATTCCTTCTTGATCTCCTGGTCCCGAACAAAGGCATTGTATGTGTCAAAACGATGGGTCTTGATCTCCCACAGCTTGCGCACGCCGACTTGTAGTGCATCGAAGCGGACCCCGTTCACGAGCACGTCGTGACCGGGGTAGCGGTTGGGCGGAAACTTGTCGGCGCACTCGTTATGCGCGTCGTCCTCGCCTGCGTGAGGCACCGGTACAGGCTCGCAACTTGCGCGTCCAGTCCGGCCCACGGGAACAGGGGGGACCGGGGGCTGCCAATCCTTCCCCGCTGGTTCCGGTTCCAACTCGGGCTTCCGCTTCGCTACAGCTTCCCGAGGCGCCGCCTTCGTTCCTTGCGCGGTTCCTGCTTCCTCGGGGTAGAGGTGGCGGAACTCATATGCATCCAGTTGTTCCTTGATGGCGACGGCGACCACCACCACGCCCAGGACGATGACGGCACCCACGGCGATCTCAGGAGCCGCCAGCACGCAGAACCCGAGCCCGATGGCGGCGGCGTCCGCAGAGGCGACTGTGCATCTTCCCGTGGTGTCGTGGAACTCGAGCCGGTCATGGTCGAGCGCCGGATAGCACCGCTCCACCAGCTCGGGCCACGGCTGGGACGCTTCGCGAACGACGCACTGGCCGCCATCCCTCCAAGGCAGTGCCGCCGCTCGCTAGAGGTTGGCAACGCGTCGGCCGCGGGCCGTGGACCCTGTCGAAGCACAGCTCGAAAGGAACAGCAGGATTGCGATGCACGCGCGAAAGCGCATGGCCACGGCCTCTTCTCGAAGGCAAGGCGCCCTAACGCCCCACGAAGTCCAGCAGGACAGCGTAGTGCGTGCCGGCCGCGGCGACGACCATGACGTGGAACACCTCGTGGTAGCCGAAGACGTGGGGGATGGGATCCGGCCAACGGCGCGCGTACACCACCGCTCCCACGGCGTAGAGCATGGCCCCGAAGAAGAGCCAGCCCACGCGGCCCTGGCCCATCACCCCGGGCAGGTTCCAGAACACCGGGGCCGCCACGCAGCCCAGCGCCACGTAGAGCCCCGAGCGCAGGCCCCGCGACGCGGAGATGCCCGCGAGCGTCAGCGTGGCTCCCGTCAGCGCCGCGCCCCACATCACCCAGAGCAGCCTCTGACTCAGGCCCCCCAAGGGGTCCAGCGTCGCCAGCGGCGTGAAGCTCCCCGCGATGAGGATGAAGATGGCCGCGTGGTCGAACCGGCGGATCCGCTGGTACGTCGCCGCGCTCCAGGTGGGCCAGTGGTAGCCGCCGCTCACGCCGAACATCAGCACCAGGCTGCAGCCGAACACCAGGTTCGCCGTGTACTGCATGCCGTGCACCGGCAGCTGCGCCAGCCGCACGCAGCCCACCAGCGCCGCCACGAACGCGATGACGTGGGACAGGCCGCGCAACCGGGGCTTCACACTCTCTTCCATGGCGGTGCTCGTACTTCCCGCACGTCATGGCTTCGTCAGCGCTCGCGCGCCTTCGCGCCCCGGACGTCGCGTTCTCCACGCATCGCCCCGGACGAGTGTCGCCAGGACGTCAGCGCGAGGCCCCGGACGGCACCCGGCACGCGGCGTGGCCCAGGACGACGTCCCCGTCGACAGTGCTCGTCGGCGTGGGCGTCCAGCCAGCGCGCAGCCGCGCGTCCAGCAGCTCATCCGCGGTAGGGCAGTGGTCCCACACGGAGACCGAAGTCACTCCGCCCAGTCAGGTGGTGTCGAAGACGAGGTAGCGCTCCTCTTCCCAGGGCACCACCACGTCGTGCGTGAACTCGTCCTGGACCACCACCGCCGCCACGTCGCGCGGCGGCTTGCTCGCGAAGCCCCAGCGGACCACGTCCTGGAGCAGCGTGAGCGGCGCGAGCTGCCGCTCCAGGGCGGCGCGCCGCTCGGGGGACAGCCCGGAGTGGTCGGTCAGGGGCACCATGGCCGGGAGTGTAGCCGGCCGGGCCCCAAGCTTCACGCCGCCGCGGGCTTCTGCTGGTCGTCCAGCGTGCCGGAGCGCAGCGCCTTGGTCGCGGCCCCCGACATGACCTCCGCCAGCGTCTGCACGGAGTGCGTGACGGTGCGCGTCTCCTCCACGGCCTGGAGCGTGCGCTGCATCTGGCCGGACAGCTCCTGGATGGCCTGGGCAATCTGGTGCGTGCCCGAGTCCTGCTGGGCCACGGCCTGGGTGATCTGCCGCACGCTGCCCGTGGTGTCGCCGATGATGCTCGTCAGCTTCTGCAGCTGCGCGCCGGAGTTGCGGACCGCGTCCAGGCTCACCTGCACGCGCGCCTCGCCCTGTCCGCTCATCTGCGCGGCCTCGCGCATGCTCATGCTCACGCCGTCGAGCACGTCGCGGATCCGCTCGGTGGCGCGGATGGACTGGTCCGCCAGCCGGCGCATCTCCTTGGCCACCACGCCAAAGCCCTTGCCGCTGTCGCCGTTGCGCACCGCTTCGATGGCGGCGTTGATGGCCAGCATGTTGGACTGGTCCGCCAGCGTCTTCACGTCGTCGACGATGCTGGACACCTCGCGGGTGCGCTCGTCGAGCGCGAGGATGCGCGCGGCCATCCCCGACACCTCCGCGCGGATGGCGGCCAGGTCCGTCAGCGTGCGCTCCAGGGCGGCGCCGCCCTCGCGCCCCACGGCCTCCGCGCTCTCCGCGG
The DNA here is from genome assembly GCF_000255295.1 of Corallococcus coralloides DSM 2259. The sequence continues at coordinate 6,547,900 of NC_017030.1, read as the reverse complement.
ACGCCGCGAGCACGCGCGCCTTGTCCGCCGTCAGGTGCGAGCCCTGGCGGATCTCCTCCACCGTCGCCTCCAGCTCGCGCAGCGCGGCGGCCTGGCGGCTGATGCCCACGGTCTGCTCCTCGCTGGAGGTGTGCAGCTGCTGCACGACGGCGGCGAGCTCGTCCGCGCCGCGGCCCATGCCCTCGGCCAGCAGGCGCACGTCCTTGCGGCGCGCGTCCAGCTGGTGCGTGTACTCCGCCAGCGAGCGCACCACCTCCGCGGAGCGCCGCGCCACGATGGCCACGAGCGACAGCGTGAGCGCGAAGAAGCCCCAGTGCACCTGGCTGTCGGTGGCCTCCATCAGGCCCAGCATCGGCAGGGTGCTGAGCAGCAGCACGATGGTGAGGACCCCCAGGCCCGCGACGAAGATGCGCGCGTCCTTGTTGCCCTTGAACGCCTCCACCACCGCGACCCCCACGCACACCAGCAGTCCGGGCAGCGAATAGAGGATGAAGGCGGACAGCAGCCGCCACGCGGAGCCCAGGTCCACCACCACGATGATCGCCTGGAGGATGGCCGGCACGGTGACGACCGCCGCGCCCCGGCGGAACCAGCGCAGCTTGTCCGTGCCCACGGTATCGGAGATGAACCACGCCAGAGAGGGCAGGATGGCGTACGAGCCCAGCAGCGTGAGGACACTGCCGGTGGCCGCCTTGCCCCAGAGCGCCGGGAACAGGCCGCTGGAGCCGAGCAGCAGCGCGCCCGAGCCCGTGGAGAACACGGTCAGGGCGGCGAGCATCCGCCACTGGCGCCGCAGGATCGCCGCGAACAGCGACACCGCGCCAATGCCGACCAGCAGCGTCCCCATGACGAAGGGCGCCAGGCCCACGCGCGTCACCTCCGCGAGCAGCTCCTGGTGCGAGCCCACCTTCGCGTCGCGCGTGACGCCGATGGCGGGCCCATGGGCCTGGATGCGCAGCAGCACGCGGTGGCCCAGCGACGCGGGCGGCACGGGCACCAGGTGCCAGACCATGTTCTCCATGAGCTCCTGGCCGTCGGGGGCCAGCGTCCCGCTGGAGTAGACGCGCTGGCCGTTGGCGTAGACCTCGAAGGCGTTGGTGACGTTGCCCAGGAAGAGGGCGGGCTCCAGCCACGGGCCCTGGGGCAGGGGGATGCTCAGCCAGAGGAAGGTGTTCGTCCCCCGGTCCGGCGGCTCCTGGAGCGCGGTCACGGCCTGCCAGCCCGCAGCGTCCTCCGGCTCCGTCGCCCACGTGGGAGCGCCGTCAGGCCCCAGCGGCGAGTCGCCCCAGCGATAGCGCCACCCGTCGAGCGCGTGCTGGGCCGCCGTCGCCCCAGCGGCCTCCGCTCGCGCCGCGGGCACGAACGCGAGGAGCATCAGCAGTGCTGACGCCACCGCGGCGAGCCGCGAGGAGGAGGTCTTCCGGGGGCCGCGGAAGAGCGTGAGCCGGGGCTGTAAGTCGAGAGCGAAGACGCGGGAGCGACACATTCGAGACACATGCTCCAGCGCCAGGGGGTCAAAAGTAAAATGGGTCCCTCATGCCTCCCCGCCGTGCCTCCAGCCGCTGCGTTTCACGCGCTGTTCACAACACAGACGGAGGGGACCAGATAGAATAGTAAAACATGAAATTGTTCTCGGGCTCGCCGCGTCGCTGGTTCTGTCGCCGGACCCTACCCTGAGGGTTCAGCGCTCCTCTGGGCGCGCCATGAGGCACGCCCCGGTGGCGCACGCACCCTGGAGGGGGCCGGGCCAGCGAGGGCCCGGCACGGCGCCGCCCGCGACCGTGCGCGGAGTGAAGAACCGGACTGCCTGGACCTGGGTCCCATGCGTGCTTTCAGCACAGGGGCGAGCCTTGAGGGCCGCTCAGCCACCCGGACAGCTACTCGGAGAGCGCCGGTGCCGCGCGTCCAGGCGTAGGGCCGAGGGCTCCGACCCGATGTTCGGTCAGGAACCCGCGCTCGAACCCGGGAGTGCAGGAGTCGAGCTGCGCTGGCGCCAGGAGCACCGCGGCGTCGCAGCGTCCACTCCACTCGGGCCATCGCGGGCTGTCGCGATCGACGTGCGCTGAAGTGAAGGCGTCCGCGAGTCGCACCACCTGGCCGCGCGCATACGCCCACCCGGTCCGTGAGCCACGGCGCTTCCTCCCGCACCGCGGACGCAACGGGGCCTCCGTCCGGTGGGACCGGGAAGACGATTGAAAGCCTTGGCGAATCAGCGATGGGCGTCTGGCTGGGTGTCGGCGCTCGGACAACATGCAGGATACGGGAAGCCGTTAGGGCATTGCCCTGATGCTCTGGAGTCGGGGGGCGCGTCGGCTGGCGGACGGGTGATTGTCTTTGAAATCCAACGCATTGACTTGCATGGACGAAACCTCTACTTCGCACCGGCCCGGCCCTGGCGCCGGGTCTCGTGGGGGGTTCCAAACATGGTCCAGCAGTCGGCTCCCGTCGTCAGCACGGTCGAAGGACAGCTCCAAGGCGTCGTCGAGGAAGGGGTGTATGCCTTCAAGGGCATTCCCTACGCCCAGCCTCCCGTGGGCGCGCTGCGGTGGCGTCCTCCCGCCCCGGTCGTGCCCTGGAAGCACATCCGGCAGGCGTCCACGTTCGGTAAATCCTCGCTCCAGTCTCGCGACGGCTGCATCGCGGGCGGTGGCGGCGACCCGTACCCGATGGGCGAGGATTGTCTCTACCTCAATGTCTGGACGCCTCGCGTGGACCCCCAGGCGAAGCTGCCCGTCATCGTGTGGATCCACGGCGGCGCGTATGTGATTGGCGCCAGCGGCCTGCCCCCGTACGACGGCGTGCCCCTGGCGTCGCGGGACGCCATCCTCGTCACGCTCAACTACCGCCTGGGCCACCTGGGCTTCCTGGCCCACCCGGCGCTCCAGAAGGAGCCGGGCGGCGGCGCGGCCAACTTCGGCCTGCTGGACCAGGTCGCCGCGCTCCAGTGGGTGAACCGAAACATCGCGAAGTTCGGCGGGGACGCGGGCAACGTCACGATCATCGGCCAGTCCGCGGGCGCCAAGAGCGTGCTGTCCCTCTTCTGCATGGAGGCCGCGAAGCCGCTGTTCCACCGGGGCGTCGCGATGAGCGTGTACGGCCTGGACGAGATGCCGCTGGAGAAGGCGATGCTCAAGGGGCAGGCGCTGATGCGTGACATGGGCGTGCCGGACGCGGAAGCGACCCCGGAGCGCATGCGCCAGCTGTCCGCGGAGTCCTTCTGGCAGCAGTCACCGGACCACTCGCTGGCGCCCGTGGCCGTGTGTGGCGACACGGTGCTGCCCCAGTCCATCCTGTCCACCTTCAAGGCGCAGCAGCAGGCGCGCGTGCCGCTCATCCTGGGCAGCACCAGCGATGACGTGAGCGTGATGACCGCCATGGGCCGCGACCCCATGGAGATCCTCCAGGCGCTCCGGGACAACAACGTGCCCATTGGCCTGCTCTACCCGGGCGTGTCACCGGACGAGGAGCTGGCGCGGCAGGTGTGCCGCGACATCGTCTTCACGCTCATCCCCCGGCAGGTCGCGGACCTGCACACCAAGGTCTCCGACGCGTGGCGCTTCTACTTCGAGTACACCGCCGCGGAGCTGCGCCCGGAGTACCCCGACGGCGTCCCGCACGGCTCGGACGTGCCGTACTTCCTGGACACGGTGGCGCGCTGCCCGCCCACCCAGGACGTCGTCACCGACGAGGACCGCGCGTACTCGCGCCAGGTGAGCGGCTGGATGCTCCAGTTCGCCCGCACGGGGGTGCCCGCGTCCGCGACGGAGTGGCCGAAGCACCAGCAGGGGGAGGACCGCACCCTGCGCATGCAGCAGCCGCCGAAGGTGGAGCACAACTTCATGCAGCTGCGCCTCAACGCCTTCCTGCTCGCGAGCGCCATCATCAACAGCTCGGACAGCCGCTCGGGGGACAAGCCCGGCTCGCGCGGCAACGTCCGCCACACGGGTGCCACGCCCCAGAAGAAGTCCCGGCCCGAAGGCATGACGTAGCCTCTGAAAAAGCGAAGGGCCCGGGCGCGAGTGTTCGCGGCCGGGCCCTGTTTCTTCCGCGCGGGCTCTAGCTGCTGAAGAGCACCAGCACGAAGGTGCTCGACTGGGGCAGCTGGAACACGGTGCCCTGGCGCAGCGAGCCCTTGAAGAAGGGCGCCGCGTCGTAGGCGGTGGCGCCCTTCAGGGCCTCCCGGGTGGCCTCCGGCAGCCACCCGCCGTCCTCCAGCTTCACCGTCAGCCGCGTGGGCTTCAGCTGGGCCTGGAGCGCCTGGGCCTCCGCCGCCGGGTACTCCAGCACCGCGAGGAACTGCGTGTCCGTGGGGCCAAGCCCGCCGGGGATGCCACGCGGAGACGTGCGCCACTGCACCGCCTGGGGGCGGCGCGGCAGCGTCACGGTCTTCTCCAGCGTCTCCAGGTCCGTTCCCGTCTTCGCCGCAGGCGCGGCCGTCTGTGTCGTCATGGATGCACTCCCCCCTGAGGGCTTGTCGCAGGCCAGCGAAACACACCCCGCGAGCAGGGTGGTAGCCAGCGTGCGCCTAACGGCCACCGATGGGACGCGACGTCGCATTCTCGGGGCTCCCCTGGTCCCACGTCACGTGCCGCTGGAGCGTGCCGTAGTTGGTGTACTGGTGCCCCAGGCCCGTGCGCTCCAGCCGGCCGTTGTCCGCGTCCGGCGTGCCGGTGTTGATGTCCTGCTGGCCCGGGTTGAAGTTGTAGCGGTCCTCCGCGTGGAGCGTCATGTCCATCTCGAAGCGGGGCTTTCCGCCCGGCGTCTCCGGCGGGTAGACCGTCACGGTCGCGCTGTTCCAGATGGAGTGGCCGCCAATCGCCTTCTGCCAGTTCTCCGTCTCCGGGTAGGGGAACTGCTCGCTGGAGCCCACGCCAATCTGCGAGCCGGTGATCTGGAACGTCACCGGCTTGCCCGCGAGCGACGGGTCCCGGGCGATCATCTGGTTGTAGGTCGCCTCCGCCGCCTGCTGCGTGTCGCGCGTGGAGTTGGTGAGCACCGCCCGGCCGGCGGGGTCCGTGCTGACGAAGCGCTCGTAGTCGAAGTGCCGGTCCGCCCCGTTGCCGTGCAGGAAGTGGTCGTACGTGTCCAGGCCGTCCGGGATGTCGTTGTGCGGCACGCCCGGCACGCCCTGGATGGCGCGCGCGGCGTTGAGCTTCAGCTCCCACTCGGCCCGCGCCGCGTAGTCACCCAGGCCCGGGCTCTCCGTGGGGATGGGGTTCGGGTCGTTGGGATCGTTGGGGTTCTGCAGGAAGCCGTTGTCGTGGTGGATGTCCGGACGCCGGGGAGGACCCACCTGGTAGTCCGCCACCGTGGCGCCGTTCGTCTGCACCGCCGTGCCGGACGTGCCCACCGGGGTGGGCGTGGCCGCGGGCGCGGGCGTCCCCAGCGCGGGGCCTCCGCGACGGGCGGCCGGGGCGGACTCGAAGGTGTCAGAAGGACGCCGCGCGACCGGCGGGGCCGGGGGCGGCGGGGTGGGGCGGACCTGCGGGGTCAACGCCTGCTGCACTCGCGCCGCGATGGCGCCGCCAATCGACTCACCGATTCTGGACATGTCGGGTCTTCCCCCTCGAACCACCGAGACGGTGGACGTTGATGGATTATCGACCCTTGCCGCCCGGAGTTGCCGCGTTTTCATGCCTACATCGGCGCCCAACGCCGGCCTTCAGTGCCGGGTCCGGTAGCGGTCCACGGCGGCCAGGAGCACCTCCGTGCGCACCGGCTTGCCCAGGAGGCACACCGTCCCGGGCGGGGCCGCCTGGAGGTCCGGGTCCGCGGTGAGCGCCAGCACCGGCAGCCGCGTCGTCAGGCCCAGGTTCCGCAGCCGGGTGAGGAAGCGCTGGTCCTCCGGGTTGCGCAGCATCAGGCTGAGCAGCACCAGCGAGGGCATGTCGGGGATCCGGGACAGCACGTCCAGCGCCTGCGTGGACGAGGGCACGGACAGCACCGTGTAGCCCTCCACCACGAGGAGGGCCGCCAGGGCCTCGCGCAGGTCGTCGTAGCTCTCGACCACCAGCACGGTCGAGGGTTTGTCCAGTGCGTCCACCGTCGAACCTTATACCGCTGAAGTCCCAGGGTGTGCACACCCTGGGACCCGCGGACAGGGTCACCTAAGCGCGGGCCTTGGGGCTCAGCTGGGGCTTGAGGATGACCTTGGTGTAGCCGTCCTTGCGTGCGTCGAACTTCTTGTATGCGTCCGGCGCGTCCTGCAGCGGCAGGCGGTGGCTGACGATCATGCTCGGCCTGGCGCGGCCCGCGATGATGAGGTCCCTCAGGAAGTGGTTGTAGCGCTTCACCGGCGTCTGGCCGGTGCCCACGGTGATGCCCTTGTCGAACACCTTGGCCCACGGCAGCGGGTAGATGCCCTGCTTCGCGTTCTCGTCCGGCGCGCCGGGGTCCGGGGCCATGTAGACGCCAATGACGCCAATGGAGCCCGTGGGGTTCACCAGCTCCACCAGCTGCTCCAGCACCTGGGTGGGCTTCTCCCGGCCGCCGTGCGCGTCCGCGCCTTTGATGTCGCGCGACTGGTAGCCCACGGCGTCGATGCCGCACATCACGCCCATGGCCTTCTCCTCACCGGCGCGCAGCGCGCCCATGATGAGCGGGTTGCCGCGGCGCAGGTCGATGATCTGCTTCACCGGGTCGCCCTTCGTGAAGTCGATGGGGATGGCGCCCATCTCCTTCACCTTGGCCAGGCGCTCCGGGACGCTGTCCACCACGTAGACCTCCGAAGCGCCGCGCAAGAGCGCGCAGTAGCCGGCGAGCAGGCCCACCGGCCCCGCGCCGAAGACGGCCACGGTGGCGCCCGGCCGCACGTTCGCAAGCTCGGTGCCGTGGTACGCGGTCGGGAACACGTCCGACAAGAGGAGGAAGTCGTCCTCCAACTCGTCGCCCGGCTGCCCGGGAATCTTCAGGCAGTTGTAGTCCGCCCAGGGCACCCGGAGCAGCTCCGCCTGTCCACCGCGGTACGGGCCCATGCCCGCGTAGCCGTAGCCCGCGTGCGGCGCTTCCGGATTGGCGACGAGGCACGCCTCGGTGCGGCCGCGCACGCAGTCGAAGCAGGTGCCGCAGGCGATGTTGAAGGGCAGCACCACGCGGTCGCCCTTCTTGATGCTCCTGACGCCGGGGCCTACCTGCTCCACGACGCCCATGTTCTCGTGGCCGAACACCTGTCCGGCCTTGGACGCGGTGCGGCCCTCGTACATGTGCAGGTCACTTCCACAGATGCCGGCGGAGGTGACGCGGATGACGCAGTCGGTGGGAGACTCCAGCTTCGGATCCTCGACCTCCTCCACCTTCACCTGGCTGTTCTCTTTGTAGACGACGGCGAGCATGGGCACCTCCCGGTTTGGCCTGGAACGCAGCCCACCAAAAGTGGGATGCGGCGCGTCCAGCGGAAGGGGCCGGGGATGGAGCGCGCCTGGCCGCCCCGTGCAGGCGTGCAGGGCGGGCGCGCTTTCAAGCCCTCTTCAGTGCGCCATCACCACCGGCGCCTCCGCCGGGGACACGAGCGACTGGCGCTCCCACGCGCGGCTTCGCCAGCGCATCCACATGGCCAGGCCGCGCGTCCACTCGTCCGCGGCCACGGCGAGCCACACGCCCGCGAGCCCCAGGTGCAGGTGGAACACCAGGAAGTAGCCCAGGGGCAGGCTCATACAGACCATGGAGATCATCGCCATGATGACCGGGAAGGTGGCGTCGCCCGCGGCGCGCAGCGCGTTCACCAGCACCAGGTTGAACGAGCGGCCCGTCTCCAGCAGCAGGCTCAGGACGAGCACCTGCGAGGTGAGCCGCAGGATGTCGCCGTCGTGCGTGAAGAGGCGGATGAGCGGCTCGCGGAAGAGGATGGCCGTCACGTCCACCGCCACCGTGATGCCGATGCTCCACTTGAGGCTCTTGAGCACGCGCGCGTACGCGTCCTGCGAGCGCTGCGCGCCCACCAGCCGGCCCACGATGATGGACGTGCCCATGCCGATGGCCAGGCTGCACAGGAACACGTACTGGGACATGGCGTTGGCGTACTGCCGCGACGCCAGCGCCACCGGGCCCAGGTACGTCACGTAGTACAGGAACACCGTCTGGCACGCGTGGTACGTCATCTGCTCCACCGCGGACGGCACGCCCACGCGGAGGATCTTCCGCACGTACTCGCGCGTCAGCGCCACGAAGTGCGCGGGCCGCATCTTCACGTCCATCACCCGCCAGAGCATCCACGCGAAGACGCCCACCGCCATCGCGCGGCTGAAGACGGTGGACATGGCCGCGCCCGCCACGCCGTGCGCCGGCATGCCGAAGTGGCCGAAGATGAGCACCCAGTTGCCCACCACGTGCACCACGTTCATGCCCATGGCCACGTACATGGACTGCCGCGTGAAGCCGTACGTGCGGATGAGGCTGGAGAAGACGTTGATGAGCGCCTGGAGGAAAAGGAAGCCGCCCGCGATGTGCCAGTAGGTGCTCGCGTACGCCAGCGTCTGGGGCTCCAGGTTCATCCGCCCCAGGATGAAGTCCGCGGACAGCAGCAGCCCGCCGCTCACCGCGAGCCCCAGGAGGAAGTTCATCGTGATGGCCTGCGCCGCGATGCGCGCCGCCTCCGTGCCGCGCTTCGCGCCCAGGTACTGGGACACGACGATGGACGCGCCGTGGCTCACCACCTCCATCACCAGGATGCAGATGAAGACGTACTGATTGACGACACCCACCGCGGAGACGGCGGCGTCCGACACACCGCTGAGCATCAGCGTGTCCGCCGTGCCCATCAGCATGAAGAGGAAGATTTCGAAGAAGATGGGCCAGGTCAGGCGGAAGAGGCCCGGCTCGCGGGAGGGTGTCGGCTCGACTTCAGTAGGCATGGATGCGTCGCGTCAGGTGGACCCACTGTGCGCGCGCGATATTTCGATTTCAACCGGAAGCACCCGCGCCGGCTGCCTGCCCGCCGCGGATGCTTTGCGCTGAAAAAGTGAGAGCGGAACCTACGACGACGTCAGCCGCTCCACGGCGTCCACCAGGTCTCGCAGGGAGAACGGCTTCTTGAGGAAGCCGGACCACTGCTGCTCCTCCATCTTGGCCTTGGGCGGCTGGATGGCGCTCATGACGAGGATGGGGAAGCGGAGGCTTGCGTCCTTGCGGATGGCGTCGATGGTCTCGTAGCCGTTCATCACCGGCATCATCACGTCGATGATGGCCAGGTCGGGCTTCTCCTCCTTGAGTTTGGCCAGCGCCTCGCGGCCGTTGCCGCAGACGACGACGCGCAGCTGTTCCTCTTCCAGGATGGCCTGGATGGCTTCGGCGATGTCCAGCTCATCGTCCACGACGAGCACGGTCTTCATGAACGCCTCCGCCGGGACGCGCCCGCCGGAGCCTTCTTCGAGCCCGGCTTCTTCTTCGCGGGTGCCTTGCGGCCCTGCTTCTTCTTCGCGCCCAGGGGGGCCTTCACGCGGTCGGGGCGGGAGCTCTCGCCGCCGGACAGGCGCGCGTGGCCGGTGAGGATGCTCTCCGCGCTCTCGAAGGTGCCCGCGACCTGGATGCCCTGTTCGCTGATGGAGAACTCGCGGATGCCGCTGTCATAGGCGCTCTCGCGCATCTTCATGATGGAGAGCAGCCGGTAGAGCTGCGAGCGCAGCTCCACGTAGCGCACCAGGATGACGTTCTCCACGGTGGAAGCGGCCTCCGGCTGGGGCATGTCCACGCCGGGGCTGAACAGGGGCGTCTCATCCGAGTACAGCGTGGTGACGTCCATCATCCGCAGCTGGTGCGTGAGCGCGGAGAAGAAGCGCCCCATGCGGTCCGGGTACACGGCCGCGGAGCGGAAGCCGGACACGCCGTCGATGAAGAGGCGCAGGCGGTCCACCTTGCGCTCCTCGATGCGCTCCAGGAGCTTCTCCGCCAGCGAGTCCAGGTTGTGCTCCAGCGGCGGCTGCCACTGGATTTCAATGAGGCCCTCGTCCACGTACTTCTTGAGGTCCCCCATGCCGGTGCCCTCCGCCTTCTCGATGAGGCGGGGGGGCGTCTCGAAGAAGCCGAAGTAGACGCCCGGCTGGCCCGCGCGCGCGCCCTCGAGGAGGAAGTGCAACCCCAGGAGCGTCTTTCCCGTGCCGGGCGCGCCCAACAGCAGCGTGGTGGAGCCGGACAGCACGCCGCCCCGGAGCGCGTCGTCCAGACGGGGGATTCCGAAGGGCATCCGGATGCGGTCCTCGCGCCCCTCCGCGGCGGGGTGCGCGAACTGCACCTCCGTGCGCGGGTGGATGACCATGCCCTGGTTGCTGATCTCCACCTCGTGGCGGCCCAGGAGGGACGGCCCGCCGCGGAACTTGATGGCGATGAGCTCGCGCACCGCGCGGGGACCGTGCAGCCAGAGGGACAGTTCGAAGATGCCGTCCACCGCGGTGTTCTCCGGGTGGATCTCCCCCTCATGGTGCGGGGCGAGCAGCAGCGTGGTGCAGCCCAGGATGCTGCTGAAGGTCTGCAGGTCCTGGAGGAAGCGCTTGAAGGAGAGGTCCGAGCGGGCGAACTCCTTCGCCGCGTCCATGCCGTCGATGATGAGCAGCGTGGTGCCGTGCGCCTGGGCGTTCTTGCGCAACAGCTCCAGGAGGCCCTTGAGCCCGTCGCGCTCCAGGTCGCGGTAGCCGCTGAGGTACTGGAGCCGGTCCGGGATGACGTCGGCGTCGAAGAACGTCATCTGCGACAGGTTCTCCAGCATGCGCCCGTGCGACTCCGACAGCAGCGTCACGTAGAGCGCCTTGCCGCCGTTCTTCACGTGCTGGAAGGCAATCTGGTTGGCCAGCACCGTCTTGCCGGAGCCCGGGGGGCCGATGATGGCGTAGGACGAGCCCTGGATGAGGCCGCCCTTGGTGATGAAGTCCAGCCGGGGCACATTGGTGACGAGGCGCTTCGCCGGGCTCTTGCCTTCGCTGGACGGGGTGCTGCCGTCCGCGTCTTCGGTGTTCGACACGAATCGTTCTCCCTTGGGATGCGTCAGTACCGCTGGGTGCGATGCAGGGGCAGCCTCAACTCGAAACACGCGCCCTGGCCCAGGGCGCTCTTCACGCTCAACGTGCCGTCGTGCGCGGCGGCGATCTCCTGGGCCAGGTAGAGCCCCAGGCCCAGACCGTCGAAGCGGCCTCCGGAAGCCACGCGCTCGAAGCGGCGGAAGATGCGCGCGTGCTCCTCCGGCGCGATGCCCACGCCCTGGTCCTCCACGGCGAGCACCGCGTGGCCTTCGTGCGTGGACAGGCGCGCCTTCGCGGGCCGGTCCTCGCCGAACTTGATGGCGTTGGACAGCAGGTGGCCCACGGCCTGCTCCAGCAGGCGCCGGTCCCCGAAGAGGAGGACGGGTGCGTCCGGCAGCTCCGCGGTCAGCTCCACGTTCGCGCTGCGGGCCGGAGCCTGGAAGCGCTCCACCTGTTCGCGCACCACCTGGGAGAAGTCCACCGTCTCCACCTGGAGCGCCATGCCCTGCGTGGACAGGCGGGACACGTCCAGCAGGTTGTCCACCAGGTTCTGCAGCCGCGTGAGGTGGCGCACCGCGGGCGTGAGGCGCTTGCCCATGGCGCCGTCCGCATCCGCGTCGTGGACCACCATCTCCACCGCGCGCTCCAGGTTGAGGCGCAGCACGGTGAGGGGCGTCTTCAGCTCATGCGCGGCGATGCTGAGGAACCGGTCGCGCGCGCGCACGGCGTCCCGGGCGCGGGTCTGCAGGCGCAAGAGCGCCTCGATGTTCGCGAGCAGCTCGTCCTCCGCCAGGGGCCGCGTCCAGTACGCGTCCGCGCCCTGGGCCAGGCCCCGCACGCGGTCCTCGCGCTGGACGGACACGGACGACAGGTGGGCGATGAGCAGGTCGTGCGTGGCCTCGTCCGCGCGCAGGCGGCGGCACACCTCATAGCCGTCGATGTCCGGCATGTGCACGTCCAGCAGCACCAGGTCGGGCCGCCCCTGGGCGAGCCGGAGCGCCTCGCGCCCTCCCGTGGCCTCGAGCACCTGGTAGCCGCCCTGCTTCAGCGTGAGGCTGAGCAGGTACAGCGTCGCCGGGTCGTCGTTGACGTTGAGGACCGTGATGGGGGTGCGGCCTGCGTGGGCGTTCTTGGCGTCGGAGGAGTTCACGGGCGGTGCAGCGCGAACAGTGGGGGCGAGGGCGGCGAATGGAACCATCCGCATCAAAAAAGATCGGCGGGAGTGCGCCGGGTGCCCTGCCGGGTGTTGCCCGCCGGACGGATCCGGCGCTGGAGCCGTCAGCCTTTCCCCAGGCGGGCCGACGGACGCAGGATTCCAGGCATCGACGCGTGGCCGGATTTCCGGCCCGGAAAGGCACGGGGACATGAAGGGCACGGCGGGTGAGCTGTTCGTGGACGATGGCGGGACGGGGCCGGGCACACCGGTGGTGTTCGTGCACTCGGCCTGTGGCGACACGCGGCAGTGGGCGGCGCAGCTCCAGCAGGTGCGCAAGCAGCGCCGTGCGGTCGCGCTGGACCTGCGGGGGCACGGCCGGTCCACGCTCACGTTGAACGCGGACTTCACGGTGGAGGACTTCTCCCAGGACGTGGCCACGGTGGTGGACGGGCTGGGGCTGTCCCGCGTGGTGCTGGTGGGGCACAGCCTGGGCGGCGCGGTGTGCGTGGCGTACGCGGCGGCGCACCCGGAGCGCGTGGCGGGGCTCTTCCTGTTGGATCCGGCATCCGACGGCCGCGAGGTTCCGAAGGAGGCGGCCGAGGGGATGATGGCCGCGCTCGACACCGACGGCTGGGCGCAGGTCATCGAGCAGTACTGGGGCACGCTGCTGGAGCCGTCCACGCCCCAGGTGCGTGAGCAGGTGCTGGGACAGCTGCGGCGCACGCAGCGCGCGGCGGTGAAGGCTGCCATGGGCTCGCTGCTCAAGTTCGATCCCGTCACCGCGCTGAAGCGCTACCCGGGACCGTCCCTGTCCGTCATCACGCCGCTCAACCAGACCCCCGGCGCGTACCACGTGCTCGTCCCGAGCCTTCCGTCGAAGCTGGTGACGGGCACGGGGCACTGGGTGCAGCTGGACGCCCCCGAGCAGGTGAACACGCTGCTCGAGGGCTTCCTGGCGACGGTGCCCTGATCAGGGCATGGCTTCCAGGCGGAACTGCTGGCAGTCGTTGTTGGACCAGACCCATTGCTGGACAGCGGCCCCGTCGCCGCTGCTCCAGCAGTTGCTCACGTCCAGCACCTTGCCGCTGTGGCGGGCCTCGAAGCGGGTGTAGCCGCCGGTGGTGGCCACCGGCTTGAACTGCTGGTTGGCGCCGCCCGCCCAGGACCACTGCTGCACGCGCGCGCCGTCCGCCTGGCTTGCGTCCGCCACGTCCACCGCCTTGCCGCTGTGGCGCGACACCAGCCGCGAGTAGCCGCTGTCCGTGGCCACCAGGGACCACTGCTGGCTTGCGCCCGTGTGGCACGCCCACTGGTGCAGCCCGGTGCCGTCCGCCGCGGACGGGCCCACGATGTCCACGCACTTTCCGGTGGCCTTGTTGACCAGCCGGTACCACGGCCCCTGCGGGCCGGACGTCCCGCCCCACTGGAAGGACGCCACCGAGCGCGGCGGCAGCGTGTACTCGAAGGCCTGGCCGTTCCAGCGGACCTTGAAGGACAGCGTGGCGCCGTCATTCGAGTTCAGCGCGATGAGCGCACGCGAGCCGTCCGGGTTGCGGAAGGCGAGCGTCTCGACGTTGTTGTTGCCCAGCGACGTGGCGCCCACGCGCACCGCGCCCGGCCGCACCACCTTCGCCAGGTGCGCCCACGCGTAGTACTCCTCGTTGCGCGTGTACGTGCCGTTGGCGTTGTCCACGGTGAACATGCCCCGGCAGTCCGCGCAGCCGCCCACGCGCGGCCCGTGGTTCGGGTCCAGGGCCAGGTTCCAGTAGAAGGACGTGCGCGACCAGTGGCGCAGCGGCCCGAAGAGGTTGTTCTGCAGCGCCCACTCCAGGTTCGCCGCGGCGTTGGTGGCCCAGAATCCGCCGGTGCACTCGGTGAAGTGCACCTCCTTGGCGGGGTAGGCGTCATGGAACGCGGACTGGACGCTGTAGCTGCCCTCGGGGCTCTCGTAGCAGTGGTAGGCCACGCCCGCGACGGCGTTCTGCGCCTGCCCGCCGTTGTAGGCCATCACTTCGTGCGGATAGCCCGCCGGGCCCGAGCCGTCGTGCCAGTTGTGGTCCCACGCCAGCACCTTCACGCCGTTGAAGCCCGCGGCGTTGAGCGCGGGGCGCAGATACTGGGCGGCGAAGACGGATTGGTCGTTGGACTCCATCTGCATCGTCGCGTAGCCGCCGTTGGCGTTGTGCGGCTCGTTCTGGAGGCTCAGCGCGTGGATGGGCACGCCGTTCGCCTGGTAGGCCTGCACGAAGCGCACGAAGTAGTTCGCATAGGTGCCGTACAGGTCATTGCGCAGGTAGCCGCCGCCGGTGAGCGAGTTGTTGAACTTCATCCACGCGGGCGCGCTCCACGGCACCGCGAACACCTTCACCTCCGGGTTGATGGCGCGCGCCTGCTTCAAGAGCGGCAGGATGTACGCCGTGTCGTGACCCACGGAGAAGTCGTTCAGGTCGCAGCAGGTGTCGTCGTAGGTGTAGTTGTTGCGCGAGAAGTCGGACGCGCCCATGGGCAGGCGGATGGCGCTCTGGCCCGCGCCCGCGCTCACGCTGAACAGGTCGTTCATGATGGCCGTGCGCTGCGGCGAGTTGAAGATGAGCCACGCGGACGAATCCGTGAGCGCGCCGCCAAACCCGTCGAGGGTCTGGTACGTCACGCCTTCGTTCACGTCGATGGCCGTGGCGCTGCCCGTCTCCGGACCGAACGCCTTGTTCGCCTCCGCGTTGAGCTTCTTCGCCAGCGCGCTGCCGGACGTCGTCGTCAGCCACACCCGCACGGTCTCGTTCGCCGCGCTCGCGACAGGGGGCAGGAGGGTGGAGGCGGCCAGCAGCAGGCCCTGCAGGGGGACTCGGGACAGCCAGGAGGACATGGGGGCTCCAGACACCAAGGAGGAGTCCCGCAATCTATTCAGCCTGTTCTGTTAAGGCCCGTTAATCGTGGAAGGCTGGGCCTGGGACGAAGCCGTGGGGAGGGCCTCCAGGCGGCGGGTGGCGGCGGTGTGGAGCACGGTGAGCTGGCGCACCAGCCGCTCCAGCTGGGACTGGAGCAGGGGGGCCTCGGCGCCCATCGCCGCGCCAGCCGCGTCCGGGGTGGGGACGTTCCAGCCGATGAGCGCGTCGAAAGCGGGCAGCGGCTTGGGCGGGCGGCCGTGGTGAACCGCGTCCGCCAGGTCTTCCATGCTCGCGTCCATGGCGCGCGCGAAGCGCGACAGGGCCTCTTGCACTCCCGAGGTGGAGGGCACGGAAGGCCGTGACGCGAGCAGGGTGCAGACGGCGGCGAACCGGCGGGTGAAGGCGAGCAGCGTCATCAGCGGCTCCACCGCCTCCGTGCGCCAGCGCGGCTCATTGAGCAGGCGCTGGAAGGACGTCTCCGCGTTGATGGTGGCCAGCCCCAGCTTGCGGCGCGCCTCCGCGAGCGCCGTCGCATCGGGTGTCCCGCCTTGCTTCCATCCGCGGGAGAGCACGTCGAAGAACTCGCGGTCCGCGCGCAGCGCGTCCGCCAGCTGCGCCGGGAAGCGCTGCTCCTCCGAGCGCTGCCACAGGAAGAAGGTCCCCGCGAGCGCCAGCGCGCCGCCGATGAGCGTGTTGACGATGCGCACCGGGGCCAGCGTCCAGTCCCCGCTGCCCATCTCCGCCAGCAGCACGAAGGTGAGCGTGGCGAAGATGGTGAACAGCCCGTAGTTGAGTGGGATGAGGCTCACGCACAGGGCCGCGGTGCAGAACAGGAGGCCCATCATCGCGTGCGGGTTCTGGAGCCAGGACGCGACGGCGATGGCCAGCAGGCCGCCCACCACCGTCCCCAGCACCCGCTGGAGCGCCTTGAGGAAGGTGGGCCCGGTGTACGGCTGCATGATGGTGAGCACGGTGATGGTCACCCAGTAGCCGTGGTTCGGACGGAACACGCTGGCGATGTAGACCGCCGCCGTGGTGGTGATGCCCACGCGCAGCGCGTGCCGCAGCACCTCCGAGTCCAGCGTGAGGTGCGCGCGCACCGGGTCCATCAGGGACGTGTGCGACTCCTCGGCCAGCGCGCGCGCGGGGGGCGGGGTCTCAGTAAGGGGGCCGGCCAGCCGGCACGCGGTGTCCAGCGCCACGTCCGCGCGCTCGCGCATCCCCGTGAGCAGCCTGGCGATGTCCGTCAGCCGCGCCCGCTCCAGCCGCGTGACGAGCCCGCGCGCGTCCAGGTCACCGACCGCGTCCTTCAGCGCGCGTCCGTCCCACTCCGGCTGGGGCCTGCGGCTGCGGCCCTCCTGCTCCACCAGCCGCACCAGGTCCCGGGCCGTGTTGGCGCAGTCCAGCAGCGCCACGGCCACCGCCGCGCGCGGGTCGCCCACGGGGCCGCTCACCGGCGGGCCCAGGCTCTCCAACTGCTCGCCCAGGGCGATGAGCCCCATGAACATCGCGTCCGCGGACTCCAGCAGCACCAGCAGCCGCTCACCCCGGCCGCGCTCCACCCGGCCCTGGCGCGTGGCCGCGAGCGTGGTGCGCGCCAGCTCCAGCGTCTCGCGGATCCGCCCGTGCTGCTCCTGGATGAGCGCCTGCCAGGCGTCCTCGCGCGCGCCCTGGACCGTGCGCGACAGCCCCTCCGCGTAGTCCGCCACCGCGTCGAAGCACGCCGCCACCGCCTTGCGCGCGGGCCGGTAGGGACGGATGGGCCAGAGCACCAGCGACAGCATCATGGCCCACGCCGAGCCAACCAACACCGCCGCGCCGGACTCCAGCGCGTTCACGACGCTGCCCGCGGGCAGGCCCAGCGCGATGACGAAGGTGGTGGCGGCGATGTTGCCGGTGAGGTTCGCCGCGGCGCCGTACACGCCCGCGAAGCTCCACGCCGTCACCCACAGCAGGGTGGCGGGAATGGCCAGGGCCGGGTGCATTCCCGCCAGGCCTCCCAGCACCGCGGACACCGCCGCCGCCAGCGCCGTGCCGCCCATGGCGCGGAAGCGGGCGTGGTAGGAGCCGCCCTTGTCCACGAAGGACGTGTTGAAGCCGCCCACCGCGAGCCACAGGGCACCGGGCAGGTTCAGCGCGGTGCCCACGACGGTGGGGACGAAGAACGCGAGCGCGGCGCGCAAGCCCGCCTTCACCGCGGGCCGCACGGGAGCGAAGCGGGCCACGGCCTTCGCATGGTCCAGGAACTGACGGTGGAGCACGCCTCCCCCATAGAGCAACGCCCCTGGCCGGGCCACCGGAATCCGGGCCCGGTGCCGTGGGGGCGTCACTCACGCGCCGGACGCCGGAGCGGGCTTCAGTGCGGGGCGGGGGCAGGCTCCCGAGCGGGCGCACCCACCGTGGCCCTGGACCCCACGCCCAGGCCGTGGCGCCGGGCCGCTGTGTCCACGATGCGCTGCACGAGCGCCTCGTAGCCCAGGCCGCGCTCCTTCGCCCCCATGGCCACCTCGCACTGGGTCTCCAGGTAGGGGTTGGGGTTCACCTCCAGGAGGTAGGGCTCGTTGGTGCGGCTGGACACGCGGAAGTCGATGCGCGCGTAGTCCCGCAGCTTGAGCGCGCGGAACGCCGTGACGGCCGCGCGCTCCAGGCGACCCCGCAGCTCGTCCGACAAGTCCCTGGGCAGCACCAGATGCGGGCTGCCCGGCGTCTCCGGGCCGAACTTCACCTCGCGGTTGGCGATCTTCATCCGCTTGCGGTTCCACCGCGAGCCGAAGTCCAGCTCCACCACCGGCAGGACCTCGGGAGCCGCCGCGTCCCCCACCACGCCCATGTACAGCTCGCGGCCCTCGATGTACTCCTCCGCCAGGGCCTCGTCGTCGTACTCCTGGCGGATCTTCTTCACCCGCCGGGCCAACCCCTCCATGTCCTTCTCCACCCCCAGGCCCATGGAGGCATCCGAGCGCGCGGGCTTCACCACCAGCGGGAAGGACAGGTCGCCGCTCGTCTGGAACGACGTGCCGTCGAAGGTGGCGAAGCGGGGCGTGAGCACGCCGTGGAACTGGAGCAGCTGCTTGGTGAGCACCTTGTCCTGCGCGAGCAGCAGGCCCGCGGTGCCGGCGCCCGTGAAGGGCATGCGCGCCAGCTCCAGCACCGCCGCGACGTTGACCTCCAGCCGGTAGTCCTCCGCGAACGTCTCGCAGAGGTTGAACACCAGGTCCGCGCGGGTGCGCGTGAGCTTCTGCACCAGGTCGGAGACGCTCTCGTCCACGCGCACGTCCAGGGTGTCGTGGCCGGCCGCGCGCAGCGCCGCGCCCACCTGCTCCACCACCGGGTCGGGCGGGTCGTCCTTGGCCTGGTAGTGGAGGAGGGCGATGCGAAGAGACTTCACGGGCATGGCTTCAGTCCTCGAAGAAGCGGTCGGTGTGCAGGTAGTTCATCGCCAGCACGGTGACGAGCGACGCCAGCTGCATCGCGGCCTCGCGGCTGTCGTCCGGGTGCAGGGTGAGGTTCAGCGCGGCGGTGCGCTCCGCCAGGTGGTCCACGAGCGCGCGCACCACGCCCCGGCTCACCCCCGCGTAGTGGCCCACGGTGGACATGAGGCGCTGACGCTCCGCCTGCACCAGCGTCGACGCGCTCACCGGCGCCTCGCCCGGGCCCCAGAAGATGTCCTCCAGCGCGTGGTCGAAGGCGTTGCGCAGCTCCACGTCCACCTTCTCGTCCAGCTCGCGCTGGCGGTAGTGGTCCTGGACGGTGCCTTCCATCTCCTCGGTGGTGAAGTCGGGCTCGGCCAGCTGCACGGGCGGAGTCGCGCGGCCCAGGCGCTTCGCGATGTCCTCCACGTACTGGAGCTTCTTGAGCGCGCCCCAGCCCTGGTAGCGCCTGGCCCAGTCGCTGTTCGGCGTGAGCCACACCGCGAAGGTCTCCGCGAAGTCCTCGTCCGGGTGCTTCTGCGCGTACCAGCCGGAGATGTGGAAGACGTACCGGCGTGAGAAGGGCCGGGGCTTGTAGTCATCCTGATACGGCCGGCCGTAGTCGCCGAACACGCGGCGCCACTCGTCCGTGTCGTAAAGGCGGTAGGCGTAGTTGAACGCGTGGCCCGCCTCGTGGCGCAGGTACATCAGGATTTCGGCCTCCGTCTCCGCGCTTCCGCCCAGCTCCGCTTCGATGGACAGCAGGTCCGGATCCGCCAGGTAGAAGGGCAGGCCGATGACGGGCACCCCCGACGGACAGCCCCACTCGTCGGACAGGTAGCACTGGGGCTTGAAGGAGATGCCCTTCGCCTCCAGCTCGGAGTGGAGCTGCGCGATGTAGCGCTCCAGGGGCGTGCCCCCCAGCCGCAGCGACAGGTCCTTGATGCGCGCCTGGAGCAGCGCCTCTCGACGGGGCGACAGCCGGCCCCGCTCCGCGCCCTCGGTGGGATGTTTCTCGCGCAGGACACGGGGCTCGGCCTGAGGGGATGGCATCATCCCCTCCAAGGTGGGACTGGTACCCGGCGGAGGACAGCCCGCCCGCCCTGTTACGGCAGGCGGCCAGCCGGGCGCCCGGGAGGTGCTCCACTCCAAACGGATGGGCAGATTTCCACTGGGAAGCCACCAGGAGCCGGCTTAGGGAAATGGCTCGCTGATGTGAGGAGCAGCGCCCGCGATGAGCCAGGATGTTCCGCCGCAGACGCCGGAGGCCCTCTTCACCGGTCACAGCCAGATGCACGCGCTGGTGCGCACGCACGACTGGGCCGCGTCACCGGTGGGGCCCGTGGCCTCCTGGCCCACGAGCCTCAAGATGCTCGTGAAGACGCTGCTCGGATCGCGCTACCCCATGATCCTCACCTGGGGGCCGCAGCTCACCCAGTTCTACAACGACGCCTACTCACTGGTGATTGGCGACAAGCACCCGGCCGCGCTGGGCACGGACATCCGGGGCACGCTCGCGGAGGCGTGGGACTCGCTGGAGCCGCTGGTGCGCGAGGCGATGACGACGGGGGTCGCCAGCTGGGTGCCCGCGCTCCAGCTGCTGCTCAACCGCAGCGGCTACCGCGAGGAGTCCTACTTCGACGTGAGCCACGCGCCCGCGTACGACGACATGGGCGCCATCGGCGGCATGCTCGCGGTGTGCGCGGAGGTGACGCCCCGGGTGCTGAGCGAGCGGCGCACGCGGCTGTTGCGCGACCTGTCCGCCCAGGCGGCGGACACGCGCAGCGTGGCGAAGACGTGCGGCGACCTGGTGACCGCCCTGGCGGACCATCCCCTGGACGTGCCGTGCGCGCTCCTCTACCTGCGCGAGGAGGACGGCAGGTCGCTGTCGCTGTGCGGGGCCGTGGGCATCGAACGCGGCGGCCCCCTGAGCCCGGAGACCGTGATGCTGGACGCCGCCTCCCGGATGGCGGCGCCGTTCCTGCGCGCGCTCGGAGGCGAGCGGGTGCTGCGTGACGGGCTGGAGGTGCTCCTGTCCCTGAAGGGCGGGCCGTTTGGTGACGCGGTGGGCACGTTCCTCTTCCAGCCGCTCGCGGGCTCCGGCACGGCCGCGCCGCTGGGCGTGCTCGTCACCGCGCTGTCCCCCAACCGCGCCTTCGACGAGAGCCACGCCTCCTTCAGTGAGCTCTTGAGCGCGCAGGTGGCGGCGTCGCTGCGCAACGCGCGGGCCTACGAGGAGGAGCGCCAGCGGGCGGAGGCGCTGGCGGAGCTGGACCGGGCGAAGACGGCCTTCTTCCACAACATCTCGCACGAGTTCCGCACGCCGCTCACGCTGATGCTGGGGCCGCTGGAGGACGTGCTCGCGCAGGTGCCGGTGACGGAAGCCGCGCGCAAGGACCTGGAGCTCGTCCACCGCAACGCGGGCCGCCTGCTGCGGCTGGTGAACACGCTCCTGGACTTCAGCCGGCTGGAGGCGGGCCGCATCGACTCCAGCTTCGAGCCCACCGACCTGGCCGCCTTCACCCGGGACCTCACCGGCCACTTCCGCTCCGCCATCGAGCGCACCGGCCTGTCCTTCAGCGTGGAGTGCGCCGAGCTGCCGGAGCCCGTCTGGGTGGACCGGCAGATGTGGGAGAAGGTTGTGTTCAACCTGCTCTCCAACGCCCTCAAGTTCACCTTCGATGGCGGCATCATCGTGCGGCAGGAGAGCCGGGGCCACGACGTCCTCCTGCGCGTCACCGACACGGGCACGGGCATCCCCGCGGAGGAGTTGCCCCACCTCTTCGAGCGCTTCCACCGCGTGCGCAACGCGCGAAGCCGCACCCATGAAGGCACCGGCATCGGGCTGGCGCTGGTGCGCGAGCTGGTGGTGCTGCATGGCGGCGACGTGACCGTGGAGAGCGAGGAGGACAGAGGCACCACCTTCACCGTGCGCATTCCCCGGGGCCACGCGCACCTGCCCTCGGACCGCATCCAGGCCGCGCGCCAGCAGGCATCCACCGCCCTGGGCGCGAGCCCCTTCCTCCAGGAGGCCGAGCGCTGGTCGGACGCGCAGCCCGTGCTCCGGGCGCTGGAGCCGGTGCCGGCGCTGACGGAAGAAGAGGAGGCCCCGGGCGTGGACGCTCTCCGCGCGCGCGTGCTGGTGGTGGACGACAACGCGGACATGCGCGAGTACGTGGAGCGCGTGCTGTCGCCGTCGTTCGACGTGGTGCTGGCGACGGACGGACAGGCCGCGCTGGCCGCCGCGCGCGCGAATCCGCCGGACCTGGTGCTGACGGACGTGATGATGCCCCGGCTGGGCGGCTTCGGGCTCTTGCGCGGCCTGCGCGAGCGGCCGTCCACGCGAGCCGTCCCGGTGGTGATGCTGTCCGCCCGCGCCGGAGAGGAGGCCGCGGTGGAGGGGCTGGAGGCGGGCGCGGACGACTACCTGGTGAAGCCCTTCAGCGCCCGGGAGCTGGTGGCGCGCGTGCGCTCCATGCTGGAGCTGTCGCGCAGCCGCCGCGAAGCCCTGCGCCAGGAGATGCTCGCCCAGTCGCTGCGCGAGAGCATCCAGGCCCGGGACGACTTCCTCGCGGTGGCGAGCCACGAGCTGAAGACGCCGCTGGCCGCCTTCCGCCTGCACCTGGAGCGGCTGGAGCGCAGCCTGGGAGAGGACGCGCTGGGCCGCGCGCGAAGCCCGCTGGAGTCCGCCGGCCGCCAGGTGCAGCGGCTGCACGCGCTGATGGAGACGCTGCTGGACGTGTCGCAGCTCACCACCGGCCGGCTCGCGTTGGATTTGAACGACGTGGACCTCACCGCCGTGGTGGGCAGCGCGGTGGCCCGGCTGCGCGAGGAGGTGGCGCGGATGGGCGTGACGGTGACGCTGGACGCGGGCACGCCGCTGGTGGGCCGGTATGACCGGCTGCGAATCGATCAAGTGGTGACGCACCTGCTGACGAACGCGGCGAAGTACGGCCAGGGCCGCCCCATCGCGGTGCGCGTGGCCGCGGAGGAAGGCACCGCGCGCCTCACCGTGCGCGACGAGGGCATTGGCATCAGCGAGGCGGATCTCGCGCGCATCTTCGAGCGCTTCGAGCGCGCGGTGCCCGGGCGCAACTACGGGGGCCTGGGCCTGGGGCTGTGGATTGCCCGGCAGGTGGTGGAGGCGCACGGCGGCCGCATCACCGTGGACAGCAAGCCGGGCCTGGGATCCACCTTCGTGGTGGAGCTGCCGCTCGAAGGGCTCAAGGCGGCCTGAAACACGAAGGGGACCCGGGCTTCGCGCCGCGGATCCCCTCCATGTCACTTCAGCCAGAGGCTGCCTACTGGACGGTGAACATCAGGTCGTCGCGGTCGTTGTACTCGCCGGAGACGCACGCGCTGGTCGGGGCGGTGTTGCCGTAGCGGAACTGCGCGCGCACGGCCTGGTTGGCGCCGGAGGGCAGCGTGTACGTGGTGGAGATGGTGTGCAGGTTCGCGGTCGTCGGCACGACGGACGTGATCAGCGTCCAGGTGGGCGTCGTCGCGGTGGCGTTGGCCGTGTAGTACAGGTCCAACCGGTCCGACGCGGGGTTGAGGTAGGCAAAGACGGTGGCCTCCACCTTCACCTGCTTGCCCGCGGCGAAGTTGGAGCCGTCCACGGTGGACACCTTGAGGGCCTCCATGGACTCGTCGCTGCGGTAGGTGCCGGTGCTGCCGTCCTTGCACGTGCCGCGCAGCGTGTTGGGCGTGTTCAGCTCCGGGCCTCGGGTGCCGCGGCCGTTGAAGAGCGTGCCGCTGTCGCAGGTGGCCGCCGCCGCGCTGCAACGCACCGTCTTGTACGTGCTGTCGTAGGTGCCGGACGTGGACACGTTGGCCACCCGCACCTCGTGCGTCGCCGAGGTGGCGGTGTTGCCCGCGCTGTCATATGCCTTCGCCGCCACCGTGTGGGTGCCGTTGGCCACCGTGCGGCTGTCCCACGCGTAGCTGTACGGCGAGGAGAAGGCCGTGCCCTTCACCGCGCCGTTCACCAGGAACTCCACCCTGCTGACGCCCACGTTGTCGTTGGCCGTCGCGGTGATGTTCGTGGTGCCAATCACCGTCGCGCCGCTCGCCGGCGCGGTGAGCGACACCGTCGGGTCCACGGTGTCCGTGGGCATGCCCGGGAGGCCGCCCTTGCCCAGCTCCGCCAGGTACGCGGCGCCAATGCGCGCGAACTTCAGCGCGTGGTTGGCGGTGCCCCAGTTGGTGCCGTCCGTGCTGTTGGCCAGCGTGTCAGAGGCCTTGTGGATGTTGGGGTTTTCCTCGCCCAGGTCGTACCGCGCCTCGAAAGGCATGGACGCCGGGTAGCCCTGGGCGTGCCACGCCGCGTGGTCCGAGCACCCGTAGCCGCACGCGATGTTGGCGCGCGAGTAGCCCGTGTACGTGTCGATGAGGCTGCCCAGGAACGCGTTCTGCGCCGCGTTGGTGTTGTCCGTGACGAGCGACACCTCCACCGTGGAGCCGCGGTAGTTGGTCATGTCCAGCTGGAGCACGCCCACCACGTTGACGTTCGCGGCCTTGTGCGCCTGCGCGATGGCCTTTGAACCCAGGAGGCCCACCTCCTCCGCCGCGTACGCCATGAACTTCACCGTGCGCGCCGGCTTGTAGCCCTTGGCCATCGCCACCCGGAACACCTCCGACAGCGTGGCGACACCGGAGGCGTCGTCATCCGCGCCCGGCGCGAGCGCGGTGGAGGGGCTGGACGCGTACTGCTGGATGGAGTCCAGGTGGCCGCCAATCACCACCACCTCGTTCGGGAAGACGGTGCCGGTGATGGTGGCGATGACGGACGGCTGGGTCCAGCTGGAGTGCGTGTACAGCTCCACCGTCACGTCGCTGCGCCCGTTGGCGTAGCCCGCCCAGATGCCCTGCAGGTAGCTGGCCGCCTGCGTGCCGCCGGTGGAGTTGTTGTAGTAGCGGTTCGTGTAGCTGGACAGCTGGGTGATGGTGCTCCGGATGCTGGCCTCCTGGAGGCCGGAGAACAGCGCGTTGACCACCGGCGCGTTGTCCAGCGTGTAGCTCACCAGCGACTGCGTCGGCTGCGCGGGCGTGAGCGCCGCGAGCGCCTCTTCCTGCGTGTCGTGCGCCATGAAGCCCGCGCAGCGGTGATACTTGTCGTGCATGATGGAGGAGACGTCGCTCAGCTGGGTCTCGGCGAGCTTGAGCACGCTCACCCCGTTCGCCTCGCGCACCAGCGTGGGCGCGCTCCCGCCGCGCAACGACGAGCGCACCGTGCCCGCCGCGTCCGAACCGAGGGTGATGTAGACCTCCCTGTCACGCGGCGCTTCGGCGGAAGCGGTGGCGCAACACAGCGACACGACGACGGGGACCACTCTCTTCAAACGCATGTTCCGCTCCGATTCCAGGCGAGGGGCGCACTGACGGGAGGCACGACCAAGGACCCCCCACGTTCAAGTCCAGGCCGGTTGGCCAGACTTCGTGGGTTGCGCGCATCCTGTGGAATTCAAGACACCGCCGTCAAGGCGGAGAGCAGCGTGAGACAGGATGAGACAGGTTTTTCCGCCAACGATGACGCACGCGGGCCACGCCCGGACGCGCCGCGGAAGGGCTCACGCGGGTGTCACGGATGAATGATTGGAAAATGGGAAACGCGAGGGGGCGCCGCGGGGGACGGGCGGCTTTCAGGTCTGCAGGTTCATGGACAGCGAGCGGCCGGCGGCGAAGCGGGGCTCCGCCTGGAGCTTCTCCAGGACGCGGTCCGAGGCGACGAGCGTCACCTGGGGCAGGAGGCCCGGCTCGCTCATCCACTTCACGGCACCCAAGAGGTGCTGGGCCTTGATGAACTCCAGCACGGCGCCGTGGAAGGCCTTGCCCTCTTCGCGCCACACCCGGGCCAGCTCCGCCCGACCCGGCGGGGGGGCCTTCGAGGCCTTTGCCGCGCGCCGCTTCGGGGACTGCTCTTCACGGGGCAGGACGATGATTTCGATGAACATCGCGGCACCCTCCTGAAGGCAAGAACAGCGAAGTGGCGCGGACTATCGCACGAAGCTGCATCGGCTTGCCGCCGCGCGCCCGCGCTTTTGTGGAAGTCGCTGCCGCTTTCACGACTTCCCGGGCGCAGCCGCCTTGACATACGTGATTTGCAGCTCTGATGGTCGCGGGAGCGCGCGGTGTTGAACGACACCCGACACGCCAACCCCACGAGGCAGACCATGGAACTGCACCACGGCCGCATGTTCGACCACGTCCACCTCCAGGTCCGGGACCTGGAGGCGAGCAAGCGCTTCTACCGCGCGGTGCTGGAGGTGATGGGCATCCCGGTCTTCAACGAGAGCGAGCGGCACCTGGCGGCGGACGAGCTCTTCCTCAGCAACGACCGCGAGCCCACCGCGCGCGTGCACCTGGCCTTCCAGGCGAAGGACCGGGAGATGGTGCACCGCTTCCACCAGGCGGCGGTGGCCGCGGGGGGCCGTGACAACGGCGCGCCCGGCGAGCGCTCCTACCATCCGGGGTACTACGCGGCCTTCGTGCTGGACCCGGACGGCAACAACATCGAGATGGTCCACCACGGGCCCGCGAAGCGCTCGGCGCCGTCCGTCGTCTACACGTGGTGACGCCGTGAAAAGGCACGGGGGCCCCCGGCGTGGACCGGGAGCCCCCATGTCACTTCAGGGCTGACTAGCGCGCCGTCACGGCCCGGCCGCGCACCTGCTTCGCGGACGGGGCGGTGGGGCTGGCGGCCACCGCGGACGTGACGTTGAAGACCAGGTCGTCGCGGTCGTTGTACGAACCGGCCACGCAGGCGCTGGTGGCGGTGCTGCTGAAGCGGAACTGCGCGCGCACGGCGTGGTTGCCGGTGGTGCTGCCCACGGTGACGGGGAAGGAGAACGTCTTCGCCCCCACCGCGGTGCAGGCCTGGCCCGTGCTGATGGCGGTCCACGAAGGCGTGGTGGTGTTCGTCGTGTAGTACAGGTCCAGCTGGTCGCTGGTGCCGTAGCACCACACCGTCACGTCCACGGTGAGCTGCTTGCCCGGGGTGATGGTGCCCTGGTCCACCGTCTTGAGCACGATGCGGTCGATGCTCTCATCCGAGTGGTAGCTGCCGGAGCTGCCGTCCGCGCAGGTGGCGCCCAGGGTGTTGGGCTGGTTGGGCTCCACGCCGCCGGACAGCGTGCCGCGCCCGTTGACGAGCGTGGGGCCGGTGTCGCAGCCGCACACGGAGCCGCAGGCCGGGGTGCGCAGGCTGGAGTTGTACGTGGCCACGGTGGGCGTGCACACGTTGGTGGTGGTGAAGCTGAAGGCGGTGCTGTACGCGCCCGCGCCGCAGCTGTCGGTGGCCCGCGCGCGCCAGTAGTACGCCGTGAGGTTGGACAGGCCCGGCGTCACGTTCCACGCGCTGGAGGACAGGCCGGTGGCGCTGCGCACCACGTTGGTGAACGCGCTGTCGGTGGCCACCTGCACGTCATAGCCGGCCGCGCTCGTCACGTCGGACCAGTCCAGCGCCGGCGTCAGCGCGACGCCCGTGGCGCCGGAGGCGGGGGACGTCAGGGTGGGGGCCGCCAGGGTGACGCAGCCGCGCGTGGTGAAGCTGCGCGTCGCGCTCCAGGAGCTGGTGCCACCGCACGAGTTGAGCGCCCGCACGCGCCAGTAGTAGGCCGTGCTGGCCGCCAGGCCCGGGGACACGTTCCAGTTGCTGGCCACGAGCGAGTTGGCGCTGCGCACCACGTTGGTGAACGCACTGTCGGTGGCCACCTGGACCTCGTAGCCGGACACGCCCGTCACGTCCGCCCAGTCCAGCGCCGCGAGCAGCTCCACGCCAGTGGCGCCGGAGGCGGGGGTGGACAGCGTGGGAGCGCCGGGCGCCGCGCAGGTGGGCGTGGTGCAGGTGCAGGTGGACGCCGGGCCGAAGCACGCGTTGCTGCTCGCGGGCACGACCGAGTAGCAGTACTGGCGGCCGTTGGCGACCTCCGCGTCCGTGTAGCTGGTGCCGGTGACGGTGGCCACGCGCGCCTTGCCGAAGTCACAGCCCGCGAAGCCCTCCGTCTTCATCACCCAGTACTGGCTGGCGCCCGCGGAAGCGGTCCACGACAGGCTCACCTGGCTGTCGCCCGGGGTGGCCGTGGTGGTGGGGGCCGCCGTCGGCGCCGTCGAGCAGCCGCCGTTGGTGGGTGCGGGCGTGGAGCAGGCGATGTTGTGGCGGTTGTACGCGGCGTAGATGGCCGTCATGTGCGGCGTGCCGTCCGCCAGGTTGCCGTTGTCGTCGTCCGCGGCCAGCCACTGCATGTAGCCGTTCGTCGCGCCGCAGCCGTCGGAAGTGCCCTGGGAGCAGTTGCAGGCGTGCCACGTGCCGATGTTGCCGGAGCCCTGGTAGAAGAGCTTGTTGCCCAGGAGGAACGCGTCGTTGGAGTTGTAGTTGAAGGGCGCGGCCGTGAGGTCGCGCGTCACCAGGTCCCACGCCGCCTGGCGCACGGGGGACGCCGCGCAGTGCACCTGCTTGCTGCACGGGCCGGAGCCGGACGAGCACATCTTGCAGGTGAAGTTCTGCGGGGTGGCCGGGATGTTCGGCGCGCTCGCCGCCCAGTCCGCGTCACGCACGCCCGAGCAGCGCAGGTTGCACCAGGACTGGCCCGCCACCTGCGACTCCTGCTGGTTGTAGCCCGTGCCGTCCGGCGTCAGGCCGCAGCCCGTGTCCGTCGTCTGGAAGAAGCCGTAGCCCACGCAGGACGTCTGCAGGCGCAGGATGCCCGCGATGTCCGCGTAGCCTTCGCTGGAGTTGGACAGGGAGCCGTTGGCATCGAAGTTGTCCATGCCGTGGCCCCACTCGTGGTCGAACACCGCGCCAATCTCACCGGTGTTCCGGCAGCCGCCTCCGGACTTGTAGAAGTTCACGCTGCTGCCGTTCCAGAACGCGTTGCAGGTGCTGTTCAGGTTCACGTTGGACGTGAGCTGTCCCTGCAGCCAGGTGTTGCTGGGCAGCCAGCCGCGGGCCACTTCCTTGATCTTGTTCAGCTCGTAGAAGCTGGAGCGCGCCGCGGGCGTGTTGCCCGGGGACGTGCCCGCGGGCACCGTGCAGTCGTGGTCGTTGTTCACGCCGCCCAGGTCCAGGCTGCCCGTGGCGGAGCTCACGTTGATGGCGCCGCAGCTGTCGGCGATCTTCACGTACTTGCCGGAGAGCGTCGTGTTGAAGGTGCCGGTGCTGTAGTTGTAGATGCCCGCGCCGTCCGTGAAGTTGTTGGGCGACGCGAAGCCCGTGTTCGCCCACGGCATGGGCGTGTTGGGCTGCATGGTGCCGCACGTCTCCTTCGACGTGCAGGTGCCGATGTTGGTGGACGGGTACACGCCGCCCTTCACCTGCGCGTCGAAGTAGTGGTTGTCATCCTCCACGGCGAGCACCTCGCCGGAGTTGGCGTCCACCGTCACCTTCCAGCGCTCGTGCTCGCCGGGGTTGGAGAAGCCGTAGCTCCACACCAGCGCGTGTCCGTAGCCCTGGCCGAAGGCCGCGCCCGTGCGCGCGTAGGGGGTCACCTCCAGGGTGGGCGGCTGCCACAGGCTGGTGGGCGACAGCGTCTGGCCCAGGAACGTGCTGCCCGCGGCAACGGCCTGGTTCGCGCTGAAGCGAGGCTTCGTGTCGATGCCCACGTTGGCCCACGCCTCCGTGCCCAGGAGGATGAGGTTGCCGTGGCTGATGGTGGCCGCCAGCCGGCCGTGCCGCACCGTGATGCCGTTCACCACCTGCGGGATGTGCACCTGCCACAGCGTGTCCGTCACCTGCGTCACGCGCGGCGAGCCCAGCTGGAGCAGGTCCACGCCAATCGCGTCCTGATGGTCCGCGACGAACTTGAAGACGAGCTCTCCCACCACGGACTCGTCCACGCTGCCCACCGAGCGGCCCAGCCCCTGGCGCACGGATTCGAGCGTGACGTTGTTGCGGAAGCCGTCACCCGGGATGAGCGGGAAGCTGCCCTGGATGCCCGTGGGCATGCCGGACAGCGGATCCAGGTACACCTGCACGTTGCCGCCGAAGCGGGCGACGAACCCCGCCCACTTGTCCGCGCCCGCGCGCGGCATCAGCGACCGCGCCTTCTCCAGCGGCACGTTCTGGATGGGCAGGTAGAGGTCCGGCTTGAAGAAGGCCTTCTTCGCCACCGCGCTCTGCTGCTCGGGCTGGGAGGGTTGGAATGCGTACGTCGTGGATGACACCAGGAGGGCAAGACAACACAACGCGGACCGCAGGGGGCGCATGACGTCTCCTCGGGTGATGCCGCCGGACGGGTCCGGCGGGCTCCGGGGCGGAGCGCCTCCTGCTTAGGTCATGCGCTTTTTAAGTGTGTATTGCGGTTATTCCTGATTAGGGCTGAATTTCAGAAAGTGAAAGGGTTTCAACGGCTTGCAGTGTTCACTCGCTCAAGGTTGGGGCCAGAGCCTGACGCGGTCGTCCTGGATGAGCTTGCCATTCACGGCGTCGGTGGTGCCGCTGGCCATGAAGCGGCGGGGCGTTTCCCGCGTGGCGACGAGCGCGGCCTCCGCCCACACGAGCAGCAGCAGCGCCCCGGCGAGCGCGGGCAGCCTCCGGGCCACGGCCGCGTGGCGCTCTCCCAGGACCTTCAGCGGCAGCACCAGCAGCGGCAGGAGCGCGGGGAAGACGACGAGCAGGCCGCGCGCGTAGCCGAAGAAGGCGAGCGTTATCAGCACCCGGTGCAGCACCACCAGCGACAGCAGCCGGAAGGGCGCGTGCGCGGGCTTGAGGGACAGCAGCATCCCGGCGAGGAGCAGCGCCGCCAGCGGCCACTTGAGCCACGCGGCGTCGGGGACGAACACGTCCACCGGGGCGCGCTCGCCAATGAGGCCTCCAGGCACGTCCGACACGCCGACGCCCAGGCTCAGGCCGTCCAGCCACAGGTCCAGCTTCGTCCAGAGCAGCCGGGCCGCGTCGCCGGGCGAGGCCACCATCCAGCGCAGCCCTTCCGCGTAGCCGTGCAACAGCAGGCGCCGGTGCTCCGGGCGGGATGGGTCCAGCTGGCCGTTGCTGCCGCCCTGGTTGATCAGCGCCGGGGTGAAGCCCCCGGTGGCGCCGGCATGATTGGCCATGGCGAAGTTGAGCGGCCCGTACACGGTGACGGGCACCCACTCCGGCAGCGGCTCCAGGTGCGGCGCCCGCGCGTTCAACTCGCGCATCGTGTCCATGTTGCGCAGCGCGGAAGGAACGAGCAGCAGCAGGGACACGCCCATCGCCGCGCCCCAGCGCAGGGCCCACGGCTTCCAGGGCGCCCGCTCCCGCGCGGTCCACGCAGACGCCAGGAGGAAGGGCCACAGCCCCAGGTGCTCCGCGCGGGTGAGGGTGCCAAAGCCCATCACCGCGCCCAATCCCAGCACCGCGGGCCAGGACGGCACCCCGCCACCCACGCGCAATGCCAGCGCGCAGGTGAAACACAGCCACAGCGCTGACAGCGTTTCATTGCTGTACGTGGTGGAGAGCACCAGCCACCCGAAGCTCGTGGCATACAGCCCCGCCGCCACCAGGCTCCAGGGCGTTCCCAGCAGGCGCCGCCAGAAGCCCTGGCAGAGGGCCACCGTGGCCGAGCCCAGACAGGCGAGCGCCAGCTTGTACGGCAGCGCGCTGCCCTGGGGCTCGCCCAGCACCCGGTACAGCAGTCCCAGGAGGGCGGGGAACAGGGGCGGGTGGTAGGGCAGGGCGGTGGGGCCTTCGCGGCCCCGCGCCAGGTCCAGCGCGGCGGTGTGGAAGAAGCGCGCGTCGCCCGCGAAGAAGACGGAGAAGGGCCAGTCCCGGTCCGGAGAGGCCGCCAGGTACAGCCCTCGCAGGAGCAGGCTGGCGGCGAACGTGGCCGCCATGCCCCAGGCCGCCGGGTGCCGCCGGACGGCGTCTGGCAGGGAAAGCGAGGCCACGGGCTCCTCCGGGGCAGAAAGGCGCCGCACTCTACATTGGTCCGCGCGCACGGGCCCGGGGCTGGGGTATGGACGGGGTGCGTCAAAACGGGAGGACGTACATGAGCCGGGTGCTGGACGAGCTGTTGGGGCTCCTGAAGCTGGAGCCCATCGAGGAGAACCTGTTCCGTGGCGCAAGCCAGGACCTGGGCTTCCGGCAGCTCTTCGGAGGGCAGGTGCTGGGGCAGTCCCTGTCCGCCGCCAGCCAGACGGTGGAGGAGAAGCGCACGGTGCACTCGCTGCACGGCTACTTCCTGCGCCCCGGCGACGCGGGCCTGCCCGTCGTCTACACCGTGGACCGCGTGCGCGACGGCGGCAGCTTCACCACCCGCCGCGTGGTGGCCATCCAGAAGGGGCAGCCCATCTTCACGCTGATGGCGTCCTTCCAGGGGGAGGAGCCGGGCTTCACGCACCAGGCCACCATGCCGGATGTGCCGCCGCCGGAGTCGCTGCCCACGGACCTGGAGCTGTTGGGGCGCCACGCGGGCCGCATGTCCGAGCGGCACCGGGAGAAGTTCCTCTCCGCCAAGCCCATCGAGATGCGCCCGGTGACGTACGTGGACCCCTTCGAGCCCAAGGCTGAGCCGCCCGTGAAGCACGTCTGGTTCCGCGCCGACGGCGCCATGCCCGACGAGCCCCAGGTGCACCGCTACGTGCTCGCGTACGCCAGCGACTTCAACCTGCTGGGCACCGCGCTCCAGCCGCACGCGCAGACGTTCCTCCAGCCGGGCTTCCAGATGGCCAGCCTGGACCACGCGCTGTGGTTCCACGGCGACCTGAAGGTCAACGACTGGCTGCTCTACACCATGGAGAGCCCCTGGGCCGGCAACGCCCGGGGCCTGGCGCGCGGGCACGTCTTCACCCGCGACGGGCGGCTCGTGGCCTCCGTGGCCCAGGAAGGGCTCCTGCGCCAGCGCACGGACGCGCGCTAGCGAAAGGCATCACAAGGTCTCAGGGACTGCCCGGGGCTGGGGGCCCAGCTCGATGACGCCACCAGGGTGGTCGCCATCCGAACCGGCGGTGGGCTTGAAGAGCTTGCTCACCATGACCAGCGACCCCATCAACACGACGCCGATGGTGCCCGTCAGCAGCAGCGTCTTGCCCAGGCTGAACTCGCGCAGCCGGGCGTGGTCCACCTCCGACAGGGGGACGACGACCGGGGGCGCGGCGGCGCTGGAGGTGGAGCCCTCCAGGGGCACGCCCCGGAAGCGGTCGCCGTCCACGCCCACCTCGATGAAGCGCTGGAACTCCACGTCCGCCTGGGCGGAGACGCGCGCCAGCGCCAGCGGCGTGTCGGACGTGAACTGGTGCGCCTGGCCCTCCACGTCCCGCACCGTGCGCTTGCGCTCCGTGACGCGGTTGAGCATCACGTCGCCCAGCTCCCGCATCAGCGCCGCGTTTTCGTCCCGGAAGCCATCCAGCCGCGCCAGCTCCGGCTTGGGGATGGCATAGGTCGTGGTGCAGGACGCCAGCAGGGACACGGCGGTCAGCGCGGCGCACAGACGCATGAGACGACTCCTCGGGATGGGCTCGTGAAAGCCTATCCCGGAGCGTGCCTCGGCGCCTACCGGGGCACGCGGCCGGTGTCTCACTTCAGCTTGTAGTTGGCGTCCAGCACGTCCGCCTGCGTCCGGCCCATCACCCAGCCGTCGTGGTAGACGACGCCCACCGGCGCGATGGTGTCGTTCCGGTACAGACCGATCTTCAGGTAGTTGAGCTGCCCGGAGTACTGCGTCGCGATGTAGCGCTTGGGCAGCACCAGCTGGCCGTCGTAGTACAGCTCCACGAAGCCCACGCTCGCGTTGGGGGACCACTTCACGTGGAAGACGAAGTCGTGCCACGTGTTGCGCACCAGCGGCGTGCGCCAGACGATGGTGCCCGGGGACCCGCCGATGTTGAGCCGCATCTCCTCGCCGTAGACGTAGAACTCCACCGGCGGAGAGCCGCAGCACCCGTCGTGGTGCCACTGGGTGAAGAGCTGCCAGGTGTTCACGCTGGGGAAGTCCGCCGCGAAGCGCGTGCTCCAGCGGTACCAGTACTCGGAGCCCACCGCCTCCTTCGTCTGCTTGAAGATTTCGTTGCGGTTGCCGCTGGAGTTGATGGGGTCATCGCCCTGCTTCACCGTGGCCTTGAGGGCGAAGCCGCCCTCGCGCACCGGCGACGGAATCACCTGCAGCCGGTCCGCGGACATCATCTGCGTGCCGTCCCACTGGCTGCGGTCGCCGGACTCGAAGTCGCCCCGCCACACGATGCCGCCCGGCGAGGTGGGGGGCGGCGTCGTGGTGGTGCCGGCGCAGGGGCGCGCCTCCGCGATGCTGGCCCAGTCGTTGAGGGTGTTGCCCTGCACCGTGACGCGCACCCGGCGCGTGGTCACCGGCGTGAAGGTGTACGTCTCCGCCGCGGTGGTCGTGCCCTTGCTCTTGCCGCTGTACACCTGCGTATAGGTGTAGCCGTCCGGCGACACGGAGATGGTGAACGTGTTCGCGCGCTTGTTGCCCTCGTGCCAGGCCACCGCCATCGCGCCCACGCTCTTGGTGGAGCCCAGGTCGTAGTCAATCCACTGGCCCTTGCCCAGGCTGCTCCAGCGCGTGGTGAGCTGATCATCCAGTGTGTTCGCCGCGACGCTGCCGGTGCCGTCATCGCCGCTGGCCTTCACGCTCGCGGGCGTGAGCTGCGTGCAGCCGGTGGTGGTGAGGTCCTCGCCGGACGAATCGAGCGACGGCTGGCGGTCTTCCGCCGGAAGGGAACCATCCGGAGCGCCACAACCAGCGGCGCCCAGGACGAACAACGTTTCAACCAGGAGGAGGGTTTTCTTCAAGGGGTTGGCCCAGGGGGAAAGGACAGGCAGTAAAAGGCCATGCTCCAACGACAGGAGACAGGGGCATGGCTGGGGGATGTCTGGCTTTGCGGCGGGGCAATCCCCTCTCGTGCTCCCGGACCTGTTCCACAGGGCCGCGTCGACGGGAGGAGAAAGACAACGTGAAGTGTGTTCGGGTGCTCCATCTCCGGCAGCGGGGGAAAAGCCTGCCGTGCTCCAAGGTGATAAACCGAATATCGAAGTTCTATTTCGAACACAAGCGACACTGAACCCGCTTGCACGCCAGGCAGGTTCAAACCCGAAAGACAGACATCAATTTGAGACGGCCCGGTTGAAATCCTTCAACACACCGGAAGGGGCGATACGGCCCGTCGCGTGGGATGCGTACCCCCGGAGCACGGACGTTTCGCGCCGCGGGTTGTGGTGCGGTGTGGGAACGCGCGAGCCGTCGTTTCGGGCAGGGCATTTTGGACCCGTGTCCAGTTGCGACGTGCCGGGGGGACATCCTCTTTGCCGCCGACTTGCGATGACGGGAGAATCAGGCAGAAACCCGTCCGCGATGTCCGTATTTTTCCAGGAAGCCCGCCGCGCGGCGGCCATGAGGCCGGTCGAGTGACGCACCCCATGTCGCGCCCCGCGTCCGAGCAGGTGCCCCGGAGCGAGCGCAAGCCGCTGTACGTGAAGGTGGTGACCCAGCCGGCGCTGCATGGCTGCTGGTCCGTGAACATCAGCGAGACGGGCATCGGGCTCATCGCCACGCCGCGCCGCCCCTCCGAGGGCCCGCACGAGAACGAGCCGGTGGAGATGGCCTTCTCGCTGCCGGACACGGGCGCGCACGTGCGGGTGCAGGGCACGGTGCGCTGGCGCCACGACACGGCGAGCAGTGGGGGCACCGTCGCGGCGCTGGGCATCAGCTTCGGCGCCTTCGACGCGGCGGACGGCGTGAAGCTGGCCCGCTACCTGGCCACGTCCCACCTGCAGGTGGTGGCCGCCTTCGCCTCGGATGACGAGTCACGCGCGGTGCGCCAGGCCCTGGACGGCGTGGCCACGCCGCACTTCGCCGCCACTTCAGAGGACGTGCACGCGCTGCTCACGCGCGGGGACATGGCGGTGCTCCTGGTGTGTGGCCAGGACGAGTCGCAGGCGCTCGCGTTGGTGGAGTCCCTGGCGGAGCTGCGCGCGGAGGTGGAACCCACGGGGGCGGGGCCGCCCAGCGACCTGGCCTCGCGCATCGTCTACTGCGCCCCGGCGGCCCCGGAGCGGCTGGTGGCGCTCTTCAACACCGGCCGCATCTACCGGGCACCAGGCGCGTGGCCGGACCCGGACACCCTGCGCGAGGCGGTGCTCCAGGCAGGGCGCGAGCACGGCTTCCGCACGGAGCAGTGGCGCATGGCGCTGGAGCTGGAGCGCAACCTCATGCGCGAGCGCGCGCTGGCCCAGACGCCGGTGGTGGGCGTGGGCCGCAACGGGGAGGACGTGGGCTTTCGCAGCCCGCCCATGCAGCGGGTGATGGAGATGGTGCGCCTGGTGGCCCCCCACCGGGTGGCGGTGCTGCTGCAGGGCGAGACGGGCACCGGCAAGGAGGTGCTGGCGCGCATCCTCCACCGGCTCTCCGGCCGCGGGGACCTGCCGCTCGTCGTCCAGGACTGCGGCGCGCTCACGGAGACGCTGCTGGAGAGCGAGCTGTTCGGCCACGTGAAGGGGGCCTTCACCGGCGCGGTGTCGGACCACCCGGGCCTCTTCGTGCTCGCCAACGGCGGCACCATCTTCCTGGACGAGATCGAGAACACCACGCCCAACCTCCAGGCGAAGCTGTTGCGCGTGCTGGAGACGGGCGACATCCGCCCGGTGGGCGGCACCCAGGTGCGCCACGTGGACGTGCGCGTGGTGGCCGCGAGCAACCGGGACCTGGGCGAGGAGGTGCGCGCCGGCCGCTTCCGCGCGGACCTCTTCTACCGGCTCAACAGCTTCACCATCGACATCCCGCCCCTGCGCGAGCGCCCGGAGGACATCCCGGAGCTGGCCCGCGCCTTCGTGGAGCAGTTCAACCGCACCCTCAAGCGCTCCGCCACGGGCGTGGCCCCGGACGCGGACGAGGTGCTGCACGGCTACGGCTGGCCGGGCAACGTGCGCGAGCTGCGCAACGTGGTGGAGCGGGCGGTGCTCCTGTCCCGGCCCGGGGAGATGCTCACCCGGCGCCTGTTGCCGCCCGCGCTCCTCAGCAACACGCTGCCCCGGGCGGACCCCACCGGGGACGGCTCGCTCCGGGCCCGGCTCCAGCAGGTGGAGCGTGACCTCATCCGCGAGGCCCTGGAGCGCCACGGCGGCGTCCTGCGCCGCGCCGCCGTGGCCCTGGGCATGGACCCCGTGACGTTGGGCCGCCGGGCCCGCCGTCACGGGTTGTGGAAGGCGGAGTAGCCCCTCAGCGCGCCCGCATCCACTGGAGGATGGGCTGCCACACGCGCACGCGCGCGTCCCGGGCGAGGAACAGGTCCGCGTGGCCGAAGTCCAGCGCGCGCTCCCCCTCCGGCCGGCTGCGCACGATGAGGTGGGTGACGTCCGTGCTGCCCAGGAGGCGCGTGGAGTACTCGCCGTAGCGGCCCACGCCGCCCGCCGCGCCCACGTACAGCACCGGCACCTTCACGTCCTTGAGGTGGTCGTCGTAGGGCACGTTGAGGCCGCACAGCTGCTTCTCCGTCTCCACCACCTCGTTGAGGCTCTGGTAGGGCGCCGCCAGCTGGAGGTAGTCGAAGAGGGTGGACTCCGACGTGTACGCCGTCCGGTCCGGGAGGCCCGCGGTGTCCGGCACGCTGCCCGCCAGGTGGTAGCCCGGCGTCAGCGGCTGGAGCGGCGCCAGCAGCGCCCCGGTCCGCCCGGCGGCGATGACCGCGAACTTCCGGTTGGTGGGACGGATGGGGCCCGCGAAGCCCGCCGGGGCCAGCGGGGACGGCGCGTTGGGAGCGCGGTTCGCCAGCTCCCCCATGGTCTTCACCGGCATGCCCGGCGCGGGCCCCAGGAGGCCCCCTTCCGTGCGGCCCTCGTCGCGGGCGGCCTGGAGCGCCTCGTACCGCTGGCACGCCCACTGGCGCTGCTCGGCCGCGTCCGGCCCGTAGCGCAGCACCATGTCCATGGGCACGAAGCCGTCCACCCGGCGCAGGGCGCGCGGGCGCTGCGACTCCCCGTCCAGGTACGCGTACCCGAGGGTCGCGCCCCGGCTCCAGCCCAGGAGGAACATCCGATCATTGCCGCCGTTGCCGCCCAGCCGCCGCACCACGTCCGCCAGCGCCAGGCCCGTGCCCACGTCCTTCACGTGCGACTGCATGTTCCAGTCCTCCATGAACTGGAAGTCCGTCTCCGCCTCCGGCACGCCCACCCAGCGCAGGTCCAGGCCCCACACGTCCACGTCCTGGCTCGCCAGGAACGTCGCCAGGGAGCGGTTCTCCGGCATCGTCGTCACGCAGCTGCTGGTGAGGAACGCGGGCACGAAGCCCCACAGGTCCCCGTGCACCATGAACACCGCCCGGCTGGTGCGCGCCGGAACCCACGGGTAGGACTCACGCACCACGCGGTGCACGGTGATGGCGTCGTACTTCCCCGCGCCCACCCGCACCTTCCAGCTGTAGTGCGCAAGCCCACCCCCCAGCACCTCGCGCTTCGTGGTGGAGGCCATCAGGCCCGACGACACCAGCGACCGCGACCATGCATCCGCCTGGACTGCCACCTCGTGCGCGTCCCCCGGATTCGCGCGCAGCGCCACGAACAGCACCACCACCATCCACAGGCTCGACGTCCCACGCATACCGACCTCGACTTGCATTGAGGGTCCCCCACGCAGACAAGCGCCAGGCTCTGACACCCGGTGCCTCCCGATGCAGGCCTTCCCAGAGCACCTTCCGCGCCAGGGCCCAAGTGGTTGATTTCATTGGTGTCGCCCCGCAGGGCAAGCTTCACCGGTGAAGGCCTCTGGACGCGTGTCCCAGCACCCTCCGAGTGAAGAAACGCAGGACCCAGCGTGCTTCAATGCTGAGACATGCGGACCACGAATGGCGCAGGCCCCTTTGGACTGAACGGACACCCCCGCCGGCCCCCCGGGGTGTGTTTGTTCATTCAATCCAACACATACATATGAAACAGGCAAGTCCTGGATGGTAGGGGAAGACGGCGGGGCAATCGCTTGGGGGTGGGGGGACGGGAGACAACAACGGGTCTCACCCTGACTCCCCTCGGAGGGGGAGGACCCATGCCCGAGACCGTCTTCGTCGACAACATCTGGAACGACTTCGCGCACAGCTACGATCAGATGATCCCCGAGCTGCCGTGCTACCAGCGGCAGCGCGAGAAGATCCTCCGCGACACCCGGGAGCGCTCCTACGTCATCGACGCGGGGTGTGGCACGGGGCTCGTGAGCGAGCCCCTGGTGCGCCGCGGGCAGCGCGTCGTCGGCTTCGACAACAACCAGGCCATGCTGGCCCTGGCGGTGCGCCGCCGCGCGAAGGAGCCGGAGGCGGTGCGCGCCCGCTGGACGCTGTTGCCCGGAGACGTGGCGCAGTTCCCCCTGGAGGTGGAGGGGGCCGCGGACGCGGTGGTGATGAACAACGTCCTCTTCTACGTGAAGGACCCGGAGGCCGTGCTGCGCGAGGCCTGGACGCACCTGAAGCCCGGCGGCGTCCTGTGCATGACGAGCAACAAGCGGCCCCGCCCCGACCTGGAGCTGGTGCTGAAGAACTCCATCCGGGAATGGGAGGCCCAGGGGCGGTGGACGGAGAGCCTCCAGCGCGCGGTGAACCACCACCGCACCTGCGCCCAGAAGCTCACCACGGACCCCAACGAGATGGTCACCTTCCTGGACACGGACCAGGCGGTGAAGCTGCTGGAGAAGGTGGGCTTCAGCGAGGCGCTGGTGGCCGACGGCGACGACTACTACGGCGAGAACTTCTACGTCTGCATGCGCAAGTAGGGAGCCCTTCCATGACGAACGTGAACCCCCGTTTCCAGCGCAACCTGGGCGTCCTCCACCCGCAGACCATGGACAAGCTCGCCAGCACCCACGTGCTCGTCGCCGGCGTGGGCGGCGCGGGAGGCCAGTGCGCGGTGGACCTGGCGCGCCTGGGCTTCGGCTGCCTGACGCTCGCGGACTTCGACGTCTACGAGCGCCACAACATCAACCGCCAGATTGGCTGCTTCGAAAGCACCCTGGGCCAGCACAAGGTGGATGTGGTGGAGCGCATGTGCCGGGACATCCACCCGGACCTGCGCGTGCTGAAGGTGAAGGAGGGCATCACCGACGACAACGTGGCGGACGTGCTCAAGGGGCTGGGCGGCCTGCCGCCGGTGGACTACGTGGTGGAGGTCATCGACATCGCGGGGGCCCGCGCCAAGGAGTCGCTCCACCAGACGTGCCGGCAATCGGGCATCCCCATCATGACCGGGCTGATGCTGGGCTTTGGCGCCGCGCTCCACGTCTTCCAGCCGGACGCGCCGCTCTACGAGGAGCTCTTCATCCTCCCGGACGGCCGCATCGACCTGCCGAAGATCATCCCGCACCTGGGCAGCTACATGCTCCAGGAGTACATGGATGCCTGCTACCAGGGGAAGGGGCACGCGCCCACGTGCGTGATTGGCGCCACCACCGCCGCGGGGCTGATGGTGAGTGAAATCATGCGAGGCGTGATGCTGGGGGCTCGCGCGATGGTGTCCTGGCCCGAGTACCTCTACGTGGACCTCTTCGACCACCGCTACGTGCGCGGCTCCGTCGGCGCCACCCGTCCGGCCCGCCCGGTGGGGCAGGGCGCGAGGGGCTGAGCGTCGCCCACGCGAAGGCTTCTCTCTCCGGGGCCGGGGGCCCTCAAGAAGGGCCCCCGAATCCCCCCGGGGACTACATCACCACGCCGCGCGACCGCGCTTCGTTCACCACCTGCGAGCCATCCACGCCCAGCCGCCGGGCGATGAAGCCCGCCGCTCCGTCCGCGTTCTTGTGCACGCGGATGAACTGGTCGTCATACGTGCGCGTGACGATGAGCATCCCCGACACGATGACGCGCTGGAGGTTGTGCTGCAGTTCGTTGCCTTCGATGATGACGTGGATTTCGGAGAACAGCGCCCGCGCGTCCGACAGCATGTTGGACAGGTGCCGGCGCTGCTCGCTGTTGGGGACCGCGGACTTCGCTCCGGCGATGGTCACCAGCACCAGCGGCTGCTGCTGATGCTGCTGGTAGGCGGCCTGCATCTTCTGGAACACCGCCTGAATCTCCTCCGGCGTCGGTGGAGCATCCCAGCGCAGGAAGAACACCTTGTCGATGACGTCTGTCTTGTAGACCGGAAGTGCCATGGCGTACGCGACTCCTTCGTGTCGGACCCAGCGGCCGTCCCGGTCAACCCCCCGTCCGGGCTTTCTCCCTGGGCCTGAGGGACATCCTGCTCTTCAGCCGCGGTCAAGAAACTAGCCCTGAAGGCTGACATTGCTGAGACGACACATCTCGTAAGCCCTGACGGCGTCACGGACTGTGTGTTCGCCTCGGAGGCCCCCTTGGCTGTTCGCTAACGGATGCTGAACCCAGACGCCGGGGCCGGCGGCCCTGTCTGTCTATTCCGTTCCATGTGACAAGTTTCAACGGCGATTCCCCATGAAAACAAGAAGGCCCCGGGAGCACGGTGGCTCCCGGGGCCTTCCAGAGGCTTCAGGCTGTCAGACGGACGCGGTTACCCGCCGGAGACGGTGGTCTCCACCAGGTTCGCGTCGCCGTTGATCTGCGCGTCGGTGAACAGGATGGGGCGCCACTGCTTCTGGGAGTACAGCTGGGTCTGGTCCGCGTGGTGCGGGGACTTGGGGTCGCCGGACTGGCTGTAGGTCAGCACGGCGTTGGCGGTGGGGCCCGCGTCGGTGAACTGGAGCGCCATGATGAAGGAGCTGCCGTTGTTGATGGGGTAGCCCTCCTTCGCCAGCAGGGTGTTGGCGTTGAACGTGGCCGAGTGCGGCTGGGCGAAGTCGAACACCGTGGTGCGCGCGGCGCCGTAGGACATCACGTTGGTGACGCCCTCGCGGTGCATGCCGCCGTGCAGGGGGATGGGGGCGCCCGCGCGGGTGGTGAACTGCACCTGGCCCAGCGTCGCGTCCAGCTTCTTGTCGGTGCGGCCGATGGTGACGACGGCCTGCGCCAGCTTCACCAGCACCGGGTCGTCACCCGTGGCGGGCGCGGGCGTCAGGGTGTTGGGCGTGGCGATGGGGTTGGCCGGGTTGAAGCCCACGGAGAACAGCGGGCCCGCGTTCTGGAGGTTGCCACCGGTGTACGCGCCCAGGAACTCGCGGAACACGAACGCGCCCTTCTGGTCCACGTCGTAGCGGCCGTTCCAGCCGGCCAGGATCGCGCAGGCCTGGCTGATGTCCACGGCGGTGTTGTTGTAGGTCACCGTCGTCTTGCCCGTGCAGCGCTCCACGACGGACGCGAGCAGCAGCTCCGCCATGCTGCTGCGGTTGCTGAACACGGCCGCCTTCAGCTCCTCGTGGCTGAACTTGCCGTCCGCGCCGGAGGCGCCGGTCTCGCTGACCTCCGTGAGGACCGTGGCGTTCATGCGCGTGCGCGGCGACTGGGGGAAGTTCTCCAGGCCGTGCAGCGGGGAGAAGCCGGTGAGCGGCTGGGCGGGGTTGGCCAGCCAGTAGCTGTCGTTCGCGTTGAAGACGAAGTCCTTGCGCTCCAGCTGCGGCACCTTGGCGAAGGGCACGAGGCCGGGGCTGCGCGAGCCCGGCTCCACCTGCCACTCATTGGCCGGGTCGCTGCCGTTGAGCAGCACGAAGCCCAGGCCCTGGAAGATGCCCGCGGTGATGGGGTTGGAGCCCGTGGTCGCCTC
Source organism: Corallococcus coralloides DSM 2259 (assembly GCF_000255295.1). The sequence continues at coordinate 6,505,937 of NC_017030.1, read as the reverse complement.
GGTGAGCCACTTGGTGTACGCGTCCTTGGTGAGGTTGGGCGTGGGCGTGGCGTCCGTGTACCAGGCGTTGCCGTCCTTGTCGGCGAACATGGTGTTCACCCAGGGCAGGCCCTGCTGGGTGGTGTAGACCTCTTTGAACTCGGCCAGGGACTTGGCCTTGTTCATGCCGTGGAACTGGTCCAGGAACTTGGTGTTGTCGATGTTGGCGTCGCGCAGCGTGAGCGCCGTCTTGGTGTTCCAGCCCAGCGTGCCGGCGGGGAAGCCCGGCGCGGCCGAGTCCGGGAAGGCGATCATCGGGCCGTAGTGGCTGAACCAGACGGTCTGCGAGTAGTTCGTCAGCGAGCCTTCCGACAGCTTCACCAGGACGGTGATCGTCTTGGAGGTCATCTGGCGCTCTTCGCTGCCGTACTTGTAGGCGGTCGGCTTCCCGTCCACGAGCTGCAGCTGGTAGAGGGTCGCGCGCTGGCCGGAGGAGAACGTGTGCGTCCAGCCCACGTTCTCGTTGAAGCCGATGAGCACCGCCGGCACGCCCATGAGGCCCACGCCGTAGACGTTCATCTGGCCCGGCACGGTCAGCTGGCTCTCCCACAGGCGCAGCTCGCCTTCCCAGGGGAAGTGCGGGTTGGCCATGACCATGCCCTTGCCGTTGTCGGTGCGCTCACCGCCAATGGCCCAGCCGTTGCTGCCGAAGTCCGCCAGCTTCAGCCGCTGGAGCTCCTCCAGCTCCGGCATCTGCGGGCGCAGCGCGGCCTGCTTCGGGTCCACGGACTGCGCGCCCACGGCGGGGGGCGTGGCGTTCGGGATGGTGAGCGCCAGCGCGTTGATGCCCGCCAGCAGCGTCAGGTCCGTGTTGTACGCCAGCAGGTCCACGGTGGAGATGGGCCGGACCCAGGCCGCGTTGGCGCACTCGGCGGGACGGGCGTCCGCGGGCACGTCCTCCAGGTACTTGTTGTAGCCGGCCACGTAGCCCGTGACCATGTCCTGCATTTCCTGCGACAGGGTGGGGAAGGCCGCTTCCGCGCGCCCCATCAGGTCCATGGCCCGGTACGCGATGTCGGAGCCCACGTGCCGGTTGCCCGCGCCCTGACCCAGGAAGCGCGCGCGCTCGCCGCGCACCTTGAGGATCTGGTCCGCCAGCGTACAGACGTGGTCCTGCGCGAAGGCATAGCCCTGGCCGAAGCCCAGGCTGGCGTAGTTGTCCGCGGTGATGTGCGGAATGCCGTAGGAGGTGCGCTTGATCTTCGCCGTGTACTTCGGGGTCGTCGGGGTGGGCCCCGGATCGACGGGCTTGGGATCATCCTCACAGCCGGTGGCGGTGGCCACCAGCGCCAGGGACGCGATCAGAGAGAGAGAAAGACGGCGGGTCCGGACAGAACGGAACCCTCCGCGAGGAGGAAGATTATCGGGGATGTGCTCGGGCATGGCGGCCCGGAGACTAGGAAGGTGGCGATTCGCCGGTCAATGTTTCTGGGATTTGACTTTTCCACGGGGATGGCACGGCCAGATGCGTTGCGTCGTGGGTTTGGGAAAGCCGGAAAGACGGTGTGTGTTACATGTGAGCCATGACGCCCGAGCCCTCGTCACCGCCCGCGGCCCGCCGCCCGCGCCGCCACTTCTCCATGATTCGCACCTTCGTGCTGGCGGACTTCGTCACGCTCGGCAACGGCTTCTCCGGCGCGGGGGCCATCCTCGCGGCCATGCAGGCGCTGGCCACGAACAACCCCCGCTGGCTGTGGGTGGCGTTCTGCCTGATGCCGGTGGCGCTGGCGATGGACGTGGCGGACGGCCGGATTGCCCGGTGGCGCTTCCGCAAGTCGCCGCTGGGCGCGGACCTGGACTCGCTGGCGGACGTCATCTCCTTTGGCATGGCGCCCGCGGCGCTGGCGTTCGCGGTGGGCCTGCGCGGCAACCTGGACGTGGCGGCGCTGCTCTACTTCGTCGCGTGCGGCATCAGCCGCCTGGCGCGCTTCAACGTCACGTCCGCGGAGCTGTCCGACGGCACCGGCAAGGTGAAGTACTTCGAGGGCACCCCCATCCCCACCAGCCTGCTCCTGGTGATGGTGCTGGCGGCGGCCACGTGGCAGGGCCGCATTGGCGACGCGTTGTGGGGTGGGGTGTGGAACCTGGGACCGCTCACGCTGCACCCGCTGGCGCTGCTCTACGTGGCCAGCGGCAGCGCGATGATCAGCAAGACGTTGCGGATTCCGAAATTCTGAAGTCTTCCGCCGTGGTGGGCACGGGGGGTGCCATCCAGTGGACGTTCTGGAGGGCAATTCCCCTGTTTTTCCCACGGTGAGGCGGTTGGCAGTCCCGGGGTGGGTGCCTAGCTTCGCCACCTGATCCGCGAGGGCCACACCTGGAAGGTGTGGCCGCCACCGCGGCTTCAAGGCTTTTGGGCGAGGCGGGAGGGAAGGGTGGGTGCCATGACGGGGCGCTGGGGCCTGCTGGGTTTGGTGGTGGTGGGACTGCTGTCGGGCTGCGCGGACCGGGAGCGCTCGTCGCTCGCGGACGGCCGGCTGACGGCGACGCCGGGCGGCGTCGACTTCGCGCGGGTGGCGGTTTTCGACGCTCGCGAATCCACGGTGACGCTGCGCAACGTGGGCCGCGCGCGCATCACGGTGGACGAGGCCTGGGTGGAGGGGCCGGAAGGCGCCTACAAGGCCGAGTTCACCCATGAGGGGCCTCACAGCCTGGTGCCGGGCAGCGAGTGCACGCTGAAGGTGCGCTTCGCGCCGCTGGCCCAGGGCGGTCTGCCCGCGGTGCTGGTGGTGCGCTCGGACACGCGCATCGAGCCGCTGATGCGCATTCCCCTCAACGGCGCGGGCGTGGACGCGTGGGCGCGGGTGACGCCGCGCGCGCTGGACTTCGGCCGCATCGAGGCGGACTCCACCAAGACGCTGGGCGTGACGCTGGACAACCCCACGGAACTGCCGGTGATGGTGACGCCCAAGCTGGTGGGCGCGGACAAGGACGAGTTCGTCGCGGCGCCGGTGACGGTGAACCCGGGCGAGCGCGTGGAGTTGCCCCTCACCTTCAACCCGGTGCGGGTGGGCAAGAAGCAGATTGCCCTGGCCATCTCGCCCTGCCACGGCTGCGCGGACGTGCCGGTGCAGGTGACGGCGGAGTCGCTGGAGCGTGCGGTGGTGGCGGAGCCGGAGGTGGTGGACTTTGGCGCGGTGCCGGTGGACCGCGACGCCATCAAGGCCTCCAGCCTGCGCAACATCAGCACGGAGCCGGTGACGGTGACGTCGCTCATGCTGGATGGCACGGACGCGTCCTTCAGCCAGAACAACACGGGTCTGCCGCTGGTGCTCCAGCCGGGTGAGGTGCGCGCCTTCGAAATCCGCTACAGCCCCGGCCACATGGGCGCGGCCACCGACCGCGCCGTCTATACCGTGGTGAGCAAGCGCCACCCCACGCTCCCCGTGCCGCTGCGCGGCTTTGGCGGCGCGTCCGAGCTGTGCGTGTCGCCGATGATGCACGACTTCGGCGAGCAGCCGCTGGGCTCCAAGGTGCGCGTGGTGGTGAACGTGAAGAACTGCGGCACGGACAACGCGGGGCCGCTGACCATCAACACGCTGGAGTGGACGCCGGACGCGACGGGCGCCCAGCTCCAGTTCAACAACAAGCCGGTGGCGCTGCCGTTCACCCTGCCGGCCAACGGCGAGCTGAACCTGGAGGTCTTCTACGAGCCCATGCGCGAGGGCAGCGCGAACGGCGCGCTGGTGATGACCACGAGCGCGTTCTCCGCAGCCACCGTGCAGCTGGACTTCTTCGGCAGCGCCAAGGCGCATGCGCCGTGTGATTTGACCGTCACGCCGGAGCTGGTGGACTTCGGCACCATCCCGCCGGGCCGCGGCGCGGTGCTGGGCGTGAAGCTGGAGAACAAGGGCGCGGACCTGTGCCCCGTGAAGAACATCCGCATCGCCAACGACGGCGGCGGCGTGTTCAAGATGCCCGGCGGCGAGCTCTTCGGCGGCATCATCTACCCGGGGGACTGGTTCAGCTTCCAGGTGGCGTTCCAGGCGCCCTTCACCGGCGGCAACTTCGCGGGTGAGCTGCAGGTGGAGCAGTACAACCCGGCGACGCCGGTGCGGCAGGTGCCGCTGATGGCGAACTCGCAGGCGACGTGCCTGGTGGCCTCGCCCTGGTACCTGGACTTCGGCCTGGGCCGCAAGGACTGCCGCCCGGCGCCGCGCGAGGTGAACTACCTCAACGCGTGCACCACGCCCGTCACCATCTCCAACGTCTTCATCGGGCCGGGCACGACGGACACGGAGTTCGAGCTGTTGGACCACCCGGCGCCGCCCGCGTTCGAGCTTGCGCCGGGCGAGTCCTTCACGGTGGGCGTGGACTACCTGGCGCAGGTGACGGGCATGAACCTGTCACCGCTCTTCGTGGACTCCAGCGACCTGCCCATTCCTCTGATGGTGCCGCTCATCGGTGAGTCGTCGAAGAAGACGGACAAGACGGACAACTTCGTGCAGCAGGACGTGAGCAAGGTGGACGTGCTGTTCGTCGTGGACAACACGGCGTCCATGGTCGAGGAGCACCCGAAGCTCGTGTCCGCCATCCCCGCGTTCGTGGACGCCGCGCGCAACAAGGCGGTGGACGTGAACATGGCGGTGACGACGACGGGCATCTCCGCGGTGTCCGGCGCGTGCCCGGGCGGCGCGCTGGGTGGCGAAGCCGGCCGCTTCTTCCCGGCGGACAACAGCCGTCAGCGCATCCTGACCCTGAACACGCCCAACGTGGCGCAGGTGCTCCAGCAGAACGTGCAGGTGGGCCAGTGCGCCCAGGTGGAGCAGGGCTTTGAAGCGATGCGCCGCGCGCTCACGTCTCCGCTGGTGAACAACGTGGATGATCCGCGCACGCCGCTGGCCAACGACGGCAACGCGGGCTTCCTGCGCGACTCCGCGGCGCTGGTGGTGGTGTTCGTGGGCGACGAGGACGACCACTCGCCGGACGCGGTCGCCACGTACGTGCAGTGGGCGCAGCAGCGCAAGGGGGAGAACCAGCCGCAGCGGGCCACGTTCTTCGCCATCGCGCCCACCAAGACGTCCTGCGCCACGGCGGGCGGCACCGGCACCCGGTACGCGGACGCGGCGGCGCAGACGGGCGGCGAGGTGCTCAACGTCTGCGCGGCGGACTACGCGCCGCTGCTCCGCCAGGTGGCCAACAAGGCGTTCAGTGCGCAGGACCGCTTCCCGCTGAGCGAGGAGCCGGACGCGGGCACGGTGGTGGTGAGCGTCAACGGCACTGAGACCACCAGCGGGTGGTCCTACGACGCCGCGTCCAACAGCGTGGTGTTCAGCGTGGTGCCGCCGCCGGGCTCCCGGGTGGCCATCACCTACCGCCGCGCCTGCGCCAACGACTGAACGGTGGGGCACCCGTGGTTGTGGACCCCGTGACGGGCCGGCCATCCGGCCCCGAACGGGGGTGTCAGACCCCGGTGCTACAGCACTGCATCTGCCTGTGCGGATGACCAGAAAATTGGAGGCGCTCCCTCGGTGTGTACCCTGCGGAGCGTCTGCACGCTGTTGCCCTGGAGGCGCTGTGAGCACCTGGACCCCTGATGAGCCCATGAAGTCCTCTCCGCGCGCCGGTGCGCCGGGGCTGCGGGTCATCCGCGGGGAAGGGCAGCGCAAGCAGGAGCCGCTGGCGGACCGGAACGCGGTGGCGCGGGTGCTGATGGAGGCCGGGGCGGACCTGCTCCTGCGGCGCATCAGCCCCGTGAGGGCGCAGGAGATCGAGCGCAAGGTGGACCGGGTGCTGGACCTCTTCGACCGGGTGGACGCGGCGCCGGTGCTGATGCCGGTGCTCAAGCGGCACCTGGACGAGCTGGAGGCCCTGATGCGGGAGACCCGCGAGGTCCGGGCCGCCCGGCGCTAGGGCGCACGCCCGGTGGAACCGGGAAAAGCTCAAGGGGATTCGATGTTTGATTCCCCTGGCCCGGCCGCTTACGCTTGGGGTTCGCCTCCTCGCGTCCGGCCGTGTCCATCGAAACCTACGGCAGCTACCAGCTCCTGAAGCGCCTCGCCACGGGCGGCATGGCGCAGATCTACCTCGCGCGCCGGCCGGGTTCGGATGCTCCGGACAAGCTGCTGGTGTTGAAGCGGATCCTCCCGCACCTGTCGGAGAACGACGAGTTCGTCCGGATGTTCCTGGACGAGGCGCGGATCGCGGCCCGGCTCGCGCACCCCAACGTGGTGCAGATCTACGACCTGGGGGCGGAGGGGGACACCTTCTTCATCGCCATGGAGTACATCCATGGCGTGGACGCGCGCCGGCTCTGGAAGCGCTCGGAGACGGCGGGGCGTCCGCTGCCGGTGCCCATCGTCTGCCGCATCCTCCTGGAGGCGTGCGCGGGCCTGGACTACGCGCACAAGAAGACGGACGCGGCGGGGCGCCCGCTGGGCATCGTCCACCGGGACGTGTCACCGCAGAACATCCTGGTGACGTTCGACGGCGGCGTGAAGGTGGTGGACTTCGGCATCGCGAAGGCGGCGGATCAGGCCACCGTGACGCGCTCCGGGGTGCTCAAGGGCAAGTATTCGTACATGTCGCCGGAGCAGGCCGCGGGCCAGCGCGTGGACCGGCGCTCGGACGTGTTCGCGCTGGGCGTGGTGCTGCATGAGCTGCTGACCGGGGGCCGGCTCTTCAAGCGCGTCAGTGACATGCTGACGCTGTCCGCGGTGGCGGAGTGCAACGTCCCGGTGCCGTCGCAGGTGGCGCCCCGGGTGCCGGTGGAGCTGGACGCCATCGTGCTCAAGGCGCTCGCGAAGGACCCGGACGCGCGCTACCAGCACGCGCAGGAGCTGCAGCGGGCGCTGGAGGGGTGGCTTGCGTCGCAGCCGCAGCCGTGTGGCACGCCAGCGGACCTGGCCGGGTACATGCGGGAGCTGTACTCGGACCGGCTGACGGAGGAGGCGCGCTCCGGCGAGGTGCAGGTGACGGACGAGGAGGCGGGAGTGGCTCCGCCATCCGCGCCGCGCCGTTCGGTGATGAGGCCTGCGACGGCGCCAGCGCGCACGGAGAACGAGCCCACCACCACGCTGCGTCCGAACCGGCCGAGCCGTCCCAGTGGGAAGGTGGAGGCGCGCCGCGAGGACGCGGAGGCGGATGGGGCGCGCTCGGAGGTTCGGGGCCCGGACACCCGTCCGGAGGGCCGCAACGCCGAGGCGCGGATGGAAGCGCGCAACTCGGAGGGGCGCGGTGTCGACGCCCGGCCGGAGCCCCGCTCGGAGGTCCGCAACGCGGAGGCCCGGAGCGTGGATGCCCGAGCGGTCGATGCCCGGCCGGAGCCCCGCTCTGAAGTCCGCAACGCCGACCCGCGCGCGGAGGCCTCCCGGGGCATGACGGGCTCGCGGCGGGCCCTGGAGTCACCGCCCTCGCGGAGCACCCGGCCGGTGCGCCTGGAGGAGCCGTCCCTCCCGACGGTGACGCAGGACGAGGATGGCCCCACGCTCGCGATGGTGGACACGCAGAGGAAGCTCTCTGGCGGGTTCCAGATAGAGGAGGACGGTCCCACGCTCGCGATGGTGGACACGGAGGGGAAGCTCTCCCGCGGGTTCCAGATTGAGGAGGACGGTCCCACGCTCGCGATGGTGGACACGCAGGGGAAGCTCTCCCGCGGGTTCCAGATTGAGGAGGACGGTCCCACGCTGGATCAGCGCTCCATGACGACGCTGACCCAGGACGACGAGGACGACTCGACCCTGGACATGCGCGCTGTCTCCCGCGCGGACGTGGACGAGGGCCCCACGCAGGACCTGCGCGCCGTGCCGCGCTCCGAGATTCCAGTCCCCCGTCCGGGCGGGCCCACGCCGTCCGGCGAGCACCGAGGCCACCGGCTCCCGGTGCCCGCGCCCCACGCGACCATCGAGGAGATGACCGCGTCCACCGCGCCGCGCTCCGCGTCCCGCGCGCCCATGCCCAACGCGTGGGTGCCGCCGGCCCGCACCGGCACGCTCACCGAGCAGTCCGCCGTGGAGCGGCCCAAGCGCCGGGGGCTCCTGTACGGCGCCATCGTGCTCGTCGCCATCCTGGTGGGCGTCGGCATCGTGTGGAGCCTGGGCCCCGGCGCCAGCGGCGTGCACGTGGAGTCCGAGCCCGAGGGCGCGCGCGTCGTCTTCGAGGACCGGGTGCTCCCGGAGCGCACGCCGCTGACACTGCCGACGGTGAAGCCCGGCCGCTACTGGGTCGTGCTCATCAAGGAAGGCTACCGCGAGCTGCGCACGCAGATCGTCATCCCGCCGTCTGGCCGGCTGGACGTGGGGCCGCTGAAGCTCGTGCCGCTGCCGCCGTCCGGAAAGCCCGGCGCGGAGCCGCCGGCGACCGCGCCCCCGCCGCCTTCAACGACCCCGGAGCCCGGCGTCGGTCCTTCTGGCGTGGCCGGTCCCCATGCGCCGGACGCACGGGCTCCCGAAGTGAAGCAGGCCCAGGAGTCCCCTGGCGCCCAGGCTCCCGCGCCGGTGGTGAAGGCGCCCGTCGCCTCGGCGGCCACGGTGGTGCCCGCGGCGGAGGTGCGTGAAGCCGCCCGCGCCGCGGAGCGGTCCGCGCCGGTGAGCTTCGTGGTGACGCCCCGGGCGGAGGTGTCGTGCAACGGCCGCAAGCTGGGGGAGACGCCCTTCCAGCCGGTGAAGCTGGGGGTGGGCCTCTATGACTGCAAGTTCACCCACCCCGAACTCAAACGCACCGTCAGCCGCCGCATCGAGGTGCGTCCCATCGACCTCAACGTGGTGACGGTCAAGTTCGAGTAGGCGTGGCCTTGGATCCTTCCGTGACGCTCGAGGCAGGCACCCACGTCGGCAAGTACGTCGTGCGCCGCAAGCTCGCCGAAGGGGGCATGGCGGAGATCTTCCTGTGCACCGCGCGCGGGCCGGAGGGTTTCGAGAAGGAGGTCGTCATCAAGCGCGTGCGGGCGTTCCTCGCGAGCGACCCGGACTTCGTGCAGATGTTCATCGCGGAGGCGCGGCTGGCCTCGCGGCTCAACCACGCCAACGTGGTGCAGATCTTCGACTTCGACAAGCACGAGGACACCTACTACCTGGCGATGGAGTACGTGCGCGGCTGCTCGCTGTGGGAGCTGCGCAAGCGGAGCAAGGAGGCGATGACGCCGATGCCGCCCGTGCTGGTGGCGCACATCGGCGCGGAGGTCGCGCGCGGGCTGCACTACGCCCACCGCCTGCGGGTGAACGGCGAGCTCCTGAACCTGGTGCACCGGGACGTCACGCCACACAACGTGCTCGTGTCCTACGACGGCGCGGTGAAGCTCACCGACTTCGGCATCGCGAAGGCGGGCAACAAGCTGACGAACCCCGGCGTGCTCAAGGGCAAGTTCGCGTACATGTCGCCCGAGCAGGCCCGGGGCGAGAGCGTGGACGTGCGCACCGACGTCTTCGCGCTGGGCGTGGTGCTGTGGGAGTTGCTCACCGGCGGGCGCCTGTTCCAGGGGGATTCGGAGATCGCCGTCCTGCGCGCGGTGCAGGAGAGCACCATCGTGCCGCCCGCGCGCCTCAACCCGGACGTGCCGCCGGACCTGGACGCCGCCATCTGCCGCGCGCTGGAGCGCGACCTGTCCAAGCGCTTCCAGACGGCGGGCGAGCTGGAGCGCGCGCTGGCGCAGTGCGTGTTGAACCACGCCCGCTCCGTGGATGACACCGACGTGGGCGCGTTCGTCCGGCCGCTGTTCCCCGTCGCGGCCAGCAACCAGGCGCTGCCCGCGCTCCCGGAGCGCACCGCGCTGCAGGACGGAGCGCTGCCCGCCGAGGGAGCACCGCCCCGCGAGCCCACGGCGGTGATGCCGTCGCGCGAGCACGCCTCGGGAGCGAAGCAGGGGGCCTCGCCGGACGAGGACCGCCACGGGACGACGCTGGTGCTGTCGCGAGACGACCAGGCTCCGAACGCCCGTCCTCCGCAGCCCACGCCGCAGATGCCGTTGCAGTCCATGGGAAGGGAAGCGCCGCTCGCCAGGCGCAGCGAATCCCGCGAGGTCCCCGCCGCCAGGGCGGAGTCCCCGAGCGACGAGAACTCCATGGCCTGGACCGGCTTCGCCGATGACGACGTCGGTGCCCCCGAGGACGGAGGCTCGCGGTCATCCGCCTCCGCGCGCCGTCGGGAGGAGTCCTCGAGCCGCAAGCCCGACACCGCCTCCGCGCGCCGGGCCGGTTCCGCTGGCAATGCCGATTCCGCCTCCGCGCGCCGGGTCGAGCTCGACGGCGACGATCTCTCCGGAGCCGACGACCGGGAACTCGATACGGTCTCCGCCACCGAGCCGGGGCCCCCCGTCGCGCCGGGCCGCAAGCGCGCCCTGTGGGCCGGAGCCGCCGCGCTGGGACTCGCGGGCCTGGTGGGTGTCCTCGCCGTGGCCCGCTCGAACACCGGTGCCCGGGACGCGGGGCAGGGGAGCCCGCCCGCTCAGGCCACGACCGCGGCAGCGACCCCACCGCCCACGACGGCCCCCGCCGTGACCCCGCCCCCGGCCACCAGCGCGGTGCCCCCGGCCGAATCCGCCCGTACGCCGGCCGCGGAGACCGTCGACGCGGAGCTGGAAGGGCAGCGGCGCGAAGCCGCCCTGGCTCCGGCTCCGTCCACCGAAACGGCCGCCCCCGCCACGACGCCCACGGCGGACCCCGCCACGGAGCCGCCCGCCGCGGACTCGGCGAAGGCCATGGGCACGCTCCATGTGAAGGCCACCCCGTACGCCACCGTCTACCTGGGCGCGAAGCGGCTCGGGGACGTGCAGGGCCGAGCGACCTACAAGGTGCCGGCCGGCACGTACACCGTGACCTTCCAGCACCCGACCAGCAAGAAGGCGTTCACCGTCGTCGTCCCCGCCGACGGCAGCGTGCTGCAGGAGTTCCGCGCGTCCCGCGGCCGCTGAGCTGAGCTGAAGCAGCTCCCTTCCGTTCCCTCCATCCCCTGAGGCCCCCGGCAGCCGGCGCGCAGCGTCGGCCGGACGACGTCCGTCCGCCCGCCTGCTCGTCCTCCTTGACGAATGACGCGCGAATCTGGCACCTATGGCATCCATTCAGTAGCCTCTATTCAATGGAATCGATGGACCTGCTCGCGCCCGAAGAACTCGAGCGCATCGAGCGCGAAAACGCGGGAGGCTTGCCCGCGAACGCGATCCTGGAAATCTTCCGGCCCCGGGGCGTGAGGCTCTCGGAGGCGACGTTCCGGAAGTACGTCCAGGCCGGTCTGCTCCCCCGCAGCCGCCGTGTGGGCCGCAAGGGGAAGCACCAGGGCAGCCTGGGCCTCTACCCGGTGGAAGCGGTGCGGCGCATCAACGTCATCAAGAAGATGATGGCCGAAGGACACACCCTGGAGGACATCCGTCGCTCCTTCGTGTTCCACCGCAACCACATCGACCAGCTCCAGAGGGACCTGTCGGAAGTGCTGGACGGGTTCCAGGAGGAGCTGGGAGGACGGCCCCTGGGAGGAGAACGCAGGAGGTCACTCGAAGCCCAGTTGGCAACGCTCAGGCAACGGGCGCAGGATCTGGTCCGCGATGTCGCCCGGTTGGGCAGCGCCGTCACGGCGCGTGAAGACGAAACGCTCCGGCCACAATAGGATGCCCCCCAGGGTCCTGTTGAACCGGGTAGACTCCACGCATCTGGAGGACGACACATGTCGGAAGTGAAGCAGCTGCAGGAGGGCGAGGGGGGGAATGAGGAGGAGCAGCCCGCGGAACGCCGGCGCTCCAAGACGATGTCGCGCAAGGAGATGGCGCGCGACCTGCGCCGGCGCAGGCTCGCCGGTCAGCTGGACCCGGAAGAGGCGGAGACCCTCAAGCTCGTGGACGAGCAGCGGCCGCGCACCCGCGCGGACTGCATCAACGGCCCGCGCCCGTGCCTCTTCGTGTCCTGCAAGCACAACCTCTACCTGGACGTGAACCCGGAGACGGGCTCCATCAAGCTCAACTTCCCGGACAAGGAAATCACGGAGCTGGAGCACACCTGCGCCCTGGACGTGGCGGAGAAGGGCGGCATCACCCTGGAAGAGGTGGGGGAGATCATGAACCTCACCCGCGAGCGCATCCGCCAGGTGGAGACGCGCGGCCTGATGAAGCTGCGCGAGGCCACGGAGGCAGAGCCTCCCGTGTCCGCTCGCAAGCCTTGAGGGCAGGGCACTGTTTCGCTGAGGGCCTGGGGTGACGTGTTGCGTTGACACCCCAGGGGGTGGTTGCTAGGACCCGCGCCACCCCCACCCATTGCGAGGCGCACACGTGCTGGCTCTCCTGAGCGTTTCCGACAAGCGCGGTCTGGTCCCCTTTGCCCAGGGCCTGGTGCGGCTGGGCTACCGGCTGCTCTCCACGGGCGGCACCCTGGAGGCCCTGAAGGCCGCTGGCATCCCCGCCACCCAGGTGTCCGAGCACACGCAGAGTCCCGAAATCCTCGGCGGCCGCGTGAAGACGCTCCACCCCCGCATCCACGGCGGCATCCTCGGCCGGCCGGACCTTGAGAGTGACAAGGCGGAGATGGCGGCCAACCACATCGAGCCCATCTCGCTGGTGGTGGTGAACCTCTACCCGTTCCGCCAGACCGTGGCGTCCGGCGCGGGCGAGGACGACGTCATCGAGAACATCGACATCGGCGGGCCGGCGATGGTCCGCGCGTCCGCGAAGAACTTCAAGCACGTGGCCATCGTGGTGGACCCGGACGACTACGCGCCGGTGCTCGCGGAGATTGAGGGCCACAAGGCCGTGGGCCTGGAGACGCGGCGCCGGCTGATGCGCAAGGCGTTCGCGCACACGGCGGCCTACGACGCGTCCATCTCCGGGTGGCTGTCCGGCGAGGCCCAGGAGCCCTTCCCCGAGGAGCTGTCGCTCGCGTTCCGCAAGGTGCAGGGGCTGCGCTACGGGGAGAACCCGCACCAGCGCGGCGCCTTCTACAAGGAATACGCCGCGCCGAAGGAGCCGTCTGTCGCCTTCGCCAAGGTGCTGCAGGGCAAGGAGCTTTCGTACAACAACATCCTGGACCTGGACGCGGCCCTGGGGCTCGTCCTGGAGTTCCCGGAGAAGCCCTGCGCGGTGGTCATCAAGCACAACACCCCGTGCGGCGTGGCGGTGGACGACGTGCTGGAGAAGGCCTACCGCACCGCCCGCGCCGTGGACGAGGTGAGCGCCTTCGGCGGCATCGTCGCCTTCAACCGCGAAGTGGACGAGGCCACGGCGAAGGCCATGGCGGAGACGTTCCTGGAGGCGGTCATCGCGCCGTCGTACTCGGCGGTGGCGCTCCAGGTGCTGGCCGGGAAGAAGAACCTGCGCCTCCTGGAGGCGGGCCCCGCGCTGGCGTCCCCCACGGCGGCGCCCCGTCCCCAGGTGGACGCGCGCAGCGTGTCCGGCGGCATGCTCCTGATGGACCGGGACGCGGTGGAGCCGCCCCTGGAGTGGAAGGTGGTGTCCAAGCGCGCCCCCACGCCGGAGGAGGAGCGGGCCCTGCGCTTCGCCTGGAAGGTGTGCAAGCACGTGAAGAGCAACGCCATCGTCTTCGCGGCGCCGGCGCAGCTCCTGGCCCAGGGCGGCGGGCAGACGAACCGGGTGGACTCCGTGCGCATCGCGATGACGCGGGGTGGCGAGGCCCTCAAGGGCAGCGCCGTGGCCTCGGACGCCTTCTTCCCCTTCCGGGACGGGCTGGACGAGGCGGCCCGGGCGGGGGCGACGGCGGTCATCCAACCGGGTGGGTCCGTCCGGGACGCGGAGGTGATTGCCGCCGCGGACGAACATGGGATGGCCATGGTGGTGACGGGAGTGCGACACTTCCGCCACTAACTTCATGCGCATCGTCTGCCAGAAATGCGCGGCGGCCTACGCGATCGACGATCGGTTGATCACGCCCAAGGGCGTCCGTGCTCAGTGTCCCCGCTGCCGTCACCTCCAGCTCGTGAAGCGGGAGGCCTCGGCCGCGTCCGTGACGGCTCCCGCTGAAGGGGCCGTGCCTCCCTCCGCCGAGCCGAAGCCGCCCGCGGCCGCACCGGCGCCTCCGGTCGCGCGCGAGCCCCGGAGCAATCCGGCCGCCGCGCCCGTCGCGGCGAAGCCTCTGGAGCCCCTGGCCGCACCGAAGGCGGCGCCGAAGTCGGACCTCTTCGGGGACTTCGGCGAGATGCCGGAGCTGGGGCCGCCAGGCAGTGTGGACCCGTTCGCGGACCTGGGGCCGCCCGCGTCGAAAGCCCCCGGGGGCCTTCCCTCGGACCCGTTCGCCAACCTGGGCCCGTCGGTTCCTCCGTCCGCTTCGAAGGCGGCGCCCGCGGCGAAGCCCGGTCCTCCCGTGCCCGCCGCGCCCGCGGTGGCGGCTCCCGCGAAGTCAGCGGCTCCGGTCGTTCCGGAAGATCCGCTGCTCGACTTCCTTGGCCCGGCGCCCGGAGGCCTGGAGCCGGAAGCCTCTCCGGCGCCCGGACGGGCCTCCTCGCCTCCCGCCGGGGCGGTGTCGCTGGGCCGCATGTCCGCCCGCGCGCCCGCGCCGGTCGTCCCGAAGCCGGAGACGCACACGAACTGCCGCTCGTGCGGCAAGGACCTGACGGACCCCTTCGACCAGGCCCTGGGCATCTGCGAGGCCTGCAAGCAGCGGGAGTCCGCGTTCCCCCGGGAGTCCACCGTGCTGGTGGCGCCCGAGGTGGCGCCGCCCCCGTCCGACGGCGGCGCCCTGGTGGAGCTGCCCGTGATGAGCGGCCTGGACGGCGCCGCGTCCGGGGACGAACCCCGGTCCGAGGGCGCCACCGCGCTGGCGCCGGACTCGCGCGTGAGCTCGGTGAAGCCCGCTCGCACGTCGCACATCACGGCCGCGCCGGTCCGCAGCGCGCAGCGTGGCGGCAGCGGCGGCAGCCGTGCGGGAGTCTTCAGCCTGCTGGCGCTGGCGGTCCTCGGGGCCGGTGGCGCGGGCTACTACTTCCTCGTGCACAAGCCCCAGCAGGAGCAGCGGGTCCGGGACGCGCAGCCCGCCGCTCCGGCCGCGGTGCCCCCGGAGGTGCTGGCCACGGTGGGCCGGTGGAAGCTCCAGTTCCTGGAGCTGGAGGGCACCAGCGAGCAGCACCTGGCCGCCGGCCAGAAGCAGCTCGCCATGGACCAGCGCAGCGCCTACGCGGAAGCCGAGGAGTCCTTCCAGCAGGCGCTGCTGCTCGACCCCCGCAGCACGGACGCCATCGCCGGGTACGTGCAGGCGCTGGCGCTCGGGCGCGGTCCGGGCATGGACGACAACTCCTTCCAGGAGGCGCGCGAGCTCATCCAGGCCGCGACGGGCATGGCCGGGGAGACGCCCGCGCTGCTCGTCGCGCACGCGAACCTGCTGCTGGCGCGCTCGCGTCAGGCCGGCAACCTGGAGGAGGCGGCGCGGCTGGCGACGGAGGTGCTGTCCCAGTCGAACGCCGCTGACGCCTACAAGGCGGAGGCGCACCTGGTGCTGGGCCGCTCGCAGGTGGCCACGTCGCGGGAGCTGGCGAACCAGGAGTTCGAGGCCGCGCGGAAGCTGGCGCCGAACCTCCAGCGCGTGGACTACTACAGCGCGCTCGCGCACGAGCAGGCCGGCCAGTACGGCATGGCGCTCAAGCAGCTGCGCCAGCGGATGGAGCTGGATCCGCAGGACTGGAACAGCGTGGAGGCCGCCGCCCGCATCTACGTGGAGGTGGGGGAGACCGCTCGCGCGCGCAAGCTGTACGAGGACCGGCTGAAGGCGAAGGCGGGCGACGTGCGCGCCACCCTCGCGCTGGCCGTCCTGCGCTACCAGGCGGAGGGCAACGCGCGCGAAGCCGTGCGCGTCCTGAAGGAGCTGTCGAAGAACGCGTCCCGCCATGGCCCGCGCGACGCGTCCGAAATCTTCAGCCACCTGGCCGCGGCGGAGCGCACGGCGGGCAATGACGCCGCGGCGGCGACTGCCGCGGCGGCCGCCCTGAAGGCGGTGCCGGCGATGCCGGAGGCCCACCTGCAGTGGTTCATGGTGGCGCTGACGCAGAAGGACGCGGCCCTGGCCCGCGAGCACCTGAAGGGCTTCCAGGGCCGGCTGGAGGACGCGGCGCTGGAGAAGGTGCTGGAAGGGCGCGTGCACCTGCTGGAAGGCGACGCGGCCGGAGCCCAGGCGCGCTTCCAGCAGGCGGTGCGGCTGGACGACCGCCGCATGGACGCGAAGCTGCTGGAGGGCGTGGCGGCGGCGAGCGCGAAGAAGCGCGACGAGGCCTTCCGCCTGTTCTACCCGGTCCTGGAGGCGCGCGTGTGGGACCCGTTGCGGCTGGCGCCCCGGCCCGCGCTGTCCCGCTTCTGGCTGCGGCCGGGCGACACGCTGGTGGGCGTGGAGAACGTGGTGAAGTCCCTGGGTGACCGTGCGGAGGACGTGCAGCCCCTGCTCTACGAGGCCCTGGTGCGCTTCCATCAGGGGGACCGGCAGACCGCGGAGCGGCTCTTGCAATCCGTGGTGGACGTGAACGCGAACAGCGGCGGTGCGCTGGCGTACCGGGCGCTCATCGCGCTGGACACGAAGGGGCCGCAGGCCCGGAACCTGGCGGACCGCGCGGTGGGCGTCGAGCGCGGGCTGCCGGTGGCGCGTCTGTCGCTGGGGCTCGCGCAGGCGGCGGCCGGGGACGTGGCGGGCGCGATGCGCGCGTTGCAGTCCACGTTGGACGTCGCCCCGAAGATGTTGTCCGCGCAGACGAAGCTGGCGGAGCTGCTGGTGACGTCGAAGCCGCAGGAGGCGCGCGCGGTGCTGGAGAAGGTGGTGGGGTTGGATCCGTCCTACTTCCCGGCGAAGAAGCTGCTCTTCAAACTGGACGAGCGAGGTTGACGTGAAGGTCCTGTTGCTGGGGTCGGGCGGCCGCGAGCACGCGCTCGCGTGGAAGCTGGCCCAGAGTCCTCGTCTCTCACGGCTCCTTGTCGGCCCGGGCAACCCGGGCACGGCGCGGTGGGGCACCAACGTGCCCTTGCAGGCGGATTCGCCGGAGGCGGTGGTGTCGCTGGCGCGCCGCGAGCGCGTGGACCTGGTGGTGGTGGGCCCGGAGGCGCCGCTCGTCGCGGGCGTCGCGGACGCGCTGGCGCAGGTGGACATCCCGTGCTTCGGCCCCGTCGCGGCGGCCGCGCGCATCGAGGGCTCCAAGGCCTTCGCCAAGGAAATCATGGCGGAGGCGGGCGTGCCCACCGCGGCCTTCCGCGTCTTCACGGACGCGGCGGAGGCGGAGGCGTACGCCGTGGCTCAGGGCCGCATCGTGGTGAAGGCGGACGGCCTGGCCGCGGGCAAGGGCGTCATCGTCGCGCCGGACGCGAAGGCCGCGCGCGAGGCCGTGCGCGCCGTGGCGGAGATGGGGCAGGCGGGCCAGCGGATGGTGCTGGAGGAGTTGCTGGAGGGCGAGGAGGTGTCGCTCATGGCCCTGTGCGACGGCGAGCGCTACGTGCTGCTGCCGCTGTCGCAGGACCACAAGCGCGTGGGCGAGGGCGACACGGGCCCCAACACCGGCGGCATGGGCGCGTACTGCCCGGCGCCGTTCCTCACGCCAGCGCAGCTGGCCCAGGTGGGCGAGCAGGTCATCGCGCCCACGCTGGCGGTGCTCAAGAAGCGCGGCACGCCGCTGCGCGGGGTGCTGTACGCGGGGCTGATGCTCACGGCGTCTGGCCCGAAGGTGCTGGAGTTCAACGCGCGCTTCGGCGATCCGGAGACGCAGGTCCTGATGATGCAGGTGGACGAGGACCTGCTGCCGCTGATGGAGGCGTGCGCGAAGGGCACGCTGGAGCCCCGGCCGCTGAAGCAGTTCCCGGGTGCGTCGGTGGGCGTGGTGCTGGCGGCGGAGGGCTACCCGGAGGCGCCGAAGAAGGGTGCGCGGATTGAAGGGCTGGACGCGGTGGCGTCGAACGCGCCCGTGTTCCTGGCGGGCGTGGCGAAGCAGGACGGCGCGCTGGTGACGGCGGGTGGCCGGGTGCTGACGGTGTGCGCTCGGGGTGACAGCCTGGCGACGGCGCGCGAGCGGGCCCTGGAGTCGGCGGACGCCGTGCGCTTCGAGGGCAAGCACTTCCGCCGGGACATTGGCGCGCGGGGGCTGCGGGCGCGGCCGTGAAGCTGCTGGCGCGATATCTGCTCAAGGAACTGCTCGTCCCCCTGGGTGTGTGGGTGGCGTTCATGTTCCTGCTGCTGTTCGTGATGCAGTTCCTGCGCGGCACGGACGTGCTGCTGGGCTCGGCGGTGACGCTGGTCGACCTGGGCCGGCTCATCGCGTACCTGGCGCCGCACTTCCTGGTGATGGCGCTGCCCATCGCGTTCCTGCTGGCCATCCTGCTGGGCCTGGGGCGGCTGGGCGAGGACCGGGAGCTCACGTCGCTGCAGGCCCTGGGCATCAGCCCGCTCCAGCTGCTGGCGGCGCCGCTGGGCGTGGGCATCGCGCTGAGCGCGTTCATGGTGCTGCTGACGTCCACGGTGGAGCCTTGGGGCCTCACGGGCGTGAAGGACCTGGTGGGCGAGGTCATCCAGAAGAACGTCGCGGGCGACGTGAAGTCCGGCGTCTTCTACGAGGACCTGAGCGACCTGACGCTGTACGCGCAGAAGGTGGCGCCCAAGGGTGGCGGGTGGACGAACGTGCTGTTGCACGACGACCGCGACCCCAGCTCGCCGCTGCTGGTGCTGGCGCACAAGGGCAGCGTGGGCACGTCCGAGCGGGGCGAGGCGCTGCGGATTGAATTGAAGGAAGGTGAGGTGCACCGCGCCAACCGCTCCTCGGTGGACGCGAGCGTCGTCGCCTTCGAGAAGGCGGAGATCAACGTGGGGCTGGGCGGGTCGCTGTCGCGGCGCAACCGGTTCCGCTCGCCGAAGGAGGAGCTGACGCCCGCGGAGCTGCTGGCGGCGGCGAAGGACGCGGAGGAGCGGCGCGAGGATTCACGGCCCTTCCTGATGGCGCTGCACAGCCGGATGGGCAATGCGGTGGCGCCGGTGGCGTTCGCGCTGTTGGGCACGCCGCTGGCGATTGGCCGCAGGCAGGCGGGCCGCGCGTGGGGCTACCTGCTGACGCTGGGCGGCTACGTCCTCTACTACCTCCTGAGCCGCGCCTTCGAGCAGATGGGGCAGAAGGGCCAGATGCCGGTGTTCGTCGCGGGGCAGCTGGCGAACGTGCTCTTCATGGTGGTGGGGGCGTTCGCGCTGTACCGCGTGACGCGTTCGGGGACGGTGCGATGAGGGGCACCCTCTTCCGGTACGTGGTGGGCGCGTACGTGCGCTACACGCTGGGCATCCTGGCGGGCGTGGTGGCGGTGTTCCTGGTGGTGGACTTCGTGGACCGCGCGAAGGCCTACGGTGGCGAGGGCTGGGTGCTGGATGTGCTCAAGCTCTATGGCTACAAGGCGCTGGTGACGGTGCAGCAGCTGGGGCCGGCGGCGCTGCTGCTGGCGGCGGGCACCACGGTGTCGGCGCTGCGCAAGAAGGGTGAGGTCACGGCGCTGCGCTCACTCACCTTCGGACCGGCGGCGCTGTACCTGCCGGTGGGCATCTGCGCGCTGGTGGCGTGCGTGGGGCTGGTGGCGTTCGACGAGACGGTGGCCGCGCGAGCGGGCCGGCGCGTGGATGAAATCACCACGCAGCGCTTCAACCGCTGGGGTGACTGGCGGATGTACTACACGCCGAAGCAGTGGTTCCGGCGGGGCGACTCCATCTTCTTCCTGCGAGGAGGCAACCCGCAGGAGGGCTTCGAGAACGTCTCCATCTTCACGCTGACGCCGGAGTTCAAGCTGCGCCGCCGCGTGGACGCGGGGCGGATGCGCTCGGTGGAGGGCACGCGCTGGGAGCTGACGGACGTGGTGGAGCGCACGTTCACGGAGGACGGGCGCACGTCCGTGACGCAGCAGCCCGTCGCGGAGTACGAGCTGGGCGTGGGCGCGACGACGTTCCGCATCCGGCCGGGCCGTCCGGAGCAGATGCGCCTGGGAGAACTGGGCGAGCAGATTGTCGCGCGAGCGGAGGTGGGGCTCGCGACGAAGGCCTTCCAGCTCGCGTGGCACAACCGCTTCGCGTATCCGCTGGCGGGGCTGCCCGCGGCGTTGCTCGCGGTGGGCCTGGCGCTGAGGACGAACCGGCGCGGACACCTGACGGCGGCGGTGGTGGAGGGGCTGCTCATCGCCGTGGCGATGTGGGGCCTGATGGTGGTGTCCCGCACGCTGGTGCTCACCGAGCGACTGGCGCCCGCCGTGGCCGCATGGATGCCCACGACGCTGCTGACCGTGGTGGCGGCGGCCCTGTGGCTGCGCCGCGAAGGCCTATTGCACTTCCCGCGCCGAAGCGTGACGCGGCAGGCCTGAGCCCGGGGCACCCGCTCGGGCCCGGAGCGGTCAAAACCTGTCCGACAGTCGGACAGGTTTCCGCAGGCCGCCTGTCGCGGAGCCCCCAGCCGAGGACGTCTAAAACCTGTCCGACAGCGGGACCGGTTTCCAGGACCCAGCTATCGCGGCGACCCTCCGGCCGAGGATGCCCAAAACCTGTCCGACAGTAGGACCGGCTTCGGGGGGCCAGATGCCAAGGACGCTCCCGGGCCGAGGACCTCCAAAACCTGTCCGACAGTAGGACCGACTTCGGTGGCCCGGAGGCCAAGGACGCTCCCGGGCCGAGGACCTCCAAAACCTGTCGGACAGTCGGACAGGTTTCCGCGGCCCGGGCGTCGCGCAGGCCCCGTGGCGGCCAAGAAGTTCCAAAACCTGTCGGACAGTCGAACAGGTTTCCGCGGCCCGGGCGTCGCGCAGGCCCCGTGGCGGCCAAGAAGCTCCAAAACCTGTCCGGCTGTCGGACAGGTTCGAGCGGGTCGCAGTCCGCCGGCGGGGTTCTCAGTTCCCCGCAGTATGGGTGGGAGTCGAGGCTGGAGGGGCAGGGGGCTTCATCCGCGGAGCAGCCGGCGCGTGTGACGGGCGAGCTGTATCTCCTCATCGCTGGGCAGCACGCGGACCGGACACCGGGAGCCCTTGGCAGTGATGAGCCCCTCGCCCGCCTCGTTCCGCTGCGCATCGAGCTGGATGCCCAGGTGACCCAGCCTCGCGCATACGCTCTCGCGAATCCGCGCGCTGTTCTCCCCGATGCCGCCCGTGAACACGAGCAGGTCCAGTCCTCCGAGCACCGTCGCGTAGGCACCCACCGTCTTCGCGATGCTTCGCGTGAAGACGTCCACCGCCAGCGCAGCCGCCGTGTTGCCCGCCGCCGCGTCGCGCGTGAGGGCCTGCATGTCGCTGGTCCCCTCCGACAAGCCCCGAAGCCCGGCGTCGTGGTTCACCAGCGTCTCCAATGCATCCGCATCCATGCCACCCGTGCGCATCAGGAACAGCAACACGCCTGGGTCCAGGTCGCCGGTGCGGGTGCCGCTCGGAATGCCGCCCGTGGGCGTGAAGCCCATGGAGGTATCCACGGAGCGCCCGTGGTCCAGCGCCACGAGGCTCGCGCCATTGCCCAGGTGGGCCACCACGGTGCGGGCGGGCACCTGGGGCTCGAGCCGGGCCACGATGGACTCGTACGACAGGCCGTGGAAGCCGTACCGCTGCACGCCCTGGTCCCTCACGGAGCGGGGCAGAGGGAATGTCGAAGCGACCTCCGGCAGCGTCGCGTGGAATGCCGTGTCGAAGCAGACGAACTGCGGCACGCCCGGGTACTGCCGCTCGGTGGCCCGGATGAGCCGCAGCGCGGCAGGAATGTGCAGCGGTGCGAAGTGCGTCGCCTCCTCCAGCGCCTTCATCACCTCTGGCGTCAGCGCCTGGTGCGCGCGCAGGTGGGGACCGCCATGCACCACGCGGTGCCCGATGGCGCGTGGCCGCTCTCCACCCAGCTCCCCCAGGTGCCACACGGCCTCGCGGAACGCGTCCTCCTGCGACGGATGCCGCACGTCCACCGCGCGCACCTGCTTCCCCGTGCCGTCCTTCACGACCAGCCGGCCCTGCTCCGCGCCGATGTGGGTCGCGCTGCCCTTGAACCGCACTGACTCCTGGCCGCCCTGTTCAACGTAGAGGCCGAACTTCAGCGACGACGAGCCGCTGTTGATGACCAGCACCGCGCCCGGGTCGCTCATCGCGCGCTCCACTTCCAGTCGGCCACCTCGGGCATGTCCTCGCCGTGCTCCGACACGTAGAGCTTGTGCCGCTGGCGCACCTCGGAGAAGCGCTGCTCCGCGTCATCCAGCCGGTGCCGCGCGGCCTTCGAGTGCCGGATGGCATCCAGCGCCAGGGTGAAGCGGTCCATGTCGTTGAGCACCGTCATGTCGAACGGTGTCGTCGTGGTGCCCTCTTCCTTGAACCCGTGCACGTGGATGTTGCCGTGGTTGGCCCGGTTGTACGTGAGCTTGTGCACGAGCGTGGGGTAGCCGTGGAACGCGAACACCACGGGCTTGTCCGTGGTGAACAGGCGGTTGAAGTCCTCCTCGTTGAGCCCGTGCGGATGGACGTGCACGGGCGCGAGCGTGAAGACATCCACCACGTTGACCACGCGCACCTTGAGCTCGGGGGCCCACTCGCGCAGCAGCGTCACCGCGGCCAGCGTCTCCATGGTGGGCACGTCGCCCGCGCAGGCCATCACCACGTCCGGGTCGCCGTCGTCATTGCCCGCCCAGTCCCACGCGCCAATGCCCGCCGAGCAGTGGCGCACCGCGCTCGCCATGTCCAGCCACACCGGCGAGAGCTGCTTCCCCGCGATGATGAGGTTCACGTAGTTCTTCGAGCGCAGGCAGTGATCCGTCACCGACAGGAGCGTGTTCGCGTCCGGCGGCAGGTAGATGCGCACCGTGTCCGCCTTCTTGTTGGCCACGTGGTCGATGAAGCCCGGATCCTGGTGGGAGAACCCATTGTGGTCCTGCCGCCACACGTGCGAGCTGAGCAGGTAGTTCAGCGACGCGATGGGCTTGCGCCACGGAAGCTCCTTGGCGCTCTTTATCCATTTGGCGTGCTGGTTGAACATCGAATCGATGATGTGGATGAACGCCTCGTAGCAGGAGAAGAAGCCGTGGCGTCCGGTGAGCAGGTAGCCCTCCAGCCAGCCCTGGCAGAGGTGCTCGCTCAGGACCTCCATCACGCGGCCATCGACGGAGAGGTTCTCGTCCGTGGACTCCTGCTTCGCGTCCCAGCTCTTGCCGCTGACGGCGTACACGTCCTGGAGCCGGTTGGACGCGTTCTCGTCCGGGGCGAACATGCGGAAGTTCTTCGTCGCCAGGTTGTGGCGCATCACGTCCCGCAGGTAGCCGCCCAGCACCTTGGTGGCGCTGACCTGCCTGGAGCCGGGCACGCCCGGATCGACCGCGTAGTCGCGGAAGCCCGGCAGCACGAGCGGCACCAGCAGCTGGCCGCCGTTCGAGTGCACGTTGACGCCCATGCGCAGCCGGCCCTTGGGCGCGATGTCCGCCAGCTCCTCGCGGAAGGTGCCGTTCGCGTCGAACAGCTCGCGGGGCCGGTAGCTGTGGAGCCACGCTTCGAGGATCTTCAGGTGCTCGGGGTTGTCGCGCACCTCCTCCAGCGGGACCTGGTGCGCACGCCACGTGCCCTCCACGGGCTTGCCGTCCACGACCTTCGGGCCGGTCCACCCCTTGGGCGTGCGCAGCACGAGCATGGGCCAGCGCGGGCGGGTGGGGTCGTTCTTCTCTCGCGCGTGGCGCTGGATGCGCGTGATTTCGGCGTAGAGCGTGTCCAGCA
The DNA here is from genome assembly GCF_000255295.1 of Corallococcus coralloides DSM 2259. The sequence goes on along the minus strand of NC_017030.1, from coordinate 6,482,329 downwards.
CCTGCGCCATCCGCTGGTGCATGTCCTTCGGGTCATCCCCCTCCAGGACGTAGGGCGTGTGGCCGTAGCCCTTGAAGAGGGCCTCCAGCTCGTCGGCGTCGATGCGGGCGAGCACCGTGGGGTTGGCGATCTTGTACCCGTTGAGGTGCAGGATGGGCAGCACCGCGCCGTCGGTGATGGGGTTGATGAATTTGTTGGAGTGCCAGCTCGCGGCGAGCGCGCCCGTCTCCGCCTCGCCGTCGCCGACGACGCACGGGACGATGAGGTCCGGGTTGTCCAGCACGGCGCCGTACGCGTGGAGGAGCGCGTAGCCCAGCTCGCCGCCTTCGCTGATGGAGCCGGGGACCTCGGGCGCGTCGTGGCTGGGGATGCCGTAGGGCCAGGAGAACTGGCGGAACAGGCGCTTCATGCCGTCGCGGTTGCGCTCGATGTTGGGATACAGCTCCGTGTAGGAGCCTTCGAGGAACGTGTTGGCGATGATGCCGGGCGCGCCGTGCCCGGGGCCAATGAGATACATCATGTTGGCCCGGTGGTTCCGGATGATGCGGTTCAGGTGGACGTAGATGAAGTTGAGGCCGGGCGTGGTGCCGAAGTGCCCGAGCAGCCGGGGCTTGATGTCCTCCCGGGTGAGGGGCCGCTCCAGCAGCGGATTGTCCTTGAGGTAGATCTGCCCGACGGACAGGTAGTTCGCCGCGCGCCAGTAGGCGTCGATCTTTCCAAGCTCCTCGTCACTCAGCGGACCCGCCATCTTTCATCTCCCGAGGTGTAGGCCGTGCACATCCCCCGGAGGGATGGGACTCCAGCTGGCCCACGCCATGCAATGTCTGTGATGGGAAAAGTCGGGCGCGTCGGTTTCCAGACAGCTTGACGCCCTTCGCGCGACCGTCGTGTTTACCGCAAGCCCTAGCACCGCAGGACCACATTGGCACCCAACGGCACGCATCCCACCGTCCCTTGCTTTCGTCTGACAAGGAGTTGGGAAATGCGTATGCGATTCGGGTGGATTCTTGCGGGCTTGTCGTTCGTGGGCTGTGGTGGTGCGCAGGAGATGGCGCCGCCCTCGGCCCAGGAGCCGCAGGTCCAGGCTCAGGCGTGCACACCCGCCATGGCGGCCACCAAGGTGAAGGACTTCCTTGCGCCGGGGGATCCATTGCCGTCGCCGTACCGGCCCATTCCCGAGTGGCTGACGAACGTCGCGGGCACGCTGTACTTCACCTCGGATCCCTACCAGGGGACGGCGGCGCTGTGGCGCAGTGACGGCACCACCGTGGGCACCGTGCCGGTGAAGGAGTTTCCCTACGCGGGCTTGAACTACCGGGACTTCGCGTCCCTCACGGCCGTGGGCTCACGGGTCTTCTTCACGATGGAGGACCCGGCGGTGGGCTCCGAGCTGTGGGTGAGCAATGGCACGGCGGCGGGGACCCAGCTCGTCAAGGACATCACGCCGGGCGCTCCGGGCTCCTTCCTGTCGAACCTCACCGCGCTGGGAGGCGCGTTGACCTTCTTCCGGAACGCGGGGGGCGCGGTGGAGCTGTGGCGCTCGGACGGTACGGCGGCGGGGACGTACCGGGTGGTGGACTTCGGCGCGGGGTCTTCCCGGGCCTATCCCACGCTGCACGCGGGTGGGGCGCTGCTGTTCTTCCTCCAGGATGCGACCCAGGGCACGCGCCTGTGGCGGACGGACGGAACGGCGGCGGGCACCTGGCTCGTCAAGCGCGTGGACGCGGGGGGCCCCTACGTGACGGCGACGCGCGGCCTCGCGAGCGGCACCGGGGTGTTCACGCTGGACGACTCCTCCGGGACGGAGGTGTGGCGGACGGATGGGACGGCGGCGGGCACGGTTCGCCTGGACACCTTCGGCAAGCAGGCGCGGCTGCTGGGCTCGCTGGGCTCCTACGTCTACCTGTCCACGCTCGCCGACGATGGCGAGCGGTTGAAGCTGAGCCGCCTGTCGCTCTCCGGAGGCGGGAAGACCACGGTGACGACGCTGCCCAATCCCTATCCGGGCCAGCCGGACAACACGCCCTACGTGCAGGACTCCCAGGAGTCGGGGGGCAAGCTCTACCTGTCCGTGGCGATCAGCTCGCCGGGCCCCGCGCCTCGCCAGGTCGGGCTGTGGGTGACGGACGGCACGGCGGGAGGGACGCGGCAGCTCAGCCAGGAACTCACCACGGCCGACGAGTACAGCTCGCCCCTCTTCGACACGGGCTCCGGCACGCTGCTCTTCAGCTCCTTTGAGGGTGACCTGGGGCTCATGCCGCAGGTGACGACTGGCACGCCAGCGGGCACGGGGCGCGTCACCACCTCCAGCCCGGGAGGCGAAAGGCCCGAGGAGTTCACTCGCGTGGGCAACACCATCTACTTCAGGGCGTACTCCGGCGTGTGGGGGAGCGCGTTGTGGGCCGTGCCCGCCAACGTGACCTGCACGCCGCTGAGCGCCAGCGCACGGTGACAAGGCCGGTGCGCGTCAGCGCATGACCTGCCGCCGGCTTCCAGCGAGCGCCGGCTCCTGGAACCCGGCGGCTTCGAAGGACACCGGGCGTCAGTGGGAGGCGGTGACGTCGGACATGTTCACTGGCGTGGTGACGCGCTTCACCTTGGGGAAGAACAGGCCCGCGGTGAACGCGGCGATCATCGCCGAGCACATGATCCAGAAGTTGATGGACAGGCCGGTGTTCAGCGCGCCGCCGAGCGTCTCCAGGATGGCGGGAGCCAGACCGCGCCCATGCTCGGGGCCGAGCAGCTCCGTGGCCGCGCTCACGGGGACGTTGGGGTCCTTCATGAGCTGATTCACCAGCACGCCGCCCATCACGCCCACGCCCAGCGAGCCGCCGATGGTGCGGAAGAACATGCTGCTCGCGGTGGCCACGCCGCGCAGCTCCCAGCCCACGGTGGTCTGGACGGCGACCATCGTGGCCATGGCCGCGAAGCCCAGGCCAATGCCAAACAGCCCCATGGCGATCTGCGGCACCAGCATCGAAGCCCCGGGCTTGAGCAGCAGCGCCATCAGCACGGTGCCAATGGAGGCCAGCCCCAGCCCGCCGACGATGAGCGGACGGAAGCCTGTGCGCACCATCACCTTGCCGCCGATGAGGCTCGCGAGCGGCCAGCCGACGATCATCGGGGTGATCATCCCGCCCGCCATCGTGGCCGAACCGCCGAGCACGCCCTGCACGTACAGGGGCACGTAGGTGGTCGCGCCGAACTGGGCGGCGGAGAACAAGGCGCCGGCCACGTTCGAGATGGCGATGGTGGGAATCTTGAAGATGCTCATCGGGATGATGGGCTCGGCGGCGCGAAGCTCCACGAACACGAACGCGGTGAGGAGCACGGCGGCGACAGGAAGGGCGAGCAGAGTCGCCCCGGAGCCCTGCACCCCGAACAGCAGCGCCACGACGCCCGAGGACAGCAGCGCCGCCCCGGCGTAGTCGAGCCGTGCGCGCTCCTTGCGCTGGAGCTGCTCATGGAAGAACAGGACGATCAGCACCATGGACGCGATGCCGATGGGGATGTTGATGAAGAAGATCCAGTGCCACGTGAGGTACTTCACGATGAGGCCACCGGTGAGGGGGCCCGCGAGTCCGGCGATGCCCCACACGGCGCTGAACGCGCCCTGGACCTTCCCGCGCTGCTCCAGCGTGTAGATGTCCCCGATGATGGTGAGCGCGATGGGCTGCATGGCGCCGGCGCCCAGGCCCTGGAGGACGCGGAACGCGATGAGCATGTTCATGGACGTGGAGAACCCGCACGCCAGGGACGACAGCAGGAACAGGGTGGAGCCGAAGAGGAGGATGGGCTTGCGGCCGTAGAGGTCGGCGAGCTTCCCGTAGATGGGGACGGTGATGGTGGATGACAGCATGTACGCGGTGAAGACCCACGCGTAGTGCTGGATGCCGCCCAGGTCGCTGACCACCGTGGGCATGGCGGTGGAGACGACGGTCATCTCCAGCGCGGCCACGAAGAGGCACAGCGCCAGAGCCAGGGTGGTGAACGGTCGATGGGTGGTGCGCATGTCGGAAGGGGGACCCGGGAAAGGACCCTGGGTAACGCGTGCCCGTCTGGAGCGCCAACGTCAAGCGCGTGAAAAGGAGTGACGGGGCCCATCGCCGGGGATTCCGGGTCCAGTCCGGAAGGGCAGGGGAGCACGAGGTGGGATAGGGTCCACCGGCCTCGCGAGTTCGAGGCGCACGGCATGGGCACGGATACGAAGACGGTCGAGTCAGGGCGCTGGAAGACGGCGGTCGCCGCGGTATTGGGGCTCTACGCGGTGGGGCTGGTGCTGGCGGAGGCGGTGCTCCAGGCCGGAGCCATCCTGGCCACGGCGCTGGCCCTGGCGCTGGCGGTGACGAAGCGGCTGCGGCTGGAGAAGGACGTGAGGGCGTTCGTGCTGGCGAGCGTCGCCCTGTGCGCCTGGCAGCTCCTGTCCCCAGCGGTGGCGCTGCTGACGGGAGCCGCGACGAAGTGGCCCCGAGGCGCGAGGTACGGCCAGGCGCTGGACACGGTGGCGGCAGCGGCGGTCGCGTGCATCGGGACGCTGGGCGTGCCCTGGCTGATGCTGGGGAGCCTCATCGCGGGAGGTTGGCTGCTGGCGGCGGCGCTGGGCTTCTTCCAGCACCGCGTGCCGTGGCCCTGGGAGCCGCCGAAGTTCACGAAGCTGAACCTGGCGCGCCTGCATGAGAACTTCGGAACGGAGGAGAACCCGAGGTACGCGGCGGGAGGCTTCTTCTTCCACCGGCTGAAGTTCGCGCACGGAGCGATTGCCGTGCTGGGCCCGGCGCTGGCGGTGATTGGACGGTCGAAGGTGACGCGGCGGCGGGTGCTGGCCGGGGTGATGGTGCTGGGGCTGCTGTTGTCCATCTACGGCGCGTTCGCGAGAGCAGCGCTGGGAGCGGCGCTGGGCGTGTGCGTGCTGGCGCTGCTGCTGTTGCTGCGAGGGACGGCGCGGAAGGCCGGGCTCGGCGTGGCGGTGGCGCTGGTGGCGGTGGTGCTGCTGACGCCCGCGTGGCGGGAGCGGTTCGGCAAGGCGTTGGACAACCTCTTCGGGAGTGGTGAGCGCTCGCTGGCGATGTCGGTGGGCTGGAGGCTGGTGCGGGAGCACCCCTGGGTGGGCGTGGGCTTCGGCAATCACAAACCCGCGGCCCTGGCGACGCAGGCGGAGACGGGCATCACGGACCTGCTGGCCACGGACTCCCACAACCTCTGGCTGACGGCCTGGGCGGAGACCGGGCTCGTGGGGCTGGTGCTGCTGGCGACGATGCACTTCCTACTGGCGAGGGCGCTGGTGCGAAGGCACCGGGCAGGTTCGATTCCGGCCACGGGAGCGCTGCTGTCCTTCGTGGGCTTCCACGTCCTGGCCCTGGTGCACTACCTGCCGTTCCACCCCAGCGTACACCTGTCGTTCATGCTCATCTGGGGCCTGGGGCTGTGTGGGTACAGCCAGGACAGTCAGGAATCAGTAAAGTCCGCTTAGTTTGAAATCTTCGCCTTGACGGAGATGGGTGAACTGGCGAGAGAGCGGCGCCATGACCCGATTCCTTCAGGTGCTGACTCCCTTCTGTCTGGGTTCCCTCCTTGCCTGCGGAGGGACTGATCCTCAGGCCACGCAACCCGAGCCGAGGACGCTGGCGACGACGTCGCAGTCCCTGGTGAAGGTGAACCAGACCTATTCCTACTGGGATGTGCAGAACGTGCCGGCCCAGGGCCTCTACAACTTCGACCTGACCATCTTCCCGTCGAACGACCCGGCCGCGGACGCGACCCACGTCGCGCCCTGGTACTTCTACGCCGCGCAGTTCGCTTTCAAGACGGGTGGCGATGCGGGCTACATCGGCATCCAGACGGATCCCAATGGGAAGCGCGCCGTGTTCTCCATCTGGGGAGCCAATGGCGCGACGTGCTCGAACGTGAGCGGCGCCATCTGTCAGCCGTTCTCCCACGAAGGGGTGGGGTACCAGACGATGGTGCCCTTCAACTGGGTGGCCGGGCAGTACTACCGCGTCCGCGTCTGGCAGAACGGGGCGGACGCGGAAGGCGAGTGGTGGCTGGGCGTCATCATCAACGACAGCACCCAGACGGAGACGGTCGTTGGACGGATCCGCGTGCCGTGGGGGCGCAACTGGCTGAGCGGCTCCATCATCAACTGGGTGGAGTGGTACGGCCCCGGCACGGACAACTGCACCCAGCTCACGTCGTCCACGGTCTACTTCGCGCCGCCGAAGGGGAACGCCGGGACGCTCACCGCGCCGCCGCCCTACAACACGACGGGTCAGGGGCCGTGCGCGTCGGACGTCAGCGTGTACGGCGAATGGATGAGGCATTACAACGGCTGGTGAGCCTTCTTCCCCGGCACACTCGGAGCTGAATGATGGACGCCCACACGGTCACCCGGATCGGGTCACACGACAAAGACCTCCAGGAATTGTTCTGTGACTACGTGCCCCAGGTGTTCCGCCGTGCGGACTTCCGTCGTTGGCGTGCCTGGGGCCAATGGAGCGACGACTACCACGCGTACGCGCTGATGGAGGCCGGCCGCGTGGTGGCCAATACCTCCGTGATGCGGATGCGCCTGGTGCTGGAGGGCCGCGAGGTGACGGGCTACCAGCTGGGCGCCGTGGGCTGCCTGCCGTCGCATCGAGGGAGAGGGCTGGCACGGGTGGCCATGAACGCCGCGCTGGACGCGTGTGGGGATGCACCCGTGCTGCTCTTCGCCAACCCCACCGTGCGCCAGTTCTACCCGCGCTTCGGATTCCAACCTCAAAGGCAGACGCTGTTCACCACGACGTACGATTCCGTGCCGGAAGGGCCACCTGCGCTCACGCTCAACTTGGACGATGAGGAAGTGCGCGCGGGACTCGTTGCGCTCTCCAGCGAAGGCCTTCCGTCAACGGAGCGCTTCGGCGCGCGGGGCTACGCGACGGTGGCGAGCTGGCCCGTGGCCAATGGCTTCGCGAGGCCTTTGCGTCAGCTGGGTTCGGAAGCCTGGGTGTTCGCGGGCGTCGAGGGAGAAACGCTCTACCTCGACGATGTCTTCGCTCGGGAGCCCTTCGATCTGCGAGCCTGGATCCCCCGGTTGATTGACCGGCCCATCCGAGCCATCCGCTTCGGTTTCACCCCGGAGCGTTACTGGCCCGGTGCCGTGGAGGCCGGTGAGGACACGGAGGCCGACCTGTTCGTCCGGAATCTCCAGCTCTCACCCGAGGCCCACCGGTTCCCGATCATGGCCCACACGTGATTCTGTCCCCATGCCAATCCATGGGGACAGAAGAAAGCCTCACTGACAGAGCTTCTCGACCGACTTGATCCGCACCACGCCATCGACGTTCGGATCGTTGGTCTGGTCTCCAATGGCGATGGTGCCGCTCGCCGTGAAGTTGTTCCGCGTGAGCTTGGCGACACCGTCGACGCTCACCGTCGCTACCTTGGATGCATCCACCGCGAGCTCGTAGACGTGATACGCGCCATCGGTCACGGCGAACGCCGCAGACTGCGTATCATCCGCCCAGCCAATCGCCCTGCTGTCCAGGTAGATCATCTGCGTTCGATCCGTTGAGTTGCCGGACGGGCTGGTGAAGCTCCCCAGGATGGCCGCGCCGCTGTCGAGCTGATTGTGGGTGTTCACCGATTCGACCTGCATCGTCACGCGGAGCTTGAACGGCTGCGTCGGGTCGAGCGCGTTCGTCTTCGCGAGGAGCAACTGCCCGCTCGTTCGAGCGCCGCTGTTGGTCGACGTCGCGAGGCGGACGTAGTCCTCGCCGTACGTGAGCGTGCTCGGCGCCTGTGAGATCGTCGTCCATCCCTGCGCCACGATGTCGGTGCCGCCGACCAGCAGCGGAATGGCCTCGCGCGGGGACCACGCAGTCGTCGACATCGCTGGCGTGCAGACCTCGCAGGCATTCGCCGGGTTCGGCGTTCCTTCGCCGTAGATCGTGCCGTTGATGAAGCACTTCGGGCTGCACGCACCGGCCGAGCAAACCTGTCCCACGCCGCACTCTGCGCCTTCCGCGAGCTGCGTCCACGCGGTCGCGGACGTCGCGGGCGTGCACTGCTCGCACGCGTTCGCCGCGTTCAAAGTCCCGGCCGCGATCTGCTGGCCGTCGATCCGACAGACCGAGACGCAGACGCCGGACTCACAGGCCTCGATGCTCGCGCAGGCCTGGCCGCAGCCTCCGCAGTGAGCCGGGTCGCTGTCGGTGCTGACGCAGGTGTCGCCGCACTGCGTGGTGCCAGCGTCGGTGCACATCTCTACAGACGCGTCGGGCACGGAGGCATCCGGCACGGAGGCGTCGGGTGCCCCGCCGGGTGGGTTGGGGGAATCGTCACTACAGGCAGCGAAGATGCCGAGCACGACGAAGCAGGAGAGCGCGATGGACCGAATGGAGATCATGAATGTACGTGACATTACGCCCGCGTCACGGATCTCAGGGAGTTCCTGTCCTGGTCTTTCGAGAGGACTCGTCAGAATCCAAGCTCCAGGCCGAGGACTCAGCGCAAGGCGTCGGCCAGGTAGTCGACGAACACCCTGACGCGCGCGGGCAGGTTGGCGCCGCCGACAAAGACGGCGTGAATGTTCTCCACGTCGCCTGGATTGTATTGCTCCAGCAGAGGAACCAGGCGGCCCGAGCGTAGCTCTTCCGCGACACTGAATGCGCCGACCCGCGCCACCCCCACGCCGGCCGCCGCCAGCTGGCCCAGGGTCTCTCCGTTATTGGCTTCGATGGAGCCCTTCACGGACAGGCTGTATTCGTGCCCGTCGCGCACGAAGGGCCAGACCGCTTCGGCTCGACGAAAATTGAAGTTCAGGCAGTTATGGTGGTGCAGGTCCTCTGGAACCATCGGTGTCCCGCGCCGGGCCAGATAGTCGGGCGAAGCCACGATCACGCGCGGATTCTCGCCGAGCTTTCGCGCGGTCAAGCCGCTGTCCGCGAGCGGGCCGAAGCGGATGGCGACGTCCGCCTGTCCCGCTGCGATGTCGACCACCCTGTCTGTCAGGTTGATGTCCACCAGGATGTGTGGGTATCGCGCCGTGAAGTCGCCGAGCAGGGGGACCACGCACAGGCGCCCATGCGAGTGGGCGGCGCTCACTCGCAGCCGCCCGCGCGGCGCGCCCAGATCGGCGATGGCCTGCTCCGCGTCGTCCAGCTCCGCCAGGATGCGCCGCGCCGCGCGCAGATAGGCGTGTCCTTCGGGCGTCAGCGTCAGGGCCCGGGTCGTGCGCAGCATCAGGCGTACCCCCAGACGCGCCTCGATGCGGTCGAGGGTCCGGCTGACGGCCGATGGGCTCAGGTCCAGCTCACGCCCGGCCGCAGAAAAGCTGCCGGTCGCCACCACGGCCGAAAAGACGGCCATCTCATGCGCCCGATCCGCGCCGCCCGGCTGCACCTTTGCGTTCATCTCAAGAATCCTTGGCTTTCGAGGGCTCTAACGCGCGTGCGACCTCCCAGCCATCTTTGCGCGCACAGAACAACGCACCCCGTCGCGCACAGTCGCCGCGGGGGAGAGAAAGGTTCCCGCGGATGAAGCCCAATGCTCCTCTTCTTGCTCTGGCGGTCGGCGCTTTCGGCATCGGGGTCACGGAGTTCGCGCCGATGGGCATGCTGCCTGTGATCGCCGAGGACCTCGGCGTCTCCATCCCGGCGGCGGGCTTGTTGGTCAGCGCCTACGCCTTCGGGGTGCTGGTCGGCGCGCCGGTGATGACCTTGACGACCGGCCGGGTACCACGCCGGACCCTGCTGGTCGGCCTGATGGGCATCTTCACCCTGGGCAACCTGCTGTCGGCGCTCGCGCCGGAGTACTGGACCTTGATGGCGGCCCGGGTGGTGACGTCGTTCAACCACGGCGCCTTCTTTGGGGTGGGCGCCATCGTCGCGGCCAGCGTGGTCGCGCCAAACAGGCGGGCGGGCGCTGTCGCGGCCATGTTCATGGGCCTGACCGTCGCCAACATCACCGGCGTTCCCCTGGCCTCCTGGGCGGGCGAGAGCCTGGGCTGGCGCGCCTCCTTCTGGGGCATCGCGGGTCTTGGAGCCCTGGCGATGGTCGCGCTTCGCCTGACCCTGCCGCACGGCCAGGTCGAGCCCTCTTCCGACAGTGGCGCCATGAAGGCTGAGTTGGCGGTGCTCCGACGCGGCCCTGTCCTGGCCGCCCTGGCCCTGACCGTCATCGGCTCCAGCGCCATGTTCACCGTCTTCACCTACATCGCTCCGATCCTGAAGGAGCAGACCCTGGCCTCGGCCGGCTTCGTCACCGCGATGCTGATGACCTATGGACTGGGGCTGACGATTGGCAACTGGCTGGGGGGCCGCTTCGCCGATAGGTCGGTGGACCGGACGTTGATTGTCACCCTGGCAGGCCTCGCCACACTGCTGGTGGTATTCGCTGGGGTCATGCCGTGGCAGGCGCCTGCCGCGGTGGTGATCTTCCTCTGGGGCGTGGCGAGCTTCGCTCTGGTGCCACCGCTGCAGATGCGGGTGATGACCGCAGCCAGCGACGCGCCGAACCTGGCTTCGGCCATGAACATCGGGGCCTTCAACCTGGGCAACGCCATTGGCGCGGCCCTTGGTGGGGCGGTCATTGGCCTCAACCTCGGCTATCCGGCCGTGGCTCTGGCCGGGGCGGCGATGGCTGGAGCAGGCCTCATCCTGGTCTTGTTGCTGGTTCGCCGCGAGGCCCGCGTGGTCACGGCGCTCCCGGCGCGCTGCTGAACCGACGATCTTTAGAGCCCCAGCTCCAGGCCAATGCCTGGAGCCACTGACCAGAGCGTCTTGCGGGAGTTGGTTCCCGGGAACCACTCGCCGACTAGCTGGGCGCGGAGGAACTCCAGGAAGGTGATGCCCACGAGCGCCTGGACCACGGGCCGCGAGCACGCGGTCACATGGCTGGCGCCTCCCTCCGTGCAGACGTTCGTCCCGTAATCGTCGTTCGCGCTGAACAACCATCCGGCGCGAAGTGCGAGGCGGCTTTGCGAGAGAAAGGTCTGCTCCGAGCGAGGTTGGAACTCCAGCCCTCCCGCTAGGACCACACCAAAGGGATCGCTGCTGCTGCCGGAGGACAGGACGTCCTCGAGTCCCCGAAACCCAAGCGCACCCGCGAACCGGAGCCCGGACGACAGAGGCATCGCGGAAGCCCCGACGCTCAAGCCCAGCTCGCTCTCCGTGGGCCCCATCGTGATGTGCAGCGACAGGCGCTGGGGTTCGTAGCTGATGCTGTCCACCGCGAGCTTGCTGGCGAAGCGAACCGTGGGCTTGTCGGCTGGAGGCTGCACTGCCGCGAGCCGGTGGGCGGCGGCCCCGAGCTCATGGCGGATACGCAGGACGGCCTGGTCTCCTTGTCCCTTCGGGACGCCAAGGTCCCGGAACCCGAAGCCATAGGCCCCCAGGAGCCGCATCGAATACGCCAGCTCCGATTCATCCTTGCCCTGCTTCCAGTCCGGCCATGCGTTGGGCTGGAGGCCCGGGACATGTGGCGGTGGCTGGCCAGCGATGGCACTGTCACAGTGCGCGTTGCGCCAGGTGCCCGGCGGAACGGTGCCGGCGGACTTGCTGCATACGTCATAGAGCTGGTCGAGCGACATCTGTAACAGCGCCCGGAAGTCCTCCAGCGCTTCGCCCTGACACGCCTGCTCAGCGCTCGGCAAGGAGTCGTAGACGGCGCTCATGCAGGCGAAGGGCTGCCATCCGCCAATGCCATCCATCTCCGCCGCTCGAGGCCGCTCCAACGGCGTCCGACCTTCTCGGAACGCGTCATCCATCATCCGGCGGGCGTCGTACATGCCCAGGTAGAAATCGAAGACTCGGAAGCTTCGTTCGAAAAAGCCCAAGAACGCGAACAGGGGTGCACCGGCTGCGGGAAAGTGTCTGCGGGGCAGGGTGAGCCGCTTGGATATCTCCGGCTCTTCCTCCAGGAGCATGGCCAGTTCCTTGGACCGCGCCGTGTCCACGAAAGCCGCCAGGATCTCCGCGAGTGTTCCCGGCAGGGACGCAGGTCCTGCACCGGATTGTGCAGGCGGTGCGACCGGGTACTCCGTGGCGTCCGGGTCGATGAATGCGAACGCGATGCCGGGAGGCGTCGTGCGCACATCCGGATTGGGAACGGGACGCCACTCCAGCTTGCCGTCAGCAGTCTCTCGAAGACCATCACGGGCAAGCCCCACGGCCAGACGCAGTGGCGTGTTGTCAAAGACGCCGCCATCAATGAAGAGTTCTCGCTTCGCCTCCGAAGGCAGACAGACCCCGGGCTTCGCGGAGGCCTTCGGCGCGCAGGTCCGCAGAGGTTGGGGCGGGAACGCGATGGGGAAGGACATGGACGCGAGCAGCAACTCGCGCAGGTTCGCGAAGGGAATCTCCCCGTGCTCGTCCGTTTCGACCAGGAGCTCCAGGCGCCGGCCTTCGCGGGTGGTGTAGTTGGTCGCGCGAGGAGTGCGCCCGGGTCCGCGTCCCTGGATGCGGATGGCGAACTTCTCTTCGAGCCGAGGCAGGTCGAGCCGTCCGTTCGCGGCCTGAAGGGCGCGAGGCGAAAGGCGCGTCGTCGAGACTCCGAGCACCACGTCGCAGGAGCGATCCAGGCCTCGATTCCAGGCCTGTTCGATATGGGATGCGCGCCGTTCCAGTGCCTCCCGGGAGAAGACACCGAGTGGCGTAGTCGACGTCGGGACGAAGAGGTCGTTGAACCCGATGGGAACCCAGATGTCCCAGAACAGCGATTGGCCCGGCGTCGACGCATCCACGCCACAGGTCGCCATGATCGCCAGCAATGCATTGAGGCTTCCCGCGGAGGCGCCCGTCACAAGCCGCAGGTCCACGGCGCGTTCCCCCTGGGAGGACGTCCCTGAGTAGTAGAGGAACCCGGCCTCATATGTGCCCAAGGACACGCCACCACTCACGGTGAGCGACACTGCTTTCGGATCCGCAGTCTGAGCACTCGCGTCCGATGCGGTCAGGAGCAGCGCGCAGGTGCCGAACAGCAGACCCAGGACGCGTGACCTCGTGGGGCCAATCATGGAATGCCTCTCACGTGGTCAATTGCGCCGGAAGACCAACTCGTTCCCGGGTCGATCAGGAGTCCAGCCTGCTTCGAGAGCGTGGACGATGACATCCCTCACGAGACCCGGGGCGATGATCGTTCCGTGCTCCACCCAGGTCACCATGCGCTGGCCGTGCCCTGATTCGTGCTCGACGACAATCCCGAGTCCAGGCTCATCGTTCGGCGCCACCGTCCAACGATAGTTCATCCCCTCGACGACGATGCGCCGCGTTCCCTTCCGCTGCAGTGTCATGGCCGCACCGGCTGTCTTCCCTGAAGGGCTCGCTTGAAGACACCAAGGGTCTGTTGAGCGCATCGGTCCCAGGTGAACCGAGCCGCTCGCTCTCGACCCAACTCCATCAGACTCCGGCGCAGGTTCTCGTCCCTGAGAACGCGTAGCGTTGTTTCATGCCAGGACTTCACGTCGTCGGGAGGGACTCGCAGCGCTGCGTCCCCTACGACTTCTGGCAATGCCGTCGTATCCGCTGCGATGACAGGACACCCGGACGCCATGGCCTCCAGGGCAGGCAATCCAAATCCCTCGTACTTCGAAGGCAGAAGCAGTGCCGTGGCGGCGCCATAGAACAACGCCATCTCCGACTCGGGCAGTTGCTCCAGGTCGATGACGTTCTCGTGCAGGCCCGTCTCATGCGCCACTGCGCCCGTGCCCGCGAGCAGCACCAGTGGCACTGGCAGGTCCGGCGCGAACTTCCCCAGCATCGCCAGGTTCTTGAACGGCTTCGCGTTGCCCACGACCGCGATGTACCGCTCCGGCAGCTCATGCCGCTCCCGGAATGCCTTTGCCTCACTCGCCGTGGGCGGCTGGAACCTCGGATCCACTCCGTTGTGGATCACCTGGAACCGGTACGGCGACATCTTCAAATACTTCCCCAGCTCCTCCCGGGAGAAGTCAGACACCGTGATCAGCGCAGTCGCCAGGCGCGCCCGTGGTCCCACCACGGCCTTGTAATAAATGGCCTGCACCGGCGTGTATTGGTCCGCCAGCGCCAGGTGGTTCGCGTCATGCAACGTCGCCACCAAGCGGCCCGGCCAGAACAGCGGCAACGAGAACGACGTCGCGTGGAACAGGTCTGGCTTCAGCTTCGTCAGTTCGTACGCCAGCAGCGGCTGCTCGGTCGGTGACAGGTACCCGGCCCTGGAGCGGTGCAGTGGAATCTTTGGCGTCAGCTCACCCAGGTCGTCCGGCAGGCCCTTCGCCGGTACCAGCGCGGAGAACTCCAGGTCCGGGGCCAGGGCGGGCAGCCGGCGCGCCAGCTCCAGCGCGTACCTCGCGATGCCGTGGAGCTGACCGCGCACCATTCTCAAGTCGAGCAGGACAGAAGGCACGCTCCCTGGCCTACCACACGCTGGCTTGCCCCCGCACCGCCGCGCCAGTGCTAGAAGGCCCTCCCGTGAAGGTCGCCCTCGTCCACGACTGGCTCGTCACCCACCGCGGCGGAGAACGCGTCCTCGACGCCCTCTGCGAACTGTTCCCCCGCGCGGACCTCTACACCCTCATCCACCAGCCGGGCAGCCAGTCCCCGCGCATCGAGGACCGGCGCATCACCACGTCGTTCCTCCAGCACATCCCCGGCATCCACTCGCGCTACCGGCACTTCCTGCCGCTGTTCCCCCGCGCCATCGAAGCCCTGCGCATCACCGGCGACTACGACCTGGTCCTGTCCTCCAGCCACTGCGTCGCCAAGGGCATCCACGCGCCTCCCGGCGTGCCCCACCTGAGCTACGTCCACGCTCCCATGCGGTACATGTGGGACCTGTTCGACGAGTACTTCGGTCCCGGCCGCACCCGGCTCCCCGTGCGCGCCGCCGCCCTCGCCGTGCGCCCCTACCTCCAGCACTGGGACCGCACCTCCACCCAGCGCGTGGACCGCCTCGTCGCCAACTCCCGGCACATCGCCGGGAAGATCCGCCGCTTCTGGGACCGCGAGGCCTCCGTCGTCCCGCCCCCCGTGGAGCTCGAGCGCTTCACCCAGGTGCCGCTTGAAGGGGGAGGGCAGGGCGGCTACTTCCTGTGGCTCGGCGCCTTCGCCCCCTACAAGCGCCTGGACGTCGCCCTGGAGGCCTTCCGCACCCTGGACACCCCGCTGTGGGTCGTGGGCACGGGGCAGGAGGCTTCCCGCCTCACGTCCGGGCCGCTTCCGCCCCACATCCGGTTCCTTGGCAACGTGCCCGACAGCGCGCTCCCCGCCCTCTACCGCGACGCCCGCGCGCTCCTCTTCACCCCGGAGGAGGACTTCGGCATCACCCCCCTGGAGGCCCAGGCCACCGGACGGCCCGTCATCGCCTTCGGCAAGGGCGGCGCCCTGGAGACCGTCACTCCCAGGACGGGTCTCTTCTTCCCGGAGCAGACCCCCGCGTCCCTCGCCGCCGCCGTGCGCCAGTTCGACGCCTGGGAGAAGACCTTCCGCCCCGAGGACGCCCGCGCCCAGGCCGAGCGCTTCAGCCGCGCCCGCTTCCAGCAGGCCATCCAGGCGGAGGTGGAGGCCCTGCTGGGCATGTCCCCGGGCTCCCCAGCGGTGTGACAGCGCTGTCCGCGCCCTCCCCAGTTTCCCGAGGCCTGCCTGCCCGGTGCCGCGTCTTGTGTCCGCTGCCCTCCGGTGCAACCCCTTGGTTTCACGGAAAAGCCCGTGATAGGACGCCGCGCCGGGGGAGGGGCCCGGGCGCTTGAGGGCTCCCGGGGCTCAGGGTGCGTGTCTTGCATCCGACGGACGGTCCTCGTCCCCCGTCAGGAGTCATCGCGGTGTTCGGTCGCCTGCAGCGCTTCTACACGTCCATCAAGGTCGCCGCCGACGCGGGGATGCTCGCGGTGGCGTTCGTGCTTGCGTACTTCACCCGCTTCAGCGGCGTGTTCCCCATCACCGAGGGCATCCCGCCCCCGGCCGAGACGTTCGTCTCCCTGGTGATGGTGCTGATCATCTTCCCGGTGACGTTCCAGCGGGCGCGGCTGTACGCGACCAACCGCGCGCGCTCGCACATGGGGGAGCTGTTCGAGCTCTTCAAGGCCACCATCACCGCGACGCTCATCCTGGTGGCGGTGACGTACTTCATCCGCGAGCGCTACTCGCGCCTCACGCTGGCCATCTTCGTCGTCTACGCCTTCACGCTCATCGCGCTGTCGCGCATGGTCATGCGCCACCTGCTCAGCGAGGTGCGCCGGCGCGGCTACAACCTCAAGTCCATCCTCGTCATCGGCGAGGAGGAGCTGGGGCTGCGCACCATCGAGACCGTGGAGAGCCACCGCGAGCTGGGCTTCCGCGTGACGGGCGTGCTGTCGCTGAAGGAGGAGAAGGTCGGCCAGTGGGTGGGCGGCGTGCGCGTGGTGGGCCACGTGGGACAGGTGGAGGCCTACCTGGATGCCCACCCCGTGGATCAGGTCATCATCGCCGTGCCGCTGGAGGACCAGGCGCGCGTGAAGCCGCTGATGGAGCAGCTGGCGCTGCGCACCGTGGACGTCAAGGTGGTGCCGGACCTGTACCAGTACATCACCCTGTACGGCGGCCTGGAGGAGTTCGGCGGCCTGCCCATCATCAGCCTCCAGGGCGACCCCATGGACGGCTGGAGCCGCGTGGCCAAGCGCGTGTTCGACGTGCTCTTCTCCCTGGTGGCCATCGCCGTGAGCGCGCCGCTCATGGTGTTCACCGCCCTGCTGGTGCGCCTCACCAGCAAGGGCCCCATCCTCTACCGCCAGGAGCGGATGGGCATGGACGGGCGCACCTTCCACATCCTCAAGTTCCGCACCATGCGCGTGGACGCCGAAGCCCAGGGCGCCACCATGGCCAGCGCCGTGGACGCGCGCCGCACGCCGGTGGGCACGTTCCTGCGCAAGTACTCGCTGGATGAGCTGCCCCAGTTCTTCAACGTGCTCCGGGGCGACATGAGCCTCGTGGGCCCGCGCCCGGAGCGGCCTGTCTTCATCGAGGAGTTCAAGCGCCAGATTCCGCGCTACCACCTGCGACACAAGGTGAAGGCCGGCATCACCGGCTGGGCGCAGATCAACGGCCTGCGCGGCCAGACGTCCATCCAGAAGCGCATCGAGTACGACCTGTACTACATCGAGAACTGGTCGCTCCTGATGGACCTGAAGATCCTCCTGCGCACCGCGCTGGGCGGCTTCCTGTCGAAGAACGCGTACTGACCCCAGGTCCATGGTGTCCGGACGCCTGCTCGGCTAGCGTCCGGGCAATGCAAGACATCTGGAAGAGGCGGGGGCTCTTTCTGCTGCTGGGACTCTGGGCGGCGCTCGCGGGCTGCGGCTCGGAGCCGTCCACGGGCAGCGCGCAGCTGGTGGCGTTGGTTCAAGGGTCGGTGGGCGCGGAGTCCATCACCCAGGTGACCGTCACCGTGACGGCGCCCGGCATGGCGGCCATTTCCGGCGCGCTGGTGAAGGGCGAGGACGGGAACTGGAGCGGCGCGCTCAGTGCGATTCCCGTCGGCTCCCAGCGCCTCTTCACCGCGCAGGCGTTCGACGCGGCGGGCGTGAAGCGCTTCGAGGGCCAGGCCCAGGACGTCACCATCACCGGAGCGCAGCCGGTCGCCGTGGCGTTGACCCTCCAGCCGGTGGAGACCCCACCTCCTTTTGACAACGCGGTGCCGAGCATCAACTCCGTCACCGCGTCGGTCAGCACCGTGACGCCGGGGGGCACCGTCCAGCTCACCGCCAGCGTCACCGACAACGCGGGCGACACGCTCACGTATGCCTGGAGCGCCCAGGCCGGCACCTTCTCCTCACTGGCGCAGGCCGTGACGTCCTGGACGGCTCCCGAGACGGAAGGGCCCGTCCTCCTCACGCTGACGGTGACGGACTCGCACGGGGCCTCGGCGTCGATCTCCTTCACGCTCACCGTGACGTCCGGTCAAGGGGGCGCCGTCCTCACCGCGAGCCTCAACACGTGGCCCCAGGTGACGAACGTCACCGCCTCGCGCACCCAGGTGGAGGTGAACGAGCCCACCGAGCTGTCGGCCGCGGTCGTCGAGTCGGATGGAGACCCGCTCTCCTATCAATGGACCGCCAGCTGCCCGGGGGCGTGGACGAACGCCACGTCCGCCTCCGCGACCTTCATCCCCCACGAGAAGCCCCGCCCTACCGAGACCTCCTGCGGCCGCTGCCCCATCACGGTCAGCGTCACTGACGGCCGGGGTGGGGTGGCCCAGGGCACCCTGCGCCTGTGCGTGGGGGCCCCTCGCGACGTGCGCTTCCCCCCGGAAATCATCAGCACCTCGCCCGCGGGGGCCAGCGTGCCCGCGCTGCCCGCGATGACATTTCGCGTGACGGTGCGAGACGGGCAGCCCCTCCCGCTGTCCTTCCAGTGGTCGGCCAGTGCCGGCACGCTGGGCCCGCCCCTCCACGCGGGCAACTCCAGCGAGGTCCCCTGGACGGCCCCGAGCTGCCTCCCGTGGGGCGCGCAGCCGCTCGTCACCGTCCTGGTGCGCAACGGCGCCGGCCTGAGCACGTCCAAGCAGTTCAGGCTCACGGGCCTGGTGGAGTGCGGCCCCGTGGGCTGGAGCAGCACGGGGCCCATGGGGACCGCGCGGCTGCGGCACACCGCCACGCTGCTCAAGGATGGCCGGGTGCTCGTGGTGGGCGGATACAACACGGTCACGTCCGCCCAGAGCGCCGTGGCCTCGGCGGAGCTTTATGATCCGGCCACGGGCACGTGGCAGCCCACCGGCAGCATGTCCGTGCCGCGCACCCAGCACACCGCCACGCTGCTTCCGGATGGCCGAGTGCTCGTGACGGGTGGGCAAGTCGCCGCCAACTCCAACACCGACTCGCATGCCTCCGCCGAGCTGTACGACCCGCTGACGGGCACCTGGACCGCTGCCCCGAACATGATCTCGGCGCGCGACAGCCACCACGCCGTGCTGCTGGGCACGGGCCGGGTGTTGGTGCTGGGCGGCGAGCAGTGGCTGGGCGGCACCCGGACGAAGCTCGCCAGCGCGGAGTTGTATGACGCCGCCACCCACCGGTGGATCGCGACGGGAAGCCTCACCGTGCCGCGCCACCTCTCCGGTGCGAGTTTGCTGCCCTCGGGGCAGGTCCTGGTGGCGGGCGGTGAGGGGACCACCGGATCGCCCATCGCGACGGCGGAGCTGTACACGCCGGCCTCCGGCACCTGGAAGGCCACGGGTTCCATGGCGGTGCCCCGCCGCTACCACACGCAGACGGTGCTGCCCTCGGGCCAGGTGCTCGTCACCGGTGGGCGCACCGTGGCGGGGAGCTCGTCCTGGACGCGGACGGCGGAGGTGTTCAATCCGGCCTCGGGTCAGTGGAGCAGCGCCTTGAACATGGCCATCGCCCGCATGGACCACACCGCGACGGTGCTGCCCTCGGGCCGGGTGCTCATCGCCGGGGGGGCCGTCTTCATCAACGGCGGTTCCACCTTCACGCGCACCGCGGAGATCTTCGACCCGGAGCCGGAGGTCTGGACGAACACGGGCAGCATGCTCATCGAGCGGGAAGCCCAGACGGCGACCCTGCTCCCCTCGGGCAAGGTGCTGGTGGCGGGGGGCTACTACGGCGTCGCGTACGCCTCCGCGGAGCTCTACACGGAGTAGGGGCATTTCCTCCCAACCCTCAGGCCCGGGTGTGCCCGCACCGGGGCCTGGGTCCCGCGTCCGAGGCAGGCAGGCGTGCAGGACGGGCGCGCAGGTCGTATTCGTGCGCACCCTCTCATTGGCACCGCGAAGCCGTTTAGACTGCGGGCCGACATGGGCGACAAGCTGGGATTGACGCTGGTCCGCAAGGGCCTCCTGACGCAGGCGCAGCTCGACCAGGGCATGAGCGCGCAGCTCGTGCACGGAGGCCGGTTGGGCTCCCGGCTCGTGGAGCTGGGGTTCCTCGACATCGAGACGGTGGGCATGGTGCTGGGGGAGCTGACCCGGTTGCCCGTCGCGATGGAGGCGGACTTCGACGCCGTCACCGAGGCGACGCTGAAGCTGCTCACCGCGGATCAGGCGGAGAAGCACCAGGCGTTCCCGCTCGCGGTGGAGGGCCGGCGGCTGAAGGTCGCGATGGCCAACCCGCTGGACCTGCAGACCACGGATGCGCTCGGGTTCATCACCGGCATGCGCATCGTCCCGTACGTGGTGCCGGAGCTGCGGCTGTTCCACTACCTGAGCCTGCGCTACGACATCGACCGGCCGACGCGCCCGCTGAAGCCGGCCATTCCGTTGCCCGCGCGCCGTTCGGTGTCCATGGCGGCGGTGGCGCCTGTCGGCATGGCGGCGCCGGTGGTCGTGCCGCCGCCGGCCATGCCGCCTCCGCCCGCGCCCGTGCGCGCGGAGCCCGAGGTCGCGGGGATGTTCGGCGGGCTCGCGCCGGGACAGTTCCTCAGTGATGACTCAGAGGAGCTGGAGGCCGACGCGGACATCGCCGACGCGGCCATCGTCGGCGAGGAGCTTCCGGACATCGTGATGGGGGAGCCGGTGCGGGCTCCTCCGGTCGTCGAGATGGCTCGGCCCGCTGGGAGTCCTCCGGCCGCGCCGCCCCGGCTGGTGGCGCAGCCTCCGGGCATGGTGGCCCGGCAGGGAGCGGTGGGAGGACTTCCGCCGGTGGCTCAGGGAATGCCGGCGCCTGGGCCGGTGGCTCCGGGAGTGCCTGTGGCTGCGCCGATGGGAGTCGCGCCTGGAGCGGTTCCGCCGGGCGCCGCGCCGGTGGGAGTCGCGCCTGGGGCGGTTCCGCCGGGTGCCGCGCCGGCGGCTTCGGGAGGGCTTCCTCCTGGAGCCGGAATGCCTCCGCGTGCGGCGCCTCCGCCGGGCGCGCAGCCTCCCGGGATGATCGGGCGAACGGGGCCCGTACCTCCGGCGGTTCGACCTTCTGCGACGGGGATCCCCTCTGTACCGAAGACGCCGCCTCCGGGCATGCGTCCCGCCGCGCCGGGTGCGCCAGGGCCGCGACCGGTGGGGCCTCCGGGCGCACCGATGCCCCCGGGCGCGCCGATGCCTCCGGGCATGGTCCGCGCAGGGCCTCCGCCGGGAGCTCCGGGCATGCCTCCGGGCGCAGCGCCTCGGCCTCCTCAGGGCGCGCCCGTGGTGATGACTCCTGGTGGTGCGGGACCTGTTCCTCCGGGACAGCGTCCTCCGACCGCTCCTGGGGTTCCCGGTGTCGGGGCTCCTCCGGGCGCGCGTCCGATGGGGCCTCCAGGCGCCGTGCCGCCGAATGCCGTGCAGGGACGTCCTGTCGTCGCGGGTGGCCAGCCGCTTCCTCCGGGGGCGCCGCCTCGGCAAGGGCCTCCATCTGGAGCCGTGCCTTCGGTTGCTGCTGGCGCGCCGGGTGTCGCCGTTCCTCCGCCTGGGATTCCGCCGTCTCGTCCTGGTGCTCCAGCTCCTGTCGCCGTGCCTCCACCGGGGACTCCAGCCGCGATGGCCCAGGGCGCGACGAGTGTGCCGCCCGGAAGCCTGTCGTCCGCGACGGCGGCCCAAGGGTCGTCTGTCCCGGCGAGTGGAGCCCAAGGCCTGTCTGGCGTAGCGATTGCCTCCCAAGGCGGCGCGCCTGCCATTGCGCCTCAGGGCCTGTCTGGGAACGTGAGTGCCGGCCTCGAGACGGCACAGGCTGCGCCCGGTGCGCCTTCCCCAGAGGGGCTTGCCCAGGACGCGGCGAGTGCCTCAATTCCTGTCATGGAGCTGTCTTCCGGTGGAGCCCAGCCCCAAGCGGCTCGACGTCCGTCCGGAGTGAACCGCGCCATCACGGCGGCTGTTGTGGACGCAGCTCCCGCTGTGGTCTCCGTCGAGGAGGTCCCGGCAGCTAGCGACTTGGTGCCGGACCTCGGAGGAGAGTGGGGGGATGCATTCGCGGACGCCTCTTCCGCGAAGCAGGTGGCCTCGGACGTCGCGGATGCACCGTTGAAGGCCGACGCCGCCAAGCCTTCTCAGAGTTCGTCGTTGTCCGAACTGGTGCTGGACGCCGAGTTGCTCGTCGACGCCGACGTCAGTCCGAGTTCCGAGCTGCTCGACGTCGCACCTGTCGCAGCTGCCCCCGAGAAGGCGCCCGAGCCCGCGGCGGTCCTGACCGGGGATGATCTGTCCGACGACGACATCCTCGGAGACGTGGCCGCGGAGTCGCCAGCCGCGACCGCTGTGGAGGTTGCGGACGTCCTCGACGTCGAGGACGTGATGTCCGCCGAGCAGCATGCGGTCCCGGTCGCCGAAGCCGCGGAGGTCCTCGACGTCGAAGATGCATTGGCCGCCGAGCAGCATGCGCCGAAGGCCGCCGAAGCTGCGGAGGTCCTCGACGTCGAAGAGGTGATGTCCGCGGAGCAGCATGCTCCTCAGGCCGCGACCGCTGCGGAGGTCCTCGACGTCGAGGATGTGGTGCCCGCCGAGCAGCATGCGCCCAAGGTCGCCGAAGTCGCGGAGGTCCTCGACGTCGATGAGGTGATGGCCTCCGAGCCGCAGAAGCCTCAGGCCGCCGAAGCCGCGGAGGTCCTCGACGTCGAGGATAGGGTGTCCGCCGATTCGCACGAGCCTGAGGCCATTCCCGAGGCGGAACCCGTCTGGGACGCCGCGCCGGACGCACCCGCGCAGGAACCCATCGCCGCTGCTGACGCTCCGAAGGATGGCGGGCTGTTGGAGGCGACGGAGCTCAAGGCCGTCCCGGAAGCGCCCGTCGCCGTCGAAGCCGCGAAGCCGGAGCGCCTTCCCACCACGGAGGCGTCCGTCTCCACGGAGCCTTCACCTGAAGCTCCGGAAGCGTCTGTCATTGCCGCCCCCGCCACCCAGGACGCCGAAGCCGACGCGCTCGAGTTCAGCCTGGCGGGAGAGTCGCAAAAGCCCGCCGCGTCCCCGGAAGCCGAACCCTGGCAGATCGCCGCCGCACCGAAGTCCGACGCCGCGATCCCCGCTCCTCCGGCGGAGAGCACCAGCCCCACGCCCGCCGAAGAGCACCGAGCCGAAGTCCCGCCGGAGTTCGAGGTCGCCCTCTCGGAAGCGGCAGCCAATCCCACGACCGAACCCGCTGCCTCGCAGGCGGAAGCCCCCAGCCCCACGGCCGCCGAAGAGGCCGTGGCCCTGCCGAAGCCACGCCTCGTGGCCGCGCCCCCGGCACCGGTCCGCGACCGGACGCCCATCGCGCTCGACGACCTGCCCACCTCCTCCGAGGAGCCCATGCAGCTCGCCTCCACGTGGGAGTTCGTGGGCTGGCAGGGCGGCGGGGAAGGGGAGGGCGCCGTGGGCCACAGCCCGGAGACCACCTGGGCGGACCGCGTCGTGGACCTGGACGTCCCCGCCGCAGCGCCCGCTGCCTCCGAGGACGGCGTGGCGCTGGCCTCCGCGTGGGAGTTCATGCAGCAGCCATGGCAGCCGCAGGCCGCCGCGCAGGTCGATCCTGCCCAGGCCCTGCTCGCCGCCGCCAGTGCGTCCACCGACACGCCAGCGGACGGTCCCGCAGTCACCGCCGAGCAGGTCCTCTCCGCGCTCGACACCGCGGACTCGCAGGGCATGGTCGGCAAGGTGCTGCTGGCCTACAGCGCGGGCCGCTTCCGCCGGGCGTTCCTCCTGGGTGACAGCTTCGGGCTCGCGCGCGTGGGCCGTTCCTGGGGCCCGGGCAGCGACCGTCCGGAGGTCACCGCGCTCAAGGTGGACCTGGACACGCCGTCCCTCTTCACCTCCGCGATGAACGGCCCCAGCCCCAGCGTCTTCAGCGCCCCGCAGGTGCCCCAGGACGAGGCCATCTTCTCCGCGCTGTGCGGAGAGTCCGAGTCCCACCTGCTCGTCTTCCCGCTGCACTCGCGCGGCCAGCCCGTGGCCTTCTTCGTCGCCGAGCACGGCCCCGCGCCCCTGGACGTCGCCATGCTGGAGGAGCTGGGCCGCATCGCGGACAGGGCCGTGGAGATCTGCACCCGCCTCCATCGCTTCCCCTGAAACACAAACACGAAGGGCTCCGGAGCCTGATGCCCCGGAGCCCTTTCTCACTTCAGGTCACGACCGACGCGGCGCTCAGCTGCAGCCTGTCGTCGTGCCGCAGTTCGTGCACTTGTAGCAGGCACCGCTGCGCACGGTGATGGCGCCGCACTGGTGGCAGGGCGGGGCGTCCGCCTGGTTCAGGTACGTGCTGCGCGAGTTCATCGCGGACAGCTGCAGCGTCCCCACCTGCGCCGGCACCGCCGCCTGCGTCACCGGCTCCGGACGGGCCTCCTCCACCGGCGTCACCTCCACGTCGTCCGAGCAGGGCTCCGTGGGCAGGAACTTCAGCGACAGCCACCGGAAGATGTAGTCGGTGATGGACTTGGCGATGGGGATGGCCGGGTTGCCCGTGAAGCCGCTCGGCTCGTAGCGGGTGTGGCAGAACTTGTCCGCCAGCACCTGCAGCGGCACGCCGTACTGGAGCGCCAGCGACACGCTGGTGGCGAAGCTGTCCATCAGGCCGCTCACCACCGAGCCCTCCTTCGCCATGACGACGAAGAGCTCACCCGGCTTGCCGTCCTCGTACATGCCCACCGTCAGGTAGCCCTCGTGGCCACCGATGGAGAACTTGTGCGTGATGGACTGCCGCTCGTCCGGCAGCCGGCGGCGCAGCGCCTTGGGCTCCGGCGTCACGGCGGGGGCGGGCTCGGCCACCACACGCTTCGCCTCCGGGGCCTTGTCCTGCGACGTGTTGAGCGGCTGCGTGCGCTTGCACCCGTCGCGGTACACGGCGACGGCCTTCAGACCGCTGCGCCACGCCTCGATGTACGCCTTCTCGATGTCCTCCACCGTGGCGTCATTCGGCAGGTTCACCGTCTTGGAGATGGCGCCGGAGAGGAACGGCTGCGCCGCGGCCATCATCTCGATGTGGCCCATCCAGTGGATGCTGCGCTGGCCCTTGGACGGCTTGAACGCGCAGTCGAACACCGCCAGGTGCTCCGGCTTCAGGTGCGGAGCGCCCTCGATGGTGTCGTGCTTGTCCAGGTACGCGATGATGTCCTGCGTCTGCGTCTGCGGGTAGCCCAGCTTCTCCAGCGCCAGCGGCACCGTCTGGTTGACGATCTTCAGCATGCCGCCGCCCACCAGCTTCTTGTACTTGATGAGCGCGATGTCCGGCTCGATGCCGGTGGTGTCGCAGTCCATCATGAAGCCGATGGTCCCCGTGGGGGCCAGCACCGTCACCTGGCTGTTGCGGTAGCCGTGCTCCATGCCGCGCGCCAGCGCGTCATCCCAGGCCTCCTTCTGCGCCTGGTGCAGCTCCGCGCTCACGCCGTCCGCCGGCAGCTGGTACGCCGCCTTGCGGTGCTTGCGGATGACGCCGAGCATGGGCTCCGCGTTGTTGCCGTAGCCCGCGAACGCGCCCTGCTTCTCCGCGATGCGCGCGCTCGTCGCGTACGCCTCGCCGCACATCAGCGACGTAATCGCCCCCGCCAGGTTGCGGCCGGCAGGGGAGTCATACGGCAGACCGGACGCCATCAGCAGCGCGCCCAGGTTCGCGTAGCCCAGGCCCAGCGGACGGTAGTCGTGGCTGTTCTTCGCGATGCGCTCGGTGGGGTAGCGGCTGAATCCGACGATGATCTCCTGCGCCAGCAGCACCACGGACACCGCGTGCTTGAAGGCGGCCACGTCGAAGCCACCCTCCAGCGTGCGGAAGTGCATCAGGTTCAGCGACGCCAGGTTGCAGGCCGAGTCATCCAGGAACATGTACTCGGAGCAGGGGTTGGACGCGTTGATGCGCGCTGTGCCGGAGCACGTGTGCCACGCGTTCACCGTGGTGTCGTACTGGAGGCCCGGGTCGCCGCACAGGTGCGCCGCCTCCGCGATTTCACGGAACAGCTCACGGGCCTTGTAGGTCTCCATCACCTGGCCGTCGCGCACCGCGCGCGTCTGCCACGGGCCGTCGTTCACCACCGCCTTCATGAATTCGTCGGTGACGCGCACGGAGTTGTTGGAGTTCTGGAAGAACACCGACCCGTAGGCCTCGCCGTTGAAGGACGGGTCGTAGCCCGCTTCAATCAGCGCCCAGGCCTTCTTCTCCTCGTTCGACTTGCAGCGGATGAACTCGAGGATGTCCGGGTGCTCGGCGTTGAGGATGACCATCTTCGCCGCGCGCCGCGTCTTGCCGCCGCTCTTGATGACGCCCGCGAACGCGTCGAAGCCGCGCATGAACGACACCGGGCCGGACGCGGTGCCGCCGCCCGCCAGCAGCTCCTTGCTGCCGCGGATGCTGGACAGGTTGGAGCCCGTGCCGCTGCCGTACTTGAAGAGCATGCCCTCCGTGCGCGCCAGCCCCAGGATGGACTCCATGTTGTCGTCCACGCTGTTGATGAAGCACGCCGAGCACTGCGGGTGCTCCTCCACGCCCACGTTGAACCAGACGGGCGAGTTGAACGCCGCCTTCTGACGGAGCAGGAGGTGCGTCAGCTCCGCGTGGAACGCCTCGCGGTCCACCGCCGACGCGAAGTAGTGCCCCTCTTCACCCCAGCGGGTGAGGGTGTCCACCACGCGCGCCACCAGCTTGCGCACGCTCGTCTCACGCTCGGGCGTGCCGGGCGTGCCCCGGAAGTACTTCGACGCCACGACGTTCGTCGCCAGCATCGACCAGGACTTGGGGACCTCAATGTCCTTCTGATCGAAGACGACCTTGCCGTCCTCGCCCTTGATGCTCGCGCTGCGGTACTCCCACGCCAGCTCGTCCGCCGGATCCACGCCGGGCGTCGTGAAGAAGCGCTCCACGGTCAGCCCCGTGGAGGCCGTCGCCGCCTTGCCCTTCGCACGTCCGCCGCGCCGCGACTCCCTGCCACCCACCACCGGCTTCCCACTCAGTTCCTTCTCCATGACGCCCGCCTCCAGATTCACTGAGAGTGCTGATGCAAAATTTGCAAAATAGCCAACGCCGCGAGATCCCAGGGGATCCGATGATCACTTCCAGGCACGGGGACGGCAGCGTTGGGATGGTCCGGGATGGGCAGAAGCCAGCGGGCCCACCGCTGGAATCCGGGCCCGGGCCTGACTGCCCACCCGCCGGGCGGGCGGATCCATATGATCGCTGGTGGGGTCCGTCAACATCCCCTGTTCCCCTATATCTAGTGTCAGAGTGCCTCTTACACACTTCATTTGGTGGACATTCTGAGGTGCTCTGATCTGCGTCCAAGGTGGATCTAATAACCCTCGCCCGGGTGGCAATGGCTGCTGTGGCTGGCAACGTATGGCCATGACCATGTGAAATCGGACACGAGCGGAAGGGCGCCGCGCCAAGCGCTTGTGATCACTGACGGATGTTTGCTGCCAGTCCGTGCGCCGAGCGTAGGGGCGCTCCGAAGCCCCCGCGACAACAGGGCCGGGCGGGGCGGGCCTGGACGGTCGCCTGCTGAACGGGGGCATCGATTTCGACGCACGGCCGCGTTAGGAGGCGAACCATGCCGCCTCCCTTCGAACGCCACGTCTTCGTCTGTACAAATCGCCGCCCGGACGGCCACCCCAAGGGGTGCTGCGCCACCAAGGGAGGGGAAGAGGTGCGGGCCGCCTTCAAGGAGGAGCTCGACAAGCGCGGGCTCAAGCGCAGCATGCGCGCCAACGCGGCGGGCTGCGTGGACACGTGCTCGTTCGGCGTCTCCGTGGTCGTCTACCCGGAAGGCACCTGGTACGGCGGCGTGAAGGTGGAGGACGTGCCCACCATCGTGGAGGAGCACCTGGTGCAGGGCCGCCCCGTGGAGCGGCTCCTGATGCCCTTCAACAAGAAGGCGGAGCGCTGAAGGCGGTTTCCCGCCTCGCGCCCCGCCTCGGTGTACCGCGCACCCGCTTTACCGCTCAGCGCTAAAGCGGGTGATGCCTGGAGCTAGTCGCGGCGGTTGCCCAGCAGGCGCAGCAGCGACAGGAACAGGTTGATGAAGTCCAGGTAGAGGGTGAGCGCGCCCACGATGGCCACCGAGGTCGTGCTCTTGAAGCCCGTGCCCGCGTGGAACTGGCGCAGCTTCTGCACGTCGTAGGCGGTGAGGCCCGCGAACACGAGCACGCCCGCGCAGGCCATCACGAACGACACGGCGCTGCTCTTGATGAAGATGTTCACGACGCCCGCGATGAGGATGCCGATGAGCCCCATGAAGAGGAACGTGCCCCAGCTGCTGAGGTCCTTCTTCGTGACGGTGCCGTAGACGGCCATCGCGCCGTAGGTCGCGGCGGTGATGAAGAACACCTGGCCAATGGAGCTGGCCGTGTAGATGAGGAAGATGACCGACAGCGTCACGCCGGTGAGCGCCGCGTAGCCCGCGAACATGACCGCGGCCACCGGGCCGGACAGCCGGGGCGCCAGGAAGGACAGGCCGAACACCACGCCCAGCTGCACCAGGAACAGGGCCATCCGGTTCTGCACCGCCACGCGGAGCAGCGCCTCATTGGCCAGCGTCACCATGGCCATCACGCCGGTGAGCGCCAGGCCCGCGAACATCCAGCCGTGCACGCGAGACATGAACGCGCGCTGCGACTCCTGCACCAGGACGTCGTCCACCGCGCCTGCCTGCCCGCTCTGCCAGCCACCTGAAGATTCCCACGCCATGTGTTTCGTTTCCTTTCGGGCCGGGGACCGCTTCAGTCCCGGCCTCTGTCTAACGAGGACCCTTGGAGGACGCCTTAAAGGGCCTTCCAGGCCAGCAAAAGCTTTGACGCAACTTCCGTCGTGATGAGGGGCAGCACGCCACCGCCGCCCACGATGTTGACGATCTCCGACATGGACCCACGGCATACCCCGCCCCACGCCGGCTGCTTCGCGAGCCCAACAGACGCATACGCCGAGTAATCCACGAAGAATGAGGTGGGCAGCACCTGGTTCGTGCCGCAGAGCAGGTGCTCCTCCGGCTGCGTGTCCACCACCTCCTGCACCACGAAGCCGCCGCCCTGCGTGTCCGCCGCGGCGCGCTCGCACAGCTGCTCCCACGTCTTGGACTCGCCGTAGGCGCCCTTCACGCGCTCCTCATAGGGCACGGTGCCCACGGAGCGGCCGAGGAAGACGGCCTTGCCGCCATAATCCCACGCGCGCTTGAGCACGAACCTCGCGGGCTCCCGGGCCACGCGGGCCACGATGTCGTCCACCTGCGTGCCATCCGGATCCACGCCGGGCCCGTGGCGGAAGGGGCGCGTCCAGGGCACGGACTCGCGCACCGCCTCCAGCTCCTCGGGCGTGAGGCCCGCGCGTTCGGCGAGCGCCGCGTCCATCACCGCCTGCGACAGGAGCGCGAACGTCGTCTTCACCTCCACCTGCGAGGCGGGCGGGTTCAGGAACACGGCCTTCTTGCCCGGGACGACGGAGAGGAAGTCCTCCACCCAGGGGGCGGGGGTCTGCTCCAGCCGGCGCACGAAGAGGTGGCGGTAGACCAGGTCGTACTTCTTGCCGTTCACCGTGAAGGCGTCGTCGCCGGACACGTCCTCCGGATGCACCACGTCCGCGTCCGCGCCGAACTCGCGGAAGCGCTCGCACAGCCAGCGCAGCTCCGTGATCTGCGCGTCGTTCTTGCGGCAGAGCAGCGCCACCGTGTCCGGCATCTGGCCGTCGCGCTCGGCCGCGTAGCCGTCCAGCAGCGCGCGGTAGAGCGCCAGCGCGTTGTTGCCGTTGAGCGTGAGCAGCGACGCGAGCGCCTTCTCCGGATAGCGCACGTGCCGCGCGACCACTTCGATGAAGGTGCGCGCCGCGATGTCTGAATAGCCCTGCATGGCCGGGATGGTGGCGTTCACCTCCAGCGCCCAGGGCCGGCCACCGGACACGAAGTAGTCCACGCGCGTGGTGGCGAGCTTGCGGCTCGCCTCCCAGGTGGCCTGCGCCAGGCGGCGCTCCAGCGGCGACAGGGCGCCCAGGAGCAGCTCCGCGTCCGGGCCGCCGAGGATGGCGCGCGTCATCTTCATCGTGGCGGAGGCCAGCTTCGCGGAGAGGAGCGAGCGGCGCTTGATCTCCTCGGCGTCCAGGATGACCGGCGTGGCGGTGATGGGGATGGGCTGGGTGCTGCCATCCTGCTTCGTCACCGCGAGGCCGCGCTGGTAGGCGGTCTTCGCCAGCTCCGGTCCGAAATAGTGTGCCTGCCTGCGCAGGACATCCATGAGCTCGTGCACGCGCGGAACCTACGACCCCAGGGGCTCGTGGGTCCACAATCCGCGGGCCCTGTCTCGGTTCTCTGTGTCCGCCACCTCGCCCTCCGGCCCTGGGCCAGGGCGACCCGGCTTGCACCGCGCGGGGAGGTCGCTTAAAAACAACTGAGTTGCTTTTCGAGACCGAGTGGACGTGAGCCGCCTCCGACGCCACCCCAGCACGAGTCGCTCCCTACCGCGCCTGATGGCGCTGCCGTGGGTGCTCGTGTGCGTGCTGGTGTATGTGGGCAGCGTGCTCCACTTCGCGCTCGTGCAGCACACCACGTGCCTGGAGCACGGGGACGTGATGCACGTGGGCGAGGCGTCCTCCCACGACGGCCCGTTGGAGGAGGCGCTCTCCTTCGACGACGCGCGCGTGGCCCGGGCGCCGGAGTCGAAGGCCACGCCCCACGGTGGTGAGGCCCACTGCCACCACGCCTTCTTCCGCCGCGAGGCCCCGCCTCCGGCCGAGTCCGTGCCTGTCCTGGCCGCGGTCTCCACGCGCTCCAGCCCGGCGCTGGCGGTGTTCCGCTTCCACGCGGCACCCGTCGCGCTGTTGAGGCTCGCGCCCAAGTCGTCGCCGCCGCGCGCCTAGTCCCCGCCGCCGTAGCCCGCCGTCCTGGCTCCTCGTGTCTTCGTGGGCCGGGGTGTGCCGTGGCCACCGGAGTCCAAGTCCAGGCTGTGCGCGTTCCCGTTCGCTGAACGGATCCGCCGCACGCGCATGGAACCTCCGGCCACGGGCGCGTGCTTCGTGCCGCGGTCCCACCTTCCAGTCCCGTCCGGTCCTTCGCGGCCGCTCCTCCCGGGGAGCGGTGTGCGTGCGGCCCGTGCGGCTGGAGTTCCCGCAGTCCATCCCCGTGTCCCTGGAGTCCCCATCATGAAGAAGAAGCTTCTGTCCGCCCTGCTGCTGTCCTCCGCCCTCCTCGCCGCCGGTTGCGGGGGGGACGAAGAAGAAGCCCACGTCGACGAGGAGGGCTGCGAGCACCTGCAGGAAGGCCCCGCTGCCGCCGTCACCGCCGCCGTCAGCGGCACGGGCCCGGCCGTGAGCAACGACCACAAGCGCTACGACATCGCGCTGGTGGACGTCGCCGGCGGCAAGGGCGGCGCGGTGTCCTTCGCCGTCTCCGAGGCCACCGACTACGTCCTCTACATGAGCGCCCCGGTGCCGGTGACGGTCACCAACGGCAGCGGCGCGACGGTGGAGATCGAGGAGAGCGCCACCAGCTCCTCGCTCTGCACGGACATCAAGGGCCGCCACGTCGTACCGCTCACCGTGGGCACGCACACGCTCACCTTCGGTCCTTCGACCCTGTCCTCGGTGTCGCTCGTCATCGAGGAGTCGGGCGAGCACGACCACGACCACTGACCCCCTCTTTCACCGGAGTTCCCCATGGGTACCTTCCAGCAGTTCCTCGACACTCAGAAGATCTCCTCCGCGGTGTTGCTGCGCCGCTCCCGGCAGCTCGAAGCGCACACGGAGGAGGACCGCGTCCTCGAGCGCAAGCGCTCCACGCGCCGCCGTGACAAGGAGCAGCAGCAGAAGCCGTACGCGGAGCTGGGCCTGGGCAAGCCGCGCAGCGGCCGGGGCCTGAGCGAGCAGCAGCTCACCGCCGCGCGCGAGGACAAGCCGTTGTCCCCGCGCGTGCGCTCCAAGCTGGTGCGCGCCGTCAACGCGTTGCTCACCCAGGCGGGCGCCACGGCCGTGGACGCGAAGGCGCTCTTTGGCGACGTGCCCGCGCGCGTGGGTCCCACCGTGAAGAAGGCCGCTTCGTAGCGGAACGAGAGGCGCCCCATGTCCAAGAGCTCTTCTGGCAGTGCCGCATCCCTGCTTCCCTGCGACGTGCGCCGCGACGGCGACCGTCTTTTCGACGTGGCCATGTGGTGCCTGGGCCAGGACGTGCGTTGCCCGGACGGCAACGTGCTGCTCCGGCACGGGCTGGTGCGTGAAGCGCGTCCGCCGGGCGTGGAGGGACAGAGCGCGTACCAGGGCCGGCTCTTGGACGGGGGGCGCCTCACGCTGTGGGGCTTCGGCGCGCTGTGCGAGTCGTGCGGCGGCGCCATCTTCGTGCCGCGCGATGGCTTCGTGCCCCGGTGGGTGGAGGACGCGCACGGCACGGCCTTCCGGGTGGAGGACGTGGGCGTCCGGCGCGACGCGGCCACCGGGCCGGAGCGCAGGGTGGCGCGGGCGGGACTCGCGCGGCTGGCGGACTGGCTCGCGGAGTACGAGGCGTGGGTGGCCCGCGACGTGGGCCTGGCCTGGCGGCGCGAGTGCCTGGCGGCGCGGCGCAAGGCGTCTCCCATCCCCGCCGAGGAGTTGTCGACCGCCTGGAGGCGGCTGGCCGTGCGCGTGCGCGCGACCGACGCCGTCATGCAACACCATGCCGCTCCGATGACCGGAGCGTGAGGAGGACACCATGCTGGCACGTCTGTTCAGAGCCGATGCCCCGTCGGTCCACTCCCACGTCGCGTGGGAGGACCTGCCGGATGAAGCCCTTCCCACGCCGCCGCTCCAGGACGGACTGGGAGACACCCACCTCCAGGTGACGACGCAGGTTCCCCTGGCGCAGGCGTACTTCAATCAGGGCCTGCGCCTCTTGCACCTGGGCTGGGCGCTGGAGGCCCGGCGCGCCTTCGCGGAGGCCGCGCGGCAGGACCCGACCCTCGCCATGGCGTGGTGGGGGCTCGCGCTCGCCCGGGGCGTGGGGCAGCGCTTCACCGCGGACCGCGCGGAGGCCATCCGCAAGGCACTGACGCTGGCGGAGGGCACCACCGACATGGAGCAGCGGCTGGTCGTCGCGGCCAGCCTCCTCGCGGACAAGGGGCCCGCCAATGGCAGGCATGCCTTCGTGCGGGAGATGGAGTGCCTCATCGACCGCTTCCCCCAGGAGCCCGAGCCTCGCCTGCTGCTCGCGGGCTTCCTTCTGGACGGGTACGAATCCGACGGGCGCCCCGGGCAGGGCCAGCCGTACGCGCAGCTGCTCCTGCGCGACCTGTTGCGCACGCATCCGCACCACGCGGGCGTGCACATGGCCTGGGTGCAGGCGTGGCTGCCCAGCGCCCGGCCGGAGACGGCGTTGGAGAGCGCGGAGCTGCTTCCATCGCTCGTGCCCGCGGGGAGCCCCGCGCTGCTCGCCGCCGGACGCCTGCTGCTGCGCGTGGGCAAGGCAGCGGAGGCGAACCGCATCCTGGAGTCGGCGGTGGCGGCGGATGACGCGTACCTCGCGCGAGAGTCGCTGCCCCTGGACGTGGCGCCGAGCGCGGACACCGCTTTGCGCCTGCTGAGCGAAGGCTGCGTGGAGGTGGGGCAGTACCGGGGCGCGCAGGCCTGGGCGCGCAAGCTGCGGCAGCGCGTGGAGGCTTCAGGAGGCCAGCCGCAGGCGGTGCTCTTCGCCGCCACCACGCTCGTCGCCGCGCACCTGCGCTTCGGCTTCAGCCGGGCGGCGGCGGAGGTCCCCATGGAGCTGGGAGACGCCGCCACCGTCGCGGAGTCGGGACTGCGCGACGCCGTGCGCCTGTACGCGAAGGGCGTCTGTGCCCTGGAGACGGGACGGCTGGGGGACGTGGAGCGCGCGTGCGCCAACCTGGATGCGCTGGTGGTCACCTTGTCCGAAGCGCCTCGCTCCGAGGGCCGCGCCCTGTGCGCTCGCGACGTGGCGCGCACGGTGGAGGTCGCCGCGCAGGAGCTGCGGGGCACGCTGGATGCGCGCCGGGGCGACTCCGGCCGGGCGGAGGCCGCGCTCTCGCGGGCGCTGCGCCTGGAGCGCCGCCTGCGTCCCGTGGGCCCCGCGCTCTTCTGCCGGCCGCCCCGTGAGACGCTGGCCCGCATCCGCCTGCGCTCCGGCCGCGAGGAGAAGGCCCTGGAGCTGGCGCTGGAGCGGGCAGGGGAGCGGCCCGGCTGTGGCCACTGCATGCTCCTGGTCGCGGAGGCCCACGTCGCCTGCGAGTGCATGTCCGAGGCGGAGCACGACTTCGCCGTGGTGCTGGACCTCTGGCGCGACGCGGATCCGCACCTGCCGGGCCTGCAACGCGCCCGGGGCTTCGCGGCCCGGGGGCACCGGGGCCGCACGGCGCTCCGCCGGGTACCGGACGTGGCATCGGTGGACACGGCATCCGTCCCCCGGGGTGGAGAAGCGCCCTGGACCGTTCACGGGGCCTGAGCACGCACGCCGCCGCGCTTGACGCAGGCGCGGCCTTCGCGTCACTAGGGGTCATCCTCCAAGGAGCCGCCCCATGCCGTCGTTCCGCCTGAAGCCCGAGCAGGCCGCGCTGCTCGTCGTCGACATCCAGGAGCGCCTGTGCGCCGCGATGGACCGCGACGCCCTGGACCGCATGCTCGCGCGCACGGGCGCCGCCGTGGAGGGCGCACGCGCCCTGGGCCTGCCCGTCATCGTCACGGAGCAGTACCCGCAGGGGCTGGGCCGCACGCACTCGCTGCTCAAGCTGCGCCTGGGGGAGTTCAAGCCGCTGGAGAAGCTGGAGTTCTCCGCCGCCGTTCCGGACGTGCTCTCCGTGCTGGGGGACCGCAAGCAGGTGCTGATCACCGGCATGGAGACGCACATCTGCGTCTTCCAGACGGCGCGCGACCTGGCGGACAGCGGCCGGGAGCCGTGCCTGCTCGCGGACGCGGTGCTGTCGCGCTCGGAGGAGGACCGCCGCGTGGGGCTGGAGCTGTGCCGCGACGCGGGCGCGCGCATCCTCACCGTGGAGTCGGCCCTGTTCGACATGCTGGGCCGCGCCGGCACGCCCGAGTTCAAGAAGGTGTCCGCCGCCGTCCGCTGAAGCAGGGACGACGGCGGAGCACCGCTCACGCCCGGCGCGTGAAGGGCACGCGAATCAGGCGCACGAGCATCATCAGCAGCACCAGCACCCCGGACAGGACGGTCTGCGAACCGCCCACCGGGAAGTCGTAGAAGTACGCGAACAGGTACCCGCCCGCGCCCGCGATGCCGCCCAGCACGGTCGCCGTGAAGAACGTCCACGGCAGCCGCAGGTCCAGCACCAGCGCGGCGATGGCCGACAGCGTGGAGAACGCGAAGACGGGCAGGGCGCCCAGGGCCCGCGCGCACACGCCCACCATGATGCCGATGGACACCATCAACACCGTGTCCAGCAGCTTCACCGGCAGCCCCTGCACGGTGGCGCCAATGCGGTCGAAGCTCACGAAGGCGATGCCTCGGAACCACCACAGGTGCAGCACCATCAGCACCGCGCCGGACACCGCCACCGCCTGGAGTTGATCCGGCGTCACCAGCACCGCGGTGCCGAAGAGGATGCCCTGGATGTCGTGCGCCTCCTGCGCGATGCGGTCACCCACCAGGATGGCCGCGCCGCCCGCGAAGGCGAACGCGCACCCCAGCAGGCTCTCCCGGGACAACCGCAGCCGCGCGGGCTCAATCATCAGGAGCAGCGTGGCCGCGACGGACAGCACCACCGCGCCCACCAGCGGATCCACGTGCACGCCCAGGTGGATCTCCGCGAAGAAGGCCAGCGCCACGCCCAGGCCCGCGGTGTTCGTCACCGCCGCGCTGACGAACACCATGCGCCGCAGCACCACGTAGACGCTGAGGAAGCCCAGCACGCACCCGGCGATGAGCGCGCAGAGGATGGGGTCTCGGAACAGCTCCCAGCCCGCCTGGAACTGTTCCCACTTCGAAGGCTCAAGCAGGGTTGTTTCCACGGTGGGGTCCCTGGGGCGCGCTGTGGCAGTAGTCGTCGCCGTACTGGCGGCGGAAGGCGGGGTGGCAGAACACGGTGCGCGCATCGCCCATGACGAAGCAGCGGTGCTCGCGGTCCACGAAGAGGATGACGTCGGCGTGCTCGGCGGCGACGGACAGGTCGTGGCTCACCACCACCACGCCCAGGCCGCGGTCATGCGCGAGCGCGCACAGCCGCAGCATCGTCTGCTTCTCCGCCACCGCGTCCATCGCGGCGGTGGGTTCATCCAGCAGCACCACGTCCGCCTCGGTGGCGATGACCCGCGCCAGCAGCGCGCGCTGCTTCTCGCCGCCGGACAGGTCGCGGAAGGGCCGCTTCGCGATGCCGCGTGCTCCGGCCGTGTCGAGCGCCGCCTCCACCTTCTGCCGGTCCGTCTTGCTGGGGAAGGGCCGAAGGAAGTTCCACCCGGACAGCCGTCCCCATCCGGTCAGCTCCCGCGTGTGCACGGGCAGCAGCGAGTCGATGGCGGACATCTGCGGCACGTACGCGCTGCGGATGTGCGGCGCGCCCAGGGAGATGCGGCCGGACACCGGAGGAATCAGGCCCAGCAGCGTCTTGAACCAGGTGCTCTTGCCGGAGCCGTTGCGGCCCACCACCGCCACGAACTGGTGGCGGCGCACCACCAGGTCCATGGGTGGCAGGATGTCCTTGCCCCCGTAGCCGATGACGAGCTGCTCGCACTTGAGCAGCGGCTCGCCAGGCTCCGGCACTGCGGCACGGTGGCCCCGGTCCAGCTCCGTCTCGTGATCACCGTGAGCCACGGTTCACCTCCGCGGTGGGGCTCAGCCCCGCAACCTTTTCCAGAAGCGCGGTGCGCACCGCCGCGTTCGCGGGCGCGTCCAGGTCCACCACGCCGTCAGTGCCCACCGTCGCGGCGGACCAGTCCACCGCGTCGAAGAGGGCCGGCGTCAGCTCCAGCTTCAGGCCCAACGCCACGCGCGGACCATTCTCACGGTCGGACGGCACGTCCAGGTCGCCGGTGAGCACCGCGACCGGCGTGGCCTCCGCGCCCGTCACCGTCGCGGTGATGCGGAAGGGCAGGGTGCCCGCGAAGCGCGCCGGGACGCGGCCATCGCGCACGCTGCCCGTCATCCGCAGACCCGTGACGGCCCAGCGCCCGCGGGACAGCGTCGTCTTGCCCAGCTCGCAGGCGGGCTCACAGGTGAGGTCGCGGGTCGCGGGCGCCAGCAGGTCCAGCTCCGCGTCCACCGGGAGGTTGGCCACGGTGACGGTGGTGCTGCCACCGCCGCCCAGCTCCGCCTGGATGTCCTCGTAGTCCACGAGCGCCCCGGAGTCGCTGTGGCAGTGCCCGTTGTGGCACAGCGAGTAGCCCGGCGGCGGCGAGGACGGGTCGAACGTCGTGCTGCCTCCGCCCCCGGAGACGGCCAGCAGGTCGATGCTGCCCAGGCTCACCGCGCCCGTGTCCATGCGCAGCTGGAAGTCGGACGCGAGCGCCTGGTAGCCGTCACCCGCGTTGCGGCCGGACACCGGCGTGTACGCGGCCTGGACGGACGGCTCCAGCACCGCGAAGCCCTCGCCCTCATCGAACGCGCACCCGGACAGCAGCGCGATGGGAAGCAACCACGCCTTCGAGGAAATGCGCGTCATGGCCTCATTCCCCCTTCCCGGCGAGGCCCTTTTCCAGCCGGCCCACCATCAGCTCCAGGCGCTGCACGTACGTCTGGCTGGAACGGAAGTCGGTGCCGCCAGGCAGCGTGACGAGCGAGGCGGGAATCTTCGACGCCACGAGCTTCGCGATGTTGTCCGGGTAGTAGTCCTCCTTGAGGACCAGCTTCACCTTGTTGGTCTTGCCCTGCGCCAGCACCTGCGCGACGTGGGACGGGTTCGGCGGGATGCCCGGCTTGGGCTCCAGGAAGGCGATGGTCTTGAAGCCCAGCCAGTCCTGCAGGTACGCCGTCGTGCGGTGGTACGCGATGACGGGCACGCCCTTGAAGCCCGCGAGCCGCTTCTCCCAGCCCGCCTGCGCCGCCTGCAGCTCCTTCGTGAACTTCGCGAGGTTGGCCTTGTAGGCCGCGGCGTTCTTCTCATCCAGCTGCGACATGCGCGCTTCGATGGCGGCCGCCACCTTGAGGGCCTGTCGCGGATCATAGAGGTAGTGCGGGTTGCCGCCGGGGTGCACGTCGCCCTGGCTGCGGTCCACCTGTCCGGCGGGGACCTCCTGGAGGCTCACGAACCGCGACGCGTCCAGGTAGCCCGCGTTGCCGGTCTGGATGCGGCTGTTGCGCGCGCCCAGCTGGAGCGTGGGCAGCCAGCCGATCTCCAGGTCCAGGCCCGCGGCGATGAGCAGGTCCGCGCGGTTGAGCGCGAGCGCCAGGTTCGGCTTGGCGTCCACGAAGTGCGGATCCTGCGTGGGCAGCGCGAGCGCGGTGACGTCCACCTTGTCCCCGCCCACGGTCTTGGCCAGCGCGGCCAGGTCCGGGAGGGTGGCGACGACCTTCAAATCCGCGCGAGCGGGAACGGCGGTGAGGCTGACGACAGCGGCGCACAGGGCCGCGAACAGGCGAAGGGAACGCATGGAAGGGCTCCGGAAGAAGGGGTCAGAACGCATGGGCACCGTGGGCGCCGGTCACGACTTCAAGGGCGAGGAAGGCCGAGTAGTCCGGCGAGTCGCGCCAGGCCACGAAGTCCGTGGCGGCCTGCACGCGCAGGCGGGAGAACTCCGTGGGCCAGAACGTCAGCGCCGCGGTGATGCGCTGGCGGCCGGCGATCCACTCGGGGTCGAGCGGATCATTCGCCACGCGGCCCTCCAGCGTCTTGGCGGCCGAGCCGAACTCGTAGCGCACGCCCGTGGCCCAGCGGTTGGAGAAGCGCCACACCGTCTGCGCGTAGCCGCCCCAGTCGGACAGCACGTCCTCCGGCACCTGCCGGCGGCGGTAGAGCACCTCCGTCTGGAGCACCAGCTGCTGCGAGCTCTGCGACGTGATGGGCCGGAACTTCAGGTACACGTCCGTGCCGTAGATGCTGGTGTAGTTGCGGTAGCCCGTGGGGTTGGGGCCCGTGGCGGCGGACAGGCCCCAGAGCAGCGACAGGTCGTCCGACAGCGGGAAGAACTGCTTCACCGCGCCGGTGAGCTGGAAGTCCAGCGGCGACAGCACGCGCTCGGCGGCGGCGCCGAAGAAGCTGCGCGCGGTGGCCTCGCCCGTCGCGTCGGTGGCGCTGCCAATCACCTCCACGTACCAGGGCAGCGGCGTGAGCCAGGAGCCCTCCACGCCCAGGCCACGGTTGCCCTCCGCGCCGAAGTAGCGGCTCATGATGAAGGGCTGATCCACGAAGTCCCACGCGTGCGGGTGCGTGGCGTTGATCCGGCCGAAGCGGGTGAGGAACTGGCCCGCGCGCACCTGGAGGTTCGCGGGCAGATCCAAGGTGGTGACGTACGCCTCTTCAATCTCCACGCCGAACTGGCTGAAGACGATGTTGCTGTCGAAGCGGAAGTACGGGTCCACCACGGAGCCGATGGACAGCTCCAGCTGCTGGAGGTTGAAGCCGTTCTTCGTCGGGTCGTGCGCGCCGCCCTGCAGGGGCTCCTTGTTGGAGAAGGCCGCCAGGGCCATGTCCAGGATGAAGCTCAGGTTGAGGAAGTTGGTGCCGCCGGAGATGGCGTTGGGCAGCTTGAGCGGCGTCACGCCGGAGTCATTCGTCGCGGTGGGGGACACCGGGGACGTGTCGCCAGACGGACGCGCGCGCGTGCTCGTGTCCGTGCCCAGCGCCTTCTCGATCTCCTCCATCTCCTCCGGGCTCAGCGCCGGAGTGTCGTCGGAGGGCTCCGCCTGGGCCGGGGCAGGGGACTCGGAGGGTGGGGGTGACTCGGTGGTGGGCGGCGCTGCCTGCTGGGCCCACGCCGCGCTCGCGGACAGCTGCGCTGCGAGCACGACGGCGAGGGCGCGGGGATTCCTGCGCGGAAGGGATGACACGGATGTTTGCTCCTCGGAACCGGCCGGCCGTGGAGCATGCGCATGCGCACCCCGCGACGACCGTCGACCTGATGACCTGCTTCACGACACGACACGCGGAACTACGCGTGCGTCGGAGGCGAGGCCTTGGGCGCGGTGTCGAGGACGGCGAGCGGCGCGAAGGAGCGGGGCGGCGCGGTGGCCGGGTGATTGCTCTCCACGCACGCCGAAGCGGAAGCGACGTCCGCGCTCGGGAGCCCCCCCACCTGCGGGGCGGCCGTGAGCAGCGGGCACGTCTCGTGGTTGAGGCCCGTCGCATCCGCCACGGCGGGCGGGACGGAGGCGACGACAGGAGCGCGCTCGGAGAAGCGGGACAGCGCGGGGTTCGCGCGCCGCGCGTCCTCCTCGAACGTCTGGTGCTGCGGACAGAACCGGTGCGCGTGCTGCTCCACGTGCAGCGCCAGACCCAGCGGCTGGGCACCCCAGAGCGCGACGAGCAGCATCGCGGTGAGGCGGGCAAGGGTGTGGGCGCGCGAGAGCATCTGGGGGTCCCGGCTGGCTTACTGTCGGCCTCCGGGAGTGTCAAGGCAGGCAGGGTGCATGCGTCTCCCGGTGCTCCCGGGCATGGACGGATGGAGCAGTGCGGCGATTCAACCTGGCGCGTCGCCGAAACACGACGACAAGGGAACGTTGTTTTCATTCCGGACGTCCCTCCTGGCCGCATCGGCTAGGTTGGACGCGCCAGCGTCATGCCCCTCGCGCCAGGAGTTCCGTCGCCCGTGCCTCCCTCCCGTTCCCGTCGCCGCGCCCCCGCCGCCAAGGCCCCGGCCCCTCGCGCCGTGCGCCCCGACCCCGCCGGCATGGCCCGGGCGGTCCGCGACTTCCTCACCGCCGCGGGGCTCGACCTCCAGGACGTGAACCTGGTGGACACGCCCACGCGCGTGGCCGACGTGTGGGCGAACGGCTTCCTCGACGGCTACGGCCGCACACCCGAGGAGGCGCTCGGGAAGACCTACCCCGCGCCCGCGGACTCCTCCGGCGAGCTGGTGGTCGTGACCGACCTGCGCTTCCACTCCATGTGCCCGCACCACCTCTTGCCCTTCACCGGCCGCGCGCACGTGGCCTACGTGCCGGGTTCTCGCGTGGTGGGCTTCGGGCGCATCGGCGCGCTGGTGGACCTCTTCGCGCACCGGCTCATCCTCCAGGAGGACCTGGCGCGGCAGGTGGCGCGTTCGCTCGCCCGCGTGCTTGGCAGTCCCGCCACCGCCTGCATCCTGGAGGCGGAGCAGGCCTGCCTGCGGCTGAGGGCCGACCACCAGCGCGACGCCGTCACCCACGCGGAGGCCTATGAAGGACGCCTGCGCCGAGACGGCCCCCTGCGCCGTGAGCTGTGGGCCCGCCTGGGGGCTCGCACGGGGGCGGGCCGATGAACCCCGCCTCCCAGACCTTCGAGCGGGTGGCGCCCGAGCGCGTGGCGAAGGTGCTGGAGGCCCTGGCGGACGTGCTGTCCCAGGGCCAGGTGAAGCGCGACGAGGCCACGCTCGACGCCTACGCGCGCGACGAGTCCGACAGCGGCGTGTACCGGCCCGACGCCGTCCTCCTGCCGGAGACCACCGCGCAGGTGTCCGCCATCTTCAAGGCGTGCCAGGCGCACGGCGTGCCCTTTACCCCCTGCGGCGCGCGCAGCGGCAAGAGCGGCGGCTCGCTACCCCTGAAGGGCGGCATGGCGGTCAGCCTGGAGCGCATGAACCAAATCCGCTCCATCTCCAGGGAGGACCTCACCGCGGTGGTGGAGCCCGGCGTGGTGACGGGCGACCTGATGAAGGCCGTGGAGGCGCAAGGCCTCTTCTATCCGCCGGATCCGAACTCCTGGGAGTTCTGCACGCTGGGCGGCAACGTGGCGGAGAACGCCGGCGGCCCGCGCGCCCTGAAGTACGGCGTCACGCGCGACTACGTCATCGGCCTGGAGTGGGTGATGCCGGACGGCGAGGTGCTGCGCGTGGGCCGGCGCACCATCAAGGGCGTGGCCGGCTATGACCTGGTGGGGCTCTTCGTGGGCTCCGAGGGCACGCTCGGCGTGGCCACCGAAATCACGGTGCAGCTGATTCCACTGCCCCGTCAGGTGATGACCGCGCTGGTGGTGTTCCCCTCCGTGCTGGACGCGGCGCGAGGCGTCTCCGCGGTGCTCGCCGCTGGCCTCCTGCCGCGCTGCCTGGAGCTCATCGACGAGGTGGCCGTCCAGGCCATCGTGCACCGGGGCAGCTTCCAGTTCCCCCCGGACGCGGGCGCCGCCCTCATCGCCGAGGTCGACGGCAACACCTCCGAAGGCGTCCTCGCGGAGCTCCAACTGTTGGGGGACCTCTGCACTCAGCACGGGGCCACCCAGACCCTGGTGGCCCAGGACGACAGCCAGCGCGAGAAGCTGTGGGCGGCGCGGCGGGTGATTTCCCCGGCGCTGCGCGCGCTCAAGCCCGCCAAGATTTCCGAGGACATCGTGGTGCCCCGCTCGAAAATTCCCGAGATCATCGAGCGGCTGAAGAAGATGGGCGAGGAGCTGGGGCTCACCGTGGCCACGTATGGCCACGCGGGCGACGGCAACCTGCACGCCAACATCCTCTACGAAGGTGCCAGCCAGCGCCCCCTCGTGGACGAGGCGCTGCGGCGCATGCTGGTGCTCACCGTGGAGCTGGGGGGCACCATCACCGGTGAGCACGGTGTAGGACACGCGAAGCGGGAATATCTGGCGCTGGAGCAGGCGCCCGCGCTGCTGGACCTGCAGCGCCGCCTGAAGGTCTTTTTCGATCCATCAGGTCTGCTCAATCCCGAGAAAATCTTCCCCGCGCTCAAGCGTTGAAGACTTCGTGACCGGGAACGTAGGTGCTGTCCCACCCGTCGCGTCGCGCGCTGCCAAGGGCCCGGAAGTGCGAGTGCGTGACGGGCTTTTGACAAGGGTAAGAGGGGGAAATGCCCTTCTTGGAAGGAATGAGAAACCCTTTCCGCCGTTGCGCGTCCTAGTGACAGGTGGACGCGGTTCGTCGGGGGATTCATCGCGTCCGGCAGTTACGAACGGAAGGACGGGAAATCATGGCCAACTCGACGAAGTTCGCGGCAGAGGGCCTTTCGCATTACCTGCGTCACCTGGGCGGGCACCAGCAGCTCACGCGTGAGCAGGAGTACGAGCTGGCCCGCCAGGCCCGCAAGGGTGACGAGAGCGCCCGACAGACGCTCGCCAGCTCCAACCTCGCTTTCGTGGTCGCCGTGGCGAAGAAGTTCGCCAACCGCGGGGCCCGCCTGGACGACCTCATCCAGGAAGGCAACGTCGGCCTCATGAAGGCCATCGAGCACTTCGACCCGAAGAAGAACGTGCGCTTCGCCACCTATGCCGTGTGGTGGATCCGCGCCTACATCACCCGCTACCTGAAGGACAACCGCAGCCAGGTGCGCGGCGGTGAGGCGGAGCGCGGCAGCATGGTGGACTTCTCGCTGGATGCCACCATCGACGAGGAGGGCGAGACGACCTTCCTCGACCGGCTGGAGGACGGCGGTCCCTCCCCGCAGGAGTCGTTCCTCTCCCGCGAGCAGGACACCGAAATCCAGGATGCCCTGGCCAAGGTGCGCAAGCGCATTGGCGACCTGGGCTGGGACATCCTCCAGGAGCGCCTCACGCAGGACAAGCCGCTGACGCTGGAGGAGCTGGGCCAGCGCTGGGGCGTGTCGCGCGAGCGCGTGCGCCAGGTGGAGCTGAAGACGAAGAACTTCCTGGAGCGCTACCTCATCGCGTTCAACGAGAACGAGGAGCACACCGCCACGGCCGACGCGGCCTGAAGCCGCCGGGAATCATCTTCGGAAGTCCAGATGCGGGCTGGGACGAGAGCAACTCTCTCTCCCAGCCCGTTTTCTATTTCTGGCTTTCGAGCGCTTTACAAAGATTGCGGGCAAAGCTCTTATTCGCGCGGCTTTGGCGCAGGAGGCTGCCTCAGCCTCCTGAACGCAGGGAGGGTGCGATGTTGCCACTGGACAAGGTGAAGTTCTGTCCTGCTTGTGGGGAGCGCGTCGTCCCGCGCATCGAGGAGAACCGGACCCGGCTCGCCTGCCCGGCTGCTTCTTGTGGGCACGTCCTCTACGGCAACCCCACCCCGGTGGTCGCGGCCCTGATTGAAAAGGACGGGGAGGCCTTGCTCGTCCGGAACAAGGGCTGGCCGGCGGGCTGGTACGGGCTGGTGTCCGGATTCCTCGAAGCCGGAGAGACGCCGGCGGCGGGCGTCCTGCGGGAGGTGCAAGAGGAGCTGGGGCTCGACGGGGAGGTCGCGGGGCTCATTGGTGCCTTCGCCTTCCCGGAGCGCAACGAGGTGATCCTGGCCTACCACGTCCGCGCCCGCGGCGAGGTCCGGATGGGTGACGAACTGGAGCACTTCAAGGCGGTGCCGCTCGCCAAACTGCGCCCCTGGCCGTTCGGCACGGGGCTGGCCGTCGCGGCCTGGCTGGAGCAGCAGCGCGCTCATCAGGCCTAGTGGGCCCTCTTCGCGCCAGGCGCGAAAGGCCTGCTCGGACGGCCTGTGAGAATTTCGTGAGAGGGTT
Organism: Corallococcus coralloides DSM 2259; assembly: GCF_000255295.1. Next base: position 6,438,077 of record NC_017030.1, on the reverse strand, counting down.
TGACGTTCAGTCCTTGACACGAGAGTCAGGGTTTCCTATGAACGCGGGCCTTGGGATGGGTTTTAGACCATCCCGAATCCGGAGTGTGGTCGGGGGGGGAGGCACGTCTGTGTCTCATGCCGGTCGAGTGTGGGGCCTCTGGGCGAACAGTCGTTTCGGGAGGCGCTCCGCCTCCACGCAAGGACGTCCGGCATGGATGCTGACATCACGGCCTCCGTCGTCGCACCCGAGGCCTCCGAGCCCGTGGCGGGCCATATCCGGCGCCAGGCCATCAAAGGGGGACCGAACAGCCGACTGCAATTCGCGCATGCCCTGTTGATCCTGGTCATACCTACCGTGTGCGCAGTCATTGCCGGACTCCAGGTCATCCAGGGGCAGGTGAGGCCTTGGGAGCCCGTGCTTGCCGTGGGCTTCTATCTCCTGACCATCCTGGCCATCACGGTGGGCTTCCACCGTTTGATTTCGCACCGGGCCTTCAAGCCTCACCGGGCCGTGAGTGCCTTCTTCACGATCCTGGGCTGCATGGCGGTGCAGGGGCCTCCGCTCTACTGGGCGGGCAACCACCGCAGGCATCACAGCAACACGGACCGGGATGGGGATCCGCACTCGCCCTTGAATGATGGGGGCACGCCGCTCTCCGGCTGGCGCGGCTTCTGGCACTCCCACGTCGGGTGGACGTTCCGGCCGGAGGTGACCAATTCGGCCTACTACTGCCGCGACCTGCTCCAGGACCGGCAGCTGACGTGGCTCAACCGGCACTACTTCAAGTGGGTGGTGCTGGGCTTGATCATTCCCACGGCCCTGGGGGCGGCGCTCGAAGGGAGCTGGCGGGGCGCGCTGGGCGGGTTGCTGTGGGGCGGCGGCGTGCGGCTGTTCATCACCTACCACGTGACCAACGCCATCAATTCGGTGGCCCACCTCTGGGGCTACCGGCGCTTCGAGAGCCGGGATGACAGCCGCAACAACATCCTGTTGGGAATCCTGGCCCTGGGGGAAGGCTGGCACAACAACCACCACGCGGACCCCTCCGCGGCGGTGTTCGCCGCGACGCCCTGGGAAGTGGACGTGGGCGGCCTGACCCTCCTGGGGCTGGAGCGGGTGGGGCTGGTCCGGGGGGTGCGCCGGTTGAATGCACGGATTGGCAGGCCGGACGCGGCGCCGACTCCGGGGCCCGGTGGTTCGCCTCCCTGAGGAACGCGTCGTCAGCGCTGTTGGTAGCCAGAGGACAAACACGCCATGAATGAATGGGCCGAAACCGCTGCCCCCCTGACCGCGCCGCTTCCCGAGAGCGAGCCTGCCGCCACCGAACCGGATCGCGGTTGGATGCGGCGCGTGGTCAAGAGCCAGCAGTTGGAGCGCGTGCAGCACATCCACACGGTGGTGATGACCGCCCTGGGCATCAGCGGCGTCGTGGGCAGCGTGCTGCTCTCCGTGCTCGTCCGGCCCATGTCCGGGGCGGGCATCGCGACCTTCCTCACCTTCTTCTTCCTGGTGGGGATGGGGCTGACCATCGGCTACCACCGCCACTTCACCCACCGCAGCTACAAGGCCGTCACGCCGGTCCGCGTGGCGCTGGCCGTCCTGGGCTGCATGGCGGGGCAGGGACCCGTGGTGTTCTGGGTCGCGCTGCACCGGATGCACCATGAGTTCTCCGACCGGGAAGGGGATCCGCACTCCCCCAACCTCGCCGGGACATCCAGGCTCCAGCGCCTGAAGGGCCTCTTCCACGGGTACATCGGCTGGACCGTGCAGCACCCGGTCCCCAACGCGAACTTCTACGCGCGCGACCTGCTCACCGACAAGGCCGTGATGTGGGTCAACCGCCGCTACTACGTGTGGATCCTCCTGGGGCTGGCATTGCCCGCGGGGATGGGCTTCCTGCTGACGGGGACGCCGTATGGCGCGCTGGAGGGGCTCCTCATGGGGGGACTCGCCCGGATGTTCGCGCTGCACAACATCATCTGGTGGATCACGTCGTTCGCGCACGTCTTCGGCACCCGCGACTATCGCTCGCGCGACCTGAGCACCAACAACGCCTGGCTCGCGCTGCCGACGCTGGGTGAGTCCTGGCACAACAACCACCACGGCTATCCCACCGCGGCCATCCTCACCTTCCGCTGGTGGCAGGTGGACATCAGCGGAATGGTCATCGCGGTGATGGAGAAGCTGGGGCTCGTCTGGGACGTGTCGCGTCCGACCGCCGCTGAGTTGGAAGCGCGCCGCGTGCGCTGAAGTGCCCTCCGAGCATCCTCCCGGAATCACCCCTTCACAGCATCAACCCCAAGAGCGAGCAGGAACACCATGTCGGCATCCCAGCAGCCCCCTACCTCCTCGGCGGACGCCACCGCGCGCGAAATCAGCGAGTGGCTGAAGAAGTACATGTCGGAGTTGCTGTCGCTGCCCGCCAGCGACATCAACACGGCGACGACGTTCGACCGCTACGGGTTGGATTCGTCCGCCGCCGTGGGGATGACCGGCGACCTGGGGGACTGGCTCGGCATCGAGGTCGACACGGCGGCTCCCTACGAGCACCCCACCATCGAGAAGCTCTCCCGCGCGCTCGCCTCGGACAAGCGGCTGCTGGCGCGTCGCGCGGCCCAGGCGGGCAAGGCGACGGGAAGCTGAGCATGAGCACGTCGACTTCACGGGCCACCGGCGCCTCCGCCGAGGCCATCCAGCAGCACTACGACGTCAGCAACGCCTTCTACGAGCTGTGGCTCGACCCGGGCATGACGTACTCCGCCGCGCTGTGGTTGCGCGAGGAGGACGACCTGGACGCCGCTCAGCGGGCCAAGCTGGACTGGCACCTGGACAACCTGCGGATCGAGTCCGCGCCGCGCATCCTCGACGTGGGGTGCGGCTGGGGCAGCATGATGCGCCGGGCGCTGGAGCGGAACCCGGACTGCCGCGCGCAGGGGCTCACGCTCAGCCAGGCCCAGGCGGACCGCATCCAGGCCCAGCCCTCCGAGCGGATCTCCGTCGCGCTCCAGAGCTGGGCGGAGCACTCCGTCGCGGAGCCGTACGACGGCATCGTGTCCGTGGGGGCCTTCGAGCACTTCGCGCGTCTGGATCAGAAGCTGGAGGACAAGATCGCGGGCTACCGGTCCTTCTTCGACTTCTGCCACCGGTCGCTGAAGCCGGGCGGGCGGCTGTCGCTGCAGACCATCTCCTACGAGACGGCGGAGCGGAAGGACTTCAGCAAGTTCTTCGCCGAGGAGATCTTCCCTGAGTCCGACCTGCCGCACATCGCGGAGATCGAGCAGGCGTCGCGGCACCTCTTCGAGATCGTCCACCTGCGCAACGACCGCACGCACTACGCGCGCACGCTGCGGCACTGGCTGCGCAACCTGCGGGCCCGCAAGGCGGAGGCGCGAGCCATGGTGGGAGACGCCGTCTACGAGCGGTACGAGAAGTACCTGGGGATGATGGTCGTCGCGTTCCACACCGGGACCATGAACCTGACGCGCATCTGCTTCCAGCGGCTGGACGACGCGCGTCCGCGCGCCCTGGCGGGTTGAGCACCATGCAGACCCCCATCGCGATCATCGGGCTGGGCTGTCGCTTTCCCCGGGCGGACGGCCCCGACAGCTTCTGGTCCCTCCTCAAGCAGGGGGAGGACGCGCTAGGGGAGGTTCCCGGTGGGCGCTGGCGCGTGGAGGACTTCTTCGCGCCGGAGTCGCCCCAGCGGGGCCGGAGCTACAGTCCGCGCGGCGGCTTCATCGCCGACGGCGACTGCTACGACGCGGGCCTCTTCGGCATCCAGGCGCAGGAGGCCGAACAGGTGGATCCGCAGCAGGGCCTGTCGCTGGAGGTGGCCTGGCAGGGACTGGAGCACGCGGGCATCGCTCCGGACTCCCTGGGGGGCACGGAGACGGGCGTCTTCTGGGGGGTGAGCACCCGCGACTACGACCGCCGCGTCGCCAACCAGTGGGACATGCTCGACGTGCGCACCAGCACGGGAGCGTGCGGCGCCATCGTGGCGAACCGGATCTCCTTCAGCCTGGGGCTCTGCGGGCCGAGCGTCGCCGTGGACGCGGCGTGCGCGTCCTCCCTGGTGGCCGTGCACCTGGCCTGCCAGTCGCTCGCGGCGGGAGAATGCGAGCTCGCCATCGCGGGTGGGGTGCACCTCATCCTGTCCCCGGCCAACGCCATCGCGTTCTCGCAGGGCAAGCTCCTGGCCCGGGATGGGCGTTGCAAGAGCTTCTCCAGCAAGGCGGATGGGTATGTGTTCGGAGAGGGCGGCGGCTGCGTCGTCCTCAAGCCCTTGGACGCGGCGGTGCGCGACGGGGACTTCATCTGGGCGGTCGTCCGGGGCTCGGCGACCAACCACAACGGCCTCAGCAACGGCCTCAGCGCGCCGCTGGGCCGGGCCCAGCAGCGGGTCGTGCGCCGCGCGCTCGCCGCTGGCGGCGTGGCGCCCTCGGCCCTGGGCTATGTCGAAGCGCATGCCAGCGGGACGATGCTCGGGGACACCATCGAGGTGAACGCCCTGCGCGCGTCCCTGGGCGAGGGGCGGCGAGCGGATCAGCGCTGCCTGCTGGGGTCCGTCAAGTCGAACATCGGCCACCTGGAGGCGGCGGCGGGCATCGCGGGGCTGCTGAAGACGGTGCTGGCGCTCCACCACGGGCAGATCCCCGCCACGCTCCATGGCGACCCCGTCAGTCCCCACCTGCGGCTCGCGGGGACCGCCTTCTCCATCGCCACGCAGCCGGAGCCGTGGCCCGCCGGTGAAGGACCGCGCTTCGCGGGAGTCAGCTCCCTGAGCTTCGGTGGGACCAACGCCCATGTGGTGCTGGGCGAGGCGCCAGGCCCTGTCACCGCCGCGGCTCCAGGCGACGACGGCGAGGCCCTGCTGCTGCCCCTGAGCGCGCAGTCCCCGGAGGCCTTGACGGCGCTCGCGCGGACGCATCTGGCCTTCTTCCGGTCCCTGGCGGAGACCCCGGATGCCCAGGCTCAAGCCCGCTTCGTCCAGGCGTGCGTGACCCTGGCCACGGGGCGGTCCCAGCTTCCGCACCGCATCGTGCTGCGAGCCCGGACGGCTGGCGAAGCGGTGCGCGCGCTGGAGGCCCTGCTCCAGGGCGCGCCGGACGCCGCGCTGGTCCAGCCCCGGGCGGGACAGGCCCACGCGCGCGCCTTCCACCTGATGCTGTCCTCGCCGGCGGCCGGTGAGGGCTCCAGCGCGTCGTGGCCCTCGGCGTGGACGTGGGGCGCGGCCCTGGCGGAGCGCGCGGCGGAGCTCGTCCGCCGCGAACTGCCTCTGGCGTTCGCGGACCGGAGGCCCGAGGCCGAACGGCTCCTGGGACTGGTGGCCGTGCTGGCCCGCGGTGGCGCGGTCGCGGACACGGTGGCGGGCGCGGATGCGGTGGGCGACCAGGTGGCGCGGCTCGCCTCGGTGCACCTGGGGGAGCTGCTCGGCGCTGGCGCGGAGTCCTCCGTGGCTCCGCCCTCCTACGTCTCTTCGGAGGAGCTGGCCGGGCCCGACGCGAAGCGGTCGGCCTTCACGCTGCGGTTGGGGGAGGACGCCCTGGAGGCGTCGTCGGCGCTGGCCTCGCTCTTCGTCCAGGGCGCGCGCCTGGACTGGAACGCCCTCTACTCGCACCTGCCGCGCACGCGCATGCCCCTGGCGACCTATGCCTTCCAGCGGCGGCGCCACCACTCCTTCACCCCCAGCTCCCAGCAGGCGCCGGCCGCGCGGACGGCGTGACCTCCCTTCTCCCGGACCGCCTTTGTCCGGAGCTCCCACACCTTTCGTATCGAGGGTTCATCCAATGGAAGAAACAACGACGACGCCCGGGCGTTCCCGTGAGCAGGTGGAGAACTGGCTGGTGAACCGCATCGCGGAGGTCGCGGGGCTGAGCCAGGACGCGGTGGACATCCAGAGCCCGTTCGTCGACTACCGCCTGGACTCGGCGGTGGCGGTGACGGTGACGGCGGAGTTCTCACGGTGGCTGGGCCGCGAGCTGCCCATCACCGCCTTCTGGGAGTACCCCACCATCCAGAGCCTGGCGGGCGCGGTCGCGTCCGATGGCGGCGCGGCTCCCTCCGGCATCTGACGGCGGCGCCGCCGCTCGTCGCCACGTCCCTCCTGGTCGCAAGTGCAAAGGAAAAGGTCATGAGCACCTCCGCGTTGGAAAAGCCCCTCGCGCCCGGCCCCGCCGTGGCCTCGCGGCCCCAGACCCCGGGTATGTTCTTCAACCCGAGGGATCCGGCCTTCAACAAGGATCCGTACCCCCACTACAAGCGGCTGCGCGAGGAGGACCCCGTCCACCGCAGCCCCTGGGGCGTGTGGTTCCTGGGCCGGTACGAGCACGTCCGCGGCGTCCTGCGGGACAAGCGCTTCAGCGTCCAGGACGTGCCGGGCCAGCTGCGGCGCAGGAGCGAGCTGCTCAAGACGCGCAAGCTCATCCCCAACCAGCCCGCCAACCTGGACGGGCTCATCGCCAACTCCGAGAACTGGTTCGCGTTCCTGGAGGCGCCGGACCACACGCGCTTGCGCAACCTGGTGTCCAGCGCCTTCCAGAAGCGGTCGGTGGAGCGGATGCGCGAGCAGATCCGTCAGTGCGCGGTGGAGCTGCTGGAGCCGGTGCGCAAGCAGGGGCACATGGACCTGATGAAGGACTTCGCGTGCATCCTTCCCCAGAACGTCATCGCGCACCTGCTGGGCCTGCCCAAGGAGGACTTCCCCCAGTGCGTGGCATGGGCGGAGGTGATTGGCCGCATCTTCGATCCGCTGGTCTCCCTGGAGGAGTACGCGCGCCTCAATGAGGACTCCATCTCCTTCATGGCGTACCTGAAGGAACTGGTCGCGAAGCGCCGCGTCGAGCCCAAGGACGACCTCATCAGCGCGCTCATCGAAGCGCGGGATGGCCAGGACCGCCTCAGCGAGGCGGAGCTCATCTCCATCATCATCCTCATCTTCGGCGCGGGCGAGGAGACGGTGGTCAGCCTCATCGGCAATGGCTCGCTCGCGTTGATCCGCCACCCGGAGCACCTGGAGTACCTGCGGACGCATCCGGAGGTCCTCCCCAGCGCCGTGGAGGAGATGCTGCGCTACGACGCGCCGCTGCAGATGACCTCGCGCACCGCGCTGGAGGACGTGGAGCTCGGGGGCAAGATCATCCGCAAGGGAGACCAGGTCTACGTGGCGCTGGGGTCCGCCAACCGCGACCCTGATCAGTTCACGGAGCCCGACAGCATCAACCTGCTGCGCGAGCGCAACCGCCACATGTCGTTCGCGGACGGACACCACTACTGCGTGGGCGCGCCGCTGGCCCGCATCGAGGCGCAAGAGGCCTATCGCGTCCTGTTCGACACGCTCGGTGACTTCGAGGTCGCCATCGACGAGCTCTCGTACCGCGACCACACCGTGCTGCGCAGCATGGTCAGCCTGCCGGTCCGCTTCAAGGAACGGCGCTGAGGGACATGGAATGGAGGGGTTGACGCGAGGACATGGAGCAGGGGAGGCCCGGGTGCCGCTGGAGCGGCTCTCCCCCTGCGTCATCGACGCGCAGGCGTCCTGCCGGCTGCTCTGCTTCAACTCGGCGGGCACCGGCGCGACGGTCTTCCGCCAATGGGACCGGGCGTCGGAGCCGGCGCTCAACGTGGTGGGCATCCAGTTGCCGGGCCGCGAGGGCCGCTTCGCGGAGCCTCCCGCCCGGGACGTCCGCGTGCTCACCGAACAGCTGGGGCCGTCGCTGGTGCCCCTGCTGGACCGGCCGTTCGCGCTGTTCGGCCACAGCTACGGCGCGCTGGTGGCCTTCGAGCTGGCGCGCTGGCTGCGGCGCCACGGGCTTCCCGCGCCGCTCCACCTGTTCGTCGCCGGCAGGCCCGCGCCCCAGCTGCCGTACGCGTACCGCAAGACGTACGACCTGCCGGATGCGGAGTTCATCGACGTGCTCCGGCAGTACGGGGGCACGCGGGAGAACATCCTCGCGGACGCCAAGGCGCTGCGCTTCTTCCTGCCCATCATCCGGGCCGACCTGGAAGCCAACACGCTCTACGCGTACCGGGAGGAGCCCCCCTTCACGTGCGGCATCACCGCGATGCGGGGCGTGGAGGATCCGGTCTGCGAGGAAGGGCCGCTGCTCGCCTGGCGTGAACAGACGCAGGGCGCGTTCGAGCACGTGCCCTTCGCTGGCGCCCATTTCTTCCATGTCCAGGCGGCGGAGCCCCTGCTGCGCCAGGTCGAGGCAACGCTGGGCCCATGGCTTCCGAGGGCGGGCCCTCGCCCGTCCCCGGTCCCCTGAGCCTCTCCACTCTTCCCCCGCGTCCACCTCGGCCCCCTTCCCGCCTTCCCCGGTGACCTCGTGTCCACGCCCCGTAGCCCCATCGCGATTGTCGGGATGTCCTGCCGTTTTCCGAAGGCGGACTCGGTTGATGCCTTCTGGCAGCTGCTCCGTGAGGGAACGGACGCCATCTCGGAGGTCCCCGCGGAGCGCTGGTCCCTGGAGGACTTCTACTCCGCGGATGGCCAGACACCGGGGAAGATGAGCACCCGCTGGGGCGGCTTCGTCGACGGCATCGACCGGTTCGACGCGGGCTTCTTCGGCATCGCCCCGCGAGAGGCGATGCACATGTCGCCGCAGCAGCGCCTGCTGCTGGAGGTGGCCTGGGAGTCCCTGGAGGACGCGTCCCTTCCGCCGCTCGGCCTCGCCGGGAAGCCCGTGGGCGTCTTCGTCGGCGTCGCGAGCTTCGACTACTACGAGCGGTTCCTGGAGCAGCCCAACCTCATCAACGGCTACACGCTGACGGGCAATGCCTACAGCGTCGCGGCGAACCGGCTGTCCTACGTCCTGGACCTGCGCGGTCCCAGCGTGGTGGTGGACACGGCGTGCTCCTCGTCGCTCGTGTCCGTCCACCTGGCGTGCCAGAGCCTCCAGCTGGGCGAATCCGACCTGGCCCTGGCCGGGGGCACCCACGCGATGCTGGCCCCCTGGGTCACCGTGGCGGCGTCCAAGGGCGAGTTCATGGCTCCGGACGGACGCTGCAAGACCTTCGACGCGCGCGCCAACGGCTACGTGCGCGGCGAGGGCACGGGGCTGGTGGTGCTCAAGCGCCTGGAGGACGCGCTCCGGGACGGCGACCGCATCCGCGCGGTCATCCGTGGCAGCGCCGTCAACCAGGACGGCCTGAGCAATGGCCTGACGGCGCCGAACCCCCAGGCCCAGGTCGCGGTGCTCAAGCAGGCGTACCGCGGCGCGGGCGTCGAGCCGAAGGACGTCGGCTACGTTGAAGCGCACGGCACTGGCACGCGGCTGGGCGACCCCATGGAGCTCAATGCCCTGGGCTCCGTCCTCGCTCCCGGCAGGAGCGCCCAGGAGCCCTGCTGGGTGGGCGCGGTGAAGACCAACATCGGGCACCTGGAGGCGGCGGCGGGGATCGCCGGGTTGATCAAGACGGTGCTCGTCGTCGAGCACGGAGAGGTGCCCCCGAACCTTCACTTCGAAACGCCCAACCCGCTCATCCCGTTCGCCCAGCTCCCCCTGGCGGTGCCCCGGGCGCTGACGGAATGGAAACCCGGGCGGCCGCGAATCGCGGGCGTCAGTTCGTTCGGCTTCGGCGGCACCAACGCGCACGTCGTCGTGGCGGAAGCGCCGGCTCGCGCGCCTGCGGCGCCGGCCGGGACGCTGTCGGAGCGCACGGTCCACCTGCTGTGCCTGAGCAGCCGGAGCGAGGGCGGGCTGCGCGCGCTCGCTTCGCGTCAGGCGGAGCGGCTCGCCGGGCTGCGGGAGGAGGGGAGCGCGCTCGCGGATGTGGCGTTCTCCGCGGGCATCGGGCGCAGTCCGCTTCCGGAGCGGCTCGCGGTGGTGGCCCGGACGCCCTCGGAGGCCGCCGGGGCCCTGAGCGCCTTCTCCGAGGGGAAGGCGCATCCGGCCGCGCTCCACCTGAAGCGCAAGGGCAAGCGCAAGCCGCGCCTCGCGTTTCTCTTCACCGGGCAGGGCGCCCAGTACGTGGGGATGGCGCGCGCGCTCCACCAGACCCAGCCGGTGTTCCGGGACGTGATCGAGCGGTGTGATCAGCTGCTCGCACCGCTGCTGGGCCGCTCGCTGCTGGAGGTGCTCTATGCCCCCGCGGCGAGCAACGACACCCTGCGGATGACGGCCCTGGCGCAGCCGGCGCTGTTCAGCCTCCAGGTGGCGCTGGCGGAGATGCTCCGCTCCTTCGGCGTCGTGCCCTCGGCGGTGCTGGGCCACAGCATCGGTGAGTTCGCCGCCGCCCATGTCGCCGGGGTGCTGAGCCTGGAGGACGCCCTGCGGTTGATCGCCGAGCGAGGGCGCCTGATGCAGGCGCTGGACGCGCCCGGCGCGATGGCCGCGGTCTTCGCGGAGGCGCGCCAGGTCCTGCCCCAGCTCGTGGGGCGGGCGGAAGGGGCGCGGATCGCCGCCTACAACTCGGCGAGCAACACCGTCATCTCCGGACCGGTGGAGGCGGTGGCCGCGGCGGTGGAGTCCCTCCGCGCGCAGGGCCTGCGCTGCCAGCCGTTGAGCGTCTCGCACGCCTTCCACTCGCGGTTGATGGAGCCGGCCATGCCCGCCTTCGGCCCGCTGGCGGCGGGCATTCCCATGGCCCGTCCGAAGGTGCCGTGGGTGTCCACGCTGCTGGCGCGCTCGATGGTGGGTGACGAGGCCCGCGACCCCGGCTACTGGGTCCGCCACGCGCTTGAGCCCGTGCGCTTCATGGAGGGGCTCGGCGCGCTGCATAAGGAGAAGATCGACGCCTACATCGAGCTGGGACCCAGGCCGGTGCTGACGGCCCTGGCCCGGGACATCCTGGGGGAGGGCGTGCCCTGCCTTCCGCTGGTCCGCGAGGGCGACGAGGAGGGCCGCACGCTCTTCGAGTCGCTCGGCCAGCTCTTCACGCTGGGCGCGGAGCTGGACTGGCGCGGCATCGACCAGGGGCGTGCGCGCCAGCGCGTTGCCGTGGCCCAGCAGCCCTTCCAGCGCGAGCGCTACTGGCTCTTCGAGCACCCGGCGTCCGCGCCCTCCGCGCGCACCGCCTCCGCCGCGCACCCGATGCTCGCCCGGGCGGAGCGCAGCGAGGGGCCGGACGGCACCGTGCGCTTCCGGGTGCCGCTCGGTGGCGACCTGTTCCCCTATCTGGGGGACCATCGCATCTTCGGCGCGGAGGTCCTTCCCGCGACGGGCTACATCGAGATTGCCCAGGCCGCCGTCAACGCGTGGCTGGGCGAGCGCGAATGGGTGCTGGAGGATCTGGAGTTCCGGCGGCCCTTCTTCATGTCGAAGGAGACGCGCACCCTGGACATCCACCTGCGGCGGGAGGGCTCGGGGGGCGCGCAGTTCTCCTTCGAGAACTCCCAGGACGCGTCGATGGGGGACTCCCGCGTCTACGTCTTCGGCCGGGCGCGGCCGGCGTCCTGAGCCCCGAGCATCGCCTCCCTTCTTCCTGGAGCTGTCGCCATGAACGTCCTTGCGAAGTCCTCCGCGCCGGCCCAGCCCCCGTCGCCGAATCCTCCAGCCCAGGAGCGCTACTGGCGGGCCCGCGAGGCGTGTCCCCGGTCGATTCCCATCGACGCGTTCTACCGGCAGGTGCGCGAGCTCAACATCGACTTCGGCCGCTCGTTCCAGGCCGTGACCCGGCTCTGGAAGGGACACTACGAGGCCATCGGGCGCATCGAGCTGGACGCGGCCCTGCCCGCGGACCGCGACCCCTATCTGCTGCACCCCGTCTTCCTGGACGCCTGTCTTCAGATCTTCGGCGCCACGCTCTACGAGGATCCGCACCGCAAGACGTTCATCCCGGTGGGCATGGAGTCCTTCCGCTTCACGCGCAAGCCGCTGCGCGTCGCGTGGAGCCACGTGAAGATCCGCGTGCCGGTCCAGGCGGAAGACACCGCGACCGTCGCCGACATCACCTTCTTCGATGACGCATTCGAGTGCATCGGCGGCATCCAGGGCTTCTCCCTGCTGCTCGGAGACGAGAGCAGCTTCACGGAGGTCAGCGCCGCGGGCATCCGCCGCGCGATGTACCAGGTGGCCTGGCAGCCGCAGCCCTTGAAGGACGACAGCGCGGAGGCGGCCGAGGGCAACCTGCGCGGCGCGTGGCTGCTCATGGGCGATACCGAGGCGCCCGCCGCCGCGCTCGCGGCCTTGCTGCGGCAGCGGGGCGCGCAGGCGGAATGGTGCCACGTGGGCCAGGGCGCGCCGTCGGCGGAGGTCGGACGGATCCTTCGGGCGTTTCACGCGCGCCATGGAGAGGCGTTCGCGGGCGTCATCCAGCTCTTCCTCGAAGGGGAGGCCGAAGCCGCGGACCTGGCGCGGACCCGGGCGGACGCCCTGCGCGCCAGCCTGGAGGCCATCCAGGCGCTGCTGGCGTTGGAGATGAAGGGCCGTCCCCGCGTTGCCTGGGTCACGCGCGCGGCGCAGGGCGTGGAGGCAGGGGAGGGCGTCCAGCCCTTCCTCGCGCCGCTCTGGGGACTGGGCCGGGTGGTGGCGCGGGAGCAGCCCTCGCTCGACTGCGTCTGCCTGGACGTGGACGTGGCGGATCCCGACACAGTGGCCCGGCTCGTGGGGCTGGAGCTGGCGTCGGGGGACGGGGAGGAGCAGGTCGCCTGGCGTCACGGACAGCGGTACACGGCTCGCCTGGAGCCCCTGGCGCTGGCGCACGCGGCCAACGCCCTGCCTGGGGGGCCCTTCCGCCTGGGCATCCAGGAGTACGGCTCGTTCGACCACCTGCGCCTGGAGTCGCTCACCCGGTCCGAGCCGAAGCCGGACGAGGTGGAGATCGCGGTCAAGGCCACGGGCCTGAACTTCAAGGACGTCCTCCACGCGCTGGGGATGCTGCGCGTGGAAGGGCAGCAGTCCGGTGTGGAATCGGCGGAGGAGATGCTGTTCGGCGGAGACTGCGCGGGCGAGGTGCTGCGCGTGGGGGCGGAGGTCCGCCACCTGGCCGCGGGAGACCGCGTCGCCGCGGCAATGGCGTTCGGCTGCTTCGGCAGCCACGTGAACGTCCCCGCCCGCTTCGTCGAGAAGCTGCCCCCGTCGATGTCCTTCGTGGAGGGCGCGACGCTGCCCACCGCCTTCGTGACCGCCTGCCACGCGCTGCTCACCTGCGCGCGGCTCCAGCCGGGCGAGCGGGTGTTGATCCACGCCGGCGCGGGAGGCGTGGGGCTCGCGGCCATCCAGGTCGCGTTGATGGTGGGGGCGCGCGTCGTGGCCACCGCCAGCCCGTCGAAGCAGGCCTACCTGCTGGAGCAGGGCGTCGAGCAGGTGTTGAACTCCCGCACGCTGGATTTCGCCGCCGCGCTGAGCCCCGCGGCGGAGCGGGGCGTGGACGTCGTGCTCAACAGCCTGAGCGGTGACTTCATCCCCAGGAGCTTCGAGGTGCTGCGCGAAGGCGGGCGCTTCGTGGAGATTGGCAAGCTGGGCATCCTCAGCGAGGCGCAGGCGCACGCGCTCCGCCCCGACGCGCGCTACTTCGCGTTCGACCTGATGGATGTCGCGGTGAGCGAGCCCGAGCGCATCACCGGCCACATGGCGGCGGTCATCGAGTGGCTTGCGGCGGGCCGCCTGCGGCCGGTGCCGGCGGAGGTCTTCCCCATGCAGCGGGTGGCGGACGCCTTCCGGCACATGGCGCAGGCGCGCCACAAGGGGAAGATCGTCGTCACCCAGGACCGGGACGCCGCGTCCGCGGTCCAGATGCGCTTCGCGCCGGATCGCACCTACCTCATCACGGGCGGACTGGGCGCGCTGGGCTTGGACCTCGCTGGGTGGCTTGTGCGCAGGGGCGCGAGGCGGCTCGCCCTGGTCTCTCGCCGGACGCCAGGGCCGGTGGAGCAGCGCGCGCTCGCGCTGCTGGAGGAGCAGGGCGCGCGGGTGGAGCTGCACGCCACGGATGTCTCCGACACGGCCGCGGTGGCGCGGTTGATCGCGCGGCTGGACGAAGGGACCGCGCCGCTCGCGGGCGTCTTCCACGCCGCGGGAGTCCTGGCGGACGCCGTGATTCCGAACCAGGACTGGAAGCAGTTCGAGACGGTCCTCTCCCCCAAGGTCCAGGGCGCCTGGAACCTGCATCGCGCGGTGGGGGGACGGAAGCTGGACTGCTTCGTCCTCTTCTCCTCCATCGCCGGGGTGCTCGGCTCACCCGGACAGTCGAACTACGGTGCCGCCAATGCCTTCCTGGATCAGTTGGCCCACCACCGGCGCCAGGCGGGGCTCGCGGGCCTGAGCGTGGCCTGGGGGCTGTGGGCGGGGTCGGGCATGGCGGCGCAGCTGCGCGAACAGGACCTGGAGCGCTACGCCTCCAGCGGGCTGCGGATGCTCGACCGCATCGAGGCGTTCCATGCGCTGGAGCTGCTGATGTCCCAGGACGTGGGACAGGCCGTCGTGCTGCCCGTGGATTGGGAGGCGTTCTGCCGTCAGTTCCCCGGCGGCAATGTCCCTTCCTTCTACGCTCGGGTGCGGACCGGAGCGCAGGTCCGCACGGAGGCGGGCCAGCTGGCATCCCGCCTTCGCGCGGCGGCGCCAGAGGAGCGCTTCGCGCTGCTGTGCGAGGACCTCAAGGCGCTCGTCGGCACGGTGCTCCGCGCCGCGCCCGAGGGCTTGGATGAACAGAGCACGGTGCGGGACCTCGGCATCGACTCCTTGATGGGGGTCGAGCTGCGCAACGGGCTCGAGCGCCGCCTGGGGGTTTCCGTTCCCGCCGCCCTGCTGCTGCGCGGGCCGAGCCTGGCGGAACTCGCCCAGTCCTGCCTGTCGCTGTTGGGCCTGGCGGCGCCCGAGGCAGAGGCCCCCCGGGATTCCGGGACGTCACGCTGGTTCCAATCGCGCGAGCGCGCGGCTCCCCCGGACCTCCGGCTGATCTGCTTCCACCCCCTGGGGGGCGGCGCCAGCCTCTTCCGGGACTGGGCGGACGCGCTTCCAGAGAACGTGCAGGTCGTCGCCGTGCAGCTCCCGGGGCGAGAGGAGCGGATCGACGAGGCGGGGCCCGTCCACTTCGACGCGTTGATCGAATCCCTGGTGCCGCGGATCCTCCCGCTGCTGGACCGCCGGTTCGCGTTCTTCGGCCACAGCATGGGGACGCTCGTCGCCTTCGAGCTCGCGCGTGAGCTGAAGCGCCTCCACGGCCTCGCGCCCGAGCACCTGGTGGTCTCCGGGCTCTGGGCCCCCATTGATCACCACTTGAAGAAGGATCGCGACTCGCTGGCGGAGGACGACTACCGCAACCTGGAGATCGCCCCGTCCCTGCGCGCGGACGCATCCTTCATGCGGAGCATCATGGGCGTCATGAAGTCCGACGCGGAGCTGCTCCGGGACTACCGGTGGAAGGAGGACCCCGGGTTCTCCGTCCCCATCCTGGCCTTGTCGGGCGAGAGCGACCCCATCGCCTCCGCGGACGAGGTCCGGCAGTGGCGGCTCTGCACGCGCGGCGGCTTCGCGCACCAGGCCCTGCCCGGGCGGCACATGTTCTTCCTGGAGCAACGCTCCCGGGTGCTGGAGCTGTTGCTGAAGACCCTGCGTGGCGAGCCGCTTTCTTCCTGACGCCTGACGGACACCCCCAACACGAGGAACGACGTGGAACCCTATTCGCGGATCATCGAAGTGCGCTGGGCGGACGTGGATGCGAACCAGCACCTGCGCCACAGCGCCTATTCCGACTACGCCACGCACGTGCGGCTGGAGTGGCTGAACGAGCAGGGCTTCAGCGCCCGGAAGATGGCGGAGCTGCAGGTGTTCCCGGTCATCTTCTCGGACGGGACGGAGTACATCAAAGAGGTCCGCCTGAGCGACCGCATCCGCATCGAGCTGGAGATGGTGGGGCTGTCCGCGGACGCCTCGCGGTACCACTTCCGCCAGCGCTTCCTGCGCGGTGAGACCCTGTGCGCGCGCTACGAGCTGCGCGGCGCCTGGCTCAACGTGGCCGAGCGCAAGCTGGGCGCGCCTCCGCAGGGCATGGTGGACGCGGCGCGGCTGCTCAAGCGCGCGGACGACTTCGAGGAGATCCCCCTGCTCCAGAAGAAGGATCAGGCGCCTCCGTCGGACACCTCAACCTCTCGGTGAAACCCATGTACTCGAACCTGGTGGACCTCCTGCGGGACCGGGCCCAGCAGTCCGGCGACGCCCTGGCATTCATCTTCGTCAACAGCGATGGCTCCGAGCAGAGCCGGCTGACGTTCGCGCAGCTGGACCGCGAAGCCCGCGGTGTCGCGGCGGAGCTGCGGCAGCGCCTGGTCCCCGGGGACCGGGCCCTGCTGTTGTTCCCGCCCGGGCTGGAGTTCATCTCCGCCTTCTTCGGCTGTCTCTACGCGGGCGTCATCGGCGTGCCTGCCTATCCCATCCGGGCGGAGCGGGACGTGCCCCGGCTCCGGGAGATCGTGCGCAGCGCGGGCGCCCGCGTCGCGCTGAGCACCCAGTTCCTGGTGGAGATGATGTCGGGCTTCGTCGCGGACGTGCCTGAGTTCAGCGCCATGCAGTGGCTGAGCACCGACGCGATGGAGCTCACCCGGCTCGCGGACACCTGGCGGGCGGAGGCCGTGACCGGCGACCACCTGGCCTTCCTCCAGTACACGTCGGGCTCCACGGGCAAGCCGCGCGGGGTCATGGTTTCGCACCAGAACCTCCTGCACAACGAGCGGATGATCCAGGAGTACTTCCAGCACGACCGGGAGAGCACCATCGTCGCGGGATGGCTGCCCGTCTACCACGACATGGGACTCATCGGGAACGTGCTCCAGCCCCTGTTCCTGGGCAGGCCCTGCATCCTGATGTCTCCGTTGGACTTCCTGCAGCGCCCGGCCATCTGGCTGCAGACCATCTCCCAGTACAAGGTGACGACCAGCGGCGGCCCCAACTTCGCCTATGAGCTGTGCATCCGCCGGATCAACGCGGAGCAGCGCCAGCAGCTGGACCTGAGCACCTGGAGCCTGGCGTTCAACGGCGCCGAACCCATCCGCGGGGACGTGCTGCGCCGCTTCGCGGAGGTCTTCGGACCGCAGGGCTTCAAGCTGGAGGCCTTCTACCCGTGCTACGGGCTGGCCGAGGCGACCCTCATCGTCACGGGCGGACGCAAGGCGGCGGCCCCCGTCTCGTTCAGCGTGGCCCGCGACGCCCTGGAGCGCAGGCAGCTGGCGCCCCTGCCGCCGGAGGACCCGAGGGCCCGGGAGCTCATCGGGTGCGGAAGCATCGCGCCGGACCAGCAGCTGCTGATCGTCGATCCGGAGACCTCGCGGCCCTGCGCGCCGGAGCAGGTGGGCGAGGTCTGGGTCCGCGGCCCGAGCGTCGCCCGGGGCTACTGGGAGCAGCCCGAGGCCACGCAGAAGACGTTCGGCGGCGTCCTGGCGGACACGCAGGAAGAGCGCTTCCTGCGGACGGGCGACCTGGGCTTCCTGCGCGGAGGCGAGCTCTTCATCACCGGCCGCCTCAAGGACGTCATCATCATCCGGGGGCGCAACCACTACCCGGAGGACATCGAGCTGACCGTGGAGCGCAGCTCCAAGGCCGTGCGGCCGGGCTGTGGCGCCGCCTTCGCGGTGGACGTCGCGGGCGAGGAGCAGCTGGTGCTGGTCCAGGAGATCTCACGCGCGGTCATCGACCAGGGAGGCGATCTCCAGGCCGTCATCGCGGACATCCGCGAGGCCATCTCCGCCAACCACGGCGTGCGGCTGCACTCCGCGGTGCTGATTCCTCCCGGCGTGATTCCCAAGACCTCCAGCGGGAAGATCCAGCGGCACGCCTGCCGGACGAAGTTCCTGGAAGGCTCGCTGGAGCAGTTGACGCCCTGACCCCCGGGAACCCAACCCCATGCAGACCACGACCTCCCCCGCTCCCGAGGACCGCCAGGCGTTCTACGACGCCCTGATGCGCATCCTTCCCCTGGCCCCCATCAACAAGCTCTACCAGCCTCGCGACCTCGTCGTCCGCAAGGGGGAAGCGTCGCTGGAGATGCCCGTCCTGGAGCAGTTCTTCAACGGCGGGCACATGGTGCACGGCTCCACCTACTTCAAGGGCCTGGACGAGGCCGCGTGGTTCGCCGCGAACTCCCTGGCGGACCGCTTCGCCCTGGCCACCACGAGCTTCACGACCTACATCGTGCGGGCCGTGCGCAAGGGCAACCTCCAGGTGCGGGCGCGCGTCATCAGCGCCACGCCGAACCTGGTCGTCGTTGAAGCAGACATGTTCAACGACGGCGACGTCCTGGTCGCCCGGGGCAGCGGAACCTTCCAGCCGACCCAGGTGCCCATTTCCGTCCTGCTGCCTCCCTCCTCCCCGCCACCCGGGGACTCCAAACCCTGACATCACGGAATCCATGGATGTCGTCCATGCGTTCACAGACGAGCCAGTAAGCGGGGGCACGGGTTGAAGGTGGGGGAGCGTGCGTGCTAAGGACCGCGCATGCGCTTGATTTTCCTCACGCTTCCCCTGCTGATGATCACATCATCCGCCTGGGCCGCCGACCCAGGCGTGCTGACGTCCGCAGACGAGCTGTACGCCAAGCGCGCGGATCCTGCGTCGGTGACCGCGCTGGAGGCCCTCCTCAAGGAGCAGCTGAAGGCGACGCCAGACGACTTCGAGCTCGTCTGGCGTTCCGCGCGCATCCTGCAGTGGCAGGCGGACGGCGCCACCGAACCGAAGCGGAAGATGGTGCTCGGCCGTCAGACCTGGGACCAGGGCGACAAGGCGGCGAAGCTCTCGCCCCAGCGGGTGGAGGGCTATTACTACGCCGCGTGCGGCATTGGGGCCTACTCCCAGGCTGTTGGCATCATGAAGGCGCTGGGTGACGGCTTGGAGGGCAAGTTCAACGAGCGACTCGAGACGGCGATCAAGCTCGACGCGACCTACGAGCGCGGCGGCCCCTGGGTGGTGAAGGGGCGCTATTACTACGAGCTGCCCTGGCCCAAGCGGGACCTGGGCAAGTCCGCGACGTTCTACAACAAGGCGATCGCCAGGTTCCCCGAATCTCTGCGTGCCCATTACTACCTTGCCGAGACACTATTGAAGGACGGCAAGGCCCAGGCCGCGAACGACGCAATCCAGAAGGTCCTGAAGGGCAACACCACCTATGACGCCTCGGAAGCTCAGCGCGTGCAGAAGTGGGCCACGAAGGTGAACGCCGACATCCAGGAGGAACTCAAGTGAGGGTAGAGAGCCAGGTCACTACCGCTTCGTCGACGGGCAGTGCGCAGGATCAGAACCTCGTCCAGTTGCTGATGAAACTGGCCCAGAACCCCTCCAAGGTGGGGTTGACGCACAAGAAGAACGACCGCTGGCAGGACGTCACCTACGCGCAGGTGCTGGAGGACGTGATGCTCATGTCCGCCGGGCTGATCGCGCAGGGTGTCCAGCCGGGGGACCGGGTGGCCATCTTCGCCAACACCAGCCTGAACTGGCTCATCGCGGACCTGGCCATCAGCGGGGCCCAGGCCGTCACGGTGCCCATCTATGCGTCGAACACCGCCGAGGAATGTCGCTACATCCTGAACCACTCGGAGACGAAGCTGCTGCTCGTCGACTCCGATGAAAAGGATGCCAAGCAGATTGGCCGGCTGTCCCGCGTGCGCGCGCGGCTGGGTGAGATTCCCTCGCTCCAGAAGATCGTCGTCTTCGAGGGGCCGGTCAGCGGCGAGAAGGAGATGACGCTGGCGGACATGCTCGCTTCCGCCAGGGGCGGCCCGGACGCGAGCCGCGAGGCGTTCGAGCGGCGGGTGGGCGAGGTGAAGCTGGAGGACACGAACCTGCTCATCTACACCTCGGGCACCACGGGTGACCCGAAGGGCGTGATCCTCACGCACGGCAACTGGGCCTACGAGGCGAAGGCCACCCAGGCCATGAGCCTGATGGTGCCCAACGACTCCGTGATGCTGTTCCTCCCGCTGGCGCACGTCTTCGCGCAGGTGGTGAAGGCGGCGTGGCTGAGCATGGGCTTCCGGCTGATCATCGCGGAGTCGGTGGACAAGCTCCTGGTGAACCTGCCGGAGACGCGTCCGACGGTGCTCCCCTCGGTGCCCCGCGTGTTCGAGAAGGTCTACAACAACGTCGTGGCCAACGGCACGTCCGCGCCGGGCATGAAGGGCCGCCTGACGCGCTGGGCGTTCCGCCAGTTCGACGAGTACGTCGAAGCGCGCTCGCAGGGCCGCGAGCACAACACGCTCGCGTTCGCCCTGGCGAAGAAGCTGGTGTTCTCCAAGGTGCGCAAGGTGCTCGACGAGAAGCTGGGCGGCAACATGCGCATCTTCATCTCCGGTGGCGCGCCCCTGTCGCGGAAGATCGCCTACTTCTTCGACATGCTCGACTACAAGGTGCTGGAGGGCTACGGCCTCACGGAGACGAGCGCCCCCTGCAACGTCAACCGGGTGGAGAAGATCAAGATTGGGACGGTGGGTCCTCCGATGCCCGGCACGGAGATCAAGATCGCCGCGGACGGGGAGATCATGGTGCGGGGGCCCTGCCTCATGAAGGGCTACTACAAGAACCCCGCCGCCACCGCGGAGGTGCTGGAGCCGGACGGCTGGTTCCACACCGGCGACATCGGCGAGCTGGACTCCGACAACTACCTGCGCATCACCGACCGCAAGAAGGACATCATCGTCACCGCGGGCGGCAAGAACGTGGCGCCCCAGAACATCGAGAACACGCTCAAGACCTTCCCGCTCATCAGCCAGGCCATGGTGTACGGCGACAAGCGGCCGTTCCTGGTGGCGCTGATCACCGTGTCCGAGGAGCCGGCGCGCAAGCTGCTGGAGGACAAGGGCATCGCGGTGGGCACCTACGCGCAGAACTCCCAGCGGCCGGAGATCAAGGCGGCCGTCGAGGAGATCATCAAGAAGGTGAACGCGGAGATCCCCCCGTACTCCAGCATCAAGAAGATCGCCGTCATGGACGCGGACTTCACGCAGGAGTCCGGTGAGCTCACGCCCACCCTCAAGGTGAAGCGCAAGGTCGCCAGCCAGAAGTACATCAAGACCATCGACGCCATGTACGAAGGCGCGAAGGTCATGGACTGACGCACCAAAGCCCGACGCCCGTCCCTGGCCGCTTTCGAGCGGTCACGGTACGGGCGTCACGGGTGAACGTTCAGTGATGTGGTGACGTCAGGGGCGGGGCCTTCCCGGGCCCACCCGGACGGACCCGCACTCAGGCGTGCGAGCTGGGAGACTTGGCGGCGACGTCCTTGTCCACGGTGGTGGACGCGGACAGCGTGCCGGTCTTCTTGTCGCCCGCGTCGTCCTTCTCCTCGTCGCTGGAGAAGCCGCGCTTGAAGTTGCGGAGCGCGCTGCCCAGGGACGAGCCGAGCTGCGGCAACCGCGAGCCGCCGAACAGCAGCAGCAGCGCCGCGAAAATCAGAAGAATCTCAGGAAGCTTCAATCCCATGGCTTCGCTCCTCACGAAATGCGCGGGGGAGCATACCGGTGGGAGGTGGGTCGCGCTAGCAACTCCGCTGGCCGGGGCTCACGCCTGCCAGCCCGCTGGATGCCCGACTTCCGCTGGCAGCGATAAGGGCAGCGTAAGGAAGAGGGTGGTGCCGCCCGCGTCCGCCTGGGCGCCCACCTGGCCACCGTGGGCCTCCACCTCCTGCCGGGCCAGGAAGACGCGCAGCGGATCCTCCAGCTTGCGCTCGCGGAAGGCGCGCTCCTCGCACTGGAAGACAGCGGTGATGTCCTCTTCCGGAACGGCCGCGCCATCGCGGCGCACCTCCACCCGCACCTGGTGCCCCAGGCGCTCGGCGCGCACGTGGAGCACTTCGCCCGGCTGGGCGCGCGCCAGCAGGTGATGCACGAAGGCCTCCACCGCGTGCTGGATGCGGCCCGCGTCCACCGTCACGTCGGGCAGCTCCGGCAGCGTGTCCAGCTCCAGCCCCACGTTGGCGGCGGACGCCGCGGCCCGCGTGCGCTCCACCGCGGCATCCAGGATGGGCAACAGCGGCTGGCGCTCGCGCTCACACGCCAGCGCGCCCAGGTCCGCGCGGCTGGAGTCGAAGAAGTCCTGGGCGAAGGAGAGCGCCCGGTCCGCGTTGCGCAGGATGGTTTCCAGCCCGCGCTGCGCCTTGGGCTCCAGCGGGATGCGCCCGTTGAGCAGCAGCGCCGCGTACGAGCGGATGTTGGCCAGCGACCCGCGCAGGTCGTGCGACGCGAGCGACAGGAAGCGCACGCGGTCCTCCACGCGCTCGCCCGGCGGTGAAGCCTGGGGCACCTTGGGTGAAGCCGGCTCCGTGCTCCAGGGCACCGGCAGCGCCCAGACCAGGCGTCCGCCGTCCTCCAGCGGCTCCTCGCCCACGAGCAGGGTGCGGTCCTGGCGCTCCCACAGGTTGCGCTCGCCGTTCTTGCGTCGGAAGCCCACGGCGGCCATCAGCCCGTCGATGCCCGTCACGGCCGACATGGGGGGCAGGGCCTCCAGTCCCAGATAGTCCAGGAGCAGGGGACCGAGCAGGCGGGGTGTCCCCTGGCGGGGCAGCAGCGCGAGCCCCGGCGCGGTTTCGTTGCCTCCAGGCGTCTCCCCCATCCACGTCACGCGGACCTCCCCTGGCCGTGCCTCGAATCAACGGAAGGGTGGGCAGTGACTGTCGGTTTTGCAACGGGCTCCGGCTCCGTCCGCGGGCCCCTTGATTTCTTGCACCCGGGGGGCCAGTGATGGTGGAAGATCCATCTCCGGAAGCGGTATCGAGGAGACAACTCTGACCTCGCTCAACGCACAGCATGCTGACGCACCCGTGGTGCTCGTCGTGGACGACGATCCCGACATCCTGGAGGCGCTCTCGGAGATCCTGGAGGCCGAAGGCTTCGAGATCCGCCGTGCGCGCAACGGCAAGGAAGCCCTGGAGCGCCTGGAGCCGGACCCACCGCACCTCATCCTCCTGGACCTGATGATGCCGGTGATGGACGGCTGGGAGTTCGCCCAGCGCATGCGCCAGAAGCCGGACTTCGCGGGCATCCCCATCATCGTCCTCAGCGCGGACCGCAACGTCGGCAGCAAGGCGAAGGACATTGGCGCCATGGGTCACCTGGCCAAGCCCTTCGAGCTCAACGACCTGCTGTCGATGGTGCGACAGTCCCTCAACCCCTCGGCGGACACCTCGCGCGTCTGAGCACGCACCCCGTGGCCGTGCTTGACCCGACGGTGGGGCGCCACTACGGTCCGCGCAGGCCTGATTCACCAATCAACGCTGAATACCAAGGAGCGAGTCATGGCGACCGCGAAGGACATCATCGAGGGGCAGATTCCCGAGAAGCTTCAGGCGAAGCCGGAGCTGGCGAAGGACATCAACGCCATCATCCACTTCGACGTCTCCGGTGACGGTGGCGGCAAGTGGACGCTGGACACCACCAAGTCCGAGGGCTGGGTGTCCGAGGGTCTCAACGGCGCGTCGAAGATGACGGTCACCGTCAGCAACGACGACTTCGTGAAGATCCGCGAGGGCAAGCTGAACCCGCAGATGGCCGCCATGCAGGGCAAGCTCAAGTTCAAGCCGATGGACATGGGCCTCGCCATGAAGCTGGCGAAGCTGCTGGCCTGAGCCTCTGAGTCTCTTGCCGTACCGACGGCGCGTCACCCTTGTGGGGACGCGCCGTCTGCATGTCTCCACTTCCCCCTGGAGCCCCCTCCCATGTCCGAGCCGTCTTCCCCCCTCGCGGGCCTGCGGGTGTTGGACCTGTCGCGCCTGTTGCCCGGCCCGTACGCGACGCTGGTGCTCGCGGACCTGGGCGCGACCGTGGACACGGTGGAGGACCCGGACGTGGGGGACGCCACCCGCCACATGCCGCCGCACCGCGACGGGGAGGGCGCGCTCTACTACGGGCTGCACCGCAACAAGCGCTCGCTCACGCTGAACCTCAAGACGCCGGAAGGCCGTGAAGCGCTCCTGCGCCTCGTGTCCCACTACGACGTGCTGGTGGAGAGCTTCCGCCCCGGCGTGATGGACAAGCTGGGCGTGGGTGAAGCGGTGCTGCGCCAGAAGAACCCGCGGCTCATCTACTGCGCCATCTCCGGCTACGGCCAGACGGGGCCGGACCGGCTCAAGGCGGGGCATGACCTCAACTACGTGGCCCGCGCGGGCCTGCTGGGCTACGGCGGCGAGGCCGGTGGCGCGCCCGCGTTCCCGGGCGTGCAGATGGCGGACATCGGCGGTGGCAGCCTCTTCGCGCTGGTGGGCATCCTGGCCGCGCTGCATGAGCGCGAGCGCACGGGCGTGGGCCGCTTCGTGGACGTGTCCATGACGGACGGCGCGCTGGCGTTCCTCCACCTGCACCTGGCCTCGCGCCTGTTCATGGGGAAGGAGGGCACTCCGCTTCAGCGCGGAAGCGAGGCGCTCAACGGCGGCTATCCCAGCTATGGCCTGTACCGCACCGCGGATGACCGCTGGCTCGCGGTGGGCGCGCTGGAGCCCAAGTTCTTCGGCGCGCTCTGCGCGAAGCTGGGCCGTCCGGAGCTGCTGGATGACGCGTACTCGGGCGGCGAGGACGGCGCGCGCGTGAAGGCGGAGCTCACCCGCATCTTCGCGAGCCAGCCCCTGGCGCACTGGCGTGAGCAGCTCTCCGGCGCGGAGTTCTGCGTGGAGCCGGTGGCGGAAGGTGACGAGGTGCTCGCGGATCCGCAGCTGCGCGCGCGTGGCCTCTTCGTGGAGACGGACGATGCGCAGCGCGGCATCCGCGTCACGCACCTGCTCACGCCCCTGCGCATGGGCGACGTCCCGCTGCGCCCACCGCCCACGCTGGGACAGCACTCGCGCGCCATCCTGGAAGACGCGGGTTTCACAGCCGAGGAAATCTCGCGCCTGATTGCATGAATTACGCGTGAATCGAACCTGTGAGGGCGGGTTCGTGCGCGGATCCAAAGTGACCCGTTGCTGATTGACAGCTCTGGAGCCACAGTTAGATCTTTCCTGTTTTCGGACTGGAAAATCGACTTTCAAGCCCTGGGAAGGAAGGTATTCCGTGCCCGACGCGCAGGAGCTCGAGTCCTATATCCGGCGGAAGTTCGCCGAGAACGTAGGACTCACTGAGTCGGAGTTGTTCGCCGAGGACCTCACACTTGCGGCGTTGATTACACGCTCCGAGCGCATGACCAACAGCGTGGACCTGATGGAAGCCTTTGCCCGCACGTCCAACGGGTTGCGCAAGGACTTTGGACTGCGGGTCCGCCTGCCAGCGCTGTCCCTGGATACGCCGGTGTCCAAGGTCCTGGCGGTGTTCATGGGCGAAGTCACGAACCCGGAGCGGAAGTCGGCATGAGCGTCCTGGTGCGCATCCTCGAGCACGAAGAAGCGACGGTCGCTCCCCTCTCCCTCCTCCCGCGCGAAGGCCGCCCGGCCATCCTGTCGGAGTTGTACGAAGCCCTCACCCGGCGGGGCCTGTCGTTGGTGGACATCACCTGGGAGCAGCAGCGGCTGCATGAATCGCGGCGCTGGAGCGTGGTGGAGATGCTTGCCCAGGTGGACTTCGCGCACGTGGGCGAAGCCGACCGGCACATGGTGTGGAACGCGGGGCGGGCGGAGCTGACGACGAAGCCGGGCGCGGACCGGCTGGAGCGGCTGGCGGACCAGGAGTGCCGCCGGTGGCAGGAGACGAACCCCACCGTCGCCGCCATCATGCAGGCGTGCGGCACGTGGAGCCGCTACTGGAACGAGGAGGAGGCGCACCACGAGACGGCGTTCAACCGCCTGTCCACGGTGCTGCGGCTGGAGCCCATCACCGACGCCACCTTCATGGAGTTCCGCAAGGTCTTCCCGGACGACGACATGCTGCGCACGCTCACGCTGCTGTCCATCTCCGAGGTCGTGGCGGCGGTGGACTACGGCCAGTGCTCGCAGATGGTCCAGGACCCGGGCCTGCGCGCGCTGTTCAAGCAGGTGGCCGCGGACGAAGTGCAGCACATGAACTACTTCATCGCCTTCGCCAAGGCGCTGGTGGACAGCGGCGCGTACAAGGCGAAGGAGGCGTTCGCGGTGGCGCACCTGTTCCTGCGCGACGGCGGCGAGGTGCACGGCAGCAAGCGCGAGCGCGTGGAGACCCGCGAGACGCACGTCAACTGGTGGGATCAGGTGCAGCACCGCGAGGGCTTCTATGCGCCGGACGCGCTGCGCAAGAAGGAGCAGCTCATCTTCCACGCGCTCAAGCGCATCACCGGCATCACGGTGACGTCGCGAGAGGAGCTGGAGGACACCTGGATGGACCTCGTCGGGTGGTGATGGGCCTGGGCCACGACCTCCAGGCCATCTCGGAGCTGGAGGCCGCACGGGGCCTGCGGGAGCCGGACGTCTTCTTCACCGCCGCGGAGCTCGCCCACTTCGAGCGCGCGGTGGATCCGTTGCAGAGCCTGGCGGCGGGCTTCAGCGCGAAGGAGGCCCTCTTCAAGGCGCTGCCCGCGGTCGACGGTTGGTTCTGGACGGACGCGGAGCTCGTCCACGACGCCCGGCACGCGCCGCGCTTCCGGTTTCACGGCACGCTCGCGGCGCACCTGGCGCGCGAGGGCCTGCAGGTCGCTGTTTCGCTGTCGCATAGCGGAGGGTTCGTCTCGACGGTGGTCATCGTGACGCGCGCTCCGTCCCCCTGAAGTCGCTGTCCTCCCCCGGCAGCCGAAGGACATCCCCCCGTGCACTTCGAAGAGTCGTCGCTCACGCTGCGCGTACGTCCCAATGACCTGGACACCCTGGGGCACGTGAACAACGCCACCACGCTGGAGTACCTGGAGGCCGGCCGCTGGGCCTGGCTGGAGCGGCAGGGGCTGAGGCGCGGAGGGCCGGTGGTGGCCGTGGTGTCGCGCGTGGAGGTGGACTACCGCCGGGAGATTCCCCCGGGCGAGGTGGTGGTGCGCACGGAGCTGGAGTCGCCCGCGGCGGACGAGCTGGAGCCGGACGGCATCCACTACCGCGCGCGGTTCCGTCAGCGCGTGTTCCTGGCGGCGGACGGGCCGGTGGCGGTGGAGGCGCTGGTGAGCGTGGCCTTCCTGGACGCGCGGGAGCGGTCGCTCGCGTCGCTGCAGCAGTTCCTGGACGCCGCGCGCGCTCCGGTGGCTCCCGTCGAGGAGTCGCTTCCATGAGCACGAACGCGAAGCCGGAGCTCACGTCGCAGGACCTCTGGGTGCCCACGTCCCAGGAGCACGTGCTGCACGTCGTGGAGGCGAGAATGTCCGGGACGCCGGACTCCGCGCCGGGCGTCCTCTTCGTGCCGGGGCTGTTCTCCGACGGCCGCTTCTTCCTGGGCGGGCAGGGCGACGGGGCCGCGCGCACGTTCATGGACGCGGGCTGCGTGGCGTACGTCGCGTCCCTGCGCGGGCATGGCAGGAGCCGCTGGCCCGCGAAGCGCGCGTACGACTGGAGCTTCGACACGTACGTGCGCCACGACATCCCGGACCTGGTGCGGGCCGTGCGCGCGCGTCACACCGGGCCGCTGTTCCTGCTGGCCCACAGCATGGCGGGCTACGCGGCGCTGGCGGCCCTGGGCGTGGAGCCCTCGCTCCAGGCGTCGCTGTCCGGTGTGTGCACGCTGTCCTCGGCGGTGAACGACTACAGCGACGGCGGGTTCAAGAAGCGCTTCCAGCTGGGCTTCTCGGCCGCGGTGGCGGGGATGCTGGGACGCTTCCCGGCGAAGGCGCTGAGGCAGGGGCCCTGGGACGAACCGGCGGGCGTGATGCGGCAGTTCACGGACTGGGCGCCCACGGGCGCGTTCCGGAGCGCGGACGGCGCGACCGACTACTGGCGCGCGCTGGGCAACGTGACGCTGCCGGTGTTCGCGGGCGTGGGCGCGGCGGACCTGTTCCATGCGTCACCGCAGCGCGTGGAGAAGCTGGTGGCCCACCTGGGCAGTGCCCGCAAGGACCTGTTTGTCCTGGGGCGTGCGCAGGGGCTGAGCTGGGAAGCGGGCCACTTCGACGTGGTGCGCGGGGAGCGCGCCCGCGCGGAGGTGTTGCCCCGCGTGCTCGCGTGGATGCGTCAGGTGGCGCCCGCGCACTGAAGGACCCGGAGGAGGGGAGGTTTCTCGAATGCTCGACATCATCCAGCGGTTGGAGTCAGTGGATCCGCGGCGCGGCCTGTTTCTCTACGACGACTTCGTCGCGCCGTCGGAGTTCGTGCCCTACCGGGAGTTCGCCTCCCGGGTGGCAGGGGCGGCGGAGCACTTCCGCGCGCGCGGCGTGGCGCCGGGCACGCGCGTGGTGCTGCCCTTCGAAACCTCCTCGTCCGTCATCTTCTCCTTCCTGGGGCTGATGGAGCTGGGCGCGGTGCCCCTGTCCGTGAAGCCGTACATCCTGAGCACGCCGAAGGGACCCTACCGGGACTTCCTCGCGCGCATCCGTGAGCGTTACGGCGCCTCGGTGGTGCTGGACGTGCCTGGTCTGGCCGGGCTGGAGCTGCCCCTGGAGCGGCTGCCGCTGCCGCCCTCGGGCGCGAAGCGTCCCGGTGCGAAGCTGCGCGAGGTGGCGCCCGGGGAGCTGGCGTTCGTGCAGTTCTCGTCGGGGTCCACGTCGTTCCCCAAGGGCGTGCCCATCACCCACGAGAACCTGGCCGCGAACCTGCGGATGATCATCCGGCACGACTACCGCACGGTCGACGAGCGGGTGACGAGCTGGCTGCCGCTGTACCACGACATGGGGCTCATCGGCGGGCTGCTCACCTGCCTCGCGGCGGGCAATGACCTGCTGCTGTCCCAGCCCGCGTCGTTCCTGATGGACCCCATGGGCTGGCTGGAGCTCATCTCCACCGAACGGGTGGCGGGCTCCGTCATCCCCAACTTCGCCATCGACTACGCGCTGAAGTCGCTCAAGTCGGCGGACGCGGAAGACCTGAAGCGGTTGGACCTGTCGAGCGTCCAGGGCATCTACCTGGGCAGCGAGCCCATCAACATCCCCAACCTGGAGCAGTTCCTGGACATCCTCGCCCCGTGCGGCCTGCGGCGCGACGTGTTCATGCCCTGCTACGGCATGGCGGAGACGGTGCTGATTGTCGCGAGCGTGGCGCGAGGCCAGAAGGTGAGCGTCATCACCGCGCCCAACGGCCAGCCGGCCATCTCCGTGGGCCGCCCCCTGCCGGAGTTCGAGGTGCGGCTGCGCGCGGAGGATGGACGGCTGTGCGGTGAAGGTGAGCTGGGGGAGGTCGAGCTGCGCGGCGGCAGCCTGGCGCCGTCGTACTTCCTGGACGACCGGCCCCTTGGCGGCGACGACGGCTTCTTCGCCACGGGCGACCTGGGCTTCCAGAAGGAGGGCGAGCTCTTCATCACCGGGCGGATCAACGACCGCATCAAGGTGAACGGCCAGAGCTTCTTCTCCGGGGACTTCGAGCAGGCCGTGGAGCGGCTGGGCTTCATCCGCCCGGGCCGCACCGCCGTCATCCAGGCGCAGGGCCGCATCGTGGTGCTGGCGGAGGTGAACCACCCGTCCGCGCTGGAGCGCCTGGAGGACAGCCGCAAGCAGGTCTGCCAGTCGGTGCTGGAGACGGTGGGCGTGACGCTCGCGCCGCAAGACGTCCTCTTCATCCGCTACGGCCAGCTTCAGAAGACGAGCAGCGGCAAGCTCCAGCGCCGCGCCATCACCGAGGCCTACGAGCAGGGCCGCATCCGCACGGTGACGCCCAGGGAGCTGCGCGCGGACCTGCTGCAGATGCGCGCGCAGCGGCTCGTGCTGGGCTCGGTGATGGTCGCGCGGCAGCGGGGCCGGCGGTGGATGGCCTCCGGAAAGGCGGCGCTCTCCGCGGGGCTCCTGCGGTTCAAGCCGGGGGGCCAGCGTCAGGACGGGCCCTGATGGGAGTCAGCGGGCCTTCGCGGAGGCCCACAGGTCCCAGCCGCGCGCCGCGTGACACGCATCGCCCACCAGGTCCAGGGCGAGCTGGGGCTGCTTCCGGGACAGCGCCTCCGTGTCGCGGAAGGCGCCCGTGGCCTCCAGCCTCTGCGTGGCGTGCTCCAGCGCGACCTTCGCCTCCGCCACCGCCCGGGCCTGCGCGGGCGTGGGCTTCCAGCCCGTCTCGTCCCGGTAGCGTCCCAGGGCCTCCAGGAAGTGGCCGTAGAACTTCACCATCTGGACCAGCACCTGGACGCGGTACGCGGGCGCGGCGGTGAGCGCGGCCTCGTACTGCCGCGCCTCCGAGCCCAGCCGGTACACCAGCACGTCCACCTGCGCGTCCAGCCGCGGGCCCCACGCCTTGCGCACGGCGGGGAAGCGCGCCCACCCCGCGACGGCCTGGAAGAAGTGGAGCCCGCCACACGGGTGCGCGTAGATGCCGTGCTTGTTCTTGGGCACCTGGGGCAGGCCCGCCTGCATGCCAGAAAGAAGCTCCGCGTTCGCGGACTCCAGCGTGGCGAGCGCGGTGTCCATCACCGCGTCCATGCGCACCGTCTCCCCCGCGCCGTTGACGAACGAGTCCCCGGGCTTCAGCGCATGTGACAGCGCGTCCAGCGCCCAGGCTCCGTCCGGCGACGCGGCGAGCGCGGGGCGGAAGTCGCGCTGGAGCGAGCCCACCAGCTCCCCCAGCGTCACCTTGCCCCACGCCGTGGGGAACGCCTGCGAGCGTGGGTAGCCCGCGAGCAGGAAGGTCTTCACCTGGAGCGCAGGGTGGGGCTCCACGGGCGTGCCGTCCGGAGTGAAGGCGTCGAAGAAGTAGCGGGCCGTGCCTCCCGCGTCGGGTGCGTCGCGGCGCAGGAACCCCGCGACGATGGCGTCCGAGGCCGCGCGGCCATCCCGCGCACGGAAGGCCTTCCCGTCCAGGTCCATGCCGTGCGCGAGCGCCCAGGGCCTGGTCGGCTCCGCCGCGTGCGTGCGGCACTGCGCGTGGAGCACCGCGGAAGCGGAGGGAGGGGAGGGCGGGGGCGCGGCGCTCAGGCCAAGCCCGAGCAGGGCCATGAAGGAGGGGAGCATGGGCGCGGGCATTGTCGCAGCCCGCGCCCGTCCACGCACCTGGGTGCCGTCTTCAGCGCTGCGGGGCGCTCGCCTTCATCCGGGCGAGCATCCGCTCGATGATGCCGAACAGCGCCTCGCGGTCATCCTCGGGAAGCAGGCCCATCAACCGCCGGATGCCCGCGTCCGTCATCAGCTGGATGACCTTGTAGATTTCACATCCCCGGTCGGTGAGCTTCGCGGTGACGGCGCGGCGGTCCTCCGCGTCCCGGCCGCGCTCCACCATGCCCATGTCCTCCAGGCGGTCCACCACGCCGGTGATGGTCTTCTTGGTGATGCCGATGCGCTGCGCCAGCACCCCCACCTGGATGGGGCCGTCCATGCCCAGCCACCCAAGCGCGTGCACCTGGGTGGGGGTCAGCCGCATGTCGTCGCAGAGGCTCGCCAGCGGGTCTCTCAGGGAGCGGAAGTGGGCCAGCTCCCGGATGAGCCCCATGAAGCGGCGTGAGTCCGGCGTGGACTGGTCCCCTTCCTGGAGCAGGCGCTCCATCATGGCCTTCTCGTCAGCGGCCTCGTCCTTCCCCTCGGAGCGCACTTCGGACTCCGAGGGGGAGGTGATGGAGGTGGGGCGGCGCATCAGGCCGTCTCCACCCGGGCCGCGGCCGCCGCGGCCTCCCGCTCACGGTCCTGGTTGGACGGACCGTGCGCCGTGCCGGAGCCACCCGCGAAGCCCGCGTCGCTGCCCTTGTTGCGCTTGAAGCGCGCGGCCAGCTGATCCAGCAGCGAGTACACCACCGGCACCACGCCCAGCGTGAGGAACGTGGAGGTGATGAGGCCGCCGATGATGGTGATGGCCATGGGCGCGCGCGTCTCCGCGCCGTCGCCCTTGGCGATGGCCACCGGGATCATGCCGGCGATCATCGCGATGGTCGTCATCAGGATCGGGCGCAGACGCACCGGAGCGGCCTCGAGGAGCGCCTCGTGCGCCGTGCGGCCCTTCTCACGGACCTGCAGCGTGAAGTCCACCAGGAGGATGCCGTTCTTCACCACCAGGCCCATGAGCATGATGACGCCGATGAGGGCGAACATGGACATGTACTGGCCGGTGACGAGCAGGCCGCCAATGGCCCCGATGAAGGCGAAGGGCAAGGACAGCATGATCGTGAACGGGTGGATGAGGCTTTCGAACTGCGCCGCGAGGATCATGTAGATGAGGATGATGCCCAGGAGCAGCGCGGTGCCGAACGCGGCCACGGACTTGCCCAGCTCCTTCGCGTTGCCTTCCAGCTCGCCCACGACGCTCTTGGGCAGCTCCGTGGAGGCGTAGCCCTGCATGTAGGTGATGGCGTCGGAGAGCGCGTAGCCCTCCTTGAGGTTCGCCAGCATGGTGATCTGCCGCCGCTGCGCCTGACGGTCGATCTGCACCGGGCCTTCCGCGGGGACGATGCGGCCCAGGTTGCGCAGCTCCACCAGCTGCCCGGACGGCGCGCGCACGGCCAGCTGGCCGAGCGCGTCCGCGGAGGCCAGCGTCTCCGGCGGCAGGCGCAGCTTCACCTCGTACGTCTCACCGCCCTCGCGGTAGTCCAGCACCTTGTCCCGGCCCAGGTATGCGCGCAGCGTCTGGCCCAGGGACGCGGCCGGCACGCCCAGCATGGCCGCGCGGTCGCGGTCCACCTGGACGTCGTACTGCGGCTTGCCGGAGCGGTACGTCATGTCCACGTCGGTGAGGCCCGGGTTCTTGAGCATCGCCAGGCGCATCTTCTCCGCGGACTCCGTGAGCTCCTTCCAGTTGTCGCCGCGCAGGTTGAACTGCACCTGCTGCGACCGCGCGCCGCCACCTGACACCGCGGCCACGTCCTGGACGGCCACCACGACGCCCGGGGGCGCCTTGATGGTCTGGCGCAGGTAGGCCTTCAGCTCGCTCTGCTTGAAGGCGCGGTCCTTCACCGGCTTCAGGTTGATGAGCACCTCGCCCTTGTGGACCTCCTCCTGCACGCCGCCGCCTGCCGTGGTGAACGTGGACGCGATGCCCGGCAGCGCCTGGACCTGGGCCGCGAAGGTGTCCAGCTGCGTCTGGGTCTGCTGGATGGTGGACCCGATGGGCAGCTCCACCGTCAGCTTGATGTTGCCGTTGTCCTGCTCCGGGATGAACGTGAACTTGAGGAAGCGGGCCAGGCCGAAGGTCGCGAAGAGCACCACCACCGCGACGACCATCGTCAGGGCGCGCTGGCGGAGGATGCCAGCCAGGATCTTCCGGTAGCCGTTCTCCATGCCCACCAGCACCTTCTCCACCGCGGCGGAGATGCCCGTCGGGTGCCCGTGCTCACGCAAGAGGCGCGAGGACAGCATCGGCGTGAGCGTCATGGACACCACGTAGGAGATGAGCGTGGCCACCGCCACCGTGACGCCGAACTGGTAGAAGAACTTGCCGATCATGCCGTCCATGAAGGCCACCGGGATGAACACCGCCACGATGGCCAGCGTCACCGCGAGCACCGCGAGGGCAATCTGTCCGGCGCCTTCCAGCGCGGCCTGCATGGGCGTGGCGCCCTCTTCCATGTGACGGACGATGTTCTCGATGACCACGATGGCGTCGTCGATGAGCAGACCGATGGACAGGGTCAGCGCGAGCATCGTGATCATGTTGAAGGTGAAGCCCAGCGCCGCCATCACCGCGAACGTACCGACCACGGACACCGGCAGCGCGATGGCCGCCACGATGGTGGAGCGCAGGTTGCGCAGGAACACGAGCACGATGAGGACCGCGAGCACGCCGCCCAGGATGAGGTCCTCCTGCACCGCGTGGATGGAGGAACGGATGAACCGCGCGTTGTCCGTCACCGTCTCCACCTGGACGCCGGCGGGCAGCGTCTTGTTGATCTCCGCCAGCGACTCCTGCACCAGGTCCGCCACCTGCACCGTGTTGGAGCCGGACTGCTTGCGCACCACCAGCGCCACCGCGCTGCGCGCGCCGCTCTTCGCGCCGGAGCGCTGCTCGGCGGGACCGTCCACCACCTCCGCGACGTCGCGCACGCGCACCGGCGCGCCGCCCGAGCTGGTGATGATGATGTTGCGGATGTCCTCCACGCTCTTGGCTTCGGACGTCAGGCGCACCACGCGCTCACGGCCGCTGTCCATGCTGCGGCCGCCGGGGACGTCCAGGCTCTGGGCCTTGAGCGCCTGGCTGACGTCGCTGATGGCCAGACCGAAGCCGCGCAGCCGGTTCGGATCCACCACCAGCTGGATCTCCCGCTCACGGCCACCGACGATGTCGATGCTGCCCACGCCCGGGTTGCGCTGGAGCGCCGGCTTCACGATGTCGTCCGCGACGCGCGTCAGCTCCTCCACCGGCAGGGCGCCCGCGAGCGCCAGGGTGATGATGGGGGCGGCGCCGATGTCGAACTTCTCGACGACGGGCGTCTCCACCTCATCCGGCAGCTTGGAGAGCGTGGCCTGGACGCGGTCGCGCACGTCCTGCGCCGCGATGTCCACCTTGGTGGACAGTTTGAACTGCACGACGATCTGCGAAACGCTCTCCAGGTTGATGGACTTGAGCGTGTCCACGCCGTTGAGCGTGTTGAGCGCCTCCTCCAGCGGGTCGGAGACGTTCTTCTCCATGGACTCCGGGTCCGCGCCCGGGAGGACGGTCGTCACGGTGACGACGGGGAAGTCGACGTCGGGGAACTGATCCACGCCGATCTTCGGATAGGCGAACAGGCCGAACACCACCACCGCCAGCATCAGCATGGCGGTGAAGATGGGCCGTGAAATGAAGGTCTTGAGCATTCAGATACCCAGGGAAGAAGAGGGGAGGGCAGGGACCGCTACTGCGCGACGCGCACCGCGGTCCCCTCCTTGACGTCCAGCGAGGCGTCGGCGAGCACGCGCTCCTCCGCCGTCAGGCCCTGCAGCACCTTCACGTAGCCGGGCAGCACGCGCTGCACGCGCACGTCGCGCTTGCGCACGGTGCCGTCCTGCACCACCCACACGAAGCCATCCTGGCCCTTGCTGCTGACGGCCTGCGCCGGCAGGAACAGGCCGTTGCCCACGTCGCCCCCGGCCTTGGAGAAGTCCATCTCCACCAGCGCGCCGGGGCGCAGCGGGTGCTCCGTCTTGCCCGTCACGTCCGCCAGCACCTCCACGGTGCGGCTCTGCGCGTCGATGACGGCGCCCACGTTGGCCACCTTCGCCTCGAAGCGCATGCCGCTGGGGTTCACGGTGCCCGGCGTCACGGTGCCCGGCGTCACGTTGTCGATGACGGACTCCGGCACCATCATCCGGATCTCCAGCCCGTCCGTGTCCACGATGGAGAACACCGGGGTGGAGGGCGTCATCGCCACGGAGTCACCCACGTTCTTGGTGCGCGCGGTGATGATGCCGTTGAAGGGCGCGATGATGCTGTGGTCGCGCAGGTTCTCCACCGCCAGCCGGTACGCCGCGCCGGCCTGGGCCGCCTGGGCCGCGGCCTGCTTCTGGCCAATCTCCGCCTGCTCCAGCGCGTTGGCCGCGACGCCGCCGGACTCGGCGACCTTGCGCGTGCGCTCCAGGTTGCTGGTGGCCAGCTGCAGCGCGGCCTCCGCCATGTCCTTGGCCGCCTTCGCCTGATCCACTGCGATGGAGACGTTGGACGTGTCCAGCTGCGCCAGCACGTCGCCCTTCTTCACCTTGTCGCCCACCCGGACGTTCACCTTCGCGAGCGTGCCCGTCGCCTGGGGACCCAGGACGGCCTCCTGCTTGGAGCGGACCTGGCCCGTGACGCGCGTCACGTTCTGCTCCAGCTCCGTGGCCGGAGTGATGGCCTTGACGCCCAGCGCGTTGGAGCCTTCCTGCTGCGCCGGAAGCTGCGCCTTCTCCGCGCCCGCCTTCGAGCACCCCGCCGTCGACACCGCCACGGCCACCACGGCAGCCAAGATTCGCTGATTCACGCGTCCGAACTCCTGCCGGGTCGCCGGCGGGACACCCGCCCTGGCACCTGCTCCGGCTAATTCTTTGTGGGCTAGAAATTACCGACACTCGATTATCTGTCAAGAGGATACTCCGGAGTGCGGACTATCCACTCCCCAGTCATCCCGCGGGGTTGGCCGCCTGCCCTCCAGGCCTTCAATCTTCTTCACAACACCGCTGCCGTCGCGCTGCGTCACCAGGAAGGCGAGCGTCGGGCGGGGTGGGGACGCGGAGCGTTGCTTGTGGCTGACGCCAGGGGCCTGTTATTGACTCGCGAATCAACCCACAGCGGGACAACCCCTTAAGGACTCGCGATGCTCAATCCGTTCACCGAGGAGCACGAGGCGTTTCGCAGGTCGGTGCGCGCCTTCGTGGAGAAGGAGATGGCGCCCTACGGTCTGGAGTGGGACCGGGCAGGCATCTTCCCGCGCGAGCTGTTCAAGAAGTGCGGCGAGCTGGGCTTCCTGGGCATCAACCACGACCCGAAGTTCGGCGGCAGCGGCCTGGACTACTGGTACGTGACGGCGTTCGCGGAGGAGCTGTCGCGCAGCCGCAACGCGGGCGTGAACATGGCGCTCCTGGTGCAGAGCCAGATGGCCACGCCCATCATCAACGAGATTGGTACCGACGAGCAGAAGCGCGAGTTCCTGGAGCCCGCGCTCAAGGGCGACCGCATCGCGGCGCTGGGCGTGAGCGAGCCGGGGTGCGGCTCGGACGTGGCGAGCATCAAGACGACGGCGCGCCGGGACGGTGACGACTACGTCATCAACGGCTCCAAGATGTGGATCACCAACGGCACGCGCGCGGACTTCATCACGCTGGCGGTGCGCACCGGTGAGCAGGGCTACGGCGGCATCTCCCTGGTGACGTTCCCCACGGACGTGAAGGGGTTCAGCATCTCCAAGAAGCTGGACAAGATTGGCAACCTGTCCTCGGACACGGCCATCCTCTACTTCGAGGACTGCCGCATCCCCGCGCGCTACGTGCTGGGCGAGGAGAACCAGGGCTTCTACCACATCATGACCAACTTCCAGGGTGAGCGCCTGGTGGGCGCCATCACCACGGTGGGCGGCATGGACCGGATGCTGGAGGACGCCCTCCAGTACGGCAACGAGCGCGAGGCGTTCGGCCGGCCCCTCATCAAGTTCCAGGTGTGGCGCCACAAGTTCGTGGAGCACCTGACGGCGGTGGAGGCGGCGCGGCGGCTCAACTACTACGCGGTGGACCTCTACGACCGGAAGGAGAACCCGGTGAAGGAGATCTCCATGGCGAAGCTGTTCGCCGGAGACCTGGCCCAGCGCGTGGCCTACGACTGCCAGCAGTTCTTCGGAGGCATGGGCTACATCGAGGAGACGCCCATCGCGCGCATGTGGCGCGACGTGCGGCTCATCACCATCGGCGGCGGCACCTCCGAGGTGATGAAGGAGATCATCTCCAAGCTGTACGGCTTCTAGCTACTTCCTGCCGAAGAGGGCCTCCGCGGCGCTGAGCATCGCGTCGCGCGAGGCCTTCTGGTGCAGGCCGCCTTCGCCCAGCTGGAAGAGCTCGCAGAAGTTGGCCTCGTCCTTGTCGCGGGGCACTTCCGCGAAGGGCTCCTTGCAGGCCTTGGCCACGGACTCGTCGAAGTGCCGGCAGTTGCGGCACGAGCGCAGGTCCTCTTCACAGCCGGGACACGTGTCGCGCCGGCCCACCTGATTCGCGATGATGTCGAGTGCGTGTCCGCAGTGCGCGCAGCCGGGCATGGCGGTCCTCCCCGTCAGAAGCCAACGGGGGGCATCCTGCCAGAGTCCCGCCTAGCGCTGGACGCTGGGCGCGAACGCCGGGGCGGGCAGGGAGGAGGCTTCCTGGGGCCGGCGCAGCTCGCCGGTGGCGTCCAGGAGCTGGTCGTCCAGCCGCTTGAGGAGGAAGAGGACGTAGGCGGACAGGCCGGACAGGACGGCGGCCATGATGCCCAGCAGCATGCCGCGCTGCCAGCGGTGGGCCTGCT
The DNA here is from genome assembly GCF_000255295.1 of Corallococcus coralloides DSM 2259. The sequence goes on along the minus strand of NC_017030.1, from coordinate 6,400,379 downwards.
CCATCACGCCGCGGCGTTCCTTGAAGGTCTTCAGCTGGGCGTCCACGGAGGTGCCGTCCAGCTTCTGGGCGAAGTCGGAGGCCTGGGCGCTGCCCCGGGCCATCAGCCAGCGCCCTTCCGCCTGCAGGGCCTCCGCGCGCGCGTAGCAGAACGCCGCCCCGCCCGCGAAGAGCAGGGAGATGCACAAGGCCGCTGTCACGCTCCGGGTGCCCATGCCACCAACCCTCCGGCGAAGTCCGTGGGCGCGGCCAGCCAACAGGCCGCGACTGCTCCGGCTTTCCGAAGACAGTAGCGGATGCTAGGGACGGCTTCTGACATGGGCAAGCCCTACCGTCCTAAAGACCACTATTTCCAGAAAGCCAAGCAAGAGGGACTGCGCGCGCGTTCCGCGTTCAAGGTCGATGAGATCCTCAAGCGCTTCCCCGGGTCCGTGAAGAAGGGCGCGGCGGTGCTGGATCTGGGCGCGGCGCCGGGCGGGTTCCTCCAGATATTGGCGGACGCGGTGGGGATGAATGGGCGCGTCATCGGCGTGGACATCGCGGCCATCCGGCCCTTCTCCCAGAAGTGGGTGACGACGGCGGTGCTGGACGTGCTCGCGGACGACTTCGACGCGAAGCTGGCCGCGCTGTACGACGGTCCCTACGACGCGGTCATCTCCGACATGGCGCCCAAGACGTCCGGCATCAAGGGCACGGACGAGGCGCGCAGCCTGCGGCTCGCGGGCAAGGCGCTGGAGGTGGCCGCCACGCGCGGCCGGCCCGGCGCCACGTTCGTGGCCAAGGTCTTCATGGGGGGCGACTTCGAGGCCTTCCGTGACGAGGTGCGCAATCACTTCGAAGAGGTGAAGATCGTCCGTCCGGAGGCCACGCGCGGCGCCAGCATGGAGGTCTACGTGGTGGGGCTGCGGCGCCGGGCCCCGGCGCCTGCGGCGACCTGAAACAGCGAAGGGAACGCCACGGGCGCGGGCGGCGTCTAGAGTGCCGCCCCTATGTCTTCTCCACCGCGCCCGCGTACCGCCGCCGTCGTCCTGTGTCTGCTGTCCCTAGCGCTGTCCTCCGTGTCCGTGGCGGCCCCCGCAGCGAAGGCCCCTCCGACGTGGAAGGCCATCGACGCGCTCGTCGAGGACGACAAGGTCGAGTCCGCCGCGCAGGGGGCCGAGGCCCGGCTCGCCGCGGCGAAGGCCCAGGGTGACGCGGACGAGTGGACGCGCGCGCTGGTGCGCACGGTGCAGCTGCGCACGCGGCTGCACGGCTATGAGACGACGGTGCGCTTCCTGCGCGAGCAGCCCTGGCCGGAGGGGCTGCGGCAGCAGGCCACGCTCCACCTGTTCTACGCGGCGGTGCTCGCGAGCTACCAGCAGGCGTACAGCTACGAGATTGGCCAGCGCGAGCAGGTGGTGTCCTCCGGGCCGGTGGACCTGAAGGCGTGGACGAAGGATCAGATTTCGGCGGAGATCCAGCGCACGTACGCCGCCGTCTGGGAGTCGCGGCAGAAGTTCGGCACCGAGCCCGTGAAGGGGCTGTCCGAGTACATCCAGCCGAACACGTATCCGGAGGGCATCCGCTCCACGGTACGCGACGCGGTGACGTACCTGTGGGTGGACTCGCTGGACGACACGGACCTGTGGCGCCCGGAGCAGGAGCAGGGCGTGTACCGGCTGGACCTGGGCGCGCTCCTGGAGGGCACGCCGAAGGTGGAGCTGAAGGACCCTTCCGCGCACCCGCTGATGAAGGTGGCGGCGGTGTTGGGGGACCTGGAGGCCTGGCACCAGGCGGCGGGCCGGCGTGAGGCGGCGCTGGAGGCGCGGCTGCGGCGCTACGAGGTGCTGTCGACGTCGTTCAAGGACGCCGCGGACCTGCGGCGGATCCGGGAGCACCTGGCCGCGCACCTGAAGGGCTTCCGGGACGTGCCGTGGTGGTCCAAGGGCCAGCACCAGCTCGCGGAGATGGAGGAGACGGCGGGCCGCGCCATCACCGCGCATTCCCTGGCGAAGGCGGGCGCGGAGGCGTGGCCGAAGTCGGTGGGTGGCGTGCAGTGCGCGGTGCTGGTGGCGAGGCTGGAGGCGCCGGAGCTCTACGCAACCGGGATGCAGGTGGACGGGCCGGGCAAGCGCTCCATCCTGGTGGGCCACCGCAACGTGGCCACGGTGTACTTCCGGGCGTACCCGGTGGATGTGGAGGCCCGGCTCGCGAAGCCCAGCGAGGACCTGTCGCTGTTCCCCTCCACCGAGGAGATGCTCCGCATGGTGGCGTCGCGCAAGCCGGAGGCCACGTGGAGCGCGGCGCTGCCTCCCACGCCGGACTTCCAGCGGCACCAGACGTTCGTGACCCCGCCGGCGCTCAAGGCGGGCGCGTACATCATCGCGATGTCCACGCGTGAGGACTTCGCGAAGAAGAACAGCCGGATCCTCTCCCTGCGGATGTCCGTGTCGCCGTGGGCGGTGACGGTGCGCAAGGCGAACCCCAACCAGGCGGAGGTCCACGTGGTGGACGGCGCCACGGGGGCGGGGGCTCCGAACGTGGAGGTGCGGTTGGTGAAGTCGGACTACAGCACCCGCCGCTACAGCATCGTCAGCCGCCGCACCGACGCGAACGGCGACCTGGTGCTCACGGGCACGGACGCCAACCGCTACGAGGACCTGGAGCTGGTGTTTGGCCGGGGCAAGGGCGTGATGGTGCTCCCGGGCTCGCTGTACCTGTCCACCCCTCACGAGTGGGGCCCGCAGGACCAGACGCTCATCTACACGGACCGCGCCGTCTACCGGCCCCAGCAGAAGCTGCTGTGGAAGGTGGTGGCCTACCGTCCGGAGGAGGTGTCCAAGCGCTACCGCGTCCTGCCAAATTCGGCGGTGACGGTGTCGCTCATCGACCCCAACGGCCAGGAGGTGTCCAAGCGCGAGGCCCGCACCAACACGTTCGGCTCGGTGGCGGGCGAGTTCGACATTCCTTCGGGGCGGCCCCTGGGCCAGTGGACGGTGCGCACGAGCCCCAACGGCTACGCGGCCGTGCGCGTGGAGGAGTACAAGCGGCCCACCTTCGAGGTGACGCTGAAGGACGCGCCGGAAGCGCTGCGGCTCAACCGGCGCGCGACGTTCAAGGGCGAGGCCCGCTACTACTTCGGCCTGCCGGTGACGCGCGGCGCGGTGAAGTGGCGCGTGTCGCGCGAGCCGGTGCTGCCGCGCTGGTGGTTCTGGGAGCGCATCCCGGCCACCACGGAGCTGGTGGCCTCCGGGACGGCGACGGTGGGCGAGGACGGCGGCTTCACGGTGGCGTTCACCCCGGAAGCGGACGAGCGGCTCGCGAAGGCGCAGGGCATGTCGTGGCGCTACCGCGTGGAGGCGGACCTGACGGACGAGGGCGGCGAGACGCGCTCCGCGAGCCGGGCCTTCCGCCTGGGCTTCGTGTCGGTGGAGGGCCGCGTGGACTCCGACGTGGGCTTCGTCCGCGAGGACTTCCCGTCGGAGGTGCGGCTCGTGCGCTCGAACCTGGATGGCGCGCCGCAGGCCGGACCGGGCCGCTGGCGGCTCATCGCCTTGAAGGCGCCGGGGCGTCCGCTGATGCCGTCGGAGGTCCCGGTGGAGAATCCGAAGCCCCTGGACGCGGACGCGCAGCCGGCCAAGGAGGCTTCGCCCACGCCGGGCGACGCGCAGAAGGGGCGCTGGGACACGGCCTACGACGTGGAGCAGACGCTGCGACGCTGGGACGACGGCGCGGAGGTGGCGCAGGCGGCGGTGACGCATGACGCGGACGGTGTCGCCACCGTGAAGCTTCCGGCGCTGCGCGCGGGGACGTACCGGCTGCGCTACGAGACGACGGATGCGTTCGGCCAGAAGGCCACCGCGCAACGGGACTTCGTGGTGGCGGGGGCCCACGCCCCGGCGGGGTTGCCCGCGGTGCTGGCGGCGGAGCGCGCTTCCGTGCGCGTGGGCGAGGTGGCTCGGCTGATGGTGGCCTCCGGCTTTGAGGGCCAGCCGCTGGTGATGGACGTGTACCAGGGGCGCCAGCGCGTCGAGCACCGCCAGCTGACGGCGGGGCAGGGGCGCGCGGTGGTGGAGCTTCCGGTGACGGAGGCCCTGCGCGGCGGCTTCACGGTGGTGCTCTCGATGGTGCGCGACTGGCAGACGCTGAGCTTCCAGCAGACGGTGGCCGTGCCCTTCGATGACAAGGAGCTCAGCCTGGAGTTCGCCACGTTCCGCGACACGCTGCGGCCCGGCGCGAAGGAGACCTTCCGCGTGACGGTGAAGGGGCCGAAGGGCGCGAAGCTGGAGGCGGGGGCCGCGGAGCTGCTCGCGTACATGTACGATCAGTCGCTCAACGTCTTCGGACCGCACACGCCGCCGCAGGTGGCGCAGCTGTATCCGCAGCAGACGGTGTACATGGACTTCCGGGCGTCCGGTGGCGTCTCCGGCGCGGACTGGCTCTTCGACGAGCTCATCCGGGAAGGACCCTCCGCGCCGTATCTCAACGACGACACCCTGAAGTTCGGCGAGGGCTACGGGCTGGGCGGTCCGGGCTACCGCAGCTACTACGGCGGACGCCGCATGCGCGCCATGGCCGCGAAGCCCGGGGCCGTCCAGCGGGAATCGGACGCTTCACCGCCTCCGCCACCGCCGCCGTCGCCCGCGCCGTCCGCCGCGGAGTCCGCGCCGAAGCCCGGCCGGGTGCTGGAGCAGAAGCGGCGGGAGATCATCCAGATCATCAAGGGCGCTCCCGGCGCTCCGGAACCGGGGGAGGGGCCAGAGGGGCCGCTGCGCTCCAACTTCGCGGAGACGGCGTTCTGGATTCCGCAGCTGCTCACCGGGCCGGACGGAGCGGCGGTGCTGGAGTTCACGGTGCCGGACTCGGTGACGGCATGGGACGTCTGGGTGCACGCGCTCACGCGGGATTTGCGCGGGGGCTCCACGCAGCGCGCCACCCGCAGCGTGAAGGAGCTGATGGTGCGCCCGTACCTGCCGCGCTTCCTGCGCGAGGGCGACCGCGCGGAGCTGGAGGTCGTGGTGAACAACGCGGGGACCCAGACGCAGCAGGGCCAGCTCACGTTCGACATCGTGGATCCGGACACGCAGAAGAGCCTGCTCGCGGAGTTCGGCGTGAAGACGACCTCGCAGGCCTTCACGGTGGCGGCGGGGAAGGGCACGAACCTGCGCTTCCCCATCACCACGCCCGCGCGGGTGGGGCCGGTGGCCTTCCGAGTGGTCGCGAAGACGGGTGCGTTCAGCGACGGCGAGCTGCGGCCCCTGCCGGTGCTGCCCGGCCGCATGCACCTGTCGCAGTCGCGCTTCGCCATGCTGAACAACCAGGACCGCCGGACGCTGACGTTCGAGGACCTGAAGAAGTCGGACGACCCCACGCGGGTGAACGAGCAGCTCGTCGTGACGGTGGACGCGCAGCTCTTCTACTCCGTGCTTCAGGCGCTGCCGTACCTGGTGGACTACCCCTACGAGTGCACGGAGCAGACGCTCAACCGCTTCGTGTCCACGGGCATCGTCTCCAGCCTCTTCACCAAGTATCCGGCGGTGGCGAAGGTGGCCAAGGACCTGAGCGAGCGCAGCACGCGCTTCGAGACCTTCGACGACGTGGACCCGAACCGGAAGATGACGCTGGAGGAGACGCCCTGGCTCAACGAGGCGAAGGGCGGGACCGGAAACGATGAGGCGCTCCTGCGCGTGCTGGACCCGAAGGTGGCCCAGGCCCAGCGCGTGTCCTCGCAGGCGAAGCTGCGCAAGGCGCAGAACGCGGACGGTGGCTTCCCCTGGTGGCCGGGCGGTCCGTCGTCGCCGTACATGACGCTCTACATCCTGCACGGCCTGTCGCGCGCCATGGAGCACGGGGTGGAGGTGTCACCCAACATGACGGAGCCCGCGTGGGGCTATCTGGCGAAGCACTTCCGGGACGACTACGCGAACCGGCTGATGAAGAAGGACCTGGGCTGGGAGTTCCTCACGTTCCTCAACTTCGTGGCGTCGGCGTATCCGGACGCGCGCTACACGGGCGAGGCGCTCACGGCGGCCGAGCGGCAGCGCATGCTCGACTTCTCCTTCAAGCACTGGAAGGAGCACTCGCCGTACCTCAAGGGGTACCTGGCGCTCACGTTGAACCGGTCGAAGCGCACGAAGGACGCGCAGAAGGTCTGGGACAGCGTGATGGACTCCGCGAAGACGACGCAGGACCTGGGCACGTACTGGGCGCCGGAGGACCGCGGCTGGCTCTGGTACAACGACTCCACGGAGACGCACGCCTTCGCGCTGCGCACGCTGTCGGAGCTGCGCCCGAAGGACCCTCGCCGCGCGGGCCTGGTGCAGTGGCTGCTCCTGGACAAGAAGGTGAACCACTGGAAGTCCACGCGCGCCACGGCGGAGGCCCTCTACGCGCTGGTGAACTACATGGAGGCGGAGGGTTCGCTGTCCGCGCGCGAGGAGCTGAAGGTGACGGTGGGCTCCAAGGCGGTGACCATGAGCTTCTCGCCGGACGTGTACACGGGGAAGAAGAACCAGGTGGTCGTCCCCGGTCCGGAGGTGAACGCCACCACGGCGACCACGGTGGTGGAGAAGACGACGCCGGGCTTCGCCATCGCGTCCGCCACGTGGCACTTCTCCACGGAGCAGCTGCCCAAGGAGGAGCGCGGTGACTTCTTCCAGGTGTCGCGCCGCTACTTCGTGCGCATCCGCGAAGGCAACCAGACGCTGCTGCGCCCGCTGTCCGACGGCGCGCGACTGCGGCCCGGCGACGAGGTGGAGGTGCAGCTGTCGCTGCGCACGAAGCACGCGGCGGAGTACGTGCACCTGAGGGATCCGCGTGCCGCGGGCCTGGAGCCGGAGAACGCGCAGTCCCGCCACAAGTGGGACCTGGGCATCGTCTGGTACGAGGAGACGCGCGACTCGGGGACGAACTTCTTCTTCGAAGCGCTGCCGGCCGGTGAGTACAACTTCAAGTACCGGCTGCGCGCGAACATGGCGGGCACCTTCCGCGTGGGACCGGCGACGGTGCAGTCCATGTACGCGCCGGAGTTCACCGCGTACTCCACGGGCACGATGCTCACCGTGGACAAGGCCCAGTAGGCCTCAGCAGGGCAGGGGACCGGCGTCCTTCGTTGGCGCCGGTCCGCTACTCCGCGCAGGTGGCGGCTTCGTCGGTGGGGTGCAGCGTGGCGATGCCGTAGGTGCCGTTGCGCGTGCCGCACCAGATGCGCCAGTTGCCGCCGCCCACGTCCGGCGCCGAGTACACGCCGCCTTCCTTCTTCGCCCCGCCGCGCGCACAGCAGCGCGCGAACGCCCGGGTTCCGATGGCGGCGATGGAGACCGCGTCCTGTGACGTCGAGAAGCCGCCCGTGCGCTTCACGCCGCAGGACCAGGGGGACAGCCCCTTGAAGCGGATGAGGTACTGCTCGCCGCGCACGGCTTCTTCGCCTCTGGCCGGGCCCTGGTAGCAGACCTTTCCTTCCGCCTCGAGCTGCGCGTAGCGGGGCAGGAAGTGGAGGCCGCCAATCGGGCCGCGCTGCCAGTCGTCCCCGCAGAAGACGTGCGTGAACGCGTTGCGCGGGCCGGTGCTCACCCACAGGCTCGTGAGCCATTCGATGTTCGCCTGCCGCGAGCCAGGACGGCCCGCCGCCGACAGCGCGCGCTGCACCCGCGCGTCGTCGTAGTGCTTGGTGAAGAAGCGCTGCACGTCCCCGGCGCTCACGCTCGCGTCGGGGCGCGCGGGGCACAGGTCCAGCACCTCCCGGTCCATCGCGGACAGCGCCGGGGCCTTGGCGAAGAGGGGCGGTTGATCACACGTGCTCGCGCAGGCCGCCGTGTCGCCGGGAGCCGCCGCGCGGCTCGCGGGGGCGCGCACCGCCACGGTCTCTTCTTCATCGTCAGCGGCCTTGTCGACCCGGGCCACCTGCTGCTGGCGCGTGTTCTCATGGTCCGCGCGCACGAGCGCGTCCGTGCCCGGTGCTTTCTGGACGGCATCCGTGGGCGTGCCATCGCAGAGCACCCAGCCCTCGGCCTTGGGGCCCTGGAGCTTGCACCACGCGCGGTCGGGGCCACCCTTCTTCATGAGCGGATAGGACACGCCCGGCTGCACGGAGAAGACGACCTTGGAGGACTCGGGCTGGTCCACCGCGTCCACGGCATCGTCGGTGACGAAGACGCCGCTCCCCGCGAAGGCGGCAGGGGCAGTGGAGAGGGCCAGGAAGAAGCAGGCGAGCGACCCGGAGAGGCGCATGGTGGCCGGACTCTAACAGGGGTGCCCGAGGCCCGCTGTTCCCCGGTTGCGCCCGGCGCCGCACCGCGAAATAAACGCGCCCGATATGAAACCGATGAATTTCCGAGGCCGCTGGGTGCTCATTACCGGCGCGTCGTCCGGCCTGGGGCTGGAGATGGCCCGCCTGCTCGCGAAGGAGCACGGCGCCCACATCATCGCCGTCGCCCGCCGCGAGGACCGGCTCACCGCGCTCAAGGCGGAGCTGGAGTCCGCGCACGGCGTGCAGGTGCTGCCCCTGTCCGCGGACCTCACGAAGCCCGGTGACGCCGCGCGCGTCTTCGAGACCGCCACGTCCGGCCGCACCGTCGACGGCGTCATCCTCAACGCGGGCGTCACCTACTTCGGCCACGCGCTGGAGCAGCAGCCCGAGTCCTTCGACGCGATGCTCGCCACGAACATCACCAGCGTGGTGCGCATGTCCCAGCTCTTTGGAGCGCACTTCGCGAAGCAGGGCGGGGGCGGGGCGCTGATGCTCGTCGCCAGCACGGCGGGCTTCGCGCCGCTGCCGTACCAGACGGCCTACGCGGCCACGAAGTCGTTCGTCATCAGCTACGGACGCGGCCTGGCCTACGAGCTGCGCAAGGCGGGCGTGTCCGTCACCGTCTTCGCTCCCGGCGGCATCGCCACGGAGATGCTGTCGGTGTCCGGCCTGGACCGGAAGTTCAAGGCGGGCGACGTGGGCATCATGTCCGCGGAGGCCTGCGCGCGCATCGCCGTGGAGGCGTTCGTGCACCGCCGCGAGCTCTCCGTGCCCGGCGTCCTCAACCGCTTCCTCGCGACGCTGATGAAGCTGTTGCCCCACGGCTTCATGATGGGGCGCTCGGCCGCGCTGTACGAAGGCGCGCTGCCGAAGGAGCCGCCCGCGCCTTGAAACAGGCCCGGGCGGCGTCCGTCGCGGCACGTCAGGACAACTTCACCCGCGTGACCTTCAGCTTGCCCACCTGCACGGTGTACTCGCCGGCCCCCAGCTCCGCCTTGGGGTCGGTGACCTTCTCACCGTTCACCTTCACGCCGCCCTGGCCCATCATCTTGCGAGCCTCGGTGGCGGAGGCGACGAACTTCGTCTCCGGCAGCAGCTTCGTGACGAGCAGCTTCTCCGCGCCCGCGAGCGAAATCTCCACGAGCGGCAGGTCCTCCGTGGACAGCTCCTTCTTGGCGAAGCGCTTCTCGAAGTCCTCCGCCGCCTTGCGGCCGGCCTCCTCACCCTGGAAGCGCGCGGCCATCTCCTGCGCGAAGGCCACCTTCGCGGCCTTGGGGTGCGCCTCGCCGGACTTCGTCTTCTCCTCCAGCTCCAGCACCTGCTTGAGCGGCATGGCGGAGAGGAGCTTGTAGTACCGCCACATCAGGTCGTCCGTGATGCTCATCAACTTGCCGAAGATGTTGTCCGCCGGCTCGTCGATGCCCACGTAGTTGTCCAGGCTCTTGGACATCTTGTTGCCGGTGATGACGCCGTCCACCAGCTTCGCGTCCAGGCCCTCCAGGATGGGGCCGGTCATGATGACCTGCGGCTCCATGCCCTCCTCCTTCATCAGCTGACGGCCGACGAGCAGGTTGAAGAGCTGATCCGTCGCGCCCAGCTCCACGTCCGCCTTCAGCGCCACGGAGTCGTAGCCTTGCAGCAGCGGGTAGAGGAACTCGTGGATGGCGATGGAGGTGTTCTCCCGGTAGCGCTTCTTGAAGTCGTCGCGCTCCAGCATGCGCTGCACGGAGTAGCGCGCGGCCAGGCGGATCATCCCCTCGGTGCCCAGCGCGTCGAGCCACTCCGAGTTGAACTTCACCACCGTCTTGTCCGGGTCCAGGACCTTGAAGACCTGCTGCTTGTACGTCTCCGAGTTGACCTTCACCTGCTCGCGGGTGAGGGGAGGCCGGGCCGCGTTCTTGCCGGACGGGTCCCCGATGAGCGCGGTGAAGTCACCGATGAGGAACACCACCGTGTGGCCGAACTCCTGGAAGCGCCGCATGCGCGTGAGCAGCAGCGTGTGGCCCAGGTGCAGGTCGGGACGGCTGGGGTCGAAGCCCGCCTTGATGATGAGCGGCTTGCCCTTGTCATACGAGCGCTGGAGCTTCTTCTTCAGGTCCTCCGGCACGTGCAAATCCACGGTGCCGCGAGTGACTTCTTCGAACTGTTCTTCGGGGGTCGCCTTGCGCAGTGCGTCCGGGTTCATGGCGCCGCGGACACTAGCCCAAAAAAGACGACGGGCAGGGCGGGACTTCCATGTCCGCCCCACCCGTGGCTGTCACCCCGCCTGTCCTACAGCTCAGGTGTCGAGAAAGTCGAAGCTGCGGTAGAGGCCGCGCAGCGTCTGGCTCTCCGTGACGATCTGGTCCATGTCCACGTCGTCGCTCGTCGTGGGCAGCGCCTGGACGATCTGATCGTTGAAGGCCAGGCCCACCCGGCGGCTGCGCGCACTGGCCGCCTTGAGGGTGGCGTCGTAGTAGCCACCGCCGCGCCCCAGCCGCTTGCCGTCCGGGCTGAAGCCCAGGCCGGGCACCACGAACAGGTCGATCTGATCCACCGGAATCAGGTCCGAGGAGTTCGTGGGCTCACGGACGCCCAGGCGTCCCGGCTCCAACTCGCTCTCCGACTTGATGGCCCGGAAGGCCAGGATGCGCCCGTGCACGTGGGACAGCGGGTAGCAGACGATCTTCTCGTCCTGCAACGCCGCGATGAGGATGTCCCGGGTGGGCACTTCGCCCCGGATGGGGGCGTAGAGCGCCACCGTCCGCGCCTTGTCGTAATAGGGCGATGCCAGGAATCGAGACTGGACCTTGAGGCCCCGCTCGTCGATGAGGTCATTGGTCATCGCCTTGCGGCGCGCCGTCAGTTCCTCACGAAGCGTTACCTTCTTCTCCGCCGCCGCCGCCGTATCCACCGCCGTCTCGCTCACCGCCGCCGCTCCAAAGAAAGAGTCCCCCGCCGAGCCGTGTGTCCAGCGTCCATTGAACCCTTAGAAGCCAGGTGGGGACCGAAATCATGTCACCGCAGGCTTCCCTCATCCCCGGTGAAGGGGGAGGGCTTGCACATGGCGACCGAAACGGACCCCGGAATGGACGTATCGGTTCGAATTTCTGCTGGGCATCACGCACCCCGCAGGGAACAGACCTTTACCACTCAAATCGTGCTGCAAGTCCTTAGAATTACTGGGAAAATCCCAGGGCGTTCTGGGAAAATGATAAGGATGGAGAAGCGTGCGGTCAAGCCGTCCTCGCGCGTTTACAAGCCGCCCCGTGGACTTCTATGATGCCCGGGTCCCCGACATGTCGCTCCCGACCCCAACATTGGCTCTCGCGGCGGTAGCCTGCCTCGCCTCCGGATTCGCCTGGGCGGGTCCGCAGATGAACAGTACCTACCAGGCAGATGCCTTCGGCCCCATCGAGTTGCGCTCGGACGGGGAGCATCTCGTCGGCACGGCGCCGGCCGGGGGGCCCTGCCAGCGCCCGGTCGCCGAGCAGATCCTGACGGGGGACTTCCAGGGCAACGTCTTCCTGGGCGAGCTCACGCTCTGTCAGACAGGGGACACCTGCACCCCGTCGCGCAGCTTCCCGGTGATGCTCGTCTACAACGTGGAGGAGCGGGCGCTGGGCGGCGTGGTGAAGCTGGAGGACAGCTGCGACTCCCCGGCCCTGCCCAAGAACCGGATGCTGGTGCTCCGGGCGACGGAGCAGGGGGCCGCGCTGACTCCGACGCTGACGCCCGCGTCGGCGCAGGCACCCGAGCAGCGTCAGGCGCAGGCTCCCGTGCCTCCTCCGTCCGGTGGGGCCGCGCAGATCGCGGCGCAGCGCCGGTTGGAGCCGCTGGACGTGGCGGCCACCCTGAAGCTGGGCCAGTCGATGCTGGCGTCCCAGAACGCCATCGGCGCTTCGCAGCAGTTCCAGTTGGTGCTGTCCCAGGAGAAGGAGAAGAACAACGCCTGGGCGCTGACGGGCATGGGGGTGTCGCACTACCTGCGCAAGCAGCAGCCGGAGGCGCTCAAGTACCTGGAGCAGGCGCGCAGCGTGGGTCCTGGGCCGGCGCGGGCGGAGGCCTGGTTCTGGATGGCGTGCGTGAAGCGCGCGGCCCAGGAGACGCGGGTGGCACAGGAAGCGCTGCGGCGGGCGGTGACGGAAGGCTGGTCCCCGCCAGAGGGCAATGCGCTGGTGGAGCGCGAGCTCCAGCAGTTCGCCAAAGAGGGAACGGTGTACGAGGCGCAGTTGAAGCAGGCCCGCGGTCGCAAGCGGGTCCAGGGCCGTGATCCGCAAGGAGCTGGAAGCGCCAGCCCGTGAACGCGCCGACTCCCGTGTCGAAGCCCATCCGCGTCTTCGGCAACTACGAAATCCAATCGCTGCTGGGCAAGGGCGGCATGGCCGAGGTGTACCGCGCGCGCGTGCGCTCCGGTCCCTACGAAGGCTGGACGGTCGCGCTCAAGCGGCTGTTGCCCGCGCTCACCCGCGACCCGGCGTCGGTGGACCTCTTCCGCCGCGAGGCGCAGCTGTCACGCCAGCTGGACCATCCGAACATCGTGAAGGTGCTGGACGCCGGGATGCTGGACGACGTGTCCTTCCTGGTGATGGACCTGGTGGACGGGCGCGACCTGGGCCACATCCTGCGCCGGTGCAAGGCGCGCGGGATTCCGCTCCCCGTCGACTTCGCGGTGTACCTGGCGAAGGTGCTGCTGGAGGCGCTCGCGTACGCGCACACCGCCACCGGTCCGGACGGCAAGCCGCTGGGCATCGTCCACTGCGACGTGTCTCCGTCCAACCTGTTCATCTCCCGCGTGGGGGAGATCAAGCTGGGTGACTTCGGCGTGTCGCGCGTGCTGGTGGACGGCAAGCTCCAGGGCGGCGAGGTGCTGGGCAAGCCGTACTACCTGTCCCCGGAGTCGCTGCAGGGCGCCGTCACGCCAGAGGCGGACCTGTGGGCCGCGAGCGTGGTGCTCTACGAGCTGCTCACGCTGGGCCGGCCCTTCGTGGGCTCGACGCCGGAAGAGGTCTTCGCGGGCATCCTGTCGCGCAAGTACCGGCTCCTGCGCTCGGTGCGTCCGGACATCCCGCAGGCGCTGGACGACGTGCTGGCGCGCGCGTTCGCGGAGAACCCCGAGGACCGCTTCTCGTCCGCCGAGGAGTACGCGAAGGCGCTGTCTCCGCACTTCGATGAGAACGTGGGGACGCCGCTGGCCATCGCGGCGGTGGTGCGCGGTCTGTTCGGCACCACGGACGAGATGCCCGCGTACCGGGGCTCGCCGCCCAACGGCCCCTCCTCCGACGACAACGGGTAGCCGGGCGGGCAGGGCCCTGTCGCTCGGGCTCCCAGCCGGTGGAGCCCGCTGCGGCGCCTGCCCCGGATGATGACCTTTCCTCCCGCGAACATGCACCGGGAGGAATCCATGGCGACCGAGCGAAAGCAGCAGCAGCCCGAGCAGAAGCAGCCCACCCGCGAGACGCGGCACGGCGACGAGCGGCTTCCGCCCAAGGCCGACGAGGCCAAGGAGGGAATGCCCGGCTACGGACAGCCCGACCCGGAGGTCCGCGAGAAGAACCTGCCGGACCAGAAGTGGTGAGCTGTCCCGAGGGCCTCAGCCTCCGAGGGCACGCACCCGGGGCACATGCGTGCACAGCGCGTCCACGACGCGGGTGACCTCCGCGCTGGTGGTGCCAGGGCCCAGGCTGAAGCGCAGGCTCGAGCGCGCCTCGGCGGGGGAGAGGCCCATGGCGCGCAGCACGTGGGACGGGGACAGCGTGCCGGAGGCGCAGGCCGCTCCCGACGAGACGCGGATGTCCTCCAGGTCCAGCGCCATCAACAGCGCTTCGCCCTCCACGCCGTCGAAGCGCAGGTTGCTGGTGTTGGGCACCCGCGGCGCGCCCGCACCGTTCACCGTCACCCCGGGCAGCCGCTGGAGCACCTGCTGTTCGAAGGTGTCGCGCAGGGCCGCGACCCTCGCGGCGGTGCTGGCCTGATCCGCGGCGGCCAGCTCCAGGGCCAGGGCCAGGGCCTCGGCATGGGGCACGTTCTGCGTGCCTCCGCGGCGGCCTCCCTCCTGGTGTCCGGGCGTCAGTGCCCGCACGTCCACGCCCTTGCGTACGACGAGCACGCCCACGCCCTGGGGGCCCCCGAACTTGTGCGCGGAGAGGGAGAGCAGGTCCGCGTCCACTTCGCGCAAGGTGAGCGGCACCTTGCCCGCGGCCTGCACGGCGTCCGTGTGGAAGAGGATGCCTCGCTGACGGCACGCGCGCGCGGTCTCCGCCACCGGCTGCAGCACGCCCGTCTCGTTGTTGGCCCACATCAGCGAACACAGCGCGGTGTCCGGCGTGAGCGCCTCCAGCACGGCCTCCAGCGGGACACGGCCGCTGGCGTCAGGGGACAGCCGCACCACCTGGGCGCCGTCCTTCTCCAACTGCGCGAGCGCACCCAGCGCGGACGGGTGCTCCACCGTGGTGGACACCACGCGGCGGCGGTCCTTCACCGGGCGGGCCGCGTACGCTCCCACCAGTGCGAGCGCGTCCGCCTCGCTGCCCGACGCGGTGAAGGTGATCTCCTTCGGCTCGCAGCCCAGGACGCGCGCCACCTTCGCTCGCGCCGCGTCCAGCCGGGCCCGGGCCTCGCGCCCGCCACCGTGCACGCTGGACGCGTTGCCGAAGCCGCCCTCCGTGAAGGCCCTTGCGAGCAGCGCGCCGACCTCCGCGCGCACCGGCGCGGCGGCGTTGTGGTCCCAGTAGATCACGTGTCCTGCGCGGACAGCAGCGACACCGGCCGCTCCTCGGAGACACCGAAGGCTTCGAGGAAGCGCGACACCACCTCGCGCTTGAGCGCCTTGCGCTTGCTCGCGCTGCCGGACAGGGGCAGCCGCGCGCCCGCCATGCTGCCGTGACCGCCGGACGAGCCGCCCAGGTCGTCGCACAGCTCGCGGATGAGGCGGCCCGCGTTCATGCGCCGGTCCTTCACGCGCAGGCTCAAGAAGAGCTGGTTGCGGTACGTCCCGTACGCCAGGGACCACTTCATCCCTTCCAGGTACATCATCCGCTCGGCGACCTCCGCCACCAGGTCCGGGGAGTAGACCTCCTCCAGGTCGGTGATGATGGCGGTGCCGTAGACCTTCGCCTTCTCGATGGACGTGTGGAACAGCTGGAAGAAGCGCGCCGGCAGCTCCGGGTGCTCGATCTGTCCCAGGAGCTGCTTGTCACAGCGGGGGAACAGCCACAGGTAGCTGTCCACGTCCGTCTGGGTCGTCTCACGGCCCAGGTCCCGCGTGTCCGCCTTGATGCCGTAGAAGAGCGCGGTGGCGATCTCCACGGACGGCTCCAGCCGGGCGGCCCGCAGGTACTCCACCAGCATGGTGGAGGTGGCGCCGAAGTCGCCGCCCACGTCCGCGAAGGGGGCCAGCAGGCTCTCCTCGCGCAGCGGGTGGTGGTCCACCACCAGGTCCGCGCGGTAGCGCGCCGGCAGCGAGTGGTTGCGCACCGGCGGCTGCGTGTCCACCAGGCCGAAGAGGTCGTACTGGCTGAAGTCGATCTGCGACACGTGCGACACCGGCAGCCGGAGCACGCGCACGAAGGCCACGTTCTCCGCCCGGCCGATGATGCCGCCGTAGCCCACGTGGGCCTCGATGCCGGCCTTGCGCTCCAGCAGATGGGCGAGCGACACCGCCGCCGCCATGGAGTCCGGGTCCGGGTTGTCGTGGGTGAGGATGAGCGCCCGGCGATGACCCTTGGCCACCTGGAGCAGGCGGGCCAGCTTGTCGGCGGCGGGCAGCTTCGCCAACCGCGCTGGCGGAGGCTCCGTGAGCTCGCTCCCGGCAGGCAGCTGGGCGCGGCGGCTTTGGAGGGATGGGGTGACAGGCATGGGGACTCTTCTTTTACTTCCTCCGGCACAGGGATTCGAGAAGTCGGATGTTCTCCCCGTAACGTTCCGGAAAGGGTGTTTCCAACACCCCAATGGTGTCGACGAACCGCGCGTCCTTCATGAGGCAGCGGAAGGCCGTCAGGCCGATCGCCCCCTTGCCCGGTTCTTCGTGCCGGTCTACCCGGCAACCCAGGGGTTTCTTGCAATCGTTGAGATGGAAGGCGCGCACCCGGTGCAGGCCCACGCGCCGGTCGCACTCGTCCATCACCGCCGCGTAGCCCTTCGGCGTCCGCAGGTCGTACCCCGCCGCGAAGAGGTGGCACGTGTCCAGGCACACCGCCAGCCGCGCTTCATCCGCGACGCGCGAGAGCAGCTCCTCCAGGTGCTCGAAGCGCCACCCCAGCGCGCTGCCCTGGCCCGCCGTCATCTCCAGGCAGACGCGGGCGGTGTAGCCGGGGCAGCGGCGGTGCACCTCGTCCAGCCCTTCGGCGATGAGGCGCAGCCCTCGCGCTTCGTCCGGGTGGGAGCCGGGGTGGAGGATGAGCAGCGGGATGCCCAGGCGCTCGCAGCGGGTGAGCTCCTCGGTGACGCACGCGAGCGACTTCTCGCGGGCCTCCGGCGCCTCACCGGCCAGGTTCACCAGGTAGCTGCCGTGGGCAATGACGGGGAGGCCCGTGCGGCGGGCCTCGGCGCGGAAGGCTTCGGTCTCCGCGTCCGTCAGCGCGGGGGCGCTCCAGCCCCGCGCGTTCTTCGTGAAGATCTGCAGGGCGCGCGCGCCGTGCGCTTCGGCTCGCTGGAAGGCCTGGCTCACGCCTCCGGCGATGGATTCGTGAGCCCCGATGCGCACGGCTTCGACTTCGTCCCTCTTCGGCCGCTACTCGACGGTCTTGTACTTGCGGCCGAGGTCGCGGAAGTACTTCACGCCGTTGTCCAGCGAGTTCTCCATCGCGTCCATCAGCACCGTGCGGAACGTGGCCACGGGCGCGCGGAAGGACTCGTAGTAGCGCTGCCGGTCGATGGAGTGGATGACCGCGGGCATGTAGCCGTTGCGCAGCAGGATGAGGTTGCTGCACATGCGCCCCACCTTCCCGCTGTGCTCGGTGAAGGGGAAGATCTGCAGGAACTCGTGCTGCACCACCGCCGCCTGCTTGATGGGGTGGAACTCGCGGAACTCCGCGCTGGCGGTGTGGTCCACGAGCTTCTCCAGCCGGGCCTGGATCTTCGCGGGCTGGGTGATGTCGTGGAAGTAGGTGCGGTGCAGGGGCATGTCCTTGCGCAGCCCCGCGCGGTCGCGCTCCTTGGCCAGCTCCTTCTCCGTGCGCTCGCGCCGCTCCATGCGCGCACGCTCGGCCAGGGCTTCCGGCGTGTTGCCCAGGAAGAGGTCGTGCATCCGCTTGATGGTGGTGAGCGTGAGCGCGGACTGCTTCTTCGCGCCCGCGGCCTCCTCGCGGATGAAGTCCGCCACCGCCTTGTGGTTGCGGATCTCCAGCACCACCGGGATCATGGAGGCTTCCGCCGCCGTGCGCTCCGGGAAGAGCGCGGCCATCAGCTCCTGGTGCGTGTACACGACGCCTTCGAGCGCGGCGTCGTGGTAGATCCACGACATCTCGAAGCGGTCGAGGTACTCACGCGCCGGCGGCTTGCCCTTGTAGATCTCAAGGTACTCGCGCAGCTGCTCGTTCTTCTCGTCGATGTCCTGGTAGCGTTCCTTCACGGACTGCGGCTCCTTCTCGCTCCGGCCCGCCCCGGGCGCTGGTTCTCAGAGGCTGCGCCGGGAGGTACAACGGCACGCGGAGTCTAGAAATTCCGCGCAGTTGGAACAAATAAAACCCGACTAGAGATTCACCAGGAACACCTCGCACGCCTGGTCCAGCAGGTCTTTTGAAAGGGCTGGCGGGATTTGCCGGTATCGGGCGGCGTCCCGGATGAGCGACACGAGGTCCCGGGGGTGGCAGGAGCGCATCTCCATGCTGCGCGGCTTGTAGTAGTGCTCCACCAGGTAGGTGATGGCCTGGTCCACGTAGGGGATGCCCGCCGCCTCGCACACCCGGCGGAAGATCTCCCGGTAGGACTCCTCGTCCGGGTTGCCCACCTCAATCTTGTACTTGATGCGCCGCAGGAAGGCCTCGTCCACCAGCTCCTTGGGGTCCAGGTTGGTGGAGAAGACGAGCAGCTGATCGAAGGGAATCTCGAACTTCTTGCCGGTGTGCAGGGTGAGGAAGTCCACCCGCTTCTCCAGGGGGACGATCCAGCGGTTGAGCAGGTCCGTGGGGTGGACCTTCTGACGGCCGAAGTCGTCGATGAGGAGCATGCCCCCGTTGGCCTTCACCTGGAACGGCGCCTCGTAGAAGCGGGTGCTCTCCGAGTAGATGAGGTCCAACGTCTCCAGCGTCAGCTCGCCGCCCACCACCACGGCGGGGCGCCGGCAGAGCGACCAGCGCTTGTCCATTTCGAACGTCTGCCGGCGGCCGTTGGCGTCGCGGCCCATCTCCAGCGGCACGGGCGTGTGGATGATGCGGTCGAAGACCTTGATGATCTGGTTGTCGATTTCGAGGCAGTGCGGGACGAAGACCTCGCCGCCGAACATGTGGGAAATCGCCTCCGCCAGGCTCGTCTTGCCGTTGCCGGGCGGGCCGTAGAGGAAGAGCGAGCGGCCGGAGTTCACGGCCGGGCCCAGCTTGTCCATCAGCTCCGCGGAGACGGTGAGGTGGCCCAGGGCGGCGACCAGGTCCTCCTGGCCCACGACGGGCGTCTCCTCCGTCTGGCTGCTGATGAGGGCGTTGTACTGCTCGATGGGGACGGGGGCGGGGCCCACGTAGGTGGAGCGGGTGAGGGCGTCACGCGCGTACTCGCGGCCCTTCTCCGTGAGGGCGAACTCCACGGACGCGCGGCCAAAGCCCTTGCCGCCGCGCAGGTCCACCAGCTTCTCCGCGGCGAGGAAGTCCACCACGTGCTCCACCACGCCGGACCAGGGCAGGCACATGCTTTCGGCGATGGCCACGCCCGTCCCGGTGCCGGCGTAGTAGAGGAACTTGAGGCCCAGGTCCGCGAGCAGACCCATCCTCAGGCCCGTGTCCTCCAGCGACTTCGGCTCACCCGGAGCGATGTCGAGGACGGACGGGTTCTCCAGCTTGAAGGGATTGTCTTCGTACGCGTAGCCGGCGGGAGGCATCGGGTACGGGTTCTACCCGATTCCCCCGTCCGCCGGGACTTCGCGACCGCCGACTGTCCTCAAACGTAGGTCAGCCAGTCCGCATAGCGGGCTTCCTGGCCCCGCACGACGCGGAAGTACGTGTCCTGGACGTACTTGCTGATGGGGCCGGGCTTGCCGTCGCCAATCTGCCGGTTGTCCACCTCGCGCACGGGGGTGATCTCCGCGGCGGTGCCGGTGAAGAAGACCTCGTTGGCGATGTAGAGGGCGTCACGGGTGACGGTGACCTCCTCGATGGTGGTGTGGCCGGCGTCGCGTAGCAGCTTCAGCACCGTGTCGCGGGTGATGCCGTCCAGGACGGGGGAGGAGAGGGGCGGCGTCTTGATGACGCCCTTCTTGTTCACGAGGAAGATGTTCTCCCCGGAGGCCTCCGCGACAAAGCCGCTGATGTCCAGGAGGATGGCCTCGTCATAGCCGGCGAGCACCGCCTCGCGCTTGGCGAGGATGGAGTTCACGTACTGGCCGGTGATCTTCCCGCGCACCATGTTCACGTTCACGTGGTTGCGCGTGAACGAGCTGACCTTGGCGCGGATGCCCTCCTTGATGCCCTTGTCGCCCAGGTACGCGCCCCAGTCCCAGGCGGTGATGCCCACGCGGGTGGGGTTCACCGCGCCCAGGCCCATGGCGCCGTCGCCCATGAAGGCCACCGGGCGCAGGTAGGCGCCGTTGGCGAACTGCTGCTTCTGCTTGCGCAGCAGGTCCACCGTGGCTTCGACCAGCTCGTCCTCGCTGTAGGGGATCTGCAGCATGATGATGTGCGCGGAGTCGAGCAGGCGGCGGATGTGCTCGCGCAGCCGGAAGACGGCGAGCCGGCCATCATGGGTCTTGTAGGCGCGGATGCCCTCGAAGACGCCCAGGCCGTAGTGGAGGGCGTGCGTCATCACGTGCACGTTGCCCTCGTCCCATTTCATCAGCTTCCCATCGAGCCAGATGTGTTCGGCGCGCAGCACGGTGGATGAGGTCGAGCTCATCGGGGTGTTCCTCTCGGGCTAGGGGTGGGACAGCTGAGGGACTTGTACCCAGGCACACTGGGGACGCAAAGCGTGAAACGCCAACGATCTGCACTCCGTGTGCGGCGCTCTGCGTCAGGCCTGCGCGATGGTGGGCAGGTTGGCGCGGGCCTTCTCGATGTCGCCTTCGTATTTGAGGACGAGGTTGAGCGTGGCGGCGACGATGTCCGCGCTGAGCGCTTCCGCGTTGAGCAGCGCCAGGCTCTGCGCCCAGTCCAGCGTCTCGCTGATGGACGGGGCCTTCTTCAAATCCAGCGCGCGGATGGCGGCGACGGCCTCCACCACCTGCTCGGCCAGCACCTGGGGGACCTCCGGCAGGCGCGAGCGGACGATCCTCAGCTCGCGCTCGCGGTCCGGGAAGTCGATGTGCAGGTGGAGGCAGCGGCGCTTGAGCGCGTCCGACAGCTCGCGGGCGTTGTTGCTGGTGAGGATGACGCGCGGGACATGCTTCGCGCGGATGGTGCCCAGCTCCGGCACCGTGACAGCGTTGTCAGAGAGGACCTCCAGGAGGAAGGCCTCGAACTCCGGATCCGCCTTGTCGATTTCGTCCACCAGCAGCAGCGCCGGCGTGTCCGACAGCTGGGCCTGGAGGATGGGGCGGGGGAGGAGGAAGCGCTCGGAGAAGAACACCGCGTCGCCGGACGCGAGCCGGTCCGCGGCCTCCGCCAGCGTGGACGTGCCCTGGGTCAGCTCGCCAATCTTGTCCTTGAGCAGCTGGGTGTAGAGCAGCTGCTTGGCGTACTCCCACTCGTAGAGGGCCTTGGCCTCGTCCAGGCCCTCGTAGCACTGGAGGCGGAGGAAGGTCCGATCCAACGCCTGTGCCAGGGCCTTGGCCAGCTCCGTCTTGCCCACGCCGGCCGGGCCCTCCACCAGGATGGGCTTGCCCATCCGGTCCGCGAGGAACACCGCCGTGGCGATTTCAGGGGACGACAGGTAGCCCACCGCCTCCAGGCGACGCGCCGCGTCCTCCACGCTGGTGAACGAGCGGATCTCCGAAGTCAGTTGAGGGGGGCTCACGCCCGTCAACTTAACCGACGGTTTCCCGCCGACTGCGGCAAAAATGCCAGGGTTGTGGGGGCGCCGTCCGCACTCTTGAGGGCCGTGGGAGCTGTAACCCTGCGGAATCAGAGTGCGTAATTATTTTCGCACCGCGGGCATGCACCGTGCATCTATGCGGGCGTATCTCAGGACGACGAGGTCGCGGGTCATGTGGGCGTGGCTGAAGCTGGCGATGGCGGTGTTGGTGGTGGTGATGCCGGGGGGCTTTCCCCTCGTGCTGGCGTACATCGCGACGCGGACGTTGCTGGAACGGTGGCGGGTGGCGCAGGCGCAGGCCCGGGAAGAGGGCCGTCCGGTGTCGGTGGTGCGGGACGTGGTGGGCGCGCTGCACTTCCGGGACCTCATCCGAGAGGCGCGGGCGGCCACGGCGCTATAGCCGTCGCAGGACCGTCTTGAGATGGACGAAGGGCCCGGCACTCCACGGAGTGCGCGGGCCCTTGTCGTTTCCGGAGGTGCGGCCCTCCCGGGTGAGGGGAGGGCCCTGGCGCAGGGCTACTTGTCGAGCTCGTCGACGAGCGCCGTCCAGTCGTCCTCACCGGCTTCGGGGGCGGTGGGCAGCTGCATCACCATGGTGCGCTCCGGGGCCTCCTCGTCCACGGGGACGGGGGTGGGCGCGGCGGCGGCCTTCTTCGCGGCCGGCTTGCCGGCGGCCTTGGCCGGGGGCTTGGCGGCGGCCGGGATGACCGGGTTCGCCTGGACGGTAGCGGCCAGGTGCTCTTCCTCGGAGGCCTTGGCGCCGGCCTTCGCGGCGGGGGCGGCGGCAGCCGGGGCCTTGGTCTTGTAGCGGGCCAGCTCCAGCTCGGCGACCTTGAGCGCCTTGCTCTTCTCCTGGACGGACGTCTGGAGGCGGGCGACTTCCTGCGCCTTGATGGCCTCGCGGCGCTCGAGCTCCGCCTTCTGCTTGGCGTTGAGGTCCTCCAGCTCCTTGGCCTGACGGGCCTCCAGGTCCTTGCGCTCCTTCTGCGCCGTGGCGAGCCTGGCGGCCGCCTCGTTGGCCTTGGTCTCCGCCGCGGCGACGCGGGCGTTGAGGTCCTTCTCCGCGCGGGCGCGGGTGCTCTGGGCGTTCTCCAGCGCCAGCTCCAGGTCCTGGGCCTTCTTGGTGCGGGCCTGCAGCTGGGCCTGGGCGTCCTTGAGCTTCGCCTCCGTGTCGGCGGCGAACTTCTGGGCCTCCTGGGAGAGCTGGGCGATGCGCTGGTCCGCCTTGGCGAGCTTCGCGGCCAGGTCGTCCGACTGCTTCTTCGCCTCGGCGGCGGCGGCCTGCGCCTGCTGGGCCTGCTGTTGCGCCTGGGCCTGGGCCTGCTGGAGCTGACCGGCCAGTCCGTCGCGCTCGCTGGTGAGCTTCTTCTGCTGGTTCGCGGCCTGCTGCAGCTGCCCGTCGCGGTCCGCGATGGCCTTGCGCGCCCCGTCCAGCTCGCCGGAGACGTTGGCGAGCTGCTGGTTGAGCGCGTCCGCCTGCTTCTTCGCCTCGGAGGCCTGGTGCTCCAGCTGGCCTTCCAGCTGCTTCACCTGCTCCGTGCGGGTGGTGACCTCGCGGTTGAGCACCTCCGCCTGACGCATCTTCTCCTGCGTCACGTGCGTGAGCTTGCGGAGCGTGTCCGACAGCTCCTTGCCCTTGGTGTCGACCTCGTTCTGGAGGAGCTCCTCACGGCGCTGCGACTCGTGGGTGAGCGTCTGGAGGCGGTCCTCCAGGTGGTGCCGCGCGTCCTCCGTCTGCGCGAGCGTGGAGGACAGCTGCGTGACTTCCGACACGCGCGTGCCCAGCTCGTGCTTGGTGACGATGAGCTGTTCGGCCAGGTCCTCGCCGTTGGCCTGGGCCTCGGTGAGCTGGCGCGTGAGCTCCGCCTGCATGCTGGCGGCGGCCTGGCGGGACTGCGCGTGGGCCTGCTCCTCGCGGGCCAGCGCGTCCTGGGTGCTGGCGAGCTGGCCCTGCGTGTCGGCCAGCTGCTGCGAGGTGGCGTTCAGCTCCGCGGTCAGGTTGTCGCGCTCGCCGGTGAGGGCGTTGATGCGCGCGGTGGTCTCCTCCGCGAGCGCCGCGTGGGCGGTTCGCTCCGCGTCGTAGAGTCCCTGCGTCTCCGACAGGTCCGCGCGCAGCTGGCCAATCTGGCCGGTGAGGTCCTGCTCCAGCGCGTCCTTCGCCGCGTTGAGCGCCTGCAGGTCCGCGATGCGCGCGTCGCGCTCCTCGGTGGTGCGGGCGAGGAGGCCGTTGGTCTCCTGGAGGAGGTCGCGCGTCTCGTGGAGCTCCGCGTCCAGCTCGTCACGGTGCTGGGTGACCTTCGCCAGGTCGGCGCGCGTCGACTCCAGGGTCTCCTGGGTCTGCGTCAGCGTCTGGCTGGTGGCCTCCAGCTCACCGCGCGTCTCCGCGAGCGTGCCTTCCGTGCTGGAGAGGGTCGCCTGCGTGTCGGCGAGCGTGGCCTCCGTGCGCGCCAGCGTGTCCTGCGTCTGCGCGAGCGTGGACTCGGTGGTGGCCAGCGTCTGGCTGGTGGCCTCCAGCTCGCCCTGGGTGGACGCGAGCGTCCCTTCCGTCTGCGCGAGCCTGGCCTGCGTCTCCGTCAGCGTCTGGCTGGTGGCCTCCAGCTCGCCGCGGGTCTCCGAGAGCGTGCCCTCCGTGCTGGAGAGCGTGGCCTGCGTGTCGGAGAGGGTCTGGCTGGTGGCTTCCAGCTCACCGCGCGTGGTGGAGAGCGTCTCCTCCGTCTGCGCGAGCCTGGCCTGCGTGTCGGAGAGGGTCTGGCTGGTGGCCTCCAGCTCACCGCGCGTCTCGGCCAGCGTGCCTTCGGTGCTTGGAGAGGGTGCCTGCGTGTCGGAGAGCGTGGCCTCCGTGCGCGCCAGCGTGCCCTGCGTGTCCGCGAGGGTCGCCTCGGTGGTGGCCAGCGTCTGGCTGGTGGCCTCCAGCTCGCCGCGCGTGGTGGAGAGCGTCTCCTCCGTCTGCGCCAGGCGCGTCTGCGTCTCGGAGAGCTGCTGGCTGGTGGCCTCCAGCTCGCCGCGCGTCTCGGAGAGGGTGGCCTCCGTGTTGGAGAGCGTGCCCTGCGTCTCGGAGAGCTGCTGGCTGGTGGCCTCCAGCTCGCCGCGCGTCTCCGCGAGGGTGGCTTCCGTGCTGGAGAGCGTGTTCTGCGTCTCGGAGAGCTGCTGGCTCGTGGCCTCCAGGTTGCCGGTCAGCTCGGCGATGCGGGAGTCGCGGTCGGAGACGTCGGTCTGCAGGCCCTCGATGGTGCCGTCGCGCTGGGCGACGGTGTCCTCGAGCGAGGCCACGCGCGCGGAGAGCTGTTCGCCCTGGCGCTGGGCCGCGTCCAGCTGCTCGGTGAGCGCCTGGATCTGGCCGTTGAGGTCCGCCTCCAGGGCATCCTTCGCCGCCCGCAGGTCCTCCAGCTGGCTGGTGAGGTCCTGCTCCAGCGCGTCCTTGGCCTGCTGCAGCGCCTGGATCTCCGCGTTCAGCTCGTTCTCGCGGTCCTCCAGGTGCGTCTTGACGGCCTCGACTTCGCCTTCCAGCTCACCGATGCGCTCACGGTGCTGCTGGATGGTGGCGTTGAGCTCCGCCTCGCTGTTCTCGTTGCGGGCGATGGTCTCCTGCAGCTCGCGGTCGAGCGCGGAGATCTTCGCCTCCCGCTCCTCCACGCGCTGCGTGAGGTCCGCCTCCAGGGCGTCCTTGTCCAGCCGGAGCTGGTCGCGCTCGCCGGTGACGCGCGCGATGTCGGACTCCAGGTCCGCGACCTGCTGGTTGAGGCGCTGCTCCAGCGCGGCGCGCTCGGCGTTGAGGCGTTCAATCTCCGCGTCCGAACGGCTGGCGTGCTCCTCCGCCGTCGTGGCCCGGGCCTCCAGGCCGCGCACGGTGGCGTCGCGCTCCTGCTCCGTCTGCGTCAGGCGCTCCTGGAGGGCCTGAAGCTCGCCGTCCAGCTCGGCATAGCGCTGGTCGCGCTCGCTGACGGTGCGGGACAGCTCGGACTCGAACTGGTCGCCGCGCTCGCGCAGCTGGAGGATGTCCGCCTCGTTGGCGCGGACGGTGTCCTGGAGCTTCTGCTCCTTGACCTCGAACTCCAGCGTGACGACGCCGAGGTGCTTCTCCAGCTTGTCGAACTCGTTGCGCCAGGACTCCAGGTCGGCGCCGCGCCGGGACAGCTCCTCGTCGCGGAGGTTGACCTCCTTGCGCAGGACGTTGATGTCCTTCTCCTTGGAGGCGACGACCTCGATGAGGTCCTTCTCCGAGGAGAACTTCTGGAGGAGCAGGTCGTCGACAGTGGCGCCGTGCTCGCGCTCCTTCTGGACGATGGACTGCTGCGCGTCGTTGAAGCGCCGGAGCAGGTCGTCGACCTGCATCTTCAGGCCCTGCAGCTCCACGTCCTTCTCGTGGAGGCGGTCCTCGACGGAGAGCAGCTCGCGCTCGCGGACGCTCCAGATCTCCGACAGGCGCGCCAGCTGGGCTTCGCGCGTCTTCAGCTCGTCCCGGAGGATTTGGATCTTGCCCTCGGGCGTGCCCATCAGCTCGCGGCGCGGGGGCGGGCGCTTCAGCTGACGCGACTCCGCCAGCAGCTCCGCCTTGCGGTCCGCGATGGACGAGAAGGCCCGGTCCATGAAGGCCTTGTCCTCGTCCGTCATCGCGCTGCGGCGCTCGCGCTTGGGCAGCTTGGGCGGAGCACCCGTGCGCACGCCGGGCATGGGCGGCGGGGCTTCGCGCGGCGCACCGGAGAGCGCGGCGTCCAGGTCCGCGTCGGACTCGTCGGAGCCGGGCGGCACGATGCCAGCGCTCATGGAGGCCAGCTCGCCCATCTCGAACGGGATGACGAGGTAGCCGTCCGCGGCGGCCGGCGTCTCACGGTGTTTGTTCAGACCCTCCACACCGGAGTCGGAGGAGAGCAGGAGGACCTTCAGGTTCTGGCCCCACTTGCCCTTCTTGATCTGCCCACAGAGGGCGAAGCCGGACTGGTCCGGCAGCTCCGCGCGCACGACCACGAGGTCCGGTCGGCGCTTCTCCAATTCCCGCTGCGCGTCTGACGCAGTGGTGGCCATGGCCGTGTTGTAGCCCGCGCTCTTGAGCACGGAGGCCATGCTGAGTGCGAAGTCGTTCTGGCTTTCGACGATGAGGACGCGACGCTCCATGAAGCCCTTCACCCAGCAAAAAGTGCAGTGAAAACCGCCACATCCTATCGGGCGGGCGCAAGGCTTGGGAAGTTTCCGAGCGGTGCTCGGTCGGCTGCCTCACGAGTTCTTGCCGCGAACCGCTCCCTGCCCGACAGGCGGGACCGACCCGGGGGGCACGCCTTCTTCCGGATCCCGCCCGGGGAAGTTGGTGGGCGGGGTGTGCCGGGCGAAGCGGGCGCCCTCGGGGGGACAGTACCCGTGCGCCAGCTGGGCGAACCACGGGTTGAGGGTGGAGTCGGGGGGCGCGGGCGGAGGGCCTTCATCCACGGCCTCCTCGGCATCCGCGGCCTCCACTTCGAGCGCGTCCGCGTCGTGGACCTCGTCGGCGGCGATCTCCTCCGCCTCGTCCAGCGCCGCGCTGGCGTTGGAGGGCGTGTTGCCGGCGTCGTCGTCCAGGGACTGGGCCTCGTCGGCGGCGATCTCCTCCGGCTCGTCGTCGGATGACACGGAGGGCTTCAGCACCGGCGGCGTGGGGCTCAGCCGGGGCGGTCCCTGGCGAGGAACGGGCGGCGGCGCGGCGGCGCGGGGCGGCAGCTGCGGAGGGCGGTCCGCGTCGGAGACGGAGCCTCCTCGGATGGGCGGCTTGTCGGACTCCGCGAGCACCGGGGGGCGAGAGGCGGGCCGGCCTGGATCCGCGGCGAGGCCGCCACGGATGGGCGGTTTTTCCGCGTCGGCCATGGGAGAGGGAGTGGGGAAGAGACGCGGGGGTTCAGAGGGAGTGGAGTCCTGCGGCCGCTGCGCGCGGCTGGCGCTCGTGCTTCGCGCCCCGGTGAGCAACGAGCGCATGGGCACGATGGGCGTAGGCGCGGGGGCCTCTTCCTCCTCACGCATGACCCCGGTCCGGCGAACGACGGGCGTGGGCGCGCGCTCCTCGTCCTCCGAGAGGGAGGTGGGACGGCGCACGATGGGCGTGGCCGCGGGAGGTTCGTCTTCGGGCAGGGGCCGGCGCACGACGGGCGTGGGGGCGGGGGCCTCATCCTCGGAGGCGGGCCGGCGCACGACGGGCGTGGGGGCCGGCGTGCTCGAGTCGTCTTCTTCCACCTCCACCGGCCGGCGCACGACCGCCGTCGCTCCAGAGGAGCCATCCTCGGAGGCGCGGGCTTCCGCATCCGAATCCCCGGCGTCGTCCCGGCTGAGCTCCTTCAAGCCGAGGGCCTTCACCAGGGGACTCGTCACCATCTCCGTGGGCGGAGCCGGCTCCGAGCCACGGCCCCCCAGCGGTTCCGGCTCGCCGTCCTTCGCGGGGGAGGAGGGGAGCGTCGTCTTCGCGGTGTCGTCGGTCGTCTGGGGCGCGGCCTCGGGCTCCGGAGGCGGCGTGGCTTCCCTGCCTGCGGGGGCCGGAGCGGCCGTGGCGGACTCGCGCAGCGGCAGGCCCATGACCATGGGCACTTCGTCCGGCCGCATGTCCGGCTCGGTCTTGACGAGCCGGGTGTCCATCCCGTCGTCCAGGGCCATGCCCATCACCACGGGCGCGTCCTCCGGGCCTTCCTTCGTAGGGGGCGGGTCGGCTTCGTCGGACGCGGCCTGGACGGCGGGCTTCGCGGGCGGCTTGGGCGCCGGAGCGGGCTGGGACGCCTCCGGCATGCCCAGGCTCGCGAGCCGGTTCGTGGGCGTGCCCGTCATCGTGACGTCGGGCGGCTCGCTGGCGGCTTCGACCGGGCCGTGGCCGCGCTTCTCCAGCAGCGAGTCGTAGAGGTCCAGCAGCTGGCCCCGGATGAGGCCCGCGTCCAGCACCTTCTCCGCGAACGCGCGCCCGGCCTTGCCCAGCGCCACGCGGCGGGGCACGTCGCGCGCCAGGTCCAGGATGCGCTCGGAGAGGGCGCGACTGTCGCCCGGGGGGAAGAAGATGGCCGCGTCCTTCGGAATCAGCTCGCGGGTGACGGGCAGGTCCGCGGCGATGACCGGCCGGCCGGCGGCCAGGTACTCGGAGACCTTGGCCAGCGGTCCGCCCTGGAGCCGGTTGCGCTCCGAGTCGTCCAGCGGCAGCACGCCCACGTCCGCCAGCGCCAGCACCTTGACCAGGTCGTCGTGCGCGACGGGCGGCTGGAAGTCGACCTTCTCCTTGATGCCCAGGTCGTTGACCAGGTCCTCCAGGTGCGGCTTCCAGTCCGGATGGTGGGCGCCGACCAGCGTCAGGCGCACGTCCACCTGCTGGGCCGCGAGCGCGGTGGCGCGCAGGAGGGTGGGCAGGCCCTGCCAGCCCACGTGGCTGCCCAGGTACATCATCCGGAGCGGAGAGCCGTCCGGGGCGCCGAGCACCTCCGGGTCGTACGGCTTCAGGTCCACGGGGGCGCGAATCGTCCGCAGCTGGTCCTCCGCCGCGCCCAGCCCCTGGATGAACGCGCGCGTCGTCTGCGAGCCGGTGACGACGAGGTCCGCGTTCATCAGGCAGAACAGCTCCTGGCGGCGGATCTTCGACAGGAAGCGGCGGTCGCCGTCCGTCTGGGGATGGGTGTAGCGCAGCTCCTGGGACGGGAACGTCTGCGCCTCATAGATGAGGCGGTAGCCGTAGTCCGCCTTCAGCTCGCACAGCGCGTACCCCCCGAAGGGGTCCGTGAAGTGGGCGAGGGCGTAGTCCTCGCTTTCGAGCTGGCGGCGAACGGCCCGTTCAAAGGACTGGATGCGCGACGCCAGGTCCCCGGAGCCTACCGGGACGCGGAGTAGCCGGGCGCCCTGGTACTTCTCGATATGGGAGTGGTCGGGCGTCTTCGCCGACAGCACCACCACTGAGAAGCGATCAGGCAACGCCTTCAGATACTCGGTCAGTCGGCGTGAGGAGCCAGACGGGCCGGGGATGACGTCGAAGCTGCACAGGAGAAGTCTGGGCAGGTCACTCAAGCGGTCGCAGGATACTTGGACAGGGGTGAGGTGTCATCGGGCGTGACGGATGAAGAAGGGGGTCGGCGGAACAACACATCCCGTGACGGATGCGTTGACCCCCTGTATGCCGCGTCATAACGAGGCGAGGTGTCCATGGATGAGCGGAAGGGCGTCACCGTGAGCTACCTGCGGCAGCTGGCCCGGAAATATCTCCGGGAGGGAGCTGGCGCGTCCCGCGGGCGGGAGCTGGTCTCCTCGCTGGCCGAGCGCATTCCCGCCCTGGGGCGGCTCGCGCGCATGGCCGGCCTGGCGACGTCCCGGCGCGGCTCCGGTGACGTGGGTGGCGAGGAGAAGGCCCTGGATTCCGGCCCGGCGGATTCCCGTGACGCCAAGGGCCCGGCGTCCGAGTCCGTGCCCCTGCCTCCGCCCGAGAGCGCCGCCGCGCCGCAGGCACGAGAACTTTCCGAGGAGCCCATCACGCAGCCTGGCAGCGGCCCCAGGACCCGGCCCGCGCGCGTGGTGACGTTCCCCGCCCGCGTGAAGGCGCGCCGCGACCCGGACGAAGAGGACACGCAGCCCCTGTCGCCGGAAGCGCCCACGCCGCGCCCGTCGAGTTCCCCCAAGGGGGACTCGCCCGCTGCCGCGAAGCCCGCGCCCGCGAGCGAGCCGCCGCATGCCGCCGAGCCCCTGGTGGAGGGGTTCTTCGTGACGAAGATGGCGGGAGAGAAGGAGGCGCGCCGCCATCACCTCCTGGAGGAGCAGGCGCCGCGCCTTCCTCCGGCGGACGCGTCGCCCGAGCGCGACGAGCACCTGGCCATGCTGCCCCTGGACTACCAGGACGACGCGATGGTGCTGCTCGCGAGGGATCCGCACACGCTCTTCGTCTTCTGGGACTTCAGCGACGCGAGCCGGAACCGGGCGCTGGACGAGCTGCCGGCGCCGCGTGCGGTGCTGAAGGTGTTCGACGGCGAGGGCGTGTCGCGCGAGGTGGACTTCGCGCTGGAGTCGCGCAGCTTCTATCTGCAGGGCATGACGCCCGGGCGCACGTACCGGGTGGAGGCGCACTTCGTCGGCTCGGATGGCCGGTCGCGCCGCATTGGACATTCGTCCAATCGGGCCACGCTGCCGCCCGCGGGGCCGTCGGCGGACACGTCCATCCGGTTCCTGCGCATGCCGCCTCCGCCGGTGGTGGACCGGCTGCGCGAAGCAGTCCCCTCGGCGGCGTCCGCGCGTGTTCCCCGGGTGGAGGAGCGCGAATACGTCACCTGGCGCCGGGTGCAGTTGCCTGGGAGCGCCGGGGTGGTGGACGTGCCGGAGGTCCACCGCGAGCGCACCGAGGCCTATGTCGATGCGCCGCGCGTCCCTGGGGCTTCGGACCAGCGCTACGTGGAAGAGGCTTATCTGGAGAGCGCGCCGCGAGCGCCGGGGGCGTCGGACCAGCAGTATGCGCGCGTGGGGGAGGCGACGCTGGGTGAGG
This sequence comes from Corallococcus coralloides DSM 2259, assembly GCF_000255295.1. Next base: position 6,369,610 of record NC_017030.1, on the reverse strand, counting down.
GCGCGGTGCTGGCCCCATCGCGCGCTCCCGGGGCATCGGATCAGCGCTATCTGGCCGTGGAGTTGGCTCCGGGCGCTTCGGACCAGCGCTATGACGTGGCGTCTCCGTATCTGGAAGTCCCGCGCGCACCGGGCGCTTCGGATCAGCGGTACGACGTGGCGTCTCCGTATCTGGAGGTGCCGCGCGCACCAGCCGCTTCGGATCAGCGGTACGGACAGGCGCAGCTGCCGGGCGGCGTTTCGGAGTACCGCTATCTGGAGGTGCCGCGTGCACCCGGCGCTTCGGACCAGCGGTACGTGGCGGGAGGGCAGGGGACTTCGGACCAGCGCTACCTGAGCGTGCCTCGGGCCGCGGAAGCTTCGGACCAGCGCTACCTGAGCGTGCCTCGGGCCGCGGGAGCTTCGGATCAGCGGTATCTGACCGTGCCTCGCGCCGCGGGTGCGTCGGACCAGCAGTACTTGAGCGTGCCGCGTGCCGCAGGGGCCTCGGATCAGCGCTACCTGTCGGCGGATCGTGCCACGGGCGCGTCGGACCAGCAGTACCTGACCGTACCTCGTGCCGCTGGCGCATCGGATCAGCGCTACCTGTCGGTGGATCGCGCCACGGGTGCGTCGGATCAGCAATACCTGACAGTGCCTCGGGCAGCAGGGGCTTCGGATCAGCGCTGCCTGTCCGCGGATCACGCCACGGGCACTTCGGATCAGCCCGGCGCGTCGCGTACGGCCGGGGGCTCGGATGCCTGGTCCCCGGAGTCGCCGCGTTCACGGGGTGACGTGACTGAAGCGCGGGACCTCCCGTCGTCACCTCCCGTCGGGACATCGGCTCCGGTGGGCGCCGAGGCTTCGTTCCCATCTGGCCCATCGACCCAGGGCACGGCCTCCACGGACTCGTGGCGGCCCACGGAGCCCGAGCCTCCCAAGGACCCGTGGGCCTTGAGCGTGGCGCGCGGTCCCTCCGCGTCCGAACAGCGTGCCCTCGACAAGGCCCGCGAGGCCGCGCGACGGGCTGCACTGGCCTCCGTGCCCGTGAGCCCTTCGCCCGCGAAAGTCGAGGCTCCGGCCGCCATGCCCGCGAGCACTCCGCCCGCGAAGGCCGAGGCTCCCACGGCTCCGACCCCGAAGGTGGAGTCTCGGGCGGCTCCGAGCGCCGTGGCTCCCAAGGCGGACGCCGTGAAGTCCCCGCCCGCCGCGCCTTCGAAGGCGGCCCAGAACCCACCGGAGCCCAAGCCCTCGGGCTCCAAGTCCTCCACCAGGTCCCGGCCCTCGCGCCGTGGACGGAAGTGAACCCGTACGGCCTCTCCGACCGACCTATGAGCCTGGGCTCCCTCGCGCTGGTCCTTCACGCGCACCTGCCGTTCGTCCGCCATCCCGAATACGAAGACTTCCTCGAAGAGGACTGGCTCTACGAAGCCATCTCCGAGACGTACCTGCCGCTCTTGCGCGTGTTCGACAGACTGGTCGAGGACCGCGTCCCCTTCCGGGTGACGATGACGCTCTCGCCCACGCTCGTGTCGATGCTCAACGACGAGCTGCTGCGGGAGCGCTACGCCCGGCGGCTGGATTCGCTCTGCGAGCTGGGCGCCCGCGAGGTGCACCGCACCCGGGACGACCCCACCTTCCACCCGCTGGCCGTCTTCCACCGCGACCACTTCGAATCGCTGCGGCTCGCGTACCACAACCACTACCGGCGCGACCTGGTGGCCGCGTTCCGCAGACTCCAGGACTCCGGCCACCTGGACATCCTCACCTGCAACGCGACCCACGGCTTCCTGCCGCTCATGCAGCAGACGCCGGAGGCCGTGCGCGCGCAGGTGACAGTGGCGGCGAACCACTACCGCCAGAACTTCGGCCGCGACCCCGCCGGCATCTGGCTGGCCGAGTGCGGCTACTACCCGGGCCTGGAGCGCATCCTCTCCGCCGAGCGCATCCGCTACTTCTTCGCGGACACGCACGCCCTCACGGACGCCACGCCCCGCCCGCTGCACGGCCCCTACGCGCCCATCTTCACCGAGCCCGGCGTGGCCGCCTTCGCGCGCGACCCGGAGAGCAGCCAGCAGGTCTGGAGCACCGAGCACGGCTACCCCGGCGACCCCGTCTACCGCGAGTTCTACCGGGACATCGGCTGGGACCTGGACCTGGACTACATCCGGCCCTTCATCCAGCCCACCGGCGATCGCAAGAACACCGGCTTCAAGTACTTCCGCATCACCGGCAAGACGAACGACAAGCAGCCCTACGACCCGGCCGCCGCCCGCGAGCGCGCCTGGGTCCACGCGGGCAACTTCCTCTTCAACCGCGAGCGCCAGTTCGAATACCTCGCGTCGCGCATGGGCGGCCGCAAGCCCGTGGTCGTCGCGCCCTATGACGCGGAGCTCTTCGGCCACTGGTGGTTCGAGGGTCCCCACTTCATCGACGCCCTCATCCGCCAGGCCGCGCGCAACCCCAGCCGCTTCACGCTCATCAGCCCGCTGGACGACCTGCGCGAGCACCCGGAGAACCAGGTGGCCACGCCGCCCATGTCCTCCTGGGGCGCGGGCGGCTACGCGAACATGTGGCTGGATGGGACCAACGACTGGATCTACCGGCACCTGAACCACGCCGCGCGGCAGATGGTGGAGCTGGCCCGGGACTTCCCGGACGCGCCGTCCCTCAAGCGCCGGGCGCTGAACCAGGCCGCGCGCGAGCTGCTGCTGGCGCAGGCCTCCGACTGGGCCTTCATCATGAAGACCGGCACCATGGTGGACTACGCCGTGCGCCGCACGAAGGAGCACCTGCAGCGCTTCCTGCGCCTGCACGACCAGGTGCGCGCCGGAACCGTGGACGAGTCGTGGCTGTCCCACGTCGAAGGCCGCAACAACCTGTTCCCCGAGCTGGACTACCGCGTCTACCGGCCCGGTTGAGCGGTCCGGGAACAGGCGGCCGGGCCGGGGGTTCACCTTCCGTCACCGGACACTGTCGTTCCGGTTGCGGGGCTTCGTTTCCGCTTTAGGTTGAGGAATCCATGACCCACACGCTCCCTCCGTTCCGTCGCAAGCTCGTGGCCGCCGTGCTGGTGTTGGCGTCGCCCACGCTCGCCCTCGCGCAGGCTCCCGCTCCCCAGCCGCCCGCGCCCAAGACGCAGCAGGCGGCCTCCGGTCAGGCCGGCAACCTCCAGCCCGCCACGCGTGAGGCCCAGTCGCTGGCCTCCCTGGCGCCCCTGGTGGAGTCGGTGAAGTCCGCCGTGGTGAACGTGGACGTGCAGGCCCGTCCGGAGATGCCCGAGGGCATGGAGGACAACCCGCTCTTCGACCGGTTCTTCGGAGGCAACGGGAGGGGCCGCGGCGGCCGCAGCGAGCGCGAGCAGATCCGCCAGGGCGCCGGGTCCGGCTTCATCATCGACCCCAAGGGCCTGGTGCTCACCAACAACCACGTCATCGAGGACGCGGTCACCATCACCATCCGCCTGGACGACGGCCGTTCGTTCACGGGCGAGGTGGTGGGCCGCGACCCGCTCACCGACGTGGCCGTGGTGAAGATCAAGGAGAAGGTGGATCAGCTCCCCTCCGTGAAGCTGGGCGACTCGGACGCCGTGCGCGTGGGCGACTGGGTGCTGGCCATCGGCAACCCGTTCGGCCTGGCCTCCAGCGTGAGCGTGGGCATCCTGTCCGCGCGCGCCCGTGAAATCGGCGCCAGCGTGTACGACGACTTCCTGCAGACGGACGCGGCCATCAACCCCGGCAATTCCGGCGGCCCGCTCTTCAACATGAAGGGCGAGGTGGTGGGCATCAACACCGCCATCGTCGGCGGCGGCACGGGCATCGGCTTCTCCGTGCCCAGCAACCTCATCAAGGCGCTGCTGCCGCAGCTGGAGAAGGAGGGCGCCGTCACCCGCGGCTGGCTGGGCGTGGGCATCCAGCCCCTCACGCGCGAGCTGGGCCAGGCGCTGAAGCTGTCGGTGAGCGAGGGCGCCATCCTCACGCAGATCACCCCCGACTCCCCGGCGGCGAAGGCCGGGCTCAAGCCGGACGACGTGGTGGTGGCCGTGGACGGCAAGCAGGTGCGCTCCGACAGCGAGCTCACCCGCACCGTGGCGCTCAAGAAGCCCAACTCCGTCGCCACGCTGACCCTCTACCGCGACGGCAAGAAGCAGGACGTCAAGGTGACCATGGGCACCCGGCCGGACCTGGAGGGCCTGTCCAAGAAGAAGCCGGGGGCCACCGACGAGCAGGACAGCTCGCGCCGCGTGGGCGTGTCCCTGCAGGACCTGGATGCCCGCACGGCGTCCCAGGCGGGCTTCACCGAGCGCGCCGGCGCCCTCATCACGGACATCGTCCCGGGCTCGCCCGCGGACCGCGCTCAGCTGACGCCGGGCATGCTGGTGGTGGAGGCGAACAAGAAGCCCATCGCGAGCGCGAAGGAGCTGGCCGCGGCCATCCGCGCCGCGCCCAAGGGCAGCACGCTGCTGTTGCGCGTGGCCGGCCCGGGTGGCGGACGCCTGCTGCGCGCGCTGACCGTGCCCTGAGCGCAGGACGGCAGGGCCTGGGGATTCAGTTCAACGGTTTGAACACGGGGGTGGACGAAGGTCGATGAGCGTCAACTACGTCTCGTTGGGTGACAGCACGGCGGTGGGGGTGGGGGCGTCGCAGGGCGGGGGCTATCCCGACCGGCTCGCCTCCCGCCTCCGGAAGGGCGGCCTCCCCGTGGGCCATACCAACCTGGGGCAGAGCGGTGCGCGCGTGCGCGACATCGTCAACAATGCCCTCAAGCGCGTCATCGCGTTGCAGCCCACGCTCATCACCCTGGGCGTGGGCACCAACGACATCTGGCGCGGCACCGAGGTGGCGGAGTTCCAGGACGACCTGGACCGCATCGCCCGGCGGCTGAAGCAGACGGGCGCGTCCATGGTGGTGGTGAACCTGGCGGACATGGCGCTCGCGCCGGTGGCGAAGATGGTGCCCAGCGCGCTGTACGAAGGGCGCATCGAGCAGTTCAACGACGCCATCGCCTCCGTGGCCCGCTCTCACGGGCTCCACCTGGTGGACCTCTACACGGCCAGCCGGGAGATGATCCCCCGGCGCCCGGACTTCTTCTGCTCGGATGGCTTCCACCCGTCCGCGGAGGGCTACGAGGAGTGGGCGGACCTGATGCTCCCCGTGGTCCGCACGCTCGTGCGGCGGTAGGCCCCTGCTCGGGGACCGGAGACCGGAGGCGCAGGGCAGGGCGCCTTTCACGCCCCGCGCTCAGGCCTTCGCGATGCCGGAGGGCGCGGGCGGCGTGGAGGGTGCGTCCGCGGGCGGCGTGCTGATGCTGCGCTCGCGGCCGGGGTGGACCTCCATGCCGGGCTCGAACGCCGTCACGCGGTTGCGGCCCGTCCGCTTGCTGCAATAGAGCGCCGAGTCCGCGCAGTCCACCAGCATGTCCTGCGACGTCGCGTCCGTGGGGAAGTGCGCCACGCCGATGGACACCGTGACGTGCCCTCCGGGCAGCCCCGGACGGCTGAGCGTGACGGAGTCCGCCACAGCGCGGCGCAGCGTCTCCGCCACCTCCACCGCCGTGGCCTTGGACACCTGCGGCAGCAGCAGCACGAACTCCTCGCCGCCGTAGCGCCCCAGCGTGTCCACCTTGCGCGCGCGGTTCCGGAGCACGTCGGAGACCCGGCGCAGCGTCTCGTCCCCGGCGCGGTGTCCGGCCAGGTCGTTGAGCCGCTTGAAGTGGTCCACGTCCACCATCAGCAGTGCCATGGGCACGCCGAAGCGCTGGGCCCGCGCCAGCTCCAGGTCCATCCGCTGGAAGAGGTGGCGGCGGTTGGGCACGCCCGTGAGCGCGTCCGTCAGCGTGAGCTTCACCGTCTCCGCGTGCAGGCGCGCGTTCGTCACCGCCGTCGCGGCCTGATCCGCCACCGCGGTGAAGAGCTCGATCTCCTCCGCGGAGATGCTCGCCGTCTCCGGGCGCTGGAAGTTGATGACGCCCAGGAGCGTGTCCGCGTGCACCATGGGCACCGCCAGCAGCGAGCCCTGCTCCGAGCCGCCGCGCAGCCCGCGCCGCGCGAAGACGCTGGTGCTGTCCGTGAGGTCCGGCAGGTACACCGCCTTGCGCGCCTGGGCGGCCCGGCCGCACGCGCCCTCGCCCATGGCGAAGGTGTGGCCCTCCAGGCCCCGGCCCTGCGGCCACGCGTGCTTCACCTCCAGCAGGCCCTCCTCGTTGAGGAGCATGATGGAGAAGTCCGGGATGTGCAGCCGCTCCACCACCATGCGGGTGATGCGCGACAACAGCTCGTCCAGCTCCAACGTGGTGTTGAGCGAGCGGGCCACGTCGAACAGCAGCGACAGCTCCGTCAGGCGCTCCTCCAGCTCGTCCTTCAGCGCCAGCTTCTCCTTCACCAGCTGGAGGTCGCGGTGCGTGTCGATCTCCTCCACCTTCATGGAGGTGAGCCGCGCGAGCATCTGGTTGAAGGCCGCGCCCAGCCGCGAAATCTCATCCGTGCCCCGGGCCTCCGCGCGCACCAGCAGGTCGCCGTCCGCCGCGCGGCCCATGGCCTCGCTCAGGCGCTTGAGCGGCGCGGTGAGCACGAAGCGCAGGGACAGCCAGGTGACGAGCCCCAGGATGCCCACGAAGAGCACCATCGCGCCCAGCGCGTCCTGGAACACCGTCTGGAGCTGGCGGGTCAGCGCGGGCTCACCCATGCGCACCTGGAGCACGCCCATGCGCTGCGCGGCCTCGCCGGTGTGACAGCCGGAGCACTCCGGACCGCCCAGGGGCCGCACCACCTCCGTGCCGTGGTCGCTGGAGCGCGCCGTCTCCGGCCCCGTCGCGGACAGCCGCGAGGCCTCCGGGTGCGGGTGGCCCTGCTCGGCCGGCCGCCGGCTCCAGCGGATGCGCCCCTCCGGCGTCAGGACGCGCAGGTCCTCCACGGAGCGGAACAGCCGCGTGTCCGACGCCAGCACCTCCGCCACCGCGCCATGGGGAGCCGCGCCCGGCGCCTGCGGCAGCGTGAAGGTGGAGGCGACGGCCTCCGCCAGCGCGAGCGCCTCCAGATGCGTGCCTTCCCGCACTGCCTGTCGGGCCTCGCGCGAGAAGTGGCCCACGCCCAGGAGCGCCACCACCAACCCGGGCAGCGCGATGCTCCACAAGAGCTTCCTGCCAATCGTCTCGGAACCGAGGGCCATGTGCGGGGCGCAGTGTGCTTCGTGCACTCGCGTTCTGTCCGCGAGTGACGGAGTGTTGAAAATTGTCAGGGGCATGACACGCCCTGTCAAACGTACCGGTGTCGAAATATTGAAACGAGGGTGTGGGTTCCCGGCGGTTTCCTGTTTTCACGGGCTGTACCCGTGACACGGTGGGCGCACTCCCGAAAACCGAGCCCGGTGATAGGAAATCCACCCATGACCCCGCCCGTGTTCCTCACGTCCGAACTGCTGCCGGTGCCGCACGGCTTCGCCACGCGCGCGGGTGGGGTGTCCGAAGGGCCCTACGCGTCGCTGAACCTGGGCTTCTCCGTGAACGACGAGCGCTCCCGGGTGGAGGAGAACCACCGACTTCTGGCCCGGGCCGCGGGCGCGCGTCTGGGCGCGCTCTGCCGGGTGTCGCAGGTGCACGGCGACAGGGTGCTGGAGGCGCGCGGTGAGTCCGACGACGTGCTGCGCCCGACGCTGGGCGAAGCGGACGCGCTGTGGACGGAAGGGGAGGGCAGCTGGGTGGCGGTGGGCACCGCGGACTGCGTGCCGGTGCTCATCGTGGATCCGCGAGGCAAGCGCGTGGCGGCGGTGCACTCCGGATGGAAGGGCACGGACCTGGAGATCAGCGCCCGCACGGTGGAGACGCTGGTGGCGCGGGGCAGCCGGCCGGAGGACCTGCTGGCGGCGGTGGGCCCCTGCATCCAGGCGTGCTGCTACGAGGTGTCCCCGGAGCTGGGCGACCGCTTCCGCGCGCGCTTCGGCCCGGACGTCGTCCGTGCGGGGGACAAGCCGCACCTGGACCTGCCACGTGCAGTGAAGGCGTCCCTCCTGAAGGCGGGCCTGACGCCGGAGCACGTGGACGTGCTACAGGCCTGTACGGCGTGTGATCCGGACCGGTTCTTCTCCCACCGCCGGGACGCGGGGCGCACCGGGCGTCACCTCAACTACGTGCTGCACCGCTTCTAGCGGAGGCCCGCCGGGGTCGTTTTCTTGACGGTCTCCGACCGGCCTTCCTATCCTCGACCTGGAATTCCCTCCGTCCAGGCTCGTGCCGGTGCGTCCCTTCCTCTTCCGCTTGTTTGCCGCCGTCGCGCTGTCCGCGCCGACCGCCTGCGCCACCACCGCTGCTTCGCAGTCGGAAGTGGGCCGGCTGGAGGCGGAGGTGCGCACGCTGCGCGCGTCCCAGGCGTCGCTGCTGGAGCGCCTGGAACGGCTGGAGAACCGCGACGCCGTCTCGCGCGCCCGCGCCGCCACCCCGGCCCCCGCCGCGGCGTCGCCGAAGGCCACCGCGAGCACGAAGCCGGAGGCCGCCTCGCCCGAAGGTGGCGAGGCGCTGAGCCTGGCGCCCGCGGAGCTGACGGTGGTGCGGCTCAAGCCGAAGAAGGAACCCGCGCCGCGCATCAACACGGCGGTGGCGGTGGTGGAGCCGGACTCGGACCAGATGGAGATGTTCATCTCCCCGGTGGAGGGCTCGAACGGGACCGGGTCGGTGGGCTCCATCAGCGCCTCGACGGCCGCTCGCATGGAGCCGCCGGAGAAGGATCCGGACATCCTCGACGCCGAATACGAGCGCGCGGTGGCCATGCTGCGCACCGGCAACGTGGAAGGCGGCGTGGAGACCCTCACGCGCTTCGCGGCGGAGAACCCGCGCCACCCCCGCGCCGACAACGCCCTGTACTTCAGCGGCCTGGGCCAGATGGGGCTCAAGGACGCGGCCGGCGCGGCCAAGACGTTCGAGAAGCTCATCAAGAACTACCCCGCTGGGGATGCCGTCCAGGACGGCATGCTCCGGCTCGCGGAGTGCCGGGTGCGGCTGAACCAGGCCGTGGATGCCCGAGCCCTCTATACCCGCGTCGTCACCCAGTTCCCGGGGACGGCCGCCGCCACGCAGGCGGAGCAGCGGCTCGCCGCGCTCTCGCCGTAAGCCTTTTGTGAAAGGAAGTCGTCCGATGCGCTCCCGGATCCTCGCCTCCCTGCTCGTGCCCCTCACCGTCGCGCCGGCATGGACGGCTTTCGCCCAGGACGCGCAGGAGGAGGAACCCCAGCCCGCCTCCGAAACGGAAGGGCAGGACATCTCCGACGACGTAGAGCAGCGCCCTACCTCCGTCACGCTGCCCCCCGGCGCCGCGCAGGGCCGTGAGAGCGCGCCCGGCCAGGTGCACACCGTGGAGACGGGCGACACGCTGTGGGACCTGTCCCAGCGCTACCTGGGCAGCCCCTGGTACTGGCCCAAGGTCTGGTCCTACAACCCGCAGATCGCCAACCCGCACTGGATCTATCCGGGCAACAACGTGAAGTTCTTCCCGGGTGGCGAAGAGGTGCCCGCGCGCGTGGAGGGCGGCGACCTGCCCTCCGACGACGTGGCGGCGCCCACAGACGTGAGCGGCGGCAGCCTGGTGTCGGTGGTCGGGAAGATCGGCTACGACCCGTCCAAGTCCAGCCCGGTGACGACCAAGGGCTTCGTGACGACGCGCGAGCTGGACGAGGCGGGCCGCATCGAGGGCTCCACCTCCGAGGCGCTGATGCTCTCCGCTCCGGAGAAGGTCTACCTGCGCTTCAAGAAGCGCGGCGCCGCCAAGATTGGCGACCGCTACGTCATCTTCCACACCGTGGAAGAGGTGAAGCACCCGGTGACGAACGCGCGCACGGGCTACCTCACGGAGCTGCTGGGCACGGTGCAGGTCGTCTCCATCAACAACGACGTGGTCACCGCGCGCATCATGGAGACGTGGGACCCCATCTCCCGCGGCGACCTGGTGGGCCCCTCCAGCGAGAAGCTGTCGGAGCGCATCTCCCCCAAGCCCAACAGCAAGGAGATCCCCGGCTTCGTGCTCACGCCGATGACGCCGGGCCAGACGCTGCTGGGCGAGCACAACTTCGTCGTCGTGGACCGCGGCACCGCGGACGGCGTGCAGGTGGGCAACACCTTCACCATCGAGCGCCGGGGTGACCCCAGCCTGGATGTGCTCGGCCGCAGCGACTACAAGATGGGCGACGCGGGCAAGGGCCAGAAGACCTACCCCTGGGAGGCCGTGGCCCAGTGCATGGTCACGGAAGTGCGTGAGCGCACCTCCAACTGCCTGATGACCCGCTCCATGGTGGAGGTCTCCGCGGGCGACCGCGCCACCATGCGCAAGGACGGAACGCCCACCGCCAGCCGCTGACCCAGGGCGGCGATCGGCAGGAATGCTGCATTCCGGCCCGCCCGGGAAGGGCGGGTCGCTTGACCCCCGAAGAACCGGTGTTATGTGTCACGCCCCTCCCGGGACCACCTCTATATAGGTGGGAAACAGGCGGGGGACGGCATGGCGGACACGAACACGGATACGCACCTACACTGGGACGAGCAGCGCGCCACCCTGGCGCTCTGGGCCATTGCCGGCCTGGGGCCCCGGACGTTGGATGCGGTGCGCGCATTCGCGGGTGGGGCGCTGTCCCGGCTCGCGGCCGTGCCCGTGCGGGACTGGGTGGCGGACGTGCCGGTGCCCGCGACCGTCCGTCAGCGGCTGGCCGCCGTCGCATCGCTGGACGCCCTGGCGTCCCGGACGGAGGAGGCCTGTGCCCAATCGGGCCTCCAGGTGGCCTTCGCGGGCTCGCCGCCGTACCCCTCCCGGCTGGTGGGGCTGGAGGACGCGCCTCCGCTGCTGTTCTACCTGGGCCACCCGGGACCTCCCCGGCGCAGGCTGGCGATGGTGGGCAGCCGTCATCCGGATCAGGGCTTCCTGCCGTTCGCGCGCACGTTCGCCCGGAAGGTGGCGGAGGCCGGGGTAGGGGTGGTGTCGGGCGCGGCGGAGGGCGTGGACCGGGCCTGCCACTGGGGCGCGCTGGATGTGGGCGCGGAGACGTGGGCCTTCCTGGGCTCCGCGCTGGACGCGTTGGACCCCGCCCAGGCCCGGCTGCTGCCCCACTTCCTCGAGCGGGGCGGGGTGTACTTCAGCGAGCTGCCGCCGGGAGTCCGGGCGAGCACGACGACCTTCCCCCGGCGCAACCGACTCATTTCTGGCGCGTCGGATGCGGTGCTGGTGATGCGGGCGGGGGAGGGCTCCGGGGCGCTGTACACGGCGGAGGCGGCGCAGGCGCAGGGCCGGCCGGTGTTCGCCCTGCCAGGGGACGTCTGGCAGCCGGCCGCGGCAGGCTGCAACGCCCTGCTGGCGGACGGGCGGGCCCGGGCCTGCACGTCCGCGGAATCGATTTGCGCCGTTGTAGGCGTTCATCCGGTCCGCGCGGTGCCCGCGGGGCGGGATGCTGGGTGGTGGGAGGCGCTGTCGGCGGAAGCGCGCGGGGCCTATGGGCTGTTGGACCGGGCTCCCCGTTCGTTCGACGAGGTGCTGGCCGCAAGCCCGCTGTCGCCCGCGGCGCTCACGAGCGCCCTGGTGGAGTTGGAATTGTCGGGGCTGGTGGTCCAGCACCCGGGTAAACGGTACGAGAAGGTCTAGAGGCAGTTCGAGGTAGGAGAGCCATGGCCACGCGGAAGAAGACACAGGCGGCGCAGACGGAGGCGGCGGCGGAGGAGACGCCCAAGAAGGCGGCTGCGAAGAAGCCGGCGGCCAAGAAGGCCGCCAAGAAGAAGACGGCTGCCAAGAAGGTCACCGCCAAGAAGAAGACGGCGGCCCGCCGCCGTGGCGCGGACGCCGACGAGCTCCCCACCGTGGACGCGGACGCGGACGCTGAAGAAGAAGTGCCTGAGCGCCGTGGCAAGGGGCCGCACTACCTGGTGGTGGTGGAGTCGCCTGCCAAGGCCAAGACCATCAAGAAGTACCTGGGCTCCGGCTACACGGTGAAGGCGTCCGTGGGGCACGTGAAGGACCTGCCCAAGAGCAAGATCGGCGTCGACGTGGAGGACGACTTCAAGCCCGAGTACACGGTCATCAAGGGCAAGGAGAAGGTCCTCAACGAGCTGAAGAAGATGGCCAAGACGGTGGACCGCGTCTTCCTGGCGACGGACCCCGACCGCGAGGGCGAGGCCATCGCCTGGCACATCAAGGAGGAGCTGGGCCACCCGGACTCGCTCCGCGTGACCTTCAACGAGATCACCAAGCGCGCCGTGCAGGACGCCATCGCGCAGCCGCGTGAGCTCAACCAGGACAACTACGACTCGCAGCAGACCCGCCGCATCCTCGACCGGCTCGTCGGCTATCAAATCTCGCCGCTGCTCTGGAAGAAGATCCGCCGCGGCCTGTCCGCTGGCCGCGTGCAGTCCGTCGCGGTGCGCCTGATTGTCGAGCGCGAGGCGGAGATCAAGGCCTTCCAGCCGGAAGAGTACTGGACGCTGGACGCGCTGGTGCAGGGCCCGCAGGGGCCGCCGCCCTTCAAGGCGAAGCTGTCCCGCGTGGACGGCAAGAAGGTGGAACTCAAGGACCGCGCCACCACGGACGGGCTCGTCGCGGAGCTGAAGGATGCCCCCTTCACCGTGACGAAGGTGGACCGCAAGGAGCGCCGCCGCAACGCGCCCGCGCCCTTCATCACCTCCAAGCTCCAGCAGGAGGCGGCGAACCGGCTGCACTTCACCGCCAAGAAGACGATGACGCTGGCGCAGAAGCTGTACGAAGGCGTGCCGCTGGGTGAGGAGGGCCAGACGGCGCTCATCACGTACATGCGTACGGACTCCACGCGTCTGTCGGACGACGCCGTGACGCAGGTGCGCGAGTTCATCGGGCAGAAGTACGGCGCGGACTACCTGCCCGCGGAGCCCATGGTCTACAAGAGCCGCAAGAGCGCCCAGGACGCGCACGAGGCCATCCGGCCCACGTCCCTGGAGTACCCGCCCGAGCGCGTGCGTCCCTTCTTCGACGCCATGGACGAACTGGACATGTTCCGGCTCTACGAGCTCATCTGGAACCGCTTCGTCGCGTGCCAGATGAAGCCCGCCGTCTATGATCAGACGGCCGCGGACATCACCGCGGGCCGCGCCACCTTCCGCGCGTCCGGCAGCACGCTGAAGTTCCCCGGCTACCTGGGCGTCTACGGCGCCGGCCTCACGCCGGAGGAAGAGGCCGCGGCGGAGAAGGCCAAGGCCGCCGGTGAAGAGGGCGCCGAGGACGTGGTGGGCGAGCTGCCCCCGCTCAACGAGGGCGAGGTCCTCACGCTGGACAAGCTGCTCAACGAGCAGCACTTCACCCAGCCGCCCCCGCGCTTCAGCGAGGCGACGCTGGTGAAGGAGCTGGAGGAGCGCGGCATCGGGCGTCCGTCCACGTACGCGGCCATCCTCTCCAACATCCAGGACAAGAAGTACGTGGAGAAGCTGGAGAGCCGCTTCCGTCCCACCGACCTGGGCCAGATGACCAACGAGCTCCTGGTGAAGCACTTCCCCCATGAGCTGGACGTGTCGTTCACGGCCAGCATGGAGGAGAAGCTGGACCAGATCTCCGACGGCGGCGCGTCCTGGAAGACGGTGCTGCACGACTTCTACGGCCCCTTCAAGGAGACCCTGGAGAAGGCCGAAGCGGAGATGCGCGACGTCAAGCGCGAGGAGATCAAGACCGACATCGCCTGCGAGAAGTGCGGCAACCCGTTCGTCATCAAGTTCGGGAAGATGGGCCACTTCCTCGCCTGCTCGAACTACCCCGACTGCAAGAACACCAAGGACTTCAAGCGGGACGCCGAGGGCAAGATCGTCATCGTGGAGGAGGAGACCACGGACGAGAAGTGCGAGAAGTGCGGCAAGCCCATGGTGATCAAGCGCGGCCGGTTCGGGCGCTTCATGGCGTGCTCGGGCTACCCGGACTGCAAGACGTCCAAGCCCATCTCCATTGGCGTCAACTGCCCGGAGTGCAAGGTGGGGTACCTCACCGAGCGCCGCAGCGGCCGCGGGAAGATCTTCTTCGGCTGCAACCGGTATCCGGAGTGCAAGTTCGCCGCGTGGGACCGGCCGCTCGCGGAGCAGTGCCCGCAGTGCGCGTCGCCCTACCTGCTGCAGAAGTTCTCCAAGCGGGACGGCGCCTACATCGCCTGCCCCAATAAGGAATGCGACTACCGCCGCGAGGTGGTGGAGCCCGCCATTCCGGGGGCTTCCGCGGAAGGAGCGCCTGCTCCCACGCCGACCGTGGAAGCCTGAGCGCAAAAGCCCAGTCATTCCAGGGGGGTAGGCTCTGCCCCCTGGCTTGACACCCTCGCGGGCGAAGTCCTAGAAGTCCGGATTGCTCCCGGCCCGCCAGCATGCCTCCTGCCCGTTTCGCGGCAGGGGTGCGCGCGGGGGGCAGCGAAAGGACGCGGTCGCGATGATTCCCTCTGTCAGTGAGTTGCTGCGTGTGGTGGTGGCCGAGGCCGCTCCCGCAGCAGCGGGCCATGCTTCTTCGGGAGGCCTGGGGGACTTCATCGTCGGCGCGTTCAAGGCCGGCGGCCCGTTCATGTTCGTGAACCTGTTCTGGCTGGCCGCCTCGCTGGCGGTGATTGGTGAGCGCGCGGTGACGCTGCTCTTCCGCTACCGCCTCAACGCGACGGCGTTCATCGAGCAGGTCCACAAGATGGTCCGCAGCGGCAACCTGGACCGCGCGGTGAAGTTCTGCGGCATGGCGCCGCGCTCGCCCCTGGCCCGCGTCATCCGCGCGGGGCTCATCAACGCGAACCGGGGTGAGCTGGAAGTGGCCAAGGCGGTGGAGGAGGCGATGGCGGAGTACACGCCGCACGTCTCACGCCGGGTGCAGTGGCTGTGGTCGCTCGCGAACATCGCGACGCTGGTGGGCCTGGTCGGCACCATCGTGGGCCTCATCGGCACCTTCCGCGCGCTGGGCAACGTGCCGGCGGAGCAGAAGCAGGCGCTGCTCTCCAACGGCATCTCGGAGGCCATGTACAACACGGGCTTCGGGCTCTCCATCGCGGTGCTCTGCATCGTGGCGCACCTGTTCTTCAGCAACTACGCCAAGAACATGGTGGAGCTGGTGGAGCTCAACGCGCTGAAGCTGGAGAACCTCCTGTCGCGCCGGGGCTCGCTGGAAGTCGTCCCTTCGGACTCCGACGTCCGCGCCGCTTCCTGAGCCGCCCGGAAGCACGGGCCACGGACACGCCATGGCGTTCCACTATTCGCGCCGAAAGCTGAAGCCGAGGGAAGAGGAGGAGGCGGGCGAGCTGAACATCGTCCCGTACCTCGACATCCTCATGAACCTCATCATCTTCATGCTGCTGTCGATCACGGGCCTCACCGCCTTTGGCGCGCTCAACGTGAACGCGCCCAGCTACGGCGCCGCCGCGGGGGCGGGTGGCGACGCGGACGCGCGCAAGCTGAACCTGTCCGTGCTCATCTCCCAGAAGGGGCTCATCGTCCGGGGCGACAGCGCGGAGATCCCCGTCACGGAGGGCGGGGCGCCCACGCTGCCGCTGCGCGCGGACGGCACGCAGGACTTCGCCGCGCTGAACGCGCAGATGGTGAAGCTCAAGGCCGCCTTCCCGCAGGAGACGAAGGTCATCGTCGCGGCGGATCCGGACATCCCCTACGAGGCGCTGATCCAGACGATGGACGCCCTGCGTGAGACGACGGGCACCGTCGCCGAGCGCAAGCTGCTCTTCCCCGACGTCACCCTGGGCGTCCTCTAGCCATGTCCGAACCCGCGACCCTGTCCGCCGAGGAAGCCGACCAGCTCGCGCGCATGCGCTACCGCCGGGCCCTCGCGCGCAAGAAGCGCAAGGAGCGCGAGGCCGCCAGCGAGGTGAAGGAGCTCAACATCACCGCGATGATGGACATGATGACCATCATCCTGGTGTTCCTCCTGAAGTCCTTCGCGTCGTCTTCCGCGGCCATCACCGCGTCGGAAGATGTCCGGCCCCCGGTGTCGTCCACGCGCGCCTCGCCCAAGGACACGGTGGCCATCACCATCACCCCCAAGAACATCCTGGTGGGGGACAAAGAGGTGGTGCGGCTGAAGGACGGCCGCATCCCGGAGTCCCAGCTTCAGGGGCGCCTGGTGGCGGGGCTGGACGCGCAGCTGAAGAAGGAAGTTTCGAAGCTCAAGTACATCGAAGAGCGCAACCCGGCGGCGCCCTTCACGCACGAGCTGTCGGTCATCGCGGACAAGATGGTCCCGTACGATCTGCTGCTCACGGTGCTCTACACGGCGGGCGAGAACGAGCTGCAGAACTACCGCTTCATCGTGCTCCAGCGCGACGCGGAGTAGCCGCCGGATGCACGACTCCCCCGCGCGGGATGGACGCACGGGGGAGCGCTTGAACGGCTTCGCTAGAGGGACAGGCTGCCCACGTGGCGCGCGGCCTCCCGCGTCTCCTGCTCGTGGATGGCGGCGTCTTCTTCACAGCGGATGGCGAAGGGCATGGCCTCCAGCCGGTCCAGCGAGATTTCGTTGCCGCAGTCCACGCACTCGCCGAACACGTCGTTCTCCATGCGGCTCAGCGCGGCGTCGATGAGCATGATCTCCCGGCGCTGCGCTTCAATCAGCGTGGAGAGCGTGTAGTCCGCCAGCTCCGCTTGCGCCTGCTCCTCGTACTCGGGATCGCGCTCCTGATCCTTCAGGGCGGCCAGCTCACGGCGGGCGCCCGCCTGGGCGGTCTCGGTCGTCCTGCGACGCTCCTGCAACAGGCCCCGGATCTTCAACAAGTCGTCGGCTCGGCTCATGGCTGCGTCACTCCCATCCCCAATTCGCGGTTGTAGGGCGCTCGCCCGGACGCTTCCCGTCCCGAGCGAAGACCGCGAGAAACCTAGGGTTGGATCCCAGGTGGGGAAACCTCACCTCCCATTCCGCACGCATGGTGGGACGCAGGGCAGGCGGGCGGACGTGAAAGGGCGTGGTGTCTCTGCTAACAGGGCCCTTTGGGCGCCCGGTACGAGGGGGCCCGGAGGCATGCATGTCGGACGTGAAGCAGCAGCGGGTGACGGTGATTGGTGGCGGCCTGGCGGGGACGGAGTGCGCGTATCAGCTGGCGCGGCGCGGCGTGCCGGTGGTGCTGCGGGAGATGAAGCCGCACAAGCGCTCCCCGGCGCACAAGTCGGACACGCTCGCGGAGCTGGTGTGCAGCAACTCGTTGCGCTCGGACAACCCGGAGAGCGCCATTGGCCTCTTGCACGCGGAGCTGCGCGCGCTGGGTTCGCTGGTGCTCTCCAGCGCGGATCTGCACCGCGTGCCCGCGGGCGACGCGCTGGCGGTGGAGCGCGAGGGCTTCTCGCGGGAAATCACCACCCGGCTGGTGTCCGGCGCGGGCGTGGAGATTGTCGGCGGTGAGGTGGAGCGGCTGCCGGAGGACGGCGTGGTGGTGGTGGCCACGGGGCCGCTGACGTCGGAGGCGCTCACGGCGGACCTGGAGCGCCACGTGGGCACGAAGCTCTACTTCTACGACTCCATCGCGCCCATCCTGTCCGGTGACTCCATCGACATGGACATCGCGTTCCGCCAGAGCCGCTACGGCAAGGGCGGGGGGGATGACTACCTCAACCTGCCCATGACGAAGGACGAGTACTACCGCTTCGTCCAGGAGGTGAAGGCAGGGCAGAAGGTGGTGCCGCACAGCTTCGAGGAACCGAAATACTTCGAAGGGTGTCTGCCCATCGAAGTGATGGCCGAGCGCGGCGACGACACGCTGGCCTACGGGCCCATGAAGCCCGTGGGGCTGAAGGACCCGCGCACGGGGCAGGATCCGTACGCGGTGGTGCAGCTGCGCATGGAGGACCGGGCGGGCACGGCGTGGAACATGGTGGGCTTCCAGACGCGTCTGACCTGGGGTGAACAGAAGCGCATCTTCAGCACGTGCATCCCGGGCCTCCAGAATGCGGACTTCCTGCGGATGGGGCAGATCCACCGCAACACGTTCATCGACTCGCCCCGCCTCCTGGCGGAGGACCTGTCGTTGAAGACGGAGCGGCGGGTGTTCTTCGCGGGACAGGTGACGGGCGTGGAGGGCTACGTGGAGAGCGCGGCGTGCGGCTACATGGTGGCGCTGGCGGTGCACGCGCGGCTGACGGGCGGTGCGTTCGTGCCGCCCCCGGCCACGACGGCGCTGGGGTCGCTGTACCGGCACCTCACCGGGGAAGCGCACCCGCCGGATCACCCGCACCAGCCCACCAACGTCATCTACGGCCTGTTCCCGCCGCTGTCCGGGCGGATGAAGAAGGCGGACAAGCGCGCGGCCTACTCGGCGCGGGCGAAGCAGGACCTGGCGGCCTGGCTGCCACTCGCGGGCGTTGTCGCCCAGACGGAAGGACAGACGAGCGCATGAAGCGAACCGGGATGGTGGGCCTGGTGGCCCTGCTGGCGGTGTCGGGGTGCAAGAAGGGCGAGGACAACGCCGCGCCCTCCCAGCGCAGCGCCGCGCAGGGAGACACGGTCCGTAGCGCGGCGAAGGGCACTGCGGTGGTGGGCGGGCAGGGGCAGTTGCTCGTGCCGGGGCGCGCGGCGGACCTGCGCCTGTCGCCGGACGGGCAGTACGCCTCGTTCCTTCTCAACGGGCAGAAGCCCCGGCTGGACGGCATCCCGCCGCAGATGCTGGTGGGCTCGCTGTACGTCGTGCCGGTGACGGGCGGCAACGTGCGCGCGCTGGGCGACGGCGTGACGAACGTGCCGGGCAGCCTGCTGTTCACCCAGGACTCGAAGCACCTGTTGTACGTGACGGGCTACAACCCGGCTTCGCAGTCCGGTGAGTTGAACGTGCTGGCGCTCGCGGACATGGCCGCGGCACCGGTGAAACTGGGCACGGCGGTGAGCTACCTGCTGCCGTCCCCGGACGGTGTGCACGTGGCCTTCGTGGATGCGGGCACGCTGAAGCTGGGCAAGCTGCCGCAGGGGCCGTTCCAGGACGTGGCGGGCGAGGTGAGCACCGCGCAGTTCACTCCGGACGGCAAGACGCTGCTCTTCAAGCGCCGGCTGTCGGCCGCGGGTGGGCTGGCGGCGGTGACGGTGGGCTCCACGGAAGCGCCGCGCAAGCTGGCGGATCAGGTGGGCGACTACCAGGTGTCCTCCGACGGCAAGCACGTGGCCTACCAGGTGCGCAGCGAGGCCGTGCGCGGGATGTATGACCTGTACCTGGCGGACCTGCCCGCGCTGAAGGGCACGAAGCTGGCCACGGGCACGAAGAACTTCAGCTTCTCGCCGGATGGCCAGTGGCTGGCGCGCACGGAGAACGGCAAGCCGGAGCAGTTGGGCGACCTGCACGTGGGCCCGGCGTCCGGAGGCGCGGGGCGCAAGGTGGGCGAGGCCGTGGAGGAGCTGGCGTTCGCGCCGGACTCCAAGGCGGTGGCCTTCCTGGAGAAGTATGACCAGCCGTCGCGCGCGGGGGGCCTCGCCGTGGCGTCGCTGCCGGACGGCGCGCCCAGGCGCGTGGGGGACCGCGTGCCCAACTTCGTGTGGGGCTCGGACAGCCGCTACGTGGCGTTCCTGTCGCGCTTCCTGAAGCCGGTGTTCTCCGTGGACCTGATGCTGTACGCGCTGGGCCAGGAGAAGGCGGAGAAGGTGCAGGCGGGCGTGTTCGGCTACGGCTTCGCGCCGAACAACAGCGCGGTGGTGTTCCGCACCAACTGCATCCGCAATGGCCGCGCGTGCGACTTCAAGGCCGTGGACCTGAAGGAGAAGCAGGCCGAGGCGAAGACGTGGATGCAGGGCATCTTCAGCTACAAGATCTCCGAGGACGGAGCTCGCGTGCTCGCGACGTACGCGCGCATGGACTCGGACACCTACGACGTGGCCGTCTACGACGTGAAGTCGGGGGCGCGGAAGACGCTCGACCAGGGCGTGCAGGTGCCCGTGTACTTCGCGGGCAAGGATGACGCGCGGGCCGTCTACATCATCGGCCAGGGGCAGAACCCCGGCGTGTACAGCGCCGTCGCCACCGCGCAGTAGCGGGTGACCCAGGGAAGGGAGGCCGCCCGGGCCTTCCTTCCCGGGCGCGGCGTGATGTTGAGGCGTGCACACCCGGACGGGGTGTGCTGTCTTCGCGCGCCGAATGGCACAGCTCGTCTATCGCCGCTACGGCGGCTCGCTCCAGGTCGATATCCCTGACTTCAACACCCTCACCGAGGCGGTGAGGATCCCCGCCACTCAGTGGATGGCGCTTGCGTGCCCCCTGGAGGGCATCGCGTGTGATCCGCGCTTCCTCACGCTGATGGACGCGGACGGCAACCGGCGCATCCGCGTGGAGGAGCTGCGCGCGGCGGTGGACTGGACGGCGGCGCGGCTGAAGGACCGCAAGGGCGCGGACGCGGGCAGCGACGTGCTGGAGCTTTCGGCGCTCTCCGACACCGCGGACAACTTGAAGGCCGCGGCGGAGCTGGTGCTGCGCACGCTCAACGCCCCGGACACCACGAAGCTGTCGCTGGAGCAGCTGCGCACCAGCGACAAGGCGCTGCGCGACGCGGGCAAGAACGGCGACGGCCTCATCGCGCCTGTGTCGCTGCCGGAGCGGCTGCGACCCCTGGCCCAGTCCATCATCGCGGCCTTCCCGCAGGTGACGAACCGCGCGGGCCTGGCGGGCGTGGACGTGGGCCTGGTGAAGCGCTTCCGCGAGGAGCGCGCGGCCCTGCTCGCGCACCTGGGTGGCAAGGACTCCGTGTTCACCTGGGGCACGGCGAGCCTGGAGCAGGCGAAGCGCGTGCACGACGTGGCGCCGCTGCTGGAAGGCTATTTCGTGCAGTGCCGGCTGGTGGCCGCGCAGCCGGAGGCCGCCGCCAGCCTGCGCCTGCGCGCGGACCGCGTGGAGGGCGCGCTGGGTGATTTGGGCGCCATGGGGAAGGCCGCGAACGAGCTGCCCATCGCGCCGCCGGATCCGTCTGGCGTGCTGGTGTGGGCGCGGCTGTACCGCGGCGCGGGCTACGAGAAGCTGGAAGCCTTCCACCAGGAGGTGGCGACGCCGCTGCTGGGCGACGGCGTGAAGCTGACGGACACGGCCTGGCGCGAGCTGTCCGCGAAGGCGGAGGCCATCCTCGCCTGGCAGGCGAAGCGCGACGCGAGCCCGCTGCACGCGGTGGCGGACACGCTGGGCACCGTGTCGGACGAGGAGCTGGACGCGCTGGAGGCGGTGAGCCGCGAGGACCTGTCGCTCAAGCCCACGCTGGACGTCATCGCGGAGCTGGAGCGGCTGGTGCTGTACCAGCGCTGGCTGCTGCAGTTCGCCAACAACTTCATCAGCATGCCCAACCTGTACCTGCCCAAGCGGCGGGCGCTGATGGAGCGGGGCACGCTGATCCTCGCGGGGCGCAAGTACACGCTGTCCGTGCTGGTGACGGACCGCGCGGCGCACGCGGCGCTGACGGGGCAGGGGACCACCTGCATCCTCTACGTGAAGGTGCTGCCGCGCGACGCGACGGACGGCTACGAGGTGGCGGTGCCCGTCACCTCCGGCCGCAGCACGGAGCTCGTCGTGGGCAAGCGCGGCGTGTTCTACGACGTGGACGGCAAGGAGAGTGACGCCATCGTCACGCAGGTCATCCGGCAGCCCGTGTCGCTCTGGGAGTCGATGACCATGCCGTTCATGCGCATCGGCGCGTTCATCACCAGCAAGGTGGAGGGCCTGGCCGCGTCCGGGGAGAAGGACTTCGATGCGTCGCTGGAGTCCGGCTACAAGCAGACGGTGACGGCGCCTCCGCCCCCGGCGGCCCCGGCGGCCGCTGCGGCGCCCGCGGCGGCTCCGGCGGGAGGCGGCATCGCGGGCGTGCTCGCGGCGGGCGGCATCGCGTTCGCGGCGCTGGGCTCTTCGTTGGCGTTCATCCTCACGCAGGTGAAGTCGCTCACGCTGGTGGACGTCATCACCGCGGCGACCATCCTGGCCATCGTGGTGATGGCGCCCGCGGGTCTGCTGGGCTGGCTGAAGCTGCGTAGGCGCAACCTGGCGCTGCTGCTGGAAGGCTCCGGCTGGGCGCTCAATGACCGGTTGATGCTCACGCGCGGCGTGGCGACGCTCATCACCCGCAAGCCGAAGCTGCCGAGCAACGCGCGCGTGGACCACGTGGACCTGGTGCGCGGGGCGCTGCGCCACACGCAGGACGACGACGAGGCGGAGCGCATGTCGCTGGGCGCCCGCCTGGGGCTCACGCTGCTCATCCTCTTCGTGCTGGGCTGGCAGGTGCGCGTGCCCGTCACGGAGTGGCTGTGCACGTACCACTGGCTGTCCGAGGACGCCTGCCGCGTGCTCCTGCCCAAGCTGGTGCCCACCGAGCTGCCGGCGGGGGCCGTTCCCGTGGTGCCAGTCACGCCCGCTCCGGCGCCCGCGAAGTAGGCGGGCTCGCGGAGCGACGCGAATCTTGCGAGGCTCGGGGAGCCCCCAGGCTTCCCCGACCATGTCGACCCTGTCCCCGCTGCCGGTGCTGGGGCTGCGCGACAAGGCCATCCTGGAGATGCTGTACGGCGGAGGCCTGCGCATCAGCGAGCTGTGCGGCCTGGACCTCCTGGGCGTGGAGCGCAGCAGCCGCATCGTCCGGGTGATGGGCAAGGGCAGCAAGGAGCGGCGCGGCGAGCTGCTGGCGACGGTGCATGACGGGCAGGACCCGGACGCGCTGTTCCTCAACTTCCGCGGCGGGCGCCTCACGCCCCGGAGCAGAAACCCATGCGCGTCCGTTTCGCGTGACGGACAAAGCAGAGCGAAATCAAACCAGCGCACGCAGGATACGCAATCTGTCTGGGAATGGCGGAAGACGGCCGACCTTCCGATGCCTACGCGCACGCTGTATCTCTGGAGCCCGACTCAATCAGCCGAGTCGACCTCAGGCGCAGTGCCTG
The DNA here is from genome assembly GCF_000255295.1 of Corallococcus coralloides DSM 2259. The sequence goes on along the minus strand of NC_017030.1, from coordinate 6,346,813 downwards.
AGGTCGTTTGAGATTCATGACCGTTGGTTTAGGGAACCTTGTACCAGGACGAGGTTGAGCCCCCGCAGGTCTCCGTCATCCAAAGCCCATCCGAGGAGACAACGATTGCGACGGAGTGCCAGGTCACGCTGAGTCCACTGCAGAGGCCACACTCACCCGAATAGGAATTGGTTCCCGTCTTCACCAGGTTGCGGAAACTCTTGTCTCCTACACTCCAGCAGTCGAAGCCAGGGCCTCGCTGGGTGATATAGCCATTCCCGTCCGCGTAGATGGTCTGAATCCAATCGCCGTTCTGCCAACCCGAGACGAGCGGCTCACCAGCAATTGACTTCTGCTCGATCGCGCCAATCTCCTGGCCTGCGACGTCACCCTCGGGGGCCCCACACGCGACGAACAGGAGTGAAGCAATTGCCGTCCCCATGAACTGTGAATTCATTCTTGATCTCCCTGGTTGAGATGAACGAGGTCCCGGACCTCAAGAACCGGCAGGCTATGTCTCCGTGCCAGCAATTGAAAGGGTTTTCCTGGGTGTTGCTGAATTTGTAATGTCTTTGCATTTTTTTCAAGCACATGAGAGGAATGAGAGCCTTGTTGCTGGCTGCCCCTGGTGACGACAGTGAATCATCGGAAAGGTGAGGCCGTGGCCAACCGTAGCGATGAAGTCGAGCAGTTCATGGCGGAGCTCGAGCACCCGCTGAAGCCGGAGATTCAAGCCGTGCGCGCGGCCATCCTGGCCTCCGACGACAGCATCACCGAGCGGATCAAATGGAAGGCCCCCAGCTTCGTGCACTCGGGGGATGACCGCGTGACGTTCCGCCTGGCCCCCAAGGGCATCTTCCAGGTCATCCTCCACCGGGGCGCCAAGGTGAAGGACACGAAGGGCTTTGCCTTCGAGGACGACTCGGGCCTGGTGGAGTGGCTGGCCCCGGACCGGGGCGTGGTGACGCTGCCGGACGCGAAGACGGTGAAGGCGAAGAAGGGCCTCCTGGTTAAGCTTGTGGGGCGCTGGATGAAAGCGACCGCGGCCTGAGCGCCTTCGCAGGGTGAGGGAGCGGACAGCCGCGCGGTTTTTGTGGGTCGCGGCCGGGTGGTCTTGTTAAACCCCCGGTCATGTTCCACGGAACCACCATCCTCTGCGTCCGCCGCGACGGGAAGGTCGTCATCGCGGGCGACGGCCAGGTCAGCCTCGACAAGACCATCATGAAGAACACGGCGCGCAAGGTGCGCAAGCTCGGCGAGGGGCAGGTGCTCGCCGGCTTCGCCGGCAGCACCGCGGACGCCTTCACCCTCTTCGAGCGCTTCGAGGCCAAGCTCAAGGAGCACCAGAAGAACCTGGCCCGCGCCTGCGTGGAGCTGGGCAAGGACTGGCGCACCGACCGCTTCCTCCGCCGCCTGGAGGCGCTGCTCATCGTCGCGGACAAGGAGAAGACCTTCATCCTGTCCGGCGCGGGTGACGTCATCGAACCGGACCACGGCATCGCCGCCGTGGGCAGCGGGGGCCACTACGCCCTCGCCGCCGCGCGCGCCCTCCAGGCGCACTCGAACCTGTCCGCCCGCGACATCTGCACGCAGGCCATGGCCATCGCCGCGGACATCTGCGTCTACACCAACGCCAACGTCTCCTACGAAGAGCTCTGAGAGGACCGCCCCGTGGCCGAATCGCGCAAGTTGTCCGCCTTCACGCCTCGCGAGGTCGTCAGCGAGCTGGACCGTTACATCGTCGGGCAGAACGACGCCAAGCGCGCCGTCGCCATCGCGCTGCGCAACCGGTGGCGCCGCCAGCAGGTGCCGGACGACCTGCGGGATGAGATCTACCCGAAGAACATCATCATGATCGGCCCCACCGGCGTGGGGAAGACGGAGATCGCCCGGCGCCTGGCGAAGCTGTCCCAGGCCCCCTTCGTCAAGGTGGAGGCCAGCAAGTTCACCGAAGTGGGCTACGTGGGCCGCGACGTCGAGTCGATGATCCGCGACCTCGTCGAAGCCGCCATCGCGCTGGTGCGCGAGGAGGAGACGGAGAAGGTCAAGCCGCGCGCGGAGGAGCTGGCCGAGGACCGGCTGATGGAGCTCATCAAGAACGGCGGACAGGCGCGCACCACGTCCTCTCCGCCGTTCGGCTTCTCGCCCCCGCCCACCCCGGCGCCCGCGCCGCTGGGCGACAGCGAGCGGGAGAAGCTGCGCGCCCAGCTGCGCGCCGGCACGCTGGATGATCAGACCGTGGAGGTGGAGACCAACGAGAGCTCCCCCACGTTCATGCGCAACTTCAGCGGCCAGGGCATGGAGGAGATCGGCGTCAACCTCCAGGACCTGTTCAAGAACATGCCGGGCATGAAGAACACCCGGAAGCGCAAGCTGCGCGTGCCGGAGGCGCTCCAGGTGCTGCGCGCGGAAGAGGCGCAGAAGCTGGTGGATCCGGACCGCGTCCAGCGCGAGGCCGTGGCGCGCGCCGAGTCCAGCGGCATCGTCTTCATCGACGAAATCGACAAGATCGCCAGCCGCGAGGGCGGCAAGGGCGGCGGGGGCCCGGACGTCTCCCGCGAGGGCGTGCAGCGCGACATCCTGCCCATCGTGGAGGGCTCGGCCGTCAATACGAAGTACGGCCAGGTGAAGACGGACCACATGCTCTTCATCGCCGCGGGCGCCTTCCACGTCTCCAAGCCGGCGGACCTCATCCCGGAGCTCCAGGGCCGCTTCCCCATCCGCGTGGAACTGGAGCCGCTGTCCGGCGACGACCTGGTGCGGATTCTTCGCGAGCCCAAGAACTCGCTCATGCGCCAGTACACCGCGCTGCTCGGCACCGAAGGCGTGCGCCTGTCCTTCACGGACGACGCGGTGGCGGAGATCGCCCGCATCGCCCAGCAGGCCAACGAGCGCACGCAGAACATCGGCGCCCGGCGGCTGCACACCGTGCTGGAGCGCCTGCTGGACGAGGTGTCGTTCACGGCCAGCGAAATGGGCCCGCGCGACTTCCAGGTGGACGCCGCTTATGTGCGCGAGCGCCTGGCCGCCATCGTCCAGGACGAGGACTTGTCGCGCTACATCCTCTAGCGCGCTAGGGTCCGCGCGTCGTCCCACCGCGTCATCAGGCAGAGAGAGGTACACCACCTTGCAAACGCCGTCCCCCGCATCCGCCCCTGGTAACGAGAGCCTCATCCAGAAGGCGAAGCAGCACCTGCTGCAGAACTACAAGCAGCAACCCATTGCCCTGGTGCGCGGGCAGGGGACGCGGGTGTGGGACGCGGACGGCAAGGCGTACCTGGACTGCATCGGCGGCATCGCCGTCTGCGCGCTGGGCCACTGCCACCCGGAGGTGGTCGCGGCGGCCAAGGCGCAGCTGGACACGCTGTGGCACGTCTCCAACGTCTTCTACTCGCAGCCGCAGATCGACCTGGCCGCGCAGCTCACCGACTGGGCGGGCCTGCCGCGCGCGTTCTTCTGCAACTCCGGCGCGGAGGCCAACGAGGCCCTCATCAAGCTGACCCGCAAGGTGATGAAGGACCGGGGCCAGCCCGAGCGCTTCGAGATCCTCACCTTCGAGAAGAGCTTCCACGGCCGCACGCTGGCCACCGTCACCGCCACCGGCCAGCCGAAGTACCACGCCGGCTTCGAGCCGCTGCCCCAGGGCTTCCGGCACCTGCCCTTCGGCGACCTGGAGGCGGTGCGCCGCGCCGTGGGGCCGTCCACCGCCGCCATCCTGGTGGAGCCCATCCAGGGCGAGGGCGGCGTGCGCATGGCGCCCCCGGGCTACTTCCAGGGGCTGCGCGCCCTCTGTGACGAGCAGGGCCTGCTCTTGCTCGTGGACGAGGTCCAGACGGGCATGGGCCGCACCGGCCAGCCCTTCGGCTTCATGCACCACGGCATCCGGCCGGACGCCATCAGCATCGCCAAGGCGCTGGGCAACGGGCTTCCCATGGGCGCCATGCTCTGCCGCGAGGAGCTGGCGGTCAGCCTCTCCGCGGGCACCCACGGCTCCACCTTCGGCGGCAACCTGGTGTCCGCCGCCGCGGGCAACGTGGTGCTGCGGCTGATGCGCGAGCCCGGCTTCCTGGCCGAGGTCCAGGCCAAGGGGGAGCACTTCCTCGCCGGCGCGCGCGCGCTCCAGGCGGCGCTGCCGGAAGGCCGCATCAAGGCCGTGCGCGGGCAGGGGCTGCTGTTGGGCGTGGAGCTGGACCGCGAGGTCGCCCCCGTCATCGCGAAGCTGCGCGAGGCCGGCCTGCTGGTGAACTCCGCCGGGGAGGTGACGCTCCGGTTCGCCCCGCCCCTCATCATCACCCGGAGCGAGCTGGACGAAGCGCTGGGCATCCTCCAGCGTGTCCTCGCCACGCTGTAGAAGGGGGGAGCGGTTTGACGGTGCCGGGAGGTTTGACGCCCTGCTTCCCGGACACCTACACTTGGGGATTCGCCAGCCCGCGGAACTGACACCTTGAGCGCGCCCAACCCCATCGTCGGCCTGGGGGGCAGGACCGACCACATCGCCACGGTTCCCCACCTGGACCCGGCCCGTCTCCAGCTCAGCCCGGAGGAGGGCTCCGTGCTGGCGCTGGTGGGCCGCGTCGAGCGCATCGACGCCGTGCTGTCCCGCTCCTCGCTGGGCGAGGCGCGCACCATCGCCGTGCTGCTGGCGCTGCGCGCCAAGGGGGCCATCGTGCCCGCCCGCGTCGTGCAGCGCGCCCCGCCCGTCGCCCCGGTGGTGGACGCCGCCCTGTCGGAGGAGGTGGACCTGGAGCCCGACCAGAAGCGCGACATCATCGAGATGGAGCGCTCGCTGGAGAAGATGGATCACCACGCGGTGCTGGGCGTGGCCCCGGGCGCCAGTCCCCAGGAGGTGAAGCAGGCGTATTACAACGCGTCCCGCCGCTTCCACCCGGACCGCTACTTCGGCAAGAACCTGGGCAGCTTCCGCGCCCGGCTGGAGCGCATCTTCAAGCGCCTCACGGACGCCCACAACGCCCTCAGCCGCCAGGAGCCGCCGCGCGCCTCCGCGACGCCGCCCCCGGCCCCGCCCGCTCGCGTTCCGACGACACCTCCTCCGGCCGCCGTGCTCCCTCGGACGGTGTCTGGCGGCGGCTTCGCGGCGGTGTCGCCCCCGGCCGCTTCGGGCGCTCGCCCGCCGTCGGGGTCGTTCGCCACCGTGCCGCCTCCCGCCGCGCCGCCCCCGGAGGACACGGAGTCCGAGGCCCGCCGCGCCGAGCGCCAGGCCCGCCTGGCGCGCCACCCGTACATGGCGCGCAGCCACAAGCTCACGGAGCTCATCGCCCGGGGCAGGGCGGCCACCGCGCGCGGGGACTTCGAGCGGGCGTACCAGGAGTTCAACCACGTGCTGGGCCTGGACCCGAAGAACCGCGAGGTCGCGCAGCTGCTGGTGGAGGCGCGCCGCAAGCACGACCTGGCGCGCGCGCAGGCGGAGGTGGAGCGCGGCCAGGAGCTGGAGATGCGCGGCGACTTCACCGGCGCGCAGGCCGCGTACAAGCTGGCCGTGTCGCTCAACGGGGACAACCCGGAGGCGGCCTTCCAGGCGGCGCGCGTGGGGCGGGAGCTGGCGCAGGACGCGCAGGAGGTGCTGAAGCTCGCGCAGCGCGCGGTGGAGCTGAAGCCGGGGCGCGCGGACTACCAGCTGCTCCTGGCCCAGGTGCTCCTGGTGGCGGGGCAGAAGAAGCAGGCCAAGCACCACTTCGAGGAGGTCGCGCGTCTGGATCCCGACAACGCCGACGCTCGCGCCGGCCTCAAGAAGCTGCGCTGGACGTTCACGTGATGAGGTGCAGGCTTCCCCATGGCTGCTGAGCCCGAACCGCTGATTGGCATCGACCTGGGGACGACGAACAGCCTCGTCGCCACGGTGCAGGACGGTCAGCCCGTCATCATCAAGAACCGCACCGGCCAGCCCCTCACGCCGTCCGTGGTGGCGGTGTCGAAGAACGGCAAGCGGCTGGTGGGCGGCATCGCCAAGCGCCAGGCCATCACCAACCCGCAGGAGACGGTGTCCGCGGCCAAGCGCCTCATCGGCCGCAAGTTCTCCTCGCACCCGGTGCAGGACGCGCTGCGCGCGCTCACGTACCAGGTGGTGTGCGGCGCGCACGACGACGTGCGCATCCGACTGTCGGGCCGCGACCTCGCCGTGCCGGAGGTCAGCGCCATGATTCTGGCGGAGCTGAAGGCGGACGCGGAGGCGCACTTCGGCCGGCCCGTCACCCAGGCCGTCATCACCGTGCCGGCCTACTTCAACGACGGGCAGCGCCAGGCCACCAAGGACGCGGGCCGCATCGCGGGGCTGGACGTCCTGCGCATCATCAACGAGCCCACCGCGGCGGCGCTGGCCTACGGCTTCGGCCGCACGGTGAACGGGAAGATCGCCGTGCTGGACCTGGGCGGCGGCACCTTCGACGTGTCGGTGCTGGAGATCAACAACGGCATCTTCGACGTGGTGGCCACCGGCGGTGACACCTTCCTCGGCGGCGAGGACTGGGACCACCGCATCATCGAGTGGATGGTGTTCGGCTTCGCCAAGGAGCACGGCATCGACCTGCGCAAGGACCGCATGGCGCTGCAGCGGCTGAAGGACGCCGCGGAGAAGGCGAAGGTGGAGCTGTCGTCGGTGAAGGAGACGCAGGTGCACCTGCCCTTCATCTGCACGCCGCCGGGCGGAGGCGCCGCGCTGCACCTGCAGTCCACGCTCACCCGCGAGAAGCTGGAGGAACTCACGGCGGACCTGGGCGAGCGCCTGGTGGGCATCACGTCGGAGGTGCTGGGCGAGGCGAAGGTGCGCCCCTCGGACCTGAAGGAGGTCATCCTCGTGGGGGGCATGTCGCGCATGCCCCGCATCGTGGAGCAGGTGCGCCAGTACTTCCGCCGCGAGCCCTGCAAGGGCGTGCACGCGGAGGAGGTCGTGGCCCTGGGCGCCGCCATCCAGGCGCACGCGCTGGTGGGCCAGCAGAGCGAATTGCTGCTCCTGGACGTCACGCCGCAGAGCATGGGCGTGGCCATCGCCGGCGGCTACGTGCGGCGGCTGATTCCGCGCAACACCACCGTGCCCACGTCCGCCACGGAGGTGTTCGCCACCTCCAAGGACTTCCAGCGCACGGTGAAGATCATGGTGCTCCAGGGCGAGCACGAGCTCGCGCACCACAACGAGCTGCTGGGCGAGTTCCTCCTCACCGGCCTGCGCGAGGCGCCGCGCGGACAGGTGGAAATCGAAGTGACGTTCGACATCAACGCGGAGGGCATCGTGTCCGTGTCCGCGCGCGACCGCGACACGGGCCTGCGCCAGTCCATCACCGTCACCGCTTCCAGCGGCCTGACGGAGGACGAGCTGCGCCGCATCATGGACGAGCAGCGCGACTGGCTGGTGGCGGCGCGCAACACGGAGGAGCTGAAGGCCAAGCGCGTGGAGCTGGACATCCTGGCCCGCGACCTGGTGGACGCGCTCTCCCGCGTGCGGCTCATGCCCGGGGCCGGAGGCCTGCCGCCGGACGTCGTCGCCCGCGCGGAGGCCGCCCTGGATTCCGCGCGTCAGGCGCGCGGCACGGACGACGTGGGCACGCTCACCCGGGCCTGCGAGGCCCTGGCCCAGAGCCTGCCGCTCCTGCGCTCGGCGGGCTCGCGCGGAACGCCGGGGAGGTAGCCCATGAACGCCATCCGGGCCAAGGCGCTGGTCGAAGCCGGGTTGCTGCTGCGGCTGAGTGGCGACATGGCCGGCGCGGAGAAGCTGTTTGCCCGGGCCCTGGAGCTGGACCCGGCCAACGCGCGCGCGCGCCGGCTGCTGGGGCGGGACGGCCCGGCGGAGCACGGCGGGGACACCGGCTGGAACCTGGCGGGCCCGGAGCAGGACGCGGACTGGGGCGCCTGGGCCGGCCCCTCCGAGCCCGGCCCGGTGGAAGTCCCCTTGCGTGAATCCGTGAGCCTGCCCGAGGGCACGGGCGTGCGCGGCGACGCGTTGGACCTCATCGCGGAGGCGCACCGCACGCAGGAGTTCGGGCTGCCGGACACCTTCACGCCCGTGGGCGGGCTGCCGGAGGGCTCGGAGGTGGAGAGCCTGCTGCGCGGCGCGGAAGATTTGCTGGCGCTGGATGACCACTCCGGCGCGGTGGAGCTCCTGCGCCGGGCCCAGTCCCTGGCGCCGGAGAACCCGCGCGTGGAGGCGCTGCGCGACCGCAGCGAGCGCATCCTGGTGTCCATGCTGGAGGCGCGGCTGGGAGATTTGCACCGCATGCCGCGCGTGCGGTTGCAGCCGGATGACATCATCTGGCTCAACCTGGACCACCGCGCGGGCTTCGTGCTGGCGCAGATTGACGGCGCGGTGAGCTTCGACGACCTCTTCGCGCTGTCCGGCATGTCTCGCCTGGACACCGCGCGCATCCTCGCGCAGCTGCTCGACGAGGGCATCATCGCCCCCGGCGAGTAGGCGCGCGCGGCTTCAAGTCACGCGGGGCGGATGACGGCCGTCCAGACGCCGCGCACCACGGGCTCGCCCTTCGCGTTGCGCGTCTCCGTGGTGACGACGAGGAAGTCCATCCCGGCCTTGCGGTACAGCTCCGTGATGGAGCCCGTGGTGGTGAGCACGTCCCCGGGGCGCATCACGCCCAGGAACTCCAGCTCCTGCTCCCCGTGCACCAGCCGCACGCGGTCCACGCCCAGCTCCGGATCCGCGATGGCGGCGCTGAAGGGGCGGATGGCGAACACCACCGCGAAGCTGGGGAAGGCGATGACGTCGCCGTACGGGCCCGCCTGGGCCGCCTCCTGCGAGTAGAGCAGGGGGCTGACGTGCTCCGGGGGCTCGCCGAAGGTGCCCGCGGAGGGCACGGAGCCGCCGAGGATGAGGGAGAACTCGCGCAGCTTCTCCCGGCCAATCTCATAGGTGAAGGGGCCGTACGCACGGCCGACGAACTTGGGGTCCAGGGCCATGGCTATCCGAGCGAGGTTTCGACGACGGCGCCCCGGAGGACGGGCTCGCCGCGCTGGTTGGTGGCGGTGACTTCGGTGGTGAGCCGGCCGTCCGCGATGGCGGTGACGCGGCCCTGGAAGGTGACGGTGTCCTCCGGCAGCACCGGCCGGGAGAAGCGCACCTTCACCCGGCGCACCCGGCCCGGGTCTCCCACGAAGACGGCCACCGCCTCCACCGCCCAGCCCAGCGTGCAGAGCCCCTGGAGGATGACGCCGTTGAAGCCGGCCTGCCGGCCCACCTCCGGGTCGATGTGGATGGGGTTGTAGTCCCCGGAAGCGCCCGCGTAATACACCGGCCGCAGCCGGTCGCACTGGCGGACGTGCGTGAAGGTGTCTCCCACCTGGAACGTGCGTGCCATGAGGCGCGCGAGCCTACCGCATCCCCCGCCGCCCCGCGGACGCCTGGCGGAAATGAAGAAGGGGCGGCCCCCACTCGCGTGAGGACCGCCCCTCGTTACTTCAGGACTTCAGGATGAAGCGCCGGCTTACGCCTTGCGACGGCGCGCGAGCGCCATCGCCGCGAACAGCGCCATCAGCGGCGCCATGCTGCCAGCGGAGCCGCCCGTGGAGGAGCAGCCGCCGCCGTCGTCGTCGGACTTCGGCACGGAGACCTTGATCTCGGCGGTGCTGGTGGCACCGGCCGCGTCCTTCACCGTCACGGTGAAGGTGTAGGTCTCCAGCGTCTTCTTCGCCGGCGGGGTGAAGCTGGCCTCGGCGGAGTTGGCGCCGGTCAGCGTCACGGAGGGGCCGCCCGTCTGCGCCCAGGTGTAGGTCAGCGCCTCGTTGTCCGGATCCGTGGACGTCGCGGCGTCGATCTTCACCAGCTCACCGCCGCGCACGCCCGAGATGACCCGGACCTTGGCGACCGGCGCCTGGTTCACCTGCTTCACGTTGACCGTGTAGACGAACGGGCCAGAGGTGGCGCCGTCCGCGTCCGTCACGGTGAGGCTGAAGGCCAGCGCCGTGTCGGCCTGGACCTGCGGCGCGGTGAACTTCACCTTCGCCGTGTCCTTGTTGTCGAGCGTCACCGACGGACCACCGACCTGGGCCCAGACGTAGGTGAGCGCGTCACCGTCCGGATCCGTGATGCCGGAAGCGTCCAGCTCCACGTTGCTGCCCTCGTCCACGTCGATGGTGGCCGGAGCCTGGCCCACCGGGTGGCGGTTGGACTTGCGCACCGTCACGTTGACCAGGTCGGAGGCGGACTTGCCGTTCGCCGTCACCGTGAGCTTGAAGGTCAGCTCGGTGGGGGACGACACATCCGGCGCCGTGAAGGTCGCGGAGGCCGAGTTGGCGTTGGTCAGCGTCACCGCCTCGCCACCCGTCTGCTCCCACTCGTACGACACCGCGTCGCCGTCCGGATCCGAGCCGGAGCCCTGGAGCGTCGCCGTGGCGCGCGCGCTCGCCTCGAAGTCCGCGCCGGCGTTGGCCACCGGAGCGCGGTCCACGTTGTTCACCGTGACGTTGACCGTGTCCGTGGCGGACTTGCCGTTCGCCGTCACCGTGAACTTGAAGACGAGCGTCGTGGTGGCCGTGACTTCCGGGGTCGTGAAGGCCAGCGTGGCCGTCGTGGCACCCGTCAGCTGCACCTCGGTGCCACCGATCTGCTCCCACTGGTAGCTGAGGGTGTCGCCATCCTCGTCAGCGCCCGTGCCTTCCAGCGTCACCGCCGTGCGCTCATCCACCGCGATGTCCGCGCCGGCGTTGGCCGTAGGAGCGCGGTCCACGCCCTTCACCGTCACGGTGACGGTGTCGGTGGCGGACTGGCCGTTGGCCGTCGCGGTCAGCGTGAAGACCAGGTCGGTGTTGAAGGGCACGTCCGGGGACACGAACGTCGGCGTGGCCGTGTTCGCGCCCGTCAGCACCACCGTCGGGCCGGAGGTCTGCGCCCAGCTCAGCGTCACGGCGTCGCCATCCGCGTCCGTGCCGCTGCCGCTGAGGGCCGCCTGCGTGCGGGTGTCGACCGCGAAGTCCGCGCCGGCGTTCGCCACCGGAGCGCGGTCCACGTTCTTCACCGTCACGGCGACGGCCTTGGTGGACTTCGCGCCGCTGCTGTCCGTCACGGTGACCGTGAAGTTCAGCTGCGTGTCCGCCGTCACTTCCGGAGCCAGGAACGTGGCCTTCGCGCGGGTGGCGTTGGTCAGCGTCGGCTTGGGCGAAGCGGGGCTCGTCTGGACCCAGGAGTAGGTCAGCGTGTTCGCGTGAATCACGTCCGCGTCCGTGGAGCCGGAGGCGTCCAGGGTCACGGGCGTGGTGTCACGCTCGTTCACCGTCGCCGGCGCGGTGGCCGCGGCCACCGGGGGCTGGTTCACGTTGAGGACCTGGATGTCCACCGTCTTCGGGGCGCTCGCCTTGCCAGACGCGTCGGTGACGACGAGCTGGAAGGAGAGGATGTCGGAGTAGTCCACGTCCGCCACGAAGCTCGGCGTCGCGGTGTCCGCACCGGTCAGCGTGACCGGCGTGGCGCCACCGACCTGGATCCAGTTGTAGGTGAGCGCGTCACCCGCGGCGGCATCCGGGTCGAAGCTGCCCGTGCCGTTCAGGGTGATGGTGGCGCGGTTGAGGACGCCGTTGACGAGCGTGCCCTCCGCGACCGCCGCCGTGCCCACGCGCGACGGACCGGCGTTGGCCACCGGGGGCACGTTGCACACGCCCGTGGACGCCGGCTGATCCGGCTGGCCCGCGAACACCGCCGTGGCGCCCTCGAACTTCACGTTGTCCAGGTCCAGGCCGTACCCGCCGACCGCCACGTCACCGCCGATGCGGAAGCGGAAGCGGACGTTCTTGAGGCCCAGGTCGGGGAAGAAGGTCCCGAAGTTGATGCTCGCGGCCGTGAACGCCGGGAAGCCCAGGCTCACCTGCGCCATCGCGGCGCGGTCCTCGATGGGGTTGCCACCGCCCGCGGCGATGTAGTCCACGTAGCCCGGATCCGCGTCCACCACCGGGTACAGATCCCAGGGGTCGATCCAGTCGATGCCGTCCACCGTGAACTCGAGCACCGCGCCGTCGTAGGAGGCGTTGGAGTCGAACTCGAAGGAGTGACGGTAGTTGTAGCTCATCACGAAGTCGGCCGCGTCATCCACCGACAGCCAGGGGCTGGTGATGGTGGTCTCGGCGATCGTGCCCGGGTCCGCGCCGTGCGCGTAGCGGTTGACCGGCGAGCCGGACAGCGTCCAGTCGCCAGAGGACGACAGGTTCTGCGACACCGTCCACCCGGTCAGGCCGGACTCGAACGTCTCCGTGTTGCTGACCGTGGAGACGTTGTCGTAGTTGACGCGCGGGTCGAACGTCGCCGTCTTCGCCGCCGCCGGGATCTCGTTGGAGTCGAAGGAGACCTTGATGCCGGCGCGCGCGGGCGAGCCGGAGACCGCGGTGACGGTGACGGGCACGGTGACCGTGGCCGAGGCACCGCGCGACAGGGCAGGGACGTTGATCGCGGCGCCGTTCGGGAACTCCAGCGTCGCCGTGGTGCTGGTGCTGCTGACGGTGCCGGTGAAGGAGCTCAGCCCGTTGCCGCCCACGTTGCGCACGGTGATCTTCAGCTCACCCTGCTCGCCGATGTCCAGGATGCCGTCCTGGTCGCAGCCGCCCGCGCTGTCGGACAGCGTGATGCTGGTGACCTCCAGGTTGCCACCCGAGGCGAAGCTCTCCGTCACGCCGATGTGGTCGAACGCGTCGCGGTCCGGCGACTTGGCGCCGAAGCCCAGGCCGCGCTTGGCGAAGGCCGCCACGAAGCGCTGGTAGTCCGCCGGATCGTTCGCGAGCGCGACGGCCAGCACCGCGTCACGCGCTTCCGTGAAGGTCGGCGCGTTCGGCGTCGCCTTGTAGGCGGCGACCAGGTACTGCTTCATCCGGTTCTGCGCCTCGTTGAACGGGTGCGCGTTGAGCAGCTGCGCGTAGCACTCCCACAGCGCCGTGGCCCACACCTCACCGCTGTTGTGGACCTCGCTGTTGATGTCCGTGCGCGTGCCCGCGTCCGTGGGCAGGGTGACGAAGTTCTGGATGTGCTTGAACGTGTAGCCGTTCTTGCTCATGTCCGTCGAGTAGGGCAGGCGACGGATGCCGAAGTAGTAGCCCTGGTTCTTGCCACCGCTGGTGACGTAGCCGGCGGTGCTGTAGACGCCCTGCCAGTTGCTGTTGCCCGGCTTGTTGCGGTCGGTCTCGCGCACCTGCATCAGCATGGCGTGGAAGTCGCCCCAGCCCTCGCCCATCGAGCGGCCCTGGTTGTTGCTCAGGCCCGCGGCGTTACCGATGAGGCGGTTGCTGATGTAGTGACCCCACTCGTGCGCGACGATGCCGTTGTCGAGCGTGCCGTCGCGGTCCTGGTTCGGCTCGCGCAGGAACTTCACGGTCACCGGCTCGGTGGCGAGTGCCGCCCGCCAGGCCGCGCCTGCGGCCTTGGTGATGCTCAGCGCCGGGGTCGTGACCGCCGCGTTCGTGCCGCCCATGGGGATGGGGCTGCCGTCCGCGTTGTTCACGATGACCGTGGCGATGGCGCCCGCCTTCTGGGCGTTGTGCGCCTTGACGTTGAAGTCGCACGCGCCGCGGTCGATGAGGGCGATCTTGTTGGTGAAGTAGTCCGCCTCGAACGCCGTGCAGCCCTGCAGGTTGGCGGCGGGGGCGTCCTTGATGTCGCCCGTCGTGTCATAGGCCTGCTGGCCGAAGGCAGCGGAGGTGGCCTCGTAGACGCCAGCCAGCGTCGCGGGCGCCGTGACGGACAGCACCGGCGTGCCGTTGAACACGTACATCTGCATGCGCGGCGACGCACCGTCGGCCGGCGTGCTCATGTTCGCGTTGTCGCGACCGCCGTAGTCCTGCGCCTGGGCCTGGAGGGGGTCGCCCTCCACGCCGCCACGGCCGAAGTTGAACGACTGGGCGTTGCCCGCGGCCTCGTCGAAGCCGGCGTCGTAGAACCAGTCGTGCAGGAAGTTGTTCACGTAGAACAGGTTCACCACCGAGGCCTTGGTCTGCTCGGTGCTGAAGCCCGGGGCCTTGGTCGTGTCGTAGACGTACGAGAAGGTGTTGTCGCTCGTCGTCTCCGCGCGGGTGTCCCGGGTGCCGGGCTGGAAGCCGTCCGGCGCGACCAGGTCCGCGTACGCGTCCACGTTGTTACCCGTGGTCTGCGTGGCGTTGGCCGGCAGCCAGGGGTCGTTCTTGCTGAAGGGGGTGTTGGCCAGGGTGATGTCATGCGCCGGGCGGTTCAGCGGGGCCTGGTAGCCGTCCTGGGTGCCCGTGGGGTGCGGGGTCGCGTCGTTGCCCTGGGGACCGTCCTCCGGGATGAACGGGGACGCCGTGTCCGCCCAGACCTTGTACGTGAACGCCGTGCCGGCGTCCGCGGTCAGGTCATTGCGGAAGAGCACCTTGCCGGTGGCCGCGGAGACCACGTAGCCGAAGTACTGGCTGGAGCGCGCGGCCTTGGGGCCGGCGTTCACTTCCACGTACCAGGCCGGCTCCAGGTTGCCGGCCAGCATGAAGTACACCTGCCGGGCGCGGGCCGGGGTGGCCAGGTCCTGCTGCAGCGCGGACTTCGTGGCGGGGGCCAGCTCGAAGAAGGTGAAGTCACCCTTCGTGCCCGTGTTGACGAACGAGGTGGCCTGCGTGCCGGAGCCCGTCAGGTCCTTGAACGCGCCGGACACCGCGTCCGCGGCGCCCAGGTTGAAGCCGGCGCGCGCCTTGTTGCGCGCGGTGAACGCCAGCTCGGACGGGGCCAGGTAGCCGCTCACGGCCACCAGGCGCAGGTCCTGGCCCATGACGACCTTGATCTCGTTGCGGAAGACGGGGATGCCACCCACCGACTGGTTGAAGGTCGCGATGATCGCGCCCTTTCCGGTGTTGTGCATCGAGCGCAGGTTGGCGCCCGAGACGTCGTCACGCGTCAGGCGGTAGCTGTCCGCCACGGCCTGCAGGTGCGCGCGCGCCGCGCTCTCCGCGGTCATGCCGTTGCGGATGACGGACTTGGACTGCGCACCATCCTGCGTCGCCCAGGCGAACGTAGGCACGCCGAGCCGGTGCTCGGTCTGCTCGATGCGAAGCCCGCGGGACACCGCCGTGTTCGCATCCACGGCGAGAGAGCGGGAGTCCCGCTGCTCCAGGAACGCGTCGTAGTTCGACCGCTCCTTGGCCCACGCACTGGTACCCGCGATGGGCACCAGCAGCAGGCTGGTCAACAGCTTTTCCCTGAGACGCATGCGCCTTCCTTCTTGGGGGTGATGTACTGCCGGACGAGGGGACTGCGAGAGACGACGACTGCATGAGGAGAGGTCCGCCGAGGGAGGCGGGCCGCTCCCTAGGGGTGGCGGACCGTGGGTGGACAACAGCCCGATAGGAAACGCAGCCCAACGCCCCAGGTCGCATTGGCGACGTGAGCGGGGAACTCAGCGTGGAAAGGCGGGACGCGCGAGGCGGATGGGGCGGATGCGAAGCGCTGCGGAAGGCCGGACAGCCGGGGCGCCACACCCGAACCCGGGGCGGCCCATCCGAATCGACTGTCAACGGTCACCGGCAAGCGCTGCTCTCCAACCCACTCTTCCGGCCGCGGCTGTGTTCACCGCGCCAGATTCAGTGGGAGCGCATGCTAACCAGGACACTGTTTCGTTGAAAAGAGGGGGGCCTGCGTAACTTTGCGTTAGCAACCCAGTAACAATTGGCAGTCTGGAATAAGCCGTAGCAGCCGGGCGGGCGCGAGCGTGTCACAGGTGCCGCGCCGCACCTTGCCTGCGGGCCCAAACCCTGCTCAGCGGCGCGAACGCGGTGCCGGCGCGCCTTCATCCGAAGAGGGCAGCGGACCGTGGTCCAGCGGGTCGTCGATCTCCGCGCCCTCCTTGCGCTGCTTGTACTGTTCCCGCACGTAGGCGACGAGCTGATCCAGGTACGACGACAGCGGCGGGCAGCGCACGCCGGTGCCGTCGAGCAGCTCCAGCGTGTTGTGGCAGTTGTAGATGGCCAGGTGGTTCACGTAGCTGATGGCGGCGCGCTGGGGCCGGGCCAGCTTCTCCAGCACGGGCAGCCGCAGCATCACGTCCGCGGCGCGCGCGGACAGGTTGAAGCGCGGCAGCCGCTTGTGGGACTTCTCCGCGATGAGCTCGTACACGCGCCGCGCGCTCATGGGGTTGGGGTCCACCAGGTGGAAGGTGCGCCCCTTCGCGCGCGCGTCATGTGACAGCCGCCACACCGCCTCCACCACGAAGTCCACCGGGACGACGTTGAGCGGCGCCACGCCGTTGCCCGGCAGGGGCAGCGGCACCACCAGCGGAGACGTGACCAGCAGGATGCCCAGGTAGTAGGGGCCCTCGAAGCGGTCAATCTCGCCCGTGCGCGAGTCGCCCACCACGCTGGACGGGCGGAAGATGGTGACGGGGAGGGTGGCGGAGGCGCGCTGCACCAGCCGCTCCGCCTGGAACTTCGTCTCCTCGTAGGCGTTGCGGAAGGACTGGCCCCGGTCCAGCTCGTCCTCGGCGATGACGCCCACGCGGTCGCCGGACACGTAGCAGGTGGAGAAGTAGTTGAAGCGGGCGAGGTTCTCGCAGTCGCGCGCCAGCTCCAGCAGGTTGCGCGTGCCGTCCACGTTCACCCGCCACGCGGTCTCCTTGGGCACGCCCAGCTGCGAGACGGCCGCCAGGTGGAAGATGTCCGTCACCCGTTCGCACAGGCGCTGGTACTCCTCGCCGGACAGGCCCAGGTGCATGTCCACCGCGTCACCGGTGAGCAGCTCCACGCGCGCGCCCTTCACCTTCGCCGCGAGCGCCTGCGCTTCCTTGAAGGCCTTGGGCTGCACGAGCGCGTAGATGTGCCCCTTCGGGTCCTCCCGCGCGATGTGCTCCACCAGCCGCTTGCCGATGAAGCCCGGGTAGCCGGTGATGAAATAGGTGCCAGGGGCCTGCCGCGTCTTGGACGTCTCGCTCATGCGCGGCGCAGCATAACCGCCCGTCAGCCGTGCGCGAGCATCGCCCGCCACACCGCCTCCACCTGGGGACGGGTGGCCTCCGGCGCCCCGCTGTTGTCGATGACCCACGTCGCGTGCGCGCGCTTGTCGTCCAGCGGCATCTGCGCCTGGAGCCGCGCCTCCGCCTGGTCCGCCAGGAGCCCGTCGCGGGTCATCAGCCGCGCCTTCTGCACCTCCCGGGGCACCCACACCACGGCCACGCCCTCCATCGCCGTGTGCAGCCCCGTTTCGATGAGCAGGGGCACGTCGTAGACGGCGTGGGTGACCCCTTCCGCCTCCAGCGCCTGGAGCTTCTGGAGGAAGAGGGCGCGCACCTCCGGGTGCACGATGGCGTTGAGGGCGGCCCGCTCCTCGGCGTTCGCGAAGATGTGCGCGCCCAGCTTCACCCGGTCCAGGCGGCCGTCGGGGCCCACCACGCCGGGGAAGCGCTCGTCGATGCGCTTCAGGCCGGGCGTGCCGGGCTCCACCACCTCGCGGGCGAGCACGTCCGCGTCCAGCACGCGCGCGCCCAGCTCCCGCAGCATCCGGCTCACGGTGCTCTTGCCGGAGGCGATGCCGCCCGTCAGGCCGAAGACGTGCACGGGCTACTTCGCGGCCTTGGGCGTGGTGAAGACGAAGGACTGCACCGTCTTGCCGTCCTCGTTGAAGAAGATGGCCACGCCCAGCTTCACGTAGAGGAAGTAGGTGCGGAAGTCGTCCGTCAGCTTGCGCAGGTAGCAGGGCGTGGCGGGCATGGCGCCGGCCGGGCACGCGGGGCCGTAGCTGTTCTCGATGGTGTCCTTCTCGATGACGGGCCCGGGGAACACGTCGATGCGCTCCACCAGCTGCGTGGTCGGGTCCACCTTGAACTGGGCCTGGGTGGTGCCCTTGATGGCCTCCTTGGCGAAGTAGGCCAGGATCTCCTTGCCCTCCTGGCTCATGGTCCGGGACGGCTCCCCGAACTTCTTCACCACGTCCTCCTTCTTGGAGGCCCCGGGCTCGATGCCCTGCCACGGCTTGGCGGAAGCAGGCAGGGAGACGGCAAGGACGGCAACGGCGAACAGGACGGCAATCACGGGGGTCCGCATCTCGACTCCTCCCTAGCGGATCAGGCAGGCACGCCTCAAGGTCCGTTACCTCAAGCCACGCACCTGTCCACCCGCTATTCAATCACGAACGAGACGCCTTGCCCCCTCCAGGGGCCTCTGCTACGTGCTCAAGGCATGTCTTCTCGTGCCTTCCGGGTCTTTTCCGCCCTCTTGCTCGCCGTCTCCGGCGGCCTCGCCGGCGCCGCGGACTTCACGGGCCCCGACAGCTGCAAGGGCTGCCACCCGGAGGCGTACGACGCGTGGATGAAGTCCAAGCACGCCCGGGCGACGGAGACGCTGGCGGACAGCCAGAAGAAGGACGCGCGCTGCCTGTCCTGCCACGCGCCGGACCAGGCGGAGCAGCAGCTGGCGGCCGTCACCTGTGAGACGTGCCACGGCGGCGGGCAGTACTACTCGCCGTCCTACGTGATGAAGGACCCGGAGTTGGCGCGGCTGGTGGGTCTGGTGGACCCGTCGGAGAAGCAGTGCCGCACCTGCCATGACGCGTCCTCGCCGTCCCTGCGCCCGTTCGACTTCAAGGAAGCGCTGAAGGCCATTGACCACTGGTCCGCCGAACGCGCCCGCAAGCAGACCCGCGCGGACGCGCCCCCCTCCACGCCGGCTCCGGCCACGGCGAAGAAGTAAGTGAACTCCGCTTGATCAAGATCCTCGATTCCCGCTTCGTCACCACCGCCGTGGAGCTCAAGGGGCTGCCCACGGACCACGGCGCGGAGGTGGCCTTCGTGGGCCGCTCCAACGTCGGCAAGTCGTCCATGATCAACGCCCTGACGAACCGGCGGAAGCTGGTGCGCGTGTCCAACACGCCGGGGCGCACCCGCACGCTCAACTTCTTCGACGTGGACCTGGACCGCGACGGCGTGCGCCACACGGTGCGCCTGGCGGACCTGCCCGGCTACGGCTTCGCCAAGGCGAGCAAGGCGGACAAGGCCCAGTGGCAGGAGATGATCACCACCTACCTCAAGAACCGGCACCGGTTGGAGGTGGTGGTGAGCATCATCGACGCGGAGGTGGGGCCCTCGCCGGAGGACATGCAGACGTTGGACTACCTCCAGGAGCACAACCGCCGCATCCTCGTCGTGGCCACCAAGGTGGACCGGCTGACGAAGGCGCAGCGCAAGCCCCGGCTGCACAAGCTGGCGGAGCAACTGGAGCTGCCCCGCGAGGCGGTCATCCCGTTCTCCTCCACGGAGAAGCTGGGCGTGGAGGAGGTGTGGGGCACGCTGCTGGACACCTTCGGCAAGGCCACCCGCGTCTGAGGCTGCCGGCCCGGGCGCGCTGTGGTAGCACCCCCGGCGTGTCCCAGAACGGCAAGACGAATGGTGGTGTTTCGCCCCTCGCGCCTCGCGAGGAGCGTCAGCGGTTGATGCGCCTGTCCCCGCGCCAGCGGGTGGCGGCGCTCTATGACGCGGAGGACACGCCCGCGCTGGTGCGCTCGCTGCCCGCGGAGGACCTCTACGTCACCATCCAGGAGGTGGGGCTGGCGGACACGACGGAGCTCGTGCAGCTGGCGTCGCCCGCGCAGTTCCGCACCTTCGTGGACCTGGGCGGCTGGTCGAAGGACAAGCTGGACCCGCACGCCGTCCTCACCTGGCTGCGCGCCGCGCGCGGCGACGAGCAGGAGGACTTCCTGCGCAAGGTGCACGCGGTGGACCTGGAGGTGGTGGAGACGCTCCTCAAGGAGTTCACCGTCGTCCACGACCTGGAGGAGAACCCGGACGTCAACCCGCAGGGCGTGACGCTGGAGACCCCGGAAGGCCGCTACCTGGTGGAGCTGAAGGTGGAGGGCGTGGAGATGTCCGCCATGCGCGCGCTCCTCAATGATCTCATCGCGGAGAACCCCTTCGAAGCGGTGCGCCTCTTCGAGGCCGTGCGCTGGGAGATTCCCTCCGAGCTGGAGGAGACCGCGTTCCAGTTCCGCCGCGCGCGCCTGTCCGACCTGGGCTTCCCGACGCTGGAGGACGCGCTCGCGCTCTTCAGCCGCGTGGACGTGCCGCCGCGGCCCACCGGGCCCGGGACACCCGCGCTCACCGCCACGGGCGGCCACGTGGACTACCTGGAGGCGGCCTTCCGGGACCTGTCCGACGTGGAGCGGATGAACGCCGAGGACGAACTGCGGGAGGTGGCCAACGCGGTGCTCGTCGCGGAGCTGGGCGACCCGGGCGACCTGGACGCCGTGCGCCGCGTGGGCGAATGGGTGCGCGACTACCTGTCGCTGGGCCTGGAGCACCTGACGGGCGGCGACCCCTCGAAGGCGCCGGAGGTGCTGCGGGACACGCCCCTGCGCCGCGTCTTCCAGGTGGGCTTCACGCTGACGCTCCAGCTCAAGTACCGCGCGGACCGCCTCTTCAAGGTGCCCTTCGTGAAGCTGGACGACGTGCCGCTGGTGCTCCCGGAGGAGGCCGCCGCGCTGGAGGCCCTGCGGCGCAAGCGTCCCCGGCGGGCGCTGCGCGTCCCGGGCGCGGAGCCCGTTCCGTTCCGTTCGCTGCGGGAGGTGGCCGGCTCGGAAGGACTGCTCGCGCGGGCGGAGGGCCAGGTGGCGGCGCTGGGCGCGCTCCTGGGCGGCTCCGAGGAAACGGCGCACACCGTGCTGGCGCGCTTCGGCGTGTCGCTGGACGTGCTGGGCGTGGAGCGGCTGTGGGCGGCGGTCGTGTCCATGGCCGTGCTGGAGGAGGGCGTGGACGTGCGGCCCGTGCCGCTGGGGCGCACGGTGGAGCTGGGCCAGCGCCTCTTCGAAGGCACCCCGGATGCGCCTCGCCTGCGCGCGAGCGCGGCGGAGCGCGCGGTGGCGGCGCTTTCGCCCGCGGTGCCGGAAGCGGCGCGTGAGGAGCTGCGTCGGGTGGTGAACGTCACGCTGGCGCGCCTGCTGTCGGAGCTGGGCCCGGCGTGGCTGCGCGAGGGGCGCTTGGACCTGATCGCCTCCGCGGTGCTACCGATGGAGAGCGCTCCGGTCCCGTAGCTTTTTCAGCCTTGCCCGGCCCGGCGGTCGCGGGCGGTCCCGCAACCGCCTGAAGATACAGGCCTCTTTCGCGGTCATCCCCTGGCACGCGCGCTGCTTTGCCCCTCGCCCGCTAGCTGTTTGCCGTTGGCAGACCGCGAACGGATGGGAACTCCACGAGGGCCAGGGGCACGCGTGTGACGGGACGAGCGACCGACAGCGAAGGGGTGGCGTACATGGGACCGGGCGCGGAGGGGCAGCGTCGCGACGTACTGGCTTTCTACATGCTCGCGGGGTTCGCGGCGGTGATGTACGCGGTGCCGGGTGAGTGGATCCCCGCACTGGAGCCGCTGCGGCTCGCGCTGCTGACTTCAGGGTTGGGCGCGGGCCTGATGGTGATGCGCCGCATTGGCAAGGCGGAGCCCATCTTCTTCGACGGCTCGCGGGGCATCGCGCTGCTGGCGTTCTCGTCGCTGGCGTTCTGCTCGGTGGCGTGGAGCGTGAACCCGGAGGTGACGCGCTTCCAGGGCGTGGAGCTGCTCAAGCTCACGGCCATCTACCTGACGCTCGTCAACGTCATCACCACGCCCAAGCGGCTGGCGGTGGTGTGCGGCGCCATGGTGCTGGGCGCCATCGTGACGTCCATTGGCGTCATCAACTGGTACATCGTCGGCGAGAACATGGTGGAGGGCTTCCGTTCGCGCTGGGTCGGCGTGTACGCGGACCCCAACCACATGGCCATGAACATGGTGCTGGTGGTGCCGCTCGCGGTGGCGTTCCTGGCGCGCAAGAGCACGCCGTGGGTGTTCCGCCTGCTGTGCGCGGTGTCCGCGGTGCTGGCGGTGGTGGCCATCGTGCTGTCGCACTCGCGCGGCGGCTTCATTGGCCTGTCGGTGGCGATGGCCATGTGGGCCATCCGCGAGAAGCGCCGCATGCAGGCCATCGTGCTGGGCACGGTGTTCGTCGCGGGCCTGGCGGTGTTCGCGCCCAAGAGCTTCTGGCAGCGCAATGAGACGGTGACGTCGTTCCACGAGGATGCGTCCGCCATGGGCCGCGTCTACGCGTGGCAGGTGGCCAGCCGCATGAGCCTGGACAAGCCGCTGCTCGGCGTGGGCGCGGGCGGCTTCCGCTACGCCTGGTTCGAGTACGCGCCGCCGGAGGCGCACCGCGCCTACGTGGCGCACAACATCTTCCTCGACGTCATCGGGGAGCTCGGGTGGATTGGCCTCCTGTGCTTCCTGGTGTTCTCGGGTGGAGCCGTGGGCGGGGCGGCGGCCGCGTCGGCGGACTCGGAGATGGGATGGCTGGCACGCGCCTTACTGGCGGCGGTGGCGGGCTACCTCGTTTGTGACTTGTTCTCGGGCTACATCCTGTCCGCGCACTGCTACGTGCTCTTCGGCCTGGCCGCGAGCGCGCACCGCATCGCGCAGGCACGGGAGCGCGCCCTGGCGGTGGGGAGGCAGCCGGCGATGAATCGCGCGCCGGTGGCCACGTGGGAGGGGTCTGGGCATGCGGCGTGAGGATGCGCGGTTGGGGCAGGAGCCCCTCCGCCTGGTGCAGTTCACCCGGTCGTTCCACATTGGCGGCACCGAAGTGCAGGTGCTGGAGCTGCTGCGAGGCCTGCCCTCCAGCTACCAATTGCAGGTGTCGGTGTTGGAGGACGCCGGGCCGTTGATGAGCTCGGTGTGGAAGCTGGGGCACGCGCCGGAGGTGTTCTCCCTCAAGGGGTCGCTGCTGCAGCCCAACACGCTGATGCAGATCCACCGGATGTCCCGGTGGCTCAAGTCCAACCGCGTGCAGCTGGTGCACGTGCATGACTTCTACTCCAGCATCCTCGCGGTGCCGGCCGCGAAGCTCGCGGGCGCGAAGGTCATCGTCGGCCGGTTGGACCTGTCCCACTGGCAGGGCAAGGCCCGCCGCCTGCTGCACGCGCAGATGACGCGCATGGCGGATCACGTCATCGCCAACGCGGAGGCCATCCGCCAACTGCTCATCCACGAGGAGGGGCTGCCCGAATCGCGCATCTCCGTCATCCACAACGGACTGGACCTCCAGCGCTTCGACGCGAGAGCGGCGGAAGGACTCAAGGACACACTGCCCGACACCGGCGGCGTGCCCACGGTCATCCACGTGGCCAACATGAACCACCCCGTGAAGCGGCAGGAGGACGTGCTGCTCGCCCTTGCCATGTTGCGTCATGAGGGGACGAAGCTGAACGCGTGGTTCGTGGGAGACGGGCCTCGCCGGCCGGCGCTGGAGAAGATGGCGCACGAGCTGGGGGTGGCGGACGGGGTGCACTTCCTCAAGCACCGCACGGACGTGCCGGCCGTCTACGGCCAGGCCACGTTTGGCGTCCTGTGCTCCACGGCGGAGGGCATGTCCAACGCGGTGATGGAGGGCATGGCGGCGGGGCTGCCCATGGTGGTGACCCGGGTGGGCGGCAATCCGGACCTCGTCACGGACGGCGAGCGGGGCCTGGTGGTGGAGCCGGAGCGGCCCGCCCAGCTGGCCCAGGCCTTCCGCCGGCTGCTGGCCAACCCCCAGGAGGCCCGGAAGATGGGCAGGGCCGCCCGGGGCTTCGTCGCCCGCGAGCTGTCCCTGGAGAAGATGGTGCGCCGGCATGACGCGCTGTACCGCCAGGTGGCAGGACTGCCCCCAGGCTGAAACCCGCCCCCCAGGGCCGGGAAATGTCAGACCGATCCGGATAATCCACGCCCGTCCTCAGCAATTGGGGGCGGGCGCGTTCGTAGAAATGGGGAGACGGTTTTTCCGCGGGGCCCTGCGTGTGTGCGCAGATTATAGATGGGAATAGCTCGATTTTCGTGGAGTTTGTGGGGAGAGGCGTGGTAATGGCGCCTCGGGCGTTGCCGGGAGCGGCGAGCGTGCTCACCCTGGGTGTGGCGGATCAGGCGGGTGGAGGAATCACCGCCGGTACGCAGGGGTTTTGAAGGAAACGGACGCCGAGCGCGGGGCCCGAAATACGGGACGCGGGGCGGACGGCAGGAAACATGAAGGTGGCGTGGGGTGGGCCGTCAGGCCGCTTCACATCCGCCGCGACTTTACGAGGCCCTGCCAGTCGGCACGCGGCCCGGGGCGCTCGCCGGTAAAACTCCAAGGTGCCGGCGAGCGCTCTCTTTTTTGACTCACAACACCGCACCCGTGTGTCCTCGGGGGTCGTCCCCTCGCGGAGGACGCACCGGGTGGGATACGGGCATCAGGCTTCGTCGACCAGGTCGAAGCGCTGGCCCACGCCCTTCGCCAGCGCGACGTCGTAGAGCGCGCGGGCCAGGGCCACGTCCTGCACGGCGAGGCCGGTGGAGTCGAAGACGGTGATCTCGGAGCCGGTGCGGCCGGGCTTGCGGCCGGCGACGATCTCTCCCAGGGTGCCGGCGAGCTGCTCGGCCTGGATGAGCCCGTCGTGCAGCGGCACGTTGACCTCGCCGGAGTGGTGCGCCTGCTCCGCGTCGTCGATGAAGACGCGCCCTTCGACGAGCAGGCGCGGATCCAGCTCCTGCTTGCCGGGGGCATCCGCGCCCATGGCGTTGATGTGGGCGCCGGCCTGGACCCACTCCCGGCGGACCACCGGGGCGCGCGCGGGCGTGGCGGAGCAGACGATGTCCGCGCCAGAGGCCGCCTGGAGGCTCACCACGCGGCCGCCCTTCTCCTTCTGGAGTGCCTCGGCGGCCTGGGCATTCACGTCCGCCATGAGCAGCTCCAGGTCCCCGAACAGGGCTCGGTGCGAGTCGATGAGGACGCGCGCCTGCACGCCGCAGCCCACGAGCCCCAGCGTGCGGGGCTGCTTCTTCGCCAGGTACTTGGACGCGATGCCGCCAGCGGCGCCGGTCCGCCACGCGGTGAGCAGCGTGCCGTCCAGGATGGCCAGCGGGGACGCGGTGTCCGGGTCGCTGAGCACGTACACGGCGCGCACCGTGGGCAGGCCGTGCTTGCGCGGGTTCTGGGGATGGGCGTTGACCCACTTCACGCCGGCCGCGCCGTCGAGGAACGCGGGCATGGCGCGGAAGTCACCGTCGTACTTCGGCAGGGACAGGTACACCTTGGGGGGCATGAGCGCGTCGCCGCGGCCATGGGCCAGGAACGCACGCTCGACGGCTTCCAGACCGAGCTCGACGGTGTAGAGGCCGCGCAGGTCCTTGGCGCTGAGGAGGAGGGTGGGCATGGGCGCCGCTATAACCAACCACCCCTGCCCGCGCACGCGCCGAATCGAGCGGCCCTGACCGCCTGCGTCGTGCCCGATGTACAATGTTTGCCATTGGCCATTGTCACAATCACTACCCGGAGCAGGTAGGCAGGCGCGGATAATGGGGAAAGGCGGGTTCAGGGTAGGCTGGGAGTGATGAAGACCTCCCGGCCCACTGAAGACACCGGTTCCCAGGCGCCGAACACGGGCCACCCGACGGGTGACTCCAGTGGGCCGGAGCGTCCGCTCCACGCGACGCGCGTGGGCCGGTACGTGTTGCTGGCGCGGCTGGGCAAGGGCGGCATGGGCGAGGTCTTCGAGGCCTTCGACCCGGAGCTGCGCCGCACCGTCGCCATCAAGCTCCTGCACGAGCGGCGCCTGCCGGACGAGGAGGAGGACGCCCGCGCGCTGCGGCTGGTGCGCGAGGCCCAGGCCATGGCGCGCCTGTCCCATCCGAACGTGCTCACGGTGCACGACGTGGGCACGCACGAGGGCCGGGTGTTCATCGCCATGGCGCGCGTGGAGGGCGGCACGCTGCGGCAGTGGCTGCGCGAGGGGCCGCACTCCCAACGCGAGGTGCTGGCGGTGTGCCGGGCGATGGGGCAGGGGCTCGCGGCGGCGCACGCGGCGGGGCTGGTGCACCGCGACTTCAAGCCGGACAACGTGCTCTTGGGCCGGGACGGCGGCGTCTGGGTGACGGACTTCGGCATCGCGTCCGACGCGGGCGTGGGCACGGAGGCAGGGCCCGCGGTGCCACTGGCGGCGCTGTTGGAGGGGCCGCTCGACACGAGGCTCACGGCGACGGGCGCGCTGGTGGGGACGCCCGCGTACATGGCGCCGGAGCAGTACGCGGGGCGGGGCCCGGACGCGAGAGCGGATCAGTTCAGCTATTGCGTGTCCGTCTATGAGGCCCTCACCGGCCAGCGTCCCTTCGAGGAGGGAACGCTGCGGCGCATGGCCGTCACGCTGCTGGATTCGCAGCGGGCCCCCCAGGGCGCGGTGGTGCCTCGGGTGGAGCTGGAGCCGCCCGCGCATCCGTCCGTCCCGGGCTGGGTGCACCGCGTGCTGGCGCAGGGCCTGGCGGTGGCGCCGGAGCAGCGCTTCGCGTCCATGGAGGCGCTGCTGGCGGCGCTGGAGCACGACCCGGAGGCGGGACGGAAGAAGCTCGCGGGCCGCTCCATCGCGGTGGTGGCCGGACTCCTCCTGGGCGTGGGCGTGGCGTGGGTGCGTCCCACGCCGTGCAGCGGCGCGCCGAAGCTGTTCGCCCGCGTGTGGGGCCCCGCGCAGAAGGCGGCGGTGGCGGAGGCCTTCGAGAAGAGCGGCGCGGCGGACGCGGACGGTGCGTTCGACCGGGTGGAGCGCGCGCTGGATGCCTACGCGTCGGAGTGGAGCCGCATGCACCGCCAGGCCTGTGAGGCCACGCGCGTGACAGGAGAGCAGCCGGAAGCGCACCTGGCGCTGCGCATGTCGTGCCTGGACCGGCGCCTGCGCGCGGTGGACGCGCTGAGCGCGGAGCTGGCACACGCGGACGTGGCGCTGGTGCAGCGCAGCGCGGAGGCGGTGGATTCGCTGCGCGGCGTGTCCGGCTGCGCGAACGTGGAGGCACTCTCCGCCGCGGTACCGCCGCCGGAGGACGAGGCGTCGCGCACCCGCGTGGAGGCGGTACGCCAGGACGTGGCGCATGCACAGGCGCTACTCGACACGGGCCGCTACGCGCAGGCGGTGCCCGTGGCCCGGGCAGCGGTGGAGGCGGCGCACGCGACACGCTACCGGCCGGTGGAGGCGGAAGCGCTCCATGTCCTGGGCTGGGCCCACCACCGCATGAGCCAGTCGCGCGACGCGCGGGCCACGTGGCACGAGGCCATGGCCGCGGCCACGGCGGGACGGCATGACGAGGTGGCGCTCCAGGTGGCCACGGAGCTGGTGCTCGGCCTGAGTGGGGACCCTGAGTGGTTCCCCGAGGCCCACCTGTGGAGCGCCCAGGCGCACGCGCTCATCGAACGGCTGGGCTCCGCGCCGGACCTGGAGGGACGGCTGGCCAACCACGAAGGCATCCTCGCGCTGAACGAAGAAGCGCTCGACGCGGCGGCGGGGCACTACGCGCGGGCCCTGGCGCTGCGCGAGCGCACCCTGGGGCCCACGCACGTGGACACCGCGAAGGTCTACAACAACCTGGGCATGGTGATGCTGCGCCAGGGCAAGCAGGCGGAGGCCACCGCGCTGTACCAGAAGGCGCTCGCCATCTACGAGGAGCGGCTGGGGCCGGTGCATCCGCTGCTCGCGGGCACGCTCACCAACCTGGGCTTCGCGGAGCAGGAGGCGGGAAACCTGCCGAAGGCGCTGGAGTGGTTGCAGCGCGCGTACACGCTGCGGCAGCAGACGCTGGGGCCGCTCAATTCCCAGACGTTGCTGCTGCTCCACGACATCGCGCTGGTGCAGGAATCGCTGGGCGCGCCGGACCGGGCGCTCGCGCTGCACCGGCAGGCGCTGGAGGGCATGCGTCAGGGCTTCGGCGCGGAGAGCCGCGAGGCCATCGACTCGCTGAAGGCGCTGGCGGGCGCGGAGGAGCGGCTGGAGCGGGACGCGGACGCGCTCGCGCACTTCCAGGAAGGGCTGGCGCTCCAGCGCAAGGTGCTGCCTCCGGAGGAGTTCGCGGTGGACACGCTGGAGGAGGACGTGGGGCGGCTGATGGTGGCGCAGGGCCGTCCAAAGGAAGCGGTGCCGCTGTTGCGCGCGGCGCTGGAGTCCAAGTCGCGCTCGCTGGGCGCGGAGCATGCGCGGACCATCCACAGCCGCACGGCGCTGGGGCTCGCGTACTTCCTGCTGGGGCAGGTCGACAGCGCGCGTGAACTGCTGGAGACGTCCGAGCGGGTGCTGGCGCCGCTGGGCTGGAACCCGGTGGACGCGGCGATGACGCACTTCGCGCTCGCGCAGGCGCTCTGGGGGCAGCCCGCGGAGCACGCACGGGCGATGACGCTCGCGAAGCAGGCCGAGGAAGGCTTCACCCAGGGCGGCTCCATGACGCGGCGCGAGCTGGCGCAGGTGAAGCAATGGATTGCCAGCCGTTGAACCTCACAGTCATTGGATTTGGCCGTTCTTGATGGAATTGCAGCGAAGGCATGGAGTGGTCTGTCCAAGCCGGATTGCCTAACATGCCGCCTTGTCGGAAGGCCGGGCGCCATGCCGGCGTCCCCTCGGACAAGGAGTCATCCATGAAGCCTGGAATCGCGTTGCTGCTGTGCACGGGTCTGGCATTGACGGCGTGCGGTGGAGCGATGACGCCCGAGGAGGCCGCCGTGGAGGAGGCGACGCTGGCCACGTCGGAGGCCGCGCTGGCCTCGTGTGGCACCTGGTCCGGATGGGCCAACACCGGCGTGTCGAGCTGTCAGCCCAATTCCGCCTGCGGGAACTACTGGCGTTGTGAGCCGCGCCTGGCGCCGGAAGCGGCTCCGACCCTCGACGATGGGCCCCAGCAGCGGCCGCCGGTGTGCCCGTCGGGCCAGGTGGCCGTCATGTACTACGAGCTGGGCAAGTACAATCAGCAGTCCCAGTATCGTGTGTGCTTTGACGCCGCCGGCAACTACACGCACACGGAATGGCAGTACCAGAATGTCTCCGGTGGCTGCAGCGGCTGCTGATCAGCTCCACCACCACGCCGCCGCGGCGATGAGACTCCCCGCCACGGAGACGGCCATCCACTTGAGCCACGGTGCTTGTCCAGACTGTGGCCGTGGTCCACCGGACCGGAACCGCTTCGCGGGCGGAACGGGCTCTGGTGGCTGGGAGCCAGGGCGCTGGGGTCTCCTCAGCTCCTGGGTCGGCGCCTCCGAGTGCAGGGGAGGCGCCGGCGCCAGGGGCACGGTGGGCAGAACCTCCGGCTTCATCACCTCCGTGGGCGCGGGGGAGGGCGGCTCGGGCAGGGCCGGACGGAGCCGCCGGGGCTTCGCCGGGACGCCGGCGGGTGGCTCCATCAGCCGGGACGGGAAGAGGGGGGACTCGCCCAGCCGGGCCAGCTCCGCGCGGAGCTCCTTCGCTACGGCGGTGGCCTCCGTGGGCCTGCCCTTGCGGTCCTTGGCGAGCAGGGCTTCCACCAGCGACACCAGCGACGCGGGAATCCCCGGACGCTGCGGCGTGAGCGGCGGCGGAGCGTCATACAGCACCGACTCCATCACCGAGCGGCCGCGCTGGATGGGAAACGGCCGGCGTCCGGCGAGCAGCTCGTAAAGACAGACGCCCAGCGAGTACAGGTCCGCGCGCGCGTCCAGGACCTCGTCGCGGATCTGCTCCGGGGACATGTACGCCAACTTCCCCATCACCACGCCAGACGTCGTCTGCGTGCCTTCCGACGTCTTCACGATGCCGAAGTCCGCGATCTTCACCGTGCCGGTGTAGGAGAGCAGCAGGTTGTCCAGGGACACGTCGCGGTGGATGAGCTCCATCCACTTGCCCGACTCCGGATTGACGAAGCGGTGCACGTACGCGAGCCCGTCACAGGCCTGCGCGATGGCATCCAGGATGGGGCCCAGCGGCAGCAGCTCCGGCCGGCTGGCCGCGTGGACGTGCGCGAGGCTGGAGCCCGCGACGTACTCCATGGACAGGTAGACCTGGTCGTCGATGACGCCCGTCTCCAGCACCCGCACCACGTTGAGGTGGTGCAATCCGGCGGCGACCTCCGCCTCCCTCAGCAGGCGGCGGCGGAAGCGGATGTCGGCGGCGTGCTCGGAGTGGATGCGTTTGAGGACGACCGGCTCTTCCCAGCCCTCACGTTCCGCGAGCGAGACGCGCCCCATGCCGCCTTCGCCAATGTCCCGCAGGACGCGGTACGGCCCGAATCGCTGGACGTCGTTCATTCCGGCGCAAGCCTACCGTCACTTACGCCGGGAACGCAGGATCACGCCCTGGGTTCGCGGCTGGACCGGGACGAGAAGTCGGCCGGCGGGGGATCCTCTTCGGCCCCGATGCGGCCCTGGCCACTGCCGGAGTGCTTGGAGCCCGAGGACCGGGAGCTGTCGCCCGTCGCCACCCGGCCACGGCGGGAGGCCTCCGGGATGTCCCCGTCCAGCAGCTTCGCGAACAGGTCGCGGATCTTCTCGGCGAACTTCTCCAGGGGGGAAGACGGCTTCGACTCGGGCGCGCCCGCCGCCCCGCTGTCCGGGGGCACGAAGCTGCACGAGACGGAACCCGAGTGTCCGCTGCCCCTCGCGCTGGAGCCGGAGGCGCAGGGCCGCGCCTCGCCGCCGTCACCCACCGGCCCGCGATGGAGGCGGTCCTCGATGGAGCCGTCCAGCCGGGCCTGCGAGGCGCCACCCTGGAAACCGTCCGGAAGATCCTTGTAGCCCTGGGCCCCGCGAGAACCCCCCCGGCCACCCGCGAGGATGCTCTGTCCGGACGCGCACTTGACCGGAGGCGTGAGGGGCTGCTGTTCGATCTGCGGGAGGGTCGACAGCGGGCGGGAGATCTTCATGTGGCTGGCACCTCAGGACGGAGTTCCTGGAACCATCATCGGACCTGGCACGTTCGGAGTTTCCTCGGAGTCCAGGAAAGCCCAAGAGGCGTCTGGGATGCGGCGCGTCAGCGTTCAAAGGCAGACAAGCGAATCCGCACCCACCAGAAGATTTCCGTTCCCAGGGAAATGTGGAGGGAAGGAGTGCGACAGGTATGGTGCGGCACGATGACGACCGCCCCGCGCCCCAAGAGCGTGCCTCCTGAAGCCACCTTCGATGCCTCCGCCAACCTCTGGCGATGCGGAGGTCCCAACGAACCGCGCGAGCGCCTGTGGATCCATCCGTCGGGACTCCTGCTGCTCGACGCCACGCGCAAGGACGGCAAGCTGGATGGAGAGATCAAATGGTCGCTCGGCATCCACGAGATGTCGGAGCACGCACCGCGCGTGGCCATGCAGGCGGCGCTCGGGCTGCCGAACGGGCCGACCAACACGATGATCGCGACGTTCGCGGACGGCGCGCTGGTCGAGGTGCGCTTCCGCCCCGGCTTCGACTTCCCGGACGAGCTGCGGATTGAACTGCGTGATGGCGTCATCGACGGCGCCGTCGAGTGGGTCGTCGGCCCGGTCGATGGGGCCCTGTTCGAGCACGCCGGCACCACGCTCCTGCACAAGATCTTCAAGGTCCCGAAGCCCTGGCCGCATCGCCTGACGGCGGTGTTCGCCAAGGGCAAGCTGAAGAACACGACGTTCTTCGCCAAGGACGGCACGCCCCTCGACGTGAGCAAGCCCACGCTCACCGAGTGGGGTGAGACCGTCGAGGCGGGCACCCTGGCCGGCTACATCGAGCGCGGCGACTTCGCGGCCGACGCGGCGCGCTTCTTCCCGAAGGCGCCCCGCGTGTCGAAGCCCGGGAGCAAGAAGGTTCGTTCCGTTCCCGCGGGCCGTGCGCTGGACGAAGTGGTGACGGGCGGTGGCGTGCCGTCGATGACCATCGCCTTCGACTTCGACAGCTACGGCTTCGACTGCAAGAAGGAGGACCTGGCCGGTGCGAGCGACGAAAAGTACGTCGGCATCGCGAGCGACGGCTCCGGCGAGATGTTCCTCCTCGACGTCACGACGGGAGCGGTCTTCCGCTACGCGCACGAGGAGGGCTCTGTCTCGCCGGCCTTCGCCTCCCTCGATCAGCTCGCCTTCTCGCTCCTCAGGATCGAGGCGGCCGCGAAGAAGCTGATCCCGAAGGCGAAGGTTTCGGCGTTGTTCAAGCGGCTGGACCTCAAGGTGGCCACCGCCCTCCTGAAGGAATACTGAGCGCGCGGTCCCAGGCTGTGCGGAGGAGGAACGGCGCACCTCGAAGGGCGGAGCTACCGGATCAGCGGGCTCGAAGGCTCGCCGGTGTCATCGGCGGGAATGGCCCACAGCGAGAAGCCCGGAGCGCCAGGCAGGGCGCGGAAGAAGATGTGTTCGCCCACGCGCGTAAAGGCAGCCGCTTCCGCGGGAGTCTTGTTCGCGGTCAGGGAGTCCACCGCGTGGGTGCCCTGGACCGTCCCGTCTGTAATCCAGACATTGCCCTTCGCGGAGAACAGCAGCCTGCCGGAGTCCAGGGCCATGAGCGGCGAATGGAACACATCCGGCCGGGTGAGGCCGGAGGACAGCCGCCGAGTGCCCTCCGCGGTGCCATCCGTCACCCACAGGTCCACGTCGCGAGGTGTCTGGACCGTCGCGCCCAGCGTCCGGGCGAAGTAGATGCGGCCCTCCACCCTCACCGCGTTGCGCAGGCCCGGCACGGCCTTCGGGTCGTCCGCGTAGGGATTGGAGAGGATGGTGACGCCCTCCTTGGGGCCTCCGGACAGGGGCAGCCGCCAGAGCTTCGTGTGGCGGTCCTCGGTGCGCGTGAGCACCGTGGCGAAGCCTCCGGCGACGCCCAGCAGCTGGCCGTCCCGGCCGAAGGCATCCAGCCGCAGCGTGCCGGCCTCCGTGCCGTCCGTCTTCCAGACCTCCAGGCTGGGCCCCTCATCGGTGACGGTGAACACCACGGTGCCGTCCACGACCTGGGGCGGGAACAGGGCCACGTCCGCGGACGCATCCAGCCGCTTCAGCAGCCGGGTGCCCTCGGTGGTGCCGTCCGTCCGCCACAGGCGCGTGCCGTTCACCGTGTCCTGGAGGGTGAACAACATCGACTCGCCCAGCCGCAGGGTCCACGGGATCGTGCCCTGGTACCGCCCTGGAATGCCGAAGTCCTTCAACTGGACCGTCCCGGCGGCCGTGCCGTCCGTGCGCCACAAGCGCACGGTCTCCTCGAAGTCATCGGTGAAGAACACGCGGATGCCGGAAGCCGGGAGCACCACCCCCGGGCCGCCAGTGAGGCGGCCAAAATCCAGCAACTGGACCGTGCCCGCCGCGGTGCCATCCGAGCGCCACAGCTGCGTCGTGCCGCCCTGGTCGTAGGGCGCATGCCGGAAGAACGAGAGCGCGCCGTTGAGCACCGTGATGTTGAACTGGTTCGAACCCGCCGGGCCCGGGTTCATGTCCACGACAGGCCGGGTGCCCTCCGTCGTCCCGTCGCTTACCCAGAGCTCCCAGCCCAGCGCCGGCTCGAACAGGTGGAAGAACAGCCGCGAGCCCAGCGGCGTCATCTGGCCGATCCGCAGGCCGCCCAGGATCGCATTCGTCGGCGGGAACGCCTTCACGACGACAGTCCCCGCCGTCGTCCCGTCGCTCTTCCACAGCGCGATGCGCTGGTCCTCCTCCTGCACCACGAAGTAGAGCGTGCCCGCCACGTCCGTCAGCAGCTCGGGACGGGGCTCCTTGTCCAGCCGCGTCCCCGGAGTCCGGCCAGGGGGAAGCACCTGCTTCACCTCCCGCGTGCCCCAGGCCGCTTCCATCCGAGCCTGGACCTCCGCGACCTCTGGACCCTTCCCGGAGTCCCAGGCCTCCAGCCCCGCGCCGCACCCCATCACGCTTCCCGCCGCCGCCACCACCCACCACCACGACCTCATCCGCATGTCCGCCTCCCCAGCCCCCAGGTGCGAGGAAGGTGGTGCGGGGAGGACACACGAGAACCTGCCCCCTGGGTCAAGGCGGCTGCTCGAAAGACGACGGAGGCAGGAGGCCTACGCGGGCGTGACTTCGCGGGCGTCCAAGCCAATCACGTCGCGCACGGAGGCGAAGCCGTCCCGGGCCAGCAGGGCGCCCAGCTCCGGGAGGATGCGGTCCACCATGCCCGGGCCCTCGTAGATGAAGCCCGTGTAGACCTGCACCACGGTCGCGCCCGCGCGCAGCTTCTCGTAGACGTCCTGCGCGGTGAACACGCCGCCCACGCCGATGAGGGGCAGGGCGCCCTGGCTGCGCTGGTAGGCACGGCGGATGACGGCGTTGGACAGCTCGCGCACCGGGGCGCCGGACAGGCCGCCGGCCTCCTTCGAGTGCTTGTGCTCGAAGGGGCGGGTGAGGGTGGTGTTGGTGGCGATGAGCCCGGACAGCCCACGCGCCATCGCCACGTCCACCACCTCATCCACGGCCTCGGGCGTGAGGTCCGGGGCGATCTTGAGGAACAGCGGCGTGCCCGGGGCCACCTGGTCCATGCGCTCGCGCACGGCGAGCAGCAGCGCGGACAGCGCCTCCGGCTCCTGCAGCTTGCGCAGGCCCGGCGTGTTGGGCGACGACGCGTTGACGACGACGTAGTCCCCCAGCGGCGCGAGCGCGTCCACGCACGCCACGTAGTCGTCCACCGCGCGCTCCAGCGGCGTGTCCTTGTTCTTGCCGATGTTCACGCCCAGCGGGCCGGGCTTCCACTCGCGGGCCTTGAGGCGCTCCGCCGCGGTGGCCGTGCCGTGGTTGTTGAAGCCCATGCGGTTGATGACCGCGCGGTGCTCCGGCAGGCGGAAGAGGCGCGGCTTCGGGTTGCCGGGCTGGGGCTTCGGCGTGACGGTGCCAATCTCCACGGCGGAGAAGCCGCAGGCGAACAGCCCGTCCACGGCCTCCGCGTCCTTGTCCAGCCCGGCGGCGAGCGCCACCGGGTGGGCGAACTTCAGCCCCGCCAGCTCCACGGACAGGTCCATGGGCGCGCGGCGAAGCGTGTGCTCGCGCATCGCGCGGCAGCGGGCGTTCCACTTCCCCAGGGCCGCGAGCCCCGACATGCCCAGCCGGTGCGCGGGCTCCGGGGGCAGGCTGAAGAGCAATGCGCGAGTCAGGCCGTACATGTGTCAGGCCGGGATGAAGGACGCCTCGCGCGCCCACGCGAGTGCCTGGTCCACCTGCTCCGTGGAAAGCAGGCCGTTGGACTCGACGATCTCAATCTCCCGCCGCATGTCCGTCTCCAGCAGGTAGGGGCCGTCCGTGTTGATGGTGAACTTCACCTTGCGGTCCCAGAACGTCTGCATGATGTGCTTGAGCTCCTGCAGGTCCGCCACCGCCTTGGTGTGGATGTTGGAGGTCGGGCACAGCTCCAGCGTGATGTTGTTCTCGCGCAGGATCTTCATCGCGGACTCGTCGTACGCGGCGCGGATGCCGTGGCCGATGCGGTGGGGCTTGAGCTTCTCCACCGCCGCCATCAGGCCGTTGGCGCCCGTGCCGGCCGTCTCGCCGGTGTGCACGGTGCACTTGAGGCCCGCCTTGCGAGCCCGGGCGTAGAGGTCCTCGTACTCAGAGAGAGAGGCCTTGTGCTCCATCGCGTCGCGCTCCGTGCCGGCCAGGTCGATGCCGTACACGCCGCGCGAGCGGTACTTGATGGCCTTCTCCACGATGATGCTGTTGAGCTTGTGGTCGAACTCGCGGGCCAGGCAGAAGATGAGGCCCACCTTCACGCCGTACTCCAGCGTCGCGCGGTCCATGCCCCGCAGCGCCGCGTGGATGATGTGGTCCAGGTCCAGCTCGCTGGAGAGGTTGCGCTTCATCGGGTTGAAGCGCAGCTCGATCTGGGTGACGCGGCTGCCCCGGTACTCCTTGCCAATCACCTCGTAGACGGAGCGCTCGATGGCGCTGGGAGAGGATTGGATCTTCTCCGTCCAGGTGTGGAGGATCTTCAGGTAGTCGTCGAGGCTGCCCACCTTGCCCGGACGGGAGGTGATCAGCTCGACGAAGTCGAAGTAGTTCTTGACGGGGAGCTTGAAGCCCTGCTGGTGGGCAATGGACCACAGGATGTGCGGAGCCACCGCGCCACCCACGTGGATATGAAGGTCAATGAGGTCGCGAACCATGGCGGCATGTATGCACAGCCACGGCCACGCGTAAAGCTATCGGCGCAGCAGCACGTAGACGGCGCCGGCCCCGCCGTCCTGCGGACGGGCAGTGGAGAACGCCAGCACCATCCGCTCCAGTCGCTTCTGCGACAGAAGGTCCCGCACCGCGTCCTTGAGCACCGGGATCTGATCCTTGGAATTCAAACCGCGCCCGTGGACGATGAGCACGCAGCGGCGCTTGGCGCGGCGGCTGTCGGACAGGAAGCGCTCCACGGCGGCCTGGGCCTCGCGCTGCGTCTTGCCGTGAAGGTCCAGCCGGTCCTGCACGGAGAAGTCGCCCCGGCGCAGCGAACGCAGCAGGTTGGGGTCGGTGCCGGGGGAGGCGCCCTCGAAGGACTCGTCCGAGCCACTGAAGGACAACGGCCCGTCCACGGCGACCA
The DNA here is from genome assembly GCF_000255295.1 of Corallococcus coralloides DSM 2259. The sequence continues at coordinate 6,310,650 of NC_017030.1, read as the reverse complement.
GGTCGGAGAGCTGCGCGAGCGCCTCCGCGTTGTCGTCGATGAGCTCCGGCAGGCGCGGGTTCGTCTTGGGGGCTTCACCGCGGTTGGTGATCTGCTGCACGCCGTCCATGGCGGAGAAGAAGAGGCCCACGTCGTCGTCTTCCGGACGGGCCTTGGGGGCCTTCGTGGACCTCTGCACGACGGCCTTCTTCTTCGCGGCGGCCTCCGCGGCGGCGGCCTCCTTCTCCTGCTTCTGCTGATCCTGAAGCGTCTTGATGGCGGACTTGAACGGGTTGTTCTGGAACTCCGCTTCCTTCTTCTTGGGGGGACGCTGGCTCATGGGATTCCTGTCTTCTAACCCGGGCTACAGGCCGCGCAGCCTGCGGATTTCCTCGTAGGCGTCGCGGGCGGCCTGGAACCGGCGGGCGGCCTGCTCGGCGGCCTTGGGCGCGAGGTGGCTGGCCTTGTCCGGGTGGAAGCGGGCGGCGAGCTTGCGGTAGGCGCTCTTCACCTCCGCGTCGGTGGCGTCCGGGGGGAGGCCCAGCGTCTGGTAGTGGGCGGTGGCGTCGCCCAGGTGCTGTTCGGCCAGGGCCTGGACCTTGGCGTCGGGGACGTCCAGCCCTTCGGCCATGCGCTTCAGGGCCTCGCGTTCGGAGCGCTGGAGGGGGCCGTCCGCGAGCGCCATCTCATAGAGCGCGTCCAGCAGGCGGAGCCGTTCGCCCGAAGGCAGGGAGTCCAGGCAGGAGGCGAGGGCGGCGGGGGAGTCCAGGGAGGCGGGGTGGGCGAGGAAGTCCTTGAGGTAGCGGCGCACGGCCTGGACGGTGTGGGCGTCGGCGCGGAGGACCTCCTCGAAGTAGCGGCGGACCTCGCGGACCTCCTCGCGGCGCATGTCCCCGTCGGCGCGGGCCACGTCCACGAAGAGGGCGGTGATGTCGCGGTCGAGCGGGTCCTCGTCCGGGGCCTGGATGATGGGGAACTCGCCCGGGCCCTGGGAGAGGGGGGCCGGCTTGGGAGGCGGTTCGAAGGTGGTGGGGAAGTCGCTGAAGATTTCAGGGAAGTCCGGGGGCGCGGCGTGCTGTTCGTCGAAGTAGTGGCCCAGGGCCGTGCCCAGGATGAGGGAGAGCACGATGGCCCAGGGCCCGCCCATGAGGAGGCCGGCCATGAGACCCAACATCGCCCCGAGAACTTTTCCCGCGCCCATGCCTTCGCTTCGCTCCCTTGTGCCGGGCCAGTCTTGCATAAGGTGGGTCGCATGACGGCTCAGTTGATTGACGGCAAGGCAGTGGCGGCGCGCGTGCGGGCGGAGATCAAGGAGGAGGTGACGCGCCTGAAGGCCGAGCGCGGCATCACCCCGGGGCTCGCCGTGGTGCGCGTGGGTGAGGACCCGGCGTCGAAGATCTACGTGACGGGGAAGAAGAAGGCCGCCGAGGAGGTGGGCTTCAACTCCTGGGAGCACCACCCGGACGAGAACATCACCCAGGACGAGCTCCTGGCGCTGGTGCACCGGCTCAATGAGGATCCGGCCGTGCACGGCATCCTGGTGCAGCTGCCGCTGCCCAAGCACATCGACGCGGACGCCATCATCGCGGCGGTGAAGCCGGAGAAGGACGCGGACGGCTTCCACCCGATGAACGCGGGCAACCTGCTCCTGGGGCGCCCGGCGACGCGCGCGTGCACGCCCTACGGGGTGATGAGGCTGTTGGAAGAAGTGGGGTGCAATCCGGCCGGCAAGCGCGCGGTGGTGGTGGGCCGCAGCAACATCGTGGGCAAGCCGCAGGCGCTGATGCTGCTCCAGAAGGACGCGACGGTGACGGTGTGCCACCGCAAGAGCGACCTGCCGTCGGAGGTGGCGCAGGCGGACATCCTGGTGGTGGCGGTGGGCGTGCCGGAGCTGGTGAAGGGCGCGTGGATCAAGCCCGGCGCGGTGGTGATTGACGTGGGCATGAACCGCAAGGCGGACGGCAAGCTGGTGGGCGACGTGGAGTTCGCCGCCGCGGCGGAGCGTGCGTCGTACATCACGCCGGTCCCGGGTGGCGTGGGCCCGATGACGATCGCGATGCTGATGAAGAACACGCTGGAGGCAGCTCAGCGCGGCGTGAAGTAGTCAGTCGACTGGACCTCCCTGCCCATGCTGGGGCAGGGAGGGGGACTTCGTCCCGGAGTTCGGCGGAGCCACAGCGTTCTTCGCCGCGGCACGTTCCTGCTCGAGCCCACATTCCTGACGGAGTACTTCATCCACTTCCTCGGGGTGAGGGACTGTTCCACGCACCTCAGGACCTGTGGAGCGTTCTCCAGCGAGAACCTCTTCCACCCTCTGTCCTCGGAGAAGCTGTCTGTAGAGCGTCCTCACCTGTGTCTGCCCACGCTGGTACGCGTCCGTGTCCAGCAGGCCCGAGGCCCGAAGCTGGCTCAGTACGCGCGACTGGACGACGTAAGCTCGATAGCCGTTCGGGCCGAGCAATGGCTGACGCGGTGCCGGCAGCAGGCTCACGAGAAACGCGGCCTCAAAGGCATCCAGCGCACCGGGCTCCTTGCTGAAGAAGTGCAAGCTGGCGTTTCGTATGCCCCAGACCCCATCTGCCCATTCGACAGTATTGAGATAGAGCTCCAGGATCCGGCGCTTGTCCAATGTCCTCTCGAGTTCATTGGCGGCAAACAGCTCGCGCAGTTTTCGAACCGCGTTGCGGTCTGGAGAAAAATAGAGGTTCCGGGCGAGTTGCTGGCTGATGGTGCTGCCGCCATGTGTGGCGTTCCCCGTGAGCCATTTCCAGGCAATGCGGCGCGTTTCGCCCCACTCGACTCCCTGATGCCGGAAGAAGCCCGTGTCCTCTGCCTTGACAACCGAGCAGATCAACAGGGGTGAAACATCACCGAGTGCAATCCACTGCAAGGAGAATGCGTGGTCGGGCAGTCCCTGCTCCCGCGCCCGCAGAAGCATGTATTGGGTGTGTTGAGGGTGATTCCGCAGCAGTGCGGATGCATCGGGGGTTGCCAGCCACAAGCCCGACATGCCCAGGGTGGGCAGAAGGAAGAAGAGAAGCAACAGCATGGCAATGACTGGCCGCTTGCGCATTTTCAAGAGCTCTTCCATTGCAATGTAGCAGGACGAGGATCGCCGTCCATTGGGCCCTGGACTCCGCGGGTCACATGAATCAGAAAATCCGTGCTCCCTGGAAACTCCTTGACTTCGCGGATATCAAGAGTGCACGATTTTAGGTTTGCAGTCCTTCAGCCCAGTCGGTCCCCAATCATCAAGACATGAGGTTCATTCATATGCAGCGGCATAGGCTTCCACTTCTGAAGAAGTTGGCAGAGGCTGTGACGGTTGTAGGGCTTGCGTCGTTGATGGTCGCGTGCGGCAGCGGGGGCTCGCAAGCGCGGAGCTGGCAGGCGCAGAGCGGCGAGAAGCTCTTCGGTGACCTTGCGTTCCGTGAGGGAGTCTTCGCGGAGCTATACGCCGAGATGGGAGTCCGCCAGCAGCCCACCCGACTGACGCCCCAGAATCAGGCCGCACGGGAGCGCTCCAAGGCAACGCTGGTGGCGAACATGCGCCAGGCCGATCCGACGTTCTTCGATCGTTTCGGTGTCGAGGTCCAGAGCGGAAACCACCTGCGCATCGAGCGGGCCCTGCGCGAAAGCGCGGCGCTTGTCCGGAAGGTGAGCCCCAAGCGACAGCTCACCGCCATGGGGTCCACCGACAATACCGAATCCGATAATACCGTCTACGAGAACACGGTCTCCGGCAATAGCGAGATCGGCAACACGGCCTATGGCAACTCGATCGCCGGCAACATGGAGTCAGGCAACACCATGGAGGCGAACACCATCTCAGGCAACAATGAGCTTGAGAACACCGACTCCGGCAATACCTACCTGACCAATACCGATTCCGGAAACATCGACTCCGACAACATCGCCACGGGCAATACCACCTACGATCACACCGAGTCCGGTGGCGAGAACTCGTGGCGGGGAGCACAGCTCGCGCGTGACCAGTTGATCAACAAGATCGCCACGCGAATCGCGGTTCAGTAGTGATGTGATGGCGCTGGTGCGCACGGCTCAGGCCTGCGCACTGGCGCCGACGGTCCACTGCCTGCCCCAACGTGTCATCATGGACTCTTCCAGTCGCATCACCGCTGCCAGCGAATCAGCACCTGTCCCTGGAGTCAGTCACGCAAGACTGGGGGCGGTTGCCGTCGTGGTGGGGCTCGCATGGATTGTCGCCATCGGGTACTCGATCTACCCTGCGGTGCCCTACAGTCCCGTGCGCCTGCCCTACGCGAAGCAGTTGCACACGTTCTTGTGGGCACCGCAGGGGTGGTCATTCTTCACGCGCAATCCGCGAGAGGAGAAGAGAACCGCATACGTGCTCCGCGGTTCCACCTGGGAGTCGGTGCTCCTGGCCCCCCATGGCCGCCTCTCCAATCTCGGAGGGCTCCGCCGCAAGTCCCGCGCGCAGCTGCTGGAGATTGGACGGCTGGTGAACGGCCTTCCCGAGGACGCCTGGCTGCCCTGTGAGGAATCCGTCGAGAAATGTCTGGCGAAGCTTCCACCCGGGCGCGCCGTGAAGAACACCTTCCCAGAGCCGACCATGTGCGGGCCAACCGCCATCGTCCTGCAACGGCTCGTGCCGTGGGCCTGGGCGCAGTCCCCCACGCCCGTGACGATGCCCTTGCGTGTCGTGCCCTTGGAGGTCTCGTGCTGACCCGGCTCGGCATCTGGGTGCGGTCCTCGCTTGAGCAGCCTCTGCACTCCAACGTCGTGGGGCTCGCCCGCTCGTGTATCGCACTGGGCATGCTGGGCACGCTCCTGTTCACCTCTCCCGCCGACCTCTTCCTGGTGGCGGCGGACGTGCCCAATGCGTCCCACTGTGGAGGCCCTGCGCGCATGGGCCTCTTCTGCTTCGCCGGAGTCGCCTACCTGGAGGTGGCTCGCTGGATTGCCATCATCGTACTCGCGCTTGTCGCAAGCGGCTGGCGCCCCCGGGTGACCGGGGTGCTGCACTGGTACGTGGCGATGAGCTTCTTCACGGCGTCGAAGGTGGTTGACGGGGGGGACCAGGCGGCCACGGTCCTCTCGTTCCTGCTCATTCCCGTGACGCTCACCGATTCCCGGCGCTGGCACTGGGATCCTCCTCCGCTGAATGAACAAGGCCTGTCGACACCAGGTGGGACGCTCGCAAGTCTGAGCGCGCGATTTGTCGCACTCACCTGCCTCTGGGCCATTCGGCTTCAGGTCGCTGGAATCTATTTCCATGCGGGTGTCTCGAAGATGAAGGTGGCGGAGTGGCGCGACGGGACGGCCGTGTATTACTGGTTCACGGATCCGTGGTTTGGCTTCGCTGAGCCTGTCCGGACACTCGTCATGCCCCTGCTGACCGACGGCATGGTCATCACCCTCATGACGTGGGGGTCGCTGTTGCTGGAGATGATGCTCTTCGCCGGTATCCTCGCAACACGCCGTGCCCGTTCGGTGCTGCTCGTACTTGGCATCTCCTTTCATGCGGCCATCGCGCTGGTTCATGGACTGCTGGGTTTTGCCCTGGTGATGTTTGGCGCGCTCATCCTCTTCCTGCGTCCCGTCGATGTGCCGTTCGCGCTGCCACGGTTGGCGCTGAAGTGGCCCTCCGTCCCCGGGTTCACGCGCAGGTCGTCCCTGCAATGATGGGAGTGGACTGGAATGTCGAGTGCGGCCCGCGACCCCTTGCCGCCTGCGGCGACGAAGCCCCCTCCCAGGCCGTTCGCGGAGAGTGGCGCGGCATGGATTGTCACCGTTCTGCTGGCGGCAGGGGTGGTCGGCAGCGTGTTGTCGGCCTGGCCATTACCTCCTACCGACCCACTTGATTTCTTCCAGCCCAAGACCGCGATGGTCATCATCGCGTCCTTTGTCGCGGCAGCTGTTTACGTCGCCCATGAGCGCGACAGCTGGCTGGACGCCGAAACCGGGGCCCTGCTTCTCTTCCTCGTGCTGGGGGGCACCTCGGTACTGACGGTCGCCACGAACCGGTCACTGGCCTGGTCGTCTCTGGGGACGTCGGCAAGCGGAGGGCTCTTCTTCGTCATCGCGCGTGGGCTGCCCTCAGGCACACGCCGGGTGCTGCTGACCACGGTCATTTCCACGCTCCTGCTGGCCGCGCTCATCGCGGCACTCGAGGCGAATGGCCTTACGCCTCGGCTGTCCGCCCTTCACCGGGTGCCCGGTGGGCCTTTGGGGAATCGAAACTCCCTTTCGCACCTGCTGGTGCTGGGACTTCCGGCGACGGCGTGTCTGGCGCTCGGTGACCCCAGGCGGTGGAGGGTGCTCGCCCTCGCGAGCGCTCTCACTTCGGGCTATGTGGTTGTGATTGCCAGGTCGAGAGGCGCGTGGCTGGGGGCCGCATTGGTGATCGCCCTCACCGCCGCACTGGTGTTGCACGTCGTGCCGCGCACAGGCAATGGGAGCATTCGTCGGCGAGGGGCCGCCGTCCTGCTTGCTTGGGTGCTTGGCGGCACGGCGGCGCTCATTTTGCCCAACAGCTTGCGCTGGAACTCGCCACACCCCTATCGGGACACGCTTTGGGGGCTCGTGGAGGCGGACTCGGGGAGCGGCCGCGGGCGGCTGATCCAGTACGAGACGTCGCTGCTCATGGCAAAGGCCTACTGGCCTCTTGGCGTCGGTCCCGGGAACTGGCCGGTACAGTATCCACGCTTCGCGGAGGCGAATGACCCATCCGTGCACCTGAAGAGCTACGAGCCCACGAATCGCTATCCCAGTAGCGACTGGGTCGCGGTGCTGTCCGAACGAGGCCTGTTCGCCTTCGCGCTGCTTGTTCTTGTCGCGCTCCGATTGTTCGTGCGCGCTGGCCGCACGCTCTTGCGCGCGCCGCGCGCGGACGACGCACTGGCTGGGGGCGCTGCCGCGGCCCTGCTCATGGTCACGACGTGGCTGGGCGCCATCGACGCGGTGCTCATCACCCCTGCGGCAGCCTGCGTTACCGCGGTCCTCCTTGGCACGCTGCTGCCCCGGAGGCCTGGGGATACCTGGTGCCCTCCCGCGCTGGGGCGTCACCTTTCTGGAGCCGTCCGGTGGTGTGGCGTGGCGCTCCTGCTCGCGTTTGGGGTGCTGGGCACCTCACGTGAGGTGGCGCTCCTTGTCATCCGCCATGCGGCCGGAACCGCTTCGAACCTCGACGCCATCGAAGCGCAGGCACTCCGGTTTGCCGCTGACGATTACCCGACACGCATGACCTTGGGGGTTCGCTGGAGCGTAGCGAGGCAGTGCGACCGTGCTGAGCCTCACCTGTCCGCGGCGTCGAGGCTGCTGCCGGCGGCCAGCGCTCCGGGCGAGATTGCCTCGCGCTGCCGCTTACGCGAGAAAAGGCTTTCCGGTGGCGCGAGGACCGTGGAGCAGGCTGTGCCTGGCGGATGAATGGCACCGGGCCTCCCTGATGCGCAGTGGGCGGGGCCGCGCTGGGGCTGCTGCTCGCACCCCCCGCGCGCCCAGAACGCTACGATGGCCCCAGAGGAACGGGGGCACTGCTGGCCCGCGAGGGGGACTTCATCACAGACCGCATACGTACGGCCCGCCCTGGTTCTTGCAGGCGTCGTAGCGGATGCACCAGCCGTCTGGCGTCGAATAGGCATACATATAGAAGCCATTCGCGCAGCGGACCCGGTCCGTGGTGATCCGGCACCAGCCGACATCGATGTCCGGATCACAGCTGTCCGGCGGTGCCATGGCGTGCACCCGGTCCCCGGTTGTTTCCGTTTCCGGCGTGGGGGCCGCTTCCGGTCCACAGCCGGCGAGCATCATCCCCACGCTGAAGGCCAGTGCGAGCGTCTGTCGCTTCATGGCGCTCACCATTCCGGGCAGCCCCAGGGGCCGCCGTAGTTCTTGCAGACGTCCGCGTTGATGCACCAGCCGTCCGGAGTCCAGTGCGCATCCATCTGGACGCCGTTGAAGCAGGTGATCTTGTTGCTGGACACGGGACACCAACCGTCGTCCTCAAACGGATCACAGCTGTCGGGCGGAGCCATCGCGGCATTGGAAGAAGCACAGCCCTCGTTGCATGCCAGCCAGTCGCGCTGACACACCATGCGCTGTGCGCTGTTCTCCGCGGTGTCGAGGCATGCGACACGCAGCTGATCGCACGTGTCTTCGCATTCCGATGTGGATGGCAGGGCAGCCTCATGCGTCGCCGGAATGTCTTGCGCGTCTTGGTTCAAGTCCTCTCTTCCACATCCCGCCAACACCCCGACAGCCATCAGCCCGGCGATGATCGCGACTCGCATGTGTCCTCCTGGGTCCTGGGTCCGCGCTTGCATTGATAGGATATCGGGCTCGGCGTCTTGGGGGCACCCGGCCGCATCAAGAAGCGCAGGCGTGAAGGTTTTCGAGCGCATGAGAATGCTCGCCCATGAATGACTGCCTTTGCATGCGCATGTTTCCGTGAGGGGGAGGTGCGCAGCAGGTGCGAGTCCAACCGCCATTCCCCTTCGTCCCGGGCGGGACATGACGGAAGATGCGCGCATGGGTCCGGTCTTGCACCGATGTGCGCGTGGCGGAGCCGTGCTGGGACTGCTGCTGCTCGCAGCCCCCGCGCGCGCCCAGGACGCCACGCCCCTGCCCATGTTCTCCCTGGAGCGCCTGGACCCGAACCCGGGGCTGGGGCTCCTGACAATGGGGAGCGGGGAGCTGCTGGCGCCCGGCGCGCTGCGCATCTCGTTGATGGCGCACTACCAGCGGAGATCGCTGACGGTCCGGAACGGGCCGGACGAATACCCGCTCGTCCTGTCCCGAACCACGGGTCTGGTGTCGCTGGCTGTGGGCGTACTGCCCTGGCTGGAGCTTCAGGCCCAGCTTCCTGGCGTCATCCACCAGAGCGGTGCGGATGTGAGCACCGTGCTGTCCATTTCCCCGCCGTCACGCAGCGGGCTGGGGGCGCCGAGGCTCGCGGCCCGGTTGGGATTGCTGGGGACCTCCGCTCCCGAGGCCTTCCACCTGGCGCTCGACCTGGACGTGCGGTTGCCCGTGGGTGGCTCGGGGGCGCTTGCTCGTGATCAGGGGGTCCGTGGTCAGGGACGGATCATGATGGGCAAGCGCTGGGGGCCCGTGGCTCCGGCGCTGGAAGTGGGCGTGCTCCTGCGTCGCGCGGTCTCGACGGACTCCGGAGTGGACAGCCTCAACGGCGTGGGCAATGAGCTGCGCGCCGGAGTGGGGCTGACGGTGGGGTACGCCCTGCGCGCGGAGGTGTCGGCGCTCGGCGCGTACTCGTGGCGGCAGCAGCGCACCAGCGGCGAGCTGCTGGGCGGCCTGCGCTACGCACCGGCCCGGCCCTGGGAGTTCTTCGCGCTGGGGGGGGCGGGCCTGGGCGCGGAGCCGGGCGCGCCCCGTTACCGGGTGCTCGCGGGCTTCGCGCTTCTCTTCGACAAGCCGCCACCTCCGCCTCCGGAGGACATCGTCTACGAGCTCGTCCAGAGCCTGCCGCGTGCTCCCGCCGAGCCGCAGCTTGAACCTGAACCCACGCCTTCCGAACCTCCACCTCCCGAGCCCTCCAAGGATGTGTCGCTCTCCGAGACCGACACGGACGGCGACGGTGTCGTGGACGTGCTGGACGCCTGCATCCACGAACAGGGGACCCGCGAACACGGTGGCTGCCCGGAGACCGGAGACCCGCTTGTCACCCTGACCCGCGAGCGCCTCGTCCTCCATGGCCAGGTCTTCTTCGAGGTCGGCGCGACGACGCTGCCGGGCCGCTCACGCGTCCTGGATCAGGTGGCGCGGGTGCTGCTGGAGCATCCGGAAGTGGAGCGCGTCGTCATCGAAGGCCACACGGACGCGGAAGGCTCCTCCGCCTCCAACCAGCGCCTGTCCCTCGCTCGCGCGGAAGCAGTGCGCGACTACCTGGTGCGAAAGGGCGTCCCGGCCCACCGGTTGGAAGCCCGGGGCCTCGGTGCACGCCGGCCCGCGGGTTCCAACGGAACGCCAGCGGGCCGGGGCGAGAACCGCCGCGCGGAGCTTCTGTTGATCCTGGGCGAGCCCACTTCGGCCCGCACCGTCCCCGCGCCTCCTCCCCCCTGAGTCCAGGAGGGCCTCCCCGGCGGAGGCACCCTGCGGAAACCTGTCCGACAGTCGGACAGCTGCGGCCCGCGAAAACCTGTCCGACAGTCGGACAGGTTCTGGCCGCACCGGGCCCGGGAGCCTAGCGGGCCTGCTGACCGCGACGGGCCCTTCGCCTCGCCAACAACCATGCCGCCAGCACCCAGGCCCCGCCGGCCCCACCCACGGAGCAGCCGCTGCCCTCCACGGTGACGGCCTCGCCAATCCCCTCCACGGGAACGACCGTGGGTCCCAGTCCGCCACCGCTCGGCACCACGCGGACCTCTCCGCGCACCGTGCCCGTGCGCGTCGGATGGAACGTCACCGGGATGGAGGCGCGGCTACTGGCCGCGATGGCACCGCTCACCGCGCTCGTGTCCACGCGGAACGCGGCATCGGAGGACTTCACCTCCACGGTGACGGGCACGTTGCCCGTGTTGACGAGCTCCAACGACAGGGGCTGGCTGGTGGCGTCCACCCGCTGGTTGCCGAAGACGATGGCTCCGGGCGTCACCGTCAGCGTCTGCTGCGCGCCGGCTCCCTGCACCGCGATCATCAGCGGCGTGGAGGACGCATCGTGCCGCACCGCGAGCGACCCTGCGTAATCGCCCGGCCGCGCTGGCTCGAAAACGACGTAGAAGGGGTAGCTGGTGCCGGGCGCCACGACATGGGGCAGCGGCAGCCCCGACACGGAGAACCCGTCCACCGGATCCAGTCCCGTGAGGGTGACGGGGCTCGTGCCGGTGTTGCGCAGCTCCACGACGCGCTGCGAGGCCTCCCCGAGGAACTGGGCGCCGAAGGTCAGCGCCGTCACGGAGGTTTCCATCGAGGCCGTGGTCCCCGTGCCCCGCAGCGTCACCTGGGCAGCGCGCGGCGCGTTGCTCTGGACCTCCAGCACGCCTTGCTCCGAGGTGGCCTCGGTCGGCTTGTAGCTGACCTGGAACGTGCGGTTCGCGAGCGGCGGCACGCTGGTGCCCACGTTGAGCCCCGAGACCTGGAACGGGCCGCTCACGTTCACCGCCGTCACGTTCAGCGACTCGCTCCCCATGTTGAACAGCGTGAGCTCCCGGGGCGGGCTCAGGCCCCCCAACCGCTGACCGCCGAACTCCATCACGTCGTTCGCCATCCGGGCGACAGCCTGGAGCCCCTCACCGTCCAGCTTCACCACCGTGGGAGACGACGGCGCGTTCGAGAACACGCGGAGCACTCCGGTCGCGGCGCCGTCCTCGAGCGGGCTGAAGGTGACGTCCATCGTGAAGGCGTCGCGCGGCGGGAGCTCCAGCGGAAGCTTCGGAAGCACCACCGAGAACGGCCCCGCCACCGCGATGGTGCTGAGGGTGAGCTTGTCCGTCCCCGAATTGACGATCGTCACCTGCACCGCCTTGCTGCTCTTCCCCGCCTCCGTCCGCGCGAAGGACAGGGCCGAGGGGGTGGCGGTCAGCTTTCCCTCGACGCCTTGTCCGCTGAGCGGCACGGTCCGGATGGAGCCACCCGGGCCGTCCGCGCTCAGCACCAGCTCCTGCGCGAACTGGGCGATATGCGGAGGCTCGAAGGTGACCTGGACCTGGGTCGTGGCACCGGGAGCCAGGCTGAACCGTCCCGCGGGCGTCACGGCGAAGCCCGTGGGCGCCTGGATGGGCTCCACCACCAGCGTTCCGGCCCCCTCGTTCTTGAGCGTCAATGCCTGGGGCGCGCTCACGGAGTTGACCTCGCGCGAGCCGAACTCCAGCGTCGTGCCGCCATCGGGCGTGGTGACCTTGAGCGCGGGGATCTCCACGCCCGTGCCGGTGAGCGCCACCTTCACGGCCGGGGTGCGCGGATCATTGCTTCGCAGGGTGAGGTCCTTCGCGGCGCGGCCTGCCCCTGGGGCGTAGGCCACCGTCAGGTTCGCCTGGTCCCGGGCCTTGAGGGTCAGCGGAAGGCCGGACTCCACCGTGAAGGGCGCCTCGACGTCGAAGGCGGTGAGGATGAGGTCGTCCAGGCCCGTGTTGCTGACCGCCAGCGTCTTGCGAACAGGGTCGACGCCCGCGGTGTGCACACCGAAGTCCAGCGAGGTCGCCCCCACGGCGATGGCGGGTTCGATGCCAACGCCATGCAGCGCGACCTCCGCGAGCGGCGTGGCGGAGCCCTCGGCCTGGATGTACAGCGGAAGGGACGACACACCCGCCGTCGCCGTGAAGGTCACCGTCAGCGGGAGGACCGCCTGTGGCTGCACCACGCTGCCCCCCGGAGGCAGGCCGCTCACGGAGAAGGGGGCTTGTGTCAGCACGGCGGGGATCGTGAGCGGCAGGCTCCCCACGTTCTTCACCTGGAGGAGCAGGCTGCCGCTCGTGCCCACACGTACGGGGCCGAAGTCGAGCGCGCTCGGCGTGAGCTGGAGCTTCGGGGCTCCGCCCGAACCCTCGAGCTGAATCGGCAGGGAGCCCCTGTCGGGGTCGCGGCTCAGCACGTTCAGGATCCCGGAGTCCACGCGGTCGGCCGTGGGCGCGTACGTCACGGTCACGTCCAGGCTCGCGCCATCCATGAGGGTGAAGGGCAGTGACACCGGCGTCAGCTTGAAGGGGAGGGGAACCGACAGGGAGTCGATGAGGAGCGGGACGACGCCCTCGTTGGTCAGCTTCACCTTCTGGGAGGCGGATGAGCCCACGGCGATCGATCCGAAGGACAGGCGCTCTGGATTGACCTTGAGCAGGGGCCGCCCCGTCTTCATGTGAATCTTGACGGCGGCGAAGCAGTTGGTCCGTTCCGTCCGCAGCGTGAGGGTATTGGTGTCGCCGTATCGATAGCCGGGCACCCCCATGGCGTCATTCGCCTTGGCCGAGACCTCCGGCGACTCGCAGCCACGGCACAGCCGGGCGAGATCCGGGGTCATGTTGCGGGTCCCCAGTTCGTGGCCGTTCAGCAGGACGGTCGTGAACCCGCCGTCGTAGCCACGGCCGAAGACTTCCGCCGAGAAGAACATCACCACCCAACCGGGCGTGACGGGATCCCTGAAGCTCCGGGCCCCACCGTTCCAGTTTCCGGTGTTGTCCGAGCAGGCATAGGACGGGTACATGCAGGTGGGGCACTTCGTCGCGCCGTCCCAGGTCAACTGGATGTCGTAAGCCTTTTCCACCGGCACGGATTGCGCCCGCGAGGCTTCGCCAAACGTCTCGGGCGAAGCCGGCGCCTCCGGCTCCACCGGGGAACAGGCGGCCAGGACAGACAGACCAAGGGCAAGCAGCAGGGGGCGTCGACGCATTCGGAGCGCGCCTCGTGAGGATGGGGCTTTCCGTTCAAGACGGGAAGGGCGCGAAAGCTTGGCATGAACCGTGGACACCGCGCGAGCCGTCAGCCTTTACAAGGATGGTGTCCTGGGTACACTATGCGCGGGTCGCGGACCTGGGAGGTGGGGACATGATGCAACGCGCGGAACGCATCGCGGGAGGACTGTATGGGTTGCTCATCGGTGATGCGCTCGGTGTGCCCTACGAGTTCCACCGGCCCGAGCGGATTCCGTCTCCCGAGGCCATCGAATACGACCCGCCGCCGGGCTTCGACCGCGCGCATGACCGCGTCCCCCCGGGCACCTGGTCGGACGACGGCGCCCATGCGCTGTGTCTGCTGGATTCACTGACGTATCAGAAGCGGCTCGACTGCGAGGACCTGGGCCGGCGGCTGGTGAACTGGCAGGACTGGGGCTACCTCGCCGTGGACGGCGACGTGTTCGACGTGGGCATCCAGACCAGCACGGCCCTGCGCCGGTTGCGCGACGGCACCCCGGCGATGCTCGCGGGGCCCAACGGCACCATGGACAACGGCAATGGCTCGCTGATGCGCGTGCTCCCCCTGGCCCTGTGGCACCAGGGCCAGGACGCGGCGCTCGTCTCGGATGCCATGGCTCAGTCGCGGGTGACACATGGCCACGTGCGAGCCCAGGTGTGCTGCGCGCTGTATTGCCTCTGGGCCCGGCGCATCCTGGAAGGCGCGGCGGACCCGTGGGCCGAAGCCGTGGCCACGTTCCGCGACCTGTATGTCGAAGGCTTCCCGCAGCGGGAGGAACTGGAAGCCCACATCCGCCCGGACGACCCGGCACCGGGAATGGGCGGCGGCTACGTCGTGGACTGCCTGCGCTCCGCCCGGGCCTGCGTGGCGAACGGGAAGTCCTACGAAGAGGTCGTCAAATCCGCCATCCGGCTGGGCCACGACACGGACACCACGGCCTGCGTGGCGGGCGGCATCGCGGGACTCATCCACGGCCTGGAGGGCATTCCCCACCGCTGGCGTTCACAGCTGCGCGGGCAGGAACTCGTGGAGCCGCTGCTGGAGCGGCTCATGAAGTCCCTGGGCTGAGCTTCAGTCCGGGAAGATCTCCAGCACGTCCTTCAGCATCGCCGCGCCCGTGCCCCGGGCGCCCTGCTCACCGTTGATGACGGTGTTCACGCCGTGCAAATCACTGCGGAACACCGCGCCCATCTCCATCGCGCCCAGCCGGGCCAGGGGATGGGACGCGTCCACGGCGGTGGGCCGCACGCTCCACTCCCACTGCTCCGCGCCCACGGGCTCGCTGCGCGCCAGGAGCAGCACCTGGCCGCCCTTCGCCTTCGCCGCGTCCAGCTCCGCGCGCGTCACGCCGCGCATGCCCGTCACGGACACGTCCTTCAGCGTCGTGGGCACGCGCATCACCGCGTTGGCCAGGATGACCAGCTTGCCCGCGGTGTCCCAGCCGTCCACGTCCAGCGTGGGGTCCGTCTCCGCGATGCCCAGCGCCTGCGCCTCCGCCAGCGCGGCCTCGTACGTCCGGCCCTCCGCCATGCGGCACAGCAGCAGGTGGCTGGTGCTGTTGAGCACGCCCTCGAACCGGCCCAGCTTCCCCAGCGCCAGGTCCCGCCGGCCCACGTTCACCAGCGGCATCGACGCGCCCACCGCCGCGCTGAAGCGCAGGGGAGGGCGGCCCGGCGACTCCAGGTCGCTCAGGCCCGCCAGCTCCTGGAACCCCAGCACCAGCGGCCCCTTGCTCGCGAGCACCGCCGCCATGCCCCGCGACAGCGCGTCCCGCGTGATGTCCAACCCGGGCTGCCCGTCCTGGAAGCTCGTGGGCGTGGCCTCCAGCAGGAGGTCCGCCTTCACCTCGCGCACCAGGTCGCGCCCGCTCATCCCCGGACGCCCCACCACCGGCAGCGACGCCACGGAATGCCGCGCCCGCTTCACCGCCAGCACCGCGCCGATGTCCAACCCGTTCGGCGACACCGCCGCGCCGCCCGAGTCCGCCAGCCCCACCGGCAGCAGCTCCAGCCGGTAGCGCTCCATCAACAGTGACGCGCGCGACTGGAGGATCTCCAGCAGCGGCACGCCCACGTTGCCCAGGCCCGTGAGCAGGAAGCGCACCGTGCGGACGGCGCGCGGGTTCATGGTGCGAAGGCCTCGCGCACGCCGTCACGGCGCAGCGTGAAGAGCATCCACACCGCCACCGGCACGCCAATGAAGCAGCCGGGCGTCAGCGTGTACATCGCGCAGATGGCGCCCACCGTCGCCAGGCCGTACCCCTTGAGGTTCATCGCGTTCCACGCACCCCAGATGGCGAGCAGCCCGCAGAGGATCCCGCCCAGGATGGCCAGCGAGAAGCCCATCGTGAACTCCAGCACCACCGGCGCCTGCCCCGGCGTGGAGAAGGGCGACGCCACCTTCAGCGCCGCCAGCACCCCGCCCAGCAGGCTGAAGGTGACGTGCAGCACGCCGACGATGAGCAGGAAGAACGCCGGGAAGCGCACGATCTGGAAGATCTTGAGGCGCGGGTCACCCGGCGCCAGCTGAGGACCAGGACCGCTCATGACCGCCCCTTCAGCGCGCCCACGATCATCCGCGTCGCGGGAGACTTGTTCAGCGTGTAGAAGTGGATGCCCGGCACGCCGCGCGCGAGCAGCTCCATGCACTGCACCGTGGCGTGCGCCACGCCCAACTGCACGACGGCGTCCGGCTGATCCTTCACGCGCTCCATCTGCAACGCCAGACGCATGGGCACCGTCGCGCCACACATGCGCGTGAAGCGCTGGACCTGCTCGTAGTTGGTGATGGGCATGATGCCGGGGACGATGGGGACGTTGATGCCCGCCCGCCGCGCCCGCTCCACGAAGTCGAAATAGAAGGCGTTGTCGAAGAAGAGCTGCGTCACCACGAAGTCCATCCCCGCATCCACCTTGGCCTTCAGGTGCTTGAGGTCGTCCTCGCGCGACGCCGTCTCCACGTGCCCCTCCGGATAGCACGCACCCCCCAGGCAGAAGTTGAAATCCTCTTCTCGGACGAATCGGACCAACTCCTCCGCGTAGCGGAAGCCCCCGGGCACCGGCTCGAACGTCGTCTGCCCCTGCGGCGGGTCCCCGCGCAAGAGGAGCACGTTCTCGATGCCTGCCGCGTCGAGCCGGCGCAGCACGTCACGAAGCTCGTCGCGGGTGTGTCCCACGCACGTCAGGTGCGCCATCGCCTCGATGCCGGTCTTCTCCTTGATGTGCGTGACCAGGTCCACCGTCCGGTCGCGCGTGCTCCCGCCCGCCCCGTACGTCACCGACACGAACCCCGGCTCCAGCGGCGCAAGCTCCTCCACCGTGCGCAGGAGCGAGGCCACGCCCGCGTCCGTCTTGGGAGGAAAAAACTCGAAGGAGAAGCTCGGCTTGGAGGGGTTGAGGCAGTTGCGAATCTTCATGTCGGGAGGAGTTTAGTCCCTTCCGCGTCGGCCTTGATTGAAGAAGGTGCGCCGCTATAGTCCGCGCCGTTTCGCCACCCCCTTGCCACCCTGGAGAAGTCAATGACCCGGCGTACGCCCCTCAACGAGGCCCACCGCAAGCTGGGGGCCCGCATGGTCGACTTCGCCGGCTGGGACATGCCGGTGCAGTACTCGTCCGTCATCGGCGAGCACGAGGCCGTGCGCACCGCCGTCGGCCTCTTCGACGTCTCCCACATGGGGGAGATCGAGTTCACCGGCCCGGGCGCCCTGGAGACCGTGAACCGGCTCATCTCCAACGACCTCGCCCGTATCCAGGACGGCCAGGCCGTCTACGCGGGCCTGCTCAACGACCTGGGCGGCTTCGTGGATGACGTCGTCGCCTACCGCTTCAGCCCCGAGCGCATCCTCATCTGCGTCAACTCCAGCAACCGCGAGAAGGACTTCGCCTGGATGAGCGCGCGCGCCGAGGGCGTCAAGCCCGTGGACAAGAGCGACGACTACGCGCAGATCGCCGTCCAGGGCCCCAAGGCCGTGGGTCTGGTGCAGCGCCTGACGAAGTCCGACCTGTCCCAGGTGGGCACCTACCGCTTCACGGAAGGGGAGGTGGCCGGCGTGAAGGCCATCATCTCCCGCACGGGCTACACCGGCGAGGACGGCTTCGAGCTGTACTGCGCCGCCGGCGACGCCGTGAAGCTCTGGGACGCGCTCCTGGAGGCCGGGCAGCCGGACGGCGTGAAGCCCTGCGGCCTGGGCGCTCGCGACTCGCTGCGCACGGAGATGAAGTACGCGCTGTACGGCAACGACATCGACGACGCGCACACCGCCCTGGAGGCGGGCCTGGGGTGGATCGTCAAGCTGGACAAGGCGGGCGGCTTCATCGGCAAGGACGCGCTCGCCGCGCAGAAGGCCGCGGGCGTGCCTCGCAAGCTGGTGGGCTTCGAGCTCACCGGCGCCGGCATCCCGCGCCATGGCTACCCCATCCTCAAGGACGGCGCGCGCGTGGGTGAGGTCACCAGCGGCACGCAGGGCCCCACCGTGAAGAAGCCCATTGGCATGGGCTACGTGCCCGCGAACCTGGCCACCGAAGGCTCCACCTTCGACGTGGAGATCCGCGGCCGCGCCGTGCCCGCGGTCGTCGTGAAGACCCCCTTCCTCAAGAAGTCCTGAATCCCTCCCGTTCGCACCCTTTGCGAGGAGCCGCCTCCATGTCTGACAACATCCCGCAGGACCTGAAGTACACGAAGGAACACGAGTGGGCCCGCATCACGGGCAAGACCGTCGTGGTGGGCGTCACGCACCACGCCCAGGAGTCGCTGGGCGACGTCGTGTACGTGGAGCTGCCGAAGCTGGGCGCCACCCTCACCGAGGGCAAGAACTTCGGCGTCATCGAGTCCACCAAGGCCGTGTCCGACCTGTTCGCGCCCATCTCCGGCACCGTGGTGAAGGTGAACGACGAGCTCACGAACAGCCCGGCGCTCATCAACTCCGACCCGTACGGGCAGGGGTGGATCGTGGAGATCGAACCCTCGGACGCAGGCCAGGTGGGCAAGCTCCTGGACGCCGCCGCCTACGAGCCGCTCACCAAGTAGTCACCGCGCGCGCAAGAAGTCGGGCGCCCCGGTTGTTAGTGACGCTCCATGAGGCGCCGAGCCCGCTCGGACGCCGACCTTCTTGACGCACCTCACGCGAGCTCTTCCGACCATGTCCCTCAACTGGAAGTACCAGGAGTCCTTCGCTGGCCGTCACATCGGTCCGGAGACCCCTGAAGTGAAGCAGATGCTGTCCTCTCTGGGCGTCACCTCGCTCGATGCCTTCATCGAGAGCGCCGTGCCTCCCGCCATCCGCTCCCAGGAGCCCCTGCGCCTGCCCGCCGGCCGCGGCGAGAACGAGGTGCTGGCGCAGCTGGAGGCCATCGCCGCGAAGAACCAGGTGTTCCGGTCCTTCATCGGCATGGGCTACAGCGACACCCACGTCCCCAACGTCATCCTGCGCAACATCTTCCAGAACCCGGGCTGGTACACCCAGTACACGCCCTACCAGGCGGAGATCGCCCAGGGCCGGTTGGAGGCGCTGCTCAACTTCCAGACGATGGTGACGGACCTCACCGGCATGGAGGTGGCCAACGCCTCCATGCTGGATGAAGGCACCGCCGCGGCGGAGGCCATGGCGCTCGCGCTGCACGCCAAGGGAGAAGGGGACGGGGGCGCGTTCTTCGTCTCCGACGGCTGCCACCCGCAGACGGTGGACGTGGTGCGCACGCGCGCGATCCCCCTGGGCGTGGAGGTCGTCGTGGGCGACCACCGCACGGTGGACCTGTCCCAGAAGAAGTTCTTCGGCGCGCTGGTGCAGTACCCGGCGACGGACGGCGTGGTGCACGACTACCGCGCCTTCGGTGAGAAGGTGCACGCGGCGGGCGGCCTGCTCGTCGTCGCGGCGGACCTGCTGTCCTTGACGCTGCTCACGGCGCCCGGCGAGTTCGGCGCGGACGCGGTGGTGGGCAGCGCGCAGCGCTTCGGCGTGCCGCTGGGCTATGGCGGCCCGCACGCCGCCTACTTCGCCACGAAGCACGCCTACACCCGCGTGATGCCGGGCCGCCTCATCGGCGTGTCCGAGGACTCGGGTGGCCGGCCCGCGCTGCGCATGGCGCTGCAGACGCGCGAGCAGCACATCCGCCGTGAGAAGGCCACGAGCAACATCTGCACCGCGCAGGTGCTGCTGGCCGTGATGGCCGGCATGTACGCCGTCTACCACGGGCCGGAGGGGCTCAAGGCCATCGCGGAGCGCGTGCACGGGCTCACGGTGGTGCTGTCGCGGGGCCTGGCGAAGCTGGGCTTCAAGCCGAAGCACGAGCAGTTCTTCGACACGCTGCGCGTGGAGCTGCTGCCCGCGCAGGTGCGGGCCGTGCTGTCCTCCGCGGAAGCCGCGAAGATGAACTTCCGTCGCATCGACGAGAAGACGCTCGGCCTGTCGCTGGACGAGACGACGCGCGCCAAGGACGTGGAGGACATCCTCGCGGCCTTCATCCAGGGCGCGAACAAGTCCGCGTCCCCGGTGAACCTGGACGAGGTCGCCGAAGGCCTGGAGAGCCCGCTCGCCCCCGAGCTGCGCCGCACGAGCGCGTACCTCACGCACCCGGTCTTCAACCGCTACCACTCCGAGACGGAGATGCTGCGGTACGTGCGCCGGCTGGAGGCGAAGGACCTGTCCCTCACGCACTCCATGATTCCGCTGGGCAGCTGCACCATGAAGCTCAACGCCACCGCGGAGATGATCCCGGTGACGTGGCCCCAGTTCAGCAAGCTGCACCCGTTCGCGCCCACCTCGCAGGCGGCCGGCTACAAGGTCATCTTCGAGCAGCTGGAGCACGCGCTGTCGCAGGTGACGGGCTTCGCCGGGTGCTCGCTGCAGCCCAACGCGGGCAGCCAGGGTGAGTACGCGGGTCTGCTCGTGATTCGCGCCTACCACCAGGCGCGCGGGCAGGGGCACCGCGACGTGTGCCTCATCCCGTCCTCCGCGCACGGCACCAACCCGGCTTCCGCGGTGATGGCCGGCTACCGCGTCGTCGTCACCAGGTGCGACGAGAACGGCAACATCGACCTGAACGACCTGCGCGCCAAGGCGGACGAGCACAAGGACAAGCTCGCCGCGCTGATGGTGACGTACCCCTCCACGCACGGCGTGTTCGAGGAGGAGATCCGCGAGATCTGCTCCGCCATCCACGAGCGCGGCGGCCAGGTGTACATGGACGGCGCCAACCTCAACGCGCAGGTGGGCCTCACCGCGCCGGGCCTGGTGGGCGCGGACGTCTGCCACATCAACCTGCACAAGACGTTCTGCATCCCGCACGGCGGTGGCGGCCCGGGCATGGGCCCCATCTGCGTGGCGTCCCACCTGGTGAAGTTCCTCCCCGGACACCCCGTCATCCAGACGGGCGGGGCGGACGCCATCGGCGCCATCTCCGCGGCGCCGTGGGGCAGCGCGAGCATCCTGCTCATCTCCTGGATGTACATCCAGATGATGGGCGGCGAGGGCCTGACGCAGGCCACGAAGATGGCCATCCTCAACGCCAACTACGTCGCGGAGCGGCTCCAGCCGCACTACCCGGTGCTCTACCGGGGCAAGCGCGGCCGGGTGGCCCACGAGTGCATCGTGGACCTGCGTCCGCTCAAGAAGACCGCGGGCGTGGAGGTGGAGGACGTGGCCAAGCGCCTCATGGACTACGGCTTCCACGCGCCCACCGTGTCGTTCCCGGTGGCGGGCACGCTGATGATCGAGCCCACGGAGTCCGAGTCCAAGGCGGAGCTGGACCGCTTCTGCGACGCGATGATCGCCATCCGCCAGGAGATCCGCGACGTGGAGGAGGGCCGCGCGCCCAAGGACAACAACGTCCTGAAGAACGCGCCGCACACCGCGCGCACGCTCACCGCGCCGGAGTGGAACCGCCCGTACACCCGCGAGCAGGCCGTGTTCCCCACGCCGTGGGTGCGCGACAACAAGTTCTGGCCGTCCGTGGGACGCCTGAACAACGTGCTGGGTGACCGCAAGCTCGTGTGCTCGTGCCCTCCCATCGAGGACTACGACACGCCCGCGCAGAAGGTCGCGTAAGCCGCCTTCGACAGCAGCCGTCACCGGGGCCGTCTTCCAGCGCATCGGAAGGCGGCCCTCGTGTTTCTAGCGGGCCCTGGCGGGCTCCACGTGGACCACCACGTCCACCACCTGCGGGTAGGCGCCGTGCAGGATCTCCTCCACCTTGTCGGCCACTTCGTGGGCCTGCGCGGTGGTCAGCTGCGGGTCGACCTCAATCTTCAGGTCCACGTAGACGCTCTCCTCCATGCCCCGGCTGCGCACGTCGCGGCAGGAACGCACGCCGGCCACCGCCAGCGTGTGCTGGGACACCTGCGCCGGGTCCAGGCGCGCGGTGTCGGAGAGGATGCCCACCGCCTGCCGGACGATGCCGTAGGCCACCCGCGCGACGAAGACCATCACGGCCAGGGCCACCAGGCCGTCCGCGCGAGGGAAGCCCAGCGCCACCAGTCCAATGGAGATGAGCACCGCGATGGTCACGAACACGTCCGACAGCGTGTGCTGCGCGTCCGCGAGCAGGAGGGAGCTCTTGTACTTCTGCCCGTAGTGCCGCTCCACGCGGGTGACGATGAGGTTGATGACGAGGGTGAAGACCATCACCGCCGCCATCGTCACCGACACCGTGGGGTGCTTGTCGTGCACGAGCGAGTCGAACGCCATGCGCCCCAGCTCCAGCATGCCCACGCCAATCATCGCGCCGATGCCCAGCGAGGCGAGCGCCTCGAACTTGCCGTGGCCATAGGGGTGGTCCGCGTCCGCCGGCTGCGACGCGACGCCCATGGCGACCAGGCCCAGCACGTTGGAGCTGCCGTCGATGAACGAGTGCAACCCGTCCGCCGTCACCGACGCGGACTGGGCCATGAGGCCGAAGACGAGCTTGGCCGCGGCCACCACCCAGTTGGCCACGAGGATGGCCAGGAGGACGAAGCGGACCTTCCGGTTGCGCTCCTGGAGCGCGGCGCCACGGTCGACGAGAGAGGCTTCCACGGCGGGGCAGGGTAGTGCCTCCGCGCCGTCCACCGCGAGGCCCCCGTGGGTCCTACTGTCGGAACAGCCGCATCCGGGGGCCGCCGCCCATCTCCAGGAAGAAGCCGAACTGGAAGCGCACCGTCGCGTCCTGGCTCAACAGGCCGGACGGCGGGTTGGGGAAGGGCTGCGCGCGCTTGAAGGACGCCACGGCCTCCATGTCCAGGAAGTCCAGGCCGCTGCTCTTCTCCACCTGGATGTCCTTCACCGCGCCGCGCTCGTCCAGGGTGATGGTCAGCAGCGTCTGGCGGTCGCGCCCGGAGTAGATGTTCCCCGTCGGGTCGCGCATGCGCAGCTGCTCGTTGGGGTTCCAGTGCATGCCCACGCTCTGCTTCACGCGGTTGAAGAAGCTGGCGTACTTCCACTCGCGCGTGTTGAGGAAGGTGCCGTCGCCCTCCTCCTGGTCCTGGAGCATGTCGTTGGGCGCCGCGCCTATCACCTTGTCCATGGCCGCCTGCGACGGCATCAGCGTGGCCAGGCCCGGAGAACCCGCGCGGCCCGTGGAGCCCTCCTGCTCGCTTTCCTCGCCCTGACCGGGCTGGATGCGCAGGCGCTTCGCGTTGCCCTGCGTGGCGTCGCTCTCCGACTGGTTCTTCACCGCCATGCCCGGGCCGCGCTCGCGCGGATCCGTCTTCATGGCGATCTCCTGCTTGCGGCGCGTCTCCGGCATCTCGAAGACGGGCTTCTTGCCACCCTGGGACTGGGCCCGGTCGTCCGCGCCCGTGCCGTTGTTGCCGGACACGCGCGGGGGCTGCACCTGTTCTTGCGCCGCGCCCTCCTGCTTCTGGGGCGCGGTCTTCTGGGGCATGGCGTTGCGGTAGAAGGCCGTCTGGTCGCGCGCGCGCGTCTCCTTCTCCACCGTGTTGTTGTGCTCGGCCAGGTATTTCGCGTCCGGGGACTGCTGATCATTCCCCGGCGCCACGTCCACCACCTGGCCCTGGGGCTTCGTCTCGTCCGGCTTCTTCTCTTCCTTCGGCTCGCGCTTCTCCGTGGGGCGGGGCTTCGTCTGCTGCTGCGGGGACACCGCCCCCCGGTTCTTCGCCCACTGGTCCGACGTGAGCGGCCTCACCGCCACGGACGTGGGCCGCGCGGGGCGCTTCTCGTGCGGCAGGTTCGCCTGCACGGACGACACCAGGAGCACGAAGCCCACGAAGGCGGCCTGGGCCAGGAGCGCCAGGATGCCCGCCACCAGGTAGCGCAAGGGCGCACGCTGCTTGCGCGCGCGCCGCTGACGCCAGTCTGTCGAGGAACCCGTGCCCACGGCCTGATGATAAACCTCCGGACCGCTTCTACAGTCCCGAACGTGCGGCCCGTAACAGCCGGGACATGGAAGAGATTCACGAGCGCGTGCGTTGGTGCGCTCGAAATGTCCGCTTCATCTCAGTAGATGGGGGCCACCTCCGCCCCGTTGAAGTAGAAGCGCAGGATCTCCGGATAGCGCTGCCCGGCCTCCGCCCGGCCGATGGCGCCTGTCTGACACATGCCCACGCCGTGGCCCCAGCCGCCGCCCCGGAACAGCCATCCGGTGAGCCGGCCCTCGGCGTCCCGCTCGGCCTCCACGGTGGCCATGCTGCTGTTGAGCATCCCGAAGAGCCGCCGGATGTTCAGCTCCCCGCGCACCTGGGTGGCGCCCTTCGTGCCCGACACGGTGAGCAGCCGGGCACGCCCGGACACGCCGCGCTCGGACAGGGCGAGCCCCTGGATGGCGCCCACGCCCAGCTTCTCCGTGAGCGCGTCCACCTGGCCCTGCGTGAAGCGCTTCTCCCACCGGAACTTCGTGGGCTGCGCGAAGCTGGACAGCTTGCACGCGGCCGGCACGTCCGACGTCGCCAGCCAGGCCTTGAGGTTCGAGGGCCCGGGCACGTCCGGCGCGGGCTCCAGCAGGTCCGGCCGCCCGCGCAGGCTCGGGTCCGGCGGGCCGCCCCACACCACGTCGTTGTCCTCGGTGTGGCCGCCGCACACGGCGCTGTAGACGGAGTCCACCAGCCGGCCGTCCTGGCTGAAGAGGGCCTGGCCCCGGGTGGCCTCCACCGCGGCGGTGGTGCTGGCCGCCTCGCCGGTGCGGCCCCGGTACACCGCGCAGTGCTGCTCCGAACAGAGGAGGTACGGATCCGCCAGGTGCTTGATGCCCACCTTCGCCAGCACCTCGCCCCGAGCCGTCACGGCCTGGGCCTTGAGCGCCTCCGGGTGCGCGCGCGCGAAGATTTCAGACGGCACCAGCCCCTTGAGCAGGTCCTCCAGGCCCACCACGTTCACCACCGCGAGCTTGCCGCTCCGGTCCACCGCGAACTGGAGCGCGCCCCGGAAGCTGCGGTCCTCGAAGGCGTGGAAGTCGTAGCCCACGCCGTACTCCACCTGCCGCACGTCGAAGCCGCTGCCGTCCGGCGTCTCCGCGTCCAGCCGGTCCTGCGCCAGGCCCACGACGGCGTCGTTCTCGTCCTTCAGCTCCAGGATGGCGCGGGAAGGCTTGCGGACCTCCTCGAAGAGCGTGGTGCGCAGGCCGTAGCGGCGCAGCAGCTCCGTCTGCTGCTTCGCCGCGGCCTCGGGCGTCAGCGCCTCCTCACCCAGGAGGAGGTAGCGCCGGTTGTCGATGACCTTCCCCGCGATGCCGTACACGGAGCCCAGCGTGTGCGTGCGCACCGCGAGCCCCCGCGCGCGCCACGTCTCCTGCGCCTCCGCGAGCCCCGCCTTGTCCGCGAAGCGGAACTCGCCCAGCTGCACCCGCGCGCTCCACTGGGCCGGTTCGCCCTGCGTCACCCGCACCGTCCAGCGCGAGCCCGCGGGCGCATCCAGCACCTTGTCGCCCGGCCCGCCGAAGCGCAGCCGCATCCGCGCGCGCGGCGAGAACGTCACCACCTCGCGCCCCTCCATCAGCTTGATGGGGAGGCGCGGCTCGCCGTTGCGGAAGTCCAGGCGCTTCAGGTCCTGCGGCCCGGGCAGGCCCGACGTGAGCGGATCCTCCAGGCCACTCGGGGCGGGGAGCGTCACGCCCGCGTCAGCGGGCTTCGTGGGGACGGAGACCTCCGGCTCGCCCAGGCCCCGGGTCACTGGGGCAGGTGAGGGCGCCGGCGTGGCGCAGGAGGCGAGCAGCAGGGCGGTCAGGAGCAGGACGGCTTTGGACACGGCGGCGGCACCGTAGCCGCCATGGGGCCGAGCGTCACGGTTCTCCCTCCCGCTGCGGCGCGTCTGGCCCTGGATGACCGGCAGTGAATAGAACGCCCAACGCCGCGCGTTGCCCCTGCTCATGCGAATTCTTGGAGGCAACGGATTGAAGACGCGACACACCTTGGTGGCCTCCCTGGCTGCCTGCACCCTGGCTCTTGGACTGACCGCTTGTGGCGGCGGCGGTGGTTCGGGCGGCGGCACCGGCGGTTCTTCGGGCGGCGGTACCCAGGCCCCCGCGACGAACACGGGGAGCACCCCCAAGGTCGAGAAGACCCCCACCGCGCCAGGCAAGGCGCCCCCCATCGGCGTGCAGCCGGTGGAGAACACGCCCGCCGCGCAGATGCCGGAGCACGCGGACCACGCGCCCATCGCGGAGCCCGGCCCCCAGCCCGCCGTCAGCGCGCAGGCGATGCAGGAGACCCCCGCCACCACGCCCGCCCATGATTGGGTGGTGTCGCCCAACGGCGACGACGGCGCCCAGGGCACCGAGGCCGCGCCGCTGCGCACCATCGCCATGGCGGTGAGCAAGGCCGGTCCCGGCGACCGCATCCGCGTGCTCGCGGGCACCTACGCCGAGCGCGTGGTGCTGGGCGACAATGCCAAGGCCGGCACGCCCGAAGCGAAGATCACCCTCCAGGGCGAGGGCCGTCCCAAGCTCACCCCGGGCAGCGGCTCCGGCGCGGCGGTGCAGGTGCGCCGCGCGAACTGGATCATCGACGGGTTCGACATCGACGTGGAGGGGCAGCCCATCTTCGGCGTCGCCTTCGAGGGCGACGTGCAGGGCACGGTGCTGGCCAACTCGGACCTGCACAACGGCACCGGCGGCGCGGGCGTCACCATGTTCAACAACGCCAAGGGCGCCACCATCGAGAACAACAACATCCACGACTTCGTGCGGACCACCGGCAACAAGGACTCGCACGGCATCGTGATGCAGCCCGCGTCCTACGACGTGACGGTGCGCAACAACGACATCCACGACAACTCGGGTGACTCCGTGCAGTGCCTGGGGCCCGAGGGCTTCAGCGAACTGCCGCCCGCCACGGGCCTGCTGGTGGAGAACAACCACTTCTTCAACAACCGGGAGAACGCCGTGGACATCAAGACGTGCCACGACGTCATCATCCGCAACAACCGGATGCACAAGTTCCAGCCGTCGGAGACGGCGAAGGGCGATGCGCTCGTCATCCACTACTCCGCCAACAACGTGCTGGTGGAGGACAACGAGGTGTATGACGCCGCCAAGGGCATCTCCGTGGGCGGCAACCACGAGGGCCCCGTGCCCCAGTCCGTCGTCGTGCGCCGCAACCGCGTGCACGACATCACCGACGCGGGCGGCGGCGAAGGCACCGCCATCCGCCTGGAGAACTCCAAGGGCACCGTGGTGGTGAACAACACCATCACGCGGGCCAGGTCCGGCATCATCCTGGGCCACGGCACGGGCGGCCCCACGGAGTCGCTGCGCGTGGAGAACAACATCGTGGACGCGCCCGTCAGCATGGACGTGGGCGGCCAGGCCCCCGGCCTCAAGATGAGCAACAACCTCTATCCGGCCGGCGCGCAGTTCAAGACCAACGGCCAGCTCCAGGCCCTGGACGCCTTCAAGGCCGCCACGAACGACACCACCTCCAACGGCGGTGACGTGACGGTGTCGGACACCTTCGCCCCGTCCGTGGCCGCCCAGGACAAGGGCATGGACCAGGGCCAGCCCTTCTGCGGCGCGGCCCCGGACATCGGCGCGGTGGAGCTGGGCTGCTAGGCCCCACCCGGGAAGGCACCCCCGGAAAAGCAGAAGGCCCGATGCGGAGACTTCCGCATCGGGCCTTTTGTCTATGAGGCGCCACCCGGATTCGAACCGGGGAATGAAGGTTTTGCAGACCTTTGCCTTACCACTTGGCTATGGCGCCGCAGCGATTGGGGCCGGGGTTATACGCAGCCCGGCAGGAGCCGGTCAAGGAAGCAACACCATCCAGCCCCGCTTCTCGTCCCGGTACCATACGGCGCGGGGTGTCAGGCCCTGACAAGCGAGGGAGCAAACGATGTTGCACGGTCATGGCGTCTTCCAGGAGGAGCACGAAGCCTTCCGCCGCACCGTCCGGGCGGTGGTGGACAAGGAGCTGCGCCCGTTCGCGGCGGACTGGGAGGCCCGGGAGGAGTTCCCCCGGGAGCTCTTCACCCGCTTTGGCGAGCTGGGCTTCCTGGGCCTGAAGTACCCGGAGGCCTACGGGGGCACGGCGGCCGGGGAGCTGTACGAGGCGGTGCTCCTGGAGGAGCTGGGCCGCTGCGGCTCCGGAGGCGTGGCCGCGGGGCTGGGCGGGCAGTTCACCATCGCCACCGGCCCCCTGCACCTGTTCGGCACGGAGGCCCAGAAGCAGCGCTGGCTGGCCCCCGCCATCCGGGGGGAGAAGATTGGCGCCCTGGGCATCACCGAACCGGACGCCGGCTCGGACGTGGCGGGGCTGCGCACCACCGCCCGCCGCGACGGCGACCACTACGTCGTCAACGGCTCCAAGACGTACATCACCAACGGGGTGCGGGCGGACTTCGTGGTGCTGGCGGTGAAGACCGACCCGTCGCGCGGCCACAAGGGCCTGTCCATGCTGGTGGTGGAGCGGGGCACGCCGGGCTTCAGCGTGGGGCGCAAGCTCCAGAAGGTGGGCTGGCGCGCGTCCGACACGGCGGAGCTCTTCTTCGAGGACTGCCGCGTGCCCGCGGAGAACCTGCTGGGCGTGGAGCATCAGGGCTTCTCGCAGATCATGGGCAACTTCCAGTGGGAGCGCCTGTCGCTCGCGCTGGGGGCGGTGGGCGCCATGGACGACATGCTGGAGACCGTGCTCGAGCACGTGAAGCAGCGCCGCGCCTTCAATCAGACGCTGGCCGGCTTCCAGGTGGTGCGCCACAAGCTGGCGGACCTGCACACCGCCCGCGAATGTGCGCGGCAGCTCACCTACCACGCGCTGCGCCTGCACGTGGCCGGCGAGTACGCCGTCGCGCAGACCTCCATGGCCAAGAAGGTCGCCACGGAGACCTGCTGCCGCGTGGCCGACGAGTGCCTCCAGCTCCACGGCGGCGCGGGCTACATGATGGAGTACGACATCCAGCGTCACTGGCGCGACGCGCGGCTGGGGCCCATCGGCGGCGGCACCAGTGAGGTGATGAACGAAATCATCGCCAAGCAGCTGGGGCTCTAACGCCCCGGCGGCTTCCGGGAAGCAGGCGGGCAGGCAGGCGGGAAGAGGGGAAAAAGCCCTCCGGTTCATGTTCGATGGAGCCCGTCGCCTCGGGGAGGTCCCGGTGGAGCCCACCATCATCTGTGATGAGCTGTTCATGCGTCTGGGGGATGAGGATGTGCTCGTCCTGGATTGCCGCGACGCGATGGACTGGGAGCGGTTCGAGATCCACATCCCCGGCGCGCTGCGCATGACAGCCTCGGAGATCGCGAGGGATCTGGGGATGCTTCCAGACGACGAGCTCATCGTCCTGTGCGGCACCACCCAGGACTGCGCGGACATCCGGCGCATCTGCCGCGTGTTGCGCCTGAGGGGGCGCAACGCCGTGTGCCTCGCCGGGGGGCTCCACGCCTGGGTGACGGGGGGCTACCCCACGGAGCGCCACGCACGCGCCCCCTCCCACGCCCACCGTTGAGCGGCGGATGCAGCGCGTCGTGAAACGGTGTAAGGAGCGCCCTGCCGCTCCCACCGGAGATTCCCCACGATGGCCAAGCTTCGCGCCGTACTCATTGGCGCCACCGGACTCGCGGGCCAGCAGTTCATCGCTGCCCTGAAGGACCACCCGTTCATCGAGCTGACCGGGCTCGCCGCTTCGCCCCGCTCCGCTGGAAAAACGTACGCGGACGCCCTGCGCGCCTCCAACGGCATGCTGGCCTGGTTCGTCCCGGAGCCGCTCCCGGAGTCCATCGCCCGCATGACGGTGGTCAGCGGCGACGCCGTCCAGGCGAAGGACTACGACATCGCCTTCTCCGCCGTGGAGGCGGACGTCGCCCGGGAAATCGAGCCGCGCCTGGCCCGGGACATCCCGGTGTTCTCCGCCGCGAGCGCCTTCCGCTACGACGCGGACGTGCCCCTGCTCATCCCCCCCGTGAACGCCGCCCACGCCCCGCTCATCAACGAGCAGCGCCGGCAGCGCGGGTGGAAGGGCTTCATCGTCCCCATCCCCAACTGCACCACCACCGGCCTCGCCGTGACGCTGGCCCCCCTGGCCGAGCGCTTCGGCGTGAAGGCCGTGCTGATGACCAGCCTCCAGGCCATGTCCGGCGCCGGACGTTCGCCCGGCGTCATCGGCCTGGACATCCTCGACAACGTGGTGCCCTACATCCCCAAGGAGGAGCACAAGGTCGAGGTGGAGACGAAGAAGATCCTCGGGGCGCTCAACCCCGCGGGCGCGGCGCTCACCCCGCACGACGTGCGCGTCTCCTGCACCTGCACCCGCGTCGCCGTCCTGGAGGGCCACACCGAGTCCGTCTTCGTGTCGCTCGGGAAGAAGGCCACCGTGGCGGAGGTCGCCCAGGCGATGCGCGAGTGGCAGGGCGCCCAGGTGGCGAAGGACCTGCCGTCCGCTCCGCCCCGGTGGATTGAAGTGCTGGACGACCCGTTCCGCCCCCAGCCCCGCATGGACCGGGACACCCACGGCGGCATGGCCACCACGGTGGGCCGCATCCGCGAGGACGGGGTGCTGGAGAACGGCTTCAAGTACGTGCTGGTCTCCCACAACACGAAGATGGGGGCTGCAAAGGGCGCCATCCTCGTCGCCGAGCTGCTTCGGGCGCAGGGCTTGCTGGGCTGACCGGGGAAGCGGGCCGGGTGGGTCCCTAAATTCAGGGTGCCAACCCTGGCCGCAACCATCTACTGTGCGCGGCCACGGACGCGCGGAAATCCGCACAGAGGAGACATCCACATGGCCTACGTCGTCGCCGAGCCTTGCATCAAGTGCAAGTACACCGACTGTGTCGAGGTGTGCCCGGTCAACTGCTTCTACGAGGGCGCGAACTTCCTCGTGATCCACCCGGACGAGTGCATCGACTGTGGCGCTTGCGAGCCCGTCTGCCCGACCAAGGCGATCTTCCCCGAGACCGAGCTGCCCTCGGAGTGGTCGGAGTACAAGAAGCTCAACACCGACTACGCCTCCAAGTGGCCCAACATCGCGGAGAAGAAGGCCGCCCTGCCCGAGGCCGAGGAGTACAAGGACAAGAAGGGCAAGCGCGGGGAGCTGAGCACCGCGCCCGGGAAGTAACCGGGGGCCGTATCCCCCGAGCGCGCCCGTCGTGATGCAGGCCCTCGCGCCCCCTGGCGTGAGGGCCTTCGTCGTTCCGGGAGTCAGGCGGGAGTAGGGCATCGTCGGACGTTCACCCCGCCCGGAGGACGCTGAGCCGCAGCCCCCGGGCCTCCAACGCGTCGCGCAACCGCGCCACGTCCTCGGAGGGAACGGGCCCATGGCGGCCCTGGATGCGCAGCGCCACCTCCCGGGGCCCCGTGCGCTCCACCTCCACGGTGGCCTCCAGCGGGCCGCGCAGGCTGAGGCCCAGCGCCGGCCGCTGTGACTTCACGAAGACCTCGATCTTCTCGATGAGCGCCAGGGTGGACTCGACCTGCGCGACGGGAGGGCCGGCCGGTGTGGCACCCTCCGTGGAGCCGCTCGCCGCGCGAGCACCTTCGGGCGGGGAGCCGCGCGCCATGCCTTCCAAGGAACGGTCCTCACGCGTGGGCGAGGGGAGGGGACCCGGCGCCGGACGGGGTTCCGCGCGGTAGGAGCGCTCCACCTCGCGGGCCAGCAGCTCCGTCGCACGGTGGGAGGCCTGCGTCCCGCCTTCCACGAGCGCCTCCTGGCGCACCGACCCCAGCCGCTGCGCCTCCACGTGCATGCCCTGCCGGGCCTGGCGGAGCGTCTCCGGGCTTCCCAGTGCGCTGCGCGTCGTCGCGAAGATGGCTCCCGCCGCACGGACGCCGGGAAGCGCCGGAGTGGCCCGCGTCGCTGGCCCCAGCCCCTGTCCACCGGCACGGAGCAGGCCGGGTTTGGGAAGGGGCCCTGGAGCCACCGGCTCGCGGCGGGCTCCGGGACGGGGTGGGGCGTCGGGCCGTTCGGAGGTCCGCTGGAGTACCTGTTTGAACGCGTCCTTCTCCGGGGGGACCTTCTCGTTTCCGGAAGGGGCGTCCTGACCTTCGACCTTCATGGCATGCCTCGCGCGCAAGGGATGCGCGGGCATGAGCAGCGGCCGTGCCAGTCAGGCGGGGCGCGCTCCCGGGAGGAGGGCTCGCAACAGAGGCGGCACGGCAGGGTGCCGCCTCCGGGATGGGCGTGCGGAACGCGGGACGGCGCGTTTCAGCGCTTGCCGCCGAAGCCGCCCGGCTGCACGGGCGCGGTGCCCGTCAGGTCGTTGAACGCGAGCGGACAGGACGCCACGGCGTTGGGATCCGCGAGCGCGGGGTTCTGGGCCCAGTCGCGGTCCTGGAAGAGGTACGCGTCGCGCACCTCCAGCTCCTTGAGCTGCTTGCGGTACTCCCAGAAGCGGCCGCGAAGCAGCACGCGCGCGCCCTTCGGCAGCTGCGTCAGCGGCGTGTACTGGTCGTCCTTCAGGCGCGCCGTGATGGTGATGGCGGGGCGCACCTTGGGCTTGCCGTAGGTGAGCCCCGTGAGCAGGCCGTCATTGCCCGGGTCCGGCAGGTAGTAGACGAGCCGGGCCACCAGCGCGGGGGGCTCCGGCGGAGGGCCCTTCTTGCTCTTCTTCTTGGGCTTCTCCAGCTTCGCGTCGATGAACTCCAGCCCCGCGAAGGCCACCTCCTTGTCCAGGTAGTCGTCGCGGAACTTCGCGTCCGCCACGCTGGCCGCGGTGGTGTTGGCCTTGAGGACCTCCAGGTCGTAGCGCTCCATCATCGCGGGCAGCGTGAAGAAGAAGCTGTCCACGGGCTTCACGCCATCCGCGATGAAGCGCAGCTTGCTCAAATCCAACGGCGGGTAGTACGGCGCGAGCGCCACCGCCGTCTGCATCCACTCGGGCGGCAGCCGCTTGTCGATGAGCACCCGGCGCATCATCGACACCAGGTACATGTTGGCGGGGAAGCGCGGCGTGGACAGCTGCGTGCCCAGCGCCTGGATCAGCACGGGGTCCAGGTAGAAGTTCTCGTCACGCTTGTGCAGGTACGGCGCGGACTCGCCCACGATGGTGAGCAGCGCGCCCACGAGCTGCGCGCAGTTCGCGTCGCTCGTCCCCTGGACCAGGGCCTGATTGACGCGGGAGCGGAGGAACCGCTTGTCCATGTCCGCTTCGCGGAACACGGGCGGCTCTCCCGTTCCAAAAAAGAACTCCTTCTGGGCGAGCGCGGGCGTCGACAGCAGGCCCACGGACAGGGCGAAGAGGGCACGGGTACGCATCGGCCTGAACCCTACCATGCCCTCCCCGGGGTGATCCTCCTCCGTGCGGACCCGCCCATGCGCGGAGTGGAACCCGGCGGAGGTCCCAACGTGAGAGGGCAATTGCAACCGGATAACCCGATGCGGCGGGGCTTTCGCGACAAGCCCTTTCGAGGGCAGGGGCAGGGGACGGGCCGACCGCGCGGGAGGCATGCCGGGTCGGCAGGCGGTGGTTTTTTCCGCCTGTTGGCGGCGCGGGCTTTTGTGTACCTTGCCCACAGCCATGCCGACGCCTCCAGAGACTTCCCCGGCACCCGTCACCATCGCCCACATCAAGGACGAGGCGGAGCTCATGCAGGCCCTCGCCATCCGCGAGGTGGTGTTCATCGAGGAGCAGCACGTGCCCGAGGGCATCGAGCGCGACGCCGAGGACGCCCACGCCTACCACGTCATCGCCTACCAGGGCGGCCACGCCATCGGCACCGGCCGACTGGTGAAGCTGCCGGAGCCTCCCACGGGGCAGAGCGGAACGTGGGGCCAGATTGGCCGCATGGCGGTGCTCCAGGCGCACCGCAAGGCCCGCGTGGGTTCGCTGCTCCTCACGTCGCTGGAGGAGGAGGCGCGCCGCCGCAACGTGAACGGCATCATGCTGCACGCCCAGCTCTACGCGCTCGACTTCTACAAGAAGCACGGCTACCAGCCCGTCGGCGCCGTGTTCGACGAGGCCGGCATCGACCACCTGGAGATGCACAAGCGGCTGTAGTCCCGCGCCGCTCGCTTCAGCGCCTCGGAGGACGGGGCGCGGGCGGCTCGGCGTGGCGCGGATCCTCCGGCCATGAGTGCCGGGGGTACTTGCGGCACAGCTCCTTGCGGATGGCCGGGTAGTGACGCTCCCAGAAGCCCGCCAGGTCGGTTGTCACCTGCACGGCGCGCATGTTGGGGGCCAGCAGGTGCAGCACCAGCGGCACGCGGCCCGCGCCCACGCTGGGCCCCTGCGCCATCCCGAAGAAGTCCTGCAGCCGTGACTCCACCCAGGGTGGCTTGTTGGGCTCGTAGTGCACCTTCACGCCGCGCCCGCCAGGCAGGGTGACGCGCTCGGGGGCGTGGTTCGCCAGCAGCCGCTGCTGCTCGGAGGTGAGCCGCGCGTAGAGCGCGTCCAGCAGTGACACGCCCTCCAGGTCGGAGAAGCTGCGCGCACCCACGCACAGGGACGCCAGCGCGTCGCGCATGAAGCCCGCGTCCACGGTGGGAAAGCCCGCCTCGGGGAACGCCTTGCCCAGGAGCGCCACGCGGGTGCGCCACTGCTCCAGCGCCTCGGGTTCCGCGAAGCGCTCCGGGCCCGCGGCCAGCGCCGCCTCGGCCAGCACGCGCGCGGCCTCCTCGGACGGTGGCGCGGGCGTGCGCGTCTCCTCCAGCACGAGGTTGCCGTAGGCCAGCCGGGTGAGGCGCTCCACGCGGCGCGAGTCCGCGTTCCACTGGAGGGTGTCCACCTCCTCCAGCGCGTCCGGGTAGAGGTCCAGCAGCCACTCGGCCTCCACGGTGCTGGCGAGCCGCACGACGGCGCCGCGGCCGGGGCGCTCCTCCGCGTCCACGGCGACCATCAGCTCCGCGTCCTGGACGACGCTGAACTCGGACAGGCTGGTGGTGCCGCCGCCGAACATGAGCAGCTCCGGGGAGCGGGGCCGCCGCCTGCGGGCCACGCGGTCCGGGTAGCCCGCGAGCACGCTGAGCATCAGCGCCTGCTCCACGTCCTCGGGGCGGCCGGGGCGAGCGCCCTGTTCGCGGACCGCGCGGCGAAGCTGCTTCTGCACGCGCTCCACGGACTGCACCGCGCCCGTGTCCAGAGACAGCGACTGCATGCGGCCGGAGGCGAAGCCTGAACGGCCGGCCTCGCGGAAGCGCTCCAGGAGCTCCAGCAGGTCGGAAGGCCCGCTGACGAGCGCGGACGCACGGCCTCCACCGCCCAGGTTGGCGCGGGCCTCGCGGCGGATGTCGCGTTCGCCCATGAGGGCCGCGAGCACGGCGGCATCCCCGCCCACGCCCCGGCGCTCGCCCTCGACGATGACGCGCGCCTGTCGCGGATGGACGGGGAAGCGCAAGAGCCGCTGGCCCACGTCCGTCACCTGGCCCTTCGCGTCCACCGCGCCCAGCCGGCGCAGCAGCGTCTCCGCGGCCTCCAGGGCAGGGGTGGGGGGCGGCTCGAAGAACGGGAACGCCGTCACGTCCTTCACGCCCGACGCGCGCAGGGAGAGCACCGTCTCGGCCAGGTCGGTGCGGCGGATCTCCGGGGCCTCCTGATCAGGCCGGCCGTCGAAGTCGTGCTGGGTGTAGAGGCGCACGCAGTGCCCGGCGCGGGTGCGGCCCGCGCGGCCGGCGCGCTGGACGGCGGAGGCCCGGCTCACCTTGCCCAGCTTGAGCTGCGGCAGCCCGGACCAGGGCGAGTGGGACGCCACGCGAGCAAGCCCGCTGTCGATGACGACCGCGACGCCGTCGATGGTGACGGACGTCTCCGCGACGTTGGTGGACAGGATGATCTTCCTGCGCGAGCTGCGGCGCACGGCGCGGTCCTGTTCCGCGGGAGAGAGGTCGCCATGGAGCGGGAGCACGTCGGCGTCGTGGCGCTCGGCGAACTCCGCGCAGGTGTCGCGCGCGCGGCGGATCTCCCCGGCCCCGGGAAGGAACACGAGCACGTCGCCGTCGACGCCCTGGGTGAACAGGCGCTTGAGCGCGGAGAGCACCTGTTGATCCAGGTGCCGCTCATCCGGGGCGGAAAGGTATTCGACGCTGACGTCGAAGCGGCGGCCCTCGGAGCGCAGGGAAGGGGCGCCGCCCAGGTACGCGCGGACGGGCTCGGCCTCCAGGGTCGCGGACATCACCACGAGCTTGAGGTCCGGGCGGGCCGTCTCCTGTAGCCGCCGCAGGAGCGCGAGCGAGATGTCCGCGGACAGGTGCCGCTCATGGAACTCGTCGAGCACGACGATGCCCACGTCGCGCAGGGTGGGGTCGGTGAGCA
The DNA here is from genome assembly GCF_000255295.1 of Corallococcus coralloides DSM 2259. Next base: position 6,274,738 of record NC_017030.1, on the reverse strand, counting down.
GGCGGCGTCCGAGCACGCCCTCGGTGACGAAGGACATGCGCGTCTTGGGACCGCGGACGTCCTCGAATCGGACCTGGTAGCCGACGGTCTCGCCCACGCGCTCGCCAATCTCCTCGGACACGCGCTGCGCGGCGAGCCGGGTGGGCAGCCGCCGGGGCTGGAGGACGACGATCTCCTTGCCCGCGCCCAGCCCTGCCTCCAGCAGCGCACGGGGAACACGGGTCGTCTTGCCCGCGCCAGGAGGCGCCTCCAGCACGAGCGACCGCGAGCTCCGGAGCGTGGAGACGATGTCGGGCAGGAGGGGATCGATGGGAAGGGCGACGTCCGCCATGTCCGGGTTCCTCTTCACGGCGGGAGGCTCACCGCGCGTCGGGTCTCAAGGCGTGCCAGCCTCGGACGGGTCGTTCTTCTTGCGTCGCTTGGGGCGCACGGCCTCCGGAGCACCAGATGCCGGAGCGTCCGTAGGAGCATCGGCCTGCGCGGGTTCGGCGGCCGGAGCGGCGTTCTTCGGAGGCCGGCCCCGCCGAGCGGGACGCGCCGCGACGGGAGCCTCCGGGGCGACGGGCTCGGAAGCGGCGGTGACCTCCTCGGAGCCACTGTCCGAAGCCTGGGGCTCGGAGCCGCCAGCCTCCGCCACGGTCTCGTCCGGAGGAACCTCGGCCTCCAACTCGTCGGGAGCCGCCTCCAGCGAGTCGTCCCCGGAAGCCTCCTCGGCCCCCTCGAATCCTTCCTCCACCTGGCCGGAGTCACCCTCTTCACCGAAGAGGTCCGAAGCCCCGTCCTCCGCGGAGAGCGCGAGCGACTTGCCCGCGCGCTTCCGGGGCTTGAGGGTGAGGCCCGCGGCCTCGAAGACCCCGGGTACGGGAACGAGCGCGGCCTCGGCGAGCAGCCGCCCCTGCCTCAGCGCCACGTCCAGGCGCCGTCCCAGGGACACCAGCGCCTCGCGCAGGGCCGCCTCCTGATCCGGGGGCAGGGGAGTGGGGGACAGGCTCGCGGTCCACGCGGCGAACGTCGCGGCGACCTGATCCACGACGGGGCGGACCATGGCGAAGTCGTCGCGGGAGAAGATGCGCGTGACGTAGGCGCTCTTGAGCCGCCGCTCGTACGACGTGGCGTACTCGTTGACCAGCTCCACGGGCGCCCGGCGCAGCTGCGGGAACTTGAGGTGGGGAAAGAGGGCCTCGATGACGGGGGCGCGGCTGCTGGCGGTGAAGGTGATGCCGGCGTGCAGCTTCTCCAGCGCATCCACCCAGCGGCCCTGCTGATCGAACGAGAACTCCTCGCGGGCCTCGTCGAGCTCCGGCAGGTCCTTCACCTGTTCCAGCAGGCCACCCGCGGGCTCACGGGCCTCGCGCAGGCGCTCCAGCGCGGAGGCCAGCCACTGCTTCTCGGCCTCCAACCCCGGCCTGCCGACGACCATCTCCTCCGCCGTGGCGAGTCGGGCCTCGAAGGCCTCGGCGAAGCGGATCAGCTCATAGGATTCGAGCGTGGACGACATGGGTGGACGACTCCTCGGAGGGGCGGCGGAGATACCACACCTTCACCGTCCGACGAGCAGGGCCTCCATGGCTCCGGGGGCGGCGAAATCCGCGAAGGCCCACTCGGCGCCAGCGTCGCGCAGCGCCTGGGGCGTGAAGTTGCCCGTGCCCACGCCAATCGTCTCCGCGCCAATGCCCTTGGCGGCCGCGACGTCCTTCGGCGTGTCGCCGATGATCACCACCCGGCACGCCTCCAGGGGGTGACCCAGCTGCGCCGCTCCGGCCTGGGCGCCGTGCCGGATGAGCGCCACGCGGTCCTCGAAGTCGCAGCCAAACCCACCGAAGGCGAACTGGTCGTGGATGTTCACGCGGTCCAGCTTCACCTTGGCGCCCGCGCGCACGTTGCCGGTGCCCAGGCCCACCGCGAAGCCCTTCCTCGAGCGAGCCTCCATCACGGCCTCACGCATGCCCGGGTGCAGCCGGTACTCGCGTTCATCGACCTTGGGAACCTCCAGTCCCAGGTGGGCGACGTACGCGTCGATGACCGCGCTGATGGTGTCCTCGGTATCGGGCTGACCGATGATGCCCAGGCCCTTGCGGACGATGGCCCGGTCCGTCATGCCGGACATGCTGAAGCCGTCGCACGCGTCGCGCCGCCGGTGAAGCTGCTCGAAGGCCAGGCCCATGGCTCGGCGGCCGGCACCGCCGGTGGTGACGAGGGTGCCATCGATATCGAAAAGAAGGACGGTGGGGCGCATGGCCTCCCATCTAACGGAAGGTCCCGCCCGACGCGAGCCCCGAGCAGTCCACCAGGGTGGCCGCCCCCGCCATGCCCGGCTCAGGGCTCCGCGAGCGTGAGCCCCTGCTGGAGCGCTTCACGCACCTGGGGAACCTCCTCCAGGGGGAGCCGCTCCTCCAGCACCTCGCGCACCCGCTGACCGCCCAGCCGGCCAAGCGCCTGGGCGACGGCCTCACGCAACCGCAGGTCGCGGTCCTCCAGCCGGGCCTGCAGCGTCTTCACTGCTTCGAACCCCAGCCGCTGGCTCAGCGCCGCCGCGGCCTGGGAGCGGACATCCAAAGGCCGGTGCGGATCCTCCAGCATCGCCTGGAGCGTCTGTCCCGCCTCGGGCGACTCCACGCGAGCCAGCGCCGTCACGGCCCGCATCCGCTGCGCATCCGGGACGCTCGTGTCCTCCGCCAGCGCCGCGAGCACGGGCACGACCTCTGGCCCGAACCTGCGCCACGCTGCCTCGGGCGCCACGGTCGGTTGAGAGAGCAATCCCAGGGCCTCCGTGCGCAGCGGCCCGGGAACGACGGCGGCGGGGGACACGGATGCCGCGGTCGGACCCTTCGTGGGGACAGGCGCCGCTTCGGACACGGGCCCCACGCCCGCGAGCAAGGCGAGACCGGCCAGCGCCATCCATCGCGAGGAGGCGGAACGGAACGGAACCGGCGAGGGACGAACACCGCGGGGGCGGGACGGCTGGCTCGGCATGCGGGGCTCCCGGTGGGGAAGGGGAGCCCCGTTATACGACGGCTGCCGGTCCGGACTCGATAACGCTAAGGTCGGCCCACCATGGCCGGACGCGTCTTCTTCTTCCTCCAACACGCCACGTACGAGCCCGCCTATCAGGCGGCCTCCATGGGCATCACCGCCGCCGCGATGGGCGACGACGTCTACTTCGTCTTCGCCTTCGAGGCCCTGCGCCAGCTGGTCCGCGGCGGCTTCGGCCTGGCGCACAGCGAGCGGGAGCGCACCGAGGCGGCCCGGGCCGAGGGGCTCAATGTCCCTCCACCTGCCCGGATGCTGGAGGAGGCGCGCGCCCTGGGCGCGAAGCTCGTGGCCTGCGACACCACGGTGCGCATCTGTGGTCTCTCTCCGCAGGAACTGCACGGCACGCTGGACGAGGTCATGGGCCTGGCCTCCATCTGGAGGCTGACCGACGGCGCGCGCGTCCTCACGCTCTGAGCGGACACCCGAGCCGGGCCTCACCCTCCGGAAGGAGGCGGATGTCCGACAGGAGAGCCGAACCCGCCCTCGGGGATCGCCTGTCGTTGCAACTTGGCAGCATTACCTGAATGGAACCTGCCTGCCGCGCGTCGCTGTAGCCTCGGTGGGCGTCCACGCGTTACGCTGGGGCATTCGCAGTTCGTTGTTCCCCCCTGGAAGGAAACCCTCAAAGCCTATGCGCGCCACGTTGACCCCCCTGAGCGCACTGCTGGCCGGCACCCTCGGTGTTGCCGTGATGGCCGGCTGCCAGACCTATGACTTCGAGCCGGTGGATCCGCTCGCGATCGCCCAGACGACGAAGGAGACGGTGATCACTGCTCGCAAGAGCAAGCCGGACGTGATGCTCCTCGTGGACATCTCCGCCTCGATGACGAAGCCGGTCAACGCCGACCTGGTCGTCAACGGCACGCGCGTGTGTGACTTCCAGGGCCCTGACGGCAAGTTCTACACGTGTGAGGACATCAATCCCTGCGACACCTCGAAGTGCCCCACGCGCTGGTCGGAGCTCCAGGGCGCCATGGGCCCGTTCCTCGCGGAGAGCGGCAAGCTGGTCCGTTTCGGCCTGACGACCTACCCCGAGCCTCCTCCCATCAAGCCGCCGCCGCAGAACAACACCGTGCCCGAATTGTGCGCGCCTGCCAGCGCCGCCCCTGGCAGTCTGAGCGTCCGAGCCGCTGTTCCGTTCGATCTGGATTCAGACGCGGAGCTCCAGGACTACGCGAGCCTGGTCAATGACAAGCTTCAGGGCATCCCCAATGCCGGCGCTGACCGGCCCCGGGGCGGTACGCCGACGAGCGCGAGCCTGGAGTTCGTAGGCACGCAGCTGAGGGCCAACTCCGAAGATCGCGATCAGATCATCATCCTGCTGACCGATGGTCTCCCCAACTGCAACGAAGGCAACCCGTACGACGGCACCAGCGCGGAGTGCCGCTGCACGCTCGAAACGCCGTCGCTGTGCGTGAATGAGTTCAGCCCCTACTTCCATCGTGGCTGCCTCGACAAGAACGCCTCCGTGACCGCGGTGTCGACGCTGAAGGCGAACAAGATCTCCACCATCGTCATCGGCTTTGGCGCGGAGACGTCGGCGGGTGACGGCCCCAGCGTCCTCAATGAGATGGCTCGCGCGGGCGGGTTCGCGCGCACGTGCAAGGCCAGCATCGACTGCGGCGAGGGTGACACCTGCGACGTCAGCACCGGCTTCTGCGGCCGCTCCTTCTACCAGGCGGGCAACCGCGAAGAGCTGGCGTCCGCGCTGAAGTCGATCAGCGAGGCGATCCAGCCGGGCGAGCCGTGCTTCACGCCGCTCGAGCAGAGCCAGCTGCCCTCCGACGAGAAGCTCATCGTCGTCTACATCGACGGCGAGCGCACGCTCGCGGGCCCCGACACCTGGTCGCTGGAGAGCGGTGGCGTGCGGTTCACGGGCAGCGCCTGCACGAAGCTCGAAGCGTCGCGTCCGGAAGACCCGGTCAGCGTCGAAGTGCGCGCCATCCGCCAGCTGTAGCTGGCAGGCAGGCGGAGGCGGCTTTACGCGGGCGGAGGCGGGGATTATAGGGTCCTCGCCGGGCCGGTCGCCTCCGCCATGAAAATCACTGTCCTCTCGCGCTCCGCTTCCATCTCGTCCACGCGGCGGATCGTCGAAGCAGGCCGCGCGAGAGGACACCGGGTCCGCGTGCTCAACCCGCTCCGGGTGCAGATGCATCTGGACGGGGGCAGCCAGGCGACCCTGTTCTACGACCGCAAGAAGCTCACGCCCACCGACGTCGTCATCCCGCGCATCGCCCTGTCCATCAGCACCTACGGGCTCGCGGTGGTGAACCAGTTCGGTCTGGCGCGCGTGCCCCTGGTGAACCACGCCCAGGCCATCGCGCAGTCGCGCAACAAGATGCGCGCGCTCCAGCTCTTGTCCGCCCACGGCATCGACATCCCCGCCACGGTGATGGCCCGGGACGCGGCCCACCTCAAGGAGATGGTCGGCCTGGTGGGTGGGGTGCCCGTGCTGGTGAAGCTCCTCCAGGGCCAGGAGAAGCACGGCGTGATGGTCTGCGAGAGCCTCCAGTCGCTGGAGGCCGCGCTCGAGGCGGTGCTCGGTCTGGGGCACAACCTCGTCATGCAGGAGTACGTGCGCAGCACCGGCCAGGACGTGCGCGTGCTCGTGGTGGGCGGTGAGGCCATCGCCTGCGTGCTGCGCAAGCCGCGCCCCGGGCGCCTCTCGCACACGCTGAACCGGGGCGCCCGCCTGGAGGCCCTGCCGCTGTCCCCCGGCCATCGCGCCACGGCGGAGAAGGTCGCCCGGCTCGTGGGCCTGGAGGTGGCCGCGGTGGACATCCTGGACGTCCAGGGGCACCCCAAGGTCTTCGAAGTGAACAGCTCGCCCGCGCTCCTGGAGATGGAGGCCGCGACGGGCCTGGACCTGGCCACGCCCATCATCCAGCGGGCGGAGGCCCTCGTCGCCGGCGCCGCCCCCGTCTGGACCGCCGCCCTGGAGACGCCCCAGGCCCTGCCCCCGCCGCCTCCGGGGCGCAAGGGCGCCGTGAAGGTGAACGCGCCGCGGAGTTAGAAGAGAAAGCGCTCCCCGAGCGTCCGAAGCCCCGGTATACGAACGCCGCCTTCCTGGAGACACCCATGCCCAGCACCCGCCGCCTCCCGACCCTAGCCCCCCTGCTGCTGACGCTCGTCGGCGCGCCGGTGCTGGCCCAGGACGTGGATCCCGCCACCCTCTACGAAGTCACCACCGAGGGGACGTCGACGCAGGTGAAGGCCGGAGGGCAGGGCACGTTCGTGCTCGCCATCAAGTCGAAGCCCGGCGCCCACGTCTCCGACGAGGCCCCGCTGAAGCTGGAGCTGACGGGCAAGCAGCTGACGCCCGCCCAGAAGACGCTGACCCGTGAACAGTCGGTGGCGAAGAAGGCGGACGGCCAGCAGTTCGTGGATCCGCGCTTCGAGGTCCCCTTCACCGCGGTGTCCGCCGGCAAGGGCACGCTGGACGCGACGCTGACCTTCTTCATCTGCACGGAGAAGATCTGCGCCCGTCAGAAGAAGACCTTCTCGCTGCCCGTGGAGGTCCAGTAGCCCCCATGCGCGAGCGCTCCTCCAAGCCTTCCAGTGGTGAACGCGGCGGCCACGAAGCCCCGCGCTACGTCCATGGCGTCAACCCCGTGCTGGAGGCCCTGCGGGCCCATCCCGACGCGGTGGAGCGCCTCTTCATCGTCGACGGGCAGGTCGGCGCCAAGGCCGCGGGCGAACTGCTCAGCCGCGCGCGTGACGCGGGCGTCCGGGTGGAGAAGGTCGGCCGCGAGCGGCTGACCTCCATGGCCGAGGGCGGCGTGCACCAGGGCGTCGTCGCCGAACTGCGCGGCTTCCAGTACGTCGAACTGGAGGACGTGCTGGACGCGGCGAAGGCCAAGAAGCAGCCCGCGCTCGTCGTCGTGCTCGACGGCATCCAGGATCCGCACAACCTGGGCGCCATCATCCGCTCGGCCCACGCACTCGGGGCTCACGGCGTCGTCCTGGCCAAGGACCGCGCCGTACAGGTGACGGGCACGGTGGCCAAGGCCTCCGCGGGCGCCGTCGAGTACTGCCCCATCGCGCGCGTCACCAACATCTCCCGCGCCCTGGAGCAGCTGAAGGAAGCGGGCCTCTGGGTCGCGGCCGCGGACGTGGAGGGCGCCGAGCCTCTGTGGAGCGCCCGTCTGGACGGGCCCCTGGCGCTGGTGGTGGGGGCCGAGGGGGCGGGCGTGAGGGAAGGCGTCCTCAAGCACTGCGACTTCCGCCTCCGGATTCCCATGGGCGGTCAGGTCGGTTCATTGAATGCGTCGGTTTCCGCCGCGATTCTGCTATACGAGGTCGCCCGCCAGCGGGGCCGTCCTTCCCGCTGACGACTCCGGATCAATCTCCTTGACTTGGAGAGTGGGGGCTTTTAAAAGGTCGCGCCTCTCAAGCCGCTGCCGAGGGGTTGACGGTCCGCTCGGGATGAGGTAGGGCGGGGCAGTTGCTGGATGGATGCCGGTGTAGCTCAGTCGGTAGAGCAACTGATTTGTAATCAGTAGGTCGCGGGTTCAAATCCCGCCGCCGGCCAGGTAGGACGGGCCGCGGATAAGGGCCCGGGACGCAGCAGGATGGTGTAGAGAGCAGCGCGCAGCACCACAAGCGAATATCTGGAGAGATGCCCGAGCGGCCAAAGGGAGCAGACTGTAAATCTGCCGGCTCTACGCCTACGGTGGTTCGAATCCACCTCTCTCCACTCGGCAATGCGGGAATAGCTCAGTTGGTAGAGCGTCAGCCTTCCAAGCTGAATGTCGTGGGTTCGAATCCCATTTCCCGCTCCAACCGTTGTAGTGAATCGCCAAGCCCTGATAGCTCAGTTGGCAGAGCGCATCCTTGGTAAGGATGAGGTCACCAGTTCAATCCTGGTTCAGGGCTCCATTTTTCGAGGAGTGTCATGTCCAAGGAAAAGTTCGATCGCAGCCTGCCCCACGTGAACATCGGAACGATTGGGCACGTGGACCACGGCAAGACGTCGCTGACGGCCGCCATCACCAAGGTGCTGGCGAAGACCGGTGGCGCCACGTTCCTGGCGTACGACCAGATTGACAAGGCGCCGGAAGAGCGCGAGCGCGGCATCACCATCTCCACGGCGCACGTGGAGTACAAGACGAAGAACCGTCACTACGCGCACGTCGACTGCCCGGGGCACGCCGACTACGTGAAGAACATGATCACGGGCGCGGCGCAGATGGACGGCGCCATCCTGGTGGTGTCGGCGGCGGACGGCCCGATGCCCCAGACGCGCGAGCACATCCTGCTGGCCCGCCAGGTGGGCGTGCCCTACATCGTGGTCTTCCTGAACAAGGTGGACCTGCTGGACGACCCCGAGCTGCGTGAGCTCGTGGAGATGGAAGTCCGCGACCTGCTCAAGAAGTACGAGTTCCCCGGCGACACCATCCCCATCGTCCCCGGCTCCGCGGTGAAGGCGCTGGAGGGTGACACCAGCGACATCGGCGAGCCGGCCATCCTGAAGCTGATGGAGGCGGTGGACGCCTACATCCCGACCCCGCAGCGCGCGACGGACAAGCCCTTCCTGATGCCGGTGGAAGACGTCTTCTCCATCGCCGGCCGTGGCACGGTGGCGACGGGCCGCGTGGAGCGCGGCATCATCAAGGTGGGCGAGGAAGTCGAAGTCGTGGGCCTCCGCGCGACGCAGAAGACGGTGGTGACGGGCGTGGAGATGTTCCGCAAGCTGCTGGACGAGGGCCGCGCGGGCGACAACATCGGCGCGCTGGTCCGCGGCCTCAAGCGCGAGGACATGGAGCGCGGCCAGGTGCTGGCGAAGCCGGGCAGCATCACGCCGCACACGAAGTTCAAGGCGCAGATTTACGTGCTGTCGAAGGAAGAGGGCGGCCGCCACACCCCGTTCTTCAAGGGGTACCGTCCGCAGTTCTACTTCCGCACCACGGACGTGACGGGCACGGTGAAGCTGCCGGACAACGTCGAGATGGTCATGCCGGGCGACAACATCGCCATCGAGGTGGAGCTCATCACCCCGGTCGCGATGGAGAAGGAGCTCCGGTTCGCCGTCCGCGAGGGTGGCCGTACGGTGGGCGCCGGCGTCGTTGCGGAGATCATCGCCTAGTCGGCTTCCCGCCGACCGGCTTTCACGGGCACTGAGTTGCGGAGGGGAGGGCTGCTTTTGTAGCCTTCCCTTCTCGCATCTGGTGAAATGAACCATGCCTAAGGGTAACCGTTCCATCATCTCGCTCGAGTGCACCACGTGCAAAGAGCGGAACTACACGACCACGAAGAACAAGCGGAAGAGCCAGGACAAGCTTGAGCTGAGCAAGTTCTGCCCTCGCTGCCGCAAGCACACGGACCACAAGGAAGGCAAGGTCTAGGTCGTCGGTTCCATGAAGGTTTAGGCCAGTAGCTCCAACGGTAGAGCAGCGGTCTCCAAATCCGCGTGTTGGGGGTTCGAATCCCTCCTGGCCTGCCAGCTTCAGTACAGGGACCCCCGGTACCGAGCGGTGCCGGGGGTCCCTGCCTTTTCGCAGTCCCGCTTCCGCAGTCCCTCGTGAGGCACCATGGCGACGGCATCTGAGGCCAGCCAGCAGGCTAACCGCTCGGGCATCGACCCCAAGCGGCTCGTGGTCATCTTCTATCTCGTCTCCGGCATCGTCCTGGCCCTCTTCCTGGAGCACGTCTTCGGGTTGCTCTGGAGCCGGTTCGGCTGGAGCGACGTGGAGCTCTTCGAAGGCCTCGGCTGGCGCGTGTCGACGCTCGCGGGCTACGGGGTCGCCCTGGCCCTGGTGCTGACGGCCTACTTCCACCCTCGCACGCACGCCCTCTCCATCGACGTGGCGGCCGAATTGATGAAGGTCACCTGGCCTACCTGGTCGGAGACCCGCGCATCGACCATGGCCGTGGTCGTCGCCTCGCTGGTGGCGGCCGTTCTGCTCTTCTGCATCGACACCGTCGCCTACAACTTGATGGTGGAGTGGCTGCCTGCCCTGTGGGGGAAGCTGTAATGGCGAAGAAATGGTTCACGGTCCAGACCTACTCGAACTACGAGAACCAGGCGAAGAAGAACCTGGAAGAGCAGGTGCGCCTCAAGGGCCTGCAGGACCAGGATCTGATTGGTGAGATCCTCATCCCCATGGAGCAGGTCGTGGAGATGGTGAACGGCGAGAAGAAGACCACCCGCCGCAAGCTGTTTCCGGGCTACATCTTCGTCCAGATGGAGCTCAGCGACACCACCGTCCACCTGGTGAAGAACACCTCCAAGGTGACGGGGTTCCCGGGCGTCGGCCAGAACGAGCAGCCCCGGCCCATGTCGGACCGCGAGGTCGAGCGCCTCACCGCGCAGGTCACCGAGGGCGCCCACAAGGCCAAGCCCAAGGTCCAGTTCGAGACCAGCGACACGGTGCGCGTCATCGACGGCCCGTTCGCCAACTTCAATGGCACCGTGGAAGAGGTCAACCCGGAGAAGGGCCGCGTGCGCGTGCTCGTCAGCATCTTCGGTCGTGCGACCCCCGTGGAGCTCGACTTCATGCAGGTGGAGAAGACCACCGGCTAGTTTCACAAGTCTTCCGTGCCCGGGTGACGGGCGCGGATCAACGGGTGGGAGGGCCGCCCCGTCTGGCGGCCCGTCGGAACCACCCTCTCGAAAGGCAGCAGTCCGCCGATGAAGAAGGTCACAGGTCAGGTCAAGTTGCAGATCCCCGCCGGCAAGGCGAACCCCGCCCCGCCGATTGGTCCCGCGCTCGGTCAGCAGGGCGTGAACATCATGGAGTTCTGCAAGCAGTTCAACGCCAAGACGCAGGCGGAGGCCAAGGAGGGTCTGATCATCCCGGTGATCATCACCGTGTATCAGGACCGCTCCTTCACCTTCATCCTGAAGACCCCTCCCGCCGCGATCCTCATCAAGAAGGCCGCGGGTCTCCACACGGAGAAGAAGAAGGGTTCGGGCGCGAAGAAGCCGGGCAAGGAGAAGGTGGGGCAGATCACCCGCCAGCAGGTGGAAGAGATCGCCAAGAAGAAGATCCAGGACACCACCGCCGCGTCCATCGAAGCCTGCATGAACACCATTGCCGGCACCGCGCGCTCCATGGGCATCGACGTCGTCGGCTAGCCCGCCCTACCTCTCAAGGATTCCTGCCATGGCTACCAATGGAAAGAAGTTCCGCGCGTCCAACGAGCTGGTGGACCGCAACAAGCGCTACGCCGTCGCCGAGGGCTTCGCGCTGCTGAAGAAGACGGTGGATGCCCGCGCGACGAAGTACGACCAGACGGTCGACGTCGCCATCAACCTGGGCGTGGACCCGAAGCACGCGGACCAGATGGTCCGTGGCGCCGTGGTGCTCCCGCACGGCACCGGCGCCACCGTGCGCGTGGCCGTGTTCGCCAAGGGCGAGCGCGCCACCGAGGCCACCAACGCCGGCGCGGACATCGTCGGCGCCGAGGACCTCCAGAAGCGCATCGAGGAGGGCTTCCTCGACTTCGACACCGTCATCGCGACGCCGGACATGATGGGTATCGTCGGCCGCCTCGGTAAGGTGCTCGGTCCCCGTGGCCTCATGCCGAACCCGAAGGTCGGCACGGTGACCATGGACGTTGCCAAGGCCATCCGCGACTCCAAGGGCGGTAAGGTCGACTTCCGCGCTGAGAAGGCGGGCATCGTCCACGCCAAGATGGGCAAGGCCTCCTTCGCCGCGGACAAGCTCGAGGCGAACTTCAACGCGCTGGTGGACCTGGTGATGAAGCTCAAGCCGGCCACCGCCAAGGGCGTGTACCTGAAGGGCATCGCCATCTCGACGACCATGGGGCCGGGCATCAAGCTCGACACCACGGAAATCCTGGCGCGTCACCGCTAATCGCGGCTGCCAGGACGGGCAGGGAAGGGTGCGCTCCCTGACGGGGAGCGTCAGTCCCGTCGCCCGCGAACGTCGGTTCGTTAGAAAGTGCTGGATCTTTGCGAAAGCCGGGGGTATAGGCCCCCGGCTTTTGCAATTGGGGCGCCATGTCGAGAGACGCGGCGTTCCGACCTGGTTCATGACAGCAGGGACCTGGATGGGAGAAGACGCGTCCGTTGGGAACCGGGCAACCGGTCGGGCCGTCCATCCGCTCCTGGTTCAAACGACCGCAAGGTCAGCCCTGCCGAGACTGGAGGTGCGGTGTGGTGCCTCTCGGAGGCTCCTCTCTCGCTCTGCCACTTTGGCCCAGGCATCACGCCCGACCGTCAAGTCGGGCCATGAAGGAGGTGAGTCAAGGTGCTGAAGAGCGAGAAGGAAGAGATGATCAAGGAGCTTCACGAGAAGTTTGCGCGGACCAAGACCGCGGTGCTCGTGGAGTCCTCCAAGGTGAACGTCGAGACCGTCACCAAGCTGCGTCGCAAGTTCCGCGAGGGCAAGGTCGAGTACAAGGTCATCAAGAACACGCTGGCGCGCCGTGCCGCTCAGGGTACGACCGTCTCCGCGATCTCGGATGACTTCACCGGTCCCGTGGCGCTGTGCATCAGCTACGACGACGAGGTGGCTCCTGCGAAGATCCTGATGGATTTCATCAAGGACATGGAGACCATCAAGGTCCGTAGCGCCGTCGTCGCCGGTAACAAGGTCGACGCCAACGGCGTGAAGGCACTGGCGAAGCTGCCGGGCCTCAATGAGCTGCGCGGGATGTTGCTCGGCATGCTCAACCAGCCTGCAGGCAAGCTGGTCCGGACCATCGCGGCCCCCGGGTCGCAGCTCGCGCGCGTCATCCAGGCGCACGCGGACAAGGCGCAGGGGCAGTAATCGTCCCGAGAAGTTTTTCTACCGCAACCTCTTCGGCCGAGCCGCCCAAATGGGTCGCCGGCCGTTAGTCAACCAGAAGGAACAGTTCCATGGCCGATTTGAACGCGATTGCTGAAGAACTCTCGAAGCTCACCGTCCTCGAGGCGGGCGAGCTCGTGAAGCTGCTGGAGAACAAGTGGGGCGTTTCCGCCGCCGCCGTGGCCGTTGCCTCTGCGGGCCCCGCCGCCGCCGCCGCTCCTGTTGAGGAGAAGACGGAGTTCAACGTGGTGCTGGCGAACGCCGGCGCCAACAAGATCAACGTCATCAAGGAGATCCGCGCGATCACCGGCCTGGGCCTGAAGGAGGCCAAGGACCTGGTCGAGGGCGCGCCCAAGACGGTCAAGGAAGGCGTCAACAAGGACGACGCCAAGAAGATCAAGGACCAGCTCACCGCGGCTGGCGCCACCGTCGAGATCAAGTAGTTCTGTACAGGGGCTACCCTGTTCTTCCGGGAAATCCCGGGTAGCCGCCTGATCGGATGAGCAGGCCGGCGCTCCCTTTGCTGGGGCGCCGGCTTTGCCCATTTGACATTTGCCAAATTTCCCGGCGCCGCCGCGCGTTACTGAAGTTTGCCCCGCCCGAGCAGCCGTCCCCGGAGACCGAATGCCGACGCAGATCCAGAACAATTTCCGCGTGCGGAAGACCTTCGCGAAAATCGCGAAGATCATCGACATTCCCAATCTCATCAACATCCAGAAGCAATCCTACGAGAAGTTCCTCCAGGCCGACATCGCCCCGGAGAAGCGTGAGGACCTTGGCCTTCAGGGTGTCTTCAAGTCCGTCTTCCCGATCCGGGACTTCAACGAGACCTCCTCGCTGGAGTTTGTGAGCTATCACCTGGAGAAGCCGAAGTACGACGTCGATGAGTGCCACCAGCGTGGAATGACCTACTCGGCGCCCATCAAGGTCGTCGTGCGCCTGGTCGTCTGGGACAAGGACGAGGAGACCGGCGCCCAGTCCATCCGCGACGTGAAGGAGCAGGAGGTCTACTTCGGCGAAATCCCGCTGATGACCCAGAACGGCACGTTCATCATCAACGGCACCGAGCGCGTCGTGGTGAGCCAGCTGCACCGCAGCCCGGGTGCGTTCTTCGACCACGACAAGGGCAAGAGCCACTCGTCGGGCAAGCTGCTCTACAACGCCCGCATCATCCCGTACCGCGGCTCGTGGATCGACTTCGAGTTCGACCACAAGGACCTGCTGTACGTGCGCATCGACCGGCGCCGCAAGCTGCCGGCCACCGTGCTCATCCGCGCCCTGGGCGCCGTCGGTGACACGGCGAAGAAGAACCCGCTCGACTTCAAGGGTTCCACCGAGGAAATCCTCAACTACTACTACGCCACCGAGACCATCTACCTGCAGAGCGCCGCGGACTTCGAGAAGTCCGTCGAGCTGGAGCTCCTGCCGGGTCAGCGCGCCACGCGCGACATCAAGACCAAGGCCGGTGAGCTGATCGTCAAGAAGAACCGCAAGTTCACGCGCGCCGCCATCAAGAAGCTTGAGGCGGCGAAGATGACCAAGCTGCCCATCGACGCGGACGAGCTCTTCACCAAGGTGTCCGCCTACGACGTGGTGGATGAGAACACCGGTGAGGTCATCCTCGAGTGCAACGAGGAGGTCTCCCAGGAGAAGGTGGACGAGCTCCTCAAGCGCGACATCAAGGAGTTCAAGGTCCTCTTCATCGACAACCTCAACGTGGGTCCGTACCTGCGTGAGACGTTGATGCTGGACAAGATCGAGTCGCCCGAGCAGGCCATCATGGAGATCTACCGGCGTCTGCGCCCGGGCGATCCCCCGACGCCGGAGACGGCGACGAACCTGTTCAGCAACCTGTTCTTCAACCCGGAGCGCTACGACCTGTCCAAGGTCGGCCGCCTCAAGCTGAACTTCAAGTTCAGCCTCGAGGAGCCCCTCGACGGTCAGATCCTGACCAAGCGCGACATCCTGGAGGTCATCCGCTACCTGATCGACCTGAAGAACGGCAAGGGCACGATCGACGACATCGACCACCTGGGCAACCGCCGCGTCCGTGCGGTGGGCGAACTGCTGGAGAACCAGTACCGCATCGGCCTCGTCCGCATGGAGCGCGCGATCAAGGAGCGCATGAGCCTCCAGGAGATCGAGACGCTCATGCCGCACGACCTGATCAACGCCAAGCCGGTGACGGCGGTGATCAAGGAGTTCTTCGGGTCCAGCCAGCTGTCGCAGTTCATGGACCAGACGAACCCGCTCTCGGAAGTCACGCACAAGCGCCGTCTGTCCGCGCTCGGGCCTGGCGGCCTCACGCGTGAGCGCGCGGGCTTCGAAGTCCGCGACGTGCACCCGACGCACTACGGCCGCATCTGCCCCATCGAGACGCCGGAAGGCCCGAACATCGGCCTCATCGCGTCGCTGTCGACCTACGCGCGCGTCAACGAGTTCGGCTTCGTGGAGACGCCGTACCGCAAGGTGGACGCGGGCAGCGTGACGGGGGACGTGGCCTTCTACTCGGCGCTCGAGGAGGAGAAGCACACCATCGCCCAGGCGAACGCGGAGACGGACAAGAAGGGCAAGTTCGTCAACGCGCTGGTGCAGAGCCGCCGCAGCGGCGAGTTCGTCCAGGTCAAGGCCGAGGACGTGGACCTGATGGACGTGTCCCCGAACCAGCTGGTGTCGGTGGCCGCCTCCCTCATCCCGTTCCTGGAGAACGACGACGCGAACCGCGCGCTCATGGGCTCCAACATGCAGCGTCAGGCCGTGCCGCTGCTGCGCACGGCGGCCCCGCTCGTGGGCACCGGCATCGAGGCCATCGTCGCGCGCGACTCGGGCGTGACGTGCGTGGCCCGCCGTGACGGCATCGTGGAGTCGGTGGACGCCAGCCGCATCGTGGTGAAGGCGGACGCCAACGCGGCCCTGAGCGACGTGTCCAGCGAGGTGGACATCTACAACCTGCTCAAGTACCAGCGCTCCAACCAGAACACGTGCCTCAACCAGAAGCCCATCATCCGCAAGGGTGACCGGGTGAAGAAGGGCGACGTGATCGCGGACGGTCCGGCCACCGAGACCGGTGAGCTGGCGCTGGGGCAGAACGTGGTCGTCGCGTTCATGCCGTGGCAGGGCTACAACTTCGAAGACTCCATCCTGCTCAGCGAGCGCATCCTCAAGGAGGACGTCTTCACGTCCATCCACATCGAGGAGTTCGAGTGCATCGCGCGCGACACCAAGCTGGGCAAGGAGGAGATCACCCGCGACATCCCGAACGTGGGTGAGGAAGCCCTCAAGGACCTGGACGAGAGCGGCATCATCCGCATCGGCGCCGAGGTGAAGCCCGGCGACGTGCTGGTGGGCAAGATCACTCCGAAGGGCGAGACCCAGCTCTCCCCCGAAGAGAAGCTGCTGCGCGCCATCTTCGGTGAGAAGGCCGGCGACGTGCGCGACAGCTCCCTGCGCGTGCCCCCGGGCGTGGTCGGCACCGTCATCAACGCCAAGGTGTTCAGCCGCAAGGGCGTGGAGAAGGACGAGCGCGCCAAGCAGATCGAGTCCATGGAGGAGGCGAAGCTCCTCAAGGACCAGAACGACGAGATCAAGGTCCTCCAGGACTCCGCGTACAGCCGCCTCCGTGGGCTGGTCCGCGGCAAGGAGGTCCAGGGCAAGCTCGTGGACGACAAGGGGAAGATCCTCCTGAAGAAGGGGGACATCCTCAACGACGAGCTGCTGGCCACGGTGCCGTACAAGTACTGGGGCGAGATCTCCGTGGGCGACCCGCTGGACGCGCGCCTGCGCGACATCCTGCGCAACCTGGAGGAGACGAAGGAGGCCGTGAAGCTGGCCTTCGGCGAGAAGATCGCCCGCATCAAGAAGGGCGACGAGCTCCCCCCGGGCGTCATCAAGATGGTGAAGGTGTACGTCGCCATCAAGCGCAAGCTGGCGGTGGGCGACAAGATGGCCGGCCGCCACGGCAACAAGGGCGTCGTGTCCCGCGTCCTCCCCGAGGAGGACATGCCGTACCTGGAGGATGGCCGTCCGGTGGACATCGTCCTCAACCCGCTCGGCGTTCCCTCCCGCATGAACATCGGGCAGATCCTCGAGGTCCACCTGGGCTGGGCCGCGAAGGGCGTGGGCGAGCAGCTGCAGCGCTACATCGAAGAGAACTTCAGCGGCGAGCAGCTCAAGAAGCAGCTGAAGACCGTCTACGACGACAAGGCCTTCGGCGACTTCGTGGACGGCCTGTCCGACCAGGAGGTCCAGGACCTCTGCCGCCGCCTGAAGAAGGGCATCCACGTCGCGACGCCGGTGTTCGACGGCGCCCGCGAGACGGAGCTGCACGCCCTCTTCGACGAGGGCCGGCTGCCGCGCTCCGGTCAGATGGTGCTCTTCGACGGCCGCACGGGTGAGCCGTTCGACCAGAACGTCACCGTGGGCGTGATGTACATGCTCAAGCTGCACCACCTGGTGGACGAGAAGATCCACGCCCGTTCCATCGGGCCCTACTCGCTCGTCACGCAGCAGCCCCTGGGCGGCAAGGCCCAGTTCGGCGGTCAGCGTCTGGGCGAGATGGAAGTCTGGGCGATGGAGGCCTACGGCGCGGCGTACACGCTGCAGGAGTTCCTCACGGTCAAGTCGGACGACGTGGTGGGCCGCACGCGCATGTACGAGGCGATCGTCAAGGGCGACAACGTCCTGGAGTCCGGCCTGCCCGAGTCGTTCAACGTGCTCCTCAAGGAGCTCCAGTCGCTGGCCCTGGACGTGGAGCTGCTGGAGAGCGCGCCCCCGGAGCGGCAGCGCAGCTTCGGCGGTGACTTCCTGGGCGGCGGCGACGGCGAGGACCGGAAGTCGGGGACCGAGGCCTAGGCCTTTTCAAAGAAGCCGGTGCGCCCGCCTGACCGGCTGGCTGCTTCCTCGTGGAGGGAGCGGCTGGCCGGGCGCAGGGCGGGGGCCCGAAACGTTTGGCGCCCTGAGCGCTCATAAGTTTTCGGAGGCAACGTGAAGGACATTTTCAACTTCTTCGAGAAGCCGAAGGACCCGCTGTCGTTCAACGCCATCCGCATCGCGCTGGCGTCGCCCGACAAGATCCGTCAGTGGTCGCACGGCGAGGTGAAGAAGCCGGAGACGATCAACTACCGCACCTTCAAGCCGGAGCGGGACGGCCTGTTCTGCGCCCGCATCTTCGGGCCGGTGAAGGACTACGAGTGCAACTGCGGCAAGTACAAGCGCATGAAGCACCGTGGCGTCGTGTGCGAGAAGTGCGGCGTGGAGGTCATCCAGTCCAAGGTGCGCCGTGAGCGCCTGGGACACATCACGCTGGCCACGCCCGTGGCCCACATCTGGTTCCTCAAGTCGCTGCCCAGCCGCATCGGCAACCTGCTCGACATCACCCTCAAGGAGATGGAGAAGGTGCTGTACTGCGAGAGCTACATGGTCATCGACCCCAAGGCGACGCCGCTCCAGAGGGGCGAGCTGATCTCCGAGGAGAAGATGCACCGGCTCTTCCAGGAGCACGGTGAGGACTCGTTCAGCGCGGGCATGGGCGGCGAGGCCGTCCGCGAGATGCTCAAGTCCCTGGACGTGGAGAAGCTGTCCGAGGAACTGCGCAAGGACATGCGCGAGACCACCAGCGAGGCGAAGCGGAAGAAGTACGCCAAGCGCCTGAAGGTGGCCGAGGCGTTCCGCTCGTCCGGCAACAAGCCGGAGTGGATGATGCTGGACGTCATCCCGGTCATCCCGCCCGACCTGCGTCCGCTGGTGCCCCTGGATGGCGGCCGCTTCGCGACCTCCGACCTCAACGACCTGTACCGCCGCGTCATCAACCGCAACAACCGCCTCAAGCGGCTGCAGGAGCTGAACGCGCCGGACATCATCATCCGCAACGAGAAGCGGATGCTCCAGGAGGCCGTGGACGCGCTGTTCGACAACGGCCGCCGCGGAAAGACGATCACCGGCCCGAACAAGCGGCCGCTGAAGTCGCTGTCCGACATGCTCAAGGGCAAGCAGGGCCGGTTCCGCCAGAACCTGCTCGGCAAGCGCGTGGACTACTCGGGCCGCTCCGTCATCGTCGTCGGTCCCGAGCTGCGCCTGCACCAGTGCGGCCTGCCGAAGATCATGGCGCTCGAGCTCTTCAAGCCGTTCATCTACAACAAGCTTGAAGAGAAGGGCTACGTCACCACCATCAAGTCCGCGAAGAAGATGGTGGAGAAGGAGCGTCCTGAGGTCTGGGACATCCTCGAGGACGTGATCCGCGAGCACCCGGTGCTCCTCAACCGCGCCCCCACGCTGCACCGCCTGGGCATGCAGGCCTTCGAGCCCGTGCTCATCGAAGGCAAGGCCATCCAGCTGCACCCGCTGGTCTGCGCCGCGTTCAACGCGGACTTCGACGGCGACCAGATGGCCGTGCACGTCCCGCTGTCCATCGAGGCCCAGATGGAAGCGCGCGTGCTGATGATGTCGACGAACAACATCCTCAGCCCCGCGAACGGCAAGCCCATCATCGTCCCGACGCAGGACATGGTGCTCGGCATCTACTACATGACGCGCGCCCGCGAGTTCGCCAACGGCGAAGGCCGCGTGTTCGCGTCGCCGGACGAGGTGCGCGCCGCGTACGACCACGGTGAGGTCCACCTGCAGGCCAAGGTGGTGTGCCGCATCGACGGCAAGCGCAAGGAGACCACGGTCGGCCGCGTGCTGCTGTGGGAAGTCGTTCCGCGCCGCGTGGGCTTCGACGCCATCAACAAGGTGCTCGACAAGAAGTCGCTCGGTAACCTCATCGACCTCTGCTACCGCCTCACGGGCGAGAAGGAGACGGTGCTGCTGGCGGACCGCGTCCGCAGCGCGGGCTACTTCCACGCGACCCGCGCCGGCATCTCCATCGCGCTCAAGGACATGATCATCCCTGCGAAGAAGCAGGAGTTCCTGGACTACGCGCGCAAGGAAGTGGCGGAGATCGAGAACCAGTACCTGGAAGGCCTCATCACCGACGGTGAGCGCTACAACAAGGTCATCGATATCTGGGCGGAGATCACCGAGAAGGTCGCCCAGGAGATGATGCAGCAGATCTCCCAGGACGAGGCTTCCGGGGACGTGGACGGCAAGCGCGTGACGCGCAAGCAGCCGTCGTTCAACCCCATCTACATCATGGCCGACTCCGGCGCCCGCGGCAGCGCCCAGCAGATCCGCCAGCTGGCGGGTATGCGCGGCCTGATGGCGAAGCCCTCCGGCGAAATCATCGAGACGCCCATCACGGCCAACTTCCGTGAAGGCCTATCCGTGCTCCAGTACTTCATCTCCACGCACGGCGCCCGCAAGGGCCTGGCGGACACGGCGCTCAAGACGGCCAACTCCGGTTACCTCACCCGCCGTCTCGTGGACGTGGCGCAGGACGCCATCATCAACGAGTACGACTGCGGCACCATGGACGGTCTGTTCATCGGCGCCCTGGTCGAGGGCGGCGAGATCATCGAGCCGCTGGGTGAGCGCATCCTGGGCCGCGTGGCCCTGGACGACATCCTCGACCCCGTGACGGGCGAGGTGCTGGTGCGCGCCAACGAGGAGATCGACGAGGAGCGCGTCCGCCGCATCGAGAACAGCGGTCTGGACAAGGTGAAGATCCGCTCGGTGCTCACCTGCCAGGCCAAGCGCGGCATCTGCGTGGAGTGCTACGGCCGTGACCTGGCGCGTGGCCGCAAGGTGTCCGTGGGCGAGGCCGTGGGCGTCATCGCGGCGCAGTCCATCGGTGAGCCGGGTACGCAGCTGACCATGCGCACCTTCCACATCGGTGGCGCGGCGACCCGTCGCGCGGAGCAGTCCAGCCTGGAGAACCGCTACGCGGGTTCCGTGAAGTTCGCGGGCCTGAACACGGTGCAGAAGGCGGACGGCACGCTGGTGGCCATGAACCGCAACGGCGAGATCGTCATCGTCGACGAGTCCGGCCGCGAGCGTGAGCGCTACCAGATCATCTACGGCGCCCGCATCCTGGTGAAGGAAGGCCAGAAGCTGGAGCCGGGCGTGCTGGTGGCCGAGTGGGACCCGTTCGCCATCCCGCTGCTCACGGAAGTGGGCGGTGTCGTGCGCTACGAGGACATCATCGAAGGCGTGACGATGTCCGAGACGCTCGACGAGGTGACGGGCCTGTCGCGCAAGACGGTCATCGAGTCCAAGGACCCGGAGGCGCGTCCGCGCGTCACCATCCGCGACGCGGCCGGCAACGTGAAGGACCTGCCGTCCTCCAAGAACCAGGCGAGCTACTTCCTGCCCCAGGGCGCGATCATCACGGTCAACGACCAGGATGAGATCTCCGCGGGTGAAGTCATCGCCAAGGTGCCGCGCGAGACGACGAAGACCAAGGACATCACGGGCGGTCTGCCCCGCGTGGCCGAGCTCTTCGAGGCGCGCAAGCCCAAGGACGCGGCGGCGATCGCGGAGATCGACGGCGTGGTGTCCTTCGGCAAGGACACCAAGGGCAAGCGCAAGCTCATCATCACCCCCGAGGTGAGCGGCGAGCAGCGCGCGGACCTGGCCAAGGAGTACCTGATCTCCAAGGGCAAGAGCATCAACGTCCACTCCGGCGACCGCGTGAAGGCCGGCGAGGCGATGATGGATGGCGCGGCCAACCCGCACGACATCCTCAAGGTGCTGGGCGAGAAGGAACTCGCGCGCTACCTGGTGGACGAAGTGCAGGAGGTCTACCGACTGCAGGGCGTGAAGATCAACGACAAGCACATCGAGACGATCGTCCGGCAGATGCTGCGCCGGGTGCGCGTCACCGACGTGGGCGACACCAACTTCCTGGTCGACGAGCAGGTCGAGAAGTGGGTGTTCGAGGAGGAGAACGAGAAGGTCATGTCCGAAGGGAAGCGCCCGGCCGTGGGCGAGCCCCTGCTGCTCGGCATCACCAAGGCGTCGCTCTCCACCGAGTCGTTCATCTCCTCGGCGTCGTTCCAGGAGACCACGAAGGTGCTCACCGAGGCCGCCATCAACGGCAAGGTGGACTACCTGCGCGGCCTCAAGGAGAACGTCATCATGGGCCGGCTCATCCCCGCCGGCACGGGCCTGCCGAACTACAAGCACCTCGACATCGAGGTGGAGAGCCCCACGGACGAGGTCAACGAGATGGAGGCCGCCCTGGCCGCCACCCACGGCGACACCGGCCCGCTGGCCCCTCCGCCGTCGCGGCCGGACACCCGGTCCACCGACGTCGCCTAGTGCTTGCGTAAGAAGCGTCCCTGACGCTTCTTGAGTCAGCCGTCGTCCTGGTGTCATGCCGGGGCGGCGGCTTTCTCGTTTTGCACACTCCGTTGCCTGTTCGCTTGACAGTATGTCGCGGTGCGTTATTTTGACGCATCACGTTGTGAGACCCGGAACACCGGGGGGGAGCGCGACATGGCGACGACGACTGAGAAGGCTGACGCGAAGACGGGCGTGACGCAGAACGTGGAGGCCTACTTGAAGGGGCGGTTCTCCGAGGCGCAGAAGCGGTTCCAGGGCCTGGAAGGGGAGGCGAACAAGGCCTTCCGTGCGCTGGAGACGCGGGGCCAGGTGGCGGCGAAGGAGGTCCAGGAGCTGTGGACGAAGGTGCAGGCCGGTGAGCTGCGCGCCGACCCTCGCGTACAGGAGCTGAGCAAGAAGGTGGACGCCGCAGGCGTGGAGCTGCGCAAGCGGCTGGATGGGCTCCAGACGAAGGTCGTGGAGGCGGTGGGAGTTGCCAGCCAGTCCCAGGTGGAGCAGATCACCCGGGAGCTGAGCCGCCTTTCGAAGAAGCTGGATGTGCTCCTGAAGCCCACCCGCCGGGCCCACCCGTCGACCAAGAATTCGGGCGGCGCGGCGTCTTCTCCGCGGGCCTGAGCAGCGTTTTCATCACCCATGGGGTGTGCTTAGGTCGCAAACCCCTTTGAATGCCCAGGGTTCCTTCCACGGGAAGGGCCCGGGGTAACTCCCGGAGCGACTTCATGGACAACAACACCGAGGCCCCCCGAGAGAAGACCTCCGTGGCGGAGGCATTCGAGCGGATCTGGAGCCAGGCGCTCCTGGCGGTGAACACGGCGGAGGAGGAGGCTTCCCGCGCCGTGCAGCGCGTGGCGTCCGTCGCGGGCTGGAGCCAGGACGAGGTGAAGCGCCAGGCCCGTGAGTTCGCGGAGCGGCTGACGGGGCACCGCAAGGACCTGGAGCACAACGTGGAGGAGCGGGTCCGCACGGCCCTGAGCCTCCTGAAGCTGCCGCGCCGCGAGGAGCTGCAGGCATTCGGTGCCCGCCTGGAGCGTCTGAACGAACGCATCCAGGCCCTGGAGCACCGGAAGTGAGTGGACCCGCCGCCTCGGGCGGCAGGTCGTTGGGAACGCGGTTCTTCGCGGGGCTGCATGCCCTGAGCAGCGGGTGCTCCCGGCTCCCGCTGCTCGCGGGTGTGGCGCTCGTGGTGTCCGCTCGGGTGGTGCCCCTCCTGGAGGAGTCCGCCCCCCAGTCCGTGGTCCCCGAGATGGTGGCGCAGGAGGTCGTCTCCGAGGAGGCGGCCCTCATCGACGCCGTGCTGGCCAAGCGCGCCCCGGACCTGGGGCTCACGCTGCGCCGGCGGCTGGGGCAGGCCATCGACGAGGAGTCGCGCCGCACGGGGTATGACCCGCTGCTGGTGCTGGCCCTCATCGACGTGGAGTCCGACTTCGAGGAGGAGTCCGTCTCCGAGAAGGGCGCCCGGGGCCTGATGCAGATCAAGCCCAGCACGCTGCACTTCCTGGCGGAGAAGGAAGGCCTGAAGCTGTCGCGCGAGGAGGTGGTGGCGGATCCCGCCGTCTGCGTGCGCCTGGGCATCCGCTACCTGCGCAACCTGCAGGGCCGCTTCGGCGGCGACCTGGACCTGGCGCTGATGGCCTACAACGCGGGCCCCACGCGCATCCGGGACGCCATGAAGGCCGGGGAGCTGGAGAAGTTCCGCCGCTACCCCCGGGCCGTGCGGCGCGACTTCCGCCGCTTCCGCGAGGGCCATGGGCTGGGCGGGGACTGGGCGCTCGCGCAGCGCGAGCTGCCGCCACCGGCACCCGACGAGACGCCGACCGCGACGCCCTGAGGGCCTTCGCGGCCGGACTGGAAGACGGGCCCCCGGGTGAATGTTCGGGGCGGCGGAGCGCTCCAAGGAGGGCCGTCCCCGCCTTGTCCCGCTCCCCCGGGTGCGCTAAGTCGTTCGCAAGCTCCCGGGACTGTTGAGGATTCCTGAGGAGGAATGCCCCCATGCCCCGTCCGTCCGCCCGCATTGCCATCACCGTCGCGGCCTCGCTCGTCCCCATGCTGGCCCTGGCCGGCTCGGTCTTCCTGAACGGCGTGAAGATCGACGGCGTGACGAACACGCGCTTCGAGAAGGCCACCGTCCGCATCGACGCGGAAGGGAACGTCCACATCGACGCGCCGGGGTACGCCGCCCGCGTGACGAACGTGACGCCCACGCCCGCGACGCCTTCCACCGCCACGCCTCCGGCCGCCGCCCCGGTGGACGCGGGGGTCGTCGCGCAGGCGCCCGCGCCGGCCGCTCCCGCGGCTTCCCCGGCCGCGCCGGGACGCATCACCCAGCGCTACTGGCTGGTGACGGAGCAGACGACGCCGGGCATGACGGACTTCGACATCGACGTGTACGTGAACTCGCGCTGGCTGCGCCGTTTGCGCAACAACGAGGACCAGGTGGTGGTGGACATCACCAGCCAGTTGCGTCCCGGCGCGAACGCGGTGACGCTGATTGCCCGCAAGCAGAACACGGGCAGCCGCCGCAGCACGTCGCCCGGGAACGTCTTCAAGGTGATCATCGGTGAGGGGAACGAGGGCGGCGGCAACGTGATGATTGACACGCCCCTCATCCGCTTCCAGAAGACGGCTGCGGACGTGCAGGACGCGACCGAGGAGTTCACGCTCACCACCCGTTAGGGTGCGCGGGAAGGGAGACGACGGTGTTCACCATTGACGAGCGCTACCGGGGCCTTCCCGCCAACCGCGACCAGGTGCTCGCGCTGCACCTGGCCCTCAACACGCCGCACGTGGCCATCCCCGGCAAGCAGGCCGGGCCGGCGCAGGCCTTCGTGGTGGGGCTGCGCGGCGGGCAGGGCGCGGGCGTCTTCGTGTACCTGTACCTCGTGGAGGCGGGGGACTGCGCGGTGTACGTGTCCGGCCGGCGCATCCAGTCCGCGGATGAGCTGCGCGAGGACGAGGATGACGCGCTCGCGTTCGTGGAGTCGCTGGGCTTCATGATGGACAACGCGAACTGGCGCGCCGCGGCCCCCGAGCAGCAGGACGAGTGGCTGAAGACGCTGCCCGTGTTCTTCCGGGAGCCCACGCTCGTGCCCGCCGTGAAGGCCCGGGCCGAAGAGAAGCGCAACGTCGCCACCACCCTGGGCCGCTTCCTGGCCGCGTTCTGACCCTCCACCCTGGATTGGCACCCATGTCCCGCATCACTTCCTCCTGCTTCCTCGCGTTCGCGCTCGCGTCGGCGGGCTGTGCGCACGTCCCCACGGAGAAAGAGCGCCAGAGCTCGGAGATCCACTACGACCTGGGCATCCAGGCCCAGCAGCACGGCCACGTGCAGGACGCGCTCCAGGAGTACCAGAAGGCGCTGGAGCAGAACCCGGACAACCCGGAGGCCCACAACGCGGTGGGCGTGCTGCTGCACCTGTCCTTCCGTCGGCTCGACGAGGCGGCGTCCCACTACGAGAAGGCGCTGACGCTGCGGCCGTCCTTCTCCGACGCGCGCACCAACCTGGGCAACCTGCGCCTGGATCAGGGCCGCTACGACGAGGCCATCAAGCTGTACGAAGAGTCGCTCAACGACATGCAGTACCGCCACGGCTACTCCGCGCAGGGGAACCTGGGCTGGGCGCTCTACAAGAAGGGCGACACGGCGAACGCGCTGCAGAACATCAAGGCCGCCGTCACCACCAACCCGGACTTCTGCCTGGGCTACAAGAACCTGGGCATCATCTACGACGAGACGGGCAAGACGGAGGAGGCGTGCCGGCAGTTCGGGAATTACCGTGAGAAGTGCCCGGACGTGGCGGATGCGTATCGCCGCGAAGGCGTGTGCCAGGCGAAGCTCGGGCGGGTAGACGAGGCGAAGAAGGCGTTCGCGGGCTGCGAGGCCAAGGCCCAGCCCAACGAGCAGGTGCTCAAGGACGACTGCCGCTCACTGCTGGACCACCTCTAGCCGCGGGGGCCCCGAAAGACCGTGGACCACGTCGACTTCGGCAAATACCTCAGCCAGCAGCGCGAGCTTCGCGGCCTGTCACGCGAGGACGTCTCCCGGGAGACGAAGATTCCCCCCAGCCTCGTCGCGGCGTTGGAGGCGGGGCAGGTGGAGCGGCTGCCCGAGCGCGTGTTCGTGCTGAACTACATCCGCGCGTACGCGCAGGTCATCGGCCTGTCGCCGGAGGAAGCGGCGCTGCGCTACGAGGAGGTGGACCGGGCGGTGCCCGCGCCTTCGCCTGCGCAGCTCGAGAAGGCGCGGCGCAAGCGGGCGTACGTCATCCTGGCCGTGCTGCTGGCGGTCCTGCTCCTGGGCGCGGGGCTGTTCCTGGTGCTGTCCGGGAAGCTTCCGCCCCCCACGGCGCGTTGAAGAGGGATCATGGAGCGGTACGCCGACGACGCGTTCGTGCTGTCCACGGTCGACTATGGTGAGTCCGACCGGCTGGTGACGCTGCTCACGCGTGAGCACGGCAAGCTGACCGCGTTCGCCGCGGGTGCGCGCAAGAGCAAGCGCCGGTTCGCGGGGGCGCTGGAGCCGTTCATGCGGTTGCGCGTGCAGCTCGTGGAGACTCGCGGCAGCACGGTCCGGATCGATTCGGCGGACATCGTCGCGGGCTTCTACGCCGCGCGCGAGGACCTGTCGCTGATTGCCCGGGCGCTGTACGCGGTGGAGCTGTGCCGCGAGCTCACGCGCGAACATGAACCGCACCCGGAGCTGTTCGAGCTGGTGGAGGGCTACCTGCACCGGCTGGACGCGAAGGAGGCCGGGCCCACGTCGCTGCTCGCGTTCGAGCTGGCGGCGCTGGCGCAGGCGGGGTTGATGCCCCGGTTCGACTCCTGCGCGCTGTGTGGCGGTCTGCCCGGCGAGCGGCCCCGGTTCGACCAGGGCCACGGTGGCGCGGTGTGCGAGCCGTGTGGCGGACGCGCGCGTGACTCGGTGCCGGTGCCGGTGGCGTTGCTGGCCGGGCTGCGCTCGCTTCAGGAAGGTCAGCGCACGCCGCTGCCCGCGGACCTCCGCGCGCGGGCTCGGGGCCTGCTCAACGTCTTCATCGCGCACCACGTGGGCCGCAAGCTCAAGAGCGTGGACTTCATGGCGCAGGTGGGCCTGGACTGACGGGCAGCACGCGGTCCCCAGGGGGAGCTGTCATGTACGAAGCCGGGCCGCTGGACGTGGTGTGTGTCGGCGAAACGCTGGTGGACTTCCTTCCCGTGGCCGGCGGCGCTACTCGCGTGCGGGACGTGGAGGCCTGGAAGCCATCGCCAGGGGGCTCACCGGCCAACGTCTCCGTGGGGCTCTCGCGGTTGGGCCTGCGCTCGGCGATGGTGGGCGTGGTGGGCTCCGACGAGTTCGGTCACTTCCTGCGCGACCGGTTGGCGGCGGACGGCGTGGACGTAAGCCGCCTGCGCCAGGTGGACCATGCGCGCACGGGCCTGTTGTTCGTCTCGCTGGACGCGCATGGCGAGCGCAGCTTCACGTACTTCCGGACGCGGTCAGCGGAGTTCCTGCTGGACGACTCCGACGTGGACGGTGGCTTCGTGCGGCGCGCGAAGGCGCTGCACTGCGGCTCCAACTCCCTGCTCCTGCCGGAGGCGCGCGAGGCGATGGTGCGCATGCTCACCCTGGCGCGTGAGGCCGGGATGCTGGTGAGCTGTGATCCGAACCTGCGGCTGCACATGTGGACGCAGCCCGAGGAGCTGCGAGTCCTCCTGGGGCGCATGCTCCCGCTGTGCACGGTGGTGAAGCTGTCCGAGGAGGAGATCCACTTCGCGACCGGCGAGCACTCGCCCGAGGCCGCCCTGCATGTGCTGGCCGTGCAGGGCGTGCGGCTGCCCGTGGTGACGCTGGGCCCTCGCGGTGCGGTGTTCCTCTGGCGGGGCGAAATCGTCTCCGTTCCCGCGCCCCAGGTGGCGGTGGTGGACACGACGGGGGCCGGTGACGGCTTCGTGTCCGCGATGTTGAGCGGCCTGGTGCGCTGGTACGGCGACGCGCGCTCGCTGGAGGACGCGACCCGCGAGGAATTGGTCGCGCTGATGACCTTCGCGGCGGGCGTGGGGGCCCGGGTGGTGACGAAGCTGGGCGCGGTGGCGGCGCTCCCCCTGGCATCCGAAGTGGAAGGGCTGCTGCCTGCTCGGCCCACCACGCGACGCATCGCGCGCTGACGGGAAGCCCCGTGCCGGGTCAGGCTCGTGTGCTTCGCTGCGTCCTGCGTGGCCCACCATCCCATCCAGGAGGGACCGATGAGTGACACCCGCGAGACTTCTTCCTCCGCTCCGGCGCGCGTCCGGGGGCTGGAGCAGATCGACCGGCTGTCGGTGCCCCTGCCGCATGGCACCGAGGTCACCACCCGCGTGGAACGCGTGGCGTCCGGGGGACGCCGCATCCCCCAGGGCGTGGTGGGCCGCGTGGTGCGCGCGCATGACGGTGGCTTCGACGTGCAGATCGTCGGCGTGGGCGAGGTGTGGTTCGCGCGCGACGAGCTGGTGCCCCGGCGCGCGGGACAGGTGCAGTTCGCTCAGCGGCGCGAGGCGGCCTGGGGCGCGCTGCGGCCGTGCGTGGTGCTGGAGACGCGCGTGGGCAGTCATGCGTGGGGGCTCGCGGATGAGCGCTCCGACGTGGACGTGCGCGGTGTGTTCGCGCTGCCGCTTCCGTGGACGCTGGGCCTGGGGCAGCCGCCGCAGGACCTGGTGAGCGCGGATGGCAGCACCACGTACTGGGAGGTCCGCAAGACGGTGGAGCAGGCGCTGCGCGCGGATCCGAACACGCTGGAGACCCTCTTCGTCCCCGGCGCGACGGCGGTGGACGAGCTGGGCACGTGGGTGCTGGAGGCGCGCGAGGCGTTCGTCTCCAAGGCCATCTTCGGCAGCTTCGGGCGCTACGCCATGAGCCAGCTCGACAAGCTCACCCGCAGCCAGCGGCTGGCGGAGCACCGCGACCTGCTCCTCGCGTGGTTGTGCGAGGAGCCCACGCCGGACCTGGACGAGGTCGCCCGCCGCCTGGCCGCAGTGTCGCCCCGCGCCGCGCCCACGGCCGAGGACGCGGTGCTCGCGGCGAAGACGTACGTCAAGCAGCTCTACCGCTCGCTCTGGGACCAGGGGCTGCTCGCGTCGAACGACTTCGCGGCGCTCACGGCGTATGCGCGCGGCGGCGGTCAGCGTCCTCCGTCCGCTCGGGAGCTGCGGCCGAAGAACGCGTACAACCTGCTGCGGCTGGTGGCGCTGGCCACGGGCTGGCTGCGCGACGGGGTGCCTGGCTTCGAGGCGACGGGGGCGTTGAAGGCGCGGCTGCTCGACATCAAGGGTGGCCAGGTGCCACTGGAGGACGTGCTGCGCGACGCCGAGGCGATGGCTCCGGCGTTGGAGGCCGCGCACCGCGAGAGCCGGTTGCCGGAGCATCCGGATTACGCCCGCGCGGACCGGCTGCTGCGTCGCGTGGGTGACGAGGTGGCGCGGCGCTGGGTCTTGAAGACGCCCGGCCCGCTGGGCCGTGACGCGCCGGAGGCTCCGGCGCTGGAAGGAGGGACGGAATGAAGGGCAGGGTGACGGAGCATCAGGAGCGCATGGTGGACCGCGTGCTGGACGAGGAGTCCCTCCAGCGCGAGCACCTGGTCATCTCGCTGTCCGGCGCGCATGCGTACGGCTTCCCGTCGCATGACAGCGACCTGGACCTCAAGGCCATCCACATCGCGCCCACCGCCGCGCTCCTCGGCCTCCAGCCCCGGCACGTGCCGGCGGAACGGCTGGAGGTGCTGGAGGGCGTGGAGGTGGACTACTCGTCCAATGAGCTGCAGCCCGTGCTGCTGGGCATCCTCCAGGGCAACGGCAACTACATCGAGCGGGTGCTGGGGGCCATCACCGTGCGGGCCCTGCCGGAGCTGGAGGCGCTGCGGCCGCTGGTGCGGGCCGTGCTGTCGCGGCGCATCCACCGGCACTACCGCGGCTTCGCGCAGGGGCAGTTGCGCGAGTGGGAGAAGAGCGGATTCCGCTCCGTGAAGAAGTTGCTGTACGTGCTGCGCACCACGCTCACCGGAACGCATGCGCTGCGCACGGGCGAGATGGAGACGGACGTCACCGTCCTGCTGGAGCCGTATGGCTTTGGCGAAGCCCGTGCGCTGGTGGAGCGCAAGCGGAGCGGTGAGCGCATCGAGCTGACCGAAGAACTCAGCGAGCAGTGGCGGCAGGAGGTGACGCGCGCCTTCTCGGTGCTCGACGCGGCGGACGCGGCCTCCGTGTTGCCTCTGGAGCCACAACCGCCGGCCGTGGCCGCGCTTGAGGGCTGGATGCTCGACGTGCGGCGACGGCGGTTCGGCGCCTAATCCGCTTTCACCGGACTTCGAAGGCCGGGGGGCCGTCTGGAAAGACGGTCATCGACCTGGAAGGGTTCGGCGGGTAACATCCGCCCCCGCATGAGCACGCAGGGAGTCGCCGGAGACGATCCCGACCGGGGGCGGCGCATTGGAAAGTACGAGATCCTCACCCGACTCTCGATGGGCGGGATGGCGGAGCTGTTCCTCGCGTACACCTCCGGCCCCGGTGGCTTCCGCAAGTTCGTGGCGGTGAAGCAGATCCTCCCCGACATCAAGAAGGACGACCAGTTCGTCAAGATGTTCCTCGACGAGGCGCGCATCACCGCGGCCTTCTCGCACGCGAACATCGGACAGGTGTTCGACCTGGGGGAGGAGGACGGCGAGCTGTACCTCGCCATGGAGTTCCTGCCCGGCCAGAACCTCGAGCAGGTGGTGAAGATGGCGGAGCGGCGCAAGTACGCGCTGCCGCTGGGCTTCAGCGCGCGCGTGATTCGCGACACGTGCCTGGGTCTGCACTACGCCCACCACTTCATGGATCCGTCGGGCCGCCCCGTGGCGGTGGTGCACCGCGACGTGTCCCCGAAGAACGTGATGATCACCTACGACGGCGTCGTGAAGGTGATCGATTTCGGCATCGCCAAGGCGCGCGGCAAGCTGGGCCGCACGCAGGTGGGCACCGTGAAGGGGACCAGCGGGTACATGTCCCCAGAGCAGGTGCGCAACAAGGACCTGGATGGCCGCAGCGACCAGTTCTCCACGGGCGTGATGCTCCACGAGCTGCTGGCCGGACAGCGCCTGTTCAACGCCCCCGGCGAAGCCGCCGTGATGATGCAGATCGTGGACGGGGACATCCCCGCGCCGCGCTCGCTCAACGCGGCCGTGCCGGAGGCGCTGGAAGCCGTGGTGCTCAAGGCCCTGTCGCGCGACACCACCCAGCGCTTCGGCACCTGCCGGGAGATGGCGCGCGCCATCGAGGCCACGCTGGGCTCCGAGCTGTTCGACGAAGACCAGATGACCGCCGTCATGGGCGAGCTCTTCGAGGAGAAGCGCCAGAAGACGCGCACGCTCCTGGAGCTGGCCAGCCGCGCCGAGGACGCCCGCGTCAGCGAGGCCGCCGGGGCGCTCCAGGTGGAGGAGGGCAGTGATCAGTCCGCCTCCGCGGCCACCGCGCAGGTGAAGTCGCCGCACGCGGAGGCCCCGCCCGCGGACGTCGCGGCGTCCTTCAAGCCCACGCCCGTCCGTCGCGCCGCGGCCGAGTCCTCGGCGCCCGCGCCCCGCGCGACTCCGCGTCCCGCCAATGAAGCCGTGGAGGCCCGCGCCTCTCGCCTCAACACGCCCGCCGTGACGCCGCGAGCGCAGCGGCCCTCGGGTCCGGACGGGACGCCCGTTCCCCGGGTCATCCGTCCTCCCGCTGACGCCGTGCGGCCCTCGCGGGCCCGTCCCAGCGCGCGGCCCGAGCCCACCGAGGCCCGCGACGCGGCCGAGTCCGATGGGCTGATGGATCCGCCCAGCGAGCTCCAGACCCAGCGCTTCAAGACCCGTCCGGTGCGCGGCACGACGCGGCCCTCACGCCAGGTGGAGGAAGAGGAGTCCATTGAAGCGCCCCCCGTGGCCCCGCCCGCCCGAGAGGGCTCCGGCTGGGGCATGCGGTTGTTCCTGCTCCTCCTCCTGGGCGGCGTGGCCTGGCTGGCGACGCTCGAACCCGTGCGCCGCGTGTTCATGCCGGCGTTCGACTCC
The DNA here is from genome assembly GCF_000255295.1 of Corallococcus coralloides DSM 2259. Next base: position 6,242,709 of record NC_017030.1, on the reverse strand, counting down.
GCGAAGCAGTGGGTGAAGGCGGAGCTGGATCCGGCTCCGCCCGTGGACCCCGCCGCGAACGGACAGTGGCCGCCGAAGCCCTCCGGTCCTCCGCCGGGCTTCGTCCAGAAGACGACCCCCGAGCCCGAGCCGGTGGCGGAGCCGCCCGCGCCCGAACCGGTGGTGGTCGCGACTGCCGCGGACACGAAGAAGGCCCCCGCCGGCAAGGGCGGACGCAAGACGAAGCCCGCCGCCACGACGGACGCGCCCGCGGTGGCGAAGGTGGAAACGCGCCCCGCGAAGCCCGAGCCCTCGGAGCAGCCCCCGGAGCCCGTCACCACCGTCACGCAGGTGGAGAACCCGGAGGTGCTCGACACGACCACCTCGAAGGGGGCGGCGAAGGCGGGCCTGGGGTGGCTGACGCTCTACACCGTGCCGAAGAACGCGGCCGTGTTCGACGGCGCCACGCAGCTGGGCACGTCCCCGTTGATCAAGTTCCCCCTGCCCATCGGGACGTACCGTTTGCGCGTGGTGGACCCGCAGGACCCCGGCGGTACGAGCAAGCTGTTGTCCGCTCCCATCCGTCCCGGCGAAGTGACGAAGCTGCAGATTCGACTGGCCGACCTCCCGGCCTACTCGAACTGACCGCCGTCCTTGACGCTCCTGGACCCCCTCACTAGGGTCCGCCGCGTTCCGCCTTCGCCTTCGACGCACTGCGAGAAGGACTCGCCATCATGTATTTCCAGGACCTCATCCTCACGCTCCAGAAGCACTGGGCCGACCAGGGATGCATCGTCACCCAGTCGTACGACACGGAAGTCGGCGCGGGCACGATGGCCCCGTACACGTTCCTCCGCGCGCTCGGTCCCGAGCCCTGGAACGTCGCGTACGTGCAGCCCTCGCGGCGTCCCGCCGACGGCCGCTTCGGTGAGAACCCGAACCGCCTGTTCCAGCACCACCAGTTCCAGGTCATCCTCAAGCCCGCGCCCAAGAACGTCCAGGAGCTGTACCTGGAGTCGCTGCGGAAGGTGGGCATGGATCCGCTGGAGCACGACATCCGCTTCGTCGAGGACGACTGGGAGTCGCCCACGCTGGGCGCCTGGGGCCTGGGCTGGGAGGTGTGGTGCGACGGGATGGAGGTGACGCAGTTCACCTACTTCCAGCAGTGCGGCGGCTTCGACTGCCGCCCCGTGTCCGCGGAGCTGACGTACGGGCTCGAGCGCCTGATGATGAACCTGCAGAACGTGGAGAACGTCTACGACATCGAGTGGGTCAAGGGCGTGAAGTACCGCGAGGTCTTCCACGCGAACGAAGTGGAGATGAGCAAGTACGCCCTCCACGAGTCCGACCCGCAGATGCTCTTCTCGCTGTTCGACGCGTACGAGAAGGAGTGCAAGCGGCTCATCGAGCGCCACCTGCCAATCCCCGCGTACGACTACGCGCTGAAGTGCTCGCACACGTTCAACCTGCTGGACGCGCGCGGCGCCATCTCCGTCACCGAGCGCGCCAACTTCATCAAGCGCGTGCGCGACAACGCGCGCCTGTGCGCGGAGGGGTATCTCCAGATGCGTGAGCGGCTGGGCTACCCGCTGACGAAGACGCCGTGGACCGTGGGCGAGCAGCCGCCGGTGCTGGAGGGCAAGCCCGCCAGCGACTACTGGAAGACGGTGCAGCTCAACAAGCCGGTGGAGAAGAAGGAGAAGACGGAGGTGGCCCGTGGCGCGTGATCTTCTGCTGGAGGTCGGTGCCGAGGAGATCCCGGCGTCGTTCATCATCCCCGCGCTGGAGGACCTGAAGCGCGTGCTCACCGAGCGCATGGCCGACGCCCGCCTGAAGCACGGCGAGGTGCGCACGTTCGGCACGCCGCGCCGGCTGGCCGTCCAGGTCCGCGACGTGGCGGACGCGGGCGAGGACATCACGAAGGAGGTGCTGGGCCCCAGCGCCAAGGCCGCCTTCGACGCGCAGGGCAAGCCCACCAAGGCGGCGGAGAAGTTCGCCGAAAGCCTCAAGCTGTCCGTGGACGCGCTCGGGCGCACCACCACGGCCAAGGGCGAGTACGTCTCCGCGCGCGTGGAGGAGAAGGGCCGTCCGGCGGAGGCCATCCTCCAGGACGCGCTGCACGCGGCGGTGCACGGCATCAGCTTCAAGAAGTCCATGCGCTGGGGCGACGTGGACACGGCCTTCGCGCGCCCGGTGCAGTGGCTGGTGGCGCTCCTGGGCGACACGGAGCTGCCGGTGGTGCTGGGCGACGTGAAGGCGGGCCGGACGACCTATGGCCACCGCTTCCTCGCGCCGGGCGCCATCACCCTGAAGGCGCCCGCGGACTACGAGGCCGCGCTGGAGAAGGCGCACGTGGTGGCGGACATCGCGAAGCGCCGCGCGGAGCTGCTGCGCAAGGTGAACGCCGCGGCGAAGGCGGCGGGCGCGCAGCTGCTGGAGGACGAGGGACTGGTGGACCAGGTGACGAACCTGGTGGAGCTGCCGAGCCCCGTGGTGGGCAGCTTCGAGGAGCGCCACCTGGACCTGCCGCCGGAAGTCCTGGTGCAGGAGATGAAGAGCCACCAGCGCTACTTCTCGCTGACGGACGCCAAGGGGAAGCTGCTGCCGCGCTTCATCGCCGTGTCCAACACGCCGGTGCGCGACGAGCAGCTGTCCCTGCGCGGCTACCAGCGCGTGCTGGCGGCGCGGCTCGCGGACGGGCGCTTCTTCTTCGATGAGGACCGCCGCACGCCGCTGGCGGACCGCGTGGAGAAGCTGGGCCGCGTGGTGTGGCAGGGCCAGCTGGGCACGTACCTGGAGAAGGTGGAGCGCTTCCGCGCGCTGGCGGGCTGGCTGGCCCAGGCCACGGGCAGGGCAGGGGAGGCGGCCACGGTGGAGCGCGCCGCCACGCTGTCCAAGGCGGACCTCGTCACCGGCATGGTGGGCGAGTTCCCGGAGCTCCAGGGCGTGATGGGCCGCGAGTACGCGAGAGCGGGCGGCGAGCCCGACGCGGTGGCGCTGGCCATCTTCGAGCACTACCTGCCCCGCGGCGCCGAGGACGCGCTGCCGTCCCAGGACGCGGGCGCGCTCATCGGCCTGGCGGACCGGCTGGACTCGCTGTGCGGCATCTTCGCCATCGGCAAGGCGCCGTCCGGCGCGGCGGATCCGTTCGCGCTGCGCCGCGCATGCCTCTCCATCATCCGCATCGTGCTGGGGCGCGGGTACCGCTTCAGCCTGTCCGCGGCGGTGGATGAAGCGCTGCGCCTCCTGGCCCCCAAGCTGGCCAACGTGAAGCGCAAGCCGGGTGAAGCGGCCCCGCGCGAGCAGGTGATGGAGTTCTTCCGCGGCCGCCTCAAGGCGCTGTGGGTCGAGCAGCACCGCACGGACGTCGTGGAGGCGGTGCTGGCCGTGGGCTTCGACGACCTGGTCGCGGCGAAGAAGCGCCTGGAGGCCCTGAGCGTGCTCGTGGGCCACTCGGACTTCCAGCCGCTGGCGGCGGCGTTCAAGCGCGTGGTCAACATCGTGGAGAAGCAGGGCAAGGACGTGGCGGGCGGACAGACCAACCCGCAGCGCTTCACCGACGAGCCGGAGAAGAACCTCCACACCGCCTTCACCCAGGCGCGCGCCAGGGTGGGCGAGCACGTGCGCGCGGACGACTTCGCCGGCGCGCTCAAGGAGATCACCGGCCTGAAGCCCGCCGTGGACACCTTCTTCGACAAGGTGATGGTGATGGCCGAGGACAAGGACCTGCGGGAGAACCGCATCCGGTTCCTCACGGAGATTGGCGCCCTGTTCAACCAGGTGGCGGACTTTTCCAAGATCCAGGCCGAAACCGCCGCGGCCTGAGGCCCGGTCGCCGCTTCACCGCCGCCGGAGCATGCCCGTTCCCCCTCCAGGGGAGCGGGGCACGCCCTGTGGAAGGGGGCGGATGTCGGCGGGAGGGCTGCCGGGAATAGTGGCAGCCCTATTCAGTTGCCCGGCGCAGGGCCGCGTTCCTACACTCCGCCCCCCTCTGATGCGCCTCCACTTCCTGACCCCCGCGCTGCTGCTCCTCGGGGCGTGTTCGATTGAATCCGATCCGAACCCGCCTCCGTCCACCCGCTTCGTGTACCCCAGCGGGGTGGCGTTCTGGCGCCCTCCGTCGGCGGGTGGCCCCTCGGCGAGCAACGGCTATCTCTTCGTCGCGAACGCCAACTTCGACAACTGCTACGACTCCGGTTCGGTGGTCGCGCTGAACCTGAACACGCTGAGCACGCAGGTGGACGGGCAGTCCGTCACGGTGCCCTACCTGGGCGGCGTGCTCCCGGTCTCCACGCTCGCCTTCGAGGACCTGTCGTCCGCGGAGGAATCGCTCGTGCAGATCCGCAGCTTCGCGGGTGAGCTGGCCCTGTGGGTGAACCCCGCCACGGGGCTGCCGCGCCTGTTCGTGCCCTCGCGCGCGGAGGGCAACAACCTGAATGCGGTGGACGTGAGCTTGGAGGCCAGCGGCGCTCCGGTGCTCACCTGCGTGCAGGGCGGCATGGACTGCCGCAACGGCGCGCTGTCGCTCACCGAAGACATCCCGTCGTCCCTCAGTGACGAGGGCCGCGCGGGCCTGCCCCGCGCTCCGTCGCCCATCGGCGTGACGGTGGATGACGCGAGCGGCAACCTGTACGTGACGCACTCGGAGGCGGCGGACTCGCCCGCCAGGTCCAGCAGCAACTTCGAGAACTACCTGGCCACGGTGAAGCTGGACAACCCCACGCGCGACACGCTGGGCTTCATCTCGCTGTCTCCCGAGGGCTACCTCTACGGCGGCTCGGATTCGGTGACCGTGGGCGCGGGCTACCTCTACGTGACGGGCCGCAACTTCGTGGCCGGCATCAACGGCACGGTGGGCGGCAACTTCGTGCTGCGGCTGGTGGACAAGAACGACCCCGGCACCATCCTGGAGCCCTCGCTGCAGGCGGAGTACCGCATCCGCGAGGCTCGCGCGGCGCGCGTGGTGCCCCGGCCGGTGACGGCGGAGGAGCTGGCGGCGCGTCCGAACCTCGTGCGCGAGCGGCTGTACATGCTGGCGCGCGGCCCGGACACGCTGCTCACCCTCGACTTCGAATACGACGCGGTGCCGGGCACCGCCGCCACCCAGCCCTTCTTCCGCGTGGTCTCCGCGGTGCCCATGCCCGACGGCGTGAGCGACATGCAGATCATCTCGCGGACGCCGGGCACGTCCAACGCGGACACCCACATCATCGCGGTGACGAGCACCGGCGACAGCGCGTTGTCCCTCTACGACGAGGCGCTCGGGCAGGTCGTGGCGCAGGTGCCGCTCGTCAACGACCTCAACCAGACCAGCAACCCGTCGCAGGCCTTCGGGCTGACGGTGGACAACCCCGCCGGGGTGAACGCGGCGCGGCTGTTCGTGACCAACTTCGGTGACAGCCAGGTGGCCATCGTGGACATCCCCGACCTGACGCGTCCCCAGGACGCGCGGCTGGTGGCGAAGCTGGGCATCCAGCAGCAGCGCGATCCGAACCAGGGCACCAGCGTGTGCCAGGAGAACTGACCTTGAAGCGCGGCTTTCTTGCTGCCCTGTTGCTGAGCGGCGCGAGCCTCGCGCTCGCCTGCTCCGACACCACCTCCACCGCGGGCGCCGCCGGTCTGTCCGGCACGTACGACGTGGTGCTCTCCAACCAGCTCGTCTTCGTCACCTCTCAGGACCGGGATGAGCTGCGCGTGCTGGACCTGACGCGCACGCCGCGTGAGTTCATCCCCGCGCCGAACCCGCTGGAGCCCCTGGCCATCCCCGTCATCGCGCGGCCCGACTCGCTCACCCGCGACGTGGGCTACAACGACAAGGGCGAGGACGTGTCCGGCCCGTACATCTACGCGCGCAGCTCCGGCGGCCGCGGCATCTCCGTGGTGGCCGCGGACCGCGCGCGCCTCAACGAGGTGACGCGCCTGGCGACCGGCCAGCTCATCACCGCCTTCGCCGCGCACGCCCCGGTGGCGGAGGGCGCGCCGAGCGTCCTGTACTACGCGCTCCAGACGCGCCCGGAGGCCGCCGAGCAGCTCTGCGGCCCCTTCGGCGGCGGGGTGGTGATGCGCCAGGACCTGCCTGGCCCGGAGGGCTTCGACGCGGCCGCGCTGCCTCCCGCGCTGCCGGTCTTCTGCCTCAAGCCGGCGGACACGGTGATGTCCATGATCACGCTGCCCGCGCGGGCCAACGTGGTGGACTCGCTGGTGGTCGCCATCCGCAACGTGTCCGGCACCAGCCGGCTCGTGCGCGTCGTCGCGGACGGGGCCTCCGTGGAGATCCCCTACAAGAGGCCGCGGCCGGCGCCCTACGCGGTGCCCGACTACGCGGACCTGGTGGACATCCCGGCGCGGCTCGTGGCCACGCACGCCAGCTACAAGGTGTCGGACACGGTGACCGAGCCCGCGGGCCGCTATGTGTTCGTGGTGCTGGATGAGCTGACGTGCAACTCGTCTGACTGTGAGGGCGTCATCGCGCTCGACAACGGGCCGGATCCGCTGGCGCCGTCCGCGACGCCGGTGCTCGCCCGCGACGTCACCGGCGCGGCCATGCTGACCCTGCGGCCGTCCGCGGGTCTGCCCACGGGCCTCACGCTGCGCACGGGCCTGGAGGTCCGCGAGCTCCGGGCGGACGCCGTGGCCTACCTCACCCCCATTCCGCTCCTGGGCCTCATGCCGTCGTCCGACGGGCGGATCACCCTGTTCCGCGCGGACGAGCGGCGCCCGTTCAACCTGGACCGCGACGCCGAAGGCAATCCGCTGAACTCGTCGGTGGTCGCGGAGCTGCGGGACAACAACGAGGTGGCGCGCGCGGATCAGTTCCCGGGCATCACCGTGACCCAGCCCGGCTGCCCCCAGGTGACGGATGCGACCAACGCCACGGCGTTCCTCTGCAATGGCACGGTGCCCAACGGGACGTACCGCTTCGTCTTCCAGGGCGTGCTGCCCGGACTGGTCGGACTCTCTCGCGACCTGACCCAGGAGGACCCTGCGCTCCTCATCGAGACGCCCCTGGTGGCGTCCCGCGGCGTGATTCCCGGCGACTCCATCATCCTGGCGAACAACGCGGGCGCCTGCGCGGCGGTCATCCCCATCCTGCGCCTGGAGGACCAGGGCAATGGCCTCACGCGGCTCTTCCCGGACCTGTCCGACCCGGCGGTCGCCGCCGCGGCGGAGCCCTGCGCGTCGTACCCGTTGTTCTCCGTGCGCGCCGGCCCGAACGTGAAGCCCTTCGTGCTCTATTCGGGCGCGGAGACCCGCGACACGTACCTGCAGCGGCTCAACGTCGACGAGGCGTACACGGTCTCCAGCTTCCTGGACTACTACTACCACCCGAACGGCTTCGACCTGGGCCTGGAGCCGCCCAAGTCGCCCACCACCTACGTGCCCGCGCCGTTGACGCTCACGCTGACGCCCACCATTGGCGCGGGGAGCCGGCTGGCGGCGGGTGACCGCTATGTGGTGACGCTGCTGCCGCGCTTCCGCCGCTACGTCTTCGGCGTGGACACCAGTCAGTCGAGCAACCTGGCGGTCTACACCCTGCCTGCTTCCGTGGTGGCCACGGACGTGGACGGCGCCAGCCTGGCCTACGTCGCCTATCCTTCCGCGGACGGCGTGCTTCAGGTGGCCCTGGAGTCCATCACCGACAACGTGGACAACCTCACGTATCTCCGGGCGTTCCAGTAACTGGGCGCGCCCAGCCGGCTCTGCTATCGTTCCCCACGTCCAGCATTTCCCGAGCCAAGACCGATGATCGATCAGAACTCCCGTCCCGCACGCAAGGTCGGCATCGCCGAGCACCTGTGGGAGACGTACGAAGAGATGGCCCTGCAGATGGGGTCGGATCGCGACGCGCTCATCAACCAGGCGCTGTTCATGTTCGCGCGTCTCAACGGCTTCATCGACGTGAAGACGAAGGGCGAGCCCGCCGTGGCGGCGGTGCCGTCACCCGCGCCCTCCCCGGCGGCGCGTCCCGCCGCCGCGCCACCCCCGGCCGCCGCCGCCAAGGGCAGTCCACCCGTCCTCGCCCCCGCGCCAGCCGCGCGTCCCGCCGCGCGCAACGCGGAGGAGCGCCCGTCCTCCAATGGGCTGGACAATGATCCGGTGCGCCGTGAGGTCGCCGAGCGCGTCCTGGAGACGGCCGCGGAGCTGGAGCGGCTCATCAAGGGCAAGAACGAGCCGCCCCCGCCCTCCGCGGACGACATGATCGAGGACGAGGAGGAGCCCCTGCCGGAGCAGGAGGAGCCGCCGCTCGACGACATGCAGGACGAGCCTCCCGAGGAGGCCGAGGAAGAAGAGCCGATGGAGGAGCCGGACGAGGAGGAGGGCGCCTCGCTCTACCTCGTCACGGAGAACGGCGAGCAGGAGAAGATCGTCAAGGACCGCTACGTCATCGGCCGCGGCAAGCACTGCGACTTCGTCATCAACTCCGGCAAGGTGTCGCGTGAGCACGCCGTCATCGCCCGCGACGGCGGCGACTTCTACATCGAGGACCTCGGCTCCTCGAACGGGACCTGGTTCAACAAGCAGCGCATCAAGCGCCGCAAGGTCGAAGACGGGGACGAGTACTTCATCTGCAGCGAGAAGATCCGCCTCGTCATCCACTGAAGCCGGCATGACGCGGGGCCCCACGGTGCGATGGCCTTGTTCAGGAATTGACGGCCTCAGGGCCTCCATTGTTTGATGGGGGTCGCCTGCTCCCCATGGGAGCAGGTGCCGAATGACACCTGTTCAGCTCGCGCTGTGGACGATTCTGGGAGTGGCCCTGGTGATTGCGGTGGTGACCGACGTACTGCGCCGGCTCATCCCGAACGCCGTGACCTATCCGCTCATCGTGCTGGGGCTCGGGCTGCGCGGTGTGTCCGAAGGGGTGGGCGGGCTGGAGTCGGGGGTGGTGAGCGGGCTTCTGGCGGGCGCGGGACTCGCGCTGCTGCTGGTGCCGGGTGCGCTGCGCGGGCGCATGGGGTGGGGTGACGTCAAGCTGATGGCGGGCGTGGGCTGCGTGCTGGGCTTTCCCACGGTGCTCGCCGCGGCGGCCTTCATCTCGCTCACGGGCGCGCTGCAAGCCATCGTCACGCTGCTGTGGCAGGGGGCCGTCTGGGACACGCTGGCGGCGGTGGCCCGTCGCTGGGCGGTGCGGATGAAATGGATGCGCGAGGAAACCTCGCCCGCTCCCGTACGACACATCCCCTACGGCGTCTCCATCGCGCTCGGGACTTTCTGGGCCATGTGGTGGCAGCAACAACATCTGGGATAGCGCGCCGTCAGGCCGGGCGCGCGCACGCAAGAAGGGGATTCACACGATGTTCACTCGCTTCACGCAAGCCCTGGCGCTCGGCGCCGTCGTCACGGTGGTGGCCAGCGCCCCTGCCCAGGCCCAGGAGGGCAGCTCCGTCAGCCTGGGTGTGGGTACCCAGAAGGTGCTCACCATTCCCGGCCTCAGCCGCGTCGCGCTGGGTGATCCGTCCATCGCCGAGGTGAAGACGCTCGGCACCGGCCAGCTGCTCGTCACCGGTAACGCCGAAGGCAAGACGACACTGCTCGTCTGGAAGTCCTCCGGTCAGCGCATCAGCTACCTGGTGACGGTCCGCAAGCAGGACCCCAACGAGGTCATCTCGGAGATCAAGCGCCTCCTGGGTGAAATCGAAGGCGTGTCCGTGCGCATGGTGGGCGACCGCATCTACCTGGACGGTCAGGCCTACACCACGCAGGACGCGGACCGCATCGAGCAGGTGGTGAGCCTCTACCCGAACGTGAAGTCGTTCGTGAAGATCGCCCCCAACGCCAAGAAGCTGGTCGCCCAGAACCTGAACGCGGCCTTCCAGAAGGCGGGCCTGAAGAACGTGCAGGCCAACGTGGTGGGCGCGACCATCTTCCTGGAGGGCTCCGTGGAGAGCCAGCAGGACCTCCAGAAGGCGGAGCTCATCACCAAGGCCATCGGTGAGAAGGTGGAGAACCTGCTCGTCGTCGGCATCAAGCGGATGATCCTCTCCGAGGTCCAGTTCGTCGAAATCCGCCGCAACAGCCGCGACCGCTACGGCATCAAGTACCCCACGGACATCACCGGCACGCTGACCGCCACCGCGACGCTGAACAAGGCGCTCATCCCCTCCGGCGACGCCATCTCCAACCTGGTGATGGGCGCGACGGGCGGCTCCGACCTGAGCATCGGCTTCCAGGCCAACGACGGTTACGGCCGCCTGCTGGCGCAGCCCAAGCTGGTGTGCGCCAGCGGTGAGAAGGCGGAGTTCCTCGCCGGCGGCGAGGTGCCCATCCCCCTCATCACCAACACGCAGTTCACGGTGGAGTACAAGCCCTACGGCGTCATCCTGAACATCCGCCCCACCGCGGACCGCAACGGCAACATCCAGACGGAAGTGGAGGCCGAGGCCTCTGAAATCGACACCTCCGTGTCCGTGTCCTTCGGTGGTTCGTCCGCCATCCCCGGCTTCCGCACCCGCAAGGTCAAGACGAACGTCACCGTGCGCCACGGTGAGACCATCGTGCTGTCCGGCGTGTTCAGCCACGACGAGCAGAAGGCCGTCGCGAAGCTGCCCGGCCTGGGTCACATCCCCATCGTGGGCGAGCTGTTCAAGAACCGCGCGTTCGACTCCACCAAGCGCGAGCTGGTGATCTTCGTCACCCCGCGCATCGTGAACCCGGACTCGGACAAGGTCCGCAGCATCATCGAGGACGTGAAGACCCGCTACAAGCAGGCCCGCTCCGAGGTGAACTTCAACATCTTCGACTGACGGCCTTCCTCGCCGTCACGTCGGATCCGGGCCGGCCCCATCCCTGCTCCAGAGGGGGAGGGTGCCGGCCCGTCCGTTTCCGGGCAGCAGGCGGGCGAGCGTCGCAGGAGTCTTTGAGGTCGTAGGAGGGCTTGGTAGCATCCCGCCCCATGTTTCTCATCACGCTGACGGAGAAGGGCGGCGGTTCGGAGCAGCGGGAGTACCCCAAGAACGAGATCACGATCGGCCGGATTGCTGGCAACGACATCGTGCTCGCCAAGGGGAACGTCTCCAAGACCCACTCCCGCATCGTCGAGAAGGACGGTCGCTTCATCATCGTGGACATGAAGTCCACGAACGGCACCTTCGTGAACGGCAAGAAGATCGCCGGTCCCATGGTGCTCAAGCCCACCGACCAGGTCTCCATCGGCGACTACATCCTCAACGTGGAGCCGCTGGAGGAAGAGCCCGTCGACGAAGGCTACGACGAGGAGCAGGGCGAGGAGGCCTACGAGGAAGAGGCCTACGAAGAGGAGGAGGCCTACGAGGAGGAGGAGGCTCCCGCCCCCGCCCAGGCCGCTCCCAGCCGCATGCCCGCGTCCATGGCCGCGGCCATGGCCCGCAACAAGCGCAAGGTGGACCCCCGGTTGGAGCGCTACTCGCGCCTCCAGAAGGAGATCCACGACCGGCTCATCGAGTACCTGGACCTGCGCCGCATGGACATGGACCGGCTCGGGGACGAGGAGCTCTGGCGCCGCACCGAGAAGGCCATCCGGGACATCATCGACCAGATGGAGGCGGACCAGGAGCTTCCCGGGGACGTGGACCGGGAGGAGCTGCTCACCGACGTCATCAACGAGGCGCTGGGCCTGGGGCCCCTGGAAGCGTTCCTCGCGTCGGAAGAGATCAGCGAGATCATGGTGAACCACGCCAACCAGATCTACATCGAGCGCAAGGGCAAGCTGACCCTGTCGGAGAAGACGTTCTCCTCCAACCAGGCGGTGCTCGGCGTCATCGAGCGCATCGTGGCGCCCATTGGCCGCCGCATCGACGAATCCAGCCCGCTGGTGGACGCGCGCCTCAAGGACGGCAGCCGCGTGAACGCCATCATCCCGCCGCTGGCGCTCAAGGGCCCCTGCATCACCATCCGCAAGTTCAAGAAGGACGCGCTGAAGATCCAGGACCTCATCAAGTACAAGACCGTCACCGCGCAGATGGCCGAGTTCCTGGAGATGTGCGTGACGGCCCGGCGCAACATCGTCATCTCCGGCGGCACGGGCTCCGGGAAGACGACGACGCTGAACATCATCAGCTCGTTCATCCCGGAGGGTGAGCGCATCATCACGGTGGAGGACGCGGCGGAGCTTCAGCTGCCGCAGGACCACTGGGTGCAGCTGGAGAGCCGCCCGCCCAACCTGGAAGGCAAGGGCGCCATCACCATCCGCGAGCTGGTGAAGAACTGCCTGCGCATGCGGCCGGACCGCATCGTCGTGGGCGAGTGCCGCTCCGGTGAGACGCTGGACATGCTCCAGGCCATGAACACCGGCCACGACGGTTCGCTCACCACGCTGCACGCGAACACGCCGCGCGACGCGATTGCCCGGCTGGAGACGATGGTGCTCATGTCCGGCATGGAGCTGCCGGTGAAGGCCATCCGCGAGCAGATCGCCAGCGCCGTGCACCTCATCGTGCAGCAGACGCGCTTCTCCGACGGCTCTCGCAAGATCTGCTTCATCACCGAGGTGTCCGGCATGGAGGTCGACATCGTGACCCTGCAGGACATCTTCTATTACAAGCAGGACGGCTTCACGGAGGACCACAAGGTCCGCGGACGCTACGTCGCGTCGGGCTTCGTCCCGAAGTTCTACGACGAGCTCCAGCGCAAGGGCATCCCCGTGAACATGAGCATCTTCCGCGAGGACTGACGCGCCCATGCCTACCCTGGTCGTCCGTCACCCTGACGGCACTGAGCACGAGCACGAGATCGCGGGCGAGCTGAAGATCGGCCGCCAGCAGGGCAATGACCTGGTCCTCACGGAAGGCGGCGTGTCGCGGCAGCACGCGCGCGTCTACGTGGAGGGCGGCACCGTCTACGTGGAGGACGGAGGCAGCCAGAACGGCACCTTCGTGGACGGCGAGCGCATCGAGGGGCCCACGGCGCTGACGCCGGCCTCGCAGGTGCTGCTGGGCGACTACGAGCTGAAGCTCAAGGGCAGTGCCCGGAGCACCAGCGGCCGCCGCGCGGCGACGCCTCCGCCCGGCGATCCCGCGACGCTCTCCGACGCGCCCGTGAAGGGCACGCGCGCCATGCCCAGCATCCGCGCCAAGGCCACGCAGAACGGGGCCGCGAAGCCCGAGGGCGCGCTGGCGAAGCGGCCCGCACGTGCCACGCCCTCGCGGGCGGGGGCGGGTGACGCGGCGGCGGGCGCGACTTCGGGTCCGATGCTCAAGGGCATGACGGGGCCGTGGGCGGGCAAGTCCTATCCCATCAACGGCACGTTGCTGGTGGGCCGGGCGCCTCCGGCGGCGGTCGTCCTGGATGACGACTCCGTGAGCCGGAAGCACGCGGAGGTGAAGCGCGAGGGCACCGGCGTGCTCGCGCGCGACCTGGGCAGCGCCAACGGCACCCTGCTCAACGGCGAATTGCTGGGCGAGGAGTTCGTCGACCTGCAGCCCGGGGACGTCCTCCAGTTCGGCGTGGTGGAGATGACCTTCGAGGCCTCCGACACGCCCGCGCGCCGTCCGGGCACGGGCGCGGCGCCGCCCCGTCGTGGGGGCAGGGCAGCGCCCGAGGCGGACAAGAAGCGCAAGCTGCTGGTGATCGCGGGCGGCGTGGTCGCGCTGCTGGCAGTGGCGGCGGTGGTGAAGTCCTCCGTCGGGGCGCCGCAGAAGGCTCAGAAGACGGGGCCCGCCGCGCCGATGGATCCCGCGCAGCAGGTGCAGGAGTTCCTCAGCGAGTGCCGCTCCTACTCCTCCAATGAGACGGGGGCTCCCGACTGGGGCCGCGCCGAAAAGGCGTGCGAGCAGGCGCTGGACATGGACCCCATCAACGCCGAGGCGAACACCCTCGTGCGGCGCATCAAGCTGGAGAAGGAGGCCTTCGACAACTTCGAGGCGGCGAAGAAGTCCATCGAGCTCAACCGCGAGAAGGACGCCCTGGAGTACCTGCGCAAGATTCCGAAGGAGAGCGAGTACTTCCGCCGCGCCCGCTCCAAGGCGAAGGAGACGGCCGAGCAGTTCGTGGAGCGCGCGAAGTTCGACTGCAATCGCTACCTCAACAACTCGCAGTGGGGCCCTGCGGTCCAGCGCTGCCAGCAGTACATGGAAGTGTGGTGCCAGAAGCAGAGCAAGGAGGACCTGGAGCCGCCCATCGGTCAGACGCTCCGCCTGGAGGGCGGCCTGCGCAAGAACGAGTGGCGCCCCAAGGACGCCATGTTCGTGAAGTTCCTGGTGGCCCGGAAGCGCGTGGAGCGCGACGCCGCGCCGTGGACGTGCCCGGTCTCGGACATCCTCCAGGAGGACGGGCTGGGCGTGGATCAGGCCAGCGAGGTGCGCGCCATGTTCTCCAAGCGCTACGCCCCGAAGCTCGTCCAGGCGGCGATGATGGACTACTGGACCGGCCGCGGCAGCGAGGCGATGGCGACGCTGCAGAAGCTGCGCTCGAAGGAAGACCAGGCGCAGTTCCACCAGCTGGCGGACGACCTCATCCGCGACGTGTCCAACGTGGATCAGCTCTTCAAGACGGGCCAGAGCTTGATCACCAACGACGACCCCGAGCGCGCGGTGGCGCCGTTCAAGGAAGCGCTGGCGACGGACAAGCGCATCATGGCGGAGCTGGCGGAGTCGCACCTGTCCTTCTACCGGAAGAACATGTTCCAGGACCTGGCGACCGCCGCCTACCAGCGTGGCAAGCACTTCGCCGACCGCGAGGATCGCCGCCGCGGCTGCCGCATCTGGAAGATGGGCTTCGACTTCTACAAGGGCAACACGAACCTGAACCGCGTGGTGGCCTTCTGCTCCACGCAGGCGCAGAACGCGTTGAACGCCGTGGGCGGCTGCTCGGACTTCCAGGCGGTGGAGGACTACGCCGTGCCGGGTGACGGCATCGCCGAGCAGATGGCCGCGAAGAAGGCCGAGATGAAGTGCCGCTGAGCGGCGCTCTGGTGCGGGGCTTCGTGGACAGACAGCGGTAGGCGCGCTAGGGACGGGGGATGGCCGACACCAGCCCCCCGCGCTCCGAGCGCCGCCTGGCGCTCTTCGACGCCTCTGGCTTCATCTTCCGCGCCTACCACGCCATCCCCCCGCTCACGACGAGCAAGGGGGTGCCGACCAACGCGGTGCTGGGCTTCACCCGCATGGTGCTCAAGGCCCTGCAGGAGCTGAAGCCCACGCACGTGGCGCTGGCGTTCGACAAGTCCGGCCGCGTGGAGCGTCAGAAGATCGACCCCACGTACAAGGCGAACCGCAAGGCCCCGCCGGAGGACCTGACGCCCCAGTTCCCGCTCATCCGCAAGGTGGGGGACGTGCTGAACCTGCCCTCGCTGGACGCGGAGGGCTGGGAGGCGGATGACGTCATCGGCACGCTGGCGATGCAGGCCAAGGCGGAGGGCTTCCAGGTCCTGGTCGTCACCAGCGACAAGGACTTCATGCAGATCGTCGACGAGGACATCACCCTCTTCGACCCCGCGAAGAACAAGCGCATGGGCATCGCGGACGTGCAGGAGAAGATGGGCATCCTGCCCGGGCAGGTGCGCGACTTCCTGGCCCTGGTGGGCGACGCGGTGGACAACGTCGCCAAGGTGCCCGGCGTGGGCGACAAGACGGCGGTGGAGCTGCTCCACCAGTTCGGCGACGTGGAGACGCTGCTCGCGCGCGTGGAGGAAGTGAAGAAGCCGAAGATCCGCGCGGCGCTGGAGTCCCACCGCGAGAGCCTGACGCGCGCCAAGCAGCTCGTCACCTTCAACACCGGGCTGCCCCTGGGCGTGAAGCTGGACGACCTGATCCGCCGCGCTCCGGACGCCACGCGCGCGAGGGATTTGTTCACGGAGCTGGAGTTCTTCGCGCTCCTGCGCGACCTGCCCGCGGAGGAGGCCCCGGCCCGGCCGGACGTGGCGCCGCTCGTGACCACCACCTCGCTCGTCACCACCGAGGCGGAGCTGAAGGCGCTGGCGGACGCGGCGAAGGCCTCGGGGGCCCTCACCCTGGTGCCCGCCTTCGAGGGCATGCCCTTCGCGGCGCCGCTGGTGGGCCTGGGCGTGGCGCTGCCGGACGGCTCCACGCGCTACGTGCCGCTGAGGCACCAGCAGCTGGGCGCCACGCAGGTGCCGGTGGCGGCCTTCACCGCGGTGATGAAGGACGTCATCGCGGACGCGGCGGTGAAGAAGGGCGGACACGACCTCAAGGCGCTCACGCTGGTGCTGGCCAACGAAGGGTTGACGCTGGAGGGCGCGCACGACGACGTGGAGCTGCTCAGCTACCTGCTCAACCCGTCGCGCCGGGAGCACGCGCTGGAGGACCTGGCGCGGGAGCGGCTGCGCTCGGAGCTGCCCGCGCTGCCCGCGTCCGTGGGCGGCAAGAAGGGGCGGCCGCTGGCGGACCACGGGCCGGAAGAGGTGGCCGCGGCGTACGCGGTGCGCGCGGACGCGGCGCGCAGGATGGCGCCGGAGCTGTGGAAGGAGCTGGAGCTGGGCGGGCTCGCGGAGCTGGCCCGCACGCTGGAGCTGCCGCTGTTGCCCGTGCTCGCGCGCATGGAGCGAGAGGGCGTGAAGCTGGACGTGGCGGAGCTGGGCCGCACCTCCGAACGCGTGGACGTGGAGGTGAAGGCGAAGGAGGCCGAGTGCCACCAGGCCGCGGGCCACGTCTTCAACCTGGGCTCCAACCCGCAGCTGGCGCAGGTGCTCTACGAGGAGCAGAAGCTGCCCATCCTCAAGCGCGGCAAGACGGGCCCGTCCACGGACCAGGAGGTGCTGGAGAAGCTGGCGGAGGAGCACAACAGCGTGCTCGCGCGCGCGCTCATCGAGTACCGGGGCCTGTCCAAGCTCAAGAGCACCTACCTGGACACGCTGCCCACGCTGGTGGCGAAGGACGGGCGCATCCACACCACGTACCACCAGGCGGCCACCGCCACGGGCCGGCTGTCCTCGTCCGACCCGAACCTGCAGAACATCCCCGTCCGCACGGAGCTGGGGCGCGAAATCCGCCGCGCCTTCGTGGCGGACGCGGGGCACCAGCTGGTGAGCGCGGACTACTCGCAGATTGAATTGCGGCTCCTGGCGCACATCGCGGAGGACCCGGTCCTCATCGACGCCTTCCGCAACGACGAGGACATCCACAGCCGCACGGCGGCGGAAGTCTTCGGCGTGGACCCGAAGGACGTGGACCGCGAGCAGCGCCGCGTGGCGAAGATGGTGAACTTCGGCATCGCGTACGGCCTGTCCGCGCACGGCCTGTCCACGCGCCTGGGCATCTCCCAGGAGAACGCGCGCGACGTCATCGAGCGGTACTTCATCCGGTACGCGGGCATCCGCCAGTACCTGGAGGACACCGTGGAGAAGGCGCGCAAGGTGGGCTACGTGGAGACGCTCTACGGCCGCCGCCGCCTGATGGGGGACCTGCTCTCCAAGAACCGGGCGGTGGCCCAGGCCGCGGAGCGCGCCGCCATCAACATGCCCATCCAGGGCACCGCCGCGGACCTGATGAAGAAGGCCATGCTGGCCGTGGACGCCGCGCTCCGCGAGCAGAAGCTGAAGACGCGCGTGCTCCTCCAGGTGCACGACGAACTGCTCTTCGAGGCGCCGGACGCGGAAGTGGAAGCCGTGAAGGCCCTGGCCGTGAAGAGCATGGCCTCCGTCGCCGAGCTGAAGGTGCCGCTCAAGGTGGACGTGGGCGCGGGGAAGAGCTGGGCGGACGCGCACTGAGCACAAAAAAATGCGGGAGAGCGCCCACCCCCGTAGGCGCCCTCCCGCTGCCCCATCCCCAATCCCCCCGACAAAACATGCCGATCCGTCCGACCGGCGGAGCGCGCGGACCCCCATCCACGCGTTCCGGCGTTCGACTGTGTGCGGCTCACCGCTCCCCCGAGCGGGAACACGCACCCTCAAGGCGCGTCACGGACCCCCATCCATGACAGCGCTCCCTCCCGCCAGCCCCCGGACCCTTCCTCAGTGAGGAGTGTCAAGCCGGACGGATCGGCAAACCCTTGCAACAAAACCCTGGCGCCTCCCGCGCGCCGTCGAATCCCTGTTCAAACTCAGTGCATGGCGGACCGCTCGTCGCGGCGGCCCATGGGGGCCCGGCGCGCGTGGGACGGCCGCTCGAAGTACTCCACCACCAGACCGCCGAACGGCACCCGGGGCCCATCCGCCTTCGGGTCCGCCATCCGCTGGAGCAGCGCCACCGCGCTGTCCACGGCCTCGTCAATCGCGCGGTTGATGCGCTGGCGCTCCGTGTCTCCACCGCCCAGCACTTCCAGGGCGTCCACCAGGCACCGCCGCAGCAGTGCGAACTCGTCGTGCAGGGCCCGCGCGCCACGCTCCGGCGCCAGGCGCAGCACCGCGCGGGTGCGGCTCCAGGGACTGGTCTCCACGCCCTCCAGCGTCAGCCCCAGCTCCCGGACGAAGGGCTCCACCAGTCCGTCCAGCAGGCTGGGGCCCGGAACGCCCTGGCCCTCGTGCGCCGCCAGCCGCATCCGCCGCCACAGGGCCGCGATGCGCTCCGGCTGCTTGCTGAAGACCCGGGCCGCCCCGGCCTTCTTCCGTCCCCGCTCCGCCGCCATGTCCGTTGTCGTCCGCATCGCGAACGAAGGCTTAGCAAGGGCTTTGCCAACGCCAGACGGTTGCTGGTCCCCAATGAATCCGCCTACTTGGGCAATGAGGGTGCCCTGAAGGGCGGCCGGAGGACGTAAATCCTACGGGGCGGATGTTGAAAGGCGGGGAGCAGGGGAAGAACCTTCCCTGCCTGGGCACGCCGCGCCTCTCAGTGGAGCGTCGGCTTGGGCGGGCGGCCCGACGGGGCCTCGCCGTCCAGCTCGTACTCGCCGCTGGCGGACTCCGGCTCCTCGTCGTCCATGTCCAGGTCCGAACCGTCCGGGCCTTCCGGATGGCCCGTGCCCGACTCCAGCGCTTCCGGCGCACCCTCCAGGGCCTCCGGCTGGCTGGGAGCGGACGGATTGGGTGGGGCCACGGGCGTGGTGGCGCCCGGCCATTCCGGCCAGGGGAGGGCAGGGGACAGCGGCTCCGAGCCGTCCACGGGGACGGGCCCCGCGGCGCGGGCGGCGGCGAGCAGGCGCAGCGCGGCGTCCTCGGCGGCGTCCTCCGCGGCCAGCTCCGTCATCCGCGCGGCCTTCTGGCGCATGCGGCGCACGAAGGCGGCCACGCACAGCACGGAGGCGGTGAGCCACAGGAGCGCGGAGCTGGTGGTGAGCGGCAGCCAGCCGTAGCGGGCCGCAAGCCCCTCGCGCCAGTCCTGCTCCTCCAGCAGCAGCGACGTGCGGAAGGCCTTGCCGAAGGCCTGTTCGAACGGCTCACCCGCGCGCACGCCGTCCACCAGCAGGCCCATGGCGTGCGAGCCGTGCTTGCCGGTGAGGAAGGCCACGAAGGCGGCGCTCTGCGCGTAGGCGATTTCGACGTCCGCGGGCACGTCCGGCCAGTCGTCGGCAAGGTCCTCGAAGTGGAAGACGCGCTCCTGCGTCACCGCGCGGAAGAGGGCACCGTAGTGGGCGACGGAGTAGCGCTCGTCGGTGAGGTTCTGCGCCACGCCTTCCTGGAACCAGCGCGGCCAGTCCCTCGCCAGCTGGCCCAGCGCCACGTGCGCCAGCTCGTGCCGCAGCGTGGTGGGCCCTTCGGAGTCGCTCAGGCTGAGCGCGTCTAGCAGGATGATCTGATGCCCGGGGTAGGCGAGCGCCACGGCCCAGCCCGGAGGCTTGCCACCGGGGAGCGCCAGCGCCTCGAACTCCTGGCGGCCCACGCCCAGGCGGATTTCGGTGGTGCCCGGCCAGTCGCGCCCGAGCATCGCGCCGAAGGCGTCCCGCACGCCTTCAATCTGCCCGGCCAGGGCCCGGGCCGCGCCCGCCGCCTTCGCGGTGTGCAGGATGACGAAGCGCTGCGTCTTCAGCTCCCCCGCGACGATGGCCGGGCGGGCGTGGGGCACGAGCGCGGTGTCCGTGACGACGGCCTCCGTGGCGTGGATGCCCCGCGGACCTGCCTCCTGCGCGAACACGCCCGGCGAGGCCAGCAGCATCATCAGGAAGGCGAACAGGCGGAGCATGCGTGGCCTCACGGTCCACCAGAGATAACAGCCTCGGCCGCCGCCGCATCAACCCCTTCCACCCTCAATCGCTTACGGCGCGACGTGTCACCCGCCACGAGTGTCACCTGGCGACGCGGCACGCCCAGCGTTTTGGCGATGAATTCCACCAGGGCCGCATTCGCTTCGCCATCCACGGGCGGCGCGGCGAGTTGGATCTTCAGCTGGCCGTCATGCTCGCCCACCACCTTGGTGCGGGACGCGCGCGGCTGGACGAGCACCGTCAGCTCCACCCCTGTCTGCACGGCCTTGAGCCAGGGAGCGGGCATGCGCGGGTGCTAGTCGTTGGAGGTGGCCTTCTTCTGCGACAGGAACGCGACGTTGTCCTCCACGCGCGCGTAGTCGCGGTCCGCGAAGGTGGGCGCGGCGAACGTCTCCAGCAGCTTGCGGTGGGCCTCCACCACGGAGCGCACCTGCGACTCGAACTGGGTGCGCTGGCGCTTGAGCTCGTTGATGTCCTCCACCACCTGCACCAGCCGCTGGTGCGCGCCGTGGACGATCTTCTCCGCCTGGTGCTCCGCGTCCGCGATGATGATCTCCGCTTCCTTCTTCGCGGCGTCCTTCAGGTCCTCGCTGATGCGCTGGGCGGTGACCATCGTCTCCTGGAGGGTGCGCTCGCGCTCCTGATGCTGCTCGAGCCGCGCCTGCGTGCGCTTCAGCTCCTCCTTGAGCGCGATGTTCTCCTTCACCACCTCCTCGAACTCGCCGGCGATCAGCTCCAGGTACGCGCCCACTTCGGGACGCGCGAAGCCGCGCATCACCGTCTCGAAGCGCTTCTGCCGGATGTCGAGCGGGGTGATCTTCATGCGCCCCAGTCTAACCCATACACGCGCGCACTCCAGGAATCGGCCCGGCGGGCCAGGGTGGCGTCAGGGCTGGAGAGCAGGCAGGCAGGCGTGTTTCAGGGCGCTGCGGCCGGGGCGGCTTCCCACTGCGACGCCACCGAGCGCGCGGCGTTCTGCACCGCGTAGCCCACGCGGCTGTCCGCGGCCACGTCCTGCACCACGCGGCGGGCGGTAGGGGTGCGCTGATACAGAAGACCGCCCAGCGCTTGAATCTTCAGCGTGTCCGGCAGGCGCGGGTGGCGCACGACGTTGCCCAGGATTTCCTCGGCGCGGCGGTGCTGGAAGAGCGCCACCGCGCGCAACGCGGCCTGCTGGATGCGCGGGTTGGGGTCCCAGATGAACGCGGCCAGCGGGTCCAGGGCGCGCGGGTCGCCCAGCAGCGCCAGGTCCTCGATGGCGAGCGTGCGGATCTCCTCCGGCGCGGGCTCCGCGGCCCACAACAGGCCCCTCAGCAGGGGCTGGTCCGCGGCGCCGGCGGCTCCGGTGTCCACCGGGGGCCGGGCGGGGGCGGCGCGCGACGGGGCCTGGGCGTGCGCGGCGGCGGTCAGGAGCAGGGCGGCGGCGAGGAGCGGTCGCATGGGCTCGTTCTACCCGAATCCCGGGAAGCCCGGCAGCGCGCCGGGTCACCCCCCCGGGTCGTTCGCGACATTTTCTTGACGGGATCGCCGGCTGTGGGAGCTTGCCGGTGCTACAGGCGTGTTGCGAACGGAGGACGAAGTCACCATGGGTGCGGCGGTCGCGAGCTGGCAGACACTGGAGAACGTCACGGTGGAGTGCACCCACTGCGGCGTGATGATGACACTCCAGCCCGGAACCCGGGTGAAGTACTACCGGTGTGGTTCGTGCCACCGCTGGGTGTCCAGCACCTACAGCGAGGTCTTCCGCGCGGACGCGAAGATGCGCACGCACCCGGTGAAGGACACCTCGGACGCGGATGCGCGCTTCGTGGAGGTGAAGGACCGGCTGGACAAGTGGCTCTCCGCCGTCCAGGAGCAGTGCCCGTACCAGACCCTGGGCGTGTCGCCGTTGGATACGCCGGACGTGATTCGCGCGCGCTTCCACGCGCTGGCCCTGGAGCGGCACCCGGACCGGGGCGGCTCCGCGGAGCAGATGCGCGAGGTCAACGACGCCTACGAGCGCATCCTCAAGCACCGTCAGCGCAAGCGGCTGGAGGCCATGGCGTCCGGCACGTCCACGCGCGCCACGCCCGCGTCCGTCCTGCCCGCGCGCAGCAGGTAGAACCAGAAGAGGACTCCCAGTGACAGGCCCAGCCCCACCTTGGCCCAGGTGGGGAACAGGTGGCCCGGGGAGATGAAGCCCTCCACGAAGCCGATGCCGGCGAGGAAGGGCGCGCAGCCCACCACCAGCTTCACGGCTTCACGCCCGCGCGCCTGGAGCGCCTGCGCGCGCGGCAGCTCACCCGGGTCGATGAGCGCCTGGCCCACCATCAGCCCCGCGCCGCCCGCGATGACGATGATGGACAGCTCCACGGGTCCGTGCGCGGCGATGAAGTCCAGGAAGCCCGCCGTCATGCCCTCGCGGAAGCACAGCGCTCCCACGGCCCCAATGAGCACGCCGTTGTTCACGAGCGTGAAGATGGGCCCGATGCCCAACAGGATGCCGGACGCGAACGCGAACAGCGTGACCGTGAGGTTGTTGGTCGCGATGCCGGAGGCCACTGCATTGGGCGGCGCCACGGACAGCAGATCGTCCGTCCACATGCGTCCCTGTGCCACGTAGCGCCGCACGCCCTCCGGCACCAGCAGCTCCGCGCCGCGCGGCTCCAGCGTCACCACCAGCGCGCCCAACAGCAGCCCCAGCACCAGCAGGCCCGCGCTCACGCCCACGAAGCGCGCCTCGCGGCGCAGGGTGGCGGGGAAGTCCCGGCGGAAGAAGTCGCGCGTGGAGGCCCAGCGCTCGCGCGGCGGCTGGTAGATGGCGCCATACGCCTGCGCGCACAGCTGGTTGAGGAAGCGGTGCGCGTCCGTGCCCGGATAGAACGTCTGCGCCTGCGCCAGGTCCGCGGCCGCGCGCCGGTACAGCGTGTCCAGCGTGCGCAGCTCCGCCAGGCTCAAGCGGCCCGCGCGCTGGCGCGTCAGCAGGGCCTGGAGCGCGTCCCAGTCCGGCCGGCGCCGCGTGACGAACGTGGGCAGGGGCGCGGCCATGTCAGTGGACCGCCTTCGCGCGCGTGCGCAGGAAGGCCTCCATGGCCTCCGGCGACTGGAGCACCCGCGTGCGCTCGTCGTCCGTCAGGGACGCGCCCACGCGGTCCACCAGCCGCATGCCCAGCCGCCGCCGCACCTCCGGCTCCAGGCCGGGCGCGCGCGCGAGGAACGCCAGCACCAGCTCCACGTCCTCCGCGGTCAGGGGCCGCTGCACGCTCGCGTCCGTGGCCGGCGCGTCCACCGGGGGCGCCTGCGTGTACTTGTCCAGGTCGATGGCCTCCTCACGCACCAGCACGGTGCCCGCGAGCATGTCGCCCAACCGGCGGTGGCGTGAGTCCAGCAGCATGGTGATGCAACCGGTGGCGTAGAGCACCGGCAGGAAGTCCACCGCGCGACACAGGTTTCTCACCGCGCTCTCGAAGAAGCCCACCGGTGAGCCATCCTCGCGCACCACCCGGATGCGCAGCGCGCGCTTGCCGGGTGTCTGTCCATGGAAGAAGACCTCCGCCACCGTCCAGTACAGCCATTGCGTGGCGAAGAGGCCCACCGCGAGCAGTGTCTGCGTGAGCCCCGACAGCGCCTGGAATGCCCCCAGCACGTCGGAGACGAGCAGGGTGATGACGAAGTAGAGCGCCACCCAGAAGAAGAACAGCAGGCTCGCGTCCACCAGCCACGCAAGACAGCGGTAGCCGATGCCGGCCACGGGCAGGGACAGGGCCACCCGCTCGGGCGTGGCGACGTCGACATGGGGTGCGGGGGCGGAGGGACTCATGCGCGCGGGACGCACAGCATACGCCTTTGCCATCCAGGACGCGCCATCCGCATGCATGCGGGCGCCCGCCTCGGGCATTGGACGAAACACCGGGTAAAACATCCGAATCTGGACGCGGATCGTATGTCCCAGGGGCGACAGCGATCACGACCTGACGGACGAGGCCCTGGATTTCCATGCGTTCCATGCGCAATTGACAGTCCTGCGCGGGGCCGTTCGCAAGAGGCCTTGGATGATGTTAGGGTCTCGGTTGGCTGGATTTGCTTGAAACGAAAAAGGAGGTTCGGCCCGGGCGGGCCAGTTCGGCAGTCGCAGGCGCAGTTCGCAGGGCAGCAGTGACAGGACCCCCGGATGGAGTTGAAGCGCGGTTCTCGCACGCTCAGCACAGGCGGAAGTTCCGCCGCGGTTCCACCGACTCCGGGGCAGGTTGAAGTCGACAGGTAGCATTGAAAGCAATTCGCCACGACGGCTGGGGGGCCATCGCATGGCAGCGAATCAATCGGCAGTTCGTATTTCGATTCTCGAAGGACCGTGGGCGGCCTGGCAGGGCTTGTCCGACGGGCTTCGGGGTGAGGGTCATTCCACTTCGGTGACGCGCGACGTGCGCGGCTTCCTGGACGGGCTCGGTACGGATCCACCGCAGGTGGCCATCCTGGACGTGGAGAGCGACGGCGAAGCCGCCATCGGATGCTCCGTGACAGAGGGGCTCAACCTGCTGCGTGAGGCCCGCAAGCGCCGGCTGGAGGTGCGCATGCTGCTGCTGTCCGCGGTGAGCACGCCGGAGGTCATCTCCCAATGCTTCGACGAAGGGGCTTCGGGGTATCTCTTCCGCGCGGGGTTGGGCGTGAACGCGGTGTCCTCCGCGGTGCAGTCGCTGGTGCGGGGCGAGCGCCTCTTCCCGGTGCAACTGTTGCGCAACGACTTCGAGCATCCGCCGGTGACGTCACCCACGGCGAGCGTCTTGTTGCTGCTCACGCAGCGCGAGCGCGAGGTGCTGCAGTACGTGGCGGGCGGAGCGGACAACCTGAAGATCGCCGCGCACCTGCAAATCGCCGAGCGCACGGTGAAGTCACACGTCACGCAGCTCTACCGCAAGCTGGGCGCGGAGAACCGCACCCAGCTCGCCCTGCGCGCCTGCCACCTGGGCGTCAGGCCTCCGCCGGACCTCTAGCGGGGCCGGCCCACCCTCCCCGTTGAAGCGGGGAGGGCGCGGTGGGAAGCGCACGCGGCCTTCAGTTCTTGTTGCGGGCCGCGTCCTCTTCCATCTTCTTGCGGAGGCTCAGGGGACGCATGTCCGTCCAGACCTCCTTGATGTACTCCAGGCACTCGGCCTTCAGGCCCTGCTTGCCGGCGTCCTTCCAGCCCAGCGCGTTCTCACGGTCCGCGGGCCAGATGGAGTACTGCTCTTCGTGATTGACGACGACCTTGTAAACGGTCGTGTCTTCGCGCTCGTCGCTCATGGGGTGTGACTCCTGGAAGCTGGGGACCCCCTTTCGTCGCACACCCGGGGAAAAGCGGTCAAGGTAGGCGGTTGCGACAAATCCGGGTCCTTCCTGGGAGGGCGGATCCGCGCCCGGCCGCCCGCCGGGGCTGCACCCGGAAGCCGCGTCCGTGACATGAGCGGCGTGGGGCGCGGATACTCGGCCGCATGCGCATCTGGAAGAACGCCGTGTCGGGGCTCGTGCTCCTTGTGGGGGGCGTCTGGGCCTCGCTGGCCCTGGCCCTGACGGGGGCGGGGCCGGAGGGGTCGCACGTGGCCCGGAGCCTCGTGGCGGTGGCCCTGGTGGCCCTGGCGGTGGCGGCCTGGTGGTGGCGTTCACGGCGCTGGGGCGTGGCGGTGATGCTGCTGGGCTGCCTGTCCGTCTACGGATGGGTGCGGACGTTCCAGCCCTCCAACACGCGGGACTGGGCGCCGGACCTGGCGAGGGCGCCGTGGGCGGAGGTGGCGGGGACGAAGGTGACGCTGCACGACGTGCGCGACTTCCGCTACCGCAGCACCACGGACTGGGACCCCGCCTGGTACACGGCCACCTACGACACGGACGCGCTCACGGACGCGTCGTTCATCGTGGAGCCGTTCTCCGGCTTCTATGGCGCCGCGCACACGATGGTGAGCTTCGGCTTCCAGGACGGCCGCCACGTGGTGTTCTCCGTGGAGGTGCGGCGCGAGCAGGGCGAGACCTTCTCCGCGCTGGGGGGCCTGTTCCGCCGCTTTGAAATCACCTACGTCGTGGGCGACGAGCGGGACCTGGTGCAGCTGCGCTCCAACTTCCGCCATGACGACGTGTATGTGTATCCGGTGAACGCGTCGAAGGAGCGCATCACCGCGTTCTTCATGGACATGGTGCAGCGGATGAACGGGCTGCACACGCAGCCGGAGTTCTACGACACGCTCACCAGCAACTGCACCACCAACCTGGTGCGCCACTTCGAGAAGGTGGCCACGAAGAACGTGCCGTATGACCACCGCACGCTGATGCCGGCGTTCTCGGATGCGCTCGCGTACGAGCTGGGCATCATCGACACGGACGTGCCGCTGGAGCAGGTCCGCCAGCGCTACCACATCAACGCGCGAGCGCTGGCCGCGCAGGGGCGGGACGACTTCTCCGCCCGCATCCGCGCGCCGCTGGAGACCGCCGCCGCGCCCGTGCCGTAGCGCCTGGCCTCAGGTGCCTGTCGCGGCCAGGGGCTCCGAGGGCGTGTCGCCGCGCTTCAGGTGCTTGTCGTAGTGGGCCTCCAGCGCGGTGAAGTAGCCGCGCTCCTCCCACATCTCCTGGAGGAGCCGGTCGGTGAGCGACCTCACCTCCGCGTTCTCGGTCTTCGGGTCGGGCACGCGGGGGCCGTGCTTCGGATCCAGGAAGATGCGCGTGGCCTCGGCCAGCAGCAGCCGGCTGCTCCGGAAGAGGCGGCGCAGCGCCTGGTTGACGGGCCGGGCGTCCATCTCCGCGCAGGCGGCGATGATGGCGGCCTGCACCTCGCTGGCCGCATCTGTGTGGAGCGAGGCCGCGTCCAGGTCGCCGCGCTCCACCGCGTGGTGCAGCAGGTAGCCGTGGTGCAGGCACACGCTCGTCAGGTCCACGCAGTCCTTCACCCAGAGGACGAAGAAGGCCTTGCGGAAGACCTTGCGCACAGGGAAGAGCGCCAGGGCCTTGAGATAGGACACCAGGTGTCCGCCCAGGCCGCGCGCGTGGTGTGAGCCGGCGAGCACCGCCACCGCCTTGTCCGGCGCCTTCAGGCCCTTCGCCTTGAGCTGGTCGCGCACCGACTGCTCGCGCACCTGCCGCAGGGCGTAGTCGTCCAGGAAGGGGACGGGGATGAGCGGGGTGAGCCCGGCCGCCACGGCGTAGAAGGCCACCCGGGCGAGCGAGGGCGGCACGGCGTTCGGCGGACGGGTGTCGGTGGTGTCGGCCATGGTCTGTTTCATAACCGCTTCCGCCCGGGCTGCCTTCCACCAGTAGAGTGGGAGTGTCATGAACCCGGCGCGAGGCGCGGGGCAGGGAAAGGCGTTGCACCGCATGAAGGCGAAGGCGAAGCAGGAGCTCCCCGTCGTGCCCTTCGCGTCGGAGAAGGCGTGGGAGAAGTGGCTGGAGAAGAACCACGTCGACTCGCCGGGCGTCTGGGTGAAGCTCGCCAAGTTCGAGTCTGGCATCCCGTCCGTGACGTATGCGCAGGCGCTGGAGGTGGCGCTCTGCTACGGCTGGATTGACGGGCAGAAGGGCGCGTTCGACTCGGAGTACTGGCTCCAGCGTTTCACGCCGCGCAAGCCGCGCAGCAAGTGGTCGAAGATCAACTGCGGCAAGGTGGAGGCCCTGGTCGCCTCCGGACGCATGAAGCCCGCGGGCCTGCGCGAGGTGGAGTCCGCCCGCGCGGATGGCCGCTGGGAGGCGGCGTACGCGGGGCAGCGGACCATGGAGGTGCCGGAGGACCTGAAGCTCGCGCTGGAGAAGAACCCGAAGGCGAAGGAGGCCTTCGCCGCGCTCAAGGGGGCCAACCGCTACGCCATCCTCTTCCGGCTCCACGACGCGAAGAAGCCGGAGACGCGCGTGCGGCGGTTGGAGAAGTTCGTCGCGATGCTGGAGGCCGGGGAGCTGATCCACGGCTGAGCATGTCGCGACGGCCTGCTACGGCAGGATGCGCTGCAGGAGCGCGCTGCCCGTGATGAGGTGCGCACGGGTCTCGCCGCTCATCATCGACGCCGCCATGCTCACCCCCAGCGGCTGCTGCCGGAAGAACGCGGTCTCGCGCATCGCGAACTCCCAGATGTTGGAGGGCGTCGCGGGCCGGTGGAGCAGCTCGCGGTTCGCCTCGTAGAAGTCACCCACCTGGCCCGCCGCCGCCTCGCGCCCCGCGGCCTGTCCCAAGCGTGCCTGTTCCTGCATCCGCTGGAGCAGGTTGGGCGCCATCGGAGATGTGCCCATGCCCTCCACGGCCAGGGCCGCCGCGCCTGGGGCGGCACCTGCCGCGTAGCCCACCGCGCCCATCGCCTGCATCGCGCCGGACAGCAGCGGACGGATGGCCGCGCCCACCGAACCCGGAGGGGACTGCCGCACCACCTCCAGCGCCCGCTCGCGCTGTCCCAGCTGCGCCGGACCGCCCGCGCCCGTCAGGTTCACCGGGGCCGGTGCACGCGGTCCCTCGAAGCCATCCTGCTGCAGCGCCACCTGCTGCGGCGTCCGTGTGGGCTCGGCCGGAGCCGTGGATGCGACTCGCGCGGCTGGACGGGCCTCCGTCACCGGGTTGGACACAGGGAGCGCGACACTCCGGTTGCCGACTGGGCCGACGTTTCCCATGGCTTTCACGCTAACACGGGTTCGCCGGGTCATGCCGTGTGGAGGCCCTGGCCGGGTACCATCTGGGGCATGAGCACCCCGATCGATCCCTTCATGCGCGTGGCCTACCGTGGCGCCTATCACCTGGCGCTCGCGTGGTGGTTCGTGCGCCGTCCGCACACGGAGGGCACGCTCGTGGGGGTGTGGCGGGGGCGGGAGGTGCTGCTGCTGCAGAACTCGTACAAGCAGGCCTTCTCATTGCCGGGCGGAGGCCGGCACCGAGGCGAGTCTCCGGCAG
Organism: Corallococcus coralloides DSM 2259; assembly: GCF_000255295.1. The sequence goes on along the minus strand of NC_017030.1, from coordinate 6,213,854 downwards.
AGACAGGCGCGCGGGAGCTGCGCGAGGAGGTGGGCCTGGACGTGCCGGCATCAAGGCTGAGCGTCGTGTGCGAACTGCGCCACACGGATGAGTTCAAGCGGGACCTGTGTCACTTCGTGGAACTGGAGCTCGATTCAGAGCCTCGGCTCGTGCTCGACCAGCGCGAGGTGGTGTGGGCCCGGTGGATCGACGTGGAGACCGCGCTGCGCTTGCCGCTCATGCCCGTGGTTCGCGCGTACCTGGAGGACGCCGCGCGGCGGCGATGACGCGTGTCCACTCGCCCGTCCCCTTGGCGTGAAGGCGGGCTCAGTCCTATCTTGCACCCTCCACTCCGCCACCTCACCTTTCAACGATTGGAATTGAACGGGAGCGGAGGTGGCCATGCTTCAAGAAGCCAGGACAACGCCTTTGCAGAACGTGGGGCGCGGGGTGTTGGGCTCGTTCATGGTCGGCGCCGGCACGGGCCATCTCTCCTTCGCGCGAGGGCCCTTCCAGGCTCAGGTGCCTGACTGGGTTCCCATGGACAAGGACCTCGTCGTCCTGCTCTCCGGCGTGGTCGAAATCGGCCTCGGGCTGTCCCTGCTCTTCGACAAGCGCCACCGGATTCCCCTGGGGTTGGGACTGGCGGCCTTCTTCGCGGCTGTCTTCCCCGGCAACCTGCACCAGTACGACAAGCGCCTCTCCGCGTTCGGCCTGGATACGGACCGCAAGCGCCTGGTCCGGCTGTTCTTCCAGCCCGTGCTGATGGCCTGGGCCCTGTGGTCCACCGGTGCCCGGAAGGCATTGCGGTAGACCCCAGGGCTTCATCCGGGACGAGGACTACGGCGCGAGCTTCAGCAGCAGCAGGTCGCCGTTCCCCTGGGACGTATGGACCGTTCCCTCCACCGTGCCCTCCCGGGAGAGCTGGTTGACGATCAGCGTCTCGCCCGCGCTGTTGACCGCCATGACGGGGCCGAGCTTCGGGTCCATGCCTCGCGACCACAGGTGCGCTCCGTTCGACGCGTATCGCGACACGAAATGCGTCACGTGTCGAAGTCCACGCCGTTGCCGCCGGTGGGGAGCAGCGCGAAGGCGTACTCACCCGAGCTCCGCACCGCCGCGCTCACGTCGTACTCCACCCAGCTGTTGCTCTCCACGGAGCCCAGGTCTCCGAGCGGGTCCCCCAAGGGCGCGGGCCGCGTGTTCCAGGTGAGCGTGTCCTCGTTCCAGCCGGTGCTGGTGCGGTAGACGGCGGGGCCATCCGTGCTGCCATCCACGACGCCCAGGCGCAGCCGCGCTCCGACGATGGGGAAGGACGCGTCGTCGTTCGTCACGGAGAACTTCACGTAGGACGCCTGCTGTGGCGACCCATCCACCAGCAGCAACGGCGCGTCGCCGAAGTTCGTGGTCGGCCGGGCGGCGTCCATGTACGCGTCACCCTCCCGCGCGCTCCCGAACGTCTCGTAGAGGGTCTCGGAGGGACATGCTGCCTGCAGCGGTGTTTGCCTCGCCGCGGGCTCCGGTCCTGACTGCTCCTGCTCCACCGCTTCGCCGCAATGCGTGCACAGCACCAACGCGGACAGCCACCCCAGACTTCTCAATCCCCAACGCACAGCCCTGCCTTGCATGACGCCTCCCGGTTGCTCCGGGATGGCGTGATTGCATTCTCAATACCAGTCGTGCGGTGTTGGACAGACAACTGTCTTCACCGCGCTGTTGCATGTCTGGGATGGCAAGGTTTCCTCCGGGTGAAAACAGACGCTCGCGGAGGGAAGAATGACGAATGGCGCTGGACGGCGGACTACTTCGCTTCGCCCATGACTTCGATGGTGTGCTTGAGCCGCTCCAGGCCCAGGCGCACCAGGGCGCCGCGCAGGTCGGGCTGGCCCAGGAAGGCCTTCTTGAACACGTCGCGCTCCAGCTTGAGGAGCGTGCAGGGCGTCACGGTGCGCACGGTGGCGGTGGCCAGCCGGCTGCGCAGCAGGGAGATCTCCCCGAACAGGGCGCCTTCCTCCAGCTTGGGATAGGCGGACTGGCGGCCGTCGCTGTGCGTGTGGAAGACCTCGCACTGGCCCCGGATGAGGACGTAGAGCGCGTCACCCGGCTGGCCCCGGGTGAGCAGCGTCTCCCCGGCGGGGACGGTGCAGGGGACGAAGGCATCTCCCAGGTCGTGCTGCACCTCCGGGGGCAGGGCGGCGATGAGCGGGTTGCTGCGCAGCGCGTCCGCGAGCAGGCGCTCCCGGGCGGCGACCTGCATCTGCTCCCCCTTCACGCCGTAGTCCTTGCCCAGCTCCCGGACGCCGGCCTGGGTGAGCTCCAGCAGCACGGCGTCCTCCACCGTCACGATGGTGGCGGTGCGCTGCGTGCCGGTGAGCAGCGCCAGCTCCCCGAAGAACTCGCCGGCCCCCAGACGGCCGACCTCCGTGTTGCCGCCGTGGTCGCCGCCGCGTAGCACCGCGACGCGGCCCTCCAGCACCACGAACATCGAGTTTCCCGGGTCGCCCTCGCGCACCACCACCTGTCCCGCGGGCAGGTAGCGTGTGCAGACAGGCTGCTGCTCGGAGGCACCTTCCGCCTCCGCCGGGGCACCGGCCGCCGCCGAGGGCGCGGCGTGAGTCGCGGGCGTCTGTCCGGCGGCGGCCGGGGCGGACGGGTGGGCGGACAGCAGGGCCTGCAGGCGCGCGAACAGGGACATGGTGCGCAAATGCTACCGACCCGCCCGGGCAGAAACTGTGAAGCGCTTCACAGGCGGCGTGGAGGCGGCCTGAAAGACAGCCAGGCAGCCAGGAGGCGTCTTTGAGCAGGGATTGACGGGCGTACGCCACGTCTGTGTTCATCCTACCTGACGCGGCGGGACGGACGCCGGGATGGCGTGGGCGGACCAGGACGCCCTACAGTCCCGGGCCCATGGGAGACACGCTGGACGTCGTGGTGGACCTGGGGGATGTGGGAGAGACGGCCGCGGACGCCGTGCTGCTGAAGTACGCGCAGGGCTTCCATGGGGCGGACGGCGCGGTGGCGCGCCGGCTGGAGGGGGCGGGCGTGGGCATGGACGCTTTCGACCTGCTCCCCGGGGACCACCGCTTCATCGAGTCGCGCCGGAGCCTGGGCGCCCCCTGGGTGCTCTTCCTGGGCACGGTGCGGCTGAGGCAGTTCGGCTACCACGAGATCCGCCAGTTCTCCGTGCGCGCGCTCCAACTGCTGGAGCCCCGGCACGAGGTGCGTCACCTCGCGTGCACCGTGCACGGCCCCAACTACGGCCTGGACGAGGACGAGGCCGTGCTGGCCCTGGTGGGCGGCTTCGTGGACGCGTTCCAGCGGGGCAGTGGCCCCCGCGACCTGGAGCGCATCACGGTGGTGGAGCTGAACCCCAAGCGCGTGGAGCGGCTGCGCAAGGCGTTGGCGCTGGGGCTGGGGCTCACGCCGGGCGTGGAGCCGCTGCTGGGGGCCACGGGCTTCCGCGTGCGTCGGACGTCCCGCTTCGTCCAGGCGCCGCCCATGGCCTCCGCGGGCGCGAACTCCAACGAGAAGCCCCATGCGTTCGTGGCGATGCCCTTCGCGCAGGAGCTGGAGGACACCTACCACTACGGCATCCTGAACCCCGTGAAGGCGGCCGGCCTCCTGTGCGAGCGGGTGGACCAGGCCGTCTTCGACGGTCCCATCATCCAGCGCATCCGGGACCGCATCGACACCGCGAAGGTCGTCATCGCGGACCTGTCGCTGGCGAATCCCAATGTCTATCTGGAGGTGGGCTATGCCTGGGGACGCGGCAAGCCCACCCTGCTGCTGGTGCGCGACGTGCGCGAGTTGCGCTTCGACGTGTCCAGCTACCGGTGCCTTGTCTACAAGAACATCCGGCACCTGGAGGAGCTGCTGACGCAGGAGCTGAAGCGCATCGGCTGAGATGGGCGCCAGGGTCAGTACGGGGCGCAGACGATGCCCTCGCAGTCGCCCGCGCCGTTGTTCCGCGCGACGTTGCCGCCCCCATCGAAGGCGTCCACCGCGTGGATGCCCCAGCCCGTGTTGTCCAGGGCCAGGTTGCCAATCACCGTGGGAGTGCTGAGCGGCAGGACGCGCAGGCCATCACCGTCGTTCCTCAGGAACTGGTTGGCGCGAACGATGCCGGTGAGCGGAAGGGACTGGAGGGGGGAGTTGCCCAGGGTCAGCCCGCTGCCCGCGTTGTTCCAGAAGGTGTTGCCCTGGATATAGACCGTGCGCGCGGTGGCCGCGAGGCCATTGTCATTGCCCACGACCAGGTTGTTGATCATGTCGAACTGGATCAGATTCCAGACAGGTGTCGTCGCGGGTGCGAACGACGCGTTGTCCGCGATGAGTGAATCTTCGAAGCGGAGCGCGCCGCAGATGTCACGGCCCCCGATGAGCGGAGACGTGGTGGCCACGGCCTCGTTCCTCGCGAAGGTGCTCGACCGGATGCGAGCACCGCCGGCGAAGCAGTAGACGCCGAGCCCGTTCGCCACGAAGGTCGAATCGAGGATGTCGGCCGAGTGGCCATCCAGGAAGACCACGAGGACATTGTTCTCGAAATGGCTCGACCTCACGTCGAATGTCCCCGTGGCCTGGTCGATTTCACTTCCAAACCCGAGGCTGTTGCCAATGAAGCGGGAGTGGGTGACGAGGAAGAAGTTGCCAAGGAAGTTGTAGACCGCGGCGCCGTTGTCCACGAACGTGAGTTCATGCAGCCGCAGATAGGCTGCGCCGACGGTCTCCACAGCGATCCCGAAGCCGCGAATCGTGCCGTTGCGCACCATGCTGTTGGTACTGACCACGATGCCAAGTGTGTCTCGCTGGTCCGGGCTCGAGCGGCTGACGGTGTGGCCGCCCAGGTCCAGGACGATGCCCTCCCCCTCGATGCGGAGCGCGGGCTCGTCTGTCCCCGGGCAGGAGAGGTCATGCTTGAGCTTCGTGTGCTGGGTGATGACGTCACCGCATTGGACGTCGCATTCGACAGGCTTTGCTTGCTGGAGCCGCGCGTCGAGCAACTCCCTGTTCTCAGCGAGCGCCGCGGGTGCTCCCAGGGACAGTCCCGCGATGGCCAGTGTGAAGAAGAAGCCCTTTGCCTTGTGCATGCCGCCTCCCAGCCGGAAGTCCTTCCGGCGATTGGCGCAATGCTAGACAAGGGAGGGCGACCGGGTTGCTGCCTGTCAGTGGCAGCAGAGCAGCCAGAAGCTGACGGCCAGGGGGCACGGCGGGGCGAGGAGTGTCTGTCACCAGCCGCGAGCGGCGACCTCCCACGTCGCCATACTCACGTCACCCCGCACGACGTGCAGTCGCGGATGCTGCGGAACGGAAACACAGACATGGTTGGGCACCACGCGCACCCGCTCGCCGATGCGCGGGCGCCACGTCGTGCCGGACACGTCCAGCAGGCCGTGCTCCTCCGACAGGTTCTTCACCACGACCTCCGGCCGGTCCAGCAGGACGCCATAGCCCGGCGCCAGCCCTTCCTCCTTGACCAGCGCCTTGGCCCCCGCGTCGATGACCACCTGTCCTGGCACCGCGGTGCTCACCACCGTGGCCAGCACGGAGTATGCGCACTCCGTCCAATCACAGGCGCCAATGACGGCGGCGTTGCGGTCGTTGAGCACGTTGAGGCCGGGGCGGATCTCCGTGAGACCCTTGACGGCATGGGACTGCCAGAGCGTCGGCGTGGATCCGCCGCTGATTACCTCCGGCGGCAGGCCCGCGCTCTGCAGGGCGTCCACGAACGTCGCGACCGCTTCTGACTGGGCCTGCATCACGCCGGGCAGCTCCGCCTGGGGGACGCGGATGTGGCCCGCGTAGAACGTCAGTCCGCGAAACTCCACGCCGGACGTGGAAGCCGCCGAGCGCGCCAGGGCCACGGCGTCATCCGGCGAGCGCAGTCCCACGCGGCGCATGCCCAGGTCCACCTCCACGAGCACGCCCACGGTGCGCCCGGCATCCCGCGCCGCGCGCGCCAGCCCCTCCAGCACCTCAAGGGAGTCGAGCGCCACGGTGAGCCGCACGCGCGAGGGCAGGGCCATCAGCCGGGCCAGCTTGCGCGCACCCACCGGCGGATATGCGAGCAGCACGTCGTCGGACACGGCCGCCATGACCTCGGCTTCCAGGAGGGTGGCCACCGTGACGCCAGAGGCTCCCGCAGCGACCTGCATCGCGCCCAGCTCCGCCGTCTTGTGCGTCTTCGTATGGGGGCGCCAGCGCAGGCCATGCTCGCGGGCATAGGTCGCGACGCGCTGGAGGTTCCGCTCCACGCGGTCCAGGTCCACGAGCGGAGCGGGCGTGTCGAGCGAGTCGAGGAAGGTCGAGGACATGCGGCGCATGGTGGCACCGCGCTCCTCGATCCGTCACCCGAATCCCTGGCCTTGCGTTCGCGGGACTACGCCGCCGGCTCGAAGCTCACCGTGGGCCGCTGCCAGCTCCAGCCGCCGCCCTTCAAGGCCTCCGTCGCCTGCGCATCCAGCACGCGCAGCGCCGCGAGCACGTCCGCGGGCGGGCGGGGTGCCCCCGGTGCGCTCTCCACCTCGAAGCGCGGGGGAATGGCCGCGGCATCCTGGCCGCCCATCACCACGCGGATGCGGCAGTTCTGCGGCGACAGCTCCGTCTCCCCGGACCAGGACACGTCCTGGACGACGAGGTCCACCGCGCCCATCACCTTCTGCCCCCGCAGCTTCGCCACCACCGCGTCCAGCGAACCCTTCGCGCGTGCGTTCCGCTTCTTTCCAAGACGGGTGAGCGTCCACCAGGCCAGGCCGCCCGCGACGATGGGCGAAAGGATGAAGTAGGGGATGAGCGGGCTCATGGGGCGGCAGGCTGCCACGAAATCCGGAAGAAGAAACGCCCGTCTCCCAAGCACCTGATGCTTGGGAAACGGGCGCAGGGAGAAGCCCGGCTACTGCGGCGCGGGCGCGGAGACCTTCTTCGTCGCGTTGGGCTTGTACGTCATGCCCAGCTCGTTGAAGACGAAGGAGTAGACGTCCACCTCCTCCTCGATGCGCGCGGACAGCGGCGTGCCCATGCCGTGGCCTGTCTCCGCGTTGGCGCGCAGCAGGATGGGCTTGGGGGACGCCGTGGCCGCCTGCATCCGGGCCACCATCTTGCGCGAGTGGAACGGATCCACGCGCGGGTCATTGGCGCCAGAGGTGAAGAGCACCGACGGGTACTTCGTCCCGTCCTTCACGCGGTGCACCGGCGAATAGGCATACAGCGCCTTGAACTGCTCCGGGTCCTTCACCGAGCCGTACTCGGTCACGTTGAACTGGCCGTTGGGGGTCAGCTCCGTGCGCAGCATGTCGTAGATGCCCACGCGCGCCACCACCGCGCCGTACTGCTCCGGGTGCTGCGTCAGCGCCGCGCCCATCAGCAGTCCGCCGTTGCTGCCGCCCTGGATGGCCAGCTTCTTCGGCTGCGTGTACTTCTGGTCCGTGAGCAGCTTCGCGCACGCGTAGAAGTCGTCGAACACGTTCTGCTTGTTCGTGAGCGAGCCGCCCTTGTGCCATTCCTCGCCGAACTCCGAGCCGCCGCGCAGGTTCGCCACCGCGAACACGCCGCCCTGCTCCAGCCACATGCCCGTCAGCGCGCTGTAGCCCGGGTTGATGGACACGTTGAAGCCGCCGTAGCCGGTGAGCCACGTGGGGTTGTTCCCGTTCAGCTTCGTGCCCTTCTTCTTCAGGATGGTGAGCGGCACCTTGGTGCCGTCCTTGGACGTGGCCTCCGTGCGCACCACCTCCACGTCGCTCATGTCGATGGGCGCCGTGCGCGCCAGCGCCGTCTTCGTGAGCTTGTTGTCCGCCGCCGAGTAGCGGAACCACGCGGCCGGCTGGGTGAAGCTCCCGTTGACGACCAGCAGGTCGTCCGCGCCCTGGCGGACCAGGCCGCCCACCGCCGACACCGGCAGCGTGGGCACCAGCCCCAGTTCCTTGCCCGTCAGGTCCACCATGCGCAGCTGCGACGGGCCGCCCAACTGCTCCAGCAGGTACAGGCGGCTCTTCGTGGGCACCACGGCCTGCACCGTCGCCTTGCCCTCGGGGACGACCACGGTCGCCTTGTCCAGCGTGGGCGTGGCCAGCGGCAGGCGCAGCACCTTGCCCTTCGACGCATCCTTGCGACTGAGCAGGTACGCCGCGCCGTCGCTGCCGAAGCGCGCCGACACCACCTTGTCCGCGTACTTCGCCACCTGCGTCCAGGTGCCCTTGGGGCCGTGCAGGTACAGGTCGAACTCGCCGCCGTCGCCGTTGGCCACGCGCGCGAAGGTGTACTGGCCGTCGTCGCTGGACTCCAGGTCCGTCATCGCGATGCGCGGGAAGTCCTTGCCCAGCGCGTACGTGTCCTTCTCCGTGGGCGTGCCCAGCGTGTGGAAGTACACCTGCTGGTACACCTCGCGGTCCACGGGCGGGCGCTCCTCGCCGCGCGGGTAGCGCGTGTAGAAGAAGCCCGTGCCCTTCGCGTTCCACGCGAGGCTGCCGCCCGCCGTGCCGCCGTTGACGCGGGGGACCAGCTCGTTGGGCATCGCCTTCGCCGAGGCCACGTCCCACACGCTGACGTCACCGCTCTCCGTGCCGCCCTTGGACATGGAGACAGCGACCTTCTTGCCGTCGTGCGACAGCTGGAACCAGTCGATGGTCGTCTTGCCGGACGTGTCCACGACCGTGGGGTCCACCAGCACGCGCTCCTTCGACGTGTCGTCCAGCGAGCCCACCACGATGAGCGTGGGCTGCTGCTTGGGCGGCTGGAACTTCAGCCCCAGCAGCGTGCCGCCCCGTTCGTCCAGGCCGCCGTAGGAGGGCGACTTCCAGGACAGCAGCTCCGTGATGCGCTGGCGCAGGGGCTCGCGGCCCGGCAGCTTGTCCAGGTACGTGCGCGTGTAGGCGTTCTGCGAGTCGGTCCACTGCTGCACCTTCGGATCCGTCGCGGACTCCATCCACTGGTACGGGTCCGCCACGGCGGTGCCGTGGTAGGTCGTCTCCACGGGCTGCTTCTCCGCGGCGGCGGGCTTCGCGGGCGCCTTCCCCGCGGCTCCGGACACGAGCGGCAACAGCAGCGCCGCGGTCGTCATTGCGATTCTGGACTTCATGGTTCACCTCGCATGCGGGTGTTTCCCTGCGGGATGCTCATCGCAGGGGCAGCTCCACCAGGGCGGTGGAGAAGGTGTCGAAGGTCTCGTTGGCGTTGGGCTTCGTGCCCTCGTCCATGTTGCCGAGCATCAGCGCGAAGACGACGCGCGGGTGCTCCGTGTCGTTCGGCCGCTCCGCCACGCCCACGAAGCACTTCTGTCCCGTGAGCGTGCCCGTCTTCGCGCGGATGCGGCCCGCGGTGGACGGCTTCGTCTTGCGCCCCGCCAGCGTCCCGTCCACGCCCAGCACCGGCAGGCTGTCCACCAGCGCGGCGCCATACGGCTCCTGGAGGCTGGTGAGCAGCACGCGCGCCATGCCCCGGGGCGACGCCAGGTTGTATCGGGACAGGCCGCTGCCATCCACGGGACGCAGGTCCTTGGTGGGCACGCCCCGGCGCGCCAGCTCCGCCACCAGGGCCGTGCGCAGCGCGGCGTAGCCTTCGTTGCCGGTGCGCTCGCGGGCAAAGCGCATGCCCAGCCGCTCCGCGTACAGGTTGAGGCTCTCCTTGTTCGTCACGCGCACCAGCTCCGACAGGGGCGGGCTGGTCAGCTCCACCAGCGGGGACGGCATGGGGGGCATGGGCGGGGTGGGGGCCTCCAGGGACAGCGGCAGCCGTGTGATGCCATGCCGCGCCAGCGCGTCGTCCACGCACGCGGCGAAGAGGGCTTCCGGTGCGTCCACGGAAAGCTTCACCGCGGCGGCCTGGGGGCACGGACCGCCCGTGGGCGAGCGCCACGTGCAGCGCACTCCGCCGCCTCCGCGCACGCAGGCCAGGTTCGCGCGCTCCGCGTTGACGTCCACGTTCACCACCGCGGACAGCGTGGCGAAGGTGGGGGTCCACTGGACGGAGGGCGCGTCCGCGCAGGTGGCGCCGGGGGCGCGCGCCAGCGCCAGGTCCACCACGTTCTCTCGGAAGACGAAGGGCGTGGGCGCCGCGCTGTAGGCATAGGCCGCGTCATCCCAGGCCCAGCCCGGGCCCATGCCGCCGTCCAGGCCATCCGTGCCGGAGATGCGCACGTTGCCGCGCCACTGGTGGATGCCGCGCGCCTGGAAGGCCTCCGCGATGCGGTCGCACGCGAGCGCCGTCTCCGGGAAGCGCCACGAGCCCAGCGATGGGTCCCCGGACGCCTGCGCCACCACGTCGCCCAGGAACAGGCCTCCCGCCTGCGAGCCCTCCAGGAAGACCGGGGTGGTGAAGCGGAAGTCCGCTCCCAGCGCGGACAGCACGGCGGACGTGGACACCACCTTCATGGTGGACGCGGGCAACAGCCGCACGTTCTCGCGGTGGGTGAAGAGGGGCTCGCCGGTGCGCGCGTCCACCACGTACGCGCCCGCGAGCGCGCCGTCCGCCTCCAGGGTCTCCAGCAGGGCCCTGGTGACTCCGGGCAGGGTGTCGCGCGGGGCGCCGTCCGGCGTGGCGGCCGTGTGGGTGCAGGCGGACAGGAAGAGGGCAACGACGCTGGCGGAAAGGAGGGCGCGGCGCATGGCGGCGGCCACCGTATGTCGCGTGCCTGGGAGTGTCATGGATTCCCGCCAGCGGGGTGGGGCGGAGACGTGCACGGTTGGACGGCGCCCGGGCAAACGATCTCTGGCGCGGGCTATTCCCGGCGCTTCACGTCCAGCCACACCGAGTGCCTTGACGCGGCGTCACAGGACCCCCATCCTGCCGCGCCCCATGCCTGTCCTACGTGGTGCCGTGACCTTTTCGCGCTTCCGGACCGAGCCGGCCAAGGATGCGCCGTCCGACGTCAAGCGCTGGATGACCAAGGGACTCAAGTCCCATGCGTTCGAGCCCATCGACCGCCGCTCCGAGGAGGAGCGCGCCGCGGGGTTTGTCGAGTTGGAGAACCCGGAGTCCTCCGAGTTCGCCACCGGCAACCTCTTCTATGGCGAGTACGCCCTGTTCGCGTTCCGCATCGACACGCTGAAGGTGCCCGCGTCGATGATGAAGTCGGAGCTGGACAAGTGGGCCGCCGCCTTCGGCAAGGAGAACGGCCGGCCGCCCGCGCGCGCGGAGAAGAACAAGCAGCGCGCGGAGCTCAAGCAGCTGTTGCGTCAGCGCGCCGTGCCGCGCACCAGCACGCTGGACGTGACGTGGAACCTGAAGACGCACACGGTGCAGGTCTGGGCCGCGTCGCGCAAGACAGTGGATGAAATCTGCGTGGCGCTGGAAGGCGCCCTCGCGGTGAAGGTGATTGGCATCACGCCCGCGTCCATGGCGCAGCGCGCGGGCATCGACGAGAAGGCCCTGGGCCCCACGGCGGAGCTCATTGGCATGGACCTGCCGGCGACGGCTTCGGTGGAGGACGCCCATGGCGAGGCGTGAGCAGGCGAGGGAAGAGGCGGCGTTCGCCCGGGGCGATGTCGGAGTCGATGGTGTCGCCACGGAAGAGGAGAAGGACGAGGCCGAAGTCGAAAAGGGCAAGGCGCGCGAACAGCTCTTGCGCGGCCGGGCCTACCTGGGCCGCGAGTTCATGACGTGGCTGTTGTGGCGCTCGGAGTCGGGCGACCCCCTGGTCGAGTACGACGGCGCGGGCGTCGTCGTCCTCTATCTGGGCAAGGTGGTGCTGCGCGGCGTGGCCGGCGACGTCACGGAGATGAGCGCCAAGGGCACGCTGGCGCCGTACTCGGAGAACGTGCGCCACTCGCTGGACCGGGGCCTGCTGGTGTCCCAGGCGCGGCTGCGCATCTCGCATGGCGAGCGCGAATACGAAGTCACGCTGGATTCCGAGTTCCTGGACATCCGCGCCGCCAAGCTGCCCGCGCTCATGACGGAGGAAGAGGATGATCAGCTCTCCGAGCGTCTGGAGCTGACCGAGCAGCTCTCCGCCATCGTGGATGCGCTGGTGCAGGACTTCCTGGTCGTGCGCGCCGGACGCGCCTGGAGCAAGCAGGTGGTGCCCGCGCTGAAGGCGTGGATGAAGGGCGAGGAGAAGGGGAGTGACCTGCTCTCCAAGGCCGCCCGCGCCAAGGGCCGTGACGCCCGCGCCGCCCGGGGCTGAGCAGGAGACTGGATGGAACAGCCGCCCGCGCCAGAGAGGTGTCGGGCGGCTGTCCTGTTTCAGGGCAAAGGCGTTGAGCGTCCGCCGATTGCTGGAAAGCGTTCGTAGGCCCGCTTGAGCGCGTCCAAGTGCACGGGGTTGTCGTAATCGAGCGGAGTCTCCGTGAGCTGCACGATCCACCCGCCTGACGGAGTGCGACGTGCCCGCGAGAGTAGCTCGGCATCACGAGCAGGATCCGGGAACCCGATGACCTCCGCGGCAGCCGCGGACCAATAGTTCACCCACCCGAGGAAACAGGGAATCTCAGGCGCTGGGAGCTTCTCTGGAAGGTTGAGCATGGGAAGCCCACGGGGTGAACGCTCAGGTCCGTCCGGTGATCGGCGAAACTGCTGCGCGACTTCCGAGCCGTAGCCGTACGGCGACGCGTGCCCCCAGAATGAACGTGCCCCCTCCGCCACGGCCTCAAGCAGAGTCGCCGCTGCCGCGATTACAGGCTCGTCCAAGGGCAGTTTTGCGTGGACTTCAAGCTGGGCCTGACCGCCTGGGCTGAGGATGCCTGAGCTTTCCATTCCCCAGACCGTCACGGGGTAACGTTCATCGCCGTTGCACACGATTGGGAATCCACCGTCCTTGTTGCTCGCCAAGAGCCATGCATCGCGCTGTGGCAATGCAATGGGTCGCCCGCCTTCATCTAGTTTCCACTCCAGGCGTAGGCCGGGGAACGCTTTCTCCATCCCATGGACGACGGCGACTGTGCGGCTGTTGTTACCCATGAGCGCAGGCGCGTAGACGATAAGGGTAAGGGCTCTCCGCCTGGTCATCGTGCACACCCCGTAACAACGACATCGATCGCGGGAGCTTCTTCGCGTAGCGCGTCTTTATGCGCTTGGGTGCTCACCCCCACGATGAAGTCATATCCACATGCCGCTGCGGCAGCTCGCTCCTTCTTCAGTTGGATCACTTCTTTCGCAATCTCCTAATTCTGGACAAATGCGTTATATGAATCGAATTGGTGGGTCTTGATCTCCCACAGTTTTCGCACGCCGACTTGCAACGCATCGAAGCGTACACCGCCAACGAGCACGTCCATTCCGGGATAACGGTTGGGCGGAACCTTGTCGGCACACTCATTGTGTATGTCGTCCTTGCCCGCGTGAGGCACGGGAACAGGCTCGCAACTGGCGCGGCCCGTCCGGTCCACGGGCACAGGTGGCACCGGGGGCTGCCGGCCCTGGCCCGCTGGCTCCGGATCCAGCTTGGGCTTCGGCTTCGCTCCGGCATCTCGGGACGCAACCTTCGTCCCTCGTGAAGTCCCTGCTTCCTCGGGGTAGAGGTGGCGGAGCTCATACGCATCCAGTGCCTCCTTGATGGCGACACCGACCACCACCACGCCCAGGACGATGACGGCTCCCACCGCGATTTCAGGGGCCGCCAGCACGCAGAACCCGAGTCCAAGCGTAGCGGCGGCAGCGGAGGCGACCGTGCAGCTTCCCGTGGTGTCTCGGAACTCGACCCGGTCATGGTCGAGTGCCGGATAGCACCGCTCCACCAGCACGGGCCAAGGCTGGGATGCCTCGCGGACAACGCACCTCCCCTCATCCCTCCAGGGAAGCGCCGCCGCTCGTTGGAGGTTGGCAGCCCTCGTGCCGCGGGCCGCTGACGCCCTGGGGCGTGGCTCCGTCGTGGCGCAGGCCGAGAAGACGAACAGAAGCAAAAGGGCGCCGCAGGCCCGGAGACGCATGGCCATCTCTTCGCAACAATTGAAAAGCCCCCGAGTCCTGGGACTCGGAGGCGGATGAGGGCACCCTTTTCGGTGTCTACATCGGGTTGGTGCAGCGCCAGATCCCGCAGGAGCCCTCGCCCTGGCCACAGTGCGCCTGGACCGAGCACGGCTTGCAGCTGGCCGAACAGATCTTCTGGACAGGGGTAGGGCCCACCTGAGTTTCGGTCGTCTCCGCCGTCGAGCCCGGAACCATGGCCAGGGCCGTGCCCGCCATGATGCCGATGATCAGCGCGAATCCAGGAACCATCTGCTTCAGTCGCGATGCCTTCATGCTTCCTCCGGGGGGAGTGCCATCGGGCAGGAACATCCCTGCCCGCGCACAGAGTGCATTCGAACAGACGCCGAGCAACGTTCCAAGCTCGACGGGCGCACCAGACTGGAACACCGGACACCAGAATGGAGCGAGGGTCCGTTCCAGTCCGGAGCGGTTCGGGGCCGTTCCAGGGCGGAGCGGTGACGGCATGGGGCTCGCAATGTCTCGCGGCCGAACCCCACCCCCGCGAGCAGGTGTGCCATGCCGTCCACCCCCAGCACCGAAGCCATCCAGCGCATCTCCCTGAAGAACCGCGAGTACGCATACATCGAGGACGCCAACCGCGGCGTCGTGCTGATGGAAGTAGGCCCGCGCGTGCTCACGCTGGAGGCGCACCTCACGCTCGTGGCGAAGGAGCGGATGGTGGAGGTGGGCGCCGGCAGCTGGTGCGTGGTGCGCAACCCCGTGGTGCGCGTGGATGGCCAGGTGGCGCTGGACGACTTCGGCCAGGCCCGCGTCGCGGTGGGCGACCGGGAGGTCCGCGTGGGCCCGAAGGTGTTCCCGCTGTACCCCGGTGAGGAGCTGGAGGGCGACATCGTCCCGGAATACGTCCTGGGCGTGTCCGAAGCACTGCGGCTGCGTGCGCTCACCGCGTTCACGGACACCCACGTCCCGGACGCCCCCCGCCGCCGCGAGGCCGGCGACGAGTGGCTGGTGCGCGGCCCCGGCCGCTACGTGCCCGGCGAGTCCGTCACCGTCGTCTCGCTGGAGAAGGCCCGCGTCCTCAAGGAGACCGAGTACTGCGTCATCCTCAATCCCGTGGACCGCGCCACCGGCCGCGTCCAGGAGGGGCGCCGCAAGGTCGTCTCCGGCCCGGATGTCTTCTTCCTCGAACCCGGCGAGGCGCTGGAAGGGGACGTGCGCCGCAAGCACGTCCTGTCGGAGCTGCAGGGCCTGAAGCTCCAGGCCCTGGACGACCTCTCCGAGAACGAGGGCGGTGAGCCTCGCGCGCGCAAGGCCGGTGACACGTGGATCGTGCGCGGCCCGCGCACCTACGTGCCCAGCGAGAAGGTCCTCATCCACCGCGAGATCGCCGCGCTGTCACTGGGGCAGGGGGAAGGCCTGTACGTGCGCGACCTGCGCTCGGGCAAGGTGTCGCTCGTCCAGGGGCCTTGCCAGTTCATGCCGGAGGCGCATCAGGAGCTGCACGAGAAGCGCCTGTCCCCGGACGCGGAGGCCTTGCTGGGACTCACTCCGCCGCTGCCTCCCGCGGAGGCAAAGGACGCCCGCCCGCCGCGCCCCATGATCGCGACGGAGAAGGGGGACCGCACGCGCGCCATCGTGCTGCGCATCGAGGACAACACCGCGGTCCTCATCAACGACTTCGAGACCAACCACGCGCGCGTGGAGTTCGGGCCCGCGAAGGTGATGTTGCGTCCTTACGAGGACGTCACCGTCCTGGACTTGTCCGGCAGCACGCCCAAGCGTCCACGTCAGCTCAAGGTGCTGATGCTGCGGCTGGGGCCGGACTTCGCCACGGACCTGTTCGAGGTGGCCACGCGCGACCACGCGCGGCTGCGCATCAAGCTCTCCTACAAGTGGCAGTTCGACGTGCAGGGTGACCCGGAGAAGGACAAGGCCATCTTCCGGGTGAACGACTTCATCGGGTACGTGTGTGAGAACCTCGCGTCGCGCATCCGCCAGGTCGCCGCGGAGAACGAGTTCGAGACCTTCCACAAGAACGCCAGCGTGCTCATCCGCCGCGCCATCTTCGGCATGGATGACGCGGGCCGCGCGCGCAAGGACCGCCTCTTCTCCGAGAACCAGCTGCGCATCATCGACATCGACATCAAGGACATCGCCCCTGTCGATGAGAAGACGGCCCTGAAGCTGCGCGAGGCCATCGACACCAACATCCAGATTCAATTGGACGCCTCACGCCAGGAGGCCCAGGCCGCCGCGGAGCTCAAGCGCATCCGCAGCGAGGAGGAGAAGCAGCTCGCGGACATCGCCAGCCACCGCAAGTCGGAGGCGGAGCGGCAATCCCTCATCGAACTGCAGAACCGCAACCACCAGCTGGAGACGCTCAGCCGCGCCAAGGTGGAGGCCGAGGCCCAGCTGGAGCGCGCCCGCGTGGAGAGCGAGGAGGCACTGGCCCGCGCCGAGTCCGACGCCCGCGCCTCGCGCATCCGCTCCGAGGCGGAGGCCGAGCGCGAACGGCTCACCACCCAGGTGGCCCTGGAGCGCCAGCAGCGCCTCAACGACCTGGAGGTGGAGCGCCAGTCGCGCCTCGCGGAAGTGGAGGCCACCCAGTTCCGCCAGCGCGTGGAGTCCCTGGGGGGCGGGGAGAACTTCGTGAAGGCCGTGGCTGCGCAGGCCCAGGCCGCCGTCGTCGGAGGCCTGGACAAGGTCGTCTTCCTCCCCAGCGGCTCCAACCTCAACCTCTTCGACGCCATGCAGGGACTCCTGGGCCCCGGCGGACAACCCCGCCTGTCCGCCCACAACCCCCCGAAATCGCCCGGCGACACTTCCGCCTGAAGTTGGAATGTCGATATTGAAAATGAGAATCGTTATCGAATAGAGATCGTCCCCATCGAACGGCGGCGGGTCCCCGCGGCGAAAGGTGACGACGATGAGCAACCCTGGAGGGGTGGTCCGGAAGAGCGGTGCACGGTGGTTCGGCATGGGGGCCGTGGCGGCCCTCGCGCTGGCCGTGGTGGCGCCGGGATGCAGCAGCGACGAGTGCGTGGATGCGTTCGACTGCCGCGATGAGGGCGCGGCCCCCGCGGGCCAGGCGTGGACCTGCAACGCGGACAAGAAGTGCGAGCTGCGCACCCTGACGCCGGACGAGCAGGAGAATCCGGAGACGGACGCGGGCACCGGCGGCGAGACAGACGCGGGCACGGAGACCGACGCGGGCACCGGCGGCGAGACAGACGCGGGCACGGAGACCGACGCGGGCACGCCCGTGGACGGTGGCGCGGAGCTGTGCCGCAACGCCGTGGCCTGCTCGGAGCAGAGCATCGACAAGCTCCGGCTTAGGACCAACATCAACGACGGCGGCGTGGTGGAGGAGGGCACGACGGAGGGCGAGCACCTCACGTTCCTGGACGGTCGCGGGGGCGGCACGAGCGTGCCGGATTCGTACACCTACGCGCGCTTCACGGACACGGGCCTGGAGAAGGTCTCCATCGATGACCGGTCCTCGCTGGACTCGACGGCGTGGGATGTCGCGGTGCGCCGGTACGTCGTCCGCTTCAACAGCGGCGTGTCCGGCCCGTCGTGCGTGACGGTGGCGCAGACGCCGGATGGGACGACGTTCGAGTCGGTGACGGCCGTGCCCACGGACGCGCAGTTCGTGGCGGAGAACTACTACACCGCCGACACCTGCACGTTCTCCGGGGACCCGTACGGCATCCAGAGCCCGGCGACGCAGACGCTCTCGTACTGGGAGTACCCCGGCTGCGTGGCGATGACGAACAAGGTCTACCTCGTCCAGCTGGCGAACGGCCGCCACTTGAAGCTGCAGGTCGCGAGCTTCTACGACCCCGCGGTGCAGGAGGAGTGCAGGACGACGGGCAAGGTGAGCTCGACGGCCAGCTCGGGATCGATCCGCCTGCGGTGGGCCTGGCTGCCGTGATGACCCCCGGGGTTCCCACGCTGCTCCTGCTGCTGACTGGCGCGGGAACCCCGCGCGGCCTTCCGCACGAGCGGGAGGCCGTGGTGGGGCTGGCCGCCGAGTCCGGGCGGCCCACCTCGCCGACCGCGCAAGCGCCGCGCTATGAGCGCGGAGACATGGTGGAGTCCGTCGTGTCGCCGGGCGAGCGCTTCCGCATCCACTTCACCCGCCAGGGCAAGCACGCCGTGCCCGCGGCGGACGCGGATGGCAACGGCGTGCCCGACTTCGTGGAGCTCGTCGGGCGCACCTACGAACGCGTGGCGACGTTCTACGTGGACCTGGGCTTCCGCCTGCCGCCCGACGATACGAATCCGGCCGGAGACGACGGCGGCGACGGCCGCTTCGACGTGTACCTGGTGGACTTCGCGGGGATTGGCGACGGCGCCTTCCGGCAGGAGACCTGTCTGGACGGCGTCACGCGTTGCACGGGCTACATGCTCCAGGAGAACGACTTCGCGGGCTACCACTACCCGTCAGACGCCGAGGCCGTGGAGATCCTCGCAAGCCACGAGTTCTTCCACGCGGTGCAGGCCGCCTACCGGCCCGACCTGGGAGGCATCGCCTCCGAGGGCACCGCCGTCTGGGCCACCGAGCGCTTCGAGCCCGCGCTCGACGACCTGGAGCGCTTCACCCGCGGCTACATGCTCACCCCGGACAGCCCCCTGGTGCTGGACCCCGCGGGGCCGGGCGTGACCTTCACCTACGGCGCGGGGCTCTTCTTCCAGTTCCTCGGCGAGCACTACGGCGACGGCGCGCTCCTCGCGTTGCTGGAGGAGTCCGTGCGGCAGCCGGAGGCCCGCTGGCCGGTGCTGCTGGACACCTGTCTGCGCCGCGACTTCGCCTCCAGCTTCGACGCGGCCTTCACCCGGTTCGCCACCTGGAACCTGGGCACCGGCGCGCGCGCGACGCCGGGGTTCGGCTACGCGCGAGCGGAGGGCTATGCGCCGGTGACGACGACGGCGGCGGCGCTCCCCACCACGATCGAACGCGTGCGCGTCGCGGCGGCGGCTTCGCAAATCCTCGAAGTGCCCGGCGGCGCGTCGTTCGTGGGCGCGTCGTTCGAGCCCGAGCCCGGCATCGACCCGGCCACCGTGCACCTGGTCCTCGCGGCCGTCACGGATGACGCCGTGCTGCGGGTGGTGACCGTGGACGGGCCGGACGCCCTGCGCGCCCGGGTGGCCGCGGATGACGCCACGCGCGTGGTGGTGGCTGTCGTGGACGGCCGGATGGAAGGCCTGGGGCGCTATGGCCGGCTGTGCATCGCGGCCACCGGCCAGGCCGCGTCCTGCGCGCCGCTCGAGGAGACCGACGCGGGCACGGATGCCGGCACCGGTGATGCGGGCACCGGTGATGCGGGGACCGTCGATGCGGGCAGGCCCGTGGAGCCCATCGATGATCCGCGCACGCCCTCGGATGACGGTGGCTGCCAGGCCGCGGGGGGCCCCCTGTCCGGTGCGCTCGTCGCGCTGCTGCTCGGCGGGGGCCTGCGGGCCCGGCGGCGCTCACGGGCGCGTTAGCGCTCGAACTCGTCGCACCCCGTCTCCTGCTTGGACGGGAAGGCGGACTTCTTCTCCTGGCGCACGTAGTCGTGGCTCTGGGAGAAGAGGTCCGGGCTGTTCACGGACACGGTGCCCTTCGCGGCGTCGGCCGTCTTCCACTGGAGCGCCTCCGGCTTGCCATCCGCGGACGTGAGCCCCAGCACCCACGCCCCGGTGCCCTTGCCGGGCTCCACGGACGTCACCTTCAGTGTCGTGGCCTCCTGGCCCAGCTGCACCTCCACCTCACCCGTCGCGGGCTTGATGGTGAAGCTGCGCGTCGCGGCCGAGCAGGGCTTGAGCACCACGAAGCCCTTGCCCTGCCGCGTCAGCTCCACCCACGTCCCCGCGAAGGGCTGGAGCTTGTCCGCGGCCACGGGGGCCTTCACGGCGGCCGTGGGCGCTGACTCCGCCGCACAGTCCAGGTCCTCGCGCTTGAGCAGCCCCGCCGTGGCCTTCTGGGGCCCCTGGAAGCGCGCGGCGAGGAAGTCCGGCTCCACCGGGTCGACGTAGGCCTCCACCGCGTCGCCAGACACCACGAACGCCTTACGCGGCGTGTTGGCCGCGTCCGACGCGTGGAAGCCCGCCTTGGACACCTTCACCTTGCAGATGCCCAGCGGCTTCGACGTGCTCCGGGCGAAGGTGTCCTTGCCCGGGTAGCCCGCCCCGCAACAGGACGGTGACGGACCGGACTCCAGCACGAACTGCTTGGGATTGACGCGCAGCGTCCAGGCGTCCTGCTCGCCGGCCTGCTGAAGTGACCAATTCGTGGCTGTCTTCTTCTGGACGACCAGGGCGCAATCGCAGGTGCCCGCGCTCTCGCCCTGCGGGAACGAACCGGAGAAGTGCACGAGCGTCTCGTTGCTGCCCTCGACGATGGCCAGCGTCCCGCCCTTGTTCGAATAGACCCCCGTAAGTCCCTCGGTCCCCTGGGCCGAGGCCTCCGGGACCGCGCTCGTGACGCAAATGGCAAACAGCAATGCCACACTTTTGAATTCCGGTTGGATCCTGAACATCCGACTGGTCCTCCTGGGCAGGTTCTTCAGCATCAGCGGATCGATCCGCTGAAACTGAAGTTGCTGGAAACACTGGTTTCACAGGATTGTGACTGGGAATGCGAAACTGATCGCATTGCCTTTCGATAATCGTGGCAATCCAAGCACGTCCGCGGCGCCTCTGTTCGCGGCCAGACATAGAGGGGTCTTCTCCGTGACCGTCTCCAATATCCGCATCAAGTCGGGTGACACGCTTACCGGCCTGGCGAAGCGCTACAACACGACTGTCGATGCGCTGGCCAAGGCGAACAACATCAAGGATCCGAACAAGATCCAGGCCGGCAAGTCGCTGAAGGTGCAGGACGGCTTCGACACGAAGGGCACCACCCGGTCGAGCGCGGGGACGAAGACGTCGGGCGACAGCTTCACGCAGTCCACCGACGGCGCGAAGGCGACGACGCCCGCGACGAACACGTCCTCCAGCAGCGCGACCAGCGGGGAGCTGGGCGGGCTGAGCCGCAAGTACGAGGCGCGCGGCCCCGGCACCGTGTCCACGGGCAAGGGCGACAAGGGCGGCGTGTCCTACGGCTCCTACCAGTTCGCCTCCGCGAACGGGTCCGCGCAGTCGTTCGTCAACTCGCTGAAGAAGACGCACCCGGAGTTCCACCAGGCGCTGTCGGGCAGCAAGCCGGGCTCCGCGCAGTTCTCCGCCGCGTGGAAGCAGCTGGCGGCGAAGGACCCGAAGGGCTTCGACAAGGCGCAGCACGACTACATCAAGGCCACTCACTACGACAAGGGCGCCGCCAACATCAAGAATGCGACGGGCATCGACCTGGATAAGCGCTCCGCGGCGCTGCGGGACGTGGCCTGGTCCACCTCCGTGCAGCACGGCCCGGGCAAGGCGGATGACATCTTCAAGAAGGCGCTGGCCGGGCGCGACCCCTCGAAGGTAAGCGACGAGCAGCTCATCAAGGACATCTACGCCGAGCGCGGCCGCACCAACGGCAACGGCACCC
This sequence comes from Corallococcus coralloides DSM 2259, assembly GCF_000255295.1. The sequence continues at coordinate 6,192,502 of NC_017030.1, read as the reverse complement.
TGGTGCACTTCTCCGGCAGCTCCAAGGACGTGCAGAAGGGCGTGGCCAACCGCTTCAAGTCGGAGGCGAAGGACGCGCTCGCGATGCTGAAGCAGGAGAAGTCGGGCGCCACGACGAAGCCGGCCAACACCAACACGGGCGTGGTTCCCCCGTCCGTGAACAACGACTCCAGGCCGGGCCGCACGGAAGGCCAGGGCACGAACACCTCCAGGCCCACCACGGAGGCGGCCCCCGCGAACACGGAGCAGGTGGCCCCGTCCAAGGACAAGCCGGCGGTGCACGTGAAGGTGCCGTACTACAGCCAGTTCGAGAACGGCCACGGCTACACCGCGAGCGACACGGCGTGCTTCAAGGCCGCGACGGCCATGTCGCGCGACGCGGGCGCGACCGTGCTGGGCCCCGACCGCCGCATCCAGGTGGGCACGAGCGAGAACGGCGTCGGCGCGCTGAAGGTGGACTCGAAGAAGGCCGCCGAGGGCCGCAACTACATCGACAAGCAGCTGGAGGCCGGCAAGCCGGTGGTGGTGGGCGTCAGCCACAAGGACGCGAGCTATAACGCGGACGGCCTCACGGACCACTTCGTGACCATCACGGGCCGCGGCGTCGACGACAAGGGCCGCACCTACTACACGTTCCACGACCCGGGCACGAAGAACGCCAGCACGGGCAAGGACACGAACCCGAACAACCGCTTCTACGTGGATGACAAGACGGGGAACATGTACCGCCCCGGCAAGGCCGCGAACGGCTACGTGACGGAGCGCCACTACGACGTGGCCATGGTGCGCCGCAACGCGTAGGCCCCGCGCGGAAAAGACGCCCCCCGGAAGTGATTCGGCCCGGCGACCTCGTGAGGAGGTCGACCGGGCCGTTTCGCATCCGCCGTCCGTGATTCGAAGCGCCGGGCCCTTAAGCGTGCGCCGCCTCGCGCCGCGCGGGCACCTCGCCGCGCAGCTCCGCGACCTCCGCGCGCAGGAGCCAGTCGGTCGGGAAGTCGGTGCTCGCCCGGGCGATCTGCTCCAGCCGCTCGGGGGCCAGCTGCCCCGTCTCGCGGATGCGGCGCACCTCCGTGTAGAGGGCGGCCAGCGACGGGGGCAGGGCCTGCGCCTTGCGCTCGCGCGCCTGGGCCTCGCCGTCGCCCGCGGTGAAGGCGTCCATCTCCCCGAACCACTCGTCCCACGTGCCCGGGTCGGCGGGGCCGCCCGCCACGGACGGCAGCCGCTCCGTCAGGTACAGGCGGGCCATGGACGGGAGCGTCAGCTCCTGGCCGGCCAGCGTGCCGCGCAGGGCAATCACCTCGCCGCCGCCCACCGCGAAGCCCTCCAGCACCAGCCCGCTGTCGAGCGTGAGCTGGAAGCTCCCGCGCTCCGGCAGGGTGCCCTGGCCAAAGGCGACCAGCGCCGAGCCGCTGAACGGCTTGTCCACGGCGTGGCCGTTCACGGACGTGAGGATGGGGCCCTCCAGCCGGGCCAGCGCGGTGGACAGGCCCGGGGCCACGTCCTTCGCGGCGGGCAGCAGCTCCACCACCTTGCCCGTCACCTCGCGGCCGTCCGCGAGCACCAGGTGGTTCACCGTGCGCGCGCGCAGCGCCTCGTTCAGGCCGTGGTCCCCGCCGCGCTTCCACGCGAGCGTGGACTCGAACTCCGCCAGGACTTCAAAGAGGTGTTCAAAGTCGCGCGCCACGAAGAGCTGCGGCTGCATGCGGGTGATGTCGTAGTCCGTGTCCGCGCACGCCACGCCCAGGGGCAGCTTGTGCACGGCGGACGTCAGGCAGTGCCGCGCCTCGCCGATGCTGGACAGCAGGCCCGCGCCGTAGATGCGCGGGTGCTTCAGGTCGCCAATCAGCCCGTACTCCGCGGTCCACCAGTACAGGCGGCTCGCGCGGGTGCTCTCGCTGATGTAGCGGTGGCTGGCGTTCGCGGCCTCCAGGCGGGCCTGGGCGTGGGCGATTTCTTCTTCCGTCGCGGTGGGGTCCTCCTTCACCACGGAGAGGTTGCGGATGGCCTCGAAGACGGCCTGGTCTTCCACGCTGGCGATGGCCTTGAAGCCCACCAGCCCCACGGCCTTGAGGTACTGGGCATAGCGCGCGTTGGCGATGATGGGCGCGTGGCCCGCGCTCTCATGGACGATGTCCGGCGCGGGCGTGTACTGGATGTGCTCGTGCGTGCGGATGTCCGCCGCGATGGCCAGCACGCCCAGCGCCTGCAGCTCCGTGAAGACGGCCGGCGGGATGAAGCCGCGCACCGCCACGCAGGCCCAGCCCAGCTTGGACAGCTTCTCGTTCATCTCGTCCAGGCTGGGGATGGCCTCCGCGCCAATGCCCGTGGCCTCCAGGCCCTCCAGGTAGACGGGGTGGGCCTTGTCGCTCAGGTGCTCGCGCAGCTGCCCCAGGATGTGCCGCCACACCGCCTGATCCCGGGGCGTGTACGCCGCGTAGTCCTGGCTCACCACGTAGCGGCGCAGGTGGGCGGGAAGGCGGGCAATGGTCCGTTCCGTGGGCGTCATCGCGGGCGGCTCCTTCAAGAGAAACAGGACTCCTGAAGAATACGCACCGCACTGCAAGACGGAAATCCGGCAGAATTCGACGTCTTCGTCGGATTATCGCCGTTTGTTCAGGCGGCGACGCACCCCGTCAAGGATGGCCTGGACCGCGGGGCTGAGGCCGCCGGAGGGCCACAGCGCCACCACCTCCACGACCTGGGGCTCCTGCTCGCGCAGGGGCCAGACGTGCAGGTCGGGCGGGAACGGCTGGGTGGGGCGCACGTCGGGGGCGATGGTGCAGGCCTTGTAGGCGCGCAGCAGCTCGTAGAGGTGGAGGAAGCTCTCCACGCGGCCGACCTCGGTGACGGACACGCCGTGTTCGGCGAAGCGCGCGCTGTTGGCGCCGCCGTAGGGGTCGTCCCTCAGCCAGTCCACGAAGCGCTGGCCCTGGAGGTCCTTCACGTCCAGCGAGCGGCGGGAGGGGTGCGCCCGGGCGAGCGCGGAGTCGGGCCCCGCGATGACGACGAAGGACATGCGCAGCAGGGACTCGGTGTCCACGCCCTCGTGCGGGGGCAGGGGGGTGAAGTCGAGCACCAGGTCCTGCTGCCGCGTCTGCACCTGCCGCATGAGCTCGTGCGAGCCACCGAAGCCCACCACCAGCTTGAGGTCGGTGGCGGCGGCGTCCTGCGCGATGCCGCCCAGCAGCGACATGGACAGCGTGGGGTTGAGGCCCAGGCGCAGGGTGGGCTCCACGCGGGCCAGGTCCATCAGCCGCTTCACGTCCAGCTGGTGCAGCGGCGTCTGGGTGCCCGCGTAGAGGCGCTCGCCGCGCGCGGACAGTTGCAGGCGCCGGCCCGGCCCCCGCTCCAGCAGGGCGGCGCCATCCGCGAGCGCTTCCTCCAGGGCGCGGATGTGCTCGCTCACGACGGAGCGGGCGACGCCCAGGTGCTCCGCGGCGGCGTCGATGCTGCCGGCCTCCACGGCGGCGGTGAAGGACTCGAGCCAGACCAGGTGTCGCTGGAGCTTGCGCGGGGGCATGGGGCCTGAGGCGCGCTAGAGGAAGAAGTCGGGCAGCAGCTCCGCGCCGGGGACGGACTGGTACTTGTCCAGGTCGGTGATGCCGGCGGCGCGCAGCACTTCATCGTCGATGCAGAAGTTGCCGGTGAAGGAGCGGCTGGGCTTGGTGAGGATGGTGTACGCGGCGTCCGCCATGATCTCCGGCGTGCGGCTGCCCTTGATGGTGTCGTCACCGCCCAGCAGGTTCTGCACGGCGGCGGTGGCGATGACGGTGCGGGGCCACAGCGTATTGACGGCGATGCCGTCGTCCTTGAGCTCCTCCGCCATGCCCAGCGCGCACAGGCTCATGCCGTACTTGGCGATGGTGTAGGCCACGTGCGGGCCGAACCAGCGCGGCTCCATGTTGAGCGGCGGCGAGTTGTTGAGGATGTGCGGGTTGGAGGACTTCTTGAGGTACGGGATGCACGCCTGCGAGCACGCGAAGGTGCCGCGCGTGTTGATGCCGTGCATCAGGTCGAAGCGCTTGAGCGGCGTGTCCAGCGTGCCGGTGAGGCTGATGGCGCTGGCGTTGTTCACCAGGATGTCGATGCCGCCGAAGGTCTCCACGGCCTTGGCGACGGCGGCGTGGATCTGCGCCTCGTCGCGGATGTCCACCACGCAGGGGAGCGCCTTGCCGCCGGCCTCTTCAATCTCCTTCGCCGCCGTGTAGATGGTGCCGGGCAGCTTGGGGTGCGGGTCCGTGGTTTTCGCGGCGATGACGATGTTGGCGCCGTCACGGGCCGCGCGCAGCGCGATGGCCTTGCCGATGCCGCGGCTGGCGCCGGTGATGAAGAGGGTCTTGCCTTGGAGGTTGGACATGGGCCGCATCCTCGCTCAAACGCGGGGCGCCGCAATGCCCGGAGCGGCCGGACCCGGCTGGGACCGGCCGCTCGTCGACAGAGCTTCAGCGGAGTTTCAGGCGGCCTTCAGGGGCTCGCGGGCGTGTAGACGAGCACGGCGCTGACGCTCCCGGGGGTGTCCCGGTCATAGCCCCCGATGAAGAGCACCTTGCCGTTGGGCAGCACGGTGGCGGCCATGGAGTAGCGGTTGGACGCCATGCTGGTGGAGAACGCGGAAGTGCCCGTCGCCAGGTCGAAGACCTCCGTCGTCAGGCCCAACGTGGAATTGCCGCCCGCGAGCAGCAGCTTGCCGGAGTTCAGCTGGACCAGGGAGGAGTTGGCGCGCTCGTAGGTGAAGTGTCCCAGCGTGGCCTGGACGTTGAGCACCGGGTCGTACGTCGCGACCAGCGTCCCGTCTACCAGGACGACCTTGCCAGACGGCTGGAGGAAGGCATCCGTGAAGGTCCGCGTCGTCAGGCCGGTGGCGATGCTCCAGGTGTTGTTGGACGGATCGTAGATCTCCGCCGGCAAGCTACCGCCCACGACGAGCACCTTTCCCGAGGGCAGCAGCACCGCGCGGTGGCTCGACCGGGGGTGAGTCGGGCTCGCGACCGGTACCCAGTTGTTCGTGGCGGGGTCGTAGAGCTCCACGACGCGGTTGCTGACGCTGTCGCCGGAATTGACGCCGCCGACGGCCAGGACCTTGCCGGAGGGCAGCAGGGTCGTGGTGTGGGCTCCTCGCGCATAGGCCATCTGAGGGCCGGCCGTCCAGGTGTTGGTGGCGGGGTCGTAGAACTCCACGGCGCGCAGCGGGGTGGTGGCCGGGTACGACGCGAAGCCGCCCGTGACCATGACCTTGCCGGAGGGCAGCAGCGTCACGGCGGGGTTGTAGTGGGAGGTGCCCATCGTGCCGGCGGAGGACCAGGTGGCCGTCGCGGGATCGTAGAGCTCCGCGGTGCCCAGGATGGGGTTGGAGCTCACCGTCCCGCCGAAGACGAGGATCTTCCCGGAGGGCAGGGTGATGAGGCTCGCGCCGAAGCGGCGCTGCGTCAGGCTGGCCGTGAGGTCCCAGCGCGCCACGGTCGTGGGCGGCGTGCACGCGGGGGCGTTCTGCACCGCCACGGTGAAGGCCTGGGACGCGGAGAAGCCCTGCGCGTTGGTGACGGTGGCGGTGACGGTCGCGTTCCCGCCCGTGGGCGCGCAGGTGGGGGCCTTCCAGGAGACCTCGCTGGAGGTGAAGCCCGACACGGGCGTCGCCAGCGTGCCGGTGCTCGAGGCCCAGTTGAAGGTGAGGGCGCCACCGTTGCCGTCCTCGGCGAGGACGCGGAACGTCACGGTGTTGTCGCCCACCACGGACGCGCTGCTCTGGTGCGCGAGGACGATGCGCGGGGGAACGTTGGCGCTCGCGCCGTCGCCCACGCAGATGCGCAGGGTGCCCTGCGTCTGTCCGCCCTTCGGGTCCTTCACGGTGACGGTGAGCGCGCAGTTGCCGCACGCGTCGCCAGCGGGCACGGCGGTCGGGGTGAAGGAGGCGATGTTGGAGGTGTCATCCGTCCAGGTGCCCGCGCAGGACGCGGCCCACTGGTAGGTCAGCGCGTCGCCGTCCGGGTCCGTCACGTCCGCGGTGACGGTGGTGCTCTGGCCCACGGGCACGGGAGAGCGGGACGCGGTGACGCGGGTGACGGCGGGGGAGATGTTGAACGTGACGGACACCTCCGCGGTGCCGGCCGTGGTGCCGCCGTCCTTGGAGATGACGGTGATGTCGATGCGGATGGTCGCCGTGGCGCCGCGCGAGTCGGTGACGGTCAGCGTCAGCGCGTAGACGCCCGGGGTCGAGGGGGCCGTCCAGGTCGTCGACGTGAGCGTGGGCGAGCCGAAGGTGCCCTCCGCCGCCGTCCAGGCGTACGTGATGGAATCGGACGCGTCCGGATCATGCGCCGTGGCCTGGAGGGAGATGGTGCCCCCGGGGAGGACGGTGCTCGCGGACGCCACGAGCGAGTCGATGCACGGGGCCGAGTTGTCGAAGGGGCCCGGGACATCCAGCGCCTGGAGGGTGATGGCCACGATGGAGGTGGCGCCCGCGGTGATGGTGACGTCCGAGGCCACGCCCCGGTAGCGCAGGGCCCCGTCCGCGGCGAAGGCCTCCGCGGTGAAGGTGCGCTGGGTGCCAGCGGGAACCTGGTACATGGTGCCGCTCCATCCATCCGTGCCCTTGGTGAGCACGGTGGTGGCGGAAGGCACGCCGGACGCCGTCAGCGTGACGGTCACGCGGGTGATCTCATCGCCCGCGAGCGCCTGGGGCACCGCGCTGACGAACCGGACGTTGCCGGTCTCCCGCTCCGGTTCGCTGCCGTGGTCACAAGCCGTGACAGAAATGACAGCACTGATTAAAGCGCAAAACAAAACCCGAGACAGTGTGCCTTGTCGACGCATCGCACCTTCCTGGCGCAGCGAGAGGAAGGGGCGATCTATCAGGTTGAAAACATGAAGACAGACATGTTGTGAGATTCTGGGGAGTCTGTCCAAACCCGATCGGGGTCTATGAATACCCTGCGGAGGGGAGCCGCGTGGGCTCCCCTCGTCCATGCGGGGGCTACCAGGTGATGCAGGTGACGGTTTCGAGCATGGTCACGTCGGCGTTGCCGGTGGTGTTCCAGTTCCCCACGCCGTTCGTGCCCACGATGTACGTGTAGGCGGAGCCGCGGATGGAGGTGGTGATGCTGCGCACGTTGACGTGGCCCAGGTCCTGGCAGAAGCGGCGGGCGGTATCCCCCGGCGTGCTGAAGTTGCCGGTGGGTTGATTGGGCTGGATGGTGCCGATCTGGAAGCCGTTCACCGTCGGCGTCGTGTACGTGACGTCCGAGGGGGAGGTGGAAGTGGAGGTGACGCAGGTGATGCTCTCCAGCATGGTCACGTTGGAGTTGCCGGTGGTGTTCCAGGGGCCCACGCCATTCGTGCCAATGATGTACGTGTACGAGGAGCCGCGGATGGCGGTGATGAAGCTTTGCGCGCCGGTGTGGCCCTGGTCCTGACAGAAGCGGCGGGCAGTGTCCGCGGCGCTGCTGAAGTTCCCGGTGGGCTGGTTGGGAAGGATGGTGCCAATCTGAAAGCCATTGACCGTGGGCACCACGTAGGTCTGGTAGGTGTCAGCGCTGGCCGACGACGCGAAACCCACGACGAAAAGCAAGGACACGAAGAGAGAGGGGAGGCCGTTGCTGCGATGAAACATGTTTTCCTCGGCTTGTAGCTGAAACGGGGGGATCTCGACCGTAGCGGCTCCCGGGATTGGAAGCACTGATTCACGGACTTGGAGACATCTCGAGACTGCTGTGGGTGCGGGTCGAGACGTAGGCACGGTGCACGACTCGCGCATGGTCTAGGCTGCGCCCCCATGCGACTGCTCCCACTCCTCGCCCTGGTGGTGTTGACCGTCCGCTGTGCCCATGCGCCGGAGGTCGCACCGAGTGCTTCCGCTCCGCCCGCTGTTTCGTGGCCGGAGGCCCTGCCTCCCGCGCTGCGGTTGCCGGACACCGTGCGGCCCGTGCACTACGCGTTGGACCTGAAGCTCGTGCCCTCGGAGGACACGTATCCGGGCAGCGTCACGATCGACGTGGAGGTCCGCGAGCCCGTGCGCCAGGTGTGGCTGCATGCTCAGGACGTGGACGTGACGCGGGCTCGCGTCACCGTGGCGGGCCGCACGTTCGATGCGAAGCCTGTCACCGCGCCGGAAGGACGTCTGGGATTGCTCCTTCCGGAAGCGCTGCCGGTGGGCAAGGCGCAGCTCCTGCTCGACTTCACCGGCAAGGTGGACCGCGAGCGCAGCCAGGGCCTCTACGGGGTGGAGGAGGGCGGTGAGCCCTACCTCTACACGTTCTTCGAGCCCATCGACGCGCGCCGCGCCTTCCCGTGCTTCGATGAGCCGACCTTCAAGGTGCCGTGGCGCCTGCGCTTCACCGTGAAGGCCGGGCACGTGGCGCTGGCCAATCATCCCGCCGTGTCGCGCGAGCCTCTGGCGGACGGCCTGGAGCGCGTCACCTTCGCCGAAAGCAAGCCGATGCCCAGCTACCTCGTGGCCTTCATGGTGGGGCCGTTCGACGTGGTGGAGGCCGGCACCGTGGGCCGCACGAACGTGCCGCTGCGCTTCGTCGTCCCCAAGGGCCGGGGCGCGGAGACTCGCTACGCCGCGAGCATCACGCCTCGCATCGTGAAGGGCCTGGAGGACTTCTTCGACCAGCCGTATCCGTACGAGAAGCTCGATGTCGCGGTCGTGCCCCGGTACTGGGGCACCATGGAGCACCCGGGCCTCGTCGCGCTCGGGCAGCCGCTCACGCTCATTCCGCCCGGCGAGGAGACGCTGGCCCGCCGTAAGTCGTACGCGGTCATCGCCAACCATGAGCTGGGCCACTACTGGTTCGGTGACGTCGTCACCTGCTCCTGGTGGAACGACATCTGGCTGAACGAGTCCTTCACTGCCTGGCTGGACCGCCAGACCGTGGACCGGCTGGAGCCGTCCTGGGACTACCAGCAGGAGCGCGCCATGTTCGCGACCCGCTCCGCGCTGGCGTCGGATGAATTGGCGTCAGCGCTGCCCGTGCGCAAGCCGGTGGAGAGCAATGACGACATCGTCGGCTCGTTCGACAACGGGACGACGTATGACAAGGGCTCGTCCGTCATCGCCATGTACGAGGCCTGGCTGGGGCCGGAGCGCTTCCGCGACTTCCTCCGGGGCTATGTCCGCAAGCACGAGTGGAAGGTCGCGACGATGGAGGACTTCCTCGCGGACCTGTCCCAGGCGGCGGGGCCGGAGGTGGCGCAGTCCTTCGGCGGGTTCATCGAGCGGACCGGTGCGCCTCGGATCACCGCGCAGCTGTCGTGCCCGGCGGGCGGCGCTCCGTCCGTGAAGCTGTCCCAGGAGCGTTACCTGCCCGTGGGCTCCAAGGCGGACTCGCGGCAGGAGTGGCAGGTGCCCGTGTGTCTTCGCGTGGGCACGGGCACGCAGTCGTCGCGGGTGTGCTCGATGTTGCAGGGGCCCTCGGCGGAGGTCGCATTGCCCACGAAGCAGTGCCCGGCGTGGGTGCTGCTCAACGCGGGCGGCACGGGTTACTACCGCAGCGGCTACACCCGCGAGCAGTTGACGAAGCTACTCGCGACCCCGGTCGCCGCCTTCACTCCCGCGGAGCAGGTGGCGCTCTGGGCGGATGTGGATGCGGCGGTGACCCGGGGCGACCTGCCGCTGGGGGAGGCGCTGAAGGCGGTGCCTGCCTCCGCGAAATCGCCGAACCGGCTCGTGGTGCAGAGCGCCGCCTCGCTGCTGGAACTCGTGCGCCTGGATCAGCTCACGCCCGAGGAGCGTCAGCGCTTCCGCGCGTGGGTGGCGTCGCTCTACTCGGCGCGCGCACATGCCATGGGCTGGGGGCCGAAGCCGGGCGAGGACGACTCCGTGAAGGACTCGCGCTCCCTGTTCCTCCGGCTGGCCGGCGGTCTGGGCGATGACCCTCGGCTGGTGAAGGAATCGCTGCCCCTGGTGCGCACATGGCTGGCGGACCGGAAGTCGGTGGATCCGGAGGCGTTCAGTGCCGCGCTGCCCCGAGCCGCGACGCACGGCGATGCGGCGCTGTTCGACGCGCTGCTGGAGGCGGCGAAGAAGGAACAGGACCGCACCGAGCGGTCCCGGCTGCTGACGTCGCTGGCCTACTTCCGGAACCCGGACCTGCTGTGGCGGGCGCTGGGGCTGGTGGTATCGCCGGACTTCGACGTGCGGGACTCGCAGGTCATCCTCCGGATGGCTTTGATGTCGCCGGAGTCGCAGTCGCTGGCGTGGAACTTCTACCAGACGCACTTCGATGCGCTGACGCAGCGGCTGCGCTCGGATGAGCTGGGCCGGCTGATTGGTCAGACGGGGAGCCTCTGCGATGACATCCACCTGGCGCAGGTGGAGACGTTCCTCTCGCCCCGCGTGGACAAGATCGAAGGCGGTCCACGCGCGCTCACCCGGGCCCTGGAGTCCATCCGGCTGTGCATCGAGTCCCAGAAGCTCCAGTCCCCGAGCGTCAAGGCGTTCCTCCGCGCCCGGTGACTCACGGCCCGTAGGGACACATCTTCAGCATCTGCGCGATGGGTGGGCGGCAGAGCTCCAGGAGCTGTGTCTCGTCCAGGAACGAGGATGTCCGCGCCTTGAAGAAGCAGGACGCGGGATCATCCGAGGGTTGGGCGTACTGGCAGAGCTGGAGCGCCTGCGGGTCGGCGAGGAAGCCTTTCTCCTGCACCCGGAGGAAGCACTGTGCCGGGGTGTCGGAACGGGCACCCTGGCAGAGCTGGGCCGCGATGGTCTCACTCACCGAGCTGCCCTGGCGCGCCGCTTCGAAGCAGGAGTATTGCGAACTCCCCTCGGGTGGGCCTTCCAGTTGCGCCGCCGCCGGAAGCCCGAGCAGCGCGGCAGCCAGCCCCCAGCATCGTCTCCATTGGCCTCGCTTCATCGTTCACCCCCCACAGAAGGTGGGGGAGTCATGGCCCGCATGGGAGGGACGGGCGGGAAGACAGCCGCCGTGCGCCAGCCGCTTCAGCCGTGCACGGTGCGACTGTCAGCGGGCACGGCCGCCCGGTCCTTCAAGCCGTAATCCCTCACCACGTGCGCCACCCGCAGGCGGTAGTCGCTGAACACGCCTCCCCGGCCTTCGCGCTGGGCTTCACGGTGGGCCTCCAGTCGCCGCCATTCCGCCACCGCTGCTTCGTCGCGCCAGTAGGACAGGGACAGCAGCTTCCCCGGTTCGCTGAGGCTCTGGAACCGCTCGATGGAGATGAACCCGTCGATGTCCGCCAGCAGGGGCCTCAGCTCCGCCGCGAGATCCAGGTACCGCTGCCGATGCGACTCGTGTGCCCAGACCTCGAAGATGACAGCAATCATTCCAGTCCTCCCAGGACGCGGGTGTTGGTGGAAGCACGCCAGGTGACGGGGCCCGACAGCGGCGACAGGTCCAGGCCGCTCGCGAGCACGCGCTCCGCCGCCGCCGTGGCCATTGTTGTCGCGAGCGAGGGCCCGGGACAGGCATGCAAGCCCAGGCCGAAGGTGAAGGTCTGGCGCCCCGTGCGCCGTGGAAGGAAGGCGTCGGGCTGGGGATTCTCCAGCGGATCCCGATTCGCGGCGGCGAGCACGACGACCACGGTCTCACCGGCTTCCAGCGCCTGACCCGCGACGAGCGCGGCGGCATGGGTGAAGCGTCGCGTGTTCTGGACCGGGGAATCGTGACGAGCCGCTTCCTGGACCACGTCGTCCATCGTGCATCCGCCCCGTGAGAGCTGTTCGCGCAGCTCGGGCATGCGAGCGAAGGCCCGCAGCGTCGCGCCCAGCAGACCGGCCGTCGCTTCATACGCCTGGGTGAGCAGGCCCACGGTGTTGGGAAGGCGCAGGTCCTCCGCGCCGTGGCCTTCCATCAACCGGGCCGTGAACGCGGTCCTCGCCGCGGACTGGAAGCAGGCCGCCACGCGTTCGTTCAGCCTCGCCGCACCCTCGCTGCCAGCAGGGGGCCCGGCGACCGAGCGGACATAGGCATCCACGTCCCGCACGCTCGCCTCCAGCGTGTCTTCCGGGAAGCCCAGCAGCGACCCCAGCACGAACACGGGAAGCTGGAGGGCGGCGTCCGGCAGCCGTGACAGCGAGGGCGTTGCGAACAACCATGCCGCCTGGCGGCGGCTCTCCGCTTCGACCTCGCGGAGCGCCAACGACAGCGCACTGGAAAGTGTCTGTTTCACGGCGGGGTAGGGGCCTCCGTCGTTCATCCGCACCAGCCGTCCAAAGAGAGCCCCTGCGGCGGTGCCCACCAGATGCGGAGGCACCGGCTCCGACCGTGGCCGGACCCGGCAGTGCTCGCTCGCGAGCACCGCGCGGACTGTGGCCGCATCCGCCGCGATCCATGGCCCGAAGCCGGGGACGCGGTGCAGGCCGCCCCGGGCTCGAAGCTCCGCGTAGTAGGGGTATGGGTCGGGGTGGGTGACGGCTTGATACGGGTCGGTCGGTGGAGTCATCGGTCCTCGCAGCCGGGCACTCTGCTGCTGTTGCCGTGTCCGTGTGCTAGGAAATGGTTCGTCATGGAACGAACGATGAATGCAGGGCCGGACCTCGCGACGCTGGCCACGGCCGTGGGGGATGCCACGCGGATCCGGATGCTGGAGTTGCTGATGGAGGGCCGGGCGCTCGTCGCGAAGGAACTCGCGTTCGGCACGGGCGTCAGCCCCGCGACGGCGACCGCGCACCTCCAGCGGTTGGAGCAGGCCCGGCTGGTCCGCTCCACCCGGCAGGGGCGCAACAAGGTGTTCCGGATCGCCACGCCCACCGTGGCGCGGATGGTGGAAGCGCTGATGACCGTGGCGGTCCGAGGACCCCGTGTGTCAGCGACTCCGGAGCCCCTGAGGGCCGCACGCTACTGTTACGACCATCTGGCGGGCAGGTTGGGCATGGGCATCACCGACGCGCTCCTGCGGGCCGGGCACCTGTCCCTTCGCAAGCGCGCGTTCGCGCTCACCCCGAGCGGCGAGGCGTGGTTCCAGGACTTCGGCATCGACCTGGCGTCCGTCCGCGAGCAGCGGCGCCACTTCGCCCACCGGTGCCTGGACTGGAGTGAGCGGCGAGACCACCTCGCGGGGGCGCTGGGCGCGGCGCTCGCGGCCCGGGTGTTCTCATTGGGATGGGTGGAGCGTCAGCGCGACTCTCGCGGCCTCATCGTCACGCCTGGAGGCCAGCGGGGGCTCAAGCGTCACTTCGGAGTGTTGTAGGCTGCGGCGTTCGCGTCCGCGCGCTCCCGGGTGCGCTGGATGGCGACGGAGACCGCTTCGCCCACGACGCGAGGCAGACCGTGGGCATCCATTGCCTTCAGCCCCGCCTCGGTGATGCCTCCCGGGGTCGCGATCTCCGTGATGAGGCGAGGGGTGGTGGCACCGGGTTCGGCCAGCAGCTTCGCCGCGCCAATGAGCGTTTCCCTGGCGAGCGCCGCCGCTTCCACCGCCTCCATTCCGTGTGCCATCGCGGCCTGGGCCAGGGTCTCCACGAAGCGGAAGACATACGCGGGGCCCGTGCCGCACACACCCGTGCAGACCGTGAGGGCTTCCTCGGTCATCCACATTGGCCGGCCCGTCGCCGCGAAGACGGACTCGGTGGCTTGCCTCGCGGCCTCCGTCGCCCGGGTCCCGGCCGTCAGGGGCGTTACGCCCGCTCCCACGCGCACGGGCGTATGGGGCAGGGCGCGGATGACGGAGACGCAGGACGGCAACGCCGCTTCCAACTGCGCGAGTCGCACGTCCGCGGACAGCGACACCACGGTCTGTCCCGGTTCCAGGGCAGGGGAGATGACCGCCATCAGCTCCCGCAGCTGCGCCTGCCGCACCGCAAGCAGGACCACCCCCGCGCCCCGCACTGCCTGCGCGTTGTCCATGAGGACGTGCACGCCGTGCCGGGAGCGCAGCTCCTCTCCACGTTCGGGCCGGCGCACGGTGACGCGCAGGTCCGACGGACGCACATGGCCGGACCGCAACAGTCCCTGGATGAGGGCTTCTGCGATCTTGCCGCCTCCCAGGAGGACGACCGGGCCGGGGATGGAATGGGACGCCATCGCTGAAGCCTACCCTCATGCGGGCCACCCGAAGTTGCCAACAGCATCCGTGCTCGGGTGTTGCCCTCGAGGACGCGCGCCGTGGAGCACAGTGGCGGGCTGAGCGGGTGTGCCTCAACAAATGCCAGGGTGACGCCACCGGCCGTGGCGCCCGCCGGGCCAGCACATTCCAAACCTGTCCGACAGGCAGACAAGCTTCCCCGCATGAAGCCCAACGGCCGCGCTGCTTCGCGGGGACGCGACGTCATGCATGCGCGGACGCGCAGGCGAGGCCAGGGATAGAGGTGCCCGCCGGGGCCCGGTCGCCTTAAAACCTGTCCGACAGTCGGACAAGTTCGCGGGCTCCATGTGGCGAAAACCTGTCTGACTGTCGGACAAGTTTCTCGCCGTCCGGCCCCGGAGGGCGACCTCCTGGCTGGCAATGAGAATGGGGTCGCACGTCCATGTCAGACCCCTGTGGTTGGATGGCGATGCTGTGACGAGGAGGGGGAATGGGGATGGGACGGGGAGGACTCGTGGCCTATGTGGAGGCGCAAATCGAGCGCGATATCGCGCTGGGGCGGCTGCACCCGAGCGGGCAATTCGGCTCGGAAGCGAAGCTGGCGCGTCGCTATGAGGTATGCCGGGGCACCATCCGTGAGGCGCTGCGGCGGCTGGCGGCGAGGGGCCTGGTGGTGCAGCGCCCCGGACGCAGGACGCGCGCGGTGGCGCTGGATGTGTCGCTGACGCTGGAGAACCTGGGCCTGGCGCTGCATGACGCGAGCAACCCGGACGCCCGGTGGCTCCTGGAGGGCTACTTCAGCCTCAAACGGCAGGTGCTGTTGGAGCTTCTGGCCGATTGCTGCGCGAGGGCCTCGCACCTCGACCTGGACCGACTGGGAAGTACGTGCTTCCAGCTCCAGGACGCGGCGCGCTGGGAGCCGGGGGCCACCTGCGCGCAGGTGGAGTTCGAGTTGCTGCGGCAGGCTGCGCGGGTGGCGGAGCGTCCCGGGCATGTGCTCCTCGTTCAGTCCCTGCAGCGGGCATTCCTGGGGGGCGCAGCCCAACTGCTGCCGCTCATGGGCGGAGAGGCGCTGCGCGAGTGGGCCTTCCGCGTGATGGCGATCCTGCACGAGCGCGACGTGCAGGCGCTTCAGCACGAGTTGCCGGCGCTACTGAAAGCATGTGACGAGCGCGTGCTGAACGCCTTTGCCCCCGCACCCCAGGAGCAGGCTTCACCCGAAGCCCCGCTCTCCCAGAAGGCATGCCGTGGCGTCCCAGTATCACCCCCCGCGCAAGACACGGCACTGGGGGCACGTCCTGGCGTCAATGAGCCGGATCTTGGCGACCGTGCGCCATTCACCGTGCAGGAGACGGCGTTTGAGGTGCGTCCCCACATGGAGGAACCGTGCCTCGTCCGCCTTGCTCCTGCCGCTGGGGACTCCGGCGCGCATGGGATTGAATCCCATTCCCAGGAGGCGGTGCTCTCCATGGAGACGGCCATCGGGGCGCTGTTTCCTACCGCTCCGAGTCTCAATCCTGGCGAGCCAGGCGGGGTGTGGACCGAGGGGGAGGTGCCGGGCTCGGCCTTGAGCGACTCATCCGACCGTCGGTCAGGTTGGGGCGCTTCCTCTCCCGAGGGGGGCCTCCAGGCCGAGTCGCTACCCGACGATTCCCGCGGAGACGGTCGCGTCGCGGAGAGCGGGGAGGACGGACTGATTCACGGCGCACTGAGCCGCTTGGGCCGATGGGCTGTGCGCCTCTGGTGCTCCATGACACGTTTGTTGTGACGAACCTCTGGCCGCCCACTCAGAATTTCACGCCCACCGTGGTGCGCAGTTGCGTGTCCAGGGGCGGCACCGTCGCGGGCGGTGCGCTGTCGTAGGTGAGGTTGAAGCCGATGCCCACCGTGACGCGGGGATTGGGCGTCACCGCGAAGATCGTCTCGTTGAGCACGCGCAGGTCGGAGGGGCGGGTGACTCGCGGCTGGAAGTAGACCGTCTCCACGAGGTTGATGTTCTCCATCAGCTTCACCCGGGCCAGTAGATAGCTGGAGACTCGCGGGTCCATGTAGCGGTCTCCCGCGTCTGGCTCGCCGTCCTTGCGCAACCGTTCGTACTCCATCATCAGCGCCACCCCGAAGGTGAACCCCAGGCGTTCCTCGTTGAGCAGGATGAAGCGCGGACCCGCGCCCAGCAGGGCCCGGAGCTGGAGCCGGCGGAACTCGTTGTATTCGTGCTGGGTGAAGACCTCGCCCGACACCATGTCCGTGAACTGTCGCCGGTAGCGCACGTGCTCCAGCACCTGGCTGACGATGCGCTCACCGCTGGCGAACGAATATTCACCGCGGATGACGCCCAGCCAGACGCCGCGGTCGGAGCGCAGCTGGCCCACCAGGGAGCCGCGGATGGAGAACAGCTCCGTGCTGCCCGTGCGCCAGTCGCCTCCCAGCTCGATGGCCGCGGCCGGCCCCGGCTCCGCCTTCTCGTCGAAGAGCGCCTGCACGTTGACGATTTGTGCCGCCGCGCCGCTCGCGTGGAGCAACACCCCCAGCACCACCCACCCACCCTGCTTCAGGAAACCCATGCTCCACTGCTGTGCCTGCTTGCGCGCTCCTGTTCAACCCTGATGTGAGGGCTCCAGTGCGTCGGTCCAGCGCTTGACGCCAACGGTGGAGCGGAGCATGCCTGCGGCGTTGCCCAGACCCTTGTCCCGTCGGGAGTCCGCCCATGCAGGTTCACATCATCGATGCCTTCACCCGCACCGCCGGTGCAGGAAACCGCGCGGGTGTGGTGCTCGACGCCTCGGCGCTGGATGTCCCCACGATGCAGCGGACCGCCGCGGCGGTCAGCGCGTCGGAGACCGCGTTCCTGCTGTCCCGGCCCGGCGACACCACCGTGCGCCTGCGCTACTTCACGCCCGTGGATGAGATTCCCTTCTGCGGCCACGCCACGGTGGCTACCTTCCACCTGCTCGCGGAGAAGGGGCTCCTGCGAAGCCCGGGGACGTACACGCTGGAGTGCCCCGGCGGCACGTTCGGCATCGAGCTGGAGCCCCAGGGCACGCACGGGACTCGGGTGTGGATCGCCACGCCCCCGCCGCCCGCGCAGCCCAACCCCGTGGCCCTGGACGCACTGATGGCCACGCTGGGCGGGACCGCGTCGCAGGTGGATCCGTCGCTGCCGGTGATCCGCCAGGGGCACCGGCTGGTGGTGCCCCTCCGGCGGCTCGCGGACCTGGAGGCCCTGACGCCGCGAGGCGCGGCGATGAACGCGCTGCTGATGCCGCACGGCTTGCGCGGCGTCTACCTCTTCACCCGCCAAGCGAAGGAGGAGGGGAGCGTGGCCCAGGCGCGCTACTTCGTCCCGGGCTTCGGCATCCTGGAGGACCCCGTGACGGGCTCCGCCGCGGGCCCGCTCGCGGCCTGGCTCGCCGAGCACGGGAGCCTTCGCCTCCCGGAGCACGGCGGCACGGTGTCGAGCCGCATCGAACAGGGCGACACGCTCGGCAAGCCGGGCCGCATCGACATCCAGGTCACCGGGCGGCCGGGCCACATCGAGCGCGCTCGCGTCGGCGGGGTGGCGCTCACCGTGATGGACGCCACGCTGCTCGCGTAGCGGGGTTCCCGTGAATGCCAGACCGCGGGGCCCCGGACCCTTGATGGTCCCGCCGCGCGCCTCCACGTTTGGAGTTGGGATGATTCCATCCCCGCTTGAGTGACCGGTGCGGTCCGGCGGCCGGGCGCCAGCCGGCTCCACCGGGGGAGGACGTCATGGCAACCGACAACAGGAACCCAGGCGCGCAGGGGGGGCCCTCCTCCTCGCCCGCCGTGAAGAACGCCCAGGCCGACGCGCCGGGCGCCGCCTCGCAGGGACAGGAGCCCAGGACGGGCGCTGGCATGAGCCGCCGCGAGTCCCAGGCCCCCGCCATCGGCAGGGAAGCAGCGCCCCTGAGCCCGTTCGGACTGCTGCGCCGGATGCTGGGGGACATGGACCAGCTCTTCACCGGCATGGGAGGCCGGGGCCTCACCGCCCGCGGCAGCGGCGTGCTGGACGAGGGCCTCTGGTCACCGCAGGTGGACGTGCTGGAGCGAAACGGAAACCTCATCGTGAAGGCCGACCTGCCGGGAATGAAGCAGGAGGACATCTACGTCGAGCTGCAGCCGGACCTGCTCATCATCGAAGGCGAACGCTCCTTCGAGCTGGAGGAGGAAGAGGAGGCCGAAGGCGTCTGGAGCCTGGAGCGCAGCACCGGGCTGTTCCGCCGCGCCATTCCGCTTCCGGAAGGCATCGACACGGAGTCGGTCCAGGCGAACTTCGAGAACGGCGTCCTGGAAATCTCCTTGAAGCTCCCGGAGGCGCTGCCCCAGGGCAAGCGCATCGAGGTGAAGGGAGGCTCGCGCGAGCAGGCCCGCCGGATGACGCGCGGCAAACCCATCCACTGAGGCGGGCGTGCGTCAGTGCGTGTGGCGGCGGCCCTCGTCCTCCACGACGGCCGCCGCCACCTTCTCCGATGAAGCGCGAAGCTCCCACTCGGAAGGCGAGTGCCAGGACTCGAAGGCGAACAGCTTCCGCATCAGCTTCCCGGCCTGATAGCCCGGACGCAGCCCGATGGCGTCGAACATCCAGGACAGCGCCTGGTCCGCGAAGGTGTACCAGGCCTCCTCGCAGCCCGTGGCCTCCATGGTGAGGTTCATCGTGGTGACGATTCCATCCGCCAGGGCCAGCATCCGGATGTCATTGTCGTCCGGGCCGGAGGGCAGGTCCCGTTTCAGCGCCTGGAAGTGGGCATCCAGCTTGAACAGCCATTCGCGCGACCGCTCCAGCGCGTCGATGATGAGCTGGATGTTGGCTTCCACGCTCATGTTCGGCGTGGGCTTCTGTCCGAAGAAACGGTGGCACCAGCAGTAGCCGCCGAAGCTCTCATTGCCCAGATACAGCCCCGTCTCCGTGTACCAGGGCCCCAGGTTCTGGTTGAGCATCCGCTGGATGTGTTTCGCCATCGTGTCGTGCTGCTCGTCCGTGAGCTTGCGCGTCCCCGGGGGGACGCGCGGCGCCAGGTATTCGCGCAGCATCCGGATGAGCTTCTCCGGGTCATACCCCTCCAGGCTGTCGCGGATGAGCAGCCAGTGCCCCAGGGCCGACCTGCTCATACGGCCCCCTCCGCCACCCGCGCCGCCGCCTCACGGAGAGCCTCCGGGGGAGGCGCAATCCAGGACGTGAAGACGAAGGCGGTGTCCAACTGCTCCAGCGTGGCCTCCGACAAGGGCAGTCCCATCGCCTCGATGCACCACGTCATCGCGTCCTGCGCGATTTGGTACCAGGTCTCCTCGCAGGACGTCGTCTCCGCCGTCAGGTCCACGGTCCGCACCAGCCCTTCCGCGAGCGCCTTCGCCCGGAGAGCCTTGTCGTCAGCGGCCGCCTCAAGCTGACGGCGCGAGGCCTGATACACGCCGTCCAGCGCGTACAGGAACGAACGGATCCGCTCCAGCGCGTCCAGCATGAGCTGGATGTTCTCATCCACATCCCACGTCCGATGCGGCGGGTTCTGGTTGAAGAACGAGTGACACCAGCAATAGCCCCCCAGCATTTCATTGCCCAGGGGCAGGCCGCTCTCGACGTACCAGGGCCCCAGCTCGGCCTGGAGCAGGTCCTTCACGACGTTCTGCGCCTGCTTGAGCCGGCTGGTGTGGATGCTTCCGGTCCGCAGCGGGGCCAGGGCCTCCCGCAGCCGGGACGCCAGCGATTGCGGTGAGTAGGCATCCAGGCTGTCGCGGATGCGGCGCCACGTGAAAGCCGAAGCGTCACTGCTCATTCAGGCACCTCGTTGCGGCACGGGGCGTCCGGCCCCGCGATGGTCCGGGCCAGCAGCCTTGCCAGCCGCGTGTAGTTCACCGCGTCACCCGGCCGCTTGGGCCACAGCACCACGGGCGCCAGCGGTGGCGTGGGCAGCCGGCCCCGGCGCAGCATGTATTCCAGCCACAGCCGCGCCGCGCGGGCGTTGCCGTCCGGGAAGGGGTGGAAGAAGCACAGGTCCAGGTACAGCCGCGTGGCATGCGCCACTGGATGACGCTCCTCCCGCGCGTCCGCTTCCACCTTGTCGCGGAAGGCCGCCTCCAGGCCGGGCGCGTGCGCATAGCGGTGCGCGCCCCCCCACGCGAAGGCGTCCCCGGTGCGGAAGCCCGTGGGCCCGCCCAGGAGCTCCGACTGGACCTCCACCAGCCGGGCGAAGGTCAGCGGCTCGCCCGCGTCCGCGAGCCGCCGCACCCGGGCCAGGGCCCGCTCGAAGCGCTCCGTCCGCGCCGGGCCCTGGTCTTCATGGGCCGGTGCGTCATGCCGGTACAGGAAGTCCTCCTGGGCCCCTGTCTCCCGGAAGGGCTGCCGCGCCGCCGCGGCCAGGTCCGCCCGGAGCGAGGGCAGCGCCCAGTCCAGGGCGCGCGTGGCCTCCCGGTGGGGTGTGAGCTGCTCGGTGGGGGACGGGGCTTTCACTCGGGATCCGGGACGAAACGGGGGGCTGGAAGCCCAGCATGGATGGGCCGGGTGACAAAAACCCCGGGAGATGAGGCCCTCCGGTGGGTCACGGAGTGGAGCCTTGGCTCACAATTGCGTAAACAGGCCGTTCTGGCAGCAGGGAGAAGGCACTGAATGAAGACGTTCCTCGTGGTCAACCCGCGCAGCGCCAACGGGCAGACGGGGAAGCGATGGGTGGAGATCTCCGCGCAGGTGGGCAAGGTGCTCGGTGACTTCGGGTACGGCTTCACCAGCGGCGGCATGGATGCGGCGCGTCTGGCGCGGCAGGCCATCGATGATGGCTATGAGTGCATCGTCGCGGTGGGCGGCGACGGCACCCTCAACGAGGTCACCAACGGCTTCTTCCGCGAAGGACAGGTCATCAACCCCCGGGCCACGCTGGGCCTGTTGCCCCGAGGCACGGGCGGCGACTTCCGCCGCACCTTCGGGTGGGACCTGGAGCTGACGTCCGCGCTGGAGCGGCTGCGCACGGAGAAGACCGAGCCCTTCGACGTGGGGCGGCTGGAGTTCACCGACAACGACGGCAACCCGGCCACGCGCTTCTTCGCCAACATCGCCTCGTTCGGCGTGAGCGCGGTGGTGGCCCGCGAGGTGAACCAGGGCAGCAAGGCGCTGGGCGGCAACCTGAGCTTCATGTGGGGCACCGTGAAGGGCCTCATCAAGTACCAGGAGCAGCAGGTGCGCCTCACGGTGGACGGCGGCGAGCCGGAGGTGGTGAGCGTCACCGCGGTGGCCGTGGCCAACGGCCGCTACTTCGGCAGCGGCATGTTCGTGGCGCCGGAGGCGGTGACGCACGACGGCCTCTTCGACGTCACCATCTGGTCCAACTACGGCCTGTCCGACTTCGTCCTCAAGTCCAAGGGCGTCTACAACGGCGACCACGTCACCTGGAAGGGCACGCGGCGGCTGCGCTGCCGCACGATCCACGCGGAGCCGCTGACGGGCGACGTGTTCCTGGACGTGGACGGCGAGACGCCGGGCCGGCTGCCCTGCACCATGACGCTGCTGCCGGGCGCCATCCGCCTCAAGGTGTAGCGCCGGAGCGGGGAGCGCGCCGCGCGTCCTCCAAGGGCGCGCCGGCGCCAGTCGAGGCGGGCGTGGGGCGGTACCAGCTCGTCTGGCCAATCAGGTGCCGCGTGAAGCCGTCCTCCCCCAGGGGCGAGGCCTCCGCGGCGCCCAGCACCAGGTAGCCGTCCGCGTGGAGCATCCGCCGCACGCGGGCGAGCACCGCGCGCCGGGTGGACGCGTCCCAGTAGATCATCACGTTGCGCAGGAAGACGAGGTCCACGGGCGCTTCGAGCGGGAAGTCGTCCATCAGGTTGAGCGGCCGGAACTCCACCGGCTTGCGCACCTGTTCGCTCAATCGCCACCCATCGCGCTCCTGGTGGAAGTAGCGCTGGCGCAGCTCGGGCGTCAGGCCGCGGTGGATCTCCTTCGCGTCGTAGCGGGCCTCGCAGGCGCGCACGATGGCGCGGGAGGAGAAGTCGGTGGCGAGGATGCGCACCGTCCACCCGGTGATGAGGAGCCCGGCCTCGGCCAGCGTCATCGCGATGCTGTAGGGCTCCTGACCGTAGGCGCACGCCGCGCACCAGATGCGCAGCGTTCGCGTGCGGACGCGCTTCGCCAGCAGGGTGGGGAGCACCGTGGTGCGCAGGGCCTCGAAGACGGGCGCGTCGCGGAAGAAGGCGGTCTCGTGGTTGGCCAGTGCTTCCGCCAGGCGCTGGTGCAGCGGACTGCCCGCTGGCTGCGAGCGCAACCGCGCGACCAGGGCGGAGAGGTCCGGCAGCCGCTCCTCGCGCATGAGGGGCGTGAGCCGCGTCTCCACCAGCGCGTACGTGTCGGGCTCCAGCACGAGCCCGGAGCGGCGCAGCACGCGCTGCCGCAGGTACGCGAAGTCGTCGGGAAGCAGGGACATGCTCAGGTCCTCCGTCCGCGCGCATCCACGCGCCGCGCCAGCTCCAACGCCAGCGCCTCCAGGGGCATCACGGCATCCGCCAGCCCCGCCTGTTCCACCGCGCCCGGCATGCTGCCGACGACGCAGCTGGCCTGGTCCTGTACCACCACCTGTCCGCCTGCCTCGTTCACCCGCCGGCAGCCGCGCAGCCCGTCCTGGCCCATGCCGGTGAGCACCACCGCCAGCACCCCCGCGCCGTACACCTCCGCCGCGGAGCGGAAGAGCAGGTCCACCGCCGGACGGCACGCGTTCTCCGCCGGCCCCTGGTGTGTGAGCAGCCGCACGCCCGTCGCATCCCGGCACACGGCCAGGTGGAAGTCGCCGGGGGCGACCCACACCTCGCCCGCCTGCACGGAGGCGCCCGTCACCGCTTCCCGCACGGTGAGCGGTGTCACGCCCTGCAACCGCTCCGCGAGCAGCCGGGTGAAGAGGGGCGGCATGTGCTGCACGATGAGCACCGGCACCGGCAGGTCCGCGGGGAGCGCGGACACCAGGCGCACCAGCGCGCCCGGGCCGCCGGTGGACGCGCCGATGACGATGGCCTCCACCCGCGCGGGCATTCGCGGCCGGGCCACGGGCTCGCGAGGCACCGGTGACGGCGAAGGCGGAGCGGACGGCGTGCGCACGTTCAGCGCCTTGAGCTTGCGCACCAGCTCATCCCGCACGGCCTCCACGGTGATGTTCATCCCTCCCACGGACGTGGGCTTCGTCACGTAGTCGCGGGCCCCCAGCGCGAGCGCCTCCAGGGTCAGCACGCCCGCGCGTTCGGTGAGCGCGCTGAACATCACCACGGGCAGCTCCGGGTCACGCTGGCGCAGGAGCTTCAGCGTCTCCAGCCCGTCCAGCTCCGGCATCTCCAGGTCCAACAGCACGACGTCCGGTTGGAACTGCTCCACCTTCGCCAGGGCGATGCGGCCATTGGGCGCGGTGGCGACGACCTCCAGGCCCGGGGCCGCGCCCAGCAGCAGCGACACCTGGCGCCGCACCACGGCCGCGTCGTCCACCACCAGGACCCGGATGGCGTTCATTCGCACCCGCTTCACCGCACCGCGTGCGCGACAGGGCAGCGGCCCATGGGGGCACCGGAGGCCCTCTCCCCATACACCTCGTGACGCGGCCGGCTCGCGAGGATGGCGCTGGCGCCCCAGTCCGTCACGCGGTGGAAGGCCTCGGACGCGATGAAGGCGTCGAAGCCCTCGCGGCTGTGCCACTCGGAGACGATGAGGTAGCGCCCGGGCGCTCCCACGCTCTTGAACAGCTCCGTGTGCACGTGCGTCGGCAGCTTGCGCATCGCCTCCAGCACGAGCGCGAACTTCCGCTCGAAGGCTTCCGCCTTGCCCTCACGCACTTCGTAGTTCATGCCGATGGTGACCATCCGTCACCTCCTTGTCCGTAGGTCATTCGAGCCAGACCCGGACACGCCGGGGGCCCTCGTCCAGGTGGAACAACTCCGACGGCCGCAGCCCCGCCGCGACCGCCGCGATACCCATGGCCGCCGCATCCAGGCCCCGCGCCGCCAGCTTGCGAGGCAGGTCCTCCGGCAGCAGGTCCTCCAGGTGCGCCGCCACGTCCGCGCGGAAGGTCAGCGCGACGCGCGTGTGCCCACCTTCCGTCACCTGGACCTTCAAGTAGCGCGCGGTGCCCTCCACGCGCGGCTCCAGTGGCGAAGGCGGAGGCGGCAGCGACGGGGCGCGGGCCTCGTCCCAAAGCGGCCCCCAGGCGATGGGCGCATCCAGCACGTCCAGGTGGCGCACCAGCCCGTGGAACGCGCGCAGGACAAACAGGAGCGCCGCGGGCCCGGCCGCGCGGAAGTTCCAGCGGTGCGGCCCCAGCGCCTCGGTGAGCCGCTCGCCCAGCCGCCAGCTTCGCGCATGGAAGGGACGGTCCAGGAGGAAGGGCTCCAGCAGCACGCGGCTGACGGCGGGCAGCGCCTCCGCCATGGGCTCCAGCAGCTCCGGCGCGAAGCCCAGCATCACCCACGCGGACAGGAGCTGCTCCGTGCGCGGCGGCGTGCTCGGACCCTTGAGGAGTGAGACCAACCGTCCCAGACCCACGGACAGCTCCGGAGGCAGGGGCTTCACGCAGCCGAAGTCGAGCACGCCCAGCACGGGCGTCCCGTCCGGCCCCCGCGAGACGCGGTAGTTACCCGGGTGCGGATCCGCGTGGAGCGTTCCCCACGTGAAGCAGCCGTGGAGGAACAGCCGCACCAGTGTCGTGGACAGCGCGCGGCGGTCCGCTTCGCTCCAGCGCCAGCCATCCGCGAGCGACACGCCCTCCACCCAGGTCATCACCAGCAGGTCTTCCCGCGTGAGCGCGTCCACTGGCGCGGGGACGACGACGCCCGGCACGTCCGCCATGCGCGTGCCCGCGTCCCGCAGGGCCTGGGCCTCGTGGCGATAGTCCAGCTCGCCTTGGAGCATGCGGGCCAGCTCATGGCGGTAGGCGGACAGATCCAACTTCCCGCGCCAGCCTCCCAGCGGCGCGGCCAGCCACCCCAGCGCGCGCAGATCATCCCGCACGGCCTCCGCGATGCCCGGATGCCGCAGCTTCACCGCTACGTCGCGCCCGTCATGCAGCACGCCTCGGTGCACCTGGCCCAGCGACGCGGCGATGCCCACGCCCTCCAGCGACTGGAACACCTCCCGCCACGGGCGGCCCAGCCGGCGGGACACCTCCGTCAGCGCGGCCTCCGGCGCGAGCGGGGAGGGCGCCTCCGCGAGCGAACCGAACCCCGGCGTGTCCGCGCCCAGCTCCGCGAGCGTGAGCACCTGGCCCACCTTCTGGGGCAGCCCGCGCAGACCCAACAGCCGCTCGGTCAGCTCCCGCTGCGCTCGCTCCGCGTCCTGGGGCCGGGACACCCGCCGCAGGCGCGTGGAGGCACGGGCCACCTGGCCCAGCTCCCACCACCGCTTCAATCCGGTTCGCACGTGTCGTGGCTCCGTGGGCCTGATGCCGTCCGCGCTACTTCGTCCGCGCCTGCATGGAGGCACGGGCCACCTGGCCCAGCTCCCACCACTGCTTCAATCCGGTGCGCACGTGTCGTGGCTCCGTGGGCCTGACGCCACCCGCGCTACTTCGTCCGCGCCTGCTTGTCGGAGGTGTCCACCTGCACGACCAGCCGTTGCAGCGACTGCGCCATGTGGGCCAGCTCCACCGCCGAGCGCTGCGTGCTGCCCGCGCCCTCGGTGGTGCTGCGCGCGGCCTCCGCCACGGCGGCCATGTTCTCGGAGATCTGCTGGCTGCCCTTGGCGGCCTCGCCCACGTTGCGGAGGATCTCCCCCGCGGTGGCCGTCTGCTCCTCCACGGAGGAGGCGATGGACGTCTGCAGCTCGTTGATGCGGCTGATGGTGGCGCCAATCTCCAGGATGGCGTTGACCACCTCCTCGGTGTCGCCCTGGATGGTGCCGATCTTCTGGCCGATGTCCTCCGTGGCGCGGGCCGTCTCGCGCGCCAGCTCCTTCACCTCGTTGGCCACCACCGCGAAGCCCCGGCCCGCCTCACCGGCGCGGGCCGCTTCGATGGTCGCGTTGAGCGCCAGCAGGTTCGTCTGCTGCGCGATGGAGGTGATGACCTTGATGACCTTGCCAATCTCCTGGCTGCTCGTCCCCAGCTTGCCGACGACGTTGGACGTGGAGTCCGCGAGCTTCACCGCGGACGCGGCCACCTTGGCGGCGGAGCTCGCGTTGCGCGCCACCTCGCGGATGTTCGCGTTGACCTCCTCCATGCCGGACGCGACGCTCTGCACGTTGCGGCTGACCTGCTCGGCGCCGGCGGATACCTGGGTGGCCTGCGCCGCGGTCTCCTGCGCGTTGCTCACCATCTGCTGGCTGACGCTGGACAGCTCCTGCGACGACGCGGCGAGCGTCTGCGAGTGCTGCGACACCTCCTGGAAGATGCCGCGCAGGGTGGTGTCCAGCTCCTTCTCGCGCTGCTCCACGGCGAGCTTCTCCGTGATCAGCTCCCAGGTCACCATGGGGCCCAGGTAGCGGCCCTGGCCGTCGTACACCGCCGTCACCAGCAGGTCCGCGGTCTCCGGGCCAATGGGGATGTTCGCGCGCACCGGCAGGTTCTTGTCGTTGGACAGGATCTTCCGCTGGTACGTCACGTCCCGGTGGAAGACGTCGATGTGGGAGCCCAGCACCCGGTCCGCGGCGACGGGCAGGTGCTTCTCCACGCGCTGCAACAGCCGGCGCGAGGCGGGGTTCAGGTAGACGATCTTCAGGTCCAGGTCGGCCACCATCACGCAGGTGGGCGCGTTCTCCATCATGGCCCTCAGGCGCGCCAGCTCCGTGTCCGTGCGCTGCTGATCCGTGACGTCCGTCCACGTCACCACGTAGCCGGTGAGCGCCCCGCCCCGGCCCGAGATGCCGTCGATGCGTGCCTTGAGAAGGGTGGGGCCCACCGCGAAGTGGGCCTCGTGCGGCAGCGCGGAGGGATCCAGCAGCCGCTCCTCCTCCAGCCGGAGCTGGTGCTCGAAGTGGGCGAGGAAGTCGCTGCCCGCGTCACCCGCGCCGTCGCGGAGGCCCGACGCCTGGTGGATGCGCTCGATGGCCTCCAAGGAGGACGCGTTCGAGAAGACGATGGCCAGGTCCGTGTCCAGGACGAACAGGTTGACGCTCGCCGCGTCCAGCACCGCCTCGCTCAGGGCACCTTCGAGAGGCGTGGGCGCGCGGCGGCGCGAGGACCGGGCCGCGGGCGCGGACGCCGAGGCCACCCGGCGTCCCTCCGTCCGGGAGGCCCGCGCCGGAGCGCGCTTCACGGCGGCAGTCCGCGAGGCGGCCTTCGCCACGGGCCTGCTCACGCTGTCACCCCGCGGCGTGCCCACGGCCGCCAGCACCTCGCGGGCGACGGGGCCCGAAACATCCATTTCATCCAGCACCGTGGCCAGGTGTTCAGCGACGCGCTCGAAGTGATGGGGCTTGAGCGCCAGGCGCGCGTGCACGTCGCGCATCGAAGGGCCCTTGTAGACACCCGGTCCGCCCAGGTACCGGGTGAGGAACGCGATCATCTGGCGCTGGATCTCGACCAGGTCCGCGCGGCGGAAGTAGGGCTTGAGCAGCGCGTCCGTCGTTACCCGCGCGTAGAGCTTCTGCACGGCGGCCGTCAGTGGGGCCTTGCCGCCCAGGCGCTGGAAGAGGGTGGTTTTCACGGCGGGCGCGGTCGGGCGGGCCATCAGCGGGACTCCTGGGGAAGCACGGGGAGGGAAGGGGAGGCGGAGGCGCTGGACGCGGGCGAGAGCCCGTCCACCACCGCGTCCGCGGACAACACGAGCAGCAGCCGGTCCGGCAGCGCGTGGACACCCAACAGCAGCGAGCGCAGCGGCCCGCGCAGGTTGTCCGGCAGCGGCTCCAGGTCCGACTGCTCGAAGGGGAGGATGTCGCCAATGGCATCCACGCGAAGGCTCACCGCGCCCTCGTCGCCGCGCAGGACGACGTGGGGCGCGTCCGCGGGGGCGGTGCCTTCAGGGAGGTCCAGGCGGCGGCGCAGGTCGATGGCGGGGACGATCTGCCCGCGCAGGTTGAGCAGCCCCGCCACCTCCGGAGGCGCGCCGGGGACGCGCGTGAGCGGGGGCGGCAGCAGAATCTCCTGCACGCGTTCGATGTCCAGGCCGAACAGGTGGTCGCCCACCTGGAACGAGCACAGCTGGCGGAAGCCGCTCATGGCGCACCTCTTGTCAGCAGCTCCGGGTGCACGGCGCGCACGGTGCCCTCCACGTCCAGGAACTCGGTGGCCCGGGCCTGCACCACCATGGAGCCCAGCACTCCCGGGCGGCGCGTCTCCCGCTGGAGCGCGAGCTCCACCTCCGCGACGTCGAGGATGGCGTCCACCACCAGCCCCACACGCGTGTCCGCGTGCTGGGTGACGACGACGGACAGCGACTCACCCAGGGTGACCTGGAGGTGTTGCGTGATCCGCTCCGTCGCGCGGGGCCTCGCCTCCAGCACGGAGGCCACGTGCACCAGCGGCAGCAGCTGCCCGTGGTAGCGCGCCATCTCCATGCCTCCGCTCATCCGCTCCACGTCCGACGCGGGCAGCTCCTCCAGCCGGGCCACGCGCGACAGCGGAATGGCAATGCGGCCCTCCGCGCCATTGCGGCACAGCAGCACCCGCTCGCGAGGCTCCTCTGGGGTTGGTGCTTCCGCCGCGGCCTCCGGAATGACGACCTGGGCCTGCGCCTCGGTGGCGGTGCCCACGCGGCGGCCCAGGCCCATGGCGTCCAGGATGAGCGCCACGCGCCCGTCGCCCAGCACCGTCGCCCCCGCGTAGCAGGCCAGCCCCTTCAGGTGCTTCCACAGCGGCTTGACGACGATCTCCTCCGTGTCGTGGATGGCGTCCACCCACAGCCCGAAGGTGCGCTCACCGGCCTGGAGCACGACGACGGTGGCGCCCTCGTCCAGGTCCGGCATACCGGGCCCCACGCCCAGCTCGGCGGCGAGCACCACCAGCGGCAGCAGCTCTCCGCGCAGCCGCAGGACGCACGCGCCCTGGATGCGGGTGATGTCCTTGCGCGCCTGGGCCGGCTCCAGGAACACCACCTCCCGCAGGGAGGCCTGCGGCAGCGCGTAGCGGTCTCCCCGGCAGGTGACGAGCAGCGCCGGGATGATGGCCAGCGTGAGGGGAATCTTCAGGGTGAACGTCGTGCCCTGACCGGGCCGGCTGTGCACCTCCACGGTGCCGCCAATGCGCTCCACCTGCGAGCGCACCACGTCCATGCCCACGCCCCGGCCGGACAGCGACGTGACGCGCTCCGCGGTGCTGAAGCCCGGCATGAAGATGAGCATCAGCGCGTCCGCGTCCGGCATCCGCGCCGCCTGGTCGGCCGTGAGCAGGCCCCGCTGCACCGCGACCTGCCGCACGCGCTGCACGTCGATGCCCGCGCCGTCGTCGGACATGCCCAGGTGCACGAGCCCGCCTTCATGCGACGCGCTCAGCGTCAGGCACCCCACGGGCGGCTTGCCCGCGGCAACGCGCTGCTCGGGCGTCTCCACGCCGTGGTCCACGGCGTTGCGCAAGAGGTGGGTGAGCGGATCATGCAGCGCCTCCACCAGCGTCTTGTCCAGCTCCGTGTCCGCGCCCTGCAGCTGCAGCCGCACCTGCTTGCCGCACCCGTGCGCAAGCTCCCGCACCAGCCGGGGAAAGCGGTTCCACACCTGGCCCACCGGCTGGAGCCGCGTCTTCATCACCACCTGCTGGACCTGCGTGGTGACGACATCCAGCCGCTGCGACGCGGTGAGCAGGTCCGCGCCCGGCGTGGGCGAGGCCGCGCACTGGAGGATGCGGTTGCGCGCCAGCACCAGCTCGCCCATCAGGTTCATCAACCGGTCCAGCAGCGCCACGTCCACGCGCAGCTTGGAATCCACCCCGGTCGCGGCGCCGCGCCAGGGCACGGCGCCCGGAGGCGTCAGGGGCTCGGACACCTCCTGCGGCGCGGAGCCTACCGCCGCGCCCGCCATGCGAGCGAGCAGCGCGGAGTGGTCCACCGCGGGCTCCAGCCCCGTCGCCTCGATGTGCTCCAGCGTGCCACGCGCCGCGTCCGCCGCTGCCAGCAGCGTGGACACGCGCTCGCGGTCCAGCACCAGGCGCCGGTCGCGCGCCAGGCCGAGCATCTCCTCGGCGGCGTGCATCAGCGCCTCCAGGCGGCTGAAGCCCAGGAAGCCGCAGGTGCCCTTCACGGTGTGCAGGGACCGGAACAGCTGCGCCAGCAATGGCTGCGAGCCCGGCTGCGCCTCCAGCTCCAGCACCGTCGCCTCGATGATCTGCACGTGCTCGCGGGACTCGAGGAGGAACTCCCGCATCACGTCGTCCCAGCCCGGAGTGTCACTCACGGACAGGACGCCCTTGGACAAAAGTCCAGACAGACTGTATGTGTTTGATGAGACGGATTTGACTGGCGCTGCCCATGGGCAACGGCCCCCCCGACCCACAAGACTCCGGAGTCGAAGTCCCAGCATCCTCCAAAGTCAACGGAGTGAAAGCTGTCCCGGAGGGCAGGCGCCCTGATCAGAAGAACAGGCGGAGCAGGTCGTAGCGCGTCTCCGCGCCCAGCTTCCGGAGGAGGTTGGTCTGGTGGAATTTCACAGTGCGCTCGGTAATTCCTAGCACGGTCGAAATGTCGGTCGGCGAGCGGCCGAGCGCGAGATATCGCAACACATCGCCTTCCCGTTCGGACAGCCGCGCGGCGTTCGCCATGCGCCGCACCTTCGCCTCGAAGAGGCCG
Source organism: Corallococcus coralloides DSM 2259 (assembly GCF_000255295.1). Next base: position 6,161,843 of record NC_017030.1, on the reverse strand, counting down.
CTGAGGGTCTCATCTCCGATGGTGTGCACGCTGACGCGCGCGGTGCCGGCGCCCGTGGGCGTGGCGGTGACGACCTCATAGCCATCGGCGTGCTCGGAGGCCTGCCGCACGATGGTGTGCGGCCAGGAGGCGGGGGCCGCCATCGTCAGCGGGCAGTCCAGACAGGGTGCGTCCCGGTGCGCGAAGGCGCCGAAGCACGGCTGGCCCACCATCTCCTCCTGCCGCGCCTCCCCGGAGGTCCACACCGCCTTGAGCGTCCCGAATGACGACAGCTCGGTGGAGATTTCGTAGCTCAGGTCCCGGTGGGGACCCTGGGCCCGGGCCGGCTCCGGGGCGGCGGTGCGCTCGGGGACGGAGAGGGGCGGAGAGGCGCGCGTGATGATGGCCACCAGCCGCAGGGGAGGGCGGCCCACGGCGGCCACGTCCAGCTCCACCGACAGCCGCTCGCCGTCGCGCGTGAGCACCTCCGTCTCCAGCCGGGTCTCCGCGCTGGTGAAGATGGCCCGCAGCGCCTGTCCCACCTTGCGTCCATGCTCACGGGGCGTGCAGACGTCCGTCCAGCGGCGCCCCAACAACTCCTCACGGGGCCGGCCCAGCAGCGACGTGAAAGCGCCGTTCGCCAACTCAATGCGGCCGCGCCGGTCCATCACGACGATGGGGCGCGTGTCCCGCTCCGCGAGCAGCGATGCGGTCAACGACCAGTCCATGGGGCCCCCCGGCCGTTGCAATCCCGTTCAAGCTTTACATGAGTAGTGCTGAATTGCTCGGTTTGAGCATCTTACAGTGAGGCGCCTGCATTTGCATTTGGACATAGGTCCAATCACATACCGTGGTGAAGGGACGCGGACTGTCCGTGCGTGGCCGTCCGCCTGGGGGGCGTGCCGGAAACCTGGAACGTCTCGTCGAATCGGGGCAACCTGCTGCATCGTCTGGGCTCGGGGATTACTCCCAGGGCCTTCCCGCCGTGGGAGAGGAGCTGCACGCATGAGCGCACCGCGAAGACCCGCGCAGTTCGACCTCTTCACCGGCGCGGTGGAGGAGCCCCCGGCGTCGTCGCGGCGCAGGACCCAGCCGGTGGGGCCCGCCGAGCCGTCCGACAGCCTGCGCATGCTGGGCGAGCAGCTTCCGCGAGGCGTCTACCTGGGCACGTCGTCGTGGACCTTCCCGGGTTGGAACGGGCTCGTCTACGACCATGAGGCCAGCACCACCCAGCTGGCGCGCGAGGGCCTGGCTGCCTACTCGCACCACCCGGTGCTGCGCACGGTGGGCATCGACCGGACGTTCTACGCGCCGGTGCCAGCCACCACCTTCGCCGAGTACGCCGCGCAGGTGCCGGACGGCTTCCGCTTCCTGGTGAAGGCCCACGAGGCCTGCACGCTGGCGCGCTTCCCCGTGCACGACCGGTACGGCGCGCACCGGGGACAGGTGAACGACCGCTTCCTCCAGGCGGCCTACGCCGTGGACCACGTGGTGGCGCCGTTCCTGGAAGGGCTGGGCGACAAGGCCGGGCCGCTCGTCTTCCAGTTTCCGCCCCAGGACCCCGCGGCATTGGGCGGCGCGGGCCGCTTCGTGGAGCGGCTGCACGCGTTCTTCTCCGCGCTGCCCCGGGGGCCGCTGTACGCGGTGGAGGTGCGCAACGAGGAGCTGCTCACGGAGGGCTTCGCCCAGGCGCTCGCGGACACGGGCGTGAGCCCGGTGCTCGCGGTGTGGGCCCACATGCCGCCCGTCGCGCGGCAGGCGAAGCTCACGCGCGCCTTCGAGGCCCGCGCCGTGGTGGTGCGCTGGATGCTGCCGCCGAACCTGGGCTACGAGGAGGCCTACGCCCGCTACGCGCCGTTCAACCGGCTGGTGGACGAGGACGTGGGCACCCGCGACGTGCTGGCCCGCGTGTGCATGGCCGCGGTGCGGCGCGACCGCCCCGTCTTCGTGACCATCAACAACAAGGCGGAGGGCAGCGCCCCCCTGTCCGCCGTCCGGCTCGCGGAACGCGTCGTGTCACACAAGGAGGAGGGCGGCCAGAGAGGCGCCGTTCACGCAACATGACTTGCGCGCGAGCACGGCGCTTGCTTACGTGATTGGGCATGAAGGTGATGACCCTGGCCGCGCTGTTGATGCAGATGACCTCCTCCGGTGGAGCCGGCTCGGAGGGCAAGCGTGCGGGCAATCACGTGGACGTGGCTGACGAAAGCCATCCGCGAGCGGTGAAGGAGGACATCAACCAGCTCAAGGGGGAGATCACCAGCCTCAAGGAACAGTTCCGGCTGGCGCGCGAGCGTCAGCGTCTGGCGGCCGAGGAGAAGCAGCGCCAGGAGGAGGCCCGCTACGGTGTCACGCCGAAAGCCACTCCCGCCCCTGCCGCCGGAGGGTCCGGAGCCCCCGCCCACGCCCGATGAGTTGGGAGCGGTAGAAATTCCGGTCGATGGAAACCTCGACCTGCATCTCTTCCAGCCTCGCGAGGTGAAGGACCTCGTCACCGAGTACCTCTGGGCCTGCCGCCAGAAGGGCGTGCTCGACGTGCGCATCATCCACGGCAAGGGCACGGGCGCGCTGAGGCGCACCGTGCAGTCCCTGCTGCCCACGCTGCCAGAGGTCGAAAACTTCCAGACCGCCTCCGAGGCCGACGGAGGCTGGGGCGCGACGTGGGTGCGGCTCAAGCCCCTGTGACGGGGCTCGCGCTCCTCACGACAGCCAGAAGTACGCGGAGGCGATGAGGGTGCGCTTCTCCGTCACGCGCGCCTTGTTCGCCAGCTCCGCCATCTGCCGGTCCTTGGAGGCGTAGCGCTTCTCCTCCTCATTGCGCAGCGACGCCAGCTTGCGGCGGTAGTCGCGCTCCAGGCGGTCCGAGTGCGCCCGCGCCTTCGCGCGCTCCGCGACGTCCTCGATGCCGGTGACTTCCTTGCGCGCGTCGAACCACGCCTGGCGGGCGGCCTCCACCACCTCGCGAGACTCCATCAGGCAGTCCTCGACGTAGCGGTCCGCGCGCTCCTTGGCCTTGTCCAGCTCCAACGCGTTGCGCCGTTCCGCGGCCCGAATCAGCTCATCCTTGGCGGTCATGAGCGACTGCTCTTGCATGAGCTGGACCGACACCGGCGCGGGCTGCCGGCGCTTCTCTTCCTTGGCGTCGAGCTTCGTGAAGTGGACACCGTCCGTCAGCGGCAGGGCGCGGAAGCCGCCGTCCCGGTCCTTCACCAGCACCAGGTGGACCAGCTTCTCCTCCGGCTTGAGGCCCGTCGTCTCGAACTTGTAGACGAACCACCAGCCCTCGCTGCCCGCCAGCCGCGCCAGCCGCGAGGGGAGCCCCGCCGCGTCCAGCTGCAGGTAGCTGACGGTGTCCTGGGTGCGGTCTCGCACCGCGTAGGCGGCCTTGGCCACCTGGAGCCGTCCGGAGGTGCGGCTGCCCAGCACGGAGCCGGTGAGCGCCTTCGCCTCCTGCTGGCGCTTGGCCACGACCTCCTTGGCCGCGTCTCCCGCCACGCGCAGCCGGCGGCGCACGTCGCCGTCGAAGCGCTCCAGCACCACCGAGCGCATCGACGTCATGCGCTGGTTGATGCTCCCCTCCAGCTCCTCGCGCAGCTTGTCGAAGGCGACGTTGATGTCCTTCGGGTCGCGGCAGGACTGGTAGATGTCCAGCACGCGGCGCTCGAAGTCCACGCCGCTCTCCAGCGCGCCCAGGATTTCGTCGGACGCGCCGAACACGCCGTCGAAGAGGTTGAGCTTCTTCTCCAGCAGCTCGAACAGGCGCGCGTCCGCCGCGTTCTGCCGGTTGAGGAAGTTCACCACCAGCACGTCGCGCTGCTGGCCGTAGCGGTGGCACCGCCCGATGCGCTGCTCCACGCGCTGCGGGTTCCACGGCAGGTCGTAGTTCACCACCAGGTTGCAGAACTGGAGGTTGAGCCCCTCCGCGCCCGCTTCCGTGCAGATGAGGATCTGCGTCTTGTGGCGGAACTCCTCCACCAGCGCCCGGCGCTCCTCGGGCGTGCCACCCGCGTCGCCGGAGAGCAGGGAGATCTTGTCCTTGTAGCCGTGCTCCGACAGCAGGTTGAAGAGGTACTGCTGCGTGCGCTTGGACTCCGTGAAGATGAGCGCCTTCTCCGGCCAGGAGTGCGTGCGCATCACCGCGAAGGTGCGGTCCAGCGCGCGCTTGAGCGCCTCACCCTTGGCGTTGATGCGGATGGAGTCCGCGAGGTCCGCGTACTGGCGCAGCTCCCAGACTTCCTGCTCCAGCGTGCGGACCTGGGGCGCCTTGGCGGGGTCGTCGGACCACTCCTCGCCTTCCTCCACGAACTGCTTGGCCTCTTCCGGCTCGAAGAGCGACAGGGCCTGCTGTCCCAGCCGCGCGGCCGTCAGGCGCTTCTCCAGGTTCTCCGACAGCCGCCGCAGCGTGGGCGCGATGGCGAACGTGGAGGAGGCCAACAGCTTGCGGTAGCACAGCGTCAGGAGCGTCTTCTTGCCCGGCTCGATGGCCGCGGCCTCCGAGCGCTGCAGGTACTCACTGACCTTCTCGTAGAGGTCGTGCTCCTGGGGGGACGGGTGGAAGTCCTCCACGATGCTGCGGCGGTTGGTGTAGCGGACGTATTCGCGCACCTGGCGGCGCAGCGTGCGCTGCACCACCGGGGCCAGCCGCTCCTTGAGCTCGCACGCGGCGGCCTCCGTCATGCCGCCGCCCTCGTCCGCGCGGTAGCGGCTGCGGAAGGCGTGCTCGGGGCCCAGGATCTGCTCGTCCAGCAGCGACATCAGGCCGAACAGCTCCATCAGGTCATTCTGGAGCGGGGTGGCGGTGAGCAGCAGCTTGGGGCGGCCCGCCAGCGACGCACGCAGCGCCTGGCCCGTCTTGTTGTTGGGGCGGTGCGCGTTCCGGAGCCGGTGGGCCTCGTCGATGATGATCAGGTCCCACGGAATCTCCGCCACGAGCGCGGAGCGGTTCGCCGCGAACGGGTGCGAGCAGATGACGGGGAAGGGCTGATCGAAGCAGTTGTTGTGCTTCTTCACGTCGCGGCCGTCGACGAGGACGCTGTCCAGGTCGAACTTCTCGCGCAACTCCGCATTCCACTGCGCGCGCAGCACCGCCGGGGCCAGGATGAGGATGCGGTTCTTGCCCTCCGCCATGAGCTGGGCGACGACGAGGCCCGCCTCGATGGTCTTCCCCAGGCCCACCTCGTCCGCGAGCATGCAGCCGCCGCGCGACAGCGCGTCCAGCGCGAACATCGCGGCTTCGACCTGGTGGGGGTTGAGGTCCACCTTCGCCTCGGCCAGCGCGTTCGCCAGCCGCTGCTGCGTGTCACCGCTGCGCGCGAGCAGTTCCTCGGCGAGGAGCCGCTCGTGGAAGGGCGTCAGCCCCGCCTCCACCAGCTCCTCCGCGGCACGGGCCGCGATGGCCGCGGCGTCCGCTTCCACTTCCAGCTTCAAACCCCTCGCGACCTCCGCCAAGTCCCGCCTCCCGTCCGGTTTGGAGCGTGCGCGCGTGCGCGCGAACAGTTGAGGCGCGCCATTCTGGGGAGCGATCCGCATCTGTAAAGGGGGTCCTCCCCGAGGCCGAAAACTCGGCCTCCGCGCGATTGGCAAGCGTGCTGTTCGGCGGAGCGACGCATGCGCGCGCGAGCGCTGGAATGTCTCAAAGGGCTTGACGAATGCGTCGTGAGCGCTCAGAGCCGCCCGCGCGCCTTCACGTCCAGGTACACGTTGAGTGCAGCGGCGCCGAAGCCGCGGGCCGGCGCGCGCACCACCAGTGCCCCCGCGTCGCGCAGCGTGGTGGCGGTGCGGCGGTACTCGGACTCCATGCGGGAGGCGGCCTGCCGCGCGTAGGCGGACGTCGCGTCGCCGGGCACGTCCGTGGCGGCGGCCTCCAGGTCCTCGTCCAGGAGCGACGCGACGACGGGCAGGTGCCGGGGGCGCAGGGCCAGCGTGCGCGTGAGGAGCGCGGAGGACGCATCCGGGTCCACCAGGTCGGTGAAGAGCACCACCAGCGCGCGGCGCGTCTGGCGGGCGAAGGCGAAGTCGAACGCGCGGCCGTAGTCGCTCTCCTCCAGGCCGGCCTCCGCGCGGTAGAGGGACTCGGTGATGAGGCGCAGGTGCTCCGCGCCCTTTCGTGGGGGCAGGAAGGTGCGCACGTCGCTGGCGAACGCGAGCACGCCCACCACGTCCCCCGCGTCCAGGCTCACGCGCGCCAGCCGCAGCGCCGCGTCCACCGCGTGGTCCAGCTTCCTGCGCCCCTGCACCCGGCCCGCCATGTGACGGCCGCAGTCCAACAGCAGCAGCACCGGCTGGTTGCGCTCCGGCTGCCACGTGCGCACCAGCGTATGGCCGTGGCGCGCGGAGGACTTCCAGTCGATGTGGCGGTAGTCGTCGCCGGGGCGGTACTCGCGCAGCGACTCGAACTCACGGCCCTCCACGGACTTGCGCAGCAGCGTGCGCGCGGACACGGCCTCCGACGCGCGCGCCAGCGTCAGCGCCTCGCGCGACAGAGCGCGCAGGTCCGGATACACCTTCACGTCCTGGCCCGCGGGCAGCCGCACCTGCCGCGAGCACAGGCCCAGCGGCCCCATCAGGCGCAGGTTCACGTCGCCAAAGCGCGCGTCGCCCCGGGAGGGAGGGTGCACGCGGTACGTCAGCCGCGTGGCGTCCTTCGGCTCCAGCGTGAAGGGCTGACGGTGGCCGTGGCTCTCCACGTCCAGGGGCGGCTCGTCGCGCAGCTCGCCTCTCACGGGCCGGTCCGTGCGTGAACGCAGCTCCCAGCGCACGGTGTTGTCCACGCCGGAGGAGAGGATGGGCTCCACCTCGCGGCGCGCGTCGATGTCATGCGCATGCGGCGCGCGCAGGAAGTCCACCGCGCACAGGAGCAGGACGGCCACGTCCACCGCGAGCGCCAGCCACCCGAAGGCAGGGCTCGCCACCGCGAGCGCGGCGGGCACGAGCGCCCCGGCGAACAGCGCCACGGCGAGGCCGCTGGGGACCGGACGCCCGAGGCTCACCGGGGCACTCGCACCCGTTCGAGCATCTGCTTCAGCACGTCATCCGCGGTGACGCCCTCCACCTCCGCCTCGGCCTTGAGGAGGAGGCGGTGGTTGAGGACGCTGGGCGTGACGGCCTTCACGTCGTCCGGGGTGACGAAGTCGGTGCCCCGGAGCGCCGCGTGCGCCTTGGCCGCCGCGAGCAGGGCCTGCGCGGCGCGGGGGCTCGCGCCCAGCCGCACGCGAGGATGTGCACGGGTGTCGCGCACGAGCTGCACCACGTACTGGAGGATGGAGTCGTCACACGCGACGCGCGCGGCGCGGTCCTGCAGCTCCGTCAGCGTGCCAGCGTCCAGCACGCGGGACACGCCGGGCGGCCGGCCCTCGCGCTGGTGGAAGGCGCGCAGGAGGGACGTCTCCGCGTCGCCATCCGGGTAGCCCACGCGCACGCGCATGAGGAAGCGGTCCAGCTGCGCCTCCGGGAGGGGATAGGTGCCCTCCAGCTCCAGCGGGTTCTGCGTGGCGACGACGAAGAAGTGCGGCGGCAGCGCGTGGGTGACGCCGTCGATGGTGACCTGCCGCTCCTCCATGGCCTCCAGGAGCGCCGCCTGCGTCTTGGGCGGCGTGCGGTTGATCTCATCCGCGACCAGGACCTCCGTGAAGACGGGGCCCTTCATCAGGCGGAAGGTCTGCTCCTGCGGCTGGAAGACGTTGGTGCCCAGGATGTCCGCGGGCATCAGGTCCGGGGTGAACTGCACGCGGGAGAAGGACAGGCCCAGCGCCCCCGCCATGCTGCGCGCGGTGAGCGTCTTGGCGACCCCGGGCACGCCCTCCAGCAGCACGTGGCCGCGCGCGAGGAAGGCCGTCACCAGGTCGGCCAGCACGCGGGGCTGGCCCACGACAGCCGAGCCCAGCGCGTCGAGGAGGCGGGAGAGGGGCGTGGCGTCGGACATGGTGGCGGGCGACGGTAGCCCGCCTCACGCCCGGCGCGGCAGCGAAATCCTCGCGGGCCTACTCCTGGCGCTTCAGGCCCATCAAGGTGCCCAGCACCGCGATGACGCCGCCGAGGATGCCCAGGAAACAGCCGATGCTCGGCGACGAGTTCATCATCTCCGAGTTGCCGAGCGGCGACGGCACGAGCGTGGTGTCCGAGGACAGCTTCAGGAACACCAGCGACCAGATGAGGGTCACCACGCTGCAGACCATCTGCGCGCCCCACGGCAGCATGGGGTTCACCCAGGTCATCACCTGACGCGCCCGCAGGCCCACGAAGACCATGGTCGCCACGGCGAAGAGGAAGGAGATGAACCCCAGGCTGATGAGGCCCAGGAAGTCGCCGTCCGCCGCCGTCTCCTTCCACGGCATGAAGCAGGAGAGCACCACCAGCGTCGCGCCCCAGAACGCGATGCGGTCGCCGCCCTCCAGCTCGCGCAGGAACGAGCGCGCGTCGTCCAGCAGGACCTCCGGATCATCGATGGGCGAGCGGGGCGACTCCAGCTCCCGGGCCTCGCGGGACCAGGGGTCCGCCACCGCGTCGCCCGAGTCGTCCTCTTCCTCCTCGACGGGAGCGGGCGCCGGGGCGCGACGGGCCGGCGCGCGAGCGGCCTTGGCGGCGCCACCGCCCCGGGCGGGAGGAGCGGCACGCTGGGCCTTCTCCCGGGCGATGTCGTCCATGCTGCGCACGTTGGTGGCGTCGTCGCTCGGCGGCGGCGCGGCGGGGCGGGCGCCCGTCCTGGCGCGGGCCGGAGCAGGGCGTGCACGAGGCTCCGGAGCCGCGCGGGCCGGAGGGGGCCGCGAGCGCGGCGGAGGACGGATGCCGGTGCTCTCGTCCTCACCGCCGGAGTTCCCCTCATCCCCGGTTCCCCCAAGGAAGGACTCGTCGATGATGTGGTCGCAGTGGGGGCAGATGGCGGTGTCTTCCGCGACCTTGCGATTGCAGCCTGGGCAGTTCAGGGCCGGTGCTCCGGGAGGGGGGAAACGGCCCGATATCTTCCCGGCCCCGGCGCGCGGCTGTCAAACCTGTTCAGCGGCATAACCCCTGGATTTTCGCGGGGAATTGACCTAGCCAATTCGAGCATGGCCCGCCTGCCCGCCGCCGTGTCCGCCGGTTTCCTCCTCGTGAGCGCCTGTGTGCGCTCGGTGCCGACGCCCGACGTGCCTCCGCCCCAGGTCGAGCCCTCCGAGGTCATCGCGCGGATCCAGGACTGGGAGGACCGCCGCTCGATGGGAGGCGGTGAGCTCGTGCGGCTCGCCACCGCCGCGCCGGAAGTGGCCGTGCGCGTGCGAGCCTTCCGGGCCCTGGCGCGCATCCAGGACGTGGCGACGTTGGACACCGTCCTCTCCGGGCTGACGGCGCCGGACAAGGCCGTGCGCGACGAGGCCGCCTTCGCGGCGGGTGAGCTGGCGCAGTCGTGGGAGCCGCTGCCGGAGGATGCACGGGCGGCGCTCACGGAAGCGCTGGTGCGCGCCGAGGCCACGGAAGCCGACGGCTGGGTGCGCATCACGCTGCTGGAATCCCTGGGCAAGCTGGCCACGCCCGGCGCGGTGGAGGTGCTGACGGCCCGGCTTTCTCCGGCCAGTGGCCCCTGGTCCGAGGCCGCGGCGACGGCGCTGGGCGTGGCCGCGCGCAAGGCCGGAGCAGCGGCCGTGGCGAACATCCCCCTGGAGACGATCCGCGCGCTGCTGAAGCCCCGCGAGCGGAGCGAGGTGAACCTCGCCGGGGCGTACCTCCTGGCGGCGTCGAAGCGGCCGGACGCCGTGGATGCGCTCCAATCCTGTCTGGCGAACGGGCATCCGGATGTGATGGCCCTCTGCGTGAAGGGCCTGGGCGATGTGGGCAGCCCGCGGGACTGGGTGGCGCTGAACCTGTCGCTGGGCGACGCCACGCCCCGCGTGTCGGCGGAGGCGGCGCGTGCGCTGGCGAAGGTCGCCGCGAAGTGCGAGGCCGGCTCGCCCTGTCATCCGCTGCTCGCGCTGGAAGGCCAGGTGTACCGGGCGAAGCAGGTCGCGGAGGGAAAGGCGGCGCAGGGCCACGCGTTGCTGGCGGTGGCACAGCAGGGACTTCCGCTCCAGGGCCGGCCGGTGTTGTCGCGCATGAGGAGTGCGCTGGCGGAGGCAGACCGCACCGCCGTGTCCGACGAAGCCCACGCGGACCTCGCCTGGCTGGACTGCCGTTTCGCGGCGGCGATGGACCGACAGCTGGGCACGCTGGAGCAGGTCCTCCAGTGCGGCTACGGCCGCGTCCCCGAAGCCCGTTCACTCGCGCTGGGATTGCACGAGGTGGCGCAGTTCAAGGGGCAGCCCACCGGCGCTGCGTTCGCGGTGCCCTACCTGAACCACGTGAGCCCCATCGTGCGCGGCGCCGCGCTGGACGCCCTCTCCGAACGCCCCGTGCCCGAAGCGATGGCGCCCATTCGCGCGCTCATCGGAGGAGGGGACGCGGTGGTGGCGGGGCTGGCCGCGGCCGCCGCCGGCAAGCTGAAGGACGCAGAAGCCCTGACCGCGGTGCAGGCCCTGGCCGACCGCGTCCCCAAGGAGCCGGACCTGGCGGAGGCGGTGGCCGGCGCGCTCGTCGCGTTGCAGGGGCAGGCAGCGGAACCCCGCCTGCGCGAATGGCTGACGCATCCACACGCGAACGTGCGCCGGGTCGCGGCCGAGTCCCTCACGTCTCTCACGGGCGCGCCAGTCCGCTCCGCCCGCGTGGAGCTGCCTCCGGAGACGTACCGTCCGCCGGCCGCGCCCCCGGGCACGACGCTCACGCTGCGCACGCGCAAGGGCGACATCACCGTCCTGTTGGATCCGGACGCGCCGCTCACGGGCGGCAACCTGATGGCGCTCGCGAAGCAGGGCTACTTCCGCGGCATCACCTTCCACCGCGTGGTGCCGGACTTCGTCGCGCAGGGCGGGGATCCGCGCGGAGACGGGGAGGGCGGCCCCGGTTACTCCATCCGCTGCGAGATGACGCGCCGGCCGTATGCGCGGGGCACGGTGGGGATGGCGCTGTCGGGCAAGGACACCGGCGGCAGCCAGTTCTTCTTCACGCATTCACCGCAGCCCCATCTGGACGGTCGCTACACGGCCTTCGGTGAAGTGATTCAAGGCATGGACGTCGTGGACGCGCTCCTGGAGGGCACGATCATCGACGACGTCATCGTCGGCACCCGCGCCCCCTGAGGCGGGCCCCTCGCGCGTCAGGCCCCGGCGGCGCGCGCGGGCACGGGCTCGCCCTGGGCGTTGAGCTTCGCGCCCGTCCAGCGGTGGCTCTCCGCCTCCTCCATCACCTCCACCTCACGGCGGATGCGGGCCCACTCCGTCTCCGGCAGACCGAGGAACGCCTCCGCGAGCATCGGGTCGAACTGCGTGCCCGCGCAGCGGCGGACCTCGTCGCGCGCCACGCTCATGGGGCGCCCCTTGCGATAGGGCCGGTCGGAGGTGATGGCGTCCAGCGTGTCCACGAGGCAGAAGATGCGTGCCCCGATGACGATCTCCTCGCCCTTGAGCCCCAGCGGATAGCCCTTGCCGTCCCAGCGCTCCTGGTGCTGCAGGACGATGAGCGCCGCCTCGTGCAGGTACGGCATCTTCGCCAGCATCCGGTAGCCGAACTCCGGGTGCAGCTTCATCTCCACCCACTCGTCCGGCGTGAGCGGCCCGGGCTTGAGCAGGATGGAGTCCCGCACGCCAATCTTCCCGATGTCGTGCAGGAGCGCGCCCTGTTCCACCACGTCCAGCGCCGGGCCGGTGAGGCCGATCTCCTGCGCCAGCCGCCGCGCGTACAGCGACACGCGCCGCGAGTGCCACTGCGTCTCCGTGTCGCGGTAGTCCAGCGCGCTGATCAGCCCGTCCAGGAGTCCCGTGGTGCGCTCGATGACCCGGCGCTCCAGGCCCTCGTTGATGGCCAGGAGCTCCGCGTTCTTCTCCGCGACCTCGCGAGTCAGCCGCTCGTTGGCCGCCACCAGCCGGTGGTGCTCGATGGCCTGCCGCACACTGCTGGTCAGCTCGCTCAGCGCCCACGGCTTGCCCAGAAGCCGGAAGACCTCGCCCCGGTTCACCGCCTCCGACGCCGTCTTGAAGTCCGCCGCCGCCGTCAGCATCAGCCGCACCGCGCGAGGGTTCTTCTCCCGCAGTGCCGACAACAGCTCGATGCCGTTGAGGTACGGCATCATGAAGTCCGTCAGGACGACGTCGAACCCCTGCTCCCGCGCCGCCACCACCGGGTCGCTGTGTGTCACGACCTCGTAACCCTCCGCGTGGAGGATCCGGGACAGCGCCGCGAGGATGAGCACGTCGTCGTCCACCACGAGGATTCGGGCCATGGGCTGATACGCTCCGAGCGAGTGGGCTGCGTTTTTCTCAGTCTCTTATAGCTGGTCCACATACGGGCAAACAGGCCCCCCCAAGCTTTCCAGTGCCGCCAAACTACCGGAATTCTTGAACTTTCCCCCTAACGGGCGGTCGCGGGACTCCACGTCCTGCTTGCCTGCCCGTCGAGCCGTGTTCTATGGTGGCCTCCTACCCAACGTAAATGGCTGTAACCCCTTGGAATTCGGGAGCAATCTCCGATGGCTAGAGCCCCTGATGGGCCGGTGCCGGTGGTGGTGATGGGGCTGGGGTTCATCGGGCAGGAGATTGCCAGGGCAGCCCTGTCGTCCCCCGAAGTAGAGCTGATGGGCGCGGTGGACTCGCAGCCCTCCCTGGTGGGTCGTCCCCTGGGCGACGTGCTGGGGCAGGCCGGCCCGCGCTTCAAGGTCGCGGACTCGCTGGAGAAGGCCGTGGGGCGCCGCAAGGGCGTGGTGGTGCTGCACGCCACCAGCTCGCGGCTCGCCCAGGTGATGGATCAGCTGCTGGACGCGCTGAAGCTGGGCCTTCCGGTGGCCAGCACCTGCGAGGAGCTGGCGTTCCCCCACCTCAAGTACCCGGAGCTGGCGGAGAAGCTGGAGCGCGCCGCGGAGAAGGCGGGCGTCGCCATCGTGGGCACGGGCGTGAACCCGGGCTTCGTGCTGGACCGCCTGGTGGCCACCGCCGGTCAGGTGTGCGGCCCCGTGCGCAAGGTGCTGGCCAGCCGCGTGGTGGACGCCCGCACGCGCCGTGAGGCCCTGCAGCGCAAGGTGGGCGCGGGCCTGACGGAGGAGGAGTTCTTCGACCTGGTGGACCGCGAGGAGCTGGGCCACGTGGGGCTGGTGGAGTCCGCGGCGCTGGCGGCGGTGGGGCTGGGCCTGGATTGTGACGACTTCGAGGAGGAAGTGACTCCCGTGTTCGCCGAGGAGGACATCACCGGCGGCGCATTTGTCGTGAAGAAAGGCCGCGTCGCGGGCATGTTCCAGTCCGTGGTGGGTTTGGAGGAGGGGCAGGAGCGGGTCCGCCTGGAGCTGACCATCGCGGTAGGGGCGGACAACCCACGGGATCGCATTGAGATCGACGCGGATCCCAAGCTGGTGCTGGAGATACCGGGGGGAGTGGCGGGCGACCGGGCCACCGCGAACGCGCTGGTGAATGCCGCGCCACGTTTGACGGCCGCGGAGGCCGGGCTCCTGACGGTGCTCGAGCTTCCGTCAGGACGCTGAAGACTCATCAGGAGAGGGAAATGCTGGACAAGAACGCGATTGGCCGCGCCTCGCCGCCGACGCTCAACGAGGTGGAGAAGGGCGCCATCCGGCGCTTCGCCGAGGCAATCGGCGACTACAATCCCATCTACTACGATGAGGAGTACGCCCGCGCCTCGGGCTACCCCACCATCGTCGCGCCGCCCACGTTCCCCGCGTCGTTCCATTCCGCCGCGGACCTCCGGGAGCTGTTGGGGGTGGGCATCAAGAGCCTGCTGCACGCCGAGCAGGGCTTCGACTACGAGCGGCCCATCTTCGCGGGGGACCGCATCTACGTGTCCACCCGCGTGTCGGACGTCTTCGAGCGGCCGGGCATGTCCGGCAAGATGGACATCGCGGTCATCGAGGACGAAGGCCGGGACGAAGAGGGCAACCTCGTCTTCCGCGCCCGCCGGACCCTCGTGGTGCGTGCCGCCAAGGAGAACGCCTGATGCCCGCGCGCAAGCTCTACTTCGAATCCATCCGCGTCGGTGACGAGCTGCCGGCGCTGGCCAAGGCCCCGGTGGACCGCGTCCAGCTGTCGCGCTACGCGGGCGCCTCCGGCGACTACAACCCCGTGCACGTGGACGAGCTCTACGCCAAGAGCGTGGGCATGCCGTCCGTCTACGCCCCCGGCATGCTCGTCATGGGCATGTTGGGCCAGCTCATCAGCGACTGGGCCCGCGGCGGCCAGCTGCGGCGCTACAACGTCCGCTTCATCAAGATGGTGTGGCCGGGCGACACCGTGGTCTGCAAGGGCCGCGTGAGCGACCGCCACGGCTCCGGCGGCCGGTACTTCGTCGAAATCGACCTCTGGGCGGAGAACCAGAAGGGCGAGCTCGTCATGAAGGGCGGCTCGCAGATCCAGCTCTTCTACTCGCTGGAGGACGAGAACCGACAGCGCTCCGGCCAGTCCCCCATCGTGGTGGAGGTGCCGCGCGAGAGCCTGGTCGTCCCGGCGCCCGCCGCCCCGGAAGCCGCCACCAGCGCTCCGCCGCCCGCCGCCCCGGAACGCGACCGGGACGAGGACGACGAGGACGATGACGAGGAGACGGACGAGCCCCGCTCCGGCGCCTCGTCCAAGAAGACCGCCCCCCGGGAGAAGCCGGCAGCCAAGACGGCGTCCCTCCCGGCCGCGAAGAAGGCCAAGAAGTAGGCTTTCCAGGGGCGTTCCAAGGCGAAATCCCGCGTTCGAGAAGGGCGGCTTCGACCGCTCGTCAACGCGGGGTGTCATCTTGGGTTGACTCAAAAATCAGTCGACGCCACACTTCCTGCGTCACATGGGCCGCTGACCCTTACTTTTTCCCGCCCTGCGGGAAGCAGGCAGGCAGCGAGCCCCTACGCAGGAGTGGCCATGTCCGCCGGCATCAACACCTACAAGACCGACCTTCGAGAGATCTTCTTCACGCTGTTCGAGCAGTTCGGCTTCGGCCAGGTGGCGGGCACGGCCCCCTACGACGCCTGGGGTCCGGACGAGGCGAAGGCGGTCCTCACGGAGACCTACCGCTTCGCGCGCGAGGTGCTGGGGCCCCTCAACTCGGTCGGTGACCGTGAGGGCTGCCGGGTGGAGAACGGCTCCGTCTACACGCCCAAGGGCTTCAAGGACGCGTGGGGCAAGCTCTACGAGCAGGGCTTCAAGACGGTGGCGGTGAGCCCCGACCACGGCGGCCAGGGCGCGCCGATGATGCTCCAGGTGACGGTGGAGGAGATCCTCTCCGGCGCCAACACGGCCTTCAACATGTACCCGGGCCTGGCGTTCGGCGCGGCGGAAGTCATCGCCGAGTGCGGCACCCCCGCGCAGCAGAAGCAGTTCGTGGAGCGCATGCTCAACGGCACGTGGGGCGGCACCATGTGCCTCACCGAGCCGCATGCCGGCTCCGACGTGGGCGCCGCCAAGTCCACCGCGAAGCGCAACGCGGACGGCACCTACAGCATCAAGGGCACCAAGATCTTCATCTCCGGCGGCGACCATGACATGGCCGGGAACATCATCCACCTGGTGCTCGCGCGCATTGACGGCGCCCCGGTGGGTACCAAGGGCCTGTCGCTGTTCATCGTCCCCAAGCTGCGCATCAACGAGGACGGCTCCGCGGGCCAGTCCAACGACGTGACCGTGGCGTCCATCGAGCACAAGATGGGCATCAACGGCTCGGCGACCTGTGTCCTCAACTTCGGTGAGAACGACGGCTGTCTGGGCGAGCTCGTGGGCACTGTCGAGCACGTGGGCATGAGCCAGATGTTCAAGATGATGAACGGCGCGCGCATCGCCGTGGGCATCCAGGGCGTGAGCCTGGCGTCGGCCGCGTACTACAACGCGCTCGACTACGCGAAGGACCGCAAGCAGGGCTCCCACTTCACCAAGTGGAAGGACCCGTCCGCGCCGCGCGCCTCCATCATCGAGCACCCGGACGTCCGCCGCATGCTGCTGGACATCAAGGCGCACGTGGAGGGCATCCGCGCGCTGGTCATCAAGCTGGCCATGCACCTGGACAAGGCGAAGCAGCTGGCGGGCAAGGACGACGACGCTGCCACCTACCACAAGGGCCAGGTGGAGGTGCTGACGCCGCTGGTGAAGTCCTACGGTTCGGATCAGGCCTTCCGCCTCTGCGCGCAGGCCATCCAGGTGTACGGCGGCGCCGGCTACATCCAGGACTACCCGGTGGAGCAGTACACGCGCGACTCGAAGATCTTCTCCATCTACGAGGGCACCAACCACATCCAGGCCATGGACCTGGTCGGCCGCAAGATGGGCCAGGCGGGCGGCGCGCACTTCCAGCAGTTCATGGGCGACGTGGGCAGCTTCGTGGAAGCGCACCGCGAGCACCCGGTGCTGGGCGAGGCCGTGAAGACGCTGGCCGGCGCGCAGGAAGGCCTGATGTCCAGCGCGATGGCGCTGTTCGGCTGGTCGCAGGACGCGGGCCGCTTCCCGCTCATCCCCCTGTCCGCCAACCGCTTCCTCAACATGATGTCCGAGGTCGCCGTGGGCTGGCTGCTGCTGGACGCGGCCGTCATCGCGGAGAAGGCCGCCGCCAACGTGGCCGCCGACCACCCGGACAAGGCGTTCTACGAGGGCAAGAAGTTCAGCGCCCTGTGGTACGCGCGCAACGTGCTGCCCAACGTGGAGTACGCCGCGCGCCTCATCGCCACCGAGGACACGTCCCCGATGGACATCACCGACGCGGCGTTCGGCGGCGTCTGAGCCCCGGCTCGAGCAACTGATGTGAGAAGGGCCCTCCGGCACATGCGCCGGGGGGCCTTTTGCTTAGTTTCCTTCGCGCACGCCGATGGCCAGCTGCGCGAGGCCGGCCTTCTTCGCCAGCTCCATCACCTGCACCACGGTGCCGTGGGGGACGCCTTCGTCCGCCTGGACAATCACCACGGTGTCGGGGTTCTGGTTCTTCGCGGCGTCGAAGGCCTGCTTGAGCTCGGCCTCCGCGACGACGTTGCCCGCGAGCACGAAGCGGCCATCCGCCAGCACCGCCACGGACAGGTCCGTGGTGCGCGCGGTGACGTCCGCGGCGCCGCCCTTGGGCAGGTTCACCTTGAGGCCCGCCTTGGCGCCGCCGCCCGGGCCCTGCTGGGTGATGACCGAGCTGGTCACCATGAAGATGATGAGCAGCACGAGCATCACGTCCGTCAGCGGCGTGATGTTGATCTCCGCGAAGCCCGCGCCCTCCACCTCGTCGTCGCCCGAGCCGGGCGTCTTTCCCATGGCCATGGTGGGCGTGTCTCCTTACGGGGCGGGCTGCGGAGCCGGGGGCGTGGCGCTCTCGCGCGGGGGCTGTGTGGTTTCCGGCAGAGGGCCGCCGGCGGAGCGCTCCTTGAGGACCTCCGCGAACTCGTCGCCCAACAGGCGCAGCTCCACCAGCACGCGGGACAGCCGGGCCTGGAAGTAGTTGTAGAAGACCATCGCCTGCACGGCGACGAGGATGCCCACGGCGGTGGCGACGAGCGCCTCGGAGATGCCCGTCATCACGGCCGCGGAGCCGCCGGTGCCGCCGGCCTCCACGTCCACGCCCAGGTCCTTGAAGGAGCGCATGATGCCGGCCACGGTGCCGAAGAGGCCCACGAAGGGCGTCGTCGAACCGATGGTGGCGAGCAGCCACAGGTTGCGCCGCAGCTTGAGCCCCACCTGGGCGCGCTCGCGCTCCACGGCGGTCTCGATGCCGTTGCCGCCCGTGGAGCGGGAGCGCTCCCAGCGGTCGAACCCGGCGAGGAAGATGTCGGCCGCCACGGCGTCGGAGCGCTCGGCGGCGGTGCGGGCGGCGGCCATGTCCCCCCGGAGGAGGTGCTTCTGGACGATCTCCCCCAGGTTGCGGGAGCGCTCGCTCACGCCCCAGAGGGCGATGAGCCGCTCGATGGCCACGCCCAGGGCCACCACGGAGGCGCCCAGGAGGAGGGCGAGGGTGACGCCGCCCAGGCGAAGGTAATGAAGTAGATCGTTCAGGCTCATGATGGATGACCGGGCAGGCGGCCCTGGCTCACACTAGGACATATGAACCGCGCAGCCGCCGCAATCTTCCTGGTCCTCCTCTGTTCGGCCTGCCCCAAACGTCTCGAGTTCGGTCCGGAGGGCCGCATCGAGGACGCCCAGACGCTCTACCAGCACGTGCGCGAGCGGCAGGCGAAGGTCGTGAACCTGGAGGGTGACGCCAAGCTGCACGTGGACTCGCCCCAGGGCAGCGGCACGCTCTCCACGTACCTCTCCATCACCCGCCCGGCCCTCATCCACCTGGAGACGTACGACTTCTTCAACCGCCCGGTGGCCTCGCTCGTCTCCAATGGTGAGCGCTTCGGCATCTACCAGGCGGGGCAGAACACGTACCTCCAGGGCCCGGCCAGCGCGGAGAACGTGTCCCGCTTCCTGCCTGTCGTCCTGCCGAGCGAGGAGCTGGTGGCGGTGATGCTGGGGCAGGTCCCCCTCCTGCCGCCGGAGTCCATGACCCTGGAGCTGGACGAGAAGGAGCGCGTGTACGTGCTCAAGCTCCAGCGGGGCCCGGCCACGCAGACACTGCGCGTGGATCCCAAGCACCTGCGCGTGGTGAAGAGCGAGGTCCGGGGCGTGCCGGGCTACGACCTGGCGTTCGAGGACTTCGAGCTGCGGGACGACCAGCTCTTTCCCAACAAGGTGCACCTGGTCGCCGCCTCGGCGGGCACCAAGCTGGACCTGAAGTACACGGACATCCGCCTCAACGGCCGCCCGGACCTGACGCTCTACGAGCTGGGCGCGCCCGAGGGGGCGAAGGTGGTGGACGTCGATGCCCGGGGCCAGGAGGTCCGCCCGGAGGGGCCGGTGTCTCAGCCGCCCCCCGCGCCGGGTTCCTGAGCTTCCAGGCGTCGAAAGGCAGCGTCCCGGCGCAAACCGGGTACTATGGCGCGCACGACATGGCACAGATCAAGCTTGGAGAACTGCTGATCAAGGCGAACGTCCTGCAGGAGAGCCAGCTCAAGGCGGCGCTCGCCGAGCAGGCCAAGTGGGGCGGGAAGCTGGGCGAGATCCTCGTCCGGATGAACCTCGTCTCCGAGGACATCCTCGTGCGCGCCCTGTCGAAGCAGCTGGGCATGCCGGCGGTGAACCTGGACTCCGTGCAGATGGTCCCGCCGCACGTGAAGGCCAAGATTCCGGCCCAGACGGCGCGCGACTTCTCCGTGGTGCCGCTGCAGCTGCGCGACGACGGCAAGACGCTGGTCGTCGCCATGTCGGACCCGCTCAACGTGCGCGTGCTGGACGAGCTGCGGGCCCTGTCCAAGTGCCGCATCGTGGCCAACGTGGCGGGGCGCACCTCCGTGGCGCGGGCGTTCGCGCGCCTCTACGAGGAGACGGCGGAGCTGGAGGACGCGGACACCAACTTCAAGGTGGTGGACGCGCAGGGCCGCACCGTCGTGAAGAACCTCAAGGACCTGGACCCGGCCGCCGCCGTCGCCATGTCCCCCAAGCCCGCCGCCGCGCCGCCTCCCCGTCAGGCCCCCCCTGCGGAGGCGCCTCGAGCGGCCTCCGGCAGCCCCGCGGAGCTGCTCAAGAGCGTGGAAGAGGTCCAGCGCAAGGAGGTCGCGGCGCTGAAGGCCATGGTGGAGCTGCTCATCGAGAAGGGCGTTTTCTCCCGCGAGGAATACCTCGCCAAGGTCAAGCGGTAGCCCCCGGCCATGCGCAAGAAGATTGGTGAACTCCTCGTCCAGGCCGGAGTGGTGACGGACGAGCAGGTGAAGCAGGCCCTCGCGTCCGGACGGCGCGGCCAGGGCCGCAAGCTGGGTGAGGTGCTGGTGTCCATGGGCCTGTGCACCGGCCGGGACATCGCGAGGGCGCTGGCGGCGCAGCACGAGCTGCCGTTCGTGGAGCTCCCCGAGTACATCCCGCATGCGGTGGCCTCGCTGGTGTCCATGGACTTCCAGACCGAGCACCGGGTGCTCCTCTTCGCGTCGGAGCAGGACGGCCGCAGCGAGAAGATCCACGTCGCGGTGGAAGACCCGGGCAACCTGATGCTGGTGGACGAGCTGCGCTTCCAGCTGCGCAAGCCGCTCAAGGTGTTCGTCGCCGCGCCAGATGACCTGGAGCAGGCACTGTCGCGCGGCCGGGGCGAGCCCCTGGACATCGTGGAGGCTGAACCGATGGACATGGACGAGGACGATTCGCCGGACATCCTGCCGTCGCCGCCGCCCCCTCCGGCCGCCGCGCGCGCGCCCACGCCGCCGCGTCCGCCCGCGCCGCCGACGCTGGACTGGGACCTGCCGCCGCCGCCGCCCAACGAGTCGGGTGCCGACGGCGCGGAGGTGCTGGAGGACATCCTGGGCTCCACGCCCCGTCCCAAGGTCCCCAAGGCCCCGCGTCCGCCGCCGCCGCCCGCCGCGGCCCGTCCGCCGCCGCCTCCGCCTCCTTCGGAGCCTGAGGACCCGAGCAAGCCGCGCGTGCCGGTGGTGCTCTTTGGCGGCGCCGCGCAGGGCGTGAAGCCGTCCGTGGCGCTCACGCCCAAGCCGGACTTCTCCGAGGAGGACCTGGCGGTGCTGGACGACATCGACCGCATCTCGCGCGGCGAGGAGGCCAGCCTGGACACGGAGAAGGTGAAGCCCGCGCGCATGGTCGCGAGCCTCATCCGCCTGCTCATCCGCAAGGGGCTCATCCAGGAGGCGGAGTTCCTGGAGGAGCTGGCCCAGAAGTGACCGGCGTCGCGCCGGCCCCGCTCCTGGACGTGCGGGGGCTCGTCACCCAGCTGTCGCTCCCGCGCGGCACGGTGCGCGCGGTGGACGGCGTGTCCTTCACCGTTCCTCCCGGCGGCACGCTGGGGGTGGTGGGGGAGAGCGGCTGTGGCAAGAGCCTGACGGCGCTGTCGGTGATGCGGCTCGTTCCGCAGCCGCCCGGCCGCGTGGTGGGCGGCGAGGTGCGCTTCCGGGGCGAGGACCTGCTGGCGCTGCCGGAGAAGGAGATGCGGCGCGTGCGCGGCCGGCACGTGGCCATGGTCTTCCAGGAGCCCATGACGTCGCTCAACCCGGTGTTCACCGTGGGCGAGCAGATTGGCGAAGGCGTCCGGCTGCACCTGGGCGCCACCCGGGCGCAGGCGCGTGAGCGCGCGGTGGAGATGCTCCGGCAGGTGGGCATCCCGGCGCCCGGCGAGCGCGTGGACGCGTACCCGCATCAGCTCTCCGGCGGCATGCGCCAACGCGTGATGATCGCCATGGCGCTCGCGTGCGACCCGGCGCTGCTCATCGCGGACGAGCCCACCACGGCGCTGGACGTCACCATCCAGGCGCAGATCCTGGAACTGCTCAAGCGCCTGCAGGCCGAGCGGAACATGGCGGTGATGCTCATCACCCACGATCTGGGCGTGGTGGCGGGCAGCTGCGACGCGGTGGTGGTGATGTACGCGGGCCGCATCGTGGAGCAGGCGCCGGTGCGCGAGCTGTTCGCGCGGCCCGCGCACCCGTACACGGCGGGCCTCTTGCGCTCCATCCCGTCGCTGCACGACGCGGGCGCGGCGGTGGAGGGTGGGCGTCAGCGCCTGAAGGCCATTCCCGGCATGGTGCCGTCGCTCACCGCGCTGCCGTCCGGGTGCGCGTTCCGCGACCGCTGCGACCGCGCCTCGGAGCTGTGCGCCCGCGTCACGCCCGCGCTGGAGCCGAAGCGCGGAGGCCAGTCCGCCGCCTGCCATTATCCGGTGCCCGCGCCATGAGCGAACCGCTGGTCCAGGTGCGCGACCTGAAGGTGCACTTCCCGGTGAAGGGCGGCCTCTTGGGCCGCACGCGCGGCACGGTGCGCGCGGTGGACGGCGTGTCCTTCGAAGTCGCCCGCGGAGAGACGCTGGGCCTGGTGGGGGAGAGCGGCTGCGGCAAGAGCACGTTGGGGCGCGCGGTGCTGCGCCTCATCGACCCGACCTCCGGCTCCATCCGCGTGGCCGGGCGCGAGCTGACCGGCCTGTCGCAGCGCGAGTTGCGGCCGCTGCGCCGCCAGATGCAGCTCGTCTTCCAGGACCCCTACGCGTCGCTCAACCCGCGCATGACGGTGGGGGACATCCTCGCGGAGCCCTTCGCCATCCACGGGCTCGCGAAGGGGAAGGCGCGCGAGGACGAGGTGCTGGCGCTGCTCGACGCCATGGGGCTGCCCCGCGAGGCGCGCCAGCGCTACCCGCACGAGTTCTCCGGCGGCCAGCGTCAACGCATCGGCATTGCACGTGCCATCGCGTTGCGCCCGGATCTGGTGGTGGCGGACGAGCCCATCAGCGCGCTGGACGTCTCCATCCAGGCGCAGATCGTCAACCTGCTGGTGGACCTGCAGCGCGAGCGCGGGCTCACGTACGTCTTCATCGCGCACGACCTGAAGATCGTGGAGTACGTGTCCACGCGCGTGGCGGTGATGTACCTGGGCCGCATCGTGGAGGTGGCGCCGTCCCGGTCGCTGTATGCAGGGCCTCGCCATCCGTACACGCAGGCGCTGCTGTCCGCGGTGCCGGTGCCGGATCCGGAGCGTCCCCGCGCGCGGCTCCTGCTGCCGGGAGAGCCGCCTTCGCCCCTGTCGCCGCCGACCGGCTGCGCGTTCCATCCGCGCTGCCCGCATGCGATGGAGCGCTGCCGCCGCGAGTCACCCCCGCTGTATCCCCTGGGTGGAGGCCACGCCGCGGCGTGCTTCCTGGCCGAAGGGGATTCGCGCAACGTGCAGGACGGGCCCGCTGTTTCCACGTCCGGAGGAGGTGCCGGTGTTCTGGCTCAGCCATCATCACCCGGATGAGTACAACCGCACGTACGTGCTCGCGGGCGTGCGCGTGTGCGCGCGGTGCCTGGGCACGTATCCGGTGCTCGCCGCCGTGTTCCTCGGACTGTTCGCGCTGAAGGCGCCGCTGCGGTGGGAGTGGGACGTGCCGGTGGTGCTGGCGCTCACGCTGCCCGCGCTCGTGGACTGGGCGGTGGGACGCTTCCGGCCCGCTTCGGGTTCCAACGCGGTGCGCACGCTGACGGGCATCCTGTTGGGAGTGGGGCTCGGCCGCTCGCTGTACGTGCATGTGCAGCGCCCGCTACCGGCGGTGCTGCTGGCGCAGGCACTTCTGGTGACAGGGGTGGCGGTCCCTGTCATTCTCGCCACTTACTGGCGGCCACGGCCGGAATAGACCTTTCGCACACGGCTGTCCGTTACAGGCCGTGGGCGGTGAAGGGGATGGCACCCGTGGCTTCATGGGCACTGGGGGAAGTTTGGCACCCGAAACCTCAGACGAGCAGCTGATGCTCGCCTTCCAGGCGGGAAACGCGCGTGCGTTCGAAGCGTTGGTGCGCAAGCACCGCGCGCCGGTGTTCAACTTCATCCTGCGCTTCGTGGGCCACCGGGCGCGGGCGGAGGACGTGCTGCAGGAGACCTGGCTCAAGGTGGTCCGCAGCGCCCGGGAATACGAGCCCAAGGCCCGGTTCACGACCTGGCTGTACACCATCGCGAGGAACCTCTGCGTGGACAGCACGCGCAAAGAGAGCTACCGCCAGGCGACGTCCCTGGAAGCCCCCGCGGCGGGGGCCGACGGCGACGAGGGACGTCCGCTGGGCGAGGGGCTGCCGGATGCCGGGGCCAGCCCGGAGCGCGGCGCGCACAACGCCCGTCTCCGGCCCCTCCTGGAGCGGGCCCTGTCGGCCCTGCCGGAGGAGCAGCGCGAGGTGTTCGTGCTGCGCGAGTACAGCGGCATCCCGTTCAAGGAGATCGCCGAGGTGACGGGCGTGTCCGAGAACACGGTGAAGAGCCGCATGCGCTACGCGTTGGAGGGCCTGCGCCGCCGCCTGGGTGAGCTGGGCGTGGACGGCGACCTGTCGGAGGATGGAAGGACGGTGGCGGGATGAATGCCCAGAATGCCCACGCGCACGAGGACCGGCTCCTCGACTTCGCCTACGGCGAGCTGCCCGCGTCGGAGGCCCAGGCGCTGGAGCAGCATGTCCAGGGTTGCGCGCGCTGCACGAAGGCGCTGGCGGACATCCGCGGCGTGCGCACCACCATGGCGCAGCTGTCGTCGGAGCCCGCGCCGGACGCGGGCCTGGAGTCGCTGCTCGCGTACGCGCAGCAGTCCGCGCGCCGAGCCTCCGCGGGCCCCGAGCCGAAGCCCTCACGCTGGCGCCGCTGGCTGCTGCCCGCGGTGGGCCTGGCCACGGTGAGCACCTTCGGCCTCCTGACGTTGACGGTGAGCGAGAACCTCGACCTGTCGCCGAACCTGTCGCAGCGGGCCGCCCCCAGCCCGACGATGGCGGCGGCGAAGCAGGAAGCGCCAACGCAGGACAAGCGCGCCCCGAGCGCCCTGGCCCCCGCGCCTTCGAGCGCGACCCTCGAAGTGGACGTGCCCGAAGGCGCCTCGGACGCACTGGCCTCCGCGCCGCGCGAGAGGGAGTTCAGCAAGAATCGGGTGGAGGCCAAGCCACAGCGCAAGGGCGCCGCCGCGGCCCGTCCGTCGGACTGGATGAACGCGGGCAGCGGTGGCGCGCTGCTGGAGCGCCGCGCGGAAGCAGAGGCTCCCAAGAAGAAGATGTCCAAGGCCGTCCGGGACGAGGAGGAAGACTTCGCCGCGCTCGAGCAGGCGACGGCCGGCGCGCCCGCGATGGAGGCGCCTCCGAAGGAGGTGCGGGCCGACGACGGCTACGTGGCGAAGGATGAGCCCGCGCCGCGGCGTTCCCCGGGCAAGCTCAGTGACAAGGCGAAGGGCGACTCCCTCCGGCTGGGCGAGGCGGCCTATGGCCGTGGGCTCGGCTTGGATGACGAGCAGAGCGTGGCCGCGGGCGCGCCTCCGCCACCTCCCGCCGTGGCCTCCGCGCCGGTGGTCCAGGCCGCGCCCATGGCCCCCTCCGCCATGGGCTCCATCGGCTCCATCGGTGGTGCGCGGCCTCCGGAGCCTTCGACCGCAAAGCCCAAGCAGGAGTCCGCCCGCGCCGAGGCCGCGAAGCCTTCTCCCCTGGAGAAGTCCGCGTCCAAGGAGGCGATGACGGCGCGCGACCTGTCCGCCCAGGCCCAGGCCGCAGCGAACCAGGGTGACCGCGCCCGGGAGGCGCAGCTGCTGCGCGCCGCGCTCGCGGCCGGAGCCAGCGGCAGCGAGCGGCTGGCCCTGCTCTCACGGCTCTGCGAGTCGGAGTCCGTCCAGGGCCGGACCCAGGAGGCCGCCGCCGTCTGCGGGCAGATCATCTCCGAGGCCCCCGGCTCCAGCGCGGCGCAGCTGGCCCAGCGCCGCCTGCGTCAGGCCTCGCCCCCCACGGCTCCGGCGTCCGCTCCGGCCAGGGCCGCCCCCTCCCAGCCCGCGCAGTAGGGGAGGGCGGCAGTCCACATGACCGATGCGTCCGGGGCCCGGGTCCTGGATAATGGGGCCATGACGTCGGACGTGCACGCTCCCCCCGTGAACAGCTCCCGGAAGTCGCCGCCGCGCTCCCCGCGCCGGGCCCGCCGTGGCCAGGCCATGGTGGAGTACTCGATGATCAACTGGGTGTTGATCGTCGGGCTCGTCATTGGCGCCACGGTGCGGATCCGCTGGACGGACGACCGGCAGACCAACGTCATCGACCTGTTCCTCGAGGCGTACCAGATCTATTACGACTCGTTTTACTTCGTGCTGAACCTGCCGTTCCCCTGAAGGGACGGAAGGCCGCGGATCAGCACGCTGCGTCGAGCCGTCCTCCCCCCTGGGCGGGCGGGCTCCGTGAGCTCCGGAGGTCCCGGGATTCCGCTTTGTCACGAGAGGTGGTTTTGACACCTGCTCTGGGGCATGGCTAACATCTTGACCCGTTCGCGCCCTGGCATTGCCCCCTCGTCCAAAGCAGTCCTGCCGCCACGACGGCGCCCCACCGTTCTGGAGGACTTTGAACCATGTTGAAGGGTAAGACCCCGCTCGTCGTCGCACTGGTGCTCGGTTTGCTCGCGGGCATCGTGGCCTACTCGGCCATCAAGAAGAAGGAATCCGATGTGCGCCGCGGGTGGAACCTGGTGCCCGTGGTGGTGGCGGGCCAGGACATGCCCGAGGGGTCGGTCATCACGTACGAGATGATCTCCCAGCGCTCCGTGCCGGAGCAGTTCGTCACCTCGTCGGTGGTGAAGCCGGACTCCGCCAACTACATCGTGAACCAGAAGGTGCTGGTGGCGCTGCAGGCCGGCGACCCCATCCTCTGGAGCCAGTTCGAGACGACGAAAGCCGCCGAGCGCCTGTCCACGAAGGTGCAGAAGAAGGCGCGCGCCGTCACCATCGAGGCGAAGCAGACCACGGCGGTGGGCGGGTGGATCCGCCCCAACGATCACGTGGACATCATCGGCACGTTCCGCGATCCGCAGACGGACGAGAGCGTCGCGGTGACGCTGCTGCAGAACATCATCGTGGTCGCCACGGGCAAGATCACCGGTACCACGAACATCAACCTCATCCCGGAGAACCAGCGCGAGTATTCGAACGTCTCGCTGATGGTGCTGCCGGAAGAGGCGGAGATCCTGGTGCTGGCGGCAGAACTGGGGCAGCTGACCCTGTCGCTGCGCAACGAGGACGACGTGGACCTCATCGAGGAGCGTGGCCGCGCGACCATCAGCACGCTGCTCTCCGGTGAGCGCACCCGTGTGCTCGAGCAGAAGCGCCGGGAGATCATCCAGATCATCAAGGGCAGTGGCAGCGGCGAGAAGGCCTCGGCCGGAGCTCCGTAGTCGTCGCGCGCGGGGCCGCTTTGCTTCAAGGCTGAAGCGGCCCTGCCGACCCCTCCCTCATCCCCCGGGGATTCGCGCCCATGCTCGCAGGTATCGTCCTCCTTCTCGTCACCGGCTCGGTGTTCTTCTTCAGCCTGGTGATCTTCAGCGTCCTGTCGAAGGCGTATGAGCAGTACCAGGAGCGGTACGTCGCCAAGTCGATGAACGACTTGAGCGACATGTTCCTCTTCATCGACGCGCGGCAGATGTTGATCCTCAACATCGCCTGCATGTGCCTTCTGGGCATCCTCAGCTACATCATCTTCAACCCCATCCTGGCGGTGCTCGCGACCATCTTCGGCTTCTTCCTGCCGATGCTGCTCGTGAAGCACTACCGCAAGCGCCGCATCAAGAAGTTCAACGTGCAGCTGGTGGACGCGCTGCAGGCCATGGCCAACGCGTTCAAGGCGGGCCTCACGTTCCCGCAGGCCATCGAGCACGTGGCGCGCGAAGCGCTGCCGCCCCTGTCGCAGGAGTTCGGCCTCTTCGTGAAGGAAGTGAAGCTGGGCGTGCCGCTGGAAGAGGCGCTCGTCAACATGGGCAAGCGCGTGGGCAGCGACGACCTGGAGTTGGTGGTGGTGTCCACCAACATCGCGCGCCAGCTGGGCGGCAACATGGCGGAGATGTTCGAGACCATCTCCACGGTGATCCGCGAGCGCTTCCGTCTGGAAGGCAAGATCGACGCGCTGACCTCCCAGGGCAAGCTTCAGGGGTGGATCGTCGCGGCCATGCCGGCGGTGCTGGGCATGGTGCTCAACTACATGCGTCCGGACCTGATGGAGCCGATGATGAACCACATCTTCGGCTACATCCTGGTGACCCTGATCGCCATCATGGAGATCATGGGCATCCTCATCATCCGGCGCATCGTCAACATCGACATCTGAAACGAGGCGCACCGTGCAGGAAGTCCTGACATTTCTGCTGATGGGCGGCTCGGCACTGCTGACCGCGGGCGCGGTGGCGTTCCTGGGCATCGGCCTGTACACCAACATCCTGGAGCGCTTCCTCACGGAAGTCCGCGACGAGTCCGCGGGCGGCATGAAGGGCGCGGGCTCCGTCGCCATCCGCAAGCTGGGCGCGATGAACCGGCGCTTCATGTGGCCGGGCTACGAGTCCAAGACGCGCCGCAAGTTGATCAAGGCGGGCGAGCCGTCCCAGTACAAGCCCGAGGACATCATGGCGCTGCAGGAAGTGAGCGCCTTCCTGGGCCTGCTGGTGGGCCTGTTCGTCGCCAACGGCATCGGGGCGAACCTGGCCTGGTCGCTGGTGGTGATGCTGATTGGCCTGTTCTATCCGCTCATCTGGTTGAACGACCAGGTGAAGCGCCGTCACCTGGCCATCAGCCGCGCGCTTCCGTACAACCTGGACCTGCTGACGCTGTCGGTGGAAGCGGGCATGGACTTCACGGGCGCGCTGGCGAAGGTGGTGGAGAAGGGCCGCCAGGGTCCGCTGCGTGAAGAGCTGCAGCTGGTGCTCAAGCAGCTCAAGATGGGCAAGACGCGTGAAGAGGGACTCAAGAGCATGATCGTGCGCGTGGACCTGCCGCCGCTGACGACGTTCGTCACGGCGCTGATCCAGGCGGACAAGATGGGTACGAGCCTGGGCAAGGTGCTGCGCATCCAGTCCACGCAGATGCGCATCGACCGCACGCAGCGCGCGGAGAAGCTGGCGGGCGAGGCGCCGGTGAAGATGCTCTTCCCGCTCATCGCCTGCATCTTCCCGACGGTGTTCATGGTGCTCTTCGGGCCCATCGTGTTCCAGTTCATGTTCGGCAACGTCGGGGGCTAGTCCTCTGCCCATCCTGCTCACCATCACCCAGGGGCTCCAGGTCGGACGGGAGCTCGCCTTCGAGCAGGCCGAAGTGAAGATCGGCCGGACCTCGGAGAACGACCTGGTGCTGCATGACCACGGTGTCTCCCGGCGTCATGCCCGCATCACGGCGAGGGATGGGCGCTACTTCGCGGAGGACGTCGGCAGCGCGAACGGCACGCAGCTGAACGGCCAGCCGCTGAGCGGCGAGAAGCAGCTGCGCGACGGCGACCGCATCACCGTGGGGCCGGTGGAGTTCACCTTCGTGTGGATGCCGCCGGAGGATGACGACGACGTCACCCGGCCCATCCGGCGGGCGCTCGCGCCGCCCAACGCGAAGGTGTCGCCGCAGGGCCTGGAGCAGGCGTCGCTCGCGGAGATCGAAGCGGCGCCCACGAGCTACCAGCAGTCGATGCCGGCCATGGCCCGGCCGGCGTCTCCACCGCGCCCGGGAATGGCCATGCCCGCCGCGAAGGGTGGGGCGACCCCGGCGATGCCGATGCCGGCCGCCACACCGAAGCGCCCCTCCGCTCCGGATCTGCCGGCGGTCAGTGCTCCAGCGCCGGTCGCGGCCGCTCCGGCCCGGACTCCGCCGGTGCCTGTGCTCGGCGCTTCCGCGCCAGGTACGGCGGCCCCGCCCAAGCCTCCCGCCGGGCCTCCTGTGCTGGGCGCCTCAGCGCCGGGGGCGGTGACTTCGCCAAAGCCTCCTGTGCTGGGAGCGTCCGCGCCGGGGGCTGCGACTCCGCCCAGGCCTCCCGCGGGGCCGCCTGTGCTGGGGGCCTCCGCATCGGCTGCTTCGGGCAAGGTTCCCGCCGCGCCTCCTGTGCTGGGTGCCTCCGCGCCGGGGGCTGCGGCTCCGCCCAAGCCTCCCGTGGGGCCGCCTGTGCTGGGGGCCTCCGCATCGGCTGCTTCGGGCAAGGTTCCCGCCGCGCCTCCTGTGTTGGGACCTGCCGTTCCGGGCGTGGGTGCTCCGGCCAAGGCTCCTGGTGGCCCCCCGGCGCTGAGTGCCTCGACGGCGAACACGGCTTCGGGAGCTTCCGCCTCCGTCCGGGCCTCCGGGCCGGGGCTGGCGGCCGTCGGTGCCTCGGGACCGGGCCGGCCGTCCGCGCCGGAGCCCGCGCACATCACCGCGCTCGAGCTTCCCGCGGCCGGAACCCCGGCTTCGATGGGGGCTGCCCACGCGGCGACTCCTGCTCCGGAGAAGGTCGCGGCTCCAGTTCCCGCGAAGCAGAACGCTGTCGCGAACCTGCCTGGGGTCGGTGCGCCCGCGCTGAACCGTCCCTCGCTGGGGCTTGGCGCCGCGCGCGCGTCCGCTGCTCCGGCGGCTCGGGGTGCCGCGGCTTCCTCGCCGGGCCTGCCGTTGATGACGCCGCCGGGGCTCATGGCTCCGCCGCCTCCAGCACGGCCTTCCGTCGCACCGCCTCCCGTGGACCTGGCCTCGGTGGTGCCGGACGAACCCGAGGAGCGCACGCTGATGGCGATTGCCTCGGTGGACTCGCCCGTGCCCGCCGCCGCGCCGCCTCCCGTGCTGCCCCTCCCGGAGCTGGACGAGCCTGAAGAGCACACGCTGATGGCGATTGCCTCGGTGGATTCGCCAGTGCCCGCCGGGCCGCCGCCCGTGCTGCCCCCGCCGGAGCTGGACGAGCCCGAAGAGCGCACGCTGATGGCGATTGCCTCGGTGGACTCGCCCGTGTCCGCCGCGCCGCCGCCCGTGCTGCCCCTGCCGGAGCTGGACGAGCCCGAGGAGCGCACGCTGATGGCGATTCCGGCGACCCCGGTAGCGCCGCCCTTGGAAAAGGCGCCGCCTCCTCAGGACGCCTCGCCCGCGCTGCTTCCGCCGGCGATGGAGGAGCCCGAGGAGCGGACCGTCCTCGACCTCCGGCCCATCACCCCGGTCAGCCCGCTCGTGGCCCCTCCGGTGCGCGTCGTGAGCGCTCCCGCCGCCGCGATCGACTCCAGCGAGCCCTCGACCTTCGTCGGCCAGGACGATGACCTCTCCTTGGCCCCCGAGGAGACCCGGGCCTCCGGGACCTTCACGGGCCAGGTCGCGCCCGGCACCGCCGCACCGGCCGTGGCGCCTCCGCCGGAGCCGGTGACGTTCGTCGGCAGGGAGCGGGCCGCGCCTGCCCCGACCCTGAACCCCGGCCCGCTTCCGGGCGAGACCCCTCTGCTGGCCCGCGCGCCCGCTCCGAACGGGGAGGGCGAAGCCACCCAGTCCGTACCGGCCGACCGGGAGGACTCCTTCGTCCAGCCCGTGCCCAACGGCCCGGTGACGGTCGTCGCGAAGGTCGAACCCTCGTCCGCCGCCGACAAGGCCCGCAGGCGGCGTCAACTGGCCCGGTCGCTCCAGGGGCAGCTCGTCCTCTTCTGGCAGCGCCAGTCGCTGCCCAAGCGCATCGGCTTCGCGTCGCTGGCGGCCGTGGCCGTGCTGGCCGTGGTGACGCTGCTCGTGGCGCTCGTGTCCCCCACGGCCATCCGGCTCCCGGGCCGCGAACCCTTCAAGCTGGGCATGGAGCCGGTGACGGACTCCTTCGGTCTGGGCGAGGGCGTGCGCTGGGTCCACGCCGACGACAAGCTCTTCGACTTCCGCTTCGTGTCCCCCACGCGCGCGGTGGCGGTGCTGCACTACCAGGCCAGCAACATCGCCCGGGACGAGGTCAACCTGTCCCTCAACGGCGTGTCCCTGGGCTGGGTGCCCCCGGACACTGCCCAGACAGCCGAGCGTGAGCTGGAGCAGATCCTCCCGCCCAGCCTCCTGCGGCGCAACGCCAACAACCAGCTCCTCTTCGACAACGCCCTCAACCCGCCCGGCCGTGACCCGTGGCGCATCTGGAACCTGCGGCTGGAGATCATCCCGGTGCCGGAGGCGTCGCCGGAGCAGCTGGTCCTCGACGCCCGGGAGTACGCGAAGTCGGGGGCCCGCTTCTACGAGCTCAAGGACGTGGGCGCGGAGAACCTGTTCAAGGCGTGGAAGGACTACCGCTCCGCGTGGATCACCCTGGAAGCGCTGGACGAAAAGCCGGAGCTCTACGAGGACGTCCGGGAGCGGATCGCCCAGATTTCAACGGAGCTGGACCACCGCTGCAGCCAGCTGATGATGCAGTTCCAGCGGGCGGTTCAGTTCCGCAGCCGACGGGATGCGGTCGCGACCCTGGAAGACGTACGGAGACGCTTCCCTACGGCCGAGCATCGCTGCCACAATCTCGCGCAGGAAAAAGCCTATGAGCACGAGCTTTAGGGCCCGTGCCCCCCTCAGCAGGACGCGGTGACCTCCATGTCGAACGCACCTCCCCCCGCCCGCCGCCGGCCTACATCCGGTACGCCCTCCTCCGGGACGGGTTCGCGCGCGCCGGTCCGCCGGTCGACCGCCGGTGCCGCCGCGGCCCGCCCCGCGAAGCTCGTCGTCGTCGCCGGCCCCATGGAGGGCGAGGAGTTCGCGCTCTCCGAGCTCGAGTACACGGTCGGCCGCGCCACCGACAACCCCATCTGCATCCAGGACACGTCCGTCTCCCGCAAGCACGTGACGCTGCGCAAGGAGTCCGCCGGCTGGATGGTCAGTGACATGGGCTCCGGCAACGGAACCATCGTCAACGGCGAGCCCATCGCCGAGGAGACGCTCCTCGCCAACGGCGACGTCATCACGCTGGGCGACTCGGAGCTGCGCTACGAGGACACCGCCAACAGCACCGCCAAGGTGCAGGCCCCCTCCAGCCCCCGGCCCCGTCCGTCCACGGCGGCGGGTCGCGGTCCCACGGCCGTGCCATCGCGTCCCCCCCGGGAGGGCCGCGCGCGCCCGCAGACGTCGCGGGCCGCGGCCGCCGCGGAGCTCACGCCGGAGATGCAGCGCAAGCGCATGCGGATGAAGCTCGCGGGCGTCGCCGTGCTGGTGGTGCTCTTCGCGGGCCTGGGCGTCGCGCGCTCGCGCATGCGGCAGCAGCAGGAGGAGCAGGGCCGCATCGAGGCGGAGCAGCGCAAGTACCGCGAGCAGCTGGGCGGCCTCTTCCAGGAGGCCAAGAACCTGGTGCGCGAGGGCCAGTGGGAGCAGGCCAAGGCGAAGCTGGAGGAGCTCCACACGCAGGCGCCAACCTACCCCGGCGTGGAGGACTACCTGAAGGCCGCGGAGCGGGAGATTCCCAACCAGAAGCACCTGGGCATGGCCCAGGCGGCGCTGGACAAGGGGGAGCTGGCCGCAGCGAAGGCGTCCATCGAAAAGGTGAGCAGCGACACCCAGCTCTACGAGCAGCTGAAGACGGCGCGCAAGAACCTGACGGACGCCGCCGACAAGCGCACGAAGGAGGCCAAGGGGCTGCTGGACACCCGCCAGCTGGAGAACGTGCAGAAGGCCAAGGCCATCACCGACGACGTGCTCGCGACCTTCCCGGAGCACCGCGACGGCAAGCTCGTCAATGACGACGCCGCGCGCGTCATCGCGGACCTGACGCGTCCGGACCCCGTGCGCGTGGCCGCGGCGCCCAAGCCGTGGGAGCCCGCGGTGGACCGCTTCCGCGACGCGGACATCACCGGCGCGGTGGCCATCCTCAATGCGTGCTCGGCGAAGACGCCCCAGTGCAAGCAGCTGATGGGGCAGATGACGGAGTTCGGCAACCTCTACAAGAAGCTGGAGGACCTGGACGCCAAGGGCCTCACCCGCCTGCTCGCGCTGGACAAGGACATCACCGACGGGCGCACGAGCAAGATGGCGCGCAACGCGGGCACCCGCGCGGGCAACATCTATTACAAGAGCGCCGCGGGCGCGAAGGCCGCCGGCCAGTGGTCGCGCGCCATGGAGTTCGCCCGCCGCGCGCTCCAGGCCGACCCCAGCCACACGGGCGCCGCCAACATCGTCAACGACCTCAAGGGCAAGGCGAAGGACCTGTACATGCAGGCCTACTCCATCAAGGACTCCAGCCCGGAGGACGCGCTGCCCAAGTTCCGCGACGTCGTCGCGATGACGCCGCCGGACGACGAGCTGCACGGCAAGGCCCAGGGCTGGGTCGAGAAGCTGTCGCGATGAAGAAGCGCAAGGGGATGGAGCCGCCTCCGGCCGACGAGCCGGGGCAGGGCGACCTGTTCGGCACGTCGCTGCTACCCCCCTTGCGTCCCGCGCCGGCGAAGGCCGCCAGCGGAGGCAAGCCGCCTGCGGCCCCGCCTACCGCGCCGGTGGCTGAAATCGCTCCGCCGCCCCCCCCGGCCGCCGTCCCCCCGCCGCCGCGCCCGGAGCGCACGGTGTTGTCGGTGGGCGAGCTCACCCGGCAGATCAAGCAGACGGTGGAGTCGCGCTTCCCGCGCGTGATGGTGCGCGGCGAGGTGTCCAGCTTCCGGGGCGCCAACGCGCGCGGCCACTGGTACTTCACGCTCAAGGACGCGGACGCCTCCATCGACGCGAAGGTGTGGGCGTCCATGGCGTCGCGGATCCGCTTCGCGCTGCGCGACGGCATGGAGGTGGTGGCCGAGGGCAGCGTGGACCTGTACGAGCCGCAGGGCCGCTACAGCCTCATCGTGTCCCGGCTGGAGCCGGTGGGCGAGGGCGCGCTGGCGCTCGCGTTCGAGCAGCTCAAGCAGCGGCTGGCGGCGGAGGGGCTCATCGGCGACCGGCGCGTGCGGCCGCCCCGGCCCGTGCCGTTCCTGCCCCGGCGCATCGGCGTCGTCACCAGCCGCACCGGCGCGGCGCTCCAGGACTTCCTGCGCGTGCTGCACTCGCGCAACCCCCGGCTGGGCGTGCTGCTGGCGGACGCGCGCGTGCAAGGGGAAGGCTCCGCGGAGGACGTGGCGCGGGCCATCGAGCGGCTTTCGCGCACCGACGTGGACGTCATCGTCGTGACGCGCGGCGGAGGCTCCGTGGAGGACCTCTGGACGTTCAACGAGGAGCGGGTGGCGCGCGCCATCTTCGCCTCGCCGGTGCCGGTGGTGTCCGCCATCGGCCACGAAATCGACTTCACCATCTCCGACTTCGTCGCGGACCTGCGCGCGCCCACGCCCAGCGCGGCGGCGGAGCGGCTGGCGCCGGTGCTCGCCGATCTGGAGCTGACGCTGGCCACGCAGTCCGGCCGGCTGCGCCGGGCCATGGAGCGCCGCGTGCTGGAGCTGCGCCAGAGCCAGGGCCAGCTTCGCGCGCGCCTGCCGGATCCACGCCGCGAGGTGAACCACCAGCGCCTGCACCTGTCCGAACAGGTGGAGGCGATGATGCGCGTGCTGCGCCCCCGCACGCGCGAGCACCGCGAGACGCTGCGCGCCTTGCAGGAGCGGCTGCAGCGGGCGCGGCCCCAGACGCGGCTGTCGGAGCAGCGGGCGCACCTGCTGAAACTGGCCATGCGCCTGTCGGAGGCGGCGCGCGCGGGCGTGACGCGGCGGCGGGGCGCGCTCGCGGACGCGCGGCTGGGGCTGGAGCGGCAATCCCCCACGGCGCGGGTGGCGGCCGAGCGGGCGAAGGTGGCCCAGGCGAGAGCGCGGCTCCTGGAGCTGCAGCGGGGCATGCTGGCGTCCGCGCAGACGCACTTCGGACGGTTGGGGGGCCGCCTGGACGCCCTGAGCCCCCTGAAGGTGATGTCCCGCGGCTACGCGGTGACGTTCCGCCAGCGGGACGGCGTCGTGGTGCGCTCCACGGCGGACGTGGCGGTGGGGGACGTGCTGGGCATCAAGCTGGCGGCCCACGGGGCGAAAACCCTGGGTGGGTGTGAAGAAATCGAAGCGACCGTTACCAGCCTGAAAGGCCCGGTGGACTGCTAGCGGGCCACCCTCTACATTCCGCGCCCCGCTCGGGGAGGTGGATGGCCGTGGCGAAGTCGGACAAGAACCCCAAGGTGGAGCCCGCTCCGGAGCAGTACGGAGACGTGGTGTCGCGCCTGGAAGAGACGGTGGCGCGGCTGGAAAGCGGCGACCTGTCGTTGGAAGAGTCGCTCAAGGCGTTCGAGGAGGGCATCCGCCTGGTTCGCAGGGGCGAGAAGCTGCTCACGGAGGCCGAGCAGCGCATCGAGCAGCTGCTGGTGGACGAGGACGGCCAGGACGTCGTGGCGCCGCTGGCGGTGGCGGCCCGGCCCGCTCCCCAGGCTGCCCCCCGGACGACCGCGCAGGCGCGTCCGCCACCGGAGGACGATGTCCCGTTCTAGGCATCAGCTGGGGAAGGGCGGAGGCCGGGCATGTCGAAGCCGAAGATTACGATTGTCGATGACGACCGCGACACGCGCGAACTGCTCGCCGAGGCCCTGGGGGCCGAGGGGTTCGAGGTCATGTCCGCAGCCAACGGCCTGCGGCTCGTCGCGTCGCTGGAGCTGCACCGGCCACACGCCATCCTCCTGGACGTGAACATGTCCTGGATCAACGGCTTCGAGCTGTGCCAGGCCGTGAAGCAGAACAAGCAGTTCCGGGACATCCCCATCATCTTCATCAGTGGGCGGGGAGACCCGGAGGACAAGCGGCGCGGCATGGAGGTCGGCGCGGCCGACTACTTCGTGAAGCCGCTGGAGCTGGACGCGCTCGTCAAGCGCATCCGCGAACTCATCCCCGCCGACGTGGCGAAGGAGCCCTGACGCCGATGGCCGCTTTCAACCTGGAACCCTTCATGCGCACCCAGCAGGCGCGGGTGGAGGCGCTCCTGCTCGAACGCGCGGACCGCCTGGGTCCCGCGGGCACGCCGCCCCGGCTGGCGGAGGCCATGCGCTACTCGCTGCTCGCGGGCGGCAAGCGCCTGCGCCCCGTGCTGTGCCTGGCCTTCGCGGACGCGGTGGCGAAGGCGAGCACCGACAGCGCCGTGGTGTTGGATGCGGCGTGCTCGCTGGAGTACGTGCACACCTATTCGCTGGTGCACGACGACCTGCCCTGCCTGGACAACGACGACCTGCGCCGGGGCCGGCCCACGAACCACAAGGTCTACGGCGAGCCGCTGGCGCTGCTGGCCGGGGACGGGCTGCTGACGGAGGCCTTCCACGTGCTCGCCGGAGGGCCGGAGCCGGTGCGCGGCCTCCTGTGCGCGGAGCTGGCGCGCGCGGCGGGCGCGAGCGGGATGGTGGGCGGACAGGTGCTGGACATCGCGGCGGATCGGGCCGCGGCGCTGGACTACCTCCTGCGGCTGCACCGGATGAAGACGGGCGCGCTCATCCTCGCGGCATGCCGGATGGGCGTCCTGGCGGCTGGCGGCGACGCGGCGGCGCTCATGAGCGCGGTGACGTACGGTGAGGCGGTGGGCCTGGCCTTCCAGATCGCCGACGACGTGCTGGACGTGACCTCCAGCGCGGAGGCCATGGGCAAGCCGGTGGGCGCGGACGCGGAGGCCGGACGCTTCACCTTCCCGGCGGTGGTGGGGCTGGACGAGTCCCGCCGCATGGCCGACGAGCTGGTGGCCCGCGCGGAGGCGGCGGTGCGCCCGCTGGAGGGCGTGGACGGTCCGCTGGCGGCGCTGGCGCGCTACTCGGTGGAGCGGAAGTCCTGATGGCGGACGTGCTGTCCGGTGTCGCGTCTCCCACGGATGTGCGCGCGCTCCCCGAGGACGCGCTGCCCGGCCTGTGCGAGGCGCTGCGCGAGGCCATCATCACCACGTGCGGACGCGTGGGCGGCCACCTGGGCGCGTCGCTGGGCGCGGTCGAATTGATCGTGGCCCTGCACCGCGTCTTCCACACGCCGCAGGATGCGCTCCTCTTCGACGTGGGGCACCAGGCGTACGCGCACAAGCTGCTCACCGGCCGGCGCGACCGGATGCACACGCTGCGGCAGGCGGACGGCATCGCGCCGTTCCTGGATCCGCGGGAGAGCCACCACGACGCGCTGGCGGCCGGGCATGCGTGCACGGCCATCTCCGCGGCGCTGGGGCTGCTCTCCGGCCGGCGGCAGCTGGGCCATACGGGCCACGTGGTGGCGGTGGTGGGCGACGGCGCGCTCACCGGCGGCCTGAGCTTCGAGGGGCTCAACAATGCGGGGGGCAGTCCGCTGCCGCTCGTGGTGGTCCTCAACGACAACCAGATGTCCATCAGCGCGAACGTGGGCGCCATCCCCGCGCTCCTGCGCACGCGCAATGCCCGCGCCTTCTTCGAGTCGCTGGGCTTCACCTACCTGGGCCCGGTGGACGGGCACGACCTGGGCGCGCTCACGCGGGCGCTGCGCGAGGCGAAGGCGTCATCGCGCCCGGTGGTGGTGCACGCGCTGACGAAGAAGGGGCGCGGCTTCCCGCCTGCGGAGGCGGACGAGCAGACGCGCGGCCACGCGATGGGGCCGTACGAGTGGCGCGACGGCAAGCTGGTGCGCTCGCGCGGGGGACGGCCCACGTACAGCGAGGCCTTCGCCCAGGTATTGGGTGATGCGCTGGAGCGCGACCCACGCGTGGTGGCGGTGACGCCCGCGATGCTGGAGGGCAGCGCGCTCACCGGCCTGAAGGCGCGCTTCCCGGACCGCGTGCACGACGTGGGCATCGCGGAGCAGCACGCGGTGACGTTCTGCGCGGGGCTGGCCGCGGCGGGCGCGAAGCCAATCTGCGTCATCTACTCCACCTTCCTCCAGCGCGCGTACGACCAGATCGTCCACGACGTGTGCCTGCCGGGGCTGCCCGTCGTCTTCGCGGTGGACCGGGCGGGGCTCGTGGGCGCGGACGGCGCCACGCACCAGGGCGCCTACGACGTGTCCTTCCTCCGGCCGCTGCCGGGCCTCACGCAGTGGGCCCCGGTGGTGGGGGAGGACCTGGGGCCCATGCTCGCCACCGCGCTCCAGGCCCCCGGGCCCTCCGTGCTGCGCTTCCCGCGCGGCACCTTGCCGGATCTCCCGCCGGAAATGGCACAGGGCTGGGCGGATGCGCCGGGACCGTCCTCGCTCGGGCAGCCGACGCACGACGCGCGCGCTGACGCGAAGGGGACGATGGACTCCGCGGCCTCGCGACTGACGCCGGCCGCGCTCCCCATTCCGGGCGCCCGCTGGTTGAAGCGCGTGGCGGGCTCGCGGCTGACCTTGGTGACACTCGGGCCGCTGGGCCTGTCCGCGCTGGAGGCTGCCCGGTCCGAGCCGGACTGGAGCGTGCTGGACGCGCGCCGGGCGTGGCCCCTGGATGAGGCCGCGCTCCTGGAGGCCGCGGCGGGCGGGCACGTGGTGGTGGCGGAGGAGGGCACCGTCCGGGGCGGCCTGGGCAGCGCGGTGCTGGAGCTGTACGCGGCCTCCGGCGTGTCGCCTCGGGTGACGCTGCTGGGCATGCCGGACGTCTTCCTGCCGCACGGGGACGCGCGGGTGCAGCGCACGCAGCTGGGACTGGATGCGGCGGGCCTGCGGCGCGCGGGCCGTGCGCTGCTGGGAGAGGAGAGCCGGTGAAGCCGAAGAAGGAACGCCTGGACGTGCTGGTGGTGGAGCGCGGGCTCGCCGAGTCGCGCACCAAGGCCCAGGCGCTCATCCTCGCCGGCCAGGTGGTGGTGGCGGATCAGCGCGTGGACAAGCCCGGCTCCCTGGTCCCCGTGGAGGCCGAGCTGCGCCTCAAGGGCGAGGTGCTGCCGTACGTGTCGCGCGGCGGCCTCAAGCTGAAGGCGGCCATGGACCGCTTCGGCCTGGACGTGACGGGCCGCGTGGGCGCGGACATCGGCGCCAGCACCGG
Source organism: Corallococcus coralloides DSM 2259 (assembly GCF_000255295.1). The sequence goes on along the minus strand of NC_017030.1, from coordinate 6,122,789 downwards.
CGGCTTCACCGACTGCCTGCTCCAGCACGGCGCGGTGCGGGTGCACGCCATCGACGTGGGCTACGGCCAGCTGCACGAAAAGCTGCGCGTGGACCCCCGCGTGCGCTCCCGCGAGCGGGTCAACGCGCGCTACCTCACGGACGAGGACCTGCCGGAGAAGGTGGGCGTGGTCGTCATCGACGTGAGCTTCATCTCGCTCACCCAGGTGCTGCCGTCGGTGCTGCCGTTCCTCTCACCGGGTGGCCTGCTCATCGCCCTGGTGAAGCCCCAGTTCGAGGTGGGCCCGGAGCGCGTGGGCAAGGGCGGCGTGGTGCGCGACCCGGAAGCGCGGCAGGACGCCATCGACACCGTGACGGCGTTCGTGCGCGAGCACGGGCTTACCGTGCGCGGGGTGATGGACTCGCCCGTGCCCGGGCCCGCCGGCAACGTGGAAGCGCTCCTCGTCGCCGACAGGCCCTGAGGGCCGCCGTCACTTCCTGACGGCGCGGTATTCGGGCAGCGTCAGCGCCTGGACCAGGTTGTTGCCCAGGCGCATCCACAGCCGCCCGCCGTCATCCACGGAGCAGGACAGGCTGCTGGAGACCTCGTAGCGGAACAGCTCGCCCTGTTCGGCGGAGTCCACCGCGACGATCTCCTGGGGCATGGTGGGCAGGCCGGAGGAACCCGGGGCCGGGCCGGCCAGGATGTAGAACTCGGAGGTCGTGGCGCGGCCCATCTGGACCTGGAGGATCTGCAGCTGGCCGGACGCATCCACGGAGGTGCCGCCCTTGTTGACGACGAGGCCGGTGTTGCTGTCCAGGAACCAGACGCGCTGCAGGCCCACGATGGCCAACCGCGAGCCCGCCGCATAGGGGAACACGCCCTGGATCTCCACGGGGAAGAAGGGCGAATCCCACTTGTGCGCCGCGCCCTCGCAGCCGTTCTGTGAGGTCAGGCACGCCTGCACGCGCGCCTGGTTGTTGTTGAAGGGGAAGGAGATGTAGATGACCGAGCCGTCGAGGTTGAACGCAGTAAGCGGGGGATGCTCCACCGCGCCCGTGAACTGCAGGATGGTGCGCTCACTGACCGCGGGATTGTCCCCCGTCTTGGTCGCGTCGACCGTGACCACCACCAGCTCCACCAGGAGCCCGGTCGACTCCTGGGGCACGCGCACGATGGGAATGAGGACCTGCTCGGCCCGCTGCTTCGCCGGCCCCACGGGCGCCCACAATCCCTTGTAGGTCCACTGGAAGGTGCCGCCCGACGCCGTGTGCTGGAGCCGCGACACGGAAGGACCGTCACTCACGAGCGCGTCGCCGTTGCTCATGACGGACAGGTTCAGCAGTTTGTAGGACGGCGCCGTCTTGCCCGTGACGACGAAGTTCGAGTCCACGGCGATCGCGCCGACGCCCGGGGTCCACACCCAGCGCTTGTTGGTGGTCGGATGCAGTTCGGTGACGACCGTGGACGCGCTGCAGGGGATCTGCATCTCCAGGGTGTTTCTCACCACGCCCGTCGAGTCCACGCGGTAGAGCGTGCCGGTGCCGGTCGTGGTGTTGCCGCACCCGATGAAGGCGGCGGTGTCGCCGCTGCCCTCGGCGGTGAAGAAGTCCGTCACCACCTGGCCATTGGGGTCCGGATCCTTGATGACCTTCTTCACCGGCAGGAACGTGGCCGGCTGAGGCTGGGACGAGTTCGTCCGGCCGTCCGCGCACGTCGCCCGCGCGTTGAGCGACAGGTTCACGGCGAGCCCGCGGTCGTACTTGATCTCGTTCGGGGCCAGTTCGAAGTCCATGGACCCGCTGGTGTAGGGCACGGACTTCAGGAACGTGTCCCGGTCGTAGATGTCCACCCGAGACACTGCGTCACACCCGGACACGATGACCCGCACCGTCAGCGACGGCGCCGCCGTGTTGGGCTGCGGCACGGTGAGCGTCACCGTCGGCGGGTCCGGAGTGGGAGCCGGCTTCTCGCCACCACAGGCGGCGAACACGGAAGCACAGAGGGTCAGCGAGGCCAGGAGGGCCCGCGGCGCGAACGGGCGCGAAGGGACGGAGTGCATGGTTTCGCACTCTACCGCGCTCCCTTGGGAAGCGGGCGGGGCCACGTCCCAGGGCCCTTCCGCCGGAAGCCTGATCGCGAAAACCCCTGAAAATCCCCTGCCGGCGCCTGCCCGCCCGCCCTGCCTCCGGTCAACCGGCAAGGGTGGTATTGGAAGAAAGTGACAGCCAGACTGTTTTCGTGGGATTCCACCGCTACAAAGGGTGGGCGAGCGGTTTCCGGTCATCGGACCGTCACGCGCGTGCGGGATTCCGGAGGAAGAACACCGGTCCGGGGTATACGTCGCGCGCCTTTTCCCACCCCTCTCTCTTGAGGAGAGCCCCGTTCATCCGCTGGCCCGCGGACGGGTTAGACGGCATGATCCGGAATCGACCATGACCCCTTTCGCACCCAACGGGTTTCCGCGACGTCGTTCCCTGTCTGGGCGGGGCGGAGGCGCGCCGTGAGGATCGAGATGTTGTCGTCTGAGCAGCGGGGGCGGGTGCTGGTGCTCGCGGCGAAGGCCGCGGGTGACGCGCTGGTGGAGCGGCTCACGGCGAGTGGCTACCAGTGCGCCTCCACGGAACGGGAGACCGGGCTGGCGGAGATGGTGGATCAGCTCCAGCCGGAGGTGGTGCTCCTGGCCGTGACGGCCAAGCGGGCGGCGGAGCTGCTGGAGACGGTGCGCAAGACGGACAAGCTCCAGCGCCTGCCGGTGCTGGTGGATCAGGGCCGCGCGCGCTCGGCGGAGGCCTTCAAGCGGCTGGCGGTGGACGACTTCGTGCGCGGCGCGGATGAGCTGGTGCCCCGGCTGGAGTCCGCCCTGCGCGCCTGGAGGCTCAAGGAGCGCGAGGAGCGCATCCGGATGCGCATGGGGATGCTGCTCGAAATCACCCAGGCGGCCACCAGCTCGCTGGAGCTGGAGGAGATCCTCCGCATCGCGGTGGAGAAGGTCGGCCAGGTGACGGGCACGGACCGCTGCTCCGTGGTGCTGGTGGAGGGCAGCCACGCGCGCACGGCCACGGTCGTCGCGACGCAGGAGGACCCCAGCCTCGTCCAGCTGGACATCGAGGTGGCTCGCTACCCGGAGCTGCGCCGCGCGCTGGAGACGCGGCAGCCCGTCCTGATTGAAGAAGCGCAGCGCGACCCGCTGATGGCGGAGGTGCGCACGTCGCTGTTGCCGCAGGGGGTGAAGTCCATCCTGGTGCAGCCGCTCATCTGCCAGGACGACCTCCTGGGCGCGCTCTTCCTGCGCGTGTCCAAGGGCGAGGCGTCCATCGGGCGCGACGAGCAGGAGTTCGCGGAGGCCGTGGCGGGCGTGCTCGCCAACTCCATCCGCAACGCGCGCCTGCACACGGCGGTGAAGAAGAAGCGCGAGGACCTGGAGCTGGCGTACGTGGAGCGCTACCGCGAGCTCAACGACGCGAACCGCCGCCTGAAGGAGCTCAACCGCCTCAAGGATGAGATCATCGCGGTGTGCAGCCACGACCTGCGCGCGCCGCTCCAGGTGCTCCTGGGACACGGCCGGCTGCTGCTGGAAGGGCCGCTGGAGGCGCAGCAGAAGCAGTCCGCGGAGGCGATGATCCGCCAGGGCCGGAAGATCCTCACCCTGGTCGAGTCCCTGCTGGAGAAGGGCAAGGGCGAGGCGGCGCGCCTCTCCATCGAGCCCCGCGTGCTGGACGTGGCGCAGCTGTGCCGCGACGCCGTGGCGGAGCTGGAGATCCTCGCGGCGGAGAAGGCCGTGTCGCTGCGCTCCGAGTGCCCCGACAGCCTGATGCTGATTGGCGACGAGGTGAAGCTGCACGAGGTGCTGCAGAACCTCATCAGCAACGCCATCCAGCACGCCAGCGATCCGGGCGTGGTGGTGGTGCGCACGCAGCGGCTGTCTCGGCCGGACGGCGACGCGGTTCGCGTGATGGTCAGCGACAACGGCGTGGGCATCCCGCCGGACGAACTGCACCTCGTCTTCGACCGCTACCGCCACGGGCCCAAGGGCACGGGGCTGGGGCTGGCCATCTGCAAGGAGTTCGTGGAGCTGCACGGCGGTGAAATCTGGGCGGAGAGCCCGGCCGACGGCGGCTGCACCTTCGTCTTCACGCTGCCCCTGGCGCAGGAGGCCGCGCGCAACCCCCGGCCGCAGCCCGCGCCCGGCGCCGCGCCCGAGCAGCCGCGCGTGCTGGTGGTGGAGGACGAGCCGGAGATCGCGGCGGTGCTGTCGGAGGTGCTGCGCTCGAAGTACCGCGTGGAGGTGGCGCGCGACGGCGCGGAGGGCCTGGCGAAGGCGCGAGCGTCACGGCCGGACCTGGTGGTGATGGACGTGTTCCTGCCCAAGCTGGACGGCCTGGACGCGGCCATGGCGCTCAAGTCCTCGTCGGACACGGCGCACATCCCCGTCATCCTCCTGTCCGCCCACCAGGGCGTGGCCGACAAGGTCCGCGCGCTCAACCTGGGCGCGGTGGACTACATGGCCAAGCCCTTCAACGCGGTGGAGCTGCTCAACCGCACCGAGCGCGCGCTCAAGCTGCGCCAGGGTGACAAGGATCAGCAGGACAAGACGAACTCGCTCCAGCGCCGCACTGGCAGCGACCCCGTGACGGGCCTGCTCGACCGCCGCGGCCTGCTCCTGCGCCTGGAGCAGGAGGTGGCCCGCAGCCGGCGCTACCACCGCGCCCTCACGCTGGCGGTGCTGCGTCCGGACCGCGAGCTGGAGGTGATGCCGTCCAACATGGCGGAGGTGATGCGCAAGCGCGTGCGCCACCCGGACTCCATCGCCCACCTGGGGCTGGGCGTCTTCGCGGTGGTGCTGCCCGAGTGCAACGCGGACGCGGCGCGCACGGTCATCAACCGCCTGATGCCGGACGTGGAGCAGGTGACCTCCATCGAGTACCGGGCCGCCATGGCGGACGTCAGCCAGGACAGCGATCCGGTGGAGAAGCTGCTGGAGAAGCTGGGGGCACCCCCGCCCGAGGTCCACTAGCCCGCGTGCGCCCGCTCCCGCTCCTCAGCCGTGCCGCCGTGATGTGCCTCGCGCTGGCCGCCGGAGGTTCGGGGGCCGCGCCCGCGAGGAAGGCCCCGGCCCCGCACGTCGACCGCGAGGCGATGCGCGAGGCCATGGACGCGAGCAGCCGCGACGACGAGCCGTCCGCGTCGTCCGCCAGCTACGCGCACTACCTCCAGGCGCGGCTGATGCACCTGGAGGGCAATCACCGGGCCTCGGTGGACGAGCTGCGGCTGGCGCTCGCCACCGACGACGGCAACCCGACCCTGCTCACCCAGTTGGGCGAGGAGTACGCGCGGCTGGGCGACCTGGCGCGCGCCGAGCGTGAGCTGCGCCGGGCCGTGGAGAAGGCCCCCACGCACTACGCCGCCCACGTGCTCCTGGGCCGGGTGTTGCTGGAGTCCGGCCGCACGGCACGCGCGAAGCAGCACCTGCGCCGCGCGGTGGCCCTGCGTCCTCGCGAGCCGGAGGCGTACCTCGTCCTGTCGCAGCTGTACCTGGACGCGAAGGACCCCGACGAGGCGGTGAAGGTGGTGGAGTCGCTGGCCCACGCGCTGCCGGGAGAGGCCTCCGGCTACCGGCGGCTGGGGCTCGTCCTGGCCGAGCGCGGCGACGCGACCCGCGCCGAGCGCCTGCTCGCGAAGGCCTCCGAGCGCGACCCGGGCGATGTGGAGGTGTGGTCCACGCTGGCCCGGCTCTACGAGAACTCCGGCCGGCCGAAGGAGGCGGAGGACGCGCTGGCCCGCGCGCTGGAGGCGGATCCAGACAGCCGAGAGGTGCTGCTGTCCGCGGGCCGTGCCGCGCTGAAGGGCGGGTCGGTGACCCGGGCGCGGGCGTACTTCGACCGACTGCTGTCGCTCTCCGCGTCGCCTGAACTGGCCGTGCGCGTGGCCTTCAGCTACCTGGCCTCCGGAGTGCCGACTGCCGCGAAGGAGGTGCTGGACGCCGCGCGCAAGGACGCGCCGGACGAGCCCCGCCTCGCGTACTACGCCGGCCTCGTCGCGGAGCGCACCCGCCGCTTCTCCGTCGCCGCCGCGGACTTCGCGGGCGTGCCCCCGGACTCGGAGGTGTTCCCCGATGCCCGCGTGCGCCAGGCCCGCTGCCTGTCCCTGGCGGGAGACCACCCGCGCGCGCTGGCGCTCTACCGCGCGGCCATGGCGGAAGCGCCCGACGACGTGGAGGTGCGCATCGGCTACGCCCGGGCGCTGGAGCGCGGCGGGGACGCGGCGAGGGCGGAGGGCATGCTGCGCGAGGCGCTGGCGGGGGAGGGCGGGGTGCTGGCGTACGACGCGCTGGCCACGCTGCTGGAGCGCCAGGGCCGGGCTCCGGAGGCGCTCGCGCTCTTGAGGGACGCCGTCGCGAAGGCGCCGAGGAACCAGGACCTGCAGTTCGCCCTGGCCACGCTGCTGGAGCGCCAGGGCGACGTGCCGGGGGCGCTGTCGCGCATGCGGGCGGTGCTCGCGCTGAAGCCGGACCACTCCGCCGCGCTGAACTTCATGGGCTACGTGATGGCGCAGCGGGGCCGGGACCTGGACGAGGCGGAGCGGCTGGTGCGCCGCGCGCTGGCGCTCCGGCCGGACAACGGGGCCTACGTGGATTCGCTGGGGTGGGTGCTCTTCCAGCGCGGCGACGCGAAGAAAGCCGTGGAGGTCCTGGAGCGCGCGGTGGAGCTGTCCCCGGACGACCCCGCCATCCTGGAGCACCTGGGGGACGCGTACCTCAAGGCGGGCCGAGCCCCGGAGGCCGTCCGGACCTGGAAGCACACGCTGGAGGTGCTGACGCTGGAGCCGGAGGCCGCCGAGCCCGCCGACCAGCGCACCACCCTGGAGCGCAAGTTGAAGGCGCTACCCTCGACCGCGCCGGGCCGCTAAGGTCCCGGGCTCATGGCCCGCCACGACGAAGGCTTCTTCACCGGGAAGGACAACACCCGGCTGTTCTGGACGCTCGACCTGCCGGACGCGGCTCCCCGCGCGCACGTCGCCATCGTCCACGGCTACGGCGACCACATCGGCCGCTACCGCCCCGTCATCGACGCGCTGGTGCAGGACGGCTTCGCCGTGCACGGCTTCGACTACCGGGGCCACGGCCGCGCGGACGGCCGGCGCGCCTACGCCGCGAAGTGGACGGAGTTCCTCGACGACCTGGACGGCTTCTGGCAGCGCGTGCGCAAGGCCGCGGGCAACGAGAAGATCTTCCTGCTCGCCCACAGCCACGGCGGCCTGATGGCCGCGCACGCCCTGGCCGGGAGGCTGGAGGGCCTCTCTGGCGCCATCCTCTCCGCGCCCTACCTCAAGCTGGCCATCACCCCGCCGGCCGCGAAGGTGCTCGCCGCGCGCATGGTGGGCACCCTGGTGCCGTGGATGAAGGTCCCCTCGGGCCTGGCGCCGGACATGCTCAGCACCGACCCGGACATCCAGAAGGCGGTCGGGGCGGACCCGCTGTACGTCCCCTTCGCCACGCCCCGCTGGTTCGTGGAGTCCACGGCGGCCCAGGCCCAGACGCTCGCGCTGGCGCCGAAGATTCAAGTGCCGCTGTTCGTGCTGTGCGGCCAGGAGGACGGGGTGGCGCTGCCGGCGGCGGCGCGGTCCTTCTTCGAGGCGGCGGGGACGGCGGACAAGAAGTTCAAGGAGTACCCCGGCATGCGGCACGAGCCGCTCAACGAGCGGGACCGCGCGACGGTGTTCCAGGACATCTCCGGCTGGATCTCCGCGCATCTCTGACATAATCAGGTCGCCCCGCTCCCACTGGAGCAGGCGCTGGCGAGGATCACCTCATGGCACAGGGTGAAACGGGCATCATTGGCAAGGGCATCGTCATCAGGGGCAACCTCACGGGCGGAGGGGACCTGGTCATCGAAGGGCGTGTGGAGGGGCAGATCGCCCTGAAGAACCACCTCACCATCGAAGGCACCGGCAAGGTGCAGGCGGACATCCGCGCCGAGGAACTGACCATCAACGGCGAGGCGAGCGGCAACATCGACGCCTCCACGCGAGTGGCCATCAACGCCTCGGCGAAGGTCGCGGGCGACATCAAGGCCCCGCGGGTCATCATCGAGGACGGCGCCGTGTTCAACGGCTCCATCGAGATGGACGTGAAGTTGCCGGACGACATCTAGCATCCACCGGGGACCGACCCACGGCCCCCCAGGCGCACAGCTTCGAGAAGGCGGACACACTCATGGCGAATACGATCATTGGCTCGAGCATCGTCATCGACGGGGAGATCTCCGGGGACGAGGACCTGGTCATCCAGGGCACCGTGAAGGGGAAGATCTCCCTCAAGGAGAGCCTCTACGTGGAGGGCTCGGGCGTCGTCGAGGCGGACATCGAGACGCAGAACGTGGAGATCGCCGGCCGAGTGACGGGCAACATCGCCGCCACCGACAAGGTCGAGCTGAAGACGGACTGCCGCGTGGTGGGCGACATCAAGGCCCCGCGCATCCTCATCGCCGACGGTGCCTCCTTCAAGGGCAACGTCGACATGGACATGAAGGAGCGCTGATCCGTGGCGACCGCGAAGGATCTTGCAGGCAACGCCGTCGACAACACCGTGGTGGGGCCCTCCATCCTCATCAGCGGTCGGCTCACGGGTGACGAGGACCTCACGGTCCGCGGGCGCGTCGAGGGTGAGCTCACCCTCAGCCGCACCCTCATCGTGGAGCCGTCCGGCGTGGTGAAGGCCAACGTGGCGGTGAAGAACGCCATCGTCAGCGGCGTGGTGGTGGGCAACATCAACGCCACGGAGAGCGTGGAGCTCACCCGCGAAGGCCGCATGGTGGGCGACATCCGCGCCCCCCGCGTCATCATCGTGGACGGGGCCAGCTTCCGCGGCCGCGTGGACATGGGCGACGTGGAACCGGGCCGGCTGCCGTCCGAGCGCCCCGCCGTGGCCCGCCCCCAGGCGGTGACGCGCCCCACGGTGCGTCCGGCGATTCCGGCCGCACGGCCCATGCCTCCTCCGCCGCCGTCGCGGCCGCCCCCGCCTCCCGCGCGCACACAGCCCGCGACGACGGCGCCGGCCACCGTCGTGGCCCGTCCGTCGGCCAAGCCGCTGCCGCCTCCGCCGCCCGCCGCCACCACGACCCGGGCTCCGGAGCCGCCGCGTCCGGCAGCCACTGAGCAGGCGAGCAGTGCTGGCGCGCCCGTTCCCCGCGTGATGGGTGCTGGCGCGAAGAAGAAGGTCGTGGTGAAGAAGTCCCGTTAGAGCCCGCCCGCCGCGCCGTCGTTTCCGGCGGCGCGGGGGTGGAACAACCGGGGGTGCCACCATGGACGCCGAGCACAGGGCCGAGGGACAGGAAGGGATGCCGGGCACACCTGGGGAGAACGCGACGCCGTCCCAGCAGGAGGGAGCGGCCGACGCGTCCGCGCCGAAGCATGGCGAGGGCGCGAGTGGAGACGTGACGCCGGAAGGAGCCCCCCAGGCTGAAGCGGGTGGGGCCCAGACCGACCTGCCCGGTGAGGGTGGGCAGGCCACCGCGAGCGCGACCGAGGCCAGCACGGCCGCCGGAGCCACCGGTGAGCCGGAGGCGCGCGCCGGAGAAGAGGCTCCCGCCGGGGACACCGCGACGTCGGGCGAAGCAGCCGCGCGCGGTGGTGAAGGCGAAGCAGCCGCGCGCGGTGGTGGGCCGGAAGGCGCAGGCGAGACCGGGCAGGGCGAGGGCACCCGCACCCCGGCGGACGCGGAGGCCTCTGCCGGCCCTGGCCGCTACGTGGAGCTGTCCTCGGGCGAGAGCGTCCAGGACGCCTCCGGCACGGGCAGCGACGGTGGCGGTGAGGCGAAGGACGTGCTGGCGGAGCCGCGCTCCGGTCCGGTGTCGGGCGCGGACGACGCGCTCCTGAGCGCCGGCATCTGGGACGTGGCGAGCCGTGCGAGCCAGGAGGACGCGGGCTCCGGCGAGAGTTCGGAACAGGGCGCCAACGACGGCGCGGCGACTTCGGAAGGGGAGCCCCTCGCGCAGGCCATCGAGCCGCGCGTGATGGGACAGGTGACGGCGATGGTGCTGCCGCTGGAGCGACTGGAGGAGGACACCACCTTCCGCCTGCGGGACGAGGGCGACGTGTCCGAGCTGGCCACGGACCTGGCGCGACTGGGGCAGCTGTTCCCGGTGGACGTGCGCCCGCGCGGCGAAGAGCGCTACCAGCTCATCTGCGGCTTCCGGCGCGTGGCAGCGCTGCGCTTCCTCAAGCGCGACCAGGTGCAGGTGCGCGTGCACGAGGCGCTGTCCGACGAGGACGCGCTCCTGCTGTCCCTGGCGGAGGCCATCCACGCCTCGCCGGTAGAGCACGACGTGCTGCAGGCCAAGCGCGAGTCGCTGGAGGCCGAAGGCCGGCTGACGGCGCCGGTGCGCGACATGCTGGAGAAGGCGCTCGCCACCGAGGAGACGCTGGCTCCGGAGGGCGTCGAGGAAGAAATCGACGCGGACGAGCTGGCGGTGGACGTCGCGCAGCGCATGGGCGCCCTCAACCAGGACCTCTCGCTGCTCGCGGACGTGTTCGCCGCGCTGGACGAATCCCGCAAGGCGGAGCTGCTGATGCAGCTGCGCTACTCGGCGCAGCTGGTGGCGTACCTGGAGGGTCTGTAGGCCATGGCGGAAACGCTCGAACGCGACCGCGCCCGGCTCCTGGAGGTGCTCACGCAGCGCTCCTTCGAGCGCAGGCGCGTGGTGCTCTCCTCCGGCAAGGAGTCGGACTTCTACATCGACTGCAAGCGCACGGCGCTGCTCGCCGAGGGCCACTACCTCATCGGCCGGCTGCTGCTGGAGGCCATCCGGCGCGACGCTCCGTCCGCGGTGGCCGCGGGCGGTCTGACGCTGGGCGCGGATCCGCTCGCGTCCGCGGTGAGCCTGACCAGCTTCCTGGAGGGCGGCGGCCAGAAGTCCCTGCACGCGTTCATCGTGCGCAAGGAGCCCAAGGGCCACGGCACCGGCCAGTGGATCGAGGGCCTGTCCGCGCTGGGCCCGGGCGCCCCGGTGGCCATCGTGGAGGACGTCGTCACGACGGGCGCGTCCACGCTCAAGGCGATTGAACGCGCGAAGCTGGAGGGCCTGACGGTGCTGGGCGCCTTCGCGCTGGTGGACCGGCTGGAGGGCGGACGCGAGGCCGTGGAAGCCGCCGGCCACCGCCTCACTACGCTGTTCACGCGCAAGGACTTCATCCCGTGAGAAGGCTGCTGGTGGCCGCGGTGCTGCTGGGCGTGCTGGGCGGCTGCTCCACCGCGCCCCCCGTCGTCGGAGAGCCCGCGCCCACGCTGGATGACCCCAAGCAGGAGGCCGCCTACCTCGCGGTGCTGGATCGGTACTCGGACCGCAAGGAGATCTACGACGGCTTCGACACGCGCGTCTTCGCGGGGGCCACGTTCCAGACGCCCGCCTTCCGCGAGGCCCGCATCCACCGCCGCGCCATCTTCCAGACGCTGCCCGCCGCGAAGGTGGAGCAGCTGCTGGCGGAGGAGCTGGCGGACGCGGCGAAGTTCCACGAGTTCTACCTGGCGGTGCACGTCAACGACTACCGCTACGACGACTTCGCCCACCGCAACAGCATCTGGCGGATCGCGCTGGTGACGCCCGCGGGCGAAATCACGCCCTCGGAGATCCGCCGCCTGGGCCGGGCGGACCTCAATGTGCGCGCCTACTACCCGTACGCCAGCCTCTTCTGGGTGGGCTACCGCGTGCGCTTCCCCAAGACCTTCGGCAACGGCCAGCCCATCATCCCCGAGGGCACCGAGCAGGTGATGCTCCGCGTCGCCTCGTCACTGGGGAACGCGGAGCTGAAGGTCCACGCGCGCTGAACGCCGCGGGGACGGCCCTCAGGTCTGCTGGCCGTCCTTCAGCCACTTCGACGTGAGCGGCATCGTGGGCCCCGCGAGCAGGCGGTCCAGGAGCGCGTCCGGCGAGGCATTCACCGCGAAGGGCACTCCCTGCGTCTCCGGGACGAAGCCCGCCTCCACCATCTGCTTCGCCATCGCGAGCAGCGGCTGGAAGAAGCCGTCCACGTCCAACAGGCCCATGGGCTTTCTGTGCAGGCCCAGCTGCGCCCAGGTGACGATTTCGAAGAGCTCGTCCAGCGTGCCGAAGCCGCCGGGCAGGGCGACGAAGGCGTCCGCGCGCTCGGCCATCATCGCCTTGCGCGAGTGCATGGAGTCCACCCGGTGCAACTCCGTCAGCCGCGGGTGGGCCAGCTCCTTCGCGTCCATGAAGTGGGGGAGCACCCCCACGGCCTTGCCGCCATTGGCGATGACCGCGTCCGCCACCGCGCCCATCAGCCCCACGCTGGCACCCCCATAGACGAGCGTCAGGCCCCGCTTCGCCAGCGCGGCGCCCATCCTGGACGCGGCCTCGCGGTACTCGGCGCGCACGCCGGAGCGCGAGCCACAGAAGACGCAGACGCTGCGCACGGGGGTTTCAGCCATCGTCAAAAGCCTCCAAGGCGCCCGGGATGGGCGGCGACCACGGCCAACGCCGCGGCGATGAACAGCAGGACGGGGATGGCGCGCGAGTAGACCTTCGGGCCCATGCGCAGCGCCATGCCGCAGGGCAGGCCGAAGACGAAGCCACCCAGGTGCCCCGCCCAGCTCACCCCGGGCAGCAGACTGATGACCGCCACCTGCACGAGCCAGAACATGTGCTCCCGGCGGCCCTGCTGCGTGAGGATGGGCAGCATCGCGCCGCCCCAGCCGAGAATCATTCCGGACGCGCCCACCGTCACGGTGTCGAAGTTGAAGAAGAGCGCGAACGCGGACCCGCCCAGCGCGGTGACGAGCGACAGCCCCAGGAACCTCAGGCTTCCAATGCCGCGCTCCAGCGACGCGCCCAGCGAATAGACGGCGAGCATGTTGAAGAGCAGGTGCATCGCGCCGCCGTGCTCGAACACCATGCCCAGCAGACGCCAGTACTCGCCCGCCTGGACCCACGGCCCGTAGAGCGCCAGCGGCCCCACCAGGCCCAGCGTCCTCCCGTCGATGACGAGCGGCCGGCCCAGCGACGGGCTGAGGAAGAACATCCCCACCGCGCCCGCGATGATGGCGAAGCTGACGTAGGGCGTGGGCAGTGCACGCTGGGGCGGGCCCGGCGGGGGACCACCGCCGTCTTGCGGGCGCTGCGCGTTGTCCTGTTCATCGCCCAGCCCGGAGGGGCCGGGGAGGTCATCCAGCATGCGGCGCGGACGGGACATGGGCGCTCACAGCTCCCGCGAAAGGATGGTGTCGCGTGTGCCCTGGTGCTCGTCCGTATGCGGGTAGTCCAGGGTGTAGTGCAGGCCCCGGCTCTCCTTGCGGCGGCTGGCACAGTCCACGATGAGGTGCGCCACCTCCGCGATGTTGCGCAGCTCGATGACGTCGCGGGTGACCTTGAAGCGCCAGTAGTAGTCGCGGATCTCCTCGCGCAGCAGCTCCAGCCGCCGCCGCGCGCGCATCAGCCGCTTGTCCGTGCGGACGATGCCCACGTAGTTCCACATCAGCCGGCGGATCTCATCCCAGTTGTGGGTGACGACCACGCTCTCGTCGGAGTCCACCGCGCTGCCGGAGTCCCAGGCCGGCGGGTCCTCCTTCGGCAGCGTCAGTGACGCCAGCTCCTCCGACGCCACCTGCACCGCGCGGTGGCCGAACACCAGGCCCTCCAGCAGCGAGTTGGACGCGAGCCGGTTCGCGCCGTGTAGGCCGGTGCAGGACGCCTCGCCAATGGCGTAGAGGCCCGGGATGTTGGTGCGCCCGTGCAGGTCCGTCACCACGCCGCCGCACTGGTAGTGGGCCGCGGGCACCACGGGGATGGGCTGCACGGCCATGTCGATGTTGAAGGCCTTGCAGGTGGCGTAGATGTTGGGGAAGCGCTCGGTGAGGTACGCGCGGCCCAGGTGCGTCATGTCCAGGTAGACGCAGTCGTTGCCCGTGCGCTTGAGCTCCGCGTCGATGGCGCGCGCCACCACGTCGCGCGGGGCCAGATCCTTCATCGGGTGGTAGCGGTCCATGAACGTCTGGCCGCCCTTGAGCCGCAGCTTGCCGCCCTCGCCGCGCAGCGCTTCGCTGATCAGGAAGCTCTTGGCCTCCGGGTGGAAGAGGCAGGTGGGGTGGAACTGGTAGAACTCCATGTTCGCCACGCGCGCGCCCGCGCGGTACGCCATGGCCACGCCGTCACCCGTCGCGACGTCCGGGTTGGACGTGTAGAGGTACACCTTGCCCGCGCCGCCCGTGGCCACCACCGTCACCTTGGAGAGGAATCGATCGATGGAGCCGTCCTCCATCAGCGCGTACACGCCCAGGCACCGGCTGCCGGCCGGAGTATGCGGACGCCGGTCCAGGATGAGGTCGATGGCGGCCGTGTTCTGGAAGAAGGTGATGTTGGGCTGCTCGTCGCACGCGGCCAGCAGCGCGCGCTGCACCTCGCGGCCGGTGATGTCGCCCGCGTGGATGATCCGGCGGGCGGAGTGGCCGCCCTCGCGCGTGAGGTCGAACTCGCCGCCGCGCTGGTCGAACGCCGCGCCCAGCGCCACCAGCTCCTTGAGGCGCGCGGGGCCCTCTCGCACCGTCACCTCCACCGCGTCGCGGTGGCACAGGCCCGCGCCCGCGACGAGCGTGTCATCGATGTGCGCGTCGAACGTGTCCGTGGGGGACAGCACGCCGGCGATGCCCCCCTGGGCGTAGGCGGTGTTGCCTTCGCCGCGCTCGCGTTTGGTGAGCACGGCGACCGTGCCGTGCCGGGCCGCCTGCAGGGCGAACGACAGTCCGGCCACGCCGCCGCCCATGACCAGAAAATCAAACCGATGGGGCATGGCCAACAGCCTTAATGGCGGTAAGTGCTGGAAACAAGGCGTTTTCTTGAGGACTTTCCGGGCGTTGTCTAAGGTTTCGCCCGCCGCCATGCGTGTCCTGACCGCCCTCGTCGTCCTGCTGACCGCCGCCCTCCCGGCCGCCGCCGCGGACGGCATCTACAGCTACGTGGAGAAGGACGGCACCATCGTCTACACGAACGTGCCTCCCGGAGGCGCGCGCAAGGCCCGCAAGCTGTCCGGGACCTTCACGCCCGCGCCGGCCAAGTCCGCGCCCGTGCGGGGCCGCTCGCGGACGCCCGCGGAGCTGGATCCGCACATCACCACCGCGGCGCTGCGCTACCGCATCCCGCCGGCGCTGGTGCGCGCCATCATGCACACGGAGAGCAACTTCAACCCGAACGCGCTCAGCCACAAGGGCGCCAGCGGGCTGATGCAGCTCATGCCGGGCACCGCGTCGGACATGTACGTGAAGGACATCTTCGACTCGAAGGACAACATCGAGGGCGGCGTGCGCTACCTGCGCGTGCTGGCCAACATGTTCGACGGCGACATGGTGAAGATGGTCGCCGCGTACAACGCTGGACCGGACGCGGTGAAGAAGTACGGAGGCCAGGTGCCGCCGTACGCCGAGACGCAGGAATACGTGCGCAAGGTCCTCCAGCTCTACCAACACTACAAGGAGCGCGAGCGGCTCGCCCAGGCCGAGGCCAGCAGCCGTGAGCCCACATCCGAGAATGACGACGCGCACGAAGGGGACGAAGCCGCCGGGCCCCGCTGACGAGGAGTTCCTGCAGCAGCTCCAACGCGGGAGCGAGCTGCTGGGCGCCGGCAAGGTCACCGAAGCGAAGGACTTCCTGGAGCGTGCGCACCAGCTCCAGCCGCGCCACGAGAAGGCCCAGAACCTCCTGGGCCTGACGTATTTCAAGCTGGGCCTCTTCGACCGCGCCGCCGACCTGTACGAGATGCTCGTGCGGGACAACCCGGTGGACCCGACGCTGCGCGTGAACCTGGGGCTCGTCTACCTGAAGACGAACGCGCTCCAGCGCGCGGCGCGCGAGTTCGAGACCGCCACCGACCTGGCCCCGGACCACAAGAAGGCCCACAACTACCTGGGCCTGACCTTCGCCCAGATGGGCGAGTACGGCCGCGCGCGCGAGCACTTCCTGCTGTCCGGCAGCGACGCCATGGCGGAGAAGATGTCGCGCGCCATCGCTGGCGAGGGCTACAGCCGTCCGCCCGCGCCTCCCGCGCCGGCCCGTCCGCGCGAGGAGGAGGAGTCCGCCGCGCTGCCCGTGCTCGCGTCGTCTGCTTCCGGCGAGAGCGACTGGGGTGCCCAGTTCGGTCTGGATGAGGCGCCGCGCAGTCCCCGCACCGCCGCCGCGCCGCCGCCTCAGGCCGCCGCGAAGGCGTCGGACGACGACCTGCGCTTCGCGGAGGACGAAGGCCCGCCCGCGCCCACGGACGACCACGCCTTGAGCTCGCGCGCCGCGACCCAGGTCCAGGAGGACGAGGACCCCAGCCTCGCCGCCGGCGCGAGCACCTTCGAGGAGGACGCGGAGCTCGCCGCCACCACGGACGCGGACACCTCCGGGGCCGATGTCGAGGTCGCCGACGAGCTGCCCCCCACGCCGGTGTCGGAGGAGATCGAGGTC
Organism: Corallococcus coralloides DSM 2259; assembly: GCF_000255295.1. Next base: position 6,106,359 of record NC_017030.1, on the reverse strand, counting down.
TCCGAGGAGCCGCCCGTCCTCGCGTCCGACCTGGAGTCGGAGCCTGGCGACGCCTTCGCGGAGACCTTCGCCGCGCTGGCCACGAGCGAGCCACCGGAAGCGACCCGGCCCGCCGAGCCGATTCCGCCGACCCGCGCCGCCGAGCCGTCTCGCGCGCCTGACACTGCAACGGGCTCGAATCCTCCCGTGCTCACCGCCTGGGTGCCCTCGGTGGCGCTGCCGGGCGTGGCGCCGGGCCAGCCCTTCACCCAGAGCGCGTCCGTCCTGACGCTCGCGGTGGAGGGCGAGCTGCTCACGCGCCTGGAGGGGCTGATCGCCGTGCGCGGCCCGGTCACCTTCGAGCCGGAGATGAAGCGCTTCCGGGGCCGGGCTACGGACAAGCCCTTTGGCGAGGGCGACCAGGCCATGGTGCGCGCCCGGGGGCAGGGGACGCTGCACCTGGAGCCCGTGTCCGGGCGGCAGTGGGTGGCGGTGTCCCTGGACGACGAGTCCGTCTACCTGCGCGACGCGTGCGTCTTCGCCTTCGAGGAGCCCGTCGTCTTCGAGAACGGCCGCGTGCCGTCGGACCTGGCGCAGGACCTGGACCTGGTGCACCTGCGCGGGCAGGGGCGGGTGCTGCTCAGCCTGACGGGGCCGCTGCGCTCGGTGCCGGTGGCCATGGACCAGCCGGTGACGGTGCCCCTCACGCACCTGGTGGGCTGGGTGGGCAACCTCACGCCCCGCGTGGTGCCGCTCGTGGCGTCCGCTGGCGGGGAGACACTGAAGGCGGCGGTGGAGCTGGGCGGTGAAGGATTTGCCCTCATCGCACTCGGGGTCCGGTAGAACGCGCGCCCATGGCCACCGAGCGAGCCCTCAGGAAGCAGCGCAAGCGCGAGGAGCGGGCCCGCCGCCGCGCGTCCCGCCGTCCCAGCATCCTGGTGCAGGAGTTCTGGAACCTGCCCAACATGCTGACGCTGGGGCGCATCCTTCTCATCCCCGTGTTCGTCTGGCTCACCTACGACGCGGATCCCCTGCACTCGCTGCTGGCCGGCCTGGTGTTCGCCGTGGCCGCCATCACCGATGTGATTGACGGCTACCTGGCCCGCCGCTGGAACCTCATCACCGTGGTGGGCAAGTTCATGGATCCGCTGGCGGACAAGCTCATCGCCATGGCCGCCCTGGTGATGATGGTGCGCCTGGGCCGCATCGCCGCCTGGGTCGTCATCGTGCTGCTGGCCCGCGAGTTCATCGTCACCGGTCTGCGCACCATCGCCGCCAGTGAAGGCATGGTCATCGCCGCGGGGCAGGAGGGAAAGTGGAAGACGTCCCTCCAGCTGGTGGGGATCATCTCCCTGTGCGTCCACTACGTGCACCCGCTGGACGTGGGCTTCCGCGTCGTCACCGTGGACTACAACCAGGTGGGCAAGGTGCTGGTGTACCTGTCCGGTGCGTTCTCCGTGTGGAGCGCGGTCGTCTACTTCCGCGCGTTCCTCAACATGCTCGCCCGCCGGGGCAGCACGGATCCGGATGCGAAAAGTGTTTGACGTGTCCGGGAGGCCTCTGTATATCGCACCCCACCTCCGGCGCGGCACCGACCGGCGGGTGGCAAGCAACACTGCGGTACCTGATGCGGGAATAGCTCAGCGGTAGAGCATCGCCTTGCCAAGGCGAGGGTCGAGGGTTCAAATCCCTTTTCCCGCTCCAAACGAAGCACGCAGCACTGCAGTACCTGATGCGGGAATAGCTCAGCGGTAGAGCATCGCCTTGCCAAGGCGAGGGTCGAGGGTTCAAATCCCTTTTCCCGCTCCAATCAAAGGCCCTCTGGGAAACCAGGGGGCCTTTTTCTTTTCCAAAATGGCCTCTCGGAGGGGCGTGAGCCCTGGCGAGCAGACGGGCTTTCGCGTGGATGGCTGGAGTCCCATGCCTGACACCTTCCGGGGGCATGAGGTATGGATGGCGCCGCATGCTTCGCAACCTCCGTGAGCTCTACCAGTACCGGGGCCTCCTGCTCAGCCTGACCCAGCGCGAGCTGAAGGCGCGGTACCGGAACTCGGTGCTCGGCTTCTTCTGGACGTTCCTCAACCCGATGCTCCAGATGGGCGTCTACTCGCTGCTGTTCACCGTCTACATGCGGCAGAACATCCCCGGGTACACGTTCTTCGTCTTCGTGGGGTTGCTCCCGTGGATCTGGTTCGCCACGTCACTGGGGACCGGCGCCAGCGCCATCAGTGACCGGCGCGACCTGCTCACCAAGGTGCGCTTCCCCGCCCAGGTGCTGCCGGCCACGGTGGTGGTGACCAACCTGTGCAACTACGTGCTGTCCCTGCCGCTGATGGTCGCGCTGGGGCTGCTCCTGGGCTACGTGCCCACCTGGCACGTGGTGGCCTTCCCGGTGGTGCTGCTCACCCAGCTGTGCATGACGGTGGCGCTGGTCTACATCGTGTCCGCGCTCAACGTGACGTTCCGGGACCTGCAGCAGATCATCGCCAACCTGCTGACGATGTGGTTCTTCGTCACGCCGGTCTTCTACCGGGTGGACTCGCTGCCGGAGGCGGTCCGGGCGCCGATCGTGCTGCTCAACCCCATGGCGGTCATGGTGACGTCCTACCAGGCCATCTTCTACGAACATCAGCTGCCACAGCCCGGCCCGCTCTTGATGTGGTTGGGCATCTCCCTGGCGCTGTTGTGGATCGCTGCGGGCATCTTCGAGCGCCGCCGCGAGGACTTCGCGGAGTTCATATGACCAGCGCCATCGCGTCTCCGGACGCCATCGTGCTCCGCAATGTGGTGAAGCGCTTCCGGAAGAGCACCATCCGGCGCGAGTACACCACCATCAAGTCGGAGCTCATCCGCCTCCTGCGTGGCCAGCGCGACACGGACGGCAAGTCCATGATCGAAGCGCTCCGGGGCATTGACCTGGTGGTGCCCCGCGGCAAGACGGTGGGCATCATCGGGCGCAATGGTTCCGGCAAGAGCACGCTGCTCAAGCTCATCACCGGCATCTACACGCCCACCACGGGCACCATCGACATCAACGGGCGCATCAGCGCGTTGTTGGACCTGGGCGCGGGCTTCCACCCGGACTTCTCCGGCCGGGAGAACATCCTCATCAACGGCATCATCCTGGGGATGACGCGCGCGGAGGTGAAGGCGCGCATGGAGGAGATCATCGCCTTCAGCGAGCTGGGCGACTTCATCGACGAGCCGGTGCGCACCTACTCCAGCGGCATGTACATGCGCCTGGCGTTCTCCGTGGCCACGCACGTGGATCCGGACATCCTCATCATCGATGAGATCCTCGCGGTCGGTGACGAGCACTTCGGCAAGAAGAGCCTGGCGAAGATGACGGAGTTCAAGCGGGCCGGGAAGACCATCGTCATCGTCACCCACGACCTGGGGACGCTGGAGCGCTGGTGCGACCTGGGCGCGTGGATTGACGCCGGGCGCATCCGTGAGTTCGGTCCGCCCGCGGACGTCATCCGCAGCTACCGCCGCGCGGTGGCGCTGGCGGAGGAGCGCGGCATGGCCATGGAGTCGCCCGCGCTGGCGTCGGACGGCGGCGCGCTGCCGTCGCTGGCGTCGCCCCAGGGCGAATCGTCTCCGCTCACCGTGGACGCGGTGCGGCTGCGGGGCCGGGACGGCGGGGCGGTGGAGTCCGTGGACACCGAGGACGGCCTGGAGCTGAGCGTGGCGTACACCGCGCGCACGCCCGCGCCGGAGCTGGGCCTGGGGCTGGAGCTCATCCGGGCGGACGGGGTGCTGATGCACGCCACGGACACGTTCGCGGAGGAGGTGCCCTTCTGCGCGGCGGTGGCCGGCAGCGGGACGGTGCGCTTCGTGGTGGACCGGCTGGGCCTCACCGCGGGGCGCTATACGTTCACGGTGGTGGTGCGCGACCGGGCGGGGCAGGTGCGGGAGAAGCGTGAGGAGGCATGCACCTTCGAGGTGCGCTCCAGCGTGCAGGACGGAGGCGTGACGCGGCCTCCGCACCGGTGGATCGTGGAGGGCGCCGCGGCTCGCGTGGCGCCAGTGCGAGACGTCGGATCGTGAGCGGCCCTGCTTCGGCGAACGGGGGGGGGCCGGGCATCTGGCTGGGCATCGTGCTTTACCGGAACCCGGAGCGGGAGCTGGAGCGACTGTGGGAGTCGCTCCGGTGGAACCGCGAGGCTCCGGGTGCGCCCGCGTTCCGGGTCGTCTGGCTGGACAACTCGCCGGACGACACGCTGCGCGCGCGGGTGATGCGGTTGGACGCGGACGCGGACTACCGGCACGCCGGGAGGAACCTGGGCTTCGGGGCCGCGCACAACCGGATGATGGCGGAGGCCTTCGGTTCGGGCGGGGCGCGCTACTACGTCTGCGTGAACCCGGACGGGCTCTTGCATCCGGACTGCGTGCGGGAGCTGGCGCGGGAGGCGGATCAGCGCGCGGACACGGGGCTGGTGGAGGCCCGGCTGTTCCCGGACGAGCACCCCAAGCCGTACCATCCGTCGACGGGCGAGACGCCCTGGTGCAGCGGCTGCGTGCTGCTGGTGACGAAGAAGCTGCACGCGCGGGTGGGTGGCTTCGACGAGCGCTTCTTCATGTACTGCGAGGACGTGGACCTGTCGTGGCGAGCGAGGGCGTCCGGGTTGTCCATCCGGGTGGCGCCCTCCGCGCTGGTGCACCACTACACCGTCACCCGGGAGGAGAGCCCGGTGCGCGAGCGGATGGTCCGCCGCAGCGCGGCCCTGCTCGGGGCGAAGTACGGTGACGCGGCCTTCATGAATGCCCGCCTGCGGGAGTACGCGCAGCTGGGCGGCGAGCCATTCCAGACGCCCGACATCCTCAAGCCCGGGCGGAAGCTCGCGGGCATCGCGAACTTCAGGCACCACCTGGAGTTTGCTCGGAGGCGCTGGTGAACGCTCTGTCCGAAGAGGCGCCCCCGTCCGCCGCGTCCGAGCGGTGGATGGCGCTGGTGCTGTCGCGTGCGCGCGCGGGCGCGGTGGTGAGTCTGGTGGGCGCGTCGCCAGCGGTGGCGGAGGCCCTGCGGGCTCGGGGTTGTTCCGTGCGGGAGCTGCCGGGACCGGAGTGGAAGCGGGGGAGGGGACCCGCGCCGACGCTGGTGGTGCTGGAGGGCGCCGCGGTCGAGCGGGTGCTGGAGGACGGGCTGGAGGCGTTGCGGCGCGAGGCGCCGGGGGCGGAGCTGGTGTTCGGCCTGCGCAACGCGGGCTCGGCGCGGGCGTTGATGGGCGCGCTGACGGGGGAGGCGCCGGTGCGCGCAGGGCTCTCCGAGCAGCGGATGCTGCGGCGGCTGGCCGAGGCGGGCTACCGCGTGGCGCACCGTGAGGTGGTGCCGTGCGCGTCCGGAGGCACGGCGCTGGCGGAAGACACCGCGCAGGCGCTGCGGGCGGTGCTGGCCCAGCTGTCGCCGTCCACGCAGGTGGAGGAGGGGCTCTACGTCGCGGTGCCGGACGAGTCCGTGCGCGCGCCGGTGGCGGGGCTGCTCAGCGTCGTCGTCACGGTGGAGCCGGGGACGCGGGACGCGGCGCTCGACGAGACCCTCTTCGCGCTGGCGTGTCAGGAGCAGCAGCCGCTGGAGCTGCTGCTCGCGGCGCCCGAGGGCGTGGACCTGTCCGGTGCGGAGGCGGCGCTGGAGCGCTACGGCAGGCTGGGGTCGTTCCAGGCGCGCACCGTGCGGGCGCCAGCGGCAGCCCTGTACGCGGAGGCCGTGCGCGAGGCCCGGGGACAGTACCTGGCGTTCGTGGATGCGCGGTGCGTGGTGTACCCGCGTCACTACGTGGAGTTGGTGCGCGCGCTCCAGACGGGCCGCGAGGCCTGGGCGTTGGCGCGGGCGTTCCGCACCGAGTGGGCGTCCGGTGAGGGGACTCCGCCCTATGTGCGCGCGAAGGTGCCGTTCCCGCTGGGCGACCGGCTGGAGGTGGAGCACCTGGTGGCCCATCCGGAGCTCGTCCACGCGATGGTCATCGACCGTCAGCGCATCGGGCCCTTTCCGGTGGCGATGGAAACGGGACTCGGGGAGCTGCCCGCGAGGCTGGGGGCGCTGTTTCCGCCAGTGTTCGTGGCAGGCATCGCCTCGTGCGAGGTGCGGGGGCCGCGCGAGTCGCCGGCCGTCGCCGTGGCTCCGGGGACGTGGCTGGTACGCCCCCTGGAGTCCTGGGTGGACGCCGTGGCGCGGATCCGCAATGAAACGCTCCAGGCCCGTGAGTTCCGCCACCGGGTCGTGGATGCGTTGAATGCCCGCGTGCACGGCATCCCCTGGGTCCACGGCACGCTCAAGGCCCTGGCGAACCGGATCAAATCCGGCAGTGGACGCTGAGACCATGAGTGCCGCCGACAGTGACGGCCCTCGTGGTCCGCGAGAGACGCCAGGCGTCGAGGCCGTGACGTTGGCCACGGCTGACCGGAATCCATCCTCCGCCGCGCAGGCTGCGTCAGGACATCACGACGGCCGGGCGCATCCGCCCCACGATGCCTTCGTCGAGGTGCTGGGCTTCGACGTACCGCAGTCGCACCGTGCGCGCTGGGGCCCGATCATCACCGCCGCCAAACGGTGGGGAACCCGGGGGCTTTCGCCCTTGCAGCGGTGGGTGCTGGAGCGCCAGCTGCGCTTCAACCTGCGGCTGAGGGCATTGATCCGGCAGCCGGAACGGACGCTGCCGGAGTTGGCCCGCAAGGAACTCTCACGACTCGCGGATCCGCGGCCCGTGGGCGCAGTGGGCCGGTGGCTTCCCTCCGTGCCAGGGCTGGAGGCGCAGCGGGCCTGGAATCTCGCGGTCGTGGCCCTGCTCTCCGGCGCCGGATGGCCCCTTCGGACCGAGGGCGCCGCCGAGGCACTGGACGCGCTCGAAGCCCGCTGCGACGTGCTGTCGCAAGAGGCCGGCGCGATGGGCCTGCCCCTGTGGCGCGAGCTGTGGCGGCGGCAGGTCGCCTTCAATCACGCGACCGTCCGCCTGTTGCGGCACCTCCTGGGCGCGGCCCGTCCCGCCGTGCTCTTCCCCTCGGCGGAGACGTACACGCGCGAAGCCCTGGCGCTGGAAACCCGCGAGGTCCGCGACGCGACCGCAGCGCTTGCCCGGCTTGAGCGCCAGCCTCGGATCAGCCTGGTTACGCCCGCCTGGGAGACACCGGTGGATGTCCTCCGCGCATGCATCGCGTCCGTGCGCGCGCAGGTGTACCCGCACTGGGAACTGTGCATCGTGGACGATGGGTCGCGCTCGGCGGCGGTGGCGGACGCGCTGCGAGAGGCCGCGGCCGGCGACGCGCGGATCCGCTTCGAGCGGCTGGAGTCGAACCAGGGCATCGCCCGCGCCACCAACGCCGCACTGGCCCTGGCCACCGGGGAGTACGTAGGCTTCCTCGACCACGATGACCTGCTGGCGCCGCACGCGTTGGCCGAGGTCGCGCTGCGGCTGGGTGAAGCGCCGGACGCGGACGTCGTCTACTCGGACGAGGACAAGGTGGACGCTCGGGGGCTGCGCTTCGCGCTCTACCTGAAGCCCGCGCTGTCCCCGGAGCTGCTCCGCGCGGTGAACTACGTCTGCCACTTCCTCGTGGTGCGTGCATCGCTGCTGCGCGAGGTGGGAGGCATCCGCCCGGGCTTCGAGGGCGCACAGGACCACGACCTGCTCCTGCGCCTGATGGAGCGCACGCGGCGCTTCGAGCACATCCCCCGCGTGCTCTACCACTGGCGGACGCTGCCCGGCTCCACGGCCACGGACGCGAGCGCGAAGCCCGCGGCCTCCGAAGCAGGCCGCAGGGCCGTGGCGGAGCACCTGTCGCGGATGGGGGAGGGCGGCTCGGCGGAGACCGTCGCGCCAGGGCTGTACCGGATCCGCCACCCGCTCGTGGGCCGTCCGCGGGTGTCCGTGCTGCTGTCGGAAGCGCCCACCGAAGCCGAGCTCGCGGCGCTCCTCGCCTTCACGGACGACCTGGACGTGGAGGTCCGCGTCCCTGTTTCGTCCCCAGCCGCTTCTTCCACCGGCAACGCCATCCACGTCCAGGTGGACGCGACCGCGACCCCGGGCGCCGTGGCGAACCAGTTGCTGCGCGAGGCCCGGGGCGACCTCATCCTCGTCCTGGAAGCAGGCACGCTCCCGACCGGGCCGGGGTGGCTGAGGGAGCTCGCGTCGCAGGCCTCGCGCCCCGGCGTCGGCGTGGTGGGCGCGCGCATCGTCTCTCCCGCGGGGCAGGTGCTGGAGGCCGGGCTGCGCTTCGACGCCGAGGGCCGGGTGCTGCGCCCCTTCGCGGGGCTGTTCGATCCCACGCTCGGCGCATTCGGCGGCTCGCATTGGCCGCGCGACGTACGCGCCGTCTCCAGCGCCTGCGCGATGGTCCGCCGCGAGGTCCTGGAGTCGCTCGGAGGTTGGGACGCGGCCTTCACCTCCGACGAGGCGCGGGGCGTGGACCTGTGCCTGCGCGCGGGCGACGCCGGGCTGCGCGTCCTCTACGCCCCCCACGCGCGACTCGTGCGCACCCGTTCGCGGGAGGGAGCACTCGCGGCGACCCACGACGCCAAGCGGCTGCGTGAAGCGTGGGTCCGCGCGGGACGGACCGACCCCTCCAGCCATCCGCGCCTCGACTTCGTCCAGACACCGTAGAAAAGAACAGCGGACGCGCCTCCTCCCACGAGGAGCGGGCGGCCTGCCAGCCTTGACGCTCCCCGGAAGGGGATGACATGGAGGACATCCGCCAAGGAGGGGGGCGTGCCTTGCCTGCCGCGAGGGTCTGCCTTCCGGACGTCACGAACATGCATTCACAGCTCAATCCCCTGGAACACCCCCTCTGCCTCACGCAGCCCCTGCGGCTGCTGGCCTCCTCCGCCTGGGTGGAGCACGTCCCGTTCGCGATGTTCCTGGTGGACCTGCTGCGTCCCGCGACGCTGGTGGAACTGGGCACGCACACCGGAGTGTCCTACTCCGCGTTCTGCCAGGCGGTGGACGCGCTGAAGCTGGAGACGCGCTGCCACGCGGTGGACACCTGGAAGGGCGACTCGCAGGCGGGCTTCTACGGGCCGGAGGTGCTCGCGGACCTGCGCGCGCACCATGACCCGCGCTACAGCCGGTTCTCCCAGCTGCACGCGATGACCTTCGACGAGGCCCTGAGCCAGTTCGCGGACGGCTCCGTCGACCTGCTCCACATCGATGGCTGCCACGAATACGCGCAGGTCAAGGCGGACTTCGAGCGCTGGCGTCCCAAGCTGAGCGCGCGCGGCGTCGTCCTCTTCCACGACACCCAGGTGCGCGAGCGCAACTTCGGCGTCTGGCGGCTGTGGGAGGAGATCCGGGGCCAGCATCCCTCCTTCGAGTTCGAGCACGGCTTCGGTCTGGGCGTGCTCGCCGTGGGCCCGGAGCAGCCGGAAGGGATGGTGGCCCTGACGAGCACCCGCGACGCGGAGCGCGAACACCTGCGGCAGGCCTTCGCCACGCTGGGCGGGCGCCTGACGCTCCTGCTGCAGCAGCAGCACCTGCGAGACGCCTACGGACAGAAGGAGCAGCAGGCCGCGGACCACGCGCGCCAGGCGCAGCAGCTCCAGGCGGAGCTGGACGCCGCCCGTGAAGCGGCACGCGACACCGCGAGCACCCTGCGCGAGACCGAAGGCCGGCTCGCGCGGCTGGGCCTGGCCCAGCGGATGCTCCAGGACGAGCTGGGCCGCAAGAACGCCCGCATCCACGAGCTGGATGCGCACGTGTCGCGCCAGGGCTCGGAGCTGGCGCACATCAACGGCAGCCTCGCCTGGAAGGCCATCAACCGCTACTGGGCCATGCGCGAGCGCGTGCTGCCCCCCGGCACGAAGCGCGGCCACTACTACCAGAAGAGCAAGGGCACGCTGCACAAGGTGGGCGCGAAGCTGATCCGGCTGCCCGCGAAGCAGGGCGCGCTCCAGGCGCTGCGCGCCGCCAAGGCCGCCCTCACGCCGGCCACCCCCGTCGCCCCCGCCGCGCCGGTCATCGCCCCGGCCCCGAGCGCGCCGCCCGCGCCCCCGTCTCCGTGGACCGTGCCGCTGACGCAGGTCTCCCAGGCCAGCATGGGCCAGCGCATCCTGATCATCGCGGAGCTGTCGCTGCCCCAGTGCAAGCGCTACCGCGTGGATCAGAAGGTCGCCATGTTCCACCGGCTCGGGTACGACGTCACCGTCGTGAACTGGCACGACCACGCGGAGTGCAAGGCCGCGCTCCAGTTCCACGGCCTGGTCATCTACTACCGCGTGCCCGCCTATCCCGCCGTGGAGGAGCTGCTGGCGGAGACCCGGCGCCTGGGCCTGCCGCACTTCTTCGACGTCGACGACCTCATCTTCGACGTGGAGCAGTACGAGCAGAACTCCAACGTGCTGCGGCTGCCCGCCGCCGAGCGCGAGCTGCTGATCAACGGCGTGCGGCAATACCGCAGGGCGCTCAGCCTGAGTGAGAACGCCATCGCCAGCACGCCCACCCTCGCGAGGGAGATGGCCAAGGCCAACTCCGGCAAGGTCTACATCGTCGAGAACTGCCTGGACGACGTCATCCTGGAGGTGGCGAAGGAGATGGAGGCGCGCCCGCCCGCGGTGGATCCGGACTGGGTCACCATCGGCTACGGCAGTGGAACGCGCACGCACGACGCCGACTTCACCATCGCCGCCGACGCCATCCTCGCGGTGATGGAGCGCCATCCCAACGTGCGCCTGGCCATCCACGGCTACCTGGAGCTGCCGGAGGGCTTCAAGCGCTTCTCCGACCGCATCTTCCGCATCCCCTTCCTGGACGCGGAGGACTACCTGCGCGCGCTCGCGTCCTGGCAGATCTCCATCGCGCCGCTGGAGCCGACGGTCTTCAACGAAGCCAAGAGCAACATCAAGTTCATCGAGGCGTCCGTCTTCCGCGTGCCCACGGTGTGCTCCAGCACCGGGCCGTTCCGGGAGATCCTCGAACACGGCCGCAACGGCTTCCTCGCCACCACCCGTGAGGAGTGGGAGTCCGCGCTGTCCGCGCTGGTGGAGGATGCGTCGCTGCGCAAGCGCATGGGCGAGGAGGCCCACCGCAGCGTGATGGCGCGCTACCACCCCGCGGTGGTGGCCACGGAGCGGCTCCAGCCCATCCTCCAGCACCTGCCGCCCGCGCCGCCGCCGCGCCTCAAGGTGCTGGCGGTCAACGTGCTCTTCGCGCCCTTGAGCTTCGGCGGGGCCACCATCGTCGCGGAGCAGGTGTCGGACCGGCTGAAGGCGGAGGGCTGCGACGTCACCGTGTTCACCGGCATCGTGGGCTCGACGCTGCCGGACTACTCGGTGGTTCGCTACGAGGCAATGGGCCTGCCGGTCATCGCCACCAAGGTGCCGTCCCTCACCGACCGCGCCCAGGAGTACCAGAACCCGCGCATGGGGGAGACCTTCACCCAGGTGCTCAAGTCGGTGCGCCCGGACGTGGTGCACTTCCACTCCATCCAGCTCTTGAGCTCCACGATCGCCACGGCGTGCGCCGCGGAGGGCATCCCGTACACCATCACCCTCCATGACGCGTGGTGGCTGTGCGAGCGGCAGTTCATGGTCCGCGAGGACAACTCGTACTGCGACCAGAAGGCCATCGACCTGCGCGTGTGCTCCAAGTGCATGCCGGACTCGCGCTACACCTTCAAGCGCACGTTCGCCCTTCGCAAGGTGCTGGACGGCGCGGCCCTGCTGATGACGCCCAGCGAGTTCCAGCGCCAGCTCTACATCGCCAACGGCATCGCGCCGGAGCGCATCGTCGTGAACAAGAACGGCGTGCTGCTGCCCGGCCGGGAGCGCGCCGCGCGCCCCGCGAACGCCCCGGTGCGCTTCGCCTACCTGGGCGGCCGCGCGGTGCACAAGGGGTACTTCTGGCTCAAGGACATCCTGGAGTCGGTGCCGGACTCCAACTGGGTCCTGAAGATGACCGACATCCAGCTGCGCCTGGGGCCGGCCGCCATCGACGCGAAGGAATGGAAGGTGAAGGGGCAGGTGGAGGTGGTGCCTCCGTATGATCAGGACGGCCTGGACGCCTTCTTCGACGGCGTGGACGTGCTGCTGATGCCCTCGCAGTGGAAGGAGAGCTTCGGGCTGGCGGTGCGCGAGGCCCTGGCCCGGAACGTGTGGGTGGTCACCACGGCGTCGGGCGGCGTCAGCGAGGACATCGTGGATGGCGTCAACGGCAACGTCCTGGCCATTGGCGACGCAGACGGCTACCGCCGCGTGCTGCGCGACCTGATGGCCCACCCGGAGCGTCTGGCGCGGTACCAGAACCCGCACCGCGCCGCCGTGCGCGACTACGTGACCCAGGCCCGCGAGCTCCACGGGTTCCTGGCGGGCCTCGTGACCCCGCCCGCCGCGCGAAGCACGCCCCGCGCGACCGCCAGCGCCGCGGCCACCCACCGCTGAACCGCGGGGGTGGATGGAAACACCGGCCCGGCTCCTACGCCGGGCCGTAGTAGCGCTGGTACACCGTGGTGAGCGTCACCGCCGCGGTGAGCACGAGGAAGCCGGCGATGAGCACCGGCTTGAAGCGCGTCAGTCCGCTCGGCACCCAGGCGGGCGGGGCCAGCGCCACCACCAGCAGCGGCGCGTAGGGCAGCAGGTAGCGGCCCTGCACCCCGTCCACGTGGTTCGCGCCCGGCGCCGTCCACGCCAGGTACAGCATGGCCTGGATGGCCAGCACGCCCGCCGCCGCCACCCCCAGCGCCACCGCGCGCTCGCGCCAGCCCACCTTCGGCGCGTCCTTGTTCGCGTCCAGCGCCATCACCCCGAAGAGCAGCGCGGCCAGGGCGAAGAGGGCGGAGCGGGGCACCGGCGTGTCCAGCCAGCCCAGCACGCCGCCGCCCTGATGCAGGAAGTCCGGCAGCCGGTTCCAGAAGTCACGCACCAGCACGCCCAGCACCTGGAAGGGGTGCGCGCGCACGTGGGCCACCTGCGCCACCACCTCGCTGGGACGGAAGACGTCCCGCACCGTGGAGGACCACGCGAACTGGAGCAGCGCGGGCACGGTGACGATGGCGGCCAGGGCCAGGGCGTAGCGGCCGCGCGTCCCCAGCCGGGCGAGCGGCAGCAGCAGGAACACCAGCGACAGCGGCAGGTAGGCCTGCTTGCACAGCGCCACGAACACCGCGCTCGCCAGCAGCAGGCCCAGCTGCTTCGCACCCAGGGGCTCCGGGTGCGCGAACGTGAAGTGCAGCGACAGCGCCACCAGCAGCAGGCACGCCGACATCGTGATGGGGTCCGCGGACACGGACGCGCGCTGGAAGAGCACCATGGGCGTGAGCGCCAGCAGCGCGAAGGCCCACCGCTGGAAGGGCATCAGGCGCAGCGCCACCGCGGTGAGCACCAGCGCCACCAGCATGTTGGCCAGCCGGCCCGCCCACAGCACCACCACCGGGGGCGCCTCCAACATCCGCGCGGGCGCCATGCCCAGCGACTGCGGGAAGTAGACCAGCGGGAAGTAGATGGAGGATGCGGCGAAGCCCCACTCCTGGGTGTCCTGGGGCGCCAGCGCCGCGTGCATCGCCTCGCGCAGGCGCTGCCGGTCCTGGCGCGCCCCGGGATTGCCGCCCACGCCCGCGGACACGTCCTGCGCCACCCGCACGATGCTGCGCGGGAGCTGCCCACCCGCGTCACCTCCGGGCATCCGCGTGGCCGTCAGCTGCCCCTGGGAGATCTGGTACGCGCGGTAGAAGTGCGCCGGCTCGTCCGCCACCTGGAACGGGGGCGTGAGGAAGCTCAGCACCGCGCCCAGCACGGCGGCCACGACGAGGAAGGCCACGACGGGCGCGATGAAGAACGGACGCAGCGGGGACGGGGACGGTGAAGACGGAAGCATGGAGGACGGGTGGGGCCCGGTGGGCCCTCAGACGGCGTGCGAGTCGCGCCGGGCGGCGACGGCGGGGGAGATGGCTTCAGGACGGGGCTGCGCACGCACGGCGCGCTCGGCCTCCGCGGAGGTGAGCAGGGCGACCTCCTGGGCCAGCCGCTTGAGCTGCTGGCGCTGGTCGGCCACCTGGAGGCTCAGCCGGTACACCAGCCACATGAGGCACGACAGGGCGATGAAGAAGAGGGCGGACGGGGCGTAATAGATGCCCATGGCCGTCGCCAGCGCGTCGATGCCGTGGCGCCACAGCGACAGGCCCGCGATGGCCACCGCCACCAGCAGCCACGCGAAGGTGTGCCGTTCGCTGGTGCGCCGGCCCCGGGCCGACCACAGGACGCTGAAGGCGAAGGCGGCCGCGAAGGCCACGCCAATGAAGCTGGAGCGAAACATGGGAATCAGACGGGACGGACCCGCTCCATGAGCAGGGCGAAGGACACCTTCGCCATGTAGAAGGCCGACTTCCACGGCGTCAGCGAGCTGGTGCCGGTGAGGCGCGGACGCATGCGCACCGGCACCTCCGCGATGGCGAAGCCCTGCCGCGCCGCCATCAGCACGCTCTCCGGCTCCGGGTAGTCGTGCGGGTGGACGCGCGCGAAGAAGCGGATCGCCTGCGGACCGAAGCCCCGGAAGCCGGAGGTGGGGTCGGTGATGCGGTGGCGGCTCAGCGAGGACAGCAGGCCCGCCAGGAACCGGTTGCCGAAGCGGCGCAGCCACGTGGAGCGGAAGCTGGTGACGCCCGCGAAGCGGCTGCCGATGACCAGCTCCACGCCCGACTGGAGCGCCTCGCGCAGCGCGGGCACGGACGCCGGATCATGCTGGCCGTCGCCGTCCATGCGGATGACGTGGTCGTACCCGTTGCGGGACGCGAACAGCAGGCCGCTGGCCTCGCCCGCGGCGACGCCCAGGTTGAACGGATGGCTGAGCACCCGCGCCCCGCTGTCCCGAGCGCGCTGGGCGGTGGCGTCGCGGGAACCGTCGTCCACGACGAGCACGTCGAACTCCGGCAGCGCCTCGCGCAGCTCCGCCACCGTCGAGCCGATGCACTCCTCTTCGTTGAAGGCCAGCAACACGATGAGGCCCTGTCGGGTGTCCATTCAGCCCCTTCCTGCGTCTTCCGGGCCTTCTACCGTTTCATGGCACGCGGGAACAACCCGCTACGCCCGGTTCCCGCTCACGCGCGTGAGGAAGATACCTGCATCCTCCAGCCCCAGGCCCCGGGCCCCCGCGCCCAGCCCCTGGCCCGCCAGGGAGACGAGCGGCCGGAGGAGCTTCTTCAGGGCGTGCGCCCGGTCCGCCAGGCTGTCGGCCTGGAAGCCCGGTTTTTTGAAGGCGTCCATGAGCTCTTCCGCGCGTCCCCCAAGGAGGGCTAGCGGCCACGGCGCCGCGAGGGCGCCCGGCGCGGCGGCTCCTGAGCGGGCTCCCCGGAGGGCTCTGGCGAAGGCTCCGGCGGGACAGGAGGCAGGCGCGAGGTCAGCTGCTCCAGCTGGCGCTCCACCTCCTGGCGCCACAGGGACTGCGTGCGCGCCTGGACGCGCTGGTGCTCGTGGATGAGCGCGAGCGCGTCCAGGATGGCCTCGTTGAACTCCACCTGCCGCCGGAGCGCCTCGTTGATGAAGGGCTGGAACGCCAGCCGGAAGGCGCGCTTGGCCATCACCAGCGCGGGCCCCACCAGGGGCCGGTGGGACGAAGGCGGATCCGCGTAGCGCGCGTCGCGCTTCATCCGCGCGCCCTCCAGGAACGTGGGCCACGCGGAGCTGGGGGGCTGTGCCTGGGTGGCGGCGAGCCGTCGGCGCAGTGCCTCCACCTTCTCGGGCTCGGGCGTGGGCAGCCGCTCCAGGGACTCCAGCACCGCCTTCACGGTGGGGTCGTCGGTGATGAGGTCCTCAGCGCGCATGCGGGTGTCCTCCCACGTCCAGCTCTCTTGCCAGCTCCGCCGCCAGCGACGTCAGGTCGCGCCCCGGGGTGAGCTCCCACAGCCTCTTTCCCAGGACCTGGCGGACCCCCGCGTCCGGCGCGCGGCGGGGCTCCCACACGCCCGCGACGCGCGTGTCCGCCGGCAGCCGCGACACCGTGCGCCGGGCCACCTCTTCACCGGCGCCCGCGAACAGCAACGGCCCGGAGGTGCACCGCACGCCCGTCTCCAGGGACGACGACGGCGGGCTGACCCCGTCCAACCCGAACGTGGGCTCATCCGGCGTGAAGCGCCGCACCCGCGTCACGCCCTCGCGCTCCTCGCCCGGGGCCAGCTGCAGGGGCAGCACCTGCCGGCGCACCGTCCACAGGCTCGCGTCCGGCAGCCGGTCCACCACCGCGCGCGCCAGGCGGGACATGGGCGCATCCGGCGCGGCGTCGAAGCCCGGGCACACGACGGTGACGGCGGGCCCGGCGGACGGGCGGGGAGGGGGCGCGTCCCCCTGGAGGAAGGGCATGAGCGCCTCGCGCACGCGCTGGGCCACGGACTGCTGGTCCAGTGACGCCAGTCGCTGGCGCTGCGCCTCCACCACCCGTGAGCGCAGGGCGGGGTCGCGCTCCAGCACCGCCAGGAGCCCCGCCACCTGCGAGGGGTCGTCCGACAGGGTGGTGAGGCCCGCGCCGCCCATGGTCTCCGGCACCGCCGCGGCGCCGTAGGCCACCACCGGCACGCCCCGGTACATGGCCTCCAGCAGCGGGACGCCGAAGCCCTCGTGGCGGCTCATGGAGAGGTACGCGGTGGCGGAGGCGAAGCACGCGGACAATTGGGCGGCGTCCACCCGCCCCAGGAACACCACGCGGTCCGGGCCCAGCTGCTCGCGCAGCGCCAGCACGGACGCGTCATAGGGCGCGCTGCTGTAGAGCGTCCCCGCCACCAGCAGCCGGCTCTTGGGCTGGTACAGGCGCTGGTAGGCGGTGAAGACGCGCAGCACGTCCTCCAGCCGCTTGCTGGGCACGGTGCGGCCCACGAAGAGCACGTTGGAGCACCCGTCCTCCACCTGCTCGCGCAGGGCCGCGTCCGGCGGCACGTTGAACGCGTTCCAGTCCACCGCGAAGGGCAGGACGCTCGCGTCCGGGTACCCCGCGGCGGACAGCTCCTCCACGCTGAAGTGCGAGTACGCCCAGGCGTGCGTCACGTGCTCGCGCAGCTGGAGCAGCTCATCGCGCGCCAGCATGCAGCCGCGGGCGACGTGGCGGTCCGTCCCCTCGAAGAACCGCTCGGGGGTGACGTTGTGGTACAGCAGCGCCTTGCGCCCCTTCGCCTTGGCCACGAGCGGCACCAGCCGCGACTCGAAGCTGTGGTGGACGAGCAGCGCCGTGTCCCGGCCCGCGTCGCGCGCGTACTCGAGCGCGGGGCGCACATCGTCCCGGCACGCCTCGTCCCACTGCTCCGCGTAGATCTCCGACGCGTACCCCCATCCGCGCAGGAGGTCGCGCAGGTAGCGCACCTGGTTGCCCACGGCGTCGCCCCAGGCCAGCCGCGGTACGAGCTGGTGGACCGCTCCGGCGCTCGAGGACGCGGTCCCTCGCTTGCTGTTCCAGAGGCTCACGTTGGGCAAGGCATTTACCCCTGGCCCGCATCGGCCACAAGTGGTCGCGCGCGTGCCTTGACGGGGATCCGTCCCTCCGCTACGGAGGGCGCTTTCTCCCGACGTACGAGTGGTGGCGTGTCAATGAACGTCCTGGTGACAGGGGGCTGCGGCTTCATCGGCTCCAACCTGGTGAAGTACCTCCGCCGCGAGCGGCCCGACTGGAAGATCGTCAACCTCGACAAGCTCACGTACGCGGGCAACCTCGAGACCCTCGCCGACCTGGAAGGTGACCCGCGGCACGTCTTCGTGCGCGGTGACATCGCCAACCGGGAGCTGGTCGAGCACCTCATCGTCCAGCACGGCATCGATGCGGTGATGCACCTGGCGGCTGAAAGCCACGTGGACCGCTCCATCCTGGGCCCGGAGGTGTTCATCCACACCAACGTGCTGGGCACCCAGCAGCTCCTGGAGGCCTGCCGCGCCCGGGGCGTGAAGCGCTTCCTGATGGTCTCCACCGACGAGGTCTACGGCTCGCTGGGGCCCACGGGCGCCTTCACGGAGACCTCTCCGCTGCAGCCCTCCAGCCCGTACTCCGCCTCCAAGACGTCCTCGGACCTGGTCGCGCTGGCCTACCACCACACCTTCAAGATGGACGTGGTGGTGACGCGCTGCTCGAACAACTACGGCCGCTACCAGTTCCCGGAGAAGCTCATCCCGCTGATGGTGGTGAACGCGCTGCACGACAAACCGCTGCCCGTCTACGGCGACGGCGCCAACGTGCGCGACTGGCTCCACGTGGACGACCACTGCCAGGGCCTGCTGGTGGCGCTGGAGAAGGGCCGCGCGGGCGAGGTCTACAACATCGGCGGCGGCTCCGAGCGGCGCAACATCGAGATCGTCAAGGGCATCCTGGGCCTCCTGAAGAAGCCCGAGTCCCTCATCCAGTACGTGGCGGACCGGCCCGGCCATGACCGCCGCTACGCCATCGACCCCACGAAGATCCGCACGGAGCTGGGTTATCAGCCGAAGCACACCTTCGAGCAGGGGCTGGCGGAGACGGTGACCTGGTACGTGGAGAACCGCGCCTGGTGGGAGCGCGTCACCAGCGGCGCCTACCGGCAGTACTTCGACACCCAGTACAAGGCCCGTCTGCAGGGGCGGGGTTAGCGTCATGCGCTTTGTCGTCACGGGGGCCAACGGTCTGGTGGGCAGCCGCGTCTGCGCGCAGCTGACCGAGCGCGGACATGAAGTCGTGGGCCTGGGGCGCGGTCCCCGGCGCACGGGCGGCACGCACGGCTACGTGGAGGTGGACCTCACGCGCGAGCAGGACGTGGCCGCGGCCATCGCCCAGGCCCGTCCGGAGGCCATCATCCACCCCGCGTCCATGACGGAGGTGGACGCGTGTGAGAAGGACCCGGACGCGGCCTACGCGGCGAACGTCCACGCCACGGCGGCGGTGGCCCGCGCGGCGAAGCTCGCGGGCGCGCACCTGGTGCACGTCTCCACGGACTACGTCTTCGACGGGGACGCGGGGCCGTATTCCGAGGACGCGCTGCCCAACCCCCGCGGCGTGTACGCGCTGACCAAGCACATGGCCGAGCAGGCCGCGCGCGTCTTCGCGCCGGGCTGTGCCATCGCGCGCACCGCGGTGGTGTACGGCTGGCCCGCGGCGGGGCGCCCCAACTTCGGGGCGTGGCTGGTGGGGGCGCTGGAGAAGGGCCAGCCGGTGAAGCTCTTCGAGGACCAGGTGGTGTCCCCCAGCTTCGCGGACAGCGTGGCCGCCATGCTGGTGGAGCTGGGGGAGCGGCGGCTCGGCGGGGTGTGGAACACCTGCGGTGGCACGGTCATCGACCGGGTGGGCTTCGGCCGGGCGCTCTGCGAGGTGTTCGGCTTCGACGCGTCGCTGATCACGCCCACGCGCATGGCGGACCTGAAGCTGGCCAGCCCCCGTCCGCTGCGCAGCGGCCTCAAGACGGACAAGGTGCGCACGGAGCTGAAGGCCCAACCGCTGGAGCTGGCGGAGTCCCTGGCGCGCTTCCACGCGGCCTGGAAGGCGCACCGCGCCGGTTGAGCATCCGCGCGTGGCGGCACGGCCGCGCGCATCCGTTTCGCGGCCGGGCCGTGGAACACAGGGGAGAACGCATGAAGGGAATCGTTCTGGCCGGGGGGTCGGGCACGCGCCTGTACCCGCTGACGCGCGTGGTGAGCAAGCAGCTGTTGCCCGTCTACGACAAGCCGATGATCTACTACCCGCTGACGACGCTGATGCTGGCGGGCATCCGGGAGATCCTCATCATCTCCACGCCGCAGGACCTGCCGCGCTTCCGCGAGCTGCTGGGCGACGGAGAGCAGTGGGGCATCCGCCTCCAGTACGCCGAGCAGCCGCGCCCGGAGGGACTGGCGCAGGCGTTCGTCATCGGCCGGGACTTCGTGGGGAAGGACCCCGTGTCGCTCATCCTGGGTGACAACATCTTCTACGGCCACGGCATGGGGGAGCTCACCCAGCGCGCGTCGAGGCGCACGCAGGGCGCCACGGTGTTCGGCTACTACGTGAAGGATCCGGAGCGCTACGGCGTGGTGGAGCTCGACGCCCAGCACAAGGCCGTCAGCATCGAGGAGAAGCCGGCGAAGCCCAAGTCGCACTACGCCGTCACGGGCCTGTACTTCTACGACAACCAGGTCATCGACATCGCGGCGAACCTCAAGCCGGGCAAGCGCGGCGAGTACGAGATCACCGACGTCAACGCGGAGTACCTGCGCCGCGGCCAGCTCAACGTGGAGCTGATGGGACGCGGCTACGCGTGGCTGGACACCGGCACGCACGAGTCGCTGATGCAGGCCTCCAACTACATCGAGATCATCGAGCGCCGTCAGGGCCTCAAGGTGGCCTGTCCGGAGGAGATCGCCTTCCGCATGGGCTACATCGACGAGCAGCGGCTGACGGCGCTGGCGGAGCCCATGCGCAAGAACGAGTACGGCCAGTACCTGTTGGACCTGGTGGAGAAGCGGGGGGCGGTGTCGTGAAGGTGACCCCACTGGCGATTCCGGACGTCCTGCTCATCGAGCCGAAGGTGTTCGGCGATGACCGGGGCTTCTTCCTCGAGTCCTTCCACGCGAAGCGCTACGCGGACGTGGGCGTGGTCGGCCCGTTCGTGCAGGACAACCTGTCGCGCTCGGTGAAGGGCACGCTGCGAGGGCTGCACTTCCAGGAGCCGAACGCGCAGGGCAAGCTGGTGCAGTGCCTGGCGGGCGCGGTGTGGGACGTGGCGGTGGACATCCGCAAGGGGTCGCCCACGTTCGGCCGCTGGGTGGCCGCGGAGCTGACGGGCGAGAACAAGCACCAGCTCTGGGTGCCGGCGGGCTTCGCGCACGGGTTCTGCGTGGTGAGCGACTCGGCGGACTTCTTCTACAAGTGCACCGCGCTGTACTCCCCGGAGTCCGAGCGCAGCGTGGCCTGGAATGATCCGGACCTGGCCATCCCCTGGCCGGTGAAGGAGCCCCTGCTTTCCCCGAAGGATCAGCGCGCGCCCCAGCTGAAGGACGCGCCCGTGCTGCCCGTTTTCTGACGCAAAGGGCGGCCGGGCAGGCGTGGCGCGGGGGGCTTGTCATTCCCCGCCTCCTGCGCGGTGAGCAGGCAGGGGGGCAGGCCTCGTCCCGAGGGAGGAAGCCAGCCGGGGGATGGAATGCCCAATCTCCTCCAAGGAGGAGACGCATGGTCCTGCCCGGCAGGGGAATGAGTTGGAAGGAGTTCTTCAAGTCCCTCAAGGATGAGTGGGGGCGCGACAACGTGGGCAACGTCGCGGGCGCGCTGACGTTCTCCGCCATCATGGCGCTGTTCCCGTTCCTGCTGTTCCTCGTGTCACTGGCCGGTGTGCTGATTGATCCGCACCAGGCGCAGCAGCTCATCCAGGAGCTGTCGAAGGTGGCGCCCCAGGAGGTGACGAAGATCCTGGGCGAGCGGCTGGAGGCGCTGGCGACCAGCAATCCGGTGGGGCTTTTGACGATCGGTGGCGTGGGCGCCGTCTGGGCGGCCTCCGGCGGTGTGGTGGCGCTGATGGACGCGCTCAACACGGTCTACGGCGTGACGGAGAAGCGCCCGTTCTGGAAGAAGCGTGGCATCGCGCTGCTGACGACGCTGGGCACGGCCGTCACGGTGGTGCTGGCGGCCCTCGTCGCCATCGTCACGCCGGCCATCGCGGACAAGCTCGGGGAGCCATTCACCAGCCTCGTGCTGTGGCTGCGCATGCCGGTGGCGGGCATCCTGATGATGCTGCTGCTGGCGGTGCTCTACTACGTGCTGCCGGACGTGAAGCAGAAGTTCAAGTTCATCACGCCGGGCTCGGTGGTGAGCGTGGTCATCTGGGTGATCGCCTCGTGGGGGTTCTCGAAGTACGTGGCGAACTTCGGCTCGTACGACGTGAACTACGGCGCCATCGGCGGCGTCATCGTGATGCTGCTGTGGATGCAGATCTCCTGCATGGTCGTGCTGCTGGGCGCGGAGATCAACGGCATCCTTGAGCACAAGTCGCCGGACGGGAAGGCGCCGGGCGCGCGGGATCCGGACGCGCCGGGACCGAACGTGACGAAGACGGAGGCGGAGGAGAAGGGCGCGAACCTCCCCGGCGCCACGGACTTCCGTCCGGTTCCGCCGCAGCCGCTGTACGAGAGCCGCCCGGTGGCGCTGAGCAAGACGCCGCTGGCCGCCGCGGCGAAGTGGGCCGCAGGCGTGGGCCTGGGCGTGTTCCTGATGCGCCGGAAGTCCGCTGCACGGTAGTCCTGCCGTTCAGCGGCGGGCGGTCCTCGAAAGGGGGCCGCCCGTCGTCATTTTCAGGGCAGGGGAGAGGTGACGTAGTCCGTCCCGTCCGAGTGGCAGCCGTGGCAGGTGGAGTGGGCGCGTCCGTAGTAGTTCCGGGTGTAGTCGGGGCCGAAGCCCTCGTAGAAGAGCCAGGTGTCCTTGCCGGGGCCTTCGGCGACCTTCACGTCCAGCGCGTGGCCCCGGAGCGTCTTCCCGTCGTCCTCGAAGAGCTCCTTCACCAGGATGCTGCCCACGGGGTGCGTGGCGTTGCCGTCGCGAAGCGACTGCGCGACGACGTCGTTGAAGAACACGCGGACCTTGCTGCCGTGGGGAGCGCGCGTGTCGTGGACCGAGGGCTCCGCGAGCCAGGAGGTGTACTGGCCCGAGCGGACGAAGGCCGTGATGCCCTTCTCGGACGTGTCGATGCCCTCGACGACGCCGAGCCCCTCGTCCACGGAGGAGGAGGGGCCGCAGGCGGCGGCGAACAGGACCATGAGCGGCAGGAGGTGGACGCGCATGGTCAGGACTACGCAGGGGGCGCGTGAGCGGTTACAGCCGGGCCCGGCTCACTGCGGCGCGTAGTTGTGGCTCAGGTCGAACACGAGCGTCTTCACGATGGGCGGGAGGGAGATCTCGATGCGGCCCAGGTTCAGGTCCGCGTGGGTGACCTGGTAGGAGAGGCCGCCGAACTCGTCATCGAAGGTGAAGTCGTCGTTGTCGAAAATGGAGATTTCGAGCGGGTAGCGCAGGAGGTTGGAGGTGATGACCTGGCAGCCGCCGGAGCGCCATTCGGGGTCCCAGCTCTCGTCCTCGGGGGTACGGGAGCGCTCGGGAGCGGAGGGGCAGTTCATCTCCACGACGACGTCCGGTGGAGAGCCATCGGAGTCCCAGTCCTCGCCCGTGTCCGGGTCGAAGTCCGCGATGACGGCGCGCCGGGGCTGGATGTACGTGCGCATCACGCCCGTGTAGCAGGCGCGCTGGTCCAGCCGGCAGACACTGCCTGCTCCGCAGGATTCACAGACGCCGCCATTGGGGCCGCATTCCGAGTCGCTCCGGTAGCGGATGCACTCATTGAGCGCGGAGCAGCATCCGTCCGCGCAGTTCTCCGGGGTGCAGTCGTAGGGACCGCAGGCGGGGAGCCACAGCGCGCACATCAGGACGAACATCCACCAGCCGAGGACTTTCATGAGCGCGGTGAACGCTATCCGCTTCAGGGCCTTCCGTCCCGGGCCTTGCGCGCGACGGCCTTCTCATAGGCGGCCTGAAGCTCGCGGAACACCGAACGAGAAGGGCGCGGCGCGTCCAGGTGCAGGTGGCGCAGCTCGACCATGAATGCATCCCAGAGGGACGGGCCGCCCTTCTCCAGCAGCTCCGCGCGCACGGAGAGTTCCTCGCTCACCTGCGTGTGCCGGCGGCCCCAGGCACCCATGTGCGCGAGCAGGGGCACCAGCTGGATGGATGGCTCCGTGAGGCTGTAGATGCCTTTCTGCTGGTGGTTCGGATCCGGGCGTCGCGACAGCAGGCCAGACGCGGTCAGGCGCTTGAGCCGGTCCGCGAGGATGTTGGAGGCGATGCCTTCCTCGCTCTGCGAGAGCAGGTCGCCGTAGCTGCGCCGGTTCCCGAACATGACGTCGCGGATGACGATCAGGCTCCAACGGTCGCCGAGCTGTTCGAGCGTCAGGTTGATGGGGCAGCCGGAGCGCCCTGTCAGCGGCATGGCCATACTCCTTGCAGTATGCAAGGGGTCTAAATACGGTTCAACCCGTTGTGAAACGCAAGTAGTCGAATGGAAGGGTCCAAGGATGTCGCTCGCGGTCTACGGTCACTATTTCTCCTCGTACACGCAGAAGGTGCTCATCGCGCTGTATGAGAACGGCACGCCTTTCGAGTTTCGAAGCATCAGCCCGGAGACGCCTGAGCATTCAGCCGAATGGCTGCGCCGCTGGCCGCTGCGCAAGTTCCCGCTGCTGGTGGACGGCGACCGCAACATCATCGAGACGAGCATCATCATCGAGTATCTCCAGCTGAAGCATCCCGGGCCGGTGCGCCTGCTGCCCGAGGACCCGCTGGCCGCGCTGGACGTGCGGTTCCTCGACCGCTTCTTCGACCTGCACGTGATGAACGCGACCCAGCACGCCGTGGATGGTGCGCTGACGGGGGACCCGGTGAAGCGCCAGGACGGGATGAAGCTGGCGGTGGAGAAGCTGGAGCGCGCCTACGGCTGGATTGAAGGGCAGCTGGGGGGCCGGACCTGGGCCGTGGGCAACGACTTCACGCTGGCGGACTGTGCCGCCGCACCGTCGCTGTTCTACGCGGACTGGACGCACCGGATTCCCGAGTCGTGTCCCCAGCTGCGCGCCTATCGCGCGAGGTTGCTCGCGCGTCCGTCGGTTGCTCGGGCGGTGGATGGAGGGAGGCCGTACCGGAAGCTCTTCCCGCTGGGAGCGCCGGACCGCGATTGAGAGCAGGTCAGGGCCGCGGGGGAGCAGTGACCGCGGCCATGATGTACCGGGGCAGGAGTTCCTCTCGGAACTTCCGCCAGAGGGCGACGTGGTTGTAGTTGCCCGCGGTGAACAGCACGACGAGGTCCAGCTCCGGGACGACCATCACGAGCTGGCCACCATTGCCGCTGGCCTCGTACTGCGAATACACACGGTCACCGACGCGAAGCTCATGGCGCCACCACGTGTAGCCATAGGTCCGTCCGTCCGGCATCGTCGCCTGGTTCGCGACGGAGCGTTCCACCCAGCGCTGGCTGACCACGCGCTTCCCGTTCCAGGTGCCACCCGAGAGGTAGAGCTGCCCGAGCTTCAGGGCATCCCGGGGGCGCATGTAGATGCCGCCGCCCAGGTACTGCTCGCCGTCGGGCATGAGGTCCAGGTGATAGCCGCGCATCTGGAGGGGCGTGGCGACGTTCTGGGTAAAGAACTCGGGGATCCACGTGCGGGTGGTGTTGCGGAGGACGCCGCCCAGCAGGTTGATGTTCGCGGAGCAGTACACAGCCTTCCCGCCGCCGGGAGCGCGGACCATGGGGAGGTCCAGCGTGTACTTGTACCAATCCGGTACAGAGTCCTCGAGCCGGTCCTCGTTGCCGGGTGAATCCGGTTCGTCATCGTCACAAGCCAGGCCCGTCGCCATGGTCATCAGGTGCGCGACGGTGAGCTTGCGCTTGCGAGCATCCAGGTTGGAGAGCTTGCCCTTGTACTCAGGGAAGAGTGAGGCGACGGGCGTGTCCACGGTGAAGGGGGCACCCTGGTCCAGGGCAATGCCAATCAGCAGGGACGCGTAGGACTTGGAGGAGGACCGCAGGTCGTGGGGACGCTCCTTGTCGAAGCCCTGGAAGTACTCTTCAACGATGAGCTTCCCATGGCGCGCGATGAGCAGACCCTGGATGGCGGGCACTGATTCCGGGCTCGGCTCCTGGTCGAGGATGCGCTGCACGAGCTGCTGGAGCGGTTGGACATCCATGCCGACGTCGGCGGCGGAGGCCGTGGTCCAGCCGTCGTCCTCCGCGATGGGCTTCTGGTAGGCGTAGGGAACAGGAGCAGGCGTGCGGGAGTAGAGGCCCACGGCCTGCGAACGATCCCGGCGAGTGAAGTCGAACGTCGTGTCGAAGGGAGGGTAGGGGAGGGACAGCCGTCCGGACTGCGCGTCGAACGTGCCTTCAATCGGGTTGTTGCCCTTGGTGGACGTGAGCCGGACCGTGCGGTCCTGGAGCTCCACGCGGAACAGCATCCGGTTGCCGAAGTTCCGCTCCGGGTTGCGGATGAACGCCGTCACCGAGCCGTCAGGCTGTTTCTGGATGACGAGATACAGCGAGAACCGGTCCTCCAGCGGTGCCACGGTGCCTCGCCACACACCCGGCTGAAGAGCGCGCAGCTCTACCGGACTGGCGAACTTCATGCCGCTCATGAGCACGCGCGGCTGGATCCAGTGGCCGGTGATGCTCTGGCCGCTCTCCGCCAACGTCGCTCGGAGTTCGCCTCCTGGGAAGACGACGGACACCTTCCGGCCCTCGACCCGGGCAGGAACATCGAAGCCCGCGATGCGCGCGCGCCAGATGTCCCCGTTCCGAAGCAGTGTCAATTCGCCCCGAACTTGAGGCCCGAGGATGCGCTCACTGCCCCAGATGCCCACCAACGGATCCGCTGGCATGGGGACAGCGCCGACATGGAGAGGAAGCAGCGCCAGCAGAAGCCCAAGGAAGCGATACCGGGTCATGGTCTGCTATTCATACGCTCCGTGACATCCCAAGTCGGCAAATACCAGCGCATCCGCCCGCTGGTCGAAGGCATCATCGAAGATTCTCTGGCCAAGGCCACCGACCCTCAGGGCATCGAGAAGACGCTGGTGCTCCAGTGCCTCCGCTCGGACATGGCCGAGCACGTGAACTTTCCGGAGATGTTCCTCGACACGGCGAGGGATGCCGCCCGGCTCACGCACCCGCACCTCGCGAAGGTCGTTGACGTCGGTGAGACGGACGGCACGTACTTCCTCGCCAGGGAGCACATCGATGGGCCCAGTCTGTGCAGGGTGATCAAGCACGTGACGACCCAGCGGATGACCCTCCCAGCGACCCTGTGCGCACGCATCATCTCGCAAGCCTGCGAGGGGCTCGCCCATGCCCACGACCTCACCGAGCCCAAGACGAACGAGCCGCTGCGGCTCATCCACCGCTGCATCCGGCCGTACAACATCCTCCTGTCTCGCCAGGGGACGGCCAAGGTGGTGGACTTCGGCATCGACTACTTCCGGGTACGGTGGGCTCCCGAGTACCACTACCCCGACATGAGCAAGTACAGGTACATGGCGCCCGAGGAGATCATGGGCGTGTCGGTGGACCTGCGGGTGGACGTCTACTCACTCGGTCTGGTGCTCTACGAAATGCTCACCACGCACAGACCTTTTGAGTCCGTGTCCGAATTCAACTTGTTTCGGGCCGTCGCATACGAGCCCCTGGTGCCCGCCGAGCAGCACCGGCCGGACCTGCCCGATGCCCTTCGAGCCATCCTCGCCCGGGCGCTCGCGAAGGATCGGGACCAGCGCTACCCGGACTGCCACACGTTCCGGAAGGACCTGGAAGATTTCATCCGCTCGGTGGGAGAGCCGGTGACCTCGCGGCAGGTAGCCCAGCTCGTCCAGCAGGTCTCTCCGAGCGACGACCCGACCGTCGTCGCCCCGGCTCCAGACGGCCCGGAGAACCAGGCACGGCCCCGCGTGGGACGAGGCTGGATCCTCGCGGCGGCAGTGGGGCTGGGGGTCCTCGTCGGAGGGGGCGCTCTGATCTGGAAGATGAGCGCCGCGCCCGAGCCCGGGAAGGTTCGCACTACTCCACCGTGAGCAGGAACTGGGCGGATGCGGGATGGCCCGTCACCGCGAGGACGCGAGACTCCTCTTTGTCCCACTGCCACTCTTTGCCCTGCGACTGCCAGGAGCATGGCTCGACGGTGATGGTCAGCGCTCCCGAGCCCTCGCTCCGGGGCTTGAAGGTCACCTCCAGCTCCGCGGTGGCTCCTCCCTCGAGTCCGGCGGTAACCCCCACGAGGTTCACGCGGTGCTCCTCCACCATCGGGAGCGGCTGGCCGCGATACCGCACGCTCACGTCCACCACGCGAGCGCCGACGAGCACCCCGGACACGCGGATCCGCACGGCCTCACACGTGGTCCCGTCATTGCGCACCACCGCACGCCACGTTTCGGTCACGGGCGCGGACACGGTCAGCGGCGCCGAGCTGTACTCGGCCCAGTGGAGCGTGGGCGTCTTGTAGCCCACGTGCATGAGCGGCGCGCCTGGGCTCACCGGACGGTGTGAGGCGTGGAGGCGCAAGGGGTGTCCGGGCTCGGCGGTGAGCAGGAAGAGCGCGTCACTGTCCTCGGGGCCCACCCACCACCGGTGAGGCCCCGCGGGCGTCACGGACACGAAGCTGGGCCACTCCCCCGCGAGCGTCTCCAGCACCTGGAGCCCGGGCAGGGACACCAGGAGGATCTTGTCCTGGACGAAGAGGAGCGCCCGGTCCGCGTCGAGGACGCACACCCCGGCACCGCCCCAGGTCAGTTCCTCACCCTCATCGTCATCACCATCCTGCTTCGGTAGGGAGCCGAGCAGGGTGCCATTGAGCGCGAAGTGGAGGAGCGCCGTCTGCCGGTAATTGATGACGAGCAGGAGAAGCACACCGTGGGGAGTGGCCTGGGCCCGCCAGATGTCCTGCTCATGGCCCGGCTCCACCTGAAGCGCGCCCTCCGGCTGAGCCGCCCCCGCACGGAGCACGTAGACGCGGCCCCGGCCCTTCTCCACGACGGTGGTGCCAAAGGGGCTCGTGTCGAGGAATGCCCCATCGGGGGACTGCCGGTGGGGGCGCCCCTCGGAATATCCGTACCCGTGACTGACGCTCACGGGCTTGGGCAAGGTCATGGGTTCCCATCGCTGCCCGGACCCATCGGTCGTGAAGAGGGTGGTCAGCTTGAGGGCGCCGTCCACCATCGTTCCGATGAGCCGATCCCCATCGGTGATGAGATCGAAGCACTTCCTCGGAAAGGGCTGAACGGGAGCGCTCGCGCCGGCCCCCACAGAGAAGACACGCCGATCCCCGCTCCCCACGCAAACGTCCGGTGACTCATCGAGCGCGGCGAGCACCACGGGCGCGGGCGGAGGATTCGGAACGTCTCCACTGACCTCCCGGCGCACGCCTTCGGCTCCGTGGAAGACGATGAGCCGATGCGGTCTGAGGTCGAACAACCACTGCCCACGGGCCAGAAGACGGCGTCTCGGATACATGGCCCTGCATCATACCCACTGACACCTTGCGCACCGTCGCGTCCGGCTTCTATGTCACCAGCCGCGTTCAGCTCGGTGGCCACCTTGTGCCGAATGGGTGAGAAGTTCCGCTCCGGGTTGCGGATGAACACCGGTACGGAGCTATCAGGCTGGCTTCTGGGGGACAAGATACAGCGAAAACTGGGCATCCATATGAGCAACGTTGCCGCGCCAGATACTTGGCTGAAGCGAGCGCAGCTCACCGTGGCGGCGAACTTCATCCTGCTCATGAGTATGTGGGGCCGGATTCAATGCCCCGTGATGCTTTGGCCGTTCTCCGAAAGCGTGGGCTGAAGCCTACCCTGTTGCTCGGAGACGACAACCGACGGTTTCTGGCCGTCGATCCGGACCGGAACACTGAAGCCTGCGATGCGTGCTCGCCAGTTATGCCCTTTCCCGCCTCATCGTCAGCTTGCCTCGGACTTGAGGCCCGAGGATGTGCTCGCTGCCCCCAGGTTCCGACCAACTGATCCGCTGGGATGGGGCTAGCGCCGACGTGAACGGGACGCAGCACCAGAAGGGGCAGCTCAATCGTCAACGGAATTGGGTGTCAGTGAATATCTATGTCTTTGACGTCAACAACCACAGGACTGCCTGGCGTGTTGTAGATCGTCCCAACGATTTGGGCGCTCCGCCCAAGAGCCCTTTTGGCGCGTTCAAGCAATGTTCGGTCTTTGAGCCAACATTTGTATGTGCGATTTTTTGTCTTAATTCGCATTGAAAGTTGATCAATGTCAACCGCTCGAATTGTGCCAAACTCATTGAACTTGCGTCCCTTTCGTCTCGTTCTGACAACCTCGACCATTCGTTCGCCATAAAACGGCATAAGAACGACCGGCTTAGGGCGCCTGATAAGGGTCCCACTCAGCTCAACAGTCTGAACGGCCAAATCCTCACCAGGGATAAGGCGGAGTGCCTGGGCCGCAATGCGCTCTGGATACTCTTCATGTGGAATTGAGTTGACAAGCGATTCGACAGAGCCATCGGGGTCTGCCGCCCATTCGCTAACCGCTACAAGATTGCTTATGCCACGACTGACATCTTCGCGCTCTGCCGACTCTAACTGGTCAAGCGGCATGGTGATGCTTGCAGGCGCGCCATTGGCCTGTTGTATGATGACATCGGGCAAGGTGAAGTCGATGGCCTCCTCAATGTCGTGGCTAGCCAGTCCGCGAGTGCCTCTTCTGCGTGAGACTGCTCGAAGGACTCGATGAAATATCTCATAATACGAGCTCAGCGTCGAGGCGCGGGGGGTGTGATATGATTTCGATAGATTTAGCTTTATGATTATGTCGTGCTGCTGATTCTCGATGTGTCTGGATAGGACTTGTTTTTGTCGAACACTGAATCGCTCAAGCAGGCTGGTGAAATCTTGTTCTCGTCGGTGCTTTGCGACCAGTCGAAAGAGCGGGGCGGGATGCGATCCTGGAAATGCCTCCCCTAGGAATTTTTGATAATCATCAAGGACGGACCGGGGATTCGTTTTTTCCAACTCAGGCCTGAGTATGACTGAACGAAACTCAAGGAGTTGAATGAACTGAAACTCAACGCTCTCTCCGGAGCCCCACATGCCTGGGGCGGCAAGGATTGAATTGAGCTGTTCGTCTATGTAGGAGAGGACCGCTTCTTTGAGAGTGCTCATGACTTCTCGAACTCAAGGCATTCCGGATGCTTCCAGTGCTCTTCCCAGTAGGCTGATTTCTCTGTGCCTTTGGCGCCCGTCAGAACATCGACATAGTGGAGGGTGACTGCTGTTGCCGTATGGTTAAACCAAGGTTCAGTGAGGGGGATTTTGGGGCAGACGTATCTGTAATGGCCCTTTGGTGTGATTTTTATTCTATGTGAGCCAGGATCGAGCACCTGAGCTATTGGTAGGATCTTCTCGGCCGCTTCGCCGCATTCGCCACTGTCGATTGGATGGTCGTTGAGTATCTTTTCAATGCGCTTGCGTTGTTGAGGTTTCCACTGGATAGGCATAAGTGGCGTTCAGTCTAAGTATGAGTTCGGCCATCGCAAGGAAGTTGCACAAGGCAAGAGACCAAGTCCATTTTGCGGTGTCCAGCGAAATGTGGAGAAATGGACCATGATGGCGCAGCGCTTCCAGCTCGGTCGTGTAGGCAAAGCAGAGCCAGAGACGGGCCGCAATAAGCGGGACGAAGGATAGGATGTGTGATGTCCGCTTGTCGTAGCGCGTAGCCATCCACCGAGAGTACTTGACCTGAGCGGATGCGGCGCTCAACAAGGTTGGGCTACCGGTAGACCTTGCGGTCGAAGTGGGTCGATCTGCTCTTGGAAATGACGTGGGTGCAGGGCGAGAAGAAGATGAGTGCGCTCTTCATCGACTTGGTGCGCGCCGTCGACGCCGCCAACCCCCAAGTCAAGCGTCTGCACTTCATCCTCGATAATGCCGTGACCCACTGCAGTATGAAGACGCAGAAGGCGCTGGAAGAAATTGGGGGCGGCTGGTGCTGCACTTCCTGCCGCCGTACTGCCCCGAGGGCAACCGCAGTGAGCGCGTCTGGTGGCACGCGCATGCCAACGTCACCCGCAACCATCGCTGCAAGAAGATGGAGGCGCTCCTGGCCGAGGTGGACGCCTACCTCGACACGCGCAACTCGCAGAAGACAGCCAGCCCCTTGCTGCGCGCCGCACCTGCTCGATGTGCAGCTTGAATCCGTTCGAGAACTACGATCGGTCGTTTAGGTACGCATGGTGGAGCTTGACGTAGACCAAGCCGGGCGAAAGGCTGGAAGCAACCAGTGCCTTCAGTGGTAGAACAACAGGGGGGAGAGGTGACTCGGGATGCATCAGGCAGCGCAGGTTTCACGTCCGGTGGATTTCGTCATTATCGCGGCACTTGAGCAGGAACGGGATGCGATGCTCCGCCATCTGCCCGGGTACAGCAGGCTGGATAGAGAGGATGATGATCCGCACACTTACTACGAAGCTTTTGTTCCGACCATGCGTTCGGATGGCGCACGCTACCGTGTCCTGGTGACCAGTCTAGCTGGAATGGGGCCGATCCAGGCCGCCGCAAAGGCGATGGCGGTCGTGCACCGGTGGGGCCCGCGGCACGTGCTCTTTGTGGGCATTGCAGGAGGGCGAAGGTCGGTCGCAGGCCTGGGGGATGTCCTCGTCGCCAACCAGATAGCGGACTACACCGTAGGCAAGCGGCTTGAGGATAGGCGTATCACCCGATGGGAGGTTTATCGCGTGGACGCTACCTTACTCGATGCAGCCATTAACCTGCCTGGGGGCTGGGAAAGCCGGACGCAAGAAGTTCGACCAGTGCCAGGTAGGCCACTGCGTCACTCGGGTATCATCCTCTCTGGCGGCGACGTGCTGGCCGATGGGGAGACGCTGCGGCAGAACCAAGAGGTTTGGGACAAGCTCATAGGCGTGGAAATGGAAGGAGGAGGGACTGCGCTCGCTCTGCACCAGACCGGCTCGCGCCCCAGGTTTTTGATGATTCGGGGGGTGTCCGATCTGGCGGACGCGGAGAAGGGCAGCGCCACCGTGGAGAACTGGCGGCCCTATGCATGCGATGTCGCGGCCGCTTACACACGGGCCTTCCTGGAGTCGGGGCCGGTTCCGGCGTCGAGCGGACCATCGGATGGCGCGGGCTCGGGGGATTGGACAACACTCGCCAACCTGACCACGGACTACAAAGCACACATCGAGGCATCGTTGCCGAACGGTGTGAGTATCGCCCGGCACGATGAAGCTGGAAAGCTGGAGGCGGCGCTTGCCGAGAACTCGATTTCTGTTGTCTTCGGCGACTCAGGCGCGGGCAAATCGGCGCTGGTGAAAACAGTCCTGGACACGCGCTTCGCGGCATGGACTCAGGTGTGGCTTGGTCCGAATCAAGTACAGGCAGCGCTTAGTGTTGTGCGACGATCAAGTCTTCCACTTCAGCACGCACTGCTTGATGTCCTGAAGGCGAGCGCGAACGCTCGAAATGTGTTGGTCCTTGATTCAGTGGAGCGGATAGAGCCGAGTGAAACGAGCATTGTTAGGCGGTTTGTTCATGAACTCTTAGCTTCAGATAATTCCCCCCAAGCCGCTTGGCGGCTGATTGTGATAAGTCAGACCCAAAGCTGGGCTGAACGAGCAGAGACAATACTTGGCGCCCAACCTTCGGTCCTTATTGAGCTGGGGTTGCTCAAGAGTTCCGACGTGGAGGCTGCGCTCAGCGCCACGCCAGCGCTCAGTTGGCTGGTTGGCCATCCAGAAACAGTCGCCGTCTTAGCGAACCTGAAGACGCTGGGTTGGGTCATCCAGGCTAGAGCGGCGCTTACAGCTGGAACAGTAGCTCCGGCGTCCCATGCGGCAGTCGCAGACCGGCTTTGGCGCTTCTGGACCGACGGCCGAGCTGAAATCCAAGAGCTTCTGATGCGCCTTGCAGAGCGCGAGGCATCCTTCGAGCGAAGTTTTGCTCTCACGGACCTTCGGCCAGGTGATGCTAGGACATTTCAACAAGGTCCAGCCCACCTTCCACTTCGTCTCAACGAGCGGACTAATCACCTTGAGTTCGAGCACGATCTCGCAGCCGACTGGGCGCGGTTTCAGTTTCTGAAGCAGATCGCCCGTAACACGGCTCGCTGGTCCGCTCTGGCGTCTAACCCATTATGGAGTGCAGCACTGCGCATGCTCGGACAGTTCCTGCTGCGCCAACCCGCAGGAACGGCAACAGCGTGGGATGAGGCGTTTGCTGCAGCGGAAGAAACAGAAATGCCCCTTGCTTCCGACATGTTGCTCGACGCCCTTTGCCTCGACCCGGAAGCTGAGCGCTTTCTTTACGAGCGCGTCGATCTACTTTTAGCCGAGAACGGAAAGCGAATGACTCGGCTTCTTACCCGCTTTCATCACATTGGTACGGTGCCACGTGTTTTACCGCCCTTGAGCGACAATCCGACACTTGGCTTACACATAGAGACTCGATACCGGTCGGTGATCGCTGCGAGATGGCCGCCCATAGTACGCTTTCTCGCGACCCACCGCGACCGCATCACATCCATGCTTTTGCCTGCTCTGGCGAAGTTGGCCGAGACGTGGCTGTCCGGCACGCCGCCGATGCTCGCGAACGGCAATCCGACGCCGTTCCGGCGAGAGTTTGCCGAACTCGCAATAGCAATGGCTAGAACTGTGCAGGTTCTCAAAGAGCAAGGAGTCATGTTTCTGAGCCAGGATCCGGTGTTTTTCGCCGCACCACTCGCAGGTGCGCCTGATCTACCTGATGAAGTGTCGTGCTGGGCATTGGAGATGTCTGGCCGACGTCCCATTTCAAAGGACGTCCTCATACGCGTCGCAGTCGCTCGTAAGAGACAAGCTGAAGAGCGTGCAGCGCGTCTCAAAAACGACACCCGGATGCGAGCGACTGAATCGCGGCGCAGAGACTTACCACAGCTTGTAGTTCCAGGCCGACACGAATTGGAACCGTGGCCGCTTGGAGCAATGCGCCCGATCGATCACGATTTTCGAAATGCATGCCTAGGCGGTAGCAGTCTGGGGCCGTTAATGCGCACGCGGCCGACAGTGGCAGCAGAAGTTTTGCTGGCGCTCATTATTAAAGATCAGCCTTGCGAGGAATACGGAGCCGGACGGTGGAAGATAAAATTAGGGCTTGAGGCTGCAAGGGACGGCTATCCGACTGCGTTCTGGAAGACGCCGTTCTTTCTCTTTCTCCAAATTGCGCCGCGCGAGGCTTTGCAGGCGATAATCAAGCTTGTGAATTTTTGCACGGATCGATGGGTAGATAGCGCTCGGTTTGGGACGAATCGCTCGGTTCCGACCGTGAAGCTTGAGATGGGAAATGGCATTGAGAAAGAGTTCATTGGCGGCCCTCTGCTGTTTGGTTGGACGCAGGAGAATTCTATTCGTGATGGGAATTTACATTGCGCTCTTGATGCGCTCGAAAGATGGTTGACGCTGCAGGTCGACAAAAACGCAGACATTGCGCACTGGGTTGAGGGTATTTTAAAGGAGGGCGCGTCAGTTGCGTTCCTCGGCTTGCTCGTCAATCTTGGCAAGTACCAACCTGCGCTTTTGCCGGGACCACTCGCGCCCCTGCTTACAAGTCCGTTGATGTTCTATTGGGATGCTCAGTGTGTTGAGCAGGTTGGTAGTAGATTCATTGGCTGGCATTGGGCGAACAGCAGTGAAGTGATGTTTGAGTTCGCAAAAAGTTGGACACTGGCGGCGCACCGCCGGCAGAGGTTCGTTGATATCGTGGCCAACTTGCTCAAGGAGGACGATGTCGTCGCGGAAAAACTGCAGTTCGCAATTCCGACATGGGTGATCCCCAATGATCCTAAACAGTCACTGGAACTCAGGTTCATGTGGGCGGCTCTCGATCGAGCGAACTATCATCGCGTCATCGATAGCGAGACAGGTGCAGAGGTTTTTGCGCTGGTCTATCCCGAGAGCCTTCGTCAAGAGGCGAAAGCATGGCAGAAGTCCCATGAGGCTGAAATTCAGCAGCTCATAATCCCAAGTCAATGTGAGCAGTTGTTGCGGGCTCAGCAATCGCTTTCCGACGACGTTGCAGGAAGGTTTTATGAGCTTCTGGAGTCGTCGAATCGCAGCAGCACGGTCGAGTCATCAGTTAAGATGAAGAGCATGTTGGCTCTGGCGACAACGCTCGTTGTTTGCGGCGCTTCTTGGTTGGGTAGGGAGCCAACGAAGAGGCAGCGTTTGGTGGAGATCATTCGGGCGTCGGCGCTGGAGGTGGGAGAAACCGCGGTCGCTATTCGTACTGCACGAATCAGCGGGGGAGAGGACTCGCTCCCGTTTACTGCCTTCGCTGTCATGCATCTCTGGACTAAATTTGACGAGAGCGCCGAATGGGAAGCTCTTGTGCTTCGCCTTCTCACTTGCGGTGATAGCAGGGTTGTGGTCACGCTTGTGTCGATTGCTTACGCTAAGCGCGAAATGTTGGGCTCCACTTGGTGGCGATTTCTCCAAGTGGGGTTGTTTTGGTCTGCTCTAGTAATGCTAGCGCCGAATTATGATGATTCAGAGAGAATTGGGCCTATTTGGCACGGTTGGCTGGCGAGGATTAGGCGCTTCCCTCTTCGCCAAGAGGGGGCCGTCTCGACTGGTGTCAAAATCGGCCGCGTCTTGATGGGCTATCAGCGTCTTGAGAGGGCTAGATGGGCTCGTGCCAACGGGTTGACAGTACAGCAATGCAGAGGTCGAGAATTCGACGCTCGACACTCGATCGGCCTAGACATAAATTTCCTCGGCCTGCTGTTCAATTGGCTGCTGAAAGGACTAGGCACTGGCGATTTGCTTAAAGATCGCGAACTCGTTTTGCAGCTTTGGGACTGTGAAGTTGAATATATGCAAGCCCAGGGGGAGGCGGATGGCGAGTGCTCTCCCCCTAGTCAGCAGATTGGTTACGATCTTTTAGCCAAGCTCGGTTCGCTCTCAGTTTCACTGTCACCGGC
Source organism: Corallococcus coralloides DSM 2259 (assembly GCF_000255295.1). The sequence continues at coordinate 6,069,976 of NC_017030.1, read as the reverse complement.
CGAAGCCCGCCCCGTTTGGGAAGCGGTTCTTTCGTGCGGCCCCAAGGCGCATTACGCGCTTCAGTACTTTACCCGTAATCTATTTCTCTTGCTCAATCAGGGCTGCGATGTTGAGCGGTTCCGGCCATTGTGGCGTTCACTCGTGCAATATGCACTGGACGCGAAGTGGGGAGCGCGCGACCTATACTGGCCCTATGGTGAGCGCTTGTTGGGTGATCTGCTCGGCTTTGGTAATGAGGACTTGCTAAAGCACCTGCCGTCTAAATCAGTGCCGGACATGCGTGATCTTTACGACCGCTGGGCACAAGCACATCTCGGCCACAGCGAGGAGAGTGTGAGACGCTTCTGTCGCTTCCTGTCGTCCGAAGTAGGGACATTCTTGCGTCTTGACGGATTGAGGTGGATATCGGCCGCATTGCGTGTCAGCAAGACGGGGCGCCAGTGGTGGCGCGATGAAAATGGAGATGCTCTTGTTGAGTTGCTCGATACGGCCTTGACACGCAATGCTCCCGCCCTTGCGAATGATGCCAAAGCGCGCGAGGCGTTAGTGGAATTAGCTGCCGAGCTCGCGGCACGTAACATTCCGATCGCTCTTACTCTGCAAGAGCGCATACGGCTTTTTCGGTAACATTGTGCGATCTCTTCAGTGATTCGTTTCTTCTCGGCGTCAATGTTCACGATGGGCTTGAGCCGTTCCTGCAACGGGTGAATGCGAGAACGGGACCGGAACCACAAGGCCGCGAACAACGACGCCAACACCCCCCCACATCATGGACAGAACCATCGCTCACCCCCAGCCAGGCCACCATGGACTGACGGCCTAAACGACCGATCGTAATTCTCGAATGGTCTCAAGCTGCGCGTCGAGCGGAGGCGACGCGCAGCAAGGGGCTGGCGGACTTCTGGGTGTTCCGCGCGTCGAGGTAGGCGTCCACCTCGGTCATGAGCGCCTCCATTTTCTTGCAGCGATGGTTACGGGTGACGTTGGCGTGCACGTCCCACCACAGGCGTTCGATGCGGTTGCCCTCCGGGCAGTATGGCGGAAGGAAGTGCAGCACCAGCCGCTCGCCCAGTGCCTCCAGCGCCTTCTGCGTCTTCTTGCTGGAGTGGGTGGCGGCATTGTCGAGGATGAAATGCAGACGCTTCGCCCTGGGATAGGCGGCGTCCACGGCGCGCACCAGGTCAATGAAGAGAGCACTCGTCTTCTTCTCCCCCTGCACCCAAGTCACCCGGGCCGTGCGCGCATCCAGCGCTCCCGCCACGAAACGCTTCTGGTTGTTGCCCGGAGTGACGACCTCTCTGCGCTGTCCAGGCAACGTCCAGTCGGGACCGATTTTCGGGTTGAGGTGCACGTCCATCTCATCCTCGAAAAGCACGGGCTCCTCGGGCCGGGCGAAGGCCGCACGGCATTTCAGCTGCCAGAGGCGCCGACGGCGTCTGCGCTCCGGCCAGGGGCAGCACACCACGGGACGCGGACGCCTTCTCTGGGCTCCCACCGAGGCCAAGGCGCGTCCCATCGTCGCGGGCGAGACGCGTACCCAGCCTCGCCTCTCCACCTCACGGACCAGCAACTCGCGCGTCCACGTCGTGCGCCGCCAACCGGACTGCCGCGGCGTGCCTTCCAGCACCCGGCACAACGTCTGCCGGAATCGCTCATCCACTTTGCGCTGCCCACTTTGAGCACGCCCGTCCAAGAGGCCTTCTCGGCCTGATTCCTGGAAGCGCTGAACCGCGGACACCACCGTGGACGTGGCGCACAGCAGTTGCCGCGCGGCTTGCGTCCGTGACTGACCACTGGCCACCTTCGCTACCGCCAGGCACCGCCGCAAGGTGAGCGGGCAGCCAGTCCTCTCTCCCCAGCGAATCAGCCGCCTGCGGTCAGGACATCGCAGGCGTAGTTGTTGCCTTCCCTGAGGCAGGACTCGCTTCTTCATCCGGTTCTTGCGCACACAAGGCCGAACGGCGCGAGCTCCTGCCCCTTTCCTGCCGCTCCCAGCGCCTGCCTACCCTCCGAGCCGATCGGGATTCATGCGCGGTCGTTTAGCGTGAGTCTTGCCGACCCGGTCAAGGGAGTGACATCACCCGGGAGAGGGATGGACACGCGCACGAAAACGCCGCCTCGCTTCCGGAGGACCGGAAACGGGCGGCGTTCGCACTGTCTGGAATTGCGGTTCGGACTACCGACGCTTGAGCGCCGCGTCCGCGTGCTTCTCCATGAACTCGGAGTAGGGGCCGTTGAAGTCGAGCACGTCCTTGCCCGCCTCCAGGCTCCAGATGCGGGTCGCGACCTCGGAGATGAGCTCCTGGTCGTGCGTCACGCAGATGACCGTTCCCTCGAACTTCGACAGGCCTTCCGCCAGCGCCGCGATGGACTCCAGGTCCAGGTGGTTCGTCGGCTCGTCGAGGATCAGCACGTTGTCCTGCGTGATCATCAGCTTGGACAACAGCACGCGCACCGTCTCACCGCCGGAGAGCGTGTCCGTCGCCTTCATCCGCTCCTCACCCGAGAAGAGCATCCGGCCCAACACGCCGGAAATCTCCTCGTTCGTCAGCTTCTCGCTGATCTCCCGGAGGTAGCCGAAGCACGTCGTGCCCTTGTGGATGACGCCGTGGTGGTCCTGCGGCAGGTAGCCCACCGTCGCCTGGTGGCCCCAGGTGATGGTGCCCGCGTCCGGCTCCAGCTGCCCCGCCAGCATCTTCACCAGCGTGGACTTACCCACGGCGTTGCGGCCAATCACGCAGATGCGCTCGCCCTTGCAGACCAGGCCCGTGAACGGCTTGATGACCTGCTGCCCGTCGAAGGACTTCTTCAGCCCCTCGAACATCAGCGTCTGCCGGCCGCTCACCACCTTCTGGTCGAACCGGATGAACGGCCGCGCGATGTTCGAGCGCTTCAGGTCCTCCGTCTTCAGCTTGTCGATCTGCTTGATGCGGCTCTGCACCTGCGACGCGCGCGTACCGGCGTGGAAGCGCGCCACGAAGTCCTGCAGCTGGGCGATCTTCTTCTTCTTCTCCGCCGTCTCGGACTCGACCCGGGTGCGCAGCTGCGACTTCTGCCGGACCATGTCGTCGTAACCACCCGTGTACTGGATGATGGTCTCGTAATCGATGTCCGCGATGTGCGTGCAGATGGAGTTCAGGAAGTGCCGGTCGTGGCTGATGGTGATCAGCACGCCCTCGTACACATGCAGGAAGTTCTCCAGCCAGCGGATGGAATCGATATCCAGGTTGTTCGTGGGCTCGTCGAGCAGCAGCCCTTCCGGCTTGCCGAACAGCGCCTGCGCGAGCAACACGCGCAGCTTCAGGCCGCCCGTCAGCTGGCGCATGGGCTCTTCGTGGAAGGACTCCTCGATGCCAAGGCCGGCCAGCAGCGTGGCCGCGTCGCTCTCCGCCGAATAGCCGTCCTCTTCCGCGATGACGCCTTCCAGCTCACCCAGCCGGTTGCCGTCCTCCTCGGTGATGTCCGACTTGGCGAGCAGCTTGTTCTTCTCGTCCATCGCCGCCCACAGGTGGCGGTTGCCCATCAACACCACGTCGATGACGCGGTCGTTCTCATAGCGGAAGTGGTCCTGGCGCAGGATGCCCAGCTTGCGCGGGCGGATGATCTCGCCCGTGTCCTGCTCCTCGTCTCCCGCGAGGATCTTCATGAACGTGGACTTGCCGGCCCCGTTCGGACCGGTCAGGCCGTAGCGGCGGCCCGGCGAGAAGGCGACGTTGACCTCCTCGAACAGCTTCTTGGGCCCATAGGCCTTGGAGACGTTGATGACGTTGAACATGGCGGCGGCTTGTAACGGAAATGGCGCGGCGACCCAAGACGCGCGGTAAATCGAAGCCCGGCGGCGTACCGGAGGACCCAATGTAACCGCCAGCCCGCCCCGGAAATGCCGCCTTCCCACCGGGTTTCCCCCCCGCCAGCCCCTCGCCCCCGGGGGCCGGGTAGGGAAACCGGGGCCTCCCGAGGGCGGGGAGGGGCGAGGCGGCCCCCAGGAGACCAGGCGGGCGTCCCCCAGGAAGCGGGTGCCCCCGGACGGGCGGGCTGGGTATAAGGCCCGTCCAATGGCCGTCCGCTTCGAACTCCTGAACACCGACCCCACCGGCGCCCGCACGGGCATCCTCCACACCCGCAAGGGGTCCTTCCCCACGCCGATGTTCATGCCGGTGGCCACCCACGCCGGCTTCCGCCACCTCGCCATGGAGGAGGTGAAGGAGACGGGGGCCAAGGTCCTCCTCGCCAACACCTACCACCTGATGCTCCGGCCCGGCCCGGAGGTGTTCGAGCGCTTCGGCGGCATCCACCCCTTCATGGGCTGGGACGGCGCCGTGCTGACGGACTCGGGCGGGTTTCAAATCTTCTCCCTGCCGGAGGACCGGCTCATCACGGAGAAGGGCGCGCACTTCCGCAGCTTCTACGACAACAGCCGCCGGCTCCTCAGCCCCGAGTCCAGCATCGCCATGCAGCAGGCGATCAACTCGGAGATCATGATGGTGCTGGACGTGTGCATCGACTCGCGCACGGACGAGGCCGGCACCCGTGAGGCCATGGAGCGCACCCACCGCTGGGCCGTGCGCAGCCTCGCCGCGAAGGAGGCGAAGCCCACGGGCCAGGCGCTGTTCGGCATCGTCCAGGGCGGAGTCCATCCCCACCTGCGTGACGAGAGCGCCGCGTTCCTCACGAAGCTGCCCTTCGACGGGTTCGCCATCGGCGGACTGGCCGTGGGCGAGACGAAGGTGGAGCGCGACACGATGACCGAGCGCGCCACCGCGTCCCTGCCGCAGGACAAGCCGCGCTACCTGATGGGCGTGGGCACGCCCACGGACCTGCTGGAGGCGGTGCTGCGCGGCGTGGACATGTTCGACTGCATCATCCCCACCAAGATGGCGCAGCAGGGCTACGCGTACACGTTCCAGGGGCTGGTGCGCATCACCCGCACCGTGTACCAGCTGGATGACGGACCGCTCGACCCCGAGTGTGACTGCTACGTGTGCAAGAAGTACACGCGCGGCTACCTGCAGCACCTGATGCGCGGCAAGCACCACCTGGGCTCGCGCTTCCTGTCCGTGCACAACGTGCGGCACTACCAGCGGCTGATGGAGCGCGTGCGCGAGGGCATCCTGCGCAACGGCTACGCGCAGACGTACCGCGAATTGAAGGCCGCCATCGCCACGCCCAAGGACCTGAAGGACGAGGCCGCGGCCAGCGCCGCGACGCTGAAGGACGTGGGCTGAAGTCCGGGCGCGTGGCCCTCCGCCCGCCCTCCGGCCGGGTTGTGACGGGCGGCGCGCGGACGGCGGTGCGGCGAGACGTGGCGGGTTAGCCTGCGGTGCCCGGGTCCTGCTGCCCGGTGCACCTTTTCGCCGCATGGACCCGCGCGTCGCCACCCTCCTGAGTCACGTCCGCGCGAGCGCGGAGAACCGGCCCGGCGTGTACCGGTTCTTCGGTCCTGCTGGGGAGCTGCTCTACGTGGGCAAGTCCGTGCGCGTGCGCACGCGGCTCCTGTCGTACTTCCGCGCGGACGAGGGCGAGAAGGCCTGGGAGATCGTCGCCCAGGCGCACCAGGTGGAGTGGGAGTACACAGCCAGCGAGTTCGCGGCGCTGCTCCATGAGTTCCGGCTGATCAAGAGCCACCGGCCCCTCTACAACGTGGAGCACAAGCGCGACCGCGCGCACTGCTTCCTCCAGCTCACGCGCGAGGCCGTGCCCCGCCTGCGCGTGGTGGGCCAGCCCGGCGGCGGCGGAAGCGCGGAGTACTTCGGGCCCTTCCACGGCCGGCACACCATGGCGGACGTGGTGCGCGCGGTGAACGACCTGCTGGAGCTGCGCGACTGCCCGTCCGAGACGCCCATGCGGCTGGCGGATCAGATCCAGCTCTTCCCCCTGAAAGAGGACCCGCGGTGCATGCGCGGGCAGACGGCGAGGTGTCTGTCGCCGTGCGCGAGCGGGTGCACGACGGCGGAGTACCTGGCGCAGGTCGCGCTGGCGCGGGCGTTCCTCAACGGCGAGTCGGACCGGCCGCTGGTCATCCTGCGCGAGCGCATGGCGATGGCAGCGCGGCGGCTCCAGTTCGAATACGCGGCGGAGCTGCGGGATCGCGCGGAGCGGCTGGAGAACGTACAGGCGTGGATCGTCGAGCTGGGGCGCACGCTGCGGCGGCTGTCGCTGATCTACACGGCGCGCGGGCACGGCGGGGAGGACCGCACGTACGTGCTGCGGCGGGGACGGATCCGCGCGGAGGTGCCCACGCCCCGGACGCCGGAGGAGCAGGCGGCGCTGGACGCGCGCGTGCGGGACATCTTCGACGTGCCGGAGCCGGAGGCGATTGGCCTCCGCGCGCAGGAGGCCCAGGAGGTGATGCTCGTCGCGAAGTGGTTCCGCCTGCACCCGGACGAACTGGATGCGACGGTGCCTCCTCCGGCGCGGGCCGGGAGCGATGAGCCCTTCGAGGGGGCCGCGGAGGCGCGGGCCGCGCTCGCTCGGACACTGGAGCGCACCGTGGAGGGCCCGGAGGAGCCAGAGCCCGAGGGCGCCTCCGAGTCCGCGGGGTGATGACGCCGGACATCACTCCGCCAACGGCTGTCATCAGTGGCGAGGGCCTTCGCTGACGAGGCCAGGCCCACGTGCCCTGGAAACACAGGGGTTTGGCGTTCACCCCATGAAGCACGAGCGCTGGCACACGCCGTGCTCATGGGACAGGCATCCCCGCTGCTTCTTCGAGGCCCTGTCCCATGGCGATCTCCTCCCTCTCGCGTCCGTCCTCGCGCCCGTGCGCGAAACCTTCCCCCGAAGCCGCGCAGGCCCCGCGGAATGTCGTGGTGAAGGTCGTCACCCCGGATGGCAAGCCGGTGAAGACGGTGGACTCCGCGAAGCAGCCCCAGGAGTTCGCCAAGCTGCTGAAGGAGCTGGGCCTGACGAAGGAGGCCCTGCTGAAGGGCGAGGGCGCGAAGGCCCAGGGCCCGAAGCCCACCGGCGCACAGAGCTTCCAGCAGAACAGGAACCGCGACAGCTTCGAGCCGTCCAGGGCCCAGGCCCAGAAGCCCCAGCCCGCTCCGGCCCCGGCTCCCGCGCAGGCTCAGGGCGCGAAGGGCCCGTCCTCCGGCAAGAGCGCGGACCAGGTGGCCCAGGACATCGCGAAGGAGGCCACGTCCTGGAAGTACGACTACTCGGGCGGCAAGTCGTGGGATGCCGCCATGAAGAACGCCAGCACCTTCGACGCGTCCAAGTCCGGCGTCTGCGTGGACATGGCCATCGAGGCCGAGCAGCGCTTCGAGCAGGCCGGCGTGGACGCGCGCGTCGTCTTCGGCAATACGGACCGGGGCCTCCATGCGTGGGTGGAGTTCAAGGACGACAAGGGCCAGTTCCAGGCCTTCGACCCCACCGCCGCGGCCTGCACCAAGAAGGCCGACGACGCCATCACCCCGTACGACAGCGGCCTCTACGGGTACCAGGGCGTCACCGAGACCCACCAGGCGGTGGGCTGAGGTTCCGGATGACGCGACAGGGATTGCCGGCGGCGAAGACGTACGGCGGGATGTCCCGCGTCACCACGCTGCCCGCGCCAATGGTGGAGCCCTCGCCGATGGTGACGCCCGGGCAGATGATGGAGCCGCCTCCAATCCACACCTTCGAACCGATGGTGACGGGGCGGCCCAGCTCAGGACCCTTGATGCGTTCATCCGGGTCCAGGGGATGCGTGGCCGCGTACACCTGCACGCCCGGACCGAAGGACACGTCGTCGCCAATCGTCACCGGGTTGCAGTCCAGGATGACGCACTGGAAGTTCATGAAGACGCGCTCGCCCAGCCGGATGTGCTCGCCGTAATCGCAGAGGAAGGGCGGCTCGATCCACGTTCCGGCGCCCACCTTGCCCAGAAGCTCGGCGAGCAGGCTCTCACGCAGCGTCAGCTCGTCCTCGGTGGACTGGTTGTAGGTGCGCAGCAGCCTGCGGGCGCGGACCCGCTCGGCCGTCAGCTGCGGGTCGGTGGCGACGTACAGCTCGCCCGCGAGCATCTTCTCTTTCTCCGTTCGTGCCATGCTCGGGAGGGTACTCATCCATTCCCTGGAATGGTGAACAGCCCGCGTCCTGGCGTCGCGGACGCGGGTGACACCGGACGGTGCGGCCAGCGAGGATGCCGGCCATGAGGACTGAGCGGGTCGAGGAGACGCTGGAGCGCATCCGTCGCGAGGTGGAGCGGACGCCGGACGGCGTGCTGGCCTTCGATGGGGACGGCACGCTGTGGAGCGGGGACGTGGGGGATGACCTGTTCATGGCCCTGCTGGAGCATGGCGGCGTGCGCCCCGAGGCCCGCGCGGCGCTGGAGCGGCTGGGGGCCCGCCATGGCGTGGAAGCGCATCCGGATGCGGTGACGCTGGCGCACGCGCTGTTCAAGGCGTTCGAGGCCGGGCGGCTGCCGGAGAAGGACACCTACGAGATGATGGCGTGGATCTTCGCCGGCTGGCACGCGGAGGAGCTGCGCGGCTTCGCGCTCGACGTGGTGGCGCGGCGGGGCGTGGCCGGCCGCGTCCATCCGGAGGCCCGCCGCGTGGTGGAGTGGGCCCGGGGGCAGGGCGTGGACTGCTACGTGGTCAGTGCGTCGCCGCGCGCGGTGGTGGAGGCCGCGGTGCGCGAGGTGGGCATCACGCCCGACTTCGTGGTGGCGTGCACGCCGAAGGAGGAGGGCGGACGGCTGCTGACGTCCGTCTTCGAGCCCGTGCCCTACGGCCCCGGCAAGGTGAACAGCCTGAGGGAGAGGACGAACCGGCCGCTCTACGCGGCGTTCGGCGACAACGTGTTCGATCTGGAGTTGCTCGCGGCCTCTCGCGTCCCGGTGGCCATCCGGCCCAAGGCGCGGCTGCGCGACCGTGCGGCGGAGCTTCCCGCGCTGGTACAGCTGCACCCCGAAGAGGCCTGACGCCCGCGCCATCCTTCGAGGTGCTGGGACCTACCGTGCGCCGCTTCGTGGATGTCCACGAAGCGGCGTCACGTTGAGACCCGCGGGAGTCAGCTCCCCGTGACGGGGACGAACTCCACGCGGCGGTTCGCGCTGCGGCCTTCCGGCGTCTCGTTGGACACGCGCGGACGGTCGGGGCCGAAGCCCTTCGCCTCCAGCCGCGAGCCCGCGATGCCCTGCTGGATGAGGTACGCGCGCACGCGGTTCGCGCGCTGCTGGCTCAGCGTGCGGTTGGCCTCCTCCGGACCGCTGTTGTCCGTGTGGCCTTCAATCCGGACGTTCAGCTTCGGGTTCGCCTTCAGGTAGGCCACGATGGCATCCAGCTGCCGCTGCTCGTTCTCCTGGAACTCCGACTGGTTCACCGGGAACTGGACGATGTGGCCCAGCGGCGACGTCGTCTCCTCCGCGGGCTTCTCCTCGGGAGTCGGCTCGGGCTTGGGCTGTTCCTTCACGGGGCAGCCACGCTCGGACGAGGGACCGGCCTCGTTCGGGCAGGCATCGTCCTTGTCCGGCACGCCGTCGCCATCCGTGTCCTTCACGGGGCAGCCACGCTCGGACGAGGGACCGGCCTCGTTCGGGCAGGCATCGTCCTTGTCCGGCACGCCGTCGCCATCCGAGTCCTTCGCGGGGCAGCCGCGCTCGGACGAGGGACCGGCCTCGTTCGGGCACTGATCCTCGCGGTCCACCACGCCGTCGCCGTCCGAGTCCTTGTCCGGGCAGCCGTTGTTCTCCACGGAGCCGGACTCCAGCGGGCAGCGGTCATCCTTGTTCGCCACGCCGTCGCCGTCGTCGTCCTCGTTCGGGCACTGCTCCGGCGTGTGGCTGCGGCCGGTGCGGCAGCGGTCCACGGGCTCGGGCTCGTTCGCGTACGCGATGCCCGCGCCCAACCGGAACGACGGCGTGCCCGGAATGTCCGTGAAGCCGTGCCCGCCAATCGCGAACGCCTCGAAGCCCGCGCCCACCGGCAGCCGCACGCCGCCCAGCAGCTCCAGCGCGAAGTCCGACTCCACGAGCGACTCGGCGGCCTGCAGCGCGATTTCGGCGCGAAGGCCCTTGCCGCGCGTGGCCACCACCACTCCCTGCTCCAGCTCCGTGCCCACGTCGCGGCCGGGCTCGACTTCCTTCGAGCGGATCCGGATGCCCGCGTTGGCGCCCAGCACCACGGGGCCCAGCTCACGGCTCACCGACACGCGGGGCGCGAACTGGAACCCGGCCCAGCCCGCCTGACGGCCGAACGCGTCCGCCGTGCCTCCCGGAATCCCGATGTCCAATCCCAGGCCCAGGAACACCGGCGCGCCTTCCTCGCGCCGCAGCAGCTCGTAGCGCACGCCCAGCTCCGGCGTGCCCAGGCCGAACGAGTCCGGCTCGCTCACGCCCACCAGCTGCTCCGCGCCGTGGCCGCCCTGCGCGATGATGACGGGCAGCTTCGCGGAGAACTCCAACCGGTCCACCGGCGACCACGCGCCGGCCAGCCAGCCCGCGGTGCGGTAGTGGAGGATGGAGCGCTCCAGTCCGTCGCTGCCCTGGAGCAGGAGGATGCCGCGCTCGTAGTTGACCATGAGGAGCAGGCGGTAGCCGCCCTCGGGGAGCACGCGGCCGGTGTCCACCAGCATCGAGTCCGTCGCCGCTGGCGTGAAGCGCAGGCGCTCCAGGTCAAGCGGCCTCAGCGGGCTCGTGGTGGTCTGCGCGAACGCGGCGGGGGTGACGGCGGTGGCCAGCAGCGCGGCCAGCGCCCAGCTCTTTGCCTTCATACGCAAGGGGAGATCCATTCGAGAAAAGAGGGAGCGCATGTCTCAGTTCCCCCGGGCCGGGTTCTGACGGCGGCGTGAGTTCCCCCAGGCCGCGAGCGCGGCGAGGAGGGCCAGCGCGGACGTGGTGCCACCGGAGCTGTCGCAGCCTCCGCCGGCGATCTCCACGACCTGCGCCTGGACCCGGACCTGGAACGTGCACTGCGCGGTGTTGCCCGCGTCATCCGTGGCGGTGACGGTGACCGTCGTGGCGCCCGCCGGGAAGGCGGTGCCGGACGCGGGGGAGGACGTCACCCCCGGAGAGGCCGTCACCGCGTCCGTGGCCGTGGGCTCGAACGTGACCGTCTCGCCAGGGGCCGCGCTCCGGGACTCGGGGCAGGTCAGCGTGGGCGCCGTGGTGTCCTGCACCGTCACCTGGAACGAACAGGTGACGCCGGTGGAGGTCGCGGTGACCGTCGTGGTGCCAATCGGGAACTGCGTGCCCGACGGCTGCGTGTAGCTCACCGGGAGGCCTCCCGCCGGATCCAGGACCGCGGGGTCGTACGTCACGACGGCGCCGTCCGGACCCGTCGCCTCCGCGACGACGTTCGCGGGGCAGGTGAGGGTGCGGGTGACCACGTCCTCCGTCACGTCGAGGGTCACGGTCGCGACGTTGCTGTCGTTGGCGCAGTCACGGACGCGGTAGGTGAAGCTGTCCGTGCCCACGAAGCCGGGCTCGGGCGTGTACACGGGGTTCCCCTGCGCTCCGGTGGTGATCGTGCCGTGCTGCGGCGGGGTGACGACCGTCCAGGTCAACACCTGGCCGGGGTCCGGATCCGTGCCGGACAGGGCGAACTCCAGCGGCGTGTCCTTCTCGATGGTGACCGTCTGGTCCGCCGCCGCCGGAGGCTGGTTGGCGACGACCGTCACCATGCGACCGCCGGGGATGGCGTTGGCGAAGACGGAGAGCGCGTAGGTGCCCAGCGGCGCGTCGGCGGGCACGGTCACCGTCGCGCGGGTGTCCGAGGTGTTGCTGCTGGGGAGCGTCCAGAGGCGCCCACCCTCGGCGGCCCGCAGGCGCACCAGGGGGAAGTCCGTGGGCGAGTCCGCGGAGTTGCCGCCGCTTCCGCCGGAGATGCCCCGGAACCGCAGGCCCTCCACGACGGTGGGGCAGGCGGCGACGAGGGTCGCCGGGTTCGTCACCGTCGGCTTCCAGGCGGGAAGGGCCCGGGTGTCGTCAAACAGCTGCGCGTTGGTGGGCTCCTGCCCCCCCGCCAGCAGGACCTCGCCCGAGGGCAGGGCGACGGTGATCAGGCCTCCCGCCGCGGCGGGGTCCTCGACGTTGGTCCACTCGCGGAGGCTGGGGTCGTAGACCTCCGCCGTGTTGGCGTAGGCGTCGGTCGTGGTGATACCGCCCGCGACCAGCACCTTGCCGGAAGGCATCAGCGTGGCGGAGTGGATCCAGCGCGCCTGCGAGAGCGCACCCACGGACGTCCAGGTGTTGGTGCCGGGCGTGTAGAGCTCCGCGGACGTGAGCTTCGTGAAGGCCGCGAGGCCGCCAGCCGCGAGCACCTGACCCGACGGCAGGAGCGTCAGCGTCAGTTCGTCGCGGGCGCCCAGGAGGTTCGCCGCCGGGGCCCAGGTGTTGCTGGTGGGGTCGTAGAGCTCCGCCGAGTTCAGCTCCGCGCCGCCGCCCGTGTGGCCGCCCGCGACGAGCACCCGGCCGTCCTGGAGCAGCACTGCGCGGTGCCCGCCGCGCGGCGAGGCGAGCGGGGCCCCGGAGGTCCAGGTATCCGTGTCGGGCGAGTAGATCTCCACGGTGTCCAGCACGGTGGTGTTGCGCTGACCGCCGACGACGAGCACCCGGCCATCCGGCAGGAGCGTGGCGGTGTGCAGGTGGCGCGGGCTCGGCAGGGCCGCGGTGGCCAGCCAGGTGTTGGTGGCGGGATCGAAGCGCTGCGCGCTCTCCGTCGAGTCGTTCCCGTCGCGTCCGCCGGCGACCAGCACCTGGCCGGAGCGAAGGACGGTCGCGGTCGCGCGCTCGCGCCGCTCGGCGAGCGCGGGCGCGGCGCTCCAGCTGTTGCTCGCCCGGTCATACACTTCCACCGCCGTCGAGGAGGCGCCGACCTCACGGCCTCCCGCGACGAGCACCTGCCCCGAGGGCAGCAGCGCCACCGCGGGATCCGTCCGGGGCGTGCCCATGGCGCCGGCCGGGGACCACTGGCTCCTGGCGGGGTCGTAGACCTCCGTCTCCGCGTAGAAGGTCGTGCCGGGGGTCCTGGAGTAGCCGCCCGCGACGAACACCTTGCCCGTGGGCAGCAGCGTCGCGGTGTGGTTCTCGCGGGCGACGTTCATCGTGCCCGCGGAGGTCCAGGTGCCGGTGGCGGGATCGTAGATTTCCGATTCGATCTGCGCCGCTGCTCCGTTGGAGGGGGAACCCCCGGTGACGAGGACGCGCCCGTCGGGCAGCAGCGTGGCCATGTGGCCGGAGCGCGGGAACGCGAGGCTGCCCGTGGCGGTCCAGGTGTTGGCCACCGGGTCGTAGAGCTCCGACTGGGGCGTGACACCGCCCGTGGTGAAGCCGCCCGCGACGAGCACGCGGCCGTTGGGGAGCAGGGTGCTCGTGGCGTAGTGACGGGGGACCAGCGGGGGCGCGGCGGCGGACCAGGTCCCGGTCGCGGGAGCGTAGATGTCGGCGCCGGCCACCTCGCCGGACCCGCTGAAGCCGCTCACCGCGAGCACGCGTCCGTCGCGCAGCCGCGTGGCGAGGTGCGCGTTCCGTCCCTGGAGCATCGCCCCGGTGGGAAGGAAGGTGTTGGTCGCGGGGTCGTAGAGCTCCGCGGTGGTGAGCCGGACGCCGCCACCGCCGGTGCCGCCCGCGATCAGGACCTGTCCCGTGGCCAACAGCGTGGCCGTGGGGATGGAGCGGGTCGAGGACATGTTGCCCGTGGCGGACCAGGCGTTGGTGGCGGGATCATAGAGGCGTCCCCCCTGCGAACCATCGGTCAGCACCAGCACCCGGCCCGTGGGCAGGAGCACGGCCAGGGTGATGTTGCCCGTGAGGCTGGTGGGGCCCGCGGAGCTCCACGTGTTGGTGGCGGGATCGTAGGTCTCCGCTGCGCCCACGAAGCCGGGGTTGTCATTGACGCCATTGACGACGAGCAGCCTCCCGTCGGGGAGCAGGACGGCCGCGTGTTGCGCGCGCGCCGTCGCCATGGAGGCGGTGTCGTACCAGGCCGGCGCCGTCGCGAGACGGGCGTGCTTGGTGCGGATGCCCGCGGATGCCGCCGGGCGCTCGTTCCCGCCGCAGGACAGAAGGCCCAGGCTCGCGGCGAACAACAGGAGCCTGCTCCAGACAGCGCGTTGTGACCGCATCGATGAAACCCCGATCCGCGAGGGCTGGCGCGAACACGACCGTCGGCCCGCCGCTCGACGTAAACACTCCGGGTTGCGGATTATCAGTGCGCCGGGTGCTGGGGCAATGCGTGAAAAAATCCGGCGCGGTTACCCGTCGCGTGGGTCGGATATCTTCTCGGGAGGGGCCTCCAGGAAGCGGCGCCACCAGAGGCGGGCCTCTTCGTCGGTGTAGCCGTCCCAGGTGTTGACGTGGGGGAAGGGCAGGAGCCAGGGCTCCAGGAACCGGGCCAGCTCGCGATACGCCGGCAGTGTCTCACCCAGCTTCGTGTCCCCCGCGAGCGGCGCGGGTCCCAGGCTGATCAAGGCACGGCCTCCGGTGAGCTCCTGGACGGAGGTCTCCGGATGGCTCAGGTGCGAGCGGAGCGCCTGGATGCCGCCAACGGTTTCGAGGAGGGGAGGGCCCAGGAAGTTCAGCCAGTGGATGCCGTCAACGCCTTCCCCCATGCCCCACGTACTCTCCCGTGGAACATCCCAGCCGGGATGTTGGACCAGTTGATCCCTCAGGAGGGGAAGGAGTTTCGACCTCCCACGGGTGAACGAAAGCGACAGTCCCGCATGGCCCGTGCTGAAGGGAAGGAGCTCCGCCAGCGACAGCGCCAGCTCACGTGCCTTCTCGGGCCCCTGATCCTCCAGGTACTGCATGGGGACCTTCACGCTCAGAACGCTGTACTCAGAAGAAGGTTCGCGCCAGGGAAGCCGAGAGCGGAAGCTGAATTCGTAGCCGCTGGGATCCGACTCTCCTCCCTTGAGGAGAACCCATGTGTCGAAACCCCTCTTGGTCAATCTTCGAAACCAGTAGGAGTCTTGCTCCATGTCGTCCAGGTGTTCAAATCGAGGCTTGGTGAGGTGGCGTTGAACTTCCTCCCAGAACTCGGATTGAACCGGGAAGACATCCTCAATGATGTCGGAATCCTCTCCGACGGTCAGTGCCCCGCCATTGAGCCCGATGAAGTCCCGGTAGATATCGAGGGTGCGTTGGAGGACGGGTGCTACGACCGCATGGTCATGCGGCAAATAGAAGACAGCGCGCAGGACCAGTTGGACTCGGGGGAGCGACCTAGCGAAGTGGTGGAATGAAGGGTACTTACTCACGCAAGACTCCAAACTGAGGCGTGATGATGGCTGGCCTGCATTTCCCGCCCAACTCCTTGTAGCGGGCCATTTGCTTCCGGGTCTCAGAACTGCCGAGCGGCTGGCTTTTGCCTGAGAGGGTGCACGGAAACTTGAAGTCGAAGATGCATTGAATCTGGAGAGGCTGACCTGTGGCGTGAAGGACGATGTCGGGCTTGTTCGAGCCCGTCCACATGCTCGTCATGGCAGGGCCGCCAGAGCTGGTGTCGCCGCTATAGCGCGGCTCAATCGAGACGTTCTTGGGGAAGAGCCGGAGGATTTCGCGCCGCACGCAGGCGAAGGCAACGTCATGTTTCATCGTCCCAAGCTCGGCCTGGCGTCGGATGGGATCGCCGTACTTGTCGTAGCCCACCACGCGCAAGCACTCCTTGTCGTCCGGGTATTTCCCCTCGCCGTACTCACGTTCATTGACGGCGTGGTTCGCCTCCTTCGCGCACTCCACCAACAGGTGCTCGATGCGGGCCACGTCCGCCGCCTCCAGGAGCTTCATCGTGGCGCCCGCTGAGGCCGCGGCCCTGGCGGCCTTGTCCACCCACGGCAGGAACGCTTCATCCCCCGGCTGCGTGTAGCAGGTGGGATTGCGCAGACATCCACTGGTCGCGGAGTCGGACGTCTGCGCGTACTGCCTTGGACCTGAAGCACACGACAGGCACAGCAGGGCCGCCAGCCCCCACAGCAGGCGCCCATCAATCATCGTCTTCGCCCACGTCGTGCGCCGCCGCGTTGAACAGGCCGAAGCCTCCAGCCTCCTCACTGGAGATGTCCGCCCTGCGCAGGGCAGGGGAGTCCCGCGTCTGTCCCACCGCCATCCACCGCGGCGCGGCCAGCAGCACGCCGTCCTTCGGCAGCTCCGGCAGCAGGTGCTCCAGGTCCCCGAGGATGAACTCCGCGTGCCCCACGTCCTCGGGCTCCGGCAGCCCCACCGGTGGATGCCACGGCCCTCCATCCAGGTGCCCGAAGGGGAAGCTCCCCGTGCCGCTCGCGCCCCCGTACCCACCTTCCAGCAACTGCCGCGTCCGCTCCGCGCCCCTTGTCACCGCTGGCAGGCACACGCGCGTCAGCCAGTCCCAGGTCGCCGTGCCCTGCTCCACGGGCCAGTCCAGCTCCACCGTGTCATCCGCCTTCGCCAGCAGCGCATCGATGTACGCACACGCCGCTTGAGGCCCCAGCACGCCGCCCCGGCGCGCCTCCTCCACCGCCGCGGGCCACAGCTCTTCCCGGTAGTAGTGCGCGAAGTAGAACCCCGGCTCGTCCCACTCCGGACGCGCGCCCCGGGGCAGCTTCGCCAGCACCAGCCCGCTCGACAGGTACGCGGGCCCCGTGGCCCGGGGATGGAACTGGCTGAAGGCCAGCCGGAACACCCGCACCGCCAGCCCCGCCTCCTCCGTCGCCTCCAACCCCTCCGGACACCCCGAGCGCAGGTGGAAGTCGTCGAAGCGCAGGAACACGTCCACCCCCATGCCCACCGCGTTCTGACACAGCGACTCCAGGCACGCCGCCAGCGGATGCCCGGAGCCCCCCAAGGCTTCCATCGACGCCTCCCACGCCGCCGCCAGCACCGTGCGCGTTTCCGCTTCCACCCGCAGCGACAGCCGCACCCGGCCGCCCTCGAACGCAGCCTCCCCGTGCCGGACGTCCTCCCCGTGAAGCGCGCCCCGATGTTCCTGCCCTGGAGTCGTCATGCTAGGCACCCATCCTTTCCCACACGTCCCCTCCAGGCCAGGAGCCCCATGTCCGAGCCCTCCCATCCGCGCGACGGCGACTTCGAACTCGTCACCCTGCGCAACGGCCACCGCGCCGTGCGCCACCTGGGCCATGGCGAGGTCATGCACCCCGCGGTGGGGCCGTGGCAGGAAGCCCTGCGCCTCTACGTCGACCAGCCCGGCCTCGCGGACCGCCTGCGCCAGCCCGGCCCGCCGCTCGTCATCCACGACGTGGGCCTGGGCGCCGCCACCAACGCCGTCGCCGCGCTCACCCGCGCCCGCGAACTGGGCCCGGACCGCGCCCGCGACCTGCACATCGTCAGCTTCGAGGTGGACCTGGCCCCGCTGCGGCTCGCGCTCGCGGACGCGGAGGGCTTCCCCTTCCTCCAGCCGTTCCGCGACGCCTGTGAAAGCCTCATGAAGCACGGCGCCTGGAGCGAGCCCGGCATCCAGTGGACCCTCAAGCTGGGGGACGCCGTGCCCTTCCTGGAGCCGGATGCGGAGCTGCCCCCGGCGGACCTCGTCTTCTTCGATCCGTTCTCACCCGCGTCCAACCCGGACATGTGGACCGAAGCCGTCCTCGCCCGGGTGCGCCGGCACTGCCGGGAAGACGCAGAGGGCGCCCTGCTGATGACCTACAGCGCGGCCACGCCCACCCGCGTCACGCTGCTGCTCGCGGGGTTCTACGTGGGCGCCGGCGCTTCCACCGGCACCAAGGGGGAGACCACCGTGGCCTCGACCCGCTACGAAGCACTGACCGCCCCGCTGGGGACCCGGTGGCTGGAGCGCTGGGAGCGCTCGTCCTCCCGGGCCCCGCACGGGGGGACCCTCACGCCTGAGGTCGAGCGTCGCCTCCGGACCCATCCTCAGTGGCGCTGAGCGCCCCTTCCACGGCGGCCTCGCTCCAGCGCAGGTGGAACGTCGCCGCCGTGCCGTCGAACTCCTCCGGCAGCGCCACCACCCGCCAGCCCCCGCACAGCGCCACCGCGCGCGCCAGCAAGCCCGCCGCGAACGTCGGCTGATCCGCCAGCACGTCGTTCATCCAGAGCTCCAGCGAAGTCGCGCTGCGCTCCACGATTTTGACTTCACTGAAGTTGTTGCCGGCGCGAAAGCCCAGGTCCGCCCGCAGCAGCATCCGCCGGGGACCGGCCAGCCGGCCCACGCCCAGGAGCGCACGGCCAAAGAAGGTGCCGAAGTAGGCGTCCATGAAGCGCTCGCCCAGGGAGTAGTACGCGGCCTCCGCCGGCACACCGCCATAGACGTGCCCGGCCGCGATGCGCAGGAACTCCCGCCACTGCTCCAGCGAATAGGTGCGCTCCAGCTTGCGGTCGAGGTCCAGCCCCGCCCGCTTCAGGTGCTCGCGGCATGCGGGCGTCAGGCGGTTCTCCAGCGCTCGGACGAAGAGCGCTTCGACGGTCTGGGCGAAAACAAGCTTCTCAGGATTCATGCGGAGCACCCTACACGAAGCCCCCCATGCGATGCTCCCCCACCTGTGTACTGACGTTCAGTGTCGTGCCCCCTGAGTGTCAGGAAGCTGGCGCGCGCCGCACCCTTCGTGAAGTCCGGGTGTTTTCAGACCCTGTGTTGACGGACCGCGCCACCAGTCCGCGCAGCCACTGGTGCGCGGGGTCGCCGTCGAAGCGCTCGTGCCAGACCTGGAGGATGTCGAAGGGGCGCAAGGGGATGGGCGGGGGGAACACCTGGAGTTCGTACGCGTCGCGGAACGCGGCGATGAGGCGGCGGGGCGCGGTGAGGACGTGGTCCGAGCGCGACACCGCCAACGGCGCGATGAGGAAGTAGGGCACGCGCACGGCGATGCGGCGCGGGGGCAGGCCGCGCTGGGCCAGGGCCAGGTCCACCGCGCCCACGCCGTCGCCCTTCGGGCTGATGAGGATGTGGGACAGCTTCAGGTAGGTGTCCAGGTCCAGCTTGCGGCGCACGGTGGGGTGGTCCTTGCGCACCACGCAGACGAAGTCCTCGGTGAGGAGCTTCTGCTGGCGCAGGCCCGGCCCGGACGGCACGGGCGCGACGATGATTGCCAGGTCCACCTCGCCCGTCTCCAGGTGGCTGGAGAAGGTGTTGCTGTCCACGTGCAGCACGGACAGGTCCACGCCGGGGGCCTCGCGGCCCAGGAGCTCCAGCGCACCCGGCAGCAGCACCGACCCGAAGAAGTCGCGCGTGGCCACGGTGAAGCGGCGGGTCGTGGTGGCGGGCTCGAACGAGGGCTCGTCGCGCAGGGCCCGCCGCAGCTCCGCCAGCCCCCGCTTGAGCGGCGCGGCCAGCTGCTGTGCGCGCGGTGTCAGCACCATGCCGCCCCGGCCGCGGATGAGGAGCGCGTCGCCCAGCAGCTCCCGCAGCTGCGCGAGCGCATGGCTCATCGCGGACTGGGTGAGGCCCACGCGCGCGGCGGCGCGGGTGACGTGCACCTCGTGCAGCAGCGCATCCAGCGCCACCATCAGGTTGAGGTTGATGCCGGAGAGGTCCACCTCCGCGGGGGAGGGCGCTGGGGTTTCATGAGCGCGGCGCATGGGCGCATGCATAGCATGCAGTGGCCTCATGCCGGGCGCGGGGGCACTGTTCACGCCATCTCGCGGTCGCTGGAGGCAAACCCCATGTCCATCGTCATCAACACCCCGAACGGCAACATCGGTCGTCCCCTCGTGGAAAAGCTGCTGAAGGCGGGCCGTCAGGTCACCGTCATCTCGCGCACGCCGGAGAAGGTGGCGGACCTGATGAAGCAGGGCGCGAAGCTGGTGCAGGGCTCCATCGACGAGCAGGCCACGCTGGACGCGGCGCTCGTTGGCGCGGAGGCGCTCTTCTGGCTGTCTCCGCCCGCCATCCGCCCGGACTTCCAGGACTGGGCGAAGGCCAACGGCCGGCTGGCTGCGGAGCGCGTGAAGGCGCACGGCGTGAAGCGCGTGGTGCTCATCTCCAGCATCGGCGCGCAGACCGGGCCGGGCACGGGGCCGGTGTCCGTGATGAAGCCCGTGGAAGAGGCCTTCCAGGCCGCGGCGCCGAACGTCGTCAGCCTGCGCGCGGGCTTCTTCATGGAGAACCTGCTGCGCGACGTGCAGAGCCTGGCGAAGGCGGGGGCCCTCTTCAGCGCGTACCCGGAGACGAAGGCCTTCCCGATGGTCGCCACTGCGGACATCGCGGCCAAGGCGGCCGAGCTCCTGCTGGACCCGTCGTGGACGGGCCACCGCTACGTGGGCGTCCACGGCCCCAAGGACGTCACCTATCCGGAGGTCGCGAGCATCCTCACCCAGGTGCTGGGCCAGCCCGTGAAGTACGTCCGCGTGGGGCTGGAGGACCTGCGCAACGGGATGCTGGGCGCGGGCATGCCTGCTTTCGCGGCGGATACCTTCGTGGAGATGTACGGCGCCGCCCAGGACGGGCGCATGGATCCGGCCGAGCCGCGCTCGAAGGAGACCACCACACCCACCACGCTGGAGCAGTTCGCCAGCACCGTGCTCAAGCCGGTGGTGGAGCGGGCGCGCGCGTCCTGACGGCGTCCGCCCGTTCGCTCGCATAAGGAACAGGATGGGGAAACGTCCGCTGCCCCGTCCCCTTCCTGACAACTGGTGCACGATGGGGGCCTGCCGGAGATTGCTCCGGTACGGCCACCCCACGGAAGAAGAGCGCACCATGGACGAGCAACGCCCCGCCACGCCCCCGGCCCGGACGGACCCTTCCATCGACCTGCTCCACCAGCGGACCCGTCAGCCGCTGGAGGTCATCTTCTCCCCCCGCAGCGTCGCGGTGGTGGGAGCGAGCGAGCGCCCCGGCAGCGTGGGCCGCACCGTCCTCTGGAACCTCATCAGCAGCCCGTTCGGCGGCACCGTCTACCCGGTGAACCCGCAGCGCCCCAACGTGCTCGGCATCAAGGCGTGGCCTTCCCTGCGCGCGCTGCCGGAGCCCGTGGACCTGGCCGTCATCGTCACGCCCGCGAAGTCCGTGCCGGCCATCATCCGCGAGTGCGCGGAGGTCGGCGTCAAGGGCGCCATCATCATCTCCGCGGGCTTCAAGGAGACGGGCCCGGAGGGCGCGAAGCTGGAGCAGGAGGTGCTGCACATCGCGCAGGCCGCGAACCTGCGCATCATCGGGCCCAACTGCCTGGGCGTGATGCGCCCGACGAGTGGCTTCAACGCCACCTTCGCCAAGGGCATGGCCCGCCCAGGCAACGTGGCCTTCATCAGCCAGTCCGGCGCGCTGCTGACGTCCATCCTCGACTGGAGCCTGCGCGAGGCCGTGGGCTTCAGCGCCTTCGTCTCCGTGGGCTCCATGCTGGACGTGGGCTGGGGAGACCTCATCGACTTCCTCGCGGATGATCCGATGACGCGCTCCATCCTGCTGTACATGGAGTCCATCGGCGACGCGCGCGCCTTCCTGTCCGCCGCGCGCGAGGTGGCCCTCACCAAGCCCATCATCGTCATCAAGGCCGGCCGCACCGCGCAGGCCGCGCAGGCCGCCGCGTCCCACACCGGCACGCTCGCCGGCAGCGACGAGGTGCTCTCCGCCGCCTTCCGCCGCGCGGGCGTGCTGCGCGTGGACTCCATCGAGGACCTGTTCCACATGGCGGAGGTGCTGGCCCGCCAGCCCCGGCCCTCCGGACGCAGGCTCACCCTGCTCACCAACGCGGGCGGCCCCGCGGTGCTCGCCACGGACGCGCTCGTGTCCGGCGGCGGAGAACTGGCCGTGCTCTCCGACGACACCCGGAAGCAGCTGGACGGCTTCCTGCCGCCTCCGTGGAGCCACGCCAACCCGGTGGACATCCTGGGAGACGCGGACGCGGAGCGCTACGCGAAGGCGCTGGAGACCACCGGCGCGGACCCCAACAGCGACGGCCTGCTCGTCATCCTCACCCCGCAGGACATGACGGAGCCCACCAAGACGGCGGACCGCCTCAAGGGCTACGCGAAGCTGCCCGGCAAGCCCGTGCTCGCCAGCTGGATGGGGGGCTCCGAGGTCGCCGCCGGAGAGCGCATCCTCAACGACGCGGGCATCCCGACCTTCGGCTACCCGGACACCGCGGCCCGCGTCTTCAACTACATGTGGCGCTACTCGGACAACATCGCCGGGCTCTATGAGACGCCCACGCTGGCGGAGGAGCCCACTGGCGGAGCCCGCGACGTGGCGCGCGCCCTGGTGGACGAGGCCCGCGCCTCCGGCCGCACCCTCCTGTCCGAATACGAGTCCAAGCGCCTGCTGGCCGCCTACGGCATCCCCACCGTGGAGACGTGGCTCGCCATGTCGGAAGACGAAGCGGTGGAGAAGGCCCGCGCGCTGGGCTTCCCCGTGGTGCTCAAGCTGCACTCGCTCACGGTGACGCACAAGACGGACGTGGGCGGCGTGCGCCTGGACCTGCGCGACGAGGCGCAGGTGCGGGATGCCTACCGCGCCATCCGCGACGCGCTCACGGAGCGGGGCCTCCAGGACGCGTTCCACGGCGTCACCGTGCAACCCATGGCCAAGCTGGACGGCTACGAGCTGATCCTGGGCAGCAGCCTGGACGCGCAGTTCGGGCCGGTGCTGCTCTTTGGCGCGGGCGGCACGCTGGTGGAGGTGATGCAGGACCGGGCCCTGGGCCTGCCGCCCCTCACCACCACGCTCGCGCGCCGGATGATGGAGCGCACGCGCATCCACCATGCGCTCAAGGGCGTGCGCGGCCGGGCCCCCGTGGACATGGGCGCACTGGAGCGGCTGATGGTGCGCTTCAGCCAGCTGGTGGTGGAGCAGCGCCTCATCCGCGAGCTGGACATCAACCCGCTGCTCGTCTCCGGCGAGCGCATCATCGCGCTGGACGCGCGCGTGGTGCTGCACCCGCCGGACGTCCAGGCCGCGTCGCTGCCGAAGCTCGCCATCGAACCGTACCCGCACCAGTACGCGAAGGTGCTCACGCTGAAGAACGGCGAGCAGCTGCTGGTGCGCCCCATCCGCCCGGAGGACGAGCCCGCCATGGGCCGCTTCCACCAGGCCCTCTCCGAACAGACCGTGTTCATGCGCTACGCGGGCCTGATGAAGCTCAGCCAGCGCGTGGCCCACGAGCGCCTGGCGCGCATCTGCTTCAACGACTACGCGCGGGAGATGGCGCTCGTCGCGGAGCGGCCGTCCCCGGACGGGAAGGGCGGGGGAGAGATTCTGGCGGTGGGCCGGCTCACGCGCCTGCGCGGCACGAAGGACGCGGAGTTCGCCATCACCGTCAGCGACCCCGCGCAGCGGCTGGGCCTGGGCACGGAGCTGCTCCGGCGGCTGGTGGATATCGGGAGGGACTGGGGCCTGCGCCGCATCGTCGCGGACATCCTCACTCGCAACCGAGGCATGCAGGCCGTCAGCAAGAAGCTGGGGTTCACGCTCCTGGAACACGAGGAGCTGGCCCCGGACATGGTCAAGGCCGTGAAGGTGCTCAACGGCTGACCGTGCCCGGGGCTCCCCGGTGCTTACGGGACTACACGTCGTCGCAGGGCGTGCCCAGCCGCGCGCCCGTGTAGACGCCCAGCTCGTTGTAGATGAAGGGCAGGTTCTCACCCACCGGCACCGCGCGCAGCTTCTGGCGCTTGCTCTTCACCACCCAGAACGACGGCTCCTCGCGGTCCACCACGAGGCGCAGGTCGCCGCCCTGCGTGGAGAAGATTTCTCCCTGCGAGTCGGTGACGACGTTGAGCATCTTCTGCTGCTTCACCTGGCCGCGCTGGCCCGTGAAGATGCGGAAGCTCTTGTTGTCCGCGCCGATGCCGCGCTCCACCAGGTAGTACACGCCCTTGTCGTCACGCAGCAGCGCGTACGGCTGGAACTTCACCGGGCTGGGCTGGTACGTGGCCTTGCGCAGGAGCTCCTTGGCCTGCTCCGCCGGCACCGGCTGCTGCGGCAGGCTCTTCTCCCCGCAGCTGAGCGTGCACGTCTTGGCGTCCTCGCTGAGCCGCAGATAGGAGACGACCCGGTAGTCCGTACCGCGGAAGTTCTCGTTGGCCTTGGGGTTGAAGAAGCGCGGCTCGAAGAACATGCCCTCCTTGCTGTCGGTGTAGCCCACGGGCGTCACCTGCGTGAACGTCTTGCCGTCCCCGTAATACAGGTCGCCTTCGTGTTCCGGCGAGTGGGGGATGATGACCGTGTAGTGGCCCTTGCCGTCCGCGCAGACCCTGGCGGACTCCAGCACCATGCGGTCGCGCAGCTTCTCTTCCTTCTTCCAGGGCGGATCCAGCGCGAGCGCGGCTTGCGGGGCCAGGACGAGCCCCAGGGCGATGACCATGCGTCGAAGCGTCATTGTCGGTGGGCTTTCGTTCTAGAGGTTGTCGATGAAGAAGGTGGTGGTCTCGTCCGGCTGCACCGTCGAACCCGAGGTCACGGACCAGATGATCTTCTGGGCCTCCAGCTTCAGCGCGGCCTGCGCGTCCATGCGGCACTCCACCGTCTGGAGCTTCTGCTGGACGGCGCGCTTGGCCTCGTCGGAGCGCGCGCACAGCTTCTGGAGCGACTCCAGCGGGCCCACGCAGTAGCTGCCAAAGGACATCTCGTTGATCTGCGCGTCCGTGATGGAGTCCCAGGCCACGGTGGACGTCAGCTTGGAGCCGCACGCCTTGTTCGTCTCCGCGAGCGCCTCGCCCAGCTGCACCTCCGCCTGGTTCGCCCAGAACTTGCGGTCGAACGCGAGCATCGCCTGGTACTTCTTGTCGCCTTCCAGGTCCTGGTAGCGCTCGAAGATCTTCTCCACCTTCAGCGCGCCCGTCTTCCCCGCGTCCGGCTTCAGGTGCGTGTAGCCCGTGTGGTTCACGTCGCTGAAGATGAGGTCCTCGTAGCCGCCCCGGTCCTCCACGGAGACGAAGCGCTGCTTGCGGCCGCGCCACGGCGTCCAGTAGTGCGTCTTGCCGCGCTCGCTGTTCACCGACGCGACCAGCACCTGGCCGTCCAGCTCGCTCTTCGTGCCCTCGAAGGCCACCAGCGCCTTGTGCGCGTCACCGGGCTCCAGCGCGATGAGGGTGACCTTCTCGCCAGCCTCGTTGGAATACACCTTGCCGGTGACGGGCTTCGTACCCGCCACCTCGCTGTCGGGCCGCACGCCCCGGGAACACCCCAGGGACAGCGCCACGACCCCCACTGCCAGTAGGACTCTCACGACGACTCCTTGGATTGCGGGCGCGCCCCCGCTCTGGAGAATCCGCGCGCCCGGACGACCCTACAGGTCGATATCGTACTGCGAACAGTATTGTCGGACCCTTGGACGTTCCGTTGCCGGTACGCGGGTCCATTGCGCTCGCGCGTTCGCCAGGTCGTGCTGCTGGCAGTACACGCGGGTAAGCAGCGAGAACGACAGGCCGGTGATCTTCGTGCGCTGGCTGCGCCGGATGTGACGCAGCGCTTCCGCCGTGTTCGACGCGTCCAGCGCCTTCTGCGCCGCCACCAGGTCCTCGCGCACGCTGTCCGGCATGGACTCGGGGGTGCCGCGAGGCTTCGGCTTCGCGTTCGCCGTGGGCAGGTCCGTCGTGGGCTGCCTGGGCTCCTCCGGCTCCGTCGGCTGCGTCTGCTGGGGCTCCGGCTCCACGGGCTTCTTCACGTCCTCCGGCGGCGCCACGACCACGGCGGGCGGCGGGGTGACGGGCGTGGAGGGCCGAGGCTGGGCCGGGGGATTCACCACGACGGCGGCGGGCGGCGTCACGTCCGGGCGCTTCCAGAAGAAGGCGACGGCGAACGCGATGATGACCGCCATCCCCACCGCCACGGCCACCGGCCACTTCGGGCGGGCGGGGGCCAGCGGCTGCGCGGCCAGGGACTCCGTCTGGGGCCCGGAGGGAGGAGGGGAGGTATCGCGGCCGGCGTGGGGACGCATGCCCACCGTGGGGATGTGCTCCTCTCGGTCCGGCGGACGCGGCGCCGAGGGCGGGGCCGTGGGCGTGGTGGGGCGCGAGCGCTGCTCCGGCTTCACTTCCGCGAGCGTCTGGAGCGGGCTGCCCGTCAGCTCCAGGATGAACGCACCCACGTCCGGGTAGCGGTCCTCCGGCTTCTTCGCCATCGCGCGGGAGATGGCCGCCACCACGTGCGGCGGCGTCCCGGGCGCCAGCGACAGGAGCGGCGGGGGCTCCAGGTGGACGATCTGGTAGATGAGCTCCGCGACGTTGTCGCCGGAGTAGGGCGGCCGGCCCGCGAGCATCTCGTAGACGATGCAGCCGAACGCGAAGAGGTCCGTGCGCGCGTCCACGTTGCTGTTGTGGCCCATGGCCTGCTCGGGGGCCATGTACTGCGGCGTCCCCATCAGCACGGAGTCCAGCGTCATCACCGTGCGCGCGTCCACGAGCTTGGAGATGCCGAAGTCGAGCAGCTTCACGCGCTCGCCCACGACGCCGCCCGCCTCCGTGGGCACGAGGAACACGTTGCCCGGCTTCAGGTCGCGGTGCACCACGCCCGCGCGGTGCGCCGCCTGCAACGCCGCGCCCATCTGCCGCGTGATGGAGAAGACCTCATCCAGCGGCAGCTGCTTCTGCTTGCGCAGCCGGCGCGACAGGCCCTCACCGCGCAGGTACTCCATCACCATGAAGGGCGTGCCGTCCTCCAGGGTGTCGAAGTCCAGCACCTCCACGATGTTCGGGTGCCCCAGCCGGGAGGCGATCTCCGCCTCGCGCCGGAAGCGCACCGCCACCTCTTCCGACAACGCCTCCGCGCCGTGCAGCACCTTGATGGCGACCTGCTTGCCCGGCAGGCGCAGGTGACGCGCGAGGAACACCGCGCCCATGCCGCCCTTGCCCAGCACGGTGCCAATCTCATACGTGGAGCGCAGGACCCGTCCCGTCGTCAACGGCTCGCTCTGCGCGGAGGTCGGTTCGGTTGGCTTTTGCATCGGCGGTCCAAATTCCTACTAAACCGGGCCGACACGATTGGAAAGCACCTGGGTCGAATCCTCCCCCACGGGTCGTGCGAATGCGCTCGGGCTCTCAGGTTCTGAGAGCCCGAGCTGTATTTTTATCCAGAGACGGAAAGCGCTCTGGCTACGGCTCGACGGGAGGCAAGACGATGGCGGACTGGAGATCCGACGCCTCGTTGATGTGCGTCTGCACGGCCTGCCGTTCGCTGGCCAGCTCCTGCTGAAGGGCCGTGTTGGTGGCCTGCGGCGTCAGCAGGCTGTCACCGATGAAGGCGGTGCGCGCGTGCGCGTTGAGCTGCGCGCTGAGCAGCGCCAGGTCGAGCGCGGCGCCCGCGGCCGGTGCGTTCGGGCCCTGGAGGACATCCATGAGCTGCTGGACCTCCGCCTGCAACTGGAGGCTCAGCGGGGAGTCCTCGGGCGTGATGCCCTCGGCCGCGAGCAGCGCGTCCAGCCGTTGTTTCACGGCGGTGTGCTCGGTCACCATCTGGTTGTTGAAGTCGATCACGGCCTGGTCGGTGGCGAGCGGCGCGGCGTACTGGCCGAGCATCACCTCGCCCTCGTTGGCCACTTGCAGGACGCGGGCGATCTGCGCGTCGCTGAGCGTCTGTATCAGTCCGGCATCCGGGATGTTCGGAATGAGATCGGGCGGGGTGCCCGAATCTGGATCGTCCGGCTGGCCAGGCATCCCCGGCACGCTATCGAAGTTGCCGTCGTTGTCGTCGTCGTCATCGCAGCCCACGCCCAGCGCGAGCGCCCCAGCCACCACCGCCCCCAACCAGAACCTTGCTCTTCGCATGTGATCACCCCTCAGTGAATGTCGCGCGGAGCGAAACCCATACCCACGCCCCAGACGCCGTCCCGCCGCCGGAGCCACCCGCTGGCTCCGGCGACAGGGGAACGCGCTACGGCTCGACGGGAGGCAAGACGATGACGGACTGGAGATCCGACGCCTCGTTGATGTGCGTCTGCACGGCCTGCCGTTCGCTGGCCAGCTCCTGCTGAAGGGCCGTGTTGGTGGCCTGCGGCGTCAGCAGGCTGTCACCGATGAAGGCGGTGCGCGCGTGCGCGTTGAGCTGCGCGCTGAGCAGCGCCAGGTCGAGCGCGGCGCCCGCGGCCGGTGCGTTCGGGCCCTGGAGGACATCCATGAGCTGCTGGACCTCCGCCTGCAACTGGAGGCTCAGCGGGGAGTCCTCGGGCGTGATGCCCTCGGCCGCGAGCAGCGCGTCCAGCCGTTGTTTCACGGCGGTGTGCTCGGTCACCATCTGGTTGTTGAAGTCGATCACGGCCTGGTCGGTGGCGAGCGGCGCGGCGTACTGGCCGAGCATCACCTCGCCCTCGTTGGCCACTTGCAGGACGCGGGCGATCTGCGCATCGGTGAGCGTCAGCACCACGCCCGCGTCGGCGCCCGCGTCCGGGACCTGCTGCTGTGGCACGTCCTGCGGCGTCGGATCCTTGTTCGCGTCGCTTCCGCACCCGTAGCCCAGCGCCAGCGCGCCCGCCAGCAGTGTCCCCATCCAGAATTTCGCTGTCCGCATGTTCATCCCCCGTGAATGTCGCGTGGGCAGGATGGGGAGGCCCTCCGCCCATGGCCATGCGCGTCTCAGCCGTTGCCACTGTGCCCGGGTGCACAGGCCGGGCAGGCAGGGGGCCTCTCCGGGGGCGAGTGCCGGCCCGGGAACGCGCGATTTTTCACGGGGACGGGGCGGCACCCCCTTAGAGTCGGGTCTGATGAGTGCCTCCGCCGACACCCGCGCCCCGCTCGCCGCCCTGCTGCCGAAGCCCGGCGAGCCCCCTCTCGATGCCGACGAGATCCTCAACCGCTTCGTGAGCTACGTCGCCACGAACGGCTTGAGTCTGTACTCCGCCCAGGAGGAGGCCATCCTGGAGCTCTTGAGCGACAAGCACCTGTTCCTCAAGACGCCCACGGGCTCCGGCAAGTCGCTGGTGGCCATGGCGCTCCACTTCAAGGCCATGGCCGAGGGCAAGGTGTCGTTCTACACGTGCCCCATCAAGGCGCTGGTGAACGAGAAGTTCTTCGCGCTCTCCAAGGCCTTCGGCCCGGAGAACGTGGGCATGCTGACGGGCGACGCGTCCATCAACCGCGAGGCGCCCATCCTCTGCTGCACGGCGGAGATTCTTTCGAACCTCGCGCTGCGTGACGCGTCCGCGCGCGTGGACGCGGTGGTGATGGACGAGTTCCACTACTACTCCGACAAGGAGCGCGGGGTGGCCTGGCAGATTCCGCTGCTGGCGCTGCCCAAGACGCAGTTCCTGTTGATGTCCGCCACGCTGGGCGACACGCACGTCATCGAGCAGAGCCTGGAGAAGCTCACCGGCCGCGAGGTGGCCACGGTGCGCAGCTCCGAGCGCCCCGTGCCGCTGGACTTCGACTACCGCGAGGTGCCGCTGCACGAGACCATCCAGGACCTCATCGCGCGCGGGAAGTACCCCGTGTACCTGGTGAACTTCACGCAGCGGGCCGCGGCCGAGCAGGCGCAAAATCTGATGTCCGTGGACTTCAACACCAAGGAGGAGAAGGAGGAGATCCGCCAGGCGCTGCTGGACGCCCCCTTCGACACGCCCTACGGCAAGGACTTCCAGCGCTTCCTGCGCCACGGCATCGGCATGCACCACGCGGGCCTCTTGCCCAAGTACCGCCTGCTCGTGGAGAAGCTGGCGCAGCAGGGCCTGCTCAAGGTCATCAGCGGCACGGACACGCTGGGCGTGGGCGTGAACATCCCCATCCGCACGGTGCTCTTCACGCAGCTGTTCAAGTTCAACGGCGAGAAGCTGGCGACCTTGAGCGTGCGCGACTTCAAGCAGATCGCCGGCCGCGCGGGCCGCAAGGGCTTCGACACCGAGGGCAGCGTGGTGGCGCAGGCCCCGGAGTACATGATCGAAAACATCCGCCAGGCCGCGAAGGAGGCCGCGGGCAAGAAGAAGTCGCCCAAGGCGAAGCCGCCGCAGAAGGGGTTCGTGCAGTACGACAAGAGCACCTTCGAGCGGCTCCAGAACGGACTGCCGGAGCCGCTGGAGTCGCGCTTCGACGTGAGCCACGGCCTCTTGCTCAACCTGCTCCAGAGCGACAAGACGGAGGGCAGCGGCGGCTACCGGCGGCTGGTGCAGCTGGTGATGCGCTCGCACAGCTCCGACTACACGAAGAAGAAGCTCCTGAAGGACGCGGCGATGTACTTCCGCACGCTGCGCGACGCGGGCATCGTGAAGGTGGTGCAGTGGGAGAAGCACTCGGCGACGGTGGAGGTGTCGGAGGACCTGCAGCGCGACTTCAGCCTCAACCACACGCTGTCCCTGTACCTGCATGAGACGCTGGAGCTGTTGGACCCCACGCTGGACACGTACGCGCTGGACGTCGTCACGCTGGTGGAGTCCATCCTGGAGAACCCGGACGTGGTGCTGTACGCGCAGCTGCACCAGCTGAAGGGGGAGAAGATCCAGGAGATGAAGGCGCGGGGCGTGGAGTACGACGACCGCATGGAGGAGCTGGAGAAGCTGGAGTGGCCCAAGCCGAACCGCGAGTTCGTCTACGGCACCTTCAACGCCTTCGCGAAGAAGCACCCGTGGGTGGGCGAGGAGAACATCCGGCCCAAGTCCATTGTCCGGGACATGTTCGAGCGCTTCATGTCCTTCCACGACTACGTGCGCGAGTACGGCCTGCAGCGCAGCGAGGGCGTGCTCCTGCGCTACGTGGGTGACGTCTACAAGTCGCTGGTGCAGACGGTGCCGGAGAAGTTCCGCAACGAGGACCTGGACGACATCATCGACCACCTGCGCGCGACGCTGCGTCAGGTGGACTCCAGCCTCCTGGACGAGTGGGAGCGGATGCGCAACCCGGAGGCCCCCGTCGAAGTGAAGCCGGTGGTGGACCTCAAGCCCAAGGAGCTCACAGAGGACCCCAAGGCCTTCGCCGCGCGCGTGCGCGAGGAACTGCACCGGCTGTTGCGCGCGCTGGGCCAGCGCCGCTACCTGGACGCGCTGGGCATGTTGGACAACGCGCTGGGCGAGTGGACCGCGCCGAAGCTGGAGCAGGCCATGGCGCCGTACTTCGAGGAGCACAAGCTGGTGGTGCTCACGCCCCAGGCTCGCAAGCCGGCGAACACGCAGCTCAAGGAAGCGGGCACGCGCCAGTGGGAGGCCCAGCAGCGCATCATGGACCCGGAGGGCCATGGGGACTGGGTCATCGACTGTGAGATTGACCTGCGCGGCCGGCGCATGGACGACGGCCCCATCCTGATGCTGCGCCGCATTGGCGGCATGGCCGCCTGGTCGTAGCCGTCAGGTGGAGGGCGGCTTGGAGGCTCCTGCCGCCTCGCGCACGGTGAGGGTGGCGAC
Organism: Corallococcus coralloides DSM 2259; assembly: GCF_000255295.1. Next base: position 6,038,852 of record NC_017030.1, on the reverse strand, counting down.
CTCCACCTCCGCGAGGATGCGGCGCGCGTGGTGGAGCAGGGCCTCACCGGTGGGCAGCAGACGCATGCCCTTGGGGACGCGCTCGAAGAGGGGCGTGCCCAGCTCATCCTCCAGGGCGAGGATGTGACGGCTGAGCGGCGGCTGGGTGATGTGCAGCCGGAGCGCGGCCCGGCCCACATGGCCCTCTTCCGCCACCGCGACGAAGGACTGGAGGTGCGTGATGCTCACGCGCGTGAGGTTAGCGCGAGTCGTGCGCGCCGTGCACCCAGGCCGCGTCATGCCAGAACAGCATTGGACGCTCCGGACGGGCGGGTGCCACCTTGCCCGGCATGGGCATTCCTCTCTTCAAGGGCAGTGAAGTGGAGCGGCTGCGGCTGGCGGGCCGCGCGGCGGCGGGCACGCTGGCGCATGTGGCTACCCGGCTCCAGCCGGGCGTGACGACGGCGGACATTGACGCGTGGGTTCGCGAGGACACGGCGCGGCGGGGTGGGACGCCCAGTCAGCTGGGCTACAAGGGCTTCCCGGCCACGGTGTGCACCAGCCGCAACCACGTGGTGTGCCATGGCATCCCGCGCACGGATGAAGTGCTGAACCCCGGCGACATCGTCAACGTGGACGTGACGACGCACCTGGACGGCTTCCACGGCGACACGTCCGCCACGTTCATGATTGGCGAGGTCTCCGCGGACGCGAAGCACGTGGTGGACGTGGCGCGGCGCTGCCGGGACGTGGGGGTGTCCGTGGTGCGGCACGGCGCGCGGCTGGGGGACATTGGCGCGGCGGTGATGGCGCTGGCGAAGGCGGAGGGGTGCAGCGTGGTGGAGGAGTTCGGCGGCCACGGCATCGGCAGGCAGATGCACGGGGAGCCGCACGTGCCGCACGTGGCCAGGGCGGGCACGGGCATCACGCTGAAATCCGGGATGGTCATCACCATCGAGCCCATGATCAACCTGGGGCGCCCGGACATCCGGATGATGCCGGATGGGTGGACCGTCGTGACCGCGGACGGCAGCCTGTCCGCCCAGTTCGAACACACCGTGCTCGTCACCCGCGACGGCTGTGAAGTCCTCACCCCCAACGAGCTGTCCCTGCACATCCTCACGAGCCATCCAGAAAGCTGATGGCTTATCGCTTCTGACATCTGGTGCCCGGAGGCTGTCAGGCGCATCTCCTGGCGCATGGAAACGCCTCCGCCGCTTCCCGTTGTCCGTCCCCGGCCCTGGACGGCCGGGCACGTCCTGATGCCGCTTGGCGCGGCGCTCTGTCTGCTTCCTTTCGTCTCCACCGGCGTGGCCCTGCTCGCGGGGCTGTGCGTGGCCCTGACCGCGGGCAATCCCTTCGCCGGGACGACGCGGGCGCTGACGCCCCGGCTGTTGTCCCTGGCGGTGGTGGGGCTGGGCGCGGGCATGGACCTGCGCACGGTGCTCGCGGCAGGACGTGAGGGGCTGGGCTACACGGTGGTGGGCATCGCGCTGTGCCTGACGCTGGGCGTGGGGCTCGCCCGGCTGCTGGGCGTGCCCCGCGTGACGGGCCTGCTCATCAGCGTGGGCACGGCCATCTGCGGCGGGAGCGCCATCGCGGCGGTGGTGCCGGTGCTGCGGCCCCAGGCGCATGAGACGTCCGTGGCCCTGGGCACGGTGTTCCTGCTCAACGCGGTGGCGCTGTTCGTCTTCCCTGTCGTGGGCCACGCGGTGGGGCTGACGCCGCACCAGTTCGGCCTGTGGTGCGCGATGGCCATCCACGACACCAGCTCCGTGGTGGGCGCGGCGCTGCGCTACGGCCCCGAGGCCCTGGCGGTGGCCACGCCCGTGAAGCTGGCGCGTGCCCTGTGGATCCTCCCTCTGACGGTGGGCCTGGCCGCGTGGCGGCGGAGCGAGGGCCACGCGGTGACGGGGCGGGTGCGCCGGCCGTGGTTCATCGCCGGGTTCCTCGGCGCGGCGGCGGTCGTGACGCTGTTCCCCGTGCTCGCGCCAGTGGGACAGGGCGTGGCGGCCGTCGCCCGGCAGTTGCTCGTGGTGACGCTGTTCCTGCTGGGGGCGGGGCTGACGCGCGAAACGCTGCGGGCCGTGGGCCTTCGTCCGCTCGCGCAGGCGGTGGCGCTGTGGCTGCTCATGGCGGGCCTGTGCCTGGGTGCGCTGCGGCTGGGGTGGGCTGCGTGAGCCGCGGGCTCAAGGCAGCAGCACCGGGGGCGTGGCGCGGGCAGGGCGCGACTTGGGCCATGCGGCGAAGGCACGGGCATGGCGCGGCCAGGCTGCGTGAGCCTTGGGCTCAGGGCAGCAGCACCGGGGGCGTGGCGCGGGCATGGCGCAGGAAGCGGCCCGCGGCTCCGGATGGCTCGGCCACGGGCAGGGCCCAGGAGAACGCTCGCGGGATGCGCAGCCCCGGCACGGGCAGCACCTGGAACCGGCCGAGGGACAGCTCGCCGTCGATGCTCCAGCGGGACAACAGCGCCACGCCCAGGCCCAGGGACACGGCCCGTTTGATGGCCTCGGTGCTGCCCAGCTGGAGGTCTCCGCGTTGGGGGCCCTTGCGCACGCCCGCCTTGCGCAGCGCCCGGTCCAGCACGGCGCGCGTGCCGGAGCCCTGCTCGCGCCACAGCAGTGGCACCTCCCGCAGCGCGTCCATGGTGCGGACGCGCGACCACTCCGCCGGTCCCTGTGACGAGACCACCGGCACCAGCTCGTCATCCAGGTAGCGCTCCAGCCGGATGCCGGGCGCCCGCGCGTGGCCCTCCACCAGCCCCAGCGGTACCCGGCCCTCCGACAACCACGTCAGCACCTCGCGTGTATTGCCCACTTCCAGACGGACCTGGAGCTCGCGGTGCGTGCGCAGGAAGGACGCCAGCAGGCCCGGCACGATGGCATTGGCGACGGTGGTGCTCGCCGCCAGCACCAACTCGCCGGTGAGGGTCTCCTCGGCCGCGATGGCGAGCGCCGCCTCGTCCAGCAGGCCATGGATGCGTTGGGCGTAGTCGAAGAGCACTCGCCCCGCCGCGTTCAGCCGCACCCCGCGTGCGGTGCGCACGAGCAGGGGTTGGCCGCAGTCCGCCTCCAGTTGCCGGACCTGCGCGGTGACGGCGGGCTGCGACAGGTGCAGCAGGCGGGAGGCGGCGGAGATCTGCCCGGTCGATGCGACGACGCGGAAGGTTTCGAGCCGGCGGGGGTCGACGAACAAGGCCGTCATCCTAGACGAGGCGCGGGGGAAGGGGCGCCTCCATCGCTGGGTGTTGAGAAGGGGGCGCTTGCGTCCGCCTGCCCGGCCGGGCGCACGGTGGATCTCGTTGGAAGCGTCAGGGCCTTTGATAGGTTGGCGCCCCATATGAAGAAGATCCTGGTCGCGCTCGTCGTGCTCATCGTCCTGGCGGTCGCGGGTGCAGGCGGCGTGTTCATGCACTTCCAGAACGCCACCACCGCGCCGCACACGGCGGCGGATCCGGCTCCCAGGGAGTTCGTGGTGAAGAAGGGCGCGTCCGCGCGCTCGCTGGGCCAGCAGCTCCAGGCCCAGGGCTTCCTGGACGACCCCAACGTCTGGCGCTTCCACCTGTGGCGCAGGGGCAGCCTCAACGTGAAGGCGGGCCGCTTCATGCTCAGCCCCACCGCCTCCGTCGCGGAATTGGCCACCGCCCTGGAAGGCCAGCCGCTGCCGGAGGACGTGCCCTTCGCGATGATTGAAGGCTGGCGCCTGCGCGACACCGACCAGGTGCTCGCCGCCCAGGGCCTCATCAAGCCGGGCGAGTACATCGCCGCGGCCAGCCGCACGAGCAACTTCGCCGCGCCGTTCCCGCTGCCCACGCGCAGCCTGGAGGGCTACCTCTACCCGGAGACGTACGGGATCATCGCGGACAACTTCAAGGTGGAGGCGTTCATCCAGCGGCAGATCGACACCTTCCGCGCCCGCTTCTACGACGCGCACAAGGACGAGATCGCCAAGAGCGGCCGGTCGCTGCACGACATCGTCGTGATGGCCTCCATGCTGGAGCGCGAGGAGCCGGTGCCCTCCCAGCGCGCGCTCGTCGCGGGCATCCTCTGGAAGCGCGTGGACAAGGGCTTCCCGCTGGGCGTGGACGCCACCAGCCGCTACGAGCTGGCCGAGTGGAACGACCGCAAGGCGTTCCTCAAGCGGCTGCGGGACAACTCGGATCCGTGGAACTCGCGCACCCGCGCGGGCCTGCCGCCGGGCCCCATTGGCGCGCCCACGGTGGACTCGCTGCTCGCGGCGCTGCGGCCCGTGAAGAGTGACTACTGGTACTACCTGCACGACGCGCAGAAGGTCCTCCACCCGTCGCGCAACGCGCAGGAGCACGAAGCGCTTCGAGCCAAGTACAACGTGTACTGAGGCACCGCGATGACGTCCCCCCTCCTGGACCCGAGCCGCGTCTCCACGCCTCCCGCCGATGCCGAGGGCGCCTTGCGCGAGGAGGTGGCCCGGCTGCGCCAGGAGACCGAGCGGCTCCACCGGTTGCTGGAGACCGCGGCGCAGGTCACCTGGTCGACGAACCCCGCCAGGGACGCGCTGACGCCCGTCTCTGCGTCGTGGACGGCCTTCACCGGCCAGACGGCGGAGCAGATGCGCAACCAGGGGTGGCTCCTCGCCCTGCACCCGGATGACCGGGCCGGGGCCCTGGCGGCGTGGCAGCGGGCCAAGGCGGGGACGCAGCTCTTCGCCACGCGCTACCGGCTGCGCCGCGTGGATGGCACGTACGTGTGGATGCTCGCGCGCGGCATGCCGGTGCTGGGGCCGGACGGCTCCGTGCGCGAGTGGGTGGGCACCTGCGTGGACATCCAGGCGCAGGCCCTGGGCGAGGAGCGCGCCGAGTTCCTGGCGCGGGCCAGCGAGCTGTTCGCGTCGTCGCTGGACGCCTCCGCCACGCTGGCGTCGCTGGCGAACCTGTCGGTGTCGGCGCTCGCGGACTGGTGCATCGTGGACATGCTGCACCCGGATGGCCACTTCGAGCGCGTCCAGGTGGTGGCCGCGGATCCCTCGCATGCGCCGCTCGCGGCCACCGTGCAGCGGCTGAGGCCGGTGCCCCAGGAGCGGCCCGTCTATCCGCCCGCGGTGGCGCTGGCGACCGGCCGGTCCACCCTGGTGCCGGAGGTCACGGACGCGGAGATGCAGGCCGTGGCGCAGGACGCGCAGCACCTGGAGACGATGCGCCGGGTGGGCATCCGTTCGCTGCTCACCGTGCCGCTCATGGCCCGGGGCCACATCCTGGGCGCGCTGACCTTCCTGGTCACCACCTCCAGCCGCCGGTATCGCGACGAGGACCTGCGGTTCGCCCAGGAGCTGGCGAACGTGGCCGCGCTCGCGGTGGACAACGCGCGGCTGCTCCAGGGCGCGCGCGACGCCATCCGCCTGCGCGACGAGTTCCTCTCCGTCGCGAGCCACGAGCTGAAGACGCCGCTGACGCCGCTGAGCCTGAAGCTCCAGGCGCTGTCGCGCGCGGTGAAGTCTCATCCGGACTCGCCACTGGCCCCGGTCATCGAGGCCCACGTGGAGACGGGGCACCGCCAGGTCCGCCGGCTCACGGAGCTGATGAACGACCTGCTGGACGTGTCGCGCATCAGCGCCGGCACCTTCCGCCTGCAGCGCGAGGAGGTAGACGTCGCGGAGGTGGTGCGCGAGGTGGCCACGACGTTCGCGCCCCGGTTCGCCCTGGAGCACTGCGAGTTCCAGGTGGAGGCCCCGGGGGTGGTGCGCGGGTGCTTCGACCGGGCACGGCTGGCGCAGGTGTTGGATCACCTGCTGGACAACGCCCTCAAGTACGGCGCCGGGACGCCGGTGTCCGTGCGGCTCGTGGCGGACGGGTCCGTGGCGCGGCTCACGGTGCGCGACGGGGGCATCGGCATCTCGCCGGAGCAGCGGCCCCGCCTCTTCGAGCGCTACGGCCGCGCGGTGTCCGAGCGCCACTATGGCGGCCTGGGCCTGGGGCTCTACCTCACCCGCACCATCGTGGAGGCCGAGGGCGGGCGCGTGTCCCTGGACAGCTGTCTGGGCGAGGGCGCGACGTTCATGGTGGAGCTGCCGCTCACGCGCCCCTGAAAGCCGCTACGGCGCGCTCGTGCCGGGCGGCTGGGGCGACGTCTGGAACATGCCCGCGAGGATGCGCTCGGCCGCGTCCGCGAGCAGGTCCCTCGCCATGCGCGTCTCCTCGCCGAAGATGCCGCGCGACGTGTTCGCGTCCAGCACGTGCGTGGCCAGCAACGCGAACGCCGACGGCTCGTCGAACGTCGCCTCCGAGGAGAGCACGCGCTTGCCGGGCTGTTGGTCCTCCTCGTGGAAGCGCCCCTCCCACGTGTCGCCCAGGGTGATGGAGAAGTACTGCGCGGCCACGTTGCCGGGCCGCGACATGTGCGACGCGGCCACCACGGCGCGCAGCTGGCCGCGCTCGTCCGCGGTCATCTGGCGTTTCCACGCCTCGACCGAGGCATGCATGGTGTCGATCTGATCCCTCGCCGCGTCCTCGGCGTTCTTCAGCAGGTCCGGCACCCGGGCGTGGATGAACGCGGAGAGCTCCGCCTGCGTCACCCGGTCCGCCGCCAGCACGCCGTCCACGAGCGCGAGCGACGCGTCGAGCAGGCGGTGCTGCCGCGCCAGGGCTTCGGCCGGAAGGCCCCGGCCCTCCAGGCTCCCGCGCGATGCGGTGATGAGGCCGCGCAAGGTGGTGAGCCGCGTGCGCGTCTCCTCATCGAGCGCGTCCTTGCTGGCGAGCAGGATGTGGAGCGCGAGCGGCACGTGGGTGATGGACTTGTACTCGTGGTAGCGGCGCGTGCGCGCGGGCGCCTCGAAGCGCTGGCCGCGCATGCGCAGGATGAGCACGTCGTCGATCTGCGCGATGACGGGCCCCATGCGGGACAGCACGGCCTCGCGGCGCGCGGCGTACGCGTCGCGGAACGCCTGGTTGAGCACGCTGATGGGATCCGCGGGCTCCAGCGCCACGGTTCGCGCGACGTCGGAGGGCGGCTCGGGAGGAGGGGAAGGGGAGGAGGGCGCTCCCACGGGGCACTCGGCCATGGCGGGCACCGTAGCGCCCCGCGCGCGTCCGTCATCCCGGGTCGCGCTCCGGGTGTCCGGATTCCTTCAACCCGAAAAGCAAAAGGCCGGCCCCGCATCGAAGCGGGACCGGCCTTCCTTCACTGCTCAGCGGTGACGACGGTCAGACAATCAATCGACCGGACGCACCTGGACTTCCATCACGGTCTGGTCGGCGTTCGTCGACAGCACCTCGATGATGGTGCCCGTCTTCGGGACCTTCACGCCGGCGTACGGCTGCGTGGCGGACCAGAACTCGTTCGTGTCGTTGAACACCGGCACCGCGGGCTGCGAGGGGTACTCGTTGCGCGGGAAGCCGTTGGGCTTGAGCGACAGCGGGAAGCTGGGCTCCAGACCGAACGTCGCGTCGTGCGTCTGCACGCGGCCGGACCAGTAGCGGCCGTCGCTGCGCTGCAGGGGCTGCGGGCGCGAGTCGACGGGCAGGATGCGGCCCGAGCCCGGGTGCTGCGACACGTTGTTGTTCGACTGCGACGTGTCCCAGTAGGTGATCAGCAGGCCGGGGTTGTACGAGTAGCGCTCCGCCCAGTCCACCAGGCCATCCGCGCTGAAGCCGTAGTTGTAGGGACCCGTGGCCAGACCCTCGTCGTAGCCGCGGAACTGGCGCCACTCGGCCAGGTAGTAGTTGTCGTAGAGGGTGTTGGTGCCGTCCGTCACGAAGAACGTCGACTTGTCCCACCACTTGTGGCCCCACTCGCCGTCGTCACCAAAGACGTAGGTGTTCTTCGCCCACAGCTGCACGAAGTCCACCAGGAAGCCCTTGTTGAACTCCGCCGCGTCCGTCTTGTAGCGGATCTTCAGCGTGACGGTCTTGCCCGCGTGGGCGGACAGGTCGAACTCCAGGGGAATCCAACCGCCGGACGTGCCGGTGATGCCGTTGCCCAGGTTGTTGCCCCACGGGTTCGTGGTGCGGCTCACGGGGCTGGGCAGGTTCACGAACGGGCCACCGTCCACGGAGAGGGCGACGTAGGCGTAGTCCCAGTCCTCCTCGATGTCGAACCAGGTCTGGAAGGAGAAGGTGATGGGCTTCTTGTTCGGCAGCTTCACCGTCTTCTCGAGCACGCGGTCCAGGTTGTTGCCCTGGCCGCCCTGCCACATGCCCTGGCCCTCGTAGGGGGGGGTGGTGGGCTGAAGCACGGGCTTGCCGGGCAGCTTCACCACGAGCGCCTGCTTCGCGTTCGCGGACGTGAACTCCGCGGGACCCAGGTTGTGGTACGAGTACAGGCCCGCGTCCGTGGTGGCGTAGTCCAGCCAGCCCAGCTGCAGCTTGTCCCAGGCGAAGAAGTCACCCGGACGGCTGCCGATGTCCGTGGTGCCGTCGTTCAGGTACGAGCCGGACGACATGATGGTCCAGAAGCCCGTCCCGTTGTCCGCCGCGTTCGTCGTGTCGTAGTGGTCCGGCAGGCCCAGGTCGTGGCCGTACTCGTGCGCGAACACGCCCAGTCCGCCGTTCTCCGGCTGGATGGTGTAGTCGCCCACCCACTTGTCGATGCCCGTGCCGAAGCGCGTGCCGCCGTTCTGGTTGTACGCGGGGCCGATGCCATCCGGGCCCGTGCCGTTGCTGTACGCGAACCAGCGGTGGCTCCACACGGCGTTGGGGCCCTGCGCGCCGCCGCCGACTTCCTCACCCATGCCGGCGTGGACGATCTGGAAGTGGTCGATGTAGCCGTCCGGCTCGTCGAAGTTGCCGTCGCCGTCGTGGTCGTACCGGTCCCACGTGTCGAACGTGTCCAGGTACGCCTTGATCTCCGCGGGCGTCTTGCCGGCGGCCAGCTGGGCGTTCGTCCACGCCTTGATGGCGTCGCTGATGAGCGGCCACACGGAGTTGGAGCAGCTGGAGCTGCCGCACAGGTTGTTGCCGTAGCGGGCGGCGTTGTACGGCACCTTCACCCACTCGGACACCGTGCCGGACACGGTGTAGCGGCCGGACGACGCGGCCTTGTAGAAGTTCGCCACCGAGTCCGCGCCCGGAGTGGTGTCGAAGTAGAGCTTCTCGAAGTGCGCCCGGTCGTAGTTCGGCTGCCAGATGGTGGTGTTGTCCACCGAGCGGTCAGGGGCCGGAATCTCGTTGTGCAGCGGGCCGGGGATGTTGCCGCCCGGGTTGGTGGCGGGGTTGCCGAACACCGGGTGGATCTGCGTGCCGTACTCCACCAGGATGACGAAGATGCGGTCCGTGCGCTGCAGCTCCAGCTCCACGAACTTGCCGTTGGCCAGCTTCTGCACCCGGCCCGGCTGACCGCGACCCTCCAGGCGCATCTGCAGCGCCTGCGCCTTCAGCTCCTTCTGCTGCTCACCCAGACGGTGGGGCAGGTCGTCCGTGATGTCCTGCACAACTGCCTTGCGCAGCTTGGTGGACGGCGCGGCGACGTCAGGTTGCGGCTTCTCGTACCACGCGCGCTCCGCGTACGCCGACGGCGCCGCGAGCGTCAGCAGGCCCAGGGCCAGCCAAGATGGGTTTTTCCGCATTGCCACTCCTTAGGGTCAGGTCAGACATCCCGGCGGGGTCCGGGAGTGCCCACTTTCTAGTGGAAGGCTCGACCTTTTGGGAAGACCGGGTGGTTGAATTTTTCCTGCAAGGACGGAGTGGGTCATCCGTCGGCTGGCGGTCGAAGATTCAAGAATGGGTAGGGGCGGTGGGGGGCCAAAGGACTACGGTTCCGGTCCGTTATGGCGCGTACACGTCCCGTGGATCCCCCGCTGCGGCGGGATGTCCGGCTCTTGGGCCGGCTGTTGGGTGAGGTGTTGGTGGAACAGGAGGGGCAGGCCCTGTTCGACAAGGAGGAGGAGGTCCGCCACCTGGCCATCCAGCGCCGGCGGGGCCCGGTGGCCGGACGACGCGCCGCGGCAGCGGAGCTGGCGGCGGTGTTGCGGCGGCTGCCGTCGGAACAGGTGGAGCCGGTGCTGCGCGCCTTCTCCGTCTACTTCCAGTTGGTCAACCTTGCGGAGCAGCACCACCGCATCCGCCGCGCGCGGGCCCACGCGAGCCCCACCGCCACCCGGCCCCAGAAGGGGTCGCTGGAGTCCACGCTGCTGGCGCTGAAGGCCGCGGGCGTCAGCGCCGACAAGGTGCGTGAAACGCTGGGGACGCTGAAGGTGACGCTGACGTTCACCGCGCACCCGACCCAGGCGGTGCGCCGCACGCTGCTGGAGAAGCTCTACCGGCTGGCCATGCTGCTGGAAGAGCGCGACCGGTGCACGCTCACCCCGCGCGAGTCCGCCGCGAACCTCACCGCCATGCGCGAGGAGATCACCGCGCTGTGGCAGACGGACGAATTGCGCCGCGAGCGCCCCACCGTGGGCGACGAGGTGAAGAACGTCCACTGGTACGTGGAGGAGATGCTGGCGGAGCCGGTGGCCCGGCTGCCGGAGGCGCTGGACTGGGCCTTCGAGCGCGCCTACGGCGAGCCCCTGGGCGCGCTGGACACGCCCGTGCGCGTGCACTCGTGGGTGGGCGGCGACATGGACGGCAACCCGCTGGTGACGCCAGAGGTGTTCGCGGACACGCTGCGCGCGCACCGCGCCCGGGGCCTGCGGCTGCTCCTGCGCGACGTGGAGCGGCTGGGCGGGATGCTGTCCCAGTCGGAGCGGCACGCGCGCCCCACGCAGGAATTGGAGCGCTCGCTGGAGGAGGACGCGAAGGCGCTGCCGGACGTGGCGAAGCAGCAGGGCCCGCGCACGCTGGGCGAGCCGTGGCGCCGCAAGCTGCGCTTCATGGAGGAGCGGCTGACGCTGGCGCTGGAGCACGTGCTCGCGCGGCGGCAGGGAAGGGAGTCCACGCTGCCGGCAGGGGCCTACCGGTCACCGGAGGCGCTGGGGGATGACCTGGCGGTGCTGGAGCGGTCGCTCTTCGCGGCGAGAGCGGAGCACGCGGGCCTGCGCGAGGTGCGCCGCATGTCCGAGCGCGTGCGCGCGCTGGGCCTGGGCCTGGGCGAGCTGGAGGTGCGGGCTCCCGCGGAGGACGCGGTGAGCGCGGCGGCGTCCTTCAGCGGCGGACCGGCCCCCACCGAGGGCGGCCAGCGGCTGCTGGAGGTGCTGGCGAAGCTGCGCGAGGGCCAGGACGAGGGCGGCGAGTCCGTGTGCCGCACGCTCATCCTCTCCATGGCCTCCACCGCGGATGACGTGCTGGCGGCGTTCCAGTGCCTGAAGCACGCGGGGCTCTGGGACAAGGAGCGGCAGTGCGCCACCGTGGACGTGGCGCCGCTCTTCGAGCAGCTGGGCGCGCTGGACGGCGGGCCGGACGTGCTGCGCCAGCTCTTCGCGCACCCGGAGTACCGCCAGCACCTGAAGGGCCGTGGGGTGCAGGAGGTGATGGTGGGCTACAGCGACTCCGGCAAGGAGGTGGGCCTGCTCGCCGCGAGCGCCGCGCTGTACCGCGCCCAGGTGGCGCTCACGCAGGTGGCGGACGAGAACGACGTGCCCCTGCGCCTGTTCCACGGCCGCGGGGAGACGGTGGCGCGCGGCGGCGGCCCCGCCCAGACGGCCATCCTCGCGCTGCCGCCGGGCACGGTGGCCGGCGCCTACAAGGCCACCGAACAGGGCGAGGCGATGGACCACAAGTACGCGCGCCCGGAGCTCACCCAGCGCACGCTGGAGCTGGTGGTGGGCGGCGTGCTGCTGCACACGCTGGACGCGCAGCCGCGCCCGTCCCCGGAGGACGAGTCCGCCTTCCGCGCCGCCTTCGACGCGCTGGCGGAGTCCGGCCGCAAGGCGTACCGCGCGCTCGTCTGGGAGGACCCGGGCTTCGTGGAGTTCTTCATGAAGGGCACGCCCGTGGAGGAGATCTCCGCGCTGCCCATCGGCTCGCGCCCCAGCAAGCGCAAGGCGGGCGGGCTGGACACGCTGCGCGCCATCCCGTGGAGCTTCGCGTGGACGCAGACGCGCGCCATCCTCCCGGCCTGGTACGGCGTGGGCAGCGCGCTGGAGGAGTCCGCGGCCACGCCGGAGGGCGCGGCGCTCCTGCAGCGCATGTACAAGGAATGGCCCTTCTTCCGCGCGGTCATCGACAACGTGACCATGGTGCTGGCCAAGACGGACATGGCCATCGCGGCGCGGTACGCGAAGCTGGCCCCCGCGTCCACGCGGCCCCTGTGGCTGCGCATCCAGCAGGAGCACTCCCGCACGCGCCGCGCGGTGAAGACGATCACGGGGGAGGCGAAGCTGTTGGACAACAACCCGCAGCTGCAGCGGAGCATCGCGCTGCGCAACCCCTACGTGGACCCCATGTCCTTCCTCCAGGTGGAGCTGCTCAAGCGCAAGCGGGACGGGGACGCGGAGTGCGACCGGCCGCTCCTCCTGGCGCTCAACGGCATCGCTGCGGGCATGCGGAACACCGGTTAGAGAAGAGATCATGGCCCAGGAGACGTTCGTCGTGGAGGAGATCAACCCCAAGCACGGCTTCGCGCGCGTGCGCCCGGAAGAGGGCACGGGGTTGCTGCACACCGCCCTCTATCCGGATCCGGAGTTCACCGATGCGCCGCCCTTCCAGCTGCGCAAGGGGGACCGGGTGACGGGCCTTCGCCGGGGACAGACGGTGTCGGAGGTGGCCTGGCTCACGCGCGTGGAGCCTCCGTGGGAGGAGGTGGAGCGCGTGGCGGAGCTGCTCGCGCTCCTGGAGCGCTGGGAGATCCGCATCCCCCACGAGGCCCGCGTCCTGGCCGAGCATGCCTGGCGCGACAGCAAGGACGACCCGCTGCGCGACGAGCTCCAGGCGCAGCTGCCCACCTTCTTCGACCTGGAGGGCGCCCACCCCTTTGAGGACCCGACGCTGCTGGAGCGCCTGTCCGCCGCCATGCAGCCGTACCTGCCGGGGTTCGCCATCCAGCCGGTGCAGGGCCAGCCCGCGGTGCGCGTGGAGCCCGGGGCCGTGGAGGTCCAGGCGGGAGTGGGCAGCTGGGACGTGCCCCAGCCCACCTTCGCCCCGATGATCGCGGAGGTGAACGCGAGGCTCGCCGCCGCCGGTGCCCCCGTGCGCTGGGTGCCCACGCGCGAGGACTGGATGCTCGCGCCGCCCGCGCTGGCCGCGCTCCTCCAGAAGCACGGCCTGCTCGAAGCCACCGCGCCCCCCACCTGAGGGCAGGGGCCTCCCGCCGCGCTGTGTCACAAGGCGGTGTGAGGTCAAAGCATTGTCTGGTACAGGACGGAGACCCTCATGCGTCTCCGTCTTCTTGCGTCCTTCTTCCTGGGTCTCGTCGTCCTCGCCGGGTCCGGCTGTGAGCCCGCCCCCGAGCGGCGGCTGAACGAGGCCGAGCTTCCACCGCCCTCCGGGCTTCGCGTCACCATCGACGGGCACGAACCGGACACGAACCGGCTGTTCGGCACGGTGGCGAGCGACGCCGGCACGTCACGGGTGGAGGTGTACGAGGACGGGCGCTTCCTGGGCCATGCCGACATCGACAGTGGCCGCTGGAGCCTGCCCTGGTGGCCGGGCCGGCGCGCGCTGGGGCTGGAGGTGGTGGCGCGCGACAGGCAGGGCGCCGAGGCGAGGGCCCGCGTCGACTTCCAGCACCTGACGTTCGACGCGCGGCCCGGGCTCTATCAGCCGGAGACGCTGCTGGCGTTGCCCACGGCCCAGGGGTTGCGGACGTACTTCACGCGGGACGGCTCCACGCCCACGCCCGAGTCGTCGCGCTACACCGCTCCCATCGCGCTGCTGGCGCGCTCCACGCCTCCGGTGCGGTGGTCCTTCATCCCCACGACGAAGCCCGATGCCGAGGAGGTCTTGCGGTGGGTCGCGCCGCTGGAGGCGCCGCCGCAGGTCGTGGTGGTGCGCTACCGGCAGTTCGCGGGCGCTGAGCCGGTGGGTCCGGTCCGCACGCGCACGTTCGTCATTGGCCGGGAGCCGTACTCACTGCCGGTGCTGTCGCTGGTCACCGACGCGGCAAACTTCTTCGACCCGGTGACGGGCATCTACGTCCCGGGCCTCGCCGCCGAGGCCCGGCCCGATGATCCGTTCGCGGCCAACTACCTGCAGAACGGCAAGGAGTGGGAGCGCCCCGTCCACGTGGAGTGGTTCGAAACCTCCGGCCAGCGCGTGTTCGACCAGGACGCGGGCGTGCGCATCCACGGCACGGGCAGCGCGGTGATGCCGCAGAAGAGCCTGCGGCTGTACGCGAAGGAGGACTACGGCCCGAAGACGTTCGCGGGGCCGGTGTTCCCCGGCTCCCCGGTGACGGAGTTCACCCGGATGATCGTGCGCACGTCCGGACAGGACCAGGGCGTCACCAAGCTGCGCGACTGCGTGCTGCAGGGACTGCTGGCCGAGACGCGGCTCGCGCTCCAGGCCTGCCGCCCCACGCTCGTGTTCCTCAACGGCGAGTACTGGGGCCTGCACGAGCTGCGCGAGCGCCTGGACGAGTACTACCTGGCGTCGCACTACGGCGTGGACCGCAAGAAGGCCGTCATCCTGGAGGGCTCCGGGATCCTGGACGTGGGAGAGGACGGGGACGAGCAGCCCTACCAGGAGCTCGTCGACTACGTGGCGACGCACGACCTGTCGGTGCCGGAGCATTACTCCTGGGTGCGCGCGCGGATGGACGTGGAGGACTTCATCGAATACCAGGTCGCGCAGCTCTACCTGGGCAACACGGACTGGCCGGAGAACAACGTGAAGTTCTGGCGGCTGCGCACGAAGAAGCTCGAGCCGGACGCGCCCCTGGGACACGACGGCCGTTGGCGCTGGCTCGTGTACGACCTGGACTTCGCCATGGCCTCCGGCCCGGACCAGGACAGCCTGGGGCGCGTGCTGGACGCCCAATCAGAGGTGGGGGCCTGGTCCACGCTGCTCTTGAGGGGGCTGCTCCAGTCGCCGGAGTTCAAGGCCCGCTTCGTCGAGCGCTTCCTCTGGCACACCGAGCACACCTTCGCCGCGGAGCGGGTGACGGCGGCCCTGGACGCGGCGGCGGAGGCGCTCGCGCTGGAGATGCCTGAGCAGGTGGCGCGCTGGAGCCAGCCGGCCTCCGTGGAGGCCTGGCGCGCGAACCTCGAGTCCTTCCGGGAGACGCTGCGTCAGCGGCCGGCGTTCATGCGCCAGCTGCTGGAGCAGCACCTGGGGCCTCAGTAGCCGTAGGAACCGCTGCGCACGTCCACCAGGCGGCCGTCACGGAAGATGGCCACCTGAATCAGCCGGTGGGGCCCGAAGTTATAGGTCCACTCCTCCACGGTCGTGGAGGTGGTGATCTCCGTGGAGGCCTCCCCGTAGCGCGTCTCACCCCGCGCCCCTTCCTTGACCTTGTGGGTCACGTACTCCGTCCTGCTCTGCTTCGTCACGGGCTGACCACACTTGGCCAGCGCGTCCACCTGCGAAGCTCCTTCCGACACGATCTTGTTGTCACAGCGCAGCGCGGAGGCGTGGACGAGGGAGGGCAGGGCGAGGCAGGTGGCGACGAGCGCGGCGGAAAGGGTGCGCACAGGGGACGCTCCGGGGAGGAGGGAACACGGCCTGGACGCGGCGGCCCCGAAATTATTCAACCGCCCCGGGGAAACGGCATCAGTAGCCGTAGCCACCGCTGCGCACGTCCACCAGCAGGCCGTCTCGGAAGATGGCGATCTGCATGAGCCGGTTGGGCCCGAAATTGTAGGTCCACTCCTCCACGGTGCTGGAGGCCGAGTACTCCGTGGAGTTCCCTTCGCGGCGCGACCCGTCCCCCCTGCCATCGCGGGACTTGGTGGTCACGCGCTCGCGCTTGGTCTCGGTCGACACGGGCTGGCCGCACTTGGCCACCGCATCCGTCTGCGACGCCCCTTCCGACACGAGCTTGTTGCCACACCGCAGCGATGCCGCGTGGGCAAGGGAGGGCAGGGCGAGGCAGGCGACGAAGGCGAGGGCGGCGGGAAGGGTGCGCATGGGAGAAAGCTCCGGGAGTTGGGGAAGACGGGAACACCGCCTGGACGCAACGCCCGCGAACCTATTCAAACCCCCCGTGCGCTTTCCAGCCGGGCAGGCGCTACAGGGCGCCCTTCGCCTTGAGGGTCCGCGCCACCTCGTCCGCCATGACCCGGTGGCCTTCCACGGACGGGTGGATGCCGTCCACCTCCAGCCCGTCGATGAAGAGGTCCACGTTGCCCGGCTGCCGCGTCACGGCCTCCAGGTCGATGATCTGCGCGCGCGTCAGGGAGCGCAGCCACGCG
This sequence comes from Corallococcus coralloides DSM 2259, assembly GCF_000255295.1. The sequence continues at coordinate 6,022,679 of NC_017030.1, read as the reverse complement.
TTGAACTCCTGGCGCTGGGCCTTCATCAGCGCGAAGTCCCCGCCGTCCGCGCCCATCTTCTCCTTGGGCAGGAGCGTGCTCACCCACAGCTTGCACACGGGCTGGAGCTGATCCAGCAGCTGCGTCATGCGCTGCTGCAGCTTCGGCACCGTCATGCCCTCCGCGGCCAGGTCGTTGACGCCCAAGAGGACGATGCAGTCGGTGACGCCCTGCAGGGAGAGCACCTCCTGCGGCAGCTGGAGGTTCGCGTCCCAGAAGCCCTGCCCGGACGCGCCCGAGTTCACCACCGGCACCCCGAGCTGCTTCTCCACCCGGGACGGCCACGCGTTGCGCGTGTCGTTCCACGTGCCCGTGTAGCCCTCGGTGATGCTGTCTCCAATGGCGACGAAGGCCCGGCCCGGCGCGCCTTCCACGTCCACCGTCGCCACGCCCGTGGCGTACTCCCAGGCCTGGCCGCCCAGCGCGCCCTGCGTCGTCGCGTAGGCGCCGGTCCTCATCCAGCTGTCCGGGAACGCCTGGATGCGGCTCTTGCCCAGCGCGCCCTTCACCTCGAAGGAGATGGCCACCTCGTCGCGGAAGCCCACCGGGAACGCGACCGGATCCGACGTCACCAGCGTGCGCGTGCCCGTGGTGAAGCCCGTGTTGCCGCCGAAGGTGAGCGCCACCGGCGCGGAGTCCAGCGCGCCATTGGCGCCGGCCTTCGCCACCGTGGCCCGCTGTAGCGTCAGGCTGCCGTCGCCGGAGCGGAAGGTGACGCGCACGCGGCTGCCCGCACGCCCCATGGGTACCTTGATGCGGTACGTGGTGACGCTCCCCACGGAGACGGATTCGCGCAGCGACTGATGGAAGGCGGGCTGGAACCGGGCGGGCAGGGGAGCCACGGGCGGCGTGGCCTGCACCCGGTGACCGTCATGCAGCGTCAGCGTGGGCGCGGCCTCCACGGACTCCGTGGCCGCGGGCGCGGTGACCTCCGCGTCCGTACGGCCCGGCTCGTAGACATCCTCCGGAGCGCGGCCGTCGTCCATGCCTCCACACCCCACCAGCACGCCCAGGGCCCCGAAGTACCCCCAGCGCAGCGCCTTCCTCAGACCCATGCCCACGACCTCCCGGCGCAAGACAATGTGCACGATGCTCCCGCGTGGCGACCCGGGGATTCATGCCGCGCGCCAATCGCGGCAGGCCGTGAACATCCCCAGGCCGGGCACGGACGGCGCAGGACTTCCCCCTCGAGGTGGCGGGCCGGGCCCTTGAAGGACCCGCGCGCTCGCCACCCCGGGAAGGGGCGCTTCCTTCCGTGGGCAATCCGTTGCCTACGGGACGCAGGCTCCCACGTCGCTGTTGTTGTTGTTGATGGCCCGGCAGGTCGCCCCGTTCGAGCACCCCGGTGAGCCCGCGGGCAGGCGGCACAGCGTCCGGCACGTGCCGCTGCCGCCGGTCATCACGCAGGTGCTGCCCCGTGAACACTGGTTGCTGAACTCGCACGCGGTGCCTTCCGTCAGCGACCCCTGACCCGCGCACACCGCGCCGTTGGCTGCGGGGTAGCAGGCCAGCGGGCTCTCGCAGTCCTGCGCGAATGGATCGCACCGCGCGGACGCGGGGCCGCACACCAGCGGCAGCTCGCGCGTGCCGGACAGTCGCAGCACGGTGTTGCACTCGCCGGAGCCGCAGTCGGACGGCGCGTGGCACAGCTTGCGGCAGAAGAAGGCCAGGCCGCCGTCGTCCTGCGACTCGTCCTTGCAGTACAGGCCCGAAGCGCACGTGTCATACGTCTGGCCCGGAGGCGACTCGGCCAGCGTGCAGGCCGCTCCTTCCGTGGCGGTGCCCGCGGCGACGCACTGGCGCGCGGTGGTGCCGCCGTCGGTTCCCACGTAGGTGCACCGCTGTCCGGACGGACAGTCCTGGCGGACCACGTCGCACGCGGCCTCGAAGCACTGGCTGCCCGTGCCGCCATCCGCCAGGTCCGTGTACAGACAGCTCTGGCCCGCGGCGCAGCCCTCCTGCTTCGCCACGTTGCACGCGAAGTCGGAGCTCCCGCCGCCGCCATCACCAGGATTGACAGTCCCGGAATCTCCGGCGTCGGTCCCGGAATCCAGGGTCGTCCCCCCATCCGTTGGCGGGCGGACAGTCTCGCCGTCATCGCAGCCCGCCACCCACAGCCCCAGCATCAAGGCTCCACCCAACAACACGAGACGTGCACTCATCCGGAAACTCCTGGCGTCGAAGTAGCCTGGGACTTACACGAGCCATTCCGTTGTCCGGGGGCCCTTGAACCGGGCCTGGAAACCAGCCGACACTTCCGGTCCGAGAACCGAGGGGGTCAGGGTGCGCATGAACACGAAGTTGGATGGTCCGGTGGAGCCAGACCCGTACATGAACCGCCGCGCCGAGGAGCGCGTGGCGGCGCGGTTCGAAGTGCGCTTCGAGCAGATGGAGGACGCGGCGCGTGCGCTGCGGGCCTACTCCCTGAATGTGTCCGCGGGTGGCCTTTGCCTGCGCACGCGCAAGTCCTACGACGTGGGCGCTCAGGTGCGGCTGGCCATGGTCATCGACGGGGAGGAGTTCCACCTCACCGGCGTCGTCGCCTGGGTGCGCGACGAGGCGGAGGCCATCGGCGTGCGCTTCATCGACGTGAGCGAAGAGGACCACGAGCGCCTGCGCCGCGTCATCGCGAGCTTCAAGCGCTGAAGCTGCATTCGCCGCGGGAGGCGCCCGGCCGTGATGCCGGGCCCTCGCGGCACCCCGCTACTTCTGGGGCTCGTACTCCGAGTGGCGGAACACCCCGGAGTCACCTTCCACGTAGCCGCACGCCCGGTAGAAGGCGCGCGTCTCCTCGGTGACGTTGATGGGGGCGATGAGCTGCAGCTGCTTCACGCTCAGCACCTTGCCCCGCTGCGCCACCTGCGCGAGCAGCGCGCGGCCCACGCCCCGGCGGCGCCAGCCCTCGGACACCACCAGCTCGTCCACGGTGGCCACGCGCCCGCGCAGCCGCAGCTGCGGCCGGTGGGAGAAGGACACCATGCCCACCGCGCGGTCCTGGGGGTCTCCCGCGACGAAGATTTCAATCTCCGGATGGCTGATGACCCAGTGCACCGTCTGCTGATCGGTGCCCTGGGGGTAGCCCAGCTCGCGCAGCAGCTGGGCCATGACCTCGGCGTCGCCACGGCGCGCGCGGCGGATCCTGAAGGCGTTGGCGTCTGGGGCGGGGGTCATGGTGCGGACGATGGGCTGGGACACGGAAGTTTGGATTCTAACGACAGGGCCGCCGGCCTCCAAAGAGGAACGGCGGCCCAGATGTCTTTCTGCGGTGTGGGCGGAACCTCAGCCGGCCTACGGCTGCTCGCGGCAGAGCGAGCGCAGGGCGGTGGTGATGTCGTTCTGCTGCGGCACGGACGCCATCTCCAGCGCGTCCGCCAGGCCGATGCCCGGGACGAACTTGCCGGCGACCAGCCGGGGCGGCGCGAGCAGCGAGTAGAACAGCTCCTCCACGGTGCGCCGGACCAGGTGCTCGCCGAAGTTGGTGACCTCCGTGTCCTCGTTGACGAAGAGCACGCGGCCCGTCTTCTGGACGGAGGCCTTGATCATCTCCCAGTCGTACGGCCAGAGCGAGCGCAGGTCGATGACCTCCACGCTCAGGCCTTCCTCCGCCAGCTGGGCGGCGGCCTTGATGCACAGGGGCATGGTGCGGCCGTAGCTGATGACCGTGGCCTGGGTGCCCTCGCGCACGAGCTTGCCCTTGCCAATGGGGACGGCGAACGCCTCCACCAGGGGCCACTGGGGCTTCCACTGCGAGCGGTCACCCAGGGGCGCGTCGATCATCTTCGACAGCGCGCGGTCGTCCTCGGGCTCGCCGGGGATGCGCTCCTCGCCCTTCACGCGCAAGAGCGCCTTGGGCTCCAGGAACATGACCGGGTTGGGGTCCTGGCACGCGGAGATGAGCAGGCCGTACGCGTCCAGCGGCGTGGAGGGCATGACGACCTTCCAGCCGGGGATGTGCGTCATCGTCGCGTCGAAGGAATGCGAGTGGTACAGCGACCCGCGGATGCCGCTGCCCACGGGCGTGCGCACCACCATGGGCACCGCCCAGTCACCGTTCGTGGACCAGTGCGTGTTGCCCGCCAGCTTGAGCAGGTCGATGGTGTTGTAGATGTAGTCGCAGAACTGGATCTCCGCGACCGGGCGGTGGCCCGCCATCGCCAGGCCCATGGCCGCGCCGATGATGCCGCGCTCGTCCAGGGGGCTGTTCCACGCCGTCTTCAGGCCCTGCGTGCAGGTGAAGACGCCGCCCAGCGGGGCGCCCACATCCTCGCCGAAGATGTCGGTGACGCCCAGGTTCTCTTCCGCGTAGTGCAGGGCCATGCGGATGGCCTGTGCCATGTTCGCCATGGTTATTTCTTCTCCGCGTAGATGTGTTCCCAGATGGAGTCGCCAGAGGGCTGCGGCTCGTCGCGCACGGTGCGCGCCGCGGCGGCCAGCTCCTCGGAGTAGCGGTTGCGCGCCTCGTCCATCTGCTCGCGGCTGAGGACGCCTTCCTGCTCCAGCCGCGCCTCGAACAGGCGCAGGCAGTCCTGCTCCTCGTTCACGAAGTTGGCGCCGGACGCGGACGAGTGCCCGTACAGGCGCGACACGCGCGCCTCGATGAAGAAGGGCTTGCGCTCCTTGCGCACGTACTCCATCGCGGCCTGGAGCTCCTGGTAGGACTCCACCGGATCATTGCCGTTGATGGTCTTCGCCTGGATGTTGAAGGCGCGCGCGCGGTCGCTGATGTTCGTCTCGCCGTGCTGGCCGTCCGAAGTGGTGCTGATGCCCCACTTGTTGTTGGTGACGATGATCAGGATGGGCAGGGGGTTCGCCGGGCGGCTGCTCCAGATGAGGCAGCTGGCGAAATCGCCCTCGGCCGTGCCCGCGTCGCCGCCGGTGACGATGGTGATGCCGTCGCCGCCGTGGCGCTTCTGGGCCATGGCCGTGCCCGGCGCGATGGCGTACTGCACCTCGATGGGGGAGGTGACGGGCGCGATGTTCTTCGAGCGCCGGCTGAAGTGGCCCGCGAAGTTGCGGCCGCCGGAGTAGGGGTCCGTGGCCGTGTTCTTCATCTGCCGCAGCGCCCCGATGGGCTCCTCGCCCATGGCGAGCAGCGTCGCGGACTGGCGGTAGTGCGCGTGCAGGTAGTCGTAGGCCGGGCCCTCGCCGACCTTCATCAGCAGGCCCAAGGGGACGTTGAACGCCTCCTCACCGGGACCGCCGATCCAGAAGTAGCCGTGACCCTGCTTGTACATCTGGATCAGGCGCTCCTCCAGGACGCGCGCCTTCACCATCAGGTCATGGATGCGGATGAGCTGCTCTCGGGGCAGGGAGAGCGGCGCGGAGTTTTCTTTGATCAACCGGGGCCGTGACACGGGCGGAGGACCTCGAAGGGAAAGAAAGGGACGCCCCTATACTCCGAACGCGGCCTCCCGACTCAAGGACCCTGATGTCACGGGTGTTCTCCATCACCTTTCGGCCCCCGGGTGGCGCGACGCGGCAATGAGCGGAACTCATCCATGCCCCGTGACGTGCTGCTTCCCGGGGCGTTCGGACGCTCCCGGTCCGGGCTGATCGCACGGCCGTTGGGGGGCCAGGTGAGGGGGCGGCCGCGAGGAATCGCCCGACAGGTGGACTCCTCGCGTCAATCAGGAAGTGAGATAGAGTCCGCCCCGCTCCGACCGCGTTTCTCCGACGCGGGCTCCCCCAGGTGTGCCTTTGTCCCGTACGAACACGCGCCTCGACCCCGCCCCTGAATCTCCCGATGCGTCCGATGCGGCGCCCGGCACCCCGCCTCCTCCTCCGGAGTACACCGGAACCCATTCCCGGGAGCTCACCGCCCTGCGCGGGGAGAACACGGCCACCCGGCTGACCGGCGCGCTGGGGCTGCCGGCCGCGGAGCCCACGAGCACGGTCATCGCGCCCATGGAGGCCGGAGAGCTGCCCAACGTGGCGGCCATCCGCGGGCTGCGGTTGGATCAGCTGCTGCTGCTCACCACGGGCGCGCTGGTCATCGTGATTGTCGGCCTGCTGGCCGCGCTGTCCGCGAAGACGACGGAGGCGCAGCTCACCGCGACGTCGGACCGCTTCACGCAGCGGCTCCAGTCCCAGGCGCGAGAGCTGGGCCAGACGGTGAGCCACACGCTGGCGCTCACCTCCGCCACCAGCCTGCGTGACAACAACTACGCGTTCCTCACGGAAGTGGCGCGCTCCATCATCGCGGACAACCACAACATCCTGCGCGTGCAGATGTTCGACGCGGACGGGCAGCTCGTCGCGGACAGCGACCCGTCCGCCAAGCTGGGCGAATCCTCCGGAGGCCGCACCGCGGAGCGCCGCTGGGCCAGCGCCTTCTTCCAGGGCCAGCCCGTCTTCGAGTTCCAGGAGCCGCTCGACTACGGCTCGCAGTCCGGCAAGGGCGTGGTGGTCATCAGCTACTCGCTGGAGGACCTGCAGAAGCAGCTGCACGAACTGGAGGAGAACAACCGCGCCTCCGTGCGCGCCAACACGCTGCGCATCGTGGGGCTGGGCCTGGGCTTCGTGGTGCTGGCCGGCGTGCTGGCCGCGTTCCAGAGCCGCCGCATCACCAAGCCGCTGGGCGTGCTCACCCACCGCGTGATGCAGTTGGCCGCCGGTGACCTGGGCGCCCGCGCGGGCACGGCGCCGGGCGCGGGCCGCGAGGTGACGACGCTGGGCGTGGTGTTCAACCACATGGCGGAGCGCATCAAGGTCCTGCTGGAGGACGTGCGCGCCAAGGCGCAGCTGGAGCGCGAGGTGTCGCTCGCGCGCACGGTGCAGGAGACGCTCCTGCCGGGCCGCGAGGCCGTGACGGTGGGCCCGCTGCGGCTCGCCGGGCTGGTGGTGCCCGCGGACGCATGCGGCGGCGACTGGTGGTTCCGCGCCGCGCTGGATGACCGGCGCGTGGTGATTGGCATCGGAGACGTGACGGGCCACGGTCTGTCCACGTCGCTGGTCGCCACCAGCGCCACCAGCGGCTTCGCCTCCGCCATGACGCTGCGCGAGCCGTCGCAGGTGCACGCGCAGATGCTGATCACCGCGCTCAACGTGACGCTGGCCAACGTGGGCCGCGGCGAGCACCAGATGTCCAGCGCGCTCGCGGTCATCGACGTGTACAGCGGCAGCATCGACTACGCGGCGGGCGCCCACCCGGCGGCGGCCATCTACAACCGGAACACGCGGCAGATGGCGTCGCTGCCGGCGCGCGGTCCGCTGCTGGGCGCGAACGTCGCGTCGCAGTTCACGTCGCGCCAGGCGCAGCTGAGCCCCGGCGACATCATCGTCTGGTACACGGACGGCCTCACCGAGGCGCGCGACGGCGCCAACCGGCTCTACGGCACGCAGCGACTGGCCGCCGCGCTCCAGGCCCACGCCCACCTCCCCGCCGATGCTCTTCGCGACGCGCTCCTCGCGGACGTGCGCGCGTACAGCGCCGGCCAGCCCCAGCGCGATGACATCACCGTCATCGTCGCCGAATTCAGCCCCGCACCCTCGCCGTGACGAACCGCATGCGCCCATTCAACCGTTCCCCGCGCCGCGTCTGCACCGCGCTCGCCCTGCTGGCCACCCTGGCCGGCCCGCCGGCGGCGCTCGCCCAGTTCCGCCCGCCGCCCGCCACCGAAGCTCAGCGCATGACGGAGCAGGGCGAGCAGGTCCTGGTGTCCGCCAACGCCGCCCTCGCCAAGGGCGACAAGAAGGAGGCGGAGGAGAAGTTCAAGAAGGCGCTCCAGCTCTTCGAGCAGGCGCTCGCGCAGGAGCCGCAGTCCGTGTTCGCCGCCGTGGGCCTGGGCAGCGCTGCCAACGCGCTCCAGGACTTCCAGCGCACGGCGACGCGCCTTCAGCCGGTGTTCGCGCAGAACCCGCAGGACCTGTCGCTCGCGTATCCGCTGGGCACCGCGTACTTCAAGCTGCGCCGCTTCCAGGAGGCGGTGCCGGTGCTGGAGCAGGTGGCCGCCGCGGATCAGCCGGACCACCTCATCGTCCACTACTACCTGGCCAGCTACTACCTGTACGTCCAGGACGGGAACCGGGCCGTGACGCGGCTGCAGCGCTACCTGGTGCTGCGTCCGGAGAAGCTCGCGGGCAACGACTTCCAGATCCACGAGCTCCTGGGCAAGGCGCACCTCATCCGCCGGGACGCTGGTGCCGCGCGCGCCTCGTTCGAGAAGGCGCAGGCCGGCCGGGCCGAGTCCGCGACGGCGCAGATCGGCCTCGCGGCCGTGCTGGAGATGGAAGGCCACGTGCCGGAGTCCCGCGCGCTCCTGGAGCGGCTGGTGACGAAGTTCCCGCAGGTGGCGGAGCCGAAGGAGCGCCTCGCGCGCCTGTACCTCGCCGCGGGCGACGTGCCGCGCGCGGACCTGCAGGCCACCGCCCTGATGAAGCTGGGCTCCACGCCCGCCGCGCACCTCTTGCTGGGTGACGTGCGGCTCGCGCAGAAGCAGCCCGCGCAGGCGGAGGCGGAGTTCCGCAAGGTGCTGGAGCTGCAGCCGGGCCTGCTGATGGGGCAGATCGCCGTGGGCAAGGCGCTCCAGGCGCAGGCGCGCCATGAAGAGGCCATCCAGTTCCTGGAGTCCGCCGTGAAGTCGGGCGGCGGCAGCCTGGAGCTGTGGGCGACGCTGGGCTCCGTCAACCGCCGCGCCGGCCGCTACCAGCGCGCGGTGGAGGTGCACCGGCGCGTGGTGGAGATGGCCCCGCGTCAGGCGCTGGGCCACATGCTGCTGGGCGCGGATCACTTCGCCACCGGCCAGTGGGATCAGGCCATCGAGGACTACGGCAGCGCGCTCCAGGTCGAACCCGGCCACCCCGGCGCGAAGCAGTGGCTGGCCCGCGCCCTGGCCCACCGCGCGCGCGACCGCGCCGGCACCCAGCGCCTGGAAGACGCCGTGCGCGACCTGCGCCGCGCGTATGACCTGGACCGCTCCGTGCCCATGGCCCGCCGGCTGGGCGCGGCGCTGCTGGACAGCCGCCAGTACGCGGAGGCCCGCAAGGTGCTGGAGGGCGCGGTGACGCTGCCGGGCGTGACCTGGCGCGAGCACCTGCTCTTGGGCTACGCCCGGCTGGGTGGTGGCGACGCGCAGGCCGCGCTCGCCGCGTTCAATCAGTCCGGTGAGGCCACGCAGGAGCCGGATCAGCGCGCGGAAGCGTCCGCGGGCGCCGCGCTCGCGGAGGTGGAGCTGGGCCAGGTGGACGCCGCCGTGCAGCGGCTGACGGACGCGGGGCCCTCCAAGACGGCCGCGAAGGTGGCGGAGGCGAACCTGCCCCGCGTGCTGGTTCGCCGGGCCCTGGCGAAGCTGGAGACGGGCGACGCGGCCGCGGCGAACCGGGACCTGGACGCGGTGGACCGCCTGGGCACCGGCAAGCGCGCGGACCTGGCGAAGCTGGCCACCTTCGCCCGGGCGCTCACGCGCGCGGAAGAAGGGCGGTTCGCGGAGGCCACCGCGGGCATCAAGCGCTCCCTCACGCCCGCGCCGGAATGGGCGTGGCCCAACACGCGCACGCTCGCGGACGCGTGGGTGCTCTACCGCCAGGGCAAGGTCGCGCCCTCGCGCAAGCTGCTCACCACCGCCCAGAAGAAGCCCATGCCCGGGCAGCCGAAGTGGATGGGCAACCTCACCGGCGCGCTGCTGCGGCGTGAGGCGGCGCTCGCGTACGCCTCCGGCAACATGAAGGCGTCGGAGAAGGCGCTGAAGGCCGCGCTCGCCGCGACGCCGGATGACGCGCTGGTGCAGCACAACCTGGCGTGCGTGGACTGGCGCCAGGGCGAGAGCGCCTCGGCGCTCGCGACGTGGAAGCGCCTGGAGACCGCCGTGCCCCTCGCCTCGCTCAACCTGGGCATTGATGCTCAGGAGCGCCGGCATGAACCCGCCGAGGCCGTGGACGCCTGGCGCCGCTACCTGGCCTCTGGCGCGGCCCCCCGCGCCGCCCAGGTGCGGGAATGGAAGGACCGATTGCAGGGCCTCTATGGACTGGGTGACGCGCAGGGCGTCTCGCCGGCCAATGGGGTCGCGGAGGAGACGCCGTGAAGACGCCATCCCTTGTCGCGCGGGGGAGCCTCCTGCTCGCCGCCGCGCTGTTCGCCGTTTCCGTTGCCAGCCCCGCTTCCGCCGCGCCGAAGAAGGCCACGCTGGGCGTGTTCCTCGCCACCACGCTGTCGGACGGCCAGGAGCGCTTCCAGTACGCGGAGGCGCTCGCCCAGAAGCTGGAGGCCAGCCTGGGCCGCCCCGTCGGCGCCAAGAGCTTCGGCCGCTACGAGGACTTCTCCAAGGCGGTGGGGGAGGGGCAGCTCGACTTCGCCGTGGTGGATGGCTGGGCCGCGGTGCAGCTGGGCGCCAAGGCGGAGCCGGTGGCGTACGCGCCGCGCGCCGGTGAGACGCAGCAGCGCTGGGCCATCATCTCCCTCCAGAAGGGCACCGTGAAGGACCTCGCCGGCAAGCGCATGGCGCTGGTCAAGGGCGCGGGCTCCGCGGACCCCAAGTTCGTCTCCCACGTCGTGCTGGGCGGTGACCTGGATGCCCAGAAGCACTTCAAGCTGGTGCCGGTGCCCAACGTGGAGTCGGCGGTGAAGATGCTGGAGGCCAAGGGCGCGGAGGCCGCGCTCGTCCCGGTGGCGCACGTGCCCAGGGACATGCGGGTGCTCTTCAAGAGCAGCCGGGTGCCGGGCGCCGTGCTGGTGGACCTGAAGGGCGGGGGAGACGCGTTGTCCCAGTCCCTGTCCTCCGTGGGTGCGGTCGCCCCGTTCGACGCCTTCGCCCGCATCCAGGGCCGCGAGTTCGAGGACTTCCGGAAGCTCGTCACCCAGGGCCCCCCGCGCCGTCAGCCCGTCCTCGCGGACGCCCCCGACCTGCGGGTGGAGACGCCCGTGCTCGTCCAGTCCGAGTCGCTGGGTCCTGCCCTGCCGCCGTTCGCGGACGACCTGTCCGTCTCCGCCGAACAGCCGGATGACTGATTGCGGCGTGAGTTGATCCGCGCACGGCGCCCAGCCACCGTGCGTGTGTTTCACCGCGATCGACAGCCATGACTTGGCCTAAGGCGAGTTATTGCGGTAATTTGAGAAGTCGAGCGGAACGCCACCGTTCAGGGGTGGAAACTCGTCCCTGAGAACGATTGCCAGCCACACCGGCACTGGTTCCTGGCGCAACGACCGCGGACATCCCTGCTTCCCCCTCGTGGAATTGAGAACGATGGACTCGACTGAGTACGGTGGATCGCGCACCAACGCGGTGAAGGGGTTTGCCGGTCGGCTGGGCGCGCGCGCGTGCCTCACCCTGGTGGTCTGCGCCCTGTCCCTTTTCGCAATGGAGACGGCCCAGGCCCAGGAGGCCCAGGAGCCCGCCCCCAAGACGAAGACCAAGGCCCCGCGCAAGCGCGCGGCCACCACCCCGGGCGCCAAGCCCGCCACTCCGGGCGCCAAGGCCACCCCGGGGACGAAGCCTCCGCGCACGGCGAAGACGCGCCGGGGCGCGAAGACGCCGCCCCCGCCGGTGGACGTGGAGCCCGTTCCCACGGACGAGCCCGTCTCGCCGCAGGAGCCGGCGCTCGCCGCCGAGCCGCAGCCCGCGCCTCCCGCACCCATGGTCGGCCCGGGGCCGTCCGTGTCGGATCCGCTGCCCGTGGCCTCGCCCGCCTCGCCGTCGCCATATGACGGGCCGCTGACGTCGGACATCCCGTCCAACCCGCCGCCCGCGCCCGCGCTGGGGACCGGCGCGATGCTGCCGGCGTCGCAGCCGCGCACGGCGGACAACGTCCCGGACCGCGCGCCCTTCACGGAGCCCACCACCGACCGCGCGCTGCCGCCGCCCTCCAGCCTCTCCGGCCTGGACGGCCCGGACCTGGGCGGTGGCGACGACCTGGAGCAGAACATCAACCTGGCGCTGAGCGAGGCCGTCGTCACCACGGCGTCCAAGCGCAGCCAGCGCATCTCCGACGTGCCCCTCACGGTGTCCTGGATTCCCGCGGAGGAACTGGAAGGCACCGGCCAGTTCTCGCTCTGCGAGGCCATCCAGTACTTCCCCGGCATGGAGTGCCGCCGGGGCTCCATGCGCAAGGCGGCGGTGAGCGCGCGCGGCCTGGGCTCCAACTACCTGTCCAACCGCCTCCTGCTCCTCAAGGACGGCCGTCCGCTGACGGACCCGTGGACGGGCCAGTTCTACGCGGATGAGACGACGCCGCTCACCAACCTGAAGCAGGTGGAAGTCATCCGCGGCCCGGGCTCCTCGCTCTACGGCTCCAACGCCTTCAGCGGCGTCATCAACATCATCGAGCGCCAGCCCGCGGATCTCATCGCCAAGGGCCAGAACGTGGGCGCCGACGCGCGCATCCTCGCGGGCCAGGACAAGACCTGGCGCCTGCAGACCAACGTCGCCGGCCGCGGCGGCCCGGTGGAGGCGCTGCTCGGCTACTACGGCTTCGGCTCGGACGGCCCGCAGCTCTTCAACAACCCGCAGCTGAACCAGACGGACACCAACGAGGACTCGCTGGTCCACCAGGTGAACGGCAAGGTCCGCGTGGGCCCCCTCGCGCTGGACGCGGACTTCACGGACGGCAACATCGGCCGGCCCGGCGGTCAGAACATCTCCACCGTGGGCAACTGCGGCCGCTGCCACTACACCGCGCAGGACAACGAGCACGTCCAGAACCTGAACGCCGCCCTGCAGCTGGATCAGCAGGTGACGGACAACGTGCGCGTGTTCGCCCAGGGCTACGCGTTCTTCAAGCGCCGCAACGTGACGCTGGAGAATGAGATCACCGGCGCGCTGGAGGACACGCTCGGCAAGCGCAGCCGCCTGGGCGGTGAGGCGCGCGCCCTGTTCTCCCTGGACAAGCTCTCCGTCACCGTCGGCGGCGACATCAAGGCCGACCAGGTGAACAACCAGAACATTCTGCCCGGCCTGACCCTGGACGACACGAAGCAGACCATCGTGGGCGGCTTCGTGGACGCCGAGTACCGCATCACGGAGCGGCTGGTGGTGGGCGCGGGCGCCCGCTACGACAACTACCAGATCCCCTCCAAGGTCTGGGAGGCGAAGACGGATCAGGTGTCCCCGCGCGCCAGCGTCGTGTTCCACGCCATCCCGGAGCTGCTCACGCTGCGCACCAACTACGGCCGCGCCTTCCGCGCGCCCACGCTGGCGGAGCTGGCCATCAACCAGCAGATGTACGCCGCGACGCTGTTGGGCAACCCGGCCCTGCGCGCGGAGACGCTGGACACGGTGGAGGCGGCGGTGGACTTCTGGCCGCTGGACCGCAGGGTGCGCCTGACGGGCACGGGCTTCTACAACCGCGCCCGCAACTTCATCAATCAGGAGCTCCTCTTCGGCTCTACGTCCCAGTTCAAGAACCTGGGCGACGCGCGCGTGGCGGGCTTCGAGGCGGAAGCCGCGGCGCAGGTGCCGTCCATCAACTCGTCCTTCGACGTGGCCTACCAGTTCCTGGACGCCCAGGCGCTGCCGGTGGGCGGCGGGGCCGGCTACCCGCTGGACTACGCGCCCAGCCACCGCGTCTACCTGCGCGGCCGCACCAACATCGGCAAGTTCGCCTTCGTGGAGCTCTACGGCCTGTTCGTGGGCGCCCGGTACGATCCGGGCTTCGTGGTGGACGAGAACGCCGGCACCACCACCCGCGTGAAGCTGCCCAGCTACATCACCGCGACCGCGCGTGTGGGCTTCAACGTCCACGAGCGCGTGGCGGTGTCGCTGTTGGGGACCAACCTCTTCAACGCGAAGTACGAGGAGTCCCACGGCTTCCCCGCCCCGCCGCTGGGCGTCTTCACCGAAGTCCGGCTCCATTATTAGGGCCCTGTTTGGATACCGTCGCCGCCGTGAAGGATGCTCCCCTGAAGTTGACGCCGGACACGACGCTCACGCCGGAGGCGCTGGAGAAGGCCTCCGGAGTGCTGGCCCGGGACGGCCTGTTGTTGGGGCGCGGTGACGACGCGGCGCCGCGGCTGGTGCTGTTCGACGGGCGGTTCACCCCCGCCCACGCCGCGCTCCTGGAACGCCGTCCTCCGGCGCTGCTCTTGGCCACCCGCGAGGGCGGCCAGCCGTCCGCCTGGGAGGCGCGGCTGTTGAGCGCGCTGCTGCGCGGCGAGCCCATGATCCCCCAGGAGGCCGCCACGTCCGTGGCGTGGCTGGGCAGCGTGGCGGAGGTGACGGCCGTGGGCGAGCGCGCGGCCGAGGCCGTCCTCCAGGCCGGCGGCTCCAAGGGCGCGGCCAGCCGGGTGGCGGATGTCGTCCATGAGATTGGAGTGAACGCCCTGCTCGACGCGCCAGTGGACGGAAGCGGCGAGCCGAAGTACGCCCATCGGCGCGGCCAGGTGCAGTCGGTGGCGGATGATGATCGCTGCCTGCTGTCCTGGGCGGTGGCGGATGGCCGAGCGTGGCTGGAGGCAACGGACCGCTTCGGCCGCCTGTCGGTGTCACCGTTGGTGCGGGTCGTGAAGGCTTGGGGTGAGAAGGCGCAGGTGGATGCTTCGGGTGGTGGCGCGGGCCTGGGTTTGCGGCGCATCCTGGAGCACAGCGACGTGGTGGCGGTGCGGGTGACTCCGGGAAAGCGCACGCAGTTCGCCTGCGGGGTGGACCTGGGCGACGCTCGCCGCCGGGCCGCGCAGCCCAAGTCGCTGCTGTTCAGTCTGGAACGAGGGTAGGCGGGTGGAGAGCCAAACTTCCAATGCCAGCATCACCTCCCTGCGCGTGGGCAGTCTGACCCACGTGCGCGTGGCCGGGGTGATCGACGAAACCTTCCCCCTCTCACCGGCCTCCAAGGGCATCCAGGGCCTGGTGGTGGTGGACCTGGGCCTGGTGGAGCGGATCAGCTCCTTCGGTGTGCGCCGGTGGATTGAGTTCGCCGGCCACCCGCCGCAGGGCGTGTCGGGGCTGTACGTCGTCAACGCGCCGCCGGTGGTGGTGGATCAGCTCAACATGGTGGAGGGCTTCGCGGGCGTCGCGCGCGTGCTCTCGCTGCTGGCGCCGTACACGTGCCGCTTCTGCAAGGAGGACCGGCTGCGGCTGGTCCGCCTGGTGGAGGAGGCGAAGGTGCTGGAGCAGGGCGGGGCCCCGCCGCACCAGTGTCCGGTGTGCGCCCAGCCGCTGGAGTTCGCGGACGAGCCCACGGAGTTCTTCGACTTCGCGCGCCGCCAGCAGTTCTCCGCGGTGGATCCGGCGGTGCTGCGCTACCTGCGCTCCGGCATCCCGTCGGAGCCGTCCGAGCTCGCGTCGCACCTGAAGATCGTCCAGGACGACATCACCTTCATCACCCTGGCCAGCACGCTCAAGGCCGACCTCAACGTGCGCCGGCTGGCGTCCGGCCTGGAGGGGCGCGTCGCGTTCGACTGCTGCCACGTGAGCGTGGTGGAGCAGGAAGCGCTGCCGCGCATCGAACAGGTGCTGGAGGTGGCGTCGCAGGGCGCCCAGGTGGTGCTCTGCCGCGTTCCGCCGCCGCTGCTGGCGGTGCTGGCGAAGTCCACCAAGGCGCTGCCGGCGAAGCTGGCCACGCTGTGGCTGCCGTGTGACTGCCGCAACTGCGGTCAGGTCACCCACCAGCGCATCCAGACCTCCGAGTACCTGGAGGTGCTGCGCGCCAAGGGCACCATGGAGCGCGTGTGCCCCGTCTGCGGCGGCAGCGCCCGGGCTCCGGCGCTCGCGCAGTTCCAGGGGCTGCTCGCGCGCACGCCGCTCACCGACAAGCCGCTGGAGGACATCGAGGCGCTGGAGCAGCGCGCGCTCAGCCAGTACCTCTTCGGCTCCACGAACCAGGACCCCGGCGCCCGGGGTTCGTCAGCCACGGACACGCACAACAACAGCGCGCGGCTGCAGATCATCCGCCGGCTGGGGCAGGGCGGCATGGCGGAGGTCTTCCTCGCCAAGCAGCAGGGCGTGAAGGGCTTCGAGAAGTTCGTGGTGATGAAGAAGATTCTCGCGCAGTTCGCTGAGAATCCTGAGTTCGTCGACATGCTCTTCGCGGAGGCCCGCGCCAACGCGCGCCTCACGCACCCCAACGTCGTGCAGACCTTCGACGTGGGCGTGACGGACGGCGTGGCGTACATCCTGATGGAGTACGTGCGCGGCCCGGACCTCAAGCGCCTGCTCACGGAGCTGCGCCGCAAGGGCATGGCGCTGCCGCTGGAGCACGCGCTGCGCATCGTGGCGGAGGTGGCCGCGGGCCTGCACTACGCGCACAGCTACGTGGACCCGTCCGGCACGGCGCACCCGGTGGTGCACCGCGACGTCAGCCCCCACAACGTGCTGGTGTCGCTGGACGGCGCCATCAAGCTGTCGGACTTCGGCATCGCCAAGGTGCAGGGCGAGGAGCACACGCAGGCGGGCGTCATCAAGGGGAAGATTTCGTACCTCTCCCCGGAGGCCGCCAGCGGCCGCCCGCTGGACTGGCGCAACGACGTGTTCGCGCTGGGCGTGGTGCTCTTCGAACTGCTCACCGGCCAGCTGCCGTTCCGCAGGGATCATGACGCGGCCACGCTCGCGGCCATCGTGCGCGAGCCCGCGCCGGTGCCCTCGCAGCTGCGGCCCCACATCCCGCAGGACGTGTCGGACCTGATCCTCCGCGCGCTGGTGAAGGACCCGGCGCGGCGCACGCCCTCCGCGGCGGCGATGCGCGAGGAGATCGAGGCCGTCATCGCGCACCACCGGCTGTCCTCGTCGCCCGCGTCGGTGGCGCAGTTCTTCAAGGAGGCGCTGGGCGACCGGCTCTCCGAGTACGCGCCGTCGTCCATCGCCGGCTCGGGGACGGGCTCCAACCCCCGGGCGCTGATGCCGGGGACGGGCTCGCACTCGCGCAACCCGGGCACGGGCTCGGGCAGCGACATGCGGGCCCCGTCGGACCTGTCCCGGCCGCCCGTGCGCGGCGGTTCCGGCAGCATGCCCCGGATGGAGCCGCCCCCGGTGGCCTCCCCGCCGGAGCCCGCCGAGCGCGGAACCGAGGTCGTCTCCGTCAACTCGCCCCCGGTGGCGCCGCCCGTGGCCGCCGCGCCTCCGGTGGCACCGCCCGTGGCCGCGCCCCGTCCGTCGCGCCCTGCCGCGGCTTCGCCCACGTCGCCGCTGCCGCCGCCCACCGCGGTGCGCCCCGCGGCGTCCGCCAACGTGCCCACGCGCGTGGGCCCCCCACCGCAGGCGCCCGCGCGTCCGTCGGTGTCGGTGCCCTCCGTCGCCCCCCTGACCGCGGCCCCGCCGCCGCCCCCTGTGTCCGCCGTGCCGCCCCCGCCGCAGCATGGAGGCACCCACGCGCAATACGGTGCCGCCCACGCACCGCAGGGAAGCGCCCCTCAGCAGCCGCCCCTGGGCTCCCATGCGTCGCCGACGACGGGCACCCACGCGGCCTATGGGGGACACCCCCCCGCGCCCATGTCCGCGCCGCCGCCTCCGCCGGTCACGGCCCCCGTGGCTCCTCCCGCGCGGCCTCCGGCGGCTCCCGTGGCCGCGCCGCCGGCCCCCGTCCACGCGGTCTCCTCCGCGGCTTCCGCGCCCGCCGCCGAAGCGACGGGGAAGGGCATAACGCCCGGCCAGCGCAAGGGGCTCATCGTGGGGGGCGTGGGCCTGGTGCTCGCGGGGCTCGCGCTGGTGTTCCTGCTGCCCAAGGGCGGCGTGGAGGTGCGCAACGCCCAGGAGGGCGAGCGCGTCTACGTGTCCGGCGTGCGGCTGGATGCGAGCCAGGGCCTGCCCGAGGGCACCTCCGGCTGGCTCATCTCCACGGCCGTGGACGGCAAGCTGCACCGCTTCGGCAAGGTGCCGAAGTCGGAGCACATCGACCTGCGCACGCTCGCGGACGCCCCGCCCCAGGCGGATGCCCGGGGCACGCTCAGCGTCACCGGTGCCCAGGGCTGCCGCGTGGCGTTGGGCTCGCAGGTGCTGGAGGGCCAGACGCCCCTGTCCAGCCAGATGCCCGCGGGGCGCGAGTTCGAGGTGCGCGTCACCTGCGGCGGCAAGCCGGACGTCGTCCGCTGGGTGATGGCCGTCCCGGGGCAGGGCGTCGCGCTGGACGTGCCCTGAGCCAGACGGAATGACCCGGGCCGGAGGACACCGCTGACAAAGCGTCCCTCCGGTCCGTGAAGCCGTGTGGGCCCTACAGCTTCTTCAGCAGGAAGGCCCTGTACTGGCCGTAGCCCGGCAGGTCCTCGCCGAGCGAGCCGTCCAGCTTCGCGCGCAGGGTGAGCGTGCCGCCCGTCAGCTCCAGCGTGAAGCCCGGCGCGTCCTTGTGGACGATGTGCAACGTCTGGAGGCCTTCCCGGACGGCCTGCTTTCCGATGGCGTCGCTACAGACGGACTTCATGTCGTCGATGAGCCGGTCGAAGACGCCGTTGGAGAGCATCTGGATGGCGGCCGTGCTGGTGAAGCTCGCCTCGTCCAGCGTCACCTGGATGTCCGCGCCCGCCGCGGCCTCCTTCAGCTCCGCCACCTTCGCGTCGAGGGAGTCCTTCTTGAACGCGGCAAGTTCCGACCGTTCGGCGAGACCCATGGTGTTCGTGCTCCGTGCTGTGTCCGGGCGGGAATGCCTGAAAGCAGGCGGAAACCTCGTGGACAGGCCGCCCGTGTGTCAACGCCCTCAGTCGTGGGTGCCCACGTGCAGGTCGCCGTGGCGCGTGCAGACCCAGTGGAAGGCGCAGGAGCACGCCACCGCGCGGGCGCGCGTGCAGCAGCGGCCCCCGAAGTCCTCCGGCAGGGCCTCCCGCTCGGGAGGTGGCGGGTCGGGCAGCTCCCTGGGGGCGCCCCGCCCGGAGTCCGCGGGCACGCTGCCGCAGCAGCCGCGCTGGAGGCAGCCGGGGCACAGGGACAATTCGCAGTGCGCGCACCAGTCGAACACCTCTCCGGCGGTGCCACGGCGCTCACAACCTCCACAGGCGTCGAACATGGGCAGCCTCCTTGCTCACCTGCGAGGAAGGTAGAGGAGGGGTCCGACATCACGGGTCGTGCGGGAACGTCTGGCGCTCCGGGAGGAGGGAAGCGACGGCTGGCCGACGCTCGCGCCGCGCACCTTCCACGGGTGGACGGGAATCAGGACGCACGCCGGTCCGTGAGCCCTTGCGGCGTTGGCCGGGGATTCGCATGGAACAGGGGCTCACGTAGTTCCAGTTTTTCGGGGAGGACGCAGTCATGCGCAGACACCGCCGCATCATCGGAGTGTTCGGCTCCGGGGCGCACTCTCACGAAGAGTGGGTCGTCCCCCTGGCGCGGTGGATCGCGGAGGCCGGGTTCGACCTGCTCACCGGCGCGGGCGGCGGCGCCATGAGCGCGGCGGCGGGCGCCTTCGTCCAGGTGGAGGGGCGGCGGGGGGCGGCCATCGGCATCATCCCCGGCACCGTGGGCGCGGATGGCCGCTACCAGCCCCGGCCCGGCTACCCGAACACGGACATCGAAATCCCCATCTACACGCACCTGCCGCTCAGCGGGGAGCAGGGCACGGACCCCATGAGCCGCAACCACATCAACGTGCTGACGCCGCATGCGCTGGTCGCGCTGCCCGGGGGCGCCGGCACCGCCGCGGAGGCCGTCCTGGCCTTGCGCTATGGCAAGCCGCTCATCCTCCACGGGCCACTGGAGGTGTTCCGGCGCTTCCCGGCGGAGGCCGAGCGCACCACCTCCCTGGAGCGGGTGGCCGAGTTCCTCCTGGCCGCCACCCGCTAGGCGGCAGGCGGGCTCAAGCAGGGCCTTGGCGGGGGGGAAGCCGCCCCACGGGGTGGCAAAAGATTCTAGGATGGACGGCGTGGGGAGGGGTGTGCGCCGCGGGTGCACGTCCGTCACCCATCACGTCCGCCATCATGATCAACCCCGACTATCCGCTGGCCAGCTGGTTCCTCGCGGTCTCCACCTCGGTCTTCCTGGTCGTCTACGCACTGCCGTTGATGTTCATCCCGCTGCGCTGGGCGCGTTGGTTCGGGTGGGAGCTGCCCACGGGCAACAACGACTTGACGGTCTACTTCGCGCGCTGCCTGGGCGGCCTGGCGCTGTCCGTCATCATCGCGGTGGTGCAGTTCATCCCGGACCCCAAGAGCCACCTGGTCATCTTCGAGCTCATCGGGCTCATTGGCGGCCTGATGACGGCGGTGCACATCTGGGGCGCGCTGAAGAAGCAGCAGCCCTGGACGGAGACGGCGGAAATCCCCCTCTACGGCGCCATGTGCCTGGGCGCCCTGTACCTGCGCTACGCCAGCCTGTCCTGAGCGGAAAGCCCCTGACGGATGCCCTCCACGCAGCCCATTGATCCCGCTGTCGCGATGCTGGCGCCCTACATGCCGGCGGCCATCCTCGCGCGGCTCGGGAGCCAGGAGGCGGACGCGCTGCCCCGGGCCGAGGGGGTGCGGGGCGCCATCCTGCTGCTGGACATCGCGGGCTTCACGCCCATCGTGGTGGGGCTGAGCGGCGCGGGCCCGCGCGGCATCGACGCGCTCCAGCGCCTGCTGACGAACTACTACACGGAGATGATCGACGTGGTCCGCGACCACGGCGGGGACATCTACCAGTTCGCTGGCGACTCCATCCTCGCGTGCTTCGAGGCCGCGCCCGAGGAGGCCGACACCGACGTCGTGCAGCGAGCGGCGGTGTGCGCGCTGCACGTGCAGCGCAGGCTCGCGCGCTTCGCCCGGCTGGAGCTGTTGGGCCAGCGCTTCGGCGTGTCGTCGCGCATCGGCATCGGGTTCGGTGAGGCCACCCGCATCATGATGGGCGGCACCGGCCTGTGGATGCACCCGGCGCTCGTGGGCGAGCCGCTGGCGCAGGCGGTGGGCGCGGAGAAGCAGGCCACGGTGTCGGAGGTCGTCCTCAGCCCGCGCGCCTGGGCGGCGCTGCCGGAGTCCGCGCGCAAGGGTGAGCCGCGCGAGGGCGGCAACCACCGGCTGGCGCTCGACGCGCCGGTGGAGTCGGTGAAGCGCCCGCTGCCCGCGCCCACGGGCGGAGCGGAGCTGGTGGGCCGGTGCGCGCTGCTGTTGCACCCGGTGCTCTTCACGAAGATCACCACCGCGCACCAGGAGTTCGCGGGCGACTTCCGCGACGTCACCTGCTTCTTCGTGCGCTTCACGCACGCGCAGGCGGACACGGATCCGGACGCCTTCACCCGCGACCTCAACGCCTATTACGAATACGTCCAGCGCGAGTCCGCCCACCACGGCGGCGTGCTGCTGATGACGGACTTCACGGACAAGGGCAACGTGCTCTACGTCCTGTTCGGCGCGCCCACCGCCCAGCAGAACAAGGAGGTGCTGGCGTGCCGGCTGGCCTGCAAGCTGCTCAAGGCCCGGGAGCAGTTCCCCTTCCTGGATGAGCTGCAGATCGGCATCGCCACCGGCCACGCCTACTGCGGGGACATGGGCTCGCCCACGCGCAAGGGCTACTCCGCGCTGGGCGAGGTCGTGAACATGGCCGCGCGCCTGATGACGCACGGCGGACGCCAGGACGGCGTGCACCTGTGCGCCAACACCCAGGCGCGCTCGCAGCAGGGCGGCTTCGCCACCGAGTTCGTGGAGGACGCGAAGCTCAAGGGCGTCTCCCGCTCGGTGCCGGTGTACCGGCTGCTGGGAGAGACGCGCCGAGGCCTCTTCATCAAGGGCCGGGGCGACATCATCGGCCGCAGCCGCGAGCTGAACGTGCTGCACGAATCGCTCACCGCGGCCTTCGCGGGCCAGGGCCGCGTGAGCGTGGTGTCCGGCGAGGCGGGCATCGGCAAGTCGCGGCTGGGCGCGCGCGTGCTGGAGGACGCGGAGGAGGGCGGCGCCCGGGCGCTGTACGGCGTCTGCTATTCCTACGAGGCCTTCACCCCCTTCTTCCCCTGGAAGGAGGTGCTGCTCCAGGCGTTCGGACTGCACGACTCGGACGACACCGACGCGCAGCTCGCGCGCCTGCGGCAGGGGCTGGAAGGCCTGGAGGACGTGGGGCCGGAGTGGATCCCCGTGGTCGCGGGCATCCTCGGCATCGCGCTGGAGGAGACGTCCGCCACCGCGGGCATCGACGCGCGTCGCAAGCAACAGAAGGTGTTTCAAATCGTCTTCCAGCTCCTGGAGAAGCTCAGCCGCGCGCAGCCGCTGCTGCTCTACTTCGAGGACCTGCACTGGGCGGACTACATCTCGCTGGACCTGCTCCAGTACCTGGCGCTGCGCGTGGGCTCGCACCGCATCATGGTGCTGGCGACGATGCGCCCGGGCGACCAGCTCCGCGGGCTGCGCGACCTGCCGGAGTTCGTCCCGGTGGACCTGTCGAGCCTGGACGACGAGGACACGCGGGCGCTCCTGCGCGTGCACCTGCGACTGACGCCGCCGGACGTCGCGCTGGAGGACCGGCTGCTCGCGAAGGTGCAGGGCAACCCGTTCTTCATCGAATCCATCGTGGAGGGCCTGGCGGAGCAGGGCTACCTGGGGCCGGTGGAGCCCGGCTCGCAGCGGATGGAGCTGAAGCGCGGCCTGCAGGACCTGCTGCTGCCGGACTCCATCCAGGACGTGGTGCTGTCGCGCATCGACCTGCTCAGCGAGACGGAGAAGCTGGTGGTGAAGGTGGCGTCCGTCATCGGGCGCATCTTCACGCTGGACGCCGTTGCGGCGCTGGTGCCCACCCTGGGCCACCGCGTGCTGCGCGAGGCCATGGACACGCTGCAGCGCCTGGGCCTCATCCTGCTGGAGACGGAGGAGCCGTACACCTGCCTCTTCAAGCACATCGTCATCCGCGACGTGGCCTACAACACGCTGCTGGTGTCGGCGCGTGAGGACCTGCACCGCCGGCTCGCGCGCTACCTGGAGGCCCGCGCCAACGACAACCTCGCGGGCTCCGCGGGTCTGCTCGCGTTCCACTTCCTTGCGGGCAACGTGGAGGACAAGGGCCTGGAGTACACGCTGATGGCGGCCCGCAGCGCGCGGGCGCAGTACGCGAACGACGACGCGCTCTACCACTACAACCGGGGCCTGGAGCTGCTCGGCACCGTCGTCCCGGTGGACCCGGAGGTGACGCTGCTCCAGACGCGCCGGGTGATGCAGGAACTGGCGGAGACGCTCCTCCAGGCGGGCCACTACGCCAACGCCATCCTGATGTTCGAACAGTGCCTGGTGGACGAGGAGGAGATCCCCCGCCAGGCGGAGCTGCACCTGGGCCTGGGCCGCGCGCACCAGGAGAAGGGCGAGTCCGCGCTCGCCACGCAGCACCTGGAGAAGTCGCTGGTGCTGAGGGGCCGCAGCCTCCCGGGGAGCCTGGCCGCGCTGGGCCTGCGCACGCTGGCCAATCTCCTGCTGCGAGGGCTCGCGTCGCTGTTGCCCTTCATCCTGCGCCCGCTGCCGGCGGCGAGGCTGGGCAACTACCTGCAGCAGCTGTCCACGCTCAACTCGCTCATCCGCATCTACTACTTCGCGGACATCACCAAGCTCACCTGGGCGACGCTGGTGTCCACCAACATGGCGGAGCGCTCGCGCAGCGACTACGCCATCAGCCTGGCGCGCGGCTACTACGGCACGCTCCTGTTCGGCGCGGGACTGCTCAAGCGCGCGCGCTACCACTGCGAGAAGGCGCTGGAGTACGCGCGCCGCTCCAAGGACCCCGTGGCGGAGGGGCTCGCGCTCAGCCGCCTGGGCATCCAGGCCTTCTTCGCCAACGAGCTGGAGCGCGCGCGCACCTTCCAGGAGGAGGCCGTCTCCACGCTGCGCCAGGTGGGCGAGCGCTGGGAGCGCCAGACGTCGCTGATGATGCAGGCCACGGGCGAGTTCCTCCACTCGCGCTTCCGCACGGCGGTGGCGCTCTACGAGCAGATGGGGACCATTGGCGTGGAGCTCAACGCGCTGATGCACCAGGGCTGGGCGCACTCGTGGGCGCCCATGTGCCGCTACCTCATGGGCGAAGGCGACGTGGGCGAACTGTGCGCGGAGCTGGAGCAGGGCCTGCGCATCAGCGAAGAGGTGGCGGACCTGGCCAACCAGTGCGCGAGCCTCAACCACCTGGCCAACGTCACGGTGCGCGAGCACCAGGTGGAGGAGGCGGCGCTCGTCGCGGTGCGCTGCTTCAAGAGCATCTGGAGCTACCAGGTGCTGGTGCCCTTCCTCCAGGTGGGGCTGGTGGACGCGGCGGAGGCGGCCCTCTTCGCGCTGGAGGAGGGCGCCACGGTGGTGCCGCGCAAGGAGCTGCTGAAGATCGTCCGCCTGTCCTGCATCAAGGCGCGCGTCATCGCGCGGCTCTATCCGTACCTGAAGGGCCCGGCGCTGCGCGTGACGGCGCGCTCGCTGGCCCTGCGCAAGGGCCCGAAGGCCGCGGAGCCGGTGTTCCTGGAGGCCATCGCCGTCCTGGAGAAGAGCCCCAACCGCTGGGAGACGGGCGTGGCCTACTTCGACGCGGCGGTGGCCCTGCCGCACCGGCGCGAGGACTTCCTCGCCCGTGCGCGCGCCATCTTCACGGAGGTGGAGGCCCGCGCGGAGCTGCGCCGAGTGGACCGCTTCCAGGCCACGCTCCAGGCCCCGCCGGCCGAGGCGCTCATGGCGGCCCAGGCCGCCCGGGTCCGTGACGCCCGCGTGATGTGACGCGCCGGGCGCATTCCTTGTCCCGTCAGGCGGGGCCCCTAGACTGCGTGCTTCTTCCTCGACCACCGCACCGGGCCATGATCACCGCGCCGCTCCGCTTCCAGCTCAGTCCCGTCATCGTCAGCTACATGCTCGTGGTCCACGGGCTGGCCGCGCTGGCGTTCTTCCTGCCCTGGCCGCCGTACGCGCTGCCGGTGGCGCTGGCCGTGTACGTGTCCATTGGCCTGGGCACGACGGTGGGGCTGCACCGGCTCCTGTGCCACCGCGCCTTCGCGTGCCCCCGCTGGGTGGAGTACGCGCTGGTGACGGTGGCCATGCTCACGGCGCAGGGCAGCCCGCTCCTGTGGGCCGCGAACCACCGGCTGCACCACGCGAAGGCGGACGCGGACGGGGACGTGCACTCGCCGGTGCGCGGCTTCTGGTACGCGCACATGGGGTGGATCCTCAACGAGGCCTCCACCGAAGAGGACGGCTGGCGCACCTGGTGCCGCGACATGGCGGATGACGGCTACTACCATTGGCTTTTGCGCTACCGCATCGCGCCGCAGGTGCTGGGGGTGCTCTTCGTGGGGCTGACCTTCGGCTGGCGCACGGTGCCCGCGTACTTCTTCCTGCCCGTGGTGTGCTGGATGCAGAGCACCTATGCGGTGAACTCGGTGTGCCACGCGGCGTTCGGCCACCGCGTCCACGACACGCGCGACCTCAGCCGCAACGTGTGGTGGGTGAGCGTGCTCGCGCTGGGCGAGGGCTGGCACAACAACCACCACGCCTTCCCCGCGTCCGCTCGGCACGGCTGGGTGTGGTGGCAGTGGGACCCGGGTTGGCTCTTCATCCGGGCGCTCCAGGCCCTGGGGCTGGCGTGGGACGTGCGCCTGCCGTCCCGGCTCAGGTCAGGACCTGCGGCGTGAGGCCCAGCGCGGGCATCCGCTCCGCGTCCCACGCCTCGATGGCATCCAGCCCCGCGATGTAGCGGCGCTCCGGGTTCTTCACCGGGTTGCGGATGCTGACGATTTCGGGCCCGGAGAAGAGGATGGTCTGCTTGTAGCGGGGCAGGTCGCTCATCATCAGCTTGGACGCGTAGTGCCGCGCGATGTTGGGCAGGCTCCCCAACGTGCGGCACAGCCGCTGGAAGTGCTCCACCACCTCCGACGCGTGCATCTGCTTGGGCCGGTGGCACAGCGTGTAGCCGTCGTAGTCGCGGCTGGTGGTGCCGGGCAGAAGCCGGTCCTCGGCCTTGAGCTCTCGGAAGAAGGGCGTCTCCGGATACGGGCACACGATGCCCAGGAACGTGACGGAGAAGTACTTCAGGTCCGCCAGGTAGTCCGGCAGCCGGTGCAGGTACTCGTTGGTGTCGCCGTCCGAGCCGACGATGAGTCCGAACGACAGCAGGATGCCGGCGGAGAAGACGCGGCGGATGACGGCGTCCACCTCCGACAGCTTGTTCTGGCCCTTGTTCATCGCCTTGAGCGAGTCCGGGTTGAGCGACTCCAGGCCGGTGTAGACGTAGCGGCAGCCCGCCTTCGCCATCAGCTTCACCAGCGACTCGTCCTTGAGCACGTTGAAGGTGAGCGCGCAGCCCCAGGTCTTCTTCAAGGGGATGAGCGCTTCGCACAGCGCGCGCAGGTACTTGGGCGAGCCGCCCAGGTTGTTGTCCAGGAAGACGAACGCGTCCCCCATCAGCCCCAGGAAGTTCGGGTTCCAGCGCATGCGCGTCTGGATTTCGTCGATGACCTCCGGGATGGGCCGGAAGCGGTAGCGCTCGTGGCCGGTGAGCACGCAGAAGTTGCACGTGAAGGGGCAGCCGCGCGACGCCTCGATGCCCGGCAGGCGCACCTTGTTGTGCGTGAAGTCGATGAGCTCGTAGCGGTATGGCCGGATGGCCGCGGCCCCCTGCGACGGCAGGCTGTAGCGGGGCTTGAGTTCGCCCTTCTCGAAGTCCGCGATGAGCGCGGGCACGTTGGACTCCGGCTCCCCGGTGATGACCGCGTCGAAGTACTTCGCCGCGTCGTCGGGGAAGTGGCTCGCGTGCCGGCCTCCCGCCACCGTCGTCATGCCGCGCTGACGGAAGAGGGTGGAGAGGACCTTGGTGTGCTCGTAATACGAGTGCAGGTACGAGAAGAAGACGAGGTCCCAGTGCCGGTCCAACGGCAGGTCCGCCTCCTTCTCGTTGAAGATCTCCACCTGCGCGTGCTCCGGGCACAGGCCCGCGATGAGCTCCGGCACGGAGGACTGCATGATGGAGGGTTCCTTGATTCGCAGCCGGGTCGGATGGGTGTACGTGGCGATGATGGCGATGCGCATGCGAGCGGGCCCGGCGGCGGCGCGGCTGCAACGGGCGCTCGCGTTCGTGTTTTCACCTGCCGGACCGCGTCCCCCTTCGTCGGTGGAGGATCACCCGGAGTCCGGGCGGTGGCAAAGGATCTCCGTCGCGCGCGCCGCACTCTCCGCGCGTTTCCGGTGGCAGCGGACGACCCAGGAGGACCTATCTCGTGTGGGGGGCGGGCTGATAGATCTTTGAAACATGGATACTTCACCTTCGCCAACCGCCCCGGGTTGGCCGTTTAAGCGCTACTTCTGGATTTCCATCGTCTTCGCGCTGGCGCTGGGCGCGACGGCGTTGCGCTCGGGGTTCATGCCGGATGACTTCATCTGGCTGGGCGTCTGGGACAACATTCCGCCGCCCGCGCCGCTGGGCAACACGCACCTGGACGTGTACCGCACGGCCACGGGCATCCCGGAGCACACGCTGCGGCTGGCGGAGGTGGGCGTCTTCCCGTGGTGGGTGGAGCCCACCGTGCGCGTCTCGTTCTTCCGGCCCCTGGGCAGCCTGCTCTACGGACTGGATCACCTGCTCTACAACCGCGTCTCGGAGGCCTACCAGCTCCACTCGTTGCTCTGGTACGTGGGCCTGGTGGCGCTGGCGGGCGTGCTGTTCAAGCGCGTGCTGCCCACGGCGGTGGCGGGCGTGGCGATGGTCCTCTTCGCCATCTGGGGCTCGCACGCGGCGGTGCTGGGCTGGCTGTCCTACCGCAGCGTGGTGATGTCCCTGATGTTCGGCGTCCTCGGTCTCTACTTCCACATCCAGTGGCGGGAGCAGGGGCGCAAGAACGCGCTGGTGGGCGCGCTGGTGTCCTTCACGCTCGCGCTCCTGTGCGGCGAGACGATGGTCATCCTCAGCCCGTACGTGCTGGCCTACGAGGCCTTCTCCGGCCCGGGGCAGGCGAAGGACAAGCTCAAGGGGCTCATCCCCTTCGGCGTGCTGATGGCCATCTACTTCGCGGCGTACCGGGCCATGGGCTACGGCGCGGGTGGCTCGGACATGTACCTGGACGCGCTGGGGACGCCCGTGGCGTGGTTCCAGGCGATGCTCGGGCGCGTCCCGGCCGCCATCGCGGGCCTGACGCTGAACGCGCCCCCGGACTTCATCTTCGACCAGTCCCTGGTGCCCCTCTTCACGATTCTGGGCGCGGTGGGCCTGACGCTGTTCGCGCTGCTCGTGTGGGGCGTGTGGCCCCGGCTGGAGGCCGCGGAGCGGCGCACGGTGGGCTGGATGCTGACGGGCGCGTTCGTGTCCACGTGGCTGTCCAACTCCGCCTTCGCCGGCTCGCGCACGCTCATCGTGCCCAGCCTGGGCACGGCGGTGGGCCTGGCCGTGGTGCTGCGCCACGCGTGGAAGGGGCGGGCGAAGGCGTTCCGCGCGGGCGCGGTGCTGGCCGGCGCGGCGGTGATGGCCATCATCCACGTCGTGGGCGCGCCGTACATCTGGTGGCAGACCATGGACCAGTACTCCCAGGCGGACGCGCTCATGGGGCGCGTGCAGGCGCGCTACGAGGAGGCGTTCGAGGAGGAGAAGCTCCCCAACCAGCGCGTGGTGGTGCTCAACGCCCCCAACGGCATCGTCGGCATCTACGGCTCTGTGCGCTGGTGGTCCTCGGGCCAGCCGCTGCCGAAGGCCTGGTGGGTGCTGTCCTATTCGCTCTACGAGCAGAAGGTGACGCGCACCGGCCCCAACTCGCTGGAGCTGTCGCTCACCCATGGCGGCCACTTCCTGGACTCCGTGGAGGAGCGCATCCACCGCGCCGCGCGCCACCCGGTGCGCCAGGGCGACGAGTTCGACATGAAGGGCATGAAGGTGAAGATTGAAGAGGCGGACGCGCAGGGCCCCACGCGCATCTCCTACACCTTCGACGTGCCGCTGGAGGACCCGTCGCTGAAGCTGGTCCAGTGGCAGAACAAGAAGGTGGTGCCCTGGGTGCCGCCGGCCGTGGGCGGACCGTCGTCGGCCCTCAACGTCCGCGTCGTCCAGTAGGGCAGCCGCGGGTGGCGCGGGGGACTCTCTCCCCCGCGCCCGGGGCTTTCTTCAGCCCACCAGCCGAACGACGGCCAGCGTGATTCCGTAGACGAGCACGGACACCAGCGCGGCGGCGGGGATGGTGAACACCCACGCCCAGATGATGCGGCCGGCGGTGCCCCACTTCACGGCACGCCAGCCGCGCGTGGACCCCACGCCGACGATGGCGCCGGTGATGGTGTGCGTGGTGGAGACGGGGATGCCCAGCTCCGCCAGCGCGATGATGGTGACGCCGCCGCCCGTCTCCGCGCTGAAGCCGCCAATGGGCGCCAGCTTCGTGAGGCTGTGGCCCATGGTGCGGATGATGCGCCAGCCGCCGAAGAAGGTGCCCAGCGCGATGGCGGCGTGGCAGGAGATGATCATCCACCAGTCGATGTGGAACGGGCGGTCGCGCCAGATGGTGCCGAAGAGCACCACCGCGATGATGCCCATGACCTTCTGCGCGTCGTTGGTGCCGTGGCTGAAGGAGAAGATGGCGGACGACACCAGCTGCAGCCTGCGGAACCAGGTGTCCACGCGCAGCGGCGTCTGACGGTGCACCGCCCAGGTGCTGGCCAGCATCATCCCGATGCCCAGCGTCATGCCGATGAGCGGCGACAGCACGATGAAGGCCGCGATGCGCGCGATGCCGCTGCCCACCAGGCCCTCGAAGCCCAGGACGGGCAGGGTGGCGCCAATCATCCCGCCCGCCAGCGCGTGCGACGACGACGAGGGCAGCCCCCACCACCAGGTGAGCAGGTTCCAGACGATGGCGCCCATCAGCGACGCGAAGATGACCATCAGCACCGCGGTGGGGCCGGCGGCCCGGAGCATCTCGAAGTTGATGATGCCCTTGCCCATGGTGTTGGCCACGTGCACGCCGCCCGCGAAGGCCGCGATGAAGTTGAAGAACGCCGCCCAGGCCACGGCCAGGTTCGGCGACAGCACGCGCGTGGACACCACGGTGGCGATGGAGTTCGCCGCGTCGTGGAATCCATTGATGAAATCGAAGATGAGCGCGACGGCGACGATGGTGACGACCGCTGCGAGCAGCATCTCAGGAGTGCTCCAGCACGACGCCTTCGATGACGTTGGCCACGCCCTGGCACTTGTCGGTGGCCGTCTCGATGAGGTCGTAGATCTCCTTCCACTTGATGATGGTCAGGGTATCCACGCCGCTCTTGAACAGCCGCCCCATGCCCGCGCGCAGGACTTCATCCGCCTGGGTCTCCAGGCGCTTGATCTCCATGCAGCCCGCGAGGATCTGCTCCGGCTTCTTGATGAGCCGCAGCGCCGCGACGACCTCCTGCACCTTCTGCGTGGAGAGCACCAGGAGCCGCGCCAGCTCCGTGGCGTCCGCCCGGGTGGATTCAATCTCGTAGTAGAGCAGCCGGGCCGCCGCCGCGTTGGTCAGGTCCAGCACGTCGTCGATGCGCGACAGCAGCGTGTGGATCTGCCCCCGGTCGAACGGGGTGATGAACTGCTGGTGCAGCCGGTTGAAGGCCGTATGGGTGACCTCGTCACCCTTGTGCTCCACGTCCTTGAGGGCCTGGACGCGTGTGGGCACGTCCCGGAAGTCGCTCAGGAGCTCGTGTAGGAGCTTTGCTCCCTCGACAGTTCTGGCGCATTGCGCGTCGAAGTCGTCGAAGAACTCGTCCGACTTCGGCATCAGCTTTTCGAGCATGGGGATCTCCCTCGGCGCCTGGAGGGACAGGAGCTATCCGCCGCGGGAGGGGGTGGCGCCTCTGGGGGGTGACACTCCCGTGACGCGGGAGTGACTACCCTACCTGGAGAGATTCGCCAGTGTTCCGTACGAAAACGTACGGATTCCGGGGGGTTGCGCTTGACGCGAGGAGCCGCTCAGACGACGCGGTTGCGCAGCTCCTCGAAGAATCCCACCCACAGCTGCCACATCTCTTCCGCACCGCGGGTGATGGTGGCCAGCTCCTCGTCCGTGTACGCGAGGCCCATGGTGTGGCCGGCCGTCTCCACGTGGTCCGGCTCCTGCTTCACGTGGATGTCCACCCAGGGCAGCGCCTTGAGGCCCGTGGTGCGGCGCACCAGCTTGCCCAGCTTGGCCACCATGGTGAGGTCCGCCACCTCCGTGCCGTAGAGGAAGCCCAGGCCCGTGAGGTGGCTGTCCGTGGAGCGCTGGTACCCGTCGATGAGCCGGCGCGTCGCGGGCGTCATGTCCGCCTCGGACACGCCCGCCTTGGTGAAGCCCGCGTCCGTCATCGTCTGGATGAAGAAGCGCTCGTGCGCTCTCGCCGGGTCTCCCTCGCCCACCTCCTGGTTGAGGATGTGCGTCACCGCCGTCTTCATCTCCATCTGCGGGCAGACGGCGATGAGCTTGCCCAGGAAGGTGGGGAAGTAGTGCAGGGGGTGCCACCACTGACCCAGGACCAGCTCCGCCTGGTCGCGGCTGAAGGCCTTCTCGTCCACCACCTCGAAGAACCGGTGCTTGATCAGCTGCTCACGGTGGGAATTCTTCGCCAGTGCCGCCTCGATGGTCTGGTTCCGCATTGCCGCCTCCAGGTTGGTCCAAAAGGGCTGGGTCGGCGTTTATCACAAAGCAGGTCTGTGATTCTTGGAAATGTGGAAAGACAAGTTCAACGCGACTACGTGGTTTACCGCCAGTGTGGAACGTGCAGGCAGGCAAGGGTGGGCTGTTCGGCATAGGGGCTGACAGCCTACAGTTGGAAAATCGGCATTTTTCCCCTGGCCCCCTTGTACGGAAGGCGCATGACCCTGTTCCGGCACCCTGAAGATCGCATCCCGGTCCTGATGTTCCTTGGCGTCTTCGCGCTCGACATGACGGTGTTCCTCACGGCGCGCAGCTGGTGGGTGCCGGTGCTGTGGTTCGGGCTGGGCATCATCCCCAAGGGGTGGATCTGCTCGTGGAACCACCACCACCAGCACCTGTCCTTCTTCAAGCACGCGCTGCCCAACCGGCTGTTGGAGATCGTCTTCGGCTTCCAGACGGGCGTGACGTCGCAGGCGTGGTTCCTCCACCACGTGCTGGGCCACCACAAGAACTACCTGGACCAGACGCAGGACGAGTCGCGCTGGAAGCGGGATGACGGCTCGACGATGGGCGAGGTGGAGTACTCGCTGGGCACGGCGCTGACCGCGTACCCGCGCGCGTTCCAGGTGGGCAGGAAGCATCACCCCAAGGCGCTGCGCACGTTCGTCTGGATGGCCGTGCTCCAGGTGGTGCTGCTGGCGGGCCTGTTCTGGGTGAACCCCTACAACGCGCTCTTCGTGTTCCTCCTGCCCATGATGGCGTCGCTCTACGTGACGACCTGGGCCACGTACTTCCACCACGTGGGCCTGGAGACGGCCAACCACTCGGAGGCCTCGTACAACATCCTCCACAAGGGCTACAACCTGATGACGGGCAACCTGGGCTACCACACCGCGCATCACACGCGGCACGGGCTGCACTGGTCCAAGCTGCCGGAGCTGCACGCGCAGCTGGCGCAGGAGATCCCCTCGAACCTGTACCGCCAGCCGGGCATCCCGTTCGTGTGGCGCGGCTCCGAGGAGAAGCTCGTGCTGAGCGAGCACGAGGTCGCCGCGCTCTCCGGCAGGACCGTGGAAGGCAGCGGGGAGAAGCTGGCCGCCTAGCGGTCCCGCTGTCCCCGCTGGAAGCTCCCGCCGGAAGGGCTCCTTTCCGGCGGAAGGGGGCCGCGCACAGCTACTTCTGCGGCTGCTGCGGCTCCGTGGTGCGGTTCGCCGCCAGGTTGATGACGTTGAGGAGCAGGTCCTTCACGCGGCGGGGCTTGTTGCCGCCGTTGTCCTTGATGATCTTGTCGATGTCGTCATCCTGCCGGTGGTACTCGGGGATGAGGTCGCCGCCGCCCTCGGGGTTGGACAGGCCCTCGAAGAGGAAGAGCACGTCCTCGCCCTTGCGTCCGAAGGACGCGCCGTCCTGCCGGTCGCGGTAGACGTTGATGTCGCGGTTGATGCGGTCGAACGGATCCGCCAGCTGCTGGTTCGCCTGATCCACCACGTCGCGGAAGTAGTTGGGCTGGCCCTTGGTGTTGGTGTCCACCACGGACAGGCGCTGATCATCCCAGCGGCCCACCATGTCCGTGTTGATGACGCCGGCGATGTTCTTCAGCTCCAGGCCGGGGATGGGGTGGTCCACGAAGTACTGCGAGCCCACCAGGCCCTTCTCCTCCGCGCCCGTCCAGATGAAGAGCACGGAGCGGTCCAGCTTGCCGTTCTTCGCGGCCTCCGCCAGCTCCGGCACCGCCGCCATCAGCACCGCGCTGCCGGACGCGTTGTCGTCCGCGCCGTTGTACGCGTTGCCCTTGCGGTCCACGCCCACGTGGTCCAGGTGGGCCATCACCACGATGACCTCGTCCTTGTGAGGGCCGGTGCCGGGCAGCAGGGCCATGGTGTTCACCGCCTGGCCCGTGGCCGTGGCCACCTGCTTGAGCTCCTCCACGCTGCGCTGCTTGCCCGCGCGCGCCGGCACAATGGACTGGCCCGCCGCCTTCATCGTCTGCTCGTACTGCTGGTTGAGCTTCTTCAGCGTGTCCTTGGGCATCTTCTCGTCCAGGTAGAAGCCCTCCTGGAACATCGTGTGGCCGAACTGCTTGTGCTCGGCATGCCCATGCCCGGCATGGGCCGCGCCGGCCGTCTCGCCCGCCTTGTCCGCGCCCAGCCACGAGTAGACGTTGAACCGCTGCTGGAAGGGGTTCTCCGGGTTGTTGCTGTTGGGCCCCACGAGCCCGTACTTCTCCGCGTGGGCCTGCACGTAGACGGAAGCCGCATCCAGGCCCGCGGAGGGGCTGTCACGGCCCTGCAGCGCGTCCGAGGCCAGGTACTCGAGGTGCGTCATCGGATCCGAGTCGGCCGAGACGGGCGGCTCGGTGGGCGCCTCCGGAGGCACGGGCGTCGTCGGCGCCGGAGTCGGGGTGGTGGGCGCGGGC
Organism: Corallococcus coralloides DSM 2259; assembly: GCF_000255295.1. The sequence continues at coordinate 5,988,889 of NC_017030.1, read as the reverse complement.
AGCCCCAGAATCGGCGGCGGCGCGGGCAGGCGCGGCAGCTGGCCGGGCGCGGGGCGCGTGCTGCTGGAGGACTCGAAGCCGTCCTTGAACGCGAGGGGGCGGTTCCGGGCCTTCGCCTCCGTCGTCCGGGCGTCCTGCGAGGACAGCCGCGAGACGGAGGTGAGGGGACGCGAGCTGTCGTTGATCTTCGATGCCATGGTGGGGTGTCCGGGGGGAGGAACCGCGCTCCCCAGATTATCCGTCGAACCCCCCGCGGAGTTGTGCGTCACGGCAAAGTTCCGCCCGCGTCCGGTTCATCCCTTGAATCCCCGTTTCAAGACCGCGCCCGCGGGTGCGACGTCCTGACGCTCCGTGTGAGACCGGGCTTGCTACAAATCGCATGTTTCATGTGACTCCCAGCGCTACTCCGTTTTCTCAATCATTGAATGGCACGAGTGAAACAGACGGACTTGGCGTGTTGGCGCGAGGGGTGCAGTGGGGCCGCGTGCAGTCCACCCCACACGATGAGGTAGCGGATGCATCTGAAGATCACGGGTTCCCTGCTGGCTTCCATGCTGCTGAGCATCACGGGTTGCGCGGGCGGTGCCGACGACGGCCAGGCCTCCGGTTCCCTGAACGCGCAGGAAGCCGCGGCGACCCAGTGCGTGAAGAAGTTCGAGGGCATCACCAGCTGCGCGCTGGGCCGCGCGAGGCTGGATTCCGTCGCGGACGGGCTGGCGGTGTCCAACCTCACGACCCAGAAGGACGGCATCTCCAGCAGCTTCACGAAGGCCGTGAAGTGGGAGCAGCGCGTGGCGGCGAGCCTGGGGGCGCAGGGCGGCTACCAGCTGGCCGCGCGTGATGGCGACCAGGTCGTCAGCACGCTGAAGGTGATGCCGGGCCGCGAGGCGAACACGGTCAACATGCTGCCCACGTTCACGGGCTCGCCGGGCGGCTCCGCGTACCGGATGAACATCTACCGGGGCGGCGTGCTCCAGGGCTCCAGCCACCAGCCGGCCGGGCTGATGATCACCTTCACCAACTGGCGGGACTTCCTCCGCTGGGCGGAGATGCACCACCACTTCCTGAACGACTTCGACATCGACGGGCTGTCCACCGGCTCCGCGGAGACGAACGTGGGCGCGTGCGTGTGGCGCGTGGACTCGGAGAAGACCACCTTCACCGTGAACATCGACGGCAAGTCCGTCACCGGTGACTCGGTGGAGTTCATCGAGACCGTCGCGGATGGCGCGTACCCGTACCGTCACTTCACGGGCATCGACACGAACGCCATCGCCGGCGAGTACACCATCCGCTCCGAGTCCATCACCCAGCCCACGGGCGCGAAGTAGTCACGACCGCGCCGGACGGGGATGCGCTTCCCGTCCGGCGTGAGCCGCTAGCGTCTCCCGGAGACGGAGGACGTGGGCGTCGCCACGTTCCGGCCGCTGCCGCCCACGCCCGTGGCGGGGTTCATCGTGGGCGTGCGCACGGCCTCCAGCGGGGCCTTGCGGGCGGGCGCGAAGGAGGCGGGGACCTCGTTGGCGTAGAGCAGCTTGTAGGCGCTGTAGCTGCTGAGCACGCGCTTCACGTAGTCGCGGGTCTCATCGAAGGCGATGTGCTCCACCCACTCGTCCAGCTCCGCCTGGGGCAGGGCCTTGCGCCAGCGCTCCACCGCCGCGGGGCCCGCGTTGTAGGCGGCCACCGCGTAGGCGGGGTTGCCGTCGAAGTGCTTGAGCAGCGAGCCCAGGTACGCCGCCCCCAGCCGGATGTTGGGCGCGGGCTGGAGCAGCGACGACATCTCGAACGACGCCAGCTTGAGCGAGTCCGCCACCGCCTGCGCCGTCGTGGGCATCAGCTGCGCGAGCCCCAGCGCGCCGGTGGACGAACGCGCGCGCGGGTTGAACCGGCTCTCCTCGCGGATGAGGCCCTGCAGGAGGTCGGGGTCCACGCGCGCGGCCTTCGAATAGCTCTGGATGAGCGGCCGGAACGCGAGCGGCCACGTCGCCTCCCACACCGGACGGGACGCGGCGCTGAGCGGGCCGGCGGCCTCCTGGCGCAGCGTCACGCGAGCCACCTGCCGCGTGGCCCGGCCCCGGCCGGTGCGGCGCATGGTCTGGTAGAGCAGCCGCGCGGGCGCTTCCGCCAGGCCGCGCGTGTCCACCGCGAGCAGCTCCTCCACCACGCCCGGCTGTCCCAGGCGCAAGAGCTCCACGCCCGCCGCGAAGCGCGCATCCTTCTGGAGCGGGCCCGGGGGCAGGGGCCAGACCTCGTCGTTGGCCGGCGCGGCGGTGTTCACGGTCTTCGCCACGGCCGGCTGCGCGGCGGTCTCCGTCAGCCGCGCCAGCCGCTCCGGCGCGTGCTGCGCCAGCCGCGTCCGGGACAAGAGCCCGTACCAGGCCGTGGGGCGCTCGGTGGCGATGAGCTCATAGCGCGCGAGCGCCGGCTCCAGCGCGCCGGCGTTCTCCTGGGTCCGCGCCTGCCAGTAGCGCGCGCGCCAGAGGGCGTCGTCGGTGCGCGCGGACTCCGGCAGCTGCTCCACCGACATGAGCGACGCCAGGCCCGGCTGCGTCTCACCCTTGCGCAGGTGCAGCCAGAAGGCGCGGAAGAGGGCCTCGGCGGCGAAGTTGCCGGCCGGGTAGCGCTTCGCCAGCGCCTCGTAGTTCTCCAGCGCTTCGTCCGCGCGGCCCAGGCGCTGCTGCGTCCAGGCCTCGAAGAACAGCGCGTCGTCCGCGTAGCCGTGCTCCGGGTAGTCCTTCGCCAGCGCGGCGTACGTCTCCACCGCCGCTTCCGGCTGCACCACGGACTGCGAATAGGCGAGCAGGTACAGCGCCTGCGGCCGCTGCTCGGGCGACAGGCACTCGCGCGCCACCGGCTCCAGCACCTGGATGGCGCGGCGGTGCTGGCGCTCCTTGCGCAGGGCGCGGCCCAGGGTGAGCTGGGCGCGGCAGGCCAGCTCGTCCGGGAGCTCCGTGCGGGGTCCTGAGCGGGCCAGCATGTTCATGGCGGCGACGTTCTGGTGCAGCTCCACCAGCGCCTCCGCGCGGCGCACGCGCCACTTCATGGGCAGGGGCAGGTCGCGCAGCAGGGCCTTCGCACGGTCCGCCTCCGGCGACAGGGGCGCGGTGGCCCAGACCTCCAGCAGCGCGCGGTGCTCGGCGTTGTACATGCCCTGCGCGCGCGCCAGGTCGCAGTACGCGAGCAGCGCCTTCATGCGCAGCGCGTCCGGCCCGCGGGCCTGCCGGTTGTCGATGAACTCCTGGAGCGCGGCCAGCGCCTCGGGGATCTTCAGCTGGCGCTTGAGCACGCGCGCCATGGTGAAGCGGGCCTCCGGATAGAGCGGGGAGCTGGAGCTCACCTGACCATACTGCTCCGCCGCGCGCAGCGGCTTGCGCAGCCGTTCATGCGACTGCGCGGCCTTCATCAGGCAGTGGTCGCGCAAAGGGACGTAGTCCTCCGCCAGCGCGGTGAACTCCGCGGCGGCGGTGGCGAAGTCGCGCGCGAGGAACGCGCTCTGCGCCTGGAGGAAGCGGCCGGGGAGGGAAGGGGGAGACTCCGTCGCGAGCAGCGCCCGCGCGGACTTGTACCGGCCGCGGTCGAACTCCGCCTTCGCCTTCGCCAGCAGGCCTTCCGCGAAGTAGGACGACAGCCGCTCCGGCCCGAAGGCCTCCGCCGTCACCTCGTCCTGGGAGGGCTGTGCCGTGGGCGTGTCGAGCAGGGCCTCCAGCTTCTCCTCCGACATCACGTCGCCGGAGTCGTCCTCGTCCGGTGCCTGTGCCCACGTGGTGCCCGGGGCCCACAGGCCCGCGCACGCGAGCAAGACCGCTGCTGTTCCTCGAAGTCCGTCCATGCCAGCCCTCGTTCGTCCGCCAGGGACCCGAATGGATTGGCACTGCCCGTAAGCTTGGAACCTGCCCGCCTGTCCGCTTGCCAGGCTCGCGTTGGCTTTCGTGCATCCGCTCCCAGGCACACATCCGGAGCGCTGCACGAAAGCCAACGGCCCGCGGGCCCTGCGTCTGGCGTCTGGGGTGCTACATACCCAGGGGCGCCTGCCTGCTGTCAGGGCGCGGCGTTCTGCACCGAGAGGTCGCTCGGCATGCGGGGCGCCACCTCGTAGGTCGTCTCATACTGCGCGGCCAGCCCCGCCACGGCGATGCGCTGCCCCACGGTGAGGGCCTGGAGCGCGGCCTTGTCGAATCCGGCGGAGACGTGGACGAACACCTGCACCTCGCCGGTGCCGTCGTCGATGTAGAGCTTGTAGCCGTAGGGCGAGTCGTCCTGGAACGCCTGCGTGATGGCGCCGCTCACGTGGATCAGCTGGCCTTCCACGGACTCGTTCACACCGCCGGTGGTGACCTCCTTGGGTGACACCTGCTCCGTGCCCGACTTCAGGTCCACGTCCTCGGGCACGCCCTTGAGGATGCGCAGCTGGTTCTGCTCATCCAGCTTGCCGGTGACGCGCACGCGGGCGCCTGGCCCGAAGGACAGCTTCTCCTCCAGCTTGACGTAGAGGCCGCCGGTGTCGTCCTGGATGGCGAAGCCCTCATCGCCCAGGGCGGAGGAGAACGTACCGGGCGCCACGGTGACCGAGCCCTCCACCGTCACCTCCGAGCCGTTGGAGCGCGAACGCGCATCCTCGATGGAGAGCACCGGATGACAGCCGGCGAGCGCGAGCACGAACGCACCCAGCAGCGTGAGAGCGCTCCGGCGCGAAAGGGGAGGGGAGGAAGGGAAGGAGGTCGGGTTCATGGCCGCCTTCTAGCATCCAATGGGCAGGGATGGCTTGTATTTCTGATTGTTCTCGAATTCACCCGAGGTGGGACTGGCGTCTGCCTTTGTGTCGCATCAAGGCCGGGCGGACATTGTCGACACGCTGCGTCTGCGACAGAGCGTGGAGGCATGCGACAGGTGATACATGAGGAGAACCGATGTGAATCATTGGCTCCTCTTGCGATGCGCGGGCCTGTAGCTTTACCGTGCGCCTGCTGCCCTCCCCCGGACATCCATGGCCACTCCGAGTCTCCCGTCGTCGAGTGTCGCGGTCGAAGCCAAGCCCTCGCTGGCCCGCATCTGGTGGGTCGCACTGCGTCCCAAGACGCTCACCGCGTCCATCGCGCCGACGCTGGTGGGATGGGCCTTCGCCCACGTGGAAGGGGGCTGGCGGCCGGTGCCGGCGCTGACCTTCCTGGTGGGCTTCATGCTGGCGCAGATCGTCAGCAACCTGGTGAACGACTACTCGGACTTCGAGCGCGGCGCGGACACCGCGGCCCGGCTGGGGCCCGCACGCGTCACGCAGAAGGGCTGGCTGACCTCACGTGAAGTGGCGGGCGCCGCGGCCCTGGCCTTCACAGGCGCCGCGCTCTCGGTGCTGCTCCTGACGCAGGCGGGGGGGTGGCCCGTGCTCGTGGGCGGCGCCGTGTGTCTGGCGGGCGCCGTCCTCTATTCGGCGGGTCCCGTGCCGCTGGGCTACATGGGCCTGGGGGACCTGCTGGTGCTGCTCATCTCCGGCCTGCTGGGCGTCACCGGCAGCTACGGGGTGCTCACCCATCGCCTCTCCGGCGACGTGGTGCTCGCGGGCCTGTCCATGGGGCTCATCGCCGCGGGCATCCTCGCGGTGAACAACCTGCGCGACCGTGAGACGGACGTGCTCGCCGGCAAGCGCACGCTGGTGGTGCGCTTCGGCCGCCGCTTCGGCCAGTGGGAGTACACGCTCGCGGTGGCCGGGGCGTTCGCGCTGCCGCTCATCGCCTGGGCGCTGTCTCCGGCGCATCCGCGCGCGTGGCTCTTCACGCTGGTGGGCCTGCCGCTCGCGGCGGTGCAGATCCGCGCCATCTGGCGGGAGGACGGCGGCGCGCTCAATCCGCACCTGGGGCGCACCGCGGGGCTGGGGCTGGTGTTCGCCGTGCTCCTGTCCGCGGGCCTCAGCCTCTGACGGCTCTAGAACCGGGCTGTCGTTGGCCGCGCCCATCCGACGCTCTGAGTCACCCGCCCGCGGGGCTCATTCCCCTCGTGCGATCTGCGGTCCACGAATTGCGCGGACTCTCATAATGTGGTCAGTTTGAACCGATGAGGTGTTCTCCTCCCAACCCTTCCCAAGCCTCACCGTCTCCGCGTGGCGGAGCGTTGGCGGCGTCGGGAAGGGTGGGTCGCGTGGGCCCGCGCGTGAGGATACCTGCTCCCTTTCCTCCCCCTGACTCCCCCCGGCCTCGTCTTCCATGAACCGCTCAATCCTGCTGAAGAGCGCGTGGTGCGCCCTGCTGGTGCCCCTGCTGTCCTGCAACCTCCTCAAGGTCACTGATGACGAGGGGTCCACCACGGGTCGCGGTGCCAAGCGGTTCGACCCGTACCAGGGCCTCAACTCCGGTGCGATCCGCCTGAGCCTCCAGTACATCAACGGCTGCGCCTTCCTGCCCAACGGGCAGATGGTGGCGAAGAACGGCGTGCCGTTGATGCACAACGACGTCCCGGTGAACTACCCGGACATGTGCATCACGCCGCTCGGGCAGAACCCGCTGACGCTGTCGCCTCCCACGGGGACGCTGCAGATCCTGTCGGACACCCAGTACTTCCTGAACCAGTTCTCCGTGTCGGAGACCGTGGTCAACCAGCACAACAACCCCAACGACCAGACGGCCGCGCTGGCGTGGATCAAGAACCAGTCCGTGTTCGCGGGCCTGGACTGGACCAACGTCAACCAGGGCCCGGACGAGTGGAGCTTCTACAGCCTCGCGGGCGCGGTGGAGGACTGCTGGACCCGCGAGGTGCAGTTCGGCAACGCGAACTGGCAGAAGGTGAAGGACGACACCATCACGGTGGAGGTGCTGGACGAGACGGGCACCTCGCGCGCGAGCCAGACGTACCTGCGCTCGGAGCTCCTGGCCTCCTCGCCCTACGCCGGCCACAGCCGCTTCTCCTGGCGGTCGGAGAACCTGAAGCCGCCGCGCTTCCCCGGTGACAAGGACCCTGGCACGGTGACGGGCTTCACCGGCGGCCTGGACCAGAGCGCCATCACCCGCACCGTCGCGCGCGTGGACTGGGTGGGCAGCACCAACCCCTTCAAGGTGCTGCGCGTGCCGCGCCTGTCGGGTCCCGGCGCGCTCAAGGCCACCTGGAGCCAGCTGCCGGACAAGCCGTTCTTCTTCCCCGTCACGTACGTCATCCCGGATGATCGCCCGTCCACCTGCACGGACGACGCGGGCAACCCGGTGCAGTGCAGCCCGGGCCTGGACTCGCGGCTGGTGTTCTCTCCTCCGAAGGAGGGCAGCTTCTACAAGCCCGGCGAGGACGTGAGCGTCTACGTGGACCTGCGCGACAGCGCGGGCGCGCACCTGCACTCGCGCGACCTCTTGCCCAGCGCGCGGGAGATCATCGGCGGCCAGGCCAACGGCATCCAGACGTTCGTCCCCAATGTCATCACGACCGTGATGGAGAACGACTCCATCCCCAACGTGGCCATCGCCGGCCCCATCCAGGACTTCCAGGTGCTGGGCAACCCCAGCGACAAGCCCCAGTTCATCGCGCGGCCGTTCCCGTTCCCCGTGCTGGATGACGCCACGCTTACGGGGCTGACGCCGGGTCTCATCGACTACAAGTGGCCCACGCGCCAGACGTTCACGCTGCCCCCGGACGCGAAGCCGGGCACCTACGTGGCGCTGGTGAAGTTCAACCGCGCGGCCATGGGTGAGCGCGTCGCCAAGATGAACCCCTTCTTCTTCCAGGTGGGCCAGGACGAGTCGACGACGTACCCGGGCAACGTGGGCAACTGCCAGATCTGCCACCGCGGCGTGCTGTCCCTGGACAACCTGCGCCACGGCCTGTCGGTGGACCACATCGAGAGCTGCAAGGTCTGCCACCACTACGACACGGACACGGTGGGCCGCACGCAGGAGATGGTGCACCGCATCCACATGAACTCGCCCAGCTACCCGGCGAACCGCGCGGACTGCACCGTGTGCCACCTGACGCGCAAGAGCACGGAGCGTCCCAGCCTGTCGCTGTGCGGCTCGTGCCACATCTCGCAGCACGGGGATGAGTTCTTCCAGATCGCCTTCAACCAGCGCGGCACGCCCAGCCGGTTCGGCAACTGCGCGCAGACCTGCCACGGCGGCGATCAGCTTCCCGCCAGCCACATCCTCCCCGCGAAGTAGGGGAAGCAATCCGCCATGCAAAGAGCTCTCTTCTTCGGATCGCTCCTCGGCGCGGCCCTGCTGAACGCCGGCTGCCAGGAATCCTCCAACAACCCCGCGGCGTCGACCTTCACGCCGCGCCCCACGTATGAAACCCGCGAGCCGGAGGGCCTCACCTCCCGGCTGACCGGCTTCACCGTGGACCCGGAGGCCTACTTCTTCAACCTGGCCGGCTGCGCGCCGACGCCCGAGCAGTGCCAGCTGCCGCCGCTGTACGCGGAGTTCAGCCCGCTGTTGCAGCGCGCGGTGGTGCAGAACGCGCCCATCTCCCTGCTGGACAGCGCCACGGGTCAGGTGCTCGCGGAAGGCGGCGTGGTCACGGCGTCGGACGCCAATGGCGTCTGGACCCTGGACAAGGCGCCCACGCGCCGGGGCGCACCATTCTTCGTGCTGTCGCTGGGGGGGGCCCAGGGCACGCTGCCCAACAACGGAATCATGCCGCTGCCGCCGCCGATGTTGACGCTGCAGCCCGTGCCGGCGGGCAACTACGTGCCCACGCTGACGGTACGGCCGGTGGTGCCCGCGCACAGCGCCTGCGTGGGCCTGGAGGCCCTGCAGATGAGCGACAAGGGCATCCTGGAGGCGGTCGCGAAGTACCTGACCGCCACCGAGGGCACGCCCACCACGGTGGCGGACCTGCTCAACCCGGGCCGCTTCGGCGGCGTGACGGTGTTCTGGCTGTACCGGCCGGGCTTCCCGGTCTTCCGCGTGCCGGCGGCGAACACCACCGTGGAGGCCAGCGCGGGCCGCGTGCTGAACATCGAGTGGGCGCCCGTGGGGGTCCTGCCGCCGCCGCTGGCGCCGTTCCAGTCCACGCGAGGCTTCTTCATCCCGCCGGGGCCTCCGGCGCCCAACAGCTCCCTGGGCCTCGTCGCCGTCGTCCACCCGCCGCTGCCGCAGCCGCCGATGGGGCCGCCGCCGGTGGTCCACTACGAAGCGAAGGACTCCACCACGAGCGACCCGGAAGGGCGCCCGTGGGTGCTCCAGCCGCTGGACCTTCCCGTGGCCCCGGGCAGCGTGACGTTCGCCGGCCTCCAGATGTACAGCAAGACGCCCTCGACGACGCCCCAGATTCCCCCGCCCAGCACCTGCCTGCCGGGCCAGTAGCCGCCTCACCCGTCCCAACGCCGGCGCTCCGTCCACTCCCTCCCGTGGAGCAGACGGAGCGCCGTGTGCCGTCCCCGTTCATCCGGAGAAGCGTTCCCCATGATGAAGAAGATCCTGATCGCCATTGGTGCGTTGGTCGCCCTGGTCCTGATTGGCGCGGGCACCGCCATGGGCGTGGCCAGCCACAAGATCAACAAGACGTATGAGAACGTCGCCCTGCCCAACATCACGCGCGACAGCTCGCCGGAGGGCATTGCCCGCGGTGAGCAGGTGTTCCGCGCGGTGTGCGCGGAGTGTCACGCGGGCGGTGGCAACACCAAGCCCACGGGCGTGCAGATGCACGACTTCCCGCCAGAGCTGGGCACGTTCTACTCCGCGAACATCACCTCCGACCCGGAGAAGGGCGTGGGCGCCTGGACGGACCAGGAGATCGCCCGCATGGTGATCAACTCCATCGACAAGAACCACCACGTGCGCCCCATGCCCGCGTTCCCCAACATGGGTGACAAGGACCTGGCGGCGGTCATCGGGTTCATGCGCTCCGGCCACCCGGACTTCGCGCCGGAGAAGTCCCAGCCGCCGCGCTCCACGCTGACCCCCATGGGCCGGATGGTGTTCTCCTTCGCCATGGGCATCAACGACAAGGGCCGCACGGAAGTGGTGCCCGTGCCCGCGAAGGCGGCGGACTCCGTGGAGTACGGCCGTTACGTGTCCGCCAGCGTCTACGACTGCGTCTTCTGCCACTCGCCGGGCTTCGAGGGCAGCGCGGTGAAGATGCAGAAGCCGGAGACCGTGCTGAGCGGCGGCTTCGAGTTCGACATGACGCCGCTGGGCGGCGAGGGCAAGCTGCTGTCGCCCAACATCACCGTCAGCGAGACGGCCGGCATCGGCAAGTGGACGCTGGATGAGTTCAAGCACGCCATGCGCACGGGCGTGACGCCCTCGGGCCACATCCTGCGCGCGCCCATGCCCAAGTACCGCTACGCGGACGACGTGGAGCTCACCGCCATCTACACCTTCCTGCGCTCCATGAAGCCCAACGACACGGTGGTGCCGCCTCCCGCCGGTGGCCGCCCCAAGGCGGAGCCCTCCAACGACCCGGAGAAGATGTTCAGCTCCCTGGGCTGCGCGACCTGCCACGCCCCCGGCAAGGCCTACGAGGCCAAGCTCCAGGGCGCCAAGGGCAAGGCTCCGGAGGAAGTGGCCAAGTGGATCCGCAACCCGGAGTCCTTCAAGCCCGGCACGCAGATGCCCACCTACGAGTCCCTCGTCGATGAGAACAACGCCCTGGCGCTCGCGAAGTACGTCCTGGGCAAGACGGGCGGCACCGTGAGTGAAGGCACCGCGCCCTGAGTCTGACATCGGTGTGACAAAGGCCCCCGCGTGAGTGTCAACACGCGGGGTCCGTTGAAACATCACGTTTCTTCCGGGGGGGTGGGCGTCACAGGAAGTACAGGTTCAGATAAGCTTTCATGCGAAGTCGTTCCCCCACCCCGCGGAGCGTCATTCCATGAATGTTTCACCAGCCTCCCCCTCGGCTCACCGGTCGCAGCGTCCCCAGCCGCTTCACCTCCACGAGACAAAGGCCCCGGAGGCGCAGGGGCCCATCCGGTTGGATGACGTGCTCTGGAATCCTGTCAACGCGGAGGAGGCGTTGGAGGGGCTGGAGAAGATCCTCGCCCGGCTGAACGCGCGCAATGACTCACGCGCCATCTTCCTGGACATCTACGCCATCGTCACGCGCAAGGTCGTCCACCTGCTGAGCCGGGAGGACGCGGGCGGCTTTCTCGAACCCGAGTGGCTTTCGCACCTGACGGGCCGCTTCGCGGAAGAGGCACTCATCGCGGTGCGGGACTCGCTGAAGAACCTGCCGCTGCCCACCGCGGCGTGGCGCTTCGCGACGCATTACCCGGCCCAGGGCCTCACGCAGCCGTACCAGGACGCGCTCCTGGGTGTGAGCGCCCACATCAACCACGACCTGGGAATGGTCGTCTACGACAACATCGCCCACCAGTCGCCGCCGGCGGATGCACGCCGCATGGCGCGCTACCGGCACGACTACTTCCACGTGAACGAGATCCTCCGCTCGTGCATCCCGGAGTGCGTGGACCTGCTCGCGGAGCGCTACCGGTGCGCGTCCACGCGGCTGCTCTTGCGGGTACCCTTCAGCCGCCCCGTGGTGGAGCGGGCGGTGATGCGGATGCTCATCGTCTGGCGCCAGCGCGTCTGGGACAACGTGGTCGCGATGCTGGAGGCGCAGACGCCGGAGGAGCACCAGGCCGTCGTGGAGCGCGTCCGCACGACCTCCGGCCGCATCGCGCAGGCGCTGTGCGCGGACAAGGCGCTCTGGTGGACGGTGCGCGGCGAGTCGCCGCCGTTCAGCCTGGGCCTGCCGCCGGAGGCGTGGCCCGGCGTGGTGCTGCCTCCGGAGCCTGGGCCGGAAGTGGACGCGAGCGCTGCCCGCGCCGGCTAGCGGACCGCCTCAGGAGGGCGTGACTCCGGCCACGAGGTAGAAGCGCACCTGGCCGGAGTTGACGGCGTAGGCGACGTCCACGCCCAGCAGGGGCAGCACGACGTTGTTGAGGTACAGCCGCAGGCCCCCGCCCACGCCCTGGGCCACGGTGACGGGGTTCTGGCCCGTGATCGTCTCCCGCAGGTAGTTGCGGATGACGCGTCCGTTGGCGTCGCGCAGGATCCCATCCTCGGGCACGTCCTTCCACGCGACGGCGCCCGTGTCGGAGAAGGCCACTCCCCGGAAGGCCAGCGACTTCACCTTGAAGAGGGGGAAGTGGTACTCGGCCGTGAAGGTGAGCCGGCTGTCGCCGCGGAACTGCCGGTACTGGAAGCCGCGAAGCGTGGTGCCGCCCATCACCAGCTCCTGCTGGAAGGGCAGGTCCGTGCCCAGGATCAGCTCTCCGCGCAGCACCAGGTTGTTCTCTTCGAAGAAGCGGATGCCGTGGCGGTAGAGGAGGCCGAACTTGCGGTAGTCGAACTCGCTCCACACATCCGGGGTGGACACCTCGTAGGAGGCCTCCAGGTTGAGCCCCTCCGTCACCGCGTACAGCGTCTGGCGCGTGTCCAGGCCCACCATGAGGCGCAGCGACGTGTCTCGCATGGCGGGGCCGGTGGAGAAGGGCGGCGTCGTCACCGGCATCTTCGGGTCCGGAGTCTTCGCGTCGATGCTCGACAGGCGGTACTTCGCCGCCGCGCGCACGCGCTCGAAGAGGATGAAGCCCAGCTCGGCGCTGAGGGACGCGGAGTTGAAGCGCGTGCGCCGGAGGACCTCCGGGTCGTCCTCGCTGGGGTCCATGCTGTACTCGTCCACGCGGTCGCTCTTCAGCTGCCCCTCCAGGCTGAACTTGAGCTGCGGCAGGCCGAAGAGGATCGGATCCAGGAAGCCCACGTACAGGCCGCTCTCGCCGGTGCTCACCTGCGCCGCGACGACGAACTTCTTCGCGCGGCCGCCCAGGTTGTTCTCCGCGTAGAGCAGCCCGCCGCCGGTGTTCGCGGAGGACAGGGCCACCGTGGGGGCCACCACCCACGACGCCTTGTCCTTCACCCGCAGCACCAGCCGCACGCGCCCGTCGGGCATCGGCTCGGTGCTGACACGGACATCCTGGAAGAGCCCCGTGGCCAACAGGCGCCGCTCCACCTTCTCCAGTTCCTCGCTGTCCACCGGGTCGCCCACGTCCACCTGTCCGAACGAGCGCACCGTCGAGGACTGCGTCTTGTTCGCGCCCTCCACCGTCACGTCTCCGACCTCGGAGCGCAGGGAGGAGGACACGGGCAGGTCCTCGTCGGCGTGGGCCATGGAGGCCCCCAGGCCCGTCAGGACCAGGGCGAGGACGGACAGGTGATGGCGGAAGAGGGAGAAAAGCACGCACTGCTCATACTCCACGAGCCGTGGGCGCTGGTTGTTTCGACGCGTGTCGAACGGCGCGGGCGCGCGATGTTCAACGTTCGGCGTCCGGCTTGCCCTACCGGCGCTCCCCATTTGCCCTGGAGAACAGTGGCATCTGGACGAGCGTCCCGGGCCTGGAAGTATTATGGACGTAATTTGTACGGACATCCGTCCTGGAGGGACGTGGGCATGGCATCGACGGCAGAGGGCGGGCGCCAGGAGCTGTTCCTGGACGACCTGTCCGTGGGGCAGAAGTTCACCAGCGGCACGCACACGCTGGACGCGGCGCAGATTGTCGCCTTCGCGCGGGAGTTCGACCCGCAGGGCTTCCATCTGGACGACGCCACGGCGAAGGACACGCTGTTCGAAGGGTTGGCGGCGAGCGGCTGGCACACGGCCGCCATCACCATGAAGCTCAACGTCCAGAGCGGGCTGCCCTTCAAGGGCGGCATCGTGGGGGCGGGCGGGGACATCCGCTGGCCCAGGCCGACGCGCCCGGGGGACGTCCTTCACGTGGAGAGCGAGGTGCTGGAGGTGACTCCCTCGCGCACGCGGCCGGACCGGGGCATCGCCACCGTGCGCAGCGAGACGCGCAACCAGAAGGGCGACGTGGTGCAGGTGCTGGTCGCGAAGCTGGTGCTGCCCCGTCGCCCGGCGAGCGGGTGAGCGGGACGTGACGCTTTGCGTGAGCGCGGGCGGAGGCTACGGTGCGGCCCGTATTGGACGGGATCCCCGTCCCGCTCCCGAGGAGTTTCTTCGCATGTCCCGCGCTGCCCCTGACTTCGACCTGGCCTCCGTGGACGTGGAGGGCTTCTACCGGGAGCTGAAGGAGCTGCGCGCCCGGCTGGACGCGAACCTGGGTGAAGCGGACGCGGCGCACCTGCGGAAGATGGAGCGCTGGGGGAAGGTCGCGTCGGTGTTCGGCGTGGCCACGGCGTGGATCGCCCCCAACCCGCTCTCCGCGGTGGCGCTGGGCCTGGGCCGCTCCACGCGCTGGCTGCTCATGCACCACGTGGGGCACCGGGGCTATGACCGCGTGCCGGGCATGCCCGCGTCGCGCACCAGCAAGGGCTTCGCGAAGGGGAACCGCCGGTTCGTGGACTGGCTGGACTGGATGCTGCCAGAGGCGTGGGTCTTCGAGCACAACGTGCTGCACCACTCGCACACCGGCGAGGATGCGGATCCGGACCTCCTGGAGCGCAACGCGGAGGGCTCGCTGCGCGACACCGGCCGGCCGCTGGCGCTGCGCTATGTGCAGCTGGCGCTCCTGGCCGTCACCTGGCGCGCGAGCTACTACGCGCCGGAGACGCTGGGCTCGCTGCGCCGAAAGGGCCGGCGCGAGGGTGGGGCGCTGACGCGCACGGAGCTGTGGGAGCTCTTCACGCGCTGCTACCTGCCGTACGCGACCGTCTTCTTCGGGCTCTACCCGGCGGCGTTCCTGCTGGTGTCGCCGTGGGCGGCGTTCAGCGTGTTCTGCAACTCCGTGATGGCGGACGTCGTCACCAACCTGCACACGTTCTTCGTGGTGGGCCCCAACCACACCGGCGAGGACCTGTACCGCTTCGACTCCGCGCCCGCGAACAAGGCGGAGCGCATGGTGCAGCAGGTGGTGGGCAGCGCGAACTACCGCACGGGCGGCGACCTCAACGACTACGCCCACCTGTGGCTGAACTACCAGATCGAGCACCACCTCTGGCCGGACCTGCCGATGCTGAAGTACCGCGAGGCGCAGCCGCACGTGAAAGCGCTCTGCGAGAAGTACGGCATCCCGTACGTGCAGGAGAGCGTCTGGACGCGCGCGCGGAAGATGGTGGACATCGTCGTGGGCAAGGCGTCCATGAAGCGGCTGGTGAAGGCCGCGGCGCCCGGGATGTCGGCCGCCGACGCCCGGGCGGAAGCCTCCGCGGCCTGAGCGTCAGGCGGGCGGCGCGCGGCGGCGGCGAGGCAGCGGGGCGAGCGCCACGGGCGTTGCTTCCGTGGCCGTGTCCTCCTGGCGCACGGCCTCCGCGTTCACCACGCGCACGCCGTCGGGTTGGACGGGCAGCCCCAGGGTCTCCACGAAGAGGCGGTAGCTCTCCTCCAGGCGGCGGTGCAGCGCGCTGAAGGTCTGGTGCGCGGTGCCGGGCATGTCCTCGGTGTAGGTGAAGTACCAGCGCAGCTCGTCCAGTCGCCCGTAGAAGTGGTCCACCACCGCCTGCTCCTGTTCGGTCAGGTGGATGAGCTGGGCGAAGGCGCCGTCCGCGTAGCGTGAGGCCACCGTCTCCACCAGCGGGCCGCGGCTGCGCAGGCGGGAGAAGAGGAGGAACATCTCCTCCCGGCGTGCGGCCAGCCTCCGCATGATGCCGGCGGCGTCGAGGGCGAGCAGGTTGCGCACGCGCGCGGTGGTTTCGTCGGCCTTCTTGCGGCGAGCCATGGTGCGACACAGCCTACCGTCAGTGGCACCCCTCCACGCCAGGGGCTGCCCTCTTCGTGGGGGTCCGGGCGGCCGGGCCCATGCCGCCCCCACGGCGTTGCGGCGCGGCGGGAGAGCGGTTGTTACGGTGGGGCCACCATGGTGCTCAAGATCGTCCAGGCGGGGGAACCGGTGCTGCGCCAGCGCGCGCGAGAGCTGACCCCGGAAGAAATCGGCAGCGAAGACACGCGGCGGCTCATCCAGCTGATGCGCGACACGATGCGGGACGCGCCCGGTGTGGGGCTCGCGGCCCCCCAGGTGGGCGTGGGCCTGCGGCTGGTGGTCATCGAGGACCGCGCCGAGTACCAGGCTGGCGCATCGCCCGCGGATCTGGCGCTGCGGGAGCGCGCACCGGTGGCCTTCCACGTGCTGATCAACCCGAAGCTCGTGGTGGAGGACCCCACGCCGATGGAGTTCCACGAGGGCTGCCTGAGCGTGAACGGCCTGGCGGCGCTGGTGGCCCGGGCGCGCGGCGTGCGGGTGGAGGCGCTGGATGAGAACGGGCAGCCGGTGACGGTGTCCGCGCGCGGCTGGTACGCGCGCATCATCCAGCACGAGCTGGATCACCTGGACGGCACGCTCTACGTGGACCGCATGGAGACGCGCAGCCTCACGACGCAGGAGAACCACCGCCGGCACTGGCTGGGAAAGAGCACGGCCCAGGTGCGCACGGCGCTGGGATTGCCAGAGCAGACCCCTTCGCTTCCCCGAAAGGACCCGACATGAGCAGCAAGCTGTTCTCCCCCTTGAAGCTGCGGGACATCACCCTGCGCAACCGCGTGGTGGTTTCGCCCATGTGCCAGTACTCGAGCGACGACGGCTTCGCGAACGAGTGGCACGTGGTGCACCTGGGCAGCCGCGCGGTGGGGGGCGCGGGGCTGGTGGTGATGGAGGCCACGGCGGTGGAGCCGGAGGGCCGCATCTCGCCGCAGGACGTGGGGCTGTGGAAGGACGCGCACGTGGAGCAGCTGGCGCGCATCAACCGCTTCATGCACCAGAACGGCGCCGCGTCCGGTGTGCAGCTGGCGCACGCGGGCCGCAAGGCCTCCACGCCCCGGCCTTGGGACGCGGGCAAGCGCGTGGAGCCGGAGCACGGCGGCTGGCAGGTGCTGGGGCCCACGACGGAGGCGTTCGACGAGGGCTACCCGGTGCCCACCGCGCTGGACGAGGCGGGCATCCAGCGCATCGTGAAGGCGTTCGCGGACGCGGCGGTGCGCGCGAAGGCCGCGGGCTTCCAGGTCATCGAGCTGCACGCGGCGCACGGCTACCTGCTGCACGAGTTCCTGTCGCCGCTGTCGAACAAGCGGACGGACAAGTACGGCGGCACGTTCGAGAACCGGACGCGCTTCGCGCTGGAGGTGACGCGCGCCGTGCGGGCGAAGTGGCCGGAGTCGCTGCCGCTCTTCATGCGCATCTCCGCGACGGACTGGGTGGAGGGCGGCTGGACGCCGGAGGACTCGGTGGCGCTGGCGCGGCTGGTGGCGAAGGAGGGCGTGGACCTGATGGATTGCTCGTCCGGCGGCGTGGTGCCGTACGCGAAGATTCCGGTGGGGCCGGGCTACCAGACGCAGCTGGCGGAGCAGGTGCGCAAGGAGGCGGGCCTGCTCACGGGCGCGGTGGGGATGATCCGCTCCGCGTACCAGGCCGAGCACATCCTGGCCACGGGACAGGCGGACGTCGTCTTCCTGGCGCGCGAGCTGTTGAGGGACCCGTACTGGCCGCTGCGCGCCGCGAAGGAGCTGCGCGCGGACGTGCTGTGGCCGCACCAGTACGAGCGCGCGAAGAACTGATCGGCGTAGGCTTCCGCGCATGCTGACCGAGGTGCAGGCGGGGCCCTATACCGTGCGCGGCGTGTCCGTGGGCGGCGTGTACACGTCGCTCCTGGTGCCGGAGCTGGGGGTGCTGCTCGACGCGGGCATCCCCATCCGCTCCTTCGCCACCACGGACCGCATCTTCCTCAGCCACGGGCATGCGGACCATGCGAGCGCGCTGGGCTCGCTGCTGGGCATCCGCGCGCTCGTGGGCAAGGGGCCGCCGTTCGTCTACCTGCCGGCGGAGATTGAAGCGCCCGTGCAGGAGGCGCTCGCGGCCCTGGGGCGCCTGCACCGGATGAAGTCCGACATCCGCACCGTCCCCATGCGCCCCGGTGACACCGTGAAGGTGCAGCAGGACCTGTGGGTCCGCGCCTTTCGCACGCACCATCCCGTGCCGTCGCTGGGCTACCAGTTCCTGCGCCGTGTCGCGAAGCTCAAGCCCGAGTTCCGCGAGCTGCCTCCGGCGAAGATTGGCCGCCGTCGTCAGGCCGGTGAGCCGCTGTTCGATGAAGTCGAGCGCCTGGAGTTGGCCTACTGCACGGACACGCTCTCCAACGTGCTGGAGCGCCAGCCGTCCCTGTTCGACAGCCGCGTGCTCATCCTCGAATGCACGTTCATCGACGCGGAGCGCACCGTGCGCGACGCGCAGGAGCGGGCCCACATCCACCTGGAGGAGATCGCCTCCATGGCGGACCGCTTCCAGAACGAGGCCCTGGTGCTGATGCATTTCAGTCAGGCTTACAGCCCCGCGCAGGTCCACGCGACGCTCCAGGCCCGTCTCCCGGCGTCGCTGTTCGAACGCGTGCGAGTCTTCGCGCCTGACGCCGGCCGCTGGTTCGGTTGACCCGTGGCTCCGGCGTGACCGGAGGCCGCCATGACGTCCGCATCCCCCCGCCACGTCCTCATCGCCGGAGCAGGCATTGGAGGCCTCACGCTGGCCTGTGCGCTCCAGCGCGCGGGCCTTCGAGCCACCGTGTTCGAACGCGCCGAAGCCCTGCGTCCGGTGGGCGCGGGCATCATCGTGCAGATGAATGCCGCGGTGGCCCTGCGCCGCATCGGCCTGTGTGACGCGGTGGTCGCGGAGGGGGAGCGCGCGGAGCAGACCCTCATCCTCGATTCGACGGGCGCCCGGATCACCGCCGTCGACGTGCGCTCGCTCCAGGAGGAGCTGGATATCCCGATGGTGGCCGTGCACCGCGCGCGCCTCCAGGCCGTCCTTCGCGCCCACGCGGGCCCGGAGGAGGCCGTGCGGCTGGGCGTCAGCGTGACGGGCTTCGAGGACGACGGGGCCCGCGTCACGGTGACGCTGTCCACGGGTGAGACCGTGACTGGCGACGTCCTGGTGGGCGCGGATGGCCTGCGCTCCGTCGTGCGGACCGGGCTGCTGGGTGCGCAGCCCACGCGTTACTCCGGCTACACCAGCTGGCGCGGTGTCTGCCCGGGCGCGGACCTGGTGCCAGCGGGCCAGTTCACCGAGACGTGGGGACCCGGGGCTCGCTTCGGCATCGTGCCCATCGGCCATGGCGAGGTGTACTGGTTCGCCACGCTGAACGCGCCCGCGGGGGCGGAGGATGCACCGGGACAGACGCTCGCCGTCCTCCAGGATCGCTTCGCCGGATGGCACGCGCCCATCGCGAAGCTGCTCGCGGCGACGCCACCCGAGCGCGTCCTGCGCACGGACATCCACGACCGTCCTCCGGTATCGCACTGGAGTCGGGGTCGGGTGACGCTGCTGGGTGACGCCGCGCATCCGATGACGCCGAACCTGGGGCAGGGCGGCTGTCAGGCCATCGAGGACGGCGTGGTGCTGGGGGAATGTCTCGCGGCGCCGGGCAGCGTGGAAGACGCACTGCGTGCATACGAATCCCGCCGGGTGAAACGTGCCAACGCGCTGGTCGTGCGCTCACATCAGGTGGGTCGTGTGGCCCAGTGGGAGAATGGAGCCGCGCGTTTTGTCCGCGATGCACTATTCCGGCGTGTCCCGCAGTCGGCCGCGAGACGCGAGCTATGGACGCTGGTCCAAGGCATGCGCTGAGACGTATCAGGCTTTATAGAGTTTGTCTTTGCCAGGAGAGAGCGCACCTGCCCTGGCGGGGGGAACTCATGCAGACGAAGCCCACGCGGTTTGCCGCCCTTGTCCTCGTGTCACCGGCTTCCTGTCAACGCACTGAAACACCGGAGGCCGCCGCACCGCCAGGCGCTCCCAATGTCGTCACGGGTACGCCGGATGCCGGCACCGGCGACGTCAACGCCCGGATCCAGAGCATCCTCGGGGAGCCCGCGAAGTACGAGCAGGCCTTCACTTCGTTCCAGAAGGCGGTGGCCGCCCACGACTCGAAAACCGTCGCCGCCCTGGTGGCATATCCCTTCACCGCGAACGTGGGCGGCAGGAAGGTGAAGCTGCCCGACGCCGCGGCGTTCGTGAGGCACTACGACGTCATCGTCACGCCGACCATCGCCAACGTCATCACCCGGCAGCGCTACGCGGACCTCTTCGTCAACGCCGACGGCGTGATGTTCGGCCAGGGCGAGGCGTGGCTCAACGGCGTCTGCAAGGACGACGCTTGCAAGGACTTCGACGTCCGGGTGATCGCCATCCAGTCCACGCGGTGACTCGCGCGGCTACCAGAACTTCCACCAGGGACGACGCGGAGCTTCAGGAGGGGCAGTTGTCGCAGGGGCAGGGGGCGCCGGTTTCGGGGCGGGAGGTGGCACGAGGGGCGTATACGTCGACCATTGCAACATCGCTTCGCCTGAAAGCCCGATCTGCGGCGTGGAGAGGATCAGGTTTTCGGGTCTGGCCCCTTCCTTCAATGATTGGTGGATGGCTCTGACCATCGCGCCCGAGTGGGCGAGCGTCGTCAGTTGCTCCTCGCTCAGCCCGGTATGGCCTTGAAAGGCCTGCTCGGCCAACTGGAGCGCTTCAACCCAGAGCCGGTCCTCGTTCAGGAGCAAGGTCCGTTGGGCCTGTGAAGCGAGGGTGCGGAACCAGACCGAAATCGGTGGAGCCACGCCGAATCTGCGCGCCAGCGGCACCCCGAAGGCGAGAGGGAGATAGGCGTTGAGCTTCTCCGCTTCCAGCAGGTTCGCGCCCTGCTCCTGGAAGACGGCCACCCGATCTCCATCCTCCGGGACATCGAACCAGGCCGCGACCGCACGACTCACGTCGAAGCCGCCCTGGAGCACCAGGAAGAGCCTCCGGCTGAGAAACCCGGGGGCAGCAGGCCAGGAGGCGGTCTCAAGCAGGTCCGCCAGTGCCTGCCATGGCTGGTTGTCGAGCAGCACCTCCAGCGCCATGCGCTTCTCGTCCCTCTGGGCGTAATAGACGCGCACGCAATGGGTGCCAGAGGCCAGCGGCAGCGACCGGAGCGCGCTCTCGAAGGCCTTGAACCACGGCTCCTCGAGTTTCGGGCCGGGGTTGTCGCCTCGGGTGATGATATTGCCCAGGATGACCTTCCGGTCGATGCCACCCACCTGCCAGGTCTCGACGGTGACGTGCTCGTCGGGAGGACGAACGAAGGCGGCCAGGAGCACGTGCAGGCTCGCCCGGGCGAAGTGCATCAGGGCATCGTTCAAGGCCTCCGCTTCCGTCGTGCCAACACCTACCACGGACTCGACGACCCACCGGCCGGTCCATGGCTCCAGCCAGACGTCGAGTCGTCGTGTGCAGCTGCCCGGCTCGGTTCGCGTGTCGGTGAACGTTGCCTGGAAGCGCGGGCCCCGGGGGCTCACGCGGAGCCATTCCCCCTCCTCCTGGAGGGCGAGGTCGTGAGCACGGAGGAGTTCCGCTAGTTGCTCGTTCGCGGGAGTTGAAGTCATGGAAGCATCAGGACCGCGTGACGGACGCGAGGAACGGCAACACGTGCGGCAGCACCTTGGGCGCTTTCGCCCAGGCGCCGCCGTGGTCGGCGTGCTCGATGGTCGCGAACGCCGCGCCGGCCCGCTGCGCCACCGCCTTCATGGAGTCGTGGTACGGGTCCGTCACGCCGCAATACAGCAGCCCCCCGGCTTGCCGGAGCGCACCAGCGCCTCGTCCAGGCCCGCCGACGTCTCGCAGGCCTTCATGCACAGCCGGAGTGCGTCCAGGTCTCCCGCGTCGATGGCCTCCGCCAGCTCCGGCGCGCGCCGTGCTCCCATCAGGAGCACCTGGAACCAGTCCACCGTCGTGCCGGGCTTGAGCTGCTTCTCCAGGGCCGCGTAGGCCACGGGCAGGCCCACCACCGGATCCCAGCCGCCCACCACGTAGGACGCCAGCCGCTCCGGCGCGAAGGACGCCAGGCCACACACCGTCCAGCCGCCCATCGAGTAGCCCCATGCGTGGGCCCGGTCGATGGAGAGCGTGTCGAGCACCGACAGCGCGTCCTCCACGCGATGCTTCAGCGCGTAGGCCTCCAGGTCGTGCGGCGTGTCGCTCTGGCCGTGCCCCAGCGAGTCGAACGTCACCACCGTGTACGCGTCCGTCAGCGCGGGCAGGTACCCCTTGAGCGACCAGTGCGAGCCCAGCTGCAGCAGGCCGTGCAGGAGCAGCAGGGGAGGGCCGTGGCCCTGGACCTCGTAGTGGATGCGGCGGCCGGACCTTGTCGCGAAGGGCATGGCGTGGCGATTCCCTAGATGCCCGCGACCTTCGCGGCGCTGGCCACCGTGAAGCCGAAGGCCACCGTCTGACGGGAGCGCGGCGGCACGCTCAACTCGAAGCGCACGATGCCCTCGTCACTGACCTTGGTGGGCGCGGGCTTCGTGGCGTCCTTGAGCAGCGCTACCTCCACGGCCTCCACCTCCGACACCGGCATTCGCTCCTCCACCGCGAGCGCTGCGGGCTTCGCGCCCATGTTGGAGACGAACAGCTTCACCTTCTGGGTGCGCGTGCGCCGGCCGGTGATGCGGGCGACCTCCTCGCCCACGTCCACCTGCCGCGACACGCGCAGCGAGTCCTCGCTGCCGAAGCCCAGCTTCACGCGCTCGCCCCGGCCCGCGAACTTGAGCTGCGCGCGGCCCACGTAGCCGTTGGAACGCACCAGGTCCACCGGCCCCGCGAGCAACACCGCCGGCCCCGTGTTGTCGAACTTCGCCACGCGGTGCACCAGCGGTGACTGCTCCGGGCAGGCCACCAGCTCCGAAGTGGCGGGCGACGTGAACGCGAACAGCGCCACGCGGTGCGCCTCTCCGTCCGACGGCACCGTGGCCTTGTGCGGCGCGGACAGCGTCACCGCCTCGCCGCCGTCGTCCATGCCGGGCAGCGCGTCCGCAGCCTTCGTCGTTCCCGCCTCGCCCGTCTCCTGGAGGGACTCCTCGCGCATGGAGACATCCACCACCTGCTTCTCGCGCGACGTCTTCTCCCGCAGGGAGAGCCAGTCCTCCGTGAGCCTGGGGGGCGTGGCGCCCAGCGTGGGCCGCGCCGTGGAGAAGGCCAGCGTCACGTCCTTCCACGGCTCGCCGGTGTTCTGCCAGACCACGGCTTCGCACTCCAACTTCACCGAGGACGCCGCCTCCGCGAGCCCCAGCACCGCGCGGTAGGCCGGCCGCCACGCGGCGCACGGCACCAGGTAGCTGAGCGTCAACGTCGCCTCACCGCCCGCGGCGTGGCTCACGTCCAGCTCGGCGCGCACGTCCAGCTTGGGCTCCGGCACCTCCGTGCGGGACAGCACGTCGCGGCTCTCCTGGATGTGCTGACGCTCCAGGCGCCCCAGCTCACGGCGGGCGTGCCGCAGTTGATCGTCGGCCGCGGTCTGCTCCTGGCGGACCGTCGCGAGCTGTTCCTTCCACTTCGCCGGATCCGCCTCACCCGCGCCGGTGCGCTCGGAGATGGCGCGGAGGATGTCCCGGCGCGCGGTCTCCAGCAGGCCGTGCTTCGCCTCCAGGCGCCGCACCTCCGCCTGGGCGCGTGCCAGCACCTGCTCGCGTTCGAAGGCGCGGCGGGCCAGCTCCGATTGGTGCTCGCGCAGCGCTTCGGGCAGCACCGCGCGCATCGAGCGGCGCAGGCTGGCCTGGGTCACCATGCCGCCGGTGAGCTTCGCCTGGAGCGAGCGGTCCACCGCCACCGCCGGCAGTCCGTCCACCACGAGGCGGCAGGGGCCCGGGGGCAGCGTCACCGTGCCGCTGCGCTCGACGAGCGCCCGGTCCTCCAGGACCGTCACCTTGATCAGGGGCAACAGAATGGAAGTGCGCATCACGTCCTCCGGTTCCCGCCGTTCAGCATCTTGCTGGCGGGCAGCTTCACGACCCACGTCGCCTTCATCGAACGCTTCTCTCCAGCGGGGACGCTCACGCGCCACACCCGCTCGCCCTCCACCGCCGCTTCACCCGGCAGCGGCGTGGGCTTCTGCCAGGGCGGCGCCACCTCCGCCTCCTCCACCTTGATGTCCTTCTGGGAGTCGGGGACCGCGCTGATCCGCTCGGAGATGGCGATGTTCGCGGCGCGGGAGAGGTGGTTGGCCACCTCCACGGAGACGTGGTGCGTGAGCACCGTGCTGTTGCCGAACATGCCGCCCGAGGCCTCGTCGAAGCGGGTGTTGCGCGCCACCTGGAGCGCCTCCTCCACGCCCAACCCCAGCCGCTGCGTCTCGCCCGGCCCCAGCGTGGGCATGGGCGACGTCATCAGGAACTCGTCGCCGAGCGTCACGTCCACGGGCCCCGCGAGCAGCGGATGCGGCGAGGCGTTGTCCAGGCGCACCGTGCGGAAGACGCGCGGCTCCACGGAGGGCACGCACACGTATTCGGCCTTGAGCACCAGGGGCACCGTCAGCATGGGCACGGTGTGCCACGCGCCATCGGACGGCACGTCCGCGACGGCCTCCGCGTCGAAGCGCGCATCGAAGTGACGGGCGGAGTCGTGCGGTGGCACGGCCCAGGTGGGGGGCGCCACGCTGTTCACGGACTCGGCGATGACGAAGGCCTGGGCCTCCAGGCGCACCACCTCCACCTGCACGTTCACCGACGTGATGGACAGCATCGCCTGGGAGACGAGCGCGGAGCGGGGACGCAACCGGCCGCGCTGCGCCTGGGAGGCCGCGGGGGCCAACGTCAGCGAGTCGTAGTCGAACAGACGGTCCGCCGGCTCCAGGCCCGCCGCGCTCCGGAGCTCATCGCCGGCGCCGCCCTCTTCTTCATCCATCGCCTCATCCGCCATCGGGGCGTCGTCGAGGTCTTCCTCCACGACCGCGCGCTTCTTGCTGCGCAGGCGGTCCATGCCGCCACCGCCGCGGGCCGAGGGCATGCTCTGTGCCTGGACGCCGCCGGTGACGTTGCGCGAGGGACGCGCCGCGCCCAGGAAGGCCCCCGAGGACTTGGGGGCCGCCGCCATGGGGGCCGGCGGAGGGGGCGCGGACACGCTGGGCGGTGCTCCGGGCGCGCCTCCGAACGAGGCCGACTCCTTGTAGGCCTTCTCCTGCTCGTACGCGCCTTCCTGCATGACCGGCATGGGCGGCGGTTGGGGCTTGGGGAGGACCGGCTCCGGGCGGGCGACGTGCAGGGCGTCGTAGCCCGCGAACAGCTCCTCCAGGCCGGGCGCGGGTTCACGCCACCCCGAACGCGCGGGGGCCGGCTGGCTGCGTCCGATGCGCAGTGACTTCAGCTCCGGCACCTCCGCGCGCCGCTCCAGGCTCGCGGTGGAGACGGCGAGCCGCACCCCCGTCCAGTCCTCGCCGGTCCGCTGGACGACGGCGGCGCGCATGCGCAGCGTGCCTTCCTCCAGCGTGCGCGGCAGGCGCAGGTCATAGGTCGGCACCCAGCGCGCGCCGGCCACCGCGTACTCCAGCACCAGCCGCGCGTCCGCGTTCGCGGCGATGGGGCCGGACAGCGTCAGCAGCGCCGCGCGGAACAGCCGGGTCCGGTCCACGCTCCGCGCGGAGGACAGCTCCTGGACGCGGCGGCGGCGCAGCTCCAGCTCGTTCGTGGCGTCGCGGTGCTGGCGCGCCAGGTCCAGCTCCTGGGCCTGCAGCTCCGCCAGCTCCGCTTCCACGAAGCCCGTGAGGGACAGCATGGAGGCCAGCGGTGCCTCGCGAGGGGGCTGGCCCTTGCGCGCGGCCGGCCAGGTGGGGGTCAGGCCGCGCAGCGCCGCGATCTCCGCGCGAACCCGCTCCAGCCGGCCATGCACGGCCGCCAGCGTGGCCTCCGCCGCTTCGAGCGCGTGCTGTTCGGCGGGCAGCTCCGACTCTGAAGGCATCCGCACATCGAAGGTGGGCTTGAGGTCGCGGACGAGGAGGTCCGACGGCCCCTCCACCACCCGGGCACGCAGCGAGCCCGTGCGCAGGGCCAGCGGCAGGCCGTCGACGCGGACCTGAGCGGGCAGGTGGCCGTTCTCGGGCGAGAGCACGAACGCGCGCGTGCACAGCGCGCCCTCGGCGTGAACGGTGACGGATTCCAGGACGGACGGTACGACGCGCATGGGCCCCCTCTTCCGTGAGAGGCCCGCAGGCTACTCCGAGGCCGCCGCGAATGGCGACCGGGGAGGAGCGGGGCGATTGCTTTCCACGGCGCGGATCACGCACCGCGCAGTGGGCACCGGGTTGGATCAGAACGCGCGGTTCACGGCGTACGCGCAGATCTTGTGCTCGGCCTTGGATGTGTTCGCGCCAGGGATGCCGTCGATGGGGCCGGTGTAGCCGAAGGAACGGCCCACCGTCTGCACGCGGGTCCAGTAGATGGATCCGGGGATGCCATCGTCCTCGGCGGAGGTGCGAGGACCGCCGCGGCGGTTCAGCTCTCGCGCGGTGATGCGCACGCGGAGCTTCTCCGTGTTCGGCCCCGTCACCCCATCGATGGGACCCGTGTAGCCATAGTCACGCTGGCCCACCGTCTGGATGCGCTTGTAATAGATTTCGCCCGGGATGCCGTCGAACTCGGTGGTCGTCTGCGGGAGGCTGCTCGAACCGCCGCCCGGAGCCTGGCCACCGCCGGCAATCCTTCCGCCCGCGTAGTCCATGGACCAGCCCAGGTAGCGCGCGCCCGTCTTCGACGAGTAGCCGGAGACGCTGTTGGCGCCAATCGCATCCCCCCACGACTGGGAGAGGTTGTACGTGGCCATGAACACCGTGCCGCCGCCGCCGTTCAGGTCCGCGCCCACGTGGCCCGCGGAGCCGATGTCCCACCAGTGGAAGGCCCCCGTCAGCGCCTTGGACGCGTCCGTGGAGACGATGCGCGACGCGCGATAGGCCTCGATGGCCGTGGGGCGCACGGCCGAGTCCGGAAGCTGTCCGAAGCGGACCATCAGCGAACCGCACCACTGGTTCCACGAACCGCCGTCGCGCTTGGGATTGGCGGCGGCGTACGCGCGCGCCCGGTCGTAGATGGGCGAGTTCGCTTCACCCTCCACCGTGCCAATGGCAGACACGTCCAGCCCGGGAGCCTCCACCTCCGGGCCGCCGCACGCGGCCAGCATCAGGCCCGCGGACACCAGCAGGGCAGGGGACCACGTCATCCAGTTCGAGCGCATCATCTGTCTCCGGGAGGGATTCAGCGAGGGGTGGAAAATTTCGCTGAAGTCTAATCAGGCATGATTTGCAGACTTGAGTCCCGTTCCGTTGTCGCGGCGGGCTGTGCAAAGGTTTCCGCCCATGCGAACGTCCTGGCTTCGTCTGTCGTGGGTGTTGTTGCTCTCCGCCTGTGCGACCACTCCGCCCCCGCCGCCCGGCGGCACGGTGGAGCCACTGCACCAGGTAAGCCGGGTGCGGGTGGCCCCGGAGGTCGAGCTGGAGGTGCTCGACTACGGCGGCAAGGGGCCGGCGCTGGTGTTCCTGGCGGGCGTGGGGAGCACGGGCCACGTCTTCGACGTGCTGGCGCCGGAGTTCAAAGCCACGCACCACGTCTACGCCTTCACCCGGCGCGGCTTCGGGGCGTCGAGCTGGCCGGCCACCGGCTACGACAGTGCGACGTTGGGGCACGACGTGCTGGCCGCGATGGAGGGACTGGGGCTGAAGAAGGCGACGCTCGTGGGGCATTCGCTCGCGGGGGATGAGCTGAACTGGATGGGCCTGAACCATCCGGAGCGCGTGGAGGCGCTCATCTTCCTGGACGCCACGGACAACAAGGGGGAGATCGCCGAGTTCCTGAAGCCCGGTCCGCTGCCGCCGCTGCCGTTCACCGTGCTCGACGGGCAGCCGTCACGTGAGGCGGTGACAGCGCTGCTGGCGCGAGACCTGGGCGGCCCGTTCCCTCCGCACGAGATTGATCAGGCGTACGAGTTCGACGCTGTCACGGGCGCGTACCTGCGCTACCGCCGCTTGCCGGAGGCGACGGAGCAGTGCATCCGGGGCGCGGCACTGCCGGATTACGCGAAGCTGAAGGGCCCGGTGCTGGCCATCTCCGACGACCAGGCCTTCGCGGGCTGGGTGGCGTACCTGTCCCAGGCGGAGAACGTCCCCGCGGACCTGCGCGAGCGGGCCCGGGTCTTCCTTCCGGAGCTGCGCCAGCACGAGGCCGCCCAGGAAGCCCTGCTCAAGAGCCTGCCGAACTGGAAGGTCGTGACGCTCCCAGGCGCGGGGCACTACCTCTGGCTCCCGCGACAGGCGGAGGTCATCTCCGAGATGCGCGCGTTCCTTGGGCGGTGATATCCGCCGCGAAGGGGGACAGGTCGATGCGTGTCGCGGCGAGCGCATCTTCCAGGACCTGGGGATCCACGGTCTCGACCAGGTAGTTGATGAGGTCGTCTTGCCGTGGCTGACCAAAGGCCATTCTGTAGATGGCGAGTGACCTGGACAGGCGCTCCGCCCGCTCGAACTCGCGGCTCAGCGGGAGCGCCAGGACATGTCGCTCGATCCGCGCGCCATCTTCCACGGGGTAGACCCAGTACGGAACGATGTCGGTCGCTCCCTTCGGGCGCGCCTGGCGCGCCTTCTCGAACATCACTTCCCAGACGTCCGTCGCCGCGGCGTTGAGGGCCTCCAGCCCGTGGACCCGCGCCACGTTCTTTCGGATCGCATGTCCCTTGTACCGGTGGACCCGGCCTTCGCGCTGCTCGAGGTCCACCGGGTTGCCAGGCAGATTCCAATGCACCACCGCATGGCAGTACGCGTGGAAGTCCAGGCCCTCTTGTCCCACCGAGGTGGTTGCCACCACGAAGGGCCAGAATGGGGAGTTGAACGCCTTGCGCACGGAGTCCGCGCGGGTGGCCACCTGCCCATCGTCGGACTTTTCGTCTCCGAACCTCAGGGCGAAGTGGCAGCGCATGCGGTGGGTCTCCTGCAGGACCGTCCGTCCGCCCTCGCTCGGCTCCACGTCGTAGGTGGTCAGGCTCGCGGTGCGCAGTGACAACGCCTCCGCGATGTTCTCCGCGATCTCATGCACCCGCTCGGCGGCGCTCCCCGTATGCAGTCCCAGATGGTCTCGGAGCACGTGCGCATACTCGTCCAGCACGGCCTGCAGGCAGCCGTCCACCGCGTAGCGGAGCACGGCCCTCCAGTAGGGCAGGTCCCTGGGCTCGGCGACCTCGCGGTGCAGCATCTCCGCGAACTCGGGCTGGTTGAACAGGGCCCGGAATGCCCAGGCCGCCATCGCCGCGGCATCCCGGATGCGCATGCCCTCCGTGTCGGTCAGCGCATCGGTGCGAAGCTCGAGGACGCGAAGCATCGACCTGAGGAGCGTGACGCCGGGGGCCGCGATCGCCATCTCCGCGAGGACGTCCACGAGGTCGTCAGGCCGGCGCCCCAAGGGCTCCCCCTCGCCACGCAACATCTCCCGGGCGGCCTCCACGTGGGCGTGCCACGAATGCTCCGCCTGCTCCGGGTCGTTCGTCCCCATCCACAGCTCTGGCAGGTCCGCACGGTCGAACCACTGCTCGGTGGTGCCCGGCTCGATGGCGCGATCCAGGAGGAGGGGCGCCGCCCAGTACCACCGCTCGTCCACGCGTCCTTCATGGGGCGCGGATGGCAGGCGCCTCAAGGCGACCTCAAGCTGCATGCGGGCCGCCGCGAGCACCTCGTCGAGCTCGACGAGCCCCTCTGCCGGCGCACCGTCACGATACGACTCCGCCGCGAAGCGCACGGGGTCACAGGCGCGAGCGAGGAAGACACTGGGGTAGAGCAGGGCCAGGATGGGCATGCCGGTCGGGCGCCCATCCGTCACCTGGAAGCGAAGGGCCGCGCCCCGGCGGCGCCGTCGCTCGGAGGAGTAGCCGTCGCGCTCCTCGCGCCCGTACATCCGCCGCTCGGCCTCGTAGCTCAACAGTGCCGCGATGGCCCTGGGAGCGAACTTCCAGGAGGAGAAGACGAGTCGCTTGGCGACATCACTCGCGCCCGGCTCGGCCCAGGCGCCGCGAAGCCGGTAGTAGGCAAGCGAGGGCTGAAGCCAGAGCAGGCGGTGCGCCCCGCGCCCGAGGGTCTGTTCCACGAGCTCTCGCATCCGGGCATTGCCCAGGTCGATCTCCGCGTAGCGCTCGATGGCGGCCCAGGGGAGCCGCAGGTTGCCAGGGGCCGTCAGCGCCCGGGCCAGCTCGAATCGCGCCTGACCGTCCTCGCTCCGCTCCAGGAGCGTGCGCTTGAGCTTGTAGCCCTCATCCATGTAGTTCAACGCGTACGGGGTGCTCTTCCAGTACTCGAGCGTGTCGTGGTGGTCGCACAGCCGGGCGACCTTCTGGAGCGCGAGGTATCCCAGCGCGTCGTCGCGCGTCAGCTTCGCGCTGGATGAAGGAACCGCCTTGAGCATGCCGTTGCGGTCGGGCGTGGAGGCCAGCCGTTCGGTCCGCACCATCACCCGCCGCAGCCGGTCTTCCAGCTTCCAGCGGACGGCCTCGAGTTCTCTCCGCCGCTCCGCGTCTCCCAGCGCCATGAGGCCCTGTCGGTATTGCTGGAAGAGCTTGTCGATGTCGTCAGCCCCCTCCTGCTTCCGTTCGAGGAAGCGGAGCGTCCGGGCGAAGTCCTGATAGTGGTCCTCTCCGCCCGCCTCGCTGGCGGTCGTGTACATCTTGTACGGCGTCGCGGAGAGCAGCAGGGTCCGCACGCCCTCGAAGTCGAAGAGGGCGCGTGCCAGCTCGCTGGCTTCATCCTGCCCATCGAGCAGATGGCTGAAGCGCTGGAACTCGTCGAGGACGACGAGGTCGGGCTCCAGCGTCGCGACACAGCTGGATGCGAGCGCCGAGCGCAGCTCCCCCACCAGCCGGGAGCGCAACCGGGACGTGGCGACGTCCGGCTGGCTCCTGGAGGTGGAGTACGCCTGGCGGAGCTCGTCGAAGCGCGTGCGCAGCTCCGGCTCACCCCGTGCCCGGGCCTCCGCCGCGCGCTTATCGAGCTCCTTCGCGAAAAAGCGGGTGCTGTCTCCCGTCGGGTCGAAGTCCGCGAGCCGGGTGTTCCGGACGCGCTCCCGGAAGCGCTCGCTGTCCACGCCTCCCTGGAGCACGTTCATCGCGGTCGCGCTGGTGCCCAGCCCCCACAACTCACTCAGCATGGCGTGGAGCAGGAGGCGTTCCTCCACATGCCCCAGGCCTCCCCCCAGGTCGAACGACGTCGCGGGCGTGAAGGAGATGAAGTTGACGCGGGACGGAGAGTCCTTGAGCCGCTGGGCCGCCTTGGGGAGCAGCGTCAGGCGGGAGGCGAGCGTGACGTGTTCCCCCTCGAGCTTGAGGCGGCTGACGTTCTGACGCGCGATGTCCGCGTTGGAGCAGATGTAGACGACATCCAGCCGGTCCACCCGGCCGCGGAGGTGCTGGACGGTCCGCGCGATGACGCCCTTGGCGATCATCGTCTTTCCCAGCCCCACCTCGTCCGCGACGAGGAAGCGGCCGGAGCCATCCGGGAAGAAGAGGCGCTCGAAGACGTAATCGACCGTCTCCCGCTGGAAGTCCTTCAAGCCGCGCAGCGCCCGCTCCGCTTCGGCCAGGATCTCCGTCTCCGATGAGCGGCTCACGCTGCCACCTCCCCCGTCAGGGACTTCCGCGCCGCCCAGAGCGGCTCCCAGGCCGCGAGGAAGCCGTCCGGCAACAGCCGCCGCCCTTCCTCGTTCGACAGGAGGTCCTGCACCACTTGATGGATGGCATCCAGGCGCGCCGGATCCCGGTCCAACGTCCGGATCATGGCTTCGAGGAGCGGCACCTCCGCGCCAGCGCCAGCGCCGGTGCCCAGACCGGCCGGGTCGGCTCCCGTCATCTCCAAGCCCGCCAGGCCCTCCAGGATGTCCAACGGGTCCGAGGCCAGGAGCATCCGCAGGAAGCGCAGCACCTTGGCGGGATCATCGAGCATCGACTGGAGGATTCGCGCGGCGCGGTTCGCGGGGGCATTCTGGAGGACCGCGGTGACGACGAAGACGGCTTCGGCTCGCTGGTCCCCCACGGTGGTGATCAGGGAGAACGCGAAGAACGCCGTAAGCGCCTCGAAGCTGCGCGCCGCGAAGTCCACGCCCGCGTGTCCCGCATGCGACTCGAGCGGACGCGCGAAGGTGTCCCGGGGAAGCGAGATGGGCCAGACGCTCACGGTGAGGTCCGCTGGAATCACGACCGGCCCCTCGGAGCGCAGGCGCGTCGCGAACCCGTCGGGGCCCTCCGTGACTTCGGCGATCCAGGTCACCCGGCCCAGCTGGCTGCGGGCGACGCGCAGTCGCTCCTCCAGGGCCTTGGCGGAGGAGTCCTCCTCCGCGGGCTTGTCCGGCGGAGTCCATGAGGCGAGCAGGGCGCGCAGCCCGGGCTCCCCCTGGCGACCGTCGAGCAGGGCATCGATGCCGACCTGGCTCTTCTTCCCCGTCAGCTGCACGAGGAACTCGACGTTCTGGTGGAACGCCGCGCTCGTGGCATTGGCCGAGCCCGTCCAGACGTGAGCGTTCCAGCCCTCGTCCTGGACGAACAGCTTGGCGTGCAGGCCAGACGGGGGCGGTGAGTCCTCGCCTCCGCGAGCGGGCGCCTCTCCCGTGTCGCCGAACTCCAGCATCTCCGCGCCGTCGTGCAGCACGTGCACTTCGAACGGCGCGAGGCTCTCCGGAGGAAGCTTCGCCAGCTCATCCATGCGGGAGACGAGGATTCCGCCCTCCGCGAGCTCCTCGAGTGCGGGCGCGGTGACGAAGGGAGAGACGATGAGCGTCCGGGGTGCCGTCTCCAGGGGGTGACGCGTGTAGCCGGGCAGGCCCAGGGGATGGAATCGCAGTTCCTCGAAGGGCAGCGGAAGCTCGAAGCGCACCCGTTCCAGTTCGCTGGCGATGCGCGCGACGTCGTCCAGCACCCGCTGCGGGGGCGGGCGCACGGCGAGGGAGGGAAGGGCGCGGAAGAAGTCCGCCAGTGGCCGGTTCGCGGAGAAGGCTCGCTGCCGGTCCGCCAGGTCGCCGTCCAGGACGAGCGCTGTATCCCAGGAGGGGTCGAACGTGAGGTTCCGTGAGAGGCAGAGCACCCGGTACTTCACCTCTCCGTCGCTGCCCACGAGGCGCAGCGCCCACAGCTTCGGGTGGAAGACGCCGCCTTCGCTCGGTGCGTTCACCTCGACGACGGAGTCCTCCAGGTAGGCGAGGAGTCGCTGGTACCTGGGAGGCGCCGAGATGCGGGTGCTCTGGCAGAAGACCGTGGTGCGTTCGGCGTGGGCGCGGACCGCCTTCAGCAAGGCGAACGGGTTCAGATGCTCGCTGGCCTCCGCGCTGCTCGACGCGTCCGCCTTGCCCCCAATCCCATCGAACAGGGAGAAGGCCAGCGGCGCGGTGAGCATGGCCATCAGGTCGAGCGTGTAGGTGGTCGCGATGGCGCGGTCGATGCGGAAGCCCTCCGGGGGCTTGAGCGCCTCGAGCAGGACCCTTCGCGTGTCAGGCGCGAGCATGGCGGCCTCCGAGTCCGGCGTGGATGTCCATCAGGATGCGGGCGGCGCTGCGCCAGCGGTAGTCCAGGCGGCCCACGCCGGAGGCCCCGTTCCAGAGCTCGAGTGCTCGCGGGTTTCCAAGCCGGGCCCGGGCTCCCTTCAACTGGCGCTCGCGGTCGCGCACCAGCCTCCGCACCGCTGCATCGTCGGCCGCGCGCTGCAGGCTCTGCCAGGGCGCGTGCTCCTGCCACTGCTCCACGAAGCGGTGGGTGGCCCCGCTCACGCGGGTGTGCTGCTGGACCAGGGACCAGAAGTCCGCGCGCTTCCAACGGGAGAGGGCATCGCCGCGCGGCTGCAGCTCGGTCACCCAGGCCTCCAGCTCCTGACGGAAGGTCTCGGTGCGCTCGTCCTTGTGGGGACCGGGAGGAAGCTCTTCCGCGAGCATGAGGTTGTAGAGCAGGGCCGCGCCGTGGAGGGACTCCGCGAGCAGCTGGCCATGGTGGAGGAGCTCCTGGATGTGGGCGGGGAACTCGGCGAGCTGGGGATGGGCCCAGGGATGGTCGGCGTCCACCGTCTTGCCTCTCAGCACCAGGAACGCGAGGAGTGACCGCGGAGCGGAGAAGCAGATGCGCTCGGCGATGTACCGGGCCTCGTCGGGGCGCAGCTCGAAATCCGCGCCCTCGGGGAAGGTGTCCGGGGCAGGGGGAAGGTGGAGATGCCAGGGGGCCATCCGCCCGCCATCGAGCGACTCTCCATCATCGTCGCGGCCGCCCTCGTCCGCCGAGTGAAGGCGCTCGAAGTAGCGGTGGTACTCCTGTTGCGAGCTTGGATAGAGGCGGATCTTCCAGGCGCCGAGGCCCTGCCAGTACACGTTGCTGGGCAGGCGCTTGAGGGCGGCGCCCGCGACCTTCCCGAGGACACCCACGGTGTCCTCGGACTGGAGCAGCGCGTCCCGCAGGAGGATCTCCTCCTTGCGAGCGCGGGCCATGACCTTGTCCGCCGTCACCCGCTTCTCATGCAGCTGGCGATACATCCAGGGCACGAAGAGGAAGTAGCGCGCACGCGTCTGGATGGTGCTGGTCCCCGGGAAGAGCAGGTCCGCGAAGGTGTCGCGGATGGCACCGAGCCCCAGCTCGTCCCGGGTGTCGGTTTCCTTGAAGCGGTCCACGGCTTCGAGCACGCGCCGCCGATCGTGCTCGGAATGGTCCAGCCACGTGAATGTCGACGGCATCAAACCCCCGGGGAGACGAGGCACAAAGGCTATCGCGATTCCGGCGCGCGCCAGAGGTGCCTTGATGGCCTTTGCATGGGTGCAGGCAGACCCCGGTTGTCGATCGTCCGAGGCCACGGATGAGAGTATTTATGAACCGCGGGGACCGCCGTTGAAATACCCACTTTGGGTAGATTGACGCGCGCTCGCGCGTCAGCGGGCATTCCCTCACAGAGGTCACCTGCAATGACTTGGAAAGCATTGATCTGCCCCGCCGTCCTGGTCCTGAGCGCCTGCTCGGAGTCGTCTGATCCCGACCCCACTCCCAAGCGTCCGCTGAAGGCGGTCCTGTTCCCATACATCCCCGACTCGGCGGGGGACAGCTTCGCCCGTCTGGAGCAGCGGCTGGAGTCCGACTTCGAAGCGGCCCATCCGGACATCGACCTGGACGTCGTGTTCGACGCCAACCTGGATGTCTATGACCTGGCTGAGGGTGGGACCCTGAACCAGCTGCTCGGCACGGGGACCGGGGCCGCCCAGGTGGTGGAGGTGGACACGCTGATCCTCGGCTCGCTCGCGGAGAAGAAGTGGATCCAGCCGGTCGCGCTGGAAGTGGGTGTCGTGCATTCCGCGGCGGAGGAGGCCGTCAGCATTGGCGGCGAGAAGTACGGCGTGCCCACCTACCTGTGCACCAACGTCGTCTATTCGCGGACCACGAACATCCGGTCCGCGACGGACAGCGCCTCGCTCGTGCGAATCCTTCGCGAGGCCGCGCCCGGCAAGCGCCCCCTGGCGACGAACCTCGACGGGAGCTGGACGCTGCCTTCCTCGTACATCGATGCCTGGGCGGACACGCATCCGGGGGATGCGCTCGCGAGCGCCATCTCGCTGCCGCTCGACTCACCGACGCTGAACGCGTTCGCGGACGTCGTCGACAGCTGCTCGCTCGAAGCGGGCGTCAACCCGTGCCTGGATGGCAGCTACGCGGACAACACGGTGGCGGAAGTGGCCTTCGCCCAGGAGCAGGCCAACGGCTTCATGGGCTACACCGAGCGCCTGTTCTACATCCTCCAGTCACAGCCCTCCATGCCGCTCCCGGAGGTCATCTCGGTTCCGCTGGGCGCGGGCTCGGCGCCGGCGGTCTTCGTGGACGCGCTGGTGCTCAACGCAAACTGCACCGGGACGTGCGCGGAGGATGCCCGGGCCTTCACGTCGTTCATGCAGGACCCCGGAACGCGCAGCCTCATCGCCTTCAGTGAGGACGGCCCCCAGGGCACCCGGCCCCGCTACCTGCTCCAGGCCAACCGCGCCTTCTATCAGCAGGAGCCCGCACGCTCCGACCCCATGTACAAGCAGTTCGAAGCCCTCCTGAGCGGCGCTCGGCCCTATCCCAACCAGCGCTTCCCGGAGAACCGGAAGGCGCTCCAGGCGGCCCTGCTCGAAGCCCTTCAGTGAGCCTCAGCGCCTGGGCCGAAGCGGCAGGGTTGCTTCACCGGCCGCCGGCCTGGGCGCGAGGACTTCCGTGGTCGAATCGACTTCGAGCGTGTTCGCGACGAGGGTCGCCGCCATGGACGGCGGCGGCCTTCGAAGCAAGGCCTCCACCTCCGCGGGAGTGGGGTCGCCGAGTGCCAGCAATCGCTGCTCACGGGCCCAGCGCTCCGGGAACCGTGAACGCAGCCAGCCGGCCAGGTCCACCGCTGGCAGCTCCTGGCGCGCCGGCTCCAGCGCCTGGCGAAAGGCATTGGCGTTCACGAAGCGGTGAGCCGGGTCCGGATGGAGCGCCACCTCCAGGACTCCACGGAGCACCCGTGAGGCTTCGAGTGCGTCCGCCCGCTCCACGGCCTTCACCTGCCCCGGGGCCGGAGGCATCACCCGCGACAGGTTGCCCGTGAGCAGCTCGAAGAGGACGCAGCCGAGCGCGAACAGGTCCCCGGAGGGAGTCGCCTCGGCGCCCTCCATCCGTTCGGGCGGCATGTACGCCAGCTTCCCGATGATGCCGCCCACCTGGGTGAGGCGACCGTCGCCGGGGGCTGGAGGTGCCCTTCCGGTGCGCTGCTCCGGGAGCGCACCGGTCCTCTGGGCGATGCCGAAGTCCACCACCTTCACGACGCCGTCGAAGGAGACGACCAGGTTGTCCGTGCTGATGTCCCGGTGCGTGACGCCCTGCTCGTGGGCGTAGGCCAGCCCGCGCAGCGCCTGCTGACAGAGCTCGACAATCACCTCCAGCGGCAGCGCCCCGGCCGTCGTGGCGCGTTGGACGAGCTCCAGCACGTTCACGCCGCTCAGGTACTCCATGACGATGAACCACGCGCCGTCCACCTGCCCTAGGTCGTGGACGGAGACGATGTTCGGGTGGTGCAGGCGCGCGGAGGTGCGCGCCTCGCCGATGAAGCGCCGCACCCGGATCTCCGCGGCCTCCGCCTCCTCCCCGGCCTCGTCGTCCAGCATCCGCTTGAGGACGACCAGCCGGTGGAAGCCCGCGCGGCCGGTCCGGAGCGCGAGCCACACCTCGCCCATGCCGCCACGTCCCAGCCGTGAGAGCCGCCGGTAGCGGTGGATGCCCGTTCCCAGGTCCGCGCCGCGCAACGAGCGCGCCGTCAGGATGGCCAGCGCCGTGGACGACAGCAGGAGGAATGGCAGCCCCACCAGCGGCAGCACGTGGAACCCGTCCACCCACCCGATGTCCACCGCGAGCTCACGCAGCAGGAGCGCCAGCGCACAGAGCGCGGCGGTGAGCACGGCCACGGCCATCGCGCCCCGCCGCTTCAGCAACCGCGCCGCTTCGACGGTCCAGGTCGCGCCCACGCCCGCCGCGAGCAGCCAGAACAGGGGCAGCCCCAGGCTCGCGGTCTCACGCGCCAGTTGCTCCGCGGTCAGCCCCTCCACGGGCGCCGCGTACAGGGAGACCCCGACGGCCAGCACCCGCACCGCGCCCAGTGCGACCGCCACCCCCAGCATCACCCGCCGCCAGCGAGTGAGTGGCAGGTCCAGCAGCGACCAGACAACACGCAGCAGGATGTAGGGCAGCGGAATCGAGGTGAGCGCTCCCAGCAGCAGCCACGGGCGTGTGTCCGTGAGCGTCGCCGTCGCCTCTTCGCGCGTCAGGCCCGCCGTGATGCTGATGACCGCGAAGCCCAGGAAGCCGCACGCCAGCCACAGCTGGACGCGATGCGAACGCACCGCCACCCAGGTGGCGAAATGCACCAGGGCGAGCATGGTGAACGCTCCGCTGAGTGCCAGGTGCACCATCGTGAAGGGAGTCACGGTCCGGAATCCTAGTCGTAAGCATGGATTTCTTGTCCAATCCGTAAAAGTGGAAGGGGGCATTGTCTGTTCGACGGCTGCAGAGAGGGAGGCGGCGTCTGGCGCATGGGCGGGCGAGCCCCCATCGTTAATGAGGGAAGAGTCCGCCCCCTTCACGCGTCCCATGGCCCGCCTGCACGACAGCCCAGCGCATTCGCCCCCGCGAGCCCCACCGCCAGGGCACGGCAGCCTCCTGGATGCCGTGCTCGCCAGCATGGGCGAGGGACTGCTGGTGGCGGACGAACACCAGCACCTCGTGTTCCTCAACCCCAAGGGGGAACACATCCTGGGCATGGGGCCCACCGACGAGCCGGTCAGCCGGTGGCCGATGCATTACGGGCTCTACCTGCCGGACCAGGTCACGCTCTATCCGTCCGAGCTCCTGCCCATGAGCCGGGCCCTCCGGGGCGAGGCTGTCAGCCGCGCGGAGGTCTTCCTGCGCAATGCCTCAAGGCCGGCGGGGACCTGGCTGCACGTCAGCTCCAGCCCGGTTCTCGACGGGGCCGGCAGGGTGCGCGGCGGCGTCTCCGTCGTCAGCGACGTCACCGACTTCAAGCGGGCCGAGGACGTGGCGCGCGAGGGCACCGAGAAGTACCGGTCGCTCTACAACAGCACGCCCGTGATGATGCAATCCATCGACCCTCGCGGGCGGCTCATCAGCGTCAGTGATTACTGGTTGAGCACGCTGGGCTATGAGCGCGCGGAGGTGCTCGGGCGCGAATCGGTGGAGTTCCTCACGCCGGAGTCCCGCCGGTACGCCCTCGAGGTCGTCCTGCCTGAGTACTTCAAGACCGGGTCGTGCAGGGACGTGCCGTACCAGATCGTGAAGAAGAACGGAGAGGTCATCGACGTCCTCTTGTCCGCCATCGTGGAGCGGGACACCTCCGGCAAGATGGTCCGTTCGCTCGCGGTGCTGATCGACGTGACCGAGCGGAAGCGAACGGCGGAGGCGTTGCAGGAGAGCGAGCAGCGGCTGCGCGCCATCCTGGACAACGCGCCGACCGTGTTCTTCCTCCTGGATACGCAGGAGCGCTTCCTGTTCGTGAACCGCGAGTGGGAGCGGCTCTTCCACCGCACCCGGCAACAGGTCGCCGGCAAGACGGTCTTCGACGTCTTTCCCCGGGACATCGCGGAGACGCTGCACGAGGCCAACGGGGACATCTTCCAGAGCCGGGTCCCCGTGCAACGGGAGGAGCGGCTCCTGCACGACGATGGGATCCACGTCCACCTCACGCAGAAGTTCCCGCTGCTCGACGCCAATGGGGCGGCCTACGCGCTCTGTGGAATCGCCACCGACATCACCGAGCGCAAGCGGATGGAGGTGTCCCAGCAATTCCTGGCCGAGGCGAGCCGCGAGCTGGTGGCCTCGCTCGACCCAGAAACCACGCTCCAGCGCGTCGCCGAGCTGGCCGTGCCCCTGTTGGCGGAGCTGTGTGTCTTCTTCATACGGACGGACGGCGTGGGCCTGCGGCCGGTGGCGGTCGCGGACCGTTCGCCGGCCCGTGCCGCGAGCGTGCGGGAGTTCCTGCGACGCCACCCGCAGGACCCGGACGCCCGCCACGGTCCGGCCCGAGTGCTGGCCACGGGAGAATCGGAGGTGTCCGAAGCGTCACCGGGCCTGTGGGATTCCCAGGCGCTGACGGAGGAGCTGAGATCGCTCCAGGACCGGCCTTCGCTGGGGGTGCCCCTCCAGGCGCGAGGCCGCACCCTGGGCGTGCTGTACCTCCTCTCCCCAGATCCAGGGCGCACGTATGCGCCGGAGGAGCTGACGTTGACGGAGGAGCTCGGGCGAAGGGCCGCGTTCGCCATCGACAATGCGCAGCTCTATTGCTCGGCGCAGGAGTCCATCCGCGCGCGGGACGAATTCCTGTCCATTGCCTCCCATGAGCTGAAGACCCCGCTGACCTCCATGCGGCTGCGGGTCCAGCAGATGGAGTCCGTGCTGCTCCTGGGGAAGCGGCCCCTGCCCACGGAGCGGGTGACGCGGATGCTGGAGGTCTTTGAAGATCAGCTCCAACGCCTGTCGAATCTGGCGGACCACCTGCTGGACGTCTCACGCGTCCACGAGAAGCGGCTCGACCTGCGCATGGAGGAGCTGGACCTGGTGACGGTCGCCCGGCACATGGCGGGCCACGTCGAGGAGCCGCTCCAGAAGGCGGGCTGCGAGTTCGAGCTGGTGGCCCCCGAGCCGGTCTGGGGCCGCTGGGATCGCCTGCGGATGGAGCAGGTGATGCTCAACCTGCTCACCAATGCGATGAAGTATGGCGCGGGGCATCCCATCCGGATGGAGGTGGCCCGGCGCGCGGGGAAGGCGCGGCTCACCGTCGAGGACCACGGCATGGGCATTCCCTTCGAATCCCAGGCGCGCATCTTCGAACGCTTCGAGCGTGCCGCCTCACGCAACTACGGAGGGCTCGGGTTGGGGCTCTTCATCACTCGACGCATCGTCGAGGCACACGGAGGAAGCATCCGCGTCGAGAGTGATCCGGGGCACGGCGCGAGGTTCATCGTGGAACTGCCGCCGCGCCTGGCCTAGCTCGCGTCCTGGCGGACCACCGCGGGCGAGGGCTCCACGTCCAGGGGGCGGCCCAGACAGTCCACGCCGTCCTCGGGTGCGGAGGTGCTCTTCGGCCGGTACTCCCAATGCCACGGCTCCGACGCCACGGTGCGGCGGAAGCCGAAGCGGCACGCGTTGCCCGCGAGCCAGTCATACGTGGGGGATGCTTCCTCGCTGCCCACCACCAGGTCCACCGCGAGCCCCCGGTTGTGATTGGAGCGGCCCGGCCGCGCGGCCTTGGGCCCCAGGCCCTTGCGGTAGCGGCGCCACAGGAAGCGCTGCTGCTGATACGAGCGCCACCCGCTCGTGACGAGCAGGGGCTGTCCCGCCGTGCGCGCCTCCGCGGCCATGCGCTCGAAGGCGGCCGCCGCGTCGCGATGGAGCCGGTGGCCGCTGTGGATCCGCACCAATCGCGGGGCCTTCGCCTTGGCCCTGCGGACCTTGGCTTCCTTCGCGAACCCGACGGGTGCCAGCAGACAGAACAGGAGCACGAGGCCCCAGCGGAGCAGGGGAGAAGACATTCTTCGGAGGTCCAAGCAGTGGGCGAGGACCTGAGGCTGCCGCCTTTATTCCGCTCTGAAAAGCAGGCAAGCCACCGAGCGCTTTCCCCTCGTGTCCGGTCGCCCGGACGGTCCGTGAGGACTAGAAGAGCTTGAGCTGCGCAGAGGGTGCGGGCGCGTCACGCGGGGGCAACACGCTGAAGCCGTGGGCGCGTGCCCAGGCCTCGCTCGGGCCCTTCCAGTGGTGCGCGTCCATGCGCACGTGGCCCGCGTCATCGAAGGCGACGCCCTCGGCCTCCAGCAGCTCGCGCTGGCGGTGGCCGGAGGTGCTGATGCCTCCCGTGCGGTTGATGATGCGCTGCCACGGCACGCTCGCCGCTCGCGACCCCAGCGCCGCCATCGCATGGCCCACGGTGCGCGCATCACAGGCACCGCCGACGATGGTGGCGATGTCTCCGTAGGTGGCCACCTGTCCGGAGGGCACCTGTTCGCAGACGCGGTAGATGCGCTCATACGGGTCCTGCGTGTCGGTGGGGGATGCCATCGGGTCTCCGGGCTGGGGCTGCCAGAATCCTACTCATGGCATCCCCCGATGCACGCGAAACCCGACGCATCCGGCAACCCCGGGGATGCTAGGCCGCCACGGCCTGTCGCTCCTGTGACGGAGCGCCGGCCTGATTGAGCACCGCCCATTCCTGGCGCAGGCGCTGGTACAGCGCATTCAACGGCTGGCCCGGCGCTTCGTACTGTCCGGCGTGGTGCTCCACGAGGTGGCGCAAGAGCACGTAGCAGATGGTGGCCGCGCCCGCGGACTCCACGGTGGTGAACTGGCCCGCATCCGTGAACCAGAGCGTGGTGGGCATCTGACAGGCCTGCGTGCCCACGGCCACCAGGTGCGCGCCGGGCTTGAGCCACGGGTGCTTCGCGAACAGGTTGGGCCGGTCCACCGTGAGCGCGGTGATGAGGTTGGAGATGCGCCGGTCCTTGAACCGCGAGTCTCCATACACCTGACCGAAGACGAGCCCTCGCACCCGCTTCATGAACACCTTGGACGTCAGCGCCAGCAGTGACGTCGCGCGGAGCACCAGCATCTGCGCGAACTCCAGCACGGTGAGCTTCTTGAACGAGGGCCAGACATCCAGGTCCATCTGCCGCTTCACCAGCGTGATGACATCCGTCAGCCGTGCCCGCACCCAGACCAGCGCCGTCGCCACTGACGCCGTCAACACGCCGGGGATGAGATAGAGGAAGTAGTCCCGAGGCTCCCAGTTGCCCTCGCGGGCGGTCTCGAACCCGCGCCACGCGAGGATGGCGGCGGAGAGCAGGGTGAGGAAGAAGAGCCCATAGGCCAACCAGGAGACGCCGTTCAGCGTCACCCAGCCGCGCTTCGTCGGGTTCTCCGGGACGTTGTACATCTCCGGGCTCTGCACGCTGACGTCGGAGATGACCAGCGTGGGCGGCGGCTCCGTCTTGTTGAACGCGAGCAGCAGGCTGTCGATGCCCTGGTTGTCATAGATGCCGCCATCCATCAGCGGCAGGCCACTCTGGAAGCCCGGCCCCAGGGCCGCGAGCGCGGTGTCGAGCGGGTAGCCCTGGGGCCAGTGGAACTGCTGCGGAAACACCAGCGGTTCGAAGCCGCCCGGGAAGCACGACGACGCGGCGGCGATGTCCGCCAGCCGGACGTGGCTGGCCACCGGGCGCGGCATCCGGTAGCCATTGTTGCCCAGGACGGTGAGCGGGTTGTTGCTGCGCCGGAAGCGGAAGTCCAGGCCGGTGTGGAACTCGGTGGTGTTGAAGATGGCCTCCTGGAACTGGAGACCCCCCGCGTCCAGGACCTCGCCGAAGCGCCGGTCACCCAGGAAGTCGGGCCGGGCGTAGACGTCCGCGGCGGACCGGATGAGGCTGGCCCAGGCATGACTGCCGTGGTCGCGGTTGGAGGTCAGTCCGGTCAGGGCCTCCGCAATCACATTCGTCCGCAGCAGATATGCCGAGAACGTCTCGTGAAACGCCTTGAACGGCTTGCCGTCCAGTTGGCTCACCACCCAGGCCAGACCCGTGAGCGTGCCGCCGGACACCGTGGACAGCCCCACGACATCGGGCAGAAGTCCAACGGTGTCGAGGAACCGCAGCGTCCCCAGGTGGAACGCCGCCGCGCGGTACCCCCCACCGGAAAGGCACAGCGCGAGCGGTCCGAGCGGACCGTGTTTCACGGAGACAGGGGGCGTGACGTCTTGGCTCATGGGGGCTGGGGGCGTGGCGGAGAGGACGGCGGGAGCATAGGCCAACGGCATGTTCCACTGCATGGGAGGGCGGCTGCCCTGGGACACACCCGGAGTTCCCTGGGGTGATTCGTGACTGTCGCCCGGTGATACGTCCGAGACGTTGTTTCATGGGCACACAGGATGCACTTCGCGCGGGTACATCCTGGGGGGGACGCCGGGCCTGACGAACTACGCCATCGCGAGCGCCGATGCGCGGACGAACGGGAGCCTGGAGCATACGAACTACGGCGACACC
Organism: Corallococcus coralloides DSM 2259; assembly: GCF_000255295.1. Next base: position 5,945,668 of record NC_017030.1, on the reverse strand, counting down.
ACGCGGCTTCGCGCGGACTCCTCGCCCGCGGCCGAATCCTTCCTTCGCTTCGACTTCGTGGGACTGGGCGCTCCGGTGAACAACGCGAAGCTGCGCTTGTACGCGACCACCGGTTCCAAGAGCGCGGTGGCCGCCAGTGCCCGCGCCGAGCGCCACCTCGGGCCGTGGGGCTGCCCGTGCCGAGCGCCACCTCGGGGCGTGGTGTCGCTCGATGCGCTGTGGAGGCCACGGCCTATTGCCGAGCACCAATGCCGAGCCCCCTCAGAGCCGTGGATCCGTGCCCGGCACTGCTTCCTGCCTGCGCTCGCCCCCAGGGCGTCGCCATCTCGGCCCGACAGCCGAGGCGACAATTTCCCTGACACAGGGGGGGACTTGAATTTCTGAAGCTGCTCAACCGGCAAGAATTCGCAGCCGTTACGGTCAGGCGTCGCCTTGAGGCCGTCGCTGCCCGACACACTTGGCTTTTTAGTGTAGTACGGTCTCGCGAACCCAATGCTTCGTCTCGATCTCGCTACATTCGGGCGTCGCTGCTCGCAGGCACAATTGAAGGAGGACTTGGCATGAGGGCTTTCGCGGTATTCATCTCTTCGCTATGGCTCGTAGGCTGTTCGTCCCACTACGCCTCGCCAGCGTTTAGCCAGGGTGGCTATTTCATGGTTGGCGATGAGAGTTGCGTGTGGCAGCGGCACCTGACGCCCACTCGCATCGAGTGCTACGACGAGAAGAGAGTCTACAGGGGCTACCGTGACGCAATGACCGGGGCCGAGCTTCAGATATATTTGTATCAGCAGGCTCAAGCCAATGCGAGCTACCAGCAGCAGAGCCAGCAGATTGCCGAAGCCAACGAGCAATTGCGCCAATTCACGCAGCGAACAATGGAGGACACCCGTCAGCGAATGAATCAGGCAGCTAATAGCACTTGGCAGGCACGACAGCCAGAGTCGGATGTAATTGTCCCGCCAGGCTGGACGGAACCCACCAACACTCCGGCTGTGGGCCCCGCGACCTTGGTTGAGAATCGGTGGGCGAACGGGGTGCTCTGGTGTGTCTACTCAAATAATCGAGTCCGGCCTGCGGGAGGAACTATTTGCCCATACCAGTTCTGACAAGACCCGCGAGCCAAACCCAGATGGGAACCAAAGTGAGAGCGAACGGGGCATCTAGCAATGCCCCCCTCTGCCGCGCTGTGTGTCTGTAAGACCAGTTTGCTCGGATGACTGCCCTTCTGCCGGGCATGAGCAGCTACCCAGGCTTCATGACGGTGTCAGACCCCGAGGGGCGCGATGTTGGCGCCCTGGAGCCCGTGGCTCCGTACTGAGTTGCTGTCGTGCCGGCAGCCGAAGCACGAGGCAGCCGTGGAGCAGGTGCCCCTGTTGGTGCAGTCGCTGGGCGCGGTGACCCAAGATGTTGTGATGCTGGGGGAGCGCGCCTCCCGCCAGCTCCAGCATGCCGCCAACGTGGTGGCCATGGACGCAGGTCACCCGCGAGCCGTAACCTCATCGCGGGAGAGATGAAAGGGACGCCCCAGCGGGCCGTGATGGAAACGCGGCTCGCGCTCTACCTTTCGCGCCCGTGAGGACTCGGGAAGTCACCAGTGGGGTCCAACGCAGCCATCGTAAGCTTGATAGCAACGCTCCTGCATTGCCTCGTCTAGCTGCGCAATCTCAAGGCAGTTCCAAAGGGCCAAAGTGCAGTGGTCAATCAAGGAGGCGTCTCGGGTTTGACCAGGGGAACTGCTCGGATCGGAGTCGCGCGGCAGGATTTCTTCACCCTCGACCCCGCCACATCCCACCAGCAGCCCGAAAGCCATCAGCCCGGCGACGACGACCATTCGCATTTCAGTTCCCTCGACTTAGTGGTTTTTACTCGATTTCAAGGATAGGCGAGTGGTTCGCGGACGGGCAAATGTGCGCCCCTTTTTCATGAGCACTCGTAGCCGGACCGTGCGGACTGGAGGGGGCCCTCTGCGGCGTCCAGGTGCTCCTTCAGGAGCGCGTTGACGCGGTCCGGGAAGCGCAGGGGCACGCCGTGCGAGGCATGGGGAATCTCCACGAAGCGTGCGCCAGGGATTCCCGCCGCCAGGGCCTGCCCGGCGGTGGGGGGCGCGATGGGATCGTGCGTGGCGCTCACGACCAGGGTCGGCAGACCCGCCAGTCCCTGGAGGAACGGGGTTGCGTCCGCGCTTCGCATGGCCCGGAACTGGCGCATCGCCACGGGCGGCTGATCCGCGAGGTCATGATCGAACAGCTCCGCGAGCTGTTCCGCCAGCGCATCCTTGTCGGCGTGGGCCAGCTCCTCGGGCGCCAGCACCATGCGGAGGAAGGCGTGGCGCCGCATGCGCCGCGTGCCGAGCTGGGTCCGCAATCCCATGAGCAACAGGCCCGGCGCGAGGCGGGTGGGCACCGCGCCCGTCGCGAACGTGCACAGCAGCGCGAGGCTGCGCACCCGCTCGCGTGCCTGGTGCGCGAGGTACAGCGCCACCAGCCCGCCCAGCGAGTGACCCATGACGTGCGCGCTCTCCCATCCCTGCGCGTCCATCAAGGCAAGCGCGTCGTCCGCCATCATCTCCACCGTGAGCGCGTCGCCTGGCGGTTGGCTGGCGCCGAAGCCCCGGTTGTCCAGGCAGAGACACCGGAAGTGGGAAGCCAGGCCCTCCACCTGTGGCCGCCATCCCGCGGCGCCAACTCCGACCCCCTGGATCATCACCACCGGGGGACCGTCTCCCTCCACGAACCAGCTCAGCGTGCAGCCCCGGTGCAGGGTGCTCTGTCGACGGTAGGCGAGGCTCATGAGGGCTCCTGAAGGAGGGGTGCGCGAAGGCTAGCTTGTCCCCGGAGTCACTGGTGCTTGGGTTGGGAGTTGGGTCAGGCTTCCATCCCATGCCAATTCCTTCTTCGCATCGTCGCAAGGTCGCTTCAACGGCACTCTTCTGCGCGGGACTCGCGCTGGGCTGGCCCCTGTTCGCGGGCGCGAAGCTTCAGGGCGGGGTGTGTGATCCGCTGAATGATGAAGCCGAAGGCATCCGACTGCGGCTCGTGTCGGCCACCGCGGATGGTGTTTCCATCATCCCCGCGCAGGGCACGGGCCCCATTGGCGCCGTCTACAACGTGTGGGCCGTGCGGCCGGAGGCGGGCGCGACCGGCGATTTCGCGAAGGCCACGCTCTTTGAAGCCGAGCCGACCGAAGGCACGGGAGAACTCTACCGGAACGTCAGCCTCCAGCGGCAGCCATGAGGAAGCTCGGCATCGTGCTCGCGGGCATGCTGACGAGTGCCCTGGCCTCCACGCTGTTGACGGCCTGTTGTCCAGACCGCCCCCCGCGCGTGGTCTTCAGGCTCCCCTTCGGAAACTACGCAGTGACGACCCCCACGGCGGACACGAACTATCGCCTCTTCCTCTCCGAGGACGGCGCCACCGTGGTGGAGACCTTCGAGCGCGGGGGCAAGGCCTACCGGCAGGAGTATCGGGTGACGGAGCGGCAGGAGACCGACATCTAAGGCCGCGCTCGTCAGGGGACTGTGTAGAGCCCGACGACGTTCGGGTCCAGCGTGGCGCTGGAGATGCGTAGTCCGGTGGCGCTGCTGATGCTCGCGACGTCCGTCACGCCCAGGTCCGCCAGTGAGAACGACACGCCCCCGAGCTTGGACTGCACCGTGCCCACCGGGTTGCCTGTGAGGCTCGCCACGCCGCTGGTGTACGAGACGGTCGCCAGCGCGGTGGACGTGTTTCCCGCCGCCGAGCCGGTGAAGTCGCTCGCGAGCAGCGCCAGTGAGTAGCTACCCACGGGCTGGCTGGACGCGTTGACGAGCGTGACCGTGGCGTCGTCACCGAGTGTCGTGGACGTGGGCGTGCTGTCCACGATGAAGAAGCGCGTCTTCGTGGTGAGGGCCGTGTCGAACTGGAAGTGGCCCGTGTTCAGGTTGTTCGTGCCATCGTGGATGCTCAGCCCGGTGGAGGCCACGTTGGCGTTCGCGGGCACCGTGCCCCGGGCACTGGGCGTGTTGGTGCTCGTGATGCCATTGGCCGTCGCGCCCACGAGGTTCGTGAACGTGCCCTCCGACGTCGTGAGCGATACCAGCTGTGCATTGCCGGTGACGTTGGCAGGTGTCCCCCCCGTCACCGAACCCGTGAAGGTCGCGCCGGTGACGCGCAGGCGCGTGGGGACGTTCACGACCGGGTCCGGCAGCGCGGTGATTTCGTAGGCGATGCGGTGGAGGTTCGCCGCATCGGCCGAGCTGATGCCCAGGTCGGCCGCCGCGCTGCCCGTGCCCGTCGCGAGGCCGCGGGGATCCGCCTGGGTGATCTTCGCGAACAGCACCGCCGCGGACAGGTAGCTGCCGTACTTGCTGGAGTGACGGCTGTCCTGGGCGCTCCACAGGTTGAACATCCCTGGTGAGATGCCATCCGCGGGATTCGGGTCGGCCAGATTCTGGTCCACCGCGCGCATGTAGCCATCGCCCACGCGGGCCACGCCCGTGAAGCCCAGGTCGCGATAGGCCTTGAAGTAGGCGTCGCGCAGGTCGGTCTGCATCGCCTGGAGCCCCGCGGTTCCGCTCGGATAGCCCTGCGCGCTCACGGAGGTGGGCGACGACCACGTCTCATACAGGTACAGGTTCGCGGAAGGGTTCGCGGCGCGCACCAGCGTGCGCAGGTCTCGCGCGGCATCCGTGAAGGCCGTGGGCGAGCCACCGCGCGAGGTGGGCAGCGGCGTCGTGCTCTGCTCCTGGAGCACGACGGTGTTCCACGTCGCCTGACCGATGGTGGGGGCCCGGTTCGTGTGATGCCACCGGAGCGTCTGTCCGCTGGCCGTCTCCAGGCTCACGTTGAACGTGAAGCCGGCCTGCGTGGTCAGCTTCTTGAAGATGCCCGGGATACCGCCCTGGCCGGAGCCGTTCGTGTCGGTGACGGCGGCCTTGTTGTACGAATAGACAGGCTCTTCGTTGCCGTGCGTGAAGCTGTTGCCCACGAAGAGGATGTTCCCGCTGGTGACCGCGGCGGTGGTGCTCTCCAGGTCATCCTGTTCGGACTCGGGGAGGGACGCGCAGCCCGCCTGGGTCGCGAAGACGCCCCAGGCCATCAGGCCCAGCAATCGCGGGTGAATGGCGGCCAGCAACACATCGAATCGGGACCGGCGCATTCCTCCATCATAACGGATTAACGGGTTTAGTGCGATCCGGTGTCTGTCTTCACCCGCGCCGGTCGCGCAGCCGCGTGTATGTGTATGAGACGAGCAGCAGCATGACGCCCAGCAGGATGAACGTGAGCACCCGTTGATCCGGCGGCAGCTTCGCCACGTCCACCAGCACCAGCCGCCCCAGGGCGAGCCCCAGCACCGCCAACGCGGCCAGCCGGTACCAGCGCTCGCGCACCGCGAAGCCCACGCCGAAGAGGAGGAAGGCGGCGATGACCCAACCCAGCGTGACGAGCCCCTCGGGCATCCGCGCGCCCACCAGCGCCACCAGCGACAGCCCCGCGCCCGCCGCGCAGATGGCGGTGAAGGCTGTCCGGGCCTCGGGTTCGGGCAGGCCGGCGACGCGCACCGTCCCGCCGCGCTCCACCAGCACGAACGCCACCACCAGCCCGATGAGCAACGTCAGGCGCCCCGGCGTCTCCCATTCGCATGCACCCAGCGCCACGTAGAGGATGAGCACGCCCACGCCCCCCAGCACCGGGGACTCCACCCCACGCGCGGCCAGGCCCGCGACCAGCCCCGTCACCGTCCAGGCCGCCACCAGCGCGACGTCGTCGTAGCGCGCGGGCATGGCCAGCGCGAAGGTCACCGCCGTCAGCGCCAGGTACGCGTGCGTCAGCGCCGCGGGAGCACGCTGGAGCCTCGACACGACGGCTCCCGCGCCATGCGCCAGCGCGACGACGAGGAGGAAGCCGAAGAGGTGCGAGTCCTGCTCCTGGGAGACCTCGTACGCGCCCAGCGACGTCAGGCCCACCCAGTTGAGCAGGGTGAACGCGAGGCTCGCGCGCACGGGCAGGTCGCGCGGGCGCACCAGCAGCGCCACGGAGAACAGCAGGAAGTAGAGCGCGAGGAAGCCCAGGCTCAGCAGGAGCCGGTCATTCTCGGGCGCACCCGGCGCCATGTGGCCCGTGCGCACCGCCCAGACGACGTGCGTGCTGTACACCGCCACCAGGCTGGACAGGGGCACGATGACCCAGCGGTTGCGCACCAGGAAGAACAGCGCACCCGCCGCGAGCAGCGTGGTGGACAGCAGCGTGAACGCGGTGATGTCGCTGAGCATCCCCGTGTGCAGCCCCAGGAACAGCGCGATGCCCGCCACCGTCTCCGACTGCATCCGGTGCGCGATGGTGACGATGGCCACCACGAACCCCGCCAGCAGCACCAGCGCCAGCACCTCACTGTCGATGACCCGCACCGCCGGGATGAAGTGCAGCGCGTAGGTGACGAAGTACGCGAGCGCCAGGCCGCCGCCGAAGACGATGCGCCCGAAGAGCTGGTGCCGCCGCGCCAGCCACAACCCGAACGCGCCCAGCCCCGCGCTGAGCAGGTAGCCCGCGCCCACGCGCGCCAGCACCCCCAGCTCCCCGAAGTGGTACGTGATGAGGTACGCGATGCCGATGATGAGCGCCACGATGCCCAGGCGGCTCAACCAGTAGGTGCCGACGTGCGCCTCCAGGTCCCGCTGCTCGGGCGCGGCCACCGGAGGCGTCACAGGGGCGACCGCGGGCGAGGCCACGGGGCGTGGCGCCTCTCGGGCTTCCAGGCTCGCGAGCCGCGTCTCCAGGGCCGCGACCGTCGCCTCCAGCCGCTTCACCGTGTCCCGCAGGTCCTGCCCGTCACCCTCGTCCGCCATGGACCTCCTCGTACCCCGGCACGCGCGGGCCTGGCGCCGGCCCCCGGGGAGTGCGCACGGGGGCCGGATGCCTTTGCTTCAGGCGAGGTTGTGGAACACGTGCTGCACGTCGTCGTCCTGCTCCAGCATGTCCACCAGCTTGAGCACCTCCGTGGCCTGGTCCTCGGGCAGCTCCTTCAGCGTGCCGGGCAGGGGGATGTACTCGGACTGGGTGGACGCGGTCGCGATGCCCTTGGCTTCAATCGCCGACATGAGCTTGCCGAAGTCGGCGAACTTGCAGCGCAGGAGCAGCTGCTTCTCGCCCTTCTCGCCGGTCGTCTCGCCCATCTCCTCCAGGCCGTGGTCGATGAGCTCCAGCTCCAGCTCCTCCGCGTTCAGCCCTTCGGCGTCCAGGCGGATGGCGCCCATGCGCTCGAAGAGGCGGGAGACGCTGCCCGCCGTGCCCATGCTCCCGCCCAGCTTGGTGAAGGGGAAGCGGACGTTGGCCACGGTGCGCGTCACGTTGTCCGTGGCCGCCTCCACCAGGATGCCCACGCCGTGCGGCGCGAAGCCTTCGTACAGGAGGATCTGGTAGTCGGCCTGGTCCTGACCACTGGCGCGCTTGATGGCGGCGTCCACGTTGGTCTTGGGCATGTTCGCCGCGCGGGCGTTCTGCACGGCCCGGCGCAGCGCGGGGTTCGATTCGATGTTCGGCCCGCCCGCCTTCACCGCGATCACGATGTCCTTCGTGATGCGCGTGAAGACCTTCGCCATCTTGTTCCAGCGGGCGAACATCGTCGCCTTGCGTGTCTCGAAAATGCGTCCCATGGTGTCCTCAATATACCGTGAGCCGCTCCGGTGGAGAGGCTTTCGGAAAGGGTGTGTGTGTCACCCGCGCGGGAAGCGGCTCGCCAGCGCGTCGGCCAGGGGGCCCGCGCCCGTGCGCAGGGGGTCCACGCAGGGCAGGCCATGCGCCCGGCCGGTGGCCTCCAGGAGCGCCAGCGCTTCTTCCTCGCCCAGGTGCTCCGTGTTGATGGCGATGCCCGTGCACTGGATGGCCGGGTTCGTCAGCCGGCCCTCCAGCACCGTGCGGTCGATGACGTCCTGGATGGACGGCGGCGGGTGTTTCACGCCGCGCATGCGCGTGCGCGTGGGCTCATGGCAGACGATGAACGCGTCCGGCTGCGCGCCGTGCAACAGGCCCAGCGTGACGCCCGCGAAGGAGGGGTGGAACAGCGACCCCTGGCCCTCCACCACGTCCCAGTGGTCCGCGTCGTTCGCGGGTGTGAGCCACTCCGCCGCGCCGGAGACGAAGTCGGACACGACGGCATCCAGCGCCACGCCGCGCCCGGAGATGAGGATGCCCGTCTGCCCGGTGGCCCGGAAGTCCGCCTTCCACCCGCGCTGACGCAGCTCCTTCTCCAGCGCCAGCGCCGTGTACTTCTTGCCCACCGCGCAGTCGGTGCCCACGGTCAGAACGCGCAGGCCGGGCCGCTTCGTGCCCTGGCCGGTGGCGAAGTCCCGGTCCGGGAAGCGCACGTCGTGCAGCTTGCGCCCGTGCTTCGCCGCCGCGGCGGCCACGGCGGGGAACGAGGACAGCCTCTTGTGCAGCCCCGTGGCCACGTCCAGCCCGGCCTCCATCGCCTGCACCAGCGTGTCCACCCACGCGTCCGCCAGCACGCCGCCCGGATTCACCACGCCCACCACCAGCGTGCGCGCGCCCTTCGCCTTCGCCTGGGCGATGTCCATGTCCGGCAGGCCACAGTCCGCCGCGCAGCCCGGGAGGCGCAGCTGACCCACGCACCAGTCGGGCCGCCAGTCCACGATGCCGTGGGCCGTCTTGGCCGCGAGCTGATCCCTCACATCTCCCAGGAACAGCAGGTAGGGCTTTTCGATGTCCACGCGCGGTGCCTTAGCACGGCCGAAAAACGGCGTGGAAATGGCGCGGGGGAATAAGCGCGACACCGGACGTAACAGGGAGGAGCCCGGGATACGGGCTTCCCCTCTGCCCCGGAGCCCCCCTCATGCGCTTCATGCCTACCGCCGCGCTCGTGTTCGCCGCCTCGCTGGCCACCGCCTGTGGCGGCCCGCTGGAAGAGGCGCCGCGGACCGCTGACGCCGACGTCGCGGAGGAGTCCATCGCCAGCCAGGAGCAGGCCATTGACGAGTCCTGCGTGAACTCGACCGTGGTGCTGGCGCAGCCGGACGGCGCGGCGGTCACGGCCGTCTTCCCCACGTGCGGATATCAGGACGCGTCGGCGGCCTCCACGGATGGGTCCTATGATCAGACGGAATGCCCGCACCGCTTCGTGACGGAGGTCACCGGCCTGGCCGGCAACTTCGCCCAGCCGTTCGTGGAGGTCATCCCGGCGTCCACCGTCAACGAGAGCGCCTGCAAGGGCGTGGCGATCGGCGGCGCCGCGTTCGGCTACAAGAACGGCGCCTGGTATGGGCTGGGCTCGGTGACCACCACCGGGACCTGGATTCCTCCGGGCCTCTTCTTCCCGAACGGGTTCTGCGTGCTGCGCTTCAACATCGGCTCGGGCGGGACCGGCTACAGCAAGATGCGCGTCACGGGCTTTGGCGCGGCGCTGGGCGTCTTCAAGACCCGGGTGCGCACGGGCGTCCGCCTGGGGACGAGCTCCTGCTAGCCCTCCGGGCCGCCGTCCCGGGCCTCCCACCTGCCGGGTGGGAAGCGCTTGGGAGGGTGTCGACGGACTTCGCGGGCGGGGCGGCTCCTGCTAGGAACGCCCCCGTGGTCTTCCGCCCGCGATCGCCCCGCGCCGTCCCGCCCGGGGAGTCCTCCGCATCCGAACCGGAGGTGCCCTCGGCCTCCCGTGAGGACGCCGCGGAGTTCCAGGCGCTCATCGCGCGGTGCGCTCCGGCGTTGGAGGAGCGGGCCCGCATCCTCTGCCGGGGCCGCAACCCGTCGGACGCGAAGGACCTGTTGCAGGAGACCTACGAGCGGGCCTTCCGCGCGTTTCATACGTATGACCGGTCCGCGCCTCCCATGGCGTGGCTGGCGTCCATCCTCGTTCGACGCTTCCTCGACTGGTGCCGGCACGACCGGCGCCACCCCCAGGAGGAATTCACCGACGCGATGGGGGACACCCTGGCGGAGGCCGTAGCCGCCCCGGAGACATGGGCGCGCTACACGTTGGACGACGTGTGGCAGGCGGTGGAACAGCTTCCCCCGGAGCTGCGCGAGGTGGTCCGCATGAAGGACATGGAGCGACAGAGCTACGCGGAGATCGGCCGGCGGCTCGGCATCCCGTCCATGACGGTGGGCACCCGGCTGTTCCGCGCGCGCAAGAAGCTCAAGGAGCTGCTCCTCGCCCGGGAAGGCACCGCGGGGGGCCCGGCGTGACCGTCTTGTGTGAACAGCTCGCCGCCTTCGTGGACGGGGAGCTTCCGCCAGAAGAGGCCGAGGCCTTCCAGGCCCACCTCGCGACCTGCGCCGAGTGCCAGGCCGGCCTGGAGGACCAGGTGCAGGCGAGCCTCCTCGTGCAGGCCGCCGCTGACGCGCGAGCCGCGTCCGGAGCCCAGACGCGGTCCGTGGCGTCCCCCGCTTCAGAAGGCGGCCCCGCTGCTCCGGCGGCGGGGCCGGGACTCCGTGCCGTTCCCGGGACGGGAGGCCAGGCCGGACCGGTGCCCGATGCCAGGACCCGGTCCCCGTCGGCTCGCCCGCGCGGCCGTGCGGCCTGGGATCGCCGCCGTGTGGCGGGCTTCGCGGCCGCGGCCGCCGCGGTGGTGCTCGCGGTGCTGTGGGTGGGACGTCCGTGGCGCTCCACGGAGACCGCGCGAGCGCTGCCCTTCGCGCTCGCCGCCGCGCGCCCGCTGGAGGGCCGGCTCAGTCACCCGGGCCTCGCGGACTACCGCGCCACGGGCACGATGCGCGGTGGCGCGGACGGACGGCCGGAGCTGGACCTCAAGGTCCTGTCGGAGCTGGAGGCGAAGGGCGACCTGCACGGCGTCGCGACCGCCTGGCTCGCGGCCGGGGACTTCGAGCGCGCGGAGCGCATCCTGGAGCGGCTGCCCGCGTCGCCCGCCGTCATGGGTGACCTGGCACTGGCGGCCCTGGGCCGTGCCCAGCCGGAGCGCGCCCTGACGCTCGTGGAGATGGGCCTGGAGAGCGCGCCGGACGACGCTCGGCTGCACTGGAACCGGGGCCTCGCGCTCCAGGCGCTCTCGCTGGAGCTGGCCGCCGCGGCGGAGTTCTCCCGCGTGGCGCAGGCGAAGGAGCCCGGCTGGAGCACCGAAGCCACCGAGCGCGCGGACGGCCTGCGCAAGGGCGCGCTGGCGCGGCGGGACTCGTGGAAGGCCATGAACGCGGCCGGCATGGAGCTGGCGCTGGACGGCACGCCGTACCCGGGCGCGCTGGCGCGGCGCAACCCGGACCTGGCGCGGCTGTACCTCTACCACGCGTTGCGAGCGGCCTCGTCCGTGGAGCGCGTGCAGGCGCTGGCCCCGCTGGCGGCGCTGCTGGACGACGTCACCCGCACGAAGACGGCGAGCGCCTACGTGGCGCGCGTGGCGGCGGCGGACTTCAACAAGCGCGGCCCGCTGGCCAACACCTATCGCGAGCTGCTCGCCGGCACGCTTTCGCTGGAGGGCGCGGAGGCGGACGCGTTCCTCGCGAGGCTGCGGCGCTCCGGCGAGCGCGACCTGCTGCTGGGCGCCATCCTGCTGCTCCACCAGGAGGACCGCTTCGTCGACGAGCTGGCGGCGCTGGTCCGTCAGTCCGGCGAGCCCGCCTGGTACGACGCTCCGCTTGCCCGGGGCAGGGCGCAGGCGGCGCAGGACCGGGGGGACATGGAGACGGCGGAGACGTCGCTCAAGAACGGGCTGGCGGCGTGCCGGAGCGCGGGCTTCGGATATCGCTGCGTGGACCTCCAGCGGTACCTGGCCGCGCTCTACAACCGCATGGATCGCCGCAAGGAGGCCGAGTCGCTGGCGCGTCCCGCGCTCGAGGAGGCCTTCCGGAGCGACAGCTGGTACCAGGAAGAGCTGCTCCTGGCCGACCTGGTGACGAGCGCGCGGCTGAGCCACGCTCCGGCGCTGGCCCGCGCCTACCTGGACGAATACCTCCAGCACTCGCCGGAGGACTGCGCGCGCCGGTCGGAGTACCACCACGCACGGGCGCTCCTCTTCGTGGAGGACCTGGACGCGAAGCGGGCCCGGCGCGAGGTGCAGGACGCGCTCACCTGTCCCACCGCACCCACGCTCATGGAGGTCGCCGTCTCGGGAGACCTGCTGCGGCTGGAGGGCGCCACGGTGCCGGGCCGCGAGCTGGACCGCGTGCGCGAGCGCATCCGCGTGCTGCGCGAGGACCCGTCGCTGACGACCGGCGAGAAGCTGCTCGTGGACCACATCGAAGGGCGCATCCTCATCGAGCGCGACCGTGAGGAGGGCCAGAAGCTGTTGCGCGGGGTCATCACCGGCTCGGCGCTGCACCGCTCCACCGACATCGAGGCGCGCAAGGCCTGGGCCCACAGCCACCACGTGCTGATGATGGACGCGGGCCGGGCGAAGGAGTGGGGCCCCGCGGTGGACCTGCTCGCAGAGGAGGTGGACCGCACCGCGCCCACATCGTGCCTGCTGGCGCTGGCCGGCCAGGACGAACGGATGCTCTTCGTCGCCCGAGGCCCCACCGGCGCGAGCAGCGGGCTGTACCTCCACGCCCTCAAGCAGCCCCTGCGCGAAGAGGTGCCCGCGGTGCCAGAGTCGCTCCTGCAGGTGCTCGCGGGGTGTGGCGTCGTGAAGGTGCTCGCGGAGCCCATCCTCCTGGGGCGCCCGGGGCTCCTGCCCGCGGACCGGGCGTGGAGCTACCTGGCTCCGGGGGGCCACCGCGTGGAGGCCCCGGCCGTGGCGCCCGCCCCGAAGCGGCTGGTGGTGTCGGACGTGGAGCCGCCCGCGACGCTGGGGCTGCCGCGCCTGATGCCGTGGAAGGGCATGACGGGGCCGGGCGACGTCCACCTGCGGGGCCGCGCGGCGACGCCGGAGTCGGTGCTCGCGGAGATGGAGGACGCCACGGAGGTGGAGCTGCACACGCACGGCCTCGCCGGCACGGTGTCCGACGCGGCCTTCCTGGCGCTGTCGCCGGACGCGGCCGGCCGCTACGCGCTCACCGCGGAGGAGCTGGAGGGACACACGCTCCGGGGCTCGCCGGTGGTGATGCTGGCCGCTTGCGACGCGAACGTGGGCGCGTGGCGCTACCACGCGGTGTCGAGCCTTCCGTCCGCGCTCATCCAGGCAGGCGCGCGGGCCGTGGTCGCGCCCTCCACGGAGGTTCCGGATGTGGAGGCCGGGGCCTTCTTCCAGGCGCTGGTGGAATCGCTGCGGCAAGGCACCCCGCCTGCCCAGGCGCTCCGGGACACCCGCGCCCGGTGGCTGAAGCAGGGCAGCGCCCGGTGGGTCCAGGACCTGGTCGCGTTCGAATAGAGTCCCGGCGAATATCCGCGCCGCCGCGCGTAAGGGATCCGGGAGGAATCATGATCACGCGTTGGAAGTCCGCAGTGGGAAGGATGGCCGTGGGGTTCGCAGCCCTGTCGGCGGCGCAGGCCGGTGCCCAGCAGGAGAAGACCCAGAACACCCCGGTGAAGCTCGCTCCGGCGAAGCGCCTGGAAAGCCCGGCGGCGGCGAAGGCCACCGGCTCCGTGGACGTGGCGGTGGACGAGGGCGCCAGGGGCACCCGCATGTACCGGTACGACCGGAGCAGCGGGAAGCTCACGCTGGTGAAGCAGCTCACCCAGAAGGAGGCGGCCAGCACCACCGCCGGCTTCAAGGCGCTGTCGTCCGTGGAGGCCGGTGGCGGCACGGCCCTGGTGGATCCGGACCGAGGCGGCGCCGTCGCCCCCGAAGGCAAGCCTCCCAAGGGCGGCGGTCCTCCGGGCGGACATGATCCAGGCCTCACCCAGACGGACCTGGCCAACATCAATCGCGAGCTGGGCAGCCTGAAGCTGAACAAGGCCCAGGTGAAGATCGCCACCCAGGCCCAGCGGTAATCCCAGCCGCTCGGCGGAAGAAACGGACGGCCGTGGCGCCGGGGTGGGGACACGTCGCCTCGCCCCGGAGGGCCACGGCCTTCACGTTCCTGGATGAACGCCAGCCCACGCGTTCAACCCCAGACGCCTGGAGTGTCTGCCCTGACTTCGCTCCCGCGTTTCCCGCACCTCTCGCGCCTTGCCGCACGTACAACGTGCTCGCACTTTTCGTGCGTGAGGGGGCGCTGCTCGCCCGTTTGTCTTTGACGCCCTCCTTGTCCAAACGTTCGTGGGTGGAGGCCGGAGCGCCCGCGGCAGCAGGAGGTTGCACACATGGGGAACGTGGAGAACGGGCGTCGTCGTGGCGTGGGAGTGCTCTCCCGGTGGGCGTGGGGCCTGGCCCTGGCCGTCATGGGAGCGGGCTGTGACCCGGGAGCCCGGGAGCCCGCGCCAGCAGATCCGCTGGCCACGCAGGAGCAGGCGGCCCTCAGCTACAACAGCCTTTCGTACAACGGGCTGTCGTTCAACGGGTTGTCCTTCAACGGGCTGTCCTTCAACGGGCTGTCGTTCAATGGCTTGTCATCCATTGACTTCGCGTCGTGGTACGGCGCGGATCCAGCGCTCGCGGAGGAGGTCATGCGCTACATCGTGCGCTGCGCCGTCCCGGAAGGGCAGACGCGCACGTACACGGATGCGCAGACAAACACGGTGCACACCTGGACGGGCCTGCTGGGCCTGGCGCCGGGCTGGGCCGGTGGGGCGCCCGCGACGGTGGCTGAACAGCAGATCGTCTCCGCGTGCCTCGCGGCGCACAGCAATCCCTTCGGCGTGAGCGTGCCCATCTCCGTGCTGGGGCGGGATGGGCTGGGGGAGGAGATCCCCGCCTCCGACTTCGAGCTGGCCACCTTCGCCCAGCCGGAGTCGTGCTTCTTCGGCAATCTCTTCCAGGGACAGGGGCTCTACGCGGGCAGCCAGAACCCGCCCCTGGACGCCACCCAGAGCACCACGCGCGCGTGCGCGGTGGTGGATGGCTCCGGGATGCCCCGCATGACGTGCGCGCCGCTTGTCTACGTGGGGAGCTGCTCGGACGTGTGCACGCAGACGGGAACGGCGTTCGCGAGCTGCACGGTGGGCGGCGTGAGCTTCCAGCCGCTCACCACGCGCGTGCGCGCCGCGGACCTGTCCGTGTGCGGGGATGGCACCTGCCAGGTGACGGAGTCCTGCGGAGCGTCCAACACCTACGACGCGTGCGCGGCGGACTGCGGCGCCTGTCCGTGAGGTGAAGGTGGGCGGCCTTCAGCCGGAGTGGGAGCCCAGGCCGGAGGCCGCGCCTGCGCGCAGCCGTTCATGCAGCGCGTCCGTGAGCAGGTACCAGAACTGGACGTTGCCGAAGCTGAGGATGTCGCCGCCCCGGAGCGGCACCTCGCGCTGCCCGATGGTGCTGGCATTGACGAAGGTGCCGTTGGTGGAGCCCAGGTCTCGCACGGTGCAGCGGCCCGCCGCGCGGCTCCACTTGAGCTCCGCGTGCTGCTTGGACACGGACCCGTCGTCCAGCACCAGCTCGCAGTCCAGCCGCCGGCCAATGCGCAGCACGTCCGAATCCTTGAGGGTGGGGAGCGTGGCGACGAGCAGGTCGTCGAACTCGAAGAGCAGGGCGAGCATGCCTTGCTCGACGTCGCCCGGGTCCGCCATGCGGGTGGGCGCGAGCGCGGCGGCGGACAGCTCCGACGGCGGACGCTGCACCAGCGCGAAAGGACCCAGCTGATGTTGAAAGGCACCCACGGGGAGTGCGGAGGCGAGCGCGCGCAATTCCTGGACGGACAGCACGTGGAGCAGCCTAACGGGTCGGCCGTCGGGCGCCCAGCCACTACCGGACGATGGCTGTAAGGCTTTCGTTGACCGGCCAGTCACTCGTTCCCTACATTGACCCTTTCGAGTCGCGGGCCGGGTTCCAGGAGGGAACGCCGGACCCCCGATGCGCAGCCAGGTGACGGAAGGAGCGGTGGTTCGATGAGCGGGAGCGACAACATCCCGATGACCCCCCACGGTCTGCAGAAGCTCAAGGACGAGCTGAAGCACCTCCAGTCCGTGGAGCGGGGCAAGATTTCGCGTGAAATCGAGGTCGCCCGTGCGCACGGCGACCTGCGTGAGAACGCGGAGTACCACGCGGCCAAGGAGAAGCAGTCGCACATCGAGGGGCGCATCCTGACCCTCGGCGACTGGATCGCCCGCGCGGAGGTCATCGACCCGGCGAAGCTGGGCGGCGACAAGGTTGTCTTCGGCGCCACCGTGGAGCTGGTGGACACGGAGAACGACAAGACCATCAGCTACCGCCTGGTGGGTGAGACGGAGGCCGACCTCAAGAAGCGGTGGATCGCCGTGACCTCGCCGGTGGCGCGCGCGCTCATCGGCAAGAAGGTGGGCGACATCGCCACGGTGCAGAGCCCCGGCGGCGTGCGGGAGCTGGAGGTCGTCTCCATCAGCTTCGAGGATCCGCAGGAAGAGCCAGCCAGCTAGCGCTGGAGCCCGGCTGGCCGGGTGTCCTTCGGGGGGGCGGGCCTGGGCTCGCTCCCCCGGTTTCGTTTTCCCTGCGGCGTCAGGAGCGCTTCGTAGGATGGAGGCTGGAAATCCCGCGTGAACCACCCGCTCGCCAGCCTCGTTGGACCTCTCAAGTACGCGTGTCAGCGTGACTTCGCCCAGCTCGGGACCGTGCGCGACTTGCGCACGCTGATGGAGCGCACCCTGGCGTCGGCCGGGGGCGTGGACGCGCAGGCCCTGGAGCATTTGAGGGCGGCGCTGCCGCACGTGGATCCGCCCGCGCCGCCCGAGCACCGCAAGGCCGCGCTGCGCCAGGTGCTGGGCGCGCTGAAGCTCAGCGGCGTGGTGCTGCCGGAGGAGCTGGAGCGGGTGGTCGTCACGGGGGAGATCAACGCCGTGGCGGCGAGCTTCCCCCGGTCGCCGGAGCGTGCGCACGTGCTGGAAGGGGAGCTGAACCCCGCGCCGCCGCGCCGCCGGTTGACGCCGCCGCCGGGGACGGTGGAGGCGCGTGGCAACACCGTGCCGCCGTGGCGTTCTCAGGACCCCGTACCGCCGGTAGGCGGTGGTGTTCCGGCGGCAACACCCGCGCCCGCGTCCCGGCAGCCGCAGGCCCGGGGACCCCAGGGGGGGAATTCAGGCCCCGTGAAGGGCGAGCCCGTGCCTTACGGCGCGCGCATGGCGGCATCCCGGGGCGCCGCGAATGGCCCCGCGCAAGGTGAAGCCCAGCCCTACGGTGCGCGCATGGCCGCGGCCCGGAACGCCGCCGTTCCCGCGGGTGCGCCGGCCCGTGCTCCGGGCGCGAAGCCCGCTGCGAGCACCGATGCTCGCAAGGGCGCGCCGCCGCCCGCGGATCGCGCTCCCACGGAGAAGGCCCGGAAGAAGAAGGCGAAGGCCGTGGGCGCGGAGGCGTCCCGCTCCGAAGCGAAGCTGCTCTCCATCGCGCCGCGCACCGGCCCGCTGTCCGCGCCGCTCAAGACGCTGGGCAAGCGCCTGGGGCCGCGGCTCGTCGCGGTGCTCGACAAGAAGGGCCTGCGCCGCACGGGCGACATCCTGTTCCTGTTGCCACGCTGTTACGAGGACCGCCGCAAGCTGCGCACCATCGCGGAGCTCATCCCCGGCGAGCGCGGCGTGACGGTGGGCACCGTGAAGACGGCGGACTTCGTCCCGGGGCGCGGCGGCAAGCGCATGTTCCGCGCCGTCGTGGGGGACCGCTCCGGCAGCATCGCCGCCACCTATTTCAACGCCGGGCCGTGGCTCAAGAGCCGCTTCTCCGTGGGCAAGCAGCTGGTGCTCTCCGGCGAGGTGCGCGCCTCCATGAACGGCCGGGAGATGGCCCACCCGGAGCTGGAGCCCGCCGAGGACCTGGAGAACACCACCTCCGTCCACTTCCACCGCATCGTCCCCGTCTACCCGGGCTTCGAGCGCGGCGAGCAGCGCTCCTTCCGCGAGCTGGCCTCGCGCATCAGCGAACAGCACGCGCACCACCTGGAGGAGCCGCTGCCCGCGGACCTGCGCCGCCGCTACCACCTGATGGGCCTGCCGGACGCGCTGCGCTTCATCCACTTCCCGCCCGACGACGCGGACCTGGAGGCGCTGGACGCGCACCAGAGCCCCGCGCACCGCCGGCTCGCGTTCGACGAGCTGTTCTTCCTCCAGCTGGGCATGGCCCTCAAGCGCCAGGGCATCAAGGCGGAGGAGGGCATCG
Organism: Corallococcus coralloides DSM 2259; assembly: GCF_000255295.1. The sequence goes on along the minus strand of NC_017030.1, from coordinate 5,927,640 downwards.
CCTTCAATGTCTCCCCGGAGCGGCTGGACAAGGCACGCGCCGCGCTGCCCTTCCAGCTCACCGGGGCGCAGGCGCGCGTGGTGGGGGACATCGCGCGGGACATGACGCGCCCGGAGCCCATGAACCGGCTGGTGCAGGGCGACGTGGGCAGCGGAAAGACGGCCGTGGCGCTGGTGGCCGGCATGGTGGCGCTCCAGGACGGCTACCAGGTGGCGGTGATGGCCCCCACCGAAATCCTGGCCGAACAGCACGAGCGCACCTTCCGCCGCATCCTGGAGCCGCTGGGCTACCGCGTGGGGCTCATCAGCGCGGCGGGCACCGCGAAGCACAAGCGCGAGGTGCGCGAGTCCGTGGCGAAGGGCGACATCCACCTCGCCGTGGGCACGCACGCGCTCTTGGAGGGCGGCGTGTCCTTCCAGAAGCTGGGGCTGGTGGTCATCGACGAGCAGCACCGCTTCGGCGTGCTCCAGCGCCACACGCTCATGAGCAAGGGGCTCACGCCGGACGTGCTGGTGATGACCGCCACGCCCATCCCGCGCACGCTCGCGATGACGCTCTACGGCGACCTGGACGTGTCCATCATCGACCAGCTGCCGCCGGGCCGCACGCCCATCACCACGCGCGTCTTCAACAACGAGCAACGCGCGCGCGTCTACGAAGCGGTGGGCGCGGAGCTGGCCAAGGGCCACCAGGCCTACGTCGTCTATCCGCTGGTGGAGGAGTCGGAGAAGCTGGACCTGGAGGACGCCACCCAGGGCGCGACGAAGCTGCAGACGGTGTTCCCCAACGCCAGCGTGGGCCTGCTGCACGGGCGCATGAAGCCGGAGGAGAAGGACGCCGTGATGGAGGCCTTCCGCGACAAGCGCATCCAGCTGCTCGTCTGCACCACGGTGGTGGAGGTGGGCGTGGACGTGCCCAACGCCTCCGTCATGGTGGTGGAGGCCGCTGAGCGCTTCGGCCTGTCGCAGCTGCACCAGCTGCGCGGACGCGTGGGCCGTGGCGCCGCGGCCAGCTACTGCTTCCTCGTCGCGGGCGCCGCGCGCTCCTGGGAGTCCACCGAGCGGCTGGGCGTGATGGAGCGCAGCAGCGACGGCTTCGTCATCGCGGAGAAGGACCTGGAGATCCGCGGCCCCGGCGAGTTCCTGGGCACGCGGCAGAGCGGCCTCCCGGAGCTGGCCGTGGCGAACCTCGTGCGCGACGGCGACCTGTTGTCGCTCGCCCAGGCGGAGGCGCGGCGCATCATGGATGCCGACCCCCAGCTCCAGAAGCCGGACCACCAGGGGCTCGTGAAGGCGCTGGAGGAGCGCTGGGAGGGCCGGCTCGCGCTTGCCCGCGTGGGGTAGGTCCGAGCATGCCTGCGGCCGCCGCCTGGATTGTCCCGGACTGTCGTCGTGCTTACTTTTCCCGCTGGAGGACCACGGGGGGACGGACGCGATGGGAGACTGGGGCCGAGCGGAGTATCTGGCGCGGCAGGGCATCCGGGATCGACGGGTGCTCGCGGCGATCGCCAACCTGAGCCGTGCGGACTTCGTGCCCATCGGCGAGCGGGACTCTGCCCATCAGGACGTGCCGCTGCCCATCGGCCATGGGCAGACCATCAGCCAGCCCTATGTGGTGGCCCTGATGACGGAGGCCCTGCGCCTGCGCGGCTGTGAGCGCGTGCTCGAGATTGGCACCGGCTCCGGCTACCAGACGGCGGTGCTGGCGATGCTGGCCCGCGAGGTCTACACGGTGGAGATCGTCCGCGAGCTGGCCCGGCCCGCCCGGCGGCTGCTCCACCGGCTGGGCTTCACCAACGTGTTCTACCGCGAGGGTGATGGCTCCCAGGGCTGGGCCCAGGCCGCGCCCTTCGACGCCATCATCGCCACCGCCGCGCCGGTGGACATCCCCCGGGAGCTCCTGCGCCAGCTGAGGCCCGGGGGGCGGATGGTCATCCCCGTGGGCTCCGTGACCGAGACGCAGGAGTTGCTGCGCATCCGCCGGGGACAGCCGGGGATGCTGCCCCGGGTGGATCGCCTGCTGCCGGTGCGCTTCGTCCCCATGACGGGCCTGGGCTCCTCCGCCCCGAGCTGAGCGGGTGCGACAGGCCACGCGCCTGCATGCCCACTCCCCGTGTCCCGGGGTCGCGTTGCCGACTGGAGAGGGGACCGGTAACGTCCCGCCCATGATCATCTGCCCGGTCTGCGACCACGTGCAGTCGGAAGGCGAAGAGTGCGAAGGCTGTGGCAAGCGCTTCCCCGGCCTCATGAACATCCCCGCGCCTGTCGTGGCCCCGCTGCCGGAGCTGGAGCTGACGCACCACGCGGGGGGCCGCGTGCCGGTGGACGCGCCCGTGCTGCCGGAGCTGGACCTGACGCGGCTGCGCTCGGGGCCGGACCTGCCGGCGATGGTCGTGCCCGACCTGGAGTTGACCCGTTCGGGCGCCACGGGTGACGTGCCCGTCGCGCAGATGCTGGACCTGGACACGGGCCGCGCGCAGGACGACGGCGTGCGCACCGCCGCCCCGGTGGGCGCGGTGACGTGCCGCTACTGCCGCCATGTCCAGGCGGAAGGCCTTCTGTGTGATGGCTGCGGCATGCGGCTGCCCCGGGCCCGGGTGGCGGCGCCCGTGACGGCGAAGCGTGGAGGCGCGGACGAGGGCGAGCGCGTGCCCTGTCCCTCCTGCCACGTGCCGGCCTGGCCGGGCCGCGCGTGCGTGGCGTGCGGAACGAAGGTGGAGGTGGAGGCGTGACAGCACCGGCGCTGAAGGCGGGCTACGCGTGCAGCGAGGGGTGCGGCTTCACCGCCTCGCTATGGGACGTCGTCTACCGCTGTCCGCGCTGTGAGGGCCTGCTGGAGGTGGCCCACGACGAAGCCGCCCTGCGCGCCATCCCCGCGGCGGAGTGGAAGCGCCGCTTCGAGTCCCGCTTCGCGACGTCCCGGCTGCCGGACGGCTCTGGCGTCTGGGGCAAGCGCGAGTGGGCGCTGCCCGAGCTGCCGGTGGAGGACATCGTCTCGCTGGGCGAAGGGCGCGTGCCGCTCAAGCCGCTGCCTCGCATGGCGGCGGAGCTGGGGCTGGGCTCGCTGATGTTGAAGGAGTGCGGCGTCTCTCCGACGGGCAGCTTCAAGGACTGGGGGATGACGGTCCTGGTGTCCGCGGTGAAGCACCTGCGCTCGCGCGGCACGCCCATCCGCGCGGTGGCGTGCGCGTCCACGGGCGACACGTCCGCGGCGCTGTCCGCGTACGCCGCGGCGGCGGGCATCCCGGCGGTGGTGTTCCTGCCGAAGAACAAGGTGTCGCTCGCGCAGCTGGTGCAGCCCATCGCCAATGGGGCGCGCGTGCTGTCGCTGGACACGGACTTCGACGGCTGCATGAAGCTGGTGCAGGCGGTGACGGCGGACACGGGGCTGTACCTGGCGAACTCGATGAACTCGCTGCGCATCGAGGGCCAGAAGATGATCGCCATCGAGCTGTGCCAGGACCTGGGCTGGGAGCCGCCGGACTGGATCGTCATCCCGGGCGGCAACCTGGGCAACGCGAGCGCCCTGGGCCGGGGTCTGGATCTGCTCTTCAACCTGGGGCTCATCACCCGCCGGCCGCGCATCGCGGTGGCGCAGGCGCAGCGGGCGAACCCCCTGGCGCGCGCCTTCCGGGGCGGCTTCCAGGACTTGGTGCCCATGCAGGCGGGAGCGACGCTCGCGTCCGCCATCCAGATTGGCAACCCGGTGTCCTTCCGCCGCGCGGTGCGGATGCTGCGCGCGTTCGACGGCGTGGTGGAGGAGGCGACGGAGTCGGAGCTGGCCAACGCGGCGGCCCGGGCGGACCGCGAGGGCACCTTCGCCTGTCCGCAGACGGGCGTCGCGCTGGCGGCGGTGGAGAAGCTGGCCGCGTCGGGCGTGATGGCGAAGGGCGCCAGCGTCGCGGTGGTGGCCACCGCGCACGGGCTGAAGTTCGCGGACTTCAAGGTGGGCTACCACCGGGAGACGCTGAGCGACGTGAAGGCCGCGCACGCGAACCCTCCGGTGGAGCTGCCCGCGGACCTGTCCGCCGTGCGCGAGGCCCTGAAGGACCTGGGCTGAGCCTCGCGCGCCTCCCGGACTTCGCTACTCCACGTCGAGCGTCAGGCGCGACTCGATGGTGAGCCCGAAGCCGGAGAGGCCCCGGTAGGTCATGTCCGTGTTGGACATCACGCGCATGGTGCTCACGCCCAGGTCGGTGAGGATCTGGCAGCCCATGCCCACGTCGCGCGACTCGTTGGCCGCGCGGCTGACGGACGCGTTGCTGCCGTCGCCCGCGCGCTTGTGGTGGATGCCGAAGTCGTTGCCGTGCATGCCGGGCAGGTAGACGATGACGCCCGTGCCCTCGCGCGCCACGGTCTCCATCGCGCGGTCCAGCAGCAGGTTGCACTTGCAGTCCGGTGACCCGAACACGTCGCCCATGGCGCAGGCGCCGTGCAGGCGCACCAGCGGGGCGGGCTGGGTCTTCGACGGGTCGCCCTTCACCAGGACCAGGGACTTCGCGCCGTCGGGCGTCCACGTGTACGTGAGGGCGGTGAACTCACCGTGGCGGGTGCGCACGACGCTCTGGCCGGCCTCGCGGCGCACCAGGCGGTCCTTGCGGCTGCGGTACTCGATGAGGTCCGCGATGGTGACGAGCTTGAGGTCGTGCTCGCGCGCGAACTGCTTCAGGTCCGGCATGCGCTGCATGGTGCCGTCGTCCTTCACCAGCTCGCAGAGGATGCCGGACGGCTGCAGGCCGGCGAGCCGCGCCAGGTCCACGGCCGCCTCGGTGTGGCCCGCGCGGCGCAGCACGCCGCCTTCGCGGTAGCGCAGCGGGAAGATGTGGCCGGGGCGCAGGAAGTCGTCCGCGGTGGTGTTCGGGTCGGCGAGCGCGCGGATCGTCTTCGTGCGGTCGCTGGCGGAGACGCCGGTGGTGGTGCCGTGGCGGAAGTCCACGGAGACGGTGAAGGCGGTGCGGTGGGACTCGGTGTTCTCCGCCACCATCTGGGGCAGGCGGAGCGCGTCCAGCCGCTCGGCGAGCATGGGCTGGCAGATGATGCCGCTGGTGTGGCGGACCATGAACGCCAGCATCTCCGGGGTGGCGAGCTCGGCGGCCATGATGAGGTCGCCTTCGTTCTCGCGGTCCTCGTCGTCTGCGACGATGACGCACTTGCCGGCCTGGATGTCGCGGATGGCCTCCTCGATGGTGTTCAACTCGGAGTCACGGCTCATGTCGGGGGAACTCATCCTGCTGACGACGTGGAGAGGCATGGTTCGCGGCATGTAACGCGAGGGGGGTGGGGTGGCAAGCCATGCCCGGGGAGCGAGCGTGCGTCCGTTCAATGGCTGGGATGAGCGGAAGCTGGGACTGCGCGTCTGTGTAGGTGGGTGCTGGCCGGCGGCCGACTCGACGGGCTGGGGCACGTGATGTAGGGTGCTCGGCTCCGTGAGCGCAGACATTCAGCAGGACAAGCGGGCCCGGTTCGACCAGCTGCAGGAGAGCCTGTCGACCCGGCAGAGCACCACCCACTTCACCCACGCGGGTGTGTCCATCATCGCCTTCATGTTGATTTCAGGGGCGGCGGGGAAGCTGTTCTACGACTCGCTGCGCACGCCGATCCTGGCCTGGGGCGCCACGCTCCTGGCGCTGGGGCTGCTGGTGTACGGCTTCCTCAGCTACCGCAAGGGCCGCGCGGTGCTGACGGAGGAGCTGCAGCGGTACGAGGCGCTGCTCGCCCTGCGCCGCGAGCTGCACCTGGACAACCCCGCCGCGCTCCTCCCCCGGTGAGCGCCGCCAGGAAGGTCGCCCTGCCGGGGCGATTCATCGTGCTGGAGGGCCTGGACGGAGCGGGCACCACCACGCAGACGGAGCGCCTGGCATCCGCGCTGAGGGCGGATGGGCTCTCGGTGGTGACGACGCGCGAGCCGTCCGACGGTCCGGTGGGAACGATGCTGCGCCAGGCGCTCACGGGCCGCCTGGGCTTGCCGCAGGGCCGGGGGCCGTTGGCGCAGGAGACCCTGGCGCTGCTGTTCGCGGCGGACCGGACGGACCACCTGCACGCGAGGGTGTTGCCGGCGCTGGAGCAGGGCAAGGTGGTGCTGTGCGACCGCTACGTGCTGTCCTCGCTGGCGTACCAGGGCGCGAGCCTGCCCATGGCGTGGGTGGACACGGTGAACGCGCACGCGGTGTCGCCGGACCTGACGCTGTTCGTGGGCGTGGACCCCAAGGTCGCGGCGAAGCGCCGGGCCGTGCGCGGTGGGCCCGCGGAGCTGTTCGAAGCGGACGAGGCCCAGCGGCGGATCGCGAAGCAGTACCTCAAGGCCATCACGCTGCGAGCGAAGCGCGAGCGCATCGTGCACATCGACGGCGAGCTGTCCGTGGAGGCCGTGACGGACGCGTGCCTCAAGGAAGTGCGGCGGGTGCTCGCGCGCAAGCGCTGAGCCCCGGCAGCCGAGGGCTGGGGGCTCCCGCGACGCGGAAGCCGCGGACGAGCGTCCACAACAGCTCCAGCACGGAGCTGTCGAAGCAGATGCGGCTGACGGAGAGCCACGTGCCCACGGGCGCCGCGCCCACCCGTGCGTCCATGGCGCTGAAGAAGTCCGCCACGCTCCGGTGCGGCACCATCACGCCCTGGGGCTTGCTGGAGGAGCCGGGCGGGTAGAGGACGTAGGCAGGGTCGTCCAGCGTCGTGCCCGCGCGCGGAGGCCCCAGCACCTCCAGCTCGAACGCGTCCTCTGAGTCCAGCAGGACGGTGCACACGCCCTCCGCCGGCAGGTCCTGGACCCGGCGGGACTCCGTAACGAGCACCCGTGCCCGTGAGTCCTCCATCATCGCGGCCAGTTGTTCCCGCGGGCAGTCCGGATCCAGCGGCACGAACGCGCCACCTGCCTTGAGGATGCCGAGCATCGCCACCACCAGGCGGGTGGAGCGCTCCACGCACAGCCCCACGCGCACGTCGCGCGCGACGCCGTGCTCGCGCAGGTGCCACGCCAGCGCGTCGCTGGCCGCATCCAGCTGGGCGTAGGTGAGCGTTTCATCATCCGCCACCACCGCGACCGCGTCCGGCGTGCGAGCCACCTGCGCGCGGAACTGCGCGGGGAGGCAGCGCGAGTCATCCAGCGGCGTCGGGTCGTTCGACTCGCGAAGCGGCATGTACCGTTCATCCGTGTCGAGCAGCGGCACGTCCATGGACACGGGGGGCACGGCCACCTGTACCCGCGCTGGCCGCTTCCAGTCCTCCGAGAGCGACGTCGGCACCATGTCCGTGGCCACCCAGTGGAGCTCAGCCAGCTCCGGCGCCTCCGACGTGAGGCGCGGGGACATCTCCAGGATGCTGCTCGTCGTCAGCACGAAGCGCGCGCCGCAATCCCGAGCGATGGCAAGCAGTTGGGGCAGGGCGCTGTCCAACCGGGAAGCATCCGGCGGATGGCACGGCACCGCGATGGCGCCCACGTACAGGCAGCCCATGAACCCCACGACGTATTCGAGGCCCGGGGGATACAGCAGCAGCACCCGTTCGCCGGCCGCGTTCAGCGTCGTCAGCCACGTCCCCAGGGCCCGCGCCCGGGTGTCCAGCTGCGAGAAGCTCCACTCCTCGGATGGCCGTACATCTCCCAACCGCTCCGAACGTGGATAGAGCAGGTCCGCGAGGTGGAGGGTCGAATGGAAGAGCTCTTCACCGTTCTCCGCAGCATCCATGAACAAGTCCCTAAACGAGGAATGTCAGATAGCCATGGATGATGGCTCATGAGTCTGACATCCACCTTCGCGAAGGGAACCAACGGCGTTCCTGCGTTCGACACGGCGGGGTCCATCCCACCGCCGCGCCGGAGGGGACGCTGCGGCCAGGGGCGTTCGCCTCGGTGGCTTGGGGGGACAATGCGCGCTGATGCTCTTTGGGTGGCCCTGGTGCTGATGGTCACGGGATGTGCCTCCGTGTCGCAAGCGCCGGGGCGTGGCCGAAATTTGAGCTATGCGCCGCGTGAGGACTCCTCGCCCGCGTGGGTGGAGGCTCCGAACGGTGCGCCCCCGCGCGTCCTCTCCGGGTCTGGGCAACGGTTCCTGCGCCGCCAGAAGCCGCGTGACGACGTGACAGCCGTGGGAGATGTCGGCAGGGAGGGCGCTGTTGGGGGCGGGGCCCGGACTGCTGCATCGACGCGGCAGGCAGTCCTCGATGCCACGGACGAGGTGAAGGGCTCCCTGCGCGGCGTCGAGGCCGCGTTTACCCAGCTGGCGGCCCGTCCTCCAGACCCTTGGGGTTGGAGCCTCACCGGCGTCTTCACGCGCTACCTCGACCAGGGCTCCAAGCAGGTGACGTGGCTTCAAGGTGCGCTTGGGAGCGCCACCGCGTTGACGAGGGTGGCCTCGGAAGTCGGTGACACGGACATGGAATGGGGCCTGCTGCGCATGACGGGGCCGAAGCTCCAGGCGGCGCAGTTTGGAACGCTTCTGCTGGCCACCTGGGTGGACTTCCTGCACCTCGCGGACGCCGTGCTTCGTCACTGCCCCATGTGCAGCGCCGAGAAGCTCTACGTGGACCTTCACCGCGTGCAGGGGCTGATGGAGCCCACGCTCACGGACCTCGCATCAATGGACCCGGAGCGGGTGGAGGCGGCGACGACCGCGATGCCCGAGTTGATGGGGAAGCTGACGCGTGAGTTCGACACGCTCCAGCGGGAGACCCGCAGGACCATGAAGCTCGGCGGGCAGGTCATCGCGGCGATGCAGGCGGTGGAGGCGGTCGCGATGATTTCCACCATGAAGATGGCCCTGCCACGCGTGCCGCCCTCGGCCCCTGCGACGCTGGGCGTGGGGCTCGTGATGAGTTCGGGCGGAGTCATGGTGGGCTCACGGATGGTGGTTTCCGCGGAGTGGGTGGAGATGATGCGAAGGCTCGTGCAGGCGGGCGTCATCTCCGTTCCCGCCGTCGGCGCGGTCGTGCTCATTCAGGGCGGACAGGTCACGATGGCCCAGGCGCATCAGGACCTGCCCAAGGGCGTGCGCGAAGCGCTGGGGGACAGCCCCGAGGTGCGCGGCATGCAGGTGGCGGGCAGAGCGGGGGTGGGCATGTCGGACGCTCCAAAGCACCATGTGCTGCCGCAGGAGCACCGCGAGTGATTCGTGCAGCGCGGTTTCAAGGGCGACATGGATATCGACCAGTTCTGCGTCCGGCTGGAAAAGGCCCACCACGAGGCCATTCACGGTGGGGGGAACTGGAAGCTGGGACGCACATGGCCCGGTGAGTGGAACCGGATGATCACGGAGGCGCTGCTCAAGGCTGAGACGAAGGCCGGCCGGATGTTGACGCGCAATGAGGTCCTGGACATCGTTGCGGACCGAATGAAGGACTACCGGATCCCGATGAGTTTCACGACCGGGAGAAGACGATGAGCGGTGGAGACGCTTGGCGGGGCAACATCAAGGCGCGCCTGTACGAGCGAGTCCGTGCGCGCGGCTTCGAGTCGATCACGGCCTTTGCCGATGCGCGCCCTGCTGTCCCGCTGTACGCGCTGGCCGACGAGCTAGGCGACGATGACGTCGCTGCGGTGCAGGTGTTGAGCGGGTTGCTCGCCGAGGCAGAACAGAGCAAGCGGGTCACGCGCTTTGTCCGTGATGTTCTCGTGCGCCTCTTGTCTCAGAGCCTTCCCAATGGGTGGCCGGCCGTGCTGGATGACGCAAACCGATTCAAGGTCGCCAAGGCACTCGGCTCGTGGTTCGCCTACACCCCAGAAACACACAAGGAGCGTGTTGACCGGGCCGGCGATGTGCTCCTCTCCAGTCCGCCTCCCCCTGGCTGGTTTCCGCTCGGCCCCGACGACGAGTTACTCCGCACGCTCTTGCCTGACGAGGGAGCCTGACCGGAAGCGGTGGCCCTTCAAGCCACAGTGAACGACCGCCGTGTGCTCCCGGTGTGCCCCTCCAGGGTGGATTGAGGAATCACACCAGGGAACAGCGGGTGCCGGGGCACCGGATCCGCCTCCAGGGGCTTCAGCGTCCCCATGGCCCACGGGAGCGTCATGTCCAGCAGGTCATGCCCCGTGGTCAGCCGAACCAGATCCCGCAGGCGGTCGCCGCCCAGCCGTGTGCGGGAAGCCGCCCGTCGCGCCGGGGGCATTGATCTCCGGATCCATTTATCGCCGGTGCCGGTGCCCCTTATCAGGTGGGGCGCACCCTTCATTCCTGACTGGTATGCGCCCAATCGTCCTTCGTCCCCCGGCTCCTGGCCTCCGTTCGCTGTTCCACCTCCGAAGCCTTTCGGCGCTCGCGCTGATCGTGGCCGCCCTGATGGCGGGCGCGTGCGGCTCGTCGGATGCGCCCGCGGACCCTTCCCCGATGCCCTCCCGTGATGCCGGGGTGGATGCAGGGACGGGAACCTCGGATGGAGGCCCGGACGGAGGCGCGCAGGAGCAGGACGGTGGCACCGAGGAGCCCACGCAGCCGGATGCAGGGGAGCCGCCTCCCGCGTTCACCCTGTCGACGGCTTCCGAGCAGACGGTGCGTTTCAATCCTTCGACTTCGACCGCGCTCGCGGTCCAGGTCCTCCGGCATGAGGCCTTCACCGGAGAGGTCTCGCTCTCGGTGGAGGGGCTGCCTCCCCACGTGCGCACCACCCAGGCGCTGCCGGTGATCATCCCCGAGGGCGCGGCTTCGACGCCGTTGGGCTACATCCCGGACGAGTTCGCGGCCTATGGCCGGTTCTCCCTCAAGCTCATCGGAGTGGGCGGCGGCACGCGTGCGGAGTTCCCCGTCACGCTGGACGTGCAGCCGGCGCCTGCCGCGCTGGACAGTGCCTTCGGAACGGAAGGCGTGGCGACGCCGGAGCTCGGCCTTCCCGCGGTGAAGATCAACGGCATGGCCGAGCAGCCCGACGGCAAGTGGATCCTCGTGGGCTCCACCGGCCCCACGGGCCAGCGGGATGTGCTGGTGGTGCGCCTGCTTCCGGACGGGACGCCGGACGCCACGTTCGGCACCCAGGGCGTGGTGGTCAGCGACATCTGCGGAGGCGACGACTATGTGGATGCCGTCACCGTACAGTCGGATGGCCGCATCGTCGTCGCGGGCGGGGCCATCTCCGGCACCAACACCTGCTCGGGGGCGAAGTATCAGAGCGTGCTGCTCGCGAGGTACACGACGGCAGGCGTCCTGGACACCACGTTCGGTGGCACGGGCGTGCGCACCTTCCAACTCTCCACGGGCATCTCCACCCTGCACGCGGTCACCGTCGACGCCAATGGCAACATTGTCGGCGCGGGCACCGTCGACAACGACGGCCTGGATCTGGTGGTGGTCCGCCTGACGCCGGCCGGGGTGCCCGACACGACCTTCAGCGCGGACGGCGTGGCGACCACGGACGTGGGCCGCGAGGATGACGGCCTGTGCGTCGTCGCCGAGCCCGATGGCAAGGTCGTCGTGGCTGGGACCTCCACGGGCAGCCTCGACACGCTGGTTGTGCGCCGCTTCAACGCCAACGGCACCCTGGACAACAGCTTCCGCTACCTGCCGTCCTTCAGCTCGCCGGACATCACGCCGCGAACGCTGCAGCGGCTGTCGAACGGGAGCTGGCTGGTGGGCGGGAAGGCGGTGTCCTCCAACGGGGACACGCAGGCCGTGGTGGCGCGGCTGACCGCGAGCGCGGGGCAGGACACGTCCTTCGGCCGCGAGGGTTACGCCTACTTCACGGCGGGCTTCACGGGCGTGCGGGACACGGTCGTGGGCACGGACGTGCTGGCGGACGGGACCCTTGCGGTCGCCACCTGGAGTCAGGATGCGAAGGGCGCATCCGGACTGGGAGTCGTCCACCTGGCCCCGAATGGCACCAGCATCCTCCGCTCCCATCGGACGGACCTGCCCGGTGACGAGCAGCCCACGGTCGCGCGGCTGGACGCGCAGGGCTTCCTGCGCGTCACCGGGACGCGAATCCCGGAGGGGAAGAGCGAAGCCGTGCCCTTCGTGACCCGCTTCCATCCGTACTGACGGCGGAGGCCAGCGGCTCCTCAGGCGGTCTCCAGCACGAGCCGCTGGCTGACCTCCCTGCACACGGCCTGCGCCTGCTGCGCGGTGTCCGCGTAGGCGAGCACATAGCCCGCGCGGTCCTCCGACTTCAGGGCCTGACGGATGGTGGCTCCCAGCTCCACCGCGAGCGAGATGTCCACCACGCCTGGCAGCCGCTTCAGCGCCAGCGCGCCGTTGATCCGCTTGAGCTTGCCAGGGGGCGGGGTGAAGTACTGGATGGCCGCCCCGCCCCGGGGCACCGGATCCGCCTCCAGGGGCTTCAGCGTCCCCATGGCCCACTGAAGCGTCATGTCCAGCAGGTCATGTCCGGTGGTCAGCCGGACCAGGTCCCACAGGCGGTCGCCGCCCAGCCGCGTGTGCGTCTCCACGATGCGCGGGCCCCGCGACGTGTACTTCAGCTCCGTGTGCGAAGGCCCGTCCTTCAGCCCGAGCACGTCCAGGAAGCTCCGGATGAAGTCGCGCACCTCGCGGTCCCGCTCCGGGCTCATGGGCGCGGGGACCTGGTGCGCGACCTCCAGGAACGCGCTGCCGTTGGGGTCCGTGCTCTTCGTCTCCTCGTTGATGCCCAGGATGACGTGGCGCCCCGCGAAGGAGAAACACTCCACGGAGTACTCGGGGCCGTCCAGGTACTCCTCGGCGATCCACGACGCGCGGCCGTTCAGCACGCCCTCCAGGTCCTCGGCGGAGCGCACGAGCCGCACGTCGATGCTGCCCACGCCGTCCACGGGCTTCAGGATGAACGGATAGCCCTGGCGCTCGGCGAACGCGGCGGCTTCCTCCCGCGTCTTCACCGGAGCCCACTGCACCGGCGAGAACCCGCCGGAGTCGAGCACCCGCCGCATGGCCGGCTTGTCGCGCGTCTTCTCCACCAACGACAACGGCGTACCGGGCAGCCCCAGCGCCTCGTTGATGCGCGCGCAGGTGATGAGCGCCTCCTCCGCGACGGTGATGGCGCTCACGAACGGCGTCACCGCGTGCGCGGCCTTCAGCATGGGGATGAGCGCCGGGTCGTCGTAGCTCATGAGGAGGACCCGGTCGGACTGCCGGTTCACGTGGTCATCGGACAGGCCCGGCTGCTGGATGATCAACGGCCGCAGGCCCAGCTGCCACGCCCGCTCCGTGATGAACTGCCTCGCGCCCAGAAGGATGAGGTTCGCCGCCATGGTTCATGCACTCCTTGCAGTGACGTCCTCCGCGCCGCCTCGCGCGTGACGGATGAAGGCCTGACGTCCTTCCTTGGAGACGACGAACACCCACCCCAGCTTGCCTCCGCTGGAGGTGTTCACCACCTTCGAAGTGCGGCTGCCGCGCACCAGGAAGCCATGGGGCTTGCCACCGTAGGAGTAGAAGCCCAGCACCAGCCGGTACTCCGCCGGGGCGGATTCACCCGCCGCGCGCAGCCGGACGGTCTCCGCTTCCACGACGCGCTGGCAGATCCACCGCTCGATGCCCGGCTCACGCAGCTTCTGCTCCAGCACGTCCGCGGGCCAGTCCGTCCCCATCAGCACGCCGCTGCCGCCGTAGGAGGTGCTGTCGTCGATCTTGAACACCAGCCCGGTCTTGTCGCGTAGCGCGTCCGCCAGGTTCTCCTCCGACAGGGAGAAGGCATGGGGCAGATACTTCCGGATGGCGGCCACCTCCTCGTCGCTGAACAGCGCGTGGTGGCCCGGCTCGCACAGCAGCGCGAGGAACCGCTTGCTCATCCGCAGCTCCGGTTCGAAGCCATTGGTGAGCACCGCGCCGCTCGCCCAGAGCTTCTTCAAGAACACGAAGTCGTCGGTCACCTCCTCGTAGGTGAACATGCGGTGGATGAGCGTGCGCTCGCCCTCCTCACGCGTCAGCCAGGCCTCCGGGTAGCGGACCTCGTCGAGGAGGTGGACTGGTATGTCCGGGTTCAGTTCCTCCAGGTACCGCTTCAGGTACTCCTGACGCGGATACCCCAGCTGCGAGTGCCCCGTGGAGTCGAGGATCACCACCCGGCGCAGGTCCCGCTTGCGGCACTCCTCCGCGTACAGCGCGGCGAGGTCCCTCAGCGGGCTGTTCATCAACCCGGCCATGGGAAAGCCCAGCGCCTCCGTGGCCGCGCGGGAGCCCTCGTAGGCCTCGCCTCCGCCCACGCCAGGGAAGATGTTGAACTCGCAGAAGAAGTAGCCCTGCCGCGTCGGCACGACGTCCATCCGGCCAATCGTCGCGTCGCCGTGGCGCAGGTTGTCCCAGTGGATGTAGTCCACGAGCCGCCGGGGCATCCGCAGCAGGTCCAACAGGCCTTCTCGCGAGCGCGTGTCGATGAGGTGGCCAATGAGCTTCAGCTGCGCGGAGAGCAGGTGGCGGCATGCGCGGCTCAGTTCCTGGAATTCCGCTTCACTGAAGAGGAGCGGGTGCGCGAACTGGCTCTTCTCGTAAATGGGAGAGTCCAGATCGTGGACGGCGGCGATCGTGCTCGCGTGCGCCTGGGCATCACGCTCGGACGACCATCCTTCTTCCAAGGCGGCGAGGAACGCTTCGTTGAATGCACCGATCATGGTGGGCCTCAGGAGCGTCCGGTGTCGCCGACACCGAACAGCGCGTTCATCTTCTGGAGGGAGAAGGCCTTGTAGACGACGGGCTCGTACTTCGCGGGCGTGTCCTTGCAGAACTTGGGGAAGCACTCGATGAGCGCGTCGTCGTTGGCGAGCTTGAAGAACGCCAGGGACTGACGCTCGCCTCCGCCCAGGACGACCCGGTGTGGCGTGGACACGTATTCGTCGTTGGACCAGCGGGCCATCAGGTCGCCGATGTTGACGATGAGGTGATCCCGCCGCTCCAGCGTGGGCGTGATCCAGGAGCCCCCGCGCTCCTTCACCTGGATGCCAGGGCCCGTCTGCGCCAGGACCGTCAACAGCGTCCCGTCCGTGTGCTCGCCCATGCCCTGGTCGTTGACCAGCTCCGGGTTGAGCTGTGGGTAGAGCAGGGAGCGCAGCGAGTCGGTGGACGCGGAGGTCTTCTTCGCGAAGAAGTCCCGGGGCAGGTCCAGCGCGATGCTGAACAGCTCCGTGAGCCGGGCCGTCAGCGCCTCGCACTCGCGGAAGTACGCCTTGAGCGCCGCGCGCAGCCGCTGGCCTTCCGTGTCGTTGCTGAACGGCAGGCTCGCGCTGTCGTCCTCGATGAGCCGGCCCACACTGAACTTCTCCACGTAGTCGCTGGGGAGCCCCTTGCGGCCCATGTACGCGTAGGCGTTCTCCTCCAGCATGCCGCTGTAGCCGTAGGGCGTGTAGTCGTCCGCGGCCATGGTGAAGCCGGACTTCAACCGGCACTGGTTCTTCGCCTCGAGCGGCAGGCGGAAGAACGCGCGTGAGAGGGAATAGGCATCCTCGAAGACCGATGACGCGATGCCGTGACCGCTCAGGGTGAAGAAGCCCACCTGCTTGCAGGCCCGGTCGATCTCGAACGCCGCACGGCGCTCGGCTTCGGACCCTGGCGTCGCGGACGTCAAATCGATTCGGGGCAACTCCTTCATCATGTGCTCCTCCAGGTTCGGTGGATCAGCTCGCGTTCACGCAGCACGTGCGCGACCGTGAGGACGTCCAGGAAGGCGTGTCCCGTCGAGCTGAAGACGGTGCGGCTTGTTCGCAGGGGACCGCTGTCCCTCCTCACGAGCTGCCCCAGGGTGATGGCGTTGGTGTGCACCGGTCCGGCCTCCGCGAGCGCGGTGGCCAGGTCCTCGACGATGACCGTCGACGTGCGCAGCAGTTCGAGCGGCACCTCCCGGGCCTCCACGGTGTGACCGCCCATGCAGTTGATGTGCACGCTGGGGGAGAGGGCCTCGAAGCTCCCCAGCGGTGTCTTCGACGACGTCGCGGTGCCAATCACGTCCGCGCCCCGGAGGGCCTCGTCGAGCGACCCACAGGCGGCGACGTGCACCACTTCGCCCAGGGACGCGCGCAGCTCCGCGGCGAACGCACCGCAGCGGGCAGGGTTCCTCGCCCAGAGCCGCACCTCCTGGATGGGACGGACCGCGCGGACCGCCAGCACCTGCTGCCGTGCCTGCGCTCCGGTGCCCGCCACCGCCAGCGTCCGGGCATCCGTACGCGCGCAGAAATCCGTGACGAGCGCGGACACGGCGGCGCACTTGAGCTCCGTCACCGCCGCGCCATCGAGCATCGCGAGCAGTTCCCCCGTGCGCGCGGAGAACGCCGCCACCACGCCGTTCATGGTGGGCAGCGGATCCGTGGCGGACCGCTCGAAGAGGGTCGCCACCTTGTTGATGTAGAGGCCCAGGTGCTCCGACACGGCCGGCATCGACACGAACGCGGCGTGCCGGGAAGAGGAGGGGACGGCGACGCGCAGCGGGACCTGCATGCGCTCATGCAGGCCCTCCGTGAGCGCCGCCTCCAGCTCGCGCACGAGCCGGGGCAGGTTCCCGTGCGCGGTGACGACAGCATGGGAAAGGAAGGCAGCCATCGCGCGCTCCCCGCCTACAGCGTCGCGAGGACTTCCTTCAGGTGGCCGATGAACGACTGGACCTGCTCCGTGGGCAGGTCGCCGCGCAGCATCAGCCGGATGCCCGCCTTCCCCACGGGCACGATGGGGAAGAAGACCGCGGAACAGTAGAAGCCTCGCTTGTAGAGCTCGCGTGACAGCTTCACGGCCTTGTCCTGTTCGCCCACCTCCACGACCTTGATGTGCAGGCCGTCGCCGCGCTGCTCGGTCTGGATGTGCTCGTCGAAGAGGGCGATGTTCCGGCGGAGCTGCTCCTGCCGCTTCGCCAGCTCCGGGCTGCGGTGGACCTTGATGCTCCCCATGGAGGTGCCAATGGCCGCCGTCCGCAGGCTCTGGGACCAGCCCATGGGGCCCGTCCGGTAGAGGAAGTCGTAGTGCTTGCGCGAGCCGAGCATCGCGAGGCCGCCCGTGCTGCCGAACGCCTTGGCGATGGAGGCGATGATCACCGTGCGGTCGTTCATCTCGCGCAGCCGCGAGCGGATGTAGCCCTCGCCGTTCTTCCCCTGCGTGGAGAGCGAGTGTGAGTCGTCGAGGTAGAGGAAGAGGCCGTACTTCTCCTGGAGCGTGAGCAGCGCCTGGAGGTCCGTGGCGCCGCCCGTGGAGTAGACGCCGTCGCACACGTACGCCACGCGCGGATACTTCCGGCAGACGTCCTCCAGGTAGTTCATGTCGTTGTGCGGGCAGTTCAGCACCCGCGTCTCGTCCGCGACGATGGGCTTCACGAACGCCATGGAGAAGTGCGCGAACTTGTCGAACACCATCACCAGGGGCTCGCTGTCCGTCAGGTGTCCCGACCCGAGCACCGGCAGGATGGCCGCGGTGAGCGCGCTGGAGGTGACGGCGGGCAGCACCGGCCCACCGAAGAGGTCCGCGAGCTGCTCCTCCAGCTCCTCCATCAGGCCCAGCCGGATGCGGAACTCCGCCATCGACAGGCCGGTGATGCCCGCGCGCTTCAGCGCGTCGATGCCGCCCTGGAGGACGTCCGGGTGGCTGTTGAGCCCCAGGTAGGAGCAGGAGCACAGGTTGGCGAACTCGTGCCCGGTGTCCACCTCGCGCATGCGGTTCTGGCCGTCCACCGCGTCCACGCGGATGTTGAGCATGTTCGACTCCCGGGCCACGGCCCAGGCGCTCTCGCTCGCGGGGATCATCTTCTGGTTGTTGCGGTGCAGGTGGGGACCCATCACCGCGTCGCCGGGCGTCGTCACTTGCGCGCTCCCGTCTTGTCGATCACGAACTGGCCGATGCGCTGGAGCGCCTCGCGGCCGCTGGTGAGGCGGTGGAAGTGCAGGTGCCAGACGTGGACCATGTCGGGCCACTCCTCGAACGTGACGTCCACGCCCTGGGCCTGGGCCTTCTTCGCCATCGCCTGCGAGTCGCTGAAGAGCAGCTCCCGCTCGCCCACCTGGATGAGCAGGGGCGGGAAGCCGGTGAGGTCCGCGTGGATGGGTGAAATCGTGGGCTGCCGCGCGTCCTGTCCATTGAGGTAGTGCCGGGCGACCTCCTCCACCACCTTGCGCTGCACGAGCGCGTCCGCCTTCTCGCGCGTCTCGTAGCTTTCGCCCTGGATGCCCAGGTTGAACCACGACGAGATGCACACCAGCGCACCCGCGAGAGGAAGCCCCTGGGCCCGCGCGTGGACCTGCATGGAGACCACCAGGCCGCCGCCCGCGGAGTCCCCGGCGATGGAGATGTGGCCCGGCTTGAACCCACGCTCCAGCAGCCAGCGGTACGCGCTGGTCGCGTCGTCCAGCGCGGCCGGGTAGGGGTGCTCCGGTGCCCGGCGGTAGTCGAGCTGGAGCACCCGGCAACGTGCCTGCCGCGCCATCTCCGCGGCCATGTGCCCATGGCTCACGAGCGAGCCGAAGACGAAGCCGCCGCCATGCAGGAAGAGGAGGGCACGGTCCTGATCGCACTCCGGCGGCGTGAGCCACTGGGCACGGATGCCGTTCACGCTGACGGGCTCCACCCTGACGTCCGAGGCGATGGGCAGCCCGAGCGAATCGTAGTGGACCCGCGCCGCTTCATAGCCGTCCGGCCAGGGCCGGGCGTCCAGGTACGCGAGCAGTTCCTTCATCTCCGCCGCGTTGCGCTCCGCGTGCTGTCGCGAGGTCATGCCCGCACCTCGATGACGTTCGGGTACGGGTTGAGCTCGCCGGAGACGAAGCGGGTGATGTTGGCGTCGTCCTTGTGGTGGGTCGCCTTCTCCAGCGACAGGCCGTAGTAGTCGTACCAGCGCCTGAGGTCGTCGGTGCCCGCGACCTGGTACTCGACGTGGCGGATGGGGCGCTTCGCGGCCTTGCTCGCGTCGGTGAGGGACGGCTGGGTGGCAGCGTGGGCGAGCCCGCCCACCACCTCGTTGTGGAGGACGATCATCACGATGTCGTTCTCCAGGTCGAGCTTCAGCGCGAACGAGTAGTCGCGCAGGATCTCCTCGGAGAACTCCGCCTTCACGGCGACGTTGTAGTTGTTGGGGATGTTCTCGATGAGCGAGCGCGGGTCCAGGCCCTTGTCCTGGCAGAACCGGCGCGTGTCGCAGATCATCGGCATGCCGCCGCTGATGTTCTGGTTGGGGCCGTAGAGGTTCGCGATGAACGGCGTCGCCGAGTCGAAGTGGACGCACTTCGTGGTGACGAACTCGCGGCTCTCCGTGTGGTCGCTGTTGGGCGTGAAGTTCCGGTTCTTGTTGAAGCCGTCCACGTCCATCTTGGCCACGCGGTCGTAGGCGATGGGCGTGGGGCTGTAGCGGGCCAGGTCGAAGCGCGGCGCGATCGCCCGGAAGATGCCCTCCAGGTAGTCGCGGGCCAGCGCGGCGCCGGACTCGGTGTGAATGTCCAGCCCGCGATCCGCGAGCAGCTTGTTCACGCCGAACACCACCGCGAACCCGTTCTTCTTCTCCACGGCCTCCACCACGGCGTCGAGCAGCGCGCCGGCCGGAGCCGCCGAGCGGCCTTCACCCAGGTCCGCCGGGAAGGTGGAGACATTGATGAACGAATCCTTGAGACGGCTCGGATCGAGTCTTTTCATAGGCTGTCCAGGGGATGAGGGGGAATGGAGCGGCAGCCAATGGTCAGGCAAAGGGCCGCGATGTCTGTCTTGATATACTGATGCCGAAGTCTGGCGTCAACCTGCCCTGGATTTTGCCGTTGACAGTGTTTTTGGATGGAGCGCGCAGCTTGAAATCATATCAGCCGCTCCTGGGCTCCGGAACGACGCTCCCAGGAGGGCAGCGTCGCTCTCTTGAGGAGACCCCGTGCATACGTCGGGTAGGATCGTGCCGACGCCGTCCTGTGTTGGCATGGATGTATGTGATTTGGCTGGTCGTGGACGCATCCAGATCATGGCCTTACATTGATTTGCAATGCGGAAAGGAAAACTGGATGGGATCGCGCCGGTGGCGATCTCTGGTTTCGCGTTTGCGTTGCCTGGCGCGCGCACACTGGATGAGCTGGCGGAGGTGCTTCACGGGGGGAAGACGACGTATGGCCAGTGGCCGGAGGAGCGCATTCCCCAAGCCCTGTATCTGGATCCCTCGGCGGCCGTGGGCGCGGCCCGGACCTCCACGCTGCTGGGCGGCGTCGTGGAGGATGCATCTCAGCAGCGGTGGGTGGTGGAGACGGCGCACCGGGCGCTGTCTTCGGCGGGGCTGGCCCCTGGCTCGCTGGGTGGGCAGCCCGTTCCGGTGTTCCTCGCGCACTCACGCGGTGGCGGCCACGGGCTCTACGACACGGCGGTGCTGGCCGTGGCGGATCAGCTCCAGCCGTACCTCGTGCACGGCGCGCATCCGAATGAGTTCTCCCATCAGGAGCTGACGGACCTCACCCAGAAGGTGCGCCAGTCGCTCCGGGATTCGTTCGGGCCGGACTTCGTGGAGGACCCGAGGGAGCGCGCCACGCATCGGCTCGCGAGCGCCATCGCGGAGGCGCTGGGCACCACGGAGAAGGCGCTGCTCGTGGACGGGAACTGCACCGGCGGTCTGGCCGCGATCGAACTGGCGGCGCGGGAGCTCGCGAAGGGGGCGCCATGGGCCATCGCGGGCGCGCTGTCCTACGTCGACACGGTGAACCAGGTCCTCTATTCGAACTCACGCCTCCTGTCGTCCGAGGGCTGCTTCCCGTTCGCCCAGAAGGGGAACGGCACGGTCATCTCCGACGGAGTGGTGCTGCTGGTGCTCACGAGCCTGGAACGGGCGACCCAGGAACGGCTCCCCGTCCACGGGGTGATCCGCGGAGTGGGCGGGGCGAACGACGGCGCGGCTGAGGCGTACATGCTGGTCCCGAATCCGCGCGGCCACGGGCTGGCGGTGGGGCGTGCGCTCGAACAGGCAGGCGTGGAGCCTCGCGAGTTGGGGGTGATCCTCGCGCACGGTACGGGGACGCGGGCCGGTGACGCCGTGGAGGCGAAGGTCTTTGATCGCGCGCTGAAGGCACATGGTGAGGAGGCCCAACCCGCGTCGCCGGTGCCCGTGATGTCGATCAAGGGAAACCTGGGGCATGCGAAGGAGGCCTCGGGGCTGGCGAACCTGATCGCGCTGCTCGCCCTGTTCGAGTCCGGAGCCATTCCGGGACCGGTGCACGGAGACAAGCCCCGGAGCCTGCTCGAACCCGGAGGGCTCATCGAGGTCGACAAGACCGCCCGGTCGTGGCCGGCGGGCGAGCAGCCGCGCATGGGGGGCGTCAGCGCCATCGCGAGCGGAGGCCAGAACTACCACGCGGTGGTGGAGGACCGGCCTTCCCCCAAGCGAGCCCAGGCGTTGCTGCGAGACACGCGGGGGCGTCCCGCGAGGAGCGACGAGCCCATCGCCATCGTTGGGATGGCCGGTGCGTTCGCGGACGCTCCCGACCTTGCCACGCTGTGGACGAACCTGCTCCACGGCCGCCGAGCCTTCCGGAGGTTGCCGTTCGGGCTCGGGGCGCCGCTGGAACTGGACGCGTCCCGATTCACGGGCAACGCCAGCCAGTACGACGAACGACCGGCCGACATCCTGCGGCATGATCCGCTCCACTACCTGCTGGTGGACCTGGCGCGAAGCGCGGCAGCGAACGTCTCCATCGAACGGGGAAGCAACATCCCGGTGGTCGTCTCCGCGGAGCACTGCGGCGAGTACGGACTGCGCCAGGTCGCCGCCGCACGTCTGCCGGAGATAGAGGAGCACCTCCAGCGCGTGTTACGCGAGACGGGCAAGGACCCCAAGGGCGTGGCCCGGACCGTGCGAGCGGCGATGAAGCGCCTGTCGGTCGACCTGCCGGAACTGTGGGCCGGCAGCCTCTTCAACCTGTCGCCGAGCTTCATGGCGGCGAGGATCGCCCGAGCGTTCGATCTGACCGGCCCGACTTGCGCCATCGAAGCCGGAGGCGCGGCGGCGTCCATGGGCGGCCTGGACGTCGCATGCGGCCGGTTGTCGTCGCGGGAAGCGGACGCGGTGTTCTGGGCGACGGCGGACATGCGACTCGGAGTCACGCGCATGGCAGACGAGGGCGCGATGGGGCTTCTGTCCCAAAGGGACGCACCGACCGTGTTCGACGCGGCCTCCGATGGGTATCTGCCTGGAGAAGGCGCCACGGTGTGCCTGCTGCGCCGTTTGTCGGACGCGCGGGAGCGGGGGGAGCCGGTGCTCGGGATCATCCGTGCGGTGGGAAGCGCGTTCGGAACGCCCGAGGACCACGGGCTCGTCGCCGAGTCCGCGATGAGCCTCGCCATCCGGCGCGCCTGGTCACGGTGTGACGTGTCGGCGGACGCGCTCGCCTTCGTGGAGTGCTTCGGCAGTGGGCATCCTGCCAGCGACCGCGCGGAGCTCGCGGCCTTGGGACGGACACTCGGTACCGCGCGAGCCCAACCGCTTCCGCTGGGAGCCGTCATGCCGAACATCGGTCACGCAGGCGCTGCCGCGGGCGCCGCGAGTCTGATGAAGGCCCTGTACACGCTGGCTGCGAAGCGGGTGCCGGCAACCCTGGGAGAGACGACCCCGCTCATTGGCGCGGCCGACAACCTCCGCCTCTGCACGGAGCCGCAAGCGCTGAAGGAGGCGCGCTTCGCGGGCGTCAACGCAGCGGGAAGCGGAGGCACTCACTACCACGTCGTGCTCGAAGCCGGGCCCGACCTCCAGGTGCCAGGAACATGAGCCACCACCGGAACGAGGACCAGAACGCTCCAGGCATCAGGGCCTGTGCGACTGCGTGGGGCCCTCTGGACACGGTGCTTCCCGCGCAGGGCTCGACACGGTCCTCGGGGAGCCATCCATGAACGGTCATTCCCTTGTGGCGCGGGAGGACGGTGCATCAGAGCATGAGACGGTTCATGGGAAGCCAACCGTGAACGGTGCATCCCTTGAGTCGCAAGCGGACGGTGCTTCCCGCGCATGGCACGACAAGGTTCATGCGGCTCCATCCGTAGATGGTCAGCCCCCTGATGCTCGGAAGGACGGTGCTTCCCGAGTAGGGCACGACACGGTTCATCGGGAGCTGTCCGTGAGCGGTGAGCCCATTGATGCACCGGAGGATGTCCTGGCGCGGCTGGCCCTGGAGCTCCATGCACGGATCCCGATGACGAAGTTCCTTGGGATCCAGTTCGAGGCGTTCGAGCCCGAGCGCATCGTGCTCGTGGCGCCGCTGGGGCCTTCGCTCAATCACCGAGGGACGGCTTTCGGTCCGGGGGTGTTCACCTCCGCGGGGCTCGCGCCCTGGCTGTTGCTCGTGCGGGCAGCGTGGGCGGAGCGGCTCGGCGTGCAGATCCTCCTTCGCCGCTGCGAGTTCGCCATCCACCGGCCCATCACCTGCGACTACCGGGCCCGCTGTGACACGTTGCCCGCGCTGGACGCAGACACGCTTCGTCAGGGCGGCAAGGTGCGGCTCACGGCGACGTCGCAGGTCTTCATCGACGAGGGCGATCCCGCCGCAACCTACACGGCGCACTTCACGTTGCTGGGCCAGCCCGCTTCCTCCGGCGCGGGGGAGGGGGACCTGGCGTTGCCCTTTCCGGAGGCGTGGCGGACGTGATCTACCGAAAGCTGGGCGGCATCGACGTGTCGGTCTTCGCCCTGGGGGCGGCCAACTTCGGGGGCATCGGAAGCTCCCGGAAGCTGCTGGGCCAGGGGGAGACCGAAGCTGAAGCACATGCGCTCCTGGATCGCGCGGTGGCGCTGGGGATCAACCTCATCGACACGGCGGGCACCTACGCGGATGGCGCCAGCGAAGCCATCATCGGCGCGTGGCTGGCGTCGCGCGGCGCCGCGATGCGGGACCGGGTGCTCATCTCGTCCAAGGTGGGCCTTCGCGGTGGGCTCGGGCGCAAGCACGTGTTCGCGGAGGTGGACCGGTCGCTCGCACGGCTCCGCGTCGACACGCTCGACTTCTACCTGGCGCATGTACCGGACCCTGGCACGCCGTGGGACGACGTCCTCGACTCCTTCCTGGCGCTCGTGAGGGCGGGGAAGGTCCGCCGCTTCGGCCTGTCGAACGTGACCGCGAGTGACCTCTGGCGCTGTGTCGCTCCGCGCTCAGGAGGCCCGGTGGGATTCGGCTGGGTCCAGAACCGCTTCAACCTGCTCGAACAGGATGACGCACACAACGGCGTGCTGGAGGCCTGCGCGAAGCTGGGGCTCCAGTACACGCCCTATTCGCCGCTGGCGGGCGGCCTGCTGAGCGGCAGGTACGCCATCGCGGGTGACATCCCGGAAGGCACGCGCATCGGACAGCGCAGGGACCTCTACGCGAAGGCGTGGACTCCGGAGAACGCGGCCCGCGTCGAACAGCTCAAGGCGAAGGCCGCCGCCCACGCGCTGTCTCCGTCGGGCCTGGCCACCTGGTGGCTGGTGCACTGTCCCTTCGTGACGTCGATCCTCGTCGGCGCGCGCAGCCCGGAGCAGCTCGAACAATTGGTGACCGAGGCGTCACGCCTGCCCGCGAGCGACGACCTCTGGCGAAGCCTCACGGCCCCATCCACCCAGGAGTGACGACATGCGAGCGATTGTCTGCGGGACGTGGGGCGGACCCGAGCAGCTCACCCTCGCGGAGGTCCCCGAGCCCGTTCCGAAACCCGACGAGGTGATGATCGACGTGCACGCCTGCAGCGTGAACTTCGCCGACCTCCTCATGATCGGAGGGACCTATCAGACCCGGCCCGCGCTGCCCTTTGTCCCAGGCCTGGAGGCAGCAGGCACCATCGCCAGCGCACCCGAAGGCTCGGGCTTCCAGCCCGGAGACCGCGTCGTGGCCATCCTGTGGCACGGAGGCTATGCCGAGCAGGCTGTGGCTTCCGTGAGGGAGACCTTCCTGCTGCCGGCAGGCGTCTCCTTCGACCTCGCCGCCGCGCTGACCAGCGCCTACGTGAGCACCGCCCTGGCGCTGATCCGCGTCGCCCACCTGAAGCCCTCAGAGGTGCTCCTCGTGCTGGGGGCCAGTGGGGGCGTGGGGCTCGCGGCCGTGCAGCTGGGCAAGGCCCTGGGGGCCACCGTCATCGCGGTCGCGAGCACGCCGGACAAGCTCGCCATCGCGCGTGAAGCGGGCGCGGACCACGTCATCCGCCACACTGACGGAGACTGGAAGGAGCAGGTCCTCGCCGCCTCGGGAGCCTCTGGTGTGAGCGTCTGCTTCGATCCGGTCGGGGGCCCGCTCTTCGGCCCGGCGCTCTCGACGCTGGGGTGGGGAGGCCGCTATGTCCTCGTGGGCTTCGCGGCGGGACAGGCCCCGAGCATTCCCGCGCACCGGCTACTCGTGAAGCACCGCGCGGTGCTGGGGTCGTCGTTGCGCTACTTCCGCTACCACGACCCGGCGGCGCTCCGCGAAACCATGGAGCAGCTCTTCGCCTGGTACGCGCAGGGCCGCATCCTCCCGCGCATCACCTCCCGGTTGCCCCTGGAGCGGACCGCCGACGGCCTGCGCACCCTCGCGGAGCGCCGCGCCATCGGCAAGGTCGTGGTCCACATGCGTGAACCCGGCGCTACGTGAACGAGCGGGGCAGCCCCAGGACGTGCTGGCTGATGTACGACAGGGCCATGTTCCGGCTCACGGGGGCGTTGATGAACAGGCGCACCTCGCGGAACTTGCGCTCCACGTCGTACTCCTCGGCGAAGCCGTAGCCGCCGTAGGTGTCCATGCAGGCATTGGCGGCCTCCCAGGCGGCTTCCGCGGCCAGGTACTTCGCCATGTTCGCTTCGGCTCCGCAGGGCTGGTGGCTGTCGAAGAGCGTCGCGGCCTGCTCCGTCAGCAGGGACGCGGCCGTGAGCGCCGTGTGCGCCTTCGCGATGGGGAACTGCACACCCTGATTGGCCCCGATGGGCTTGCCGAACACGACGCGCTCTTGCGCATACGTGACGGCCTTCTCGATGAACCAGCGGCCATCCCCGATGGCCTCAGAAGCGACGAGCACCCGCTCCGCGTTCATGCCATCCAGGATGTACGAGAAGCCCTTGCCCTCTTCGCCGATCAGCCCCTCGACGGGCACTTCGACGTTCTCGAGGAACAGCGCGTTCGTCGCATGGTTGAGCATGGTCCGGATGGGCCGGACCTCCAGCCCCTGCGTCTTCCGCAGGTCGAGCAGGAACACGCTCATCCCGTCCGTCTTCTTGCGCACCTCCGCGCGGGGCGTCGTCCGAGCGAGCAGGAGCATCAGGTCGGACTGGAGCACGCGCGAGATGAAGATCTTCTGTCCGTTCACGACGTAGCGGTCACCGCGCCGGACCGCCGTCGTCTCGATGGCGGTGGTGTCCGAGCCCGAGTTCGGCTCCGTCACCGCGAACGCCTGGAGCCGCAGCCGGCCCGCGGCGATCTCCGGCAGATACCGCTGCTTCTGCTCCGCGGAGCCGTGCCGCAGGAGCACGTTCATCACATACATCTGCGCATGACACGCGGATGCATTCCCGCCGAAGTGGTTGATCTCCCCCAGCACGACCGCCGCTTCGCGCAGGCCCAGCCCCGCGCCGCCGTACTCCGCCGGGATGAGCGCGGCCAGCAGCCCGGCCTCCGTAAGGGCCTTGACGAAGTCGTGAGGGTATTCACGCTCCGCGTCGAGGGTGCGCCAGTACTTCGGAGGGAAGCGGTTGCAGAGGGCACGCACGGACGCGCGGATCGCGTCCCGGGTCTCGGTGGAGTCCATGCGCGAAGGATGTCCGTCCCCTCGTGCTGACTCCAGGACAGGACAGGTCCGCGCCAGCGCAATGCGCGAGTCCACCCCCGGGGTCCGTTGGAGTAGAATCCTCGGCTCCATGGAGCGGACCGGCGCGGCGGCGATCATCATTGGCAACGAGGTCCTCACCGCGAAGGTGAAGGACGAGAACGGCCCCCACCTCATCCAGCGGCTGCGGGAGCTGGGCATCCCGCTCGTCTCGGTGGAGACCATCCTGGACGACGTGGACGCCATCGTGGACGCGGTGTCCCGCGCCCGGCGCAAGGCCCGCTACGTCTTCACCAGCGGAGGCATTGGCCCCACCCACGACGACGTCACGGTGCGCGCGGTGGCGCTCGCGCTGGGCCGGCCCGTGGTGCGCCTGCCGGAGATGGTGTCGGCCATCCAGGCCCGCGCGGGCACGTCGCCGGTGACGCCGGAGTCCCTGCGCCTGGCGGACGCACCCGAGGGCGCCGTGCTCCTGGCCCAGCCGGGCATGTGGTTCCCCGTGCTGACGGTGGGGGACATGTTCCTGCTGCCGGGGGTGCCGCAGCTCTTCCGGCTGCAACTGGAGACGGTGCTCTCACGGCTGAGCGGCACGCCGGTGCACCTGGTCAGCCTGTACTTCAACCTGGGCGAGAGCGCCCTGGCCGCCGTGCTGGACCGCGTGGCGCTGGACATGCCCCACGTGGCCATCGGCTCCTATCCGGTCTTCGACGCGGCCATGGACTACCGCGTGAAGGTCACGGTGGAGGCCCCGGAGCGGGCCCACGTGGACGACGCCGTGGGCCGGCTGCTCGCGGGGTTCCCGGCGGACGCACTGGTCCGCCGGGAGTAACGCGGACACCTACAGCGACAGGCCGATGCGCTGACGCAGGCGGAAGAAGTCGTCCGTCAGCAGCCACGACAACAGGGCCTTCAGGTCCGCGCGCTCGCGCACCGCCTGGAGGATGCCGTCGGTGCTGCCATCCTGGCGGTTGGCCACGATGTTCGGATCCTCGCGCAGCACCATGGTGAGGCCCACGGACGGGTCGCCGCAGACGAGCAGGCCCGCGCGGTCCGCGGAGAAGCCGAGCGCGTCCACCACCGCCGCGACGTCGATCTTCGACTGCGTGGACAGCGTCTGCGCGGGGCCTTCCGAGGCCTTCATCGCCTTGCGGCTGAAGGCCTTCTTGAGCTGCTTCGTCATCTCGTCGTTGCGCCGGCCCAGGCCGTTGAACTGCTGCTCGTGGACGCGGATGGCGTTGCCGAACAGGTCCACCGTCTCGCCCTGGGACAGCTTGGAGAGGACGGCCGTCTTGTTGAGCAGGCCCAGCACCGCCTTGCCGATGAGGAACTTCTGCTCACGGGCGTTGAAGCGGCGCACGACGTCCTGGCCCACGCACAGGGACAGGGGCTCCGTCGTCTCCGGCTGCAACATGCCGCGCCGGGCAAGGTAGACCTCGAACTCCTCCACGCCGAAGGTCTGCGCCACCGCGCGCACGGCCTTGAACACGGCCGAGTCCGGCTTGAGCTTGTCCTGCTTCGGGTTGACGCCGAGCATCTCGAACTGCGGCGGGTACACCTTGCCCAGGTGCTCGCCCATGGCGCGCAGCAGGTCCGTCAGCGGGCCGCGCGCGGCCGGGTGCATGAGGACGGTGTCCACGTCCGCGGCGGGCAGCGCTTCACGCGGCTCCTGAGGCTGGCGGGCGCGGGCCTCCGAGTAGAAGGCCTGCTCCACCTCGTTGGCGGCGCGCATGAAGGTCAGCACCGCGGCGACGGCGAACGCCTTGTCCTGCTGCTTCTGGGCGTCCCACAGCTTGAACAGCGCATGCAGGCTGTCCACGCGAGCGGGGTCCTGGCGCAGGATCTGCCGGTGCTCCTCGATGGCGAGCGGGAAGCTGGCCATGTCGCGGCCATACAGGTCCGCCAGCGCGGCACGGGCCCCGAGGTTCTGCGGATCCTGCTCCACGAGCTGCCGGTAGATGACGGTGGCGCGAGCCGGCTCCGTCAGCGGGCCCGCGTAGAAGCTCGCCACGCGCATGCGCAGGGACACCGCGCGCTTGACGTCCGTGGACGCGGTGGCGGCGGCCTGGGCCTCCAGCATCTGCGCCAGCTCCGGCAGGTTGCGCTGGCGCTCGTAGAGGGCCACCAGCCGGTCCACCAGCGCGGGCTCGCCCGGCGTCAGCTCCAGCGCCTTCTTGTAGAGCGCCGTGGCGGAGGCGACGTCGCCCAGGCCCTCTTCGTGGATGCGCGCCAGCTCCACGGTGAAGCGCGCGCGGGCGTCGTTGGGCAGGTCCTGATCCAACAGCCGCCGCAGGCAGTCCACCGCGCCGCCGAAGTTGCGGCCCTGCGCGTACACCGTGGCCAGCCGCTCCAGCGCCTCCGGGTGGCGGGGCAGGGTGGCCAGCGCCGTCTGGAGGTGCGCCGCCGCGCGGCCCGGGTCGTTGAGGTGCTGCTGGTAGAGCGCGCCCAGCGTCAGGTGGTGCTGCGCGAGCACGCGAGGGTCACCGCCCTGCTGCACGCGCTGGCCGAGCATCTGCGCGGCCTCCGCGTACTGCTGCGCCTCCAGGAGGAGCAGGCCGCGAGTCTCCAGCGCGTCGGGGAAGCCGGGCCGGGCCGCCAGGGCCTTCTCCAGCACCGCGAGCGCGCGAGCCCGATCACCCAGGGCCACGTTGTGCAGGCGGGCCGCGGTGACGTACGCCGCAGCGGCGGCCTCCGCGTCGCGCTGCGCGAGCCGGGCCTCCGCGCGCCGCTCGTGCAGGGCCGCGAGGTCGGAGGAACCGCCGCGCTGCGCGAGCAGCTCCTCCAGGCCGGTGGCCGCGCCCGGGTGCAGCGGATCGCGCTCCAGCGCCAGGCGGTAGAGGGCCGCGGCGCCGTCGGGGTCATTGAGCTTCTGGGCCGCGAGCTTCGCGGCGGCGACGAAGCCCTCGATGGCGCTCTTGGTGTCGCGGCTCGCGCGGGCCTCGGTCTCCATCATGGTGCGCGCGGTGGCGAAGTCGCCCCGGCGCAGGGCCACGCGGCGGGCACCCTGGAGCGCGGGGAGGCACTGCGCCTGGAGCTCGAGCGCCTGCCGGTACAGCGCGGCGGCCTGCTCCTGGTCGGGGTTCTTCTCCGCCAGCTCGGCGGCGCGCAGGAGCAGCTCCAGCGCCTCCGTGGCGTCGGTGGTGACGGCCAGCCGCATGCCGTACATGCGCGACAGGGCGGCGGTGTCACCGCTCTGGCGCAGCACGCGCTCCAGACCGAAGGCGAGGCGCGCGTCGGAGGGGTCCGCGTCGAAGGCGCGCTGGTAGACCTCCAGGGTGCGCTCGGAGGGCGGGCCCTTCTCCTGATCCGCGGCGGCGAGGATGCGCAGGGCGCTGGACAGGCGCGTGTCGGTGACGCGCTCGGCGATGCGGGCGCGCAGCTCCGCGCGGCGGACGCGGTCCGACACGCGGATGCGCTCCAGCAGCATGAGGGCGGTGAGGTTGCCGGGCTCCAGGCCCAGCACGGACTCGCAGCACTGCGCGGCGCGGGACGGCTCCTGGAAGCGGTCCAGGTACAGCCGCGCGAGCTTGAGGTACGCGGTCACCTTGGCCGCGGGCGTCTGGCCCACCTGCGTCTCACGGTCGAGGATGGACACCAGCTCCTTCACGTTGTCCTGAGCGACGTACAGGCGCTCCAGCGCGCGCAGCGTGGCGGCGTGGCCCGGCGTGAGGCGCAGCACTTCCTGGTAGCCCTCGATGGCCAGCTCCGGGCGGCCCAGCTGGTCCTCCCAGATGGCGGCGGCCTGGTACATCGCGTTGGCGCGCTCCAGCGGATCCGTGCGGTTGGCGGCGTCCGCGCGAAGCACTTCCACGAGGCTCTCCCAGGCACCGTGGGCCCGGTGGATGCGGGCGAGAGCGCGCAGCGCCGGGAAGTAGCTGGGCGCCAGCATCAGCGCCTCCTGGTACGACGCGAGCGCCTCGTTCTCCTGCTTGAGGCGGTGCTCGTACAGCTCGCCAATCTTGTAGATGAGCGCGGCGGCCGCGTCGGTGGACGGAGAGATCTCCGACTCCGCACGGTACATGTCGATGAGCTTCTCCCACCGGCCGTCCTGCGCGTACAGCCGGCCCAGGGCCTTGAGCGCGGGCAGGTACGAGGGCGACAGCGCGAGCACGCGCTCATACGCGGTGATGGCGCCCACGCGGTCCTTCAGGTTCTCGTCGAGGATCTCCGCGTTGCGGTGGAGCAGCGACAGGACCTGCTTGGTGTCGCCGGCGAAGGACGCCTCCAGGTCGTTGGTCTCCAGCAGCTCGCGGTAGCGCCCGGCGCGCTCGTAGAGGCGGGCCAGGTTGCGCAGCGTGGGCAGGTGATCCGACGCCAGGTCGAGGATGCGCTTCATGCACTCGATGGCGTGGTCCAGGTCCCCGAGGCGGTCCTCGTAGATGACCGCCATCTTGTTGAGCGTGGTGATGACCTGATCGCGGTCGGACGTCTGGAGCAGGTCCTGCTCGAACATCTGGACCAGCTCGGCGAAGCGGCCCTGGCGCTCGTAGAGGCGGGTGAGGGCCTTCTGCGCGGGGAGGTAGCCCGGCTGGAGCTGGAGGCACGCGTTGTAGCGAGCAATGGCGTCCTCCTGGCGGCCCAGGCGCTCTTCCAGGATCTCAGCCGCCTTGTACATGCGAGCGGCCTTGCCCTTGGCGTCCTCGGCGGCGGTGACCTCCGCGTCGAAGACGGCGACGAGCCCTTCCCAGTTCTGCATCCGGTACGACAGCTTGCCCAGGCCCGCGAGCGCGGCGGCATGGCTGGGGATGCGGGAGAGGATGGCCTGGTAGCGGGCAGCGGCCTCCTGGTCGCGCTTGAGGTCGTCCTCGTACAGCGCGGCGAGGCGAAGGTTGATGGCGACGAGCTCGCTCTCGTCGTTGATGGAGCCCACCCACGCGAGCAGCACGTCGGCCAGCTCCTCGAAGCGCCCTTGAGTCTCGTAGATGCCGGCGAGCGCGCTCAACACGAGCGGCTCATGAGGGCTCACGCGCCGAGCGGCGAGCAGCGCGGACAGGGCATCGTCCTTGCGGCCCAGGCGGTCATGGACCTTGGCGATGTGGAGGTACGCGGGAGCGCCCTGGGAGCCCTGGCCCTCGGCCTCGGAGAGGAGGGCGGAGAGGAGCTCATCGGTGCGGCCCTCACGCTCGGCGACGCGCTTGACGGCGGCCTGGAGCAGCGGGTCGGAGCGGTCGAGCGCGAAGGCCTCGCGGAACGCAGCGGCGGCGGCCTCCTTCTGCTTGAGGCGCTCCTCCAGGAGCATGCCCGCGGAGGTGAGGTAGTGGGCGCGAAGGGAGGGAGGGACGACGGCGCCAGCGAGCAGCCGGTAGATCTCCACCAGCGCGCCCGCGTCGTTGCGCGAGGCGTAGACGGACTCGAGCTGGGTGAGGAGGGTGACGTCGGTGGGCTTGCGGTCCAGGGCCTGGCGAAGGGCATCCGCGGCGTCGTTGTCGCGGGACAGGCGCTCCTCGAGGATCTGCCCCTTCTCGAAGAGGAGGGACGCCTGCTGGCGAGGATCCTCGGAGGCGGAGAGCTCCGCGTCGATGAGCTGCACGACCATCTGCCAGTTGCCGACGTCAGCGAACAGGCGGCGAGCGGCGCGGATATTGGCGAGGAAGCGCGGAGCCAGCTTGTAGGCGTTCTGGAACGCGACCGCGGCGTTGCGAGGATTCTTGAGCGGCTCTTCCCAGAGCAGGCCGACCTCGTGGAACAGGAGGGCGGCCGTCTGCGGCTCGGTGGTGGCGAGCGCCTTGGCCTCGCGCTCCATGGAAGCGATGCGCTCGCGGGCATCGTCCTCGGCGCTGGCCTGGGGGACGGGGGCGGGGAGGGTGCTCACGTTCTGGGCGAGTGTCTGGGCCGCGCCCACCTCGGGGGCCCCGGGGGGAGGCACCGATGCGGGGGACGAAGGCCGCGTGACGTCATTGCTCTCGCTCATGGAAGCCGGCTCCAGGCACTTTGGAAATGAGAGGGGGAGACTGAACGGGAGTTCGTACCACGCGCTCGCCCGGCCCCTCAACTTCCCGTCTTTCCTGGCGATTTGAGTGCAGGGAGGGCAGGCGGGCGGGCGAATGGCAGGTCTGGAATGCGTGCAAGAGGCCGTATTGCTCCCCAGTCGAGGAGCGTGTTTGGCTCGCACTCTCAGTGAGTCCACCGCAAACCGACCCTCAGATTCCCGTCGCCGTGAAGGACCGGGTGGCCCTGGAGAAGTACGTCGGCCACTGCTTGTCGCTGGGCGGCTACGACATCAAGAACGTGCTCGCGGTGCGAGGCTACGGAGGGGATCTGCAGCTGTGGGTAAGTCCGTCGTACCCGGACTACCGCAAGGCCTGGGTGAGCGCATTCGGCCCGGTGCCCGCGGAGCACGACGTGGATCACGTGTACTCGAAGGAGCAGGGCAAGCGGTACGGCTATGGGTACGTGCGGCTGGCAGCGGTGATCGAGCCCATCAACAGGGGCAGCGGCACGTACGAGAAGCTGATGGGGAAGGTGTACCAGGAGAACGTGAAGGCTGGGTTCGCGATGCAGCCGCCGGAGATCCGCTATGCGGACGCCGTGCAGGAGCTGAAGCTGGGGCACTTGTCGTTCAAGCCGGCACAGGGGTACGCGGAGACGCGGAGGCCGGGACAGGCCGTCCTGGGCGGCACGCAGTGGGTGGGACGCACGAAGCCCCTGACCCCGCTGGCACAGCCGGGGACGGTGCCCCTGACTCCGTCGCAGAACGTGGTGACGGTGAAGCCGCTGGTGCCGAAGCGCAACTTGCTCGTGTCGCCCGTGACGGTGCGGCGGGCGGGGACGACTGTTCATGTGGTCGCCGCGCAGAAGTCCTACGCGTGGAGCGGCTCGGTGGTGGAGTGGTTGATGAGCGGGTTGATCACCGCCGTGAACCACAAGCAGACCCAGGAGGCGCTGGACCGGATCCTCGCGGGCGTGGAGCCGCACCTGCCGAAGGAGGGCGGGGTGCTGATCGCGACCATCTACCAGCACCCAGACAACGCGAGCCAGTATGGCTACTCCACGGAGTTGTTCATGTACGCGTACGTCCTGGGCTACGGGGCGACGCCGCAGGAGGCGTACCAGCATCACCTGAAGGAGATTTCGAGGCCGGGGTACGCGACGCTGTCCCCGGCGGCCACGAACAACTGGTCCAAGGTCGAACACCACGTCTGGGTGACCGCGGACGAGGCCGCGAAGCGATAGTCGAAACGACCTCTTCCGCGCTGCCCAGCGTCTACTCGTCCGCAACGTCGAGTTCCGAAATCAGCCCTGCCGGAGCAAAGCGAATCTCCCAACGCCGCGTCAGGTCCTTGCAGTGTTTGAAATGGCAGATAAAGCCGCCTATTTGCTCGATGTATCTATTGATGCCTGCAATGACTTTAGCAATATATTTGCAGCCCTTGAGATGTCTTGGAGTAGTTCAGTAGAGTGACCAGTGGATGGTCCATGAACAAGGTCATTTCGAAATTTTCTCAGATCGCTATAGATGGCAGCTTGTTCGTCGTTGAGAATGCCTCGCTGTTTTAGAGCGGCAGTTGGCAGACTCGTTGGTTTGGTGATCCCGGCGTTGGAGCAAATGATATCAACTGCCCATTCCACTGCCTTCCAGGTTTTGATGAATTCCCAGGATGCGGAGTCTGCGCTTTTGACCGCACTCTCTGCCACTGAGTCTTTCTCGTCGGGCGGTATCGATACGTTCGATAGCTTTCGAATGGCGTCTTCTAATTTTGGCTTAACCTCACCGATTAAATGCGCTGCCCTGCTGTGATCAGAACGGCTTATTGATGCGTTGTGGGCGACCTTGCAGCGTATTTCGTAAAGCTCTTTCCAGCGACTATCTAGATAAGAATCCTCGCAATCGACCAAGGCGGAAAAGTACCGCTTCCAGTTGGATTGGGGGATGAACTCCTTTAGGTTGGCAAGGTCGCTTGGTTCTTTGGCTTTGTCTATATTTATATAGAGATCTTGGATTGTTCGTTTGGAATATGGTGTGAACAGGAAGTCACCGAGGTCGATGAAGTCAACGCTGTGGAGAATGTTGAGGTGTCCCTGGTCTTTGCGCTTGCTTTTTCGAAGGGTTTCCTCAAAATCGTTAGGTGAGGTTTCTTTGGCCCACTCTCGGCCTAACGTGATTAACATGAAGTTGGCAATTAGTTGCCTCATCATGATCTCGATCTCGTGGATGAGTGGGTATGTTGCGTGTGCGTAATGTGATGATATGTCGTCACGCAGTGTTTCGATTTGGCCTTCGGCTTTGGATATCGCCCTCCTTGCGCTCTTTAGGGGCTCGGAGAATAGTTCGATGCTATTTGATGGATTGGTAGTGCCAGAGTTATAGGAAAACCGAAGCTGAAAGTAGCGTTGCTCTCTACCAGCGACTTCCCCGGTGGTGGCCTGGTAGTTGCAGGAGAATCCGTTTTTGTGGCGAACCGTACTTCCGTCAATTGTGATGGCGGAGTCAACTTGAAGAAGGCGGTTTAATCCGGCCACCGAGTCGCAAAAGGAGCCGTTCTTTCGGAAGATGACGAGGTACTCAACGATCATTGAGGTTCCTGGGATGGTCGGGTATATTCGGTATTGCGTGTTTGCTATGGACTTGATCGCGTTGGAGGAGGGCTCGTAGCTAGCTTCTCGAAAGTGGTCTTAATTTGAACTGCGTGGGTGTTGGGGCTGCATGGAAGCACTTTTGTCGCGGTTGTCTTTGCTTCTTGACGATTTGAATGACTTCAGGATTCGCATCCCTCCTGAGCGACTGCGGGAGATTGTTGCTGAATGTACTGCAGCACTGGGGGGGCAGGCTGGTGGATCGACCAGGGGGGTTCTTCATTCCATTTTGGCCCTGTCATACTACCGCCTTGGCGACCCTATCGGTCAACTGACGCATACGCGGGAACTTGCGCGGCTCCACCCCCATGATGTGCTCGCCATGCGTAACTATGGCGCGAATCTTGTTGAAGTTGGGGATGTGGAAATGGGGTTGACGTTGATGAAAGAGGCTGCCGGCCTCCCGAGTCCACACCGCTCAAGGACGCTCGGCGACCTTAGTGCTGCATACGCTAAAATTGGAAGATGGGATGAAGCCACTGAGGCTTTTCTCGGAGCAGTACGTACTGCCGACTATACCTCTGAGCGCGATTTGATGTCTCTTGCGTTTAAAGGGGCGCATTTGGGCTTTGGGCGTCAGTCGCTTGAGTTTCTTGCTCGGTATCTAAGTATTGCGCATGGCGTGGAGTTGGGGGGGCGTGAGTCCGCGGAGATTAGTCGCGAAGTTGTCAATGAACATCCAGAGTGGCTTTGGTTTGCAATGGGGGTCTCGCCGCTTCGTTTGGCGATATTGCAGACGTTGTCGGTGGATGCGGTTTTGGCAGGAGATATTCCGTGGAACGAGCTTTTCGCGGAGATTGTGCCGCCGGCGGCATCGGCAGGTGCTGAGGATATGCTATCGCTAATGAAGCCCCTGATTGATGAGGCGACTCTTTCAGTTGTAGGAAAGGGGGGCTAAGTGACGACTGGAAACAGCGATTTGAATGATCGTCGTGTTCAGTTGGGGCTGGCGTCCGTTGAGCTTCAAGCTCAGGCCCGTCCTGGCGCTGTGTTCATTGTCGACTTGTCGAGTGGCGACGGTTCGGAGTCAGTCCGCTTCCCTGCGAGCGAGCTTCGGAGAACTGCCACTGATCACGAGACGCGAAGAGTGATTGTTGCTCAGAGCGCTTTTCATTCGCAGCGGGCGGATCCTCGTACAATTTTTGTTATTCCCTGTAGCCCTACAGCTGTAGTTCGGAAGACTCGGCAGTCATCCTCTTGTTGAGGAAACAGGAGGGGGAGGAGCGAGACTTCCCATGCAGCCACCATTGGCCACAGAAGCGCAGGCACCGGAAGTCCGGCTGGTTGGCCGTCTCGTGACGGAGCTGGAGGCGGTAGGCGCTTGGTTGCAGCCGCACTTTCGCAGGCGCGAGGCGCACGCCACCGCAGTCGAGTACGTGAAGGCCCTTCTGGGGCGAGCGCAGCGCAAGAATGTGTGGGGCCTTTCGGAGGATGCGGGGCATCGAGCGCCCTATGCCTTCCAGCACCTGCTGCTGCGTGCGAAGTGGGACGCGGATGCGGTGCGCGACGACGTGCTGGAGTACGCACGCCGGGCGCTGGGTGAAGGGGGCATCCTGGCGGTGGACGAGACAGGCTTTCTGAAGAAGGGAGAGAAATCCGTGGGAGTGGCACGCCAGTACACGGGCACCGCGGGCAAGGTGGAGAACGCGCAGGTGGGCGTCTTCCTCTCGTACGCGACGCCACGTGGGCATGCGCTGGTGGACCGGGAGTTGTACCTGCCGGAGCCGTGGACGCAGGACGGTGCTCGCCGCCGGGCAGAGGCATTCCGGACGAGTGGGCTTTGAATCGAAACCCGCCCTCGCGCAAGGCATGCTGCAACGGCGCTGGGGCGGGTCTGAAGCCCGCATGGGTGGTGGGGGACGAAGTCTACGGACGCGACACCACGCTGCGCCGCTTCCTCGAAGACTTGCACCAGCCCTACGTGCTGGCGGTGGCCTCCAACACGCACGTCTGGCGCGGCTTCTACCAGGTGAAGCCGGGGGACATGGTGCAGGAAGTCCCGCTGGACGCGTGGGTGCGTCTGTCCGCCGGCGCGGGCACCAAGGGCCCACGCCTCTACGACTGGGCACGCATGCGACTCAACCAGCACCTGGGCCTGTCGCGATGGCTGCTGTTTCGTCGAAGCCTCGCGGACGGCAAAGTGGCCTTCTACATCGCCCATGCCCGACGCAATGCCTCGCTGGCGTCGCTGGTGCAGGCGGCGGGCAGTCGGTGGGCCGTGGAGGAGGACTTCGAGTCCGCCAAGGGCGAAGTGGGCTTGGCCGACTACGAAGTGCGCACCTGGACGGCCTGGCACCGGCACATGACGCTGTGCCTGGTAGCCCACATCTTCCTTGCCTCAGCTCGTGCCATGGCCAATCTCCCACTCGAGGAGAAGCTGCCCCCAAAAGCCCTCGGCCTGCCGGTACGAAGAAATCCCATGCGTGCATTTCTCGCCCGGCGTGGCCTTCACTGACGGCCCTCCTCCGCTACTCCATCCAGGAAGTGCGCAGACTCCTGCTTTCACTCCTGCGACGGACTGTGGCTCCTGTCGCGCACGTCCTGGCCTGGAGTCGCTGGCGACGCCACCACCAAGCCGTGGCCATGCAGTGTCACTACCGAGCCCGAGGGGCGCGACTCAAACTGCAGCTGTAGGGCTACCTCGACGCACGGAACACGCAGAAGTCCGCCAGCCCCTTGCTGCGCGTCGCCTCCGCTCGACGCGCAGCTTGAGACCGTTCGAGAATTACGATCGGTCGTTTAGCGCCAATCAACACAAATGGCTCAGCGCAAACTCATATAAAAACTGAGCACTAGTGAATGCCGCGTACTCCTGGTAGCGATCGTCTTTTGTCGCGTCACCGAAATCACAAATGGATTTGATGGACATTGCAAGGGGGCGAGGCTCACGACATGCGCGGGCTGCAGAGAAGAGACCGTACGTCTCCATCTCAACGCCGATCACCTTTCTGTTGTGTGAAACAATCTCATCTATCAATGCCTTGTTTTCGAGGACGGCTGCACCCGAAGCAATTGGTCCCATTCGAGCGGACAGCTTATTGGGCGAATGATGTCCCGTCCAGCGGGATTGAATAGCTCGAAGTACGGACTGGTCCATCAGAAAATTACTGAACTTTGATTTTAGTATCGGCTCTATTTGGATTTGCGAAGGCGCTGGAAGAAATATGCTTGCGCCCTGTTCGGCCAACCTACTCTTGCCACTTCCGTAGTCCCACGAATGGTCAGCAATTAAAATATCTCCAAATTGCCCCTTAACGCCAGCGCAAATCCCGGTCATCGCCAAATGCCGAGGCCGAAATGCCGAGATCATTTTCATGGACAAGGCCGTTGTGGCAGGCATGCCCATTTCAAAAGCAGCGGCGGCAACGACCTTGAGCTTGCGATCCCCTCGTTGAAACATGCCCGAATGGTAGATAGTAGCATCACCGTCCATGAGAACCTGCTCCCAAGAGCCATCAAGCTTGAGGACGCTCTCAAGCTCAACAGAATGAAGGGCGGTGACGATTGCAATGTCGGTCTGATAGTGTTGAGCGGACGCTGTCTTGGTTTCTGCGATATAGATCAGCTTGCGACTGACCTGATCCATCCAGTCGGTGGAGTCATCGCTGTACTGCACGACATGCCACAGGTCGTCCTTGAATGCTTCGGCGCTTTGGGCGAGGAGTTCAGCGTATGCGGTCAAGCCAATCACATGAGTGGGGCGATGCATTTCTCGTTGTTGTTGCAGTGCCTTAATGAGACGCAATCCACCGTCAGCGCGAGGCGCTTCGTCGTCACGCAAAGGTATGTTCAAATCAACAATCAACAGATCAAAGGAGGTTTGCCTGAGAAGTGCAACTGCGGAGGCGACCGTCTTGGCATGTCTGACGTTTTTGTCTTTGGCTGGGAGAATCTCAGAAATGAGATTTGTTATGTGGGCGGTCTTGCCATCTGAGTCGTCGGCAATAAGTATGTCGATCATTGTTAGGCCTGCTCTCTGGTCTTGGTGGCCAGCGACATTGCGGCAATGAGGTTGTCGCGCCACCCTGTCTCCGATGGATGATAGTAAACCGTGGTTAGGTAATTCTTTGCATGATCTGCTCGGAGTTGAGCCTTAAGCTGGGAGAGGGTCATCGCGTCGACTCCTTCGCCAAAGCTTTCAAACTGCGTAACAACCACTACCCGTGAAGACACATGCTTTCGCTTCAGCTCACTTAAGATTTCTCGCCCAGCGTACGGCCTTGTTCGTCCGCCCTTTTCAGTGGGAGAAATGTCGTAAGTTGGCATGCTCATGTCCAAGACAATTAAGTCAGGGTGCTCCTTAAGCGCCTCTTTAAGTCCGCTTTGGTAGGATTTTCGCTCGGTGACCTGCGCGTCTGGAGCTCGTTCCCTAATGAGTTCTGAAATGCGCTGTAGCTTATTGAGGTCATCCTCAATGATGAGAATTTTCATGCCATAAGCCTCGTCGCATCCATGTCAATGCAGACACTGAGTGTGCTGTCCTTTGCGGAAATCGATACCGAATAGTCATTACCCCGCTCAAGGTCGTACCGAATCAGTTTGTGCAACTTAAGATACCCGCTTCCTCCTTCGGTGCGTATTGCTCGCGGAGTCAGAGCGCTCGCTCTGATTTTGTTGATTCGACCCAGGTGTGTCTCAAGATTCTCTCTGTCCACATGAGGCGAAACAGTGTTGTCTATACGGATAAAGAGTCGATTGTTTTCAAGTCGTGCAGAGATCGTGGCGACCGGGTTTTCAACTTTGGAGTGCTTAACTATGTTCTCAAGCAGAATAAACATGATATCGACAAAGAAGGCAAACAGGTTGCCTCGAAATGTCGCGGACGGAGACACGCGCGTCTGCGCCGACAGGTGTGAAGAGGGGAAGCAGTTTTTGACAATTTCCTCTGCCGTATTAGCCAACAGGATAAAG
Organism: Corallococcus coralloides DSM 2259; assembly: GCF_000255295.1. The sequence continues at coordinate 5,887,580 of NC_017030.1, read as the reverse complement.
TCGAAATCAGGCGCCGTCTTGTCGTTTGCGTTTTTAAACCAAGCAGCAACAGTCTCTGTCTCGTTCTGGATGTAAGTGCGACACCTGGTAATTGCGTTACCGAAAGGAGAGTGTCTGATGTCCTGGTGTAGGTTGAATATGTTGGCAGCCATCAGGTCAATTGATGTCGTAAGCTGGTTACGCAGCGTGGTTTTTATTTTCTCGACAACACGGGCGAGGCTCGCTTCTGTGCGCTGCCAAAGAGCAGAGAATATTTCCTGTAGGAAAATTGCATAGTCGTCAATTGTTGATGACTTTGCGTTTTGTGCAATGAGTCGCGTGATTGATGCAGAGAGTTGCTTAATTTCGGAGTCGCTATAGTCGAAGTCAAAAAGGCCTTCGTTGTTGTTGGAGGGTCCTTTTATTTGAATCCATCGATGCTTGACGGCGTCAATGATTGCGTCCACTTGACGCGAGAAATCTTGAAGATACCTGTCGGCTCGGGCACTAATCTGAGGCCCGTAGGATTGAAAGACGCGATCATTCCAGTAGTCGTTGCTATCATAGACGCCGTCGGTTGCGTTCTTTCTTGTTATTAAACTCTCTCTCTCGAACTGGCTTCGGAGTTGGCCTGACAATGTGCCATGCCGAATTCGCACGCTCAGATATGAGTCGAGGCCGTATTCGTTGCTGGATATGAATCTGTTCTTTATCTCACCAAATAGCTCGGAGAATTGCTGAGGACTGTCGTTGGTTGTGATGATTAGAGGCTTTCCGGCCTGCAGTTCTACGCTATGTAACTCGAACGCCTGTCTGAGTCTGTCCTCAAGTTGTGAGAATACGATGTAGCGATCGAACCGTTCTCGGAACGTCTTGTCGAGCGACTGCGTGATGCCTGCCGTGTCAATGTAGACTTTCGAGTCGTCAAGATGCTGGATGGCTTTCCGAATCATCCCCACCTGGGTCAGGCGAGAGATTTCTTGATTGTACGACTCGGAATTGCCTGGGTCTATGGCGAGAAGTAACTGACAAACAGCGATGCGCTCTGCCTCTAGTTCTGCTGTGCTTTCGAACCAGATCGAGCAGTCCATGACCTCATGAACGCAAAGGTATCTAAGGAAGAATATTAATTTAGCCTGCGGCAGGGTGTTTTGAACTGCGCTGAGTTCGGATGGCTTTGTGAGTCCATGGGCGGACAGGAAATTGTCATACGTCTTGTGTAGCTGCTCATTGTCGCGATTTCGCCCTTCTGTAGCATAGACAATGAAGTACACAATTGGCCACGATATGTCCTGCATGTGCGACCGATTGTCTTCTTGTTGTTCGTATGCGGCAAGAAGTTCTGCGATTGGTAGAGAAGTAAGCAAGTGGCGCTGAGTTAGGAATGCATCTGCAATTATGCTTGCGCATTTTGTTAAGTTGCCGGCGGCCAAGAAGCTTTGGAATAGGCCAATCAAGACTCCCTCTCTCAGGGGTTGCGATACATCTCTGTTGTTCCAGAGTCCTTGGTATTCGGAGATGGCCTTTTGCAGTTGTCCGGTGCGGTAGAAGGCATGGGCTCGGTAGATGCGCTTTCGATTTGTGGGGATTTCGTAGCCAGACAGAGCGCTTGGGTTGTGATTAAACAGGTCGGTATATAGTTCGACTGACGGACTGCCGGGATATGTTCGTCCAAGGTTCTCTAGGAACCGCAGTGCGGAACTTTGCGTGGGGTATGCCGTCGCTAGCTTTGCCGTTGCGGCAGTTGCATTGAGGCCATCGAAGACCTTGGGGGCAAGTGGGTGCTGAGGATGTTTCTGTGAAAGTATGTATGCGTGGATTTGACTTCCAATTTGCATGGAGTCGAGACTCAGCGCGAGCTTTTCGAGAGTCTGCAGTGCCTCCGGCGTGTCGTCGGTCTTTTTTATGGCTGCTCGAAGCGAATAGAAGATCCTGGAGGCAATTGATCCCTCTTTGAATGGAGGGGCAGATTCTCTCCCTAGATATAATTCGGATTTGATATAGAATTCGTAATATTCGAGACGATCTGGGTGTTCGTGTAGCAGTTCGCGAGATGTTCTGAGGCTGAGTTCGTAGTCGCCGACAGTGTAGGCGTCAGCGAGAGAAATCAATTGATCGCGCGTGCTTTCGGCAGGAATTGGAGTGGCAGGATCAGTTAGTATTTGAAGGTTAAGCAGTCGCGTATCTGCGATCGCGTTTGCAGTTGCCTGGATGCTTAGATGATGCTGGGCGTCTGTGACGCCGGTTGCGTGCAAGACTTGTGATACGCGAATGTAGTTGTTCAGGCGGTCAATCGCGGGAAAGGTGCCAGAGCGATAGAGGATGTGAGGCAGGTCTGGAAATTCACTTAACGACTGGAATGCGGAGTAGAACTTAAGCAGTGAAATGAATCTGGAGTACGTGTTGTCGGACTGATATTTGCGGCAAAATAGTTCAAGCTCTTTTAGGTAGTTCGCGCTTGAGAGCTTTCGCTCCGCTCTCTGGCTGGAGAAGATTGCGAAAATTTGAGTAATCGCATTCCCTTTGTTTGTGGCGACGATTGATTGCAGGGTGTCTCTGTTTGCCTTGAGTCCGTTGGAATATTCTGCAAGCAGGAGCGTTGCGTCTGTGTACCAGTAGGAAACGCCAAAGGTCTTCTTTATGTTCTCAAGCGCTGCCTTGGCTTCCTTGTGGTTTTCCAGGATTAGGTGTCGATTGAAGTTTTGTAGAGCCGGGATTGAGGCGTTGAGCGTCTGGGATTCGTTCTGCAGGATTGCGGAGGCCCAGTTGAGCTCTGTTGATGTGGAGTCTGTGAATGGAACTTGGTTTGTGTTTTTTATTGAGGCGTATGAGCTCGGGAATGGGTCGCCAGTTGCTTGTCTTAGTTTTCCCAGGCTGGCTATTGGTGTTATTTTTTGTGAAAACAGCTCGACTTCGCCTTTTTTGGCTTTGCGTAGTGTCTCGACAGCTTCTTGGTTTTCTTTATGGCGTAAAGTGTTTCTGACTTCGCGCTTCTGGCGTTTCTGGTTCAGGCGCTGGCGCTGGGCTTTTGTCTTTTTGCTCATGGCTGCCCTCGAGTTCTAAGGGTTAGCTGATTGTTGCCAACTTCACCGCCTCACGGATCGCCCCGGACTCCACCAGTGCCGTGACCGCAGAGATGTCGTGATGCAGCTCGCGGTCCCGGTCCATGTGCGGAACCTTGCTGCGGATCAGCTCGTACGCCGCCAGCACGCCCTTGCCGGGATTCACCGGCTGACGGAAGTCCAGCGCCTGCGCCGCTACCAGCAGCTCAATCGCCAGACACGAACGAGCGAACTCCGAAACCTGCCGCCCTTTCAGCGCCGCCGTCATGCCCATGGACACGTGGTCCTCGCGGCCTGCGGAGGAGGGGATGGAGTCCACCGAGGCCGGGTGGCTCAGGATTCGCGACTCGGCCACCAGGGCCGCTGCGGTCACCTGGGCGATCATGAACCCGCTGTTCAACCCACTGTTCTTCGCCAGGAACGCGGGCAGACCCGACAGGCTCGGGTTCACCATCTGCTCCACCCGGCGCTCGCTGATGCTCGACAGCTGCGTCAGGGCCATGGCCACCACGTCCATCGCCAGTGAGATGGGCTGACCGTGGAAGTTGCCTCCGGAGATGATGTTTCCCGTGTCCGGGAACACCAGCGGGTTGTCCGTCCCGCTGTTCACCTCCACCTCCAGGATGCGCCGCGCGAACGCCAATCCTTCTCGCGCCGAGCCGTGCACCTGCGGGATGCACCGCAGGCTGTACGGGTCCTGCACCTTGCTGCAGTTGACGTGCGTCTCCACCAGCTCGCTGCCCTTCAGGATCCGGCGCAGGTGCTCCGCCACCGCCTTCTGACCCGCGTGCGGACGCACCGCGTGGATCTCCGGCAGGAACGGCTTGTGGCTGCCCAACAGGCCCTCCACCGTCATCGCTCCCGCGATGTCCGCCACGTCCGCCAGCAGCTCCGCTCGCAGCTGCGTCAGCGTTCCCACCGCGCACATCGCCTGCGTGCCGTTGATCAGCGTCAGGCCTTCCTTCGCCTCCAGCACCACCGGCTTCAGGCCCGCCTTCTCCAGCGCCTGCTTCGACGGCATCCGCACGCCCTCGAAGAACGCCTCACCTTCGCCAATCAGCACCAGCGCCAGGTGCGCCAGCGGGGCCAGGTCTCCGGACGCGCCCACGCTTCCCCGCTCGGGGACCACCGGCACCACGTCCTTGTTCAACATGTCGATGGCCAGCCCCAGCGTCTCCATCCGGATGCCGCTGAAGCCCTTCGCCAGCACGTTGGCCCTCAGCAGCAGGAGCACCCGGGCCTCCGGCAGGGGCAGCGGATTTCCCACGCCACAGGCGTGCGACAGGATGAGGTTTCGCTGCAGGTCTCGCAGGTCCTTCCGGTCGATTCGCACCTCCGCCAGCGTGCCGAAGCCCGTGTTGATGCCGTAGGACGGCGTGTCTCCGGCGGCGACCCGGTCCACCAACGCCCGGGAGGCCTGCACCCGCTTCGCGGCTTCGGGGGCGAGCTCCACCGTGACTTCGTGGCGGGAGACCTGGAGGATCTCCTCCAGCTTCAGGGTGTCACCATCGATGAGGAGGCGGGGGCGGGACATGTTCGGGCTACTCCAGGAATGCGGCTTGAAATCGTTGGGCCACGAAGGCTAGCGGATTCGCGGCAGGCAGGTTGAGGGCCCTTTACACCCAGGCCCCGGCGCCCATATAGCCTGCGCCCGTCCGTGCAGGGAGGTCGTGAGCCCCGTGGCCCTCATCGTCCAGAAGTACGGCGGTACCTCGGTGGGTGACACCGAGCGCATGAAGAACGTCGCGCGCCGCTGCATCGCCGCCCAGAAGGCCGGCCATGACGTCGTGGTGGTCGTCTCCGCGATGTCCGGTGAGACCAACCGCCTGCTCAAACTCGTCTCGCAGATCACCGACCGGCCCGACGAGCGCGAACAGGACGTCGTCGTCGCCACCGGCGAACAGGTGTCCATCGGGCTCGTCGCCATGGCCATCCATGCGCAGGGCGGGAAGGCCGTGAGCTTCCTCGGCCACCAGGTGCGCATCGTCACCGACAGCACCTTCTCCAAGGCGCGCATCAAGAGCATCGACGCGGAGCCCATTCGCGCCGCGCTGAAGCAGGGGAAGATCGTCGTCGTCGCCGGCTTCCAGGGCGTGGACGAGACGGGCAGCGTCACCACGCTCGGCCGCGGTGGCTCCGACACGACGGGCGTCGCGCTGGCGGCCGCGCTCAAGGCCGACGCGTGTGAAATCTATACGGACGTCGACGGCGTCTACACCACCGACCCCAACGTGTGCCCGGCCGCGAAGAAGCTGGACCGCATCACCTACGAGGAGATGCTGGAGCTGGCCAGCCTGGGCGCCAAGGTGCTGCAGATCCGCTCGGTCGAATTCGCCATGAAGTACAAGGTGCCCCTGTGGGTGAAGTCTTCCTTCACCGAGGATCCGGGCACGCTCGTCTGTGAGGAGGACGCATCCATGGAGGACGTGCTGGTTCGAGGGGTCGCGTACGACCGGAACGAGGCGAAGATCACCGTGGTGGGCGTGCCGGATCAGCCGGGCACCGCGGCGAAGCTCTTCGGGGCGCTCGACGCGAAGCACATCGTGGTGGACCTCATCGTGCAGAACCCGTCCCGTGACGGGCGCACCGACGTCACCTTCACCGTCGCCAAGGCGGACTTCGCCAAGGCCCACGACGTCGTGAAGCAGGCCGCGCAGGACGTGGGCGCCACCGGCGTCGAGGTCGATGACGCCATCGCCAAGGTGTCCATCGTCGGCGTGGGCATGCGCAACCACTCGGGCGTGGCGGCGAAGATGTTCCAGACGCTCTCCCAGGAGGGCATCAACATCCAGCTCATCTCCACGTCGGAGATCAAGACCTCCTGCGTGATCCACACGAAGTACACGGAGCTGGCGGTGCGCGCGCTGCACACGGCCTTCGGGCTGGACGCGCCGCCCCCCGTGACGGCCAACCCCACCGTGTCGGAAGTGGACGCGCTGAAGGGGCAGAAGGCCTGAAGCGGTTCGGGCGCACGTCCGCGCTCGCGGCGCTGTCCCTGGGGCTGCTCGCCCTGGGCTTCATTGCCCGGGCGCGGTGGCCGCATTCGCGGCCCTCGCTCGACTGCCCGCCGCAGGCCGTGCGCCTGGATCCGGCGGGACTGGCTACGTGTGGCCCGGGGGCGGTGCCCACGGGGGCACAGGCGCTCGCGCTGGGGCTCAAGCTGGACCTCAACGCCGCCTCCGAGTCCGAGCTGGCCCTGTTGCCCGGTGTGGGCCGTGACCTGGCCAAGCGGCTGGTGTCCGCCCGCGAGGAGCAGGGCCGGTTCTCGAGCTGGGAGGACGTGGACGCGGTGCCCGGTGTGGGCGCTGCCAAGTTGGAGACCCTCCGGGCAGCCACCGTGCTCGACGCGGCGGCGGCCAATGGGGGCGTGTGGTAAGCACGGCCGGTGCAGATCGCCTGCCCGCAATGCTCGATGCAGTACGTGCTGGATGCCCGACTCCTGCCGCCTGGCGGCGCTTCGGTGCAGTGCACGCGGTGTGGCCACGTGTTCAAGGCTTCGCCCACCGGTGTCATGGCTCCCGCGCCGAAGATTCCTCCGGCGGGTGGGGGAGACCGGGCGGGTGCGCAGTCGTCCACGCAGATCTTCGGCGGTGAGGGCGCTTCCAGTCTGAAGTCCACGAACCTGTTCGCGGGTTCGACCACTGCGTCCGGATCCTTCGTTCCTCAGCCGACTCCGGCTTCGGGCGCGCTGACTTCGTCCGGCGTGATTCCTCCGCCCCCGTCCATCGCTCCGGTCGCGGCGCAGGCTCCCGTGGCGTCCAGCGTGCAGCCTCCGGAGGCGATTGGCACGACGCGGGCCTTTGGTGCGGTGGGGTCTGGAGTAGGGGCTCCTCCTCCCGCGGCGCCGTCGGGGCAGGGTGCGGCTCCTGGGGCAACGACTCGCGCGTTCGGCGCTGTCTCCGCTTCGTCCTCGGGTTCGTTCCGCCTCGCGGAGCCTGGCGCTTCATCGCGTGGCCCGGAGGGTGTGGGCGCGACGCGTGCGTTTGGCGCAGTGTCGGAGCCTCCGCCTTCTGGTGCCGCCAATGCGGGCATTGGGGCGACGCGTGCGTTTGGCGCGGTGTCAGGCTCCGCGGCTCCTGGTGCCGCTGACGCGAGCATTGGCGCGACCCGTGCGTTCGGTGCGGTGTCGGGCTCCTCGGGTTCACCGGTGGCCGAAGCGGTCGGTTCCACCCGCGCGTTCGGTGCAGTGCCGGGCGCGTCGGGTTCACCGGTGGCCGAGGCGGTCGGTTCCACCCGTGCGTTTGGCGCGGTGTCGGGCCCCGCGGCTGCCGGTTCGCTCGAAGCCGGAGGCCCGGTCGAGGCCGGGGGGACGCCGCACGCGTCCGCCTCCCGGTCCTTCGAGGACATCTCGCCTGCGGGCGACCCCGCGGCTCCGCCGTGGTCGGCGACGGGCGGCTCACGCTCCAAGCTCGTTCCGGAAGGCCATGGCGACGCGCCCTGGGCGACCTCCGCTCCGACCGCGACGGTCTCCCTGCCCGGCGACGACGCGCCCTTCGCTCGCACCGAGCCCTCCAAGCCCGCGGCTTCGCCTTCCGGCGCGTCGGTGCTCGGAGGCGGTCTGGACCGGCCCCTTGCTTCCCGGAAGTCCTCCGGCGAGCTGCCTCCGGAGCTGCTCGGGGCCTCCTCCCGCGCCGACTCCATCGTCATCGAGGACGGCAGCCGGCGTACCCCCTCGGTGAGCTGGGTGCTCCTCGGGCTCACGGTGCTCGCGGGCATCCTCCTGGCCGGGTACCTGGCGTATCCCGTCTTCCGCGACCGCAACGCGGCCATGCCCGAGCAGGCCGTGACGGAGAAAGACCGCGCTGTCGGCTCGCTGCGCCGTGATGATGCGCCCTCGCGCGAGCAGGCCATCCAGGACCTCAAGGCCCTGGCCACCGCTCATCCGAAGTACGCCGAGGTCCAGGCCGAACTGGCGGTGGCCTACACCCTCCAGGTGTCAGACCTGCACGCCGAGTTCGACCGGCTGAACCTCCAGTCGGCCACGCTCAAGCGGCAGATCAACGAGGTCACCACCGCGAAGGCGTCGCTGGGCTGGATGGCTGAGTCCAACGCGCTCCATGACGACCTGCGCGCGACCGAGCGTGAAATGCAGCCGCTGCGCACCGAAATCGTCGAGCGGCGCAAGGTGCTCGATGCGCTGATGGAGACCCTCCGGGCCGCTCCGGACGTGGAGCCCGCCGCCGCCGTCGCCGCGCGCCTCAAGGCCCAGGCCCTCCATGCCGCGGTGACGGGGGCCCCCAACGCCCTGGCCCTCGCGGAACGCCTGCGCCAGGTGGAGCTCCAGCAGTCCTGGAGCGTCATCGCCCGCGCCGAATACGCCCTCAGCTCCGGCTCGCCCGACGCCACCGTCCAGGCCGTCGCGGAGGAGCTGCGAGCCCTGCGTGCGCAGGACCGGTACCTCTTCCGCGCCTTCGTCCTGGGGGCTCGGCTGGCCATCCGCCTGGGGGACCCGGACACCGCTCGGAAACTGCTGGACGAAGTGGTGGCACTCAACCCCAAGCACGACCTGGCCAGGCGCATGCTTGCCCAGACTGCTGCCTCCGAGCCCTCGCCCTGAAACGTTGACCGGATCACCTCCGTATCGCCCTGGAGAAACTCCAGTCTTTCCCCTCTCCCCCCCCCACCCACCCCCCCTCTCCCCCCCCTCCCCCCAGGGTGTTCGCAGTTGTTCGCACAAGGCATGAGCTTTGCTTTGTCCATGGGCGTCGAGGACTCGGGGTTCGGAGGGTGGGTCGATGGCGGAGGTCTTCTTCTGGTGCGCGGCGCTTGCGCTCGTGCACACTTATTTTCTCTATCCCTTGAGCCTGTTCGCCCTGGAGGGCGCGGCCCAGGTCTTCCAGAACATGCGGAAGATGCGCTCGGGTGAGGCCGCCAGGACGGGCGTCAAGGCCGGGCCGTTGCCCTCGGTGAGTCTGGTGGTGGCCGCCTACAACGAGGCGGACTGCATCGAGTCCAAGCTGAAGAACAGCCTGGCGCTGGACTACCCGGCGGACCGCTTCGAGGTCGTCATCGGTTCGGACGGCTCCACGGACGGCACGGACGGCCTCGTGCAGAAGTGCACGGATCCGCGCGTGCGCCTGTCGCCCGCGGCTCGCGCCGGCAAGACGACGGTGCTCAACCGCTGCATCCCGTCCGCGCACGGCGACATCGTGCTGCTGTCGGATGCGAACACGATGATTGACGCGGACGCGGTGCGGAAGATCGTCCGCCACTTCGAGGATCCGGAGGTCGGCGCCGTCTGCGGCAAGCTGCGCCTCTACAACCCCACGAAGCAGGACTACGAGGAGAGCGCGTACTGGAGCTACGAGTCCCTCATCAAGATGTACGAGGGCCGGCGCGGCGCGGTGGTGGGGGCCAACGGCGGCCTCTACGCCATCCGGCGCTCGCTCTTCACGCAGCTGCCGCCGTCCACCATCGTGGATGACTTCGTGATTCCGCTGCGCATCCTGGAGAGCGGCTACAAGGTCGTCTACGAGGAGGGCGCCGTCGCTCACGAGGAGACGACGGAGGACTATGGCAAGGAGTTCGGCCGGCGCGCGCGCATCGCGGCGGGCAACTTCCAGAGCCTGCGCCTCGTGCCCGGGCTGCTGCTGCCCACCGCGGGCTTCGCCGCCTTCGCCTTCTGGTCGCACAAGCTGCTGCGCTGGTGCGCTCCCGCGCTGATGGCGCTGGCGCTCTTCGCCAACCTGTTCCTGCTCGACAGCCTGTTCTACCGCGTCACGCTGGGCGCGCAGCTGGGCTTCTACGCCCTGGCGTACCTGGGCCGCTCCGGCGTCTTCAAGAGCGGAGCAGCGAAGAAGGCCACGTCCATCGCGTACTACTTCGTGACCATGAACGCGGCCATCGCCGTGGGCTTCTGGCGCTTCCTGCGCAACTCGCAGCGCGCCGCGTGGGACCGCACCGCCCGCGTGCCGACGTCCACGTCGACCTGATCTTCAACGAGTGATTTGGCAGTCCAGGCCCGCCGGTTCCCCGCGGCGCTCCGGCTGGTTCCGGAAGCGCACGGCTGGAATCGGCGGGCTTTCCTTTTTCAGCGGGCCGCCACGGCCATGGGCTTCGCCGGGCCGGAGGGCAGGACACTGCCGAACGCGGCGAAGAGCTGGCCGGTGAGCACGTGCGGGTGACCGGGGCCGGGGCTTCGCAGCATGTCGTTGAGAATCTCGCCCGTCTTCGGATCGCGGGCCATGTGGGGGCGCGCCAGGTTCATCCGGTAGCGCACCACGCCGCGCTTCACCCGGTGGATGACGGTGACCGTGCCGTCCGCGTCCACGCCGTCCACCAGGCCCACGTGGGTGAGGCCGTCGTTGCGCCGGCCGTCGCGGTTCTGATCGTACGTCTCGCGGAAGAACACCAGGTCGCCCGGCACGGGACGCCCGCTCGTGTACACGCGACCGTTCGCCTGGGCGTAGCGGTACATCGCGGTGACGCCGTTGTCCCCGGGCTTGATCGTGCCCCGGAACTTCACGCCCGCCTGGGAGTAGGTGGCATCGATGAGCGCCGTGCAGTCCGCCGGGTAGCGCTTGCCGCTCACCTGCACCGACGACTGCCCCACCAGGGCGCGCGCCGTGGCCAGCACCCGCTCGCGGGGAGTGCCCGAGGGGGCGGGGCTCGCGGCCGTCTGCTTCGCGGGCGTGACGCGCGGCTTCGCCGGTGCCTTCCTGGCCGGTGCCTTCGCCACCGCCGGGGCCTTGCTCGGAGCAGGGGCCTTCGCGGGACGCTCGGCGGGGGCGCTCTCACGGACCGCCACCTCCTCGGACAGCGCGGCGCGCGGGAAGGCCGGCGGGGAGGCGGAGCGGTAGCGCACGGCATCCGACGCCACCCAGGCCCCCGTGGGGGAGCCCGTCGCACAGCCCGTCGTCATCGCCAGCATCGCCATCCATGCGCCCAGCTTCATGGCCACCTCGTCCTGTAGCGTCCTGGGACAGAGGCTCCCTCCGCTGGGGCGTGTAGGCAAGAAAACCACCCAGGCAACCGGGCGGAGCGGCTCGGGTTTTCGACCGGGGGCGGGTGGGGTATTGCTGGAGGGGATGCCCACCTTCCGACGCGCTCTCGCCCTCGTGCTCCTGGCCACCGGCTGCTCGCACATGTCCTTCGAGAAGGCCAGCGAGCTGGACACCGTGCAGGCCTACCAGGACTTCCTGCGCGAGAACCCGGAGGATCCCGAGGCCACCACGGCCCAGGGGCGCATCGAGGGGCTGGAGTTCGACGAGGCGAAGCGGCTGCACTCGGTCATCGCCTACAAGCGCTTCCTGGAGACGTACCCGGACGCGCCGCAGCAGCAGCGGGCAAAGTCGCTGCTGGAGGGCCTGCGCTTCAACGCGGCGAAGGAGGCGGACACGGAGGCCGGGTGGCGGCAGTTCCTCGCCGAGCACCCCGACGGCGCCCACCGCGACGAGGCGCGCGCGAAGCTGCAAGCGGCGCAGGAGCGCGACGTCCAGACGACCACGGACCTCAAGCGCGTGTCCCAGCTCCTCCAGGGCGAGGCCGCCGGCGCGCGCCGCGAGGAGCTGGAGCGCAAGCTGGACGACGAGTCCTTCGCCCAGGCCAGGGACGCCGGGAAGCTCTTCGCCTACCTGCGCGACTTCCCCGCGGGCGCGCACCGCGAGGAGGTCCGCGTCAAGCTGCTGGAGCTGGAGGTGGAGGGGCTGCTCGTCTCCGGGCTGGTGGACGAGGCCGAGGCGAAGGTGAAGGTCCACCCGCTGGGGCCGAAGCTGACGGGCTTCCCCGCGCGCCTGGCCCGCGCCCGTGAGGAGCAGGGGGCCCTCGCTCGCACCGAGCCCGCCGCCCGCGCGATGCAGGCGGGCCACTACCTGCGCGACCTGGAGGATTTGAAGCGCGCGCTCGTGGCGCCGGATCCGCTGGACCGCTGGCAGGCGGCGGAGGAGCTGGGCCAGCACGTCTCCGTGCGCGCGGTGGATCCGTTGCTGGAGGCGCTGCGCACGGCGCGCAACCCGCTGATCCGTCAGAACGCGCTGACGTCGCTGCGCACGGTGCTCTCCGCGCTGCCCGCGCCCGTGGCCGGCTATGAAGTCGCCGTGCGGCTGGAGTCCCTGCGCGAGCGCGCCAGCAGCCCGGAGCTCTACATCACCGTGGCGGCGCTCCTGGACCTGAGCGGCCAGCTGGAGCAGGCCGCCAGCCAGTACCAGCGCGTCTATGAGTCCGGCGGCACGGATCCGGTGGTGCTCTGGCGCTGGGTGCAGCTGCGTGAGCAGCGCAAACAGGCGTTCTCCGCGGCGGTGGCGGCCCGGCAGCTGGCGGTATGGGCCCAGACGACCGCGCGCGAGGAGCTCGTGTCCGCGGAGGGTGGGGTGCCCCTGGCGTCGGCGCGTCAGCTCTGCGCGGCGGTGGTGGACGCGCGCTTCGCGGCCCAGGCCATCGCCCGGGTCCGCAACGAGAAGACGGAGTTCCCCGAGGACATGGCCACCTTCGAGCGCACCGCCCAGGACGCGGTCCGCATGGCCGAGGCGAAGCTCGCGGACGCGGAGTTGCTCCTGCGCCAGCAGCACCCCGGCGTGCGCACCTGCGCGGATCAACAGGTCACCGAGCGCCTGTCGCAGGGAGTGAAGGAGCGCACCCAGGCGCTCCAGCAGGCGTCGAGCGCGAAGCTGCCCAAGCCCGTGGGCACGCTGCTCCTGGAACTGGCCCGCGAGAGAGATCCCTCCCCGGAGGTCCGCGCCGCGGCGGCCTCCCGGTTGGCTGGATCCTCCCCTCCCTGAGACGGACTGGCGGACCTGACGGCGGCGGTTAGAGTCCCAGCCCCCCATGGCCGCCCCCCTGCCGCTGATCCACGCCGTCCCCGCCGGAGCGCCCTCGCGCCGTCTGGACCTGGATGGCGCGCTCAACGACGAGCAGCGCGCGGCCGTCGAAGCAGGGGAGGGGCCCGTGCTCGTGATTGCCGGGGCGGGCTCTGGCAAGACGCGCACGCTCACGTACCGCGTGGCGCGCATGCTGGAGCGGGGCGTCCCGCCGTCGTCACTGCTGCTGCTCACGTTCACCAACAAGGCCGCGCGCGAGATGATCCGCCGCGTGGAGGAGCTGGCCGGCGGCTTCGCGGACGTGGGCAGTCTCCTGGGCGGCACCTTCCACCACGCGGCGCACGTGCTCCTGCGCCAGCACGCGGCGGCGCTGGGCTTCTCCACCGGCTTCACCGTACTGGACCGCGAGGACGCGCGCGACCTGATGGCCACGTGCCTGGCGGAGCGGAAGCTGCGCAGCGACAAGCGCTTCCCGCGTCCGGACGCGCTGTTGGACCTGGTCTCCCTGGCCACCAACCTCCAGCAGCCGGTGTCGCAGGTGCTGGTGGACCGGCGCAGGGAGATGCTTCCCGTGGCCCCGGAGGTGTTCGCCACCGCGCGCCGCTTCCAGCAGCGCAAGGCGCAGCTGCACCTGATGGACTACGACGACCTGCTGTCGCACCTGAAGCGGCTCTTGGAGGACCACCCGTCCATCCGCGCGGAGCTCACCGGGCGCTTCCAGGGCGTGCTCGTGGACGAGTACCAGGACACGAACCGCCTCCAGGGCGACCTCGTGGACCTGCTCGTGGGTGAGCGCAAGAACCTCACCGTCGTGGGCGACGACTGCCAGTCCATCTACAGCTTCCGCGGCGCGGAGTTCACCAACATCATCGACTTCCCCCAGCGCTATCCCGGCTGCGGCATCTACCCGCTCACGCGCAACTACCGCTCCACGCCCCAGGTGCTGCGGCTGGCCAACGCCGTCATCGCGCGCAACACCCGTCAGTTCCCCAAGGCGCTCGTGTCCGACGGCGCCCCCGGCCCCGTGCCCCAGGTGGTGCCCACCCGCGACGTGAAGGCCCAGGCCGCCTTCGTCGCCGAGCGCGTCCTGGAGCTGCGCGCCCGGGGTGAGCGTCTGGAGTCCATGGCGGTGCTCTACCGCGCCCACCTGCACTCCCTGGAGCTTCAGCTGGAGCTGACGCGCCACGGGATTCCGTTCCGCGTGCGCTCCGGGGTGCGTTTCTTCGAGCAGGCCCACGTCAAGGACGCGCTCGCCCACCTGCGATGGGCGCACAACCGGGCCGACGAGCTGGCCTTCAAGCGGCTCGCGCGGAGGCTCTCCGGTGTGGGCACCGCCAGCACGGAACACCTGTGGACCGCCCTGGCCGTGCTGCCCCCGGAGTTGTCCCTCCCGGACGCGCTGGCCCACCCGGACGTCCAGGCCCACGTGCCGAAAAAGGCGCAGGCCGGCTTCCAGCGCTTCCAGGCCCTGATGACGAGGCTGTCCTCCGGAGGCACTCGAAGCCCGGGTGCGCTGCTCGCGGAGGTGCTGGCAGCTCGCGAGCCCCCGGCCACTCCGGGTGGGGCGGACCCCCGCGGGGAGGACCTGCGCCAGCTCCAGGAGTTCGCCGGCCGCTTCGAGGACGTGCCCCGCTTCCTGTCCGCCATCGCCCTGGTGGCCGAGTTCTCCGCCCGGGCCGCCCTGGAGGGCGACGGCGAGGCCCCGGACGACGTGCTCACCCTCACCACGGTGCACCAGGCCAAGGGGCTGGAGTGGCCGACCGTCTTCGTCCTGGGCCTCACCGACGGGCGCTTCCCCCTGTCGCTCGCCACGCGCGACCCTGAGAACGAGGAGGAGGAGCGCCGCCTCTTCTATGTCGCCGTCACCCGGGCCCGGGAGGCGCTGTGGCTCGTGTACCCCCACACCTCGCTGCCCCGGGAGGACGGACGGCTCCTGCTCACCCCGTCCCGCTTCCTGGCCGAGCTGCCGGTGGGTCCTGACGCGGTGTGTGAGACCCTCCCGCCCCCGGAGCCCGACGGGCCGATCCGCCTGCGCGACCTGGGGCCGGATCCCGACCGGGAGCTGTAGGCCGGCCCTGGAATCAGCCCCCCTGGTGGGCAGGCTGGCCAGAACTACAGTCAGGGAGGAAGCGTCCGCCTAGAAACGCGCACGCGACGCCTCGACGTGCTAGAGAGTGAGGACGGGCGCGGCCTCTCCCCCTGAGCCGTGCACGTTGACCTTCATGGCGGACAGACCTCGCATCGTCGGGATTGACCTGGGCACCACCAACACCCTGGTGGCGTCCGTGCGCAACCGCATCCCGAAGATCGTCCCCACGGACCGCGGCAACCTCATCCTGCCCTCCGTGGTCGCGCTGTCCGCGAAGAACGACCTGCTGGTCGGCGGCGTCGCCAAGGACCAGATGGTGACCAACCCCAAGAACACGCTCTGGGGCACCAAGCGTCTGATCGGCCGCAAGTACCATTCGAAGGCGGTGGAGGACCTCAAGGGGTACTTCCCCTACGACATCGTCGAGGACGCCAACGGGGACACCGCCGTCACCATGGGCGGCAAGCTCTACACGCTGCCGCAGGTCTCCAGCTTCGTGCTGTCGCAGCTGAAGACCATCGCCGAGCAGTTCCTGGGCGGCCCCATCGACGCGGCCGTCATCTCCGTCCCCGCCTACTACAACGACAACCAGCGCAACGCGGTGAAGGAGGCCGGGCGGCTGGCCGGCTTCGACGTGAAGCGCATCGTCAACGAGCCCACCGCCGCGGCGCTGGCCTACGGCTTCAACCGGGGACTGGATCAGAAGGTCCTCGTCTATGACCTGGGCGGCGGCACCTTCGACGTCAGCGTGCTGCACCTGGCCGGCAACGTCTTCGAGGTGCTGGCCACGGGCGGCGACTCGTTCCTGGGCGGCGCGGACTTCGACAATCGCATCATAGAGTACGTGCTGGAGCGCTTCCGCGACGAGACCAAGGTCGACCTGACCGAGAGCCCCATCGCCCTCCAGCGCATCAAGAACGCCGCCGAGGCCGCGAAGATCGACCTGACGCTCATCCCGAACGTCGTCATCGACCTGCCCTACATCGAGGAGCGCAAGGGCAAGCCGCTGGATCTGCGCATCCCGCTGACCCGCGACTACCTCAACAACCTCACCGGCGACCTGGTGGACCGCACCTTCGACATCTGCGACCGCGTGCTCGCGGAGAAGGGCATCAGCCGCTCGGAGATCGACGAGATCATCCTGGTGGGCGGCCAGAGCCGCATGCCGCTGGTGCAGCAGAAGATCCAGGCCCACTTCGGCAAGGCCCCGCGCAAGGGCGTCCACCCGGACGAGTGCGTGGCCCTGGGCGCGGCGCTGCTGGGCGACTCGCTGGGCAGCATCGACGCGGTGACGCTGCTGGACGCGCTGTCCATGCCCATTGGCTACGCGATGCCCAACGGCCGCGTGAAGCGCATCATCGAAAAGAACTCGCTGATCCCGATGGTGAAGAGCTTCCGCCTGCCGCCGCCGCAGCAGCCGGGCGCGCAGTTCATCGAGCTGGACATCTACCAGGGCGACAGCGACCTGATGGTGGACAACGAGTACCTGGGCACCGTCCGCGTGCCGGCCGCGGCAGCGGGCCGGAAGATCGACTTCCGCCTCACCGAGGAGTGTCTCCTCCAGGTGCAGGTGGAGGACGCGAGCGGCATGTCGCGCAAGGTGGATCTGGCCACCCGCGACACGCCCGAGCAGTTGAAGAAGGCCCTGCAGGAAGTCGCCTCGCGCAACACGCCGGCTGCTCCGTCGAGCAGCAGCGGGCCGAGCGACGACCGCGGCCTCTTCTCCAGCATCAAGAGCATCTTCCGTAGGGGGTAGGGAGGCGCGATGCCGAAGTTTCCGTCGAAGGAATGGCTGGACGAAGCCGTCCGGCTCACCAATGCAGACCCGGAGTGCGCCATCGCCGGCAAGGGATGGAAGGGCGACTTCGGGGCCGTCATCGAAGCGGAGCAGGGCAAGCTGGACAAGCCCTTCGTCATCCACGTGGAGCCCGGGGACTGCGACATCAAGCGGGCCCGCGTGCTGTCGGATCCGGACGACCTGGACGAACTGGAGCCGGTGTACCTGGCCCGCGCGCCGTACTCCGTCTGGAAGCAGCTCCTCCTGGGCACGCTGGACCCCGTGGAGGCGGTGCTCAAGCGCCGCATCTCCATGCGGGGGGACCTGCAGCCGCTCATCGAACGCATGCGCTACAAGGGCATCGCCGACCGCGTCTTCGCCGCGCTGAAGACCGAGTTCCCCGACGGCCCCTGACGGGCCAGGACGACCGCCACCATGGGCATCCGGGACGACTTGAAGAAGCAGGCGCTGGGGCTCTCCAGCATGGCCATGGAGAAGCTCATGGCCGACGAGAAGCGCGCCATGGCCGTGGCCCAGGCCATTGGCCGCGTCCAGCGCGGCAAGCAGGCCCTGGACCGCGGACAGGAAGAGGTCATGAAGGCCCTGCACTTCGCGCCGAAGGGGGACTTCAAGGCCGTGGGGAAGCAGCTCGCGGGACTCAAGCGCCGCCTGCGCGAGCTGGACGCGAAGCTGGAAGAGCTCGCGGAAGAATCCTCCTAGAAAAGGCGTTGACACCTGCGCAGGCGAATGGCACTTATCGCCGCGTTCGTTGCGCAGCGGTGGCGCGGCGGGCGGCACAGACAGCAGGGCGCGTAGCTCAGCGGTAGAGCACTGCCTTCACACGGCAGGGGTCGCAGGTTCGAAACCTGCCGCGCCCACTCCAGAAAGGCCGTGAGTCCTCAGGGGCTCACGGCCTTTCGCTTTTCCAGCTCCCAACAGGCGGTTGTTCGTGGGGCGGAGGCGCCCGTTGGCTGCCGCACGCGGCCGGGCCGCAGTGTCGGGTTCCGGCGCAATCGGCGGGGGCGGGGCGTGGCCGGCGATCCACGGACTGTGCGACCTTCACGGCCGTGCCCAGGACATTGCGATTCACGTGGGATCAGCAGGGACGGGCGGTCGTGAGTGGCCTGCCGCCCGACGACGTGCTGGCGGACTACCTCGCCCAGGAGCTGCGGCCGGATGCGAACCGGGCGCAGGGGATGCTGAACGTGCTGGCATCACTGCGGCAGGGACGGCGCGAGCGGTGGGACGTCACCGGGGAGACCTGGAGCCTGGAGCTCAACCGGGCCCGGGCCTCCATCCACAGCGAGGTGGCCATCCCCGGCCGCTCCCAGGATCTGCCCCTGGAGGAGTTCGAGGACGCCATCCGCTCCTGGCTGGAGTTCATGGAGCTGTCGCGGGCCCACTGAAAAAAGAGGCCCGAGCCCCCATGCACTTCGAGGGCCCGGGCCCGGAGCCCCACACCCCATGGGACCCACAGCCGGAAAAGTCTTGATCCGCGGAAGCGTCAGCTCTTCGCGGGGGCCGCCGTGTCGCGGCTCACGTCCGAGGACGTCTCACTGCCGGGCGCGTGCGGCGGCGTGTTCCTGGCCTTCACCAGCGAGGCCACGATGCTGGCGCCCAGCACCAGCGCGATGACGCCCAGGGAGACGGCCGGGGACAGGTGCACCACGTCCACCAGCGCCATCTTCGCGCCCACGAAGACGAGCACGCCGGACAGGCCGACCTTCAGGTAGGTGAACTTCTCCATCGCGCCGGCCATCAGGAAGAAGAGCGAGCGCAGGCCCAGGATGGCGAAGATGTTCGACGTGAAGACGATGAACGGGTCGCGCGTCACCGCGAAGATGGCGGGGATGGAGTCCAGCGCGAAGAGCACGTCGGACGCCTCCACCAGCATCAGCGCCATGAGCAGCGGCGTCGCCAGCTTGCGGCCGTTCTCCACCGTGAGGAAGTGCTGCCCGTCGAAGTGCGGCGTGGAGGGAATCACGCGGCGGGCGGTGCGCATCAGCCAGCCGTCCTCCGGGTGCTCCTCGTGGTTGCGCTGGATGAAGAGCTTCACGCCCGTGATGATGAGGAAGGCGCCGAAGACGTAGATGAGCCAGTGGAAGCGCTCCAGCATCGCCACGCCCGCGAAGATCATCGCCGCGCGCAGCACCAGCGCGCTCAGGATGCCCCAGAAGAGGACCCGGTGCTGGTAGAGGGCCGGGACCTTCATCGTGGAGAAGATGACGACGAAGACGAAGATGTTGTCGACGGAGAGCGACTTCTCGATGAGGTAGCCGGTGAGGAACTCCATGCCCGGCCCGGCGCCGTAGCGCCACCACAGGAAGCCGTTGAACACCAGCGACAGGCTCACCCACACCGCGCTCCAGGCCGCGGCCTCCTTGAAGCTCACGGAGTGCGCCTTGCGGTGGAACACACCCAGGTCCAGCGCGAGCATCGCGATGACAAATGCGATGAAGCCGCCCCACATGATGGGGCTGCCGATGGTTTGGAATGATTCCAAGGAGTTCACCTGGGGAAGGCACGGGGAGCCAACCCCTCTCAAATAGGAGCGCCGGCTATCTTCGGCAAATAGAGAATCCAGGCGCGATACTTCGGGAAAACGGAAGTATCACCGGAGGCAGGCGTCCCACCGGGGGCTCTCGTGGCCCTTGTCGCCAGGGGAAGTGTTCACTTCCGCCGCGGTTTGCAATGACCCCGGCTGGAGAACGCTTTCACCGGGCCATTGAGACCAGCCGAGCGCCCGAACCTCCCGTGGCACATGAGCCCGGAGGCATGGAGCGTGGGTGATGAAGCCGCCGGCGAAGGCGTCGCGGCCGCTGCCCGTCTCGAGGGCCCCCGTGCACGGAAACCCCCTGCCCGATGCGGAACCGATTTGTCTTCACGTCCAGCGCGCTGCTGCTGGCGCTCCATGCTTTTGGCTGCGGCGCGAGCCCCGAAGGCGACACGACGACCCCGACCGGCGAGGTGAGCACCCCCGCGCCCAGCCCCGCCCCTGGCGTCCCTGCCACGCCCACGCCGGCCCCCGAGCCGGAGGGCACGCCGGAGCCCGTCCCCTCGGAGACGGAGGCCCCGCAGGATCCCTCCGCTCCCACGCCCACCGCGCCGCCGGAGGACACGCCGGCTCCTGCTCCCTCGGGGGTGGACGGCTTCGGCGTGACGATGATGTACCCCTCGCTGCCGGGTGGCGAGTCCTGGGCGCTCGCGGAGGACGCGAACGCGGACAAGCGCTTTGATCCGCAGGGCACCATCACGCGCAACGCGGACGGCTCCTGGAAGATGAAGAGCACGAAGGTGCGCATGAGCGCCTTCCCGTCCTCCGGCTACGACGCGAAGCAGATTCCCACGTATGACCGCGACGTGCTGGCGAGCCGCGGCTACATGCAGGCGGCCAACGACTGGAAGAACATCGAGATGACCGGCTTCGTGAAGGTCAACGCGGTGAACAACAGCCAGGACAACTTCGCCTGGTACGCGCGCGGCGGGAAGCACAACGACAACAACTCCGGCTGCGAGGGCAGCAGCTACAAGGGCGGCCTGCACTACGACGGCCGCGTGCGCTGGGAGAAGGAGACCTGGCACGTGTCCTACGACCAGGCGCCGTACAAGCCGGCCGCCTCCGCGCTGAAGGGCCGCTGGGTGGGCTTCAAGGCCGTCATGCACAACGTGCCCGGTGCGAATGGCGGGGAAGCGGTGAAGCTGGAGCTGTACCTCAACGACAACGCCGACAAGGTCTCCTGGACCAAGGTCTACGACATGACCGACGACGGGAAATGGGGCGGGGATGCCCAGCACTGCGGCGGCTCCGTGGGCGCCATGCCGATTACCTGGGGCGGCCCCATCGCCACGTTCCGCTGGGACAACGCCACGGACGTGGACTTCAAGTGGCTGAGCGTCCGGGAGATCCAGCCCTAGTCAGGCCGCACGCAACACGTCCTGAAGTCAGCAGGAGAGGGGGGCCCCGCGTGGGCCTCCCTCTTTTTTTGTTCGCGGCCTGACGTGACGTCCGTGGGCTTTCCGACAGGAGGGGCGCGCCGGGGTGCCGCTGGAAAGAGACGCCCTAGCTTCGCAGCCTAGCTGACGCCGGGGCCATGGGCTGCCCGCGCACATCCACTCAGGGCGCGGTCCTTCCGGCCGGGCCCTCCATTCGAGGGACGACGTTCATGCGGATCACCTTCCTGGGTCATGCGGGCTTCGCGGTGGAGACCGCCGGAGCGCTCGTCGTCATGGATCCGTGGCTGACGCCCCAGGGGGCCTTCGACTCCGCGTGGATGCAGCTGCCGCGCAACCACCACCTGGCGCCGCGCGTGAAGGAGCTGCTGGAGACGCCGGGCAAGGAGCGCTTCCTCTACATCAGCCACGAGCACAAGGATCACTTCGACCCGGAGTTCCTGGCCACCATCGCGAAGCGGGACTTCACGGTGCTGGTGCCCAAGTTCCGCCGCTCGGAGCTGCGGGACATCTTCGAGAAGTACGGCTGCAAGCGCGTCATCGCGTGCGAGGACTCGCGCGAGATTCCCATCAAGGGCGGCTACATCAAGCTCTTCGTGTCCGAGCAGGGCACCAACCGCGACTCCAGCGTGATGGTGCGCGGCGACGGACAGTGCTTCCTCAACATCAACGACTGCAAGATGCACGACCGCCTGGTGCGCGTCATCGCGGAGGAGGGGCCCATCGACGTCTTCTCCGCCCAGTTCTCCGGCGCCATCTGGCACCCCACCTGCTACGAGTACCCGGAGGCGCAGTACTCGGCCATCAGCCTGAAGAAGCGCGACAGCAAGTTCGAGGCGGTAGCGCGCGCGTTGGAAGTGGTGCAGCCCCGCGCGTACATCGCGGCGGCGGGCCCGGCGGCCTTCCTGGATCCGGCGCTCTTCCACCTGAACTTCCAGGACGTGAACATCTTCCCGCGCGCGCCCGTGCTCTTCTCCTACCTGGAGAAGCGTATGCCCACGCTGCCCACGCGCTACCTGGAGCCCATGCCCGGAGACGTGCTGGACGCGGGCTCGCTGGAGTTCGTGTCGCAGGTGCCGGAGCGCGTGACGACGGAGAACTTCAAGGAGTACCTCCACACGTACGCGAAGGACATGGCCTACGTGTTCCGTGAGCGCCGCCGCAACCTGATGCGCGAGGAGGTGGATGAGATCCACGGCCGCCTGCGCACGGAGCTGCAGCGCAAGCTGGACCTGTTGGACCTTCATGACCGCGTGGGCATGCCGTTCTACGTGGAGCTGACGGAGGCGCCCACGCGGCTGTTGCGCGTGGACTTCAAGGCCCGCCGCGTGGATGAAGTGACGGAGATGCGCGACAAGAGCCGCTACGCGATGAAGGTGAGCGCGAGCGACATCGTGCGCGTGTTGGACCGGAAGCTGAACTGGGAGGACTTCCTCCTGTCCTTCCGCCTGCGCCTGTCCCGCAACCCGGACGTCTACGAGCCCGTGCTGCACGGCTTCCTGGGCGTGGAGGTGGAGGACATCCGCGAGTTCTGCGACGGCATCCGCGCAACGGAGGCCCAGAAGGAACGCACCGTGGTGGAGGCCGGCGGCAAGCGCTTCACCATCCAGCGCTTCTGCCCGCACCAGGGCGCGGACCTGGCCGAGGGCTGGGTGGAGGAGGGCCGCTACGTGGTGTGCCCGCGCCACCGCTGGCAGTTCGACCTGCAGAACGGCGGCGCGTGCAAGACGAACAACTCCACGCTCTGCGCGGAGCCCGCCGCGGACAAGCCGGAGAAGGTGGAGCGCGGCGGCGACAAGGCCCCGGCGGACAAGGTGCCCGCCGTGGACAAGGCGCCCGTCGAACCGCCGCGCGTCTGAGGCTTCAGCTGCCCCGGTAGGTGGAGAAGCCGAAGGGGCTCAAGAGCAGCGGGACGTGGTAGTGCTCGTCGGTCGCGGTGACCTCGAACACGACCTGCACGTACGGGTAGAAGCCTCGCTGACCCCGGGCCTGGAACCAGGCCCCGGTGTCGAAGGTGAGCCGGTACACGCCGGGCTGAAGCTTCGTGTTCGCGCCCGACAGGTCCTTCACCCGTCCGTCCGCGTTGGTGACGCCCCGGGACAGCTCCCGGAAGTCTTCGCCCGAGCGGGCCTCCAACGTGAGGGAGAGCCCCTCCGCGGGACGGCCCGTGCTCGTGTCCAGGACATGCGTGCTGAGGGTGCTCATGACGCGAGGAGCTTCTCCAGTCGGATGCGGGTGATCTTCGCCTGCTCCCCGGCCGCGATCTTCAGCTCCTCGTCGGGGGTGTGGTGCATGCGGTCCTGGAGCAGCTCCAGCATCTGCGCCGCGCTCTTGCCCGTGGCGCAGACGAGGAAGATGAAGCCGTAGCGGGACTCGTAGTCCCGGTTGCCCTGGGCCAGCGCCTGCAACACGCCTTCGTTCGCGCCGGCCACGCCCTTCTGCTCCTGTGACGACCACTGCGCGGTGGAGGCGAACTTCTCCCGCAGCTTCGACACGTCGCCGATGCGCGGGTGGTGCGTGAAGGCCTCCTTCCAGTCCTCCGGCCCCGTGCGCGCCCAGGCGTCCGCGGCCTCCGCGTACAGGTGCTCCGCGTCGCGGAACGGGCGGACGGCCAGCATCCGCTGGACCCACTTCGTGCTGCCGCAGCAACGGGTGAGGGCCTCGGTGGCCTCCTCCGTCGTGGCGGTGTTCAGGCGCTCCAGCGGCGTCGTCACGCCGGCTCTCCGAAGAGTCGCAGCCGGCTGACGCCGCCGTCCGGGAAGATGTTGAGCCGCACGTGGGTGATGGGGCCCACGTCCTTCAGCTCCTTCTCGAAGACGTGGCAGTGGTCCGCCTGGAGCTTCGACTGGGGCAAGAGCTCCTTCCACTGGAGGTGCGTCGCGTTGGCGAAGTCCAGCAGCGGCTCCTCCAGGTGGATGCCCTCCAGCGAGCAGCGGTCCGGGAAGTTGCCCTTGAAGAAGTGGGTGTCCACCTCCGCGCGGCGCAGCGTGCCCGCCGTGGCCAGCTTCACGACGATCCAGTCGAAGCCCGGCACGCGCTTGCGGCGCGTCTCCCAGCCCTCGCCCATGTTCGCCGCGCGGCCCGGGAAGATGAGGTTGTCCTTCGTGCCGAAGAACTGATCGTTGCACGTGACGACGGAGCCGCCGTTGGCCGCCGCCGCCAGGTCCACGAGCCCCGCCTTCTTGAGCGCGTGCCAGTCCGGCAGCACCTGCCCGTGCACGCGCAGGCGCGCGACGCCGCCGTCCGGGTAGATGTTGAGGCGCACGTGCGTGAAGCGCCGCTCGTTCGCCACCGCGAAGAGGTTGCGCGAACCGCCGCGCAGGCGCTGCTTGGGGACCAGCTCCGTCCAGCGCGACACGTCCTCCGCCAGCGACTCCGGCGACGGGTCTCCGTCCACCTCGCACGCGTCCAGGGAGGCGTACTCGGGGAAGTTGCCGAGGAAGTGGTTGGTGTCCACGTCGATGCCGTGGATGGCGCCGGGCAGGCCCAGCTTCACGATGCACCAGTCATAGCCGGGCACGCGCTTGCGGCGCGTCTCCCAGCCGTCCATCCACTTGCCGCGCTCCGTGTACTTGTCCGCGATGAAGACGCCGCGCCCGGGCTCCAGCATCGACTCCTTGGGCGCGAAGAACTCGTCGTTGGCCAGCAGGGCCTTGCCGCCCACCTTGCGTGCGGCGAGGTCAATCAAGTCAGCGAAGGCGACGTGCATCGCCCCGGGTGCTTCGGCTTGCATCGGTTTCCTCTCCCGGACCGCCGGGGCTTATCCGCGCGGCAGCCACTGGCCGATGCGCGGGCCCGTCAGTCCCTCGGTGGCGTCGAAGATACGCTGGCCGCGCAGGTATGTCCTCATCACCCGGCCTTCCAGCTCGCGCCCCGCGTAGGGCGTCAGCCGGTGCCGGTGGCGGATGTCCTCCGGCGCCACCTTGAAGCGCGCCTCCGGGGCGAAGACGACGAAGTCCGCGTCCAGCCCCGGCCGGATGGCTCCTTTGCGCCCCGACAATCCGGCCAGCTTCGCGGTGCGGTGCGCCATGCGGTCCACCAGCGCGTCCAGGCCCAGGCCGTGCGCGCGCATGCCCGTCCACACCGCGGACACGCTGAGCTGCAAGCCGGCGATGCCGCCCCACGCGCCGGAGAAGTCCCCGGCCTCCAGCTTCTTGAGCGCGGGCGTACAGGGCGAGTGGTCCGACACCACCAGGTCGATGAGGCCGCTCTTCACCGCGTCCCACAGCCGCTCGCGGTTGGCCGCCTCGCGGATGGGCGGGGCGCACTTGAAATGCGTGGCGCCGGCTTCAATCTCCTCCGCGGTGAAGGTGAGGTAGTGCGGGCACGTCTCCACCGTGAAGGGCAGCCCTTCCGCCTTCGCCTTCGCGATGTCGTCCAGCGCGTCCGCCGCGGACAGGTGGACGATGTGCACCGGGCCGCGGTGCTTGCGGCACAGGTCGATCATCATCCGGATGGCGTCCACCTCCCACGCGGCCGGACGGGACGCGAGGTAGCTGGCGTAGGCGCGCACGTCGCCCGCGAACGGCGGCTCATGGTCCGTCAGCTCCGCGTGGACCAGCAGCGGCACGCCCGCCTTGGCGAGGATGGGCATGGCTGCGTCCAGCACCTCGCGCGTGGCGGCGGGGAACTCGTCCACGCCCGAGTGCACGAGGAAGCACTTGAAGCCCGGCGCGCCCGCGTCGACCATCGCCTGGAGCTCGTGGGCGTTGCCGGGGATGACGCCGCCCCACAGGCCATAGTCGATGGCGCACTGGCCGGACGCGGCCTCCGCCTTGGTGCGCAGCGCGGCCAGGGACGTGGTGGCGGGGATGGAGTTGAGCGGCATGTCCACCACGGTGGTGATGCCGCCCGCCGCCGCCGCGGCCGTCGCCGTGGCGAAGCCCTCCCAGTCCGTGCGGCCGGGCTCGTTGATGTGCGCGTGGCTGTCCACGATGCCGGGCAGGAGCGCGTCCCGGCCCAGCTCCACCACCTGCGCGTCCCTGGGCACGTCCACCGTCGCGTGGATGCCTTCGATGCGCCCGTCACGCACCACCACCGCCGCGGCGCGCGTGCCTTCGGGGGTCACCACGCGCTCGCCGCGAAACACCGTCACACCCGAAGCACTCACGTCTCGAACTCCGTCGTTGCGTAATCCGCGAGCGCGCGGAAGTGGCGCTCGCTGTCATCCAGGTAGAGCTGTTTGGTGATGCCGCCCACCAGGCGGGGCAGGCTGTACTTCATGCCGGAGATGCTGGCACCGCCGAAGCCCAACGAGAGCAGGCACCCGAAGGTGTAGTTGAACACGCCGCCAATCCACGGCGCGGTGCCGGGCTGCTTCTCCTGGAACTCGAAGGAGGGGCCCAGGTACGGGTGGCGCAGCAGGTCCGCGTGCCGTTCGTTCTCCTGCGGCGTGAAGCGATCCTTCCACAGCGCGATGTGCGGGTGCAGCTCCTGAAGCTCCGGCCGCAGCGACAGGTCCGTGGTGAAGCCGGACGCGATGATGAGGAAGTCGAACGCGTGCGTCGCGTGCGGCGTGCGCACCACGGCCATGCCGTCCTGCGCCTTCACCTCCACCCAGGGGCTCTCCGCGTGCAGGTGGAAGTGCGGGTGGCGGCGGGCGCGCTCGAAGGTGTCACGCGGCGGCAGCTGGCCCATGTCGATGATCTGCCGGATGAAGCGCCAGCGCTGCGCGTCCGGCAGGTCGCCGTGGTGGCGCAGGAAGCCCGCGAACTCCGCCCAGCGGTAGGGGTTCACGTTGGGAAGCTTCTTGCGGCGGTAGAACAGGTCCACCTGTCCCACGCCCGACTCCAGCGCCACGGAGGCGTTGTCGAACGCGGAGGCCCCCGCGCCCAGCACGCCCACGCGCTTGCCCTTCAGCGCGGCGAAGTCGATGGGGTCATGCGTGTGCGCCCACAGCGCGCGCGGCAGCGGCTGCACCTCTGGCGGCGCCTCCCAGCGGCCGGAGCCGTCGATGCCGGTGGCCAGCACCACCTTGCGCGCGAGGAGGAACTCCGTCTCGCCGTTGTGCGCGGCGGGGACCTCGAAGCAGTCCAGGTCCTTGCGCCAGCTCAGCGCGCCCGCCTTGGTGCCGCACTTCACCGGGATGCCCAGCACGCGCCGGTACCAGAGGAGGTAGTCCGCCCACAGCTCCTTCGGGATGAGGGCCACCTGCTGGAAGCCCTCCACGCCGTGCTGCGCCTCGTACCAGGCGCGGAAGGAGAGGTTGGGGATGTTGTAGTCCGGACCGGTGAGGTACTTGGGCGTGCGCAGGGTGATCATCCGCGCGAACGTCTTCCAGGGCCCGTGGAAGCCGTCCTTCCCATCGTCCAGCACGAGCACGTTCGTCACGCGCTCGCGCATCAGCCCGAACGCGGCGCCCAGCCCGCTCTGGCCTCCGCCCACGATGAGCACGTCCAGGATGGGACGTCCGTCTGGCGTGGAGCGCGGTGGCACCCAGCTGCGGGCGGGGTACGACAGGATGTCCAGGTCGCGGCGGAGGGCGTCTTCCAACGCCTCCAGTCCCTGCGGTGGACGATACGTCGAAGCCAGCGGGTCGCGGTCGGGCATCGTGCCTCAAGCAACCCACGCCCGGATCTTCCATGCAAGGGGGGCCCCCCAGGCATTCGCCCCGTCGGGCCGGTTCCGGACGGCCGCCTCAGAGGTGCGACGTGGGGCCGGCCGCCTGGGGCACGAGCAGCTCGAAGCGCACGCGTGCGTTGTCCGTGCGCATCCCCACGGGACCTTCCAGGCGGAGCGCGTCGGGGGGCAGCAATCCCTCCCAGACGCGCAGGCCGTCCGCGTACACGGTCAGCACGTTCGCGTCGATGCGGGCACGCAGCACGTGGGACTCACCGGGGGACAGTCTGTCCAGCGGCTCCATGAAGCGCGGACGCACGGTGGTGTAGCCCGCGTTGCCGCACGCGCTGCTCTCGTGGTCGTCCGGGTTGGACTTGAACTGGACCACGATGCCCGCGGAGGGCGCGATGCGCCACATGGCGTAGATGAGGTTGCAGCCGTCGCGGGCGCGCAGCTTGAGGCCCACCTGTTCGCGCTGCCGGCCCGACGCCAGCGGAATCACCTCGCTGGTGGCGCCCAGCCACGTGAAGCGCAGCTCCGCCTCGTCTCCCGTCGTCTCCGGGACGACAGCGCGCTGGCGAGGCCCTTCGATGGCGAACCGCGTCCCGTCCTGTTCGTCCTCCTCCTGGAGGTTCACGACCTGGCCTTCGGTGACGTGCAGCTGCCGCCGCGTGACGGGGGCCAGTCCGTTCTTCGTGGGTGGCGGGTCCGAGCGCAGCGCGCGCTTGCTGGAGGATGCGGGAGAGTCCATGGGCTTCCTCGCGCTGTTGCAGGCGCCGTGGCTCAGGAGCAGTCCGCCCGCCCACAGCATCAACACACCCGACGTTCCGAGCGCCACCCACCGCCGTTGTCGTGCATCGCTCATGGGCCCGTTCCTCCCAGGAGCGTGCGGAGGGTCTCCAGGTGCGCGCCCAGGTAGGCCTGCTCCGCCTGGAGCCGCGCCAGCTCCAGCAGCAGATAGTCCCGGAAGCGGCGCACCTGCCGCGTCTGCAATTGCTCCACCTCGCGCAGCTGGCCCTGGAGGTCCGACACCAGCGCGGACACCTCGCCCAGCCGCTGCTGCTCGCTCTGCTCGGTGATGCGCAGTTCGCCCAACAGCTGGCGCACCCGCCGGGGCGCTCCGTCCACCGCGTCGCGCGACTCCAGGCGGCGGCCCTCGCGGGCTTGAGCATTGGCCCGGCCCTGCC
Organism: Corallococcus coralloides DSM 2259; assembly: GCF_000255295.1. Next base: position 5,859,222 of record NC_017030.1, on the reverse strand, counting down.
ACAGCTGGCCCAGGTTGTAGCCCAGCGTGAGCTGGCCGAAGAGGGGCGTGCTCTGGTCCACGTCGAAGACCTCGTCGTAGCCGCCGCGCACGCTCAGTCGCCACGCGCCCGACGTGCGCAGGCCGCCGGACAGGACCTCCACCTGATCATCCGCGGCCTCGAAGGCGCTGAGCAGCGCGCTCAGGGTCTGTCCTTCCGGCAACGCGGGTTCGAGCGCCAGCCGTTCGCGGGCCTGGGCGGTGTCGCGCGCGAGCGAGCGCAGGTGATCCAGCCGCACCTGCACCGCGTTGAGCTCCTCCAGCGTCGCGCCGCCGTCGCGCAGGTCGTCGCGCAGCTGGGCCACCAGCTCCTCCGCGCGGGGCAGGGAGGTGGCCAGCGCCCGGGCGCGTGCGTCCAGCGCCGCCGCCTCTCCCAGCCGCGGGCCCTGCTCCACGGCGCTCTGGAGCGCGGCGAGCGCCTGGTAGCGACGACACTCGGCCTCCGCGCGCGAGCGCAGCGTGCGGCCCCGGTAGAGGCCCACGAAGTCGTAGCCCAGCCCCGCGGTGACGCGCAGCTTGGGAGAGCCCAGGGGCGTGTCGTCCGAGCCACTCATCGCATCGCCCGCGTTCACCGCGCCCACGCTGCCGAACACCTCCGGCGCCAGCTCCAGCACGGCCTCCGCCTTCGCTGTGCCGCGCACGCGTTCGCAGTAGCCCTTCGCGAGGTCTCCCCGGGCCCGCACCGTCCCCGCTTCTTCCTCCGCCGGTGCCATGCCCGCCCACAACCCGAGCCCCAGCAGGGCTCCCCTCGCGAGGCTCGTCCGCATCCTCCGCTTCCTTTCCGATTTCACGACGGGGTTCACAGCATCAGCGGGGGATGGCCCAGATGGAGCAGCGGCTCGCGCGCGCTCGGCGCATCCCGAAGCTGGAGTTCCACCATCACGCCTCGCAAGTGGTACTGGCGGATGGGGTGCTGCTGGGAGATCTCGCCCTCCAGCACCGGCCCCACCACGCCCACCTCGCGGCACCAGAAGATCTTGAGCGCGCAGGTGTAGAGCGGGGTCCCGGCCCGGGCGTTGGGCAGGTTCTCGTAGGGCACGAAGGCCACGGTGAGGTTCTGCTCCAGCGCCTTCAGGTACGGCGAGGCGTGCACCACCTGGAGCAGGTCGTCGAAGCGGCGGATGCGGTCGTCCAGCGCGCGCACGTCCGCCTCCAGGCTCTTGCGCTGCGCGTCCGCCCGGGCCAGCACCAGGACCGACTGCGTGTATTCACGCTCCAGGAGCAGCGTGTCCGTCGTCAGACCCTCGGCGGCGGCGTCGCGGCCCAGGCCGTTCTCCGCCGCGGTGAGGCCTTCGCTCTCGCGCCGGAGCATGTCCAGGCGCATGTCCAGGTCCACCGTCTCCTGCGCCAGGGACAGGTTGCTCTGTGCCATCTGCGCCAGGTGGTGGTTGGTGGTGAGCACGTCCTCGCGCTCCATCAGTTTCGCGCCGTAGAGCGCGTGGGTCCGCGTGCGGGCCAGGCCGCTGAACGCGCGGTTGGACTCGGCGATCTCCTCGCCCGTGCGCAGGTACTCCTGGCGCAGCGCGGACAGCCGCTTCGCCAGCCGGTCCCGGGCGCGCTTCTCGCCCTTGAGCGCCACCACGAAGCGCTGCTGGAAGGACCGCTCCGAGGCCACGGTCCGCTCGGCCTCCAGGAGCTTGTCCTGCGCCTCGCGCCGCCGGGCCATCAGCCCGTCCCGCTCCGACTCCTGCTGCGCCGCCTGCGCGTTGAGCGCCAGCACGTTGGGGTCGGTGGGCGACAGGATGGTGGGCGCCGCCCAGCTGTTGCTCGCCAGGAAGAAGCCCTGCACCGCGAGGAACGACATCAGGCCCAGGAGGATCAGCGCCAGCAGCACCGAGCCCATGAACTTGTAGGCGGACACCGCGATGGAGTTGAGCCGGTTGGCGACCTGCTGGTTCATGACGGGGTTCCCTCGCCTGCGGAGTTGGACGTGAGCTTCGCGGGGGCGGGAACGGGGGAGGGCGCCGGCGCTGTCGTGGGGCCGCCGCGCGTCTCCCAGCTCCCGGAGTCGAGCGTCAGCAGCGCCAGCGGCGTGAAGAGCGCGTACGTCACTGGCATGAGCAGCGCCATGGGCAGGAAGCTCACGGGATGCACGCGCCGGTCCTCCGGCAGGTAGCGCGTCTCCATCCGGTAGATGAAGCCCAACAGGCCAATCACCAGGAAGTGGAACGCGAGGATGTCCCAGAACTCGCCGTTGAGCAGGTTGTGGACGATGACCACCGGATACGACAGCAGCAGCGCCAGCTGCGACACGTAGTGCACGGTGATGACCGGGTGCAGCCGCCACGCGTGCGACAGGCCGCAGATGAGGTCCACCAGGTTGGAGCGCCGCCAGCGCAGCTGCTGACTGAAGTAGCCCGCGAGCGTGGAGGGCGCGGCGGTGAAGCAGAACGCGTCCAGCGTGTAGACCGTCTCGTAGTCGTGCTTGACGATCTGCCGCGTGAGGAAGCGGTCCTCGCCGTACTTGATGGGGATGCCCGCGATGGCGCGCGACTCCAGGATGGGCTCCAGCTCCAGCAGCACCGAGCGGCGATACGCCGTCAGGCAACCGGACAGGCACATCACCTGGCGGAACGAGCGCTCCAGGTCCTTCAGCCACTTCTGGGCGAAGTGGAACTTGATTTCAATCATCCGCGTCAGCCAGTTCTGGTGACGGTTGCTGACGAAGGTGCGCCCGCCCACCGCGGCCACGTTGGGGTGCACGAAGCGGCGGATGAGCTGGCGCACGGCGCTGCGTTCCACCACCACGTCCGAGTCCACGGAGACGATGATCTCCGCGTCCTCCGCGGCGCGGACGCCCCGGTTGATGCCCTTGCGCTTGCCCATGTTCTCCGGGTTGCGCATCACCCGGACGTTGGGGTGGCCCTCCGCGGCCTTGGTGGCCCACGCGAAGCTGTCGTCGCGCGAGCAGTCATCCACGACGATGATCTCCAAGAGCTCGCTGGGATAGTCCTGGTCCAGCAGCGCCTTGACCGTGTGGTAGATGCCCTGGCCTTCGTTGAACAACGGAATGACGATGGCGACTCTCGGGCGGTAGGTGTCATCCACCCGCTCGAACCGCCGCCCCTTCAGCCGCCGCAGGAAGGGGCCGAGGATGTAGCGGTTCATCAAGACGACGATGAACAGCAAATGGATGGGAAACAGTTCCATCGGTCCCGCGCGCCCCCTCACGCCCCGGAAGGGCCCCGGGAACCTCCCGGAGCCCTTCCTTCCGTCCCCAGACGGCCGCTCCACCCCTGTGAAGCGCACGGAAGGTTGGGGTGCCTCGTACGTCCCGCCAACTGTCCGGGACCGGTGGGCTGCCCGGTGATGGAAACCGGGCGGCGCGGGCTTTCAGCGCGGGCTCAGGCCTCGCGCGGCGGAGGCGTGCTTCAGGTGCCGACCAGCAGGATGGTCATGGGCATGCTGACGGGCACGCCCAGCTCGGGGCAGGTCATCTTGTAGTTGCCGTTGAGGGTCGCCCCGACCTTGGCGCCCTTGGAAGCCTTCCCACCCGTGCCGCCGGTGATCTCGAAGGCGATGTCGCAATCCATCTCCACCTCCTCTGGCAGCGGGAAGACGCAGGAGCCCGGGTTCACCGTGAAGGTGGTTTCGCCCGTCATGGTCGCGGTGAGGTCGCAATCGAAGAACAGGAGGTCCACGTTCAGGCGGTCATTGTCCGCGTCCTCGGTCAGGATCAGGTTGGTCGCTGACGGTTCAGGGGTCTCGGAGACGCCGGAGACGGACAGCGTCATCAGGACGGGGTGCGTGCCCGTGACGTTGGCGCGCGCGTTCTTGAACTGCCCCTCGTCCGTGTCATCCGAGCCGCATGCGGCACAGAAGAGGGAGAGGGCGGCGGCGGACGTCAGGGCAAGGAAGCGGCGCATGGGTGGGGCCTTTTCGGAGGGATGACGGCCGCGGGGGACGTGGCCGCCGGGTGGATGATCAAGTGGGCTGCGTGCGCGGCAGGGCCCGCGCCAGGGTCAGGTCTCGCTCCAGCTCCGCCTCGCGCGCCTGACGCAGGGCAGGGGAGGAGAAGGCGATGGCCGCCAGCGATTCGGTCGCGGCGGCGGCGATGCGGTCCACGCCGTCCCGGGAGATGACGCCCGCGTGGAACGCGTCCACCGCCGCGCCGACGTACGTGTCGAAGAAGAAGACGTGCTTCGCGCGCCAGGCGTCTCGCTGCTCCGGCGGCGTCGCCACCACGTCGTGGATGAACACGGCGCGCACCGCCTGGGGCAGGGACTCGCGCATGCGGGCGCCGAACTCCACGTCGCCCTGGCCGCTGTCGCCCACGAAGACGAAGCCGTACTCGGGGAAGAGGCGCGCGTACTGTTCGAAGTTCTCGAACTTCTTCTGCGCGATGCGCGTGTTGCCCACGAGGTAGAAGAAGCTGCCGGAGAGCATCACCGCCAGCGGCACGCCGCGCTTGCTCAGCGAGTCCAGCGTCGCGTTCTCGATGAGGCCCAGCGGATCCTGCGGACGCGCGCTCACGAAGACGAGGTCGCCCGCGCGGCCCGGGATGATGCCCGGCCCCCGGTCCAGCTCCTGGTAGAACGCGAGCACGCCCGGGTACACCGTCTTCGGCGGGTAGCGCTTGTCCACCCAGTTGGCGAAGAACGTGTCGTCGATGTCGCTCAGGACCTTGTTCTCGCCGCTGGGGAAGGCGTCCGCCTCGCGCTGGAAGTGGGTGAGCAGCTCCGCGCGCAGCACCACGTCATCCACGTCGTCGAACACCAGCTTGTGCAGGTCGTGGTACTCGCCGCCCGCCTCCAGCAGGTTCTTGAACCCGGTCAGCTCGCGGCCCTTCAGCCCCAGGAACAGGTCGCGCAGCCGCGCCTCCGCCTGGGCGTGCGTGGCGCCCTTCTGGAGCGCGGTGGCCAAGGACGCGCGCACCGGCAGGGACAGCTCCGCCGCCCGGCGCGTGCACAGGAGGTCCAGCAGCTCCGTGTGGTGGTCCGGGCCCACCAGCCGGTCATCCAGGTCCGACAGCAGGCGCACCAGGTCCACGTTGGACAGGAGGAAGTTCAGCTCTTCGCTGGTGGCGCCCTCCAGCAGGTCCAGGATGCGGCGCTCGTCGTTCCGGTCCGTGTGGCCCGTCATGTCCCGGCGCAGCGCCTGGAGCTTCGTCGTCGCGGTGGTCAGGTCCATGCGTGTCCCTCCCGGGGCTTGGGGCCGCGAAGCCTACGCGCCCGCCGAGCGGCCGGACCAGCCCCCGTGACAGGCGCGGCGGTTCCTGATTGCCTGCGCGACATGACGGTGTCCCCTTCCTCCACGCCCCTCGACCTGCGCCCCGACGAGGTCCACGTGTGGATCGTCGAACCCGAGCGCATCGACGACCCGCGCCTCCTGGAGGCCTACAAGGCCCTGCTGGACCCAAGCGAGCGCGAGCGGCAGCGGCGCTTCCACTTCGAGCGGCACCAGCGGCAGTACCTGGTGTCCCACGCGCTGGTGCGGCTGACCCTGTCGCGCTACGCGCCCGTCGCGCCGGAGGCCTGGCGCTTCGTCCCCAACGAGTACGGCCGCCCCGCCATCGTCGGCCCCGAGGGCCAGTGGCTGCGCTTCAACCTGAGCCACACGGACGGCATGGCCCTGGTCGCGGTGGGCCGGGACGTGGACCTGGGCGCGGACATCGAGGACGCGGAGCGGCCGGGCGAGACGGTGGAGATCGCCGACCACTACTTCGCGAAGACGGAGGTGCAGGCCCTGCGCTCGCTGCCCAAGGAGCGCCAGCGCGAGCGCTTCTTCGAGTACTGGACCCTGAAGGAGGCCTACATCAAGGCGCGAGGCGCGGGCCTGTCCCTGCCGTTGGATCAGTTCGGCTTCGACCTGGTGCCGGAGCAGATGCCCCGCATCAGCTTCGACCCGCGGATGAATGACCTGCCGGACGTGTGGCAGTTCATGCAGCACAAGCCGTCCGCCCGGCACCAGGCGGCGGTGGCCTTCCGCAGGCCCCGGAGCGGGGCACTCACCGTGCGCTGGCAGCACACCATGCCGCTCGCGGGAGACATGGCCCCGGTCATCAAGACGGCTCCGGCCGGGGGCTGACGTCAGGAGGCGTGCGGGCCCTCCAGGTCCACACAACCTCCCGGAAGGGGACCGGGCTCGCGGTGCAGCTCCAGGACGATGTCCGGTGAGGCGGCCGCGGCGAAGGCGTCCTCGTAGCGCAGGTGGAGCGCGTCGTAGTCGCTCCGCTTGAGACGCAGGAGCCTCCAGCCCGCCGCGACGGCCAGGAGCGCACCCACCGCGACAGGGACGAGCCTGGCCTGGACGAACACGGACGTCACGAGCGCGGCCCCCGCCATCAAGGCGAGGAGCCAGCCCGTGCGGAAGGACTTCCCCAGCCGCTGGTACCGCGCCAGCTCTTCAGGAGTGAGGGCCCTCGATGCCTCCGCGTGGGCGCGCTGTTCGTCCTCGGAGCCCTCCATCCGGTTGAGGTGGACCCGGACGCGATACCAGGAGGGCTCGACGTGGAACCTGTCCGCCTCGGACGTGATTTGGGGACGGGGATTGCGAAAGTCCTCGCACCCACCGGCCATCGCGGTTCCCGAACCGAGGTGGAGTCCCAGCGCGTTCCCGACCGTGTCGAACCGCTGCCAGGGCGCCGGGACGAAGGGCTCATCAACATGGATCTGGAGGAGGTAGCTGCCGTCCGCGTGGGTGTGGATGGCGAGCACCTCCCCACGCGCGGCGCTCGCCTCCAGCGCCTTTCCCTCGACGGAACGCTTCGCCGAGGGAAGTCCGGCGTCCCAGATTCCCACGCACGCGATGTCTGTCCCCGCGTGGATGAGGTACCGGGCCATGTGCGCCCGCTACGTCGCGGCCGTCATCCAGCGCGTCAGGTCCTCGCGCACGGCGGCCAGCACCGGCGGCCCGTGCGTGCGGATGAAGAAGTGACCGCCCTCGAAGTGGCGGATGCGCACGTCGGCGGTGGACTCCTCGCGCCAGTGCTCAATCGTGTTCAACCCCACGTGCTTGTCCCCCTTGCCCGCGTACACGGACAGCGGGATGTCCAGCGGGGCCGTGTCCTTGCCATTCTCCGACCAGGCCAGCGAGAAGTCCGCGCGCAGCGTGGGGAGGATGAGCTCCAGCAGCTCCTTGTGCTGGAGGACCTCCTCCGGCGTGCCGTCGTACTCGCGCAGCTTCGCGATGAAGCCCGGATCATCCAGCGTGTGGATGGGCTCCCGGTCGTTGTGCGACGGCGGGGGCGCTGCCGCGGCGATGAAGCCCAGCGGCTTCGGGCCGCCCTGGCGCTTCAGCGTCCGGGCCACCTCCAGGCCGATGCGCGCCCCCATGCTGTAGCCGAACAGCGCGAAGGGCCGGTCCATCAGCGGCGTCAGCGCCGGCATCAGCACGTCCAGCAGCTCCGGCAGGGACTTCATCGCGGGCTCCATCAGACGCCGCTCGCGCCCGGGCAGCTGCACCGCGCACAGCTCCACGCCCGTGGGCAGCGCCATGCTCCAGGGCTGGTAGATGGCCGCGCTCCCGCCGGCGAACGGCAGGCAGAACAGGCGCAGGCGCGGCTCCGGGAGCGGCTTGCGGGACGGGAACCAACGGTCGAGGACGGGAGGGGATGCGCTTGCCATGGCGCGGCCGTCTATACCACGCGCCCCCCGCGCGGAAACCGCCTCCCGCACGGCGGGTGGGGGCCCGAAGCACGCACCCGGAGTGGGCCGTGAAACATCCCTCCCAGCAGGTCCTCCGGCGATGTTTCACCGCCCCCTCCGGCATGTCACATCCGCCGTGTCTCACACTCGCGGAAGCGGAAACCTTCACGGCCACGGTTGGGCGTGGGACCGGTTGTGGTAGCTTGCCTGTCCGTGAGCTACGAGCTTTCACATCTTGAGGCGCTGGAAGCCGAGTCCATCTTCATCATCCGGGAAGTCGCGGCGGAGCTGGACCGGCCGGTGCTGCTCTTCTCCGGTGGGAAGGACTCCGCGGTGATGTTGCACCTGGCGGTGAAGGCCTTCTGGCCCGCACCGCTGCCGTTTCCGCTGATGCACGTGGACACGGGGCACAACTTCCCGGAGGTCATCCAGTATCGCGATGAACGGGTGGCGGAACTGGGCGCGCGGCTCATCGTCGCGTCCGTGCAGGAGGCCATCGACGCGGGCAAGGTCACGGAGGAGAAGGGTCCTCGCGCGTCCCGCAACCGCCTGCAGACGCAGCCCTTGCTGGAGGCCATCGAGAAGAACGGCTTCAACGCCGTCTTCGGCGGGGCCCGGCGAGACGAGGAGAAGGCCCGCGCGAAGGAGCGCGTGTATTCCTTCCGCGACGAGTTCGGCCAGTGGGATCCGAAGAACCAGCGGCCGGAATTGTGGGCGCTGTACAACGGCCGCCACCGCCGCGGTGAGCACCTGCGCGTGTTCCCCCTGTCCAACTGGACCGAGCTGGACATCTGGCAGTACATCGGCCGGGAGAACGTGGCGCTGCCGTCCATCTACTACACGCACCGGCGCGAGGTGTTCCGCCGGGACGGGATGCTGATGGCCTGGTCGCCCTTCATGTCCATGATGCCCGGCGAGACGGTGACGACGGAGACGGTGCGCTTCCGCACCGTGGGCGACATGACGTGCACCGCGTGCGTGCCGTCCACCGCGTCCACGGTGGAGCAGGTCATCGCGGAGGTGACGGCCTCCCGCGTGACGGAGCGTGGCGCCAGCCGCGCGGACGACAAGTTCTCTGAGACGGCGATGGAAGACCGCAAGCGCGAGGGATACTTCTAGTGGAACTGCTGAGATTCGCGACCGCGGGCTCCGTGGATGACGGCAAGAGCACCCTCATCGGGCGGCTGTTGTACGACACGAAGTCCATCCTCGAGGACCAGCTCGCCGCGGTGGAGCGCACGAGCCACGCCCGGGGCGACGAGTACGTCAACCTGGCGCTGCTCCTGGACGGCCTGAAGGCCGAGCGCGAGCAGGGCATCACCATCGACGTGGCGTACCGCTACTTCTCCACGGCGAAGCGCAAGTTCATCATCGCGGACACGCCCGGACACCTGCAGTACACGCGCAACATGGTGACGGGTGCGTCCACGGCGGACCTGGCGCTCATCCTGGTGGACGCGCGCAAGGGCGTGCTGGAGCAGACGCGGCGCCACGCGTTCATCGCGTCGCTCCTGCGCGTGCCGCACCTGGTGCTGTGCGTGAACAAGATGGACCTGGTGGACTACGACCAGGGCGTGTTCGACCGCATCCGGGAGGAGTTCCGCCAGTTCTCCATGAAGCTGGACGTGTCCGACCTGTCGTTCATCCCCATCTCCGCGCTGGGCGGGGACAACGTGGTGACGCGCTCGGAGAAGATGGCCTGGTACCAGGGCCCCACGCTCCTGCACCACCTGGAGAACGTGCACATCGCGTCTGACCGGGACCTCATCCACCTGCGCTTCCCCGTGCAGGGCGTCATCCGGCCCGCGTCCGCGAAGAAGTTCCACGACTACCGCGCGTACTCCGGGCAGCTGCTGGGCGGCGTGATGCGTCCGGGCGACGAGGTGATGGTGATGCCGTCCGGCTTCACCACGCGCATCAAGTCGCTGGAGCTGGCCGGCAAGCCGCTGAAGGAAGCGTTCCCGCCCATGTCGGTGAACGTGTCGCTGGAGGAGGAGCTGGACATCAGCCGCGGCGACATGCTGTGCCGCCCGGGCAACCCGCCCACCGCGAGCCAGGACATCGACGCGATGGTGTGCTGGCTGTCGGACTCCACGCAGCTCAACAGCGGCTCGCGTCTGGCCATCAAGCACACCACCCGCATGGCGCGCGCCATGGTGAAGAACCTTCACTACCGGCTGGACGTCAACACCCTGCACCGCGACGAGCAGAGCTCCGGCTTGAAGCTCAACGAGGTGGGCCGGGTGACGCTGCGCACGACGGTGCCGCTCTTCTTCGACGAGTACCGGCGCAACCGCAGCACCGGCAGCTTCATCCTCGTGGATGAAGGCACCAACGCCACCGTGGGCGCGGGGATGATCAACGGCCCCGCCGTGGACAGGTAAGGGAATGGCGATGCAACAGCGTCCGGGCTTCATCCTCTGGTTCACCGGCATGTCCGGCGCGGGCAAGAGCACGCTGTCCACCGCGGTGGCGCGGCAGCTGTCGCCCGTGCAGCGCGTGGAGCTGCTGGACGGGGACGAGGTGCGCACGTACCTCTCCCGCGGCCTGGGCTTCAGCCGCGCTGACCGCGAGGAGAACGTCCGGCGCATCGGCTACGTGGCGCGCGTGCTGGCCAAGCACGAGGTGGGCGTCATCACCGCCGCCATCTCGCCGTACAAGAGCTCCCGGGACGAGGTGCGCGCCCTGGCCACCCAGGCCGGCATCCCGTTCCTGGAATGCTACGTCCAGGCCAGCCTGGACGCGCTCATCGCCCGGGACGTGAAGGGGCTCTACAAGAAGGCCCTGGCCGGGGAGATTCCCCACTTCACCGGCGTGTCGGACCCGTACGAGCCGCCCGAATCCCCCGAAATCACCGTCCGCTCCGACGCGGAGACGGTGGAGGCGGGGGTGGAGCGCATCCTCGACACGCTGCGGGACCGGGGGCTCCTGGCTCCGGCCGCGAGCGCCGCCTGAGACGGCCGGGCCGGTTCTGGCCGTCGCTTTTCGGCTAGGCTTGCGACCCTGGAGGGGGTCCGAAGGCCGTGCCGATGCTCGTCTACAACCCAGGGCAGCCGGATGAGCTGTCCTACCCGCTGGGGGACGCGCCCATCACCATTGGCCGCGCGGACGACCAGGGCATCTGCATTCCCCACCGCAGCCTGTCGCGCCAGCACGCCCGCATCGAGCCCTCCGACGGGCGCTTCTTCGTCACCGACCTCCAGAGCAAGAACGGCACCTTCGTCAACGGCGTGCAGATCCGCCGCAAGGAGCTGCGCCCCGGCGACACGCTGACCCTGGGCGAGCTCGTCTTCCTGCTCACCCACGAAGCGCCACCGGCCGTGCCCGCGGGCCCGCCCGGCTCCGGCTCGGCATCCGGTGCCTCCGGCGAACCCCGCCCCCAGCTCACGCGCGCGCTCACCCGCGTGCCGCTGAAGACGCTGGTGCAGGCGGTGTCCGGCTCGGAGAAGTCCGCGGAGGAGGCCCCCGGCACCGCCACGCGCGCCCGCGAGCGGATGCGCATCCTCCAGGAGGTGGCGAAGCTGTTGTCCGTCACGGACGACCTGGAGGCGCTGCCCGGCAGGGTGTTGGACCTGGCGTTTCAAATCCTCCACGTGGAGCGGGGCGCCATCCTGCTGGTGGACGAGGGCACCGGGAAGCTGGAGCCGCGCGTGACGAAGACGGCCGAGGGCACGGCCGTGCGCGGACCCATCTACAGCCAGAACATCGTGGACTTCGTGCTGCGCCGGAGCGTGGCGGCGCTCTTCTCCGACGCGGTGAATGACCCGCGCCTGGGCGCCGCGGAGTCCGTCATCTTCAGCTCCATCCGCGCCTCCATGTGCGTGCCGCTCAAGCCCCGCGACGAGGTGCTGGGCGTGCTCTACGTGGACAATGTCTCCACGCCCAAGAGCTTCTCCGAGGACGACCTGGAGTTCCTCGTCGCGTTCGCGGGGCAGGCGGCGCTCGCGCTGGAGAACGCGAGGCTCTACCGCCGCATCGAGCAGGAGACGGTGCAGCGCATGCAGCTCATCATGGACGCGAAGCTGGCCTCGCTCGCGGCGCTGGTGGGCGGCATGGCGCACGAGCTGCGCAACCCGCTCAACTTCATCAGCAACTTCGCCGGCCTCTCCGTGGGCCTCACGGAGGACCTGGCCGGAGTGCTGGAGCCGCAGCGCGAACGGCTGACGGCGGACTCCGTGCGCGACGTGGATGAGGCGCTCGCGTGCCTGCGCACCAACGTGCAGAAGATCAACGAGCACGGCCGCCGCGCGGACGCGCTCATCCAGAACATGCTCCAGCACGCGCGCCGCTCGCCCGGCCCGCGCGAAGCGGTGGAGCTGAACGCGCTGGTCGCGGAGAGCGTCGCGCTGGGGCAGGGTGGCATGCGAGGCGAGCCCCTGACCGTCCGCCTGGAGGCCGAGTACGACCCGGCCGTGGAGCGGCTGGAGCTCAGCCGCGCGGACGTGGGCCGCGTCATCATCAACGTCGTGGACAACGCGCTCTACGCCATGCGTCAGAAGCGCCAGGCGCAGGGCGCCGCGTACGTGCCGGTGCTCAAGGTTCGCACCCTCGCGCGTCCAGAGCAGGTGGAGGTCCGGCTGCGCGACAACGGGCCGGGCATCCCCGCGGAGAGCGCGGGAAGAATCTTCGACCCCTTCTTCACCACGAAGCCGCCGGGGCAGGGGACGGGGCTGGGGCTGTCGCTCAGCCATGACATCATCGTGCAGGGCCACCAGGGCACGTTCCGCATGGAGACGGTGCCAGGTGAGTTCACGGAGTTCGTCATCACCCTGCCCAGGCGGGGGGGACGGTCATCAATGGAGCGAGGCTCGGGAACGCGATGAAGAACCCCATGGATCCCCAGCTGTTGGAAGCCTTCCAGGGCCGGTACGAGCTCCTGTCGGAATTGGGCGAGGGCGGCTTCGGCCGCGTCTACAAGGCCCGCCAGGTGACCACCGGCCAGAACGTGGCGGTGAAGCTCCTGCGCCTGACGGACGGCGCGACTCCAGAGTCCGTGGAGCGCCGCAGCGCGCGCTTCGAGCGCGAGATGAAGCTGTGCGCGCAGATGCACCACCCGAACATCGTGCGGCTCATCGACTCGGGTCGCGCGCAGGGCGGCGCCGTCTACTCCATCTTCGAGTTCGTGCCGGGGAAGAACCTGGCGCAGGTGCTCGCGGAGGAGGGCGTGCTGGATCCGGTGGAGGCGCGCCACCTGATGCTCCAGCTCTTGGACGCCCTGGCGTGCGCGCACGCGCAGAACGTGGTGCACCGCGACCTGAAGCCCGCGAACATCATGGTCGTGCCCACCGGCGCCCGTCGCAACGCGCTGGTGCTGGACTTCGGCATCGGGTCGGTGACGGACGAGCTGACGCGCACGGAAGCGCAGCCGCGCATCACGTCCACCAATGAGTCGCTGGGCACGCCGTCATACGCGGCGCCGGAGCAGCTTCGCGGGCAGGCGCCCACGCCGCGCTCGGACCTGTACGCGTGGGGGCTGGTGTTCCTGGAGTGCCTCACCGGCCGCCGCGTCTTCGAGGGTGCCACCGTCGCGGAGGTCATCTTCCAGCAGCTCTCCTCGGAGCCGGTGCCCATTCCGTCGGCCATCGCCGCGCACCCGCTGGGCAAGCTGCTCCAGCGCGTCACCGCGAAGGACCCGTCCCAGCGCACCGTGTCCGCGGAGGTGCTGCTGCGCCAGCTGGAGGCGGTGGACGTGTCCAACCTGCCGCGCCGGCCCGCGCCCGTGCGCATCCAGCCCGCCGCTCCCAACGCGGAGACGGCGACGGTGGAGCTGTCCAGCCGCACGCCCAACGCCGTGTCCACGCGCTCGCGCCGGTGGGCGGAGGGCGAGCGCCGCCAGCTGACGGTGGTGTGCTGCACGCTGTCCGCCACGCAGACGGCGCCGGGGCCGGTGGACATCGAGGAGCTGGATCACGTGCTGGGTGCCCAGCAGGAGGTCTGCATCGAGATTGCCCGGCGCTACAACGGCCACATCGCCAGCGCGCTGGGCGACATCGTCCTCTTCTACTTCGGCTATCCGGCGGCTCGGGAAGACGATGCGCGGCGCGCGGCGCAGGCGGCGCTGGACATGGTGGCGGAGGTGAAGCGGCGCGGCCGTGCCATCGAGGCCGAGCGCGGCACGCGGGTGGAGATCCGCGTGGGCCTGCACACGGGCCTGGTGGTGTCGCGCGAGCAGCGAGACCCCACGCTCTCCGGCCTGGGCTTCGTGGTGGGCACCACGCCGAAGCTTGCCTTCCGGCTGTCCACCTCCGCGCCCTCGGGCGCCATCCTCGTCACGGGCGACACGCAGCAGCTGGTGCGCAAGCACTTCCCGTTGGAGCCCACGCCCGCGTCGCCGAACGAGCTGTTGCCCCCGGGCCTGGAGACGTTCGTGCTCCAGGGCGCGGACGCGACGTGGAGCGGCACCGACGAAGCGCTGTCGCTGGTGGGCCGCACGCGCGAGCTGGACCTGGTGCTGTCGCGCTGGGAGCAGGCGCGCTCGGGGCAGGGGCAGGTGGTGCTGATTTCGGGCGAGCCGGGCATTGGCAAGTCGCGCCTCATGCGCGAGCTGGGGGACCGGCTGGGCGCGGAGCCCCACACGTGGCTGGAGGCGCGCTGCACGGAGGACAGCTCCGGCCAGGCGTATGCCCCCGTGGTGGACCTGCTCACGCGGATGCTGGACCCGAACCGCGACCTGCCGCCGGAGGGCCGGCTGACGGGCCTGGAGGCGCTCTTGTCCGGCTACAGCTTCGAGCTGCCGGAGACGCTGCCCCTGTTCGCGTCGCTCTTGTCCCTGCCGCTGCCGCCGGAGCGCTGGGCGCCGCTGGACGTGTCGCCCTTGAAGCACCGGGAGCTCACGCGCAACGCGCTGCTCGCGTTCCTCGCCGCGATGGCGGAGCGGCAGCCCGTGGTGCTGGCGCTGGAGGACCTGCACTGGGCGGACCCTTCCACGCTGGAGCTGCTCAAGGCGCTGGTGGAGGAGGTGTCCTCGTCGCGCCTGCTCGCCGTGTTCAGCGCGCGGCCGGAGCTGGAGCCGCCCTGGGCCGCGTCGGCGGTGACGCAGGTGCAACTGGGCGCGCTGGCTCGCGCGGAGGTGGAGCGCCTGGCCACCGCCGCCGCGGGAGGCCCGCTCTCGCCGGAGGCGCTGGAGGAGATTTCCACGCGCACGGACGGCATCCCGCTGTTCGTGGAGGAGCTGGTGCGCACGCTGCGCGAGTCCGGTGCGCTGGTGGAGCGCGAGGGCCGCTTCGCGCTCGAGGCCAGCAAGGCGGGCCCCTCGGTGCCGGGCACGCTGCGCGATTTGCTCGTCGCCCGTCTGGACCGGCTGGGCCGCGCCAAGGAGACCGCGCAGATCGCCTCCGTGCTGGGCCGTGAGCTGACGCATGAGCTCCTGCGCCACGTGAGCCCGCTGACGCCCGAGGCGCTGGAGGCGGATTTGGAGCGGCTGGTGGGCTCGGGGCTCCTGCACCGCAAGCGCCGGCCGAAGGGGCCCGTGTACCTCTTCAAGCACGCGCTGGTGCGGGACGCGGCCTACGACTCCATGCTCAAGCGGTACCGCCAGCAGATGCACGCGAAGACGGCGGAGGCGATGGAGGCGCACTTCCAGGAACAGGTGGAGTCGCGGCCGGATCTGCTCGCGCACCACTGGGCCGCCGCGAACCTGAAGCGCAAGGCCATCCTCTACGCGCAGAAGGCCGCGTTCGCCGCGCTGGTGCGCTCCGCCTACCTGGAGGCCATCCTCTTCGCCCGGCTGGGCCTGTCGTGGCTGGACGCCATCGACGACCCGGTGGAGCGCGCGCAGCTGGAGCTGAGCCTCAACGGCGTGCTCGCGCCGGCGCTGATGTCCACGCAGGGCTGGCGCTCCCAGGACCTGCGCAACGTGGCCGAGCGTTCGCTGGAGCTGCTCTTCACGGTGGGGGAGAGCCCCTACGCGGCCCCGACGCTGTGGGTCCTCTCCATCTTCTACCACCTGGGAGGTGACCAGCGCCGCGTGCGCGGCTTGCTGGACCGCCTGGTGGCGCTGGCGCAGCGAAGCGGGGACGCGGGCCAGGAGGCGGTGGCGCTCACCATCCTCTCCAACATCGAGCTGCTGGAAGGCCGCCTGGGCGAGGCGAAGGCGAAGGCGGACCGGTGCCTGTCGTTGTTCGACCCGGTCGCGCACCGGATGCACCGCATCCTCTACGGACAGGACACGCGCGTGGGCGGCGAGTCCGTGCTGTGCCGGGGGAAGTGGCTCTTGGGCTTCCCGGACCAGGCGAAGGCGCACGGCGAGGCCGCGGTGGCGTGGGGCCGCGAGCTGAACCACGGCACCAGCATCGGCCTGTCGTTCATCTACCTGCTGCTGATTGCCCAGGAGCACGGCGACCGGACGGAGGCGCTCCAGCTCATCTCCCAGCACTCGGAGCTGTCCCACCGCTACGGCCTGCTGGAGCAGGCCGCCTATGTGGGCATCCTGCGCGCCTGGGCCGTGAAGGACCTGGAGGCGATGCGGCGCGGCATCGCGCTGCGCGAGGCATTCGGCACGGAGATGGACCAGCCGGCGTACTACGCCATGCTCGCGGAGCTGGAGCTGGAGCTGGGCCACGTGGAGGCGGCGCTCGCCTCCGTGGAGCGCGGCCAGCAGCGCGCGCAGGCCCTGGGCGAGGCGTACCACGAGTCCAAGATGCTGCACGTCAAGGGCCGGGTGCTGCTGCAGCGGGATGGAAACACTGCACTCTCCGCGGAGACCTGCTTCCGGCAGGCGGCGGAGGTGGCACACGCACAGGGCGCGCGGATGCGGGAGCTGCAGGCCGTCACCGCCCTGGCGCGGGTGCTCCAGGCATCCGGGCGACAGGAAGAAGCCCGGCAACGGCTGCAAACGGTCTACAGTACCTTCTCCGAAGGATGGGGGACACCACCCGTCTCGGAGGCCCGCGCGTTGTTGGATGCGCTGGGAGGAGAACGCTGACATGAGCAAGAAGAAGCCGGAGTCGAAGGCCGCGCCCGCACGGGCCCGTCCGGTGGCGCGCAAGCCCACGCGAGGCCCGGAGGCCAAGGCCTCGGTGAATGACTGGCAGGCCGTGTGGATGCGCGCCGTCGCGCTGGCGTGGAAGGAGCCCGAGTTCGAGGCGGCCCTCCAGAAGGACCCGCGCCAGGCCCTCAAGAAGCGCTTCGACTTCGACCTGCCCGCCAGCATCCAGCTGAAGGTCGTCCCCTCCAGCGTGAAGGACGCGGCGGCGGACGGGACCTGGAAGGTGAACAGCGCGGAGGTGGAGCTGCACCTGCCGAAGAAGCCCGCCGACGTGGCGGACCACGCCGTGGCGCTCTCCAGCCTCACCGACACCCACGGCCGCTCGCATTGCTGCGGCAGCCCCTGCTGCTAAAGCGTCGCGAAGGGCGCTCTAGCGGTCCGGAGACTCGCCTCCCGACACCGCGAAGGCGCCCACGCTGGCCTCGCCGAAGCCGTCCACGCCCGCCACGCGCTGGAAGAAGTCCGGATCGCTCCGGCCCAGCGCGTAGGGCCGCAGCCCCATCGCGGTGGACACCAGGTAGAGCGTCTGGACCAGCGCTCCCGTGTCCTGCAGCACCAGTGAGTACGCCAGCGTCTCGTACTTCCACGCGAGCCGGGGCACGCGCGCGGCCACCACCATCAACACCTCCGGCCGCTCGAAGGGCTCCGCCGGTGCGCGGGCTTCATCCAGGAGCGCGTGGAACTCCGGGGTGGGGCCGCTCAGCTTCTCCAGCCGGTGGCCCAGCGGATCGTAGTGGTAGGCGCCCGGGGGCAGGCCCTGGCACTCGCCCACCATGGGGTAGAGCTCCAGTGCGTACACCGCGCCCGCGCCGGGATAGGGCCGGTCGGTGATTTCGCCGTCCTGCGTGGTGCGCACGGCGCGCACGCGCGCGGCGCGGTAGAGCAGTTCGCCCAGCTGCTTCACGTTGAGCGGTGAGGCGCCCCGGCCTCGCAGGCTGCGGCGGGCCTCCAGCACCTCCGTGAAGGAGCGGTCGCCGCCCGCGCGCAGCGCCTCCAGGTCCGGCCGGTGCAGCTCCACGACCTCCTCGGTCACGGTGGGCTTGAGGGCGGGCGGGTTGGGCAGCTCGCCCCGGAAGCGGTAGGTGGCCCCCGCGCGCGTCTGGTGGCCCCAGCCTCGCGAGCGCAGGTGGAAGAGCAGGTCGTGCGGCTCCCACTGCTTGAGCGCCGTCTGCGTCTCCTCCGACGCCGGCACGTCCAGCCCGTTGGGGACCAGGATGCCCGTCTCCGCCAGCAGGCGCACCAGCTCGCGCAGCGTGAAGGACTCGATGCCGGTGTTGAACTGGTTGAGCCGCGCCAGCAGCGTGGGGCGGGCCATGTCGAAGAGCAGCGACACCACGCGCCGGTCATGCAGCGCCGCGGTGGCGTGCACCGTGGGGCAGTCCAGCACCGCGCGGCCCTCCGCCATGCGCGTGTGCGCGAAGCGCGACAGCTGCAGCGGTTGGGACGCGTCGAATGTCGCGCGGTGGCGCAGGAAGGACGCGGACGCGGGCGTGAGCGTCAGGAGCAGGTTGCCGCGCTCCTCCACCGTCCACGACAGCAGGCCGCCGTCTCCCGCCAGGTCCAGCCAGTACCACGCGAGCGTCGTGTCCGAGCCCGCGGCGGCCGGCACCTCCGTCTCGTGGATGCCTCCGTCCGCGAGCGACTCGAAGACGGCGCGCACACCGGGGGCCAGCGGGCCCAACCGCAGTGAGCGGCCAGGGCCCTCCACGCGCGCGTCCTCCGCGTCGGGGCAACGCAGCGCCACACCTTCGGCGAGCGACAATCTCATTCGTGCGGCCTCACGGTTCCACACCGTAGAACCGAGTCGGGTTTTCCCAGAGAACCTTTCGTAGACGACTTTCGGTCATCACGTCACGCAAGGACAGCATCGCACCCAGCACATCCTCGCCGTGGTCGAGATGGGGGAAGTCGCTTCCGAATACCAATCGGTCCTCCGGGAGGTGGCGCACCACGTCAGGCAGGTACGGCTCGTCCGGTTCCACGGAAACGAAGCAGTGCTGGCGCAGGTACGCTGAAGGGAGCTGTCGGATGGTGGCGGAGACCTCTGCACCCACAGCGCGATATTCCTCATCCAAACGCCACGCCCAGTACGGGAGCCACCCGCAGCCGGCCTCCATGGCGCCAATGCGCAGGGCCGGGTGCCGCTCCAGCACGCCCCCCTGGAGGAGCGCGAGCAGCCCCATCATCAGCTCCATGGGGTGGGCGCACACGTGGTTGGCGAAGCGGGTGTCGAAGCGGTCCGCGCCCGCGGACGGCACGTAGACGTGGCCGCTGCCGTGGAGAACGACCGCGAGTGAGAGCTTCTCGCACTCGGACCAGAAGGGCTCGTAGGCGGCGTCCGACAGCAGGCGGCCGCCGATGGGGTTGGGGCGCACCATGACGGCGCGCCAGCCGAAGCCCGCGACGCGGCGGACCTCGGCGACCATGGCCTCCGGCTGGTGCCGGCTGATGAGCCCCACGCCTCGCAGGCGCTCCGGCTGGTGCGCGCAGAAGCCGTGCAGCCAGGTGTTGTAGACGGACGCGAACGCAGTGGCGACGTGGGGTTCGAGGGGCGAGAAGCCCTCCAGGAGCAGCGCGTAGGTGGGGAAGAGCGCCGCCATGTCCACGCCGTCGCGATCCATCTGGGCCAGGTACACGTCTGGCCGCTGCAGCAACTCATTGCGCCCCAGCTGCGCGTAGGAGCGCTCGGAGAACGCCAGCCAGGCCTTCTCCGGCATGTGGTTCCACAGCGGCTTGCCGTCCACTTCCGGCAGGGGCAGCACGGGCAGGAGGCCCTGGGGGCCCAGCCGCTCCAGGCGCTCCTCCAGCGTTTCGTCCGGGAGGCGTCCCGGGCGGGGCGCGTGCCGGCGCAGGCCGGGCTCCAGCTGCTCCGCCCACAGGCTCAGCGGCTCCAGGACGTGCCGGTCCGCGTCGAAGATGTGAAGGCCGTCGCGCATGCGTCAGGGTCCCCAGCTCGCGAGCTCGTCGCGCACGTCCTTGAGCAGTGCTTCCAGCAGGCCGGTGCGGCGCGCCTGGGTGCGCAGGGCCTGCTCCTCCACGACCTCCAGCGTGCCTGGATGGCCACCGCGCGCCGCCACCTCACGGTCGCACAACTCGCGCAGGAATTCGTGGTGCTGCGGCTGGAGCGCCTGGAAGCCTTCGCCCCAGCGGGCGACGAAGTCCACCAGCACGTCGCGTGAAGCCTCCGGCACGTCGCGGCGGTCCGGCAGGTCGCGGCTCAGGCGCACGAAGAGGTCCGGGAACACGTCGCGCATCGCGGTGGCGAAGCCCGGCGGGACGTAGACGGGCTGGGTGTCCGGGACGAGGTCCCCCTGTCGCTCGGCGGCCAGCACCGCGTCGAAGTCCGTGAAGAGGCGCTCATGGCGGCGGCGCTCGTTCTGGTTGCGCGCGAGGAAGAACACCGCGCGCGGCAGCATCGCCGGGGCGGTGCGGCGCACCTGGGCGAGCGTGTCCCCCAGGGCGTGGCGCTCGGACGGCGTCAGGGCCCAGGCGGCGGTGGCCTCGCGCAGGAAGCGGTCGGTGACGGCCTCCGGCCAGTGGGGCTCCTCTACCTGGGGCGGGCGCTGGATGCCGGCGATGAAACCCCGGATGCGCTCGCAGGCGGCGTCCCAGGTGGACAGCCGCTCCACCAGGTCGCGGAAGCCTTCGAGCAGCTGGGGCCGCGTCATGCCCAGGGGCATCACGTTGAGCACGATGGCGCCCCGGTCCTTCGCGTGCGCCCGGCGAGGCGTGGCGAGCCGGCCTTCCGCGCGCAGCCGCGTCCACAGCTTCGTGCCGCGCGGGGCCTGGAGGGGCGCCACCACCACCCAGGGCAGGTGCGTGCGCTGGATGTTCGCGTGCAGCGAGTCGAAGACCGCGGGCGTGTCGTGATCGAACCCGACGATGAAGCTGCCCCGGGGCCCGATGCCGTGCGCCTGGATGCGCAGCAGGTCACCCACGAGGTCCGCGCGCACGTTCTGGTGCTTCTGCGCTTCCTTGAGCGCGCCCGTGTCGAAGGACTCGATGCCCAGGACGACGGTGTAGAAGTTCGCGTCCGCCATGCCTTCCAGGAGCGCGGCGTCGCGGCTCAGGTTCATCGTCACCTGCGTGAAGAAGCGCAGCGGACGGGGCAGGGCGCGGTTGAGGGGCACCAGCCCCGCGAGCACCTCCTTCGCGTACGCGGCGTCGCCGATGAACTCGTCGTCCGCGAAGAAGACGCCCTCCGCTCCGAGTGCCGCATGGGCCCGCACCTCGTCCAGCACGCGCTCCACCGGCTTGTGCCGCTGCTTGCGGCCGTACAGGTAGATGACGTCGCAGAAGGAGCAGTCGAACGGACAGCCGCGCGTGGTCTGCACGGAGCCCCACGCGTAGCGCGGGAGGTCCGCCGCGATGGCGTCCCAGCGGGGCAGGGGGCTCTCGCTCAGCGAGGGCTTTTCGAGCTGGCGGTACTCGGGTGCGTACTCGCCCCCGAGCCAGTCCGCGAGGAAGCGCGGCCAGGTGCGCTCCGCCTCGTTGACGAAGAGGGCGTCGAAGAAGCCCCGGTAGTCCTCCGGCGCGGCGGAGATGGCGGGGCCGCCCGCGACCACGGTGGCGCCCCGGTCGCGGAAGTGCCCGCCCAGGAAGCGCGCCTGGTAGGTGAGGGCGGAGTACATCACCGACACGCCGACGATGTCGTAGTCCGGCAGCTCCGTGTCCGCGCGCAGCTGGCCGTGCAGCTCCTCGTCCCAGATGTCCACGGTGAAGGCGTCCGGCGTCAGCGCCGCGAGCGTCGCGCAGGCCAGCGGCGTCATCGTCGCGCGCTTCACCAGGCCGCGCTCCGGGTCGAAGTCCTCCGTCTCCCGGTCCACGTGGCGCCGGTCGGGGCCGCACTGGACCAGGAGGATGCGAGGCTTGGGGGCAGGAGGCGGCGCCATCGCTCAGAAGTAGAAGGGCACGGGGTTGAGCTGCGCTTCGGTCTTCGGGGCCTTCAGCCACCCCATCCGCACGGGGACGTCATACAGCCGTCCAGGGCCCAGCCTCGGCCAGAAGTGGCGCAGCCCCGGGACGATGACCTTCACCGCGGATACGCCCACGTCGGGCCGTGATTGCTCCACCACCAGCGTCTCCAGACCCACGCTCGCGGCCCGCGTCACGCACTCGCGCACGTCGTCCCGCAGGTCGTTGTGGCCCATGTGGGGGAAGTCGGCGCGGACGCGAGCGGGGACCAGGTCATTGGGGAAGAGCCAGCTGACGTCGCCATGCGCGCTGGCGTCCCAGGGCGACGGCGACACGTCCTTCGGGTCGTAGCACTGGGCCACCTCCGTGAGCGCGCGCTGCACGGCGAGCTTCGCGTCGAAGTGGCAGCCGCACCCGGCCCAGGCCCGGCCGCGCTCCGGCGACCACACGAGCGCGGCGAACACCGGGATGCCCAGGTCGTGCGTAAGGTCCAACACGGACAGCTGGAGGCCGAGCGATTGATAGTGCGCGCTCACGGACGCGAACCAAGGCTCGTCGAAGGAGCGCAGGTCCACGCGCGGGCGCCGCAGGCGGTTGTACCACCAGAGCGCCACCGCATCGCGCTCCACCAGCTCCAGGAACCCCTGGAGGATGGCCTCCTCCACGCAGTTGCCCGCCGCGTTCCCGTTGGAGTTGAAGAAGCAGAACGGCCCGTCTCCAGATGGGGGCGGGGGCGCGAAGAGGTACGCGAACGACGTGGGCACGTACTTGTGGACCCCGTGCGTGAGCGAATACGCGGGGCTCCAGTCCATGGGTTGATCCGCGTACGGACGGGGCACCGCGGTGCGCATGTCGCGGCTCGCGGTTTCGGGCCGGGACTGGAACTGCGCGGAGCTGAAGTGCTGGAGCGCGTCCGGGTGCACGGCCTGCGCGCCCAGCTGGGACGCCGTGGCGTGGACGCGGGGCTCGTCGCCCTGGAACACCGCGCTGTAGCGCTCCAGGGCTTCACACAGCGCGCCCGCTCGGGCCTGGGCCTCCGTGCGGCCCTTGCCGCTGGCCACGCGGTGGAAGTCGTCGGAGGCCGGCGCGTCCGTCCACGGGCACACGCGGAAGACCGCGGACTGGATGTGGCCCAGCGGCGCGTCGCCCGGCACCGCGCGCAGGTCGCTCACCACGCCTGTCACCGGGCTGATGAGGTGGCGGTGGCGCTCCCAGGTCTGCTCG
Organism: Corallococcus coralloides DSM 2259; assembly: GCF_000255295.1. The sequence continues at coordinate 5,836,474 of NC_017030.1, read as the reverse complement.
GGCGTGAGGATGCGGTGGCCCCCGTCGTCGGTGAAGCGCTTGGAGCGCGAGGCCAGCTCCAGGGGCTTCTTCGCGCGGGCCTCCATCCAGTGCGGGTCGCCGCAATCCGGGCACTGCGGACGCCGCGCCACCGCGTGCGACTCCAGCTTCCAGGTGGCGAAGTCCAGCGTCCACAGCCGCGTCTGGCCCGGGCGCCCGGGCCCATCCACCACCCAGCGGGCCGCGAGCGTCGCCGCGAAGGACAGCCCTGCCTTCGCGGTGGTGGGCAGGCCCGTGCGCGGCGGGCGGATGGCGCGCGGCGGGGTGCCCTTGCGCGCGAGGTACTTCTCGATGGGGCGGTTGTCCAACAGCCGCGCCGTGAGACACGTCCAGCAGGCGCGCTCGCCGGTGCCCACCACCGGGCCCGCGTGACACGCGGTGCCGGACACCTTCAGCGGGAGGAACGCGGCGCCCGCGCTCCGGGCCTCTTCCGCGAGCGCGAGTGCTTCCTGCGACAGGTAGTCGTCCACCAGCAGCACGCGGCGGTCGGCGGCGTCGCACACGTCCAGGCCGGTGTCGCGCAGCGCCTCCGCCAGCCCTTCGCCGTCCTCGCCGTCCACCGCGTGCACGGAGACGGACACGTCCAACAGCCGCCCGGCCGCGGTGGCCGCGCCCACGCCCAATGACTCCCAGAAGCCGGCGACGCTGGCATCGAAGACGTCGTGCGCTTCCTCCACGTGCCCGCGCTCCTCCAGGAGCGACAGCGCGTAGAGCACCTCCGGCGCGGAGGCCCGTCCCGCCAGCGCGGCGATGACGTTCTCCACGGTGCGCTCGCCATCCAGCAGGGGCACGATGCTCGCGTGCAGCTCCCCCTCCAGCAGGAACTGGGCGCGCTCTCCGACGAGGAACACGCGCCGCGCGTCGAGCACCTCGGCGCGCAGGTGGGGCTTGATGCGGAGGACTCGGTCCATGGGCAGGCGGGCGAGCCTAACCGGGGCCCGCGCTCGTGGATACGATCCGGCCCCGGCTTCCGGGAGCCCGGACCCCGCGTGGTAGAACGCCACGCATGGCCCGCATCCCCCTGACGCAGAGCGCGCGTGTGTCCCCGGCGTCCCTCCACCCCCCGCTCCGGAGCCGCTCCGCCACCGGCACGGTGGAGGTCACCCTGTTGCTGCGTCACGGGGCGCCGCTGCCCACGGTGGAGGAATTGTGCGCGAACCCGCCGCGCCGCCCGCTCACCCACGACGAGTTCGAGGCGAAGTACGGCACGAACCCGAAGCACCTGGCCGCCGTGCGGCGCTTCGCGAAGAGCCATGGCCTCACCGTCACCACCGAGCGGCGCGACCGGGGCTACGTCGTGCTCCAGGGGTCCACGGCCGCGGTGCGCAAGGCCTTCGAGGTGGACCTGCGGCGCTACACCCACGGGAAGCGCTCCTACCTGACGCACACGAAGCCGGTGCGCCTGCCGCGCGCGCTGGAGGGCGTGGCGGAGTGGGTCCTGGGCCTGGACACGCGGCCGCTCGTCACCCACAACGCGGCGGCCCTGCCCATCCCCAAAGAGATGGCGAAGCAGGCCGGGCTGCGCACGTACACGGCGCCCCAGGTTGCGAACCTCTACCGCTACCCCCGCAACCAGGGGGAAGGCCAGTGCGTGGGCATCATCGAGCTGGCGGGCGGCTACAAGCAGTCGGACCTGGATGCGTACCTGAAGTCCATGGGGGTGGAGCGCACGGCGCCGGTGGTGAACGTGGGGCCGAACAAGGCGGGGGCGCTCAACACCGCCTCCAACGCGGAGGTCACCATGGACGTGGAGCTGGTGGCCTCGGTGTGTCCGGCCGCGCGCGTCGTCGTCTACAACGCGGGCTCGAAGGACTACTCGCTGCGCGACTACCACCGCGTCCTGGCGGAGGCCATCAGCGACCGGGAGAACCGCCCGTCGGTGCTGACCACCAGCTGGTCCTTCTACGAAGGGTCGCTCATCCAGCAGGGCGAGGAGCTGGCCTTCGAGCGGCTCTTCATCGAGGCGGCGCTCCTGGGCATCACCGTGTGCGCCGCGTCCGGAGACCTGGGCTCGCAGGTGCCGGTGAATGCCCACTCGCCCACGGGCGCCATCACCCTGGCCGCGACGAGCTACCCCGCGGCGAGCGCGCTGGTGCTGGGCTGTGGCGGCACCACGCTGGAGGCGGTGGGGGACGTCCTCCACCACGAGCGCGTGTGGAACCGCCTGGGCGAGGCGATGTCCATGGGCCCCAGCTCCACGGCCGCGGGAGCGAGCAGCGGCGGCGTCAGCACCATGAACGCGCTGCCGCTGTACCAGCAGGGCATGGGCGTGCCGGACCTGGTGATGTCGTCGTGGAAGAACGGCGTGTTCTCCGTCTCCCGCAGCACGGGCCGGGGTGTGCCGGACGTCGCCGCGAACGCGGACCTGCACACCGGCTATCAAATCGTCTTCAAGGGCCAGCAGGGCGTGGCCGCGGGCACGAGCGCCGCGGCGCCCATGTGGGCCGCGCTCATCGTCCGCCTCAACGAGGCGCTGGGGGAGCGCGTGGGGTTCCTCCATCCCCGGCTGTACGCGCTCGTCACCGAGGGACAGCCCGTCGTCCGTCGCATCACCCACGGCGGCAACGGCGCGTACTTCGCCAGCGACGCGACGCTGTGGAACGCGTGCACGGGTCTGGGCACGCCGGACGGCGAGGCATTGCTCACGGGCCTGCGCAGGCTCCAGCGCCGCAAGCACTGAGGAGTCGAGCGCTCATGGGGCATGTGGATGCGTAACCTCTTGATGATCCTCACGTTCGGCGGCTTGTTCTTCGGCGTGATCTTCGGGATTGGCGCCTGGATGATCCACTCCTCGGCGCAGGCCTTCCTGGCCCGGCCGACGGTGCAGGGGCGCGTGCTCGAGATGGCGGTGGAGATGGGCTACTCGAAAAGCCGCTACTGGCGCGTGAAGGCGCGTTACGCCTACGAAGTGGATGGCCAGTCGTACGTCGGGGAGACGCTCTCCAATGAGACCCCGAGGGAGCTCCTGCTCTGGAACCCCCAGCCCAGTCCGGCGCTGACGCGGTATGTGGAGCGCTATCCGGTGGGCTCCACGGTGACCGTTCGCTACAACCCGAAGGAACCCCGGCGCAGCCTGCTGGAGGTGAATCCGGACGCAGCGCGTGGCCCCGCGCTGGCCGCTGGGATCGCGTTGCTGGTCGCGGTGCTGAGCCTGGTGGGCCAGCGGTTCGTGCGCTAGCCCGCGCCGTGCGGTCACGGCGCCTGGCGGGCGGCCTGGAACTGTGAGTCCACCTGCGGGTGCCGCCCGGTGAGCGAGGCCAGGACGATGATCAGCTCCGCCGGCTCGATGGGCTTGGGCACGTGCATCTGGAAGCCCGCGAGCAGCGCCCGGGTGCGGTCCTCCATCCGCGCGAAGGCGGTGAGCGCGATGGCCGGCGTCTGGCTTCCCTGCTCCAGTGGCAGGGCGCGCAGCCTGCGGATGAAGGAATAGCCGTCCTCTCCCGGCATGCCGATGTCGGAGATGATGACGTGAGGGCGGTGGAACTGGTGCTTCTCCAGCGCCTGGCGGGCGCTGGAGGCCGTGAAGACCTGGGCCCCGCGGCTCTCCAGCACCACGGCGAGCAGCTCGAGCGCGTCTGGCTCGTCGTCCACCACCAGCACCTGCAGGCCCTTCAGCACGCCTGAATCGAGCGAGGGTACTTCCTGGCGCGCCTGGACCTGGACGAGGGGCGCGCTTCCCCGCGACGAGGCCGCGGTCGCCAGCGGCAGCGTCAACCGGAACAGGGCGCCATGTCCCTCGCCCTGGCTCGTCGCCTCGATGGTGCCCCCGTGCAGCTCCGTGAGGTGCCGCACGATGGCCAGCCCCAGTCCCAGACCGCCATGCTTCCGGGTGGAGCTTCCGTCCACCTGCCAGAAGCGCTCGAAGATCTGGCCCAGGTAGGCCCGGGGGATGCCCTGGCCGGTGTCCTGGACCTCGATGACGACGTGGCCCTCCACCCACCGCAGGCGCACGGTGACCTGGCCGCCCCGGGGCGTGAACTTGATGGCGTTGGAGAGCAGGTTCCAGACCACCTGCTGCAGCCGGTCCGCGTCGCCGTGGATGGAGCCGGAGCCCGGCGGCAGCTCGGCGCAGAGCGTGACGCCCTTCGCCTCGGCGGCGTGCCGCACCGAGTCCAGCGCCGCCTCGATGAACATGCCGGGGACCACCGGACGGATCTCCAGCCGCATCTTGCCGGTGATGATCCGCGACACGTCGAGGAGGTCCTCGATGAGCTGCGTCTGCACCTGCGTGTTGCGCTCCACCGCCTCCAGGGCCCGGGCGGCCTTGTCCGGCCCCAGCTGCCCCGAGCGCAGCATCCGCGTCCAGCCCACCATCGCCATCAGCGGGGTGCGCAGCTCGTGGGAGACCGCGGCCAGGAACTCGTCCTTGGCGCGGTTGGCCTGCTCGGCGCCCAGGTGCTCGGCCTTGGCCATCTCGAACAGCCGGGCGTTGTCGATGGCGATCTCCGCCCGCCGCGCCAGCTCCTGCACCAGCTCCATGTCCCGCGCGCCGTAGCGGCGGCCGGACGGGAGGGCGCACACCATCAGCGCCCCGAAGACGCGCCGCTGCGCCCACAGGGGGACGATGATCCACGACCCCGGGCGGATCCGCGCGTCGTCACCCGCCGGGCCCAGGGCCTCATGAAGGACGGCCTCGGTGAGCTCGGGCACCAGCTCCGGCATGCCCGTGCGCAGCACCCGCGCGACGCCGTGGCTGGCGGTGGCGGACGGATTGAAGGCGCGGTGCTGCTCGCGCAGCAGCGGCACCCGTGAAGCATCCACGTGGGCGGCCATCGCCTGGCGCACGGGGCCGTCGTCGTCCTGGAGGTAGACCGCGCACCAGTCTCCCAGCCGCGGGAGGATCAGCGCGGAGAGCCGCTCGAGCGTGACGGACATCTCCAGCGAGGCGGTGAGCATGGTGCTCGCCTCCGCCAGGAAGCTCAGCGTCTCCGCCGCGCGCTTCTGATCATCGATGTCGGTGCAGGTGCCCAGCCACTGGAGGATGCGGCCGTGCGCGTTGCGCAGCGGCAGGGCCTGGATGAGGTGCCAGCGCCAGGCGCCGTCCGAGCGGCGGCGGATGCGGCCCTCGCACTCGAAGGGTCCCCCCGCCTGCCGACTCTCACTCCACCGGTCCAGGCAGCCCACCACGTCATCGGCATGGAGGACATCCCGGGGGAGCAGGGGGGGCGCGCTCCCTCTCTCCTCCGACGCGGGCCTGGCTGGCAGGCCGGTGTAGTCGTACCAGCGCTGGTTGAAGTAGTCCGGGCGTCCGTCCGGGCCCGCCGTCCAGACGATCTGCGGCAGGGCCTCCGCGAGCGCCCGGTGCCGCTGCTCCGCCAGGTGCAGCCGCATGGCCTGGCGCAGGCTCTGCTCCAGCCGCTCCGCGGACAGCCGGCTCTTGGCGATGTAGTCGGACGCGCCCGCCTTCATCAGCTCGACGGCCGTCTGCTCGCTGCCCTGGCCCGTGAGGACGACGATGGGAGAGCGCGAGCCCCGGCTGCCCAGCTCGCGCAGCACCCAGAACCCGTCCTCCCCTGGCAGGAAGAAGTCCAGGAGGATGACGTCGAAGGACCGCGCCTTCAGCTGCTCCAGGGCCTCGCTTCCGCTCGTGGCCTCCACCACGTCCACCGCGAGTCCGGTCGTGCCGAGGAGCCGCTGGACCAGGAGCCGGTCGACCTCGTCGTCATCGACGAGCAGCAGCCGGAGACGCTCGGTCAGGGGAGGGACTTCCACGGAGGAAGTCGAGGCAGGGGTGTCACTCACGTGAGGCGTTCCTCGGACCCGGGCCAGGTGAAGTGGAAGGTGGCGCCCGCGCCTTCGGCCGACTCGACCCAGGTCCGGCCGCCGCGACTTTCCACGAGCTTCTTGATGACGCACAGGCCCATGCCGGCGCCCTCGACCTTGTCGCGCGACACGAGCGTCTGGAACGGACTCCAGATCTTCTCGTGGTAGCGGGAGGAGATTCCCTGGCCATCATCCGCGACGGAGAAGTGATGGAAGGCGGGGGTGGCCTCCACCTCCACGCGGATCCGCACGTCCTCGCGGCCCGCGTGCTTCAGGGCGTTGGAGAGCAGGTGCTGGAAGACCTGCTGGAGCGCGGGACGCTCCGTGACGAGCACCGGCATCCCGGGACCCACTTCCAGCCGCGCGGAAGGTCCGGGGGCCAGTCGCTCCAGCGTTTCGTGGATCAGCCGGTCCACCGGCACGGGCTCGGGCTTGTGGTGGACGCGGCCCGCCCGGCTGTAGTCCAGCAGGCCATCCAGCATGCCCTCCATCCGCTGCACGCGCCCGCGCAAGAGCTCCATCTGCCTGCGTGACCCCTGGGACAGCTGCGGCCCCAGGTCCTCCTCCAACCACTGCGACAGGTTGGAGATGCCCCGCAGCGGGGCCCGGAGGTCGTGACTGGCCACGTAGGTGAACTGCTCCAGGTCGGCGCTGTTCTGCCGCAAGGCCTTGCGCAAGTCCTGGAGCTCCTCGAGGAGCGCATCCTTTGTTTTCTGGGAGTCATCCATGGGAGGGGGACGGCGCACAGGGCCTATCGCCATACCGTCCCCGCGCGAGGGCCCTCAACCCATGGGCGCGAAGTGAAGGATGGTCGACACTCTCCAGGCGCCTTCCCGAGCAGGCGTGCGAAGAGTCGCGTCAGGAAGCAGACAGTTGCCCGAACGTGCCTGATATCCGCACGGAAGCGAACGCTAGATGCCAGCGTGCTCGGGCTCCTCTTGGGTCTGGACGCCGCGCAGGCTCGAAAGGCTCAGGCATGACCACCGCTACCTCCGGTGACAGGACGCTGCACATCCTGCTGATTGAAGACGACGAAGTGGACGTGATGAACGTCCGCCGCGCCTTCCAGAAGAACCACATCGCCAACCCCCTCTACGTGGCCACCAATGGGCTGGAGGGCCTGGAGATGCTGCGCAACGGCGCGGTGCCCGAGGGGCGCCGGCTGGTGCTGCTGGACTTGAACCTCCCGAAGATGAACGGCATCGAGTTCCTGCGCGTGCTGCGCGCGGATCCGGAGCTGCGGACCGTCTCCGTGGTGGTGCTCACCACGTCCGCGGACGAGCGGGACAAGATCGACGCGTACAACCTGAACGTCGCCGGCTACCTGCTCAAGCCCGTCACCTTCATCAACTTCGTGGAGGTCATGGCCACGCTCAACAAGTACTGGACCCTCGTGGAGATGCCCTGACATGACCGTGCAGTGGAAGCCAGCAACCGACGCAGCGGCCCGGGTCTTCCCCGATGGCGGAGAGCTGGGCGCGCTGTGCCGGGCGAAGGACTGGAGCGCGCATCCGCTGGGCCCCGTGGACGGCTGGCCCCAGAGCCTCAAGACCGCGGTGAGCATGGTGCTGGGCTCGCAGTTCCCGCTCATCGTCCTGTGGGGGCCACAGCTCTACCAGTTCTACAACGACGGCTACCGCCTGCTCATGGGCACCAAGCACCCCGGGGGCCTGGGGCAGGGCAACAAGGAGTGCTGGCCGGAGGTGTGGCACATCAACGAGACCATCTACCCGCGCATCTTCAACGGGGAGACGGTCACGTACGAGGAGCGGATGTACCCGCTCGCGCCGCACGGCTACCCGGAGGAGTACTTCCTCACGCTCTGCTACAGCCCGGTCCGCGACGAGACGGGCGCCGTGGGCGGCGTCCTCGTCTCCATCTTCGACGTGACCCGGGAGGTCCGGGCGCGCAACGAGCGCGACCGCGCGCTGGCGGAGGCGCGGGCGGAGCGCGAGCGCCTGTACGAGGTCTTCATGCAGGCCCCGGCCGTCATCGCCGTGCTGGAGGGGCCCGAGCACTGCTTCACCGTCTCCAACCCGCTGTACCAGCAGCTGACAGGCAACCGGGACCTGATCGGCAAGCCCCTGCGCGAGGCCCTGCCCGAGATCGGGGATCAGGGCTTCCTGCAGCTGCTGGACAACGTGAGGTCCACCGGCAAGCCCTACATCGCGCACGACGCACTGGTCCGCCTGGACCGCAAGGGCACCGGGGCGGTGGAGGACGTCTACGTGGACTTCGTCTACCAGCCGCTCAAGGACGCGAGCGGAAGCGTGTTCGGCATCATGGCGCACGCGGTGGAGACCACGGAGCAGGTGCTGGCGCGCAGGAGCATCGAAGCGCTGGCGGCCGAGCGCGTCGCGATGCTGGGCCACATCGCCGACGCGGTGATCACCTTCGACACCGCGGGCCGCGTCAGCTTCATCAACGAGATGGCCCGGACGCTCTACCCGGGCCTGCGCGTGGGCGAGCCCTTCGCCGCCCAGGGCTTCCGACAGGAGCGGGTGGACGGCACGCCGCTCTCCGCCGACGAGCTGCCCCCGGCGCGGGCGGGGCGGGGGGAGCGCGTCCTCAACGAGGTGTGGAACATCCACACGTCCGACGGCCACAGGCAGCGCGTCCAGGGCAGCGCCGTCCCGGTGTACACCGACACCCGCGTCCATCTGGGCGTGGTGCTCACCCTGCGTGACATCACCCAGCAGCACCGCCTGGAGCAGCAGCTGGAGCTGGAGCGCAACCGGCTGACCCAGGTCTTCATGCAGGCGCCCGCCTCCATCATGGTGGCCCGCGGGCCCCAGCACGTCATCCAGGTGGTCAACCCGGGCTACGATCAGATGACGGGCAACCGCCCCCTGGTGGGGAAGACCATCCCGGACGCGTTCCCGGACCTGGCGGGCCAGGGCCTCTTCGAGCTCTACGACCAGGTGTACGCCACGAAGCAGCCCTTCGTCGGGAACGAGGTGCCCGTGCGGGTCGCGCGCTTCGGCCGGGTGGACGACGCGTACTTCAACTTCGTCTACCAGCCGCTCATCGACGAGGACGGGGAGACCTTCGGCGTCATGACCCATGCGGTGGAGGTCACCGACATGGTGCGCTCCCGCCAGCAGGCGGAGGAGCGGACGCGGGAGCTGGTGCGGCTCACCCAGGCGCTGGAGCAGTCCAACCGCGAGCTGGATCAGTTCGCCTACGTGGCCTCGCACGACCTCAAGGCGCCGCTGCGCGGCATCGCCAACCTGGCGGAGTGGCTCAAGGAGGAGCTGGGCTCCAACCTCACCGTCGAGGCGCGTGAGTTCATCACGCTCCTGCACGGCCGCGTGCACCGCATGGAGGCGCTCATCGACGGCATCCTCACCTATTCCCGCGCGGGCAAGCTGAGTGATCCGGCCGCCGTGGACACAGGCGCCCTGCTCAAGGAGGTGGTGGAGTTGCTGGCCCCGCCGCCCGAAGCGGAGGTGAAGGTGCAGCCGGGCTCGCCCACGGTGAGCGCCGAGCGCGTGAAGCTGCAGCAGGTGTTCCTGAACCTCATCGGGAACGCGCTCAAGTTCACCCGCCTGCACCGGCCGGATCCGCGCATCCAGGTGACGTGGCGGGACGCGGGGGAGCAGTACGAGTTCACCGTCGCGGACAACGGCCCGGGCATCGCACCGGAGTTCCACGAGCGCATCTGGGGCATCTTCCAGACGCTGGAGAGCCGCGACAAGGTCGAGGGCACCGGCATCGGGCTGTCCGTGGTGCGGAAGATCATCGAAACCCGCGGCGGCCGGGCCTGGGTGGACTCCGTGCCGGGCGAGGGAGCGGCGTTCCGCTTCACCTGGCCCAAGACGTGACGCGCTCCCCCGGGGCGCCCTGCCTCATCCGAGGAGGGGGCGCCACCGGGCGTGGGCGCGCGGCTACTCCAGGATGCGCTCCATGCTCAGGAAGGGCCGCGCGGCGGGGATGCTGCGGCCCTTGCAGACCTCGATGAACTTGTTGGATTCGATCATCTGGGGCGCGGTCTCGTCGTACTGGAGCACCATCACGTGGCGCAGCCAGGGCTCCTGGCCCATGGCGTAGATGAAGACCTCTTTCGGGTTCAGGTGATTGAGGATCTCCGTGGCGCGGGCGCTGTCGGAGCCGTTGAGCCGCCGCGACTGGTCCATCTTGCGCGGCAGGGGCTGGCTGAGCAGCGGGCCGTACATCCAGCTCATCGGGCCGCCCTCGCACTCCATGCCCAGGTAGAGCGCGTCCAGCGGGCCCACCAGCTCCGACAGGTGCTGGTACATGCGCGGCTCCAGCGCGTTGGAGTCCGCGGCCATCAGCAGCGAGCGGCCGGCCAGCCGCACCAGGTGCGCCGTCTTCGCCTGCACCGCCAGGTCGCTGTGCTCGCCGATGAAGGGGATGCCCATCAGCGACCCGCCGGGGATTTGAATCTCCTGCAGGTCGTCGATCTCGATGACGTTCTTGAAGCCCGTCTTCTCCAGCACCAGGCGCAGCGAGGGGTCCGCCAGCGAGTACGCGTTCGAGCGGGGCACGACGATGGTCCCGATGCGGTGACGCAGTTGCAGCAGCGTCTCCATCATCAGGTGGTCCGCGTGGCCGTGGGTGATCAGGACGTAGTCGATCTTCTCCGGCAGGTCCGCGTGGGTGAAGCGGCGCTGGTCCGTGGGGAACTCGTAGCTGATGACGGGGTCGGTGAGGACGGACACCTCCCGCGTCTCCATCAGCACGCACGCGTGGCCGAAGTAGCGCACGCGCACGCCGGAGCCCGTGTACGGCTCGGGCTTGCGCGGGGCGGTCTCCGTGAAGAGGTCCGCGAAGGCCTCCGCGGCGGAGGACGGCACGCCCAGCATCTCCGCCACCTGACCGGGGCTGCCCGGCGTGTGGCGCATGCGGAAGAGGGCGTCGATGCCCTCGTGCCGGTAGGGCACCTGGAGCCAGAGGGGGGAGTCGCCCTCCAGGCGCGGGGTGCTGAAGACGTACTTGCGCGCGTCACCGGCCACGCGCATCAGCGAGATGCTCTGCGCGGATTCCTTGTAGAGGCTGCTGCGGTAGAGCAGCGGCTCCATGATGCGGGCGTTGGCGCGGTGGGCCAGGTCGTAGTGCAGCTCCACGAAGCCGCGGAGCATGTCCGGCACCTTGGCGTAGAGCGGCTCCAGGGACTCGCCCTTGGAGCTGGCCAGGAGCTGCTCCAGGTCCGACACGGCCTTGGTGTAGGCCAGCATGTCCGCCTGCTCGCGGGTGGTGCGGTCGAGCAGCGCCTTCACCTCGTTCACGCGCGACACGGGGTGGTTGATGAAGGGGCCGCCCATCAGCGCCGGGTTCTGCAGCGCGGCCACGTGCACGTCCGGGTTCGCGACGAACGACTGCATCAGCTTCAGGTGCAGGCGGGAGACGAACAGCGGCGCCGTGGCGGGGGAGATGAGGTACCACCAGACGTACCACTGGTTGAACAGCGGCTCGATGGCGACATCGGGCTTCAGGTACATCGGGCGGTCGAGCATGGAGGTCTCGCGAGGGCGTCCGCCGGAACCGGGGGGCCCGGACGCACGCGGATGGGCCGCCAATGTTGACGATTCCCCGCCTGACTTCAAGGTGCGGACTTCCGGGCTTGCCTCGGAAGACGGCGGGTGCACCGGGAGCGCGCGGGCGTCGTCCGCAAGGAGTGCCGTTCCGTGGTGGTGCGTACGCTCCCGGGCAGGCGCTTGCCGCCTGTGCAGCCGGGTACTCCACCTGCGTGTAGCGGGCTGCACACCCGATGGGCGCGCGGGGCGGCGGCCGGACCCATCCCCTCGGAAGGAGGAGGGCTTCCCGGCTGGCCCTGTTGGTGCATTGCTGACGCTCCATGTGCCGGGAACGCGCCGCCACCCCTTTTGACGGCCTTCGCGCCGCCCAGCCCAGCGAGCACACCCGCTGGCTGGCGGAGCCCGATGAGCCCGCGCTGCGCGAGCTGCTCCACGCGCGCTACGCCGGGAGCTACTCCTACCGCTTCCTCCATGAGCCTGGAGGGGCCTCGCGGCTCTGGAGGGCCGGCGCGCTGCTCAGCCTGGGGGAGTTCGACGCCCGGGGCACGCTCCTCTGGCACACGGGGCTGTGGTGCAAGCCGGGGCGGGACTCGCTGGACTCGGGGCTCTCCGTGGCCCTGTCCAGCCGGCGCACCGCCATGGACCGCTCCGAGCACGAGCGGCTGTGGAGCCACCTCCTGGAGCTGCTCAGGCGAGAGCTGCTCAACGCGCGCGTGGGCTTCCTGCACCAGCAGACGTCCACGCTGCACCTCATGGCGCAGCGCTACGCGTCGCGCTTCATGCGGGCCGTGCCGGTGGGCCTCATCGTCGACTACACGGAGGGGGAGACGCTGGTGGGGGTGGAGGGCTCGGGCCTGCCGATGCAGGCGCTGGCGATGACGACGGTGCTCGCGCCGCTGCCTCCGCGCCGGCGCTTCCTGCCCGCGGGGCCGTGGGGGGAGTGGCTCGCGTCCATCCTCGCCGCCTCGGGCCTGCCGGGGACGGTGGAGCTGACGCCGCTGGAGCGCCGCCCTCGCGCCGGGGGCCTCGTGCCGCGCCCGCTCGACTGGAACGAATCCCTGCGGCTCGAACGGCGGGAGCTGGTGGGGCCTGCCGGGGAAGGGCAGGGGGCCACGGCGCTCCCGTCCTCGCGGGCGCGCGTGGACCTGGTCCACCTGTCCATGGGCGAACCCCAGCGGGTGGCCGAGGCCACGCCCGTGCTCCTCGCGGCGGGCTACCTGCCGACGGGCCTCCGCCCGCGCCTGGACGCGCCCGACGACATCGTCTTCCAGCACCTGCCGGCGCCGGAGCGGGCGCGCGAGGCGGTGGGGCGGGCGCGGCTGGACGGCGAGGCGGCCCGGGCCCTGTGGAGCGGATGGGTGGAGCGATGCGCGCGAACTTCGTAGACACGCTCCTCGCGCGGCTGGACGGCGAGGTGGCCACCATCTGGGCCACGGTGCTGCTGCGCATCGACGCGCGGCCCGACGTGGCGCGGCTGCGCGGGGCCTTGCGCGCCCTGGTGCGCGAGAGCGAGCGCCTCAACGTGGCCTGGGACGACGCGCGCGGGGCGTGGGTGCCCGCGCCGCGCACGGACGAGGCGGTGGACGCGGCCCTGCTGGAAGGCGCCGAGCCGCTGGACGAGCCCGAGGCGGTGACGCGGATCATCAACACCCGGGTGGACCTCGCGAGGGACGTGCCGCTGCGGCTGCACCTCCGCCCCCTGTCGGATGGCGCGCCGGGCCCGTGGCTCTTCGCCATCCAGCTCCACCACGCGATTGGGGACGCCAAGGCGCTCGCCCACCTGCTGGAGCGGCTCTGGCTGCACTGCGCGGGGCGCGCGTCCCAGTCGCCCCCGCTGGGCCCCTCGACGCTGACGGATGGCAAGGTGCTGCTCGCGGCGCTGCGCGGGCCGGGCCGGGTGCTGGGCCTCGTAAGCCCCCGCCGCCGGCTCCTCGCGCAGCGGGGCCTGGGCCTGCGCCGCAGTGGAGACACCGCGGGCCGCTCGTTGATGGCGACGGCGCGCCTGACACTCCCGGCGGGCCGCACGGACGTCCAGGCCTCGGAGGTCTTCTTCGCCGCGCTGCTGGCGGGCGTCGCGCTGCGCGAGCCCACGAAGGACGGGCTCATCCGCCTGCGGGTGCCGGTGGACCTGCGGCGCATGCTGGGGCTGGGGCGGATGCTGGGCAACGGCTGCTCGACGGTGCCGCTGGAGCTTCCCCTGCGGGAGGTCCGCGCCCGGCTGGCGGACGCGCCCGCCCTGGCGGCGCTGGTGCGCGAGGCGCTGCGGCGCGTGCTCGACGAGGGCGTGCACTGGACGACGGCGCTGGAGTGCATGGCGGTGGCGCGGCTCGCCCCGGGGCCCGTGCTGCGGCGCAACGCGCGCCCCGGGCTGGTGGCCGAGCCCCGCACCAACACGCTGGTGGCGACCTACCTGGGGCGGCTCGACAAGCACTTCGTGGACGCGCCCTTCCGCATCCACTCCCTGCGCAGCCACACGGCCACCTGGGGCGCGACGGGCCTGGGCTTTGGCGACACGCTCAACATCAACACGGCGACATTCGAGGGACTGTGGACCCGGGGCGAGCTGCGCGACTTCACCGAGCAGCTCGCGGGCTGGGCGTCCTCGGGCTTCGGGCTTGCGGCGGAGGTGGTGGGACCATGAAGGGGCTTCGCGACGCGCCCGCGCTCTACCTGGGCTTCATCTCGCTGCACCTGCTGCTGGGGCACCTGGGCGCAAGCCTCGTCTACCGCCTGCGTTTCGGCCGCGGCCCGCTGGCCTACCGGAGCACCAGGGCCGACTCCGCCCACACGCGCCTCACGCGGCGCATCAGCGGCGTCTCGCTGGTGTGGGCGGGCTCGGTGGTGGCGGCGGCGCTCTGGCCGCGCTGGTCCGAGCTGCCCTGGGGCCGGCCCCTGCTGGCCCTTCCGCCGGAGGTGGGCTGGGCGCTGGGCGTGCTCGGGCTGGTGGGCATGCTGGCGGCGCAGTACGGCATGGGCGCGGCGTTCCGCATCGGCGTGGACGCGGGGGAGGCCCCGCCCGTGCTGCACGAGAGAGGGCTCCACCGCTGCTCGCGCAACCCCATCTACATCTTCTCCTACCTGTACCTCGTGGGCGCCTCGCTCTGGGCTCCGTCGCTGGTGACGCTCGGGGCGTGCGCGGTGCTGGGGGGGCTGTTCCACGGGCTGGTGCTCCAGGAGGAGCGCTACCTCTCCGCCCGCCTCGGCGAGGCCTACGCGCGCTACCGCCAGCGCGTCCCCCGTTACCTCTAAAGGCCCCATGCAGCCCGCCCTCGCCCCCGTCCTGGCTTCACCCGCTGCCCCCGCCGGGCCGGGCCCCTCCCGCGACGAGTGGGTGGAACTGCTGCGCATCCGCCCCGCGCGGGCGCTGGGCATGGCGGCCCTCCACCTGGGCGTGTGGGGGCTGGCCGGCGTGGGGCTCGCGCACGTCAGCGGCTTCTGGCTGAAGCTGCCCCTGTGGCTGCTGGCGGCCCAGGGCGTCATGGGGCTCATCCAGCTTGACCACGACGCGTGGCACGACACCCTCTTCCCGAGGCCCTGGCAGAACCGCCTCTTCGGCAACGGGCTCAGCCTGCTCGTGGGCATCGCCTACGAGCCGATGCGGCACGACCACCTCGCGCACCACCGCTGGAACCGCACGGAGAAGGACCCTGACGCCTACAACGCGGGCCGCCGCTCGCCCGGACTGTGGGCACTCTTCTACGCCACCGTGCTGCTGGGCCTGCCGCTCAGCCTCGTCTACTTCAACGTCCTCTACCCGGTGCAGCACTTCGACGCCGCCCGCCTGCGCCGCCATGCGCGGGTGCTGCTCGGCTACGGGGCCTTCTACGCGCTGCTCTTCTGGCTCCTGGCGGGCCACGGACTCCTCGGGAGCGCGGTGGAGTGCTGGCTTGTGCCGGTGCTCTTCGCCAGCCCCCTCAACGGGCTCAAGTCCATCTCCGACCACCACGCCAACGTCTGGCGCGGCGACCGCTTCCACACCGCGACGACGGTGCGCAGCACCCGGCTCGTCACCTTCCTGTGGAACGGCCTCAACCACCACCTGGACCACCACCTCTACCCGCGGGTGCCCGGCTACAACCTCGCGCGGCTGCACGCGCGCCTGCGCCCCGGTCTGCTCGCGCGCGGGGCCCCCGTCTTCGACAGCTACCTCCACGTCATGTGGCGGGCCCTCCTGGCCGGCCCCATGGTGGTGGAGGAGGACGTGCGACTCGTCACCCTGGAGCGAAAGCGCCCATGAACGCCCTGCGCCGGCTGTACGCGGACCTCCGCTACGAGGACGGCCGCTGGCCGCTGTCCCGGTGGGACCTCAACCTGCGCTACATCACCAAGAGCCTCCTGCACCTGCCACAGCCGCGCTCGGCCGAAACCGGGGAGCACTTCGCGCGAGTCGCCCGGCACCTCGCCTCGGGGAGCTGGCGGCACGAGGGCGCGCCAGAGCTCCGGCTGAGCGCCGTGGGCGACATGATGTGGATTCGCAGCGGCTTCCACCGCGCCCTCTCTCCTGGCGTCCGGGAGGTGATGGCGAATGACGCGGTGGCCTTCGCCAACCTGGAGACGCCGGTGGACCCGGCGCGGCCCGTGCCCCGGCTCGTCTACGAGACGCTCCACTACAACGCTCCGCCGGACTACCTCGCGGCCTGGGAGGGCGCGGCGCGCCACCGCGTCTTCTCCCTCTGCAACAACCACGCGCTCGACCAGGGCGCCGAAGGGCTGGAGCGGACCCGGGGGACGGTGCTGGCCTCCTCCCAGCACCGCTGCGTGGGAGGCCCCCGGCCCGAGGACGCGGTGGCCGCCCTGGAGGTGGACGGGGTGCGGATGGGCATCGCCGCCGTGACGTATGACATCAACCACCTCGTGGGGGCGCCGCCCGCCGGGGTGCCGGTGACGCGGCTGGGCAGCCCCCTCCACGCGCCGGACTGGGAGCGGCTGGGCGCGCTCATCGACGCCGCTCGCGCGGTGGGGCCGGACCTGGTGGTGCTGATGCCGCACTGGGGCTTCGAGTACGAGTACTGGCCCGAGGCCCTCCAGCGCGAGCACGCCTGGCGGCTCATCGAGCGCGGGGCGGACCTCCTCCTGGGCTCCTCGCCGCATGTCCTCCAGCCGGTGGAGTGGGTGTCCATCGACGGCGCGGACGCCACCTGCCCCACGCAGGTGCGCCGGGGCGGGCCCGCGCGGATGGGGCTCATCGCGTACTCGCTGGGCAACTTCCTGAGCATCATGCCCACGCTGGCGTGCCAGACGGGGGCCGTGCTGAAGCTCGCGCTCGCCCGGGACGCGAGGGGCGTGCTCCAGCCGGTGGATCTGCGCGCGGTGCCCACCGCCTGTGGACGGGGACTTGGTGGGGAGGGGCTCCTCGACGCGGGCGTGGTGCGCCTGGACGAGCTGCCCCCCCAGCGGGCGGCGCCGCACCTCGCGCACGCCCGGCGGACGTTGGGCGCGCTGCTTTCGGACCGGAGGGACTGAGGATGTCGTCGATTGAGGAGCAGTTGGAGGCGCTCACCGTCGGGATGGCGCGGCAGGTCGCGAGCTGGCTGCCGGCGGTGACGCCAGAGCGCTACGTGGCGTTCCTCGACATGATGTACCACTACACGCGGCGCAGCGGAGACCGGCTGCGGCTCGCGGCCGAGCGCGCCACGCTCCCCGAGCTGAAGGACTTCTTCACGGAGCTGGCAGGGGACGAGCAGTCGCACTACCTGCTGGCCAGGGCGGACCTCGCGGCCTTCGGGCGCGAGCCCTCGTCCGACACGCCTCGTGAGGTGGCCGACTTCCACGCCTTCTGGGAGGGCATCGGGCCGGAGCGGCAGCTCGCCTTCCTGGGCGCGCTGCGCGTGCTGGAGGGCGTGGCGCGGCACCTGGGAGGCGAGGCCCGCCAGGGGCTGGGGCGGCTCGGGCTGGAGCGGACGAAGGCGCGCTTCATCCTCGTCCACCTCGACGTGGACCTGGAGCACGGCGCGCGGGCCCAGGCACTCTGCGCGGCGCTGGGGGCCGGGCACCCGGAGCCGCTGCTCGAAGGGGCCCGGCGGGCCGCCGACTTCTGGGTGGCCATCCACCGCGCGGCGCTGGCCGGCGAGACTTGAGCGCCACCGGACAGAAAAACGCCCTGCTTCCGTGGGGTTGGAAGCAGGGCGATGACCCCGACAGGAATCGAACCTGTGGCCTGCGGTTTAGGAAACCGCCGCTCTATCCAACTGAGCTACGGGGTCGAAAGGTCGCGGGCGTTATAGCAGGCGATCCGAGGCACGCAACGGGTCTGATGCCCCCCTGGCGGGCACTGTCCACGCCAAGGCCGGATGAATACTCGCCATCCGGCCAGGGAAGTGGCGGTGGCAGGACTCAGCAATTGAGGATGCAGATCTCGTAGCGATTGCGACAACCCTGCATACATGCCGAACTGGTGGGGGAGCACTCAGAGACGCATCTGTTGCGTTGGTTCTGACACTTCTGCGCGCACGTGACGGCGGCTGCGTGAGTGTCATTCATTCCGGGTGCTTCCTCTGCCTGCGCCTCACTGGACGGTGCTGTGTCGAGGGGTTGCTCGGATTCCAATGGCCCGCAGCCCGCCGCGAACATCAGGCTGCCAGGCCCGGTTGCGCCTCGAACCCCCGAGCCGTCAGTGACTCCACGGAAGCCCGTGGGAGCCCCTCCTTGAGGTTCCGCGGCATCCTCGCCAATCCCTGGGTGTGCCCGCACCCCATGTCCGCATGCCCTTGCACCAGAGGCCAGACCCGCAGGGCCACCCATCTTGCTTGCCATCCATTGCGGGGCCTTGAAGAATGGCAATCGCCTCAAGCCGATCTTCCAAGGAAAGACACCCGATGAATAGACAAGCAATGTTCGCGGCCCTCGCAGTCCTCTGCCTCACGGCCTGTGGCGGCGCCATGGATGAGCAGGCGGACCTGTCGGCCCAGAAGGCGGCCGTCCTCTCCTCGACGGATCCGTTGGTGGGGAAGTGGTGCCACGCGAGCTGGCCCGGCTGCTTCACCATCAGCAGCAGTGGCTCCGGAATCATGGCGAACAACGGAGATGGCTGCTGGCTGACGGGTGATGTGAAGTTCTCGGGACTGACCCCGGGCTCCACTGCCGGGACCTACACTGGGACGCGCAACCACCGTGGGTCAGGAGTCTGCGCAAGTCCTCCGCCGTATCCCCTGCCGACTTCTACGACCATCACGATGACGGGGCCCGATTCCTTCACGGAAGTCTCCGGGAGCTTCACGGCGAGCTGGTTCCGCTCGCCCTGAGCCTCAACGGGGCCGGATGGGCTCTGGCCCATTCGGCCCCCTGACTTCGTCTGCTCAGTAGCCGGTGCCGCCGCAGTGATTGTTCATGCCGTCCTCGGTGCCGTACGGGATGCCGTCCTCGCAGATCTGGCGGCTGGGCGAGTAGACGTCCTGCCAGATCATGCCTCCGGGTGAGGGGACCAGGGTGAAGGCGGAGCCGGCGAAGTTCGACGTCCAGAAGCCCATGACGTCGGGGTTGCCCTGCACGGCATCGAGCAGCTCGGAGATGTTCTTGCGCGTGTAACGCATCGTGGCCTCCTTGAGAGGAATCAACACCTTCAGTTTCTAGTCGCGGCTCTCATCAAGAGAGGGGAGTCGCCATCGTCGCGCGGCGCCCGGCGGGTTGCCAGCGCTCGGCGCAGCATGGTCTCCGTCCATTCGAGTTCTTCTCGGGACAGCCCCGCCCCTATCCGCACGAAGCCCTTCTTGTGCTCGATGACGACGGTCAAACTCCCGAAGAACTCTTCCTCCGGCTCACGCAGGTCGATGTCCTCGATTTGTGACGCTGGGAGTCGTGTGACTTCTCCCGGCTTCCCGCCCCGGGTGCGCGAATGCTCAATCCCCTGTGAGGAGGCGGCGAGGGACCAACCCCTATTGACCTCCCGAATGACACTCCACAAAAGGAGTCCTCCCAGACAAAGGAAGACGGCGAGGGCCATCAGCGGCTCCGCGGAGGTGAGCTGTCGGAGGCCGTACGTGCGCACCCAGGCCAGCCCGAAGACGGCGGGCCCACCTACCGCGATGACAAGCGCGATGCCCGCCTTCACTACGAACAGGGGCCTCCAGCCGCAGCCTGGCAGCTGCAACACCAGCCCCTGCGCACCCTGCCGGACCCGGATACGACTGCCTGGGGGGAGTGACGGTGGCGCCTGCTCGCGTTCAAGTGGCGCTGCTTCGAGACGGGCATCCGGGGGGCGCGCATGCCCGCCGTCCACGCTCAAATCAACGCCCAGGAACCGAGAGAGGGCCTGGGCGAGCTCCAGCGCCTCGTCCCGGTCGTTACTCCCCGACACCGCCACGGTTCGTGTCGGGGACTTCAACTCCACTGAGTAGAAGCCCCAGTCGCTGGAGCCTCCCCCAGCCTTTCCGCGGGGGGAGAGGACCACGGACGTAAAAGACCCGAGCGGGTGCGTGTTCGCGGAGAAGAACACGCCGACACCGGACCACAGTTTCAAGAGCTGTGTTTCCTTGTTGAGCAGCGCTTTCCATTCGGACGTCAGCTGGTCGGCGGCCCACAAGCAGGCGAGGAGCACCATGGCCCATGCCGGCCATGCGCTCCAGAGGGAGGGCACGAAGAGCGCAACGCCGGGAAAGGAGAGGGCCGCGATCAGCGCGACCCTGCACGCCCCTCTCACGAAGCGAGGGACGTCACGCTCAATGGTCAGGTGAGGGCCGAAGGCAGCCCACCGATGGGATCCGCATCGCATCTGGACGAGGCTAGGCGAGGGAGGCGCGCTGGGAGAAGGGCGGAGCTGGCGAAGGTCGAAATCCCAGGTGGGGGCTCGCCGTGCCGACCCCCATGGGCCGGCACGGCACCCGCTCACTCCGCCCTGGCCTTCGTGTCCTCCCAGCGCTGGCCGGAGCTGTAGTTGAGCGGGATCCACCGGTAGCCCTTGCCCTCCGCGCTCAGCCGGCCCAGACCGGGAAAGGGCATGTGCGCAAGGCCAATCAGGTCACCGCGCTTCGCTGCTTCCGTGAATGCACGCGCCCGCTGCGCCGCGGCCGCGCGCTCATCGACGTCGTAGGCGACCGTCACCGAAGGCTCGCGCAACTGCACCGAGCCGAAGTGCATCAGGTCGCCCCACAAGACCAACCGCGCTCCACGGCTCTCCACGACGTAGACGCTGTGCCCCGGCGTATGTCCCGGGGTCGGCATGGCCCGGATGCCTGGAACGATGGCGTCCCCATCCGCGAACGTCTTCAGCTTCCCCGCGTCCTGGTACGGCCCCACCATCGCCCGCGCCTCCTCGAAGAACTTCGGGTCCACCGAACCCTTCGCCTGGCCATCGCGACCCAGCCAGAAGCCCACCTCGCGCGCGTGCGCCCGGAGGATGGCGTTGGGGAACGCCCGGCTCGTCTTGGACATGAGCCCACCCGAATGGTCGGAGTGGATGTGCGTCAGCAACACCACGTCGATCTGCTCGGGACGGTAGCCGGCCGCCTGGAGGCTCTGCTGGAGCTGGCCTCCCACGCCAGGGCCGAAGAAGCTCCCCGAGCCCGTCTCCACGAGCACCAACGCGGTGCCGGTGTTGATGAGGAAGGCGTTGATGGACGCCTCGATCGGATCCTCCAGGTGATCTCTCGAGAGCAGCTCCTTCACCCGCCCTGGCGTCGTGCCCTTCGCCACCTCGCTCACGGTCTGAGGCACGGTGCCGTCGGACAGCGCGGTGACCTCGAAGTCGCCGAGCATCATCCGATGGAACCCGGGGGCCTGGGTCCGGACCTGGGGCGCGGCGGCGTGGACGGAGGACGAGAGCAGGGGAGCACCACTCAGCATCAGCAGGGTGAGGGCGCGAGAGACAGCGAGGAAGGCACCGCGAGCAGGGGTCGTTTTCATGCGCGAGGAGATACGCCCCGCCTGCGCTGGGATAAACGGGAGCCCTTCGCACACTGCGTTTCACCGCTGAAACAATCGGAAGGTGGAAGATGGACACGTTCACGGCGATGGAAGCCTTCGTCCGCGTGGTGGAGACCGGCACCTTCACCAAGGCAGCCGATGCGCTGGGCCGCCCGAAGGCGGCGGTGACCCGGCTGATCCAACAGCTGGAGGCACATCTGCGCGTGAAGCTGCTGCACCGCACCACGCGCCGCGTGACGGTCACCCCGGAAGGCATGACCTACTACCAGCAGGCGCTGCGGCTGTTGGGCGAGGTGCGGGAGCTCGAAGCCACGTTGTCCCAGTCCCGGCGCGGTCCCCGGGGGCGTCTGCGGGTGGAGTCGAGTGGGACGATCTCCCGGCTGCTGCTCATCCCCGCGCTGCCGTCGTTCTATGCGCGCTATCCCCAGATGCACATCGAGCTGGGCGTGAGCGACTGCGTCGTGGACCTCCTCGCGGACAACGTCGACTGCGCCATTCGCGGAGGAGCGGTGAAGGACGAGTCCCTGGTGGCACGACACCTGGGCGACCTCTGCTATTGGCTGTGCGCATCTCCCCGCTACCTGGAGCGCCACGGTGCGCCCCTCCATCCGCTGGAGCTGGCGGGTCCGGCGCACGCGGTGGTCAGCTACTTCTCCTCGCTGAGCGGCAAGGAGAACCCCTTCGTCTTCGTTCGCGAGGGCGAGCGGCTGGAGGTCCGGGGGCGAAGCCTGCTCACGCTCAACGAAACCAACGCATACCTGGCCGCGGGACTCGCCGGCCTGGGCGTCATGTTCGCTCCTCGTTTCGTGGTGGAGCCCTACCTCGCGTCCGGGGAGCTGGTGCGGGTGCTGGACGGCTGGCGGCCCGAACCCCGGCCCCTCTTCCTGGTCTACCCACCCTCACGCCAGCTGGGAGCCGGGGCGCGGGTCTTCATCGACTGGTTGACGGAGCTGTTCGCGAGCCGGCCCAACCTGTGGCGCGATGACGGCTGAAGGACCGGGGCAGAGCTGGCGGCCCTCGTTAGGGCGCGCTCATGGGGGCTGAGTAGTGCACCGGCGGTGACTCGCCTGGGAAGGTGGGGATCCGGTCGAGGAACTGCTCGTCCACGAAGCACCAGGCCCAGTTCTCTCCAGGCTCGAACGATTTCATGACCGGATGGGCGCTGGCGTGGAAGTGCTGGGTCGCGTGGCGTGACGGCGAGTCGTCGCAGCAGCCCACGTGCCCACAGGTCAGGCACATCCGGAGATGGACCCAGTCCCCTCCGTCCTTCAGACACTCCATGCATCCGTGGCTGCTGGGGTGGACGGGAGCCGTCCGGTGCTGCTGGGTGTCTTCCAGGTGGGGACATGCCTTCTTCATGGCTCGCGCTCCGTGTTGGGGTCTCCGACCGATGGCCTCATCGGGTCGAACATGGGGATGTGACGGGGCCTGTCGCAACGTGCGTGGCGGCGGAGGCCAGGCAGGCATGCAGCTGCGCCACCACGGCCGCACCCTCTCCAATCGCCGCCCCAACCCGCTTGACGGAGTCCGAGCGCGCATCGCCGATGGCGAACACTCCTGGCAGGCTCGTCTCGAACCCCAACGGCGCCCGACCGGCGGCCTCCCAGGCCTCCGCCTGGAGCGGCTCCTCGCCGAGCACCACGCCCGTGCGCACGAATCCCTTCGCGTCCAGTGTCACACCGCAGCCCGTGAGCCACTCCGTGGCCGGATCCGCCCCGATGAAGAGGAAGAGGTGACGCACGTCGGCCACCTCCTCCCTCCCGCTGGGTCGGTGCCGCCAGCGCACGCGTCGCAGACCGCGCTCCTCCGAGCCCGCCAACTCCACCACCTCCGTCTCCATCACCAGCTCGATGCGAGGGGACGCGGCCAGGCGCTCGACGAGGTAGCTGGACATGCTCGCCGCGAGCTCCCGGCCACGCACGAGCACGCGGACCCGACGCGCGTGGCCCGCGAGGAACACGGCCGCCTGGCCCGCGGAATTGCCACCGCCGACGAGCATGACCTCCTCGTCGGCGCATATGCGCGCCTCGATGGGGCTGGCCCAGTAGAAGACCCCACGGCCCTCGAACTGGCCGAGGTTCGCGAGCGCGGGGCGGCGGTAGCGCGCGCCACTGGCCACCACCACGGTCCGCGTGCGCACCTTGCGCCCGTCGGTCAGCGCGAGCGTGAGCGGCGCGCCAGGGGCAGCGCAGCGCAGGGAGGCGACCTCTGCCGGGATGGCCATCTCCACGCCAAACTTCTGCGCCTGCACGTAGGCGCGCGCGGTAAGCGCCTGGCCGGTGATGCCCGTGGGGAACCCCAGATAGTTCTCGATGCGCGCGCTCGCGCCCGCCTGCCCCCCGAAGGCCCGCTGATCCAGGACGAGCACCCGCAGCCCCTCGGAGGCCGCGTACACGGCGGTGGCGAGCCCCGCGGGCCCCGCGCCCACCACGGCGACGTCATAGTGCGTCTCGAAGGCCCCCTCCGGCAGCAGTCCGAGCGCTCGAGCAAGGGTGCTCTCGGAGGGATTCTTCAGGACCGAGCCATCCGGGCACACCACGAGCGGGAGCTCCTCCGCGTGTGGCGAGTAGCGCTCGAGCAGTGAATCGGCCTCTGCGCCCCGCGCCGGGTCCATCGCGAGGTACGGGTGGCCATTGCGCGAGAGGAAGCCCTCCAGGCGAACCCTGCCCGCGCCCTCGGGAGGGCCCACCAGGACGGGCCCTCCGGCGCCTGTCTCGAGCAGGCCCACGCGGCGCAGGATGAGGGCGCGCATGATGCGCTCGCCGAGGTCCGCCTCCGCCACGAGCAGCGCACGCAGCCGGTGCGGGGGGATGACCAGCGCCTCCACTTCCCCTACCGCGTGAGCGTCGACAAGCGAGGGGCGTCCGGAGAGCTGGGCCACTTCACCGAGGAACTGGCCTGGGCCCTCCTCCACGATGGGAATCGAGTGCCCCAGGCCATCGCGCCGGGAGAGGGCCACCCGGCCCCGGGCGAGCACGAGCATCCCAGGGCCCGGTTGTCCGGCCGCGAAGAGGCACTCCCCATCATGAAAGTGCCGGACCTCACCGAAGCGCTGCATGCGCTCGATGTCCCGGGCGTCCAGGACGGGAAACATCTGGGGACGGCGCGACTCGAGGTCCGGAGGCAAGGGAGGGGGATGCATGACCGTGCTCAATGCATGGGCATGGGACGCGCGGGCGACAGACGACGGGTTTCGGGGGCTTCGACGGGTCCCCTATTCGACCGCGTAGCCCCCCGGCTGGCTGCGCGCGAGCAGGTACATCTTCCACATTCCCAGAAGCCGCTCGAAGGTCACCAGGGTGACGTGCTCCTTCTCCAGCGCCTTCTTGAGGATCAACCCCCGCAGCCGCGCCGCGAGCGCCGGCTGTGCACCGACCTTCGCGGCAAGGTCGCTGTCGGCGACCGTGACGTGATAGCGCACCGTGTGTGAGTCGGTGATGCTGATGCTGGGGGCGCCAGCGGCCTTCGTGACCAGGCCCGCGTTGCTCAAGTGCTGGAGCCTCTGGTGCACACGGCCCGTCTCGCGAAAGAAGAGGTCGGCATCGTCCATGTCCCTCGGCTGGACCAGGGCGCCCCGACTGTGGGGCGCCCGCAGCATGGGCTCACAGAACCTCCAGTCGTCCCCGGGTGACAGGTTGTGCCGCGCCTTGTTCACGAGGAACATCAACATGTCCTCCGTCTGGATCCGCGCATGGAGGGCCGTCTGTGCGGTTTCCTGGATGAGCACCGCCAGGGGATCCGGGCTGCTGGCGATGCCCACGACGGAGCTGATCCCCTCGGGATTCCCCATCATGTCCTTGAGCTGCTTGGAGAGTTCGACCGGATTGATGGGAGTACGGGTCGTCTCCTGGGGCCGCACGAAGAGGGCGTAGGCCCTGGCGGCGGCCTCATAGTGGTACGCGTTGGTCAGCCGCAGCGCCCCCAACATCACCTTGAAGCTGGGGGACTCCCGGGGCGCGCGGTCGATGACGCTCTGCCCCTTGGCGGCATGCGCGCTTTCATGGACCAGGGTCAGCGCCAGGACCTCGGGTGCCATCGCCGTGAAGTCGGGTGCCAGCAACACGCGAAGGTTTTCCGGCGTCGTGCAGGCCTCGCGACCAAAAGCCTTGTTCCACGCGTTGATGCGGAAATAGGTCTGGGGCGCGGCCACCCAGGTTTCGATGACCTTCAACATGGCCTCGAAGTGTTTGTAGGCCGCGAGGCCATTCGCCACGCCGAAGGTTGCTTCGCAGATGACCCTGTTGGACGGGGAGTGGAGAAAGGCATGGATCAGGATCGCGGCGGTGCGAAGGGTCTCCGCGATGCGATTGAACTCCGCCTCCTTGACCTCCCGCTCCTCCTCGGGAAACGCCTTGGCCCGCTCCTGCCGGTCGTGCTTCTGGATGCGGGTCGTCTCCAGCCATCGGTGCGCGAACTTCCTGGCTCTGGCGTGGAGCACACACCACGGCGAGGAGCCCACGGGGGGCGTGGTGCAGCCGGGGAACGAGCACATCCCGTCAGTATAGGACGGAGCCGAGCCCGGATGAGGGCGGCGGCGCCACGCGTAACGGCATCTACATGCTGGTGGTGCCGGTCCTCGAGGATCTGGGGTCGGTTCGGCGCCGTGCCAGGTAGGGTAGGGTTCTCCGCGTCGTGCCACCCAGGGCTCCCCTCCCATGACCTTCGCTTCACTTGGCCTGTCGGACGCGCTCGCCCGCGCCGTGGCCGAACTTGGATACGACGAACCCACGCCGGTGCAGCGCGCGGCCATCCCCGTGGTGCTGCGCGGCGGCGACGTCCTGGCTTCGGCGAAGACGGGCTCGGGGAAGACCGCGGCGTTCCTGCTGCCCCTCCTGGAGGCCTTGCGCGCCCGGCCGGGTGGGGCGGTCCGGCCGGTGCGGGCCTTCATCCTGGTCCCCACGCGGGAGCTCGCCGCCCAGATCGTCGACTCCCTCCAGCGGTATGGCCGTCACTTGAAGAAGCCGCTGAAGACCTGCCTCGCGGTCGGCGGCGTCTCCGCGAACCCGCAGATGCTGGCGCTCCGGGGCGGCGCGGACGTCGTCGTGGCCACACCGGGCCGCGCGCTGGACCTGGTAGATCAGAACGCGCTCCGGCTGGGTGCGGTGGAGACGCTGGTGCTCGACGAGGCCGACCGGCTGTTTTCCCTGGGCTTCGCTGACGAGCTCAACCGCCTGCTTGCGCTCCTGCCCGCGCGCCGCCAGAACCTGCTGTTCTCCGCCACGTTCCCGCCCGCCGTGCGGACGTTCGCGGAGCGACTGCTGCACGAGCCCACGCGCATCGACGTCGATGACGGCGAGTTGCCTTCCTCGGACCTCATCCTCCAGCGGGCCATCCAGGTGGATGCGCCCCGGCGCACGATGCTCCTGCGACAGTTGCTGGAAACCCACGCGTGGTCCCACGTCCTCACGTTCGTCGCCAGCCGCTACGCGGCGGACCATGTCGCGCTGAAGCTCAACCGCGCCGGCATCCCCGCGACGTCGCTGCACGGAGACCTCAGCCAGGGGGCCCGCACGCAGGCGCTCGCGGACTTCAAGGCGAAGCGCGTGCGTGTCCTCGTCGCCACTGACGTCGCCGCGCGCGGCCTGGACATCGCGGGCCTGCCCGCGGTCGTGAACTACGACCTGCCGCGTTCGACCGTGGACTACGTGCACCGCATCGGCCGTACGGGGCGGGCGGGCGACCCGGGCGTGGCGATCAGCTTCGTCAGCGCGGACACCGAAGCCCACTTCCGTCTCATCGAGAAGCGCAACCACCTGTCCGTCGCGCGAGAGCAGGTGGCGGGCTTTGAACCGACGCTGACGGCCGTGTCCGCCGCACCGCCGCTGGATGCGAACGGCGGCGTGAAGGGCCGGCGCAAGAGCAAGAAGGACAAGCTGCGCGAAGCCGCCGCCGCCGTCCCTCCCCCGAAGCGCAAGCCGTAGCGCCCTTCATCTCCGCGAACGCGGCGAATGGGCCGTCATGACGGCGATATGTCCCGGGCTATCCGAGCGCCGCCTTCCCGTCCGGCTTGCGCTGGAACTTGTAGAGCACGAAGCCCACCGCGAGCGCGATGGCGCCGGCGACGAGGTTCTCTTTCTCCGCGCTCAGCGCGAAGACGACGCACAGCGCGGCGGCGGCGAGGGGAATCACGGGCCCACCGGGAATGCGGAACGCGTTCGGGGGCGCCTGGAGCTTGCGGCGCAGCACGGGCACCGCCAGGGCCGTGCCGAAGTACGTGGCGAGCCGGGCCACCACGGAGAGCGTGGCGAGCACCTCGAACGAGCCGGAGAACGCCAGGGGCAGCGCGATGGCCGTCTGCGTGAGGATGGCGACCGTCGGCGTGCGGTAGCGAGGATGCAGCGTGGCGAGCGCGGCGGGGCCAAAGCCATCCTGAGCCAGCGCGTACAGGTAGCGCGGCCCGGCGAGCACGGTGTTGCTGTTGGTCCCCAGGATGGACAGCACCCCGCCCACCGTCATGAGGAGCCCACCCCAACCCCCGAGGAACCGAGCGGCGGCGTTGGCGAGCGGCGTCTGCGCGTCCGCGACCCCGGGCAACGTGCCCAGCGCCACCCACTGCACCGCCGTGTAGATGAGGGTGACCACGCCAATCTGCACGATGAGCGCGAAGGGCACATCGCGGCGTGGGTTCTTGAACTCACCCGCCGGAGCCGCCGTGTTCTCGAAGCCGGCATAGGCGAACAGCAGCAGCAGCACCGCGGCCCCCAGGTTGCCGCCGTCCCTGGGAGCCACCGACGTCGCCAGCGGCACGGACACGGAGAAGAGGCCCACGGCGATGAACACCAGCAGGGGCACCGTCTTGGTGACGGCGAGGAACACCGCGGTGCGAGCGCCGCCCTTCACGCCCACGACGTTGATGGCGGTGAGCGCGAGCAGGGGCACGGCGATGGCCAGGCCCTGGCCCACGCCCGAGTTCGCCGCGGGCCACAGGAAGCCCAGCGCACGGGAGAAGCCGACGGACAACGAGGCCACGGACGAGACACGCGCCAGCCACGTCATCCAGCCAACCTGGAACCCCACCCGTTCTCCAAAGGCTTCACGCGTGTAGAGATACGCGCTGCCGGGCTTGTCGAAGTAGCTGGCCGCCTCCGCGAAGCAGAGCACGAGCAGCAGCACGGCCAGGCCCGCGAGCACGACGGCGCCCGTGCTGGCCGAGCCCAGGTTCGCGGCGGCGGCCGCGGGCAGCAGGTAGACACCGCTGCCGATGACGTCGTTGATGGAAAACCCGACGATTTCCCAGCGCGATACCGCGCGCCGCATGCCCGGCTCAGGAGGAGGCGAATGGGTTCCGGTGGTCATGGACGAAAAGGGGAGGGGAACCCACTGGAGCACAGATGCGGCGAATCCGCGAATTCGTGAGAAGCCGGGCTCCTTCCCTGAACGAGCGCCCGCTGATGGATGTGGCCGAGGCTCGGGGCTCTCCCGCTCTCCCTCAGGTATACGTCGTCCGCGGCACGATGCTTTAGGATGGCGACGATGGTTCGCTGCGCATTCATTCAGGAGCTGGGCTCCGGTCGCATGGAGCCAGAGATGCGAGCGCTTCTCGACGAACTCCGGGGGCGCCACGTTCCCGTTGAAACCTTCACCGCGAAGCAGCTCTCCAGGGGCCAGATACCGCTGGCCCGGGACGCACTGGTGGCGGGCGACGTACCGACGGTGCTGGGGGCACTGAAACAACTCGGCATCGATGCACCCGAAACCCACGATTATCCGCCGAGCCTGAGCTCCTTTCTCCACCGGCGTGTCTGGCGGAGCACCGTGAGAGACCTGAAGGCGGCCGTCCTCCACGAAGCAGGCCCTCCGGTTTTCGCCAAACCCCATGGGCGCCGTAAACGGTTCACGGGACACGTCTTCGCGTCGGTTGAAGATCTGCTCTATCTGGAGCGCGCATCAGGGAGCACGGAGGTCCTCTGCTCGGAAGTGGTCCGATGGCGGAGTGAGTTCCGGGTCTTCGTCGTGCACGGCACCGTTGTAGGGACGCGTCACTATGGAGGCGACCCTTCCGTTCGAGTCGATGAAGGTCAGGTCCTGCGGGCCATCCAGCTCCTGGAGGAAGCTGGAGAGGGGACCGCGGGATATGCGGTCGACTTCGGCGTGCTCGAGTCCGGTGAAACCGCCATCGTTGAGTGGAACGATGGCTTTTCGCTGGGCGCCTACGGTTTGGAACAAGGTCCGTATACCGATCTGACGCTGGCCCGCTGGCTGGAGCTTGTACGGCCTGGATGAGGCGAGGCCTCCCGGCTCATGCGGTCAGCCGTCGCAGGGCCTCCGCGAGGCGGATGTGCCCCTGGAAGGCGCCGCTGCCCTGCGGCGTCTCGCCCTTTTCAATGGCATGGGCGAAGCGCACGCCGGCGTCCGCCTCCAGCCGCTCGAAGAGTCCCTGGAGCTTCGGGTAGTCGCGGCGGTCGAGCACCTCGTGGTACCGGGTCCACCGGGCGATGCCGATGAAGTAGGCGTCCGCCAGCGTGCGGTGGTCGCCCAGCAGCCACGGCGTGTCGCCCATCAGTGCCTCCAGGTTCGCGTGCGCGGAGACCACCTTGCGGGCCCCCAGGTTGCGCAGCGCCTGCTTTTCGGGCTCCGGCAGTTCGGTGTGCTCGAGCGCGTACCAGAGCGGCGAGAAGGCGCTGAAGAAGGTGGTGTTCAGGTACGCGAGCATCTGGTTCAACCGGTCGAAGTCCTCGGTGCCCTGGGCGAACGACAGCCCGGTGCCCACGCCGCGCGCACCGAGGTGGTTGAGGATGGCCATGCTTTCGCTGATGCGCGCGCCCGTCTCCGTCATCAGGGTGGGCGTCTCCGCGATGGGGTTGATCCGGCGGTAGTCCGCGGTGGTGACGTCCTCCGGCATGGCGATGCGGCACAGCTGATAGGGCCGGCCCAGCCACTCCAGCGCGACGATGGAGCCAAACGAGCAGCCAGAGGGGACACCGTAGAAGAGGGTAGGCAATGCCATGGTGAAGCTCCTGTCCGAAGGGGAAGGCGTGATGCCTTCGATGGGGACAAGATGGCCGTGGCAACGCGCGCCGTGTAGACAGCGGAACGCGAACGCAAGGTCCACACCCGTGGACGATGAGGCGGCCCTTGAATCTCAATGACCTCCATCTCTTCGTCCAGGCCGTGGAGAGCGGTGGCTTCGCCGCGGCGGCTCGGCGGCTGGGCATTCCCAAGTCCACGGTGAGCAAGCGCGTGGCCGAATTGGAGGACGCGCTGGGCGCCCGGCTGATCCAGCGCACGTCGCGGAGCTTCACGCTGACGGACGTGGGGCGGGACTTCCTCGACCATGCCCGCGCCGCGGTGATGGAGGCGGAGGCCGCGGAGAACGTGGTGCGCCGCCGGCAGGCAGAGCCCAGCGGCGTGGTGCGAGTCACCACGTCGGTCCCCACGGCGCAGTTCCGGCTCGCGGACCGACTGCCACTGCTGGCGCTGGCGCATCCCAAGGTGCGCGTCGAGCTTCACGCGACGGACCGCTTCGTGGATCTGGTGCAGGAGGGATTCGACATCGCCGTGCGCAGTCACTTCTCGCCCTTGCCCGCCTCGGGCCTGGTGCAGCGCCGGCTCGCGGTGGAGTCCACCATCCTGGTGGCGTCGCCCGGCTACCTGTCCAGTCGGGGCAGGATTCGCAAGCCCGAGGACCTGAGCGAACACGACGGCCTCCTGACCAGCGCCACGGCCACGCAATGGCGGTTGCGCGGGAAGGCGGGGGAGACGGTCACCGTGATGCCGCGGGCACGCATGACCGCCGATGAGTCGCTGGTGCTCTTGAAGGCGGCCACGGCCGGGCTGGGCGTCGTCTGTCTGCCAGAGACGTTCACTCGCGTGGACGTGGAGGCCGGGAGGCTGGTGCGTGTGCTTCCCGCCTGGACCGCGGGCACGGTGACGACGACGATCCTGACGCCACACCGCAGGGGCCAGCTCCCCGCCGTGCGCGCCGTCATCGACTTCCTGATGGAGGGCACCAGCGAGGCGTGAGCGTCCTCGGCACGGGCGCCTGCTCGGGGGTCATCCACCCAGCCAGAACGCCCGGTTGCCGCTGCTCAGCGCTTTCTCCAAGAACTCCTCGAAGCTGGAGGCGATGCGCGGCGTCTCGTCCGGGTACGTCTCGTGGAAGGCGTCGAGCAGCGGGTAGCGGCCGTTGAACCGCATGGCGACATCCAGGATGACGAAGTTGGTGTCCTGCATGTCCACCAGGGTGAAGTGCGAAGCGGGGCCCGCGCTGTCCTGGTCTCGTCCTCGAATGGCGACGCGAGCTCGCTCGATCTCGTCCAGCGAAAGGATGCAGTACTTCGCGTCTGGCAGCGGCTTGAAGAGGGTGCCGCCGTTGGCGTGCAGGAAGAAGGCGCGCAGGTCCTCGTCCAGCTTCCAGCCGACACGCGCCTCGAACGCGGAGAGCTGCGCAGGCGTCGCAGGGGCGTTGGGGAAGTGCAGCCGGGAGAACTCCGCCAGCAGGTTGTTCATGGGCATGGTGGTAGCCTCAATCTGAGTAGGGTCGCTCAGGGCCGGGCGTCAGCCATTTCCCACCGGGCGCGTAGCAGGCAGGGTACTCGTCGTTGAAGACTTTATGGACGTCTCCGGGGACAGGCACCACATTGCCTGGCGCTACCGGCGGCCCGCCGTGAGCCAGGTCGAAGATGTGGTGTCCGGGCCAGACCTTCCCGGTGGCGGTCGTTGGCCAGGAGCCGAACTCGGAACTCCACTCGTCCCGGAAGCGCTCCCTCGCATTGTCCCATTTGTCGCGGCGCTGTTGAAGGTTGGTCACCTTCGGGTAGTCGCAGCAGCAGTGGGTGATGGCCATGCGACCACCGGCCTCCGCGGGCATGAAGAAGTAGCGCCCTGCCAGTCGGCCTTGATGTCGGCCAGCCACATGCAGCCCATGAGCGGGTAGCCTTGCGCCGCGCACTTTGACTCGCAGCGGGACAGGAACGTCGAAAGCAAATGTCATGGCAATCGATGACAGCACGGCCACGGCTGCCAGACCAAACGCTCGCTTCAACTCATGGCTGGCGTGTCGCCCTCTCCGCGCCAGCTCAACCGTGCGCGCGTGCCTCGGGGCTCCAATGCGTCAATGGACAGCGTCCATCCGAAGCGCTGGGCCAGCCTTTCCACCAGCGACAGGCCGATGCCGTGGCTCTCGCTCCCAGGCTCGGCGCGGCCAAAGCCAACCCCCGTGTCTGTCAGGGTCCACGCCGAGGGCTCGATGGTGATCACGATGCGCCCTTCGTCCGTGTAGGCGAGCGCGTTCTTGAGGAGGTTTCCCATCATCACCCTGGCGACGGATGCAGGGATGGGGGCGTGGACTTCGCCCGCGGACTCGATGCTCAGCTCGATTTCGTCATTGCGCCGCAGGTGCCCGTACAACGCGAGCAGTTCTCGCGAGACGCGGTGCAGGTCGCAGCGCTCCTCGGAGCGGCGCTCGCGGGCCAGCCAGAGGATTCCCTCCGTCAACAGGCCCATCTGGCTCACGGCCCGGCGCAGCCGGTCGAACGTCTCCGCGTCTCTTGGCGGGTCGAGCTCCAATATCTCCACCGCGCCCTGGGCCACGGCCAGAGGGGTGCGCAGCTCATGACTGGCGTCGCGGTTGAACCGCTGCTCACGCTCCAACTGCTCCCGGATGCGCGCGTCGCGTGCGAGCAGCGCGTCCCGCAGCGCCCGGACCTCGGCCACTCCCCCTTCATCCTCGGGCGGCGGTGTCCCTTCGGCCCGGAGCCACTCCACCATCCGCTCCAACGGCCGACCGAGCCGGCGGGCCACGAGGCGGGCGAGGAGCGCGGCGGCCAGCAATGCCAGCAGTGCACTGGTGAGGAGCAGGCCAGCGGTCCGCTTCAAGTGAGCTGTCGTGCTCGTCAGGCGCGTCACGTCGAACGCGAAGTACTGGCGTTCTCCACCCACGCCCGGGCGCACCGCGACGTGGAAGTGTCCGTGGCTCCCGGCGGGCACCTCGTACTCTCTCGTCGGCGCGTCCGGGCTCAGGCGCTCCGCGAGCCAGGGCGGCAGCGCGGCGTGGCCGTCATACCGCG
This sequence comes from Corallococcus coralloides DSM 2259, assembly GCF_000255295.1. Next base: position 5,803,308 of record NC_017030.1, on the reverse strand, counting down.
TGATTCCGGGGACGTGACCTGGCTCGCTCCGGTCCGCTTCCGCGGCCACGATGCGGCTGAAGATGACGTCCTCGAGGTCGTAGCTGAAGAGCGTGAAGATCCCTCCCATCAGCACCAGCGCGAACGCGGCGGACAGCCCCATGGCGCGCTGGAGGACGGCGCGCACCGACCTGCTGGACCTAGCGCGCATCCAGGCGGTACCCCTCGTTGCGCAGGGTGGTGATGGCATCGTCGAGCCCCAGCCCGGCCAACGCCTTGCGCAGGGCATAGACGTGCGTGCGCAGCGCGCTGGACTCGGGGGCTTCGTCCCCCCAGAGCCGCTGCGCCAGCGTGGCTGCGGGGATGGCTTCGGGGGCGGCCTCCATCAGCCACCGCAGGAGGAGTGCCTCGGTGCGGTTGAGCCGGACGGAGCGCCCACCCCATTGCGTGAGCCCGCTCTCCGGCTCCAGCGTGAGCCCTCCGTGCGTCAGCTTCCGCCCGCTCGGAGGCACGGGCCGGCGCGCCAGCGCTTCCAGGCGCCAGCGCAGCTCCCGGAGCGAGAACGGCTTGACCAGGTAGTCGTCCGCGCCCGCCTGGAAGCCCGCTTCCTTGTCCTCGAGCGTGTCCCTGGCGGTCAGCATCAGGATGGGAACGAGCCGGGGCGCGACCTGCCGGTATCGCTCGCACACCTCCAGGCCGCTCATGCCGGGCAGCATCACGTCCAGCACGATGACGTCGTACGGATGGCCCAGCGCGAGCGCGAGCCCCTCGGGCCCGGTGCTCGCGAAGTCCAACTGGAAGTCCGGCTCCAGGAACCGCGCGATGTTGGCCTGGAGGTCGCGGTTGTCTTCGATGACGAGCACGCGCATGGGGGTGACCTGGATGCTACCCGCGTCTGCGTCAAACGAATGTCAGCGCGTGAGTGACGCCCGGCTGACCGGCGCTCCCGCACCCTTCACGGCCTCTCTCACTTGAGGAGTCCCGTGATGATGCGTTCGCTGTTCCTGGCCCTGCTGTTCCTTGCCACCTCCGTGGCCCACGCCGCGAGCCCCGCGGTCCCCCTGGAGGTCCGCGCGGAGGATGGCGAGCGGATTCCCGCGTGGGTGCTGGAGCCGGAAGGGAAGGGGACGAATCCGCCCGTGGCCGTCCTGCTGCACGGCCTCACCCGGAGCAAGGACGACTGGCTGTCGGATGCGGAGCCGACCTTCGGAGGCGCCCTGACGGAGCAACTGCGAAGCACCGGCTATCGCGTCTACCTCATGGACGCGAGACGGCACGGCGCGCGAGCGACCCCCGACGCGCGGCCCGGAGCCCTCGCGAAGCGAGCGCACGCGGGCGAGCCCGGTCCCTATCAAGCGATGATTGTCGACACCGTGCGTGATGCGCAGGCGCTCCTCACCCACGTGCTCGCCAACGGCAAGAAGCCGCCGAGGGTGCTCGTCGCCGGCTACAGCATGGGCGCCCAGGTGGGCCTCCTGCTGGCTTCGCGTGAGCCTCGAATCACCCATCTGGTGACGATGGTGCCACCCCATGTCGACCCCGTGCTGGGCGATGCCGCACCGGTGAACCGGATGGGCCAGGTTCATCAGGCCTGGCTGCTGTTGACCGCGAACCGCGATGTCTTCTCCACCGAGGAGGACACCCGGAAGCTCTTCGACGCCGCACCCTCCAAGCGCAAGACGCGCAAGGCCTTCGACAGCGGGCACGCACTGCCGCGCGAGTACCTGGACGAGGTCCGGCGCTGGTTGGGTGAGACCCTACGAAAGCCGTAGGTTCATGTAGGCGAGTGTCCGGGCGGAACTCCCATGCCGCGGGCGCCGCAACTGGGGCGCCATGCAGGCGATAATCGCGGAAAACGAGGCAGCCCTTGCCTCGCCAACCAGCCGCCCCGAGCCGGGGACGAGGGGGAACCACCATGACGACGCCCATCCAGCGCAACGCACCCCGACCCATCGAGACGAAGCCCACGGAGCGCCCCGTGGCGCAGACCCCGGCGCAGCCGCCCGCCCGGAATGAAGCGGTGCGTCCCGGAACGGGGACGGACGGCTTCCAGCCGACGGCGGGGACCGCGGGGACGCAGACGGCGAACCGCCTGGGGGCGGCGCCCGCGGGAGCGGAGGAGGTGCGGACGACGAGCGCGACCCCGGTGGCGCCCGCGGCGCTGTCGCCCACGGAGCTGCGCTCGGCGCAGCAGGCCATCGCGAACTCCAGCGACGGCCGGGACGCCACCGCCGTGTCCGATTGGCTGAGGAACAACCCGGACCCGGCCAAGCAGGCGGCGTTCATGGACATGATGTTCCACTTCGGCCCCGTGGCGGGCGGCATCCTGGACAGCGTGCAGCGGCTGCCGGAGGCGGACCGCACGCGGCTGTCCCAGGCGCTGGACAACGCCTACCGCTCCGGCGCGGTGTCTCCCCAGGAGCTGTCGGCGGCGGTGGCCTCGTCCGGCCGCGGTGCGCTGCCCGGGGCGACGCACGAGGGGCTGGCGGGCATCATCTCCGGCACGGGCAACCCGGACCTCATCGCGACGTATGCGACGGCCGAGATGGGCATCGTCCGCGCGAGCGGCGGGAATGATCCGCAGCGCAGCGCGGCGGTGGCCACGGCGCTGGCGGGCATGCCTCCAGACCGGCTCCAGTCGTTCCTGGCGGCGAACCGGGAGGGCATGGCGGATGTCATCAAGAACATCAACGCCTCCGGCCCGGACGCGACCTACTCTCCCGCGCTGGGGCGCCTGCTGGACGCCGCCGGCCGCATCAACCCGCCCACGGCCGAGTCGCTGAAGCTGTTCACGGACTCCATCGACAGGCTGGGGGAGAACCGTGAGTCGCGCGCCGCCGCCGCCCGCTTCTTCACCCAGCATGGTGACGCGGTGCTGTCGTCGCTGCAGGACAGCTCGGGTTCGCTGGGGCTGGATGGCCAGAAGAAGATGTCCGAGCTCTTCGCCCGGACGCTCTTCTCGCCGCCGCAGGACTTCCCGGGCAGCGACGCGTTCCGCCAGAACGTGATGCAGCGCCTGGAGACGATGAACGCCGGGCTCGCGCGGCATGCCAACGAGAACCCGCCCTCGCAGGACGCGAAGCGCAGTGCGCGCCTCATGGGCAGCGTGGTGGGCGCGCTGGAGGGTGGCTTCCAGGTGTCCCTGGACGAGCTGGGCAAGCGCAACGAGGCCGTGAAGGGCATGGTGGATCTGCTCTTCTCCGCCAAGTCGCTGCTGCCCAACCTGCCCATCCCCGGCGCGGGCAAGCTCAAGGACCTGACCATTGATCAGATCCAGCGCTGGGTGACGTCCAGCCTCCAGGAGCGGGCCCAGCAGCCCTCGCAGGCCATCCCGTTCCACCGCACCTTCGGTGAGCAGATCGCCAACCCGGACCTGCGCACCGACTATGATGCCGCTCGCGGCGACGCCTTCCTCAACCGCCAGCGCGGTCTGAGCCGGTAGCAGCAGGGCCGTGAAGGGGAGGGGGCGGAGCTGCTCCTCCCCGTCAACGGAGAGCAAGGAGTCCGGCACGCATGCGCATCGCAATGAGTGGCACGCACCGCGTGGGCAAATCGACGCTCATTGAAGACCTGGGGGAAGAGCTCCCGGAGTATCGGAGCGTCGACGAGCCGTACCACCTGCTCGAAGAGGAGGGTTACGCGTCCGCGTCTCCACCGTGTCTGGAGGATTTCCTCGAACAGCTCCGTCGCTCCCTGGAGCTGCTCGAAGAAGAGGACACGCGAAACGTCCTGTTTGATCGCTGCCCCCTCGACTTTCTCGGGTACCTCCTGACGCACGAGGACTCCGATGCGTTCGACGTCGAGGAGTGGCTGACCCGGATTCGTTCCGCCCTGAAGACCCTGGACCTCGTCGTCTTCGTCCCCATCGAGGAGCGCGATCGCATCCGCCTCCCCGCGCACGAAGATTCCCAGCAGCGCAGGGAGGTGGACGAGAAGCTCGCCTGGCTATTGCTCGACGACCCTTATGAGTTGGGCGTGGAGGTCCTCTCCGTCCACGGCTCCGGGGACGTGCGGATTGCCCAGGTCCTCAAGCGCCTCGGACGAGGCTGACGCCTCGTCAGCCTAACCGTAGCTGCGCTATCCGCTGCCAGTGAAAGGTAGAAGTATTTTAAGGTTTTCTTAAGGGCAGGGGCGTCCTCATTATGTGAGGCAGTCCTGGAATCACCCTTGGTCACCGGCTGGCATATTGCAGGAGGTCGCGTTGCTCTTTAGAGAGTATTTGGAACGAAACGGGCACCCAATCGACTCCGACTTGGCTCGGCGGTTCTATCGATGGATCGTGGCTTATCTCGATGATTCGAACCGGGTGAGAATCCTGCGGGAGTACTCCGAAGCCGGACGCGCCAAGTTGAGGAAGACCCGGGATGGATGCTGGTTCGTATACGGAGATAACGAGCCTGCCAGTTGGGTGTTTGCGGAGATTTATCATGGGCGCGATCTTTCCAGAATGCGGCCCGAGGAGTTGATCAATCGGATCTGCATCTGCCATCCCAAAGGTCGAAGTGAGGCGGATAAAAACTTCGCCTACAACTTTGTGATGGGGGCCAAGACTTGGAACAGTACGCTGGCCTACCATCATAAGCATGTCTTTGACGTTAAAGACGGGGCGGTTTCCCGGGCTCCCGAGGAGATGTCGGCTCCGTTAGCGAATGCTCAGATGCTTCGATATCTCTGTCCGATGAACCACTTCCTGATGCCGGAGCGGTTCAGGAACCTTGTTGAAAGACATGGAGACCAACGTTTCCAAGGCGTTGCCTCGTATTTCATGCTCCTTCGCTACGGGAACGACTATCGGGACTTTGTCTCCAGGATTCATGCGGCGAATGCCGCTCAAGCCCTTCGACTGGGAGAAGAAAACTACGAGTCGCTGGAAATGCCTGAGTCTACGAGCAATTCGGCCCCACCTCCGACCACTCAGTCTGATAATTATCCAGCAGAGATGGTTACGCGGCTCGCTCCTCAAACCGGATGCGAATTCATTATGACTGGTGGTGGGGATCGCCGGGACTACTCCACGCGGAAGATTCCTCTGATGCGACTTGCGAAGCCATATACGCTCTTCCTCTCCTGGAAGGATCCCGCGAGTGCTCCTTCAACGGCGGTCGGCAAGTTCTCGCTCAATCTCCAGGCTCTTCTAGTTGAGGGATATGTCCGGCTCGAAGGCTGCGTCCCGGATCAGGTGATCCGGATGTTCATTCGGAGGAAGGAGGGACGGTATTATATTCAGTATTCGCGAAATTCCCCGGCTTTGGAGATTTCATCGGTGCCTTGACGGGCTTGGAGGTGGGGCGTCGGCGTGCTGACTTGGAACGACACTCAAAGCAGGATGTTCTTTCTCAAGTAGCGTTTAAGCCATCGTTTGAAATGTGCATCCTCTTTATCCACGTTCAGGTTGAATCCTAATAGGATGTTTGTGTTTGCGCGGTTGGCGACTTTGGTGCCGCTCACGGCACCGGCTTTGAGCGTGCGACACTCTTCTTCTATTTCCGTTTTATTGAGCCAGAAGCAATAGGTCTCTGGTTTGTCTTCGTTTCGGAAGTCAATGATGACGATCAGGTGCGCGTCTAGCTTCTGCCACGGCCGGATACCGCGAATGGTGGCGACATCGTTGGCGGCCGTGACAATCGAGCACTTGAGTTCGACGTACTTCCCATCGAGCGTCTTGATGTCTCCTCGGTTCAAATTGGCCGGAATGGACTGGTACTGGTTTTGCTCGGTGATCCGGTTCTGTAGCCGGGAGCCCCGCGCCCTTATGCTCAACATGGATAGGACCTTGCAGAACGTGTCCCAGTCAAAGTCAAAGCCGAAGCGAGGGTTGGCATGGATCGCGGCCCGCAGGCGATTGTACGAGGCGAAGACTTCCTGGATGTCCTTCTGGTTGTAGTCCGGCATGGCGCGGGGTCTCCTGCTCCCACAGCGTAAAGCTCTGAGGGGCGCCTGAAAGGATAGCGCCCGTACCTCAAGGGGCTCTATCTACGACGCTGATCAAGCGCCTTGACGTACGCAACGGGTCTGATGCGTGGGCGAGCGACCCTCTTCCGCTCCTTGGCGGGACCGTCACGCTCCCGTCACGCCACCGGGCCTATCCAGGGGACCTGCCAGGCCGAGGCAGGAATCAATTCTCTCCACTTCCGGAACGTCCATGCCTCTGAGACGGCGGTTCCCTGTCGCGCATCGCGCGCGCATTCCCTTTCTTCCTTCCCCCGGAGCCTCACATGGACGCAGACGACGGATTTCTCTCCTGGTGGGCGCGCTCGCGTCCCTTCCGCTGCTCTACTGTGCTCCCGCCCCCACGAGCTCGCCCCAGGTCGCGTCCCAGGCGGCCCCGCTGGGCCTTCCTTCCGACACGGTCCTGGCCACGGAGACCGTGAACGGGTTGGCCGTGGGGACACTCTCGGGGCAGGGGCTGGTTCGCCATAGCGGCACGGCGGCCTACTCCATTCCCTTGTGGGTGCCGGACGGCCGCGCGGGCATGCAGCCGGGACTGGCGCTCCAGTACGACAGTGGCATGGGCAACGGGGAACTGGGCGTGGGCTGGTCTCTGTCAGGCCTGTCGCGCATTACCCGCTGCCGCCGGACCACCCTCCATGAGGGCGCGGACCGGGAGATCCGGTTCGACAACGGCGACGCGGGCGACCGCTTCTGCCTGGATGGTCAGCGGCTGGTCCTGACGGGTGGGCCCACGGGGACCTCCAGCCCCTACGGCGGGCACCTGTCCGAGTACCGCACCGAGCAGGATTCCCACATCAAGGTCGTGTCCTTCAGCCCCGACACGCGGGGGCCCACGTCCTTCAAGGTCTTCCTGAAGGACGGCCGCATCCTGACGATGGGCGGGGGCGTCAACGCCTCGCTGGAGGGCCCGCGCGTGAGCGTGGCGCTGAGCTACCAGAGCCCCTCCGTGCCGCGCTTCTATACGACGGACTACAGCCAGCAGGTCCGCTGGGCGTGGGGCGTCTCCCGGGTGGAGGACCGTTCGGGGAACTACCTCCGGGTGGACTACCGCCTCCAATCCCACCCGAGCGACCCCTCCGCCATCGAGCAGCTCCCGGACCGCATCGACTACACGGGCTCCACGGCGGATCCGCAGGGCACGACGACGCGGTCGGTCCGGTTCCAGTACGAGGCGCGGCCCGACCCGAGCGACGCCTTCGTCGGCGGGCTCAAGCAGAAGCGCACCCAGCGGCTGAAGCGCATCGAGATGTGGGGTCCCAACCCGGTGACGCCGGGCCTGCTGCGCTCCTACACCCTGACCTATGGCTTGGCCACGCTCAGCCTGCGGAGCCGGCTGGACGCGGTGCAGGCGTGTGATGGCGCGGGCATCTGTCTGCCTCGCACGCGCTTCACCTGGACCCCAGGGGACGCGACCTTCACGGAGCTCGACACGAACATTGCTCACAGCGAGGGCCACCTGCTCACGGGCGACATCAACGGGGACGGGCGCGACGACCTCATCCAGGGCGCGGCGTTCTTCTACCTGAGCACGGGGATCGGTATCGACGGCACGCCCCGTACCGTGAAGTACTACGACAGCCATTGCCCCGAAGGAGAGGAGCGGTACCTGGACATCGACGGGGATGACCGGCTGGAGCTGGTCATCACCGGGAAGAAGCTGTCATCGCTTGGCGGCTACCAGTACCGGAACTGCCTCTACCGTCCCACGGCCTCGGGTTCCTCCACGGCGTTCGAGTTCGTCGACGATCCGCAGGAGCCCTGGGTGCATCAGGCCCGCGGCCTGTACGTGCTCGACCTGAACGGCGACGGCTTCGCGGAGTGGGTTCGGGGCGTGGGCGCCTACGCGCAGGGCGGCATGCCGGGGCAGACGCTGGGCTACCGGCTGAACAACGCAGGCACGCTCGCCAACTATGTGACGACGACGCCGCGGCACCAGAACAACGTCCGTGGCTATGCCGTGGACGTGAATGGCAGCGGGAAGTCGAGCCTGCTGCTCCGCTCCACGGGCGTGGGCTTCCAGGCGTACGGGCTGGAAGGCGCGACGAACACCGTGGTGACGCAGCCGCTGTCGCTCGCCCAGGACGATGGCAAGCAGTACTACTTCGCGGACGTCACGGGCGACGGCTTGATGGATGCTGTGGCCGCGCAGGTGGGCCAGGGGCAGCTGCGGGTCGCGGTGAACACGGGAAACGGCTTCGCCGAACCGGTGGCCTGGAACGTGGGCGCCCAGAACCACACGGTGGGGACGCTCAACCTGGATGACTCGGGCGTTCGGGTCGTGGACTACAACGGCGATGGCCGGCACGACCTGCTGTTGATGGGCGGGAGCTCGGATCCGCTGGCGCCGATGCTACCGCGCAAGGTCACCGTGCTCGTGTCCACGGGCACGGGTTTCACGCAGGTCCGGCTGCCGTTCACGGTGGGCAGCCAGTTCCCCGGCACCGCCACCGAGCCCGCGGGCTGGGACTGGTCCAACGTCCTGGACGTGAACGGCGACGGCCAGCTGGACTTCGTCCAGGTCGTCAACGGCAGCCTCCATGTCTACGTGCGCCAGGGCACGCCCGGTGACCTGCTCACGCGCGTGGATGACGGCCTGAGCGCGTTCGAGCGCTTCGAGTACGCGCCGCTGTCGGATGCCAGCGTCTACACCCCGGCGCAGAGCTGTGCGTACCCCATGCGGTGTGCGCGCACGGGGCTGTGGCTGGTGCGGCTCCACGAACAGGACTCGGGGCGCGCCCAGCCTCGCGCCACGAAGTTCACCTACCAGGATGGCCGTTTTGACCGGAAGGGCCGCGGCTGGTTGGGGTTCGCCCGGCGCGTCGAGCAGGACCTGCTTCGCCTGTCGACCCGCACCGCGACGTACGACAACGTCACGCGCGAGGGCACGTTCTACACGAAGGCCGGGCTCCCGCTGGAACTGCGGACCCTGATCCCCCTGGAGGACGGCGGCACCTATGAAGTGGTGACCTCCAGCACCTACCAGGCAGAATCCCGTCACGGCGGCAAGGTGCTGGACGTGTATCCGCAGATGCTGGCCTGGCAGGAGAAGGAGGGCGGCTACCTGCTGTTTCAGGGGCAGAAGACGCGCGCCCAGGATGCCTACGGCAACGTGACGAGCCTGGAGGAACTCACGGACGAGGTCGTCAGCGGTGCCGCCAGTGGCAACCGCTACCGGATGCTCACGACCGCGCAGTTCGACACCTCCGAATCGGACTGGCTCATCAGCCAGCAGCGGCGGCTCAGCCAGACCCACACCATTCTGGATGGAGGGACGCGGACGCGGGTCGTCGAGCACGACTATTACCCTGGGACGGGACTGCTCCAGCGGACGCGGGTGGAGCCGACAGCGCCCGCAGGCGTCGTCGACGGTGGCTCGGAGTTGCTGCTCACGACGACCTATGAGCGGGACGCGGGCTTCGGGCTCGTCTCCGCCGTGGTGTCGGAGGGCTCGGGGCAGGTCCGCACCGAGCGCATCGCCTACGATGAACTCGACCAGACGTACCCGAAGGCGTTCACCAACGCGCTGGGGCACACGCAGGAGGTCGCCCATCATCCGGGGCTCGGCGTCGTCGCGGCCGTGCAGGACCCGAACGGGGTCCAGGTGATGTACCGGTATGACGGGTTGGGCCGGCTGCGCTTCGAGGATTCGCCCGACTCCGCGGACGTGACGTACAGCCACCTGGCGGATGGGGCGGGACGACCGAAGGTTGCCGCTTCGGTGAAGACAGGGCCCACCACGTCGCGGAGCGCGGACATCACCTACGACCGACTGGGGCGCGAGGTCCTCCGCCGCTGGCAGGCGTACGAAGGAGCGTATGTCGCCATGGAGCAGGTCTACGACGCGAAGGGGCGCCCGGTCTCCCGGGCACTGCCGCACCTGGAGCCCGTGCTCCCGGCGTTGTTCAACATCACGTACGACAACCTGGATCGCCCGCTGCGGGAGCAGCACCCCGACGGCACGTTCAAGGAGCGCAGGTTCTCCGGCCGCTACATCACCACCTTCGATGAGAAGCGGAACACCACGGTCCTCCAGTTCGACGACCTGAAGCGCGTGAGCGGCAGCGCTGACTTCGAGTTGGAAGGCGGCGGGCCCGGCGTCTACACATATTACACCTACGGCCCCTTCGGAGTGATGACGGGCGTCCGGCAGCCTGGCGGCGTGCACACCACGTCCTTCGAGTACGACGTGCGCGGACGCCGGACCCGCATGATCGATCCGGATGCGGGCGATCGGCGGTTCAACTTCAACGCGTTCGGGGAGCTGAAGGACACGCGTGACGCGATGGGCGCACTGACCACGTACACGCGAGATGCCCTGGGGCGGATCACCCAGGTGGACAAGTCCGACGGCCGCTCCAACTTCACCTGGGACACCGCGCTCCATGGCATCGGCAAGGTGGCGGTGAGCACCAACGCCAGCCACTACGCGGTGGTCCGGATGGAGACGACCTTCGACGCGCTGTCCCGGCCGAAGCAGACCGCGTGGATCGCCAGCAACCTGCTCTTCTCCGCGGACATCGACCGGACCTACGATGCCTATGGTCGCCTCCAGACCCTGACCTATCCCGCCGTGACGGGCAGGACGCGGCTCCAGGTGGAGCGCCTGTACAACGACCGGGGTTACCTCCGCGCGGTGCAGGACCCGGCCACCCAGCACCTCTACTGGGAGGCGCAGGCCTACAACGCCTATGGCCAGCTCACGAACGAGCGGATGGGCAACACGGCGGAGACGGTGCGACAGTACGACGTCGACGGGAAGGTCCGCTCCATCCGGACCGTGCTGGGCCTGACGACACTCCAGGACCTGGCCTACACGTACGAGCCCAACGGCAACCTGTCGCAACGCCAGGACCTGTTGGCCCAGACGGTGGAGGACTTTACCTACGACCGGCTGGAGCGCCTGACGACCTGGAAGGTGGCGCAAGGCGGGAGCCTGTCCGAGCTGCGCTACCACCATGCACCGAATGGCAACCTCCTGGATCGGACGGTGGTGTCCGGGCCGGGCTCCACGGTGACGTATGGGTATGGCGCGGGAGCGGGCCCGCACGCTGTGACGAGCATGACCGAGGGAGGCGTGACGTCGAGTTACACCTATGACGCCAACGGCCGGCAGCTCACGGGGACGGGGCGGCAGGTGTCCTATACGTCGTTCGACCTTCCTGCTTCCCTCACCGTGGGAGGCCAGCCGACGCTGTACTTCTATGACGCGAACCGGCAGCGGGTGGGCAGGTCCACGCAGGGCCCTGCGATGGATCAGACGCTGTACGCGGGCGAGGTCTACGAGCAGCGGCGGAAAAGCTCCACCACCGAGCATGTCTTCAAGATCCACGGCGCGGACCGGCAAGTGGCGCAGGTGGTATGGACGCAGAGCGGCGGGACCTTCCAGGTGGACCGGGAGTTGTTCCTGCACGTGGACCCGCTGGGCTCCACGGAGACAGTCACCAACACGCTGGGGGCCGTGGAGGAGCGGATGAAGTTCGATCCATTCGGGAGCCGTCGCTCACCGGCGTCGCTCACCACGTCCATCTCCCCGCCGTTCGGAGCCGTGCACCTGGGCTTCACCGGTCACGAAGCGGACGCGGAGTCGGGGCTCATCAACATGAAAGGACGCATGTATGACCCCGTGCTGGGCCGGTTCCTCATCGCGGATCCGCACGTCACGTATCCTCACTTCGGACAGTCGTACAATCGGTACAGCTACGTCTTGAACAACCCGCTCGCGTTCGTGGACCCGACGGGGTTCGACTCGACCGGGCCAGGCGGCGACGGCTCATCGGGCAGCGGGGGAGATGGCCCGTCCGGCCCCGGTTCGCCCTCGGGCGGTGGGGGGAGCTACTCGGGCGACGGTCCTACCTATGGGCCGCAAGGCGACGGCTCCTATGGATGGGGGGAAACCGGAAACGTCACGGGCCCCGGCACCGGCTGCGCAGGGTGCGGGCGCGGGAAGGGTGCCGAGGCCGACTCAGACCCGACCGGCAAGGAGAGCGCCAGCGACGACAGCGGCGTGAACATGTCGGTGGAACTCACGCCCGAGGAAGCCTGGTTGCTGTATGGAAACCGGGGGCCGACCAGCTCGATGACCGCGAATCCTCGGGGGCCCACCCGGCCAGCGACCCGGCCGGACGTGTCCATGACGCAGTCCGAGCGGGCGGAAAGCTGGGCCTGGGCTTTTGAGATTGCCTTCTCCTGGGCAACGGGCACGGGAGCCCGGGAGCTTCATTTCGACGCGGACTCCACCCCTGTGAAGGCCATGCGCTCCAGCATGTCCTATATCAATGCCCGCAATGAGTGGATGGAGGCCGTGGACATGGCAGGGGGCAAGTTCCATCCCCTGCGGGTCCAGGGGCGCAATGACAGCCAGGGCGTGTTCGCGTTCGTCATTGGCAACTACCGCGCGACCTTCAGCCCGAACCCGGACGGGAAGACGATGACGGTCACGATCTGGAACAGGTCTTCGTGGACGTCCTACCTGCACAAGTCCTTCGATGGGGCCTTCGAACCGCCGAATGAGGCGCCGAACTGGGATCGCGCTGAAAGCGACGGCAACAACTGGAGCATCGAAGGGTATGAGGTCTGGGGGATGCCCTTCGCCAATGTCTACCAGGTGTTCTCCTGGCAGGAGCCACTGCCCCGGATGAATGAACTCCCGCAGTGGAGTCATACACCGGACTGAGCCTCCGCCGGGGCGTGTTCAGAGCTCGCGCCCCGGCAGCTGTCCCACCGAGAGTAGGAAGCCCAGGTCCCGGCCGTGGACGAACCCGGCCGGGACCTGGGTGGACGTGGCGAAGGCGCCCGCCAGTTCAGCCACAGGACTACCGGGCGAGGAACTGGTCCTCGTTGAGGCAGGGCTCAACCTTCTCCGGCGTGACGAGGAAGGGCTCCGCCCGGTCCAGCGTGCGGGAGGTGCCCAGCGCGCTGTCTCCAATGGAGCCGCCTCCGTCGAACACCATGACCGCCCAGTCGTTCTGCGACGCGGGGAACACCGTGGCGCTGCTGCCGTCGCGGTTGAGGTCCCGCGCGTACGAGGCCGCCTGGATGCTGCCGTTGGCGTTCATGTCCAGGTTGGCGCTCGCGTTGCCGGCGACCTGGACGTTGACGAAGCGCAGCCCGCCAATCTTCGCCAGGTCCGCCTCCGTGGTGGGGGCCACGGGCGTGAAGGCCGCGACCTCGTTGATGGCCGCTTCGCTGAAGGACGCCACGCGTACGCGCGAATAGTCGAACACGTTCGCCGTGCCGCCGATGGTGAAGCCATACACCTGGTACTCGTAGTTCATGATGCTCAGGTAGTTGGGCTTGTAGTTGGCATTGTCGGTTCCTCCGTGGCGCAGGCCGATGTTGTGCCCCAACTCGTGCATGAGCGTCCCGGCCTGCTGCGCCTCCGTGCCGCCCGGGGTGGACCAGCCGCCCAGCGTCACGATGAAGTCATGGGCGGGGATGCCGCGTGAGATGCCGCTGGAGGTGCCACCGCTGTAGGTGTTGGCGAACAGCATGTAGTGGAAGAACGGCGCGCGGGCGGCGGCGAAGTACTTCGCCTTGATGATGTCGAAGTCCGTCCACACCGGGTTCAGGTCCGGATCCGCGTCCGCCGTGGCGATCTGCTGGTCCAGCAGGATGTGCAGGTTGATGCCCGTGCTGCCGTCCGGGTTGGACACCGGCGCGTTGGCGAACGCGGTGATGATCCGGTTGAGCGCGCCCTGCGTGGGCTTGCGGTTGGCGTAGTAGTCCGCCTCGATGAAGATGTCCTTGCGGCGCGCGTTGGCGCCCAACGCCGGCAGGTTCACGCCACCGGAACCGAACAACTCCGCGTAGTCGCTCAGGCGGTCGCCGTCCGTGTCGGTGCTCTGCGGGTTGGTGCCGTACTGCGCCTCCACCTTGTCGCAGACGCCGTCGCCGTCGGTGTCCACGTCGGAGGCCAGACACCCGGGCGCCGCCTGCGCGATGACGCCCTGGGCAACCACGGCCTCCGCCGGCCCCTCCACACCTTCATCGCCACCACACCCGTTCAATCCCAGCAGGGCCACGGACGCCGTCAGCAAGGTCTTCTGGAGCTTGGACATACTCTTCCTTTGGAGTTCAAAGGCCGACATCAAGCCGGCCCGAACCACTCTATCGCATTTTCTATGTAGTCGGCTTTAGCTTTCAATTCTCGTTTCCGACCTGTTGTCCGGTGGCATTGATTCCAGTGCCAATGACAAACATGCTGTGGCGTCAAAATGGCGCCGCGTGGCACTCCGGGGCCAGAGCCGGGTGGTATCTTCCGCGCCCATGGACCTGCGAATCGTGCTCGGCGTCGCGCTGATGCTGGTGTCGCCTGCCTGGAGTCAGCCGGTGGCCGCGTCGGACGCGGACTTCCAGGCCCGGATGTCCGCCGCGTCCCGGGCCTACGAGGAGCTCGATTACGAGCATTCGCTCGAGCAGCTCGACGCGGCGAAGGCCGTGGCGCGCGATGGCGGGGAGCGGGGCAGGGTGGCCATCCTCCGGGGCATCGTGCTCGCGGACCTGGGGCGCCGTCAGGATTCCCTGGCCGCCTTCAAGGAAGGGCTGTCGCTGCTGCCCGACGCGAGCCTGCCGGTGAAGGTGTCGCCCAAGGTGTCACGCGACTTCGAGGAGGTGCGAAGGAACGTGCAGCGGGAGCTGGCACGCAGTCCCCGGCCGCCTCCGGACGCACCGGTCGCGATGACGGATGCGCAGCTTGTGTCCGTGCCGTCGCCAGGGCTCGTGCCGCCGCCGGCGCAGGAGGAGGTGCACCGCACGCGTTCGCATCCCGTGCTTCCGCTCGCCTTGCTGGGAGGAGGCGTGGTGCTCGGGGGCATTGGTAGCTACGTGGGCCTCCAGTCGCGGAGCAACGTGAACGCCGCGCGCGAGGATGCCTTCTACAGCGACCGGACCGCGCACCTGGACAGCGCGCGGGGACAGGCGCTCGCAGCCAACATCCTGCTGGGCGCGGCCGTCACCGCCGCAGCTGGCGCCGCGGTCACCTGGCTTCTCACGGGCGACTCGCCGTCGCCGCGGACGGAGGTCTCCCCATGAAGCGCGCCGTGGCCGTGGGACTCGGGTTGCTCTGCATCACCTGCACGGTGCCGGACATCGATGAACTCGAAGCGGAGCGCCCCAGTGGGTGTGACGCGAGCCATCCCTGCCATGTCCAGGTCCGGCTGACCTACGACGGCTTCCGTCCGGGCTGCGTCACGCTGCGAGTGGTGGACGCCGAGGATGCCTCCAGGACCTTCGAGCTGCCGGTGCCCGAGGGAGCGGTGGAGGTGGGTTTCGTTCGTCGCACCGGGTGGAGTGACACCGTGAAGGTGACGGCCTCCGCCCGCGAGCGCTCATGCGCCGGTCAGGAGGTGGCCACCGCGTCCTCGCAAGTGGAGGTTCCCGAGGAGGACACCGCCAGCGTGGAGCTGACGTTGAGCGCTCGGGACGACGACGGGGATGGCTACGTGAACACCGCCACCCGGGGAACGGACTGTGACGATCGCTCCGTCTCCATCTCCCCGGGCGTGGAGGAGCGCTGCGACTTCCTGGACAACAACTGTGACAGCCGGGTGGACCCGGTTCCTGTCTGTGAGGGCATCGAATGGCGGACGACCGAGCGCCTCCTGGAAGCGCGCTTCCGGGATGTGGCTCCCCATGCGCGCGGCCAGGCCTGGCTCGTGAGCGACAGCAACGACGTACTCGCCCACGTCCATAGGGAGACCGATGGGGGCTTCGACGTACAGCCTTTCACTGACTGCCACGGCGCCTGGTCTACCGCGTGGGCGCGGCCGAGCGACGGGCGTGTGTTCATGGGCTCCTGGATGGGGCAGCTCGCCACGCGGTCGCTGTCCGCCGCGGAGCCCTGCACGCTGACGTCCTTTGACGGAGGCGGGGCGGCCATCCAGGACCTCGTGGGCTTCGAGGCGGACGGAGGCACGACGCTCTACGCGGTGAGCGAGACCGGAGACATCCTCCGCTGGGACTACCCGGCGGAGCCCCAGCGGGTGGCGCACGTGGACGCGGACCTGCGCTCCATCCACGGCCTCGACCCGCGAACGCTCATCACCGTGGGCACCACGGGCAAAGGGCCCGTCGCCTACCACGTCAACGCGGACGGAGGCCCGTGGGTGCGGGAGCCGCTGCCACAACCAACCTCAGGGCAGGACGGACTGCAGAGCGTGCACGTGGTGGCGCCGGGCCTGGCCTACGCGGGCGGAGCCCAGGGGCTGTTCATGGAGCGTGCGGCGGGCGCCTGGAGCACGAAGCCTTCGTATCCCATCTACGTGGATGGCGGCGTCGCGCCCGATCTGCTGGACGTGGTGTCCTTCGGACAGGGCGTCGTCTTCGCGCGCCTGAACACGGACGACCTCGTCCGCTTCGACGGAGTGGCGTGGCAGGACTTCCTCTTCGGCACCCAGGGCTTCACGACCCTCGAAGGGCTGTCATCGGACGAGCTGTGGAGCGCCACCGAGGATGGGACCGGGTTCTACTGGGGCCCCCGGGCGCCGTAGGACGCGGCGACCGGATCTTGGGGGGCTCGCGCCGCTCCAGCCGTTGCGCGAAATCGAATGTCGTGAAAAAATAGGTCAAGTGACCTATATCCGTGGCGGGTCTTGAAAGGGAGTCGCCATGGAGTCCGAGGGCCGTGTCGTGCTGGTGGGGGGCTATGGGGTGGTGGGGGCGCAGCTCGCCTTGTTGCTGAGGGAGCGTCACCCGGACCTGCCGCTGCTCATCGCAGGGCGCAGGGAAGCACCCGCCCGGGAGCTGGCGGCGCGTCTGGGGCGTGCGGAGGGCGTCGCGCTGGATGTCCGCTCGCCCCAGGCGTTGGCGGCGCTGGGTGGGAAGCCCCGGGCCGTGCTGTCCCTGGTCAATGACCCGGAGGACACGCTGCTGATGGCGGCGGCGCGCGCCGGGGTGCCCGTGCTGGACATCACCCGGTGGACGTCCCGGCTGAAGGCCACGGTGCTGCGGCTCTCCGGTGCGACGCCGGGCGCGCCGGTGCTGCTCGGATCCGCGTGGATGGCGGGGCTGGTTCCTCGCCTCGTGGCGATGGCGGCACGGAAGGTGGGGCGCCTGGAGCGTGTGGAGGTGGCCATCCGCTTCGCGCTCGCGGATCAGGCCGGGCCGGACTCGTTGGAGTACATGGACCGGCTGGGCCTGTCCTTCGAGGTGACGGAGGACGGGCAGGAGCGGCAGGTGCTGCCGCTGACGGATGGCCGGCGGGTGAGGTTCTCCGACGGACGCCACACCCAGGTCTTCCGGCTCGACACGCCCGAACAGGCGACGCTGCCCCGGGTGCTGGGCGCGCGGACGGTGACGACGCGGCTGGGCTTCGACTCGGGCTTCGCGACCTGGACGCTCGTCGCGCTCCAGCGGCTGGGCATCCTGCGGCTGCTCCAGCATCCCCGCTGGACGCCCCTGCGCCGCACGCTGCTCACCGGCAGCAACACCGGGGGCGAAGCCGCGTGGGTGGCTGACGTGGAAGGCGAGCGGGGGCAGATCCGCATCGAGGTGGTGGATCCCCTGGGACAGGCCCACCTCACAGCCGTCGGAGCGTTGCTGGGCGCTGAGCGGCTCCTGGGACTGGATGGCGCGCCGCCTCCATCCCCGGGCGTGTGGTTCCCGGAGCATGAGTCCCGGCCCGAGGAGACGCTGGCCACGCTGCGTGCCTGCGGCGTCGCGGTCCGGATCGACGAGCACCTGGCGCGCGAGGCGGCGTGATGGCCCGCCGCACGAGCAAGAAGGACCCTGGGACACTTCCCTCGGCGAGCCCCCGGAAGGGGACCGCGGTGCATGCCAAGGGCACCGAGCGCGTGGAGCGCATCCTCGACGCGACCATGGAGGTCCTGGCCGGCGACGGCTACGCGGGCCTCAGCCTGCGCGTCGTGGCCCAGCGCGCGGGGGTGAGCCTGGGGAACCTCCAGTATTACTTCCCCACCAGGCAGGACGTGGTGCGGGCCCTATTGGCGCGCTACCTGGAGCAGGCCCTCCAGCGGGTCCGCGATCGGATGGCGGGGGGCGGAAGTGAACCGGCGCAGCGGCTCCGGCTCGCCGTGGATGCCATCCTGGAGGACCAGGACTCACCCCACGCCTGCCAGTTCTTCGCGGAGCTGTGGGCGATGGCCGCGAGGGACGCCATGGTCGCCGACGCGCTCGCGGTCTTCTACGCCGGCTATCGCGCGGGCGTCGTGGACCTGCTGCGGGAGCTGTCTCCCGGACTCACCCCGGCGCGCAGGGAGCGGAGAGCGGCCCTGCTGGTCGCCCTCTTCGAAGGCCTGTCCCTCTTCCGGGGCGGCGGGAACCTGCGCGGCGCTTCGGTGCCAGGGCTGGAGCAGGAACTGCGCGTGCTGCTGGCGCAGGTGCTCCTTCCCGACTCAGAACGACGGCAGGTCTGACGCCAGATGGGAGGACAGCCCACCGTCCATCACCAGGGCGCTCCCGTTGACGTAGCCGCCAGCGGGCCCCACGAGAAACGCCACCAGCCCCGCCACCTCTTCTGGCGTTCCGAAGCGCTTCGCGGGGATGCGCTCCTGCAAGCGCTGGCGTGACGCAGTGGGGGCGTTCGCCAGCATGTCCGTCTCGATGTAGCCGGGACAGACCGCGTTGCAGGTGATGCCGTAGGCTCCCCACTCCGCGGCGATGGCCTTCGAGTAGCCCACGAGCGCGTGCTTGGTGGCCGCGTAGGTGGACGACTGCGCGCCACCGAAGAGGCCCATGATGGACGCGACGTTCACGATGCGCCCATGGCCTTGCGCCTTCATTCGCGGCAGCGCCCACTGACACAGGTTGCGCACGCCCTCCACGTTCACGCCGAACAGCAGATCCCACTCGGCGACGCTCACCTCGTCCGCGCGATGAAACGGCCCACCCAGGCCCGCGTTGTTCACGAGCACCTGCGGCACGCCCACCTTCGCTTCGAGCCGGCCGAGCGCTGACTCCACCTCGTCCCGGTTCGCGACGTCACAGGCCAGCGGCCACGCGCGGCCTCCGACGTCGAACAGCTGCTTCTGGAGTTGCTCCAGCGCGGCGACATCGCGGGACACCAGGACCACCTCGAACCCGGTCCGGGACAGCAGGGTGGCGATGGCCGCTCCAATCCCCCGGCTGGCCCCGGTGACGACGGCGACGGGTGCCTTTGGCTGCGGATTCATCAGAGGACTCCCTGCGGCGGGACGAGGCGCAGCTCGTCGATCCGCACGTTCGGGGGCTTGATCGCGATCTCCCAGATGCACTGGGCCACGTCCTCCACGGCGAGCATGTCGGCCGGACTGAACTCCGGCCGCGACTTCCAGAAGG
The DNA here is from genome assembly GCF_000255295.1 of Corallococcus coralloides DSM 2259. Next base: position 5,784,105 of record NC_017030.1, on the reverse strand, counting down.
AGGTGTAGACGGCACCGAGCGACAGCAGGGTGGCACGGATGCCGAACGCCTTGCCCTCCTCGTTCAGGACGCCGGTCAGACCCCGGACGCCATGCTTCGCCGCGGCGTAGGCCCCGTTCATGGGCAGCGTGAGGTGGTCGCTCACGGACCCGATGTGGATGATCCGCCCGCCGCCCCGGGGCTTCATCCACCGGAAGGCCTCGCGCGCGCACAGGAACGTGCCCGTGAGGTTCACGTCCAGGGTCCGGTTCCAGTCCTCGAGGGTCGTCTCGTGGAGCGGCGTGAAGACTCCGACGCCCGCGCAGTTGACCAGGACCTCGACAGGACCCGTCTCCGCCTCCGCCCGTTCGAACAGCGCCCTCACGGAGTCCTCGCGCGTGACATCCACGTGCAGGCAGTCCGCCGTCTCCGTCGTCACGTCACTCGCGGCGCACACCACGCGCAGCCCCTCCGCGCGCAGCTTGTGGACGACGGCGCGTCCGATATCGCCCGTGCCTCCGATGACGATGACATTCCGAATGCTCAAGCGACGTGCCTCTTCCCCGGGTCCATCCCCATGGGCAGGGTAGTCCATGGAAAGCGAGCCAAGGGGGAATCCTCCGGGGTGAGGTGCGAATCCGCTTTCGAGCTATTCGGGCGCGCCCTGCTCAATCCACGAGAAGATGAGATCGATGTCCTCTTCGGGAATGGGCGGCAGGCCCAGGGGCATGCCCAGCACACCCGGCTGGAAGTGCCCGTCCAGCTCTCCCTGCCGTGCGATCAGCGCGGCCACCAGCCGGGGCGTCCCATCCTCCAGTCGATCCGGGAGCCCGCGGAACTGGCCGTCGCGCTGGATGCCCCGGAGGATGCCGGCCCGCGTGGCCAGGTCGAGCGAGGCACCGTCGTAGCCGAACCCGCCCGTGTTCCCCGGCCCCTGATCTCCGGGCCGCCGCAGGTCGGAGTGACAGTGGAAGCAGAGGTGCCGGGTGAGCTTCTGCGCCACCTCTGGGTAGTGGACCTCGCGCTCCAGCTTCTTGGGCTGGTACCGGGACCGTGGCGCTTCCGCCACCTGTGGCAGGGGCTCGCGCAGGAAGGCCGCCAGGTCTTCGACCTGCTTCGGGGTGAGCCGGAAGGTGGGCATCTCCGTGTCGGGGAGGATGCGGTGCGGATCCGTCAGCCACCTCCGCAGCTGCGCCAGGGACATGCGGTCACGCACGTGGCGCAGGTCGGGGGCCCGCCTCCGGGCCGAGGGGCTGTTGAACTCCGGCGCGCCGTAGCGCAGGGACGCGAGCGGGAAGTCTCCCCGGGAGTGACAGCTCGCGCACGCGTGCTCCGCGTAGAGCGCCCGGCCCGCCTCCACATCGCCTTTCGCGGGTTCCGCCGACTCCTGCTCGGTCACCGCGAAGAAGTCCGCGAGCAGCTCCGCGTCCTTCGGGCCCACCTTCATCCGGGGCATGGTGGCGCCGTAGAGCGGCCTCACCACGTGCGGCGCCTGGAGCCAGGAGACGAGCCACTCGCGCTTGACCCGCTGGCCCAGCGAGCCGAGGTCCGGGGTCCTCACCAGGTGGTTGATGTGTCCCTTCCACCGCTCGACCTCCGCCTGCTTGTACCAGAGGTCCAACCTCCCCGCGGCGATGGCCTGGTGGCACGTGACACAGTTCTCGCTCAGGCGCGCGGACACCGGTTCGAGCCCGGGGACGACGTGACAGCGATTGCACTGGAAATGCTCCACGGCCTCCCGCGGCGTCGACGGTGAGGGCTTCGTGGGGGCGAGCACCCGCGTCGGCAGGCGCAACGCCAACACATCCGCGTCGCGGACCAGCACGTAGCCACCCCCGGCCACGGCCACCACGAGGGCAAGGCCCGCGAGCGAGGCAAACGGAAACGAACGCAATGCCACGACGGACGCTCAGTAATAACCGTGGATGTCCGCGAACCCGAGCGATGTGTTGTCGCAGAGGTACGGGAGGATGATGTACTCCCGGACCATTCCCAATCCCAGCACCAGCACCACGGACGTGACCACCAGGGCCACGATCGGCCGTTTCCCCGTGTCGCCGAACCGCCGCTTGCCGGGCCCGTGAAAGAACGCCGCCTGCAGGAGGAAGAGCACGAGGGGACTGGCCACCAGCATCACCAGGTTGGTGATGCTCATCCGGCACTCGGAAAAGTCGGTCGCGCTGAAGTTGAGCAGCGGTCCTCCCACCGAGACCGCCTCCAGCAGCAGGAGGAGCGCGACGCCGACGACCACGAAGAAGGCCCTGCGCGCTTGCGGCGGCACCGGCTGCCCCTTCACGGCCGGGCCCCAGATGTTGCGCAGGATGACGCGGTTCATGAACACCGCGCCCACGGACCAGAAGAACAGGTCCGCCCAGTAGGACTGACTGAAGTCCTTGGGGGCGTAGTCCATCGAGTTGATGCAGGCGAGCGCATGCAGCGGCCACAGGACCGAGGCACCGAACAGGATGGGAGCAAGGGCGCGGGGAAGCATCCGGTAAGGCTATCAGGCATTTTGCTGCGAGTGCGAGTCGGCCCACCTGGCGGCCGGCCCCATTGGCAGTCACGGAGCCAGACACGGCATGCGCTCGCTGCTGGGGAGCGGTCTTGGGGCCTACCCTCTGGAGTGCGCTCCGGAGAGCCTGCGCACTCGCGGGGAGTTCGCATGGAGCACTTCCTCACCCACGCCGAGCAACCCGTCGCGGTGCGCCATACCCGACGTGCCAGCCGACCCTGGCCTCGCTGGCTCCGCTACACCTTGCCGGGAGCCTGGGTGGCGCTCCTCTTCGCTTGTCTGGCTTTCACTCCATCCCTGCTGCCGCGCAGCGGGCCGTTCCAGGGCTTCGTCAGCGGCCTCAGCGCGGCCATCGGCTATGGGCTCGGGTGCCTGGGCGCCTGGCTCTGGCGGGAGTTCGCGGACCGCCCCGCGAGGACGCCCCACCGTCGCGCATGGCAGGGCTTCTTCATCGTGGCCGCCGTGGCGCTGACGGGGGCACTGCTGCTTGGCTGGCATTGGCAACAGCGCCTGCGGGAGCTCATGGGCATGCCCTCGCCGGGCCGCGCGGGGTATCTGCTCGCTCCCTTCGTCGCGGCGGTCTTCTTCTTCGTGATCATCGCCGTGGGGCGCGGCCTGCGTGGCGTGTCCCGCGCGTTGGCCACACGGCTCTCAAGACACATCGGGCCTCGCGCGGCCCGGGCGACGAGCGGACTGGCCGTCGTGGTGCTCACCGCGCTGGTGGCCAGTGGCTTGTTGTGGGACGGGCTCATCGCTGCGGCGGACCGCACCCTGGAGGTGCAGGACACGATGACCGACGAGGGCGTGGTGCCACCGCGCACGGCGTTGCGCTCCGGAGGCCCGGGCTCGCGCATTCCGTGGGAGTCCCTGGGACGGGAAGGGCGCAACTTCATCGGGCGCGGGCCCTCGGTCGGAGAGCTCTCCCGCTTCCATGGCACCGCGGTGAAGGAACCCATTCGCGCGTACGCGGGCTACGCCTCCGCGCCGGATGCGGAGGCCCGTGCCGCGCTCGCGGTCGATGACCTGGAGCGGGCTGGCGGCTTTGACCGCGCGTACCTGCTGGTGGTGACGACCACGGGCAGTGGCTGGGTGGTGCCGGAGGCCGTGGACGCCTTCGAGTACATGACCGGTGGCGACTCCGCGATCGTCGCCATGCAGTACTCGCATCTGTGGTCGTGGCTCTCCGTCCTCGTGGATCAGGCGCGGGCGCGGGAGTCAGGCCGGGCCCTCTTCGATGAAGTCCATGAGCGCTGGTCGCGGCTGCCTCCCGGCCAGCGGCCGAAGCTGCTGGTGTTCGGAGAGAGCCTGGGCTCCTACGGCGGAGAGACCGCGTTCAGCGGCGAGCGGGACCTGGCGAACCGCACCGACGGAGTCCTCTTCGTGGGCCCTCCGAACTTCAACACCCTGTATCGCGCGTTCACCGACCACCGGGACCCGGGCAGTCCCGAGGTGGAACCCATCTACCGTCAGGGCCGCATCGTCCGCTTCAGCCGCCGGCCGGGGACGGACATCCCGCCCGCGTCCGCGCCGTGGGGAGACTCGCGCGTGCTATACCTGCTGCATCCCTCCGACCCCATCATCTGGTGGAGCCCCCGGCTCCTGGTGCAGCGGCCGGACTGGCTGCGTGAGCCGCGAGGCGATGACGTCCTGGGCCAGATGGTGTGGATCCCCTTCGTGACGTTCTGGCAGGTGACGGCGGACCTGCCCCTGGGCATGGAGGTGCCCGCGGGCCACGGCCACGTCTACACCGCCGAGCACGTGGACGGCTGGGCCGCGCTCCTTCGGCCGGAGGGCTGGAGCGCGGACCAGACGGCACGGCTGCGGGACCTCCTCCTCGCGCGTTGAGGCGGGAGGCTATTGGGAATTCACGGGGGACGCGGTCGGGGAGGGGACGCACTTCGTCTCGAAGACGGTGACGATCCGCTTGAAGTCCTGGCGCGCCGCATCCGGGACCCCTTCGTGGAGCATGTCGAGCGCACGCCGCCCCATGGCCACGGCCTCGCGGCACCGTCCGGTCTGGAAGTACAGCGCCGCCTGCGTGTTGAGGATTGCGGAGTTGCCCGGCATCAACCGCACCGCGCGCTGGGCCGGGGCGAGCCCCTTCTGGGGCTGCTCCGTGGTCACGTAGTACCAGGCCAGGCTGTTCTGGGCGGAGGGGCTGTCCGGCAGCAGCTCCGCGGCGCGCTGGCGGGCCTGCTCCTGGGTGGCGGACGTGTCCGCGTTGGCCTCCAGCGCGTTGGCGAGCAGGTCCCACGCGCGCCCGTCCTCCGGATGCTTCTCCACCAGCTCCCGCGCGAGCTTCAGCCGCTCGGCCTTGTCCAGCTTCTCGGCCCGCAGCCGGAGGGTCTCCACGTGGGTCGGATTTTCTTTCAGCGCCTGGTCCAGCTCCAGGTCCGCCTTGCGCTGGCGTTCGTCCGGCGGCACGTCGCCCGGCGCCTGCGTGAAGAGGATGGAGCGGATGACGTGCACGTCCGCGGGCTCCAGGGCGCGTGTCTGGGTTTGCGTGGGCACCGGAGGCAGGGGCTGGGTGGAGATGGCATAGCGCCCGAGCTGCACGTAGTTCGTGAGGGCGGCCTGGTACGCGGTGTCTCCCTGGAAGGCGGCCGTGAAGGCGCGCCGGGGTTCCTCGCCCCGGGCCAGCTGGCCCTGGAAGGTGCTGAAGCGCTCGCCGTGCGCGTTGATGAGGTAGTGCACCCACAGCCACGACGAGGCGTAGTGGCGCTGGAGCTCCGCGGTGCTCTGGTTCGTCTTGCCGTCCCACTGCCACAGCTCATCCAGCGTGAGCCAGCCGTGCGCGCGCACATACTGGAGCAGCGCCGGGCTGGCCCGGCCCAGCACCACGTTGCGATCGCTGGGCCGGATGGTGACGGTCTGCAGGTAGGACGCCAGGCCTTCCGACACCCAGCGGGGCTGACGGGGCAGGGCGAAGGCGCTCAGGTAGTGCGCCAGCTCGTGGGCCTGGGTCTCCTTGTCACCCGTCGTGTCCGCCAGCAGGTAGCCGCCACCTCCCGTCATCACCATCCGCGGGCCGTCGGGCGTCTGGCCGGCGAAGCCCGCGTAGCGCGCGTCGGTGAACTCCTCCAGGTCGCGGGGGTTGCCGAGCATGATGACGTCCACCGTGCCCGGCGGGTCGAAGCCCGCGCCCCAGGCCAGCAGCAGCGCCCGCCGGAACTCCTCCAGCTCCACCGCGCTCCGCGCCGCCGCCTGTTCCTCCAGGTTCGTGCGCACGCGGAAGTGCGTGCTGCGCACCTCGCGCCAGGGCCGCCCACCCTCGGCCGGACACAGGGCCCGGCTCGCCGTGCAGCCCGAAAACAATGCCAATGCCAACCCGAGGAGCCCCAAGCGAATGCCCATGGCCGCGGCTTCTGCCATACCTCTCGGACACGCGACAGATGCTCCGGGTCACGAGGTGGCGCGAGGGAGAGGAGAGAAGAGTCCCTGAACGAACTTCCTGGCGTTTTCGAGGTGGGGATCCTGTCGCAGGTCCTTGCGCAACACCTCCGCGAGCCAAGCGTTTCCATGTCCCCCGACGGTGGGGACGAAGCTTTCCATCTCTCCCGTCTCGACGATGAAGAGACCCAGTCGCCGCAGGTCCGCGAGGAGTGTCTCGGCCACCTGACGCAGCTGCCCCTTGGGGACAGCGCCCAGGCCCAGCTGTTTTGCTTCGTCCCAGGGCGAAGCACGCTTGAGCACCTCTCGGATGCTCTTGGCCACGTCATTGGGGAAGATCGCGGTGCTGACCTCACTCAGGAGCTTCTCAATCTCCTTCCGGACGTGGGGAGTCTCAAGCTCCGGCTTACGCTGCTCGACGCCTGCCTTGACCTGCTTCCAGCGAGGTTGGAACTCGTCCCAGTTGCCTCCGAGGGCTTCAACGGCTTCCCTGAGGGGAGATTCGCTATTCAGGATGTCGAAGTCCACGATCGCGCGTGTGGGGATGCCGATGCTGGCGAGGGCTTTGGCGATGGTCGGGATTTTGTGTTTGCCACCCGTGCTCGTGAACATGACGTCGGGCATCCGGGTGTCTGTGTCCTCGGACAGGGTCGCTTCCAGGAGTGAGGCATAAAAACGGCAATCTCCGTCCGCCTCGCAGAGCACGACCTGCTCGTGGAAGAGGCTGTCCAGTGTGTTGGAGAAACGGAGGATGGGATCATCCCAGAGCGTGCGGATCCGTTCCTTGTCCAGTGTCCGCGCGTGGTTGAGGTGTCCCTCGCGGGTGAGCCGGATGATCTGGAGTGAGGACGGGTTGGCATCCAGCAGGCCTCGGAGCAAATCGCCACTGTGGGTCGCGATGATGAGCTGGCGCCCGGCGGGCTTCTCCTTCGCCAGCAATGTCCCGAGGAAGCGTGCCTGGGGCGGGTGCAGGAACGCCTCGGGTTCGTCGATCATGAGGACGAAACTGGCGGCGGCCGTGACCTCAAGGAGGCAGCCCGCGAAGCTGCGCATCCCGTCCCCCTGGTTCTGGAGGAGCGGGAGCGCCTGAAGCTTCCGGGCGTAGCTGGGGGAGACACGGTCTTCGCCGGGGGCAAAAGGGGGAAGCGGGCCACAATGGAGCGGCATCGTGTTGCCGAAGGTCCGGTTGACGATGAGCGCATGTCCGAAGGCGCGTTGGAAGTAGCGACTGAGCCGGTCCGCCAGGACCGGATTGACGCACATCTTCTGGATGGGATGGTACGGGATGTCTGTCGTGAGATTGAAGACGTCCGCAGGCTCGGTGGCGTTGATACGGGTAGAGAGATCCAGAAGGCCGATGAAGAGATTAGGGAGGGTACTCAGGTGCCCCTGCTCCCAGATCAGCCGGAGCATGTTTTCGGGAGTCTTCGCAGGATCGAAGCCCATGTAGCTTAGTCCGAATTGTCCTAATTGGCCGAATTGCCCTGTTGATACGTCCGGATCCCCCAGCGCCGTGAGCTGGTAGTACCCAGATTCCGGCTGCCAGTACGGAGCCATCCGCTCCAGAAACTCCTCGGTTGTGCCAGTGCGGCCCATCCTTACGTTGGCGATGACGTGACTTCTCGTCGTCTTGTAGGCCTCAGTGACCTGCTTGCTGCGAATCTCTCGGAGGGTCGCGCTCTTGCCCGCGTTGTTGGGCCCGACGATGACGACGATGGAGTCGGGTTCGAGATGGATGCTCTCGCCACCGCTGAACGTGAGTTGCTCGAGAAAGAAAGAAGCGGTCATTCCACCCCCATTGGGGCGTCATGCTGGCATGTCCAGGTGCTGGGGGTACGCCCTCCCGCGAACCGGCATGCCGCTGTGGCTGGAACTCGCGGTGGCGCTCCAACCCCGGGGTGGCGGTGAAACCTCCCCCTGTGTCGCACTGAATCGCCAGTGAATACGGGCACTTCAGCCCACTCGATGGGCCCTCCAGGCCCCGCCGGATCCCTTTGAACTCCTACCGCGTCAAGGACCCCGGTGGGGCCGACCGCTCCGAGGAGGCTCCCCGCTTGCCCTGAAATCACGTATAGGCCCTCCGCACATTTCGCGCGGCACGCGAGCGATCCGCAGGGTGAGCGGTCAGGGGCCCCCGGGACTGCTCTGGAGGAACGGATGGAGTTGTCGAGTCTCGAATCTGAATTCTGGGCGATCGCACCGAGCGTCATCGGCGCCGTCGGTCTGCTCTTCGCTGCGTTCTTCTACTTCCGCGTCAAGGGTCTCCCCGATGGTGACGCGACGATGAACCGCATCGCGGGCTACATCCGCGAAGGCGCGATGGCGTTCCTCGTCCGCGAATACAAGGTGCTCGCGGTCTATTGCGTGGTCGTGGCGATCGCCATCGGCCTGGCACTGGGCCCGGTGGCGAGCGCGAGCTTCGTGGCGGGCGCGTTCCTGTCGCTGCTCGCGGGCTACATCGGCATGAAGGCCGCGACGTTCGCGAACGTGCGCACCGCGCAGGCCGCGCGCACCGGCTCCAAGCCGAACGCGCTGCTCGTCGCGCTGGACGGCGGCGCCGTGATGGGCCTCGCCGTCGCCGGCCTGGGCCTCATCGGCATGGGCGTCGTCTACTACGTGTTCCGGAAGAGCCCGGAGCTGTCCCCCATTCTCCATTCGTTCGCCGTGGGCGCCAGCTCCATCGCGCTCTTCGCGCGCGTGGGCGGCGGCATCTACACCAAGGCCGCGGACGTGGGCTCCGACATCGCCGGCAAGGTCATCGAGAACATCCCCGAGGACGACCCGCGCAACCCCGGCGTCATCGCCGACAACGTGGGTGACAACGTGGGCGACGTGGCCGGCATGGGCGCGGACATCTACGAGTCCATGGTGGCCGCCATCGTCGCCGCCATGGCCATCGCGCTGACCGCCAACGCGACGGAACTCTCCCGCCTCGTGGTGGACACGAACGCGACGGGCAACGCGAAGCTGGCCGGCGTCATCCTCCCGCTGGTGCTGTCCGCCATCGGTCTGGTCGTCAGCCTGCTGAGCATCTTCATCGCCCGCGCGCTCAAGCACATGAACCCCGCGCAGGTGCTGCGCAGCGCGCTCATCATGCCCCCCGTCATCCTGGTGGGCCTGTCGTTCGTGCTGATGAACGTGTTCGGCCTGTCCCAGTCCATCACGGTGGCGCTGGCGGCCGGAGCCTTCGGCGGCGCCATCATCGGCCTCGTCACGGACTACTACACGTCTTCCACGCCGGTGCAGCGCATCGCGGAGTCCTCCATCACGGGCGCGGGCACCAACCTCATCCGCGGCCTCGCCGTCGGCATGGAGTCCGTGGGCATCTCCATGGCCACCATCGCCCTGGTGGCCTACATCGCGGACCGCGCGCTCGGCCTGTACGGCATCGCGCTGTCGGCGGTGGGCATGCTGGGCGGTACGGCCGTCGTGATGACGGTGGACGCGTACGGCCCCATCTCCGACAACGCGGGCGGCATCTCCGAGATGTCCGGCCTGGGCCCTGAAGTGCGCGCCATCACCGACGAGCTGGACGCGGTGGGCAACACCACGGCCGCCATCGGCAAGGGCTTCGCCATCGGCTCCGCGACCCTCACGGTCATCGCGCTGTTCTCCGCCTTCAACCTGGAGGTCAACCACACGCGCATCGCCAACGGCCTGTCGGAGATGAGCCTGGAGCTGACCAACCCGAACGTCATCGTGGGCCTGCTGCTGGGCTCCATCCTCCCGTTCCTGGTGGGCGCTTCCACCATGCTCGCGGTGGGTCGCGCCGCCGGCGCCATCGTGGAGGAGATTGGCCGTCAGTTCCGTGAGATCCCCGGCCTGATGGAGCTCAAGGCCGAGCCGGACCCCAAGAAGATCGTCGACATCTCCACCAAGAGCGCGCTGCGCGAGATGATCTTCCCGGGCCTGATCGCCATCGTCGCCCCGCCGCTGGTGGGCTGGGTGCTGGGGCCCCTCGCCCTGGCGGGCCTCCTGGCTGGCTCGCTCGTCGTCGGCGCCACCATGGCCCTCTACATGGCCAACGCGGGCGGTGCGTGGGACAACGCCAAGAAGTTCATTGAGAAGGGCAAGCTGCCGGGTCACGCCAAGGGCTCGGCCGTCCACAAGGCCGCCGTCGTGGGCGACATGGTGGGCGACCCCTTCAAGGACACGTCCGGTCCGGGCGTGGCCATCCTCATCAAGGTCATGAGCGTCGTGTCGCTGCTCGTGGCCTCGCTCATCGCGCTGCGCTGAGCCGTCCCTGGGGTGCGGCCACCCGGCTTCGGGGCGCCGCACCCTGGGTGTAGGAGACCAGACACCCGGCCAGGCAATGCCGGCCGCGTCAGGGGCAGTGGGCGAGCGCGTGCTTACACTTCATGGTGTGTGCCGCGCGCTGTTCTCCTGACGATGAGGTGTCCCATGGTCCTGGAGTTCTCCCAGCAGCAGATCCACCTGCTCCACGCCGTGCTGGCCGAAAGCGCCGATGCGCTGCGGGACGAGATCGTCCGCACCGACAAGCTCGAGCTGCGTGAGGAGCTGAAGCGCCGGCTCGACCAGCTGTGGGTCATCCAGCGCCAGGTGGAGTCCCGGATGCATCAAGAGCAGCCAGCGGCTCTCTGAGGCCGTCAGGCACTGTCCCCAGGCGAGCGGCCTGGGGCCTGGAGGGCTGCCTGCTTCAGCGCAGTGCCGGGGCGGGCTTCCCTTCGAGCGGGTGCCCCCGGGTTCCCGCGGTCCATTCCTCCCAGACGTTGAACGACTTCATCTGCTGGCCCAGGTCGGTGTCGCGCACGAGTGCTTCCACCTCCGCGCGGCTCTGACGGGGCAGCTTCTCTTCCATCGTCGCGAAGCCCCACGCGAGCGCGCCCACCACGGCCGCGTTGGCGCGCAGCGTGCGCGCGTCGCACTGTTCGAACTCGTCCGAGCGCGCGTGGTAGTTGGGCCCGTACGTGGCCGGCTCCTGGTTGGCGATGAGGTTGGCCACGCCGTGGATCATGAAGTCGAAGTTGTCGGTGCCCACCACCGGCACGTCCACCTGCGTGAAGGGGCCCAGGCCCGCCACCGGCCTCAAGGCCTTGTCCACCAGCGGCACCAGCGCGGGCCGGCCATTCGTGTAGAAGCCGGTGATGCGCCCGCAGCCGATGTCCACCGACAGCGCCAGGGTGTGCCGGTCCAGCTCCGCCGCGTGCGTGCGCGCATAGCCAGCCGAGCCGTACATGCCCTGCTCCTCGCCGTTCCACAGCGCGAAGCGCACGGTGCGCGCGGGCTTCAGGCCCAGGCGCTGCATCTGCCGTGCGAGGTCGAGCAGCATCGCGACGTTGGCGCCGTTGTCCAGCGCGCCGCCGCCCAGGTCCCAGCTGTCCAGGTGCGCCCCCAGCACGACGACCTCGTCGGGATGCGTGGTGCCGCGAATCTCGCCAATGACGTTGCGTGACTCGTAGGGACCGCCCGTTCGCAGGTCCAACACCGCGGTGAGGTTCAGCGTCTTGCCGGAGCGCAGCAGCCGCAGCGCGCGCTTCGCGCCGTCGCGCTCCATCACCAGCATGGGGCGGGTGTTCCTGGGGCCCACGGAGACGCTGTGCCGGTAGAGCTGATTGCCCGGCCGGCTGCCCATGTAGACGACGCCAGCCACGCCCGCGGCGAACGCGCGGGACTCGATGGTCGCCGCCTCGTCGTACTCGCGGAAGAGCCCGTCGACGTCCTTGAGCTCGTCCGTCTCCACCAGCAGGTACGCGCCGCGCGCCTTCGTACCCAGGCGCTTGAAGTCCGCGTCGGCGCCCCGGCCCGCGTCCAGCATCGGCGCGGTGAGGCCTCCCTTGGGCGTGGCGGTGGAGAAGGGCATCGCGGCAACGCGCGGGGCGAAGCTCACGTCCTGGCCCTTCACGGACGCCGTGGCGGCGCGCTCCAGCCACAGCGCCGGCATGGGGAAGGGCTCCGCACGCGCCGTCACGCCCGCGGCGCGGAAGCGCTCCAGGGCCCAGGACACGGAGCGCTGATTGGCTTCGGAGCCGGTGGCCCTCCCACCCACTTCATCCACCAGCGAGCGCAGGTCCTCCAGCATGGGCGTTGCCCCCAGCACGCTCCCCACGAGCAGCGCGGCTTCACGCTCACGCACGGAGGGAGGGGCCTCCTCGGCCCAGGTGGGAGCCGGGAGGGCCAGGGCGAGGGACAGCGCCGCGAGGCGGAGGAGCGGACGGGGAGGGGACATGCGGAGGGCACCGGGGAAGAGGACGGCGCAAGCATCCCCACCCCGGCCGTTCCCCGGCAAGTCAGCGCATCTTGAGCACCACCCGGAAGCGGGCCTTGTTGCTCATCATCCGCTCGTAGGCCTCCGCCGCGCGGTCCAGGGGGAACACCTCGTTGCGCGAGCGCACGCCCGCGAGCGCGCTGAAGGCCATGGTCTCCTGCGAGTCCTGGGGCACGCCGCTGGGCCAGCCCTGGATGCGCGTGCGCTTGCTGATCATGGACAGGCTGCTCACGGGGATGGGCTCCGAGCCCGCGCCCAGCAGCAGCAGGGTGCCGTTGCGCCCCAGGCCTCCAATGAGCTCGCCCGCGAGGCTGCTGCTCGACGCGGTCATCATGATGACGCGAGCGCCCCCGAGCTTCTGGAGGGCCTCCGCCGGTTTGCCCTTCTCCGTGTCGATGTACTCGTGCGCGCCCAGCTCCATCGCCAGGGCCTTCTTGTCCGCGCCACGCGAGATGGCGGCGGTGCGGTAGCCGAACTTGCTGGCGTACTGGATGGCCAGGTGGCCCAGGCCGCCAATGCCTTGCACCGCGACCAGGTCCCCCGGCCGCGCGCCCATGTTGCGCAGGGAGTTGTACGTGGTGACGCCCGCGCAGAGCAGGGGCGCGGCATCCTCGGAGCTCATCCCCTCCGGGACCCGGGCCAGCGCCTCCTGGGGCGCGACCAGGTACTCCGCGTAGCCACCGTCGTAGCTGATGCCGCAGATCTGCTGCTTCTCACAGGTGACGAAGTCGCCGCTGCGGCACGCGACACACTGGCCGCAATGGCCTCCGTGCCAGCCCACCCCAACGTGCTGCCCTTCCTTCCAGGCCGTCACGCCAGTGCCCACCCGTTCGATGCGGCCCACCACCTCATGGCCCGGCACCCGGGGGTACTGGATGGGCATCCAGCCTTCCTTGGTGATGGCGTCGCTGTGGCAGACGCCACATGCCTCCACGGCGATCCGGACCTGCCCGGGACCGGGCTCGGGGATCTCGCGCTCGACCACTTCGAGCGTGCCGTCCGCCTTCTGCACCTGCGCCGCTTTCATCTTCCTGGCCATGGCATCTCCTCGGGGGGAGGGATGGGGATGACGCGGTGCGGGCGCACCTGGAGTGAGGAAGGACGCCAGGCCGCTGAGCGGGCAGGGAGGAAAGGCCCTGCCCGCTACTCTGTCCCGTACAGGTAGGTCAGGGCCGTGATGTCACTCGAGGTGAACTCGCCAGTGGAACCTGTCGGAATGCAGGAGTTCATGATTGAGCCGCCCGCTGTGGCCGAGTTGGGTGTCCCCGGGATGAGCACAGCACCCACGCCAGCGGAGCCTTCGTTAACGGCACTCCCGCCGCAGCTGATACTGCGATTGTAGAAGTCCGAATGACGGAGGCCGACGACGTGACCCAGTTCGTGGGTGATCACGTGCTCGATGGTGTTGATGGGGGAGGATGCGATTGAACTGCTGATGGAAAACCGTGGATAGGGGAGGCCATTGGATGGGGCTCCACCCGATGAGCCGCCGCCACCAGGAGAGGCTGGGTTGATGACCATGTCGATGGTGCTCATGATGCCAGTGCCAGGGCAAGGCGGAGGCACGCGGTCGCACGGATCGATGGGTTCAGGCATGAACTCGAAGGAGAGCTTGAGATCGTTGAAGTTCTTCATTGCCTCGTTCAGTCCCGTGCGGATGGTTGCTGGGGCTGAGGCCGGCACCCTGATCTTGATCCACTTGACGTCGCGAGAAATGACATTGGTCGTGCGATATTGCTCTCGCGTGTCGCTGTCCGTCTGAAGCATTTCTCGCGACGCGTCGAGGGTAACGACTGTGTCACGTCCGACATAGACGGCGCCACCGCTCACCATGATGTCGTCCGATGGAAATCCGGCCTCCGTGAGGTTGCTGATGATCTCCTCTGTCTCGTCAGCAGGTCCTGGGGCAACGCCACAGCTGAGTGTCCATACGCTAAAGATCATCGCGAATAGGGTCGCTCTCATGGCTGGCTTCAACTCCTGGTGAGTGGTTGGAGGCAGGAGGTTTCGATGTCCATTCTGTGCGCGGTCACAGGTCATTCCCATCCCTAGGATTAGGGAAGGAGGTTGGATTCATTGGCTGATTTCAGGGCCTGCCGGATGGATGCCAGGGGAGCACCCGCGCGCCGCGACTTCGCCGAGGCCTCGAAGAATAGCATCCAGGTGCGTCCCGGGTTGACGCGAGGCGCTCGTGCTTCGAGGCTGGGTGCCTCACAACAGGAGCGTGACGATGACGTCCAGCCGTTCGACGAAGCTCGCGGTGATTGGCAGTGGTCTCATGGGCAGCGCGCTGGCGCGAGCCTTCGCCGCGGCGGGGCACGACGTCGCGGTGTGGAACCGGACGCCGGGCAAGGCCAGGGCCGTGGGCGGTGGCACCGTCGCGTTCGAGAACCTGGTGGAGGCCGTCACCGGGCGGTCGCTCGTGGTCGTCTCGCTGTCCAACTACGCGGCGTGGTCGGAGCTGGTCGCCTCACAGGCCGTCGCGTCGGCGCTGGCCGGAACGACGCTGGTCCAGCTCACCAGCGGCTCACCGGCGGATGCGCGCGGCGGCCTGGAGTGGGCGAGGGCCCACGGCGTGGACTACCTGGATGCGGCGATCCTCGCCTATCCCGCGTTCGTGGCCACCGACTACGCGACGGTCTACTACGCCGGGTCGCGAGCGGTGTTCGACCGGCACCAGGAGACCCTCCAGGCCATCGCCAGGAACTCCGTCTACGTCGACGAGAAGATCGGCTCCGCCGCGACGCTCGACTGCGCGATCCTCGAGGCCTACTACGGAGGCTCCCTGGCCGTCCTCCACGCCGCGGCGATGTGCCAGGCCGAGGGGCTGGACCCGAAGGCCTTCTTCGCCCAGAAGAACTCCTTCCTGGGATTGATCTCCGTCACCGCGGACGCCGCGCAGGACATGATCGCCCGCAACGACTTCACCGGCCAGCAGTGCAGCCTCAACACCCATGTCGCGGCCATCGAACACATCGTCCGGCTGAGCACGGACGCCCGCATCAGCGCTCGCTTCCCGCGGGAGCTGCTGGAGAACTACCGGCGGGCTCTCGGCGCGGGGCTGGGTGAGCAGGAGTTGCCCGCGGTGTTCCGCACCTTGAAGCAGGACTGATTCCAAGGTCTGGACAAACGGATTTTCGGGTATGGCCGTGAATGGCGTACTGCTGAGCAGGCAGTGCGTTCGTCTACTCCCGGAGAGCCACATGACGTCGTCCAGACGAAGTCCCGCTTCGCTCTTCGCCGCCATGCTCCTGGCGCTGATCCCCGCGGTCAGCGCTGCCCAGACGAGCACCGTCCAGCGGCTGGGCACGCCCAGCCTGTCGTCGCAGCCCGGCCAGACCGTCACGGTGGCGATGCGATTCAACGCCGTGCCGATGAGCCAGAGCTATTACGTCTTCGTCCACCTGGTGGATGCGAACGGTGTGCAGTACCCCAACCTGGGCGCGGACCACCTGCCGCCGGTCAGCACGGCGACCTGGAGCGGCGCCATCGCCTACAACCGCGTCGTGGCGCTCCCCACGAACCTCGCCTCGGGCACGTACACGGTTCGCGTGGGGCTCTACAACATCGCCTCGCCCATGCAGCGGGTGGCGCTGGCGACGGGCAGCGGCGTCACGGCCGACAACGAGCTGCGCTACACCGTCGGAACGCTCACCGTCGGCGGGGGGCAGCCTACAGGCAACGGCCCCGTGGGACAGGACGCGAGCGCCTATGTGCTGACCTCTCCGAGGAGTTCAACAGCGGCTTCAACACCAGCGTGTGGAATGATCACATCTGGTACGAGACCCCGAACCCCACCGTCAACTACGCGGTCCGCAACGGCGTGCTGAAGATCTGGCCGCAGCGCGACGCCAGCGGCAACTTCTTCAACCGGACCCTCGACACGGATGGGAAGTTCCAGCAGCGCTACGGCTACTTCGAGATGCAGGCGAAGCTGCCCATCGGCAAGGGCGTGTGGCCGGCGTTCTGGCTCTTCGCCCACCCGGGCGACCGCCGCCCCGAAATCGACATCATGGAGGCGTACCCGGGCGGTGGCCCCAACAGCGGCTGGGGTGACTCCAGCCTGCACCCGGTCGCCTTCGCCGCCACCGTGTGGCCCAACGGCTCCAGCAATGGCAACGCCGGCTTCCGGATGTTGCAGACGCCCGACCTGTCGGCGGCCTTCCACGTCTACGGCGTGAAGTGGGAGGCGAACCGGCAGACCTTCTACTTCGACGGCCAGCCGTTCCTCACCGTCAACGTGTCCATGGGCGACCCGATGTACCTCCTGCTGGACCTGTGGTTCGGCAGCGCGAGCGGCACGCCGGACAGCACGACCCCGACGGGTGAAGGCAATGCGTTCGAGGTCAACTACGTCCGGGCCTGGCAGTTCCGCTGACGCCGTCCAGGGCCTGGCGGTCGCACCACCGCCCGGCCCTGTTCCTGGTATGTCGCCGCGAACGTTGAACACCAGGAGCGACGAATGATGCGGATGCGTCGGATGTGGCCGTGGGCCCTTTCGCTGGCGGCCCTGAGCCCTGCGCAGGCCTCTCCGCCTGTGAAGCCGGACGGCGAACGCGTGGCGATTTCACCCGCGGATCCGGCGTGTTCGCCGGTGGAGAATTGGCGCTGCCTCTGCGTGGGGACGCCCGGCACGGCGACCGCCCAGCTCGCGGAGATTGGCGTGGACCTGAACGCCTTGAAGACGGACGGGTGGCCCTGCGTCCAGGGGGACTTCGACAAGGATGGCCAGCCGGACTACGCGTTCCCGGGCAAGGGCTATTCGTGCAACGGCTCCGTGCCGGTGCGCGTGCTGTTCACGAAGGATGGGAAGGTGCGGGAGGTGCTCGCCCTGCCGCGCGAGGTGAGCTGCCTCCAGCTCTACGGCATCCGGTCCAAGCCAGGCCCCCATGGCGTACCCAAGACGGCACGCCAGGGGCTGGTCGACTGGGGCGAGGGCAACGCCACCTGGGTCTACCTGTTCAACGGAAAGAAGTGGCGGGCGTCCCGCCACCTCTCCGAATCGCCCTGACGCCTACCGGCCGGTCTTCTTCCCGACGGCGGGCTTCGTGGCAGCCGCCTTCGCCGGAGCACCCTTCACGGGCGTCGCCTTCGCGGGGGCCGCCTTCGCGATGGCGGGGTTCCGCTTGGCGGCCAGCTCCGGGATCAACAGCAGCTCGATGCGGCGGTTGCGAGCGCGGCCCTGCGGCGAGGCATTGGCCCCCAGGGGCCGCGTGTCGCCGTAGCCGGCCGCGAGCATGCGCTTCGCGGGCACGCCGCCCTTCTCCTGGAGGAAGCGCACGACGTTGACGGCGCGCGCGACGGACAGCTCCCAGTTGGTGGGGAAGGTGGCCTGGAGCTTCTGCGTGGGCGGCGAGTCATCCGTGTGGCCCGACACCTGGATGAGCTTGTCATCCACCTTGGACAGCACGCCGCCCAGGCGGGTGAGGACCTCCTGACCGCGCGTGCTGATGCTGGCGTCGCCCGAATCGAAGAGGACCTTGTCGACCAGGTCCACCTGGAGGCGGCCTCCGTCCTGCGACAGGCGGATGGCGCCCTCGGCGATCTCCTTCTTCAGCTTGTCCTGAAGGTCCTCGTAGGTGGCCTTGAGCCGGGTGAGCTCCGCCTCCTGCTCCTGCACGGTCTGGCTGAGCTGCTCCTTCTCCGTGTTGAGCTGATCCTTCTCTGTGGTCAGCTTCGCGTGCTCCGCCTCCAGCGCGGCCAGCTTCGCCTCAAGTTGCTGCTTCGCGGCCTCCGCTTCACTGGCTCGGGCAGTGGCAGTCGCCGCCTCCGCGTCCGCGCGGGTCGTGCTGCGATGCGACAGATAGAGCACCAGCCCCGCGAGCACCGCCACCAGCGCCGTCACCAGCCAGGGCACCCAGGCCCTTCCGCGTTCCTCTTCCATGTCGCGACCTCCAAGGTGGAATGGACGGAGGCCACGCTAGTGAAACGACCCGGGTGCGCCTCAAGGCGACCCGGTGTGTGCAGGTATCTGGAGGTGAATTGTTCCAGCCAGGGCAGCCGAAGTGCGCCGCCACGGGGCTGGGACGTCAGTACATGGCGCAGACGATGCCCACGCAGTCGCCCGCGGTGTTGTTTCGCGCGACGTTTCCGCCGCCGTCGAAGGCGGTGGGCGCGTAGATGCCGAAGCCCGTGTTGTTCAGGGCCAGGTTGTTGATCACCGTGGGAGTGCTGGGCGGCACCACCCGGAGTCCGTCCCCGTCGTTGGACAGGAACTGGTTGCCGCGGACGATGCCCGTGAGTGGGCCAGGGGTGGTGGGCCCTTCGCGGGTGGACAGGGTCAGGCCGCTCGCGTTGTCATTAAAGGTGTTGCCGTCGATGTAGACGGTCTCGGCCGCGACCTGGAGCCCCGTGCCGTTGTGGACGGCCAGGGTGTCGAGCATCGACAGCTTGATCGGATTCCAGACCGGCTCGGAGGCGAGCGCGAATGCGGCGTTGTTGGCGATGAGCGTGTTCTCGAACCGAATTTCGTTGCACGTCCGGAAGCCGGGGTCATTGCGGATCTCGCCCACTGAGTCATTCCACGCGATCGTGCTCGACCTGATGCGGATGAGGCCGTCCCAGCAGTTGAAGGCGTTCCCATTGGACGTGAACGTGGAGTCGAGCACGTC
Organism: Corallococcus coralloides DSM 2259; assembly: GCF_000255295.1. Next base: position 5,765,387 of record NC_017030.1, on the reverse strand, counting down.
GATGCTGTGGAAGTCCGCGAGCATCGCGAGTTCGTTGTGGGTGAACACCGACGACCTCACGTCGAAAGAGCCGGTGGACGCATCAATCTCCCCCCTCATCCCGACGCTCTGCCCACTCACGCGGCACTCCGTGATGAGGAAGGCCGTCGCGGTGGCTTCGTTGAAGACACCCGCGTAGCCGTCGAGAAGCGCGAGCTTGTGGAGGCGCACGCTCAATGGGCCCGAGCCGCCAAGGACCATGATGGCCCGGCCGAACCCTTGAATCGTGCCATTGCGCACCATGCTGTTGGCCTGGAGCGTGATGCCTTGCGAGTAGATATCCGCCGGACCCGTGCGGCGCACGGTGTGGCCGCCCAGATCCAGGACGACGCCTTCGCCCGTGACCCGGAGCGCGAAGGGCGCCGAGCTGGGGCAGTAGAGATCGCGCGTCAGCCGCGTGTGCTGAGTGATGGTGTCACCGCACCGGACGGTGGCGCCTCCGGTGTACACGACCGGGGCCTCCCCATCCGCAGGGACCGTGCCCCGAGCCTGCGCCTTGGGCGCCCCCGTGAGAAGGGTGGTCACGGCCATGGCGACGACGAATCCGCGTGTCTGTTTCATGCAGCCTCCCGGGCCGGAGACGTCCGGCCACCGGCGGAAGAGGCTAGGCACGGTGCTCCGGACGGCTTCCCCCCCAGAGGGAGCAGCACGCCGCCCGGAGCGCGACACGGTGGTGCTCAGAAGGGCGAACAGATGATGCCCACGCAGTCGCCCGCGGTGTTGTCTCGCGCGACGTTTCCGCCGCCGTCGAAGGCAGTCGGCGCGTAGATGCCGAAGCCCGCGTTGCCCAGGGCCAGGTTGTTGATCAGCGTGGGGGTGCTGGGCGGCACCACCCGGAGTCCGTCCCCGTCGTTGGACAGGAACTGGTTGCCGCGGACGATGCCCGTGAGCGGGGCGGTGACGAGACCGGTGCGGTCCGACAGGGTCAGGCCGCTCGCGTTGTCATGGAGGGTGTTGCCGTCGATGTAGACGGTCTGGGCCGCGACCTGGAGCCCCGTGCCGTTGTGGACGACCAGCGAGTCGAGCATCGACAGCTGGATCGGCTCCCAGATCGGTACGTCAGGCGGCGCGAACGCGGCGTTGTTGGCGATGAGCGTGTTCTCGAACCGCATCTCGCTGCAGACACGGGCGTCGAAGCCGTCGTTGGGAATCGTGCTCACGGCGTCATTCCACGCGATCGTGCTCGACCTGAAGCGGAACGTGCCGTGCCAGCAGTAGGCGGCGCTCTCATTGGACGTGAACGTGGAGTCGAGCACGTCGAAGTCATGGAAGTCCGCGAACATCGCGATCTCGTTGTGGGTGAAGATGGATGACCGTATGTCGAAGGTTCCCGTGGACGCATCGAACTCGCCGGCCATCCCTGTGCCATTCCCGCTCAGGCGCGAGTCCGTGATGAGGAAGTTCGCAGCGGACGCCCGGTTGAAGACGCCGACATTGTTGTCGAGGATCGCGAGCGCATGCAGCCGCAGGTTCAGCACGGGTGCGCCGTTGGTGGTGGAGATGCCGCTAGCGAATCCCTGGACCGTGCCATTGCGCACCATCCTGCCGTTGGCGACCACGATGCCATACGAGGTGAAGTTCGCCGGTCCCGTGCGGCGCACGGTGTGGCCGCCCAGGTCCAGGACGATGTCCGGGCCGTCGACCCGGAGCGCGAAGGGCGCCGAGCTGGGGCAGTAGAGATCGCGCGTGAGTCGCGTGTGCTGAGTGATGGTGTCACCGCACCGGACGGTGGCGCCTCCGGTGTACACGACCGGGGCCTCCCCATCCGCAGGGACCGTGCCCCGAGCCTGCGCCTTGGGCGCCCCCGTGAGAAGGGTGGTCACGGCCATGGCGACGACGAATCCGCGTGTCTGTTTCATACAGCCTCCCCGGCCGGAGACGTCCGGCCACCGGCGGAAGAGGCTAGGCACGGTGCTCCAGACGGCTTCCCTCCCAGAGGGAGCAGCACGCCGCCCGGAGCGCGACACGGTGGTGCTCAGAAGGGCGAACAGATGATGCCCACGCAGTCGCCCGCGGTGTTGTCTCGCGCGACGTTTCCGCCGCCGTCGAAGGCAGTCGGCGCGTAGATGCCGAAGCCCGCGTTGCCCAGGGCGACGTTGTTGATCAGCGTGGGGGTGCTGGGCGGCACCACCCGGAGGCCGTCGCCGTCGTTGGACAGGAACTGGTTGCCGCGGACGATGCCGGTGAGTGTGCCACCGGAGGGCCCTACTCGGTCGGACAGGGTCAGGCCGCCCGCGTTGCCATAGAAGGTGTTGCCGTCGATGTAGACGTTCACGGCAGTGGCATTGAGCCCCGTGCCATTGCTGACGACCAGCGAGTCGAGCATTGACAGCTGGAGCGGCGCCCAGACCGGTTCGTCAGCAGTCGCGAACGCGGCGTTGTTCGCGATGAGCGTGTTTTCGAAGCGCGTTTCGTAGCAGCGGCGGGGGCCTTCGCCGTCATTGTGGGCCGTGCCCACGGCGTCGTTCCACTCGATGGTGCTCGACCTGATGCGGATGAGGCCTTCCCAGCAGAAGAAGATGCTTCCGTTGGACGTGAACGTGGAGTCGAGCACGTCAATGTTGTGGTAGTCCGCGATCATCACGAGCTCGTTGTGGGTGAAGATGGATGACCGCACGTCGAAGTTTCCCGTGGACGCATCGAACTCACCTCTCAGCCCTGTGTCATTCCCGCTCAGGAGCGAGTCCGTGATGAGGAAGTTCGCATTGGACGCCCGGTTGTAGACGCCGATGCCGTTGTCGAGGATCGCGAGCGCATGCAGCCGCAGGTTCAGCGCGGTCTCTCCGCTGGTGGTGGTGATGCCGCTGGCGAACCCCTGGACCGTGCCATTGCGCACCATCCTGCCGTTGGCGACCACGATGCCTTGCGAGGTGAAGTTCACCGGACCCGTGCGGCGCACGGTGTATCCGCCCAGGTCCAGCACGATGTCCGGGCCGTCGACCTGGAGCGCGAAGGGGTCCGAGCTGGGGCAGTTGAGGTCGTGCGTGAGCTTCGTGTGCTGGGTAATCGTGTCACCGCACCGGACGGTGTGACCGGTGGTGAAGATCACCGTGGGTTCCACGTTGGATGCAACCGTGTCTCGGGCCTGGACGTCAGGCGCTCCCGTGAGCAAGGTGGTCACGGCCATGGCGACAACGACTCCGCGTGTCTGCTTCATGCAGCCTCCCGGGCCGGAGACGTCCGGCCACCGGCGGAAGAGGCTAGGCACGGTGCTCCAGACGGCTTCCCCCCCAGAGGGAGCAGCCCGCCGCCCGGCGCGCGACACGGTGGTGCTCAGAAGGGCGAACAGATGATGCCCACGCAGTCGCCCGCGGTGTTGTCCCGCGCGACGTTCCCGCCGCCGTCGAAGGCGGTCGGTGCATAGATGCCGAAGCCCGCGTTGCCCAGGGCGACGTTGTTGATCACCGTGGGGGTGCTGGGCGGCTCTACCCGGAGGCCGTCGCCGTCGTTGGACAGGAACTGGTTGCCGCGAACGATGCCGGTGAGAGGACCCGAGGGGAACCCTGCGCGGTCGGACAGGGTCAAGCCGCTCGCGTTGCCATAGAAGGTGTTGCCGTCGAGGTAGACGGTCAGTGCCCTGGCCTGGAGCCCCGTGCCGTTGTGGACCACCAGCGTGTCGATCATCGACAGCTTGTACGGCTCCCAGACGGGAATCGAGTAGGGCGCGATCGTGGCGTTGTTCGCGATGAGCGTGTTCTCGAACCGCATCTCCTCGCAGGCCCGGGGGCCGTCACCATCGTTGGGGATCGAGCCCACGGCGTTGTTCCACGCGATCGTGCTCGACCTGAAGCGGACGCGGCCTTCCCAGCAGTAGATGACGCTCTCGTTGGACGTGAACGTGGAGTCGAGCACGTCGATGTCGTGGTAGTCCGCGAGCATCGCGAGCCTGTTGCCGGTGAACACCGACGACCTCACGTCGAAGCTGCCGCTGGACGCGTCGAACTCACGGCTCAGCCCGGTGGCGCTTCCGCTCACGCGGCACTCCGTGATGAGGAAGTTCGTGGTGGCAGCGTTGTAGACACCCGTGTAGTTGTCGACGAGCGCGAGCTTGTGGAGTCGCACGTTCGAAGCGTCCGAGCCGTCAGGTGTGGTGATGCCCCGGCCGAATCCCTGAACCGTGCCATTGCGCACCATGCTGTTGGCCTGGATCTCGATGCCCGGTGTTTCTGTTGTAGTCGTCCCGGTGCGGCGAACGGTGTGGCCATCCAGGTCCAGGACGATGCCTGCGCCCACGACCCGGAGCGCGAAGGGCGCCGAGCCCGGGCAGTTGAGATCCTGCGTGAGGAGCGTGTGCTGGGTGAGGGTGTCACCGCACCGGACGGTGTGGCCGGTGGTGAAGCTCACCTTGGGCTCCACGTTGGATGGAACCGTGTCACGGGCCAGGGCGTCGGGCGCTCCCGTGAGCAAGGTGGTCACAGCCATCACCATGGCGAGTCCGCGTGTCTGCTTCATGCTGCCTCCCCCAGGACCGGAGACGTCCGGCCACTGGCGGAGAGCCTAGAGAAAGCACCCTCCGCATCATCCAGCCCACGGGTGGCAGCGCGCCGCTGGCAGGGCGACAGCATGAAGGCACGGCGGGGTGACGTGGATCACCACGACGAATGGGGGAGCGGGCCTCACAGTGTGGGGGAGAGCCATCGCCAGTCATCGCGTTTCTCATTGCGGCGCGCGCTCTCTCAGAGCGAGAGAAGAAATCCCCGCGGTGTCCTGTATCTGGCACACGCATTGCCTTTGCGGCGGCGCATGACTTCGCGCGACGCGACGGCTCCTGGCACCTGGCGACGCTCTGCCGGGTGGGCCCTGATTCTCCTCGTGTGGACAGCCTGCACTGGCGTTGTGGGCGGGCCGGCTGATCATGACGTGGATCCGTCAGGCTCGACGGACGCAGGGTGTGAGGACCCCACGCCTTCCGGTGACCCCGACGCGGGCGAGAAGAACGACCTGCTCGCCCCCAGCCGGCTGCTGCGGCGGGCCTCGCTCGCGCTGCGCGGGACGCCCCCGACGGACGAGGAGTTCGCCGCGCTCGAAGCCGCGGGCGACGACGCCGCGCAGCGGGCCTTCGTGGAGCACTTCGTCGACACCACGCTCGGGCAGCCCGCGTTCTACCGGACGATGTTCGAGCAGGCGCGCGACTGGTTCAACATCCCGCTCGTGCCTCGCACCGCCGACGCGCTGGAGTACGGCGTGCAGCAGCAGCGGTCCATCCAGCGCTGCCCCGCGGGCACCGCGAAGGCCGGTGCCTGAAAGTACTTCCGGCGCGAACGGCGTGCAGATGCACACCAACCACCTGCGCATCGCGTTGGAGATGGTGGGGCGGCTGTGCATCGAGATGAGCCTCACCCCGAGCAGGTCCGACCCGTCCCGGTCGCTGCTGGATGAGACGCTCGTGTACGTCTACAGCGACTTCGGGCGGACCTTCCCGAAGCAGGGGAGCGATCACCACCCGGCGACGTGCGCGCTGCTCGTGGGCGGAGGCATCCAGGGCAACCAGATGCTCGGTGGGTACGACGAGACGATGAACGGCTCGCCCATGGGGGCACCGGTGGCGCTGGTGGAGGAGGACGGCAGCCACGTGTCACGCGCGCCGCGTTCGCAGGACATCGCGGCGACGGTGATGAGTGCCTTTGGCCTGGAGCCGGGGAAGGACTTCTTCATCCCCGGCGGCTACGGCGTCTTCGACGGCGTCGTGAAGTCCTGAGCTACTTCAGGGTCGACGTGTCGATGACGAACCGGTACCGGACGTCGGAGGCGAGCACCCGCTCGTAGGCGTCGTTGATCTTGCTGGCGGGGATGACCTCGATGTCCGCGCCGATGTGGTGCTTCGCGCAGAAGTCCAACATCTCCTGCGTCTGCGGGATGCCGCCGATGAGCGAGCCGGTGAACACGCGGCGCGGCATGATCAGCGAGAACACGTTGACCGAGAGCGGCTCCGCGGGAGCGCCCACGTTGACCAGGGCTCCGTCCAGGGCCAGCAGGGACAGGTAGGCGTCCAGGTCGATCTTCGCGCTCACCGTGTTCACGATGAGGTCGAACGTGCCCGCCAGCTTCTTGAACGTCTCCGGATCCTTCGTGGCGTAGTAGTGGTGAGCGCCCAGCCGCAGGCCGTCCTCCTTCTTGCTCAGCGACTGCGACAGGACGGTCACCTCCGCGCCCATCGCGCGAGCGAACTTCACGCCCATGTGGCCCAGGCCGCCCAGGCCCACGATGGCCACCTTCTTGCCGGGCCCCGCGCCCCAGCGGCGCAGCGGTGAGTACGTCGTGATGCCCGCGCACAGCAGCGGCGCGGCGGCGTCGAGCGAGATGCCTTCGGGGATCTTGAGGACGAAGTCCTCGGTCACGACGATGTGGGTGGAGTAGCCGCCCTGCGTGAGCTGGCCGTCCCGCCCGGTGGCGCCGTACGTTCCGACCATCCCCCTGAGGCAGTGCTGCTCCTCGCCCTTGCGGCAGGACGAGCAGTCGCCGCAGGAGTCCACCATGCAGCCCACGCCGACGCGGTCGCCGACGGCGTGCTTCTTCACCTGGGCGCCGACGCCGGTGACGATGCCGGCGATCTCATGGCCGGGAACGATGGGGTAGGTCGTCTCGCCCCACTCGCCGCGGACGGTGTGGATGTCGGAGTGGCAGATGCCGCAGTACTTGATCTCGATGAGCACGTCGCGCGGGCCAAGCTCCCGGCGCTGGATGGCCAGGGGACCGAGCGGTGACTTCGAGGAGGTGGCGGCGTAGGCGTTGGCGGTAGGCATGTGTCTTCTTTCCAGGAGCAGTGGGGCCGCTGAGCCCCGTTCACGTGCGAAGAGAGATACGCGCCAGCCCCGTGGATGACTACGCGCGAGGAGCCAATAGGCTCTTAACGGGTGCTTAACAGTGGCTTCGGGTACGGTCCTCGCGAATGAATACGGCCCCCTTCACGCAGCTGCAGGTCTTCCTCGCCGTGGCCCGGCTGCGCAGCTTCAGCGGTGCGGCGCGCGAGCTGGGCGTCTCCACGGCCGCGGTAAGCCAGGCGGTGCGGCAGCTGGAGGAGCAGCTGCGGGTGGTGCTGCTCACGCGTACCACACGCAGTGTGGCACTGACGGACGTAGGCCGGAGGCTCGTGGAGGGAGCAGGCCCGGCGGTGGGGCAGACGCTGGCCACGCTCCGCGAGGTGGCCGCGCAACCCGGAGAGGCCGTGGGCCGGGTCCGGCTGACGGTGCTGACGGCGGCGGTGCCCTACGTCATCACCCCGGTGGTCCCCACCTTCCGTGAGCGACACCCACGGGTGGAGGTGGAGGTCGTCATCGAGGATCGCTTCGTGGACATCGTCGAGGAGGGCTACGACGCGGGCGTACGGCTGAGCGAGTCCATCCAGCGCGACATGGTGCAGGTGCGGCTCACGGAGGCGTTCCGCTTCGTGGTGGTGGCGTCGCCCGGCTACCTCGCGCGCCACGGCACGCCCCAGCGCCCCGAGGACCTGCTGAAGCACGAGTGCATCACCTTCCGTTCGCAGACGACCGGAACGCTCTACCCGTGGGAGCTGGAGCGCGGACGCAAGAGCTGGCGCGTGCCGGTACGCGGCGGCGTCGTCACCAATGACATCCATCTGCCCGCGACCCTGGCGGAGCAGGGCGTGGGGCTGGCGTACGCCTTCGAGCCGGCCGTGGAGGAGCGGCTGCGCACCGGGAAGCTCGTGCGGGTGCTGGAGCCCTACGCGCCCACCGTGCCCGGCTTCTTCCTCTACTACCCCAGCCGTGCGCAGCGCTCGGTGCCGCTGCGTCTCTTCGCCGAGGCGGCCCGGGAGCTGGCGGCGAAGGCCGTGTGAGCGGGCAGGGTGACTCCTCATGGGGAAGGCCCTAGCCTCGCGGTGCGTGCGGAACAGTGAAGCCCAAGAGGGTCCTCGCGAATGAATACGGCACCCTTCACGCAGCTCCAGGTGTTCCTCGTCGTGGCGCGCCTGAGCAGCTTCAGCGGCGCCGCGCGCGAGCTGGGCGTCTCCACTGCGGCGGTGAGTCATTCGGTGCGGCAGCTGGAGGAGCAGCTGCGCGTGGTGCTGCTCACGCGCACGACGCGCAGCGTGGCGCTGACGGACGCGGGCAGGCGACTCGTGGAGACCGCGGGCCCCGCGATGGGGCAGGCGATCGCCGCGCTCGGGGAGGTGGCCGCGCAGCCAGGAGAGACGGTGGGGCGGGTCCGGCTGTCGGTGCCGCGGGCGGCGGTGCCCTACATCATCACCCCGGTGGTCCCCACCTTCCGAGCTCGGCACCCGCGCGTGGAGGTGGAGGTCGTCATCGAGGAGCGCTTCGTGGACATCGTGGCGGAGGGCTACGACGCGGGCGTGCGGCTGAGCGAGTCCATCGAGCGCGACATGGTGCAGGTGCGGCTCACGGAAGCGTTCCGCTTCGTGGTGGTGGCGGCCCCCAGCTACCTGGAGCGCCACGGCACGCCCCAGCGCCCGGAGGATCTGCTGAAGCATGAGTGCATCACGTTCCGCATGCGCTCCACCGGGGCGCTCTACGCATGGGAGCTGGAGCGGGGCCGCAGGAACTGGCGCGTGCCGGTGCGCGGGGGCGTGATCAGCAGTGACAATCACCTGACGCTGGACCTGGCGGAGCAGGGCCTGGGGCTGGCGTATGCCATGGAGCCCGTGGTGGCGGAGCGGCTTCGCACGGGACGGCTCGTGCGCGTGTTGGAGGCCTACGCGCCGACCGTGCCCGGCTTCTTCCTCTACTACCCCAGCCGCGCGCAGCGCTCCGCGCCGCTGCGACTCTTCGTCGAGGCGGCGCGCGAGCTGGCGCTGAAAGCCTTGTGAAAGCGGATCAGCGGCCGGTCAGCTTCTCCAGGGCCTCGGGATAGCGGGCTCCCTGCGCCGTGAGCTTCGCGGCGGCATCCGTGAGGTCGCGGACCTCATCCGCCGTCAGCTCCACCCGGGCCGCGCCGAGGTTCTCCTCCAGCCGGTGCGGCTTCGTGGTTCCCGGAATGGGGACCATCCACGGCTTGCGTGCCAGGACCCAGGCGAGCGCGAGCTGCGCCGGCGTCACCTTCTTCCGGGCCGCGACACTGCCCAGCAGCTCGACGAAGACCTGGTTCGCCGTGCGTGCCTCCGGCGTGAAGCGCGGAAGGGTGTTGCGGAAGTCGTTCTTGTCGAGCTGGGAGGCGTCGGGCAACTTGCCCGTCAGGAAGCCCTTGCCCAGGGGGCTGAACGGAACGAACCCGATGCCCAGCTCTTCGAGGGTCGGGAGGATCTCCTTCTCCGGTTCACGCCACCACAGGGAGTATTCGCTCTGGAGGGCGGTGACCGGCTGGACCGCGTGCGCGCGGCGGATCGTCTTCGCGCCCGCTTCGGACAGTCCGAAGTGCCGGACCTTGCCTGCCTGGATGAGCTCCTTCACCGCGCCCGCGACGTCCTCGATGGGCACGTCCGGGTCCACGCGGTGCTGGTAGAACAGGTCGATCACGTCGGTCTTGAGCCGCTTGAGGGAGGCCTCGGCGACCTGCTTGATGTGCTCGGGCCGGCTGTCGAGGCCCTCCTGCTTGCCGTCGGCGCTCAGCTTGAAGCCGAACTTCGTGGCGATGACCACCTGCCCGCGAACCGGAGCGAGCGCTTCACCGACGAGCGCCTCGTTCGTCCAGGGGCCGTAGACCTCGGCGGTGTCGAAGAAGGTGACGCCCTGGTCCACGGCCGACCGGATGAGGGCCATCATCTCCGTCTTGTCCGCGGGCGGGCCGTAGCCATGGCTCATGCCCATGCAGCCAAGCCCGATGGCCGAGACCTCCAGGTTGCTGTTTCCGAGTCTGCGCTTCTGCATCGTGTTCTCTCCTGTGTGCTTTCGCCGTGCGAAGAGAGATACGGCCCGGTGCCGCCTGGGACTAGACCCGGGGAGACCAACAGGCTGTTAAACGCAGTTTGAAAATGCAGGCGCCCGCTATCGTGGCTTGCCACCATTGACTTCCCCGGGCACGCCCCAGGGGATGAGGTGAGTGTTCAGCCGGAGACGTTGCTGGCGTGGAAGTCTGTCATTGTCTTCCGTGGCTGGCATCTGCTGCCGGGCGTGCCTGGTTTTTCGCAGGCACATCCCACACCCCAGGAGTGCAGATGAACGCGCTGAAGAAGTCCCTGATGGCCGTCGCCGCTGTCTTCGCCGTGGCTCCCTCCGCTGCCTTTGCCTATCCGCCGCAGTGCTGGGATGTCTGTGTGGGGTACTGCGACCAGATTTGTTATGAGGGGACCTACCGCACCACCTGTGGCGACGTGGTGGGGTGCTTCGCGCCCGCGCAGCCTTCCGAGGAGACCGCGTCCGTCTCCACGGAGCAGGCCCAGCAGTCCGAGGATGCCGCGCTGGTCTGCGACGCGGAGCAGACTCCGGCCGTCGAGAGCTGAGCGGTCCTGATCACCCGCGAGGCCTGCTGTTGCCAGGTCTCGCGGTTCAGACTCCCGCGGGGCGGAGTGCCGCCGACAATGCGTCGAGCGCACGCTCCTGCAAGGCGGAGAGCCGCACCCCGGGCCGCGCCTGACGCACCCGAGCGAGTGCGGCCTTCGCATCCGGAGCATCCCCTCGCGCCTCGAGGAGCGCGGCGGCGATCATCCCGGTGCGCCCATGTCCCTGCGCGCAGTGGATGTAGACCGGCCCGGGCAGGGCGGCCAGCTCGCGAAGGACTGGAGCCACCTGCTCCACGGGCAACGTCGACGCGTCCAGGATGGGCAGGGACACATACCGGCCCGCGGCGCGGATGCCTTCCGGTTCGATGAACTCGGAGGTCAGGTCCAGCACGGCCGTGACACCCGCAGGCAACTCCCCGGTGAGCAGCCGGCGTCCCACCAGGACCCCTGGCACCACTTCGTCAAAGGCACGCTCTCGCGAAAAGCGCCGCGCCAGATGCCAGGTGCCCCACGTAAGCAGCAGGTAGGGCAGGAGCGCGAACACGGCCCACGGCTGCATACGTCCATCCGGCTGCTTCCCGAAGACTCTCGCGCCCAGTCCGGCATACGCGAGCGCCAGGAACGCGAAGCTCAGCGCTGGCCACAGCAGCAGCCAGCCCAGGCCCTGGAGCCGCTGCGCCAGGAAGGTGAGGAGTGCCGCGGCGGTGGTGAAGACGAACGTGTATTTCATGCGCGGTGCCAGGGTTCAGTCCACACAGACAAGGACGCCGTCTCCGTGCTTCGCGGCCGTGACGTAGAAGGCGCGGAAGCGATCGAAGCGCTCGGTGAGCCACTGCCAGGCCTCGTCGATGCCCTCCTCGCGCGGGCACTTGTAGACGGCTGCGTCGCTCAGGCGCTTGAAGGTGAAGTGCTCGCGAAGGGCGTCGAACCGCACGGCCTCCAGCATCCTGGCGATCCGCTCCACCGTCTCCGGCCGCGTGTAGCGCAGGGGCACGCCCTGAGGCGCCACCACGTGCGGGGCGATCTCCGCCTCACCGTGGATCGCGATGCCGGCCAGGGAGTCGTCCTCCGTTCCCTGCGCGTTCCGGCGGCGGTCGGAGAGGACGAAGTGCAGGTGGTCCCACCTCCGGCCAAGGTCCACCTGTTGCGTCGCCAGGTCGGGGCGGGTGCGCAGCAGGTCTCGCACGGCGTCCAGGAGCAGGAGTTCGTCGGACTCCGGCGCCCCCGGTGCAAGGGTCTCCTCGCGCGGAGCCCGGAGCAACCGGGTGACGGACATCAGCCATCCGCCCACGCCGATGTTCCGTCGCGCCAGCTCCAACAGCGGGGAACCGCCGGGAAGGGCCTGGTAGCTCGCATCGAGTCCCATGCGCTCCGTCCTAGCAGCTCCGCCCCCATCGAATCAGCTAGCTCGCGCGGTTCACCGATTCAGGGGCGGGGGACGGCACCGCGGCAGCCACCGCATTCGCGGTCCTCCGCGTATTGGCCTCCGTGGCGACCTGGCAGAGCGCTACCTGCGCCTGAAGCTGGAGCGAGAAGGCCCGGCCCCGGCCGAACACGGCGCCGATCAACGCCACCACCAGTCCGCCCAGCACCACGATGGGGCCGGGTGCGTTTGTGTTCATGGCCGTCGTCATCGCCAGGCCCGCGATGAAGCCGATGACGCTCCACGCGAAGATGATGCCGGAGGCCTTGGTGTACAGCGCCTGCGCGTGCTTCGTGATGATGCTGGGATCGTACTGGACCGCCATGATGGCTCCGCTGTCTGGGATTGTGGGGCCCGTGGATCAGGCCCGCGCCATTTCTTCCCACCGCGTGGAGCGCCCGGGCATCCCCCATGAGAGGAATGCCCGGAGGCCTCAGGCCCGTGCTACTTCGGCACCCAGACGGCGACCCAGTCGATCTGCACGTTGCCCGCGGCGCTGTTGCTCGGCGGCGTGCCGCTCAGGTCGGTCTCTGTCTGGATGACCCAGTGCATGGCCGTGTTCGGCACGCGGCTGGTCTTGTCCAGGATGACCGTGCCATCGAGGATGAAGCGGCACCGGCCCGGGGTCCACTCGATGATGGCCGTGTGCCAGGACGTGAACCGCGCGCTTGATGAGGCCGCGTCCTGATCCCCGCCCGACGTCCCGTTCTGCCGGTGCATGAACCCGGAGATGGTGCCGTTCAGGTCGCCCTCCGGGAAGTCGATCTCCCCGTCGCGCGGCCACACCTCACTGTCCGGCCAGAGCAACCACGCGACCTTGTAGCCAGGCACCGCGTCAGCCCGGAAGCGTATCGCGTAGCGTCCCGCGGGCAGTCCGCCCGCCGCGTTCGCTCCAGGGATCTTCGGCAGCAGCGCCGCCACCCTGTGCACGCCGTTCTCGGTGTGCAGGTACTTGTTCAACACGCCGTTCTGGATGCTGACGACCTTCGACGGCGAGTACGTCCCGTTCTTGCTCGTGTCCTTCCAGCCGTCTGGATACACGCCCCACCTGGACGACACCGCCGCGGGGAACTGGCCCACGGGCACGTTGGTGGTGAAGTCGTCGGTGAACACCTGCCGCCAGTTCGTGAGGTCGCCCACCGGCATCGGCTCGCCCGACGGACTCGATCCACCTCCCGCGGTCTCCAGCGTGATGGCATCCACGAGGATGGCATTACCGGACGTCGCCTGGTTCTGGAGGACGTAGACATCCACCGTGTCTCCGACGCGCTCCACGGTGCCGGTTACGCTGAGCCGCTGGAAGCCGGTCGTCAGCGTCGCGTCCGCGGTGAAGAGCTTGTACGTCGTGCCGGACGCGTTCTTCTCCCGGAGGATGAGGCTGACGGGCTTGCCCACCGTGCCGCTGTTTCCCGCGGCGACATACGCCGTCGCCGTATACGCCTGCCCTTGAGGCGCGTTCGGGATGCTGCTCTGTGCGCCGTCCAGCGAGTAGAGCGTCGCCGCACCGCTGACGGTGACGCGCGCGACGTACTGCCCGTCCGGCGCTCCGGTGCGCGCCTCCCGTGTCAGCGTTCCCTGCCAGCTGGACCAACCGCTGGTGTTGGTTTCGAAGGACGTGTTGGTGATGACAGACGCCAGGGGCGCCTCGCTCTGGACCGGCGTGTCGGTCCCAGGCTCCGGGCTGCACGAGGAGGCCAGGGGGAGGGCCAGCAACAGCGCCAGGGCCGTGCGGAAGCGCGGCCTGCGAAGCACAGCGGACTCACTCATGACACTCTCCGTGGAAAACTTGGAATAGCTGTCTAACTGTAAATACCAGATGCGGCGCATCGGACAAGCCCACCGTGTGCCTGCGTCTCCCACTCCGGGCGTGCATGGCCATCCTCGGCCCAGGAGGAGAGACGCCATGCCCACCGACACGAAGCAGCCTTCCGACTCCGGCTTGGATCCCCACGCCCGTGCCTTCCTGGAGCAGTTGAAGAAGGCGGGTGGGCCCGCGCTCGAAACCCTGCCTCCCGCGGAGGCGCGTGGCGTGCTCCGGAGCGTGCAGGCGGGAAAGAGCGCGCGGAAGCCGGCCCGCATCGAGGACCGTTCCCTTCCGGTGGGCCCGGACGGCCAGGTCTCCGTCCGCATCGTGCGGCCCGCGGATGCGTCGGAGAAGCTTCCGGTGGTGCTCTACCTCCACGGCGGAGGCTGGGTGCTGGGCGACAAGGACACGCACGACCGGTTGATCCGTGAGCTGGCCGTGGGCACCCGGTGCGCGGTCGTGTTCATCAACTACACGCCCGCTCCGGAAGGGCAGTACCCCATGCAGCTCGAACAGGCCTATGCCGCGCTCCAGTGGGTCGCGAAGAACGGCGGCGAAGCGGACCTGGATGGACAGCGGATCGCCGTGGCGGGGGACAGCGCGGGTGGGAACCTGGCGGCGGCGCTCACGCTGCTGGCGAAGGAGCGCGGCGGTCCGCGCATCCTGCAGCAGGTGCTGTTCTATCCCGTCACGGATGCCCGCTTCGACACGGGCTCCTACGCGCGCTACGCGGACGGCTACTTCCTCACCCGTAGCGGCATGCAGTGGTTCTGGGACAACTACGCCCCGGACTCCACAGTCCGCACGGAGCCCACGGTCAGCCCCCTGCGCGCGACCGACGTGCAGCTGCGAGGCCTGCCGCCCGCGCTGATCCTCAACGGCGAATGCGACGTGCTCCGCGACGAGGGCCAGGCCTACGCGCGCAGGCTCGTGGACGCGGGTGTCCCCGCGCTGGCCCTCCAGTACGAGGGGATGATCCACGACTTCGTGATGCTGGATCCGCTGGCGGACTCACTCGCCGCGCGCAATGCCATCACCCAGGCCTGCCTGACGCTGTCGGAGGCCCTGGGCACGCGCAAGCAGGTGGAAGCAGGGCTCACGTCCCAGCCCGCGCAGGTCCGCGAGCGGGAGAGCGCGCGTCACTGACGCGGCCCTGAGTCCAGCCACGCGGCCAGCACGTCCGCGTGGCACGGGCCCGGCTTGCACCAGCAGCCCAGCCGCTTGCCGCGCAAGGTCTTCACGTCGCGCAGGAAGTCCGCGTCGTGCTTCGTGCGCAGCTCCAGGTACCAGCGGAAGGATTCGAACGCGTCCGGGCCGGGCGCCATGCGCCGCTGGGCCTCGTCGCGGATCCGCTCGGCTTCGTCCGCGGGCAGCTTCGCCAGCCACGGCTCGAAGTACGTGCGGATCATCGCCTTCCAGGTCTTCACACCCCCGGGCTTGAACGGATTGCCGAAGCGGCCGGGCACGGGGTTGAGCGGCCCGGGCTTTGCCCAGGCGCGAAAGGCGCGGCCCACGTACACCTCACAGGCGTCGTGGACGTGCACCGCGGTGGTTCGGGATTCGGACATGGCGGGTGCATCGTTAACAGATGCACCCGCCAGACGCCGTGCGTGATGCCTGGCCTGTCAGCAGGCAGGGGTCACCAGGGGGCGATGCCCTGCTTCTCGTGCGGCGTCGGCGTGTACGTGGACTTGAACCCCGAGGCCGCGGCGTTGAGCCCGGAGCCGAGGGCCTCCACCGCACCCTGCTTGAACTGGCCCTTGCTGATGCTCACGAAGGCGTCGCGGCCGAAGTTCAGCGCCTCGCGCTGGTGCGCGTTGACCTCGCTGCGCGCGCCCGTCTCCACCTTCTTGACGTTGTCGATGACGCTGTTCTTGGACCGGTCGGAGATGCCGAAGTTGCCCTTGTCGAGGAGCTGGTTCACGCCGCTGACCGCGTGGCTGTAGTCGCTCTTCTTGCCCTGCGTCGTCTGATCAATCTGCAGGCGGGAGGGGTTCTTGAACGTGTGGTTGCTGGTGACCTTGAACATGGTTTTCCTCGCTGGGGGCGGCGGCCCGTTGGACCGTGCCCGCGGTAGGTGATGCGTTGAAATGATTGTCGGGGCGTGTGGGCTGGAGTTTCCTGAAGACTTTCATTCGCCCACGTATACGTCATTTGTCGTATGCCGGCCGTCATGGGGGCCATCGCAGTGGCAAGGCCCGCCGGAAGACGGCAACGTACGCGCCCGCCTCCTCCCACCCCTGCGGACATGATCGCCAACCTCCACGACGCCGACATTCCGAAGCCCGTGCTCGAAGTCATCACCCGCCTGCGCGAGCTGGGCCACCCCACCTATCTGGTCGGCGGCTGCGTGCGGGACATGGTGCGCAAGGTCCATCCGAAGGACTTCGACGTGGCCACCAGCGCGCTGCCGGAAGAGGTCCAGCGCGCCTTCCGCAAGGTCATCCCCACCGGCATCCAGCACGGCACCGTCACGGTCGTCACCGGCGGCAACCACGTGGAGGTGACGACGTTCCGTTCGGAAGGGGACTATCTGGATGGCCGGCGCCCCAGCTCCGTGTCCTTCGAGCGCGACATCGTGAAGGACCTGTCGCGGCGCGACTTCACCATCAACGCCATGGCGTACAACCCGCTGGACCGCGAGCTGGTGGATCCGTTCGGCGGGCAGGTGGACCTGCCCGCGAAGCTGATCCGCTGCGTGGGTTCCGCGCAGGAGCGCTTCTCCGAGGACGGCCTGCGCCCCCTGCGCGCCGTGCGCTTCGCCGCCGTGCTGGGCTTCACGCTGGACCCCGACACCCGCGACGCCATCCCCGCGACCCTGGCCGTGTTCCGCAAGGTCGCGCTGGAGCGCGTGCGCGAGGAGTTGCTCAAGCTGCTGCTGTCCCCCCGCGCGGAGATGGGGCTGCACCTGCTGGCGGACACGGGGCTGATGGCGGTGTTCCTGCCGGAGGTGGCCCACGCGGACGCGGAAACCGTCCGGCTCGCCCGCGCCGCCGTGCAGGCCGCGCCGCTGGACGCGGACCTGCGCATGGCCACGCTGCTCGCGGACATCGACACCGCGACGCAGGCCCGGGAGCTGTGTCTGCGTTTGAAGTTCCCCAACAAGTCCGCGGACCTCATCGGCCTGCTCGTGGAGCACGCGAAGCTGGAGACGCGCGTGGACGATGCGGACCCCGCGCTGCGCCGGCTGCTTGCTCGGGTGGGCCTGGTGAACCTGCCCGCGCTCCTCTCCGTGGCGAAGGCCCGCGTCCAGGTCCAGGCCCCGGAGCGGCTGCCCGCGGTAGAGGCGCTGGCCGCGCGGCTGGAGGCGCTGGCCGCCGCGAAGCCCCCGCTGTCCGCGAAGGAGCTGGCGCTCACCGGGGGCGACATCATGAAGACGCTGGGCATCGGCCCCTCGCCGAAGGTGGGCGAGGCGACCCGGTACCTTGTCGAATCCGTGCTCGACGACCCGTCGCTGAACACCACGGACGCGCTCTGCTCCCTGCTCACGGCCTGGGCGGCGCGCGGTTCATGACACGGGGGCCTCCTCCCGGCCGGAGGGCAGGGGAGGGGGCCTGGAGCGCCTCCGGCCGTGCGTCGCGGCCTGGGGGCGTGTAGGAAGGAGCCCCATGCGAGTCGTCGTTGCGATGAGTGGCGGAGTGGATTCCTCGGCCGCCGCCGCCCTGCTCAAGGAGCAGGGCCACGAGGTCATCGGCATCACCCTGCGCGTCTGGTCCTACGAGGGCGCCGCGAAGTGCGGCAGCTGCTGCAGTCCGGACGACATCGACGACGCCCGTGCGGTGGCCCAGACGCTGGGCATCCCGTTCTACGTGGCCAACGCCGAGGAGATCTTCCAGGACCGGGTCGTCAACCCGTTCGTCCAGTCGTACCTGGGCGGCAGGACGCCCATCCCCTGCGTGAGCTGCAACCGCGACGTGAAGTTCAACTTCCTCCTCAAGCGCGCGCGCGCCCTGGGCGCCCGGCTCGCCACCGGCCACTACGCCCAGGTGGAGGAGGTGGACGGCCGCTTCCACCTGCGCCGCGCCGTGGACGCCGCCAAGGACCAGAGCTACTTCCTCTTCACCCTGGGCCAGGAGGAGCTGAAGGACGTGCTCTTCCCCGTGGGCCACCTCACCAAGCCGGAGGTGCGCGCCGTCGCCGAGCGCCACCACCTGCCCACCACCCACAAGCCGGAGAGCATGGAGATCTGCTTCGTGCCCGACGGCGACTACGCCGGGTTCGTGGAGAAGGTCGCCGGTCCCCAGCCGGCCGGCGAGGTCGTGGATCCGGACGGCAAGGTGCTGGGCACGCACAACGGCATCCACCGCTTCACCGTGGGGCAGCGCAAGGGGCTCAACCTGGGCGGTGGCGAAGTGCGCTACGTGCAGCGTCTGGAGCCGGAGACGAACCGCGTCGTAGTGGGCCCTGCGGAGGGCACCGGCCGCGCGCAGTTCGGCCTGCTCCAGCCGCACTGGGTGGATGGGCCGCCCCCGCCCGAACAGGCCGTGGAGGTCCGCATCCGTCACCGTCACGCGGGCGCCCCGGGGCGGATCCACATCTCGCAGCACGGGCTGGTGTCCGTGAAGCTCGACGAGCCCGCGCGCGCCGTCACGCCGGGGCAGGCCGCGGTCGTCTACGACCGGGATCGCGTGCTCGGCGGCGGGTGGATCGTCTGATCCCACCCGGCGCGTCCTGCGTCGTCTCTTGAAGGCATCGCCGGAGCTGCTGGGGCCGGACTTCAGGCCTCGCGCGCACTGGGACTTCGCTGCCTCCGCGAATTTGACCCGCCTGGGGGTGGGGCGTAGCTTGCGCGCACGCTGTCGCTACAGGCCGTTACACGGGCCGTGAGCGCGCGATCGAGGTCTGCCCCGCCATGCGTGACGCCCACCGGATGAAGGAGAAGTTCGACGTCTCGCTGGACAACCGGCAGATCGTCAGCCTGTTGATCGCCGGCATCGTCGTGATGGGCGCCGTGTTCGTGCTGGGCGTGGTGGTGGGCAAGAAGCTCGCGAGCGACTCGCAGACGGCCGCCGCCCCGGACCTGCTCTCCGCGCTGGACGCCAACGCGCAGGTCCTCAACGACGCACGCCAGGAGCCGCCGCTCACCTTCCCGGACGAGCTCACCCGCAAGACGGGCTCGGAGCCCCTGCCGCCGCTGCCCAAGGCCGCCGCGAAGCCGGAGGCCCCCAAGGTCGCCGTGAAGCCGGAGACGAAGCCGGAGCCCAAGCCCGCGGAGGCCCCCAAGGTCGCCGCGAAGCCCGCCCTGGCCCCCACGCCGGACCCCGACACGGGCGAGCTGCCCGCGATGGACGCCGCCGAGGAGGACGCCATCGCCAACGGCAAGCCGCTCGCGAAGCCGGAGTCCAAGCCCGAGCCCAAGGCCGAAGAGCCCGCCAAGGTCGCCGCCGCGAAGCCGGAGCCCGCCAAGGTGGTGGAGCCGGTGAAGGGAAAGGTGGAGGAGACGCCGGTCGCCACCCGCACCGCCGCGCGTGACGGGGGCATGAAGGAGGCCATCGCCCGGGCCCAGGCGCTGCCCGCGGAGCCGCCGCGTCCGTCCGAGGCCGTGAAGGGTGGGGCGTTCACGCTCCAGCTCTCTGCCTTCCAGAGCCGCCAGGACGCCGACCGTTTCGCCGCGCGGTTGCGCGACAAGGGCTATGCCCCCTATATCCTGGCGGCGGAGGTGCCTGGAAAGGGCACCTGGTACCGCGTCCGGATGGGCAGCTTCGCCAGCAAGGAAGCCGCGGGTCGGTACCTGACGGACTTCAAGCGCGAGACCCAGCTCGACGCGTACGTGGCCGGCACGAACTAGCGCTGCTGGGCAAGGAAGAGACGAAGCAAATGACGACGACGAAGCGGGTGGAGAAGCCCTGGGGGCACGAGCTCATCTGGGCCCACACGGAGCGCTACGTGGGCAAGCTCCTGCACGTGAAGGCCGGCCACAAGCTGAGCCTCCAGTTCCACAACGTGAAGGACGAGACCATCCACGTCCAGAGCGGCAAGCTCCTCTTCGTCGTGGACGAGGGCCAGGGCCTCATCGAGAAGGAGATGAACCCTGGTGAGAGCTACCACATCAAGCCGCTGACGAAGCACCGGATGGTCGCCATCACCGACTGCGACATCCTCGAGGTCAGCACCCCCGAGCTGAACGACGTGGTGCGCCTGGAGGACTCCTACGGGCGCACGGGCACCAGCGCCCCGTAGTCCCCCGCAGTACCGCCCGCCGGCGCGCCGTGAAGGTGCGCCGGCCTGGGCCCCCCGACCTCACTCCTTGGACTTCGCCGCCGCGTTCGGATTGCGGGTCCACTGGTCCACGGTGCCGTCGCCGTCCAGGTCCTCGCCAATGCGATCCACCTGGCCGTTCTCCCAGTACTCCCAGTAGTCCACCCGGCCATCGTGGTTCGCGTCGCGCTCCTTCCGCACGAGCGTGTCGTTCTCGTAGTACAGCCACGAGTCCGCGCGGCCGTCACCGTTCAGGTCCCGCTCGCCCTTGGTGCGCTTGCCCTCGGTGTAGTGGTACGTGGCGTCCACCTTGCCGTCGTAGTCCAGGTCCATCACCTCGCGGACCTTCACGCCCTGCGGATCCAGGTACTGGGTGACGTCCACGCGGCCGTCCCAGTTCAGGTCCAGCTCCTTGCGCACCAGCGCGTCCTTGAGCCGGTACTCCCACACGTCCGTGCGGCCGTCGCCGTTGGCGTCCAGCTCCGTGACGGTCTCTCCCGGGTCCTGCTTCCCCCGGATGCCCTCCGCCTCGGGGCGCTTGCGCGCTGCGTCAGGGGCCTCCGCGGCCTTCTGGGAGGCGCAGCCCGCGAGCGCGCCAGCAGCCAGGAAGCCCAGGAAAATCAAACGGTTGCTAGAAGCCAAGGTGCCTCCCGAGCAGGTGGGGCGCCATGTTCGCGCCGCTTCACTTCCGTGCTTTCGCAGGCCACGTCATTCCATATATTTTCACGTATCGCCATGGCCCGAAAGAAAGTCAGCACCACCATCTACATCACTCCGGAGCAGAACGAACTGCTCAAGGCGCTGAACCAGAAGACGAAGGTGCCCGTGGCCGAATACATCCGGCAGGGCATCGACCTGGTGCTGGAGAAATACAAAGCGCAGCTGCCGGGCCAGGCGACCTTCGACGAACTCTCCTGACGAACGAGGCGTGACGTGACGAGCATGCGTGGCAAGCGGGCGGTGGTGCTGGGTGGGGCCGGATTCGTGGGCTCGCACCTGTGTGAGCGGCTGCTGGACGACGGCGCGGAGTCCGTCCTCGCGGTGGACAACCTCATCACGGGCAATGAGGCGAATGTCCGCACGCTCAAGCCGCGCGCGGGCTTCCAGTTCGTGAACCAGGACATCACGGAAGGGCTGGAGGTGGACGGGCCGGTGGACTTCGTCCTCAACCTGGCCTCGCCCGCGTCGCCCATCGACTACGCGAACCTCCCCATCGAAACGCTGCGCGTGGGCTCCATTGGCACGGAGAACGCGCTGAAGCTGGCGGAGAAGAAGAAGGCCGTGTTCCTCATGGCCTCCACGTCGGAAGTGTACGGCGACCCGCTGGTGCACCCCCAGAAGGAGGATTACTGGGGCAACGTGAATCCCATCGGGCCCCGCTCGGTGTACGACGAGGCCAAGCGCTACTCGGAGGCCATCAGCGCCGCGTACGAGCGCAGCCGGGGCGTGAACGTCCGCATCGTGCGCATCTTCAACACCTACGGCCCGCGCATGCGCCTCAACGACGGCCGCGTGGTGCCCGCCTTCGTGGGCCAGGCGCTCAAGGGCGAGGACTTCAGCGTCTTCGGGGACGGCAGCCAGACGCGCTCGTTCTGCTACGTGAAGGACCTGGTGGACGGCCTGGTGCGGCTGGTGCTGTCGGACGTCCGGGGCCCGGTGAACATCGGCAACCCGCGCGAGATGACCATCAAGCAGTTCGCGGAGGCCGTGCGCGAGGCGGCCGGTGGAGGTAGGCAGATCGTCTACCACCCGCTGCCCAAGGATGATCCGAAGCAGCGTCAGCCGGACATCACGCGCGCGCGCACGCTGCTGGGTTGGGAGCCCAAGGTGAAGCTGGAGGATGGTTTGCGGGACACCATCGCCTACTTCCGAGAGGTTGCCGCTCGCCCCTCTGGGACTTAGGTTGGCCGCGCGCGAGTGAACGCGAGGTAGACGGCCCGGGCCCGTGGCGGCCGGGCCTGGGGAGAACGGCGTGAAAGTCCTGGTAACGGGCGGCGCGGGCTTCATCGGCTCGCACGTGTGCGATGAGTTCCTCCGCAATGGCCATGAGGTCATCGCGCTGGACAACCTGTCGAGCGGCAAGAAGGAGAACCTGGATCCGCGCGTGCGGCTGGCCGTGCACGACATCCGGAGTCCGGAAGCCGCGGAGCTCATCCGCACGGAGAAGCCCCAGGTGCTCTGTCACCTGGCCGCCCAGATGGACGTGCGCCGCAGCGTGGAGGACCCCGGCTTCGACGCGGACGTGAACATCCGCGGCATGACGAACCTGCTGGAGGCCGCGCGCCAGTCCGGCGTGAAGAAGGTCATCTTCAGCTCCACCGGCGGCGCCATCTACGGCGAGCAGGACTACTTCCCCGCCCGGGAGGACCACCCCCAGCGGCCGGTGTCGCCCTACGGCGTCTCCAAGGCGGCGGGCGAGCTGTACCTGGGCTACTACCGGGCGCAGTACGGCCTGCCGTACGTGGCCCTGCGGTACGCCAACGTGTACGGCCCGCGTCAGAACCCGCACGGCGAGGCGGGCGTGGTGGCCATCTTCAGCCAGCGCGTCATCGCGGGGCAGGGCTGCACCATCTTCGGCGAGGGCAAGCAGACGCGTGACTTCGTCTTCGGTCCGGACGTGGCCCGCGCCAACTACCTGGCCTTCCAGAGCGACTACGTGGGCGCCGCGAACATCGGCACCGGCGTGGAGACGGACATCAACCGGCTCTACGAGCTCATCGCGCAGGCCGGCGGCAGCTCGCTGAAGGCCGCGCACGCGCCGGGCAAGCCGGGCGAGCAGCTGCGCTCGTGCATCGACGCGGCGCACGCGAAGAAGGTGCTGGGCTGGGAGCCGTCCGTGCAGCTGGCGGAAGGCCTGCGCCACACGATCCAGTTCTTCCGCGACCAGGCCGCCGGGCCCGTCCGCGCCCGGGGCTGAAGTCCGGGCCGTTGAGTCCCCCCGGCCTGGATGCCGGGGGGGCGCATCAAAGGGAATGCCGGGCGTCAGGTGGGTGGAGTGCCCGGCGGGCAGGTGTGCGCCGGTCGTGGATTTTCAGGCGGTTCGGTGTTACCTACGCCCGCTTCGCGACCGACGAGCGCCCTGACCATGCCGGCTGAAAACGCGCACATCCGCAACTTCTGCATCATCGCCCACATCGACCATGGAAAGTCGACGCTGGCCGACCGCCTCCTGGAGAAGACAGGCACGCTGACCAAGCGTGAGGCGCAGGCCCAGTTCCTCGACAACATGGACATCGAGCGAGAGCGGGGCATCACCATCAAGGCCCAGTCCGTGCGGATGACGTACACCGCCAAGGACGGCCAGAACTACGTCCTCAACCTCATCGACACGCCGGGACACGTGGACTTCGCCTACGAGGTGAGCCGCAGCCTCGCCGCGTGCGAGGGCGCGCTGCTCGTCGTGGACGCGACGCAGGGCGTGGAGGCGCAGACGCTCGCCAACGTCTACATGGCGTTGGATCACAACCTGGAAATCATCCCGGTCATCAACAAGATCGACCTGCCCTCCGCGGACGTGGACCGCACGCGCGGGGAGATTGAAGACGTCATCGGCATCGACGCGTCCGTCGCGGTGCCGGCCTCCGCGAAGGAGGGCCTGGGCATCCACGACATCCTGGAGTCGGTGGTGAAGCGCGTGCCGCCGCCGCAGGGTTCGCCGACCGCGCCGCTCAAGGCGCTCGTCTTCGACTCCTGGTACGACAACTACCGGGGCGTGGTGACGCTGGTGCGCGTGCTGGAAGGCACGCTGAAGCTGAAGCAGAAGATCAAGATGTTCAGCAACAACAAGGTCTTCGAGGTGCAGGAGCTGGGCGTGTTCAGCCCGTTCTCGCGCCCGGTGCAGCAGCTGATGGCGGGCGAGGTGGGCGTGCTCGTCGCCAACGTGAAGGAGCTGCAGGACGCGAAGGTCGGCGACACCGTGACGGAGGAGGCGCGCCCCACGGAGGCGCCGTTCCCCGGCTTCAAGGAAGTAAAGCCGATGGTGTTCTCCGGCATCTTCCCGGTGGACTCCGCGGACTACGAGAACCTGCGCGACGCGCTGGCGAAGCTGACGCTCAACGACTCGGCCTTCACCTACGAGCCGGAGTCATCCACGGCGCTGGGGTTCGGCTTCCGCTGCGGCTACCTGGGCCTGCTCCACATGGAGATCGTCCAGGAGCGCCTGGAGCGCGAGTACAACCTCAACCTCATCACCACGGCGCCGTCGGTGGTCTACCGCATCACCACCAGCAAGGGTGAGACGATGCTGGTGGACAACCCGGCGAAGCTGCCGCCCACGCAGAACATCGAGAAGTTCGAGGAGCCCATCCTCACCTGTCACATCCACGTGCCCAACGAGCACCTGGGCGCCATCTTGAAGCTGTGCCAGGACCGGCGTGGCGTGCAGAAGGACATGAAGTACCTGGGCTCCAGCGGCACCCGCGTGCAGGTGACGTACGAGATGCCCATGGCGGAAGTCGTGTTCGACTTCTTCGACCGGCTGAAGAGCGTGTCGCGCGGCTACGCGAGCCTGGACTACGAGCTGTCCGCCTACGCGGAAGCGGACCTGGCCAAGCTGGACATCCTCATCAATGGGGAGCCGGTGGACGCGCTCTCCGTCATCGTGCACCGCGAGCGCGCGTACCTGCGCGGCCGCGAGGTCTGCGAGAAGCTCAAGGAAGTGATTCCCAAGCAGATGTACGAGGTGGCCATCCAGGCCGCCATCGGCGCGAAGATCATCTCCCGCGAGACGATCTCCGCCATGCGCAAGAACGTCCTTGCCAAGTGCTACGGCGGCGACATCAGCCGCAAGCGCAAGCTCCTGGAGAAGCAGAAGGAGGGCAAGAAGCGCATGAAGCAGGTGGGCACGGTGGAGATTCCGCAGGAAGCCTTCCTCGCGGTCCTCAAGACGGAGCAGTAAGCCCCATGAGCACGGCCAGTCCTTCCATGAAGCTGGGAGCGGCCATGGCCGCGCGCCGCACCCCGGAGCAGCTCAAGGCCCGCCGCCAGCTCATGTGGCGCGAGCTGCTCACCAGCCTCTGGGCCCCGCTGTGCGGCGTGGGCCTGGCGTTCCTCCCGTACGTCACGCTGATTGAAATGGCGCCCGGCACCGCGTCCTGGGCCCAGCCCCTGATGAAGGGCTTCGGCCTGCTGATGGTGGTGGCCTTCTTCGGGCTGCTGGTGTGGCGCAGCGCCTCCAAGAAGGAGTCGCTCTTGCGCACGCTGCGCCATGAGGCGCACGAGCTCATCTCCGAGGACGAGCGCATCCTCGCGCGCCTGGGGACGAAGGTGCCCCCGGCCGTGGCGGACCGCATCACCGAGCAGGCCCTGCGCGTGGAGTCCGCGTCCGTGGCGGGCAACCCGGAGCTGCTGCGCACGGAGACGCAAGCGCTGGAGAAGCTCACCCAGGAGCACCTGGGCGCGTACCGCAAGCAGTCCGTGTGGGACTTCCTGGGCGGCTTCGGCAAGGCGCTGCTCATCGCGGTGGTCATCCGCACGGTGCTCATCGAGCCGTACCGCATCCCGTCCGGCTCCATGCTGCCCACGCTGCAGATTGGCGATCAGGTCTTCGTGAACAAGTTCATCTACGGGGTGCGCATCCCGTACACGAACTACGTCCCGTTCCGCATCGTGCGGGAGCCGAAGCGCGGGGACGTCATCGTCTTCAACAACCCGGTGGACGAGTCCAAGGACTTCATCAAGCGCGTCATCGGCATCCCCGGCGACACGGTGGAGATCGTCGACGGGGTGGTGCGGATCAACGGCGAGCCGCAGCCGCGCACGCTGGTGACGCCGGACTTCGTGGTGCACAACCAGGACGACCTGACGGGCCGCTGGTTCGACCAGGAAGAGGTGCTCTACCGGGAGACCCTGGGCGACGTGGTGCACTCGTCGCTCCAGCACCCCATGCGCCTGCCGGGCCGCGAGCACGAGGGCCCCTACACGGTGCCCGCCAACAGCGTCTTCGTGATGGGCGACAACCGGGACAACAGCGCGGACAGCCGCTACAACCTGGGCGGTCCGGGCGGCGCCGAGGTCGCCTACGTGCCGTACGGCCACATCAAGGGCAAGGCCATGGTCGTCTGGCTGTCGCTCGGCTGGGGCGGCCTGCTGGGCAACCTGTTCGGCGGCACGGGCCTGCGGGTGGACCGGTTCTTCGAACCGGTGCGCTGACGGACGCTGGCCGGACGGCCACCACGCGCCGTGCTTGACGCAACGTGCGGCGCGCGGTACGCGGCGGCCCCGGCCCATGAGACATCTTCTCGGAATCGCAGGCTGGCGGCGGGACGAGCTGGAAGCGCTGCTCGACCGCGCCCAGGCACACCTGCCCGGCGGACCGGATGCCTCGCACGTACTGCGGGGCCGCGTCGTGGCGAACCTCTTCTTCGAGGACTCCACCCGGACGCGCTCCTCCTTCGAGGTGGCCGCGCGGAAGCTGGGCGCGGACGTCCTCAACTGGAGCTACGCGGGCTCCTCCGTGTCCAAGGGGGAGACGCTCCTGGACACCGCCCGCAACATCGAAGCCATGGGGCCGGCGGTCATCGTCATCCGTCACCGCTCCTCCGGCGCGCCGGGGCTCGTGGCCCGGCACGTGAAGTGCGCGGTGGTGAACGCGGGCGACGGCGCGCATGAGCACCCGTCCCAGGCCCTGCTGGACGCCTTCACCCTGCGCCAGCGCTGGGGCCGCCTGGACGGGCGCACGGTGCTCATCGTCGGCGACGTGCTGCACAGCCGCGTGGCGCGCTCCAATCTCTTGTGCCTGAAGGCGCTGGGGGCCCGGGTCGTGCTCTGCGGACCGCCCACCCTCCTGCCGCCAGGGCTGGAGGAGATGGGCGGAGAGGTGACGCACCAGCTCGACGCCGTGCTGCCGCAAGCAGACGCGGTGATGTGCCTGAGGCTGCAGACGGAGCGCATGTCGGAAGCCTTCCTGCCGTCCCAGCGGGAGTACTCGCGGCTGTTCGGTATCACGCCCGCCCGCGCGGAGCGGATGAAGCCGGACGCCCTCGTGCTGCACCCGGGCCCCATCAACCGCGGCGTGGAGTTGTCGCCGGTGGTGGCGGACGGGCCTCGCAGCGTCATCCTGGAGCAGGTGGCCAACGGCGTCGCGGTGCGCCGGGCCATCCTGGAGGCGTGCGCATCATGACCCCAGTGCTCTTCCAGCGGGCGCGCGTCATCGACCCGCGCAATGGCGTGGACGGTGTTCGCGACGTGCTCGTGACGGACGGCCGGGTGGCCCAGGTGTCGGAGGCCCCGCTGCCCGCACCGAAGGACGCGCGGGTGGTGGACGCCACGGACAAGTGGCTGGTGCCGGGCTTCATCGACCTGCACGTGCACCTGCGCGAGCCGGGAGAAGAGGGCAAGGAGACGGTCCTCACCGGCTGCCGCGCGGCGGTGGCGGGCGGCTTCACCGGCGTGGTCGCCATGCCCAACACCAAGGTGGTGAACGACAGCGCGCTCGTCACGGAGCTGGTGCTGTCGCGCGCTCGGGACGCGGGCCTGTGCCACGTGTACCCGGCGGGCGCCATCACCAAGGGGCTCAAGGGCGAGGAGCTGTCGGAAGCAGGCGAGCTGATTGGCGCCGGCTGCGTGGCCCTCACCGACGACGGCCGCCCGGTGATGAACGCGGGCCTGATGCGCCGCGTGCTCCAGTACGCCACCCAGTTCGACGTACCGGTGATGGTGCACGAGGAGGACCTCACCCTGTCCGCCGGCGGCGCCATGCACGAGGGCGCCACGTCCACGCGGCTGGGCCTGCGCGGCATTCCGTCCTCCGCGGAGGTGGCCATGGTCGCGCGCGACCTGGTGCTCCTGGAGGAGACGAAGGGGCGGCTGCACGTGGCGCACGTGTCCTGCGAGGGCAGCGTGCGGCTCATCCGCGAGGCCAAGCAGCGCGGCCTGCGCGTCACCTGCGAGGTGGCGCCGCATCACTTCACCCTGGATGACCGGGCGGTGGGGGACTACGACACCCACGCGAAGATGGCGCCGCCCCTGCGCGGCGACGTGGACGTGAAGGCGCTGCGCGAGGCGCTGGTGGATGGCACGGTGGACGCCATCGCCACGGACCACGCGCCGCACGGCGTGTCCGACAAGCTGGTGGAGTTCGAGAAGGGCATCAACGGCATCGTCGGGCTGGAGACGGCCCTGGGGCTCACGCTGGCGCTGGTGCACGAGGGCGTGCTCACCCCGCGCCGGGCGGTGGAGCTGCTGTCGGACGGGCCGGCGAGGGTATTCGGCCTGCCGGGCGGTCACCTGGCGCCTGGTGCCCCGGCGGACATCACTCTTTTGTCCCCTTCTGAGGAGTGGACGGTGGATGCCCACCGGTTCTATTCCCGCAGTCGCAACACGCCCTTCCACGGGCGCACGCTGAAGGGCCGCGTGACGCAGACGTGGGTGGGCGGCCGGTGTGTGTTCGAGGACGGTCAGCTCAAGGAGTCGCGGTGATGACGAAGCGGGCGGTGCTCGCACTGGCGGATGGCACCACGTTCGAGGGTCGCGCCTTTGGCGCTTCCGGCGAGACGGTGGGCGAGGTGGTTTTCAACACGTCCATGTACGGCTACCAGGAGATCCTCACGGATCCCTCGTACGTGGGGCAGATCGTCACGATGGCGTACCCGGAGATGGGCAACATCGGGGCGAACGCGACGGATGAAGAGGCGGGGCTGCCGCACGCGGTGGGCATGGTGGTGCGCTCGCTGACGAAGACGCCCTCCAACTGGCGCTCGCAGGAGACGCTGGACGCGTACCTCGCGCGCCACGGCCGCGTGGGCATCGAGGGCGTGGACACCCGCCGGCTGGTGCGCCACCTGCGCACGCACGGCGCGCAGACGGGCATCATCTCCACGGAGAACGTGTCCGCCGCCGCCCTGTCCGAGCGCGCGCGCACCGCCGTGGGCATGGAGGGCCTGGACCTGGCCACGGGCGTGTCCTGCAAGGAGCCCTACGTCTTCACCACGCCGTCGCCGGACGTGTTCCTGGCCCCCGGTGACAAGCGCCCGGAGCCGGAGCTGAAGTACGACGTCATCGCGTACGACTACGGCCTCAAGCGCTCCATGCTCCAGTACC
This sequence comes from Corallococcus coralloides DSM 2259, assembly GCF_000255295.1. The sequence continues at coordinate 5,736,533 of NC_017030.1, read as the reverse complement.
TGGTGGACGTGGGCTGCCGCGTGACGGTGGTGCCGTCGCACTTCACGGCGGAGCAGGTGCTGGCGAAGAAGCCGCACGGCGTCTTCCTGGCCAACGGCCCCGGCGACCCGGCCGCGGTGAAGGGCGCGGACCGCACGGTGGCGGCGCTGCTGGGCAAGGTGCCGGTGTTCGGCATCTGCCTGGGGCACCAGATCATGGCGCTGGCCCTGGGCGGCCGGACGTACAAGATGAAGTTCGGCCACCGCGGCGGCAACCAGCCCGTGAAGGACCTCACCACGGGCAAGGTGGAGATCACCGCGCAGAACCACGGCTTCGCGGTGGATGACGCCAGCCTCAAGGGCAAGGCCGTCGTCACGCACATCAACCTGAATGACGGCACGGTGGAGGGCCTGGCCGTTCCGGACGCGCGGGCCTTCAGCGTGCAGTACCACCCCGAGGCTTCGCCCGGCCCTCACGACGCGCGCTACCTGTTCAGCCGCTTCGCGACGCTGATGGCGGGTTCGTAGGAAGAAAGCTCGCAACGGCCATGGACACCGCGCTGACCCCGTTGTCGTACCAGCCGTACCTGGACCAGCTCATCGCCTTCGGCAGCTCGGAGGCGCGCAAGCCGGACCTCCTGGAAGCCAAGGCGGAGTACTTCCGCCTCACCGGTGAAGTCTTCGAGGACGACAAGCTCTTCGAGCTGCGGATGGCGTCGTTCCTGGACTACTACCTCTACGACCGCGTCTCGCCGCTCACGGGCAAGACGCCGGCCGCGGAGCTGTACGAGCAGCGCCTGCAGTCCGCGCCGCCGGAGGAGGCCAACGCCTTCCGCAGCTTCACGGAGACGGTCCACGGCCTCTTCGAGGTGCGCAAGCTGGGCAAGGGCATGGTGCGCCTGCGCGAGCTCTTCTCCGGCAAGGACTTCGACGTGACGGAGCGCCGGCAGATCGCCGGTCTGACCACGGGCGACGTGCTGGAGGCGCGGCTGGTGCCCTTCGGCGGGCACCTGCTGTTCTCCTCCGCCTTCTGCTACCACCCGGCGATGGCCCTCAAGGCCATCAAGGCCGAGGTGAAGCGCCGCAAGAAGAAGGAGCCGGAGCGCCCCGCCAAGGACCTGGTGTGGGAGTGCGCCCGCCGGGCCCTCAACGTGGAGCGCTATCGCCAGCTGTCCGTGGAGAAGCTCTACGACTTCGAGCAGAAGGTCCTGTAGGCCTTCTGCCCGTAAGCCTCCACCGCATGCGGCTCTTCAGATGCGGTGGATGCTCATCATGTTGGTGTTGCCCGGCACGTTGAGCGGCACGCCGGCCACCAGGATGAAGGGTGCGCCGGGTTCGCAGAAGCGCAGCTCCTGACAGAGCCGGCGCACCTGCTTGAGCATGGCCTCCGTGCTGCTGACGCGCTTCACCAGGTGGCCCGTCACGCCCCAGTACAGCGCCATCCGGTTCACCGTGTCCGCGTTGGGCGTCAGGCCGAGGATGCGCGCGCCGGGGCGGAACTCGGAGATGAGCCGCGCGGAGTGGCCGCTCTCCGTGTACGCGATGATGGTCCCGATGTTGAGCTGCCGGGACGCGGCCACCGCCGCCGCGGCGACGCCGGTGCCCAGGTCCTCGGAGCGCTCGAAGGGGGAGTGGGGCAGGGTGATGAGGCCGGTGCGCTCCGTCTCCTCCACGATGCGCGCCATGGTGGCCACCGCGTCCACGGGGTAGCGGCCCGCGGCCGTCTCGCCGGAGAGCATCACCGCGTCCGCGCCGTCGAGGATGGCGTTGGCCACGTCCGACACCTCCGCGCGCGTGGGCCGGGCGTTGAGCACCATGCTCTCCAGCATCTCCGTGGCGACGATGACGATGCCGCCCAGGCGGTTGACCTCGCGCACGGCGCGCTTCTGGATGGCGGGCAGCTGCTCCAGCGGCATCTCCACGCCCAGATCGCCGCGGGCCACCATCACCCCGTCCGACTCCCTGGCGATGGCGTCCAGGTTCTCCACCGCCTGGGGCTTTTCAATCTTGGAGATGATGGGCGTCTTGCCCTTCGCCACCAGCGCCCGCGCCTGGCGCACGTCCTGGGCGGAGCGCACGAAGGACAGCGCCACGTAGTCCACGCCCACCTCCTGGCCGAACGCCAGGTCCACCTTGTCCTTCTCCGTCAGCGTGGGCACCGACATGGCCGTGCCGGGCAGGTTGAGCCCCTTGTGGTCCTTGAGGAGCCCTCCCACCTCCACGCGGCAGGACACATCCTGGCCGCTCACCTTCAGCACGCGCAGGCGCACCCTGCCGTCGTCCAGGAGCACCTCGTGGCCCTTCTCCACGTCCCGGGGCAGCGTGCGCACCGGGGTGGGGATGATCTTCCCCTGGCCCTGCACCGCGCGCGTCGTCACCGTCACCGTGTCACCGGCCGTCACCATCAGCTGGCCACCCTCGAAGCGCCCCAGGCGCACCTTGGGGCCCTGCACGTCCTGGAGGATGGCCACCGGCACGCCCAGCTTCTTCGACGCCGCGCGGATGCGCTGGACGCGCTGGCGGTGCTCGTCGTGCGTCCCGTGAGAGAAGTTGAGCCGGGCCACGTTCATGCCCGCCTTCACCAGTCCCTCGATGACTTCCTTGGAGTCCGAAGCCGGACCCAGCGTGCAGATGATCTTCGCCTTGCGCATAGAGCCGCCCATCCTAGCCCCAACGGGGTGGGCGTCTTGACAGGCTTGCGCCCGAAGGACTAACTCTTCGCCTCACGCGCTGGGCGGAAAGTTACCGCGAGCCGGCGCACGCCATTCGTGGCTCTCAGACGCTTGAGACGAAGAAAGCCCGGCTACCCTGGGAGGGGGGGCCGGGCTTTCATCGTTCCAGGGCGGGCCTGTTCGCGGACGGCTAGAGGTCGATCTCCTGGCCCTTGCCCATGGGCTCCATCAGCGGCGTCGTGGCGTGGTCCATGCCGATGTCCTCCGAGGGAGGCTTCGGGTGGCCAGCGCTGGGGCCCATGGGAGGCGGCGGAGGCAGGGGCCCCATGTCCTCCTCACCCAGGCCGCCGCTGCCGCCCACGCCCAGGTCCTGCTGCTTCTGGAGGGCTTCAATCTCCGCGCGGGTGATGCCCGCCAGGGTCAGCACCTTGCGCGTCACGCGGATGCGGGCCTGGCTGTGCATGGCCATGGCGATGGAGTCCGAAGGCCGCGCGTCCAGCGCCAGCTCCTTCTTGCCCTGCTGGAGGAAGACGCGGCCGGAGTAGACGTTGTCACGCAGGTCGTCGATGCGGACCTCCGTGACCTTGCCGCCCAGCTTGTTCACCACGTCGTCCAGCAGGTCCTGGGACAGGGGCTGCGGGGGCGGACGCTCCGCGAGGCGGAAGGCGATGGAGACCGCCGCGCCCTCGTCCACGAAGAGGGGGAGCACCGTCTCCCCGTCCTTGGTGGTCAGCACGACGGCGTGCGTCTGCGCCTCCATCAAGGGCACCACGTCCTTCACTTCCAGCTCCACCAGCTCCGAACAGGCCTTGGGGTCGCTGCCCTTCTCGGTGACGCAGGGCTTCTCTTTTTTCCCTTCCGCCTTGTCGGAGGCGGCGATGGCGCCGGGGATCCCGAACGCGGGAAGGAACAACGCTCCCCCCAGCGCCAGCACCACGGCCGTGAACGGAGCGACGAAGAAGTTGGCGCGGTTGGACGTTTTCACATCCCTAAGCTACGCACCTCTCCCTTCACCGGGAGGGCACCGCCCCTCCGCCGTCGCGAGCGGCCCCCGGGCCCTGGCCCACCCGGTTGGAGGGCGGGCGGGCAGCCGGGAAGAAGGGGCGCGAGGCGACTAGCGGTCGTCCTCGGTCTCCTCGTCGTCGTAGTCCTCGTCGTCCTCGGACTCCTCGTCGTCCTCATCCTCGTCGAGGTCTTCGTCCTCGTCGGACTCCTCCTCGTCTTCGTCCTCGTCGTCGAGCTCGTCCTCGAGCTCCTCGGCTTCGAGCGTCATCGTCACCGCGAACTTCTTGCTCAGGGTGGCGATCTGCGCGCGCATCTCCGTGAGCGCGGCGACGAAGTCCTCGGAGAGGTTGGCGGGCGCCTTCGCGTCGCAGTGGGGACAGACAATCTTTTCCGTCCCCTCGATGAGGTCCTGGGCTTCCAACTCGAAGCTGGCCTCGCACTTCTGGCAGGTGAAGTCGATGCTCATGGTCGGGCGCGGCATACAAAGCCGGTGAACATGCTGTCAACGCCTGAGACGGGGGGACGTGGAACGGGCGGGGAGCTTCCACTACGTTTCGCCAGATGGACCTGCCCAAGACGATGCTGCATGCGCTCCATGACCAGGCCGCGCGGCTGGAACACCGCCCGGCGCTCTGGTCCCGCCATGGAGGCGCCTATGTCCCCACCTCGTGGTTCGACTATGCCCAGCGCGTCAAGCGCTTCGCCCTGGGGCTGCACGCGCGGGGGTTCCGGGACGGCGACCCGCTGGGCATCCTGAGCTTCAACCGCGAGGCGTGGCACGTCGCGGACCTGGGGGCCATGGCCCTGGGCGGCATCCCGGTGGGGCTCTACACCACCAGCAGCGTGGATCAGCTCGTCTACATCCTGGGCCACTGCGAGGCGCGCTTCCTGCTGGTGGAGAACGCGAAGCACCTGGCCACCGGCCTGGAGGTCCAGAAGCGGCTGCCCGCGCTCAAGCACCTCATCGTGGTGGACGCGCCCACGCCGCTGCCCGAGGGCGTGCTGCGCTACGCGGACGTGCTGGCCTCCGGCGCGAAGGCGGACGAGGCCCCGTACTGGGACGGCGTCCACGCGCTCCACCCGGATGGGCTGGCCACGCTCATCTACACGTCCGGGACCACCGGTCAGCCCAAGGGTGTGGCCTTGAGCCACCGGAACCTCGCCTGGACGTCCAAGCAGCTGAGCGACACCCTGGGCTTCCGGGACATGGAGGACGAGCGGCTGGTGTCGTACCTGCCGCTGTCGCACATCGCGGAGCAGATCGTCTCCCTGCACAGCCCGCTGCGCCTGGGCACGCAGGTGTACTTCGCGGACTCGCTGGATACCCTGGGCAAGAACCTCACGGAGGTGCGCCCCACCATCTTCTTCGCGGTGCCGCGCGTCTGGGAGAAGTTCAAGACGAAGGCGGAAGAAGGCCTGGCCGCGCAGCCGCCCCTGAAGCGCCGGCTGGTGGAGTGGGCCCGCGCCACCGCGCTGGAGCGCAACACGCGCGTGCTGAGCCAGGAGCGCGTCCCGTCGTTCATGGAGGCCAAGTTCGCGCTGGCCCAGCGGCTGGTGTTCCAGCCGTTGAAGACGCGCATCGGCCTGGAGAAGGCGAAGCTGTTCGCCACCTCGGCGGCGCCCATTGGCCGGGACGTGCTGGACTTCTTCGCCTCCATCGACGTCGTCCTCCTGGAGGTCTGGGGCATGACGGAGGTGTCCGGCCCCGCCACGGTGAGCACCGCCGAGTGCGCCCGGATGGGCACGGTGGGCCGCCCCATGCTGGGCGTGGAGGTGCGCATCGCGGAGGACGGGGAGATCCTCGTGAAGGGCGGCAACGTGTGCCTGGGCTACCACCGCAACCCGGAGGCCACGCAGGAGCTCCTGGCGGACGGGTGGCTGCACTCGGGTGACGTGGGGCAGCTGGATTCGGAGGGCTTCCTGCGCATCACCGGGCGCAAGAAGGAGATCATCGTCACCTCCGGCGGCAAGAAGACATCCCCCGCCAATATCGAGGAGCTGCTCAAGGCCGTGTCCCCGGTGGGGCACGTGCTGGTGGTGGGCGACCGGCGCAACTACCTGGTGGCGCTGGTGACGCTGGAGCCGGACCGGGCGCGGAAGCTGGCGCGGGAGAAGGGCTGGCCGGAGGACGTGGCCACGCTGGCGAAGGACGCGCGGCTCCAGCAGCACCTGCAGGAGGCCTTCGAGCGGGACGTGAACCCGAAGCTGTCGCGCTTCGAGACCATCAAGCGCTTCCGCGTGCTGCCGGGGGAGTTCACCATCGACGGCGGGGAGCTCACGCCCAGCATGAAGATGCGCCGCAAGGTGGTGGAGCAGAAGTACGCGGACGTCATCGAAGCGCTCTACAGCGAGCCGGGGGGCGCCGCGGCGGCCCACGGGTAGGGCCCCGCAAAGCGAAAGGGGCGGAGGACCCGAGCTTCGAGTCCTACGCCCCTTCGTGCTTCAGCGGCTGTGTCAGCCGGTGACTACTTGCGCTTGTCCTGCGCCACGTAGTCGCGGCGCGCGGCGCCGGTGAAGACCTGACGGGGACGGGCGATCTTCTGCTCGTTGTCCGTCACCATCTCCTCCCACTGCGCGCACCAGCCCACCGTGCGGGGGATGGCGAACAGCACGGGGAACATCTCCGCCTGGAAGCCCATCGCCTCGTAGATGAGGCCCGAGTAGAAGTCGACGTTCGGGTACAGCTTGCGCTTCACGAAGTACTCGTCCTCGAGCGCGATGCGCTCCAGTTCGAGCGCGATCTCCAGCAGCGGGTTCTTGCCCGTCACGTCGAAGACCTCGTCCGCCACGCGCTTGATGACCTTCGCGCGCGGGTCGTAGGACTTGTAGACGCGGTGGCCGAAGCCCATGAGCTTCTTCTCGCCCTCGCCGCCCTTCACCTGCTTGATGAACTCCGGGATGTTGGCCTTGCTGCCAATCTCGCGGAGCATGCGGAGGACCGCCTCGTTGGCGCCGCCGTGCAGCGGGCCGTAGAGCGCGCCCACGCCCGCGGCGACCGCGGAGTAGGGGTCCACCTGCGAGGAGCCCACCGTGCGCACGGACGTGGTGGAGCAGTTCTGCTCGTGGTCCGCGTGCAGGATGAAGAGCACGTCCAGCGCCTTCTCCAGCGTGGGGTGCACCTTGAAGGCGCTCGTGCCGATGCGCTTGATCATCGCCAGGAAGTTGGCGACGTAGGACAGGTCGTTGTCCGGGTAGACGAACGGCAGGCCCATCGCGTGGCGGTACGAGAACGCGGCCAGGGTGGGCATCTTCGCGATGAGGCGCGTGATCTGGATCTCACGGCTGCGCGCGTCCTTGATGTTCTTCGCGTCCGGGTAGAACGCGGACAGCGCCGCCACCGTGGAGCCCAGCATCGCCATGGGGTGCGCGTCGTAGCGGAACCCGTCGATGAAGGACTTGATGTTCTCGTGCACCAGCGTGTGGTGGGTCACGTTGAACGTGAAGTTCTCCAGCTCCTTCTGCGTGGGCAGCTCGCCCTTCAGCAGCAGGTAGGCCACCTCCAGGAAGGAGGACTTCTCCGCGAGCTGCTCGATGGGGTACCCGCGGTACTCGAGGATGCCCTTGTCGCCGTCGATGAACGTGATGGCGCTCTTACAATTCGCCGTGTTCAGGAACGCGGGGTCGTAACCCATCAGACCGAAGTCATCGCTGCCGGTCTTGATCTGGCGCAGGTCGGGGGTGCGGATACAGCCGTTCTCGATCGGGATCTCGTACGTCTTCCCGGTCCGATTGTCGGTGACGGTCAGCGTGTCCTTGGGCATGGGCGGAGATTTCACAGGGCGGCGGACGCTTTCAACAAAAAAGAACGATAAGTCTTAGAGGCGAAGTTTCCGGTCCGCGCGCCCGCTCAGGAATAGCGGACGCCGGCCCGCGCGAGCTGCCGCCAGAAGCCCGGGAAGCTCTTCTCCACGCACTCCGGCCCCGTCAGATCCAGAGGCACCCCGGACAGCACACACAGGGTGGCCGCGGACATCGCCAGGCGGTGGTCACCCCGGCTGTCCATGGTGAAGCGCGCGGGCTTCACCTTCGGCGGGAGGATGCGGAGCGTCTCACTGTCGGCTCCGGCCGACAGTTCCGTGGTGCCACCGTAGGCTGCGACCAACGTGCGGATGCCTTCCAGCCGGTCGCTCTCCTTGACCCGCAGGATGCCCACGTCGCTGAGCGTGGTGGGCCGGGGCAGCACGCACGCGAGCGCCGCCAGCGTGGGCAGCAGGTCCGGGCACTCCTTGCCCGTCGCGCGCAGCTCGCCCGTGGCTTCGCCCTCGAAGCGCCACGTGTTGGGCGCGCCCGACGGGAGCATCTTCAAGCCCACTTCAGCGGCCAGCCGGAGGATCGCCTGGTCCGGGTGGGCGCTCTGGGGCTCCGCGCGCTCCACCGTGCCGCCCGTGCGCCAGGCGATGAGCACCAGGTAGCCCAGCGAGGACCAGTCGCCTGGCAGTGATGGGACGGATTCGGGCGCCTGATAACCCGTGACGGAATAGTGACCTTCGGACTGTTCCACGGTGAAGCCGAAGCGGCGCAGCCACGCCACCGTGAGGTCCATGTAGCCAGCGCTGGTGAGCGAGCCTTCAATCTCCACGCTCCACGCGCGCTTCTCCCGGAGGAAGCGCTCCGCGCAGCCCAGGAGCAGGCTGGAGGCGTACTGGCTGCTCTGCGCGCCCGGCACGCGGAACACCGGCGCGAGCTTCGTGGTGTCCTGGGGCGCGTGCAGCTCCACCGGCCACGGGGCGCCTTCGGTGAGCGTCAGGCCCGCGGGGCCCAGGGCCTGCTTCAGCGACGTGAAGAGCGGACCGTGCGGGCGCTCGCCCAGGCGGGGCGTGCCGGTGAAGCGCACGCGCGCGCCGGGCGTCACCGCGGCCTGCGTGACGAGGATGCGAAAGGGGGCGCCGCCGTCCGCGCAGTCCACGTCGCGCACGGGGCCAGGGGGAAGGCGCAGGGCCTCCACACCCCGGCGCAGCACGCGCACGTCGGCGGGAAGGTCCTCGTCCGATTCCGCCTGCACCGACGGCAGCGGCCAGGCGCCCGTGAGGTGTCCCAACACCAGGGCTCGCTGGGCGTCCGACTTCGACACGGGCGGGGTGAGCGGTGAGGCGCTCAAGGCGCTCGGGTCGACGGTGAGGCGGCTCGGCGAGGCGTGGCTCAAGGGCGGGCTCCACGGGTCCAGGCGGGCCACAGGGCCCGCCACGTCTTCGGCATCACATCCACGACTTCGGCGGTGCCCACGGCGGTGAGCAGCACCATGCGCAGCTCGCCGTTGGCGCCGGCCTTCTTGTCGGCGTCCAGCAGCGCGACCACGTCCTTCAGCGGCGCGCGCTGGGCGATCTCCGCGGCGCGGTCGCGGCCGAGCACGCCCGGGCCCCGGGCCAGCGCGCGCTCCACCTCATGCGCCACGGGCTCCGGGGTGATGCCCAGGTGCCGGCCCACATCCAGGGCCCAGAGGATGCCCAGGCCCACCGCGTCGCCGTGTGACAGCTTGAAGCGCGACAGGCTCTCCAGCACGTGGCCGAAGGTGTGGCCGAAGTTGAGCACGCGGCGCAGTCCCTGGTGCTCGTAAGGGTCCTTCGCGCAGACGCCTTCCTTCAGGCCGCGCGCGTCCTTCACCAGCTTCTCCAGCTTCGGCGGCGTGCGCACGTAGCGCTTGAAGAGGGACGCATCCAGCGACGCGACCATCTTCCACGCCTCGATGGAGCCCTCGCGCACCTGCGCGTCGGACAGCGTGGCGTACAGCTCCGGGCACAGCCACGTCTCATCCGCGTAATGGAAGACGCCCGCGGGGTTCTTCACCACGCGGCCGCGCACGACGAGGTCCACCGCGCCCTTGCCGCCCAGGCTGCTGTCCACCGCCGCGAGCAGCGTGGTGGGCACCTGCAGCAGCCGCACGCCGCGCTTGAGCAGGTGCGCGGCCACGGTGGCCACGTCGCCCACGGTGCCACCGCCCACGGCGACGAGCGTGCCGGAGCGCGGCAGCGTGATGCCGCCCGCGAGCACCTTCTGGAGCGAGATGAGGCTCTTGGCGCGCTCACCGCCGACCAGCTGGATGATGGCGCGCGGCTTGCGGGCCTCGATGGCGGGGATGAGCGTGGGGTGGAAGCGCGCGACGGTGCGGTCCACCACGGCGACGCTGCCCTCGGGCAGCCTGGTGACGAGCTTCGTGAAGGAACCCCAGCGATCGTTGGGGGGGCTGTAGGAACCGGGAGGAAGCGGGCTCATGCGGAGTGGGGGCGGGCGTTGAGTTGCTGGACGAGGTCGGCGATGACGAGCGACACCATGGCCTCCAGCACCGGGACGGCGCGGGGCATGATGCACGGGTCGTGACGGCCGCCCTTGGCGTGATCCGCCAGCGTCGCGGGCGGCTTGAAGAAGGCGCGCACCTGCATGGGCTCACCATTCGCGAGCCCACCCTGGATGCCGCCGTACGCGTCCTTCACGGCGTGGAACTTCGTGCCGGGCTGGCCGATGCGCTGGAACAGGTCGGGCGGGCCCCACACGACACCGGTGACGGCGCCAATGCTGCCCAGCGCCTGCGCGATGAGCGCCTTGAGCTTGCCGAAGATGGGCTCGCCCAGGCCCACGGGCAGGCCCTCCACGCGCACGTCGATGGAGCCGCCCAGGCTGTCCCCGGCCTCCTTCGCGGCGAGGATCTGACGGGCCATCTCTTCACGGACGGCTTCATCCGGGCAGCGGGTGGGGTGCGCGTCCACCATGGCGCGGGTGAGGCCCGGCGCCGGAACGGGAGCGACCAGCTCGCCTACCTGGGAGACGTAGGCCACGGTGCTGATCGAGGGCAGGTCGCGCGCGAGGTACGCCTCCGCGATGGCGCCGCCGATGACGCGGCAGAGCGTCTCACGTCCGCTGGTGCGGCCGCCGCCCCGGTGGTCGCGGTGCTTGTAGCGCTCGCGCCACACGGCGTCCGCATGGCCTGGCCGGTCCACGCTGGCCAGCTGGTTGTAGTCCTGCGAGCGCTGGTTCGCGTTGCGCACGATGGCCGCGATGGGCGTGCCCAGCGTCTTGTCCTGGAAGACGCCGGAGAGGATCTCCACGGTGTCGGGCTCGTTGCGCGGGGTCACCAGGGCGGACTGCCCGGGACGCCGGCGGTCCAGCGCCGCCTGGATCATCTCGCGCGTGAGCGGAACGCCCGCGGGGCAGCCGTCGATGACGGAGCCCAGCGCGGGGCCATGGCTTTCGCCGAAGGTGGTCAACCGGAAGAGGGTGCCAAAGGTATTCATGTCGCCGTTTCCCAGAGTTGTCGCTGCCGCCGGGCCTGGGCGACGAACCACGCCGCACCTAGCAGGAGAGGGGTGCCCCCGCGGCGAACGATCTCCGCGGCGACGCGCCGGCCGGGCGCACCGTATGCGATCACCGCCACGCGTGCCCCCTGGAATCTCAGGTTTTCGGGGGTGGCCACGCGGTCCGGCCACGTCCAGACCCAATCCCCGGACAGAGGTGCTTGGATCTCCGCGCGCTTGACGACCCGCAGGGCAAGTCCGTGTTCAGCGGCCACCAGCCGCAGGGCCTGCGTGGAGCCGCCGTCGCCCAGCACCGCCACGACCTTCGAGCCCAGGCGCTCCAGCACCGCGCGGGCGCCTTCCGTGTCGGTGTTGAAGGACTCCCACCGCGAACCCCGGCGCACCAGCGTGTTGATGGCGTCCAACGAAGAGCCCGTGTGCTTCGCGAGCCGCATCTTGAACGGGCTCGTCACGGCGAAGCCCGCGTAGTGCGGCAGCATCGCGTCCACCACCGCCTCCACCGGCGCGTCCTCCGCCAGGTCGATGCGATCAAACGGCTGGCGGTGGATGCGCGGCGAGCGCGAGTGCGGAATGGCCGTGCCCAGGATGCCCAGGCGCAGCGCGTGCGGGTCCTTCGCCTTGCGGTGCTCGCGCACCACGTCGTCCAAAAGCCGCTGTCCCGGGGCCGCCGTCCACGGGCCGCCCATGGCCACGTACTCCAGGCCGTTCCTTCGCGAGAGCACCGCGCGCGCCGGGATGGCGACGGGGCCCATGCCCAGCACGGTGACGCGCTCGGCGCCGAAGCGCTGGGACAGCGCGGCCTGCGTCTGAAGCAGCACGTCCAGGTGCGCGGGCCCGTCCATGGGCTCCACGTGCTTCACCAGCGCGTCCGGCGGAATGGGGCGGGACCAGCGCTTGAGCGCCTCCGCCGTCGTCAGCGGACCTTCCGCGTGGTGCGACGCGAGCAGCTTCCCCGGCGGCGCGTCCATGTCCTGCGCGCGCTCCACGTCGCGGTCCACGCGCCACGCGGCCTGGACCCACGGCGAGGGCAGCGGCTTGCCCCGCTCGGAGACGAGCAGCGGCATCACGCGGGCGAGGGCGTCCGGATCGATGTCGCCGGGCGCGTGCAGGTCGGTCCGCACCTCGATGACGTCCGCGCCCCGCTTGAGGCCGTCGCGCGCGAAGGTCACGGCGTCCGCGCCGGTGAGGGTGGGGGGCAGGGTGATGATGCGCCGGGTGGCCATCAGTCAGGCTCCTGGGCAAGACAGCCCCGGAGGAAGTCCGCCAGGGAGATGGTGGGGACGCGGGCGTGCATCGCCTCGCGTTCATGGAACAGCGAGTGGAGCTCTTCCTCCAGCGACACGTCCGTGCGCAGCCGCGGGCGCGTGGTGTCCGCCATCAGCCGCTCGCGATACGTGTCGAAGGTGACGGGGACGACGAGCGTGAAGTGCCCCGCGAGCGCTTCCGGATGGTGCGACAGGAAGCCGCCGCCCACCGCCACCACGCTGCCTTGGGGCAGCAGGCCCAGCGTCTCGCGCTCAGCGGTGCGGAAGGTGGTGGGGGACTCCGCGACCCAGGTGCGCAGCGGGCGCCCGTGCCGGCGCTCCAGCTCCGCGTCCAGGTCCAGGCCAGGACGTCCGAGCAGCTTCGAGACGAGCGGCAACAGGCGCGTCTTGCCGGCCGCGCGGTGCCCCGCGATGACGACGGTCTGCGCGCCCACGGGGCGGGGGCAGGGCCCCGGGGACGAGAGGGCCCCCTGGAGCGCCTGCTGGAGTCTGGGGTCTACCGACGCGACGACTTGAGAAACAAGGAGGCGTCGTGCCTCAACGGACGGTGCCAACATAGACGTAGGCGGTTCCAAACAGCAGGGGGTGGGCGGCGCGCTCGGAGTAGGCGCCGGCCTGGTCCATCAGGGAGAGGAATCGGTCGCCGGCGGGGAACGCCGCGGCGGTGCGGGGCAGGTACTGGTACGCCGCGCGGTTGCCCGTGAGCAGGCCGCCAATCGCCGGCATCACCGTCTTGCTGTAGAAGCGGAACAGCGCACCGTACGGGCCCGTGGGCTGGCCGAACTCCAGCACCACCACGCGGCCTCCCGGACGCACCACGCGCGCCATCTCCTTCAGGCACTGCACCGGATCATCCACGTTGCGGATGCCGAAGGAGATGGACGCCACGTCGAACGTGTTGTCCGGCAGGGTGAGCGCCATGGCGTCCTGCACCTGGAACTCCACCTCCAGGCCCGCCTTGGCCGCCTTGGCCGGCGCGCTCTCCAGCATCTCCGGGCAGAAGTCCGTGCCCACCACGCGGCCCGTGGAGCCCACCTTGCGCTTGAACGCCAGCGCCAGGTCGCCCGTGCCGGTCGCGCAGTCCAGCACGTGGCTGCCTTCCTTCGCGCCGCTGAGCTTCACCGCCGAGCGCCGCCACAGCCGGTGGATGCCGAGCGAGAGGACTTCGTTCGTCACGTCGTAGCGCGTGGCGATGGAGGAGAACATCTGACGGACTTCGGTGCTCATCGCGCCCCCGCGATCTGTGCCGGCCCCGCCGGCGTCCAAAGGTGACGGTCCACCGCGGCGAGCACGCCCGGCAGCCGTTGCATCAACGTAGCGAAATCCCCGGGCGACATCGCCTGCTGACCGTCGCACAACGCCTGCTCCGGCCGGGGGTGGACTTCAATCAACAATCCATCCGCCCCGCAGGCCGCTGCCGCCAGCGACATGGGAGCGATGAGCGACGGGATGCCCGTCGCGTGCGAAGGATCCACGATGACCGGCAGGTGCGTGCGCTCCTTCGCCCACGCCACCGCGGCCAGGTCCAGCGTGTTGCGCATCGCGGTCTCGAAGGTGCGGATGCCGCGCTCGCACAACATCACCTGCTCGTTGCCGCCCGCCAGGATGTACTCGGCGGCGTTGAGCCACTCCTGCACCGTGGCGGACAGCCCGCGCTTGAGCAGCACCGGCTTGCGCAGCTTCCCCAGCGCGCGCAGCAGCCCGAAGTTCTGCATGTTCCGCGCGCCCACCTGGAGGATGTCCGAGTGCTGCGCCATGAGGGGAAGTTGTTCGGTCTCCATCACCTCACTGATGATGGGCAGTCCGTGGCGCCGTCCGGCGTCCACCAACAGCTTCAGCCCCGGCTCCCCCATGCCCTGGAATGCGTACGGACTGGTGCGCGGCTTGAACACGCCCCCACGCAAGAGGTGCGCACCCGCCTGCGCCACCGCGCGGGCCGCCAGCTCCAGCTGCTCCGCGCCCTCCACCGCGCACGGCCCCGCCATCACCACGAAGCCGGGCCCGCCCACCTCCACGGCCCCCACCTGGACGCGGGTTCCGGCTGGACGCGCTGCGCGAAGGACGCGGTGTGCACCCGGGTCACGCCGCCCGGCTGGGTCGTCTGGTTGCTGGCCTCCCACGGCGGCTCCCTCGCTGGAGTTACTGGAATTCAGATTCCATGGAGTTCAAGCGGTTTTGAACTCCTTGGTGCATGTATAGCCGAGATCGCTTAGAAGACAATCGAAGGTGATGTCACTCGCATCCCCCGAGGTTCAGGAGAATGGCTGATGACGCCGCTCAGTCCCGCTGAGGGCCCGCGATGGGTCGCCGGGATGATGCCCCTGCCCGGAGTGGATCCGTTGGCTGGGGCGGGCAGCCTCGGCGTTCCTTCCGTGTATTGGGAGCGGCCGGTGGCGCGCGAGGCGGTGGCGGGGTGGGGCGAGGCGGGCGTGCTCGAGGCGCATGCGCCCGGCGAGCTGGCGGCGGTGCTGGGCGCGCTCGGGCACGACAGCGTGCGGTGGCTGGACGCGGTGTCTCCCCAGTTGCCGGGCCCCTGGTTCGGCGGCATGCGCTTCAGCCCCACGCAGCCGGTGGATGGCGAGTGGCGCTCGCATGGGCTGGCGCGCTGGACGCTGCCGGAGGTGCTGGTGTGGCGCGAGGGCAGCGCGCTGGCGGTCGCGGTCTTCGCGCCGGAGGGGCCGGGCGCGGAGGACGTGGTGCGCTCGCGGCTGGAGCGCGTGCGAGCGTCCTTCCCTCAGTCCTATCGCCACCCGGTGGGCGCACCGGTCGCGCTGCGCACGGCTTCGTCGCGGCCGGACTTCGAGGCGCTGGTGGACCGCGCGGTGGAAGCCATTGGCGCGGGCCAGTTGCACAAGGTGGTGCTGGCGCGGGCGCTGGAGGCGGAGGGGCCGGAGCCCTTCGACGTGGTGGACGTGCTGGCGCGGCTGCGCGAGCAGAACCCGCGCTGCGCGACGTTCCTCTTCCGCGCGCCGGACGGCACGGGCTTTTTGGGCGCGACGCCGGAGACGCTGTGCCGGGTGGACGGGCGCCGGCTGGAGACGGAAGCGCTCGCGGGGTCCGCGGCGCCGGGCGGCGCGGATGCGCTGGACGCGAGCGACAAGGACCGGCGCGAGCATGAAGCGGTGGTGCGCTACATCCTCCAGGCGCTGACGCCGGTGGCGGCGAGCGTGTCCGCGGACGCGCAGCCGTCGGTGCTCGCGCTGAAGAACGTGGTGCACCTGCGCACGGGCATCCGCGCGGAGCTGGCGGACGGCGTGGACACCGCGAAGGTCGTCACGGCGCTGCACCCCACGCCCGCGGTGGGCGGCACGCCGCGCGAGCGCGCGCTGTCGTTCCTGGTGGAGCACGAGTCGCTGGACCGGGGTTGGTACGCGGGACCGGTGGGCTGGGTGGGCCCCGGGCGTGCGCATCTGGTGGTGGCGTTGCGCTCGGCGCTGGTGCGCGGGGCGAAGGCCCGGCTCTTCGTGGGCGCGGGCATCGTCGCGGGCTCCAGCGCGGAGTCCGAGTGGCGGGAGACGGAGATGAAGAGTCTGGCGATGTTGCGCGCGCTGGGGGGCCGGTGATGTCCCTGGACGCCAACCTCAACGTGCTGTGGTCGCGAGCGCTCCTGGAGGAGCTGGTGCGGGGCGGCGCGCGGCACGCGGTGGTGTGTCCGGGCTCGCGCTCGTCCGCGCTGGCGCTCGCCTGCGCGCACACGCCGGGCCTGCGCGTCTGGTCCGTCATCGACGAGCGGAGCGCGGGCTTCTTCGCGCTGGGCATGGCGAAGCAGTCGCGTCAGCCGGTGGTGCTCGTCGCGACGAGCGGCTCCGCGGGCGCGCACTTCTTCCCGGCCGTCATCGAGGCGGCCATGGCCCAGGTGCCGCTGATCATCCTCACGGCGGACCGGCCGCTGGAGCTGCAGGGCTGGGGCGCGCCGCAGACGGTGCCCCAGGCGCGCTTCTACGGTGACTTCGCGAGGATGTTCGCGGACGTGGGCATGCCCGAGGCGAGCAGCCCCGCCATCGCGCACCTGCGCGCCACGGCCGCCCGCGCGGTGAGCACCGCGTGCCGCGCGCCCCGGGGCGCCGTGCAGCTCAACGTGCCGTTCCGCGAACCGCTGGCGCCCATCGCGCAGGACTTCGGCGCGGAGAAGCTGACGGCGCTCGCGAGGGAGGGGCGGACGGACGCGCCCCTGACCCTCATCGCGCAGTCGTCGCGGGCTCCGGATGCGGCGGCGCTGGAGGACGTGCGCACGCGCATCGCCGCCACCGGGCGCGGCGTCATCGTGTGCGGCCCCCGCGACGAGGACGACGGCTTCGCGGAGGCCATCACCGCGCTGAGCCTGGCCACGGGCTACCCGGTGCTCGCGGAGGCCACGTCGCAGGCGCGCTATGGAGGCGGCCCGCTGACCGTGTCGCTCTACGACGCGCTCCTGCGCCATGAGCCGTTCGCGCGCGGCCACACGCCGGAGCTGGTGCTGCGCTTCGGTGGAGGCCTGACGCCCAAGTCGCCGCAGCAGTGGCTGGACACCTCCGGCGCGGACATCACCGTCTTCAGCGACGAGGGCGCGCTGTACGACCCGGCGCACCGGGCCACGCGAGTGCTGGAAGGCAACGCGGTGCTCGCGTGCCGTGCGCTGACGAAAGGGCTGTCGCGAGGCCCCGGCCGCTGGGCGCAGGACTTCGTCAACGCGGAGCGGGTGGCGCGCAACGCGCTGGAGCAGGCGCTCGGCGAACAGCCCGACGTGCTGACCGAGCCCCGGCTGGCGCGCGAGGTGGTGGCGGCGCTGCCGGCGAACGCGCTCTTCTTCGTGTCCAGCAGCATGCCCATCCGCGCGGTGGACGCGTTCGCCCACGGTGGCGGCGTGCCGCTGCGCGTGCTGGCGAACCGCGGGGCCAACGGCATCGACGGCATCGTGTCCAGCGCGGCGGGCATGGCCGCGGCGGCGGGACGGCCCGCAGTGCTCCTGTCCGGCGACCTGGCGCTCCTGCATGACGTGGGCGGGCTCGTCTCCGCGGCGCGGGCGCGCGTGCCCCTGACGGTCGTGGTGGTGAACAACGACGGCGGCGGCATCTTCTCCTTCCTGCCGCTGGCGCAGGTGGCGAAGCCGGACGAGTTCGAGGCCCTCTTCGGCACGCCGCACGGCGTGGACCTGTCGCACGCGGCGGCGCTCGCGGGTGCTCGCTTCGAGCGGCCCACGACGCCCGCGGCCCTGCGCGCGGCGGTGCGCACCGGGCTGGAGGGAGGCCTCCACCTGGTGGAGGTCGTGGTGGACCGGGCCACCAACGTGGATGCGCACCGACACCTCTTCGCGCGGATGGCCGCCGCACTGGGAGAAGGACCATGGGCGTGACGCTCGCTTATGACATCTGGGGCGATGGCCCCCATACGCTCCTGGCGCTGCACGGCTTCACCGGCAGCGGCGCTTCGTTCGAGCACCTGCGTCCGCTGCTCGGCCGCTCCGTGCGCGTGGTGGCGGTGGACCTGCCCGGCCACGGCCGCACGCCGCTGCCGGAGAAGGCGGGGCGCGACGGGTTCCTGGAGACGGTGGACGCCGTGGTCCAGCTGGCGCATGAGCTGGGCGGCCACGTGGATCTGCTCGGCTATTCGCAGGGCGCGCGGGTGGCGCTGGGCGCCGCGGTGGGCGCGCCGGAGTGCTTCGGCCGGCTGATCATGGAGAGCGGCTCGCCCGGGCTGCACCGCCGTCAGGAGCGCGCCGAGCGGCGCGAGGCCGACGCGAAGCTCGTGGACTTCATCCGCGCGAAGGGCGTGGACGCCTTCGTGGAGCGGTGGGAGGCGCTGCCCCTCTTCGACGGACTGCGCCGCCTGCCGGAGCCGGAGCAGGCCGCGCTGCGCGAGCGCCGCAAGGCGTGCACGGCGCAGGGCCTGGCCGGAGCGCTGGAGACCCTGGGCCTGGGCGTGCAGCCGGACTACTGGCCCGCGCTGCACCGTCAGCGTCTGCCCACGCTGCTGCTCACCGGAGAGCAGGACGTGAAGTTCACGAACCTGGCGAGGCGCATGGCGGCGGAGCTGCCGGTGGTGTGGCGCCACGCCTTCGCCGGGGTCACCCACGCCCCGCACCTGGAGGCGCCGGAGGAGTACGTGCGCGAAGTGCTCTCGTTCCTCCAGACGCCCTGGTACGAAGCGCCGCAGTTCGAACACGCCATCCTGGCGCGAGAGGCGACCCACTCGTGACAACCCTGGTGAGCACTCCTCCCGATGCGGCGCGTCCCCGGCCCACGCTGAAGACGTGGCTGATGGCCGTGCGTCCGAAGACGCTGACGGCGGGCGCGGTGCCGGTGCTGGTGGGCACGGCGCTCGCGTACAGCAACGGCGTGGGGCGCCTGCTGCCCGCGCTCGCGGCGCTCGTGGGCGCGGTGCTGATTCAAATCGGCACCAACTTCATCAACGACTTCTATGACTACAAGAAGGGCGCGGACACCGAGGAGCGCCTGGGGCCCAAGCGCGTGACGCAGAGCGGGCTCATCGCGCCGGGCACGGTGCTGCTGGGGGGCCTCGGGTGCTTCGCGCTGGCGACGCTGGTGGGACTGTACCTGGTGGTGGTGGGCGGCTGGCCCATCGTGGCCATCGGGGTGGCCTCGCTGCTGTGTGGCTACGCGTACACGGGAGGCCCGTTTCCGCTGGCCTACCTCGGCCTGGGCGACCTGTTCGTGCTCATCTTCTTCGGCATCGTCGCGGTGACGGGCACGTACTACGTGCAGGCCGGCGTCGTGAGCCCGGCGGCCTGGTGGGCGTCGGTGCCGGTGGGCGCCATCGGCACGTGCCTCATCGTGGTGAACAACCAGCGTGACGCGAGCACGGACGTGAAGGCCGGCAAGCGCACGATGGCGGTGCGCTTCGGCCAGGGCTTCGGCAGGGCGGAGTACGTGCTGCTGCTGGTGGCCTCCTACGTCACGCCGTTCGTGCTGTTCGCCAGGGGCTACGCGAGCGCCTGGGTGTTCCTGCCGCTCCTGAGCCTGCCGCTGGTGGTGCCGCCGCTGAAGCTGATGCTGAAGGCCGAGGGCGCGGCGCTCAACCCCGCACTGGGCGGGACGGCGAAGCTGCAGATGGTGTTCGGGCTGCTGTTCGCGGTCGGCCTGTACCTGCGCTGAAGGGGCGTCATGCGCATCATCGAAGCGACGCTCACCCCGCTGCACCTCACGCTGGCCAACCCCCTGCGGACGGCGAGGGGCACCTACGCCACGCGCGACGGGTTCCTCGTGCGGCTGCGCGACGAGGAGGGCCGCATCGGGCAGGGTGAAGCCATGCCGCTGCCCGAGTTCGGCACGGAGTCCCTGGCCATCACCCACACGGTGCTGCGCGGGTGGCTGAGCTCCCTCAAGGGGCAGACGCTGGAGGACAGCATCGAGGGCGTCGAAGCCACGCTCGTCCCGTCCGCCAGCGAAGAGGTTCGCCAGCGCGGCGCGCGGATCCGCGGCATCGACCCGGAGGAGCCCGTCCCCGCCGCGCAGCACGGCCTGGAGCTGGCGCTGCTGGATCTGGTGGCCCAGCGCAAGGGCATCCCCCTGTGCTGGCTGCTCGCGGAGGAGGCGCGGCAGGAGGTCCTGGTGAACGCGCTGCTGAGCGCGGAGGAACCGGAGGCCCTGGCCCAGGAAGCGCGAGCGGCGGTGGAGGAGGGCTATCAGACGCTGAAGGTGAAGGTCGCGGGCCGCTCGCTGGACGTGGACGAAGCCCGGGTCCGGGCCGTGCGCGAAGCGGTGGGGCCCCGCGTGCGCCTGCGGCTGGACGCGAACGGCGGCTGGACGGAGCCCGAAGCCAACCGCGCCCTGGATCGGCTGGGCTGGTACGACCTGGAGCTGGTGGAGCAGCCCACGCCGCCGGAGGATCTGCAGGCGCTGTGGCGGGTGCAGCGCCGCGCCCCGTGCATCATCGCCGCGGACGAGACGCTCGCCACGCCCGCCGCGGTGCGCACGCTCCTCACGATGGACCTGGGCGGCGGGCCGGCGGTGGGCGCGGTGGTGATCAAGCCGATGGTGCTCGGCGGACTGCTGCCCTCCATGGTGGTGGCGCTGCGCGCGGCCCGCCTGGGCATGCACGCGTACGTCACCAGCTCCATCGATGGCGTGGTGGCCCGAGCGGGCGCCGCGCATCTGGCCTCCGCGCTGCCGTCAGGAGACCTGGCCTCCGGCCTCGCCGTGGGGCGGCTCTTCGCGGACGAGCCGAAGGATCATCCGTATCAACCCAGGCAGGGACTCGTGCGGCTTCGCGACATGCCCGGGCTGGGACTGAGCCCGGACTTCAGCCGGGAACACTGAGCCATGCGCTCGGGCCTTCGTCGCGAAGGCCCGCGGACGCCGAGGCGGATCCAACTCCTCGGAGGAGTGAGGCCATGACCTACGACTGCCCCATCCGCGAAGGCGCGCGGCTGCGTCCCCATGCGGAGGCGCTGCGCTTCGCGGGACAGACCTGGACCTTCCGCGCGCTGGATGAAGAGGTGACGCGCTGGACGGAGGCCCTGGCCGCGCGAGGCGTGGACCAGGGGCAACGCGTGGCCCTGCTGTCCACGAGTCACCCGGCGGTGACCTTCCTCTTCTGGGCGCTGGGCCGCCTGGGCGCGATATTCGCGCCGCTCAACGCCCGGCTCACTCCGGCGGAGCTGATGCCCCTGCTGGAAGATGTCGAGCCCCGGCTCACGCTGGCGCTTGGCACCCTCAGGGACCGGCTCCCGGAAGCAGTGGTCCTGGAGTCCGTCCCCGACGGCGTGACGGCCAGCTCCGTGCCCGAGCGCACCTGGGACGCGGACACGGCCCGGGTCATCCTCTTCACCAGCGGGACGACGGGGCGGTCCAAGGGCGTCGTGCTCACGGAAGGTGCCTTCCGTGCCTCATGCCGCGCCTCCGCGGCGAACCTGGGCGCGCACCCCGCGCCGCGCTGGCTGGGCACGCTGCCCCTGTTCCACGTTGGCGGCCTGGCCATGCTCACGCGCACCGCCTACGAGGGTGGCTGCCTCCTCCTGCACGAGCGCTTCGACGCGGATGCCGTCAACCGCGCCATCGACACGGAGGGCGCATCCCACGCCAGCTTCGTCGCCACCACGCTGGAGCGTGTGCTGGACGCGCGACAGGACCGCAGGCTGCCCGCGACCTTCCAATGCGCGCTCATCGGCGGAGGTCCCGTCCCCACGGCCCTACTCACGAGGGCACGGGCCGCGGGACTCCTGGCCCTCCAGACCTACGGCCTCACCGAGGCCTGCTCCCAGGTCACCACCGAACGCCCCGGCGAAGCGGATGGCCGCACCGCGGGTCCGCCCCTCCCGGGACTGGAGGTCCGCATCGTGGGGACGGACGGTGAGACGCTCGGTGAAGGCCAGGAAGGGGACGTGGAGGTCCGCGGCCCCACGCTCATGGCCCGCTATTGGCGCCAGCGCGAGGCCACGCGCGACGCCTTCCATGACGGCTGGCTGCGCACCCGCGACGTGGGCGTCCTGGACGCGAAGGGGCGCCTCACCCTCCTGTCGCGCCGCACGGACCTCATCGTGCGGGGAGGGGAGAACCTCTACCCGGCCGAAATCGAAGCCGTCCTCGCCAACCACCCGGCCGTCCTGGAGTCCGCCGTCGTCGGCGTGCCGGACTCCCACTGGGGCGAGCTCCCCGTGGCCTTCGTCGTCCTGCGCCCCGGCCACGCCCTCCCGGACGACCTGGACGCCTGGTGCCGCCAGTCCCTGGCGCGCTTCAAGGTGCCCACTCGCTTTGTCGCAATTGAAACACTGCCGCGGAACGCCATGAGCAAGGTGGAGCGCCCCGTCCTAAGGAAACACGCCCGGTCTCATCCCCCGTATCAGCCTGGGTCCTAGCAACGCTGAATTCCTGATGGATGGGGTTCGCAGGACTCGCTGAGTAGACCTGTCAGGTTGGGTTATAATATTCCGCTGTGGGGGGATCCTGAGAGGAAGCTCACGGTGAGTACCGCAGTGGAAGCAGTGAAGGTGGATGGGCAGTCCGAGGCGATCCACATCGATGCGCACGCCAGCAAAGCCGCTGGCGCGATGAAGTGCCCCCATCTGGGTGCCCAGTACAACCCGTTCGCGGGACCGCACGTCGAGGATCCACATCCGTTCTACGCGCAGCTGAGACAGGACGCGCCCGTCAGCTACAACCCCATGCTGGGGATGTGGCTGGTGAGCCGTTACGAGGACATCTGCCACGTGCTCAAGGATCCGACGCGCTACTCGTCGGCGGACCTGGGCAACATGGGGTCGGTGCTGGCTCCAGCGACGCTCGCCGTGCTCGCCGAGGGCTACCCCCTGGCGGACAGCCTGATCAACTCGGATCCGCCCGCGCACACCCGGCTGCGCAAGCTGCTGGGGCGCGGCTTCTCCGCCCAGCGCATCGCCGCGCAGGAAGCCCCCATCCGCGCCGTCTCCGAGGAGCTCATCCAGGCCTTCGCGCGCAAGGGGCACGCGGACCTGGTGACGGAGTTCGCGTACCCGCTGCCCGTGCGGGTCATCCTGGGCATGGCGGGTGTTCCCCAGGAGGACATGGCGGACATCAAGCGCTGGTGTGACGACTTCTTCCGGATGATCTTCACCCGCGTCCCCGCGGAGGAGCAGCCGCCGCTCGCCCGCAGCTGGGTCACCTTCCAGCACTACGTCGCCCGCCTCATCCGCGACCGCACGGACGAACCCCGCGACGACCTGATCAGCTACCTGGTCACCACCGACGCGGACGGCGAAGCGCTCACGCTGCCGGAGCTGATCATCGCCATCGCCGGAAGCATGCTGGCGGCGGGCCACGAAACGACGACGGCGCTGCTCGCCCAGTGCTGGAAGCAGGCCCTGCTCCAGCCCGGCCTCTGGCAGAAGCTGCGCGAGGACCGCTCGCTGGTGCCGCACCTCATCGAGGAGACGCTGCGCTTTGACTCCGTGGCGCACGGGATGATCCGCACCACCATGGAGGACGTGGAGCTCGCGGGCGTCGCGTTGCCCAAGGGCTCGCGGCTGCTCCTGCTCTACGCGTCCGGAAGCCGTGACGCCGCGCTGCTCGCGGACGGCGACCACTTCGACATCTCCCGGCACCACCCGACGCACCTGGGCTTCGGCCGGGGCATCCACTTCTGCATCGGGGCGCCGCTCGCGCGGCTGGAGGCGCTCATCGCCACCAACCTGCTGCTGGATCAGCTCCCGGACCTGAAGCTGGAGGAGAACCCGGACTTCGGCCACACGCAGTCGCTGACCATCCGCACCATCCAGCACCTGCGCGTGAACTGGACCCCCACCGGGACCTGAAAGCCACCTTCAAAGCTCCCGCCCCGCCCGTGGTGCCCCCACGGACGGGCCGGGTGCTTCAGAGCCCGCGTCTCAGCACTCCGACGCGGGGTGTCCCCAGGGGTTGGTGCGCGGATACTGGCGCAGCAGCGTGCACAGGCGGTGCGCGGCGAGCATCGTCGCGGACGGCCGCGGCGGCTCGGCGTGCATCGCCGTCTGGCCCAACCGGGCCGCCTGCAGTGCCAGCGCGTGCTGGACTTCGGGAGACCAGCGCTTGAATTCGAGCCATTCCATGAGCCTGCTCCTCGTTGAAGGAGCGGCCATTGAACCCCCTTCAAACCAGGAAATCACGACGCCCCGCGTCGGCCCGGGGCGTCAGTGACCTCCTGCTGACAGGCCACTCAGGCCTGCGAGGGGGTGGCGGGTCGGCCAATGAGCATCATCATGCCGAAGGGGTTCCCCGGGTTGGTGAGCCGCTCGATTTCCCAGATGTAGTCGTCGCTCAGGCCGTGGGTGAGCTCGCGCATCTCCTCCACGGAGTACGTGCGCAGACAGGACACCACGCCGTCGAACGCCGCCGCGATGGGGATGAGCGGCATGAGGTAGGTGAGGGCGAGCCGGTCCGCGCGCACGGGGCGGATGAACGGCGTCGTCAGCGGCACGTTGATCAGCGCCGCCGCCGTCATCGCGATGGCCGGCCCGCGCCGCTCCACCAGCTCCATGATGGCGATGCCCCGGCGCTGGGCCACGGCGTCCGCCAGCACCTTGCGCGCCATGTCCGGCGGCAGGTGGTGGAACGAATTGCACATGATGCGGAAGCCCTTGTACGTCGCGGGCACCGCCGTCGCGTCCACTGGCGTCGTCACGTAGTCGATGCGGCCCGGGTTCGCCGCCTTCGCCTTCTCGAACGCGGAGACCTCCGGGTACAGGTCCGTCAGGAGCGCCGTGGCCTGGTAGCCCTCCTGCGACTCCAACATCTCCAGCAGCTTCGGCACCGGCCCCGCGCTGCCGGACGCCATGTCCAACAGCTGCGTCTCGCCCATCGCCGCCATCGCGCCCTTGAGCCGCTTCACGAACTCCGAATAGCGGTCATCCGACAGGCTCCACACGTACGCGAGGAAGTCCGTCACCCCCCGGCGCAGCACCTTCGGGAACCAGGGCTGATCCTCTAATTCAAAAAGTTGCAGTCTGGGCATAATCGCTGGGCGCTCCAAGGGGCTCAGGGGGGAGACAACTCCCGCACTGTCCCGCAGTCCGGAGCGACGTACAAGGGGCGCGTTCCAGGGGCATTGGCACACATCCGCCGCCTCGAGAATCCCTTCAGTCCGCACAATTCCTGCCGCCTCCGCGAAACTTTGAAGCCTTGCAGGAAATCACTGTGCGAAAGGCAGACAGCGGACCGCGAGTGCTGATCAGCCCTGCAAGGTTTCTGGAGGGGTGCGTTTGATTATCAGGCGGTCGGGATGACGCAGACCGGGTGTTTCTGACTCGGGGGCAGGCAGCCAGGAACGCGTTGAAACAGCGTATCCGGAGTGGGGTTGCCGGAGTTTATAGGTATTATTACTTACGACCGAGGGGGGCTTCGGTCGCTCGGTCGCTCGGTCGCTCGGTTCAAAACGGATCAGCTGGCACACAACGGGAGGGAGTAATGGCTCCGGAATCTGTTGATGTGATCGTCGTCGGAAGCGGCCCGGTGGGTGCCATGGCTGCGAACCTGCTCGGCCAGTACGGCCTGCGCACCGTGGTCATCGAGAAGGAGACCACCGCGCACACGCAGTCCCGCGCCATCAACGCGGACGACGAAGCGCAGCGCATCTTCCAGTCCGCGGGTCTCACGGGCGAGCTGGGGCCGGGCTTCCACCCGTGCCTGAAGATGACCTACGTGGACGATGAGATGCGGATGCTCGCCGAGGTGGACTTCACCAAGGTGGAGCGCCCCAACGGCCACCCCATCGGCTCGCTCTTCAACCAGCCCCGCATGGAGGCGGCGCTGCACCGCGGCCTGGAGCGCTTCGCGCACGTCAGCATGTGGCGCGGCCACGAAGTCGAATCCTTCATGCAGGACGACGAAGGCGTGTCCGTGCGCGTGAAGGACAACGTCAACGGCCGCACGATGACGGTGCGCGCGCGCTACCTGCTCGCGTGCGACGGCGCCAAGAGCGGCATCCGCCGCCGGCTGGGCCTGAAGCTGGAGGGCACCACGGCGCTGGAGCACGCGCTGGCCATCTCCGTGGAGACGCAGTCGTCCGCGCCGGACTTCACCTACTACCCCTGCGGCCCGGAGCGCGTGGGCATCGTGACGCGCACCGCGCACGACGAGATTCGCTTCGACACGGTGGTGAAGCCGGGGCAGGACCTGGAGTACGTGAAGACCCCCGAGTACGTGCGCAGCATCATCGCGCCCTTCATCGATCCGGACACCGTGAAGGTGAAGAGCGTCAACCTCTACGCCTACCACAGCCGCATGGCGGAGAAGTGGCGCGTGGGCCGGGTGTTCCTGCTCGGAGACGCGGCGCACCTGATGCCGCCGTTCCTGGGGCAGGGCCTGTGCTCCGGCCTGCGCGACGCGGCGAACCTCACCTGGAAGCTGGCGCACGTGCTGGGCGGCGCGGCGGACGCGTCGCTGCTGGACACCTACGAGGTGGAGCGCCGGCCGCACGCCGCGGAGATGATGCGCCTGTCGGATTCGCTGGGGTCGATGCTGGCGTCGGGCGGCCCGTTCATGGCCCGCGCGCGCAACGCCTTCATCAAGCTGCTGTACCACATGCCCGTCACCGGCCCCTTCATCCGCGAGTACAAGATGAAGCCGAACCTCTTCCACGCGGAGGGGTTCCTCTTCGGCGGCAAGCGCGGCAAGTCCAAGCAGGCCGCGGAGGGCGCCTACTTCCCGCAGCCGCGCGTGGAGCACGGCGAGGAAGGGGAGCGCCCGCTGGATGACGTCATCGGCCACCGCTTCGCGGTGCTGACGCGGCCGGGTGCGCCCGCGGACGTCCAGCAGGCCGCCAGGGCGCTGGCGGAGGACATCGGCGGCGTGTGGCTGTCCGTGGCGCCGGCGGCGCGCTCCGGCGCGGGCCGCTCCGGCGAGGTGGTGGACCTGGAGGGCAAGCTGGGCGAGTGGTTCGCCCAGCACGGCTCGGACCTGGTCGTCCTGCGCCCGGACCGCTACGTCTACGCGGCCACGAACAGCGCGGGCGTCGCACAGGTCCATGCTTCGTTGAAGCAGGCCGTCCGCCCGCTCACCCGCTGGGGCAACCGCAACTCCCGGCGGGCGGCGCAGCTCGGGGCCTGAGGCTTCTTCAGGCGGCGGCGGACTGGAGCAGCTGCTTCGCCTTCGCCATGCAGTCGCCGTAGAAGCGCAGGTAGATGTCCAGGGCACGGGCGCCCGTCTTCGCGATGGTCGCCGCGTGCTCGGGCTTCTGGCCCAGCAGCTTGTTGAGCATGACCTCGTTGAGCGCGGTGTGGCCCACGTCCAGCTCCACGTGCTCCTTGATGAAGGACAGCGAGTTCATCACGTCCGGGCCCAGCACGGCCTTGCACTGCTCGATCAGCCGGGGCGCGAACACCACCGACAGGTTTTCAATCTCGTACTCGATGGCGACCTGGCCGCCCGGCATGGGGCCGGCGATGGTCTCCTCGTGGATCTCCCGGTACTCCTGCATGGCCCGGGTGGGGGCCTGCGCCATCAGGGCCTCCGCGTCCAGCTTGGGGAAGCGGCGCGCGTTCCAGCTGGCCACCAGGTTCTTCGTGTCCTCCACCATCATCAGGTGGTGACCGGCCTCGTGCTTGGCGTGGGTGATGAGCTTCTCGCCCACGTCCACCATCCCCGCCTTCACACACGCCTCACCGGCGCGGCGGATCCACCCGTCCACGGGCTCCGTCATGTAGACGCCCAGGGCACACAACTGGATGAGGAAGGCCTCCAGCAGGGCGGGCTCCACGTTGGGGTCCAGCAGCGTCGTCACGTGAGGACCGGTCGCCAGCAGGTGACGGACGTCGGTGACGTGGGGGAGGTACTGCTCTTCGACGAGGGGCTTGGTCATGGGGGGAATCCTCAACGGGAGTGGGCACCACGGCGCCCGATGGTGAGTTCGCTGATGTGCTCCAGGAAGTCCGGAACGAGCTTGGCGGAGATGATCCACAGGTAGGGATCCGGCCCGTCGTGCAGGCCGCACTCCTGCACGTAGTCGCCGCCCTCGTCCTCGCGCAGATAGAGGAAGGAGGGGCGGTTGCGCGCGGCGTACCAGCGGCGCGCGGCGTCCAGGAGCGCCGAGTACGCGCGCGGGCCATCCCCCAGCAGGGAGAAAAGGCGCGTGTTGTCCAGCAGGCGGAAGAGGTTCGCGCCCAGCTGGCCCAGCTCCACCACGGCGGCGGCGTGGGGGACACCATCGCGGCGGGCGACCAGGACGGTACGCTCGCGCTCCATGCCGAAGCTCTTCCACTTCGCCGTGACGGGCCCCATGTCCAGCCGGTCGCGGGTGAGGTCCAACGACTGCACGTAGCACTCGGGGAACTGCTGGGCGATGGTCGCCGCCAGCAGGCTCAGCTCGCTCGCGGTGGCGGGACCCACCGTGTACGGGTGCACGCGGCCGGTCAGCTCATTGCTGAAGGCCTTCATCTTCTGGATCTTCCGCGTGTAGGCCAGGGACGAACCGGCCTCCATCTGACGCTGCGCGTACTTCACGTGCGCCTTGTTGATCCACGGGTTGAGGGCCTCCACGTAGGCCACCACCCAGTGGAAGTCCGGGTCGCTCTGCGGGTGCTCGAAGGTGCGCAGGTAGAGGTCGCGCATGATGGCGCCCGCCTCCTTCAGCCCCTCCGGCGGCCTGCCGGGCCGCTTCGCCACCTGGTGGCCCAGCCACGCGTTGCGGTACGGCTTGGTGAAGGACAGCGTCGCTTCGATGCCGCGCTCGGACGGCCACACCGCGTTGCAGAACAGCTGCGGCACTTCCGCGGCGCGCTTCGCGAGCGACGCGAAGTTCTGCTTCAGCTCCTCGAACTCCGCCGGGGTGCTGCCACCCAGACTGAAGAAGCCGGAGCGGTTGAACAGGTCCCACAGCTGATCCACCAGACCCTCGCTGGTGCGCGTGGCCGGGGACATCGTCTGGGACACGAAGCGCACCCAGCGCGCCTCGTCGGAAGAGTAGGGCAGCACGCTCAGGCCGCACAGCACGGTGCCGTCCGCGCGCAGGCTGCTGACGTAGCGGATCTCCCCGCGCACGCTCACCCGCTGGCCGTCGCCCAGCTCCAGCTCGATGAGGGGCGGCAGCAGGCCGGGGAAGAGCAGGTCCTGCGGCTGGCAGCGCATGCACAGGCCGGAGAAGGACAGATCCAGCACCTCGCGGCGCATCAGCCCCTGCTCCCGCCAGAGCGGGTGGTGGAACCGGGCGTGCACGCCCTCGGGGGCGGGGACGCGGCGGTGCCAGCGGTGACGGATGCGGAACAGCTCTTCGGGCAGCGGGGTGAAGAGGCGGTCACCCTCGGTCCGGCCCGTCTCCACGCGCAGACGGTAGGCGGAGTTGTAGCCGATGACGTCGATGTCGTACGCCGGCTCGCCGAAGTCCGGGATGGACTCCTCCGTGCGCCACTCCAGCTGACCGGAAGAGGAGTGGAAGCGCTCCAGCACCATGCGCACCACCCGGCCCTGGCGGCGCAGCACGCCCTTGTTCCCGGCCGCGCAGATGGCGGTGAAGATGGAGCGGATCCGCTCCGCGTCCGTGATGATGTCCTGCACGGGCAGCGCGGAGGCCGCCGGCACCGCCACGCCCTGGCGGAGCGCGTCCGACAGGAAGCCCAGGATCTGCCGGCCCTGCTCCAGCGTCACGCCCACCAGTTGCAGGCCCACCGGCGCGTTCGGGACGTCCATGTCCGTCCGGATGAAGGCGCCGTTGAGCGGACCAATCGTGGCGCCGTTGCACGCCAGGTACACCGGGAAGGTGCGCGACTCGGTCGCTTCCGCCAGCGGCTGCCGCGGGGCCACCCACACCACCGTCGGGGACAGCCGCGTCACTTCACCCAGCACCGCGTCCGGCTGGCCCACCGCGCAGGTGATGGCCGTGGGACCGCTGCCGTGCAGCGAATAGCCCGAGTCATCCAGGGCGGCTTCAGCGGGAGGAAGGGGAATCACGTTGCGCAGCGCGTCGCCACTGCCGAATTCAATCGCATGCCGGAACTTCGAGGATGCTGGGATCCCTCCATCCATCGTCAGGACTCCCCTCTTGCGGGCAGCGACACCATTGGTGGTCGGCGATGTTGCGAGCACAACACTTCCTCCCTGATTCACTGGAGACGCTGACGGCTCTGGATTCTGGGAAGACATATTGAAGATCTCGGCCGTAACAGTCAAATCGAATTTATATGCCGGGGCTGTTTTTCTGTCCCTGCCGCCGACTCACCCCGGGTCGCAGTAGACCCGGTGTATACGGGTTTTCCGAGGAGCAACCCGGACCCAGTGTGCGCATCCTTATCAGCAAAGTGGCGCGGGGCTGTAACCCTCCTTCACCTGAATAAGAGGGGGCGGTCCGGGGCTGACGGGCAATGGACCCTGTCAGGGGGGGCCGTTATGGTCGGTACTTCTGGGACTGGCTGGGGAAGGGAGCCGCGAATGAGCGCAGCGCTGGATGTGATGGGATCGCCGGGAGCCTCGTCCGGTGGCCAGGGGCTCGAGTCCGTGGACCTTCCCGACGTCTTCCAGGTGGACGTGGCGGTGTGCGTGCGGGACGCGCTGGGGCTGCTCGGCGCGACGCGGCGGCTGCGCGGCATGGAGGTCGCGCTGGAGCTCCCCGAGGATCCGGTGATCGCCCGGGTCAGCCGGCGCCGCCTGGAGCAGGTGCTCCTGTTGCTCGTCGCCCATGCGGCGGACGTGGCCCCGTCCGAGGCGCCTTCCGTGCGCGTGGTGGTGGATCCGCCGGACGACTTCGGGGACGTGGGGCCCCGCTTCCAGGTGCTGATGCCGGGCGTGAGCCTCTCCGAACGGGAGACGCGCTCGGTGGTGCTGTCCCCCCTGCGCGTGGGCAGCACCCAGCGGCGGCTCGCCCGCGCGCGGGAGCTGGTGGACGCCATGGGCGGCGAACTGGCCGTGGAGCGCCTGGAGGAGGGGACGGCCGTGAGCGTCGTCCTGCCGGCGCCGGGGCTCGCGAGCTTCTAGTTCCGCGTCCAAATCCGGAAAGACGATCCTGCTTCCGGACCATTGGCTGCGATAAGCGCGGCACCCCCCGGGTGCGTCCAACCCAGGGGGACGTGCGGCCAAACTCCTTGACGACCGGGGGCGGGTTCTCGACTATCCGCCGCCTCTAAACACCCCGGTCTCATTCAGGAGTTTGCGTTCATGGCGCCTCCCTCTGGCGAGAAGATCACCCTGCAGAACGGCAAGCTGACCGTTCCGAACAACCCGATCATCCCCTACATCGAGGGCGACGGCACCGGCCGCGACATCTGGAAGGCCTCGCAGGCCGTGTTCGACGCGGCGGTGGAGAAGGCCTACGGCGGCAAGAAGAAGATCTCCTGGTACGAAGTGCTGGCTGGCGAGAAGTCCTTCAAGCAGGTGAACAACTGGCTGCCGGACGAGACGGTCGCCGCGTTCCGCGAGTACCTGGTGGGCATCAAGGGCCCGCTGACGACGCCGGTGGGCGGTGGCATCCGCTCCCTGAACGTGGCGCTGCGCCAGATGCTGGACCTGTACGTCTGCCTGCGCCCCGTGCGCTACTTCAAGGGCGTGCCCTCTCCGGTGAAGCAGCCGGACAAGGTGGACATGGTCATCTTCCGTGAGAACACGGAGGACATCTACGCGGGCATCGAGTTCGAGGCCGGCACCGCGCAGGCGGAGAAGTTCCTGGGCTGGCTGAAGCAGGAGTTCCCCAAGGAGGCGGGCAAGATCCGCTTCCCGGCGAACGTGGGCATCGGCATCAAGCCCGTGTCGCAGGAAGGCACGGAGCGCCTGGTGCGCGCGGCCATCCAGTACGCGGTGGACCTCAAGCGCAAGAGCGTCACGCTGGTCCACAAGGGCAACATCATGAAGTTCACCGAGGGCGCGTTCCGCAAGTGGGGCTACGACCTCGCGGCGCGTGAGTTCGGTGACAAGGTCTACACCTGGGACCAGTGGGAGGCCACCAAGGCCGCCAAGGGCGAGGACGCCGCCAACGCGGAGCAGAAGGCCGCGGTGTCCGCCGGGAAGATCATCATCAAGGACTCCATCGCGGACATCACCCTGCAGCAGGTGCTGACCCGTCCGGACGAGTTCGACGTCATCGCCACGCTCAACCTCAACGGCGACTACCTGTCGGACGCGCTCGCGGCGCAGGTGGGCGGCATCGGCATCGCGCCGGGCGGCAACATCAACTACGTCTCCGGCCACGCCGTCTTCGAGGCCACCCACGGCACCGCGCCCAAGTACGCGGACCTGGACAAGGTGAACCCGGGCTCCGTCATCCTCTCCGGCGAGATGATGCTCCGCCACATGGGGTGGCACGAGGCCGCGGACCTGATCATCAAGGGCATGGACAAGGCCATTGCCGCGCGCACCGTGACGTACGACTTCGCGCGCCTGATGAAGCTGGAGACGAAGGAGACCGTGTCCGAGGTGAAGTGCTCGGAGTTCGGTCAGGCCATCATCAAGCACATGTAGTCCCCACCCCAAAGCAGGAGGGCGAAACCATGGCTCACAAGAAGAAGAAGATCGGCCTCATCGGCGGCGGTCAGATCGGCGGCAACCTGGCGCTGCTGGCGGTCCAGAAGAACCTTGGCGACGTGGTGCTCTACGACATCCCGGCGGCCGAGGGCCTGGTCAAGGGCAAGGCGCTGGACATCAACCAGCTGTCCGCGGTCGACGGCTACGACAGCCGCGTCACCGGCTCCACGGACTGGAAGGACGTCGCGGGCTCGGACGTGATCATCATCACGGCCGGCGTGCCCCGGAAGCCGGGCATGTCCCGCGAGGACCTGCTGGACGTCAACCTGAAGATCATGAAGGACGTGGCGGGCAACATCAAGCAGCACGCCCCGGACGCCTTCGTCATCAACGTGGCCAACCCGCTGGACGCGATGGTGTTCGCGCTCCACAAGATCGCCGGCCTGAAGGACAACATGGTCGTGGGCATGGCGGGCGTGCTGGACACCAGCCGCTTCAAGTGCTTCGTGGCCGAGGCCCTGGGCGTGTCCATCCGTGACGTGGAGGCGCTCGTCCTCGGCGGCCACGGTGACGACATGGTCCCGCTCGTGCGCCACAGCACCGTGGGCGGCGTGCCCCTGACCCAGCTCATCGCCAAGGACAAGCTGGACGCCATCATCGACCGCACCCGCAAGGGCGGCGCGGAGCTGGTGGGCCTCTACAAGACGGGCAGCGCCTACTTCGCCCCGGCCTCCTCCTCCATCGCCATGGCGGAGAGCTACCTCTTCGACCGCAAGCGCGTGCTGCCGGCCGCCGCCCTGCTCAAGGGCCAGTACGGCATCAACGACTTCTTCTTCGGCGTCCCGGCGCAGATCGGCGCGGGCGGCGTGGAGAAGATCATCGAGGTGGAGCTCAACGACGCGGAGAAGGCCGAGCTGAACAAGTCCTTCACCTCCGTCAAGGGCACCGTCGAGCTCGTGAAGCTGTAGTCCCCGGTTGTCGGCGGGCCCGCCGGAATGCTGCTGGCGGGCCCCGCCTGATGCCGTGAATGATCCGGGCTTATCCCCCGGCCCACCGTCCTTGCGGCGGTATTTTTCCAAGTTAACTAGCGTGTTGGACTCGTACCTGGCACGGGTGCGGGGCAGCGTCGCGAAGCAGGACTTCAGCGGCCCCCCGTGAAGGCACCCCCCCGGCAGCCGGTGCTCAAGGAGACGATGATGGCGGCAGCAGCGCGATTCACGGTGGTGGGCGGCGGTCTCGCCGGGCTGATGACGACGATCAAGCTGGCGGAGGCGGGTCACCAGGTGGACGTGCTCTCGCTCGTCCCCGTCAAGCGTTCCCACTCCGTCTGCGCCCAGGGCGGTATCAACGGCGCGGTGAACACCAAGGGTGAGGGCGATCACCCGGACATCCACGTGAAGGACACGCTGCGCGGCGGCGACTTCCTCGCGGAGCAGGTGTCCGTGAAGGGCATGTGCTACGCGGCGCCCGGCATCATCTACCTGCTGGACCGCATGGGCGTGACGTTCAACCGCACGCCGGAAGGCCTGCTGGACTTCCGCCGCTTCGGCGGCACCCTGCACAACCGCACCGCGTTCGCGGGCGCCACCACCGGCCAGCAGCTGCTCTACGCGCTGGACGAGCAGGTCCGCCGCTACGAGGCCGAGGGCAAGGTCACCAAGTACGAGTACTGGGAGTGGCTGGGCACGGTGAAGGACGAGTCCGGCCGCTGCATCGGCAGCGTGGCCATGGACCTGCGCACCATGGAGATCCGCACCTTCCCGGCGGAGGCGGTCTGCCTGGCCACGGGCGGCCCCGGCATCGTCTTCGGGCGCTCCACCAACTCCATCATCAACACCGGCACCGCCGCGGGCCGCGCGTACATGGAAGGCGCGCTGTACGCCAACGGCGAGTTCATCCAGGTGCACCCCACCTCCATCCCGGGCGAGGACAAGCTGCGCCTGATGAGCGAGTCCGTGCGCGGCGAGGGCGGCCGCGTCTGGGTGCCCAAGAAGAAGGGTGACACGCGCAACCCCCGGGAGATCCCGGAGAGCGAGCGCTGGTACTTCCTGGAAGAGAAGTACCCCAAGTACAAGAACCTGGTGCCGCGCGACGTGGCGACGCGCGAGATCTTCATGGTCTGCCGCGACCTGGGCATGGGCCTGGGCGGGCGCGACGGCGTGTACCTGGACGTGACGCACATCCCGGCCAAGACGCTCGACGCGAAGATCAAGGGCGTGATGGAGATCTACGAGAAGTTCGTCGGAGATGATCCGCGCCACACGCCCATGGTCATCTTCCCGGGCATGCACTACTCGATGGGCGGCCTGCACGTCTCCTTCGAGGCGGACTCGCGCACCCAGACGCCGCTGGACGGCAGCCCGGTGAACCAGAGCACGCGCATCCCCGGCCTGTACGCGGCCGGCGAGGCGGACTACGCCTTCCACGGCGCGAACCGCCTGGGCGCCAACTCGCTCCTGTCCTGCATCTACTCCGGCATGATCGGCGGCCCGGCGATGGTGTCCTTCGCCAAGAGCCAGACGACCAGCGCCGCGGCGATGCCGGAGAAGTACTTCGCGGACGCGAAGAAGTACTGGCAGGACCGCTTCGCCACCATCAAGGCGATGAACGGGCAGGAGAACCCGTACCAGATCGCCAAGGAGCTGGGCGAGGTGATGACGGAGAACTGCACCGTCGTCCGCTACAACGACCGCCTGAAGAAGACCATCGAGCGCGTCCGTGAGCTCAAGCAGCGCTGGAACAACGTCAACGTGCTGGACACGGGCGTCGTCGCCAACCGCGCGCTGTCGTACACCAACCAGGTGTGGAACATGCTGGAGCTGGGCGAGGTGATTGCCACCAGCGCGCTCCTGCGCGACGAGAGCCGCGGCGCCCACTACAAGCCGGACTTCTCCCTGCCGGAGCCCAAGGTGAAGGACCCGACCCAGGATCCGGAGTGGATGGCCCTGTGGCGCCAGCGCCACGAGAAGTGGGCGAAGACGACCATCGCCACCTACGCCCCCCAGGGCCCGCAGATCTCCTACCAGGACCTGCCCACGCCGGTGCTGGACCCCGAGCCCCGCTGGTACGCGTAAGGCGTTCGTTTTCTTTCCGGGCCCGCGCGTGTCGTCATCCGGCGCACGCGGGCACCGCCACCTGATTTGGCAGTGAAGGGAAGGGCAGCCGCACCATGGACACCGCACAGGCCAGCGCCGTCAGCTCGAAGACCATCTCCTTCCGCATCTGGCGGCAGGATGATCCGAACAAGCCCGGGCACTTCGAAGAGTTCAAGGTTCCCTATGCGAAGGGCGCCAACGTCATCTCCTGCCTGATGGAGATCCAGCGCAACCCCGTCACCGTGGAGGGCAAGAAGGTGGCCCCCGTGGTGTGGGACTCCGCGTGCCTCGAAGAGGTCTGCGGCAGCTGCGCCATGAACATCAACGGCCGGGTGCGCATGGCGTGCTCCGCGCTGGTGGACAAGCTCCAGCAGCCCATCACCCTGGAGCCGATGAAGAAGTTCCCGGTGGTGCGCGACCTCACCGTGGACCGCGACCGCATGTTCGAGTCGCTCAAGCGCGTGAAGGGGTGGATCCCCGTCGACGGCACGTACAACCTGGGCCCCGGCCCGCGCCAGTCGCAGAAGGACCACTCCGTGATGTACGTGCTGTCCACGTGCATCACCTGCGGCAGCTGCCTGGAGGCGTGCCCCCAGGTGACGTTGGACAACGACTTCATCGGCGCCGCCCCCATCAGCCAGGCCCGCCTGTTCAACATGCACCCCACGGGCAAGCTGAACGCGGAGGAGCGCACGCGCGCCCTCATGGGCCCCGGCGGCATCCAGGACTGCGGCAAGGCGCAGAACTGCGTGAAGGTCTGCCCGAAGGAGATCCCCCTCACGACCTCCATCGCGGTGATGAACCGCGAGGTGAGCAAGCTGATCATCAAGGACATCTTCTTCAAGGAAGAGGAGCAGAAGGCCTCCGCCGGTCCGGGCTAACCCTCCCGGACGCCGTCCTGGCTTCCTCGCGGCCCCGTGCCTGCGCCCCCTGTCGCTGGGGCGCCGGGCGGGGCCGTGGCCGTTTGGGTGAAGGCCGCCTCATTCGCCCGGACACCGGGTGTTATCCCTGGAGGCGAAGCCTGTGTCCCGTCGCGACGCTGGAGGCCAAACGGCCTTGCCATCCGTCGTTTTCTGCGCAATGAGGGCCCGCGTTGACGCCCCGTGTAGGGGCTGTCCTCGTCTCCCCTCGTCCCACCCGGAGATTCGATGAAGATCCACGAGTACCAGGGCAAGGAACTCTTCCGGAAGTATGGCGTGCCCACGCCGCGCGGCATCCTCGCGCTCTCTCCCGATGAGGCGGAGGCCGCGGCGAAGGAGCTCGCGACGCCCGTCGTCGTCGTGAAGTCGCAGATCCACGCGGGTGGCCGCGGCAAGGGCGGCGGCGTGAAGCTGGCCAAGAGCCCCGCGGAGGCCAAGGAGCTGGCCCGGCAGATGCTGGGCATGATGCTCAAGACCATCCAGACCGGCCCGGAAGGGCAGAAGGTCCACAAGGTCTACATCGAGGAAGGTCTCGACATCGGCCAGGAGCTGTACCTGGGCGTGACGCTCGACCGCGCCACCAGCCGCATCACCTTCATGGCGTCCACCGAGGGCGGCGTGGAGATTGAAGAAGTGGCGGAGAAGCACCCGGAGAAGATCCTCCGCGCCGTCGTGGATCCCGCGGTGGGCTTCGCGGACTTCCAGGGCCGCGAGCTGGCCTTCGGCCTGGGCCTGACGGGCCCCACGGTGAACAAGTTCGTCCAGTTCTGCAGCGCGCTCTACAAGATGTATGTGGAGACGGACGCGTCCCTCGTGGAGATCAACCCGCTGGTCATCCGCAAGAGCGGCGGCGTGGTGGCGCTCGACGCGAAGGTGACCTTCGACGAGAACGCGCTCTACCGGCACAAGGACCTGCTGGAGTACCGCGACCTGGCGGAGGAGGAGCCCCGCGAGACGCAGGCCAAGGAGTACGACCTGGCCTACATCGCGCTGGACGGCAACATCGGCTGCATGGTGAACGGCGCGGGTCTGGCCATGGCCACCATGGACACCATCAAGCTGGTGGGCGGCGCTCCGGCCAACTTCCTGGACGTGGGCGGCGGCGCGAGCAAGGAGAAGGTGACGGCGGCCTTCAAGCTCATCCTCGCGGATCCGCAGGTCAAGGCGGTGCTCGTCAACATCTTCGGCGGCATCATGAAGTGTGACGTCATCGCGGAAGGCATCATCGCGGCGGCGAAGGAAGTGCAGCTGAAGATCCCGCTCGTCGTGCGCCTGGAAGGCACCAACGTGGAGCAGGGCAAGGAGCTGCTCCGCAACTCGGGCCTCGCCATCACCCCCGCGGACAACCTGCGCCAGGCGGCCGAGAAGGCCGTGGCGGCCATCAAGTAGGGCCTTCGCTCCCTCTTTCCTGAAAGAACGCCATGAGCATCCTCGTCAACGAGAACACGAAGGTCCTCGTCCAGGGCATCACCGGCTCGGCGGGCTCGTTCCACGCCAAGCAGATGCTGGAGTACGGGACGAAGATTGTGGGCGGTGTCACGCCGGGCAAGGGCGGCACCTCCTTCGAGGGCAAGGTCCCCGTGTTCAACACGGTGGCCGACGCGGTGAAGCAGGCGGGCGCGAACACGTCCGTCATCTTCGTGCCGCCGCCCTTCGCCGCTGACTCCATCATGGAGGCCGCGGACGCCGGCATCTCCCTCATCATCACCATCACCGAGGGCATCCCGGTCAACGACATGGTGCGCGCCAAGCGCTACCTGCAGGGCAAGCCGGGCGTGCGCCTCATCGGCCCGAACTGCCCGGGCGTCATCACCCCCGGCGCCCAGTGCAAGATCGGCATCATGCCGGGCCACATCCACAAGCCGGGCCGCATCGGCGTGGTGTCCCGCTCCGGCACGCTGACCTACGAGGCCGTGCACCAGCTGACGCAGCTGGGCCTGGGCCAGTCCACCGCGGTGGGCATCGGCGGCGACCCGGTCAACGGCACCAACTTCGTGGACGTGCTGAAGCTCTTCCAGGCCGACCCGGAGACGGACGCCGTCATCATGATCGGTGAGATCGGCGGCAGCGCGGAGGAAGAGGGCGCCGAGTACGTCAAGCGCGAGTTCACCAAGCCCATCGCCGGCTTCATCGCCGGTCAGTCCGCGCCCCCGGGCAAGCGCATGGGCCACGCGGGCGCCATCATCTCCGGCGGCAAGGGCACGGCCTCGGAGAAGATCAAGGCGATGGAGGCCGCGGGCATCCTGATGGCCGCGAGCCCCGCCGAGCTGGGCACCACGCTGCAGGCGGCCGTCAAGCGCGGCCCCCCGAAGCGCTAAGCCGAACCTTTCACACGACACACACACGAGGAGCCAAACACCATGGCCATCGAGCGCACGCTGTCCATCATCAAGCCCGACGGAGTGAAGAACAACCACGTCGGCGAGATCATCGCCCGGTTCGAGAAGGCGGGCCTGAAGCCCGTCGCCATCCGCCGGCAGCAGCTGTCCCAGGCGGAGGCCGAGGGCTTCTACGCCGTCCACAAGGCCCGGCCGTTCTTCAAGGACCTGGTGTCCTTCATGATCTCCGGCCCGGTGGTCCTGATGGCCCTGGAGGGTGAGAACGCCGTCCTGAAGAACCGCGAGCTGATGGGCGCCACGGACCCGAAGAAGGCCGACAAGGGCACCATCCGCGCGGACTTCGCCCAGAGCATCGACGCGAACACGGTCCACGGCTCGGACAGCCTGGAGAACGCGAAGAACGAGGTCGCGTACTTCTTCCGCGAGACCGAGATCCAGGGCTGAGCAGCTTCCAGCCTGGTGACGGCGGCCCGGTGTCCACGCCCCACGAGGCGCGGACCCGGGCCGTCGTCTTTTCCGGAGTTCCGTATCCGGTTGCCCTGCCGGACGGTCCTTGCTACCGATAATGAAAATCACAATCGGCAAGGAAGCACGCATGAGCGGCGATTCGGAGCGCGTGGCCCGTCGTGGGCCGTTCCCGGTGAAGTTGCGGTTGCTGGAGGTCCTTCGCGTGACGCGGCTGTCGCCGCACATGGTGCGCGTGACGTTGGGGGGCCCGGAGCTGGAGGGCTTCTCGTCCCCCGGCGCGGATGACCACGTGAAGTGCTTCTTCGCGAAGCCCGGCGTGAAGAAGCCGGACATGCCGGTCGTGGGTCCCCACGGCCTGTCCATGCCGGAGGGGCTCGAGAAGCCGGCGTCGCGCGACTACACGCCGCGCCGCTTCGACCCGAAGGCGAACGAGCTGGACATCGACTTCGTGCTGCATGGCGAAGGCCCCGCGTCGCTGTGGGCGCAGCAGACGAAGCCCGGCGACTTCATGGGCATTGGCGGTCCGCGCAGCACGCATGACGTGGCGGACGACTTCGACTGGTACCTGCTCGCGGGGGACCAAAGCGCGCTGCCGGCCATCGCGCGGCGCTTGGAGGAGCTGCCGGCGGGCAAGCGCGCGTTCGCCTTCATCGAGGTCGCGGACGCGGAGGAGGAGCAGGCCATCGTCAGCAAGGCGGACGTGAAGGTCACCTGGCTGCACCGGGGCACCGCGGAGGCCGGCACCACGAAGCACCTGGAGGAAGCGCTGCGCGCCTGGACGCAGCCCTCGGGGGACGGGTTCGTGTTCGTGGCGGGCGAGGCCACGTCGCTCAAGCCCATCCGGGAACACCTGGTGAACGAGCGCGGTCTGAACAAGAGCTGGATGCGGGTGACGGGCTACTGGAAGCGCGGCGTCGCCGAGCACCACGACTCGAAGGGGTAGGCAGGGAAGGGGGCGGGCACTCCTTTGACTTGCCGTGCCTTCTTGTGGGAAGCACGCCCCATTGCCCTCCGTTAGCCCCGACTGAATGATGTCCGAGCCTACCGCTACAGCCCTCCCTGTCACCGAGCCCCTGCCGGTGCCGGCCCCCGCGAAGCTGGTCGACGTGGCCAGCCTGTCGCGCGAGAAGCTCGCGCTGTTCCTGAGCGAGCAGCTGGGCGAGCGCCCGTTCCGCGCGGCGCAGCTCTATCGCTGGCTGCACCAGCGCGGCGCCACCTCCTTCGACGAGATGACGGACCTGTCCAAGGCCCTGCGCGAGAAGCTCAAGGTCAAGGCGGAGATCGTCCCGCTGGTGAAGGACCTGGAGCAGCGCAGCGTCGACGGCACCATCAAGTACCGCTTCAAGACGCGCGACGGGCGCTTCATCGAATCCGTCTACATGCCGGCGGAGGACCGCAAGACGCTCTGCGTGTCCACGCAGGTGGGCTGCGCCATGGCCTGCTCGTTCTGCATGACGGGCACCTTGGGCCTCAAGCGCAACCTCACGCCCGGCGAGATCGTCGCCCAGGTGCACGCGGTGAACCGCGAGGTGCGCCGCAACGAAAACCTGGAGACGCTCCGTCCGCTCACGAACCTGGTGTTCATGGGCATGGGCGAGCCGCTCCACAACTTCGAGAACCTCAAGACGGCGCTCGCCATTCTCCAATCGGAGGAGGGGCCCAACTTCAGCCACCGGCACATCACCGTCTCCACCGTGGGCCTGGTGCCCATGATTGAGCGCTTCGGCCAGGAGACGGACGTCAAGCTGGCCATCTCGCTCAACGCCAGCACGGACGAGCAGCGCAGCAAGACAATGCCGGTGAACCGCAAGTGGAACAT
The DNA here is from genome assembly GCF_000255295.1 of Corallococcus coralloides DSM 2259. Next base: position 5,695,899 of record NC_017030.1, on the reverse strand, counting down.
CCAGGCGCTCCTGGATGCCTGCCGCAAGTTCCCCCTGCGTCAGGGCCGCCGCATCACCTTCGAGTACGTGCTGCTCAAAGGGTTCAACGACACCGACGAGGACGCGCACCGGCTGAGGGAGCTGTTGCGCGACATTCCCGCGAAGGTGAACCTGATTCCCTACAACGAGAACCCTGGCCTGGGGTTCCAGACGACCGGCGAGCAGCGGGCCGAGGAGTTCCGGGCCATCCTTGCCGAGGCCCACGTCGCGGCATACATCCGGAAGAACCGGGGCCGGGACATCGCCGGGGCCTGTGGTCAGCTCGCCAATCGCGACGAGACGGCCGCTGAAGCCCCGGTGTGACATAAGCACCCGAGCTTCCTTGACAATCCAGTCGGCAGGGCGCTAAGAGCGCCCCCCTCCGCACTGTTACCGTAGAAGTCACACGATTTCGCTGGAGCGTTCCATGGCCGTTGTCCTCCGTCTTGCCCGCGCGGGCGCCAAGAAGATGCCGTACTACCACGTGGTTGCCACCGACTCGCGCAGCCCGCGTGACGGCAAGTTCCTGGAGCAGGTCGGTTCCTACGACCCCAACCACAGCCCCGCGAAGGTGCAGTTCAACGAGGAGCGGCTGAACTACTGGCTGAAGAGCGGCGCGCTGCCCTCCGAGACGGTCGCGGACCTGATCAAGACGGCGAAGAAGCAGGCCCCGGCGACCACCGCCTGAGCACGCCCCCGTCTGGACAAGACGTGGAGCCGCTGCTCACGTATCTGGCGAAGGCCCTGGTTGATCAACCCGACCAGGTCACTTTGCGCATCTCCGAGGCGGATGGCGGCCGGCTCTATGAGCTGAAGGTCGCCCCCGAGGACGTTGGCAAGGTCATCGGTCGTGATGGGCGCACCGTGAACGCCCTCCGGACGCTGATCAACGCCGCCGCCCAGAAGCAGGGCCAGAAGGTCCGCCTGGAGATACTCGACGATCGCCGCGCCCCGGGTTCTCCCCCGGCGCCGCCCGCTCCGGACGCCGCGCGGTGAGCGCGCAGGCCTGTCTGGAGTTGGGCTACGTGGCCCGTGCGCACGGGCTGCGCGGCGAGGTGGCGGTCAAGAGTTTCGACCCCGCCTCGGAGACGCTCGGCACCGTCGAGCGCGTCCGGCTGCGCCTGCGCTCGGGTGAAGAGCGCGAGTACGCCCTGGAGACCTTCCGCCCCGCGAACAAGGAAGACCTCGTGTGCTTCGAGGGCGTGGAGTCCCGCACGGCCGCCGAAGCACTGGTGGGCGCGAAGGTGTTCGTCTACCGCGAGGACCTGGAGCCGCCCGAAGAGGGCGAGTTCTTCCAGGGCGACCTCGTGGGGTTGAACGCCGTGGACGAGCAGGGCGCCTCCCTGGGCACGGTGGAGGAGGTCTGGGCCACCGGTGAGGTGCCCAACCTGGTGATCCGCGCGAAGGGCCGGCCGGAGCTGGTGGTGCCCTTCGCGGATGAGTTCGTTCCGACGGTGGACGTGCCCGCGGGGCGCATCGTGATCCGGCCTCCGGAGTACCTGGAGGCGGACGGGCCGGAGGAGCCGGGAGACGGAGGGTGAGCTACCGCGTGGAGCTGCTCACGCTGTTCCCCGGGATGGTGTCCGGCTACCTGGGCGCGAGCATCCTCGGGAAGGCCCAGGAGAAGGGGCTGCTCTCCGTCACGCTCACCGACGTGCGCGACTACGCCGAGGGCAAGCACCGCGTCACCGACGACGCGCCCTACGGCGGCGGCGCCGGCATGGTGATGAAGCCCGAACCGCTGGTGGCCGCCATCGAGGCCGCTCGGGCCCGTCAGCCCGGGGCGAGGGCGCTCCTGATGAGCCCCCGGGGGCCCACGTTCACGCAGGGGACGGCGCGCGAGCTGGCGCGGCATGAGGCCGGTCTGATCCTCGTCTGCGGCCGGTATGAAGGCGTGGACGAGCGGGTGATGCCCTTCCTGGATGGGGAGCTGTCCCTGGGCGATTTCGTGCTTACCGGCGGGGAAGTCGCGGCCATGGCGGTGGTGGACGCGGTGGCGCGGCTGGTGCCCGGCGTCCTGGGCAACGAGGCGTCCTCCGTGGCGGAGAGCTTCGAGGAGAACCTCCTGGAGCACCCGCACTACACCCGGCCGCCCGTCTTCCGGGGGGCCGAGGTACCGGCCGTCCTCCAGTCCGGCGATCACGCCCGCATTGCCCGCTGGCGCAGGTGGAAGGCCATCAAGCTCACGCAGGAGCGGCGGCCGGACCTGTACGCGCGGCTGGAGTTCAGCAAGGCGGATCAGAAACTGCTCGCCAGGGAAGAAGAAGCGTTGTAACCCTGCGTGTTCTCGCGGAACCCTTTGTTGCAGGCTTGTTCGTCCCGGCGGTCTCTGCTAGGACGGCCCGCTCTTTTCCACGCGTCCTACGCGTCAAGTTCCGCTTTCTGGAGTCCGTCATGCGCCGCAGCCTCATCGAGCACGTCGAAAACAAGTTCCTGCGCAAGGACATCACCGCGTTCCGCACGGGTGATTCCGTTCGCGTCCACTGGAAGGTCAAGGAAGGCGAGAAGGAGCGCGTGCAGGCCTTCGAGGGCGTGGTCATCCGCAAGACCAAGGGCACGAACCGCGCGACCTTCACGGTGCGCAAGATGTCCTTCGGCGTCGGCGTGGAGCGCATCTTCCCCATCCACAGCCCGCGCTACGAGAAGATCGAGGTCCTCACCCGCGGCGACGTGAACCGCAAGCGCCTGTTCTACCTCCGCGAGCTGAAGGGCAAGGCCTCGCGCGTGGACGTGCAGGTGGATCCTGAGCGGGCCGCCGCCAAGGCCGCCGCCGCTCAGGGCTAGTAGGTCCGCAGAAACCCTCTCGCGGCCTTCGCGGCCGCGTGCGAGAAGGAGCGTCCTTCACTGGACGCTCCTTTTTTCGTTCGGGCTAGACTGCGCGCGCCATGCACTTCGTCGAGGTCGCCATCCAGAACGTCCGTGGGTTCTCTCCCACCGGACGCTTCCCGCTGAAGACCGGGTACCTCATCCTCAAGCCGCCCACGGCGGACGTGTTGCCGCTCGGGAACCTGGCGCTGTCCCTGCTGTTCGCGGATGGCCGGGGTGGCGACGCGAGCCTGGTGGGCTCGGCGGGGCGCTCCGGCAAGGCCGCGCTGACGTTCGTGGGGCAGGACGGGATGACGTACCGGATCTTGCGCGAGCTGGGCGGTTCCGGATCGCTGCACCGGCTCAACCCGGCCACCAGCCAGCCGGAGCTGGTCTCCACGGACGTCTCGGAGATCAACCAGTACCTGCGTGGCCAGGCGGGCCTGCCTCCGCGCACCACCTTCGAACAGGTGTATTGCCTGCAGTTGGTGATGCTGCCGTCGCGCCGGCCCCGCAAGAGCCTGGCCAAGGCCGCGGCGGCCGCGGGCGCGAAGGTCTCCGGGGCCACGCCGTCGCTGGCGGCCGCCACCCAGGTGCTGCCGGCGGAGGACGTCCCGGCCGCCGAGGCGAAGGTGAAGGTGCTGGAGAAGGAGCTCGTCACCGCGAAGGCGGTGGATCAGCTCCAGTTCAAGGTGGACGAGCTGGCGTCGCTCATCTTCGAGGCGGACTCGAAGCTCAAGGGCGGTGAGGGGCTCAAGGAAGCCATCTCGCAGGCGGAGGCCGCCTGGCGCGCGGCGCCCTCTCCGGAGTCGCTGGGCCTGCCGCTGGACATCCTCACGCGCGTGAAGCGCTACCCGAAGGCGGTGGCCCGGCGGGACGAGGCGCTGGCGCGGCTGGAGACGGATCGGGATCCGGAGCTGGAGGACGCGTCGCTGAAGGTGCCGCCGCTCACGCAGAACCGCTTCTTCTGGGGCGGCCTGGGCGCGGGCGTGCTCTTCATGGGCCTGAGCGTGGGCCTGGGCATCGCCGCGGCGCAGCCCATGTGGCGCTACCTGGCGCTGCTCAACATCCCCGCCTTCGGCACGGCCGGGCTGATGGCGCTGCGCTACGTGGACGACCTGCAGCACGCCACGCGCAAGGGCTCCAAGGACACCCGCAAGGACGCGCGGCAGAAGAAGATCCTCGACGAGTTCGAGCTCGAGGACGCGCCCGTGCGCATGGCCGTCAAGGCCCTGAACCTGGAGAACTACACGGAGATCCCCGGGGCGCTGGAGCAGAAGGATCTGCTCGGCATCCGGCTGGGGGAGCTGCAGACGCAGCTGGAGGAGTTCGAGGCCTCCGCCGAGTACCAGGGCGCCCTGCGCGACGGGCAGGAGCTGCGCGCGCAGCAGGAGGAGCTCAACGCGGAGCTGTCCGCCAAGGGCACCTACGTGCGCGACCTGCGCGAGGTGGAGCGGGAGCTGTCCCGGCTCAAGGAGTCCATCGCGCTGGCGAAGGCGCCCCCCGTGCCGGTGGCCGCGGCCCCCGGCCAGACGCCGGCTCCGGTGGATCCGCTGGAGGACCCGTCACCCCTGGTGCTGTCGCAGGCCGCGGACGTGCTCACGCTCGACATGCTGTCGGTGCAGGCGCTCCTGAAGGACCGCTGCGTGCAGTACCTCACCGCGCTCACGGACAAGCGCTACCAGGGCGTGGAGTGGGACCGCGAGGGCAACGCCTTCCTGCTCGCGCCGAACAGCCGCATCCCGGTGGGTGAGCTGTCCCCGAAGGACATCGACCTCTACTACCTGGCGCTGCGCCTGACGGTGGTGGAGAAGACGTGCGCCCGGGTGAAGCGCCCCTTCCTCCTGGATGACGTGCTGACGGGCGTGGACGAGGCGAAGCTGCCCCTCGTCGCCCGCATGCTCAAGCACCTGGGCACGCTCACGCAGGTGCTGCACGTCACCGCCCACCCCGGCTTCGGCCAGATGTCGGACGGCACCGTTAACGTCTAGCCGCCGCCGGAAGTTCTAGGGGCGGCGGGGCGGAATGGGGACGCGGCGGGACGTGGGGGACGTGGCGGAGGCGGAGGGCGTGCGCCTGCTGGAGTCGCAGGGCTTCCGGGTGGTGGCGCGCAACTGGACGTGCCGCTACGGCGAGCTGGACATCGTGGCGGAGCAGGGGGAGCTCATGTGCTTCGTGGAGGTGCGCATGCGCTCCACGGCGGCGTGGGGAGACCCGTCGCACACCGTGTCCTTCGCCAAGCAGCGCCGGGTGGTGAAGGCCGCGCTGCACTATCTCTTTCAGAATGGCATCGACGGGCGCATGGTGCGCTTCGACGTCATCTCCGTCGTGGGCCAGGGCGAGCACGCCCGGGTGGAGCACCTGCCCGCCGCCTTCGACGCTGGCATGTAAAGGAATCCGTCCCTTGGCTGGAACGCTCTACCTCGTGGCCACGCCCATCGGGAACCTGGGGGATGTCACCGCCCGGGCCCTGGAGACGCTGCGCACCGTGGGCTTCCTCGCGTGCGAGGACACCCGGCACTCGCGCATCCTGTTGGACCACTTCGGCATCACCGGGAAGGACCTGGTGAGCCTGCCCGCCTTCGCGGAAGGGCAGCGCGCCGGGCGCATCCTGGACCGCATCGAGGCAGGGGAGGCCTGCGCGCTCATCACCGACGCGGGCAGCCCCGGCATCAGCGACCCGGGAGAGAAGCTGGTGGCGGAGGCGCTGGAGCGCGGCCTGAAGGTGGAGCCGGTGCCCGGCCCCACGGCGCTGGTGGCCGCCCTGAGCGCGTCCGGCCTGCCCACCGGGCGCTTCCACTTCCTGGGCTTCCTGCCTCGGAAAGGACCGGAGCGCCGGGCCATGCTGGACGAGGTGGCGCCCCTGTCCGCCACCTGCGTCCTCTACGAGTCCCCGCGCCGCCTGGCGGAGACGCTGGTGGACCTCCAGGAGGCCTGGGGCGACCGCCGCGCGTGCGTGGCGCGCGAGCTGACCAAGCTGCACGAGGAGTTCGTCCGGGGGCCGCTGTCCGCGCTCGTGGCGCGCTACGCGGGCGAGGAGACCCGGGGCGAGGTGGTGGTGCTGGTGGAGGGCCGCACCGGCGAGCAGCGCTGGAGCGAGGACGAGGTGCGCCGGGCGCTGGAGTCGGGCCTGGCTCGCGGCGAGAAGCTCAAGCCGCTGAGCACGGAGCTGGCCCGCCGCGCGGGGTGGCCCGGCCAGGAGGTGTACCGGCTGGGCCTGGGGCTGAAGCAGCGGTAGGGAAGGCCCGCCGCTGCTTCAGGCGGGACTTCAGAAGCTGAAGGTCGCGCCCAGGTCGAAGCGGAACGTGGTGCTCTGGATGGCCCGGAAGCGGCGGGATACCAGGTCGTAGCGCCAGTCGAACGTGGGGTTCAGCTCCGGCGAGCCCACCGCCGTGTCCACCTGGCCGTCGCCGTTCAGGTCCTGGCCAATGGCCTCGGACGTGAGCAGGTGGTCCGTGTTGTAGAGGAAGTTGCCGGAGGCGCGGATGGTGAAGGCCTGGGCGGCGCGGGCGGTGACGCCCACCTGGCCACCCACCTGGAAGTAGTCGTCGGAGGTGAGCAGCTTGCGCAGCGCGGAGGTCAGCTCGTTGTAGTACCGGCCGCGGCCCACGTAGTTGCCCAGGAGCCGCACGTCCAGGGCGAACTTCTGGGACCTGGCCGCGTTCTCGAAGGGCACCAGCTCCATGCCGAAGGTGAGCGCCGTCTGCGAGGGGGCCTTGATGCCCGTCTCGTGGCGGGTCCACGGCTCCTTGTAGCAGTTGTACGGCGCGCCCAGGTTCCCCGGGTAGGGGAGGCTGGACTGATCGCAGTTGGAGTAGGCGCCGGGGCCGCGCACCGGGATGGTGTGGGACGCCTTGAAGTACGGCTCCGCCACGCCCATCTTCCGCGAGAAGGTGGTGTAGAGCTGGTACTTGTGGACGCGGTCGCCCACGTTGCCGCGATCGCCGTCCGGGTCGGTGTTGTTCAGGCTCGGGTCGCGCTGCTTGGCGGTGGGCGCCTCGTAGTCGATGCCGACGATCCACGTGGGCTTGGTGTCGTCCTTCTCCTGGTTGAAGAAGGCGTACGCCAGGCCGAAGTGCACGTTGCCCAGGCCGCCGCGGTAGCTCTCCTGTGGCACCTGGAACAGCCGGCCCACGCAGCCCTCGGCGGAGTAGGGCGAGCCGTCCGCGTTGTAGCAGCTGTTGGTGATGGTGGAGTTGCCCTGGTTCGTGCCGGACACGAAGTTCCAGGTCTCGTTCTGCTGGAAGACGATGGGCAGCTTGAAGCTGAACTCCAGGTCCTTCCACAGGCCGAAGGCCACGGCCAGATTCAGCCGCGCGTCCGTGCCCTTGTACCAGAGCTCGTTGACCTCCGAGACGTCGGTGGCGTCACCGCCGCGAAGCTGCTCGCGGACGATCTTCGCGCGCGTCTGCGTGCGCTCGAAGCCCACGTCGAGGAAGAGGTCGAACGGATCATCATCCTCGAACGAGGAAGCAATCCGGGTGATCTCCGCCGCGCTGGCGGCGAAAGGCACGCCCAGCGTCAGCGCGGCGATGACGGCGCGAAACCTGTGCATCCACTACCTCCGACGACCACGGCCCAGGGCTGCCAGCTAGCCGTGCCGTCGGAGGAGTGTCAAGAAATGGGTGGGGCTTTACTTCCCCGCGACGGAGGTTCCCAGCAATCCATCCAGCCGCTGGACCTCGGTGTCGAAGGCGCCCTTGTGGGCGGCCGCCAGGGACGCGCGGAAGGTCTTGTGCTGGTCGAAGGGGTCCAGGACCCGGTTTTCGCCCAGCATGAGCTGGTAGTGCAGGTGGGGGGCGAAGGAGTGGCCCGTGTTGCCGCTCTGGGCCAGCACCTGGCCCGCGTTCACGCGCATCCCGGCCTGGATGTTCTTGGGCAGCTCCGCCAGGTGCAGGAAGAGGGCGCGGCGGCCCTTGCCCCCGGTTTCCACCAGCTCGATGCAGTTGCCGTTGCTGCCAAAATTCCAGTTCTTGCGCTTGATGACGCCCGCGAAGGGCGCCCGGACCGTCGTGCCCACCGGCGCGCGGAAGTCCACGCCCTTGTGGCCGCGGCCGTCGCGCAACAGCGAGGTGATCTGCTCGTAGCTGTCGATGGGGGACTTCTCCATCCGCAGCTCCAGCTCGTCGCCGCCGGGCAGGTAGTAGCGGGCGTTCGCCTCACCCGCGGGCGTGAAGCGGTAGGCGCGGTGCGTCTGGCCCGTCTTGCCGCTCACGAAGCGCACCGCGTACACCAGCGGCTCCTCGTTGGGGCGGCGCTGGAAGAGCACGTCCAGGGTGTCACCCCGTAGGATTTCGCCGGGTACGCGCACCCACCACACCAGTGTGCGCGTCACCACCTGCGCCAGGGCGGGGCCCACGGTGGCGTCGGAGGCCTGGACGAGCGCCGTCTCCAGCGGGCCCTCGATGCGGATGGACACGCGCTCCAGGCCCGCGGCCTTCACGGGGTCGGTGGGCGCGGGCGGGGCCACGGGGGCCTGGGCCACGGTGCCGGCGTCCAGCGCGGACGCGGTCTGCGAGGCGACGTCCATGGGGACATCCGCCATGCGCTGTTTCCACCACCACACGCCACCCGCGGCCGCGCCGAGGATGACGGAGACGGCAACCACCGGTCCGAAGGGATTGCGCTTCGGTGGTCCACCGAGGGTGGGAAGATTCGGCCGCATTCAGGCTCCCTGAGGGTAAGAAGGTACGCGGGGGCCGAAACCGCCGACGAAAAGGCGATATTTCGGCGCCCCCAGGCTACTCGTCCGGGCCGTCTTCCTGACCGTCCGGGGTGGTGTCGCGCAGGCCGAACTCCTTCATCTTCGTCTGGAGCGACTTGCGGCTGATCTGCAGGAGGCGCGCGGCGCGCGTGACGTTGCCGCCCGTCTCCTCGAGCTTCTTGACGATGAGGTCCCGCTCCAGCTCCGCGGCCTTCATGCGCACGATGTCCTTGAGGCCCACTTCGCCCACAGGGACGTCCAGCGTGCCCAGCGAGGCGGCGACCTGTGCCCCTGCCTGCACGCCCGCTCCCCCGCGCACCGGCTCCGGCAGGTCCTTCGCGGTGATGAGGGGGCCATCGGCGAAGAGCAGCACGCGCTCGATGAGGTTCTCCAGCTCGCGGATGTTGCCCGGCCACGCATACGCCTGGAGCAGCGCGAGCGCGTCATCGGCGATGCCTTCGATCTTCTTGTGGAGCCGCCGGTTGTACTTGTCCACGAAGTGCGCGGCGAGCATCGGGATGTCGCCCCGGCGCTCGCGCAGCGCGGGCAGCACGATGGGCACCACGGCCAGCCGGTAGTACAGGTCCTTGCGGAAGCGGCCCGCTTCGATCTCCGCCTGGAGATCGCGGTTGGTGGCGGCCACCAGGCGCACGTTCACGCGCGTCGTCTTGATGCCGCCCACGCGCTCGAACTCGCCCTCCTGGAGCGCGCGCAGGAGCTTCACCTGCATCTCGACGGGGATTTCACCAATCTCGTCCAGGAAGAGGGTGCCCTCGTCGGCCAGCTCGAAGCGGCCGGGCTTGGACGTGACGGCGCCGGTGAAGGCGCCCTTCTCGTAGCCGAACAGCTCGCTCTCCAACAGCGTGGCGGGAATGGCGGCGCAGTTGATCTTGATGAACGGCTTGTCGCGGCGGCTGGACGCGCCGTGCAGCGCGGTGGCGATGAGCTCCTTGCCCGTGCCGCTCTCGCCGGTGATCAGCACCGTGGAGGGCGTGTCCGCGACCTTGTCGATGATCTTGTAGACGTCTTGGATCTGCGGCGACTCGCCGATGATGGCGGACCGGGCCTTGTGGTCCGCGCGCACGGAGCGCTTGGCGCTCTCGTTCGTCTTGGCGGCCTTGGCCACGACGGAGGACAGCTCCGCCTGATCAAAGGGCTTGGTGATGTAGTCGAACGCGCCCGCCTTGATGGCCTCCACCGCGGAGTCCACGGTGCCGTGCGCGGTGATGATGATCACCGGCACGTCCGGGTTGGCGGCGCGCACGGCGGCGAGCACTTCCATGCCGCCCAGCTTGGGCATCACCAGGTCGGTGACGACGATGTCCGCGCCGTTCTTGTGGAACTCGGCCAGGCCCTGCTCGCCGTTCTCCGCCACGGTGACGTCGAACCCGTCGCGGCGCAGCAGGGCGGCCAGCACCTTGCGCAGGTTCGTCTCGTCGTCGATGACCAGGACCTTGGCCATAAGCCTCCGCGCGAAAGGAAGAGGACTAGCGGCGCGCCGGGGGAGCGGCGGGGACGGCGCCTTCCAGCGTGCAGATGGCGTCCGGGTGCTTGATGCGCAGGAGCAGCGACTCCAGCACGCGGAACGGGTGGTTCATCTTGCTGGCGCCCAGGTAGGCCGCGACCATGTCCATGGCCACCGCCAGGTCCATGTTCTCCCGGCCCGTGGACACCACCACGCCGGACTCACCGCGCAGGCGGTTGGACTGGTAGACGCCGTCGGCCGCGAGCTGGCTGATGGTCTGGATCTCCAGCACGCCCGTCTTCTCGTAGATGCGGTGCAGCTGCGAGTACAGGCGCGGCGACAGCACCACGGCGTAGGGGCCGAAGTGGCCGGCCTCGTTGAGCTTGCGCGTGGCCTCCACGATGGTCTGGAAGCCGCCGCCCGGCGCCGTCCAATCCCCCAGCGTCGCGGTGAGGCGGCCGTTGGCCGTCATCAGGCCCTCGTAGCCCAGGCGCTGGTCGCCGTAGAAGATGAGCTCGTCCTCCTGCTGCGCGCACAGCGCGGCGGCACCGGCGGCGGCGGACACGTCCAGCGGCATGTTGTGCGTGCGCGCCGCCTCGATGTCCCGCCAGTGCAGCAGGAAGTCCTTGTAGATGATGGGGATGGTCTTGAACTTGCGGACGTCGGTGAAGACCATCGCGGTCTCCTGCTCGCCGACGATGTCCACCGCGCCCGGGGACACGCCCTGGAACTCGTCGTAGGCCACCGTCTGCACGCCCGCGCCCAGCGGACCGTAGATGTCCAGGATGCGGCGGCCCACCAGCGAACGGCGAGCCACCTGGATCACCGTCTCGTTGAGGCGCGCCCACTCCTCTTCGCGCAGCGGGTTCTCGGCATGTCCAAGGAAGTCAGGCATCGGTGTCTCCGTCACGAGCGGCGGCAGAGGAGGGGAGAAGCGAAGTCAGGAAACGAAAGGGTTCTAACGACCGCCACCGGAGCCGCCGCTTCCACCGCCGCGGCGCAGGCTGCCGATGGTGAGCGGATGGCCGTTGGCCGAAGGCGGCGGCGCGGGGACGCCATAGATGAGGCGCTGGGGCGGCAGGGACGTCAGGGGCTCGTTCGCCAGGCGGCCCACCGCGGGCGGGGCGGGTGGCGCCGCGTGCACGGGTTCGGCGGCGGGCAGGGCGGGCTCCGAGGGGACACTCCCCACGGCTGCCTGGAAGTGGCCGGGGACGAAGGGCTTGGCGAAGTGCGCGTCCTGACCCTTGTCGAGCATGCGGAGCATGTGGGTCGCCTCGGACACGTGCTCCTTCTCCTCCGCCGCCAGGTGGAGGAAGAAGGCCTTCACTTCCGGATTCGAGGAGTCCTCGGCGAACGCCTCGTACTCGTTGATGGTCTCGAGTTCGCGCGCCAGGACGGCGCGGATGCGCGCGACGTCGGACCGCTCGGTGTCGGACTTTCCGGCCATTGGGGGCGGACCCTCGCAACCCGTGGGGTGACCGTCAAGTGAAACAGCGGTCGAAGGGTTTCCTGCTGCATGCCGAAGAACGCCGGACGTAGAGTCCGCCCCTTCGTGACCGCCCCCGCACCCGCCTCGCCCCCTTCCGCCGGCTCTCCGGCCGCCCCTCTTCCGTCCAGCCCTGAACGCAGCGCGGGAGGCCGGGGCGCGATGCTGGTGGGCATTGGCATCCTGGCATCGCGCCTGATGGGGCTGGTGCGCGAGCGGGTCTTCGCGCACTACCTGGGCAACGCGGAGGCCGCCGCCGTCTTCAAGGCCGCGCTGCGCATCCCCAACTTCCTCCAGAACCTCTTTGGTGAAGGCGTGCTGTCGGGCTCCTTCATCCCCGTCTACGCCCAGCTGCTGGGCAAGAAGGACGCGGACGAGGCGGACCGGGTCGCGGGCGCGGTGTTCGGTCTCCTGGCCATGGCCACCGCCGTGATGGTGGCGCTGGGCATGCTGGCCACGCCGCTGTTCGTGGACCTCATCGCGCCGGGCTTCGAGGGCGGCGAGCGCGACCTGGCCGTGCGGCTGGTGCGCATCCTCTTCCCGGGCACGGGCTTCCTGGTGCTGAGCGCGTGGTGCCTGGGCATCCTCAACAGCCACCGGCGCTTCCTGCTGTCCTACCTGGCGCCCGTGGTGTGGAACGTCGTCATCATCGCCACGCTGCTGGTGGTGGGCAGCCTGCATGGCACGGCCGGGGGACGCGCCGCGGAAGAAGCCGTGACGGAGTGGCTGGCCTACGGCGTGGTGCTGGGCAGCTTCCTCCAGTTCGCCGTGCAGGTGCCCACGGTGATGCGCCTGTTGGGCCACTTCCGCCCGGTGGTGTCGCTGGCGAGCGCCTCCGTGCGCCAGGTGCTGAAGAACTTTGGCCCGGTGGTGCTGGGGCGCGGCGTGGTGCAGTTCAGCGCGTGGGTGGACACCGCCTTCGCGTCGCTCATCTCCAACCGCGCGCTGTCGTCGCTGCTCTACGCGCAGACCATCTACCTCATCCCGGTGAGCCTCTTCGGCATGGCGGTGTCCGCCGCGGAGCTGCCGGAGATGGCGCGCGCCACGGCGGAAGGGGAGGCCCAGGCGCATACGAAGCTGCGTAGCCGCATCGACGCGGGCTCGCGCCGCATCGCCTTCTGGGTGGTGCCCTCCGCCGTGGCGCTCTTCTTCCTGGGGGACCTGGTGAGCGGCGCGCTCTTGCAGACGGGCCGCTTCGGCGCCTCGGACTCGCGCTATCTCTGGTACCTGCTGATGGGCGCGGCGGTGGGCCTGGTGGCGTCCACCGTGGGCCGGCTCTACGCCTCCGCCTTCTACGCGCTGAAGGATCCGAAGACGCCCCTGCGCTACGCCATCGTGCGTGTGTCCCTGGGGTCGGTGAAGGCCTGGTTCCTGGCGCTGTGGCTGCCGGAGCGGCTGGGCCTGCCCCGGGAGCTGGGCGCGGCGTTCCTCACCCTGTCCAGCGGCATCGTCGCCTGGGTGGAGACCACGCTCCTGCGCCGCAAGCTGCGCTCCATCGTCGGGCCCGTGGGCCCGCCTTCGGGCCTGCTGCCCCGGCTTTATGTCGCGGCGGTGGTGGGCGGGCTCGTGGCGTTGACCGTCAAACAGGGGCTCACCGGCCTCCTGGGCCCCATGCCCGGGGTGGGGGCGGAGTGGGGCGGGACCCTGCTGGTGCCGCCCCGGCTGCACCCGGTGCTGGGCCTGCTGGCGACGGCGGTGCCCTTCGGCCTGGTCTACTTCGCGGTGTCCGCCGCGCTGGGGGTCCCGGAGGCGGGCGCCGTCTTCCGCAAGGTGGGCCGGAAGCTGAGGCTCGTCCGGTAGACGCGGCGCGGCGCCCGGCGGGACGGCTGCCCTCCAGGCGGTGTCTGGGGGCTCAAACGGAATGCAGGACAGGCCCCTTTTCGTTGGGATAGGAGGCCGATTGTGAAGGGGATGGCCGCATGCGGCTTCCTCCGGGCATGGCGCGCGTGTAAAGTCCGCCGCCTTTTTCAAGAGGCCCTGACTTCAAGGAAGTCCCGGGTCGGAAATCGTCAACGGAAGGTCTCGGCAGTGAGCGACGAGAAGAGCGGCGGAAATTCGGGCGGTCCTGGCGGTTTCGGTCCCAAGAAGCCGAAGGCCACGTTTGGCGACGTGATGCTGGGCATCCCTTCGGGGGGCCAGGGCAACGAGCGCGGCGGTGGCCGTGGCGGCCGCGATGAGAAGAGCGGGCCGGGCCGCGGTGATCGCGGTCCTCGCGACGCCCAGTCGCAGCCCCGTCCCCAGGGCGACGCGCCCCGCGGTGGCGGTGAGCGCGGCGGTGGCCGTGGCGGCGAGCGCCGGGGTGGCAGCGGAGGAGGAGGCGGCGGCGAGCGCCGTCCGTCCGGCCCCATGGTGGTCGTGAAGCGGGCCTCGGGCTCCATCGAGACGCGCGCCCTGGAGGGTGAGAAGCCCGCCGAGGCGACCGCGACCGCGGAGCAGACGGGCGCCGACGCGCAGGCCTCCGCGGCCTCGACGCCGGCTCCGGCCCCGCGTCCGGTGACGCCGGCCCCCGCGCCGTCCAGCCCGCTGTACGACGAGGTCCCGGAGACCGAGTCCTTCGCGGACATGTTCGAGGCGCAGGTCAAGGACGGTGGCGCTCCCGGCCGCCGCGGCGTGCGCATTGGCGAGAAGGTCGCCGGCACCATCTTCCAGCTGGGCGCGGACACCGCGTTCGTGTCGCTGGACGGCTCCGCGAAGTCGGAGGCGATGATCGAGCTCCGCGAGCTCAAGGACGACGAGGGCATCCTGCGCTTCGGCGTGGGTGACCGCCTGGAGGCGCACGTCGTGGAGATGGGTGCCCGGGGCATCCAGCTCAGCCGCGCGCTGGCCAAGGGCAACGCGTCCTTCGCGATGCTCGCGGAGGCCCGCGCCTCCGGCATGCCGGTGGAGGGCCTGGTCCTCAGCGTGAACAAGGGTGGCGTGGAAGTCGCCATCGGTGAGACGCGCGCCTTCTGCCCCATCAGCCAGCTGGACATCCGCTTCGTGGAGAAGCCGGATCAGTTCATCGGCGAGAAGCTCCAGTTCCGCGTGACGGAAGTGCGGGACCGCAACGTGGTGCTGTCGCGCCGCTCGCTGCTGGAGGACGAGCAGCGCCGGCTGGCCACGGAGACGCGCAAGAACTTGGCCGTGGGCAAGACGGTCAAGGGCAAGGTCTCCGGCGTGCGCGACTTCGGCGTGTTCGTGGACCTGGGCGGCGTGGAGGGCATGGTCCCCGTCTCCGAGCTCTCCTACACGCGCGTCGCTCACCCCAGCGACGTGGTGAAGCAGGGCGACGAGGTGGAGGTGGAGATCCTCCGCATGGAGGAGGGCCAGCCCAACTCCCCGGACAAGTCCAAGCAGAAGGAGCGCATCACCCTGTCGCTGCGTTCGCGTCAGGAGGATCCGTTCAAGAAGGCGCTGGAGGAGATCAAGGAGGGCGACCGCATGCAGGGCAAGGTCGTCCGGCTCCAGCCCTTCGGCGCGTTCGTGGAGCTGCGCCCGGGCGTGGACGGCCTGGTGCACATCTCCGCGCTGAGCGACCGGCGCATCGCGCACCCGCGCGACGCGGTGAAGGAAGGCGAGGTCATCTGGGTCTCCGTCGAGAAGATCGACCCCAATGACAAGCGCATCGGCCTGCGCCGCATCTCCGAGGAGGAGGCCCAGCGTCCTCCCGAGGAGCGTCCCGCGAAGGAGGCCCAGGCCCCGTCGGCTCCCAAGGAGCCCGCGGCGCCCCGTCCCAAGGTGGGCGCGGTCGTCGTCGGCAAGGTGGACCGGCTGGAGCCCTACGGCGTGTTCCTCGCGTTCCCGGGCGGCAAGGGGCTCATCCCTGCCAGCGAGACGGGCACGGATCGCGGCACGGACATGCGCAAGCACTTCTCCATCGGCCAGGAGCTGAAGGTGGCGATCATCGACATCGACGCCTCCGGGAAGATCCGCCTGTCCATCCCCGCGGCCATCCGCGCGGAGGAGCGCGCCGAGGTGGAGGCGTGGCAGAAGACGCAGCAGCCGGTGGGCGGCGGCAAGAAGGGCTTCGGCACCTTCGCGGATCTGCTCAGCAAGCTGGGCAAGTAGTGGCGTCACGCCATCTCGGTGCTCGCGCGAGACAATGCGAGCGGGCGCCGAGATAGGTGTTGACGGTAGCGAGGGGCTTCGGTACTTACCCTCTCGTTCTCGCCGCGGGGTGGAGCAGCCTGGTAGCTCGTCGGGCTCATAACCCGAAGGTCGCAGGTTCAAATCCTGCCCCCGCAACTTGAAAAGCCCGGGGTCGAAATGAAAGTTTCGACCCCGGGTGTTCAAAGCGAGAATCGCAGTACCGCGTCACGGTGACGCGGGGTGGAGCAGCCTGGTAGCTCGTCGGGCTCATAACCCGAAGGTCGCAGGTTCAAATCCTGCCCCCGCAACTCTGAGAGGGCCCCGGTGGAAACGCCGGGGCCCTTTCGCTTTTCAGCGTCTGGCTTTGCCGGCTGAGGGCCTGGGCGGGCGCCACGCCTCGACGGGCAGGAGCGGGTGCTCCTCGAAGTGCCTGCGCGCCGTGCGGACGAACGCGCCCACGTTGGCGGAGGCGCTGCGGCGTCCGGGGTAGATGACGCTCACCGGGACCGGTGGTGGCGCGAACGCTCCGAGGATCAGGACGAGCCGCCCCGCGAGCACGGCGTCCGCCACCTGGTACGAGAGCGTGCGCGCGATGCCGAGGCCTTGCTCCGCCGCCGCGATGGCCGCGTCCGCGCTGTTGAGGATGAGCCGGGGCTGGAGGCGCACCGGCTGCTCCCTTTCGCCGAACCGCCACTCGTTCGTCGCGCCGAGGTTCTCGAAGGCGATGAGCTCATGGCGGCTCAGCTCCGCGGGCGAGCGGGGTGTCCCGCGCTGCTTCACGTACTGGGGGCTGGCCACCAGCACGCGGCGGACGGTGCCGACCTTGAGGGCAATGAGGCTGCTGTCCTTCAGCTCCCCCAGGCGGACGGCCGCGTCGATGCCTTCGTCCACGAGGTGCTGGTTCCTGTCCGACAGGTGCATGCGGACGGACAGGGCCGGATGCGCCGCGAGCAGCTTCTGGACCACGGGCAGCACGTGGAGCCGTCCGAAGACGATGGGGGCGGAGAGGTGGAGCTCGCCTCGCGGTTCGGCGTTCTCTCCGCGGACGCGGCGGTCCGCCTCATCCAGGTCCTCGAGCAGCCGCTGGCAGCTCTCCAGGTAGACCTGCCCGCGCTCTGTGAGGCGCACGGAGCGCGTCGTGCGCGTGAGGAGCGCGAGCCCGAGCCGCTCCTCCAACTGGGCGACGGCCCGTGTCGCCACGGACGGAGAGATGCGGAGGTGGCGGGATGCGCCCGTGAAACTTCCCTGCCTGGCGACGGCGACGAACGTCCGGAGCGTGAAGAGCTGGTCCATGATTCTTGCGAAGTTGGCAATGAAGTCTTGCCGGTCTGGCTGATTATTTCACATGTCCCCGGTGGCTATACGTGGTGCATCGAGGGAGGAATCCATGGGCCGATTCGCCAGACTCGCCTTCACGCCCGCAGTGAAGGCACTTCAGGAGCAGAACGGGAGCCGTGGGGCCTACGCGCGGATGGAGAGGGCAGGGGACGCGCCGGACGTGCTCACGCCCGACGAGGCGGAGTTCCTGTCCCAGCGCGACAGCTTCTACATGGCCAGCATGGTCGCGAACGGTTGGCCCTACATCCAGCACCGGGGCGGCCCGCCGGGCTTCGTCCGGGTGTTGGATCCGCACACGATCGGCTTCGCGGACTACCGGGGCAACAAGCAGTACATCTCCGCGGGCAACGTCAGCGAGAACGACCGGGTCGCGCTCATCTTCGTGGACTACCCGAACCGGGCGCGCCTGAAGGTCCTGGCGCACGCGTCCGTCATCACCCGCGAAACGGACCCCGCGACGCTGGAGCGCCTGGAGGTCCCCGGGTACGGCGCGAAGGTGGAGCGCGGCTTCGTGCTCCGGGTGGAGGGCTTCGACTGGAACTGCCCCCAGCACATCACGCCCCGGTTCACCGAGGCGGAGCTGGACGAAATGCTGCGTCCGGTGTCGACCGAGCTCCAGACGCTCCGCGCGGAGAACCGCTCCCTGCGTGAGGAACTGGAGCGCCTGAAGCGGTCCCCGGTTTGACCCTGGACCTACGGTCGGGTAGGTTACGGTTCGGTAGGTTTGGCCATGGAGGCGCGAGCCATGAACCGCCAGTCGCCAGGCGTGCGGAACAACGCGGATGCCCTGCGGGGTGCCAGCCGCCTCGCGGTGCAGGCCACCCGAGGCGTGATGGGGCTCGTCGAGGAGGTGCACTGCACCATCGCCAGCGGTCCGTCCGTCCTGGGCAGGCCTCTGGAGCGCCCGGCGCGGGCCGTGACGGGGTGGATCTACTCGACACTCCAGGCGGCCACGCGGCACGTCGGGGCGGGGCTTGATGCCGTGCTCACGCGGCTCTCGCCGTGGCTGGGTGACAGTGCTCCGGGGCCTCAGCGGGAGGCGGTGGTCTCCGCGCTGAACGGTGTGCTGGGGGATGCGCTGGAGGCACAGGGCAACCCGCTCGCGATTCCGATGGCGTTCCGGGTCCACGGGCAGCCGTTGTGCCTGGAGCCCGAGGCCCTGCGCGACGCGCTCCCGGAGGCAGGGAGCCGGCTGCTCGTGCTGGTTCATGGCTCCTCGATGAACGACCTGCAGTGGAACCGGCGGGGGCATGACCATGGCGCGGCACTGGCGCGCGATCTCGGCTACACGCCGGTGTACCTTCACTACAACAGCGGCCTGCACATCTCCCGGAACGGGCGTGCGCTCTCCGCGCTGCTGGAACAGCTCGTGGCCTGCTGGCCCGTGCCGCTCGAATCGCTGACGCTCATGGGGCACAGCATGGGGGGACTGGTGGCGCGGAGCGCATGCCTCGCGGCGGAGACCGAGGGCCATGGCTGGCGTCCCTTGTTGCGGAGGCTCGTCTGCCTTGGCTCGCCCCATCACGGTTCGCCGCTGGAGCGGGGTGGGAGCTGGGTTGACGTGCTGTTGGAGCTCAGCCCCTACAGCGCGCCGTTCGCACGCCTGGGACGGATCCGCGGCGCAGGGGTCACGGACCTTCGCTTCGGCAACGTGCTCGACTCGCACTGGGAGGGGCGGGAGCGCTTCGGGTGGGGTGGGGATGCTCGTCGTGGCCTCATGCTGCCGGAGGGCGTGGCCTGCTACGCGGTCGCGGCGACCACCGCGAAGGCGTTGGCGGACCGGCTGCCCGGTGACGGGCTGGTCCCGGTGGACAGCGCGCTCGGGCGGCATGCCCTGCCGGAGCTGACGCTGCGGTTCCCGGAAGCGAACCAGTGCATCATCCCGGGCGCGAACCACCTGGACCTGCTCGACCACCCGGAGGTCTACGCCACACTTCGAACGTGGCTCGCTTGATGAGCGGATCCGCGCGCTACAGCGGCTGGACGTGCTCCGCGATGCGGCCCGAGGCGATCAGCTCCCGCAGCTCATCCGCCATGCGGTCGCCCTCGGTCAGCACCTGCTTCCACGCGCGGATGCGGTCGTCGACCTGCATCTCCGTGAAGTCCGAGCGGTCCGGGATGCGGCCACCGGGCAGCCGCGCCAGGTGCGCGGGCGACGGCGTGATGATCAACGCGCGCCGGAAGTTGAGCGGTCCCGCGCGGCGCCACTTGAGCGACTTGTCGAACCAGCCGGGCACGACGTACGGGTAGAAGTGCGGATAGAGGACCAGCCCATCGCCCGTGCCGTAGTTGACGTCCAGGTGGTAGTCGACGACACCGCCGTCCCGGTACATGCCGGGCGGAGCCCCCGGGATGTCACGAACGCCCGCGAGCACCATCGGAATGGAGCCTGACGCGATGAGCGCCGGGCGCAGGTTGTCGCGGGTGAGGGGACGGTGCACTGACGGCAGGTCCTTGAGCCCGGCGAACGGGCTCGAGTCCCCAGCGGTATGGAAGATGACGCGCTCCATGTGGAGCCCGAGCGTCCGGCGGCTCACCGCGTTCGCCAGCGCGCCCAGCACGAAGCCCGCGAGCTGCACACGGGACTCCTCCACCGCCAGCAACCCCTTGCACCGGGTCGTCACGACATGCAGGCGCGCCCACGGGTGCGTGAGGATCTCCTCCATGCCGTCTGGCCCCAGGAGGGAATCCAGGATCGTCGCGCTCCTCTCGCTGACCAGCGAGGGTGGAGGCTTGGGCGGATAGCGCTGCTCCAGGTACGCGTCCGCGAAGCGCTTCAGCGCGGCCACGGGGTTCTTCTGCGCCAGACACGCCAGCCGCCAGCTCCCGATGGAACTGCCAATGAGATGCAGCGGCCGGGTGCGCGGCTGCTGGAGGAGCTCGCCGAACAGCACGCGGTCGATTCCCTCCAGTCCCAACCACTTCGGTCCGCCGGAAGCGCCCGGAAGGATGTCCACGTCCTCCGCACGCAGTCCGCGCTCCCGGAGGATGCGCAGGGCGTCGGGGCCCGCAAGCAGGGTCAGGCTCTGGCTCATCGCGGGCGCGGACCCTAGCAGTCCGGTGCGAGAAATGGCTCAGCGCTCGTCGTCCGGACGCTCCGACTCCAGCGGATGGATCGTCACCACCTGATGGCCGTCCTCTGGCTCCGTGCGCGCCTTCTCCAGCTCCTCGGGTGTCTGGGGCGCCCGTTCAGAGAACCCGTCGTTCTCCAGGTGCCGCTGGCGCTGCTCACTGGTCTCGCCGTAGCCCTCCAGCTTCTTGCCCGCCATGGTCGTCCTCCCTTGCGAAAGGTGAACCTCAAGCCTTGGGATGACGCCGCATGGGCGCAAGCGATGGTCTGCCCGTGCGGCCGCACGCTCCAGGAGCAGGGCACCCGCGGGCGCTCACTCCTCCAGCGTTCCCACGGAAGGGGCCGCGCCGTCGCGCTCGCGCTGGGCCTCCAGGTAGGCGGAGAAGCCCGCCTTGGACTGGATGCGGAACACCGGGAGCCGGGGCAGCACGTCGTCCGCGAAGGCGTATTGCTCGCAGACGAGGCTCGCGCGCAGGGCGCCTTCCGGACCTCCGGTGAAGGGCTGGACCTCGTGCTGGAGGTTGCCCCGGAAGTGGACCAGCAGGCCCGGCTTGGGGCGCACCTCGCCCTGGAGTTGGTTGTTACGCAGCAGCCGCAGCGCGCCTCCCCGCGCGCCTTTCGGAACGCGCAGGTACAGGACGCTCACGTGTTCGGGCGTCGCGTCCGGGACGCCGCTCGGTTCCTGCAACGTCGCGTCGATGTGCCGGCCCACCGGCGTGCCCGCGTCCAGCAGCAGCAGGTTCAGATAGAACGCATTGGGCTGGGGGCGCGTGTCACGGCCTCCAAACCAGCGCTGCGTCCACGGCAGGAGCCCGCGCGCGCTGTCGTCGTCGAGGATGCGGCGCAGGTAGACGGACAGGAACGGGAAGCGGGCCTCCAGCGTCGCGCGGCCCTCTCTCGTGAAGATGAACGCGAAGCCCCGGCTCGCGCGGAACGTCCCCATCAACGGACTGCGCGCGATGAAGCGGGAGCCGAGCAGGGCATCCCCCAGGGCCTCCAGTTCCGCTCGGGGCAGGGCATCGCGGTGGGTGACGTACTCGGGCACGGTCAACCGTAGGTCCAGTTCAACGCTTCCAACTTCGCGACGAACTCCTCGCGCGATGCCGCGAAGATGAGTTGGCTTCCGTGTCGAGGACCAGCGGCTGCAAGAGCCACTGTCCCTCCTTCACGGAGATGGTGGTGGTCGGAGTGCCGTTGCCCAGCGTCAAGGGCAGTCGCTGCTCCGCGCCGGGAGCCCGCAGCCATTGAAGGACCATCGCGCGAGAGGGGCCGAGGAAAGGTGCCAGGGGATGCCTCCTTCCGCGTGATTCTTACACGGACGCCTGCTTCGCGCTGAGCTTCGTCTTGCCCAGCATGTGCAGCAGCGCCTTCTCCGAGCAGTGCATGCCTTCGCCCGAGCTCGCCGCCAGCTCGTCCACGGACTTGAAGTAGCGGTCGACCACCTGGCCCCGCTCGAAGAGGACGAGCACGGACGGGTAGATGTACGACGCCTTCGCCACCGCGGGCGTGTTGCCCAGCTGCTCGGAGGCCTCGCGCACCGCGGCCACCATGCTCTTCTTGAGCACGGTCTTCTTCACCGGACCGCCGTCCCCGTCCTCCTTCACGCGCTCTCGGGCCCTCGCCAGCGCGCAGGCGCAGATGAGCGTGCCCGCCCAGGTGCGGAAGTCCTTCGCGCTGTAGCCGGGGCCCATCACCTGCTGGATGTACTCGTTGATGTGCCGGCGCCGCACGTCCACCACCGCGCCGTCGTCGACCACGAACTTGAAGACATCTCGCCCGGGCACCTTCAACAACTGCCGCACGAGCGTCGCCACGCGCCGGTCCTTCAGCTCGCGGTGCTGCCGCACACCGGACTTGCCCGGGTAGTCGAACACCACCGTGTCGCCATGCACCTTCACGTGCCGCGCCCGCAGCGTGGCCAGCCCGAAGCTGCCGTGCTCCTCCGCGTAGCGCTCGCTGCCAGGGCGGATGAAGCAGGTGCCCAGGATGCGCAGCATCCCCGCGAGCACCCGCTCCCGGCCCAGACCCCGCTTGCGCAAATCCTTGCTCACCTGGCGCCGCATCTTCGGCAGCGCCTGCGCGAAGCCCACGATGCGCTGATACTTCGCATCCCGCTGCTTCTGCGTGTGCGCCTCGCTGTAGCGGTACTGCCAGCGGCCCGCCCCGTCCCTCCCCACCGCTTGAAGGCGCGCGGAGGCCTTGGGCGAGATGGCCACGTCCGTCCAGGCGGGCGGCAGGCGCAGCGCGTCGATGCGCTCCCGCTCCGCTTGCGACACCGCCCGGCCCTGAGCGTCCACGTAGCGGAAGCCTCGCTTCATCGTCCCCAGCCGCCGGTGGCCGTCCTGCCGCAGCCGCTCCAGCTGGGTCATTCTCCGGCGGCTCGCGGGTGGGACGCGCTCGGATTCTGAGACGGTGGCATGGGAGGGCATCGCTCCCCTGTAGTGCGCAGCCTACGCCGGGGCGGCAATCCGGTAGCCCCCTGGCGGCACGGGGAGCAGGCAACCGGAAAAGCCCTGGGTGGCATTTTCGGATACGGGTGCAGTCGTTTAGAGTTCGTTGCGACTCCCACCTCCAAATTTATTCCCGAGGCATGACGACCTTCCTCGACGCCCTGCTGGCGTTCCCGACCGCGATCTTCACCATCCTCCTCGGAGTGGTGCTGGCGTACTGGCTGTGCGTGATCATCGGTGCGGCCGGCATCGACATGCTGGATGGCGACGTGGACCTGGAGGGCGGCGCCAAGGCAGTGAGCGGCGCGTTCGAGGGCGGCGCCAAGGCGGTGAGCGGCACCTTCGAGGGCGGCGCCAAGGCGACGTCGGGGCTGCTGGAAGGCGGCGCGAAGGCTGTCGGCGGCCATGACGTCGGCCACGCGGGACACTCGCACCTGCATGACGCGGAGGCCGCCACGGGCCTGCTCGCGGCGCTGGGCTTCGGGGGCATCCCCGTCACCGTGTCGGTGAGCCTGGTGGTGTTCCTCTCCTGGTCGCTGTCGCTGCTCGGCGGACAGGCCACGCACTCGGCGCTCTCCATGCTGCCCTCGTGGCTCGTGAGCACGGGCCTGGGCCTTGTCTGCGCGACGGTGGGCACGGTGGTGGGCGGGCTCGCGGTGCGGCCGCTGCGCCCCATCTTCATCGCCAAGAAGGCCCCGGGCCGCGAGGCGCTGATGGGCCGCGTGTGCACCATCTCCAGCGGCAGCGTGACGGCCAAGGATGGCCACGCCACCTTCGACGACGGGGCCGCGGGCCTCATCCTCAACGTCTTCTGTGACAAGCCCAATGAGCTCAAGCGCGGCCAGCCGGCGTTGATCCTCGGCTACGACGCGGAGCGGGGCGTGTACGAGGTGGAGCCGGTGGACTGGCTCCTGCCCCAGGAAATGGAGCAGCTGCGTGATCCGCTGAAGGCAGCGGCCGTCGCGCGAGCCCGCTCACAGCGATGAACATTGGCGTCCGCCGGGCTCCTCCGGACGGGCGCGACAATCGGCACCGGGTGGCTTTCGCGGGGGACCCCGAGTGCTTGGAACTAGGCCCGCCCAACGGACTTCACAGGATAGGCCATGGATCCCATCAGCCTGGCAGCAATCGTCGGCGGCGGCATCATCATCCTCTTCGGCATCTTCGTCAGCGTGGCCAAGTTCTACCGCCAGGTGGATCAGGGCAAGGTGCTCATCGTCAACACCATGAAGGTCGAGCCCACGGTCACCTTCACCGGCGCCGTGGTGCTGCCCATCGTCCACCGCGCGGAGGTGATGGACATCTCGCTGAAGACGGTTGAAATCGACCGCCGCGGCAAGGAAGGCCTCATCTGCCAGGACAACATCCGCGCGGACATCAAGGTCACCTTCTTCGTGCGCGTGAACAAGACGCGTGAAGACGTGCTCAAGGTGGCCCAGTCCATCGGCTGCGCGCGCGCCTCCGACCAGGAGACGCTGGAGAACCTCTTCGAGGCCAAGTTCTCCGAGGCCCTCAAGACCGTCGGCAAGTCCTTCAACTTCGAGCAGCTCTACACCAAGCGCGACGAGATCAAGGACAAGGTCGTCGAGACCATTGGCCGCGACCTCAACGGCTACATGCTGGAGGACTGCGCCATCGACTTCCTCGAGCAGACCCCGGTGGAGATGCTCGACAAGGACAACATCCTGGACGCCCAGGGCATCCGGAAGATCACCCAGCTCACCACCGAGCAGAACGTCTTCACCAACGAGCTGCGTCAGTCCGAGCGCATGGCGGTGACCAAGCGCAACGTGGAAGCGGACGAGGCCATCTTCGCCCTCGAGCGTCAGCGCGAGGAGGCGGCCGCCAAGCAGCGCCGCGAGATCGACAGCATCCAGGCGCGTGAGACGGCCGAGGCCGACCGCGTGAAGAGTGAGGAGTTCGCCAAGGCGCAGCTGGCGCGCATCAAGGCGGAAGAAGAGATCGCCATCAACGAGGAGAACAAGCAGCGCCAGGTGCAGGTGGCCCAGAAGAACCGCGAGCGCGTGGTGGGCGTGGAGTCCGAGCGCGTGGAGAAGGACCGCGCCCTGGAGGCCATCAACCGCGAGCGTGAGACGGAGCTGCAGCGCATCGCGAAGGAGAAGGCGCTGGAGTCGGAGAAGAAGGCCATCGCCGACGTCGTCCGCGCCCGCATCGCGGTGGAGAAGACCGTCGCCCAGGAAGAGGAGAACATCAAGGACCTGCGCGTGACGTCGGATGCCAAGCGCACCAAGGACGCCATCATCATCACCGCCCAGGCGCACGCCGAAGAGGCGTCCGTGAAGGACGTCACGGCCGCGGAAGCGAGCGCGAAGATCTCCGTGTTCCTCGCCAAGGAGAAGCTGACCCTGGCCGAGGCCGACCTGGAGGCCGCGGACAAGCAGGCCAAGGCGAAGATGCGGCTGGCCGAAGGCATCCAGGCCGAGTCCGCCGCGGCGGGCCTGGCCAGCGTGCGCGTGCGTGAAGCGGACGCGGTCGCCACGGAGAAGCTGGGCATGGCGCAGGTTCGCGTGAAGGAGGCCGAGGCCTCCGTCATCGAGAAGCAGGGCCAGGCGCAGGCGTCCGCGGTGCGCGAGAAGCTGCTCGCCGAGGCCGCTGGCGCGGAGCAGAAGGGTCTGGCCCACGCCCGCGTGCAGGAGGCCGAGGCCACCGCCATCCACAAGCGCGGCGAGGCGGAAGCGTTCGCCACGCGCGAGAAGCAGCTGGCCGAGGCCGCCGCCATCCAGGAGAAGCTGATGGCCGAGGCCCGGGGCCTGTCGGAGAAGGCCGCCGCGATGAAGGCCCTGGACGGCGTGGGCCGCGAGCACGAGGAGTACCGCCTGCGCCTCCAGAAGGAGCGCGACGTGGAGATGGCCGCCATCAACGTCCGCAAGGAGGTCGCCCAGGCCCAGGCCACGGTCCTGGCCCAGGCCTTCACCAACGCGAAGTTCCAGATCGTCGGCGGCGACGGGAAGTTCTTCGAGAACTTCGTCAAGGCCGTGTCCTTCGGCAGCTCGGTGGACGGCGCGCTGGACCACGGCGAGTCGCTGAAGAAGGCGCTCGGCGGCTACCTCAACGGTGAGAAGGACCTGCCGGCGGACCTGAAGGAGATCCTCTCCAAGCCGGGCCTCAGCAACGACGCGCAGAACCTGGCCGTCGCGGCGCTGCTCAACCGCATGTCGGTGAGCCCCACGGAGACCACCGCCGCCGGCATCAAGGCGCTGGTGCAGTCGGAAGCCGCGGCCCTCGCGCAGAAGCAGCAGGGCTGAAGCGTCCCGCCAATCGCAACCTCTCGGTGAACATCCATGGCAACTGACAGCACCAAGACCCCGGGCGCCCAGGCGCCCGGGGGCGAGGCGACGCTGGAGGGCGGCAGCTACGAGGTCATCCGTGCGCGCCTCCTCTCCCAGGCGGACGCGCTGGCGACCCAGGCGAACGACCTCAACGCCCGGCGCAAGGCGCTGTTCGGCGGCACGGAGCTCACCGTCATCGGCAATGAGCGGGTGCGCACGGAGAACAACTGCGTCCCCCGCGACATCGTCAGCGTCGGGAAGTACCTCCTCTTCGGCTACAACGTCTTCATCGGCCTGAAGAAGGAGACGAACGTCTCGGACGTCTTCTCGCTGCACCGCTTCGAGAAGACGGCCGAGGGCTTCGACCTCTCCGCCGTGCCTCCCACGGAGGCCGGCGGCTTCCTCGCGGACCCCCGGTTCGTGAAGGACTTTGGCGAGCTGTACAAGTACTACAAGGACGCGAAGCTCCTGCAGCTGCGGCGGCGGGATTCGCGCCTGCTCGCGGTGTTCCAGACGGGCCAGTCCGCACGCGACCTCAAGGTCTTCCGCTTCAACGTGGACGTGGAGGGCCGCGCCACCTACGTGGACAACCAGGGCGAGCGCGACCACGTCTACCCGCCGTCACACGACTTCGAGTGGACGGTGGCCACGCGCGAGCAGTACGTGCTGGGCCAGCACCCGCACGTCAACGTGTTGGATCAGGTCTTCGTGGAGACGGTGAAGGGCGACCTCACCGTGAAGGTGGAGGACAACACCGCCACCGGCCTGGGCATCTACAGCGAGCCGGTGGATGACCCGGATCAGTCGCTGGATGACGCGGAGTTCGCCTGGACGCAGGTGGGCGGGCTCATCCTCCTGCGCATCCTGCCGTTCCGGGAGAAGGCGTACCGCTACCTCGTCTTCAACTCGCGCACCCAGCACGTGGTGCGCATCGACGCCATCGGCCAGTCCTGTGTGCGGCTGCCGGAGGACCAGGGCATCGTCTTCCCGGGCGGCTACTACCTCCAGACGGGCGACTACAAGGTCTTCGACGGCGCGTCGGAGGGGATGGAGTTCCACCAGGCGGTGCGCTCGCCCAACGGGGAGGACGTGCTCTACGTCTTCCACCGCCGGGATGATGGCGCGTACGTGCTCTTCCCGTACAACCTGGTGCGCAAGGAGGTGCAGACGCCGCTGCAGGCGCACGGCATGAGCCTCTTCGCGGACGGCGGGCTGGTGGTGTTCCGCGCCACGTCGCAGGAGCCCACGCGCGTGCACCCCATGCAGGTGTGGCAGACGCCGTTCGTCTCCGACGAGCACGCGGCGAAGCTGCCCCCCGCGCCGGGCTACCTGGGCAAGGTGGGCAACGCGGAGCTGGTGCGCGGCATCAGCGACGCGCTGACGCTGCCGCGCGTGGCGAAGACGGACAAGCCCACCCGCCGCACCTACGAGGACCTGGTCAACGCGGCCACGCGGGCCCTGGACGCCTACTACTGGCTGTCCCACGCGGAAGTGGGGCTCCAGGAGCCCATCGAGCTGCTGCGCCGCACCTCCGAGCTCATCATCGATGAGTTCGAGAAGGTCCTCGCGATGCGCAAGCGCGCGGAGGAGTCGCTCGCGCAGGCGCTGCAGACGCAGGAGACGCTCCTGCTCAACGCGCAGCCGGAGGGGCTCACGGACGCCGAGGGCTTCATGCGCGCGCTGGCGGACCTGCGCCGGCACCGCGGGCACCTGATTACGTTGAAGGACGTCCGCTACATGGACCTGGGGCGCGTGGACGCCCTGGAGCAGGCGGTGGTGGCCGCCTCCGACGCGGTGAGCACCGCGTGCGTGGACTTCCTCCAGAAGGGCGAAGCGCTCCAGCCCCTGGCCTCGCGGCTGGACGGGCTCCTGGAGCGGCTGGAGCCGCTGACGACGACGGCCGAGCTGGCCCCGCTGGCCGAGGACGTGGATCGCACCGCCCAGGGCCTGGAGGTGCTGGGTGAGGTGGTGGGCGGGCTCCAGGTGGGTGACCCGCTGGCCCGGGCGAAAATCCTCGAGGGCATCTCCGAGCTGTTCAGCCGGTTGAATCGCGTGCGCGCGGGGCTCCAGGCGAAGCGCAAGGAGCTGTCCGGCAAGGAGAAGCGCGCGGAGTTCGGCGCGCAGTTCAAGCTGCTGGGGCAGAGCATCGAGAACGCGCTGTCGCAGGCGGACTCGCCGGAGAAGTGCGACGAGGCGCTCTCCAAGCTCACCGTGCTGCTGGAGGAGCTGGAGGGCCGCTTCGGCGAGTTCGACGAGTTCCTGGGGCAGATCACCCAGAAGCGCGAGGAGCTGCTGGAGGCCTTCGGCGCGCGTAAGCAGGCGCTGGTGGACGAGCGTCAGCGCCGGGCCTCGGGCCTCTTCGGCGCGGCGGAGCGCATCCTCCAGGGTGTGCAGCGCCGGGCGAAGTCGTTCAAGGCGGACGACGAGCTCAACGCCTACTTCGCGTCCGACGCGATGATCCTCAAGCTGCGGCAGCTGGCGGAACAGCTGCTGGCGCTCCAGGACAGCGTGCGCGCGGACGAAGTGCTGTCGCGCGTGAAGTCCGCGAAGCAGGACGCCCTGCGCGCCCTGCGCGACAAGCAGGACCTGTTCGAGGGCGGCGAAGGCCTCATCAAGCTGGGGCCCTATCGCTTCCACGTGAACACGCAGCCGCTGGAGCTGACGCTCGTCCCTCGCGATGGCGCGCTGTACCTCCAGCTCACCGGCTCCGACTACACCCAGAAGGTGGAGGATCCGGAGCTGCTCAAGTACCGCGAGCTCTGGGATCAGCACCTGGTCTCCGAGACGCGCGACGTATACCGCGCGGAGTACCTGGCCGCGGGCCTGCTGATGGACGCGGAGGAGGGGAAGGGCGGCCTCACGCTCGCGGCGCTGTACGAGGCCGGCGCGCAGGGACAGCTGCTGGAGCGCGTGCGCGCATACGCGGCGGAGCGCTTCGACGAGGGCTACGAGCGCGGCGTGCACGACGCGGACGCGACGGCGCTCCTGGAGAAGCTGCTCGCGCTGCACCAGGGCGCGGGCCTGCTGCGCTTCGCCCCGGTGCCTCGCGCCTGGGCCGCGCTGTACTGGGCGTTCGACCCGGATGACGCGCTCCGCGGCGTGTTCCACCGGCGCGCGCGCAGCCTCGCGCGGCTGCGGCAGGCGTTCGACATCGGCTCGGACCTGGTGGCGCTGGGGGATGAGCTGGGCGAGCGCGTGCTCGCGTTCCTCCAGGGCCACGGCCTCACCGCTTCGCCCGCGGAGGGCCGGCAGGCGGGCCGCTACCTCGTGGAGGAGCTGGCGGTGGACCGCCCCCGCTTCACCACCAGCCGCGAGGCCCTGACGCTGAAGGACGCCTTCCTGGCGCACCTGGACCGCCACGGTTCGCGCACCGCGTTCGACGACGACCTGCGCGGCCTGGAGAAGAACCTGCCGGAGCGCCTGCGCATCGCCCGCGCCTGGGTGGACGCGTTCCTCGCGAAGCGCGAGGGCGGTCCGGGTGACGCGGCGCACGTCGCGCTGGAGACGGCGGTGGTGCTCCTCACCGAGCGCAAGCTGGACCGCGAGACGGCGGGCGCCCTCACCGCCACGGAGGCCACGGGTCTCCTGGGCAGCCACCCGCGCATCCAGGACCGCAAGCTGTCCCTGCGCCTGGATGAGTTCCTGGCGCGTCTGGGCGAGTTCCGTCAGGTGCGCGTGCCCGCGTACGTGGCCTACCGCGCGTACCTGCGCGACCTCTTGGACCGCGAGCGGCGCAAGCTGCGGCTGGAGGAGCTGACGCCCAAGGTGCTCACGAGCTTCGTGCGCAACCGGCTCATCGACGAGGTGTACCTGCCGCTCATCGGCGCGAACCTGGCCAAGCAGCTGGGCGCGGCGGGCGAGGGCAAGCGCACGGACCGCATGGGCATGCTGCTGCTCATGTCGCCGCCGGGCTACGGCAAGACGACGCTGATGGAGTACGTGGCCAGCCGCCTGGGCCTCACCTTCGTGAAGGTGAACGGACCGGCGCTGGGCCATTCCGTGAAGTCGCTGGATCCGTCGGAGGCGCCCAACGCCACCGCGCGGCAGGAGGTGGAGCGCATCAACCTGTCCTTCGAGATGGGCAACAACGTGATGCTCTACCTCGACGACATCCAGCACACGGACCCGGAGCTGCTCCAGAAGTTCATCTCCCTGTGCGACGGCCAGCGCCGCGTGGAGGGTGTCTGGAATGGCCAGACGCGCACGTATGACCTGCGCGGCAAGAAGTTCTGCGTGGTGATGGCGGGCAACCCGTACACGGAGACGGGCGAGCGCTTCCGCATCCCGGACATGCTCGCCAACCGCGCGGACACCTACAACCTGGGTGACATCCTGGACGGCAAGGAGGAGCTGTTCGCGCTCAGCTACCTGGAGAACGCGCTCACCTCCAACCCGGTGCTCGCGCCGCTGGCCACGCGCGACCCGCAGGACGTGCACCGCCTCATCCGGATGGCCAAGGGCGAGGAGGTCCCCTCCGGCGAGCTGAAGCACGGCTACGCGGCGGCGGAGCTCCAGGAGATCATCGCCGTCTTCCAGCGGCTGTTCCGCGTGCAGCAGGTGCTGCTCAAGGTGAACCTCCAGTACATCGCGTCCGCCGCGCAGGACGAGCGCTTCCGCACGGAGCCGCCCTTCAAGCTGCAGGGCAGCTACCGCAACATGGGCAAGCTGGCGGAGAAGGTCGTCTCCGCGATGACGGACGACGAGTTGGAGCGTCGCATCGACGACCACTACCAGGGCGAATCCCAGACGCTCACCACGGCGGCGGAGCAGAACCTGCTCAAGCTCCAGGAGATGCGCGGGCGCCTGACGCCGGAGAAGGCGAAGCGCTGGGAGGAGATCAAGCAGGGCTTCGCCCGCGTGAAGCGCATGGGGGGCAAGGAGGACGACCCCGTGGCGCGCGTCACCGGACAGCTGGGCGCCATCGAGGAGCAGCTGGGCTCCGTGCGCGACGCGGTGGTGCAGGCCGCCGCGCAGGCGAACGTCCCCAGCGAGGACACGCCCGTGGCCCCGCACCTGGAGGCCCTGCGCGAAGCCGTGCTGGAGGTGGCCCGCGTCAGCCGTGAAGCCGCGCAGAGGCCGCCCGCCCCGGTGCAGGTGTCCATCCCCGCGGCGCCCCCGCCGGTCCAGGCCCCGCAGGCTCCGGCCACGGACCTGGCCCCGTACCTCAAGCACCTGGCGCAGCTGCTCAAGGCCCTCACGGAGCGCGTGGCCACCCAGGCGGAGGAGGCGCCCACGCTGCGCAACGCGCCCATGCCCCAGGCGCCCGCGCCGGACTTCGGCCCGTACATGGCGCAGCTCTCCAAGGCGATTACTGCCCTGGCGGACCGGCCGGTGTCGGTGTCCCTGCCTTCCCAGGCGGAGTCACTCCAGCGCGCCGCGAACGGTCCGTCCCCGGCGGAGCTGAGCCGTCAGATTGAACTGGTGGAGGGTGCGCTGCTGCCCCTGGAGCGCGCCGCCCGTCGCAACGTGCAGGGTGAAGGCGAAGGCATCAAGGCGCTCCAGGTCTGGCAGGGGGTCACCGAAGCCCTGGAGCTGCTGCGCGGCATGCTGCGGCGCTAAACGACCGATCGTGATTCTCGAATGGTCTCAAGCTGCGCGTCGAGCAGGAGCGGCGCGCAGTATGGGGCTGGCCGTCTTCTGCGAGTTGCGTGCGTCAAGGTAGGCGTCTACCTCGGCCATGAGCGCCTCCATCTTCTTGCAGCGGTGGTTGCGAGTGACGTTGGCATGCACGTCCCACCAAACGCGCTCGATGCGGTTGCCCTCGGGGCAGTACGGCGGCAGGAAGTGCAGCACCAGCCTCTCCCCCATTGCCTCCAGCGCCTTCTTCGTCTTCTTGCTGGAGTGGGTGGCGGCATTGTCGAGGATGAAGTGTAGGCGCCTGGCCCTTGGGTAGGCGGCGTCGACAGCACGCACCAGGTCGATGAAGAGGGCACTCGTCTTCTTCTCGCCCTGCACCCACGTCATTCGGGCCGTGCTCGCATCCAGGGCTCCGGCCACGTAACGCTTCTGGTTGTTGCCGGGCGTCACCACTTCGCGCCTCTGCCCTGGCAGCGTCCAGTCCGGGCCGATTTTCGGGTTGAGGTGCACGTCCATCTCATCCTCGAAAAGGACGGGCTCGTCTGGCCGCGCATGGGCCGCCCGGCACTTCAGTTGCCAGAGGCACCGCTGACGTCGACGCGCAGGCCAGGGGCAGCGCACCACGGGACGAGGACGCCTTCTCTTGGCCCCCACCGAGGCCAAGGCACGTCCCATCGTCGCGGCCGAGACATGCACCTGGCCGCGCCTTTCCACCTCGCGTCCCAGCAACTCTCGCGTCCAGGTGGTGCGCCGCCAGCCGCTCTGCTGGGGTGTGCCTTCCAGCACCCTGCACAGCGTCTGCAGAAAGCGCTCGTCCACCTTGCGCCGACCATTCTGAGCGCGCCCGTCTCGAAGGCCTTCTCGCCCTGACTGCTGGTAGTGCTGGACTGCGGACACGACCGTGGACGTGGCGCACCAAAGCTCTCGTGCGGCCTGCGCGCGTGACTGGCCACTGGACACCTTCACTACCGCCAGGCACCGCCGCAGGGTGAGCGGGCAGCCAGTCTTCTCGCCCCAGCGAATCAGCCGCCTGCGGTCACGACTGCGTATCCGCAGCTGTTGCCTTCCCTGAGGCAGGGCTCGCTTCTTCATCCGGTTCTTGCGCACACAAGGCCGAACGATGCGAGCTCCTGCCCCTTCCTTCCTCCTCCAGCGCCTGCCTA
Source organism: Corallococcus coralloides DSM 2259 (assembly GCF_000255295.1). The sequence continues at coordinate 5,663,464 of NC_017030.1, read as the reverse complement.
CCCTCCGAGCCGATCGGGATTCATGCGCGGTCGTTTAGGGATTGCTTCAAAGTCTGGCATTGCCCTTCAGGAAGGGGGACGCTGTCCCTCCCCAACCCTGGAGGGCAATGTCATGTCGAGCTTCAAGTCTGTTGTCTCCCTTTGCGCGGTCGCTGGCCTCATGGCGTGTGGCGGTGGAGTGGAAGGGCAGGGTGAGCTCTCCACCCAGAAGTCCGCGCTGGTGACGGGGACGTCCCAGGGCTGCACCTTCACGGTGTCGTTCGTTCAGCGCGCCCCGTTTCCTCCCCCCAGCTACGACATCAAGCTCACGCGCGAGGCGAGTGCGACCTGCCCCTGGCCCGCGAGCACCGTGACGGTCGGGCTCTCCAACGCCAACCCTCCCACCATGGTGTCACTGGCCGCCAACGACCTGGGCGTGGCCGTGGGCTACACGTACCGGACGGGCGGCCCGTCACCCCTGGCGGTGGCGATCAAGCACGTCGCGCCGGACACGATGGCCATCGTCCGCTCCACGGGCCTGACTCCAATCTCGCTGGGGACCTACATCTGGTCCGCCGACCTCGCCATCGGACCGGACGGCACGACGCTGATCGCCACCGGAACCAAGAACGTCCCGATCTCCGGAGAGACGGGATCGGGGGACCACTACGTGGCCGTCTTCCCGAACTTCTTCACCAGCACCCTGGCTCCCACCATTGTCGCGTATTGAATTGGTCCCAACCCCAACCCTGGAGTCCAATGCCATGCTGAACATCAAGTCGGTTGTCTCTCTTTGCGCGATCGCGGGCCTCACGGCGTGTGGTGCTGGCGTGGATGGGGAGGACGGCCTCGCCACCCAGGAGTCCGCGCTGGTGACGGGGACCTCCCAGGGCTGCACCTTCACGGTGTCGTCCGCGGCGCGGGCGGGGACCTTTCCTCCCATCTATGACGTCACCGTCACGCGCGCGGCGGATGCCACCTGTGCCTTCGGCGCGGGCAGCCTGGTGGTGGGCTCCTCCACGGGCACCGCTCCCTCGCTGTCCCTGGCGGCCAACGACCTGGGCGTGGCCGTGAGCTACACGTACAAGACCAGCGTCAGCGGCAGCTCGCCCCAGTCCCTGGGCCTCAAGCACGTGGCTCCGGACACGCTGGCCATCGTCCGCTCCACGGGGCTGTCCATCTTCCTGGGCTCGGGCTCCATCTACTCGGGCAGCCTGTCCATCGCCTCCAACGGGACGACGCTCACCGTGTCTGGCACGAAGAGCGGCACCATCTCCGGCCAGACGGGCTCGGGTAACAACTACGTGGCCAGCTACCCGGACTTCTTCACCAGCACCACGGCCCCGTCCATCTTCACGTTCTGATGCGCTGACGCAGTGACGGACGGGGCGGCGGGAGTGCGTGCCTACTTCTGGGGCGCGAACTGCTCCGCCCCGTCCACGCTGCCGTCGTCCAGCACCTTCTCCACGGAGTCCACGAGCTGCTGGCCGTCCTGTGCGGTGACGCGCAGCTGGAAGCGGCCCTCGCCCACGCCCGAGTCGGTGACGAAGTAGTTGTAGCTCTCGCGCTTCAGCGCCTTCCAATCGCTGTCGCGCTTCCACTCCAGCTTCTGGATGGGCAGCCGGTGGTTGCGCACCTGGATGGCCGTCCACCAGGGGTTGCTGCCTTCCTTGAAGTGGTACTTCACCGGGCCGGCCACGTCGCAGGACACCGGCGTCCAGGTGATGCTCACCCGGCCGTCCTTCGCCTCCGCGATCTTGTCGAAGGCCTCGCGCGACAGGTCCAGGTGGCCCTTATCGCAGTCCGGGCACTGATCCACGATGCGCACGCGCACGTTGCCCTTGGGCCCCACGATGTCCACGCACTGGCCGCAGGCGGCGCTGTTGTCGTACTGGTCGCGGTTCATCGCGGCCACCATCAGGTCGCCGCCCTTGTCGTAGCTGCAGTTGCCGGCACCGGTGGCGTCGTAGAAGGTCGCAATCCCTTTCTGCTCGGCGCCCAGGGCCACGCCTCCGCCAGAGGCAGAGTCCCCGCATGCCCCACAGGCAAGCGAGGTCAGGGCCAACACCAACGCATTTTGCAACGAAGCGGGTCGGTTCATACCGCGCATTATACACGCGTCGCTCCGCGTCAAGGACAGACAGGACTCCGCGTATTGGTTCCGTCAGACAGGCTTGTTAGCGTTCGGGCCTTCCCCCTCCCCAAAAAAGGAAAGGAATTCCCATGATGAACAAGCTGACGTCCGTGGTGTGCCTGGGCTCCGCCCTCGTGCTCTCCGCCTGTGGCGGCCCGGAGCAGGAGGACGGCGCGGAGCTCGCGCAGCAGAGCGCGCGGCTGACCACGGCGTCCTCGCAGGGCTGTGACTACTCCGTGTCCACGGTGCAGATCACCACCTCGCCGCCGCAGTACGAAGTCGTGTTGACCCGCACGGGCGGCGCCAGTTGCACCCTGACGACGGGCGCGTCGCAGGTCATCCAGAGCGTTCCGCTGAGCGCGCCTGGCACCGTGTCCCTCGTCGGCTCGAATCTGGGGCTCGCGGTGGGCTTCGTGATGCGCAACGGGTGGACCGGCTCGGCCGCCAACATCATGGCCGTGCGCGCCGTGGACCCCACGACGCTCTCCACCACGCGCAACGCGGACATCTACTGCGACTACATGACGGGCAGCATCCTCACGGGCAGCATCAGCACCACCGGGACCAACCTGAGCGTCTCCGGCACCAAGGCGTGCAAGATCAACAACAAGTCGGGGACCTACTGGTTCGGGAGCTTCACCGACTTCTTCACCACCACCACGCCCCCCGTCATCACCGTCATCTGAAGCACCCCTGAAAAAAGCCCTGCCCGCCACCGGTACATCCCCGGTGGCGGGCAGAGCCCCCCTTGCTGCGCGTTCCCCGGTGCGTCGTGCTGGGTGCTGCTCTCAGCGGCCGCTGGCCGACGCGGTCGTCAGCGCGCGGGCCTGGCCGATGAGACGGACAAACTCGGTGCGGTCGGAGTCGCCGCCCACGGCGCCCTCCGCCAGCTTCTGCGTGGTGGCCAGGCTCCAGCCCTCGGCGGCGGGCGCGGCGCGGAGGATGTCCGCGGTGGCGGCCACGGCGACGGCGAAGCGGAAGTCACTGGAGGCGGCGTCCATGGACGGCTTCAGGTTGGCGCGGGTGAGCGGGAAGGCCTGCTCCCTGGCCTCCGTCCCGTTGGGCGCCTTGGCGCGGATGCGCACGGTGGCCAGGTCCTGCGCCTCGCCGGTGAGCTCCACCTCGTAGAGCGCCGTCACGGTGTGGCCCGCGCCAATCTCGCCCGCGTCCACCTTGTCGTCGCGGAAGTCCTTGTCCGCGATGTCGCGGTTCTCGTAGCCCATCAGGCGGTAGCGGCTGACGGCCTTGGGGTTGAACTCCACCTGGAACTTCACGTCCTTCGCGATGACCTCCAGCGTGCCGGTCAGCTGCGTCTCGAAGACCTTGCGCGCCTCCTTCATGCTGTCCACGTAGAAGCTGTTGCCGTTGCCCTTGTCGGCCAGCTGCTCCATCAGCGAGTCGTGGTAGTTGCCCATGCCGAAGCCCACCGTGGTGAGCGTGACGCCCTCGGCCACGTACTTCTCGATGCTGGCCAGCATGGCCTTGGGGGTGAGGTTGGGGCCGATGTTGGCGTCGCCGTCCGTGAGCACCACCACGCGGGACACCACGCCGCCCGCGGCCTTCTTCACCGCGTGCTTGTAGGCCGTCTCCATGCCGGAGCCCATGGCCGTGCCGCCGCCCGCGACCAGCGTGTCCAGCGCCGCGTGGATCTTCTTCACGTCCGTGGCGGGCGTGGGGGCCAGCACGTCCCGAGTGGAGCCCGCGTAGGTGACGAGCGCCACGGTGTCGTTCTCATTGAGGTTCTTCACCGCGACCTTGATGGATTCAATGGCCAGCGGCAGCTTGTCCGACGACGCCATGGAGCCGCTGGTGTCCACCAGGAACACCAGGTGCGCGGGCTTGCGCTGCGACTTGGAGACGACCTTGCCCTGCACGCCCACGCGCACGAACTGGCGGCGCTGATTGAAGGGCGAGGGCGCGCCCTCCAGGTGCACCGTGAAGGCGCCTTCCTCCGGCGGGGTGTAGCGGTACTTGAAGTAGTTGACGAACTCCTCCACGCGCACTGCGTGGGTGGGCGGCAGCTGGCCCTGCTGCAGGTAGCGCCGCGCCATGGAGTAGGAGGCCGTGTCCACGTCCGCCGCGAAGGTGGACAGGTTGTCCTTCGCCGTCTCGGTGAAGGCGTTGGCCTTGTAGGTCTCGAAGACGTTGCCGCCCTCGGCGACGCCCTTGTCGCCATCCATCTCCAGCTTGCGCTTTTCCAGGGGCTGCTGGATCGGAGCCGGGGCTCCACCGAGGGCGCCCGTCGCCGCGCCCATGGTCATGGCGGCCTTCGCCGGCGGGGGGCGCCGCATGGCCGGCTCCGCCGCCGCCAGGGCATCGGAAGCCTCACGCTCCTCGACCATCATGGGCGCGGGCGCGGCGGCGACGTCACCGCGCTTCTTAGCGGCCGGGGCCGCGGCCGGGGTGGAGGGGGGCGGAGGCATGGGGCGGGCAAAGCGCTCGTCGGCGTCCTTGGGGACGCTCTGGGTGGTCGCCATGGCCTGCGGCTTGAGCTCGGCGTGCGCCGACATGCTGCCCTGCGCGGGCTCCCTCGAAGAGCACGCGCTCACGAGGCTGGCGCAGAGGAGGGCACCACTGACGAAGGACACGCGGCGCTTCGAGAAGAACGGGGACATGGGCGGCTCCGGGACGACGGGAGGAAGTCAGCGTGCCCCTGGAAACGGCCGACCTCCGGAATGGGTTTATCTGGTGAATTTTTCCCGGGCCCGGACGTGGGCCGCGCTTGCGTGGGGGGACCCCTTTTGCGACGGTCCCCGGCCATGGAGACGACACGACCGTTCCGGATTCTGGGCATCCAGCAGATCGCCATCGGAGGGCTCGACAAGGGCGCCCTGCGCAAGCTGTGGGTGGACACGCTGGGCCTGACGGCCCACGGCACCTACCGCAGCGAGAAGGAGAACGTGGACGAGGACATCGTCGTGGCGGGCGCGGGCCCCTTCAAGGTGGAGGTGGACTTGATGCAGCCCGTCAATCCCGACGGCCGTCCCAAGGTGCACGACCCGGCGCTCAACCACGTGGGGCTGTGGGTGGATGACCTGGCGGTGGCCGTCAAGTGGCTGGAAGGGCAGGGCATGCGCTTCACGCCCGGCGGCATCCGCAAGGGCGCGGCGGGCTTCGACGTGTGTTTCATCCACCCGAAGGCCAGCGATCAGTTCCCGCTGAGCGGCGAGGGCGTCCTCATCGAACTGGTGCAGGCCCCGCCGGAGATCATCCGCGCCTTCGAACAGGCCGCAGCCAGCGCGGCGCACTGAGCAGCCACTGTCCGGCGCGCGCGAAGGCCTTCTTCACCGCGCGCTCCACCGGATCCCACGCGAGGCACAGCACGAACGTGCACGCGATGAGCAGCGCGAGCAGGCCGGCGTACTTCAGCCACCCGCTGGAGTCGCCCCACAGCTTCTGGAACGAGAAGACGCCGAAGACGCGGTAGTACAGCAGCATCTCGTGGAAGAAGTACGCGGACAGCGACGCGGTGCCAAAGACTTCCAGGAAGCGGCGCGCGCGCGAAGGCTTCGCGTCCGGCGCCATCCGCCCCTCCACCCACAGCATCACGAGCAGCACCGCGCAGACCCACATGAAGCGGGTGGCGGAGTTGGACGGGTTGGTGACGAAGAAGCGGTGCGGCGGGTAGAGGTTGTTGAGCACGCCCGGCATCAGCGTGCCCACAAGCCCCAGCGCGATGAGGAAGCCCAGGGCCCGGGCCAGTCCCTTGCGGCCCCACGCCCCCGCGATGCAGCCCGCGAAGGCGCCCAGCCACGCGAAGCCCACCCATGGCACCAGCGGGAAGGGGGCCCAGTTGGACTTGCGCAGGAACGACGCCCAGGGCTCGCCCGCGGAGTCGCTGAAGGGCGCCAGCGCGAACGCCACCATCGCCAGGACGAACGCGGTGCCCGCGAGCACGCGCGGACGTGAGGCCAGCAGCGCGGCCATGGGCAGGGTGAGCAGCAGGCACAGCCCCACGCAGTGGAGGATGTCCAGGCGCAAGAGCCACACAGGTTCGGTTCGGATGGGGAACCACACCCAGTTGACGAGCGCGGCGACGGCGAACACCTCCGTGATGCGGCGCAGGTTGCGGCGCACGCGCTCGTTCAGCACGCCCGCGGCGGCGCTGCGCACCATGAGCAGCGCCAGCGCGAACCCGGCGGAGAAGATGAACGCGGGGGCCACCAGCCCGTCCACCTTGAGCAGCCGCCCGGTCCACACGCTCTTGCGCAGCTCGGGGGTGAGCAGCACGAGCGCATGGGTCTGGATCATGAAGAGGACGGAGAGGCCGCGCAGCCAGTCGATGGCGCGCACGCGCTCGCGGGAGGCGGGAACGGCGGAGGGCAGGGGGCTCACGGGGGCCGCTACCCTACGTCGGTCCCGCGGGCGGTTGCACGCGCCCGCGAGACCGGGAACTGCTTGGACTACCAGCTGACGGCGTCGAGGTAGACCATGCCCTTCCACGTGCCCGTCGTCTGGAACTCCACGCCCAACTGGTACAGCGGGGTGGTGGAGCCGGAGGGCAGCTTCACGGTGATGGCATTCCACGCGCCGGCCTTGAGGCTGCCCACGGGAATCCAGTTGCCCGTCCAGCGCCAGTTCGCGGAGGCGCCTTCCAGGGCGTAGGGCTGGACGCCGGTGATCTTGCTGCCAGTGGGCAGCCACAGCTGGAACGTCACCGTCTTGCCGGACGGCACGGCCGCGTTGGACACGGCCACGGTGCCGTTGCCGGACGTGCCGTTGAAGGGCACGGCCAGCGAATGAATGCCCGCGTAGGCCTTGGCCGTGGTGCTGCTCACGACCGACAGCGCGGCGCCGCTGGCGGTCCAGCCCTGCGCGCTGGATTCAAAGCCGTACTTCGACGGATCGGCCGGAGTGCCCGCGTCGGAGGAGCCGGTGCCGCCGTCGGTGCCGGCGTCCGGACGCGTGCCGCCGTCCACACCGCCGTCGGTGCCACCATCGGGGCGCGTGCCGCCGTCGGGAGTGCCCGCGTCGACCGGCGGGGTGCCGGCGTCCACGGTGCCTCCGTCGGTGGAGCCGCCGCCGCCCGGGGGCGGGAGCGTGGTGCCGGCCGCGGGCAGGCTCAGTCCGCCCGCGTTGAGGAACGCGCCCGCGCGCTGCTTCAGGTACGGCTGGCCGTCGGTGCCCTGGTCGTTCTGGTAGGAGCTCTGGCCGCCCGCGCCCGCGCCGTACATCAGGGCGACGACGCCCACGTTGGCGAACTTGCGCCGGTGCGCGTCACCGCTCGCGCCGAAGAAGTACTCGGTGCGGTTGTCCTTGTAGCCCTGGCGCGGCCCGCCGCCGTTGTTGATGTTGAGGTGGTTGGAGTTGCCCAGCGGGATCTGCCACAGCATCCAGCGCTTGCCGGAGGTCTGGTTCCAGAGGCGCAGCCACTCCGCATAGCGGTTGTACGAGCGCGACGTGAGGGACGCGGAGTCGCTCATGTCCCACGTGTGATCCGCGCCCTGCGTGAGCCGGTAGAAGTCCGCGTCGCGGTCCAGCGGATCGCCCACGATCACGTCATAGGTGGCGCCGGTGACGTTGGTGCCCAGGCCCAGCGGCTTGAGGAAGTTGACGACCTTGTCCACCTCCGGCTGGAGCGGATCCGTCAGCGAGTTGAACGCGATGTCCTTGCCGCTGGCCCACGCGGAGATGTGCAGGCCCAGCACGACGTTGTTCGCGCCCACGGCCTTGCGCAGCTGGAGGAACGCCAGGCTCCATCCGGCGACGGTGTTGGGCAGGCCCGCGAGCTCCGGCATCCCCGAGGAGGCGATGGCCGCGGGAGCGTTGGGGTTGGAGGCCGTCTGGAACTGGAGGAAGCCCACCGCGTCCGGCTCCACGTGGAGGATGACCGGGCTGCCAAAGCTCTTGGCGCGCTGGAGGAGCAGCTTCACGTCCTCGAAGTAGGAGCGCATGGTGGAGGCGTTCTTCAGCTTCGCGAGCGTCTGCTGCTCGCCGCCGCCCGGCTCACCGAAGAGCTGGTAGTAGGTGACGACGGGGACGTAGCCCTGCGCCTTCGTCTCCGTGAAGAAGCTGGCGGCCCAGCTGCCGTCGCGGGCGCCGTAGCCCCAGTTGTCCGCCCAGCCCTTGGTGAAGTAGCGGTAGCGCGCGTCCCACGGCACGTTGCTGTCCCGCATCCAGTTCTGGCCGGCCTCTTCGAAGAGGCCCACCATCAAGCGATTCTGGAAGGCCGGCGGCACGGGGCCCTGCACACCCGTGGCGGCCTGGGCGGAGAGCGCCCCGAGACACGTCAGCGTCAGCAGCGCCGCGAAGGCGCGTCGAATGGTGTTGGTCATGGAGGCGCTAGTACGCCCAGGCGCTCCCAGTCCTTCCGGTCCTGCACTGCCTCGCCCCCCGGCCGTCCGCTCACCGGACATGCCGCCGGGGGCTCCTCGGGCCGCTATGCGACCGAGCTTCGGGCCACGGCATCCTCGATGCGCCGCATGCACTCGGACAGGTGCCGCGCCATGGTCTCGACGTTCGGCGGTTCGATCATCGTCTGATGGTTGCCGGGCACGGGCAGCACCTCCAGCCCGTGCCGCACGAGCCCCTGCCACGGCTGTTCCGGATGCAGCGGGTGGGGCGGCACGTGGACCTGGGCCTTCAGGTACGTGGCTGAACCCCCGTAGGGCTTGGGCTCGTAGCTGAAGAGGGCGCGCATGTGGGCCTTCCACACGTCCAGGAAGATCTCCAGGTCGCGCAGCGAATACGACTCCGGCACCGTCGCGCCCTCGCGGGCCTGACGCAGCACCTCCTTCATCTGCTCGTGCGGAGGCAGGGAGCGCAGGCGCTCGGCGAGCGCGGGCGTGTCCGCGCCGAACACAGCGGCGAGCAGTGCGGCGTCGTCCTCGAACTGCGTGGGCATCTGGCCGGGGCCGGGCGTGTCGAGGAAGACGAGCAGCGCCGGAGGAATGCCCAGCTCGCGCATGCGCTGGGCCATCTCGTAGACGATGGTGCCGCCCATGGAGAGGCCCACGAAGTAGTAGGGCCCCTGGGGTTGCCACTGGAGCAAGGCGCCCAGATGGTGCGACGCGAGCGCTTCGATGCTGGCCAGCGGCGGGCACTCGCCGTTCACGCCGGGAGCCTGGAAGCCATACACCGTGCGCTCTGGACCGAGCGCCCGCACGAGATCCTGGTAGCAGAACACCGTGCCACCCACCGGATGCATGCACCACAGCGGCGGAAGGTCGGAGCGCCCCTGCTGGAGTTGCACGATGCCTTCCGGAAGCGTGGGCCCCTGCGTGGCCACCGGCGCATCGGGCGTGAGCTTCGCCTGGATCCACTGGGCCAACGCCGCGACCGTCGGACTCTGGAAGAGGACCTGGAGCGGGACCTTGAACGAGAAGTGCTCCGACAGCCTGGACACGAGCTGCGCCGCGAGCAGCGAGTGTCCGCCCAGGTCGAAGAAGCTCGCGGTGACGCTGATGACCTTGCGCCCCAGGACCTCCGCCCAGATGTCCGCGATCTGTTGTTCCAGCGGAGTGCGAGGCGGCACGTCGGCCTCCACCGTGTCCGTGGAGTCGGAAGGACGGGGCAGGGCGCGGCGGTCCACCTTGCCGTTCGCGTTGAGTGGCAGCGCCTCCAGCAGCACGAACGCGGAGGGGACCATGTGGCTGGGGAGCGAGCCCTGGACGTGGGCGCGCAAATCCTGGGCGGTCACGGCATCACGGAAGGTGACGTAGGCGACCAGTCGCTTGTCACCCGGTGAATCCTCACGCACGAGCACCAGCGCTTCGCGTACGGCCGGGTGCTGGCGCAGGACGGCTTCGATTTCACCCGGCTCGATGCGGAAGCCGCGCACCTTGACCTGGTGGTCGCGGCGTCCCACGAAGTCGAAGGCGCCGTCGTTGCGCTGCCGGACGAGATCTCCGGTGCGGTAGAGGCGGGCGCCTGGAGTGGAGGCGAAGGGGTGGGGGATGAAGGCGGTGGCAGTAAGCTCTGGCCGCTCCCAGTAGCCCCAGGCGAGGCCGTCCCCGCCGACGAACAGCTCCCCGACGATGCCCGGTGCCACCGGATGCAGGTGCGCATCCAGCACGTAGGCGGTGCTGTTGGAGAGGGGCCTGCCGATGGGCACTGCGCCCGTGACGGGCTCCGTGATGAGATGCCACGTGCTGAAGGTGGTGTTCTCCGTGGGGCCGTAGCCGTTCACCAGCCTTCGAGGCCCACCGTGAGCGAGCAGCCGGTTCACGCAGGCCGGGTCCAGGGCCTCGCCACCAACGACGAGCGTGGACAGGCTGTTGAAGGCCGTGGGCTCGAGTCGGGTGACGTGGTTGAAGAGGGACGTGGTGAGGAACATGGCGGTGATGCGCTCGTCCCGCAGACCCCGGGCCAGTGCCAAGGGGTCGAGGATCTCCTCCTTCGAGAACAGGACGAGCGTGGCGCCATTGAGCAGCGCGCCCCACACCTCGAAGGTCGAGGCATCGAAGGAAACCGTCGCCGCCTGGGCCACGCGGTCGTCCGGGCCAAAGGAGATGTAGTCCGGATCCATCACCAGGCGCATCACGGCTTGATGCGGAACGCAGACGCCCTTGGGCCGGCCCGTGGAGCCGGACGTGTAGATGAGGTAGGCGGGATCCAGGGGATGGAAGCGCGCCGCGTCGTAAGGCGAGCCGGAATGCGCAGGTGCCTCCAGCGCATCGATGCGGATGCATCCCACGCTGTCTGACGAGAACCGGATGGAGGACGCCGTACCCGTGATGATCCGATGCACCTTCGCATCGGAGATCATCAGGGCCAGGCGGTCCGCCGGGTAGTCCGGATCCAACGGCACGTAGGCGCCGCCCGCCTTGAGGATGGCAACCAGTGACACGATGAGGTCGATGGAGCGCGGCAAGCACACGCCGACCCGCGGCGCCTCTGGTCCAACACCCTGAGCCTTGAGGGTCCACGCGAGCTGGTTGGCACGGGCGTCCAGCTCCGCGTAGGTGAGCACCTGGGGGCCATGGCGCACGGCGATGGCGTCCGGGCGCGTGGCCACCTGGGCTTCGAAGGTCCGCACCAGGGAGGCGTCGCGCGGATAGGGCCGGCCGGTGTCGTTCCAGGCCGTGAGGACCTGCTGGCGCTCCGCTTCGGACAGCCAGGGCAGGCCATGGATGGCCACATCCGGCTGACGGAGGGCGCCTTCGAGGATGCGGCGGAAGTGGTCGGCCATCCGTTCGAGGGTGCGGGGTTCGAACAGCGAGGTCGCGTACTCGAACGTGCCGCGGAGGCCTTCCGGGGTTTCGGTCAGGTCCAGGGTGAGGTCGAACTTGGCGGTCGGTGTCTGAAGCTCCAGGACCTGGACCTGGAGGCCCGGAAGCTGGGGCGGCGCCCCGGGCGCGTTCTGCAAGGTGAACATCGCCTGCACCAGCGGCCCGTGGCTCAGGGCGCGTTCGACGTGCAGTTCCTCCACGAGCTTCTCGAAGGGAAGCTCCTGGTGCGCGTATGCGCCCAGCGCCCGGTCGCGCACCTGCCGCAGCACCTCGCGGAAGGATGCTCCGTCGCGCAGATGGGCCCGCAGCGGCAGCGTGTTCACGAAGAAGCCGATGAGGCCTTCCACCTCCTCGCGGGTGCGGTTGGCGATGGGCGTTCCGACGATGAAGTCCCGTTGCCCGCTGTAGCGGGACAGCAGCAACTGGAAGCCCGCCATCAACGTCATGAACAGCGTGGCCCCTTCCTGGCGGCCCAGACCCTCCAGTGCATCGAGCACGGTTCTGGGGAGGGTGAAAGCATGCGTTGAACCCGCGAACTGCTGCACGGCGGGGCGGGGATGATCCGTGGGCAGCGCCAGGACGTGCGGCACGTCCGCGAGCTGCTGCTTCCAGAAATCGAGCTGCCGCTGGAGCACGTCGCCCTGGAGCCACTGGCGTTGCCGCGCCGCGAAGTCCGCGTACTGCACGGGCAGGGCCGCCAGGTTCGAGGAACGGCCGGCGTGACGCGCGTCGTACTCGGCGGACAGCTCGCGGTAGAGCACCCCCATCGACCAACCGTCGGAGACGATGTGGTGCAGGTTGAGCAGCAGGACGTGGTGTTCAGCGTCCTCGCGCACCAGGAGGGTGCGGAACAGTGGTCCCTCCGCGAGGTCGAATGGGGTCTCCGCGTCGTCGCGCAGCAGGGCCTCCGCTTCGTCCCGGGAGGACGCCTCGACGCGGCGGAGCGACACGGGCAACTGGGGAAGGATGCGCTGGACGGGAACGCCTTCACCCGGGAAGACCGTGCGCAGGGATTCGTGCCGGTCCACCAGCGCCTGGAGGGCACGCTCCATCGCGTCCACGTCCAGCGCGCCTTCCAACCGCAGCACCATGGGCATGTTGTACGCGGACCGGTCGGAGTGGAGCTGGTTGAGAAACCAGAGCCGCTCCTGGGCGAAGGATAGGGACAATGGTCCCTCGCGGTGCAAGGGCTGGAGCGCGGGAACAGGCCCGGACGAGTCCTGCATGCGTCCTTCCAACGCACGCGCCATGCCTTCAATGGTGGGGAACTCGAAGAGGGTCCGCACCGGGATGGGAATGCCCAGCACCTGCGATGCACGGGAGACGATCTGCGTGGCCAGCAGCGAGTGCCCACCCAGGTCGAAGAAGTTCGCATCGACGGGGATGTGGGCCAGGTTCAGCACCGCGCACCAGATGGCGCTCAACGTCTGCTCCAGTGCGGTCAGGGGCCGAGTGCCCGCTGTCGGCGCTGCTTCGCCTTCGGGCACAGGCAGCGCGCGGCGGTCCACCTTCCCATTGGGCGTCATGGGCAGCGCGTCCAGCAGCACGAACGCGGAGGGAACCATGTGGCTGGGAAGCGAACCCTGGACGTGGGAGCGCAGGTCGCTGGTCATCACCGTGTCGCGGAAGGTGACGTAGGCGACCAGACGCTTGTCGCCGGGCGAGTCCTCACGCACGAGCACCAGGGCTTCGCGTACGGCCGGGTGCTGGCGAAGGACGGCTTCAATTTCACCGGGCTCGATGCGGAAGCCGCGCACCTTGACCTGATGGTCGCGGCGGCCCACGAAGTCGAAGGCTCCGTCGTGGCGCTGACGGACGAGATCTCCGGTGCGATAGAGGCGGGCCCCGGGAGTGGACGCGAAGGGGTGGGGGATGAACGCAGTGGCGGTGAGGTCGGGCCGCTCCCAGTAACCCCAGGCGAGGCCATCCCCGCCGACGAACAAATCCCCGACGATGCCCGGTGCCACCGGATGCAGGTGCGAGTCCAACACGTAGGCCGTGCTGTTGGACACCGGTCGCCCGATGGGCACCGTCACCGCATCGGGTTCGACGTGCGTCGGAGAGAACCACGTGCTGTACGCGGAGTTCTCCGTAGGGCCATAGGCGTTGACCAGATGCTTCGGTGTGCTGTGGGCAAGGATGGCGCGGATGCAGTCCGGGTCCGCGGCCTCTCCTCCGAACAGCAGCCATCGTAGGCCCTTCAGCAACGAAGGGTCCGTGCGCGCGACGTGGTTGAGGAGTGCCGTGGTGAGGAAGAGGACGGTGATGCCTTCCTCGCGGACCCGCCGTGCGAGCACCGAGGGCTCAATGACCTCTTCCTTCGACAGCAGGACCAGCGTCGCGCCGTTGAGCAGGGCGCTCCACAGCTCGAACGTCGAAGCATCGAAGGCAACCGTGGACGTCTGGGCGATGCGGTCCTCGGGGCGGAGCTGGATGAAGTCCGGGTTGAGGACGAGCCGGGCGACGCCCCGATGCGGAATGCACACGCCCTTGGGCCGGCCTGTGGAGCCGGACGTGTAGATGATGTGCGCCAGGTCATCGCCCGTGCACGCATCCGGAGGCGCATGGCGCTCCAGCGCTGCCGGCAGCGCATCCAGCCGCAGGACCGTCCACGGCCCTTCGGGGACATGATCCGCGACCTCCTCGCCAGTAACGATCGCGACGAGCATCGCATCGGTGGCCATGAAAGAGAGCCGATCGGCCGGATAGTCCGGATCCAGAGGCACGTAGGCGCCCCCTGCCTTGAGGATGGCGACGAGCGACACGACGAGATCGATGGACCGGGGCAGGCACACGCCGACACGCGGCGCGTCCCGTCCAACGCCCTGGGCCTTGAGAGCCCACGCGACCTGATTTGCGCGGGCGTCCAGCTCCGCGTAGGTGAGCACGTCCGAACCGTGGCGCACGGCGAAGGCATCCGGATGCGCGGCCACCTGCGCGTTGAAGGCCTGCACGAGAGAGGCTTCGCGCGGGTAGGGCCGCGCGGTGTCGTTCCAGGCAACAAGGACCTGATGCCGCTCTGCTTCGGAGAGCCAGGGCAGGGCATCAAGGGCTGCATCAGGTTGGCGCAGAACGCCTTCGAGCAGGCGATGGAGATGGTCGGCCATCCGCTCGATGGTGTCCGCGTCGAACAGCGCCGTGGCGTATTCGAGAACGCCCGAGAGCCCGTCGCGGGTCTCCTCCAGCATCAGGCTGAGGTCGAACTTCGAGGTCTGGAGCGGCAGCTCAACCGCTTGGACCTGGATGCCTGGAAGCCGCGGCAACGTGCCGGGAGCGTTCTGCAGGGCGAACATCACCTGCACCAGCGGTCCGTGGCTCAGGGAACGTTCGACGTGCAGCTCCTCCACGAGCTTCTCGAACGGCAGTTCCTGATGCGCGTATGCGCCCAGCGCCCGGTCGCGCACCTGCCGCAGCACCTCGCGGAAGGAGGCCCCGTCGCGCAGGTGGGCCCGCAGCGGCAGCGTGTTGACGAAGAAGCCGATGAGGCCCTCCACCTCCTCGCGGGTGCGGTTGGCGATAGGCGTGCCGACAAGGAAGTCCCGCTGTCCGCTGTAGCGGGACAGCAGCAACTGGAAACCCGTCAGCAACGTCATGAACAGCGTGGCCCCTTCCTGGCGGCCCAGGGCTTCCAGCGCCTGACGAAGCGCGGAGGGCAACGTGAACCGGAACGAGGTGCCATTGAACTGCTGCACCGCGGGACGCGGGCGGTCCGTGGGCAGCTCCAGCACGTGGGGGGCGTCCGCCAGCTGCTGCTTCCAGAAGTCGAGCTGCCGCTGAAGCACCTCGCCCTGGAGCCACTGGCGCTGCCACGCCGCATAGTCCGCGTACTGCACGGACATCGATGGCAGTTGGAGCGATTCCCCTTGGACCCGTGCGCTGTATTCAGCGGACAGCTCGCGATAGAGCACCCCCATCGACCAACCGTCGGACACAATGTGATGCAGGTTGAGCAGCAGGACGTGGTGTTCAGCGTCCTCGCGCACCAGGAGGGTGCGGAACAGCGGGCCCTCCGCGAGGTCGAATGGGGTCTCCGCGTCGTCGCGCAGCAGGGCCTCCGCTTCGTCCCGGGAGGATGCTTCGACCCGGCGGAGCGACACGGGCAACTGGGGAAGGATGCGCTGGACGGGAACGCCTTCACCCGGGAAGACCGTACGCAGCGATTCGTGCCGGTCCACCAGCGCCTGGAGGGCACGCTCCAACGTGTCCACGTCCAGCGCGCCTTCCAGCCGCAGCACCATGGGCATGTTGTACGCGGACCGGTCGGAGTGGAGCTGGTTGAGGAACCAGAGCCGCTCCTGCGCGAAGGACAGGGGCGGCGGCCCCTCGCCGTGCCAGGGCTGGAGCGCGGGAACGGGCCCGGACGCGTCCTGCATGCGGCCTTCCAGCGCGCGCGCCATGCCTTCAATGGTGGGGAACTCGAAGAGGGTCCGCACCGGGATGGGAATGCCCAGCACCTGTGATGCACGGGAGACGATCTGCGTGGCCAGCAGCGAGTGCCCACCCAGGTCGAAGAAGTTCGCATCGACGGGGATGTGGGGCAGGTTCAGGACAGTGCACCAGATGGCGCTCAACGTCTGCTCCAGGGCCGTCAGGGGCCGTGCTCCTGACAGGGTCGGCACCTCGCCTTCGGGAACAGGCAGCGCGCGGCGATCCACCTTCCCATTGGGCGTCATGGGCAGCGCGTCCAGCAGCACGAACGCGGAGGGAACCATGTGGCTGGGAAGCGAGCCCTGTGCGTGGGCTCGCAAATCCTGCGCGGTCACGACCTCACGGAAGGTGACGTAGGCGACCAGACGCTTGTCGCCGGGCGAGTCCTCACGCACGAGCACCAGGGCTTCGCGTACGGCTGGGTGTTGGCGAAGGACGGCTTCGATTTCACCGGGCTCGATGCGGAAGCCGCGCACCTTGACCTGATGGTCGCGGCGTCCCACGAAGTCGAAGGCTCCGTCGTGGCGCTGACGGACGAGATCTCCGGTGCGGTAGAGGCGGGCCCCCGGAATGGAAGTGAAGGGGTGGGGGATGAAGGCGGTGGCAGTGAGCTCTGGCCGCTCCCAGTAGCCCCAGGCGAGGCCGTCACCGCCGACGAACAACTCCCCGACGATGCCCGGTGCCACCGGATGCAGGTGCGAGTCGAACACGTAGGCCGTGCTGTTGGACACCGGGCGCCCGATGGGCACCGCTACCGCATTGAGTTCAACGTGCTTCGGAGAGAACCACGTGCTGTACGCGGAGTTCTCCGTGGGGCCATAGGCGTTGACCAGATGCTCCGGGGTGCTGTGGGCGAGGATGGCGCGGATGCAGGCCGGGTCCGCGGCTTCTCCGCCGAACAGCAGCCAGCGCAGGCCCTTGAGCAACGACGGGTCCGTACGTGCGACGTGGTTGAGGAGTGCCGTGGTCAGGAAGAGGACGGTGATGCCTTCCTCGCGGACCCGCCGTGCGAGCACCGTGGGCTCGATGACCTCTTCCTTCGACAGCAGGACCAGCGTTGCGCCGTTGAGCAGGGCGCTCCACAGCTCGAACGTCGAAGCATCAAAGGCAACCGTGGACGTCTGGGCGATGCGGTCCTCGGGGCGGAGCTGGATGAAGTCCGGGTTGAGGACGAGCCGGGCGACACCGCGATGCGGAATGCACACGCCCTTGGGCCGGCCGGTGGAGCCGGACGTGTAGATGATGTGCGCCAGGTCATCGCCCGTGCACGCATCCGGAGGCGCATGGCGCTCCAGCCCGTTTGGAAGCGCATCCAGCCGCAGGACCGTCCACGGCCCCGCGGGGACATGATCCGCGAGTGCCGACGCAGTGACGACCGCGACGAGCCTCGCGTCGGTGGCCATGAAGGCGAGCCGGTCCGCCGGGTAGTCCGGATCCAACGGCACGTAGGCGCCCCCCGCCTTGAGGATGGCGACGAGCGACACGACGAGGTCGATGGAGCGAGGCAGGCACACGCCTACGCGCGGCGCATCCCGTCCGACCCCCCGGGCCTTGAGGGCCCATGCGACCTGGTTGGCGCGGGCGTCCAGCTCCGCGTAGGTGAGCACGTCCGAACCGTGTCGCACGGCGATGGCATCCGGGCGCGCGGCCACCTGGGCGCTGAAGGCACGCACGAGAGAGGCTTCACGCGGGTATGTCCGCGCGGTGTCGTTCCAGGCGACAAGGGCCTGATGCCGCTCTGCTTCGGAGAGCCAGGGCAGGACCTCGATGGCTGCATCCGGCTGGTGCAGCGCGCCTTCGAGCAGACGGTGGAAATGGTCCGCCATCCGCACGATGGTGGCCGCGTCGAACAGCGCCGTGGCGTATTCGAGCGTGCCCACGAGCCCGTCACTGGATTCCTCCAGCGCCAGGAACAGGTCGAACTTGGACGTGCGCGTGTCCAGCGTCAGCGGGGTGACGGTGACGTCCGGGAGCTGGAGCTGCGACGCGGGCGCGTTCTGGAGCGCGAACAGCACCTGGAGGAGGGGCGTCCGGCTCGGATCTCGTTCAACCTGAAGTGCGTCGACCAGCTTCTCGAACGGCAGGTGCTGATGGGCATAGGCCCCCAGCGCGTCGTCGCGCACCTGTCCGAGCAGCTGGACGAATGACGGCCTCCCTTCGAAGCGGGCGCGGATGGGCAGCGTGTTGACGAAGAAGCCGATGAGCCCTTCCAGCTCCTTGCGCGTGCGGTTCGCGATGGGCGTGCCCACCACGAAGTCCCGCTGCCCGCTGTAGCGCGACAGCAGCACCTGGAACCCGGTGAGCAGGGCCATGAACAACGTGGCGCCTTCCCGGCGGGCCAGTCCCTCCAGCGCACGGCGGAGCGAGGCGGGAAGCGTGAAGCGGTGGATGGCGCCCTCGAACCGCTGCACGGCGGGACGTGGCCTGTCGGTGGGAAGCTCCAGCACGTGCGGCACGTCCGCCAGCTGCCGCTGCCAGAAGCCCAGCTCCCGCTGGAGCACGTCGCCCTGGAGCCACTGGCGCTGCCACGCCGCGTAGTCGGGATACTGGATGGGGAGAGGCGCCAGGTCTTGAGCGCGGTACGCCGTCGACAGCTCCTGATACAGCACGCCAAAGGACCAGCCGTCGGAGACGATGTGATGCAGGTTGAGCACCAGCACGTGCCGCTGCTCCGCCTCACGGATGAGGAGTGCGCGGAACAACGGTCCCCGGCTCAGGTCGAACGGTCGCTCCGCTTCACGCTGCATGCACGCGAGCGTTTCCTCCCCAGACCCCGTCACCGCGCGCTCCAGCGTCACGGACACGTTCGCGGCGACATGCTGGCGCGCGGTGCCTTCGCCCGGGAAGGTGGTGCGCAGCGCCTCATGCCGATCCACGACGGCCTGGAGCGCCTGCTCCAGCAACGCGGGCTCCAGGGGCCCTTCCAGCCGGAACGCGAAGGGCAGTGAGTACAAGGCGGAGCCCGGCATCCACTGGTCCAGGAACCACAGCCGCTGCTGCGCGAACGACAGCTGTTCCCGTGCCGCGTCCGCGCACGGAGGAATGGGCGCCTCGGCGCGCTCCGCCGTCGGGGCTGCTGTCTCCAGCGCGGCGGCGAAGTCCCGGAGGACGGGATGGGCGAACAGCGAGCGGAGCGTGACCGGGCGCTGGAGCTCGTCGCACAGCCGGCCAATGGCTTGTGTGGCCAGGAGGGATTGCCCACCCAGCTCGAAGAAGTGCGCCGTGGCACTCACCGCGCCCACGCGCAGCACGTCCGCCCAGACCCGCGCGATGGTCTGTTCCAGCGCGGTCTCCGGCGCGACGAAGTCCTCCGCGGCCCCAGCGTGGTCGCGCGGATCCGGCAGGGACTTGCGCTCCACCTTGCCGCTGGCCGCGAGCGGCATCTCGTCCAGGACGACGATGGCCGAAGGCAGCATGTGCGCGGGCAGGAGGCCCTTCAGATGGGTGCGCAGCACCGGCGCCTTCAGGGGCTCGGAAGCCGTCACGTACGCCACGAGCCGCCGGTCTCCCGGCACGTCCTCGCGCACCATCACCACGGCTTGCTGCACGGAGGCGTGCAGGCGCAGCGCCGCTTCGATTTCACCGGGCTCGATGCGGAAGCCGCGCACCTTGACCTGCTGGTCGCCACGGCCCACGAAGTCCACCGCGCCGTCGTCGAGCCGCCGCACGAGGTCCCCCGTGCGGTACATGCGCGCGCCCGGTTCGGTGCTGAAGGGATCCGGCAGGAACCGCTCGGCGGTGAGGTCCGGGCGTTCCCAGTAACCCCACGCGACGCCGCTGCCTCCCGTGTACAGCTCACCCACGGCGCCCACCGGCAGCTCGCCGCCCTGCGCGTCCAGCACGTACATCCGGGTGCCGGAGATGGCGTGGCCAATGGGCACGGGCCCGGAGCCGAGCGGCGCGCGCACGGTCTGGCAGCTCGTGAAGGCGGAGTTCTCCGTGGGCCCGTAGCAATTGACGAGGTGCACCTGGGGCAGGAGCTCCAGCGCCCGGCGCGCATGGGGCAGCGACATCACCTCGCCGCCCGTCAGGAGCTGGCGCAGCGTCTCCGTGCCCGGCAGGCCCCGGTCCACCATCGTGTTGAACAGGCCGGTGGTGAGGAACGCCGTCGTCACGCGCTCCGCGCGCAGGAAGTCCCCCAGCTCGTCCAGCGCGGAGGCCCCGGGCGAGAACACCGCCAGGATGCCCCCGTTGAGCAGCGCGCCCCAGAGCTCGAAGGTGGACGCATCGAAGGCCACGGGTGACAGCTGCAACAGCACCTCGTCCGGCCCCAGATGCGCGTAGCCCGGGTCGAGCACCATCCGCAGCACGCCCCGGTGGGGCACACACACGCCCTTGGGCCGGCCCGTGGAGCCGGACGTGAAGATGACGTAGGCGAGGTCGTCCTCCACGATGTCGCACGCGACGGGCCTGTCACTGACGCCCGCCACCTGGCCCGCGTCCGCGTCCAGGCGGAGCGTGTGCCAGTCTCCCGAGGGCAGCCGCGACTCCAGCCCGGCGTGCGTGACGATGATCCGCACGCGCGAGTCCGTGGCCATGAGCGCGAGCCGCTCCGAGGGGTACTCCGGATCCAGCGGAACGTACGCGCCGCCCGCCTTGAGGATGCCGATCAGCGTGACGATGAGGTCCACCGAGCGTGGCAGGCACACTCCGACCTGGGGCCTCGCGCGGCCCACGCCCCGCGCCTTCAACCAGCCCGCGAGCCGGTTCGCCCGCGCATCCAGCTCCGCGTACGTGAGCTGCTGTCCGTCACAGCGGACGGCGACGGCGTGGGGATGGAGCGCGGCCTGGGCCTCGAAGGCATCAGCGATGTTTCGAGGCGCCAGAGCCCGGGAAGACACGGGGGCGTCGACGGTGTCGGTCATTGTCGACGCGCCACCCCTGACAAGAGGGGGAATTCAGGCCCGCCGAGGGACACGC
Organism: Corallococcus coralloides DSM 2259; assembly: GCF_000255295.1. Next base: position 5,642,833 of record NC_017030.1, on the reverse strand, counting down.
AGGCGGGTGAAACAGGGGGAGCGCGTGTCTCGGATTAAAGAGACGTGAACGCGGCGCGCGCAAGGTCGGGCGACTCGCGACACCCTGGTGGGGTGGATCCCTCTCGTGTATGCAATCTATTCCGTGAACACGGTCGTTTCACGGAGGGCAGATCAAGCCCGGCTCATTGGCGTCCACATCCTGGAGCGCGAGCAGACACGTGAGCGCGTCTGGATCCACGGAGTCCATCAGGTACGTGCGGCGCCACAGCAGCGCGGCGAAGCGCTTGGGCAGTTGCGCGTCCGGCGCGACGAGCGCGCGGCGCACGCCGTTGCTGCCCACCGCGGCCTTCGCCATCGCGGCCTCCAGCTTCGCGACCTCGTCGGAGCAGCCCTCCGGGCAGTTGTAGAGGAACACCGCGTGGCCGTGCTCCAGGTTGTGGATCCACGAACAGCGCGGCTGCTCCGTGGTGTAGCTGCGGCACGACAGCCACGTGGGGCAGTGCAGGCCGGAGTTGGGCGGGTTCTCACCGTTGCCGCACGCGGTGCTGCCGCACGAGCTCACGTGATTGGCCGGTGATATGTCCGACAGCGGGAACGAGTACTGCTGGCAGGCTTCGCCACCGGGGTTGGGCGGATCATCGCTCGTCGAACCACAGGCGAGGCACAGCGAGAAGAGGAGGGCGGAGAGGGCGCGAGGCATCCACCCCGTCATATCGCAACGGCCCTGGGCGCCTCACCCCGGCGCCACCCCGCGCCGATCCAAGTCCCGGTCGCTCAGCCCCCGGAAGCCCAGGGCATCCATCAGGCGCAGGAAGTCCGCGGGAGGCAGGCTGCCGCCCGTGGCCCGCGAATGGCCGTGCGCGAACGAGCCTCCCATCGGCGGCAGGTCCAGGCCCCGCAACAGCGCGAGCAGGTCCACCGGCTCGCGGCTTCGCAGCACGAAGTTCACGCGGCCGGGCAGGTAGCCCGTGTTGGCGGCGACGACGATGTGGTCCGGCAACCGCTGCACCCAGCGCATGGCCACCAGCGGGTGCACCTGCGCCTCGGAGCTGAAGAGCAGGAGCGCCAGGTTGCCCGCGAAGCGCGGCGGCGTCTTCGCGCACCGGGCCACCTCGCGCTGCACCTCCAGGCGGCAGTCGCGCAGCGCGTCCACGCCGGGCACGCGCCCCTCCGCGATGTCCGTCGCGCTGCCCGCGCGCAGGAGCACCTGCATCGCCAGCGGCGCCGCGAACCGGCTGGAGCGGCGGGCCGCGTTGAGCAGCGCCACCGCCTCCGTGATGGACGAGCGCTTTGCCCGCCGCAGCGCGTCCCTGAGGAACGGCATCGGCGCGTCCGCGCCCAGGTCCGCCACCGTCCCCAGCACCGCCAGCCACTCCAGCGGACCGGGCACGATGAACGACGACGTGAGCGTGTACGTGAGCAGGCTCGTGTTCGCCACGGGCTCATGGCCGTAGGCGGTGAGCACCTGCGCGCCGGGTGGGAACACCTCCGACGCGTGATGATCCACCACGAGGGTGGGCACCCCGGGCAGCAGCGGCTCCGCGCGGCTGCCCATGTCCAGCACCACCAGCGCCTCCGTGGAAGAGGCTCCCAGCCGCTCCAGGAAGCCCGGGTGATGGACGTCCTCTCCCTTGCCCGGCAGGCGCGCCGTCGGCCGGGCCCCCAGGGACTGAAGTGCCCGGAGCATCAGCACTCCGGAGCTGAGCCCGTCCACGTCCGTGTGCGGGACGACGAGCACGTGCTTGTCCCTGCACGCTTCCAGGAACTCGCGCGCCTGGTCCATCGCCGCCTCTGGCGCCGGCCAGTGCGCATCTTTCGTGTGTCCCAGAAGCATGAGGGAAAGCTGTCACTGCCTGTAGCGCCACGGCAGGGCGCGCCCGTCGTGGCTGGTTGCCCTCCGGACGGCCCCACGCGTCCAGTCATGAGGCGCGAGCATGGCGACCTTTGCAGGCATGGAAGGCGTTTCGACCTATCGGCTGGGCTACGTGGCCCAATCCCTGACGCTGGGCGTGAGCGCCAGCCACACCTGCCGTCTCGCCACGGCGACGCCGCAGCGGCTGGAGGCGCTCGCCGCGCAGAACCTGGAGGAGCTGGAGCAGCTGCTGCGCTTCAACGCGGAGCACGGCATCCACCTGTTCCGCATCGGTTCGTCGCTCATCCCGTTCGGTTCGCACCCGGTGAACACGCTGCCGTGGTGGAAGACCTTCGCGGGGACCTTCGCCACGCTGGCCCGCATCGCGCGCCAGTCCCAGCAGCGGCTCTCCCTGCATCCGTCTCCAGCCGGTGCGTCGCTGTCCTCGCGCCATGAACGCGTGCGTGACGCCGCCATCGCGGAGCTTCGCTACAGCGCGCGCGTGTTGGACCTGCTGGAAGCGGGCCCCGAGTGCCGTGTCGTCATCCACGTGGGCGGCGCCGCTCCCAGCCGTCCGGAAGCGCTCGACGCCGCGCACCGCATGCTGGACACGCTGCCGGAAGAGCTGCGTCAGCGGCTCACCATCGAGCACGATGACAAGGTCTGGACCGCTCGCGAGGTGCTGCCGCTGGCCCGCGAGCACGGCGTCCCCATGGTGGGGGACAACCTGCACAACGCGGTGCTGCCGTCGGATCCACCCATGTCCGTGGAGGAGTTGGTGCGCGAAGCGTCCGCCACCTGGCGCGCACTGGACCTGCGGCCCAAATTCCACCTGGCGTCACAGAAGGCGGGCGGCCGGCCCGGTGCTCACTCGGACCTCATCGTCCCGGCGGACTTCCGCGCCATGGTGGCCGCGCTCGACGGGCCCGCGGACTTCATGCTGGAAGCGAAGGAGAAGGACCGCGCGGTTTTCGCACTGCGTCGGGAGGCGATGTCGCAACGTCCACCCAGGGGACAGGGCGCGCGGGCCCCGTGACTTCGCGGGTGCGAGGGCAGGGCACTTCCCATAGTGTCCGCGCCCATGACCCGCACTCCCCAGTCCTTGATGCGCGCGGCCCTGGCCGCCCTGTCGCTCGCGGCGCCCGCCGCCAGCGCGCAGACGACGCCTGCTCCGGCCGCGAAGGCCACGCCCGCGGAGGCGAAGCAGTTCGCCGAGAAGCTCAACGTGGACCTGAAGCAGCTCTGGACCCGCCAGGCCACCGCCGAGTGGATCAAGAGCACGTACATCACCGACGACACGGAGCGGAACGCCGCCTCCGTCAACGAAGAGGTGATGGCCTACGTCAACAACGCCATCAAGGACTCTCGCCGCTTCGACGGGCTGAATCTGGACGCGGACACCGCGCGCATGCTGCACCTCTTGCGCGTGTCCCAGACGCTGCCCGCACCGGCGAATCCCGCCCAGCGCTCGGAGCTGGCCTCCACCGCCGCGAAGCTGGAGGGCATCTACGGCAAGGGCAAGTACTGCGGCAAGGACGGCAAGGGGAAGTGCCGCGACCTGGAGGAGCTGTCCGACGTCATGGCGGAGAGCCGCAACGCGGATGAGCTCCTGGACGCGTGGACCGGCTGGCACGCCATCAGCCGCCCCATGCGCCCGCTCTACACGCAGCTGGTGAACCTCTCCAACTCGGGCGCGAAGGACATCGGGTTCAACGACCTGGGCACGCTGTGGCGGTCGTCCTACGACATGACCCCGGCGGAGTTCGAGAAGGAGGCGCAGCGGCTCTGGGGCCAGGTCAAGCCCATGTACGACGAGCTGCACTGCTACGTGCGCGGCCGGCTCGCGAAGCAGTACGGCGAGGCCGCCGTGCCCGCCGGCAAGCCCATCCCCGCGCACCTGTTGGGCAACATGTGGGCGCAGGAGTGGAACAACATCTACCCGCTGGTGGAGCCGTTCCCGGGCCAGGCCAGCCTGGATGTGGACAGCGCCCTGGTGAAGCAGGGCTACGACTCGCAGAAGATGGTGAAGCTGGGGGAGAAGTTCTTCACCTCGCTGGGCCTCAAGCCCCTGCCGCAGACCTTCTGGGAGCGCTCGCAGTTCACCAAGCCGAAGGACCGCGACGTCGTCTGCCACGCGTCCGCGTGGGACGTGACGTACGACAACGACCTGCGCATCAAGATGTGCATCAAGCCCACCGAGGAGGACCTGGTCACCATCCACCACGAGTTGGGCCACAACTACTACTACACGTACTACTACAAGCTCCCCGTCCTCTTTCAGGCCGGCGCCAACGACGGCTTCCACGAGGCCATTGGCGACGCGCTCACGCTCTCCATCACCCCGGCCTACCTCCAGCAGGCGGGCCTGCTCAACGCGGTGGAGAAGAACGAGAAGAACGTCATCAACCTCCAGCTGAAGGACGCGCTGGAGAAGGTGGCCTTCCTGCCCTTCGGCCTGCTGGTGGACCAGTGGCGCTGGGACGTGTTCAGCGGGAAGGTGAAGCCGGCGGACTACAACAAGAGCTGGTGGGCGATGCGCACGAAGTACCAGGGCATCGCCGCGCCGGGGACCCGCACGGAGCAGGACTTCGACGCGGGCGCCAAGTACCACGTGCCCGCCAACGTGCCGTACACGCGCTACTTCCTCGCGCGGATCCTCCAGTTCCAGTTCCACAAGGCGCTGTGCGAGGCGGCCGGCATCAAGGGCCCCCTCAACGAGTGCTCCATCTACGGCAACAAGGCCGCGGGCGCGCGCCTGCAGGCCATGCTGGAGCTGGGCGCGAGCAAGCCGTGGCCGGACGCGATGGCGGCCATGACGGGCACCCGCCAGATGGATGCCACGCCCATGCTGGAATACTTCGCCCCGCTGCGCCGCTGGCTCCAGGAGCAGAACAAGGGCCAGAAGTGCGGCTGGTGACGTTTCATCGGTGATGTTTCCTGGGAGTGGACTTCGCCCGGGACGGGCGCTTAGGCTGGCGCCCGTCTTGTAGGGTCGAACTCTGTAGGACCGGACGGCGACTCTTCCTGTCCGCGATGAAAGAAGAACAGCAAATGGCGACTGGTACCGTGAAGTGGTTCAACGACGCGAAGGGCTTCGGCTTCATCACGCAGGACGGCGGCGGCGAGGACGTGTTCTGCCACCACACCGCCATCAACATGGACGGCTTCCGCACCCTGGCCGAGGGCCAGAAGGTGGAGTTCGAAGTCACCAAGGGCCCCAAGGGCCTGCAGGCGCAGAACGTTCGCGCCGCCTGAGCCTGACCGTTTCCTGATTCACCCAAGAAGGTCCGACTCTCACCGGGTCGGGCCTTCTGTATTTTCCGGAGCCCGCATGTCCGCCTTCCGTCTGCGCTTCCTTCCCCTGGTGGCCGCCCTCGGGTGCGCCACGACGTCGCCCTCCACGCCCCCCACGCCGCCGGCCAACGCCACCGCGTCCGCGCCCGTGTCGAAGGCTTCGCTGACCGCGCTCAAGCAGGAGCTGGTGACGCAGCACGGCGAGGCGCAGCGCGCCCGCATCGAGCGGGGCGTGGAGCAGGTGGCCGCGCTGTGGCGCCCGGAGGACGGGGACCTGGCGGCCTTCGCGCGCGAGCAGTTCCTGCCCACCGGCCCCCAGCTGGACGCGACGTTCACGCGCTTCGAAGGGGTGTTCGAACAGTTCGACGGCCACATGAACGAGCTGGGCCGCGAGCTCCAGTGGTTCACGGACCTGGACCTGGGGCCGCTGTTGCCGGTGGAGCCGCTGCTCGCGGCGTATGACCCGTCCGCCAACGTCACGTCGGACCTGTTCAACGCGAAGCCGGGCTTCGTCGTGCTGCTCAACTTCCCGCTCACCACGCTGGCCGAGCGCGTGAAGGAGGGCCCGTCGTGGACGCGGCGCCAGTGGGCGGAGGCGAAGCTCGCGTCGCGCTTCAACCGGCGCGTGCCCGCGGCGGTGGAGCAGAAGGTGTCTCAGGCCATCGCGGACGCGAACCTCTACATCGCCGAGTACAACGTCTGGATGCACCACCTGGTGGATGCGAAGGGCCAGCGCCTCTTCCCCCAGGGGCTGCGCCTCATCAGCCACTGGAACCTGCGCGACGAGCTGAAGGCGGACTACACGGACCCGCGGGGCCTGGCGAAGCAGCGGACCATCGTCCAGGTGATGGAGCGCATCGTCACGCAGACCCTTCCCGCCGCCGTCATCGACAACCCGCGCGTGGACTGGGACCCGTTCACCAACAAGGTCACGGCGGCGCCGCCGGAGTCGGTGGAGGCGAACGCGCCCCAGCGCGCCGTGAAGGCGGACGCCGCGCCGGAACCGGACACGCGCTACGCGCGGCTGCTCGCCACGTTCAATGCATCGCGGAAGGTGGATCCGTACTCGCCGGTGGCGCCCACGCGCATCGCCCGCGCCTTCGAGCTGGACCGGGGCCTGCCCGAGGAGCGCGTGCGCGCGCTGCTCACCCAGATCCTGGAGTCACCGCTGGTGCCTCGCGTGGCGAAGCTCATCGAGTCCCGCCTGGGCCGCCCGCTGGAGCCGCAGGACCTGTGGTACCCCGGCTTCCGTCCGGGCTCGAAGGTGCCGGAGGCGCAGCTGGACGCGCTGACGCGCAAGCGCTACCCCACGGCGGACGCCTTCGCGCGCGACATCCCGCGCATCCTCCAGGGCCTGGGCTTCACCCGGGAGAAGGCGGACGTGCTCGCGTCGTACATCCGCGTGGACGCCTCCCGAGGCGCGGGCCATGCCCAGCAGGCGCTGCGCCGGGGCGACTTCCCCCGCCTGCGCACGCGCGTGGAGAAGGGGGGCATGGACTACAAGGGCTACAACATCGCGGTGCACGAGCTGGGGCACAACGTGGAGCAGGTCTTCAGCCTGTACCAGGTGGATCACACGCTGTTGTCCGGTGTCCCCAACAACGCCTTCACGGAGGCGCTGGCCTTCGTCTTCCAGGCGCGCGACCTGGAGCTCCTGGGCCTGGGCCAGCCAGACGCGGCCAGCGAGCGCGAGCGGGTGCTCAACGACTTCTGGCAGACGTGGGAGATCGCCGGCGTGGCGCTGGTGGACATGGCCACGTGGCACTGGATGTACGAACACCCGGACGCCACGCCCGCCCAGCTGCGCGACGCGGTGGCCGGCCTGTCGCGCGACGTGTGGAACCGCTACTACGCGCCGGTGCTGGGGCGGAAGGACAGCCCGGTGCTGGGCATCTACAGTCACATGATCAGCTACCCGCTGTACCTGCCGGACTACCCGCTCGGGCACCTCATCGCCTTCCAGATTGAAGAGCACCTGAAGCAGCACGGCCCGCTGGGCGCGGAGTTCGAGCGCATGGCCACCTTCGGCTCCGTGACCCCGGACGAATGGATGCGCCACGCCACCGGCGCCCCCGTCAGCGCGGACGCATTGTTGCGCGCCACTGAAGCCGCACTGTGATAGTTCGGGCATTCCCCATTTCACTATTCTGGAGGATTGACCTTGAATTTCATCTCTCGTGCGCTGGTGCTGGGCTCCCTGTCGGCGATGGTTGGCTGTGCCACGACGAAGGGCGGCACGAAGACCCCGGACACGACGGAGCCGACGCCCGGTACCGCGTCGCTGGTGGACCACTGCGACGACACGCAGAAGGCCATCTCCAAGGAGGCGGACGCGCTGGCCAGCCCCTACGGGATTGATCAGCACCTGGACAAGAACTTCCCGGACCGCAAGGTGTCCTGGCTGATGACGGACAGCGCGTACCAGAAGTTCGTGGTGCAGACGGGCGCGAAGAACTTTGGCCGCTGCAACGACACGGCCTGCTACCTGTTCGCGGCGCCGTCGGCGTCCATCCACGGCGCGGTGGAGAAGGCGAAGACGGCGGACGGCAAGCACGACCCGGCGGTGCTGGGCCAGGCGCTGGGCCTGCCGGCGAAGAACTTCGAAGGCCCCCTGCGGATGATGACGCTGGACCTGGGCGCGCAGAAGGTCTGCACGCGCCTGCCGGTGGAGGCGGACCCTGGCGTGTGGAAGTGCCAGACGCCGGAGGACACCGACTGCTTCAAGTTCGGCGGCTACACGTCCGGCGGCGCGCCGGAGGTGATGGTCATCAACGCGCCGGTGGCGGACACGCAGGTGGCGGAGATTCCGTGAGCGACGAGGAGGTGCTCCTCCAGAGCCCGCTCCTGTACCGCGTGCTGCGCGGGCGGGACGGGGCGCTGTCCATCGAGGTCGTGGTGGGCGGCTTCGTCCAGTTCGAGGTGCGCGTGCACCTGAACGCGGAGGAGACGCAGTCCTTCCAGCGGGAGGGACGTGCCTTCGCGGACCGGATGGCCCAGGCCATCATGGCCAACCCGCCCTTTGGCGGCCGGTCCGTGAAGCTGCCCACATAGTCGCCGCGCCTTCGCGGGGACCCGCCGCGTGCGGGTCCCCGTCGCAAGGATGCTACGGCGTGGCGGCGGTGTTGCCGGGGATCTCCACCAGCTCCACCTCGAAGGTGAGCACGGCGTTGGGCGGGATGCGCGAGCCCGTGGGCGGGCGCTCTCCGTACGCGGTGCTCGCGGGGCAGGTGAGCTTCGCCTTGCCGCCGACCTTCATCTTCTGCACGCCCTGGGTCCAGCAGGGGATGACGCCGTTGAGCGGGAACTCCACCGCCATGCCGCGCTTGTAGGAGCTGTCGAACTCCGAGCCGTCCACCAGCGTGCCCTGGTAGTGCACCTTCACGGTGTCGATGGCGCGGGGCGACTTGCCGGTGCCGGCCTTGAGCTCGCGGTAGATGACGCCGGAGGGCAGCCGGTTGGCGCCGGGCTCCTTGGACGCGCGATCCAACGTGGCGACGTTGACCTGGGCCATGCGCGCCTTGGCGAGCGTCTGGAGCTTCGCCGCGTACTCCTTCGGATCCACCGCGGGCGGAGTGCCGGCGACCGCGTCCTGGATGCCGCGCTGGAGCAGCGCCAGCTCCTCGGGGGTGAGGGCGAGCGCCGTCACGCTCTGGCCCAGCGAGAGGCCGAGCGAATAGATGGTCTTCTGATCCTCCGTCTTGAGCTCCACGGGCGCCTGGGCGGGGGCTGCCTTCGCGGCGGCCTCGGGCGCGGCGGCCGGCTTGGAGCTCTTCGTCGGGGCCTGGGCCAGGGCGAGGCCCGGAGCACCGAGCATCAGGACCAGGGCCGCCTTCCACTGCATACGCATGCTTCCGCCTTTCACGAGCATGGGGAGGACCATAGCGCCGCTCATGCGCTGCGGGTCAGTCATCCTCGCGCACAGGCCAACGCGAAGAATCCAGCGAGCGGAAAACCCCGGCGCACGCAGGCCTGCCTGGTGCTCGGGAAGGCCGCCGTTTTCTTGCGCGCATGACGTCTGAACGTACTGTGCCTTCAGGTCGCTGCACCCCCGCAGCAGCCTGTTGCACCAGCTGGAGGTCATGAGCCAATGAGCGAGAAGCGGAAGGCCAATCGGGCGCCCCTGGACATCTACCTCAACAAGTACATGGGCGGCGTGCCGTACATGACCCGGGCCGCGGACATCAGCCAGGAGGGCGTCAGCCTCTCCCGCCTCATCGAGCCCCAGCACGACGCGCGCCGCGTGGGCCTCCAGTTCCAGCTCCCCGGCTCCGAGGAGATCATCTACGCCGAGGGTGAAGTCGTACGCGAGTGGAAGGACCTGGGCCGCAAGGAGCAGTCCGGCGTGCGCTTCACGCTGCTCACCGAGCGGCACCGCAAGATGATCGACGCCTACGTCGACCGTCACACCGAAGGCAACTGACACGAGGCGTTACCCTCCGCGTGCGTCACCGCGATTGCGCGGTGCCACCGGCGGTTCGCGGTATCCCGCGCTGGGGTTCATCAGGCGGATCCGACTGTCTCCGGGTCGCCTTGACTTCGCGCGAAGTGACCCCCTTGAATGACCGGAGAGGTTCCCTGTGCGCTCGCCGATTTTTCGCGGCGGCGACAACGGGAGGAGTGCTCCGTGAGGCGTTCGCTGTGGGGATTGTTGCTGGTCGTGCCGCTGACGGCGCTGGGCCAGGGCAAGGACGCGAAGGTCGCCGCACCCGACGCTGGACCCGCGCGCAGCGTGGGCAATCCGGGCATCAACTGGGAGGGCCAGGTCCTGCGCGCCACGGGCGCCGGAGCCCCCGACCTCAAGGCCGCCAACCCGGGGCAGGCGCGCCTGGGCGCCGAGCGCGCCGCGAAGCAGGACGCCTTCCGCAACCTGCTGGAGCAGGCCCGGAGCATCCAGGTGAGCGCGGGCCGCACGGTGGGCGACGAGCTGGCGCGCGATGACGTGAAGGGCCGCGTCGAGGGTGCCATCCGCGGCTACAAGGTCGTGGCCACGCGCTACTTCTCCGACAGTGGCGTGGAGATGGACGTGGAGGTGCCGCTCGCGGCGCTCAGCGCGGCGCTGACGCCCGCGCAGGATCCGGCCATCGTGCTCAACGCCGACGGCGCGGCGAAGTACACGGGGCTCGTGGTGGACGCGCGAGGGCTGGGCGCGAAGCCGGTGCTCGCGCCCCGGCTGGTGGACGCGACGGGCAAGGCGCTCTACGGCGCGACGGTGCTCACGGAAGAGGCGCGCGGCACGGCGGGCGTCGCGGCCTGGTTCAACAGCCTGGACGCGGCCCGGAAGGCCACGCGCGTGGGCGACAAGCCCCTGGTGGTGAAGGCCGCGCAGCTCCAGGGCTCCGACCTGGTCCTGAGCGCCGAAGGCATCCGCGCGCTCACCGAGGCCAACACCCGCTTCCTGGCCGAGGGCCGGGTCGTCATCGTCACGCAGTGATGTCCGTGAGCTCCTTCCGGACGACAGCCGTGCTCGCGATGGCGGCGATGCTGGTGGCCAGCTGCGCGGCGAAGCAGGAGCAGCCCGCGACGGTGGCCCGCGCGGAGCAGCTGATGGCGTCCAACGCGGCCAAGCGCGGCGATCTGGTGCTCCGGTGCGAGCCCTCGGACGCGCAGATCCTGCTGGACGGCGTGGAGCAGGGGACATGCAGCGACTTCGCCGGGGTGTCGCGGAGCCTGCGGTTGGGGGACTCGGGCTTCCACCACGTGGAGGTGAAGAAGCGCGGGTTCTATCCCTACACGACCTACTACCAGCCCAGTGGGGCGCGGGTGACGCTGAAGGTGAAGCTCCGGCCGCTGGCGCCCGAAGGCGGCGGCGTCCCTCCCTGAGAGGGGCCCATCCAGGCTGGCCCCCTGCACCGCGAGGTGGCGGGCGGACTCAAGGACCGCAATCAGGGGCCGAAGACGCCGTAGGATGGGCGGGGACAGGAGGCGGTCATCGGACGTCGCAAGAGAGGCAGTGAGCGCGCGGTGAAGGTTCCCCAGCCCATCGCGACCCCGGAGGTGTCCCCGGTCCTGCACGTCGTGCACCCGGAGCCCGTGCCCCCGCCCGGCGACCCCTCGGCGCTGGACGAGGCGGAGGCCCGCAAGGTCGACTTCGTCTGGTCCGGCGTGATGGTGGGCTCGCTGGCGCTGGTGTTCGCGCTGCTGTCCGTGTTCGGCGGGGTGGCGGTGCCGGTGCTGCTGGCGCTGACGGGCGCGTACGCGTTCAACCCGCTGGTGACGCTCCTGGAGAAGCGCGGCATGGACCGCACCTGGGGCACGTCCATCCTCTTCTTCGCGGGCACGCTCCTGATGGTGGGCGCGGGCCTGTACCTGGTGCCGGTGTTCCGCGACGAGGCGGCGAAGCTGCCCGGCTTCTTCCAGCGCGCCAGCACCCAGGTGGTGCCGCAGGTGGAGTCGCTCCTGGGCGTGTCGCTGCCGGACCTGGTGAGCCAGCGCACCGCGGAGCTGGGAGAGAAGGCCTCCGAGCTGCTCCAGAGCGCGGGCCCCACGGCGGCGCGGCTGGTGGCGAGCTTCGCCGGCAACACCGCGCGCTTCGCGGCCACGCTGCTGGGCCTGTCGGTGGTGCCGGTGCTGGCGTTCTTCTTCCTCCAGGACTACCCGCGCCTCATGGGACGCATCCAGGACCTGCTGCCGCGCCGCTCCGTGGCGCTGGTCACCCAGCGCTTCCGTGAGGTGGACGAGGTGCTGTCCGCCTTCGTGCAGGGCCAGCTCACCGTGGGCGCCATCCTGTCAGTGCTCTACGCGGTGGGGCTGTCCGTGGCGCGCATCGACCTGGCCATCGCCATTGGCCTCATCGCCGGCTTCGGCAACATGGTGCCCTACCTGGGCACGGGCATCGGCGTGGTGCTGGCCGTGCTGGGCGTCCTCCTGTCCTGGCAGGGGCCGTGGCAGCTGGCGGTGGTGGCGGCGACCTTCATCATCGGGCAGCTGGCCGAAGGCTTCGTCATCACCCCGCGCGTCGTGGGGGAGAAGGTGGGCCTGGCCCCCGTGGCCGTCATCATCGCCGTGCTCGCTTTCGGTGAGCTGTTTGGCTTCGTGGGCATCCTCCTGGCCGTCCCGGCGAGCGCCATCCTCAAGGTCGTCCTGAGCGTCGTCCTCCAGCGCTACCGCCGCACGCAGCTCTACAAGGGGAGCGTACAGGGGCCGTGACGAAGCTGGAGAAGCTGCACCAGGAGATCATCGCGTGCCGGGCCTGCCCCCGGCTGGTGGCGTGGCGCGAGGAGGTGGCCCGCGTGAAGCGGCGTGCCTACCGCGACTGGGACTACTGGGGGAAGCCCGTCCCCGGGTTCGGCGACCCGAAGGCCCGGCTGATCATCGTGGGTCTGGCGCCCGCCGCCCACGGCGCCAACCGCACGGGGCGGATGTTCACCGGGGACCGCTCCGGGGACTTCCTCTACGCGGGCCTTCAGCGCGCGGGCTTCGCGAACCAGGGCCACAGCGAGCATCGGGACGACGGGCTGAAGCTGACGGATGCCTTCATCGTCGCCGCGGGCCGGTGCGCGCCGCCGGACAACAAGCCGCTGCCGGAGGAGCTGGCCCGCTGCGCGCCGTTCCTGGACCGGGAGATGGCGCTGTTGCCTGGACGGGTGCTGCTCGCCCTGGGGGCCATCGGGTGGAACGCCGCGCTGGCCTCGGCCGCCCGCACGGGCGGTCCGATTCCCACGCCCCGTCCCGCCTTCGGCCACGGCGCCGAGTTCCGGCTGCCGGACGGCCGGTGGCTCGTGGGCAGCTACCACGTCAGCCAGCAGAACACGCAGACGGGGCGGCTCACCCCCGCCATGTTCGACGCGGTGATGAAACGCGTTCGAGCGTTGTTGGAGACGTGAGCGCGGGAAGATCAGGGCCCCTGCTCATGTTCCTTGACAGGTGCGGGAGCCCGCTGTTATTCCCCGCGCCCATCCGCACGACGGGTCGTTAGCTCAGCGGTAGAGCACTACCTTGACACGGTAGGGGTCAGTGGTTCGATCCCACTACGACCCATCATCAGTAAGTGATCCATCTCGCGGGCGGCCGGCTTTCTCAAAAGCCTGCCGCCCGCGGTTTTTTCCAGCGCAGGGGTTTATCCGCCATGTCCGAATCCATCACGGTGACGCTCCCCGACGGCAGCCAGAAGCAGACCGCCCGGGGCACGACCATCGCGGACTTCGTGAAGGGCAGCATCGGCGTGGGGCTCGCGAAGGCGGCCCTGTTCGCCCGGGTCAACGGCCAGGACATGGACCTGGCCCGGACGCTCGACGAGGACGCGAAGCTGCAGATCTTCACGTCCAAGAGCCCGGAAGGCCTGGACCTCATCCGTCACGACGCCGCGCACGTGGTGGCCAGCGCCGTGCAGAAGCTGTTCCCCGGCACGCAGGTGACCATCGGTCCCGCGACGGAGGAGGGCTTCTACTACGACTTCTTCCGCGAGAAGCCCTTCACGCCGGAGGAGCTGGAGAAGATTGAAGCGGCCGCCAACGCGGAGCTCAAGCAGGACATGCCGTTCGTCCGGACCGAGATCTCCATGGAGGACGCCATCAAGCTCTTCGAGGAGAAGGGCGAGAAGTTCAAGGTGGAGATCGTCAAGGACATCGCCGCCAAGGGCGCCAAGACGCTCACGCTCTACACCCACGGCGACTGGGTGGACTTCTGCTTGGGGCCCCACGCGCCCAGCACGGGGAAGATCGGCGTCATCAAGATCCTCTCCTCCAGCGGCGCGTACTGGCGCGGCGACCACCGCAACCCCATGCTCCAGCGCGTGTACGGCACGGCCTTCTTCGACAAGAAGGCCCTGGACGCCTACCTCACGCGCATCGAAGAGGCGCGCAAGCGCGACCACCGCAAGCTGGGCAAGGAGCTGGACCTCTTCCATTTCCACCCGTACTCGCCGGGCGCGGCCTTCTGGACGCCCAAGGGCACGGCGCTCTACCAGACGCTGTCGGACTGGATGCGCTCGCTCACGGCCGGTGACGGCTACGTGGAGATCAAGACGCCCCTGATGTTCAACAAGGGCCTCTGGGAGACGAGCGGCCACTGGGGCAAGTACAAGGAGAACATGTTCCTGGTGCTCGACAGCGAGTCCGGCGAGCACGACTTCTCCCTCAAGCCGATGAACTGCCCGTCGCACCACCTGTTCTACGGCTTCAAGAAGCACAGCTACCGCGACCTGCCCCTGCGCCTGCACACCCAGGACGTGCTCCACCGCAACGAGGCGGCGGGCTCCCTGGGCGGCCTCACCCGCGTGCGCCAGTTCGCGCAGGACGACGCGCACATCTACTGCATGGAGAGCCAGATCACCGACGAGGTGCGGCGCTTCGTGCAGCTCTTGGACCGCGTCTACAAGGCGGTGGGCCTCACCTACGCGGTGAAGCTGTCCACGCGCCCCGAGCAGCGCCTGGGCGACGACTCGCTCTGGGACCGCGCGGAAGGCGGCCTCAAGGCGGCGCTGGAGTCGCTGGGCCTGGCGTACGAGCTGGCCCCCGGTGACGGCGCCTTCTACGGCCCGAAGATCGACTTCGCCGTGTCCGACAGCATTGGCCGCAAGTGGCAGCTGGGCACCATGCAGCTGGACTACCTGGCCCCGGAGCGCTTCGACCTCACCTACGTGGGCGAGGACAACGCCGAGCACCGCCCGGTGGTCCTCCACCGCGCCATCTTCGGCTCCTTCGAGCGCTTCACCGCCATCCTCATCGAGCACTTCGCCGGCGCCTTCCCGGCGTGGCTGGCCCCGGTGCAGGCCACCATCGTCACCGTGGCGGACCGTCAGCTGGACTACGCCCGCAAGGTGCGCGACGACCTGCGCGCCAAGGGCTTCCGCGTGGAGCTGGACGAGCGCGGCATGACGCTCAACGCGAAGATCCGCGAAGCCCAGATGCAGAAGGTCCCGTTCACCCTGGTGGTGGGCGACAACGAGGTCGAGGCCGGCGCCGTGGCCCCCCGCCGGTACGGCGGCGAGGACCTGAAGACGATGAAGTACGCGGACTTCGAGGCCCTGCTGGCCAAGGAAGCCACGCTGCCCTGAGCTGTGTAGGGGACTTGACTCCCCGTCCGGGCTGGACTACTTGCGCGACTTCCGGGGATTGAGGCACGCCCTCATCCCCCGAGCCGTCGGAGGGTCCTCCCATCGTTCGCGATCAGAGAACCAATCGCCGTATCCGAGCCCGGGAGGTCCGCGTCGTCGGGCCCAACGCCGAGCAGCTCGGAGTCATGTCCCTCGAAGCAGCCCTGGCGCGCGCCCAGGCGGACGGTCTCGACCTCGTCGAGATCTCCCCCATGGCCAAGCCGCCGGTCTGCAAGATCATGGACTACGGCAAGTTCAAGTACGAGGAGAAGAAGAAGGCCTCGGAAACGAAGAAGAAGCAGGTCGTGGTCCACCTGAAAGAGGTGAAGCTCCGCCCCAAGACGGAGGAGCACGACTACGAGTTCAAGGTCCGCAACACCCGCCGGTTCCTGGAGGAGGGGAACAAGGCGAAGATCACCATCCAGTTCCGGGGTCGTGAAATCACCCACAAGGAGCTGGGGAGCGCGATCCTGGACGACGTGGTGAAGGACCTGAAGGAAATCGCGGTGGTGGAGCAGAACCCCCGGATGGAAGGGCGCCAGATGTTCATGATCCTGGCCCCCAACCCGAAGGTGGCCCAGCGTGCCCGGGAACTCGCCCGTCAGCAGGTGGAGGCGGCCGGAAAGAAGCAGGAAGGCAGGCCGGCGGTTGCCGCGGCGGTCGTTTCAACGTCGGCTGTAGGAAATCCTGCCCCCGTCGCGGCAAAAGAGTGATAGAGGCTTCCGCCCAAAGCGTCCGGGAACCGTGTGTCCCGGTCCGCCGTCAGTCACGAAGACTGCCGGCCGACAGGCAGAAGGAAGGTTTGGGATCATGCCCAAGTTGAAGACCCGCAGCGCCGCGAAGAAGCGCTTCCACGTGAAGAAGAGCGGCCAGGTGAAGTTCGGCAAGGCGTTCAGCAAGCACCTGTTCACCTTCTCCAAGACGCCCAAGCAGAAGCGCGGCAACCGTGGCACGGGCCACCTGCGCGACATGGACGCGAAGAAGGTCATCAAGGAGCTGTTCCCCTACGGCGCCTGAGTCGTCCTCGGGTTTGAACCAATCGTGAGTCCTGGCGGAGCGGCGTGAAGCCAGCGCCCCGGGGCTCCCTTCCAGAAGTCAGGAGTGTGTCATGCGCGTCAAAAAGGGTTTCAAGGCTCGTCGTCGTCGTAATCGCATTCTCAAGCTTGCGAAGGGCTTCCGCGGCCGTCGCAAGAACTGCTACCGCCGTGCGAACCAGGCCGTCGAGCGCGCCCTGGACTACGCCACCCGCGACCGCGCGGTGCGCAAGCGCAACTTCCGCTCCCTGTGGATCGTCCGCATCAACGCGGCCGCTCGCACCGTGGGCCTGTCCTACTCGAAGCTGATCGCCGGCCTGGCGAAGGCGAAGATCTCCCTGGACCGCAAGGTCCTGTCGGATCTGGCCATCGCGGACCCCGCGGGCTTTGCCGCCATCGCCAACATCGCGAAGGCAGCCTGAGACACGGCCGGCGGTGACGCCGGCTCCCGAAGCTGAAACGGGCTGCCTCCACCAGGGGGCGGCCCCTTTTTTTTGCCCGGCGCCAGAGGCGTTCCGGGGCGTGAACGGAAGGCGGGAAGAGGACCATGCGAGACCGGTTGCAGGCGTTGGCGGACGCGGCGCGCCAGGAGATCTCCGGCGTGTCGGAGCCCTCGCAGGTGGAGGCGTTGCGCATCCGCTACCTGGGCAAGAAGGGCGAACTGTCCGCGGTGCTGGGCGGCATGGGCAAGCTGCCCCCGGACGAGCGGCGCGCGTTGGGAGAGATCGCCAACACCGTCAAGGCGGAGCTGGAGCAGCTGCTGGCGGACGCCACGAAGCGCGCGGAAGAGGCCGCGCTGGAGGCCCAGCTGAAGGGCCCCAAGCTGGACGTGACGCTGCCCGGGCGCGCGGTGCTGCCCGGTGGGCGGCACCCGGTGTCGCGCACGCTGGAGGATATCGTCCGGACGTTCGCGCGGCTCGGGTTCGAGGTGGCGGTTGGCCCGGAGATCGAGCTCGACTACTTCAACTTCGAGGCGCTGAACCTGCCCAAGGACCACCCCGCGCGGGACATGCAGGACACGTTCTACGTGGACGAGCCCAGCCTGGGCCACGCGAAGAAGGCGGACAGCCCGTCGCTGCTGCGCACGCACACGTCGCCGGTGCAGGTGCGGCACATGCTGTCGCGCAAGCCGCCCATCCGCGCGGTGATGCCGGGCCGGGTGTACCGGCGGGACTCGGACATCACGCACACGCCCATGTTCCACCAGGTGGAAGGCCTGCTCGTGGACAAGGACGTGAGCTTCGCGGAGCTGAAGGGCACGCTGGACGCGTTCGTGAAGGCGTTCTTCGGCTCGGAGACGCGCACGCGCTTCCGCCCGTCGTTCTTCCCCTTCACGGAGCCCTCCGCGGAGGTGGACGTCACCTGCGCGTCGTGCGGCGGCAAGGGCTGCCGCGTGTGCAAGCAGACCGGCTGGCTGGAGGTGCTGGGCAGCGGCATGGTGCACCCGAACGTCTTCACCGCCGCGGGCTACGACCCGAAGGAGGTGACGGGCTACGCGTTCGGCATGGGCGTGGAGCGCCTGGCCATGCTGCGCTACGGCATCGACGACCTGCGGATGATGTTCGAAAACGACGCGCGCTTCCTCGCGCAGTTCTGATTCCGGCCCCCCAGGAAAGAGGACAACCCTGTGAAGATTTCGGTGAAGTGGCTGGGTGATTACGTCGCGCTGCCGCCGTCCGTGGACGAGCTGGCGCGCAAGCTGACCGCGGCGGGCCTGGAGATCGAGGGCGTGGAGCGCCCCGGCGAGGGCCTGCGCGGCGTGGTGGTGGCGCAGATCCGCGAGTCGGTGCAGCACCCCAACGCGGACAAGCTGTCCGTCACGCAGGTGGACATTGGCGGCTCCGCGCTGTTCCAGGTGGTGTGCGGCGCGAAGAACTTCAAGGTCGGCGACAAGGTGCCGCTGGCCACGGTGGGCGCGAAGCTGCCCAACGGCATGGAGATCAAGCAGGCCGCGCTCCGGGGCGTGGACAGCTTCGGCATGCTCTGCTCCGCGAAGGAGCTGGGCATCACCGAGGACTCGTCCGGCCTGCTCATCCTCCCCGCGGACACGAAGCTGGGCCTCCCCATCGCGGAGGCACTGGGGCTGGATGACTCCGTGCTGGAGGTGAACGTCACCCCGAACCGGCCGGATGCGTTGAGCCACCTGGGCATCGCGCGCGAGGTGGGCGTGGTGACGGGCGCGCAGCTCAAACCGCCGCAGCCGAAGCCGGTCGAGTCCGGCAAGGCCGTGGCGGAGCTGGTGAAGGTGCGCATCGACGCGAAGGAGCGCTGCTCGCGCTACGCGGCGCGGGTGGTGGAGGGCATCACCGTCCAGCCGTCGCCGCAGTGGATGCAGGACCGGCTGAAGGCGTGCGGCGTGCGCGCCATCAACAACGTGGTGGACGTCACCAACTACGTGCTCCTGGAGTACGGCCAGCCGCTGCACGCGTTCGACCTGGAGAAGGTGGCGGGCCAGGAGATCGTCGTCCGCACCGCGAAGGCGGGCGAGAAGCTGCGCACGCTGGATGACAAGGAGCGCACGCTGGACGCGGACGACCTGGTCATCGCGGACCGAGACCGCGCTCAGGCGCTGGCGGGCGTGATGGGCGGCGGAGACAGCGAGGTGACGCAGGGCACGAAGCGCATCGTCATCGAGTCCGCGCACTTCCACGGCTCCGGCGTGCGTCGGTCCGCGAAGCGCTACGCGCTGCATACCGAGGCGTCGCACCGCTTCGAGCGCGGGGCGGACCTGGACGCGGTGCTGCCGGCGTTGGATCGGGCCGCGCAGCTCATCGCGGAGCTGTCGGGCGGCACGGTGGTGCCGGGCCGGGTGGACGTGCAGCCCGAGCCCCTGGCGCCGCGCCGGGCGACGCTGCGCTACGCGCGGGTGGAGAAGGTGCTGGGCGTGGCGGTGCCGGAGGCGGAGGTCCGGCGCATCCTGACGGCGCTGGGCTTCAAGTCCGTGGAGGAGTCGCAGGGCCAGACGACGTACGAGGTGCCGCGGGCGCGCGTGGACGTGGAGCGCGAGGAGGACCTGATGGAGGAGGTCGCCCGCGTGTACGGCTACGACAACATCCCGGCGCGGCTGCCGCGAGGGCTGGAGACGCTGGCCCCTGAGCCGCTGTCCATGGAGGCCGAGCGCCGGCTGCGCCACGCGCTGGGCGGCGTGGGGCTGTCCGAGGTGGTGAACTACTCGTTCGTGGCGCCGAAGTCGCTGGAGGTGCTGGGTGGGAAGGAAGCGCCCATCGCGCTGATGAACCCGCTGAGCGTCGAGCAGTCGGTGATGCGCACGAGCCTCTTGCCGGGCCTGCTGGAGAACCTGTCGCGCAGCGTGCGCCACCAGGTGGAGTCGGTGGGCCTCTATGAGACGGGCCGGGCGTACTTCCGGGACGCGCAGGGCGGGCAGGGCATGCGCCCGGCGGCTCGCGAGGTGCCGCGCGTGGCGGGACTGGTGTGGGGTCTGCGGGGCGGTGGCCGGAGCTGGACGCAGAAGGACTCGCGCGTGGACTTCTACGACGCGAAGGGCGCGGTGGAGGCGCTGCTGCACGCGCTGCACGTGGAGGGCGCGGCCTTCACCCCGGCGGAGGCGCCCGCGTACCACCCGCGCAGCTGCGCGCAGGTGACGCTGAACGACGGGACGGTGCTGGGCCTGGTGGGCGAGGTGCACCCGCGCGTGTCGAAGGCGCTGGGCCTGCCGGAGGGCGTGTTCGTGTTCGAGCTGGACACGGAGCCGCTGTACGCGGCGGCGCGGCTGGTGCCGCAGGCGCAGTCGCTGCCGAAGTACCCGGCGGTGCTGCGCGACCTGGCGGTGGTGGTGCCGCTGGAGCTGCGCAACGAGGAGGTGCGCCGGGTCATCCTGGAGGTCGGGGCGCCGCTGGTGGAGGACGCGCTGGTGTTCGACGTCTACACCGGCAAGCCCATCCCCGAGGGGAAGAAGAACCTGGCGTACGCCTTGAGGTACCGCTCGCCCGAGCGGACGCTGACCGACGCGGAGGTCACCGCGGCCCACCAGCGCATCATCACGGAGGTGAACCAGCGGCTGGGAGCGGCGCTGCGCGCCTGAATTCCTGAATGAAGTCAGGACGTTGACACGGTTCGGGGAAGGCTGACACCATGCCCCGCGTTCACCGGTCCATCACGGGTGCCAGAGGACTCGCATGACGAAAGCGGACATCATCGAGGGCGTCTACGAGAAGGTCGGCTTCTCCAAGAAGGAGTCGGCGGAGATCGTCGAGCTCGTCTTCGACACCGTGAAGGAGACGTTGGAGCGCGGGGACAAGATCAAGATCTCCGGGTTCGGAAACTTCCAGGTGCGCCAGAAGAAGGCGCGCGTGGGGCGCAACCCGCAGACGGGCAAGGAGATCGAGATCAGCGCCCGCCGGGTCCTGACCTTCCGGCCGAGCCAGGTGTTGAAGAGTGCCCTGAACGGCGAGGCACCCCCGGAGAACCACGCGGAGATCGACGCGCAGGAAGAGGCGGCGGCGGACGCGGCGGAAGCCCGGGGCGAGGACTTCGACGAGGGAATGGAAGAGGGCGACGAGTAGGTTTTTTTCACCGGCGCCCATCACCTCGCGCTTGACCCAAGAAAGCGGCGAGGGCATAAGGCAGCACCGTTTCACGACGGCGGTTCTCGGGGCGTAGCGCAGCCTGGTAGCGCACTTGCTTGGGGTGCAAGTGGTCGCAGGTTCAAATCCTGTCGCCCCGACCATCGAAGGCCCTGGAGATTCGCGGGTTTCCCGTGAGCCTCCAGGGCCTTCATCTTTTGGGCTCCCGGACTCCAGCAGCAAACTAGCAGCAAGCGGAGTGGGCACGGTGCCAGCAGCAAGCAGCGCGTGCGAAACGGCCTCGCTGGAGCCATGAGCCGCGAGCCCGAACGCGAGCAGGTTGAGTCCCTTGCGCATGTCCTCCACGTCGAGGTGGCCGTAGATCTCCGAGGTGATGGCCGGGTCCGAGTGGCGGAGGATGCGCTGCACGGTGGCCAGCGGGACGCCCACCTTGAGCAGCAGGGTGGCGGTTGTGTGCCGCAGGTCATGGAAGCGCAGTGGGCGAGGGAGCGCGCGGGGCCACAGCTTCATGCCGCAGCGAGGGCAGGGATCGGGCACGGCATGACTCTTCTTCACCGCGTAGCCGCAGCCCTTGCGCCGGCAGACGTGGTTGTAGCCCTCCACCAGCCCCGCGCGTCCCAGGGCCCGGCGCAGCACCTTGTGCAGCGCGGTGTCCGCGGAACGCTGCGAGCCATCCTCGGCGGGAAACAGCAGCTCCGAGGTGGACGTGGCCATGGCCTCGCGCAGAAAGGGCACCAGCCCCTCTGCAACGGGAAGCAGGTCCGCGTGACCGCCCTTCGTCGTGTCGCTCGCGTGCGATCGGGCCACAACGAGGGTGCCCGCCGAGAGGTCCACGTCCGACTTGCGGAGCGCCAGCAGCTCGCCCTTGCGCATCCCGGTGTAGACCGCCGTGGCGAACAGCGGGCGCCAGTGACGCTCCAGGGCCGCGAGCGTCAGCGGAACCTCCTCGGCCTTCAGGTACTGCGGGAGCTTCTTCGGCTTCTTGAAGCGCGGGACGGACTTGGCCGGGTTGAGACCGGTGAAGAGACCGCGCCGGATCGCCAGCTCGAAGATGCGGTGGAGGAGGGCGCGTAGGTGGTTGAGGGACTCGGGAGACAGCTCCCCGATCTTCGCGTTGAGCAGCATCTCCAGGCGCGACGGCGTGACGTCCTTGAGGGCCAGGGGCCCCAGCTCATCGCGCAGGTGCTTCTCGCCGAAGCCGAGGATGGTGGTGGATCGCAGCCGGCTGCCCACCTCGGTCTTCCATGCGTCCAGGGCCTCCCCGAAGGTGGCCTGCTTGCGGTGCTCGGGCAGGGGCTCTAGGCCGCGCCGCTGACGGTCGGCCTGAACCTCCAGGTCGTGCAGAAGGGACCTCGCCTCGGTCTTCGTGGTGGCCTGGGTCGCGGTGTCGCGCCACCGGCCGTGGCCGTCCTTGAAGCGGACGTACCACTTGTCGTTCTTCTTGTAGAGTGAACCCATGGGGTAATGCCTATGGAGTGTTACCTTGAAGGTCCAGGCCATTGTTGCCGGCGGAGAAGGGCACCACCCGCCGGCCGCTCGGGCCCTAAGCCTTGACGAGGGCTCGGATGGCGTTCGGATCGAAGCGCAGGAGCCCGCCGATCTTCACGCAGGGGAGACGGCCCACTTGAGCCTGCTGGTACACCCAAGAGCGCGAGGACTTGAGGAAGCGGGCCACGTCGTTGGCGTCCCACAGCGAGTCCTCGGCAACGCCCTGGGCCACGCCGCCGTTGTCTTGCGAATCCATTACGGGGACTCCTCGCTGTTGAAGGTGGTGGTGCCCACCAGGGTCACCCTGGCTTTGCGGCCACGCCCCCGGTCCAACAGGGCGAGGCCCTGGTCCTCCAGGGACTGGAGCCCACGCGCTGCCGCCCACCGCGACAGGCCGTAACGCTCCAGGGATTTCAGCGACAGGGAGACCTCGGCTGATTTCTTCATCCCGGCCAGGTGCCAGAGAACGACGCCGACGTGCAGCGTCTTGCCGCTCAGGGAGAGCGCCGCGGCCATCCAGTTCCAGGGAATGGGGCCCTTGAGGAACAGCTCACCGGGACCATGACGCGGGGGAGGCTCTTTCGTGGCAGGTGCGGCCGTGACGGCCCGCACCCGGAGCGCCTCCAGGTCGAAGGGAGCGCTCACGCGGACACCTCCTGCTGGGAGTGACCTGCCGGGCGCTGGAGAAGCCCCCACACCGTGTTCCACATGCGCTCGCCGCGCTCGTCTATGTACCTGTCCGGGTAGCGCACCACCTTCGCATCGGAGCGGAGCTCGAAGCCGAAGAGCACCATTCTGCTCGCGTCGGCCATCGCGCCCTGCGTCCTGGCAACCACCTCATCGATCTCGCCCTCCGGACCTTCGACGAGGAGCGCGTCATGGACGGGCGCGATGACGTTGATGCCTCGCTCGACGGCGTAGCTGCACGCCAGCCGCAGCATCTCTGCCCCGTTGGCCTGCGCGGGGAAGTTGCGCAGGCTGCGGGAGTTCGCGTCTGGGCCCACGCGTACCTGCCACCCGAAGACGGTGTAGAGATGCCCGTGCATCATCGCGTAGGTTTCTGCCGAGTCCGACCACGCCCAGAAACGCGGGTAGGTGCGACGGTGGCTTTCCAGCAGCTGGCGGGCATGTGCCGCGGAGACGCCGAGCTTGAGGGCGAGCGCCTCGTGGCCCATCCCGTACTGCACGGCAAGCACCGCCTGCTTGAACTGCTCGCGCTCGGCCTTGTGCGTCTGCTTCGTGCCGGTGGGTGGTATCGCCTCGGCCTGCTGCCCGTAGCGCAGGTAGGGGTCTCCGGAGGTGTACGCCTCGATCATCTTCTCATCGCCAGCCAGGGCGGCAGCGATGCCGAACTCCTGCTGGCTCCAGTCGACGTAGGCGATGGCCCGGCCCGGCTCGGGGCGAATGAGACCGCGCAGCCACACCGCGGGCCCGAAGATGAACTTCGAGTTGGAGGGTTGGTTACGCCCTGTCCTGCTAGAGAAGGCGGACAGCAGGACGCGGTTGCGACCGTCGGAGCCCACGGCCAAGTCCGCGAGGCGCATCTGGGAGAGGGCGTAGCGCAGCTCCCGCAGGGGCGCGAGCGCCGGCCGGCTGCGGGCCATCTGCCGGAACGTGTCGTCATCCAGGGCAAGCTGCCCTCCATGAGTCCGTGGCCAGGGGATGCCGTGTGCGGCGAGGTACCGTTCGAATCGCTCCATCCGGAATGCGCGCTCGTCGTAGACGTCGTACGCCTTGTCCACCTCGGCGATGAGGTCGTCCTGGATGGAGGTCCAACGCTCGCGCAGAAGCGCAAGGGCTGGAACGTCGATGGGTATGCCCTGGTGCTCGATGTGGGCTGCGGCCACCATGTAGCGGCCACGGATGAGCGCGCGGCGCAGGTCGAGGTTCTCCGCCATTGCTGGAAGCAGCCGCCGCAGCGCGAGTACGTCTTCCTCGCAGTATGCGAGCAGCGCCTGCTTCTCCTCCTGCGTCCACGGGCCGCCACGAAGGACGAGCTGGCGCATCTCGTCCTTCTCGATGGCGGTGAGCGCGTCCAGCCCGAAGTAGAGAAGCGCTCCAATCAGGCCCCAGCCGTACGGCGGCACCAAGCCGTTGGCGTGACGCCGGAACTCGACGTAGAGGTCCAGCACGTTGGCCGGCGGCTTCCAGCCCAGCGCCAGGTGGCACCCCACCTCCGCGCTCGCATAGAAGGCCACCACCAGCGCTTCCGGGTCGGTGGGGTACGGGGCCCTGCGGCAAGCGTGGAGCTCCTCCTGCCACATCCGATGGATACGCCCGCTGCCCAGCTCGTGAGCCACCATGCAGACGGGGCGAGGCTGATCACCGGGCGGGGCGGTGAACTCGAAGTCCACCGCCGTCACCTCGCGGAACTCGGAACCGGCAAGCCACATCACAGTTCCCCCCGCAGGCGGCGCACGACCGGGTGGTCCAGCGTGTCGATGACGCGGCCCTTGAAGGCGATGTGCACCAGCTCCGAGAACGGCACATCGGGCCACACCGGCTCGGGCATCTCCACCCGCGCCGTGAAGACGTCGTAGGCGCCGAGGCTCATGTTGGCGCTCACGCGTACCCACTGCCTGGTGGCGATGTTGGCGGCCTCCATCGCGGAGCGGTTCCAGTCGTCGTGACGGCCGTCCTCGCTGGGCAGACGGATGGGCCAGAGAAAGGGAACGCCCTGACGGTTGATGGCGGTGACGATGAGCTTCGCGACGACCTCGCCGCTCAGCTCGCCAGCGAGGTTGGGAGTGACAACGTAGACCTCACGCTCCTCCTTCAGCTCGATTAGCGCGAGCGGCATCCGCCACTCCTCGCCGGGACGCGTCCGGACGAAGTCCTGCCTGTTGGGCTTGCGCACCGGCACCGTGAGGAGCGCCTTCTTCACCAGGGCGCCTGCCCCGAAGTCCTGCTTGAGACGCAATTCCTCCAGGCTGAAGTTGGAGACGGGCGCGAGCTTCCCGTCGCTGGGGCTGAGCGTGCTCTCGGTGCTCGCGGCCGCCTTGGCCGCGGCTTCCTCATTGATGGTGTTGTCAGTATCCTTCTTGTTGTCGAACATGCCTGCTTCATTCCTGGGTGGGTGTGGAAGTAGCCGGCCGGGCGGGTGGCAGCCCGCCTGAGCCGGTGCCTTGGCCGGTGGACTGCTGCTAGTTGGTGGGGGGCACCTCCTCGGACTTGCGCAGAGCTCCGGGCACGAGGCCGAGCGCCTGCTCGATGTCCGCAGCGAGCCCTGTCGGGGCAGGGGAAGCGCCCGTCAACCAGCCGGACAGGGTAGTGGGACGCACTCCCATCCGATGGGCCAAGTCAGCCTGCGACAGCCCGGCACGGGCCAGTTCCACGGCAACGGCAGCTTGAATTCGAGTGCGGGGGGGACGACGCATCCACGCGCCTCCTTTCGTTTCGCCGCTGGTACTACTGCGACGCGCGAAGGCGCGGGGTGGGCGGATAGTGGGCTCTATCCGCCCACCAGGGGTTTATGAACCTCGGTGGCGTGGGGTTGCGCGCCGCGCCACGTCGGGATCGGCACCGAGCTTTTCAACGAGCTGCAATGCCACTGTGCGGGGGGGCTCGGCTTGGAGCTGCGCGATGTGCTCGGTCGTGCAGGCCGTGGTGGTCACCCGCAGCTTCACGCTCAAGGAGGCATTCACCTCGCGGGCCGCGTTGGTGGCCCAGGTCTCATCGAGAAAGGTCGCCCGCTTTTCTGCATGGCCTCTCGCATGGATACCTGCCAACACCTGCTCAATCGTCTTCAACCAGGAGCGGCTGAATCTCCAGCGGTCTCGCATCGCCACTGCCTTCTGGAATCCAGCGTTGCGTGTGCTGTCCGAGCTGACCTCTTTGGCCAGGCGCTCCAGAAAAGCTAGAGCCCGACGTTGCAGTTCGAGATCAACCTCGACCTGGTCTGGATCTGCCGCGATGAAGACGGCCGCTTCCATGACCGGAAGTAGGAGACGGAGGGACTCGCGGAGCGTGACGCGAACCTCAGGCGTGAGCCGCTCCCATTGGTCCTTGGTGATTCCCACATAGCCCAGGTAGGCCCGGATACCGCCATCCTTGGGCTCCGTGGGGTAGTCGGGGTCGTCGCCCTTGCCGACCTCCTCGGGCTGCAAGTCGGACCATGGCCCAGCCTCAAGGCATTCGTACGTGAACCCGTGGGGCTTGAACCGGAAGTACGTTCGCGTTTCGTCTACGGGGGCGATGCTAAATGAGTCCCAATCATAAGGCTGCCGTTGCCGTGGTGGCGGAGCTGCTGGAGGGGGCGCAACGGATGCACCAATCTTCCTAGGCCCCCGTGCCGTGGCCTGGGCGGTCGTGGAGGAAGAGTCGGGGGCGGTTGCGGAGGAAGAGTCGGGGGCGGTTGCGGAGGAAGAGTCGGGGGCAGTCGCGGAGTAAGAGTCCGAGGCGGTCGTGGAGGACGCGTCCGGAGAGTCCCCGGTCGATGGTGGAGAAGCTGTTCCCCCGTCTGTTTGGGCCTGCGCGCCACGGTCCTGTGTCTTGGGGACGTCTTCGGGGGGTGGGCTCTTCACGTCTGGCATCTCGGGCTCATCCTCTTCACAGAGATAAGAAGAGATAGAACGGATGAGCACTGGCGCACAGGAGTTGGTGCATCTGCGCACATGGGGTTCCCGCTGGCTGACGGGGGGCTTGTTGTCCTTCCCACACGAACTGGGTTGGCTTCAGAATTCCAGGATGACGAACGCCACCATCAGGACCGCCGTGCAGGCAGCTCACGCCGCTATCAACGGCGCGAAGTCCCGTGGGCCCACCAGCGCCGCCGGCAAGGAGCGCAGTTCCCTCAACTCCGTGCGCTACGGGTTCAGCGGCGCGCACCTGCTGCTCCCCGGTGAGGACGCCGCCGAGTACGAACGCCACCTGGACGGCTACTTCGCCGCGCTCGTGCCGACCTTGATGCCCGAGGCGGTCATCGTCGCGCAACTCGGAGACCTGAGCTGGAAGCTGGAGCGGCTTACGAAGGTGGAGAACAACCGGCTGCGAGCGAGGCTGGAAGAAGAGTTGGAGAAGACCGACACCTACAAGATGATCGCGTGCACCCGCCACGCACTGGAACTGGTGGACGCCATCGCCCTCACGGTGGAGGCCGTTCCCGTGCCTCCGCAGGAGGCCGAGCGGATGGGTCCCATCCTCGCTGGCGTGGAGCGCATCGTGGGCTTCCTGGGCGAGGTACCGGAGCTGCCGCAGGCAGTGGTTCAGCCTCTGTCGCAGGCGCTCGACGCGGCCAAGGAGTCCCTGAGCAAGGACCGTGTGAAGAAGGACGAGTACGCGGCACTGGGTAACGCGGCCAAGATGGTCCGCGGAGCCCTCCGCGAGAAGCTCGCCTGTGAGGAGGCTGCACTCCAGCCCCTGCGGGAGCGGCTGGCGGCCGAGGTGCTGCTGCTGGAGGACGCGGACCTCAAGAAGATGGAGCGGCACCGACGGCTGCTGGAGAACTCCATGCAGCGCCAGCTCGCTCTGCTCGACCAGGTGCGTGCCCAGGTAACCACCGCGAGGCCCGAGGCGCAGGCCGGGGCAAAGGAGCTACGGGTGAAGCTGAGGGTGGTGAAGTGACCGCCCCGGGTTCGTTTTGACGCCCGTCCTGGCCGTCCTCGCCTTTCGCTAGAGCTATCGAATCCGGAAAGGCCCCCTCCCATAAGGGGGACTGGGGTTCCCTTGCCTCGGGTCCACCTGGAAGGCCCCCGGTCTTCTTCGAACTGCCCGGGAGACGGGGCTCAGAAATTTTCGGGGCGTAACCTGCTTCAGGGAAATCCGGTAAGGCTCAGACCGACGTGGTGGAAGAAGGCGAGCAGTACATCGCACTGCCGCACCCTGTCCCTCACCGTCCGCAGTGTTCGTGGTCTCCACCAGCGCAGGGGCGGCCGCTGTGGGCAGCCGGAACCCTCCGATCTAGGGAGAGCAGGGCAGGCGGGCCTAGACTTCCCGTTCTGCGGCTCACTGCGTGCGAAGGAGGGAATCGATGCGGAAAAAGATGCCTGTCGCGCTCTCAAATACCCGCAGCTCCGAGATGACCAAGCTGTTCAGGGATAGCTGCAACAAGCTTGCGAGGTTCAGCAGCGAAGCGTTCCACGGTGTTAGATTCTTGCCGGGCTCCCTCCCGGTAACTTACTTCGGGAGGCTCACCCATCCGGACCTTCGGGTTCTCACTGTTGGGCTGAACCCTAGCTGGACCGAGTTCGACGAGACTGGAATTGTGGGTCGCAGTGGATCAGGGCAGACGGTATCGTCCTTGAAGGGCTGCACGGTAGATGAGGCCCTGAAAGCGCTCGCGCGCCAGGAAAGATATTTTACCGTCAAGAGAATAGAGGGGCGTCCAAGTCGTTACTTCGACCGGGTGGAATCCTTTCTCAACTTGATTGGGGCCTCGTACTACGAGTCTGAGGAGCACTCCCTGGCGGCTCACGTCGATGTACTGACCCCGTTCGCGACCGTTCAAGCCACGCCCATCGACAATGCGGATGAACTGGTCTTGAAGGACGGCTGGGAGTGCTTTGTCCGTGTGGTGGATGAGGCGCGCACCGCCTGCTTAATGATCGTGATTGGCAGTGGTATGGAGAGCTTCAGCAAGTACGGAAAGGTTCGCTGGACCGCGCAGCCGCCTGGAAGGTGGCCGAATTTCTTCTCAATTGATTCGTTCAATGGCAGACCCCTCCGGGCGGTTGGTGAGTCAAGCTGGGGAGGTCAGATCGTCATGGTTCCCCCCTTAAGCGAACCAGAGATCGTGCGGGAGGTCCGCGAACTGTTAGAGAAGTGGAACATTACGTTCGGATGTCCAAGGTCGCCCCGATGAATAATTGTAGCGCGCTGATTGAGGTCGAGCCGGTGCGGACCTAACTATCTGGCGCGGGCCGCCTGCCCCCATCGGGTCCTGATGACCGTACCCCCTGTGTAAGCCCTCTCGCTCCTCGTGCACGAGGGGTCGGGGCGCTCCCGCTACTTCTGCTTTTGGGGGGTGGACCGGGAAAAGTGCCCAGGGACTTCGGCCGCCCGTGGGGGACTGCCGTCCACCTCTACCTGCTACCAGGGGATGGACCCGGCCCACCCGGTGCGTGAGCGGTAAGAAGAAGGGTGGGGCAGTCGATGAAGTACAGCCCCACCCTCCCATGTCACCGCGCTTCCCTGCGCCGTCCCAGGAAGTCGGACACCACCGTGAGGATGGCGGCGGCCACTTCCCGGGCCAGGCGCGAGGTCAGCGCCTTCTTGAGCCAGTCCATGGTGCACCTCTGCTTCGAGCTTCCCGCCTCGGGCCTTACGCCACGAGCCGGAGCTGGGACTCGCCCAGGATGGCGGTGAGGGCCTGCCGCTTCATGCAGGCGGCCTTGCCCATCCAGATGGACTCCAGGCGCATCGCGTCCATGCGCCTGCCCTGCACGGCCCGCGTCTGCCGGTGGTGGTCCGTGTACTCCGCCACCGCCTAGAGGGCCGCCCAGGCGGAGCCCTGCATGTCACCCTCGATGCCGGTGCCGACGTGGTACAGCTCCACCACCTTCTCCCGGGCATGCAGGATGCGCGGGTGGTTGCCCTCGTCCTCGGGCAGCGGCAGCACCGCGTCCAGCACGTGGCGGAGCTGCTCCTCCGAGAAGGGCGTCACCGCCAGCCGGTTGGCCAGGTTCCCGAAGCGGGCGTAGCTCTCCAGCAGCTCCCGGAACGCTCGGCCGGCTTCCTCCAGCCGCTGCTTCGCGTTGTCGAAGTGCGGGATGTGCCACTCGGGCCCGTCCTGCTCGTTGAGGGCGACGCCGATGGTGTTCTGGCAGACCACGCGGGTGGCCACGTTCTTGAGGGTAATCGCCGTGGTGCCGTCGTGGCCGGTGTAGCCCAGCACGTAGCGGCGGATGGGACTCTTGTCGCCCCGGACGAGCAGCGGCTCGGGCAGCTCGCCCAGCAGCCACCCGCGCACGCCGTTGCGGCCCAGCGTGCCTGCCGTGTGGAAGATGGCGCCCACGCCGCCGGCTGCCTCCACCAGCGTGCGGGCCACCTCCTCGAACTGCACCACCTCGTAGCCCTTGTGGACGGTGGCTAGGTACTCGCCCGTGTCGCTCCGGAAGAGGCCCTTGCGGTCCGGGATGGGCTCCTCCATCGGGGGCGAGAAGAGGGGGCGCTCGACGGCGGTGTAGAAGCCGGCCGCCTGCACCACCTCCTCGTAGGTGCTGCTCCTGGGCAACTGCGTGCCCAGGCCGTGCCAGGGCTCCTCTCCGACGTAGGCCATCTGGTGGATGTCGTGAGACATGGTGCTCCTCCTCGTGGTTGAGGGCGCACCTCGGGGCATGAGGGACATGGAGCGGGTGCTCCGCGGCCCGTGCGACTCGCAGTACGCCGTGTTGCGGGTTGGGGTTGGAGGAAGGCGTCCGGCCCCGGAAGGGACTGGATGCCAGCGAATGCTTCCGCCAAGGCCCTTATGCCGAGGCGCTAGCCGGATTTGCTCACGGCAAGGGCGGTTTCGTGCCACCACCCCAGCCATGAACCAACCAGCCAAGTAGCGAGGCCCCAGCAGAGCCTAGGAACCTTCTAGGTTGGGTCCAAGGTGGGCTGCCACCCCATGGTCATGCACGCGGAGAACTTTCAGGTGTACCCGGAGGGTCAGGACGGAAAGCGGGGCCTTGAGCGAAAGCCCGGCGGCGATGCCGACTCCGCGCTTGTCTTCCCCGTGGGGGAATTGAAGCCGGTCGACCACTTCGAGTGACGCGGCCTCAGGGCTGCTTCGTGAGGTTCCGCCTCGTGCATGCCTCGTACTACGCAGTCCTGCTGGTGCTCATCGTGTTGGCGGGGACGGAGTCCACCGCCCAACCACGCTCCGCCCCCTGGACTGGCGGTGTCCGTGTGGTCGAACTGCCGGAGGCGCCTTCTGATCAGGAACCAGAGATTGTTATCAGTCCGGGGTTGTCCACCACGTTCACCTTCGACGCGGAGCTGTCGCGTAGGGAGAGCGGCAAGGAACTGGTGGACCTGGAGCGACGGGAGGTGTTCTCGCTCGTGGATTTCGGGCAGACCACCCTGCGTCTGACGCCCTCCGACAAACTGGCGTCCGGCGCGAGGTTGCGGCTGTCCGTGCGCTTCCTGGTACCGGGAGTGGCCGATGGCCCGGACGCACTCCGGGGTTCCAGCCTCACGTCCTCTTCATCCCCTGGAAGCGGCTCCGGGCTGATGGCGTTGTGCGGCGCCCATAGGTGCCGAGCATCTGCTTCACCTCGGATGACCCGGCGGAGCTGCTGGAGCCGTGAATCCGCCAGGGCCAGGATCGCGACGATGGAACGGGGCGCCTGCCGGTCGGCATCCTCGGTCGGCATGTCGTTGTTGGCGAGAAGTTCGGCCAGGAGGTGGGCCCCGCGCAGGGCATGCTCCAGGTTGGCGAGCTCCAGGTTGAGGCTCACCACCTTTTCCTCGTAGATGTGAGCCGGGGTGTCGTCCACGTCCTTCATGGTGTCCTCCAGGACGCACGCGCACGGCAGGCCCGGGGGCCGCATGGCGCGCATCGTGAGCGCGCCCCGCAGGGCGCTGGTTGATGAGTGAGGTACTGCAACGGTGTGGTCCGTCACTGCCCTTATGCCGCTTATTGGGACGGACTTACCGTCTGCGCACCGCCGCATCACGTCCGAGGGAGTGGTCTCCGTGTCCCCCGGTATTTCATCCTGCTGGATGGGAATGTGTGCCTAGTTACCGGTGAGGTGTTGCTGCCGTCCGAGCTGGCGTACCTCTTAGTGCACGGGGAAACGGGTCGCGACGAACTGCTGCAGCGCTTCGGCCAGGGCGGCCGGAGGAACCTATCTCGCGCCTCGAGCCAGCCCGTAGTGTGACTACTCACCAGCGAGCCACGCTTGCCGTGCCAGTAGCGAAAGCGTCTCGCGTCCGGTGCTCATACATGCTGCATCGACCATGCACTGAGGGTATCTCCGGCGCCTCCCCTCCTTGCGTGAGGAGGGGAATTGGCGCTCTTACCCCTGCAAGGGCGAGCTGGAAACATTCCTCGGAGCCGACCCCTGTGGCCTCCGAAACGCCGTGCCGGATGTGTACGCTCGGGCAGGGAATTCAGCAACAGGCAAGGCAGCTTCAGTTCCACGGGGGGACGGCTGCTGCTCTGAAAGAGGATGCCGGATGCGCAGGCGCAGGACGAAACAGCTCTCCAGCGACGACATCCCTCAGGCAAATTCTCTGCCACGACTGATGGCCCTGCTGCGCCACTACGCCCGGTACAATGACTGGAGTGCGCCCGGCTTTCATCAGATACAGGCCATTCCGTCCTACCGTAAGGCCTGCCGCATCTTGGGCCTGATTGATGATTCGGATGCAGTGACCGCGACTGGCAGGAACGTGGTGCGCGCTGACCCACGAGAGGTCCGTCGCGAGCTCTCCGCCGTCTTTGCGCGAAGCCAATGTGGTCAGACCTGGCTCGAATGGCAGGGCGTAGCGGACATCAGGAGCCTCGATCTGGAGCAGGTCGAGACCTTCCTCTCGGAGTGTGCGGCGCTCTCAGGGCCCATTCGCTGGCGAAAGGCCACGGTCCTGCGCCGGTGGCTCAAGTGGCTGAACGACCCCGCACCTTTTCTCCCAGGGACGCCGGGCCGCAAGAGGGTGAGGCAGGCAGACCCAGCCCAGCTCAGCCTGGTTGATTATGCTCCACCCTCCACGCCAGATGCGGCATCCGTTACGTGGCCACATGCCGCCCGATTCCCCCATAACGAAGGAGGCGCCTCGGTCGATGAGATCGTGAAACAGGACCTGGCAGCCTCCGAGCAGGTGCTCCTCATCGTCGGGTATGCGTCGCTCGAACGGGTCATCGACTTCCTCGCGAAGCGGTCATTCACCTCGGGCGAGGAGAAGGTCCGCCTTCTGTTTGGCTGGGAACCCTTCGAATCCCAGCGCTCCGTTTACCGGAGCCACGACCAGAGCATCGCGGATGAGGTCCGGGACTACTGGCTGTCGAGAGGGATCTCCGTCACGCTCTCGGGAGCCCTTATCCGGGTGCGGGAGCTGGTCGAACATGGGAAGGTCGAGGTCCGCCTTGCCCAGGCGCGGCGTCCCGTCCACGCGAAGATCTACCTGTCC
Organism: Corallococcus coralloides DSM 2259; assembly: GCF_000255295.1. Next base: position 5,609,558 of record NC_017030.1, on the reverse strand, counting down.
CAGCAGGCCGTGACGCTCGGTTCGAGCAACTTCACCGCCCAGGGACTCAAGAAGCAGTCAGAAGCCAACGCCCGCTTCGGGAATCAGGAGAAGCGAAGATACCGCGAGGCCCAGCAACTCGCCGAAGGCATCTGGCTGCAGGGTAGGGATTACAAGGATGACTTCTTCTCGCTCCTCGATGCCCTGCTGCGACAGGTGACGTGGCAGGAAGCACTCGCACGCGGCTGTGCCGCGATCCTTGAGGGGGAGTGGGCGAAGAAGTACGTACCTCCGGACCTGCTCGACCAGCTCGCTCCCCCGCTTTGGCCGCACCAGCGTCAGGGCATCTCCCAGGCCCTGTGGATCCTTGAGAATGTCGGGAGCGTCCTGGTCTCCGACGCCACGGGCTCGGGAAAGACGCGCATGGGAGCGTGGTTGATCCGGGGCGCCTTCGACCGGCAGCTGCGTATGGGCCAGAGCCGGCCCGCGACCATGATCGTTACCCCGCCTCAGGTCGTGGAGTTGTGGGAGAAGCAGCTCCAGGAGACTGCACACCCTTTTCAGGTCCACTCGCATGGCCCGCTCAGCAACTCCACTGCTTCACGCCATGCGTTGCTCACGACGGCCATCTCGGACATCGAGATCCTCGCGGTAGACGAGGCGCATAACTTCCTGAACTGGTCCGACCGCACTCGGCGCATCGTCTCCCACTACGCGGACAATGCGCTCCTCTTCACAGCGACTCCCATCAACAAGGGCGCATCTGACCTGCTCGCGCTTGTGGAGCTTCTGGGGGCGGACAACCTGCCTCAGTCCTGCCTTGATGTCCTGGGGCAGCTCAGGCGCGGCACACGCGATGCCTCGAAACGGAATCCAGAGCACCTGAAAAGGCTACGAGAGGAGATCCGGAGGTTCAGCGTTCGGAGGACCCGCGCCGAACTCAATGCCATCGCCGAGAGCCAGATCTCGGCGTATCGACTGCCTACAGGCCAATCGGCCTGCTACCCTCGGCACGAGCCCCTCTATTACTCTTGCGATTGCCGGGACAGTGACAGCGAGTTTGCGCGCGAAATCGCCAATCTGGCCGAGCGGCTCAAGGGAATCTCCCGCCTCGGCAATCGGCTGGAGCTGCCAAGGGGCTGGGATAGCACTGAAGAAGCATATGTCCGGAGGGTGGTTGCGAGCGCCCGTGCCCTGGCACGTTATCACGTGATGAAGAGCCTCCGCTCCTCGTCGGCTGCCCTCTTCGAGCACGTGCACGGGACTTCAGCGGCTTTCGAGAAATTCGCAGCCCACCTCACTGACTCCCGCGGCAAGACCGACACCGGGAACATGGTGCGCAGGTGCGAAGAGCTCGCTGGCCAGGTGCCGGAATGGCGGTTGAAGCGGCTAAAGACGAAGGCGGTAGAGCCCTCGTGGTTATGGAACCCCGAGGCCCACCGGCGTGCGTGTGAGGAGGACGCTGAGCTGTACAGGCAGATCGGGCAGCTCGTGGTCAGGATGCAGAGGGACCGTGAAGAAGCGAAGATCGACAGGCTCGTCAGACTCTACGCCGAGCATGGTCAGGTACTCGCGTTCGACTCCCATGTCATCACGCTCAAGCTCTTTCAGAACGCGCTGGAGTCGAAGATGGTGCGTGCGACGCTGCTGACGGGGGCGGGAGGGAAGGCCGCGAAGCGCCGCGCAACGCAATCGTTCGGGCTTGGCGCGGGTTCCCAGCCCCTGGTGGCGCTCTGCTCCGACGCCTTCAGCGAAGGACTGAACCTCCAGAAGGCTTCGTGCGTCGTCCACCTGGACGCGCCGACCGTCATTCGCACTGCGGAGCAACGCGCGGGACGGGTCGACCGGATGGACAGCCCCCACAAGACAGTTCGGATCTGGTGGCCGAAGGATCCGGAGGCCTTCATGCCCCAGAAGCGGGACCTGCTCCGTGAGCGCCACGAGATGGTGGCCGACCTCATTGGAGCTAACCTGTGCCTTCCGGAAGACGAGCTGCAGCCGGAAGTGCACCTTCAAGACACGACTCCCATTGACGTGCGGGAGCTTGCGTCCAGGGCACTGGCGAGCAGGGAGCAGGAGCCTGTCGAGCTCGGTGATGCCTTCGGGGCAGTCCGAGGCATGGTGGGGCGCAGCTCGCTGGTGGACTCAGCGCTCTACGAGAGCATTCGCACGAGTCAGGCCGAAGTGGTGTCGTGTGTGGGATCGGTTCGAAGCGAGGAACCCTGGGCGTTTCTCGTCGTGGGCGGGCGCGACCGCGGGGCGCCTCGATGGGTCTTCTTCGCCGGACGCGATGCAGAGCCCATCTTTGACCTGGGAGAGGTGGCACAGGCGCTCAAGCAGCGGCTGGGCCCCCATACCCGAGATCTCGACGCCTCTGATGAGTGCGAGGAGTTCATCCGGCACTTCGTGGAGCGTCTTCGTCAGAGCGAGCGCAGGCTCCTACCCGTACGCCGCCAGCGCGCACTGGCCCTGCTCGAGCGGGTCATGGATGGATGGATTTCGCGCGCGAACAAGGACGTGGACCTGAATCGCCGGCGTGTGCTGGGAGAGCTGAGGAGCCACCTCTTCCCGGAGCACCTGCAGCCAGAGGTGCCCACTCCGGACCTTCGTTCCGTGGCAGATCAGTGGCTGAGATTGCTGCGCCCGCGAATCAAACAGGTGCTCGCCCATAGAACAAAGCGGAAAAGCTTCTGGACGCTGGACGCATTGGAGGGCCCCCTGATGGTCGAGCCCATCGAGTCCCCGGACCTGGAAAGAGCGTTCTCGACCGTGCCGCTGCTCCAGCCGGTGGAGCAGCGCATTATTGCAATGATTGTCGGTATTCCGTCACCGGGCGTGGCGCGCGACCGATAGCGACCTGCACACCCTTGTGCAACTACTCGGACTCCTTGTACAGCGAGTGTTGGAAGGTTCCCAGCGAGAAGTCGTGCTTGGCCACGAACTCATTCTGCGGCAAGCCGCTTGTCTCGAACTCCGCTATCAGGTGCTTCCACTCATCCGGACCACGTCGTCGCCTGCCGGAGAGAACCGGTGGACCTACCCCGGCTCAGGACGCCGACCGTTGGTCGGTTACGACGGTACGTTCCACAAGGTGCTGCGGTAACTGGCCAAGGATTTGAGGGAGCGGGGCGGCTTCGACCTGGAAGAGGGCTTCGTGGACCCGGCCTTCTCGGGAGCGAAGAAAGGAGGCCCTGCGTCGGAAAAACGAAACGTGGGAAGGGGACCAAGGCCGTGGCAGCTGTCGAAGGCGCGGGTCTTCCTGTCGCCATTGGCATCGCGAGCGCTTCGCCCACGAGGTCCGAGTCCTCGTGGCCGCACTCGACGAAGGACTCCTCGATGAACTCCCCGAGCGGCTCATCGGAGACAAGGCCTACGGCAGCGACAAACTCGACGAGCGACTCTGGGACGAGCGCGGCGTTAAGCTGATTGCCCCACACCACCGGGGCCGCAAGCGCAAGGCCACGCAGAATGGGCGCGAGCTGCGGCGCTACAAGCGACACTGAAAGGTGGAACGATTCTTCGCCTGGCTCCACTTCCGTCGCCTCGTCACCCGCTACGAAGTGAAAGCCGAGAACTTCCTCGGCTTTACAGCACCTAACGAAAGTCAGGTCTGGGCTGGTCGTTGGCAAGGGGCATCCTCAGCTTGAGGGGCATGGTGCGCGAACTCGTCCCCGATGCCTTCTGGCAGCGCGTAGCCCCGCTGCTGCCTCCGCCCCGGCCCAAGAAGAAGCTGGGCCGTCCCCGAGCGGACGACCGTGCGGCGCTGGAAGCCATCGTCTTCGTCCTGCGCAGCGGCATCCCCTGGGAGATGCTGCCTCGTAAGCAGTTCGGCCTGTCGGGCATGACAGCCTGGCGCCGGCTGGAGGAGTGGACGCGGGCCGGCGTGTGGGAAGCCCTTCAGCAGCGGCTCCTGGACGAACTGGGCCTGCGCGGCAAGGTGGACTTCTCCCGCGCCTCCATCGACTCCGCGTCCGTCCGGGCGTCAAAAAGGGGGCCCTCACGGGCCCAAGCCCGACGGATAGAGCGAAGGCGGGTAGCAAGCATCATCTTCTCGTAGAGGCTCACGGCCTGCCGCTCACCGAGTCGGTGACAGCCGCCAACGTCCATGACACCCATGAACTCTTCCCCCTGGTCGACTCCGTGCCCGCGGTGAGGATGCCTTCGGGGCAGCGACGACGGCGGCCTGGGAAACTTCACGGCGACAAGGCCTACGCCTCCAGGAAGAACCGGCGTGGACTTCGCCTGCGTGGCATCGCTCCGCGCATCGCTCGCCCTGGCGTCGAGTCCAAGGAACGGCTCGGACGTTATCGATGGGTCGTGGAGCGCACGCTGGCCTGGAAGAACCAGCTCCGCAGGCTTCGGGTCCGCGACGAGCGCAGGGACGATGTCCACTTCGGCTTCCTCGTCCTCGGCTGCTGCGTCATGCTCTTGCGTCGCCTCTACCCTGACATTTGTTAGAGGCTGTTATTCACCTCGCCTGCGCTCTCATCCTCCTGCGCCCATTCTGAGATCGACTCTACGCGTAATGGTCAGATGATAGCCATCCGACCACGATCGCGTTTCCGTCACCTTCCCATTGAGGCGCTTTACCTCCAGCCACCATGGAGCGAGAAAGCAACTGGTTGGAAGCGGTGCAAGCTACGTCCGGTAGCATCACGCAAGCCGGACAAGCACCACCCCGCCCGTCGCATAGGCTCCCTGATCCGCAGCGCAGCCGCCTTGGTTCTCCAATGAGTCGCAGGAACTCCCGGTGATGGTTGCGCCACATAGCTGACACGTGGCCGAGATCCGGGGTCATGCCCTTGCGGTACACAATGAAAGAGAGATCTGCAGGGTAGATCAGTTCGCCGATACCATCTGTATCCAGGCCCGAGGTTTCCGCGAGTGCATGGATCATCTGGTGCGCCAGCGTATGTAACAGCATGTAAACATAAGCTGGCAGGTTACGGGCAGCACCCTGGGATCCATCCCGCTTGCGGTAGTCGTCCAGAAAGGTGCCGAAATCACGGTACTGTTCAAGATACGCGGCGCCCAGGGTTTCACTGGCGTCGATGGAAGTCCCTGCCACTGCATTGGCGGCCAACCACGCTCGCACACGAGACTCGTTGAGACGGACATAGAGCGCCTCGTTATCCTGTTGGAGGACGTAGACCGGGTGCTTGCCATTATTGATTCGTGGAAACGCTTTCAGCCGCACAGGCATCGGGATGGAGCGACCATTGTACTCGCGATGGTAGATGGGACCAGAGGAGACACGGCTGTATCCGAAAGTGTATTCGCAGATAGGGAGCCCCCTAATGAAGGTGAGGGTGTCGATCCCTAGCTTCCGCAACAGGTCTCCGGTCTCCGCTTTGTACGCCGCAAGGTGTTCTCCCACTGCGTCGCATAGGGTGCGATCGGGAGCGAGCACGTCAATAGCCGCGCCGAGTTTCTGCTTCTCTTCTACATGCTCTTTGCGAACCGCATCGTGCTCGATCGTCAGACGGAATGGATTGAAGCGTCGCGCCCACTGCGACTGTACCTCCACCTGTTTCTCCAAGGTCGGGTTGTTCACCTTCCCCGGAGGGATGATCTGGGCCTTGATCCACTCTCGCCACAGTTCGTCTGCATGGTTACGGTTTCGCTTCGCACTCTCCTGCTTTCCGTTTTTCTCGGCCTCAATGGCGCGTGCGATGTAGTTTCGCCAGTCCTCCCACTGATCCTCGCGTCCGGAGTCACGGAGCGCGACTTCAATCTCTTCGTCCGGTGGTTGTTGGACCTGGATACGGTGCAATTGGGCTATCTCGTTCATCAGCTCGGTTTGGCAGCCCGGCCGCAGCAGAGCGCTAGAGCGCGAGTCCTTTAACTTCACGAATCTCCCGCTTTGAACGTAGTGAAGCGAGTTCGCCCTATAGGACACCGGCAGCATGTTGATCTCGACCCACTCGCGGTTACCCGCATCTACCTCCGGCTTGAGCTCCGACAACGTATCCCTGTCGGATTGTGTCACATCACGTTGGCGCATACAGGTCACGCACTGGAATCGCCACTCGGAGAACGTGGGTGCCTTGTTGATGATGCGGAATTCAGCTCCTCCGCACTGGCAGGAGCGGAGCGTGATTATCTCGCGCGTGTTTTCGTCATAGTGATGGCGCCACGGGCTCAGCGGCTGCACGTCGCCTGACCAATGGGCGAACACAACATCCAATTGCCGCCACTGGGACCGATGTGTACCGCAGCTGCCCGGCAGTGGGTTTCTGACTTGCTCCTTGATGGATGAGAACTCGCTCAATCGACGGCACACAGTGCAGTAGTACAGCAACGGCCATGGCTCGTAGCCCATCTGCTTGGGGTCGGTAGGAGCGAACTTGTCCGTCCAATCAATCATCGGCTCATCAACGGGGCCATGTTTGATGAAGGCATCATCTAGGCAGAGCCGGAGCGGTTGCTTTACTTCGTTGCCCCGGCAAGTTCGGGCGCGCACGGCCCAATTCTCCACGAACTCCTTCATGCCGTCGCGAATGGCGTTGATGACATCTGCATCCAAGCTCAAATGCGCGGCCACGGGGACCGATCGGCAGATTCCCCGTCCTCCTTCGAAGGTAAAGAGGACCTCTGGGGCGTAGACCGTGGCCAGTTGCGTCCGTGAACGTGAGAACACAGGCGGCTTGGGTGTTGATTCCCGTGCCTGCTGCCGTTCGCGTTGCTGTATCCCCTTCGCGGCGCGAGCCTTCTTGCCAGTCTTCCAATCCTTCGGGTCAGATGCGCGGCTCATGTTCTCTCCGGGAGCCCGGTGTCTTGAGCTCCTTCGTCAGCTTGATTCGCAGCGATCTTTAGGCGGCCTCGGACAAAGTCCATGACGGTCTTGATGTCGGCCGGCGGGTGGAACGGCGAGCCTACGATCCAGCCGGACTCTTCTACATCGCGAAGCGACGTCATTGGCTTCATGAAACCGTTACGGGGATCCTCCCAAAACTCGTGTAGTTGTCCCGCACTGGGTTCCTCCCTCAATTGGGTAAGGAAATTCTGGATCCGTTTCGAGATGAGCTCTGCGTAGAACTGAGTATAGGAGGGGCGACCGAGCCCATTGGGGCCGCGCCCATCCATACCGAAGGCGGAGTGCACAAACCTGGTGAGATTCTGCCGGAATTGTTCGGGTGCCCCGAGAAGCCCTGTGGTGAGCGTGCGGATCACGTCATAGGACCGGCTCTCGTGCTTTTGATTGTCGGGCAGCGGACCGAAATAGGTGGCCTCCTCCACCATTGCCCAAGCCTGGATGATGGAAGGGAGTGTTCGGCTGAGTGCATGAGCTGCCCAGCGCTCGACTGCAGGAGGATCGATCATCCGCTCCAGGAATCGGTGGAAGATGTCGTGGGTCTCTACTACGTACCGATCTCGCCGGCTCTGCGGGGTAGGAACGAGGATGACAAACCCCACATGGGTGCGGCCCACCCGGCTGGAAGCCTGGATGTATTCCGCTACATTCGACGGGAGGCCAGCGAAGAACATGCTGTTGAAGCGTTCGACGTCAACGCCGTGAGAGATGGCTGAGGTAGCGACTACGTTGCGTAGGGTTCCCTCCTCATTGATATCCGGATACGGCGCACCTGGAGTCGGCTGTTTCTCGGCCAGTTTCATAATCTCCTGGATGACAGCCATGTCCACACCGCCCGAGATCAGCTTCGAAGGGAACTCGGCACCGATGTCCAAGCCTGCGCGGTCATGGTCGCGTCGCACTTGGAAGTCGAGCGCATCTATTACCTGGTCGCCGCCCTTTTTGTTGGTGACGTAGGTGATGGCAACCCGATGCAAGTCTACGAGGGCGATGAGGCGATCAAAGTGGCCGTCCTTGACGAGCGCTTCCAACGCAGTGCGACGCCATGCTCCAGCGCGTCCGAGGGACACTGCTGCGATCAACTGCTGTGCAGTCTCCAGGCGGCTGGCTGGATTGATAAGTCCGCGCCATATTCGTGTCACAACGAGGTGAAATGCTGAGAGTACCGAGACGGTGGTAACGGTATGGTTTGCCCCGTTGGTCATGATGGAGACGTAGAGGCGCATCCACGGCGATGTTTTTTCCGGAGCCAAGGCCGGCCCGAGTTCGTCCTTCATCCTTATTCGGTCCGTGTTGGCCTGAGGTGGTTCCTGGGGGATGGCGAAGAAAGAAGAATGAATGTCTGGGCCAGGCCTGGGAAATAGGAGTGCGCTGCGTTGATAGATCGCCTCGAGCTGGCGAGCCGGATCAGATACCGTCGCGGTAGCGGCGATGACCTTGGGCATACGCGCAGGTGCGCCTGGGCGCATCCGAGAGCGGGCTACCTCCAGTTTATCTCCATAGGCTGATTCGATTCGACGCAGGACTGCTTCAAGCGTAGTTTCGAACAGGCCGGCAAAGGTGCCGAGGCTCTCCTCGAGCAGGTGCATCTCGTCTTGGATGATAAGTGACGGGAACGGATCCCGAAACACCCTCTGTCCCTGGTGATACGAGGGGAAAACCGGACTGCAATTGTCGGCACTTGGCCCATTTCGTAGTTCCTCGCGCTTGCGAGGCGAGTGCAGGTGGCCGTCCTGCGTGATCCAGCGTGCCAGACCGAACATTCCAAGCACCCGCGTGATGGTTTCTGATCGCTGTCCGATCAGTGCGAGTTTGTCTACCGTGCCGAGGATAACGGAAGGGGCTCGGTGATAGATCGTATCGTCGGTGAGTAGGAAGGGTAGTTCGGTTCGCGGAGTGCCTGGGTGGGCCTTATTCCAGCCGCAGGTATCATTGAAACAAACAATGGCGACTCGGAGTCCGTGCTCGCCATGGCCGCGGATGCGGCGCAGCCCTGTCGCCTCGCTACAGATGGGGCAGAGCGGGATCTTGTTGAAAGCCGCTCGGGCTTCGGTGTAGGCGCGTGCGAAGTCCTCGTCTGCACCCGCTGGAAGAGCATCAGGATCCAGCCCACGGTCATCCGGGTGCGTGGAATCTGAAACGAACGGCACGTCGGTAATTTCACTGGCGCGGTTGGGGGTGTTGTTGCTCCCAACCCAGAAGCCAATCTCAAAGGGCCATTCGCCCAGCTTTTCCTGCCTGCGCACTAATTCAGCGCGCACCAGCAGTCGCATGAGGCGTTGTGCCTGCTGTAGCGTGAGCAGGCGCAAGGGATATCGCACGAGGGCGGTGACGCCCCGGAGCTTTCCGCGCAGGCGGTCCAAAAACAGGGCGAAGACGAGCGTACCGTAGAAGGCTTCTGACTTCCCTCCGCCGGTGGGGAAGTACAGCAGGCTCGCCGTATCCTCATCTCGAACCGGATCATGATATCGCTCGAACTCCGGGAGACGGGAGGCGAGGCAGGGCACGTGGGTAAGCACGAAGGCAAGCTGGAACAAGCGCCAGCCCCGCTTAGGATTCTTGCCGTCGCGTTCGTAGAATGCCCGATTCATCAGCACGAAAGCCCGCCAGGGTGCTGCTTGCGGTGAGCCGGGATGCGCATCGTAGGCGGCTTTTGATTCCGCGAGCACAGTGACCCCGGTATCAATTAGGTCTGCTTCGCGCGTCCATCCTTCCACGTCGGCGGCGAAGTCTTCCTGCTTCGTGGCAGCGTGTTCGGGCGTGAGTTGCTTGGCGATATCGACAGGGAGCCGCGTTTGCTGATCCAGGATCCATTCCCGGTATCTGCTGGCAATTTGTCGGAGCCGCTCGACCTGGAAATCTGGAGCTGCGAGCGCTGCGAACGAGGTCTCGACGTCAATGCTGCGCGGCTCGATCCGCGGCTGGACCCAGCGCGGCGCCCAAGTTGTTTCAAGCAAGATCTTCTCGCCTTGCCGAAACGAGTATGCCCCACAATTGAGCCCCATTGCATCGTAGAGCAGGTGGTCACGGAACCTGTATGAAGGCTCCACCCGGTCCAAGTGAAGCGGTCGGTGCACGTTGCAGGGAAGTGTGACGGAAAGCTTCACCTGGAACAGGCCCGGACACTTGAAGGATGCTTGGTGGCGCTGGAGTTCCTGGTTGTTGTTTTCCAGCGCCACTCGAAGTGAGAGACGGGAGGGATTCGTGAAGTCTGGGAGTTGGGAAATGGCGAGGCGCGTCCGTTGAAAGTCGGGCAGCAGAGCATCCAGCTTCGGAGGTTCCTGCCGCACCTTGTCAAGGAAGGCCGCCCATGAGCTTTCGGCCTGCCAATCGTGAGGCTTCATCCGGACATTGCGCCACGCATCCCGGCGCCCCTCCGGGGTATCCAGCCATGCCTGGACGCCTTGTTGGATAGCGAGGTGCAAGTGCTGCGCGTACTTCTCCAGCGCTTCCTCACGCCCTTCATCGTGGGTGAGGTTCCACTCGAAGGTGGGCAGTGTCAGGAGGATCCGGCGCCACTTCATTGGGATGTCTAGGTCCCGCAGCATGTGGAGCGGGTAGCTGCGGGCGTCGATGGGGCCAGGCGTCATCTCCCCTGGTGGTGACGTCGCCGGCTCCGCATGTGATTGAGCATCGTCCCCCTCGGTTGTCTCTGGGGGTTCTATCGGCTCCGCCTCGGCGTTGGCGCCCGGCTTCGGTTCTATAGCGGTCCCACTGTCCGAGCCTTGGGGCTGCTTGAGTTCAATGCCGAAGGCTTGAAGCGTCTCTTTGTAAGCTTCAGCTTGGAGTTTCTTACGGAGTGCTCGCCGCTCGGCGCGCTCTTCCTTGGATAGATCCGGGTCGCGACCGTCCTTGAGTCCGTGTTCCTTCAGCTTTGTTAGATATCGCTCAGAGTGGTCAGCCTTGATTTTTCGATCCCATTCTCTTGTGAGCTGGGCGGTTGGTTTGAGTTCGAACCGCGGGTCCTGGAGCTCGGCCCACGATGGGAGGGTTCGTACATAAACGGAGAAGGATGGCTGCACCAACAACATCCCGGAGGCGGACTTGACAATCTGTGTATCGAGTCCGATAAGAGCGATCCGGATGTCGGTGGTTTCGTCGTCGCCAGTAGGGCCATGACGCGGCAGCAGGAATCCGGATACGAATGCTCGCTCCGGTCGGCGGCCGCGGATGAACTCCCCTTCGGGTCCTTCGCCAGAGCAGAGCGACGCTGTCATGTTGACGAGAGCGTCCGTCATTCCCTCTTTCGCTTCTTGGAGACTCTCGTAGTTCCGTGAATCAGGTGCGGTCAGCGTCACGAGGGAATCTCCTTCACGATGATGTCTGTAATCTCATCCACGTGTTGCTCAGCAAAGGCGCGCAACGCCTCAATTTCGGTGGGGACGACAATCGAGTATGGTTTGACGAGCACTGTGCGATATGCCTCGTGCCGGAGCAGCCCCACCGAGAGCCGCCGGGAGCGGGTTCCCTGGATGGTACTCCAGTAGCGCCGGGCTCTGGTCTCGGATATCCCGAGGGCTCGGGTAAAAGCGAGGAAGTCTTCGATGCGCCAGGGCGCATGCGGCCGAACCGTCCGCACGTCTTCCGACAAGTACGCATCCACGCGGATCCAGTCGATGATTCGGTCGTGGCTAGGCGGTTGATGTCCCGTCTTCTGAATCCGATCATAAATAGCCCGGGCCTTTTCGGATAAACCGCCAGCGAGGAGGCTGATGCGCTGGCGTACTTCTTCGTGGTAGGCGCGGACTTCGTCGGCTGGTACGCGAAGGTCAATGAGGGTACGGGCCATATCCTCGAATTGCTCGCCGATGACGCACAGTTGGTCGCCCTGTTTCGCCTGTTGTGCTTCTTTCTCGTAGAAGGGATTGGCTGGCGCTTCTCGATCGAAGAGGACTAGCTTTGTTTTTGGCCGGGCGTGGATCCTGACACCTTGGTTTGTACGCAGCTCAATCAAGGCCCCGCCTCGGTCGTCCTCCGCGGAGAGCAGGTTGATAGTACGTTCGCGAGCCGAAGGTACGTAATCATCCAGATCGAACTCATCCAGGTGGAGTGGGGCAGGGTGGCCGTGGTGTCGCTGTATCTCCTCTGCTGCGGCTTTTCCCAAGCGGCCAAAGCGCGCCGCCAGATTCTCGAATTCGCGCAGCTTGCTTAGTCGCATGGCTCCGTCGCCGATCTGCCGGAGGTGATCCATGTCCGCGAGTAGGATGAGATGCTCGGGCAACGTCGGTAGTGCCATGACTTCAAGGGCTAGGCTCGGTGGCGGGGCGACGAGGATTGCTGTCTGGATTCGCCTTGCTAACTCCGCTTCCAGCTCGGCCTGGAGTCCCCGAATATCCAAGAACTGAAGTTTCGCCTCGCTAATGCGTTCGCGAACTTCTGCGCCCATTGCCCAATCATCGATCAGGGCTTTTTGCGCGTGCGCTGCCTCCATGGGAATGGGGAGGACCACGATCGTATTGGCGCTTTTCGCGAAAGTCCTTTTCAGAGTATCACGGAGCAACCGGGCCATGGGTGGAGCCTCCCGGACCTCCTGACTGAATGCGTTGAGCCGTTCATCCAATGCGCCTATGGACTCGTGCATCGTCAGATGGAGAGCACTGCCGATAGAGCTGGTGATGCGCCTGAAGGGGGCTCTAACGTCGTATGGTGCCATCAGGTCATGGGTGATGTCGTCATCGTGATCGATCTCTTGATAGACGAAATCCGACAGGTTTTCGACGCCAGACGTGAGACGGGAACAGCGCCGCACTGCGCGTTGAAGATCGCGGAGGGCTAGGTCCGCCTCGAAGTCACGCAAGTCGCGGGCCTTCTTCCGCAAAGTACGGATTTGGCTTATCAACTTGAGCGTGGTGCCCTCGAATGAGGAGGACTGAATCTCCTGTGCCCCGGAGGGAACAAATGAGGGGGGCTCCTCGAACAGCGCGCCAGGCCTGCGAATGGAGTGCCGGGCAAAGGTTGGTACGGACTCAAGCCAGGGAAGGCCGTGGTGCGCGGGCAACAGCGTCGTTGCAAGGATGTGCTGGATGTACGGCTCGTCTGTCACCGCAAGCACTGGAAGGGTTCCATGTATGTTGCGGAGTTCCGCCAGGATGAATTCTAACGACGCATGCCATTCGGCACCGAGCGCATCGATACTCCGGCGCCTTGCGTCCAAGACGACGGCATGCAGGGGCGGAGGAGTGCGTTCGAGAGCAGTTCGGAGTTGCGTTTTTTCCGTCTCGTCGCGGTGCAGACCAAACAGCATGAAGGGGGCGGATGCCGGGTCATCCACGTTACCCGGCCTTATCTTATTTAGGATGGTGTGGGTGCGTGCGCGGTGGAGGATCGGTCGCTCTGCCTCCAGGTTGCCCGCACTGCACTGTGGCACTACCTCCAGAAGACAAGGGTGCTGGTACTCTGGAAGCTTGCGGTGTTTATAACCCTTGTGCTTGACCTCTCCGGAGAGGTCCTTTACCCGGATGAGCGCTTGGTGAAACGCCTCCCAGCCATCTGTTCGAGGTGACGAAGTGGGGAGACCGGGGTGGTATCGGTAGAGGTGCCCAGCATTAGCGCGGTAGATGGTGTCCCGATCCACGAGAACGGTCTGCAGCCCTGTTCCCGTGCGCGTGTTCCAGGGAAGATACAAGACGCGGAACCGGGCGGGTGGGTCGCGTCGTTGACCGTTTTCCTGCGGCCCCGGTGCAAGCAAGAGTGCTAGACACGCAAGCGGATAGATGACGCTCACGTCGGGAGGCTCGGGCCAGTACAAAGCTACTTCGGACTTGCCCGTTCGGTACACGCGCAGCAGCGCCACAGCGAGCTCTGCGACCATCAGTGGTGGGGGACGTGGAGCGCCTCCCTGTGCAGGGAGGAGGAGCGGCGCGGTCAATGCCTTCCGGAGCTGTTCTTCGGTTGGCAGTCGCGGATCCGGAGTTGGTGGCGGCTTGCGGCTGCCATTCATTGTGGAGCGGGGCGCTTTCCGCTGAGCCATCGATAACCTAGTCCGGTGTGCGCTCATGCGGCTTCCGAGTGCCCATTGTGTAGGCCTTGCGCACCGCGTCCTCGAACGGGAGTCCTGCCTCTAGTGCAGCGCGTAGGTGTTCCGGCCAGGGGAGTGGCAGCTCGCGGAGTGCTCTGACGGAAATGCTCGCCGTTCCTGCAACGCGCCGGTACATCGCGTCCACGGATGAGCTGCCTAGTAGCTGGCATATCAGTTTTAGGTCCGCCCCGTCGTTTGTCGGAATCAGGGTGAGGGTGTGATTTTCGGTGACGAAGCCATGATAGCGGGACAACACAGATGCAGCGATGGGGGCAGCCACCAAGCGCCGTCGCTGCCGATTATTGGTAGTACGCTGAACGATGACGGCGCGTTGGCGCAGGATGGCTTGGGATGGCTTTTCGAAGCGGACGAAATCAACACCGGCTCCATCCCTTGCCGCAGGGTGTACCTTCTTGCCAGCGTTGACATTCACAGCCCACACCAGCGGGAAATCGAGAGGGCTTGCTCGGTTCTTACTCATCCGGTGGCCCTCACGGTTCCAGACAAAATAGCCGGCTCGAACTTCAAATCCCCAATGAGAGAGATGCGCAAGCTCATGGGAATGGGGCAGGTTGCTTAAGGGCATAGGCCACGGGGCGGCAAGGTCCTGCGGGAGCACCGTGGTGCCCAGCGTGCGTGCCGTTCCATCTACGGCAATGGCGCCCCACCGAAGAGTGTTTCCCGGCTGGCCCTTCCGCAGGAGCAGGACGCACGTGTCCTGAGCGACATCGAAGAAGACGCCGTTGCGATCGTCAAGAACGTGAACGGAGATGATTTCGGCGTGGGTTCGGATGTGTGTGCGGAGGCGGCCGAACAATGGTCCCGCCAGGAAACTCGCCGGCAGAATCAGTGCCGCAATTCCACCTGGGCGCAGCAAATCCAGGGCGAGCCCCACGAAGAGCGCATAAAGATTAACGTGGCCCAGGTCGGCGAGATGCGTCCAGCGCATTCGCTTCTCTTTAGGGACACCCAGCATGCGGCCGTAAGGCGGATTGGCGAGTACCGCATCGAAGGTTTCTTGCATCCCCGTCGAGAGTGCATCGCCTACGGAAATGACGTGGGCCGGAACCGAGTTTCTCCCTAGGCGGCGGGCAAGAATGGCTCTGGCGAGTTCGGCGAGGTGTTCATCGATCTCCAGGCCTTTGAGCCGTTTCAGCGCGTTTCCTGCATCGATGTGGCTACGACGCAGTGCGTCTGCCACCGTTCCGAGGAACGCAGCGCCGCCCGCGCAGGGATCAATGATGCGAGCGGTCCGCAGATCGATGCCGGCTTCCACTGCGAGTTCGAGAACTCGCCGGGCTAGGTTGGGTGGCGTGAAGTGCGCGGCCAAGCGGCGGCGCTCCGTGCTAGGCATCAACAATGTGTGGAGTGTACCGATCCACCAATCCCGCTCCTCCTCGGGGAGGGCAGATATCAGGCGGTGGAAGTGGGCGAGCCTTACATCGCGGAGCCGGCCGGGGAGTAACTGGAGAGAGAGTTCCAGCCGCTCGGCGCCTGACAGGCCTGTGCGCTTGGGGTCGAGGTTCGCCGCAATACGCCTGACAGCGAGGGAGAGGGATGCAGGTGTCGGGGGGGGAGGTGCGTCTGCGCTGCCCAAGTGACTGCGCCTGCTGCGGTCCCTTTCGTCATTGCCAGCGCTGCACGCACGCCATGCGTCTTGCATGCCTCCCCCATATCGCCCACATCGACCCAATGTAGGTATCACGACATTTGAATGGGTGCAAATGCCCACAACCGCGCACCAATGCGGCTCCATTCTTGGTGGTCCGCTCACTACGCTGTGAGAGCTATGTCCAGTACTTGGTGTGCGCTTCACGCCGCCATCGCCGTTACTATCCCCTCTAGCGCAGACTGACTCCGCCGCGCCGAGTCATTGTCGCTGTGGCCTCACTCGCACGGGGCAGTGCTCGGCCATATTCGTGGCAAGCCTGTCGGGCACCGTGACCTAATCGCCCGGGCTTCCTGCAGTCATCGGCACGGGAAGGCTTTCCGACCTGCTCCGTGTGGGAGTGGGCGCAGGCTCCAGGCCGCTGGCTTCTTGCTGGGCCACGCTGTTCCAGCGGCCGGAGGTGCTCAGGCGGATTCTCGCGGCAGAGTCTGCGAAGCCCGCAGGCTCCGCGTCCGTGACGTGTGCCGAGATCCTGGCGGTGCTGGCATGTGAGCGCGCGCAGCTGGGGTTGAATCGCCGGCGGCAAGGTGACGAGATTGCGGGGGCTGAAGACGCCGTCCGCGGCCATTGGAAGGGCCGCATCCGCCAGACCAGTGAGGGTGGGGAAGGGCTCCACCGCGAGACAGGAGCAAATCTGTGGTGGCATTGCAGGTCGATGTGCTCATCGTCGTAGCCCTGAAGGAAGAACTCGATGCTCTCCTAGAGCTGGAGCTCGGCGGTCAGGGCCGGGTGGGCTGGCGGGACGAGCGTGACCAGAGCGGTTTCCCCTTTCATGTTCGGGAGCTGCCGAACGACCAGGGAGGGTGGTTCCTGTTGGCTGCGGCCTGGGCGGGGCAGATGGGCGAGAGCATGGCAGCCACGCGGGCCACGGCGCTGCTCAAGGAGCTGAACCCGCGGTGTCTCGCGATGTGCGGCATCTGCGCTGGCCGGCGTGAAAAGGTCTTCCTCGGTGACGTCATCGTGGCCGACAGGGTGTTCAACTACGACTTTGGCAAGTACATCGCGGCGGCCGGGCACCAGGACGAGGGTTTCTATAGCGACATCACCACCCACAACCTTCACCGCCCGTGGATGGTGGATGCGAGGTATTTCGCGGAGGAGTTCCAGCGAGTCCCCCAATTGCAGAAGCTGCGTCCTCCTTCCCGGGCGTCCCAGCGCCGGTGGCTTCTGCGTGCCCTGGAGGCCCATGAGCGCGGGGAAGCCTCTTCCCCTGTCTCGCTTCCGGACCGACTGCAGCGCTGCCCAGACTGGGCTAGATGCATCCTAGCGCTCCGGGATGAAGGTCTCCTCGAGACCATCCCCGGCACCCTCGCGCTCTCCGAGAAGGGCCGGAGCGTGGTACGCGAGGAGCGGCTGCTGTATCCCGATGGGGAGCCGCGCGACCCGCCCTTCCAGGTCCACGTAGCCCCAATCGCCACGGGCAAGGCCGTCCGCCAAGACCCCGGGCTCTTCAAGAGGCTGGACGCCAGCGTGCGCACGGTCCTCGGCGTGGAGATGGAGGCCTCGGCCATTGGCCTCGTGGCGGATCTGCAGGGGCGCCGCGCCATCATCGTGAAGGCCGTCTCCGACTATGCCGACCACGAGAAGGACGACACGTTCCGCGACTTCGCCTGCCACGCCGCAGCGGCGTTCCTGATGGCCTTCCTCCGCAAGCACATGGCCATGGACTCCCGCGACGGGAGCTACGAGCTCCCAGGCCTTGCCGGGCAGGTAAGTCCACAGCGCCTCGCCGGCAGGGACCTGCATGGCCAAAACCTATCCGACCTCGACCTGCGCCGCGCCGAGCTCGAAGAGGCCAACCTTGAGGGCGTGACCCTAGCTGGGCTCGACCTCACGGAGGCGCGGCTGCGCAGGGCCTGCCTCCGCCGGGCCGTGCTCTCCGGCGCGACGCTCCGGGGCGCGGACCTGCGGGAGGCGGACCTCTCGGGGGCGCAGCTTCTCGGCGCCGACCTCCGGGGCGCGGGGCTCCAGGGCGCAAGGCTGCGCGCCGCGAAGCTCAGCGGGGCCCGGGTGGACTCGCTCGAAGGGTGCGACCTCTTCGGCGCCGCGCTGCCCGAGGTCACTGCGGCTAGGCCCAGCCTGGCGCTAGCGGTGCCCTGTCTGGCCGTGGCGTGCAGCCCCACGGATGTCCATCTCCTCGCCTCCGGCCATTCGGACGGCACGGTGCGGCTTTGGGATGCCGTGACGGGCAGGTGCGTGCGCGTCCTCCACGGCCACTCGGAAGGCGTCCGGAGCGTGGCCTTCAGCCCGGATGGCACACGCCTGGCTTCGGCCTCCACCGACTGGACGCTCTCACTCTGGAGCGTGGGCGAAGGCCGGCGCCTGCGCGTCCTGGAGGGCCATCAGGGCCCCGTCTTCAGCGTGGCCTTCAGCCCGGATGGCCAGCTGCTCGCCTCCGGCTCGGATGACCGGACCCTCGGGCTTTGGTCGCTCGAGGGCGCACGACTCCGCAGCGTCCCGGGCGGCACGCACTTCATCCGAGCCGTGGCCTTTCACCCCCAGGACAGTGCGCTGCTGGCCTCTGGCTCGGAGGGCGGGGCCGTGACGCTCTGGAGTGTAAGCCAGGGGCGAACCCTGCGCGTCCTGCAGGAAAGGGGAGGACACGTGCGCGGGGTGGCCTTCAGCCCGGACGGAGCGCACCTGGCTGTCGGCGCGCTGGACCGGACCGTGTCCATCTGGAGCGTGAAGCAGGGCCAGTGCCTGCAGATCCTTAGGGGCCACAAGGACCCGGTGCTCGGCGTCGCCTTCAGCCCGGATGGGAAGACCCTGGCGTCCGGTTCCGAGGACCGTACAATCATGCTCTGGAGCGTCGCGGGGGGCCCGCCACTAAGGACCCTCAAGCGCCACACGGACTCCGTCTGGGGACTGGCCTTCAGTGCGGATGGGGAGACCCTGGTTTCCGGCTCGGCGGACCGGACCCTGACGGCTTGGAGCGCCTCGCAGGGACAGCCGTTGAAGATAATAGGGGGCCCGCTGGCGTCAATGTCCAGCGTGGCCTTCAGTCCGGACGGCGTGCTGGCCTCAGCGTCACTCCCGCAGACGCTGGCGCTCTGGGACGCCGCCCAGGGGGCGCCCCTGCGCCTCTTCAGGGAGGCGCACGAGGAGGTCCTGGGCATTGCCTTCAGTCCTACCGACAGGGGGCTCTTCGCCACGGCTGGGGGCGCTGAAGGCGTCCAGTTGCACGACACCGCCAGGAACAGGCGCTTCAGTCCCCTGGGGAGCACGGCGGCCCGGGCCCTCGGGGTTGCCTTCAGCCCGGATGGCGCGCTGCTGGCCTCCGCCTTCGAGGATGGGACTGTCGCCCTGACGAACTCCAGGGAAGGCGCGCAGGCGCGCGTCCTGCAGGCACACGCATCCTATGTCTTTGGCGTCGTCTTCAGCCCGGATGGCACGTTGCTGGCCACGGCTTCCGCGGACCGGACGGCGGCCCTCTGGCGCGCCCAGGATGGGCAGCGGCTCCAGTCCCTGCAGGGGCACTCGGACCAGGTCCGGAGCGTGGCCTTCAGCCCAGATGGGAAGCTGCTGGCCACGGCCTCCGCGGACCAGAGCCTCACCCTTTGGGGGCTGGGGACGGATGGGGCGCGGCGTGTCATCCGGGGACACACGGCTCCGGTGCTCGGTGTGGCCTTCAGTCCGGATGGCGCGTTGCTGGCCACGGCTTCCGCGGACCGGACGGCGGCCCTCTGGCGCGCCCAGGATGGGCAGCGGCTTCAGTCCCTGCAGGGGCACTCGGACCAGGTCCGGAGCGTGGCCTTCAGCCCAGATGGGAAGCTGCTGGCCACGGCCTCCGCCGATGGCACGGCGTGTCTCTGGAGCCCGGCGACTGGCGCCCTCCTCGCCACGCTGCTGCTGCTGCCGGGAGGATGGGTGGCCTTCCGGCCAGATGGAGGCTTCAAGTCCAACGGAGAGCTGTCGGGGGCCTTCTGGCACGCTCTGGGGCTCTGCCGCTTCGAGCCCGGGGAACTCGACTCTCACCTCCCCAGGCCGCTGCGCCTGCCCGACGGCGTGCCCGTGCTTCAGGTTCGGGGGGCTGAGTTGTCCCGGGGGTCAGGACTCGCTCTTTGTCCACCGCCCCCGGGACTGCTCCACCGGGTACTTGGCCCGATTCAGATCCAGCTTGGCGCGCAGGGCCAGCAGCAGGTCGATTCCAAGCCGGTCGCACAGCAACAGTAGTGCAATGCCCACGTCTCCAATCTCCTCGGTGAGCTGCTGGCGCGCCGCGGGCTGGCTGGCGTACGCATCCGCCTCAGTGTTGGGCACCCAGCGCAGCAGCGCCAGCAACTCTCCGGCCTCGGACGTCAGCAGCATGGAAAGGTTCTTGGGGTCGTGGAACTGGCTCCACTCCCGCTCGGCGTTGAAGCTCCGGAGATCTTCGAGGAACCGCTGAAGCTCGTTCATGGCTGGAGCAGCGCCTCGAATCGGGCGCGTGTCTGGTGGTCGATGAAGTAGACGAGAGTACCTCGCATGCCCCGGGTGAGCAGCACACGATAGATGTTGCGCAGCCGCTCCGTCCCGTCGGTGCCGGAGCGCTTCAGGTCGCGCCGGAAGGCTGTGTCCCGGTTCTTCTCCAAGTCGGCCTGCCAAGCCGCTTCGCGCCAGACGAGGTCCGGTCCGAAGATGACGCCGATGTAGTCGAACTCGAAGCCCTGGATTGAGTAGATGGAGCCTACCTGGGAGAAATACGCCTCGTCGGTGGCCCACTTGAAATATTGGTGCTGGGTAGGGACCAAGTCCCGGCCCGTCTTCTCTATCCAGGGGGCGCTCCACCCGCTGAAGGACGGGTGGCTCACATCGTGGACGAGCTCCCCGTTGTCCTTCGGCGGGGACCACCTCCAGCAGAACCCCGCGGCGATGCGGCACTTATTGCCCAGCCGCCGCTTCGCCTCGAGCCGCTCCTGCATCTCCTGCATCGAGCCGACGAGGGTGAAGTCATAGCCCTGGAACTCACGCCACTGGAGGGAGCGGGGTGCGTGAAAGCCCAGGGCGTGGTCGACCCATTGCATGTAGCTCTCGCTCCCACTGCAGCGGAACTGGGCGTTGAGGTCGACCACGGTAACGGGGACACGTAGTGACTCGGCGTGCGAGCGGATGTGCTCCAGGGTACCGACCTCATCGGCGCGCACTGTCTGGTTATCGTCCAGGAAGAGCGCGGTGACGCGCGAGGCGCGAATCATCTCGTCCACCATCGGGGTGTTCGACAGCTGTCTCTCGAAGTTCTGGAATTTGGCGCGGCGGTAGTTCCATAGCCGGTGCGCCTCATCCCCGACGACGAGGTCGAAGGTGTTCTCCTCGCGGGCTCCCACCCCCGCGATGTCCGCGAAGGTGGAGAACATCTTCCGCAGCGGCAGCCGGTTCTGGTACCGGACGTTATAGATGCGCTTGAGCATCTCTGTGGCGAACGCCTCAGTCTTGGCCTGGAGCACGGTTTGGAAGGCCTTGGAGCCGACGGCGTGAGCGATGCGCCACTGGTGGCGCGCGGCGTGCGCCAGGAGCTGGATGGCCAGTACGCTCTTGCCCGTACCTGGCCCGCCACGGACGACGATGACCGCCTTGCCGCCCGAGCGCTGGGCCTGCTCGACGTGGGTGGTGATGGTGTTGAAGGCGACGCGTTGCTCGTCGAGCAACCGCCATTCGAAGTGCCCCTCCACCGCCTGGATGAGCACATCCAGTAGCTTCTCGGAGGGTTGTGCCTGCCCGGACCGGATGGCCTCGGACAGGGGCCCGCCGTCCCCGGCCCCGATGCAGTCCTTCAGATATTCCCGGAGCAGGGGGGCATCGGCCTGGGCGAACAGCGGGACATCCCGGGTTAGCGGGCCGAAGACGTGTGAAGCTCGCAGCAGGCCGAGCACGGCCGGGGCCTCCAGGTTGTGGAGGTAGGCACAAGCATGGATCTCGGCGTCCGAACTGGTGAAGGCGGAGTGGTAGTGGTGCAGGAAGTCCGCATAGCCTCGAGCCTGGGCGCTCGGGTGGAGCAGGGTGCGGCTTCCCAGCGACACGGTATCCGGAATGGCCGAGCGGCCCGCGTGGGTCCACTGCTTCAGCTCTACGACGACGGCAGAGGGGCGGCCCCCTCGTGCCGACCGCCCTACGAGCAGCGCATCGCAGCGGTGCGAGGACAGGGGCATCTGCAGCTCAAGGAAGATGTAGGCCCGCTCAAAGGACGCATCATCCAGTACCGCCGCCAGGGGGGGCAGGGAATGGCGCCACGCCTTCTGCTCGGAGCTGGTGGGGGCCAGGGATTGCCCCTGCTCGAAGGCCGAGACTAGCCTGGACACAAGCGTACCCTCGCGGGTGGCCTTGATGAAGTCAGGGACGCTGGCGCTATAGAGGTGCATGGCTGATGGCGGGTATCTGGGGCCGCCAGCATAGCCGCCCTTGGCTCACGCGTCGGCCTGGATTAACCCCAACTGCGCCTAGCGCCGGAAGAAGGCGGGGTCGGATAAGTCCCACAGCCGCTCGAATGGAGGTTGACATCCAGAGGCGTACCATTCCAATTAGCGACGGCGTTGCTCCTGGAGCCGCTCAGGTGGTGGAGAGGCTTCACGCGGCCAGAACCGTGAACGTCACCACGATTCCGCTTCCACACGGTGCCGAGCCGCCGCCCTCAGCTTCTCCACGACGGTAAGGAAGATGCTCTATGCTTACCGTGGAGGAGTTACTGCGCACCGTGGATGCACGGCTCTATAGGGCAAATGCGAACGGCCGAATCGCATCGAGACGTGAGGTCGGGCTTGGTCGTAAACGTCGAGACTTCGCGCGCAGAGGGATGATTCAACCGTGAGCAATAAGAGCGAACTCGTACGCCGTCTGCTGCCCGGAATTGAGGCTGTTCTCCTGGAAGAGGCGATGAGAGATACCCAAAATGCACGCACCAAAGCTCAACGCGAGCGCTCTCTTGAGCTGAAGGAGGTGGGCTGGCTTGAGGGGGAACTGCCGCGCATTGCAGCCGCAGCATTTCGATGGTTGGACAGCCGCTTGGATGAGGCCACGGCTGAGGCGCGTGCCCAGGGGCTCATGGTTCCGTTGGAGGCCAGCATCGACCTGCTCTCCCCGATTGGTCGCATTCTAGATGAGCGCTCCTATAGCCAGGCCTTGGCATATCTGCTCTCCCCCTCGGAGCCCCATGCGCTCGGGCAGGGACCGCTGCGGGCCATCTTGCAGCACATTGCTTCTAAATCGGCCAGTGCTGCACCTGCGATCGAGAGCGTCCTTCCTTTCTTGGCTCAGGCTCTGACTGAACCAGAGCGCGAGCTTGTCAGCGAGCTCGACGGCCAGAGAGGACGCACAGACATCTGGATTGAAGTTCCAGCTTCTGCTCCGCAGCTCATGGTCGTCATGGAGGTGAAGGTTGGTCACATCATAACGCCAGGACAGCTTGAGCGGTACGAGGCTGCGTGCCAGAGGCGGGCCCACGAACTGCGACTACCACCCGACGCAGTCGTGAAGGTTTTGCTCACGATCGAGGGGGAACACGAAGCCCCTGGTTGGACCAGCGTAGAGTGGCAAGACGTCGCCGCGCTGCTCTCTTTTCTGGCTGGCTCTCCCGGAGATGGCGCGGCATTTCTCCGTCTCTACCTGGCCGCCATTCTCCGGAACTTCTATGGACTGAGTTCAGCACCGAAGTCACGAGCGGCAAAGGCCATCCTCCTGAGCTACCTCCGCCGCGCACGTATCATCTCTCCGCCTTCTCCCATCACGACTCCCCATGAGTGACACAATCGGTCCTAGTCTCGCCTTCTATCTTCGGAATGCTGCGGATATGGACACCTTGGCGGCCTACGTTG
This sequence comes from Corallococcus coralloides DSM 2259, assembly GCF_000255295.1. The sequence goes on along the minus strand of NC_017030.1, from coordinate 5,586,294 downwards.
GCATGTCGCCCGAGGGGGTGACCTTCGCCGAATGGTCCCGGGTAAAAAAGGTCATTTACAAGGCACAGGCTCAGGCAAGGGCGTTGTTGGTGGGACCTGCACAGGCAGGCCTCAGCAGCGCAGCCGAGCGGGCTGGACTGCACGCTTGGGGCGACTCTGGCGACACTACCATCCAGCGTTATTGGGCGTATTGGATGGCAGTCGCAGCCCACAAAGACGGTGATGGCCTGCTCTCACTCGGAGTCGCCATTGACTGGCCGCCGGACAATAAGCCGTGGCTAGGGGTGGCGCTCGATTTCTACAAGAGCCCGGCTCGCTCGCGGCAGCGCGCAGCGCGGGTTCTACAGAAGCACGGGATGTCGTTCCGTGAAACGGTCGGATGGAACGGATGGCGAGGGCAGCTCCTGGTAGGAACCATGCCTCTGGATGCCAGCACGCTGCTCTTGGATTGCGAGAGCTGGGTTGCCATGACAGCCGCTCCCCTCCTGACGGAGCTCTGGCCGGAACTCACGGGGCAATCACATTCAGGATGATGCGTGGCCGCAAAGTAGTAGTGACACCCGCATGCCCAGGGGGAGAGAGAGCAGCTGCAAAAGTCTGCAGCGGAACGAGCGTTCATTCCCCAATTGTGATATGTATTTATGGATGGTTGGCGGCTTCCTCCATCCGTGTTGCACGCATGTCGCACGCAGGTGGAAAAGGTCGGTATTCACAGCGAAGCTCGTTCGAGGCAACAAGTTGTTATGCGGCTTCCCTCAGACTATAGCGTCAATTGCTCCTCTGGGTTGAAGAACTCACCCGGACCCAGAACGCTCCCGTCGTGAAGTGCGCTGAATCCGCTGTAGAAGAACCCAGGCCCTTCGAAGGTGCCAAGTTGGTCTGCTGTGCGAAGTCCTGTACGCGCCATCTCGACGACCTGTCGAAAGATAGTTTCTTCTACACCGAAGAACGTTGCAGCAGCGGCATCAAGCCGAATTGGTGGGGGCCACCTCGCCACTACACCGTCCTGAGTCTGAATGAGGCTTGGCTCGCTTCCGGGCGGCCCGAAGAAGCCGCCAACAAATCGCCGACCGGCGAGTGGTCCCACGATAACCCGCCAAGCGAAGGCTAGAATGCGGAGTTCGTCGGGCAGTGCCAGCCCGGTCGCGAGTGAAGCGGCTAACAGCGGCTGCCGTAGTTTCGCGGCGATACCGCTGTAGTGGGATGCGATCACGGCTGCGCCGAGCCCACCTGTATCGTCGCCGTCGAGAGGACGCTCTCCGGGTGAATACGGATCCTCCGCGAAAATGGAGGACTTGATTCGAGGACCATCGAGTTCTGTGGCGTAGCGAACTGCCACGATATGTCCTTTAATGCGCCGTTGCCATCCCTGAGTATCCTTGAAGGTGACTCGTGCGAACTGCGTCCGCCACTTTGCAAACTCCTTGGACTTGAACGAAATCGCCTCGTAGCGGCCCTTTGCCTCTGCCAAGAACACGCGGTTGACACTCTCTGCACAAAAGTAGTCCGGCGCATCACCGCTGCTTGTGCGCTCAATTCGGCACCCATCGAAGGCTCGGTGAAGCTGGCGGTCGAGGATGTGCTCCATGTGCGCGAAGTACGTAATGTTGAAGTGGTCGTGAAGAAACAAACGGCAGAATGCCTGACCAAGTTCCGTAGATCTGTGTCTCTTGATGCCAGGTGCGGCTCCAATTCCGGAGCCCTGGAGGCGGAAGTCTCGCGTGGGCATCAAGAATCGCACGTGCTCGAATTGTGCAGGATCCGGATTGGGTGGAGCCGTTCCATACGAGTCAAGATAGTAATGATGGTATAGAGTGGCGAGATTGACAGGTAGCGTATCCACAGCTCGATTGCTCGTCGGATCCGTTCGCAGCGTGTGCGGCACGACGGGGTACTTGCTCAGAGCCAGCTTCAAAGTTCTGTCCAAGCCATCCTCGCTCTGTGTTCCTCTGTTTCGTTACATAACGGCCAACTCAGGGGCGAGGGCGGGACGGCGGAGCCGATCCGACATCGTCCGCTGCAGCCTGCTGTTCTGCCGATCGGGAACAATGCGGCCCTCTGAGGCACCACGCAAGCATCGTCAGCGTGCTGCAAGCCCGACTCTTGGCCGACGCGTCGTCGCGTGCAGGCCTCCAGTCTCCGGACTCATACAAGTTCCTGCTAACTGCTCGGTGGCTCGAGGAAAGTCCGCTTCAGGGAGTGTCGCCGCATCCGTCACTGCCCACTCTGCCTGCAGCACGTGGAGCCCGGGCGCCACATCGCGGGCCGTCGCGGATCTGATCGGGTAGTATCAGTTCCGATGGTTTAGGCGGCCCCCGGCGCCCATCATGAGGTGCGCGCCGATGTGGCCCGCCTCCAGCCTGCCTGGACGCTCGCCGCGAAGCCTAGCGCTCACCGCCAGGCGCCTGTCGATGTGTCCAGCCAGAACGTTGGCCACGAGGCCCGCGTCGGCGTGTCCGACGCGTCCGGCCTGGACGCTCACCACGAGACCCCAGCGCTCGTCACGCGCCGCGCGTAGACGCGTTCGCATGGGCGTTCACCGCGAAGCGCCCAGCACTCTCTACGAGTTCCAGCAGCAGACAGAAAACGCCCTGCTTCCAGGGACTTGGGAAGTAGGGCGAGTACCCAAAAAGGAATCGAACCGAGCAGATATGTCAAAGAAGCTTGGTCGAGCAGTATGTTCGGCTGGAGGTCGAAGCACAGAGTAGGGGAGTAGCCTACGGTCGGCCCTACGACGAAGGTTCCCGGATGAGTCTCTCCAGGGCCTCAGCCTCTATTCGCACCGCGTTGGACAGGCGGATGTGGGGCAACTCACCCCGTTCGCACAGCCGGTACACGGTGGCCCGGGCAGACCCCCAGCCGTTCCGCGACCTCCCGGACGGTTAGCAGCCGGCCAGAACCTGGGGCCACCGGCGCCACCGGGGCGGAGCCCAGCAGCAAACTAGCAGCAAAAATCTTGGGATCCTGGAGTACTGGATGGGACGGCTGGACAACTCTGCTCGAAGAAGCTTGAGTATTTACGAAGGGTTGTGAGCCGCTGGTAACCGCTGAACGGCCCCCAGGGTTCCTTGGGGTGCAAGTGGTCGCAGGTTCAGCGCCTATCGCCCCGACCAAATGAGGCCCTGGAGTTCCCGGTGCAAGCCGGTGACTCCAGGGCCTTTTTGGCCGCGTCGCAGACCAGCGAATCCAGCAAGCTGCGGCAGGCCTGAAGAACTCATGTAGAGTTCTTCACGGAATCCGGTGTAGGCCCTCGCATCCCGAGGAGTGCCGGGCCTGTCACCCATGAAATTCCTCGCCCTCCTGTTCCGGACGTCTCCCGCGTCCCTCATCCTGGTGACGCTCTTCGGGCTCCTCTCGGGCGCCAGCAACGCGGGGCTCATCGCGCTAATCAACCACGCGCTTGCGTCCCAGCTGCAGGTGGGCTCGGCGGTGGCCCTGGGCTTCGTGGGGCTGGGCGTGCTGACGCTGCTGTTGCGCTACGGGACGCAGGCCCTGGTCAACAAGCTCAACGGGGACGCGCTCTTCGACATGCGCATGCGGCTGGCCCGTCAGGTCGTCGCCACGCCGCTGCGGCGCCTGGAGGAGCAGGGCATCCCCAACGTGATGACGGTCCTCACGGAGGACCTCTTCGTCATCAGCACCGCGTTGGGCGTGTTGCCGCGATTCCTCACCAACATCGCCATCGCGCTGGGCTGCTGCGTCTATCTGGCGTGGCTGTCCTGGCAACTGCTCGTCGGCCTGTTGCTCGTCATCGCGCTGAGCGTCGTGGGCTACCGGCTCCTGGCCCGGAGCGCCATTCGGGATCTTCAGCGCACGCGGGAGCACCAGGGGGCGCTGTACAAGCAGCTGCGCGGCCTCACGGAGGGCATCAAGGAGCTGAAGCTGCACCAGGAGCGGCGTGCGGCGTTCCTCACGGAGGAGGTCGAGGCTACGTCCTCGCTCGTCCGCGCGCTGCAGATCCGGATCGGCAACGTCTTCGCGGCGACGGGGAGCCTGGGCATGCTCCTGTCCTTCGCCTTCGTGGGCGCGCTCATCTTCGTGATGCCGGGCCTGGGCTGGGTGCAGCCGTCGGTGCTGGTGGGGTACTGCATCGCGGCGCTCTACCTCCAGCAGCCCCTCCAGTCCGTCATGGAGACGCTGCCCATCCTGAGCCGCGGGGATGTGTCGTGGACGAAGGTCCACCAGTTGGGGCTGACGCTCGACTCCCTGGGCTCCGATGCACCCGCGCTTCCCGAACGGGGACACCGCGCGACGTTCCAGACCGTCGAACTCGTAGGCGTCACCCACACCTATTACCGCGAGGAGTCCGACGGGCACTTCGTGGTGGGGCCCATCCATCTGCGCATGCACGCCGGGGAGCTGATCTTCCTCGTGGGCGGCAATGGCAGCGGGAAGACCACGCTGGCCAAGCTGCTCACGGGGCTGTACCAGCCCGAGGGCGGGCAGATCCTCGTGGACGGTCAGCCCATCACGGAGCAGACGCAGGAGTCCTACCGGCAGTTGTTCTCCGCCGTGTTCTCGGACTTCTACCTGTTCGAACGGCTGCTGGGGCTCGTCGGAGAGGGCACCGCCTCGCAGGTGCAGCACTACCTGTCACTGCTCCAGCTATCGCGGAAGGTCCGCATCGACGGCGGCGTCCTCTCCACCACCGAGCTGTCGCTGGGCCAGCGCAAGCGGCTGGCGCTCCTCACGGCCTACCTGGAAGACCGACCCATCTATCTCTTCGACGAGTGGGCGGCGGATCAGGACCCCGCGTTCAAGGCCGTGTTCTACACGGAGCTCCTCCCGGAGCTGAAGCGCAAGGGCAAGACCGTGGTGGTCATCTCCCACGACGACCGTTACTTCGGCGTCGCCGACCGCGTCCTCCGGCTCGACGCCGGGAAGCTGGTCGCTCCCGCCGAGTCCGCCCCGGCCCTGCAGGAGCGCGCCTCCTGACTCAGGCCGCGAGCCGCTGCTCCTGGCGCAACTGCTCGATCGTCACCGCGCCACGGCTGGCGGCATCGGCTTCCTGGAAGGTGCGCTGCATGGCCCGGGTCCGGGCCTGGAACGCAGGGGTGCCGAGGAGCTGATCCAGCTGGGCGCCCACCTGTTCCGCCGAGGTCTCTCGGATGTTTCCCCGCAGTCCGAGCCCATGGTGGACGACGCGCGCGGCGTTGCCCGGCTGGTCGAACATCAGCGGATACACGAGCATCGGAACGCCCAGGCAGATGCATTCCTTCACGCTGTTGAGCCCGCCATGGGTGATCATCAGCGACGCCTGCTTCAACGCGGTGAGCTGGGGAACCCAATCCACCACCGTGACATTGGGAGGCAGCGGGCCGAACGCGTCCGTCCGCAGCTGCTTGCCCACGGCCATGAGCAGCCGGAGCCGGGGCCTGCGCGCGACGGCGGAGATGACGGACTGGAAGAAGGCCTCGTGTCCGCGCAGCCGGTCACCATGGCTCCCCAGTGAGCACAGGATGAGCGGTGAATCATCCTGGGGCGGATCCAGGCGCAGAGGAGGCTCCGCCCGGTCGAGATCCACACACGGCCCCAGGTAGTGGACGTCCGCGGCCGAGCGGCGGAAGTCGAACTCCGGCGAGCTCATCACCAGCGTGGGGACCTGGAAGTGCGGGCCGATCTGCAGGTGGGTGTTGAAGCTGGCGCGGGGCGCGCCGGGGTGCAGGCGATAGAAGGCGCGAAGCCGCTCGCGCATCTTCTCCTCGAACGGCAGGAAGGTGCGCAGGTACTGCCATTGCCAGGCGAGGCGGATGCCGAGCCGCGAGCCGACACTTCCCGTGGGGACGTGGTGTGAGTTCAGCGGAGGGACGGCGACATCCCTGTTCAACGCGAGGTTGGTGCAGAGCTGGAACGCGGGAACGCCGGCCTTGTGGGCCGCCAGCACGGGCAGCGGGAACGTCGCATCCACGAGCAGCAGGTCGGCCTTCGCCTCGCGCAGGCGGGCCTCCAGCGTGGTCCCGAAGAGGGCCTCCGTGATGCGGAGCCCGTGCCGGTGGATCACCTCCCGGATGATGTCCTTGCGCGCCTGGAGGGAGAGCCCCGGTGCGGCCAGCTGGGCATCCAGCTCCGCCTGGCGCCCCCTGGGCATCGCCTCTTCGTGGATGGGGATGAACGGCCAGGGCCGCTCGCGCAGGAAGGCCTCTCCATCCGGTGGAGCCATGTAGACGAGCTCGTGTCCCCGGGACGCCAACTGCCTCGCGAGCCCGAAGGTCGCGTGGATGTGGCCGGCCTCCGGCAGGGGAAGAAAGACGATTCTCGCCATGACTCCCGAAGGTAGCAGGGTGGTAATCTGGGTGAAACCGGAAGAACGAGAGCGCCCCGCGATGAAACCCTCGGTGTCCGTCATCATCCCTGCCTTCAACGTCGAGGCGTATCTGGGCGCCGCCATCGACTCGGTACTCGAGCAGACCCAGCGGGATGTCGAGCTCATCATCGTCGATGACTGCTCCACGGACGGGACCGCGGCGGTCGCCGGGCGTTATCAGGACGCGCGCATCCGCGTCCTCCGGAACGCGAAGAACGAGGGGCCTTCCCAGAGCCGCAACGTCGCCATCGACCACGCCGAAGGGGAATGGGTCGCCATCCTGGATGGCGATGACTGGTGGAAGCCCCGGCGTCTGGAGTCTCTCCTGGCGCTGGCGGAAGGGCACCGCGCGGACATCGTCTGTGATGACCTGCTGCTGGTCCCGGAAGGGGAGCGGAATCCCTCGGTGACGTTCTTCCAGACGCAGGCCCGGCGGCTGGGGCGGATCGAGCAGCCGTTCGAGGTGAACGCCCTGAAGATGGCCGTGGACGACTATGGGTTCCTGAAGCCTGTGTTCCGCAGGTCCTTCTTGAACGCGCATGCGCTTCGCTACAACCCGGCCCTGTGGGCCGGTGAGGACTTCGACTTCCTGCTCCGGTGTCTCCTCGCGTCCGGCCGGATGGTCGTGTCGCAAGAGGCGATGTATTGCTACCGGAGCCGGCCGGGGTCGTTGACCTCGGATCCCGTGCGGTGCCTGACGCGCATCATCGACATGGCCGAGGCGCTGAGCGCTTCCCTGGACCCTCGGACGCAGGGCGAGGTCATCGCGGCGCTGGGCCGCTATCGCGAGTGGAAGCTCCGGGAGCGGGAGGATGCGCGGTTCCGCGCGCCGCTCCAGAAGGGGGCCTGGGGGGAGTGCATGTCCCTGGCGTTGAGGAACCCCGCGAAGCTCCCCCGGTACATGCCGATGGTGGGACGGCAGCTCGTTTCACTGGCCGTTTCCAGGGCCCGTCGCTGAGTGGCTGACCAACCTTTCACAGAGCGTGGGTAGAGAACGTGAGCTGGGTCAAGTCTGGGTATGACGTGATCATCGTTGGCAGTGGGCCGGGCGGAAGCACCCTGGCCCAGGGGCTGGCGCGCCGTGACTGCAACGTGCTGGTGGTCGAGCAGGGCGAGTACCTGAAGCCGGACCCTGCCCGGAGCGAGCAGCAGACGACGTTCATCGCGGACTACCAGCGGCGCGGGATCCGCCACAACGTGGGAGGCGAGTCGAAGTTCTACGGCGCGGCGCTCTACCGCCTGCGTGAGAACGACTTCCGCGCCAGTCCGACGGAGCATGGTGAGTCCACGGCCTGGCCCCTCTCCTACGCCGACCTGGAGCCCTACTACGACGAGGGCGAGCGGCTCTATTCGGTCCACGGTTCGCCCGAGGGCGACCCCTCCGAGCCGCCTCGTTCCAGGCCCTTTCCCCACGGGCCCATCGAGCACGAGCCCTTCATCGCGGACGTGGTGAAGCGGCTCCAGGGCTGCGGCGTTCCCGTGGGCTACATCCCCAAGGGCGTGGACCGGGGACCCAACGGCCGGTGCGTCCTGTGTTCGACGTGCGACGGCTACTTCTGCCACCGCGACGCGAAGATGGACGCGGAGGTCGCCGCGCTCCGGCCCGCCCTCAAGACGGGCCGGGTGGACCTGTGCACGGGAACGGACTGCCTCAAGGTCCTCACCACACCGGACGGCCGCCGCGCCACCGGCGTCCTCCTGCGCCGCGGAGGCGAGGAGGTCACCGTGCACGCGGACGTCGTCGTCGTGAGCGCGGGCATCCGGGAGTCGCCGTTGCTGCTCTGGCGCTCGAGGAACGACGCCCACCCGAAGGGCATTGGAAACGCCAGGGGCGCCTTGGGACGGTATCTGGCGGGCCACACGTGCGGCTTCATCTTTCCCTTCATGGGACTGCGCCCCATTCCGGAGCTCCACCAGAAGACCTTCGCCATCAACGCCTTCTACGGCGCGGCGGAGGGTTGGCCCTATCCCCTGGGCGTCATCCAGGCGACGGGCCAGATTCCCATCTGGCAGCACGTGTTTCCGCTCGCCGCTCCGTTCGTGAAGTTCGTCGCGCGCCGCAGCCTGGTGTGTCTGTTGATGACAGAGGCGGTGGGCACCGCGGAGTCGGGGTTCGACTTCCACGAAGAGCGGATCGCCCGCGTCCACAATCCCAAAGCCAGCCGTGAGACGTACCGGAAGCTGCGGGACACCGCTGTCTCGCTCTTCCACAAGGCAGGGTTCCGCTGGGTCCATACCTCCGTGCACTTCGATGCGCCCTGGCACACGGTGGGGACCGCGCGGATGGGGGTGGATCCCGCGAGCTCGGTGCTGGATGCGGACTGCCGCGTCCATGGCATGGACAACCTGTACGTGCTGGACGCGTCCAGCCTGCCCACCGCCGGGGCGGTCAACACCACGCTCACCATCATCGCGCTGTCGCTCCGGGCCGCGGAGACCATCGCGCGGGGCCAGCGCAGGCCCCGGGTGGAAGTGGCGTGACCCGCGGGGTCAGCTCGCCCGCTTGATGGTGGGCTGGGGGCCGGGCAGCAGTTGCTCGATGGCGGCCATGTCCGCCTCCGCCTCGCGGAAGCGGCTGCTCATCCTCGCGAGCGCCTGGGCATGGGAGGCGCTTCCCACCACGGAGTCCAGCAGCGAGAGCAGGGTGCGGGGCTTCAGCTGCTTCACGGCCCCCTGGACCCCGAGCCCATGGTGCACGACGAGCCGGGTCACGTCCGGCTGGTCGTCCTTCATGGGCAGCGCCACCATGGGGACGCCGAAGTAGATGCACTCCTTCACGCTGTTGAATCCGCCATGGGTGATCATGGCCGCCGCGGTGCGCAGCAGTTGGAGCTGGGGCGCCTTCTGCACGGCCACGATCCTCGCCGGGCCCCCGTCGAACTCCGCCGGGTCGAGCACGGACCCCACGGCGAGGACGAACTGCCACTGTGGCCGCAGTGCCGCCGCCTCGCACACCGTCTTCAGCACCTGACGGGCCAGGCCGGATGAGGCCAGCGTGCCCAGCGAGAAGAAGATGAGGGGCTGGCCCTCCTTCAGCCGCTCCCAGGGAAACGCCGGCTCCTGGCGCTCCAGATCGATGGAGGGGCCCAGGTGGAGCACCGGCTCGCGCCCGGCCGGCATGTCCGGCGTCGCGAACTCCCTGGGGAAGAGCACCACGTCCCGCAGCAGGGGGAGCTGGAAGGGGGGGAAGTCCACGGGCTCCATCGGGCAGCCATGCTTGAGCGCAAGCCGCCGGTGGAACTCCTGGAAGCGGGGCACCAGGCCCGCGCGCGCGAGCACGGCCTCAAGACGGCGCAGCACGGGCCTGAGCACGCGGATGAGAGGCTTGCCGTTGCTCGTCGGCAGCAGGTGCAGCAGGTGCTGGGGGAGGGTGGTGTTCAGCCTCGCCACGGGAACACCCTGGCCATGGCACACGATGGGCAGATCCACCACCCGGTCATCGCAGAGGACGAGGTCCGGGCGGAGGGCGTCCAGCAGCCTGTCGTATTCACCGTCCAGGGTGGCCTGGAGCACGGCATTGCGGCGCTGGATGTGGTCGCGCGCGAGGTTGCGCAGTTCCCGGCCTCGCGCATGGGACGCCTTCGCCGTCATCTCCGCCACCAGGCCCTTGGGAAAGAAGGACGTGAAGACGGGGAGGAGCTCGAAGCCCTCGGCCTGGAGCGAGGACTCGACATCCGGCAGGGAGCAGTAGACCACCCGGTGTCCACGGGCCCGGAGCGTCTTCGCCAGCTTCAGCGTGGGGTTGAGATGCCCTGCGAGCGGAAGCGGAGCGACGAGGATTGTGGCCATACGGCCTCCAAAGTGTCCCGGCTTGAGTCCCCCGGAAAAGCGGCGTGATCCTACTGCGTGTGATGGCGTGCCGACAGTCCTTGGAGCGTCCTGAGCCAGCTGGGACTTCCGGGACCTTGGTGAATTCTCGTTAATGACGCATTGCAGAGAGCACATGGTTGGCGCGAGCATGCGGTCCGCTGCTCGCCCCCTGGCGGGCGGTCCGCACCCTCAAGGAGTGTTCAGCACATGCGAATCCCCCGGACTTCCGGCCGTAGGACGCTGCTTGGAACGCTGCTGTGTACCCTTTCCCTCGTGGCCTGCGGTCCGGCGCCCGAGACCGAGCCCACCGACAACGCTCCCCTGGGCACGGAGGAGCAGCCCGTCGTCTACGGGACCGACAACCGCACGGACGTGTACGCGCACGCGAACGCCACGCTGCGCGCCCGCGCTCAGCAGTCCACCGTCGCGCTGATGAACCCTTCGGACTTCAACGCGACCAAGCCCGACGACGTCACCTTCAACGCGTCCACGCTGCGCTCCGCGTACAACCTCTGCACCTCCGAGCGCTTCCTGGACGACCTGACCCCGGCCTTCTGCTCCGGCACGCTCATCGACGATGACCTGGTGCTCACGGCGGGCCACTGCATCACCAGCGCGTCGGCCTGCGCCAGCACGCGCTTCGTCTTCAACTTCTACCGCACCGCCGCCGGCGCCATGCAGAAGGTGACGACCGCGGACATCTTCTCCTGCCAGGCGATTGTCGCGCGCCAGCAGGGCACGGTGGGCGGTCGCAACCTGGACTTCGCCGTCATCCGGCTGGACCGTCCGGCCACCCCGCGCTTCACGCCCGCCCCCATTCGCGCGGGCAACGCCGCGCTGCCCGTGGGCACCAACGTGACGGTCATCGGCTCGGGCAGCGGTATTCCCTTCAAGATCGACTCGGGCGGCTCGGTGCGTGACGCGCGCGCGGCCACGCTGGACTACTTCGTGGGCACCACGGACACGTTCGGCGGCAACTCGGGCTCGGGCGTGTACGAGAACAACGGCTACACCGTGGCCGGCATCCTGGTGCGCGGCGAGACCGACTACAAAGCCAACGGGAGCTGCAACGTCGTCAACACCTGCACGGAGACGGGCTGCCGCGGCGAGGACATCACCTACGTCCGGCCGGCCATCGACGAGTACTGCGGCGTGGCGACCAGCACGCGCCTGTGCGTGGGCTACCCGCCGCCCGCGACGCCGGTGACGTTCACCTTCACCGCCTCCAACACCAACAGCGCCAACCAGAACACCGTCAACCGCAACGTCACCCTGGCCGCCGGGCAGACCCTCAAGTTCGGCACCTGCACGGTGCCGGGCGCCACGGGAACGGGTGACACGTACCTGCGCCTGTACAACGGAACCACCCAGGTGGCCTCGAACGACGACGCCTGCGGCACGCTGTCCTACGCGAGCTTCAAGGCCACGACGGCGGGCACCTACCAGATCCGCGTCGGCTGCTACTCCAGCGGGAGCTGCAGCGGCACGGTGGCGTACACCATCCAGTAGTTCCTGAAGGACCGAAGCGGGCGGTGGCGTCCGTCACCGCCCGCACCGGGCTCCTTCACCCCCATTGCAGGAGCAGGGGCCCGTCATCTTCCAGCTCCACTCGCGTCTGGGGCGCCAGCCGGCGTGCCTCGCGGTCCAGGACTCCGCACAACCATTCGGCGTCCCGTCGTGAGGCCCGGTGGGGTCGGAGCTGGCGCAGCTGCATGGGGAGCATGCGCAGGCTGGCGAGCCGGCCGTCCGCCGGGTCCACCGACGCCAGGTACATCAAGGTCAGCTCTGACCGGTAGTCCTCGTGGCCGAGGATGCCCTCGTAGTCATTCAGGAAGTCGCCGCAGCCATGGAGGATGAGGCGGCCATGGTGGACCTCGACGCCGCGTGGGTGGTGCGAGGAGTGGCCATGGACGACGTCCACGCCAGCCTCGTCGATGAGTGCATGAGCGAAGTCCCGCTGCGCCCGTGGCACCGTGTAGCCCCAGTTTTCGCCCCAGTGGATGGAGGCGATGACGACGTCGCCTTCGCGCTTGAGGTCCGCCACCCGTTTGCCCAGGTGCCTCACCGTGGCGGGGGACAGGTCGGGCAGCAGGTCCACGCCTGGCCTGTCTCTTCCCGCTGCCCACGATGGCGGAATGCCGCTGCTGACATCTCCGCACGAGAACACCACGACTCGCCGCCCGGCCCCTACGGACAGGAGCGCGGGCTGCTGGGCCTCCTCCAGGTTCTCACCCATCCCTGAGGTGGCGATTCCCAGACGGCGGAGGGTGGACAGCGTCTGCGACAGCCCCGGGTAGCCCCAGTCCAGCACGTGGTTGTTCGCCATCGCGCAGCAACTGATTCGGGCCGCCGTGAGACAGGCGGCGTTCTCCGGGTGCATGCGGTAGTGGATGCCCTTGTCGGGCCACCACTGTTCGCTCGTGGTGATGCTCGTCTCCAGGTTGATGATCCGGACGTCGGGCGCGGCCTGCTCCAGCGCGGCGAGCGCGTCTCCCCAGATGTCTCCGAAGCCTACGGGCTTGCGGATGGGACCGTTGCGCTCTTCGGCGAGCGCGACGTAGTCCCGGGCATCGCGCACGTAGGGCTCATGGATGCCGGGTGGAGCAGGGTGGGGCAGGACCTGATCAATGCCCCTGCCTGTCATCACGTCGCCGCAAAGGAAGAGGGAAACCAGCCTCTTGTCTTGCTGGTCAGGCGTCATCAGTAGGTGAGCGACTTCTTGGTGGTCACGGCATGGGCCGAAGAGATGCGCTTCTCCACCTCTTTCGCGTCATGGCCGCGCGGGCACTTCGGCGCTCGCTCGTCGTGCTCCTTCATGGACATGAACGCGGTGAAAGGCTCCTGGCACTTGCGGCAGAAGAACTCGTAGATGGGCATGGCGTGCTCCCCCTTTGAAGGAAGATGCGGTCCACCACCGGCAGGTGGCAGGGGCCGGGCGAGCAGTCTGGCCATGACGCGCCAGGTCGGGCTTGTTGCCTGGAACATTCGAATGGAAATGGAAGTGGAAACTCTGAAGCGTCGAGTGCCGACAATTCCCCGGGGCTGGTGGGCGCGATGCCACCATTCCGTCGTTTAGGATTCGTGCCCCCGAGCACCTTCAACCGGAGACAGGCCCTTGATCAGCTCCCTCATCCGCCAGGTCGTCAGCACGGTCCAGGCCGCGGTCACGAAGCCTCCGGTGGCCCCGGCTCCCCCCACGCCTCCGCCCTCCGCCGCGCCGTACTTCCAGGACGGTCTAGACGCGGCGAAGGCCAGCCCCGTGAACCTCAGCGGCTACGGGAACACGCCTTCGGCCGCGGCTCCCGCGAGCGTGGATTCTCCCCTGACGAAGGCGAGCAAGGGGGAGAAGGTCGGCCCGGAGCTCATCCACCTGGATGCCGGGTGGACTCCCCAGGGACAGGGCTACGACGCCAAACGCGGTGAAGTGCTCACGACCTATTACAACGACGACCACCGGGTGCTCCTGTCCGTGCAGGACAAGGACTCGGGGAAGGAGACGCATCAGGCCGTGCTCGGTGGACCGCCGCCCGCGGGGCCTCCCAGCCATGGTGGCGGCGTCTCCACGGATGGCGACCACGTCTACGTCTCCGACACGGATCACATCTACGTCTACACGCGCGAGGAGATCGAGGCCGCGCAGAACGAGTGCCGTGAGGCCATGCCCTCGCAGGTCATGGATGTCCCGAAGCCTGAAGGCTTGACGGATCCGGCCACGGGTATCGGCCTTGTCTCCGCCGGCAGCTACATGACCGTGAAGGACGGCTACGCGTACATCGGCGGCTACAGCAAGGACGGCGATGGCAAGGCGGGTGCTGTCTGGCGGTACAAGCTCGACGAGAAGACCGGCGAGCTCATCGAGGACTCTCGTGAGGGCCCCATCCGTGCTCCGGACCGCGCGCAGGGGATGACCGTGGTGGACGGAGGCATCATCTTCACCACGGGCGACAAGAAGCTCGTCTACCAGCCCTTCACGTCCACCGAGGACACGTTCTCGGCGGACATCGACCAGCGGGTGGACATCGGCAACGGGCTCATCGACCCCTACGCCCAGGGCGTGAACATCATCGATGGCGAGATCTGGGTCACCTACGAGAGCGGCTCGCACAAGTACCGCGACAACGTGGACGAGCCCCGTGAGCACATCCAGCGCATCCCGCTGGAGGATCTGGACCTCGCGGCGGGATGCCTCACGGCGGAGCAGCTCGAAGGCTAACTGACTATCTCAAAAGGAGGCAGCCCCTGCTCGGACCAGCCTCCTGAACCAGAGTAGAGCGCAGGCGAGTTGAACGAGGCCGAGGTAATAGCCGGCCTGCTTGTTGTAGCGGACGAGGATGCCGCGGCACTTCGTCAGCCAGGCCAGAGTGCGCTCTACGACCCACCTGCGAGAGGGTTTCTTCGGCCCCCTTTTTTCTTCGTCTCCCGGGCCGCTCTCCTTCGGAGCCATCGCTTCAGCTCTGCGGGGTCGTTGGGCAGCCACTCTCCCCGATTGATTCGCGCCGTATGGCTGACGTAACCCATGGTGGCGACGACTTGCTGGGCAGTGGGAGTGTCATACGCCTTATCGAGACCGAGATGCTGCGGACGCGCACGCGTGGCAGCAGGGCGCTGCACCACGATGGACTCAAGCGTCGCCTTCAGGAGTCTGGAGTCGTGGCAATTGGCTGGAGCCACCACAACGCTCAGAGGGCCTCCGTCCTCCTCGACCATGAGGCTCTTCTTCGTTCCTCGCTTGGCTCTGTCCGTGGGGTTCTCCCCAACCAAGTCACCGCCCATGCGGGCCTTGCCGAGGCAACCGTCCACGGCCTGCCACCGCCAGTGGACTTCGCCCAGCTCATCGCACTCTTCCACCAGAGCGCTCCAGATGCGCAGGAAGACGCCCGCATGCACCCATTTGGTGAACCAGCGGTGCACCGTCCTGTCGGACCCGAATCTCCTGGGCAGGTGGTTCCACTGACAGCCCGTGCGCAGCTGGTAGATGATTCCGTTGAAGCACTTCCTCCAGTCCGCTCGACTTCGACCTGTCCAGGCGGGTGGAAACGCTTCGAGAAGGAGCGGCTCGATTCGCTCCCATAGCTCGTTCGGCACCTCCCATAGCGTCTCAAGCGGTTTCTGTCGGACCGACACACGGCCCTTCCGCTTGCCAGCACGACTGCATCCAGTCGCATTGCGCATGGCACCCTCCCGCTCGCTCTACGAGAAGGTGCTCACCGGCCCTTGCCCCTGCATCGGCGGAGGGCCAGTTTTGAGATAGTCAGTAAGCCCTCCCGCATGCCTTTGTGGGGGAGAGCACCTCCAGGCGCAACGCGCTAACGTAGGTTTGCTTTACTACCAGCAAGCCAGGACACGTTGGCCCGGGGAGGCCTTGTGAGTCGTCGTTGGAGCGCGTCGGACGTGCAACCGATGTTGTCGGAGCGCGTTTGCTTCGACCACGTTGCGCGACACCTCTATCAGCCCAAGGAACGATGGGAGCAGGTCATCCCTCGATTGGGTGATGCGCGTGCTCGCGCCTGGGCGGCAGGCTGCGCTGAAACGATCCTGGATGCACCGAATCCCGACTGTGATCGGGCGCAGAGCTCTTGCCGTGAGCACGTCCAACGTGATCACGACACGCTCCTGATGCCCGCCTACCTGAAGGAGATTGAGGGGGCGGAGCACGCGGGACAGGTTGGTGGGCTTCCCGACGCGAAGGGGATGGGACGTGGTTGGGCCTTTGTTGGAAACCGGGGGGTCTACGTCATTGTCCGGGAAGTAGGGCCCAGTCATCGCCCTGAGGTGAAGACCGCGTACCGCGTCGTTCCCCGAAAGGGGCACCAGCCCGAGGACTTCCGCAAGGCGGCACTCAGGAAGCTCCGCGACAAGACGACCTGGGGGAAATGAAATGAGCAGCCTGGCGCCACGAGAGTGGATACAGAAGGCATGGGTGGAGCTGGCGCAACTGGCGCCCATGGCGGAGGTCGAGCCTGATGATGCCTGGCGGGCATTGGTCCTCGCGGCACGTCTGCTGGACAGCCCATTTGACCTGGTGCCTCCTACTGAGTTGCTGCGCCGCCTTCCGGATTTGGTTCAGCAAGCAGGGCTGCCAGAGCCAGCAGCCCTGCTGACGCGCCTGGCATCGGAGCTGGACGGAGAAGCAGATCCGGAGGGTCCCCTCCTGGATGTGCTGCTCGACATTGACGACGCGATGGGAGTGCTCAACCTGCTTGGCGACGCGAAATCGGCCGCGTCGTTGGCTCATGATTCGATCGCCTTCATTGCAAGGCACCCCTCACGCATCCGCGCACTGGAGCGCTTCGCGGTGCTTCGACAGGCGACCTTGCGTCCTGAATTGAGAAGCGCGGCAATCTGGACTGCCGTCATTCGCGCCCCTGAGTCTTCGTCCGACATCGTGTCGAAGGAGGCTCGTCGGGACGAACGTCCATCGTCGGGATGGGTCCCGCCGGTCGTGGTGCTTCCACTGCCTGTGGAGACGTTCCGGCCTCAAGCCTGGACGGGCACGAACACGGTGTCTCTCCAGTCGGAGGATGGTGTCACCCAGGCATGGCTCTATGAAGATGCCGGACGACTCCTTCTGGAGATCCGCGGTGGACTTCCTCCTCCAACGAAGGCCCGCCTGGTGGCGCGGCGCCGAGTCGACGCAAGGGAGCTGGCGGTCCTGGACCTCCAACTCACGGTGGAGGGGCATACCGCTTACGTGGACCTGCGGAACGCTGGAGGGCAGGGCAATCCACTGCATGGCCTCCTCGCACGGACGGGCCTGCCTGCCGATGAGGTCGAACTGCGGCTCGTGGTGATGCATGAACGGTGAAGCGCTTGCGCTCGAACCGTTGATGCATGGACCGATCGAACGCCTGCTTCATCCGGCGGAGAAACGGCGGTGGCTCGCGCGAGAGGTGCCCCTACTCATCGCCAGACAACTGAGCCATCCCGTCTCCCCCGAGATCCGGGAGGCCTGGTGTTCGCGCTTCGTCAAGGAGCTCTGGCCCGCAATCCAGGCTGAAAGAGGTCACCGCTGGGACCTGGGCTGGGCCGAACTCGTCGCAGGGATCGCGGCCAGCATCGAACTGCTCGTGGGCGAGCTGCCTGGCGACCTCCCGCGCCAACTCGACGATACGCCCGCGAAGGCGTTGTGGGCGCAAGGGCGACGTCGCCACGAGCGCTACATGCTTCTGCTGGATGAGAAGGCCCACATCTGCAGAATGTTCGTCTTCGCGAGAGAACTCCCCTCTGGAGTGCCCGTGGAGAGTGGGGTCACCTGGAGGCATGACGGGCCTGCGTTCCAGGGCCGGTCTCACACGTTGTTGCTGGCCTTGATGGCAGGAGGTCTGCTCCCGGACTCGCTGGGGCCGATCGCCGCTTCGGGTGAGCTGGATGAAGATGGCCGCACGGTGCGCCCAGTCCGAGGGCTCATCGAAAAGGCGAAAGCGTGGTGGGAGAGCTTTCCGAACGGAATGCTGATCTCCGGTCCCCTGGACCGAATGGGAGATGATGACTGGCGCGCGCTGGGTGAGGACCCATGGCCTCAATGGATCTCCGGTGGTTCGCTGAGTGAACTGACGGCGAAGCTGGAGGCGCCTCCTGCCAGTCCCAGGCGCTGGGATGGGACGGTCCTGGCTCCGGAGCACATCGCGGAAGCCGCGCTGGATTACATCGCGGAGCCGCCCCCGGGGCCTCTGCGAGATCCACTGCTCGGCGCGGCCTGGGCCGCGAGCCTGAAGGGAAGTGAGGAAGGGGGACGGCGTGGCGTTCTCATCGAAGGTGTCCCAGGGGCGGGCAAGAGCACCCTCAGCCGGGTCTTGGAGTCGCGGTTCCGAACGAGCCTCTGGGGGAACTTGGGGTTCGTGGTGCGCCGTTCCGCACGAGAGCTGGCCGAGGACCTGTCACGTTCCTCCGCGCGAACGTGGCCCAGGGTCCTGGCGGTACGAGAACCAGAGCGCCGTGCCTTGTTCGAGGAGTTGGACCGCACTGCTCGCCTCGTTCTCCTGGTGGATGGGTTGGACGAGCTGAGCGGCCTCGCGCTCAAGGACGTGGCTTCGCTGCTCGGGAACAGCCCAGGGTGGTGGATGGCGACCACCAGACCCATGGTGAGCGTCCTCTCGCGCCTGCCCCCCGTGTGGCGCCTCCAGATCCGTCAGCCCTCTTCGGCGGAGGCCCGCAGATTGCTGCGGGGCGAGGGGCGTGGAGACCTCGCGGAGCGGCTCTTCGGCGGCGATGACTGGCGTCGCCCCCAGGTCCCCGCCAGCCTGGTGTCGCTGATCCAGACGCCCCTGCATCTCACCCTGCTTGCACGGGTCCTACGTGAGAAGGAATCCCTGGAGCAGCTTTCGGATGACCGGCTGTACCAGCGCGTCTTTGACGGGCTGATCGAGCAAGCCTGCCAGGAACAACGGCTCACGGAACATGATGCACGCAGGCTCCGCGGCCTGCGAGGCGACGTGATTGGTGAGCTTGCGCTCGCCTGGCTGCGGGATCCGAAAGGATCGCTGGATGGAGCAACGGTTGACCTGCTCCTGGGCGAGGCGGGTTTCAAGGCAGCGGAGAGACCGGACCTGCTGCGCGCCTTGGAGTTCGGTCATCTGCTGGCTCCAGCAGGAGACGCATGGGATTTCGCACACCGGACGTTGGCCGAGTGGGCTGCCGCGGAAGCATTGCACCGGCAGGTGTCACGGCGGCAGCGGGAATGGGAGCGGTCCTCCGGAGCCTCCGCCGATCCAGAGGCACGAGCACGCATCGAACTGGAATGCCTTGCCCCCTTCCTGGGGGATGACAGCCCGAACTGGGGGCAGTTCCTGCGCTTCTATGCGGCACACCTCCGTGAGCCATTGGCGCTCCTGGCCCGCCTCACCCAGGTGCGCCTGCCGACGTGGACGCCTGAAATGGACTCCGGTACGGGCCGTTCATCGCCGGTATCCGAGTACCTGAGGACCTGGGACCTCGCCTTCGACCTGCTTTCGCGGGCACGGTGGTCCCGCCCTCGGGAGGCATGTCTTGCGTGGGGAATGGCCGCTCGTCGCTGGCTCTTGTTCGAGCACCACGGGGATCGCTTCGTCCCCGGCGAGCGGGACCTCACCCTCCTCAAGGCGCTCGCTGTCGCGGTTTCTGGCCTTCTTCCCCAGACATTTCCAGAACTCCAGGCGCTGGTAGGGAGAACGGAGGCTCAGCGGACCCGGCTCCTCGACAATCCGACATTGCTGCTGCCTGCGATCCCACCGAGCCACGCGTCGACACTGGACGGTCTGCTACGGGATGACTCGCCCACGGTGCGGTTGGCCGTACTGCGCTGGTATGCCGATCATGGGCTGGAGCCAGACGAGAGCCTCCTCGATTCAATGATGCTCATGCTGCCAGCGGAGATCGAGGCGGCCGAAGCTGAAGCCCCAACTGGACTGGCGGAATCCCAGTCACAGATGTCCCGAAAGGCGCATTCTGAAGCGCTGGGGCGGCTGGAAGCCCTCGTCTGGGAAACGAGTCTGCGAACTCGCCGTGAGCTTCCCAGGTCCAAGGTCTATTCCCGGATGCGCCGGTGGCCGGAGAATCTCGAGGAAATCATCATCCGTTGGATTGGCATGCCCGCGGGACGCGATGTTTCGGCGGAGGACGGGTACCAACATCGGCGCGAGGTGGTGGCTGCCAGCCTTGAGGAGGCCGTCGGACTGACCGCGAGCATCCTCAAGGAGCTGAAGCAATTGAGAGAGGCGCCTGAAGGCGCCGGGCTCGTCGGTCATCTCATCGAGTCCTTCAGTGACAGCATGAAGCCACAGCCTGGCCCCCTGCTTCGCGAGCTCCTGCGCGGAATGGAATGGACGGTGCCCCTCGAAGTCTCGAGCGGCGAGGGCTCGCAACGGTTGGAGGCAGGGCTCCGGCGCCTGATGCGCATCCGGAATCGTCTGGTGGAAACAGTCAAGGCGCTGGATGACACGCGGTTGGAGCCGGTGCTGGGTGGACTTTGGGGCCTGCTGCATCCCGAGCAGCCCGAACGAGAAGTGCTGCTTCAGGCGATTGAAGAGGCCCAGCGGCCTCCACCGCAGGTGCCTGCGCGCCTGTTGATGGAGCGTCAGGGAGATGACTCCCGGATGTTGGAGCGGTTTTCCTGGACCCCATCCCATCTGCGGGAGCTGCGCGAGCTATCGGCGAGCGGGAGCGGAACGCTTCGCTTCATGGCGATCCGCCTGCTTGCAAAACAGGAGCGTGGAGACGAGAGGCAATCCCTCGTCCAGGCATTGCCCTCCGCGGACCCTGAACTCCAGGAGCAGATCCAGCGCCACCTCGAGCGGGAGACGGCCGGGAATGAGCCTCTGCGGGTGAAGTCACTTCCAGTGGATGCCGCTGCCAGATTGCCACTGCTTCAGCGCGTGGAGCATGAGGTCCCAGGATGGAAGGCCGGCCTGCTCGCCGAACTGGCTGGACCTGACTCCTACGTGGAGCCATTGGTCCGGCTGGCCGTGCGAAAGGGGGTCCATGAAGCGCTGCCCCTGCTCGCGGGGCGGTTGGAGAAGAAGTCCTGGCAGGACTCTGGGCTTACAGAGGCGATTGCACTCCTGTGCACGGCTTCAGAAGCCGACGCGCGGTGGGCACGGGTCGCCCTGCGTCATGCACTGCTTCATGGCTGGCCGGATGAGTCGATGGATCGGCGTCGTGCACCCGAAAGCATGGGACGAGCGCGTGCTGGCGAGGTCCTGGCTGGCTTCCTTGAAGTCGGCGACCTCGAGCTCCTTTCGCTTGGCGCGCGATCGGCCCTGCCGCACCCAGCGCTCGCGGCCTCCATCCGCCGCCTGGGAGCGCGAGCCCGGGAGCGACTGATGACCCTCTACCGCGACGCCAACGACGCGGTGCTCGCGCGGATGAGCCACCCCGGGGAAGAGGGCTCCGTGCGCGTTCCGACAGGGAGCGACCGGGAGTTGGCGAAGCGGAGGAACGCCCTGGCTGAAACCCTGGTGGTTTCCTTCGACCCCTTGTGTGGAGGGCTGAAGGAGCTTGTGGACCTTGCGCTCCAGGTGGTGGGAGGCGATGTCCACCACGTCTACAGCATGCCCGGCCCGCTGGGCTCCGACTTTGATGGGCCTGGCGATCTGGATTGGTACTCCGACCAGGAGAATGCAGGGTTGGTGAAGGCGCTTGGCCAGGAGTTGGAGGCAGGCCTTGCACGAGAGCCCGGCGCATGGCCAGAGCTTCGCAGACTGTTCGAGAGCCCTTCGGAGACGCTTCGCCTGCGGGCTTTTGAGCTATGCGCAGGCAGAGCGCCCTCGCACCTCGTAGCGCAGCTCGCACTCGATGCACTGGATGGGTTCGCGCGCGCGAACCAGACTCGATGGACGGGCCCCTCCCTGGCGTATCGCCTTTCCGGAGGAGGGGGAGCCGGGACTTCGTATGTCGAAGTTCCAGAAACCGCGCCCCGGCTCACGGAGGCGGTGCGTCAGCGTCTGACCCCCGCGCATCGCGGTGTCGTTGAAGTGCTCGCCGCGCATGGGTTCCCAGTTTTTCGAGCACTGGCCGCGCGCTGGAGTGGTCAGTTGGGTGATGAGTCGTGGGTCGGCATTCTCCGGCCGTTGCTCACGGATCCGGTGCCTTTCGTCGTCTACAACGCGCTCTACGCGCTGGCGTTGATTGCCCCCAGGTCCCTGGAGGATTCGCTGTCGCAGGCGGATCGCACGGTCTGGACGACCTCGCACGACGCCATGCTGTTTCAGTGGCTCCGCGGTGACAATCGGCGTCAGTCCGCGAGCCTCCTGTCGAAACAGGATGGGCCACCCCCCATGGAGCCGTTGCGCTACCTGTCGGTGGGCACGGTCGAGCGCTTGCTGATAGAGGCCGCGGAGCGGTGCACGCTGCCATCCGAAGACGAGCCCCGTAGAACGCCGCCTTCCGACGGATTCCCCAGCCTCATCGAAGAGGTATTCGCTTCCCTCTGGAGGACAACACGTCCAGGACCCTCCAGTCAGGAGATGTTGAAGAATTGGACCCATCATCCGGTGGTCTCGGTCCGTGCAATCGCCTTGAGGCTGCGCGCTGCTCATGGCTTGTTGGCGGCCGAGGAAGTCCTGCCGTTGCTCTCAGGCGTGCCCATCGAGCAACTCTGCGCGGCGGAGTGCCTCGTGCGCATGGATGATGAGTCGCACGCAGAGGCCGCCTCTGCTTTCTGGCGGTCCGCGCTCGGACGCGATGGTGCCCTGATGGGCTCTCGGCACAGGCTGGATCTCTATCATGAGCGCGCTGAGGACCGGCTCATGTGGGCCCTGCGAGGAGCATCCCACCGCTTCGCCCCTCTGCTCGGATTGGTGGCCGCTCACATCCCTTATGACTCCGCCGAGGGAATGGATACGCCAGAGGGCGAGCGGTTGGTCCACGACACGCTCCAGGTCGTGCACCGCTGGGGGGAGCGTGGGGTGCGCGCCTTGTTGGACCTGATCGAGGCAAGACACGTGGAGGACCATTACGACTTCATGGAGCTTGTGAAGCGAACGGCATGTCGCAGCGAGTCCTTCCGGGATTACCTGGGCCTGCTTGCAAAAGACAGCTGGGGGCCTGCGGAGCGCGCCTACACGGAAGTGCTTGTTGCCTTGGAAGAGGACGACCTTGATGGGTTGGCGGTGCGCCTTGCCGAGGAAGTCTTCCCCGAGGGCTGGCCCACCTGAAGTCATGACGGATGTTCAACCGGGGCCTGGACGGACACGCTCGCCTCCGTGTCGGCGAGCGTGAAGTCGTCCATCGTCAGCGTGCCGACCTGGTCGATGGACAGGCCCATGCTGAGGGCCTTCGCCGCGGAGGGCGTCGCGGGGGTGGTCCATTCCGCGAAGGTGTAGCTGCTGCGCGGGGGCAGCAGCGGCCCCTGGGACCAGTAGGTCCAGGCGCCCGCGCTGTTGCGGTAGTACGCCTTGAACCGCACCTGTGTCGTGGCCTTGTACCAGGCGGTGATCCGGTAGTGATGCCCCGTCACCGGCGTGGGCGTGCAGCTGCTGTCGTCCTGCCGGGTGATGAGCTTCCGGTCTCCGTCGGTGATCTGCGTGATGCGCACCTGCTGCGCCCAGCTGCCGCCGTGCGCGTCCGATGTCCGCGTCCACGTGAAGGTGTTGTTCCCGAAGCCGCCGCGCTGCCAGCAGTCCGGCGTCCCGTCGCCGTTGCTGTCCGCTTCGAGCGAGGGGTTCTTCAAGAGCTGCGCGGGGGGCCAGCTCACCGGAGGCTTGAGCACGCCGCCGATGATGGCGTCCATCGTGGCCACGGTGGTGCCTCGCGAGGCGCGGGTGGCCAGCCAGTCGATGAACGCCGTCAGGTTGGCGGGCGAGATGGAATAGGTCTGTGGTGGGTCGCACGGCCCGCAGATGTGGTGGAAGACGATGGGCACCCAGCCGCCCCCTGAGTCCTCGGCGCGCAGCACGTAGTTCTTCAGGTCCGTGAGCGTGGTGGTGGCCTGCACGGAGCCGTGGGTCCGGATGGCGTACGGATCCGCGGGAGGCACGGGCTCGGCGGCCGGGCTGCTTCCGGTGGGGGTGGTCCTGAGGCCTCCGCTCTCCCTCGCGGAGTTGTAGTTGCAGTCGATGACGATCTGCCGCGTGGTCGCGTCCTTGTCGCCGAAGGGATAGGCGAACGACGTGATGCGGAAGCCCGCGTTCAGCAGGGCGACCCGGTCGTTGCAGATCTCCTTTCGCTGCTCATCCGGCGACAGCTCCGTGAGGTGCGGATGGGTCAGCGTATGGCCCGCGATCTCGTGGCCCTTGTCCCGGAGCGCGCGCACCTGGGCGAGCGTGAGGCGGCCGGACTGCCCCAGCCGGCTGCTGTTGATGAAGAACGTCCCCCGCATGCCTCGGGCCTCCATGGCGGAAGCGCCGATGAGCTGGGAGGCCAGGCAGTCGTCGAAGTTCAGCGAGACGACCACCTGGCCGGGCAGGAGGGCGGTGGCTCGGGTCGTGGGTTCCATGGTGGGTGCTCCCCCTTGTGCACGAAGGCTTCACCCACAACCTGTGCACGCGCCGCTATTCGAGCTTCGACGTGGCGTCGATGCGCAGCTCCAGCGTCGTGAGCGCCGGATCCTTGAGGATGTCCTCCGCGTTGAAGAGCACCGGACGGAAGTGCTTGCCGGAGAAGAGGTCCGTCTGGTCCGCGAAGTGCGGGGACGCCGGGTCGGTGGACTCCGCGTAGGAGAGGACGGCGTTCGCCTTGGGCCCTTCCGGCGTGAACTCCATCACCATGAGGAAGCTGGTCCCGAAGTCGACCAGGTAGCCTTCCGGCGTGAGCCCCGTGCCGGGGGAGAGCAGCGGGCCCTGCGGCTGGGACTGCGGCAGCAGCGTCGCGTTCGCGCCGGAATAGCCGACGACGTTGGTGACGCCCTCGAAGGCCGCGCCGCCGTGCAGCGGCACCTTGCGGTCGCCCTTCCAGGCGAACTGCACGTCGCCCAGCTTCGTTCCCACCGCGATGCCCGCCTTGCCCAGGAGCACCACGGCCTCCGCCAGCTTCTGGTTCACCGGATCCACGCCGGACTCCGGCGCGGGGACCAGCTCCGCCGGCGTCACCGCCGCCCGGGCTGGATCGAAGGGCTGCGCGAAGAGGGCGCCCCGGTCCACGAGGTCGGAGCGGTTGAAGCCGTTCAGGAACTCGCGCCAGACGATGGCGCCCGCGCGATCCAGCTCCAGCCGGCCATCCCACGATGCAATCAGCTGGCACGCCTCCGCGATGTCCACCGGCGCGCCGTCGACGACCACGGGCTCAGCGCCCTGGCAGCGCTGCACCACGGCCGTGCGCAGCTGCTCCGCCACCCAGGTGCGGTTGCTCAGGATGGCCTGCTCGGCCTCCTCGCGCGTGAAGCGCCCGTCGCTCCCGGCCGCCGCGGTGTCGCCCTGCTCGGTGATGAGGGTGAGGTTCATGTGCGAGCGCGTGCTCATGCGGCCGCGCGTCCCGAAGATCTCGTAGAGGAAGGGCAGGTCGAGCAGGGGCTGGGCAGGGTTCGTGAACGTCGCCGGATCATTCGCGTTCATCACGAAGTCCGTGCGGCGCAGCTGCGGCATGACGGTCGTCGGCACCAGGCCGTGCGTCTCGCTGTCCAGGCCCACCCATTCGTCGCGGGACGTGCTGCCGTCCAGGAGGACGAGCCCCAGCGACGCGAACACCGGCGCGTCCGGCGTGGACTCGAGCGAGTCGCGATACGCCGCGACGGTGGCGGGGCTCAGGTAGGGGACCCGGGACGCGTCCACGTAGCGCGTATCTCCATCCGCGCTCGCGAGCAGCGTGTTCACCCAGGGCGCTCCGCGCACGGTGCGCTCCACGTCCGCGGCTTCGCCGAGGTCGCGGGCCGTGTTCAGGCGCACCCAGTGCTCCGCGAAGCGCGGGTTGTCCTCCGTCGCATCTCGCGTCGTGTACGCGGTCTCGTCCGTCCAGTCCGCGCCGGGGCCTGCCAGGATGGGGCCGTAGTGGCTGCGCCAGAACGTGCGCGTCTCCTGCGTCATGCCTCCGTCGTCCCCCCGCACGTTGACCGTGACGGTCCGCGACGTCATGCGGCGGGTCGTTCCGTCATAGACGTACGCCGTGGGGTCTCCCGGCACGAGCTTGAGCCGGTACAGCGTCAGGTGGCTCGACGCCGTCACGGTGTGCGTCCACGCGATGTCCCGGTTGAAGCCGATGTTGATCGCCGGCACGCCCAGCAGGGACACGCCGTACACGTCGAGCTTGCCGGGGATCGTCTGGTGGCTCTCGTGGAAGCGGAGGCTGCCTTCCCAGGGGAAGTGCGGGTTGGCCACGAGCATGCCCCGGCCGCTGGCGGTCTTCTCTCGGCCCAGCGCCCAGCCGTTGCTGCCCAGCGCGTCCTTGCGCGGCGACAGCGCGAGCGGCCTCGACTGGAGCCGCTCGCCTCCTGCCTCCGCGCTCGGAGGCTGCGCGTTGCCCACGTAGCCCAGCAGCGGGATCAGCGTGTCGAACAGCGACAGGTCCAGGTGATACGCCAGCAGATCGTACGCGCTGATGGGCTTCACCCATGCGGCGCCCCGGCAGGGCTCGGGACGCTGAGCCGCCGGCACGTCCGCGAGGTACTGGTTGTAGCCAGCGGCATAGCCCTGCACGAGGTCGCGCAGCTCCTGCGACTGCTCCGCGAAGCTGGCCTCGGCACGGGCCCGCAGCGCGAGCCCCAGGTAGGTGAAGTCGCTTTCGAGGAAGGCGTCCTGCGGGCCCCGGCCCAGGTAGCGGGCGCGCTCGCCACGGACCTTGAGGAACTGATCCGCGAGGATGCAGACCGCGTCCTGCGCCTGCGCATAGCCGATGCCGGCGCCCAGGCTGCGATAGCCATCCGCCTGGATGTGGGGGACCCCGTAGGACGTGCGGTGGAGGGTGGCCTTGAGCGGAGTGGGCGCGGGCGGGTCGTCGTTCCGGCAGCCACCGAACGCCGTCAGCGTCAGAAGCAGGGACAGGGAGAAGCGGGAGGTGCGCATGTGTCACAGTCTCGCAAACGGGGCTGACAAGTTTGTCAGATTTATCAGTATATTTCGGCTTGTCTGGCAGGTTGGTTCTGGCATGCCTGCCTTGAGTGGGAAATTAACGTGGACTTGAAGGGTATCCGCGTGTGTTGCTCCGCGCGCGCCGAGCCCTTCCCCGGGGGCCGCGCGGAAGTGAGTCCGCACGCATGTCCCAGGCCCCCTCAGCTCCCGTGACCTTTGATGCCTCGCGCATCGATCCCAACGCCCTGGCCGTCATCGAGCGTCTTCGTGGCGCGGGCTTCCAGGCCCTGCTCGTGGGCGGGTGCGTGAGGGACCTGCTGCTCGAGCAGACGCCCAAGGACTTCGACATCGCCACGGACGCCCGGGCGGACCAGACCCACGGCCTCTTCGAGGAGTGCCTGATGCTGGGCGGCCGGGGCTCGGTGATGACGCTGGTGTTCCAGGGCGGAAAACCCTTCGACGTGGCCACGATGCGTCCGCTGCGCACGCCCGCGTCCACGCCGCGGGTGCCCCTGGACGCCGACCTGAGCGCCGTGTCCCGCGCGCTCCCGGTAGGCACGGTGGCCCAGGACGCGGCCTCGCGCGACTTCTCCATCAACGCGCTCTTCCATGATCCGGCCACGGGCCAGACGCTCGACTTCGTGGGTGGCGTGGCCGACGTCCGCGCCCGAGTGCTGCGCTCGCTGGGAGAGCCCTCCGAGCGCTTCCGTGATGATCCGTCGCTCGTCTACCGGGCGCTGCGCATCTCCGCCCGGCGCGGCCTGACGCTCGAACCCCGGACGCTGGAGGCCCTGCGCGAAGGCGTCGCCGCGCTGCCGGACAGCCCGTTCGCATTGCGCCTCCATGAGCTGCTGGAGTGCCTGAGCCTGGGTGTGGCCGGGGCCTGCCTCCGCCGCATGCGCGAATTCGACGTGCTGGCGCACACGCTCCCGTCCCTGGGACAGCTGAGCCCGTTCGCGTGGGAGGGGCTGTTCTCGCTCGGGGATGCCATGGACCGGTTCCATGCCCAGGGGCGCATGCTCGGTCATCCGGCACGGCTCGCGGCGCTCCTGCTGCCCCTCGCGGATCCTCCGGCGCTGTCGGGCGTGGACGCGCCCGTGCCCCTGGCGGAGCTCGTGCCGGCGGGGGACGACGCGGAGCGGCCGCCGCTGATGGAGGACAGTCTCGCGGTGCTGGCGGCGCAGCGGGTGTTGCGCCAGGGCCCCGACAGCGCGGGAGCCGCGGAGTTGCTTGGCTCGCACCTGCTGACGGAGGCGCTGGACGTGTACGCGCTCACGCTCGACGCAACGGGCGGCTCGCGGCAGGTCCTGGATGCGTGGCGCGCGAGGCAGGGCGGATGAAGCTGTTGTCGCTGCTGTTCCATGCGTCGAAGGGCCGCTTCCTGGCGTCCGTGCTGGCCGGGCTGGTGTCCGGCGCCTGTGGGGTGGGGTACACGCTCGCGGTCCTCTACCGGCAGACGCCCATCATGTCCCTCATGGAGTGGAGCTGCGCCCGGGGGGAGCTGCTGTTCATCGTGGGCGGCAACGGCGGCGGGAAGACCACGCTCGCCAAGCTCATCACCGGGTTGTACTCGCCCCAGGAGGGGCAGGTCCTCCTGGATGGCAAGCCCGTGACGGCCGGGACCCTGGAGCACAAGCCTCCCGCCGAGTCCTCCCGCGCAGCATCCTGAGACATATGTTTCCCGCCGAGTGGATACGGACCCGGATTTCCGTCCTGGTCGGTCTGGCAATTGTCCAAAAGCTCTATTGGAAACTCAGAAATACAGTTATTTCTCGTAGTTGAATGAGCCCGGCCTCTCCCCGACCGTCATCCTTTTCGGTTTTCGCTCAGCACCCTCCATTCCAGTCCCTGGTGGAGCTGCTCCGGCACCGGGGCGCTGACGCGGCTCACGCGTCTCGATACACGTTCCTGGGAGAGACGGGAGAGCTCGAGGCCTCCTGGACCCACGCGGAACTGGACCTGTACGCGCGGCGCATCGCGGGGGCGCTGGCGGGCGTGGAGCCTGGCGCGCGGGCGGTGCTGCTGTATCCGCCGGGGCTCGACTACATCGCGGGCTTCTTCGGCTGTCTCTACGCGGGGCTGGTGGCGGTGCCGGCGTATCCGCCGGATCCGTCGCGCCTGGAGCGCACGCTGCCCCGGTTGCGCGCCATCATCGAGGACTCGCGCGCGACGGTGGTGCTGACCACGTCCTTCATCCTGTCGATGAAGGAGTTCCTCACGGATCAGGCGCCGGAGCTGAACGGGCTGCACTGGGCCGCCACGGATGCGCTGGAGCCCGGAGCCGAGGACGGCTGGCGTCCGCCCGTGGCGCGTCCGGACACGCTGGCGTTCCTGCAATACACGTCAGGCTCCACGGGGATGCCCAAGGGCGTGATGCTCACGCACGGCAACCTGCTGCACAACCTGGACGCCATCCACCGCAGCTTCCGGGCGAGCGCCGACAGCGTGGGCGTCATCTGGCTGCCGCCGTACCACGACATGGGGCTCATCGGCGGCATCCTGGAGCCGCTGAACGGTGGGTTCCCGGTGACGTTGATGTCGCCGCTCACGTTCCTGCGCCGCCCGCTCGTCTGGCTGGAGGCCATCTCCCAGTACAAGGGCACCATCAGCGGCGGTCCCAACTTCGCGTTCGACCTCTGCGCGCGGCGCATCTCCGAGGAGGATCGGGCCCGGTTGGACCTGTCCTCGTGGGAGGTGGCCTTCTGTGGCGCGGAGCCCATCCGCACGGAGACGCTGGAGCGCTTCAACCGCACGTTCGGGCCCCAGGGCTTCCGGGCTCCGTCGCTCTATCCTTGCTACGGCCTGGCGGAAGGCACGCTGATCGCCACTGGCGTGACGCAGGGCGCGGGCGCCTCGGCGCTCACGCTGGAGGCGGAGGCGCTGGCTCGGTCGCGGGCGGTGCGCGTGGAGCCGGGCACCCCGGGCTCGCGTGAGCTGGTGGGGTGTGGCCGGTCGATGGCGGATCAGTCCATGCTCATCGTCGACCCGGAGGCGCGCACGCCTCGCGCCGACGGCGAGGTGGGCGAAATCTGGCTGCGCGGCCCCAGCATCGCGCAGGGCTACTGGCAGCGGCCGGAGCAGACGGAGGAGGCCTTCCAGGCGCGCCTCGCGGGCACGGGCGAGGGCCCCTTCCTGCGCACGGGCGACCTGGGCTTCGTCGTGGACGGCGAGCTGTACGTCACCGGGCGGCGCAAGGACCTCATCATCCTGCGTGGCCGCAACCACTACCCGCAGGACCTGGAGCTCACGGCGGAGCGCGCGCACCCGGCCATCCGTCCGGGCTCCGGCGCGGCGTTCAGCGTCGACGTCGCGGGCGAGGAGCGGTTGGTCCAGGTCCATGAGGTCAGCCTGCGCGACGGCGTGGACCTGGGCCCGGTGCTGGCGGCGGTGCGCCAGGCGCTGAGCGAGGAGCATGAGCTCCAGCCCCACGCGTTGCTCCTCGTGGAGCCGGGGAGCGTCCCGAAGACGTCCAGCGGGAAGATCCAGCGTCGCGCCTGCCGCGAGAGCTTCCTCGACGGTTCGCTGCGCGTCGTCACCCAGTGGAAGGAGGGCGGCGCGCTCGAGGCGCACGCGGACGTTCAGGAGGACGCCGCGCCGGGGGACACCGCCGAGTCGATGGGCGCCTGGCTGCGGAGCCGCGTGGCTGCGCGGCTGCGCGTCCGGCCCGACGAGGTGTCCTCCACCGAGCCCATCACCCGGCTGGGTTTGGATTCGCTCGCGGCGGTGGAGCTGAGCCACGACATCGAGAAGGGCCTGGGCATCATCCTGCCCATGGAGGCGCTGCTGCAGGGGCCCACCATCGCGGAGCTGGCCGGGCGTGTGCTCGCGCACCGCGCGGGTTCCAACCGCCTGGCGCCGCCGGCCCTGAAGCCGAGGACCCGCGAGGAGCTGCCCGCGCTGTCCTTCGCGCAGCAGCGGCTGTGGTTCCTGGATGCGCTCGTCCGTGGCAGCCCCGCGTATCACATCCCCGTCGCGGTCCGGCTGGTGGGGCCGCTCGACGTGCCGGCGCTTCAGCATGCGCTGGATGTGCTGGTGCGGCGCCATGAAACCCTGCGCACCACCTTCGTCTCCCGCGACGGCGTTCCGGCGCAGCGCATCCACCCGGACCTGCCCGTGACGCTGGAGCCGGTGGACGTGAGTGGGCGGGAGGATCGCGCGCAGGAGACGGCGCGTCTGGCGCGAGTGGAGGCGGCGCGCTCCTTCGATCTGGAGACGGGCCCGCTGATGCGGGCGCTGCTGGTGAAGGAGGGGGAAGGGGAGCACGTGCTGGTGGTGGTGATGCACCACATCGTGTCCGACGGCTGGTCGATGGGCGTGATGGTGCGGGAGGTGGGGAAGGCCTACGAGGCGAAGGTGAAGGGGGAGGAGTGGCGGGAGGCAGCGCTGGACGTGCAGTACGCGGACTGGGCGGCGTGGCAGCGGGAGTGGCTGGAGGGTGGGGCCCTGGAGGAGCAGCTGGGGTGGTGGAAGCAGCAGTTGGCCGGCGCACCCGCGGCGCTGGAGCTGCCCACCGACAAGCCCCGGCCGGTGAACCCCACGTTCCGCGCCCACAACGTCGACGCCAGCCTGTCGCGGTCCCTGTCTGAGGCGGTGAAGGGGCTGGCGAGGCAGGAGGGCGTGACGCCGTTCATGGTGCTGCTGGCGGCGTGGCAGCTGGTGCTGGCGAAGCACGCGGGGCAGGACGATGTGAGCGTGGGAACGCCCATCGCGGGGCGGCAGCGGGCGGAGACGGAGGGGCTCATCGGCTTCTTCGTGAACACGCTGGTGCTGCGCACGCGGGTGGAGAGCGGAGCGAGCTTCCGGGAGCTGCTGGCGCAGGTGCGGGAGACGACGCTGGGAGCGTACGCGCACCAGGACGTGCCGTTCGAGAAGCTGGTGGAGGCGTTGCAGCCCGCGCGCGACCTGGCGCGGCACCCGCTGTTCCAGGTGATGCTCGCCTTCCAGCAGGACTCGCTGCCTGAGCTGAAGCTGCCGGGGCTGGCCTTGAGGGCCGTGCCGTTGGACTCCGGCGCGGTGAAGTTCGACCTGTCGCTGAACCTGTCGGAGACCGCGGAGGGCTTCACCGGCACGCTGATCAGCTCCGCGGACCTCTTCCACCGCGCGAGCACCGAGCGGATGGTGCGGCACTGGCACACGCTGCTGGAGGCCGCGACGGTCCAACCCGGCCTGCGGGTGGACGCGCTGCCGCTCCTGGATGAGGAAGCGCGGCGCTCGGTGCTCGAGGCCTGGCCGGAGGAGCGGCTGGAGGCGGGGGACGACACGTGTCTGCATGCGCTCTTCGAGGCGCAGGCGGCGCGCGTTCCGGACGACGTGGCGGTGATGGGTGGCGGCCAGTCACTGACGTACCGCGCGCTGGATGCGGGCGCGAACCAGCTCGCCGGTGCGCTGCGCGCGATGGGCGTGGGCCCCGATGCTCGCGTGGGCCTCTGCGTGGACCGGCGTGCCGACGCGATGCGTGGCCTGCTGGGCATCCTCAAGGCGGGCGGCGCCTACGTTCCGTTGGACCCCGCGAACCCCGGGGAGCGGTTGCGCCTGATGCTCGACGAGGCGCGCGTGGACGTGGTGGTGACAATCCGCGAGCTTGCCTCGCGCTTCGACGGCCACCCTGGACGGCTCGTGCTGCTGGATGACGGGGAGGCGCCGTTCGCGTCGTTCCCCTCGGATGCGCCGCCCGTTCGCGGCGCCGTGCCGTCGAACCTGGCCTACGTCATCTTCACCTCGGGCTCCACCGGCCGGCCCCGGAGCGTGGGCATCGAGCACCGGCACATCGTGCGCTATGTGCGGGGGCTCGTGCGGCGCCTGGACCTGGCGCAGGGCGCGTCGTTCGCGTCTGTCTCCACGCTGGCGGCGGACCTGGGGCACACCGCGCTCTTCCCCACGCTGGCCCAGGGCGGCACCCTGCATCTGGTGGACACGGAGACCGCGTCCGACCCGGCGGCGCTGGGCGCGTACTTCGCCCGGCATGGCGTGGAGGGATTGAAGATCGTCCCGTCGCACCTGCGGGCGTTGCTGGCGTCGGAGTCGCCGGAGCGGCTGTTGCCGCGCCGCTGGCTGGTGCTCGGTGGTGAGTCGTCCGACTGGGCACTCGTGGATCAGGTGCGTTCGCTCGTGCCGGGCTGCGCGGTGTTCAACCACTACGGCCCCACGGAGACCACCGTGGGCGTGCTCACGCTGCCGGCCTCCGCGCAGGCGCGCGAGGATCGTCCGGTCGTCGTGCCGCTGGGCCGGCCCCTGCCGGAGGTGCGCGCGTACGTCCTGGACGCGGGCCTTCGCCCGGTGCCCCCGGGCGTCGCGGGCGGGCTCTACATCGCGGGCGGCACGGTGGGCCGGGGCTACCTGGGCCGGCCGGAGCTGACCGCCGACCGCTTCATCCCGTCGCCGTTCGCGAAGACGCCCGGCGAGCGCATGTACCGCACGGGCGACCGGGCGCGGCTCGGGCCCGACGGCGCCATCGTGTTCCTGGGGCGCGAGGACGATCAGCTCAAGGTGCGCGGCTTCCGCGTGGAGCCGGGTGAAGTGGAGGCGGTGCTCAAGCAGCACCCGGCCATCGCCGAGGCGGTGGTGGTCGCCCGCGATGCGGGCGGGGGGGAGCGGCGGCTCGTGGCGTACGCCGTGCCGGCGACCGGCGGCCAGCTGGGCCCGGACCTCCTCAAGACGTTCCTCGAAGAGCGGTTGCCGTCGTACCTGGTGCCGTCCGCGGTGGTCGTGCTGGAGACCCTGCCGCTCACCGCCAACGGCAAGGTGGAACGCCGCGCGTTGCCGGAGCCTGCCGGGTTCGCGCGCGCGGAGCCCTCCGCGCCGGGCACCCCCTACGAGGCGCTGCTCGCCTCCGTCTGGGCGCAGGTGCTGGGCGTGAGTGACGTGGGCCCTGACGATGACTTCTTCGAGCGCGGCGGCCACTCGCTGCTGGCCACGCGCGCGGTGTCCCGCATCCGTTCGGTCTTCCAGGTGGACCTGCCGCTGCGCGCGTTGTTCGAGACGCCGAAGCTGGGCGCGCTCGCCAGACGGCTGGAGGCCCTGTCACGCACGGGCGCGGATGCCGTGCGGCCTCCCGTCGTGCCGGTGCCGCGGGACCGGCCGCTGCCGCTGTCGTTCGCGCAGCAGCGCCTGTGGTTCCTCGACCGGATGGAGCCGGGCAACGCGCTCTACAACGTGCCCGCCATGCTGTGGCTGGAGGGGGCGCTCGATGCCGAGGCCCTGGAGCGCTCGCTGGCGGAGATCCTCCTGCGCCACGAGGTGCTGCGCACGACCTTCCACGAGACACCGGACGGAGCGGTCCAGCGCGTCGCAGCGGCACCCGCGCGCGCCCTGACGCACGTCGACCTGCGCGACGTAGCCCCGGATGCGCTCGAGGCGCGGGCGCGTGAATGGGCGCGCGAGGACGCGTCGCGGCCCTTCGACCTCGTCACGGGCCCGCCGGTGCGCATGGCGTTGCTGACGCTGCGGGATGACCGGCACGTGCTGGTGCTGGTGATGCACCACATCGTCGCGGACGGCTGGTCGCTGGGCGTGCTCGTCCGGGAGCTGGGGGCGTTGTACGGCGCCTTCACGCGCGGCACCGCGTCCGGCCTGCCGGCGCTCGCCGTGCAGTACGCGGACCACGCCGTGTGGCAGCGCGGCTGGCTCCAGGGCGCCGTGCGGGATGCGCAGCTCTCCTGGTGGCGCGAGCAGCTCCAGGACGCGCCCCGGGTGCTGGACCTTCCCCTGGCCCGCCACCGCCCGAAGGTGCGCACATCACAGGGGGCCCAGGCCATGCACGTGCTGCCGCGCGCCACCGCGGAGTCCGTGCGGCAGCTCGCGCTGCGCGAAGGTGCCACGCCGTTCATGGTGATGATGGCGGCCTTCCAGGCGCTGCTGCATCGCTACACCGGCCGCACCGACCTGCTGGTGGGCACGGACATCGCCAACCGGCACCACGCGGAGACCGAGGCCCTGGTGGGCTTCTTCGTCAACCAGGTGGTGTTGCGCACCCGCCCCACGCCAGTGCTGCCGTTCCGCGCGCTGCTGGGCCAGGTGCGCGAGGCCGCGCTGGGCGCCTACGCCCACCAGGACCTGCCCTTCGAGGAGCTGGTGCGCGACCTGAACCCGGAGCGCAGCCTGAGCGCGTCGCCCCTGTTCCAGGTCAAGCTCATCTTCCAGAACGCGCGCGACGCGGAGCTGGCGCTGCCCGGTCTGTCCCTGCGCGTGGAGTCCATCGACCCGGGCGCGTCGAAGTTCGACCTCACCGTGGCCTTCAGCGACACCGCGGAGGGCCTGTCCGGCCTCTGGGAGTACAGCACCGACCTCTTCGACGCGGTGACGGTGGCGCGCATGCAGGAACACCTGCGCACGCTCCTGGAGGGCGCCCTGTCGCGGCCCGACGGCGCGCTGGAGACGCTGCCGCTGCTCACGGAGGCGGAGCGGGCCCACGTCCTGGGAACCTGGAACGCCGCCACGCTTCCCATCGGCGAGCCCCTGCGGGTCCACCGCCGCTTCGAGGCCGCGGTCGAGGCCTTCGGCGACAGGCCCGCGCTCCGCTTCGAGGGGCAGGAGCTGAGCTACCGGGAGCTGGAGGCTCGGTCCAACGCGCTCGCGCGCCACCTGCGCGCGCAGGGCGTGGGGCTGGAGACGCGCGTGGGCATCTGCCTGGAGCGTTCGCCCGAGCTGGTGGTCGCCATGCTGGCGACGCTCAAGGCCGGCGGCGCCTTCGTCCCGCTGGATCCGGCGTACCCGAGCGCCCGCCTGACCTTCATGCTGCAGGACTCCGCGGTGCCCGTCGTGGTGACCCGCTCGGAGCTCGCGGACGAGCTGCCCGCGACGGGCGCCCATCTGGTGTGCCTGGACGAGGACGCCGCGCGGCTGGAGCGGCTTCCCGGAACGCCGCTGGAGGACGCGGGCGCTCCCGGACATCTGGCGTACGTCATCTACACGTCGGGCTCCACCGGCAGGCCCAAGGGGACGCTGCTGACGCACGGGGGCCTCTGCAACACGGCCGTGGCGGTGGGCCGCGCGCACGGCGTCCATCCGGACAGCCGCGTGCTGCAGTTCGCCTCCAGCAGCTTCGACGCGGGCGTGTGCGAGGTCTTCTCCACGCTCCTGTCCGGCGCGTGCCTGGTGCTCGCGCCGAAGGACGCGCTCTTGCCGGGGCCCGCGCTGGAGCGGACGCTGACGGAGCAGGCCATCACCACCGTGACGCTGACGCCGTCGGTGCTCGCGCAGCAGTCGCCGGAGGGGCTCACCCGGCTGGAGACGATCATCTCCGCGGGCGAGGCCTGTCCGCCGGAGGTGGTGCGGCGCTGGTCGCCGGGCCGCCGCTTCATCAACGCGTACGGCCCCACGGAGATCACCGTGTGCGCCACGCTGACGGATCAACCGCTGTCGGCGGACCGAGTGACCATTGGCGGGCCGCTGGCCAACGTGCGCGTGTACGTGCTGTCCCCGGCGCTTCTGCCGGTGCCGCCGGGCGTCCCTGGCGAGCTGTACGTGGGCGGGGCGGGCGTGGGCCGTGGCTACCTGGGCCACCCGTCGCTCACCGCCGAGCGCTTCATCCCCGATCCCTTCTCCCCGGAGCCCGGCGCGCGGATGTACCGCACGGGCGACCGGGTGCGGTGGTTGGAGGTCGGAGCCCTGGAGTTCCTGGGCCGCTCGGACTCGCAGGTGAAGGTGCGCGGCTTCCGCATCGAGCTGGAAGAAGTAGAGGCCGTGCTGGGCGCGCAGCCCGGTGTCCAGGCCGCGGCGGCGACGGTGCGTGAAGAGGCCTCCGGCGTGCGCCGGCTGGTGGGCTACGTGGTGCCCTTCGAGGGCGCGGCGCCCGACGAAGCGTCGCTGCGCGAAGGGCTGCGGCGGCGTCTGCCGGAGCACATGGTCCCTGCGGCCTTCGTGGTGCTGGACGCGCTGCCGCTGTCGCCCAACGGCAAGGTCGACCGGAATGCGCTGCCGGCGCTCGGCGGCCGTCCGGCGCGCGAGGAGACACCCTTCGTGGAGCCCTCCACGCCCGCGGAGCTGCTGCTCGCGTCGCTCTGGCAGCAGATCCTCCGCGTGGAGCGGGTGGGGGCGGACGACAACTTCTTCGAGCTGGGTGGTGACTCCATCATCAGCCTCCAGGTCGTCGCGCAGGCGCGGCGGGCCGGACTGGCGATCACGCCCAAGCAGCTCTTCGAGCACCAGAAGCTGCGGGATCTGGCTGCGGCGGCCACGCTGGACGCCACCCCGGCCGTCGCCGACGCAGGGCCGGTGAGCGGGACGGTGCCGCTCACTCCCATCCAGCGCTGGTTCCTGGAGCAGGGGTCGCCCGCGCCGGAGCACTACAACCAGGCGGTGCTCCTGGGGGCCCGTGAGTCGCTGGACGCGGGGCTCGTGGAAGCGGCGCTGCGGGCGCTCTGGCGGCACCACGACGCGCTCCGCCTGCGCTTCACCCGCGCATGCGACGGATGGTCACAGCAGTACGGCTCGCCCGACGAAGCGGTGGACTTCCTTGTCCGCGAGGACCTGTCTGGCCTGCCCGAGGAGGCGCGCGAGGCGCGGCTGGAGCAGGTGGCCACCCGCGTCCAGGGCAGCCTCGACCTGGGCTCGGGGCCGCTGATGCGGGCGGTGCTCTTCACGATGGGCACGGGGCAGCCCGCCCGGCTGCTCTGGGTCATCCACCATCTCGTGGTGGACGGCGTGTCCTGGCGCACGCTGCTGGAGGACTTCGAGTCCGCCTACCTGGCGCTGCGCAACGGACAGGCGCCCGCGCTGCCTCCGCGCACCACGTCCTTCAAGACGTGGGCGGAGCGGTTGGAGGCCTACGCCGCGACGGACGCGGTGGCCGCCGAAGCGGATGTCTGGCGCGCTCAGGCGCACGTGCCCGTGGAGCCCCTCCCGCTGGACGGTCCCGGTGGCGAGAACACCGTGGCCTCCGCGCGGACGGTATCCGTGGAGCTGGACGCGGAGACGACCCGGTTGCTGCTGCGCGAAGCGCCCACGGCATGGCGCGCGCGCGTGGACGAACTGCTGCTGTCCGCGGTCGCCCGGTCGCTGGGGCAGGTGCTGCGCGTGGGCCGCGTGCGCGTCACGCTGGAGGCACACGGCCGCGACGTGCCGCTCACCGGCGTGGACGTGTCGCGCACCGTGGGCTGGTTCACCGCGGCGTACCCGGTGGCGTTGGACGTCGCGGGCCGGGGCTCGGAGGGAGACCTGCTGCGGGCCGTGCGTGACTCGGTGCGGACGGTGTCCGGCCGGGGCGCGTCCTACGGGCTGCTGCG
Source organism: Corallococcus coralloides DSM 2259 (assembly GCF_000255295.1). The sequence continues at coordinate 5,548,546 of NC_017030.1, read as the reverse complement.
CCACCTGTGCGCGGATGACGTCTCGCGCGACCTGGGATCGCAGCCCGCGCCCCCCGTGGCCTTCAACTACCTGGGCCAGTTCGACGGCCTGGCCGCGGGGCTGACGCTCCTGGAGCCCGCGAGCGGGAGCACGGGCCTGTCGAAGGCGCCCGGCGCGCTCCGTACGGAAGTGCTGTCAGTGGGCGCACGCGTGTTGAAGGAACGCCTGCGCCTGGAGTGGACCTACAGCGAGCACCTGCACCAACGCGCCACCATTGAAGCGCTGGCCGGCGCGAGCCTGGAGTCCGTGCGGGCGCTGGTGTCCCTGCGCACGACGCCGGACGCCCTGCGCTACACGCCCGCGGACTTCCCGCTGGCGAAGCTGTCCGCGGACGTCCTGGAGCGCATCCTGCCGCCCGGCGAGGCGGTGGAGGACGTCTATCCGCTGTCCCCGTTGCAGGAGGGCCTGCTCTTCCACGGCATCCTGGAGCCGGAGTCGGGGGCGTACTTCGAACAGGTGAGCTGTTCCTTCCACGCGCCCCTCAACGCGCAGGCCTTCCACCGCGCGTGGCAGGAGGCCGTGGCGACGGAGCCCGTGCTGCGCACCGCGTTCCGGTGGGAAGGACTGGAGCGGCCCCGCCAGGTGGTGCTCGCCCGGGCCGAGCTGCCCTGGCGTGAGCTGGACTGGCGTGGCCTGTCCCCCGAGGAGCAGGAGGCGCGGCTCGTGCAACTCCGCGCGGAGGACCGCGCCCGAGGGCTGGACCTCACGCATGCGCCGCTGATGCGCATGTCCCTCATCCGCACGGACGCGCGGGTGCACCACCTGGTGTGGAGCTTCCACCACCTGCTGATGGACGGCTGGAGCGTGGGCCTGCTGCTGCGGCGCATCTTCTCCCTCTACGAGGCCTTCGGTCAGGGCCGCGCGCTGCCCCGGAGCCAGGGCGCGACCTTCCGCGACTACATCGCGTGGTTGCAGCACCAGGACCTGGGCCGTGCGGAGCGTTACTGGCGCGACGCACTGGCGGGCTTCACCCAGCCCACGCCGCTGCCGGAGGACCGGGGCGCGGCGCGCGCGAACAACTCGCGGATGCTGCGGCAGCTGTCGCTGTCGGGCGCCGTGACGTCCGCGCTCCAGGAGTTCGCGCGCCAGCAGCAGCTCACCCTCAACACGCTGGTGCAGGCCGCGTGGGGCCTGATGCTCGGTCGCTTCGCGGGGCTGGAGGACGTCGTCTTCGGCGCGACGGTGTCCGGCCGTCCGCCGGAAATCGAAGGCGTCGAGTCCACGGTGGGCCTGTTGATCAACTCGCTGCCGGTCCGCGTGCGGATGTCGGGCGACGCGGTGCTCGGGCCCTGGCTCCAGGCGTTCCAGCAGCGGCAGGCGGAGCAGCGTCAGTTTGAGTTCAGCCCGCTGGTGGAGGTGCAGGGGTGGAGCGGGCTGTCGCGCGGCGAATCGCTCTTCGAAGCGCTGCTCGTGTTCGAGAACTACCCGCTGGACTCGGCGGTGTGGGAGTGGGCTAGGGATCTGGAGGTCCGTGGCTTCGCGGTGAGCGAGTGGACGAACTATCCGCTCACCTGCGTCGTCGTCCCGGGCCGCGAGCTGGAGCTGAAGCTGGTGCACGACGTGGGCCGCTTCGAGCCCGAGTCCGCCGACGCGATGCTGCGCCACGTGGGGATGCTGCTGGAGTCCTTCGTGTCGCACGCGGAGGCGCGGCTGGATGCGCTGCCCCTGCTGTCCGCTCCGGAGCGTCAGCAGGTGCTCGCCTGGGGCCAGCCCAGGGCACCGGCCTTTGACCGCGAACCGAACGTGCACCAGTGCTTCGAGGCCTGGGCCGCGAGGACGCCGGACGCGGTGGCGGTGAAGGGCGAGCAGGCGTCGCTGACGTATGGCGAGCTGAACCGGCGGGCCAACCAGCTCGCGCACCACCTGCGCAAGCAGGGCGTGGGGCCCGACGTGCGCGTGGGCCTGTGCGTGGAGCGCTCGCTGGAGATGCTGGTGGGCCTGCTCGCCATCCTCAAGGCTGGTGCGGCCTACGTGCCGGTCGACGCGAAGCTCCCCGTGGAGCGCATCACCTGGATGCTCCAGGCGGCCGGCGTCCGCGTGCTCGTCACGCAGGCGGCACTGGCGGATGAGCTGCGCCCGGTCGCGGAAGTCCAGGTCCTGCTGGACGCGGACGCGACCGTCATCGCCCGGGAGTCCGAGACGGCATTGGGCGTGACGGTGCCCGCCGACGCGCTGGCCTACGTGATGTTCACGTCGGGCAGCACGGGCCGTCCCAAGGGCGTGAGCGTCCCACACCGGGGCATCACCCGCCTGGTGCGCGGCGCGGACTTCATCCACTTCGGCCCGGAGGAAGTGTTCCTCCAGCTGGCGCCCATCGCGTTCGACGCATCCACGCTGGAGCTCTGGGGCGCGCTGCTGAATGGCGCGACGCTGGTCCTGGCGCCGCCCAAGGCCCTGTCGCTGGAGGAGACGGGCGCGCTGCTGCGCCGCGAGGGCATCACCACGCTGTGGCTCACCGCGGCCCTCTTCGAGCAGATGGTCCTGCATCAGGGCGATGCCCTGGCGCGAGTGAAGCAGGTGCTCGCGGGCGGCGACGTGCTGCCCGTGGAGCGCGTGCGTGAACACCTGCGGCGGATGGCGCCGGGCGCGGTGCTGGTCAACGGCTATGGCCCCACGGAGAACACCACGTTCTCCACCACGTACACGCTGCGCGCTGGGGACACCGTGGAGCGCTCGGTGCCCATCGGCCGGCCGCTGACGAATTCCTCGGCGTGGGTGCTGAACGCCGGGCTGCGGCCCGTGCCACCGGGCATGCCCGGAACGCTGTATGTCGGTGGAGACGGCCTGGCCTGGGGCTACCTCCAGCGCGCGGACCTCACGGCCGAACGCTTCATCCCCCATCCCTTCTCCTCCGAGCCCGGCGCGCGCCTCTACGACACGGGCGACCGCGTGCGCTGGCTGCGCGACGGCACGTTGGAGTTCCTGGGCCGCACCGACTTCCAGGTGAAGCTGCGCGGCTTCCGCGTGGAGCTCGGTGAAATCGAGGCCGCGCTGCGCGCCCACCCGGCCGTGCGCGACGCGGTGGTGGTGGTGCGGACGGTGGCGGGTGACGCGAGGCTCGTGGGCTACGTGACGGCCCGCGACGGCGCGCACGTGGACCCCTGGGAGCTGCGCCGCATGCTGCGCGACCGGCTGCCGGACTACATGGTGCCGCAGGCGCTGGTGCCCCTGGACGCGTTCCCCCTGACGGCCCACGGCAAGCTGGCGCGTGAAGCCCTGCCGCTGCCGGAGACGGTGGGCACGGAGGAATCCGCGTCCGCGGACGGGGCGCCGAGGACGCCCACCGAGCAGCTGCTGGCGGACATCTGGGCGTCGGTCCTCGGCGTGGCGCGGGTCGGTCGCGACGACGACTTCTTCGAGCTGGGAGGCCACTCGCTGCTGGCGACGCGGGTGGTGTCGCGGCTGCACGCGGTGTTCCCCCTGAAGGTGCCGCTGCGCGAGCTCTTCGAACATCCGACGGTGGCTTCGCTGGGGCAGTGGCTGGATGCGGCGCTCGGAGCGAAGAGCGGGTCGGAGGCCATCGCTCGGATTTCGTCGAGGGCCCGGGGTGAAGGGGAGCCGTTGCCGCTGTCCTTCGCACAGCAGCGGCTGTGGTTCCTGGATCAGCTCACGCCCGGAAGCGCTGCGTACAACATCCAGGCCGCGCTGCGGCTGAAGGGGCCGCTGGAAGTGAACGCGCTGGAGCAGGCGTTCACGCACGTCGTCCAGCGGCACGAAGCGCTTCGCACGACCTTCGGCTCGGTGGAAGGACGCCCGTTCCAGCGCATCGCCTCCGACACGTCCTTCGCCCTGCGGCGGGTGGACGTGAGCGGGATCAGGGACCGCGCACGGGAGACGGCACGGGTGGCGACCGAGGAGGCGCAGCGGCCGTTCGACCTGGAGGCAGGGCCCCTGATGCGGGCCCTGCTGGTGAAGGAGGGTGAGGGCGAGCACGTGCTGGTGCTGGTGATGCACCACATCGTGTCCGACGGCTGGTCGATGGGCGTGATGGTGCGGGAGGTGGGCCGGGCGTACGAGGCGAAGGTGAAGGGCACCACGGCGCAGGAGGAACCGCTGGAGGTGCAGTACGCGGACTGGGCGGCATGGCAGCGCGAGTGGCTGGAGGGCGGGGCGCTGGAAGAGCAGTTGGGGTGGTGGCGGCAGCGGCTCGCGGGAGCGCCCGCGGCGCTGGAGTTGCCCACCGACAAGCCCCGGCCCGTCGTGCCCTCGTCCGCGGGCGCGAGCCTCGATGTGCACCTGCCGCGGTCGCTGGCGGGGTCGGTGAAGGCGCTGGCGAAGCAGGAGGGCGTGACGCCGTTCATGGTGCTGCTGGCGGCGTGGCAGGTGGTGCTGGCCAGGCACGCGGGTCAGGACGACGTGAGCGTGGGAACGCCCATCGCGGGGCGGCAGCGTGTGGAGACGGAGGGGCTCATCGGCTTCTTCGTGAACACGCTGGTGCTGCGCACGCGGGTGGAGAGCGGGGCGAGCTTCCGGGAGCTGCTGGCGCAGGTGCGGGAGACGACGCTGGGAGCGTACGCGCACCAGGACGTGCCGTTCGAGAAGCTGGTGGAGGCGTTGCAGCCCGCGCGCGACCTGGCGCGGCACCCGCTGTTCCAGGTCCTCTTCACGCTGCAGAACACGCCGGTGACACCGTGGGCGGTGCCAGGGTTGTCGGCGGCGCCGTACGCGCTGGCGCGTCAGGCCTCGAAGTTCGACCTCGCGCTGTCCCTCACGGAGCAGGAGGACGGCTTCGCGGGCTCGGTGGAGTACAGCACGGACCTGTACGAGGAGCGGACGGTCCGCCGGTGGATGGAAGGCTTCGAGCGCATGGTGCGAGCGCTGGTGGAGAAGCCGGAGCAGCGGGTCGGGGACGTGGAGTGGATGGGGGCGGAGGAGCGGCGGCGGGTGGTGGAGGAGTGGAACCGCACGGGGAAGACGTACGGCCCGAAGGATGAGTGCGGACACGAAGCCTTCGAAGCGGTGGTGGACGCGCGGCCGGAAGCGGAGGCGGTGCGGACGGAAGCCGGAGGGGTGAGCTACGCGGAGGTAGAGGCCAAGGCGAACCAGTTGGCGCATCACCTCAAGGGCCAGGGAGTGAGCCCGGAGGTGAGGGTGGGCCTGCTGGTGGAGCGAAGTGTGGAGTGGGTGGTGGGGATGCTGGCGGTGCTGAAGGCGGGAGGAGCCTTCGTGCCGGTGGACGTCACGCTGCCGGCGATGCGAGTGGGCGAGCTGCTCGAAGAGTCCGGTGTCGCCCTGGTGCTGACGTCTCAGCGCTTCGCGGCGCTCGTTCCCAATCCACACACCCCTGTGGTCCTCATGGACGCGGATGCTGTGCAGTTGGCGAAGCACCCCACGGCCCGTCCCACGAAGAACATGTCGCCGGAGAGCATGGCGTACGTGCTCTTCACGTCAGGAAGCACGGGCAAGCCCAAGGGCGTGATGGTGCGTCACGGCGGCCTGGCGAACATGGCGCACGCAGTGGCCGAAGCGCACGGCGTGAAGCCCGAGGACCGGGTGCTGCAGTACGCCTCACCGGGCTTCGACGCCTCGGTGGCGGAGGTCTTCTCGACGCTGGCAGCCGGAGCGAGCCTGTGTCTGGCGCCGCGAGAAGCGCTGATGCCCGGAGGCGCACTGGAAGCGACGGTGAAGAGCCTGGGCGCGACGGTGGTGACGCTGACGCCTTCGGTGCTGGGCCAGGTGCAGGACGGAGGGCTGGAAGGCATCCGCACGCTCATCTCCGCGGGTGAGGCCGTGCCCGCTGCACTGGTGCGCAAGTGGAGCGAAGGCCGGCGGATGCTCAACGGCTATGGCCCGACGGAGGTGACGGTCTGCGCCAGCGTGGCGACGTCGCTTTCACCGGAGCGCGTAACGGTGGGCAAGCCGCTGGGGAACGTGCGGCTGTACGTGCTGGACGAAGCGCAGCGTCCCGTGGGCGTGGGCGTGGTGGGCGAGCTGTACGTGGGAGGCGCGGGCCTCGCACGTGGCTACCTGGGCCAGCCCGCGCTGACGGCGGAGCGCTTCCTGCCGGACGGCTTCAGCGGTGAAGCCGGCAGCCGCCTCTACCGCACGGGCGACCTGGTGCGCTGGGGCGAGGACGGAGACGTGGAATACGTAGGCCGTCGCGACGGGCAGGTGAAGGTGCGCGGCATGCGGCTGGAGGTGGGCGAAGTCGAAGGCGTGCTGGCAACGCACCCGGCGGTGAAGCAGGCGGCGGTGGTGGCGAAGAAGGACGCCACGGGCACGAAGCTGTGGGCCTACGTGGTGGGCGACGTGGAGACGGCGGCCCTGCGCGAGTGGCTGCGCGAGCGCGTACCGGAGCACATGGTGCCCACGGCCTATGGGACGCTCGAAGCCCTGCCGCTGACGTCCAGCGGGAAGGTGGACCGCGCGAAGCTGCCCGCGCTGTCGGCGGATGCCATGCGCACGCGAGCCTTCGTGCCGCCGACGACGGAGCTGGAGCGCAACCTCACGGCCCTCTGGCAGGAGGTGCTCGGCGTCGAGCGCGTCGGCCTGGAGGATCGGTTCTTCGACCTGGGGGGCAACTCGCTGTTGCTCGTGCAGTTGCACAGCCGCATGCGCGGGTTGCTCAAGGTCGAAGTGCCGCTCGCGGAGTTGTTCCAGTTCTCCAACATCGCGGCGCTCGTCGCGCGGGTCCAGGAACGCTCGGAGCAGATGGACGCGCCGAACGAAGCCGCCGTCGAGGAGGAGTTCGCGCAACGCAGGGCGCGCGCCGGCCAACGCCGGAAGGCCCGGCAGCAGGTCGAAGTGTCGACGCAGGAGGATGCCGATGAGTGAGCAGGCCGAAGTCTCAGAGGAAGCCATCGCCATCGTCGGCATGAGTGGCCGTTTCCCGGGCGCGGAGAACGTGGACACGCTCTGGCGCAACGTGCGGGATGGCGTGGAGTCCTTCGTCGCCCTGGACGACCGGGACCTGGAGGCGGCCGGAGTGGATCCGGCGCTCGCGTCCCGGCCCGGATATGTCCGCGCGGCGTATCCGCTGGCGGACGTGGACAAGTTCGATGCGGCCTTCTTCGGCCTGAGCCCTCGCGCGGCGGAGATCCTCGACCCGCAGCACCGGCTCTTCCTCGAGTGCGCCTGGGAGGCACTGGAGCACGCGGGCTACGACGCCGAGTCCTGGCCCAAGGCCGTGGCGCTGTTCGCCGGCACGGGCGCGCCCGCGTACCTCTACTCGCAGCTGATTCCCCAGCGGGAGCTGCTCGGGTCGGTCGGCACGTACCAGGTCGGAATCAGCAACGAGAAGGACTTCCTGCCCACGCGCGTGGCGCACAAGCTGGGCCTGCGCGGGCCGTGCATCGCGGTGCAGACCGCGTGCTCGTCGTCCCTCGTGGCCGTCCACCTCGCGTGCCAGTCCCTGCTGTCGGGGGAGTCCAGCGTGGCGCTCGCGGGCGGCGTGTCCCTCTCGCTTCCGCAGCGCGCCGGCTACCTGGCCCAGGAGGGCGACATCCTGTCTCCGGACGGGCACTGCCGCGCCTTCGACGCCAGGGCCCAGGGCACCGTGCGCGGGTCGGGCGCGGGCATCGTCGTGCTCAAGCGGTTGACGGACGCGCTCGCGCAGGGCGACACCATCCACGCGGTCATCCGGGGCTCCGCGGTCAACAACGACGGAGCGGGCCGCGCCGGCTACACGGCGCCGGGCGCGGAAGGTCAGGCCGCCGTCATCTCCGAGGCGCTCGGCGTGGCTGGCGTGAAGCCCGGGGACATCCAGTACGTCGAGGCCCACGGGACGGCGACGCCGCTGGGCGATCCCATCGAGGTCTCCGCCCTCAACCAGGCGTTCCGCTCGCGGGCGAACGCGCCGGGCACCATCGCGCTGGGCTCGCTGAAGACGAACATCGGCCACCTGGATACGGCTGCGGGCGTCGCGGGGTTGATCAAGGTCGTGATGGCGCTGCGCCACCAGCAGCTCCCGCCCAGCCTGCACTTCGAGCGTCCCAACCCGGTCATCGACTTCGCGGCCGGTCCGTTCTTCGTCAACAACACGCTGCGCCCCTGGGCGCCGCCCCACGGCGCTCCGAGGCGCGCGGGCGTCAGCTCGTTCGGCATCGGTGGCACCAACGCGCACGTCATCTTGGAGGAGGCGCCCTCCATCGAGACCGCCTCCAGCTCGCGCTCCGCGCACCTGCTGCTGCTGTCCGCACGCAGCGAGGCGGCCCTGGACGTGGCGACCGAACAGCTCGCGTCCCACCTGACCCGGAATCCGGAGCTGGAGCTGGCGGACGTGGCGCACACGCTGATGGTGGGCCGCCGCCGCTTCGAACACCGGCGCGCCATCGTCTGCCGCGACGGAGAGGATGCCCGACAGGTCCTCACGTCACGGGACGAGTCGCGGCTGCTCACCCTGCACGAGGCCGCCGTGGAGCGGCAGACGGCCTTCCTGTTCCCGGGGCAGGGCGCCCAGTTCGCCGGCATGGCGCGCGGGATCCACGAACAACTCCCGGTGTTCCGCAAGCACCTGGATGCGTGCTGCGACCTCCTGCTGCCCACGCTCAAGCTGGACCTGCGTCCGCTCCTGCTGGCCCGGGACGCGGACATCGAGGCGGATCGCCAGCTGCGCCGCACCGCGCTCACCCAGCCCGCGCTCTTCGCTGTCTCCTACGCGCTGGCCCGCACGTGGATGGCCTGGGGCGTGAAGCCTCGGGCGATGCTGGGACACAGCGTGGGTGAGTACGTCGCGGCCTGTCTCGCGGGCGTGCTGAAGTTGGAGGATGCGCTGTCGCTCATCGCCGCGCGGGGCGCGCTCATCGAGCAGCTTCCCCCCGGGGCCATGCTCTCCGTGTCGCTGCCGGAGGCCCAGGTCCAGGAGCTGCTGGGGAAGGAGCTGTCGCTGGCGGCCGTCAACGCGCCATCGCTGTGCGTCGTCTCGGGGCCGATGGAGTCCGTCGACCGCCTGGCCACGCGTCTGGAGCAGAGCCGCGTTGCGTGCCGGCGGCTGCACACGTCGCACGCCTTTCACTCGTCGATGATGGCCCCCATCCTGGGCGCCTTCGCCGAGCGCCTCCGCGCGGTGCGCTGGTCCGAACCCACGCTCCCGTGGGTCTCCAACGTCACCGGCACGTGGATCACCCCCGAGCAGGCGCGCAGCCCGGACTACTGGGTCGAGCACCTGCGCCGCCCGGTGCGCTTCGCGCAGGGCATCCGCACGCTGATGGAGGAACCGTCGCGCGCGCTGCTGGAGGTCGGGCCGGGCAACACCCTGGCGACCCTGGCGCGGCGTGCCTCGCCGGCGCCTTCCGTGGTGGTCGCGTCCATGCGACACGCCCAGGAAACACGCACGGACCTGGAGGCCCTGCTGGGCGCCGCGGGACGGTTGTGGCTGTCCGGCGTGCGCCTGGATGGAACGAAGCTGTACGGCCCCGAAGCCCGGCGGCGCGTGCCCCTTCCCACCTATCCCTTCGAGCGTCAGCGCTACTGGGTGGAGGCCCGCCCCGCGAAGGACACGCACGACACGCGCGGCCGGGTGACGAAGCGGCCGGAGACCGCGGGCTGGTTCTATTCGCTGGCCTGGAAGCAGGCGCGGCGTGCGGAGCCCTCGCGCGCGAACGGCGGCTGGCTGCTCTTCGTGGACGGACCGGGGACGGCGGTCGCGGAGCGGCTGCGGCGGAGCGGATGCTCCGTGGTGGAGGTGGTGCCCGGGAGCGACTTCCTGCCGCTGGCGGCGGATCGCTTCGCGATGGACGGGACGCGGCCGGAACACCACGCCTGGCTGCTGGAGGCACTGGGAGACGCGCGGCCGGAGCGGGTGGCCTTCCTGGATGGATGGGCGCTCGCGGGCCATGCTCCCGGGAGCACGGCGCATGTGGAGGCGGCGATTGCCCGGAGCTTCTATCCGCCGTTGTACCTGGCGCGCGCGATGGAGGCACGTTGGCCCGGCGGGGTCACGTCGCTGACGGTCGTGACCGCCGGTGCTCACGACGTCACCGGAGAGGAGCCGCTGGATCCGGCGCAGGCCCTGGCGTTGGGGCCATGCCGCGTGCTGCCGCAGGAGCTCGGGCCCGGCTGGCGTTGTCGCGCGGTGGACGTCACGGTGCCGCCGAAGGAGGGGAGCGCCAGCGCACGGATGTGGCTGGACACGCTGGTGGCGGAGCTGGAGTCGGATCCGCGCGACGCGGTGGTGGCGCTGCGAGGCCGTCACCGCTGGGTGGAGGACTTCGCGCCGGTGTCCCTGCCGGACGTGTCCACGCGCGGCCTGCTTCGCGAGGGCGGCGTCTACCTCATCACTGGCGGATTGGGCCGCATGGGCCTGGCGCTCGCGTCGCGGCTGGCGACGGAGGTCCGGGCGCGGCTGGTGCTGGTGGGCCGCACCGGACTGCCGCCACGTGAAGCCTGGACCGCGTGGCAGGCCGAGCACGGCCACGAGGACGCCACGTCTCGCAAGCTGCGCGTGCTGGAGGACCTGGAGCGGCAGGGCGCGGAGGTGCTGGTGGTATCGGCGGATGTGACTTCCGACGAGGACTGCCAGCGCATGGTGGCCCTGGCCCGCGAGCGCTTCGGTGCCCTGCACGGGGTCATCCACGCCGCGGGCGTGGTGGGCGCTCCGGCGAACGTGCTCGTCTCGGAGGTGGTGCCGTCGCGCTGCGGCCTGTTGTTCGAGGCCAAGGTGCATGGGCTCCTCGCGCTGACCCGCGCACTGAAGGCGGAGCCGCTGGACTTCGTGATGCTCCAGTCGTCGCTGTCCACGGTGCTGGGCGGTCTGGGCTTCGCGGCCTATGCGTCCGCCAACCACTTCCTGGACGCCTTCGCCGCGGAGCAGGCGCGGCACGGCGAGACGCCGTGGCTGTCCGTCGACTGGGACGGTTGGACCGAGGAGGCCGGGCGGTTGGGCCTCACGTTGGAGGAGGGTGCGCGCGCGTTCCAGCGCATCCTGGGGCTCGGAGAAGGGGGCCGCCTCCTGGTCTCCACGGGAGAGCTCTCGGCGCGCAGGGCGCGGGGCACCGTGCCCTCGGAGGCCGCCGCGGCGGTGGCCGGAGCGCCTGGGTCGCGTCCTGCTTCGGCGCATGCGCGGCCCGCGCTGGGGACGCCGTACGTGGCGCCGGAGGATGCCATCCAGCAGCAGATCGCGGAGCTGTGGCAGGAGCTCCTGGGCGTGGACCGGGTGGGCATCCACGACAACTTCTTCGAGCTGGGCGGTCACTCGCTGCTGGGCATGCAGGTGGTGTCTCGGCTGCGTGAGCTGTTCTCGGTGGAGGTGTCCATCCGGGGTCTGTTTGAAACGCCCACGGTGCTGGGGGTGGTGAACGCGATCCTCGAGGCCCAGGCATCCCAGGTCGACGCGGGCCGGCTCGAGGCGCTGCTGGCGGAGATGGAGAAGGCACCATGAGCGGGTTGGTCCAGCGGTTTGGCAATCTCTCCCCGGAGAAGCGCGAAGAGCTGATGCGCCGGTTGAAGCATGAGGCGGCGGGGGCGTCCGCGCCCGATGCCATCCCCTCGCGCGACAAGTCCCTGCCGCCGCCGCTGTCGTTCGCGCAGCAGCGGTTGTGGTTCATTGATCAGCTCCAGCCAGGGCTCGCGCTCTACAACCTGCCCATCGTCCTGCGCGCGACCGGGCCGCTGAACGTGGAGGCCTTCCAGCGTGCGCTCCAGGCGCTGGTCGACCGCCACGAAGTGCTGCGCACGACGTTCACGCAGGAGCGTGGACAGCCGGTGCAGCGCATCGCCCCGACGCTGGAGCTGACGGTGTCCTCGGTGGACCTGCGGGCCCTGCCCGAACCGGAGCGGGACGCGGAAGCGCTGCGGCTGGCGAAGGCGGAGATGCTGCGCCCGTTCGACCTGGAGAAGGGCCCGCTCCTGCGCGCGACGTGGATCCGGCTGGACGCGAACGACCATGTGCTGGCGCTGGTGCTGCACCACATCGTCTTCGACATCTGGTCCATGGGCGTGCTGGTGCGGGAGGTGCTGGCGCTCTACGACGCCTTCAGCCACGGACGTCAGGCCACGCTTCCGCCACCGAAGATCCAGTACGCGGACTGGGCGGTCTGGCAGCGGGGAAGCGCGCAGCAGGCGGTGCTGGAGAAGCAGCTCGCCTACTGGCGTGAGCGACTCACCGGCCTGGAGATGCTGGAGCTCCCGACCGACCATCCGCGAGCGGGGGCCGGCGTGCGAGGCGGTGCGCTCCCGTTCCGCATCCAGCAGGGACCGTGGGAGGCGCTGAAGGCCCATGCTCGGAAGGAAGGTGTGACGCCGTTCATGGTGTTGCTGGCGGCCCTGGAGGTCGTGCTCGCGCACGAGTCCGGGCAGTACGACGTGGCGGTGGGCACGCCCGTCGCGGGCCGCAACCGCCGCGAGGTGGAGGGGCTGATCGGCTTCTTCGTCAGCACGGTGGTGATGCGCACGGACCTGTCGGGCAACCCGACGTTGCGGGAGCTGCTCGGGCGCGTGCGAAAGACGTGCGTGGAGGCCTACGCGCAGCAGGACATCCCGTTGGAGCAGATCGTCGCGGCGCTCCAGCCGGGACGTGAGGCCGGACAGACGCCGTTCTACCGGGTGTCGTTCAACTTCCAGAACTCGCCGCTGTCGGAGGTCCACATCCCCGGGCTCGTGCTGCGCCCGATCGTGATGGAGAGCGGGCTCGCGAAGCTCGACCTGAGCCTCCAGCTCACGGAGGGAGCGGAAGGGCTGACGGGGCTCTGGGAGTACAGCACGGACCTGTACGAGGAGCGGACGGTCCTCAGGTGGATGGACGGCTTCCAGCGCGTGGTGCGGACGCTGGTGGAGAAGCCGGAGCTGCGAATCGGGGACGTGGAGTGGATGGGGGCGGAGGAGCGGCGGCGGGTGGTGGAGGAGTGGAACCGGACCCAGAAGGCATACGGCCCGAAGGACGAGTGCGGGCACGAAGTCTTCGAAGCGGTGGTGGACGCGCGGCCGGAAGCGGAGGCAGTGCGGACGGAAGCCGGAGGGGTGAGCTACGCAGAGGTAGACGCAAAGGCGAACCAGTTGGCGCATCACCTCAAGGGCCTGGGAGTGGGCCCGGAGGTGAGGGTGGGTCTGCTGGTGGAGAGAAGTGTGGAGTGGGTGGTGGGGATGCTGGCGGTGCTGAAGGCGGGAGGCGCCTTCGTGCCGGTGGACGTGACGTTGCCCGCGATGCGGGTGGGCGAGCTGCTGGAAGAGTCCGGCGTCGCGCTGGTGCTGACGAACTCCACGCTTGCGGATGAACTGCCTACGGGCAACGCCGTGCTGGTCCTGCTGGACGACGACAGCTCACGAATCGTCCGTCAGCCGAAGACGCGGCCCGCGAAGAGGGTGGGGCCGGAGTCGCTGGCGTACGTGCTCTTTACGTCGGGAAGCACGGGCAAGCCCAAGGGCGTGATGGTGCGCCACGGCAGCCTGGCGAACATGGCGCACGCAGTGGCGGAAGCGCACGGCGTGAAGCCCGAGGACCGGGTGCTGCAGTACGCCTCACCGGGCTTCGACGCCTCGGTGGCGGAGGTCTTCTCGACGCTGGCAGCCGGAGCGAGCCTGTGTCTGGCGCCGCGAGAAGCGCTGATGCCCGGAGGCGCGCTGGAAGCGACGGTGAAGGCGCTGGGCGCGACGGTGGTGACGCTGACGCCGTCAGTGCTGGGGCAGGTGCAGGACGGAGGGCTGGAGGGCATCCGCACGCTCATCTCCGCGGGAGAAGCCGTGCCCTCAGCGCTGGTGCGCAAGTGGAGCGAAGGCCGCAGGATGCTCAACGGCTACGGCCCGACGGAAGTGACGGTCTGCGCCAGCGTGGCGACGTCGCTTTCACCGGAGCGGGTGACGGTGGGCAAGCCGCTGGGGAACGTGCGGCTGTACGTGCTGGACGAAGCGCAGCGTCCCGTGGGCGTGGGCGTAGTGGGCGAGCTGTACGTGGGAGGCGCGGGCCTCGCACGCGGTTACCTGGGCCAGCCCGCGCTGACGGCGGAGCGCTTCCTGCCGGACGGCTTCAGCGGTGAAGCCGGCAGCCGCCTCTACCGCACGGGCGACCTGGTGCGCTGGGGCGAGGACGGAGACGTGGAATACGTAGGCCGTCGCGACGGGCAGGTGAAGGTGCGCGGCATGCGGCTGGAGGTGGGCGAAGTCGAAGGCGTGCTGGCAACGCACCCGGCGGTGAAGCAGGCGGCGGTGGTGGCGAAGAAGGACGCCACGGGCACGAAGCTGTGGGCCTACGTGGTGGGCGACGTGGAAGCCGCCGCCCTGCGCGAATGGCTGCGCGAGCGTGTACCGGAGCACATGGTGCCCACGGCCTATGGGACGCTCGAAGCCCTGCCGCTGACGTCCAGCGGGAAGGTGGACCGCGCGAAGCTGCCCGCGCTGACCGCGGATGCCACGCCGCGCGCGCACGTCTTCACCGCGCCGCGTACACCCGTGGAACAGCTCATCGCGGACCAGTGGGCGGAGCTGCTCAAGGTCGAACGCGTCGGACTGACCGACAACTTCTTCGACCTCGGTGGCCACTCCCTCATTGGCACACAGGTGGTCTCACGACTCCGCGAACTGTTCGGCGTCGAGTTGCCGCTCCAGCAGGTCTTCGATGCGCCTACCGTCGAGCTGCTCGCGGCCCGGGTGGATGCACTCCGAGCCCGAAGCGAAGGCGCGTCGGCGATGCCTCCGGTGTCGCCCGTCAGCCGTGAGGCAGCGCTGCCGCTGTCATTCGCGCAGCAGCGCTTGTGGTTCCTGGATCGGCTGGAGCCGGGCAGCCCGCTCTACAACGTGCCGGCGGCGGTGCGGCTGTCGGGGGCGCTGGACGTAGGCGTCCTGGAACGGTGCTTCGCGGAAATCCTCCGGCGGCACGAGGTCCTGCGCACCACGTTCCCCGTGTCGCGGCAGACGCCCGTGCAGGAGATCCATACCGAGGGACGCCTCCCCCTGGAAGTGCGCGACCTGAACGCCCTGGACGAATCCAGGCGTCACGCGGAAGTGCTGCGTCTGGCGGAGGAGGAGGCCCGGAAGCCGTTCGACCTGTCGCAGGGACCCCTGGTCCGCGGGGTGCTGCTGAAGCTCGGCGCGACGGAGCATGTGCTGCTGCTCACGATGCACCACATCGTGTCCGACGCGTGGTCCACGGGGATCCTGCTGCGGGAACTTGGGGCGTTCTATCCGGCGTACCTCGGCGGTGAGGAGCCCTCGTTGCCGGAGCTGGCGGTGCAGTACGCGGACTACGCCGCGTGGCAGCGGAGCTGGCTGAGCGAGGAACGTCTGGCGTCGGAGCTGGGCTGGTGGAAGGCGCGGCTCGATGGAGCACCGGCGCTGCTGGAGCTGCCCGCGGATCATCCGCGCCCGGCGGTGCAGACCCACCGGGGCACGCACCGTGTGCAGCGCATGCCCCTGGAGCTTCAGGAGGGAGTCCGGCGGCTGGCCCGGAGCGAGGGCGTCACGCCGTTCATGGTGCTGCTGGCGGCCTTCAACGCCTTGCTGTCCCACCTGTCCGGCCGCGAGGACATCGTCATCGGCACGGACGTCGCGGGCCGCGATCACCGCGAAGTGGAAGGGCTCATCGGCTTCTTCATCAACCAGCTCGTGCTCCGCACCCGCGTGGAGCGGGGCGCGAGCTTCCGGGAGCTGCTTGGCGGGGTGCGTGAGACAACGCTCTCCGCCTACGCGCACCAGCACGTGCCCTTCGAGAAGCTGGTGGAGGCAATCAACCCGGAGCGCAGCCTGGGCCACGCGCCGCTCTTCCAGGTGAAGCTGTTGCTCCAGAACGCGCCCGTGCCGGAGCTTCGGCTGCCGGGGCTGAGTCTGCGCGGCGTCGACTTCGAGACCGGCACCGCGAAGTTGGACCTCATCGTCTCCTTCACGGAGGGAGCGGAGGGGCTGACAGGGCTGTGGGAGTACAGCACGGACCTGTACGAGGAGCGGACGGTCCGCCGGTGGATGGAAGGCTTCGAGCGCGTGGTGCGAGCGCTGGTGGAGAAGCCGGAGCAGCGGGTCGGGGACGTGGAGTGGATGGGGGCGGAGGAGCGCCGCCAGGTGGTGGAGGCATGGAACCGCACGGGGAAGACGTACGGCCCGAAGGATGAGTGCGGGCACGAAGTCTTCGAAGCGGTGGTGGACGCGCGGCCGGAAGCGGAGGCGGTGCGGACGGAAGCCGGAGGGGTGAGCTACGCGGAGCTGGAGGTTCGCGCGAATCAGCTGGCGCATCACCTCAAGGGCCAGGGAGTGGGCCCGGAGGTGAGGGTGGGCCTGCTGGTGGAGCGAAGTGTGGAATGGGTGGTGGGGATGCTGGCGGTGCTGAAGGCGGGAGGAGCCTTCGTGCCGGTGGACGTCACGCTGCCGGCGATGCGAGTGGGCGAGCTGCTCGAAGAGTCTGGCGTCGCGCTGGTGTTGACCCGCGAAGAACTGGCGGACGAACTGCCCACGGGCAACGCCGTGCTCGCCTTCGTGGACGCGGATGCGCGTCAGGTGGCGACGCAGCCGAAGACGCGGCCCGCGAAGAGGGTGGGGCCGGAGTCGCTGGCGTACGTGCTCTTTACGTCGGGAAGCACGGGCAAGCCCAAGGGCGTGATGGTGCGCCACGGCAGCCTGGCGAACATGGCGCACGCAGTGGCGGAAGCGCACGGCGTGAAGCCCGAGGACCGGGTGCTGCAGTACGCCTCACCGGGCTTCGACGCCTCGGTGGCGGAGGTCTTCTCGACGCTGGCAGCCGGAGCGAGCCTGTGTCTGGCGCCGCGAGAAGCGCTGATGCCCGGAGGCGCACTGGAAGCGACGGTGAAGAGCCTGGGCGCGACGGTGGTGACGCTGACGCCTTCGGTGCTGGGCCAGGTGCAGGACGGAGGGCTGGAAGGCATCCGCACGCTCATCTCCGCGGGTGAGGCCGTGCCCGCTGCACTGGTGCGCAAGTGGAGCGAAGGCCGGCGGATGCTCAACGGCTACGGCCCGACGGAAGTGACGGTCTGCGCCAGCGTGGCGACGTCGCTCTCACCAGAGCGGGTGACGGTGGGCAAGCCGCTGGGGAACGTGCGGCTGTACGTGCTGGACGAAGCGCAGCGCCCCGTGGGCGTGGGTGTGGTGGGCGAGCTGTACGTGGGAGGCGCGGGCCTCGCACGTGGCTACCTGGGCCAGCCCGCGCTGACGGCGGAGCGCTTCCTGCCGGACGGCTTCAGCGGTGAAGCCAGCAGCCGCCTCTACCGCACGGGCGACCTGGTGCGCTGGGGTGAAGACGGAGACGTGGAGTACGTAGGCCGGCGCGACGGGCAGGTGAAGGTGCGCGGCATGCGGCTGGAGGTGGGCGAAGTCGAAGGCGTGCTGGCCACGCACCCGGCGGTGAAGCAGGCGGCGGTGGTGGCGAAGAAGGACGCCACGGGCACGAAGCTGTGGGCCTACGTGGTGGGCGACGTGGAGACGGCGGCCTTGCGCGAATGGCTGCGCGAGCGTGTACCGGAGCACATGGTGCCCACGGCCTACGGCACGCTGGAGGCCCTGCCGCTGACGTCCAGCGGGAAGGTGGACCGCGCGAAGCTGCCCGCGCTGACCGCGGATGCCACGCCGCGCGCGCACGTCTTCACCGCGCCGCGTACACCCGTAGAGCAGCTCATCGCGGACCAGTGGGCGGAGCTGCTCAAGGTCGAACGCGTCGGACTGACCGACAACTTCTTCGACCTCGGTGGTCACTCCCTCATCGCGACGCAGGTCGTGACGCGGCTCGGAGCGCTCTTTGGCAGGGAGCTCGCGCTGGCGGATCTCTTCGAACGTCCCACGGTGCTCGCGCTGGCGGAGCTGCTCCAGGCGTCTGGCACCCCGGAAGGCGCGAAGCCGCTTCCGCCGGTCGTTCCGACCTCGCCCACCGACACGCTGCCGCTGTCGTTCAGCCAGGAGGTCTACTGGTCTCCCGAGCAGGGCGGCGCCGACAGCGCGCACAACGCGTCCCCGGTCGTCCTCGGCCTGGGCGGCATGCTGGACGTGGCGGCCATGAAGCGTGGCGTCGAGGAGATCGTCCGCCGTCACGAGAGCCTGCGAACGACGTTCCCCACCGTGGACGGCAAGCCCCGGCAGCACATCCTGCCGCCCGGGCCCATTCCCTTCGAGGTGGAGAAGCTCGACACGCTGCCGGAGGCGGAGCGGGAAGCGGAGGCCCTGCGCCGTGCAGGCGCGCAGATGGACCGCCCCTTCGACCTGGAGCGCGGACCGCTGCTGCGTTGCCACCTGTACCGTCTCGGCGCCGAGCAGCACGTGCTGCTGGTCAACATGCACCACGCCGTGACGGACTTCGTCTCCTTCTCCGTCTTCGCGGGTGAGCTCGCGGTGCTCTACGCCGCCTTCCGCGAGGGCCGCGAGTCGCCCCTGCCGGAGCTGCCCATCCAGTACCAGGACTTCACCCGCTGGCAGCACGCGTGGCTGAACGACGGCGCGCTGGAGCGGCTGCGGACGTACTGGTCCGGGAAGCTGGCGGGGCCGCCTGAGGACGTGCGGCTCCCCCTGGACTTCCCACGTCCGGCGCAGGAGTCGCTGCGCGGCGCGAGCCTCGACCTCGTGCTGCCGCCGGAGCTCGTCGCGCGGTTGAAGCAGCTCTGCCGCGCCGAGGGCGTGACGCTGTTCATGGTGCTGCTGTCCGCGTTCCAGGTCCTGCTGTCGCGCAGGGCCGGGCAGGAGGACATCCGCGTCGGCTTCGCGCACGCCCAGCGTCCGCGCCCGGAGCTGGAGCCGCTGATCGGCATGTTCGCCGGCTACCTGGTCATCCGCACCCGGATGGAGCAGGGGCTCGCGCCGCGCGAAGCCCTGGCCCGTGTCCGCACGGCCTACCTGGAGGCGTTCGCGCACCAGGGGTTGCCCCACGCGGAGCTGGTCCGGGTGCTGCCCGGGCTCTGCCGCATCGGCTTCACCTTCTCCGACCGCGAAGGCAACGGCCCCCAGGTGCCCGGCCTCGCGGTGCGCCCGCTGATGCGCAGCCGCGGCTGGACGCTCTACGACTTGAAGCTCGGGGTCTCCGACACGCCCGGCGGCCTCATCGCCACGCTCGAATACAAGGTCGACCTGTTCCGGCCGGACACCATCGCCGAGCTCCTTCACGAGTGGCGACAGGTGCTGCAGTCCTTCTGTGAAGCCTTCCCCCCATCCAACGCGAGGAATCAGCCATGACGCAGCAGCGGGTCAATCTCTTCACGGAGTCCGAGCCGTTCCGGACCGCCGGCGGCGTCATCAACGGCCTGATCCTGGAGGACCTGAAGGAGCAGGGGCACGAGGTGACCACCCACTTCAAGAGCCGCCTGGGCCCCGCCGACACGCCCATGCCCGTCGCGACCGCCGACCGGCTGCGCCGCATCCTGGCGGAGCCTCCCGCGGACCTCGCCATCTTCTGTGACATGGGCCTGTGGATCCATCCGCCGAGCCAGCGCATCGCACGCCGCTCCGTGGTGCTCTTCCACGGGCTCGTGGGCGGACAGTCCCTCTGGCTGGGCAATCCCGCGGTGGACCTCTACACCGCCTACTCACCGTACATGCGCGAGGCGCTCATCAGCCTGCTGACGCTGCCCGATGTGAAGCGCCGCACCTGCCTGGATCCTTCCGGCTTCGACAAGGTCGTGGACTTCCACGCGGGCCTGCCCTGCGTCGCCAGCGCCACCGGTGACGCCCGCATGCAGGGCGCCCAGATTCCTCCCCAGGTCCAGGAGGCGCTGGACGCGGGCGACGTGCTGGGCCACGCGCTGCAGCCCCGCAAGCCGGACTGGTACGCCGTCCTCAACATCCTCCTGCACCTCAACATGCAATCGCGGGAGGCGAACGGGCCGCGCTACCGGCTCATCGTCGACGCCGAGGACTTCGCCCTCATCGACTACTCGTACGCGCACGGCTTCCCGTACGACGTGAGCGCCGCCCGGTCCATGCTGGACGCGATGGGCTTCAAGATCTCCGATCTGCTCATCCCGGTGCGCTTCCTCAACCAGGCCGCGCTCTTCAAGCTCTTCGAGCTCACGAAGTTCGGGCTCTCCTTCAACATCTACCCGGAGCCGTTCGGCTTCTATCCGCTGGAGTCCGTCTACCAGGGCTGCCCCGTCTACACGAACGGCATTGGCAACAACCGCTTCAGCGTGCCGCCGGGCCACGGCATCCGCGTCTTCGACAACGTGGACATGGCCTTTGGCGACCCGTTCTCCTTCCAGGAGGTCGCGAACGCCATCCTGGAGGACGTCCGCTCGCGCGAGCGCGTCACGCAGGAGTGCGCGCGGGGCCGCGAATACCTCGCGCGCAACTACGACCGCGCCAGCTTCACGCGCACCTGGCGCAAGGCCCTGGCGCACCTGGACGCGCCGCGGCCGGCGCCCCGGCCCTTCGAGTCGCTCGTCGTGAAGCAGAGCCCCCTGGTGCGCCGCCTGGAGGAGGGGACGGGGCGCGTGGTCAGCGACTTCGAGCGGCAGACGCTGGAGCCTCGCGAGCTGGCCATCCTCAAGGCCTCGCTGGACCGCTCCATGGGCCAGGTGCTCAGCGACATGAACGAGGCCGATCAGGCGCTGCTGCAGGGCCTGTTCTCCCGGGGCGTGCTGACGCTGCGTCCCGAGGGGTACGCGTCCGGCCTGTGACGTGAACCCGTGAAAACCTCCAACCCCGTCACAGATGCTCCCGCACCCATGTCCGACACCCTGTTGGTGACCTCCGTTGTTCGTGTTTCCGGCTCAGGTGAATGCAGCGGCTTCGTGCGGTGGGTCAGCAGGAAGGAGCGCCGCGTGCTGAAGACGTGGCCCATCCCGGAGAGCCGCTTCCGTCAGTACGATCCCAACCCCCGGGGAGGGCTCCGGGGAGGGCGGGGCATGGGCTGCACCGAGGACCGCTTCGTGATCGCGATGACGGACCGGCTGTATGTCTTCGACCGGCAGTGGAACCAGGTGGCGGAGTTGTCACATCCGCTCTTCGGCGAGATCCACGACATCCTGGTGGAGCCGGATGGCGTGTGGGTGACGGCGACGGCGTCGGACGCGCTGACCAAGGTCGGGTGGGATGGCCGGCTGCTGCGCTCGTGGAGCTGGCGGCAGGACTCCCAGCTGGCGGAGGCGTTGGGGCTCGAGGCCTGGGCGAGGGAGGCGGCGGAAGTGGACTACCGGGATCCCCGGCAGCTTCCGCCGATCTATGACTTCGTCCACATCAACAGCGTGGCACGCGCGCCGGAAGGATTGTTGCTGTCCTTCGGCTTCGTGGCGTCTGGGGCGACACGCAGGTTCCAGAGCCTGCTGGGCCTGCCCGGAAAGGCCCTCAAGGGCCTGGGCCTGGACACGCGGCTGGCGAAGCCCTCGCGCATGTTCGCGATGCGCTTCCTGGGCGCCCGGTATTCATCGTGCACGTGGCTGGGCGTGCTGCTGCCGGAGGATGGACCGGCGCGCATCGTGGCGCGTCAGGAAGGGGTGAAGATTCCCAACCACAACCTGCTCTGGAACGAAGACTCGCTCCTCTTCAACGACACGCATTCCTCCCAGCTCGTGAGCCTGGGGATGGATGGACGCAGGCGGCGTCAGGTGGAGATTCCCGGCACGCCGCGGGCCTTCGCGCGTGGACTGGCGCCGCTGGGAGGTCAGCGCTTCATCGTGGGAAGTCAATGTCCCACCGCGCTCTACGAGGTGGACCTCCACGCGGAGCGATGTGAATTGCTCTGCAGGCTGGGTGACAACGTCCACGAATGCGTCTACGCCGTCCATGCGGTGCCGGACACGTTCGGGGCGCTTCCCGAGCAGCTCTGGTCCTCCGCCGCTCCACCGGTGGACGTCACGGTGGACGCGGGTCCCCGCGCCGTGGCAGTGGGGAACTGACTGACGGAGCCTCGGAAGGAGCAGGCCATGGCGTACATGCTGGTGGTGAGGCAGACCATTGGAGGGAAGTCCCAGACGGCGGAAGAGAAGCGCGTCTCGGCGGACCGGATGCAGCGGATGCTGGGCTTCGGGGCGGCGCTCCAGGAGCGCGGCATCCTCGTGGCGGCGGACTCCCTGCGTTCGGACGAGGAGGGCATCCGGGTGGAGCGGCGCGACGGGAAGCTGAGCTTCAGCGACGGGCCGTTCACGGAGTCCAAGGAGATCATCGGCGGCTTCTTCCTCATCAACGTGGAGACGCGCGAGGAGGCGGTGGAATGGGCCACGCAGTGCCCCGCGGCGGAGTGGTCCACCGTCGAGGTCCGCCAGTGCGGTCCCTGCTACGACCCGTGAGCGGCGCCGCTGTGATCCTCCCTCCCGAGTTGGGTCGGGCTCAGGGGCGAGAGGACTGTTGCCCCAGGCGCTTGCGCAGCAGGTGGAAGGCCCACAGGGCGACGAGGATGCCAGCCGCCCCCAGTCCCAGCAGCACGGGGGTGCGCCGCTCCAGGAGGCTGGCGCCCAGGTAGACGGTGCCCACCGCGTAGGGGAGCTCCGCCAGGGCGAGCACGGCCAGATAGCGGCGCAGCCCATAGCGCGCGAGGCCGAGCACGTAGCCCGGGATTTCGGAAGGGACTGCGAGCTGGAAGAGGAGCACCACCCCGAAGGGCGTGCGCCGGGAGATGCGCTCCTCGTAACGGGCGAGCATGCTTGCGGAGGTGAGCCGGCGGATGACGGGCCTGCCCCATGCGCGGGCGATGCCGTAGGCGCAAGCGCCGCCCAGCATCCAGCCCAACCAGAGCAGGAGCGCGCAGACCGCCTTTCCCCAGGCCTGGAGCGCCACCGGCAGCAGCAGCGCACTGGAGAAGAAGGCCAGCATCGCCGACAGGCAGGAGAGCAGGACGAAGAGCACCGCGCCCCAGACGGGATGCGTGGAGATGACGGGCGCGGCCGCGTCCACGGCCCGGCGCAGCAGGGACTGGAACGCCTCCGAGGACGCGAGCAGCGCGAGGCCAGCGAGCAGCAGTCCCAGCAGGAGCGCCCGGCCCCACATGGCAGGAAGCCCGTGGTGCTCGTCCTGTGGCTGGGGAGAGGTGTTCATGGCCTTCAGGCGCGCAGCGCGTCCAGGATGGACAGGCGCGCGGCGCGCAGCGCGGGCAAGAGCCCGCCCAAAAGCCCCATCCCCGTGCCGAACAGCAGCGCGCCCAGCAGGATGGCGGGGGTGGGGGAGAAGCCGAAGCTCACCGCCGCGAACGTCTGGAAGTTGAGCGTGCGGATGTGGATCCACCGCGTGGCCAGCGCCCCCAGCGCGCCCAGCACCCCTCCGGCCGCGCCCAGCATGGCGGACTCCACCACCACGCTGGCCAGCACGCTGCGCCGCCGGAAGCCCACCGCGCGCAGCATCCCCAGCTCCGCGACGCGCGTCGCCACCTGGGCGTACATGGTGATCATCGCCCCCAGCACCGCGCCCACGCTGAAGACGAAGGACACGAAGAGGCCCAGCACGCGGATGAAGGCGGCCAGCCCGCTGGCCTGGTCCGCCCAGTACGCCGGCTCCGGCCTGGCCTCCAGCGTGAAGCGCGGGTTGGCCTCCACGCGCTTCACGAAGGCGTCCACCTCCGCGGGCGAGCGCAGCCGCACCACCGCGGAGCTGTAGTCGTCGCGCCCGAAGGCCGTGCCCAGGCGCATGGCGTCCGCCCACACCTCGGACTCGAAGGCGCCGCCCCTCGCGGCGAAGACGCCCACCACCGGCCAGCGCTGCCGGGCGAAGCGCAGCTCCCCTCCCAGCGCGGCCTCCGGCGAGGTCCCGACGAGCGAGCGGCCCAGCACCACCTCGTTGGTGCCCGGCAGGGGCCTGCGCCCGGAGACGAGCTGGACCTCCGGCCGCGCCGCGAAGCTCTCCGCGCTGATGCCACGCGCCGACGTGTTCATCGCCTGCGTGCGGCCGCTGGGCAGCGTCAGCAGCACCACCCGCTCCCCGGCCACCAGCGGCATGCCGTCCGGCCCGGACGCCACCTGGGGATCCGTGGTGAGGATGCGCACCGCGTCCCGCTCCACGCCGCTGACCAGCTCGCTGGTGGCCCCCTTGCGCAGCACGACGACGTTGGACGCGTCCCCACCGGAGGCCAGCGCGGACTCGATGCCGTTGGCCAGCATCAGCACCGCGGAGAAGACGAAGACGACCAGCCCCAGCCCCACCACCGTGAGGCCGGTGGACAGCCGGCGCGCCCACAGGCTGCGGGTGTTGTAGAAGAGCGGCACCATCGCTCAGGCCACCCTCCTCAGGCCTTCCGCCACCGGCAGCCGCACCGCGCGCAGGGCCGGCCCCACGCCCGCCAGCAGGGACACCGCCACCGCCGCGAGCGCGGAGACCCAGAGCGTGTGCCCGCGCGTGAGGTGGTCCGGCATCGGGCCGAACCGCGAGGCGATGAGCTTCGTGAAGACGTTCACCAGCACCGGCGCGGCCGTCACGCCCAGCGCCGCGGAGCACAGGCCGATGACGGAGGATTCGGCCAGCACCAGCGCCACCACGGTGCGCGGGCGGAAGCCCAGGGCGCGCAGGGTGGCGATGTCCCGGGTGCGCTCGCGCACGCCCATGGCCAGCGTGTTGCCGATG
Organism: Corallococcus coralloides DSM 2259; assembly: GCF_000255295.1. The sequence continues at coordinate 5,524,173 of NC_017030.1, read as the reverse complement.
ACGAGCAGGATGATGAGCAGGATGACGGTGGACACCACCCGCACCGCGGTGACGATGGCCGAGGACATGGCCACGAAGCCCAGCTGGAAGGCCTTCTCGCTCTCCGTCTTCGTCGGGTAGGGGCTGTTGTCGAACAGGTGGTCGATGGCCGCCGCCACCTCGGCCGAGCGCGCCGGGTCGTCCACGCGCACCGCGTAGATGCCGACCTTGTCCTTCATTCCCTCCGTCAGCCGGTCGCTCTCGTTGAGGCAGCGGTAGCCGAACAGCAGCGCGGTGGTGTCCACGCCGGGGCGCGCGCCGCGGTAGATGCCGTGCACGTTGAAGGTCCAGTCTCCGGGGTGGATCTGCCCCTTGAGCGTCACCCGGTCCCCGGCCTTCCACCCGAAGCGCTGGGCCAGCTTCTCCCCCACGAGCGCGCCGCACGGGTCACCGCGGAAGGCGGCGAGCTGCGGGGGCGGGACGATGAACTCCGGGAAGACGTCCAGGAAGGTGTGGGGGTCGACGGCGAAGTTGGCGAAGAAGTCCTTCTGCGTGTCGCCCAGCGTGCCGCCGAACCACTCCTGGTGCGTGACGGAGGTGACGCCCGGCAGCGCGGCGATGCGCGCGTAATAGGACAGCGGCAGCGGCTGGGTGAAGGACACCTTGTTGCGGACGATGAGCCGGTCCACCTGCGCCGCCCGCGCGTTGTAATAGAAGATGTCGACGACGGTGCTCAGGAAGATGAAGGCCGTCACGCCCACCGCGCCCGCGAGGACGGTGAGCGTCAGCCGCAGCGGGTTTCGCAGCAGGTCGCGGCCCGCGAGTCCCACGTAGTTCACTGGAGCACCCCCTTGTCCAGGTGGTGCACGCGGCCCGCGCGCTCCGCGGCGTGCGGGTCGTGCGTCACCATGACGAGCGTCTTGTGCAGGTCCCGGTGGAGCACGCCGAAGAGGTCCAGCACGGCCTCCGCCGCCTTGCGGTCCAGGTCCCCCGTGGGCTCGTCCGCGATGATGAGGTCCGGGTCGGAGACGATGGCGCGGGCAATGGCCACGCGCTGCTGCTCGCCGCCGGACAGCTGCGGCGGGCGGTGGCCCACCCGGTGGCCCAGCCCCACCAGCCCCAGCGCGGCGGCCACGTGCCGGCGCCGCTCCCCGCGCGTCAGCGGCGTGAGCAGCAGGGGAAGCTCCACGTTCTCCGCCGCCGTGAGGACCGGGATGAGGTTGTAGAGCTGGAACACGAAGCCCACGTGGGCGGCGCGCCAGTCGCTGAGCTCCCGGTCGTCCATCTCCGCCAGGTCGCGGCCGGCCACCTCGACGAGGCCGGTGGTGGGCCGGTCCAACCCGGAGACGAGGTTGAGCAGCGTGGACTTGCCGGAGCCGGACGGGCCCATGAAGGCCTCGAAGGCGCCGGTGCCGATGGTCAGGTCCACCGCGGCCAGCACGGGCACCTCCACCGTGCCGCGCCGGTACGTCTTCGACACGCCCCTCAGCCGCACCATGGGGGCCTCCGCCGCGGGCCGCGCGTCCTGGATCATCCGCCCGCCGCCTCCACCTTCACGTGCCGGCCGTCGCGAAGGTGCTTCGGGTCCGGGGCCACCACCACCTGCGTGCCCGCGCCCGGCCCCTGTGTCAGGGACAGCTCGTTCCCCACGCGCGCGCCCACGCGCACCGGCTGGCGCGTGAGCCGTCCGTCCTTCACCACCCATACGGCGGCGCCCTTCGCGTCGCGCACCACCGCGCTGGCGGGGACGCGCGGGGGCTGTCCATGCGCGGCCAGCTCCGCTGGAGGCAGCGGCTGGCGGAGGAAGGACACCTTGGCGCCCATGTCCGGCAGCGCGCCCCGGGGGACGGACTGGAAGCGCACCAGCACCGTGGCGGTGGCCTTGGAGCGGTCGATGGCGGGGCGCACCGTGGCCACCTGGCCGGGGAAGGCGCGCTCGGGCAGGGCGTCCAGGAAGATGAGGGCGGGCTGGCCGATGCGGATGCGTGACAGCTGCTCCTCGCTGACCTCGGCCTCGACCTCCAGGGCGTGCAGGTCCACCAGCTCCACGATGCCGCCCAGGTTGGTGCCGGTGAGGGCGGCCGGAGCGAGCACCGCGCCCTCGTTCGCGAGCTTCTTCGACACGGTGCCGTCGAACGGCGCGCGGACCACGGTGTGCGAGAGCTGGAGGCGGGCCGCCTCGCTCGCACGGCGGGCGACGGCGAGCTGCGCCCGGGCCAGGTTGAGGGCCTCCTGCGTGGCGAGGCCCGCGGTCTCCACGTCGAGGAGCTGGGCCCGGGGGATGACGCCCTGCCTGGCGAGGTTGCGCGTGCGCTGCGTGGTGCGCCGCGCATTGAGGGCCTGGGCCTCGGAGCTGGCGAGCTGGGCCTCGGAGGCCCGCACCGAGGCCTCTGCCCGGTCCAGCACCACGCGGGCATCCCGGCCATCCAGCCGGGCAATCACCTGGCCCTGCCGCACGGCCTCGCCTTCCTCCACGGCGACCTCCACGAGCTGGCCCGCGACGAGCGGCGCGATGACCGAGCGGCGCCGCGAGTCGACGTAGCCGGAGGCCGACAGCTCCGTCTGCTGCTCGCCGGGGAGCGGCTCGCGCACCTCGGCCACGCGCACGGTGGGCGCGCGGCGTGCCACCGCGGCCGCCACCAGGACGAGCACCGCCACCAGGAGCCCCAAGGGGATGAGCCAGCGCAGCCTGCGCCGGCGCTTCATGGGGGCGGCGGAGCGGTCGATGCGCAGGGCGCTCAACGCGGTCTGGGATTGTGCGTCCGCCATGGCACCTCCCGGCCAGGACCCCGGGCCCTCGAGGATGAGGGTAGGGAGGCGGAGGGTGGGGTGCCACGAGCGGGGCGCCGCTCGCCGCCGTGCCGGACTTCGCGCCCGCGCTGCTTCCACGGGGTGACATCCCTCCTCACCCCAGGGTGATTCGCACGGCGGGGTCCCCCGTCCATCCTCCGGGGCCATGGCCACGACACCGCAAGACGCCCCGGAGGCGGGTCAGCCGTACCTGCCCACCCCACTTCCGGAGGCCCGGGCCTTCATGTGGGCCGACCTGTTGACGCCCACCCGCCGGGGCCTCCAGGAGCTCTTCTTCTGGCTGGAGGCGGCCAGCGAGAACAACGCGACCGGAGCGGGCAGCAATACCGAACACCTCTCCACGAGCCTGCTCGTCTCCGGCGCCCGGGGCTCCGGGAAGACCACGCTCCTGCTCAGCGCGGTGCAGGCGCTGCGGGACTGGAAGTCCTTCGTCCGGGGGCCGCCCAGTCCGGAGGTGGCCGCGCTGTCGCTGACGCTCGAACGGCTCGAACGGCGCGTCCTCTGGCTGGAACCCCTCGACCTGGAGCCCGTCCCATCCCAGGCCAACCTGCTGGCCACGCTGCTGGTCCGCGTGCGGGCCGCGCTGGACCATCCCCGGCACGCGAAGGGGATTCGTGGCGAATCCTCCCGGTGGTCCTCGTCCATCCTGGAGGAGGGGGCGGAGGAGACGTGGGGAAAGCTGGATCACCTCATCCGCGACGCGTCGTTCATGTGGGAGGACATCCCGTCCACCACCGACGCCCGCGTGCGCGCCGAACAGCAGATCCGCGCGTCGGAGATCTACGCCAACTTCCAGCCGCGCTTCGCCGACGCCATGGAGGACGTCTCACGCACGCTGTCCATGCCGCGCTTTGGCACGTCCGGCGGTGAGCAGGTGCTGATGGTGCTGCCCATCGACAACGTGGATCGCAGCATCGAGCACCTCTACAACATCGTGAAGCTCACGCGCATGGTGGCCAGCCGCCACCTCTGGTTCGTGCTCGCCGCCGGCCACCAGGAGTTCCAGCGCTTCATGGAGCGCTCCTTCCAGAAGGAGCTCATCGTCTCCGGACAGGCCGGCATCGGCGTGCGTGGGCAGGAAGAGACGCTCGCCATCGCCCGGCGCCAGGCCGCCACCACGCTGCGCCGCGCGTTGCCTCCCAGCTATCGCATCGCGCTGGAACAAGTGGACTCCCACGAGGCCTGGCGCTTCCCCGTGGACAAGAAGGATGAGCTGCTGGGCTTGCTCCTGCGGCAGTTGCTGCTTCCGACCGGCAAGCGGACGCAGTCGCAGGTGCTGGACACCTTCGACGACCTCATCGACCTGAGTAGCCGCCTCATGCCCGACGTGGCGCGCTGCTACCGCGAAGCCCTCCGCACCGACGGCGCGGAAGCCCACGAAACCGGAACGCGCCCGGACGAGCCGCTCCTCCACCACGTGGGAAGGCTCGCGCTCACGCTCCCCGCGCGGACCCTCCAGGACCTCTGGCACTCCGTCCGGCGCGAGGTCCTGATCTCCGGAACGTCCGCCGCGGGGACCGGCTTGAATGGCGCGCAGGAGCAGGGCGAGTCCTCGGTCCGGGTGGCCGCGGAGATGCTCCGCAACGCCATCGACGAGAGCGACTTGCCGGCCTGGGCCAGCGAGCTGCTCCACCACCGCATCCTCCGGCAGGACGACCAGGGCCGCGTCTGTCTGGACCTGACGGGCAAGCCCATCCGCCGCTCCACGCGCACCAGCCTCCACGGCGTCCTGCAGGGGCCGCCGAGCGATCCCAGCGGAAACGGGACGGGCGCGCACGCCCGGGTGCTGAGCACGGAGGTGCACCTGCGCCGCTTCCACGAAGTGCTGCTGGTGCTGGCGGATCCAGAGGACCCCGGTCGCGAAACCACGCTGCCCGCGAACGTCGCCGGCTGGTTCATGATCCTGCATGACGTGCTGATGCTCTTCGAGCGGCCCCGTGTGCTGAGCGCGGAGTTGATGGCCCTCGAGCTGAGCCCGAAGATGATGGGCACCGTGCACGAGCTCTGGGCGGGCCGCGCGCTCGGAGAGCCGTTCGTCCAGGCTGCGTTCTGGTGGACGCCCCCCGCGTGGACCACCTTCATCGAGTTCGCCATCCTCACCGCCCAATGGCGCGCATTCCTCGCACGGCTGTCCCGGGGATTCCTCTCCGCGGGGGACGGGCAGGACACTGCCCTGCGCGCCCGCTTCATCCAGGCCGCGTGGGTGGAGAACGTCTGCTCCGTGGCCGGACTGGAGCTGGGCAGATGGGACTGGGGAAATGAACGCCACGGCGTCGTGTCCGTGCTGCGGGCTCCGCAGCTGGCCACGGCGCTGGAGCGCTATGAACAGCGGGTGCGCGATACGGTGGCGGGGCTCGTCAGCCAGATCCACAAGCACAGCGCCGGATACGATCGCCTTTGGACGGCGCAGGTCTGGCTTCGCGACGAGCTGCCGCTCCAGGTGCTGCCGGAGCACGCGCTCACCGCCGACGGGCGGAGCCTGCTGCGCCAGCCGCCTGGAGCCCCCAGCGCGGACGGTGGCTGGGTAAGCCTGGTGAAGGACTGGGGCAACCAGGCGCCCCGGCTGTCGGCCTTCCGGCAGCAACGGGTGCGCGACGCGGTGAATCGCTCCAGCGCGGCCGAGTCACTCCGCCGGATGCTTGGCACGGGACGCGGGCGCGCGTCGGAGACCTACTACAGCTGGCTCGACACCATGGTGGACGCCTGGTTCACGGTCGTGGACCACCACGGGGACCCGCTGGCGGAGGTGGTGCTGGGCATGTCGCCCTACCTGGCCCCCAGGGCCACGGACGATCACCCGTGAGCCGCGAGGGCCCGCGCCCACTCCCGGGCAGCCTGGCCCCGCGCCGCGTCCCGGAGGCCTACGTCCGCGCGGAGGTGGCCTGCTTCCCGCTGACGAGCCTTGGGGCCTTCCGTTCGGCGGTGACGGAGTTGGTGCCGTCGCTGGACGCGGGAGCCGGCGGGCCCACGCGGGAACTCTGGCGCGAGTGCGAGAAGAGCCTGTCGGAGCACGCCAGCGGCTGGTCTTTGGACCGGATCATCGCCGTGCGCGACTCATTCTGGTTTCCCTCGCGGGGGCACGCGAGTCACCGGAAGGCCCCCCGCCAGGCCGTGTCGATGCTCCACTACCTGCGGCACCTGGCGGACACCCACCTGGAGCGCCGCCCTGGCGTCACCGTCATCTTCCAGGGCACGGGCGCGGAGGCGGTGGAGGCCCTGACGCATTACCGCTGGCTCACCTTCGCGATGCCGGAGGACCTGCTGCTGGCGGCCGTTCCGGTGGAGCCGCCTCCCACGCGTGTGGACATCGAACCGCCGCTGCTGGTGCGCCACCTGCTGGATCGCGGCGTGGCGGAGGTCCACCACCACGTCGGCGCGGGCATGGACTTCCCACTGCTGTGGGCCTCGCTGCTTTCCGCCGTGGGAGACCCGTTGCTGGATCCGCGCCTGCTGGCGGGGCCAGGGCTGCCCTTCGATGACGCGGAGGTGATGCTGCGCTGGTTGATCGTGGCCGCGGTGACCCGCTGCGTCCTCGCGGAGGTCCTGCTGCGCAGTGAAACGCCTCCGCTCCTGGAGTTCGTGCGCGGCCTCTCTGAGTCGCAGGCCTGGCTGCCGCAGCGGCGGCGCGTGCTCGCGCGGGCGCTGGAGGCACTCTCGCGCGGCCGTCGGGAGCTCCTCCCTTCGCTGGATGAGCTGCGCGGCCTCTACGAGGACCTCCATCCGCTGGCGGCCCGAAACGTGGTCGACCCGCCCGCCACGCTCGACGAGGTGTGGCGGCGGTGCGATCCCATCGCCTTGCGGTTGCGCCTGAGCAGCCCCAACGGAGGGGAGCGCTGGCTGGTGCGCGCGGGCCTGAAGCACCTGGCGAGCCTGGAGCACGCGGGCATGCACGACGTGCACTTCGACCGCCTCTTCTGGCAGGTCCAGCGCGTGCGGTGCATCAGCTACCGCGCCTACGTGCAGCGGCCGCTGACCGCGGGCCTCCAGTGGTTCATCCGCTTCTATGGCCGTCCGGGCGTGATGAAGCGCCCGCTGCGCGCCGTGCGCGCGGAGGTGTCCTACGCGGTGGCCGGAGGGGAACAACCCATCGCCGCGCTGGAGGTCCGCACGAGCCTCGCGAACGATCCCATCCGCATCGCCGAGGAGCTGGCCTCCCTCACGCAATCATGGCGGGGCGTGCTGGGCCGAACGGGAGAGCGCGCCGTCGGTGGGCGCCCGCCGGAGTTCGGCGTGGTGATGCACCTCATCAAGGCTCGCGATCCGAGCCGGCACTGGACGCAAGGCCAGCCGCCCGCGCACGGGATGGGCACGTACGCGGAGCCGGTGCCGGAGGGGCGGGTGCGGCTGGGTGGACGGTTCTCCGACTACTTCGCCGCGCAGTCGGTGCAGGTGGAGGCGCTGGTGGACCTGATGAAGGCGGTGCCGCTGTCGCTCTGGCTGGTGCGGGGCCTGGACGTGGCGTCGGACGAGCTGAGCGTGCCCACGTGGGTGCTGGCGCCGCTGTACCGCTACGTGCGGTGGGGCGCAGCGCGTGCCGCGACGAAGCGGGAGGCCCGGGGGGCTCCACCGCTCCGGCTGACGTCGCACGTGGGGGAGGACTATCGGCACCTCATGGAAGGCCTGCGCCGCATCTACGAAAGCCTGCACTACCTGTTGGACCGCACGGGAGGCCGGCTGGGCCACGCCACGGCGCTGGGCGTGGAGCCCAGGATGTGGGCGGAGTCCGTGGGCGCGGTGATGATGCCGGCCGAGGACCGGCTGTGGGACCTGGTCTTCGAGTGGCGCCTCTACAGCGACTACCGGCTGCCACCGGCGCTGGCCGCGGAGGCGCCTCCCGGACGGCCGCAGCGGGTGGAGAACATGCTGCGCGAGCTGTCCGAGTCCGTCTTCGGGGACTGCATCGCGCCGCACGTGCTGGCCGAAGCGCACCACGTGCTGCACAACCTCTGGTGCCCGCCGCTGGCGCGCGAGGAGGGCGGCGTGGGGTTGGATGCCTTCAGCCGCACCTTCCGCCGGCTGAACTGGACCCGGGTGCTCAACGCGGAGCAGGTCAGGAACGTGCTCATTGCCTACCGGGAGGACGAGGGCGTGTTCCGGCGGGGACAGCAGCTGGTGGACATCCCACTGGACGCGTCGGAGGTGGACGCGCTCCGGTCGGTGCAGGACGCGATGCGCCGGCACGTGGGCGCGCGGGGAACCGTCGTGGAGGTGAACCCGTCCAGCAACCTGCTCATCGGCAACCTGCTGGACCTGCGCAACCATCCCATCCTGCGGCTCAATCCACCGCTCGCGGAGGACGGCGTACCGCCGCCGGTGCCCATCGCGGTGGGCGCGGACGACCCCGTCACGTTCTCCACCTTCCTCCTGCGCGAATACTCCCTGCTGCACGAGGCGGCGCGCAGCGCGGGCTATTCCGAACGGGTGGTGCACGAGTGGCTGTCCACCATCCGCCAGACGAGCATGGACGCGCGCTTCACCGCCCCCTGGCGCCCCAGCGCCCTGCACATGGCGGACGAGCTGCTGGACGCGCTGGCCCGCTTCGCCCGAAGGCTCGTGCCCCGCCACGATGGCCCCTCGTCCGCTTGAGCGTCACCGCGTCGTCGGCGCCTGCGGGCGAGGCGGCGTCCCAACGGGGCTGGACGGAGGCAGCACCTTCTCCGACTGGCCGAGGAGCCGGCCCAGCACCTTGTCCATGATGGAGCCCAGGAGCTTGTCCGCGGACCAGCCCGCGACGACCGCCAGCGCCATCAGCGTGAAGAACACGGCCTGTTCGTCGCTCACGACGATGTGGAAGAGGGCGGGGCTGGGATCCACTCCGGTGCTCCCCGTGCGCGTGTCCACGGACAGCAGCATGCGGGACTGCTCCAGGAACAGGAGCATCAGCGCCGCGAACGCGCCGATGACGGGCTTCACCATCAGGTGGTAGGCGAAGAAGCGGCTCGTCGCTCCCGTGGCGACGACGAAGCGCTCCTTGGACAGCATGTTGGAGATGATGGCCCCGGACGCCCCCGCGAAGCCCACCAGCAGCAGGCCCCGGGGAATCAATTCACTCGGCCAGGTCTGGATCAGCTCCCGCGAGAGCAGCAGGAAGGAGATGGCGAAGACCGCCAGGAGCAGCAGCGTGCTGAAGATCTGCAGTGTGACATTGATGGAGAGCTGCCAGAACGTCTTGTCCACCTGCTGGTTGACTGTATCGAGCGCCCCGCGAAGCACGCTGCGGCAGTAGCGATCCTGTTCGGTACCGAGGGGCGGGGGATCGGCGGCTCCGCTCCCTGGCGCGTCCATGCGGGTGATCCCGCGCACGCACCGGGGCAAAGGACCGCTCACCCTGTCCGCACCCAGCCAGAGATGGGCTCGCGAGTCCGACACCCGGCGCTCGAACTGCTGTTGGATCTCCAGCGCCCGGGGCACCAGCGTGGACGCGGGCATCACCAGCAGGAGCAGCCCGTCCACCTCATGGATGAGCTCCCAGTAGGAGAAGGACCAGCGCCCCAGGGGCTTGTCCAGGCACCACCGGGCGGCATCCAGCTTCTCCTGGCATTGCGCCAGGATGGTCTCGTCCTCGTCGGTGAGGTTCTTGCGGTGCCGGCACAGCGCGAGGAGCGAGGCGTTGCTCTCCACCCTGTTCCAGAGCAGCTGGGTGGCCGAGCCAAACCCCCGCCGCCGCCGCCGGAAGCCCACGCGCTTCAGCAGCTCCGGCATGGGAAGGTCTGGAAGCGTGTCGGTGGCCGCCATGAAGCACACATGACCACGGCGCGAGCAGGTGACAACCCGCCATGCCGCGCAGCGCGTCAATGTCATGCGTCACCGCGCTTAGGCCGTGAGATTTGATTAGCTGGAACAGGTGCTGATACGCCCGGTGCCCCTCCACCCGGAAAGGTGCACCGCATGTCGCGTCGCTCCCGAATTGTCTCAAGATTTCTGTCTTCACCGCTGCTCGCGGCCACGTCGCTCGCGCTGGCCTGCGGGCCTGTCTCCGACGAGCCGCCCGCGCCCGTGGAAGCGCCCGCGGAGGTGGCCCAGCCGCTCGCGGTGAGCGGCTTCGCGGAGATGCACCATCACATGTTCGCGGAAGAAGCCTTCGGCGGCGGGTGGTTCCACGGCGGCCACACCGGCACCCTGGCGAGCTGTGACGGCGGCATGCCGGAGAGCGACCACGCGCGCGTCCGCATGGACCTGCGCGACATGCTCAACCTCTGTCCCAACTCCGGCAGCGTGAACCTGGGCGGCATTCCCATCCTGTCCGACGTGTTCGGCGTGGGCGGCGCGGTGGCGTCGGAGGTCATCGGCCAGGTGGAGGGCACCGAGGGTGACACCGGCCTGCACCTGGGCCGCATGGAGACGCCCACCCAGTGGCCGCGCTGGGACACCATCGCGCACCAGCAGGCGTGGGAGGGCTGGCTGAACAAGGCCCGCCAGGGCGGCATGTCCCTGGTCATGGTGTCGCTCGTCAGCAACGAGTTCCTCTGCAAGGCGCTGCCGTACCAGAACCTCAAGCGGCCCTGTGACGAGATGATGGACGTGGACGTCCAGCTCCAGATGGCCCGCGACTTCGACGCGCGCACGGACTGGGCGGAGATCGCCCTGTCGCCCGCGCACGCCCGGCAGATCATCTCGCAGGGCAAGCTCGCCATGGTGCTCTCCATCGAGTCCAGCAAGCTCTTCGGCACCAAGGACTGGCGCGCGGAGCTCAACCGCGTCCATTCGCTGGGTGTGCGCTCGCTGCAGCCGGTGCACCAGCTGGACAACCGCTTTGGCGGCGCGGCCCCGCACAACGCCATCTTCCAGGTGGCCCAGTTCCTGGAGAACTGTCACATCGACACGGACTGCGGTCTCACCGGCAACGGCTTCACATTGGGCTTCGACGTGGACGCCAACTGCAAGAACACCAAGGGCCTCACCGCGGACGGCAAGGCGCTGGTCCAGGAGATGATGAACAAGGGGATGCTCATCGACATGGCCCACATGTCCGAGAAGAGCGTCCAGGACGCCTATGCCCTGTCCCAGGCGCGGACGTACTACCCGCTCTACATCTCCCACGGCCACTTCCGCGAGGTGATGAACCCGGACCTGGCCGCCAACGAGAAGACGACGCCGTCGTGGGTCATCCGCTACGTGCGCCAGACGGGCGGCATGTTCGGCCTGCGCACCGCGCACGACGAGACGCGCAACTACAACCGCACGCCGGTGGCCAACAACTGCCAGGGCTCCACGCGCTCGCTCGCGCAGGCGTACGAGTTCGGCCGCCAGGGCCTCAAGGTCAACATGGGCTTCGGCGCGGACCTGAACGGCTTCATCCAGCAGACGCGTCCGCGCTTCGGTGACTTCGGCGCGTGCTCCGCGGGCTTCCGCGCGGAGGCCGACGCTCAGGAAGAGCAGCAGCGCGTCTCCGGCCCGCCGCCGCTGGGCACCGACTTCGACGTGTACGGCCTGGCCCACGTGGGCCTGCTGCCGGACGTGGTGAGGGACCTGAAGCAGCTGGGCGTCAACACCACGGGCCTGGAGGGCTCCTCGGAGAACTTCATCCGGATGTGGGAGCGCGCCAGCGGCACCCGCACCGGCATGGCGGACGCGGCCAACGACATCGACACCGGCGGCGTCGACCCCTACGTCGCCAAGGCCACCCGTGAGGCGTCGTATCCGAAGATCTGCGGCAAGGCCTACGCCCCCAGCACCAAGCTGGTGTCGGAGACGTGCCGCTTCGACCAGGAGTGCAAGTCCAACCTGTGCAGCGCGTGGGACGACTGCGGCGACGTGCCGGGCGTCTGCACCTGCTCCGCGGACTCGCACTGTGCCTCGAACCAGTTCTGCGGCTGGGGCACCAACGACGGCAAGTGTGTGAACAAGCGCGCCAAGGGCTCGCTGTGTTCCTCCGGCCGCGAGTGCCAGTCCGGCAAGTGCTCGTGGCTGATGTGCACGTGAGCTGAAGAATGAGGGCCCGGCGGGAAGGGTTTCCGCCGGGTTCATCCCCGGGCGCTTGTCGTATGGGCGCCGTCCGACGCGCGCGGTTCCCCTCCGGACCTCATGCCATCCGCGAGCAGGATCTCCACCTTCGGCCGTCGGTGAGCCGGGGTCCCGGGCTCCCAGGAGGCGGAGCATGGCAGGACGCACGTGGCTGTGGGGCGCGGTCTTGGCAGTGTGGCTCGCCGGTTGTGGCGCGCCGCCGGAAGAGAATGACCTGGCACCCACGCTGGTGGAGGCGCTGGAGGTCCAGGAGACGGACGCCGTCGCGGCCGGCGCTCCGGGGCATGACCCGAGGAGCCGGCCCTATTGGGTGCGGCCGATCCGCGGAGCGGATGACGACTTTCCGACGGGCATCGAGCACGACCGCGAAGGCAACGTCATCACCGCCGGGTATTCCTTCGCCCCCGTCGACTTCGGGACGGGGCCCATCGGGCCGGCCTCGGGGCTCGTCGGGGCGATCGCGAAGTACAGGCCTGACGGGGCGCTTGCCTGGGCGAAGGTGCTCGCCGCGCCGCCTCCCCCTGGAGGCGGCTTCGGGGGGGTGAACGTCTCTGCCCTCCACGTCGACCGGGCCGGCAACATCCTCGTGGGGGGAGGGCACACCGGCGGGCTGGATCTGGGCAGCGGTCCGCTTCCCGAGGGAGCCTTCCTGGCGCAGTTCAATCGCCTGGGGAACCTGCAGTGGGTGAAGAGCTTCGTCGGCATCATCGTTCCGAGAGCGATCACGACGGACCGCGCTGGCAACGTGGCCATGGCGGCCTACCAGCAAGGCGCGGTCGACTACGGGAACGGCCCCGTCACGGTTCCCCCTCCCAACCTGGACGCCGATATCCTCGTCAGCTACACGCCCGGGCTGGATCTCCGGTGGGTCTACCTTGAAGTCACACGTGGCTTGCTGAACGACGTCTCCGCGGACGCCGAGGGCGACTTCTACCTCGCGGGACAGGGACCGGATCCCCTGGTGCCATTCACCGCCATGGCCCGGTTCCAGCGCATCTCCTCGGAGGGCTACCGGGTGTGGCTCCGGACGATTCCGGGGGTCAATTCCTTCGGCGCGCGGGCCCGCGTCAATGGCAACCGCGTCATCACCAGTGGTGACGTCAGCAACAGCTTCAGCTTCGCGGGAAGGCCTGTCGTCGTGTTCGGCACCCAGGGCTTCGTGGCGGCCTACACGCGCGCGGGTGAGGAGCGCTGGGCGGGGGCGATAGGGAGTGGGACGGCGTACGTGGACATCGACCATCAGAACCACGTCTTCGCCACCGGCCGGTACACCGCGGGGATGCCCTTCGGGTTCGGGCGGGGACCGCTGCCGGGCGTCACGCAGGACGGAGGCTACCTGGCGCGCATCGAGCGCTCCCATGGGCAGCTCGAGCAGGCGCGGATGGTGGCCACGGGACCGGTGACCCCCGTGGACCTGTCGGTGACGGAGGACGGCCGGGCCGGCATCATCGGGAACTTCGGCGGCGCGACGGACTTCGGCTTCGCGACGCTGGACACCGTGGGCAAGGGGGATGACGTCTTCGTCCTCCAGCCCAGACGCTGAGGACCGGGCCCCCGCGCGAACGCACGGGGGCCCGAGCCCGCGAAGCGGGGACTAGCGCAGCTGCAGGAAGGAGAACGACAGGCCCTGGTGCGTCGCCACCAGGTTGCCGCTCAGGTCCGTCAGCTCGCGGTAGTTCGTGGTGCCGCTGTTGTTGGTGAACTCGCTGAACACCGTGCGGCCGTTCAGCTCGTACAGGAAGGAGCTGCCCGTGCTGGCCGGCAGCGTGTCCACCAGCGTCGCGTTGGTGCCGGCGGCCGGGTCGATCTTCCACCACTTCCAGGCCACGGCGCTCGCCAGGGTGCGCGCGACCGTGTCCGGCGCGACCGGGTAGACGGTCTCATCCAGCACGCGCAGGTAGCCCGTGCCGTTGGGGCCCGCGAGCAGCGAACCGGTGGCGCCGCCGTTCGTCAGCGTGCCCAGCTCCTTGAAGAAGTCCTTGTCGTAGGTGTTCGTCACCGGGTCGAACTTCAGGAGGCAGGGGGTGGGCACGCTGGGGTTGCTGCCGGACACGCGCTTCTCCGCGGCGCCGTACGCCTCCGTCGCCAGGTAGACCTTGCCATCCGTGCCCACGATGCCGTCTCGCACGTAGCCGCAGCGATCATCCTTCACCACCATCGCGGTGTCGTTCGTGGTGTCCACCACGATGATGCCCGCCTGCTTGGTGACAGCGGCGCCCGCGCGCCAGCCCAGCGGCATCAGCACCTTGTTGGCCACGTGGATCGGGTTGGAGGCGAAGGTCGTCGAGCTCCCGGCGATGGTCATCTCCGGCAGCGAGATGCTGTTCGTCAGAGTCATGTCCTTCGGGTTCCAGATGATGACCTGCGAGTTGCGGCCGTCGAAGTAGTAGGCCTTGGTCTCGGAGACGAACTGGAACTGGTTCTGGTACTCGCCAATGGAGGTGACGCCCTTGCCCGCGAAGGTGACCTCACCGGCCTTCTCCAGCGTGTTGCTGGCCGTCAGGTTGTAGCGGGTGACGGTGGCGCCCGCGCTGCTGGAGACGAAGATGGAGCCCGTCTTCGCGATACCGGAGCCCAGCGCGCGGCCGTTGATCTGCGTGGCGTTGGTCGTGGACAGCGGCGTGGCCGGATCCAGCGTCTCCGTCAGGACGATGTAGCTCGTGGAGTTGCCCTCGACGCTGACCTGCGCGACGAACGCGTACATCGGCGTCGTCGTGCCACCGTCGGTGTCCGTGCCCGCGTCCGGCGTGCTGTCGCCGTCGTCGCTGCAGGCCGCCGCGGTGAAGGCGAGGGAGAGCGTCAGGAGCAGACGCGCGGAGGTGCGGAGGAAGGGTGAAGGCTTCAAAGGACTTCCCTTTCAAGTGGGGTGGGGTGCGGCGAAAGACAGGAAGGCGATGTTCAGCGCTCCAGCGTGAACTTGGCGGCGATGAGCCGCCCGGGGCGCTGGACCCCGTAGAAGTCGTAGGTCTGGGCGTTGGTGATGTTCTGGAAGTCCAACGTCCAGCTCAGCCGGGTCGTCATGTCGCGGATGACGTAGGTGAGCGCCAGCCCGTGCGTGAGCTGTGAATCGATGCCCAGCTTCTCGTCGTTGCCCAGCGCCTCCCAGGAGAGGAGGAAGTCGTCCACGTAGCGCGTGCGCCAGGTGACGAGCAGCTCGTCCTGGAACTTGAGCAGGCCGGACACCCGGACCTGCGCGCTGCCGTTGGCGGTCAGGTAGGGACGGTTGGGGATGCGCTGGTCCTTGAACTCGGCGTAGTTGCCCTCGCCAGAGGTGTTGCGCAGATCCTGATACGTGGCGTTGCCATCCAGACTCAGGTACCGGCCCGGCGACGTCCACCCCACGGAGCCCAGCGCGCCCAGCGAGCGGGATCCGTAGACGTTCTGGTACGTGAAGGAGCTCCCCTGGCCAATCAGGATGATGAGCTGATCCGTCAGCCGGGCGAAGCCGCCCACGTTGGCGCGGAAGCTGCCGGCGCGGCCTTCCGTGCCCGCGTAGCCCAGCCCCAGGTTGAAGTTGTGGCTGGTCTCCGGCTGGAGCTCCAGGTTGGCGTCGATGAGGTTGCCGTCACCGAAGAGCTCATCCGGGCGCGGCAGCCGCGTGGCCCACTCATAGGAGGCCTTGGCGCTGAGCTCGGGGGTGATGCGGAAGCGCAGGCTGTCACCCACGCCCAGCTCGTGCGCGGTGCGGCCCTGGTCCAGGAACTCCGCGCTGGCCAGCAGCTTCTGCGCCCGCACGTCCTGGAGGTAGTCCTTCACGAAGGCGATGTTCTGGAGCCGCCCGTCGATGGCGTCGAGCTGGTACTCCAGGCCCGTCACCAGTGATGTCACGCCGCGGGGCGCGGAGAGCGGATCCGGCTGGTTGTTCGCCTGGAGCCGGCGGTCCTCGCCCGTCCGCGCCACGAAGGTGGGCGACACCGCGAGCCGCAGCGTGTGCGCGCCGCCGGGCACGGGCGTCCAGGCGGCGTTGAGCCGCGCGAACGCGGTGTGCTGGTTGACGTAGCGCTCCGTGCCGCCTTCGGTGATCTCCCCGGGCTGGGGCAGGGTGAGGAAGCAGCGGCCATACCAGTCATAGGCGCACGAACCGATGTCCAGGAACCGGTTGCGGCGGAACGTGTACCCGCCCACCGCGTCCACGCTCACGCCCGGATCGTAGTTCTGCGAGTAGCGCAGCGTGCCGCCCGCGGAACCGTCGGCGGTGGTCACCTCGCCGTAGGCGGACTCCATGTTGACGTCGTTCTGGATGTCGCGGCCGGCGGCGTTGAAGAAGCCGCGCACCAGCAGGCGCCGCGCCCAGGGCTTGTCCACGAAGCCCGCCTCCACGCTGGCCCCGCCCGCGCGGTAGCCGTCGTGGAAGCGCGGCACCTTCACGGGCACGGGCTTGCCCAGATCGTTGGGCACCTCCACGTTGACGGGGTAGTCGTTGCGCGCGTCGTCGTAGAAGCCGTGCGCGCGCACCATCAGGCCGGTGGACTCCTGGTAGTGGCGGCCGCTCGCGGTGACGCGGTGGGTGTTGAAGGAGGCCAGCTCGTAGGAGCCCGCCACGGCCGAGCCGCGCACGTCCTGGTCGGTGACGAGCTCCACCGCGCCGCCCAGCACGTCCGCGCCGAAGCGGATGGGCACCACGCCCGTGTAGACCTCCATCTGCTGCACCAGGTTCACCGGCACGTTCGCCAGGCCCGGGCCGTAGCCCGCGAACTCCAGCGGAACGCCGTCGATGAAGAAGCGCACCTGATCATCCGACAGGCCCGCGATGGAGATGCGCGCGCTGCTGCCCAGGCCGCCCGTGCGGCGCACGTCCACGCCCTCCGTGCGCGCCAGCGCGGTGCCCAGGTCGGCGGACTCCATGCTGGCCTGCTCCAGCTCGATGACGTGCACGGCCTCCGCGGACTTGCGGCGGCGCTCGGCGCGCGTCTCGCCCACGGCGGTGACCTCGACGTCCTCCCGGTACTCGGTCGGGGCCTCGTCCGGGGACGCCGCGGCCTTGGGCGCGCTGGACAGTGCGGGCGGCGGCGTGGCCGCCACGGCCTTGGAGCGGCCGGGCAGCTGGAAGACATAGGTGTACGTGACGCGCGCCGGGGCGGGGACGCCGTTGCGCTTCGCGGGCGTG
This sequence comes from Corallococcus coralloides DSM 2259, assembly GCF_000255295.1. Next base: position 5,507,312 of record NC_017030.1, on the reverse strand, counting down.
AAGCGGAACTGGAGCGCGGCGGTGCGCGCGGCTTCATCGAAGCCGTGGCCCACGGGCTCCATCACCTCTGCCTGCGTCACCACGCCCTGCGTGTCCACGCGCAGGCGCAGGCGGACGTTCGCCTCCAGCCGGGCGCGCTCCGCCTCTTCAGGGTAGGGAGCCTCCACGGTGTGGAGCAGCTTCGGCAGCTCGATGACGGGCTCCGCCGGAGCGGCCGCGGCAGCTGATTCGGGGGCCGTGGGTGGCGTGGCCGCCGGAGCCTCCGCCTGCGGCGTGCCCGCGTGAGCCAGGCCACCGAAACAGATGGAGGACAGCAGGGCCACGCCCACCTGGGACCGCCACCTGCGCTTCGCCTCGATCGCGATTATGAAAATGGTTATCATTTTCAACGGCGCGACGTTTAGCCGCACGAAGTCTGAGCTGTCAAGGCTCCATGGCAAATCAGGCAGCGCGGTCTTGAGGGGTGCGCACGGTGGTGTGGAGGCCGTCCGCGACGCGGAACGCGAGCTGGAGCGACTGGTCCGCGTTGAGGCGCGGATCGCAGTGCGTGTGGTAGCGGTCGGAGAGGTCGTCCTCGGACACGTCGAGCGGGCCGCCCAGGCACTCGGTGACGTCCTGGCCGGTCATCTCCAGGTGGAGGCCTCCGGGGTGCACGCCCTCGGCGGCGGCGACCTGGAGGAAGCCCATCACCTCCGCGAGGATCCGCTCCAGCGAGCGCGTCTTGTAGCCGTTGCTGGCCTTGTGCGTGTTGCCGTGCATCGGGTCGATGGACCACACCACGGGGCTGCCGTGGCGCCGGGTGGCGGCCATCAACCGGGGCAGGCGCGCGGCGACCTGATCCGAACCGAAGCGCCCGATGAGCGTGAGCTTGCCGGGGATGCCCTGGGGGTTGAGCGTGTCGATGAGGCGGACCAGGTCGTCCGGCTCCAGCGTGGGGCCGCACTTGAGCCCGATGGGGTTCTGGATGCCGCGCATGAACTCCACGTGGCCGCCGTCCAACTGGCGGGTGCGCTCACCAATCCAGAGCATGTGCGCGGACGCGTCGTACCAGCCGCCCGTGGCCTCATCGACGCGCGTCATGGCCTGCTCGACGTTGAGGAGCAGGGCTTCGTGGCTGGTGAAGAAGTCCACCGGGCGCACGGCGCCTTCGGACTCCGGCCGGTGGCCCAACAGCCGGGTCAGGTCCGTGTAGCCCTCGCGCGCGAAGGCCCGCACCAGCTGCATCGTCTCCGCGGACTGGTGATACGCGCGCAGCAGGCGCTGGGGATCCGGCGTGCGCTCGCGCGCGTCGAAGTCCATGCCGTTGATGATGTCGCCGCGGTAGCTGGGCAGCGTGACGCCGTTGACGGTCTCCGTGGCATTGGAGCGCGGCTTGGCGAACTGGCCCGCGATGCGGCCCACCTTCACCACCGGGCAGCCGCCCGCGAACGTGAGCACGCCCGCCATCTGGAGCAGCAGCTGGAAGGTGCCGCGCACGTTCTCCGCGGAGAACTCCTTGAAGCTCTCCGCGCAGTCGCCGCCCTGGAGCAGGAAGGCCTTGCCCTCGGCCACCTGGCCCAGGGCTTCCCGCAGACGGCGGGTCTCTTCGGCGTGCACCAGCGGCGGCAGGCGCGCCAGCTCCGCCTCCACGCGCGCGAGGGCGGACAGGTCGGGGTAGTCGTCCGGGATGTAGCGGACCGGCTTCGCCCGCCAGGAGGAGGGGGACCAGGAGGTATTCGTCACGGGAGCGCCGTCACTTTCGGGGGCAGGATTCCCTGCGCGACGCAGGAGTCGAGGTAGCGATAGAGGAGGTTCCGGTCGGTGGGAGGGCAGCGGACGTCGGTGCCCTCCAGCGCGGCCAGCAGCCGTTCACAGCGGATGGGGCCCAGGCCGAAGGCCGGCGTGGAGTCCCCGCTGCGCAAGTCGAAGAACGCGAGCGTGGCGTCGTGGCCGCCGGAGCCCTTCGCGACGCGGTCGCGCCACTCCGGCACGTGGCACAGATCCAGCGGGTAGCCGTAGTCGCGCACCCAGCCGAACAGCTCCGACAGGCGCACCTCCGCGGCGGGCGTCACGTTGAACACCGCGCCGGGATGCGACGCGCGCGAGAGCTGGACGATGGCGCTGGCCACGAAGTCCACCGGCGTCCAGACCTCGCCTACGTCCAGCAGCGGCAGGGCGCGGACGGGCAGGCCCGCCAGCACGATGCGCCACACCAGGTCCTGCGTGTTCACGAGCGCGGTGTCCGGAGCGCCCACCACGCGGCCCAGGCGGTAGACCGTCGCGGGCAGGCCGCGCTCGGAGGCCTGTTGCACCAGCCGCTCCGCGATCCACTTGCTCTGCTGGTAGCCGTCGCGCAGGCCGGGGTGCGAGGGAACGAAGGCCTCCGGCACGTCCGGGGACAGGTTTGCCTGGGGCGCCACCGCCAGCGTGGACACGTAGTGGAAGGGCTTGGGGCGGACGGCGGCGGCCAGCTTGAGCAGCTCGCGCGTGCCGCGCACGTTGACGCCCTGGAGGCTGCCGTACTCGCGCACCACGCTGACGACGGCGGCGTTGTGGATGACGGCGTCGCACTCGGCGGCGAGCCCGTGGAAGCGCGTGGAGTCCAGGCCCAGCAGCGGCTGGGAGAGGTCCGCCGGCAGCGCGAGCACCCGCGCCTCCAGCCCTGCCAGGGGCAGCTTCTGGCCGGTCAGCGCCGAGCGCAGCCGCTCCATCGCCTGCGCCTCGTCCTTCGCGCGCACGGGGCAGATGATGCGCGCGTCCGTCCGGGTCAGGAGCTGGTGGAGCAGGTGCGCGCCGACGAAGCCGGTGGCGCCGGTGAGCAGGACCTGGCGGTAGCCCTGGCGCGGCAGCTCGCGAGCCCAGGCCTCGCCCGTCGTGGACGGAACGACGTCCTCGCCCAGCTCCGCGTCCGCGAGCATCGCGGGCGTGAGGCCGCCTGCCTCGGCGCCGCCCGTGCTTCCGCCCTGGAGCGCCTGCGCGAGACCGGACACGGTGGGGTGCTTGAAGACGGTGGCCACGGGCACGTCGCGGCCCACGGCGATGCCCAGGCGGTTGGCGACCTGGATGCTCTGGAGGGACTGGCCGCCCAGCTCGAAGAAGTCGTCCTGGAGCGACGAGGCGGCGCGGCCCAGCACCTGCTCCCAGACCTCCAGCACCGTGCGCTCCATGGGCGTCGCGGAGGCGAGCAGCGCGGCGCTCTCGTCCGCGGGCATCGCGTTCTGGAGGGCCTTGCGGTCGATCTTCCCGGTGCTGGTGCGGGGCAGCCGCTCCGCGAAGGCGAAGGCGCCGGGCACCATGGGCGCGGGGAGCGCCGCGAGCAGGTGCTTGCGCAGCTCCGCGGGCGAGGGCTCCGGCGACGCCACCAGGTGCGCGCACAGCCGGCGAGACCCGCCCGGCAGCACCTGACCGACGACGGCGGCCTCACGGATGCCGGGATACTTCAGCAACACGGTTTCGACTTCGCCCGGGTCGATGCGGTGGCCGCTGATCTTGAACTCGTCGTCCACGCGGCCCACGAACACCAGCTGACCGTCCTCGCGCACGCGCACCTTGTCGCCGGTGCGGTAGGCGCGGGGCGTTCCCTCCACCGCGTCCAGGCGGGTGAAGCGGGCGGCGTCCAGCTCCGGGCGGCCCAGGTAGCCGCGAGCGAGCGCGCCGCCCATCAGGCACAGCTCGCCCTCCTTGCCGGGGGCGGCCAGCCGTCCCTGCGGCGTGACGACCGCGGCGATGACGCCGGGCAGCGGGCGGCCGATGGGGACCTCGTCACCGGAGGGCAGGGCGTCCGGCCCCGCGATTTCCGCGACGGTGGCGACGACGGTGGCCTCGGTGGGGCCATAGGTGTTGAGCAGGTGCACGCGGTCGCCCGCGACGTCCTTCCAGCGGGCGATGCGCTCCGGCAGCGCCGCCTCGCCGCCGATGATGACGGTACGAAGCGCGTCGGGGAGCCGGGCGGCGCCGGTGGACAGGCTGTAGGCCAGCTCGTGCCAGAAGGCGGTGGGCAGGTCGAGCAGGGTGATGCCGGATTCGGCGCAGGCCTCCATGAGGCGCGGCACCGACTGGAGCATCTCGTCCGTGCGCAGCACCAGCCGTCCGCCCGCGCACAGCGTGACGAAGAGCTCCTCCACGCTCGCGTCGAAGTGGAGCGGGGCGAACTGGAGGACGCGGTCCTCGGGACCGACGCTGTAGCGCTGCGTCGCGCCCGCGACGAAGTGGGCCAGGGCCCCGTGCGTCACCTGCACGCCGTTGGGCTGGCCCGTGGAGCCGGACGTGTAGATGACGTAAGCGAGCCGGGCCTCAGCGCTCGACGCGGGCTCCGCATCGCGTGCTTCCAGCCGCTGGGCAGCGGGCACGACTCGCGGGCTGGCATGCTCCGTCGAATCCAGCGCCGAGGTGTCGGCCTGATCCAGCCGCTGCACGACGAGGACGCCCGGCGCGGTCGGATCCGCGTCGGGCGAGGGACGCTCGGACACCACCATCACGGCGGGCCGCGCGTCCTGGAGGATGGCCGCGTTGCGAGTGGCCGGACCGGTCGGGTCGATGGGCAGGTAGCCCGCACCCGCGAACAGGATGCCCAGGCTGGACACGATGGCGTCGATGCCCCGGGGCACCTTCACCGCCACCGCCGTGTCGGGCCGCACGCCCGCTTCAATCAATCGCGACGCCAGGGCCTGCGACGCCGTCACCAGCTCGCGGTAGGTCATCCGCCAGCGGCCGTGCTCCAGCGCGACCGCGTCCGGACGGACCTCGGCCTGGGCCTTCAGCAGCTCCAGCACCGGGCGCACCGGAGGCACCGGTCCGCCATCCAGCACGGAGCCTGGCGCGCCCGACGCGGACCGCCGCACCGGCTGCTCGGGCCAGGCAAGCAATGACTCCAGTAGCTGGAGGAACCCGCGCTGGTGTTCCTCAAGAGCGGCCTCCGTGTAGCAAGCGGGGTTCGCGTCCAGGTCCACGCGCAGGGCCGTTCCGCCCGAGCGCGCATGGAAGCCGAAGGACAGGTCCTCCACCGGACCCGCGGAGATGTTGTGCGCCGTGCCCGGCACGCCCGCGAAGTCCAGGGCGTAGTCGAACGGCATGATGTTGACGACCGGGCCGAACAGCTTGCGCTGTCCACCCACGAGGCGCAGGTCGCGCCGCAGCTGCTCGTAGCGGTAGCGCAGGTGCGGACGCGAGGCCTTCATCTCCGCCGCCACATCGCGGGCCAGCGCGTACAGCCCCGCGTCCGGCCGCACGGCGATGCGCAGCGGCACGATGTTCATGGCCATGCACGGCACGCGCAGCGACGCGGAACCCAGCCGGCCCATCACCGGCAGGCCCAGCACGGCTTCCGGCGCGCCCGTGCGCTGGTGCAGGTAGATGGCCGTCACCGCGAGCACCAGGTCGGACCAGCTCACGCCCGCCTGCTTCGCGCCCGCTTGCAGCGCCGCCATCAGCTCCGGTCGCAGGTACTCCGAGCGCCGCAGGAAGCGCGACGACATGGGCGCCGCCTCCGCGAGCAGCGGGGGCACCGGCGCGTCCTCGAAGCGCTTCACCCAGAAGTCGCGGTCCTTCTCCAACTGGGCGCCGCTCCGGTAAGCGACGTCCTCATCCAACACGGGGCCCAGCCGGCTGAACCCCGCCGGCGCGACCTTGCCCGTGACTTCCGCCGTGTAGAGCTCCGCCACGCGACGCGCGAGCAGCGAGAAGCCGTAGCCATCCATGGCGATGTGGTGGATGCGCTGGAACCAGAAGGACCGCTCCGGCCCCACGGTGAGCAGCGCCTGCGCGAACAGCGGGCCCGTGCCCAGGTCCACCGTGCGGCCCAGGTCCTTCCACATCCACTCCTGCGCGGCGGCCCAGGGGTCGGACTCGCCGCTCAGGTCCACATGCAGGAGCGTCCAGTCCGTCCCCGCGTCGATGCGCTGGACCGGCCCCTCCGCGCCCGCGACGAAGCGCGAGTGCAGCGCGTCCGCGTCAGCCACCGCCTTGCGCAGGGCGGACTCGAAGCGCACGGGGTCCACGGCGCCGCGGAACTCAATGCACTCCCCGGCGTTGTAGACGGGGCTCTTCAGGTCGAGCTGTTGCCCCACCCAGATGCCGTGCTGGGCCGCGGTCAGCGGGCGGTGGTCCTGGGATGGGGGATGCATGACGGGGAACTCCGAGGGGGAAGGGGGCCGCCCCGAGGGCGGGTTATGAGGCGCGAGCGCCGGGGGCCATCGCGACAGGCTGCTTCGCGGCGAGCAGCGCGTACCAGTCGGTGAGCGTGGGCTTCTCCGCGAGCTCCACGAAGGACACCTCCGTGCCGCCCTGCCGCCAGCGCTCCACCAGGCTCATCAGGCGGATGGAGTCCATGCCGCGCTCGAGCAGGTTGTCGTCCTCGCCAATCGCGGACGCGGACTCCATCAGCAGCTCCGCCACGTCCGCGCGAAGCTGCTCGCGGTCCACCGCGACAGCGCCGGCCGGCACCGGCATCGCGTCCATGAGCTGCTGCGTGGTGGTGACGAACGCCACGAGCTTCGAGGCGTACTCCAGCGCCATCTGGTGCTTCTCCAGCGAGAAGTCCGCCACCGCGTCCGCGACGAGGAAGGGACGGATCTCACTCATGGAGCCGTCGCTGGCCGTCTGGAGGCAGCCGATGTGCGCGTAGATGCCGCAGATGATGAGCTGGTCGCGGCCCTGCTCGCGCATCAGGTCCATCAGGCGCGTGTTGCGGAACGCGCTGTAGCGCCACTTGGTGAGGACGGTGTCGCCCTGTGCCGGGGTGAGCTCATCGATGATCTGCTGCTTCGGGCCGGCGCGGACGCCGGGGCCCCAGAACTCCAGCTGGAGGCCGCGCTGCTCCGGCGTCTGGTCACCCGGCTGCGCCGAGTAGACGACGGGGATGCCCAGCTTCACTGCGTGCTCGCGCAGGCGCTGGATGTTGGCCACCAGCTCCGTCACCGGGGACTGCCCTTGAGTGAAGGCGTCCACGAAGTAGCGCTGCATGTCGTGGATGAGCAGGACGCAGCGCTTGGGCTCCGGCGTCCAGGCGAGCTTGTTCCGGGGCAGGTCCGCCGCGCCGGGCATGGAATAGGGGGCAATGGCAGGCAGTGCCATGGAGGGCTCCTGTTTCAGGGAGAAGGAGTGGAGAGGGACTGGCGCAGGCTGTCGCGCAGCGCCTTCTTGCTGACCTTGCCGACGCCCGTCTGCGGGAAGGCCGCGACGAACTCGATGCGGTCGGGGATCTTGAACGACGCCAGGCCGCGCTGGCGCAGGAAGGCGTTGAGCGCGGAGGGGGCGGGGGCCTCGCCGCGGGGGATGACGACGGCGCAGGTGCGCTCTCCCAGGAACTTGTCCGGGATGGCCACCACCGCGGCGTCGCTCACGGAAGGGTGGGCGAGCAGGTGGTTCTCCACCTCCTCCGCCGCGACCTTGTCTCCGCCCCGGTTGATCTGATCCTTCGCGCGGCCCTCCACCACCAGGTCGCCCTCCGGCGTCAGGCGCACCAGATCGCCCGTGCGGTAGAAGCCGTCCGAGGTGAAGGCCTTCGCGTTGTGCGCGTCCGCCTTGTAGTAGCCGCGGATGGTGTACGGCCCGCGCGTGAGCAGGTGGCCCGTCTCGCCGGGCGCCACGGGCACGTCGTCGTCGTCCACCACGCGCAGCTCGTCCGCGTCCGACATGGGGCGGCCCTGCGTGGTGACGATGCGCGTCTCCGGGTCGTCCAGCCGCGTGTAGTTCACCAGGCCCTCGGCCATGCCGAAGACCTGCTGGAGCCCGCAGCCCAGCGAGGGGCGCACGCGCGCGGCGGCCTCGTCGCTCAGCCGGGCGCCGCCCACCTGGAGGACCTTCAGGCTGGACAGGTCGTGCTTCTTCGCCAGCGTCGAGTCCAGCCACACCATGGTCAGCGGCGGCACCAGCGCGGTGACGGTGACGCGCTCGCGCTCGATGAGCGGGAAGGCCACGTCCGGGCTGGGGTTCAGCGCCATCACCGCCGTGCCGCCCGCGTAGAACGTGCCCAGCACGCCGGGCGAGGACATGGGGAAGTTGTGCGCCGCCGGCAGCGCGCACAGGTACACCGTCTCGGCGGTGAACTGGCACACGTCCACGCTGGCGCGCAGGCTGTAGATGTAGTCGTCGTGCGTGCGCGGGATGAGCTTGGGCACGCCGGTGCTGCCGCCGGACAGCTGGAAGAACGCCACGTCGGACGGCGAAGGGCCCTCCAGCGCCTCCAGCTTCATGGGCTCCGCGGGTACGGAGGCCAGCGCGGTATGCGCACCCGCGTCACCCAGCACCAGCACATGCTTGAGCGTGGGCGTGGCGGCCTTCACCTGCGCCGCGAGCCCCCGGTAGTCGAAGCCACCGAAGCGGTCCGGGATGACGTACGCGACGGCTTCCGTGAACTCGCAGAAGTAGCCGATCTCCGACGCGCGGTGCGCCGGCAGCGCGAACACCGGCAGCGCGCCCATGCGGAACAGCGCGAAGATGACCTCGTAGAACTCCGGCACGTTGGGCAGCTGCACCACCACGCGGTCGCGCGCGCGGATGCCCAGCGCGTGGAAGCCCGCGGCCATGCGGTCCACGCGCGCGTCCAGCTCCGCGTACGTCCAGCGGTGCGAGCCGCCCACCAGCGCCACGCGCGCCCCGAAGTCCCGGGCGCGGTCGCGCAGGAGCTGGCCAAAGGTCTCCCCGCGCCAGTAGCCGGCCTCGCGGTAGCGCCGGGCGAAGTCCTCCGGCCACGTGGGGCAGCCGGGCAGGTGTTCCCGCGAGGTGCTCACGGCTGCACCTCGAGGCCCAGGCCCATGGCCTGGAGCATGGTGCGGAACTTGGCCTCGGTCTCCGCGAGCTCCGCCTCCGGCGTGGAGCCCACCACGATGCCCGCGCCCGCGAAGAGCCGCAGGGTGCGATCATCGGCCTCCGCGCAGCGGATGGTGACGGCCCACTGACCGTCGCCGTTCGCGTCGCACCAGCCCACGGTGCCCGTGAAGTAGCCGCGGTGGAACGGCTCGATGTTCCCGATGGCCTCGTGCGCCAGCGCCGTCGGGTGGCCGCACACCGCCGGGGTGGGGTGCATGGCCAGCGCCAGCGTCAGCGACGTGATGGACGGATCCTTCAGCTCACCCGTGATGCGGGTGGACAGGTGCCACATCGTCTGGGTGCTCACGAGCGACGGGCCCTTGGGCACGTCCAGCGTCTTGCAGAAGGGCCGCAGCGCCTCCGCCACCGCGTCGATGACGACCGCGTGCTCGTGCAGGTCCTTGGGGGACGCCATCAGCCGCGTGGCCCGCGCCTGGTCCTCCACCGGATCCGCGCTGCGCGCGGCGGAGCCCGCCAGCGGATTGGCCATGACCTGGAGGCCGGAGCGCGCCACCAGCAACTCCGGGCTCGCGCCGATGAGCGTGCGCCGTCCCGCGCCGGGGGCCGCGTCCGCGTGCTGCGGCAGGTCCACGGCGAAGGTGTACCCATGCGGGTTGCGCCGGGCCAGGTTGTGCAGCAGCTGCCGCAGGTCCACGGGCGCCGCCGTGTCCACGTGCAGGGAGCGCGACAGCACCACCTTACGCAGCGGGCCCTCCTGCATGAGCTTCAGCGCCGCCGCCACGCCGTCCTTGTACGCGGAGGGCTCCGGCACGGGCCGCAGCGTGTACTGACCGGCCAGGGGCGACCGCGCGGCAGCGGCCCCGTCGAACACCATGGGCCCCGCGCGCTGGATGGTCATGGGCACCACCAGGTGCGCGGGCACCTTGCCGTCGAAGGGCACCGCGCCCACCGCCACCGGGATGTCATGCGCCGCGTCCCGCGAGGCGTTGAGCACCGCGGCCACGCGCTCCGGCAGGCCGTCCAGCGAGTTCGCCCCGCCCGCGTCCGGCACCGTGGCGAACACGCCGCGCGCCAGCATGGTGCGCTTGGGGGACGCGAAGAAGAACGCGCCCGCGTCGTAGTCGCGCAAGAGCCGCGACGACAGGGCCTCCTGTTCCGGCTCCCGCGCCACGGCCGGCGCGCCCACCACGCCGTCCACCGTCCGCGCGTCCGGCTGCCGTTCAACGATTTTGGTATCAGGAATCATTCTCAACTCGGGGCGACTTGTGGGGGAGGTCAGGGGAGAGAAGGCGAACGCCGCGGGCGCGTTACACGCCCAGTGTGGCTCCACCGTCGATACACAAATCATGCATCGTGATGTGCCGGGCCTGGTCGGACGCGAGGAACACCACGGCGTCCGCGATGTCGTCCGGCGTGGCGATGCGGCGCAGCGGGATGCCCGTGCGGAAGGTGTCCAGCGAGCCCTGGATGACACGCACGGGGCCGGACTCGTCCGTCCACATGCCCCGCTGCATGGCGGTGTCGGTGGAGCCGGGAGACACGATGTTGCAACGGATGCCGTGCTCGGCCAGCTCCAATCCCAGACACTTGGTGAACATGGTGGAGGCGGCCTTGGAGGCCGCGTAGGCCGCCATCTGCATGCGCGGCACGCCGGCCGCGTTGGAGCCCACCGTCACGATGGCGCCGGAGCGGCGGGGCACCATGTGCCGGGCCACCGCGCGCGAGACATGAAACACGCCGTGGGTGTTGACCGCGAACGTGGACATCCAGTCCGCGTCGCTCTGCGTGAGCACCGAGCCCATGCGCAGGATGCCCGCCACGTTGGCCAGCACCTGGATGGGGCCCAGCTTGCCGTCGATGTACGCGATGGCGTCCTCGATGCCGTCCTTGTCGCGCACGTCCACCGGGAACGCGGTGGCCTTCAGGCCCTGCTGGCGCAGCTCCGCCACCAGCAGCTCCAGTCCCGCGGCGTTCTGGTCGAACACCGCGACGGGCATCGTGCGCGCCAGCTTGCGCGCCACCGCCGCGCCAATGCCTTGCGCCGCGCCCGTCACCACCGCGTGTCCCGCCGTCGAAGACATCCGCCGCCCTCCTGGATTGTTTGAATGAAAATGAGAACCATTCTCAATTTTGGGGCCGGGAAGTGCCATGGCCCTGAATTCCTGTCAAGGTGACTGATGCAGGGAGCCGTCCGACGTCTGGCTTCACGGACGGTGGTTGAGCGATTGTTTCAGGCTCAGGCCGCGCTGGCCTTGGCGGCGGCGGCCGTCTCGCGGAGCACCTCGCCCGCGGCGGCGATGGTGTGGTCGATCTGCTCCACGGTGTGCACGGCGCTGATGAAGTTCAGGTCGCGGCGGAGGATGACGCCCCGGCGGGCCATGCCGGCCTGGAAGGGGATCATCTTCTCGATGTGCTCGGGGATGACCTTGCTGAAGCGGAAGAAGGGCACGGCGTCGTAGCCGATGACCTCCAGGGTGGAGCCCGTCTCGCGCGCGTGGGCGTTGACGCCGTCGCGCAGGCGGCGGCCCATGCTGGCGATGTGCTCGACGTAGTTCGTGCTGCGGTACTCCTGGATGACGGCCTCGCACACGGCCAGCGACAGCATCTCACCGCCGAAGGTGGTGGACACCTGGAGCTCGCTCAGGCGGGAGAGGTACTTCTCCGGGCCGGCGATGGCGGACAGGGGCATGCCCGCGGCGATGCCCTTGGACAGCGTGACGAAGTCCGCCTGGATGTTGAAGTACTGCTGCGCGCCTCCCAGGGCCAGGCGGAAGCCGGTGACGACCTCGTCCAGGACGAACAGCACGCCGTGCTTCGCGCAGGTCTCCTTCACCTGGAGGAGGAACTCGCGGGTGACGGTGCGGTTGTACGGGATGGCCAGCAGCACGCAGGCCAGCTGGGCGCCGTGCTTCTCGATGTGCTCGATGAGCGCGGGCTCGTCCGGGGGCGTGAAGAGGGGCAGGCGCGTGGTGAGCTTCGCGACCGTCGGGGGCACTCCCGGCGTGTCATACATGAAGTGGTCGTGCCAGCCGTTGTAGCCCACGGTGACGATGTGCTCGCGGCCGGTGAGGTGGCGCGACAGGCGCACGGCGGCGGAGGTGGCGTCCGCGCCCGTCTTGAAGAAGCGGGCCATCTCCGCGCCCGGGATCACCTCCACCAGCGCCTTCACGGAGGAGACCTCCACCGGCGTGGGCAGCGAGTGGATGATGCCTTCCGCCAGGTGCTTGCGGATGGTCTCCGCGACGGCCGGGTGGTTGTGGCCGAGCATGTTGGCGCCCAGCGCCTGGATGAAGTCGATGTACTCCTGGCCGTCCGCGTCCTCCACCAGGGCGCCGTTGCCCCTGGCGAGGAACACGGGGAAGGCGCCGGGGGCGAAGTGGTCCGGCTTCTTCATCATCGTCTGGGTGACGCCGGGGACCCACTTGCGGGCCTCGGCGAGCAGCTGGTTGGAGCGCTCCAGCTTGAGCTCACCCACGATGGGGCGTGGCAGTGACGGGTGACGGGGTGCTGTCTGGGACATGGAAGGGTCCTGGTGAGGGGTGGAGAGGGATTCAGGGCGCGGGCGTCGCGTCCAGCCGCACGGCGCGGCCCACGAAGGTCCACAACAGCCCGAGCGCGAGCGCGGAGATGACCACGGCCAGCCAGCCCAGCTGCGCGAAGCCGATGAGCGTGCCGTCCGGCGCGCTGGTGAGCAGCAGGCCGCCCATCCACGCGGCGAGCCCGGAGGCCCCGTCGCTGGCGGCGATGTTGACCGCGAGGTAGCGGCCCCGGATTGACGGCGGCACCTGCGACGCGACCAGCGCCATGGTGGGGATGGCGCGGCCGGAGGTGAGCGTCATGAAGAGCACGAAGACGACGGCCACCACCGGCAGCGGAGACGGAGGCAGGTGGGTGAAGAGCAGGTGTGGCGCCATGGTGGCGACGAGCAGCAGCGCCAGCGCGCGAGCGGGGCCCAGGCGATCCGCCATCCGGCCAATCCAGCGCGAGCTCACGAAGGTGGCCGCGCCGCCCGCCAGGTACACCCAGGGCAGGTCCGTGAGGGCCAGGCCCACGTTGCCCACCATGAAGGCGCCCAGGAAGGGGATGAGCAGGAAGCTGGCGAACACCACCGTGAAGGTGAGGCCCCAGCCCAGCGCGAGCCGGGGCGTGAAGCCCGCGGTGGCGGAGGTGGCGCCGGACGCCTGGGACAGGTGCCCGTCCACGCGAGGCAGGAAGCGGAGGAGGAGCAGCCACACGAAGCCCGCGAGTGCCGCGAGGACGACGAACGGAGCGCGCCAGCCTCCAAGGTTCGCGAGGCCCAGGCCCAGCGGCACGCCCGCGACGGCGGACAGCGCGTAGGCCGTCATCACGGTGCCGATGGCCTGGCCCCGGCGCTCGGCGGGGACGGTGTCGCTGACGATGGCGATGACCACGGCGCCCATCAGCCCCGCGCAGCCTCCGGCGACGGTGCGGGCGATGAGCAGGCCCGTGGCCCCGGTGGCCGCGCCGCACAGGAGCGTGGCGGTGATGAAGCCCGCGTAGAGCATCAGCAGCGTGCGCTTGCGCTCCAGGCGATCCAGCCAGAACACGCCCAGCACGCCCATGGCCGCGGACGCGAGCGTGTACGCGGACACCAGCGCTCCGAACCGCGTCGCCGACAGCGAGAGCCGCTGCATCAGCAACGGGCCCAGCGGCATCAGCATCATGAAGTCGACGACGTGGGTGAACTGCACCGCCGCGAGGAGCCACAGCAGCGTGCGCTCACGCGGGGCGGGGAATGGAGCACTCAAGACAATCACCTGAATCCAGACACACGTCGGCCATGGCCTGTCCCGGCAATGCCAGGCAGGGCTCGGCCAGGCCCGGGCGCACTTCGCGCCGGACCGCCGTGTTTTGTTGCAGCTTAGCGAATGATAATGAGAATCAACATCACAAGTCTTCCGGAGTCAATGGGAAAGCGGGTTCTGTGACGCAGACGTCTCTCCAAGGCCTTGCGGCGTACGTCCGGCTTGACGGTCTGCAATGGGGGCGGAAGGGTGGGTGTGGAGCGCAGTCCGTCCCCGTTCGTTCCGACCCAGGAGTCCGATGGTGAAGAAGCTCGTCAATGCGCCGCGCGCGGTGGTCCAGGAGATGTTGGAGGGATTCGTGGCGCTGGCGCCGGGCCAGGCGTTGCTGGAGGGGGAGACGGTGGTGGTGCGCGCGGACGTGCCGGCGGCGCTGGGGGCGAGGAAGGTGGCGGTGTTGTCGGGTGGAGGCAGCGGCCACGAGCCGGCGCACGCGGGCTACGTGGGGACGGGGATGCTGCACGCGGCGGTGGCGGGCGACGTGTTCACGTCACCCAGCACGGACGCGGTGCTGGCGGCGATCCGCGCGGTGGCGGGGACGGCGGGGGCGCTGCTCATCGTGAAGAACTACACGGGGGACCGGCTCAACTTCGGGCTCGCGGCGGAGCTGGCGAGGGCGGAGGGGATTCCCACGGAAGTGGTGGTGGTGGCGGACGATGTGGCGCTGCGGGACACGGTGGAGCCCGAGCGGCGCCGGGGCATTGCCGGCGTGGTGCTGGTGCACAAGGTGGCGGGGGCCGCGGCCGCGGCGGGAGCGTCGCTCGCGGAGGTGGCGCGTGAGGCCTCCGAAGCAGCGGCGGCGCTGGGCAGCATGGGCGTGGCGTTGGGGCCGTGCACGGTGCCCGCGGCGGGCCGGCCGGGCTTCACGTTGGGGGAGGGAGAGGTGGAGCTGGGGCTGGGCATCCACGGCGAGCAAGGGGTGCGCCGTGTGGCATTGCAGCCCGCGGACGTGCTGGCGGACACGTTGCTGTCCACCATCGTGGAGGACCGGAAGGTGGGCCGGGGGGACCGGGTGGCGTTGATGGTGAATGGGTTGGGAGGCACGCCGCCCATGGAGCTGGCCATCGTGACGCGCAGGGCGCTGGCGTTCCTGGCGGAGCGGGGCGTGACGGTGGAGCGCGCGTGGCAGGGCACATTCCTGTCCGCGTTGGAGATGCCGGGGTGTTCGCTGACATTGCTGAAGGTGGATGACGCGCGGCTCGCGCGGCTGGACGCGCCGACGGAGGCGCCGGCGTGGCCGGGTCGGGGGCAGGTGGTGACGCGCAGGCAGGTGGTGCCGACGCGCGCCGCGCTGCCGACGGTGAAGGGGCATCCGAAGCCGCAGCCGGTGATGGCGCAGGTGCGCGCGGCGGCGCTGGCGGTGGCGGACGCCTGGGACGCGGCCGAGGCTCGGCTGACGGAGCTGGACAGCAAGGCGGGGGATGGAGACCTGGGCTTGAGTCTGGCGCGTGGCGCGGCGGCGATCCGCGCGTTGCCAGAAGGGGCGTGGGCCACGCCGTCGGGTGCGTTGACGGAGCTGGGACAGGCTTTGCGCCGGAGCATCGGTGGCAGCTCCGGGCCGTTCTACGCGACGGCGTTGCTGCGGGCGGCGCGCTTCCTGGCGAACAAGCCGGCGGACGCGGCGGCCTGGGCGAAGGCGTTCGAAGTGGGAGTGGAGGCGGTGTCGGAGCTGGGCGGGGCGAAGCCGGGGGACCGGACGATGGTGGATGCGCTGCACCCGGCTGCGGCGACGCTGGTGCGCGCGGTCCGGGAGGGGAAGACGCTGGGGGAGGCGTGGGTGGAGGCGACGCGCGCGGCGGAACAGGGCGCGGAGGCGACCGCGAGCATGTCACCGCGACTGGGTCGGGCCAGCTACCTGGGGGAGCGCGCGAAGGGGGTTCCGGACGCGGGGGCCGTGGCGGTCGTGATCTGGATGAAGGCGCTGGGTGGGCGCGCGGGGTGACGCGGATCAGGCTTCGTTGTCGGGCAGGAGCGTGAGGAGGAGTTCGTCGTCCGGGCCAAGCGGGCGCCAGCCGGGCGGAGGCGGTGACGCGAGAAGAGAGTCTCCCGCGCGGCTCACAAGCGCCTCATGGGTTTCTGGCGTGAAGGCGCCCAATCGGGCAAGCAGCCTGATCAACTGGAATCGGGTCGCCTCATCCGTGATGACTGGCCAGCCCTCGGGGAAATCTCCTGCCACCTCGCGCGCGATGACATCGCGCAGCAGGCGAGTCACTTGCTGACGCTGCGCTGCCTCGGAAAGCAGTCCGTGGAAGACCTGAATCGCGGCAACATCGTCCTCGCCAAGCTCCTGTGCGAGTCCAAGAAGGGAAACGGTGGGACGCGCTTTGGCGAAGTCCGTGAGCGAAGTGTGGCCGCGTTCGCGGACCCGTTCATAAATTCGAACCTTCCAGTTTCCCTGCCACGAGCGTCCGTCGGTCATCGTCGTCACGAGCAACGGAGCAGTCAGGCTTCATCGTCCGGCAAGAGCGTGAGGAGCAACGCGTCGTCTGGACCAAGCGGGCACCAGCCAGGAGGTGGAGGTGCTTCGAGTAGCGCATTTCGAACCCTCTTGACCCGCGCCTCATGCGTCTCCGGCGTGTAACTGCACCAACGTGCGAGTGCATGGGCGAGAGTGAAGCGGTTGTTGTCGTCCACTATCGGCGGCCAACCATCAGGGAAGTCCTCGAACAGTTCTCGCACAAACTGGCTGCGGACCAATCTGGTGAGTCGATGGTTTCGCTCGGCCTCCGCAACCAGACTGCTGAAGACTTGGACCCCGGCAATGTCGTCCTTGCCTAGTTCCTCGGCCAGTTGCACCAGCGAGGCTGTGGGACGCGCCTCCGCGAAAGCGGTGAGCGATTCGTAGCCGCGCTCACGGACGCGCTCATACAGGCGAGTCTTCCAGTTTCCCTGCCACGAACGCCCGTCCGTCATCGCCTTCTTCCGGGAGTGAAGGTCATCGGAATGTCGAAGCGCCGCATTTCTGCCGCGACGATCTTCAGGATCTCATCACGCGTCAACATGCGGCGTGTAGTGGTCTCGCTTTCTCTCAAGAGGCGCATGATGTGCTGATTCCACTCCTTGGGCCACAGTCGTCCCAGTCGCCAGTCGCCTCCGCCGTGAATTGCCTCGTGATGTGACTGCTCCAGGCGGACGCAGAACTGGTCGATGTCCATCTCGCCTGTGAACCCGCGTTTCTCGAACCACTTGCGATGCTCTTGCGGCAGGACGTGGTGCCTCGGGGCGCTGGACATCCCCGCTCCGGCCCTGCCGGTCTCATGCATGGCGCGAACCTCGGGGCTGTCTCCCAGTGCTTCGCGCACACCCCTGGGCAGGTCCTGCTTCGCCTGTGACATCCACACCTGACCCGCGTGGATGCGGACCGCCGCGCTGACGACGGGCGCGGAGATGACGCCCGTCTGCACCAGATTGCGCATCCGCTCGACCCACTCGGCGGTGACGACGACGCGCGAGCCCATCATCACGCCCCCGGAGCCCATCATGAGCCCCACTCCGAGCGTGACGGGCGCGGCGGGTGGTGGCCTTGGCAGTGTCGCCTTCAGGGCTGAGACCAGCGTGACCATTTCGAGGAACTGGGCCGCCGCGACGACCCGCCCACCGCGCTCCATCGCTCCGCGTGCACCTTCCTGGATGGACTGAAACTCCCGGGTGAGTTGCCCCATCAGTCCGGGCATCGCGGTCGCTGTGGCGCGTACCTTGTCCGGGTCCATTGACGCGAGCGCCGTCATGGCGGGCTCGATTCGCTTCTGCACACGGTCCAGGTCCACGAACAGGCGCTCGACTCCGTAGAAAGGACACTCCTGCTGGATGACCTCCGCGAGCCGCAGGAAGTCGAGCCATGTGGCCAGAAGCATCGCGCCGGACATCACGGCCTCGAGACGCGGACCTGTCAGGCGGAGGATGCCCGCTCGCATGTCCGCGTCCTCCACCGTCTCCGATGCGTCCGCGAGCGAAGTGACTCTCGCGGTCGCGCCTCGCAGCCAGGGCACCTGGATGGAGCCGTAGTCGGTGTACCGGGTGAAGACGCCGTCGGAACCACCCAGGCCCTTCGTGTTCGCCGCGAGCCTTGGGAGCGTCCGGGCGACGCCATCCACCGTCTCCTTCACCTCCCCAAGGACTTCGATGACAGCCTGATGGGTGAGGGGAGCGGACGATTGCCCGCCTCTTCGGGGCCGCGTGTCAGGGTCTCGCCGACGCTCCTTCGAGTCATCGGGTGCGAAGGCCGCCCTCTGGCGAAGCACTCGCGAACCGCTACGGCGCTCAGGCGCCTCCAAGCCCGCGCATCCTGAGACAATCCAGACCGCGCACAGCGCCAAGGCCCCTTCGCGCATGAACTCCTCCCCAAGCGGCGCAAACCCTTGCGACGCATTGGCAGCCCCACCACGTTAGCTGGAGGACGCCAGGTCTGGAGGGTGGATGAAAGACTCACGCAAGGATGGAATGAAGAGCCCCACACCACGCACTCCCCAGCAAGGGGGGATGTCTCGAGGAATGGGGGATGCAGGGACCCAAGCCATGGGTGGCCAGGGTGCCTCCAGCCAGGGGAGCCGGATGCCAGGCGCGATGGGCGGAAGCTCGACCGGTGCCATGAATGGCGCTGGCAAGGGCGGGCAGGGTGGCATGGGCCGCGGAGGTCCCCAGGGTGGCCCACCGCGGCCCCTGCGCAAGTGCGGCACCATGGATGTTCATCGCCGCCTCCTCAGCACGCATCCCGAGTACATCCGGGCACGAGAGCGCATCGAAAACCTGGCGCTGGCCTTTCAGCGCGGACAACGAAAAAGGGAGCGCCAGGGCGTCGTCCAGATTCCTGTCGTGGTCCATGTCGTCTGGAATACCGCGCAGCAGAACATCTCTGACGCGCAGATCCAGAGTCAGATCGACGTGCTCAACCTGGACTTCCGAGAGAAAAACCCAGACGTCTCTCAGGTTCCCGCGGCATTTCAGGGCCTGGTCGCTGACGCGGAGGTGGAGTTCTTCCTGGCCTCGCGCGCACCGGATGGGAGCCCCACCAATGGAATCACGCGGACCCAGACGAACACCGCGTCCTTCCAGAGTGACGACCGCGTCAAGTCACAGGCAACCGGCGGGGCCGACCCATGGCCTGCCGACAGGTACCTCAACCTCTGGGTCTGCAAACTCGCGGGCGGCCTCCTGGGATATGCCCAGTTTCCTGGAGGGCCCGAGGCCACCGACGGCGTGGTCATCACCTACACCGCCTTCGGTACGACAGGGACGGCGACGGCTCCCTTCAATCTCGGGCGCACGGCGACGCATGAGATTGGTCACTGGTTCAATCTGTATCATATCTGGGGAGATGACGGGACCGGCTGCACCGGGTCGGATGAGGTCCCCGACACTCCGAATCAGGCGGGGCCAAATACAGGCGTCCCGAGCTACCCGCACATCAGCTGCAACAACGGACCGCACGGTGACATGTTCATGAACTACATGGACTATGTCGACGATCTCAGCATGGTTATGTTCTCGCAAGGGCAGGTAGACCGGGTGGACGCCTGCCTCGATGGTCCGCGACAGTCGTTCGTCACCGAGTCGGTCCCGCGGATCACTCCCGCCGGGCCCATCGTGTCGTGGGGCGCGGATCGACTCGACATCTTCGTGCTGGGAATGGATTCGGCGCTGTATCACAAGGCCTGGGACGGCACTGCCTGGCGCCCCTCCGTGACGGATTACGAGCCCATGGGCGGCAGATGCAAGAGCCCTGCGGAGGTCGCATCGTGGGGCCCGGGCCGGCTGGACGTCTTCGTGCTGGGAATGGACTCGGCGCTGTATCACAAGGCCTGGGACGGGACGGCCTGGAGGCCATCTCCCACGGACTGGGAGGGATTGGGCGGCCTGTGCGCGAGCCCTCCGAGGGCATGCTCCTGGGGGCCGGACCGGCTGGACGTCTTCGTGCTGGGAACGGACTCGGCGCTGTACCACAAGGCCTGGGATGGGACGGCCTGGAGGCCATCGCCCACCGACTGGGAGGGGCTGGGGGGCCTGTGCGGGAGTCCTCCGGCGGTGGTCTCCTGGGGCCCGGATCGGATCGACGTCTTCGTGCTGGGAATGGACTCGGCGCTGTACCACAAGGCCTGGGATGGGGCGGCCTGGAGGCCGTCGCCCACCGACTGGGAGTCGCTGGGCGGCCTGTGCGCGAGCCCTCCGACGGCGGTCTCCTGGGGCCCGGACCGGCTGGATGTCTTCGTGCTGGGAACGGATTCGGCGGTGTATCACAAGGCCTGGGATGGTCATGCCTGGTGGCCGTCGCTCACCGACTGGGAATCGCTGGGCGGCCTGTGCGCGAGCCCTCCAAAGGCAGTCTCCTGGGGCCCGGATCGGCTGGACGTCTTCGTGCAGGGAACAGACTCGGCGCTGTACCACAAGGCCTGGGACGGGACGGCCTGGTGGCCGTCACTCACCGACTGGGAGTCGCTGGGCGGCACCCTCTCGACCTTGCGCGAAGCCGTCATGGCGGCGCCACTGTCGTTGCCGCAGGCGGCGCGTGACATCCGGCCCACGAGCGCGGGCTTTCACGGGCGCGCATGAGCTCGCTACCCACATCTCTCTTCCGCCGCTGGGGGCACTCCTTCGAGGAGGATGCCCCCGGGGCGGCGGTGTACAGGCCGGCGGACTACGCGTTTCCGCGGGCACGTGGCCGCGGCGGCATCGAGTTCAGGCCCGATGGAGCATTCATCGAGTGGGCCATCGGCCGGGGTGACGCCGCGCAGCCGCTCCGGGGCCGCTGGACGGACGAAGGGAATGGTCGCCTGCGGATCCTCTTCGACGGAGACGCCCATCCAGCCCAGACGTTGGAAGTCCTGGAGGCCAATGACTCCATCCTGCGGGTGAAGCAACGGGGGGCGTAGGCCTATCCGGGAAGCCGTGCAGGCAAGCTGCGACGCGTGGGACGCCGGGCGGGGAGCACGTCGATGAGCGACTGGGCTTCCTCCCAGCCCACGCTGGGCAGGATGACGTACGACCCCGCCACGTCGATGCGCACGTGCCCGATGCCGTAGCCGCGCTCCAGCGGTCCCTGTCTCGCGCGGACGGACTGGATGCGGGAGCGCTGCACCACTGTCGTGCGCCTGCGCCAGAAGCCCTGGCGCACCACCACCAGGGCTTCCGTGACGAGCCACCCCTGGAAGCGCCAGTCGAACCAGGCGCCCAGCAACTGCGCGGGCAGCAGCAGCCATGCCACCGCGCCCCATGCTCCCCAGAACCAGGTCGCTGGCGCCGCCACCAGCACGCTCAGGCCCCACCGCGCGGATCCGTGCCCGCAGGAGTGCCTTGGGATGCGCCCGCTGGAAGGGCATGTCGTCGGGCAGCTCCGGCACGAACTCCCGCAGCAACTCCGGCATGCGCGCCGTGGGCACCACCGGCACCAGCAACTCCGCGCGGTCCGCGGACTCCTT
The DNA here is from genome assembly GCF_000255295.1 of Corallococcus coralloides DSM 2259. The sequence continues at coordinate 5,486,329 of NC_017030.1, read as the reverse complement.
GCCCGTGCGGACGCCCGCCGTCTCCACCTCCACGGAACCAAAGCCCAGCGTGCGGCGCAGAAAGGGCTCATCCAGCACCACCTGCTGGATGCGCGCCCGCCGCACCGTCACCTGCCGGCGGGTGATCAGCCCGCCAACCGCTCGCAGGTGCGTGCCCGTGTCCACCAGCCGGAAGCCATGGAACTGCAACACCGCTCGCACGCCACTCACCAGCCACAGGCCGAACAACCCCGCGAGCGCCGCCACCGTCGCGGCCAGCCAGCCCATGCCCGGCGCCGCCAGCGCGTCCCAGTGGGCCTCCATCCATGGCAGCAGCAGCTTGTGGAAGGTCTCGGTGATTTCATGCAGCGCGCCCATCACCACCGCGATGACGCCCAACCCCAGCGCGGTCGCGCCATAGAGCAGCAGGCCTCCCAGGTGGGCCTCGGAGAGCACGCGCTCCTCTGGCGCGGCTTCGCCAGGCAGGAGCACCGCCGCCGTGCCTTCGCCTCGCACGGCCTGGAGCGCGTGGATCAACGCCTGGGCTTCCTCTGGCGTCAGGCCTCTCAGATGGCCGTCCGCCTTGCCTCCGGAGGCCGTCTCCACCTTCACCTCCACCAGCCCGAGCAGCTTCGACACGAAGGGCTGCAGGACCTCCGTGTTCTGCACCCGCGCGGCTTCGATGAAACGGGAGGTGCGCGTGAAGATGCCCGAGCGGATCTCCAGCTGGGCGCCCACCACGCGGTAGCTCGTCGTGGCCACTTCATAGAGGCCGGCGGCGAGCAGCAGGACCGCGATGCTGAGCACGATCCCCCAGAGGACCACCGGCAGGCCGCGCTCACCCGCGAAGTACGTGGGCAGCAGCGCGCCCAGGAGCATGCGGCCAATCGTCGCCGACAGGGGCACCAGCGCCGCGAGCGGCGCCTTCGCGCTCAGCCGCTTCCAGGGCACCTCCTCCGGGACGGCCAGCGCCACCGGCTCAGACGACATCGTCGGCCTCGCGCCGCACCAACCGCTCGCGCAGGGAGTCCGCAGTCTCCCTCGTCAGGCCGGGAATCTCTCCGTCCGCGCCACTGCCCGCGGCCGTGTAGATCTGCAGGCGCGCGAGCCCCAGCGAACGCTCGATGGGCCCCTGGTGCACGTCCACGTGCTGGATGCGTCCCGCCGGGATGGAGACCACTTCATGCAGGAGCACGCCGTGGGAGATGACCAGGTCGTGCTCGCGCAGCGCCCAGCCCCAGCGCTCGTGCGCGCGTTGCGGATACCACGCCGTCAACACGCTCAATCCCAGCACCACCGCGCACGGCAACAGGAACGGCCAGTGGTCGTTGCCGGCGAAGCTCAACCCCAGCGCCACGGCGAACGCGACTCCACCGTAGATGCCCATGCGCAGGAGCGCCCGGATGCGGAACAGCGTGAGCGCTCCGCGAGGAAGGCGTTCCAGCGTCGGCAGAGGGGCGGTCATGGAGAGCCTCCGGGGGAGGCTCGAATCTACTCCATCAAGCCTGTGAAGCTGAACAGGGCTTCATGTTCTTTCAGGTTGCCGTGCTCAGATGGGGGCGCTGGCGGAGTCCTGCGAGAGCACCTCACGGAGCTCATCGACGGTGACGGAGAGGAGCACGGTGTCGCTCACCGAATGCACCAGGCGCGTCGGCACGTAGATGCGCCCCGCGTGGAAGTAGTTCCAGTAGACGCCGAACTGCTCGGAAGCCTCCGACGTCAACTTCACCTGGATGGAGTCGATCTTCCAGGTCTCGCTGTCAATGGACAGGGTCTCCACGTTTCCGAGCGCCTGACCTCCGGCTGCGACGACCATGCGGCCCTGGGCGACGCTTTCCGCGAATAGCATGGGGTTTGTTCCTCCGTTCGCTCACAAGGATGGGGATGCCCAGAGCGAAGTGCCGTCATCCCTCCGCACGGGGGACGGATGGGGCTCCGCATGCCTGCCCAGCGAAGCAGGCGTGAGCCGGATGAGCTTCAGCCGTGCGAGCAGCCGCATCACCTGCCACGTGGGATCCATCTCGAAGCGCCTGGCGGCGAAGTCGGGGCTCGCTGGCCGGGTGTGGTGGTTGTTCTGGAACAGCTCGCCCATGCACAGCACGTCCACCGGCAACGTGTTGCGTGACGCATCTCGGCTCTCGAAGTTGCGGTAGCCGTACCGGTGCCCGCACCAGTTGACGATGGCGCCGTGCACCGGCCCCATCACGAAGTGCATGGGCAACAGCGCCCAGTGCCACCGGCGCGTCGCGAACCGCCGGTAGAACAGCGCATAGAGCGCGCCGAAGGCGATGCGCGTGGGCCAGCGGCTGAAGAGACGATCCACCGCGGGCCACTCGGGGTAGCCCCCGAGGAAGCGCGGCTCGGCGGAGATGCGCCGTGTGAGCAGGCCCGCGTAGCGGCGCGCCGTGTGGAGCATCATCCGCAACGGGTTCTTCTGGTGCGTGGGCGAGTGGGGATCCCGCTCGGTGTCCGCGTAGGCGTGGTGCTCGCGATGGAGGATGGCGTAGGCGCGCGGGTCGAGATAGCTCGAACCCTGCACCAGCGCGGCCGACAGGTGCAGCGCCCGCTCGGTGCGAGGCCCCATCGTGAACATGCGGTGCGCGGCGTAACGGTGCTGGAAGAGGCTCTGGAAGAGGACGCTCAGGGACCAATGGGATGCGAAGAAGAAGGGGACCATGAAGCAAGAACTCCCCTTCGTGTCAGCCTCCTGTCAGGGATGGCCCGAATCCTGTCCAACGCGCTCCGGCACGTTCGGGTCGGCCTGGAACGGGCGGGCGTCCCAGGGCAGCACCAGGCGGAAGGTCGTTCCGGTGTCCGCGTCGCTTGTCAGCTCGACCCTTCCACCGTGCGCCTGGGCGCACCCCCACACCAGGGTCAGTCCCAGCCCCCAGCCCTTCGACGGTCCCGTCTTCGCGGCGCGGGTCCGGATGAAGGGCTTGAAGATGGCCTCCTGGTCGGCGCGCGCGATCGCCGGTCCCTGGTTGTGCACGGAGGCTTGGGCTTGCGCGCCGGTCTCCGTGACGGTGAAGGTAATGGGGCTGTCAGCCGCTCCGTACTTGAGGGCGTTGGTGCCCAGGTTCCACAGGGCGCGGCGCAGCTCCTCGGCGCTCCAGATGCCCTGGACGTGCTCCTCCGCCTCGAGCACGAAGCGCTCTCCATGGAGCATCGTCAGCTCCTCGACCACGTCGTGGGCGATTCTTCCCAGGTCGCACGTGTCGAGCCGGAGCGGCAGCCGTTGGCCCGCATGGATGCGGTTGGCGTCGAGCAGGTCCCGTACCATCTGGTCCGCCCGTTCGATGTTCCGGTTGATCCGCTGCGCCAGGTCGCGCCGCGCCTCCAGCTTTTCTGGAGCCCGGAGGAGCGCGTGCGCCCCCATCTTCGCCGTCGACAAGGGGCCGCGGAGATCGTGGGCCAGGATGGTGACGAACTGCTCGCGGAGGCCGCGCTCGGTCTCGAGCGCTTCGACCTTCTCCTGGAGGTTCGTGTACAGCCGGGCGTTCTCCAGGTGGACGCTCAGGTGCTGGCCCAGCGTCTGGAGCCGCTGCTTCTCCCGGGCGGTGAACTCACGGGCCTCGGTGAGCCCGACATAGAGCACGCCCATCAGGGCCCGGTGGGCGGGCAGCCGGACCCCGAGCAGGGCGTGGATGCCTCCCTGACGGAGCGACTCGCTCACCTTGAGCGTCGTGGTCATGGCGTCTCGGAGGGAGCAGGTCTCCTCGCCCGCCGCCACGATGCTCCCGGGAAAGGTCTTCGGCTCCAGGGAGGTCGCGTAGCGCTCCAGTTGCTCGTTGCCAGCCCCCGCGGAGGCCGCGGTGACCAGGCGCGCGTCCCCTGGCTCGTACAGCAACAAGGCACCGCTCCGGGCGCCCATGGCCTCCAGGATGATCTCCAGCAGCTCCTTCAACTGGTTCCGGTTGCCCGGTTCGTCCAGCCCGAGGGCCTCACTGGCCACTTTCTGGAGGAGTCGCAGGTAGCGCTTCTCCGTCTGTTCCTCCTCCAGCAGGTGCTTGCCGAAGAGCTCCGCCACGGTCTCCATGGCGACGTGCAGCTCGGTGTAGAGCCGCTCGACGTCATGTCCGGCAGGCTGCTCGTCAGGATGCGTGGTGGCCCAGGTCTGGGTGATGCACCGCCCCAGGATGGCGAACTCCTCGACGACCTCCGCCACATGGAAGCCCTGGCGGAGCCGTGCGGACACATGGCTTTCAACGTGCTGCCGCTGCTGGTTGTGGCCATCACCGCCCGATGCCCGCGCTTCCGCGAGGGAAGCGAGATAGCTGGGCATGATGTTCCTGAACTCGGGCTGGTCCAGGCCCCGGGCCGACGCGGCCCGGGTCGCCTCGTTCATCCAACATTGGATGATTTCCGAGTGATGGCTCCGGATGGCCTCCGCGATGCTCTCCATGGTCCTTCCCCTGTCACATGACAAGGTGACCGTCGCGGGCCCCTGATGCAACGGAAAGACCGAGCGGGGAGGCGTGGTTCCGCCAAGGCAGCAGACAATCGTGAGGGTGGCCTGGCCGCCTAGACGTCGATGCCGTCCCGGCGCAGCTCATCCAACTGGGCGAGCCGGGCCAGCGTCCCCTGCGGCGGCGTGTACCAGCCGGGATCGGCGTATCCCTCCAGGCGATCTCTCACCTTGAGGATCGTGAACATGCCTCCCATGGTGATCTCGTCGTAGGGGCCCTTGCCGCCCACCATGGGGATGGAGTTCGCGGGCATGGGCATGTGGCTCATGCCCGCCATGTCTCCCATGCCCATCTGCCCCATGGTCATGTAGCCGGGCAGCAGGGGCCGCACCTTCGCGTCCAGACCTCCGGGCTTCACGCCGATCATGTTCGGAATGTCGTGGCCCATCTGGTTCATCACGTGGTGGGTCATGTGGCAGTGCATGGCCCAGTCACCGGGTTCGTCCGCCACGAACTCGATGGTGCGCGTGCTCCCGGTAGGCACCAGCACCGTCGTCTCCGGCAACTGCGCGCTCTCCTGGATGCGGCCTCCGTCCGTCTCCGTGATGCGGAACTGGAAGCCGTGCAGGTGGATGGGGTGGTGGTCCATTGCGCTCAGGTTGCCGAAGCGGATCCGCACCCGCTCGCCCTTGCGCACCACCAGCGGCTCCGTGCCCGGGAACGCCTTCGCGTTCATCGTCAGGATGTTGAAGTCCGTCATCTCGTTGGGGTCCGGACGCATCGTCCCCGGGTCGATGCGCCACTCGTGCAGCATGATGGCGAAGTCCCGGTCGATGCGCGGACCCACCGGCCTGCGCGGGTGGATGATGAACAGGCCCACCATGCCCAGCGCCATCTGCGTCATCTCGTCGTGGTGCGAGTGATACATGCACGTCCCCGACTGACGCACCGTGAACTCGTAGCGGTAGGTCTCTCCCGGGGCGATGGCCTTCTGGCTCAGCCCGCCCACGCCGTCCATGCCGCTGGGGAGAAGGACGCCGTGCCAGTGCACCGTGGTGGACGCAGGCAGCCGGTTCGTGACGTAGAAGCGCACGCGGTCGCCCTCCACCACCTCGATGGTGGGCCCGTGCACGTGGCCGTTGTAACCCCAGCACGTGGCCTTGAGGCCGGGCGCGAACTCGTGCTCCACCTCCTGGGCCACCAGGTGGAACACCTTCACGCCGCCCACGTCCTTCCACGGCAGCTTCGCGCCGTTGGGCACGACGACAGGCCGGTAGTCGCGGCCCTCCTTCCCAGGAGGCAGATGCGATTGCCGGGTGACCTTGCCTCCCGTGTCCGCCGCGGACCCTTCACGCGGGGCCTTCGCGCCGGGCACGCTGGATTGCGCCTGGGCGGCGCGGCCGTGCATCAGCAGGGCGCCCGTCGCCAGCGTCGCGCCCGTGCGCGCGAGCAGACCGCGGCGCGTGAGCGAGGGAGCTTCGGCTTGCGTTTCCTGGGAGGGGCCCTGGGGTTCGTCAGTGGGCTTCATGGTGCTCATGGGTGGGCTCGGGAGAAGGAGTGGGAGTGGGAGTGGGAGTGGGGGCGGGCTCCGCGACGGCGGGCAGACGTCCGCCCACGAGCCGCTCCAGGTCGGCCCGCGCCATCCAGTAGTCGCGGACGGTCTCCAGGTATGCCCTCCAGGCCTCCACCTGCTCGCGTCGCGCGATGAGGAGGGCGGGAAGGCCAATCTGCATGGCGTTGTACTGGCGTTGTGACTCCTCGACGATGGTGGTGCGCAGCGGGAGCACGACCTTCTGGTAGCGCTCCGCCATGTTCCGCAGCGTCACCAGCTTCGCCCTCGCCGCGCGCACCTCCGAGCGGGCGTTGACGGCCAGCTCCATCAGCCGGTTCTCACCCTGGCGGTGCTGCGCCTCCAGCTTCGCGATGAGCGCCTGACGTTGATCGAAGATGGGCAGCTCCAGCGACAGCGTGGGGCCCAGCAGGCGCGGCCCGTTCGCGTCGCGGTGCGTGTGCACGCCCACCTCCACGCGGCCGAAGAAGCGCGTGCTGCGCGCCAGCTCCAGCGCGTTCCACAACAGCGACGTCTGCTTGCGGGCCGCGTCGATGTCCAGCCGCTGCTCGATGGCCAGCGTCTCCAGGCGCTCCAGCGAGGTCTCGGTGGCGGGGACCTCCGGCAGCTTCTGCGCCAGCGTCCACTGGACCCTCGCGCCGTACAGACCCATCAGGCGGGTGAGGTGTTCGCGCGCTTCGACCAGCGCCAGCTCATCCTGGGCCAGCTCCAGGCGCGCCTGCTCCATGGCGGCCTGCTCGGTGGCCAGGGCCAGCACCGTGATGTTGCCCGCGGCGCGCTGCCGGTGGGACAGGTCCGCCGCCGCGTCCGCGGCCTGGAGCACCTCGCGGCGCAGCGCGACCAGCTGCTGCCGGGCCTGCACCTCCGTGAACGCCTGGCGGACCTCCGCCGTGGTGGCCAGCGCCTCGTGCGCGACGCGCAGCGTGTCCGCCTGGAACTGCTCCTTCGCCACGCGCTTGCGCAGGGGCAGCGTGAAGAGGTCCACGAAGCTCTGGACGATGGAGAACTCCGTCTCGGTGTTGCCGTCCGAGGACAGCGGGAAACCGATGCTCCCGTCGAAGGACGGGTTGGTGAGCAGCCCGGCCTGCACCATGTCCGCCTGGGACACGCCCAGCTCCTCGTACGTCGCCTGGAGCGCGGGGTTGTTGAGCAGCGCCACCTCCACCGCGCGGTCCGACGTGAGGTCGCCGGCCAGCAGGGCATCCAGGTGCTGCTGCACCTGCGCGTCCTCTGGCGTCCCCTGGTTCCAACGCGTCTTCAACCCTGTCCGCTCCTCCACGAGCGCCGCCACTTCCATGTGGCCGCGCTCCTTCTGGATGGACGCGCAGCCACCGAGCAGCAGAACCGCGAGGAGCCAGGGGGATTTCCAATGCACACGAGACCTCGAGAATGAATGTGCCCGTACGGCAGCCAGGACACCGGCGCCTGTCGAGCAAGGGCCGGGCCACGGCGTCAGGTATCGCAACCCCACGGAATGACGGCGTCAGGAGGAACACGCTCGCCCTGGCGCTTCGTGCGAGGTGTGACCGCCAACGTCACACTGTGATGCGCGGCGCGGCGTCCAGGCCGGGCGCTTCGAGCCGCCCCACACCGGGGATGAAGCGGCCCACGCGCGCCGCGTAGCGCTGATAGGTGGCGCCGTGCAGGCGGAGCAGGTGGTCCTCCTCCAGCCGCACCTGGAGCGACACCAGCAGCACGTAGTCGAGCCAGCCCATCACGGTCCACGCGCTCGGGGTCGCGAGCGCCATGCCCGTCACCACGACGAGCATCCCGCTGAAGATGGGGTTGCGGACGACGCCGAAGAGGCCTCCCGTCACCAGCTCCGTCCGATCCGAGTCGATGCCGATGCGCCACGACGCGCCCATCTCCACCTGGGCCCGCACGGTGAAGACGAACCCCACGGCCACCAGGGCCCAGCCACTCCAGCGGAGCGCGTCCGGCACGTGCCACACGCCCAATGTCTGCTCACCGAAGGCCAGGTGCGCGGCGCTCCAGAGCACGATGGCTCCCATGAACAGCGCCATGCCCACGCCGATGACCCGCTGGAGCGGCGGGCCGGAGCGGTGCAGCACCAGCGCCGGGCGGCCCGTGCGGCGGCGCAGGCGCACCGACGGCAACACCATGGCGAAGAGGAGGAAGGCGAGGGTGGCGGCGGGCAGGGCCGGCCGGGTGAAGGTGGCGACGTCCATGGGGTGACCTCCAGCTGCGTTCACCCCTGCTGACGCCCGGCCCCGCGCGCTCTTACACCTGATTTTTCACGTGGGCGCGCAGTCGCAGTCCACGCAGCCCTGCGCGCAGCAATGGCCGCACAGCTCCACCAGCTGCTCGCCCAGGGCCTTGCGGGCGCGGTGCAGGCGCACGGCGGCGTTGTTGGCGGAGATGCCCGCCTCCTGTGCGTACGTGGCCACGCTGAGTCCCTCCAGGTCCACCCGGCGTACGGCCTCCGCGTACTCGGGCTTGAGCGTCCCCGCGAGCCCCGCCACGCAGCCGCACACCGTCGCCTCCAGGCCGTTGGCATCCTCCGTGGAAAGGGGCTGCTCGTGCGCCAGGGACTCCAGCGTGGAGACCTCCCGCTGGCCCCTCCGGTGACGGTCCACCAGCGCGTTGCGCAGGAGCCGGTAGAACCAGGCCACCGCGCTCTGCTCCTCGCGCAGGGAGCCTCCCTGCTCCATGCCCTTCACGAACGCGGCCTGCAGCACTTCGCGCGCGGCCTCCTGGCTCCCCAGGCGCGGCGTGAGGAACGCGAGGAACGCATGGTGATGGCGCAGCAGCGCGTCCATCGCTTCCGGTGACAGGCTCATGCCGCAAGCTTCCTGGCAGCCCTGCGTGCCGCGAGGCGCTCCTGGAAGCCATGCACCAGCGCGTAGAACGTGGGCAGGGCCAGCAGCGTGAAGAGGGTGGACGTGACGAGCCCGCCCACCATCACCACCGCCAGCGGGCGTTCGATCTCCGTCCCGTGCAGCGGCAACACCAGCAGCGGCAAGAGCCCGAGGATCGCCGTGCCCGCGGTCATCAGCTTGGGCCGCACACGGCCAAGGCTCGCCTCGCGCACGGCCTCCGCGAAGGGCTTGCCCCGGCCCATCAGGTCCTTCGTCTGCGCCACGAGCACCAGGCCGTTCTGCACCGCGATGCCGAACAGGCCGATGAGGCCCACCAGGCTGGACACGTTCCAGGTCTCGCCCGCGAGCAGCAGCGCGAGGATGCCGCCCACGAACGCGTCCGGCAGCGTGGCCAGGATGACCAGCGCCTCCGCGATGGAGTCCAGCGCGAGGTACAGCAGGACGAACACCGCGAGGAGTGCCAACGCGATGGCCACCGTCAGCGCCTGCGCCGCGCGCTCCTGGCTCTCCACCTTGCCGCCCACGTCCACGAAGTAGCCCGTGGGCAGCTTCAGCTGCGTGGCCAGCACCTCCCGCACCTCCGCCGCCGTGCTGCCCAGGTCGCGGCCGGACACGCCTGCCTCCACCGCGATGCGCCGGCTGCCGGCCTCGCGGCGCACGCTTCCTGCTCCGGACGTCTCCTCGATGGTGGCCAGCTGGCTCAGCGGGATGCGCGTGCCGTCGTGCCCGTCCACCAGCAGGTTGCGGATGGCGTTCACGTCGCCCCGGCGGTGGTCCGCCAGCCGGAGCACCAGGTCATAGCGCCGCTGGCCCCGCCAGATCTGCGAGGCCTCCTCGCCCACGAGTCCCACGCGGACGGCCCGGATGACGTCCCCGGGCGTCAGCCCCACGCGCGCCACCGCCGCGCGGTTCACCGCGATGCGCAGCTGCGGCAGGCCGCTCAGCCGCTCCACCCGCAGGTCCTCCACGCCGTCCACCCTGGACATCAACGCGCGTGTGCGCTCCGCGAGCTCCGACAGCGTGTCCAGGTCCGGCCCGAAGACGCGCACGGAGAGGTCCGCGGGGCTGCCTCCCAGCCCCTCGTCGATGCGCATCCCCAGCGGCGTGGTGAAGAGCACCGACACGCCGGGCACCTTCTCCACCGCCTCGCGCATCCGCGACTCCAGCCCCTCGCGTCCACCGAGGGTGTCCTTCTTGAGGACCACCAGCACGTCGGACAGGGTGTGGGGCATCGGGTCCTCGGTGCGCTCGGCGCGGCCGGTGCGGCGCACCACGTCCTCCACCTCCGGGAACTCGCGCAGCACGTCCTCCACGCGGTGGTTGAGGCGATCCACTTCATCCAGTGATGCCTCCGCCGGCAGCACCGTCTGGAGCAGGAACGCGCCCTCGTCCAGCCGGGGCATGAAGTCGCTGCCCACCATGAAGGCCAGGCCCAGCGCGGGCACGGTGATGGCCAGCGCCACCACGCGCACCAGGCCCGCGTGGCGCATGCACCTGTCCAGCAGCGGCGCGTACGCGGCCTTCACCTTGCGGATGATCCACACGTCCTCTGGCGCGTCCTCGCGTGGCGCGCGCAAGAGGAGGCCCGACACCACCGGCACCAGCGTGAGCGCCAGCGCGAGCGACGCGGCCAGGCACGCCACCACCGCCGCCGCGAGCGGCTGGTACATGCGGCCCTCGATGCCCGACATCGCGAAGAGCGGGATGAACACCGCGACGACGATGAGCGTGGCGAAGGCGATGGGACGGCCCACCTCCATCGCCGCCGCCAGCGCCTCGTCGCGCACCGAGCGGCGGCCCTTGCCCTCGCGCAGGTCGTGGATGACGTTCTCCACGACGATGATGGCCGCGTCCACCAGCAGGCCCACCGCGATGGCCAGCCCGCCCAGCGTCATCGTGTTCAACCCGATGCCCGCCGCCTTGAGCAGCAGTCCCGCCAGCGCCAGCGACAGGGGCAGGGTGAGCGTGACGATGAGCGCCGCGCGCCAATCTCCCAGCAAGAGGAAGAGCACGCCCACCACCAGGAACGCGCCCAGCAGGATGGCCCGGCCCACGCCTCCCAGCGCGGAGCCCACCAGCTCTGATTGGTCATAGACGACGCGCAGCTGCACTCCCGGCGGCAGCGAGCGTCGCAGCTCGTCGATGGCCGCGCGCACGCCTTCGGCCACCTTCACGGTGTCCGCGCCGAACTGCTTGCTCACGCGGCAGCTCACCACCTCGCCCTCCAGCCGGTGCGCCATGCCCCGGCGCGGCGCGGGGGCTTCGCGCACGTCCGCCACGTCGCCCAGCAGCACGGGCGTCCCGTCCCGCAGCGCGACCACGGTGTTGTTCAGGTCCTCCACCGACTCCGCCCGGCCCACGGCGCGCACGGCCCACTCCATGGGGCCTTGCGTGATGAAGCCTCCGGAGGCGTTGACGCTGGCGCCCTCCAGTCCGTGCTGGACCTCGTCCAGGGTGATGCCTCGCGCCACCAGTTGATCCGGATCCAGCAGCACCTGGAACTGGCGCAGGTAGCCGCCCAGCCGCTCCACGCCCGCGACGCCGGGCACCGCGAGCAGCCGGTTCTTGATGTCGAACTCCGCCAGGTCGCGCAGCGCCATCAGGTCCGCGCTGCCGGGCTCCGCCTCCAGCGTGAACTCGAAGACCTCGTTGAGCCGGCCGGTGAGGCTGGACACGAGCGGCGCGTCGGTGCCGGGGGGCAGCTCGCCCTCGGCCTGCGCCACCCGCTCCGCCACGTACTGGCGGCTGCGGAAATAGTCCGCGTCCGGTTCGAACTCCACCGTCACCTGCGTGACGCCCAGCTGCGAGGTGGAGCGGATGCGGCGCACCTCGGGCAGGCCCGCGAGCGCCACCTCCATGGGGATGGCCACCGCCGTCTCCAGCTCCTCGGCGCCCATGGCCGCGTTCTGCACGATGACGTTGAAGATGGGCGCGGACAGGTCCGGGAACACGTCCTGGCGCAGGTTGCGGAGCGCCACCGCGCCGAAGGCCGCCAGCGCCAGGACGACGAGCACCGTCAGCCCGGGCCGGGAGAAGGACGCGCGGAGGATGCGCCCCGGCAACGTCGTGCGCGGATCAGTGCCCATGCTCGTCACCTCCACCCTGGGACTTCTCCACCTCCGCCTTGAGCAGGAACGCTCCCTCCACCACCACCTCGTCGCCCACGGTGAGGCCCTTCAGGACCTCCACCTGCGTGCCCAGGCTGCGGCCGCGGCCCACCTCGCGCTGCTCGAAGACGCCGGCCTCCGGCGTGGGCAGGAACACCACCCAGCCATTCTCCAGCCGCTGGAGCGCCGCCGCGGGCACGGCGGTGAGCGTGGCGCCCGGATCCCCCAGCGGGATGGACGCCGACGCGGACATGCCCGGCCTGAGGAGCCCCTTGCCGTTGTCCAGCTCCAGGCGCACGGGGATGGTGCGGCTGTGGGGATCCACCCGCTGCCCCACGTGGCCCACCTTCGCGGCGAACTCCTGGCCCGGGAACGCGGCGAAGGTGACGCGCGCGTCCGCGCCGGGCATCAGGCGCACGGCGTCCCGTTCGAACGCGTGGACGATGAGCCACAGCGATGACAGGTCGCCCACGCGGAAGAGCGCCTGCGAGGGATCCGCCATCTGCCCCAGCCGCGCGGTGCGCTCCACGACGGTGCCGTCGATGGGCGCCTTGAGCACGAAGCCAGACGTGCCGTCACCTCCGTTGCCCGCGCCCAGTGCGGAGAGCGCGGCCTTCGCGGCGGCGACCTCCGCCTCCGCGGCGGCGGCGTCCGCTTCAGCGGCTTGCGCGTCCTTGCGCGCGACGATGCGCTCCTCGGCCAGCGTGCGCTTGCGGTCCGCGGCCTGACGGGCGGCGGTGGCGCGGGCCTGGGTGGCCTGGAGGTCCGCGCGGGCCCGGCCCAGCTCCGGACTCTGGAGCTCCGCCAGCCGCTGGCCCTGCTTCACGGCCTGGCCCGTCGTCACGGCCACGGAGGCCACGCGCGCGGAGACCGGCGAGGACACCTCCGCGTAGGCATCTTCACTGAAGGTCAGCTCGCCCAGCGCGGTGACGCTCTCTCCGCCCGGGCGGGCCTCCACCTTCGCGGTGGTGACGCGCAGGTCGCGGAGCATCTCCTGGGGGACGTGCACGTGGATGACGTCTCCGGATTCGACGTGGAGCTTCTCCTCGGCGGCCTCGTCGTGGCCGTGTTCGTGCGCGTCGTCGTGTTCCGCCTTGGAGGACTTGCAGGCGGTGAGGCCCACGAGGACGGACAGCAGCAGCAGCGTGGGCTTCATGGCAGGACTCCGGTTTCCACTTCGAGCTGTACCCGGGCAAGGGCCAATCGCAGCAGGCCTTCGAGCCACGCGGCCCGCGCCTCCAGCGTGTCGCGACGGACGAGGAGGAAGGCCGCGAGGTCCATCTCCCCGGCGTCATAGGAGCGCTGCGCCAGCGCCTCGTTGTCATCCAGGAGCGGCAGCACCTGCTCCAGGGCGCCAATGGCACCAAGGCTCGCGCGGTAGCGGTATCTCGCGGCCTGGACCTGGGCGGGCACGACGGTGCGCGCGGCGGCGAGCTCCTGCTCGGCGCGGGTTGCATCCGCTTCCCCCACGAGGCGCGCTTCCTGGCCTCGGGCGAAGAGGGGCAGGGGCACGCTGAGTGTTCCCAGGAACACCGTCTCGTCCGCTTCCTTCTGGTAGCGCGCGCCCACCGTCACGTCCGGCAGCACCTGGCGCCGGCCCAGCGTCGCGGCGGCCTTCGCCTGGACCTGCTCCTGCTCCAGGGCCACCAGATCCGCGCGCGCTCCCGCGCCGTCCGGCACCTCGCGGACGGGCGCCCGCGCGATTGACCGTAGATCATCGTCGTAGGTGACCATGGGCCGCGCGCGGTAGCCCACGCGCACCTCCAGCTCCTCCCGCAGCGCTTGGATCTCACCGGCCGCGACCTGGAGCTCCGCGCGGGCCCGGGCGTGCGCCACCTTCGCCACGTTCACGTCCACGGCGGGAACGTCACCGGCCGCGTAGCGCCGCTCCGTGGCCTGGACGGTGCGCGCCGCCGCTTCCGCCGCGGCCTCCACCAGCTTCTTCCGCTCACCGGCCAGCAGGAGGCGCAGGTAGGCGGCGGCCACGTCCCCCAGCAGGAGCCGCTCCGCGTCGCGCAAGCGGGCCTCCTCCATGGATAGGCCCGCGCGCGCCGCCTCGCGCCGCAGGCCCTGCTTGCCGCCCAACTCCAGGGGCTGCGACAGGCCCAACGCGAGATCCAGGCCGTAGACCCCATTGGGGAGCCGGCGCGGACCTACCTGGACGTCGAGCTGGGGGTTCTCGCGCAGGAGCGGCGCGGCGCTCGCCAGGGGCCCCTGCGCGGCGCGCACGCGGGCCCGGGCCTCGACCAGCGCCGGGGCGTGCTCGCGCGCCAGGGCGAAGACGTCCTGGAGGGTGATGCGGGATGGCTCCGCGCCACCGGGGCGCGGCCAGAGCAGTGCAGCGGCCAGCCCGAGGGCGGCCGTCGCGGAACGGATGGACACGGAAGAAGACCTCTTCGGAAGGCGGGCCGCGCGCATCTATGCACCCGGGCATGAGGCCGGGCACACCGGTGGCGGGGCGCGTGCGAACGACGGCGGACGCGGGCCTTAAACGAGAGGGACTATCGGGGGATGGAGGATGTCATCCGCGTCGGCGGAGGACGGCTCCAGGGCTTCGGGCGTGATGGGGGGCTCCCGGAACAGGGAGACCCTGAGGCCCGGCAACGGCACGGCGACGGCCAGGGGCTTCGCGTGCGTGCAGCAGGCGCAGTCCACGCAGGTGGGAGCGCACTGGCCCTGCGCGTCGTCATCCGCGCAGCCCGCGAGGCACGCCTCCGCCTGCTGCGCCGGCCCGAAGGCATGCGCGAGCCCGCCCCCGATGGGAGCGAGCAGCATCAGGCAGATGAAGAGCCAGAGTCGGAGCACTGGATCGGTCTTCTAGCACGCTCCGGTGCAAGTGCACACGTCGTGCGGGTAGGGCGGGCGGCGCGAGGAGCGCTGCTCAGCCGCCAATGCCCTTGCGCAGCCGGGCCCAGTCGAAGTTGGCCGCCGGGTCGTCCTTGCGGCCCTTGGGCACGGCCACGTCCTTGTGCCCGACGATGTTCTTCGCCGGCACGTCGTGCTCCTGCTTCAGGTAGCCCACCAGCTGCGTCAGCGCCTTGTACTGCGCGTCGGTGAAGGCCGTCTTGCCGCTGCCGTCGTTGACGATCTCGATGCCGATGGAGCGCGCGTTCACGTCCGTGGGCTCGCCGTGCAGCTCCCCCTTGCCCGCGTGCCAAGCGCGCTTGTCGTCGCCGACGAGCTGGTAGATCTTCCCATCTCGGTCCAGCATGTAGTGCGCGGACACCTTGCTGTCCTTGTTGCGCATCCACGCCAGATCCCCGGAGCCGTTGT
This sequence comes from Corallococcus coralloides DSM 2259, assembly GCF_000255295.1. The sequence continues at coordinate 5,471,154 of NC_017030.1, read as the reverse complement.
TGGTGCCGGTGTGGTGCAGCACGATGGTGTCGATGTCCGCGCCGTTGCGCGAGTCGCTGTTGGGCGAGGGCGCGCTGATGACCGCGGGCTTGGTGAACTTCCCCGGCTCCGTGGGCGGAGGCGTCGTCGTCTTGAGCGCCTTCGCCAGCGCCGCCGCCGTCTGCGTCCCGTAGTAGCCGGTGGCGGAGATCTTGTTGTCCGCCTGGAACTTCTTCACCGCCGACTCGGTCGCCGGCCCGAAGGAGCCGGTGCCCGTGTTCATCTGCGCCTGGGTCATGTAGCCCAGCTTCACCAGCCCCTGCTGCAGCTGCTTCACCTTCGCCCCGGAGTCGCCCTTGCCCAGGCCGGCCGGCGGCGCCGTGAGGGCCGTGGACGCGGCCGCCGCGCGCGCGGGAGCGGCGGTGCGGGGGGCCGTGGCGGCGGTGCTCGCGGGCGTGTGGGCGGTGGCGCGGGGGGCGTGGCGCGGACGGTCATGGTGTACGATTCCAGGAATAGTGGATAGCTGCTGCTTTCGCGATTATCGGCGTCGTGTGCGGGAAGTTGTGTGCCGGGAGTGAAGCGACACCGCCCCGGCGTCCGGCGTGAGGGCCGGGCATCGGGGCGGCGACTTCGTTCCGGGGCTACTCGAAGAACTCGGGCGGGAACGCGTCCGTGGGCTCGGAGTCGACGAAGTTCTTGTCATCCAGCGTCACGGGCGAGCCCGTTTCGGTGGTCTGGTTCTCGATGAGGTCCTTCACGAACGCGGTGAACTCCGTGGCCGTGGGGCCGGCGTCCGGGGTGCCGGCGTCGTGGGTGCCGGCGTCCGGGGTGCCCGAGTCCGGAGTGCCCGAGTCGGGGGAGCCGGAGTCCGGGGAGCCGGAGTCCGGGGAGCCGGCGTCGCGAGTGCCCCCGTCCAGTGGGGATCCGCCGTCAGGCTTCGGATCATCGTCGTCGCACCCGGTGAGGCCCACGGCGGCACCGAGCGCGAGGACACAGGCCAGTGCTCTCAGGTCGCGCATGGCATCACGTCCCGTCGCCGTTGGCGCCCGCGTTGGGCGTCCTCAGATAGGGGAACACGGCGTCGAACTGCGAGGCGTCCTGCAGCACGGCGTCGTGGAACGGGATGTTGCGCGAGGGCGCCTGGGTGTCATTCGCGAAGAGGTAGCCCATGAGCACGCGCAGCTCGATGTCCACGATGTCGTCACCGGGACGGCGGCCGTTGGGGAAGCCCGCCGGATCACAGCTGGGGAGTGTCGTGTCCAGCTGACCGTTCAGGAAGCAGCCCAGGGCCCCCAGGTTGTTCTGGGACGCCTTGGGCGTGGCCGGCAGCGCCATGTTCAGCCGCTGCATCTCCGCCGTGGAGCCGTTGGCGTTGACGTTGGGCACGCCGGTGAGGAACACCTGCACCAGGTCCGTGCGCGGGAAGACGGTGGGGGCCTTCGTGCCGAAGAGGGTCTCGATCAGCGCGGGCAGGGTGGGGTTCGTCACGTAGGTGGCGAACTGGACGTCGTCCTTGGGCTGGCTCGCGTTGAACCGGTCCTTGTCCGGCAAACCGATGACGACCTCGTTCGCCAACGGCATGCCCAGCCGGCTGATCTGCTGCCACGCGCCGCCCTCGCGCGAAGGCTTCAGGAAGGTGGGCTTGGGGTTGAGGGCGCGCGCCTGGCGCACGCTCGCGGTGGTCCATCCGCCAATGACGGTCTGGGTGCCGGCCTGGAGGCAGGCGATGGGGACCTCCAGGGCCAGGGTGGTGATGTTGTTGTCCGCCAGTGGGTTGGGCACCGCGTTGCGCTTGGTGGGGTCCGTGATGATGGCCGCGGGGGCGTTGATCAGGTCGAACACGGGTCCCAGGTTGACCGCGAAGGGCTCCGTGCGCTGGCCGACGAACACCTTGCCCTGCGTGGCGCAGCCCGGAATCTTCACCGAGTACACGTGCTCGCGCGCGTAGGCTTCGTACGTGGCCGGGCTGCCCAGCGACTTGGTGCCGATGAAGTCCGTGGGCTTGCGGAACGTGGTTGAGCCGTCCGCCGCGTTGGTCACGTCCTTGACGGTGCCGGTGCGGCGGTTGCCCCGGATGACCTTGAGCGTGAAGGACTCCCGCACGTTCAGGTTGGCCTGGTTCGCCGTGGTGATGGCCCCGATGTTGAAGAGCGGAACCGCGACCGTCTTCGCCTGGTTCCCGGTGCCGATAGTCAGCGCCAGGCCGTTGTTGGAGTTGGCCAGGTTGTTGGTGAAGCGGAACTGGAAGGTGATGTCCTCCTGTGCGTCGCCGTCGTTGTCGATGTGGATCTCGTACAGCGCTTGCGGATCCATCGTGAAGAAGTTCGGGCCGCCGTACCGCTCCTGGAAGGGGATGTAGTCGGCGATCAGCGTCACGAAGTTCGCGCGTCCCGGCTCATAGCTGCGGAACATGTAGAGGTCGGTCCCGTCGACCTTGGGTGACTGGGTGATGAAGGGGGCTTCCCGGTGACTCGACGCCAGGGCACCGGTAGCGCCCAGCGTGGCCGCGACGGTGACGACCGCCGCGAGCTTCCTCGCTCTCATATGAGGCTCCTCGGATTGCGATGGGGTGGGGCGTGCCCGGGTGTCGTGCCTCCACACGACATACGTCCGGACGCAGCCCGCACGCCTCGTCGAATCGCGTGGATTCACGGAGCGGACGAACCCCTGCCCCAAGGTACAGGTGCGTCAGGTGAAGGACAGCCCCACGCCGAATGCCCGCTCCCAGAGCCACGCACACGCCACCAGGGCAATCACCGCGGAGCCGCCCACGAGCAACGCACGGCGATACACGCGCGTGTCTCGCAAGAGGAACGCCACGGGCAGGAACACGGCGACGCACGCGAGCTGTCCCAGTTCCACGCCGACGTTGAACCCGAACAACGTCACCGCGAGGCTGCCCGCGGGAAGCTCCAGGTCCGCCAGCACGGACGCGAAGCCGAAGCCGTGCAGGAGCCCCAGCGCGAAGGCCGCCAGCCACCGCGTGCGGTCCATCAGCGGGAAGACGTTGTTGAGCGCGGCGACGATGACGCTCGCCGCGATGGCGGACTCCACCAGCCGCGAGGGCAGGGCCACCCAGCCCAACGACGCGGCGCTCAACGTCAGGGAGTGCGCGAGCGTGAACGCGGATACCACCTTCACCACGTCCTTCATCGCGGAGCCGAAGTCGCCCACCGGCACCCAGCGGCCCGTGGCCGGGTCGCGCCGCAGGACGGACGGCAGCAGCAGCGCGAGCAGGAAGAGCAGGTGATCCACGCCCGCCCAGATGTGCTCCACGCCGGAGTGCACCATCTGTCCGAAGGGCCGCCATGGCGACAGCCCCTCCAGGGACACCTGGGCTGTGTGGCGCGTGGCGGAGAGGACCAGCGGCTCACCGGCGCCATCGCTGCCCACACGCACGATGCCCCGGTGCTGCGGGTCGCGGTCGAAGAGCAGCGCGTAGTCCACGTCCAGCACCCGGGGCGCGGTCGAGCATACGGCGGTGAAATCCACCACGGCGTAGGCCCCGTCCGAGTGACGCACCACGCGCATCGTGGAAGCCGGGGTCAGCGGACACGCAGCGCCCTCCGCGGACAGCTTCAGCCGGGTGAGCGCGTAGCCCGCGACGTCCGTCTGGCGCCCGCGCAGCTCGCTCCAGGTGATGGCGCCGTCGCCGTCCGCGTCCAGGACGAGCACCTCCTCCAGGTCGCGCAGGGCCACGTCCCACCGGCCGGTGAAGCCATCACCCGCGCGGTCCAGGTGCAGGTAGCTGTCGCTCGGCTTGTGGGCCAGCGCCGCGAAGGGGAGCAACACCACCGCCAGGATCAGGGCCTTCATGGGAGGGCCTTTCGCACGAGTTCCGCGAGCGCCAGGGGGCCCGGGTCTTCCGCGCCACTGGCTTCCAGAAAGCGCAGGACGGGGGCGGCGTCGGCGGGCGTGCCATTCGCGAGCGCGGCCTCCAAGAGGATGCGCGCGTCCCACGGCTCGTGCTGAACCTCCCAGTTGGCTAGCGCCAGCTTCAGCGCCTTCGCGGCGTCCTTCTGGACGTGGAGCGCGAAGCGGGCCTCCTCACGCGCGTGCAGTGCATCGCCGCGCAGGTGGCTGGCCTCGTGGCGCGAAGCCAGCTCGGCTGCGAGCGCGGGAGCCTCCGGCGTACCCATGGCTGTCTCCGCGAGCACGCGGCGCAGGAGTTGATTGTCGTCCTGCCCGTGGTCCTTCGTCAGCGCGATGACGTCGCGCGGACGGCCCAGGTCCAGCAGCAGGTCCGCGTAGGCAGCGCGCGAATAGGCATCCGACGGATCCATCGCGAGCACGCGGGCGAAGAGCTTCGTGGCGCGCTCGGTGTCTCCGGCGCGCGCGGCGGCTTCGGCGAGCGTGGACAGCGCCCAGGCCTGTTCCCCCGTCCCATGGGTGCCCCGGGCCAGCGCGGCGGAGAGCAGCGCGTACGCATCCTTGGAACGCCCCGCGAGGCTCATCACCTGTGCCTGACACACAGCGCCAGCCACCGCGCCCACGAGCGGCGCCAGCACCGCGCAGCTCCGCTGGGCCTCCGCGTGCGCACCCCTCACGCCCAGGACGACCGCGCGCGTGAGCCACGCCTGCGCGTCATCGGGCGTCTCGCGCACCAGGGCATCCAGGTCCGCGAGGGCGGCGGGGAACTCATGGCGCCCCTGGAGGATGGTGGCGCGCAGCAGTCGCACACCCGGAGGCGGCGGCTCGGAATCCCACCAGGGCCCGAGCGCGGCCTGCGCTCGGCCCAGATAGCGAGGGTCGCCAGACGCGCGGCCCTCTTCGATGTCCAGCCGCGCCAAACGCAGCGCCAGGTCCAGTTGATCCGCGCGCGCGGCCAGGGCTCTTCGCAGCGCGGCGCGCTCCCGGGCCTTCGCATCCGTCGCCGTCGCCGGCACGTGCTCCAGCACCGTGCTGTCAGCAGCCGGCGTGAAGGGTACGCGCTCCGCCGAGGGCGTCTGGCCACAGCCGGCCAGGAGCGGTGACACCGTCAGGGTCAGTCCCAGCGCGAGCCGCCGGAACCGCTGCTTGGGGATGAGCGCGTGCATGCATTCGCGGCACTACGCGCCCCCCTTGGAAATGGCTGTCGTCCGGACGGGTGGGTCGTCCTCTGGAGAACGTCAGCTGCCGGTGGCGCGGCGCGGCGATTCGGCGCGTCCGGCCGCTTCACCCCGCACCTGCGAGTACGGATCCAACGGATCCCCACCCAGCGCCTCCAGCGCCACCAGGGTGCCCAGGCCCAGGCGCCGCGCGTGGTCCAACAGCAGGCGCGTCACCACGTGGTCCTCCAGCGCGTGGCCGGTGGAGTCGAACACCGTGTTGCGCTCGCGCCAGCCCTCGAACTCCTCCGGCTGCTGCACCACCGTGGCCAGGTCCGGACCAATCTGGTCCGGGTGGAGCTGCTGACACTCGCCCTCCAGGCGCGCCTGCGCGGGAAAGTCCGGCACGACGAGGCTGCGCCGCAGGAGCGCCAGGGGCAGCTCCGCCTTGCCCGGCTGGTCCGAGCCCACCGCGTTGATGTGCGCGTGCGGCCGGAGCGCGTGGCCGGAGATGACGGCCCCGGCGCCCGGGGCAACGGTGGTCGCGGTGCAGAGGATGTCCGAGCGCATCTCCAGGTCCGGCAGCAGCGTGGGCCGCACATCCAGTCCCAGGAACGCCACGCGCCGTACGAAGGAGCGCGCCGCGTCCGGATCGATGTCGTGCACCAGCACCTGCTCCAACCGGAACAGGCGGCTGAGCGCATGCAACTGGGACACGGCCTGCGCGCCGCAGCCCACCAGCCCCAGCACCCGGCTGTCCGGTGACGCCAGGTAGCGGCTGGCCACCGCCGACGCCGCGCCCGTGCGCAGCGCCGTGGCGAACACGCCGTCCATCACCGCCACCAGGTGGCCCGTCTTCACGTCGTAGACGCTGTGGGACGCGACCAGCGTGGGCAGCCCCGAGTCCCCCCGGTTGCCGGGGAGGGAGGCGGACACCCTCACGGTCAGGCTGTCCCCGCGCCGCAGGGCGGGCATCCAGCCCATCGTCCCGGAGGGCCGCGCGTCGCTCGCCACCTGGAAGCCCTCCCGCTTGGGGACCTGCAGGACGGACTCGTCGAACTCCCTCAATGCCACGGTGAGTGCGTGGATGAGCTCGTCCATCAGGACGTCCAGCCCCACGCCTTCCACGAGCGCGCGCAAGTCAGTGGGACCGAGCAGAAGGGTGCGAGGAACCGGGAGCGTCATGTGCGCGGAGTCTACGCCCCTGACAGGAATTGCAACGGGTCAGTTTTGATTTCAAATTCCTGTCTTGCTGTGGCTTTTGAATACAGGTGCAGGGAACAAGGTGGTGAGGGGGCCATGTTGGAAGCGGGCGCTCGACATCCAGCGGACGCACTCCGCTACAGCCGCTCCACCCCCAACGCCCGAGTGAACGCCTCCTTGAAGCCCTCCGTTCCCAGGACGCCCGTACTCACCGCCGTCTCCGACCTGTCCCCCCGCCGCATCCATGAAGCGTCCGATGCGCCCCGCGCGCGCATCCTCCTGGTGGACGACACGCCGTCGAACCTGCTCGCCCTGGAGGCCATCCTGGAGCCGCTCGGCCAGCAGGTGGTGTCGGTGCGCTCCGGCGACGAGGCGCTGAAGGCGCTGCTCTTGGACGAGTACGCGTGCGTGCTGATGGACGTGCAGATGCCGGGGCTGGATGGCCTGGAGACGGCGCGCCTGGTGCGCACCCGCGAGCGCACGAAGCACCTGCCCATCCTCTTCGTCACCGCGCTCAGCCGCGAGGCGGCCTACGTCACCCGGGGCTACGAATACGGCGCGGTGGACTACCTGCTCAAGCCCGTGGACCCGGACATCCTGCGCGCCAAGGTGTCCGTGTTCGTGGAGCTGTACCTGCGCGGCGAGAAGCTGCGGCAGCAGGCGCTGGAGCTGGCGGAGCGCCGCCGCGTGGAGGAGGAGCTGCAGCGCGCGACGGAGCTCGAGCAGCAGCTGGTGGGAATCGTCGGGCACGACATCCGCACGCCGCTCGCGGCCATCCTCACCACGGCCAACGCCCAGCTGTCGCGCGAGCTGCTGCCGGACGCCCAGCGCAAGGCCTTCGAGCGCGTGGCCCGGGGCGGTGAGCGCATCCAGCGCATCGTGGACCAGCTCCTGGACTTCACCCGCGCGCGCGTGGGCGGCGGCATCCCGGTGGTGCCGGGCGCGGGCGACCTCAACGAGCTGTGCCGCAAGCTGGTGGACGAGCTGCGCGCGGCGAAACCGGAGCGCTCCATCCTGTGCGACTTCGCCCGCGACAGCCTCCCGGGCGTGTGGGACCTGGACCGGCTGGCGCAGGTGGTGGCCAACCTGCTGGACAACGCGCTCAAGTACAGCCCGCGAGACACCCCCGTGCGCCTGCGCACCTATGAGCAGGGCGCGGACACCGTCTACCTGGAGGTCCAGAACGCCGGGGCCCCCATCCCCGCGCACCTGTTGCCCACGCTCTTCCAGCCCTTCCGCCGCGGCGACGGCGCGGACCAGCGCGAGAGCCTGGGTCTGGGGCTCTACATCGCGCGCAGCATCGTGGAGGCTCACGGCGGAACCCTCCGGGTAGAATCCACCCCGGACGTCGGGACGATCTTCTCTCTCTGTCTTCCGCGTCAGGCTTTGGTTGAGACGCGCGCGCACTCGGCGTGCGCGGGCGTCTCCGAGCCGATGACGGCTTGAAACACAAGGCCGTTCGCGTCACGGACAGTGCATTGCAGTGGTGGCTGATTACTCCATGTAAAAGCCATACAACAATCCATCCACATCAAAACCTCTCATAAGTTGAGGCAAGGATGTGGAGGGTTTGCTACAATGCCAGACGTCCGGGAGGCAGTCCGTCCGGGCGCGAATAGTGTCCGCTTTGGGGAGGGTGCGCGACAAATGAACGACAACTCGACGTGGATTCCCGTGGATGGAAGCGACCCGGTACGTGCGTGGGTGCGACGCCCCGCCTCTGGAACGGGTCCGGCCCTGCTGCTGCTGATGGTGGAGGCGTTCGAGGGAAACGCCCACCTGAAGCTGATGGCCGAGCGCTTCAGTGAAGAGGGCTACGTGGTGGTGGTGCCCGACCTCGCCTCGCGAGGGGAACCGGAAGAGGTGGACCTGAAGCCCGTGGTGGCCTGGGCGCGCTCACTGCCAGAGGTGGTGGGGCTCCGGGGCAAGAAGCAGGTCGGCGCGCTGGGCTACGGGCTGGGCGGGACGCTGGCCGCGCAGCTGGCGGCGCACGCGCACGTGGACTGCGCGGTGGCCTACTGCGCGCCCGGCATGGAGGACGTGCTCGCGCAGGCGGGTGAGAGCGCGGCCCCCATGGTGCTCCACTACGCGGAGTGGGACGGCTTCGTGCCTCCGGCCGCGGTGGCTCGGGTGAAGCAACACGTGAGCGTGGACGTGGAGCTGTACGTGTACCAGGGCGTGCGCCACGGGTTCTTCCGCGAGGGGTCACCGGCCTGGCACCGGCCCTCGATGATGACGGCGCACACGCGCACCCTCGCGCTGCTCAAGCGCGTGATGGGGCCGCGCTACGACCTGGCCGCGCTGTGGGACAAGCACACGGAGCTGGAGTTCGCCGTCCGGGACGCCGCCGCGACCATGAAGACCATGGTGGCGCACCCGTACGTCAACAGCGTCCCGGTGATGACGGGCGGCGTGGGCGCGGAGTACCTGCACCGCTTCTACGAGCACCACTTCGTGCACTCGAATCCCAAGGACACGAAGATGTCCCTGCTGTCTCGCACCGTGGGTGCGGACCGCGTGGTGGACGAGTTCATCCTCAGCTTCACCCACGACATCGAGATGGACTGGATGCTCCCGGGCATCCCGCCCACCGGGAAGTTCGTGGAGGCGGCCTTCGTCGCGGTGGTGAACTTCCGCGGCGACAAGCTCTATCACGAGCACATCTACTGGGATCAGGCGTCGGTGCTGGTGCAGCTGGGCCTGCTGGACCCCAAGGGCCTGCCCGTCACCGGCGTCGAGGCCGCGCGCAAGCTGCTGGATGAGACCCTCCCGTCCAACACCCTGATGGAGAAGTGGGACGAGAGCTCGCAGGACAGCCGCAAGGCCGGCTGACGCCGGGGTGACGCCCGCGCCCCGGGTTCGTCGTTACCCAGGGCGCGGTGTCTGACTTTCACGGGCTGGGATGCGCGGAGCCATTGCGCCGGCTCCTCTGGAATGTCCACAATGAGCCACCTCACTGGATGGTCCAGGGGGGCTTCGTTTCCCAGACTTCCTCTGGATTTGGCGCCGCTCCCGGATGCGACTCTCCCTTTCCCAGAAGCTCACGCTGGCGCCGCTGTTGGTGGCGCTGTTCTTCACCGTCCTCTTCTTCGGGTACCTCATCCCGCGCGTCAGCTCCGCCTTCGAGGCGCAGGGCCGGGACGTGGGAGGCGCGCTGCCCGCGGCGCTGGCGGCCACGCTGCCCGCGGCGATGCCCGGGGGCCAGACGGAGGCGCTCCAGTCGGTGCTGGAGCAGGCGGTTCGCCACCACCAGGTGGCCTACATCGCCGTCTTCGACGGGACCGGTCAGCTGCGCGCGGTGGCGGGCGAGTACGCCACGGCGATGCGGGAACTGCGCGACCGGCTGGGCCGCGCGCAGGGTGAAGCGACGTTCTACGTGCGGGACTCGGAGCTTTTGGACGTGAGCTCGCGCTTCGCGAACGGGGCGGGCACCGTGCACGTGGGCTTCAACCGCACGGCGGCGCGCGCGCAGGTGCGGGCCATCACCACCGGGGTGAGCGTGGTGATGGTGCTGGCGCTCGCGCTCTTCGTCGTCGTGGGCATCGTGCTGGCGCGCCGGGTGGCGGCGCCGCTGGTGCAGCTGACGGAGGTCGCCCAGCGCATCGCGGAGCACGGAGACCTGCGCGAGACGGTGCGCGTGGAGGGCTCGGACGAGGTGGCCCAGCTGTCGAAGGCCTTCTCCATGATGGTGTCCAAGGTGAAGGACCTCTTGCAGCAGCTGCAGGGTTCGTCGGACCTGCTGCGCGGCTCGGTGGACCACCTGAACGACTCCGCGGGCCGGCAGAACGAGATGGTGTCCCGCCACGCCGCCGCGCTGCAGGAGACGCAGGTGACGGCGCAGGAGATCCGCCAGACGTCCGTGGTGGCGTCGCGCGCGGCGGAGACGGTCATCGACGTGGCGGAGCGCGCGGAGGTGCTGGGCAAGACGGGCGAGATCGCCATCACCGAGAGCATCGAGGGCATGGTGGCCCTGCGCGCGCAGGTGGAGCAGATCGCCGAGCGCATCATGGCCCTGGGCGAGCGCACCGAGCAGATCTCCGGCATCACGGAGACGGTGAAGGACCTGGCGGACCAGTCCCACCTGCTCGCGGTGAACGCGGCCATCGAGGCGGCGCGCTCCGGGGAGCACGGCAAGGGCTTCGCGGTGGTGGCGCGGGAGATCCGCGGCCTGGCGGACCAGTCCATCCGCGCGACGAACCAGGTGCGCGGCATCCTGGCGGACATCAGCACCGCCATCTTCGCCACGGTGGAGATCACGGCCGCGGGCACGCAGCGCATGGAGACGGGCCTGGCCCAGGTGCGCACGTCCGGGGACACGCTGCGCCAGCTGTCCTCCATCGTCCGGGACAGCGTGGTGTCCGCCCGTCAGATTTCGCAGACGGTGAACCAGCAGGCCACCGGCATCGAGCAGATCTTCACCGCCGTGAACGAGCTCAACACGGTGATGGGCGACACGGTGAAGCGCATCGCCACCACCAGCGAGTCCGCCGTGTCGCTCAAGCTCCTGTCGGAGCGCGTGGCGGCGATGGTGCGCGACTACCGGCTGTAACCGGGCGGAGGCGGGGGAGGAAGCGCTCCACCACCTGGGCCACGGTGCGCGTGGTGGCGGCGCCGGGTTCGTTCACCCGGGCCGCGAGGAAGGCGGCCCCCAGCCGGGCCACCGACGACACGACGAAGAGCACGTGCAGGTTCACCCAGAGGTGTCCGCCCAGCATGAACTGCTGGGGCACGCGCGCCGCCAGCGCCCCACCCAGGGCCGCCGCCGCCGCGTAGGCCAGCCCGCCCGCGGTGGCGAACGCCGCCAGGTAGAAGGGCCGGCCGTGGCGCGGCGCCACCGTGAGGGGCAGCGCGAAGATGGCCAGGCCGTGGCCGCTCCACAGCGCGCCCGCCAGGAGCACGTCGAACAGGAGCGGCCAGAGCGTCCCCGCGGAGGGCAGGAGCCACAGCATGGGGATGGCGCTGATGCCCAGCGAGCAGAGCATCAGCACCGGCTGCGCGCCCAGCCTGTCGATGGCGCGGCCCCACAGGGGCGCCGTCAGCACGCGCACGCCCGCCACCGCCGCCGCGTGCAGGGCCATGATGACGAAGGTCATCTTGAGGTTCTGCAGGCTGTGCAGCGCGAAGAAGGGCGCGGACACGCCCACCGCCGCGTTCCACGCCACCTGGTACAGGAGCACCCGCCGGGCCCCGTCATCCTTCCAGGGCAGGAGCGCCGCCTTGAGCTCCAGCTTCGGAGAAGTGCCCGGGGGCGCGGGGTCATGCTGCGCGGCCATCATCAGCGTGGTGACGACGCCCATGACGCACGCGGCGAGCGCCAGCAGGGGCAGCGCCATGCCCACCCCGTCCAGCCCCTTCAGCCGGTCCATCAGCAGGCCCGCGGTGAGTGACGCGCCGGTGCCCATCAGCGTGGTGAGCGCGGTGCGCTTGCCGAAGAAGCGGCCTCGCACGGCGCCCGGGACGAGCTCCCCCATCCACGCCACCCACGCGTTGTTGCCCACCACCGCCAGCAGCGCGGACGCCCCGGCCACGGCGAGCAGCAGGTGTTGCTGCCCCTCCAGGGACAGGCCCAGCCACGGCAACAGCGCCATGGGCAAGAGGGCCAGCCGGGACAGGCACACCGCCGTCAGCGCCACCCGCCGGTGCCCGAAGCAGAGGGTGAGCCACGCGGCGGGGAACTGCACGAACTGCGCGAAGAACGGCAGCGCCGTCATCACGCCCACCAGGAAGGGCCCCAGCTTCAGCGCGATGGCCCACGCGGTGAGCACGGTGGGACCCGCGCACGCGGTGAATACCTCCGCGAACATCCCCTCCACGATGGACACCTTCAGCGACGCCCTCAGGCGCCGGTGCGGGGGCGGGCCCCGGTGGCCGTCCGGGGGCGGAGGGGCCCCCAGGAGGGGCGCGGACGAGCCGGGCAGCGAGGCGCCAGGGCGGAAGAGGGGGACGCCGGTGGCGAGGGAAGCGAAGCTCTGGACGAGGCGACGACGGAGGGCGGCGGACACTGGGTTTCGTTTCCCATGGCCTCGCATTCCCCCTCAATCGGACCTCCAAGGACCCGCCGGGCCTGGCCGGACACCAACCGGGCTTATTCGTCGCTTTCCACTGACTGTCCGCCCGCTTGGTGGGCAGGAGGGATTCAGGTGCAGTTCACGCGGTCTTGAACTATATGAACGGCCCGGAAGGAGACCGCGCACATGGATGTCGCTCACGAGCTGACGGAGTTTCTGGGGCAGGTGGAGCAGCGTCTGACCGAATTGCTCGCGGATGGCGACGTCGGGCCGGACGTGAAGGGCGACACGCTGATGGATGCGGCGCGCCACCTGTGTCTGGGGGCCGGCGGCAAGCGGGCCCGCCCCATGCTCGTCCGCCTGTTTGGTGGCGTGGTGGGAGTGCCGGCCGCCCGGCTGGTGGATGTGGGTGTGGCGGCGGAGATGATCCACTCGGCCAGCCTGCTGCATGACGACGTGGTGGACGCGGGCATGTTCCGCCGGGGCCGCCCGACGGTGAACGCGCGCTGGGGCAACATCGTCGCGGTGATGAGCGGCGACCTCATCCTGTCCACGGCGCTGTCGCGGCTGTCCCTCCTGGACGCGCGCCTGGTGCAGAGCGGCCTGGCCATCGTCACGGAGATGACCCGCGCGGCCATCGCGGAGGTGGAGGCGAGAGGCGACATGAACCTGCCGCTCACGCGGCTGCGCTACATCGCCGAGGGCAAGACGGGGTCGCTGTTCGGCTGGTGCGGCAAGGCCGCGGCGACGCTGGCGGACCAGCCGGAGGCGCAGGCGCGCTTCGACGCCTTCGGCCGGCACCTGGGCGTGGCGTTCCAGATCGCCGACGACATCCGCGACATCCTGGGCACGGACGTGGGCAAGCCCCGGTACGCGGACGTGCACTCGCGCACGCCGTCCCTGCCCATCCTGCTGGCGGTGTCGCGGGACGAGTCCCTGCGCCGCAAGCTCAAGGACGCGTGGGCGTTCTCCGTCATCACCCCGGAGCGCACCCGGGAGATTGGCGCCGCCATCGAGGCCACCGGCGCGGTGGAGGCGTCCATGGAGAAGATGAACGTCGAAATCGAAGCGGCGCTCGACAAGCTGGGGCCTTTCGCGAACGACGCCGCTGGCGCGGAGCTGATGAGCTGGGCGCACCGGCTGTCGGAGGGCATCGCGGAGCAGGTGAAGGGGCGCGCTGCATGAAGGGCTACCTGTGGACAGGGGGGGATCCCGGGAGCCAGAAGACCGTCGCGCCGCCGATGAATGGCCGGCTGGCGCCATGGGAAGCCATCGCCGTGGAGGCGGTGGGCAACGTCATTGAGTTCTGGGGCTTCAAGCGCAACCAGGGCCGCGTGTGGGGCCTGCTCTACCTGCGAGGCGAGCCGCTGACGGCCGGTGAGATTGAGCGCGAGCTCGACCTGTCCAAGGGCGGCGTATCCATGCTGCTGCGCGACCTGGAGCACTGGGGCGTCATCCAGCGGGTGCGCGTGCCGCGGGACACGGTGTGGCGCTACGCGGCGGAGACGGACCTGGTGCGGATGGTGACGCACGTGGTGGAGGAGCGCGAGGCGGCCTTCGTCACCCGCATCCGCGCGGACCTGTCGGAAGCGCGCCGGCTGGCGGAGGGCGCTGGCGGCGTGCAGGTGGAGAAGCTGCGGCGGCTGGAGCGCATGGCCGTGCTGGCCGACCACGTGGAGCGCGCGCTGCGGCTGTTCATCAAGACGTCCCGCCTGGACGTGGGTGGGGTGCTGGGCGCGTTCCGCGACGGCGCCCTGTCGCGCAGCAAAGGCGAGAGGTAGCGGCGGGAGGACACACAATGGATTCGCACTACGACCAGGTGATGAAGGCGCGCGAGCAGGCGGACGCGAACGCGCCCCGGCGCTACTTTGCGTACTCGACCATCCTGGACCGGGCCGCCTTCGACGAGTGGAAGCACCAGCACAGCTACGGCTTCTTCGAGCTGCCGGAAGGCCGGCTTGCCGAGGCGCTGGATGTGGACCTCGTCTACGACTTCCCGTCGCGCTGGTGGGGCGGCCGGGTGGCGGGGCTGACGGATGTGCCGGGCGCGCGGGTGTACGGCCGGCTCTTCGAGATCCCCGGCAAGGACTGGCCCATCGTCCAGCACAAGGAGGGCTTCGTCACCAGCATGTGCGTGGAGCGCACGGTGCGCGTGCGCGTGGATGGCCAGGAGGTGGAGGCCACCGCGTTCGTGACCAACCCGCGCCGCGCGTCGTCGGACGGGCCGGTGAGCCCGCGCTTCGTGGAGGCGCTGGTGCGCGGCGCGAAGAGCGCCGGGCTGCCCGCGGACTACGTGGAGAAGCTGGCTCGCGGCGAGTCGCGCTGAGCCGCTCGCCGCCCGGCTGCGGCTGGGCGGCAGGAGCGATGCGGTAGAGGCCGTGCCGCGTCCACCGGCCGACTCCACACGCGCAGGTCCGGGGTCTTGAAGCCCGTGGCGAGGCCCACCGCCCCGGTGCGTGGCCAGGTCCCACGGGACGACGCTGACCTTGTCGCCGGTCCGCTCCCGTGCGGCTCCACGAGCCGAGGGAGGTGACCCGCGCGCCGCGCTTCCACGCAGGGTTGAGCTCCCCCCATTGTCGATGAACGTCAGGCCCAGGGGCGCCGAGTGCGCCAGCATGCCCTGGTCCGTCTTGTCGTGCTGCCCGATACCGTCGTCGAACGGGTAGGGCGCGTCGTCGCGGTAGTCGACCGCCACCCAGCGCGTATCGGTGCCCGGCTCCCACCCAAGCCCTTCCGCGTTGCGCAGGCCCCGGGCGGACAGCTCGCGTGAGCCGCTGCTCCCGTCCCACGGGTAGCTGGCGCCGCGCAGCGGGTCGCTGGTGGTGTCGCTCAGTCACACGTTTCAGGTGGCTACGTACACGCGCTGCTGTGTCCTTCTCCCACCGCCCGTCGCGCTCGGAGAGGCGCCCAGACCGACACCCGCATGCCTGATGGGATGTTCAGGGAGTTTGGTAGGTCGAATGGATCGTCCCCTCATGCCTTCCGGAGCCTGGACCTGAGCCGTCTGAGGCTCCAGGGGCCAGCCTGCTGACCCGCGTCCTCCTGGAGTGAAAGGGAGCCGGTCAGCGCAAGTGGTCGCCACAGGGTCCTCTTTTTCAGAGCCGCGTTTTTCGACTGAACGCGACCTGAACAAACCTTCAGCCACTTTTCGCACCCCTCGCGGGACTCCTGAACGGGCCTGAACAAACCTTCAGGGAGTTTTGCAGCATCGGTAAATGGCCATGCCTACATGAACAAAAGGGCAGCCAGTGGGTCCATGGATGAGACATGAAACAAAAAAACAGACAAGTGTGTGAAATTGATTGCAATGTTTGTCTTTTGTTGTGGATGTTTCATGTTTGTCTTTGATGTGTTGACTCCCGGCGCCCGGATCAGAACGGCATGGACCGGGCTTGACGGCGGAAGGGCGTTGTGGCCTCATGAATTTGATTTCGATAATCAAAATCAACTGGAGGACGCGATGCTCGGTCAGGGATGCTGCAGGGCGGTGCTGGCGCGAGGCCCGTGCGCTGAAGTGACGCGGTGCAGCTGTGGGCACATCCACCTGGCGGTGGGGCCGGTGACGCTTCGCCTGGAGGAGGACGTCCTGCGCGCGCTGGGCCACACCCTGGTGGAGGCCATCCATCAGTTGGAGCTGCCGCACGCGCCCGCGCACGAGGCGGATGCGCAGGAGCCGGCCCCCGCCGCCGCCCACGGGGCGCCCACCGGCGGGTGGAAGCAGTGAGCACCGTCCGGGGGATGATCCGCTGGGGCGGCCTCGAGCGCTCGGCGAGGGACAAGCGCCTGCCCTCCGCGTCCACGGCCCCCTCGGGCCTGCCGTCCACGCAGCGGCTGTCGCTGCGGCTGGAGGAGGGGACGGGCATCGCTCGGCGCCAGGCGGAGCAGTCCACCTTCCTGGAGGCGCTCTTCCAGGGCTCGTGGAACGGTGGCGTCTATGGCCAGTTCGTGCGGGCGCGCCACTACGTGAACCACCTGCGCCAGCTGCACGTCGTCTACGAGGCGCTGGAGTCCGTGCTGCCGGGGCTGAAGGACGGCCCGCTCACGCGCGTGCTGCGGCTGCCGGAGCTGCGGCGGGCCTCCGCGCTGCTGGCGGACCTGGACTGGTTCTGCGGCGACACGCGCACGAAGCCCTTCGCCTGCGCGGAGACGCGGCTGCACGCCGAGCGGATCCGCGAGGTGGCGGTGGAGGCCCCGCACCTGCTCATCGCCCATGCCTGGGCCCGCTGCGTCCAGGACCTCTACACCGCGCCCCAGCGCTCGGAGCTCATCGCGCGGGCGTTCGAGCTGGAGAACGGCCGGGGCACGGCCTTCTACAACGCGGTGTCCGCCGCGGAGCTGCTCGCCTTCCAGAGCCGGCTCGTGGCCCGGCTGGACGAGGTGCCGCTGACGGAGGGCGAGGCCCAGGAGGTGGTGCAGGAGGCGCGGCTGGCCTTCCGCATCCAGGCCCTCATCTGCGACGAGCTGGCCCGGGACGCACCGGAGCTCGAGGGCCTCGGCGGTACGCCCGGGTAGGGTTGCTCCGAACCCACGGAGGAGGTCGTCCGACCCACCGGCCCCCTCCTCGCCTGGGAGGGCGATGTGCCGTTTCGTGACAGGCACGTTAGGATGGCGGAACGTGACACTCCAGATGACCTCTCCCATTGATCGCCGCGCTTTTCCTCGCATCCACGCGCCCCTCTATTCGCGCCCCGCGCGCATGAAGGTGGGCGACAAGAAGCAGGTGCTCGACGTCAGCCTCGGGGGCGCGCGCATCTACTCGGATGATCCGCAGGACGTGGGCTCGCGCCTGGATCTGGAGTTGTTCCTCCCGGACGGCAGCTCGGTGGAATGTGAGGCGCGCATCGTCTGGGCCATCAAGTTACCCAAGGACGCCGTGGCCCGCTTCGAGGTGGGCCTGTCCTTCATCGACGTGCCAGAGCCCATCCTGGCACGTCTGAAGACCGTCCTCGTCGCGGACGAAGGCTGAAAGCCCGCGCTACGCCGCCGACGCGCTGTCCAGCTCGCGCAGGTCGTCCGCTTCCAGCTTCAGGGAGAAGGCCCCGAGCAGCTCCTTCAGCTGCGGCACGGACGTGGCGCTGGCGATGGGCGCCACCACCGTGGGCCGCGTCGTAAGCCACGCGAGCGCCACCTGCGACGGCGTGGCCCCCCGGCGCTCCGCCACCTTCTTCAGCGCGGCGACGACGCCCCAGCCCTTCGCGTTGCCGTACTTCTTGAGCACGTTGCCCGCGCGCGGTGTCGCCGGCGCCAGCTGCCCCTCCTGGTACTTGCCGGTGAGGAAGCCCGCGGCGAGCCCGAAGTAGGGCGCCACGGCCAGGGCCTCCTTCTCACTCACCTGCTGGAGCGCGCCCTCGAACTTCGGGCGCTCCACCAGGTTGTACTCCGGTTGAATCACCTGGTAGCGCGCGAGCCCCAGCCGCTTCTGCGTGTCCAGGGCCTCCTGCGCGCGCTCCGCGGTGTGGTTGCTCAGGCCCAGCGCCTTCACCTTGCCCGCCTTCACCAGCGCGTCGAAGGCGCGGAGCGTCTCCTCGAAGGGCGTGTTCGGGTCGTCGTAGTGCGCGTAGTACAGGTCGATGCGCTCCACGCCCAGGCGGCGCAGGGACGCGTCCACGCTCTTCTCGATGTGCTCGCGCGTGAGGCCCTTGCCCAGCGCCGTCTCCGCGCCGACCTTCGTGGCAATCACCAGGCGGTCCTTCGCCTTGCGCGAGGCGATCCACTTGCCCAGCACCGTCTCCGACTCACCGCCCACGTGGCCGGGGATCCACCGCGAGTACACGTCCGCGGTGTCCACGAAGTTGCCGCCGCCTTCCACGAACGCATCGAGCACGGCGAACGAGGTCGCCTCGTCCGCCGTCCAGCCGAAGACGTTCCCGCCCAGACACAGCGGGAACACCTCCAGGCCCGTCGCTCCCAGCTTCCGCTTCGCCGCTGCTCCTGCCGCCATGCCCCAGGTCCTTTCGGTGAGGCCGGGGCTTGCTGCTACCCCGGCGTGAACCACACCACCGACAGCGGGGGCAGGGTGAGCGTCGCGGACGCGGGCTGACCGTCCCAGCCGGTGGGCTCCGTGTGCACCTGGCCCCGGTTGCCCATGCCGCTGCCGCCGTACTCCCCGGCGTCGGTGTTGACGAGCTCCACATAACGGCCGTGGAGCGGGAAGCCCACGCGATAATCCTCGCGGGGCACCGGCGACAGGTTGGCCACGCACACCACGTGACGGCCAGGGGTGCGCGAGCGGCGCACGAAGGCCAGCACGTTCGCCGCGGACGCGTCCGGTTGCAGCCACTGGAAGCCCACGGGCTCGCTGTCCGAGTCGTACAGCGCGGGCACGTCGCGATAGACGCGGTTCAGGTCACCCACCAGCTTCTGGATGCCCTTGTGGCCCGGGTCGTTGAGCAGGTGCCAGTCCAGGCTCTTGTCGTGGTTCCACTCCGCCGGCTGGCCGAACTCGCCGCCCATGAAGAGCAGCTTCTTGCCCGGGTGGGCCCACATCCACGCGAACAGCGCGCGCAGGTTGGCGCGCTTCTGCCACGCGTCGCCCGGCATGCGCCCGTAGAGGCTGCCCTTGCCGTGCACCACCTCGTCGTGGCTCAGCGGCAGCATGAAGTGCTCGCTGAACGCGTACAGCAGGCCGAAGGTGAGCTGGTTGTGGTGGAACTGCCGGTAGACGGCGTCCTTGGAGAAGTACGACAGCGTGTCGTGCATCCAGCCCATGTTCCACTTGAAGTGGAAGCCCAGGCCGCCCTCGCTGACGGGCTGGGACACCTTGGGCCACGCGGTGGACTCCTCCGCGATGACGACCACGCCCGGGTGCTTGCGGCGGATGGTGTCGTTGAGCTCGCGCAGGAACTGGATGGCCTCTTCGTTCTCGCGGCCGCCCCAGCGGTTGGGGACCCACTCGCCGTGCTTCCGGCTGTAGTCCAGGTAGAGCATGGAGGCCACCGCGTCCACGCGCAGCCCGTCCACGTGGTACTCCTCCAGCCAGAACAGCGCGTTGGCGATGAGGAAGTTGCGCACCTCGTTGCGGCCGAAGTTGAAGACGAGCGTGCCCCAGTCCGGCTGCGAGCCCTGGCGGGGGTCGGCGTGCTCGTAGAGGGCCGTGCCGTCGAACTGGCCCAGCGCGTGACTGTCGCGCGGGAAGTGGCCCGGTACCCAGTCCACGATGATGCCGATGCCCTCCTGGTGCAGGTAGTCCACCAGGTAGCGGAAGTCGTCCGGGTGGCCGAAGCGCGAGGTGGGCGCGTAGTAGCCGCCGACCTGATAGCCCCAGGAGCCGCCGTAGGGGTGCTCGGACACGGGCAACAGCTCCACGTGCGTGAAGCCCAGCTCCTTCACGTAGCGCGACAGCTCCGGCGCCAGCTCCCGGTACGTCATGGGCCGGTCGCCGTCCTCCACCACGCGGCGCCAGCTGCCCAGGTGGACCTCGTACACGCTCCACGGGTGGTGGGCCGCGTCCGCCTGCTTTCCGCGCGCCTCCAGCCACGCGCTGTCGCCCCAGGCGTAGCGCTGCAGGTCATGCACCACCGACGCGGTGGCGGGCGGCGTCTCCGTGCGGAAGGCGAAGGGGTCCGCCTTGAGCAGCGCGCCGCCGCCGTGGCCGGGGCGGATCTCGAACTTGTAGCGGGTGCCCTCGCCGACCTCCGGGACGAACAGCTCCCAGATGCCGGAGGACCCCATGCGCCGCATGGCGTGCAGGCGGCCGTCCCAGCCGTTGAAGTCACCCACCACGGAGACGCCCCGGGCGGTGGGCGCCCAGACGGCGAACGACGTGCCCTTCACGCCGTTGTGGTGGATGAGGTGCGCGCCCATGCGCTCCCAGAGCCGCTCGTGGCGGCCCTCGCCGGCGAAGTACAGGTCCATCTCCCCGATGGTGGGCAGGAAGCTGTACGGGTCGCGCAGCGTGAAGACCTTCTTGCCCGGGTACTCCACCTCCAGCAGGTAGCCGAAGGGCTCCGTGCGGCCGTTGATGCGCGCCTCGAAGACGCCGCCGGTGCGGTGCTGCATGGGCACCTTGCCCCCGAACTCCGGCAGGACGTGGATGGCCACGGCCTCCGGGCGGTAGGCGCGCACCACCATCGCGTCGCCGTCCGGGTGGACGCCCAACATGGAGTGGGGCTCCGGATGGCGCAGCTCCACCACGCGCTGCAGCTCCGCGTCCACCTGTGCTCTGTCCGCAGGCTTCCTCACTGGGCATCCTCCATCCGCAACAGGGCCTCGACGGGGATGCGCACCCAGTCCGGCCGGTTGGCGAGTTCGTAGCGCACTTCGTACAACAGCTTCTCCAGCTCGAAGGCGCGCAACATCACGTTGAAGGCTTCATCGCTGTCGGGCAGGAAGGCCGCGCCGCGCGCCGCCTGGCGGTAGCCCTCCAGGAACGCGTCGCGGGTGGGGCCCACGCGCCCGCGCGGCTGGCCGCCCTCCAAGGCCACGGTGGCCTCCGCGTAGTCGAACGAGCGGATCATCCCCGCCACGTCGCGCAGCGCGCTGTACTTCTCCCGGCGCGCGGTGAAGGAGCGGGACGGCTCGCCTTCGAAGTCGAAGAACAGCCACTCGTCTTTCGAGCGCAGCACCTGGCCCAGGTGCAGGTCGCCGTGGATGCGGATCTTCTGGCCGGAGGGCGCCACCTGCGCCAGCCGCTTCGCGTACGCGATGAGTCCGTCGCGCCGGCCCTCCAGGTCCGCGTGCAGCCGCCCGGCGTCCGCCAGCGTCACGCCCAGCTCGCCCACGATGGACGCGCTCCAGCGCTGCAGGTCCTCCTGGAGCAGCGGCTCCGGGGAGAACGCCAGGTCGTCCGGCCCCGCGGAGGCGAAGGCCTTGTGCAGCTCACCCAGCCGGGCGCCCAGGTCGCGCATGTCCGCGAGGAAGCCGTCGCCCAGCGCCTTCTCCTGGCGCAGCCGCTCCAGCGTGTACTTCCAGCCGTCCACGGCGTCCGGCACGAAGCGGTGCGCCAGCGCGAGCGTCGCGCCCCCGGGCCCCTCCAGGTTCAGCGCGCCCACCAGCTGCGGCGTCGCGCGGAAGGACGTCTTCGTCGCGAGGAAGCGGCCCACCTCGTATTCGGGGTTCACGCCGGCCTCCAGCTTGCGGATGACCTTGACGATGACCCGCTCGCCCAGCACCAGCGAGGTGTTGCTCTGCTCCACGTTGAGCCGGCGCACGGAGAGCGGATCCGGCAGCGCCACGCCGCTGTCCGTGGAGGCGATCCATTCACCCACCACGCGGCCGGAGCCGGAGGCCACCTGCCGGCCCTCGCGCGCGAGGTTGAAGACGGCGCGCACGCAGTCGTCGTCTTCCAGCGCGCTGACCAGGCCCTCTGGCGTCTGCCGGGCCATGATCTGGTAGCGCTCCGGGTTACCCAGTTCGTAGATGACCTCGATGATGGCCAGGGTGAAGGAACACGTGCCCAGCTCCATGGTCACGTGGTCCACCACGCTGACGCTCTTGATGGGCCAGGCCTTTCCAGCGAACCAGCGCTGGGTCTTGAGAAAATCAGGCAGCTTGGTCAGGTCCAGGGGCGTCACGCGGGGTTACTCCTTCGCCTGCACCGGCTTGTCCAACCGGAACCACAGGAACATGTAGGGCCCCATCGACAGCTGATAGGGCAGTTCGCTGATGCGGGGGAACGGCGTCTCTCCAATCAACTCCACGGGGATGCTGCCTTCGAACTCCCGCAGGTCCAGCACGCCCGGCTGCGCGAAGCGCGACAGGTTGCAGACGACGAGCACCGTCTGGCCCTCCCATTCGCGCACGAAGGCCAGCACCTTGCGGTTCTCCGTGGTGAGGAAGCGCAGGCTGCCCATGGCGAACACGGGGTAGCGCTGGCGGATGCCAATCATCCGCTTCACCCACTGCAGCAGGCTGGACTTCTGCCGCTCCTGGGCCTCCACGTTGATGGACTGGTAGCCGTAGACGGGGTCCGCGATGACGGGCGCGAAGAGGCGCGCGTAGTCCGCGCGGCTGAAGCCCGCGTTGCGGTCGCCGGTCCACTGCATGGGCGTGCGCACGCCGTTGCGGTCGCCCAGGTAGATGTTGTCGCCCATGCCGATCTCGTCCCCGTAGTAGAGGACCGGTGTGCCGGGCAGCGTGAAGAGCAGGCTGTGCATCAGCTCGATACGGCGCCGGCCGTTGTCCATCAGCGGCGCCAACCTGCGGCGGATGCCCAGGTTGATGCGCATGCGCGGGTCGGTGGCGTACTCCCGGTACATGTAGTCCCGGTCCTCGTCCGTCACCATCTCCAGCGTCAGCTCATCGTGGTTGCGCAGGAAGATGGCCCACTGGCAGGTGTCCGGGATGTCCGGCGTCTGCTGCATGATTTCCACGATGGGCGTGCGGTCCTCGCGGCGCACCGCCATGAAGAGGCGGGGCATCACCGGGAAGTGGAAGCCCATGTGGAACTCGTCGCCCTCGCCGAAGTACACGCGCACGTCCGCAGGCCACTGGTTCGCCTCCGCGAGCAGCACCTTGCCCTGGTACTCGGAGTCGATGGTCTTGCGCAGGCGCTTGAGGAACGCGTGCGTCTCCGGGAGGTTCTCGCAGTTGGTGCCCTCGCGCTCGAAGAGGTAGGGCACGGCGTCACAGCGGAACCCGTCCACGCCCATGTTGAGCCAGAAGCGCATGACGTCCAGCATGGCTTCCTGCACTTCGGGGTTGTCGTAGTTCAGGTCCGGCTGGTGGCTGAAGAAGCGGTGCCAGAAGTACTGCTTGGCCACCGGATCCCACGTCCAGTTGGAGCGCTCCGTGTCGGTGAAGATGATGCGCGCGCCCTTGTAGGACTCGTCCGTGTCGCTCCAGACGTACCAGTTGCGCTTGGGGCTCTTGGGATCCCGCCGCGCCTCCTGGAACCAGGGGTGCTGGTCGCTGGTGTGGTTCACCACCAGCTCGATGATGATGCGCAAGCCCCTCTTGTGGGCCTCTTCCACCAGCCGCTGGAAGTCCGCAAGCGTGCCGTAGTCCGGGTGGATGCCGTAGTAGTCCGCGATGTCGTAGCCGTCGTCGCGCAGCGGGGACGGGTAGTGCGGCAGGAGCCACAGGCAGTCCACGCCCAGGTCCTGGAGATACGGCAGCTTCTCAATCAGGCCCGGGATGTCCCCGTGGCCGTCTCCGTTCGAGTCATGGAATGCGCGGATGTGCAGCTCGTAGATGAGCGCTTTTTTGTACCAAAGCGGATCCAGGTCCATACGCCTCTCGGAGGGAGTCACTCGAAGTAGTCGAACGCGTGTTCGGTGCGGCGGTAGCGGTACACGGCCCAGATGGCCGCGGGCTGTTCGGGCGTCAGGCGCACCTGCACGTCCGGGCCCTGCCAGAGCGAGCGCTGATCAGCCATCAGCTCCTGCACCTGATAGGTCTCCTCCGCGGTGACGCCCAGCCATTCCATGGGCACGCGGAGCAGTGCTTCCTGGGGCGCGTACGGATCCAGGCTCACCGCCACCAGCACCGTGCTGAGCCCATCCGGCGAGCGCTTGCCGTAGAAGACGACGCGGTCGTTGTCGGACTCGAAGAAGCGCAGGGCCTGGTAGTGCTGGAGCGCGGGGTGCGCCTTGCGGATGGCGTTGAGCCTGGCGATCCAGTCGGAGATGTTGCCCGGCCGGTCCCAGTCCCAGGCGACGAGCTGGTACTTCTCCGAGTCCAGGTACTCCTCCTTGCCCGGCACCGGGCGGCCCTCGCACAGCTCGTAGCCGGAGTACATGCCCCACACGGACGACAGCGTGGCGGCCAGCGCCACGCGCAGGCGGAAGGCGCCGGGCCCCGCGTTCTGGAGGTTCTCCGGGAGGATGTCCGGCGTGTTGGGCCAGAGGTTGCCGCGGAAGTAGTCCGCCACGGGCGGCTGGGTGATCTCCTCCAGGTATGTGCGCAGCTCGTCCTTGAAGAGGCGCCAGGTGAAGTACGTGTACGACTGGGTGAAGCCCACCTTGGCCAGGGCCTTCATCACCTTCGGACGCGTGAAGGCCTCCGACAGGAAGATCACGTCCGGGTGCAGGTCCTGCACCTCGCGGATGAGCCAGTGCCAGAACTGCATGGGCTTGGTGTGCGGGTTGTCCACGCGGAAGGTCCGCACGCCGTTGTCCACCCAGTGCAGGACGACGGACTTGAGCTCCTTCCAGAGGCCGTCCCGAGCGGGGCCCATCCAGTCGAAGTTGACGATGTCCTCGTAGCGCTTGGGCGGGTTCTCCGCCGTCTTGATGGTGCCGTCCGGGCGGTGCTGGAACCACTCCGGATGCTCCTTCACGTACGGGTGGTCCGGCGAGCACTGGAAGGCCAGGTCCAGCGCCACTTCGATGCCGTGCGCCTTCGCCGCGTCCACGAACGCGCGGAAGTCCTGCAGCGTGCCCAGCTCCGGGTGCACGGCCTTGTGGCCGCCCTCCGCGGCGCCAATGGCCCACGGGCTGCCCACGTCACCGGGCTCCGCGCGCAGGCTGTTGTTCCTACCCTTGCGAGCGGTGCGCCCGATGGGGTGGATGGGCGGCAGGTAGACGGTGTCGAAGCCGAGCTTCTGGATGTACGGCAGCCAGGCCTGCGCGTCCTTGAACGTGCCGTGCGTCTTGCCGTCGCGCTTCGCGGAGCGGGGGAAGAACTCGTACCAGGCGGCGTTGCGCGCCTTCTCCCGGTCCACGAAGACTTCCAGCACCTTGTCGTACTTGCTGGCGAGCGTGCGGTCCGGGTGCCGTGACGCGGCGTCCGCCAGCTCGGAGGACAGCGCGACGAGGAGATGGTCCGGCGTGGGCGGCGTGCGCAGGCGGGCCCCTGCCTCGGCGAGCAGCCGGTGGTCCTCCGCGGACTTGCCCTTCGCGCGGGCGGCGGCGCCTTCCAGCAGCGCGGCGCCCTCCAAGAGCTCGCTCTTCACGTCGCGGCCGGCGTCCACCTTGCGCTTCAGCTCGTGCGCCCAGGTGCGGAAGAGATCCGGCCAGGCTTCAATCGTGAATTCGTAGCGGCCATTGTTCGCGAGCGGGATGACGCCTTCCCAGGCGTCGTTGTTCTTGAAGGCGAGGGGGACCTCCGCCCAGTCGGTCTTCTGGGCGGCGGGGGTGACCTGGCGCCAGCGGGCGACGGCCACGAGGACGTCGTGACCTTCCTTGAAGATGTCCGCCCGGACGGTGAGGGTCTCCCCGGCGACGCGCTTGATGGCGTAGCGCCCCGCGTCCAGCTCCGGCTGGACGTTCTCGATGAACACGCTTCCGAGTCGTTCGGTCATATCGGCTGGCGGCCCCTTATAGGACTCTGAGTCAGTGGCTCCAGGCAGCAATGTGCGGGTGTTGTTGATTGAAGATGGCTGCCGTCTGGTCGCGTTGGCCTGTCAACGTTAGGAACGGAGGGAGCGCTCGCCCAGCCCGAGGGGCTGGGTGGACGGGTCCCGATGGTTGAAGCTGGGATCCGCCCCTCCGGTTGCGGTATCCGGGACGAACATGGCGCCCAATGACTCCGCTGCTCAGCAAGCGAGTGACCTGTCGGCCGACCGCGACCTGCTGAAGCAGGTGGCGCTCGGCGACGCGGCGGCCATGCGGGGCGTCTACGCGAGATGTTCCGCGCGGGCGTTCGCCATCGCGGTGCGGCTGTTGCCCACGCGCGCGGACGCGGAGGAGGTGCTGCAGGAGACCTTCCTGGAGGTCTGGCGGCGCGCGCGTGAGTTCGACCCGGAGCGCGGCGGACTGGAGACATGGGTGACGACGATCGCGCGCACGCGGTCCATCGACCGGCTGCGTGCGCTGGGCACGGTGTCGCGGATGGTGGAGGCGGTGGCGCAGCAGCCGCCTCCGGTGAGCGCGACGCCGCCGTCACCGGATGACTCGGCCGCCGCGGCGCAGGACCAGGGGCGGGTGCGGGCGGCGATGGCGCGGTTGCCGCCGGAGCAGCGGGAGGTGCTGCTGCTCGGGTACTTCGACGGGCTGTCCCAGAGTGAGATCGCGAAGAAGACGGGCCAGCCGCTGGGGACGGTGAAGACGCGTGCTCGGCTGGCGTTGGAGAAGCTGGCGGTGCTGCTGGACGCACCGCCGGTCAGCGCGTCCGGCTGAGTGCAGGACAGCAGCCCTGTTCCGCGGGGACGGGCGGTGGGGCAGGCCCCGGCCGCGTCCTCCTTGCCGCTGCCGGGTGGGACCCAAAGCTTGCGACTGTTTGGCGAACCCGAGGGAGGGGGCGGACATGCGCAAGATGCGGGAGACGGGGACGGCGTTGATGAACGCGCGGGAGATGCGGCTGGTGCTGGCCAGCGCGCCGCGCAACCTGATGGAGCTGTCCCGGCGCGAGCTGATGGGGATGGTGCGGCGCGCGCGCGGCATGGTGGACCAGTACGAGAAGCTGGCGCGCCGGCTGCGCCGTGAGGCCATGCGCGTCCCCATGGGGAGCCGCGTGATGGGCGGGCGCATGGACACGCGGCGCAAGGCGGCCCTGTTCCGCAAGGCGCTGACGCGCTTCGAGTCGCAGCTGCGGCGGATGGAGATGGTGCCGGCGCGCAAGGCGAAGCCCGCGATGCGCAAGCGGCCGGCGGCGAAGAAGACGCTGCGGCCCGCGGTCCGGGCCACGGCGCGGCGCAAGAAGACGGTGATGGCGAAGAAGACGCCCCGGCCCGCGGGCTATGCGCGCAGGGGCCCGGTGAAGGCGCGGGCGCACAAGGCGCGGCGCATTCCGGCGATGAAGGCGCAGGCGCACCGGACCGTGAAGAGGAGGACGCCGGCGCGCCGGGCCGCGACGCGGTAACGGATTTCGGGGGAGGGAAGCCGGGTCGCGTCCAGCTCGTGGCCTGGCGAGGGGGAGGGGAGCTGGACTGTGTCCGCCCCGCTTGGGGCGGACACGGTGGGCTTGCGTTGAGCCTTCGTCGTCCCCGGAGCATTCTTCATGGGCCTTGCGGGGGGGAATCCTGGGCAACTGGTGAAGGTAGCGCCCCGAAGTCCGGATCCACGAGGAGTGGCGCCGCCTGGAAGCAAGACGCAAACCCGATCGCTTCGGTGTCCTCGGTAGCTAGTGAGGGGAGATCGGGAGCAGCCTTCTCCACACAGGAGTACGGCTCCAGTACTCCGTCCTGCTCGGCACTGCGCTCCTCACAGCAAGAGTGCCGCTCCGGTGCTTCGTCATGTGCAGCGACTGATGAGGAATCGGCGGCGCTACTCACCTCGCCGCGAGGGTGCGGCTCCAGTGTCTCATCTGGTGCGGGCGCACCGTGGCTACCCTCCTGAGTGCGCTGGGCTTCGGGAGACGCAGGTGCCTGGGGCGCAGGGGCGAAGGCATTCAGCACAAGCTCATCGCAAGCCTTCATCAGTGCCGGCAGATCGTGCTGAAGCGCCCGCACGTTGCGCTCCGACAGGGCCCCCATTGCGCAGGTGGCCCACTCGCGCAGCGCCTCACCACCCATGTGTGGTACCAGTTGGGCTGCACCTCCCAGGAACGCCCTCTGCAGGGACTGAACGAGGAGCACGTGCCCGGGACGGTCAGCCACCCGCGCCGCCTGCCGCAGCAACTCGAACTCGAGCTGCGCGCAGGTTGCACCCGGCTCCCAGCGCGCCGCATTCCAAAGCGCGAAGCACGTACTCCCCAGCCGGTCCAGATCGAGGTCCGAGGCCTTCGCACAGCAGTCGACCAGCAGTTCCCCCAGCACCTGCCGCTTGAGGCTGAAGTAGCCCTCCAGGAGCCACCGGCCCTTCGGGGAGCGCACGTCATGCAGCGCCAGGCCAAGGTTCTCCAGCGTCAGCGACTCATCCAGCGCCACAGCGCGCGTCTTGCGCCCGGCGCGCTGAACCACCAGCCCCCGTGCGGCCAGCCGCCGTAGCGCCTCGCGGATGGTACCCCGACACACCTCATAGCGACGCGCCAGCTTTGCTTCGGAGCCGAATTGCCCGCTCGGGTGCAGTTGCCCCAGCGCGATATCGCGCTCGATTTGCGCCTCTACATAGGCCACGAGTCCTCCCCGTCCCATCCCCATTCCCCCTCCTCGTCCCAGCATCGCCATCCAACCACAGGGGTCTGACATGGATGTGCGGGCCTCCCTCCGGGCCGGGCGGCGAAAAACCTGTCCGACTGTCGGACAAGTTTTGAGGCAACCGGTCCCGGGCGGGCCCCTTGGTCCGTGCCCTGCTTTGGCGTTCGCGCCCGCACGACGTCGCGGCCCCACGGTCATGCTTCGCGAGGCACCCCGCAGATGATCGGGACGCGGGATTTGCTTACGAACTGCTGACGACTTGCGTAGATGACGGCCCATGCGGAAATCCTGGCCGTACGCAGTGGTGATGCTGCTGGTGTTCTTTGGAGTGCCACTGCTGCTGCGCCACTTCATCCCCGACCGACAGCAGGCGATGACGATGTTTACCGTCGTCATGTGCGCCCTGGCGGTGTCGACGGCCCTCTACTTTCTTCCTCGCTACCGCCGGAGCAAGCAGCTCACGGACGAGGGGCTCCAGTTGTTGTCGGAGGGGAGGGTGGCCGCCGCGCTCGAGCGGTTCGAGGCGTCGCGGCCCCTTGCGAAGGTTCAGGTCATTCCCACGTACAACATCGGCATCGCCCGGCTCCAGCTCTGGCAACTGCCGGTGGCGGGGCGGGAGCTTTCCAGTCTGGAGTCACGGAAGGATTTGACGCCGCAGTTCCGTGCGGTGTTGTCCGCGGCAATCGCGCTGGTGGATGCGCTTGAAGGCCGGCTCGCTCGGGTGGAGCCCCGGCTGGCCGAGGCGAGGTCGCAGGTGGACTTTCCCTTGTGGTTCGCACCGCTCGCTTCGGCGGTGGTGGCGTGCCGTGAGGGACGCTGGGCAGAGGCTCGCTCGCTGCTGGCCAATGCAGCGCTGGAGAATTTCAACGGACCGCTGCGCGGACTGCGGAATGTGCTGGAGGTCTGGTGCGTCGAGCAGCTCACCGGGGAGGCTCGGCCGGTGGACGCCATCGCTCTCTTCGGGGAAGCGTCCCATGACTCGCTCCAGGCCGCCTGGCCGGAGCTCGTGGATTACGTGGTGAAACGGTCGCTCCTGCCTCCTGTCACTCCGGCGGCGACATCAGCGGACCGGTGAAGGCGACCTCCAGGCCTCCGTACTCCGAAGGGGCCAGGGTCATCTTCCAGCCGTGCAGCTCCACCACGTTGTGCACGATGTGCAGGCCCAGGCCCTGGCCTTGGGGTTCGCGTGTCCGCGCCTCGTTGCCTCGGAAGCGGCGCTCCAGGATCCTGGAACGCTCCTCCTCGGAGATGCCCGGTCCGTCGTCGATGACTCGCAGGTGGAAGGTCTGCTGGCGCGTCTTCTCCAGCACCACCGCCACATGGCCGTCCTCGCGCCCGTACCGGATGCCGTTGAGCACCACGTTGCTCACCGCCTGCTCCAGAAGGGTCTCATCGCCCATCACCCAGGTGGGCGTCGCCGGGACTCCGCTCTCCAGGGCGATGCGCTGGGGCCTCGCGATGGGCTGGTGCCGGCCCAGCACCCGTGACACCAAGGCGTTCAGGTCCACTGGCGCGTGCTGCACCTGCGGTGCTCCCGCCTCCAGCCTCGCCGCCGCTCCCAGGTTGTGCACCAGCGAGGCCATGTAGTGCGCCTCGCTCATCGCGGACAACATCAGCCCCGATTCCAAGGGCTCGCCCGCGCGCATCCGCTGCTGCATCGCGGCCAGGTGCCCCTGCAACACCGTGAGCGGCGTCATCACGTCATGCGTCGTGTTCGCCAGGAAGTCCCGCAGCGTCTGCTCTCGCGCTTGCTGGTGCGCCATCTGAGCCTGGATCTCCGCTCGCGCCTGCTGGAAGGCCCGGGCCAGCTCCGCGATCTCGTCGCTGCCGCTCACCGTCACGGGCTGCTCGTAGCCGCTGCCCGATGAGGCCCGCACCTCGTCCGTCAGCCGGCGCAGGCGCTGCACCACCGGCCCCAGCGCCACCACCATCGCGGACAGGAGGATGAGCGTGGGCACTCCCCAGACGTACAGCGGCGGCAGTCCCACCTCCGGCGACTCCGCGGGCTCCACCCGACGCGCGAGCACGTACTCGCAGGGGCCTCCATCCCAGGGCATGCGCAACAGCAGGTCCTGCACCAGCGCGCCGTCCGCCTTCGAGTAGCGGCGCACGCCCACGCCATCGTCCTGCACGCCCTTGCGCAGCTCGTCGTCCAGGGCCGGTGCCTGCGGGTTTCGCGAAACGAACTGTCCGTCGAATGGGTAGAGGTTCACCGGCGGCAGGCGCCGCCCCAGCGGTCCCCGGGTCCCCATGCGCGGTGGACCTTCGTCCCCGGGCCTGGGGCCTCCCGCCGCGGGCCCCGTGCCGTCGGGCAGGCCTTCGCGCTCCCACGGTGGACGCTGGGGGGAACGGGCGCGGACCATCCAGGTCTCGGGCGCGGCCTCGCAGCGCTCGCGGCCCCCGGACTGCATCTGCGACAGCGTGGACGCGATGATGACTTCGTCCGTCGTGCGGCGGCGCACCGAGTGCTCCACCTGCACCAGCGCGAACACCGCGGGCACCGCCACCGCCACCGCCGTGAGCGCCAGCCGCAACCGCAGCTTCACGCATCCTCCCCGGGCACCAGCCGGTAGCCCACGCCCCACACCGTCTCCACGCACTTCACCGGCCCCAGCTTGCGCCGCAGCCGCGACACGTGGACGTCCAGCGTGCGCTCCGTACCCTCACGCTCCGGATCCAACACGTGCTCCACCAGCCACTGCCGCGTCACCGCCTCCTGCGACCTGCGCGCCAGCGCCGCGAGCAACTCGAACTCCACCCGCGTGAGCTCCACCGGCCGCCCCTGCACCTGCACCGAGTGCCCCTGCAGGTCGATGCGCAGCGGGCCCACCTCCACCACCGTCTGCTCCTTCTGCAACGTGGGCCGGCGCAGGCGCGCACGCACGCGCTCCACCAGCTCCTCCGGCCAGAAGGGCTTGGTCATGTAGTCGTCCGCGCCCAGCTTCAGCGCCCGGACCTTGTCCAGCGTGTCATTGCGCGCGCTCAGGATGAGCACTGGAACTTCCGAGAAGGTCCTCAGCGCCTTGAGCATGTCCAGGCCGTAGGTGCCCGGCAGCATCAGGTCCAGCACCACGAGGCTCACGTCCGGCAGGTGGCCGGACACCAGCAGCCGGCCCTCGCGCCACCACACGGGCTCGAAGCCCGCGCCGCGCAGGTGCCCGACAATCTGGGACCCGAGCGGGTCGTCATCCTCCACCAGCAGGATGCGGTCGCCCATGCGCCATGCCTCCCTTCGGACACACCACCCCGGAGGGCTCCGGGGTGGCCCGGCTCACCCTAGTTCAGGGCATGCCACCGTCGAACCCCGGCGGCGGAGGCCCCATGCCGCCATCCCAGCCAGGCGGGGGACCCATGCCACCGTCGCCACCCGGCGGAGGCCCCCCGGGGCCGCCGCCACCGCCGCTGCCACCCGGCATGGCGCAGGACGCGCTGTTCAGCGACGAGCGGATGACCAGCGTCTTGGACGCCAGCATCGCGCCGTCCGCCATGCGCTGCGTAGCGAAGAGGTAGTCGCCCACCGCGTCCCCGGAGACCACCGTGTCGTTCTGGTTGGTCGTGTCGCGCTCGCCGCGCGCGTTGTAGAGCGGCTGGCTGTTGACGATGTCGTCGCTCGTCGAGTCGTCGAAGAACAGCTGCGACGTGACGAACTCCTGGCCGTTCACCCGCACCGTGAAGTGGATGTGGATGGTGCGGCTGCTGTACCAACCGGGGAAGCAGGTGTCGAAGTCCACGCGCCCGTTGGCGTCCGTGGTCTGCACGCCTCGGAACCACCGCGCCGCTCGGGCCGTGGCGTCACCGGAGGTGCAGAAGTCGCTCGCGTCCTCGCCGGAGTACAAGCCCTCGGGTCCCGCGTGCCAGATGTCCACCGTGGCACCCGGGATGGGCTTGCAGGACTCGTCCACGACGAGGAAGGCCAGGCGCACCGGCAGGCCGTCATGGCCCTCGCTGATGTCCTTGCGGTCCACCGTGGTCGCGTAGCAGGGCCCCAGCGTGGCCTCGCAGGCGAGGTTGCACACCGTGCCCAGGCCGGACGCGAACGGATCCGGATACGTGGCAACGGCCGTCATCGCCGCGGTGCCGCCCGTGGCCCAGAAGCCCGGGTCCACCACGCCGGAGTCGGTGCCCGTGCCCGCGTCGGCGCCGGTGTTGGTGTCGCCGCCCGTCGTGTCGTCGCCACCGCAGGCGACGAGCAGCTTCGCCACGGGAACCGCGGCCAGCGACAGGCCAATGCCGCGCAGGATGCTCCGGCGCGTGATGACCTTGGGGGAAGGGTCCTGAGGGGATTCGCTCTTCATCCGGGGTTCCTCCGGGAGCTCGGGAGCCAGGAGCGGCAAGAGTGCCGCCCGCGGGGCCGCCCGGGGCTGACCGGACGGCGAACCGGGTTATCTCGGGAGAACCTTAAGCAATCCTTGCGCGGAGGGACCGCGACTCAGGAAAAGCGCACGCGGAAGGCGGCGAGCAGCGGACCCGCTGCCCGTCCGTCCGCCGTGGACCGGGGCCCGCCCTCGGGGAGCGTCGTGCCCAGCTCCTCCAGCGCGGGCTTCATGGACTCGAAGGCGTGGAGCGCCTCCGCCGCGTTGTCGAAGAAGCGCGGATGCGACAGCCAGCCGGAGATGCCGCAGGTGACGACGTGGAAGGACCGCGAGTCGTCCGCTTCGTAGGTGAGGCGCAGGAGGCCGAGGAAGCCCTCGTCCCGCACGATGGTGCCGCCCTGGCTGCCCATGCCCCCGAGCGTCGCGCCGCCTTCGTAGTCGCTCCAGCCTGCATCCGTGCTCATGCCCCACGCATAGCACCGGTCAGTCGAAGTCGGTGGAGCGGGTGACGGCCTCCCATGCGGCGATCTCCTCGGAGAGGCGGTCGAGCTTCGTGCGCACCAGCCGCAGCGCATCCGTGCCGAGCAGCAGGTGCACGGGCGGCGCTTCCGCCTCCACGACCTCCAGCAGGATGCGCGCGGCCCGGGCCGGGTCTCCGGCCTGACGGCCACTCTTCTCCTGGCGCGCCTTGCGGATGGGGTCGAAGAGGGCGTCGTAGTCCGCGACGCTCCGGTTCGCGCGCACCATGGAGCGGCCGGCCCAGTCCGTCCGGAAGGAACCCGGCGCGATCGCGGTGACCCGGATGCCGAAGTCCTTCACCTCCTGCGCCAGCGCCTCCGAAATGCCTTCGAGCGCGAACTTGCTCCCGCAGTAGTACGAGATGCCGGGCAGGGTGATGAAGCCGCCCATCGAGGTGACGTTGACGATGTTCCCCGCGCGGCGCTGGCGCATCCCGGGCAGCACCGCCTTGATCATCGCGACCGCGCCGAAGACGTTCACGTCGAACTGCCGCCGCAGGTCCTCCAGCGGGGACTCCTCCAGCGTGCCCTCGTGGCCGTAGCCCGCGTTGTTCACCAGCACGTCGACGGGGCCTACGGCCTCCTGCGCCCGGGCGACCACCGACGGAATCGCCTCGAAGTCCGTCACGTCCAGGACGACGCCGTGGGCGAGGGTGGGGTGCTGGCGCGTGAAGGCCTCGCGGGCCTCCTCGCTTCGCACCGTGCCGATGACGGTGTGGCCCGCGTCCAGCGCCGCCCTCGCGAAGGACTGGCCGAAGCCCGAACTGACGCCGGTGATCAGGAAGACCTTGTGCCGTGTGCCGCTCATCTCGCCGCGCCTTTCGCGTGGGGTGGAGCGCTCCTCCTAGCGCTCCGCCATTCGTCGGACCATGCGGTATGAACCGGATGGGCTCTTCGGAATTGGAGGTAGAATGCGCGGAAGCGAATTCGCGGACCTGCGGGCGTTCGTCACCATTGCCGAGCAGGGGAACTTCGCGCGGGCAGCGGCGCGGCTGCGCATCTCTCCGTCCACGTTGAGCGAGATGCTCCGCGGTCTGGAGGAGCGCCTGGGCGTGCGGCTGCTGAACCGCACGACGCGGAGCATGTCCCTCACGGAAGCGGGGACGCGGCTGCTCGCGCGGTTCAAGCCCGCCATGGAGGAGATGGACGCGGCCGTGGAGGCGGTCCGCCACCTGCGTGACACGCCGACGGGCACCGTGCGCCTGCACCTGCCCCGGCTCGCGTCGGCCTCGATCCTGGAGCCGCTGCTGGGCCGCTTCCGGGAGGCGTATCCGGACATCGTCCTGGAGCTATGCATCGACGACGCGGCCACCGACATCGTGGCGAAGGGCTTCGACGTCGGCATCACCCTGGGGGAGCTGCTGGAGAAGGACATGATCGCCGTCCCGCTGGGCGGCACGCTCCGGCAGCTCGCGGTGGCGTCGCCAGACTACCTGGCGCGCCACGGCCGGCCCCGCACGCCCGCGGACCTGCACGCGCACCGCTGCATCAACTGGCGCAAGCCCGGCGGCACGCGGCTCTATTCTTGGGAGTTCCAGAAGGACGGCCACTGGATCTCCGTCGCGGTGGAGGGGCCGCTCATCGTCTCCCACCGTGACGTGGCGCTGACCGCCGCGGCCCAGGGCGTGGGCATCGCGTTCGCCTACTGGTCCGAGCAATGGCTCCGCCCCCTGCTCGACGCGGGGAAGCTGGTGCCGGTGCTGGAGGAGTTCTCACCGCCGTTCCCGGGCTGGTACCTCTATTACCCGAAGCAGCGCTACACGCCCGCGGCCGTCCGCGCGCTGGTGGACTTCCTGCGCCGCGAGACGAAACCGCCGGCGCGTCCCACTCGCGGCCCGCGCAAGGGCTGACGCGGGCGGCGTGACAGGGAGGCGCCGCGCCGTTGCTCGGGGTCCCGGGCTGGCGCAGCGAGCGGCGCTCCGGGTGGGGTTGCACGCCGGTTGTCGGCCTCCGCGCACCGCCCAACGTTTGCGGTGGGGGGATGCGTCATGTCCGCGGAAACCATCCATGAGCCGCGCTACACCGAGGAGATCGTTCCCTTCCTCGCGGGTGACGGCCGTGCGCTGCACCTGGTGCACCTGCGCGGTGTCGAGAAGGCGGACAAGGGGCCGGTGGTGCTGGTGCACGGCGCTGGCGTGCGCGGGAACATCTTCCGCGCGCCGGTGCGCCAGACCGTGGTCGATGCGCTGATCGAAGACGGCTACGACGTGTGGCTGGAGAACTGGCGCGCCAGCATGGACGTGGAGCCGGGCGAGTGGACCCTGGACCAGGCCGCCGTCCTGGACCACCCGCCCGCCATCCGCACCGTGCGGGAGAAGACGGGCGCGGACAAGATCAAGGCCGTCATCCACTGCCAGGGCTCCACCAGCTTCACCATGGCCGCGGTGGCGGGGCTCCTTCCGGAGGTGGACCTCATCATCAGCAACGCCGTGTCGCTGCACCCGGTGGTGCCCGCGACCGCGAAGGTGAAGCTCCACTACGCCGTGCCGCTGGTCGCGCAGTTGACGCCCTTCCTGGATCCGCAGTGGGCCTACGGCGGCCCCACGCGCACGGCGCGGATGCTGACGCGCGTGGTGCAGGCCACCCATCACGAGTGCGAGAACCTGGTCTGCCGCTGGACGAGCTTCACCTACGGCACGGGCTTCCCGGTGCTGTGGCGCCACGAGAACCTCAACGCCCAGACGCACGACTGGCTCCAGCACGAGTTCGGCCCCGTGCCCTTCAGCTTCTTCAAGCAGATGGACCAGTGCGTGCGCGCGGGCCACCTGGTGCCCGTGGAGGGCTTCCGCGCGCTGCCGGAGGACCTGGGCGTGCGCGAGCCCCAGACGGACGCGCGCTTCGTCTTCTTCGCGGGCGAGGAGAACCGCTGCTTCCTCGCGGAGAGCCAGCGCCGCAGCTTCGAACACCTGGAGCACTTCCACCCGGGCCGGCACGCGCTGCACCTGCTGCCGGGCTACGGCCACCTGGACGTCTTCATGGGCAAGCGCGCGTCCCAGGACGTCTTCCCCCTCATCCTCTCCGAGCTGGATCGCTCCGCGCTCCACTGACGAAAGGCAAAGCCATGTTCCTGCCTCGACGCATCCAGACCCAGTACGGCCGCTATTCGCGCGTGGATGACATCCCGTACGCGCTGCCGGTGGACTCGAAGGGGGCCCCCGCGATGGTGGCCGCCTTCACCGTGGACGCCCGCCGCGCGGCGGCCCTGCTGCCCGGCAACGAATTGCACCCGCTGCGCCTGTCGCGCGACCGCGGCGTGCTGCTCGTCTCCGTCATCGACTACAAGCAGACGGACATCGGCGCGTACATCGAGTTCAGCATCGCGCTCGCGTGCACGCACGGACGCAGGCCCGCGCCGCCGCTGTTGCCCCTGCTGTTCCAGAAGCGCTTCGGCGTGGGGCAGTACGTGGTGGACCTGCCGGTGAACACGGAGGTCTCCGTGAAGGGCGGCAAGGGCATCTGGGGCATGCCCAAGCACCTGGCCCGGCTGGACTTCCGGGTGGAGAACGGCTCCGTGAGCAGCCGCTACGACGAGGGCGGCCAGCAGGCGGTGCGCGTGCGCATCGAGCGGCCGAAGCTCGCGTGGCTGCCCTTGCGGATGGCGGCGGTGAACTACTGCGCCTTCCGGGGGATGCTGATGAAGTCCACCATCTACTTCCGGGGCCGCTTCGGCTTCCGGTTGGGGAAGCGCGCGTGGGGGACGCTGGAGTTGGGGGACCATCCGCGCGTGCAGGTGCTGCGGGACTTGAGCATCTCCCCGCGCCCGTTCCTCACCGGGTTCTTCCCGTCGTCCAGCGGCGTGCTGGATGACCACTTCGAGGCGTGGTTCCTCACCCAGCCCACGCTGCCTCCGGACACGTATCCGGAGGGACTCAAGAGCGTGGTGGACCTGGGGCAGGACCAGACGCCCATGCCGCCTCCGGAGTCGGGCGGAGCGCCGCAGCGGGTGCTCCAGGCCGTGGCGCCCCTGCCCGAAGCGCGTCCGCGCGAGGAAGCGCGGCCATGAGACACGGCGGCCGCCTGGATCTGGCGAACGCGTGCCTGCTGTTCCTGTGCACGTCCATGTACCTGGGCACGGGCTGGTCGCTGGTTCTCTTCACGTTCCCCATCGCGCCCCAGTTGACGGTGGACAACTACTACCTGCAGTTCGTGCCGCAGGTGCAGGCGGCCACGCGGTTCTTCACCTGGATGACGGCGGTGATGCTGCTGTCCGCCGGGGTGCTGGCGTGGCGCGAGCGCAAGACGGCCCTGCGCTGGTACCCGCTGGGCGTGGGGGTGGCGGTGGTGGTGGCCACGCTGCTCACGCGCATCTACATCTTCCCGTACAACGACGAGATGGCGGCCGGCATCACGTCGCCCGAACGGCTGAAAGAGGTGCTGGACGCGTGGATGCGGATGAACCGCATCCGCGTGGGGCTGTGGACGGTGCAGTGGCTGCTCACGCTGGGCTACTTCGTGCACCGGGTGCTGCGCGCGGAGCAGCCGGCGGGTGAGCGCTGGCGCCTGGGGCTGTCCGCGCCGCGCAGGGAGGCCCACGCATGAGCCCGACCGCGTCGCGATGGCTGGAGCGTCAGGCCCGCGTCAACGGGCGCCCCTGGCGCTGGGCGCTCGCGGTCATCGGGTGGATCACCGTCGCGTCCGGCGCGGCGCAGATGTTCCTGCCGGGACTGGAGCTGCGGCTGTTGCACGCGGATGCGTCCGCCGCGCCCGCGCACTTCTTCCGCATCGTGGGCATGTTCATGGTGCTGTTTGGCGGCCTGCTCCTGCACGGCCTGCACGAGCCCCGCGCGAACCCGGCCGCCTTCCTGTGGTCCGGCCTCCAGAAGGTGGGGGCCTGTCTGATGGTGGCGATCGCCGTGGGGCGCGACCTGCTGTCACCCCTGGCGTTGGGAGTGGCGGCGTTCGACGGGCTGTCCGCCGTGCTGGTGCTGGGGTTCTACGCGTCGCTGCGCCAGCGCGAGCAGATCATCACCGTGCTCCGGCCGCAGGCGGAGGCGGCATCCCGAGAGGCGGACAGTCCCTCCGTCAGCGCGCTGCGGGGGGCGGAGGCGACCCGGAATGGCGTGCCTTCATATCGGCCCCGGCGCGCGTTCGGGGCGGCCCCGGCCGTCCCGTCGTCCGCGGCGGAGGCGCCCCGTCGGTCGCTGGTGCTCGCGGGGGGCGGCATGCGCGTCGCGTGGCAGGCGGGCGTGCTGCGCGCGCTGACGGACGCGCGGCTGGCCTTCGCCCACGCGGACGGCACGTCCGGCGGCATCATCACCCTGGCGATGTGGCTGTCCGGCCAGTCCCCCGCGGAGATGTGCGAGCGGTGGCGGACGCTGGACGTGAAGGACTTCGTGTCGTTGATGCCGCTGGATGAATACGCGCGGCCCTGGAAGCTCACCGCGCTGGGGGACGCGGACGGCATCATCCAGCGCGTCTTCCCGCACCTGGGCGTGGACGTGGACGCCATCCGCGCGAACCGCGAGCGTTCCGGCAGCTTCAACGTGTGCGACTTCGCCCGGAAGACGAACGAGGCCATCCCGCACACGGACGTGGACCGCGACCTGCTGGTGGCGGGCATCTCCCTGCCGCTCTTCATGCCCCCGGTGGTGAAGGACGGCCACCTGTACCTGGACTCGGTGTGGATCCAGGACGCCAACGTGATGGAGGCCGTGCGCCGGGGCGCGGACGAGGTGTGGATCGTCTGGTGCATCGGCAACACGCCCCGGTACGCCGACGGCTTCTTCCGCCAGTACGTCCACATGATTGAGCTGAGCGCGAACGGCGCGCTCTTCGCCCAACTGGAGCAGGTGCGCGAGCTCAACGCGCGCATCCTCGCGGGCGAGCACGTGCCGGGGCACTCGCGGCCCATCACCGTGCACCTCATCAAACCCGAGCACCCGCTGCCCCTGGACCCGGACTTCTACGCGGGCCACGTCACGGCCGAGACCCTCATCGACCAGGGCTACTCGGACGCCTGCCGCTACCTGGCGGTGGCGGACGGCCAGGGCCTGCCCCTCACCCCGGAGATCACGCAGATGACCGAACCCGCCTACGACCTGATGTTCCGCGAGACCATGGCCGGTCCGCTCGCGATGGGCACCACCGACCCCGAGGCGGGCGCCCATGACGGGCGTTCCACGCCCTTCACCATGCACTGCACCATCACCATCGACGACATGGAGGCGTTCCTCCGCGACCCGGACCACGCGGCCCGGCTGGTGGCGCACGTGCAATACAAGCCGCTGGGCATGGACCTGCCCGTGCGCGAGGGGAGCTTCAACCTCTTCCGCTCCACGGATGATCCGCGCACGAAGATCATGACCTACGGCCTGCGCTTCCAGGCGAACGGCCAGGACTACTACCTGGACGGCACGAAGACGCTGCGCGACGACCCGGGCCC
This sequence comes from Corallococcus coralloides DSM 2259, assembly GCF_000255295.1. The sequence continues at coordinate 5,431,829 of NC_017030.1, read as the reverse complement.
GGACCTCTGGCGCGACACCACGCGGCTCTACAGCTACCTGCACCAAGGCGTGGACGCGCGCGGCCCGGTGGTGGGCGCGGGCGTCCTGGTGCTGGGCATGCGGGAGCTGCTCCACCTGGTGGCCAGCATGCGCTCGTCGCGCGGGGGCGTGGAGGGCGCGGAGATGCTGGCCCGCTTCGGCCACCTGTTCCTGGGCGCGCTCTGGGACCTCTACGCCCCGGAGGCGCCGGTGCGCGAGCGCGAAGGGGAGGAGGCCCCGCATGGCCACGAGGGATGAGCACTTCGACGTCGTCATCGTGGGCTCGGGCTTCGGCGGTTCGGTGATGGCGTGGCGCCTGGCGGAAGCGGGGCTCCGGGTCTGCGTGCTGGAGCGGGGCAAGGCGTATCCACCGGGCTCCTTCGCGCGCAGCCCGTACGACATGCGCCGCAACTTCTGGGACCCGCGCAAGGGCCTGCACGGCCTGTTCAACCTCTGGTCCTTCCAGGGGCTGGGCGGCGTGGTGTCCGCGGGGCTGGGCGGTGGGTCGCTCATCTACGCGAACGTGCTGCTGCGCAAGGACGAGAAGACCTTCATCCACGAGGACCTCCATGACGGAGGCTACGAGGACTGGCCCGTCACCCGCGCGGACCTGGAGACGCACTACGACGCCGTGGAGCGGATGATGCGCGTGCAGCGCTATCCGCTGGAGCATCCGCCGTATTCCTCCACCGCGAAGACGCTGGCCATGAAGCTCGCGGCCGAGCGCCTGGGCCGCGCGGGTGACTGGCAGCTGCCGCCGCTGGCCGTGACGTTCGGCAACCCCGGCGAGGTGCCCGTCCCGGGCGAGCCCATCCGCGAGGAGTTTCCCAACCTCCACGGCCGCACGCGCACCACCTGTCACCTCTGCGGTGAATGCGACGTCGGCTGCAACACGGGCAGCAAGAACACGCTCGATTACACGTACCTGTCCGCGGCGAAGCGCGCGGGGGCGGAGCTGCGCACGCGCGCGGAGGTGACGGAGCTGTGGCCCGCGGAAGGCGGCGGCTATGTGGTGCGGTACCTGGACCACACGGACACGCCGGAGGACGTGCCGCGCGAAGGCCCCCAGTCCATGCTGCCGCGCAGCACCGTGACGGCGGATCGGCTGGTGCTGGCGGCGGGCACGTTCGGCACCACGTTCCTGCTCCTGAAGAACCAGCGGAACTTCCCCGGCCTGAGCGGCCGGTTGGGCACGCGCTTCTGCGGCAACGGAGACCTGCTGGGCTTCATGCGCCAGTGCCACGATTCAAGTACCGGCAAGCAGCTGCCGCGCATCCTGGAAGGAGGGCACGGGCCGGTCATCACCAGCGCGCTGCACTTCCGGAGTCAGGAGGAGGGCGGCACGGGCCGGGGCTACTACATCGAGGACGCGGGCTACCCGGAGTTCGTCAACTGGCTCTACGAAGGCGCGCATCAGGTGCCGTTGATGGAGCGAGGCCTCAAGCTGGTGTGGCGCCTGATCCGCGGTTGGACGGGACGCACGCATGACTCCGACGTGAGCGAGGAGATCGCCGAGCTCTTGGGGGACTGTCTGGGATCCGCGACGTCGTTGCCGCTGCTGGGCATGGGGCGTGACCTTCCCACCGGCCACATGCGGCTGACGGACGACGAGATGCTGGCCATCGACTGGCGGATGGGCAGCTCGCGCGAGTACTTCAACGAGCTGCGCCAGTCGATGGCGGACATCGCTCGGACGCTGGAGGGGAGGCTGCTGCAGAACCCGCTCAGCTACTTGAGCCGGGTCATCACCGTGCACCCGCTGGGCGGCTGTCCCATGGGACACGGGCCGGACGAGGGCGTGGTGGACGCGACGGGCGAGGCCTTTGGCCACCCGGGGCTGTACGTGGCCGACGGCTCGATGATGCCGGGCCCCGTCGGGCCCAACCCGAGCCTCACCATCGCCGCGCTCGCGGACCGGTTCGCGGATGCGCTCATCGATTCGCACCGCAGGGGCACTCAGGGACGTGCGTGGCGGGTGAGGGAGGAGGGGCCATGGCCGTCCGTGCCTCCGATGTGAGCCGCCTTCCGGGCCGGCGCGTCGAGCCCGCGCCTGAGCCCCAGACGCCTCCGGGTCGGAAGATGGTGTCGTGGTTCGATCCTGCCGTGCTCGCGAAGTCGGGCATGAAGGCGCTGCTGTCCGGGACGTTCGGACGTCAGGCGGACCGGCGGCTGCTGGATGCCGTATCCCGGCCGCAGCCGCTCTGTTTCGACTACTCGGTGGACGACACCGGGCATCCGCGCGACGAGCTGTGGCTGGACTACGTGTCGGACCTGGGCGACGGCTGGGACTCCACCTACGCGGTGGCGTCCACGGTGATGGCGCCGGAGCTGGCGCTCACGGACGAGTCCGGCAAGACGCATGTCACGCGGGGCGGCGACGTGCTCGTGTTCGGAGGGGACGAGGTGTACCCGACCGCGAGCGTGGACGAGTACCAGGCGCGCACGGTGGTGCCGTACGAGGACGCGCTGAACAAGCGGCGCCACCGGCCGCACCTGTTCGCGGTTCCGGGCAACCATGATTGGTATGACGGACTGGTGTCCTTCACGCGCCTGTTCTGTCAGGGCCGGCGCTCCCATGGCTGGCGCACGCAGCAGCAGCGCAGCTACTTCGCGCTGAGGTTGCCGCACGGCTGGTGGCTGCTGGGCACGGACATGCAGCTGGAGTCCGACCTGGACGCGCCGCAGGTGGAGTTCTTCCAGAAGGTGGCAGGGCAGATGCGCGGCACGGACCGGGTCATCCTCTGCAACGCGGAGCCCGCGTGGGTGAAGCAGCAGGTGATGCCTCGCGCGGGGCGCGGCTTCCTGGACCACAACATCGACTTCCTGGAGCAGAAGGTGCTGGGCAAGAAGGTGAGCGTCTTCCTCGCGGGGGACCTGCACCACTACCGCCGGCACGAGAGCGCGGACGGGCGGCAGAAGATCATCGCGGGTGGGGGAGGGGCGTTCCTGCATCCCACGCACCTGCCCAGGGTGGATCAGAGCCCAGGCGGCTTCGTGCAGAAGGCGAGCTACCCGCCGCAGAAGACGTCCCAGCGGCTCGCCTGGCGCAACCTGCTGTTCACCGCGCTCAACCCGTGGTTCGGCGTGTTCATGGGCGTCGTCTACACGCTGCTGGGCTGGGGCATCGCCGCGAACCTCAACGAGGGGGCGGTGGGTGCACCTTCGTTCCGGCAGGTCATCAACGCGGCGTTGCAGAGCACGGGCTCGCTGGTGCTGGGGGCGGGTGTGGTGCTGGGCACGGTCGCGTTCGCGGACCATCGCCGGGGGCTGCTCTGGAAGAGGGCCGCTGGCGTCCTGCATGGATTGGCGCACCTGGCGGTGGCGCTGCTGCTCATCTGGGGCGTGTCCGCCATCGCCGTGCCGCTGGCGGCGGAGCTTCAGTGGAGCCTGCGGCGGGACTTCCTCAGCGGGCTGCTGCTGTTTGGCGGCGGAGCGCTGGTGGGGCCATTGGTGGTGGGCGTGTACCTGCTGCTGTCGCTCAACGTGTTCTCCTGTCACCCCAACGAGGCGTTCTCTTCGCTGTCGATACCCGACTGGAAGAACTTCCTCCGGCTCCACTTCGACGAGGACGGCGAGCTCACGGTGTACCCGGTGGGGTTCCGGCGGGTGCCACGCCGGTGGAAGCGGGGGCGCGGACCGGAGGAGCCGGTGTGGGTGCCGGACCCGACGGACACGCGGGCGACACCGCCCCGGCTCATCGAACCGCCCATCGTCATCAGCCGGACGAAGGCGCTTCCGGGGACGGTGGAGACCGGTCCGCCCGGACCCACGGACATGATGGTGGACGAACACCCACCCGGCGGAGCGGTTTGAGCGGCGCGGGGCAAAGTCCTACGCTGCGTCCCATATGAAGGCGATGCTCCTCTCCCTGCTCTTCCTCGGCGCCGCGCCGTCCGGCCCCGCGCCGTCGTCCCTGCCTCCCGAAGCGCTGGGGGCACCCCCTCTCGTGGATGCGTCTCCGACCGCGTGGTCGTGCACCATCGACACGCTGCGCGCGGGCAAGGAGTGCGTGTTCGAGGCGGAGGTGCCGCCTGCCAAGGGCACGAACGCGGACGTGGAGTCCGCCAACATCAAGCTGCTGAAGGACGCGTCGCGCGCCCTCTGTTCGGAGGCCGTGAGCAACGCTCGCGACGGCACGCCCGACCCCAAGCTCGTCGCTGTCTGCGAGCGCAAGTACGCGGACGTCGTGGGCCGCTGCGGCATCGAAGGCAATACGCCGGTGGTGGACTCCAAGGGCCGCTTCGCCCCCGCGGCCCGCGCCTGCTACCGCGCGCTGTCCTCCGTGCTCCAGGACGTGCAGCTGATGGCCTCCGTGGCCTCCACCTGTTGCGAGTGCGCCGCGCGCAGCCAGTGCCCCGGCAACGGCGAGAGCTGCTACGCGGCCGTGTCGCGGCAGCAGGCCGGCCCCACCACGCTCGCGTGCATGGACGAGCGCTGCCGCGACGCGTGCTCCATGATGCTGCCCCCGTCCGCGTCCATTCCGCGCCAGACGCCATCGCACGGAAGCCAGCAGCACACCGACTCCGCCGCGCTGTAGCGCGCCCACCGAGCTGTCGCACTTCAAGGAGCCCCGCGCCATGCCCCGTCTTCCGTTGCTGACCCTCCTGGGTGCACTCGCCACCGGCTGCGGTGCCTCCCACTCCCACGTCGCGCTGGAGGACCGTGCCCTCACGGACTCGCCTCCGCCGCAGACTCCGCCCCCCGCGCCCCGACGCTCCGTCGCCGCCGAGGAACCGCCCGTGTCGCCGCATGACGCCCGCGCGTTCCTGGCCCGCTACTCCACGCCCGCCGCGTGCGAGGCCGCCGCCCGCAGGCTCCAGGCGACCTCTCGCGACGACGCGTGGCTGGCCTTGAAGGTGTGCGCGGAGGCCCCTGGCTTCACCCAGCTGGGCGCCGTGCTGGGCAGCGCGTGGACGGAGGACCTGCGCGTCCGTCCGGACGCCGCCAACCTCATCGCCCGCGTGGTGGCCCAGCGCGGCGGCAGCGTGGACGGCGAGCTGCGCCTGCTCCACGCGCGCAAGGTGCCCATCTTCTCGCTCGCGTCCGCCGTCGCCCAGCCGGACACCTACCGCGGCCGCTACGTGCTCATGCGCGCGCAGGTGGCCGACCAGCGCTCGGAAGGGGAGCGCCCCACGCTGTGGCTGGTGGAGCAGGGCCTCCAGTCCGTGGCCTCCCGCCGTGAGGTCGGCGTCGCCTACACCACCGACACCGTCACGGAGGCCTCTGGCGACCTGGGCGGACGGACGGCGATCACCGGCGAGGGCCGCGTGGGTGGCTCCATCTTCACGCGCGAGAGCACCACCCAGTCCGCCTCCGAGCGCAACTACGACAACCTCTCCGAGGAGACCGGCCGTGAAGCCCTGGGCCGGCTGGCCGCGCCGGATCCCTTCCTGGAGACCCGCCGCGACTACGTCATCCTCGCGCGCTTCGACGGCCTGCGCGTCACCTCCGGCATGACCACCGACGACGAGGACGAGGGCCCGAAGATCCCCGTGCTCACCATCGTCAGCTACCACCTGCCGCAGGCGCTCGCCGTCTACTGACGGGCCGCCGCGCCCGTCAGCGCTTCACCGGCGTCGCCGTCGCCGTCAAATCCCGCGACGGCGTGCCGGAGTAGATCTCCACGTCCGTGGCCACCCACGACCCCAGCCGCTCGCCGTAGGTCGTGTGCACCAGCACGCCCGGGTGCAGCTGGGCGCGGGCCACGCGCTTGCCGTCGCGCAGGATTCGCGTGGACGGCGCCACCACGAAGGGCCGCTCCACGCCGTCGTCGTCCCGCACCGTGAAGCCCCGCGCGCCCGAGAGCGTCACCGTGCCGTAGAAGTCCGGCACGTCCTCGGCCACCACCGCGCCCGCGCTTCCGCTCCCGCCGGTGCCTTCCTCCGTGGGAAGCTCCGCCCGGGGCGAGAGCACCGCGAGCGGCGGCACCAGGCCGCTCTCCGCGACGACCCCGTCCCGCGACTGGCACGCGCTGACGCCCAGCACGAGCCCTCCGACGACGAACAGCCACCTCCCCCATCCCTGGCGCATGGCACCCACCTCTCGTGCGTTGGTGCTCCCAAGATGGGGCGGAAACCCGGTCCGACAACCACCCCCGGCAGGGAGGCCCGCCCCAGTGTCACCCGGGCCACGGGGACCGCGACCGCGAGTGGGGGCAGGGGACCGCCGTCAGTCCGGGCCGGACACCAGCCCGTGCTTGCGCAGCAGCTTCCGCAGGTAGACGCGGTCGATGCCCGCCTCGCGCGACGCCTTGGAGACGTTGCCGCCGCAGCGCTCGAGGAGCGTGCGCAGGTAGTCGCGCTCGAAGCCTTCGATGAGGCGCTCCTTCGCTTCCTTGAAGGGCAGCTCCAGCGCCAGCGACAGCGTGTCCTCCGGGTCCAGGTCCGGCGACAGGGCAGGGCGCGGGGGCGGCGTGTCCGGCAGCTCCGGCAGCGCGGACTCGCCCAGGCTCACCACCCGGTCCACCACGTTGCGCAGCTCCCGCACGTTGCCCGGCCACGGGTACTGGGCGAGCAGGGCGCGCGTCTGGTCCGACAGGGCACTGGGCGGCTTGCCCATCCGCTCCAGCACGGTGTCGATGAGCAGCGGGATGTCCTCCGGGCGCTCGCGCAGGGGCGGCAGCGTCGCGCGCAGCACCGCGAGCCGGTGGAACAGGTCGCCGCGGAAGCGGCCCGCCTTCACCGCGCCCTCCAGGTCCTGGTGCGTGGCCGCCACCACCCGCACGTTCACCGAGCGGTAGTCGTTGGCGCCCACCCGCTTCACCTGCCGGCGCTCCAGCGCGCGCAACAGCCGGGGCTGCACCTCCAGGGGCAGCTCGCCCACCTCATCCAGGAAGAGGGTGCCGCCATGGGCGCGCTCGAAGGCGCCCGCCCGGTCCGCCTGCGCGCCGGTGAAGGCGCCCTTCACGTGGCCGAACAGCTCCGACTCCAGGAGCTGCGGCGCCACGCCCGCCAGGTCCACGATGACGAAGGGCCCCTTGGAGCGCCCGCCATGCAGGTGCAGGCCTTCCGCGCACAGCTCCTTGCCGGTGCCCGTCTCGCCCTGGATGAGCACGTCGGACTCGCCCTGGGCCACGCGCTCCAGCAGGGTGAACACCTCGCGCATCCGGCGGCTCTGGCCCACCAGGTTGCCGAAGCGTTCCCGGTTGGACAGGGGCAGGGCGTGCGCCTTCTCTCCCTCCGGGACGAGCTTCAGCTCCGTCGTGCCCAGCGTGAGCACCGCGCCGGGGCGCACCTCCAGGGTGGTGAAGCGCATGCCCTCGCAGAACGAGCCGTTGCGCGAGCCCACGTCCACCGCCTGGATGCTGTCCTCGCGCACGTCCAGCAGCAGGTGGCTGCGAGACACCGCCCGGTCCGCGATGATCACATCCGAGCTGGCGTCCGCGCCCACCCGGTAGCGTCCGGGCGCCAGCGGGTAGCTCTGGCCCGCGTCCGGGCCGGACAGCACCAGCAGCCGTACCCGCACCCGCGCCGAGCGCATCGCCGGCAGGGCGTCCGTGCGCAGCTGCCGGTCTTCCTCCCCGCTGTCGTCCCCGAAGCGCGCCACGGCGCGGACCATAACATACGGAAACAGAAAGGCCCGGCCTCCCCGCACGCACCGGAAAGGTGCATGGCCGGAAAGAGGACGGGCCCGGGAGGAGTCGAGGAGCCTTGAGCGGCGGTCAGGCCGGCGGCTTCGCGTGCTTGTAGAAGAGCACCAGCGTGTAGCAGTGGAACTCGTTGTCAGAGGACTGGCAGACGACCCGGTCCACGATCTCCAGGTCCGCGTTGCTCTTGATCCAGCGGGTGACGTTCTCACCCAACTCTTCCCGCTCCTTGGCCTTCGTCGCGGAGAAGACCTTCACGCCCGTGAACATCGCCTGCCACTCCTTGTGGGTGGTGAGAAAAGGCTTGACCGGGGGTTATCGCACACGCCGTTTCGGGGTGTCAAAAATGCTGCGGTCCAAAAGTCGTGATCCGCGAGGGAGCGGGGGGCGCGGCGGGGTGGGGGTTTGCAGGTGCACCGGCATGCATAGGTTCACCCGGTCGCACCCGGTTCGTGGATTGGGGCGGGGCTCGGGGCCATTTCCGGCTCCAGGGCATGGGCGGAAAAAGGGGGCAGGACCGTGGACATGAAGACGAAGAAGGACCTGGCGGTCGATTTCATCAACACCATCCGCACCATGGAGCCGAGTGCGCTCAACGCCCTCATCGTGAAGGAAGCGGGCGAGGAGCTGGCGCAGTTCTTCCTGAACTACAGCGCCAACCTCATCTCCAAGGATCCGTCCCGGGTGCTGGAGAACACGTCCTCGCTGATGCTGATGGGCTACCTCATCCGCACGTACGAGGAGAAGAACAGCCAGGCCAAGCAGGGCAACTTCCAGTCCTACGCGTACGCCTGAGGGCCTCGAGCGCGCGGGCTCGACAGGCCCGGGGAGGCCTGTTAGGCACGCGTCGCCCATGCTCATCGACCTACACGCCCATTCCCACCTGTCCAAGGGGTGCGACCTGGAGCCGCGCGCCGTGCTGGAGCGGGCGGCCATGTTCGGCCTGGACGCGGTGGCGTTCACCGAGACGAACACCCAGGACGGCTGCGACGAGCTGTTCGAGATCGGCGCGAAGTCCAAGGTGAAGGTCTTCGTGGGCCTGGAGCTCGTCACGGACCGGGGCCAGTACCTGTGCTTCTTCCCGAAGCCGGAGCTGGCGCCGGAGCCCGTGCAGATGTGGGGCAGCAACCGGGAGAAGCCCTGGAGCGCCGCCGAGTGCCTGCCCAAGGTGAAGGCGCTGGGCGCGGCCATCGTCGCGGCCCGCCCCTTCGACCGTGACGTGCCCAACCCCGCCATGGACTACGTGCGCTCGCTGTCCGGCGTGCTGTGCGCCGTGGAGGGCTACAACGCCAAGGTGAAGCAGACGGCCAACGACCTGGCCGTGGAGGCCGCGGACGTCCTCAAGGTGCCCTGCGTGGGCGGCAGCGACGCGCGCGGCTCCCTGGACGAGATGGGCCGCGGCGCCACCTTCTTCAAGCGCGACGTGCTCACCCAGGCGCAGCTGGTGGAGGAGCTCTTCAAGGGCGACTACTGGCCGGTGATGGCCGGTGAGCTGCCCCGCCTCACCCGGCCGGGCGAGGCCCAGGCCCAGCGCAAGGGCGGTGGCGGCGGCGGCAAGAAGCAGCACCGCCGCGGCGGCCGGCGCTAGACGGGCGCCAGGCGCATCAGGGCAGGATGGCCTTGCCTGCCTCCTCCGCGCGCACCAGCTTCCCGTCGGTGAGGAACACCTTGCGGCGTTCGCCGGTGTAGCGCCACTCCTCGTTCTTCGCGGTGCCCTCCAGCGTGCGGCGCACGGACTCCGGCGGGCCCCAGGCCATGCGCACCGCGTCCGCGGGCATGTCCGGCACCAGCGTCTTGGTGCGCACGGCCTCCCTCACCGCCGCGCTGAAGCCGTTGAGCTGCTGCGTCAGCGGTGGGGTGACAGCGTGTTCCCCAGCTCCGCGCGGAACGCGTCCTGCCGGTCCAGGTTCGGCGGCAGCACCAGCACCACCTGCTCGCCCGCGGGCGCGCCCTCCACGGTCACGTACACCCACGGCCAGGTGCGCGGGGAGTAGAGGACGCGCTCGGTGACGACCCACGCGGTGGGGAACTCCACCTTGGTGATCCGCACACGCGAGCCGGCGGGGAGGGTGGCCTGGATGGGGCCGGGGTTGATGGGCTTGCCCTGGGTGTCGTCCACCAGCCGCACGTCCTCCGGCGGGTAGGGCGTGAGCAGCCGCTTGGATGCGTCCCCGAAGAAGGGCGTCAGGTAGGCGGAGACGCGCAGGTACTGCTCCGCGTCCGGGCCGCTGAGGCCGCGGTCCAACGCGGCGCGATCCTCGGGGGACATGCGGGTGGCGGACGCGCAGCCGACGGAGACGGCGGCCACGAGCGGCACCAGGAACAGGGACGACAGCGAGCGGAAGGAACGCGGCATGGCACCTGGAGGCACGCGGGATGGACGCGCGCGCTTTCAGGTGTCTGCTTAGCCTAGCGGATGGCCTGCGTCAGCGCCGGCGTGTCCGACGCCGCGAGCTTGCCGTTGCGGCAGCCGCGCTGCGGAGGACACACGGGACCGCGCCCATGCGGGTCCGCGACCAGGAGGAACCGCCCCTGCCCCCGCGCATCCGTCAGCTCCGGATGGCCGCACAGCGCGCAGTGGCGGGGGGGACGCTTCGAGGGAGGAAAGGGCACGCGTGAAGTCTGCGGCCTCCCCGCGCCCCCAGCGAATTTTCAGCCGGGGGCGGTGGAACGGTGGAGCCTGGGGCGCTACGACTTGTCGCCGGACGCGGACGGCGTGCTCGGCGCGGCCGCGGGAGCGCTGGCCGCCGCGCTCGTGCCGCTGCTCGACGACGAAGAAGCCGCGGACGACGACGATGAGGAGGACGACGACGAACCGCCGCCGTCCTTCTTCGTGGAGCCGTACAGGTCCGAGTACCAGCCGCCACCCTTGAGGTGGAAGCTGGAGCGGCTGACCTGCTTGCTCAGCGTGCCCTGGGCGCCGCACGCGGTGCAGGCGGGGGGCGTCGGGTCGGACATCTTCTGCAGGACGTCGATGGTCTTTCCACAGGCCGAGCAGCCGTACTCGTAGATGGGCATGGGGTGGGTACCTCGTCTCGTTGAGTCAGTTCGAAGGGGATTGGGCCTGGGCGGACAGCTGCTTGCGCAGGCCTTCCGTCAGGTTCAGGCGTTCGAAGGCGCGGGTGACAAGCTCCGCGGGCGCGCCGTGCTTGCGACCCACGACGTTGGCCAGCGAGTGGAGATCCGTGGCGTCCGGCAGGGCGTCCTTCGCCAGCCGCTCCAGCTCCTTGCGGAGCGCGTCGGCGAAGCGCTTCTGGATGCCCAGGTCCACCAGGTACTTGTCCCGGCCGAGCAGATCCAGCCGGTGGGTGAGGTGGCCCGTGGCCAGCACCTCGTTGCGGAAGCGCTCGCGCAGGGCCTCCACCACCTCTTCCAGCTTGAGCGCGTGCGTGAGCCGCTGCAGCTCGCTGGGGGACAGGCCGAGCGCCCAGGCCACCCGGCCGGTGGCGCCGCGCTGGGACGCGTAGGCGGTCTCGATGTTGTGGCGCTCGCGGGCCTCCAGCGACTCCATGATGCCGTGCTGGCGCAGCACGTTCTCCATGTCGACCTGGGTCAGCTCACCGCGCGGGCCGTTGTAGCGGTGCTCCAGCGTGCGCAGAAGTGAGTACCGGTGCTCCGTGGCCTCGATGGCGGCCTCCAGCGTCTCCTTGCCCTCCGCGCGCGTTAGTTCGAAGAACGACAGTCGCTGGGCTTCCACGCGGGTGAAGCGGCCGCGGGGGCGGGGCAGCTCGCGCTTGAGGAAGCGCGGGGCCTCTTCTTCTTCCTGGGGCGCCTGGGGTGCCGGGGCGGGCGCGGCGGTGTCGGCGTCCTCCGCGTCGGCGGCGCGCTTCTTGGGCGCGATGCGCTCCTGGACGGCGGCGGCCTCCGCCTTGGCGCTCTTGCGGCGGCCCGTCTTCGCGTCCGTCTCCTCGGAAGGAGGGGTGGGGAGCGCGAACACGGGCGTCGTGGGAGCGGGCGCGGGGGGCGGCGTCTTCTCCTCGCGCACCTGGACCAGCTCCTGCGCCACGTCGTAGTAGCCGCACTCCTGGCGCTGGGCCGCGAGCGCCGGCGTCACGCCGCGCAGGATGTCCACCACGGCGAAGGGCCCCAGGGGGGACGTCTCGGGTTCACCGTCCGTGAGGGCGCGGACCCGGAAGTCCTCATCCTCCGTGAGGAGCGCGAGCGCCTCGCGGACCTGCTGTGCGGGGGCCGGAGCCTTCGCGCGTCGGCAGAAGTCCGACACCGCCACCGCCACCGGGGTGGGTACGTCATCGGGCTGCCGTCTTCTCTGCCAGGGACTGATCATGGAAAGGTTCGGAAAATTGCTCGTTTACGAGGGCGGATGCCTCTATCTTCGCGGCCAGACAGGTGTCAATGAGCCAGTCCGGCCTCAATGTAAACAGCTCACGCGCGGCGCAAGCCGAAGACACCGGGCTCCGTGGTAGTCAGCGGGGGAGCGGGCGCTCGCCCAGGCCGGCCGTCGAAATTGTCTTGCGGGAGCAGGCATTCCCACCCCAACACATGGGGTGCTTCAGAGATTGCAGATGACGACCCATCACCACAGCCACTCCCACTCCCACGGCCCCTCGGACAAGGACAAGGACGAGGTCCTGGCGCGCTACATGGCCCAGCACGGGCTGAAGAGCACGCGCCAGCGCAGCCTCATCATCGACACCTTCTTCGAGGTGGGCGGACACCTGTCCGTGGAGGAGCTGTGGAACAAGGTGCGCGAGCAGGACACCAAGGTGTCCGTGGCCACCGTGTACCGGACGATGAAGCTGCTCAACGAGTGCGGCCTGGCCCACGCGCGCAACTTCGGTGACGGGCAGACGCGCTACGAGGCGGCGGCGGGGCGCGAGCACCACGACCACCTCATCTGCACGAGCTGCGGCACCATCGTGGAGTTCGAGAACGACCGCATCGAGACGCTCCAGGACGCGGTGGCGCGCAAGCACGGCTTCACGGTGACGTCGCACAAGATGGAGCTGTACGGCTTGTGTCGCGAGTGTCAGCTCCGGGGTGGCCCTCCGGAGAACGAGGCCTGAGCGCGTGAGCCCGGTGCGACGACGCACGCTCCCGCGCGCGGTGGCGCTGGGCGCGCTGTGCCTCCTGGGCTTGTTGGCGGGCTGTCGCCACGGTGGGCCGGTGGACGCCGGGCCCGCGTTCTACCGGGCGCTGTGGCTGCCGTCGGTGGGGCCCACGCGCTACGACCCCCGCCAGCTCCCGGGCAAGGTGGTGCTGGTGTCCTTCATGGCCACCTGGTGCTTCCCGTGTCTGGCGGACCAGCCCACGCTGACGAAGCTCCAGGAAACCTACGGCCCCCAGGGCTTCCAGGTCGTCGCGGTGGGGATGGACCTGGACGAGGGCAAGGTGTTGGGGCCGTTCGCGAACCACTACGCCTTCCCGTACCCGGTGCTGCTGTCCGACGAGCGGATGCGCGCGGGGCAGAGCGCCTTCGGCCGCATCCGGGCGCTGCCCAGCACGGTGCTGCTGGACCGGCAAGGCCGCGCGGTGGCCGCGTGGCAGGGGATCGAAGGCCAGGCGGACGTGGCGAAGGCCATTGAAAAGCTGCTGAAGGCGGACTGATTTCCGCCTGCGCCCGGGGTGCTACAGGGCTGGAGCGGAATAGTTGCGGGCAGGGGGGCCGCTGGTACCTTCGCCGGCGCTCATGACGTCCCGGCGAAAGCTCCTGATGGTGGCGGCGGTGGTGGCGGTGGCCTTGAGCCTCGCTTCGGTGGCGGACGCCAAGGGCTTCCGGCGCTACCTCCGCCTGCGGCAGGACGTGGAGGCGCTCGATGAGCGCAACCGTGCGCTGGCCGCGCAGAACGACGCGCTCCGCAAGGAGATCGCGGCGCTGCGCCAGGATCCGGCGACGCTGGAGCAGTCGGTTCGTGAGGAGCTCGGCTACGTGAAGCCGGGCGAAATCGTCTTCCACCTGGAGTCGCCATGACCTCGCTGTCCGTGGTGCCCTCTCCCGCGAAGCTCGTGCGCGCGTTCTTCCGAGCCATCCCCGCCGCGGTGGCGCTGGCCACGTTCGTCCACCTGGCGCGCGGCGGCTTCCGGGGCCTGCACACGCTGGGCTGGACGGAAGCGGCGCTGGTGATGGGGCTGCTCGTCGGCATTGGCATGGCGGCGTGGCGCCGGGCCATGCGCTCCTCGGTGGGCGCGGTCATCGACCTGCGCGACGACCTGGAATTGGGCGGCGGACTCATCTCCGCGGCCTTCATCGTGGTGGCCATTGGCGGCGGGGAGCTGTTCCCCATCGTCTACCTGCTGATGGCGTTCCTGGTGGCGTTCCTGCCTCGCAACGCGGGCATGACGCTCCTGGGCGTGGCGCTGGTGTACGACGGCCTGGTGACGCTGGGCGGGCCGGTGGTGAACGTCACCGGGTTCCTGACGCACACGCTGTTCCTGGCGCTGTTCGCGGGGCTGTACCACCTGGTGCTGTCCGCGCGGATGGCGGTGGCGAAGCGGGCGGAGTCGGACGCGGTGCAGAAGCGCATCCGTGAGGTGGAGGAGCGCGCGCGCACCTTCCGGCTGGTGTCCTCCGGGACGCAAGACAGCTTCAGCGGGATGAACTCCGACGAGAAGTGGCTGGTCGCGTCGGTGAAGGAGATTGAAGGCGCGGTGCACGCGGCGCTGGAGATCGCCGAGACGGGTCTGCGCACGGACACCTGCGCGGCGTTCCTGCTCACGTCGGACGACCGGAGCCTGAAGCTGTACGACTGCCGCTCGGGTTCGGAGCGGGTGCAGCGCGAGAAGTTCAACGCGGGCGAGGGCATCATCGGCGGCGTGTTGAAGCGCCGCGCGCCGGTGCGGATGAACTCGCCGCAGGGGCTGAAGGGCGTCACGTACTACGAGGGCGGCGGCCCCACGGTGCAGGCGCTCCTGGCGGTGCCCATCCTGGAGGGCAGCGGGCTCGTCCGCGGCGTGCTGGTGGCGGACAAGCTCAAGAACGAGCCGTTCACGGACCAGGACGAGAAGATGCTGACCACCATCGCGGGAGAGGTGCTGCGCTCCATCGAGGTGGAGCGGGTGATGAGCTACATCCGCAAGACGCGCGATGAGAAGGACCGGTTCTTCCGGGCGATTGAAGAGCTCAACCGCGCGGGCAGCCCGGATCAGGTGTTCGTGGCGGTGCTGGAGGCGACGCGGCAGCTGGCGGGGCTGGACTTCTGCGCGGTGACGCTGGTGTCGGAGCAGGAGGGCAAGCGGGTGCACCGCGTGGCGCGGATGACGGGCGTCACGGCGCAGGGCAAGGCGCTGGAGGGCCAGACATTCCAGGACAACAACGGCCTGGTGGCGAACGTGGTGCGCTACGGCGCGCCGCTGCCGGGGCGGGACATCAAGGCGATGGACCGCCAGGTCATCTTCGATGAGGAGACGCAGGTGCGCGGCCTGGGCGCGCTGAAGATCTTCCCGCTGGTGGCGGGGGACCGGATTCTTGGCACGCTGGTGGCGGGGTCGCGCAAGAAGGCGGCGTTCGAGCAGGACGTGCTGCGGATGATCGAAGTCATCGCCATCCAGGCGGCGCAGGCGGTGTTGCGCGCGCAGCTCTACGAGCAGATGGAGCGGATGGCGACGACGGACGGCCTCACGGGCCTCCTGAACCACCGCACGTTCCAGTCGCGCGCGGACGAAATCCTGGCGCAGGCGCGGCGGTACAACCGCAAGTGCTCCATCATGTTGACGGACGTGGACCACTTCAAGAGCGTGAACGACACCTACGGTCACCCGACGGGCGACCAGGTGCTCAAGGGCGTGGCGCGCATCATCAAGACGCTGGCGCGGGACACGGACGTCGTCGCGCGCTACGGCGGCGAGGAGTTCGTGATGGTGATGCCGGAGACGGACGTGCAGGGCGCGAAGATCATCGCGGAGCGCATCCGCGAGGCGGTGATGGCGGAGGTGTTCCAGACGGAGATGGGCCCGCTGCGCATCACGATGTCGCTGGGCATCGCGACGTTCCCGGACAACGCCATGGAGAAGCAGCAGATGATCGACCTGGCGGACCAGTGCCTGTACCACTCGAAGCGCAACGGCCGGAACCAGTCCGTCACGGTGGCGCAGATGCAGGGCGGCCGGAAGCTGGCGGCGGTCGCGGAGTAGGGCGGTTCAGTCCAGGTCCGCGAGCTGGCCTTGCGCGAGCTCGCGGTAGTACGGCACGACCTCCACTGCGAGCAGGTCCCGCATCTGCTGGCGCGCGCCGTCCAGGTCGCCCTGGTCACGCAAGCGGTACATGCGGTGGAGCGCGTCGCCCAGGCGCCGTGAGCCCTCCGTGACGCGCTGTCGCATCTGGTGGAGGAGGGTGCGTGCCGCCTCCGGGGTGTGCAGTCCTGCATCCACCTCCGCGGTGGTCATGGCTACGGAAGGGCCCGTGCGTCGCAGGAGCGTGCGAAGGGCGTCGTCCAGGACGACGGTGCCCTCTTGCTGGGCGCGCGTGTCGAGCACCCGGAGTTGATGCCAGTCGCCTTCGAGGTCTTCGACCATGGATGCCGTGGCGCTCCTTCGCCGCACGTTCAAGACCATACCCAGCTATACGTTCCACGATGACTCCGCTTCCCCTCGCCGTCACCACCAGCACGAAGACGGACGCGGCCACGGTGCGCGAGGCGCGGGCCGTGGCGCAGCGGTGGAGCCTGCCGTTCCTTTCGCGCCGCTCCAGTGAGGGCATCGCGCCCTGGCTGGGCACCAAGGTGGAGGCGCTGCTCGTCGTGGGCGGCGATGGCGTGACGCTGTGGGAGCCGCAGGGTTCATTCGGCTTCCACGCAGGCATGGCGCACCTGCGGCGCATGCGGCTGCGGCAGGGCCAGCGCGATGACGCGTTCCTCAAGGTCGCGGAGATCGTCCCCGGGGATGCCGTGCTCGACTGCACCCTGGGGCTGGCTCAGGACGCGCTGGTGGCTTCGCTCGCCGTGGGCCCTACGGGCCGTGTCGTTGGCCTGGAGAAGAGCCTGCCCCTGTGCATCGTCGCCGCGGAGGGGCTCCAGCGCTACGACCGGGGCGCGGACTCGTGCGCCATCGAAGTGCTCCACGCGGATGCGCATGCGTACCTGAAGACGCTGCCCTCGAAGTCCTTCGACGTCGTCTTCTTCGACCCGATGTTCGCCAAGCCCAAGAAGGCCCAGCCCGCCTTCGACGTCCTGCGCCGCTTCGCGGAGCACGCCCCGCTCACTCCTGAAGCGGTGGAGGAGGGGAGGCGTGTCGCTCGCCGGTGGGTCGTCGTGAAGGGAGCCCGCCACACCGATGACCTGAAGAAGGTGGGCATCGAGCCTGCGCCCACCTCGCGCTTCAGCGACGTCATCTGGGGTCGGCTGCCCGCGCTGCCTTGAGCTATTCCTTCTCCGACGACCCCTTCGGCGGACCCTCGCTGCCCATCGGAGACAGCTTGCTCGACAGTGCGCCGGCCTGCTCGTGCGCCATCAGGTCGCGCGGCGAGCGGTAGTACTGCATGGGCGAGTGGTGCAGGAAGTTCGACACGCGGCTCGTGTAGAGACACGCGTACTGCTCCACCTGGTAGCCGAAGCGGCTGTTCTCATTGCCCTCCTTGAACAGCAGGCCCCAGTACGGGTTGAAGCCCTCCTCGACGTCGCGCTCCAGCGTGTCCGCGATGCCGTTGGTCTCCTTCAGCGACCGGCGCAGCTTCTCCAGCTCCGCCTTCACCTTCTTGCGCAGTTCCTCCACTTCCTGGCGCTCGGGCTCCGACAGTTCCTCGCGCTCCAGCCGGCGCTCCAGGGTGTTCAGCACCGTCTTGCGGTGGTTCACCTCGTCGTCCAGCCGCGCGCGCGTCAGCTCCACCTCGGACAGCGTGACGATCTCCTCACGCCGCGCGTCCGTGTACGTGATCTCGTCTTCAATCTCCTGGACGATCATGCACGTGCGCCACAGCGACGACTTCTTCGACTTCAGGATGTCGCCGTAGATGTGGTCGCCCACGTAGAGGATGTGCTCGCCCCGGTAGCCGGTGAACTCCTCGAACTGGGCCAGGTTGCCGCCCGAGTACACCGTGCCGCGCTCCAGCGACTTCGCCTCGCCCACGACCTTGCCGGCCTCCGTGGAGGAGTCCAGCTCCAGGAACGGCCGATTCTCCGTGAAGAAGGCCGGCTTGCCCGCCGCCGTCACCACGAAGTCGAAGTAGTTGCGCCAGCTGGGGTACTCCGGCAGCTGCCCTTCCAGCAGGTAGCGCATCACCGCGTTCGTGTAGTCCCACGCGGAGTTCGTCAGCAGGAACAGCCGCTTCCCGCCCGAGCGCAGCTTGTGCAACGCCGGACCCAGCTCCGGATCCAGGAACACGTAGCGCGCCAGGTCCTTGCGGATCTCCCGCTTGAGCGAGTTGTCCCGGTGCACCGTGTCGATGGCTTCACGGATGTCGTCGTAGAGCTTGCCGTAGTTCACGGTGTGCCCCAGCGACTCCATCAGCTCGATGATGCCCGAGTACAGGCACGTCTCCGGCAGCGCGAAGAGCGTGTCGTTCCACGCGAACTGCGGGTTGCGCAGCCGCACGCGCTTGTTGCGGTACAGCTCCTTCCACGCGTCGCGCTTCAGCGGACGCAGGCCGTGGTAGGCGCGCCCCACGTGGCCGAAGCGGTCCATCTTCAGGACGTTGCCGTTGACGCGGTCCACCGCCAGCCCGCGCATCACGAAGTGGTGGTCGTAGAGCAGGCCGCCCACGAACGGCGGATAGCCGTACTCGCTGATCAGCTTCGCGAGCGTCATGTCGAACGACAGCTGCTCCAGCCGGCGCATGTGGTAGATGGCCAGCGTGTAGTCCATGTCGAACCCGATGAGTTCGATGTGGTCCATGCGCAGGTTGCGGTTGACGAACACGTCTCGCGAATGCGGCACCTGGTCCGCTGCCTCACGCGGCGTGGTGAGCAACCGACCGAGCACGTCGTCGGTGAGCAGGTCCCTCGCGCGGCGGGCCGCGTCGTCGGCGTGCTCGCGGCGGATGGAGGAACGGAAGCTCCCGTGCAGCGGATCCACGGAGGGTCCGCCCGGGATGGGCCTGGCAGGGGAGAGTATGGGCGACACGGACCTCAAGACATAACACGCGCCGCATGCCCTTCGCCCGCGTCCTTGCGGGCTTCGCACGGGGCTGGCACGCTCTGTCCAACGATGCGCACCCCACGTCCATCCCCGGCCTCCGCCGAGGACCTCCACGCGCGCCTGGCCGCTCGAATCACCGCGCTGGAGGACCGGGTGCGCCGTCTGGAGGCCCGGCTCGCCCTGGAGGCCCGCAAGCCGCCCCTCGTCCGAACCCGCGCCAGCGCCTCCGCCGCCACCGTCCGCACCGCCAGGCCCCGGCCCCGGTGCCCCGGCTGCACCCTGGAGCTGCCCCGGGGACGGCGCGGTGAGTCGTGCGTGTGGTGTGGCTTCATGTTCGCCGCCGTGACCCGCCGCCGCGCCAGCGCCCCCAAGGCGCCCCGGAAGCAACGATGAGCGGGACGTACCGGCTCATCGGCCGCACCGAGGCAGGGGACCTCGCGGAGCTGTACGAGTCCCTGCTGCTGCCCAGCATCCCCGTCGCGGTGAAGCTCTTCCTGCCGCGAACCTCCGACCCCGCCTACGCCCGCGCGCTGGCGGAGACGGTGCGGCTGCTCCAGCCCGTGCGCCACCCGGGCCTCCTCCACGTCGTGGACGTGGGCTTCGTGCGCCAGCGGCTCGCCGTGGTGCGCGAGGACGTGGACGGCTTCACGCTGGGAGTCGCGCTCCAGCGCCTCAACACGAAGGAGGTGTTGCTGCCTCCCACGGTGGCGCTGTCCATCGTCATCCAATTGTTGGAGACCGTGCAGCTCGCGCACGACGCGGGCGCCGTCCACGGGGCCATCACCCCTGGCAACGTGCTCCTGTCCCGCGACGGCTACCCGGCCATCTGCGACTTCGGCGCGCTCCAGGCGCTGTGGTCCGTGCCCCAGCTCAAGCGCACGTTCGCGCACCGGGGCCGCAGCGCGTACCGGGCACCGGAGGTCACTCGCGGCGAGACGCCCACGGAGGCGTCCGACGTGTACTCGCTGGGCGCCATCGCGTACGAGTTGCTCACGCTGCGCGAGGCCGTGGTGCCCGGCAGCGGCGTGAGCACCCGCCGCGAGGCACTGCCTCCGCCCAGCCGGTTGGACCGGCGGATCAACTCGCGGCTGGATCCGGCGATCATGCGCGCGTTGGATCCGGCGCCCCAGCGGCGCTTCCGCTCGTGCGGCGAGTTCGCCCAGGCCCTGCGCAACTTCCTCTCCGCGGGCGGTGGCCTGCCCGGCGCGGAGGAGGTGGCGCGCTTCGTGTCGGAGCTGTTCCCCAACGAAGTGAGCATCGCCGCCCCCGGGCCCGTGCCGTTCGCGGAGCCCTTCCAACTGGAGCCCGTCTCCGGCGCGGAGATGGACGACCTGCACGCGGAGGAGCACGAGGCCTCCATCGTCCAGCGCGCGCCGTACAGCCGCGCGCCCTCGGAACAGGAGGCGTCCGCCGAGACGCAGGAGGCCGCGCCCGGCTTCGAGGAGTTCCGCCCCCAGGACTACGCGCCGGATGACGACGCGCCCGCGGACGACGAGCCCGAGCCCGCGAGCGAAGCGCGGAGCACCGACCCTTCGCACGCGGGGCCGCTGGAGCAGGGCTGGGACGCGCCGCCGGGAGTGCTCGCGCAGAAGTCCCGCCGTCCGGACAGCCCGGCGTCCGCGCGAGCAGGGCGCAATCCTCGCGTGAAGGTCATCGAGGACTTCTCCGGTCCGCCGCTCGGGGACGATGAGCCGCCCGTGCCCACTGGCCGCCGAGCCGCCATGCGCCCCGGCCCGGCCCTCGGGGACGACGAGCCACCCGTGCCCACCGGCCGCCGAGCCGCCATGCGTCCTGGCCCGGCCCTCGGGGACGACGAACCGCCCGTGCCCACCGGCCGCCGCGCCGCCATGCGTCCTGGCCAGCCCGTGGGCGCGGAGGAAGAGCCGCCGAAGCGACCGGCCCTGCGCCCCGCGAAGGGGGCCGTGGGCAGGGCTCCCGGACAGGAGACGGCGGTCCTCCCGGCTGGCGGTGGAGCACCTTCGCCGGCCCCCGTTGCCGCCGACGTGACCGTGCTCCGCCAGGAGCGCCGGGGCCGCGCCGAACCCCCTGAGCCCCTTCCCGCCGAGCCCCGCTCCGAGCGCCGCATGCCCCTGCCGAAGGCGGAAGGCCGCGTGCGCACCGACATGGCGGAGCCCGCGCCGTCGGACCGGCACCTGCCGGTGCACCAGCGCTTCGACACGGTGGAGACGCCGCGCATGGACGCGGTGGACGCCGGCACCCGCCGCAAGCGCCTGCTCTTCATCGCGGGCGGCATCGCGCTGGTGGGCCTGTTCATGTTCGCCGTCGCCGCGTGGCGGCTGGGCCTGGAGCCGGTGCAGGAACCGGAGCTGCCTCGCTACGACCCGAACGCGCCCACCCCCGCGTCGCCCGCGAACCCGTCCGCGCTGAAGCCCATCACGCCTCCACCGCCCGCACCTCCCCCCAACCCGGGTGCGCGCGACATCGAGGACGAGGAGGCGGAAGGGGACACCGCCGAGCCCGGCGTTCCGCCCAAGAACCAGCGCGCGTTCCTCACGCTGCGCACGAACCTCCCCGCGAACGTCTTCATCGACGGGGCGAAGGTGCGCCGTGCGACGCCGCTGGTAAACTACCCGGTCCGCGTGGGCACTCGCGACATCCGCGTGGTGGCCATCTCCACCGGCGAGCAGAAGGACTTCCAGCTCCGCTTCTCGCGGGGCCAGCACCAGAAGCTGGATGAACAGTTCCAGCCTCCCCCCACCAGGCGGTGAGTTCCGTGGAGCGCACTCGCATCTTCGTCGTCGAGGACCAGCCCCAGCTCCTGAAGAACCTGGTCAAGGTGCTGGGCACCTTTCCGGAGCTGGAGGTCGTGGGCACCTCCCAGGATGGCGAGCAGGCGGTGGACGACATCGTCCGCGAGCGCCCGCAGCTCGTCCTGCTGGACCTGGAGCTCCCCAGCCTCAACGGCATCCAGGTGACCCAGAAGGTCAAGCGCCGCGCGCCCGAGGTGGAGATCCTCATCCTCACGTCCTTCGAGGATGAGCAGAAGGTCTACGAGGCCATCCAGGCGGGCGCGTCCGGGTACCTGGTGAAGCGGGTGGGGCCGGAGAAGATCCGCTCCGGCATCCAGGAGGTCATGGACGGGGGCACCGTGCTGGAGCCCATCATCGCCCGGCGCTTCTGGAACTACTTCCAGTCCATCCAGGCCAGGCCCGCCCAGAAGCCCGCCGAGCTGCCCTGGGGTCTGACGGCCGTGGAGCTGGACGTCCTTCGCTACGTGGCCAAGGGCCTGTCCAACGCGGAGGTGGGGCGGGTGATGACGCTGGAGCGGCGCACGGTGCGCACGCACCTGTCGCATATCTACCGGAAGATGGGCGTCAACTCCCATGTGGACGCGGTGGTGATGGCCCTGCGTCAAGGTGTCGTGGATCTCTAGCCGCGCCGTGGTTACGGTGTGGCACCTATGTCCAAGGCATCCCCGCGGTCCACCGCCGTGCGCGCGGTGGACCCCACGCTCGCCGCGCTCTTCGACGTTCACGAGGCAACCCTGCCCAACGGTCTCAAGGTCCGCCTGCTGGCGAACCATCAGGCCCCGGTGGTCAGCCTCTACACCTTCTTCCAGGTGGGCAGCCGCAACGAGCGGCCCGGCATCACCGGCATCAGCCACCTGTTCGAACACATGATGTTCAACGGGGCGAAGAAGTACGGCCCCAAGATGTTCGACAAGACGCTGGAGTCCAACGGCGGCCGCTCGAACGCGTACACGTCCAATGACATGACCGTGTACTACGACGACTTCAGCGCGGACGCGCTGGAGACGGTGCTCGACCTGGAGTCGGACCGGATGCGCTCCTTGCGCATCTCCGACCAGACGCTGGCCAGCGAGCGCCAGGTCGTGATGGAGGAGCGCCGCGTCCGCGTGGACAACGAAATCCCCGGCATGATGGACGAGGAGCTGGGCACGCTCGTCTACAAGGCGCACGCGTACCGCTGGCCCGTCATCGGGTGGATGGCGGACATCGAGAACATCACCCGCGAGGACTGCCAGCAGTACTTCCGCACGTACTACGCGCCCAACAACGCGGTGCTCTACATCGTCGGGGACATCGACCCGAAGAAGACGCTCGCGCTGGTGAAGCGCTACTACGGCAACATCCCGCGCGGCCCCTCGCCCGCGCCGGTGCTCAACGCGGAGCCGGAGCAGAAGGGCGAGCGCCGCGCCGTGGTGCGCCACCCCGCGCAGTCGCCGTCCGTGATGATCGGCTTCCGCGGGCCCGCCGCCAGCAACGAGGACACGCTGGTGCTGGACGTCGTCCAGTACATCCTCACCAAGGGCGAGGGCAGCCGGCTGGTGAAGTCGCTGGTCTATGATCAGAAGGCCGCCGTGTCGGTGATGCTCGACTGGAGCTGGCGCATCGACCCGGGGACCATCCTGTTCTACCTGGAGCTCAAGCCGGACTCGGACGCGGCGAAGGTGGAAGGCCTGCTGTACGCGGAGCTGGAGCGGCTGGCGCGCGAGGGCGTCACCGACAAGGAGCTGCAGAAGGCGAAGAACAACCTGCGCGCGGACCACCTGCGGGAGCTGTCCACCAACAGCGGCCGGGGGCACGCCCTGGGCCACTACGAGGCCCTGCTGGGCGACTGGCGCGAGGGCCTGTCCCTGCCGACCTTCTACGCGTCCGTCACCGCGGAGCAGGTGAAGGCCGTGGCCGCGAAGTACTTCGCCCCCGAGCGCCGCTCGGTGGTCACCCTCCATCCCGAAGCCGGCGCCGAAGAGGCCGGTGACGAAGCAGCGGAGGCTTGAACCCCATGGCCTCCCGAAAGATCGCCAACGTGAAGAACACCGTCCGCAAGGCCGCCAAGGCCGTGCGCAAGCAGGCCACCGCCGCGCGCAAGAAGGTCGCGCAGGTGAAGAAGGCCGTCCCGGCCCGAGCCAAGAAGCTGGTGAAGGCCGCGACGGAGCCGACGAAGTCCGCCGCCACCGGCGAGCTGAAGCTGCCCGCGCTGCATGAGAGCACCACGTCCACTGGCCTGAGGGTCATCGCCGCCGAGCGCGGGCCGCTGCCGCTCGTCTCCGTGCGGCTGGTGATGCGCGCGGGCGGCGTGTGGGATCCGCAGGGCAAGGACGGCCTGGCGGACTTCACCGCGCGCCTGCTGCGCCGGGGCACGAAGCGCATGGACGCGGATGGCATCAGTGAGGCCATCGAGTTCGTGGGCGCCAGCCTCTGGGCGGGCGTCAACGAGGACGTGCTGTCCGTCTACCTCACCACGCCGGCCGAGCACTTCTCCGCGATGCTGGACGTGCTGGGGCAGGTGATGCGCGAGCCCACGTTCCCGGAGAAGGAGGTCGTGGACGCGCGGGAGCGCGCGCTGGCGCAGTTCGCCAACGACCTGGATGACCCTTCCTCCATCGCGGACCGCGCCTTCACGCGCGCCATCTGGGGGGACCATCCGTACGGGCGCGACCTGGGCGGCAACAAGCGCACCGTGTCCACCTTCACCCGCGACGACGTGGTCCGCTTCCACGCCGAGTGCATGGGGCCGCGCATCTCCCTGCTCACGGTGGTGGGCGCCATCGACCCGGCGACCGTGGCCGCGGAGGCCGAGCGCGCCTTCGCCGGTTGGACGGGCGGACCGGACGCGGACCCGATGCTGCCCCGCAAGCAGGAGCCGCTGGCGAAGGCCGGGACGGTGCTGCTGGTGGACAAGCCGGACCAGACGCAGTCCCAGGTGCGCCTGGGAGGCCCCGGCTTCTGGCTGGGCCACGAGGACTACTTCCCGGCCACGGCGATGAACATCGCGCTGGGTGGCGGCTTCACGTCGCGGCTGATGAACGAGATCCGCGTCAACCGGGGCCTCACCTACGGCGTCAGCTCCTACTTCGACACGATGAGCGCGGGCGGCATCTTCGCGCTGTCCACGTTCACGAAGACGGCGTCCACGCGGGAGATCATCGACGTGGCGCTGAAGGAGATCCACGGCGTGCGCGACGGCGGCCTCAAGCCACGCGAGCTGAAGGACGCTCAGAGCTACCTGGCCGGCCTGTATCCGCTGCGCACGGAGACCAACGAGTCCGTGGCCTCCGTCATCGCGGACATGCGCATGCACGGCCTGGGCGACGACTGGGTGGAGAAGTTCCGCGACCGGCTGCGCGCGGTGACGCCCAGGGACGTGGCCGCGGCGGCGAAGAAGTACGCGTTCGCGGACCGTCCCGTCATCGTGGTGCTGGGCAAGGCGTCGGAGGTGAAGCCGCTGTTGGAAGGGCTGGGGCCCATCACCGTCGTGCCGGCGTCGGACTACGAATGAGCGGCGGAGTTCCCCGCGTCCTCTTCGAGGGCGCGGGCGTGATGGTGGTGGACAAGCCGGCCGGGGTGCTCGTCATCCCCGGCCGCGAGGGCGGCCCGTCCCTGCGCGACACGCTGGAAGCCCACTTGGGCCGCAAGGTCTTCGTGGTGCACCGGTTGGATCGCGACACGTCCGGCGCGCTGGTGTTCGCGCTGGACGCGGGCGTGCACCGCGTGCTGTCCCAGGCCTTCGAGACGGGCAAGGTGCGCAAGCGCTACCGCGCCCTGGTGGAGGGCCGGCTGGAGGCGCCCCAGATGGTGGACGCGCCGCTCGTCGCCGGCCGCAAGGGGCGCATGCGCGTGGCGAAGCCGGAGGAGCCGGACGCGAAGCCGTCCCGCACGCGGGTGCGCCCGGTGGAGACCTTCGCGAGCGCGTCGCTGGTGGAGGCGGAGCCGCTGACGGGCCGCACGCATCAGATCCGTGTGCACCTGCTGTCCCTGGGGCATCCGCTGCTCGTGGACCACCAGTACGGCCGCGAGGCTCCGCTCACGGAAGGCGACCTGGGAGGGCAGGGGAGTCAGGAGGTGCTGACCCGGACGCCGCTGCATGCCGCTCGCGTGGAGTGGCCCGCGTTGCCCGGGCTGCCAGCGCGCGGGGTGGATGCGCCGCTGCCCGCGGACATGCAGCGCACGTTGGAGCTGCTGCGCGCGGCGGGGTGAGGCGCGGCGCTACTTGTACGGCTCCAGGCGGAACGTGTTGGAGTCGCCGGTCGCGCCGAAGCTGTCCACCGCCGTGAGGCGCACGTTGCCCGCGGGCGCGTCCATGACGATGTTCGCGTTGCACACGCCGAAGTCGCAGGGGCCGATCTTGCTGGGCGACACCGTGCCGCGCGACGCGATCAACTCCACCGAGCCCTGGAAGTGCCCGGCCCGAGGACCGCTGGCGCGCACCGTGATGGCGAAGGACGTCCGGCTCACGCGCGTGCCTTCGATTTCGTCGAAGCTGAAGCCGGTGATGTCGCCCTCGCGCATCGGCACATCCGGTCCGGGGCCCGCGTCCACCTGCTCGCCGCCGTCCGTGGTGTCGACCCCGCCGTCGAAGTCGCTGTAGATGGGCCCCGCGTCGGAGAGGATGAGGATGCCCCCGTCCTCGATGAGGGGCGGGTCGATGACTTCCTGTCCCGGAGGGCGCAGCGTGAGGGCGCCTTCGGCCACTGCCTCTCGCCCGTCATCCAGTTGCAGACGCACCGCATGCGCGCCCGCGCCCAGCCCCCGGGGCACCGTCACGATGGCGACGCCCGCGGGGTCGAAGCTCGACACCGTCGCTTCCTTTTCATCCACCCAGATGCGGCCGGAACCCATGCGCGCATCCACCTTCTCCGTGCCGTAGTCCACGGCCACGCTGTAGCGCGCGTCGAACCGCACGGTGAGGTCTTCGTCCTTCGCGTTCACCGGCAGCGTCGCGGGCTCCACGCCGACGATGGTGGGCGGAGGCAGCGCCTCCGGGCCGCCCGTGCAGGCCCACGCCAGCACCGCCATCCCCACCGTGGCCAGGCCCGCGCGCATCACGGGATGAACCTCAGCCCCGCGGACACGGACACGCCGCCCAGCTGGGCGCGCAGCGAAGGCGTCTCCACGGGCGCCAGGGCCGCGCGCACCTCCGTGAGGAGGCTCCAGCGACCAAAGCCATACGCCCCTTGCGCGGCCAGGAATCCCATGGCGCGCACTCTGCGCTCATCCACGGCGTCAGGAAAGACGTCCCCGGTCTCAATGCCTTGCGTCGACAGGTGATGGCTCAAAGCCAGCAGGCCGCCGCCTGCACGGCCGTCCAGCTGGAAGGAACCCTGCTGGAAAAGGGTGATCCGCGCGGACAGAAGCAGGGGAATCCCCCACACGCGCGAGTGCACCTCCGTGCCTCCCTGCTGCCCGTCCAGGCTCGCGTGGCGAAGGCCCACCTCCGCTTCCGCCGCCAGGCGCTCGCGCCATACCGGCAGAGGCATGGACACGCCCAGGCCCAGCAGCGGCCCACCGTTGGCGCCGCTCGCGAACGCGGCGCCGCCGAGCAGGAACAGCGACGTCCGTCCCGTCGTCGCGCGCGCGTCGGGAGCCATGGGCGACGGGGAAGGGGAGGCGGGCGCGATGAGCTGCACGGGCTGCTCCGCCTTGGCCGCGGCGGGCTTCACCGCGCCTTGGAGCAGGACCGCGTCCTTGGCGGGCGCATCATTCCAGCGCACGGTGACGGACACGTTCTTCGCGTCCGCGCGCGGCTGCACCGTGTAGAGCGCGCGTTCCCGAGCCACCGGCTTCACGGTGGCGCCCTCCGCTTTCACGGTCAGCTCCGAGGCGGCGATCCGCTCCTCGCCGCCCGCGATGATCAGCCAGCCACCACCCTCCGCGGGCAGCGGATCCGGCGTGAGCGCGGCGACGAGCGGGCGCGCGGCGGGCACCTCCAGCGGCGCGCGGCGATCCGTGGTGAGCGTGCCCCGGGTCGCGAGCACGCGCGCCTCCGTCGCATCCGGCGGCACCTCCACGGGCACCTGAGCATTGCCGCGCTCGTCCGCCCTCACCGGGCCGAAGCGCTCGTCGCCCACCGCGACCACCACCTCCGCGCCCGGCGCCGTGGACACGTCCAGCGTGGTGCGTCCCAACAGGGGCAGCCGCACGGTGGTGACCTCTGGCGCGCGGCCGTCCTCCACCCAGAACGCGAGCACCGCCCACAGCGGGTAGCGCACCGGCGGAGGCGTCCAGTGGAAGACGCGCTCGGTGCCGCCCTCCACCCGCGACCGTTCCCAGGTGCCGGAAGAGGCCGCCGCGCGCACGGGGCCGGCGCCCTTGGGCACCCGCACCCGCACCTCCACGGTGACGTCCTCCCCGAGCACCATGCGCCCGGGCGTCGCCTCCACCTCCGGCGGTTCCGCCCGTGCGACGGCGGCACCCAGCATCAGCAGGCAGACAGCGAGATGGAGCGGCGGACGCATACGGGAAACCCAGCGTCCCAGTTGACCGCCGCTCCGGCCTCCGGGTCAATCCCCGGAAGGCAGGGAAGTCTCAGCGGCGGCCTCCGCCTC
Source organism: Corallococcus coralloides DSM 2259 (assembly GCF_000255295.1). The sequence goes on along the minus strand of NC_017030.1, from coordinate 5,403,890 downwards.
CGGGGGCGGCTCGGCCTGGGGCTTGTCCGCGGGGCCGGTGTGCTTGTTCGTCGGCGGACTGAAGACGGGCTTGTCCGTCGGCGGCCCACCCCGGCCGTGCACCAGCGTCTTGGTGTCCGTGCGGAAGGTGAGGTCCACCTTGTCGCCGCGCACCGCCGTCACCAGGCCCACGCCGAACGTCGGGTGGTGAATCACCTGATCCACCTTGTAGGTGTCCTTGGGGCTGTACTTGGGCGCGCTCGCGATGTCCTTGCCCGCCAGCTGTTCGTCAAAGGAGATGACCACCTTCTCCGCGCGGGTCGTGCCACCGGAGGACGCGGCGCGCGGGGCGCGGGTGGTGGCCGCCTTGGTGGGACGGTCCGTGACGCCCGCGGCGCCCCGGAACGCGTGGTCCCCGCCGCAGGTGTTGCAGCGGACGCGCACGATCTTGGGACCGACCATCGCGAGGATGGTGTGCGCCAGGTTCATCTTGCAGCGGGTGCACTGGGCATCCACCTCGCCGCCGACCTTCTGAGTAGCCATGCTGTCGTGTCGCTCTGGCCCGGCAACTCCCCACAGGGCGCGCCGGGCGTGGAAGTAAAGAGGGCCGCGCAACATAACGGCCGACCCCTGGCGGAGGAAGTCCCATCGCATCCCACCCGCGCGCCGCGTGGGAGCCCCCCGGGCAACCAGCCGATGGAGGTGGGGGTGGGATGGGGCCGCGCTCAGTTCCCTTGTGCCGCCGTCCGGAGCACGTAGAGTCGCCCGCCTGAACGCATGACCACCGAGACCCCCAGCAAACCCAACCGGTTCACCGGCGCCTTCACCCAGTCGGTGGAGGGCCTCGGCAAGGGCATCATCGACGTCGTCAGCAGCATTGGCGGCGTGGTGGCCCTGGGCATGGACGTCTTCCGGTGGAGCGTGCGCCGGCCGTTCCGGCTGCACAACCTCTTCACCCAGCTGGACTTCGTGGGCGTGGGCTCCATCTTCATCGTGGGGCTCACCGGCACCTTCACCGGCATGGTGTTCGCCCTCCAGACGTCCACGGCCTTCGCGCTGTTCGACGCAGAGAGCCTCGTGGGCCCCACCGTGGCCCTGACGCTCACACGTGAGCTGGCCTCCGTGTTCGCCGCGCTGATGGTCACCATGCGCGCCGGCTCCGCCATGTGCACGGAGCTGGGCACCATGCGCGTCACCGAGCAGGTGGACGCGCTGGAGACCATGGCCGTCAACCCGGTGCAGTACCTGCTGGTGCCCCGGGTGCTCGCGGGCCTGTTCATGGTCCCAGCGCTCACCATGCTCTTCAACACCACGGGCATGACGGGCGCCTACGTGGTCGCCGTCTTCGGCCTGGGCATCTCCCCCGGCACGTTCCTGTCACGCACCCAGCAGTGGATGGCGCCAGCGGACGTCTACGAGGGCCTGCTCAAGGGCGCCATCTTCGGCCTCTCCGTGGCCCTCATCTGTTGCTACAAGGGCTACAACGCGTCCGGCGGCGCCAAGGGCGTGGGCCAGGCCACCACGGAGGCCATGGTGGCGAGCGCGCTGTCCATCTTCATCCTCGACTTCATCGTCGGCATGTTGATGCACTGATGGACGCTCCGACTCCGACACCGCCCGGGCCCACTGGCTCCGAGCGGGCCATGATCGACATTGTCGACCTGCACAAGACGTTCGCGGGGAACAAGGTCCTCACCGGCATCAACCTCACCGTGCCCGCGGGCAGCACCTGCGTCATCCTGGGCGGCTCCGGCTCCGGCAAGACGGTGCTGATGAAGCACATGATCGGCCTGCTCAAGCCGGACAGCGGCAAGGTCATCATCGACGGGCAGGACATCGTCCCCATGAGCGTGGAGGGGCTGCAGCAGGTGCGCCGCAGCTTCGGCATGGTGTTCCAAGCCGCCGCGCTCTTCGACTCCATGACGGTGTTCGAGAACGTCGCCTTCCCGCTGCGCCAGCACACCAGGCTGTCCGAGGACGAGATCCGCGTCCAGGTGAGGAAGCGCCTGGACCTCATGGGCCTCAAGCGCGAGGTGGAGGGCCGCTTCCCCGCGGACCTGTCCGGAGGCATGCGCAAGCGCGTGGGCCTGGCGCGCGCCGTGGTGCTGGATCCCAAGGTCGTCCTCTACGACGAGCCCACCACCGGCCTGGATCCCATCACCACGGACTCCGTGGACGACATGATCCTCACCGCGCAGAAGGAATTGGGCGTCACCAGCGTGGTCATCAGCCACGACATCGCGTCCGCCTTCAACGTGGCCAATCAGATCGCCTTCCTGTCCAAGGGCGTCATCGTGGAGCACGGCCCGCCGGAGAAGCTGCGGGAGTCCCAGCACCCGGCCGTCCAGGTCTTCCTCCAGACGTGGTTCGGCAAGAACTAAGAGATCCGGGTAGGGAAACCGGTCCCCCAAGGATTCCAGCCCTTCATGAAAAGCTGGCACCCGGCATGCAAATCGTTAGAGTCGCGCGCGGCCGGTGGTAGCGCTCGGAGTCACATCAGGTGAAGAAGCTCGTCACGCCCTTCCGTGTTGGCCTGCTGGTCCTCGCCGCCGGAGGATTCCTCATCACGTTCGTGCTGTTCGCCAAGAAGGGCGGACTCAGCGACAGTGACTCCACCCAGGTGTGGGCCTATTTCCGGGATGCGTCCGGCCTGGCGGTCCGCGGCCGCGTGCAGATCGCCGGTATCCCCGTGGGAGAGATCAGCGACATCAGCCTGGAAGGCACCCGCGCGAAGATCTGGCTGAAGATCCGCAAGGGCGTGGACCTGCGCCAGGACGCCGCGGTCACCAAGCGCTCGGAGTCGCTCCTGGGCGACTACCTGCTGGACCTGAACCCCGGCACGGAGCAGGCGCCGGAGCTGGAGAACGGCGGGCAGATCCGCCGCGTCATCGACACCCAGGGCGTGGAGGCCGTCTTCGAGTCCCTGTCGCAGATCACCTCCGACATCCAGCAGGTGACGGGCGCGCTGCGCGAGGTGCTGGGCGGTGAGAAGGGCGCGGGCAGCCTGGAGCGCATCGTGGAGAACCTGGTCCGGCTGTCGGACTCGGTGGACGCGACGGTGCGCCGCAACACGGACCGCCTGGACACCATCATGGCGAACGTGGAGGGCGTGTCCTCCGACGTGCGCGCCATCACCCAGGGCAACGGCGCGGAGGTGACGCGCATCGTCACCAACGTGGAGCGCATCACCCAGGACGTCCGCGAGGTGCTGGGCACCGTCAAGAACATCGTGGGCAGCGGGGAAGGGGAGTTCAAGGAGAGCGTCTCCAGCCTCAAGCAGACGCTGGGCCGGCTGGACAACACCCTGGCCAACCTGGAGGACATCACCCGCAAGGTGAAGGACGGCGAGGGCGCCGCGGGCGCGCTGCTCACCGACGAGCAGCTGGGCCAGCGCCTCAGCGAGGCCGTCACCGACGTGAGCGAGTTCGCCACCCGCCTCAGCACCCTGCAGACGGAGGTGGGCCTGTTCAGCAGCTACCTGGTGTCCCAGGGCGCGTCGAAGAACGGCCTGACGCTGAAGCTCATCCCCAAGCCGGACAAGTACTACCTGCTGGAGATCATCGACGACCCGCGCGGCTCCGTCAGCACGCAGGTGGTGCAGACGAACCCGCCGTCGGAAGGGGACCCGGTCATCCAGACGCAGAAGGTGACCAAGGAGTCCTTCAAGGTCAGCCTCCAGTTCGCCAAGCGCTACTATTTCACCACCCTGCGCGTGGGCCTCATTGAGTCCACGGGCGGCGTGGGCGCGGACCTGCACCTCTTCGACGACGTGCTGACCCTGAAGATGGACGCGTTCAACTTCACGGCGGACGAGCTGCGCTACCCGCGCCTGCGTGCCATGCTGAAGGCCCAGGCGTTCGACCACCTGTACGTCATGGCGGGCATGGACGACATCCTCAACGCCCGGCAGCGCGACGCGGCCACCCGGCGCCTCATCGCCGGCCGCGACTTCTTCTTCGGCGCGGGCTTCTTCTTCACCGACGACGACCTGAAGGCCCTCATCACCACCATCGGCGTTCCAGCCTTCTAGACCGTTGTCCCCTTGACGTTGCCGGGAAGGTGTCGTACCCGGCACGGGCACGGGGTTTCCCCTGGAATGCGCCGTGCCCTGACGCGATGCCGTACCCGCGCCGGGTCACCCCCAGGAAGAAGCCTCCATGTCTCTGCTCGTCGTCGGTTCAATCGCGCTGGACTCGCTGGAAACGCCCTTCGGCAAGAAGGAGGACGTGCTGGGTGGTTCGGCCACCTACTTCTCCACGACCGCGTCCTTCTTCGGCCCCGTGCAGCTGGTGGCGGTGATTGGCGAGGACTTCCCGGAGTCGCACCTGCAGTTCCTGCGCGGGCGCGGAATCGACCTGGAGGGGCTCACCCGGGAGGCCGGCCGCACGTTCCGTTGGAAGGGCAAGTACGGCTGGGAGCTCAACGAGGCGCAGACGCTGGACACCCAGCTCAACGTCTTCGAGTCCTTCTCGCCCAACCTGCCGGCCGCCTACCGCGAGACGCCCTACGTCTTCCTGGGCAACATCCACCCGGAGCTCCAGTCGCGCGTGCTGGACCAGGTGAAGGCGCCCAAGCTGGTGGCCGCGGACACGATGAACTTCTGGATCCAGGGCAGCCGTCCCGCGCTGCTCAAGACGCTCCAGCGCGTGAACCTGCTCTTCATCAACGACGCGGAGGCGCGCCAGCTGTCCGGCGAGCACAACGTGGTGAAGGCCGCTCGCGCCATCCTGGCCATGGGCCCGTCCCGCGTGGTCATCAAGCGCGGCGAGCACGGCGCGCTCCTCTTCGACCACGACCACATCTTCGCCTGCCCGGCCTTCCCCCTGTCGGAGGTCTTCGATCCCACCGGCGCGGGTGACACCTTCGCCGGCGGCTTCATGGGCACCCTGGCCAGCTCCGGCGGCAAGGTGGATCAGCAGGTGCTGCGCAAGGCCATGGTCATGGGCAGCGTGATGGCCTCCTTCACCGTGGAGAAGTTCTCCCTGGAGCGCCTGCGCGAGGTGCAGCGCCCGGAGATCCACGCCCGCTTCGCCGAGTTCAAGAAGCTCACCCACTTCGACGACCTGGGCCCGCTGGGCGGGTAGGGGAGCACGGCAAGGGGACGGATGGCCCGGTGTGGAACTTGACGGGCCGCACCCACCCTCCCTAGGCTCGGGCGGACGCAGTGGATGAATAAATCCGGTGCGGACGTCCTTTTTCAGCGCCGACGTGGACGGGAAGGTTCCACGTCGGGAGGTCCCCCCGGTTGAGCGAAAATCGAAAGCACGCGCGGGTCGGCACCCTCCTGCGCTGCTGGTGCGAGGGTGAGAACGTGACCCTGTATGCACGCATCGCCAACCTGAGCGAGGGCGGCCTCTTCGTGAGGACGAGCACCCCGCTGGCGGCGGGGACGCGGACGCAAGTTCGGCTCACCCAGCAGGCGACGGACACGCAGTTGCAGGCGCAGGCCACGGTCGTCTGGTTGCGGCAGGAAGAGCAGCCCGCCGGCCGCCCTCCGGGCATGGGCCTGAGATTCGAAGCGTTGGACGCGGACGCGCTGACGAGTCTGCGGCGCATCATCTCCCAGCAGCAAACCCACCCCTAGGGTTCCCATGCGCATCGCCGTCATCTCCGACATCCACTCCAACATCGAGGCCCTCACGGAGGTGCTGAGGGTGGCGGAGCACCAGAAGGTGGACCGCTTCGTGTCGCTGGGGGACATCGTCGGTTATGGGGCGTCCCCCAACCCGTGCTGTGAGCTGGTGCGCTCGGTGGCGGAGATCACGCTGCTGGGCAACCACGACGCCGCGGTGGCGGGGCGGATGGACTACTCGTACTACTACGACGCCGCCCGGCACGCGCTCGACTGGAGCGCCAACGTCATCTCCGACGAGAACCTGGCCTGGCTGAGAAGCCTCCCGTACACGTACCGCATCGGCGAGGTGGGCTTCTGCCACGGGTCGCCCATCGACCCGAAGGCGTACGAGTACATCTTCGCGCTGGAGCAGGCGCGGGAGCTGACGCCGTACGTGGCGGAGCTGCCGGAAGTGACGTTCATTGGCCACAGCCACCTGTGCCGCGCGTTCGCCATTGGCAACGGCGAGGTGAACGACGTGGTGGCGCAGAAGTTCGTGCTGCGCAAGGGCTACAAGTACATCGTGTCCGTGGGGAGCGTGGGCCAGCCGCGCGACTACGACAACCGGGCCTGCTTCGTCATCTGCGACACGGACGCGCGCACGGTGGAGTACCTGCGCGTGGAGTACGACATCGAGACCTCCGCGCAGAAGATCTTCGACGCGGACCTGGCGCTCAACTTCGGCAAGCGGCTGTTCCTGGGCGTGTAGGTGCGCCTGCCGCACCCCGTGCGGAAAAGGGGCGCGGCCGGACGGAAGGTGGCATAAACCGGGGCTGTGCGCCCCCAGGTCTTCCGTTCGAAGCGGCCCATCATGGGCCTTGGCCTCGCAGCCTTCCTGTTCGTCGCCGGGTGCAGCCGTTCACCCGCGCCGCCCTCGCCCGAGTTCGAGCAGGCCAGCCGCCGGTGGACGGCGCTCTACGCCCAGAAGCTGGACGACGCGTACCTGGACCCCTCCATCGGGGAGATTGAAGCGCAGCTGCAGCGCGTGCCCGCGGACAGCGTGGACTCCGCCGCGTCCCAGGACCTGCTCCAGCGCATCCAGGCGGGCCGCACGCGCATGCAGGCGGCCCTCGAGGAGCAGCGCCGCGCGGTGGCCAATGCCGGCAAGCTGCCCACCCTGGACCCTTCTTCAACGGACATCCCAAGCACGCCCGCGCCCGTGGCGGAGGAGCCCGCGGACGCCGGGCCGGAGGACGCCGGGGTGATTGCCGGGCCCCAGATGGGCACCCCGGCCTCCCAGCTGGTGGCGGGCTTCGAGGGCTGCTTCACCCGGGGCACGCCCGTCACCGTGGAGGAGCGGGGGATGCGGGACACCTGGCAGCTGAGCGACCGGGCGTCCTGCCAGCTGGGGTACCCCACGCACCGGGACTCCGTGCTGGTGATTGAAGACGGCCGTGTGTTGGCGCTGTTACCCAAGAGCGCCATGCGGACCGTGCGCCGTTATGAGGACGGCGGCACGGTGCCCGCGAACGATGGCGGGCGTTGAACCCCTCTCTTTCAAGAGCTGACGACCTTCGATGAACGAACAGACCTTCATGAAGTTGATGCGCGTGCTCCCCAAGTCGGCGGTGTCCTCCGCGGTGGGGCTGGCCACGCGCCTGCCCGCGCCCGCGCCGGTGCACCACTGGGCCATGCGCACCTTCGCCAAGGCGTACAACGTGGACATGGAGGAGGCGGAGCACTCCTTCGAGAAGTACCCGACCTTCGCCCAGTTCTTCACCCGCGGCCTGAAGCCGGGCCTGCGCCCGGTGGACGCCGGTGAGAAGGTCGTCGTGTCCCCGGTGGATGGCCGGGTGTCCCAGGTGGGCTACTCGGACAACGGCCGCTGCCTGCAGGCCAAGGGCATCGAGTACACGGTGGACGAGCTCCTGGGGGACTCGCAGGCGGCGAAGCCCTTCCACGGCGGCGCCTGGACGACGGTGTACCTGTCCCCGCGCGACTACCACCGCATCCACTCGCCGCTGGGCGGCACCATCACCGGGTACGCGTACATCCCGGGTGAGTTCTGGCCGGTGAACCCCGCGTCGGTGAAGAACAAGCAGTCGCTGTTCTGCGTGAACGAGCGGCTCGTCACCTACCTGGACACCGTGGCCGGCAAGGTGGCGGTGGTGAAGGTGGGCGCCACCTGCGTGTCGCGCATCAAGGCGTCCTACGAGGACATCACCACGCACGTGGGCCAGCCCGGCAAGGTGCACAGCTACAGCGCGGGCATCCCGGTGGAGAAGGGCGGCGAGCTGGGCCGCTTCGAGATGGGCTCCACCGTCATCCTGTGCTTCGAGCCCGGCCGCGTGCGCTGGGATGACAGCATGCAGCCGGAAGCGGTGGTGCGCATGGGCACGCGTATCGGAGTCATCACGTGAGCCAGAAGATCAACGGCGTGAAGGGGATGAACGACCTTCTGCCGGGCGAGATTGAAATCTGGCAGTTCGTGGAGTCGACCGCGCGCACGCTGTTCGGCCGCTTCGGCTACGGCGAGGTGCGCACGCCGATGGTGGAGGACACGGCCCTCTTCGTGCGCAGCGTGGGCGAGGAGACGGACATCGTCGGCAAGGAGATGTACACCTTCGAGGACAAGGGCGGCCGCAGCCTGTCCCTGCGTCCGGAGGGCACCGCGCCCGCGGCGCGCGCGTACATCGAGCACTCGGTGAACAACCAGGAGCCGGTGTCGCGCTGGTTCTACATGGGGCCCATGTTCCGCTACGAGCGGATGAAGACGGGCCGCTACCGTCAGTTCTCCCAGATTGGCGCGGAGGCCTACGGCGCCAAGGAGCCCGCGCAGGACGCGGAGTTGATGGACGTGGTGGTGCAGTTCCTGGAGGCCCTGGGCCTCACGGACGTCACCCTGAACATCAACTCGCTGGGCGACGACAACTGCCGGCCCGCGTACCACGCCAAGCTGGTGGAGTACCTCAACGCGCACAAAGAAGAGCTGTGCGCGGACTGCCAGCAGCGGCTGGAGCGCAACCCGCTGCGCGTCCTCGACTGCAAGAACGAGAAGTGCCAGGCGGTGGCCGCGGCCGGGCCCAACGTGCTGGAGTTCCTCTGTGAGCCGTGCCGCGCGCACTTCACGGACCTGCAGCGCAAGCTGGGCGTGCTGGGCATCCGCTACGTCGTGAACCACCGGCTGGTGCGCGGCCTGGACTACTACACGCGCACCGTCTTCGAGTTCATCGCCTCGCACCCCGCGCTGGGCACCGCCAGCACCGTGGGCGGCGGCGGGCGCTACGACAAGATGATGAAGGGCCTGGGCGGGCCGGACGTGCCCGCGGTGGGCTTCGCCATGGGCCTGGACCGGCTGGTGCTGCTCTTGAAGGAGAGCGGCAAGACGTTCGCCCAGCGGCCGGACCTGTTCATCGCCGTGGCGGACGAGGGCTCGCAGGACGAGGGGCTGAAGCTCGCCAGCCGTCTGCGCCGCGAAGGCCTCAAGGTGGACTTCGACACGCGCGGCGGCAGCCTCAAGAGCCAGATGAAGCGCGCGGACAAGTCCGGCGCCCGCTTCACGCTGGTGCTGGGCGAGCAGGAGCGCACCACGGGCCAGGCGAAGCTCAAGCCCATGGCGGGCGGTGAGCCCGTTCCCGTGGCGCTCGACAGCGTCGCCGCCACCGTGCGGGCGCAGCCGGAAGCTCCGGCCCCGGCCCCCGCGTGCTGATCCCACTTCCCCCTCCGGCATGACGCGCCCGGCCGGAGGGGAGGGGGGCGGCCTGTCTTCCCAGAAAACCCGGGAGTAAAGGTGTTAAGCATCGTAAGTCCTGGGAATCGCTGGGGGATTGAGCCTTCAGAGATTCGCGGACATTGAGAGGGTGAAGTAGAATTCCCTCCGCGATGCCGAGCGCTCCCCAGCCCGTTTCCGTGATCGATGGCCCTCGTTGGATCCCTGTCGCCGGGGACAGCATGTGGCCGTCGTTGCGTGCGGGTGACGTGGCGGAGGTGGAGCCGCTGGTGGAGGCGCCGCGCCCGGGCGAGGTGGTGCTGGCGCGCTTCGAGTCCTCGCTGGTGTTGCACCGGGTGCGGTGGTGTGACGGCAGCGTCTGTGCGCTTCGCGGGGACAATGGCGGCATGGAAGATCCGCCGCTGCCTCTCGTCCGTATCCTGGGGCGCGCGCGGCGTGTGCGCCGGGGCGGCGCGCTGCTGGAGATGGACCGTTGGGACGTGGGACCGAGGCGGCTGGGCCGCTGGCGCGCGACGCTGAAGCGCCAGGTGGCCGCGTGGCTGGGAAGGACGGGCCGCGCATGAGCTTTCAGGAAGGCAGCGTTCCCCGGCGGCGTGCGGGGACCTCGGGGGAGGGCTTTGGCGCGGACTTCCTGGTGCTGGACGCGGAGGGGCGCACGCTGCGCGGGCTCAACCCGACGGCGGCGCGCATCTGGGCGCTGTGCGATGGACAGCGCACGGCCCGGGCGGTGGCGGAGCAGGTGGCTTCCGAGTTTTCGACCGACGTCGGTCCGGTGCTGACCGACACGCTGCGCTTCCTGGAGGAGCTTCAGCGGCGGGGGCTGTTGGACGAAGTGCGCGCGCCGGCCGGTGCCGCGCCTCTGGAGGAAACATGATGCGGGCGCTCGTGACCGTGCTGGCGGGTGCGATGGTGCTGTCGGCGTGCTCGGAAGGGGTGTCCCCCCTGCCGCCGCCGTCGGCCGTGAAGCCGGGGCAGGGCAGCGGCTCCGTCACCCCCGTGGATCCGGCCGACGTGCTGGCCGGTGGCGGGAGCGTGGCCCGGCCGCCGCCTCCGGCCCCCGCGGTCGAGGAGCCGCCTCCGGAAGAGCCGCCTCCGGAAGAGCCGCCTCCGGAAGAACCGCCTCCGGTGCCGCTGCCGCCCCCGACCGGGAGCGCGGTGGTGGTGGGCGTGGGCTCCGAGCCCACGGCCCTGTCCGAGGTGCAGCAGGTGGACGTGGACTTCGTGGTGAGCGGCGTGCGGAACAAGGGCCTGGTGGACGTGGAGTTCATCGCGCCGGGCGGGCGTCCGTACGAGAAGCGCAGCGCGACGGTGGAGGCACCGCCGGAGGAGACGCGCACGCTGCGCTATTCGCTGCCGGTCGCGGGCACGCCGGTGTCCATGACGCGCATGACGGGCACCTGGCAGGTGCGCTTCTTCCTGGATGGGGCGCAGCTGGCCGCCACGTCCTTCACCCTGGAGCCGTGACGTGAGGCACGCCATGAACGTCCGCATCCTCGCGCTCGTCGCCGTGCTGCTGCCCGCGGTGGGCTTCTCGCAGGCCAATAGCTGGAGCGTGAGCCCCATCCCCGCCGCCGGGGAGACCGTCGCGCGCGTGGTGATGGAAGACGCGTCCGACCTCGTCCTGGAGGTGACGAACACGTCCACGAACACAAGCGACTCCCGCGTGTCGGAGGTGTCCTTCGTCTTGCCGACGGGCTACCAGCTCCTGGGGGGGCTGCCCGCGGAGGAGAACCCGAACTGGAAGGTCGAATACATCGACGCCAACGAGCGGCGCATCACCTTCCAGTCCACGTTGGGCTGTGTGGATGCCGGGCGCGGCCTGGCTCGCAATGAGTCCGCGCGCTTCGTGTTGAGCGTGGTGGCCCCGTCGAACCGCGCCACCGACAGCACCACCGAGCGCCTCGTGGGGGGCACGTACGCCCGCGACCAGTGCGACGGCCGGAGCTACTCGTACAACGTCAACAACATGACCCCCTGGACGCGCGGCATCCTGGCCGCGAGCGTGACGCTGTCGCCGCGCGTGCTGGCGGTCAACGGCACGACGGTGGCGCGCGTGGTGGTGGAGAACCGGGGGACGGGCTCGGCCACGGTGGCCGTGGACAACCCCGCCTCCACCAGCAGTGTGCCGCTCACCACCGTGAACAAGGACGGCAACAAGGCCGTGGCGGTGCGGGCCGCGGGCGTCTTCGTGGCCACCCTGCGGCCCACCGCCGCTGGCGCCGTGGCCGCACGCGTCAGGGCTCGCACGAGCAACAACGCGTCCAACGCGCCGCTGACGGACTCGCCCGTGACGGACGTGGGCAACCTGGTCGCGGCACCGGACATGGACATCGTGGACGCGTTCGCCGGCGATCAGGTGACGCTGCGCCTGACGGTGCTCAACACCTCCACCACGAACACGTACACCCAGGTGCGCCCGCGCACGCCGGTGCTCCTGGGGCGCGCGACGGCGTCACTCGTGGCCGGGCCGTCGCCGGAGAGCGTGGCGCAGCTGGCCCCGGGTGCTTCCGCGCAGTTCACGTGGCGCTACCAGGTGTCGGGCACGCCCGGCGCCAGCTACCAGTTCCAGGCGCAGGTGGATGGGACGCTCAACGGTTCCGCGGTGGCGGGGGATGCCGTCACGGCGCGCAAGGGCCGCATCGTGGAGCACCGCGTGCGGCTGAGCCAGGAGACGATGTCCACCGCGGCCACGGGCGTGACGGTGGCGTACACGGTGCAGAACCGGGGCACGCTGCCCATCTACGAGGTGAAGCTGTTCAGGCCCGCGGTGAACTACTTCGCGGTGGCCGCGTCGGGGCCGCAGGCGTTCGGGGACTGGATCGTCTACACGGACGCGGCCGGCTACCTCTGGGAGTCGGGGACCGGCATCCCGGTGGGCGGCGAGGCCACCTTCCGCATCACCTATTCGGGCTTCACCGCCGTCACTGCGGACACGGCGTTCCGCCACCGGCTGGAGCTGAACCAGGGCTGGAACGATCCGCGCATCCGCGTGGAGGCGACGATGACGCTGCTCTCGGTCGCCGCGTCCCCGGACGTGGGGCGGCTCACGGGCGTGGCCCGCGACGGCAGCGTGACGCTCACCTGGGACAACCCCTTCAACCACGGCGGCACCCTGGTGCTGCGCGCGGAAGGGACGAGCCCGCCCAACACCGCGCCGACCAGCGGCGTGCGCTACGCGGTGGGCGACGTGCTGGGCAACGCGACGGTGGCCTACGTGGACGAGTTCAGCTCCGCGTCGTCCATGACGGACACGGCGGTGACGAACGGCACGACGTACACCTACCGCGTGTTCAACGCGGATGATCAGCTGCGGTACGGGCCGGGCAACCAGCCCACCTCGCAGGGGCTGCTGGCCACTCCCCGGGCTCGCGTGGCGGGCAACCCGCTGTGGTGCTACTCGGTGGGGTTGGACGCGACGCTGCAGCCCGTGACGGAGCTGGGCGTGGGCATCTTCAGCTCCTTCAACGACTCGGTGGTGGCCACGCGCACGAACACCACGAACCCGTCCGAGGACGGCGCGGAGCGCTTCCGGCCGGTGAAGATGGCGGGGAAGATCGCCACGCGCTTCCCGGTGGTGCCGCTGCTGGGCCGGCCCGGGCAGCAGTGGATCGTCGTGGGGGACCAGACCGGCGTGCCGGCGGTGCTCAACGCGGCCACGGGCGAGTTCCTGTGGCGCAACACCACGCTGGGCCTGGGGAACATCAGCTCGTTCCCGGTGACGCAGCTGCTCGACTACGCGAACCCGGAGTACCGGACGACGTACTCGAACGTGGACCTGGCCATCTTCGCCACGCGCAACACGTCCGCACAGAACCAGGTGGTCGCGCTGAACGCGGCCACCGGCGCGCTCATCTGGCGCTACCGGCCCGGGGACCTGGGCATGGTGAGCGGCGGCATGCTGGTGGACTACACGACGAACCGGCTCTACGTGCCGACCCGGTCGGGCACGAGCGCGGCCACGCTGCGCGTGCTCAACAGCCTCACGGGCGCGGAGGTGGCGCGGCTGTCGCTGGGGGACCTGGAGTTCGGAGTGGTCCGCAACGCCACGAGCAACCAGATCCTGGTCACCGCCAATGACGGCAAGGTGCACGGCGTGAATCCAACCACGTTCACGACGGCCTGGACGGTCACCGTCCGGTCCAACATGGTGCCGGCGTTCACCCAGTTCGCGCGCCCCCAGGGGCGGGGCTTCGTGGTGCCCACGGAGGACAACAAGGTCGAACGTTATGAGGTGGTCGAGGCGCACGGGACCGGCGTGCCTGAGCTGCTGTGGTCGAAGCCCATCGCGGCGCGCCCCGCCGGACTCTTCACCCTCAACCTCAATGGCGTGGTGCGCGTCTACGTTGGCGCCGCGGACGGCAAGGTGCACCAGTTCGAGCTCGAGACCGGTACCGAGACCGGGCAGGTGACCGTGGGCTCGGCGCAGAAGATCGGCGTACCGACCATCGATCACACCGTTGGCCGGTTGCATGTCGGTACCGAGGATGGTCGTATCTGTGCATTCCCGGTGCCCTTCTAGGTGGGCCATCCCGTGAGCCAACGACCTTCACAGCCTCCCGCCGGTCCCTCCGTGCCGAAGCCGCCGGCCGCGCCCGCCGTGTATGTGCCTCCCGCCATCCTGTGGGAGCAGCCCTTCGTCGCGCTGGCGCAGCTGTCCATGTGCACCATCCCCGGCGCAGAGGAGTGCGTGCCGTGAACGGCGGGGACCCTCCGCCGGGTCCCCGTGACGACGCGCTCCGGATCACCCTGGCCGGGTGGACGGTGGCGCTCGATGTGGAAGATGCGGTGAGCGCCGGCCTGGTCCGGCGCGTGTTCGGCGCGTTCTCCGCTCCGGATGCCGTGGCTCCCGATGCCCGGCTGGTGATGCGCAACCCTCCCAGTCCCCTGGTTCCGCCCGAGATGCAGGAGCTGCCACGGCTTACGCCCGGCGACTCCGGGACGCTGAGCGTGGAGGGCGCCGGGTACTCCGCGGTGCTCTCTTCGGACCGGTGCCACGCGGACGTCATCGGGTCCGGGCGGTACCCGGTGGAGAACGTGATCAAGGTGATGCTCGCGTCCGCGCTGGCGAAGCGTGGCGGGCTGCTCATCCACGGGGTGGGGCTGGTGCACGAGGGCCGCGCCGCGCTCTTCGTGGGGCACTCCGGCGCGGGCAAGAGCACCCTGGGCGGGCTGTGGCGCGAGGCGGGTGGGACGGTGCTCGCGGATGAGCTGGTGGCGGTGTGGCCCGTGGAGGGGGGGGGATGGCGCGCGGCGGGAACGCCCTGGAACGTGCCGGTCTGGACCGCCGAGGCGGCGCTCGTCGCGGTGGGCACGCTGGGCTGGGACGCGGCTTCGCGGTGGGAAGCGCAGGGGGCGGGGGAGGTGGCTCGCGTGCTGCTGCTGAATGCGCTGTTGCCCGAGCCCACGCCCTCGGGTCGGGGAGTGCTGGTGGGCGCGGCCGGACGCGTGCTGTCGTCCGTGGAGACGGTCCGGCTCGTGTTCGCGCGGGATGCGAGCGCGGCGCAGGTGGTGCGGGAGCGGCTGGATGCGGCGGGAAGGCCGTAGCGTGACCCCGGAGCGGGGCGCCTCCGGACGTCTGGCGCGAACCGGGCTGGAAGCGCGGCACTGCGATCCTGGCGGGGCTCGCGCTTGCCTCGCGTCTGCGTTACAGCGGGCGTGGGAGGCGGACGCTGGTGGCTGAGACGCGGGTGCCGTTGACGGTGATCGCTGGACCCACGGCGTCGGGGAAGACGGCGTTGGCCATCGCGTGGGCTCGCGACGCGGGCGGGGAGATCGTCAGCGCGGACTCGCAGCAGGTGTACCGCGCCTTCGACATCGGCACCGCGAAGCCCTCCGCCGAGGAGCTGGCCGCCGTGCCGCACCACCTGGTCTCCTGCGTGGATCCGCTCGAGCCCTTCTCCGCCGCCGAGTACCAGCGCCGCGCGGACGCGGCCATCGCGGACATCGCATCGCGAGACAGGCCGGTGTTCGTCGTCGGCGGCACCGGCCTGTACCTGCGCATCCTGCTGCACGGCGTGGTGGACGCGCCCGGCGCCCTGCCTTCGCTGCGCGCGGAGCTGGAGGCGCTCGCGGCGGAGCAGGGGAGGGAGGCCGTGCATCGCCGGCTGGCCGAGGTGGATCCAGAGACCGCGGCGAAGCTGCCCACCCAGGACCTGGTGCGCGTCGTCCGCGCCCTGGAGATCCACGCGCAGACGGGCGTGCCCGCGTCCGAGTTCCGCCGCGCCCATGCCTTCGCGCCGGACCGCTATCCCTTCCAGCTCTACGTGTTGGATCCGCCGCGTGAGTCCCTCTACGCCGCCATCAACGCGCGTACAGAGGCGCTCTTCTCGCGGGGGCTCGTGGAGGAGACACGGGCCCTGCTGGAGCAGGGCTACGCGGACGCGGCACCCATGCGCAGCGTCGGCTACGTGCAGGCCCGCGCCGTGGTGGAGGGGCGGATGACCCGCGAAGAGGCCATCGCCGACACCGCGCAGGAAACCCGGCGGTACGCCAAGCGGCAACTCACCTGGTTCCGCAAGGAACCCGGCGCGGTGTTCCTGTCGCCGCCGTACACCCGTCCTGCCCTTTAGACGCGGCGGGCCGCCCTGGCCCCTGCCTGGTGTTCCGCCTCATTTCGTCCCGTGGCGCCGATTGTTCGGGCCCGGTCGCGCTCCCATCTTCCACGAGGAAGCGCTACCCCCACCACGTCCACTCCCGGACCGACAGGCGGCCGAGGGCCCGAGGCGGGCAGCCATCACCGTGGAGATTGCCATGCGAACGAACGTCGAACGCGCGCCGGAGACCCGGCCGGACCGTCCCTCCCGGGGAGCCTCCGCCATGTGGGGCGGCCCCTTCCTCCTCGGCCTGCTGACGGCGATCGCGGGGGTTGTGCTGCTGGGCGCCACGTTCTTCACCAGCATGGTCACCGTCTTCTTCGTGGGGATGATGCTGGTGATTGGCGGCGTCCTGGAGATCGCCGCGGCCATCCGCTCACGCAGCGAAAGCCGGAGCGCCTTCTGGTCCTTCATGCTGGGAGGCGTCCTCACCACCGTGGTCGGCATCCTCACCGTCATGTACCCGGCGGCGGGGCTGGCCTCCCTCACGCTGCTGATCGCCG
Source organism: Corallococcus coralloides DSM 2259 (assembly GCF_000255295.1). The sequence continues at coordinate 5,387,531 of NC_017030.1, read as the reverse complement.
GCTACTTCTTCGCCAGCGGCCTCTTCCACGTCATCACGTCGGTCATGGACCGCTACTTCCAGTGGGGATGGGACCTGGCCTACGGCCTCATCTCCCTGGTCCTGGGCCTCAGCGTGATGGCCAGATGGCCCTCGTCCTCCGTGTGGCTCGTGGGCACGATGGTGGGGCTCGCCGTCTTCTTCCGCGGCATCTCGATGATGTCCGGCTCGCTCATCCTGCGGCGGGGACTGCATCGCGTGGAGGCTTGAGCGAGCGCCCGGACACCCCTGGCGTCAATTCACTCGGGGTGAACAAGTGATATCGGCGGGTGAAGTTCAGCCCGCGTAGCCGATGCGGTAGATGACGCCGTTCGCGTCGTCCGTGACGAGCAGCGAGCCGTCGGCGGCCATGACCGTGTCGGCCAGACGGGCGAACTGGGTGGTGCCGCCCGTGCCGAGCCAGCCCGTCGCGAAGTCCTCGAACGCGGTGGGCGTGCCCTGCGCGTCGAAGCGCACGCGGACGACCTTGTAGCCGGTGGGCGGGTTGCGGTTCCACGAGCCGCGCATCGCCACGAAGGCGTTGCCGCGGAACTCCTCGGGGAAGAGGGTGCCCGTGTAGAAGGTCAGGCTCATGGGCGCCGAGTGGGCCTGGTACTCCAGCGCCGGAGGCTGCGTCTTCGCGCAGTACTCCGGCCTCGACTGGCCGTCCGGCGGCTCCTGGCTGAGGAACTCGTCCGGCTCCTGCTTGCCCAGGCAGTACGGCCAGCCGTAGTCCGCGCCCTCCTGGATGCGGTTGAGCTCCTCCGGCGGATAGTCATCCCCGCGCGAGTCCGAGCCGTGGTCCATGCCCCAGAGCTGCCCGGACACGGGGTGCCACGCGAACCCGATGGTGTTGCGCAGCCCCTTTGCGAACACGGCGCGGCCCGTGCCGTCCGGCTCGAAGCGCAGCAGCGTGGCGTTCTCCGGGTTGGCGTCCGCGCACGCGTTGCACGTGCTGCCCACGGACACGTACAGCTTGCCGTCGGGCCCGAAGGCGAGCGTCCGGTTGGGGTGCTGCCCGGCGTCCGGCAGCCGGTCGATGAGGAGCGTCGGCGCCCCCAGCGTGTCGTCCGCGTTCACCGGTGCCACGAACACCTGCGTGTCCGTGATCATGAAGAGCCGGTCGCCCTGGAGCGCCAGTCCGTGCACGCCCGTGTTCTTCGTGCCCAGGCCGCTCGCCACGACGACGTTCTGATCCGCCGCGCCGTCGCCGTTCGTGTCGCGCAGCAGGGTGACGCGGCCGGCCTCGCGTTCGGTGACGTAGACGGCGCCGCTGGGGCGGACCGCCAGCTTGCGCGGGTTCGTGAGCCCCTGCGCGAAGACGCCTATCTGGAAGCCAGCGGGGACACGCAGCTGCGCCAGGCGATCCGTACCGAAGGGCTGCTTCGCGGGCTTCACCAGGTTGTTGGGCACCGTCACCGCCCGCACCGCGGCTTCCGTCGGTGGCGCCTGGGGCGTGGGGATGGCGGCGTCCAGCGGCGTTTGATCACCGGTGTTGGGCGTCGTCTTGTCCGAGCACGCGACGGACAGGCACAGCAGGGCACCTGCGAAGAGGCGGGATGAGATCATGAGGTGCCCACCCTGCGCATCAGGAGGACACCCCACAACCCCGGCCCGGATCCAACGCCGGTGTTCAGCGAAGGACCGGCGCGCGGCCTACCTCGTCTTCTTGTGCGCGTCGTCGAACTGGTCGGCGAACTGATCCCGCGCAACGTGCTTCAGATCACCCTTCGCGTCCGGACGCTCCAGCGTGAAGTCGTGGATGGTGCCGCGCACCAGATACTCCTGATCCCGCGCGGAGTTCATGCTCGCGCGCTCGCGGTAGGTGAAGCTGGACTTCGTCGGATCCACGCCGACGTCCGCGAGGATCGGCCGCTCGTGCGGCTCCGGCTGCCACACGGGCTTGCCCGGCTGGCTGCGGTTCACGGCCGTCTCGTCCAGGCCCGGATGCGTGGACGTGCGGATGTCCCGCTGGATGTCGAACTGATCGAAGACGTCTCCGCCCTTCGCGTCATGCGCCGGGTTGTGGACGATGCGGCTCTGGCCGTAGTCCGGGTTGTCCACGAGCTTCTGCTCCGTGGCCCTGCCATCCACGCCCACGGGCACGCCGCTGAAGGACGTGAAGGGCGAGTGGGCCTTCGTCTCCTTCGCGCCGTCCACGTGCGCCGTCAGCGTCACCGTGCGGTCCTTCGCGTCCACCGGCTGCAGCTTGCCGCCACGGTCGATGGCCGACTTGGGCGTGTCGTACTTCGGCTGGAGCTCGTTGAAGGGGAAGTTGTCCCGGCGGGTCAGCTGCACGTCCGGCCGGAGGCGCGGCGCGAGCTGGTTGTTGCCGCCGTCACGCCCGTCCTCGGCGCGCATGATGTCGCTCATGATGTCGTGCTGCTGGAACTTGATCCGGTTCTGCTCGGCGCGGACCTTGAGCGCCTGATCCTCCTGCGACGGGACCTTCGTGGAGAACGAACGGGTGAGCTCCGGGGCGTGCTTGAACAACCGGGACGACGTCTGGCCGACGCGCGACAGCTTCGAGGCGAGCATGAGGGATTCCCTTTTGGATGGAGCATGAAGTGCGAGGCTTCATGCTTTTGTAGGGATTATCCCGTCGATGTGATCGTGGTTGCGTGCAGGTAGGTTTCAGGACGCAAAACGGTCTTCGCCAAATGTTTCCACGACCGAGGGCCGGATGACGTCGCGCGGCGAGCCGAGCGGGTCCGGCACGCGGCCGGTGAGCTGGCACAGGAGGCGGTCCGGGTTCACCGGCTTGGGCAGGAAGGCCTCCGCGCCCGCGTCGAGCGCGCGCTGACGCACGTGCGGACGGTTGAGGCCGCTCATCACCAGCACGCGCGTGTCGCGGGTGAGCGGGTGCTGCTTGAGGCCTTCACACAGCCGCAGGCCGTCCACCCAGTGCAGCACCACGTCCAACAGGATGGCGGTGGGCGGACGCCGCGCCACCGCGCAGAACAGCGCCAGCTCGTCCGCGAAGGACACCACGCGCGCGCCGGTGCTCTCCAGCAGGAGTGTGAGCGCCTCACGCGTGTCCGCGTCGTCGTCCACCACGTAGTAGAGGTCCGGCTCCACCTCCGGCACCAGCGTGGGCACGGGCTCGATGGGCGTGCGCAGCCACGAACCCACCACCTCGCGCACGCCCGACCAGCGCGCCGCGGACAGGAGGCCCAGCGGAGTGGGGGAGCTCAACCCCAGGACGCCGCCGCCGTACACGCCGCCCGCCGAGTGCTTCGCGCGCGCCGCGACGAACGCCGCCGGAGCCCGCTTGCCCGCGCGGCGCAGCCACGTGATGGAGCGCGCTCCCGCCGCCGCGTCCTCCATCAGCTCGCCCAGCCCGTCGCGCACGTAGCGGCGCTCCAGCGACGGTGCGTCCAGCCCGCCATCCAGCAGCGCCACCGCGGCGCGGCTGCACGACGCCAGCGTCTCCGACAGGCCCACCTGCAGCGGGTGGCCGAAGGCCGCGGGGCCCACCGCCAGCTGTCCGGGCGCCACCAGCGTGCGGCCGGGGCCGAAGGGCAGGCGCGTCGTCTCCAGGGTGGTGAGCTCGAAGCCCTCCTCCAGCAGGCCGTCGCGCGCGGCCATCATCAGCACCTGGCACAGGTCCGCGGGCGTCACCGCCGCGCCAAAGGCCAGCGCGTACACGGACGACGCGCTCGGGATGAGGAACAGCGCATCCACGGAAGGCAGCGGCGAAACCCACAGCCGCGCCACCGGCGCCAGGTCTCGGCCCGGCATCCCGCCCGTGATGCGCGCCTGCACCGCCGGCATGGACGGCGCCGGCTTGAAGCCCTTGAAGAAGGCGTCACCCAGAAGAGGTCCCGCGCCCGCGGCCAGCGCCACCGCGTGGAAGCGCTCGCCGCTGCCCTGCGCGCGGACGACCAGGGGGCCCGCGTTGCGCACCGCCGTGGGCGCGTCCGGGGCGGGCGCCTGCCGTTCCACGCGCTCCACGTGGCGGTTCACGAACCGGGCGCCCTGCGCGCTGGCCGCCGTGGACAGCACGTGGCGCACCATGTCCAGGCCGCCTTCGCCCCGGGGCCAGCCATCCACGACCCAGAGGCCGCCGGCCGCGCAGGGCAACAGCTCGCGCTCGCCCTGGGAGATGATCTCCACGCCGCGCAGCTCATGCGCGCGCCACTCCGGAGGAATCCGGCAGCCCAGCGCGGCGAGCCGCGAGCGGCACTCCGGCGTGAGCAGGGCAGGGGGCGCGGTGCGCTCCTCGGTGCCCCCCGCGTAGACGCGCACGTCCAGGGCCACGCCCCGCGCGCGGCCGTTGAAGAGAAGAGAGGCCGCGAGCCCCGCCCCGGCGATGCCGCCGCCGACGATCGCCACCCTCGAACCACTCGCCAGCTTGCTGGTCCCGCTCATCGCGCGCCCTCGTTCCCTTCCCGCCGTCAGTGCCGCTGCGCCGCAGGGGTGTTGTGGAGCGACTGGCCGTACACCACCACCCGGTCGCGCCCCTCCCGCTTGGCCTCGTAGAGCGCGGCGTCCGCCGCCTTCAGCAAGGCCTCCGTGCTCTCACGCGGGGAGTCGGCCGTGTGGTCCGCCACGCCCACGCTGATGCTCAACCCGAAGGGCGCCGGGCGCCCGTCACCGCGCTGCACGTTCACGCCGCGCAGCTCCGAGCGCAGGCGCTCCGCGAACACCGCGGCCTCCAGCGACGTCTGGTGCGGCAGCAGCACGACGAACTCGTCCCCGCCGAAGCGCGCCGCGAAGTCGGACTCGCGCAGGTTGCCCTGCATCAGCGTGGCCAGGGCCAGGATGGCGCGGTTGCCCACGTCGTGGCCCATGCCGTCGTTGATGGCCTTCAGGTGGTCCAGGTCGATGACCACCACGCTCAGCGCGTAGCCGTAGCGCTGGGCGCGCTTGAACTCGTCCTCCAGCCGCACGGACAGCGCCCGGAAGTTCGCCAGGCCCGTGAGCGCGTCCGTCTGCGCCAGCACCTGGAGCTTGCGCTGCTGCTCGCTCTGGCGCACCGCGCGGTCGATGCGGGCGAGCAGTTCGCGCGAGCTCGCCGGCTTGTGGATGAAGTCCACGGCGCCCATCTCCAGGCATCGCTCCAGGGTCGCCTCGTCCGCGTCCCCCGTGAGGAAGATGACCGGCACCGTCTCCGTGCGCACGTCGCCCTGGAGCGTCTCCAGGACCGCCAGCCCATCCCCGGAGGGCAGGAACCGATCCAACAGCACCAGGTCCGGGCGGTGCTCGCGCGCCAGCTCCACGCCCGCGTCCGCGTCGGATGCGGCCAGCACGTCGAAGCGCGGGGCGAGCAGGTCCATCAGGCCTTCGCGCACGCCGGTGTCGTCCTCGATGATGAGCAGGAGCGCGCGCTCACTGCTGCGGCCGTGCCGTTCCATGAACTGGTTCGCTCCGCTCGCCTGACCCGAAATGGCAGGCCGAAAGTCTCGGGCGCCACGCCCTTCCAGGTGCTCCCCACGCCCTTGCGCCCCACGCGCACCCGCCGCCGCCTCGTTCTGCAAGCACCCACCCACCCATCCAAACTTCACCCGAGACCTCCGGCTGCCAAGCCCGTCCGCCTCCGCGGGGGCTTTGGGAATCGTCCGCCCCGGTCGCCCGCGTGCCCCTGCCCGAGAGCAAGCCCTGTGCCCCGCGCTTCACACGAGGGACGGCCTCTTTTCAGGGGGTTGCATGGGGGCTGGCGAGACAGCCAACAAGACAGCCGGAAGACGTTGCAGCGTGGGTTCCCTGCGCACGGTAGGAATTGCCGGGCGCGGGCCGCTCGGGAGTCAGTGCCCCGAGGTGGGATGGAGCGGCTGATCCGTTGGGAACTCCCCGGAGGCGCGCGCTCGAAGCGGCGCCATCGACAGGGTTGCTACGGGCAGGGGAAGCGGGCCCTGGCGCCATTGCAGTGGCGCCGGGCCATCACTTCCACCGGGACTTCAGCGCCGGTTCGTGAACTGCACGCGGCGCCCGCCACCCTGGGGCGGCATCATCGGCGGCGCCTCCAGACCGAACTGCCACCAGAGCGGCTCGTAGGGCTTCATCTTCAGGCGCTTGTCGTTCTGCAGCTGGGCGAGGCTGCCCTTGAGCTTCTCGTCGGACGGGTTCTGCTCCACGCCGCGCGCGAGCACTCGCTGGGCTGCGTCCTTGTCCTTCAGCTGCAGCAGGCACCACGCATACACGGCCCAGACGATGGATTCCTTCTTGCCGCTCTTCGCCGCGGCCTCGAAGGAGGCCTTCATGGCGGGCACGTCGTTGCGGCGGAAGTGCAGGGCGCCCTCCATGGCCTTGGCCATGTAGTTGCGGCCGCTGGCCTTCTCCAGGTGGGGCTTCGCGCCGTCCAGATCCTTGATCATGTACTTCAGCATCCCGATCTGCGCGTGGATCTCCGGGCCGATGAGGAACTGCCACTTGTCCCAGACCAGGCCCTGCTCCAGCGTCTGGACGGCCCGGTCCACGCGGCCCTGGGCCTCCTTCTGGTTGGCGGGCTGGCCCTGGAGATCCTTCTGCACCGTCGTCATCAGCGCCTGGACCCGGGTGGAGACCCGGCGGGCGAGCACGATGTAGGTGGCGAAGAAGACGATGACGCCGGGCACGATGCCGGCCCACCAGGAGAAGCCGCCGGCGAACTTCACCAGCACGCCGACCGCCAGCCCGACGGCCAGGGAGATGAGGAGGTTGTACATGCGCTGCCCCTTTAGCGGTGTGCGTGGACAGCCGCAATCTTCGGATGCACACGAACCGAAGGCGCGATATACGTTCGGCCGCCTCGTTCACACCCAAGGGGCCCTCTGTCGAAATTGGTAGACGAGGCGGACTCAAAATCCGCTGCGGCTGACCCCGCGTCCCGGTTCGAGTCCGGGGAGGGCCATCTTCAAACGCAGACCCGGCGCCCGAGATGCCGTCCTTCCGGGCCGCCCGAACTTGAAAGCGCTCCCCTGTTCCCCGCGCTGGAAGACGCGATGAAGGTCCTGCTGGTCGAGGATGATCCGAGCCTCCGTGAAGGAATGGGGGAGCTGGTCTCCGAGCTGGCGGACGTGCAGGCGGTGGGCACCCTCGACGAAGCACTGCGCGCCCTGGCGGCGGACCGCTTCGAGCTGGTGATGACCGACATGCGCATCGCCGGAGGCCACACGGATGGCCGGGGCGTCCTGGAGGCCGCGCGCCGGCAGCGTCACCCGGTGGCCATCGTCAGTGCCGCTGGTCCGGACGAGGTCGCCCAGGTCCTGCATCCCTCGGTGCCGGACGCGCTGCTGATCAAGCCCTTCCAGGTGGACGACATCATGGCGCTGGTGGAGCGCTTCCTTGCGCTCAAGCGCCAGGTGGTCGCCGCCGCCCGGGAGCCCGTGGCCGGGGATTCCTCGGAGTGGACTGAGCTATCACCCGGAGTGAAGGGTGCTGGTTCGGCGCCGGACAGCGACCGGACCTGGCTGCGGCTGGCGGCGGAAGCGGCCTTCCCCTGGAACCGTTCCCGGTCCGCCCATGGCGTCCTCCTCTTGGAGGGCGACCTGGAGCTGGACGGCGAGCGTTATGCCGCGCCGTGCTACCTGTTCATCTCCCAGGGCGCGTCGCCCCAGGTGAAGACGCGGGCCGGTGCGCTGGCCGTGTGCGTTCCGCTGCGCGGCCAGGCGTAGAGGTCATCCGTGGACATTCCCCTCTGGCCCACGCCGCATGAGCCGTCACGTCTGGGGCGTCCGTCCCGGCGCGCGGCCACCGCGGCGGTGGAGACGCACATCGCCGTCCTCAAGGGCGAGCCCCTGAAGGCCGCGCTCGCCACCGCGCTGCGGGAGGCGGAAGGGCTGGGCGGGCAGGAGCGGCGCTTCGTGGCCCTGGCGGCGCGCGAGCTGTCCCGGCACACGCGGCTGTTGGACCTGGCGGCGCGGCAGCTGGGGCATTCCCCGGGAAAGCACGCGCTCACGGAGGATCAGGCGCTGGTGCGCTACACGCTCTGGCGGCGCCTCTTCTGTGGCGAGGGCTGGGCGCGCATCGGGCCAGAGGTGAAGCTGCCGGGGCCGGTGCGGCCGCGCACGCTGCATGACGCGGTGCTGGAGGGGCTCGCCACCAAACCCCTGGCGGAGCCCGCGTCAGCGGAGGGCGCGGAGGCCGTCGTCGAGCGGCTGGCCACCCGGTATTCGTTCCCCGGTTGGCTCACGCAGCGGCTGGCGCAGGTGTATCCGGAAGGAACGCTCGCGGGGCTGATGGCGTCCCTGGACGAGGAGCCGTCGCTGCACTTCCGCGCGCGGCCCCCGGGCACTCGCGACGCGGTGCTCGCGGCGCTGGCGGAGGAGGGCGTGGCGGTGGAGGCGGTGCCCGGCGCTCCGGACGCGCTGCGGGTCGCGGACTCCAGCCACCGCATCTTCGAGTCCCGGACGATGAAGGCCCGGCGGCTCCAGGTGCAGGACGTGGGCAGTCAGCTCATCGTCCTGGCGTGCCTGCCCCCCGGGGCGACGTTGGAAGGGCTCACCGTGGCGGACGTGTGCGCGGGGGCCGGCGGCAAGACGCTGGGGCTCGCGGACCTGGTGGGCGCGAAGGGGAAGGTGCTCGCGGGGGACCGCTCCAAGCGGCGGCTCTCGGACGCGCGCGACCGGGTTCGCGAGTTCGGCCTGAAGCAGGTGTCGTTCCCGCACCCGGTACCGCTGGACGCGGTGGACGTGGTGCTGGTGGACGCGCCGTGCAGCGGCACGGGGTCCCTGGCGCGCGAGCCGGATCAGAAGTGGAAGCTGTCCGCGAAGGCCATCACGGAGTTCCAGGCCACGCAGTCCCAGCTGCTCGCGGAGGTGGCCGCGCAGGTGAAGCCCGGCTCTCGCATCGTCTACGCCACGTGCTCCGTGCTGCCGGAGGAGAACGACGCGGTGGTGGAGGGCTTCCTCGCGAAGCACCCGGGCTTCGCCCTGGAGCCGGTGGGGGAGGGCTGGCCAGCGGAGCTCCAGGTGGGAGTGGACGGCCCCTACCTGCGCGCCCTGCCGCCCCGGGTCCCCGGCGGAGGCTTCTTCGCCGCCCGGCTGGTCCGCAAGGCGGGTTGACAGTCGCCGAGCCGCCACGTTACGCACGAACGACCTTCTCCTCTCCCGAGGGTGACAGCCGTGGCGGCAGATCCGAAGCAGACGGAAGTGATGCGGCAGATCAACGAAGCCTTCCAGGCGGCCGAGTCCAAGCTGGCCAAGCTGCGGGAGGCCGTCGAGCGCAACACGGAGCTGGCGCGGGCCAACGGCAAGGCGGCCTTCCTCAAGGACAAGAAGGAGCAGACCCACCGCGAGCTGGGCGAGGCCGTCTGGCAGGCCGTGCAGGCAGGCCGGCTGGAGCTGCCCGCGAACTTCGCCCGGCTGCTCCAGAACATCGCGGCGGCGGAGAAGGCGGCGGCGGACCACGCCGCGTCCCTCACCGACCTGCTCCGGGAAGGAGAAGAGGTGGCGGATCGTTTGAAGGTAAAAACCGTCGCGAAGCCGCAAAAAGTTGTGGCGTCCGGGACGAAGAAGCCATAGAAGTCGCCCCGCCTCACGGCACGGACCGCCCCCCACGGCGGACCGGGCAGCACGCAGCAAAGAAGGGGCTATAGCTCAGCTGGGAGAGCGCTTGAATGGCATTCAAGAGGTCACCGGTTCGATCCCGGTTAGCTCCACACTGAAGTGAGAGAGGCCCGCGAGAGAAATCTCGCGGGCCTTTTGCTTTTGCGGCCCCCGGCAGAGGCGACCGCTCCCCGGCGCCCTTGCTACGGGTTCGCCGGGACGTCGCGGGGCAGCCGTACGGTGAAGGTGGTTCCCGCCTCGGCGGTGGACTCCACGGTGATGATGCCCCCGTGGGCCTCCACCAGCTGTTTCACGATGTAGAGCCCCAGGCCGATGCTCCGGCTGCTGTGGTCCACCTCTCCGCTGGGGCGCTGCAGTGGCTCGAAGAGGCGGCCCATCCGCTCCGGGGGGATGGGGGCCCCCTCGTTGTGGATGGACAGCGTCACGGTGCCGGCCTCGCCGTGGGTCTCCACCCGGACGGCGGTGTCCCGGGGGCTGTACTTCAGCGCGTTGGTCACCAGGTTCTGGGCCAGCTGCCCCAGCCGGTCGGGGTCCCACGCGCCCAGGCCGCTGCCGCTCCGGCGCCGGCGGATCTCCCGGTCCGGGTGCGTGGCTTCGATCTCCTCCAGCACGCCGTCCACGATTTCGTGCAGGTCCGACGCGCGCCGCTGGATGTGCAGCCCGCCGCCCAGGCGCGCCTGGGTGAAGTCGAGCAGGTCGCGGATCATCCGGTGGGCCCGCTCCGCGGCGGACTGGATCCGGCTGACGGCCTTGGTGCTGCGCTCGTCCAGCTCCTCGCGGCGCATCAGGCTGGCGGCGCCCAGGAGGATGGCGCTCACGGGGTTGCGCAGGTCGTGGCTCACGATGCCGATGAGCTGCTGCTCGAAGTCCGCGCGCTGCTGCTGCTGGGCCTGGGCCTGGCGCAGCTCGTGGACGTCCATGGACGTGCCCACCCACTTGATGATCCGGCCCTCCGCGTCCCTCACGGACATGGCGCGCACCAGGTGCCAGCGGTACAGGCCGTCCCGGTAGCGCACCCGGTGCTCGGCCTGGTAGCGGTCGCCGTGCTTCAGGGCCTCCACCCAGGCCCGGCCGCTGGAGGGCAGGTCGTCCGGATGGATGACCTGCCGGTAGCCCCGGTCCAACAGCGTCTCCGCGCTCACGCCGGTCTGCTCCGTCAGCACGCCGTTCACGTAGGTGACCGAGCCATCCGGGGCGGTGACGAAGACGGCCTCCGGCAGCGCCTCCGCGAGCGTGCGGAACTCCTCCTCGCTGCGACGCAGGGCGTCCTCCGCGGCCTTGCGCAGGGTGACGTCCTGCATGGCGCCCACCATGCGCAGCGCCGTGCCGGCGGCATCGCGCACCACCCAGCCCCGGTCCTCCACCTGGGCATAGGTGCCATCCGCCTTGCGGAAGCGGTACTCGGCGCGCCAGTCGCTGCCTTCGGGCGCTTCCGCGGCGGCGTGGAGGCTTTCGATGGCGTGCGCGCGGTCCTCCGGGTGGACGGCGTCCGTCCACCAGTCCAGCCCGGGGGACACCGTGCCGGGCGCGTAGCCGAAGAGCGTGTAGATGCCCTCGCTCCAGGTGAGCTGCTGGGTGCTCAGGTCCAGGTCCCAGACGGCGTCCTTCGTGGCCCGGGTGGCCAGCCGGTAGCGCATCTCCGACAGCTTGAGCGCCTTGAGCAGCTCCTCTCGCTGGGCGCGTCCCCGCGCGGCGTTCACCGTTCCCTCCAGGCGGGCCACCAGCTCCCGCACGCCGAAGGGCTTCACCAGGTAGTCGTCCGCGCCGGCGTTGAGGCCCTCCACCTTCGCCTCCTCTCCCGCGCGCGCGGACAGGAGGATGACGGGGACGGAGGCCGTGCGGGGATCCGACTTCAGCGCGCGCAGGAGCCCGAAGCCGTCCAGCCCCGGCATCATCACGTCCGACAGCACCACGTCCGGGGGGCGCTCCCGCACCACGGCCAGGGCGGCGGCGCCGTCCGCCACCGTCTCCACCGTGAAGCGCCCCTCCAGCGAGCGCCGCACGTAGTCGCGCATGTCCGCGTTGTCGTCCGCCATGAGCACGTGCCCCCGCACGGCTCCCAGCGGCGCCTCCGGGATGGGCACGGGCGCGGGCGTGACGCCCGCGTCCATCAACCACTGCGCCGCCTCCTGCACGAACCTCTCCGGCCCCTGGGCCCGGACGGCCTCCCGCGAGGTGGACCTCAGCTGCTCCGGCGGCAGGTGCGCCGTGCCGGTGGGCAGGGAGACGGTGAAGGTGCTGCCCTGGCCCGGCGTGCTCTCCACGGAGACGCGGCCGCCGTGCAGCTCCACCAGCTCCCGTACGAGCGCCAGCCCGATGCCGCTGCCTTCATGGCTGCGCCCCCGCGCGCCCTCCACCCGGTGGAAGCGGTCGAAGACGCGGGGCAGCTCGTTCGCGGGGATGCCCGTGCCCGTGTCGCTGACGGACAGCTCCACCCGGCCGTCCTCTTCGCGGAGCCGGACGGCGAGGGTGCCCTGGAAGGTGAACTTGAAGGCGTTGGAGAGGAGGTTGAGGACGACCTTCTCCCAGAGCTCGGGGTCCACCCAGACGGGGGTGGACAGGGAAGGGCAGTCCACCTGGAGCCGCAGCCCCGCCTTCTTCGCCAGCGAGTCGAACGCGCTCGCGAGCCCTGCGGTGAGCGGCCCCAGGTCCGTGGGCTCGAAGGTGGCCCGCATGCGGCCCGCCTCCAGGCGGCTGAAGTCGAGCAGGCTGTTCACCAGCTTGTGCAGCCGCTGGCTGTTGCGCTGGACGATCGTCAGCCGCTCGCGGTGCGCGGGCTCCAGCGGGTGCTCGCCATCCGCGAGCACGTCCCCCAGCGGCCCCAGCATCAGCGTCAGCGGCGTGCGGAACTCGTGGCTGACGTTGGAGAAGAAGGCCGTCTTCGCCCGGTCCAGCTCCGTCAGGGCCTCCGCCTGACGCCGGGCGTCCTCGTGCGCGCGGGCCCCGGCGATGGCCGCGCCCAGTCCGTTGGCGACCAGCTCCAGGAACGACCGGTACGACGCATCCGCGGGCACCCGCGGGGACATGCCCAGCACGAGCACGCCCGCGGGATTCGACTCGCCGGGGCGGGCCATGGGCAGGACGAGCGCGGAGCCCGGCTGCGGCACGCCGTCTCGCAGGGGGAGGGGACCGAAGCGGGCTTCCAGTCCCTGGACCTGCTCGGCCTGCCCGGAGCGGATCACCTGGGCCAGGGGCCAGGGGGAGGCCGCGCCCGGCTCCAGGCTCACCTCCCTGGGACAGAAGGCGCAGTCCGCCTCCAGGCCCATGTGCCCCTCCAGCCGCGCCCGCGTGCCGTCCGCCTCCACGAGGTAGAGCAGCGCGAACGGGAGGTCCGCGGGGTTGGTGGCGAGCGCCTCCATGCCGCGCGTGGAGGCGTCGTGGATGCGAAGACTCCCTCCCGCGCGTGATGCCACCTCCTGCAGCGTCCGGAGCCGGCGCGCGTCCAGCACCTGGCTGGTGGTCTCCACTGCCGTGTCGAGCACCCCGCCCACGCCCCCCGACTCGTCGAGCACGGGGCTGTAGGAGAAGGTGAAGTAGGTCTCCTCCAGGAAGCCTTCGCGTTCCAGGAAGAGCTGCTGGTTCTCCGCCAGCGTGGCGCGTCCTTCGGCCCGGACCTGCTGGATCATCGGGCTGATGATGTCCCAGATCTCCGCCCAGACCTCGCGCCCGGGCCGCCCCATGGCGAAGGGGTGCTTGCCGCCCAGCATGGGCCGGTACGCGTCGTTGTAGAGCTTCACCAGCTCCGGCCCCCAGAAGATCATCATGGGGAAGCGCGAGTTGAGACAGGCGCTGGTGAGGGTGCGCAGGGACTGCGGCCAGGCGGACACCGGACCCAGCGGCGTCTTGGACCAGTCCATGGCGCGCATCAGGGCGCCCATCTCGCCGCCGCCGGCGAGCACCTCCCGAGCCGCCGCGCGGTCGGCGTCGTCCGGCTGCGGCGCGGGTGCGTTCGCGCCGTGCCCACCGGACGTCCTGGATCCGTGACTCATCCCCGTTGCGTAATCGAAGCGCCTCGGAGAGGCCATTGGAGGAACGTGGGAGGCCGGCCGCTCCAGGACCTGCCAGCCTGCCTGCGTTCACGGCGAAACGCTTCCGCGAGCATGGCGCCCGTCCCGCGAGGAGTCCGGCCGGGAAGGGCGCCACGCCACGGATGACCGCGCGCGGGGACTACTTGCCCGCGAAGACGTTCATCACGTCCTTGAGCAGCTTGATGGACTCGTCGTGCGGACGCTGGAAGGCGTTGCGGCCCATGATGGAGCCGAAGCCGCCACCCTGGTGGATCTGCTTGATGTCCTCCATGAGGGCGGACGTCTCCTTCGCCTCGCCGCCGGAGAAGATGACGATGCGCTTGCCGTTGAACGCGGAGCGCACCACCTCGCGCACGCGGTCCGCGAGCGTCTTGGTGGAGATGTTCGCCTTCTCGAAGGCCTTCTTCGCCTCCGCCTGCTCCAGGAAGTCCGTGGGCGGCTTCACCTTGATGATGTGCGCGCCCATCTGCGCGCTGATCTGCGCCGCGTACGCCACCACGTCGATGGCCGTCTCGCCCTCCTTGGTCAGGGCGCCGCGCGGGTAGGCCCAGAGGACCGTGGGCAGGCCGTAGGACTTGGCCTCCGCGATGATGTCGCGCAGGTCCTGGTACTGCTCGTTGCGGGCCGCGGAGCCCGGGTAGATGGTGTAGCCCACCGCCGTGCAGCCCAGGCGCACCGCGTCCTTCACGGACGACGTCACCGCGGACATGGGCGCGGCCGTCTTGGCCAGCGAGTCGGAGTTGTTCACCTTCAGGATGAGGGGAATCTCGCCGGCCAGCTTGCCCGCGATGGCCTCCAGGAAGCCCAGCGGCGCCGCGTACGCGTTGCAGCCGGACTCGATGGCCAGCTGCGCGTGGTAGTCCGGATCATACCCGGCGGGGTTGGGACCGAAGGAGCGCGCGGGGCCGTGCTCGAAGCCCTGATCCACCGGCAGGATGACCAGCTTGCCCGTGCCGGCGAGCGTGCCGTGGTTCAGGAGGCGCGCCAGGTTCGTCAGCGTGCCGGGATTGTCGGAGGGATACCAGGAGAGGATCTGCTTGACGCGGTCGGTGTAGGCCATGGGGTTTTCCTTGAAGGAAGGCGTCGAAACCGGCGCGGGATTCTGCGTTCGTTGCCCGCGCCCACCAAGCGTTGTCTGAACGGAATGTCCGCGACTGTTACGCCCTCTGCACAGAAATGCTGCGCCGTCGCGGGCTTCCGGATATGCCCGGCCGCACACGAGGCGGACCACAGCATGGGCAGAGAAGTCGGCAAGGTCGTCGCAGTGGCAATGATGCTCACCGGTGGCGTGGCGGGCGCGCAGATCTCGCCCACGACGGCTCCCTCGAATGCTCCTGGAACGGGGGCGCCGGGGACCGCGGCCCCCTCGCCCGGCAACCTGTCCCCGGGCACCGTGCCCACCCCCTCGCCCGGCACCACCCCGGCCCCCGGGCCCTCGGGCACCGGTTCGTCCGCCGCCAACCCCACCCCCGGCACGCGCGCGCCGCTGCCGGGCCCCGCCGCCGTGAACCCTGGCCCTGCCGCCGAGCCGGGCAACGCCGCCCAGGGCGCTACCACCGGCACGCCCAGGCCGGCCGCCGCCACCCCGGGCGCGCAGGACCTGGGCACGTCCCCCATCTCCCCCGGCTCGGGCGACGGCGCGCGCGGCGACCTCACCCCCGGCAGGCCCCGGGGCCCCCCGGAGGAGGCCCAGGCCCCGGGCACCTCCCAGGCCGCGAAGCCCCTGAAGGGGCCCATCACCCTGGCCCAGCTGGTGGCGCGGGCGCGCACGCAGGACGCGCGCGTGGCGGAGGCCAGCGCGGAGCTGCGCAAGTTCCAGGCGCTCTACGATCAAGCCCGCTGGGCCTGGTTCCCCCGGTTCGAGATCACCCTGGGCGCGGGCGGTCCCGTCCCCGAGGCGCGCAACAACGGCCTGGGCGGCCCGCCCACCACGGAGGCGTCGCTGGAGGGCGACTGGAACTTCGGCAACGTGGGCGTGACGGTGTTCTCCACCGGCAACGCGGTGCTGCCGCTGTACACCTTCGGCAAGCTCTCCGCGCTGGAGAAGGCGGGAGAGCAGGGCCCCAAGGTGGGCGCGGCGCTGCGCGAGCGCGTGCGCGCGGAAGCGGGCTTCCAGGCCGCGCAGGCGTACTACGGCTACCAGCTGGCCCGGGCCGGCATGAAGCAGCTGGAGGACGTGTCCAAGCGCCTCAAGGACGCGGGCGACAAGATCGACGCGCTCCTCAAGGAGGACTCGGATCAGGTGACGAAGGTGGACACCTACAAGCTGGGGTACTTCCGCCAGCTGGTGGAGTCGCAGCGTGCCACCGCCATCCAGGGGGAGCAGTTCGCGCTCACCGCCATCCGGCTGCTCGCCAACGCGGGCCCGGACGAGCAGGTGGAGGTGATGGAGGAGGACCTGCCGCTCCAGGGCGACGTGAACGTGCCCGACCTGGAGACCTCGCTGAAGCAGGCCAACGAGCGCCGCCCGGAGCTGAAGGCCATCGCCGCGGGCATCATCGCGCGCGAGCAGGAGGTCATCATCCGCGAGCGCAGCTACTACCCGGACCTGGGGCTCGCGGGTTACTACGACGTGCGCTGGACGAGCAGCGCCACGCGCCAGCGCAGCCCCTTCGCGTACGACCCGTTCAACGACCGCACCGCGGGCCTGGGCCTGGTCATCCGGGGCACCTTCGACATCCCCATCAAGGACGCGCAGCTGGAGCAGGCCCGCGCGGAGCTGGACAAGATGCACGCGCAGGAGCTGACGCTCAAGGCGGGCATCCGGCTGGAGGTGACGCAGGTGCAGAGCCAGCTCGCCGCGGCCTACGCGCGCGCGAAGTCCTTCACGGAGGCGGAGAAGAACGCGAAGCGCTGGGCCACCGCCGCCTACGCCGCCTTCGACCTGGGCACCGGCGACACGCGTGAGCTGGTGGACGCCTTCACCGCGCTGGCCCAGGCCTCCGCCGAGCGCGGCAAGAGCTGGCACGACGTGCGCGTCGGGTTGGCGTCACTCGCCCGGGTCACCGGTGCCGTCCCCACGGCGGATGAATAACCCTTTCAGGCTGCCAGTCCTCACAGGTGTCGTCACACCTGAACTTCAACCCGGAGCTTCATCGCTATGATTGCTTCCCTGCTTGCCGCCACGCTGCTTGCCGCCGCTCCCGTGAGCCCGCTCAATGTGGTGAAGAACGGCAACGCCGCCGTGCAGAAGGCGGCCAACGCCCCTGGCGCCAACGTGCAGTCCCTGGCGACCGTCGTGGAGTCCTTCGTGGACTTCGAGGAGCTCGCCAAGCGCGCCCTGGGCGAGAAGGCCTGGACGGGCCTCACCGCCGCCCAGCGCAAGGAGTTCACCGAGACCATGACGGGCCTGCTGCGTGCCTCGTACGCCCAGAAGGCCATCGGCCAGGCGAAGGCGGACGTGAAGTACGGCAAGGAGAGCATCCAGGGGACCGAGGCCACGGTCGACACCGAGCTCACCGTGAAGACGGACCAGGTGCCCGTGAACTACCGCCTCTACAAGGCCACGCCCAAGGCCGACTGGCGCATCTACGACGTCATCACCGACGAGGTGTCGCTGGTGGACACGTACAGCGGCCAGTTCAAGAAGATCCTCTCCACCAAGGGCTTTGACGGCCTGCTGACGACGCTCAAGTCCAAGCGCGCCCAGCTGGAGAAGGAGAACGCCAACACCAGCGCGGCGTCCGTGAAGGAGTCCGCCGCCGGGGGTTCCGGAGCCGCGCCGCAGGCGAAGTAGCCCCCCGCTTCACGGTGTTGCCTTCCGCCCGGGTGCCCAAAGCGCCCGGGCGGAAGCGTTTCAGGACGTCAGACGGGCCGCTGGTACACGCGGTACGTCTTGGAGCGCTGGCCGCCCATGGACTCGATGGCGCGGTTGACCAGGTGGTTGTCCTCCAGCGTCCACGAAATCTCGCCGCCCGTGTACCCCAGCTCCTTCGCGGTGCGCAGGGTGTCCAGGTAGAGGATGGCGTCCAGGCCGCGGCGCCGGTAGCCCTCCTTGATGCCCAGCGTGAGCAGGCGCAGCCGCTTGAGCTTGCGCGACGCCAGCACCAGCTTCACCAGGCCAATGGGCAGGCCGAACGTGGTGAGCCGTCCATTGGCCGCCTTGAACGCCGCGTTGGCGTCCGGCAGCGTCATGGAGAAGGCCACGGGCTCGCCCTTCACCTCCGCGATGAGCAGCAGCTCCGGACGCACGATGGCCTTCATCTCCTTGGCCATGTGCTCGAACTCGCGGTCCGTGAAGGGGATGAAGCCCCAGTTCTTCTCCCAGGCCGCGTTGTAGATCTGCTTGATGCGGGCGACCTCGGCGGGGAAGTCCTTCAGGTTCACCGCGCGCACGGTGACGCCCTCGCGCTGGCGGATCTTCTCCGCGATGCGCGCCACCTTCTCCGGCGGCGGCGTGGACGAGGACAGCTCGAAGGCGAACAGGTCCTTCGCCTTGGTGAAGCCGCACGCCTCCAGCAGGCCCGCGTAGTACGCCGGGTTGTAGGGCATCATCAGCGCGGGAGGGCTCTCATAGCCCTCCACGAGCAGGCCCCAGTCCTGGTTGGAGGAGAAGTTGGCCGGCCCCAGCACGGTGTCGATGCCGCGCGCCTTCAGCCACGCGCCGGCCGCGTCCAGGAGGCCCCGGGCCACGCCCGCGTCGTTCACGCACTCGAAGAGGCCGAAGAAGCCCTCCTTCGTGCCGTGGAACTCCATGTGGCGCGGGTTCTTGATGGCCGCCACCCGGCCCACCACGTCCTGCCCGCGGCGCGCGAGGAACAGCTCCACCTCCGCGTAGTCGAAGAAGGGGTTCTTCTTCGGGTCCAGGAAGTCGCGGCGCTCCATCTCCAGCGGCGGCACCCAGTTCGGGTCGTCACGGTAGAGCGAGTACGGCAGCCGGATGAACGCCGTCCGGTCCGCCGCGCCGCGCACAGGGGTCACCTGCACGTCGGAGGGCATGGAAGTAGGGGAGGAGGCTGCGTCTTCGTGCTTGGCGGGGCGGGCCATGGGTGGGGCTCAGTTCCTTTCGGCCTGGTTGCCGCCTTCGGAACTGTCGCTGCCGTTGCGCATGAAGAGCTGGGCGCCCTTCTCCAGGAGCACGCCGCCCAGTTCGCTGCGCTTCTCCCACAGCTTCTTGGGCGCGCCGCCCAGCCGCCGCAGGTCCTCCGGCTGCAGGTTCGCCGCGCGCCAGGTGAGCTGCTCCACCGCGTCGAAGAACTTCCCGGCCATCTCCCGCGACGACATCCGCGACAGCTGCTCCAGGCTGAAGCCCTTGTCCGCGAGCAGGCCCGCGCTGCCCGCCGCCCACGTCTCGCTCGCCTTGTTGCTGCGCACCGCGCTGCCCGGCCGGGCGATCTTCACCGGCTCGTACACCGTGGGGCGCGTCTCCGGGATGACGTTGAGCTTGCGGCCGATCTTCTCGAAGGTGTCCAGCACCTGATCCAGCTGCGCGTCCGTGTGCGTGGCCATGTAGCTGGTGCGGATCAGCGCGTGGCCCGCCTCCACCGCCGGCGGAATGACGGGGTTGGCGAACACGCCCGCCTCGTGCAGCGCGCGCCAGAAGCGGAAGCACTTCACCTGGTCGCCAATGTGCACCGGCACCACCGGCGTCACCGACACGCCCGTGTCGAAGCCCATGGCGCGGAAGCCGTTGTGCATCTTCTCCGCGATGTCCAGCAGGCGCTCGCGGCGCTGCGGCTCCGCCTCGATGATCTCCGTCGCCTTCAGCGCCGCCGCGATGGACGCGGGCGTCATGGACGCGGAGAAGATGACCGAGCGCGCCTTGTGGCGGATGTAGTTGATGACCTCGAAGGGGCCCGCGAGCACGCCGCCCAGCGACGCGAAGCTCTTGGAGAACGTGCCCATCACCAGGTCCACGTCCTTCTCCAGCCCGAAGTACTCGGAGGTGCCCCGGCCCAGCTCGCCCAGCACGCCCATGGCGTGGGCGTCATCCGTCATCACGCGGGCGTTGTACTGCTTGGACAGCTCCACGATGCGGGGCAGGTTGCAGACGTCGCCCTCCATGGAGAACACGCCGTCCGTGACGATGATCTTCCCGGCGCCCGGCTCCGCCGCGGCCAGCAGCTGCTCCAGGTGATCCATGTCGTTGTGGCGGAACTTGCGCTCGGTCGCGAACGACAGGCGCACGCCGTCCACCAGCGACGCGTGGTTCGCGCGGTCGCTGAACACGATGTCGTGACGGCCCAGGATGGACGCCAGCGCCAGGTTCGTCTGGAACCCGGTGGAGATGACGATGGCCGCCTCGCGGTTGAGGAACTTCGCCAGCCGCGCCTCCAGCTCCTCATGCAGCGCCAGCGTGCCGTTGAGCAGGCGCGAACCGGAGCACGTGGTGCCGAACTTCTCCGTGGCCTTGATGGCCGCTTCCTTCACGCGCGGATCCGCCGCCAGGCCCAGGTAGTTGTTCGAACCCACCATGATGACCCGCCGCCCCTCGATCTCCACCTCCGTGGAACCGTGCGACGCCTCGATGGCCCGGAAGTACGGGTACAGCCCCGTGGCCTTGGCGATGCGGTAGTCCTTCCAGGTACGGCACTTGTCGAACACGTCGCTCATGGTGGTCTTTCTTACGCGTCGGAGGGTGTGATCCGAGCCGCTTTCCATGTGCAGGGCGCGTTCCAGGTTCGGATTGCCCGGCCGCGCGAACACCCAGGGGGACGACGCGAGGGGGTCAATAAAGAGGGAAAACCGCACTGTCAAGGCGGGGACGGTCCCATCGCATCGCGTGTGGGGCATCCGTGTCAGGGCGCGCCTTGACAGTCATGCCGCATTGGTGGCACGCCGCGCCCCCGGACCTTCGTTCGCCAGTGGATGCTCCAGCACCCAGGGCACACATGGGTTCACATGGGGAATGGGTCGCAAGGGGCCGTCTGTTCCGGGGGCCTGGATCATGGCCGGCTTATTGCTTTGCCGGCCGGCATCAGAGGAGCAGACGGTGTCTCAATCACGACGTCAGCGATGGTTCGAGGGCTTCATCCAGGCAGCGATGTCGCGCCCCTGGCAGGTGCTGCTCGCTGTCGCCCTGGTGACGGCCGCGGCGGGCTTCTTCGCCTCGCGTCTGGAGTTCCGCGGCTCGTTCGTGGAGCTCCTCCCGGAGGGTGCCCCGGAGGTCCGGGACCTGACACGCGTGTCAGAGAAGGCGGGTGGAGACGGCTACCTGGTCATCATGGCCAAGGGGGCGGCCCCGGAGGCCCTGAAGGCCTACGCCACGGAGTTCCAGAAGCGCCTGGAGGCCCTGCCCACGGTCCGCTACGTCGAGCACCACTATGACGTGGCCTTCTTCCGCCGCCACGGCCTGCTTCTGCTGCCCACGGCGGAGGTCGCCTCGCTGCGTCAGGACCTGGAGGCCCGCGTCCGCTACGAGAAGGAGCGCGCCAGCCCCCTCTTCGTGGACCTGGACACGGAAGAGGCGCCGCCCACCTTCGAGGAGATCGCGAAGAAGCACACCCCGGACACGACGGCGCTGCCGGAGACGCTGGCGAACAAGGAGGGCACCGAGGTCTACCTGATGATCAAGCCGTCCGGGACGGCGGGGGACCTGGAGTTCGCGCGGAACTTCGTGGCCACGGTGTTCGACGCGGGCCGCCAGCTCGCGGCGGAGAAGTACCCGGGCGTGACGCTGGAGGCCACGGGCAACTTCCAGAACCGCATCGAAGAGGACGCGGTGATGCGCCGCGACCTGTCCAACGCGGGCCTCTTGTCCGCGCTCATTGCCGTAGGGCTCATCCTGCTGGCCACCCGGCGCATCTCCGCGCTGGCGGTGGTGGGCGTGCCGGTGATGGTGGGGCTGATGCTGACGTTCGCGTTCGCGCAGGGCGCCATCGGCCACCTCAACATCGTGACGGGCTTCCTCGTCGCCATCCTCATCGGCCTGGGCATCGAGTACGGCGTCCACCTGGCCATGCGCTACTGGGAGGAGCGCGAGCAGCTGGGCGTGAAGGAAGCGCTCACGGCGGCGGTGCGCGGCACCTTCAGCGGGGCGCTCACGTCCGCCTTCACCAACGCGGCGGCGTTCTTCGTGCTGGTGCTGGCGCAGTTCCACGCCTTCCAGCAGTTCGGCCTGCTCGCGGGCGTGGGCGTGCTGATGGCGGTGCTGTCCGCGTACGCGCTGGGCCCGTCGCTGCTCGCCATCGCGGAGCGCATCCGCCCGTTCCGCCGCGATGCGGCATCCACCGTCCAGGCCTCCGCGCCGGTCGTGGAGCAGGCTCCCGTCGCGGCTCCCGCGAAGGAGTGGCGGCGCTGGCCCACGGGCGTCATCGTCGCGGTGGCGCTGTCGGTGGTGGGCTTCGCGGCGTACTCGGTGGGCATCGCGCCCCGGCTGGGCTTCGAGACCAACCTGCGCAACCTGAAGGGTGACTCGCCGGCGTCGCGGCTGGACGACCACATCACGGAGCAGATCGGCTCGCCGCTCAACCCGGCCATCCTCGCGGTGGACACGCTGGAGCAGGTCCGCGAGGTGGAGGCCGTCATCGCCCAGGTGAAGGCGAAGAACGGCGACAACTCGGTGTTCCTGCGCACCGCGTCGTTGAGCGACCTGGTGCCCTCCGACGTGGCGGGCCACGAGGTGGAGATGGGCCGCATCCGGGCGCTCTTGGACGGGCTGCCGAAGTCCGCCCAGGAGGACCCGCGCGTGAAGGACCTGCGGGAGATGGTGGACGCGAAGCCCTACGGCCTGGATCAGCTGCCGGTGGAGGCGCGCCGCCGCTTCGAGGCGCTGGATGGCAAGGGGATGTTCCTCCTGCTGTTCCCGTCCGTGTCCAACTACGACACGCAGGACCTGCACCGCTGGGCGGGGCAGCTGGATGAGGTGGTGGCCGGGGCGAAGGCGAAGGGCATCGACCTGGCGGTGCTGGACAGCAACCGCATCGCCGCGCGCATCTTCTCGCTGGTGCGCATGGACGGGCCGTTCATCCTCTGGTCCGCGGCGGTGGTGGTGTTCCTGGTCATCCTGGCCAGCCTGCGCAGCTTCAAGCGCGCGCTGCTGGTGGCGGGCCCGCTGTTCCTGGGCATGACGTGCCTGGCGGGCGGGATGTACCTGTTCGACGTCCAGCTCAACTTCATCAACGCGGTGGTGCTGCCCAACCTGCTGGCCATCGCGGTGGACAACTCGGTGCACCTGTTCCACCGGTACGAGGAGGAGGGCCCCGGGTCGCTGGGCCGGGTGGTTCGCAACACCGGCTTCGCGGCGGTGGTGGCCACGCTGTCCAACGCGGCGGGCTACGGAGCGCTCCTGGTGGCGAACCATCAGGGCTTGCGCAGCATCGGACAGATTGCCCTACTGGGGGTCGTGAGCACCTTCCTGGGAACGACGGTGTTCTTCCCGGCGATGCTGGCGCTGTTGGAGCGGTGGAAGGGGCGGCGGTCCGCGGTGGCGCCGGAGTCGGGCGCGGTGGTGCGGAGCCTCAATCTCGGGGGCGCCGGCGAGCTGCCGGCCGAGTCGCCGGGGGAGCGCAAATCGGCGTGAGCATCTGGTCATTCAGCGAGGGCCGCGTGCGGCCTTCAGTGGCGTCGTCGGACGAAGCGCTCGTGCGCTTCCGGCAGGTGGACCTCGTCCTCATGGTGGCCTGCTCGGTGGCCGCCCTGATGTGCGTGGGCCCGGCCCGCTGGGCGCCGCACTCCGGCCGCAACGCGCTCCTCTTCCTCTTCTTCGCGCTGGGTCTGCCGGCCGTGCGCATGCTGGAGGCGCGCTTCCCGCGCCAGCCGCTCCTTGCCATCGTGGCGGACTTCTGGCTCCTGCCGGTGTCGGCGCTCGCCCACGGGTGGCTGGGGCCCATCGTGGACTGGATGAACCCGGTCCTGAAGGACGCCCAGCTCGTCGCGGTGGATCAGAAGCTGTTCGGCTTCCAGGTCTCGGTGGCGCTGGCGCACGCGATTCCGCCCTGGGCCAACGACGTGCTGATGCTCTGCTACTACGGGCACTTCATCTGGCCGTTGCTCCTGGGCATCTATCTGTACGCCCGGGGCAGGGGAGCCACGCCCGGCTTCGACGAGTACCTGCTGGGGCTGGGCCTGCTCCTGGGCTTCAACTACGCGGCGTACTCGCTGGTGCCCGCGGTGGGGCCCCGGTACTTCCTCATCGGCGCGTTCGACAGTCCGGCGACGCAGGGGTGGATCCTCACGCCGCTCTTGGAGTCCATGATGCGCACGCCGGTGTACACCCGGGACTGCTTCCCGTCCGGGCACACCGGGGTGATGCTGGTGGTGCTCTTCTACGCCTTCCGGTTCGCCCGGCGCTTCTTCTGGGTGATGCTCTTCCCGGGCATGGGGCTCATCTTCGCGACGCTGGCGGGGCGGTTCCACTACGCCATCGACCTCATCTGCGCGGTGCCCCTGGTGATGGTGGTGACGGGGCTGGCGCTGGCCCTGTCCCGCTCCGCCCGGCAGCGCGCGGTGGAACAAGGCGCGCGTTCCGTGCCCGCGGACGCTATCGTCCGGCCCTGAACCGCCAGCCGGTCGCCCCGGGGTTCGGGGTGGACGTGCGCTGGCCTCCAGAGGCCTGACCCATGTCCCCCCGGCCCGTGCTCGCGCAGCGCGTCTCCCGCTTCGGCACCACCGTCTTCTCCGAGTTCAGCGCGCTGGCCCTGAAGCACCAGGCCGTGAACCTGGGGCAGGGGTTCCCGGACTTCGACGGGCCGGACGCCATCAAGGAAGCGGCGTGGAAGGCCATCCAGGGCGGCGTCAACCAGTACGCCCCCGGCACGGGCGCCAAGGACCTGCGCAACGCCATCGCCGAGCACTCGCAGCGCTTCTACAACCACGCCGTGGACCCGGACACCATGGTCACCGTCACCAGCGGCGCGACGGAGGCCATCCTCGACGTCATCCTGGGCCTGGTGGATCCGGGCGACGAGGTGGTGGCCTTCGAGCCGTTCTACGACTCGTACGACGCCAACATCGCCTTCGTGGGCGCCACGCCGCGCTACGTGCCGCTGCGCCCGCCGGACGCGGAGCACGCCACCTGGTGGTTCGACCGCGATGAGGTCCGCGCCGCCTTCGGTCCGAAGACGCGGCTGCTCATCCTCAACTCGCCGCACAACCCCACGGGCAAGGTCTTCACGCGCGAGGAGCTGGAGTTCCTGGGCCACCTCTGCGCCGAGCACGACGTGAAGGTGCTGGCGGATGAAGTCTACGAGCACATCGTCTTCGCCCCCGCGAAGCACCTCCGCGCGGCCACGGTGCCGGTGCTCGCGGACCGCACGGTGACGGTGAGCAGCGCGGGCAAGTCCTTCAGCCTGACGGGGTGGAAGGTTGGCTGGATCATCGCGCCGCCGCCGCTCAGGGACGCGGTGCAGCGCGCGCACCAGTTCGTCACCTTCGCCACCGCGTCGCCGTTCCAGGCCGCCATGGCCGTGGCGCTGCGGCTGCCGGACAGCTACTTCCAGGAGCTGACGGCGCTCTACACCGCCAGGCGCGAACGGCTGCTCACGGGCCTGCGCGCGGCGGGGCTCCAGGCGTACTCGCCGGAGGGCAGCTACTTCATCCTCGCGGACATCCGCGGCTACGGCTTCGAGGACGACGTCGCGTTCTGCCGGCACCTGGTGACGGAGGTGGGGGTCGCGGGCATCCCGCCCAGCGTCTTCTACGGCCCGGAGCACCGGCACCTGGGACAGCGCTTCGCGCGCTTCGCCTTCTGCAAGACGGACGGCGTGCTGGACGAAGCCGTGCGCCGCCTGCGCGAGAAGCTGCCCGCCCTCAAGCGCTGACGGGCCGTGAGCGACTTCTTCGGAGAGCTGTACCTGCGCAGCACGCTGCCGTACCTCTCCGAGGCGGTGACGGCCCGGGAAGTCGAGTACCTGTCCCGGGCGTTCGCGGACGTGGAGGGCCCGGTGGTGGACCTGGGCTGCGGCCACGGCCGGCACGCGGCGCGGCTCAACACCGAGGGCGCGCTCGCCGGCCGGGTGGTGGGCCTGGAGCTGGATCCGCTGTCCCTGCGCCTGCGCCGCCCCGGCTTCCCCGTGGTGCGGGGCGACCTGCGGGCGCTGCCCTTCCAGGACGCGACCCTGGGGGGCGCCTACGCCTGGTATTCGACACTCTTCGCCTTCAGCGACGCGGAGCACGTCCAGGTGCTGCGCGAGGTGGCTCGGGCGCTCAAGCCCGGCGGACGGTTGGTGTTCCAGACGGTTCCCTACGAGCGGCTGGCCGGAAGTCCGGGCGCGTCGTTCCGCGAGCGGTTACCGGATGGGAGTCTCCTGGAGGAGGAGAGCCGCTTCGACGCGACGCGTGGAAGGGATGTCGGGCAGCGTCAGCTCACCTTGCCTGACGGTCGCGTCCTGCGAGCGGCGTACACGCTTCGTTACTATCCTCTTGCGGAACTGAAGGGGCTGTTGGAAAGCACGGGCTTTTCGGTGCAGTGGGTGCACGGCGGTCTGGATGGCGCGCCGGTGTCACCCGAGTCGACCGACCTCATCGTGGGAGCCGGGCGCCGGTGACGGAGCCCCGGACACGTCCAGTGGATCCGAAAGAGACATCGCGAACGCGGGTCGGCCTGCTGGGGCAACTGCCCCGCCGGGTCGACGTGTACGAGGTCGGCCCCCGCGACGGCCTGCAGAACGAGCTCCGCACGCTGCCCACCCGAGACAAGGCGCGGCTCATCAACGCCCTGGTCGCCGCGGGGGAGAAGCGCATCGAGGTGACGTCGTTCGTGTCACCCAAGTGGATCCCCCAGCTGGCGGACGCGGAGGAGCTGCTCAAGCTGGTGGGCCGTCGCCCCGGCGTCGTCTTCTCCGCGCTGGTGCCCAACCTGAAGGGCCTGGAGCGCGCGCAGGCGGCGGGCCTGGAGGAGGCCGCGGTGTTCATCTCCGCGTCGGAGGCCCACTCCAAGAAGAACATCAACAAGACCATCGCGGAGGCGCTGGCCGGCGCGAAGGAAGTGACGGCCGCCGCCCGCAAGGCCGGGATGCGCGTGCGCGGCTACCTGTCCACCGTGTGGGGCTGCCCCTATGAGGGCCACGTCCCGGTGGAGCGCGTGGTGGACATCTGCCGTCAGCTGGTGGACGCGGGCATCTACCAGCTGAGCCTGGGCGACACGATTGGCGTGGGCACGCCCCGGCAGACGGAAGAGATATTGGCGGCGCTGCTCCAGCACATGCCGGTGGACACGCTGGCGCTGCACCTGCACGACACGCGAGGCACCGCGCTGGCCAACGCGCTGGTGGGCCTGTCCGCGGGCGTCACCACGTTCGACGCGAGCATCGGCGGGCTGGGCGGCTGTCCCTACGCGCCGGGCGCCGCGGGCAACCTGGCGTCGGAGGACGCGGTCTTCATGCTGCACGGCATGGGCGTGGACACCGGCATCGACCTGGACAAGCTGGTGGAGGCCGGGGAGATCGCCCAGGAGCTCATCGGCCGGAAGCTCGCGGGCAAGTACCTCCAGGCCGCGCTCGGCGAGCGGGACAAGAAGGCCACCCGCCGCGCGCAGACCTGAGCCGTACCACCGGGGACCCCTGACTCAGTGGTCCCCGATCAGCGCCGGAAGCTGCTCCTCCAGGCCCAGGTGCTGGGCGGCGATCTGCAGCATCTTCCGCTCCTTGCGGTCGATGCGGCCGTCCACCAGGGCCATCTCCACGATGTGGCGCAGGAACACCTCCGCCTCCGGGCTGCCGCGCGGGACCAGGCGCTCGAAGAGCTGCGGCCCGGCGTTGAGGGCCATCTCCACGTTGGCCCACGACACGCTCCAGCGCTCCGCGCACAGCTTGAGCAGCCGGCGCTCGGCGTTGGAGACGTCACCATCCGCGGCGGCGATGGACGCCATCATGTAGAGCAGCCGCTCGCGCTCCTTCACGTCCGTCACCACCCGGTCGCCGTCGTCATGGCCGTGGCCATGGCCATGGCCGCCCATGTCCACGGGCGGGGGCGGGACGGTGCCGCGCTCGGCCCGGCGGGCCTCCTGGTAGCGGGCCGCGTTCCGGGACGTGCGCTGCGCGTGGTGGACGTTCCAGGACTCGAAGGGGAGGGCGGACGCGAGCACCCAGTCGCGCTCGCCGTTGCCCAGCACCGTGCCGCAGAACTCGCAGGTGTTGGCCGCGCTGTTGGTGGTGGGCGCGTTGCACTGCGGGCAGCGGTCCGTGGACATACCGGTGTCCGTGTTCGTCTTCGCGCCGTGGCGGCGCAGCAGCGTGAAGACCCAGCGCTGCGGCACCGTGGGCAGGCTCGGCGGCTTCTCGTTCACCGGGCCAATGCCCATGCGGGCGCTCCAGCGGATTTCCACCTGCGCCTCGTCGAAGGACTCCGGGTGCACCTCCAGCGCGCGCACGTCCACCGCGCCCACCGCGCACTCCAGGAAGACGCGGCGGCGGCCCTGCTTCGCCAGCTGGCCCAGCTCCGCGTCCAGCTTCGTGAGGGCGTCCGCGTTGGCGACCTTGGACAGGCGCTGCGGCTCGTTGCGGCTCTGCGCGTCGATCCACTTCCAGAACAAGAGCGACGCGCGGTCCTCCAGCATCTCCAGGTTGAGCGCCGGGTCGTCCGCGCGCGCCTGCATCAGCCCGTCCACCTGCTTGTGGTGGCGCACGTGCTCCACACCCTGCGTGATTTCAGAGAGCGTCCAGTCGTAGTTACCGGAGTTCACCACCGCGTTGCAGAACTCGCAGGTGTTGGACGCGCCGCCCTTGTAGGGCGCGCCGCAGTTGGGGCACTTGCCCTGGAACAGGTCCTCGCCGATACGCGTCTGCGCGCCGGGCTTGCGCACGAAGGTCCACACCTCCGTGAACGTCTCCGGGGCCACTTTGCTGGCGGCGGCCATGGCCTGCGCGTCCGTCTGGTTCGCGGGCACGTCCGTGTCGCGGATGCTGGCGCGCACGCGCACGTGGATGCTGTCGTACCACTCGGTCTGGTGCAGGCCGATGAGCTGCACGTCCAGCACCTTCATGTCCGCGAGCGCGTCGCGCACGCCCTGCGCCTGCATCAGCGCCAGCTGCACGTTGAAGCGCTGCCACGTCGCGTCCGACAGGAAGGGGCGCACCGGCGTCATGTCCCGGCGGAACCACGACTTCTGCAGCTCGATGAAGAGCCAGCGCACCTTCTCCAGCGTGGGCTCCAGCTCGAAGGACGGGTCCTTGAGCTTCAGCGCGTTCACCCAGCCCGACACGTCGCGGCCGGACACCTCCGTGCGCACTTCGGCCTCGCGCTGATCCAACGCGCGCTGGGTGGTGGCGGTCGGGTGCAGGTTGCGCTTGTAGAACCACCAGGCGACACCGCCGATGATCAGCAGCGGGACGGTCACCTTCGGGTAGAGGAAGAGGAGGCGGATCAGGTCGAAGATCAGCCAGATGGGCAGGCCGTCGCCCCCGCCACCGCCGTTCCCGCGGTCGCGGCCGGACGTGTAGTGCTCGCCTCCACCGCCGCGCGCCAGGGCCACGAGCGGCAGGGCGAGCACGAGCAGGGCGGACACGGTGAGCAGGCCGGGCAGCCACCGCCACGGGCGTTTCGCTGTTGAGCACGAAGGCATGGGCAGGATCCTATCCGTTTACGGCTTGCCAGACTGGGGAACAGGTTTCAGGCTGCGCGCCATTCACGCGGGTCGCCCAGCGCGGCCCGTCACGGGGAGCGAAGATGCCGGAGTTCAAGGTCGAGGCCCGAGGGGCCATCGAGATCTGGACCATCGACGGGGAGAGCCGCCGCAACGCCATCAGCCGCGCGATGCACCAGGAGCTGGACGCGCTCGTGTCCCGCGTGTCCTCCGGCCGCGCCGTGCGCGCCGTCATCCTCACCGGCGCGGGCGACAAGGCCTTCTGCGCGGGCGCGGACCTCAAGGAACGCACCACCATGTCCGAAGACGAGGTGCGCGCCTTCCTCAACGGCCTGCGCGTCACCCTGCGCTCGATTGAGAAGAGCGACTGCGTCTTCATCGCCGCCATCAACGGCGCGGCCTTTGGCGGCGGCACGGAGCTGGCCCTGGCGTGCGACCTGCGCGTCGCTTCCCCCGCCACGGAGATGGGCCTCACGGAGGTGAAGCTGGGAATCATCCCCGGCGGCGGTGGCACCCAGCGGCTCGCGCGGCTCATCGGCCCCGGGCGCGCCAAGGACCTCATCCTCACCGCCCGGCGTGTGAACGCGGCCGAGGCCTTCAGTATCGGCCTGGTGAACCGGCTGGCTCCGGAAGGGCACCTCCTGGAGGTCGCCTTCCAACTGGCGGAGGCCGTGGTGGAGAACGCCCCCGTGGCCGTGGCCACCGCCAAGCACGCCATCGACGAGGGCACCGGCCTGGAGCTGGACGACGCGCTGGCGCTGGAGCTCAAGAAGTACGAGGAGGTGCTCAAGACGGAGGACCGGCTGGAAGGGCTCCGCGCGTTCGCGGAGAAGCGTCCCCCTGTCTATAAAGGCCGCTGAGGCCCCCGAAAGCGACAGGGGCGGCAGGCCCGCGGTTGCCCGCGGACCTTGCTGCCCCTGCTTGCACCGCTCACCTCAACTTCAGGCGCTCGCGGTCTTCTCGCCGCCGATGTTCACGCCCTGCTTGTTGATGTAGCCCATCGCCTTGTCCTTGACGGTGGTGCGCAGCTCCGTGCCGCGGCTCGGGGCCATCAGCAGCGCCACGATGCTGCCCGCGGCGGCGCCCAGCAGGAACGCCCCCAGGCCGCCCATGCCCGCGCGCGCCGGCTTGTACGTCGTCAATCCCACATAGCGCAGCGCGTCGTCCGGGTCGAAGTTGTCCCAGGACTTCCGGGCCACCTTGCCGGCCTTGTCCGCGTAGTCAGGCAGCTGGTCGAGCAGCTGGTGCGCCAGGAACTGACGGTACAGCTTGCTCTTGGCCAAAGCCTTCGCCTGCCACGTCGCCTTCTTCGCTCTGAACATGGGTCCCTCCTGGGCCGGATTCAATTCACGGGGCGGTTCGTGGCCCGCCTGGGTGCACACCCCCCGTGCAACATGAAGGTAGGCAGGGAAGCCCCAAGCGAAACCCCCCGAAGCGCTCCGCCGTGGCCCCATGCGTCGTCCGCTGGACGGCACGCCCGGTGCTTCGGCTGGCAAGAAGGCAGCCAGGCCAGGGGTTTCTTGGTATGGGACGACGGCCATGTCCTCAGATCAGAAACTGCTCGAGAAGCTCTCCCAGGTGGAGAAGGGCGGCGCGCCCAAGTACCACGCGAAGAACGCGGAGACGGGCAAGCTCTTCGCGCGCGAGCGCATCCGGTTGCTCGTGGACGCGGACTCCTTCGTGGAGGACGGAAAGCTCGCCAACAACCTGGACCCGGAGCTGCCCTCCGACGGCGTCATCACCGGGGTCGCGCGCATCGACGGGCGCGCGGTGGCCATCATGGCCAACGACTCCACGGTGAAGGCGGGCAGCTGGGGCGCGCGCACGGTGGAGAAGATCCTCCGCATCCAGGAGACGGCGAAGGCGCTGCGCTGCCCGCTGCTCTATCTGGTGGACAGCGCGGGCGCGCGCATCACGGACCAGGTGGAGATGTTCCCCGGCCGACGTGGCGCGGGCCGCATCTTCTACAACGAGGTCCACCTGTCGGGCTTCGTCCCGCAAATCTGTCTGCTCTTCGGCCCGTCCGCCGCGGGCGGCGCGTACATCCCCGCGTTCTGCGACCTGGTCATCATGGTGGAGGGCAACGCCTCCATGTACCTGGGCAGCCCCCGCATGGCGGAGATGGTCATCGGCGAGAAGGTCACCCTGGAGGAGATGGGCGGCGCGAAGATGCACTGCTCCGTGTCCGGCGTGGGCGACGTGCTGGTGAAGACCGAACAGGAGGCCATCGCCGCGGCGAAGCGGTACCTGGCCTTCTTCCCGGAGAACTTCTCCAAGGCCCCGCCCCAGGTAGAGCTGAAGGCGCCCAAGCACAGCGGCAAGCGCGTGGACGAGATCGTCCCGCCGGATCAGAACAAGCCGTTCGACATGCACGCCCTCATCGCGGAGCTCATCGACGAGGGCAGCTGGTTCGAGGTGAAGAAGCTCTTCGCGCAGGAGCTGATCACGGGCCTCGCGCGCATTGGCGGCCGTCCGGTGGGCATCGTCGCGAACCAGCCCAAGTACAAGGGCGGCGTGCTCTTCGTGGACAGCGCGGACAAGGCGGCCCGGTTCATCTGGCTGTGTGACGCGTTCAACATCCCGCTCCTGTACCTGGCGGACGTGCCGGGCTTCATGATCGGCACCAAGGTGGAGCGCGCGGGCATCATCCGCGCGGGCGCGAAGATGATCTCCGCGGTGTCGGAGGCCAGCGTGCCGCGCATCTGCGTGGTGGTGCGCAAGGCGTACGGCGCCGGCCTCTACGCCATGAGCGGGCCCGGGTTCGCCCCGGAGGCCACGCTGGCGCTGCCCCAGGCGATGATCGCCGTGATGGGCCCGGAGGCGGCGGTGAACGCCGTCTACTTCAACAAGATCCAGGAGCTGCCGGAGGCCGAGCGGCCAGCCTTCGTCCAGAAGCTCCGTGACGAGTACAAGCAGGACGTGGACATCTTCAAGCTGGCCAGCGAGCTCATCATCGACGCCGTGGTCCCCGGCGACTCCCTGCGCGGGGAATTGATGCAGCGTTATTCGCTTTATGCGGACCGGTTCCAGCCCCGTGCGGAGAAGAAGCACGGCGTCCACCCCGTCTGAAGTTCCCCCACCCGCATTCACGCTCTAGATTCCGCACCGACCATGGACTTCGAACTTCCTGAAAGCCACCGCGCCCTGCAGGCCTCCCTCCGTGAATTCTGCGAACGCCGCGTGAAGCCGTACGCGCGTGAGTGGGACAAGGACGAGAAGTTCCCCATGGAGGTGGTGAAGGAGCTGGGGCAGCTGGGCGTGCTGGGCATGCTCGTCTCCGAGGAGTACGGCGGAGCGGCCATGGACTCGCTCGCCGTGGCGGTGGCCGTGGAGGAGATCGCCCGCTACGACGGCTCGCTCGCGCTCACGGTGGCCAGCCACAACGGCCTGGGCACCAGCCACGTGCGCGTGTTCGGCAACAAGGCGCAGCACCAGCGCTACCTGCCCAAGCTCGCCTCCGGTGAGTGGCTGGGCGCGTGGGGCCTCACCGAGCCGGGATCCGGTTCGGACGCGTCCGGCATGCGCACCACCGCCGTGAGGAAGGGCAACAAGTGGGTGCTCAACGGCGCGAAGATGTTCATCACCCAGGGCACGGTGGGTGACGTGTTCGTGGTGCTGGCGCTCACGTCGCCGGAGAAGCGCCAGAAGGGCATCACCGCCTTCGTGCTGGAGAAGGGCATCCCCGGCTTCAGCCAGCGCTCCATCCACGGGAAGCTGGGCATGCGCTCGTCGGACACGGCCGAGCTCATCATGGAGAACGTGGAGGTCGGTGACGACGCCATCGTGGGCGAGGTCGACCGCGGCTTCATCGACACGCTGAAGATTCTCGACAAGGGCCGCATCACCATCGGCGCGCTGTCGGTGGGCCTGCTGCGCGGCGCGCTGGAGGAGTCGATCGCGTACTCCAAGGACCGCACCGCGTTCGGCCAGCCCATTGGCGAGTTCCAGGGCCTGCGCTGGATGATGGCGGACATGAAGACGGAGCTGGAGGCGGCGCGCCTGCTGGTGCACCGCGCGGCGAAGCTCGCGGACGCGGGTCAGCCGTATTCCGAGGAGGCCTCCATGGCGAAGCTGTTCGCGTCGGAGGCGGCCATGCGCGGATGCAACAAGGCCGTGCAGATCCACGGCGGCTACGGCTACACGCGCGAGTTCCCCGTGGAGCGCTACCTGCGCGACGCCAAGCTCTGTGAGATTGGCGAAGGCACGAGCGAGATCCAGCGGACCATCATCGCCCGCGAGACCTTCAAAGGCGCCTGATGGATACCGCTCGGCTGCGAGAGCTGGGGCTCCAGGTCCGTGAGGAGCCGTCCGGCGTCGAAGTGGTGCTGGACCTGGAAGCCGCGTCCCTGGTGAATCCCATCACCAAGGACTTCATCACCGAGATCACCTTCCAGGTGATGGGGGATCGGCTCATCCCCATCTCGCCGCCAGCCGTGGTGGGCATGACGCCCATCCTCCTGTCCGCCATCGACGCGGCGGAGGAGATGCAGGCGCTCCTGCTGGACACCTTCAGCGACCACGTCTTCCACCTGCAGCGCCGCTCGGAGGAGCTGCAGCTGTTGGGCCTGCCCGCGGACGTGGATCCGCAGTCGCTGGTGCTGTCCACGGACGTGAAGGAGGGCCAGCTCGCGGTGAAGCTGGTGGCGGACCGGCAGGGCAACTTCCGCATCGCGCAGGCCATCCGCGGGCGGGAGGAGCTGGCCACCGCCGCCGGGCACGTCATCGAGCTGTCCGAGTTCCGCGAGAAGGCCGCGCTGACGGGCTACCTGGCCGCGCTGCTCGGCGAGCCCGTGCCGCGCGCCCCTCAGGCGGCGTCGGGCGCGGAGCCGGTGCGCTTCGTGGAGATCGTGGAGAAGTTCGGCCCGCAGTCGCTGGTGCCGCCGCGCAGCAGCCTGGAGCTGCTCGCGCAGCTGCAGGTGGAGGGCAAGGCCTACCGCTTCGCGGCAGCGCGCATCGCCGGGCGCACCTTCCGGGGCCTCCTGGCGGGCACCCAGGGCAAGGTGTGGGCGGGCCGCTTCGAACTGGATGAGTTCCCCGGCGTCGTGCAGCTGGTCGCGGACCTGTTGAAGGTCGCTCCCGAAGCCGTGCGGCTCGTGGGCCCGGACGCCCCCCAGGAGTGAGCCGCGTGGAGAAGATGACCCTGGTGGAGCGGGTGCAGGCCCTGGAGGCGCGCCTGGGCGTGCAGTTCTCCAAGCGCGACCTGGCCCTGGAGGCGCTGACGCACAAGACGTACGTCAACGAGAACCGCGACCAGAACCTCAAGGACAACCAGCGCCTGGAGTTCCTGGGCGACGCCGTGGTGGACCTGGCCGTGAGCCACCGGCTGATGGACCGCTGCCCCGGCGTCCCCGAGGGCGAGCTCACCAAGATGCGCGCCCGCATCGTCCATGAAGAGGGCCTGGCCCGCGTGGCCCGCAGCCTGCGCCTGGGCGAGCTGCTCCTGT
The DNA here is from genome assembly GCF_000255295.1 of Corallococcus coralloides DSM 2259. The sequence goes on along the minus strand of NC_017030.1, from coordinate 5,353,094 downwards.
TGGGCCGGGGCGAGGCCCAGTCCGGAGGCCGCGACAAGAACTCGCTGCTCGCGGACGCGATGGAGGCGGTGCTCGGCGCCGTCTACCTGAGCGGCGGCCTGGAGCCGGCGCTGGCCCTGGTGGACCGCATCTTCGGGGAGCTGGTGGAGGAGGTGGCCTCCGGCGCGGGCCGCCTGGACTACAAGACGCTCCTCCAGGAGCTCGCCCACGAGAAGCTCAAGCTGTCGCCGCGCTACCGCGTGGTGGCGGAAACCGGCCCGGAACACGCCAAGGTGTTCGAGGTGGAGGTGTGTATCGGGGAGTCCGTGTACGCCCGCGCCACCGGCCGGAACAAGAAGGAGGCCGAGCAGGCAGCCGCTCGCACCACGCTGGAGCGCCTGAAGGCGGAGGTGGCTGTCGTGGCATCCCCGGATGTCGTGGCGCCCGTCCCGGGAGGTCCTTCACCGGACGACCCTCCGGCGTGAAAGCCCTTGGAGGGGGAGGGGGGTGGGGGGTAGGGTCCGCGCCTTCCTGCCCTGGAGTTTGTTCCGTATGCACCGTCTTCTCGGTCTCACCGTGGCGCTGGCCGCCGTCGCGGCGTTGGCCGCCGAGCCCGCCGCGGGCCCCTGGACGAAGAAGGTCCAGGCCGGCAAGGACCTCTACGCGACGCTGAAGACGAGCCAGGGCGTCATCACCGTGAAGCTCTTCTCCAAGGACGCGCCCAACACGGTGGCGAACTTCGTGGGACTGGCCACGGGCGAGAAGACCTGGACGGATCCGACGACGGGCGAGCAGGTGAAGGGTAAGCCGCTCTACGCCGGCACCGTCTTCCACCGCGTCATCCCGGGCTTCATGATCCAGGGCGGCGACCCCACCGGCACCGGCAGGGGCGACCCGGGCTACCGCTTCGCGGACGAGTTCCAGAGCGGCCGCAGCTTCGACAAGCCGGGCATCCTGGCCATGGCCAACGCGGGCCCCAACACCAACGGCAGCCAGTTCTTCATCACCACCTCCACGCCCGCGCACCTCACCGGCCGCCACACCATCTTCGGCGAGGTCGTCACCGGCTACGACGTGGTGGAGAAGATCGGCACCGTGCCCCGCAGCGCCCAGGACCGCCCGCAGACGCCCGTGGTCCTGGAAACGATTACGCTGAGTGAAAAGGCTCCCAAGAAGCCGGCCACTCCCAAGCCCGCCGCCCCCAAGAGCACCCCGCAATGAGCTTCATGGAACAGGCCCGCGCGGGCACGGAGTTGTTCGGCACCTTCACCACCACGGAGGGGCGCATCGTGGTGCGCCTGTTCTCCAAGGAGTCGCCGAGGACGGTGGAGAACTTCGTGGGGCTCGCCACCGGGGAGAAGACCTGGACGGACCCGGTGACGTTCCAGCCCCAGCACGGCCGCCCGCTCTACGACGGGACGCTCTTCTTCCGCTGCATCAAGGACTTCATGATCCAGGGCGGGGACCCGACCAGCCGGGGTAACAACGGCCCGGGCTTCCGTTTCGAGGATGAGTTCCAGAGTGGCCGGCGTTTCGACAAGAAGGGTGTGCTGGCCATGGGCAACACCGGCCCCAACACCAACGGCAGTCAGTTCTTCATCACCGCGGCGCCGCAGCCCCACCTGGACAACCGGTACACCATCTTCGGCGAGGTGGTGGAGGGGCAGGACGTGGTGGACCGCATCGCCAATGAGCTTCCCAAGGATTCAAACGACCGTCCCCGCCGGGACGTGCGCATCCAGACGTTGACCATCTCCACGGCGCGGCCTTCGTAAGCAGTCCGCCGCCGTACCCTGGCAGTTCCCCCGGGGCCTTCCCGTCGTCGAGGTTGGAAGGCCCACTGATCATCTCCGGAAGTATGGCCTCCCAGTCCCAGAAGAAGACCCCTCGCGCTGGCTTCGCCGCGCTCATTGGCCGGCCCAACGTGGGCAAGAGCACGCTGCTCAACGCGCTCACGGGCGAGAAGATCGCCATCGTCTCGCCCAAGCCGCAGACCACCCGCAACCGCATCCTGGGCGTGGTGACGCGCCCGGAAGGGCAGGTGGCGTTCATCGACACTCCCGGCATCCACCAGGCCAAGGGAGAGCTCAACCGCTACATGGTGGAGGCCGCTCTCTCCGCGGCCGAGGAGGTGGACCTGGTCCTCTTCCTCATCGAGCCGCCCCAGGGCGAGACGCTGGACGTGACGCCGGGCAACCGCGCCATCCTCGAGCGGCTGCAGAAGGTGGGCAAGCCCACCTTCCTGGTCATCAACAAGATCGACTCCATCCCCAAGGCGAAGCTGCTGCCGCTCATCGCGCTCTACGGCCAGGAGTTCCCCTTCGCGGAGGTGGTGCCCATCTCCGCGCGGGAGAAGGACGGCGTGGAGCAACTGTTCCAGGTCGTGCTGGGCCACCTGCCGGAGGGCGAGCCCCTCTTCGCGGAGGACATGCTCACGGATCAGCAGGAGCGCGTGCTGGTGGCCGAGTACATCCGCGAGCAGGTGCTCCGGCACTGCCGCCAGGAGATCCCGTACTCCACCGCGGTGCTGGTGGACGTGTTCGATGAATCCGAGCGCGAGCCGCGCCCGGGCACGCCCCCTGGCCAGCTGGGCGGCCTCATCCGCATCGCGGCGTCCATCTACGTGGAGCGCGACAGCCAGAAGGCCATCCTGATTGGCAAGCAGGGGCAGATGCTGAAGCTCATTGGCACGGACGCTCGCAAGTCCGTGCAGCGCCTCTTGGGTGCGCACGTGTACCTGGACCTGCGCGTGCGCGTGGAGGCCCGCTGGAGCGAGCGTGCCGCGGGGTTGAGGAAGCTGGGTTACGAGTGATGTCGCCGCTGAAGTCCGTGCCGCTGACGTCGTTGCCTTCGAAGTCGTCGTCGCTGTCGAAAGAGACTCCATGAAGCCGCTGGTCGCCATTGTCGGTCGCCCCAACGTGGGCAAGAGCACGCTGTTCAACCGCCTGGTGGGCCGCCGCATCGCGCTCGTCGAGGACCAGCCCGGCGTCACCCGCGACCGGCACTACGCCGACGCGGAGTGGGAGGGCCGCGCCTTCACCCTCATCGACACGGGCGGCTTCGTCCCCGGTGAGAAGGACACGCTGCTCAAGCAGGTGCGCGAGCAGGCGCAGTTCGCGGTGGAGGAGTGCGACGTCATCATCTTCGTGGTGGACGCCCGCGCGGGCATGACGACGGCGGACGAGGCCGTCGCCAACTACCTGCGCAAGGCGGGCAAGCCCGTCGTCGTGGCGGCCAACAAGCTGGACAACGAGTCCGGGCAGATGCAGTCGCTGGCCGGCGAGTTCTTCCGCCTGGGCCTGGGCGACGTGAACGCCATGTCCGCCGAGCACAACCTGGGCATGGGCGGCCTGATGGACTCCGTCGTGTCCAAGCTCCCGGAGAAGCAGGAGGGCGAGGACTCGGATGCGCCGCCGGACGACGGGAAGATCCGCGTGGCCATCATCGGCCGGCCCAACGTGGGCAAGAGCACCCTGGTCAACGCCATCCTCAAGGAGAAGCGCGTCGTCACCAGCGAGGTCGCCGGCACCACGCGTGACCCCATCGACTCCGAGGTCACGTACAAGGGCAATCAGCTCATCCTCACGGACACCGCGGGCATCCGGCGCAAGAAGACCATCGCGCACCAGGTGGAGCAGTACTCCGTCATCGCGGCGCTGAAGGTCCTGGAGCGCAGCGACGTGGCGGTGCTCTTGATGGACGCCACGGAGCCCGCGGTGGATCAGGACGCGAAGCTCGCGGGCCTGTCCATGGACCGGGGCCGCGCGCTGGTCATCGTGGTGAACAAGTGGGACCTCATCGCGGAGGACAAGCGCCGCCAGGAGGCCTTCCGCGAGGATCTCAAGATCGCCCTCAAGTTCGTGGGCTACGCGCCGGTCATCTTCACGTCCGCCCTGCACGGCTCCAAGGTGGAGAAGGTCGTGGACGTGGCGGTGGAGCTGGCCAAGCAGTTCCGCTTCCGGGCGCCACCCCGCAGCTCAACAAGCTGCTGGATTACATGGTGGACAACAACCCGGCGCCCATCGTGAAGAGCAAGCCGCTGCGCCTGTACTACATCGCCCAGGTGGCGGCGGCCCCGCCGACCTTCACCCTCACCTGCAACGAACCGCAGGGCGTGCCGGACATGTACAAGCGGTACATCACCAACCAGATCCGCAAGACGTTCGACCTGCGGGTCCCCATCCGCCTGCTCTTCCGCGAGCGGCCAGGCAAGGCCAAGCGCGAGGCGCGCAAGAACCCGCACCTGGCGGGCAAGGGCGGCAAGGGTGGGAAGCGGGCAGGGCGCGACTGACCGCGCACACGCGTTGACACTCCCAGCGGGCGCTCTTTACAGTGCGCCGCTTTCCCAGAGCGAAGAGCACCGTCGAGCCGGAGAGAGGTCCCTTCATCGTGGCCCAGCAGAAGACCGAGAAGATTCGCCAGCAGGAGCTTCGTCAGCCGGACGCTTTCCAGAAGGCGGGAGCGGACGCGCGAGACTGGCTGATGCAGCGCCAGAAGTTCCTCGCCATCGGCGCGGGCGTGCTCGTGCTGGGCGCGGTGGGCGTGGCCATCGCCAGTGAAGTCTCCAAGCGCGGCGAGGAGACGGCCTCCATGGCCCTGGGCCAGGCCCTCACCGTCCTGGATCGCCCCGTGACGGGCGTGGACCCGGTGGACCCGTCCGCCACGGAGCCCCCGTTCGCCACGGCGCAGGCCCGCGACGAGGAGGTCGTGAAGCAGCTGGCGGCCTTCCGCAAGGAGCACGGCGGAACCCGCGCGGCGACGACGGCCGCCCTGCCGCAGGCCAAGGCCGAGTTCCGGCTGGGCAAGAACGACGACGCCCTGGCGTCCCTGGACGTCTTCCTCAAGGGCGCCCCGGAGAACGACGCCCTGCGCGCGAGCGCCCTGGAAGGCCAGGGCTACGCCTACGAGGCCAAGGGTGACTACGCCCAGGCCATCGCCTCCTTCGAGGCGATGGAGAAGGCGGACACCGGCGAGTACCTGGTCGGCATGGGCGCGTACCACAAGGCGCGCATGCTCATCCTCCAGGGCAAGAAGGACGAGGCCGCGCAGGTGCTGTCCAAGATTCCGACGGACCACCCGAACAGCGCCGCGGCCCGTCAGGCCACCGAGCGCATGGCGGTGCTGGCCGCGGAGGGCGTGAAGGTGCCCACGCCGGCGCCGCCCGCCGCGACGGCCACGGACGCGGGGCAGCCGTAGCGCGCTCATGACCATGCGGCTTGCTCGGTGGAAGCGGTGGGTGGGAATGGTGGCTGGGGCAGGGCTCCTGGCCGGGTGTGCGACGGCGCCGCTGTACGGCAACCCGGAGCTGCCCGCGGCGCCCCGTCAGCCGCCGGTGGACTACTTCCAGGTGGACTGGTGGACGGGGCTCATCGACAAGGTCCCGCTGCTGGAGTACTCGCCGCGCGAGCCCGCCTCTCCGGTGTACGACCCGGAGAGCCGGAACGTCGTGGTGCAGACGCGTGACGGCTACGTCCGCGCGGTGGGACCGGACGGGAAGGTGGCCTGGTCCCTGCGCACGGGAGCCCGGGCGCTCGCGGGCGGTCTGGCCAGCGAGGGCGTCATCTACGTGCCGGGCGGTGACGGCGTGCTGTACGCGGTGGATGGCCGCACCGGCGCGGTGAAGTGGAAGTACGCCACCAACGAGTCCCTGGCCACGGTGCCGGTGCTCGCGGACGGCCTGGTGCTGGTGGCCACGGACACCGACACGGTGTTCGCGGTGAAGGCGACGGACGGCACGTGGGTGTGGCAGTACCGGCGCGATCCGCCGTCGGGCTTCACCGTCCGGGGCGCCTCCGCGCCGCGAGTGGACCAGGACACCGCGTACGTCGGCTTCTCCGACGGCTTCCTCGTCGCGCTCAAGGTGGAGGACGGCGGCGTCGTCTGGGAGAAGTCCCTGTCGGGCGCGGGCACGGAGTTCCTGGACGTGGACACCACGCCCGCCATCGACTCGGCGGGGCGGCTCTACGTGGCCTCGTACAAGAACGGCCTGTACGCCCTGGAGGCGGACACCGGCGCGGTCATCTGGAACGCCACCGTGGGCGGCCTGACGTCGCTGCTGGCGCGGGGCGAGGTGGTGTTCGCGACCGGCGACGGCCGCGTGGACGCCTACCTGGGAGAGACGGGAAAGCTCATCTGGTCGCTCCCCCTCAAGGACAGGACGGCGCTCGCTCCGGTGTTGGCCAGGGGAATGCTGCTGGTTCCCAACGAGCGTGCGCTGCTGTTCGTGGACCCGACGACGGGCAAGTCACGCATGGCGTGGAACCCGGGCGTGGGCATCTCCGCGCCGCCGTTCGTGGTGGGCTCGCGGGTGTACGTGCTGTCCAACAACGCGTACCTGTACGCGCTGGACATGAACGACGTGAAGAAGGGGCCGCGCGGGTGACGCGCGCCGTGCCCCGGACGGTGCGGGTGGTGGCCGCGCTGATTCCCCGGCCCGGTCCGGAAGACGGCGGGCCGCGGTACCTGGTCCAGCAGCGCCTTCCCGGTGGGAGCCGCGCGCTCCTCTGGGAGTTCCCCGGCGGCAAGGTGGAGGCGGGCGAAACGGACGAAGCCGCCCTCGCGCGCGAGTGCCGCGAGGAGCTGGACGTGGAGCTGTCCGTGGGCCGCCGCCTGTGGGAGGGCCGGCACACGTACCCGGACCTCACGGTCGAATTGGTGCTGCTCGCGGCCACGATTGTGTCCGGCGAGCCGAAGCCGCTGGGCGCGCACCAGCTGGCGTTCCACACGCCCACGGAAATGCAGGCGCTGCCGTTCTGCGAGGCGGACATTCCGCTCCTGGACGACCTGCTGGCGGGAAGGCTGGGTGCGCTCGATTGATGCTGCTGCACACGTTCCAGCTCATCCCCGGCGTGGGGCCGTGGCGCGAGAAGGACCTGTGGTCCAAGGGCATCCGGACCTGGGATGACTTCCCGGACGGCGGCATCGTCATCAGCCGCAAGGCGGACACGGCGGCCCGCGAGCGCATCGCGGAGGCCCGGGCGGCGCTGGCGCGGCGCGACTTGAAGGACCTGGCCCGCATGGTGCCGCCGCGCGAGCACTGGCGCCTGTTTCCGGAGTTCCAGGACGACGCCGTCTACTTCGACATCGAGACGGACGGCAGCAAGACGCAGGTTCCCACGGTGGTGAGCCTGTTCGACGCCGAGGGGCTGCACGTCTACATCCAGGGCCGGAACATGGACGCGCTGCCGGAAGGCCTGGCGAAGCGGCGGCTGTGGGTGACGTTCAACGGCTCGTGCTTCGACGTGCCGGTGCTGAAGGAGTACTTCGGCGCGAAGAACTTCCCGGTGCCGGAGGCGCACATTGATTTGCGCTTCGTCACGCGGCGGCTGGGGATGGGCGGCGGGCTGAAGGAGATTGAAGACAAGCTGGGCGTGGGACGGCCGCCGCACCTGAAGGGCGTGAACGGCTACGACGCGGTGCTGCTGTGGCGCGCGTACCTGCGGCGCGGCGACGTGGAGGCCCTGCGCTACCTGGTGGAGTACAACCTCTACGACTCGTTCCAGCTCCGGTCGCTGATGGACCTGGCGTACAACAAGGGCGCGGACGACCTGAACCTGGACGTCCCGCGGCTGAAGGTCTTCGAGCGCGGGGACCTGCTGTACGACGTGAGCCGGCTGCTGCTGGAGCTGGGCCCCACCGAGCGTGACCTGGACACGCTCGCGCGCGTGCGGGCCATGGAGCAGGATTCCTGAGCGGCCAGGTTGTGCCTTGGGTGGGCAGGCCGCGGCCCGGCACGCCGTGGGGCATTCCCAGCCGCCGCGTGGCGCTGACTCGAATCACGACGCTGCCGGTGACGGACGCGGAGTGGGCGGGCGACGGCTTCGTGCTGCCTCCCACGGGCGAGGCCGTGGGGCTGGCCTTGGGGGTGCGGCGCCTGGCCGTGCTCGGGGCGCGGGAGTCCTGGCCGCCGGGGCGTGCGCTGGAGCTGCCCAGGGCCGCGGGGCTCGTGGCGCTGCATCCGTCGCTCGGGTGCGCGGCGGTGCTGGGGCCTGGGCGCATCGAGATGGTGGGCCGGGCGCTGGATGGAAGTCCGGTGGAGACGCCCGCGCGGGCCTGGCCCCGGCACACGCAGGCCCTGGGGTTCGACGTCACCGGCAAGAGCCTCTGGACGAGCGGCGTCCAGGACGGGCGGGCTTCGGTGCGCGTCCTGGATGCCCGAACGTTATCGGACGTGGCGGGGGCGGAGGCGGGGCTCGAGCTCGACACGCCGGTGCTGGGTGAGGACGACCTGGACGGGCTGCACGAATGGATGCCGCATCCGAGCCTGCCGGTGATGGGCGCGGCGGTGAGCCTGGGCCAGGAGGGCACGTGGCTCACCTTCGTGGAGCGCGGCGTGGCCGGGCTCGTGCGTGGCGCGGCGGTGGCTTCGGTGGAGGCGCCGTTCTATCCGGCGGGGTTTCTTCCGGACGGCTCGGGCTTCATTGGCGTGGGTGGCACGTGGGTGCGGCGCTGGACGTACCCGGAGGCCACGCTCGCGGCGGAGTTCCTGCTGCCGGAACAGGGCACGCTCGCCACGGGGTACAGCGGGCTGGTGACGGAGCGGGCGGTGCTGGTGGCGGTGGAGGACCTGTTGGAGGCGGGGGAGTGGTACCTGCTTCAACTGGACCTGGACTCGCTGCGGCCCGTGTGCGCGTGGGAGCTGCCGTTGTCCACGGAGGCCGTCACGTCGGTGCACCTGCTGCCCGGCGGTTTCATTCTGTCGCCGGAGGACGGCCAGCTCTGGCGCCTGCCGGACGAGGTCCTCGCGGCGCGGTGAACACAGACGGCGCGGATTGTTCACGCGCGCGTGGAATGGCTCAAAGGCCTGTCTGTAATGTCCGGGACCATGAGCGATCCGAACTTCGTGAATCAGGGCCCTGGAGCCATTCCGCCGCCGCCGGAGACCGAGCCGACCAAGACTCCGTCGCGGGGCAAGGTCCTGGGCATCCTGGTCGCGCTGATGGTCGTGGGCGTGCTCGGTTCGTACTTCGGCTTGAGGCGCCAGTCGGAGGCGCCGCCCGTGGTGACGGCGCCGCCCGTGGTGGACGCGGGCGTGGCGGAGGTGCCCGCGGAGGTGTCGTTGCCGGAGAGCGACGGGCGCATCCGTGACCTGGTGGGCAAGCTGTCGGTGGACCCGGAGCTGGCGAAGTGGCTGCAGGAGCAAGACCTGGCGCGCCGGTTCACCGCGTCCGTGAGCAACATCGCGGATGGTGAGAGCCCTCGGGCCTCGCTGTTGTTCATGGCGCCCGTGGGGGCGTTCCAGGTGGGCGCGGCCGCGGCGAATGGGCGCTCGGAGATCGCGCCGCTGAGCTACGCGCGCTACGACCTGGTGGCCCGGGTGCTGGGGTCGCTGGACGCGTCCGGCGCGGCGATGGTGTACCGGGAGCTGAAGCCTCTCATCGACCAGGCGTACCGGGAGATCGCGCCGCCGGATCAGGGCTTCGAGACGGCGTTCGGCCGGGCCATCCAGCACCTGCTGGCGGTGCCGGTGCCGAAGGGGCCGGTGGAGGTGGAGCCCAGGGGCGCGCTGTATGTCTATGCGTCGCCGGAGCTGGAGGGGCTGAGCAAGGCCCAGAAGCACTTGCTGCGAATGGGTCCGGGGAACATGCGGCTCATCCAGGCGAAGCTGCGGGAGCTGCGCACGGCGCTGAACCTGCCGACCCCGGCGCCAGCCACGCCCGAACCGTTGCCGGATCAGGCGCCGGGGCAGTCAGAAACCCAGGAATGACGGCTACTTGGACTTCTTCTTGCCGCCCTTGGCGGGCGGCGGAGGCGGCTTGGGCTTTTCCTTGTCGCCGATGATCTGGAACGAAGCCCGGAGGTCTTCGACGTCGCGGCCGCGCGAGTCCTGGAACGACGAGCCGGTCTGCGAGTCCACGACGAGGGTGTACGAGTAGCCGGTCTTGAGCGGCTGCGGCAGGTGGATGCGGTACACGAGGCCGTCATCGGCCTCGGACACGGAGTCGTCGGAGACCATGGCCCGGTCGGCTTCGTCCATGAGCCGGACGCGGTAGTTCTTGAGGCCCAGGGTGCTGCGCAGCTCCAGGTCGGAGGTCGGCTCCACGAGCGGTTTTTCCTCCAGGGCCAGGGGGATGAGCGCGGAGCCGCCATCCGGCGACCGGTACTGGAGCGTGAAGACCACGGCCTCGGGGCCCGAGTCCGGGGCCGCCGTGGTTCCGGTGACGCCGCCGTCCACGGGGGCCTGGGCCGTCTTGTCAGGGCAGCCCGTCAACAGGGCCGCGGTGAGGCCGCAAAGCGCGGCGAGTCCGGTTCGTCGGAAGAGGCGCATGGGGCGGCAAGGTACGTTCCGGAACCGGGCTCGGGAAGCACGAGATTCCAAGGGCCGGCCCCGGCGGTTGGTGGCCGACGGTGGCTCGTCATGTGTGGGCCGGGGGTGGCGCGGTGAAGTCCGACAAAGCGAGCGGGGACCGGGCCGGGGCTCGGAAGGTGCTCGAGGACGCGATGGCGGCGGAGACGGACCCGGGCCGGTTGCGCGGACGTCCGTGGAGGCCCTGGGCGGGCCGGGGAAGCGCCTGGAATTCTTGGGGAACCCCTAGTCGGAACGTCTGATAAGAAGCGTTATGTAAACTAAGCCTCTGGGGGCCCAATGGGGTTCGTTGGCGCCCGTTCCCTGCCCGGCGCCGTGGCACCATCCGCCGCGATTCCGCTGGTTCCGGTTCATCACGAGGCTCCTACGGCGCATGGACTCAACGCATCGCATTCCCGCGACGTCACCCGGGGCTCGCTTGGTGAGGTCGCGCGGGTCTTCCTCCGGCTGGGGCTGACGGCCTTTGGGGGCCCTGCTGCTCACATCGCCATGATGGAAGACGAGCTCGTGCGGCGGCGCCGGTGGCTCCCCCGTGAGGAGTTCCTCGACCTGCTGGGCGCCACCCACCTGATTCCAGGCCCGAACTCCACCGAACTGGCCATCCACCTGGGCCACCGGCGCGCCGGCTGGCCCGGGCTGCTGGTGGCCGGCGTCTGCTTCATCGTCCCGGCGATGCTCCTGACGCTGGCGGCGGCCTGGGCCTACGTGCGTTTTGGCACCCTGCCGCAAGCCGGCGCCCTCTTGTACGGCGTCAAACCCGTCATCCTGGCCGTGGTCCTCCAGGCCCTGGGGAGCCTCGGCAAGACGGCCCTGACGACGTGGCCCCGGACCGCCGTGGCCATCGGCGCCGCCGTGGCGAGCGCCCTTGGCGCCAACGAACTGCTCATCCTGGCCGTGGCCGGTGGTTCCCTGGCGGCCTGGAGCCATTTTCGGTCCTCCCCCGAGTCCAGATCGGCGCTCACGCTGACGCCGTTCGTCCTCGACGGCGTCACAGTCATGGCTGCCACAGCCCCCGTTCCGGCCAGCCTCGGCGGCCTCTTCCTGTTCTTCCTCAAGGTCGGCAGCGTGCTGTTCGGCAGCGGCTATGTCCTCCTGGCCTTCCTCCGAGCGGACCTCGTCGAGCGCTGGGGCTGGCTCACCGAGGCCCAGCTCCTGGACGCCGTGGCCGTGGGCCAGTTCACGCCGGGCCCCGTCTTCACCACGGCGACGTTCATTGGCTACCTGGTGGGCGGCACGCCCGGCGCCGGTCTCGCGACGCTGGGCATCTTCCTGCCCGCCTTCGTCTTCGTGGCCCTCAGCGGCCCTCTGATTCCCAGGCTTCGTCGGTCACGGACCGCGGGCGCGGTGCTCGACGGCGTCAACGCGGCCTCGCTGGCCCTCATGGCCGTGGTGACCTGGCAGCTGGGCCGCGCGGCCCTGGTGGATGGTTGGACGGTGGCCCTGGCGGTGCTTGGCGCGGTGTTGCTGCTCCGCTGGCGGGTCAACTCGGCCTGGCTGGTGCTGGGCGGTGCCGCCGCCGGGCTGCTGCGAGCCATGTGACCGGTTAACGGTCAAATGCACGCAAGGGACGCGGTAGAGGCTTGGCTCGGGAGTGCTGGGTCATGGAGCCATAGGACGTCCACAGACAATACACTCACGCCCGACCTCGCAAAGAAAGACGGTACACTCAAATGCAAAGTCTAATAAAGTGGACCGTCTCGTGTAAGCGAGTCGCCTTTGAATTTGAAAGTGAGAGCACCATGCAGAAAAGAACAACCCACGCCATGCTTCCGCTCCTCCTTGCGTTGTCGGTTTCTCTCATCACCTCGGGGTGTGGAGCCGGTGAGAGCGCTTCTGCGTCAGTCGATCGGCCCCCTGCCACGGATGCGCGCGCTTACAGCTCCTTTGACGCTGAGGGGATCTGGCAGCGGGTCGGTTATTGCACCACGTCGTGCCCTCCCGATGAATGCTGGCCCCCCGTCAATCCGGACGGTCAAGATTGCAGTCCGGTAGGCGCTACTTGCTTCTTTGCCAGTGGTACGACTCGTACTGAATGGAAGTGCGAGTAGGGACAGCCCGCTCACACCCGTTGAATTCAGCTCGGTTGCGCGAGGACCTCAGGCCTCCCATACGCCCGGGGCGCTCCGGAGGGCTTCGGAGAGTGACTCCCGCGCCCGCCGGAGGGCCGCGTCCGCGCGCCGGGTGGCGGCGGACAGCAGCCACACCGGAGGGCCGCCCGGGAGTTCCTCCTCCAGCACCAGACGCGGGTCCCCTTCTGCGAGCAGCGCCGGGAGCACGCTCCGCCCCAGGCCCGCGACGCAGGCATCCCTGATGCCGAGCAGCGTGTCGCACTCCACGAGAGCCCCCGCGTCCTCGGGGACAGCCTTCCACCAGCGCATGGAGGATCGGGTGCGCAGGTTCCCTGATGGCAGGACCCAGGCCGCCGGGTCCTGCCTGGCTGCCCGCGCCCGGAACACTCCGAGCCGCAGCCGTCCCAATTGCTGTCCCCGGAGCGCACCGCCCGGCGTGTGACTCGGCCGCAAGGCCAGGTCCGTCACTCCGGGCTCCAGCGCCAGCTCACTCTCGGAGATGCGCACCTGGACCCGCTGCGTGAAGCCGCACGTGCGCAGCGCGCCGAACAGCAGTGAAGCCAGCACTTCGTTCGTGGTGATGACGAGCCGGCCTGCGCGCGCCCGGTGCTGCTCCTCGATGAGTGCCCCCACGTCCAGGGCGTGGGGGCGCATGTGGCCCGCGCGCTCGGCAATGGCGAGGCCGAGCGGCGTCGGGCGCAGCGTCGCCCCACGCAGGAAGAGCGGCACCCCGAGCGCGCGCTCGAGGGCATCCACCCGCCGCGAGATGGACGAGTGGCGCAGCGAGAGCTCGCGCGCCGCGCCCACGACGCTCCCCGTGCGTACCAGCGCTTCCACCGTCTGCAGGTCGTCCCAGGCGATGTGCATGAACGCACATGCTGTGCGCGTTTGCGGGCATCGTCAACGCAGGGGGCTGGGGCTATCTCTCGGGGCGTGGCAATGACCGCCACAGGAACTGGCCATGAAGACCTCCAGAAACGAGAACGAGACGCCCCCAGAGGTGCAGGCGCTGTGTGATCCCCAGACTGGGACGTGCGCGCTTCCCGGCGTGGCGCCGAAGAGCACCGGGGCGAGCGCCGAGGGGCCCGTGGGAGAGGTGCTCTATGTGGGGGACCCGATGTGCTCCTGGTGCTGGGGAGGCTCGCCCGGCCTCCGCCAACTGGAGGCGGAGGCAAACCGTCGGGGCATCCCCTTCCGCGTCCTGGTGGGCGGGCTCCGTGCGGGAGGCGGGGACCCCTGGAACGAGCGGTTCAAAGGCTTCCTGCGCCACCACTGGGAAGAGATTGCCGCGCGCACCGGGCAGCCGTTCTCTACCCGGTTCCTCGACCGGGCGGTGTTCAACTACGACACCGAGCCTGCGTGCCGCGCGTTCCTCGTCATGCGCGGGATGCTCGAGGAGATACCGGGACCGGAGACGCGCGCGTACGACGTGTTTGCCGCCATCCAGCGGAAGTTCTACGCCGAGGGGGAGGACCCGACCGTGGCGTCCTTCTACGAGAGCATCTGCGCCGCGCACGGCCTCGACTTCAGGGTGTTCCTGAGCCGGTTCGACCATGCGGACGCGAAGCGGGCGACGGCGAACGAGTTCCAGGAGGTCAGGGCCCTGGGCGTGAACGGGTTCCCCACCGTGCTCTTCCGTGGCGGCGCCGGCGTCGAAGTGCTCGCGAGCGGCTTCGCGACCGGACCGCGCATGGTCGAGGCGCTCGCTCGGGCGACGAAGTCAGCAAGGGGCGAGGCGTGAAGTTCGGTCGTCGTGCGCTGGTGCGCGGCGGCGCCCGGCTGTTGGCCGTGGGCCCCAGCGCGGGCCACGGTCGCCTCTAGCGCCACGTTGAAGACTCAGGGCCTGTATACCTCCGCCGTCGCGAGCTCGGTGCTGCCTGCGTATCCTCCCGAAACGAGCACCCTGCCGTCGTTCAGCAACGTCGCCGTGTGGTAGAAGCGAGCCCAGGCCATGGGCGCGATAGCGCTCCAGGTACGCGACGCCGCGTCGTACAGCTCCGCCGTCCTGCCAGCGCTCGTGCCGCTTCCTCCCGCGGTGAAGATCTTGCCGTTGGGCAGCAGCAGCGCCGCTCCCTGGGATCGGGGCACGGTCATGGAGTTGGTGGCGCTCCAGGTGCGCGAGGCCGGATCATACACCTCCGCCGTCTGGACGGCGCCGCTCGTGTTCTGTCCTCCCGAGGCCAGAGCCGTGCCGTTGTTCAGTTGCGTCAAGGCATGAAACCGACGAGGCGAGGCCATGGGAGCGACGGCGCTCCAAGTACGCGAGGCCGGGTCGTACACCTCCGCCGCCGCGATCTCACTGCTGCTGCCATATCCACCCGAGACCAGCACCCGTCCGTCGGGCAGCAGGGTCGCGGCGTGCTGGAAGCGAGAAGAAACCATGGGGCCTGTCGCGCTCCAGGTGCCCGAGGCCGGATCGTAAACCTCTGCAGTCACCTGCGGGGCGCCAACCCCGCTGTGTCCCCCCGAAACGAGCACAGTGCCGTTTTTCAGCAGCGTGGCCGTGGCACTTTGGCGAGCAGTGGCCATGGAGCCTGTCGCCATCCAGGTGCCCGAGGCCGGATCGTACAATTCCGCCGACGCGAGGCGGCTGTTCACAGCGAATCCTCCTGAGACCAGCACCCTGCCATCGGGTAGCAGCGTTTCCGTGTGGTAGTAGCGTGGCGAGGTCATGGGACCTGTCGCGCTCCAGGTGCCCGAGGCCGGATCGTAAACCTCCGCTGTCCCCAGTGCGGCGAAGGAGAAGTAGCCCCCCGAGACGAGGACCTTGCCGTTTTTCAGCAGCGTCGCCATGTGACGGACGCGCGGCGAGCCCATGGATCCCGTCGAGGTCCATCCCGATACACAGACTGGCAATCCTGACACGGTGAAGACCGTCGTGGCCGTCAGGTTGAACCCGTTGGTGATGGTGGCGGTGAATGAAGGCGTGGTGCCGGCGGACCCGCAGGCGGGCGGTGTCCACACCACTTCGCTCTGACTGGAGCCACTGGTGGGCACGCCCAGAGTGCCGACGTTGGACTTCCAGGAGAAGGCAAGCGGGCTGTCCTGCGGGTCGCTCGCCACCACGCGGAAGGTGACGCCGCCACTGACGGGGACCGTGGTCGCTGATTGGAAGGTACTGAGGATGGCCGGGGGGCGGGGGGTCGACTGGAAGCTCGCCGTGACGTTCATCGCGGCCGTCATCGTCAGGGTGCAGCTCGTTGTCCCAACGCAGCCGCCCGACCAGCCTTGGAAAGTGGAGCTGGCGGCGGGGGGCGCCGTCAACGTGACGGTGGTGGCATGGGGGAACAAGGAGGTGCACTTGCCCGTGGAGCAGCTGATGCCGACGGGGAAGGAAGAGACCGAGCCTGAGCCGGTGCCCGCCAGGAGGACGCTGAGCGAGTGATAGGCCGTGGTGCAGGTGCTGTTGCACGTGGTGCAGCTCGCCTGGCCATTGGGGCAGACGCTCTCCGTGACGGTGTTGCCGTCATCACAGGCCTCGGATCCATTCGTGATGCCATCGCCACAGACGGAGGGCGGCGGGCACACGCCCGTTGCTGGAAGCGAGAGGAAGAAGGACGTGGAGGTAGTGCCGCCGAGTGCATTGGAGACCGTGGCGGTGATGGAAGGCGACATTCCGGCAGGCACGCACGCCGGTGGTGTCCACACCACTTCGCTCGTGGTGGATCCACTGACGGGCACGCCCAGGGTGCCGACGCTGGCCGTCCACGCGAAGGTGAGCGCGCTGCCCTGTGGGTCCCTCGCCCGCACCCGGAAGTCGACGGTGGCTCCCGCCGGCACCGTGGTCACCGATTGGAACGTCTCCACCACCTCGGGCGGGAAGCGCGGCGTCGTGGGCGGGCCGACGTGGATGGTCAGGCTGCCCGCGCCCTGCCCTCCCCGGCCGTCGGACACCGCCACGGTGAGCACGCAGGTGCCCCCCGAAGGCTGCGCCGAGGGCGTGAAGCTGGCGGTGACGGAGGTGGCGTGTGTCCACGTTCCCGCGCAATTCGCAGTCCATTGGTAGCTCAGGCTGTCGCCATCCGCGTCGCTCGCGGAGGCCGTCACCTGGGTGGCCTGACCCACGGAGACAGAGGACGGCAGCGCCGTCACCATGGCCACCTGGGGCCAGGTATTGAAGGAGACGTTGACGGCGGCGCTGCCGTTGCCGGTGCTCACCGTGATGGTGATGCTGAGGGAAGCACTGGCGCCCTTGGAGTCCGTCACCGTCAGCGTCAGCACCACGGGCCCGGCGGAGGCCGGCGCCGTCCAGGCCGTGGAGAGGCTGGAGGCGGCGCTGAAGCTCCCCGTGCTGGCCGTCCAGGCGTAGGTGAGTGTGTCGCCGGTGTTGGCGTCCTCCGCGGTGGCCTGGAGGGTCACCTGCCCGCCCGGCGACACGGTGCCGGGGCTGGCCACCAGCGAGAGGATGCGCGGGGCCGCGTTCTCGAAGGGCGGTGGCGCATTCACCTCCTGAAGCAGCAGCGTCACCGCCGTCGTCTGGGCAGCCTGGATGGTGACGGGCGTCACCTGTCCCGCGTAGCGCACGGTGTTGGAGGCATCGAAAGCCTGGGCGCTGAAGGTGCGGCCGGTGCCCGCAGGCAGCTGTCCGAGCACCCCGCCCCACTGCCCGCCCGTCTTCACCAGCGCGTCGGTGCGCGTCGTCATCCCCGCGCCCGACACCGTGAGTTCCACCCTCACCATGTCGCTGGCGCTGAGGGCCTGCGGCAGCGTCACCACCGCCTGCGCGCTGCCTTCCGCCTCCTCGGAATGCTGCGCCCCACCGCAGCCGGCCAATGCGAGCACCAGGCCCAAGGCCAGACACGCCAGCCCGCTTCGACTCTTTTGCCTCATGGACTTCTCCCCCTCGTGAGCGCCACGGCGGTCCAACCTGACATCCCGGCGCGAACATCTATGGATTGGCCGGCTGTATGAGAACAGCCGGCACACGCAAAGCCCAATGACTCACAGGCTTCAGGGCGAGTACACCTCTGCTGTCACAAGGTGATTGCTACCGATGAAACCCCCAGAGACCAGGACCGTGCCGTTGGGCAGCAGCGTCGTCGGGTGGTAGTCGCGGGGCGAGGACATGGAGGCGGCTGCGGTCCATGTGCCCGTGACCGGGTCATACACCTCCGCTGCCGAGAGGTAACTGCCACCGTTGAATCCTCCGGAGACGAGTACCTTGCCGTTGGGCAGCAGCGCAGCCGAGTGGAAGGCGCGACGCGCGGCCATGGGAGCAGTCGTGCTCCAGGTACCCGCGACCGGGTCGTACACCTCGGCCGTCGCCAGGTAGCCGCCGTTGAATCCTCCGGTAACGAGCACCTTGCCGTCGGGCAACGGTGTCGCCGTATGGGCAGAGCGGCCCGAAGCCATGGCGGCAGTCCCGGTCCAGGTACCCGCAGACGGATCGTACACCTCCGCTGTCGCGAGATAGGTGTTACTTCCGTATCCCCCCGACACAAGGACCTTGCCGTTGGGCAGCAGCGTCGCCCTGTGGGAGTAGCGAGGCCATGCCATGGAAGCGACCGTGCTCCAGGTACCCGCGGACGGGTCGTACACCTCCGCCGCGGCGAGGTAGTTGGTTCCCGTGGTACGTCCGCCCGAGATGAGAACCCTGCCGTTGGGCAGCAGCATCTCCGTGTGTCCGTGGCGAGGCGAGGCCATGGAGGCGGTCGCGCTCCAAGTACCCGCCGACGGGTCGTACACCTCCGCCGTCGCAAGGTAGGTGCTACCGATGTACCCACCCGAGACGAGAACCCTGCCAGTGGGCAGCCGCGTCGCCCTGTGATCATGGCGAGGCGAGCCCATGGAGGCGGTCGCGCTCCAGATGCCCGTCGCTGGGTCGTACACCTCGGCTCCAGCGACGGAGCCGTTATCGTTGTATCCCCCTGAGACGAGCACTTTGCCGGAGGTGAGCAAGGTGGCGGTGTGTCCGTGGCGAGGCGTGACCATTGAGCCCACGGATGTCCACTGGTTTGCCGCACACGCCGAGCCGCCTTGGAGGGCGAAGGCGAAGCTGGTGGAGAGGCCGAGCGCGTTGGTGACGGTGACCGTCACCGAGGCCGTCGTGCCTGAGGGGACGCAGGAGGGCGCCGTCCAGAGGACTTCGCTGGTGGTGGCGGTGCTGGTGGCCGTGCCCAGCGTGCCGGTGGTGGTGGCCCACGAGAAGCCAAGGGCACTGCCCTGGGCATCCTGCGCCTTCACCCGGAAGACGATGGTGCCGCCGGACACCGGAACGCTTGTGCTCGACTGAGAGGACTCCACCACCTCGGGCGGGAAGCGCCCTGAAGCCCCCGGGCCCACGTAGATGCCCAACGTGCCCGTGCCCTGCCCACCCCGGCCATCCGAGGCCACCACGGTGAGCGTGCACGTGCCGCCGGCCGGCTGTGCCGAGGGCGTGAAGCTGGCGCTCGCCGAAGTGGCATTCGTCCACGTCCCCGCGCATGAGGTCGTCCACTGGTAGGAGAGGTTGTCCCCGTCCGCGTCGCTCGTGATGGCCGCCACCGCCGTCGCCTGGCCGACTGCCACGGAAGACGGAAGCGCTGTGACCGTGGCCACCTGGGGCCAGGTGTTGAAGGAGACGTTGACGGCCGCGCTGCCGGTGCCGGTACTCACCGTGACGGTGACGCTCAAGGCTGCGGAGGCGCCCTTGGAGTCCGTCACCGTCAGCGTCAGCACCACGGGGCCGGCGGAGGCCGGCGCCGTCCAGGCCGTGGTGAGGCTGGATGCAGCACTGAAGCTGCCCGAGGCCGCCGTCCAGGCGTAGGTCAGCACGTCGCCCACGTTGGGGTCCTCCGCGGTGGCCTGAAGGGCCACCTGGCCACCCGGCGCGACGGTGCCGGGGCTGGCCACCAGCGAGAGGATCCGCGGGGCCGCATTGTCGAAGGGCGCAGGCGCATTCACCTCCTGAAGCAGCAGCGTCACCGCCGTCGTCTGGCCGGCCTGGATGGTGACGGGCGTTACCTGGCCTGCGTAGCGCACAGCATTGGAGGCATCGAAGGCCTGGGCACTGAAGGTACGGCCGGTGCCCGCGGGCAACTGCCCCAACACCCCACTCCACTGCCCTCCCGTCTTCACCAGCGCGTCGGTGCGCGTCGTCATGCCGGTGCCGCTCACCGTGAGCTCCACCCGCGCCACGTCGCTGGCACTGAGGGCCTGCGGCAGCGTCACCACCGCTTGCGCGCTGCCTTCCGCCTCCTCGGATTGCTGCGCCCCACCGCAGCCGGCCAACGCCAGCACCAGACTCAACGCCAGACACGCCAGCCCTCTTCGACTCACTTGTCTCATGGACTTCTCCCCCGTGTGCAACTGGATGAGCCTTCCTGAACGGCAATCCGCGTCCACGCCGGACGGGTGCCTGACTCAGGAGAGGAGCGCAGGACTCTAGCGGGAGCTTCTACTCTTCGCGCCTGAGTCACCCCAGCGCCACGGCGGTCCAACCCGACATCCCTTGCCTCTATCTTTCCTGCTACGAATCCGGGCTCTCCGATGAAAGCCTTTCCCCTTCATCGAGGAGCACCCGGGAAAGGCGCGGCGCGTTATTCATTGAGTGCTGTTATTCCATGAAAGCTGGCTTTCGCCGCATAACCTTTGGAATGTAACGTTCGCATCGCGTCGAGAAACCCTCTCAACGCATACCGAAAGGACCCACCGTGAAGATCCTCAAGGCGATGAGCGACCGCTTCCTGAAGCTGTTCCTGTCCGAGGTTCCCGCAGGTGCGTGCGTCATCAACCATGGCGAGTGCTGCAACGCCCGGCGCATGAGCCACAACTGCTATGGCGTCTGCACCCGGTCGCCTGTCTGCTGATTCCTGCGTCATGACCCCGGCTGGACGTGCCGCACGGCGTCCAGCCGTCCCTGGCAAGGTGCGCTGCGTTAATCTCTAAATACTTAGATTCCGCGAAATCACTCTTTCGCCAGATAACCTTTGAGGTGTAACGTTCGCGTTGCGCTGAGTGGATGTTGTTCACCCCCCTCTCAACGCATACCGAAAGGACCACACCATGAAGATCCTCAAGGCGCTGAGCGACCGCTTTCTGAAGATGTTCCTGTCCGAGGTTCCCGCTGGCGCCTGCGTGCCCTCCAACGGAGAGTGCTGCACCACCAAGCGCAAGGTCCACAACTGTTACGGCATCTGCGTCGCGTCGGTCGGCTGCAAGTGACTTCTGCTTGATGACCACGGCTGGACGCGCCACCTCGGCGTCCAGCCGTCGTCTCAGTGAGGCTCTCCGTTGAGCGCGGTCAATCTCGGTTGTCGCCTGATGCTGGCCCTGGTGTTCGTGCTCGCCGCCTTTGGCAAGGCGCGCGGACGCAAGCCCTTCGAAGACTTCATCCAGACGCTCGTGAACTTCGGCCTGCCGCCCTCCCTGGCGGGCGCGCCGCTCGCAGCCACCTTGATTCTCGCGGAGGCCGCCTCCGCGCTCCTGCTGCTCCTGAACGTGGCTGTGGGTTATGCGCTGGCGCTGGCGCTCCTGGGGGGCTTCACGCTTGGCATTGCATGGGTGTTGCGCCGGGGCGCGAAGGTCGCCTGCCGGTGCTTTGGCGCAAGCAACACCCCCGTGGGCGCGGCGCACCTCGTGCGCAACGGCCTGCTGCTGGCTGTCACTGTCGTTGGGGCCGTGAGCCACGCGGCGGCCTCTGGCGCGCCCGTGCCGGTGGCGATGGGGGCCATCGCGGGGACCGCCGGGGTGCTGGGCGGAGTCTTCGTCACGCGTTGGGATGACCTGGTGTTCCTGATCCGCGGACCGGAGCCCGTGGCCGCGTCTTCGCGAGCCCGAAGGAACTGAGGAAGACGATGGTTGAGATTCTTGTCGTGGGTGGCGCCATCCTCGCCGTGCTGGTGGTGCTCAACCTCTTGCTGACGCTCGCGCTCATCGGCCGGCTGCGCAAACTCCAGGAGACGGTGGCCAACCAGGTTCCTACCCGGGACCCTGCCCTGCCGCTGGAGGGTGACAAGGTGGGCCGCTTCGAGGCGACCACGGTGGAGGGCGAGTCCGTCACGGATGCCGCCCTCGCGGACGGGCAGACCCTGATCGGCTTCTTCACCCCTGGCTGTCGGCCCTGCTCCTCGGTGCGCGAGAAGCTCATCGCCTCGCCGCCTGGGATGCCGCTCCTGGCCTTCATCGAGGGCGGGCCCGAGGACCCGGACGTGGTCTCGCTCGGGGCGTCGCTGAAGCAGGTGGCCCGGGTGGCGTACCTGAGCGATGGGGACTCCATCACGCGGGCGATCAAGCAGGCCGGGTACCCTACCCTCGTGCTCGTCGATAAAGGCGTGGTCGCCGCCGCGGGACACTTCCTGCACGAAGTCCTGCCATGACCGGGCCGCGGAACGCGCGGAGGCTCGTGCGTGAGGTGCTGCGCACGGTGCGCGCGGCCGTGGTGCTCCAGTGGCGCTCGGCACCGCTGGCGTCGGCCTTCGCGTTCGCGCTCACGCTGTGCACGGGCTCCGTGGCGGCCGTGGGCGGCTGGCTCACCAAGGAGTTGCTGGACGAGCTGAGCCGCGGTGCGCTCGCCGACACGCAGCGGGCGCTCACGCTCGCGGTGGGCGCCGCCGCCGTCGCCGGGGGCTCCATGGCGGTGCTCAACGTCACCGAGTACCTCGCCGGGCTGATTCGCTGGCGCGTCACCATCGAGGTCGAGCGCACCCTCTTCGCGAAGGTGGTGGCGCTGGAGGGACTGCGCCACTTCGAGGACCCCGCCTTCCACGGCCGGCTCCGCCTCGCGAACGAGGCCGCCCTGGACGCGCCCCAGCAGCTCGCCGAGTTCGTGCGCGCCATGGTGCGCACGCTGGTGTCGGTGGGGACGCTGAGCGCCGTGGTGCTGATGGTGTCCCCGCCCATGGCGTTGCTGCTGCTGCTGGCGGGGGGCGTGGCGCTGGCGGCGCAGCTCGCGCGCAGCCGGTGGCTGGTGGAGCTGACCGAGGCGCTCGTGCCCACGTACCGCTGGCGCGACTTCTACCACTCGCTGCTGGTGGACGTGCGGGCGGCCAAGGAGAGCCGGCTGTTCAACCTGGGGGACCTGCTCCTGGAGCGGATGGTGGCGTCGCTGCGCAAGGCGTCGACCCAGGAGCTGGCCGTGACGCGCAAGGGGTTGGGCGTGCAGGCGGCGCTGTCGCTGCTCACGGCCGTGGTGGCCTCGGTGGGGGCCTTCATCGTCGCGCGAGGGGCGATCCGGGGGCAGCTCCAGCTTGGAGACGTGGCCCTCTTCCTCGCGGCCGTGGCGGGCATCCAGAGCGCCTTCAACGGGCTGCTCTCGCAGATTGAATTCGCGAGCCGCAGCATCCAGACCTTCAAGAACTACCTCGACATCATCAACCTGCCGGTCCGCGCGGTGGGGCCCTCGCGCCCGGTGGCACCGCTGCGACATGGCATCGAGCTGCGCGACGTCTGGTTCCGCTACGACGCCCACGGCCCCTGGGTGCTGCGCGGCGTGAACCTCTTCATTCCGGCGGGAGGATCGGTGGGGCTCGTCGGCGTCAACGGCGCCGGAAAGAGCACGCTGGTGAAGCTGCTGTGCCGCTTCTATGACGTGGAGCGCGGGCAGATCCTGTGGGACGGCGTGGACGTGCGGGAGCTGGATGCTCCTGCGCTCTGGGCGCGGATGACGGCGACGTTCCAGGACTTCATGACGTACGACTTCAGCGCGGCGGAGAACATCGGCCTGGGGGACGTGGCCCGGCTGAAGGACGGCGCGCGGATCCGCGACGTGGCGCGGCTGGCGGAGATGGACGAAACGCTCGCCTCGCTTCCCGCGGGCTACGACACGCTGCTGAGCCGCGTGTTCGCGGGCGAGGACGACGACGCGCCGGCGGGAGTGTCGCTCTCGGGAGGCCAGTGGCAGCGGGTGGCGCTGGCCCGTGCCCTGATGCGCCAGGACGTGGACCTGCTGGTGTTGGACGAGCCCAGCTCCGGACTGGATGCGGCCGCGGAGTTCCACATCCACCAGACGCTGGAGCGCCACGGCGCGGGGCGTGCGCGTCTGCTCATCTCCCACCGGATGAGCGCGCTGCGGAGCGCGGATACGCTCTACGTCCTCTCCGAAGGCCGCGTCATCGAGCAGGGCACGCATGACGCGCTGATGGCGGCGGGTGGCGAGTACGCGCGCTTGTTCACGCTCCAGGCCAGCGGCTATCAGGACGAGCGCGTCGCCTCACGGACCTCGCAGCGGGAGGTCGCGTGATGCTCGCGGCGATGGGCGTGGGCGCGGGGCTCCTGGTGGCGGGCGCCGCGCTCACGGCCTGGGCGCGCCGCCGCTGGCTCGTCGTCACGGTGCGCGGCAACAGCATGGCGCCCACGCTGCGCGACGGGCAGCAGCTCCTCGCGAGGCGCCGTGTCGGAGACGGCGGCTACGCGCGCTCGGACGTCATCGTCTTCCTGCTGCCCGCCGAGCGGCTCGCGGTGATGAACTCGGAGGACTCGCCCTATCTCATCAAGCGGGTGGCCGCCGTCGCGGGAGAGCCGGTGCCGGACTGGGCGTGGGCGAAGCTCGGCGCCGACTCCCGGACGCGCGTTCCATCCGGGAAGGTGGTGGTGTCGGGAGACAACGCCGAGAACACCCAGGACTCGCGGCAGCTGGGCTACATCGACGCGGAGGCCATCATCGGCGTCGTGCGGGTCCCGAGCTCCTGACAAGAAGACGGGACCCGCTGGGAGTCAGTCCTTCAGCCCCAAACGCAAGCGCCTGGCGTCTCGTCTGAGATTCAGCAACTGCACGGGCGTGAGGCGGTCCGTCGTCGTCCCGTCGCCGAGCTGGCCGTAGTCATTCCATCCCCAGGCCCAGACGGTGCCGTCCTGCCTCAAGAACCAAGCCCTGCACCCGCACGGGCGCGGTGCGGTCGAGCGTCGTCCCATCGCCCAGCTCGCCCTCGGCGTTGTAGCCCCAGGTCCACACGGTGCCGTCCCGCAGCAGCGCCATGGAATGCGCGTCGCCTCCGGCCAGAGCCGTCACCGCCGTCAGTCCTTGCACCTGCACCGGCGTGAGGCTGCCCGTGATGGTCTCATTCCCGAGCTGCCCCGTGCCGTTGCGGCCCCAGCTCCACGCGGTGCCGTCCTGCTTCAGCGCCAGCGAGTGATAGGACCCGGCGGCGATGGCCGACACGCCCGTCAATCCCTGCACCTGTACCGGGACCGGGCTGTTCACGGCCGCCCCATTTCCGAGCTGACCGTCGGTGTTGCGACCCCAGGCCCACACGGTGCCGTCCTGCTTGAGCGCGAGCGAATGGACGAGCCCCGCCGCGATGGCCGACACGCCCGTCAGCCCCGGCACCTGCGCGGGCGTGAGGCGGCTCGCGGTGGTTCCGTCTCCCAGCTGCCCGGAGCTGTTGTAGCCCCAGGTCCACACGGTGCCGTCCTGCTTCAAGGCGAGCGAGTGATAGGTGCTCGCGGCCAGGGCCGTGACATCCGTGAGGCCCGGCACGGGCATCTGCTCCGTGCGGCTGACCGTCGTTCCGTCTCCCAGCTGGCCCAGGTTGTTGAGGCCCCAGGCCCACACGGTGCCGTCCTGCTTGAGCGCGAGGGAGTGGTACGTCCCCGAGGCCAGGGCCGTGACGCCCGTGAGGCCGGGCAGCGGAGCCGGTGTCACTCGGACCATGTCCACGGTGTCTCCCAGCTGGCCGGAGTCGTTGTACCCCCAGCCCCACACGGTGCCGTCCTGAGCGAGCGCGAGCGTGTGGTAGGCGGTAGCGGACAGGGCCGTGGCCCCCGTGAGGCCCTGCACCTGGACCGGACCGGGAAGGAAGCGGTCCACGCTCGTTCCGTCCCCCAGCTGCCCGTAGCCGTTGTGGCCCCACGCGTCCGCGGTGCCGTCCTGCCTCACGACCAGGCTGTGCGCGCCTCCCGCGGCAATCCAGGTCACTCGCCTCGGCGAGGGAGCGCATGGCGTGCCGCCCTCCAAAATCATGGAGGCGCTGGCGGACAACCCCAGCGCGTTACGGACGGTCACCGTCACCGTGAGGGACGTGCCCGAAGAAAGGCAGGCGCCCGCCGTCCAGAGCACCTCGCTGGTCGTCGCACCGTCGCTGGCCGTGCCCAGCCCGGCCGCGTTCGCGGACCAGGCAAAGGAGAGCGCGCTGCCTTGCGGATCTCGCGCCCTCGCGCGGAAGACGACGGTGTCACCCTGCGCAGGCACGGTGGCGATCGAGTGGAACGTCTCCACGATCTCCGGTGGGAACTGCCCGGTGGTGGGCGAGGACGGGACGTGGATGGTGAGGTTGCCCATGCCCATCCCACCGCGCCCGTCACGCGCCGTCACGCTGAGCGTGCACGTGCCGCTGGAGGGTCGTGCGGAGGGGGTGAAGCTGGGACTGGCGGATGTGGCATTGGCCCACGTCCCCGCGCAGCTGGCCGTCCACTCGTAGCTGAGGCTGTCGCCGTCCGCGTCGCTGGCGGAGGCCGTCACCTGGGTGGTCTGGCCGACAGAGACGGAGGAAGGCAGGGCTGTCATTCCAGCCACCTGGGGCCAGGTGTTGAAGGAGACATTGACGGCCGCGCTGCCATTGCCGGTGCTCACCGTGATGGTGACGCTGAGAGAGGCGCTGGCGCCCCTGGAGTCCGTCACCGTCAGCGTCAGCGCGACCTGGCCCGCGGAGGCCGGTGCCGTCCATGACGTGGTGAGGCTGGATGCGGCGCTGAAGCTGCCGGAGGCTGCCGTCCACGCATACGTGAGGGTGTCGCCCGCGTTCGGGTCGTCCGCGGTGGCCTGGAGCGTTACCTGCCCGCCCGGGGCGACAGTGCCAGGGCTCGCAACCAGGGAGAGGATGCGCGGAGCCGCATTGCTGAAGGGGGGCGGCGCGTTCACCTCCTGGAGCAGCAGGGTGACCGCCGTCGTCTGCCCGGCCTGGATGGTGACGGGCGGCGTCACTTGCCCCGAGTAGCGCACGGTGTTGGAGGCGTCGAAGGCCTGGGCGCTGAAGAGACGGCCGGTGCCCGCAGGCAGCTGGCCCAGCACCCCACCCCACTGCCCGCCCGTCTTCACCAGTGCATCCGTGCGCGTCGTCATGCCCGCGCCGGACACCGTGAGCTCCACACGGGCGATGTCGCTGGCACTCAAGGCTTGCGGCAGCGTTACCACTGCCTGCGCGCTGCCTTCCGCCACCACCATGGACGGACTGCCACACCCGGTCAGCGCCAGCATCAAGCCCAGGGCCAGTACCGCCAGCCCGCTTCGACTCTTTTGATCCATGAACTGCTCCAGCGCTCGGGACCAGTGAGGTCTCCGCGGGGCGTGGCTTTGTCACCACGGTTCCAGCGGGTCTCCGGCAAGGGCGCGGAACTTTACGGGTAGTCCTTTCGGCTTCGCCTCTGAGTCACTCCGGCGCCATGGAAGTCCCTCGGGACTCTCCGTGTCCTCTCCTCTCAAGGGCTACCCAACAGGGTGGATCCGCACTCCCTTGTGGCGAGCCATGTCTCACGGTGTTTCACCGGGTCATGTAAAATCCTGAAAACGGCCCAAATCCGCTAAACGCTTGATTTTCTTCGGACGGGTGCGGCGCCGGTTGGAGGATTCTTGCTGCCCCCCGTCCACCAGCTCGTCGAGCGACGAGCGACCGAACTTTCCTCCCAGATCGCCGTTGCCTCCCGAGCCCGCTCTCTCACCCACGCCGCGCTGAATGTGCATGCGAACCGGTTGGCCCATGCGCTGATCGCTCGGGGCGCCGGCCCGGACGTCCTCGTCGGCGTCTGTCTTCCGCGAAGCGTGGAGCTGGTCTCATCCGTCCTGGGTGTTCTCAAGGCCGGAGCGGCCTGGCTTCCCCTGGACCCGGCCTCCCCTCCCGAACGCCTGCGATACATGGCTGCTTCGGCGGGGGCCCGGTTTGTCATCGGCACGGGGCCTGCCATGGAGCGGCTCGCGGCGGACGGCATCCAGGTCCTGGCTCCAGAGGCCCTGGCGCTTCAGGCGTTCCCGGACGTGAACCCGGGCGTCACCGTGCAGCCGGATCACCTCGCGTATGTGATCCACACCTCGGGCTCCACCGGGCTGCCCAAGGGCGTGATGATCAGCCACCGGGCCCTGTCCGCCTTCACCGGGTACCACCTCGGCACGTTCGGCCTGTCGCCCGCGGATCGCATTGGCGTGGTGGCCTCGCCCGGCTTCGATGCCTTCGTCATGACGCTCCTGCCGTCGCTGGCCGCGGGGGCTCGACTGGAGCTGCCGCCTGATGAGGAGACCCGCCTGTCGCCCCAGCGGCTGCAGGACTGGCTCCTGGCCCGGGACATCACCTGCGTCTTCCTGCCCACGCCGCTGGCCGAACGCGTCCTCCCGCTGTCCTGGCCTGAGTCCTGTGCCCTGCGCCTGATCCTCACCGGCGGTGACCGGCTGCACCTGCACCCCAGGCCCGGGCTGCCGTTCCAGCTCGTGAACGGCTACGGCCCCGCCGAGTGCACCATCTACAGCACGTCCGGGGTCGTCCCTCCTGGTGATGCCTCGACCGGGGACCGGCTGCCGTCCATCGGCCGTCCCATTGGCGGCGTGGAGGTGCACGTCCTCGGTCCGGAGCTGCGGCCCGTGGCGGAGGGCGAGACCGGGGAGCTGTTCATTGGCGGCCCCGGATTGGCTCGCGGTTACGTGGGCACGCCGGACCTGACCGCGGATCGATTCATTCCGGATCCCTTCTCCCGGTTCGGCGGCGAACGGCTGTACCGCACGGGAGACCTGGGCCGCCGGTTGCCGGATGGCTCGCTGGAGTTCCATGGCCGTTCTGACCGGCAGGTGAAGGTCCGCGGCATCCGCATCGAGCCCGCGGAGATCACCGCCGCGCTGCTGACCCATCCGCACGTCGGGGCCGCGCACGTCCTGGCTCGCAGCACCGAGAGCCACGACGTCTTCTTCGTGGCGTGGTTCGCGCCGAAGGACGCACGCGCCGTTCCCGGGACGGAGCAGCTCCGCGAGCACCTCCGCGCCTGGCTCCCCGAGGCCATGCTCCCCCGGACCTTTGTCGTCGTGGACGCCCTGCCCCTGGGCCCCACCGGCAAGGTCGACGTCCAGGCGCTGCCCATGCCCGATGCCCACGCGACCCGGAGCAGCGCCTATGTCGCGCCTCGCACGGAGCTGGAGCATGGACTCGTCCAGGTGTGGCAGGAGGAGCTGCGCCTGGAGCGGATCGGCATCGAGGACGACTTCTTCGAACTGGGCGGCCACTCGCTGCTGGCCACGCGGATCGCCGCTCGGGTCGCGGAGGTGCTGGGGCTCCCGTTGTCTCTGACGGAGCTCTTCGCGCACCGTCGCATCTCCCAGCTGGCGAACGTGCTGGAGCCGCGTCGGTCCGTTCCCGCGAAGGACGCGTTGCCGCCCGTGGTCCGCGTCGCCGACCCCGAACGGGCACCGCTGTCCGTGCAACAGGAGCAGGTCTGGTTCCTCCAGAAGCTGTCCCCCGGCAGCATCTCCTACCAGGCGCAGACGACCCTTCGCGTGCTGGGCGGGCTGGACCTGGCGGTGCTCGAACGCGCGCTGACGGAGATCACCCGCCGCCATGAACTGCTGCGGACGACCTACGAGGAAGTCGACGGCCGGCCGTGGCAGCGCGTCCTTCCCGTGACACCGGTGCAGGTCCCGTTGATCGACCTGTCCGATTTGCCCCCGGTCGAGCGTGAACACCGGCGTGAAGAGGCGCTCCGCCAGGAGCTGCGGCGGCCCCTGTCGCTCTTCGAACCGCCGCTCGTGCGCTGGACCGTCGTCCGCCTGGCTCCGGACGATCACGAACTGGTCCTCGTGGAGCACCACGTCGTCCACGACGGCGTGTCGTTCTCCGTGCTGATGCGGGAGCTGGACGCGCTCTACAACGCGTATCTGCGCGGTGAGTCCTCGCCGCTGCCGGAGCTCCCGGTGCAGTACCGCGACTTCGCGGCGTGGCAGCGCGAGGCGCTCGACGGTCCGGCCATGAAGGCCCAGCTCGACTTCTGGCGGAAGCGGCTGGCCGGTGCTCCAGAGGTGCTGCCGCTGCGCACCGACCATCCGCGCCCGCGTGTGCAGACCTTCAACGGCGACCTGCTCCGGTTGGAGCTGCCGCCCGCCCTGCCCGGCGCCCTGCGCGCGTTCTGTCAGCAGGAGGGCGTGACCCTCTTCAACACCCTCTTCGCCGCCTTCGCCACGCTGCTGCATCGCTACACCGGCGAGCAGGACCTGTGCATCGGTTCGGCGTTCGCGGCCCGGGCCGGTGTCCGGAACATCGAGAATGTCATCGGGATGTTCGTCAACGCAGTGGTCCTCCGGTGTGACGTCTCCGGCGCGCCGTCGTTCCGCGAGCTGGTCCATCAGGTGCGGGACCTCACCGTGGCGGCGGCCGAGCATCAGACGTATCCGTTCCTCAAGCTGATCGAAGCCCTGGGCGTGAAGCGAGACCCCAGCCGCAATCCGCTCGTGCAGGCCATGTTCAGCTTCCATGACTCGGCCGTGCGGAGCCCTCGGCTGGGGGATGCCTCGTGCACCATCTTCGAGCGCGGCAACGGGTCGTCGAAGGTGGACCTGGATGTCGTCGCGATTCCGCACGCGGGCCGGCACCTGGGCGACCGCGAGCGTGGTGACGCGCGCATCTCGCTCATCTGGGAGTACAACCGGGACCTGTTCGACCGCTCGACGATGGAGCGGATGGCCGCGCACTTCCTGCGCCTGATGGAGGCCGCGGTGGCCAGTCCTGGCACACCCGTGTCGCGCCTGCCGATGCTTTCGGATGCGGAGCGGCGGGTCCTCGTGGCGAACGGATCCGCGATGCCCGTCAGCGCGGAGCCACCCGTGCATCAGCAGGTCCTGGCGCAGGCCCTGCGGACCCCTGACGCGGTGGCCGTGCGCTACGAGGCAGGCACCCTCACTTACGCGGAACTGGTCCGGCGCGCGACGCTGCTCGCCGAACATCTGCACTCGCGCGGTGCAGACGCGGAGTCGGTCGTCGGTGTCTGCGCGCCTCGTGGCGCGGAGTTCGTGACGGCCGAGCTGGGCGTGATGCTGTCCGGAGCCGCGTTCCTGCCCTTGGACCCGGAGCATCCGGCCGAACGGATCGCGCTCATCCTCGGTGACGCTGGCGTACGCCAGGTGGTCACCACAGGGCCGCTCGCCGAACGACTTCCCTCCACGGTGGAGCGCGTGCGCATCGAGCCCTTCCATGGCCCCGGCACGCCCCAGGGCCGCCTGCCCACGGAGGTGCGGCCCGAACAGCGGGCCTACGTCATGTACACCTCGGGCTCCACGGGCGTCCCCAAGGGCGTGGTGGTGGAGCACGGCGCACTGGCCCACCTCGTCGGGTGGCACCGGCGCGCGTTTGGACTGGAGCCGAACAGCCGCACCACGCTGCTCTACTCGCCCGCGTTCGATCCGTCTGTCGCGGAGCTCTGGCCTGCCCTCACCGCGGGCGCGACGTTGCATGTCCCCGGACAGGACGTGCGCCTGTCCCCGGAGCGGCTCCAGTCATGGCTCCTCTCCGAGCGCATCACCTTCACGGACCTGCCCACCGCGCTGGCGGAACGACTGCTGGCCCTGCCATGGCCGGCGTCGTGCGAGCTGCGCACGGTGCTCGCGGGCGGTGACCGGCTCCACGCGCGGCCCGTGCCCGGGTTGCCGTGGCGGCTGTTCAATCAGTACGGCCCCACCGAGACCACCGTGACGGCCACCTCCGGCGAGGTGCTGCCCGCGGGGCCCATCGAGACACTGCCCGCCATCGGCCAGCCCATCGACGGGACCACGGCCCATGTCCTGGACGCGGAGCTGCAACCTGTCCCCTCGGGCGTCGCGGGAGAGCTTTACATCGGCGGTGCCGGTGTGGCGCGCGGCTATCTGAACCGCCCGGACCTCACCGCCGCGAGCTTCGTCCCCGACCCGTACGCGGCCCATCCAGGCGCGCGCATGTACCGTACGGGCGACCGGGTCCTGTGTCGGGCGGACGGGACGCTCGAGTTCCTGGGCCGCATGGACGCGCAGCTCAAGATCCGGGGCTTCCGCGTGGAGCCCGCGGAGGTCGCTGTCCGCCTGCGCACGCATCCGGGACTCGCGGCGGCGCACGTCCGCGCGTGGAGTCCTCCCGGTGGCGCGCCCCAGCTGGTCGGCTACCTGGTGCCTCTCGCGGGTCAGCCCCTGCCCACACCGGCGCGGCTGCGTGAGCACCTGTCGCGTGAGCTGCCGGCGTACATGATCCCCTCCGCGTATGTGGAGCTGAAGGCGCTGCCGCTCACCCACGGTGGCAAGGTGGATGAACGGGCGCTGCCCGAACCCACGCCCGGAACCCAGGCGCCTCGGGTCCCGCTCGCGAACGAGCACGAACGGCGGATTGCCGGCATCTGGTGCGAGACGCTGCGCCTGGAGCACGTGGGCGCGGAGGACAACTTCTTCGACCTCGGGGGGCACTCGCTGCTGCTGGCGCAGGTGCAGTACCTCCTGAAGCACCGCATGGGCCATGACGTGCCCATGGTGACGCTGTTCGAGTTCCCCACCGTCCGCGTGCTCGCCAGTCATCTCCAGGGCCGGGACGATGGTGGAGAGGCCGAGGCCGCGCAGGCGCAGCGCCAGGAGCAACGGCGCAGTGGCCGTGCGCGCCTGTTGGGCCGTCAGGGCCGGCTGTCGTCGGACCGCTCGCGGGAGGAAGTGGAATGAGCGCGTCGCTCGACGTGATGGAGGAAGAGGACCGCTCGGCCCACCTCGCGGTCGTGGGCCTGGCGTGCCGGCTCCCCGGTGCGGCCAACGCGGCGGAGTTCTGGTCCAACCTGGCCAGCGGCGTCGAGTCCATCACCTACTTCGGTCCGGACGGCCAGCCCCGTGCCGAACCACCCACCGAGCGCGCCGTGGGCGAGGCGGTGCCGGCGTTCGGTCTGATCACGGATGCGGACCGGTTCGACGCGCAGGCCTTCGGGATGTCGCCGCAGGAAGCGCTGATGCTGGATCCGCAGCACCGGGTGTTCCTCGAGTGCGCGCGGGAGGCGCTGGAGGACGCCGGGTATGATCCGGCTCGGTACCGGGGCGCCATTGGCATCTACGCGGGTGGCAGTGAGACGGACTATCTGTCCGCGCTGCGGGCCCGGAGGGACCTGCTGGCGGGTGCCAGTGACTGGCAGATCCGGCTGGCCACGGGCGTGGACTTTCTCACCAGCCGCGTGGCCTACAAGCTGGGGCTTCGCGGGCCGGCCGTCACCGTACAGACCGCGTGCTCCACGTCCCTGGTCGCGATCCATCTGGCCGCGCAGGCACTGCTCGCGGGGGACTGTGACATCGCGCTGGCGGGAGGCGCGTCGGTGCATGTGCCTCCCCGGTTCGGCCACTACAGCGAGGGCGGGCCGCTGTCCCCGGACGGCCGCTGCCGAGCGTTCGACGCTCGGGCACAGGGCACGGTGGGCAGCAACGGTGCGGGGATGGTCGTGCTCAAGCGGCTCGCGGATGCGCTGGAGGATGGGGACACCATCCGCGCCGTCCTCCGAGGCACGGCCGTCAACAACGACGCCGCTGGGAAGATCGGCTTCACCGCGCCGAGCGTGGAGGGCCAGTCCCGCGTCATCGAGACCGCCCTGCATGCCGCGGGCGTGGACCCCGCGAGCATCAGTTACCTGGAAGCGCACGGCACCGGAACTCGGCTGGGAGATCCCATCGAGGTCGCCGCGCTGACGAAGGCCTTCGGTGCCCGCGAGCCCCGCTCCTGCTGGCTGGGTTCGGTGAAGACGAACATCGGCCACACGGACGCGGCGGCAGGCGTGGCGGGCTTCATCAAGACGGTCCTCGCGCTGGAGCACCGGAAGCTGCCACCGAGTCTGAACTTCGAACGGCCCAACCCGGAGATCGACTTCGAGCACGGCCCCTTCCGCGTGAACACGGAGCTGCGGGACTGGGACACCGGCGGTCATCCTCGGCGAGCCGGCGTCAGCTCGCTGGGCATTGGCGGCACCAACGCGCACGTCGTGCTGGAAGAGGCGCCCACCCTGCCCGCCTCCGAGCGTTCGCGCACTCCGCAGTTGATGGTCCTGTCGGCCCACGGCCCCGCCGCGCTGGCCCGTGCCGTGGAGCGGCTCGGTGGGCACCTGCGCGCGCATCCGGAGGTGGACCTGGGTGACGTCGCCTGGACGCTCCAGACGGGACGTACCGCGCACAAGCACCGAGCGTTCGCGGTAGGCCAGGACACCCAAGAGGTTCTGGAACAGGAAGGCTTCGCGCCACAGATGGCCGGTGAACGCCAGGTGGTGTTCATGTTCCCCGGTCACGGTGGGCAGCACGTGGGCATGGGCCGGGAGCTGTACGGTTCACAGCCAGCGTTCCGCGAGGCCGTGGACGCGTGCCGTGCGCACCTGGCGCCGCTCCTCGGGTTCGACCTGGGGTCGGTGCTCCATCCGGATCCCACGGATGCCGCCGCGCTGGAACTGGCCACTGCCCGGATGGGTGAGTTCATCACCGGCCAGCTCTCCGTGTTCGTCACCGAGTACGCGGTGGCGCGGCTGTGGAAGCGCTGGGGCGTGCAGCCCGCCGCGGTCGTGGGCCACAGCCTGGGGGCCTATGCCGCGGCCACGGTGGCTGGGGTCTTCCGTTTGGAGGACGCGCTGCGGTTGGTCCTGGAGCGCTCGCGCATCCTCGCGAGTCTTCCCTCGGGGGCCATGCTGGCCGTGCCGTTGCCCGAGTCGGAGCTGGCCCCCCTGCTTCACGGAGGACTCGCGCTGGCGGCCGTGAACGGGCCCGCGCAGTGCGCGGTGTCTGGCCCCGCGGCGGAGATCGAAGCGCTCCAGGCGCGACTGATGGAGCGCGGGGTGGAGTCGAAGCTGCTGCGCATTCCGGGCGCGGGGCATTCGCCGCTCGTCGAGCCGTCACTGGCCGCGTTCACCGCCTGCGTTCAGCGCGTCGAACGGCGTCCGCCGCAGCTCCCGTGGATCTCCGATCGCACCGGCGTGGCGGTCACGGCGGAAGAGGCCGTGGACCCGGCGTACTGGGCCGCGCACCTGCGCCACACCGTGCGCTTTGGCGACGCGCTGAACATGTTGTTCGCCGGTCCGCCGGGCGTGTTCCTGGAGGTCGGGCCCGGACGAACCCTGGCGACGCTGGCGCGCCAGAACCCGGGAGCAGGGCCGCATCTCACGGTGGCCACCCTGCCCCATCCCGCGGACAACACGTCCGATGCGGTCAGCGCGCTCACCGCCGCGGGACGCCTGTGGTGCGCGGGCGTCGCGATCTCCTGGCAGGGACTTCATGGGGGCCTCTCCCGTCGCCGGGTACCTCTGCCCACGTATCCATTCGAACGTCAGCGCTACCTCGTCGACGCCCCCGCCACCTCCACGACCGTGACGGCAGTGTCACCACCGCCCGAACCTGAACCGATGGATGTGCCGGAGCTGCCAGAGGACGAAGTCGTGCGCCGGGTCGCCACCGCGTTCGCGGAGGTCCTGGGGCTGGCCCGGGTCGGGCTCCACGACAACTTCTTCGCGCTGGGAGGCGACTCGTTGATGGCGGCGCAGGTCATCGCGCGGTTGCGTCCGCATGTCGCCACGCCCCTCAAGGTGAAGGCCCTCTTCCGCGCGCCCACCGTGGCGCGCCTGACGCGCTTCATCGCGGAGTCCTCTCCGGCATGACCTCGACTTCTCCCTGGCTCGCGTGCCGCATCCGGCGACCGGAAGCCTCCGTGCGTCTCTACTGCTTCCCGCACAGCGGCGGCTCCGTGGGCGAGTACGTCCGCTGGGCGGACCTGCTCCCGGACATCGAGGTCTGGGGTGTGCAGCTTCCGGGTCGAGGGGCTCGGGCGGAAGAAGCGCCGTTCACCCGGCTGGACGCACTGGTGGACGCGTTGGTGCAAGCGGTGGACTTCGGATCCTCCTTCGCGTTCTTCGGTCACAGCCTGGGGGCGTTCGTGGCCTTCGAGACGGCCCGCCGTCTGCGCGACCTGGGCCGTGTGCTTCCCTCTGCGCTGTTCCTCTCCGCGTCTCCAGCCCCACAGCTCCCGCCTCGAGGCATCCCCGCGAGCCACCTGGACGAGGACGGACTCCTCACCGCCCTGGAGCCCACCTACGGCGAGCTGATCCACGAGCTGCGCGAGGACGAAGAGCTGCGCGAGCTCATCCTTCCCGGCCTGCGCGCGGACCTGCGGCTCGTGGAGTCCCACCGGCACCAGGACCGCACGCCCCTCCGCTGCGCGATGACCGTCACGGGCGGCACCCAGGATGAACTGACCCGCGCCGAGCTGGAGCCGTGGAGCCTCCACACCTCCGGGCCCTTCGCGCTCCACCTGCTGCCCGGTGGCCACTTCTACCTTCGGGAAGCCGAAGCGAAGGCCACCCTCCTGCGCCTCATCGCGGAAACCCTCTCCAGAAGGACGCCGACCCCATGAGCCACGAGCCACTGCACCCCGCCACCCGCAGCCGCGAGGGCTTCCTGGGCCAGCTCTTCGCGGGGAAGCTCCGCTGGGACCTCGTCCGAGCGTTCCCCGAACAGGACCCGGAGGAGCGCCGTCAAGGCGACGCCGTCATCGCGGAGGTCGAACAGTTCCTCCAGGCGCACGTGGACCCGGACGAGATTGAGCGCACGGGCCGCATTCCACCGGAGCTGCGCGAAGCCCTGCGTTCACGCGGCTACTACAAGCTCCAGGTGGAGCAGGAGCTGGGAGGCCGGGGCCTCTCCATGCTGAACACCTTCCGCGTCATCGAGGCCGTGATGAGCGTGTGCCTGCCGGTGGGCTACACGCTGGCCATCCACAGTGGCCTGGGCGCGGGTGCCATCATCGAGGCCGTGCAGGACGGTCCCCTCAAGGACTACGTCCGAGGCCGGGTCGCCGACGGAGTCATCTCCGGCTGGGCCGACACGGAGCCCATCGGAGCCTCCGTGCGGCGCGCGTCCACCACCGCCGTGCCCACGGAGGACGGAACGGCGTATGTGCTCAATGGGGAGAAGGTCTTCATCGGCAACGGCTCCATCGCGGATCTGCTGAACGTCACCGCCACGCTCCAGGAGGACGGCCGCGAGCAGATCAGCCTCTTCTTCGTGGAGACCTCCAGCCCCGGCTTCCACGTCCGCGCCGAGCACGGCCTGATGGGCCTGCGAGGACTGCCCATCGCCGCGCTGAGCTTCGACAACGTGCGGGTGCCGAAGGAGCGGATGCTCGCGATGTCGCAGGAGCACTGGCGGAACACGCCGTTGCTGGAGCCGCTCAGCGCCCTGGGCCGCATGTACATCATCGTGGCCGCGTCGCTGGCGCTCTCCAAGAAGTGCCTCCAGTGGTCGCGTGAGTTCCTCCACCGGCGCCTTGCACAGGGGCGCAGGCTCGGGGACTTCGACGAGATCCAGCGCCAGGTGTCCGCCACGGCGGCGGAGGTCTTCGCCATGGAGAGCGTGGCCCGCTGGAGCCTCACGGGCGTGACGGCGGACACGCTGCCCCTGCGCTGGTTCGAACAGGTGGCGGCCAAGAACATCGCGTCCCTGACGTGCGCGCGCATCACGGACCGGACGATGTCGCTGCTCGCCGCCGAAGGCTACGAGACGTCGGAGAGCAAGGTCGCCCGCGGTGCCGCGCCGGCCCCGCTGGAGCGCACGTTGCGCGATGCCCGGGCCTTCCGGGTCGCGGGAGGCGTGGACTTCCTGGTGGACCACAAGGCCGCGAGGGAAGGCCTCTTCTCGCTCTACTACCCGTCGGCCTCGCACGCGGCGGAGCTGGAGTCGCCCCCTGCCCCCCTCCCCGTTGAGGAGCATCTGTCCCTCCGCAACCGCGACCATCTCCAGCACACAGCCCGGGAGGTGCATCGGCTCGCGAAGCGAAGCCTGGACCTGTCGCGCCGCCATCCGGACGCGGGAGCCCTGCACGCGAAGCAGCGGCCGCTCATCCTGATGACCCAGCTCTGCAACGAGCTGTTCACGATGTCCGTCACCCTGGCCCACGCATCGGCCCTGGCTTCACGCGGACAGCCGCAAGCCGACGCGCTGGCGGACGTCTACTGCACCGCCGCGCGCTACCGCATGGAGGACCTCTGGCGTCAGGCCGACGCCGAAGCGGAGCCGGACTTCGCGGGCGTGAGCGCACGCTGGCTGTCCGGGGACACACTCGACTTCCTGCTGAGCGACGTGCTCATCCGAAAGTGAGCCCATGGTGCGCTGCACAAAGAGCCGCCATGCCGCCGTCGCGAAGTCCGCGCTTCTTTGACCCCACACGGGGCGAACCGCCCGGCGGGAACGCCGTGCGCCAAAACCTGTCCGACAGTCGGACAGGTTCGCGGTGACCGAGGCCCGGGGGCGCGCTGGCCCCGCGGCCAATGAAAACCTGTCGGACAGTCGGACAAGTTCGCTGCGCCCTAGGCCCGAGGCCGAGCTGGCCCGGCAGCCAATGAAAACCTGTCGGACAGTCGGACAAGTTCGCTGCGCCCTAGGCCCGAGGCCGAGCTGGCCCGGCAGCCAATGAAAACCTGTCGGACAGTCGGACAGCTTCGCTGCGCCCGAGGCCCAGGGGCGCGCTGGCCCGGCAGAGGATGAAAACCTGTCCGACAGTCGGACAGGTTCGTGTCGCCCAAGGCCCGAGGCCGCGCTGGCCCGACGGGCGATGAAAACCTGTCGGACAGTCGGACAGGGTCGCGCCTCCTGCGGCTCGGGGCCTCGCTGGCTCGGCACGCGATGAACGGCTGTCCGACAGTCGGACAGGTTCGTGTCGCCCAAGACCCGGCGCCGTGCCGTTCTCCTTGCGATGAAACCCTGGCGGGTTGT
Source organism: Corallococcus coralloides DSM 2259 (assembly GCF_000255295.1). The sequence goes on along the minus strand of NC_017030.1, from coordinate 5,315,134 downwards.
CGGACAGGTTCGCGTGGCGTGAGGCCCGAGGCCGTGCCGGCCCGGCGGACAATGAAGACCTGTCGGACAGGTTCGCGCCGCCCGGTCCGACGTCGCGCTGGCCCGGCAGGCGAAAAACCTGTCCGACAGCCGGACAGGTTCGCGGTGTTCGAGGCCCGGGGGCGCTGGCCCGGCACGTGACGCGGACGGTCGGCCCGGCGCTTGGGGCCGTGTGCCTTACGGCGCGGCGCGTGAGGTGGCCGCTGTGTCGTCGCGGTGGATGACGCCTTCCTTCATCACGAAGAAGACCTTCTGCGTCACGCGGATGTCCTGGAGCGGATTGCCCGGCACTGCGACCACGTCCGCCAGCTTCCCCTGCTCCAGCGTCCCCAGCTTGTCCGACACCCCGAGCAACTCCGCCGTGTTCACCGTGGCGGTGCGCAGGGCCTCCGCGGGCGTCAGGCCAGCCTGCACCAGCAGCGCGAACTCCTCCGCGTTGCGACCGTGGGCGAACACGCCCGCGTCCGTGCCGAACGCGATGCGCACCCCCAGGGAGATCGCCTTGCGCAGCACGTGCTCCCGCCGCCGGTCCACCGCGCGCAGCTTGGCGACCGTGTCCGGTGGGAGCTTGCCCTGGTCCGCCAGCTCCTTGATTCCGAAGAACGCAAAGGCCGTGGGCACGTACCAGGTGCCCTTCTGCTTCATCAGCGCCACGCCCTCATCGTCCATCAGCGTGCCGTGCTCGATGGAATCCACACCCGCGCGAATGGCCCGCTTCGCCCCTTCCGCGCCGTGCGCGTGCGCGGCCACCTTGCGCCGGTGCGCGTGCGCTTCGTCCACCACCGCGTCCAGCTCCGCCTGGGTGAACTGCGGCGCGTCCGGGTCCGCGTTGAGGCTCATCACACCTCCCGTGGCGCAGACCTTGATCACGTCCGCGCCGTACTTCACGTTCTCGCGCACCTTGGCGCGCAGCGCGTCCGGACCATCCGCCACGCCGCGGCTGGCGTCCTCGGCCAGGAGCCCCTTGCGGAACGAGTTGCCGTAGTCACAGTGTCCACCCGTGGAGCTCAGGCTGGACGTCGCCGCGAGGATGCGCGGCCCCACCACGATGCCGCGCGCGGTGGCGTTGCGCAGGCCCACGTCGATGAAGTCCTCCGCGCCCAGGTTGCGCACGGTGGTGAACCCGGCCATCAGCGTCGCTCGCGCCCATGGCAGCGTGTCCAGGGTCTGCTCGGGGATGGTGCGCTGGAAGCCGTCGATGAGGTCCTTTCGCCAGTCCGGACCGGGCTCCACCGTCATGTGCGTGTGCGCGTCCATGAAGCCCGGCAGCAACGTGGCGTCACCCAGGTCCACGACGCTCGCGCCTTCCGGCACCGGCGCCTTCGGGCCCACGCCCACCACCCTTCCCTCCGACACCACCACCACGCCCGGGGTGACCACCTTCCCCGCCTTCGCATCGAAGAGGCGGGCGGCTTTCAGCACCTGGACCCGGGCGGGTTCAGCGGCGGAGGCGGAGGACAGCGACCACAGGAGGGAACCGAAGAGCAGAGCGCGTCGCAAGGTCCCGCCATGCTACCGCGTTGGCTCAGGCCGCTCGCATCCGGTCGAACTCCACGGCGCAGTGGGCGGAGAACACCTTCACCTCGTGTCCGTGCGCGCGCACCAGGCCGCGCAGGCGCTCCTGGTTCTGGATGCGCACGGCGTTGTTCTCGGAGAACAGCCGTTGGAACAGCGCCAGGCCCCACGGGCTTCGCGGCGCGACCGGATCCACCTCGTGGTGGCTGAAGTACGCGTCCCCTGCGTGCAGCATCCAGCCTGCGGGCCCCTTCACCGCGACGCCGCAGTGGCCCGCCGAATGGCCCGTCAGCGGCACCAGCAGCACCTCCGCGTCCAGGCCTGGAATGAGCCGCACCGCCGAGAAGCCGAACCAGCGCTCACCGTCCACCGCGTACGGGTTCCACTTCGGCCCGTGCGCCCACTGGACCGGCTTGTAGCCTTGCCTCTTGCCCGCCATCGCCGCGGCGTGCTCGTCCGCGAAGAGGTGGACCTGGGCGTCCGGGAAGTCCGCCAGGCCCCCGACGTGATCCATGTCCAGGTGCGTGGGCACGATGTGCCGGACGTCCTCGCGCCGGAAGCCCAGCCGCTCCACCTGGGCCAGCGCCGTCTCCGACGCATCCAACCGGGGCGCGCTCCGGCTTACGAAGCGCTGTCCCAGCCGCCCCCGCGCGTCCTGCACGTCTTGGGTCCCCAGGCCTGTGTCCACGAGCACGATCCCCCGGGGCGTCTCCAGCAGCAGGCAGTGGCAGACCATCCGTGCCGGCTCGAACAGGCCGCCCGAGCCCGTGACGAACCGGGCACTGGAGGGACACAGGGTTCCACAGTTGAGGTGATGGATTCGCATGGCCGGCAAGGTACGGACCGGGCCCGTCGCCCGATTGGAGGAATCGGCCATCCTGCCCGGGCTCCGGGTTGAAGCGAAGGTCCGTCCGTCCCATGCTTTCCCACGCATGGCCGCTCGGTCCGACAACGCGCTGGCCCCCCGGGCCGACCTGTCCCGCTTCGTCCAGCGGGTGCGCGTTCTCTGGCGCGGTCCCTCTTCGGGCGACTACGTCCGCGTGCCGGACGGCACCGTGGAACTGGTGGTCCGCGTCACCTCCACCACCTGTGATGTTCACGCCCTGGGGCCTCGGGAGCAGGTGGTGCGCAAGGCGCCCTCGGAGGTTCCGCCCGACACGCTGGGCATCCAGTTCAAGCCCGGCGGCGCGTACCCGTTCTTCGGCCTGCCCATGTCGGAACTCGCCCACCGGTCGCTCTCCATCGACACGCTCTGGGGCAAGGCGGACGGCGCGAAGCTCCGCGAAGCACTCGCGGAAGCACCCTCCTCCCAGGCCCGCCTGCGCACGCTGGAGGCCGCGCTCGCGGAGCGGCTCCACCGGGACGACGTCTACGAACCGGCCGCCGCGTACCTGGTGCGGCGCGGCATCCGCCTGCTCACCGGCTCCAGGGAACTCCCCCGCGTCGCGGAGCTGGCCCGCACGCTGGGCGTGAGCGAGCGGCACCTGCGCCGCGCCTTCGATGACGTGCTGGGCATGGGACCCAAGTCCTATGCCCGGCTCGTGCGCTTCCAGCGCGCGCTCCATGCCTCGACGGATCAGGGAGCACGACCGGACTGGGGAAGCATCGCCGCGGGTGCGGGCTACTACGATCAGGCCCACCTCATCGCGGACTTCCGGGCCGTCCTGGGCACCACGCCGGGCGCGTGGCTGCGCGCACAGGCGGCCTGAGCGGGCCAGGACGCGCTGCGTCGGTACCCGGAGGGTGGGGAAAGCGCCTGCACGGTGTGCGTCCCAGGGAATCGTTCGGGCGCTCGGACGTTATGCGGCTGGCGGAGGCGTTTTCCCAGCTTGACCGACGCTGGGGCATCCACCACAAACGCCCCGTCCCCGCGGAGCTCCGTCCCGCGGCCCGAAAGGATCCCATTCAATGAAGCGATTGGTCGTCATCGCCGCCCTCGTGGGTGCCGCCCCGGCGCTCGCCGATGAAGGCATGTGGACGTACAACAACTTCCCCGCCGCCAAGGTGAAGGAGAAGTACGGCTTCCAGCCGGATCAGCAGTGGCTGGACAAGCTCCGTCTGGGCGCGGTGCGTCTGGCCGGCGGCTGCTCGGCGAGCTTCGTGTCGCCGGACGGCCTGGTGATGACCAATCACCACTGCGCGCGCGGCTGCATCGAGCAGCTGTCCACCGCGAAGCAGGACTACTTGGCCAACGGCTTCTACGCGAAGACCCAGGCCGAGGAGAAGCAGTGCCCGGCGATGGAGGTGAACCAGCTCGTCGAGATCACCGACGTCACCGAGCAGCTCAACAAGGCCACCGCGTCGCTGACCGGCAAGCAGTACTCGGACACGCTGAAGGCGGAGATGTCCAAGGTCGAGAAGGCCTGCTCCAACGGCGACGACAAGGTGCGCTGTGACCTGGTCACGCTGTACCAGGGCGGCAAGTACAACCTGTACAAGTACCGCCGCTTCCAGGACGTGCGCCTGGTGTTCGCCCCGGAGCACGCCATCGCCTTCTTCGGCGGTGACCCGGACAACTTCGAGTTCCCCCGCTACGACCTGGACGTGACGTTCGTGCGCGTCTACCAGGACAAGCAGCCGGTGAAGACGCCGGACTACTTCAAGTGGTCCGAGGGCGGCGCGAAGGAGAACGACCTCACGTTCGTGGCCGGCAACCCGGGCCGCACCTCGCGCGCGCTGACCATCGCGGAGCTGGAGTACACCCGCGACGTGTCCCTGCCCAAGACGCTCATGTACCTCTCCGAGCTGCGCGGCATGCTCACCGAGTTCCAGAAGCGGGGCCCCGAGCAGAAGCGCATCTCCAGCAACCTCCTGTTCGGCGTGGAGAACGGCCTGAAGGCGTCCAAGGGCCGCCACGAGGCGCTGCTCGACAAGAAGTTCTTCGCCTCCAAGGTCGCCGCGGAGCAGGAGCTGCGCAAGAAGGTCGACGCGAACCCCGAGCTGAAGAAGAAGTACGCCGCCGCCTGGGATGAGATCGCCAAGGCGGAGGCCCAGCTGCTCACCATCCGCGAGGAGCTGAACTTCATCGAGCAGGGCAATGGGCTGTCCTCCAGCCTGTTCCACATCGCCAAGGCGCTGGTGCGCGCTGGCGACGAGCTGCCCAAGGACAACGGCCAGCGGCTGCGCGAGTTCAACGACGCCAACCAGCCCGCGCTCAAGGCGCAGCTCTTCAGCCCCGCGCCCATCTACCCGGAGCTGGAGATCGCCCGCCTGACGTACGGCCTCACCAAGATGCGTGAGGAGCTGGGCGCCAAGCACCCGTTCGTGAAGAAGGTGCTGGGCAAGGAGTCCCCGGAGCAGGTCGCCACCCGCGTCGTGAAGGGCACGAAGCTGAAGGACCCGAAGGCCCGCCAGGCGCTCTGGGACGGCGGCAAGAAGGCCGTGGACGCGTCCAAGGACCCCATGGTCCAGCTGGCCCTGCTGACGGACCCGGACTCCCGCGCCATCCGCAAGAAGTTCGAGGACGAAGTCGAGTCCGTCATCAAGAAGAACAGCGAGCTCGTCGCCAAGGCGAAGTTCGACATCTACGGCACCAGCCAGTACCCGGACGCGACCTTCTCCCCGCGCGTGTCCTTCGGTTCCGTGAAGGGCTACACGGATAACGGCCAGCAGGTCGCCCCCATCACCCAGATGTCCGGCACCTTCGAGCACGCCACGGGCCAGGATCCGTACGCCCTGCCCAAGTCGTGGCTGAAGTCGGAGAAGGTCATCACCGGCACCACGCCGATGAACTTCGTCACCACCAACGACATCATCGGCGGCAACTCCGGCTCGCCCGTGGTGAACAAGAACCAGGAGGTCGTCGGCCTGGTGTTCGACGGCAACATCCAGTCGCTGGGCGGCGAGTACGGCTTCGACGAGTCCGTGAACCGCACGGTGGCCGTGCACTCGGAGGCCATCATCGAGGCGCTCCAGAAGATCTACGGCGCCACCCGCGTCCTGGAAGAGCTGCGCCCCGGCAGCACCAAGGTCCCGCCGGTGAAGGCGAACCCGGCGGGGTAGTCTTCCCGCTGGCTTCCTGAAGCACCCAGAGGCTGCCCGGTTCGCTCCGGGCAGCCTCTTCGTTCATCTCCTCCCCGGACCGCCATGTTCCCGCGCCCTGCCCTCCTCGCCGCGACGACCACCGCCGCCCTCGCACTGACGGCCTGCGCCGCGAGGCAGCCCGTGGAGGCCGCGCCCGCCGCGATCCAGGACGTGGTCTCCACGGTGGACGTGGACCACTTCTGGGAGGCCTACGACGCCGTGCGGGCCACGACGGATCCGGCCGAGCAACTGGCCCGGTTCCAGGCGCTCTACGTCGACCGGGGCACGCCGGGGCTGCACAGCTTCATGCGCGCCAGGCGCTACACGGCGCAGGGTTACGTGGACGCCATCCGCGACTACCCCCGGTTCTGGGCGTCGGTCCGTCCGCTCACGGCGCGCGCCCGGGAGGCCGTGGCCCGCGTGGCCCCCACGCTGGAGCGCTTCCGGGCGCTCTACCCCCGGCTGGGGACCGCGGAGGTGTACTTCACCGTGGGCGCCCTCAACTCGAGCGGCACCGCGCTGGACGGCCGGGTGCTCCTGGGCGCGGAGCTGGCCACCGGCGATGAACAGGTGGACGTGTCGGAGCTGCCGCCGAAGCTGCGCGCGGGCCTGGGCGCGTACTTCCAGAGCCGCCCCCACGAAGGCCTGGACGTGCTCATCGCCCACGAGGCCGTGCACACGCGCCAGAAGGTCCCCGCGGACGTGCTGGTGGACCAGGTCGTCTACGAGGGCGTGGCGGACTTCGTGGCCGAGCAGGTCACCGGCCGGCTGCCCGCGCTGGCCTATGTCACCTACGGCCCCCAGCACGACGCGGAGCTGCGCGAACGGTTCCGCGAGGCCCAGGACTCGACGCGCTTCGCGCCGTGGCTCTGGTCCGGCCCGGACAACGCGGAGGGCGTGGCGGACCTGGGCTACTACGTGGGCTACGCCATCGCGCGCGCCTACCATGCGAAGGCCCCGGACAAGCAGGCGGCGCTCCAGCGGATGATCGAGCTGGACTACGCGGACACCGCCGCGGTGAAGACGTTTGTCAGGGAGAGCGGCTACCTGGAGTGAAGTCACGGCGCCCCGGCACTTCCCCCGGGGACAGGAGACATATGGACGCGCGCGCCGAGCAGTTCATGCGGGACGGGTTCCTTCGCATCGACGGGGCCTTCCCCCGGGAGGTCGCGGACGAGGCCCGGGCCATTCTCTGGCGGGACACGGGGTGCGACCCGGACCAGCCCTCCACCTGGACCCGCCCCGTCATCCGCCTGGGCATGTACACGCAGAAGCCCTTCGTGGACGCCGCGAACACGCCCGTGCTGCACGCGGCCTACGACGAACTCGTCGGCGCCGGGCGGTGGCTGCCGCTCGGGGCCATGGGCACGTTCCCCGTGCGCTTCCCCTCCCCCACTGATCCGGGAGACGCGGGGTGGCACATCGACGTGGGCTTCGACTTCGACAAGCCGGACTTCATGGACTGGCGCGCCAACGTCGCCTCCAAGGGCCGGGCGCTGCTCATGCTCTTCCTCTTCTCCGACGTGGGCGAGGACGACGCGCCCACCCGCATCCGCGTGGGCTCGCACCAGGACATCGCGCGGCTTTTGGGCCCCGCGGGCGAGGCGGGCCTGACGCTCCGTCAGCTCGCGGCCAATGGCTTCGCGGAGTCCGCCCACCGTCGGGAGGTCCTGGCCACGGGCGAGGCGGGCACGGTGTACCTGTGCCACCCCTTCCTCGTGCACTCGGCCCAGCCCCACCGGGGAGCGCGGCCGCGCTTCATGGCGCAGCCGCCACTCTTGCCCCGGGAGCCCCTGAGCCTGGCCCGGCTCCCGGAGGACACGTCGCCGGTGGAGGAAGCCATCCGGCGCGCGGTGACGTGAGGCGCTACCGCCTCACTCCCACTCGATGGTGGCGGGCGGCTTGGAGGAGATGTCGTAGACGACGCGGTTGATGCCGCGCACCTCGTTGGTGATGCGCGAGGAGATCTTCTCCAGGATGGGGAACGGGAGGCGCGCCCAGTCGGCCGTCATCCCGTCCACGCTGGTGACGGCGCGCAGCACGCAGGTGGACTCGTAGGTGCGCTCGTCGCCCATCACGCCCACGCTCTGCACCGGGAGCAGCACCGCGAAGGCCTGCCACACTTCCTTGTAGAGACCGGCCTTGTGGATCTCCTCCTGCACGATGGCGTCCGCGCGGCGCACCAGGTCCAGGCGCTTCTCGTTCACCTCGCCCAGCACGCGGATGGCCAGGCCCGGGCCCGGGAACGGCTGGCGGGAGACCATCTCGTCCGGCAGGCCCAGCTCGCGGCCCAGCGCCCGGACCTCGTCCTTGAAGAGCTCGCGCAGGGGCTCCACCAGCTTGAGCTTCATCTGCTCCGGCAGGCCGCCCACGTTGTGGTGGCTCTTGATGGTGACGGACGGGCCCTTCCACGACACGGACTCGATGACGTCCGGGTACAGCGTGCCCTGCGCCAGGAAGCCCGCGTCCTGCACGTCGCGCGAGGCCTCCTCGAACACGGCGATGAACTCCCGCCCGATGATCTTCCGCTTCTGCTCCGGATCCGTGACGCCGGCCAGCTTCGACAGGAAGCGCTCGCGCGCGTCCACCGTCTTCAGCGGCACGTGGAAGCGGTCCACGAAGAGCGCCTCCACCTGCGCCCGCTCGCCCTGACGCAGTACGCCGTTGTCCACGAAGATGCACTGGAGCCGGGGGCCAATCGCCCGGTGCAGCAGCAGCGCCGCGACGGAGCTGTCCACGCCGCCGGACAGGCCGCAGATGACGCGGCCTTCGTCACCGACCTGCTTGCGGATGGTCTCCACCGCCTCGTCGATGAAGCCCTTCATCGTCCACGAGCCGGACACCTTGCAGTCGTTGAAGAGGAAGGCGCGCAGCATGGCCTTGCCCTGCGGCGTGTGGACGACCTCCGGGTGGAACTGGAAGCCGTACCAGGGGTTCGTCTTGTGGGCTGCCGCCGCGAAGGGCGAGTTGCCGCTGCGGCCGATGGCCTCGAAGCCGGGCGGCAGCTCGTCCACCCGGTCGCCGTGGCTCATCCACACCTGCACCTGGTCGCCCGGGCGGAACTCCGCGAAGGGGCCCCGCGCGGCCAGCACCTCCACCGCGGCGCTGCCGAACTCGCGGTGGGCGCTCCGGTCGATGCGGCCTCCCAGGAGCTTGGAGATCAGTTGGAGGCCGTAGCAGATGCCCAGCACCGGGACGCCGGCCTCGAAGACGAAGGGGTCGCAGCGCGGGGAGCCGGGCGCTTCCACGGACGCCGGCCCGCCGGAGAGGATGATGCCCTTCGGCGCGAACTGCTGGATGTCGGCGGCGGGGAGGTCCGGGCGGTGGATCTCGCAGTAGACGCCCAGCTCGCGCACCCGGCGGGCGATGAGCTGGGTGTACTGGCTCCCGAAATCAAGGATCAGGATCTTCTCGGAGTGCAGGTCCACCGGCGATTCTCCCAGGGGGCGTCGTTGACGGGTGGGGGCCCTTATCGCTACAAACTTCGGGAAATCAACGCTGAAAGGCCGTCAATTGTTCGTGCGCCGCCTGTCCGCTTCCACTGCAGCAGCCATGCTCCTCCTGTCCGCCTCGGGGTGCGTGAAGGAGATCACCTCCGACGAGCGTCTGGAGCGTGACACCCGCAGCGTCGCGGTGAAGGACGCGCCCGGGGTCAGCGAGCTGTCCAAGCTCACCTGTGACGACACCTCCGCGCCCCTCAACAAGGCGCGAGACGTGAACCGCCCGGAGTCCGACCGGCTGGTGGACTACGTCAACCTCTACTCCTCGCTGAAGGACCGCACCCACACCTTCGAGGAGGCCATGGCCCGCAACCCGGACCTGAGCTACCGCGAGGGCAGCCAGAGCCTGGTCAACGCCAAGGACGCCTGCATCCAGCAGACCGCGGACGTCCGGGTGGAGTTCGAGACCTACCTGCGTGAGCTGGTGGCCGTGCCCACGGTGCAGGAGATCAAGGGTGGCAACACCGTCACGGTGGCCCGCCTGGACTTCAGCACCCTGCGCAAGGCCATCGAGACGCTGGACCCGGACGACCGCGAGTCGCTCCTCCAGAGCGTGAACTCGGCGGAGAAGCGCGTGTCCGCCACGGCCGCCCCCGCCGAGGACACGTCCACCGGCAGCGGCAAGCGTCGCGGCAAGTAGCCGCCCGCAGTCCTCCCCCGGTGCCTTGACCGGGGGAGACTCCCCTGCCCCGAAGCCTCCCGGTGACGGTGAGGCCTTGGGGCGGTGGATGCCCTACTCCATCCGGTAGTTGGGCGCTTCCTCGGTGATGATGACGTCGTGCACGTGGCTCTCCTTGAGCCCGGCGGACGTGATGCGCGTGAAGGTGGCCTTCGTGCGCAGCTCCTCGATGGTGGCGCAGCCCACGTAGCCCATGCCGCTGCGGATGCCGCCCAGCATCTGGTGCACGTTCATGGAGAGCGTGCCCTTGTACGGGACGCGGCCCTCGATGCCTTCCGGCACCAGCTTCACCGCCTCCACGTCGGACTGGAAGTAGCGGTCCTTGGCGCCCTGCTTCATGGCCCCCAGGCTGCCCATGCCGCGGTAGCTCTTGTAGCTGCGGCCCTGGTACAGGATGACGTCGCCGGGGGCCTCTTCGGTGCCGGCGAACAGCGAGCCGATCATCACGGAGCTGGCACCCGCGGCGAGCGCCTTCACGATGTCGCCCGAGTACTTGATGCCGCCGTCGGAGATGATGGGCACGCCGTGCTTGTCCGCCTCGCGGGCGCAGTCATCCACCGCCGTCACCTGGGGCACGCCCACGCCGGCCACCACGCGGGTGGTGCAGATGGAGCCCGGGCCAATGCCCACCTTCACCGCGTCCACGCCCGCTTCGATGAGGGCGCGCGTGCCTTCCGCGGTGGCCACGTTGCCGGCGATGAGGTCGAAGCCCTTGAAGTTCTTGCGCGTGTCGCGCACGCCTTCGATGACGCCCTTCGAGTGGCCGTGCGCGGTGTCCACCACGATGACGTCCACGCCCGCCTTCACCAGCGCGTCGATGCGGGCCTCGCGGTCCGGGGACACGCCCACGGCGGCGGCGCAGAGCAGGCGGCCCTTGGCGTCCTTGGCGGCGTACGGGTGGGTGCGGCGCTTCTCGATGTCCTTGATGGTGATGAGGCCCTTCAGCTCATAGGCCTCGTTGACGACGAGCAGCTTCTCGATGCGGTGCTCGTGCAGGAGCTTGGTGGCGTCGTCCTGGGTGATGCCCTCGCGGCCGGTGATGAGCTTCGTCGTCATCACGTCCTCGACCTTCTGGGACAGGTTCTTCTCGAAGCGCACGTCGCGGCTGGTGAGGATGCCCACCAGGCGCTTGCCCTGCACCACGGGTACGCCGGACACGCCGTGAACCTTCATCAGCTCCAGCGCGCGGGCGAGCGGCGCCTTCGGGTCGATGGTGATGGGGTCCACCACCATGCCGCTCTCGAACTTCTTGACCTTGAGGACCTCCAGGGCCTGCTGCTCGGGCGTCATGTTCTTGTGGATGACGCCGATGCCGCCCTCCTGGGCCATGGCGATGGCGGTTCTCGCCTCCGTCACGGTGTCCATGGCGGCGGACAGCAGTGGCACGTTCAGCCGGATGTTGCGCGTCAGTCGGGTGGTGAGGTCGGCATCACGCGGGGTGACGGCGCTCTCACCGGGCAGCAGGAGCACGTCGTCGAAGGTGAGGGCCAGCCGGATATCGGGGTTCAACATGGGGGCTCCCGGAGGCCCCGCGGGGCACCAGCGCCCGGCGGGTGCGTGTCCATACGGTTTGCGCGGCTGCCGCGCAACGGAAGAAGGTTTTTTGCCGCCCGTTCCCGGGGACTTCAGGTGATACTCGGCGTCCCACCAACACTTCTTGGGACTTGGACCGGGCCTTGGCGGAATTGAATCAAGCGGGGGCGGTGGGGCTGGTGGTGAAGCTGCCCTTCGCCACCCCCGAGGAGTTCCTCGCGAAATACGGGGGCAACATCACCCGGGGCGGCATCTATTTGCGCGCCAAGGCCGTGCGCCCCCCTGGTACGGCCGTTACCCTGGACCTCCGCCTGGCAAGCGGCGACCGGCTCCTCTACACGGCGGCCATCGTCCACTTCGTCACGGGCCAGCAGGGCCAGGGCATCTCCGGCATGGGGCTGAAGTTCGGGGAGGCGGATCCCCCGACCCGCCGGTTCCTGGAGTCCGCGGTCGCCATCCTCCCGCACGCCCAGTCGGACGTGCCGCCCGTGCCCAACGGCGTGGGCCCCGCGGACTTCACCGTGCCCGCCCCGGCGGCGGCCCCTGCCCTGCCCCCGGCCGTGGCCGCGGATCCTGGCGGCCCGGCCCGGATGGACGCCCCGGCCGCTGCCCCCTCGCCTGCCCTGGAGATGGTGACGGATGCGTCACTGGGGCTGAGCATCGAGGAGCCGCCCCGGACGGGGCCGGTGATCGGCATCGACCTGGGGACGACGAACTCGTGCGCCGCGTTCGTGCGCGGCAACAAGCCCGGGGTGCTGCCCAGCCGCGAGGGCCACAACACGGTGCCCTCCATCCTCGCGTTCAACCAGCGCGGCAAGCTGGTGGTGGGCCACCCCGCGAAGGGGCAGATGCTCACCAACCCGCGCCAGACGGTGTACGGCGCCAAGCGGCTGGTGGGTCGGCCGTACGCGTCGCCCATCGTCGGGCAGATCAAGGGCCGCTTCCACTACGAGATCGCCGCGGGACAGAACGGCGAGGCGGCGGTGCGGTTGGGTGACCGCATCTATTCGCTCCAGCAGATCTCCGCGCTGATCCTCCGCGAAGTGCGCGAGGTGGCGCAGAACCAGCTGGGCCAGCCCATCTCCCGGGCGGTCATCACGGTGCCCGCCTACTACAACGACAACCAGCGGCACGCGGTGCGCGAGGCGGGGAAGCTCGCGGGCCTGTACGTGGAGCGCATCCTCAACGAGCCCACGGCGGCGGCGCTGGCGTACGGCTACGGCAAGAAGCTGAACCAGCGCGTGCTGGTGTACGACCTGGGCGGCGGCACGTTCGACGCGTCGGTGCTGGAGCTGCACGACACCGTCTACGAGGTGATCTCCACCGGCGGCGACACGTTCCTGGGCGGCATCGACTTCGACAACGCCATCGTGGAGTACCTCCTGCAGGAGTTCGAGCGGCAGACGGGCCGCGCCTTCCAGGGGGACCGGGTGGCCCTGCAGCGCATCAACGACGCAGCGGAGCGGGCCAAGTGCGCCCTGTCCGAGCGCTCCGAGATGCGGGTGCACGTGGCCTTCATCACGATGATCGACAACAAGCCGTACGACCTGGACGTCACGCTCACGCGGCAGAAGTTGATCGCCCTGACGGAGGGGCTGGTGGACCGCACGGTCCAGGTCTGTGAAGAGGTGCTCCAAGCCAAGGGGCTGAAGCCCACGGACATCGACGAAGTCATTCTCGTCGGTGGGCAGAGCCGCTTCCCGCTGGTGCACGAGAAGATCACGAAGTTCTTCGGCCGGCCGCCCAGCAAGGGCGTGCACCCGGACGAGGCCGTGGCGCTGGGCGCGGCGCTGCTGGCGCACAGCCTGGGACAGCTGGAAGGCGTGGTGCTCATCGACGTGCTGCCCATGGCCATTGGCGTGGGGCTGCCGGGTGGGCGCTTCAAGCCGGTGCTGGAGCGCAACGTGTCGCTGCCGGCGGCGAAGAGCTACACGCTCTCCACGCACCGGGACGGGCAGACGGAGCTGGAGCTCACCGTCTTCCAGGGCGACTCCGAGCGCGCGCAGGACAACGAGTACCTGGGCACGCTGCGGCTCGCGGGCCTGCCGAAGAAGCCGCGCGGCGCGGTGCAGGTGTCGGTGACGTTCGAGGTGAACAACGAATCGTTGCTCAAGGTGACCGCGAAGGAAGGCACCACGGGGCGCGAGGTCGTCAGCACGTTCACCACCCGCGATACGCCGGAGGCGGTGAAGGCGCGGCTGGCGCAGGAGGAGTCCGCGGCCGCCGCCCCGGCGCCTCCGGTCGTGACTCCGGGGACCGCGGCTCCGGCGGCGCGCAAGGTGGCGGCGTCCGCGCCGGTCGTTCAGGAGGCGGAGCCGGATGTCGCAGTCGTGTCAAAGCAGAAAGGTTTCATGGGGTGGTTGAAGGGACTGTTCGGCCGCGCGTGAGGGCGTGTCGGGTCCCCGCTCCCCGAGTGGGCTGGCGTCGCAGGTCTCCCGTGTTTCATTGACGGGAGTGCCTCGGGATTGAGCAGTCGGGCTGCTATGAAGTGTCGAAATTTTCGACACATGGACGGCCCCCCCCGTGACCGACCTCCCCCAATGCCTTCCTGGCGTACTGCTGAAGCTTGCCCAAAATCCGTCCGCCCGGGCGCCGCTCTACACATTCCTGGGAGACGACGGCGAGGAGATCGTCTGGAGCGCGTTCGACCTGGACGTGCGAGCGCGGCGGATCGCAGCGGCGCTGCGTGAGCGAGGCGCGCAAGGCGAGCGCGTGTTGCTGCTGTACCCGCCGGGGCTGGACTACATCGCGGGCTTCTTCGGCTGTCTGTACGCGGGAGCGGTGGCGGTGCCGGCGTATCCGCCGGACCCGATGCGGCTGGAGCGCACCCTGCCCCGCCTGCGGGCCATCATCCAGGACGCGAGAGCGTCGGTGGTGCTCACGACGTCGGGCATCCTGGGGCTGTCGGACTTCGTCTTCGAGCAGGCGCCGGACTTCCGCGCACTGCACTGGATGGCGACGGATGAGTTGCCGGAAGGCGGCGAGCGGGACTGGGTGGCGCCGGAGGGGTTGGGCTCGGAGTCGCTCGCGTTCCTTCAGTACACGTCCGGGAGCACGGGCACGCCGAAGGGCGTGATGCTCACGCACGGCAACCTGCTGCACAACCTGTCGCTCATCCACGGTGCGTTTGGAGCGCGAGCGGACAGCGTGGGAGTCATCTGGCTGCCGCCGTACCACGACATGGGACTCATCGGAGGCATCCTGGAGCCTTTGTATGGGGGCTTCCCGGTGACGCTGATGTCGCCGATGGCGTTCCTCAAGAGGCCCATGGCGTGGCTGGAGGCGGTGTCGCGCTTTGGGGGCACCATCAGCGGCGGGCCGAACTTCGCGTTCGACTTGTGCGTGAGGAAGAGCACGCCGGAGCAGCGGCGAGCGTTGGACTTGAGCCGGTGGGAGGTGGCCTTCTGCGGAGCGGAGCCAATTCGGCCGGAGACGCTGGAGCGCTTCGTGGAGGCGTTCGGCCCGAGTGGCTTCCGGCGTGAGGCCTTCTACCCGTGCTACGGGCTGGCGGAAGGGACGCTGATTGTCTCCGGAGGCGAGAAGTCGGCGCCGCCGGTGTCGGTGACGTTGTCGGGTGCGGCGCTGGAGCGGCACCGCGCGGAGGAAGTGGGCGCGGAGCAGCCTGGGGCGCGCACGCTGGTGGGGTGTGGCCAGACGCTGGCGGAGCAGCGAATCGCCATCGTGGACCCGGAGACGCTGGAGCGGCGCGGGCCTGGGGAGGTGGGCGAAATCTGGGTGACGGGGCCGAGCGTGGCCCAGGGGTACTGGGGCCGCGAGGAAGCGACGCGCGAGACGTTCCATGCGCGCATCGCGCGGGAGGACGGCGGGCCGTACCTGCGCACCGGAGACTTGGGCTTCCTGAGGCCGGAGGGCGAGCTGTACGTCACGGGGCGGCGCAAGGACCTCATCATCCTGCGAGGGAGGAACCACTACCCGCAGGACCTGGAGGCGACGGTGGAGGGGGCGCACCCGGCGCTGAGGCCCGGGGGCGGAGCGGTGTTCTCGGTGGAGGTGGGGGGCGAGGAGCGCGCGGTTGTCGTGCAGGAAATCGACGTGCGACGGCTGGGTGGGCTGCGTGAGCAGCTGGCGGCGGCGGACACGGCGGTGGGCACCATTCGTCAGCGGCTGGCGGAGTCGCACGAGGTGCAGGCGCACGCGGTGGTGCTCATCGAGCCGGGGAGCCTGCCAAAGACGTCCAGCGGCAAGGTGCAGCGGCACGCATGCCGTGCGGCCTTCGTCGCGGGGACATTGCAGGAGGTGACGGCGTGGCGGGCTGAGCCGCCGGGTGACGCGGGTCCGTTGTCCGAAGCTCCCCTCCTCGTTTCATCCGCATCCATCCCGGGCTCCGGCGCATCCGGGCCGTTGGCTTCGACTGGGGCCTCCGGTTCTGGGGCCGCTGCTTCATCCTCCGTGACCTCTGAAAGGGCCGGCTCCAACACAGCGCCGGACTTCGGAGCATCCGGGCCGTTGGCTTCACCTGGGGCCTCCGATTCCAGAGCACCTGCTTCAGCCGTCTTGGGCCCCGGCATGCTCGTTGGAGCATCCGAGCCCTCCGCGATTCATCCTGGCGGAGCCCGCAGCGCGTCCGCTCCTGGCGCAGGTTCGGGAGCACGCGAAGCGGCGCACGTCTCCCAGGGACTGCCCGCGAATGCGGACGAGGCAGCGCTGGTCGCGTGGCTGCGCGACATCGTGGCCCGACACGTGCGGATGCTCCGTGAGGACATCGACGTCGATGCTCCGGTGACTCGCTACGGACTGGACTCGTTGGGCGCGGTGGACCTGGCGCATGAAGTGGGCACGGGCACCGGGCTGACAGTGCCCATGGAGTGGCTCCTCCAGGGACCGAGCATCACATCCCTGGCGCACAGGCTGGCCTCACTCCGCGACGCGGCGGGCCCCGCGCCCCACCGCAGGAGCGTGGGCGGCGACCGAGAGGCGTCCTCGTCGCAGGCCCGGTTGTTCTTCCTGTCCCGGTACGCCCCCGGTGACGTGTCCTACAACCTGCCCGCCGCCGTTCGCCTGGAGGGCGAGCTGGATGTGGCCGCGCTGGAGGGCAGTCTCGTGGCGCTCGCGGCCCGGCATGAAGGACTGCGGACCTCCTTCCGCGAGGCCCCAGGGCAACCCCGGCAGGTCATCGCGGCGGACGCGTCCCTGCCGTTGGCGCGCGTGTCACTGGAGTCCCTGCCCGCCAACGCCCGCGAGGCCGAAGCACTTCGCCTGGCTCACGACGAAGCCCGCCGCCCGTTCGACCTGGACCGCGGACCGCTGGTGCGCGCCACGCTCCTCACGCTGGATGCGCGGACCCATGTGCTGGTGCTCGTCATGCACCACGCCGTGTCGGACGCCACGTCCATGGCGGTGCTGGTGCGCGAGGTCTCCGCCCTCTACTCGGCGCTGCGAGAAGGCCGCCCGTCGCCCCTGCCCGCCCTGCCCCTGGACTACGCCGACGCCGCTGACTGGCAGCGGGACGCGCTGGACGGCGCCGCGCTGGAGTCGCGGCTGGACTACTGGCGGACGCAGCTCGCGGGTGCTCCGCAACTGCTGGAGCTGGCCACGGATCGGCCGCGTCCCTCGCGGCGTGGGTCCGCGGGTGCGCGGGTCCCGGTGGTGCTGGACGCGGGCCTCGCGAACTCCGTCCGGACGCTGGCGGAGCGCGAAGGCGTCACGCCGTTCATGGTCCTGCTCGCGGCCTTCCAGACCGTGCTCGCCCGCCGCGCGGGCCAGGACGACATCAGCGTGGGCACGGCCATCGCGGGCCGTCAGCGCGCGGAGTTCCAGGGGCTCGTCGGCCTCTTCGTCAACTCGCTGGTCCTGCGCACGCGACTGTCCGGCGCTCCTTCGTTCCGGGAGCTCCTGGGCCGCGTGCGGGAGACGGCGCTGGGCGCGTACGCGCACCAGGACGTGCCCTTCGAGCGAGTCGTGGAGGCGCTCCGGCCTCCTCGTGAGCTGGGGCACACGCCGCTCTTCCAGGTGATGTTCAACCTCCAGGGCGCCCGCGTGGACGCGCCCGTCCTGCAGGGGCTCGAGTCCCGGCTCCTGGACGTGCACACCGGCACGTCCATGTTCGACCTCACGCTGTCGCTCGCGGAGTCCCCCCAGGGCTTCGAGGGCTGGCTGGAGTACGCCACGGAACTGTTCGACGCGGACACCGTGGCGCGGCTGGCCGGCCACTTCCGCGTGCTGCTGGAGGCCGCCGTCGCGGACCCTCGGACGCCCATCCACGAGCTGCCCTGGATGACGGCCGCGGAGCGCCACCAGGTGCTCACCGTGTGGAACGACACGGCCCGCGACTACCCCTCCGGCAGGACGCTCCCCGAGCAGTTCGCGCTCCAGGTCGCCCGGTCTCCAGACGCCATCGCCGTGGAGGACGGGGATCTTCGCCTGACGTACGCGCAACTGGAGGCGCGGGCCAATCCGCTCGCGCACTTCCTCCGCGCCAGGGGCGTGGGCCCGGACGTGCCGGTGGCGGTGTGCATGGAGCGCTCCGTGGACTTCGTCGTCACGGTGCTCGCCATCCTCAAGGCGGGCGGTGCGTATGTCCCGCTCGACGCGTCGTACCCCGCGCAGCGGCTGGCGTTCATGATCGAGGACGCCCGGCCCCGGATGCTGCTCACCACGCGCGCGCTGCGGGAGCGCCTGCATGTGCCGGACGCGACCCTGGCCTGCTTCTTCGTGGACGCGCTGGCGCTCGATGATCAGCCCGTCACCGCGCCGGAGGTCGCCGTGGGGCCTCGCAACCTGGCCTACGTCATCTTCACCTCCGGCAGCTCCGGGCGTCCCAAGGGGGTGGCCTCCGAGCAGCGCGGCGTGCTGCGCCTCGTGCACGCCGAGCCCTACTCGCGCGTCGGTCAGCGCGAAACGGGCATGCTCTTCGCGCCGTTGTCCTTTGACGGCTCCGTGATGGAGCTGTGGACGATGCTGCTGCACGGCGGCCGGCTGGTCATCTTCCCCGGCAAGGTCCCCGCCGGAGACATGGACACGCTCGCGCGCGTGGTGGAGCGCCACGCGGTCAGCTTCGCCCACCTGCCGTCGGGACTCTTCTCGCAGCTGGTGGAGCACCGGCCGGACATCCTCGGACGGCTGCGCGAAGTGCACGTGGCGGGCGACGTCATCTCCGCCCCGCATGTGCGCCGCGCGGTGGAGTCCCTGGGCCGGCCCGTCATCAACGCCTACGGCCCCAGTGAATGCTCCGTGGCCGCCTCGTTCTTCACGGTGGAGCGGCCGGAGCAGGCGGGCGCGTCGGTGCCCATCGGCGCGCCGCTCGCGAACACCACGGCGTACGTGCTGGACGCGCGGCTCCAGCCGGTGCCGGTGGGTGTGCCGGGGGAGCTGTTCCTCGGCGGCGATGGCGTGGTCCGGGGCTACGTGTCGCGGCCGGACCTGACGGCGGAGCGCTTCGTGCCGGATGCGTACGGCGCGAAGCCTGGCGCACGGCTGTACCGCACGGGCGACCGGGTCCGCTGGCGCGCGGATGGGACGCTGGACTTCCTGGGCCGCACGGACCACCAGGTGAAGGTGCGCGGCTTCCGCATCGAGCTTCCGGAAGTGGAAGCCGCCCTGCGCGAGCTGCCCGAAGTGCACGAGGCCGCGGCGGTGGTGCGCGAGGACGTGCCCGGGGACAAGCGGCTCGTCGCCTACGCGATGCCACGCCCGGGTCAGGTGTTGGAGCCCACGAAGCTGCGGGAGGCCCTGCGCCGCAAGCTCCCCGACTACATGGTGCCGTCGCTGTTCGTGGCGCTCCCCACCCTGCCCCTGAACCCCAGCGGCAAGGTGGACCGCAAGGCCCTGCCCGCCCCGGACTCCGAGGTCACCGGCCGGCGCGAGCGCTACGTGGCGCCGTCCCACCCGCTGGAAGAGCAGATCGCCGCCACGTGGGCCCGCGAGCTGGGGGCCGACCGGGTGGGCACGCAGGACCACCTGTTCAACGACCTGGGCGGCACGTCGCTGTCCGTGATGCGGCTCGCCTCGCGCTTGAAGGAGACGCTGGGCCGCGACGTGCCCGTGGTCTGGTTGTTCGAACATCCCACGGTGGAGTCGCTCGCGCAGCGGCTGGAGCACGAGTCGCGATCGCCGGGAGCCCCCGCGCCGTCGCCCACCGCGCCGGGCCACCGTCCGCGCGAGGCATCGAAGCCTGGCGCGTCCGGGTCCATCGCCATCATCGGCATGGCGGGCCGCTTCCCCGGCGCGGGGACGGTGGAGGCGTTCTGGCGGAACCTGCGCGAGGGCGTGGAGTCCATCACGCGCTTCTCACCCGAGGAGCTGGAGCACCTGCCCTCCCTGCCGGAGGGGTTCGAGCTCTGGTACCACCCGGCGTTCGTTCCAGCCGGGGGTGTCCTGGAGGACGTGGAGGGGTTCGACCACGCTTTCTTCGACATGTCGCTGCGCGAGGCGCAGTTCACGGATCCGCAGCAGCGGCTCTTCCTCCAGACGGCATGGGCCGCGCTGGAGGACGCGGGCGTCAATCCAGAGCGCTACCCTGGGGCCATCTCGCTGTACGCGGGTGCCGCGGCCTCTGGATACGCGGAGGCCGTGCGTCAGGCGATGCCGCTGGATGCGGCGTCGTTCTTCGAGCTGAACGGCACCGCCACGCACGAGAGCCTGCCGACGAAGGCGTCCTTCAAGCTGGGGCTCACGGGTGAGAGCACGCTGCTCTACACCGCGTGCTCCACGGGGCTGGTGGCCGTGCACCTGGCCTGTCAAAGCCTGCGGACGGGGCAGTCCGACGTGGCGCTCGCGGGGGCATCGAGGCTGTCGCTGCCTCAGCGCACGGGCTACGTGGCGCAGGAGGGGCTCATCTTCTCCGCGGACGGCCACTGCCGTGCGTTCGACGCCCAGGCCCAGGGGACGCTGCCCGGGAACGGCGTGGGCGCGGTGGTGCTCAAGCGGCTGGAGGACGCGGTGCGGGATGGGGACGCCATCTACGCCGTCATCCGGGGCTCGGCGCTGAACAACGACGGGCGGAACAAGTCCGGCTTCACCGCGCCCAGCGTTCAGGGACAGGCGGCGGTGGTATCCCAGGCACTGGCGAACGCGGGCGTGGCACCGGAGGCCGTGGGCTACGTGGAGGCCCATGGCACCGCGACGCCGCTGGGCGATCCGATTGAAGTGGCGGCGCTGACTCGCGCGTACGGCCTGGGTGCCGAGCACCGCGGGACCATCGCGCTGGCGTCGCTCAAGACGAACGTGGGGCACCTGGACACGGCCGCGGGACTGGCGGGCCTGATGAAGGCCGCGCTGTCGCTGCACCACGGGGAGATTCCCCCCAGCCTCCACTTCGAGAAGCCCAACCCGCAGATCGACTTCGACGCGGGGCCGTTCTTCGTCAACACCACCTTGCGGTCGTGGCCTCGGAGCGAGACGCCTCGCTTCGCCGCGGTCAGCTCCTTTGGCATTGGTGGCACCAATGCCCATGCCATCCTCGAGGAAGCACCCATGCGGCAGAGTGGTTCGACCACGCGTTCCCACCAGCTCGTCGTGCTGTCCGCGCGCTCGCCGGAGGCGCTGGAGGCGGCGGCGCGGCGGTTGGAGGCGAAGGGCGTCGGGGACTCGGCGCTGGCGGATCTGGCGTTCACGCACGCCGTGGGGCGCAAGGCGTTCGAGTACCGCCGCGCGGTGGTGGTGAAGGACGCGGAGGACCTGGCGCGGCAGCTCCAGAAGCCGGTGACGCCGGCGAAGACTCCGGGCAAGGCGCCGCGCGTGGCGTTCGTGTTCTCCGGGCAGGGGTCGCAGCGGCTGGCCATGGGGCGTGAGCTGGCGGAGGCGTCCCCCCTGTTCCGCGCGCACCTGGACGCGTGCCTGGCGCTGCTGGACGTGCCGCTGCGGGCGCGGGTGTCGGCCGTGCTGGCACCCGAGGCCGATGCTTCGGCGGACCTCGCGGACACACGCGTGGCGCTGCCCGCGTTGTTCAGCGTGCAGGTGGCGCTGGCTCGGATGTGGCGGGACCTGGGCGTCACGCCGTTCGCGGTGATGGGACACAGCTTCGGTGAGTACGCGGCGGCGTGCGTCGCGGGGGCGCTGTCCCTGGAGGACGCGATGCGCCTCGCGGTGGCTCGCGGGGAGCTGATGCACCGCATGCCGCCGGGCGCGATGCTCGCGGTGGCCCTGCCCGTGGAGCGCGTCCAGGCGTTGCTGTCGGGCCGGCTGTCGGTGGCGGCGGTGAACGCTCCGGACCGCTGCGTGGTGTCCGGTCCGGTGGAGGAAGTGGAGCGGCTGGAGGCCGAGCTGAAGGGCCTGAAGGCCGGGGCGGTGCGCATGCCCGCGCCGCACGCGTTCCACTCGGTGGACGTGGAGCCGTTGATGCCGGAGCTGGCGCGCGTGGTGGGCACGCTGCGCTGGTCGGAGCCGACGGTGCGGTACGTGTCCAGCCTCACGGGGGCGGTGGCACAGCCCGGGCAGCTCTCGGTGCCGGACTACTGGACGGAACAGATGCGCCAGCCGGTGCGCTTCACCCGCGCGGTGGAGGCGCTCCAGGCGGAAGGCTGCACGGTGCTGCTGGAGGTGGGACCGGGACAGGACGTGACGCCGCTGGTGCGCGCGAACCTGGTTCGGCCGGAGGGTGGCGGTTCCCCCGTCCACGCGCTGGCGTCGGTACGCGTGGGCGGGAAGACGACGGAGCAGATGGGCTGGCTCCAGGCCGTGGGCGAGCTGTGGACCGCGGGCGTGTCCGTGGACTGGAGCGCGTTCTACGCGCACGAGCAGCGCCTGCGGCTGCACCTGCCCACGTACGCGTTCCAGACCAAGGCGGTCTGGGTGCAGCCGAGAGCACGCGCCACGACGTCTCCGTTCGCGCCTCCCACGGCGAGCTCCATCCGGACGCAGCAGGCTCCGGCCGCACCCGCTGAGCGTGCGCCCGAACCCTGGACTCCGGCCGCGCCCGCCGGGCGTGCGCCCGAAGTGACTTCCGACATGGCCCTGGTCACGGCATCAGTCCGCGCTCCCCAGGCCGTGTCCGCGATGACGGCCACTGCGTCGGGCCGCGCTACCCAGGGCGCATCGATGACGGCTTCGAACGGCGCTCCTCGGAGCGAGTCGGCAATGACGGATCCGGCCGGTGCTCCTCAAGGTGCGTCTGCGATGACGACTTCGCACGGCGCTCCTCGGAGCGTGTCGGCGATGACGGATCCGACCGGTGCTCCTCAAGGCACGTCCGCAACGACGGCTTCGGTCGGCGCGATTCAGAGCGCGTCCGTAACGACGGATCCGGCCGGTGTCTCACACGGGGCTCCGATGCACGGGATGCGTCCAGAGGCTGCGGCGTCCTCGCACGGAGCGGCCGTGCCCATGGACTCGGCTCCCTCTCCGTCTCCCGCCGTCCCTCCCCCACCCGGCCGTGAGGACGCGCCTCGTGGCGACATCGAGGAGCGCGTGGCCGCGCTGTGGCGCGACCGTCTGGGCCTGGAGTTCGTGGGCCGCCATGACGACTTCCTCGAACTCGGCGGCAACTCGCTGACGGCCGCGCAGCTGCTCAACCAGCTCCGTGAGGCCTTCGGCGTGAACCTGCCGCTGGCCGCCCTCTTCGAAGCGCCCACCGTCGCCGGCATCGCGGAACGCCTGGAGCCCCTGCTGCTCCAGGCGCCGCAGGCTCCCGTCTCCACGGAGCTTCCGCTGGTGCCGCTGCCTCGCGACGGTAGCGAGCTGCCGCTGTCCTTCGTGCAGGAGCGCGTCTGGCGCCTGGAGCAGCACCTGCCCGGCCTGTCCGCGTACAACCTCCCGTTCGTCCTCCGGCTCGAAGGCGACCTGGACGCGGACGTGATGGAGCGCGGCATCCAGGAGATCGTCCAGCGCCACGAAGCGCTGCGCACGACCTACGACACCGTGGACGGCCGCCCCGTGCAGCGCTTCCACGCCCAAATGCGCGTCCCGCTCACCCGCGTGGAGCTGCGCGGCCCGCTGGAGACGCGCGAACCCGAGGCGCTGCGCCTCGCCCGCGAGGACGCCGCGAAGCCGTTCGACCTGGTCCGCGGCCCCGTGCTGCGCACCACCCTGGTCCGCCTGGACACGAAGCTGCACCTGCTGATCGCCAGCATCCACCACATCATCAGCGACACGATGTCCATCGCCCTGCTCGTCCAGGAGCTGGGCCAGCTCTACGACGCCTTCATCCAGGGCAAGCCGTCTCCGCTCAAGCCGCTGCCCATCCAGTACGCGGACTTCGGTGCATGGCAGCGCCGTGGCATCACGAGCGGCCGCCTGGCGGAACAGGACCAGGGCTGGCGGCAGCGACTGGCCGGCATGCCGCGCAAACTGGATCTGCCCACCGACCGGCCCCGCTCCAACGAGCCCCTCATCTCCTCCCAGCGCATGACGCTGGACTTCCCGCCCGCGCTCGCCCACGAACTGGTGGCCTTCACGCGCCGCGAGGGCTTCACCGGCTACATGACAGTGCTCGCCGCGTGGCAGACGCTGCTGCACCGCTACTCCGGCCAGACAGACGTCGTCGTCGGCACGCCCATCGCCAACCGCACCCGTCCGGAGCTGATGCCGCTCATCGGCTACGTGGCGCACTCGGAGGCGTTCCGGACGCGCTTCACCGAAGGCCTCACGTTCCGCGAGCTGCTGGCCCAGGTGCGAGGCGAGGTCGCGGACGCGCAGACGCGCCCGGACGTCCCCTTCGAGTACCTGGTCGAAGCACTCATCCCGGGCCACGACATCGGCCGGGGGCGCATGACGGACTCCGTGTTCGTCTACCACACGGGCGCGAGCTCGTCGGAGACGCTGGAGCTCATCGGCCTGCGCGCCACATTGGTGGAGGTGCCGGGCACGCCCGTGCAGTGGGGCTCCACCCTGAGCGCGCTCACCCTGGTCCTCTTCGAGTCCCCCACCCGCGTCCACGGCGCGCTGGAGTACGCGTCGGACCTGTTCGACGCCGCCACCACGGCGCGGCTCATGGAGCACTTCCAGGTGCTGCTCGGTGCCGCGCTCGCGAACCCCGACACGCAGGTGGCGCACCTGCCGCTCGCCACGGATGACGAGCGCCGCGCCTGGCCCACGCCTCGCGCCACGCCAGGGCTGATCCCCGTGCCCACGGCGCTCGCGGAGCGGCGCACGCGCCACGCGGATGCCACCGCCCTGTCCCAGGGAGAGACGCACTGGACCTGGGCACAGCTGAGCGCCCGTGCGGACGCCCTGGCCGCGAAGTTGAAGGCCCTGGGTGTGAAGGCCGGAACCCCGGTGGCCGTGTGCCTGCGCACGTCGCCGGAGAAGCTGGCCGCGCTGTGGGGCGTGCTGGGAGCGGGCGGCGCATGCGTCGCCCTGGGCCCGTCCGACCTGAGCCACCTGCCCGTCTACGCGCCCGAAGGCGCCCCGGTGCCGGTGCTCGTCACCACGCGCGCGCTGGTGGCGTCCGTGCGCGTGGATGCATCACGCGTCGTCTACGTGGAGGACGTGCCCGCCGCAACCGAGGCCCCCGCCACCGTCGTGAACGTGGAGCCGCACGCCCTGGCGTGGCTGCTGCCCACGGGCCGGGGCCAGCCCGCGTGGGCCCTGGGCCACCGGGAGCTGGCGGAGTTCTTCACCGGCCTGGACACGCGCCTGTCGCCCCCGGACGGCGGCGCGTGGCTGGCCGCGAGCGAGCCGTCCTCCGACCGTCCCGAGCTGGAGGCCCTGTGGGCACTCACGCGAGGCCTGCGCGTGGTGTTCCCGCCGGAGCGCATCACCGCGAGGCTGGTGAGCCTGGGCGATGGCGGCCCCCGCGCCAAGGCGATGGACCTGAGCCTCATCTACTTCGCCAACGACGAGGACACGCTCCAGGGGCCCAAGTACGAGCTGCTGCTGGAGGGCGCGAAGTTCGCGGACGCGAACGGCTTCTCCGCGGTGTGGACACCGGAGCGGCACTTTCATTCGTTCGGCGGTCTGTACCCGCAGCCGGCCGTGGTGGCCGCGGGCCTGGCCACCGTCACCAAGCACCTGCGCCTGCGCTCCGGCAGCGTGGTGCTGCCGCTGCATGATCCGCTGCTCATCGCGGAGCAGTGGTCCGTGGTGGACAACCTGTCGCAGGGCCGCGTGGGCCTGTCCGTGGCCACGGGCTGGCACACGCAGGACTTCACCTTCGCGCCGGCCAACTACGAGAAGCGCCGCGACATCTTGCTGGAGAAGCTGTCCACGCTGCGCGCGCTGTGGCGCGGCGAGCGCTTCAAGCGTCCTGCGGGCGCTGGCAGCACGGCGGAGGTCGGTCTGCGCCCGAAGCCGGTGCAGAAGGAGCTGCCGGTGTGGCTCACCGCCACGGGCAACCCGGAGACGTTCCGCATGGCGGGCGAGCTGGGCGCGGGCGTGCTCACGGGCCTGCTGTCGCACTCACTGGAGGAGCTGAAGCAGAAGGTGGCGCTGTACCGCGACGCGTGGCGCCGCAACGGGCACCCCGGCCGCGGCCACATCACCTGCATGCTGCACACGTACCTGGGCGACGAGGAACAGGAGGTGCTGCGCACGGTGCGCCAGCCGCTGCTCGGCTACTTCCGAAGCTCCGTGGACATCAGCACGTCGCTGCTCCAGGCGCAGGGCATCACCGACGTCCAGAAGCTGTCGCCGGACGACATCAACGCGGTGCTGGAGCGCACGTTCGAGAACCACGCGAAGAACACCGGCCTGCTGGGCACGGTGGACAGCGCGATGAAGCGGCTGCGCGATGTGCGCGCGGCGGACGTGGACGAGGTGGCGGCGCTCATCGACTTCGGCCTGGACACGCCGGTGGTGCTGGAAGGCCTGCGCCGGCTGGCTGTGGTGCGCGAGCGCATGGACGCGGAGGCCGCCGCCCGCCAGGAGCAGGTATTGGTGGAGGCCGAGGCGGGCGTGGAAGGCCTGCTGGAGCTGGCACGCCAGTCCGGCGCGGTGCTGCTGCACACGTCAGCGCGGCTGGCGCGTTCGCTCAGCGAACTGCCCGGCGCGCGCGAGTCGCTGGCCCGCGTGGGCGCGCTGGTGTTGGAAGGCGCGT
This sequence comes from Corallococcus coralloides DSM 2259, assembly GCF_000255295.1. Next base: position 5,288,916 of record NC_017030.1, on the reverse strand, counting down.
CGGTGGAGCTGGGCGCGGCGCTGCACCGGGCCGCGGGCGTGGAGGTGTGGCTGTCCGGTGATGCCCAGGAAGGCGCGCTGCTGCCGCGCACGCTGGGAGAACGCATCCCCGCGAACCTCCAGGCCTGGGTGCTGGACGCGGCCGGTCAGCCCGTGCCCGCGGGTGTGGTGGGCGAACTGGCCCTCGCGGGCGCGGGGCTCCCCTCCGCACTGTGGCGCGCGGGTGATGAAGAGGACCGCCGCCTGGTGCCGCACCCTCGCGAGGCTTCCGCGAAGCTGTTCCGCACCGGCCGCCATGCCCGTATGCGCGGAGACGGCCGGCTGGAGCCGGTGGCCTCTCCGTCGCGGCTCCCCCCTCCGCCCGTGGCGCGTCCCGCCGTCGTGGAAGCGCCGCGTCCGGTGGCGTCCGCCGCCCCGGCGGTGGTCAACATGGGCCCTCCGCCCATCCCGCGCGTGAGCAGGGAGCAGCCGCTGCCGCTGTCCTTCGCGCAGCAGCGCCTCTGGTACCTCCAGCAGCTGGAGCCCACGAGCAGCGCGTACAACAACCCGGCCATCTTCCGGCTCACGGGCGAGCTGGACAGGGACGCGCTCCAGGCCGCGCTGGACATGATGGTCGTCCGCCACGAGGTGCTGCGCACCACGTACTCCCTGGAGGGCGACCATGCGGTGCAGGTCATCCACCCGCCTCGCGGCCTGTCGCTCCAGCACTGGGACGCACCCGGGGACACGCCGGAGGCACGGGAAGCGGCGATGCACCGCTTCTGCCAGGAGGCCGTGCGCCAACCCTTCGACCTGGAGAAGGAAGTGGTGCGCGGGGCACTGCTGCGCCTGGGGGACCGGGAGCACGTGCTGTTCGTCACCTTCCACCACGCCGTGTCCGATGCGTGGTGCACCATGGTCATCGCGCATGAGCTGACGGTGAACTACACCGCGTTCCGCGCGGGCCAGCCGTCGCCGCTGCCGGAGCTGCCGGTGCAGTACGCGGACTACGCCGTGTGGCAGCGCGCGTGGCTGGAAGGCGGCGTGATGGAGAAGCAGGTGGCCTGGTGGAAGGACCACCTGGCCGGCGCGCCTCCGCTGGAGCTGCCCACGGATCGGCCACGTCCGGCGGTGATGTCCTACGCGGGCGCGCGGTACACCTTCCTCCTGCCGGCGGAGGTGTCCGCGCCGATGCTCGCGCTGGGCCGCAAGCACGGCGCCACGACGTTCATGGTGCTGATGGCGCTCTTCCAGACGGTGCTGTCGCGCTACTCCGGGCAGGAGGACTTCGTGGTGGGCACGCCCATCGCGGGCCGCACGCGTCCGGAGCTTGAAATGCTGATGGGGTGCTTCATCAACACCCTGCCCTTCCGCTCGCGGCTGTCCGGCATGCCGTCCTTCGTGGAGCTGCTGGGCCGCGTGCGCACCCAGGCCCTGGAGGCCTTCGCGCACCAGGACGCTCCGTTCGAGCGCGTGCTGGACGCGATGGAGCTGCCGCGCGACCTGAGCCGCACCCCGCTGTTCCAGGCGAGCATCAACCTGGTGAACACGCCGGAGGGCAAGGCCCGCCCGGCGGGACTGGAGCTGACCCAGGTGGAGGTGCCGACCGGCACGTCCAAGTTCGACCTGGGCATGGAGGTGGTGGAAGGCCGCGCCGGCTTCAGCTGCAGCCTGGAGTACGCCACCGCCCTCTTCGACGCGTCCACCATGGAGCGCCTGGCCGGGCACATGGTGACCCTGGCGCGCGAGGTGGTGGCCCATCCCCAGATGCCCGTCGCCCTGCTGCCCCTCATGGATGAGGCGGAGCGCCAGAAGGTGCTGCGCTCCTGGAACGACACCTTCCAGGACATCCCGCGCGAGGCCGTCCTGCCGGACCTCTTCGCCCGTCAGGTCGCGCGGCGGCCGGACGCGGTGGCGGTGGAGTTCGGGGACGCGCACCTGACGTATGCGCAGCTGGACGCGCGCACGAACCAGTGGGCGCACCTGCTGCGTGAGCGCGGCGTGGGCCCGGACGTCCTGGTGGCGGTGTGCCTGGAGCGCTCCCTGGAGCTCATCGTCTCCCTGCTCGCCATCCTCAAGGCGGGCGGCGCGTACGTGCCGCTCGACCCGACCTACCCGGCGCCGCGCCTGGCCGCGATGCTGGAGGACGCGCCCGCGAAGTGGGTGCTCACCACTCGGGCGATGCGCGAGGCGGTGTCCCTGCCGCCGGGGATTGAAGCCGTCTTCGTGGAGGAGCTCGGTGCCACGGACCTGCCCATGGCGCCCGTGGTGTCGGGAGTGCGTTCGCGCCACCTGGCGTACGTGGACTTCACGTCCGGGAGCACCGGGCGCCCCAAGGGCGTCGCGGTGGAGCACCGCGCGGTGATGCGCCTGTTGCACCACCCGGCCTTCGTGGACATGAGCGCGGGCGAGACGTTCCTCCACGTCGCGCCCATCTCGTTCGATCCGGCGACGCTGGAGATCTGGGGGCCGCTGCTCAACGGCGGGCGGCTGGTGGTGTTCCCGCCCACGTCCCCGTCGGACCTGGAGGTGCTGGCGCAGGTCATCCAGCGTCACGGCGTCACGTCGATGATGCTCACTGCGGGCCTCTTCACGCAGGTGGTGGACCTGAAGCCGGAGGCGCTGCGCGGCGTGCGCAGGCTCATCTCGGGCGGCGACGTCATCCCGCCCGTGCATTCGCGCAAGGTGCTGGAGGCGCATCCGGGCCTCACGTTCCTGGCCTGCTACGGCCCCACCGAGGCGACGGTGATCGCCTCCGTGCATGAGATGTCGGACCCCGCGCGCGTGGAGACCCCCGTGCCCCTGGGCCGGCCCATCACGTGCACGGAGCTGTACGTCTTGGACGCGCACGGGCAGCCGGTGCCCCCGGGTGTCCCGGGCGAGCTGTTCATCGGCGGCGAGGGCCTGGCGCGCGGCTACATCTCCCGGCCGGACCTCACCGCGGAGCGCTTCGTCCCCCACCCCTTCGCCAACGAACCCGGAGCGCGCCTCTACCGCACGGGCGACCTGGCGCGCTGGCGGCCGGACGGGGTGTTGGACTTCCTGGGCCGCACCGATCACCAGGTGAAGGTGCGCGGCTTCCGCGTCGAACTGGCGGAGGTGGAGGCCGCCCTGTCCGCGCATCCAGAGGTGCGCGAGGCCGTGGCCGTGGTGCGCGAGGACGTGCCCGGCGACAAGCGGCTCGTGGCCTACGTCGTCCCTGCGTCCGTCCCCGAGCCGGAGGTCCTGCGCGAGTTCATGCGCCAGCGGGTGCCGGACTACATGCTGCCGTCGGTGTTCGTCTCGCTGGAGTCCCTGCCGCTGACGGCGCAGGACAAGGTGGACCGCAAGGCGCTGCCCGCGCCGAAGGGTCAGCGCGATTCGCGCCGCGAGTACATCGCGCCACGCACGCGGCGGGAGCAGGTGCTGGCGCAGGTGTTGGCGCAGGTGCTGCGCGTGGATCGCGTGGGCCTGGACGACAACTTCTTCGCGCTGGGCGGCGATTCCATCATCAGCCTCCAGGTGGTGGCCCGGGCGCGGCAGGCCGGGGTGCGGTTGCAGGTGAAGGACCTCTTCCAGCACCCCACCCTGGGCGCGCTGGCGGCCGTGGCTCGCGACGGTGAGGCGACCCTCGCGGAGCAGGGACCGGTGGTGGGCGACGTGCCCCTCACGCCCATCCAGGTGGACCTGTTCGAGCGGGAGCCGACGTATCCGCATCACTTCAACCACGCCCTGCTGCTCAAGACCCGTCAGCCGCTGAAGGCCGACCTGTTGCAGCGGGCGCTCCAGGCGCTCGTCACCCACCACGACGCCCTGCGCCTGCGCTACGTCCACGCCGAGGACGGCACGTGGCGCCAGGAAGGCGTGGCGCCCATGGAAGCGCCCCCCGTGCTGCTCCAGGTGGACCTGTCCATGCTGCCTCCGGAGGCTCGGACCGCCGCCATGGAGCGGGAGGCCGCGCGTCTCCAGGCGGACTTCGCCCTGGCGACACCGCCGCTGGTGCGCGTGGCGCTGTTCCACTTCGGTGCCGGGGAGCCGCAGCGCCTGCTGCTCATCATCCACCACCTGGTGGTGGACGCGGTGTCGTGGCGCATCCTGGTGGAGGACCTGGAGACGGCGTACCTCCAGCTCCAGTCCGCTCGCGCCCCGGTGCTGCCCGCGAAGACGACGTCGTTCCTGTCCTGGGCGCAGCGGCTCCAGAAGCACGCCCTGTCCGACGAGCTGGGAGCGCAGGAGGCCTTCTGGCAGGAAGCGCTGCGCGGCGACGTGGCCCCGCTGCCCGTGGATGGCCCGGGCCCGTACACGTACGCGTCACGAAGCAGCGTCGCGGTGGAGCTGGACGCGGAGGAGACGCGGCAGCTGCTCCAGGAGACGCCCACCGGCTGGCGGGCGCGCATCGACGACGTGCTGCTGACGGCGCTCGGGCGGACGCTGGGCGAATGGACGGGGAAGCCGGACGTCCTCATCGACCTGGAGGGGCACGGCCGCGAGGAGCTGTTCGCGGACGTGGACGTGTCGCGCACCGTGGGCTGGTTCACGTCCGTGGCGCCGGCCCTGCTGCGGCTGCCCAGGGGCGGCTCGCTGGGTGACGGCCTGCGCGCCGTGAGGGACTCGCTGAAGGCGTGGCCCGGCCGCGGTATCGGCTTCAACCTGCTGCGCCACCTGGGACCTCCGGAGACGCGGGCCCGTCTGTCCTCGCTGCCCCGCGCGCAGGTGGCGTTCAACTACCTGGGCCAGCTGGACGGCACGGCCGCCGCCAGCACCCTCTTCACCATGAGCGACGAGCCGGTGGGTCCCATCGTGGAGCCCCGGGCCGTGCAGCCGCACGCGCTGGCCGTGGACGGTTCGGTGTTCCAGGGCCGGCTGCGGATGACGTTCGGCTACAGCCACCAGCAGCATCACGAGGCGACGGTGCGTACGCTGGCGGAGCGCTTCCTCGAAGTGCTGCGCGAGCTCATCGCCCAGCGCCATTCGGAAGACGCGCGCAGGCGCACGCCCGGCGACTTCCCGCTGGCCCGCCTGTCCCAGGCCGCGCTGGATGCGGTGTTGGCGGCGCAGGGTCCCACGGTGGAGGACCTCTTCCCCCTCTCCCCGCTCCAGGAGGGCATGCTCTTCCATGCCCTGAATACGCCGGAGGCGGCCTACTACTTCGAGCAGGCCGGATGGTCGAGCCACTCGGACGTGGACATCGCGCTGTTCCAGCGGACGTGGCAGACGGCGGTGGACCGCAACCCCATCCTGCGCACCGCGTTCGTGTGGGAGGGCCTGGAGTCGCCGCTCCAGGTGGTGCACTCGCACGCCACGCTGCCGTTCATCGTCCACGACTGGCGCCACCTGCCGGAGGCGGAGCAGCCGGCCGCGCTGGCGAAGCTCACGGCGGAGGACCGCGCACGCGGCTTCGACGTGTCGCGGGCGCCGCTGTCGCGGATGACGGTGGTGCGCCTGGGCGAAGCGCGCTGGCGCTTCCTCTGGAGTCACCACCACCTGCTGATGGACGGCTGGAGCATGGGCCTGTTCTTCCAGGAGGTCTTCGCGCTCTACGACGCCGTGCACGCCGGGACGGCGCCGCCGCCCGCGGGCCGGCCCTCGTTCCGCGACTACATCGCGTGGTTGGACCGCCGCGACGCGGTGGAGGACGAACGCTTCTGGAGAGAGCAGCTCGCGGGCCTGACGGCGCCCACGCCCCTGCCCTCGGCGCGGCCTGCGTCCCTGGTGCGGCCCACGACATCCGAGAAGCGGCCTGACGTGAAGGTGACGCTGCCGGCGTCCGTCACCACCGCGCTGGAGTCCTTCGCGCGGCGGCATCAGCTCACGCTCAATACGCTGACGCAGGCGGCCTGGGCGCTGGTGCTGGCGCGCCACGCGGACACGCGCGACGTGCTCTTCGGCACCACGCTCTCCGGCCGGCCGCCGGAGCTACCGGGCGCGGACGCCATGCTGGGCCTGCTCATCACCACGCAGCCGGTGCGCATCACGGTGCCCGCTGACGGCGAGCCGGTGCTGCGGTGGCTCCAGTCACTCCAGGCGAAGCTGCTGGGCATCCAGCAGCATCAGTACGCGCCGCTGGTCTCGACGCACGGCTGGAGCGACATCCCTCGAGGACAGCCGCTCTTCCAGTCGCTGTTCGTCTTCGAGAACTACCCGTTCGACGCCTCGGTGTTGCGCCGCTTCACCGCGATGGACCTGCGCGACCTGGAGTTCGGCGACAGCACGAACTACCCGCTGTCTGCCACCGTGGTGCCGCGTGAAGAGCTCCAGCTGCAACTGGTCTACGACGCGGGCCGCTACGACGCGGACGCCGTGCGGCGGGTGCTGGGCCAGTGGCGGCAGGCGCTGGAGGGGCTGCTCCAGCCGGACGCCCGGATCGAGGACGTATCCCTGCTGTCCTCCGGGGACCGGGACTGGCTGCTGAACACCGGTACCGGCGACGCCATGGACCTCGAGCGTGGCGCCACGCTGCATGCGCGCTTCGAACGACAGGCCGCCGCGACGCCGGACGCGGACGCCGTGGTGTTCGGAGGGACGGCGCTGACCTTCCGGCAGCTCAACGCGCAGGCGAACCAGCTCGCCTGGCACCTGCGGTCGCTGGGGGTGGGCCCGGAGGTGATGGTGGGCCTGTGCCTGGAGCGGTCCGCGGAGGCCATCGTGGCGTTGCTGGCGGTGCTCAAGGCCGGAGGCGCCTTCGTGCCGGTGGACCCATCGGCCCCAGCCGCGCGCAAGTCGTTTGTCCTCAAGGATAGCGGCGCGTTGGTGTTGGTGACGACGCAGGCCCTGCAAGAAGCGTGGCGCCCAGAGGTGCCCCATCTGGTGCGGCTGGACGCAAAACCTGTCGGACAGTCGGACAGGTTTGGGACGGTCGCGCCGGGAGCCGGAGCCGGCGAACTTGTCGGACAGTCGGACAGGTTTTCGGAGAACCTGCCGGCAGCGGCGGGCCCGGCGAACCTGGCGTACGTCATCTACACGTCGGGCTCCACCGGCACGCCGAAGGGCGTGATGGTGCAGCACCGGTCGGTCCTCAACTTGCATCAGGCGCTGACGCGGAGCCTGCACGCAGGGCTGTCACCGGGCCAGCGCGTCACCGTCAACGCGCCGCTGCACTTCGACGCATCCATCGCCCAGGTGGTCCAGCTGCTGAGCGGCCACTGCCTGCACGTCGTCCCGCAGGACGTGCGGCAGGACGCGGAGGCGATGGTGGCGTGGTTGGAGGGCCAGCGCATCGACGTGCTGGACTGCACGCCGTCGCAGCTGCGCCTCATGCTGGCCGCGGGCCTTCTCGAGCGCGCCCACGTGCCTGGAGTCATCTCCGTCGGTGGCGAGGCGGTGGACGAAAGCTCCTGGCGCCAGCTGCGTGCTTCCAACCGTACTCGGGCGTTCAACGAGTACGGCCCGACAGAGTGCACGGTGAACGCGGCGGACTGGCGCATCCAGGACGCGGCTCAGGAGACGCCCGTCATGGGCCGGCCGCTGGCGAACCTGCATGCGCACGTGCTGGACGCGCACCAGCGGCTGGTGCCGGTGGGAGCGCCGGGCGAGCTGTGCATCGGCGGTGAAGGCGTCACGCGCGGCTACCTGAACCGTCCGGACCTGACGGCGGAGCGCTTCGTGCCGGACCCGTTCAGCGCGGAGCCGGGGGCACGCCTCTACCGCTCGGGAGATCAGGCCCGTTGGCGCGAGGACGGCACGCTGGAGTACCTGGGCCGGTTGGACTTCCAGGTGAAGCTGCGCGGCTACCGCATCGAGCTCGGCGAAATCGAAGCCGCGCTGCGAGCGCACCCGGACGTCCGGGACGCGGTGGTGCTGGTGCGCGAGGACGTGCCTGGGGACAGGCGGCTGGTGGCGTACGTCGTCGCTCCTCCCGCGCCGGAGCCGGAGGCGCTGCGCGACTTCATGCGCCAGCGAGTGCCGGACTACATGCTGCCTTCGGCCTTCGTCCTGCTGGAGGCGTTGCCCCTGACGGCCAACGCCAAGGTGGACCGCAAGGCGCTGCCCGCGCCGGAGGGCAAGAGCGCTTCGCGGCGTGAATACGTCGCGCCGCGCACGCGGAGGGAAGAGGTGCTGGCCCAGGTGCTGGCCCAGGTGCTGCGCGTGGAGCGCGTGGGCCTGGACGACAACTTCTTCGAGCTGGGCGGGGACTCCATCATCAGCCTCCAGGTGGTGTCGCGGGCGAGGCAGGCCGGCGTGCGGTTGCAGGTGAAGGACCTGTTCCAGCACCCCACGCTGGGTGCACTGGCGGCGGTGGCGCGGGACGGCGAAGTCAGCCTCGCGGAGCAGGGGCCGGTGGTGGGCGAGGCGCCCCTCACGCCGATCCAGGTGGAGCTGTTCGAGCGTGAGCCGAGGTACGCGCACCACTTCAACCACGCCCTGCTGCTCAAGGCCCGTCAGCCGCTCGAGGCCGAACAGGTCCAGCAGGCGCTCCAGGTGCTCGTCGCCCACCACGATGCCCTGCGCCTGAGGTACGTGCGGGCCGAAGGAGGCACGTGGCGCCAGGAGGGCGTGGCACCCGAGGCCGCGCGGCCCGTGCTCGTCCAGGTGGACCTGTCCATGCTGCCCCCGGAGGCCTGGCCCGCCGCGATGGAGCGGGAGGCCGCGCGCCTCCAGGCGGACTTCGACCTGGCGACGCCGCCACTGGTGCACGCGGCGCTGTTCCATTTCGGTGCCGGTGAGCCGCAGCGCCTGCTGCTCATCATCCACCACCTCGTCGTGGACGTGGTGTCGTGGCGCATCCTGGTGGAGGACCTGGAGGCCGTCTTCCTCCAGCTCCAGTCCGCCCGGGCTCCCGCGCTGCCCGCGAAGACGACGTCGTTCCTGTCCTGGGCGCGCCGACTGGAGACGCACGCCCTGTCGGATGCGATGCGCGCGGAGGCCGCCTTCTGGCTGGAGGCCACGCGTGGCGACGTGGCCCCCTTGCCCACCGATGGCCCGGGCCCGCACACCTACGCCTCGCACCGGCGGGTGACCGTGGAGCTGGACGCGGAAGAGACGCGTCAGTTGCTTCAGGAGACGCCCACCGGCTGGCGGGCGCGCATCGACGACGTGCTGCTGACGGCGCTCGCGCAGGCACTGGGCGAGTGGACGGGGACGCCGGATGTCCTCATCGACCTGGAGGGTCACGGCCGCGAGGAGCTGTTCGCGGACGTGGACGTGTCGCGCACCGTGGGCTGGTTCACGTCCATTGCCCCTGCCCTGCTGCGGCTGCCCTCGGGCGGCTCGTTGGGAGATCGCCTGCGGGCCGTGCGTGACACGCTGAAGGCGTGGCCCGTGCGGGGCGTGGGCCATGGCCTCTTGCGCCACCTGGGTCCGGCGGAGACGCGGGCCCGGTTTGCCGCGCTGCCCCGGGCGCAGGTGTCGTTCAACTACCTGGGCCAGCTGGACGGCACTGCCGCCGCCAGCACGCTCTTCACGATGAGCGACGAGCCGGTAGGCGCCCACGTGGAGCCCCGTGCCGTGCCCCCTCACGCGCTGGCCGTGGACGGCTCGGTGTTCCAGGGCCGGCTGCAGATGACCTTCGGCTACAGCCATCAGGTGCACCACGAGGCAACGGTGCGCACGCTGGCGGAGCGCTTCATGGGCGAACTGCGCGAGCTCATCGCCCAGCGTCATTCGGAGGATGCGCGGCGGCGCACGCCCGGCGACTTCCCTCTGGCCCGCCTGTCCCAGGCCGCGCTGGACGCGGTGCTCGCGGCGCAGGGCTCCACGGTGGAGGACCTCTTCCCCCTCTCCCCGCTCCAGGAGGGCATGCTCTTCCACGCCCTGAATACGCCGGAGGCGGCCTACTACTTCGAGCAGGCCGCGTGGTCGATCCACTCGGACGTGGACATCGCGCTGCTCCAGCGGACGTGGCAGACGGCCGTGGACCGCAACCCCAATCTGCGCACCGCGTTCGTGTGGGAGGGGCTGGAGTCGCCGCTCCAGGTGGTGCACTCGCACGCCACGCTGCCGTTCGTCGTCCATGACTGGCGCCACCTGCCGGAGGCGGAGCAGCCGGCCGCGCTGGCGAAGCTCACGGCGGAGGATCGCGCGCGCGGCTTCGATGTGTCGCGGGCGCCACTGACGCGGATGACGGCGGTGCGCCTGGGGGATGCGCGCTGGCGCTTCCTCTGGAGTCACCACCACCTGGTGATGGACGGCTGGAGCATGGGCCTGTTCTTCCAGGAGGTCTTCGCCCTCTACGACACCCTGCGTGCCGGGGCGCCATTGCCTCCGTCCGGACGGCCTCCCTTCCGCGACTACATCGCGTGGCTGGGCCATCGCGACGAGCTGGAGGACGAGCGCTTCTGGCGCGACCAACTCGCGGGCCTGTCCGCGCCCACGCCGCTGCCCGCCGCGAGGCCCGCCGCCGATCGGCCCGCGGGTTCCGCCAACCCGCCCGACCTGGAGCTGAAGCTCTCGAAGGTGGACACCGCGGCGCTGGAGTCCTTCGCGCGGCGGCATCAGCTCACGCTCAACACACTGGCGCAGGCGGCGTGGGCCTTGGTGCTCGCGCGCCATGCGGACACGCGCGACGTGCTCTTCGGCACCACGCTCTCCGGCCGGCCGCCGGAGCTGCCGGGTGCGGAGGCCATGCTGGGCCTGCTCATCACCACGCAGCCGGTGCGCATCACGCTGCCCGGTGACGGCGAGCCGCTGCTGCCGTGGCTCCAGTCGCTTCAGGCGAAGCTGCTGGGCATCCAGCAGCACCAGTACACGCCGCTCGTCAGCGCGCACGGCTGGAGCGACATCCCCCGCGGACAGCCGCTGTTCCAGTCGCTGCTCGTCTTCGAGAACTACCCGTTCGACGAATCGGTGCTGCGCCGCTTCAGCGCGATGGACCTGCGCGACCTGGAGCTGGGTGAAAGCACGAACTTCCCGCTGACGGCCACCGTGGTGCCGCACGACGAGCTGCAGCTGCGCCTGGCCTACGACGCGGGCCGCTTCGACGAAGACGCCGTGCGGCGCGTGCTGGGGCAGTGGCGGCAGGCGCTGGAGGACCTGCTCCAGCCGGACGCCCGGATCGCGGACGTATCCCTGCTGTCCTCCGGAGACAGGGACTGGCTGCTGCGCACCGGCGCGGGCGGCGCCATGGACTTCGAGCGTGACGCCACCCTGCACGCACGCTTCGAACGGCAGGCCGCGGAGACGCCGGACGCGGACGCCGTCGTGTTCGGAGGGACGACGCTGTCGTTCCAACAGCTCAACGCGCGGGCCAACCAGCTCGCGTGGCACCTGCGGTCGCTCGGTGTGGGGCCCGAGGTGACGGTGGCGCTGTGCCTGGAGCGGTCGGCGGAGAGCGTCATCGCCCTGCTGGCGGTGCTCAAGGCCGGAGGCGCGTTCGTGCCGCTGGATCCGGCGGCGCCTGCCTCGCGCAAGGCCTTCGTCCTGAAGGATTGTGGCGCGTCCGTGCTGGTGACGACGCGGGCGCAGCAGGAATCGTGGCACCCGGAGGTGCCCCACTTGGTGCGGCTGGACGCGGACCTTTTCGGACCTTCGGAAGGGCTCGCGGAGAACCCGCCGCCGTCGGCGGGCGCGGGCAATCTCGCCTACGTCATCTACACGTCGGGCTCCACGGGCACGCCCAAGGGCGTGATGGTGCGGCACCGCTCGCTGGCGCACCTGCGGCGCGCGATGCACGAGGCATGCTTCACCGACGCAGCCCGGGTCATGCGGGTGGCGCTCAACGCGCCGTCCTTCTTCGACGTGTCGGTGGGCCAGCTGGTGCTGATGGTGGAGGGCCACAGCCTGGTCATCGTCCCGGAGGCCGTGCGGCAGGATCCGGAGGCGATGCTCGCGTGGCTGGAGCAGCAGCGGGTGGATGTCCTGGACTGCACGCCGTCGCAGTTCAAGCTGCTGCGGGAGGCCGGCTTCCTGGATCAGGAGCACGTGCCCGCGTACGTCCTCCTCGCCGGTGAGGCGGTGGACGAGGTGACGTGGCGCACGCTCGCGGCGACGCGTCGCACGCAGGCGTTCAACCTCTACGGTCCGACGGAGGTGACGGTGTATGCGACCTGGGAGCGCATCTCGGGCTCGACGCACGCCATGCCCGTCATCGGCCGGCCGCTGGCGAACCTGAACGCGTACGTGCTGGACGCGCACCAGCGCCCCGTCCCCGTCGGAACGCCGGGAGAGCTGTGCCTCTCCGGTGAAGGCGTCACGCGAGGCTACCTGGGCCGGCCGGACCTGACCGCCGAGCGCTTCGTGCCGGATCCGTTCAGCACGGAGCCCGGAGCGCGGCTCTACCGCACGGGCGACAAGGCCCGCTGGCGCGAGGACGGCACGCTGGAGTACCTGGGCCGGTTGGACTTCCAGGTGAAGCTGCGCGGCTACCGCATCGAGCTGGGCGAAATCGAAGCCGCGCTGCGAGCGCACCCGGACATCCGGGACGCGGTCGTCCGCCTCCACGACGACCGGCTCATCGCCTATGTCACGCCCCAGGTGGACACCGCGCCCCTGCGTCAGCAGCTCCGGCGGACCCTGCCGGAGTACATGGTGCCCGCCGCGTTCATCGCGCTGGACGCCCTGCCCCTCACGCCCAACGGAAAGGTGGACCGCAAGGCGCTGCCCGCGCCGGAGGCCACCCCCGCCCAGGTGCGTGTCGTCGAACCGCCCGCGACGCCCACCGAGGCGACGCTGGCCACGCTGTGGAGCGAGGTGCTGCGAGTCCCGGCGGTGGGCCGCCATGACGGCTTCTTCGAGCTGGGAGGCCATTCGCTGCTGGCCACGCAGCTCGTCTCGCGGGTGCGCGCGCGCTTCGGAATGGAGCTGCCCCTGCGGGCCCTGCTGGAAGGGCCCACCGTGGCGGAGCTGGCGCGCCGCATCGACGCACTCCAGCCGTCCCAGCGGGAAGAAGCGTCCGCGCCCGCGCTGCCCTCACTGAGCCGCGTGGAACGGCCGGACGTGCTGCCGTTGTCCTTCGCGCAGCAGCGCCTGTGGTTCATCGAGCAGCTGGGCACCGCCGGGGCCGCCTACAGCCTCCCGTACCTGCTGGACCTGGACGGCTCGTTGGATGTCATCGTCCTGCTGGCCGCGTTCGACGAGCTGGTGCGCCGCCACGAAGCGCTGCGCACGACCTTCCGTTCGGACGAAGGCACGCCGTCGCAGGTCATCCACCCGCCGTTCCCCATGGCCCTGCGGCACGCGGACCTGTCCGCGTTCCCGACTCCCGAAGCCCGGGAGGCGGAGGTGTCGCGGCTGGCGCGGGAAGAGGCCTCCAGCCCGTTCGACCTGGAACAGGGACCGCTGTTCCGGGGGCTCCTGATGAAGCTGGGGCCCACGAAGCACGTGCTGCTGCTCAACACGCACCACATCGTCACCGATGGCTGGTCCACCGGCGTGCTGGTGCGGGAGATGGGCGCGCTCTACGCGGCCTTCGTGGCGGAGCAGCCGTCACCCCTGCCGGAGCTCACGGTGCAGTTCGCGGACCATGCCCTCTGGCAGCGCGCCTGGTTGCAGGGCGAGGTGCTGCAGTCGCAGCTGGCGTACTGGCGCGACCAGCTGGAGGGCGCCGCGCCCTACCTGGAGCTGCCCACGGACCACCCGCGTCCGGTCCGTCAGGAGGCCTATCGCGCCGGCGCGCGGACCTTCGTCCTGTCGCGGGAGCTGAGCGAAGCAGTGGAGGCGTACGCGCGGCAGGTGTCCGCCACGCCCTTCATGGTGCTGCTCGCGGCCTTCCAATTGCTGCTGCACCGGTACTCCGGGCAGGAGGACGTGCTCGTGGGGGCACCCATCGCGGGCCGTCGCCACGCCGAGGCGGAGTCGTTGATCGGCTTCCTCGCGAACACCCTCGTGCTGCGTACCCGGGTGCGCGGGACGTGGGGCTTCCGGGAGCTGCTGGAACAGGTGCGCGCCACCACGCTGGGCGCGTACGAACATCAGGACCTCCCCTTCGAGAAGCTGGTGGAGGTGCTCCAGCCGGAGCGTGACCTGGGCCGCTCGCCGCTCTTCCAGGTGACGTTCGCGCTCCAGAACGCCCCCATGCCGGAGCTGGCGCTGCCGGGGTTGAAGCTCAAGGCCCGGGAGCCCCTGAAGGAGTCCACCCTCTTCGACCTGCAATGCGAGCTGACCCGGGGACCGGACGGCTTCGAGGGCGTGCTGGGCTTCAACCAGGACCTGTTCGAGCCGGCCACGGTGGCCGGCATGGTGGAGCACCTGCGGGTGCTGCTGGAGTCCGCGCTCCACTCGCCGGATATGCGACTGCCGGAGCTGCCGTGGTTCTCACCGGCGGAGCGCCAGCGGCTGCTCACGGACTGGAGCGGCACCGCTCGCGACTTCCCGCGTGACGCATCCGTGGCCGCGCTCTTCGCCGAGCAGGCCGCGCGCACACCGGACGCCACGGCGCTGAAGACCGGGGAGCGGCGGAGGTCCTACGCGGCCCTGGACCGCGCGTCGAACCAGCTCGCGCACCACCTGCGGCGTCAGGGCGTGCGGCCCGGCCACCGGGTGGGCCTGTGCGTGGAGCGCTCGTTCGAGAGCATCACCGCCCTGCTCGGCATCCTGAAGGCCGGCGCGGCCTACGTGCCGGTGGACCCCCAGTCCCCCGCGGATCGCATCGCGTGGGTGCTGCGCGAGGCGGGCGTCAGCCTGCTCGTGACGGAGGGGGCGGTGGCCCACGGGCTGCCGGCCGTGACGGATCTCCAGGTGCTGTTGGACGTGGATGCCGCCGTCATCGCTCGGCAGCCCGAAGCGGCGCTGGAGCTGACGGTGTCTTCGGACGCGCTGGCCTACGTGATGTTCACGTCGGGCAGCACCGGCCGGCCCAAGGGCGTCACCGTCCCGCACCGGGGCATCACGCGCCTGGTGCGCGGAGCGGACTTCATCCACTTCGGGCCCGAAGAGGTCTTCCTCCACCTGGCGCCCATCGCGTTCGACGCGTCCACCCTGGAAATCTGGGGCGCGCTGCTGAATGGCGCGACGCTGGTGGTGCCCCCCGCGGGCGCGCTGTCGCTCGGGGACACGGGAGCGCTGCTGCGGCGCGAAGGCATCACCACGCTGTGGCTCACCGCGGCTCTCTTCGAGCAGATGGTGCTGCACCAGGGTGAAGCGCTGGCCCGGGTGATGCAGGTGCTCGCGGGCGGCGACGTGCTGCCCGTGGAGCGCGTGCGCGAACACCTGAAGCGGCTGCCCCCGGGCGCGGTGCTGGTCAACGGCTACGGCCCCACGGAGAACACCACGTTCTCCGCCACGCACACGCTGCGCGCTGGAGACACCGTGGGCCGCTCGGTGCCCATCGGCCGGCCGCTGTCGAACTCCACGGCGTGGGTGCTGGACGCTTCGCTCCAGCCCGTGCCGCCGGGCGTGCCGGGAACGCTGTATGTGGGCGGAGACGGTCTGGCCTGGGGCTACCTCCAGCGTCCGGACCTCACGGCTGAACGCTTCATCCCCCACCCCTTCGCCACCGAACCGGGAGCCCGTCTCTATGACACGGGCGACCGCGTGCGCTGGCAGCGCGACGGGACGTTGGAGTTCCTGGGCCGCACCGACTTCCAGGTGAAGCTGCGCGGCTTCCGCGTGGAGCCGGGCGAAATCGAAGCCGTGCTGCGCCAGTCGCCGGAAGTCCAGGAGGCGGTGGTCGTGGTGCGCGAGGACGTGCCCGGCGACAAGCGTCTGGTCGCCTACGTCGTGAGCGGCGAAGGCCTGGACACGGGCGCGCTGCGGGCAGCGGTGCAGAAGCAGCTGCCGGACTACATGGTGCCGTCCGCCATCGTCGTGCTGCCGAAGCTGCCGTTGAGCGCCAACGGCAAGGTGGACCGCAAGGCCCTGCCCGCGCCGAAGGCCCGGGTGGCGGACTCCGCATCCGCCACGCCCCGGAGCGAGCTGGAGAAGGCGCTCGCGGGCATCTGGGCGGAGGTGCTGCACCTGGACACCGTGGACATCCACGCCAACTTCTTCGCGCTGGGTGGGCACTCGCTGCTGGCCACGCAGGTGGTGGCGCGCATCCGTTCATCGCTGGGCGTGGAGCTGCCGCTGGGCGAGATGTTCCGCGCACCCACGGTGGCGTCGCTGGCGGAGCGGCTGCTGAACACGCGCCGCACGCAGGCCCCGCCGCTGGTCCGTGCCGAGCAGACGTCCGCGCCGCCGCTGTCCTTCGCGCAGCAGCGGCTGTGGTTCGTCGACCAGCTGGAGCCGGGCAGCCCGCTCTACAACATGCCGCGGGCGCTGATCCTCACCGGTGACCTGGACGTGGAGGCGCTGCGCGCAAGCCTGGACGCGCTGATGGCGCGGCATGAGTCCCTGCGCACCACGTTCCGCATGGAGGCAGGCAAGCCCGTGCAGGACATCCACCCGGAGGGCCACGTCCCCCTGGAGACGGTGGACCTGACGGGTCTGGGCAGCCGCGCCGCGAAGCAGACCGAGGCCCAGCGCCTGGGCCTCGCGGAGACGCTGAAGCCGTTCGACCTGACGCGCGGGCCGGTGATCCGCGCGCTGCTCATGAAGCTGGAGGAACGGGAGCACGTGCTGGTGCTGCACCTGCACCACATCGTGTCCGACGGCTGGTCGCTGGGCATCCTCGTGCGGGAGCTCACGGCCTTCTACGAGGCCCGGCGCGCGGGCCGTCCCGCCGCCCTGCCGGAGCTGCCGATGCAGTACGCGGACTACGCCGTCTGGCAGCGCGGCTGGCTCCAGGGCGGAGTGCTGCAAGCGCAGGTCGAGTGGTGGAGGAACCAGCTGTCCGGGGCGCCCTTCGTGCTGGACGTGCCCACGGACCGGCCAAGGACGGTGGGGTCAGATCGGCGCGGTGGGCGGATCCGGGTGTCGCTGCCCCGCGCACTGAGCGAGCGCGTGGATGCGCTGGCGCAAGCGGAAGGCGCCACGCCCTTCATGGCGCTGCTGGCGGCGTTCCAGGCCGTGCTGTCGCGAGCGTCCGGACAGGACGACGTGCTGGTGGGCTCGCCCATCGCGAACCGCCAGCAGGCGGAGACGGAGGGCCTCATCGGCTTCTTCGTGAACATGCTGGTGCTGCGCGGACGCTTCAGCGCGAAGACGACCTTCCGCGAGCTGCTCGCGCAGGTGCGCGCCACCACGCTGGGCGCGTACGAGCACCAGGACCTCCCGTTCGAACACCTGGTGGAAGCGCTCCAGCCCGAGCGCGACCTGGGCCGCACGCCGCTCTTCCAGGCGATGTTCGCGCTCCAGAACGCGCCCGTGACGGAGCTGGCGGTGCCCGGCCTCACCGTGACGCCAACGCACCTGGAGGGCGACGCCCCTTCGCAGTTCGAGCTGGCCCTGAACCTGAGCCGCGTCGCGGAAGGCTACGAGGGCCACCTGGGCTTCGCGGCGGAGCTGTTCGACACGGCCACCATCGAGCGGCTCTTCGCGCAGCTGCGGCGGTTGCTGGAGTCCGTGTGCGACGCGCCGGACCTGCCGCTCGCGGACGTGTCGCTCGTCTCGCCGGAGGAGCTGGTGCGGCTGGTGCGGGTGGGCAGCGGCGAGTTGGTGGACTTCGAACGGGACGCCACGCTGCACGGCCTCATCGAGCGGCAGGTGGCGCGCACCCCGGATGCCCCCGCTGTCGTGTTCGAGGAGTCGGCGCTGACGTACCGGCAGCTCGATACGCGGGCCAACCAGCTCGCGTGGCGGCTGCGCTCGTTGGGCGTGGGGCCGGAGGTGAAGGTGGCGCTGTGCCTGGAGCGGTCGGTGGAGGCCATCGTGGCGCTCCTCGCGGTGCTCAAGGCCGGTGGCGCCTTCGTCCCGCTGGATCCCGGAGCCCCGCCCGCGCGCAGGGACTTCGTGCTGAAGGACAGCGGCGCGTCCGTGCTCATCACGACCGAAGCCGCCTGCGGGGACTGGAGCCCCTACGGCGTCCACGAAGTGTGGCTGGACGTCGAGCAGGCCGGCCTGGGAGCCCTCTCGCATGAGCCCCTGCCCACCCTGACTGGCCCGGAGCACCTGGCGTACGTGCTGTACACGTCCGGCTCCACGGGCAAGCCCAAGGGGGTGATGGTGCAGCACCGCACCATCCTCAACATGCACCGGGCCTTCCTCCGCGCCTTCTACGCGGGCCAGCCCAAGGGCCAGCGCGTCAGCGTCAACGCGCCGCTGTACTTCGACGCGGTGATGGACCGCGTGGTGCAGCTCATCGACGGGCACTGCCTCCACATCGTCCCGGACGCGCTGCGCGTGGACCCGGAGGCGATGCTCGCGTGGCTGGAGCAGCACCGCATCGACTCGTTCGACTGCACGCCCGCGCAGCTCAAGCCGCTCCTGGCGGCTGGGATGCTGGAGCGGGCCTGGGTGCCGTCCCTCGTGATGATGGGAGGCGACGCACTGGACGTGGAGGCGTGGAGGAAGCTGGCCGCGACGGACCGCACGCGCGTCTTCAACGGCTACGGCCCCACGGAGTGCACGGTCTGCACGGCGGGCGTCACCATCCAGGGGAGCCTCCGCACGGAGCCCTTCATCGGCCGCCCCGTGGCGAACCTGAATGCGTACGTGCTGGACCCGAGGCAGCGCCTGGTGCCCTTCGGCACGCCGGGTGAGCTCTGCTTCTCCGGCGAAAGCGTCACCCGCGGCTACCTGGGCCGCCCGGACCTGACGGCCGAGCGCTTCGTGCCGGATCCCTTCAGCGCGGAGCCCGGAGCCCGCCTCTACCGCACGGGCGACAGGGGCCGCTGGCGGCCGGACGGCACGCTGGAGTTCATGGGCCGCCTGGACTTCCAGGTGAAGCTGCGCGGCTACCGCATCGAGCTGGGCGAAATCGAAGCCACGCTGCGCACGCACGCGGGCGTCAGTGACGCGGTGGCCCTGGTGCGCGAGGACGTGCCGGGCGACGCGCGGCTCGTGGCCTACGTGGTGACGGAAGGCGACACGGAAGGACTGCGCGAACACCTGCGCCGCCACCTGCCGGAGTACATGGTGCCGTCCGCCTACGTCACCCTGCCCTCCCTGCCGCTGACGCCCAACGGCAAGGTGGACCGCAAGGCGCTGCCCTCACCGGAGGCGCGGCTGAGTGCCGCGCGCTCGTACGAGGCCCCGGCGACGCCCGCGGAGGTGGCCCTGGCCTCGCTGTGGGAGGAGCTGTTGAACGTGCCCGTGGTGGGCCGTAACGACCACTTCTTCGAACTGGGTGGCCACTCCATCCTGGCCACGCAGCTGGTCTCCCGCATCCGCGCCCGCTTCGGCGTGGACGTGGGCGTCCGGGCGCTGTTCGAGTCCCCCACCGTGGCGGCGCTCGCCCAGCGGTTGCCGGATGCACCGGAGGCCAATGCCCTGCCACCGCTGCGGCCCGCGACCAGCCCCGGTCCGCATCCGCTGTCGTTCGCGCAGCAGCGGCTGTGGTTCATCGATCAGCTGGACCCGGGCAGCGCGCTCTACAACATGCCCGCGGCGCTGCGGCTCTCCGGCGCGGTGGACGTGCCCGCGCTCCAGCAGGCCTTCGACGCCCTGGTGGAGCGTCACGAAGCGCTGCGCACCACCTTCGAGTCGCACGACGGTGAACCCCGCCAGCACGTGCACCCTGCCCCCACCGGTGTCCTGTCGGTGGTGGACCTGACGGGGCTTCCTGACGACGCACGTGAGGCGGAGGCCGTACGGCTCGCGAGCGAGGACGCGCTGAGGCCCTTCGACCTCGCCGTGGGTCTGCTGGCGCGCCTCACGCTGCTGAAGCTGGGCGAGGAGGAGCACGTGCTGCTCCTGTGCCTGCACCACGCCATTGGAGACGGCTGGTCCATGGGCATCCTGGTGCGCGAAGTCATCGCGCTCTACGAGGCCTTCCGGCAGGGGCAGCCCTCGCCGCTGGCCCCGTTGCCGGTGCAGTACCCGGACTTCGCCGTGTGGCAGCGCGGCTGGCTCCAGGGCGAAGTGCTGGATGCGCAGCTTGCGTGGTGGCAGCAGCAGCTGGCCGGAGCCCCGCAGGCCCTGGCCCTGCCCACCGACAAGCCGCGTCCTCCGCAGCGCTCCGCCCGGGGAGCGACGTTCCCGGTGCGCCTGTCATCCGCCTTGAGTGAGGCGGTGGAGGTCCTGGCCCAGCGCGAAGGGGCCACGCCCTTCATGCTGCTGCTCGCGGCCTTCCAGACACTGCTGCACCGGTACTCCGGCCAGGAGGACCTGCTGGTGGGGACGTCCATCGCGGGCCGGCGCCACGCGGAGACGGAGGGCCTCATCGGCTTCTTCGTGAACACGCTGGTGCTGCGCGCACGGTTCGATGATCGCCCGTCGTTCCGCCAGCTGCTGGCGCAGGTGCGCGCCACCACGCTGGGCGCGTACGAGCACCAGGACATCCCCTTCGAGCGGCTGGTGGAGGCGGTGCAGCCCGCGCGCGACCTGTCACGCACGCCGCTCATCCAGGCCCTCTTCACGCTCCAGAACCTGCCGGAGGCGGAGGTGCGCCTGCCGGAGCTGACACTGCGCCCGGTGGAGGTGGACCTGGCCTCGACGAAGTTCGACCTGGACCTGACGCTGTCCCGCACGGAGCGGGGCTTCGAGGGCGCCCTCTCCTACGCCACGGACCTCTTCGAGCCCGCCACGGCCCGCCGGCTCTCGGAGCACTTCCTCCAACTGCTGGAAGCCGCCGTCGCCCGGCCGGACGCGAAGGTGGACAGCCTGCCCCTGCTGACGGCGGAGGAGCGCCAGTGGGTGCTGGAGGAGTGGAGCGGCGAGACGGCTCCCTTCGAAGCCGACGTGCCCTTCCACGCGCGCTTCGAACAGCAGGTGGCGCGCACGCCCAAGGCGCCCGCCGTGGTGATGGGCGACACGACGGTGTCGTTCCACCAGCTCAACGTACGCGCGAACCAGCTGGCGCATTACCTCCGCTCGCTGGGCGTGGGCCCGGATGTGCCGGTGGCCTTCTGCCTGGAACGCTCGCCGGAGGCCATCGTCGCCATCCTGGGCATCCTCAAGGCGGGCGGCGCCTACGTGCCGCTCGACCCCGCGGCCCCGGAAGCTCGAAGGGCCTTCATCCTGGAGAACAGCGGCGCGACCGTGCTGCTGACCACCCAGGCGCAGGTGGAGTCGTGGCAGCCGCCTGCGCGGCACGTGGTGCGGCTGGACGCGGACGCGCGGCGCATCGAGTCGTCCTCGCCGGGCAACCCGCGTTCGGGCGTGCGGCCGGAGCATCTGGCCTACGTCATCTACACGTCGGGCTCCACGGGAACGCCCAAGGGCGTGATGATCCAGCACCGCTCGCTGGCGCACCTGCGGCGCGCGATGAACGAAGTCTGCTTCGACCGGGCGTCGTCCCGGCCGCTGCGGGCCAGCGTCAACGCGCCGTACTTCTTCGACGCGTCGGTGCAGCAGCTGTCGCTGATGCTGGACGGCCACTGCCTGTTCCTCGTCCCGGAGGCCGTGCGGCGGGATCCGGAGGCGATGCTCGCTTGGGTGGCGCAGCACCGCATCGACGTGCTGGACACCACGCCGTCGCAGTACCAGCTGTTGCTGGAGGCGGGCCTGCTGGAGCGCGAGCACGTGCCGGCGCTTTGCTCCATCGGAGGTGAGGCGATGGACGAGGTGACGTGGCGCACGCTCGCGGCGACGGAGCGGACCTGGGCCTTCAATGCCTACGGCCCGACCGAGATCACCGTGAACGCGACCATCGCCGCCATCCAGGGCAGCCGCATGCCCACGCCCGTCATCGGGCGCCCGTTGCTGAACCTGGACGTGTACGTCCTGGATGCGAACCTGAACCCCGTGTCCGTGGGCGTCCCGGGCGAGCTCTACATCGCGGGCGAGGGCCTGGCGCGCGGCTACCGCAACCGGCCGGACCTCACGGCGGAGCGCTTCCTCCCCCACCCGTTCAGCACGGAGCCCGGGGCGCGGATGTACCGCTCGGGTGACCGGGTCCGGTGGATGCAGGATGGCACCCTGGAGTACCTGGGCCGCGTGGACTTCCAGGTGAAGCTGCGCGGCTACCGCATCGAGCTGGGGGAGATTGAAGCCGCGCTGCGTGCGTCTCCGGGCGTCCGCGACGCGACGGTGTTGCTGCGTGAGGACGTCCCCGGTCTCCCGCGACTGGTGGCGTACGTGACGCCGGAGGTGGACACCGCGACGCTGCGGGGACACCTGCAGCGTTCGTTGCCGGAGTACATGGTGCCGGCGGCCTACGTCGCCCTGCCCGTCCTGCCGCTGACGCCCAACGGCAAGGTGGACCGCAAGGCGCTGCCCGTCCCCGTGGACGGACCCGTGAGCACCGAGACCCACGTGGGCCCCAGGAACGAAGCCGAGGCGCGGATCGCGGCGCTCTGGGCGGAGGCACTGGGCGTGTCCACCGTGGACGTGCGCACCAGCTTCTTCGAACTGGGAGGGCACTCGCTGCTGGCGGTGCGGCTGATGGCGGCGGTGCAGCGGGAGACGGGCCGGAAGCTCCCGCTGTCGGCGCTCTTCCAGGCCCCCAGCGTGGAGCGGTTCGCGGTCCTGCTGGGAGAGGCCGAGCCGAAGCCCTTCACCCCGCTGGTGCCCTTCACGAAGGAAGGTACGGGCAGCGCGCCGCCGTTCTTCTGCGTGCACCCGGTGGGAGGCAACGTGCTGGCCTACGCGGAGCTCGCGCGGAGGCTGGGACCGGATCAGCCCTTCTACGGCCTCCAGGCCCGGGGCATGGACGGTACGGATCAGCCGCTGGACACCGTGGAGGCCCTGGCCGCCAGCTACGTGCGGGTGGTGCGAGAGGTCCAGCCCCACGGCCCGTATCACCTGGGCGGTTGGTCCCTGGGCGGCGTCATCGCCTACGAGATGGCGCACCAGCTCCGCGAAGCAGGTGAAGCGGTGGAGCTGGTGGCGATGATCGACTCGTACGTGCCAGAGACGGTGCCGGACTCTGAGCCGGACCTGGACCGCACGCTGGCGGTGGGCCTGTTCGCGCAGGACCTGATGGGCGTGTCGCTGGCGGATCTGGACGTGGACACGGCGGAGCTGGCGACGCTGGAGCCTGAAGCGGCGCTCGCGAAGGTGCTGGAGTCCGCGGCCCGGTCCGGGGCGCTGCCTTCCGGAGTGGACGCCACGGCCCTCTTCCAGGTCTTCGAGGCGAACCTCGAAGCGGCCCGGCGCTACCACCCGCCCGCGATGGATCAGCGCGTGGTGCGCATCCAGGCGGAGGAGCTCGTCGATGACACAGGCACGGGAGACGGCGGCTGGACGGCGCTCGTGGGAGACCGGCTGGAGTCGCACCGCCTCCCGGGCACCCACTTCACGCTGCTGCGAGAGCCGGTGGTCCAGTCGGTGGCGGAGCTGCTGATGAAGGCGCTCCGCGACGCGGGCAAGAAGTAACGCAGGTGCCGCGTAGAGCCCCGCTCTCTCCGTCGAGGGGGCGGGGGCCGTGACCCGACGTGACTGGCGCAATGCGGCGACATGTGCGCGATCAGGTCCGTGCGTTCACCGTGCGTGAGTAGAAAGGTTTCATGGGGTGGTTTCAGGGCCTGCTCGGTCGTGCTTGAGGCGTGCCGAGTCCCTGCTCCCCGAGTGGGCTGGCGTCAGGAACCTCCCGGGTTTCGTTACCGTGAGTGCCTGAGGAATCGAGCACCCGGGCTGCTATGAAGTGTCGGCCGTTTTTCGACACATGGATGGCTCCCCGTGCACGACTTCTCGCGAACCCTTCCTGGCGTCCTGCTGAAGCTTGGCCAAGGGCCGTCCGCCCACGCGCCGCTCTACACGTTCCTGGGTGATGCCGACGGTGAAGAGACCGTCTGGAGCGCGTTCGACCTGGACGTGCGAGCGCGGCGGATCGCAGCGGCGCTGCGTGAGCGAGGCGCGCAAGGCGAGCGCGTGTTGCTGCTGTACCCGCCGGGGCTGGACTACATCGCGGGCTTCTTCGGCTGTCTGTACGCGGGAGCGGTGGCGGTGCCGGCGTACCCGCCGGACCCGATGCGGCTGGAGCGCACCCTGCCCCGCCTGCGGGCCATCATCCAGGACGCGAGAGCGTCGGTGGTGCTCACGACGTCGGGCATCCTGGGGCTGTCGGACTTCGTCTTCGAGCAGGCGCCGGACTTCCGCGCACTGCACTGGATGGCGACGGATGAGTTGCCGGAAGGCGGCGAGCGGGACTGGGTGGCGCCGGAGGGCTTGGGCGCGGAGTCGCTCGCGTTCCTTCAGTACACGTCCGGGAGCACGGGCACGCCGAAGGGCGTGATGCTCACGCACGGCAACCTGTTGCACAACCTGTCGCTCATCCACGGTGCGTTTGGAGCGCGAGCGGACAGCGTGGGAGTCATCTGGCTGCCGCCGTACCACGACATGGGACTCATCGGAGGCATCCTGGAGCCTTTGTATGGGGGCTTCCCGGTGACGCTGATGTCGCCGATGGCGTTCCTCAAGAGGCCCATGGCGTGGCTGGAGGCGGTGTCGCGCTTTGGGGGCACCATCAGCGGCGGGCCGAACTTCGCGTTCGACTTGTGCGTGAGGAAGAGCACGCCGGAGCAGCGGCGAGCGTTGGACTTGAGCCGGTGGGAGGTGGCCTTCTGCGGCGCGGAGCCGATTCGGCCGGAGACGCTGGAGCGCTTCGTGGAGGCGTTCGGCCCGAGTGGCTTCCGGCGCGAAGCCTTCTACCCGTGCTACGGGCTGGCGGAGGGCACGCTGATTGTCTCCGGAGGCGAGAAGTCGGCGCCGCCGGTGTCGGTGACGTTGTCGGGTGCGGCGCTGGAGCGGCACCGCGCGGAGGAAGTGGGCGCGGAGCAGCCTGGGGCGCGCACGCTGGTGGGGTGCGGCCAGACGCTGGCGGAGCAGCGAATCGCCATCGTGGACCCGGAGACGCTGGAGCGGCGCGGGCCGGGTGAAGTGGGCGAAATCTGGGTGTCGGGGCCCAGCGTGGCCCAGGGGTACTGGGGCCGCGAGGAAGCGACGCGCGAGACGTTCCATGCGCGCATCGCGCGTGAGGACGGCGGTCCGTACCTGCGCACCGGAGACTTGGGCTTCCTGAGGCCGGAGGGCGAGCTGTACGTCACGGGGCGGCGCAAGGACCTCATCATCCTGCGAGGGAGGAACCACTACCCGCAGGACCTGGAGGCGACGGTGGAGGGGGCGCACCCGGCGCTGAGGCCCGGGGGCGGAGCGGTGTTCTCGGTGGAGGTGGGGGGCGAGGAGCGCGCGGTTGTCGTGCAGGAAATCGACGTGCGACGGCTGGGTGGGCTGCGTGAGCAGCTGGCGGCGGCGGACACGGCGGTGGGCACCATTCGTCAGCGGCTGGCGGAGTCGCACGAGGTGCAGGCGCACGCGGTGGTGCTCATCGAGCCGGGGAGTCTGCCCAAGACGTCCAGCGGCAAGGTGCAGCGGCACGCATGCCGTGCGGCCTTCGTCGCGGGGACATTGCATGAGGTGACGGCATGGCGGGCGCAGCCGCCGGGGGGCGCGGGTCCGTTGTCCGAAGCTCCCCTCCCCTCGCTTGTGGCTGCTACCGAGGCCTCCAGTTCCGTAGCCACCGCTTCATCCGCCTCCATCGCGGCCTCCGGCGCATCCGGGCCTTTGGCTTCCACTGGGGCCTCCGATTCCGGAGCCTCGGCTTCAGGCGTCTCGGGCTCCGGTAGGCCCGGGTCAAACACGGCGCCGGGCTTCGAAGCATCCGAGGCTTCGTCCCAGTCGGCAGCGAGTCATGACGGCGGAGCCATCAGCCCGTCCGCTTTTGGCGCAGGTTCTGGAGCACGCGAAGCGGCGCACGTCTCCAAGGGCCTGCCCGCGAACGCGGACGAGGCAGCGCTGATCGCATGGCTGCGCGACGTCGTGGCCCGGCACGTGCGCATGCGCCGTGAGGAGATCGACGTCGATGCTCCGGTGACGCGCTACGGACTGGACTCGTTGGGCGCGGTGGAACTGGCCCACGAAATCAGTATCGGCACGACGACCCTGACGGTCCCCATGGAGTGGTTGCTCCAGGGACCGAGCATCACGTCTCTTGCACGGCAGCTGATCTCGGCCCGGACGGCGGCGTCCGCCCCCGCCGCGAGCTCGCTGCGCCGCCGGGACGTGAAGGGCGACCGGGCGACGTCCTTCGCACAGGCGCGGCTGTGGTTCCTGGACCGGTACGCCCCAGGCGACGTGACCTACAACCTGCCCGCCGCTGTGCGGCTGGAAGGCGAGCTGGACGTGGCCGCGCTGGAGAACAGCCTCCTGGTGCTCGCCGCGCGCCATGACGCGCTGAGGACCTCCTTCCGGGAACAGGACGGAAGGCCGCTGCAGGTCATCGCGAGCTTCGCATCCCTGCCGCTGGCTCGCGTGTCACTGGAGTCCCTGCCCGCCGACACCCGCGAGGCCGAAGCCTCCCGCCTGGCCCATGAGGAGGCCCGCCGCCCGTTCGTCCTGACGCAGGGGCCGCTCGTGCGCGCCACGCTGCTGACGCTGGACGCACGCACGCACGTGCTGGTGCTCGTCATGCACCACGCCGTGTCGGACGGCACGTCCATGGCCGTGCTGGTGCGCGAGCTGTCCGCTGTCTACGCGGCGCTGCGCGAAGGTGGCCCGTCGCCGCTCCGCGCGCTGCCCGTGGCCTACGCCGACTACGCGGAGTGGCAGCGGGAGTGGCTGGACGGAGCCGCGCTGGCTTCACACCTGGACTACTGGCGCCAGCAGCTCTCGGGCGCGCCCCGCCTGCTGGAGCTTGCGACAGACCGGCCGCGTCCCGCCGAGCGTGGAACGCAGGGCGCCCGCGTGCCGGTGGTGCTCGACTCGCGGCTCGCTGAAGCGGTGCGCAAGCTGGCGGTGCACGAGGGTGCCACCCCCTTCATGGTCCTGCTCGCGGCCTTCCAGGCGGTGCTCGCGCGCCGCTCGGGACAGGACGACGTCAGCGTGGGCACGGCCATCGCGGGCCGCGATCGCGCGGAGCTGCAGGGCCTGGTGGGCTTCTTCGTCAACACATTGGTGATGCGCACGCGGCTGTCCGGCGCGCCCACCTTCCGTGAGCTGCTGGGCCGCGTGCGCGCGACGGCGATGGACGCGTACGCGCACCAGGACGTGCCCTTCGAGAAGCTGGTGGAAGCGCTCCAGCCCACGCGCGAGCGCGGGCACACGCCCCTCTTCCAGGTGATGTTCATCCTCCAGGGCGCGCAGGTGGGCGCCCCCGTGCTGCCGGGCCTCCAGTCGCGTTTGCTGGACGTGCATTCGGGCACGGCGATGTTCGACCTGACGCTCTCGCTCTCCGAATCCGCGCGGGGCTTCGAGGGCTGGCTGGAGTACGCCACCGACCTCTTCAACGAGGACACCGTGGCCCGCATCGCTGGGCACCTGCGCGTGCTGCTGGAGGCCGCCGTCGGGGATCCTTCGCGCCAGGTGGATGCGCTGCCGTGGCTCAGTGCCGACGAGTCGGAACACCTCCTCGCCCTGTCGCGCGGACCTGATACCGAGTTCCCCTCGGACACCACCGTCTCCTCGCGCTTCGCGGCGCAGGTGGCCCGCACGCCGGATGCCGTGGCGCTCGTCGCCGGGGAGGGCCGGCTGACGTACCGGGAGCTGCGCGCTCGGGCCCGGGCCGTGGCGCATACGCTGCGGCAGCGTGGCGTGGGGCCGGAGTCGGTGGTGGGGCTGTGCGTGGACCGCTCGGTGGAGCTGGCGGTGGGGATGCTCGGCATCCTGGAGGCGGGGGCGGCCTACCTTCCGTTGGATCCGGCGTACCCGGCGCAGCGGCTCGCGGCGATGTGGGAGGACTCGGGAGCGAAGGTCCTCGTGGGGCCTCGTCGCCTGGAGGACGTGCTCGCGGTGCCGGCCGAGCGCCGGCTCTTCCTCGATGACGTGGACCCTTCGGTGGGCGCGGACTTCGTGCGCTCCGCGAGTGATGCGCGGACGCTGGCCTATGTCCTCTACACGTCGGGTTCGACGGGCCGGCCCAAGGGCGTGGGCGTGCCGCACCGGACGGTGATGAACTTCTTCCGCGCGATGGATGCGCACGTCTCTCCGTGCCCGGGCACGTGGCTGGCGATGACGAGCATCTCCTTCGACATCTCCGTGCTGGAGCTGCTCTGGGCCTGGACGCGGGGCTTCCAGGTGGTGCTCGCGCCCACGGGCCTGGAGCCTGTCGCGTTCGCGGACCTGCTGGAGCGCCACGCCGTCACCCACTTCCAGTGCACGCCGTCATACGCGCGTGCGCTCGTGGAGGAACCCCGTGCGCTGCAGGCGCTGGGCGGGCTGCGGCAGCTGCTCGTGGGCGGCGAAGCGCTTCCGGCGGGCCTTGCCTCGAAGCTGCGGGCGCACGTCCCGGCCCTGCTCAACATGTACGGACCCACCGAGACGACGGTGTGGTCGTCCATGCATCGCGTGGAGACGGACACGGCCGGCACGGTGTCGCTGGGACGGCCGCTGGCGAACACGGGGCTGCACGTCCTGGATGACCGGCTGAGGCCGGTGCCGGTCGGTGTCCCCGGTGAGCTGTTCATCGGCGGTGAAGGCGTGGTGCGCGGCTACCTGGGCCGGCCGGACCTGACGGCGGAGCGCTTCGTGCCGGACGCGTTCCGCGAAGCGCCGGGCACGCGGATGTACCGCACGGGCGACCGGGTGCGCTGGCTCGCGGACGGGACGTTGGAGTTCCTGGGCCGCATCGATCACCAGGTGAAGCTGCGCGGCTTCCGCATCGAGCCGGGCGAAATCGAAGCCGCGCTCCGCACGCACCCCGAGGTCCGTGAGGCCGTGGTCGACGTGCGCGACCAGCGTCTCGTGGCCTACTTCGTCCCGGCCACCCTGGAAGCGGGCGTCCTGCGTGAACACCTGCGCTCCCGCCTCCCGGCGTACATGGTGCCCACGGCCTTCGTCGGCCTGGACGCCCTGCCCCTCACGCCCAACGGCAAGGTGGACCGCGGCGCCCTGCCCGCCCCCACGGCCCCTGCCGTCGCCGAGGACACGGGCCCGCTGACGCCGCTCCAGGAGAAGCTGGCCGAGCTGTTCCAGGACGTGCTGCACGTGGAGCGCGTGGGCGCGCACGATGACTTCTTCGCGCTCGGTGGGCATTCGCTGCTGGCCACCCAGCTCGTCACCCGCGTGAGCGCCCGGTTCGGCGTGGACCTGCCCGTGCGAGCGGTCTTCGACGCACCCACCGTGGCACGGCTCGCGGAGCGCATCGAGGCGCTTCCGTCCCGATACCCCGCCGCCCCCATCCCCAAGGTGTCCCGAGACGAGGGGCTGCCGCTGTCCTTCGCGCAGCAGCGCATGTGGTTCCTGGAGCGGCTGGAGCCCGGTCAGGCCCTCTACAACATCCCCCTGGCGCTGCGGCTCTCCGGTCCCCTGGACGTGGAGGTGCTGCGCCGCACGTTCGCGGAGCTCGTCCGCCGGCACGAACCCCTGCGCACCACGTTCGAGGAGCACGAAGGCCAGCCGCTCCAGCGCATCCACGCGCCGCCTTCGGACTGGTCCCTGCCGGTGGAGTCCCTGCCCGAAGGCGCCGAGCGCGACACCACCCTGCAACAGCGCATGAGGGAGGACGCGACCCGGCCGTTCAATCTGGGCACCGGTCCGTTGCTGCGCACGCGGCTGCTCCGGCTGTCCCCGGACGAACACATGCTGTTGCTGTGCATGCACCACATCGTCACGGACGGCTGGTCCATGGGCGTGCTCGTGCACGAGGTGGGCAGCCTCTACCCGGCGCTCGCGGCGGGACGTCCGTCGCCGCTCCCGGCGCTGGAGGTGCAGGCCGCGGACTTCGCCGCATGGCAACGCGAGCAGGAGGACTCCGAGACGGCCCGCGCCCGACTGGACACGCTCAAGGAGTCCCTGAAGGACGTGCCCGTGCTCACCCTGCCCGCCGAGCAGGGACAGCCCGGGGCCCGGTCTACGCGTGGGGGCAGCCATGTCTTCACGTTGCCCGCATCGCTGGTTCGGTCGCTGGAACAGGTAGGCCGCGACCGGGACGCCACGCTGTTCATGGTGCTGATGGCCGGGTACCAGGCCGTGCTGTCGCGCTACTCCGGGCAGGACGACTTCGCGGTGGGCACACCGGTGGCCCACCGCACCCGGCCGGAGCTGGAGCCCCTCATCGGCGTGTTCCTCAACACGCTGGTCCTGCGCGCCCGCCTGGACGGAGCGCCCCGCTTCTCCGAGCTTCTGGACCGCGTGCGCGAGTCGTCCCTGGCCGCGTACGCGCACCAGGACGTGCCCTACGAACGGCTCGTGGAGGCCGTGGCCCAGGCGCGCGGCGGTGACCGTGCCTCGCTGTTCCAGGTGATGTTCGTGCTGCAGAACGCACCGCTGTCCACGCCGGCCCTGCCCGGCGTCCGCGTGGAGCGGCTGCACACCTCGACGGAGACCGCGCGCTTCGACCTTCACCTCTCACTCACCGCGAGTGGCGGAGGCCTGGAGGGAACGCTCGAATACAGCCGGGACCTCTTCTCCGAGGACGCGGCGGCGCGCTTCGCCACCCACTTCCAGGTGCTGCTGGAGGCCGTGGCCCGCGATGCGGCGACGCCCGTGCATCTGCTGCCGCTGATGGGGGATGCGGAGCAGCGGCTGCTGGCGGCTTGGAATGCCACCGAGCGCGACTACCCGCTGGAGGGCACGCTGCACGGGCTGGTGGAAGCGCAGGTGGCGCGGACTCCAGATGCCATCGCGGTGGACTTCGAAGGCGCGCGGCTGACGTACCGCGAGCTGGACGGCCGGGCCAATCAGCTCGCCCGTGCGCTGCGGGCGCGCGGCGTGGGACCGGAAGTGCGCGTGGGCGTCTGCGCGGAGCGGTCGTTGGAGCTGGTGATCGCGCTGCTCGGCGTGCTCAAGGCGGGCGGCGCGTACGTGCCCATCGATCCCTCCGCCCCGGCGGAGCGGCGGACGTACCAGGTGGAGGACTCGGCGGTCGCGGTGGTGCTGACGCAGCAGCACCTGCGGCCGTTGCTGTCAGTGGGAAGCACGCCGGTGCTCTGCCTGGATGCGGACTGGCCCCAGGTGGCGAGCCTGTCGCCGGAGCCCGAGGAGTCGGGCGTGGGCGCCGAACACCTGGCCTACGTCATCTACACGTCGGGCAGCACGGGGCGTCCGAAGGGCGCCATGAACACCCACGCGGGCATCCGCAACCGGCTGCTCTGGATGCAGGACGCCTACAGGTTGGAGCCTCGCGACGTCGTGTTGCAGAAGACGCCGTTCAGCTTCGACGTGTCCGTCTGGGAGTTCTTCTGGCCCCTGATGACGGGCGCGCGGCTGGTGGTCGCGAGGCCGGGTGGACACCAGGATGCCGCGTACCTGGTGGACGTGATGGCGCGCGAAGGCATCACGACGGTGCACTTCGTGCCGTCCATGCTCCAGGTGTTCCTGGAGGAGCCCGGGCTGGAGCGCTGCACGGCGCTTCGCCGCGTCGTGTGCAGCGGTGAAGCGCTGCCGCTGGAGCTGAAGGACCGCTGCCTGGATCGGCTGGGCGTCCCCCTCTACAACCTCTACGGCCCCACGGAGGCCGCGGTGGACGTGACGGCCTGGACCTGCGAGCGCCATGACGGACGGCGCTCGGTGCCCATTGGCAGGCCGGTGGCGAACACGCGGATCCACATCCTGGATGCGGCGTTGCAGCCGGTGCCGGTGGGCATCGCGGGAGAGCTCCACATCGGCGGCGTGCAGGTGGGCCGGGGGTACCTGGGCCGTCCCGCGCTGACGGCGGAGCGGTTCATCCCGGATCCGTACGGCCCGCCGGGCGCGAGGCTCTACCGCACGGGAGACAGGGCCCGAGTCCTCGCCGACGGCACCATCGAGTACCTGGGCCGCCTGGACTTCCAGGTGAAGCTGCGCGGCTTCCGCATCGAATTGGGCGAAGTGGAGTCGGCGCTGCGCCAGTGCGAAGGCGTGCGCGACACCGTAGTGGTGGTGCGCGAGGACGCGCCCGGCGACAAGCGCCTGGTGGCCTACGTGGTGGGCCGGGGCGTGACGGCGGAGGCATTGCGCGAAGCGCTGAAGGCGAAGCTGCCGGAGTACATGGTGCCCTCCGCCTTCGCGGTGCTGGACGCGCTGCCGCTGTCCCCCAACGGGAAGGTGGACCGCAAGGCCCTGCCTGTTCCTGACGTGCACGCGGTCGCCGTGGTGCCTTCGAAGCCCCAGCGGATGACGCCCTTCCAGCAGCGGATCGCGGACCTGTTCCGCGACGTGCTGCGGGTGCCGAAGGTCAGCGTGCACGATGACTTCTTCGCCCTGGGTGGACACTCGCTGCTGGCCACGCGGCTTTTGTCCCGCGTGCGCTCCACGTTCCAGGTGGAGCTGCCCCTGCGCGGCCTCTTCGACGGAGCCACCGTCGCCGAGGTCACCGAACAGGTGGAGGCCCAGCTCCTCTCGCGCACGGACCTCCCGCGCGTGCCCGCGATCCGCAAGGTGCCTCGCGACGGTGGACAGGTCCTGTCCTTCGCGCAGCAGCGGCTGTGGGTGATGGAACAGCTGCAACCCGGTGCCACGCCCTACGTCCTGCTGGGGGCCGTGCGGCTGGACGGCGCACTGGACGTGGAGGCCCTGCGCCGCGCGCTGGAGTTCCTCGTCGAGCGCCACGAAGCGCTTCGCACCACGCTCGCGATGAAGGGCCGCGACCCGGTCCAGGACATCCACCCCACGCCGCTCTGGGCGCTGCCCGTGACGGACCTGGGCGACCTGACGGACCCCGAATCGGCGGTCCAGCGGCTGGCGCGCGAGGAGGCGGGCCGGCCCTTCGACCTGGGCACGGGACCGCTGCTGCGCACGCGCCTGCTGCGGCTGACGTCCACGCAGCACGTGCTGCTCCTGGGCATGCACCATGTCGTCTCCGACGGCTGGTCCCTGGGCGTGATGGTGCGCGAGGTGGCCACGGCCTACGCGGCCTTCGCTTCCGGTAAGGCTCCGGTGCTGCCGGAGCTGCCCGTGCAGTACGCCGACTTCGCGGCCTGGCAGCGTGGCTGGCTCCAGGGTGACGTGCTCGCGGATGAAGTGACGTGGTGGAAGGAGCAGCTCGCCGGTGCACCCCGGGTCCTGGAGCTGCCCACTGACAAGCCTCGGCCCACGACGCGTTCCCCGCACGGCGCGCTGATGCCCGTGCACGTGCCTCGCGACCTGACGGATCGGCTGACGGGGCTTGCCCGGCGCGAGGGCGCCACGCCGTTCATGGCCCTGCTGACCGCGTGGCAGGCGGTGCTGTCCCGCTACAGCCGGCAGGAGGACCTGCTCGTCGGCGCCCCCATCGCGGGCCGCACCCACGGCGACGTGGAGGGGCTGGTAGGCTTCTTCGTCAACACACTGGTGTTGCGCGCGCGCATCCATCCGGAGGCGTCCTTCCGCACGCTGCTGGGACAGGTGCGGGACACGACGCTCGCGGCCTATGAGCACCAGGACCTCCCGTTCGAGAAGCTGGTGGAGGAGCTCCAGGTGCCTCGCGACCTGGGCCGCACGCCGCTGGTGCAAGCGGTCTTCGCGCTCCAGAACGCGCCGGCCGAGGCGTTCGATGCGCCGGGGCTGCGGATGGAGCCGCTGGAGGTGGACGCGGGCACGGCGCACTTCGACCTGAGCCTGCTGCTCACGGAGACGCCGGATGGACTGCGCGGCTCCATCGAGTACAGCACCGACCTCTTCGAACGCGACACCGTGGCCCGGCTCGCTGGCCACCTGCGCGTGCTGCTGGAGGCCGCCGTCGCCGGGCCGGACGTGCCCCTCTCACGGCTGCCGTGGCTCACGCCGGAGGAGCGCCAGCAGGTGCTCGTAGCGTGGAATGACACCGCCCTTCCCTATCCCTCCGACGGCACGCTCGCGGAGCGCTTCGCGTTGCAGGCCTCGCTGCGTCCGGACGCCATCGCGGTGGAGGACGGGGATGAACAGCTGACGTATGCGCAGCTGGATGCGCGGGCCAACCAGCTCGCGCATGTCCTGCGGGCCCGGGGCGTGGGACCGGACGTGCGGGTGGCGCTGTGCCTGGAGCGCTCCGTGGGCTTCGTCGTCACGGTGCTCGGCATCGTCAAGGCCGGTGGCGCGTACGTGCCGCTGGATGCGTCGTATCCCGCGCAGCGGCTGAGCTTCATGCTGGAGGATGCGCGACCGCACCTGCTCGTCACCACGCGAGAGCTGCGCGGCCGGCTGCACCTGCCCGACGAGTCCCTGCCGTGCCTGTTCCTGGAGGAGCTGTCGCTGGCCGGCGAGCCTGTCACCGCGCCACAGACCGGCGTGGGGCCGCGCAACCTCGCCTACGTCATCTTCACCTCCGGCAGCGGCGGACGGCCCAAGGGCGTGGGCGTCGAGCATCGCGGCCTGCTGCGCGTGCTGCATGCGGCGCCATACCTGCACTACGGGACGCGCGACACGGTGCTGCTCTTCGCGCCCGTGTCCTTCGACGGCTCCGTGCTGGAGCTGTGGATGCCGCTGGTGCATGGCAGCCGGCTCGTTGTCTTCCCGGGCCACGTGCCCGCGGGCGACATGGACACGCTGGCCCGAGTGGTGGAGCGCCACGGCGTCACCTTCATCCACCTGCCCTCCGGTCTCTTCTCGCAGTTGATGGAGCACCGGCCAGACATCCTCGGGCGGCTGCGCGAACTGCACGCGGGCGGCGACATCGTCTCCGCGCCGCATGTGCGCCGGGCGGTGGAGTCGCTGGGCATTCCCTTCACGAACGGCTACGGCCCCTCCGAGTGCTCCATTGTCGCCACCACCTTCACGGCGGAGCGGCCGGACCAGGTGGGCACGTCGGTGTCCATCGGCGCGCCGCTCGCCAACACGTCCGTGTACGTGCTGGACGCGCGGCTGAACCCGGTGCCCGTGGGCGTGCCGGGTGAACTGTTCCTCGGCGGTGACGGCGTGGGCCGGGGCTACGTGTCGCGGCCGGACCTCACGGCGGAGCGCTTCGTCCCGGATGCCTACGGCACGACGCCGGGCGCACGGCTGTACCGCACGGGCGACATGGGCCGCTGGCGTGCGGACGGGACGCTGGAGTTCCTGGGCCGCATCGACACGCAGGTGAAGGTGCGCGGCTTCCGCATCGAGCTGGCGGAGGTGGAGGCCGCCCTGCGCGACCTGACCGCGGTGCAGGACGCCGCGGTGGTGGTGCGCGAGGACGTGCCCGGGGACAAGCGGCTCGTGGCCTACGCGATGCCTGGGCCGGGGCACGTGCTGGAGGCCTCGGCGCTGCGAGCGGCGCTGCGGCAGCGGCTGCCGGAGTACATGGTGCCGTCGGTGTTCGTGATGCTGGACACCCTGCCCCTGAACCCCAGCGGCAAGGTGGACCGCAAGGCGCTGCCCGCGCCGGACGCCGCGTCCACCGGACGGCAGGGCCGCTTCGTGGAGCCCACGCACCCGCTGGAGCAGCGCCTGGCGCCCGTCTTCGCCCGCGAGCTGGGCACGGACCGCGTGAGCGCGCAGGACCAATTCTTCGAGGACCTGGGCGCCACGTCGCTGAGCGTGGTTCGGCTGGCCGCGCGCCTGCGCGAGGAGCTCCAGCGCGAGGTGCCCGTGGTGTGGCTGTTCGAACACCCCACGCTCGAAGGGTTCGTCCAGCGGCTGGAGCGTGAGTCGCAGGGACCGGGCACCGCACCGCCGCCCGTGTCTCAAGCGCCCGGTCACCGGCCGCGCGAGGCACCGAAGGCGGGCGCGTCCGGCTCCATCGCCATCATCGGCATGGCGGGCCGCTTCCCCGGCGCGATGACGGTGGCGGAGTTCTGGCGCAACCTGCGCGGAGGCGTGGAGTCCATCACGCGCTTCTCACCGGAGGAGCTGGAGCACCTGTCCCTCCTGCCGGAGGGGCTGGAGCTGTGGCACCAGCCGGCCTTCGTCCCGGCCGCGGGCGTCATCGACGGCGCGGACCGGTTCGACCACGCGTTCTTCGACATGTCGCTGCGCGAGGCGCAGTTCACGGATCCGCAGCAGCGGCTCTTCCTCCAGACCGCGTGGGCCGCGCTGGAGGACGCGGGCATCGACCCGGACCGCTTCCCCGGCGCCATCTCGCTGTACGCGGGCGCCACGGGCTCCGGGTACACGGACGCGGTCCGGCAGGCGATGCCGCTGGACGCGGCGTCGTACATGGAGCTGCACGGCACCGCCACGCACGAGAGCCTGGCGACGAAGGCGTCCTTCAAGCTGGGGCTCACGGGCGAAAGCGTGCTGCTCTACACCGCGTGCTCCACGGGTCTGGTGGCCGTGCACCTGGCAGCACAGAGCCTGCGGACGGGCCAGTCCGACGTGGCGCTCGCGGGCGCGATGCGGCTGTCGCTGCCGCAGCGCACGGGCTACGTGCACGAGGAGGGGCTCATCTTCTCCCCGGACGGCCACTGCCGCGCGTTCGACGCGAAGGCGGGAGGCACGCTGTCCGGCAACGGCGTGGGCTCGGTGGTGCTCAAGCGTCTGGAGGACGCGGTGCGGGATGGGGACGCCATCTACGCCGTCATCCGAGGCTCGGCGCTGAACAACGACGGGCGGAACAAGTCCGGCTTCACCGCGCCCAGCGTTCAGGGACAGGCGGCGGTGGTATCCCAGGCACTGGCCAACGCGGGCGTGGCACCGGAGGCCGTGGGCTACGTGGAGACCCACGGCACCGCGACGCCGCTGGGGGACCCGATTGAAGTGGCGGCCCTCACGCGCGCGTACGGCCTGGGCGCGGAGCACCGGGGAAGCATCGCGCTGGCGTCGCTGAAGACGAACGTGGGCCACCTGGACACGGTCGCGGGCCTGGCGGGCCTGATGAAGGCCGCGCTGTCGCTGCACCACGGGGAGATTCCCCCCAGCCTCCACTTCGAGAAGCCCAACCCGCAGATCGACTTCGACGCGGGGCCGTTCTTCGTCAACACCACCCTGAGGCCGTGGCCTCGGGGGGAGACGCCCCGCTTCGCCGCGGTCAGCTCCTTCGGCATTGGCGGCACCAACGCGCACGCGGTCCTCGAGGAGGCCCCCCTGCGGCGGAGTGGTGCCACCTCGCGGTCCCATCAGCTCGTCCTGCTGTCCGCGCGTTCGCTGGAGGCGTTGCAGGCGGCGGCGCGGCAGCTCGATGCGCACATGGCGGAGGACGTGGATGCGCAGGCGCTGGCGGACCTGGCGTTCACGCACGCCGTGGGCCGCAAGGCGTTCGAGTACCGCCACGCGCTGGTGGTGAAGGACGCGGCGGACCTGGTGTGGCAGCTGCGCAAGCCGGTGGTCGCGGTGAAGACCGAGAAGCGCGCGCCCCGGGTGGCGTTCGTGTTCTCCGGCCAGGGAGCGCAGCGGGTCGCGATGGGGCGCGAGCTGGCGGAGGCGTCGCCCCGGTTCCGCGCGCACCTGGACGCGTGCCTCGCGTTGTTGGAGGCGCCGCTGCGGGAGCGCGTGTCTTGGCTGCTGTCGCCCCAGGCCGGTGCGGAGGCGGAGGCCACGGCGGCTTTGGCGGACACGCGCGTGGCGCTACCCGCGCTGTTCAGCGTCCAGGTGTCGCTGGCGCGGCTGTGGCAGGACCTGGGCGTGACGCCGTACGCGGTGCTGGGGCACAGCTTCGGCGAGTACGCGGCGGCGTGTGTCGCGGGCGTGCTGTCCCTGGAAGACGCGATGCGCCTCACGGTGGCGCGCGGTGAGCTGATGCACCGCATGCCGCCGGGAGCGATGCTCGCGGTGGCGCTGCCCGTGGATCGAGTCCAGCCGCTGCTGTCGGGCCGGCTGGAGCTGGCGGCGGTGAACACGCCGGACCGCTGCGTGGTGTCCGGCCCGGTGGAGGACGTGGAGCGGCTGGAGGCCCAGCTGAAGGCCCAGAAGGCCGGAGCGGTGCGCATGCCCGCGCCGCACGCGTTCCACTCGGTGGATGTGGAGCCGTTGATGCCGGAGCTGGCGCGCGTGGTGGGCACGCTGCGCCGGTCGGAGCCGGCGGTGCGCTACGTGTCCAGCCTCACGGGGATGGTGGCACAGCCCGGGCAGCTGGCGGACCCGCGCTACTGGACCGAGCAGATGCGCAAGCCCGTGCACTTCACCCGCGCGGTGGAGACGCTGCAGGAGGAAGGCTGCGCGGTGCTGCTGGAGGTGGGCCCCGGTCAGGACGTGACGCCGCTGGTGCGCGCGAACCTGATGGGGGTGGAGAGCGGCGCGCCTCGCGTCCGAGGCCTGCCGTCGCTGCGGTTGGGAGGGAAGACCACGGAGCAGATGGGGTGGCTCCAGACCGTGGGCGAGCTGTGGACCGCGGGCGTCCCCGTGGACTGGAGCGCGTTCTACGCGCACGAGCAGCGCCTGCGGCTGCACCTGCCCACGTACGTCTTCCAGGAGAAGACCGTCTGGGTGGAGCAGAAGGCGCAAGGCCGCGTCACCGTGAAGGCCGTGGAGGCCGCTGCCCTCCCCGCTTCGATCGCGAGCGAAGTCGCACGTCCTGCTCCGGTCGTGGCATCGGCCATCCTCGAAGCATCCCCCGAGGCTCCTTCCGCGCCCTCGCAGCCCGCGCGTGACGATGCCCCGCGTGGTGAGGTGGAGGAACGCGTGGCCGCGCTGTGGCGCGCGCGCCTGGGCCTGGAGTTCGTGGGCCGCCATGACGACTTCCTGGAGATTGGCGGCAACTCACTGACGGCCGCGCAGCTGCTCAACCAGGTGCGCGATGCGTTCGGCGTGAACCTGCCGCTCGCGGCCCTCTTCGAAGCCCCCACCGTCGCGGGCATCGCGGAGCGCCTGGTGCCCCTGCTGCATCAGGCGCCGCAGGCCGCCGTCTCCGCGGAGCTCCCGCTGGTGCCGCTCGCACGCACCGGCGAGCTGCCGCTGTCCTTCGTGCAGGAGCGCGTCTGGCGCCTGGAGCAGCACCTGCCCGGTCAGTCCGCGTACAACATCCCGTTCGTCCTGCGGCTCGAAGGCGACCTGAACGCGGACGTGATGGAGCGCGGCATCCAGGAGATCGTCCAGCGCCACGAAGCGCTGCGCACGACCTACGACGCCGTGGACGGCCGCCCCGTGCAGCGCTTCCACGCGCACATGCGCGTCCCGCTCACCCGCGTGGAGCTGAGCGGCCCCATGGAGGACCGCGAGCCCGAGGCCCTGCGGCTCGCCCGCGAGGACGCCGCGGAACCGTACGACCTGGTCCACGGCCCCGTGCTGCGCACCACGCTCGTGCGTGTGGACACGCGGCTGCACCTGCTCCTGTGCGGCATCCACCACATCGTCAGCGACACGCTGTCCATCACGCTGTTCGTCCATGAGCTGGGCCAGCTCTACGACGCCTTCCTCCAGGGGCGTCCGTCCCCCCTGCCCCCGCTGCCCGTACAGTACGCGGACTTCGGCGCGTGGCAGCGCCACAGCATCGCGGGCGGCCACCTGCCCGAACAGGACCAGGGTTGGCGGCAGCGGCTGGCCGGCATGCCGCGCAAGCTGGACCTGCCCACCGACCGGCCGCGCCCCACCGCAAGCCCGCTCACCTCCGAGCGCATGACGGTCGAGTTCCCACCCACGCTCGCCCACGAACTGGTGGCCTTCGCGCGCCGCGAGGGCTTCACCGGCTACATGACGGTGCTCGCCGCGTGGCAGACGCTGCTGCACCGCTACAGCGGTCAGACGGACGTCATCGTTGGAACGCCCATCGCCAACCGCACGCGGCCGGAGCTGCTGCCGCTCATCGGTTACGTGGCGCACTCGGCGGCGTTCCGGACGCGCTTCACGGACGGCCTCACGTTCCGCGAGCTGCTGGCCCAGGTGCGTGACGAGGTCGCCGACGCGCAGACGCGTCCGGACGTGCCCTTCGAGTACCTGGTGGAAGCCCTCATCCCGGGCCATGACATCGGCCGCGGACGACTGACGGACTCCGTGTTCGTCTACCACACGGGTGCGGCCGCGGGCGCAGGGACGCTGAACCTGACGGGCCTGCGCGGTTCGCTGGTGGAGGTGCCGGGCACGCCCGTG
Organism: Corallococcus coralloides DSM 2259; assembly: GCF_000255295.1. The sequence continues at coordinate 5,249,362 of NC_017030.1, read as the reverse complement.
CAGTGGGGCGCCACGCTGGCGGACCTCACGCTCCTGCTCTCCGAAGCTCCCGGCCGCGTCCACGGCGTCCTGGAGTACGCGACGGAGCTGTTCGACGCCGCCACCGTGGAGCGGCTGATGGAGCACTTCCAGGTGTTGCTCGGCGCGGCGCTCGCCCGGCCTGAGACGCCTGTCGCGCAGCTGCCGCTGATCACGGAGGCCGAGCGCCGCGCCTGGCCCGCCCCCCGTGCCTCGCCGGGCTTCACCTCCGTGCCGGCCCTGCTGGCGGAGCGGCGCGCACGCCACGCGGACACAACCGCTGTCTCGCGCGGGGATGCGCACTGGACCTGGGCCGAGCTGGGCGCCCGGGCGGATGCCCTGGCCGCGAGGCTGAAGTCCCTGGGCGTGACGGCCGGGACGCCGGTGGCCGTGTGCCTGCGCTCGTCGCCGGAGAAGCTGGCCGCGCTGTGGGGCGTGCTGGCCGCCGGTGGCGCGGGCATCGCACTGGGCCCGGCGGACCTGACGCAGTTGCCCGTGTACGCGCCGGAAGGCACCCGCGTGCCGGTGCTGGTCACCACGCGCGCGCTGGTGGCGTCCGTGCGCGTGGAGGCTTCGCGCGTCGTGTACGTGGAGGACGTGGACGCGTCAGGTGTTCCCCTCCGCGCAGGAGTGGACGCGCACGCGCTGGCGTGGCTGCTGCCCACGGGCTCCGGTCAGCCCGCCTGGGCGCTGGGTCACCGCGAGCTGTCGGAGTTCTTCACCGGCCTGGACGCGCGGCTGTCCCCGCCGGATGGCGGCGCGTGGCTGTCCGCGAGCGAGGCCTCCGCGGAACGTCCGGAGCTGGAAGCGCTGTGGGCGCTCACGCGCGGGCTGCGCGTGGTGTACCCGCCGGAGCGCATCACCGCACGGCTGGTGAGCCTGGGCGGCGGAGGGCCTCGCGCGAAGGCGATGGACCTGAGCCTCATCTACTTCGCCAACGACGAGGACTCGCTCCAGGGACCCAAGTACGAACTGCTGATGGAGGGCGCGAAGTTCGCGGACGCGAACGGCTTCTCCGCCGTGTGGACGCCCGAGCGGCACTTCCATTCGTTCGGTGGCTTGTACCCGCAGCCCGCGGTGATCTCCGCCGCGGTCGCGGCCGTCACGAAGCACCTGCACGTGCGCTCCGGCAGCGTGGTGCTGCCGCTGCATGATCCGCTCATCATCGCGGAGCAGTGGTCCGTGGTGGACAACGTGTCGCAGGGCCGAGTGGGGCTCTCCGTGGCCACGGGCTGGCACACGCAGGACTTCACCTTCGCGCCGGCCAACTTCGAGAAGCGCCGCGACATCCTCCTGGAGAAGCTGGCCACGCTGCGCGCCCTGTGGCGCGGCGAGCGCTTCAAGCGCCCCGGCGGCGCGGGCACCATGGTGGAAGGAGCCCTGCGGCCGAAGCCCGTGCAGAAGGAGCTGCCGGTGTGGCTCACCGCCACGTCCAACCCGGAGACCTTCCGCATGGCGGGCGAGCTGGGCGCGGGCGTACTCACGGGCCTGCTGTCGCACTCGCTGGAGGAGCTGAAGCCGAAGGTGGCCTTGTACCGCGAGGCGTGGCGCCGCAACGGCCACCCCGGCCGCGGCCACATCACCTGCATGCTGCACACGTACCTGGGTGACGACGACCAGGAGGTCTTGCGCCTCGTGCGCAAGCCGCTGCTCGCGTACTTCCGCAGCTCGGTGGACATCCTCACGTCGCTGCTGCTCACCCAGGGTTACCAGGGCGACATCCAGAAGCTGTCCCCGGAGGACATCGACGCGCTGCTGGAGCACACCTTCGAGAACCACGCCAAGACGACGGGACTCGTGGGAACGGTGGACGGCGCCGTGAAGCGGCTGCGCGACGTGCGCGCGGCGGACGTGGACGAGGTGGCGGCGCTCATCGACTTCGGCCTGGACACCCCGGTGGTGCTGGAAGGCCTGCGCCGGCTGGCCGTGGTGCGCGAGCGCATGGACGCGGAGGCCGCCGCCCGCCAGGAGCAGGTGCTGGTGGAGGCCGAGGCGGGCGTGGAAGGCCTGCTGGAGCTGGCACGCCAGTCCGGCGCGGTGCTGCTGCACACGTCAGCCCGACTGGCGCGTTCGCTGAGCGAACTGCCCGGCGCGCGCGAGTCGCTGGCCCGCGTGGGCGCGCTGGTGTTGGAAGGCGCGTCGGTGGAGCTGGGCGCGGCGCTGCACCGGGCCGCGGGCGTGGAGGTGTGGCTGTCCGGTGACGCCCAGGAAGGCGCGCTGCTGCCGCGCACGCTGGGAGAACGCATCCCCGCGAACCTCCAGGCCTGGGTGCTGGACGCGGCCGGTCAGCCCGTGCCCGCGGGTGTGGTGGGTGAACTGGCCCTCGCGGGCGCGGGGCTCCCGACTGCGCTGTGGCGCGCGAGCGACGACGACCGCCGCCTGGTGCCGCACCCCCGAGAGGCCGCGGCGCGGCTGTACCGCACCGGCCGCCATGCCCGGTTGCGCGCGGATGGCCGCGTGGAGCCCGTGGCGTCACCGTCCCGCCTCCCCCCTCCGCCCGTGGCGCGTCCCGCCGTCATGGAAGCGCCGCGTCCCACCGTGGCGCCCGTCGCCGCGCGTCCTGCCGCTCCGGTCGTGAACGAGGGCCCGCCGCCCATTCCGCGCGTGGGCCGCGACCGGCCGCTGCCCCTGTCCTTCGCGCAGCAGCGCCTCTGGTACCTCCAGCAGTTGGAGCCCGGCAGCGGCGCGTACAACAACCCGTCGCTCTTCCGCCTCGTCGGGGAGCTGGATGTGGACGCGCTCCAGGCCGCGCTGGATGCGCTGGTGGCGCGGCATGAAGTGCTGCGCACCACGTACGCCCTGGAGGGCGACCGCGCGGTGCAGAAGATCCACCCGCCGCGCGGCCTGCCGCTCCCGCGCCGCGACGTGGAGGGCGACACGCCGGAGGCCCGCGAAGCGGAGATGCAGCGCTTCTGCAGGGCCTACGCGCTGTTGCCCTTCGACCTGGAGCAGTCCGTGTTGCGCGCGACGCTGCTGCGCCTGGATCCCCAGGTGCACGTGCTGGCGATCGTCTTCCACCACGCCGTGTCCGACGCGTGGTGCAACATGGTCGTCGCGCACGAGCTGACGGCGAACTACGCCGCGTTCCACTCGGGCCAGCCGTCGCCCCTGACGGAGCTGCCGGTGCAGTACGCGGACTACGCCGTGTGGCAGCGCGCCTGGCTGGAAGGCGGCGTGATGGAGGCGCAGCTCGGCTGGTGGAAGCAGCAGCTGGCCGGAGCGCCCGTGCTGGAGCTGCCCACGGACCGGCCGCGTCCCGCCCTCCAGTCCTTCGAGGGCGCGCGGTACCGCTTCGCGTTCCCCGCCGACGTGTCCGCGCCGCTGCTGGCGCTGGGCCGCCGCAACGGCGCCACGTCGTTCATGGTGATGATGGCGCTCTTCCAGACGCTGCTGTCGCGCTACTCGGGGCAGGACGACTTCGTGGTGGGCACGCCCATCGCGGGCCGCACGCGCCCGGAGGTGGAGTGGCTGCTGGGCTGCTTCATCAACACCCTGCCCTTCCGTTCGAAGCTGTCTGGCCAGCCGTCCTTCGTGGAGCTGCTGGGCCGCGTGCGCACGCAGGCCCTGGAGGCCTACGCGCGCCAGGACGCTCCGTTCGAGCGGGTCCTGGAGACACTCGAGCTCCCCCGTGACCTGAGCCGCACGCCGGTCTTCCAGGCCGTCCTCAACGTGATCAACACGCCGGAGGCAAAGGGCCAGCTGCCGTCGCTGGCGCTGAGTCAGGTGGAGGTCCCCACCGACACGGCCAAGTTCGACCTGTCCCTGGAGGTGCTGGAGAGCCGCACGGGCATCGCCTGCCATCTGGAGTACGCCACCGCCCTCTTCGACGCGGCCACCGTCGAGCGCATGGCGGAGCACCTGGTGGTGCTCGCGAGGGAGATCATCGCGGCGCCGGAAGCACCGCTCGCGAAGCTGTCGCTGCTCACGCCGGCCGCACGCGAACAGGTGCTGCGCGGCTGGAACGACACGCACGTGGACTTCCCCCCTGGTGCCACGCTCCACCACCTCTTCGAGTCCCAGGCCGAACGCACGCCGGACGCCTTCGCGATCCAGTTCGAGGACCAGCGCCTCACGTACGCGCAGCTCGAAGCCCGGGCCAACCAGCTCGCGCACCACCTGCGTGCGCACGGCGCGGGTCCGGAGACCCTGGTGGGCGTCTGCATGGAGCGCTCGCTGGAGATGGTGGTCGCCCTGCTGGGCGTCCTGAAGTCCGGCGCGGCTTACGTCCCGCTGGATCCGGCCACGCCCGCGGAACGGCTCGCCGGGATGTTGGAGGACACCGGCGCGCCCGTGCTCCTCGTGCAGGAGCGCTTCCGCGCCGCGGTGCCTCCCCGGACTGCGCATGTCATTGCGCTCGACACCCAGTGGGAGGCCATCGCGCGCGAGCCTACCGTCCGGTCTCGGCCGCTTGCCGGTGAGGATTCGCTCGCCTACGTCATCTTCACGTCGGGCAGCACGGGCCGTCCCAAGGGCGCGATGAACGCGCACGCGGGCGTCGTCAACCGCCTGCGCTGGATGCAGGGGCGCTACGGCCTGACGCCGTCGGACACGGTGCTTCAGAAGACGCCGTTCAGCTTCGACGTGTCCGTCTGGGAGTTCTTCTGGCCCCTGATGACGGGCGCGAGGCTGGTGCTCGCGCGGCCCGGCGGACATCAGGAGCCGGACTACCTGGTGGCCCTGATGGCGCGCGAGGGCGTGACGACCACGCACTTCGTGCCGTCCATGCTGCGCGCCTTCGTGGAGGAGCCCGGCCTGGAGTCCCTGCCGCGCCTGCGCCAGCTGATGTGCAGCGGCGAAGCCCTGCCCGCGGACCTGGTGCTCCGTGCCCAGGCGCGCCTGCCGCACACCACGCTGCACAACCTCTACGGCCCCACCGAGGCCGCCGTGGACGTGACGTCCTGGGAGTGCCCGCGCGACGAAGCCCTGCGAGTCGTGCCCATCGGCAGGCCCGTTGCCAACACGCGCATGCACGTCCTGGATGCCCACGGTCAGCCCGTGCCCGTAGGCATCCCGGGCGAGCTGTTCATCGGTGGCGTGCAGGTGGGCCGGGGCTACTGGCGCCGCCCTGCCCTCACCGCCGAGCGATTCATCCCCGACGCCTTCAGCGACACGCCCGGTGCGCGCCTGTACCGCACGGGCGACATCGCCCGGTGGCGCACGGACGGCACGCTGGAGTACCTGGGCCGCGCCGACTTCCAGGTGAAGCTGCGAGGCTTCCGCATCGAGCTGGGCGACATCGAAGCCGCGCTGCTCACCCATCCGGACGTCCGGGAAGCCGTGGCCGTGGTGCGCGAGGACGCGCCCGGTGTGCGGCGCCTGGTCGCCTATGTCGTCTCGGGCGCGGACCTGGAGCTGGCCTCGCTGCGGACCCTCTTGTCGCGGCGGCTGCCGGAGTACATGGTGCCCGCGATCTTCATCCCGTTGCCGGCGCTGCCGCTGACGTCCAGCGGCAAGGTGGATCGCAAGGCCCTGCCCACGCCGGAGGTCCAGCGCGCCGCGACGCGGGAGTACGCCGCGCCCCGCACGGCAACGGAGCGGACGCTTTCAGAGGTCCTGGCCCAGGTGCTGCGCGTCGAACGCGTGGGGCTCGATGACAACTTCTTCGAGCTGGGCGGCGACTCCATCATCAGCATCCAGGCCGTCGCCAGGGCCCGGCAGGCCGGCATCCAGCTGTCCGTCCGCGATCTGTTCCAACACCCGACGCTGGCGGCCCTGGCCTCCGTGGCTCGCGTCAGCGGGGTCCGCCTCGCGGAACAGGGACCGGTGGTGGGCGAGGTGCCGCTCACGCCCATCCAGCGCCAACTGCTGGAGCGCGACCCCACTCACGCCCATCACTTCAACCAGGTGCTGCTGCTCCAGGTGCGCCAGCCGTTGAAGGCGGCATGGGTGGAAGAGGCGCTCCAGACCCTGGTGGTCCACCACGACGCCCTGCGCATGCGCTTCGTGCGCGAGGACGGCGGCGCCTGGCGCCAGCAGAACGCCGCGCCCGACGAGGCCCGGGTCTCCCTGCTCCAGATTGACCTGTCCGAACTGCCCGAGGACATGCGCTCGGCACGGCTGGAGGAGGAGGCCGAGCGCCTCCAGGCCTCGTTCGACCTGTCCCGGCCGCCCCTGCTGCGCGCCGCGCTCTTCCACTTCGGCGCCGGACAGGAGCAGCGCCTGTTGCTGATCCTCCACCACCTGGTGGTGGACGGCGTGTCCTTGCGTGTGCTCGTCGAGGACCTGGAGACCACCTACCTGAGGCTGCGCACGGGCCAGTCCCCCGCGCTTCCCGCGAAGACGACCTCCTTCCTGGCCTGGGCCCGCAGGCTGGAGGCCCACGCCCTGTCCGACGCCCTGCATGCGCAGACGGCCCTCTGGCTCGACGAGGCCCGCAGGAACGTGGCCCCGTTGCCCACCGATGGCTCCGGGCCCGGCACCGAGGGTTCGCACCGCACCATGTCCGTGCGGCTGGAAGCGGAGCAGACCCGGCTGCTGCTCGAAGAGACGCCGGAGGCCTGGCGGGCGCGGATCAACGACATCCTGCTGACGGCCCTGGCCCTGGCCCTGCGCGAATGGACGGGCCAGTCGCGCCTGCTCATCGACCTGGAGGGCCATGGTCGCGAGGCGCTCTTCGCGGACGCGGACGTGTCCCGCACCGTGGGGGCGTTCACATCGCTGGCGCCGGCCCTGCTCCAGTTGCCAGAGGGTGGCTCGGCCGGAGACTGCCTGCGAGCGGTGCGCGATTCGCTGTCCGCGTGGCCCGACCGCGGCATCGGCTACGGCCTCTTGAGGTTCATGGGGCCCGCGGAGCTCCGGCAGCGGCTCGCGACCCTGCCATCCGCGCAGGTGCTCTTCAACGGCCTGAGCCAGCGAGACGGTTCCATCGGCGCCAGCACCCTCTTCGCCCCGGGCACCGAGCCCACCAGCATGGCGGTGTCGCCCAAGGCCCTTCACGCGTACGCGCTGTCCGTCGGCGGCTTCGTCGTGGACGGACAGCTGCGGATGGACTTCGGCTTCAGCCATGAGTGGCATCACGCCGCCACCATCGAAGCCCTGGCCCAGGGGTTCACGCGCGCACTGCGCGAGCTCATCGCCCTGCGCCACTCGGAGGACGCGCGCAGGCGGACGCCGAGCGACTTCCCGCTGGCGCGCCTGACCCAGGCCTCGCTGGACGCGGTGCTCGCGGCACAGGGCCCCACGGTGGAGGACCTGTTCCCGCTCTCCGCGCTCCAGGAGGGCATGCTCTTCCACGCGCTGAATGATCCGGAGGCGGGCTTCTACTTCGAGCAGACCGCGTGGTCGGTCCACTCGGATGTGGACCTCGCGCTGTTCCAGCGGACGTGGCAGACGGCGGTGGACCGCAACCCCATCCTGCGCACGGCCTTCGTGTGGAAGGACCTGGAGGCGCCGCTGCAGGCGGTGCATTCACGCGCGGTGCTGCCGTTCGAAGCGCATGACTGGCGCCACCTGCCGGAGCTGGAGCAGCAGGCCCTGCTGGAGCAGTTGTACGCGGAGGACCGCGCGCGCGGCTTCGACGTGTCGCGTGCGCCCCTGTCGCGCATGACGGCGGTGCGGCTGGGAGACGCGCGGTGGCGCTTCGTCTGGAGCCACCATCACCTGCTGTTCGACGGCTGGAGCCTGGGCCTGTTCTTCCAGGAGGTCTTCGCCATCTACGACGCGCTGACCGCCGGGACACCGCTGCCCGCCGCCGGGCGTCCGCCGTTCCGCGACTACATCGCGTGGCTGGGCCAGCGCGACGTCGCCGAGGACGAACGCTTCTGGCGCGGCCAGCTGGGAGGCCTGTCATCGCCCACACCCCTGCCGGCCATGCGTCCTTCGTCCGCGCACCCCGACGGCACGGTGAATCAGCCCAACCTAGTGCTGACGCTTCCGGAGGATCGCACCACGGCGCTGGAAGGCTTCGCCCGGCAGCACCGGCTCACGGTCAACACGCTGACGCAGGCGGCCTGGGCCCTGGTGCTGGCACGCCATGCGGACACGCGCGATGTGCTCTTCGGCACCACGTTCGCGGGCCGGCCGCCGGAGCTCGCGGGCTCGGAGGCGATGCTGGGCCTGCTCATCAGCACGCTGCCAGTCCGCGTCGCGATCCCCGACGAGGACGCGTCCGTGCTGGCGTGGCTCCAGTCCCTCCAGGCGAAGCTGTTGGACATCCAGCAGCACCAGCACACGCCGCTGGTCGCCGCGCACGGCTGGAGCGACATCCCCCGAGGCCTGCCGCTCTTCCAGTCGCTGCTCGTCTTCGAAAACGTCCCCCTCGATGAATCGGTGCTGCGCCGCTCCACCGCGCTGGATCTGCGCGACTTTGTCATCGGCGAGAGCACGAACTACCCGCTGTCGGCCACGGTGTACCCGGGCCGTGAGCTCCAGCTGCACCTGGCCTACGACGAGAACCGTTTCGACGCGGACGCCGTGCAGCGCGTGCTGGGCCAGTGGAGCCAGGCGCTCGAATCCCTCATCCAGCCCGGGGCGCGGCTGGCGGACGTGTCCCTCCTCCCGGCCGAGGACCGAGCCTGGCTGCTGCGCACCGGCACCGGCGACGTCGTGGACTTCGAGCGCGACACCACCGTGCACGCGCGCTTCGAACGACAGGCCGCCGCGACGCCGGACGCGGACGCCCTGGTGTTCGAGGAAACGACGCTGTCCTTCCAGCAGCTCAACGCGCGGGCCAACCAGCTCGCCTGGCACCTGCGGTCGCTGGGCGTGGGCCCAGAAGTCACGGTCGGCCTGTGCCTGGAGCGGTCGGCGGAGGCCATCGTGGCACTGCTGGCGGTGCTCAAGGCAGGCGGCGCCTTCGTGCCGCTGGACCCCAAGGCTCCGGCCGCGCGCAAGTCGTTCGTGCTCAAAGACAGTGGCGCGAGCGTGCTGGTGACGACGCAGGCACTGCAAGAAGCGTGGCACCCGGAGGTGCCCCACCTGGTGCGGCTGGACGAAAAACCTGTCGGACAGTCGGACAGGTTTTCGGACAACCTGCCGCCAGCGGCGGGTCCGGCGAACCTCGCCTATGTCATCTACACGTCCGGCTCCACGGGCGCGCCCAAGGGCGTGATGGTGCAGCACCGCTCGGTGATCCACCTGCACCTGGCGATGACGCGGAGCATCTACGAGGAGCTGGCGCCCGCACAGCGCATCACCGTGAACGCGCCGCTGTACTTCGACGCCGCCATCGAACAGGTGATCCAGCTGCTGGACGGCCACTGCCTGGTCATCGTCCCGGAGGACGTGCGCCTGGATCCGGAGGCCATGCTCGATTGGATGGAGCGTCAGCGCATCCACCTGCTGGACGGCACGCCGTCGCAGATCAAGCTCCTGCTGTCCGCGGGAATGCTGGAGCGCGCCCATGGCCCCGTCCGGTTCTCCATCGGCGGCGAGGCGATGGACGAGGTGACGTGGCGGCAGCTCGCCGCGGCGAAGCACGCACGCGCCTACAACGGCTACGGCCCCACGGAGGTCACCGTGGACGCGACGACCATCGCCGTCCAGGGCGCGACCCAGCCGTTGCCCGTGATCGGCCGGCCGATCACCAACCTGCGCGCCTACGTGCTCGACGCGAACCTGCGTCTGGCACCCATCGGAACGCCGGGCGAGCTGTGCCTCTCTGGTGAAGGCGTCACGCGAGGCTACCTGGGTCAGCCCGCGCTCACGGCCGAGCGCTTCCTGCCGGATCCCTTCAGCACGGAGCCCGGCGCACGCATGTACCGCACGGGCGACAAGGCCCGCTGGCGCGAGGACGGCACGCTCGACTTCATGGGCCGCCTGGACTTCCAGGTGAAGCTGCGCGGCAACCGCATCGAGCTGGGCGAAATCGAAGCCACGCTGCGCGCGCACCCGGGCATCCGGGACGCGGTGGCGCAGGTGCACGACGACCGGCTGGTGGCGTACGTCGCGCCCCCGGTGGACACGTCGCCCCTGCGCGAGCACCTGCTCCGTCACCTGCCGGAGTACATGGTGCCCGCGGTGTTCATCACGCTGGACGTCCTGCCGCTGACGCCCAATGGCAAGGTGGACCGCAAGGCGCTGCCGGCACCGGCCGCCGCGCCCGCCACGGAGCGCGTCATCGAACCGCCCGCGACTCCCACGGAGGCAGCGCTGATCCCGCTGTGGATCGAAGTGCTGCGCGTCCCCGCCGTGGGACGCCACGACGGCTTTTTCGAGCTGGGCGGCCACTCGCTGCTGGCCACGCAGCTGGTGTCGCGCGTGCGCAAGCACTTCGGCGTGGAGCTGCCCCTGCGCGCCCTGCTGGAAGGACCCACGGTCGCGGCGCTGGCCGAGCGCATCGACGCCCTCCGGCAGCCCGCGTCCGAGTCCCAGGAAGCCCCCGCCTCCGCCCTGCCCTCGCTGACCCGCGTGGAGCGGCCGGACGTGCTGCCCCTGTCGTTCGCGCAGCAGCGGCTCTGGTTCATCGAGCAGCTGGGCACGGTGGGCAACGCCTACAGCCTCCCGAGCATGCTGGAGCTGGAAGGCACGCTGGACATCATCGTGATGCTGGCCGCGTTTGACGAGCTGGTGCGCCGCCACGAAGCGCTGCGCACGACCTTCCGTTCGCACGAAGGCACGCCGTCGCAGGTCATCCATCCACCCTTCCCCATGCCCCTGAGGAACGTGGATCTGTCCGCGCTGCCCACGGCGGAGGCGCGCGAGGCGGAGGCGTCGCGGCTGGCGCTGGAAGAGGCCCGCACCCCGTTCGACCTGGAGCAGGGCCCGCTGTTCCGGGGACTCCTGATGAAGCTGGGGCCCACGAAGCACCGGCTGCTGCTCAACACGCACCACATCATCTCCGACGGCTGGTCCACGGGCGTGCTGGTGCGGGAGATGGGCGCGCTCTACACGGCGTTCTCCGCGGAGGAGTCCTCGCCGCTGCCGGAGCTGCCGGTGCAGGCCGCCGACCACGCCCTCTGGCAGCGCGACTGGCTCCAGGGCGACGTGCTGGAGTCGCAGGTGGCGTACTGGCGCGGGCAGCTGGAAGGCGCCGCGCCCTACCTGGAGCTGCCCACGGACCACCCGCGTCCGGCACGCCAGTCCTTCCGGGCCGGCGTGCAGCCCATGACCCTGCCGCGCGAGCTGAGCGAGGCGCTGGAGTCACTGGCGAAGCAGACCCACACCACGCCCTTCATGGTGTTGCTCGCGGCCTTCCAGCTGCTGCTGCACCGGTACGCGGGCCAGGAGGACGTGCTCGTGGGGTCGCCCATCGCGGGCCGCCGCCACGCGGAGTCCGAGGACCTCATCGGCTACTTCGCGAACACGGTGGTGCTGCGCACGCGGGTCCGCGACACGCTCCGCTTCCGTGAGCTGCTGGAGCAGGTGCGCGCCACCACGCTGGGCGCGTACGAGCACCAGGACCTGCCGTTCGAGAAGCTGGTGGAGGTGCTCCATCCGGAGCGAGACCTGGGCCGCACGCCGCTGTTCCAGGTGACCTTCACGCTGCAGAACGCACCCCTGCCGGAGCTGTCCCTGCCGGGGCTGACGCTGCGCCCGCTGGAGTCCACCCCGGACGTCATCCTCTTCGACCTCCAGTGGCTGATGATGCGCACGCCGGACGGCTTCGACGGCGGGCTCGTCTTCAATCAGGACCTGTTCGAACCGGCCACCGCGGCCGGCATGGCGGAGCACCTCCGCGTGCTGCTGGAGGCCGCCGTCCGGGCGCCGGACACGCGGCTGGGACAGCTGCCCTGGCTCACGGACGCCGAGCGGCGGCGATTGCTCATCGGGTGGAATGACACCGCCCGGGACTACCCGCGCGACGCGTCCGTGGGCGCCCTCTTCGCGGAACAGGCCTCGCGCACGCCGGACGCCATCGCGCTGAAGTCCGGCGGGGAGACGCTCACGTACGCGGCGCTGGAGCGCGCGTCGAACCAGCTCGCGCACCACCTGCGGCGCCAGGGCGTGCGGCCCGGCCACCGGGTGGGCCTGTGCGTGGAGCGGTCGTTCGACCTCGTCACCGGTCTGCTGGGCATCCTCAAGGCCGGCGCGGCCTACGTGCCGGTGGACGCGAAGACGCCCGCGGAGCGCATCACCTGGATGCTCCAGGCGGCCAGCGTGAGCGTGCTCGTCACGCAGGAGGCCCTGGCGGATGAGCTGCCCCAGGTAACGGACCTCCAGGTCCTGCTGGATGCGGATGAAGCCCAGATCGCGCGCCAGCCGGAGACGCCACTGGACCTGAATGTCTCCGCCGAAGCGCTGGCCTACGTGATGTTCACGTCGGGCAGCACCGGACGCCCCAAGGGCGTGAGCGTCCCGCACCGGGGCATCACGCGTCTGGTGCGCGGAGCGGACTTCATCCACTTCGGACCCGAGGAGGTCTTCCTCCAGCTGGCCCCCATCGCGTTCGACGCGTCCACCCTGGAAATCTGGGGCGCGTTGCTGAACGGCGCGACGCTGGTGCTGGCGCCGCCCAAGGCCCTGTCGCTGGAGGAGACGGGAGCGCTGCTGCGGCGCGAAGGCATCACCACGCTGTGGCTCACCGCCGCCCTCTTCGAGCAGATGGTCCTGCACCAGGGTGACGCACTGGCCCGGGTGAAGCAGGTGCTCGCGGGCGGCGACGTGCTGCCCGTGGAGCGCGTGCGGGAACACCTGAAGCGGCTGCCCCCGGGCGCGGTGCTGGTCAACGGCTACGGCCCCACGGAGAACACCACGTTCTCCGCCACGCACACGCTGCGCGCTGGAGACACCGTGGGCCGCTCGGTGCCCATCGGCCGGCCGCTGTCGAACTCCACGGCGTGGGTGCTGGACGCTTCGCTCCAGCCCGTGCCGCCGGGCGTGCCGGGAACGCTGTATGTGGGCGGAGACGGTCTGGCCTGGGGCTACCTCCAGCGCCCGGACCTCACCGCCGAACGCTTCATCCCCCACCCCTTCGCCACCGAACCCGGAGCGCGTCTCTACGACACGGGCGACCGCGTGCGCTGGCAGCGCGACGGGACGTTGGAGTTCCTGGGCCGCACCGACTTCCAGGTGAAGCTGCGCGGCTTCCGCGTGGAGCCGGGCGAAATCGAAGCCGTGCTGCGCCAGTCGCCGGAGGTCGAGGAGGCGGTGGTCGTGGTGCGCGAGGATGTGCCGGGCGACAAGCGCCTGGTCGCCTACGTCGTGAGCGAAGGCCTGGACACGGCAGCGCTGCGGGCGTCCGTGCAGAAGCAGCTGCCGGACTACATGGTGCCATCCGCCATCGTGGCGCTGCCCAAGCTGCCCCTGAGCGCCAACGGCAAGGTGGACCGCAAGGCCCTGCCGGCGCCCCAGGCCCGTGGCACGGACAGCGCCACCTCCGCGCCTCGGAGCGAGTTGGAGAAGGCGCTCGCGGGCATCTGGGCGGAGGTCCTGCACCTGGACACCGTGGACATCCACGGCGACTTCTTCGAACTGGGTGGGCACTCGCTGCTGGCCACGCAGGTGGTGTCGCGCATCCGGTCGACCCTGGGCGTGGAGCTGCCGCTGGGCGAGCTGTTCCGGGCGCCCACGGTGGCCTCGCTGGCGGAGCGGCTGGTGAACGCGCGCCGCACCCAGGCGCCGCCGCTGGTCCGTGCCGAGCGGACGTCCGCGCCGCCGCTGTCCTTCGCACAGCAGCGGCTGTGGTTCGTCGATCAGCTGGAGCCGGGCAGCCCGCTCTACAACATGCCGCTGGCGCTGAGCCTCACTGGCGACCTGGACGTGGAAGCACTGCGCGCAAGCCTGGACGCGCTGATGGCGCGGCATGAATCCCTGCGGACCACCTTCCGCATGGAGGTGGGCAAGCCCGTGCAGGACATCCACCCGGAGGGCCACGTCCCCCTGGAGCTGGCGGACCTGAGGGGTCTGGGCAGCCGCGCCGCGAAGCAGGCCGAAGCCCAGCGCCTGGGCCACGCGGAAACGCTACGCCCGTTCGACCTGACACGCGGGCCGGTGATCCGCGCGCTGCTGATGAAGTTGGAGGAACGGGAGCACGTGCTGGTGCTGCACCTGCACCACATCGTGTCCGACGGCTGGTCACTGGGCATCCTCGTGCGGGAGCTCACGGCCCTCTATGAGGCCCGGCGTGCGGGCCGTTCCGCCGCCCTGCCGGAGCTGCCGGTGCAGTACGCGGACTACGCGGTCTGGCAGCGCGGCTGGCTGCAGGGCGGTGTGCTCCAGGCGCAGGTCGAGTGGTGGAAGAACCAGTTGTCCGGGGCGCCCTTCGTGCTGGACGTGCCCACGGACCGGCCAAGGACCGCCACCTCCACGCAGCGAGGCGGACTGGTCCGGCTGACACTGCCGCGCGTCCTGAGCGAGCGCGTGGACGCGCTGGCCCAGGCCGAAGGCGCCACGCCCTTCATGGCGCTGCTGGCGGCATTCCAGGCCGTGCTGTCGCGCGTGTCCGGGCAGGACGACGTGCTGGTGGGATCGCCCATCGCGAACCGCCGGCACGCGGAGACGGAGGGCCTCATCGGCTTCTTCGTGAACATGCTGGTGCTGCGAGGGCGCTTCAGCGCGAAGACGACCTTCCGCGAGCTGCTGGCCCAGGTGCGCGCCACCACGCTGGGCGCGTACGAGCACCAGGACATCCCGTTCGAACACCTGGTGGAAGCGCTCCAGCCCGAGCGCGACCTGGGCCGCACGCCGCTGTTCCAGGCGATGTTCGCGCTCCAGAACGCGCCCGTGACGGAGCTGGCGGTGCCCGGCCTGACGGTGGGACCGGCCTCCTTCGACGGCGGCAGCCCGACGCAGTTCGAGCTGGCGCTGGACCTGAACAGGACCCGCGACGGCTACGAGGGCCGCTTCCACTACGCCGCGGAGTGGTACGACGCGGGCACCATCGAGCGATTCGCCGCGCACCTGCGCCGCCTGCTGGAGGCCGTCTGCGACGCGCCGGACCTGCCGCTGGCGGACGTGTCGCTCGTGTCGCCGGAGGAACTGGTGCGGCTGGTGCGCATGGGCGGCGGTGAACTGCTCGACTTCGAGCGCGACGCCACACTGCACGGCCTCATCGAACGTCAGGTGGCACGCACCCCGGATGCCCCGGCCGTGGTGTTCGGGGAGACGGCGTTGACGTACCGGCAGCTCGACACGCGGGCGAACCAGCTCGCGTGGCGGCTGCGCTCCATGGGCGTGGGCCCGGAGGTGCGCGTGGCGCTGTGCCTGGAGCGCTCGGTGGAGTCCATCGTCGCGATCCTCGCGGTGCTCAAGGCGGGCGGAGCCTTCGTCCCGCTGGACCCCGGAGCCCCGCCCGCGCGCAGGGACTTCGTGCTGAAGGACAGCGCCGCGGCCGTGCTCGTCACGACGGAGACCGCGTGCGGGGACTGGAGCCCCTACGGCGTCCAGGAAGTGTGGCTGGACGTCGAGCAGGCCGGCCTGGGAGCCCTCTCGCATGAGCCCCTGCCCACCCTGACTGGCCCGGAGCACCTGGCGTACGTGCTGTACACGTCCGGCTCCACGGGCAAGCCCAAGGGGGTGATGGTGCAGCACCGCTCCGTGCTCAACATGCACCGGGCCATGGGCCGCGCGTTCTACGCGGGCCAGCCGCGTGGACAGCGCATCAGCGTCAACGCGCCGCTGTACTTCGACGCGGTGATCGAGCGCGTGGTCCACCTCATCGACGGGCACTGCCTCCACGTCGTCCCGGACGCGCTGCGCCTGGACCCGGAGGCGATGCTCGCGTGGCTGGAGCATCACCGCATCGACGCGCTGGACTGCACGCCCGCGCAACTCAAACCGCTCCTGGCGGCCGGCTTGCTGGAGCGGGCCTGGGTGCCGCCGGTCATCCTGACGGGCGGCGACGCGCTGGACGTGGAGACGTGGCGGCGGCTCGCGGCGACGGACCGCACGCGCGCCTTCAACGGCTACGGCCCCACGGAGTGCACGGTCGGCACGACGGGCGCTCCCATCCAGGGCAGTCCCCGGACGGAGCCCGTCATCGGGCGGCCGCTGGCGAACCTGAACGCGTACGTGCTCGACACACGGCAGCGGCTGGTGCCCTTCGGCATGCCGGGCGAGCTGTGCTTCTCCGGTGAAAGCGTCACGCGTGGCTACCTGGGCCGCCCGGACCTGACGGCCGAGCGCTTCGTGCCAGACCCCTTCAGCGCGGAGCCCGGAGCCCGCCTCTACCGCACGGGCGACAAGGGCCGCTGGCGGCCGGATGGGACGTTGGAGTTCATGGGCCGCCTGGACTTCCAGGTGAAGCTGCGCGGCTACCGCATCGAGCTGGGTGAGATCGAAGCCACGCTGCGCACGCACGCCGGAGTCCGGGACGCCGTGGCACTGGTCCGGGAGGACACGCCGGGCGACGCGCGGCTCGTGGCCTACGTGGTGACGGACGGCGACACGGAGGTGCTGCGCGAACACCTGCGCCGCCACCTGCCGGAGTACATGGTGCCGTCGGCCTTCGTCACCCTGCCCTCCCTGCCGTTGACCCCCAACGGCAAGGTGGACCGCAAGGCGCTGCCTTCGCCGGAGGCGCAGTGGCGCGCGGCACGCTCGTACGAAGCACCGGCGACGCCCGCGGAGGTGGCCCTGGCCTCGCTGTGGGAGGAGCTGTTGAACGTGCCCGTGGTGGGCCGTAACGACCACTTCTTCGAGCTGGGCGGCCACTCGCTGTTGGCCACGCAACTGGTCTCCCGTATCCGCGCCCGCTTCGGCGTGGACGTGGGCGTCCGCGCGCTGTTCGAGTCCCCCACCGTGGCGGCGCTCGCCCAGCGGTTGCCGGATGCGCCGGAAGCCAGTGCCCTGCCGCCGCTGCGGCCCGCGACGAACCCCGGTCCGCATCCGCTGTCGTTCGCGCAGCAGCGGCTGTGGTTCATCGACCAGCTCGACCCCGGCAGCGCGCTCTACAACATGCCCACGGCGCTGCGCCTCTCCGGCGCGGTGGACGTGCCCGCGCTCCAGCAGGCCTTCGATGCGCTGGTGGAACGCCACGAAGCGCTGCGCACCACCTTCGAGTCGCACAACGGCGAACCCCGCCAGCACGTACACCCTGCCCCCACCGGAGTCCTGTCGGTGGTGGACCTGACGGGCATGCCCGAGGACGCGAAGGAAGCAGAGGCCGTGCGGCTCGCGAGCGAGGACGCGCTGACGCCCTTCGACCTCGCCACGGGGCCGCTGGCGCGCCTCACGCTCCTGAAGCTGGGCGAGCAGGAACACGTGTTGCTCCTGTGCCTGCATCACGCCATCGGCGACGGCTGGTCCATGGGCATCCTGGTGCGCGAAGTCACCGCGCTCTACGAGGCCTTCCGGCAGGGGCAGCCCTCGCCGCTGGCCCCGTTGCCGGTGCAGTACCCGGACTTCGCCGTGTGGCAGCGCGGCTGGCTCCAGGGCGAAGTGCTGGATGCGCAGCTCGCCTGGTGGACGCAGCAGCTGGCCGGAGCCCCGCAGGCCCTGGCCCTGCCCACGGACAAGCCGCGTCCGCCCCATCGTTCCGCCCGGGGCGCGACGTTCCCGGTGCGCCTGTCGCAGTCGTTGAGCGAGTCGGTGGAAGCGCTGGCCCAGGCGGAGGGCGCCACGCCCTTCATGGTGCTGCTCGCGGCCTTCCAGACGCTGCTGCACCGGTACTCCGGTCAGGAGGACCTGCTGGTGGGCACGTCCATCGCGGGCCGGCGTCACGCGGAGACGGAGGGCCTCATCGGCTTCTTCGTGAACACGCTGGTGCTGCGCGCGAGGTTCGACGGCCGTCCGTCGTTCCGGAAGCTGCTCGCGCAGGTGCGCACCACCACGCTGGGCGCGTACGAGCACCAGGACATCCCCTTCGAGCGGCTGGTGGAGGCGGTGCAACCCACGCGCGATCTGTCGCGCACGCCGCTCATCCAGGCCCTCTTCGCGCTTCAGAACATGCCGGACGCGGAGGTGCGCCTGCCCGAGCTGACACTGCGCCCGGTGGAGGTGGACCTGCCCACGACGAAGTTCGACCTGGACCTGACGCTGGCCCGCACGGAGCGTGGCTTCGAGGGCGACCTCTCCTACGCCACGGACCTCTTCGAGCCCGCCACGGCCCGCAGGCTGTCCGAGCACCTGGTCCAACTGCTGGAAGGCGCGACCGCGAAGCCCGACGCCGCGCTGGACAGCCTGCCCCTGCTGACGGCGGAGGAGCGTCAGTGGGTGCTGGAGGAGTGGAGCGGCGAGACGGCCCTCTTCGACGCCGACCTGCCCTTCCACGTGCGCTTCGAACATCAGGTGACGCGCACGCCCAAGGCACCCGCCGTGGTGATGGGCGATACGACGGTGTCGTTCCACCAGCTCAACGTGCGCGCGAACCAGCTGGCGCATTACCTCCGCTCGCTGGGCGTGGGCCCGGATGTCCCGGTGGCCTTCTGCCTGGAGCGCTCGCCAGAGGCCATCGTCGCGCTCCTGGGCATCCTCAAGGCGGGGGGCGCGTACGTGCCGCTCGACCCGGCGGCCCCTGAAGCGCGCAGGGCCTTCATCCTGGAGAACAGCGGCGCGGCCGTGCTGCTGACCACCCAGGCGCAGATGGAAGCGTGGCAGCCTGCGGTGCGGCACGTGGTGCGGCTGGACGCGGACGCGCGGCGCATCGAAGCGTCCTCGCCGGCCAACCCGCGAGTGGCCACGCGGCCGGAGCACCTGGCGTACGTCATCTACACGTCAGGCTCCACGGGCATGCCCAAGGGCGTGATGATCCAGCACCGCTCGCTGGCGCACCTGCATCGTTCGCTGACGGAGGCCTGTTACACGCAGGCTCCCAAGGTGATGCGGGTGAGCCTCAACGGGCCGCTCTACTTCGACGCGTCCGTGACGCAGCTGCTGTTGATGGCGGACGGCCACTGCCTGTGCATCGTCCCGGAGGCCGTGCGGCAGGATCCGGAGGCGATGCTCGCGTGGCTGGAGCAGCGCCGCATCGACGCGCTGGACTGCACACCGTCGCTGTTCAAGCTGCTGCTGGAGGCGGGCTTCCTGGAGCAGGCCCACGTGCCGTCCATCTGCTTCATTGGCGGTGAGGCGATGGACGAGGTGACGTGGCGCACGCTCGCGGCCACGCACCGCACGAGGGCCTACAACGCCTACGGCCCCACCGAGGGCACCGTGGCGTCCACCACCGAGTGCATCCAGAGCACCGCGCAGCCCACGCCCGTCATCGGCCGGCCCATGCTCAACGTGGGCGTGTACGTGCTGGACGCGAACCTGAACCCCGTGTCCGTGGGTGTGCCGGGCGAGCTGTTCATCGCGGGCGAAGGCCTGGCGCGCGGCTACCGCAACAGGCCGGATCTCACTGCGGAGCGCTTCATCCCCCACCCGTTCAGCACGGAGCGTGGAGCCCGCCTGTACCGCACGGGCGACCGGGTCCGCTGGAAGCAGGACGGCACGCTGGACTTCATGGGGCGCGTGGACTTCCAGGTGAAGCTGCGCGGCTACCGCATCGAGCCGGGCGAAATCGAGGCCGCGCTGCGCACGCACCCGGGCATCCGCGACGCGATGGTGCTCGTGCGTGAGGACGTGCCGGGAGTGCAGCGGCTGGTGGCGTACGTGGCGCCGGAGGTGGACACCGCTCCGCTCCGAAGCCACCTCCAGCGCTCGCTGCCGGACTACATGGTCCCGGCCGCCTACGTCGCCCTGCCCGTCCTGCCACTGACGCCCAACGGCAAGGTGGACCGCGCGGCCCTACCGGCTCCGGTGGACGAAGCCACGAACCCCGAGGCCAGGGTCGGCCCCAGGGACGAACAGGAAGCGATGCTCGAGCGGCTCTGGGCCGAAGCCCTGGGCGTGGCCGCGGTGGACGTGCGCACCAGCTTCTTCGAGCTGGGAGGGCACTCGCTGCTGGCGGTGCGGCTGATGGCGGCGGTGCAGCGGGAGACGGGCCGGAAGCTCCCGCTGTCGGCGCTCTTCCAGGCCCCCAGCGTGGAGCGGTTCGCGGTCCTGCTGGGAGAGGCCGAGCCGGAGGATCCGGAGCCCTTCACGGCCCTGGTGCCCTTCACGAACCAGGGCACCGGCACGCCCTTCTTCTGCGTGCACCCGGTGGGAGGCAACGTGCTGGCCTACGCGGAGCTCGCGCGGAGGCTGGGACCGGATCAGCCCTTCTACGGCCTCCAGGCCCGGGGCATGGACGGTACGGATCAGCCACTGGACACCGTGGAGGCCCTGGCCGCCAGCTACGTGCGCGAGGTGCGGAAGGTCCAGCCCCACGGTCCGTATCGCCTGGGCGGCTGGTCGCTGGGCGGCGTCATCGCCTATGAGATGGCGTACCAGCTCCGCGAGGCAGGTGAAGCGGTGGAGCTGGTGGCGATGATCGACTCGTACGTCCCGGAGACGGTGCCGGACTCGGAGCCGAACCTGGACCGCACGCTGGCGGTGGCCCTGTTCGCGCAGGACCTGATGGGCGTGTCGCTGGCGGATCTGGACGTGGACACGGCGGAGCTGGAGCCCGAAGCGGTGCTCACGAAGGTGCTGGAAGCCGCGGCCCAGGCCGGAGCCCTGCCGTCCGGAGTGGACACCACGGCCCTCTTCCAGGTCTTCGAGGCGAACCTCGAAGCGGCCCGGCGCTACCACCCGCCCGCGATGGATCAGCACGTGCTGCGCATCCACGCGGAGGAGCGGGACGAGACGCGCACGCCCGACGGCGGCTGGGCGGCACTGGTGGGCGAGCAGCTCGAATCGCACGAGTTGCCGGGCACCCACCACACGCTGCTGCGCGAGCCGACGGTGCAGGCCGTGGCGGAGCTGCTGGCGAAGGCCCTCCGCGACGCGGGCAAGGAGTAACGAAGAACCCCGCTCCCTCTCGTCGAGGGGGCGGGGTCCGTGAACCAGGTCACCGCTGCACGGTGACTACTTGTGCGCGTTCAGGTCCGGCTCGGACGGGGGCGCCTTGTCGGCGGGCACGTCGAAGAAGGCGCTGGGGCTGGCCGCGCGCGTCGGCGACATGCTGTTCTCCAGCGTCTCCGGCACGGGCGGCAGGGCCACCGGCGTCACCTGCGCATGGGCGGCGGCCTCGGCCTTGAGCTTCGCGTTCTTGCGGCGGCGGTACAGGAAGTAGCCCACCGCCAGCACCGCCAGCGACCCCAGCACCACGACCTGGCCGTCCTTCAGCTTGCGGATGACCATGTCCAGCTCGCCACCGAAGTGGAACCCGAGCCACACGAACACCGGCGCGGACAAGAGCGCCGCAAGGCCGTCCCAGAAGATGAAGCGCCAGTACGACATGTGCACGGAGCCCGCGGTGAAGTACGTCACCGCGCGCACGCCCGGCATGAAGCGGGCGATCATCACGATCTTCTGGCCGTGCGTGACGAAGAGCGACTCCACCTTCGCCCGCTTCTCCGGCGTGACGATCTTGGAGAAGAACCCCCCACCCTTCGCCCCCGGGTCGCGCCCCAGCTTCGTGCCCAGCCGGCGCCCCGCCAGGTAGATGAGGCTGTCACCCACCAGGATGCCGAAGAACCCCACCGCCATCATCACCGGGAGGTTGGCCGCGCCCTTGTGCGCCAGGAACCCACCAAGGATGAGCGAGATGTCCTCCGGCAGAGGCACGCCCAGCCCGCACGCCACCAGGATGGCGAACACGGACAGGTAGGCGAAGAGGCCCTGGGAGCTACCGAGCAGGTTGGTAAGCAGTTCTTCCACGCGTCGTTCCGTCCAATCACTTCCCGAAGGGCCGCTCGGCAACCACCCGGGCCGGCCCGTCCATCACCCAGCCATCAACCGGGTGCGGCAGTTGAAAACTCCGGCCGCCCAGCTTCCCACCTCAAGCGTCCGCGCCCCATCACGAAAGCCATCGGCCGTATGTCTACCCTCACCCACGGTGTGCGACAGCCTGGGAGCCCGGAGGGGCTCCAGGCGAGCACAGTAACCACCTCGGGTGCGGGTGGCAGGACCGTTCGTCTTTCCGGCCTCCCGGCAGGAGCCCGGCGCCACCTGTCCGACAGCCGGTCAGCTTCCCGGGGCCCGCGCCACCAGCGTGCGCAGCATGTCCCGGTTGTCCCGGGCCTTGGCGCCGAAGTGGCTGACGATGCCCATCAACAGCTTGATGCAGGCCTGCGGCTTCTGCGCGAGCAGCTTCTGGAAATCCGCCGCGCGGATCTCCAACGCCAACACGTCCGTCTGCGCCGTGGCCGAGCACAGCCGCTCGCCCTTCTGCACGAGCGCCAGTTCGCCCAGGGGCTCACCGGCGGTCACCTCGCCCAGGGGCACGTCCTCGCCCGAGGGGCTCCGGGCGCTCAGCCGCACCGTGCCCTCGCCGACAATCAGCAGCGAGTCCCCCGCCTTGCCCTCGGTGAACAGGGCCGTCCCCTTGGGGTAGGCGCGCGACACGGCCGCCGCCGCGAAGATGGAGATGCCGGTGTCGGTGAAGCCCTTGAAGAGCGGACAGGCCTTCAGGGTCGTCTCGGGGGCGAGCGCCATGGGGTGTTCCTAACACGCACAACGCGGCCGCGTCAGCGGCTGGCGCGGTGTTCGGCGGCGGTGTGCACGTAGTGGAGGGCGGACTGCACCAGGAACTCGCGTTCGCCGTCGTGGATGGGGCGCTTCACCTTGCCGGGCGAGCCCACCACCAGCGACCCCGGGGGAATCTTCGTCCCGGGCGTCAGCAGCGTGCCCGCGCCGATGATGCAGTCGTCCCCCACCTCCACGCCGTCCATCAGGATGGCGCCCATGCCCACCAGCACCCGGTTGCCCACGACGCACCCGTGGAGGATGACCCGGTGGCCCACCGTGCAGTCGTCCCCCACCGTCGTCGAGTCACCCTGGCTGGTGACGTGGATCATGGTGAGGTCCTGGATGTTGGTGCGCTTGCCGATGCGGATGGAGTTCACGTCCCCGCGCAGCACGGAGTTGAACCAGATGGACGAGTCCTCGCCCAGCTCCACATCGCCCACCACCTGGGCGGAGTCCTCGATGAAGCAGCTCGGATGGACGCGGGGGGACACCCCGCGAAACGGCTTCAACGGCATGGTGGCACCTCCGACGGCGTGACAGCGGCGGAAGGCGTCAGGCCTCCGCCGGGACATGCAACGGCACGGGCAGCTCCACCGCCGGCGGCGCCACGGTGGGGGCCTGGAGCACCGCCACCTGCTTGCCCGCGAGCTGGTTGGGCGTGGCGCGCTCCACGTGCACCTTCACGATGGAGCCCGCGGGGGCATCGCCCTCGAAGTTCACCGTGCGGTTCTCCGGCGTGCGGCCGAAGCGCTTGGTGGCGTCGTAGCGCGAGCGCCCTTCCACCAGCACCTCCACGTCCAGGCCCACCTGCGCCTGGGTGTACTCGCCGCTGATGCGCCGCTGCAGCTTCTGCAGCCGCTCCAGCCGGGCCACCTTCACCTCGTGCGGGATGGGGCCCCAGTCCTTCTCGCGCAGCGCGGCGCCCGTCTTGGGGCGCGGGCTGTACACGAAGGAGAACTGGTTGTCGTACTTCACCCGTTCGGTGAGCTGCATCGTCATCTCGAACTCTTCCTCGGTCTCTCCGGGGAAGCCCACGATGATGTCCGTGGTGATGGCGATGCCGGGCCGCGCGGCGCGCAGCTTCTCCAGCCGCTCCATGTACTGCTCGACGGTGTAGTCGCGGCGCATCATCTTCAGGATGCGGTCGCTGCCGCACTGCACGGGCAGGTGGAAGTGCGGGGCAATCTTGGGCTGCACGCGGAAGGCTTCGATCAGCTCGTCCGACAGGTCATGCGGGTGGCTCGTGGTGAAGCGCACGCGCTCGATGCCCGGCACCTCCGCGGTGCGCAGGAGCAGCTGCGCGAAGCTGATGCCGCCCTGGTACGAGTTGACGTTCTGGCCGATGAGCGTGACCTCACGCAGGCCCACGCCCGCCAGGTCCGCGACCTCGGTGAGCACGTCCGGGAAGTTGCGGCTCACCTCGCGGCCACGGGTGTGCGGGACGATGCAGAACGAGCAGACGTTGTCGCAGCCCTTCATCACGGTGACGAACTCGGTCACCTTGCCTCGGGACGTCTCCGCGTCCGCGCGCGGGAAGACGTACTCCTCGGAGTCCACGAAGGCCGTCTCCACCACGCGCTCGCGGGCGTCCTGCACGCGGGCGATGACTTCCGGCAGCTTCGCGATGTTGTCCGGGCCGAAGACGAAGTCCAGGTACGGGACCTTCTTGAGCAGCTTGTCCTTCTCCTGCTGGGCCACGCAGCCGCCCACGCCCAGGATGGCGCCCCGGCTGGCCTTCACGGCGCGGTAGCGCCCCAGCGCGGACAGCATCTTGTCCTCGGCCTTCTCCCGGATGGAGCAGGTGTTGAGGATGATGAGGTCCGCGTTGTCCGGCTCCGGCGTGGGGACGTAGGACATCTTCGACAACGCCTCGCTCATGCGGAGCGAGTCGTTGACGTTCATCTGGCAGCCGAAGGTGTGGATGAAGTAGCGCTTCATGGGTGGGCCTTGAAGGAAAACGGGCCGTTATGGAACGCCCGGACGCGGAATGCAACCGGGCGGGCACGCGGGGTCATCCCCGGCTGAGCACCTTCGTGAGCCGGGTGTGCAGGGCCACCAGCTCCGCCTCGCGCTCCCGGAGCAGGGCCACCGTCTCCACGCCGTACCGCCGGCCCAGGGCGTCCGTCTCCCGCTCCTGCTTCACCAGCTCGTCCTGGACGCGCTTCTTCACCTCGTCCACCTCCGGCCCGGAGCGGGACTCCAGCTCCGTCAGCTTCGAGCGCAGCCGCTGCACGGTCCACCGCCGGCCGCCAAAGGCCCGGAGGACGGCGCTCCCCCACTCCGCCGCCTTCACGTCCAGGCCGCTCGTCTCCAGCGCCGCCTTCGCCGCGCCGGCCATGGCCTCCGGGCTGGCGTCCGCCTCCACGTGCGACAGGAAGGTCTCCTGGTAGCGGACCAGCTGGTCGAGCAGCGCCTTGTCCACCGGCCGGGACGCCATGCGCAGCGTGCGGTCGTCGGCGGCGTCGAAGGCCGGACCGGTCTCCACATTGGGGACGTCCTGGTAGTCGTCGAAGAAGGACGGGGCCATGGGGCGCTCCTCGGGTACGAAATGGGTTTTCAGACGGGGACGAGCTGTTCCGCGATGCGGGCCAGGTCCGACACGGAGGTGACGACCACGGCCTGGGTGCAGTGCTTCTCGTAGGTGAGCATCTCGCTGTCGCCGATGCCCCAGTTGCCCCGGTCCTCGGGGCAGATCCACAGCACGCGCCTGGCCTTGCGCTTCAGGTCCTTCAGGGCCCAGGCGTTGCTCGCGTTGTAGTTGTTGCGGCCGTCGCCAATGATCATCACGGTGGTGCGGCGCGTGATGCTGCCCAGGTGGTCGCGCGTGAAGTCCGCCAGCGCACGGCCGTAGTTGGAGTTGGAGCTCATGGACACGGTGCGACCGGCGGTCGCCGCGTCGATGGCCTCGCTCACGTCCAGGTCCTTGAAGAACTGCGTCACCTCGCCCACGTCGGACACGAAGACGAACGAGCGCACGCGCACGAACAGCGACTGCAGCGTGTGCATGAACAGCAGCATCATCCGGGACGCGTTGCGCACGGAGTCGGACACGTCGCAGAGCACCACCAGCTCCGGGCGCTCCGGCCGGCGGGTGCGGAACACGGGCACCATGGGGATGCCATCCCAGGGCATGTTCCGGCGAAGCGTGCGCTGGGCGTGGAGCGACCCGCGCCGGTGCGAGCGCTGCTTGCGGATCATCCGGCTCTTGAGCTTCTCCGCCAGCGTGCGGACGGCGGCCTCCATCTGGTCCACCTCCGCCTGCGTGAGCAGGTGCAGCGGCTTCTCCGTGACGGTGTCCGTGCGGCGGCGGATGCGAGCTTCGGACTGACGCTTCACCTCCGCGCGAGCGGCCTCTTCAATCTTGCGCATCGCCGCGGCCACGTGGCGCGAGACGATCTCCACGCCCTCCGCATGGAGCCCGCGAGCCTTCAGCTCGTCCTCCATCGACTTGAGGTCGGAGCGCGCCCGCTCCATGCCCGCGCCCGCGAGCATCCGCCGCGTGAAGAACCCCGTCTGCAGCGGGCTCTCCAGCTGCCCCAGGTCCAGCTGGAGCGACGCCTGGCGGAAGATCTGCGCCAGCCGCGCGCGGTCACCCGCGAGGATGGCCTGCGCGAGCGGGGACATCTCCGGCGCCAGCAGGTTCATCTGGTAGATGACCATCTTCAACAGGTCGCCTTCCAGATAGCCCTCTTCCTCCAGCTGCTTCGCCAGCGACTTGTCGATGGCCTCGAACGTGCAGGCCGCGCCGGAGAAGAAGAAGTCGAACGCGCGGCGGAACGTCTCCACGTCCAGCTCGCGCTTCACCAGCGTGGTGCGCAGCACGGAGCGGAACAGCGCCCGGTCCTCGAGGCCCACCTCGGCGGTGGCGCGCAGCGCGTCCTGCACCTCGGACGTGCTGACGCGCACGCCGTTCTGGCGAAGCACTTCGGCGAACTCGACGATGCGGGCGTCCATGGCGCGTCAGGCTCCCCGTTCGAAGGACATCACCGCTTCCACGTGGTGCGTCTGCGGGAACATGTCCACCACCTGGAGCGCCACGGGCTTGTAACCGGCCTCCACCAGCCCCGCCGCGTCGCGCGCCAGCGAGGCCGGGTCGCACGCCACGTAGACGACCCGGCGCACGTTCAGCGCGCGCATCCACTTCGCCAGGCCCGGCGCCCCGGCGCGCGGCGGATCCGCGAGGCACAGGTCGAACGAACGCCCCTCCGCCACCAGCCCGTCGCACACCTTGCGAGCGTCGCCCTGGACGAAGCGCACGTTGGCCACCCCACCCTCGCGAGCACTCCGCTGCGCCAACTCCACGCCCACCGGGGACGACTCCACGCCCAGCACCGACCCGGCCGTGCCCGCCAGGGGGAACGTGAAGTTGCCATTGCCGGAGTACAGCTCCAGCACGGAGTCCGTCTCCTTCGCGCCCAGTTCGTACAGGGCCGCCGTGACGAGCCCCACGTTGGCCTCCGCGTGCGCCTGCGCGAACGCATCCGGCCGCAGGTACACCGGCACTTCCGGGCGCAGCGGGGACAGCGAGCGCAGCACCGGCCGGCCGATGAGCCGCGCAGAGCCCTCCTTGGGCACCAGCACCGCGCCCTCCAGCCGCAGCGCGCGCACCGCGGCCTCCGCAGCCTCCAGGTGCCGCGCCGTCACCGGGCCGCTCATGTTCACCGCGAACGCGGCCTTGTCACCCTCGGCCAGCAGCAGCACCTCCTCGGTGTCCTTGGCCAGCGGCTTGAGCAGCGGGGCCAGCTTCCCGGGCAGCGCAGTGAGCACCGGCGTCAGCGCGGGGCAGACGTCCACGGGGATGCGCTCGTGCGTGCGCCGGCCGAAGTAGCCGAGCGCCCCCTTCCCCGCCCCGTGCAGCACCGCGCGGCGGCGGTAGCCCCAGTCCCGGGGCGCCACCATCAACGGCCGCACGGTGAAGTCCGAGCGCTTCAGGTGGCCCAGGTGCTCCAGCGTGGAGAGGACGATCTCCTGCTTCGCGGACCGCTGGGCCGGGACGGACAGCTCCAGCCAGTCACAGCCGCCGCACGCGTCGGAGTACACGCAGCGCGACGGCACGCGCTCCGCCCCATCCGTCAGCACCTGGCCCAACAGGCCGCGCAGGACCTTGCCCTGGGCCTCCAGGCGCACGCGCACGGTGTCGCCGGGGAAGGCGCCCGGCACGAAGACGGTGCGGCCCTCCCATTGGGCCACGCCTTCGCCCAGCTGGCCCAGCCGTTCAATCGTCAGTTCAATGGGGGATTCGGGCAGCGTCGTCATCGCAGGCGCACTCGAGGGGGCCGCCTGGGTGGGGCCGCCCTACTTCCGGGTCGCGCTGCCACGCTCGTCCGCCGGCAGGGCTTCCCGCAGGCGCTCCACGAACGCTTCGATGCGCGACCGCTTCTCGTCGTCAACGTCCAGGAACTCCACCGCCATCCCCGGCACCTCGGAACCCGGCGTCCCCTGGGGGTTGGTGCGGGTCACCTTCCCGGACAGGTCCACCGGGAAGCTGGCGCCCGGCAGCGACACCAACAGGCGCACCACCGTGCCCACCGGCAGCGGCTGCGGCGTGTTGATGTAGAGCCCGCCGCGCGACAGGTTCACCGCCCAGTCCGTCACGAAGCCCGACACCGTGCGGTACGCCACGGGCAGCTCATGGTCGATGCGGTGCGCGCGAGGCGCGGGGACGGGCTTCTCCGAAGTGTCGGACATCAGGTGCTCCGTTCTCCGGGAGACGGGGGCTTCCGTCTCACTCGGAGAGACGGAAGCGCACCCTAGCACCCTACTTCAGGCCTGGAACTTCATCTCGCGCAGGTCGGGCGCGATCTTCAGCTTCGGCTCGGTGAGCTGCTGCACCCGTTCCACCGTGAGTCCGGGTGCCAGCTCGCGGAGGACCAGGCCCTCCGGCGTCACGTCGATGAAGGCGTGGTCCGTGACGATGTGGTGCACGCACTTGAGGCCCGTCAGCGGCAGCGAGCACTTCTTGAGGATCTTGGGCTGCCCGTCCTTGTTGGCGTGCTCCATGGCCACGTAGATGCGCTTGGCACCCACGGCCAGGTCCATGGCGCCGCCCATGCCCTTCACCATCTTGCCGGGGATCATCCAGTTGGCCAGGTCACCCTCTTCGCTGACCTCCATGGCGCCCAGCACGGCCAGGTCGATGTGGCCGCCGCGGATCATCCCGAAGGACAGCGCGGAGTCGAAGAAGGCGGAGCCCTTCACCACCGTCACCGTCTCCTTGCCCGCGTTGATGAGATCCGGATCCTCGCTCCCCTCTTCCGGATACGGCCCGATGCCGAGCAGGCCGTTCTCCGACTGGAGCACCACCTCCACCCCGTGCGGGATGTAGTTGGGCACGAGCGTGGGGATGCCGATGCCCAGGTTCACGTAGAAGCCGTCCTTCAGCTCCTGGGCGATGCGCTGCGCGATCTGTTCACGAGTCAGGGGCATGGCTCAGGACGCCTTCTTGCGGACGGTCCGCCGCTCGATCCACTTCTGGAGGTTCTGCGCCTGCACGATGCGGTGCACGAAGATGCTCGGGATGTGCACCTGATCCGGGTCCAGCTCACCCGGCTGCACGATGTGCTCCGCCTCCACGATGGTGACCTTGGCGGCCATGCACATCATGGGGGTGAAGTTCCGCGCCGTCTTGTGGAACACCAGGTTGCCCCAGGTGTCCGCCTTCCAGGCGTGGACGATGGCGAAGTCCGCCTTCAGCGGCGTCTCCAGGACGTGGAGGCGCCCGTCGATCATGCGCGACTCCTTGCCCTCCGCCACCTGGGTGCCCGCGCCCGTCGGCGTGAAGAACCCGCCGATGCCGCAGCCCCCGGCGCGGATGCGCTCCGCGAGCGTGCCCTGCGGGTTGAGCTCCACCTCCAGCTCTCCGGAGAGGAACTGCCGCTCGAACTCCTTGTTCTCCCCCACGTAGCTGGCGACCATCTTCTTCACCTGCTTGTTCTGCAGGAGGATGCCCAGCCCCAGCTCCGTGGTGCCGCAGTTGTTGGAGATGATGGTGAGGCCCTTCACGTTCTTCTTGTGCAGGGCCGTGATGAGGTTCTCGGGGTTGCCGCACAGCCCGAACCCACCACTCATGAGAGTGATGTTGTCCGGGATGTCGGCGACCGCCTCATCCGCGCTCGCGTAGACCTTGTTCATGCGGGCGGTGTCCTCTAGCGCTCGACCATCAGCGCGATGCCTTCGCCGCCGCCGATGCAGAGCGACGCCACACCGCGCTTCTTGTCCTGGTCCTTCATCGTCTGGAGCAGCGTGACGAGCACGCGAGCGCCGGACGCGCCAATCGGGTGGCCCAGCACCACCGCGCCGCCGCGCACGTTCACCTTGGACGGGTCCAGACCGAGGATCTTGTTGTTGGCGATGGACACCACGGAGAAGGCCTCGTTGATCTCCCAGAGGTCCACGTCCTTGGCCGTCACGTTCTGCTTCTTGAGCAGCGTGTTGATGGCGTCCGCCGGCGCGATGGTGAACTCCACCGGCTTGCGGGCGGCCTGCGCGTAGCCCTTGATGCGGCCCAGGATGGTGCGGCCTTCGGCCTTCGCCTTCTCCTCGCTCATCAGCACCAGCGCCGCGGCGCCGTCGTTGATGGAGGACGCGTTGGCGGCCGTCACGGTGCCGTCCTTCTTGAACACCGGCTTCAGGCCCGGGATCTTGTCCGGCTTGGCGTTCTTGGGGCCCTCGTCCTCGGAGACGGTGGTGAACTCATCCGGCTTCTTGCCGGGGATCTGCACGGGGACGATCTCCGCGGTGAACAGGCCTTCCTTCTGGGCCTGGATGGCGCGGCGCGTGGACTCCAGCGCGAACTCGTCCTGCTGCGCGCGGCTGATGCCCTGCGAGGTGGCACAGGCCTCCGCGCAGATGCCCATGTGGACGTTGTCGTACACGTCCCAGAGGCCGTCGTGGATCATCGCGTCCTTGAACTCCACGTTCCCCATGCGCGAGCCGCCGCGCATGGTGTGGCTGAGGTAGGGCGCGTTGGACATGGACTCCATGCCGCCCGCGACGACGACGTCCGCGTCACCCAGGGCGATGGACTGCGCCGCGGCGATGACCGTCTTGAGGCCGGAGCCACAGACCTTGTTGAGGGTGACGGCCGGCACGGACTCCGGGATGCCCGCGAAGATGGCCGCCTGACGGGCAGGCGCCTGGCCCACGCCGGCCTGGAGGACGTTGCCCATGATGACCTCCTGCACGGCCTCCGGCTTCACGCCCGCGCGCTCCAGCGCCGCCTTGATGGCGATGGCGCCCAGCTGGGGAGCGGTGAGCTTGGACAGCGCTCCCTGGAAGGAGCCGATGGGGGTACGGGCCGCGCCCACGATGACGACTTCACGAGCCATGGAACTGTCTCCTTGAGAGGGGAACCGGAACCGCTGGAAAGGTTTGGATGCGACTTATCACGGGCGGTTTCGGGCGAATCAAATGGAAACGGCCGGGCTCCCGCTTGGGAACCCGGCCGCCATCCACTTCAAGACGTGGGGCTGATTACTTCTTCAGCTTGCTCGCCATCACGTCGCCCAGGCGGGCCTTGGAACCCTCGGCCTGCTTGCGCAGGTACTCGCGGTAGTCCTCGCCCTCGCCGATGAGCGCCTTGATGGACAGCGCCACCTTGCGGTCCGGGGTGTTGATGTCGATGAGCTTGACCTCGACCTCCTGGCCCTCCTGCACCACGTCGCGGGGGTTCTCCACGCGCTCTTCCTTCAGCTCGGAGACGTGGACGAGGCCCTCGATGCCCGGCTCGATCTCCACGAACGCGCCGAAGTCGGTGACCTTGGTGACCTTGCCCTTCACGCGGCTGCCCACCGGCAGGCGCTCGGACAGCGTCTCCCAGGGGTCCGGCTGGAGCTGCTTGATGCCCAGACTGAAGCGCTCGTTCTCGACGTCGATGTTGAGGACCACCGCCTCGACCTCGTCGCCCTTCTTGAACATCTCGCCCGGGTGCTTGATGCGCTGGGTCCAGGAGATGTCGGACACGTGCACCAGGCCGTCCACGCCCTCCTCGACGCCGACGAACACGCCGAAGTCGGTGACGTTGCGGATCTGGCCCTTGATGACGGAGCCGATCGGGTACTTGTCCTCGAGCAGCGTCCAGGGGTTCTGCTCGATCTGCTTCATGCCCAGCGCGATGCGCTTGGCCTTCGGATCGATGTCGAGGACGACGGCCTCCACCGTCTGGCCGACCTCCAGGATCTTGGACGGGTGCTTGAGGCGCTTGGTCCAGGACATCTCGGACACGTGCACCAGGCCCTCCACGCCCTGCTCGATCTCGATGAACGCGCCGTAGTCCGTGATGGACACGACCTTGCCGGCGACGCGGGTCCCGACGGGGTACTTCTCGTCGGCGCGGTGCCACGGGTCCTCCTGGATCTGCTTGAGGCCCAGGCTGACGCGCTCCTGCGCGGGGTCGAACTTGAGGACGACGACGCGCACTTCGTCACCGACGTTGAACATCTCGCTGGGGTGACCGATGCGGCCCCAGGACATGTCGGTGATGTGCAGCAGGCCGTCGATGCCGCCGAGGTCGATGAAGGCGCCGTAGTCGGTGAGGTTCTTGACCACGCCCTTGAGGACCGCACCCTCCTTGAGGTTCTTGAGGGTCTCCTTCTTCATCTCCTCGCGCTGCTTCTCCAGCAGCACGCGGCGAGAGAGGACGATGTTGCCGCGCTTCTTGTTGAACTTGATGACCTTGAACTCGAATTCCTTCGAGATGTACTGGTCAAGGTTGCGCACAGGGCGGATGTCGACCTGGGAGCCAGGGAGGAACGCCTTCACGCCGATGTCGACGGAGAGGCCACCCTTCACGCGACCGACGATGGTGCCCTTGACGATCTCATCACGCTCGCAAGCGGCGGAGATCTCGTCCCAGATGCGCATCTTGTCGGCCTTCTCCTTGGAGAGGACGACCATGCCGGTGTCGTTCTCGCGGCTCTCCAGGAGGACCTCGACGGGGTCACCGGACTTCACGGTGACTTCCCCGCGGGGATTGGTGAACTCGGAGATCGGGACCTGGCCCTCGGACTTGTAGCCGATGTCCACGATCGCGAAATCCTTCGTCACCTGCACGACCGTGCCCTTGACGATCTCGCCTTCCTTCAGGATTCCGTCGCCGCCACGCTCCTTGAGCGAGGCCTCGAACATCGCCGCGAAGTCTTCGTCACCGCCGTCGATCTGCTGGTTCACGTTCTGCTGCATGAATGGGAAGTCCTTGGAACGGTACAACTGCCCCCTGTTTGAATGGGTGCGCGGCCGCCTGCGGGGAGCGACGGGAAACCGCGGGTGTCCCCTGAATGGGAACGCAAGGCTGGTTGGAAGCCGCGCACCCTAGACACCGGAGTTTCCGGGAGTCAAGCGGGGCACAGCGCCAAGTGGTGATCCGTGTTCTATGAACGCCCGGCCGGGTCCGCATCTGTCCTACCCGGCCGGTGCCCCCTGCCCGCTCGCCCTGTGTGGGACAAGCGGAGCGCTACCCCTCGCGCCGGAATGTTTCCCGGGCAATGACCATCCGCTGCACCTCGCTGGTGCCCTCGTAGATGGTCTGCACGCGCGCGTCCCGGAAGTAACGCTCCACCGGGAACTCGTCGATGTAACCGTAGCCGCCGTGCAGTTGCACGGCCTTGTCCGCGACCTTGTTGCTCATCTCGCTGGCGAAGAGCTTCGCCATGGAGGCCTCGCGGGTGAACGGCTGGCCGGCCTCCTTGAGGGCGGCGGCGCGCAGGGTGAGCAGCTCGGCGGCGTCCAGCTGGGTGCGCATGTCCGCCATCATGAAGCGCGGGGCCTGCAGGTCCGCCACGGCCTGACCAAAGGCCTTGCGGTCCTTGGTGTAGGACACGGCCGCTTCCAGCGCCGCGCGGCCGGTGCCGCACGCCTGCGCCGCGATGCCAATGCGCCCGCCGTCCAGCGCCATCATGGCCAGGCGGAACCCGTCGCCCTCCTTGCCCAGGAGGTTCTCCGCCGGCACTTCGCAGTCCTCGAAGGTGAGCCCCACGGTGTTGGACGCGCGCAGGCCCATCTTGTCCTCGTGCTTGCCCACGTGGAGGCCCTTGGCGCCGCCCTCCACGATGAAGCAGGACAGGCCCTTGTTGCCGGCCTGGCCCGTGCGGGCCCACACGACGATGACGCCCGCGTAGGCGCCGGAGGTGATCCACTGCTTGCTGCCGTTGAGCACGTACGTGTCGCCGCGCTTCACGGCGGTGGTGCGCATGGCGCCCGGGTCGGAGCCCGCGTGCGGCTCGCTCAGGGCGAACGCGCCGACGATGGCCTCACCGGAGGTGATGCGCGTGACGTACTTCTCCCGCTGCGCGTCGGTGCCCACCGCGTGGATGAGCTCCGCGCACATGTTGGTGACGGCCATGGCCACGGACACGGAGGCGTCCGCGGCGGCCATCTCCATCATGGCCAGCGCGTAGGACACGACGCCGGCCTCCGCGCCGCCGTACTTGCCCGGCAGGTTCACGCCCAGCAGGCCCACTTCGGCCAGGGCCTTGAAGACTTCCGGGTCGAAGCGCTCCTCGCGGTCCGCCGCGCGGGCGTGCGGGGCCACGCGCTCGCGGGCGAACTTGCGAGCGGTGTCACGGATGAGCGTCTGGGTTTCGCTGAGGTCGAAGTTCACGGGCGCGGGTGTCCTGCTACTCGATGGCCTTGAGGTTGAACGGGTACTCGATGGGGTGGTCGCGGCCGTCCGGGGGCTTGGGGAAGTCCATGGACGACAGCACCGCCACCACGCAGTCGTTGAGGCCCGCGTCCTTCAGCGTGCTGCCGTGCCTGTCGATCTTCGCGCTGCGCACGGTGCCTTCGGCGGTGATGGTGAAGGTGGTGCGCAGCAGGCCCTCCACCTTCTTGTCCTTCTCCACCATGTGGTCCTCGTAGCACTCCTGGATCCGAGGCATGTGGTGGGCGATCACCTGGCGGATGGAGTCCGGGGTGAAGGGCAGCCTGCTGACGTCCAGCCCGTCGTCCTTCTTGGGGGCCGGCGTCGTGGCCGACTCCGGAGCCTTGGGGGCGGACGTGGCCGCGGCCTTCTTCTTCGACGTGCCCTGGGCGAGCGCCAGCGGAGACGCCAGGCCCAGGGACAGGAACAGCACGGGGAGGAGCGCGCGTTTCATGGCCGGGTGACTACTCCTTCAGCAGGTTGGCGGAGATGACGATGCGCTGGATCTCGCTCGTCCCCTCGTAGATTTCAGTGATGCGCGCGTCGCGCACGTGGCGCTCGGCGTCCATCTCCTTGCTGTAGCCCATGCCGCCGTGGATCTGCAGGGCCTTGTTGGCCACGCGGCTGGCCATCTCGCTGGCGTAGAGCTTGGCCATGGCGCTCTCCGGGCTGTGGCGCACGCCCTTGTCCTTCATCAGCGCCGCGCGCCACACGAGCAGGCGGGCCGCGTCGATCTCCATGGCCATGTCCGCGATCATGAACTGGATGGCCTGGTGGTCGCGGATGGGCTTGCCGAACGTCTTGCGCTCACCCGAGTAGCGAACGGCCTCCTCGAAGGCCGCGCGCGCGATGCCCAGCGCCTGGGACGCGATGCCGATGCGGCCGCCGTCCAGGGTGGACATGGCGACCTTGAAGCCCTCGCCCTCCTTGCCCAGGCGGTACTTCTCCGGGACGCGCATGTCCTCGAAGAACATGGAGCAGGACCAGGCGGCGCTGATGCCCATCTTCTTGTCCGGCTCCGCGCGGGTGAATCCCGGCGTGTCGGTGGGCACGAGGAACGCGGTGATGCCCTTGTTGCCCGCTTCCTTGTTCGTCATCGTGATGAGGACGATGGCGTCGGCCTTGGGGCCGTTGGTGATCCAGTTCTTGGAGCCGTTGATGATGTACTCATTGCCGCGCTTCACGGCGATGGTCTTCTGGGCGGCGGCGTCGCTGCCGGCCTCCGGCTCCGTCAGGCCGAAGCAGCCGATCTTCTGGCCGCTGGCGAAGGGCTTGAGGAACTGCTCCTTCTGCTCGGGGGTGCCGAACTTGGACACCGGGTCGCAGTAGAGCGAGTTGTTCACGCTCATGATCACGCCGGTGGAGGCGCAGCCGCGCGAAATCTCCTCCATGGCGATGGCGTAACAGACGTTGTCCAGGCCCGCGCCGCCCCACTCCTCCGGCACCGCGATGCCCAAGAGGGACAGCTCCGCCAGCTTCTTCACCGCGTCCGTAGGCCACGCGTGCTGTTCGTCCCACTTGCGGGCGTTGGGGATGAGCTCCTTGGCGGCGAACTCGCGGCACAGCCGCTGGATCTCGCGCTGGATGTCGGTCAGCTCGAAGTTCATGGTGGACCTCCCATAGTACGGGGTCCGCCCCGGGGCTACTCCGAAGACGCCCCTCCATCCCCGGGAGGGGGAATCCGGGTCCCAAAGAACATCGCCAGCGGCACCGTCACGTCGAAGGACACGTCCGTGCGAGCCCCCGCGTCCGTCCACGTCCTGCGCACCACCACCGACACCGTCCAGGGTTGGGTGTCCCGGTGTCTTTCAATCAAATCGTAGGTGAGCCCCACCCCGGCCACCCCGCCCTTCCCGTCCCCGCCCCATACGCCTGCCCCCTCGGCCAGCACGCCGAAGCGGTACGCGTCCGGGAAGGCGTACACGCGCCCTCCGGCGAGCAGGCGGAAGGTGGACGGCCGCAGCCGCAGCTGGGGCTCCACGAAGGGCGACAGGATGAGCGTGGGGCCCAGAACTCCGGGAACATCCAGCGGCGGCGTGGCCCACGGGTGGATGGGCCAGGACAGCACCCAGTGGGCGCCGTCGCCCCACTCGCGGCGCAGGTCCGGGATGGCGGGCTCCAGGAAGCACAGCGTGTAGAGACACAGCGTGCGCTTCCAGGACACCAGGGCCGGGGCGCGGGGCTCCTGCTCGGAGACCTCCTCCGCCCGGGCCAGCGGCGCGGCCAGGAAGCACAGCAGGCTCCCGGCCGCGACCGCGTGCTTCACGTCACTTGCCCTGGAAGTTGGCCGGACGCTTGGCCAGGAACGCGGCCATGCCCTCGCGCTGATCCTCCGAACCGAAGAGGACGGCGAAGCCCTGGCGCTCCAGCTCGTTGGCGGCGCGCAGGTCCTGGTCCGCGCCGTACTCCACCACGCGCTTGGCCTGGGCCACCGCGAGCGGGCCGTTCTTGAGGATCTTCGCGGCCACCGCCTTGACGTGCTCCATCAGCTTGTCCGCGGGCAGCACGTCCAGCACCAGGCCGATCTCCTTGGCCTTGGCGGCGTCCAGGCGGTCCGCGGTGAAGAGCAGCTCCTTGGCGCGGGCGCGGCCCAGCAGGCGCGTGAGGCGCTGCGTGCCACCGAAGCCGGGGATGACGCCCAGGGTGACTTCCGGGACGCCCAGCTTGGCCTTCTCCGACGCGTAGATGAGATCGCATCCCAGGGCCAGCTCCAGGCCGCCGCCCAGCGCGAAGCCGTTCACGGCCGCGATGGTGGGGATGGGCAGGTTCTCCAGGTGCTCGAAGACGCGGTGGCCCAGGGCGGAGAACTCGCGCGCCTGCGCGGCGCTGATGGTGGCCATCTCCGCGATGTCCGCGCCCGCGACGAAGGCCTTGTCGCCGCCGCCTGTGACGATGAGCGCGCGCGTGTCCTCCTTCAGCGAGTTGAGCGCGTGCTCCATCTCGTGGAACGTGGCGCTGTTGAGCGCGTTGAGCGCCTTGGGCCGGTCCACGGTGAGGATGGCGAGCGCGCCGTCCTTCTCGAACTTGATGTTCTGGTAGTCCATGTGCGTGTGGGCTCCTGGAGGGGGCTAGTACTTGTAGAAGCCGCGGCCGGACTTCTTGCCGTACCAGCCGGCGTCCACGTACTGACGCAGCAGCGGGCACGGGCGGTACTTGGAGTCACCCAGGCCCTTGTGCAGGACCTCGGCGATGTAGAGCACCGTGTCCAGGCCGATGAAGTCCGCCAGTTGGAGCGGGCCCATGGGCTGGTTGGTGCCCAGCTTCATCGCGGTGTCGATGTCCTCCGCGGTGCCCAGGCCCTCCATCAGCGCGAAGCAGGCCTCGTTGAGCATGGGGATGAGGATGCGGTTGACGATGAAGCCCGGGTAGTCCTTGGAGACCACCGTGGTCTTGCCCATGCGCTCGGCCATCGTGCGGATGGTGGTGTACGTCTCCTCGCTGGTGGCCGCGCCGCGGATCAGCTCCACCAGCTGCATCACCGGCACCGGGTTCATGAAGTGCATCCCGATGACGGCCTCGGGGCGCTTGGTGGCCGCGGCGATGCGGGTGATGGGGATGGAGGAGGTGTTGGTGGCGAGGATGCCGCCCGGGCGGACGACTTCGTCCAGCTCCAGGAAGATGCGGCGCTTGAGGTCCTCGTTCTCCGTGACGGCCTCGATGGCGACGTCCACGTCCTTCGCCTCGCGCGCGCTGGTGAAGGTGGCCAGGTTCGCTTCGGCGGCCTGCTGCTTCGCCGCGTCCAGCTTGCCCTTCTCCACCAGCTTCTTCAGGCCCGCCTTGATGCGGTCCGCGCCCTTGGCGAGTCCGTCCTTGTTGACGTCCACCAGCGACACGCGCAGGCCCGCCTGGAGCGCCACCTGCGCGATGCCCGCGCCCATCTGCCCTGCACCGACGACGACGATGTGTTCCGTTGCCATGGCGTCTTCTCTCCTGTGCCGGCGGCCATAACGCACGCCTCCCAGAGGGTCAACGCCGGTCAACGACTCGGGCCGGGCAGTCTCAACGGGACGACGATGGCCTGGGCCTCGCCCACCATCAGCCGGCCCCGCACCACGTCCCGTTTTTCGCGCCCCTCCACCTGGAGGAACAGGAGCGTGCGGAAGGTGCCCTCCGGCAGGTCCACCTTGAAGGTCACCTCCATGGGAGGGCCGTCCGCGAAGAAGCGCTCCTCGCGCTTCACGATGTGCTCTTCGGAGTCCAGCACCTGGAGGTCCATGGCGCGCACGTCGCCCCAGTCGTCGCCCTCCAGGCGGTAGATGAGCTGGCGCTCCGGAACGTCCGTCACCTTCCACAGCCACAGCCCCAGCGCGACGATGGCGATGAGCGCCAGCCGCTTGGGCAGCGGGTGCGTGCGCCAGGTGCGGCGTGGCGGCTGCTCAGGAGCCTGGGGTGCGGCTGGAGGTGCCGGTGCTTCTTCCGCCACGTCCCTACTCCCGCTTCGAGCGCTTGGAGGCCGGCCGGCGCGCGTTCACGTCCGTGATGACCACGCGCGCGGTGGGCGCCTCCGCGGCCTTCTTGTGGGCCTTGGGAGGATGCTCCGGCGCGGGCGCCTCTTCCGCCTTCTCCGACGGCACCAGGCGGATCTGCGCCTTGACCTCCACCGTCATTCCGGAGAGCAGCTTGAGGAACTCGTCGCGCAGCTTCTCCGACTGCATGAAGCGGCGCAGTTCTTCCGTGACGACGCGGCTGATGTCGTCCTTGGTCTTCTCCGCCTGGGAGAGGATGAAGCCCAGCGCCTCCTTGGGGAGCTTGAGCTGGCCGGCGAGGGCACGGATGCCCTCCTCGCCCATGAATACCGCGCCCATGCCGGCCACCGCCATGCGCCGCACGAAGTCCGGCACGAAGCCGCCGCGGCTCTCCCGGCCGGGCTGCTGCGCGTCGTCATCGTCGAACAGCGGATCAGGCGGGAGGTCGTCGTTGCCGGCCGGGGCCATGCGGTCTCCTTGCGCTTCGGTTGGGTCCTACCGGGCCTGCATCACCGGAAGGGGCACGCTCTTCATGGACTGCGTGGACACGCGCCCCGCCACGGCACGGGCGACCTCCTGGAAGGCCTTCGCCTCCGGGCTGTCCTGGTGCCCCACCACCACCGGCACGCCGGAGTCTCCCGCCTCGCGCACCTTGAGGTCGAGCGGGATCTCCCCCAGGAATGGGATGCCGAACATCTCCGCCGCCTTGTGGCCGCCGCCGTGGTTGAAGATGGGCGTGCTCTTGTTGCAGTGCGGGCAGACGAACTGGCTCATGTTCTCCACGATGCCCAGCACCGGGATGTGCACCTTGTCGAACATCTGCTTGGCGCGCACCACGTCCGCCAGCGCCACGTCCTGCGGCGTCGTCACCAGCACCGCGCCCGCGGCCCGCACGGACTGGGACAGCGTCAGCGCCACGTCGCCCGTGCCCGGGGGCAGGTCCAGGATGAGGTAGTCCAGCTCTCCCCAGTTCACGTCGCGCACCAGCTGCATGAGGGCGCCGTGGAGCATGGGGCCGCGCCAGATGAGTGCCTGATCCGCTTCCACCAGGAAGCCGATGGACATGATCTTCAGGCCGTGGGCGACCAGCGGATCCAGCGTCTTGCCGTTGGGGCTCACCGGGCGCTTGTCCGCGGTGCCCGTCATCAGCGGCACGGAGGGGCCGTAGAAGTCCGCGTCCAGCAGGCCCACCTTGGCGCCGTGCTGCGCGAGCGACGTGGCCAGGTTCACCGCCACCGTGCTCTTGCCCACGCCGCCCTTGCCGGCGCCCACGAGCAGGATGTTCTTCACGCCCGGCAGCAGTGCCCCGCCGGAGCCCCCGGCGACGCCGCGCACCTGGGCGCCCCACTCGATGTCGAAGGACTTCAGACCCGGCACCGCCTTGAGCGCGGCCTCCGCGTCGGCCTGGATCTTCCCCTTCATGGGACACGCGGGCGTGGTCAGCTCGATCTTAAGCTTCACCGTGTCACCGGTGACGCGCACGTCCTTCACCATCCCGGCCTTCACCAGGTCGACGTGCAGCTCGGGATCGATCACCTTCGACATGGCCGTCATCACATCGGCCTGGGACACGCTCATCGGAACACCTGAAACCTTTTGAAAACGGGCGTTTGCACGCTCGAAGGGGGGCGGAGATTGCCAGCACTCCGGGGGCTGTC
Source organism: Corallococcus coralloides DSM 2259 (assembly GCF_000255295.1). Next base: position 5,209,274 of record NC_017030.1, on the reverse strand, counting down.
AACGTCGTTTAACGCACATCTCCGGGGCCCGCCCGGCCTTCCACCGGCCCCGGAGCGCGCCCGGCTTCTGGCCGTCATTCGATGGCCGCCACCCGGTACTCGCCATCCTCCAGCACCAGCCGCACGGCGCGCTCGCCGCCCAGGGGGAACAGGGCCTCGCCCGCCGCCACGCGCACGTGGGTGTTGAGGGCCAGCCGGGCGCGGCGCAGGCGCTCCTTCGCCAGGGGCTCGCGCTCGAAGTCCTCTTTCAGGCGCTCCGGCGTGTAGCGGGCCCTCAGCGGCGAGGCGAGCAGGCCCCAGGCGCCCTTCCAGTCGCGGGACTCCACCTCGTCCAGGAACTTCTTCAGCGCCGCGCGGGGCACGTCCGCGGGGCGGGACTCCACCACGCGCCAGTCCTCCCCCTGGCGGGCCAGCGTGACGGACGGGGCCCGGGCCTCCAGCACGCCCGTGCCTGCCCGGACGGCGGTGGCGCGCTCCTTCCGGGCGGCCTCGTCGGAGTACTCGTCCAGGAAGGCCCCCTCGCCCTCCGGGGTGCCGGTCGTCAGGCGGTAGGCGTCCGACAGCCGGTTCTCTTCCAGGGCCTTCGCGTACGCCTCCGCCACCGAGGCCGGTTCACGGGACGTGGTGGCACAGGCGGTGCCCAGAAGCAGGAGACTCAGGGGGGCGAGGCGGGTCATCACTGGCGCGGCAGGGTAGACGCCGGCTCCGGGGCCGGCAATGCCCGGACGTCCGCCCCGTCGGTGCTCCCGCGGACGAACGGTCAGCGGCGCAACAGCCGGAAGAGCCAGACCACGATCTCCACCAGGTCGATGCCGTCCGACGCGTCGATGGACGGCATGTTGGATGGGTCGCGGTTCCTGGGCAGGCTGTCACCCGCCACGGCGCCTTTCGGGCGGTGCTCGCGGCAGTAGAGGTCTCCGTTGAATGCGTACGCGTGCACCACGGAGACCTGGATGCCGCAATGGACGCAGGCCAGCGGGGAGCGCACGCCCAGACCGCCCGTGGGCGAGTCCGACGGCGGCAGCGCGGCCGTGGAGCCTGGACCCTTCCACGGGTCCGCGCCTCCATCCGTTGCCGCGGCGACCTCCCAGCCCTTGGCCGTCGCGGGCTGCGCCTTGGAGTGCGTCACGGCGGCGTTCTCCAGGGCCTCGAACTTGCCCGCGTCCAGCCAGGTGCCGCCGCAGTGCGTGCACAGGTCCACGTTGCACACGCGCGCATTGACCATCGCCAGCCGCGCGCCGCAGCCGGGACAGCCCATGGGCTCGCCGTGGCAGGTGGCACAGAGGGCATTCGCGCGCGGGATGAGGTGCCCGCCGGTGCGGCAGCGCGACGCGGCCTGCCTCGCCGCGGTCAGCAGCGGCTTGAGCGATGGCCGGTCCGGAAAGCGCTCCAGCTCCCCCCGGTCGAAGTACAGGCCGTGGCAGCGCGGACAGACGTCCACCTCCACGTCGGAGGCCTGGACGACGTTCATGGGCTGGCTGGGGCAGACCGGGCAGGAGCGGGCCATGCCGCGCATGCTAAAGGGCCGACTCTCTCCGTGAAAGGGAGTGCCTCACCGCTCCTGGGGGCGCTTCGCGCGGAGCTTCGAGGGCAGCACGCCAAAGCGCTCGTGGAAGCGGGTCGCGAACCGCGAGGCGGAGGTGTACCCCGCCTCGATGGCGACGTGGCCCACCGGCAGGTCGGTCGTCCAGAGCAGCGACACGGCGTGGTCCATCCGAACCTCCGTCAGGAGCTTGCTGAACGTCGTCGCTTCGCCCGTCAGCCTCCGGTGGAGCGTGTCCTCGCTCATGGCGAGTTTCCTGGCGACCTCCGTGAGCGTCCATGCCCGCGACGGATCCCGGGACACGAGGCGCTTCATGCCAAGGCGCGCGCTCGAGGATGCACTCACGTCGATGTGGAGCTCCCTCAGCCAGGCGATGAGCTCGAGCACGCGTGCACGCACGACGCCTTCCGGGAACTTCTCCGTGAGCGCCTCGATGCATCGGTGGTGCGCGTCAATGAGCCGGGGAGCCTCGTCGGCGCGCAGCCGCTGGACCCGCGAGGCGCCCGGTGTCGCCTTCGGCTCCGCCTGGAGGAGGAGCTCCGGGGCGATGAGCATGCCCTCGGCCTGGTACTCCCCTCCTTCGTCCGGGACGTTGCGCACCTCAAGGCGGGTGCCCGGTGAGATCCACACGAACTCACCGGCCCGGACGTGGACCGGCTCATCGCCCTGGCGCAGCACCTTCTCGCCCCGCTGGATGAACATCAAACCGGCCGAGAGCCACTCCACCCCTGCGTAGACGGGGTCGGCCTCGCGTTGGCGGATCTTGAGGTACATCGCCGCCGTCGTGTCCAGGAGCCTGGCGGTGCGTTCGATGGGCGAGGGCCTGCGCATGATTCAGGGCGTGACGGAGGTCGGGACGATCGTAGCGCGCGCCAGGGTGTGGCCCAAGAGCACGAAGGAGAGGTACGCGGGCGTGGCTTCCGCGGGGATGGGAAGCGCCTCCACATCGAGGGCGTGCACGACCACGAAGTAGCGGTGCGGCCCGTGTCCTCGCGGCGGCGCGGCGCCCAGGTACTGCGCGAGGCGGGCATCGTTGGGGAGCTGCACCGCACCCGACGGGAGGAGCCTTCCATCAGCGCTCCCCGCGTTCCGCGGCAACGCGTTGACGCTCGCCGGGATGTTGAACACGGCCCAGTGCCAGAAGCCGCTCGGCGTGGGGGCGTCCGGATCGAAGACGGTGACCGCGAAGCTCTTGGTCGCGGCCGGGAATCCCGACCAGCTCAGCTGCGGCGAGATGTCCTTGCCGCCCGTCTCGGACTGCGCGCCGCGGTGGTCGGTGTGCAGCGGCTGTCCATCCTGGATGTCCGTGCTGGTGACGTGGAACGACGGGACCACGGGGAGTGCTGCGTACGGGTTCGTTTTCATGAACAGCAATCTGCGGTTTCCGGGCGGGGAGCGTTCGCCCGGGATCCGCAACGGCTGTCCCGTGCACCGCGAACTCACCGTCGGCGCTGGAGGCTCCACGCCGTGGCGCAGAAGGCATACGTGGTCGGGTGCGCCGCGCCCATCAGCAGCTTGAGCAGCGACAGCTTCGCGCGAGCGCCGCCGTAGCGCACCAGCTCGAAGTCGTCCGACGGGACGCGCGCCTCGTCCAGCGCGTGGCGGCAGACCTCCTCGAAGCCGCCGATGCGGTCCACCAGCCCCGCCTCCTTCGCGCGCAGCCCCGAGTAGACGCGCCCCTCCGCGCGCTGGTGGATCTCCTCCTTCGTCCGGCCGCGCGCCTGGGCCACCAGCTCCAGGAAGGACTGGTAGCCCTCCTCCACCTCTCGCTCCAAGGCGGCGCGCTCATGCGGCGTGAAGCCCCGCGACGAGGAGAAGAAGGCCGCGTTCTCACCCCGCGCCAGCGTGGTGCGGTGGATGCCCAGCTTCTCCAGCAGCTCGCCGTACTCGAACTTGCCCACGAAGATGCCGATGGAGCCCACGACGGCATGGGGCGCGGACCAGATCTCCTTCGCGCCGATGGCAGCCATGTAGCCGCCGCTCGCGCAGATCTGATCCACGTACGCGATGACGGGCTTCTGCTTCGCCACGCGCTTCACGGCTTCCAGGATCTGCTCGGACGCGAGCGCCGAGCCGCCGGGGCTCCCGATCGCCAGCACCACCGCCTTCGCGCGCGGATCCCTCCCCGCCTTCCGCAGCGCCTTCACCACCGAGTCCGCCGCCGCGAACCGGCCCGCGCCGCCGCTGCCCGGGATGATGATGCCCGCCACGTCCACCACCGCCAGCCGGGGCTTGCGGCGCAGCTGGCGCCACTTCACCGGCGGGAACGCGAGCGTCGCCAGGTACGCGTCATAGGTGGGCACCGGGGGCTCTTCGTCCTTCTTCGCCTCCAGGCCCAGGTGCGCGCCCAGGTCCGCCTCGTGGACCAGCCCGTCCACCAGCCCCGCCTCCAGCGCCCGCTTCGCGCTGTAGGGCCCGGAGTCGATGATCGCCCGCGCCTCCTCCGGCGTCTTGCCCCGGTCGCTGGAGATGGCCTCCACCAGCACGGCGTAGCGCTCGTCCAGGAAGGACTCCAGCGTCTGGCGCTGGATGTCGGACACCTTGCCGTCCGTGAAGAGCTCCGGCGCCGTCTTGTAGTCACCGCGCCGCGCGAAGTGCGCATGGATGCCCACCCGGCTGAAGGCCTCGCCCAGCACCGTGGCCTCGGCGGCGTAGCCCACCAGCTCCACCCGGCCCATGGGGGCGAGCAGCACCTCGTCCGCCGCGCCCAGCACGGGGTATGCGTCCGTGTCCACCATCACCGCCCAGGACACCACCCGCTTGCCGGCGGCCTGGAAGTCCGACAGCAGGGCGCGCAGGGCCTCGCGCCTGGCGTCCGGGATGGCCAGCCCCTCCAGCTCCAGGAGGATGCCCTCGACCTTGGGATCCGCGGCCAGCACCTTGAGTGCACGTCCCAACGCTTCCAGTGAGGTCACCGTGGCGGGCTCCACGGTGGCGCCGCCGAAACGGAGTCGTTGCACGGGGCGTGGGCGGTACGGGAGCTCGCCTGAGAGGCGGAAGCGGATCCACGTGGGTCGTTTGCGCGCCGCCATCAGACGAAAGGGCAGGCCCAGGAGTAGCCGAAGCCCCAGGAGAAGGTTCGCCAGGAGGAGGAAGGGAAGGCGGAGCATGCCGCGCGCGTAACGCCCCGCGCCGAGCGAAGCAACCCCTGTTCACCCGCGCCGGGAGCCTCTGTTAGGCTGAAGGCCCATGCCCTCCCCCTCCCTCCCCCGGCTTGTCCTCGTCCTCGCCCTTGTCTGGGGCGGCGCTGTCCTGGCGCAGCCCCAGCGCCGGCAGCCCCAGGAGTTCCAGAACCGCAAGGAGTTGACCCAGGAAGAGAAGGACGCCGCCAAGGCGCGCGCCATGGGCAACAACCTCAACGGCTACGGCAAGGACGTGCAGATCAAGGAGACGCCTGTCCCCTGGATGGCCATTGGCCTCGTGGGCATCGTCTTCCTGGTCGCCGCGCCCTTCGCCATCCGCGCCTACCGCGGCACCGTGCGCGAGATGTCGGACGCCAACACCTTCGGCGCGCGCGGCAACGCCACCGAGGACGAGGCTTAAAAAGCCCCGCCCTTCCCCCTCACGCCGGGCGGATCTCCACGCTTCCGCCCGGTTCCACCTGGAGCTGCACCGGCAGGAAGCGCCGCAGCACCTCCGCCTGGACCGTCAGCGCGTCGGTGATGCGAGCGGCGGTGAAGCGCGTGGTGCCCGGCGTCACCGCCCCCAGCCTCCCCGACGCCAGGAGCGCCGCCGGCAGCAGCAGCTGCTCCGCCAGGTGTTCGTCGAGCGCGCCGCCCGTCTCCATGAAGCGGGTCAGCGCCTCCGCCGCCTCGCGCCCCACCCCTTCGGCGTCCAGGCCCCGCTCGCCCAGGGAGGTGAAGCCCGCCACGGTGTGCTCGAACTGCGCGAGCACGAAGGTCGCGGAGCCCTGTGAGCGCGTCACCGCCAGCGGCCGGTTGTCCGCTTCCGCCAGGATGCCGCGCTCGCGCAGCGCGGCCACCGCGGCGCGGGACTGACGCTCCGCCACCGCGAAGGGCAGCCCGCCCACGAAGGACATCACCCGCACTTCCCGCAGCACGCCGCGCGCGGGCAGATCCACGCGCACGGGCGGTTCGGCCGGGGCGCCCACCTCCGCGGTGAACTCGCCCGCGCCCTCCGGAAGGAAGCCCGCGTGGGTGAGTGACAGCTGCACCGGCAGCCCGTACGCGCGCGCCACCGACTGCCACGCGCCAACGAGCGCGTGGAAGCTGGGGCCGGCCCGCAGGTGCGTGGCGCCTCGCAGCGTGAGCCGTCCTCCGCCCGCGAGCGCCAGCGGGTACACCAGGCACTGGAAGAGCCGGGGCGTGCTGCCGGACGCGCCGGCCTCCAGCAGGTAGTCCCCCGCGCGCACCGGGCCGGGGGTGAAGCGCAGCTCCGTGGAGCCCACGGAGGCGCCCTCGCTGGTGCCGCCGCTCAGCGCCTCCGCGCCGCGCACGTACGCCAGGTGATGGGGACGCAGGCCCGGCGGGTCGCGGTGCGCGCGCAGCCCGCTGAACTGGAAGGGACGGCCGGTGATGAGCGACAGGGACAGCGCGGAGCGGAGGACGTGGCCGCCCCCCTCCCCCAACTCTCCGTCGAGCAACACCCGCCCGGCGTCGGGCCGGTCCTGACCGGTCATGTCCCTCCCGTCATGGCGTGTCGTGGCGCGCGGCCCGGTGAGGGGCCGCACGCGTGGTGGCGGGCGCGCAGCCTAGCAGACCGCGCGCGAGCGGACCGGGGATCTACTCGTCCAACGCGGGCAGGACGTTCACCTTCAACGCACTGGGCTGGGCCGCCGTGTGGTGCAGCCGGTGCATCGCGCGCACGAAGTCGGTGGGCTTCGCCTCGAAGATGTTGGCCACGTAGGTCTGCGGGTTGCGGTCGATGAAGGGGAACCAGCTCGACTGCACCTGCACCATCAGCCGGTGGCCGCGCTGGAAGGTGTGGAACACGTCGTTGATGACGAAGCGCACCTTCGTCACCTCGTTGGGCGTGAAGGGCTTGGGCTGGGAGTAGCTGTCGCGGAAGCGGCCGCGGAACGGCTCCCCGCGCACCAGCGTCTGCTGCGCGCCCCGGTTGCGCTCGCCGGACTGCTCCTGCTCCTTCGTCCAGCCGGGCACCTTCCCGGGGTTCACGTCCACCAGCTTCACCACCCAGTCCGCGTCACTGCCCGTCGTGGAAACCCACAACTCCGCCTCCAGCGGGCCCGCGAGCGTGAGGTCCTGGGTCAGCGGCTCCGTCTGGTACGTGAGCACGTCCGGCCGGCGCGAGGCGAAGCGCTGATCCTCCGTCATGTACGTCTTGGACCAGCCGGGGCTCAGGTCCTGCGTGTACGGCACGGGCCTCGCCGGGTCGCTCACGTATTCGTCGAACGACGGCGCCGCCGCCTTGGGGGCCTGGAACGTCAGCGCGCCCTGGGGCTGGAAGTACAGGCGCGTCTCCTTGGTGCCCTTGGGCGGCCAGGCGTCCAGCTGGCGCCAGCGGTTGGCGCCGCCCTCGAAGACGAACGCCTCCGGCACTGCCGCGTCCGGACCGCCCTTCAGGTGCTGCTTGAAGAAGGCCAGCACCAGGTCCTGGTACATGGCGGCGGTGGGGAAGCCGAAGTCCGCGTCCCCCAGCGACGTGCCCTCCGCGCGCGTCCAGCCGCCGTGGGGCCAGGGGCCCATCACCAGCGTGTTGGCGATGCCGGGGTTCTGCTTCTCGATGGCGGCGTACGTGCGCAGCGGCCCGTAGAGGTCCTCCGTGTCGTACCAGCCACCCACCACCATCACCGCCGCCTTGATGTTCCTCAGGTGCGGCAGCAGGTTCCGCGACTGCCAGAAGGCGTCGTAGTTGGGGTGCGCGACGAAGTCCTTCCAGAAGGCGATGTCGCCGTGGAAGTGCTTCGCGTCCGCGTTGGACAGCGGGCCCAGGTCCAGGAAGAACTGGTAGGCGTCCGGGGTGCCGAAGTCGAAGGGCTTCCACTCGGTGTCGTCGGTGAGCGCGGGGCGGGGCTTGCCGAAGCTGGAGAAGAAGCTGAACGCCAGCTGCAGGTTGAAGGCGCCATGCCGGTGCATGTCGTCCCAGAACCAGTCCGCGATGGGCGCCTGCGGTGACACGGCCTTGAGCGCGGGGTGTGAGTCGATGGCGCCCGCGGACGTGTAGAAGCCCGGATAGGACACGCCCCACATGCCCACCTTGCCGTTGTTGTGGGGCACGCGCTTCACCAGCCAGTCGATGGTGTCGTACGTGTCGCTGCTCTCGTCCACGTCCTTGCCGCGCTTGGTGGCGCGGTGGGGGCGCACGTTGACGAACTCGCCCTCGGACATGTACCGGCCGCGCACGTCCTGGAAGGCGAAGATGAAGCCGTCCTTCTCGAAGCCAGGCAGACCCAGGGCCTTGGGATAGCGGCCGACTCCGTAAGGCCCCACGGAGTACGGCGTGCGCATCAGCAGCACCGGGTAGCGCTTCTGGGGGCTCGCGTCGTTGGGCACGTAGAACGTCGTGAAGAGCTTCACGCCGTCGCGCATGGGGACGCGCACCTCGTACTTCGTGAAGTGCGACCGGATGTACGCGGCGCGCTCATCCTCCGGGCTCGCGGGCGGCTTGGGCGGCGCGGCGGGGGCCTGCGCGAGCGCGGGTCCGGACAGCGAGAACAGCGCGAGCGCGGCCAGGAGGCCGCGGGGGTGGAAGGACATGCTCCCCTCCTCTTGCGGAAAAAACGCGGGGGACGATGCGGAGGAAAGCCATCTTGGGCGATGCCGCCGGGGCACGGAAGCTGGAACGCCCGCCGCATCGCGCCGCGCGCGGAGCGTGCAATGTTGGCACACGCGGCCCTGAATCCCTGGCCCCCCAAGCGTCCCGATTGATTTGCGGGTCAGGCCATGCGCGGTCCATGCTCCCCCCGGGAGGATTGGGACTTTCATGGCCAAGATGCTGAAAGAAGGGGATGCGGTTCCGGATGTCACCCTGCAGGGGCCGGGCGGCGCGCCGGTGCGCCTGCGCGACCTGCTGGGTGACAAGGCGATGGTCATCTACTTCTACCCGAGGGACGACTCCCCGGGATGTACGGTCCAGGCCTGCAGCCTGAGGGATCAGTACCAGGACTTCACGGACGCGGGCGCGGACGTGGTGGGCATCAGCAGCGACTCCGCGGAGTCCCACGAGAAGTTCGTCGCGAAGTACCGCCTCCCCTTCCGGCTTCTCAGCGACCCGGATGGCGCGGCGCGCAAGGCCTTCGGGGTGGGCACCAACTTCCTGGGGCTGTTGCCCGGGCGGGTGACGTTCGTCGCGGACAAGGGCGGGACCATCCGCTACGCGTTCGATTCGCAGATCCAGGTGAAGAAGCACGCCGAGCACGCGCTGGATGTCGTCCGCTCGCTCACGGGCCAGGGAGCCGCTCCCACCCGGCCTGCCTGACAGACGTGTTTGCCGTGCGTTTCCCGGTAGACTGAATTCCGTCGTCCTGGCCGTGGGAGCCGGGACGCCGCACCCCCGTCGCGAGCAACATCGAGCACAACGGGTGGGCCGGAGGTCATGTCATGCGGTTGCACTGGTTGCTGGGACTGTCGTTGTGCGTCGGCGGCTGCGCGAGCCTGACGAAGGACCTCCATGACACCACGCCGGAGGACGAGGAGGTCCCCACCGAGGAGACGGTGTACCTGGTCCCGCTGGACGAGGCCCTCTTCACCATGCGGCGCGTCTTCGAGGAGCAGCGCTACGACGTCTTCGAGCGCGCGGACCACCACGAGCTCTACACGTCCGCGCACGAGCCCGGGATGAACCTCCCCGGCAACCGCACCTACGAGCGCTACTTCGTGAAGGGCGCGTCGCTGGGGCCGCGCCAGTCGGTCATCCGCGTCTTCCGCCTGAGCTACCGCGAGCAGGACACGAACATCGAGGTGAAGCCCAAGTGGCTCAACGAGCGCATCCAGGACGAGGAGAAGTACCTCTCCCGGAAGACGTTCGAGCGCTTCACGTTCGACGGCGTGCCGGACATGGAGGGCTTCAAGATGGTGCGCGGCACGCGCGACCTGCCCCTGGAGCGCAAGCTGCTGGCGAGGCTGGAGATGGTGCCGTCGCTGGAGCTGGTGGGTGGCAGGACGAACGCGCCCGTGCGCGCCGTGCAGGTGGAGGGCTGGGATGACGACACGGCCCAGCCGCCGCCGGTGAAGTGCGGTGAGCCGCTGCAGGGCGTGGAGCCGCTGCTCACGGCCGGGCACACGGTGCTGGTGGGAGATCCGCTGGGCACGCGCGAGCTGCCGGAGATCGCCACGCGGATGCTCTGCGACGCGGTGGAGAAGAAGCTGTCGGTGGCGCTGGCGTTGTCCATGCCGTCGGAGGACCAGGGCGCGCTGGACGAGTACCTGGCCAGCGCGGGCCACGGCCCGGACCTGGAGCGGCTGCTGGTGGTGAGCTCCTTCTGGCGCCGCGTGTATCAGGACGGCCGCAGCAGCGGCGCCCTGCTCCGCCTCATCGAGCAGGCCCGAAGGCTGCGCGCGCAGGGGAACGCGGTGACGGTGCTGGCGTTCGATTCGAACAGCGCCTCCGGCAACGCGCGCGAGGCGGAGATGGCGAAGAACCTCATCGCGTACCGCCAGGCGAATCCGGACACGTGGCTGCTGGCGCTCGCGGGTGACGTGCACGTGCGCACGAAGCCGGTGAGCTGGAACAAGGACTTCGAGCCGCTGGGCTGGCGGCTGACGAAGGCGCTGCCCGCGTCGCCGGTGAAGGCGCTGGAGGTGGGCTTCACGCGAGGCTCGCAGTTCTCCTGCCGGTTCAACGTCTGGGAGCAGGTGGACTGCAACGTCTTCGCGCTCAGCCCGACCGCGGAACTGCGCCAGGAGCCGGGCACGCCGCGCAAGGTGGCCCTCTTCGACAGGCCCAGCGACACGGGCTTCCACGGCCGGCTCTGGGTGGGAGCGCTCAACGCCTCACCGCCGGTCATCCAGCGCACCCCCCCGCCCGTGGCCCAGCAGCAGCAGGATGGCGGCACGAAGCCCGCGGAAGCGGAGCACTGATACCAGTAGCGCAATTCCCGCACCCGGAGTGCTAGACTCAGGTGTCCGGGGATGGCGCCTGCCTTGGGCCGTCCCCTTCCACGAAAGGGGGCAGGACCATGCGGTGGCACTGGACGCTGGGGCTTCTGTGCATGACGGGGTGCACGAGCATCTCGCGCGGATTGGATGGGGATCCGCTGGACACGGAGCCCATCCCCACCGTGGAGCGCGTGTACCTGGTTCCCCTGGACGAGGCGATGTTCGTCGCGCGCCGCCTGCTGGAAGAGCAGCGCCTGGACATCTTCGAGAACAACACCACGCATGAGCTGTACTCCCAGTCCTGGGAGATCGGCGTGAACGTGCGCGGCAACCGCACCTTCGAACGCTACCTCGTGCGACCCGAAGAGGTCGGCCCGCGCCAGTCCATCGTGCGCATCTTCCGCCTCCAGTACCGGGAAGCGGACGACGCCGTCACGCAGCAGACGCCCGAGCCGGGCAGCCAGCGGGCCAACGACCACTACTACAACCACTTCCGCGAGGTGTTCGCCCACGAGACCTTCGAAGGCGTCCCGCAGATGGAGGGCTTCAAGCTGCGCCGCGGCTTCCGCGACCTGCCCCAGGAGCGCAAGCTGCTCATGCGCCTGGAGATGGTCCCGTCCCTGGAGCTGGTCGGAGGCAAGGCCTCCATCCCCGTGCGCGACGTGAAGGTCACGGGCTGGACCCCGGAGACGCCCGAAGCCGCTCCCCGCTGCGGTGACCCCGTGGAGGGCGTGGACCCGCTGCTCACGCAGGGCGGCACCGTGCTGGTCGCGGACCCCATGGGCACGCGCGAGCTGCCGGACGCCGCCGCTCGGATGCTCTGCGACGCCACGGCGAAGAAGCTGCCGGTGGCGCTGGCCCTGTCCGTGCCGTCCGTGGATCAGGGCGCGCTGGACGAGTACCTCACCAGCGCCGGCACGGACGCGGATCTGGAGCGGCTGCTGGTGCTGAGCGACTTCTTCCGCCGCGTGGACCAGGACGGCCGCAGCAGCGCGGGCGTCATCCACCTGCTGGAGACCGCGCGGCGCTTGAGGGCCCAGGGCCACGCCGTGTCGGTGGTGGCGTTCGACTCCAAGCAGGCGGCGGGCAACGCGCGCGAGGAGGAGATGGCGGCGAACCTCCTCGCCTTCCGCAAGGAGAACCCGGACGCGTGGATGCTGGTGCTCGCGGGCGACGTGCACGTGCGCACCGGCGGCGTGAACTGGGATTCGAAGTTCGAACCCATGGGCCACCGCCTCATCACCGCCCTGCCCTCCTCGCCCGTGCGGGCGCTGGACGTGGGCTTCGCTCGTGGCGCCCACTACGCCTGCCGCTTCAACGTCTGGCAGCAGGTGGACTGCGACGTACACGGCATCAACCCGGCGGCGGACGCGCGCCAGGAGCCCAACACGCCGCGCAAGGTGGCCCTCTTCGACGCGCCGGGCGAGACGGGCTTCCACGGCCGGCTCTACCTGGGCACGCTGAGCCCGTCCCTGCCCGTCCTCCAGCGCGCCTCGAAGCCCGTGGTCCAGCAGGCCCCCGCGAAGCCCGCCGGGCACTGACCGCACCAGCGCGGGCCCCGGACACCACCGGAGCCCGCGCACGGAAGCGACTACGGCGCCTTCGTGTTGAGGTTCACGCCGCTCACCACCAGGGCGTAGGTCGCGTCCACGGCCGCCGTCGCCGTGTGGGCGTCCTGGACCACCTCGTCCGCCAGGACCGTCACCGTCCACGTGCCCGCGGCGGGGTTCGCGAGGAAGACGTTCTCCACGGTGTCCACCTTGTTGGACACACCGCCGGACGTGGACACGTTGCCCGCCGTCAGGCCGTTGTTGCCCCAGTACACGGTGCCGTTGGGCGCCGTCACGCGCAGGGACAGGTCGTTGACGCGCGCCCGGGCCGCGCCCACCGTGCCCATGGGATCCGTGTAGACCATCGTGACGTTGAGCTCCGTCTCACCGGTGGGCACGGTGAAGGCGTACGTCTTGGAGCCGAGCGGCGCGAGGACGTCCGTCTCGTCCACGACGAACGTCTTCGCGGCGCGGTCATACAGGCGCTTGACGTCCGACGTGCCCCAGCCCTGCTTGTTGCGGTCGATGTCCGCGTTCGCGCCGCCGGCCAGCCAGTTGTACTTGGACGCGCCGTTGATCATCAGCGCCTTGGCGGTGGCCATCTTCGGGCGGCTGGTGAAGACGTCCGCCTTCTTGCCGTGGCCGGCCCACACGCCCTCGTGCCACATCTGGTGCAGCAGGCCGAAGTAGCCCGCGGTCTGCGGCGTGGCGGAGCTGGTGCCGCTGAACTCCGTGTAGGCGCTGTCGGACGAGCCGTACGCGCCCCGCACGTTGTCGTAGTAGAAGGCCAGGTCCGGCTTGATGCGGCCGTCCGCCGCCGGGCCGATGCTCGCGCCCGACGACCAGCGGTCATCCGTGCGGGCCTGCGTGTTGTAGTGCCGGATGCCGCCCACGGAGACGATGTTCTTCGCCCACGCCTGCGGCCGGGAGTTGCGCGTGCCGTTGTTGCTCTGCGACTGCGTGCTGAGGAGGGGCGCCTTGAACAGGTAGTCGTCCACCTCCGCGGAGATGGTCGTGTACGCCGTCGTCAGCGTGCTGCCCACGCTGGAGGTCTGGAACACCGCGCGGTAGGGGCCGTTCGGGTTGAGCAGCTCCTGGTTCATCGCGAGGCGGGACTTGGTGCCGCCGAACTGCGTGGACTCCGAGTAGAGGAAGAAGATGCCCTGCCCGCCCGGCAGGATGCCCTTGGCCAGCGGATCCACGCCACTGGCGAAGTTGTGGCTGTAGCAGCTGGTGCCGTGCAGCGAACCGGAGGACGTGCCCGTGCTGTGGATGATGGGCTGGGTGGGCCACTCGCGGTGGGTGGTGCGCAGCTCGGTGTCGAAGATCTCCCCGCGCACGCCCTGCCCGTTCCAGCCCTTGAGCCCCTGGACGTAGTTGGCGCCGCCCGTCTCGCGCACGATGTCCATGTCCACCTCGCCGGGGCCACCCCAGCGGTCGATGAACTGCACCTCGTTGGCGCGCGCGACCGAGGCCAGCTGCTCCTGGTTGAGCGTGGCCTCCACGCGCAGGCCGCCCGGCTCCACCAGATCCACCTTGCCGCCCAGCCGCTCCACCAGCGCCGTCACGCGGGCCTGGCGGGCCGCGCCGCCCTCACCCAGCATGATGGAGTAGCGCTGAGGCGCCAGCGCCGCCGCGCGTCCGAGCAGCGCATCCCGCAGCACCGGCTCCAGGCGCCACTCCGGATGGTAGTCCCCCACCCAGCGCACGGCCGGGAGCTGCGTCACCCGAGCGCGGACCTCCGACGGCATCTCCACCAGGTACGTGTGGTCCGACAGGAAGCGCAGCACCTTGCCGCCCGCGTTCTCGATCGTCTCGCGGTACTCCGGCAGCGGCGTGCCGTGGAACTGCACCAGCGACAGGGTGTTGTCCCGGTCCGCCACCAGCGCGTTGCCCAGCAGCGGCGCGGTGCGCGCCAGCGGGTCGAACGACGCCTCCGCCAGCCGGATGAGGTACTCCTCCTGCTGCACGCGGCCCAGCAGCTCCGAGCCGCCGCGCGTGTACGCGGAGAAGGCTCGCTCCGTGCCGTCCGCCTGCCGCTCACGCCAGACGTGCAGCTGCACGCCGGTGTCCCGCGCCACGTCCAGGGTGCGCAGGCCGCTGACCGGCCGCGCCGTCTGGTGGAACACCAGTCCCGACGGCGTCGCCAGCGTGGTACCCCCCGCCTTGAGCGCCGTCGCCACCGCCGCGCCCGGCGCCGCCGGAGCCCGAGTGGCCGATGAAGGGGTGCGCTCCGCCGCGAGCGCTCCAGCAGGAACCGCCAGGGTGCAGCCCAGCACCAGCGCCGTCACCGGCCGCCAGCCACCACGAGACGTCGAGAACCGCTTCCGCATGTTCTGCATGTCGTGCACTCCCCTCAAAAGGAGAAAAACCTGTAATACGTATTACTGCCGTATTTCAAGTCCTGCCACTCAGTTGCAATAGGGCGTGCTTTTTTCGCTGGGAGTGCGTCCTTTGGGTGGGTGCAGGTGGTTCTGACGGAGTGGAAGCGGCTGGAGTCTCTCAGGGTACAGGAGTGTAAGAGCCACACACTGAGCGGAAACAAACCGTCTGAGAGGTCGATAACCTCAATACCCATGACTTCCATCAATCCGAACCGTCCCGCTCCGACCTTCCAGCCGACGCAGTCGACGGTTCCCGCCAACCGCCCCGCGAGCGCGCCGCAGACGCAGGCCCCCGCGCAGCAGCCGCCCGAGGCTCAGGCCGCGGCGGAGCGCAACCGAGACTCGTTCTCGCCCGCCGCCGCGCTGCGCCCCTCGGGCCGCGCGCGGGTGACGACGCAGGGTGACAACTTCGTCCTGGAGGCCCAGGGCCAGGTGGGCAACCGCGGGTCGACGCCCCGGGGCGGCGTGCCGACGCGGCTGGGGCCGGTGAGCGCGGGCGGTTCGTTCGGGCTGCAGGGCAGCCTGCGCGTGGAGGTGCCGCGCCAGGGCGCCACGGACGCCATCCGCAACGGTGAGCTGCCCAACCCCGCCTCCCCGGAGACGTGGCCGGTGGGCACCCGCGCCCGGGCGGAGGTCCAGGGGCAGGCGGGCTTCAACGCGGGCCTGCGCGCGGGCCCGGGCCGGCTGGGCGAGCGGCTGGGGCTGAGCACGTCGTACGACCGCACCCAGACGCAGCGCTATGAAGTGCAGCGCACGTCGGAAGACACCGTGCGCGCCACGGTGACCAGCGACGGCCGCCAGCGGGACGCCACCAACATCCGTGGCCTGGAGGGCCGGCAGGATCAGCGCCTGGGGCGCACGCATACGGCGGACTTCAACATCCGCTCGCCGGAGGGCCGCGCGGCCTATGACGACTTCATGCGCACCGGCCAGCTGCCCCAGGCGAATGGCCCGGGTGTGAGCAACGTGAACCGCACGGACACGCTGGATCAGACCCGCGAGGGTCGCGTGCTGGGCGCGCGAGTGGCCGACAGCGCGCGGCGGACGGAAGTGGGCTCGGACGGCGACGGGCGGCACACGGTGCGCCAGTCGGACCGGGAGATCTCGGGCAGCACGCTGTCCTCGGAGACCACGGTGGGGGCGAACGGCGAGGGCCAGACCCGGACGCGCATCAACGACTCCGTGGTGGCGTCGACCGATCGGCGCCCGGGCCAGCCGGCGGAGACCTCCTACGAGCTGACCTTCACGGACCCCACGGCGGCACAGATGGCGCGTGGAGCGTTCTCCAGCGACGACGCGGCGGCCAACAACCGCGCCCCCTACTCGGTGCGCCTCAGCGAGCCGCAGGCCCGCGCGCTGGTGGAACGCACGCTGGGCGAGGGGCTCCAGGGCGGGCAGCAGGCGCTGGACAACGCCTTCCGCCGGCTGTCGCAGGGCGGGCAGCAGACCTTCGCGACGTCGCTCTACAACTCGACGGTGGACACGCGGAACCCCAACGCCCCGCGCCGCGCGCTGGACTCCACGCCCCCGGCGCAGCCGCGTCCCCCGGCCGAGACCGCGCCGATGTCGTAGTCCCGCCGTCCCGGGCGGGGTATGGGACCTCTCATCGATGAGGTCTCCTCCCCGCCCCGCAGGTCCGCATGCATGACCTGAATGCAATGGTCGGCACGCACGACCTGCTCTTCCTCACGCTGGACACGCTCCGCTACGACGTGGCCCGGGAGGAGCTGGAAGCAGGCCGCACCCCCACCCTGGCCGCGCTGCTACCCGGCGGCCGGTGGGAGGAACGGCACACCCCGGCGAGCTTCACCTACGCCGCGCACCAGGCCTTCTTCGCGGGCTTCCTCCCCACCCCCGTCACTCCGGGGCGGCACGCTCGCCCGTTCGCCCTGCGCTTCGAGGGCAGCGAGACGACAGGCCCCGGCACCTGCGTGCTGGACGCGCCGGACCTCGTCACCGGTCTGGCCGGGCGCGGCTATCACACGGTGTGCATTGGCGGGACCGGGTTCTTCAACCAGCGGAACCCCCTGGGCCGCGTCCTCCCGGGCCTCTTCTCCGAGGCGCACTGGGCCCCGGAGCTGGGCGTCACCGACCCGCGATCCACGGAAAATCAGGCATCACTCGCAGTGAAGATCCTGGGGGCATTGCCCCGGGAGCAGCGGGTGTTCCTGTTCATCAACGTCTCCGCGCTGCACCAGCCCAACCGCCACTACGTCCCCGGGGCCACGGAGGACTCCAAGGCGACGCACGCGGCGGCGCTGGCGTACGTGGACCGTCAGCTGCCACCCCTGTTCCAGGCGCTGCGCAGGCGCGGCCCGGCGTTCTGCATCGTGTGCTCGGACCATGGCACGGCGTACGGCGAGGACGGCTACACGGGTCACCGGCTGGGGCACCCGGTGGTGTGGACGGTGCCCTATGGCGAGTTCGTGCTGCCGGTAGACTCGGCGCCATGACGCGCCTGGAGTCGATGCTCGAAGGGACGCCGTACGTGGCGTACCTCTACGGCTACCCGCACAAGACGGCCTACCGCCCGCTCACGCCCGCACTGCCGCTGGAGGACGTCTGGGCGAAGGAGCGGCGGGACGCGCTGTTCCTCTACCTGCACGTGCCCTTCTGCGAGATGCGCTGCGGGTTCTGCAACCTCTTCACCGCCGCGGGCCCGAAGGAGGACGTCGTTGAGGGGTGGCTCGCCGCGCTGAAGCGCGAGGCCCGCCGGGTGAAGGAAGCGCTGGGGCCGGCCACGTTCGCGCGGGCCGCGATTGGCGGTGGCACCCCCACCCTGCTGGACGTCGCGGGGCTGGAGACGGTGTTCGACCTGGCGGCGGAGCTGGGCGTGGACCCTCGCGACGTGCCCATGTCCGTGGAGGTGTCGCCGGAGACGGTGGACGCGGGCAAGGTCGCGGTGCTGAAGGCCCGGGGCGTGGACCGGGTGAGCATGGGCGTGCAGAGCTTCCTGGAGTCGGAGGTCGCCGCGGTGAAGCGGCCGCAGCAGACGGCGCAGGTGGAGGCCACACTGGACCTGCTGCGCGGCGCGGGCTTCCCCACGCTCAACCTGGACCTCATCTACGGCATCGAGGGCCAGACGGTGGAGACGTTCCTCCTCTCGCTGGAGGCGGCGCTGCGGTACGCGCCGGAGGAGCTGTACCTCTACCCGCTCTACGTGCGGCCCCTCACCTTCCTGGGCAAGAAGTCGCGCGCGTGGGACGACCTGCGGCTGTCGCTCTACCGGACTGGCCGGGACTTCCTCCTGTCGCGCGGCTACACGCAGGTGTCCATGCGGATGTTCCGAGCGGCGCATGCGCCTGCTGCTCGCGGCGCGGTGTACCGCTGCCAGGAGGACGGCATGGTGGGCCTGGGCGTGGGGGCGCGTTCGTACACGGGCGCGGTGCACTACTCGTCCGAGTACGCGGTGGCCTCGCGCGAGGTGCGCGGCATCATCCAGGCGTACAGCGAACGGGACACGGCCTCCTTCGGTGAAGTCCGCTACGGCTTCGTGCTGGACGCGGCCGAGCAGCGCCACCGGCACCTGGTGCTGTCACTTCTGGCGGAGGGCGTGGACCCGGGTGTGTACCGCCAGCGCTTCGGCACGGACGCGAAGGCGGACTTCCCGATGCTCGCGGAGCTGGAGGCGCACGGACTGGCGCGCGACGTGGACGGCGTGTTCCAGCTCACTCCGGCGGGCGTGGAGCGCTCCGACTTGATTGGCCCCTGGCTGGACTCCGAGGCCGTGCGCGCGCGCAAGGCGGAGTACGCCTGGCGATGAAGCTCACCGTGCTCTACCGGGGCCCGCTGTCCGGCTGTAACTACGGCTGCGAGTACTGCCCCTTCGGCAAGTGGAAGCAGAGCGAGGAGGAGCTCACGAAGGACCGCGCGGACCTGGAGCGGTTCCTCCAGTGGGTGGAGTCGCGCACGCAGGACACCGTGTCCGTGTTCTTCACGCCGTGGGGCGAGGCGCTCATCTGGCCCTGGTACCAGCAGGCCCTGGCGCGCCTCACGCATCTGCCCCACGTGGAGCGCGCGGCGGTGCAGACGAACCTCTCCTGCCGGCTGGACTGGCTGACGGACTGCCGCACGGAGAAGCTGGGAATCTGGGCCACGTACCATCCGGAGTGGATGAAGCGCTCGCGCTTCCTCGCGCAGTGCCAGCGGTTGTCGGAGCAAGGCGTGCGGCACAGCGCGGGCATGGTGGGCTTCCGGCGCTTCGCGGACGAGGCGGAGGCCCTGCGCCGCGAGCTGCCCGAGGATACGTACCTGTGGATCAACGCGGTGAAGGACGGCCTGGACGCGTACACGCCCGAGGACGTGGAGCGCTTCACCCGCATCGACCCGCTCTTCCCGGTGAACAACACGCGCCACCCCAGCCTGGGCCGTGCCTGCCGTGGCGGCGAGTCCGTGCTGTCGGTGGACGGTGATGGCACCGCGTACCGGTGCCACTTCATCAAGGAGCCGCTGGGCAACGTGTACGCGCCGGACTTCGACGCGGCGTTGAAGCCGCGTCCGTGCTCGAAGGACACGTGCGGGTGTCACATCGGCTACGTGCACCTGGAGTACCTGGAGCTGGATCGCGTGTTCGGCTCCGGGCTGCTGGAGCGCGTGCCAGCGACGCGGCTGTGGACGGGCGGGGCTCAGCGCAGCGCTTCGCGGATCTCCCAGTCGTAGACGGACAGGCCATCGCGCGTGAGGCCGGGGAGCAGGTCCCCGAAGGCGTTCGCCTCCAGCACACGGTGGCCGTGGAAGAAGTCCTCGAACATCAGGTCGATGCCCACGTGGAGGCAGTCGTGCGCACGGGCCACGGCGCGGCAGCTCTCCATCGCGGCCTCCAGTTCGCCGGGTGGCACCGCCGCGTGGAAGGCGTCCAGGTCTCCCCGGTAGCCGCCCAGGTGCAGGTTGGTGATGGGCAGGCGGCTCTGGCGCACCACGGTGAAGACGGGCTCGCCGCGCACCGCGAGGACGCGGCAGTCGAACATGTCCCCACCCAGCCGCGCCTTGGGCCGGGCCTCCTCCACCTGAGAGCCTTCGCGCAGGAGGAAGGACAGCACCGCGTCCACCTCCCGCGCGTCCGTTACGCGGCGCACCTTGAGGGAGTTGAACCAGCCGGTGCTGCCCCGGTGCAGGCTGGTGAGCAGCGAGCCTTGCGCCAGACCCGGCCGGTACACGGCGAGGCACGACGCGGACGAACCGCAGGACAGCTTCACGAACGCCTCGCGGAAGCCCGCCTCGCGCAGAGCGTGGCGCAGGGCCTCCGGCGGGGTGCCCGGGGCCACGTCCAGGAACGGCGGCACGGGGATGCCCAGGCCCGCGTACCGGCGCGAAGTGGTCCGCTTGTCGAACAGGTCCGCGATGGCGCCCGGAGCGGACAGCACGCGCCAGTGGGGACGCTGCGCGAACCGCCGGGTCAGGTCCTCCAGAACGCGAAGAAAGCCCAGGTGGTGCTGCCGGGGGCACAACACGCGGCCGTGTTCATCCGGCAGTGCATCCAGTTGCTCGGGCGTCACGGTGTCGCAGCCCGCGCCGAGCGCATCCGTGAAGCCTCGCTGGAGGAAGGCCCGCTCCACGGCCGCTTCCTCCCCTGCCGCGTCGATGCGGACGAGGCGCTCCGTGTCGGGCAGCTCCAGGAGGACGTCGGGAGCGCGGGCCACCGTCTCCCACGCCACCACGTGCGCGGGAGGAAGCCCGGCGCGGACCAGGGCCTCCTGAAAGAGCGTGACGCGCCGGTTCCCGGGGTTGCCGATGATCAGGAACGGCGGCATGGAGACGGACTACTCGCCCACGGCGGCGTAGCGCGATTCTTCGTCGTAGGGCGTGCGCTGGTTGCCACTCGCCACGGACTTCGCGACGTTGGCCACGGTCTTCTGCCCCGCCTTCGTGAGGAAGTTCTGGGTGACGTCCAGCGTCTTGAGGTGCGCGAAGGCCTTGGCGTTCTGGGCCAGCGTGTCCGCACCCGCGTCGCTCATCGTGCCCATGGACAGATCCAGCTCTTCGATTTGAGCGAGGATCTTCGACTTGGGCAGCGCCGCGCACAGCTCGTCGGTGAACTCCGAGTTGCGCAGCCCCAGCTTGCGCAGGGCCGGCACGCCCTCCGCGTCGAGCAGGGGCTTGAGCTCCTTCACCCCGCCGCTCGCGCCGTAGTTCTCCTGGCCGAACCAGATCTCCAGCGACTCCAGCTTCGGCCACTTCGCCTTCACGATCTCCTTCACCGCGCCCTCGTGGAGGCCACCGGTCTCCACGGTGAACGAGCGCAGCTCCGGCAGATCGATCTTCCCGAACCCGATCTCACCGCCGCGCACGCGCAGCTCCTGGAGCTGGGGGTAGACCTTGTAGAGCGGCTTGAGGTCGCCCACCTGCGTCCAGGAGATCTCCGTCTCGTCCGGGAACTCGAAGTCGCCAATGAACAGCGAGCGCAGCGGCGGCGCGGGCTTCGCCTTCGCGAGCACCGCCAGCGTTTCGTCGTAATCGTTCTCGCCGTCGAAGCTGGCCATGCCCAGGGTCAGACGGCTCAGGAACCGCGCGGAGGGATGGGCCAGCAGCTCGGCCAGCAGGTCCGGGATGTCCGCCGTGGAGTCGTAGTCCACCTGACCCAGGCGGGCCTCGCGGATGAAGCCCAGGTGCCACTCCAGCTTGAGGGTCTCGTCGGAGACGGCCTCCATCAGCGACTCGCCCAGCAGCTCGTTGGCGTGGTCCTCGATGAGCTTCGCCACCTTCTTGCGCGTGGCCGCGGGCGCATCCAGCGCGGAGTGCTGGAGGAGGATCAGCTCGGCGCGCGGGTCACCCTCGCCCTTGAGCCATTCGGCGTACGCGAGGTAGCCCTTCACGTCGTCGGGCTTCGCGAGGATGGCGGCCTCCAGGTCCGGGTTGACGGCGGACTCGGCGGTGGCCTCTCCGCCGTCGCTGTCCCCGCCTTCGGCGAGCGTGTAGCCCTTGCCTTCCTTTTCGCGGATCTGCGAGTCGTAGGCCTTCTTCGCCTCGGCCTTGGAGTCGAACTCCTCGACCTTCTCCTGGCCGTCGGTGCCGATGCGGCCCCAGCGCTTGGTCAGCGTGGTGCCCTCCAGGGTGATCTCCCAGAACTTGCTGGAGCTGCCTTCCGTGAACTCGTAGCGAGGCATCGCGCGTCCCTTTGGCGAAGAACGCCCGGGACGCTAGAGGAGCCCTCCAGCAACCTCAAGACTCAGGGGCGCAGCAGCACCAGCTCCACGCGGCGGTTGAGCTCACGGCCGCGAGGAATCAGGTTGGGGGCCTTGGGGCTGCGGTCGCCCAGGCCCACGGCCTCCACTCGGGACGGGGCCACGCCGGCGCGGATCAGCATGTCGGCCACGGCGCGGGCGCGGGCGTCGGAGAGGCTCTGGCGCGCGGGCTCGGGGACTTCCTTCGAGTCGGTGTGGCCTTCGATGCGCAGGCGGGCCTTCGGGTCGCGTACGAGCAGGTCCACCGCCAGGTCCAGGCCCGCGAGCGAGGCCTTGGCGGGCACGGGCTTCTTCTCGTCGAAGCTCAGGGGCTGGGGCAGCTCGATGCGGCCCTCCTGCACCTTGGCGGCCTTGGCGGCCTTGGGCGCGGGCACCAGCGCGAAGGCGAGCGACGTGTCCGCCCCGGCGGCCAGCACCACCTGGCGCGTCTGCGCGAGGAAGCCGTCGGCGATGAGGTCCACGGTGTACGCGCCCGCGGACAGGGGCACGTCCTGCGGCTTCTTGCCGGGCACGGTGAGCTTGAGGGGCTCGCCCGGACCGCGCACGAAGGCGGTGGCGGAGGTGGGCTTCTTCGACGTCACCTGGAGGCGCAGGCGGCTGGCGGCCACCGGCGGGCGCTCCACGGGCGGCGTCACGGAGACGACGGTCGTCGTGGGCTTCACGCCCGCGTCCGGCGGCGGCGTGGGCTGGGCGACCTTCACCGGGGCGCCGGCATCCACGGGCGCGGGCTTCACGGGCGGCGCGGTGACGACGGCGGGCTCGTCCTTCAGCGGCTGGATCATCTCCGCGGTGACGGCGTGGGTGAGCTTGAGCTTGAGGCGCGGATCCGGCGCGTTGGGCACCACGCTGGGGGAGGCCTTCACCACGACGCGCAGGCCGCGCTGGGTCTGGAAGCCGACGGAGGCGGTGATCTTCCAGAGGAAGCCGTTGGTCTCGCTGAACAGGCTCCAGGAGCCGTTGGTGTACGTGACGCGCGAGACGAGGGTGTGCTCGCCGGGTTCGACCTTCAGGTTCGCGAGCCGGTGGACGCCGGGCGCGTTGAGCTCGTCCAGCCCCGGGACGGCGAGCGGTTCGCCATCCAGGAGGAAGTCGGTCTCCACGAGCCGGTAGCCGTCCTCGGGCTTGAAGCCCGCGAAGAGCACCTGCACTTCGGAAGGGGACTCGGGGACCATGTCGCGCAGCTGGCGTTCCAGCTCCGCGCGCACCTGTTCCTCGCGCGTCGGCTCCGCCGCGAACGCGCCCGGGGCGAGGAGTCCGGCGAGGACCAGGGACCCGAATTTGAGGAAGGAGGAATCCACGAGGCGCATGCAGCATGGCACAAGGCGCCCCGGGACGATGCAGGGATACATCCCTGTAGGGCGAGCAGGCGTGCGTGTCCGTCAAGTTTCGGGAACCCGGTTGAAGGCCTGGCGGTGAATCCCGCGTTCCAACCAGTCCTGGCGCGATGAGGCCGGGATGGATCATCCTGTACCAAGCATGGATCCACGGCCCGAGTCCTCTCCTCCGCCTGTCCCCTCTTCCCCCAAGCCGACGTCCCGCTTTTCACGGCGGGCATGGGCCTGGAGCGCGGTGGGAGCGGTGGTGACGCTGGGGGTGCTCGCGGGAATGGTCCGGGTGGACCGTTCCGCGCGTGGCCCGGTGCTGATTCAGCAGGGCGAGTGGGTGGACGTCCCGGCCCCGGCCGCGGGGCGAGTGATGTCGGTGGACGTGGGGCTGACCGCGTCGGTCAAGGCCGGGCAGGTGGTGGCGCGGCTGGAGACGGCGTCCGGGGCGGCGGAGGTGGTGGCGCCGCTGAAGGCGATCGTGGGCCGGGTGGAGGTGACGAAGGGCGCCCAGGTGGAGGCGGGGCAGCCGGTGGTGTCGTTGCTGAACAAGGACGTGCTGCCGTCGCTCTCCGTGCTGCTCCCGGAGGAGTACCGGCAGGAGCTGGCCCCGGGGATGCCGTTGGAGTTCCAGCTGCCGGACATGCCCTACCCGCTCGAAGCGGTCATCGAGCAGGTGGAAGGTCCGGAGGAGTCGCTCCAGTTCGCGAAGGCGCAGCGGCGAGCCGGGGCGTACCCGGAAGGCGCGGTGCTGGTCCGGGCGCACGTGCCGGCCCGGAACTACGAGCGGGACGGCAAGAGTCGCGTCTACCAGGACGGCGAGTGGGGCCGGGTCCAGGTGAAGCTGGGCACACAGCGGCTGCTCGTCGCGTGGTTCCCGGGCTTGCGTGATGCACTGCCGTGAGGCGGACTTTGTCTCGCTCCTCACAGCCCTGGTGCTGGGCTGTGGAAGCCCGCGTCCCATTCCAGGAGTCGTTCAGGGCTCCAACGGGGCTCCACTTGCGAGCATCCCGGGCCCCATGCCCGCTTTCGGCCCATTCGATTCGTTCTCGGATGCCCTACAGGCCGCATGTCCCCTGATCCTGGGCAAGCCGCAAGCCACCGCGGGCAGACCGTCCGGGCAGAACTTCCAGCTGCGTTGGCGCCTCTCGCGCGAGTACTGCGCATGGCTGTATTACACGCCGGACCGGAAGTACGAGATGAGCATGCTCGCTGCGGGAGCGCTGCACGACGATCCCCAGAAGCGCACTTGCAACCTCCCGTCGAGCGTGGACGACGCGCGATATGCCCCAAACAGCCTGGGCTACGTCTTCGTCCTCCACAATCACCCCTACGACAACGTGTTGTCGGACCGAGACATCCGGTTCATCGTCGACATGGCGATCGAGCATGGGGTGACCGTGAAGACGCACGCGGGCGAGATTCCTCTCTCCATCGTCGCCTTCTTCTCCCGCTCCGATAGCCTGGAGCACCCGCCTTGTGACGGGTTCTTCCAGTACATCCCCGCGACTGGAGAGTTGTTGCGATGGTTGCGGAGCGATGACGGCTGGGGCCGACAGATCATCGGTCGGGTGGAGTGGCTGGACAGTGCGCGCTATCGCATCGTGCGCGAATAGGGACAGGGGCCTTCGCGATGGAGGAACGCGGAAGATGAATCGAAGCGCGTCATTGGTTCTGCTGGGGATCGCCGCCGCCGGGTGTGCACGTGGGTTCGTGGCGGGCGCGGCCCCGGTGGAGGATGACCGTTCGCTTGTCTTCCCGCAGTTCTTCGAACAGGCGCCGATCCAGGTCGGCACATCCGAGCAGCCCGTCGTGCTGGATGGAGCCGTGCTCCGTGCCCTGACCCTGGCGGCGGATGACCATCTGCCTCCGGACTCGTCTGATGCGCCTTGTGCGGAACGGCGCACATCTCATGTCTTCAGGGTCATCCAGCGTGAAGACATCGTCTTCGTTCGCATCGATGTGGACCCTTCGGCGTGCGGCGGAGTCCAGCCGGGACTCGACTCTGGGGTCCGGTATGCCATCAGCCGTGATGGCCGAATTCTCCGCCGTGTTCTGGATGGGATGGAGCCGTACGCGCCCTCCTGGGATGGCGGTGTCATGGAGAAAGCCGCCCCTGGCGTCTCACCCTCCTTCGACCCGGCGCATCGGAGTCCCCTGCCGTTCCTGGACGCATCCTCGGACGCTGGCGTCGCCCCCGACGCGGGGCGGCCTGACACTCAGGCTCCCTGACGCGACAGCCGGCGCTCCAGGCGCTCCAGGCGGAGCTGGTGGTCCTCGGGCAGCTCCACGGGGGCGGCGAGCCTGGCGTGGTACAGGGCCCGGGGCAGGTCCTTGAGGGAGTGCTCGTAGAGCTTCGTCAGGGACAGGTGCAGCACCGCGCCCTGCCCGGGCTTCGCGAACGTGAGCGCCCGCTGCAGGTGCGCCACCGCCGTCTCGCAGTCTCCCGAGCGACGGCAGAGGCGTGAGGCCAGCACCAGCGCTTCGATTCCCACCGGGCCTCCGCTCTCCGCCGCGGCCTTCGCGAACGTCAGCGCCCGCGCCGCATCCCCTGCCCTCTCCGCCACCTGCGCGAAGCCCAGCAGATCCCGGGGGTCCTGCCGCTCCGTGCCTTCCGACTGGAAGCGGCGCACCAGATCGCCCATCAGCGCCGCCAGCAGCAGCAGGTCCTTCTGGTTGTGCTCCAGCACCGGCACCAGCTCCGACCCGTCCGTGCCCCGCAGGAAGCGGAAGTACAGCTCCGGGATCAATGAGCCGTCCACGTCCCCCACCCGGTGATGCCCCAACACCTTCGACTCCAGGTGCACCAGCCGGGCGCCCTCGCCCCGGTGCTTGAACACGCGCCGCGCGCAGTGCAGCAGGTCCAGGTGCGGCAGCTCCTTCGGCACCGGCACCCGGTTGAGCACGAAGCGCGTGCGGAGCAGCGGCCAGTCGAAGCTCTTGCCGTTGTACGTGACGAGGCAGGACGACGACGCCATGCGCTCGGCCAGCAGGCGCAGCATGGGCGCCTCTTCTCCCATGCGCCGCAGGAAGAGCTGCTGCACGCGCATCGAGCGGCCCTCGAACCAGCCCAGGCCCACCAGGAACGGCACCGTGCCCGTGCCGCCCGCGAGCCCCGTCGTCTCCGTGTCCAGCATCAGCATCCGCGTGAAGTCCACCGACTCCAGCTCCGGATGCAGCGCCAGCCCCGCGACCAGCCGCGCCTCCACGTCGAGCGCCGCCGCCACCGGCGCCGTGCCGTGACGGTGGTCCGGCGCATACACCTGCTCGGCCACGTGCACCGTGCCATGCGGCGTCGCCCGCGCCTCCACTGGCAGGGCCCGCGGCTCGGGGACCGGCGCCACCGCCTTCCGAGCGGACGCCGTGCCCTGACGCTCCGCCCAGAACGACAGCATCTGGCGCAGCTCTTCCACCCGGGGATCCGAAGCACCGGGCTCCGTCGCGCCGCCCCGCTTCGCCGCGAACCGCCGCCGCGCCTCCTCGCGCAGGTCCACGAGGCCGTCCGCGCGCCCTGCCTCCTGGGAGGGAACATCCCGAGGCGGAGGCACCTCGAGGGGAGGCTCACCCTCCTCGTCCATGGACATGCGCTTGCGCAGCGCCTGGACCAGCACCTCCGCGAGGGTGGTCGTCCCCGCCTCTTCCACCGGCGGAATCCGAGACACCGCCGCATCCTGCGCGCGCGCCTCCACCGCCGGTGTCTCCACCCCCGGAGCCACCGCCACGGTGTTCACGGGCGCCCGGGCCTGAGTGCCGGGGCCCGCGCTGGTGAGTCGGGACAGCTTGCGCTTCAGGTCCATGCCGCGCCCGTGCTCCTCACTGCACCCCGGCGACGCCGAGCGCCGCCAGCAGTTCCAACGCCAGCCGCTTGCGCGGATGCGACCCCGACGGCGCGCTCCCCGGCTGCCCACCCGCCGCCGGCCCGATGCACGCCGGACACCCATCCTCGCACGGGCACGACTCCAGCAGCTTGCGCCCTCGCAGGAGCAGCTCCTCTCGCTGGTCGTACAGCCGAGCCGCCAGCCCCACTCCGCCGGGCACGTTGTCGTAGAGGAACAGCGTCGGATCGAAGCCCACGCCTCCGTCCTTGCGCGGAGGACCGTCCGGCTCGTCCTTGCTGCCCAGCGTCCGGCCCAGGTCGCGCGGGTCGCTCATCAACCCCACGCACGCCACCGTGCGCAGCGCGGAACCCAGGCCTCGCAGCGCGTCGATGACCGCGGGCCGGGGCGCGTCCATGTTCCGCACCACCGCCTCCGGCACCGTCAGCCACAGCGCCGACGTGTGCATCTGCATCTCCGGCAACCGCACGTCGCCGTAGCCCACGTTCTCGTGCGTGTGGAACTTGATCTTCTTGTAGCCGACCACCTTCTCGATGACGGACACCTCGCCCAGCCCCGCGTGCAGCGCGGGCCCCAGCGGCGCGCCCTGGTCCTCCTGGATGACGCTCACGCGCACGTTCGTCATCGCGTCCGTGAAGTAGTCCGGCGCCACCTTGCGCACGAACGCCTTGTGGTTCTCCAGGTCCAGCATCTCCACCTGATACTGCTCGGAGTCGTGCTGGTAGATGGCCTGCTCGTGCAGTTGCGTATGCGCCGAGCGGAAGTCCATCTCCGCCAGCGTCTTGTCCGTGCCGCGCTCGATGACCACCACGTTGTCCCAGCCCACGCTGCGCAACGACACGTGGTGCGCCGGATACGCGTCCGACGACCAGTGGAACATCCGCCGTCCGCCCTCCGGCGCCTGCGACGGGTGCACCACCTGGTGCTGCGTGAGGAAGTCCAGCGCCTCCGTGGTGTTCTCCACCGGCACGTCGCCGAAGGCGTCCCCTTCCTCGAAGGGCAGCTCGAACGCCGCGCACTTCAGGTGCTGGACCAAGATCTCCACGTTGTCCGGATCAATCCGCGCGTGCTCCACCGGAGCGCCCGTGAGCGCGCGCGGATCCGCCGCGAAGTATTGATCCAACGGCGCGCTGGACGTCACCAGCAGCGCCAGGCTCCCCATGCCTCGCCGGCCCGCGCGGCCGAAGCGCTGCGCCAGCGCCGCCACGGAGCCCGGGTAGCCCGCGCACACCACCGCGTCCAGCGAGCCGATGTCGATGCCCAGCTCCAGCGCGTTGGTGGCCACCACGCAGCGCACCTCGCCCGCGCGCATCGCGGCCTCCGTCGCGCGGCGGGTGCCCGGCAGGTAGCCGCCCCGGTAGCCCTGGATGAGCGACGGGTCCAGCTTCTCCTCCACGAACCGGTCGCGGAGGTACTTGAGCATCACCTCCACGTTGTTGCGCGACTGGCCGAACAACAGCGTGGACACGCCCGCGCGCACCAGGTCCGAGGTGAGCCGCACCGCGCTCTTGAGATAGCTGGCGCGGATGCCCAGCTCCGCGTTCACCACCGGCGGGTTGTAGACCAGCACCCGGCGCTCACCGGATGGCGCCCCGCTCTCCGACACGAGCGCCACCTCGCGTCCCAGCATCCGCTCCGCGTGCGCCTTCGGGTTGCCGATGGTCGCCGACGCCAGGATGAACGTGGGCGAAGCCCCATGGAACCGCGCCACCCGCTGCAACCGCCGCAGCACGTTCGCCAGGTGCGAACCGAAGACGCCCCGGTACGTGTGCAGCTCGTCAATCACCACGTAGCGCAGGTTCGCGAACAGCCGCGCCCAGTTCGCATGGTGCGGCAGGATGCCCGTGTGGAGCATGTCCGGGTTGGTGAGCACCACGCCCGCGCGCTCCCGAGCCGCCCGGCGCGCGTCGCCCGGCGTGTCACCGTCGAAGGTGATGGCGCCGTGGCCCAGGCCCGCCTCGCGCATGAACGCGCGCAGCGACTCTTCCTGATCACGCGACAGGGCCTTGGTGGGGAACAGGTAGAGCGCCCGCGCTTCCGGCTCGCGCGCGAAGCGGTCCAACAGCGGCAGGTTGTAGCAGAGGCTCTTGCCGGACGCGGTCGGCGTGGCGATGACCAGGCTCTCCCCGTCGCGGGCCCGCTCGTAGGCCTCGGCCTGGTGGGAAAAGAGCTGCTCCACGCCCCGGCGCTTGAGCGCGTCACGGACCTGGGGGGACAGCCCCTCCGGCAGCGGCGCGAACACACCGGAGCGGGCCGGCGTCACGGCGTCGTGGACGATGTTCGGCCACACCTGCCGGTCCGTCCGCCATCCCTGGAGGACGGCGTCCAGTCCGCGAGCTCCCGACCACGGCGTGCGGCGCGGGCCGGAGAAGGCCTCGGTTTCCTTCTCGGGCTTCATAGGGCCGGCCACTGTACAGACGTGTACCCGGAAGGACAACGCGCGTCAGGACCTGGCACGGCGGTCTTTTGGGGGCCCATCACCCACATTCCCACCCGACAGTAGCCGGCCCGATTCCCTGCTGGGCAGGCGGCTCCGGGGGGCCTCGACGGGGTTCCGGGGGGGACCCTAGTGTCCCGCGCCCGTGGCGCTCGCGATCTTCCTGTTCACATACATCTTCATCGCCGGGGCGAGGCTGCCCTTCATCAAGCTGGACCGTCCCGGAGGCGCGCTGCTGGGCGCCACGCTGATGGTCGTCGCCGGGGCCGTCACGCCCGCGGAGGTCTTCGGCCACAGCGCGGACCGGGGCCAGCAGGCCATTGACATGGACACCATCGTCCTCTTGCTGGGGATGATGCTGCTGGCCGTGTACCTGGCGCAGGCGAACTTCTTCCGCGCCGCCGGGGCCAAGGCCCTCAAGGTCGCGCACACGCCTCGGCTGCTCCTGGTGGCCGTGACGTTCGTGAGCGCGTTCCTGTCCGCGTTCCTCGTCAACGACACCGTGTGCCTGTTCCTCACGCCGCTGGTGCTGGTGGTGGTGGAGGACGCCCGCCTGCCGCCCGTGCCGTACCTGCTCGCGGTGTGCATGGGCAGCAACAGCGGCTCCGTGGCCACCTTCACCGGCAACCCGCAGAACATGCTGATCCAGGGTGCGTCCGGCCTGGGCTACGCGCGGTTCGCCGCGTACATGGCCCTGCCCGCGGTGCTCTCCACGCTCATCGTCGCCGTGGCGCTGCTCTACCTCTTCCGCAAGGAGCTGCCGTCCACGCGCTTCGAAACGCACCCGCCCCCGCTGGAGGTGGACCGCCGGCTGCTCGCGCTGGGACTGGGAAGCCTGCTGGGCGTGGTGGTGGCGTTCTTCGCCGGCCTGCCCATGAGCTGGAGCGCGCTCGCGGGCGGCGTGCTGGTCATGTCCCTGTCCGGGCACGAGCCGCGCGAGGCCCTGGAGCGCGTGGACTGGGTGCTGCTGCTCTTCTTCGCCAGCCTCTTCGTCGTCGTGCACGGCGTGCACAAGGCGGGCTGGGCGGAGGAGATCCGCCACGTGTTCTCCCCGCTGATGGCCGGGCCGCCGTGGCGCGAGACGCTGGGCTTCGCGGGCCTGACGCTGGTGGCGTCCAACCTCTTCAGCAACGTGCCGTTCGTGATGCTGGCACGCGCGTGGGTGCCATCCATGCAGGAGCCGGAGCTGGCGTGGCACGTGCTCGCGCTGGGCTCCACGCTCGCGGGCAACCTCACGCTGGTGGGCAGCGTGGCGAACCTCATCGTCTTCGAAGCCGCACGCGGCAAGGTCCGCATGGGCTTCATGGACTACCTGCGCGTGGGCGTGCCCGTGACGCTGATCAGCTTCGCGGTGGGCCTGGGGGTGCTCCTGGCCGAGCACGCCCTCTTCTAGGGATCCGGATCCGGCAGCTCGCCCGGGGGCAGCTGGCGTTCGGGCGGAGTGGGCGGCGCCGGAGTGGGCTCGGGCGTGACGGCGGAGGGCACGGTGTCCGGCGCGGTGCTGCCAGCGGGAGCCGCGCCCTTGCGGTTCTGGGGCGTCAGGTCCTTCACGAACATGTCCGCGACCTTGTCCAGCAGGTCCGTCATGGCCAGGCGGAACAGCTCCGGCTCCTTGCCGACCTTGAACGGATCCAGGTGCTGCGCGCCCTGCTCCACCGCGTCCAGGTTGAACGGCCGGCGCCACAGCTCCGAGCGCCCGTCCACCCGGAACATGCGCCCGTATCCCTTGAGGTAGGCCCCGGCGTGCCCGTCATCGCTGCGCATGCCGTAGTCCTGGATGACGAACTCCACGATGGTGTCCGCGCCCAGCGGGGCCATCAGGTCATAGTCCGGCGCGTTGGCGGGCACCTCCTCCACCAGGAAGCTCTCCAGCGCGGAGGCCACCCGGGCGGGGTCCACCGCGTCCGTCCAGGGGGCCTCTTCCGGCAGGCGCGACAGGGTGGTGACGCGCAGGCGCTCGGAGAGCTCGAAGCGGGTCACCGCCTGCTGCAGCTTCACGGTGAGCCGGCGATCCGCCTCCTTGGGCTCCAGCTTCTTGAGCTTGTCGGAGTACGCGCTGTCCTCCTGGAACACCTTGCTCTTGGGGCCCGCGCCATCCTCGATGCGAGAGATGAAGGCGGGCCGGTGGACCCGGTCCAGGTCCGCGCCGGACAGGCGCTGGGAGGCGCACCCGGCGGTGAAGGCGACGAGGACTGCGGCGAATAGGACGCTTCGGCTTCGCACCATGGGACCCAGGCTATCCCATCCCCGTCCCCCTGGCCTGTTTGTGACCCACCAAAGGCCTGGGGAACGTCCAGCACTGATATGCTGCCCGGCCGTGAATCCTCCCCCTTCTGTTCCTCCCGGCCCGGGCCCCAATCGCAAGCGGCGGTTGGGCGAGATCCTGATGGACGCCGGCCTGCTCACTGAAACCCAGCTGCGGACGGCGCTCGCCGAGCAGCGCAAGTGGGGCGGCCGGTTGGGCCTCACCCTGGTGCAGATGGGCGTCGTGGACGAAAGCTCCATGGTGCATGCCCTATCGCGGCAGCTGGCCATCCCCACGGTGAACCTGGACACGCATGTCCCCGTGCCGAACGCCCTCCAGGCGCTGCGCGTGGACATCGCCGAGCGCTACACCGTCTTCCCCATCGCCTACGAGCCCGGCACCAAGACGCTCACCGTGGCCACGTCGGATCCCACCAACGTGGAGTCGCTCCAGGAGTTGGCCTTCCACTCCGGCCAGAAGCTCCAGGTCGTGGTGGCGACGGCGTCCTCCATCGAGCGCGCCATCCGGCACCACTACCACGGCGAGGTCACCTCCACGGCCGCCACGCCGCTGAGCTTCGGCATGGACGAGGCCACGTTCGAGCTGGCCCCGCCGCAGCAGCCCGAGGCCCCGCCGCGAGCCCCCACCCCGCCGCCCGTGGTGCGCGACGTGGAGCTGGCGTCGAAGGTGGAGGCGCTCACGCAGCAGGTGGCGGACCTGGAGCGCATGGTGGCGCAGCAGGCGCGCGTGATGCGCGCGATGATGGACGCGCTGGAGGCCCGGGGCGCGTTGACCCGCGAGGAGGTCCAGGCGAAGGCCCGGTGAACACGGCATGGCGCTCCCCTTCTCCGAAAAGCTGAAGCTGGAGCTGACCGTCACCGCGGGCGAGCAGGCCTTCGCCATTCCGGGCGGCCAGGTGCGGGACTTCTCGCTGCGGATGACGCCCACCGGCTTCCGCTGCGAGCTGACGTTCTGGACCGCGCTGGAGAAGGCGGACGCGGCGCTGTTCACCGCGTTCAGCAAGCCGGACCTGGTGCGGGTGCGGCTGGCGCTGTCCGGCGTCTTCGACCCGCCGCCCGCGCCGCTGGTGGTGCAGGGCATCGTCACGGAGAAGCGCGTCGGTGGAACCGCGCACGGCAACAAGGACAGCGTGGCGGTGGCCTTCCGCCAGTACACGGTGACCTTCGAGGACCCCGCGCGCGTCCTCTGGAAGCAGCACCGCCCTGTGGAGCTGCACACGGCGAAGAAGCTGTCGGAGCTGCTGGACGCGCACAAGCCCGGCGGCCTGCTGCTCACCTACGACTGGGACGCGCTGGAGGCGAAGCACGCGATGGTGTGCCTGGGCATCGGCGACGACCATGCGGCCGCGAGCTTCTACGACTTCGTCCTCTGGTTCGTGGACACGCGCGGCGGCGTGCTCACCTACGACAGCCCCAAGGACACGTACACCTTCTCCGCGAAGAAGCCGGCCACGGGCACCGTCACCGGACTCAGCCGCAAGCACGTGTCACGCGTGGACGTGGAGATGCCGCCCGTCATCCGTCACAGCACGCGGGTGCTCAACGGCTTCGGGGCCGGGGCGACCACGGTGGCGCTGGAGCAGTCCCAGGCGGTGGCGGGCATCCAGCACGACATGCTGGTGCGCACGCCCATCGCGACGGAGGCGGAGCAGCGTCAGTCCCTGGAGAAGGGACGCCTGCGCGTGCGCAAGCGGCGCCTGCGGCTGACGTTCCTGGACATGCCGCCCATCGCGCTGCACCCGGGAGCGTTGATCAAGCTGGACGGAGGGCGCTGGAGCCCGGACCTCACGGGCCTGGGGGAGGACCATCGCGTCGCGGAGCTGGCCTTCGACGGCGTGGGGCTCCAGGCCGGTCCGCACGACGGGCAGCAGGAGACGATGCAGGGCTACACGGTCTCCCTGTCCGTGCTGCTGGAGCAGAAGTCGGATCCGGTGCCGGAGCTGCCCGCGTACCGGCCGCCCCGCTACCCCATCTACGTCGAGGGCAAGATGCACAGCCCCGGCGGCGAGGCCATGGACCGCATCTACCTGCAGGTGGATGATCAGAAGACGTCCGTGACGAACTACCGGGTGGCGATTCCGCTGTGGAACAAGACGGTGAGCGTGCCGGCGGAGCCCGGTGAGTTCCCGGGGGAGTTCTACTTCCCGCCGTACAAGAACGAGCGCGTGCTGGTGGCGCTGCACTTCGACCACGCGGCGCTGCACCGCTTCCTGGACTGGGGCGAAGGCGTGCGCATGCCCCAGGACAGCCAGGGGGATCAGATCCTCTTCGGCAAGAACGGCACGAACCAGACCGCGCTCACGCACGACTTCCAGGACAACAAGCCGGTCTGGAACCTGGGGCGGGTGAACTCCAACGACACGGAGATCATCCGCCTGTCGGAGGGCCACCTCCTCATCCAGACGAAGGAGAACCCCGGCGGCGCCGCCACCACGCCCACGTACGACGTGACGCCACAGGTGGAGACGGCGAAGGGCGACCTCACCGCGGGCGTGGACGGCGCGGTGAGCGACGCGACGGCGGCGTACAAGGAGTCCTCGGCGGCGGTGAACTCGAAGCTGAACGCGGCGACGGAGGAGACGAGCGCGGCGCTCGCCGCCGCGGAGGCCCAGGTGAAGGGCAAGGCCGCCGAATCCCGCGCCAAACTCACCGGCGCGCTCAACGGCGTGGATGGCCAGACGGGCGCGCTCTCCGGCGCCGCCGCTGAAGCCAAGGCCGCGCTCGCGGGGCTGAAATGAACGACCTGCGCGCCACCGTGGCGAAGCACAAGGCGGCCGTGGAGGGCTTCGGCTCCGGCATCACGCCGCGCCTCGCCACCGCGAAGGGTGAGGTGGAGACGCTGGCTCAAGGCGTCGTGGAGCAGGTCGCCGCGCTCCGGCCCTCCATCAGCGCGTCGCTGGGGGCGCTGCTCACGCAGGTGAACGCGGCGAACGTGACGCTGGCGGACCCCTCCCCTCGCTTCGACGCGCTGGCCTCGGAGGTGGAGGGCCACCAGCAGGCATTGACTGCCTCCAGCACCACGGCGCGCACGAAGGCGGAGTCGCTGGGCCAGGAGGCGACGGCGAAGAGCCAGGGGCTGGAGGCACAGGCGAAGTCGTCCGCGGAGTCGTCGCAGGGACAGCTCACCGCGCTCCAGCAGCAGGTGGCCCAGAAGTGCGACGCGGACAAGAAGTCGTTCGACGCGAAGCTCGCGAAGCGCAAGGGCTCCAAGGAGGAGACGGAGGCCCGCCGCGTGCAGGGCTACGCGCTGATTGATCAGACGCGCTCGCAGCTCACGCAGGACCTCACGGGCGTGGGGTCGACCCTCGCGGCGGCGCTGGCGGCGGTGCTGGTGCGGCTGGCCACCTCGCGCGACGCGGCGACGGGCCGGAGCACCCAGCTCACCACCACCCTGGACGGCGCGGTGAAGAACCCCGTGAGCGCGCTGAAGGCTCTGCACCAGGAGATCGTCAGCGCGGGCACGACGGCGAAGGACACCCACCAGCAGCAGCAGTCCGTGCTGGCGGGCCAGCGCAAGACGCTGGTGGATCAGCTGATGGCCGCGGCGTCGGCGTCGGCCGCCATCGTGGATCCGCTGGACACCCAGGTGGCTCCGTCGCTGACGGCGGGCAAGACGCAGGCGGACACGGCGCTGGACACGCTGGGCAAGACGATTGGCGGACAGGTGGCCAGCGTCACGGCGCAGCTCACGGCGGTGGAGAAGCTCATCGACCAGGTGCAGAAGCAGGTGGAGACCGCCATCACCACGGTGAGCGGCACCATCGACGGCGTGGTGCAGGGCGCGCTCACGGCGGTGGAGACCCTCAAGGCGCCGCTGAAGGCCACGCTGGAGGCGGCCTTCACCACGATGGACACCCTGGTCGCGACCATCAGCGCCCTGAAGCAACAGGTGATGGCGCTGTTCGAGGCGCTGCCGCAGATGCTGGAGCAGCTCCAGACCCTCTTCCAGCAGATCGTCGGTTCGCTGGAGTCGCTGCTGGAGCGGGCCATGGGCCTGCTGGACGCCATCCCGGCCGCGGACCTGCCCAAGCCGCTGGTGAGCCCCGCAGTGCAGGGCATCAGCCAGGTGGTGGGGCAGATCACCACGCAACTGGGCACCCTCTCCTCCCAGGTGGGCACGCAGCTCCAGGCGGTGCAGAAGACCATCGTCTCTCAGGTGGAGACGGTGCAGACCCAGGCTCAGACGCAGATCGACACGGCCACGACGCAGGCCGTGACGCAGATGGGCACGCTCACCCAGTCCGTCCTCCAGGGCATCGAGCAGGCCACCGCGCAGGTGGGCCAGATTGTCGCCGCGGCCGTCACGCAGATTGGCACCGTGAAGGACCAGGGCGTGCAGCAGATCGAGGCCATGAAGCAGCAGGTCGCCGCCCGGGTGACGCCGCTGGACACGCAGGTGCCCCAGCGCCTGGAGGCCCTGGACGCCCAGGTGGGCTCCGGCATCGACGCGGCGGTGCAGGCCATGCAGACCGCGCGCGACACGGCGGAGGGCCAGGTGACGTCCGCGAAGGGCCGGCTGGATTCGCACCTGGGCGGCACGAAGACGTCCGTGACGGCCGGGCTGACGTCGCTGGAGCAGGCCCGCGGCAGCGCGGAGACGTCCCTCACCTCCCAGGCGGATCAGGTGCTCGCGGCCTTCAAGCAGCGCGCGGAGGGCCTGAAGTCGGGCGCCCAGACGCAGGTGGACTCCGTCTCCACCCAGGCCACGGGACAGAAGCCCCAGCTCCTCTCCCCTCTCGACGCGATTGGCGCCCAGCTCCAGGCCGGCGCCTTCGCCAAGCCGGTGTCCGCGGCGAACGGCCGGGTGACGTCCGCGCTCAACGCGCTGGGGCCGAAGCTGGACGCGCTCGCGTCCTGAGTCCTACTTGGGCGAGGCGACGGAGATCGGCGGCTCGGGAGCCTTGGGCGCGGCCGGGGCCTTGGGGGCTTCCGGCACGGCTGGCGTGGACTCCTGGGCCGGGACGCCCTTCGGGAGGTCCGTGCGGATGCGGCTCTCCTGCAGCTCGATATCCACCGTCTTGGGCACCGGCACGTCCAGCAGCGCCTGCCACGCGCCGTTGGGCGTGGTGAAGAGGAAGCTCACCGCCACCGCCTGCTCCGGCGGCAGGGGGATCTTCACCTGCTTCGTGCGGCTCGGGTAGATGACCACCGTCTGGAGCACGGACTCGTCCGGGCTGATGACCTTGGCCGCGACGTCCGCGTAGCCCTCCGTCATCGACGTCTTCGACACCGTGCGGATGAGCATGTACAGCGGCCGGCCCTGGTTGGTGCCCGCCGGAGCCTTGACGTTCACCGTCAGGCTGGGCGCCGCGCAGCTGCCCGCCACCACCGCCGTCACCAGCCCCGCCGCCAGCCTCACGCTCCTGCCCTTCATGGCACCACCCCACGGAATGGCGCCCAAGGCTCGCCGCGCAACCCGAAGCTGATCTCCAGAACCTTCTCGTTCGCCGCCAGTCCGCGTCCCGGCAGCACCCACACCACGTTGGACTGATCCGTCAGCGTCGCGGACTCCAGCAGGCGGAAGCAGTTCCATGACGACTCGGACATCTCCATGGAGCGGTAGCGCTTCCCATCCCGCTGCGGCGAGCGCAGCTCCACGCCGATGGACGACGGCTGCGGGCTCCACCAGCTCAGCGGGAACTCACCCCACGCGGGCCGCTGGTTGAAGCCGAACGACGCCGCCCCGCCGCACTTCAGGTACGACAGCGTCACGAAGCTGTCCGGCGTGGGCGCCGACGGCAGCGGCAGCGGACGCACCTGCATGGGGATGGGCCGGGGCTTGCCCTCGTCATCCCACAACAGCTTCGACAGGCGGCCCAGCTGGCCCAGCGCGGAGAGCATGCGCGGCGGCAGCAGCAGCCGGGACTTCAGCGGATAGCGCAGCGTCCAGTCCGTCCCGCGCTCCTCCACCACCGGCGCCAGCACCTGCGTGACGAAGCCCCAGAAGGCCCCGTCCTTGCGGCGCAGCACCTCCAGCTCCACCGGATCCACTTCCTGCGACGCGCTGGGATTGAACGGATAGCGCTTCACCAGCGGGTCCAGCGTGCGGCGGGCCTGGTACGTCCACTGCTCCGCGATGAGGCGCTCCAGCTCCGCGCGGCCCCGGTTGCGCACGATGATGAAGGGCTGGCGGAACGGCTGCCGGAACTCGCCCACCAGGCCGTGCTGATCCAGCCACGCGTCCACCCGGCGCAGGTACGAGTCCTCCTCCTCCAGCAGCATGCTCAGCGCCACGCGCCCCACCGGCGTCAGCATCTCCGCCAGCTGCGAGCCCGCCGAGGACACCGTCGCGCCAGCGGCCCCGGGCGCCGCGTTGGGAGCGGCGGGCTTCGCGGCCGCGGGCTTCGCGCCGGACAGCTCCTGCTGAAGCTGCGACACCAGCGTGGTGTAGGCCGCCAGCTCCACGAGCACGCCGCTCTTGTCCGGCGTCATCAGCTGCACCACCGGCTTGAAGGGCGCCACCGCGTCGCGCATGGGCGCGTAGTACTCGCTCTCCAGCGGGCCCACGCTGGCGCGGACCGCCACGTCGCGCAGCATTGCCTCCAGCGGCGACGACGGCTGCAGCAGCACGGACAGGTCGCTGGCCAGCGAGCCTCGCGGCGTGGTGCGGAAGCGGTAGCCCCGGTACGTCGCGTAGAGGTCCTGGCCGTAGCGCTTCGCGAAGGTCTGCACCTTGCCCTGCACGAAGGTGGCGCGCTCCACGGCCTCCTCGCGAGACAGGCTGGACTTGGCGAGCCGCTCCGTGAACTCGTCCACCAGCGGGCTCAGCTGCGCCTCGAAGGCGGCCTTGCCCAGCACCTTGCCCACCACCGGAGCCGTCCCGCTGGTGAACTCCGTGTCGTCGTCCCCCGCCCCTTCGGTCGCCACTTCCGACGTCGTCTCGCCCGCGCGCGGGTTGAACGAATCCGCGTTGAACGGCGTGCGGCCCGTCTCCTTCAGCGAGCGCAGCACCTTGTCCAGCAGCTGCCGCGACACGTCCATGGGGCGGAACTCGAAGTCGCGCCGGAGGACCTCCA
Organism: Corallococcus coralloides DSM 2259; assembly: GCF_000255295.1. The sequence goes on along the minus strand of NC_017030.1, from coordinate 5,170,723 downwards.
CCTGGTAGCGCGCATCCCCGTCGCTGGGGGCGAAGAGGCCGTCCGCGCGGGTGAGCAGCTCCGCGGGCGTCATGCGGGCGGCGGCGCGCAGGGCGGCGTCCGTTTCGTCCTCCATGCGCAGGATGGCCTCCAGCGTCTGGCGGTTCTGGCGCAGCCAGTCCAGCGAGTCCAACAGGCTGCCCACGCCCTTCAGCTGGCTGGCGTCCGGCTCGGCGTCCGACGCGTTGATGAGGTCCATCACCTTGCGGGCGGAGCTGTACGGCGCGCTCTCAGCCAGCGAGGCGCGCAGGCGCTCACGGTCGTCCGCCAGCGCGCGCCACCGGGCCAGGTCCAGCTCCTTCGCGGACAGCGTCTCCTGCAGCTGCATGAAGTGGTCGCGCCACGGGCCCAGCAGGCCGTCCATGGTCAGCCAGGCGAAGGGCCAGCGCGTCCAGGGGACGTTCTCGTCGAAGGGCTTGTCGCTGGCGATGACGTAGTTGGCGATCATCGGCTCCGCCAGGCCCATCGCCTCCAGCCAGTTGTGCTCCTGGTCGGTGCTGGCCAGGCTCAAGCCGAAGGCCTCCGCCGTCCACCCGAGCTGCTTCTTGTGCGTCCCGTGCACGCTGCGCAGCACGAACTGGCCCAGGTCCTCGTTGCGCGAGGCGTAGAGTACGCCCAGCGTGTAGAGGACCTGCTCCGGACGGCACAGCGTCTCCATGTGGCAGCTGTCATCCGCCGAGGGCGCCGGGACGAGCGGCGTGGCTCGCGTGCCCCGGTTGGCGAAGGCGGGCGCGGGCTGGCAGCCGGGAATCTGGCCCGGGCAGCGCCGGCACTGGTCCTGGCACTTCTCCAGCATCGGCTTCAAGTAGGACATCCGGATGCTGCGCGCGAGCCGCGCCCGCAGCTCCGCCCACTCGTCGGTGAAGCTGTGCTCCAGGGGCGGCCAGTAGCGCGTGGCGCTCCAGAGGTCCTCCATCGCCTTCACCGCGTCGCCCGTCTGGGACTCCACCACGGAGCCGGACACGCTCTGGTTGCGCTCCTCCAGCCGCTGCACCGTGACCTGGAACGCGTCCAGCTTGTCCTGCGCGCGCAGGAGCAGCCGGTAGAAGTGCGCGTACGCCAGCAGCACCGGCAGGCACCCCACCGCGAGGATGACCGCGCACCGGCGCAGGTGCGTCCAGCGGTAGTCCCGGACGAGCACCTCCGCCGGTTGATCCGCCTGCACCGCCAGCGCGCCCGTGGGCTGGGCATCCGCTCCGCCCGAGGACAGGAACACGCGCTGGAGCTTCAGCGGGTACGCCAGCGAGCCGCCCTCCAGCAGCGTGGACACGAAGCGACCCAGCGCCGCGAAGGCCTCTCCGCCGCGAGAGTAGAACGACGCCAGCCGCTCGAACGCGTCCGGCGACAGCGAGGTGAGGCCCAGCGCCAGGTACTTCTCCATGGGCTGGAGCGCTTCGCCCAGCTCCCCTTCCCTGCCGGGCGGCGGAACCGTCAGCTCCAGCGGCACGCCGTTCTTCCGGAGCAGCTGCGCGAAATCCGCGTAGCCGTCCAGCGTGTCCATGTGCGTGAGGACCAGCCGCGTCTCCACGGGCGACTGGCACACCTCCGACAGGAGGTTGACCTTGCCGCGCAAGAGCTGGGTGACGCGCTTCACCTCGTCCGGAGACGTCTCCAGCAGCCAGTTGACCTTCAGGACGATGACGGCCCGGCCCACGTGCCGGCGCCCGAAGGTGGCCTTCCACAACCTGCGCAGCGCGCGCCGCGCATGGAGCGAGTCGTCCTCCAGCACGGGCGCGGCCAGCTCCTGCACCACGACCTCCGGCCCCAGGAACACCTTGAGGAGCGGGTCGTCCGTGTAGCTGGGCATGAACTGGCGCTGCTGCCGCTCCCAGTCCACCTCCGCTTCGATGAGGTCCGACTTGCCGCTGCCCGCCGGACCCAGCACCACCAGCGTGGGGAAGTCCCGCACGGACGCGCGGAAGCGCCACGGCAGCTTCGCCAGGAACTGCTTGCGGATGGCCAGCAGCTGTCCCGACCCGAGCGGCTTCTGCTCGCTCCCGAGCGCCGGGCCGCGCTGCTGCCGCTTGCGCCACCACAGCGTCACGCCCACGCCAATGGCCGCGAGCACCACCACGATGCCCAGCACGAGCACCCAGTGGGCCTTCAAGGCCGCCAGCATGGACTGGAGCGCGCCCACGTCAGCCGCCGCTCCTTCCGCCCGGCTTCACGGCCAGCTGGAGCGCTTCCAGCACGTCCTCCGCCTCCTCCAGCGTGGAGGTCAGCCTGGCGCGCAGCTTCTCCTGCTCCTGCGGCGACGGAAGCATCCCGTCCCCGGGCGGATCCAGCGCCACCAGGCCCTCACGCACGGAGTCCAGCAGCGGCTGCACGCCCTCCTTCAGCGACCCCAGCTCCGCGCCCACCTGCTGCTCCAGCGCGTCCAGCAGCGCGAGCGTCCTGGGCGGAGCCTTGGGGGCCGGCGCGGGAGGCCGGCTGTCGTGTGTCGGGAACGGCCTCAATTGGAGACCCACCACAGGAAGACGGGCAGCCCCAGCACGATGGCCGCCGTCACGGCGTAGTAGTGCACCGGGAAGTCATAGACGGTGGGCACCGTCGCGGGCACCACCGGCGCGGGCGGCGCCATGGCGGCCGGCTGCGGGATGCGCTGCGAGATGCGGTCCTTGAGTTCGCGGATGCGCTCCGGCTGCCCCACGAGGCGGCCCGTGAAGCCCGCAGCCAGGCAGAAGCGGATCATCTCGAAGACGATGGAGGGCGTATCGTTGCGACGCAACTTCTCTTCCACGAACTCGTAGAAGAGGTCTCCGCCTGCATCAACCTGAAACAGGTTCTGCTGCAGGAGCGGCCAGAGATGTTGCTCCGCGTCCGACAACCGCCGCAGCACCCACTCATCCAGGAAGAAGACGAAGGGGCGGATCAGATCCTCCACTTCGTCCGGGCGCAAGTCCGCGCCGAACGCGGCGCGCAGGCGCTCCAGTTCCACCATCAGCGCCTGCTCCAGGTGGCCCAGCGCCTCCTGCCCCACCCTGCCCTGCGGCCGGCGCGCACCCGGGGCGGGCTCGGCGGGCAGGGCCCGGTCGAGGAGCTGGCGCACGCGACGCTGCGTGGCCAGGAGTGCGTTCCAATGCTCCAGTTTCATGAGAGTGTTTGACTATGTTGGAAGCTGTAGCGGCCCCAGACCCGCCACCGAGGCCTTGAGATCAACAGTCGCCTCGTTGTTCCAAGCATCAAGCAGGTCCCTCAACTGCTCAAGAAAGCAGATGACGACAGGCTCGAAGCTCTGGTCGAAGGGCTCCATCACGGCTTCGTATGCGTGGCGGATCCCCGAACCCTTGAGCGCGCTGTCGGGCACCACACTGAACTTCAACTCCTTGAGCCATGGAAGGACGCGGCGGAACGGGCTCTCCGCGGGGGTCCCCAGGTGACCCAACAGGGCGACCACCTCGTCGCGGCCCAGCGTGGGCTTTGCCTTCCACGCGAGGAATTGGGTCAACGCCTCGACATCATCCCGTAGCACGCTGTCGCGGTGGGGCTGGAGGCTGCCCACTGTCTGCCATTTCAGGCCCTCGATGTGGCGGCCCGGCACGGACACCTCCACCCTGCCCGCCGCCTGCGCGGAGAACTGCGGCTGGTGCCACAGCGCCTCCAACACAATCTTTCGCGGCGCGGTGAAGGCCTCCGGCATGCGCACGATGAGGCTCTGCCGGGAGGCGAGCTTCTCGTCGAAGGTCTCGTCCACCTCGTAGCTGGGGCCCTTGCCGGGCAGGAAGGCGGGCCGCAGCGGGGCCAGGCCCGCCTTGGTCATCTCGAAGACGCCCGTCACCGAGTGCAGGGTGAACTCGCGCCCCGCGCTCATGCTGATGATGGGGTGCTCCGCGCGCGTTCCGTCCGCCACCACCACCTGCGCGGGCTCCGCCTTGAGATTCACCACCGGCACGGTGAAGAGCTGGAAGAAGTCCGGGTGCAGCGAGCGGCCGATGTTCCAGTCCTTGTCCAGGTCCAGGCAGATGCAGAACCGCATCCAGGAGCTGCCACGCGGCGGCGGCACCTTCACGTGCACGAAGAGCTGCTGCTCCGGGAACTGGAAGAACGCGCGCAGGCGCTGGAACGGGTGCGCGTAGAGGCCGCTGTCGTCCGGCGCGGGCGGGTCGCGGTTGAAGGACACCTCGCAGGGGCTGCCCACGGAGTGCTCATCCGCCTCTTCGTCGTAGACGACGCTCACCTGCTTCACGTGCTTGCGCAGCGCATGGAACACCGCCAGAGACGAGCGGTAGTCGTCCAGGTGCCGCACGTGCAGGCTGAGCACGTCGATGGGGTCCTTGCGCGCGAAGCGGGACTCGAAGCGGAGGATGAGCCGGTGGCCGCTTCTCACCTGCGGCACCACGTCCGTGCCCTTGAGGAAGATGGGCATCACGCGCAGGTCGCGCTGGAGCCGGAAGGAGCCGGACACCCCTTCCGCGGGCGTCAGGCGCAGCTCCGTGCCCCGGGTGAGGAGCACCGGCTCCACCATCTTCTCCGTGGGCACGGCCTGCGCCATGGCGGCGGCGGGCACAGGCTCCAGGAGGAAGTCGAAGAAGCCCGCGAACAGCCGGCGCCAGGTGGAGCGCAGGTTGTGCAGCGTGGCGTGCCGCGTCTGCACGGAGAAGAACGCCATCGCCTCGATGAGGCGGCGCACGTCCGGGTCCTCGCGATCCAACGGGGCCGCCGGGTGCCGCTCCTGGAAGCGCTGACGGAAGCGCTCCAGCCCGTCCAGTTCCGACAGGAAATCCAGGTAGATCTTCTCGGAGAAGTCCTTCACCGCCCGCTCTCCCGCCGTACGTCTGTCGTTGCCATGTGTGAGTCAGCCGTCTTCAGCCCAGCTTCACCAGGGTGCCGCCCACGCTGGTGATGGAGCCCTTCAGGTTCGCCATGCCGGAGCTCTCCAAATCGAGCTTGCCGGTGCCGGACACCTTGGTCATCGCGCCGGACATCTCCGCCTGCGACTTGCCGGCGAGCTTCAGCGTCACGCCGTCCACCTTCGCCTCACCGCCGGAGGTCACCATCTCCGCGCCCATGTTGCCCTTCATGGCCAGCTTGGACGTGGCCTCGATGTTCACGTTGGCGCTGGAGGACAGCTTCGCGTCGCTGGTGGCCGTCTGCGTGAGCTTGGCGCTCGTCTTGAGCGTCATGTCCTTGGTGCTCTCCACCGTGAGCGTGTCCTGGCTGGTCCACTTGGAGACGCCCTTGGACTTCATCGTGATGGTGTCGGTGTCGAAGGTCAGGTCCTTCACCGTCACCACGATGCTGTCCTGCTTCTGCACGATGGTGCTCGTCTCCTGCTGGCCCTTCACCGTGATGGTGATGCTGGTGCCGTCCATCACGATGGTCTGGGTGATCTGATCATCCCCGTTGTCGACCTGGACGGTGATGCCGCCCTTCTTGTCCAGTTCGATCTTGCAGACCAGCGTGCCTGCCGCTCCCGGTCCTGAAGCTCCCATCGTCCCTCCCGCCTCAGGCGGACTCTTCCTTCACCAGGATGAGCAGGTTGCCTTCCTTGAGCTCGACCTTCTCTGTGTCGCTCTCGTTCGTGCGCTGCAGGCGCCACAGCGGCTTGTTGTCCTCGTAGAAGTGCCGCATGGACGTGCCGCTCGTCGTGGTCTTCCCGACGAGCAGGTGCACGCCCTGCCCGTCCGAGGGCAGCCGTGCGCCCGCCCGCCAGTCCAGGTTGCGCTTGAGCCACGCGCGCAGGAAGTCCAGCGCCACCAGCACCCGGGCGCCCTTGTAGGCCGGGAAGTAGAAGTGCCCCGGCTGCAGGTTCGCGTTGAAGGGCACCTGGACGATCTGATTGGCGAAGAGCGGCAGCTTCACCTTGTAGCTGTCCAGCGACGTGGCCTCGTCCGTGTACGCCTGCCAGGTCTCGTCCTTCTTCTCGCCCACCTCGCTGACGATGAGCCCCTCCACGAAGCGCGGATACACCGGCGTGGTGAAGGGCGGCAGGTCCACGTGCGCTTCCGCCTTCTTCTCCAGCCGCGTGGTGAACGAGATGAGGAAGCGGCTCTCCGGCTTCGGCCGCCGCACGGGCTCGTCTCCTCCGGGACCGGGACCGGACGCGTCCCCGCCCGCCGGGATCTCTCCCTCCTCAACGGGCAGCGGCTCCGCGCGCAGGCTCATCCGGCGCACCCGGAAGTCCTCCGTGGCCGGCACGCCCGCGGCCTTCCACCCGGCGGTGTCCGGCAGCTTCACCAGCGCGCCCGGGGCGAAGGCCACCGCCGGGAAGCGGTTCCAGTCCAGCTCCACCTCCAGGCCTCGCACCTTGAGGCGTGCCGTCTCCAGCGTCACGCGGGCCTGCACGTCGTCCGCGATGTCCGTGCGCAGGAGCACGTCCTGGCGCACGCCGGTGACGGCCTGGGCGTTGGTGATGGCCTGGTTCTTGGGGCTCTCCGCGGCGGCATTCAGGATGGCCACGTCGTGGCGCGCCACCTCCGGGAACACCACCGACACCCGGTCCACGTCCGCCGCGCGTAAGGTGATGGGGGTGCCGGTGGCGTCCTTCGTCGCGCGGAACTGGTAGCCCTGCGACGTGTAGTCGTACGCCAGCACGCCGTTGCGCGTGTGCGTGAACCAGATGGCCCAGTCGTAGAAGCTGGCGCCGGACTCCGGGGCCAGGCCCAGGAAGATGAGCGGCAGCGTCTTGTCCAGCTGCGCGGCCCAGTCATTGGCCAGGGCGATCTTGTCGCCCTTGTGCGCGTCCAGCACGTTCTGCAGCGTCTTCTGCGTGTAGAGCACGCACGGGTAATGCTGCGTCCACAAGAGCCGCGCGGGGTCCACGAAGCGCACGGTGTAGTGCCGGTAGGTGATGCCCGCGCCCTTGGCCTGGGCGACGGCCTCCTCCGTGAGCGACTTCTCCTGCACCAGCCCCTTCACCTTCAGAGACGTGAAGGTGGGCTTCGTCGCCGTGTCGGAGTGCACGGCCTTCAGCTCCAGCGCCACCTCCGCCAGGTCCGGCTTGAGGAAGTCCGCCAGCAGCTTGTCCTGCTTCTGCCCGCCGTGCCCCGTCTCGTCGAGCACGCGGAACTCCACCCTCCCCTCGTGCCCCCAGCCGTGCAGATCCAGCTCGAAGGCGAGCACGTCCGCGGAAGGGATGGCGTGCGCCGTCCCGCCAATGGTGAGCGTCAGGCCCAGGTCCAGGCGGTCGGCGAAGGCCATCAGGTGTCCTCCGCCTGCACGCGCACCCGGCCGGTGGTGGAGTGGAACATCAGCGACAGGTGGCAGGGCTGTCCGTCGAACGTGCCCTTGCAGTCGAAGTACAGCCACAGCGAGCTGTCACGGCCGCGCAGCTTCACTTCCGGCTCCACCAGCCGGGGCTCGTGCTGGGTGACTTCCTGCTGGATTTCGGCGGTGAGCGCCTCCACCAGCTCGCGCGTGCCCAGCTTCTCCGTGTACCCGCCCAGCCCGAAGTCGTGCATGAAGAAGCCGTAGCCCTTCTTCGTGTTGAGCACGGCTTCGATGTTGCGCATCACGTGCTCCAGGCTGTCGCGCGTGTTGGTGCGCTCCCTGCGGGTCGCGAACTTGTCCAGGAAGGGTGCGCGCGCCATGGCGTCTAGCTCCTCCGCCAGAACAGCGAGGTCTGGGCGCCCCGGAGCGCGGGAGTCACGTAGAAGGCCAGGCCGTCCTCGCGCAGCGCGTGCTGCCACTCCTCGCCGTTGCTCAGGAGGTACCAGTCAATCTCCGGCCCCAGCGCGTGAGGGAAGGACGGATACGGCACGTGCTTGAAGGGCACGCCCTTCAGGGCCTGGCGGCGCACCAGCGGCAGCCGCGAGGGGCTCGCCAGCTTCACGCCGTCCAGCGGCGTGCGCTCCCCGGGCTGGGTGCGCTGCACCAGCAGGTAGGCCTCGCTGGCGGAGCGGATCTCCGGCGGCAGCGGCGTCATCTGGAACTGCCCTTCCTTCGCCTGGAAGGCCTTGTGCGTGGAGCGCGTGGCCTCCGGCTGGAAGCTGCGCGTGAGCAGGCGGATCCACCCGCCCAGGGCCTCGTTGAGCCCCTCGTGCTGGTACACCGGCATCTGCTCGTCCGGGAGCATCTCCAGGTAGCAGCAGGCCTCGAAGTACAGCCGGCGGAGCGCGTCGAACAGGTGGTACGGGTGCACGTACACCTGACGGAACATGTCCCGGCGCAGCGCGATGAGCCGCTGCACTTCGAAGAGCGCCCGGCGCGCGTTGGTGAGCCGGTCCGTCCGCAGGTACGTGTCCGAGATGTTGGTGAGCAACTGCTGGCGCACCTGATCCAGCAGGTCGTCCAGCGTGGAGAGCAGCTTCTCCAGGAAGGGGTTGGGCCCCACGAGCAAGAGCGGCGGCACCCAGTCCGGAGACGTGTGCCACGCGCCGTCCTCGTCCTGCGACACGGCGGCCAGCCCCAGGGAGCCAATGGTCCCGTCCAGCACCGGCTCCGTGGACAGCTGCAGCTTGTGCAGCACGCGCTGGAGCACCGGCGGATCATCCGCGTACAGGCGGATGCCCTCCGCGCTGACGGTCTCCTTGAGCACGTGCAGGTAGACGATGAACTCCGTCTTGCCCACGGCTTCCAGCGACAGGGGCGAGATGACGGAGTTGCCCGGGACGTCCAGCAGGTCCCCGGACTTGGTGACGACGGTGAGCGCGGAGATGGACAGGCTGCCGCTCTGCAGGAGCGACTCGTTCCAGGCCAGGTTCGCGACGCCGTAGGACGGCAGGCCGGACAGCGTGGAGTGGAGGCGGATCTCCGCGTCCAGCGCGTCCTCCTGCGCGACGAAATGCTCCGGAAGAAGCGTCTGGCCGACGTGCCAGCGGACCCGTGCGAGCTTGTACCGCTGCATGCGACGTTCTTTCCTTCCACCCGCCTGAACCCGGCCGGGAGCGAATCCTGCTCCCGGCCCGGTTTAGACCCGGACCGCGGCCGATGCTACTTGGCGGCCGCTTCGGTGATGCCCCACTTCTTCGCGATCTTCTTCGAAGAAGAGGTGGCCAGGTTCAGCGACTGCTCGGCCGCCTGCGGCTTGATGCCGATCTGGAACGTGAAGTTCTTGGGCGACTGCACTTCACGCGACTCGTTGTCCGCGATGGACATGTTCAGGTCGTCGCCGTTCTTCTCGAGCAGACCCTTCATCTCCGCGTCGAGGAAGTTCGACTTGAAGTACTTCTTCCCGATGGGGTCGTACTCGTAGATGACGTACTTGAAGTTGACTTCAATGTTGCTGAAGTTGCCCAGCAGCATCTCCGCGATCTTCTGCTTGTTCGCCACCGACACCTGGCCGGAGAAGTACATGGCGTCCGTCACGCCCGTCTCCCACAGGTAGTGGTTGAGCACCGCGACGACCTTGTCCGCGATGGGCGCGTCCGGGTTCTCAGGATCCTTGATGGTCTCCTGGTCCGCCGCCAGCGCCTCGCCGCCAATGGTGATGGCGGTGATGTAGCCCACGGGGTTCTGCTTGTCCTTCTTGAAGTTGAAACCCTGATACACGTCCAGGTTGCGCGAAAACTGGGGCATCTGTCACTCCAGGGTAAGGGGGGCAGGCACTCACCTGCCCCAAGTGGGATGCGGCTTAACCGAGCCGCGACTCGAGCATCAGCTCCACGTTGAGGCCTTCGAACTGGATGTGCGGGAGCACGGCCAGCTTGCAGTCATACCAGCCGATCTCACCGGGGCGCGGGAACACCGTCACGCTGCTCGCCTTGAACGGGAAGCGGCGCACCGTGAGGTCGTCCGGGTTGGCCACGGTCGTGACGTAGTTGGACAGCCACGAGTCCAGCTGGCGCTGGATGTAGGGCGCGTCCGCCGTGTTGCCGATGTTGTCGCGCATGATGCACTTCACGTAGTGCGCCAGCCGCGTGATGGAGAACGTGTAGGCCAGGTTGGTGACGAGCTGCGAGTTCTCCGAGTCCTTGGGGTCCTTGAACGTCTTGGCGACCTTGGCGGACTGGGTGCTGAAGAACGTCGCGTCGCTGGAACCCTTGCGGTACACGAGCGGGATGAAGCCGCTACGCGCGAACTCGTACTCGCGGTAGTCCGGGATGGCGATCTCCACCGGGGCCTTGATCTCCTCCTGGCCGCGCAGGGAGAAGGTGTCCACGGGCAGGCCGGAGATGAGGCCACCGCCCTTGGGGCCGCGGATGGACTGGCACCAGCCGGAGATCTCGAACGCCTTCACCATGTTGCGCGCGAGCAGGATGGCGGAGTTGCCCCAGAGGTACTTGTCGGAGTCGCCGCGCGCCGTCTCGGTGAAGTTGAGGACGTCGCAGGGGTTCTTGTCCGGATGCCAGGGCAGGCGCAGCACGTAGCGCGGGAAGGTCAGGCCCACGTAGGCGGCCTCCTCCGTGTCGCGGAACGCGTTCCAGCGGCCGAACCGCGGGTGGGCGAGCACGCCCTCCAGGTTCTTGATGGCCTCCATCTCCTCGATGGTCTCGCAGCCGAAGAACTTGTGGTTCACGGCGGAGATGAACGGCGCGTGCGCGGCGTTGGAGACCTTGGCCATGCGCTGCAGCCAGGTCAGGTCCGCGGGCGTGGAGGAGAAGTCGTACAGGCCCACGATGGCGCCGAAGGGACGGCCGCCGTACTGGTCGTACTCCTGGATGTAGACCTTGTCGAACAGCGCTCCGGCGAAGATGTTGCTGGAGTTGTTCTCGAAGTCCTCCGCCAGCTCGTCCTTGGCGACGTCCAGGATGTCGATGGCGATGTTGGCCTTGAAGTTGGTGTGGTCGACCAGGTCCTCCAGGCCGCGCCACGTGGACTCCAGCTTCTGGAAGGTCTCGTTGTGGAGGATCTCGTTCATCTGCGCGTCGATCATGCGATCGATGCGGCTGATGACGTCCAGCACCTGGCCCTTGTCGAAGCGGGCGGTGTTGTCCGGGCCCTCCACGGGGGCCACGTTCTGCAGGAGCGCGGCGACGCTGGAGAGGAAACGGCTCTCCAGGGTGACCTGCTGCTCGTCGCCGGCGGGCGCGAAGTTGGTGGTGATCATCGGCGCCGATTCCTGGGGCGGATCGAGCCGGACGCTGGTGAACAGGCGCTTCAGGTAGGTGGTCTCAGCCATGGCGGAGTCCTTTTAGAAGTCGAAGGGGTTGGGAAGTCGGATCAGGAAGCGGCCGGGGGCTTGGCACCCGCGGCGACGGTGGCGGCGACCGCGGCCGTGGCGGCGGCGGCACCCCCGGCGGGCTTGCCAGCGGCGGCGGCACCGGCGGCGGGCGCGTCCGTCTTCGCCGCGGTCTCACCGGCGGGCAGGCGCATGGTCTCGTAGCCCTTCAGCTCGTTGAGCAGCTCCTTGAGCGCCTCCGGCTTGGAGAACAGCTCGTAGAGCTCGCGGCGCAGATCCTTGCGGTTGTCGATGTTCGACTGCATCTCCACGAGGAGCGTCTTCAGCAGCAGCAGCGCCTTGAGCTTCGGCACGTGCTTGACGATCTCATCCGGGTGGAAGGACTTCATCCGGTCGATGGGGAGCGTGACGTTCAGCTCCTCCTCCACGTCCGGGTTGATGCGATTGGCGACCTGGAAGTTGGTGGACATCTTCATGTCCTTCATCAACTCGTCCAGGTTGCGGCCGTCCACGGACCGCAGCTTGCGCGTCTCCAGGTCCGTCTTGCGGTCCTCGGAGGAGCCCAGGGAGAAGTCGCCCATGACCAGGAGGCGCAACGGCAGGTTCACCGTCTCCTGCTCGCCGTTGATGGTGGTGCGGTACGTGAGGGTGATGCGGGATTTGGGAAGCTGGTCCTGAATGGCCACGGTGACTCCCTGACAATCGCAGTGCGTTTGATGCCCCCCGTACTGCCCTTGCCGCTCCGGGAGTACGCCCTGCCGAGTGAACATTTACAGCCTAGGCGCGATCAGGAATTCCCGTCAACCAGCCGACATGTCAGGTCTAGCGGGGTTCTGATGATCGCAGTTGAGCGGTGTCCCCCGTGAACAGGAGGACCTCCTGGGTCTGTTCCGGACCGCCTACCAACGGTTCGTAGCCCAGGTGGCTTCCGTCGATCAGCCGCGCGTAGCTGCTCTGATCACGCAGGCACAGGATGACGGCGAGCGCGAGCGGGGTCTCCGCGAGGCTCGGGAGGATGCGGGTGTTGAGGCGCCGGCGGGCCTCCACGGCCCAGGGGGTGCCGGTGCCGGAGTGCGGCTCGTTGAGGAACAGCCGCACTTCGACGCCGCCCGTGGGAACGGTGGCGAAGCCGCCCACCGCGCTGCCGTCTCCGAGCGCGGCGGCGCCCAGGCGGATGCCCTTGGCTTCGATGCGCTGGCGGCGCGTCTCGCGGCGCACCACCACCTCCGCCTCCGGGAAGACCTTGGCGAACAGCCAGTGCAGGCTGCTGGGGCACGCGAGGCGAAGCAGGCGCAGCCGGTGCGCGGTGGAGTGTTCCCAGCCGGGCAGCAGGGATTCGTCGCGATCAGGAAACTGGCCCGCGAACCGGGTCCGCAGCAGCAGGTGGTCAAAGTAACCCAGGAAGTCAGCCATCGTGTCCTGCTCCAGGCGGTCCATGGCCTGAAAGAGAAAGGATGGCAGGGGTGTCTGCAGACTGAGCAGGCCCAGGTTGACGGTGATGACCACGCGTTTGCGCGGGTGGCGGGTGAATTCAATGGCATGCACCAGGTGGGGCTGGTGCACGGTGCTGCGGTGGCTGCGGAACTCCACCTCCGCCTCGCCGTAGCCTTCCTTGGCGAGCAGGTCCAGGAGGGCCGGCACGTCGAAGCTGCGGATGCGCTCGCTGATGCGCTCCTCGACGGTGAGCTTGCGGCCCGGCTGTTCGCGCTCCAGTGCCATGGGGGCTATTCGTCGTATTCCGAGCCGCCGCGCGACTGGCGCGCTTGAGCGACGAGGAACGCGTCCAGGTCCACGCGGTAGAGCTGATCCATGGCGCGGAAGGACAGCGTCTCCGTGTTGTGCAGCATGGGCTCGATGGCTTCCGCGTGCTGTGCCAGGCCATTGAAGAAGCCGGAGAAGAGCTGCGGCAGGTACACGCGAGGGTCGAAGCGTTCCACGGTGGCGAGCACGTCCACGGCGATGACGCTCGCCTTGGCGTAGTCCTCGCGCTCCACCAGCGCCTCAAAGGCAGACAGCTTGCGGACCAGCTGCGCGAGCGCGGGAGACATGGGCACGCTGGGCCCTGAGTCCTGTTCCTCCTGGCGGGCGGCCTTCTTCCTGCGCGCGGGGCGGACCTCCTCTTCCTCCTCCCCTTCGTCGTCCTCCTCGTCATCGTCCGGAGCGGCGGCGAGCGCGGGCTCGGGGGCCGCGGCGGCCTTGGGCTCCTCCGGCGGGGGCAGGAAGGGCACGCTCTGGGCGTGGGAGCGCAGCGCGCCGAGCAGCGTGCGCATGGCGTCCATGCACGCGCTCTTCTGCAGGATGGCGAGGGCGGCGATGAGCGGGTCGCCCAGGGCCAGGGCCTCTTCCATGGGCTCGCGGTTGCCGGGCGCGCTCCATGTCTGCCATTGCGCGTCCTTGAGGCGCGAATGGTGCTCCAGGTGCTTGCCCATCATCTTCAGCAGCCAGCGCAGGCCGGTGTCCGCGAAGACGAGCTTCTTCTCCATGGGGCCGAAGAAGTCCCAGTTCTCCGTCAGCGTGCGCTTGAGGGAGCGGAACAGGACGGGCAGCGCCTTCATGCCGTCCGCGAAGAAGTGGCCGAAGAGGTACGGCCCCACCACGCGCACGTCGCGCACGCCCTGGCGCAACAGCCCCGCGGCGGCACGGGCCGCGTCCGCGTACTCGCTCTTGGCGACGAGGCCGGTGATGGCCTCCAGGCGCGGATCCGGGCCCTCGGACTCGTCGAGGGGGACGGGGGCGGTGGTGAACTCCACGTCGAGCAGCGTGAAGTCCACGGGCTCCAACACCTGTGCGGGGCTACCCATCGATGGCCACCATCTGTCCGGGGGAGACGACCTGGATGACGCCGCCCCAGTTGCACATGCACTTGGAGTTGCTCTCCAGCGCCGGCATGTTGCCGATGAGCACCTTGGGGCACCCGGGCACCCAGGGGGCCGCGGTGGCGGGGATGCAGGGCATGGGGGTGAGGACGCCGAAGGCCGCCGCGGTCGCCGCCGCCACCATGGGGTTGGCCAATGACTGGCACATGCCGAAGGGCAGCACGTTCAGGAACGGCTTGTTGTCCATGATGTTCGCCGCGGGCGTGGTGGCCATGATCCGGTTCACGGGCAGCACCATCAGCGACGAGGGCGCCATCCCGAAGCTGCATTGGAGCATCGCTCCCATCACGACCTGAGCACCCATGTGCCGCTCCCTTTTTCAGCGCGCTGGCGACGGGTCATCTTCGCCCGAAGCGGCAGCGCTTTCCAGCAGTCGTCCCCGCAGGGCGGTGAGGGCCTGGAACATCGGGTCCTTCGCCTTCTTGTGCAGCGCGCCGGTGAAGAACTGCGAGGCGCACCACGCGTCGTCGACCGCGCCCTTCACCCGGTGGGGAAAGAGCGGAAAGAACTCGATGCGGTCGGGCAGGAAATCCCCGCCGAGCAGCATTTCGATGCGCCGGTGGATCTCCTGCTCGCCGGACGAGGGAGCAGGCGTGGCCCCCGTGAAGGCCAGGAGGATGAAGCGGGAGTGGCTGGCGAGGCCGCCGGTGGACACCGGCACCACGCTGGTGCCCGCGAGGAACGGAAGGCCCTCCAGCGCGGCGGTGACCTCCTTCGCGGAGTAGGTGCGGCCGTCGTGCCGGAAGCCCAGCGTGCCCGCGTAGTGGTAGCGCTGACGGATCCGCGCGAGCAGGACGTGGCCCGGCGGGTATTCCTTATCCGGCAGCAGCGTGAAGACGCCCACGTCCGTGGGAGCACCCTGCCCGCTCTCGTTCGGATCCTTCAGCGTCCACGCGCGGCCCGGCACGGGGAAGACGTCCGTGTGCACGTCCGTGGCCGGCTCGTTCACGCCGCGCGACGACATCAGCACCGCGCCGCCCGCGGACGCGTCGATGAGGATGTTGGAGGACGGCACGGACTGGAGGCCGCACTGCTTCACCCACGCGCGCCACGCCTGGGCGTCGAAGGGCTCCTCCGGGCTGCGGAACCAGTGCTGCACGTTGCGCAGGTTGGCGCGGTGGCGCAGGAGCAGGTCGCGCAGCTTCGGCGTCACGCCCAGGGCGCGCAGCGGGTGCTCCAGGAGCGGGGCCGGGTTGAGCGCCAGGTCCGCCATCTCCAGGTGCAGGTAGGTGGCGCCGCGCAGGAGCGTGGTGAAGAGGAGCGCCGGCAGGTGCTGGAGCACCGGGAAGTCCGGCGCCGCGAGGAGGTCCCCCGGCGACAGGCCGAAGGTGAGCATCCCGTCGCCGATGGCGCCCTTCCACGCGTTCTCCGCGGTGAGGGGCACGGGCGTGTGCGGCGGATCCACCAGCGGCGAGAAGAGCAGCCCCACCACGTCCGTGGGCTTGTACGTGTGGGACGTGAAGCCCGGCGCTCCCCTCCCCTGGCTCTTGAGCAGCAATGGCTCGTGGCCCTTGAGGAGCGGGAGCTGGTGGGGTTCCGCGGCGATGAAGTCCGGCGTCAGGGCTTCCAGCCGCGTGGCCATGGCGCGCGGGCCCATGGGCGGCAGGAGCGTGAAGCAGCCGCCCAGCTTCAGCGTGGCCAGGAGCGACACGAGCAGCTCCTGCCCCACGCCGTGGACCAGGCAGACCTTCATGCCCGGCTCCACGCCCTGATCCGCCCACTCGCTGGCGCGGCGCGAGGCCAGGTCGTGCAGCGCGCGGTAGCCCACGGCCTGCCAGCCCTGGATGCGCTGGTGCGTGCGGAACGCGGGGCGCTCCAGCGCGACGTGGCGCACGATGAGATCATGGAAGAAGTCGTACTGCTGGCCCGGGCGGCTCTTGGGCGGCGGGACGCCCCGGCCCGCGTGGGCCTCCGCGAGCGCCACGGCGAACCCTTCCGGATCCTCCCAGCTCTCCTGCCACCACTTCGGGGCGCCTGATTCCGGGGCGAAGCCGGCTTCCAGCTGCCGGAGGATGTCCTTCACGTCGAAAGGCATGGGTGTCTAGCGGGAGGGAAAGTCGAAGCCGACCTTCACCATGAAGCGGACCTTGGAGCGCACGTTGCTGTCCGGGGCGTAGTCGATGGGAGTCGCCCCGCGCTTCGCTGGCGTCTGCTGCTGCTTCGCGCGTTCGATGGACGTGGGCTCGACGGCGCGCACCAGCGGGTGGCGGGCCAGGAGCGGCGGCACGTGCATGTCCACGTCCCGGCCGAAGAGCCACGCGCCACAGCGCCAGAGGACGTCGTGGCGCCGGGTGAGCAGCGTCCAGAAGCGGTCCCGCGTCTCCGTGGCTTCGAAGAGCAGCGGTGAGTTTCCGTCGTCGCGGGCCTCGCCGGGGGCCGCGAGCAGGGCGCGCAGCTGCTGCGCCACGCGCTCCACTTCGTTCACGTCCTCGGGGGTGACGGGAGAGCGGCCGGCGAGCTTCTCCTCGTGCCTGCGGAACAGCGCCACGAGTCCCAGGCAGTCCCCCACCACGTCGCGGTGGCCCTCTCCGTGGGCGGCCGTCACGTCCGCGGCGGTGAGAAAGGAAGCCTCCGCGAGCGCCTCCGCGGTCTTGAGCAGCTTGCGGCGCAGCTGCTGGGCGCGGTCGAAGAGGGTTCCAAAGGAGCTGGCCCGCATGTCGCGCTGGACGCGCAGCGCGGCCCAGGCCAGGCCCTGGGCGAGCAGCGGCAGCTCGCGCAGCTCCTCCACGTTCACGCCCGGGAGCGCGGCGACCTCCGCCTCACGGGCGAGGACGCTCTCCACCCCGCGCTTCGTGTTGTGGAAGGCGAGCGCGATGTTGGAGCGGCACTCCTCCACGGCCCCTTCGAGGGCACGCGCGGGGACGAGGAACACGTCATAGCCGGGCTCGGAGCCAATGGCTTCCAGCTCGGCGATGTCGTCGGGCCCCAATCCCGCTGTCGCGTGCTGGCCTCCAGCCATGCCGGGGAGGATAGCGGGCGCTTCCGGGCGTCACAACCTGGCGCCCTGTCGGGTTGCGTCAGGCGACTCGCGGGGTGGGCTTCGGCTCAGGGGACCCGTGAGGGCACGTCAGACGAGGATGAGGTCTTCCTCCTCGTCGTCCATCGCGGTCCCGGCCTGGCTGTCCAGCACGTGCTGCGTGCGGCGCAGGCGCTCGTCGCTCAGGTCCGAGACGAGCATCAGGACCTGCGGGTGGCTGGAGATGAGCGAGTCGAAGTCCTCGCGCGGCAGGCGCAGCAGCGTGGTGTGGCGCGTGGCCTCCACGGTGGCGGTGGCCGGGGTCTTCTGCAGGAGGGAGATCTCTCCGAACAGGTCCCCTTCCTTCAGGCTCGTCAGCCGCTGCCCGCTCTTGTGGACCTCGACCTCTCCGGAGAGGACGACGTAGAGGCCGTCCGTGGCGTCGCCTTCTCGGATGATGACGTCACCGCGCTCCACGTCGCGGGCCCGGAAGCGCTCCACCAGGTTGCGGCGATCCTTGCGGTTGAAGGGGCGGAACAGCGCGGAGCTGTTCATCACGTTCGCGAGGAGCCGCTCGCGGCAGAACTTCTTGAGGGCCTTGGCCACGGGCGGATGGCTGCGCGAGAGCGTGGCGAGCACGGCTGCGGAGATTTCGAGCACCTGCGTGTCGTCGGACACGGACTCCACGGAGGCGGCGCGCGGGGCTCCGGACAGGAGCGCCATCTCGCCGAAGAAGGCGCCGACCTCCAGCGTGGCCAGGTCCTGGCGGTGGCTGTCCTCCTCTCGGAAGACGCGCACGCTGCCTTCGCAGATGACGTAGAAGGCGTCGCCGTGCGTGCCCTGCGCGAGGATGCGCTCGCCGGGGCCGAAGCGCCGCAGCGGGCAGCGTTCGAAGAGCTGGATGAACGCGTCGCGCGGCAGGTCGGAGAAGAGCGGGATGGACGGCAGCGCGTCCCAGCTGCCGGGCCCGGCCTCTTCGGTCAGCTCGTAGACGGGCTCCTCTTCCGGCGCGTGTTCGGCCAGTCCCCGCTGGGCCGCCAGCTCCACCGCGTGCAGCAGCGAGTCTGCTTCGATCTCCAGCTCCGTGAAGCTGGAGACGCGCAGGGACGCACGCCAGGGCTCCGGGGCTCCGGCGGAGGTGGGCACCACGGAGGCACCCACGGCGACCGTGGCCGTGGGCCTGGAGGGCGTGTCGACGCGGCGGGGGCGCAGGCCCGGGGGCGCGGCTTGGATAGGAGGCTTCGGCTCGGTGTGGGCCGGCGCGGTGTCGGGGCCCGTGATGGGCGGCGCGAGCGCCTGCCAGCGTCCGCTGGGCGTCCGGATCTGGGGATGCTCGGGCATGGGAGATGGGGACGGCGGTGCGACCCGGACGGACTGGCTCGTCGGTGCGGGGGCGGCGGGTGGCGTGGCGGCGACAGGCACCGCGGGTGTTTCGGGCGGCGCGGATCCGGCGGCTGGCGGTGCGGGAGGGCTCGCGGTCGCAGGCGCGGCGGGTTGGGACACCGCTGGCGCCTTGGGCTCGTCCTGCGTGGGCTCGAGCTCGACCTCGACGGAGAGGACCACCTCGGTGTCGTCCGCGACGGGCGCGGGCGCGTTGGACAGTGCGAGCTCGGGCGGGAGCGCATCCGACAGGTCCACTGGTGCTCCACCGGCCTCCAATGGTTTCGGGGGCGCGGCCTTGGGGCTGGTGGCTTCGGGTGGGGCCTCCCGTTGGGAGATGAGGCTCGCGGAGGTGGACGTGGGCGCGGCGTCTTTCGGCTTCGGCCTGGAGGTGGCCGGCGTGCCCCTTCGCGCGTACAGGTCCGCGAGCATCTGCTGCACGCCCTGGTGGGACGGATCCAGCTCGAGGATCAGCTTGCTCGCGGCGATGGCGCGCGGAAGAAAGCCCTCCTTCGCGAAGCCCTCCGCCGCGGACTGGTAAGCGGAGACAGCGCGGTCACGCTGACCGGCCTTGGACCATGCATCCCCCATGCGCAAGCGGCTCTGGTGGTCCTTCGGCTCCGCCTGGCAGTAGTCCTCGTACAGCTCGGCGGCCTTGGCGAAGCGGCCCTTGCCGAAGGCCTCTGTCGCCTTGTCCTTGAGTGCGCGCGACTCCATTCACCGCGCTCCGCCAGCCGCCGTGCCTTCCTTCGTCAGCGAGGCCCCCGCCGCGACGCGGACCTCGCGGAAGTAGTCGCCCTTCAGCGCGTCCAGCGGCTCGGCCTCCGCTCCGGTGTTCATCTTGCGCAGCGCCGTGGCCGCCGCGGCGCGGATCTCCGGCAGGTCGTGGTACAGGTCCCGCCCCACCACCTCCGCGGACTTCGCGTCGCCCATGGCCCCCAGCGCCAGCAGCACGTCGCGCCGGGCCACGCTGTTGGAGTCATCCAGCGCCTTGAGCAGCGTGGGCACCGCGTCCTTCGCGCCCATCCGCCCCAGGAGCTGCGCCGCGAGCGCCGCCTCCGCCCCACCCTCCTTCACCACGCCCTGCAACGCCTCCGACGCGGACGCGGGCGGCGGTCCCACGCGCGTCAGCGCATCCAGGACCACCAGCTTCTCGCTGCCCATCTTCGGCAGCGACGCGATCAGCGCGAGCTGCCCGGCCTCACCCTGCTCCGCCAGCGCCAGCGCCAGCGTCTTCTGCAGCTCGCGGTCGGGCTCCAGCAGCGCCGCGCGGGTCACCTCCATGCCCTCGGGCCCCACGGAGGCGAGCCCCACCAGCGCCGCCGCGCGCAGCACCGGGCTCACGTCGTCCGCGTAGCCCTTGAGGATCTCCAGCGCTCCGGGCGCCTTCAGCGCACCCATCGCGGTGAGCAACGTGGCCAGCGGCTGCAGCTTCGCGGGCTCCACGTCGTCGCTCAGCTCCGAGGGGACTCGCGGCGGCACCACCACGCGCCCGGCCTCCTTGGCGCGGGCCGCGTTGAGCGCCTGGAGTCGCTCGAAGAGCTGCGCGTGCTTACCGGACCGGGGATCTTCCTTTCCCCTCGCCGCTTCCGGGCGCGGGGCCGACGGATCCAGGTCCGCGGCGTACTTCCGCGGCAGCGCCTGCGGGATCCAGTCCGCGCGCAGCGCCGTGAGCCCGGCGACCTCCTGCTCGTAGAGCTTCTGGATGACGGGCACCACGGAGGCGTCGCCCACGTGCGTCACCGCTTCCACCGCGAGCGTGCGCAGCCCGACGTCCGGCTGGTTGAGCCACGGCGTCACCTTGGGCAGCAGCGCCTGCGCCGCCGGGCCCAGGCCCGTCACCGCCTGAAGCCCCGACGCCGCGGAGGCCGGACGCGACAGCCGGTCCGCGATGGGGTCCGCCGGGCAGCCGCCTCGCGAACGCATGGCGCGTGCGGCGTCGCGGGCCTCGGCCCGGGCGCCGTCGAGCGCGATGGCGCACAGCGCGGCGTCCGTCACGGGCGTGCGCGGGAAGGTCAGGATGGCATCGGTGGCCAGCGGGCTCACCGCGCTCTTCTCCACGGCCACCGCCTGGAGCTTCGTCGCGGCCGTCGGGTCCTGCAGCTTCATCAGCGCGCCGATGGCGGATTCGCGCAGCTCCGGGAAGCTCTCGTCGAGGAGCAGCGCGATGGGGGCCACCGCGCGCGTGTCGCCCGCGTCGCCCAGTCCGCGCACGGCGGCGGCGGCGAGGATGACCTGGCTGTCGCGCACCATGGGCAGCAGCCGGTTCACCGCCTCCACGCGGCCGCTTTTGCCCAGCTCTTCGGCGGCGCCCACGCGTTCCGGGAGCGCGCCTTCGGTGAGGGCCAGGAGGTTGCGGTCCCAGAGGCCCTTGGCTTCGGCGGCGACGACGGTGGCCATGGCGCCGGGGACGTTGGCGCTCTTGAGGGCCTGGACGATGACCCGGCGCGTGGCGCGGCCCCGCCGTCCGTACTGGAGCGTGAGGTACGCCTTGGCCTTGTCGTTCTTCACCTTGGCGAGCGCCAGGGCGGCCTGGCCCTGCACGGCCTCGTCGGGATCCTCCAGGAGCTCTCCGAGCAGGTCCACGACGCGCGGATCCTGGCTCTCCCCGAGCGCGCTGGCGGCTTCACCGCGGACGATGGCGGAGAGGTCCTTGGCGGCGCGGGTGAAGAGGACCAGGTCGTCCGCGTTGTTCTGATCGGCCAGCTTCTTCACGGCCGCGGCACGGACTTCGGGACGGGGGTCCTGGATCTCCGCGAGGAGCTGATCCCGGTTGCCGTTGCACCCGACGAGCAGGGTCAGGGCGAGGAAGAGGGGTCGCACGCGGATTCGCATCGTTCTCCCGGAGCGGCGGACGCTGGAGGTAGGCGGCGGTTATATCAACGCCCTCCCGGGCCGCCCACCGACGGAGCGACCCAGGAGGAAGGTTGGTTCAGCGGGAGCGGCCACCACGAGGGGGCGGACGGCCTGCCCCTCCCCGAGGCGCCTTGCTGTTCCAGCGCGGCTCCGAGGCGCGGGTCTTGCGCTCCTTGAATTCCTGGTAGCCGCCGCCGCGCTCGCCCGGAGGGGCCTTCTTCACGCCCGCGCGGACGATGCGCTCGCCGGAGGCGCTGGACGAGGACTCACCGCCGCCGCGAGACCGGCTGCCGGAGTCCTCGCCACGGGGCTTCCGCTCGGGACGGCCGGCGGACTCGCCGCGCGGCTTCCACTCACGGCGCTCCGGACGGTCACCGCCCGCGCCAGCAGGCTTGCCGAAGCGGGCACCACCGCGCGCGCCGCCCTCGGAACGACCCGCGCCGGCGGGCTTGCCGAAGCGGCCACCGCCACGGGCGCCACCCTCTTCGCCGCCGAAGCGGCTGCCACCCGCCGGCTTGCCGAAGCGGCCGCGAGGAGCGCCGCCTTCGTCACCGCCACGGCCCGCACCGGCCGGCTTGCCGAAGCGGCTGCCACCCGCCGGCTTGCCGAAGCGACCACCGCCGCGAGGAGCACCGCCCTCGGCGCCGAAGCGACCCGCGGGCTTGCCGAAACGGCCACCGCCACGAGCGCCACCCTCGTCACCGAAGCGACCCGCGGGCTTGCCGAAGCGACCACCACCGCGAGGCGCGCCACCCTCGTCACCGAAGCGGCCCGAAGGCTTGCCGAAACGGCCACCGCCGCGCGACGCGCCACCCTCGGCGCCGAAGCGACCGCCACCGCGCGGGGCGCCTTCGTCACCGCCACGGCCCGCCGGCTTTCCGAACCGGCTGCCACCGCGCGGCGCACTTCCCTCTTCACCTCCGAAGCGGCTCGAAGGCTTGCCGAAGCGGTCGCCGCCTCGCGACGCGCCACCCTCGGCGTCCGCACGGGCCGGCCTGCCGAAGCCGCTGCGCGGAGCCTCATCACCACCGCGGCCTGCCCGGGCCGGCTTGCCGAAACGGCCCGCGCCACGAGCGCCACCCTCTTCGCCACCGAAACGGCTCGCGCCACCCTCGGAACGACCCGCACCGGCGGGCTTGCCGAAGCGGCCACCGCCACGAGGAGCGCCGCCCTCTTCACCGCCGAAGCGACCCGCGGGCTTGCCGAAGCGGCCACCGCCACGAGCGCCACCCTCGTCACCGAAGCGACCCGCGGGCTTGCCGAAACGGCCACCGCCACGAGCGCCACCCTCTTCGCCACCGAAGCGGCTGCCGCCCGCCGGCTTGCCGAAGCGGCCACCGCCACGGGGAGCATCGCCCTCTGCGCCAGCACGGGCCGGCTTGCCGAAGCGACCGCGCGGCGCTTCGTCACCACCACGACCCGCGCCGGCCGGCTTACCGAACCGGCCACCACCGCGCGACGCACCGCCCTCGGCGCCGAACCGGCCACCGCCACGGGAGGCACCGCCCTCGGCGCCAAACCGGCCACCACCGCGCGACGCACCACCCTCGGAGCGGCCCGCACCGGCCGGCTTGCCGAACCGCGCGGCGCCACGGGGAGCACGCTCACCCTCGGACTTACCGCCACGGCCCGCGCCTCGCGCGGCCTTGCCGTAGGTGGCTCCCTCGGCGGCGTCCGACTCCGTCTCGTCACCTTCGTCGTCGAACGTCGGCACGTCATCCAGATCCGCGTCGTCGTCCGCGGCCAGCGTCGCCCCGCGCTTCGCGAACTTCGGCGGACGCGTGCCACCGTCCTGCACGCCCTTCCACTCCTTGCGCTCCGGACGCGCCTCGCGGGTCTTGGGCCCCGTCGCAGGAGCCTTCTTCGCCGCGCGCTCCGTCTTGCGCGGCGCCACCGGCGCGTCGTCGTCCATCGACAGCTCGATGTCGTCGTCATCCGCCCCGCCGAAGCCCGGCGCCGAACGGCCGTGACGGCGCGGCGGCAGCTTCAGGTCCGAGGCATTCGGCTGCGCACGGCCTTCCGCCACCTCCGTCAGCTGCATCACTTCCGCGGTCTTCAGCGGCCGCAGCTCGCCAGGGCGCAGCCCCTCCACGCCCACGCCCGCGTAGTTCGGACGGAACAGGCGCACCACCGGGTGCCCCACCGCCGCGCACAGGCGCTTGATGAGGTGCGGACGGCCTTCCGCCACGACGATCTTCAGCCAGGTGTTGCGTTCGGCCTTCTCGAAGACGTCCACGGACACCGGCGTGGCCATGCCGTCTTCCAGCCGCACGCCCCCGCGCAGCTTCTCCAGCGTGGGCATGTCCGGCGCGCCCTTCACCTTCGCCAGGTACGTGCGCGGCACCTGGAAGCTCGGATGCGTGAGCTTGTGCGCCAGCGCGCCGTCATCCGTGAAGAGCAGCGCTCCTTCGGCGTCGTAGTCCAGACGTCCCACGGGGAACAAGCGGCGGCCCGTCTCCTCCACATAGCTGGCCACCGTGGGCCGGCCCTGCGGATCCGACAGCGTCGTCACGACGCCCACGGGCTTGTACAGCAGGTAGTAGGACGACTCTTCGGGCGGCGTGACGAGCTTCCCATCGACGGTCACCAGGTCCACTCCGGGCTCCACCCGGCTGCCCAGCTCCGTCACCGTCTCGTTGTTCACTCCGACGCGACCGGAGGTGATGAGTTCTTCCGCGTGCCGGCGCGAAGCAACTCCCGCGCGAGCCAGGTACTTCTGCAAACGTTCCGCCGCCATTCCGTGCCTTCTTCCAGTTGCCGCCCATCACTCGGGCTTGGGCCCCTCGCTATCACCCTTCTCGGGCGATGGGGGGCTTTCCAGGATGCTGGCGCTGACCTTCTGGCTCCGCTCCGCGGCCGCCATGGCCTCCTCCAGCTCTTCCAAAGCGGCCTCGCTGGCCGCCTCGTTCTTCTCCATCCGCTTCGTGAAGTTCGGGTCCGACAGCGCCGCCACCGTCCCCTCCGCCTTCGGAGGCGGCGGCGCCGCTTCCTTCTCCACGATTTCCCGGTGCTCCTGGGTCAACTCATGGAATTCCCGGAGCGTGGGCAGCGCGGAGAGGTCCTTCAGCGCGAAGAACTCCAGGAACTCGCGCGTGGTTCCATAAAGGATGGGGCGGCCGACTTCTTCCCGCTTCCCCAGGATTTTCACCAGCTTGCGGTCCATCAGCGCCTTGAGCACCGCGCCGCAGTCCACGCCGCGGATGTCCTCCAGCTCCGGCCGGGTGACGGGCTGCCGGTACGCGATGATGGCCAGCGTCTCCACCGCCGCGCGGGTGAGCCGCTGCGGCTTCACCCGCAGGTAGCGCCGGACATACTCCGCGGAGTGGGGGTCCGTGCGGAACTGCCACCCGCCCGCCACCTCGTAGAGGACGACGCCGCTGATGCCCTCGCGGTGGATGCCGGAGAGCTGATCCAGCGCCTGGAGGATGGGATCCCTGGGGATGCCGGTGGCCTGGTAGAGCTCGTCCACGGACAGGGGGCGCTCGGCGACGAAGAGCACGCTCTCCAGCACCGTGCGGATGCGGTCCGGGGAGAGGTTGCGGCTCTTGGCGAGCAGCTTCTCGAAGGAGGACTGGAGGTCCGGGACGCTGTCGTTGTCGTCCGAGTCCTCCTCGATGGCGGCCGCCTCCACCCCGTCCAGCTCCGCATCGTCGGGGCCCGGGCCGGTGACGGCGGCGATCTCCTCCTCGGAGAACTGTCCGGGGCCGCCGGGCGTGCCGGGGGCGGGCGTCTCGTCACCGTCGTCGGGACCGTTACCGGTAGTCACTCTCGTCGACCTCCGTGGGGACGAGCTTCTCCAGCGCGTCCCCGTTGGGCGTCACCTGGATGGGGCCCAGGGGCTCCTCCTGGAAGACCTTGATGAGGCGGCGCTTCACCATCTCCAGCATGGCGATGAAGGTGATGACCACCTCCTGGCGCGTGGCCGCCTCCGTGAACAGCGCCTCGAACACCACCTGCCCGTCCTTCTTGAGCCGCTCCGCCAGCCGGAGGATGGCCTCGGACAGGCTGACGCGCTCCAGCACCACCTCGTGCTGCACCTTGGGCGTCAGCCGCTCGAGCACCCGGTCGAGCGCCTCCACCAGCTTCAGGACGCTGATTTCCTGGAGCCCCACCTCGTCCTCGGGGATGGGGACCGCCTCCACCGGCACCTTCCGGGCGAACACGTCCCGGTCCAGGATGTCCTGCTTGGCCAGGTGCTCCGCGGCGTCCTTGTACTTCTGGTACTCCAACAGCCGGCGCACCAGCTCCGCGCGAGGGTCCTGCGCCTCCTCCACCGCCGCGAGCGCGTCCGCCCCTTCCGGCACCTGGGCGGCGTCCTGCCGGGGCAGGAGCATGCGGCTCTTCAAGTGGGCGAGCGTGGAGGCCATCACCAGGAACTCCCCGGCGATGTCCAGGTTCAGCTCCCGCATGCGCTCCAGGTACTCGAGGTACCTGGCGGTAATCAGCGCCAGCGGGATGTCGAAGATGTCGACCCGGTGCTCCTTGATGAGATGGAGCAGCAGGTCCAGGGGACCCTCGAAGTTGGGCAGCGCCACCCGGAAGGCGTCTCCGGGCGTGCGCGGCAATCCCTCCCCGTCGGGGTCCGGCGGGAGGTCGTCGGGCGGTGGGGGCTTGCGACCTTCGCTCACCGGCCGGCGTCCTTCTGGGGGGATGGGAACTTCGTCATGCGGAAGGGGCCGAAATTCCGGCCTTTACGAGCGCCGGGGGGACAGACCTCCTTAGCAATGCCTCCCAGGGGGGTCAAACATTTGAACAGGAACGGGCGTTCAGGGGATTCCCACGGCCCGTCTCACCTGGTCCATCAGGCGGGTGGCTTCCGCCCGGGCGCGGTTGGCGCCGTCCGCGAGGATGCGCTCCAACTCGCCAGGGTCGTTGAGCAGCTCCTGCCGGCGCTGGCGGGCGGGGCCGAAGTTGACGTGGAAGGCCTCCAGCAGCTTCTTCTTGAAGTCGCCGTAGCCCTTGCCGCCGGCCTTCCAGGACGCGTCCACGTCGGAGAACTCGCCGGGTGGGAGCATCAGCTTGAGCAGGTCGTACAGCGGCGCGTCCGTGGTGGGCTTGGGCGCGTCCACGGGCGTGGAGTCCGTCTTGATGGACATGATGCGCTTCTTGATGTCCTTCTCGTCGCCGAACAGCTCCAGCGTGTTGCCGTAGGACTTGGACATCTTGCGTCCGTCGATGCCGGGCACCGTGGCGGCGTTCTCCTGCACGAAGGCGGACGGCAGCTTGAGGATGCCGGGCGCGTGGCCCCGCTCCTTCCCTTCCGGATCCGCCGGGTCGTAGCCGGGGACGTACTGGGTGTTGAACTTCACGGCCCAGTCGCGCGCGAACTCGATGTGCTGGATCTGATCCTTGCCCACCGGCACCTGGTCCGCGCCGTAGAGCAGGATGTCCGCGGCCATCAGGACCGGGTAGGCGAACAGACCGAAGTCCGGGCTGATGTTGTTCTGGATCTTGTCCTTGTAGCTGTGCGCGCGCTCCAGGTGGGCCTGGGGCACCACGGTGCCGAGGATCCAGTTGAGCTCCAGCACCTCCTTCACGTCGCTCTGGCGGAAGAGGACGGCCTTCTTCGGATCCAGGCCCAGCGACAGGTACGTGAGCGCCGCGTCACGCGTCAGATCCAACGCGAGCTTCGGGTCCCGGACGGTGGTGAGCGCGTGGTAGTTGGCGATGAAGTAGAAGGCCTCGCCCTGAGCCTGGAGCTGCACGAACTGCCGCATCGCCCCGTAATAGTTGCCGATGTGCAGCCTTCCGGACGACTGGACGCCTGAGAGAATCCGCATCGCGATTCGCGCTCCGAATGACGGGTGGAGGACAGGGCTCGTTCGCATACCCGCCGCCGTGCTGCAACCTTCCGTTGGGACGGGTGAGCCCTTTCAATGCCTGACATTCGCATGCCCGGCATTCCTGGAACATTTCGACCGGACGGGAAAAGTCTAGGAGTTTCAGGGGGTTGAGACGTCTCAAGTCTCCCAGGTACCCTGGCGGCCGGCGCAGCATGCGACCTGCCTTGGAGGGCGCCCACGGATGGAAGCGTTCACAGGAAACCTGGCCAGCTACCGGCTCCAGTTGGTGTTGCCCCCGCTGTTCGCGACGCCTGGAGTGGAGGGGACGCTGCGGGTGGAGCGGGGCGCGGTGCGCCGGGAGTTCTACCTGCGGGACGGGCACCTGGTGGGGGTGGCCTCCACGGATCCGAGGGAGCACCTGGCGCAGGTGCTGGTGAACCTGCGCATCCTGGACGCGCCCCGGGCGGCGGCGGCGTTCGAGGCGGCGGAAGGGGCGAACCTGCCCTACGGCACGTTCCTGGTGCAGCGCTGCTTCGTGGAGCTGTCGCAGCTGACGGAGGCGATGGAGCACAAGGCGCGCGAGGCGCTGTTCGACTGCTACGCCTGGGAGTCGGGCGAGGTGGAGTTCACGCCGGGGCTGCCCCTGTCCGGGCGGGCGGTGGGCCTGCGGCTGCCATTGAGCACGCTGCACCGGGACGCGGTGTCGCGGGTGCAGGAGTGGGCGCAGTTCCGGGACATCTTCCCGCGCCTGGACACCACGTTCCGGGTGTTCCGCGAGTTCGCGGTGGAGACGTTCTCCGAGGAGGAGGACGTGCTCCTGGACCTGGCGGTCGGCGGCGCGACGCTGGGCGAGCTGCTGGCGAGCGCGAGGGAGGCCCCGCTGTTCGCGGCGCGCTGGGTGCTGCACCTGTATCGGCGCGGAGCGCTGGCGCCGCACCGGTCGACGGGCCTCACGGTGGGCGAGTCCACGGAGTTCACGGAGCTGTTGGCGCTGGTGCGCGCGTTCCTGTCGTCGCGAAAGTACGACCTGGCGGTGGCGTTGGCGGCGCAGGTGCTGGAGCGGGGGCCGGTGCCGGAGGCGCACGCGCTGTACCGCGAGGCGGAGGTGGGGCTGACGCTGGCGTTGAGTGATGCGCTGTTCGCGTTGGACGGGAGGCTGGTGTTCGAGCCCATCCCCCGCCCTGCCCCGCCGGATCTGACGGCGGACGACCTGTATCTCTACTCCAAGCTGAGGGGCAGCCGGAGCATCCGTCAGGCGCTGCGCACGGCGGCCATGGGAGAGCTGGCCGCGTCACGGTCCGTGGAGCGGCTGAGGGCCGCGGGGTTGATCCGCGTGGCCCCGCTGGAGCCCGGTGCGCCGGAGCCGGCACCGCGGCGGACGACGACGGATCCCTACGGTTTGAATCTGGGGGACCTGGGCGGAAACTGAGCCCATGCGCTTCCGACCCTTCCTGAAGATGTCCTCCGCGGGTGATGCACGGGGGCAGGCCAGTCCGTCCGGGAGCTGGGTGGCATTGGAGAAGCTCCATGGCGCGCAGCTCGTCCTGGGTGTGCAGGACGGGGTGGTCCACTTTGGCAAGCGCAAGGCCTGGCTCGAGGAGGGGGACTCCTTCTTTGGCTGGCAGTTGCTGCGCCTGTCCTTGAGCAACGCGGCCCTGGAGGCGGTCCGGACGCTGGGGCTCAGCGACGCGCGTGTCTATCTGTACGGAGAGCTGCTGGGAGGCCGTTATCCCCACCCGGAGGTCCCCGCCGTGCCGGGGATGATGCCGGTCCAGACGGGCATCTGGTACGCGCCGGGCCTTCACTGGGTGCTGTTCGATATCCTCGTGGCCCGGTCGGACGAGGACGAAGGGGTGATGCTCTCGCATCGCGACGTGGAGACGGCCGCGAGGGCCGCCGGGGTGCACACGCCGCCCCTCGTGGCGCGAGGAACCCGGGCGCAGATGGAAGCCGCGCCCACGCGAGCGCTGACGCGGCTCCCGGCGATGCTGGGCCTGCCCCCGCTGGCAGACAATTGGGCGGAAGGGCTCGTCATCAAGAGCGAGCAGCCCGTGGCACCGGGGCAGCGCGTCGCCTTCAAGCGGAAGATCGAGGAGTTCAACGAGGCGCGCTTCGATGAGAGCACGGCCTGGGATGCCCACCAGCGGCTGTCCTTCACCGAGCTCCAGGACTGGGCCTCACGACTGGTGAATCCCGCGCGGATCGCCAGCGCCCTGTCGAAGTGCGGGCGCGGCAACGCCGAGGCCGTGGTGAGCGAGGTGGAGCTGGATGTCCGGGTGGATCTGGAGCTGGCCTTCCCTACCGCGTGTCAGTCCCTGGATCCGGCGAGCGAGGAACGTCTGGCCGTGCATGTTCGTGAGCTTGCCCGGCCACTCATCCGGCAGGCCATGGATGCCGCCTGATGATTCTCCGCCCACGAAAGCCCGTGCACGCGTCGCACGACAAGGTGCGCGCTCTACTCGCGCGTGGCTGTCCGCGACAGGCGCGGGCCTGTGCCGAGCACCTCGTGGAGCGAGGTGACGATCCGCTCGCCACGGGGCCATGCGCGCCGCCGAGGCCTCACGACTTTCCGAACCAGGGGCACGGAGGACGGGCCTCCGCGAAGCCCTCCGGTTGGATCCGCTCTGTGGAGACGCCTGGACGCACTACGCGCCGCTCGTCGCGGAAGAAGACCCGGAGCAGTGCGCGAACGAGTGGGTGGCCGCGGTCTCGCTCGCGGGACACCTGGATGTGCGCCACCACATCCATGCCCTGGCCCTGTTGACGCAGGACTCCAGTGAGACGGCCGCCGTGCTCCGGCTCGCGGTCCTCCGGCTCGCACTGGACCAGCATGGAGAGCGCTTCTTCGAGGAAATCCAGCGCCAGGACCCCGGTGCCAGCACAGGGGGCTCCGCCAGCTACCTCCAGTATCTGCGCAACACGGTGGACACCGCGCAGCAGGTCTTCCCGGATGCGGAACAGGAACCCGGCCTGCTCAGGGGAATTTGAGCGTGCCCTCGCGCCACGCCTTGAGAACGTACTCCGCAGCAAGCCCATTGAGACCCGGACGTTTCGCGATCCAGAGCAATACTGGTTCACCGAGCTCGGGAGCGAACTCCAGGGCATGAGCCGCGACATTGGTTCGGACGGTTTCGTCCTCACTCTTGAGCAGGGGAAGGAGCTGGGACGTCGCACCTCGGCTCCGAAGTTCTCGGTATGCCCCTGAGATTTTGTCGGCGGCGCGATTGGCGGCCCGCGAGTCCCCCGCATTCAGCGCTCGTCCGGACACGATGGAACTCTCCTCGTACCACTGGAGAAGCTCCTCAATGGTGGCCTTCTGGAACTTACGGGCACTCAAGGGACGACTCCGCGTTGCGATCAGGAGAACTTGAGCGTGCCCTCGCGCCAGGCCTTGAGGACGTACTCCGCACGGAACCCGAGGAGTCCGGGACGCTTCGCGAGCCAGAGCAACGTTGGCTCGCCAATCTCGGGGGCGAATTCCAGGACGTGGGCCGCGACGTGCATCCGCAGGGTTTCGTCCTCGCTCTTGAGCAGGGGGATGAGCTGGGACAGCGCATCACGGCTCCGAAGCTCCTGGTAGGCCCCCATGATCCTGTCGTTGGCTCTGTTGGCGGCCCGCGAGTCCGCAGCCTCCAGCGCCTGTCCATACGCGACCGAGCCCTCCGCGTACCACTGGACAAGCTCTTCGATGCTGGCCTTCTGAAACTTGCGGGCACTCATGGAACGACTCCATAGCGCATGAGGATCATCCTTCCGAAGTCCCGTTGGGCCTGGAAGGACTGACCGCTCAACCATTGCCGCACGGTGATTTGTCCCCCTGTGGTGAAGGGATCCTTCGATGAATAGTACCTGCTGATTTGTTGGTGGACGGCTTGGTCGATGGCGATCACGTTCTCGGTGTTGTGCAGGGCCTGGGGACCGAAGCGCCGCACGTTGCCGTCCGTCTGCTCGACGATGTGGTGCCACTGCTTCCCTGGCCCCGCGGGTCCCCGGGCCCGCTTGAGGGCGCTGAAGGAGTTCCAGGAACGCGCCCCGCCTGGCGTGGTGCTGGCCGGAGGCTTCGCTGCCATGGCAACCACCGTGGACGGCAGTGAGAGCGTTATGACTCCGCCCGAGACCGACACCGCCCTCACCTGATCAAGGCTCGCGACGTTGACGCCAACGCGAGAGGCCACCGCCGCGCCTCCCGGGAAGTTCGGCAGCGTCGCGAGCCGGGCCGCCAGCAGCGACGCGCCACCGGTCAGGCCATGACTCACGGCGACCGTGACCGCGAGGACCAGGACTCGCGCGATGGATGGACCTACCCGGGCCGCGAAGCGCTGGCCGGACGCATCCAGTTCCTTCCACGTTGAGGCCTGGTCCGTCGCGAGCTTCAGGTCCTGGCTCGCTTCAATCAGCTCCAGGAACGTCTCCGCGCCCAGGTAGAGCAAGAGCAACGCGGAGATGACCGCGGCGGCCTTGGTGAAAGCAGGTTCAGGATTGGCGGCCAGCGCCGCCCAGGTCACGAGGCCCGTGCCGATCATCGAGTAGAAAAGCTGAGGCGCCAGCGTCTCCTCCACGGCCCTGGAGATGCTCTCCCTGAGTGGGTCGAGGGACAGTGCGAGCGCCACGCCGAACTTGTCCCAGTCACTCAGCCCCATCACGTCTTCGAGCAACGAGATGCAGTCGCCCCGACGAAGGCCCGGCTCGCAGAAGCCTCCAAAGGCACGGTCCGTCTCCCCCGTGGAATACGAAACGCGGACCCAGTCGCCTGGCCGCGAAGCGCGGAGGCGCAGCGGCGTAGCCAGAACCAGCTCCGTCAGCGCCTCCTCGAAGGCACCCTCCCCCACGGTCACGGCCCGGACGGAAGAAGGCGGGCTGTACTCAATGGGTGCACCTTCGCCCGTATCCAGCCGCACCCTGCCCCTCGGGGCGGCACACGCACTGAGCAAGGCGAGGAGCAGGACAGCGAGCTGGACTCGAAAGGCCATGGACCCCTCCGGATCCACTCCCTAGCGTGTGGCTC
The DNA here is from genome assembly GCF_000255295.1 of Corallococcus coralloides DSM 2259. Next base: position 5,138,829 of record NC_017030.1, on the reverse strand, counting down.
GACCCCAGGGAAAGCCCGGAAGGAGCACGCGGATGGAACAGGCAGCCCGTGAGCGGATCACCCTCGTGGAGGTGCTCGAACGAACGGCGCCCTTCCCTGTCTTCACCGCCACCGTTCAGGCCGCGGTGCAGCGCCTGGAATCCGAAGGCGTGAGCAGCCTGCTCAGCATCCAGTTCCACGCCCGGCCTGATGACACGGAGGTCGGCGTGGTCATCACGTTCGCGGACTCGCGCCAGGTCATGGAGCACATCCGGCGCATCTCCAGCTGGCCGGAGTTCAAGGCGCTCCTCGGTGTCGCGAAGCCCGTGGACGTGCGCGTCTACGGGCGGCTTGGCGAGGAGGCGCAGGCCTGGCTCCGGACGATGAACGTCGTGAGCAAGGTCTTCGAAAGCCCCGTGGCGGGCTTCGTGCGCTGACGCGGCTTCAGCGCGCGTCGGGCATCTTCTTGTCGGACACCAGCACCCAGACCGAATCCGTCTTGTCGCTGTAGAACAGCGTGATGGCCACGTGGCGCGCGCCGTGCGCGAAGCGGAAGACGAAGCCGAACGTCTGGTAGAGCTTCTTCGCTCGCACGCCCTCCTGGAACAGGCCGAAGAACTGCCGCACGCGGGTGCACGGCGCGACGTCGTAGAAGAAGTTCTTGCCGATCTGCTCGCGCGCCTGGATGCGCGCCAGCGAGGCCTCGGTCCGGTTGAACTTGAGGATCCGGCCCTGCCCGTCGAGCTGGATCATCCCCAGCGGCAGATGATCCAGCTCCGTCTCCGACATGCCGTCGACGCGCTGGATGAGCGCATCAATCGATTCCAGCGAAGTCGCTTGCAGGGGAAAGGGTTCGCCAGTGGGGGGAGTGTACGGGGTCGGGTTCATGCGTAAACCGTAGAAGACGTCCGCACCGGCACGTCCGTGCGGTGGCGATATCCATCGCTGGATCGTTCGGTGGCGTGCTTCCCCGTGCGCACAACCCTCCGCTATCGGACGGAAGCCCTCAGCTCGCGGCGCGCAGGGGCACGCTCGCGGTGCGGGTCGCCGCGTCCACCCGTCCGAGCCACGCGCTCAAGCGCCCGCGCCGCTCCACCTCCGCGCCCTGCCAGGGCGTGAGCGGCGTCCGCAGGCTCTGCAGCTGCGCGAACAGGGCCAGGTCCGCCACGCTCAGCGCCCCTGACAGCCAGAAGCCCTGCTCCGGCGCCCGCGCATCCAACTGGTCCAACAGCGCCCCGAACCGGCGCCAGCAGGCCTCCGCGCCCGCGCGCCAGACGTCGCGCCCCACCAGCCGCTCCACCTGCTTGCGGCGGATCAGCGTTGGAACCACCGCGCGCACCGGCGCCGGCATGAAGTGGAAGAACGCGGCGCGCGTCCGGGGCCAGTTGCGGTCATCCGCCCAGCGCGCCGCGACCAGGAAGCCGTTGAGCGACGTGTCCGCCAGCTCCTCCCAGAGCAGCGCCTCCGGCGACGCGTCGATGCGCCCCGGCGCCAGCTGCTGGATGCGCGCGAGGATGGCCGTGGAGTCCGGCACCGCCTCCTTCCCCACCAGCAACACCGGCACCTGGCCCGTGGGGTTGTGCGCGCGGTGCGAGGCCGGGTTGTCCGCGCAGCCTCGCGCGTAGGGCAGCCCTGCGTACTTCAGGGCCCGGTGGGCCTTGAGGCAGAAGGGAGAGTAGCTCTCGATGCCCGGCAGGCCGGTGTCGGCCAGCTCCAGCAGGGTCAGGGGTGGCAAGGCGTTCGTGCTCATGACGCCATCCTGGGCCCGCCTCGTGACAGCCGTTTGTCAGGATAGTGACCGCCCGGCTCAGCTGTCCCAGTGGATGTCCAGCCACTTCAACGTGGGGATCTCCACCTGGAACGGGGTGAGCATGAGCTTGCGGTAGTCCATCACCACCTGGGTCATCTTCTTCTCCAGGAACCGTCGAACCTCCGCGTTCTTCTCGAAGTAGTCGTCGATCCGCTTCAGGGCGTCCTGGATGCCCCGGATCTCCGTGCCGGTGTAGCCGTTGGTGAACTCGTCCCGCGTCCGCACGAGCATGAGGAAGGTGGTGAGCTCATCCGCGACGACCGGGGGGATGAACTCGTAGTGCATGGCGATGAAGGCGGCGATCTCGTTCTTCGTGCCGCCCAGGAAGTTCGCGTTCGTCGGATCCAGCGAGGCGCCACTCAGGCTGTTGCAGTACGCCCGCATCACGTCCTTGATGGCCGCCAGCTGGCGCACGTCCGCGACGGATTGGATCTGGTAGTTCGTCAGGGGCTTCAGCTTGCTCCCGAGCTCCCCTTGCGGTGGAACGAGCATGAAGGACGCCGCGCCCAGCACGTCGAGGCGGCAGCGCTCGGAGAACTTCTTCCGCAGCCCGATGGCCGCCTCCTTCAGCGCCCCCTTGCGCCTCGACAGGCTCCGGAAGAGCCAGCCCTCGTCGTAGAGGGCCTCCAGCTTCGGGTCGTCGATCTTGTTGGACTTCACGTCCACCAGCTGGCTGTCGACCAGCAGCTTCGCCACCCCGGACGGGCTGTCGTTCACCTCGTTCCCGATGCAGTAGACGTAGACGTGGACGTCGTCGAGGGTGGTCAGGAGCGTCTTCGACTTGTTGCTCTCCACCTTGTAGGCCTTCACCTGGAGGGTCGTGCCCCCGGTGCTTTCGACCTCCGAGTAGCTCACGTTCTTCTGGAAGGTCGACGTGACCCCCTGGTTCAGATGGGTCCCGTTCTTGGAGAGCTGGGGGGCATGCACGAGCAGGGAGTTCGCGAGGATGTTCACCCCGGACCGCACCAGCCAGTGCACCTTGTGGCCGTAGCGGATGGCCTGCTCGACCGCGTCGATGGCCGCGTTGCCACCCTGGATGCAGATCGTCTTGCCCTTCTCCCCGCTCGTGGCCAGGTAGCGCATGAGCTGATCCATGTCCATGATCCGCCGGTCCTGCTCCCACCCCTGGGGGGCCTTGATGCCGTTGGCCTCCGTCGGCTTGAGGTAGCTCCCGTTGCCCGTCATGACGAGCAGCTCGCGGGCCTTGATGGGCTCATGCACCTTCTCGAACTCCGCCGGGTCGAAGGTGATCTCGAAGTGCTTGTCGTCCTCGCCTCCGGCGTCCTTCCACTCGATCTTCGTCACGTGACCCGAGCGCCAGGTCAGGCCCAGGTTCAGGGCGCGGCCAATCACGTTCAGCCACTCGTCCTTGAAGCTCTCGCGGGTCGTGTAGCCCTGGGACTGCGCGAACAGCTCCTCCTCGCCGACCACGGGGTCGCTCGTGCTGAAGACCTTCTGCCACTCCTCCTTCACCTGGGCCCGGGTCTGGGAGTTCTGGAACGAGGAGAGCGGCCGGGTGCTGATCACCTGACGGGTGTGATTGACGACGTAGTTGCTGCCCCGTCCCGTTTGCGTGTCGGTCTTGTTGATGTGCCACGGGTTGCTCATGCCAATGAGCACCGTGTTCGCGAACAAGGCGCGCTTGGAGGTGAGGTCCAGGAGCGACTTGTCCTCCGGGGCCTTCTTCATGTCGATGTCCTTGTCACCGACGAACATCAGGTGCTCCAGCGCCTTCTTGCGGGACTCCAGGTTCTCGATTTCACCGAGCTGCTTCGTGAGCTGCTCCCGGATGCCCGACGTGAGGTCGGACCCCATGCGCGCATCGAGGTAGTACATGGCACCGCCACCAGCGCCGATGATGGCCTTGTCGAAGATGGGCATGGGGTCCTCCCGGAGCTCAGGGGCCTACTGGCCGTTGTACTTGAGGTCGCGCGGGTTGACGGGCGGCGTGCCGCGGACCAGGTCGGCGGCCTCGAAGGCCTTCATGCCGCTGTTGCCCTGCGTCGCCGCCTGCCACGCGGGCAGCGACTTGAAGGCGAACACCATGTCGAAGTCCATGGGCACCGTCCCGGGATCCAGCGGCACGTTGCCCGGGTTGTCCTGGAACCACTTCATCCAGGCCGCGGAGCCGGGCTGCTCGAGCACCAGGGCGTCGTTGTTCGGCCCCACGACCGTCGGCGGCATCGTGGTGGTGGGCAAGAGGAACGTCTTCATGGGCCACTCCGCCACGCTGTGGCAGCTCATGCATGACGAGGCCTGCACGGCGGGCACGATCTGCCCGTTGATGGAGGCCGGCGCCACCACCGCGCCGTCGTTCGGGCCGGACAGGCGGCCACCCCACCCCAGCGTCGCCGTGGAGTACGCGGGCGCCGCGGGGTTGATGACCGTCTCCTGCAGCGGCATGCCCGGGTTCAGCGTGGAGTTGACGTTGGGATCATCCCCCCACATCGCGCCCAGGGGGATCATCTTGTCCCACGGGCTGCCCGGCACGCGCATGTCGTAGACGAGCGTGGAGAACACCCAGCCCGTCTTGGGCGCCGTCTTGGTGTCCTTGACGATGATGTCGAACTGCATGATCGACGCGTTCATCGTCACCGGCTTCGCGTTCGAGGGCCCGTTGGGCGGCGGCACGTAGACGGGCCACAGCGACGCGCCCTGCATCACCGGCCAGTCCTTGGCCAGCGCGCTGGTCAACGCCACCTTGATGACGATGGACCCTTCCGGGAACTGCGCGGACGTGTTGGTGAGCGTGGGCGTCATCGCCGTCTTGCCCCACACCTGCCCCAGCGCGTACGCCGCCACCTTGTCGTAGTAGGTCAGCACGTACGTCGTCATGTCGACCTTGAGGCCGGACGCGGCGAAGGTGGCCGCGGGGAACTCGGAGCCCACGTACGTGCCGTGGATGCTCTCGCGGATGGAGGCGAGCCACGGCTCGTTGTACCAACCCTCCTTCGCCGCATCCCACCGGCGGTAGTCGTAGAGCAGCGTCTGCATGGACGGCGCGATGTAGGCCTTCAGCGCGTTGACGTACGCGAGCGCGTTGGCCTTGGAGATGGGCTGCCCCTTGAGCGCGGCGATCCACGGCGGATTGGCCGGCGGCGCCACGGGCGTCTGCGGATAGTCGTGGCTCAGGCTGAACAACGGGCCCTGGTACTGCCAGGACGGCGGGATGTTGCCGTTGTTGTCCGCGAAGGGGTTCGCGTTCACGGAGTTGCGCTCGAACGCCTCGCGGGCCGCGGCGAACGGCGTGCGGGCCTTGCCGGGCTCCGCGGGCGCGGTGGCGGAGACCGGCACCACGTTGGCGGTGGGGGCCTTCTTGGGCGGAGCCTTGGCTTCCGCCGCGTCGGCCTCCGGCACCTTGCAGCCAGAGAGGGACAGCGCCACGCAGCCGGTAAGGCCCAGGACGCCTGACATCAGGGATTGGCGAGAGAGCTTCATGGACGAGCAGACCTTCGTGGGCCACACCGCGCCCGAGTGGGGTGGAACGCGACGACCGTGCGACAGGGCAGCGGACGCCATGTCCGCCGCCGCCGTCCTGCACTGCACACGGCGATCCACTTCCCTGGAATGCGTCGTTTCCTCTGCGAACCGGCTTCGGCGCCACGCGTAAAGCACCTGGAGCGCGTCTTCACCGCAAGCGATTGCGTTCGCTTGCGACGCACGCCCCTTCACCCCTCCCCGCGGTGCAGGGTCCCCCTCACCCCGGAGACGGACGCTTGCGCGCGGAGGGCTTGGGCTTGAACGCGTCGCTGCGCGGGTGGAACTCGTCGTACACCTTGCGCAGCCGCGCGCTGTTGACGTGCGTGTAGATCTGCGTCGTCGCCAGGTCCGCGTGGCCCAGCATCTGCTGCACCGCGCGCAGGTCCGCGCCGCGCTCCACCAGGTGCGTGGCGAACGAGTGGCGCAGCTTGTGCGGCGACAGCGGCTTCAGGATGCCGGCCTTCAGCGCGTAGCGCTTGAGCAGCTTCCAGAAGCCCTGCCGCGTGAAGCCCTCGCCGCGCGGCGTGACGAACAGCGCGTCCGCCTGGCGCTTGCCCAGCAGCTCCGGCCGCGAATGGGCCAGGTACTCCTGCACCTTCTCAATCGCCACGCGCCCCAGCGGGACGATGCGCTCCTTGGAGCCCTTGCCCTTGGTGACGAGGTAGCCGGACGTGAGCTGCACGTTGTTGAGCTCCAGCGTGCACAGCTCCGTCACGCGCAGGCCGGTGGCGTAGAGCACCTCCAGCATGGCCTTGTCGCGCAGGCCCGTGACGGTGCGCTCGTCGGGCGCGGCGAGCAGCTGCTCCACCTCCTCCAGCGTGAGGAACACAGGCAGCTTCCGGGGCGACTTCGGCGTGTCCACGTCCTCCGTGGGGTCCTTGTCCGCCATCCGCTCCGCGACGAGGAAGCGGTGGAAGACGCGCAGCGCGGCCAGATGGCGCGCCTGGCTGCGGCGCCCCAGGCCCCGCTTGCCCAGCGTCACCAGGTGCGCGAGCACGTCCTCCTGTTTCACGCGCGTCACGTCGTCCTTGCCGCGCGCGCGCAGGTCCTCGAAGTACACGGTGAGGTCCGCCGCGTAGGCGTCCACCGTCTTGCCGGACAGGCCCCGCTCCGCGCGGATGAAGGCGATGAACGCGTCGAGCAGTCCTTCCATGGTCCGCGGGAGGCTACCGGACGCGCTCCCGAGGGCAACTCCCTGACGGCCCCACCCGCCACGCCGTTGCCTTCACCCCGGGAAGCGGTCCACCCTGCCGCTTCCCACACTGAAGGAGTGACGAAGATGCGTGCACAGGCATGGATGTGGATGGCGGTCCTCACGCTGGGCAGCGTGGGCACGACGGCCCTGGCGCAGACGCCCGCGCCCACGGCGACGGCGCAGAAGACCCGGACGGGCAAGGTGAAGAGCGTGAGCCCGTCCAGCATCCAACTGGAGGGCGCCACCGCGGACGCCCCGCCGCTCACCTACGTGGTGGACACGACGAAGCCCCAGCTCACGCAGACCCTCCAGGGCATCCGGGCCGGGGACTCCGTGAAGCTGACCTACGCCCCCAACGACGTGGGCGCGAAGGTCGTCACGGACGTGCAGAAGCAGTAGCCGCCCGGCGGCGGCCCCCAGGCGCCTTCAGGCCTGGGGTTCCGCCGAGGCCTCCTGGGCGTGCGCGCGCTCCAGCGCCTCCACCACCCAGGGCCAGCCCACCAGGATGTTGCCCGGCGAGCGCAGGCACGCGTCCGCCACCGCCAGCACCTCCGCCGGCCGCGAGCGCACCGCCAGCGCCAGGTGGCGGCTCAGGAACGGGTGCGGCAGGTAGCTCAGGTTGTGATGCCGCACCGGCACCCAGCGCAGCGTGGGCTTCCCCGTGAAGCGCTCCACCGCGTACGCCACCGCCTGCGCCAGCACCTCCAGCGCGTAGAACGGCAGCCGGAACGCGCACGTGAGGAAGGCCACCAGCGCGCTCGCCGCCACCGCGCCCGCGAAGGACACCGTGGAGGCGCTGCTCCACACCAGCATGGGCACCAGGCTGGTGGCGATGGCCGCCACCTGCACGTTGCGCACGGACGGGCCGCGCCCGCTGGACAGGCCGCCAATGCTCCCCGCGGACAGGCCGGACACGATGCCCAGGCATAGGCCCACCGTCATCGCCGCCCCGCCGCCGTGCTCCGGACCGAAGGCACCGCCCGCCGTGGCGTGCAGCCCCGCCAGCATGGACACGCTCGCCAGCGAGCCCAGCAGCACCCCGGACGCGAGCCCCGACACCAGCGCCACCACCAGCCCCACCGCGCTGCACAGCGCCGCGGAGACCAGGTACACGCCCCGCATCGGCACGCCCATCAGCCGCAGCCCCAGCCCCGCGAGCACCGTGAGGGTGGGCGACAACACGACGAGCAGGAGCAGCATCCGCGCCACGAAGGCCCCGGCCGCGCGGCCTCCTTCGGCCTGCTCACGCCACAGCTGCCCGATGCGGCCCGCGGGCGAGCGGATGCCCGCCTCGCGCAGCCGGTAATGCAAATCAATGGGCCGGAATACCAACAGGCCCAGCAGCGCGAGCGCGCCCGGCACCCGCTCCGGTGAGTCGACGACAGGCGTTGCTGGTAGGTCCCCCTCGGCCAAGGCTTCCCCCTCTGGAAAGGATTTCAGGACTCCAGACTACCCTTGCCTTGCCTCAGGATTTCAAGCGTATCGCCTATCAGTGAAACCACCGTGGACGGCTCGTTCAAGGTGACGCCTCCGTCCAGGATCAAATCCAGCCCATGCCCCAGCGCCGTCTTGATGTCCCGTGCGTCAGAAAGAACCGTACCGTCGGTATGGGTTGCCGACGTGGTGATGAGCGGGCGGCCGAGCGCTTTCGCCAGCTCGCGGGGCAAGGCGGCGTCCGGCACGCGCAGGCCCACCTGCTTCTGCTTCGTCATCATCACCTCCGGCACCAGGCGCGTGGCCTCCAGGATGAAGGTGAAGGCCCCTGGCGTGAGCCCCTTCATGGCGCGGTAGGCGAAGTTGCTCACGTGCGCGTAGCGGGCCACGTCCGACAGGTCCGGGCACAAGAGTGACAGCGGCTTTTTCTTGTCGCGGCCTTTGAGCTGGTACAGCCGCTCAATGGCTTTCTTGGCGTTCAAATCACAGCCGAGCCCGTAGTACGTGTCCGTGGGGTAGGCGATGAGGCCGCCCTTCTCCAGCACCTCCACCGCGCGTGCGACATGGCGGGGCGAGGGGTGGTCCACGTCCACCTCGAGGATGGGAGCGACGGCGGGGGGCATGACGGAGGGCTCCTGGGAGAGGCCACCCCCGGGGTGCGGGGGTGTGCCCCCACTATGCGCCGCCGCCCGCCTCCTCCGCACGGATTTCGCCACTGCCCAGCAGCGCGCGCCGGGTGAGGACGGGCCCCACGAGTTCGTGCGCGGTGATCATCGCGATGATGAGCACCTCCACCTGCGGCCCGAAGGTCGGGAAGGTGCGCGACACCAGCGCCGCCAGGCCGAACGTCACGCCCGCCTGGGAGATGAGCCCCATCCACAGGAAGCGCTTGAGGCGCGGGTCGTCCGCGGGCGCGAACTTGCGGCACGCGCCCCAGATGGCCAGGCCGCGCAGCGCCACGAGCATCAGCGCGGCCGGCCCCACGGTCACCAGCGCGTCCAGCTTCAGCCCCGCCCCCGCCGCGGCGAAGAAGAGCGCGAACACCGGCAGGCCCGCCTGGTTGATGGCGTGGTGGATGCGCCGGCCCTCGCGCTCGTCCAGGTTCGCGATGAGCGCCCCGGCCGCCAGCGACACCAGCAGCGGCGACAGGTGCAGCCGCGCCCCGCCCTCCGCCGCCGCGAACGACAGGCCCACGAGGAACAGCGGCAGCTCGCGGTTGACGCCCCGCATGTACAGGAGCATCGCCACCGCCAGCAGGCACCCCACCGCCACGGAGCCGAACAGCTCCCACCCCACCCCGCCCACCAGCGCCGCCACGTCCAACCCGTCGCCGAACGTCGCGCGGGTGATGCCCGCCGCCAGGCCGAAGGCCACCATCACGAACAGGTCCCCGATGATGACCAGCGCCATCAGGAACTCCGTGAAGGGGCCGCGCGCGGACGTCTCCTGCACGATGGCGATGGTCACCGTGGGGGAGAACGACACCACCACCGTGGACATGAGCGCGCTCACCGCCAGCGCCTGCGGCACCGTCATGGGAGTCAGGAACGGCAGCACGGGCTTGAGCGCGAACGTCGCCCCGAAGCACACCGCGAACGTCACCCCGCACACCGCCGCGCAGAGCAGCGCCACGCGCGCGCCCACCCGGCGGATGAGCCCCAGGTGCAGCTCCGTGCCCGCGACGAGCGCGATGAGGCTCACCGCCAGCCCCTTCACCAGCTCCAGCCCCTTCACGCCCGCGTTGGGGATGAAGCCCAGCGCGTACGGCCCCACCGCCACGCCCACCAGCAGGTAGCCGGTGAGGCGCGGCAGGCCCATGCCCTTGGCCACCTTGCCCGCGAACAGGCCGCACAACAGCAGCGCGCCCGCCGCCAGCAGCACCGGCGTGCCCGCGTCCGCGCGCACCACCTGCGCCTGGGTGATGGCCGCCAGCAGGCCCATGAGCAGCAGCAACCGGAAGATGGACCCCTTCACGCCGCCACCCCCGCGTCACCCGCGGAAGGCGTGTCCCGCGAAGCCGAGGCCCTGCGCTCCGCGGACAGCACGTGCCGGAAGGCCCCGTGCGCGAGCATCTCGTTGACGACCGCGCCCACCGCCACCACGTCCAGCACCCGCTGCGACAGCGAGCCCGGCACCAGCAGCACGTATTCCGCCACCAGGCACAGCGCCAGGCCGCCCTGGGAGATGAGCGCGTAGCCAAAGCGCGGCGGCAGATCCAACACGCCCGCCGTGAGCCGCTGCGCGAACCGTCCCCCCAGCACCTTGCCCAGAAAGCGCAGCCCCACGAACGCGGGCAGCAGCGCCCAGGCGGACACGTCGCGCGCGTGGATGTGGCTGCCCACCAGGAACACCAGCACCAGGTACGTGGGCCGCTCCACGCGCGAGAGCGCCCGCGCCACCCGCTCCGCCGTGCGCCCGCCCATCAGCGCCAGCGTCGCGCCGCAGGCCACGCCCGCGAGCAGCGACGACAGCCGCAGGTACGCCGCCGCGCCGCCCACCAGCGCCACCATGCCCAGCGTCACGGTGGTCTGCTCCGCCAGGTCCTTCAGCGAATACGTGAGGAACGCCAGGAGCGCCCCGCACGCCACGCCCAGGAGCAGCGCCAGCCCCACGAGGCCCAGCCCTTCCGCCGCGTTGCCGGTGACGCCCAGCACCAGGCCCAGCGCGAGCACGCCCAGGCCCACCGCGTCGTCCATCATCGTGAGCAGCGCCACGCCCAGGCCCCGCGCCCGCTCCATCCGTCCGTTGCGGTAGCCCAGCACCGCGAAGTGGCCGGAGGACAGGCTCGCCGCCGCGCCCAGGAGCGCCGCCGCGCCCACCGCCACCATGGGCCTCAAGCCCATGGACAGCAGCAGCGGGACGGACAGGGGCAGCGCGACGAAGAGGAACGCCGTGCCCGCGTGCGCGACCGCCGCCGCGTACACGGGCCGGGGCAAGAGCCGCAGCAGCCGGGGCTCCAGGTTGAGCCCCAGGAGCACGCCCCCCGTCCCCAGCCCCAGCGCCACCAGCGGGCTCAGCGACTCCAGGTTGCGCGCGCTGAGCACGCCCAGGAGGGACGGGCCCAGGAAGGCCCCGAAGATGAGGAACAACAAGCCGCTGGCCGCCAGCTGCGCCAGCGCCGGGAAGCGGCCCGGATCCAGGATCGACCGGCTGGACGCGAGCAGCGACAACGCCGCGACGATGAGGAAGACGAGCAGCGCTTGCACGCGACGTGCTTACACCCGTGCGCCCCCGCGCGTCATCCACGCCGATGCGTGGGCGCCGCCAGGACAGGCAGGGCCACCAGGCGACCCATGGGTGGGTCGTCCGCGTCCATCTCCAGCTGCACGCGCTGGAGCATGCGATCCAGCTCCTCTTGCGGGAGGGCCGGCAGCACGCTCACCAGGATGATGCGGTCTTCATCCGCGCCGAGCGCGAGGCTGCGCAGACCGGCGAACACCGGGACCTCCGCGGACAGGGCCGCGGCGGCGCTGCGCGCCCGGATGACCATCGGTTCCGGGATGCCGAACTCCCGGAGCCGGCGGATCGCCCGCTCGGTCGTCTCCACCTGTTCGAGGAACGTGATGACCAGGTACACGCGGCCGTCATACCGGAAGACCGCGCTTCCTGTCCCCCGTTACTCGTTGCCGCCCGGCTGCGCGGGCCCTTCCGGCGTCGCCGCCGGAGCGGAGGTGCCCTCGGACGCGGGGGCATTCCCGGCGGCCTGGCCCTCCATGGCGGCGCGGGCGGCGCGCTTGCCCTCTTCAATCAGTTTCTTGACCTTCTGCCCGCCCTTGCGGCCGATCTCCTCATAGAAGTTCGGACCGCGGGTGGCCTTGACGCGATCGCCGCCCTTCTTGCCGATCTCCTCGTAGAACTTCGCGCCGCGCTCGGCCTTCACGGTCTCGCCGCCCTTGCGGCCGATCTCCTCGTAGAAGGAGCGTCCGCGCTCGGCCTTCACCGTCGCTCCGCCCTTGCGGCCGATGGTCTCGTAGAACTCGCGACCGCGCTCGTTGCGGACCGTCTCGCCGCCCTTACGCCCGGCCTCAGCCACCGTCATGCTGCCCTTGTTGTCCTTGTCCGACATGTCCGTGTCTCCTCTCGTGACTGCCCAACCCCGTCCGCGCCTTGGTGTCCCTTGCCTGAAACCTTGGGACGGAAGCGCCCCGATGCAAGCAAGCTCCGTACACCGCCAGCCGTTCTCTCCTGACATTGCATGCATAATCCCCAAGGATTTCGCGCGCTTGTCAGGCCTGCTGGGCATCCGGACGGGACGGGTGATTGCCCGGCAGGACGCTCTCGTTGTTCACAACAATTCAGCCCACGTTGCCGATTCCCTGCTCGGATCCCACCTTGTGCGCAACGCCTGACACATCGGTCTGGCGGGTGTGGGGGAGGGTTCCTTGGCGAGCGTCAGGAGTGGGCTGAAGACCTGGTTGCGGATCCTCGCGCCCATGGTCGTCTCCATAGGCGGTCTGGTGATGCTCCGGCTGTTGGGGCCGGACTTCATCGATCAGCGCACCATCCGGGAGCTGCTGCTCCCCCTGGGCGACTACGCGCCCCTGGCGTACGTGGCCTTCCTGGCCGTGCGTCCCCTGACGCTCCTGCCCGGGCAGGTCCTCACCGCGGTGGGTGGGATGATGTTCGGAACCCTCGCCGCCACCCTCTATTCACTAACGGGCAGCTTCCTGTCCGCCACCCTGCTCTACTTCGTTGCTCGCAAGCTGGGCACGCGGCCCATGCAGCGGCTGTGCGGCAGCAAGTACCCCGCCATCGCCAAGGCGGCGCGGCGGCACGACTTCCAGTTCACGTTCCTGGCGTGCCTCAATCCGTTGTGCCCCACGGACATCATGCTGATCGCCGGAGCGGCGAGCGGCGCGCGCTTCTGGCCCTCCGTGCTGGGCGTGGTGCTGGGGACCATCCCGGGAACCTTCCTCACCGCGCAGTTCGGCAGTGGCCTTGCGCAGGGCCGCACGGTGATGACCGCCGTGTCCGCCGTGGGCATGGTGGTGTCGCTGGTGCTGGGCGTCATCTTCGGCCGCCGGTTCTACAAGGAGGTCAACGAGGCGTCGGTGGAGGTGCCCACGCCCGAAGCGGAAGCCCCCCGCGGCCTGCCCGCCGCGAAGGAAGCGCTCACCCCGCAGTGACGGTGCGCAGTTCCTCCACCAGGTGTTGGAGGAGCGCGCGGACGCGGGGCACGGACTGGCGTCCCGGCAGGCACAGCGCGTGGATGGGAGGCCCTTCCGCCGCGTACTCCGCCAGGACCTCCACCAGCGCGCCCTCGCGCAGCCGAGCGTCGCTCATGAAGTCCAGCACCTGGCAGAGCCCGGCACCCGCGGCGGCCAGGTCCAGCAGCGCCGGGCCGTGATCCACGTCGATGGCCGCCCGCGTGCGCACCCCTCCGGCCTTGTCGCCGCCGGGGGACTCGCGGAAGTGCCACTCACGCGTGATGCCGCGCGGATCCACGAACTTCAGGCACGCGTGGCGCTCCAGCACTGACGGGTGCTCCGGTGTTCCATGCCGCGCCAGGTAGGCCGGCGACGCGAGCGTCATCCAGCGCGTGGAGAACAGCCGCCGCGTCACCAGGCTGGAGTCCTCCATCCCGCCCACGCGGATGGCCACGTCGACCTGCTCCTCCACCAGCTTGCTCAGCCGGTCGCTCATGCGCACGTGCAGCGTGAGCTGCGGGTGGCGGGCCTGGAGCCGCGCCAGCCGGGGCAGCAGCACGGGGCCCAGGATGAAGGGCAGTGACACCGTGAGCGGCCCCTTGGGTGCGCGGTGCGCCTGGGCCACCGTCTCGCGCGCGGCGCGGATCTGCGCCACGGCCTCGCGCGCCCGCTCCAGGAAGGCGGCGCCCTCGGACGTGAGGGCCACCTGCCGGCTGGTGCGCTCCAGGAGCCTGGCGCCCAGCTCCTCCTCCAGCTTCCGCACCGCCTTGCTCACCGCCGCCACGGTGACGCCCAGCCGCTCCGCCGCCTTCCGGAAGCTCCGCTCCTCCGCCACGTGGAGGAAGGGCAACACGCCCGTGAACAGGTCCATGGGCCGGATTGTGAACCTGGGGTTGATGATGGTTCAACCCGGACGTGCTCACGGTCGCCCGGGTTGACGATTAGGGTTCACCCCACACGAAAGGGAGTCCTCATGAAGATCGCGATCCTGGGTACGGGCATGGTGGGCGAGACGCTGGGCAGCAAGCTGGTGGCGCTGGGCCACGAGGTGCGCATGGGCTCGCGCACGCCGGACAACGCGAAGGCCGCCGCGTGGGTGAAGAAGGCCGGGGGCAAGGCATCGCAGGGCACGTTCCGGGATGCCGCCGCGTTCGCGGAGCTGCTCTTCAACTGCACGCTGGGCAACGCCTCGCTGGACGTCCTGAAGTCCGCGGGTGAGGAGGCCCTGCGCGGCAAGGTGCTGGTGGACGTGTCAAATCCGCTCGACTTCACCAAGGGTATGCCGCCGGTGCTCTCCACGCCTCCGGACGATTCACTGGGCGAGCAGCTCCAGCGCGCCTTCCCTTCACTGAAAGTGGTGAAGACGCTCAACACGATGAACTGCGAGGTGATGGTGGAGCCCTCGCGCGTGCCGGGAGATCACGACGTCTTCGTGTCCGGCAACGACGTGGACGCCAAGGCCCGCGTGAAGCAGCTCCTCACGGAGGGCTTCGGCTGGAAGCACGTCATCGACCTGGGAGACATCACCACCGCCCGGGGCACCGAGGCCTTCCTCCCGCTGTGGCTGCGCCTGTGGGGCACCCTGCGCACCGGCGACTTCAACATCCACGTCGTGAAGCGCTGAGAGCCATGACGCGAGGGGACGCAACTTCGCGGGCCGGATGCGGATAACCTACCCAGACCCACTGCCCCCGGTGGTTGGAGGTTCCCATGAGCACGATCGACCGCACCCGTTCCCTCGCCGTGCCGTCCTCCACTTCGAAGACGGCCGCGGAGCCGCTCGCGAAGAAGCCGGTGGCACACCAGCCCGCGTTCCAGAAGTCCTCCTTTGAGCAGTCGTCGGCGCAGAAGAACAGTCTGCTGGGCGGCTTCATCGACGCGGCGGTGGGCGGCATCAAGGACATCCCCCGCTTCGTGGAGATGGGCGCGAACGTCTTCAACGCGACCACGGTGAAGGAGATCACCAGCCTCTTTGGCGGCGCGAAGCCGGACCGGGCGCAGGACGGCATGTTCGTGGGCGCGGGCGGCAAGGTGCTCCCGGCGACGACGAAGCTGGGTGACGTGCCGGGCATCACGCCGAAGAACAACCCGAACCCGGACAAGACGATCCTCTACGTCAACGGCATCATGACGCCGACGGCGGGCCAGGTGAACGAGATGCAGGCGCTGGCGAACAGCTCCGGCGCGAAGGTGGTGGGCATCCACAACGCGACCGAAGGCCTGGTGAAGGACCTGGGCCAGTGCGTGACGGACAAGCTGGACAAGGGCAAGAACCCCGCCGTGGACACGCTGGCGGACACGCTCTACTCGGAGCTGAAGGCCGGCCGCGACGTGCACCTGGTGGGCTACAGCCAGGGCGGGCTCATCACGGCGCGCGCGCTGAACGACGTGGCGAAGCGGCTGCGCGTGGAGGACGGGCTGTCCCCCGCGCAGGTGGAGGCGAAGCTGAGCCACCTGCAGGTGGAGACCTTCGGCGCCGCGTCCACGAAGTACCCGGACGGCCCGCAGTACGTGCACTACGTCAACAACGCGGACCCCGTGCCCACGCTCACCGGCCTGGGCGGCGACGTGGATCCGCTGGCCTTCCTGAAGGACGCGGGCAAGGGCGCGGTGGTGCACCGCTTCACCGACGGCAACCTGAACCCCCTCAGCAACCACATGCTGGACACGCTCTACCTGAAGCACCGCGTGGACTTCGACCAGGCACGGCAGAACCAGTTCTAGTTCCAGGGCCCCAGGCGCCGGGGCGCGGCTAGGATGCCGCGCCCATGAAGCCCTTCCCTGTCGCAACCGCCCTCACCATCGCCGGCTCGGACAGCGGCGGTGGCGCGGGCATCCAGGCCGACCTCCGCACCTTCTCCTTCCACCGCGTGCACGGCACCAGCGCCGTGACGGCCATCACCGCGCAGAACACGCGAGGCGTCACCCGCGTGGACCTGCTCCCGCCCGAGTCCGTCACCGCGCAGGTGGACGCCGTCGCGTCGGACATGCGCGTGGACGCGGTCAAGGTGGGCATGCTGGCCCAGCGCCCCCTCATCGAGGCCGTGGCGGATCAGCTGGCCCGCGTGTCGCTGGGCCCCATCGTGGTGGATCCCGTGATGGTGTCCCGCGCGGGCTCGCAGCTCATCGACAACGAGGCGGTGGAGGCGCTGCGCTCGCGCATGCTGCCCCTGGCCGCCATCCTCACGCCCAACCGCCATGAGGCGAAGCTGCTCGCGGGCATGGACATCCAGACGCTGGAGGACA
This sequence comes from Corallococcus coralloides DSM 2259, assembly GCF_000255295.1. The sequence continues at coordinate 5,122,538 of NC_017030.1, read as the reverse complement.
TGCGCGAGGCGGCCCGGCGCATCCACGCCCTGGGCTCCCGCGTGGTGCTGGTGAAGGGCGGCGGCATGCCGGGCGCGCTGCGCGGCACGGACGTGTGGTTCGACGGGACGCGGATGGAGACGCTGTCCGTGGCGCCCGTGGACACGCCGAACACGCACGGCACCGGCTGCACGCTGTCCGCCGCGATCGCCGCGAGGCTCGCGCTGGGAGCCCCACCGCTGGAGGCCGTGCGGCTGGCGAAGGAGTACGTCACGTCCGCCCTGCGCTACCCGCTCGCCGTGGGCCACGGGAACGGCCCGATCGGCCACTTCTTCCCGCTGATTCACGACTGAAATATATGCAATTGATTGCATTCAATTGCAGACATCTCGGTATATGAAACATGTATTTGTTTGATATATGTTTCATCGGGTGGGTCGCGACCCACTGAAAATACAATCATGTGGGCATGGCGGTCCTGATCGGGCAGGTGGATGTAGGTCCTGGCGGCAATCGTCCGCCGACAAACGGCGCACGCCTCCCACCTGATCACGGTTTCATGTAGGCATGGCCGATCAGAACTCCAGGACTGCTCGACCGTTCAGTCCAGGGCGCGGCGGAAATGGCTGAAGGTCTGTTCAGTGCCTGTTCAGGCGCACGAACAGCCCCGCGAAAAACCACGGAAAGACCGTTCAGTGCTTCGTCGCGTCGGAATCGAGCCCGTCGATGCCCGGCAGCCGCTGCGCGAGCAATCCGAGCAGCTCCTGGGTGGACAGGCGGGCGGCGGCGTCCTTGCCCTCCAGCACACCCGCCACCAGGGCGCGCTTCTGCTCATGGAGCGAGAGCATCTGCTCCTCGATCGTCCCACGCGCCACCAGCCGGTAGACCGTGACGGGGCGCTGCTGGCCAATGCGGTGGGCGCGATCGGAGGCCTGATCCTCCACGGCGGGGTTCCACCAGGGATCCAGGTGGATGACGCTGGTCGCGGCCGTCAGGTTGAGGCCGAAGCCGCCCGCCTTGAGTGAAATCAGGAACAGGGGGGCGTCGCCCTCCTGGAAGGCGCGCACGCGTTCCGCCCGTTCGCCGGCGGGGGTGGAGCCATCCAGGTACTCGTAGGCGACGCCCTGGGCGTCCAGCACCTCGCGGACCAGCGCCAGGTGGGACGTGAACTGGCTGAACACCAGTGCACGGTGGCCCTCCTCTCGCAGCTCCTGGATGAGCTCCATGAAGCGCTCCAGCTTGGAGGACTCCAGCTTGGACGCCTTGTCGTACAGGCGCGGGTGCGACGCGAGCAGCCGCAGCCGCGTCAGCGCCGCCAGCACCTCGATGCGCCGCTCCTGGTCCTTCATCTTCGACTTGCGGATCTCCAGGTCGGACAGGGCCGCCAGGCGCGCGTCCTCGTAGAGCGTCCACTCCGGCGGGGAGAGGATGACGGGGACGTGCACGTCCGTGCGCGGCGGCAGCTGCGCCTCCACCTGGGCCTTGGTGCGGCGCAGGAGGAAGGGCTGGAGCACCCGGGCCAGCGCGGGACCGGCCGTCGGGTCCACCTGCTTTTCAATCGGCATGGCGAAGCGGCTTCGGAACGCCTCCAGGCTGCCCAGGAGCCCCGGGAAGACGATGCCGAAGAGCGCCCACAGCTCGCCCAGGTGGTTCTCCATGGGCGTGCCGGACAGCGCGAACTTGAAGTCGCCCTGGAGCGCCCGCGCCGCGCGGAAGCGCTGCGTGCTTGCGTTCTTCAGCGCCTGGGCTTCGTCGAAGACGATGGTGGAGAAGCGCCGCGCGGCCAGCCGCTCGATGTCGCGCACGAGCAGGCCGTAGCTGATCACCAGCACGTCCCGCGGCCCCAGCCGCTCCAGCGTGCCGCCCCGGTCCTCCGAGTCCGAGAAGAGGGTCACCTTCAGCGACGGCGCGAAGCGCTTCGCCTCGTCCCGCCAGTTGAAGGCCACCGACGTGGGGGCCAGCACCAGCGCGGGCCCGTGCTTCGCGCGCTCCAGGAGCACCGCCAGGGCCTGCACCGTCTTGCCCAGGCCCATGTCGTCCGCGAGCACCCCACCCGCGTTCCATGACGCCAGCCGCGTGAGCCAGCGGAAGCCTTCCAGCTGGTAGTCGCGCAGCTCCGTCTTGAGCGTCGCGGGCACCCGGGGCTTGAGCTCCTTCGCCGCGAAGATGCGCTCGACCAGCGACTTCCAGGACACGTCCGCGTCGATGTGCGCGCCCGCGGTGCCCAGCGCCGTCAGGGCCTCCGCCGCGGACGGGCCCACCTCCAGCCCGTGCTTCGACAGGTACGCGTGATCCGCCAGCCGCTCCAGGTGCTCACGCAGCGCCGCTTCGATCTCCACCCAGGTGCGCGCGTCCACCTGGACGAAGCGCTCCTTGCGCCGGGCCGAGTCCAAGAGCCGCGCCAGCTCCACCCGCTCGCCCTCCACGGACAGGCCGCCCATCACGCCGAACCACTCGCGCTTGCGCTCCAGGATGACCTTCAGGTCGGCCGCGCCCCGGCTGGACATGAGCCGCATGGACGCGCCCACCCACTCCAGCTCCGGCCGGGGCTCCATGTCCGCGCACGCGGCCAGCACCGCCAGCCCGCCCTGCGCGCTGTGGAAGAGGAAGCAGAACGGCAGCTCCTGCGGCTCCGCCGTCTTCAAGGGCAGCTGGGACTGGAGCGCCTCGGCCACCGCCAGCTCGCGCCCGAAGTCGCGCACCGCGTGGAAGGACCGCGTGTCGCGCCGCACGTGCACGTCGCGAGACCCGTTGCCGGGCAGGAACGCGGGGGCGTCCGGCAGCGCGCGCAGCCGCAGCTCCAGCCGCACCCCGCCCCCGGGTTGTCCTTCCAGCCGGAGCACCGGGAGCTGCTGCGGCGCGATGGATTCCCCCATCACGCTGCGGGGCATGGACACGGGCAGGCGTCCGGAGAGCTTCGACAGGTGCTCCAGCAGCGCCCCGTGGCTCTCCGGAGGAAACGCGTTGCCGTGCCGCTGGAGCACCGTGGCCATGGCGCGCACCTCCGGGCTCACGTCCAGCACCGTGAGCACGTGCGTCCCGTCGTCCCAGAGGAACACCGCGTCCTCCGGCTTCGCCTTGCGCACGCGCTCCAGCAGCGGCGTGGGCAGCACGGTGCCGTCCACGCCCGCGTTCACGATCACGGTGCCGCTCCGGTCCTCGGCGACCAGGCCCACCTTCTCGCGCTCGATGCGCACGGGGATGTCCTGCGTGCCCTCCAGCGACAGGCGCGGATGATCGATCAGCTCGAACAGCAGCGCGCGCGACGCGGGGGCCGTGCCGTCGGGCAGCAGCGCGGCGATGCGCGAGTCCGCGGGGCCCAGCTGCGAGCCGTGCTCCTGGAGCAGCTTGCGGCGGCTGACCTTCGTCCCAGGCGTGCGCTGGCCCTTCTTCGTGCGCCGGTGCACGTAGGGCGCGACCTCCACGCCGTACCCTTCGATGACGTCCAGCCGCCAGGAGATCTCCACGCCTCCGCCGCCGCCCGGGCTCTCGTCCACCGCCCGCTCCAACGCGCGCAGCGTCCGCGCCCACGCCGGTCGGACCAGCTCCTCCAGCGTCTCGCCGAAGTCCTCCGTCCAGCGCTGCCGCAGCCACAGCAGCGCCGTGTCCACCGCGGCCAGCTGGTGCACGCAGAACGTGGCGCCACACGTACAGTCCGCCGTCACGCTGGATGGACTGAACGTCAGCCGCGCCTCCGCGAGGATGAAGCCCGAACCCGCCGGGGACACGGGCAGCTCGGAGATGCGCGTCTCCTTGAGGCGGAAGCCCGGCAGGTCCGGCTCCTCCACCAGCGCTTCCAGCGGCAGCGCGCGCTCCGGACGCGGCGCGACGCTCGAAGGCACCCGCGCGCGCCAGGCCATCAGCAGCCCGTGGACCGCGTGCGTGCGGATGTCGGCGGGGGGCTCCAGCCGTTCCGCGACGGAGGCCCGGGCCTCGATGGCGCCCTGCCGCTCGTCCTCCACGTGGCGCCAGGCGAGCTTCGGCAGCAGGTCCCGCATGCGCGGCGTGGGCAGCATCTCCGCCGTCCAGCGGTCGAGCGAGTCCTGGGCCAGCAGCTCCACCAGCCTGCGGCGGGAGATCACCGCGCGCACCTGCGGCAGGTACGCGGCCTCCACGCGGGGCGTGAGCAGCGCCAGGCTCAGGCGCCACAGGTGCTCCAGTCCCTCTGCCTGCAGCCACGCGCGCAGCTCCGCCTCCGTCTGGAACGGGGGCGCGTGGGGAGCCGGCTTGGGGCTGGACGGAGGGGACTGCTCGGCCATGGGGACTGACGACGAACGCGTCAATCTACCTTGGCCATGCGGCGGCGATCACCGAGGAACTCTTCCACTCCCAGCACGATGTTCTTCGCCACGTCGTCCTGGTAGCGCTCGGACGCCAGGCGCTTCTCTTCCTCCGCGTGGGACAGGAAGGACGTCTCCACCAGGATGGCGGGCATCTTCGCGCCCAGGAGCACGTAGAACAGCGCCTCCTTGTGGCCCAGGTCCTTGATGCCGTCGTACTTGCCGGCCAGGCCCGTCACCAGGTTGTGCTGCACGGCGTTCGCCAGCCGGCTCGACTCCTCGGTGTTCGCCTTGGTAGCCAGGTCCGCCAGGATGAACTGGAGGTCGCTGATGCCCTTCTCGGAGGACGCGTTCTCGCGAGCGGCCAGGCGGATGGAGTAGCGGTCCGCGGACGTGTTGAGCGTGTACGTCTCGATGCCGCGCAGCTTGTGCGTCGCCGCCGAGTTGCAGTGCACCGAGATGAACAGGTCGCCGTGCGCCTCGTTGGCCAGCTTCGCGCGGTCCTCCAGGCGGATGAAGGTGTCGTCATCGCGGGTGAGCACCACCTCCAGGCCCTTCTCCCGCAGGCCGTCCGCGACCTTCTTGGAGATGGCCAGCGCCACGTCCTTCTCCTTCGTCCCCGCCTTGCCAATGGCGCCGGAGTCATGGCCGCCGTGGCCCGCGTCGATGACCACGCGACGCACCTTCAGCCCCAGCTGCTCCGCCAGCGTCAGCTCCGCGTGGCGGGACTGCTTCGCCACCGCCTTGAGCCGGGCCTGGGCCACCTGAGCATCCACCGGCGCCGTCACCGGGCGGGGAGCCTCCGGCGCAGCCGGCTTCGTCTCCCCCTTCGACGCCACCGCCACGGGAGCGGCCGGCTTCGGAGCCACCGGGGCGGTGTCCACCACCAGAGCCGGAGCCTTGGATGCCACGGCCGGAACCTCCACGCGGGCCTCCGGCTTCGAGGGCTGCGACGTCCCGTGCGAGGACGCCACCGCCTCCGGAGCCTTCGCGTCAGCGACGGTGGGCGCGTCCACGATGTTCGCCGTGGAGTCCTTCGACGCGGTCTCGGAGCCCGAGACGGGGACGGCCGGATCCAGGCGCGGCAGCACCGGCGACGGCTCACGAGCGAGCTTGGAGATGGCATCCACCAGCGGCGAGCTGGGGGGCGCGGCGGCGACGGCGGTGTCCGGCGTGGACTTCACCACCGGGGGCAGCGGCTTCACCGTGGGCTTCGCGGGCGGCGTCTTGCTGGGCGGGGGCAGCGAGGCCAGCAGCGACTTCAGCTCCTTGGCCTGGTCGCCCTTGGGGTTGGTGGCCAGCGATTCGTTGAGGATCTTCCGGGCCGCCTCCGGCTTGTCCAGGCGATTGACGTGGATGCGCGCCAGCGCCAGCGCCGCGTCATCCGCGAGCCGGTGCTTCGGGTGCGCCTCCACCAGCTTCGAGTAGTCCGCGATGGCCGCCTGCAGGTCCCCTTCCACGAAGGAGATGCGGCTGAGCTCCTGGAGCAGGTCGCCCGCGGTGAAGAGGGCGTCGGGGGCGCGCTCGCTCTTGGGGAAGCGCGTGGCCACGGCCTCGAAGCGGTGCGCGACGTTGAGCCAGTGGTGGCGCAGCTTGCGGCGGGACGCGTCGTCCTTCAGCGCGTAGTAGGCGCGGCGGGCCTGCTGGTACGCCTCCTCCGCTTCGTTGCGCTTGCCGGCTCCAACGGCGCTCGGGGCCGTGAGGAGCAGCACGGGCAGCACGAAGTGGGAGAAGCGTACGCGCATGGAAGCCTCCGGATGTTGCAGCTACAGGCGTGTGTCACACGGCCTCCGGGGGCCAGCAACTTTTCAACCCCACCTGTCCGTCCGTCAGCGCACCCAGCCCAGCGTCCGCGCCAGCTCCTCGTCGATGACGCGGCACCAGCCCGGCTCGGAGGGCACCACGGCGGCCAGCACCTTGCCGCCATTGCGCACCGGGGCCCGCTGGGGGCGGCAGCGCGCCCGCACGGCGTGTTTCACGTCCTGACGGAAGAAGTGCGCGGGGAACACGGCCTCGCCCTTCCCTTCCGGCAGGTAGCCCTCGTCCGGGGTGAGCCACACCAGCGCGCCCAGGCGCAGGGGCACCACCTCCCGGCGCCACAGCCGCCGCACCTCCCACGCGAAGCCGCCCAGGGCCACCAGCGCCCCCAGGCCCAGGCCCCAGGGCAACAACCCCACCCGCGCCGCCCGGGCCCGCGCATGGGTCGCCTCGCGAGGCCGTCCCGGCTGGGACGGATCCACCAGCAGCTGCACCCGGGCGCCGTGGCCCAGGCCCGCCGCGTGGGCCGCGGCCGTGCGCACTCCCGACACGGAGTGATCCTCGCCCGCGAACGTGTAGAGGACGTCCAGCGTGCCCTCGGCGTCCTCGTGCTGGCTCGGAGGGGGCGCGTGGCTCGCGCCCACCACCGCGTCCACCAGCTCCGCGCGGGACGTGAAGCGCTGCTCCTCCACGAAGTAGCGGCCGACGTAGCTGGCGCCCAGGCCCAGCACGGCGATGATCGCCAGGCCCAGCACCACCCCGCGCACCAGGCGCGCCACCGCCCCGGGCACCTGGGCGAGTCGGACACCGCGGGGGGCATGGGGGATGGCGAGCTGCATGGCGGGCGCGAAGCCTACTTCACGACCGGTGCTTGCGCTCCATTCGGTGCGGACGCGCGCCTACGCGGGGGGCCGGACCACGAGGACGTCGCAGCCGGCCTCGCGAATCACATCCGTCGCCACGCTCCCGAGCAGGACGCGCGACAGGCCGGAGCGCGCCTGGGTGCCGAGCGCGAGCAGGTCCGCCCGGTGCCGGCGCGCCTCCTTCAGGATGATGGAGTACGGGCTGCCGTGCTCGAGGGCCTGACGGTAATGCAGGCCCAGGGCGTCCAGGTGCCGGTGCAGTGAACGGAGCTGGCGCAGCGCGGAGTCCTTGAACCGCTCCCGGTACCGCGCGCGTTCTTCGAGCGTCAGTCCGGGGAAGACCATGTATTCCAACGGCGACTCGTACGCGTGGATGAGCCGCAGCGAGATGCGCGGCTCCACCAGGGCGGGCAGGAAACCCGCGGCGTGCCGCGCCGTCTCCTCGGCGTCCACGGCCACCAGGGGACGGCGGTACGGGTCCTCCACGAGCCCATGGACCACGAGCACCGGGGACGGGCCGTACCGGATGACGTGCTCGGCGGTGGAGCCCAGGAAGAGGTCCCGGACGGGCCGGCGGCCATGCCGGCCCAGGACAATCAGGTCCGTGCCCGCCGACTGGGCCTGGCGCACGAGGGTGGGGGCCGGCTTCCCGAACACGAGCCGCGCCTCGACGGAGGCACTGGAGCCCGCGGCATGAAGCGAGGCGTGGAGTTCCTGCGCGATGACCGCCAGCGTCCTGCCGGCCCGCTCCCGGGCCTGCTCCACGAACTCCCTGGGCGCCCGTCCCGGCAGGGCGTGCACCAGGGTGACGGCCGCCCCCGGGGCGAGCGGCAGGCGGGCGGTCCGCTCCACGGCGCGCGCTCCGGCGGGTGAAAAGTCGGTGGCGACGAGCACCGTCCGGAGGAGCGGCAGCGGTTTTCGCGTGGGGGCCATTCCGTAGGATAGGCAACCGCGGCCTGAGCCGCGCCAGGAAGCAGCCCCCCACCTCCGGGAGCCCGACCCTGCGCTCGCCGGCACGCTGTCGTGGACGGTCGCGCCCGCGTCAGCGCTTCAGCCGCTCCAGGAAGATGGCCGCGTTGCGAGGCCCCTGGCCGTCGTAGGAGCCCAGGCGGTTGCCCACCTCCCGCAGGAAGTGGATCCACTGGTCCTTCTTCGACAGGCCTGGCGGCACGGTGATGCCCACGGTGTTGTACGGGTAGTTGCGCACCAGTTCCGCGAACTTGTTCAGCGCGTCCGGGTGGCCCTTGGCGTTCACGTTGCCGGCACCGCCAATCGCGAGGAGCATCCGGTATCGCTGGTCCGGCGTGAGGCCGAAGTCGTTGGCCACCTTGTCCAGCTGGGGCAGCGTGGACGCCGCGCCGGGGAAGAAGTCCGGGAACGTCTTGCCCAGCTGGAGCACCTGGTCGCGCGTCCACCCGGTGGACTTCACCAGCGACTCCACCTGCTCCGGCGACGAGTACCGCTCCAGGTTGGTGACCTGCTCCGCGTCCGCGCCCGCTCGGGTCAGCAGCGTGCGCTGCTCCGCGCGCAGCTGGGACGCGGCCTCGTACTCCTGCCGGGACAGGATGCTCATGCTGACCAGCTCACCGATGAGGTAGACCGCCGCGCCCGCCGCCGCCAGCGGGACGCCCACGCCCGTGGAGCCCATGGCGATCAACGCCCCGCCGACGATGCCCATCGCGTCCCCGGCGATGGACATGCCCGTGCCCGCGTTGCCCTGCCCCGCCGCGATCTCCTTGCCCTGCACCACCAGGTCCAGCGCGGCCCCGAAGGCGCCCAGGCCTCCCGCGAACCGCGTGGCCACCAGCGCCCCACCGGACTTGTTCACCGCGCTCAGCGCGGTGCTCGTGAGACTGGCCATCTGCTGCGCGGTGAAGGTCCCCGCCCACAGCGTCCCCAGGGGATCCTTCGCCCCCGCGGAGTGCTTCGTCTGCAGGATGCCCAGCACCAGCCCCGCTGCCGCGAAGGGCGTGCCCCACGGTGACGAGCGGGACTCCATCTGCTGCAACGTCTTCAAGCCCTTCTGTGGATTGCCGGCCGCCAGGTCCCGCAGGCCCGCGAGCCCCGTGCGCATCCCCTGCGGCAGGCTGTTGACCTGCAGGTCCGCCTTCGCGCCGCCCAGCTGCTGCGCCAGGTAGCCTTCGACCAGCAGCTTCTGGATTTCGTCCACCGCCTGCGTCGGCGTGGCGTTGGGGAACTTCTCGTAGAAGCTCACCAGCGCGCCGGACACGGCCTTCTCGCGCACGGTTTCCAGCGGCAGCGACTTCATGAAGGGCGCGAACGCGGAGCCGGGCGCCTCCATCTTCGCGGCCCACTTGAGCGCCTCGCCCGCGCTCTTCGACTGGGCCAGCGCGGTGTACGCGGCCTGGATGGACCGGGCATGCGCGGAGCCATCCGGCCCCCGCAGCGCCTGCTCCAACTGCGGCGCGTTCTTCGCGAGCGTGGTCTCCAGCGCCTTCGCCTTCTCGTCGAAGCGGGCGTAGTCCTTCCCGTGCAGCTTGCGGAACTCCTCGATGTACGCGCGCTGCTGGTCGTCGGTGAGGTACGGCCCGAAGGACGCGATGTCCCCCGCGAGCCGCTGCTCCAGCGCGTTGCGCTCCGCCAGGGCCCCCGTGTACGCCTGCTCGGCGGCGTGCACCTGGGACACCGCCGTGTCCAGCTTCGCGTCCACGGCCGCGCCCGCGCTGCCCAGGCACGACACCAGCACGTCGCGGTCCGCGGGCAGCAGGTGGCCCCGCTTCGCCGCCGCCTCCAGCGCGGGCTTCATCGTCGTGGGGTTCCCCTGCCTCGCCACCGCCTCCAGCGCGCAGTCCGCCACCCGCAGCGTGCCCACGGAGGTGATGCCCGGAGGCCGGGGCGGCGGGTTGGGCACCGCCTCCTTCACGCCATGGGCGAAGTCCTTGCTCAGCGCGTCCTCCAGCGTGCGCGCGGGCGTGGCCTGCAACAAATCCATCAGCTTCGCCTGGAGCGCGGGGTTGCCCGCCGCCTTCTCCAGCGCCGCGTTCGCCGCGCCGGTGAGGTTGCGCGCCTGCGAATACCCCTGCGTCAGCAGCGTCCACGCCTCCGCCACGTTCACGGTGGACGCGCTGTCCCCCACCGCTTGCGTGGACGAAACACCGCTCGAAGCCATCGTGCTGTAGCCCAGCAGGTCCGGTCCCTTGCGCGGTGGAGCCGGCACGAACGCGTCCTGCGGCTCGGGCGCCGGAGGGGGTGGCGGCGGGGGCGGAGCAGCCGGCTCCGGCTCCCACGTCGTGCCCACCTGCGAAACGCCAGACGACGACCCTGCACTCGAAATGGTGCTCATGCGGTGCCCTCCCCCAGGGCGAACGGACGGAAGCACCGTTGTGGAAACAGCCCCCTCGCTTCCGTCCTGATTCCATTATCGAACGAGGACGGAAGCGATTGCGTGGGGGCGACCTGCCCTTCAGGACAGGACCTGCGGCCTTACGGCAGGTACGTCACCTCCAGCTTGGGATGCTTCGACGCATCCGGGGATTCACGCGAGTAGTAGCTCGTGAGGTAGTTCGGGCTGGAGAGCCGGAAGGAGATGCGCCGGTCGGTGGCATCCGAGGCTGCCTGGAGCACGGGGATGATGTTCGGATCCTCCGTGACGCCCACCTGATCGAAGTACGGGTTGATGGTGGGGTACCAGAGCCACCACCAACCCAGGGGGGAGCCGGTGGCCGCGGGCTGGTTGTTGTACGTGATGCTGTACTCACCCCAGCTGTTGTCCGGCACCAGGTACGTGTAGACGTTGCCATCGCCATAAGGAGACCGGCCCCAGAACGACGTGGCGGACAGCTTCACGGACTGGATGGCCGACCCTGCGGGGATGCTCGCCAGGTTGAAGCGCAGGAAGATCTTCTGCTCGGCATCGTTGTAGATGACCAGTTCCTGCGAGCTTCCGTAGTTCCAGTCGGACTCCCCCCAGTAACTGCGGTGGACGTGGGCATCCGCCTCCGGCTCCAACACCGTGGTGACGGGCGCCAACTCATAGGTGAGCGTCAACGCCGGACGCTGGGCCGCGTTGCTGTACTCCCGCGAGCGGTAACGCGTCTTGTAGCCCGGCGAGTGCAGCCGGAAGCTCACCTGCTTGTCGCCGGCCAGTTCGCCCTGCACGACGGGGATGAGCGCGGCATGGGAGTTGACGCCCAGCTTGTCCACGACCGTGTAGTCGTACCAGAGGAACCACTCCCCCACCGTACTCGTGGCGGGAGTGGGCCGGTTGTTCCAGGTGATGCCCATCTCCTGCCACGAATCATCCGCGACGAAGGACGTGTACACGTTGCCGTCGCCCCCGTAGGCGTAGCCGTCGTAGGCCAACGCGCTGAGGCTTGCGGCCGTGATGACCGCGTTCGCGGGCAGGCTGCTCAGGTCAAACCGCAGGTAGGCCTCGGCGTACCCCTGGTTCACGACGAACGTCCCATGGTTTCCGAAATTCGAATCGGGCACGCCGGGCGCGACATAGGAGTCCGCGACGGGCGTGAGCGTCACCGTCGTGGAGGCCAGCGCCAGCGACGGGGCCGCCAGCGCGGCCACCGCCAGCAGGGTTGTTACAGGGGATGAAGACGGAAGTCTGAAGCGACTCATCATGTCTGCCTTTTTCCGTGTGGAGAGCAGTGATTGCTCTCAAACTCACGGACCGGGCAGACAGAAGGTGTATTCAGCTCAATTCAAGGTCTACTTCAGCCGCGCCGGCACGGCGTCATCCGGTCGAGGGACGCGGTCCGAAGTGACTCCAGCCCCTCCGCGTGCGCGGGAGGCGCGGACGGAGCCGCTGGGAGCCGGGCGCTCAGGGAAACGTCACGTTCCCCAGCGTGATGCTCCGGGGCCCATCCGCTTCCCAGAGCTTGAGCGAGAACGGTCCTTGGACCGTGGCCGCAGGAGCCTCGGCCTCTACAATCACGCGTCCTTCGGGGCCTCCTGGCAGGATTGGCATTGCTTGCCACACGCGCAGGACCTTCAACTCCTGGCCAGACCTGCCTTTGAGCGTCGCCCCCTCCGCGGTCCACGGAAGCGTTCCGATCTTCACCCCAATCCTGACATCCACTGCCACCAACTTGCTGGAGCGATAGCTGTTGATGGCCGTCGCTCCCAATCCATTGGCTGCCGTCTTCCCTACAGCCCTTGTCAGGACCTGCCCCGTCACACCACCCGGATCCAATGCGTCATGGATGAGGATTCCCGTCAATCCACCCGGCACCTCATGGTCAGACACCATTCGCGTCAGTTCCTCCTTGCAACGAAGGAGTTCCGCACGTGCATCCCTGATTTCCTGCTGGTACGTCTCAACCGTCCGCTGTTCCCGGTAGACCTCGATGGTGGCCTCCGCTTTCGCGGGATGCACCTTCAGCGAGAACACCGCGGTCGCTGGCGCCGCACCGTTCCGGAAGCGCACCAGCAGCTTGAACCGTTCGCCCGGTGTCGCGCTCGCCGTGGGCATGAGCCTGAGAGTGGCCTGCCCCACGTCCACGAGCGAAAAGCGTTGTCGGCCTTCCAGCTCAATGCCCTCCCGCTGCAACTCCGAGTCGAAGAGAAGCATCGTGGAAAGACCCGGGCTGATCATGACTTCACTGATGACCTCAGCTCCCTCCGGCCTCAATTCGATGCGCCGCGAACTTGGCACTGAAGACGAAACGTCTGGCTGCGCGACCGCTGCGGTCCCAAGGAGATGTAGCCCCAGGAGAACGACCCGTGATGAAGGAGGCACTCGACAATCTTTCCGTTGGAGTCGCTATTCGAACTCAGCAACCGCCTTCACATAGCCAATCGTCCAGATACGAGCCCGAGAGGGCGAGTCATCGCCTGGCTCTCGCGCCATCCCCCTCGGCCCCTCCTCGGCATGGACGTCAAAGCAGACAGGAAAACTTTCGCCCTGCGGCGTCGTCGCCCAGGTGAGGCGAACATAGACACGGTCACGCATGATGCTCCGCCCCGACAAGGCGGTCTTGCCCGGCAGGCCCTTCCCTCCGCCAATGATGTGGACTTCAACAGGGCCCTCGCCAATTGAGACGACCCGGGGATCTTCCGGTGCGAAGCGCACCGGCGTCTTGTCCCCGATGTCCAACCCCCACTTCGCCATGGCCTTCACTGCACCCACCGGACACGGCTCTGGTGGCGGAGGCTGGCGCACCTGCGCTCCAGGACACGCAAGCGCCGAGCAAGCTGCCGCCATGCTCACCGCACGGGCCATGACACCCATGCCTTTCTTCGCGGGCTTCTGGGGGAGCTGAAGGGGCTGCGTGTCTTTCTGCGGCGTCGTCACGGTGGCGGAATCCTCCTGGAGCGTCGCGGGGAGAGCGACGGCCGCGGCGGTGGCCTCCGGCCCTGTGGGAGCTGCGGCGCGGCCAGCTTGAGGCGACTTACCGGAAGCCGCTACTTCCTGACGAGCCGGCGCGCCCCCCGCGATTCGGGACGGCCAGAACATCAGCGTTGCCCCCGTCGCCAGCAGCACCAGGACCAGCGCAACCAACGTCCAGCGCCACGAACGCCCATGGGGTTTCTGCGCCACCTTCACGGTGGTTCGGGGGACGGTCGTCGCGGCTTCGGCGGCGGGCGGCGGTCCTGCTGGCGGTGCCCGCTTGCCCCGGCGAGGCCGGTACAGCGGCGCATGCAGCCACCTGTCCTCGCTGTCCCTCCCTCCTTCCGTCGTCGCGGTGTCCTCTCCATAGGCATCGCAGAGCGGCACGTCCCATGTCGCATCCGCGTCCGCCAGCACCCGCTCCAGCTCCGTCACGGCAGCCAGGGCGCTCAACGTGCGCGTCTCAGGCGTCTTCTCCAGGAAGCGCATGCACACGTCGCTCAGCGCGCGGGGCACCCGTGCGTTCTCCCCGTGCGGCGGCACCGGCTCACGGGTCATGACGGCGTCGATGTAGCTGGGGTCGTCAGCCTCATCGAAAGGCTTGCGTGCCGTCAGCAGCGTGTAGAGGACCAGGCCCAGCGCCCACAAGTCATCCGGAGGGCCGGCTTCGTACCGGGCGCCGGGCACGTGGACATGCTGCCGGAAGAATCGCCACGCCTCTGGAGCGCGGTACTCCGGCGTCCCCGGCGGAAGGATGTCCACCGTCAGGCCCCGCGCGCCCTCGTAGTCTCCAATGCCGAAGTCCACCAGCTTGGCCACTCCGTCCGATGCCCGCACCATGACGTTGGCTTCCTTGACGTCCCGGTGCAGCACTCCCACCGCGTGCGAAGCCGCCAGCGCCCGCGCGACGTTCAGCGCCACGCGCGCCACCTGACGCGCCGAGGGGTTCTCCTCGTCCGCCCAGGCGTCCAGCCGGCGCCCGTCCACGTACTCCATGACGATGACGGCGAATTGCGGCGCTCCCGACGGCCACAAGCCATATCCCTGAAGCCGCGCCACGTTGGGGTGGTTCAGCTTCAAGAGGATGGAGACCTCTCGCACCACCCGCTCGCCCACGCGGGACAGGTGCAGCAGCTTCAAGGCGAAGGGCTGTCCCGCGTTGCGCGCGAGATACACCGTGCCAAAGCCACCCTGCCCCAGCTGGCATTCCACCGTGTAGCCCAGCACCTCGACCCCGGGCGGCAGGATGGCGGGCGGCGGCCTCATGGCGTCCTTCCTCGGGGGCTTCGGGCCACTCGCATGCGACGCCCTCCCTGCGCGGGCGCGCGGCCCGGTGTCGTCTGATACATCTCGAACGGCATCTGGGACGTCCAGGTGCGCAACCTACTCCCGAGCCGGTCCCATGAACGAAGAACTGGCCATCACCATCGGCAGGATCGCCCGCGCCGCCCGCGAAGAGCAGGGCCTGACGCAAGCCGAGGTGGGCCCCCGCGTCGGACTTCTCTCCACCGTCTACAGCCGCCTGGAGCGCGGGAAGATGCTGCCCAGCGTCCCGACGCTCTACCGGTTGTGCACGGAGCTGAAGGTGTCCCCGGAAGACATGCTGGGTCTCACCCCCCTGGTGCGCGGTCGCAAGGGCCAGCGCCCACGCCCCCGCGAGGACGAGACCCCCGCCCTGAGGCGGCTGCTCTACCTCGCGCGCAAGCTGGACGCGGAGAAGCTGGAGGCACTCCTCCACGTCGCCACCGTCCTGACCCGCTGAAGGCGGCTACTTTCGCGGAGGCGGGCCTCCGAACTCGTGCTCCTCCAGCCCTTCAGGGAAGAGGCCACCCTCGCCGAACTCCACCACGTCCCGAAGGCAGCTGCCCTCGGCCAGCACGGTCGCCACCTCCTCGGACGCCTCGTGGCGTCCATAGCCCGGGTGCCGTTTCGCCAACGCGGTCCGGAGCGCGCCGCACAGGTCCGCCGCCGTGGCGAAGCGCTCCGTCGGGTCGGCGCGCAGGGCCGTGTGCAGCAGCGCCTTCACGTCCGGCGAGAGCCCCGCTACCGCCGCCTCGACGTCCGCCGGGCTGAAGCGGGCGAGCAGGATGCGCATCTGTGTCAGCGGTAGGGAGGGGAGGATCTCAATCCGCAGGGGCGCCAGGCCCGTGGAAGCGAAGCGCACGTCCTGCACGTCGAAGAGGTGCTTGCCGGTGAGCAACTCCACCAGCAGCACGCCCACGCTGAAGACGTCGGAGCGTGGCGACAGCGGCTGCTTCTCCAGGTACTCGGGCGAGGCATAGGCCACGTCCCCCCGGACGAGGTTCATGGGCGACTCCTCGCGCCCCACCATCACCGAGTACGCCGCGCCAAAGTTCGTCAGCTTCACACCGCCGTGCGCACCCACGTAGACGTGCCGGGGATTGACGTCGCGGTGGATGATGCCGAGCGGCCTGCCCTCCCCGTCCGTCAGCATGTGCGCATGGTGCAGCGCCTCCGCGAGTTCCGCGCCCACGTAGAGGCCAAAGGCCTCGGAGACAGGCCTGCCACGCGCAACCCCGGCACTGACCAGCGTCTCCAGTGAAGGCCCGTCCACATGCTCCATGACGACGTGCAGGAAATCCTCGTGCACCTTCCGGAAGTAGATCTGGGCGATGCCGGGATGGTTGAGGCGGAAGGCCAACTGCACTTCCTCCACCAGTCGCTTGCGGCGCAGGTAGGTGGAGGGATTGGGCAGCCGGCGCACGAAGCAGAAGCCCGACACCGTGTTGTCTGCTTCCTGACGCCGACGGGCCAACATCAGCCGTTCCCCCGTCTGCATCCGCGCCAACTCGCGGACGGCCTCGTACCGGATGCCATCGACGGCGAAGAGGAAGCGCGGCGCCTCGGGCGTTGGCGGAGGCATGCGACGCGCGGGCCGGGTGCTGCCTCCGTAGTCGGGGGTAGATGGGGTCATGACTCCTCCGGGCATGAGCAGGGGCGGAAGCGCGCCGCCCTGGGGAGTCTCCAGCAACAAGACCTTTGAAGTCTATTTTAATGAACCCTGAAGGTTCACCCCGGATCCAGGGCGAGGTCCGCCCTGTCCCCCAGAAGCTGCCCGGTGTCCACACCGAGACTGGGAGTGCGGCGCTTGCCCGAGTCTGGAGCTGTCTTGTCGAGCGGGATGACAATCCGACGGGTCTCTCTGGTATTGCTCGACTTCATGCCCATGCCTGCCTCCCGACAAAGGGGGCCGCATCTGGAGGGTTTCTCATGCTGTCGCGAGGGTTGCTTCTGGTGTGGGGGGTGATGCTGGTCGGATGCAGCGGCACTACGAAGTCCGTGCGCCTGCACACAAGCGACGGCGCTCCCATTGTCCTCACTCCGCGCGGTGTTGATGCCGCGCCAGTGAAACTGGACGAAGACGATTTCGTTGGGGCTGTCGAAGCGTTGGCCCGAAGCGTGAGGCCCCCCACCCATCCCCAGGACATGGCGCGGCGCCTGTTCGAGGTGCCGTCGCGCAGCGGATCGTACCTTTACGAACCCCGTGGCCATCGCATCATCCCTCTGGGATCGGGTGAGCACCTGGAGGGCGAACAACCCGCGCCAGAGGTGGAGTTGACGCGCGCCTACCTGCGCTGGTGCGAGCGCACGAACAGGCCCGGCGATTGCCTGCGCCTCCTGATGGAGCATCGCACTGTTACCGGGGATGGTCGCTATGCCCTCGCCATGGCCCTGGCCCAGGGCGTCGTGATGGACGAGTTGATGGACGCGTTCAAGGAGATGGCCGACCCCCAGGCCATGATGACGGCGGTTCTATGGACGTGGACCACGTACATGATCCTTCTCGCGGTGCCTGAGCCTTTCTCGAAGGGTGTGGCCGCGGTGATGACCGCCTCGCTCATCGCCTACGTGGGGGTCGATACGTTCTGGGGCCTTATCGTGGGCTTCAGGCAACTGGTAGCGGATGCCGAGCAGGCCGCCACGTTCGACGAGCTCCGCAAGGCGGGCGAGCGCTACGGCAAGGTCATGGGCCGCAACGCAGCGCGCGCGTTCGTAATGCTGGCGACCGCCGCTATTGGGAACACGGCGGCGGGGGTGGGAGCGACGGTGCCAGGGCTTCCCGGCGCCACGCAGGCGGCGGTGCACGCTGAAGCACAAGTGGGCATCAGGCTCGCGGCAGTCGCGGAGGTACGAACCGTAGCGGTGAGCACGGATATCGTGACCATCGCGCTCGCGCCGGGCGCGGTGGCGATGGCTGCCAGGGGTACGGCCGGTGGCGCCACCAAGGCGCCACCCACGGGCTACAGGGCCTGGGGCTCGTTCAGCGGCTTCAAGAAGGCCATGGGGCCAGCGGGCACCCACAAGGAGTGGCACCACGTCGTCGAACAGACCCCGGGCAACGTGAAGCGCTTCGGTCCGCAGTCCCTCCACAACACGGACAACATCCTCCCGTTGGACAAGGCCCTCCACATCGACGTCAGCGCGTTCTACTCGTCAATTCGACGCGAAATTACCGGCTCGCCATTGACCGTACGACAGTGGTTGAGCACGCAGTCCTACGCGGCCCAGCGTGACTTTGGACTGCAGGCCATCGAGAACATCGGGAAGGGGCTTTGGTGATGACGTTGGAGGATCTTGTCGAGCAGTTCGCACAGAACGTAGTCGCGCAGAATGAGGCCATCTTCCGGGGAGACGCCAAGACCGGGAACAAGCACGCCAGGAAGTATGGTGCCGCTGTCGACAGGCTCTTCGCGCACGGCAATGCCGGACGCGACGCGCTCACCGTGCTGCTCAAGCATGAGCGAATGGACGTGCGCGTGATGGCCGCCGCCCATCTGCTCCGCTATCGGACGGTCGAAGCCAAGGCGGTCCTGGAGGAAGCCGCCAAGGGACAAGGTTTGGTCCCGTTCGGAGCGCAGCAGGCCTTGAAGCGTTGGGAAGAAGGGACCTGGGCGCTCGATCCGGGCTAGCTCGCCTCGAATGGAGCACCCGTAAAGCCCCACCCGCTCAGCCCAGCGTCTGCTTCAGCTTCGCCAGCAGGTTGAGCGCGTCCAGCGGCGTCATCCGGTCGATGGAGGCGGCCTTGAGCGACTCCAGGACCTCCGCGTGCGCGGGAGGCACGGGCGGCGCGGCCACGGCGGCCGGAGCCGGCGCACCACCGAACAACCCCAGCTGCCCCGCGTTCGCCGGAGCCGCGCGCTTCGTGGAGCGCACCGCCACGCGGGGACGGCCCGCGTCGTCCAGCTCGCCGGACTCCAGGTTCTGGAGCAGCTCGCGGGCGCGCGACACCACCTCCGGCGGCAGGCCCGCGAGCTTCGCGACCTCGATGCCGTAGGAGCGGCTGGCCCCGCCGGGAATCAGCTTGCGCAGGAAGATGACCTTGCCGCCCTGCTCCTTCACGGCGATGCACAGGTTCTTCACCCGGGGCCGCTCGCGCGCCAGGTCCACCAGCTCATGGTAGTGCGTGGCGAAGAGCGAGCGCGCGCCCACCTTGTCGTGGATGTGCTCCGCCACCGCCCACGCGATGGAGAGGCCGTCGAACGTGGACGTGCCACGGCCAATCTCATCCAGGATGACCAGGCTCTTGTTCGTGGCGTGATGGAGGATGTGGCTCGTCTCCGTCATCTCCACCATGAACGTGGACTGCCCGCGCGCCAGGTTGTCCGCCGCGCCCACGCGCGTGAAGATGCGGTCGCACAGGCCGATGCGCGCTGCCTTCGCCGGCACGAACGACCCCGCCTGCGCCATCAGCGCCGTCAGCGCCACCTGCCGCATCACCGTGCTCTTGCCCGCCATGTTCGGGCCGGTGATGACCAGCAGCTGCGCGTCCTCCGGATCCAACCGCACGTCGTTCGGGACGAAGGACTCGCCCGCGCCCAGCATCCGCTCCACCACCGGGTGCCGGCCGCCGGTGATCGTCAGCCCCTCCCCTGAGTCCACCTGGGGCCGCGTGTAGCCGTACTCCGCCGCGCACCGGGCGAACGACACCAGCGCGTCCGCCGTGGCCACCGCCTCCGCCGCGGAACGGATGCGCGGCGCGGCGGCGATGACCTTCGTGCGCAGCTCCTCGAACAGCTGGAGCTCCAGCACCACGCGGCGCTCCTCCGCGGTGAGGACCTTCTCCTCGTACTCCTTCAGCTCCTCGGTGACGAAGCGCTCCGCGCCCACCGTGGTCTGCTTG
Organism: Corallococcus coralloides DSM 2259; assembly: GCF_000255295.1. Next base: position 5,103,215 of record NC_017030.1, on the reverse strand, counting down.
CGGATGTAGTCCTTGGGCACCGCGTGGAGGTTCGCCTTCGTCACCTCCAGGTAGTAGCCGAACACCTTGTTGTAGCGGATCTTCAGCGAGGAGATGCCCGTGCGGTCCTTCTCCCGCTGCTCCAGCTTGAGCAGGTAGTCCTTGCCCGTGGTGGACAGCGCCACCAGGTCGTCCAGCTCCGCGTGGTAGCCCTGCCGGATGAAGCCGCCGTCGCGGATGACCACCGGCGGCTCGTCCGTCACCGCGCGCATCAGCAGGTCCGCCAGCTCCGGCAGCGCGCCCAGCGGCCCGGCCAGCGACTTCAAGAGCCCCGCGTCACACCGCGCGAGCGCCGCGCCCAGCTTCGGCAGCTGCGTCAGCGACAGCCCCAGCGCGCGCAAGTCACGTGCGTTGCCCGCGCCCAGCGACAGCCGGCCGCACAGCCGCTCCAGGTCGCCCACCTCCTTGAGCGTGGCCACCAGCTCCTCGCGCCACACGCTCTTGCCGGACAGCTCCTCCACGGCATCCAGCCGCGCTTCGATCTCCGGCAGCGAGCACAGCGGCGCGGACAGCCACCGCGCCAGTTTGCGCGCGCCCAGGCCCGTGGCCGTCCGGTCCAGCACGCCCAGGAGCGACCCCTTGCGCCCGCCGTCGCGCAGGCTCTTGAGGACCTCCAGGTTGCCCCGCGAGGACTCGTCCATCACCAGGCAGCCCGCGCGCTCCTGGCGCGACAGCCGGTCCACGTGCGCCGCGGGCGTCTTCTGCGTGTCCTTGAGGTATCGCAGCGCGGCCCCGGCCGCCCCTGTCGCCAGCGGCGAGCCATCCAGCCCGAACGCGGACAGCGACTGCACGTTGAAGTGCGAGCGCAGGAACGCGGCGGCCCGGGTGTGCTCGAAGGCCGCGCCCTCGCCTTCCGCCACGGCCGGCACGCGCGACAGCCGCTGGCACACCTGCACCACCTCCGGCGCGTCCCGCATGCCCTGCGGCACCAGCAGCTCGCGCGGCTCCACGCGCGACAGGCCCTCCACCAGCTCCGACAGGCCCTGAGCCTCGAAGGTGTAGAACTCGCCGGTGGACGCCTCCAAGAGCGCCGCGCCGAAGCCCGCCTCCCCCCAGCACACGGCCGCGAGGAAGTTGCTGGCCTGCGGCTCCAGCACCTCGTCGTCCAGCACCATGCCGGGGGTGATGACCCGGGTGACTTCCCGCTGCACGATGCCCGGCCCCGCGCCCGGCTCCGTCACCTGCTCGCAGATGGCGACCTTGAGGCCGTGCTCCACCAGCTTCGCGATGTACCGGCGCGAGGAGTGGTACGGCACCCCGCACATGGGGATCTTGTCCGCGCCCTTGGCCCGGGCCGTGAGGGTGATCTGGAGCAACTCCGAGGCCTTCACCGCGTCCTCGAAGAACATCTCGTAGAAGTCACCCAGCCGGAAGAAGAGCACCGTGTCCGGATGGAGCGCCTTCACCTCCAGGTACTGGCGCATCATCGGGGTCAGGGAAGCGATCTCCCGCGCACCCGCGGGCGCCTCACCCGTTCCGACTTCCGGAGTCGTGTCCTCTTCGGGCAGCACCACGTCCGCCGCCTTGCCTGTCTTCGTCTGCTGCGTCACCGCCATCCCCGACCTTCTCTCACGACCTTACCCCTGGATCAACGAACCGGCGTCCCTACCTGCCGCGTATGCCTACCACCGCCGTCCGACATTTCGGCAGGCCCCTTTCCGAAAACGGTTTGCTGGGCCTCCGCCCCCCGGCAGTCTGCTCGCCGACATGGCGAACTCTCCCCAGACGACGAGCCGTCCTCCCGTCCCCGCCCTGTTCAAGGTGGCCCTGGCCCCCGTGCAGGCGTTCTTCCGGCTGGAGGCCAGCAGCGGCATCCTCCTGGCGCTCTGCGCGGTGGCAGCGCTCGCCTGGGCCAACTCCCCCTGGGGCTCCACCTACGCCGCCGTCTTCGACGCGCCCCTGCACCTGGAGATCGTGGGCCACGGCGGGCACTTCACCTTCCGTGAGTTCATCAACGACGGGCTGATGACGCTCTTCTTCTTCCTCGTGGGGATGGAGATCAAACGCGAGCTGGCCGCGGGCGAGCTGCGCACCTTCTCCCGCGCGCTGCTGCCGCTCATCGCCGCGCTGGGCGGCATGGTGGTGCCCGCCGCGCTCTACCTCTTCTTCACCTGGGGCACGCCCGCCCAGAGCGGCTGGGCCATCCCCATGGCCACGGACATCGCGTTCGCCATCGGCTGCCTCACGCTGGTGAAGGCACGCGTGAGCCAGGGGCTGGTGGTGTTCCTCACCGCGCTCGCCATCTTCGACGACATCGGCGGCATCCTCGTCATCGCGCTCTTCTACGGGACGGGCCTGCACGTGGAGTGGCTCGCGGTGGGCGCGGGCCTGGTCGCGGTGCTCTGGGGGCTCAACCGCTTCTACGTGCGCAATGGCCTCGTCTACGCCGTCGTGGGCGCGGCGCTCTGGTACGCCATGCACCACGGCGGCATCCACGCCACGCTGTCCGGCGTGGTGCTGGGCCTCTGCATCCCCGCGCTGCCCACCCGCCCGGGCCGCGAGGTGCTGGAGGAGCTGGCGGAGTACATCCGGGGGCTGGTGTCCCGGCCGGACGATGAGGGCGCGCGGAGCGCGCAGCTGCTCCACATCGAGGAGGCGCTGGAGGACATCGAGCCGCCGCTCAATCGCTTCGTGCACCTGTGGCACGGCTACGTCGCCTACGGCATCGTGCCGCTGTTCGCGCTGGCCAACTCCGGCGTGGACGTGTCCGGGATGTCGCTTTCAGACCTGCTCAAGCCCCTGCCGCTGGGCATCATCATGGGCCTCTTCGTGGGCAAGCAGGTGGGCATCTTCCTGTTCACCCTCGCGGCGGTGCGGGCGGGGGTGTCCCCGCTGCCCACCGGCGGCGGCGTCGCGCAGCTGCACGGGGTGTCGGTGGTGGCCGGCATCGGCTTCACGGTGGCCCTCTTCGTGGCCGGGCTGGCCTTCGTGGGACAGCCGGCCCTGCTGGCGGAGGCCAAGCTGGGCATCCTGGTGGGCTCCCTGCTCTCCGCCGTCGTGGGCTACGTCCTCTTGCGCTACGTGGCCCACCCGCCCCAGGCTTCCGCCCAGGCTTCGCCATGAACCTCCAGGACCTCAACCGCATCCGGCAGATTGCCCTCATCGCCGCCCGCCACGGCTTCGGTGAGGTGACCGAGCGCGCAGGCGTCTGGCGCCTGCTCGGCGGCCGCAAGGAGAAGGTAGAGGTCTCCGACGAGGCCCGCCGCGAGTCCACCGCGCGCCGCTTCCGCCTCTTCCTGGCGGAGCTGGGCCCCACGTTCATCAAGCTGGGCCAGGTGCTCTCCACCCGCGCGGACCTGCTGCCCGGGGAGTTCGTGGAGGAGCTGGCCACGCTCCAGGACAACGTGGAGGCCATCCCCCTGGAGCAGGTCCACGCGCAGATCCGCGACGCCCTGGGCAAGGATGTGCAGGAGCTGTTCGCCCAGGTGGATCCGGAGCCGCTCGCCGCCGCGTCCATCGCCCAGGTGCACCGCGCGGTGACGCTGGAAGGCGAGGAGGTCGTCATCAAGGTCCAGCGCCCCGGCATCGCCCAGCGCATCGACGCGGACCTGGGCGTGCTGCGCTCGCTGGCGCGCCTGCTGGAGGCCGTGGTGGAGGAGACGGGCATCTACTCGCCCTCCGGCATCGTGGACGAGTTCGACCGGGCCATCCACGAGGAGCTGGACTTCATCAACGAGGCCACCAACATCCGCGCGTTCCTGGAGAACCACAAGGACCGCCCGTACCTCAAGATTCCGCGCGTGCACGCGGCGCTCTCCAGCCGCACCGTGCTCACCATGGAGTTCATCCGCGGGGAGAAGATCAACCCCGCCGCCCTGCCGGAAGCGGACCGCAAGCAGATCGCCCAGCACATCCTGGAGGCCAGCTTCCGCCAGCTCTTCGACGACGGCCTGTTCCACGGCGACCCGCACCCCGGCAACGTGCTGCTCATGGAGGGCAACCGGCTGGCGCTGCTGGACTTCGGCGTGGTGGGCCGGCTCACCCGCCCCATGCAGGAGACGCTGGTGATGCTGTGCCTGGCGGTGGCGCTCAAGGACAGCGACTCCGTGGCGCGCATCCTCTACCGCGTGGGCGTGCCGGACGCGCGCGCCAACCTGATGGGCTTCCGCAACGACATCGACTCCATCCTGGGCCAGCACCTGCCCACCACGCTGGGCCAGGTGGACGCGCGCACGCTCCTGCGCGACCTGCTGGACCTGGCCGTGAAGTACCGCATCCGCATCCCCAAGGAGTACGCGCTGCTGTCGCGCGCCTCCGTCTCCACCGAAGGCATGCTGCGCGGGCTCTACCCGGAGCTGAACATCATCGAGGTCGCGCTGCCGTACGCGAAGGAGCTGATGGCGGGCCGCTATGATCCGACCCAGCTCCAGGGCGGCCTGATGCGCACGCTCCTGCGCTTCCAGTCCATGGCGCAGGACCTGCCTACGCAGCTGTCGCAGATATTGCTGGACCTGGAGACGGGCAAGTTCAGCGTCACGGTGCGCGCGGAGCAGTTCGACAAGCTCAACGAGAACCTGCGCAGCGTGGCCGTCATCGCCTTCCTGGGCCTGTGCGCGTGCGGCTTCATCGTGGGCGCGTTCATCGCCTTCGCGCCCCGGCCGCCCATGTACGGGAACACTCCGGTGCTGGGCATCGTCGGCATCGCGCTGGCGGCGGCCCTCTTCGGCGCGGTGCTCACCTGGTACCTGTTCGGCGGCCGGTTCGGGAAGGTCAGCGTGACCCGCTTCCTCAAGAAGCGCAGGTAGCCAAAGGACCTCCCCGGCGCTTGGCACGGGACGGGTGCGACAACGGCCCACCCCATGGAGGGCAGGCGGGCTCGGGGATCGCGTGTCACGCGAGCGCGAACGGATCCGTTGAGGGGTGCACAGTCAGGCGTGGCCCGGGTAGTCTGCGGGGCTTGTCGTTCTCCCCTCTTGCCCCCGTGCTCGACTTGTTCGCGAACCCAACCGCCGCCCGTCGTCCGTACCGCGCCCCGCTGGCCACGCTGTTCGCGGCCGCGCTCCTCGCCACCACCGCCGGTTGTGCAGGCGGGCTTGATGACCCCGATCGCTTCACCGGCGGCACCAGCTCCTGCGCCCCCGGCACCACCGGCGCGAGCGTCATCCAGGCGCAGTGCTTGTCGTGTCACTCCACGGACTCCAACGGGTCCGCGGGCGGCGGCCTGGACCTGCAGGCGTCCGGCCTCCCCGGGCGGCTCTACACCACCAACTCGGCGTGCAACAACGCGCCGCTGGCGGACAGCGCCAACCCGTCCCAGTCCTTCTTCCTGAAGAAGCTCACGGCGTCGCCGGGCTGCGGCGCGCGGATGCCGCTGGGCTCGTCGCTCAGCGCCACGGACACCGCGTGCGTCACCGACTGGCTGGTCGCCGGAAAGCCGAGCCCGTGATGATGCGCTCCCGTCCTGTCTCCATCGCCCTGCTGGGCGCGGCCCTGCTGCTCGCCCCCGCCGCGTACGCCGCGCCGAAGAAGGCGTCCGCGAAGACGGCGCAGTCCTCGAAGAAGAAGTCGCAGCCCGCGGAGGCGCGCCGCGTGGCGGTGCTCGCCTCCGGTCCGCACGCGGAAGCGGCGCGCGACGCGCTGGAGGCGGAGCTGGCCCGCCGTCCGGCCCGCTACGAAATCGTCCCCGAGTCCGCGGTGCGCGCCGCGGCCTCGCGCCTGGGCCGGGATCCGACGCAGCCCGCTGGCGCCGCCGCCGTGGCGAGCGAGCTGGGCCTGAGCGCGGTGCTGGTCGCGGACACGTCCACCGTGGGCAAGAAGCACCAGGTGCGCGTCACCGTGCGCAACGGCAAGGACGGCAAGGCGCTGGCCTCGCCCGCCGCCGCGAAGCCCGCCACGCCCAAGCTGGTGCCCGTGGCGGTGAAGCGCCAGTGGACGGCGCTGGAGCGCGGCCTGCAGAAGTCCAGCGCGCCGGTGGCCGCCCCGGTGGCGCCTCCGCAGCCCCCCACGCCCGTGGAGCCGGAGCCGGCGGTGAAGCCCGCGACACCCATCGCGGAGACGCCCGCGCCCACGACGACGCCCGCCGCGGAGCCCATCCGCAAGCCGGTGGCCGCGGCTCCCAAGGAGACCAAGGAGACCAAGGCCCCGGAGAAGGAAGAGGACTCCCTCTCCACGGAGGCGGAGCAGGCCTCCGCGCCCATCGTGGAGGGCGCGCTGGGTGTGAAGCTGTTCGGCCGGTCGCTGCGCTACAAGGACGACGTGTTCGGCGTGCTGCGGCCGTACACGCTGGGCCCGGACGTGGGCGGCTTCGCGCTGCCGGGCGCGCCCCAGGTGGCGGGTGACGTGACGGTCTATCCGCTCGCGGCCTTCCAGAAGGGCGCGCTGGCGCGGCTGGGCATCACGGGCGCCATTGATCAGTCCTTCGGGCTGAAGTCCACGGGCTCCACGGGCGCGGTCTCCTACCCCACCACGGCGCGCGAGTGGCAGGCGGGCCTGCGCTACGTGATTCCCTTCGGCGAGGCGCAGCGCCACGGCTTCGAGATCACCGGCACGTACGGGATGAACACGTTCCGCATCGACGCGGTGGACGGCGAGCGGCCGTTGGACCTGCCCAACGTGGAGTACAAGACGGCGGGCCTGGGGCTGGGCGTGCGGGCGGCGCTGTCGGAGAAGTTCGACTTCAACTTCCGGCTCGGCTACCAGCACCCGCTGGACTCCGGCGAGCTGTCCTCGGACGCGTGGTTCCCGCGCATGTCCGCGGGCGCCGTCACCGGTAGCGCCACGCTGGCGTACCGGCTCAACCGCATCCTGGACGTGAGGGTGAAGGCGGACCTGCGCCGCTACTTCTTCAAGTTCAACCCGGAGCCGGGCGACCCGTACGTCGCCGGTGGCGCCGTGGATCAGTACCCCGGCCTGTCGTTCCAGCTGGGCTTCCGCTACTAGCGGTCGCGAAGCACCGCCGGTCCGTGCGCGGCACGGACCGGTGGCGAGAAGGACGCGAACACGAAGGCCCGCGCCATCTCGGACGCAGCAGTCGCAGAAGCGCTGAAGGCCCTCAGCCGCGCTCCGGGGCGTGGCGGCGCAGCCAGTCCCTCACCAGGGGCCAGAGCGTGGTGGCGTGGTGCTCGCGGAAGAAGCCCAGGTGGCAGATGCCCTGGCCCAGACTGTCCTCGGGGGAGAACTGCCGGCGCTCCACGGAGCAGCCGGTGAGGTGCGCACAGACCAGGTCGATGGCTTCGGGCGGTGCCCAGGGGTCATCGTCCAGGCCAATGGCCAGCACCGGCATGCGCAGCCGGCTCAAGCGGGCCGCGGCGTCCACGCTCGGATCATCGAAGTAGAAGCGGGGCAGCGACGCCCAGCGGCTCCACTCCAGCGACGCCTGGGCGGGGACGTCCTCGCCAAGCCCCAGCCGCGCATAGGGCATGTAGCCCAGGAACCGTGCGCACAGCGGTCCGATGAGCTTGAGGTACAGCGAGACCAGCAGCCGCTCCCGGAAGGACGGGATGAACCGCAGGCTCCCGGCCTGGGACGCCACCGTCACCGCCGCGGTGAGCTGCTGGCTGCTCGCGCTCAGTCCAATGGCGTGGCCGCCGAAGCTGTGTCCCACGGCCAGCAACGGCAGCCCCGGGTATTGCTCCGCCGCCCAGCGGGTCACCGCGTCCACGTCCTGATCAGCCCAGGTGAGGAACCCGGCACGCGTCCGCTTCGCCACGCCGGAAGGGTTCACGCCCCGGTAGTTGTAGGTCACCACCGCGAAGCCGTCGTCCGTCAGCCGCGCGGCGAACGCGAAGTACATGCTCGCGGGCATGGCCGTGGCGGGATGCATCAGCACCACGCCCCGGACAGGGCCCTCCGGGCTGTGCAGCGTGGCGTGCAGTTCGAAGCCATCGGCGCAGGTGATGCGATGCGGAGTCGAGCGTGCCATGGCCCCCGGAGCGGCTTCGCAAGAAAACCTAGCGGCTAACATGTGACTCCAGACCGGGCAAGGCCGCGCTCCGAGGCCGGTGCGGAAGGCTCGCATGGATGACACACTGCCCTCCCCTTCCAGGAGCCCAGCCCATGTCCCAGCGTCGAGCGTCGTGTGTCTGCGGTCAGCTTCGCGTGGAGTGCACGGGAGACCCGGTCCGGATCTCCATGTGCCACTGCTTCGCCTGTCAGCAGCGCACCGGCAGCGTGTACGGCGTGCAGGCCCGCTTCCGGCGCGAAGACATCACCGCCATCGAGGGACGCTCCCAGACGTTCATCCGCAAGGGCGATGAGAGCGGCACCCCCACCACCTTCCACTTCTGTCCGGAGTGCGGCTCGACGGTCTACTACGTGGGCTCGCAGCAGCCGGAGCTCGTGGCGATCGCCGTGGGAGCCTTCGCGGATCCGAAGTTCCCCGCCCCCGTCTTCTCCGTCTACGAAGAGCGCAGTCATGCCTGGGCCGTGCCCCGAGGCATCCCCATGGAGCACATGGACTGAGCGCCGTTCACTTCGCAAGAGGCCGTGCCTCCATCAGGCCCCGCACGAACGCCGCGACGGGGCCAGCCAGCTCCGAGAGCCGGTCGACGCGGTCCTCCTCCACGGCCTCCAGGATGAGCTCGTTGATGCCGCCCACCAGCGCCATGGCGATCGCCGGGGACAGCGTGGCCCCGGTGCCCGCCGCGTCGAACTCCCGCCGCATCAGCTCCGCGAAGCTGCGCATCACCTGGCGGCGCAGCTCGAAGCCCTTCGGACCGACATGCAATATCTCCACGAGGAGCGTCCGCACGAGCCCCGGCCGGCTCTGGAGGCTGGAGAGGTACACGGCCGCGCCGATGCTGGCCCGCATCTCCCCTGGAGGCGCGTGCTGGATGGCCGCCTGGATCTCGGCCAGCAGCCGGGCGCTCTGCGCCGCGTAGAGCGCCAGCAGGCACGCGTCCTTGTCCTCGAAGTGTTCGTAGAACGTGCGCCTCGACACGCGCGCGTGCCGCACGATGTCCGCGATGGTCAGCCGGGCGTAGCCCATCTCCACGATGGCCTGCGCCAGGCCCGCGACGAGCCGCTCCCGGGGGGACTCACCTGTTTGCTCGGAGGGGGACGTCACGCGGTTCCTTGGGGTGGTACTTGACCGTACCAGATGGCGCTGCTACCTCTGTTCAACAGACGCATAGGCTGGGTACCTTCCTGTACCACGAGGAGTCCCGTGATGCCGCTGTCCTCCGCCGAGCCGTCCTCGCACGTCGATGTGTTGATCATCGGCGCGGGCCTGTCGGGCATCGGCGCCGCGTACCATTTGCAGGAGCGCTGCCCCACCCTGAGCTACGCCATCCTGGAGGGGCGCGGGGCCATGGGCGGCACGTGGGATTTGTTCCGCTACCCGGGCATCCGCTCGGACTCGGACATGTACACGCTGGGCTACCGGTTCCGGCCGTGGCTGGGGGGCAAGGCCATCGCGGATGGGCCCTCCATCAAGGCGTACATCGAGGAGACCGCGGCGGAGTACGGCATCGACCAGCGGATCCGCTACCACCACCGCGTCACCCGCGCCGAGTGGTCCTCCGTGGACGCGCGCTGGACCGTGGACGTGGAGGTGGGTCCCGACCGCGCGCCCCTCCGCATGACGTGCGGCTTCCTCTACGCCTGCACCGGCTACTACGACTACGCGAGCGGCTACACGCCCACGTGGCCCGGTACCGAGCGCTTCCAGGGCCGCGTCGTGCACCCTCAGCACTGGCCCGAGGATCTGGACTACGGAGGCAAGCGCGTGGTCGTCATCGGCAGTGGAGCGACGGCGGTGACGCTGGTCCCCGCCATGGCCGACCGCGCCGCGCACGTCACGATGTTGCAGCGCTCGCCCACGTACATCGCGGATCAACCGGCCGAGGACGGCGTCGCCCGGGCGTTGAGGTACGTCCTCCCCCGGCGCGCGGCCTACGCGGTCGCGCGCTGGAAGAACGTCCTGCGCGGCATGCTCCTCTACGGCCTCGCGCGCAGCCGGCCGGGACTGTTCAAGTGGCTCTTGCGCCTGGGCGTGCGGCGCGCGCTGGGCAAGACCTACGACGTCGATACGCACTTCTCGCCCCGCTACAACCCGTGGGACGAGCGGCTGTGCGTCGCCCCCGACGGCGACCTCTTCCGTAGCATCCGTGAGGGGCGCGCCTCCGTGGTGACGGACCACATCGAGTCCTTCACCGAGACGGGCCTCCAGCTGCGCTCCGGCGCGCACGTGGACGCGGACATCATCGTCACCGCCACGGGGCTGAACGTGAAGATCCTCAGCGGCGTGTCGCTGGCCGTGGACGGCGAGCCCGTCCAACTGGCGAGGACGCTCGCGTACAAGGGGATGATGTTCAGCGACGTGCCCAACCTCGTCGCGGCCTTCGGGTACACCAACGCGTCGTGGACCCTGAAGTGTGACCTGGTGGCCGAGTACACCTGCCGCCTGCTCAATCACATGAAGCAGCACGGCTACACGCAATCCGTGCCCCGCGTGACGGGCCCGGCCATGACGCCGGAGCCCGTGCTCGACTTCCGCTCCGGCTACGTGCAGCGCGCGCTGGACTCCCTGCCCCGCCAGGGCACACGCGCCCCGTGGCGCCTGTACCAGAACTACGTCCGCGACCTGGTGATGATGCGCTACGGCCGCGTGGACGACGAAGCCATGGAGTTCAAGCGGTCTGGGAGCGCGGCCTCGGGACAGGCGCTGCTTCCTGATGCAGGCACCCGTTCCAACGCGGAGGTGGTCCGTGGCTGAGCGCATGCGGCTTCAAGGCAGGACGGCGGTTGTCACCGGCGCGGCGAGCGGCATCGGCCGCGCCATCGCGGTCTGCCTGGCACGCAAGGGCTGTCACCTCGCGCTCGCGGACGTGAACGAGGCCGGGCTCGCCGAAACGGCGGACCTCGCGAAGGCGCCGGAGCTGCGCATCAGCCGCCACCGGCTGGACGTGTCCGACAAGGAGGCCGTGGAGGCCTTCCCGGCGAAGGTGACGGCGGAGCACCCCGGGGTCGACCTGCTCTTCAACAACGCGGGCGTCGCGCTCGGAGGTTCGTTCGAGCAGGTGAGCAGCGACGACTTCGAGTGGCTGTTCGGCATCAACTTCTGGGGCGTGGTGCGCCTGAGCCGCGCCTTCCTTCCCCTGCTGCGCCAGAGCGACGACGCGCGGCTGGTGAACCTCTCCAGCGTCTTCGGCCTGGTGGCGCCGCCGGGACAGGTGGCCTACGCGGCGAGCAAGTTCGCCGTCCGCGGCTTCTCCGAGGGCCTGCGCCACGAGCTGGAGGGCACCACCGTGGGCGTCACCGTGGTGCACCCGGGCGGCGTCGCGACATCCATCGCCGCGAGCGCCCGGGCCCCCTCCGGCGCGGCCGAGGAGGAGGTCACCCGCCGCCGCAAGTCGTTCCAGAAGATGCTGCGGCTGCCGGCGGAGGCCGCGGGCGACATCATCGTCCGAGGGGTCGAAGCGCGCGAGCAGCGCATCCTCGTGGGCAAGGACGCCGTGGCGCTGGCGATGCTCGCCCGCCTCTTCCCCGTGACGTACTGGAAGCTGCTCGGCTCGCGCCTGCGCTCCTGAAACCTGTCCGACAGTCAGACAGGTCTGCGGAACAGGTCGCCCAGGTCGGCGGGCAGCTGCGACGCCACGGCGGCGACCTCCTCCTCGGGGATGCGGTCGCGCACGGCGGTGAACACCGCGGTGACGACGCGGAAGGCCTGGTCGGGCTTGATGTTCAGGTGGTCCGCCACGTCGGTGATGAACTCATCGCGGCCAATGCGCTTGGCGCGTGAGGGCCCCCGGTGCACCGAGCAGGCCCCCAGGATGGCGCCGATGCCGCCGGGCAGCGCGCGGTAGAGCTTCACGTCCTCGCCATCCGACAGCCTGCGGGCGAGCGAGCAGAACACCGCGCTCGCGGCCTCCCGGGCCTCCAGGCCCTGGCTGTGCATGACAGCGTCCCCCTGGATTTCGTCCAGGAACGGCTGGAGTTCGAGCGACTCGTCGCGCTCCTTGACGGGCACGGCGTGGGTGTCGGGAGGAACAGGCGTGGCCATGGCAGCGTCTCCGAAGTTCAGGGCCCCCAGACGGGGCCGTGGTTCCGAAGACGCTGCGCATGTGCCAGGGCGCCTGCATCGTGCACCGGCGCCAGGGGCGCGCGGGCGGCCGGGCCACCGCTGAAGGCAGCTCCTCAGCGGGGCCGGGTGACCAGCTCCTTCCGTCCAACGGGACTGATGCCCCGCGCCAGCAGCCTGCGGGCCGCGAGCACGGACACGCAGTCATCCGTGCTGTGGATGTCGCCGTAGAACGTCAGCAGCGTGGCGGGCTCCACCACGCGCATGTCGCCCACCTGGACGGACGGGACGTTACGGACGAATACGTCCAGGATGACCTTCGCCCCCTCCAGGTACTTCGCGTACCGGTAGAAGTTCGTGGACGTCGCGTCGAAGCGCGTCCAGATGCGCGCGAAGCCCCGGGCGGTCAGCAGTTGGACGAGCTCCGCGAAGCGCTCCGGCGCGACGAAGAGGTCCACGTCCTTGTGGTCGTGATCGATCTTCAGCTCTTCGTGCGGCGGGGCCATGAAGTGCCAGGCCCAGCCGCCGGAGAAGGTGACGAGCGGCGCCAGGGCCCGCAGTTCCACCTCCGAAATGCGAAGGCGTTCCGCGTTCCAGGCCTCTTCCGCCCGCTTTGGATTGCGTGGGTCGCCCATGGCGTCCTCCCGAGTGGCGCGGAAGGACGCGATGTCTCCAAAAACCTGACCAGCACCCTACCCGTGCGGCACTGGCCGGGGCTCGTCGTGGACGGAGGGCGAGTCGTCCCCGCCCTTCCCCTTGCTGAACCGGTTGCCCAGCCGCGTCTTGATGCGGTCCGCGACGACGTAGAACGCGGGCACCACGAGCAGGCTCAAGACGGTGGACACGGAGAGGCCACCCAGCACCGCGACGGACATGGGGGCGCGCGTCTCGCTGCCCGCGCCCAGCGCCAGCGCCGCCGGCACCGCGGCCATCATCGTCGCCAGGGACGTCATCAGGATGGGCCGCAGGCGCACCGGGCCCGCGCGCAGCATGGCCTGCATCGCGTCCGCGCCCTGCTCGCGCTGCTGGAGCGCGTAGTCCACCAGGATGATGGAGTTCTTCTTCACGATGCCCATCAAGAGCAGCAGGCCGATCATGCTGAAGATGTTCAGCGTGTGCCCCGTGATGAGCAGCGCGAACGACGCGCCCGCCACCGACAGGGGAAGAATCGTGAGCACCGTCACCGGGTGCAGGAACGAATTGAACTGCGCGCCCAGCACCATGTACGCGACGGCGATGCCCAAGAAGAGCGCGAAGATGAGGCTGCTCATCGAGTCGCGGAACGCCACGCTCGCGCCGCCCGCCACCACGCGGATGCCGCCGGGCAGGTCCTTGCCCAGGGACTCCACCGTGGCCAGCGCCTCCTCCTGGTTGGACCCCGGCGCCACGTTGGCGAAGAGGCTGATGGCGCGCTCGCGGTCGCGGCGGGTGATGGCCTGCAACGCCGGCAGCTCCTCCTGCGTCACCAGCGACGACAGCGGCACCAGCATGTTGTTCGCCGTGCGGACCTTCAGGAGCGACAGGTCCTCCGGCCGCGAGCGCTGGCTCGCGAGCAGCCGCATGCGCACGTCGATGCGCCGCCCGCCGCTGCTGTACTTGCCCACACGCACGCCGCCCACCAGCGCGTTCACCGTGGACGCCACCGCCTGGATGGGCACGCCCAGGTCCGCCGCGCGGGCGCGGTCCGGGGTGATGCGCAGCTCCGGCTGGCCCAGCTGGTAGTCCGTGTCCAGGTCCACCACCTTGCCGGACGCCTGGAGCTCCTCGCGCAGGGACTGGCTCGCCTCCACCAGCTTGTCCCAGTCCGACCCGCGCACGCTGAACTCCACCGGGAAGCCGCGCTGCGCGGTGAAGCCCGCCTGGGACAGGTCCTGCACCACCGCGCGCAGGCCCGGGTAGCTGTTCAGCTCCTTGCGCAGCACCTGCGCGAACTCCGCCTGCGACATGCGCTGATCCGTCGGCACCAGCGTCAGGTTCATGTTGCCGGAGTTCACCGCGGACCCGCTGCCGCCGCCGCCCACCACCACGAACACGCGCGTCACCTCCGGACGGCTGGCGACGAACTCCTCCGCGCGCTTGAAGAGGCGGTTGGTCTCCTGCAGGCTGCTGCCCACCGCCGTCTGCAGGCGCACGGACATGCGGCCCTGGTCCTGCGACGGCACGAACTCGCCCGGCAGCGCCTTGAACGCGAACGCGCTCAGGATGAGCATCGCCACCGCGACCAGCAGCACGCGCCAGGGCCGCACCAGCCCCCAGCCCAGCGCCCGCGCGTACAGCGCCTCCAGCTTGGAGAAGGCCTTGTCCACCACCACGCCAATGCGGCTGCGGTGCTCGCGAGACGTCTTGAGCAGCTGCGCGCAGCGCGCGGGCGCCAGGGTGATGGCCTCCACGTAGGACAGCAGCACCGCCACGCACAGCGTGACGCCGAACTGGAGGAAGAACCGGCCGATGATGCCCTTCATGAAGACGACGGGCAGGAAGATGGCCACCACCGCCAGCGTCGCCGCCAGGGCCGCGAAGGTGATCTCCGCCGTGCCCTCACGCGCGGCGCTCACCCGGTCCTTCCCCTCCTCCGCGTGCCGGAAGATGTTCTCCAGCACCATGATGGCGTCGTCCACCACGATGCCCACGGCCAGCGCCAATCCCAGCAGCGTGAACGTGTTGAGCGTGAAGCCCAGGAAGTAGATGACCGCCACCGTCCCCAACAGCGACATGGGAATGGCGAGCACGACGTTGAGCGTGCTGGACAGCGACCCCAGGAACACCCAGCACACGAACGCGGTGAGGATGCACGCGAGCAGCAGCTCGAACTCAATCTCGTGCACGCTCTCCTCGATGAACTGCGTCGAGTCGAAGTTGATGCTCGCGCTCATGCCCTCCGGCAGCTCCTTCTGGAGCTGCGCCAGCTGCTCGCGCACCGCCTGGGCCACCGCCACCGCGTTCGCGCCGCGCTGCTTCTTGATGCCCATGGCCTGGGCGGGCTCGCCGTTCACGCGCGCCAGGCGCCGCTCGTCCTCGAAGCCGTCCTCCACGATGGCCACGTCGTGCAGGTACACCGTGCGCCCGTTCTCCTCGCGCACCGCCACGTTCGCCAGCGTCTCCAGGTCCAGCGCCTCGCCCATGAAGCGCACGTTGACCTCGCGCCCTTGCGTCTCGATGCGGCCGGCGGGCAGCTCCACGTGCTCGCGCTGGAGCGCGGCGATGACGTCCGTCACGGTGAGCGCGTGCGCGTCCAGCTTCTGCGCGTCCACCCAGATGCGCACGTTGCGCTCCAGGAGGCCGCCCAGGATGACCTCGCCCACGCCGGGCACCGTCTGCAGGCGCTCCTTCACGCGGTAGCGGGCGAAGTCGCTCACCACCTGCTGGGAGAAGGGCCCGGCCACGCCCAGCCACATGATGGGCTGGTCCTCCGGGTTGGACTTGGAGACGACGGGCGGATCGATGTCCAGCGGCAGCCGGCGCTGGGCCTGGCTCACCTTGGTCTGCACGTCCTGCAGCGCCAGGTCCACGTTGCGCGACAGGTCCAGCTCCACCGTGATGTTGGCGCTGCCCTGGCGCGCGGAGGACGTGATGCTCTTGACGCCCTCCACCTGCGTGACGGCCTCTTCGATGAACTCGACGACGTCCGACTCCACCGCCTCCGGGTTGGCGCCCTCCCACGACACGGAGATGTTGATGGTGGGGAAGTCGACGTCCGGGAACTGGCTGATGCCGATGCGCTGGGCCGCCACCAGTCCGAAGATGATGGTCGCCGCCATGATCATCCAGGCGAACACCGGCTTCTTGATGCAGACGTCGGTGATGCTCATGGACGGCCCTCCGCGCCCGCGTTCGGGTGGGTGTCGCCGCGGGCCTCGGCCGGGGGCTGCTCACCGCCCACCTTCGGCTTCGGGCGCGCCTCTTCCACGCGCACGGCCACACCGTCGCGCAGGGCCTCCGCGCCGCGCACCACCAGCGTCTCACCGGGCTTGAGGCCTTCCTTCACCTCCACCCGCCCGTCCGGCGTGCGCAGGCCCAGCTCCAGGATGCGCTCGCGCGCCTTGTTGTCCGTCACCACGAACGCCAGGAAGCCGCGCTCGCTGGGGCGGATGGCCGTCTGCGGAATCACCGGGCTGTCCCCGCGCGACTCCACCGGCACGCTCACCGTGGCGAAGGCGCCCGGGCGCAGCTTCTGCGCGGCCTCGCCCGTCACCTCCGCGGTCACGGCCACCATGCGGCTCTGCGCGTCCGCGCTCGCGGACACGTAGGTGATCTTCGCTTCATACGCGCCGCCGTCCGAGCGCACCGTGAAGCGCGCGGGCATCCCCGGCGTGATCCGCGTCACGTCCGCCGCGGGCACGTTGAAGCGCAGGAGCAGCGGCTCACGGCGCAAGAGCGTGGCCAGCACCACGCCCGGCTGCACGTACTGGCCCGTCTGCACGGTGCGCGTCTGGAGGATGCCGTCCATGGGGGCGCGCACGTAGGCGTCGCGCTGGTTGAGCTGCGCCTGGTCCAGCGCCGCCTTCGCGGCCGCCACGTCCGCCTGGGCGGTGGCGGCGCGGGCCTGGTACGTCTCCAGCTGTTCGGCGGGCAGGAGGCCCGGGCTCTGCGCGTTGACCTCCGCGCGGCGCTGGGCGCCGGCCTTGGCCTCCACCAGCGCGGCCTGGGCCTTCTGCAGCGCGGCCTCCGCGGCGCGCACGGCGATGGCGTAGCGCGCGGGTTCGATCTCCGCGAGCGTGTCGCCCTTCTTCACCGACTGGCCTTCCGCGAAGGACACCCGCTCCAGGGCGCCCGGCACGCGCGCGGTGATCTGCACGCTCTCGAAGGCCTCCACCGCGCCCACGGCGCTGACCGCGTACTCCACGTCACGCGCCTCCACGGGCGCGACCTCCACGGGGAACTGGGTGGGACCCCGGCCCGCGCCCTTGCCGCCTTGCGCGGTCGCTTCCTTCTTGCATCCAGGGGCCAGGGCCAGCACGGCCAGCGACAGGGCCAGCACTCCAGTGCGTTGCATTGCCTTCACGGTTCCTTCCCCAGTGGATTCAGTCCGACAGCGGCCCGCAGGCCCAACAGCGCCACGCCCAGCCCATAGCGGTTCCGGGCGAGCGCCACCTCCGCCTCGAAGAGGCTGAGCGACGCGTCCGCCACGGTGAGCGCGGTGGACAGGCCCTGACGGTAGAGGATGCCTGTTTCCGCGGCGTTCTTCCGCGCCGCCTTCGCCGCCTGCTCGCTCTGCGCGAGCGCGGCCCGCGCCGTCTCCAGGTTCACCCTCGCCTGCTCGATGTCCACCGGCACGCGGCGCGTCGCGGCCTGGGTGTTCAGCTCCGCGACGTTGGCGGTGGCCACGCGCTCGTCGCGCTCGGCGTAGCGGGTGCCGCCGTCGAAGAGCGTCCAGGTGAGGTCCAGGGCGAGGAAGCCATCACCGACGTTGCCGTTGAGGCCTGCCTCGTTGGTGAGGCGGTACTGCGCGCTCGCGCCCAGCGACGGCAGCAGGCGCGCCAGGGGCTCCTTCGCGCTCTCCCGCAGCGAGCGCACGCGCAGGCGCGCGGAGAGGATGTCCGGCCGCCGGTCCGTGGCCCCCTGCGTGAGCAGCTCCAGGGGCGGCGTGGGCTGGCTGGCGTCCGCGAGCAGCGGCTCCGGCGGCGCGAGCTCCCCTTCCACGGGCTCCACGAGCAGGTAGCCCAGCTCCAGGCGGCTCGTCTCCGCGCTGCCCAGGGCGGCGGCGAGGTTGGACTCGGCGGTGGCCAGCTCCAGCTCCGCGCGCGTGACGTCGTTGGTGCTGGCGAGCCCGGAGCTGGCGCGGGCCTGCGCGTCCGCCAGGCTCTGCTTCGCGTAGGCCAGGCGCTGCTCGGCGGCCTGGTACACCTGCTGGTTGGCCAGGGTGACGAGGAAGGCGTTGGCGGCGCTGAAGGACACCTGGCGGCGCGTCTCCACGGCGTCCAGCTTGGAGGCCTCGCTCTCCAGCTTCGCGGCCTTGTAGAGCGGGAAGCCGCGCGCGTCGAAGAGGGCCATCCGGCCGGAGAAGACCGCGCCCAGCGCGTTGAACTTCTGGAGCACGACGGTCTGTCCGCCGACCTCGCGCGTGGACTCACGTAGGCGCCGCGTGTAGGTGCCAGCGGCCGTGATGGTGGGCAGGAAGAAGGCGCGGGCGCGGGCGACGCGGGCCTGGGCGGCCTCGGCGGACTGCCCCGCGGCGAGCACGGCCTCGTTCTTCTGCGAGGCGAGCTCCACGGCGCGCTCCAGGGTCAGTGGCGCGGCACCGGCGTCCGGCTTCGGCGGCTTGGGGAAGGCGCTGGCGGGAGCCTCGGTGGCGGCGGGCGCCCCGGAGGTGGGCGGCGGCGTCTGGGCGGAGGCGTCCGGGGCCAGCGCGCAGAGGCAGGCACCCAGGGGCGCGGCGAAGAGGGCACGGCGGACGGTAGGCATAAGGCGTGCGGTGGAACGGGCCAATGTTGAAAGGTCAGCGGCCCCTATACACGGAAGCCGTCATCCCGGGGGTGATGAGCGGAGCGTGTCTGGACGATGCCTCGCACAGCGGACTATGGGTCGGGGAAGAAGACTCTCGGGTTGAATTGCCGACGGGTGGCGACATCGCCCTACTCCGGGTGTGGGCGCGCCCCAGAATGCGTGTCCCATGCGTTTATTCCTGGTCGCTGTGCTCGCGAGCGTCCTCGCGGGGTGCCCCAAGGGCGATGAGCTCAAGTCCGCCGCTCTGAAGGTCCAGCTTCATTACGAAGGATTTCGGCCGGGGTGCGTGACGCTGACGGTCACGGATCAGGAAGAGGTTTCCCGGCAGGTCACGACGAACGTGAATGTGTCCGCCGGTGCGCCTCCGGGCACGCTGTCCGTGGCGGTGTTCCGGCAGGCAGGCTGGAGCAACGACGTGAAGCTCCTGGCCCGGGCTCACGAGCAGTCCTGCGAAGGCGCACAGGTGGCGACCGCGGAGGCCACCGCGAGCCTCGCGAAGGACGGCATCACGCCGGTGGACCTGTTGCTGGGCGCCCTGGACGCGGACGGCGACGGCTTCGTGCGCAAAGAGGACCAGGGCACGGACTGCGACGACCGCGATCCAGACCGCAAGGGCCCCACGCCCTGGTACGAGGACCTGGACGGCGACAACTACGGCAACCGCCTGTTGCCCCCACGGGTGACGGCCTGCGAGGGCCCCGCGCTGACCGCGTCCCGGACCGGGGACTGCGACGACCGCGACCCGAGTGTCCATCCGGATCAGGCGGAGTTCCGGTGTGATGGCCGGGACGACAACTGCGATGACGTGAAGGACGAGTCGTTCGACGTGGGCGGCGACTGCTTCAACGACTCCCAGTGCCCCGGCGCGAACGTCTGCGGCAATGGAGGCGTCGTCTGCAACAGCACCGTCACGCCCACGGCCTGGTACGTGGACGAGGACGGCGACGGAAAGGCGGGCGCGGAGGCGGGCCGGACGTGCGGACCGGTTCCCGCGGGCACGAGCGCGGTGTCCACCGACTGTGACGAAAGCACCGTCCATGTGGCGAACGGGCTTCCGGAGGTCTGCGACCGGCTGGACAACAACTGCGCGGGCGGCGTGGACGAGGGCGCCACCTGCGCCACGCTCACCTGGCGTGAGAACCAGCAGGTCGATGGGGATGTCCCCTGGAACGCCATCACCCTGCATGGGACCCAGGGGGCCTGGTTCGCGAGCAAGAACAAGCTCGCCTACGCCACCTCCACCACCCTGACGTCCTTCAAGTGTGGTGGGGATTGGAAGGCGGCGTGGACCAGCAGCACCGGGCGGGTATTCCTGGCGGGCGCGAATGGAGAGCTCACCACCCGCACGCCAGCAGACCCGACCGGCACCGATTGCGTGCCCGTGGTCGCGGCCGGAAACACCAGCATGCTCAATGGGATTGTCGGGCTGGAACAGCCCGCAGGCAGCGAGCCCGTCCTCTACGCCGTGGCGAGCAATGGAAACATCGTGCGTTGGCGCAGGCCGGATGCGCCCACGGTCGTGACCCAGGTCCCAGCCAACCTGCGAGCCATTGATGGCCTGGAGACACCTGACACGCTCATGGCCGTGGGCTTTGTCACCGTTGGAAGCCAGTCGACGATCCGGGTCTTCCGCTCCAACTCAGATGGAAGCGCCTGGCAGGAGGACTCTTTCAACCCTCCCATCGTGGGCTCTCTGCGCGGAGTGGACGTTGTGAACAGCCGCCTTGCATTCGTGGCGGGAGATGACGGGCTGGTGCTCCAGAGATATCGCGGGGCGTGGAGCCCCTTGCCCCAGGCCAGCTTCCTGGGAACCCGACTCAACGCCCTGGACGTTCAGGGCCTGGCGCAGGGCAAGGCCTACATGGCCGCCGGGCAGGGAGGCGTCTTCTTCTTCGATGGAAGCACCTGGCTCTCCGCCCACCCTGGCACGAACGCGCTCCGGTCCCTGGATTCGACATCCCCCACGAACATCGGAGTCGTGGGCGACCATGGAACCGTCATCTACTGGCGGCCCTGAAGAGGAGCCATCCCCCGCCCCACCATGGACCTGCGCGCCGAAGCCCTGACCCTCCGTTACGGCACCCGGACCGTGCTGGAGCCCACGGACTGCCACGTCCCGCCCGGCACGCAGGCGCTGGTGCTGGGGCGTTCGGGCTCGGGCAAGACGACGCTCCTGAAGGCCTTCGCGGGCCTCCTGCGCCCCTCCTCCGGACGGGTGACCTGGGACGGTCAGGACGTCGCCGGGCTCTCGGGGCCGGAGCGGCGCGCGCAGCAGGCGTCGTTCGGCTTCGTGTTCCAGACGGACGCGCTCTTCGACTCGCTGACGGTGCGGCAGAACGTGATGCAGCCGCTGCTCCGCCGCCGGGTGCCGCAAGACGAGGCCCGCGAGCGGACGGACGCGGTGCTGCACTCGGTGGGGCTGGCGGACGCGGCGGACACGCTGCCGGAGCGGCTGTCCGGCGGCATGAAGAAGCGCGCGGGGCTCGCGAGGGCCATCGCGGCGAGGCCGGCGGTGCTGCTGGCGGATGATCCGTTCGCGGGCCTGGATCCCGGCACGGCGCGTCAGGTGGCGCGGGTGCTCCTGGAGGTCGCGGGCCAGGGAACGCTGCTGGTAGCGGCGCCGGAAGCGCCGGTGGATCTTCCCCTGCCCCGCTGGTTGTACCTGCGAAGCGGCAGACTGGTGCACGATGGGGCCCCGGCGCCGCAGCTCGAAAGCGCGCCGGACGAGGCCCTCGCATGACTCCGCGGTCCCAGCACCCGTGAGCACCACCGCCCTGGCGTGGCTGGGACGCTCGGCGATGCGGGCGGTGGGCGGCGTGGGAGCGCTGGCCCTGGTCGCGGGCCGCACGGCCTGGGGCCTGCGCAGGCTGGAGCGGCGCGAGCTGGCGCGAGGGCTGGTGCAGTTCGGCTACGGCTCACTGCCCCTGGCGTTGGCGACGGCGGCGCTGGCGGGCGTCATCGTGGTGGTGCAGGCGGCGCTCTACATCCAGCGCTTCGGGGCGAGGGCCTTCCTGGGATGGGCCGCGGGCTACGGCGTGCTGTGGGAGTTCGGCCCGCTGCTCTTGGGGCTGATCATGTCCGCGCGGATCGGCGCGAGGAACGCGGCGGAGCTGGCCACGCTGAAGGTGGGCGGACAGATTGAAGGCCTGCGAGGCATTGGCCTGGATCCATTCGCGCTGCTGGTGGCGCCCCGCGTGGTGGCGATGGAGCTGAGCATGCTGGCGCTGAGCACGTTCACGTTCCTGGTGTCCATCCTCTGCGAGGCGGTGGCGGCGAGGCTCACGTTGGACCTGCCGGTGCGGGTGTTCTTCGGGACGTTCGCGCAGATGCTGAGCCCCTCCGACATCCTGGGGGGCGTGGTGAAGACGGGAGCGTTCGGGCTGGCCATCTCGCTGGTGTCCACGGCGGTGGGGCTCCGGGCCAAGGGAGGCGCCCGCGCCGTGGGAGAGGCCGCGGCGAGCGCGGTGGTGCTGGGCTGCGCGGCCATCTTCCTCTTGGACTTCCTGCTGACGACGCTGCTGTCCAGGTGGCTGGCATGAAGCGCGTGCTGACCTTCTTCGGGGCGCCAGGGGTGATGCTGGCGCGCACGGTGCGGGCGGGCGCGCGGGAGGGAATCCCGTGGCGTGAGACCCTGGCGCAGGTGCACGAGCTGGGCGGGCGCAGCGTGTGGCTGGTGATGTCCGGCATGGCCTTCTTCGGCGCGGTGCTGGTGATGATCGCCAACGCGCAGGCGAAGAAGCTGATTGGCAACGTGGCGGTGCTGGGCCCGGCCTACTTCGAGATGCTGGTGCGCGAGCTGGGCCCCGCGGTGTCGGCGCTGCTGACGGCGTCGAGAGCGGGCGCGAGCCACTCCGCGGAGCTGGCCACGATGAGCGTGAACGAACAGGTGGAGGCGCTGGAGATGTCCGCGGGGGATCCCTACGCGGACCTCGTGGCGCCCCGGGTGGTGGCGGGGTTGGTCGGAGTGCCGCTCCTGAGCGTGCTGGGGACGGTGGCGGCGACGGCGTCAGCGGTGCTGGTGGCGAGCGTGGCGTTGAACATCGACGGCCGGGCGTTCATGGACGCGAGGTACGTGGATGGGTGGGACGTGCTGGTCGGAGGGCTGAAGGTCGTGGCCTGCGGTCTGTACATCCCGCTCGCGGCGGCGGTGGCGGGATTGAACGCCCGGGGCGGCGCGGAGGCGGTGGGCGAGGCCACGACGGAAGGCGTCGTGGCGGCCAGTCTGGGATGTCTGTTGATTGACCTGACGGTGTCGCTTGCGTTCCAGTTCGTGCGCCTGTGAATGACACCGGTCCGGACACGCTGCTCTTCGAGGACGTGGCGATCGCCTTCGAGCAGGGCCGCCGCGTCCTGGACGGCCTGAGCGCGCAGGTCTCCACGCGGGAACTGACGTTCATCGCGGGAGCGAGCGGCTCCGGCAAGAGCGTGCTGTGCCGTCTGGCGGTGGGCCTGCTGAAGCCCCAGGCCGGCAAGGTGACGCTGTTCGGGGAGCGGGTGGACACGCAGCCGGAAAGGACGCTGGTGACGCTCCGCCGCCGGGCGCCGTATCTGGTGCAGGGACCCGCGCTGCTGGACTGGAGGACGCTGCGGGAGAACGTGCGCCTCGCGGATCCAAACGCCCCGGAAGAAGCGGTGGAGACGGCGCTGGAGAAGGTGGGCCTGAAGGAATGGGCGGACCGGCTGCCGCCGGAGCTGGGGCCCGGGGCGAAGAAGCGCGCGGCCATCGCGAGGGCCCTGGTGCTCAAGCCGCGCTACCTGCTGTTGGACGAGCCAACGACGGGGTTGGACCGGAGGGCGGCGATGCAGGTGGAGGCGGTGTTGGCGTCGTTGAAGGAGCAGGGCCTGGGAGCGCTGGTGGTGTCGCACGACTACCGGCAGTTGAGAGGCATCGCGGACCGGGTGCTGGTGGTGGCGAAGGGACGCAACGCGTACCTGGGGAGCCCGGAGGGCTTCCTGGAGTCCCCTGCCCCGGAGCTGCGGACGCTGACAGCGCCGTTCATGGAGGGCGCGACGGATGGATGAGCAACGGCTGGAGTTGAAGGTCGGAGCGCTGGTGCTCGCGACGCTGGTGGGAGTGCTGGTGTTGCTCTGGTTGATGGGAGAGCTGACGCTGGGCCGGGGCGCCAGGCTGGAGGTGGACTTCGCGCACACGGGCAACGTGGTGCAGGGAGCCCCGGTGAAGCTGGGAGGCGTCCAGGTGGGCAAGGTGGACACCATCCATCTCCTGGCGGGCCGAAGGGACGCGAAGGGCCTCCCCCTCCCCGTCCGCATGGACCTGTCCGTGGAGCCCGCGGCAAAGGGCGCCCTGCGCAAGGACGCCAGGGTAACGGTGGGAACGGTGGGCCTGCTGGGTGAGCCCTATCTGGAGTTGAACCCAGGCAACGCGGACGCGCCGCTGCCGGAGACGGATGCGCTACGAGGCGTGGATGCGCCGCGCCTGGACCTGCTGTCGGAGCAGCTCTCCAAGTTCGTGACGTTGTTGTCGGACATGCTGGAGAAGGACCCGGAGGCCGTCACGGGCCTGGCCGCCAACGTGTCTCGGTTGGCGAGGACGCTGGACGAGGTCCTGACTGAGAACAAAGGCGACGTGAAGGTCTTGGCCACGGAGCTGTCAGCGGCGTCAAAGGACCTGCGGCAGCTCGCGCAACTGGCCAAGGAGTCCATGCAGCCCGGAGGCAAGGGAGCGCGCCTCCTGGACGACGCTTCCGCCGTGGCAGCCCTGATGCGAAAGGACCTCCCCGGCCTGACGAAGTCCGCCGGAACGACGCTGGACGGCCTGGCGGCGGTAACAGGCCCACTGACGCCCGAGGACGGCCAGCAGGTGAAGCTGGCCCTCCAGCGCTTCACGGCAGCGGCGGGCCAGCTGGAGCAGATCGCCACCAAGGCGGACCGGATCCTCGGACAGCTCGATTCCGGTGAGGGAACCGGGGGCGCCCTGCTCAAGGACCCTGCCCTCTACGACGAGCTGAAGACCCTGGTCACGGACCTGCGCAAGCACCCGTGGAAGATCCTCTGGAAGGACTGATTGCAGGAGGTGAACATGGGCCCAGGCAGAATTCGGGCGGACCTGTTGAGCGAAACAGATGCATTGATCATGAGCGGGGAGACGTTCAGGGCAATCCGATTCATCAAGGAGCGGATGCCATGCAGGCTCAGCGATGCAGTGGAGCTGATGGTCATCCGCTCCCAGGAACTCAAAGAGACGAATGAAAGCTGGCGGCAATCCAGGCTGGCTTACAGACAGACCCTGACACCTGAGTATTGGCGTACACACGCCCTTGCGAGCCTGGAGGCGTTGCCGCAACCACCGTTGGCACTTGAGGCGCTCTGGGATGGAGACAGCGAGGGCTGGATGCTCAACCTGCACGCCATCCTTCCAGGCGCATCACGCGAGCATCCGCGGTTTACCGCTGTTTGCCTGGTTTTGATGCGCGGCCCTTCCGAGCATATGAGCGAGGTCGCCCTCGAAATCGGCCGGTTCGCTCAGGAGCGTTGGAAGATTGCGCTCCACCTTCCGTCCCGCGAACCTTCAATCGATGACCCTCGGTGGTGGGATTCCCACTTCACTTGAGGTTGATGGTCGTAGACGAGCTGCTCCGGACCCTCCCCTGATGCGAAGAGTCCGGAGCACCCGTCCTGCCCCGGACTACGGCGTTCCCGTCCGCCGGCTCTGGTCAGAATCGAGATAGTCCCACGGGAAGGCGTCGGCCGACGTGCCTTCCTCCAGGTAGTTCATGGGATGGGCCGGGTTGTATTTGTAGGTCTTCTCCATGTCGCGCTCGAACGCGAACATCTGGTGGGCCGTGTACAGGTTGTGCTGGCGGTTCAATGCGTGGATCCGGGTGCCCTGGGGCGCGACGGCACGGGCGGGCAGCGGCAGCAGCCGGGTCCCCTCGTCAACATAGGACGGCTTGATCTTCACCGTGACCAGCGGGTCCATGTTGGCGAGCAACTGCTCCAGCTCATCGTTCACCGCTTCGTAGGTTGCATTGGTGCCCGCGCCAACCTGGCGGTGGTGCTGATGGCTGGTCACTTCGGTGATGTAGAAGTCGCGCAGCGCCTTGAGCGTCCAGCCCTCGCTCCGGGCCCGGAGAACCGTCTCGCGGTTGCCAAGCCCATGCAGCGCCCACTCGTGGGAGATGATCAGGAGGATGCCGCCCGGGTGCCGGGTGGCCTGTCCCCGCATCGCGATCTGGAGGCGGATCCTCACGTCGCGGGCCATGTCGAACCCGGCGAGCTCCCGGGTGAGCTGGAGGAGCGAGATCCAGGTGCCGCCCGGCGTCGTCGTGTCGGCAGGGTCCCGCACCTCGATGATGCACTGGCCATCGAAGCCGTTCGTGGCGGTCGGAGAAACCTCGATGAGCAACGGGACGTAGTCGGCGGCGCCTCGGTTGGCGAAGGGCTCGATGACGGACTGACGGAAGACGCTGGAGCTTTCGAGGATCTGCGTCAGTCGCGGGTAGGCCGCCGTGATCTGTGAGTAGCCCTCGATGAACGGCCACTCCGTCGGCGGCTGCACCTGCTCGTCCGAGACCGTCGGGGTGGAGGTCGCGGAGCTGGCGCTCCGGGTGCCCGAGCGGTTGCGAACCGCGACCTGGGACGGCCCCACGTCCACCTCCATGCCAGGCGAGGCACGGACCGCGTCGATGGTCTGACGCAGGTCCACCTGATCCAGCGGTGACGCCTTCGAGCTCAAAGCCTGGGAGTCGCCGCCGAGCTGCGCGTTCAGCAACCGCTCCTTCCACTCCTGGTTCTTCGCCGGGGCTCTGGCGACAGGGAAGGCCTTGTCGATCTGCTCGTTCAGGACGGCGGAGTTGCGGCTGCTCTGGGCTGACAGCGCGAGCTTCGTGGCCATCTCTCCGAAGGCCCGCGCGGTCTCCTGGTTGGAGGTCATCGCCGCCAGGGCGTTCTGCTGGTTCTGGTCCAGGCCCGTCAGGTTGGCGAACGGGCTCACCTGGGTGAGCGCGTTCAGCAGCGAGCCCACCCCCGAGGGATCCGGCGCGGCCGGTGCGTTCTGGATGTTGACGATGGGCTGCGGGAGCGCGGTGGGCGTGGTGCTCTGCGGCGCCTGGTAGCGGCTGTCCGTGCTCACCGGGTTGATGGCGGTGGGCTCGTCCGAGGGCGACTGCTCCCATCGCCAGAAGCGCGTGTCATCGATGCGCTCGCAGGCGTTGCAGGCGCCGCGCACGGCCTCCGCGAAGACTCCGGGCGTGGGCACGCTCAGGCGGAAGACCGCGCCCTGCCCCCCTTCGCGCTCGGCCTCCGTCTGGTAGTGCTCCAGCAGCGAGGCATGGGCCATGGCCCCACTGCCGCTCTGGTCCGGGGTGCCCATCTCGTAGGTGGGGTCCAGGTTGAGGCCACGGGCCACCGGGAACACGAGCGAGTTGCCCGCGACCCCCAGCAGCCGGTTCTCCACCAGCGATGCCAGGGATCGGCCCAGCACCCCGCGTTGCGCATAGATGGAGTTGAACTCGTCCTGCGCCAGGTGGATGCGGTCCAGCATCATGTACCGGCGGTGCGGCGTGATGCCGTGGCACCAGATGGCGTGGTGGTAGTACTCCAGGTTCTCCTGGTTGAGATGATCCCGGAGCTGCTGCGCCAGCCGCTGGTCCTCCTGCCAGGGGTTGCGCTGCTCCTCGGGCTTCATGGGCGTGGGCAGGTAGATCTGATCCGCGAAACCGATGTCGTTGCGGATGGCCTGGTTGTTCACCAGCGTCCCGCTGAAGTGGGGCGTGCGGTAGCGCAGCGTGCCCCGGTCGACGACGGCGAAGCTGCCCGACAGGCTCAGGCTGGGGGAGCTCAGCCGCAGTCCGACAATCTGGCTGCGCTTGAGGTCCGCGGGGGTGCCGGTGAAGGGCTGCTGGGCCACCCCTGCCTTGAGCGCCTTGATGTCCGTGGTCCGCGTGGAGCGCACGGAGACGGTCAACAGCCGGCCCGGGGCGTAGTCGGTGAGCAGGGTGCAGTCCAGCCGCAGGTCCTTCACCGTCGTCCCGTTCGCGAGGATGGCCTCGAAGCGAAGCTGCTCGACGAAGTTGCGGGCGAGCGCGGGGGCGTGCTGCGTCTGGAAGGTGCGCTCGCGCTCCTCGAGGGAGAGCTTGACGAACAGGTTGCTGATGCCCCGGATGTCCAGCCCCAGGAAGACATGGCTCAGGGTGGCCCAGGCGGCGGCGTCAATCGACCCATCCGCTTGATCCGCCGGCCGGCTCAGCGTCAGGCGGAGCTGGAGCTCACCCGAGAATTCCTCGATGGACTCCTCACTGTAGGGCAGGAACGTCACCGCGCCGGAGGGCTCCACGCGGCGAGGGAAGTCCGTGCCCTGGTAGTTCCGCGCAATGCGATCCATCGCGTCGAAGCCCCGGCGCAGCTCCTGCCCCCGGGTCGTCTCCGGGGAGTAGAGCAGGTGCTCGGACAGGCACTCCCGCCAGCGGAGGATCTTCGCGTCCGTGAAGAGGCTCATCATCAAGGGGACGAAGAGGCACTCCTGGACGTCCACCACCTGCTGCTCGATGACGAAGTGCCGGAGGATTTCGAAGTACTGGATGGTCAACGCGTGGCAGTGGTTGTGGTTGGCCACCACTTCGGTCTGCACGGAGAGCGATTCGCCCTGCTTCGCGCTGGTGACGACCGTGGAGCGCTGGCTGCGCACGGAGGACGTGGCCTGCATGGTGGCGTCCCGCAGCCGGTTGTGCAGGCTGGACGTCATGTCGCGGGTGTTGTCCTGCCACGCGGAGGACGTCCCCGAGCCGCCGGAGAGGCTGAAGCCGGTGGACAACCCCACGGCCACGCCGTTCTTGCTGCCGCTGCCAGCGCCCCCCAGGCCGAAGGAGAAGCCGCGCGTCTTGGCCGAGCTGCCACCCCGCATGGACTCCTGGACGGTCCCACTGAGGATTTCGTCGATGTCGCGGTCTCTCGACAGGTTGTGGGTCAGCCCCTCTTCGGCCACTGTGGCCTCATCGCGCGAGGCCCCGTCCTCCCGGTTCCAGTCGTAGATGACGAGCTGCTTCTTCTGCCCGGGGGCCAGCGGCAGGGAGTAGAGCAGGTCCCCCATCGAGTAGCCGTCCGCCTTGAAGGTCTGCTTGAAGTGGAGCACGTGGCCGTGCGCCAGCGACACGGCTTGATACAGCTCATAGTCGCTGGCGTCGTCGTCCCAGCGCAGGGGGTTCTTGCTCCCCAGCGTCTGCCGCAAGGTGCGGTGGAGATGACGGGCGTAGCCAGCCGGGTCGGAGGTGTCGCCATTCCACTCCCAGGCGGGGGCTTCGCGGATGGGGACAAGCTGGCCGCGCGGGTCCGTGGTGCGGACGATGGCGTAGTGGCTGAACTCCTCCAGCGACCGGTTGGGGACGGTGAAGTTGACGCAGGAGCCGCCGATGTCCTGCGAGTAGCTGGACTCGTTGGCGACGAGCTCCTCCGTGCCCGGCAGGCGAGGGGTCGGGTCGGTGCAGGCGCAGTCGTCTTCATCGCTGGCGGCCTCGGTCGTGCTCCCTGTCGCGACGACCAGCAGCGTGAACGCGGGGAAGGTCCCATCCGCGTTGAGTGTGATGGGGAGCTCCTCGTCGGGACGGGAGGAGACCACCGCGTGGGCCCCGAGGAACGGCTCGTTGGGGACCACCACGGAGAAGTTGCCGCTGCTGTGCGTGGTGACCGCGGCGAGGGACACCTTGAGCGGGGGGCTCGTCCCGTCTCCTCGCAGTGCCTGGAAGATGATCTGCTGCCGCGTCAGCGCCCTGCCCGTGGGGTCCACCAGGCGCCCCTTGAGGACCCGGGTGGTGGGTGCGCTGGAGCTCGGCACGAGGACGTTGGGCGAGAACGGCTCCACCTGCACCTTCACCACCGCCATCTTCGCGGCCTGGCTCACGGTGAGGTGCGTCGGAGAGACGAGCCGGGTCGGCAGGCCGTTGGGGGTGCGCACCACGAAGGTGAGCAGGCTGCTGGAGATGCGGCCGGTGATGGCGAGCGTCAACTGGAAGGCGCCCGTGGGCCCGAGCAGGAAGTCCTGGTGGATGGGGGTGACTTCGCTGTCTCCCGCGACGGTGTCAGGACAGGAGATCTCCAGGGTGTACCCCGAGACGGAGCCAGCGGAGCTCTCCACCGCGCCCGGGACGGAGATGAACTCCACCTCCACTTTCGGCGCTGTCGCGGCAGGCGTAGCGGCCGACAGAGGGGCCTTCTGCTCAAGCCGGGAAGCGGTCGCGGTCTCCATCGTCGTGACCGACGTGCGCGAGGCCACCTTCAGTTCGGGAGCGAGCGCCGGCAGCTGGAGGATGACCAGCCGGTCCGCCGCGGCGGGCTTGCTCTCCGCGACCAGCACCGCGTTCAGCGCGGCCTTGTCGGCGAAGGTGTGCTCCACGACGGGAGTCCCCGAGCGGAGGACATAGAGCGAAAGGGGAAAGGGAAGCGCGGAGGTGGTGATCTTCTGGAGGAGGAACGCACCCTGCGGGCTCGTGAACTCCGCGGTGAAGAGGGGCGCGTTGGGCGACTGGCCCAGCAGCACCGTGCATGCTTCCAGGCTGCCAGGCTCCGAGGTTTCTAGCTGTCCGTAGAGTTTCATGGGGCTCGCGAATTATTTCTGGCGAGACCGTAAGAAACACGACATTTGTGCTCATAATACATTTCTCAGGACTTGAGACATGTCTCAAAAGTCGAGACGTGTCTCAAGTGGGCTCGTCCTGAGGCATTCACATCCGTACAGGTCAAAGCTCGGTCGGGACCGGCACTTCGTCTACGGGCGCCGGCGCGGGCTCCGGAGCAGCAGCAGGCGCCGGAGCGGAGAGCTCATCCTGGGCCACGGGCGAGTTCAGGACCCACGAGTACCCGCGTCCCGCCGTGCTCAGTCGGTACGTCGCGCGCTTCCCGCAGCCCGCGACTCCCGTCGTGACGCGATCCAGCTTGGACGTCTTGAGATCAAACCGTGAACAGCCCATGTCGAACTCCGCGCGGGCCCTCACGTCCGGGATCCAGGAGCACTGCCCCACCTTGCACTTCAGCTCATAGACGCCTTCGGCGTTGCAACCGATCATCTGGTATTGATTCTCACCCAGGTACTGCGGCGTCAGCTCTTCCTGGCACTTGAGATCCTTGGCAGCGATCTTCTCCAGGTTCGCATAGCGCTTGGAATTGATGGACGGCCCCATCTGGGAGAAGTCCACCTTGCCGTTGCTCCGGCGGCCCCCGCAGCCTGCCACCAGGAACGCCACGCCCGCGCCAACAACCGACAGTCGAAGGAGGTTCATGGGCGCCCATCTACTCCAGGGCCTCACGCGCTTTCCAGTCCTCCCCTCCTCAAACACAAGGAGCCGCCCCACCGCACGGGCAGGACGGCTCCCAGGGTCAGTCAGCGTCGCCGCGTGCGCGAACCCATGCCCAGCGCCGACACCGCGAACGCAGCCACCACCGTCAAGCTTTTCATGGACAGCCCCCAAGGACGGGGAATCGCTTCCCCAGAATCAGTTAAACGATTCCCGGGAGCCTTGTCCAGACAGCCAGCTTTTGAATTCAATGAAACGGATTGCGAGGAAAATTCTCGCCAGACTCGCTTTGTCTCCTGAGTCAGGCCTGAATCGCCCGACTCACGAACCTCCATTCAATGACAGACATCCGCCGTGCCGCGTCAGGGCTGGGGCGCCTCCGCGCTCCCGGGCAGCAGGTCCGACAGGAGCATCTGCTCCTCGCTCGGCGAGAGGTCGTAGTGGCGGGCGGCCTCCGTGATGATCTGGAACAAGGGCGTGTCCGGTTCCTCGGTCCTCCGCACCGCGATCCTGCGGGCTGCGCTGCGCAGGGCCTCTCCCCTGGGACGAAGACTTTCACGCATGACGGCACCTCTCTGGAGAGATTCGGACGCGCTCGCGTCAGTGCAAGGGCGATGACGGAAAGTGGGAGCAGGCGCTTCCCGTCAGCCCCCGTCCACGGGAAACGGGCGGCTCGCAGGGCGGCGCGTGCCTTCCTCCGGACCCGCGAGCGCTCCAGCTTTGGGGTCGGACCCCACTCCGAGGAACGAGGAATCAGACATGGCAGCTCAAGACATCCCCGGCACCGGGCAGCAGGCAGGAGGCCCCACGCACCGCAGCACGGACATCCCGCTCGACGAGCGCCGCCGCATGCGCCACGAGTCCCGCACGTCGCAGACCTACAAGGCCTTCCTCAAGTACCTGCGCGACGTGGGCCAGTTCGAGAGCGAGCAGGCTGCCCAGCAAGCCGCCTTCTCCGTGCTGTGCGTGCTGGAGCAGCGCCTCTTCGGCGAGGAGGACAACGACATGGAGGCCCAGCTGCCCCACAAGCTGCGCGAGCTCCTGGTGCGGTGCGACCGCCACGAAGCCGGGCCGCCGCCCCACAAGTTCGGCCGGGCGGAGATGCTGGCGATGGTCTCCACGGACCTGGGCGTGGAAGCCGAGAACGCAGAACCCATCGTCCGTGCCGTCTTCAGCGCCATCCAGGCACAGATCTCCGAGGGAGAGAGCAACGACATCGCGGGCGAGCTGCCCACGGACCTCCGTGACTTGTGGGCACGCGCCACCTGACGGCCTCGCCATGTTGACGCCGGATCATGAATGGCTGTGAGCTGGCGGCAACATGGACTCCATCTCGGAGATCGAAGTCTTCATCAAGGCCGTCGACCTGGGCGGCTTCACGCGAGCGGCCGAGAGCCTGGGCCTGACCCCTTCGGGTGTGAGCCGGATCATCTCGCGGCTGGAAGGCCGGCTGGGCGTCCGGCTCCTGAACAGGACCACCCGCAGTCTCAGCCTCACGGACGAAGGCGCCCTGTACCACGAGCACTGCACGCGCATGCTCGCGGAGCTCGAAGCGGTCAACGCCACCCTGGCGCGGACGAGCGTCACGCCACGAGGCCGCCTGCGCGTCGATGTCCCCATCCCGCTCGCGGACTACGTCGTCGGGCCCGCGCTGCCCCGGTTCCTGGAGCGCTACCCGGAGGTGTCCGTCGATCTCACGGTCCGAGACCGGATCATCGACCCCACCGCCGAGGGCGTCGACGTGGTCCTCCGGCTCGCGCCAACGCGTGACTCCGACCTGGTCTCCCGGAGGCTCGGCCGCGCGCGCTCCATCCTGGTCGCCTCCCCTGCCTACCTCGCCGCGCACGGGAGGCCCCGGACGCTCGCTTCGCTGCGGGAGCACACCTGCATCGCGTACCTGTCGAACACGGGCCCCCTCCCGTGGCGGCTGAAGGGAACCGGGGGGGAGGTCACCTACGCCGCCCGGGGCAGGCTCATGGTCGGCTCTGGCAACGTACTCACCCACGCCGCCCTGGGCGGGCTCAGCAGGCTGAGCTTCTCGCCCTTCACCTGTCCCTGGGCCATGTGCTGCGCGAAGACCGTGTTGAAGGCCTTCACCACGCGCGCCTGGGGGGCCTTCTTCTGCAGCTCCTCCGCGCCGCTCGTGGTGAAGCCGAGCGCCAGCTGCATGTCGGCGGTCAACGCGTTCGTCACGTCCACTACGACCTTGCCGTTCACCGCGTCGCCCAGCGTGCGGAGCGTGTCGTCCAGCGCGCCGAAGGGCACCGCCAGGAACACCACGTCCGCCCACGCCGCCGTCTGACGCACGGCCGCCGGGTCCTTGCCCACCGCCTTCACCTCATGCCCGGCGCGAGCCAGGCCCCGCTGAAGCGCGCCGCCCACGTTGCCCTTGCCGATGATTCCGATCTTCGTCGCCATGGTCTTGCCGTCCTCGTGAAGGCCGGAGCGGTGTGCCCCGGAACGGAAGGCAATATGCGGAACGAGCCCTTCGCGAAAAATGCCTGGGGCGTCACGTCACCTGTGACGCGGCGTCATGAAACGCGGGGCGGACCTCCTGGTGACACGAGTCACCAGCGCTGATGATCCGCATCACCAGTTTCGAGCCGCGAGGGCACCGCTCGAAACACGCGCTTCAGAGGGAAGACGGCCTCGCCGGAGGGTGGGGCCAGGACATCTTCATGGACCCGCGCAAGGGCGATAAGGCCCAGGCCAGCGCGGACAGGAAGGACGGGCGTCAGGTCACGCAGGGCAACAGCGGCCCAGGCCAGGTGGCGGGCAACGAGAGCAGCAAGTACGTGTCGTGGCAGAAGGACGCGGCGGAGTTCAAGACCGGCACGGGCTTCACCAAGGACGGCACCGGCGCGCAGTTCGAGGCGAGCGCCGCCGAGGTCCAGGGTGATGCGTCCTACCGCGTGATGCCGTGGGAGATTGGCGGCCGTGCGGGCGCCGAGGCCAACATCGCCAGCCTTCGGGGTGACGCTGGCTTCGGCAAGGACCTGAAGGACATCGGGCTCGGCAAGGTGGAGGGCAAGGTCTACGGCGGCGTGCACGGCGAGGCGCTGGTGGGCGCCAACGCGGACGCGAAGGCCAAGATCGACCTGAACCCCAAGAACGGCGACATGGGCGCCGAGGTCGGCGCGGGCGCGCTGGTGGGCGCCGAGGCGAGCGCCACGGCTCGCGGTGAGTTCGGCCCCGTGCAGGGCTCCGTGACGGGCAGCGCCATCGCTGGCGTGGGCGCCGCGGTGGACGCGAAGGTGGCCTTCGAGGACGGCAAGCTCACCATCGGCGGCAAGGCCAAGGCGGCGCTCGGCGTGGGCGTCGGCGTCGGTACCTCGTACACCATCGACTTCAACAAGCTGAAGGGCACGGTCGACAACCTCACCAACGGCAAGGCCAGCGAGGCCGTCAAGGACGTCACGGACAAGGTCGCCGATACGGCCAAGGACGTCGGCAAGGGCATCAAGGACCTGTTCAAGTTCTGATGCGCCCTCAGGCGGCGGAGACCACCGTGCCCTGCGCCAGGGCACACAGCGTCTCCGCGCCATCCTTCACGGCGAAGACTTCACACTGACACACGGCCTGCCGCTTGCCGGCGGCCTTCGCCTGGGCCCGAGCGATGAGCAGCGAGCCCACGGCGGGCTTCAGGTAGTTGATCTTGTACTCGGAGGTCAGCGCATTGCCGCCCAGCGCGAGGCCTCCAGCGAACGTGATGGCGTTGTCCGCCAGATAGCTGAGCACGCCTCCATGGACGAAGCCGTGCTGCTGCTTCAGGTGGTCCACGATGGGGAGCCGCAGCTCCGCGGTCCCTGGCCCTGAGCTCGCAAGCTGCGCGCCGATGAACTGGCTGAAGGGCTGCGACGCGAACACCTGACGCGCGAACTCCTGAAGGTCGTCCATGCGGTCACCAGAACACCGATGGACCCAGCCCTCAACCCCTGAGCCCTACCCCTCCGCAGGAGCCGGTGCGTTCACCGGTTCGGGCGGCTCCACCGGTGGCCTGACGATGAGCTGTTCCATCGTGGGGCGCTTCGGCTTCTCGAACGGGGCCAGCTTCACCGGCTTCCCCGTGCGCGCGGACTCCTGCAGCGCGACGATGATGCGCACGTCCGCCAGGCCTTCGATGCCATTGGGCTCCGGGTCCCGGTCCTCCAGGACGCACGTCGAGAAGTAGACCAACTCCGGCGCGAACTGGTCGCTGTTCTTGAACGTCCGCGTCTCCGTCTCCCCGCCCACCGTGAGCTCATGCTGGATGTCCGTGCCGTAGCCGAAGCCGTGCTTCACCAGCAGGTCCCCTTCCGTGCCCACCAGCCGGTAGCTCGACACCGCGGAGGCTTCGTGGCTGATGGCGAACTGGGCCACCCTCCCGTTCGGGAACCGCATCAGCGCGAACGCGGACGCATCCACGCCGTGGAAGCGCCCGTCCCTGCCGCCCGCCGTGAACGCGAACACCTCGCGCGGCTCGTCACGGAACAGGTAGCGCGCGGCGTTGACGGGGTATGGCCCCTCGTCCAGCAGCGCCCCGCCTCCCACGTCCACTCGCGTGCGGATGTCCCCTTCGCGCACCTGCTGCGTCAGCGTCCCCGTGAAGACCAGCGGGTCTCCCAGCTTCCCGGAACGCACCAGCTCGATGGCGCGGAGGTTCGCCTCCTCGAAATGCAGCCGGTACGCGACCATCAGCTTCACGTCGTTCTCGTTCGTGGCGCGGATCATCGCCTCGCAGTCCTCCACCGACGTCGCCATCGGCTTCTCGCAGAGGACGTGCACTCCGAGGCGGGCCGCTCGCTCCGTGAAGCTCCGGTGCATCGTGTTGGGCAACACGATGTAGACCGCGTCCGCCTTCGAGTCGCGCAACACCTGTTCGAAGTTCTCGTAGCCCCCCACGTGCTCCACGCCGTACTTCTCCTGGAGTGCGACCCGCTTCGCCTTGTCGGAGGAGATGATGGCCACCAGCTCGGAGTTCTCCTCCGCGTGCTGGAACGCCGGCAGGATGGCCACCTGCGTGAGGTTGCCCGCCCCCACCACCGCGTACCGCACCCGCTTGGATGTCCCCTGCGCCATGATGCACCTCTCCCGTGGTGAGGCTTTACGCTGGTGACGCGCCGGGCCAGCCCGCAAGCCGCGCCCGTCCCTCCGGTGCAGGGGCCGCATGATGGGCAGGCAGCCCGGCGGACGGGCTTTCGCGCGGCGTCCATCCGGCCTATGCCGTCCCCCATGCCCTTCATGAAGATGCTCGCCCGCCTTGGCATTGGCAGCGCGCGCGTGGACACCCGCCTGGAACACGACACCGTGCGCGCGGGCGGCGACCTGCGCGGACTCGTCCATGTCCAGGGCGGCCACACGCCCCAGCGCATCGACCGCATCGACCTGCACCTGATGGCGCAGTACCTCCAGCGCGACAATGACCGCCGCAGTGCGCTCAACGCCGTCGTGCGCACCTGGCGCGTCGCCAATCCCTTCACCCTCCAGCCCCGCGAGGAGCGCGAGATCCCCTTCTCCCTGCGCATCCCCGCCCACGCGCCCATCACCGAACGCGGCACGCCCGTGTGGATCAAGACGGCGCTCGACATCGACAACGCCCTCAACCCCGAGGACAGCGACCGCATCCACGTCCTGCCCCACCCGTCCCTCCAGACCGTCATCGAAGCCGTGCAGAAGCTGGGCTTCCAGTGGCGCAACTCCTACTGCGAGGCCGGCTCGCCCCTCGGCCGCGATGAGCCCTTCGTGCAGGAGCTGGAGTTCCACGCCGGCCCGGACTGGAGCGGCCCGCCGCGCTCGCTCGCCCTCCTGCCCTTCCCCCAGGAGGACGCGCTGGAGCTGGTCCTCGACCTGGACCGCGGCCCCCGGGGCCTCACGTCCCTCCTGGAGGGCACCTCGCTGGAGGGTGGCCGGCGGCAGCAGCTCGTGCTGTCCTCCAGGGACCTGTCCTCGGGGACAGGGGCCGTGGCGGCGCTGTTGGCTCCACACCTCCGCGGCGGGACGTGAAAGCCCGGAAGGCCCGGTCCTTCGTACAGGCCTGGACGGACCCGGCGTCCCAAGTCCTCCGCCCGGGCGCGGAAGTGGTACAAGCCGCCGTGTGAAAGCTCCCCCGCCTCCCGCTGCCCCCGAAACCCCCTCCTTCGACGCCCTCGGGCTCAAGCCCGACCTCGTCGAGGCGCTGACGGCCCTCGGCTACGAAGAGCCCACCCCCATCCAGGCCGCCGCGCTCCCGCCGCTGCTGGCCCAGAAGGACCTGCTGGGCATCGCCGCCACGGGCACCGGCAAGACGGCCGCGTTCTCGCTTCCGCTCCTCCAGCACCTGAAGCCCGGCGCCGCCGCGCCGCACAGCACCTCCGCGCTGGTGCTCGTGCCCACGCGCGAGCTGGCCATGCAGGTGTCCGAGGCCATCCACCGCTACGGCCAGAAGCTGGGCGTGAGCGTGCTCCCTCTCTACGGCGGCCAGGAGATCGGCCGGCAGCTGCGCGTGCTCAAGCGCGGCGTGGACGTCATCGTCGCCACGCCGGGTCGCGCGCTGGACCACCTGCGCCGCAAGACGCTGAAGCTGGACCAGGTGCAGACCGTGGTCCTGGACGAAGCGGACGAGATGCTCGA
Organism: Corallococcus coralloides DSM 2259; assembly: GCF_000255295.1. The sequence continues at coordinate 5,065,940 of NC_017030.1, read as the reverse complement.
CATGGGCTTCGCGGACGACCTGGAGGCCATCCTCTCCGAGACGCCCGAGCAGCGGCAGACGGCGCTGTTCTCCGCCACCCTGCCCCCGCGCATCGCCAGCATCGCGGAGCGCCACCTGCACGAGCCGGTGCGTGTGCGCATCGCGAAGGAGAAGCTGGAGGCCGGCGAGATGCCGCGCGTCCGGCAGACGGCCTACATCGTCCCGCGCGCGTTCAAGATCGCCACGCTGGGGCGCGTGCTGGATCTGGAGTCGCCCACGGCCGCCATCGTGTTCTGCCGCACGCGCACGGAGGTGGATGAGCTCACCACGTCCCTCAACGGCCGGGGCTGGCGCGCGCACGCGCTGCACGGCGGCATGAGCCAGGAGCAGCGCGACCGCGTCATCAAGCAGTTCAAGTCGCAGGCGGCGGACCTGCTCATCGCCACGGACGTCGCGGCGCGCGGCCTGGACATCCCCCGGCTGACGCACGTGGTGAACTTCGACGTGCCCAACGCGCCGGAGGCCTACGTGCACCGCATCGGCCGCACGGGCCGCGCCGGCCGCGAGGGCGTGGCCATCACCCTGCTGGAGCCCCGCGAGCACCGGCTGCTGCGCAACATCGAGCGGCTCACCGGCCAGCGCATCGAGGTCTCCGCGGTCCCCACCGTGTCGGACCTGCGCGCGCGCCGGCTGGAGATGATCCGCTCGTCGCTGCGCGAGACGCTCGTGGGCGGGGAGCTGGACGCGTTCCGCGGCATCGCGGAGGACCTGTCCGGCGAGTTCAGCGTCATGGACGTGGCCGCCGCCGCCATCAAGCTCCTCCAGGAGAAGGAGGACGAGGGCAAGGACACCGCTGACCAGGAGATTCCCCAGGTGTCGGCGCCGGCGGAGCGGAAGTTCCCGCGCACGGAGCGCTCCGGGCCTCCGGGCCGGTTCGCGGACCGCGGCGCCGAGCGTCCGTCGCGAGGCCCCCGCACCGCCGACCGGGGCGAGCGCCCCGAGCGCGGCGAGCGGTCCGAGCGCGGCGAGCGGTCCGAGCGGGCCCCCGCGCGTCCCCAGCGTGCGCCGGAGTGGAACGTCACGCGCCTGTTCATCGGCGCGGGCCGCACCGCGGGCATGCGGCCGGCGGACCTCGTGGGCGCCATCGCGGGCGAGGCGGGGCTCGAATCCTCGCGCATCGGCGCGATCCACATCGCGGACATGTACTCCATCGTGGAGGTGCCGGAGCCGGATGCCGCGCGCATCATCTCCGCGCTGAAGGGCTCCACGCTGCGCGGCCGCAAGGTCACCGTGCGCCGCGACACCCGCGACTGACGTCCCAGCTGGCGTCACCGGCCTGCCGTCACGGACGGGCCGGTGACGCGCGCTTCAGAACGCGTCCGGGTCCATGTCCGGCGCGCGCCCCAGCAGCAGCGGTGACACGAGCCGGCTCTCCGGGTGCATGCGCAAGAGCGTGTGGATGACGCCGCCCAGCCCCGCCATCAGCCCGGGCGAGAAGGCGTCACGGGCCAGCCCCGCCACCGGGCCACGCGCCTCCAGGCCGGAGATGAGCTCCGCGTCCAGCGTCTCCCGGTCCGGCGACAGCGGCTCCGAGGACAGCCGCCGCGCCGTCTCCATCAGCTCCCACACCCCCAGGTCGCCGTGGCACAGGGTGTGGGTCCAGCCGAAGCCCTCGCGCACGGCCGCGGCCCGGGCCCGCTGGAACAGGTCCCCGTAGCGAGGCATCCCCGTGCGCGCGAAGAGGTCCGCCGCCGCCAGGCCGATGCCCGTGCTCCCGTGGCACCAGCTCGTCAGCTGGTCCGTGGCCTCCGGGCGGCGCAGGTCCGTCCAGTTGCCCACGTCCGGCCGGTAGAGCCCGTCCACGAAGTCGAAGGCGCGCTCGGACAGGCTGCGCCACCGCCGCCGGTCCGCCGCCGTCCCCGCCGCGCTCAGGCCCAGCCGGGCCAGCGCCCAGCCGATGCCCGCCGTGCCGTGCGCGAAGCCGCCAATGGGCTCCGGGAACATCGACGTGGACCACCGCGCGTCCCCCGCCACGCTCCGCGCCGTGTCCTCCAGCCGCTGCCCCGCGTGCGCCGCGATGTCCAGCCACTTCGGTTCGCCCGTCTGGTCCACCAGGTTGAGCAGCGGGACGATGACGCCCGCCACGCCGCCCAGGACCTCCAGCAGTCCGTCCGCATCCAGCACCTGGGGCGTCAGCGCCGCCGCGCGCTCGCGGGCCCGGTCCAGCGCGCCAGGGACGGTGCCCAGGTCGTGCAGCGTGGACCAGATCCACACCTGCGACGCGAGCCCGGCGAAGCCCCCCGGTGACTTCACCGGCACGCGGTCCTCCGTGGCGCGCAGCACCGCGAGCGTGCCGTCCAGCAGCTCGGGCAGTCCCTCCACCGCGTCCGCGCGGCCGTGGTGCACCTCGCGCAGGTACTGGGCCAGCACCACCGCGACGCCGCCCTGTCCGCTGTAGTGCTCGGCGGAGAGCGGCCGTACCGCCCAGCCATACTCGGCGAGCACCGGGCTGATCCACGTCACCGTCCCATCAGGTCCGCGCACGGCCGCGTCGCTCACGCGGCGGACCAGCTTGGACAGCTGGGCCCGGCGCCGCTCATCCAGGCGTTCGCGGCGCGCGGGCGTGGCCGGCGCGGGGACGCGCGGAGGCACGGTCTTCTCGTTGAGGTAGGCGCTGATCAGCGTGCTCTGGATGGTCATCTCCTCCAGGGACTCATCCACCGACCGCCATGCCTCCAGCGTGGCGTCGAGCATCCTCCGGGTCACGGGCTGGGTGAACACGGGGATGTCGCCCACGCACAGGTCCGCGAGCTCCTCGTCGATGACGGACGTCGTGGAGGGCGCGCCGGGGGACACGCCGGCGTTCTTCCGCAGCACCTCCCGCGCCCGAGCGTGGGCCTTGGGCGCGTCGTACAGCGAGGCCGGGTGCCAGAGCATGCGCAGCAGCTCCGCGTACGTCTGCGTGGGCCGCAGGATGCGCCGGACCACCGCGCCCGTGAACGGCTCCAGCAGCGGGCGCAGCCCCCCGTACGCGTCCAGCGTCTTCATGCGCGCGGTCAGCTCGTGGAAGCCCTCCACGACCTGGTCCCAGTGCCGCGCGAGCACGGGGTCCGGGCTGGGGTGGTTTTTCGCGTGTGGGCGCTCCAGCAACGTCATGCCCAGGCGGGCGCGGTCCGTGCCGCCGCCGACGATGAGGGGCGCCGGGACGCGCGGCTGCTGTCCCGGAAGCGAACCCGCCGCGGAGATGTCCAGGCCGCCCAGGCCCGGGCCTTCGCTTCGCACGGGGAGCAGGCCCGTGCGCAGGACGGTGCCACGGATGGCCTTCGCGGCCAGGTCCACCGCGAGGCCGCGCTCCGACGGAGGCACGGGCGGATCCGGGGCGAAGAGGCTCTCCACGTCCACCACCACGGGCACCGGCCCGTGCGCGATGAGGTTCTCCGAGTGCAGGTCCGTGCCGCCCAACAGGCGCATCACCGCGAGCCAGTGGCCCAGGTTCCGGTAGAAGCGCGCGAGCTCGGCTTCGCTCGTACAGAAGCGGTGCTCCACGAACTCCGCCCAGCCATAGCCCGCGCGCACCAGCACGGACGGCACGCGGATCCGCGTGGACTCGGCGTCCGGCGCCAGCACGCGCGCGAGCAGGCCCTCCAGCGCGCGATCCACGCGCATGCACCGGGGCTTGTAGAGCACCGTGCCCGCTTCCAGGTCCAGCAGCGCCACCGTCTGGCCGCCCCGGTGGGCATCCCCCTCCCCCAACCTCAGGCGCTTCAGCGCGCCCCGAGGGCGGCCGGGCAGGTCCGTCAGCGACTCCCGGTCCGCGACGAACCGGTCCGCCAGCCGCAGCACCGCCTGGGTCTGGAGCCGGCCCAGCGTCGCCAGCCGATCCAGGAGCGGCGGGTAGCGTCCGCGCAGGTGCGTGTGGAAGTCGGAGGAGCAGGCCTGCTCCAGGAACCGGGCCCACCGCCCTTGTGGGTCCGCGGCGTCGAGCCGTCCCTCCATCGACGCGGCGTGCAGCTCCAGGAGGAGCACGCGGTTGAGCTTGAGTTGGGCGCTGAAACCCAGCGTCTCCCGCGCCGCGGCCTCCACCACGCCGCGCTCCGCCGGAGAGAGCCCTTCCATCCGGGACAGCCGCTCCGCGAGCGAGTCCAGATGCGGCGCCAGCAGGACGTTCACGGGGCGCGCGAGCCATCCCTCGGGAGGGACCTCGGCAGCCATCGACGCTTCCTCGTGGACCATGAGGGGGGGCTCCCTGGGGGTGGGGACCGGCGGTGGGAACGGCGGAAGAACCCTCCGGCACCGCTCACGGCGCCGGAGGGAGATTCATGCGGACGGGGGGCCGCGATGGATCAACAGCAGAAGCCGGTGGTGGAAGCGCTGCAGCTGCTGCAGCCCGTGTTCTCCACCAGGTTGGACTCCGTGAGCGCCTGCTCCGTGCGCATACCTCCCACGAACACCGGGCCCGCCGGGTTCGTCATGCCATGGGACTCCTCATCACCGGACAGCCAGCCCTGCACGACATCGTGGACCGAGGCGTTCTTCGTCATGAGTGTTCTCCCTTGCGCCCGGACGGTCATGGCGAGGGGTGCCATGTGCGCCGGACGCGGATCGAACGTGAACATAGACACGCCCTTCAATGCCAGACGCATCAGGTCAAAGTCAGACACTCCACAATGACTTGCGTTCGCACTCCACAAGTCCAGCGAGACTCGAACGGGACGTAAGGGATTGCCACCACGAATCAGAGAGGCCCCTGTCCAGGGGGACGAGGAGACCGTGGACCAGGTGACAGGTCGGCCTCCGGGTCGGAGAGCGAGCCCGCCACGCGACACCCGCCGCCGAGAACGCCGGGGGCCTGACAGCCGGGCCCCTGTCCGCTCTTTCCAGGTCAGCAGGGACGCCTAGGATGGCGAGGAGGAGGTGAACGTGGAGCGCCCCATCGCCAGCCCGGAAGATCCGCTGGTCTTCAACGGCATCGATGGCGTCACCGGGCAGTACCTGGTGCCGCCCATCGCATTGCCCGCGGCCGCGGAGGTGGCGGAGCCTCGGGGTGAAGCCGCGTACTTCGAGGCCTGGAGGAAGTGGCTCGAGTTCCTCCCCATGCGTCTGAGCTTCGGCCTGCCGCCTGACGCGCCGCCGGAGGACTACACGAAGGCCGGCTGGGGCGTGGTGTTCCCCGCGTCCGCCTCCGAGGAGCTTCGCAAGAGCCTGGAGCCACTCCTCGCCCACCGGCGCGAGCGCATGGAAGAAGCGGACCGGTGCCACGTCCTCACCTACCAGCCCGGTGAGACGGCGCATCAGTTCCTGGAAAGGCACGGGGCGCCCATCGGCGACGTGGAGCCGAGCATCGTTCCCTATTACCTCCTGCTCGTGGGCGGGCCCGACGTCATCCCGTTCGACGTGCAGCACTCGCTCTCCCTGTCGTACGCGGTGGGCCGCCTCTCCTTCGACACGCCCGCGGAGTACGCGCGCTACGCGGACAGCGTGGTGGCGTATGAGACAGGCCCTTCCGTGCCCAATCACCGGCAGGTGGGCTGGTGGGGACCCAAGCACCCCGGGGACCGCTCCACGGAGCTCAGCGCGGACAGCCTGGTTGCTCCGCTGGCCCGCGGTGCGCCGCTGGATCAGCCGCCCCAGCTGTCGAAGACGGTCGCCGCGAAGGCCCGCTTCGCCAGCCGTGACGCCATCGAGGACGACGCGACCCGGGAGTGGTTGCTGGAAGCGCTCCACGGCCGGGATGTGCGCCCTGCGGTGCTCTTCACCGCGTCCCATGGCGTGGGCTTCAAGGCGAATGATCCGCTCCAGCTCACGAAACAGGGCGCCCTGCTGAGCCAGGACTGGATGGGCTTTGGGGCCATGGCCCCCGCGCACTACGTGGCGGCGTCGGACATCCAGGACGATGCACGGCTCCACGGCCTGGTGGCGTTCTTCTTCGCCTGCTTCGGCATGGGCACGCCCGCGAACGACGAGTTCCCGCTCACTGCTTCACGCAGCGGCGACGCGCTCGCGAGCGCGCCTTTCGTTGCGGCCCTGCCCCGGCGGCTGCTGGCCCATCCCAACGGCGGCGCGCTGGCGGTGATTGGCCACGTGGAGCGGGCCTGGGGCTTCTCCATCAAGCCCCTGCAGATGACCCAGACGACCATCCACCCGTTCCGCAACACGCTCTGGAAGATCATGGCGGGCATGCCGGTGGGCCACGCGCTGCGCGACTTCCGCGACCGGTTCTCCGCCGCCAACAACATCCTGCTGACGCACCTGGATGCCAACACGTCCAACGGCAAGCTCCAGCCGCGCGAGCTGCTGCACCGGTGGATCGAACGCAACGACGCTCGCAACTACGTGGTGCTCGGCGATCCCGCCGTGAGCATCCGGCACAACGACCTGCAGGCGCTTCCCTGAAAGGAGCATCGACCATGCGAACGCTCATTCTCAGCGACCTCCACCTCGGCAACGGTGGCCCCTACGACATCTTCGCGGGCGCCGCCGAGCTGCCCGCCCTCTTCGACTCCTTCACCCGCACGCCCACCCACGTCGTCCTCAACGGGGACAGCTTCGACTTCCTGCTCAACGACGACCCGCTGGCGGTGGATCCCCAGCGGACGCTGGAGCAGGCCCGCGCGCTGGTGACGTCCGCGGCGACCGCGCCCGCGTTGAAGGCGCTGGGGCGGGTGCTGGCCGCGGGGGGCCGGGCGACGATGGTGGTGGGCAACCACGACCTGGAGCTGGCGCTGCCGGACGTCCAGGAGGTGATCCGCTCCGCGCTGGGCCAGCCCGGGGAGGTCGCTTCGCGGCTGGAGTTCCGGGACGGCACCGCGCCCCTGCAGCTGGAGGTCGGCGGTTCGCGCGTGCTCGTCACCCACGGTGAGCACACCGACGTGGCGAACCGCATCGACTACGCCTCGCTCCTGTCCTCGGAGCGGGCGAACCGCTTCCGCTATCCGCCGGGCTCGGTGCTGGTGAAGACGCTGCTCAACCCGCTCAAGCACCAGCACCGCATGCGGTACATGGACCTGCTCAAGCCGGACTTCGAGGGCGCGGTGATGGTGGCGCTCGGCGTGAAGCCGGACGCGCTCAAGGTCCTGTTCAACGCGGGGACGCTCACGCTCATCCGGCGCCTGCTGGAGAACCGGGGCCTCGCGCCGGCCTTCGCGCTGGAACCGATGGACGCGGTGGGCGCGTCGGACGCGGACGCGCATCTGGCGCGCAGCCTGGCGCGGGTGGACCTGAAGGACGACGAGGTGGACGCCCTCCTGTCGGTGCTCGACCCGGAGAAGCTCAACGCCTTCGACAATCCGGAGGCCCTGGGCCGTGCACGGCTGAAGCTGGCCAAGGCGGGGTTCGCGTTCTACGCACGCCTGCACCGCGCGGTCGCCGGAAGGACCGGCACGGACTACTTCGCCCTGGAGCCCGGCAAGGACGAGCTCGCGGAGACCGCTCGGCTGGGCAAGAAGTACAACCCGCAGGCGGTGGTGATGGGCCACACGCACGCGGCCCGCTGGCACGAGGGCAACGGCCCTCTCTACGCCAACACCGGCACGTGGATCTCCCTCCTGCGGCTCCCCGCACCGGAGGCCTCCGACGAGGAATGGGGTGAGTACCTCGCGGAGCTCCAGGGCAATCCGTCGCTGGACCCGGCGAAGCAGCGGCACGCGAGGCTGGAGCAGCGCTTCACCTTCGTGGAGGTGGAGCCGCACGCCTCGGCGCGGGGCGCGACGCTGCGGCTGTCGCAGTGGACGGCCGAGGGCCCGAAGACGCTGCGCAGCGCGGACCTTCCGGCCGGGAGCTGAGGTCCGCGCTCAGCGGGAGAGCTGGGGGCGGTCCGCCACGGCGGACAGCACGCCGTGCAGCAGGGCCAGCACCACGGCCACCCCGAGCATGTACGGAGCGATGAACTGAAGGCCCCATCGCTCCGCGATGATCCCCGCGAGGCTGGGCAGCGCCGCCACGCCCGTCGTCGCGGCGCTGACCTGGAAGCCCACCGCGTGCGCGGAGACGTCCAGCCCCACACGGCGCGGCGTCTCCGACATCAGGGCGGGGAAGATGGGCGCCAGCGCGAGTCCCAGCAACGCGAGCCCCAGCGCGGGCGGCACGGCGGGAATCGCGAACAGGGCCGCGCCCACCACCGCCAGCACCGTGCTTCCGTGCAGCATCCGCACCGGCCTGAGGTGTTCGACGACGAAGCCTGACAGCACGCGCCCCACCAGCAGGCTGCCCCAGTAGATGCTCACGCAGGTGCCCGCCGCGGCGGTGTGCAGGCCCCGTCCTTCGGTGAGCACGGTGAAGCTCCACTGGCCCGCCGTCACCTCCACGCCCGTGTAGAAGAAGAACGTGAAGATCTGCAGCCACACGCGGGGCCGGCGCACGGCCTCCATCGCGGAGGAGGTGATCACCTCCGCGCGAGGCTCCTCGCCCGGCGCTCCGGCCGGTGCGTCCCACAGCCGGCGCATCCACAGGAACGTCAGCGCCAGCGTCCCCAGCGCCACGGCGAGGACCGCATAGCCGGTCCTCCAATCCGCCCCCCGAGCAAGCAGCGCGGTCATCAACACCGGCCCCATCGCGGCGCCCACGCTGTAGGCCGCGTGCAGCCAGGCCATGTGCTTGGGGCCGAAGTTCTGGGCCGCGTAGTTGTTGAGCGCGGAGTCGATGGCGCCCGAACCGAAGCCGATGAAGCAGGCCGCGGCCAGGAACAGCACGAACAGCGGCACGGTCGCGTAGCCCGTGAGCCCCAGCGCCACCGAGCCGGTGCTCAGTGCCAGCAGCAGCCCCAGGTTCAGCGCCCGCATCAGCCGGCCCGCGAGCAACCCGGAGGTGAAATAGGCGGCCGCCGCCGTTCCGAGGATGGCGCCCATCGCCGCCTGCGACAGACCGAAGGTGTCGCGCAGCGACGGCCACGCGACCCCGAGCACCGCGTCCGGCAACCCCAGGCTGACGAAGGCCAGGTAGGCAAGCGTGAGAAGCGCGGGACGCGGACGGGGTGCGGGCGAGGAGAGGCTCACGCGGCGCACCGTAGATCGCGGTCGGGCATCCGGTGGGGACATCGCGGTCACATTCCCCCGCCAGGGTCTTGACCTTGACACCAGTGATAGGCCCGAAGCTCTCGGCCATGGAGTCTTCAGGGATGAGAAGGAAAGAACCCGGCCGGTCCGCCCCGCCGGGAGCGGACCGCCAGAAACCTGTCCGACTGTCGGACAGGTTTTGAACCAAGTCGGCCGGGAGGGGACCCCATGGATGTTGAGGGTCCGGGCATCCCGATTCAGGAGCGCAGGATGAACATCGGAGAACTTGCCCGGCGCACGGGCAGCAGCGCGCGGTCCATTCGCCACTACGACAAGGCGGGGCTCCTCGCGTCCCATCGCCTGGACAACGGCTACCGCGACTTCGACGAGGTCGCCGTCCCCCAGGTCATGCAGGTGGCCCGGATGATCCGCCTGGGCTTCTCCCTGGAGGAGATCGCCACCTTCCCGCCCTGCATGCTCCGGCAGGTCACGGACGCCATCTGCCCGGACGCGCTCGCCGCCCACCGGGAGCGGCTGGCGGAAGTGGAGCGGCAGCTCTTCGACCTCGCCCGCCTGCGCGAGCGGCTCCTCACCCTGCTTCCCCCCAACGAAGGAGTCCCCCATGAACCGTCGTGACGTGATGAAGAGCGCCCTGCTGGGCACGGCCGTACTGCCTGGCCTGGGCCATGCGGCCACGCCCACGAAGACGCCGAGTAAACCGAGGACGTTCCTCCTGGTTCACGGTGCATGGCACAACGCCCTGCACTGGACGCGAGTCTCCGAAGCGCTCACCGCGAAGGGGCACCGGGTGGTGGCCATCGACCTGCCCGGCCACGGCCTCAACGCGCGCTTCCCCGCGTCCTACCTCACGGGCGACGCGGCGCGCTTCAAGGAGGAGCGCTCGCCCCTGGCGGACGTCACGCTGGACGACTGCGCGGACACCGTGGTCGCCGCGTTGGAGAAGCTCCGGGGCGGCCCCAAGCCCGTGCTCGTGGGCCACAGCGCGGGCGGTACGGTCATCACCCGCGCGGCGGAGAAGGCCCCTCAGCTCATGGAGCGGCTCGTGTACCTGAGCGCCTACGTCCCGCTGCGCCTTCAGAGCGCCAGCGCCTATGGCGCGCTCCCCGAAGCCCACACGCCCTACAGCGCGCCACTCTTCATCGGCGACGCCGCGAAGTTGGGCGCGGTGCGGATCAATCCGCGAGGCGACGCGGCATACCGGCAGGCCCTGCACGCGGGCTTCTACCATGACGTGGACGCAGCGGACTTCCTTCCCTTCGCGCTCACGCTCACGCCCGACATCCCGGTGTCCCTGTGGATTGGCAAGGTCGGCGCCACGAAGGAACGCTGGGGCCGCATCCCGCGCAGCTACGTGAGATGTGCCCAGGACCGCGCCCTGGCCCCCGCGCTCCAGGACCTGATGATCCGCGAAGCGGACGCCTTCACACCCGGCAACGCCTTCACCGTGGACACGCTGGACACGTCGCACTCGCCCTTCGCATCCCAGCCCCAGAAGCTGGCCGCGCTGTTGGACGGACTGCGCTGAAGCCGCGGTCTCGGAGGGCAGGCGTGTCGGTGCCGATCGATACCGTGCTCAGCATGACAACCACGAGCAAGGCCTCACGTCGTCGCGTTGCTGTGCTGTTGACCGGAGCGCTGTCCTTGGCCGCATGTACCGAAGGCGCCATGGGATCGGCGGCCGGTGTGCGTAAATGGGTGGGGCCACAAGTCACGGTCCCAGGCGGCGGGCACTTCAGGACCAACATCTTCTACGGCCCGTGGCGGTGCAGTCCGCAGCTGATGAACTACTGCCGCGACAAGTGCTCCGGGGAGGGATACGCGCTCCAAGGCTGCGTGTGGCTCGCGGACGTGAAGTGGGGTGGGGTGGCGCCTGGATCCGGACCTGCGCGCTTTCTACACGCGCTTTGATGGAGCCAGGCTGTTTCGTGGCTCCAACGCGCCCTACTCCATTCTGCCGCTCGCGGAGGTGCGGCGCGCACGGGTCGTCATGGCCCAAGCCGACACTGACGCGGCGGGGCCCTCGGATTGGTACGTGGTGTGCCAACTCCAGGACAGCAACTATGCGCTCCTGGACGTGGGGCAACAGACGCATGCGCGCTATCCACTCCGCGACGGCTACCGCGAGGGATTTCCGGACCCCTACTACTGCCCGGTCATTGCCCATTCGTTCGCGGAGTTCCTGGCGGGTGCACTGGCGTCCGGTGGGCGGTCCTATTGGCTGAAGGCCCTCGAAGAACAAGGCCAGTAACCCCAACGCCGTGGCTTCAGAAGATGGACAGGCCGGTCAGCGTCGTGAACCGGTCCAGCGCCTCCACGCCCGCCACCGAGTTGCCCCGTGCATCCAGCCCGGGGCTCCATACGCACAGGCCGCAGCGGTTGGGGATGACGGCGATGATGCCTCCGCCCACGCCGCTCTTGCCCGGCAGCCCCACGCGGTAGGCGAACTCCCCCGCCGCGTCGTAGGTGCCGCAGGTGAGCATCACCGCGTTGACCTGCTTGGCCTGACTGCGCGTGAGCAGCCTCGAACCGTCCGCGCGCTGTCCATGGCGCGCGAGGAAGCCACAGGCGCGGGCCAGGTCCGCGCAGCTCATGGCCAGCGAGCACTGCCAGAAGTAGTGCTCCAGCACCTCCGGGACGGCGCCCTCCATGTTGCCGTAGCTCGCCATGAAGTGGGCCAGCGCGCGGTTGCGGTGGCCGTGATCCGCCTCCGACGCCGCGATGACCGGATCGAAGTCCACGGACGGGTTGCCGCTCTCCGCACGAAGGAAGTCGCGCAGCGTGCCGCGCGCATCCCCGGTGAGCCGCTGCAGCCGGTCCGTGATGACCAGCGCGCCCGCATTGATGAACGGGTTGCGCGGGATGCCCTGCTCGTACTCCAGCTGCACCAGCGAGTTGAACGGATTGCCTGACGGCTCCTTGCCCACGCGCTTCCACAGCGCATCCCCGTCCCGCGCCAACGTGAGCGCCAGCGTGAACACCTTGGAGATGCTCTGGATGGAGAACGGCTCGCGCCAGTCCCCCACGCCGTACACGTCCCCCTCCACCGTCGCGAGCGCCATGCCGAAGCGGCGCGGGTCCACCGCCGCCAGCGCCGGGATGTACGTCGCCACGCGGCCCTGCCCGACCACCGGCCGCACCGCATCCCAGACCTCTGACAACACTGCCTGGTAGTCCATGTGCCGCCATCCTCGTCCGGAAAGGACGGGGACGCTTTCAGAAATTCCGCGCCGCGGTGTCTGCTGGGGCATGCGCCTGTTCTCGACCACGTTCCTGGCCCTCACCCTCCTGGGCTCCGTCCCCACCGCGTGCTGCAGCAACCCCAGCCCGTCCACCAACGCCTGCCAGATCCCGGAGGAAACGCCGACGGACCCGGGCACGGTCCAGGTGACCCAGCTCGGCTCCGGGGAGTTCCGTGCCGCGGACCAGACCTGGCCCTATCAGCTTCTCAAGCTGGAGGTGCCCGGCCGCGCCGCGACCTATGCGCAGTGGTTCCCGCCCCGGAAGCCGGGCGTGTCCCCCACGGTGGTGCTCACCAAGCCCTATGACGGCATCGCCTGGACCGGTGAGGCCGTGGACGCGAAGTGGGCCGCGCGCGGCGCCGGCATCCACCCGGACGACAGCGAGCCACACTACGGGCCGGGCTCGTCGCCCATCGCGTTCACGCCCACCACGCCGGAGATCATCGCGGGCGAGGCCTTCATCCACCTGGTCCATGACTTCGGCGTGCTCGCCGTCTTCGGCCGCTTCTACGCGGGCGGAGACCTCCAGAACGACCGCGACGACATGAACGCGGGCATGCGCTTCCTGGCCCAGGCTCCCAACGTGGACACCACGCGCATCGGCATCTTCGGTGGCTCCTGGGGCGGCTACGAGGCGCTCTACGCGGCGGCGGATGCCCCCTCCACCGTGGTGCCCGCCGTGGGCGTCGCCCTGTCCCCGCTGTCCGACTTCGCCGCGGAGGTGGACTACGTGAGCCGATGGGTGCCCGCGCGCGTGAGCGACCCGGCCATGCGCTCGCGCTATCAGCAGTTCTTCGAGCCCTACTTCCGCCGTATCTACGCCACCACTGGTGGCGACCCTGTCACTCCCGGCACGGACTACACGCGCTGGACCGCCGCCCACCTGGCCAGCACCGTCCAGACGCCGTTCCTCATCCTCCACGATGACTGGGACACGCTCATCCCCGTGGAGCACACGCGCGCGCTCGTCGCCCAGGCCCCGCAGCGCTTCACGCCCATGTACCTCCAGAACCTCCCGGCCGTGGACTGGAACACCCTGCCGCCGGACCACGGGCCGCTGCTTACCCAGCACGGCAGCGTCGTCATCACGCTGAGCCTGGGGCACCTGCTCGTGACGCTGGGCGCGGCGGACCAACCCCTCCTGGTCCCCCACGCCCAGGGCACCGTGCGCACGTGGCTGCAGGGCGTGCGCGCCGCCCAGGAGCAGGGCCGCGACGTGAGCGACGTGGTCCCCCGCCTGCAGGAGCTCACCGACCCGCGCGTGCTGATGTTCGAGCCCACGCTGGGAGCGCTCCAGCCGGGCGCCGCCTTCATCGCCCAGGAGCTCAACGCCGTCTGGGGCACGAGCTTCACCGACGCCAACGTGCGCTCGGCGCTCGGTCCCGGCCTGCCCAGGCCCTGAGCCAGCGCCTGCCCGTCCGCCCATGACAACGGAAAACGCAGGCATGTCGATCCGCGCCCGGGTCATTCGTCGCCAATTTGAACGGGCGAATGGATGGCCCGGAAGGGACGGATGCGACCATGGAACTGACGGTGACGGAGTTCGTGACGCTGGACGGAGTGGTTCAGGCCCCAGGAGGTCCGGACGAGGACAGGAGCGGCGGCTTCGCCTTCGGCGGCTGGGTGAAGCCCCATTTCAGCGACGACTTCGGCGCGCACGTCGTGGACATCTTCAGCCGGGCGGACGCGTTCCTGCTCGGGCGCGGGACGTACGACATCTTCTCCAGCTACTGGCCGCACATGACGGCGCCGAACGACCCCATCGCCGGGCCGCTCAACACGCTGCCCAAGTACGTGGCATCCACCACCCTGCGCCGAGTGGAGTGGGCGAATTCAAAGCTATTGGAGGGAGACACGGCGGAGGAGGTGCGCCGTCTCAAGGCCTCACCCGGCCGCGAGCTTCAGGTGCATGGCAGTGGCGGCCTGCTGCAGACCCTTCTGGCGCATGACCTGGTGGACGTGATGCACCTGCACATCATCCCTGTGACGATTGGCAGCGGCCGGCGCCTCTTCGGAACGGGAACGCAGCCCCGAACACTGCAGCTCGTCGCGTCTCAAATCACGCCCAAGGGGGTGGCGATGCTCACCTACCGGCGCGCCGGGCCCCTGCAGGTCGGCACCATGGGCTGAACGGATCAATGCGCTCCGCGCGTCAGCGCAGGCCCGCGAGCTTCGCCAGCTCACGGGCCATGGCGCGCAGCTCCTCCGCGCCCGCCGCGTTCGGGCTCACGTCGAACACCACCTCGTAGCCCAGCCCCGCCTGGTTGATGGCCTCCGAGCGCGGAACGCGGGCCTTCAGCACCGGCACCGTCACGTCCTTCAGCGCCTCCTCCATCGCGACGTTGGTCGCGGGCGTGCGCCGGTCCCACAGGTTCACCGCGGCCACCAGCTGGCCGCCCTCTTCGCGCACGTCGCGCCACGCGGTCTCAATCTCACCCAGCCCCTGCAGCGCGAACGCGCCCGTGGGCACCGGCGCCACCACCACGTCCGCGAAGCACAGCACGGCCTCCGTGAACGCACCGATGCTCGGCGGCGTGTCCACGATGATGACGTCCGGCGTCCACGACAGCGTCTTCAGCGCGCGCGGAATCGCCTGGAGCCGGTGACCCCAGCCGAACAGCTCGCGCTCCAGCGCCGCCATGCGCGGAGCCCCCGGCGCAATGAACAACCCCTGCCGCTTCGGCGACGCCACCACGATCTCATCCAGCTTGTACTTCGGCCGAGGCCCGAACGCGTCCGCCACGCACGGGCCTTCCCGCGACTCCAGGCCCAGCACCAGCGACGCATGCGCCTGCGGATCCAGATCCAACAGCAGCACCCGGTGGCCCGCATCCGCCAGCGCCGCCGCCACGTGCGAACACAGGGTCGTCTTCCCCACGCCACCCTTGATGGTGTAGAAAACAGCCCGCCCTCACGCTGTTGAGTCGTGTTGATTCCTCAGAGTTCCCGAGGACTTCGCGAGACAGCGGACTTGATGCAGTTGCTTCCTCGCGCCTCCTCGTGACGGCTGGCGAGCACGCAGCGAGCACGCGGGCTCAGGCCGACAGCTTCCGCGCTCGCGTCCCCGCCGTCGCGGGGTGCTCGGGCTGCGCCGCTACCCAGGCTTGCCTCCAACACGCCCTGGAAGCCGCCGTGCAGCTCCTGCCGGAGCGCCTCCGTTCGTAACGCCCTGCCCTCGTCGCACGGGGCGCGAACAGGCCCCGCCACCAGCTGAATGCGCGCCGCCGCGCGCAATGGAGAGCCGAACCATGGCACGTACGTCTCGATCCCCAGCCCGGACCGTCCAGCGTCCTGCTGAACCGTCCAGGGTCGCGGACGCCTCACCAAGGCCGCTGGGTGAGGTACTCCGCTCACCCCTGTCCTATGTCGCGGGCGGTGGTGGAGGCGGACTCAAGCTGGACGCCGCGGAGTGTCGCGACGTCCTCAGCGCGATTGAGCACGCCCGGCAGACCGGACTCGCCGCGCCCCAGGAGGTGGACACCGATGCAGTGACGGCGTTCCGGCGCTCACTCCCGATGGTTCCCGGCTGCGCGGTGTGCAGCGCCAGCACCATGGGCGGGCAGCCCCCCATGGCCTGCTGGCAGCACGCCCTGCCGGAGGCCGTGAACGAGGCCGTACGCCTCCGGCAGCAGATCGAAGATGTCCATGCGCTGGTGCGCGCCCTTGCTGACACCTTCGGAGAGCGCAAGGCCGTCCCCGGCCAGCTGCTGAGGACTCTCGACGTCCAGGTGCAGGTGTTCCGTGACAACGGAGGCGCCCCGTGAGCACGGCGCTGACGACCGTCATCCGGCAGTCGCTGGGGCTCATTGCCGGTGGTGCCAAACGTGGCCGCCGCAAGGCTGCAAGTGCGGCCGCGTCCACCGCCGTGGACACCTTGGAGCGCGAGCTGGTCGCGCTCCGAGCGCAGGTCGAAGCGGTGCGCCCGCTGGTGGACTGGGCCCGTGCAACCCTGGAACTGCGCGATGAGGCCGACGACGCCCAGACGCAGGGGCACGTCATCGTGCTCGACGTGCGCGGCAAGGCGCGCGTGAGCGTCACCGTCGAGCAGTTCCGCGCCGCGGCGGCGGCGTTTCCTCCGCCCGCTCAGACCCCTCTGTTGACGACTCCCGCCATGCGCCGGACGGCCGTGGCGTTCCTCTTGGACACGACGCCAGCGGCGCACCTGGGACTGCTGCGCAAGCGCCTCCACGACGAGGCGCAGCTGATGCAGCTCGGCGGCTGCGCCGTCTGCTGGGCGCCGCGCTCCTTCGCGGAGGTGTACCACGAGCGAGCCGACGTGCCGGCGGGCACGTGCAGCAGCGAGCGCTGCCGCGAGCTGTGGAGCGAGGCGCGCAACCGGGAGGCCTCCTGGCGGCAGCAGGTCCGCGCCGCTGCCTGTGAGGAGGCTGCCCATGCGTGACCTGCTCATGCTCGCGGGCGTTCTCGTCGCGCTCGGCATCCTCCGCCTCGTCACTGCCGTCCTGGACCTCGTGGACCGCGCCGAGCCGTCCGCTCCTCATTCTCCCAAGCCCGGACGGCCCGTGCTGCGCGTGCTGCCCGGTGGCCTCTCCGCGAAGCTGGAGGTGTCCCGTGGCTGAATCCATTTGGCATCAGCTGGACCGGATGGTGGCGGAGTACCTGAAGGTGAAGACGCTCCTGCGCGCCGTGCGCGGCGGCCGCTTCCGGGGGCGCAAGCCGAACGGGAAGTGGTGGGTGCGCTTCGGCAGCGGGCGCATGGCGGTGGACCTGCTGGCGGACAGCCCCGAAGAGCTGGTGCGTCGCGCTGCCGTCTACCGGTGCGGCGAGTGCGGCCACAAGACGCAGGGGCACCGCCTCAAGGCCAAGGACGAGGTGTTCTGCCCGGGCGTCACGTGCACGTGCGAGGCGACCCAGGCGCAGATCATCGCGAAGCAGAGCACCACCGCATGGATTGCGGAGCGCGCCGGGATGACCGAGCGCGAGCTATTCCGCGGGGTGCGCGGCCCTGAAGTCCAGACGGAGGACGCCCGTGCCTGAAATCTGTCGGGTTGCTCTCGTGGGCTGCGGCAAGGCGAAGCTGAAGGACCACGCCACGGCGCGCGACCTCTACACCGGCAATCTCTTCCGCGCGCACCTCGCGGAGGCGGAGGCCACAACGCCGCACGTCTACGTGGTGTCGGCCCTCCACGGCCTAGTGCCTCTCGATGAGCAGGTGGAGCCCTACGACGTCGCCCTCCGGGGTATGCGGCGGGAGGAGCGCGCCGCCTGGGGTCGACAGGTGGTGGAGGCGCTCGCGCGCCGCTACCCGGCCAACACCGTCGAACTGCTCGTCTATGCGGGTCGGTCGTACGCGGAGCCGCTGCGGGATGCGCTCGCCGCCGGCCAGCTCGAATCGTGGACGCTCGTGGAGCCGCTCAGGGGCGCCACCCAGGGCGCGCGCCTGCGCATCCTCGCAGAGGCGAGCCGGATGCGCGTGGCGGCGCGGGCTCCGCTGCGCCTGCCCGCGCTGGAGGTGGAGCAGCCCTCCGGCCGGCGCCTCTACCTCTTCGCGGTGGACGGCAAGCAGGTGCCCTCCTTCGCCACTGTATCTCGCGTGCGTCGCACCGAAGGCGTCCTGGAGGGCTACCAGCGCCCCGAGGTGCTCGCCCACGTGACGGCCATCCGCGAGTACATGGAGAGCGCGGGAGCCCTGGTGCCCAACGCCGTGGTGCTTGCCTTCGACTCGCGCGTGCGCTTCGAGGCGTTGCCCGGGGAAGGGGAGGGCGCCCGCCACGGGCACCTCGTCATCCCGCGCGCCACCGCGCCGGACGCACCGGACGCTCCGGGCTTCATCGTGGACGGCCAGCAGCGCCTGGCCGCCGTGCGTGACGCGTCGGTGACGGCCTTCCCGTTGGCGTGCACCGGCTTCGTCGCGGAGACGGTCGGCCAGCAGGCCGAGCAGTTCATCCTGGTCAACTCCACGAAGCCCCTGCCCAAGGGGCTCATCCACGAACTGCTGCCCAGCACGACGGCGGCGCTGCCCGCAGCACTGGAGCGCAAGCGCCTGCCGGCGCAGATCCTGGCCCGCCTCAACCTGGATGATGGCAGCAGTCTGCGCGGCCTCGTCATCACCCAGACGTGCCCGCGATCCACCGGGAAGACTGGAGGGAAGCACTTCAGCGCCGTCATCAAGGACACGTCCCTGCTGTCCGCGCTGGAGGACTCCCTCGCGGACGGCACCCTATACGACCTGGAGCGCACGGGCGCGGGCGTCGACGCCATGGTGTCGCGCGTGTCCGCGTGGTGGGCCGCCGTCGCCAGCACCTGGCCGGACGCCTGGGCCCGGCAGCCCAAGGAGTCGCGCCTTTCGCACGGCGCGGGGGTGCGCGCCCTGTCTCTTCTCATGGACGCCGCCTGCCACTTCCTCGCGCAGGAGGGCAACGCCACGCCCATCCAGGGCGACTTCGAGCGCGAGCTCGCGCTGGTGCGCGACGCCTGCGCCTGGACGTCCGGCACCTGGGCTTTCCCCTCCGGCACGCGCCGGTGGAACGAGTTGCAGAACACCCCCAAGGAGGTGGCCCTCCTCGCGCAGCACCTGGGCGCCATCTACCGCGAGCGCCGCGCGGCGAGGCAGCCAGCGCGGCGTGCCCGAAAGGTGGGGACGCGATGAGCCTCTGCGACGCCCCCATGCGCGTCCCCATCTTCGGCGCCACCGTGCCCCAGCCCTGGGCGTGGAGCGTTGGGGTCCGGAACGCGCCGGTCCTCAACCTGCACCGGGCTCCGTCTGCGGACGTGCTGGGCGCCTACGTCGCGGTGTGCGCGGCGGCGGAGTACGTGTCGGAGTTGGCCGAGTGGATGGCCTCCTGGCACGGACCGGGCGTCGCGGCCCCGCGTGCGGGAGAGGTGCCCACCAGCGCGGTGGTGGCTGTGGCGCGCGTCGCCGCGGTGTCGCTGTGGCCGGACGCCGAGCGGCAGTCGCGCTGGTACGTGGGCCCGGCGGGGTTGTGGTTGGAGGACGTGGTGGAGCTCGCGGAGCCCATCGCTTGCGAGCCGGGTCCCGCGGACGTGCTGTGGGAGATGCCCGCGCCGGTGCTCGCCCGCGTGCGTCTCTCCTTCGGTTCTGCGGCCCAGGCGGACCGAGCCCGCTGGACCGCCTACGAGGCCCGAGCCGCGCGCGCTGGCGGCCGTGAGCCCTCCTCCCTCCGCGAGCGCGTCCTGCGCATGTGCACGTGCCGGCGCGCAATGACGCTGTGCCGGACGTGCCGGGCCTGGCGCTGCACCGCGCCTGGCTGCCCTCCGCACACCTGCGCCGAGGGGGTTTCCCCATGAACCGCTGCCGCCTGCCCGCCGTGCGCTGCGAGCACTGTGGGGCCACTCGCCTGGGTGACGCCATCACCGACGACGGCAGGCCGTCGCCCCACGCGCCGCGCACTGCCTCGGAGTCCGTGCGCGCTGCCCACCTGTGCCCCTGGCCCACCTGTCGCCACGGCGTCGCCGCGCTGGCCAACTGCGTGGACCGGCCCGTCCCGCCTGCCAGCTGCCCCGAGCTCACCCTGGACACGACACCATGAGCACCTGCCCGAAGCCGAACGACGAGATGGAACGCCTGCGCGCGGAGCTGGCGCGCGAGCGCGAGGAGCGCATCCGCGCCGAGGCACGCGCGGAAGGCGAGCGCGCCGCCTACGAGCGCACCATGGCCCTCCTAGCGGACCTGTTCGCCCTCCAGGCCACGCCCGCCACTACCACCAGGTCGGACGTGGCCGCCCCTTCCCGCCGTGGCGACCCGAACAGCCCGGGCGCCATCCGCTCCCGCCGCTACCGCGAGGCGCGCGAAGCGTCACAGGCCAGCACCGTGACGACTGGTGACGTCACCGAGCATCACCGTGACGTCACCGTAACGCCTGTGACGTCACGAGCCGTCACCGTGACGTCACCAAGCGTCACCGTGACGTCCGTTGTCCGAGGCGAGCCGCGTCCCCTTCCCCCTGTGGGGGTTTCCCCCTCCCCCGCTCCCCCTCCCCCTTCCCCCTTACCCCCTTCCCCGTCTGCTGCTGCTGGCGGCGCTGGCCCGGTGCTGGCCGCCACGCCCCTCGTCGGCAGCGTACCGGCGGCCGACGCCGAGCCCTCGCCGGCGGTGGCCTTCTTCGCCTGGACCCAGGAGCAGCGCCTGGTGGCCTACCCCCGAGCGCTGCCCCAGCCGCCGCCGCCGGGCTGGGCTGCGTGGTACCGCGATGCGCTCGCCGTCCTCGGCGGCAGCGAGGAGCGGCTCCGGGGCGCGTGGCTGGCCTTTCTCGCGGACGAGTGGGCCCGGACGCGGCGGCCCGTCTGCCCAGCCCAGGCCTTCATCGCCCCGGACGTCTGGCGCCGCCACGTGCCGGAGCAGGATGCCCCGGCGGAGCTTGAGCCGGCGCCGTCACAGCCCGCCACCGAGGCTGGCGCCACCTGGAGCCAGGTGCTGGCCGCGCTCCACGCGGACGGCAAGCGCTACGTGGCCGAGCAGCTCACGCGCCTCACTCCGACGCTGGAGGGCGACATGCTCGTCCTGGAGGCGCCGGACAGGTTCGCCGCGGCGCTTGTCCAGGACGACTACCTGCCGCTCATCGAGTCCGCGCTCTCGCGACTCGACGTTCCGACCCGCTCCGTCCTCATCCACGCGGCGGGCACGCATTGAGCCTCAGCCGCCACTGGGCCTGAGCGTCGCATCCGCTTTCACCCTCGCGCGGCTTCCGCGCGAGTCCACCCGTAGCACCACCAGTAGGAGGCAGCACTATGAACGTAGGAACCGGAGCAGGCATTGGGCTGGGGCAGTTGGAGCGCGACCAGCGCGAAGTGAAGCGGCTGCACGACGCCTTCCTTGAGGCGTTGGACAGGCATGACGGCACGGGCAGCCCGCTGCCGGAATGGGAGGACGTGCCGCCTCGCGAGCGCCAGGCGTGGCGGGCGGTGGACGTGCTGGTCCGCCTCCGCGTGGAGCGGGCGGAGACGCAGTTGGACCTGGTGCGCTCGGAGCGTGATGCCCTCGTGGAGCAGGTGAAGTCGCTGCGCTCGCAGGTCCGCTTCTTGGAGGTGCTGCGCACCCAGGACGACTTGGAGACGACGCGTGCGAAGACGGAGCTGGAGGCGCTCCGTGGCGCGCGGCAGCGGCAGGCCACGCCGCCACCGAGTGTCCCTCCCCTGGTCGAGGCGACGCACGACTCCACGCCCATCGGCGAGGAGGCGCAGCTCATCACCGTGAAGGTGACGGCGGTGGCGCCCGATGAGGAGGGCGGCGGGCTTTACCTCGCGGTGGAGCGCGGGCTGCGCGAGGTCCACCAGGGAGTCACCGTGCGCATCAAGGGCACGGAGGCGACGGCGGAGGTGGCGAGCGTGGAGCCCACGGCCTCGCTGCCCATCTTTATCAGCTTCCACTCCCCGGACTTCGCGCCGAAGGAAGGGGACGTGCTGGAGCTGCTGCCGAAGCCAGGCGACGAACTGCCCGCGCTCATCGCGTAGACCATCAGCATGGGGAGCGGGCCGCGCGAGGCCGAGCAGCAGCGCCCTCGCGCATGGTCCCTAGCGCCACGGCCCCAATGGATTTCGCATAACAAGTCAGGATGACGTGTCAACACCCGATTGTCGACACTGCACTATTCTCAACACTTTCACGGGCTTTTTCGGTTCCCGAATAGACAGCACCTCCCCTCAAGCCTAGATCAGTCCCACTAAGACAGAGGCACGAATGCGACCGCACTCGACGCCTGTCTCAGTTTCACCGACACATCCAACCAGGAAAGGGACCATGCAAAACCTTGAGGAAAAGTCGTTCCGAGAAGAGATGCTGCAGGAGGCGTACTCCGCGCACAAGTCGAACGGCCCCCAGTCGGGCTTCCGCTTCGACTTGGAGAACGAGAAGCTCGCTGCCATGCAAAGGCGTGTATTCACAGAGTTGATTGAGAAGGATCTCTTGGAGGGGAATATCTATGCCCATGACGCAGTATTCAGGATAACGCGCGCTGGTCGTGCTCACGTCGAGCAGCGTGGCAACGGCTAGAGACCGCAATTGCTGGTCAACCAGGTCTCAGGTCAACGGCAGCGTTGGCACAGCACCAGCCACCGCTTCACGAAACACCCGTCGCACGGCGACTCCTTCAGCACGAGGGAGCCCTCGCGCGGAGCTACCTGGGCGCCGCACTGGCAGCGCCCAGCGCGGAGGTTGGGGCGCCTGCCTTGCTCGGCGCTCGCGCACACCAGGTGCCGCGTGCCGGTGGCGGCGGAGTACTCCACGAACTCGCCCTTGAGGATGCGCCCGCCGCACCCGGCAGCGGTGCACGTGCCCGCCTTCTTCGCAACGATGGTGGGCACCTACGCGCCCCACGCCGAAGGGCGCCGGGACTCCACGGGCGGGAGCTCCAAGCCGAGCTGGGCCCCGTGCCCCGCCGGGCGCGGTCGCACGTCCCGGGGCGCTTCCGGGCGGCGCTGGCGCAGCTTCCCTGCGGCGCGCGCGGGCAGCTCCGGCCCGAGCCCCTTGGCGTCCATCGCCTCGCGCATCCGCCTCAGGGCCTGCCTGTGGAGCGTCAGCACCTCGTCCTCCGACAGGCGCAGCTCCTGGGCCACGGTCCGCGACGCGGGCTCCGAGCCCGGAGGACGCCCGTAGCCCGCGAACTTCTCGGCCACCACGCGCTGCAGGCGGGGCAGTTGGTGCAGCGCGGTGAGGGCCGCGTCGCGCTCGGCCACGTGCTGGTGGCGCGCGGCCGTCGTGTCCACTAGCCCCAGGCGCGTCTCCACGTTCACCGCGGAGTCCCGGTCGCCCTCGCCGGCCAGCAGGTGATCCAGGGAGACGGTGGAGATGGAGCCTTCGCCGAGCGTCAGGATGGAGGCCTCGTCCAGGCCCTGGGCGCGCAGCGCGGTGGACACCGGCACGCCCTCCTTCCGCGCCGCCTTCTTCGCCCGGCGCAGCCGCTTCAGGGCGTGGTCCGTGACGTGGACGGCGTTGCGCTCCCCCGCCGCGTAGCGCTCCATGGCCTGCCGCGCGAGGCGCAGTACGTAGGCTGGGTAGAGGCAGCGTCCGGGCTCACGGCCGGGCGTGAAGCGGCGCCAGGCCCTGTACGTGGCCACCTGCCCCTCCTGCTCCAGGTCCTCCGCGGGGACCTTCCAGCGGCGGGCGATGGCGCCGGCCGCGCGGCCCAGGTGGGGCCGCACCAGCACCGCGAGGCGGCCCTCCGCGCGGTGCTGCTCCGGGCAGCCGTCGGGCAGCTCGCGCAGCAGGTGCAGCAGCGCCTCCATCTCGTCGTCAGGGGCGGGGGCCGGCGGCGGGCCGGGCGGGGGCGGAGGAAGGCGGACAGCGGCAAGACGAAGGGCACAGGCGGGCATCGGGAACTCCTGCCCGTGCGCACGCGCGCAGGGGCGGTATACTGGCGTCCCCAGCGGTGCTCCCCCAGCGCTCCTGGCCTGTACGGGCTCGACCGTCATCCCCGGTCGGGCCCGTCGTCTTTTCCGCTACCACGCCTACCCGACAGCGCCACCCGCCCGGCCCCGCCTCACCGCAGGCGTCGCCAGGTTCGCCAGGCTCTTGCGGGACGCCTTTCCCTTCGCCTTCGCCGCACGGTTCCGGTTCCGCGTGGCTCGCGCCTTCGCGGCCCTCTCCGCCCGGGCCTGCCGGTGGGCAGCGGCCTCCTCCGGCGTGGCGTGCCGCGCGGCGGTGGCCACGATCTCTACTCGGGGCGCCTTCGCGTCGTCCGCGCGCTCCGCGTAGATGGCCACCACCTGCTCGTCATCCAGCCAGGCCAACCCGTTGAGTGCGTCCCCGAGCACCTTCAGCGTGTTGTCCAGGTCGCCCACGCGGCGCGGTCGGTACGCGGCGAGGGAGAGGCGCACGGGCCCGGCCAGCGGCTGGGCGCCGGTGGCCGCCACCAGCCGGGCCACGGTCGCCTTGTAGGCCAGCGCCTCGCCGGAGGGCACCAGCCCGCGGCCCCGGGAAGGCTTCCAGTACGCGTTTGCACTGGGCGGGTACGGCAGTACCAGCCGGACCTGGCACCGCCCGTAGTCTTCGCCTGCCGCGTTGTCCATGCCGAGACAGAAGGGGCGGCGGGTGCCGGACTTGAGTCCTGTTGACGGCGCGCACGTGCGCGTTTGTCATCCCGCAGCGCGGCAAGCACAAGGCACCCAGGCTGAGCGCATGAGGTGACGCCCACCCACCCTCAAGCCGTCGCACAGCGCCCCCTATCCAGCGGCGCGAAGGAGCTAAATACTCATGGAAGAACGAACGACACGGGACACAGATGCAAGATCAAGCTTTGACCGAGCCAACATACATTCTGGACACATCTGCCATTCGCAGCCTCAGCAGCAAACTGCTGGAGGCCGGCAAAAACAAGGGCATTGACATTGCCTCCTCTCCAATCTCATTCACCGAACTATTCCGACACCTCGGAGGCGACGGAGAGAAGAAGATTGGCTTCGAAACCCTCGGCCAAATTCTCAAATTAAGACACACAAGAATCCTGCCCGACTCATACTCAAGAACCGTAAAGACGTTTGCTCCGACGACTGATGCAACGGACGAAGTAGCCCGGTTCGTGGAGTCAACTCTCGAAATGCTCTCGTACGCCACGCTGCCGTCCGGCATGGAAGAGACGCAAGCGCGCGTGCGCGGTGGCCTTCTCGAAGCTGCAGCGGGAGCGAGAGAACTCCATCAAGAGCAGAAGGCGTCCTTCTTACAAATGGTCCACCACATCGCAAATTACCTTTCGCACTTGTATTCGCTGGATGAAATCAAACGCCTGCCCGATGAGCTTTTTATAGCCGCGTCGTCGGGGCCGATCCTTAGGAGTTCGTGGGAGAGAACTGGCAGGGATGGGGCGTCGAGCGAGGCCGAAATCAGAACATGGATTGAAAACTCATACTTTTCCACCTCGTACATTATCTCCCGAACCCGAGACTACATGCTTAAGGCAGGTGCATCGGCCTCTTCGCTCCCCATAGACCCGAACGACTCGGAGGACGCTGGCATTTGTGCCCACCTGTCATTGACGGCTCGGAGCATCCTTGTCACCGGTGACCTTGGGACGGTGCGCGCTGTGCAGGAGGCTTCGGATCGGCTCACTCGCCTTCTTGATACACATTCGCTTAGCCCGGGGCCCGTCTGGACTGCAACGCGCGTCCGGAGCACAGAGGAATTCCGGGAGTATCTCAAGCAGTCCGAGTTGAGCGAATAGACGTTTTTCGGTTGATCGCGCTTGCCCGCTCTGTCTTCTTCTGCTCGGTCGGTTCATACTGTGCTGCTGTTGCGACTCCCGCCACAGCAACAACCGCTTACGACCCACCTGGACTGCCAAGTGAGATTTATTCTAGACGGCAACATCTACGATAAACTGGCACTAGACACTGCGCTCGTCGACCGCATTCGTCGACTTATCGACCACAAGTCACTGACACTCCTAGCCAATAGATCGCTGTGGAGTGAAATCGAGAGTTCTCCTCATGAGGCCTTGGCAAAATCCCTTCCGGTGATTCGCATTGGCGAAAGCGTTTTCATGGCTGGGGGGCGTGTTGGTGATCGTGTTGGCTCTGGAAACCTCTACCGCACACACAGAGGCACATCCAAAAAGCTCAACGATGCACTTATCGCCGACGCAACAGATGCCAGCGCAGACTACTTGGTAACAGAAGACGAAAGATGCAGAAACCGAATGACGCAGTACTCCAGCAGGGCGCAGGCGATAGACTTTGAAGGATTCAAGGCCCTGATTCAGCAGATGCCAATCTGAGACTAGGCGTGTCGCAGACATTGCGTGACACCCACAACGAAAGGCCCGTCCCAGATGATCAGGACGGGCCTCCTCTCTTCACCATCCGAACATCCACCTCACGCCCGCGCCGGCCATCCGCTCGCGGGCGTTCGCCTCGGCGAAGGCGAAGAGGCCGAGGTTGTCCCGGAGGCGGGCCCCGCCCTCCAGGCGCGCGTAGGCGCCCGTGAGGGAGGAGGCGCCCGCCTGAGCCTCCAGATAGCCGGTCCGCACCGGAACGTTGCTCAGCACCCGCGACAGCCCCGCGGCGACAGCTACCCGCGGGGCATCGAAGGGACCGCGCTCTCCACGGCCGTCTTCGCGGCGACGGCGCCGAGCGCGACGGAGAGGGCCTGCTCCTGCACCTTCTCCTCCGCCTTCTGTTCGCCGTGCAGCGCGGAGAACTGGAGCTTCACCAGCGCCTGCTCGCCGGGCTTGAGCGTGCGCCAGCCGTTCGCCTTCATCCAGGTGTCGATGACCTCCAGCCCCTTGGCCGCCTTGTCCACGAGGTTCTCGGCCGGGTCCTCGGCCGCGATGTCCTCGACGACGTGGAAGGCGTGGTAGGCGCCCAGGGCGATGCGCCGCTTGCGCCGCTCGGTGAGCCAGGTGCCGCCGGCGAAGAGGCCGACGGCGCTCGTCACGGCGCCGAGCGCGATGCCGATGGCCGTGGGCGTGAACAGCGCATCCAGGACGCTGGAGCTGGCACCGGTGGACGCCTGGGCCAGGGCCACCGGCGCGGAGAGGACGACCGCAAGGCACGCGGCCAGGGTGAGACGCTTCTTCATGGTGTTGCTCCCGTTGGGGGTTGAGCTGCACCACGAAGAAGGGGCGGCGCAGACGCGCGGCGGCCAGCAGTAACGGACATCCAGTGGCGCCTTAGTGGACGACTGCCTCTCGCACTGCATACAGTGGCGCCAAAGGGGGTTCACAATGACTGAAGCTGAGAAGAGACTGGAGCAGTTCCGAGTTCGCCGCGACGACCTGAAGGCGGACCTTGAACTGCTCGAATTGCTTAATCGATCTGACAAGACTGTCGAACCCGGTGCTGTGACAGATCACAGAGAGGCTACCCGGCGAGCGAAGAACGCCATCAGCAGGTCTCTTGTCTATTACAGCCAAGCGTCGATGCTGCTTGAACAGTAGCGGTTGGCAGCGAGGGCGCCCGAGCATCCATCTCTTCGGGCTCGGGCGCTTCCAGTATGTCAGGAGACGAAGGGCAGGCGCCGGAAGCCCAGCACGTCGGGCCGGTACGCGAAGCGGGTGAACACCTTCACCTTCGCGTCCGCCTTCAGCGCGTCCGCCAACGTCAGCGTGCGGCTGCCGCCTCCGGAGGCGCCCACCACCACGCCCGCGCCCACGTGCACCATGACGTGGTCCGGGTCCACGTCGGTCGGCGGGCTACCGTGCAGCGTCGTGTGGCCCGCGCGGCCGTACAGCACCAGGTCCCCGGGCAGCAGGTCCGCCGCGCTCGCCACCGGCGCGCACTCCGCCCACAGCCGGTCCGTGTTGTGCGTCGCGCGCCAGTCCTTTCCGCCCGCTTGGTGCCACGCCCACGTCACGAGTCCGGAGCAGTCGAAGACGCGTGAGCCGTCCGCGTGGTGGCCCTTCGCGCCCCAGCGGTAGGGCTTGTGCATCTGGTCCAGGACGAGGGCCAGGAACGTGGTGCGCTGCGAGGTAATGGAGGGCACGGCGGGCTCCGGGGACTGCGAGGTGTCCACCGGAGAAGGGGCGCGAGTGTCGTGGCGATGGCGATAGAGGTAGCGCGCTGCCTGCGTCGCTCTTAGTCAACCGCTCCCTCGAAAGGAGCGGACAGATGGGGTCTGGCAAACACGAACTGGCGAAGCAGGAGGAGCGAGAGGCGATTGTGACGAAGGTCGCCATTGCGCAAGGGGCGCTGACGCGTTGCGCATCGGAAGGGCATGCCCTTAACCAATATGCGGATCCGCAGGAGGTCATTGACGAGCTGACTGGGCGACTCGGCACCCCAGGAATGGAGTGCTTCGAGTCCGAGGAGGACATCGCCGAGGCCGTCCAGAAGGTGTTGGACGAGGCTCCTGACGAATGTGGCTGTGGGCCTCGCGACGACGACTGAGCGCGCGCGTTAAGGGTGGCCAGGGCCCGCGTCTTTGGCCACCACGTTCGCGGCGTGCTGGAGCTGCCGGGAGGAGCGCTCCCCCATCAGCAGCGTGACGTGGTTCACCACCTGGTGCAGCTGCGGCCTCGCGGCGCCCATCCAGTCCTCGATGGCCCGGAGGCGCAGCTCGAACACCTTCAGCATCGCGGCGTGCTCATTCACCACGCGCAGCTCCGACTTGATGTCGCGCACGTCCTGGGCCACCGCGCCTAGCGACTGCACCAGCAGGGGCACCTGGTCCACCGCAGACTCGTGCTTCGTCTGCCGGCGCGACAGCAGCCCGTTGAGGAGGGGCACGAGGAGCTGGCTCACGGCCAGGATGAGGACAGCGGACTCGGTGCTGACGGGGGGCATGCCCGGACAGAAGGGGCGGCCGCTCCCAGCGGGTGCTCGCGGCCGCTTAGTGGAAGCAGAGGAGTGGTACCTTGCGCTGGTACACAGGCGGGGAGGCATTCGAAGGCCATGAGAAGCGCGGAACTATGGAACCTCGTGAGCGCGGTCCTATTGTCCGTAGGCGGAGCAGGTGCTCTCATCTTCGGACTATCAAGCTGGCTTGGGAAAGTCTGGGCCAACCGCATTCTTGAGCGAGAGAAGTTAGCCATCCAGCGAGAGTTGCACACGCTGCAGGCCGAGTCCTCGCTGCGCCTCCACGAGTTGAAGGAGCGCACCGACGTTCTCATCAAAAACATCGAGGCTGAGCACTCGCGCAAGCATCGGGTGCACAACTTGCAGTTCGCCAAGGAGTTTGAACTTTACACGCTGATTTGGAAAGCGCTCCACGACCTAAAACTCAAGATCTGGGCTCTCCAGCCTGTTGGGCGCCCGAGCGAGCCGCTTGAAAAATTGAAAGAAACGAGACTGCGTTGCGTCCAAGAATTCGCCAAAGCCTGGAGAATCGTGGAGCAGACTGTCAACGAAAATCAACCCTTCTTTCCCAAAGAGGTTTACGAGAAGATCCACGCACTGACTCAGTCTTCATTCGATGAGGCTTTCAAATACTCCTCCGGAGAGTGGAAGGATGATTTCGATCTGGGGCTTAGTCAGAAAGCATTGGAAGGCCAGCAGCAGCTCACCTCGCAAATTGATGCAATTTGCAATGCTATCCGGACACGGATTGGGCTCATAGAAGGCGTATCCGCTGAACCCTGACATCTTAGGGCTCTGTTCCGGAAAGCGCGCTCCCTTTGCGCCAGATACGAGAGGTCGCCTCCCCAGTGGGCGTTTCGGGTTGTGGCAGTGCGGAGGGGCCTCGTCCAGAAGGGCTGGTCACCCCTGAGGAAAAGGATCGCGCGGCGAGCCCGCTTCCCACGGCCGCCACACCCACCGAGACGGCGGGCCTGGGACCACCTTCCTTGCAAAGCGGGCTCCGTCGGCGCCCTCGTGGAAGCCGCGACGGAGCGCCACGCCGGTCGGGCACTGCGGCACCGGGCACGGCAGCTCCATGGGCGCTCGGTCGCGGATGCAGGTGCAGAACGTCATGGGCCGTCCACCTTGTGCGGCATGGACTGTCGGCGGCGCCGCGTGCCAGGTCAGGAGCGCTTGGGCCTGCTCCTCCAATGCGTCCGTCGTGGTGAGCATCGCTGCGGTGAGGACACCCGCGCCCAGCGCGACGAAGGCGACGGCGATGCGCCAGCCCTCTCGGCTGAGATGCCGGACGCCCAGAGCAGCAGACGGAGGGACACGATGGCTGCCGCCGTTGTCGCCTGGAACCACACCAGCCAGAGGCCCACGACGAGCGTCTTCATCGCGCGGCCTCCGCATCCCGGCCATCCGCGCCCCCGTACCAGCCGAGGTGCAGGCGGCCCACCGACTCATCAACGTGCGACCGGGGGATGCTGCTGTCGTACAGGAGCCACGGGCTCCAGGGCGCCTACCTTGCGCCCTCGTGGTCCGTCACCGTCATTCGGCCTGGGTAACTGGTCATGGCCGGAGAGAAGAGGCGCCCACCCGTGCCAGCCTTGATAAGCAACCAGGGAGCCGTGCAGCCAACGCCTCGTTGACGGGCACCGGCGACGTACTTAGCTTCACCGTCGTTACGACAGTCTGGCGGAAATGGTAGACGCGCCGGCCTCGCAAGCTGGTGGGCCAACGGCCCGTGTGGGTTCGAGTCCCGCGATTTTCTGAAGCCCTCGGACGCCTCGGCATCCGAGGGCTTCGTCTTGCCCGGTCCGCCCGGATCGCAGGACTGAAGAGATCTTCGCGGACGCCCCTTCCACCTGGCATGCACGACGCTGACGTCCGCCCGCCGCTGGTGCGCCTCGTCCAGGCCACGTACCCGGAGGCGCGGGTGCTGCCGGAGCTGAGGCTCGAGTACGGGCTGGTGCGCGTGGACGTGGCCGCGCTCAGCTCGGCCCGCTTCCACGGATACGAGGTGAAGGCGGACGCGGACACGCTGCGGCGCCTGCCGGTCCAGCCCCACTGCTACAGCGTCGTCCTGGACAGGTGCACCCTCGTCGCGGGCGCCCGCCACCTGGCGCGCGGGCAGACGCTGGTGCCGAACTGGTGGGGCGTGGTGCTCGCGCACCCC
The DNA here is from genome assembly GCF_000255295.1 of Corallococcus coralloides DSM 2259. Next base: position 5,035,349 of record NC_017030.1, on the reverse strand, counting down.
GGACCGGACGGCGTCACGCTGGAGGAGGTGCGGCCGGCGGCGGACAACCCCAGCCCCAACGCGGGCGCCACCCAGCACCTGCTGTGGCGGGAGGAGCTGCTGGCCCTGCTGGAGGAGGCGGGCACGGCGCGAGGCCTGCGCTCCGCGAGCAAGGCCCAGCTCCTGGCGCGGCTGGGGGAGTCGCTGCCCCGGGACGCCCTGCGCAACCGTGTGCGGCAGGTGGTGTGCGCGCGAGGGGACTGGCGGGCGGCTCCCGCCTCGTCGTGACCTATATAGGTCACGACGAGGCGGGTGCATGTAGGACAGGGGGGATTTCAGCCCCATTGAACAGGCGCCCCCTCCCCCTGGGGTGGGGAACCAACATGTGCGCCTGCCGGAAGGATTGCTCGGAGCGCTGCAATCTTGCGACGCGGATTCTTCAGCGTTTTTCCGAGGGGAACTGACAGACGACCCCCCATTTTTTGGGGCCCTGCGCATTCCTGGCGGCCCGTAGGCGCGTCCTGTCGCTTCGACCGGGGCCGTGGACGTCCCAGCGCCGCGTGCGCCAGCGGGCCAGCGGCGCCCCTTCTGGCTGGTGCAGTCCCACCTGCCGTCCAGGAGCAGCCGATGACCACGCCCACCCCCGAGTCCTCCTCGCCCACCACTCCGTCCCGCTGGCGCCTCACCGACTCCAGCACCGCCGCGCGCAGCTCGCCCCCGCACGACGAGGCGCAGGGGACGGTCGGCGCGGCCAAGACGCCCGCCCCGGGCCGGTGGGTGATGGCGCGCGCCCTCGCCGTCCCCGCGTAACCGCCCCTTCTGGAGGAGGTGTCCCCTCCGCGCGGCTACGACCCGAAGCCCCCTACCGGCAAGCCGGCCGGGGGGAAGCGCGCGCCGAAGTTCTCCGGGCCCGCCACCACCCTCACCTACAAGATTCAGACGGCCATCGTCGCGGAGCTGCGCCAGGGCTCCACGAAGCGCATGGCCGCCGCGCTCGCGGGCACCACGGAGGCGCGGCTGCAGAACTGGCTGCGCCGCGGGCGCGAGGCCATCGAGTCCGGCAAGCGCAGCCGCTACACCGAGTTCGTCGTGGAGGTGGAGCGCGCCCAGGCCGAGTTCCAGAAGAGCCGGGTGAAGGACGCGCTGGACTCCATCAGCGACAAGACGATGGACGGCCGCGGCGCCCGCTGGTTCCTGGCGGTGACCGCCCCCAAGGACTTCACCATCCCGCGCGAGCCCGCCGCGCCCGCGGGCAACGCGCACGGTCCCCTCTTCGAGGTCATCACCCCGGACGAGGCCCGCGCGAAGCTGGACGAGAAGCTCGCCACCTTCATCGCCAAGCACCTGAAGGCCCAGGCAGCGAAGGACGTGCCGCCGGAGCCCGCCCTCGAGGACGGCGATGGGGACTGACGCGGGCGTGGCGAAGGCTGGGGAGTCGCTGCTGGACGGCATCCCCGTCATCACGGCGGACAGCCACGGCCCCCACAACCTCATGCAGCAGCTCGCGCTGGCGGCCCACGCGGCGGGCGGCACCACCACCGGCCACTGCAACGCGCTGGCCTTGACGCCCCAGGAACTGGTGCTCCTCTATCACGAGCACCGGTACTGGCTGCGCCCCGTCCAGCGCCCGCCCGCGCACTTCCGCACCTGGTTCTTCATGGGCGGGCGCGGCACCGGCAAGACGTACGCGGGCGCCGCCGCCGTCATCGACGAGGCCCGCGCGGACCCCGAGGCGCGCATCCTCATCGTGGGCCCCACCTACTCCGAAATCGTGAAGAACCAGTTGGAGGGGACAAGCGGCATCCTCACCATCTCCGCGCCCTGGTTCTTCCCGAAGGTGGAGAAGTCGCGCCGCAAGCTGGTGTGGCCCAACGGCGCTCAGGCCACGTGGCTGCCTGCGAAGAACGCGGACAAGTTCCGCGGGCACCAGTACACGTACATCTGGGCGGACGAGCCGGTGGCGTGGAAGGGCGATGCGGTGGCCGTCTACAAGGAGTGCCGCGTCGTCAACCGCCTCACCACCACGCGGATGCGCGCCCAGGGCCTGCCGCCGCGCATGGTCATCACCACCACGCCCGCGCCCACGGTGCTCTTCCGCGAGATGCTCGGCGACCGCGAGGGCCTGGTGCTCGCGCGCAGCTCCACGCTGGAGAACCTCGCCAACCTGGCCCCGGACTACGAGGCCTACGTGCGCCGGGTGATGGAGACGCCCGAGGGCCGGCGCGAGTTCATGGGCGAGCTGCGCTTCGACCTGGACCCTGCGCTCTACCGGGGCGTCAACTGGAACGCCTCGCGCATCGACCCGAAGAAGGCGCCGAAGGAGTACGAGGCCATCATCGTCTCGGTGGACCCGGCCACCGGGGAGAAGAAGGGCGCGGACATGCACGGCATCGTCGTGCTCGGCGTGCGCATGGAGGCGGACGGGCTGGACCACGTCTACGTCCTGCAGGACGCTTCGCTCCGCACGCCGGAGCCCGAGGTCTGGGCGCGCGAGGCCATCAAGGCGCTGGAGGCTTGGCAGCCCTTCGCCAAGAAGCGCGCCAACGGGAAGCCGAACGCATGGGTGTTCGCGGAGAGCAACACCGGCGGCTCCATGGTGAAGAGCACCATCCGCACGGTGAAGAAGGTGAAGGTGCTCACCGAGCGCGCCATGCAGTCGAAGGCCGAGCGCGCGGCGCCGGTGTCCTCCTACGCGAAGGCGGGCCTCGTCCACATGGTGGGCAAGCACGACAAGCTGGAGGCTCAGCTGGCGAAGTTCACCGGCCAGGAGGGCGGCCACGCGAGAGACGACCGAGCGGACGCCTTCGCGTGGCCCATCTACCTCTACGTTATCCCGAAGCGCCGCAACGCGGGGGCCGCCGGGCGGCAGCGCGGGACGGAGGACGCGGTGCTCGAGGAGTAGAGCCACATCACTTTTTTACTCGGGACCACTGCCGCAACGGCAGACTTCATATTCTCCAGGCGCGCTTTGTCGCGAGCGGGCTCCTCGTATACGTACTCCAGCAGCGCATCAAGCGTCACCTGAACATGCGCAAAGAACTCTAGCGCGATGCCCCCACACAGCTATATCGCCGTCATTGCTATGGATTGCCGCATTGCCAAAATCCTTGATACACTCCAAATAGGCAGCATCCAGTCGCCTAGTCCACATAGGGGCAGCATTGGCTTCTATTGCCTTAAGGAGCGGCTTCAAAAATGGCTTTTTCTACAGTTCAACAGAAAGAAGTAAGCAGCCCACCCCTGACGCCAAGCCGAAGAAAAAACTATCACCTCACGGCTCTGGTTCACTGCTGGATTCCAGTTAGGCCTGCGGCTCATCTTGCAGATTTTGCGGCCACGTGGACGAAAATTTGAGCTAATCCCTCGATCGTCACATCTTTCGTATCAACCACGTCACCGGCTCTGAGCTCCACTCCGGCGTACGCGCCTGAAAACTGAATCAAGTAGTCGCCCGGCTCTGATACACGTACCGCGAAGGGAATGGTACGACTCTGACCGGGCCGAAGGATACGCTGCTCTATGGACGTTAATTGCCCGTTGGATTCGATCTTAATGTTTTGCATATTCAGCGGCGAGGAAAGGACTTTCATATGGCCGCCGGTCACATCTACTCTTACCATCGTGAGTGGACCATCCATCAGGCCGATCGCAAGCGTTCTTTTCCCTTCATTCCTGAGTACGGCAGATATACGCAAGAGCTGGTCTTCCACCAACGCCGGGCTTTGCTGCATTGACAGCTCAATCTGTAGCATTGGCTCCTGACGAATACGTTGCTCTAGCTCCAACTGCTCGGCGGCCGCCTTGTTTTGGGAACCCAAAGCAGTAAAGGTAAAAATCGCCCACCCTGCGGTGACGACTGCACCAACTGCAAACACAAGACTTTGAATTCCGTTCGCAACATTCTTGAACTTTTCATGATCCATGATGGGTCGACTCCTGCAGCGCAGCAGGGCGCAACAATCAACGGGCATTGCCCCAAACGCTAAGTGGACCAACGTGTGAATGATCCGAAAAAACATTGAAATCCGACTGACAATAGCAAAACGCAAAGAGAGATTGTTTGATTGGCATGCGGCGCAACGCTCTCTTTGATCTGTCGAAACAAATCTGCACTCGACGTAACGATCTTGCGTGTTGGCTCGTCGGGCCTTCCAAGCGGATCATTCACATGCCACAAGAATACAAGCCTCACTCGCCGCTGGTCGGCGCAGTACGGACAGTAGAGGGAATCCAGTGCAACGGTCCGACCGGACCGAAGAGCGTCAAAATCTTCCGCAACGGCAGTGCAAAATACATCAAGAGTATTCAGTGCGATTGAAATCATTCCCCCACTCCGATGGTTGAGGGCCAGCATAGCGCCGCCCCTTCTGGATGCGCATGGCCTCCCTCTTCCACCGCGCCCTCAAGGCCCTGGGCCTGCTGCCCGCCCCCCAGGGCTCGCTTGTCCATGCCCTCCCCGTCGTCAGCTTCAGCCCGCGCCGGGGCAGTCGCGAAGTGCTACGCGCGTACAAGGAGAACGGCTGGCTGCGCACCGTCGTGGACACCGTCGCCGAGGCGGTGGCCACACCCCGCTGGCGCGTCTACAAGCGCGCCCGCCCAGGCGTCCTGAGCGTGCTCGACCAGCGCCTGAAGTCCGCCAACCCCCGGCTGCGCACTAAGGCGCTGAAGGACGCCACTGCTTCCGGTGAGCTGGTGGAGCTGCCGGACCACGAGCTGCTGCGCCTGCTGGAGGCGCCGCACCCGCGCTACCCCGGCCGCGCCTTCCGGAAGCTCAGCCAGGTGCACGTGGACCTGGTGGGCGAGGCCTTCCTATGGCTGCGCCGGGACGACACCGGACGCGTGGTGGGGTGGGAGGTGGTGCCCCCGCACCGCGTGATGATGACGCCCACGCCGGAGAACCCCGTCTTCTTCCTCAGCCACAACACCTTCATCGGCGCGGTGCCCGAAGCGGACGTCCTCTGGTTCAAGCACCTGGACCCGGAGGCGCCCGAGGACCGCGGCGCGGGCGCCGGCATGGCACTGGGCGATGAGCTGGACACGGTGGAGGCCATCTCCCGCGCGACGAAGTCCACCTTCGAACGCGGCGGCATCCCCGCAGCCATCGTCGGCCTGGACGCGAAGTCGTCAGGCACCGACCTCGAGGAGACGGTGCTCGACCTGGAGAAGAAGTACCAGGAGGCCTTCGCCGGGCCGGGCAGCGCGGGCAAGGTGTGGTTCGCCCCGGCGGGCGTCAGCCTCGCCCAGGTGCAGGTGAACTTCCGGGAGCTCCAGACGGAGGAGTTGAAGAAGGGCCTGCTGGACTTCATCCGCCAGACGTACAACGTGCCCCCGGAGCTGGTGGGCGACCTCACATCCAGTAACCGATCCACCGCGGAGAGCGCCGAGTACACCCTCGCGGATTTCGCCGTCCTGCCGCGCCTGGAGTTCTGGCGCTCCTGGCTTCAGCACTGCCTAGTGCCCCTCGTGGACCGGGACGCCATCCTCGACTACGAGGACCCGCGCCCCCAGGAGTTCGAGCGCGTCTTCCGCCTCATGACGACGCAGCCCACCGAGGCCTTCACCTACAACGAGGTGCGCGAGCTGGCCGGCTACGAGCCGGACCCGCTCCTCGAGGGCAAGCGGCCCCCTCCCCTGCCCGGCGCTGGCGGGGGCAACAACCCGCAGTCGGCCTCCGCAAACGCTACGCCCAACCCGCCGCGCGACCGCAGCGGCGAAGAGGGGCGGCTGTAGCGCCAGGCGCCGCCCCTTCTTCTGGGGATGGACAGACGCTCGCGCACCAAACGCAGCACGCGCGCCCTGAAGCTGAAGCTCTACGAGTCTCCGGCCCCCGCGCCACTGGCGCAGCCCAGCGCGCCGCCCGTCTTCCGGTTGGTGGATCCGCCGGAGGAGTACGACCGCGACGGGGACCGGATGGCAGCGGGCGCGCTGCGCCTGCCGCCGGGGGAGACGGACGTCCCCCTCTTCTGGGACCACAGCCACCAGGACCCGAGCGCCACCAGCCGCCTGCCCGTGGGCCGTGCGCGCATCTGGTGGGAGGGCGGCGAGCCGCTCATGTCCCCCGTTTTCGACGGCGTGGGCGAGCTGTCCAAGCTGTGCGCGGAGAAGGTGCAGGCCGGCACCCTCCGCGCGTGCTCCATCGGCTACCTCACGCTGTCCGCCCGCCCTAACGAGAGGGGTGGCGAGGACGTGCAGGAGGCAGAGCTGCTGGAGGTGTCCATCACCGGCATCCCCGCAAAGCGCTCCGCGCAGAGGTTGAAGAGCATGGCGACCCCCGAAGAGGTGCAGGCGACGTTCGAGAAGATGGCCCAGGACATCGCCGAGACGAAGGCGATGGTGGCCGAGCTGAAGGAGCTGGTGGCGAAGCTGGCGCCCGCGTCCGAGGAGACGAAGAGCGAGGGCGGCGAGGAGGAAGGCGACGCCCCCGCCGAGGGCGAGGACGCGGTGACGAAGTACTTCCGCGACCTCGTCACGAAGAAGAAGTAGCCGCGCGCACCGCCGCCCCTTCTCTCCCCCTGGACGCAACACCCTTCCCTTTCGCAGGAGCTGTCATGCCCGCCGCCCCGAAGCCCCCCGCGCCCGCCGCCGTCCCCCAGGTGGTGGAGGTCGCGCTCGCGCCCCTCATCACCAAGCACGTCGAGGCCGCGCTCGCCGCGCGCCCCGCCATCATCAGCCCCGCGGCGCCCAGCCGCGCGCCCGCCCTGCTGAAGTACAAGGGCCTGTTCGACACGGAGCAGCCGTCGCTCGCCGCGCTGGGCGTGCGGCTGAAGTCCGCTTTCCTGGAGTACGAGGACCTCACCGGCCGCGAGAAGGCGAAGACCCTCAACCAGCCGCTGCGCGAGTGGCTGGAGAAGGTGAAGTCCGCGGGCGTCTTCGAGTCCGTCTTCGCCCAGGGCGGCAACCTCTGGGCCCGCGAGTCGCGCAGCGAGGAAATCATCGACGTGCTGCGCCCCGCCTCCATCCTCCTGCGCGCGGGCCCGCGCATCGAGTCGGGCTACGGCGCCAAGCTCACCATCGGCGCCATCAACGCCGGCGTGCAGGTGCAGTGGGAGGGCGAGGACGAGGAGGCCAGCGAGTCCGACCTGGACACGGGCGACCTCATCCTCGGTGCCTTCAAGGCGATGGGCACCATCCGCATCGGCAACGGACTCATGCGCAAGGGCAGCCTGCGCTCCGCCGAGCAGCTCGCCGCCGACGTCGGCCGCGCCATGGGCCTGGCCTTCGATGTCGCGGGCCTCGTGGGCAAGGGCCCGAAGACGCCCACCGGCATCCTCAACACGCCGGGCATCACGAAGAAGGCCATCTCCGGTACCTCCATCGAGCAGAAGGTGGCGGACCTGAAGTCCATGGTGGCCGACGTCATGGAGGCGAACATCCCGCTGGAGGGCGCCAACCCGTTCTACTTCATGACGTCCACGACGATGATGCACCTCTCCAGCCTGCGCGACGCGGCCTCCTCGGGCACCGGCGGCTGGGTGTTCCCTGGCCTCCAGGACCTCCAGAACCCCACCATCAACGGCTTCCCCGTGGGGCACACGCAGACGCTGGCGGGGAAGAACCTCATGGGCTTCGGCCTGGCGCAGGAGCTGTACTTCGGCAACGCCGCGCCGCTGGAAATCGAGATGGGCGAGAACGGCAACGACTTCAAGCGCGACCGCAAGACGCTGCGCGGGGTGCAGGAGGGCGACTGGCAGGTGCGCCGTCCGAAGGCCTTCTCCATCCGCACGGGCGTCACCTACTAGGCCGACGCCCTCGCGCCGGCCCCCACCCTCACCCGGAGCACTCGCATGCACCCTTCCCTCGCCAACATCGGCGCGTACATCAAGACGAACACCCTGGCCCTGGCGCCGGCCGCGCGCGCCGCCGGCACCGTCCAGGGCCCCGCCATCGACACCGGCGCCTTCCGCTCGGCGGTACTCGCCGTCGCGGTGGGCGCGGCCGGCGGCGCACCCACCGGCTTCACCGCCACCTTCACCTTCGAGTCGCGCGGCAGCACCGCGGGCGACGAGGGGGCGCCCGGCCCGTGGGCCACGGTGGTGGACCGCGACGGCCAGACGCTTTCCGTCGTCGCCACCTCCGTGGACGGCGCCGTGGAGCTGGACCTGGACCTCTCCTTCATGGGGGATGACCACGACCAGCTGCGCGTGAAGCAGGTGCTGTCCTTCACCGGCGGCAGCTCGCCCACGCTCCTCACCGGCGCGGTGCTGGTGCAGGGCGGCTCCAACCGCCTCCCCGTGTAGCGGCGGGCACGCCTTCCCCCCTCCCGTGCCTACCCGGGCCGGGGTGGCCACGCGCCGCCCCGGCCCTCTTTCTGCCCCGAGGTGCCCCATGCCCGCCGTCGAGGACCTGCTCATCGCCACCCAACTGCCCGCCACCGTGCGCGACGCGGCGGACCCCGAGCGCCTGCCGCTGCTCATCACCGCCGCGTCCCTGACGCTGGCTGCGCACGTGGGCTACCCGCTGCACCGGCGCGTGGGCGTCGTGGAGTCGGTGGCCAGCGCGGGCGGGCGCTACCTCTGGCTGCGCTCCGGGGGCGTGTGCCAAGTGACGCGTGTCGCGGTGCGCGGCGCGGAGCTGCCCGCCACGGCCTACGCGCTGGAGTCCGCCGTCATGGGCCGCGTGGTGGCGCGCGGCGAGGCATGGCCCTTCACCGGCACCTGGTCCCCGGGCGTCTCCTCCACCCCGCTGCACACGGAGGATACGGGCGAGCTCGTCGTCACGTACGACGCGGGCTGGGTGACGCCCGGCCAGGCCGCCCTGGACGCCGCGCTGCAGGTGGACCTGCCGGCGGATCTCCAGCTGGCGGCGCAGATGGTGGTGGGCGCCCTCGTCCACGGCGACGGCGCCGAGGAGGCCGTCTCCGAGTCCATCGGCGGCACGTCCCTAACGCGCGCCACCGACGAGGACGGGCAGCTGCCCGCGGTGCCCGCCCGCGCTCGGCGCCTGGTGGCCCGGTACCGTCGCCCGCGCCAGGGGGCGGCGTGATGCTGCTGGGCCACCGCCTCAAGCAGCGCTTCGGCCTGGCGCGGCTACTGGGCGTCAACGACCGCGGGCAGGAGGACTTCTCCGCGCCCACCGTCTACGCCTGCCGCTTCGAGGGCAGCACGAAGCGCCTCGTCACCACGGACGGCACCGACGCCACCTCCGAGGCCGTCCTCTTCACCACGGTGGAGGTGCGGCCCGGGGACGCCCTCTGGCTGCCCGGCACCACGCCGGGGGACCTCGACACGCGGCGCCGGCCGCTGCGCGTCACCCCGTGCCCCAACATCCGCGGGGAGACGGACCACTACGAGGTGTACGTCTGATGGCTGCCGAACTGCCGGACGTGGAGCTCCACGTGGCCCAGGTGTTGGACTCGGCCGCGCTGGGCGTCTCGCGGACGACTTCCCCACCCACCCTCTACAGAGGCCCCATGCCCATGCCAGCGCCGCCCCTCGCGGTGGCCGTGCGCGAGGTGCCGGGCGACGCGCCCGAGGACTACATGGGCACGGGCCGCAGCTACCTGCAGCGGGACGTCCAGGTGCTGGTGCGCGGCCGCGACTACCCCGAGGCCCAGGCGCTGGCCCGTGGGTGCTGGCGCGCGCTGCACCTGGCGTCCGTCCCCGGCTACGTCTCCTGTCGCGCGCAGGGCCTGCCCTCCTACCTGGGCGAGGGCGACAACCACCGGCACCGCTTCGTCTTCACCGTCACGCTGGGCTACGCAGGCTGACGCCGGACGGCCGCCCCTTCTCCCTGAGCATGCCCGTCCGCGTGAAGCTCGATCTCGCCCCGCTCCTCAAGCTGCGCCAGCAGCCGCAGCGCGTGCTGGGCCGGCTGGAGAAGGCCTGCTACGCGACCGTCCGTCACGCCCTGGACCTCTCCCTCTTCGACGTGCCGCGCGGGGACAGGGCCGTCGAGTACGACGAGCACGGGAACGAGAAGCCTACGGAGCGTCCGCTCGCGGAGACCGGCTTCCTGGACGGGCCCGAGTACCACATGGACCGGCGCCTCTCCGTCACCTGGGTGGCGGGCTACGCGCACCACGCGGCCGGTGCCATCCACGAAGGCGTGCACTGGGACCGGGACATCGTCAACCCGGAGCCGCACTTCCTCAAGAAGGCCTTCCGCCGCAGTCGCACCGTCGGCCGCAAGGGCGTGAAGGCGGCTATTGAGCAGGCTTTGAAGGAGCTGTTTCCCCCGAAGTGAAAGGAATTGAGTCATGGCTGAACCCCAGGTCCTCTACGCCCAGAACATCCACTTCGCCGCGACGGCGGCCGGCGTCCTCGGTCCGACGACACTGCTCGACGGCGTCACCGAGTGCTCCGTCTCCACGAGCATCGACAGCATCGACGCCAACTACTTCGGCAGCGACGGCTACAAGAAGAACGTCACCACGCTCCGCGGCATCAGCATCAACGTCAGCGGCCACCGCCACCGGGGCAACGCCGCGCAGGACCTGATGGAGTCCCTCGTCGCGACGGGGGCGGTGGGATACCTGACCATCATCCGGGACGCCGCCGCGGAGGAGGGGGAGCAGGGGTTGCGCTACGCCGTGCGCGTCATGTCCTTCGACTCCGGCGGCCCGTCCTCCGACGTGGACAAGCTGACCGTCTCGCTCACCGGCCAGGGCGCGCCCGTCCCGGTGTAGTCGCCCCTTCCTCAATCCACACCATCTGCACCGGAGAAGGCAGACATGAGCGACGTCCCGCAGTATCGCAAGCCCATCGGCACCGCCCGAAAGTTCATCAAACGTATCGCCATCGACAGCGCGGACTACGACCTCTGCGAGCCGTCGGCGGGCGATAAGACCCTCGTGCTGAAGCTGAGCGAGAAGGCGGGGGAGATCGACGCGGACCGCAAGCCCACCAGCGAGGACGCCGGCATCTACTTCCTGGCCCGTGTCGCCATCGCCTCGCTGTACCACCCGGGCGGTCGGCGCCGCGTGTTCGACCTGAACAGCCAGGAGGACCTCGAGGCCGTGAAGCTGGAGCCCTGGCTGTTGGACCATGCCAAGGACTTCACCTCCAGCTTCGGTGGCAAGACGGTGGAGGAGGAGAAGGGAAACTCCGAAGCCACCCCGAGCTGATGGCCATCTACGGGGTGGCGAAGATGATGCACCGCTCGCCGGAGGAAGTGCGCTCCTGGGCCTGGTCCGACGTCGTGTCCCTGCTGGCGTACAGCGCGCTGGAGAAGGAGGAGTTCGACCGGCGCATCCAGCAGAACCCCGCCGCTTCTCATGGCGCGCCAGCAAGCGGCCCAAGCACCACCACCACCGTCTACCGCTTCGGCCCGTCGACCGCGCCGAAGCGGTAGGCCGCAATTCCCTTGGAGTCGCCGTGGCCCTGAAAGTCGGAGACCTATACATCGCCGTCACTGCGTCCATTGGCGAGGCCGTGGCCAACCTCGGCAAGTTCGTGAAGCACGCGGAGAAGGTTGCCAAGCAGGTGAAGGAGGCGACCGACCCTGTCGGAAAAATCGGTGCCGTCGTTGCCGCGGGCATCGCCGCCGCGGTGGCGGCCGCCGCCGAGTCCAATGCGGCCATGAAGGAGCAGACTGAGCGCATCAAGGCACTGCTCGTCACGCTCGCAGCCGAGCTCGGCGACCTCTTCGCGCCGCTGGTGAAGAAGGTGGCGCAGGTCATCGAGCAGGTGGTGGCGAAGCTTCAGTCTCTCTCGCCGGAGTCGAAGCGCGCAGCGGCCTCCATGGCAGCGTGGGTGGCCGGGCTGGGCCTCGGCATCGGCGCCGTGGGCAAGCTGGCGGGCACCATGGAGGGGCTCTTCAAGGGGTTCGGCATCTTCCTGGAGTTGAGCAAGGGCGTCCTGCCCGTCTTCACGCACCTGGGCGTGGGCGCGGGCAAGGCGCTCCAATCCCTCCAGACGCTGGCCCAGGTGGACATCGGCAAGGCGCTGGCCGGCATGAAGTCCGGTGTCGGCGGGCTGGGTTCCGCGGCGGCGGACTTCACGAAGTCTGTCCCATCCCTATTGGGCGGTGTCGGGCGGATAGCTGTCAGCTTCGCTACCGCCGCCATCCCCATCCTGGCCGTCGTCGCCGCGCTCGCGGGCATCGCGCTCCTCGTCGGCAGCGTCTACAAGTCGTGGGGGGACATCAAGTACCTGGCCAAGGACGCATGGAGTTCGATGTCTCAGTCCGTCTCCGAGATGATGGCGGGCCTCTCCGACGTCGCCATGAGGCTGGCCAATGTCTTCGGGCTCGCCTTCAGCGCTCTCTCCTCCACCGTTGAGTCGATGGTGGACCGCTCACTCGACTTCGTCGCGTTCCTGGTGGCCAAAAGCGCAAGCGTTCTTCGTCCTATTGCGCGCGCGGTCGGCATGGGCAACGCAGATAAGGCATTGGCATCAGCGGAGAATCTCACCGGCAAGGGGTTGAAGAAGGGGATTATGGAGGCGCTGGCGGCCGGCGGGAATGCGTTCGTCGAGAAGGCTGCGAAGGCGACGGCAGAGTTGAACAGGGGCGCGGTGCTCATTGCCACGAAGGCGGCCGACGGGGCGAAGGCGGCAGCTGGCGCTGTGAAGGATACGGTGGGCTTCGGCCTGCAACACTCCCTCTCCGGCATCCAGGACATCGTCGCGGCGGTCCTCAACTCGAAGACGGTCGAGGAGTGGAAGGGGAAGATGGGTGAGTTGAAGGCCCTGCTCGACTCCCTCTTCAGTGGTGACGCGAAGGCCACGTTGCGGACTGGCGCCGGGGACGAGAACGGCATCGATGTGTCCGCGGTAGGTCACAAGGGAACGGAGCGTTTCGCGGAGCGGCTCCGCGGAGGGCTGGGCTCGCCGGCCATGGAGGCCTATGCCAAGGTGATGGAGGACAACGCCAAGGCACTCGCTGAGTCCATCCGCAAGGCTGCGGAGGAAGCAGCGGCAGCAGCTGCTGCTGCGAAGGCGGACCTCCTCTACGGCTTTCTGGGAGGGCTGGGAGAGATCAGCGGCATCATCGATACTGCGAAGAAGGGGTTCGAGGCCGGCGGCTGGTGGGGTGCGCTGCTGGCTACCATCGGCGAACTGGTCATGGGGTCCGACCAGATGGCCTCGGCCATCGACGTGTTGAACGGCGTCATCGGGATGTTGAAGGACCTGTTTGGTGCGGCCGCCACCGGGCTCGACACCATCATGGGCGGCGTCGGCTACCTCGTGTCCGTCATCGTCGAGGTCGTGCAACCATCGATGGAGGCGATGGGGGAGGCTATGGAAAGCATTGCGCCCATCATCGTCCTGGTGGGCATGGTGCTGAAGATGCTCGCGCCCGCCATCGACGCCATCGGCAAGGCGACCGCGTGGCTGCTCGACAACGTCCTCAAGGGACTGTTCCAGGTGCTCCGCTACGTGGCCATCGCCATCCTCTACATCATCAAGGGGTTGGGCTCCGCGTGGAACGGCATCGTCTCCGCCATCCAGTCCGTGTTTCGGGCGCTGGGCGACATCTCCATCTTCGGCGCGCATCCGCTCGGATTCCTCAAGGGATGGGCCAAGTCGATGGAGGGCGCGAAGGTAGACACGGAGGCGCTGGCCCGGAGCATCCAGGAGTTGGAGGGCCTGACGTGGGACGCGGCCATGGCCAAGGCTCGGGAGACGGCGGAGGTGCTCAAGAACCGGGACGCGCTGGAGGATGTGAACGAGGCCCTCAGCAACGTGCCCGACTTGTGGAAGGTGGCCCTCCGTCGCTTCGACGCCCAGGACGAGCAGGACGGTCCGAACACGACGCCCGGCACCCAGCCATCACCCACGACTGGCGTCCCCTCGACTCCGACGGCGCCCGCGCCCGAGGCGCTGCCCCCCATCAGCCGTGGAGACGGTGCACTCAGCCTGTTCCCCTGGCTGCGGGACTTCTTCGACCAGCTGCCGGCTCGCTCCGGTGGCGGGGCCGCTAGCGCCGCGGCGATGCCGCCCGTCCAGTACAACATCACCGGCTTCGACCTCGACGACGCCATGGCGAAGGCCCGGCAGGATTACGAGGACCGGCAGCGGAAGGCGGGCGTTCGCCTCTTCGGCACGGCTGCCGCCATCGGCTCACGATACGCGTAGGCGAGGCCCGCCCCTTCTAACGGGGCATGGCCTATCTCACCCTCAGCGGTATTGAGGTGCGGTGCTCGGCAGCGAAGGGGCTCACCCAGAAGCCCACGCTGCTGGGCCCGCGCGTGCGGACCTTCAGCGGGTGGGCGCAGAGCGGCACCCGCTCTCGCGTCTTCACCTGGGCAGGCGGCACGCCGCCGATGTCGATGGCGGAAGCTCAAGCCCTGCGCCGGCTCATCGACGGCGACGGACACTCCTGGTCCTTCGAGGCCAACGCCGACGCCGGACTCGTGAGCAGCAAGGGACTCACCGGGACGGCCGTGGGCACCATTGGTGTGGGGCCCGGCAGTTCCACGCCCCGGTACGGCACGGGTGGCTTGGCGCTTGCGGCCGGCGCCTCCGTCACCTGGGCCACGGCCACCACCGGCAGGTACTTCGTCGGGGCGTGGATGAGGGGCGCCTTCAGCGCTGGAGCGTGGGCGCACGTCGTCGTCGACGCGAACGGGAACCAGACCTGGCTGAACGGCGAGGAGTGGATGGCGGCTGATGAGCTGATTGCCGAGACGGGTATCGGTTTGGGCGTGGGCCTCGTCACCCCCAGCGCGCTCTCCGTTTCCAACCGCACAGCCGAAACTGGCACCCCGAGCATCCTGGATATCGACGACTTGGTGCTGCTGCCCTACGAGGTGCCGCGCGCGTGGATCCCCCAGTGGTACGCATGGGGCGCTGCTGGCCAACCCTTTGGGGCGCTGCCGTATCACACCGCTGACGGGGCAGGCATCCCGGGGCCGTTCCGCGTGCTGGGCCAGGCGCTCGACGCGCAGGCCATGGAGTACGACGAGGACGGCGCGCGGGTGCAGGGCCAGTACATGGACTTCGAACTGTTGCAACAGCCGGAGGCTGCCTGATGCGTTCGCTCTCCAGTAGCTCCTCAGCCCTGGCTTCGTGCCGGGCTGGATTCGCGTCGCACGTCCGCGTGCTGGTGCAGCGCGACGCCACGTGGGTGGACCTCTCGACGTTGCTGGGCGGGGACTACCTCCTTGGCGCCTCGTGGTCGGACAGCATCGAGGCGCCCGTGTCGACCGCCAGCGTGACGGTCGTACGCAACGGGCCTGGAGGCGCTCGGCTCTCGCTGGCGCCGCTCGTGGTGGCGAGCGTCCTCAACACGAGCGGCGGCGCGTACGTGCCGCTCATTCACGCGGGCGCGTACTTCCGCATCGAGGTGGCCGCGGCGCCACTCGGAGCTCCTCGGGAACTGGTGCCGTCGAGTTCGTGGACGGAGGCGTGGCGCGGTCGCATCGACGAGGTGGACCCCGGGCCAGAGGAGATGACCTTCAGCGGCCGGGACCTCGGCGGCGTCCTGCAGGACACGCACATCGAGACGGACAGAAACTACGGCAGCGCGGCTGGTGTCGCCGTGCAGTCCATCATCCAGTCCATCCTCAACGACAACGGCATGGGCAGCTACGGGCTCTACACGCCCGTCAACCCAAGCAGCGTGCGCGGGCCATACACCCAGAAGCAGGAGCCCATCCTGGATGCGCTGCGCTTCCTCGCCGAGCAGATTGGCTGGGACGTCCGCATGCGCTGGCGTCCGGACGCGAACGCCTTCGCGCTCACGCTCTGGAGCCCTGACCGCACGACGCTGACGCCGGTCGCGAGCTACAGTCCGGACTACTACCTGGACGCGTCCCCGGTGCGACAGAGCTTGGAGCACGTGCGAAACGTCGTGCAGGTGGTGTACTCCGACAAGGCGGACCTCGACGCAACCGGCGCGCGCAAGCGCAAGACGGTGGAGGTCAGCAACGCCGCGAGCATCGCCCTCGTCGGGCGTCGGTGGATGAGAGTTGCGCTGAAGGCATCCGACCTCATTGACACCGGGGCGGAGGCGTTGCGCCTGGCGAACGCCGGGCTCTCGGACCTCTCCGAATCGGCGCTGAGCATGACGCTGACGCTCCCCGGGATTCACTGGTACCTGGAGCCGTCGGACCTCATCGAGGTCCAGCCCGACGGCGTGCGGTTCGACTCCGCGCAGGCGCTGGCCATCCAGTCCGTCGACTTCGAAGCGGCCTCCAGCGGCGAGGCGCGCACGAAGCTCGAGCTGCGCGGGCGCCCGTCCACAAGCCTCGCCGTCTGGGCGTCGAAGGAGTCGCGGCCGGGGGTCGCGCCGAGCGTTCCATTCACGGGGCCGTCCGCGCCGTCCGGGTTGACGGTGACGAACACCGTCAACGGCTTCAGCCTCGCGTGGACGCCAGCGGCTACCGGGCCCGAGTGGGACTCCTACGAGCTCCACATCAGCAGTTCTTCCAGCTTCACCCCCTCGCAGGCGACGTTTAGAGCCAACAGCCGCGCGACGCGCTTCGAGGTGGCGGACCTGGTTGCGGGCCGCGCCTACTACGCACGCGTCATCCCCCGCGACGCGCAGGGCAACGCAGGGCCGTCCAGCACTGAAGTAACTCTGGAGCCTCGGTATGTCGCGCCGTCCATGCTGCTGCCGACCGTCACCTATGCCGCGCTGCCGACGAACTCGGACTTCGAGGCGCAGTCCGACCCTGAGCTGCCGCCGGACGGTTGGGCACTCTCGCCCGGGACCTGGGGCGTAGACGGCTTTGCGGAGTCCTCCACCGTCCTGAGCGGCGTCCGCGCCGTGCGGCTTGCGCCCACGGCGGTGGACACGAAGCTGGGCAGTCAACGCTTCACGGTGCGGCCCGGGGACCTGTACTTCGCCAGCGCGCTGATGCGCGGGGGCCCCGAGGGCGTGGGCGCGAACTATCAGGGCCTGCTGTGGATTGCCTGGCTGGATGGCAACTTCAACCTGCTCAGCATCAGCGAGGTCGACCGCCTCCAGGCTGGCGCCGGCTGGCAGGAGCTGGGACGTGGCGCGAGCGTCACCGCCCCCGGAGGCGCTCGCTACGGCCAGCTCTACGTTGGGAAGGCGAATGCGCTGGCATACACGCTCTACGTCGACTCCACGCGCGTCATCCCGCAGCCACGGCCCCCAGACTACGAGCATGCCACGCTGATTGGCTCCTCCGGCTGGGTGGGCGTCGGAGCCCCGCGCAACCCCAACTACTACAAGAACAGCGCTGGGGACGTGGTGCTGGGCGGTGCGATGAGGAACGGCACCTTCGGCGTGGCAGCCTTCGTGCTGCCGCCAGGGTACCGCCCCCTCAATGAGCAGCGCCTGCTCGTCGACTCCGGCTCCCTCTTCGGCCGGGTGCGCATCACGTCCGACGGCGCCGTGACACCCATCTCCGGCAGCACGACGGAGTTCAACCTCGACGGCGTGAGGTTCCGCCAAGAGGCGTGACCGCTACAGTCCATCGGGAGAGACTTCTTCAACCTCCTTGAGGAGGCGCAGGCTCGTGTACGTCACCGTGTAGCCATGAATGGTATCCGATGCCGTGATGGTCATCCGGTCGTTTGACCAAGTCTGGTGCTCACCCAGGAAGCCCTCCTCCTTCTTCGGAGCACCATACTTCTTGGTGAGAGCATTTATTATCGCGCTCCGGTGCTCTTCGCGACTCAGGCCCCGAGGTATCTCTCTCGAAAACTGAACGGTCGCCTCCTTGAGCTTGCCATTCTTAAACGCGAGCCCAATGAATGCTGGAAACCCAGCCACGACGGTTTCTTTCACCCACAGCCCTCGGGATGACTCCTCGAGACCGGGCATACGCCTCTGCACTTCTGGAAGCTTCATTCCCCAGCGCAAATCTTGATAGCCGTTCACATCAGCGGCCAATGTGCCGGCACGCCCTTTCCTGGCGCTCCCAGCATCACGCCCTTCCAACATGGAAGAAGGCTGGTCGTCGTCGGCGGCCTCGCTCATCATGGCTGGCTCAGGAACGTCCCTGCCGCCGTCAGCCTGCGCGGTCACGCCGATGGTGCCCGAGTCCGATGCTCCACCGGTACCCCATTCAGCCCATTCGCCTTCCTCGGCGGCCGTTGCGCTTCGCGATACGAACGACAACACGGCGGCAGCGAGCATCACCGCCCCCCAGCACACCTTCAGCATTTGCAAGTCCCTCCCAGGAGACCAAGCATAGCGCTTGCGGACTCCTCCGCAGGGGCATGAACACTCTCACCCGTCATGCAGCCCCAGACTGCACACCCGGCCATACCCAGTGATGAAGGTCGGGCCATCGCAGGTCGGGCAGCGTTCCTCGGGTGGAATCTCGCGCGGCTGGGGCGTTGGCTCGGCCACGCCCTGGAGATGGGCCAAGTCGCGCAGGTAGTCCGCGCGGACCTGCCGGTGGCGCTGCAGCTCGGGCGACGGATTCCGGGGGCGACGAGGAGGCATACCCCCAAGAAGGGGCGCCAACCGCCTGCAAGTCGAACTGGAAGTAGTACCAAAACCGAAACTACTTCCGATTTGACTCGAACTATTTTCGATACCATAGTTGGTTCGCAACAGTTCTGCGAACTCCGGATCCGCTGAAACCGGCCCGGTGCGCCGGAGGGTTCTCATGTCCCCTGTACTGGTTGACCACAGCAACAACCCCATCCGTGCCGTCCCGCTGCGTCTCCGGATCCAGCAGTGGCATCGACTGGAGGCCATTGCCCGGACGTTGGACCGCAGCCGGAACGAGGTCATCGAGGAGTTGCTTCACTGGGCGGAGGAGGCTTGGCGAAAGGACGCAACGCCAGCGCAGCTCGCGAGCTACGAGAAACACCTCAAGGCTGTTCAGGAAGAGTCCACCGAG
This sequence comes from Corallococcus coralloides DSM 2259, assembly GCF_000255295.1. The sequence goes on along the minus strand of NC_017030.1, from coordinate 5,016,664 downwards.
GCTCCGACGAAGAAAACCCGGGCGAGGAAGTAGCGGCCAGGCCGCGTAGCGAGCGACTGTGCGAGGGGCGGAATGAGGCAGGCAGAGAATATCTGGAAGGGCCCGGTGTCGGTGTCCTTGCGCAGTGGCGGCAGCAGCACGAAAGCCCCACGTGCAGGAAGCCATGAGCGACTGCTCGACATCATCATCCGCCGTTACCGACGCATTCTGCTGGGTCGCCTGTACCAGGTGCGCGATGCGAAGACGGGCGCCCCGTCCCTCGACCTTCACGCAACGGGACGGCGCCCGGACTTCCACCCGGACGTGGATGTGGACATGGTCGTCTCCGCGCGAGCAGCGACAGAACATGCGCCCTCGCGCGTGCGTTTCCGGCTGGCCAACGTGTCAGAGGACGCATCCGACGCGGACGTGGCTCGCGTCGCAGAGGGTGCCTTGAGCCTCGCCAAGGCGATGGTGCAGGCCACCTGCACGCGCAGCGAACTGGCCGCCACCATGGCGCACCTTCGCGCCCCAGCTCGGCCCCGCGGTCCCATCCTGCGCTCGCGCAGACACTGGAGGCGAGCCCGGCGAGTGCTCGCGCGGACCTGGACCAACACGCTGAAGAGCGGCTACGTGTCCGTCGTTATCGCAGCCGCCGCCATCCTGGGCTCCATCATGATGCCGAGCGGAGCCCTGGAGCCGACGCCGACGCGACCGCCGCATGTGCCCATCGGCCTCGTTCTCGCCGCCTCGACGCCCGATGCACCTGAGATGTCGATTGAGGTCCCAAAGCGCCCGCTCAAGGGGCAGAAGACGAAGGACTGCGACCCCGATGCTAGTGAGCGCCTGATCAATGGGGCCTGCTGGGTTGCCACTGACCGGCAGGCGCCGTGCGGCGACAAGCAGTACGAGCACAAGGGCAAGTGCTATCGCCCCGCCGGCATGTAGTGCTCAGGTCTTCCGCGAGATGCCCACTTGCGCGGCTGCCTGACTGGTGTTACCCCTTTTGAGGTATTGCGCAGTTCCAGCGGTCCGCTGAAGCAGTGACCTAAGCGGTGGATCGCCTCCCAAATCGAGCTTGGCCTCCGCCATCGTGCGGCTGGCTACCAGAAAAGGCCGGTGCACCCGAGTGATGTCGGGACACCCGCCCTCCGGTGCTCCGTCGGCGTTTCTTAGGTCCGTCGGCGGAGCACCTCTTTGTTTCTGGGTGGGGTTCGCATGGGGCACGAGCATCCCGACATCGACCGCGCACCATCCCGCGAGGCGGACACCCGCCCTGTGTTGAGACGGGGTCGCGCCACAGCACTCCCCGACGTGTCTCGTTCCTCCGCGTGGCCTCCTGCGTGCATCGCGCGCGATGCACACGCCACGGCAGAGTCCGACAACGAGGTGAGCATGAGCTGTGACGGGAGCAGTTCCGGTGAGGGGGCGCGGCTGGCGGCCGTGCCCGATGAGGGGTTTTGGTCAGCTGAGAAGGTGGCCGCCTATCTCGGCGTGTCCACCGCCTGGGTGTGGAAGCAGGTCCGGGCCAACACGGGCTTCCCATTCGTGAAGCTGGGGACGCGCAACTACCGCTTCAGCCCGGCGAAGGTGCGCGCGTGGGTGGAGCAGCAGCCCTCGGAGAAGCGTCCGTGACGAGCGTCTACTTCCGCCCCAACCGCGTCGGCAAGGCGCTCGTCGCTGCCGGCAAGCGGCTGCGGCGCGAGTCCCCCACGTACGGCACTTGGTGGCTGCGCTACCGCGACGAGGCGGGCCGGAAGGTGCGCGAGTCGTGTGAGGCGCGGATGGAGGCGGAAGCCGAGCGCCTCGTTCACGAGAAGGCGATGCGCGCGGAGCGCGTCCGTGCGGGCCTGGAGAAGATGCCAGTGCCGCCCATCACCTGCGCGGAGCTTCTGGAGAAGTACATGGCCGCGAGCCAGCACCTCGCGAGCATCAAGCCCATGCAGAGCCAACTGCGCCGATGGGTCGGGCCGCACTTCGGCAAGAAGCTCGTGACGCAGGTGACACCGGCCGACTGCGAGGCGCTGCTCCAGAAGTCTCGTGACGCCGGACAGGCGGCGACAACGACCCGCGTTCTCTACATCCGGGCCCGCCTCGTTTTCGAGTACGCGTGCAAGAAGCTCCTCGTCATCGAGAAGAACCCTTGGGCCTCGGTGAGCCACCCGCCGCTGCCGCGACGAGCTGTGAAGGTACTTCGGCCCGAGCAGATTGGGGCCCTGCTCGCAGCGGCCGGGCCGTGGCGGCCCCTACTGTTGGTCGCGATTTTGACGGGGTTGCGCCGCGGCGAGTTGGCCGCGCTGCGCTGGGAAGACATCGACTGGAGCGCTGGAGCAAACGGCGTCATCCACGTGCGTAGGAGCTGGGGACGCGACACCACCAAGGGCGGCAAGGAGCGTCTCGTGCCGGTTCATCCGCAGCTCCGGCCGGAGCTGGAGGCATACCGGCGCAACGCAGGTGCGACAGAAGGACTCGTGTTCCCGTCCACGCGCACCGGCGGCATGAGGTACGCCACTTGGCCGGTGACCGCGCTCCTGCGCAACATCGCCGCGCGAGCTGGAGTGAATCTGCCCGAGGGATTCACCTTCCACGGACTCCGCAAGCAGTTCGGCAGCCTCGTGCACCAGGCGACCGGGGACCTCGTCACCACGCAGCGACTGCTGGGCCATGCCAACCCTCAGATCACGGCGGCCGTCTACCTCGCGACCGACGTGGGTCACCTCGAACAGCAGATGGGAAAGGTCCGCCTTACGGTGGGTGCGGCGGACGAGCACGTGGCGAACACGTGGGCTACATTCCAGGGGGAGTCCCCTGCCGTCCACGAGGCAAAAGCATTACAAATTCAAGGACTTCCAGCGATGCCTGCAACCATTTCGGCCGATGCCGATTCTAGATGGTGCAGAACGCAATCGTCGGCATGGCCCCGGGGTCTACCAGGAATCCCCCACGCACTGGGCCGCTCCGGATTGGACCGCCCGCCCCATCCGGAGCGCTCCAGAATGGAGCGGCCCGCCCTGCCCCACCCCCGCCACTCCAATGATTCCAGCCCCTTGGCGCTGGCACCGAACGTGCTCTGTCCCCTCCACGTCAGGGCGCCCCCAGCGGGCGTCAGCGCATCTGGAGACCCATCATGGAAATCCGCTTCTTTGGCGTTCGGGGCAGCATTGCGGTGTCGGGCTCGCGCATTGGTGGCAACACGGCGTGCGTGGAGGTGACGAGCCAGGGCGAGCGGCTGATCCTCGACGCGGGCACGGGCATCCGGACGTTGGGCGAGGTCATGATGCGCGAGGGCGCTCCGCAGAAGGCGACGATGTTCTTCTCGCACCTGCACTGGGATCACGTGCAGGGCTTCCCCTTCTTCACGCCCGCGTACCTGCCCACCACGTCGCTGACGATGTACGGCCCCGGCGCGAATGGTGCCCAGGCGCTGGAGTCCACGCTGTCCCAGCAGATGCGCCCGCCGCAGTTCCCGGTGCCGCTGTCCACCATGCGCTCGAAGATGACCTTCGGCGCCGCGCTGCACGGCCGCACCGTGGAGGTGGGCCCCTTCAAGGTGACGCCCATCGACGTGCCGCACCCGGACGGCTGCATGGCGTACCGCGTGGAGGCGGACGGCCACTCCTTCGTGTACGCCACGGACGTGGAGCTGCCGGAGCGCCTCACGTCGGACGTGGCCCGCCACTTCGAGGGCGCGGACGCGCTGTGCCTGGACGCGCAGTACACGCCTGACGAGTACGAGGGCAGGAAGGGCATGTCCAAGAAGGGCTGGGGCCACTCGACGATGATGGACGCGGCCAAGGTGGCCAAGGACCTGCACGCCGGGCGCCTCTTCCTCTTCCACCACGACCCGTCCCACGCGGACGAGCTGCTGGAGGACATGGCGCAGCAGGCGCGCGGCCTGTTCCCCTTCACCGAGCCCGCGCGGGAAGGCCAGCGCATGCTCCTGGGCCGCGCGGCGGGCGCATGAGCGCCGCGAGCCCGGAGCCGTGCGATAGACTGTCTCCAGCGCCCTTCTCACTTCCGCCGCTGCCCGCCGCCATGCCCTCGTCCCCGCCGGATGTGTCCCAGGTCCTGCTCCCCCTTGGCGGCCTCGTCGGGCGCGAGGTGGACCTGGACGCCTTCCTCCAGACGCTCGTGGACCGCATCGCCATCACGCTCCAGGCGGACCGGGGCACGCTGTGGCTGTTGGACCCGGTGCGCCGCGAGCTGTTCAGCCGCGCGGCGCACCTGCCGGAGGTCGCGCAGATCCGCGTGAAGCTGGGCCAGGGCGTGGCGGGCTACGTGGCGGAGGCCGGCGAGCCCGTGCACGTGCCGGATCCGCGCGGCGAGCGCCGCTTCTTCGCGGACATCGACCGGATGACGGGCTACCGCACCATCAGCCTGGCCGCGGTGCCGCTGCGCGACGCGGCGGGCGCCGTGTACGGCGTGCTCCAGGTGCTCAACCGCCTGGGCGGTGGCCCCTTCACGGAGGACGACACCCGGAAGCTCACCGACATCGCGGCCCAGGTGAGCACCGCCCTCCAGAGCACCAGCCTCTACCAGGAGCTCCAGCGCGCGAAGGATCAGCCGCAGGCCCCGGTGGGCTACTTCTTCAACCGCATCATCGGAGAAGCCCCGCCGCTCAAGGCCCTCTACCGTCTGGTGCAGAAGGCCGCGCCCACGGACGCCACCGTGCTGCTGCGCGGGGAGAGCGGCTGCGGCAAGGAGCTCTTCGCGCGCGCCATCCACGTCAACGGCCCCCGCCGTGACAAGCCCTTCGTGAAGGTGGACTGCGCGGCCCTGCCCGCCGCCCTCATCGAGAACGAGCTCTTCGGCCACGAGAAGGGCGCCTTCACCGGCGCCGACCACCGCGTGCCCGGCAAGTTCGAGGCGGCCGACGGAGGCACCGTCTTCATCGACGAGCTGGGCGAGCTGCCCCAGGCCGTGCAGGGCAAGCTGCTGCGCGTGCTGCAGGACCGCGAGTTCGAACGCGTGGGCGGCACGCAGGCCGTCAAGGTGGACGTGCGCATCGTCGCGGCCACCCACCGCGACCTGCCGCGCATGGTGGCGGAGGGCCGGTTCCGCGAGGACCTCTACTACCGCATCAAGGTCGTGGAGCTGCTCCTGCCCCCGCTGCGCGAGCGCGGCGCGGAGGACATCGAGCGGCTCGCCCGCCACTTCGTCGCCACCGCCGCGAAGCGCCACCGCCTGCCCGTGCCCCGCCTCGGCGCCACCGCGCTCGCCAGGCTCAAGCGCTACCGCTGGCCCGGCAACGTGCGCGAGCTGGAGAACTGCATCGAAAGCGCCGTGGTGCTGTCCGAGGGCGAGATCCTGGAGGAGCACCTGCCCCTGCCCTCCCTGGACCGGGCGGCCTCCTCCGCGGAGTCCACCGCGCCGGAAACTCCCGCCGCAGCGCCGGACGCGCCGCTCCTCCTTCCGCTGGCGGAGGTGGAGCGCCGCCACATCCTGCGCGTGCTGGAGGCCGTGAAGGGCAACCGCACCGCGGCGGCGCGCACGCTGGAGATCGGCCGCAACACGCTCGCCCGCAAGCTCAAGGAGTACGGCCTGGCGGACGAGGGCTGAGCCCCGGCCCGCCGTCGACGTCAAAGCCCTGCCCCCAGCGAGCGGCCACCGTGGCGCTGTCCTGCCCGGGGCTGCCTTTCAGCGGCCACGGGGGCCACCTCTTCTCAGGGCCGTGGTGCGTACCGCGAAGGCCGGACACGTGCCCGTCCCAGGGGGAAGGAGCGCGTCATGGCGGATGTCATCGATGCCTCGGTGAGCAGGCGGCCTCCGGCGGATCGGGAGACACGGACCGGCAGGGTCATTGGCATCTCCGTGGTGGCCGCCCTGGGCGGGTTTCTCTTCGGCTTCGACACCGCCGTCATCAACGGCACCGTCGCCGCCCTGAAGGCCGAGTTCGCCGCGAGCAGCCTGGGCCTGGGGCTGGCGGTGTCCTCCGCGCTCGTCGGCTCGGCCGCGGGCGCCTTCGCCGCGGGGCCCTTCGCGGACCGCTACGGCCGCCGGCGCGCGATGATGCTCGCGGCGGCCCTGTTCATCATCAGCGCCATCGGGTCGGGGCTCGCGTTCTCCCTGTGGGACCTGAGCTTCTGGCGGCTGGTGGGCGGGCTGGGGGTGGGCTTCGCCAGCGTCGTGGCGCCCACGTACATCGCGGAGGTCGCTCCGGCGTACCTGCGCGGCCGCCTGGCGTCCCTGCAACAACTGGCCATCGTGACCGGCATCTTCGTGGCCCTGCTGGGGGACTTCGCCATCGCGCTCTACGCGGGCTCCGCCTCCAATCCCACCTGGCTCGGCCTCACCGCGTGGCGGTGGATGTTCTTCAGCGGCCTGCCACCCGCGCTCCTCTACGGCATCGGCGCCGTCTTCATCTCGGAGTCCCCGCGCTTCCTCGTCGCGAAGGGGCGTGAGCAGGAGGCGCTGGGCGTGCTGCGCGACATCGAGGGGGACGCCGCGCCGTCCAAGGTCGTGGAGATCCGCCGCTCGCTGCGCACGAACTACACGCCGCACCTGGCGGACCTGAAGGGCGGCCGCTTCGGGTTCCTGCCCATCGTGTGGGTCGGCATCGTGCTCGCGATGCTCCAGCAGTTCGTGGGCATCAACGTCATCTTCTACTACTCCAGCGTCCTCTGGCAGGCGGTGGGCTTCTCCGAGCACAACTCGCTGGCCATCACCGTCATCACCAGCGTCACCAACATCCTCACCACGCTGGTGGCCATCGCGTTCGTGGATCGGGTGGGAAGAAAGCCCCTGCTGATCATCGGCTCCGTGGGCATGGCGCTCACCCTGGGCCTGATGGCGTACCTCTTCGGCACCGCGCCGCTGGATGCCGCGGGCAAGCCCGTCCTCCAGGGCGCTGCAGGCACCACCGCGCTCATCGCCGCCAACCTCTACGTCGTCTTCTTCGGCTTCTCATGGGGCCCCGTCGTCTGGGTGCTGTTGGGAGAGATGTTCCCCAACAGCATCCGCGCGCTCGCGCTGTCCATCGCGGCCATGGCGCAGTGGCTGGCCAACTTCCTGGTGTCCGCCACGTTCCCGTCGCTGCAGGCCATGGGCCTGGGCTGGGCGTACGGCCTGTATGCCGCGGCCGCCGTGTTCTCCGTCTTCTTCGCCGCGAAGTTCATCCGCGAGACGAAGGGTCGGGAGCTGGAACAGATGTAGCCCCGCGAGACAGGGCGATACGCGGACGCCTGTACACCCGTACGGGCTTTCTGCATTTTTACGCACCGGCTGGGTGAGAAAACACCTGATCCATTTGACACCTGGGGTCACCGGCTTTCAGCATCTCCTTCATGCTGAAACATTCCCCCCCGTTCCCCCGACTCGCGAGCGTCCTGCTCGCTTCCCTCCTCCTCACCCTCACAGGCTGTCCGGACAACGGTGAAACGGACAACGACGGCGGCACGAGCGTCACGGACGGTGGCAACACCGACGGTGGCGACACGTTGCCCGACGGCGGTTCGTATGACCCGGGCCCCAAGGTCTGTGGCGACGGCAAGGTCCAGAAGGGCGAAGTCTGTGACGACGCCAACACCGTGAGCGGCGACGGCTGCACGTTCGACTGCCAGGAGGTGGAGGTCGGCTTCGAGTGTCCCAGCTGGGGCCGGCCCTGCGTCGTGGCGACGGCGTGCGGCAACGGCATCGTGGAGGAAGGCGAGAAGTGCGACGACCGCAACCGGGAGTCCAACGACGGCTGCTCGGCGGACTGCTCCACCGTGGAGACCGGTTGGACCTGCCCCTTCCAGGGCCAGCGCTGCCGCGCGGCCGAGTGCGGTGACAAGATCATCGCCGGCGAGGAGGAGTGCGAGGACGGCAACCTCAACAACGGCGACGGCTGCAGCAAGACCTGCCGCCTGGAGCCGGGCTACAAGTGCGATGCCATCAACCAGCCGTGCACGAAGACGAAGTGCGGCGACGGCAAGAAGGAAGGCACCGAGCAGTGCGACGACGGCAACCACGACATGGGCGATGGCTGCTCGCCGCTGTGCGTGCTGGAGCCCAGCTGCAAGAACGGCGTCTGCGCGTCGCGCTGCGGCGACGGCGTCATCCTCCCCGGTGACACCACCGAGGAGTGCGACGACGGCAACACGCGCAGCAACGACGGCTGCTCGTCCGAGTGCAAGCTGGAGAACGGCTTCGCGTGCCGCAACGTCCAGGACACCGCGCCGGCCTCGGTGGAGATCCCGGTCGTCTACCGCGACTTCCGCGGCAAGGGACAGCCCGTGGGCGGCAAGTACCCGGCCGCCATCCACCCGGACTTCGACGACAAGAATGGCAGGGAAGAGTTCATCACGGGCAAGGTCTACGAGGGCAAGCTGAACGCCAAGGGGAAGCCGACCTACGCCAAGGAGGGCGTGACCTCCGCGACCACCAGCGGCGCGACGAACTTCAACCAGTGGTACACCGACGTGGAGGGCATCAACATCACGGAGGTCAGCACGCTGAAGCTGGACCGGGTGGGCACCACCGGCGCCATCTACCGGTTCGACAACCCGAATTTCTTCCCGCTCGACAAGAGCGGCTGGGTGGGATTGGGCCTGGAGAACCTCGGCGCCAACAACCACAACTTCAGCTTCACCAGCGAGACGCGCTACTGGTTCCAGTTCGAGGGCAACGAGCTGCTGGAGTTCAACGGTGACGACGACGTCTGGGTGTACATCGACGGCACGCTCGCCCTGGACCTGGGTGGCGTCCACGGTGCGCTCGACGGCTCGGTGAACCTGGCCAACGCCACCACCGTGTCCAACCTGAAGCTGCAGAAGGGCAAGATCTACGAGGTCGTCGTGTTCCAGGCGGAGCGCCACCAGAGCGCGTCGTCGTACAAGCTGACCCTGACCAACTTCCGGACCGAGCGCACCACGTGCGAATCCACCTGCGGCGACAAGAAGATTGATCCGGGCGAGACGTGCGACAACGGCAGCGAGAACGGCCCGGGCTACGGCAAGTGCAGCCTCACCTGCATCTGGAACGCCCGCTGCGGCGACGGCATCACCCAGTACAACTTCGGCGAGACCTGCGACGACGGCAACACCAACAACAACGACAGCTGCCCGAACAACTGCGTGATCGATCCGGGGTAGCCGTCCCGCCCCTCCGCCCGGGCCTCACAGGGTCCGGGCGAGCATGAACACGGCGGCCAGGGACAGCGCCCCGGCCGCCGCGAAGTGCCTCCAGGCCCGGCGGGACAACTCCCCGCCGGTGCCCGTGGCCCCCTCCCCCAGCACCATCAGCGCCGGACGCCCGCCGCGCCCGCGCAGCTCGTAGGTGCCGTCGCGGGACCCGCGCTGAAGCTCCCCCACCACCAGGCACGCCTCCCCGGGGACGCCCACGCGCTCCCAGGACAGCGCCTGCGCGGGCGCCCCCAGCAGCTCCGCCCGGGTGAGCGCGGGCGCCGCCGGGCACCGCCGCACCTCCACCGGCGCCAGCAGCGCGGACGGCGCGAACCCCACCGTTGCCCGCGTGCGCTCGCCCTTCAGGAGCAGCACCGGCGAGTACGCGCGCTCCCGCGACAACAGCGGCCCCTTGCGGCCATGCGTCCCCACCGCGTGCACCGCCGCGTCGTAGAAGGCGCACGGCACGCCGCCCGGCGACGTCAGCGTGTCCACGGAGTCCAGCTGGCCCCGGTACACGCCAAAGCCCGGGGACCGCCCCGCGCGCAGGGCCTCCACCGCCTCATCCAGCGGCATGGGCGCGGCGCCGCGCAGCGCATCCGCCCGCAGGCGCACCCGGGCACCCCGGGCGGACACCCCCGCGGCCAGCACCAGCAGCACGCCGCCCAGCGCCTTCACCAGCACGTCCGGCGACACGGGCACCAGCGGCGTCCCCCGCATCCACGGGACGAAGAGCACCAGGCCCAGGGCCAGCGCCCCGAAGCCCGCGAGCATCCAGCGCGGCCGCGCGCCCGTGGGTGTCCTTCCCAGGGTGAAGGTCGCCCAGAGCAGCAGGGCCAGTCCCACGCCACAGAGCGGCAGCAGGAGCACGCGCCCCAGGTCCAGGTCCACGGCCATGCCCCACCCCCGCCCGCGTGCCGGACGGCCCCGCGATGGCGGAGCCCGGCGGGAGCAAGGTGGGAACGGGCGGACGGGGCGGCAAGCCCCATCCCCGGGGCCCGGGCGACTACTCGGGGGCGACGCGGCGCACGGGGCGCTCCTGCAGCGGCCCCACGACCTTCAGGTCATCGAAGGTGCACTCGAGGTTGCGGCAGCCCAGGGCCAGCTTGCCCACGCGGCCCTCGAAGCCCGGCAGCACCTTGGAGGCGAAGAGCTTCTTGTTGAGGAAGGCGTCCACCCGCACGCCGCTCTTCTGCCGCTTGAGCTGGAGCTTCACCAGGAAGGGGCCCGTCTTGGGCACCGGCATCTCGTCCTGGACCAGGTTCTTGGTGTCCTCCGCGCTGTTGCCCACCACTTCATGCCCGTCGTCCGGGGAGAAGTAGCGCCACGACAGGCGCATGCCCGCGTCGGGGATGGCGAAGACGGACACCTGCACGTCGCGGATGCGGAACGCCAGCTCGCCGAAGTGCTGCCCGTCCTCCTCCACCGACCACTGCTTCCCCAGCGGGTTCACGTCCATCAGCACTTCGGCCGTGAAGTCGTCGCTCGTGAAGTAGCGGTGCGCCAGGTACGCGCGCGGCACCAGCTTGCCGTCCGCCTCCCGTCCGGCCTGCACGACGCGCAGCTCGCCCTGGTCCATGGTCCACGTGCCGCTGTGGACGTTGATCTCCTCCTCGCCCTGCTCGAAGCCCAGCTCCAGGGTGGCGCTGGCCGAGCCGGCCGCGGGCGGCGTGAGCTTCAGGCCGGAGAACACCTCCCCTTCCGTGTTGGCCGGGAAGTGCATGACCGGAGGGACCGGATCCGAGACGATCGGCGTGGCGGTCAGGCTCCCGAAGCCCACGAAGGCGCGCACCGCGAAGCCGAGCACGGCCAGGCCGCCCACCACGGACAGGCCGGTGCGCACCCGGCCCCAGCCCGCGTGGAGCGCCTCCAGCACGGCGGTCTCCGCGGGCGTCGGGGACTTCATCGGAGCCACGTGCGAGGGCTGCGCGCGCGCCAGCGCCGACGCGGGCGCCACCACGTGCGGCGACGACGAGGCCGACACCAGCGCTTCCAGCGCCTCGCAGACCTCCGTGGCGTTGGCGTAGCGGGCCTCGCGGTCCGTCTCCAGCAGGCACTCCACCACCGGATCCAGGCGCGGGTCCAGGCCGCGCACGCGCTCGGACGGCAGCTTGAAGCGGCCCACGGGCAGCTCGCCCGTGAGCGCCTCGTACATCATCACGCCCAGGGAGAAGAGGTCCGCCCTGCCGTCCACGTTCTTCGCGTCCCGGCGCTGCTCCGGGGCCATGTAGTTGAGCGTGCCCATGGCCACCGCGGTCGCGGTGAGCTGCTTCTCCGAATCCGGCTCGCGGATGCCGGCCAGGCCGAAGTCCGCCACCTTCGCGTGCAGCCGCCCATCCAGCAGGATGTTCTCCGGCTTCAGGTCGCGGTGGATGATGTTCTTGGCGTGCGCGCACTCCACGGCGCGCGCCACCTGGAGCAGCACCTTCAGCGCCTGCGAGGGCGTGAGCGGATCCCTGCCGCTCAGCGCGTGGCGCAGCGACTGGCCCTCCACGTACTCCATGACGAAGTAGTAGTGCTCGCCCTGCACGCCCCGGTCGATGATCTGCACGATGTTCGGGTGGCTCAGGGCCGCGAGCGCCGTCGCTTCCTTGTCGAAGCGCGACACGAACTCCTCGTCCTTCGCCAGCCGGGGCGGCAGCACCTTCACCGCCACCGTGCGGCCCAGGGAGCGCTGGCGCGCGAGCCACACCTCGCCCATGCCGCCGCGCCCCAGCACCTCCAGGAGCTCCAGGCCCGGCAGCTGGGGCTTCTGGCCCGTCAGCATCGTCTCCGCGTTCTCGATGTCGCGGATGCCCGTGTTCACCGGCGCGCGCGGGGCCTTCACCCCCAGCGACTCCGCGCGCACCAGCGTGGCACTGATCAGCTCCGGAGCCGAAGGGTCGGCCGCGGGCAATGCCACTCCGGACGAAGGCGCGTCGCGGCCCTCCGCGGAGGCAGGCACCACCCCCGCGGGAACCTCACCCTCGTCCGCCTTCCCCACGCCATCCGGTCGCGGGATGTTCATCTCGTTGCCCCCTGGGACGGAGCCGGCCCTCATCTCCTGTCCCACCGAGTCCATCCTGCCCGCTCCAACACCCGGAGCCGCGGAAGGTGACTTCGATTCTGGCGGATCATCCGCCGTGCGCGGCGTGAACGTCACCGCGATGCCTGCTTCGTCGTGGCCCTTGTCGGCCGGACGGATGCCCGACGGCTCGGCCGGGCGATGGATGCCGGACACGTCCGCGCGCCGCACCTCGAAGCGGATGCCGCAGCGGCACGTCACCTTCTGGCCGCTCACGTACACCCGGGTGTCGTGCACCGTGCCGCAGTTGGGGCACGACTGGGTCGTCGTCATGGACGAGGAGCGCACCGTCAGCGCACCTTGCGGGAGGTGGAAGTGGTCAGCTCCGCGCCGTGGACGCGGAAGGTCTGCACGCCCTTCTCCTTGCCCTTCACCTGCAGCACCGGCAGCTCCTCCACGTCGAAGCCCGGCCCGGACTTGCGCACCGTGGCCTCCGACGCCAGCACCTCGCCGCTCTTCGCGATGCCGCACAGCCGCGACGCGGTGTTCACGGTGTCGCCAATGGCGGTGAACTCGTGCCGCTCCGCGCTGCCCATGTAGCCCACGACGGCCTGGCCGGTGTTCACGCCAATGCCCACCTCGATGGGCTTCTTGCCGTCCAGCACGCGCTGCCGGTTGAGCTCCGTGACGGCGTCCTGCATCTCCAGCGCGGCGCGCAGGGCCCGGGCCGGATCATCCGGGTGCGACGACGGCGGCCCCCACACCGCCATCACGCAGTCCCCGATGAACTTGTCCAGGTTGCCCTCGTAGCGGAACACCACGTCCGCCATGGCGCTGAAGAAGCTGTTGAGCATGGACACCACCTCCTGCGGCGAGTCGCTCTCCGCCAGGGTGGTGAAGCCACGGATGTCCGCGAACAGGCAGCTCACCTCCGCGAGCCGGCTCTGGCGCAGGTCCTCCGTGCCGCCGTTGATCACCGCGTCCGCCACGGCCTTGGACAGGAAGCGCGACAGTTCCGCGCGCGTCACCGCCTCGTTGCGGATCTGCTCCGCCAGGGCCGCGTTCTCCAGCGCGATGCCCGCCTGCGCGGCGATGCCAGAGAGGATGGTCAGGTCCTTCTCCGAGAAGGCGTTGATCTGCTGGCGGCTGTCCAGGAACAGCACCGCCATGATGTCGCCATTGACGAGCAGCGGCACGGCCATGGCGGAGCGGATGCCCTGCGCCACGATGCTCTCCGCGGCGGAGAAGCGCTCGTCGATGATGGCGTCCGCCGTGAGCACCGCCTTGCCCGTCTCCACCACGCGCTTGAGCACGGTGTCCGACAGCATGACGTTCACCTGCTTGCCCTGCCGGTGGTGCACCGCGGCCGGGATGAACTCCCCCTGCGGGCCCACCTTCAGGATGACGCCGTGGTCGGCCGCGAGCAGCTCGAAGGCGACCTTCAGGATCTGTTCGAACAGATCATCCTGGGTGCCCTTGAGGCTCACCTGCCGGTGGAACTCGTGGACGATGCGCAGCTTCTCGTAGTCCCGGCGCAGCGCGGCGGTGTCCGTCACCTGGTCGGCCGGACGGAAGTTCTGCGGCACCTGGTCCATCTGCGCCAGGAAGGCCGGCATGGACACGGCGTTGGCCACCACCGTCACGCCCGGCAGCGTGGGCGGGTTGGCTCCGCCGGGCGCGGCCTCGCCGCTGTGGAAGACGAGCCGCGAGGAGCCCAGGGCGATCTCATCCCCGTCCTTCAGGCGCATCTCCCCCGTCACCCGGCGCCCGTTGACGAAGGTGCCGTTGGACGAGTTCAGGTCGCGCAGCACGAAGTCGCGCCCCACCTTCTCGATGGTGGCGTGCTCCTTGGAGACCTCGCGGTCCACCAGCCGCAGCGTGTTGGACGGATGGCGGCCGAGCGACGTGGTGGGGCCCAGGGGAAACTCCCCCAGCGTCCCGTCCGCGAACCGCCCCGTCAGGTGCGGCCCGCGCGGGTGCGACCCGGACCTGGGCGGGAATGGGGCGGGTGCCTGGTTCACGCGCGAATCCTCACCGGCCCGGACACTACCAGAGCCTTCCGCCCCAAAGGAACGCTCGCGAAGCGCCCCTGGGTCCATGCCACCAACGCCCTGTACGGCCGGTCAGTCCCCTGCCCCGTCCTCCCGCTCATGTGGAGGGCGGGGCCAGCGTCCCCGGGGTGGCGGGGTTCGCGGAGGCGGCCGGGCGGCGCTCGGGGGCCCGGAACCCCAGGCCCACGGACGGCAGGAAGGTCATCCCGCCCAGGTCCCGCTTCTGCCCGAAGACGTGGGGGTTGCAGAAGACGTAGCCCCCGGTGAGCTCCGCGTAGAAGTGCACGTACTTGTAGCCCACCGCGAAGCCCACCGTGGAGCCCACGAAGTGGCTGTTCACCGTGGACGGCAGGCTCGCGTCGAAGCCCGTCACCGGCTTGCCCTGCTGGGAGAAGTCCACCAGCTGGGCGTCCAGCCGGGTGTGGCTGAAGACGTACTTGGGGGCGCCGTAGAGCTTGAACACGTCGCCGTACTCGGCGCTCAGGTACAGCGGCACCTCCACGTCGGTCCGGCTGAAGTCCCCCAGCTGGACCACCTCCAGGACGTCCATCACCGCTCCGGAAAACAGGTACTTGGACACCCCCAGCCCCAGCGCCAGGTCATAGGAGCGGCGAGGCCCCGGCCCGCCGTGGGCCAGGCGCACCTTGCCGTCGAAGCGCAGCGCGTTGCCGTTGTAGCGCCCGCCCACGTCGAACCCGTCCAGGAGCCCCACCCGCACCATCAGCTCCGGGTTCACCCCCGGCGGGGCCACCGCCAGGGCCAGGCCCGCCGTCAGCAGGCGCTGCTGGTCCTCCTCCGTGAGGGTGTAGGGCCGGTCCTCCTCGATGGCGCGCTTCGCCTCGAGCCCCTGGTCGATGCCCACGTCCACCACCGACGCCAGCGTCCCCACGGGGACGAACACGCCCATGCTGCCCGTCACCTGGACCTGCCCCGGTGAGAGCGTCTTCGCCGTCTGCATGGTGGACAGCGGGGTCGCGCACCCCACGGCGAGGCCGGCGAGCCCCAAAAGGATCAGGGCGGGAAGGTTTCTCATGGGGTTGCAGGTTATGCCCATTTCCGGCGCGAACGCTTCATTCCGCGCGTCCGCGTGGTAAGGGGGCTGTCGTGCGAATCAAGCAAAAACCCGAGGACTTCTCCGTGAAGGAGTCCTACCGCTTCGACGAGGTCGAAAGCGGCAAGCATCGCGTCTACCTGATGGACAAGCAGAAGCTGTCCACCTTTGACGCAGTGAACCGAATCCGTGACGCGTTCGGCCTGAAGCCTGGCGCCATCAGCTACTGCGGCCTGAAGGACAAGCAGGGCCGCACCGAGCAGATCATCGCCGTGGACGGCGCGGACGTGGACATGCAGGAGCCCGACCTGCGCCTGAAGTTCCTGGGCCGGACGGACAAGCCGCTGTCCGCGAAGAACATCACCTCCAACCGCTTCTCCGTCACCGTGCGCGCCCTCACGCGCGACTCGCTGGCGCCACTGAACCTGGCCGCCGCGGAGGTGAACCGGCTGGGCGTGGTGAACTACTTCGACAGCCAGCGCTTCGGCGCGATCAAGCACGGCCAGGGCTTCATCGCCAAGGACCTCATCCGGGGCGACTTCGAGGCCGCGCTGCACAACTACTTCGCCCGCCCCTCGGACCTGGACCGCACCGAGGACGCCAAGGTGAAGGGCTTCTGGCGCGACAACTGGGGCCGCTGGGACGCGCGCGTGCCCTTCGAGGGCGCGAAGAAGTACCACCGCATCCTGCGCTCCCTGCGTGAGCACCCGGGCGACTGGCTCCGCGCGTTCCTGCAGATCGACTCGGACTACCGGGCGATGATCCTCTTCGAGTACCAGAGCTTCCTCTGGAACGAGGGCGTCCGGCGCTACCTCCAGCTGATGCTGCCGCGCGAAGCCATGTTCCCCATGCGCTACCAGGCCGGCACGCTGCTGCACTACCGGGACGCGACCCCGGACGTGCTGCACATCCTGCGGGAGAAGACCTTCCCGCTCGTGGGGCCGGACTCCACCTTCGAGGATCCGAAGGTGGCGGAGGCCATGACCTGGGTGCTGGGCAAGGAGAAGCTCAAGCTCGCCGACCTGCGCATCAAGGGCGCGGAGCGGATGCTCTACTTCAAGGAGGAGCAGCGCCCGCTGGTGATGTTCCCGCACAAGCTCGTCGTGGGCCGCACGCAGAACGACGACGTGAACCGCGGCGACATCAAGGTCAACGTGGCCTTCACGCTGCCCCCGGGCGCGTACGCCACGCTGGTGATCAAGCGCCTGTTCCACTTCGAGTACTCGGAGGACTCGAAGGAGGACATCCGCACCTCGCAGCGCCCGCGCCTGGTCACCACCGAGCGCGAAGAGGAGCGGGTGCAAGAGGCCCGGAGCGCCGCGCGTGCCTCCGAAGGCCCTTCGCGCCACCGCACCCTGGCGGACCGCTCGACGCGCCCGGCCGCGCGTCCGGCCACCTCCGAGCGCCCCGCACGGGCGGGCACCGGCAGCCGCGACGGCCGTGCCGCCACGCCAGCCAAGGAAGCACGCCCGCCTGGCCGCATCGGCCGGCCGGCCCGCGCGCCCCGTGAAGCGCTCCCGGACCTGGATGAGGTCCGGGCCGCCCCCCCGCCTGCTCCCGAGCCGGAGATTCCGTTGGGCTTCCGGGCGAAGCAGAAGCAGCGCAAGCAGGCGAAGGCCGAAAGCCGGGCGGAAAAGGCCGAAAAGCAGCGCCTGGCCGCCGCCAAGTCCGCGAAAAAACAGAAGCGGAAGTGATGTTCGAGGGCAGCGCAATGGCCTTTCGCCGCGCCCGTAATTCAAGGCGTGAACGCTCTTGCCCTCGACTCGCTCCCCATGGCCATCGGAATGCTGATGGCTGAGGACGCCGCCCCGCTCCCCTGGAAGGCGGACGTGCAGGCCGCCCGCAAGGGGGACCCGTCCGCTTTCGAAGCGCTCGTTCGCAGCGTGCAGCGCCCGGTGTACGGCCTGGCGCTGCGCCTGTTGCAGAGCGAGGCGGAGGCCGCCGAGGTCGCGCAGGAGGCCCTGCTCCGCGCGTACCAGAACCTCCACCGCTACGACGACGCGCGCCCGTTCGACCTCTGGGTGCTCGCCATCACGCGCAACCTCTGCCTGGACCTGCTCCGCCGCCGCACCAAGGTGCGCACCGAGGAGCTGGAGCCCATGAAGGAGGTGCTCCCCAGCAACGAGGCGTCCCAGGAGGACGGGGCCATCGCGCGCGAGGAGCGGCAGTCCCTGGAGGCCGCCATGGAGACGCTCTCCGTGGACGACCGTGAGGTGCTGGCCCTCTATTACGTCCAGAAGCGCACCACGAAGGAGATCGCGCAGATCATGGGCTGCGCGCCCGGGACCATCATGGCCCGCCTGTTCCGCGCCCGTGAGAAGCTTCGCAAGAAGATGGCGCCCGCCGAAGAGGAGACGCGATGAGCCCCACCCCCTGCCCCGACCTGGAGGTCCTCTTCGCGGAGCTGGAGGCCGGTGAGGGCCCCGCCCTGGATCACGCCGCGGAGTGCGAGGCGTGCGCCGCCCTGATGGAGGACCACCGCCTGCTGGAGAACGACCTGTTCCGGCTGGCGGATCCGCTGCCGCCCCCGTCGCTGGTCGTGAACGTGATGGCCCGCGTCGCGGAGAGCCCCGTCCCCCAGCGCCGCGAGGTGTGGACGGGCCTGGCCATCCTGCTCACGTCCCTGGGCGTGGGTCTGGGCTTCCTGTTCAGCAACGACAGGGCGCTCGGCCGCATGGGCACCGCGTTCGCGTCCAGCGTGCGTGACAGCCGTGCGTTCGTGGAAGGCCTGTTCAGCGGTGCGCACGCCCTGTGGAGCACCGCGGGGCTGGCGGTGGCCTGCATCGTCGCGTTCGTCGTGTTCACGTCGCTGTTCGGCCTGAAGCGCCTGGCCGGCACCCCTCCTCCGTCCCTCTCCGAAGCCTGAGCGTGACCATGAAGATCCTCCCCCGCCTGTTGCTTCCGACCCTCCTCCTCGGCGCCCCCGTGGCGCTCGCGGAAGGCGCCCCGGCCCCCGCCGCTGCCGCCACCGCGCCGGCCCGCACCATCGACGTGAGCTTCCGCGGCTCGCTGCGGGACGCGCTCAAGACCATCGCGGAGAAGGGCGGCCTGAACCTGGTCGTCACCGGCGACCTGGACACCCCGGCCGAAGTGCGGCTGCGCGGCATCAGCGCCGAGCAGGCCCTGCGCACCGTGGCCCGCGCCTACTCGCTCCACCTGGAGCAGGACGGCTCCATCTTCACGCTGCGCCCGCTGACCGCGAAGGAGAAGGAGTCCGGCGCAAGCCCCACGGCCAACGCCCCCACGCCGCCCGTCGCTCCGCCCGTCATCGCCGCCACCCCGCCCGCGCCGCCGGCGCCTCCCGCGCCGCCCGCCATGGACGCGAACGCGACGCCCGAGGAGCGCGCCCTGGCCCGCGAAGAGGCGGAGCGCGAGCGCGAGCAGGCCCGTGAAGAGGCGAAGCGCGCCCGCGACGAAGCCAGGCTGGCCATGAAGGAAGAGGCGGAAGCGGCCAAGCAGCGCGTCCGCGAGGAGATCCGCAACTTCCGCGACAGCTTCAAGCACAAGAAGGGCAAGCGCGGCGCCCGGGACGTGGTGGCGCGCGGACAGAACCTGGAGGTGAAGGAGGGCGAGTCCGTGGAGAGCGCCGTCGTCTACGGCGGCAACCTCATCGTGAAGGGCACCGTGGAGGACGACGCGGTCGCCTTCGGCGGCAACATGGAGATCCAGGGCCTCGTGGAGGGAGACGTGCACGCCTTCGGCGGCAACGTCCTCCTGGGGCCCAACGCGCGGGTGGAGGGCGACGTGTCCGCCTTCGGCGGTCAGGTGCAGAAGGCCGACGGCGCCATCGTGGAGGGCAGCCTGGAGTCCTTCGGCGGCGCGGGCCTGGGCCGCATGGTGGCCGGTGAGATCAAGCGCGGCATGCAGGAGGGGCAGCACCACGACGCGTCGGTGGACCCCTCCGACGACGATGACGACCACGACCGCGGCGGAGGCCTGGCGTCCTTCATCCTCCAGTTCGCGCTCCTCTTCGGCCTGGGCTTCCTGGGGCAGATGTTCTTCCCGGCGCGCATGAAGGAGCTGGGCGATGAGATCCGCGCCAACCCCGCCCGCAACTTCTGGGTGGGCCTGGTGGGCATGGCGGCCCTCATCCCGCTGACCATCGTCCTGTGCATCACGCTCATCGGCATCCCGGTGGCGTTCGCCCTCCTGGTCGCCTCCATGCTGGGCACGGCGCTGGGCTACGCGGCCATCGCCAGCGAGGTGGGCACGCGGCTGCCGGTGCTGCGCGGACGCAAGACGCAGGCGGTGGTGCTCGCCCTGGGCCTGGGCCTCATCCTCCTGGTGAGCCACATCCCGGTGCTGGGCGTCTTCCTCAACCTCATCCTCACCCCGCTGGCCTTCGGCGCGGTCATCCGCACCCGGTTCGGCTACCGCGGCCGGGGCATGCCGGAGCCCATCTTCCCCCGGAGCGAGAACCCGGTTTGACGCATCCGGCCTCACGGCCCCCTGGATTGCCACACCGCATCATGAAGCCCCGCTCCCAAGCGCACCGGGAGTGGGGCTTTTCCTTCTCCAACAAGTGCCACGCTCGCGCGCCATCACCTGCGCTGTCGTGACCGGGTGTTGACGGAGAGCGGGCGGGCGCTGACAGGCTTTGACCGGCTCCGTCGGGTGCGCCATTTTGCGCGGCACCCATGCGACGCCTCCCAGACGCAACCCCGCGCGGCAGGGCCATCACCGTGGACCTCGAGGGCGAGAGCATCCCCGCCATCGAAGGCGAGCCGGTGGCGTGCTCCCTCATCGCCGCGGGCGAGAACGTCCTCTCCCGCTCCGTGAAGTACCACCGCCCGCGCGGGCCGTACTGCTTCGCCGCGGCCTGCTCGCACTGCCTCATGCGCGTGGACGGGCTGCCCAACGTCTACACCTGCCGCACCCCCGCGAAGGAGGGCATGCGGCTGGAGCGGCAGAACGCGTACCCGTCCGCGAAGGTGGACATCTTCGAGACCATCGACTGGTTCTTCCCCAAGCGTCTGGACCACCACGAGATGTTCGCGGGCGTGCCGGTGGCGGAGGACGTGATGGCGCGCGTGGCCCGGCAGCTGGCCGGCCTGGGCCTGCTGCCCAAGGAGGCGGGCCCTGAGCCCCTGCCCCCTCGCACCTTCCACACCTCCGTCGCGGTGGTGGGCGGCGGGGCGGCGGGCCTGGAGGCGGCGCGGGTGTTCTCCGGACAGGGCGTCCCCTTCATGCTCTTCGAGCGCGACGCGAACCTGGGCGGACGGCTGGCCCACGGCGCCCCGGAGGAGAACGCGCCCTTCGTGCCGGAGGCCACCGCGTTCCCGCAGGGCAGCGTGGTGAAGAACGCCACCGTCATCGGCCTGTATGACGACGAGCACGGCCGCTACCTGGCGGTGGCGTCGAAGGAAGCGTCGAACCTGCGGCTGCTCAAGGTCTACGCGAAGCGCTTCCTGCTCACGGTGGGCGGCCATCCCCCCACCCTCCCCTTCGAGAACAACGACCTGCCCGGCGTCATCGCGGGCCGCGCGGCGAGCCTGCTGTTGCGCAAGCACGACGTGGCGCCCCAGGTGGCGACGCTGGTGGGCCACGGCGCGGAACTGCACGCGCTGGCGCACCTGTTCACCCAGCGCGGCGTGGAGGTGGCGGCGGTGGTGGACCTGAAGGGCCCGCTGCCCGCGAACGCGCACCCCAAGGCCGTCATCGGTGACGGGCTCAAGGCCCACGGCCTGCGCGGCGTGACGGCACTGAGCTTCACGCCCCAGGGCGGGCGCAAGCAGAAGGTGTCGTGCGACGCGGTGGTGGTGTCCGTGCCGGTGACGCCGGGCTTCGAGCTGGCGCGCCAGGGCGGCGCGAAGGTGGAGTTCGACGCGGACGCGGGCCACTTCCGGGTGGAGGCGGACGCGGACGGGCGCACGCAGGCGGCGGACGTGTTCGTCGCGGGTGACGTGGCGAAGGTCGGCACGGCGAAGGACGCCGCGGCCATGGGCGCGCGCGCGGCACAGGCGCTGATGGGAGGGCTGTCATGAGCAAGGCGCTCGTCTGCACCTGCGAGGACGTCACCGTCACGGACGTGGAGCACGCCATCGAGCGCGGCTACCACGACGTGGAGTCGGTGAAGCGCTACACGGGCTTCGGCACCGGCATCTGCCAGGGCAAGAGCTGCCACGCCGCGGTGGCCGCGCTGCTCAAGCAGAAGGCCCCGGCGCTCAAGCCGGAGGCCGTGGTCCCCTTCACGCCCCGCCCGCCGCTGTACCCCACGGAGCTGCGCGTGCTCGCCAGCGCCCCGGTGGACGAGTCCGTCCCGCCCGTGGGCGGCGTGCCCCAGGAGCTGGAGCACTTCCCGTCCGCGCTGCGCCCGGAAGGGCCGGTGCCCCAGAAGGCGAAGGTGGTCATCATCGGCGGCGGCATCATGGGCCTGTCGCTGGCGTACAACCTGGCCCTGCGCGGTGAGACGGACGTCGTCGTGCTGGAGCGCGGCTACCTGTGCGCGGGCGCGTCCGGCCGCAATGGCGGCGGCGTGCGCATGCAGTGGGGCACCCCGGCGCTGATTGAGCTGGCCAAGCGCTCCATCGACCTGATGAAGGGCTTCGCGCGCGAGCTGGGCGTCAACGTGTGGCTGCGCCAGGGTGGCTACCTGTTCCTGGCCAAGCGCAAGGACACCGCGTACCGGCTGGATCGCAACGCCGCCCTGCACAACAAGTACGGCGTGCCCACGCGCATCATCACCGCGGACGAGGCGCGGCAGATCGTCCCGGATCTCACGATGAAGGACTGCGTGACGGCGGCCTACAACCCGGAGGACGGCGTCATCTTCCCCTGGGCCTTCCTGTGGGGCTACGCGCAGGGCTGTGTGAAGCGCGGCGTGAAGGTGGAGACGTACACCAACGTCACCGGCTTCGAGACGAGCAACGGCCAGGTGCGCAAGGTGAAGACGGACCGGGGCGACATCGCCTGCGACACCGTGGTGCTCGCCTCCGGCGCGTGGAGCCCCGCGGTCGCGAAGCTCGCGGACGTGAAGCTGCCCAACGAGCCGCACCGCCACGAGATCCTCAGCACCGAACCGCTCAAGCCCTTCCTGTCGCCGCTGGTGTCGGTGCTCGACACGGGCCTGTACTTCAGCCAGTCCATGCGCGGTGAAATCGTGGGCGGCATGGGCGACCCGAAGGAGCCCGCCGGCCCCAACATGGGCAGCACCCTGCGCTTCGTGGCGCGCTTCGCCCAGGCCCTCACGGAGCAGCTGCCGCACGTGAACCAGGTGAAGGTGCTGCGCCAGTGGGGCGGCCTCTACGACGTCACCCCGGACAACAACCCCATCCTCGGGCGCACCCCCGGCCTGGACAACCTGCTGCAGCTGTCCGGCTTCGTGGGCCACGGCTTCATGATGGCCCCCGCCGTCGCGGAGCGGATGGCCCGGTGGATGACCTCCGGCGACTCCGACGAGCTCTTCACCCGCTTCAACCTCCGCCG
Source organism: Corallococcus coralloides DSM 2259 (assembly GCF_000255295.1). Next base: position 4,994,053 of record NC_017030.1, on the reverse strand, counting down.
CTTCGAGGAAGGCACCCTCGAGCGCGAGGACATGATCATCGGCTGAAGAATTCCGCCCTCCCCGCTCCTGTCTCCACCTGGGACAGGGGCGCTCCCCGCATGTCCGCAAAAACGGCACTCCCGGAAAACCATGCAAGTCCTCGGGATGGCTGGGGATTCGCCGCGGAACGTGACGTTTCTTTACAGACGCAACCGGATTGCACGGAGCATCCACGCACCACCGTCACGGGGGCGTGACGCCGGTCCCCCTCTGACGGGCGCGCTGGCACGGGGCGTGCCTTGGCCCCCCGCGCCGCGCAATGCCGCGCGGGGGGAGACTCACAGATGGCCGCGAAGAAGCTCTTGGGTGCGATGCTGGTGATGGGCCTGACGGCGTGTGGTTCCGTGGAGCCCATGGACGTGCCGGACGCGGAGCCCAATGAGGCGCTGGCGTCGCAGGAGTCCAACGTCATCGTGGGGACGCTGAACTGGGTGAGCGCCACGTCCCTCACGGGCACGCAGCGCACGAAGTCCCGGGCGGTGGGCTACCTCTCCATCCCGGCGGTGGGCAGCCGCTGCACGGCGTGGCTCGTCTCCAACGACGTGGTCATCACCAACAACCACTGCGTGGGCAGCGCGTCGGAGGCGGTGGGCGCGCGCGTGTCGTTCAACTACGAGGACGGCGTCGCGTCCGCTTCGCGCGTCTGGTACCCGTGCGCCACGTTCATCAAGACGTGGAGCAGTGACGACATGACGGCGCTGCGCTGCTCGGCCGTCAACGGCCAGCTGCCCGGCCAGGCGAATGGCTTCCTCACCGTCGCCAGCGCCAACGCGGCGACGAACGCCACCGTGTACGTCGTGAACCAGAACTGCGACTACTACACGACGCCGTCCTGCACGCCGACGAAGAAGTCCTCGCCGGGCAAGGTGCTCAACGGCAACTACAGCACCACGGACATCTCCTATGACGCGGACACGCTGGGCGGCTCGTCCGGCTCGCCCGTCCTCTCCACGTCCACGAACGAGGTGGTGGCGCTGCACCACATCGGCATCGGTGGCAACTCGCAGGGCCGTGGCACGGCCAACACCGGCGTGAAGGCCACCCGCGTGAAGGCGCGCCTGGCTGAAATCGGCCTGTAGTCGCCCGGGAACTCTCCGGGCGTCTACGTCGCGGACGAAGGCTCCCCTCCGGCCAGCATCACCGGCTGGGGGGGCGCATCCGTTCCGGTGGGCCCGGCCGGATTCAAGAGCAACGTCCGCTTCAAGCCGCCCAGCGCCAGCCGTCCCAGGCCCCGCTTGAAGGAGCGCGGCAGGAAGCGCAACAGCCGCATCACCCAGCGGTGCCCCAGGCCGGGGTACACCAGCGCCTCGCCCCGCTCGAAGCCCGCCAGGGCCTCGCGGGCGCACTGGCGCAGGGACAGCTCGAAGAACGGCGTCACCTCTCCCTCCAGGTGCGGCTCCAGCGCCAGCGGGCCGGGGGCCACGAAGGTGACGGGGATGCCCGCGTCCTTCAGCTCCAGGCGCAGGGACTCACTGAAGCCGTCCAGGAAGCGCTGCGTGGCGGCGAACGCCACCGCGCCCGGGAGGAACAGGCGCGCCGCGCCCGAGCCCACCAGGAGGATGCCGCCCCGCCCGCGCTCCAGCATGGGGCCCAGCAGGCGGTGCGTGATCATGGCCGGGGCCAGCACGTTCGCCTGCACCAGCTCCTCGATGCGCTTCCAGCGCTCGTCCGCGTACAGGCCGCTGGAAGCGTAGTCCGCGTTGTTGATGAGCACGTCCACGCGGACGTAGTGGCGCTCCAGGTGCTCGAACAGGGCGTCCACGGCGCGCGGATCATCCAGCCGGCACGCGCGGATCATCACCCCCAGGGTGGGATTCCGGACCAGCAGCTCCTCCCTCAGGCTCCCCAGGTCATCCACGTCGCGCGCGACGAGCACCAGGGTCCTGACCCGTGGGGAGAGCAGCCGGGCAAGCTCGCGGCCGATGCCGCCAGCTGCGCCAATGATGAGCACGGTACCGTTGTCGATGGGAGGGCGCATATGGGGGCAGGACCTCGGACACGAAGGTGCCCATGCGCGGGTGACCCTGCGTGCCCGCCCCGCTGCTCGGCTCCCCCTGCACGCCCCCTTGCCCTGGCGGCGGGCGGGCATTAACCGTTCAGTGTTCCCGCTGGAGGAGGACACCCATGGCTGGCCCTTCACGCATCCTCGTGCCGGTGGACCTGAAGGACGGTTCCCGGTCCGTCGTGGACTACGCGCTGCAACTCGCCCGCCCCTTCGGCGCGACGGTGGACGTCCTGCACGCCTGGGAGCCGCCGCAGTACGTGGCGCCGGACCTGCTGGTGGCCTCGCCCGGCTGGGACGCCACCTCGCTGGAGGCGATGGCGCGCGACACCGCGGGCAAGGAACTGGAGGCGCTCTTGCGCAAGGTGGACGGCACCGCGCCCGTGGCGCTGTCCCACCGCGTGGTGATTGGCGAGGCGGGCAACGTGGTGCTCGAGGAGGCCGAGCGAGGGAAGTACGACCTCATCGTGATGGGCACGCACCAGCGCAAGGGGCTCACCCGCATGCTGCTGGGCAGCGTGGCGCAGAAGGTGGTGGGCCGCGCCGCGTGCCCGGTGCTCACCCTGCACGTCAGCCCCGAATAGAGGCTCCGGTGCCCGCTAGGGCTCCGCCCACTGGCGCAGGAGGTTGTGGTACACGCCCGTGAGCATCACCAGCGCGGGGCTCTTGGGTACCTCGCGGGTGAGCTGCATGATGGACGTGTCCATGTCGAAGAGCAGCGAGCGCTGCCCCGCGTCGCGGATCATGCTCTGGACCCAGAAGAACGACGCCAGCCGCACGCCGCGCGTCACCGGCGTGACGTGGTGCAGGCTGGTGGACGGGTAGACGATGAGGTCCCCCGCGGGCAGCTTCGCCGAGTGGTTGCCGTAGGTGTCCTCCACCACCAGCTCACCGCCGTCGTAGCTGTCCGGGTCTGAGAGGAAGAGCGTGGCGGACACGTCCGTGCGGATGCGCTGGTTCGTTCCCAGCAGCGGCCGGATGGCGTTGTCCACGTGCGAGCCGAAGTCCATCCCCTGCTCGTAGCGGTTGAACAGCGGCGGGAAGACGCGCTGGGGCAGCACGGCGGAGATGAACAGCGGGCTCTTCTCCAGGCCGGCCAGCACCAGGTCCCCCAGCTCCCGGGCGGCGGGGCTGCCTTCGGGCAGCTGGAGGTTCTTCTTCACCTGCGCGGACTGCTTGCCGGCGGTGGTCCGGCCATCCTCCCACGCCGCCTTGTCGAAGACGGCGCGGCAGTGGGCCACCTGCTCGGGCGTGAGGACCTGCGGGATGTGCACCATCATGATGAACGTCCTCCTACGCCCGGCAGGAAAAGCGCGCGACTAGAACCGCACGTGCGCGGAGAGCAGCGCCGAAACGCCGTCCGCCGGCACGGCCTGACCGCCGTAGTACGAGTCGTAGTAGAGCTTGTCGGTCAGGTTGTAGACGTTGAGCTGCAGGTCCACCTTCTTGATGGAGTACGACGCGAACGCGTCGAAGCGCCAGAAGTTGGGCACCTTGCTGAGCAGCACCGTCTCGTTGGCCGGGTTGTTCACCGCCGCCACGTCCTGGTAGGTGGCGCCGCCGCCCACGGACAGGTTGTCCAGGATGGCGTACGTGGTCCACAGCGAGAAGCTGCGCTTGGGCGTGTTCACCAGGCGCTGGTCCACCAGGAACTCATTGGTGTGCTCGCGGATGCTCGCGTCCAGGAACGTGTAGTTGGCGAACACGTTCCAGCGGCGCACCGGCGAACCCGCGATGCCGAGCGCGTAGCCCTGCACCCGCTGCTTGCCCTCCAGCACCGTGGGCGGGCCGTCCGGATCCGAGTTCGGCACGCGCGCGTTCAGCTTGTTGGTGCGGAAGATGGCGGCGTTGACGCTCAGGCGCTCCGCGATGAGGTCGGACTTGGCGCCGATCTCGAAGGTCTCGTTCTTCTCCGGATCCAGCGTGACGGTCTCGTTGGACAGCGTCGCCAGCTCCGCGCTCGGGTTCTGGGACGTGCCGTACATGCCGTAGACGCTGGTGTTCTCCGCCGGGTGGAGCACCAGGCCCACGCGCCAGTTGAACAGGCTGTTCTCCTGCTCGAAGGCGGCCACGGTGCCGTTCGCGGCGATGGTCTCGTAGTCGCTGTGCAGGTTGTCCAGGCGCAGCGTGCCCAGGACCTCCACGTACTTGCCGATCTGGATCTGATCCGACGCGTAAGCGCCCAGGTTCCACTGGCGGCTGTAGTTGGTGGCGCCCGGGACGCGCACCACCCCGGACAGGTCCGGGCTGTTGTCCGGATCGAACAGGTCCGCCGGCATGTTGCCGCCGTTCACGGTGAGGTTGGTGCGGCCCTGCTCACGCTGCTCGCGGGAGATGTCCAGGCCGACGTTGGCGGTGTGCTTGAGGAAGCCCGTGTTGAACACGCCGCGCACGTCCAGCTGGTCCGCGAAGTAGGTGTTGTCCGCGGTCGTCTCGAAGCGCTGGCGGCCGATGGTGGTGGGGTTCGTGGCGGGCGTCAGGCCGCGCGGCGCGGTGGGCCGGGCGAAGCGGTCCACGCCGCCGTAGCGCAGCGTGTTCGTCAGGCGGAACGTGTTGCCCAGGTCCGCCAGCAGGCGCGCCGAGCCGATGTGGACGTTGACGAGCTCCGTGTCGCTGTCCTTCACGCCGTAGAAGTTCTCACGGGGCACGTCCAGCGTGACGCCCACGGGGTAGCCGTTGAAGTACGGCTGGCCGTAGTCCGGGACGCCTTCCTCGTGCTGGTAGAAGTAGTCCACTTCCAGGGCGACCTTCTCCGCCAGCTGGAAGCGCGCGGACGGCGCGATGCCCGCCCGGTTCTCCTTGACGATGTCACGGCCCGCGACGCCCGCCAGCTGCCCCACGGCGCTCACGCGGAACTGGATGCTGTCGGAGAGCTCCTGGTTGACGTCCGCCTCGATGCGGCCGGTGGGCGACGTGCCGCCCGACAGGCGCAGGTCCGTGAAGGAGCCCTTGCGCGCCTTCTTCGTCACCAGGTTGATGGCGCCGCCCGTGGAGCCGCGGCCGAACAGCACCGACGACGGGCCGAAGTAGACCTCCACGCCCTCCAGGTTGAACGTGTCGCGGGTGAACCAGCCCAGGTCGCGCACGCCGTCGCGCAGCGTGTCCGTCTGGGCGGAGAAGCCGCGCAGCGAGAAGGAGTCGCCCTGGCGGCCACCCTCGCCCGCCGTCACCGTGATGCCGGACACGTTGCGCAGGGCATCGCGCAGCGTCGTCGCCTGCTGCTCCTCCATCACGCGCTCGGGGACCACCGTGATGGTCTGCGGCGTGTCCACCAGCGGCCGCGGCAGGCGGGCCAGGCTGGGCTCGGTGACGTTGTACTTCTCCGTCTCACCTTCCACGGACACTTCAGGAAGGACGTACGCGTCGTCCTGGCTGGCCTGGCCGGCCTGCGCCGCCGACGCGTCCGTGGGCGTGCCCGTGGGCGCGGACTCCGGGGTGCGCTCGGGGGACGGGGCATCCTGGCCCACCTTGGGCGTCTCCGCCGGCCGGGACTCCTGCACCGGCGCCGACGTCTCGCCCGTCACCGGCGTCTCCTGCGCCACCGCGCCGCCCGCCGCCAGGGCGGAGGCAAGGCCTACGGCGGCGGGACCCCAGGGCCAGAGCGCGCCACGCACGCCTCCAGGGTTGCCATTCGAAGAGCGGATACCAGGACGACCGGGCTTTGCTGTGGACACGAATCCCCTCGGGATAGGAAGCACTGCCTAAATGAGAATGATTCTCATATGCAGGACCCTGATTCGCGTTACAAGAAATTTCTTCCCGTCAACACTCCGAGTCACAAAGACAGGCGATCGTTCCAGCACTGCCTTGCATCAGCCGGACGAATGCCACACGCCGCCGAGTGAAAACGATGAGGCCCGGATCCGCTCTCGCGGTCCGGGCCCCGGGGATGTCTGGGCTTGCTGAATTGGAACGTCAGGCGGCGTTTGTATTCGACTCCGCGGGCGGAGCCACCGGGGCCGCGGCGGCCACGGGCTGCGTCTTGCGGCGCGGGACGAAGCGGCGCCAGGAGAGCGCATAGCCGGTGTAGACGAGGAACACGGCGCCGAAGGACGCGAGCGCCGCGATGAGCTGGCCCATCCACCCCAGCGCCTCGCCGGTGTGCAGGAAGCGCAGCCACGTGCGCAGCTTCCGGCCGCTGTTGAAGTCCGCGTACGTCTCCGTCTTCAGCGGCTGGGCCGTGAAGGGATCCAGCGACACCGTGTTGGTGGCGAAGAGCGGCCAGCGCTCCTGCTCGCGGACGGTGAAGGCGCTGGCCTGCGGGCCCTTGGGACCGCCGCGACCTTCCGCGCGGCCTTCGCCGCGAGGGCCCCCCTCACCACGTGCCCCCCCTTCGGCCCGAGGACCGCCCTCACCGCGCGGTGCACCTTCGGCCCTGGGACCACCCTCGCCTCGCGGAGCACCTTCGGGACGGCCACCGGGGCCGCCAGCGCCCTGCGGCGTGGCCAGGCGCAGGGTGATGGTCTCCCAGGCGTTGGACTGCTTCATCACCGCCGCGAACTGCGCGTCCAGCGGCTGGGGCTTCGTCCCCGGCGCGGGCGTGGGCACGACCACGGGCGCCGAGGCGATGGGCCCCTGCGCCGCGGGCGGCTCGTTGCCGGTGAGCGTGAAGACCAGGTTCGACGCCCACTTGTACGAAATCACCGCGCCGGACGCGGTCAGCACCACCAGCACGGGCAGCGACCAGAAGCCGATGACGTTGTGCCAGTTGAAGTCGCGCGCCTTGCCCTTGAGCCCGCGGCGGAACCACAGGATGGGCCGCATGGCGCGCAGGTTCCACTTGCGCGGCCACCACAGGAACAGGCCGGTGATGCCCAGGAAGAGGAACGCCAGGTTGGCCACGCCGGTGATGGCCTTGCCCACGGCGCGGTTGTCTCCAGACGCCGCGAGCCAGCGGTGCAGCTCCTCCATCGTGTGGAAGAACGAGCGCCAGCCCTGCGCACCCGGCTCGCGCACTTCACCGGTGTAGGGGTGGACGTAGACGGAGGCGCCGCGGCCCAGGGCCACCGTCACCATGCTGTCCGCTTCCGGGGACACCGTCACGCCGGAGGGAGGCACGGCGGGCTTCGCCTCCTTCACCTTCGCGAGCATCTCCTCCAGCGTCAGGCGGGGCGTCCCTTCGGCGGGAGGCGCCGCGTGGCGGGCGTCACGGTCCGCCCAGTCGATGATCTGCGACTCGAACGCGATCGCCGCGCCCGTGAACGACATGACCCCGACCACGAGCCCGACGATCAGGCCGCAGACCAGGTGGATCCAGAAGAGAATCGAGCGGAGCTTGGGGTTCATGAAGGCTTCTACGGGACTGCGAAGGAACTACCTCAGGGCGAACTTCACCGGGATCACGACCTTCACGCGCACCGGCGCGCCGTCGTGTCCCAGGGCCGGCGAGAAGCGCCAGCCCGCCACGGACTCGAGCGCGGCCTCGTCCAGGCCCGGCACCGAGCGGTGGATGCGCGGCGAGCCCGGCTCCACCGTGCCGTCCGTGCCAATGACCACCATCACCATCACCACGCCGGTGATGCCATCCTCCCGGGCGCGGCGCGGATACTCCGGCTTGCCGGACAGCAGCGCCGGCAGCTTCATCACCTCGCGCGGCGTGTAGATGGGCGGCGCCTTGCCCTGCCCGCCGACCTTGCCGCCCACGATTCCGCCCACCACGCCCCCGACGACGCCGCCCACCGCGCCGTCCGGCACGCCCGGACCCGCGGGCGCCTGCGACGCGACGGCGGCCACCTCCGTCGCGACCGGCGTCTCCACCAGCTCCACCACCGGCTCCGTCTCCTTCACCGGCTCCGGAACCTTCGCGGGGACCACCAGCTCCTGCCGCTTGGGGCGCGGCTTCTGCACCACCGGCTTCACGGGCTCCGGGGTCGCCTGCTTCAGCGCGCCACCGCCCAGCGGCGGCGGAGGCGGCGCGTAGGCCATCAGCACCAGCTCCGGCTCCGGCTTCTTGACCACCGGCGGCGCCTGGGTCGACACCATCAACCCCACCGCCACCGCCAGCACGTGCGCCACGGTCGCGGTCAGCAGGGCCCCGCTCCAGCGACCCCATCCCGTCTCGGCCGTCGCGGTCGCGGACTGGAAGAGCCCCACCGGGCTCCGCGCCGCATCCGCACGGGCGGTCACAGCTTGCGGCAGCGCTGGGGCAGCACCCAATCCGTCGTCGAAGTTGAGAATGGTTCGCATTTTCGGTTGCCGAAAGGGGATACCCCCTGGGGGGTGGCAACGTCAATCTGGAGCGATGCTGAAATCATCCCGGCGCGTCGCCTCCTGACTGTTTCGTTGCCAAGGGCGCGATTTTCCGAGGTGCGTAAGAACCCTGCTGCGTATAAAGGCGTTCCGCTGACTCGTTTTTTGTCGTCGCCCGACTGTCGCATCCGGTGCGACACGCTTAACCCCCCCGACCATGACGCCGGCCCTTCCCCACACCGGGCGTGAAGCCCCCCGCGAGATCAGGTTCGCCCTGGCGGCGGCCGTGTGCGCGGCGGTGCTGGCCGGGCTCCTGGGGATGGTGGGGCTCTGGTCAGCGCCCCTCCACGGCGCCCGCCAGGAGGCCGCGGCGTCCCGGACGCATGCGGTGTCGCGCATGCCGTCCCCCTCGAAGCTGGGGTGGGAGGTCGCGGGGCTGCTGCATGGCTCGCACGTGGCCGCGCCGCGGACGGGCTCGCGCGATCAGGTGGATGGGGGTGGTGCCGGCGTCCGTCCTCCGACGCCCTTCGCTCCCCGGCTGGACACGCTGCGCGCGATCCTCGCGCGCCATGACGCGCGGATGCTGGCGCATGCCGAGGGCCTGCTTGCCCGAGCGCTGCCTTCGCGCCTCACGCCGCTGGCGGACCGTCCCCGGACGGTGAACTGCCCGGCCCAGGGGCCACCCGTCTGGGGCTGAGCGGTTCTTTTCGTTCGCAGGCCCGCGCCCGTCTCCACCCCGGTGTGACCCCTGGGGACCAGGCGGGCGGGCCCTTCCCACAACACAATCCTTCCAGCACGCGGTTTGCCCTTCGCGGCCGCGCGAGACCTTCCTTCATGTCGTCATCCCCTCCCCCCGAGCCCATCTCCACCCCTTCGCAGCAGCCCCAGCAGGGCGGCTCCACCCACGATCAGTGGCAGGGTGCGCGCCTGTTGTGGAGCGGACTGCTGTGCCTGGCCATCATCGTCGGGGCCATTGCCCTCGAGCGATGCAGCTGAGTCCGCCCTAACTTCCTGTAGTTCCGGCCCCGCGCAGCGCGGGCGGGGCCGGTCATCGAGAGCCCATCACCTCCAGAGGCGCCCCCATGCACGACGCCCACGCGTTCCTTCAAGCCCTCGCCACCGTCCTTTGTGTCGCGGCGGTCACCACGGTCCTCTTCCAGCGCCTGCGCCAGCCGGTGGTGCTGGGCTACATCCTCGCGGGCTTCATCATAGGACCGCACGTCCCCATCCCCCTGGTGGCGGACCCGGGCATCGTGCAGACGCTGTCGGAGCTGGGCGTCATCCTGCTGATGTTCTCCCTGGGGCTGGAGTTCAGCCTGCGGCGGCTGTTCCAGGTGGGACCCACCGCGGGGCTCACCGCCGTCATCCAATGCAGCGTGATGGTGTGGCTGGGCTTCGTCGTCGGCCGCGCCTTCGGCTGGACGATGCTGGAGAGCCTGTTCACCGGCTCCTGCATCGCCATCTCCAGCACCACCATCATCGCCAAGGCCTTCGACGAGCAGAACATCCGGGGCGCGCTGCGCAGCATCGTGGTGGGCATCCTCATCGTGGAGGACCTCATCGGCATCCTGCTGATGGCCATGCTCACCGCGGTGTCCAGCGGCACCGGCCTGTCCGCTGGTGACCTGGCCTTCACCGTGGGCCGGCTGGCCGCGTTCCTCGTGGGGCTGGTCGGCATTGGCCTGTTCGTCGTGCCCCGGTTGATGCGCTACATCACGAAGCTCCAGCGGCCGGAGACGACGCTCGTCACCAGCGTGGGCATCTGCTTCGCGGGCGCGCTGCTGGCGCAGACGTTCGGCTACTCGGTGGCGCTGGGCGCGTTCCTCGCGGGCTCGCTGGTGGCGGAGTCCGGCGAGGGCAAGGAGATTGAGCACCTGGTGCAGCCGGTGCGCGACCTGTTCGGCGCGGTGTTCTTCGTGTCGGTGGGCATGCTCATCGACCCGGCGCTCATCCGCGAGCACTGGATGGCCATCACGGTGCTCACCGGCGTGGTCGTGCTGGGGAAGATCCTCAGCGTGTCGCTGGGTGCGTTCTTCACGGGCAACGGCACGCGCACGTCCGTGCAGGCGGGCCTGAGCCTGTCCCAGATTGGCGAGTTCTCCTTCATCATCGCGGGCCTGGGCCTGTCGCTGAAGGCCACGGGCACGTTCCTCTACCCGGTGGCGGTGGCCGTGTCCGCCATCACCACGCTGACCACGCCGTGGCTCATCCGCGCGTCCGGCCCCATCGCCAACTGGGTGGACCGCAAGCTGCCGGCGCCGCTACAGACGTTCGCGTCGCTGTACGGCAGCTGGGTGGAGAACCTGCGCACGTCGCCGCGCCAGAAGACGGTGGGCGCGCGCGTGAGGCGCATGGGGCTGTTGATGCTGCTGGACGCGGCGTTCATCACCATCATCGTCATCGGCACGTCCGTGCTGCTGCCCCAGGTGACGGAGTTCATCGACGAGCGCATGGGCTGGGGCAAGACGCTGACGCCGTGGATCGTCATCGGCCTGGCCACGGCGCTGGCCCTGCCCTTCTGCGTGGGCATCGTGCGGATGGGGCGGCGGCTGGGCGTGGTGCTGGCGGAGGGCGCGCTGCCAGCAGCCGCCAATGGCAGGGTGGACCTGGCGGCGGCGCCCCGGCGGGTGCTGGTGGTGGCGCTCCAGTTGGCCAGCGTCTTCATGGTGGGCGTGCCGGTGCTGGCCATCACCCAGCCGTTCCTGCCAGGCGTACCGGGCGCGGTGCTGCTGCTGGTGTCCCTGGGCGTGATGGGCTTCGCCTTCTGGAAGAGCGCCACGAACCTTCAGGGACACATGCGCGCGGGCGCGCAGGTCATCGTGGAGGCGCTCGCGGCCCAGTCCCACGCCAAGGGCGCCGAGGACGAGCCGTCACAGGACGTGCTGCACGGCGTGCGTCAGATGCTGCCCGGCATTGGCGAGCCGGAGTCGGTGGCGCTCGGCGAGTCCAGCCCGGCGGTGGGCCGCACCCTGGCGGAGCTCAACCTGCGCGGCATGACGGGGGCCACGGTGCTGGCCATCCGGCGGGGCGAAGCGGGCGTGCTGGTGCCCACCGCGCAGGAGGTGCTGCGCGCGGGTGACATCCTCGCGCTCGCGGGGACGCACGAGGCCATCGACGCGGCGAAGGGCGTGCTCGGCTGACGCGGGGCACCGGACGCAATGGGGGACGCGGCCGTCCGTAGCAAGGGCATGCCGCTCCCCTTCCGCGTTCCGGAGGTCTCCGCCATGCGCCGCCCGTTCCTCCCCACCCTGCTGCTCGCCTGCTCGCTGGCCGTGCCCGCCCTGGCGGCGGAGCCGGCGAAGAAGCCGGCCAAGGCTCCCGCCAAGACCATCTGCGTCAACGTCAAGGACGGGAGCAAGGCGGTCCAGGGGACGAACCTGGTCATCGAGCCCGGCGAGAAGGTCAAGGACGCGGTCGCCGTGGACGGCGACGTCATCGTGAAGAAGGGCGCGGTCGTGGACAACGACGTGGCCGCCATCCGGGGCCGCGTCATCCTGGAGCCCGGCGCCAAGGTGAAGGGCGACGTGGTGTCCATCGGCGGCGAGGTGCGGGTGCCCGCGGGCGCGCACGTCGACGGGGACGTGACGGCGCTGGGCGGCAAGCTCGTGGTGGACAAGAAGGAGGACGTGAGCGGTGAGCAGAACTCCCTGTCCCTGGTCTTCAACGGCGACGACCTGGTGAAGGAGTTCGTCGGCAAGGCGCTCGACGAGGATGCCGGCAAGTGCCACATCCTCGACGACGAGGATGACGACGACGACAAGGACGTCTGAGCCGTAGTCCTGCGTGTCAGGCGGCCCCCGTCACTTCCATTCTGGCGGGGGCTTGCGCGTGGCGCGGCGGCGCGAGCGGGGTTGCAGGTGCACCTCGTCCCCGCGGCAGACGCGCACGCTCAGGAAGCGCTGGAGCTGATCCAGGGCCAGGTCGTGGTCCTTGTCGCTCTCCGCGCAGCAGCAGTCGCTGAGCACGGTGATCTTGTACTCGTGCATGTGCGCGTCGTGGGCGCTGAAGAAGACGCACAGGTTGGTGGCGATGCCCGCGAGCAGCAGCTTCTTCGTGCCCAGGTGCTCCAGCAGGGGCACCAGCGACGTGGCGAAGAAGGCCGAGTGCTTGGGCTTGAGGATGAAGTAGTCGTCCGGCCGGGGCTTGAGCGCGCGGGCGACCCGCTGGCCCCGGCTGTCCTTCCGGGTGCAGTGCTTGTAGACGTCCGTGAAGCTGCTGCGCCACAGGTCGAAGTTGTCGTTGACGTAGATGACCGGGACGCCCGCCTTGCGCATCCGCTCCGCGAAGGGGCCCAGGCGCTCCACCATGCGCAGCGCCCAGGGCAGGACGTTCTCCCCGCCAGGGAACTCCAGGTCGTTGATGACGTCGATGATGAGCAGCGCGGTGTCATGCCGCCGCTCGTGCGGCGCGCGCGTCTGCTTCCGGACCGCCTGGCGCGGCTTCGCCACGTCCACCTCCTCGTGGCTGAACGCTAATCATCCTCCCGCCGGGGGGTGGAGTCCCCGAGTGGGAGGATGTTCGCTTGCCGCCAACAGCGCCCAGGTGCTGCGCGGCGGGTTACCGGCGGACGCGGCGGGGCCTCCACACGAGCCCCGCGAGCAGCCACCAGGCCAGGACCCCCGGAAGCGCGCTGGCGCCAGCACTGCACCCGCCGGAGTCATCCTCCATGTGCACAGGCGCCGTGCCGCCGTCGTGCGCGGAGCCCGCGTCCGCCTGGGTTCCCGCGTCCACCTGGGTCCCGGCGTCCACTCCGGTTCCGGCGTCCACTCCGGTGCCCGCGTCCGCACGGGTGCCCGCATCCACCTGGGTGCCGGCGTCCACTCCGGTGCCCGCGTCCGCACGGGTGCCCGCATCCACCTGGGTGCCAGCGTCCACCCCGGTCCCGGCGTCCACACCCGCGTCGCCTGCCACGCCGCCGTCGCCGGGCCCCTGAGGCAGGTCGTCGTCCACCGTGCGGGCCTGGACGGTCACCACGGGGATGTCCTGGGTCGGCGTGAACGTGAGGGACGCGTGTTCGACCGTCGCATCCGCGTCCTGCGCCGCGCGCACCGTCACGAACTGAGGAACGCTCCAGTTCTCTCGCGTGAACCGAAGCGAGCCACCCTCCACCAAGATCAGGTCACCCTCGCCCCCCTGCAGCGCCACCTTGACCCAGACGTCCACCAGCGGAGGCATCGCCAGGGACACCGTGACCGTCTGGGTTCCGTCCTCCGGGACGACGAGGTTCAGGGGTGACACGCTCAGGGCCTGGGCTCCCGGCACCGGGGTGACCCGATGGACTCCCCCGTGGTGGCTGAGGACATACAGCGCCCCGTCCGGCCCCTCGTTCACGTCAACGAAGCCGCCGCCCGTCTCATAATTCATGATGATGTGTTCCCTGGCCACGGAGCCATCCGCCGCGAACTGCATCCGATGCAGCATCCCGCGGAAGTCCGTGAACAGGTAATTGCCAGAGTAGCTCTGGGGGAAGCGCGTCCCCTTGTAGAACATGCCTCCCATCGTGAACTCGCCCTCCGGCCATCGCTTGAGATAGCCGCCACCACTCACCGCGTCCGGCTCCGGCTGGTCCACGGTGAACGACTGCGAGGAGGGATGCCCCTTGATGTAGAACTCGCCGTTGAAGCTGGGGTTCGCGACATCGAAGATCGAGACCCGCGTTCCCTTGCGATACCAGGATGAATTGTAATAGCCGCCGACCAGCGTGTAGGTCGCGACGCCGTTCTGCCGCACCGCGCCTGTCGCCGTGAACGTGGCCTCATCATTGACACCGGGCAGGTATGAGTACACGGGCGCCAGGTATCCCGCGGGCTGGTTGTTCTCATGGTCGGGCCAACCCCCATGGGCTCCCGCGCTGACGCTGAAGATTTGATTGGCCCCCGGGCCTGAGACATTGGCCCACAAGCGCCCGGTTCCCGGCTGGAAGACCAGCCCGTAGAGGTTGTGGAAGCCCCGGGCCCAGATGCTGTCCACGTTGGGGCCCGCCCCGTCGTGGAAGGGATTGTCGGTGGGCACGGTGCCATCCGGGCGCACGCGGTGGATCTTTCCCGCCGCGTTCGTCAGGACGTCCGCGCTGCGGATGCCCTGGAGCGTCCCCACCCCGAAGTACAGCATTCCATCCGGACCAAAGGCCATCCCGCCACCGTCGTAGTCGAGCACTCCCCCAGGGAGCCCCCCCACGATGACGGTGCGATTCGCGCCGACGCCGCCGACGTCGGTGTACCGGAAGATCTGCAAGGTGAAGCCCGGCATCGCCGCGAAGAAATAGACGTAGCGGTTGCTCGCGAAGTTCGGATCGAAGGCCATGCCCAGGAGTCCTTCCTGGTCATAGTGATTGAATGACTCGGAGATGAAGGGAGTCGGCTGCACGACCCCGTTCTTCACGACGAGAACCTTTCCAGACATCGTCGCCACGAACAGGCGGCCAGAACCATCCGGAACCCAGCCCATCCGGGTCGCGTCGCTGGCCGTTGCGAAGGTCACCCAGCCTTCCTGGACCTCGAGGTCACGAGCCGTCTCGACGGGTTGGGCATGGACGCGGGCGGCGGTCAGCAATGCCAGGGCAAGCCAGGGGGCGATGGGGCGCATGCCGCGCAAACTACCATCAATTCCCTACGTCCCATGCAGCGCCAGGCCTGGGCTTCGCGCCCCAGATGCCCACCTTGCCGTCATCCATGCCCCAGCTCACGAAGCGCCCGTCGGGAGAGAAGTTCGCGGTGCTGCCCTGCATGTCATCCAGGTCCGAGTACGCGAAGACGCGCTGGCCGGCATGGACGTCGATGACCACGAACGCGCTCGTGTCCGCGCTGGCGGCCAGCAGGGAACCCCCGGGGATGAACTCGACCTGCATCGCACCGGAGGCAGGGCCCGCGATGCTCCGAATGGTTTCCAGTCCGGGGAGGCCCAGGAACAGCAACTCGCCATCGGAGTTGGCGGCGACCAGCCCTTCTCCAGACGGCGTGAACGCCACGTTCCAGGTCAGCTGGGCGTCGAGCGTGCGGGACCCCACGGGCTTGCCGGTCCGCGCATCCCAGAGGCGAACGGAAGCGCGTGTCGCGGCACCGACCTGCTCCTCGGCGGCACCCACGGCCGCGAACCGGCCATCCGCCGACAGCGCGCAGCCGTAGTGGAACGCGGGGTCCTCCAGCCGCCACACGAGCCAGCCGCGCTCCAGGTCCCAGAGCAGGACACGGCCCTGGGCGGACGTGAGCAACAGGCGCGTTCCGTCCGAGGACAGGCATGCGCTGGCGACGGACCCACCGGTCTCCACCGAGGACACCAGCGTGCCGTCCGTGACAGACCAGGTCTGGAGGGTGCCGCGAGCCGTCACGGACAGGAGGCGCTGGGAGCCAGGGAGGAACCACGCGGCCACGCAGAGGGAAACGGAGTGCGCGAAGCGCGGAGTCGCCGCATCCGCGTGCAGGTCCCACCAGCGCAACGGCGTCCCGCCCTGCTTCTGGACGGACAGCAGGTAGCGCGACGACGCATCCCACGCCAGCCACTGCCACCGTGAGTACTGCGACAGCTCCGGCTCCCCCAGCGTCCGCAGCAGGGTCAAGTGTCTCGCGGTCTCAGGGGTCAGCATCAGGGAAGGCGTGAGCATGGTGCGAATCCGAGAGGGCGCATAGCCGCTCAGGAGCGAGGCTTGAAGCGGTTTCGAAGCAAAAGGCCGCGAGGACCCGCGCCGCACGCTGCGTCATGGTGGGCCGCGCGCTGGGGGGCTTGAGCCGGACCGAACGGGCGGCCTAAGACTTGGCCCCCCCGTCCAGGGGACCCTTTCGAGGAACTTCATGTTCAAGAAGATTGCCATTGGCGTCGTCGCCGCGCTCGCGCTGTTCGCCGGCTTTGTCGCCACCCGCCCGGATACCTTCACCGTCACGCGCTCCGCCACCGTGCCGGGCACTCCCGACATCGCGTTCGGTCTGGTCAATGACTTCCACCAGTGGAACCAGTGGTCTCCCTGGGACAACATCGACCCGAACCTGAAGCGGACCTTCGGCGGCGCGGAATCGGGCGTTGGGGCCACCTATGCGTGGACCGGCAACGACGACGTCGGTGAGGGCAACATGACCATCGAGGAGGCCAAGACCAACGAGTCCATCCGCGTCAAGCTGTCGTTCATCAAGCCCTTCGCCTCCACCAACATCACCACCTTCACGTTCAAGCCCGCCGATGGCGGAACCAACGTCAGCTGGGAAATGGCCGGCCAGCACAGCTTCGTGACCAAGGCGTTCTGCCTGTTCATGGACATGGACCAGATGGTGGGCAAGGACTTCGAGAAGGGCCTCGCCAGCATGAAGACCGCCGCCCAGGCCGAGGCCACGAAGCGCGCGGAGGCCGAAGCCGCCCGTAAGGTCGCCGAGGCCAAGGCCGCCGAGGAAGCCGCTGCCGCCACGCCCGCGCCCGCGGAAGGCACGCCCGCCGTCGCCGCGCCCACCCCGTAGCCCCGGGCCGCCATCTCGCGTCCCCCTGCCCCTCGCGCCCCCCTGGCCCGAGGGGCTTTCCTTTTCACGGTTCACAACCGCCAGCGCTGGGGAGCGGGCTCCCGAGCCAGCCCCAGGCTCCTGCGATTGACCAGGCGATTGCGCGGATCCACCGCGACCTGCTGGACCTTCCACGGCAGCCCTTCCACCGTGAGGCCCGCCGTCGCGGACTCCGGCTCCAGGCCGTACGAGACCGTGACCCGCCGTCGCTCCTCTGGCGCCGCGCCCTGAAGCTCCAGTTCCACCGCGCAGGGATACACCTTCCCGCTCGCCGTCCGCTGCGTCACCGTCAGCGTGAGCAGCTCGTCCTGGCTCCACTCCACCTGGAGGTACGGCCAGTCCGGCTCCCCTTCCCCATCCACCCAGGTGTCGAAGTAGCGCCGCAGGTCCCGTCCCGAAGCGCCTTCGAGCGCATGGCGCAGGTCCTCGATGCTCCGGACTCCCGGCTCCGCCAGGAACGCCTGGAGCCCCGCCAGCACCTGCTCCCGTCCCAGCAGCGACTCCAGCTGCACCAGGAGGATCATCGGGCCCGTGCCGTAGATGTCATTCACGAAGGAGAGGAAGGGCGGCGCGGGAGAGTCGCTTGGACGCAGATGGTAGGAGGCCGTCCGCGCCAGCCGGTCCCAGTACGCCAGCGTGACCGCGGCCTCTTCGTTCCGGTGCTCGTCCTCGAAGACATACGTGAGGTACTCCGCCACCGCCTCCTTCCACGGGTAGTCCGCCGCGCTCGCCAGCGTCGTCCGGTCTCCCGCCCACTGGTGCACGATTTCATGCATCAACGTGTGCATCGTCACGTTGGCATAGGGTCCGCCCATCCATGGCAGGTCGTCGCGCAGCACGATGTTGGCCGGGTGCTCCATGCCCAGCCAGTCCGTGCGCCCGCTGGCCACGCGCAGCTCGGGGCCATAGGGCAGCGGCCCGAAGCGCGCCGTCATCCACGCCAGGAACTCCGCCACCGTGCCCGCGTCAATCGCCGGCCCGAGCAGTCCCCCTGGCGGCTCATACAGCTCCACGCGCCCTACGTCCGTGTCCACCAGCCGCGTGCGCTCCCACGCCGGATGCGACGCGACCATGAAGGCGGAGTACGTGGGAGCCCGTGTCCCCAGCAGCTCGCAGCGCGTATGTGTTTCATCCCGCCGCGACAGGCTTCCCGGACACAACACCACCTCGTCGGGCGAGTGCGTGATGTCGAAGGTGAAGTGCGCCAGCCGCCCGGGCGCCGTGTCACACGGGCCGAAGAGGTCGCAGGACTCCAGCCATCCCAGCAGATACGTGAAGGGACGGCCCTGCGCATCCAACCGCCGTGAGAACCCCACCTGCGTGTAGGGCACCGTGGCCTCCGGCACACGCAGGCGGCTGTCGAGCCACAAGGGGCCCTCCACCGGCGCCACGCCACAGACCTCCAGCCGACCGTCCGCCACGCGGAAGCCTTCGGCAGGCGCACCGTCCCACCGCGCGTCCGTCACCACCGCGCGAGCCGGAAGCGACACGCAGCCCCGCGCGCCCGCCTCCACGTCCAGCCACAACCGGGACGACGCCTCTCCCGTGGTGAGATCGAAGGCGAAGTCGTAGCGCTCCACCGTGGCTGCCAGCGCCCCCTCCACCGCGTCCGGCGGTTCCAGGGGCGTCTCGCCGGACTCGCAGCCCATCACGCCCAGGACGAAGCACGGCAGCGCGAAGCGTCTGAGCCAGGACAGGAGCACGACACGGATACGGACCCGGGCGTTCACCCGGGTCGTGCTGGAAATGAAAGAGGGGCGGCCGTCGCTCCGGCCGCCCCTCACCTCACCTCAAACCCTCACCCTACTTCGTGAAGGTGATGGGCCCCGAGGACAGCGTGGTGTTGTTCGCGCCGTCCACCGCGCGCACGCGCCACGTGTGCGATCCCGTGGACAGACCGTTCAGCGTGGTCTGCTCCGTGCCCACGCCGTACACCTCGAACTCCCACAGCGAGTAGCCGTACGCCGTCGCACGCTGCACGCCGCGCATGCGCACGAAGCGGCCCACGCCGGCCACCGTCCAGTCGTCGATGCCACCGTCGCCGGTGTCCACCGTCCGCAGCGCCGTCCAGTTGGTGGAGCCGTCCAGCGACGCCTCCAGCACGTAGCGCCGGCCGTACGCGGCCTCCCAGTTCAGCACGATGCGCTTGAGCGAGTAGATGGCCCCCAGGTCGATGGTGATGGACTCCGTGTCGCCCGTGGTCGCCGTGCCCACGCTGGACCAGCGCGTCGCCAGGCTGCCGTCCACCGCGTCGTTCGCGCTGCCGAACTCCACGGACGTGGCGTAGGCGTTCTTGCCCCGCGCCAGGTTCGTGCCCGCCGGCACCGGCGTGCTGCGCAGGATGGAGGGCCCGCGGTCCGTGCCGTCCACGATGAGGACGTACTCCGCCACGCCCGCGCCCACGTCCGTCGTCTGCTCCCAGATGAAGCGCGTGGACGTGCCCGGCACCGCCTGCCCGGCCGACGGCGACAGCGCCGCGAAGGCCGCGGGCGGCGTCGTGTCGTTCAGCGTGAAGGTGAACGTCGCGGACTGCGTGACGCCGTTCGCCCAGTTGAACGCCTTCACGAACCAGGTGTGCACCCCGTTCGCCAGCTTCAGCCCGTCCAGCGCCGCTGACGGCGTCCTGGTGATGGCCACCGGCATCGCACCACCATCCAGGTACACCTCGTAACGCTGGACGCCCGTCTGGGGGTCGCTGCTCGCCGCCCAGGTGAACGCCGGACGCGTGCCGGTGATGACCAGGTTGTTCGACGGCGTCAGCAGGTTGAACGCCACGGGAGGCGTCGCGTCCGTCAGGCCGAAGCCCTGGATGCCCGCGCCGTACTGGAACAGCGGGTTGCCGTACGTGGGCGGCACCGGCTGGCCCGTCGCGATCTTCTGGCGGATGGCCGCGCGCTCCGCGTCCGTCGCGCCCAGGTCGAACGGCAGGTCCCACTTCTCCAGCTGGTTGTTCTCCACGTCCGTGCCGATCTGGTTCATGCCGCGCGGCAGCTGCCAGGGCGTCTTGCCCCGAGGCAGCACGTCACCGAACAGCACGTCCGCCACCGCGTAGCCGCCCATGTCGCCCGGGCGGTACGCCAGCATCAGCGCGTTGGAGAGCGGCACCACGTTCGTCAGCACATAGGGACGCGGGCTGATCAACACCACCGTCGTGGGGATGCCCCGCGACCTGAAGCTGTTGATGATGCCGTACTGGTCGCCCCACTTCGCGTCGTGGGCCGGGCCAATCGGGTCGCCCGGCAGGTACGGCTTCTCCTTGTCCCACTCCGTGCCGTGGGTGAAGTAGCTCTCCCCCACCACCACGATGGCCGCGTCCGGCGTCACGCCCGCGGGGGCGTTGTCCTTGTAGACCGTGAGCCCCGCGGCCTCCGCGCGCGCCTTCACCGCCGCGTAGATGGTCGGGTCGCCGAACTCGGTGCCGTGGAAGTCCGAACGCCAGGTCACCATGCAGGACATGTCGTCCGCGCGAGGGCCCGCGATGACCAGCCTGCCGCCCGCCGGCAGCCGGATGGGCAGCGCGCCGTCGTTCTTGAGCAGCGTCATGGACTCCTGGGCCGCCCGGCGCACCGCGGCCTTGCTGTCCGCGGTGTGCCACTGGGACGTGCCGGCCGGGCCCTGCTTGTACGGATCCTCGAAGATGCCCAGGCGGAACTTCAGGTCCAGGATGCGGCGCACGGAGTCGTTGATGCGCGCGACGGGGACCTCGTTCTCGAAGTTGGCCATGGCCTGCGGCGTCGCGCCGCCCATCACGTCCGAGCCCGCCGTGGCGGAGCGCACCCACGAACCCGAAGGCAGCCAGTCCGAGCAGATGACGCCGTCGTACTTCAGCTGGTTGCGCAGGTAGTTGAGGATGCCCGGGTTGTCACCCGCGCCGTAGCCCTCCGGCCCCAAGAGCCAGCTGCCCGCGTAGCCCGGCATGATGCCGCTGGTGCCCGCCTCGATGGCCGCGTGCCACGGACGCATGTGGTAGTGGATGGTGGTGCCGTCGTAGGTGATGCCCGCCTCACCGCCAGCGCCCTGCCCCGGCCAGTGCTTCGTCGTCACCCAGATGGAGCTCGGATTGACCTCCGGACCGCCCTGGAGGCCCGCGATGAGCGCGCGGGTGATGCCCGCCGCCAGGTCCGCGTCCTCGCCGTTGCCCTCCTGGGTGCGCGGATACAGGACCTTGGTGTTCACCTCCGCCAGCGGCGACAGCGTGCCCCGGCTGCCAATGGCCAGCTGCTCGCGGCGCTGGATGTCACCCATCTCGTAGATGGTGTCCAGGTCGCGCGTGGCCGCCAGCGCCGGCTGCGTGGGCCAGCTCGTCTTGTATCCGTGGATGGTGTCACCCGCGTCGATGTGCGGGATGCCCAGGCGAGTGGCCGCGGACGCCTTCTGGAACATGGGGATGTCCGTGGGCGACAGAGGCCCCATCTGGAAGCCGGCCTCCGGGTACGTCTTGGCGTCGTAGAACATCTGCAGCGCCTTCTCGCGCAGCGTCATGCGGCCCAGGAGGTCGTTCACGCGCACGGAGATGGGGTTGTGCCAGTCCTCGTACGGTTCAATCGTCCCGTTCTTGTTCAGGTCGCGGATGCCATTGATGAGGTTGACGCCGTCCGCCTGCGTCTCCACCACCGGCAGGTACACGCTGAAGTTGCCGATGTCCGAGCGCGACGTGCTGCCACCCGACAGCGTGGCCACGACGTACCACTTGTACGTCCAGCGGTCCGGCAGGTCCTCCGTGAAGGTGAAGGACGTGCCCGTCTGCGACGCCACCTGCGTGTACCTGTCCAGCAGGTTGCCCGCCGCCATCCAGTCGTAGTCGTTGCGGGTGAGGTTGACGTAGAGCTTGTAGTTCGTCGCGCCCGTCACCGTCGCCCACGACAGCGTGGGCCGGCGGGTCGCGGTGATCATCGCGTTGTTGCCCGGCGCGGCCAGACGGAACGCCCCGGCCACCGGCAGCGGCGCGGGCGCCACGTACGGGTCCGGGATGATGGTGGGGTCGCGAGGGTCCGTGGGACCATTGCCCGTGGAGAAGATTTCGACGTTCCAGTCCGCGCCCTGCACCGCCAGCGCCGTGACGGACTGTGCTCGCTGCTGCACGCCATTGTAGTCCACCACCGCCAGACGGATGTCCGTGTTGGGCTGCGTGGGAGAGAACTGGTTCTTCGACAGCGTCACCGTCGTGTTGGGCGGGAACGTGAGCTGGTAGGTGAAGGGCCCGGGCGGGTTGCGCACGGACGGCGTGGTGTTGCCCTCCTCCGGTACCGGCGTCACCGACAGCGGCGCGGGCGACACGTTGATCTTCGCGTACGCCAGCTCCGGGAAGTTCAGCTTGATGGTCTGGTTGGTGGTCTGCGTGGGCGGCGGCGTGGTGCCTCCGTTCTGGTAGACCTCGAAGGACCACAGCGAATAGCCGTAGCCCGTGCCGCGCTCCGTGCCGCGCATGCGGATGTAGCGCCAGGTGCCGGAGACCGGAATCTCCCGCCGGCCAATGGCGCCGTTGGTCACCGTGTTGAGCGTGGTCCAGCTGGTGTCGTTGTTGGAGCCGTCAATCGTGTACGTCTTGCCGTACGCGCCCTCCCAGTCCAGCACCACCTTGCCCACCACCTGGGACGAGCCCAGGTCCACGCGGATCCACTGCGGATCCACGCCCTGCGCGGAGGCCCAGCGCGTGTTGACGTCGCCGTCGAACGCGAAGCCCGGCTGGAGCCCCGCGGCGTCCGCCTCCACGCTGGAAGCGGTGGCCGACCGGTTGCGCGCCAGGTCCGTGTTGGTGGGAGGCGGCGTGCCGCCCGTCTCATAGACGGCGAACTCCCACAGCGAATAGCCATACGCCGGCAGCGCGCGGGTGACGCCCTGCATGCGGACGTAGCGGCCCGTGATGCCGGACGGCAGGGACAGGTCGTCCGTCGCGCCATCGCCGGTGTTCACCGTCAGCGCGTCGGTGAAGGTGGTGTTGTTGGTGGAGACCTGGATTTTGTAGACCGTGGCGTAGGCCGCCTCCCAGGTGAGCACCACGCGCGAGATGGTGCGCGTCTGGCCCAGGTCCACGGTGATCCATTCGTTCGCCGTGAAGCCACTGGCCCAGCGGGTGCCACCGTCGCCGTCCACCGCGTACTGGCCCAGGAATGGAGCCTCCGCGGAAGAGGTATAGGTGGTCTTGTTCAGCGCGACGTTCGTCTGCGCGTGGGCGTTGGATGCGCCCAGGAAAGACACCAGCATGAGCACCGCGGTGAAGGCCTGTAATAACCAGACACGCGGTGCTTCATGGAGACATGGGCTTGCGCCCCTGCTTGACAATTGCGGCAAGGATTCAGACATTGGGGGATGACTCCTTGAGTAGGAACAGCAACCGCATCCCTGCCCTGGCGACACCGCACGCGGGGGCGTGACGGCGGCGTCAAGACAAGGCTCGAGCGTTCCGGCTGTCACACGGCGACAGCCGGCCCGCCCTTCCTGGCACTGCGTTCCTGCCTAGTCCGCGGTGAAGTACAGGTTGTCGAGCAGGATGAATTGACCGGCCGTGCCACCCGCGGCCGCGAAGGTGAACGGTGAAGAGACGTCGTTGAGCTTCAGGCCCGCCGCGACGTAGTCCGCGACGGGGATGGCCAGGTGGTGCCACTCGCCGTCGTTCGCCCAGCCGTACTTCGAGATATCCAGCTGGAAGCCCTTTTCATTGCCTGGGCCCACGCCGTGGGACATGCCGATCTTCACGCTTGCGAAGGCGGCGTCAGACGACTTCATGCTGATGTGGAGCGTCTTCCAGGCATCGAAGTTGTGCGACTGCTTCCAGTGCACGCCAAAGCCCATCCACGGCTGGCCGTTCTGGACGATGCGGTCCGAGGACTTGCCCTCGATGTGGTCCGGGTCGGACTCCACGTAGACGGTGTTCTCGTAGAGGTAGAAGTTGGAGTCGATGTTGTCGAGGATGATCTCCTGCGAGCGGCCCGTCTCGTAGAAGATGCCCACCATCAGGCGGGCCTTGCCGGCCTCGTAGGGGAACGGCCCCGGCAGCAGATCCGAGGGCTGCGTCCCGCCGTCGGGGTTCTGGTTGTCCGGCAGCTCCTGGCCGGAGTAGTCCGCCGGTCCCGGATCCGGGCGGCAGGCGGCGAGCAGCAGCAACAGTCCCCACGCTGGCTTCTTCATGGCTTCACCGCCCGGTCCGCACCACTGGAGGTCTTCACCATCACCCAGCCGCCCGTCACGGTGCCGCCCAGCTCGACGACGCCCTTGTACGCGGGCGTCACCAGGTCGTAGGCCACCGTGCCGGAGGCGTCGTACGTCACCGCGTCCGGGAAGTTGTCGAGCACGGACTGGTAGGCCTTCACCGCCATCTCACGCGTCTGCGCCAGGCTGCCCTGGTCCGCCCGGCCCCGCTGGTAGATGGCGGCCAGGTTGACGGCCACGTAGTACTGCGCTTCGCCATACGGCCCGTTCGCGAGCACCGTCGCCCACGCGTAGTAGCCCGCCACCGGGTCCCCGCCGGACTGGATCTGCCACTTCGTCTCCGTGCCCACGCCCGAGCCCGCGAAGGGGTTGTTCGGGTCATCCAGCACGGAGGTGTTCGGGTAGATGCCCATGGCCGGGTCGGTGACCGTGAAGGTCATCCCGTCCAGCGACTTGCCGTAGATGATGGTCGGGTCTTCGTAGCAGCCGGACAGCGCGGCCACGGCGGCCAGCAGGAAACCAGTCCTCATGATGCGTGTTCCCTCAGAGAGAAAGGATGGCATACGCGCCCACCTCGTACTCGCGACCCTTCAGGCCCTCGGTGATGCCCTGCTCGTTGAGGCCTTCCGAGTACTCGTTCAGCATTCGCACCAGCCCGCGCAGACCGAAGCGCGTGGTCACCGCGCCCAGCACCGGCTTCTTCAGGCCGTAGGACAGGTCCCCGCCCAGCTGCACCGGATAGGTGAGGTTGAAGACGCGGTGGTAGTCGTACGGGCCCCAGTCGTTGAAGCGCAGCTGGGCCGCCAGCAGCAGCGTGTCGTAGAGCGCGGAGCCATCCAGGCCGAAGCGGTGGATCTGCCGGCTGTCCTCGCCGGAGGACTGCTGGCTGCCCACGTACGCCGTGCCGTACAGGCGCAGGCGCTGCGTGGGGTTGCCCACCAGTCGCAGGGACGTCTCCCACTCATCGCGGGCCACCGGCGCGCTGCCGAAGGCGATGGTGCTGCCGTCCGCGAGGATGGCGATGCCCGCGTCGCGTGACGTGGGCTGGTGCCGGTAGACGATGTCCAGGCCCGCGGCGAACGGCGCGTCCTCGCGCATGTCGCGGTCCCACGACCAGAACCACGTGCCCGGCGTCGGGTCGAAGGTGATGAGCAGCTCACCGCCCAGCGTCTCGCGGTTGTCCAGCACGCTGAACGAGTCCACGAGCACGCTGCGCGGCCGCACGCCCGCGTAGTACATGCCGGTGGCCGGGTCGTACGCGTCCGAGATGGTGGGGTTCGGCCCGATGAGGGGCTTCTGGTACAGGACGTTGGGCGACACCTGGATGGAGCCGAACTGCACCGCCGCGCCCAGCTGGCCCGCGTAGTGGTTGCCGCGGCCGCTCTCGCGCAGGCTCCAGCCGGTGATGATGTTGCCCTGCTCCGGCCCGCTGTCCGCGACGAGGCCGCGGAAGGAGGACTGCACCAGCCAGCGCACCGCCCCCATGTCGTAGGTGAGCCGCGCCTTGGCGCCCAGCGTGTCCAGGAACTGCACCTTGTCCTGGAGCACGTCGTAGCCGCTGTTGAGGTAGCTGGGGCCACCTTCCGGAGCGGCGCGCGTATACGTGAACGTCTCGCCAATGCGCTGGGGCGCGGAGAGCAGGCCGCCCACGTCCAGCACCAGCTTGCCGGTGGCGTACTGGAAGTTGAGCGCCGTCCTTCGCGCGATGCGCTCGCGCACCACGGAGGCCGTGGACGACGACGAGCCCTGCGCCAGGTCCTCCTGGTGCACCAGCGTCACGTTCACCGGGCCCACGTTGTTTCGGTACTTCGCCACCACGGAGGGGTTGGCGCCCCAGTACAGCTCCGGCCCGACGGCGACCTTCAGCCCGTCCATGGCCTTCTTGCCGCTGAACACCACGCCGAAGGGCGCGTTGCCGTGGTAGATGTCCAGGTTCGGCCCGTAGTTCGCCTCGCGGTAGAGGTTGAAGAAGTCACCCTCCTCGCCCCAGTGGTAGTGGCCGGTGCGGTAGTAGCCTTCCAGCGCGAAGTCCGAGCGGTCGAACTTGAACTCCGCCTGATACAGCGCGAAGCGGTCCAGCGGGGACTGCTCGCGCGCCGGAGCGCCGGGGCCCACGGGGATGTCTCCCGCGGCGGGCGTGGAGGGCGTGCCGCGGTTCTCGTAGAACAGGTTGTTGAGCCGGTTCTGCGCCACGTTGCCCACGACGTTGAACGACGCGCGGCCGTAGACGCCGCTGGCCGGCTGCAACGCCAGGTCGAAGAAGATGGATTCGGTGTGGTCCGCGGCGCTCCGGTTGGGCCGCGTCGTCGCGATGCTTCCGCGAGACAGCGAGCTGTCCAAGAGCAGCCGCAGGTTGGACACCCGCACCGCGCTGAGCTCCTCCGTGCGCGCCAGCGCCACCGACGAGGTGTAGCCGCTGGTGAGCGCGGACGGACGGATGCCCGCGAAGTAGTCGCGGATGACGTCCGGGTTGGTGGTCTGCGCGTACGGGTCCAGGCGGAACACGGCCTGGAGGACGTAGTAGGCCGTGCGCGGCTGGATGCCGCTGATGCCGTTGGAGTCCGGCGGGCCCAGGGCCGCGATGCCGAACCACTCCTCGTTCATGTTGTTCTGGCCGGGGACGAAGTCGGCCGCGTAGCCGCCGTTGGGCCACGTCGCGGTGGTGTCGTGGATGGACAGGTTGGACTCCTGGCCGTGCTTCCACCAGCCATCCACCCACTGGAACACGAAGCCGCCAATGGCGGTGCCGGACAGGCCCTGGCCGTAGCCCTCCAGGTAGATCTGCTCCCACTGCGTGCGCAGGTACTCCGCCTGCGCCACGTGGTCCTCGCGGCCCGCGCGGGCGTCATAGGCGTCCGCGCCGAACTCGCTGAAGAACACCGGCTTGTTGAGCTTGGCCTTCACCTCCGCGAACAGGTCGCGCGCGGTGGGGCCGCGGTAGACGTTCGTGCCCAGCACGTCCAGGTCCTGGCAGTGCTTGGCGATGAGGTCGATGTACTGGAGGTCGCCGTTGGCGATGGACACGGGGTGGTTCGTGTCCCGCTTCTTCACCGTGCGGGCCGCCTCGCCGTAGAGCGTGTAGAGCGACTCCGCGCGGGCGGCGTCCTCCTGGCCCGGCAGGGCTTCGATCTCGAACGACGTCCAGTGCAGGCCGTAGTTGTTCTCGTTGCCCAGCAGCCACATGAGCACGCCGGGCACGTCGCGGTAGATCTCCACCTTCTCCGCGAGCGCCCCGAGGATGGCCTTGCGGTGCTCGGGGTTCGAGTAGTCGATGTTGGCGACCATGACCCCGTTCACCGGGTGGCCATAGCGTCCCATCAGCGGGTTGAGCAGCGTGTGGATGCCATAGTTCCGGTAGATGTACTCGACCCAGACAGGCGGGATGTCGTCGAACTGGCGGATGGCGTTGAAGCCCGCGTCGCGGAGCATCCCCATCTCTTTGGCCAGCACCTGCTTGATGAAGTCCTCCGGCTGCGTCCAGAGCGAGTACCGGTAGTTCTCACCGATGGGCGTGTAGCCCCAGTTCACGCCGTGGACGGGGAAGTCCTTCCCGTCCACCTGGAGCTTGAAGCCGCGCTCGTCGTGGATGATCCGCGTCACCGTCGTGCGCTTCGCGTCCGAAGGCGCGGCGGCCGGGGCCTCGTGGACCAACGGAGCGCGATCCGGAGCCGGCTGCTCGGGCGTCGCCTGCCCTGGCACGGGCGCGGCGGCGTCCACGGGGCCCGCGGAGGGAGGCTGCGCGGCGGGCGGCGACTGGAGGGGCGAGCCCGCACCGGACACCTGGGCCCAGGCCTGGGTTCCGCCGCACAACGCCAGACACGTCGTCAGGAAGAGCCTTTTCAAGCGGCCTGCTCCACGTCCAGGCCGTTCTGGGCCACGACGTCGCGATAGAGATGGGCGCTGTCCTTCGGGATGCGCTGCTGGGTGGCGTAGTCCACCCACACCAGGCCGAAGCGCTTGGTGTACCCGTAGGCCCACTCGAAGTTGTCCAGCAGCGACCACGCGAAGTAACCCGCCAGCTTCACGCCCTGCGCGATGGCGTCACCGCACGCCGCCAGGTGCCCGCGCAGGTACTCCACGCGCTGCACGTCGTGCACGCGGCCGTCCGCGCTGGGGGCCGTGGAGTACGCGCAGCCGTTCTCCGTGATGTAGATGGGGCCCGGCTTGTATTCCGATTCCAGATGAACCAGCAGGCGCGTGAGGGAGGCCGGGCAGACCTCCCAGTCCATGTCCGTCTTGTCCGGGCGCACGAACACGGTGCGCGGCGCGTTCTGCTCTTCCGGGATGCGGTTGCTGCGCAGGACGGCGCGCGAATAGAAGTTCACGCCCAGGAAGTCGGTGGGCGCGGCGATGGTCTCCAGGTCGCCGGGCTGGATGAAGTCCAGGTGCGGGGACGCGATGCGGCCCGCCTTCACGTGGTCTTCAATCACGTCCTGCGGGTAGCCCCGGCCGTAGAGCGGCTCCAGGAACCAGCGGTTGAACCCTCCGTCGAAGTCGCGGGTCGCGTCCGCGTCCTCCGGGCTGGGCGATGCGGGCTCGCCCGGCGTGAGGTTGAGGGTGATGCCCACCTCCGCGTTCTTCACGTTGGCGCGCAGCACCTTCACCGCGTTGCCGTGAGACACGAGCAGCGTGTGCGCCGCGGCCAGCATCTTGGACCAGTCCTTGTGGCCCGGGGCGTGCTCGCCGTTGCCGTAGCCCAGGTAGCTGATGCACCAGGGCTCGTTGTGGGTGATCCACCGATTCACGCGGTCGCCCAGGGCGCGGCTGATGACGTCCGCGTACTCCACGAAGGCGTCACCGGTGGCGCGCGAGGGCCAGCCGCCCTGGTCCTCCAGCACCTGCGGCAGGTCCCAGTGGTAGAGCGTGACGAAGGGCTCGATGCCCGCGCCCAAGAGCGAGTCCACGAGGCGCGAGTAGAAGTCCACGCCCGCCGCGTTCACCCGGCCGCGGCCCTCCGGGAGGATGCGCGGCCACGCGATGGAGAAGCGGTAGGACTTCAGCCCCATCCAGCGCATCAGTTCGATGTCCTCCGGCCAGCGGCGGTAGTGCTCACAGGCCACCGAGCCGTCGGACTTGTCTTGGATCTTCCCCGGGGTGGCGGCGAAGCGATCCCAGATGGACTCGCCACGGCCGTCCACGCGGGTGGCGCCCTCGATCTGATACGCGGAGGTGGCCACTCCCCAGAGGAAGTCAGGAGGAAACTGACGCATCGGCGGTAACTCCTTTCGGAACTTCAAGGTGGCAGCGGACGAGGTGATTCGCGGCCGGGAGGACGTCGGGAGGCGTGACGGTGGAGCAGCGCGGCTCGGACACCGGGCAGCGCGGAGCAAAGGGACAGCCCACGAGCGGCGGTGACCCCGTGGCGGGGCGCACCGGCAGCGCGGCCTGGAGGAAGTCGTCTCCATCCGGCACCGCGGACAAGAGCAGCTTCGTGTACGGGTGGCGCGGCTGGCGCAGCACCTCGTCCGCCCTGCCCGCCTCCACCACCGTGCCCGCGTAGAGCACGAGGATGCGGTCGGCCAGGTGCCGCGCGCTCGCCAGGTCGTGGGTGATGAACAGGATGCCGATGCCGCGCTCCTGCGTGAGGCCGCGAAGCAGCTGCAGCACGCCCTTGCGCGTGGACACGTCCAGCATGGACGTGGGTTCGTCCGCGATGATGACCTGCGGCTCCACCGCCAGGGCGCGTGCCACCGCCACGCGCTGGCGCTGGCCGCCGGACAGCTCATGCGGGTAGCGCTTCGCGAAGGCCTCCGCGGGCGTCAGGCCCACGGACTCCAGGAGCGACAGCACCCGCGTGCGCAGGCCCGACTTCGGCACCCGGCCGTGGCGCACGAGCGGCCGCTCCAGGTGGTACGCCACCGTGTGCACGGGGTTCAGGGACGCGAACGGATCCTGGAACACCATCTGCACCCGGCCGCGGTAGTCGAGCGACGCCTGCGCGCTGCCGTCCGCCAGCACGTCGCGCCCGGCGAGCCGCAGCTGGCCCGCGTCCGGCATGTCCAGCCGGGCCAGGAGCCGCGCCAGCGTGGACTTGCCGCTGCCGGACTCGCCCACCAGCGCGACGATCTCCCCCGGCTGGAGGGAGAAGGACACGCCCTTGAGGATGGGCTTGCGCTCGCGGGAGAAGAAGCCGCCCGCCAGGTAGCTGCGGGTGAGCCCTTCCGCCTCCAGGAGGGGCGCGCTCATCGGTGACCTCCGGGGATGGCGGCGATGCGCGTGGACGGCCGGGACACGGACAGCTCCGGCGCCTGCTGGACCGGCAGCGGCGCGGCGTCCTTCGCGGACAGGTGCGGGAACGAGGACAGCAGCAGCTGCGTGTACGGGTGGCGGGCTCCGGCGCGCAGGTTGGCGGACGTGTCCACCTCCACCAGCTTGCCGCCCTGGAGCACGCCCACGCGATCCGACAGCGCGAGCAAGAGCGGCAGGTCATGCGTGATGAAGAGCATGGCGAAGCCCAGCCGCTGCTTGAGCTCCACCATGCGCTGGAGCAGCTCCTTCTGCACCACGACGTCCAGCGCCGTGGTGGGCTCGTCCATGATGACCAGCCGGGGCTCCAGGGCCAGCGCCAGCGCGATGCCCACGCGCTGCCGCATGCCGCCGGAGAGCTGGTGCGGCCACGCCGTCACCAGGTCCGGTGACAGGCCCACCATGCCCAGCAGCTCCCGCGCGCGGGCATAGGACGTGGCGCGCGACACGCGGCCGTGCGCCGCGAGCGTGTCGTGGAACTGCTCGCCCAGCGTGAGCACCGGGTTGAGCGCGCTCATGGCGCTCTGGAACACCATGGACACCTGACGCCAGCGGAACGCGCGCAGGGCCGGGCCCTCCAGCGCGGTGACGTCCATGCCGTTGAAGAGGATGCGCCCCTGCGTGACGCGCGCGGAGGAAGGCAGGAGGCCCAGCAGCGCGGAGCCGATGGTGGACTTGCCGCTGCCGGACTCACCCGCCAGGCCGAACACCTCGCCCGGCGCCACGTCGAACGACACCGAGTCCACCACGCGGGAAGCGCCCTTCTCCGTCGCGTAGTCGATGCACAGCTCCTGAACGCGCAGGAGCACGCCCGGCACCGGCTTCTCCAGGTGCGCGCGCGGGGCGGTGCTCGCGGGCAGCGCCGCCGGCTTGTGCACGCGCAGCGCGGGGTTGGTCATCTCGTCGATGGCGGAGCTGACGAGCGTGAGCGCGAAGCCCACGAGCGCGATGCACAGGCCCGTGGGGACGAAGATCCACCAGGAGCGCGTGAGCAGCGCCGCGTCGTTGGCGGCCCAGTAGAGGTTGGTGCCCCACGTCACCACGCTCACGTCGCCCAGGCCCAGGAACTCCAGGCCCACCTGCGCACCCACGGCATAGAGCGTGTTTCCAATGAAGGACGAGCCCAGCAGCGACGCCATGTTGGGCAACAGCTCCCGCGACACGATGCGCGAGTGGCTCTCCCCCGTCACCACCGCCGCGGACACGAAGTCGCGCCCGCGCAGGGCCAGCGACTCCGCGCGGAACACGCGCGCGTTCCAGGCCCAGCCCGCCACGGTCAGCACCGCCACCATGCGCAGCGGGCCGGACGGCAGGTACGCGCCCAGCACGATGGCCAGCGGCATGCCGGGAATCACCAGGAACACGTTGGTCGTGAGCGACAGCACGTCGTCCACGCGCCGGCCCAGGTAGCCCGAGGTGATGCCCACCAGCGCGCCAATCAGCGTCACGAGCGCGCCCACCGCGAAGCCCACCGCCAGCGTCTCGCGCGCGCCCACCACCGTCTGCGCGAGCACGTCCTGCCCCTGCCCCGTGGTGCCGAACCAGTGCGCCGCGTTCGGCGGCTGGTGCGGCCGGCCCACGAGCTCCGTGGGGTCCATCACGAAGAAGGGCCCCACCACCGCGAGCAGGAGGAAGAACAAGAGCAGGGCGCCGCCCACCGCCGCCTTCCGGTGGCGGGCGAGCCTTCGCAGGAAGTCACGCATGGGCGCGGGTCCTCGGATCCAACCAGAGGCAGAGGAGGTCCACGGCGAAGTTCGCCGCGAGCACCGCCAGGGTGATGACCAGGAAGAGCCCCTGCATCAGCGGGTAGTCCTGGTTGCGCACGGCGAGGATGAGCAGGTAGCCCGTGCCCGGATAGGAGAAGACGATCTCCGTGAGCAGCGAGCCGGACAGCACGAACCCCACCGCCATGCCGAAGCTGGTGACGTTGGGCAGAAGCGCGTTGCGCGCGGCGTAGCGCAGCATCACCTGCCGGGGCGGCAAGCCGCGCGCGTGCGCCAGGCGGATGGAGTCCGTGCCCAGCGTGGCCACCATCGTGTTGCGCATGCCCAGCATCCACCCGCCCAGCGTGGCCACCACGATGGAGGACGCGGGCAGCACCGCGTGGCGGGCCACGTCCGCGGCGAACGCGAACGACAGCCCCGGCTCCATGTCGTGCCCGTACGCGTGGCGCAGTGGGAACCACCCCAGCACGAAGCCGAAGAGGTACAGCGCCAGCATGGCCAGCCAGAAGTACGGGAAGGCCCCCAGGAACGCGAGCGCCGGAGCCAGCCCCGAGTCCAACCACCCGCCCCGGTTCCACGCGGCGAGCACTCCCAGGAAGGACCCCACCACGAAGCTGATGATGACCGCCACGCCGGCCAGCCCCACCGTCCACATCAGGCCCGTGCCGATGACCTCCGACACGCGCGCGGGGAAGTAGGCGTAGGACATGCCCAGGTCGCCCTGCACCAGGTGCTTCAGGTAGGTGAAGTACTGGGCGTGGAGCGGCGCGTCCGTGAAGCCGAAGGCGGCCCTCAGCGCGCCCATGGCCTCCGGCGCGACCTTGCCCTCGAAGCGCGCGAACATGGCCGCGGCCGGGTCGCCGGGGGCCAGGCGCGGAATCACGAAGTTGAGCGTGAGCGAGGCCCACGCGGCGATGAGGTAGAAGCCCAGTCGCCGGAGGATGTAGCGGCCCATGGTCAGCGCTCCCTCGGGGACAGCTGCGTCAGCACCAGCAGGCTGTCGGGCTCCGCGTGCGGCGCGAGCCGCGCGTAGGGGTTCTGCTCGGTGGGGAAGCCCGTGAAGCGCGAGGAGTTGGACTCGCCCCAGGACGGGTTGGGGAACAGGGGAATCGCGGGCGCGGTGGCGGAGAAGCGCTGCTGCACCTGGGACATCAGCGCGTGCTGCTCCTCCGGCGTGCCGGCGCGCTCGAAGCGCATGAGCAGCTCATCCGCCTGCGCATCGCCCATGCGGTGCCAGTTGGCCGCGGCCACCTCGCCCACCGGCCGCACCGTGCGCGGCGACAACAGCCACTTGTAGAAGTTGTACGGCGTGGGGCCGTCCAGCGACCAGGAGATGGCCAGCTGGAACTCGCCCTTCTGCAGGCGCGTGAACCACGTGCCGAACTCGTACGTCTTGAGCGTCACGCCGATGCCCAGCTTGCGCAGGTCGCGGCCCACCACCTGCCCCGCCCGCACCCAGTCCGACCACCCGCTCACGACTTCCAGGTCCAACGCGAAGGGCTGCCCGTCCTTCAGGCGCCGCATCCCGTCCGCGCCGCGCGTGAGGCCCGCCTCGTCCAGGAGCTTGTTCGCCGCGTCCAGGTCGTAGTGCGTCCACGCATCCTTCGCGACCTCCGCGTCCTTCCAGCCGGTGTACGCGTCGTTGAGGGCGGTGGCGTCCGCGGGGCGGGTGTAGCCATACATGGCCACCTCCACCAGCCGGTCGCGGTCCAGCGCCATGCTCAGCGCCTTGCGCACGCGCACGTCATCCAGCGGCGGGCGCGTGGTGTTGGGATAGAGGAAGACGGTGCTGCCGTAGAGCGGGAACCAGCGCGCGTGGTGCGCGGGATTTCGCGACACGAAGGTGCGGTCCACGGCCGGCACGAAGTTGCCCGCCCAGTCCACCTCCCCCTCCACGAGCGCCATGTTGGCCTGGTCGTTGGTGGGGAACGCGAGGAAGCGCAGCGCGGACACCGCGGGCTTGCCGGGCTGCCAGTAGTGCGGGTTCCTGCCCAGCTCGTAGACCTGGTTGCGGAACAGCGTCACCTGGGTGAAGGGCCCGGTGGCCACCGGCTCCGGGTTGGTGAACGTCACCGGGTCCGCGACGTCCTTCCAGACGTGCTGGGGCACGATGATCTGATGCGCCAGGTCGCTGAAGCCCGGCAGGTACACGCGCGAGAAGCTGAAGGCGACGGTGCCCTGGGCTTCCGCCTTCACGTCCGTGAGGAAGCGCCACACGCCGCCCGCATCCAGCGCCGGGTGCTGCTTGAGCAGGCCGAAGGTGAAGACGACGTCGTCCGCGGTGAAGGGCTTGCCGTCGGACCAGCGGACGCCGTCGCGCACGTTGAAGCGCAGCGTGAGCTGGTCCTCCGACCATGTGTGGCCGGTGGCGAGCCAGGGCACCCACCTGCCCTGCGCGGAGCTGAAGATCTCCATGCACTCGTACACGCCCGCCCGGGTGGGCCAGCGCGCACCGGCGCCCGCGAACAGCGGGTTGAAGTTGCGCACCCACGCGCTCTGCTGCTCCACGGAGACGAAGAGCACGCCCGGCGGCCGGGGGCGCGGCTCGGACGAGCACGCCACCAGCAGCGCCAGCGGGAGGAGCGCGCGGGCGAACCTCACTGCGCGGCCCTTTCGTAGACGCGCACGTAGTCCACCTTCATCGTCTGCGGGAACACCGTCTTGGCGTCCGGCGGCCCCACGAACGAGCCACCCACCGCGATGTTCAGGATGATGAAGTGCGGATGGTCGTAGACCCACTTCCGGCCGGCGGGCAGGCTCTTCGGCGTCACCTCGAAGAAGACGGTGTCGTCCACGATGAAGCGCAAGAGCTCCGGCTCCCACTCCACCGCGTAGATGTGGAAGTCCTCGGCGAGCGGCGGCCCCGAAACGGCGTGCTGGCGGCCGATGTTCGAGCCACCGGAGTAGCCCGGCCCGTGCACCGCGCTGCTGACGACAGAGGGGATCTGCCCCTTGTGCTCCATGATGTCGATCTCGCCGCAGGCCGGCCAACCGACGGAGTCCACGTCCGCGCCCAGCAGCCAGAACGCCGGCCAGATGCCCCGGCCCGTGGGCAGCTTGATGCGCGCCTCGATGCGGCCGTAGGTCTTGGAGTAGCGGTTCTTCGTCGTCAGGCGCGCGGACGTGTAGTCGTTGTTGCCGTAGCGCTCACGGCGCGCGGTGATGGCCAGGTGGCCCTCGCCGTCCAGCGACGCGTTCTCCGCCCGATGGGTGTTGTACTCGTACTGGCCGTTACCCCACCCGTCCCCGCCCACGTCCGGGACCCAATTTTCCTTCGAAGGCAGCGAGCCCGCCGGACCGTCGAACTCGTCCTGCCAGACGATCTCCCAGCCCGTGCCCGGCTGCTCCACGGGCTTGGGTTGCTCGTTTTGCTTGTTATCCAGACCTGCTGCCGGATCACACGAAGCCATTCCCAGGCCCGAGAGGGCCAGGGCGAGGACAAGACGGCGCGAAGTCATGCACTTCTCCCGACGTTCTGCGTGGGAAAGAGGGAGCGGTCGCGCAGCGCCGCCTGGAGCACCAGGGTGGCCGCGCCCACGGCGATGGCCCGCTCGCCCAGCGTCGACGTGACGATGCGCGTCTCCGCCATGGAGACAGACAGGGCGCGCTGCCGCACGGACGCGCGCAAGGGGTCGAGCAGCATCTCGCCCACGGAGGAGATCTCCCCGCCCAGCACGACGATGGCGGGGTTCAGCAGGTTGAGCAGGCCGCCCACGGCGATGCCCAGATAGGCGCCCATGCCGTCGATGATCTGCTTCGCGGCGGCGTCGCCCGTGCGGGCGCCCTCCACCAGGTCGCGCACGGTGGGGCCCTTGCGGCCGCGCGTGCCCATGAGCTCGCGCGCGCGCTCGGTGAGCGCCGTGGAGCCGATGAGGGTGACGAGGCAGCCCCTGAGGCCGCAGACGCAGAGCGGCCCGTTGGAGTCCACCGGGATGTGGCCGATTTCACCGGCCGTTCCGCCGGCGCCCCGGTACACGTCGCCGTGGATGATGTGACCGGCGCCGATACCGGTGGCCAGCTTGATGTACGTGAGGTCCTCGCCGTTGGCGCCCGCGCCCCAGAAGCACTCCGACAGCGCGCCGAGGTTCGCGTCGTTGTCCACGAACACCGGCATGTCGAAGGTGGTCTCGAACCACTCCTTCACGTCCACGTGCTTCCACGCGGGGAGGATGAGGGGGGACATCTTGCCGGGGGCCGCCGGGTGCACGGGGCTGGGCACGGCCACCCCCATGCCGACGACGGAGCGGCGCGGGACGCGCTCGGCGTCCAGGCACTCCAGGACCAGCTCCTTCGCCTTCTGCAGCGACCCTTCCGGATCGCCGCGCACCGCGTGGCTCGCCTTGCTCTGCGTGCGCACGCGGCCGCGGAGGTCCGTGAGGACGACGGTGACATGGGAGGCGCCCAGTTCGACGCCCACCAGGCTGAACGCCTCATCGCAGAAGCCGATGAGGGTGGGACGGCGGCCCCCGCGGGAGACCCCGGCGCCGATGCTGCGCACCAGGCCCGCCTGCTCCAGGTCCGCGACGATGGCGGAGACGGTCGACGGACTGAGTTCCGTGCGCCGGGCGATCTCCGCCCGGGAGATCTGACGCTCGCGCCAGATCATGTTCAGCAGCAGGCCGCTGTTCTGCGCACGCATGCCCGCCGCATCGACCGTCAACACCGCCGTTCCCGCTTTCATCGTCCGCTCACGTTCCTGGTTTGGCGCACCGGGCGCTCAGAAGTGGATCACTGCCACTGGATGTCGTCGATGTAGAACACGAACGGCTCGTCGCGGCCTCCTGCGGACCAGCCGAAGCCCGCCGCCACGTCGGCGTAGCGGATCTTGCTGATATCGAGCGTGTACTTGACGGGCGTGGTGGTCAGGACCGCCTGGGGGCTGAGCTTCTTCTCGAAGCCGTCCTGGGAGTCAGGGCCGTAGCCCACGAAGAAGTCGACGGCCTCTCCGCCCTTGTCGCTCCACGCGTAGAAGGTCACCGCCTTCGCGCCGTCCGGCACCAGGAAGCCCGGCGTGTTGGTCTTGCCCCAGTTGTCCCTCGGGTACTGCCAGAAGACGCCCGCCCAACCCACGCCACCCTTGGTGTAGGTGAACTTGTGGCACGTCCCCAGCCCGGAGCCCGGACGGGGCGTGGTGCAGACGGGCTCATCGACGACCTGGCCCGCCACCTCGCCGTCACCCATGTAGCCGCTGGTCTCCCAGGTGCCGTCCACCGCCAGGGGCAGCGTCGTCTGGGTGCCCGCGTCCACTCCGGCGTCCGTCTCCGTGCCCGCGTCGGTGTTGGTGCCGGCGTCCGTCTCCGTGCCCGCGTCGGTGTTCGTCCCCGCGTCGGTGTTCGTCCCGGCGTCCGTGTTGGTGCCCGAGTCCGGCTTGGTGGTGCCGCCGTCGTTCTGGGTGCCAGGCGTGGGCTCGTCCTCAGGGTCACAGGCGCCAACGAGCCCCGCCGTCGCGAAAACTCCAACGGCCGCCAACATCCACGCGAAACGCTTGGTGCGAAGCATGAATCCCCTCCGGGTTGTCTTGCTGGGATGACTTCGTTCTTACGGCGAAGAAATTGAAACCTGCTGGAATCCGCCGCCCGCATGCTGCAATGCGTCACCCCGACTGCCACACGCCAGAGGAGAAACCGCTGTCTCCCGCCGCCGGGGCCCCTGCCACCTGGAGCCGCCCCGCGTCCCCGCCCACCGCGAACATGCGAGTTCGTTCGATTGACGAAGAAATACCAGCCCCCTTTACCCATTTGCAAGCAGCCGAGAACACGCTCCGTGCGGTCAATCCGTTGATGCAGTGCGCCGTGCTTGGCTCCGGGGGACCCCACCGCGCCAGGATGCGCGGGGTCCGACCTCAAGGCAGGGAGCCCCTGGAGCCGCTGTTCACGGCTCCAGGGTCGCGCCTACGCAGACATGATCAGCGAGGAGTGCACGGCACGCCGCACGCATCATGCTGGCAACGCGCGCACGTCACAGGCCCTGATGCTTTGCACGCATCGAGAACGCTCTGAAGTATTGATCCAGTCCACTCTTCCGCCTGCTGGTAATCCGTCTCACTTGCACCAAGTGGCAGTGTCGTTGCGACGACCAGCATGAAGGGGATCCGCTTGAGAACCCTGTCCTGCTCAATCGTCGTGGATCCCCGATGGGCCATTGATGGCCCTTCACCTTCCACCATTACCAGCATTCCACCATTACCAGCATCTGCCTGTCCAACTTGCCGGTGCTTCGCAGTTGGAGCCGATGCAATCCCTCATTGACGCATGGCTCAGTCACTGCCGACGTGAGGCGTGCCACGTGTTCCACCGATGGAGCACGCTTCGTGCCGGGAAGCCACGGGCAAGCCCACAGGACCGAAGCGGCCGCCACAAGAACGAAGAGAAACGAAGGCTTCACGTTTCGCCCGTCACAATCATGGACAGTGACTGCCCTCAATCCCTGTCAGGCTTTCAGTGCGTCAGCGGCGGCGGACCGATCATGCGCCGGACGACGTCGAGCAATTGCTCGATGTCGAAGGGCTTGGGCAGGAAGCCCGCGCACGGCAGGTGCTGCCAGAAGTCCGGCGGGCTGGCGCTCATCATCACCACCGGGACGTCGCGCAGGGCCGGGTCCTTCTGCATGGACTCCAGCACCCCGGGCCCGTTGAGCACCGGCATCATGTAGTCGAGCAAAATCATCGACGGACGCTCCTGGCGCATCCGCTCCAGGGCATCGCGGCCGTTGAGCGCGGTGGCCGTGCGATAGCCTTCGTCGGACAGGAGGTCCCGGACCGCCTCCACGATGCCGAACTCGTCGTCGACGATGAGGACAGGCCCCATGGTCACGTGCCTCGGCGCTTGCGGACGGTGCGGCGCGGCTTCTGCGGGGTCGCCCTGGCGGAGGACCCGGTGCCCGCTCGCGGCTTGCGGCGCGGCTTCGGCAAGGGCGTCGGCTCCGGAGTCCGCGTGCGCGCGAGCCCCGTCATCAACATCTGCCCTTCCGCGAAGGGCTGACCGACCTTGAGTCCCTTGTCCGTGATCTCCAGCTCGCGCAGGGCGGGATCGTAGGCGCTGTTGCGCACCTTGAGCGCCGCGATGAAACGGCGCAGCCCGGAGTGCAGCTCCACCATGCGCAGGAACAGGATGTTCTCCGCCACCATGGAGATGCCCTTGAGCGGGAACCGCACCTCCGGCCCGAAGGCGGAGGTGGCCTCCGCGGTGTAGAGGAGCGTCACCTCGCGCACCCGGCACTCGTTGACGAGCGCCGCCAGGAAGCGCGCCACCCGCGTATTGCGGGTGGAGGCGCGGCGGAGCGCTTCGTAGCCGTCCAGGAAGATGCGACGCACCCGGCCGCTGCGGACGAGGGTCAACAGTTCCATCCCCAGCTTGTCGAGGATGTTCTCCGTGGGCGGCCGGAAGCTCACCTCCAGGTCCCCGCGCTCCATCAGGGGTTGCAGGTGCAGGCCCACGCCCGCCGCCTGCGCGAGCATCCGCTCCGGCGCGTCGTAGAAGGCGAAGTAGTGGCCGCGCTCCCCCTGGCGGGCACCCTCCGCCAGGAAGCTCAGGCCCAGCAGCGTCTTGCCGCTGCCCGGCGGCCCCAAGAGGATGGTGGTGGAGCCCGCGGGCACGCCGCCCTTGAGCATCGAGTCCAGGCCGGCCACGCCGAAGGCGTCGCGCTCGCGCCTCCCCGCGCCGGGCACCAGGTTGCCGTCCACCATGGACTCCAGGCGGGGATAGACGGTGAGCCCGTCCGCGGTGATTTCAAAGCCGTGCTGCCCCAGCTTGTATGCGCTGCCGCGGAACTTGCGCACGCTCAGCTCGCGCAGGGTGCGCACCCCGAAGGTCTTCTGCTGGAGCAGCAGCAGGCCATCCACCATGGTGTGCTCCGCGCGCAGGCCCTTGTCCCCCCCGGTGGTGAGCACCACCGTGGTGCAGCCGATGAGGCCCGTCACGACCTGGAGGCCGTGGATGAACTTCTTGAGCGCCTGCCGCGACGGCGCCAGCTCCTCCGCCGC
This sequence comes from Corallococcus coralloides DSM 2259, assembly GCF_000255295.1. The sequence goes on along the minus strand of NC_017030.1, from coordinate 4,954,242 downwards.
CAGCAGCCCGTCCAGCACCAGCAGCGAGGCCTTGTGCGCCTTGATCTCCTTGCGCACCAGCTCCGCGAGCGCGTCCAACCCGCCCTGCTCCAGGATGGTGAAGGCGCTCAGGTAGCTGATCTTCCCCGGCACGCAGGCCGGGTCGAAGAACGACAGCGTCTGGAGATTGCTCACCAGCTCCGTGTGCGACTCGGCCAGGAGCGTGAGGTAGAGGACCCGGTGGCCCTGCGCCGCCTGATGGAAGCAGATCTGGTTGGCGAGGATGGTCTTGCCCGCGCCCGGCAGGCCCAGGACCATGTACATGCGGCCCTTGCGCAGGCCGCCGCACAGCACGGTATCCAGGCCGGGAATGCCCGTGGACACCCGCTGCTCTTCACGTGCACCGCCCAGCGTCATCACACGCTTCCTTCCCGGGCGCCACGCGCCAAGCCGGAGCCCGAGGAGCGGCCCCGGGTGGACTCCATAGTCCAGACCCCGCGTGAAGGCTCAACAATCTGGGGGCGTGCGTTCCTGGACGAACACGCAGGCCCCGGCCCGCCGGCCGCTCAGCGGGCGGCGTTGGCGTCCGTCGCCGGGACGGGAGCCGCGCCCCCCGTCAGCGGCTTGAGCGACGCGCGCAGGGCTTCAATCTGGGCGCGCGCCTGGTTCTTGAGCGACTCCACGTCATCCAGCGTCATCCCCTTGGTGGAGATGGGCGTGCCCACCGTCACCAGTCCGCGCGACGTGGCGAAGCGCCACGAGTGCTTGGGCAGCGCGAGCCGCGTGCCGCTCACGGCCAGGGGCAACACGTCCGCCTGGTTCTCGATGGCGAGCCGGAAGGCGCCGTCCTTGAAGGGCAGCAGTTCGTCCGTCTTGGAGCGCGTCCCCTCCGGGAAGATCATCACCGGCATCCCCTTGTCCAGCCACTGCTTGCAGCGCGCCATGGCGCCGGTGGCCGAGTCGCGGTCGCCGCGCTCCACCGGGACGTCCCCCGCGATGCTCATCATCCAGCCCACCACGGGCACCTTGAAGAGGCTCCGCTTGCCCAGCCACTTCATCTCCCACGGCAGGAAGGAGATGAGGAAGCAGTCCGCGTTGGATTCGTGGTTGCTCACCACCACGGTGTTGGGCGCCACGCGGTCCGGCACGTTCCCGTGCACGCCGAAGCGCCAGAAGGGCGTGAGCTTCGCGGCGGTGACCCCCACCACGCGGAAGCAGCGGCCCACCACGTAGCGGCGCTTGTCGAACAGGAACGTGATGAGGAGCAGGAAGAGCTGGACGAAGAAGCCCACCAGGGCGACGAGGGCCACCTCGAGCCAGGTCCAGATGGAGAGCAGTGCGTTCATGAGGGGTATCCCTTGGGCATGAGGGGTTTCAGGCGAGGACCGCGGGGTCCAGGTCCACGCTTACCGGGCAGTGATCCGACCCGTGGACGTCCGGGTGCACGGAGGCCTTCTTCACGAAGGCGAGCGCCGCGGGAGTGGCGAGCACGTAGTCGATGCGCCAGCCGATGTTCTTCTCGCGCACGCCGGCGCGCTGGCTCCACCAGGAGTAGTGGCCGCCCGCGGCGTTGAAGTGGCGGAAGGTGTCCACCCAGCCCGCGCGGATCCACCGGTCGAACTCCGCACGCTCCTCCGGGCGGAAGCCGCTCGTCTCGCGGTTCTCGCGCGGGCGCGCCAGGTCGATGTCCTGGTGGGCGGTGTTGAAGTCCCCCATCACCAGCACGCGCTGGTTGTCGCGCAGCGGCTTCTCCAGGCGCGCGAAGAGGCGGCGGTAGAAGTCCAGCTTGAAGGGGATGCGGGAGAGGTCCCGGTCCTTCCCGTTGCCGTTGGGGAAGTAGCCGTTGACGACGGTGAGCTTGCCGAAGCGGGCGAACTGGAGGCGGCCCTCCGCGTCCATCTCCGGCGCGTCCAGGGTGGTGGTGAGGTCGTCCGGTTCGTGGCGGCTGAAGAGGCCCACGCCGCTGTAGCCGGGGCGCTCCGCGGCCACGAAGTGGGTCTTCCAACGGCGGGGGGCGCGGACCTCCGCGGGGAGCTGCTCCACGCGGGCGCGCACCTCCTGCAGCCCCACGATGTCCGCCCGGGCCTTGGACAGCCACGGGAGGAAGCCCTTGCGGTGGATGGAGCGCAGACCGTTGACGTTCCAGGAGACGACTCGCACGCCCCCGCTTATGGCGAAAGCGCGCGGGTATTTCCAGCCCCCACCGTTCCTGGACGGACGGTGGGGGCCGGTCACTGCTCAGTGCGTCAAGGGACTTCCAGGGCGCTCGACTTGTTCTGCGGGCCGCGCGTGGTGCGGATGATGAAGTTCGCGCTGTTCACGTCCGTGTCGTAGCTGTTGCCCTTCGTCGCGTCCGCGCCGGTGCCCTCCATGGTCGCGGCGGACGAGCCGGCGTTGGCCTTGCGCTCGTAGCTTCCGTTGGTCGCGACGGTCCCCGTGACAGGGCTGTTGCCTTCCGCGGCGTCAGCAGTGGAGCCGTAGCCCACCGTGTCCACCGCGAGGGCGTCCACCTTCGCGGTGGTGATGCCAGCCTTGCCCAGGCGGATGTGGCCCCCCGCCGCGCCCAGCGGGATGGTGGTTCCAGCGGAGGCGTCAAACGGGACGGTGCTGCCACCGGAGTAGGAGCCTCCCGTCACCAGGTAGAAGCCGTGCGCCGCGATGCTCGCCCCAGCGGGGAACGTGAAGGCGGCATTGTTGTAGGCCCCGGCGGTCGGACCCTTGTACTGGAGCTTCCAGCCGGCGAGGGGCACGCTCTCGTTCGTCGGGTTGTAGAGCTCGATGAACTCATCACCCGCGCCACCGGTGCCGGCAATCGCGAACTCGCTGATCACGACGTGGTTCGTCGTGGGGGCGGCGGTGACCTTCGCCTGGGCGGACACGGACTGGCCGTTGAGCGTGGCCACGATGGTGCCCGTCGAACCGGACGCGCCGGCGGTGAAGGTGAACTTCGCGGAGATCTCGTTGGCCGGCACCGTCACGGTGGCCGGCACGGTGCCCACGTTGCCCGTCGTGGACAGCTCCACGACCGTGGCCGCCGCGGCCGGGATGTCCAGCGTCACGGTGACGTTGGCCGTCTGACCGGAGGACAGCGACACCGTCTCCGGCGACAGGTACGCCAGCGCGGCCGCTTCGGTCGCCCCCAGCACGCGCACCGTGGCGGTGCGCGAATCGCCACCCAGCGTGGCCGTCAGCGTCGCCTTGGCGGAGCCCGCTGCGTCGTCCGCCGTCACGATGACCGCCGCGGTGCGCGAGCCCGCAGGCACTGTCACCTGGCCGTTGTTGGCCACGACCACCGAGGGACTGGACGAGGCGACCTGGACCACGACGTCCGTGGTGGCCTCGGCGCTCAGCGTCACCGCCAGCGACTCCGGAATCGTCTCACCCGTGGTGCCCGAACGCGCGAAGACCGCGGCCGGCTCCAGGGCGCTCAGCGTCGCCGTGGTGCCCGCGTCGGTGCCCGCATCCGTCTCCGTGCCCGCGTCCGTGCCCGCATCCGGAGCCGGGCCCGCATCGATGGCGCCGCCGTCCGTCTCCGTGCCGGCGTCCGTCTCGGTGCCCGCATCGGTCTCCGTGCCGGCGTCCGTCTCGGTGCCCGCGTCGGTCTCCGTGCCGGCATCCGTCTCAGTGCCCGCGTCGGTCTCGGTGCCGGCGTCCGTCACCGTGCCCGCGTCGGTCTCCGTGCCGGCGTCCGTCTCGGTGCCCGCGTCGATGGTGCCCGCGTCGGTCTCCGTGCCCGCATCGGTCTCGGTGCCGGCGTCCGTCTCGGTGCCGGCGTCCGTCTCGGTGCCGGCGTCCGTCTCCGTGCCGGCGTCCGTGCCCGCGTCCGTGTTGGTGCCCGCGTCGGTCGTGGGCGTCGTCACCTGACAGCTGTTGTTGCAGCGGTCGCCTTCGACGCGGTTGCCGTCGTCGCACGCCTCGCCACTCTCGATGATGCCGTTGCCGCAGACAGGGTTCTTGTCGTCATCACCACCGCACGCCGACAACACCAACAGCACCGCTGACAATGGGACCAGCAGGTGCCGGGAAGACCAGGACATGAAGACTCCGTGTTGAGTACTGAGCCTCCTCACAAACCACAAAATTACAGGCCGACGCAAACCCCTCCCGGTGACTTCTGGCTCACGGCCATGGAACCTTCCGGGTCACCGGTTTCTCAAGACCTGACAGTGCGGGTGGGTCGTCCGGGCCGGCCCGGTTTCAGCCAGGGGTTCCGGGGGTTTGCGGGGAGGCTGAATCCCCCAATCCATGGGCATCCAGGAAGCCCCGAACGGACTGGGCGATCTCCGTCCCGGCCTCCAGGAGGCCCGCGTGGCCGGCGTCATCCACCTGGAGCCAGTGGGCCTGGGGCAGCGCGCGGTGCAGCCGCTGCACTTCCGACAGGGGCACGAGGACGTCATTGCTCGCGGCGATGATCAGCACGGGCACGCGGATGGACGGGAGGACGTCCCAGGCGTGGCCCTCCGTGAGGCCTCGCAGCGTGCGCCAGTAGGCCTGCGCGCTCATGTGGTAGAGCGCGTCCAGGAACTCGGCGATGTCCTCGCGCGGAGCCCGGGGCCGCAGCGCGCCCACGGCCCTCGCCAGCGGATCCGCCAGCGGGGTCGCGAGGAAGGCCTTCACCGCGGGCGCCACCACCGGCACCCAGGGCGTTCCGGCGGCCAGCATCCCCTTCGCGGCGGACAAGGCGACGCGGGGCCCCCAGCGCGGATCCGCCGAGCCCGGCACGCCCGGCGTCCCCGCGATGAGCGTCATGGACGGCACCAGCTCCGGCCGGCGGCGGTACAGCTCCAGCAGGATGCGCACGCCCATGGAGAAGGCGATGTGGTGCGGAGGCCGGCCGTCGCCACGCGCCATGGCCGCCTCGGTGACGCGCTCCAGGTCGTCCACGTGCACCTGGACGCGGTAGTCGTTGTCGCGCGACTCCTCGCTCATGCCGTGGCCGCGGTAGTCCCAGTGCACCACGCGGTGGTCCTGCTCCAGGTCGGCGACGATGTGGCGCCAGAAGTTCTCCGACGTGCCGATGCCGTTGGTCAGCAGCACCGTGGGGCGGTCCGCGAGCGCTGCGTCGCGGCCCTCCTCCGGCATGCCCGAACTGTGGGTGTGGACCGCCACCCGGGTGCCATCCGGGGCGGAGACGAGGTGCGTGGCGCGACGGTAGGGCATCCCCGCCCACCATGCGGCCGGGCAGGCGCGGGTGCAAGGGCCGACAGCCCGTCCCCCCGAGGGCACCCTGCCCCGTCCGCAAAAGGCCGGGCTGGACGCGCCCGGGCCTCCAGGCAATGGTGCGCGCGATGCTCAGCGTGGAGGCGGAAGGGTTGGACGTGGCGGCCGTGCTCGCCCACTACGAGGCGCAAGGCTTCGCGCGCCTGGGCCGTGTGCTGGACGACGCGGGCGTGGAGGCGCTGCGCGAGCGGGCGGACGACCTGATGCTCGGCCGCGTGGTGTATCCGGGGATGTTCTTCCAACCCGACGCCACCACCGGCCGCTACGAGGACGCGCCCCTGGGGCTGGGCTGGCAGGGCCCGTCCCTCGACTACCGCAAGCTGGAGAAGTTGGAGAAGGATCCGCGCTTCCTCGCGTGGATGGAGAACCCGCTGTTCGAACGGATCGCCCGCGCGCGCATCCCCGGCGACATCGTCCTGTACCGCGCCATCCTCTTCCACAAGGGCCCGGCGGGCGGCAGCAACCTGCCCTTCCACCAGGACGGCGGAAAGCTGTGGGGCCTCACGCGCGAGCCGGACCTGCAAATCTGGACCGCGCTGGACGACGCGCCGGAGGGCGGCGGCTGTCTGGAGGTGATCCCCGGCAGTCACCGCGCGGGCCTGGTGACGGCGCTGGGTGGCGTGATTCCCCCGGACCGCGTGGAGGCGGCGGACGCGGAGGCTCACGTGGTGCCCCTGCCGGTGCGGGCCGGAGAGGCGCTGCTCGTGCACAACCACGTCTGGCACCGCTCCGGGCGTGGCAGGCCCGGGCAGCGGCGGCGCGCGTTCTCCGCCTGCTACATGAGCGCGGACACCACCTGCGTGCGCAAGAAGAAGGCCCCGCGCGTGTTCCCTCCGATGTTCCGTCACCCGGTGCGCGGCGCCTGAAAGGCCCTATCATCCAGGGCGTGTCCGGACACCCTGGAGTCCTCGTCGCCGAGCAGCCCCACTACCTGCCGTGGGTGGACTTCTACGAGCAGGTGGCCCGCGCCGGTACGCTGGTGGTGCTGGACGACGTGCAGTGGCTCCGGCGCGGTTGGCAGCGCCGCACGCGCGTCGCCCTGCCCTACGGCGTGCCCACGCCGCCCCCGTCCGAACCGGGCTTCCAGTGGCTGTCCATCCCGCTGGAGGATCCGCACCGCGACACGCGGATCCGCGACCTGGCGGTGGACTCGAGCCAGCCCTGGGCGCGCAAACACCTGCAGGCGCTGGTGACGCTCTACGGAGGCAGGCCCCACTTCCGCTCGCAGGTGCTGCCGCTCGTGGAGCCCTTCTACGACGCCGCCGCGCGCGAGTCTGGCCCGGGGTCGCTGTTGCGCGTGCTCCTGTCCAGCATGGCGCTGTTCCATGGACCGCTGGGCTTGGAGCCGAACCTGGTGCTCTCCTCCACGCTGGAGCGCCGGGGCGAGGACAAGACGCAGCGGCTGGTGGAGTACTGCCTCCAGACGGGCGCGCACACGTACTACTCGGGGACGGGCTCCACGGTGTACCTGAAGCCGGAGCGCTTCCGCGCCGTGGACGTGCGCCTCTTGTGGCAGCGCTTCCGCCACCCCGACTACGCGCAGGGGCGCGAGGGGCGCTTCGTGACGGGGCTGTCCATCGTGGACGTGCTGGCCAACGTGCCTGTGGAGACGGTACGCACGTGGCTCCAGCCGTCGCCGTGGGGGCCGTTCGCGGGGGACGGCCCCCAGCCACTTCAGCCAGCGGACGCGGCGGTGGGCGTGGAGCCCGCCGGCTTGTCGAAGCGCACGAAGTAGCTGCGCACGGCGGCGTCCAGCAGCGCGGGATCCAGGCGCGGCGGCTGGCCCTGGTAGTTCGCCATGTCGATGACCTGATCCAACAGGTCGCGAGGCTGGCACGCGGCGAAGGGCCGGTGGTTCGGGCGGTAGTGCTCGTCGATGAGGTAGTCCACGGCGCGCGCGTCGTAGGGCACGCCGCGCTTCTTGCACATCACCTGGAAGATCTCGTGGAACTGCTCTTCGTCCGGGCGCTGCACCTCCAGCTTGTAGCGGACGCGGCGCAGGAAGGCGTCATCCACCAGGGCGCTGGGGTCCAGGTTGGTGGAGAACGCGGCGAACACGTCGAAGGGCACCTGGATCTTCTTGCCGGTGTGGAGCGTGAGGATGTCCACGTCGCTCTCCAGCGGGACGATCCACCGGTTGAGCAGGTCCTTGGGGGACACCTTCTGACGGCCGAAGTCGTCGATGAGGAGCATCCCGTTGGACGCCTTCATCTGGAACGGCGCCTCGTAGTACTTCACCTCCGGCGTGTAGACGAGGTCGAGCATCTCCAGCGTGAGCTCACCGCCCACCACCACGAGCGGCCGGCGGCAGCGCACCCAGCGGCGGTCATACGAGGGCATGCCGGGCTCGTCCTCCACTGCGCGGTGGATGTTCGCGTCGAACATCTTCACCACGAAGTCGTCGATGAGCAGCGCGTGCGGGACGAAGATGTCCCCCTCGTAGCAGTTGACCATGCCCTGGCAGATGGCCGTCTTGCCGTTGCCCGGGGGGCCATAGAAGAAGATGGCGCGCCCGGAGTTCATCGCCGGACCGATGCCGTCGAAGATGTAGTCGCGGATGATCAGGTCGCCGAACTTGTCCTGCATGCGATGGCGGGTGATGCGGTTGCCGCGCACGGTCTGCTGCTTCACCGCGGCGACCCATTCGTTGAACGGCACGGGCGCGGGACCGTTGTAGCGGTTGCGGTCCAGGATCTGCCGCAGCACGTCCGTCACGAAGGTCGTGAGCTGGTAGATCATCGTGGAACGGCCCACGCCGGATCCGCCACCGCCACGGATGTCGATGTACTTCTGGCGGCGCAGGCCCTCGATGACCTCGTCCACCAGCGCGGTGGGCAGTTGCAGGCGCGTGGCCACGTCCATGCCGCGCATCTCGCCCGCGAAGAAGATGGCCTTGAGGACCAGTTCCTCCACGAACGTCGCGTTGAGGCCGGCCTCCTGGAGCGTCTTCGGCTGCGCGGGCCAGAAGCGGTTCGTCACCGGCGCATCCGCCGCCTCACCGCGCCGGAAGCCGCGCCGCTCCGGACCCACGTAGTTCTGCGGCGGTGCCGACGCTGATCCGCGACGGTCGGGCCCTGGTCCTCCTGGCGGCGCGCCACGGCGGTCCGCTTCCGGGGGACCCCGGCGATCCATGCCGGGGGCCGCGCGACGCTCAGGCTCCTGCGCGGGCGGAGGCGGCGGGCCGGGGGGCGCGGTGCGCCGCTCGGTCTGCACGTCGAGCATCTCCTCGGTGAAGGGCGGCGGTGCTCCCGGCGGGGCCACGCCCGCGGACTGCGCGGGCGGCACGCGGGGGCGAGGCATCGGGTCGAAGATGACGGACGGCAGGGGCGCGGGCTGCGCCGCCCTGGAGCGGGTGGGCTCCGTCCGCTGCTCTCCGCCCAGGGGCATGCCGGCGGTGGTGGGCGTGCGCGGACGGGGCGGCGCGGACAGGACGGGGTTCGCCGGCGCGGCGGGCGTCTCCAGCGGGGTGATGCTGCGATTGTCGTCCTGCTCGGCGTCGGGGGAAGACGGACCTGGGCCAGGTGGGGGCCTGCGGAAGAAGTCGGTCATCACAGCTCCGGCGGGAGGGGGAGGTCACTGTACCCCACCGTCGTGTCAGCGGTGTTAACTTCGGGCCATGAGCTTCTTCCAGGCGCCCCCCGGTCTAGGCAACCAGTACGACGACGACGCGTTCTTCCAGAGCTACCTCGCCCGCACCCTTCCCGAGGAAATGTTCCGCTCGCTCCAGGATGACTTCCGCGAGCTGGGGGAGCTGGGAGGCAAGTACTTCTACGAGTTCCAGCAGCGCGACCGGCTGAACGAGCCCGTGCTCACGCAGTGGAGCCCGTGGGGTCAGCGCATCGACCACATCGAGGTGACTCCGCTGTGGAAGGAGGCGGAGGCGCTGACCGCGAGGAAGGGCCTGGTCGCGGTGGCCTACGAGCAGAAGAACGGCGCGCTCAGCCGCGTGCACCAGTTCGCGTTGAACTACCTGGTGCAGCCGTCGTTGGACGTCTACTCGTGCCCGCTGGCGATGACGGATGGCGCGGCGCGGTCGCTGCTGTCGCTGGGCAACCAGGCACTCATCGACCACGCCCTGCCCCACCTGACGTCGCGGGATCCGGCGACGTTCTGGACGTCCGGCCAGTGGATGACGGAGCGCACGGGCGGCTCGGACGTGGGGCTGACGCTGACGGAGGCGCGGCAGTCCCCCGAGGGCTGGCGCCTGTACGGCACGAAGTGGTTCACGTCCGCGACGACGGCGCAGATGGCGCTGACGCTGGCGCGGCCCACGGGCAATGGCCCCGGCGGCAAGGGGCTGGCGCTCTTCTTCGTGGAGACGCGGGACGCGCAGGGCCGGCTCAATGGCATCCAGATCAACCGGCTGAAGGACAAGCTGGGGACGCGCAAGGTGCCCACGGCGGAGCTGACGCTGGACGGGACGCTGGCGGTGCCGGTGGCGGGGCTGACGGACGGCATCCGCAACATGGCGATGATGCTGAACGTGACGCGCACCTGGAACGCGATGGGCGCCACGTGGAGCATGCGCCGCGCGATGGCGCTGGCGCACGACTACGCGAAGCGCCGGGTGCAGTTCGGCGCGCCGCTGTCGGAGAAGCCGCTGCACATGGACACGCTGGCGGGGCTGGAGGCGGAGTTCCAGGCGGGCTTCCTGCTGGCGTTCCGCGGGGTGGAGCTGCTGGGCAAGCTGGAGACGCGCACGGCGACGGAGCAGGAGCTGCTGCTACAACGGCTGGTGACGCCGTTGGCGAAGCTGACCACGGGCCGGCAGGTGGTGCACATCACGTCGGAGGTGACGGAGTCCTTCGGCGGCGCGGGCTACGTGGAGGACACGGGCCTGCCGCGCATCCAGGCGGACGCGCAGGTGCTGTCCATCTGGGAGGGCACGACGAACGTGCTGTCGTTGGACTCGCTGCGCGCGCTGGCGAAGGAAGGCACGCTGGAGGCGTTCTTCCACGAGGTGGAGGGCCGGCTGTCGAAGGTGACGGACGCGGGCCTGCGGCCGTGCGTGAAGACGGCGCACGACGCGCTGGAGCACGCGCGGGCCTGGGTGTCCGGCGCGATGGCGAACCCCACCACGATGGAGGCCGGGGCGCGGCGCTTCTCCCTGACGCTGGGGCGCACGCTGGAGCTGGCGCTGCTCAGCGAGCACGCGCAGTGGTGCCTGGAGCACGGGCACGGCCCGCGCAGCCGGGCGGCGGCGCGGCGGTTCCGGCAGAACGGCGTGGACCTCATCCAGGATGAAATCGACCTGGATGATTCGCGGCTCCTGGGCTGAGGCATCGCGACAGGTGCATGCGGCGGGCGCCCTCGTTAAGAAGCGGGCGCCATGTCCGTCCTGAGCCCCGAGCAGTGCCAGCGCTTCGCCACCGATGGGTATCTCGTCCTGCCGTCCTTCGTGGACGGCGGGACGTGTGAGCGGATGCGGGCCGTCATCCTGGAGCAGTTGGCCTCCGGAGACGGGCCGGTGGAGTACGAGGCCCACGTGGCCTATCCGGGTTCGCCGGCAAGCATCGACGCCGAGGGCGGCCGGACGGTGCGGCGGTTGTTGAAGGCGCATGGGCGCTCGCCCCTGTTCGCGGCGTGGTTCGACGACGCGCGGATGCAGGAGGCGCTGGGGCAGCTGCTGGACGGGCCGGTGGTGCAGGCGCGGGCGCACCACAACTGCGTGATGACGAAGCAGCCGCGTTTCTCGTCGGACACGGGGTGGCACCAGGACGTGAGGTATTGGGCCTTCACGCGGCCGGAGCTCATCTCCACCTGGTTGGCATTGGGCACGGAGACGCCGGAGAACGGCGGTTTGAAGGTGCTGCCCGGTACGCACCGGATGCAGTTCGCGCCGGAGCGCTACGACGCGAAGCTGTTCCTGCGGCCGGACCTGCCGGAGAACGCGGCGCTCATCGAAAGCGCACAATACGTGCGGCTGTCCCCTGGGGACGTGCTGCTCTTCCACGCGCGGCTGTTCCACGCGGCGAGCCGGAACCATACGGCGGAGACGAAGTACTCCGTGGTGGCGACGTACCGGCGGACGGACAACCCGGCCATTCCGGGTTCGCGCTCGGAGCTGGCGGGCTGACGTCTATCTTTTGATAGATGTTTGAAATATGAGGCCGGCGATGCCAATGGCCTTGCCTGCTTCTCTCGTTGCCTTCCGCCAGTCCATGGGGAAGGCGCTGTCTTTCACCCTTCCCTTGATTCTTGCGTCCGGGTGCCTGTCCCAACCCGATTCCGCGTCCGATGGCGGCTCGGACAGCCGCGTCGTGGTCGCCATGGAGGAGCCGGAGATTCCCAATCAGCCGGGCTACCCTGGCGACGCGGGGCCCCCCTTTGATGCCGGGGTGTCCATCGACCCGAACACCCTGCCCGGCGTGATGTGCGCCCGCGTCTACGACACCAATGGGTGGTACCAGAATTCGTTCTGCGCTCCCGGCCAGATGGGACTGACCTGCCGGGGTGACTCGAGCATCCTCTGCGCCAATGACAACACGGTGGTCTCCACGACGGGGCCCCGGAGCATCTGGTATCAGAAGGCCATCGACTGGGCGAAGCAGAATGGCTACCCGAAGGTCGTGCTCGATCCGGGCGTCATCACCATCACGGATCAGACCAAGATCCCGGCCCCGAACTATCCCATCAGTGGCCCCCTTAACTACGGCGTGGGCCTCCATGTCCCCAGTGGCATCCACCTGGAGGGCTCGCAGCAGTACGACACGGCCCCCACCGTCATCAACGTCCCGAGCGCCGTGACGCTCGAGGCCCTGGTCCTGGTGGATGACGACCCCACCCTTCCCGCGGCCCAACAGCTGGCGAACGTCAGCGTTTCGTACCTCACCCTGTCGGGCACGACGCGGGTCGGATACAGCCGGGCCCAGGACTGCCCTTCCCGGGGCCACACCCTCAACTCCATCCTCGACCTGGATGGACACGAGCCCACGGCGGCGACACTGCCCACGGACTTCCTCAGCGGCCACCGGTTGGTGACCGTGGGGGTGCGTGTTCAGCAGTCGAATAACACGACGGGCGCACCCATCAACCTGCACCACTTGAAGATCGCCCATGTGGGCGGAGCCATCTCGTTTGGCTTCAACACCGTCTACATCAAGGAGGATCCTCAATGCCAGACGGTGCCTGGAGTGAAGCTCACCCTGGGCCCGACACAGACGGATGGGGGATGCCCTGAGGGCGCCTTCAGGAAGAACATGCTCTTCAGCAAGCATGCGCAGTACTGCCGTCCGAAGATCTGCAACGCCGATGGCACCACCCCGCTTCCCGAGGTCGTCGACGGGGGATGCCCCGCGCCGGACGTCTTCGATGGAGGCGACGCAGGCGACGATGACGATCTGGAGGACGGAAGCCCGCGGCCCGAGGATGCCTACTGCGTGAGCGTGGCGCCGACGACGGAGTGGGGCACGCCGAGCTACTGCGCGGTCCATCCGTACGAGTTCCTGGGCAATCCCAACGCGCGCTCGCAGGTCCACCACAACTCCATCTGCGACGTGAAGGTGGCGATCAACGTGGTGGGCGGGCACACGGACGTCTTCAAGAACGTCGCGGTCCGCAAGCCCACCGCGGCGGAGAACTTCTTCGGGATGAGCACCGACGGGCACCTGCCCTATTCGCAGTCCACGACCTACACGGAGAACTTCGTGTCGGGCTTCAAGCTGGGCTTCCTGACGGACGGCAGCCAGTACGCCCACGCGGATGACTGCACCTTCCAGCGGCTGGTGGGCTACCACCCCGCGGAGCTCCAGAGCTTCCAGCACGTGCTGGACCTGCGGCAGCACATGTTCGACGCGGCGCAGTCCTACTTCGCCCAGACGGATCCGCTGCGCGGCTTCATCGACCACCTCTACGTCCGGGACAACCGCTTCTACAAGAACGAGCTGGGCATGACGCTGTACCGGGTCAACTGGGGCTTCGTGGGGTTCAACATCTTCGACTCCCAGGGTGCCCCGGCTGGGGGAGACATTGGCGTGGTGACGTCCAACACCATCAACAGCTGGATCTACGGAAACCAGCTGCGCAAGTTCCACCACGCCATCGACATCTCCGGGTCGCCCGGACATCAGTCCACGCTGGGCTCCTGCTACAACGGCATCCACACGTACTGCAGTGACTATGGCTGTCCGGTGTGGGGCTCCTATCCCAACACCTTCTCGGGGAGCGGCACGGAGACCGACGGCGGCACGGTCTGCAACGTCGCCTACCACGCGGGCTACTGCGCGGATCCCGCGTCCATCCCCTCCCCGGCGTTCCCGGACGACGCGGGGGTGCAGTGCTTCGCGTACTGAAGCCCTGACGTCACACAACACGGGCGCTCCCGGGGTTCGTCCCGGGAGCGCCCGTGGTCCTTTTCAAGGCGCGTACTGATAACGCTCGATGATCCGGCCCTCGGGCGAGACGGCATAGAGTTCGAACCAGTCGAGCTCGAAGTTGCCACCAGGTCCGATTCCCTCGCAGTGGTCGACACGCCGGTTCACCCGGACGATGTAGACGCCCTTCCCCTTGCCGACGACGACCTCCAGGGCTCGCGCCGTGAAGATGCATTCATTCCGGCGCGCCTTGGGAAAACGGCTCACGACATCCTGAAGGGCCGCATGGGACGCCAGGATGGCAGGTCCATCCAGCGTCGCCATGGGATCCACGTCCTCCGGCCACTCAAAGGAGGACGTCCCTGCGTCCAATGCAGCGACGGGACGAGGCAGCGCAGGGCTCCCCGCATCCGGCTTGAGTCCCTTCTGAGCTGGCGAAGGTGTTCCCGCATCCGCGAGCAGTGCGGCCAACACCACCAGCATGGAACGAAGCATCACGGGAGCGCTCCGGATGAGATGGGGAGCCGTACCCGGGCCGCTACCAGATCAGGTCGGGAGTACATTTCGGCATCACTCCACTGCGACGGAGAATGTTGGAAGAAGCAGGATGGCACGTCGCCTGGAAGGTCCATCCTGTTTCGCGGCCCGTCCAGCGGAACACCGCCCCAGACTGGTTCCACTTGTAGAAACGCGGCGCGCTCCGAGGCCCGGTGGCAAGCCACCCCCACGCGGGAATGGGCTCTCCACGAGAGTCACGGGCAAGGCGACCACTGGGGGTGGCGGCATACGCGACCAGCACCCAGCCTTCCTCTCCCGCCTTCAATCGAGGCCAGCTCTCAAGATCCTGGCTGCTTGCCCCTGTGCCGCACGGATGGTTGTGCGCGTAGCCGAAGACAGGCAGGTCATCGCCAAAGTCCGCGTCATCCACGCCACCGAACGGCGGCCAACAGGTTTTCGATGCGCCTGATGCACTGCGCACGGGCCAGGAGACGCGCCAGTCCCTGGGCGTTCGATAGAGCGCGACGCAGTACTCGGTGGCATCCGCCCGCGGACGACCCGTCGACGCGTCACAGGCATCCGCTGCCCCCGGAAGCCCCATGAGCGAGGACAAGGTGCTCAGAACCAGGTCATCGGGAACGTGCGCCACGTCCTCGATGACCGAGGGCACATCTGGCCATGGTCCTGGAGCAATGGAGAGAAAGGAGTTGTCCTCCCTCCTGCGTAGCTCCTCACTCAGATAATAGCGTTTCGTTCCCGAGCAGGAGAACAACGTCCAGACAAAGACGCCGAGAGCGATTTGAGTCGTGCCGCGTCTGGATGAAGGAAGACGCGGCATCAGGTCCGGCAGGAGCTACTTCGCGGCCTGCGCGAGGGCGTCTTCCACGTAACGGATGCCCTTGGCGGTGATGGCCTTGCCCTTCTTGGTGTCCTGGGCGTAGCCGGCGTGCAGGCGCAGCGCCTTGGCCGCGTTCGGCGCGGCGTACGTCACGCCCAGCCCGCTCCAGAAGCGCGACGTCGTTCCGGACGTCACCTCCACGTCCAGCGACTTGGCCAGGTAGAGCGGGATCAGCGAGCGCAGGAGCTGGTCCTTCTCCTTGCCCGCGGAGACCAGGTCCTTCTGGCGCGCGTGGCCGCGCAGCGCGGTCTCCAGCACCGACACCGCGTCCTCGCTCGCGGCGCCGGACGTGGCCGCCTTCTTCGCGGCGGGGGCCTTCTTCGCCGCGCTCTTCTTCTTCGCGGGCGCCGCCTTCTTCGCGGCGGGAGCCTTCTTCGCCGCGCTCTTCTTGCTCGCGGCCTTCTTCGCCTTGGGCGCCGTCTTGCGGCGGGCGGCGGGCGCCAGCTCCATGCGGCCCTCGAAGGGGACCTCCACCACCGTCGCGTCCACCTGGCGCTCCGGAATCGCGTTGCGCAGGGACTGAATCACCTCATGCACGGACGCGCGCGGAGCCTCGGAGTGCACCGGACGGGAGACGCGGGTCGGCGCGGGCTCGCTCACAGGCGGCTTGCCCTGCGCGTAGTACCGCACCCAATCGCTCGCCTCCTCCACCACTTCAGACAGGCCCACGCGATCGAGCAGCGACCCCAACCACCGAAGACTGTTGCGCACTGAGTACCCTCCCGTTCTGATCCACGCTACTACACTCCAGACAGAAGCAACCTATATCGCTAGCAATACGGGTTGTTCCATGCCCCCGTGGGTCCTCCCGCCCCCTCACCAATGGATCACGGGAACAGACGTGCAGATGTAGCGCGGTGTTCCTACGTCTCACTGCCGCAGGGACACCCCGTTTGCTCCAGGGATGGCGTCCCCAGCAACGAAGGAGAGCTCACGTGCAGATGCTCCACTCCGGTCGGATGGTCTTCGCGACGCTGCTGATTCTGGGGCCCGGGTGCCGTGCCGTCCCTCCTCAGCCGCCATCCCCAACCGCCTCCGCCCCTCGTGCGATCATCAAGTTCCAGTCTCCGCACTACGACGGTTCAACCTTCTCCGGGCGCATCCTGGTGGGCGCCGAAGAAGGAGCCATCACCGTGGACCGACGACTCGTCGAGAACCAGGTCCTGCAGGTGACCGAGGTCCATGACTGCGACTCACCCTCCCCGGTGTCGATCGAGATATTTGGGGTTCCTCCTCGAAGGGTTCCAGAAGAGCTCATGACGCTGGAGCCCGGAACCTGGTTGGAGGCGGATGTCGCCTTTCCCCTGTTCAATTACCGCCGCAGAGGCGCTCAGGAGGCTGACTGCCTCGATCTGACCGTCACGCTCAATCCGAGGCATCCAACGCCTCCCGCCACCACGACGCTCCGGGTGTCCCGGCCCATGGAGCAGCCTGACGCGGAGTGAGGACGTCACTGCCGCACGGACACCACGCTGCGCGTCTTCACGTTCGTCACCTTCCCCGAGCGCTCCAGCATCCCCTCCCCCACGAGGAACAGCGCGCCGTGGATCTCCTGCCTGCAGCGCGCATACACCTCCGAGGGCACCACCAGGTTGGCGATCCCCGTCTCGTCCTCCAGCGAGATGAAGCAGATCCCCTTCGCCGTGGGCGGCATCTGCCGGCAGATCATCATCCCGCCCACCTTCACCGGCCGCCCCGCCGACACCCGCTTCAGTCCCTCCGCCGTCACCGCCCCCATCCGCTTCAACGTGGGCCGGAGCAGCTCCAGCGGGTGCTTCTCCAGCGACAGCCCCACCGTGTCGTAATCCGCCACCACCCGCTCCTGGACGCCCATGGGCGGCAATTGCACCGCCGTACCATCCATGGGCATGCCGAAGAACAGGTCGTCCGAGTCCAGCGGCCCCAGCGCCTGGATCTCCCACAGCGCCTGCCTCCGCGCCCCGCACAGCGACGCCAGCGCCCCTGACAACGCCAGCCGCGTCAGTTCATGCCGGGGAATGCGCGCCCGCCGTGCTAGGTCTCCCACGCTCGTGTAGTCCCCCCGCCTCGCGGTCTCCACCGCCCGGCCCGAGGACTCGCCCAGCCCCCGCACCATCCTCAACCCCAGCCGCACCGCCCCATCCTCCAACGTGCAGTCCCAGCTCGAGCGGCGCACGTCCACAGGCCGCACCTCCACGCCGTGCCGCTGCACGTCCGCCACCAGCGTGTGCGGCGCGTAGAACCCCATGGGCTGGGAATTGAGCAGCGCCGCCGTGAAGGCCGCCGGGTAGTGGCACTTCAGCCAGCTGGACGCATAGGCAATCAACGCGAAGCTCGCGGAGTGGCTCTCCGGGAACCCGTAGTGCGCGAACCCCCGGAAGTGGTCGAACCACTCCTCCGCCTGCTTTCGCGTGTAGCCCTTCGCCTCGCAGCCCTCCACGAAGCGGCCCCGGTACGGGAGGATGCGCGCCTCCGCCTGCTTGTGGCTCAACGCCCGCCGCAGGCCGTCCGCCTCTCCCGCGCTGAAGCCCGCCGCCACCATCGCGAGCCGCATCGCCTGCTCCTGGAAGAGCGGCACGCCCAGCGTCTTCTGGAGGATGCCGCGCACCTCGTCGCTGGGGTACGTCACCGGCTCCTGGCCGTGCCGCCTTCGCAGGTACGGGTGCACCATGTTGCCCACGATGGGCCCCGGCCGGATGAGGGCGATCTGCACCACCAGGTCGTAGAACTCCCGGGGCTGCAGCCGCGGCAGCATGTTCATCTGCGCGCGGCTCTCAATCTGGAACACGCCCACCGTGTCCGCGTTGCACAGCATGTCGTAGACCTTCGGGTCCTCCGGCGGCACCGTGGCCAGGGACAGCTCGCGGCCGTAGTGCTTGTGGATCAGGGCGAAGCAGCGCGACAGCGCCGTCAACATGCCCAGCGCCAGCAGGTCCACCTTCAAGAGGCCCACCGCGTTGATGTCATCCTTCTCCCACTGGATGACCGTGCGGCCCGGCATCGCCGCGTTCTCCACCGGCACCAGGTCCACCAGCGGCTCGCGCGTCATCACGAAGCCGCCCACGTGGATGGACAGGTGCCGGGGCACGCCCTCCAGCTCCTTCGCCACCGACAGCGTCCGCAGCACCCGCCCGTCCGTCGGTGACAGCCCCGCTTCTTGAAGCACGTCCGGCGTCACCTGGAAGCCGTGCGACGACGCGACCCGCGACAGCCGGTCCACCTGATCCAACGACAGCCCCAGCGCCTTGCCCGCCTCGCGCAGCGCGAGCCGCCCCCGGTAGCAGATGACCTCGCACACCATTCCCGCGTGCCGGCGGCCGTGCTTCTCGTAGACGTACTGGAGCACCTCCTCGCGCCGCTCGTGCTCGAAGTCCACGTCGATGTCCGGCGGCTCCTTGCGCTCCATGCTGAGGAAGCGCTCGAACAAGAGCCCCATCCGCACCGGATCAATGGCCGTGATGCCCAGCGCGTAGCAGACCGCCGAGTTCGCCGCGCTGCCCCGTCCCTGGCACAGGATGCCCCGCCCCCGCGCGAACATCACGATGTCCCACAGCGACAGGAAGTACCCCGCGAAGTCCAGCGCCGCGATGAGCCTCAGCTCGTGGTCGATCTGCTTCGTCACCGCGGGCGGCACGCCCCCGGGATAGCGCGTGCGCAGGCCCGCCTCCGTGAGCGCTCGCAGGTGTTCGTCCGCCGTGCGGCCTTGCGGCAGGTCCTCCTCCGGGAAGCGGTAGTGCAGCGCGTCCAGGGACGCCTCGCACCGCGACGCCAGCTCCACCGTGCGCGCCAGCGCCTCCGGCCGGTCCGCGAACAGCCGGGCCATGTCCCCGGGGGACTTCAGCGTCCGCTCCGCGTTCGGGAACAGCCGCGTGCCCGCCTGATCCACCGTCACCCCGTGCCGGATGGCCGTGAGCACGTCCTGGAGCACCTGCCGGTCGCGGTGGTGCGTGTGCACGTCGTTGTGGACCACCAGCGGCGCGCCCAGCGCGCGGGCCAGCGCTTCCGCTCGCGCCTCCCGGGCCGCGTCCCCTGCGGACAGCGAGCGGCTCAGGCCCACGTGGAAGCCGCCGGGAAACGCCTCCGCCAGCGGGGCCACCGCCTCCAGCGACGCGGGCGCCGGGAGCAGCGCGAGCAGCCCCGACGCGTGCTCCGCCACCTTGCGCCAGGGCACGCCCGCCTCCCCCTTGGGGTGCGTCATCCGGCCGTGGGACACCAGCCGGCACAGGTTCGAGTACCCGGTGGCGTCCCGCGCGTACACCACCACCGGCGGGCCGTCCTCCAGCGTCAGCTCCGCGCCCAGGAGCAGCTTCACGCCGTGCTCCTTCGCCGCCAGGTGCGCCTTCACCACGCCGTAGAGCCCGTCCCGATCCGTCAGCGCCAGCGCGGACAGCCCCAGCCGGGCCGCGGTGGCCACCAGCTCCTCCGGATGGGAGGCGCCGTGCAGGAAGGAGAAGTGGGACCGGCAGACCAGCTCGGCGTAGCTCACGCCTGATCAAGATACTGAGCGGGCGTTCAGGCGCTAGATTGGATCTGCGTTCAGCAAGAGGGCGACTTCATGGGTTGTTCCAGATGCGCGGAGTGAAGACAGGCCCCCATCCCGGCCTTGAGCTGTCATCAGAAGGGCGCCGCGTCATTGCCTTCGGCAATGGCGCATATTTCCATCATTTCCGTTCTTGGACTGTTTTTGCGCCCAACCACAACCAGAACGGCTGTTGGTTTTCGTATGAATTCCTGCCGGACGCCGTTCAACCCATGCAGCCAGGAGTTCCACCATGAAACTCATCAAGACCCTTCTCGTCGGCGCCGTTGGTTCCTTCCTCTTCCCGCTGACCGCAAGCGCCATCCCCCCGGACTGTGCCGAGCAGTGCCAGCCCACCAGCTCCTGCAGCCTGCTCTGTTACAATGGCCGGACCACCACGTGCGGCGCTTACGGCATCTGCAGCGACCTCATGATCGCCCCGTCCGAGCCGCAGGCGTCCGCGCAGCAGCCCGCGCCCGCCCAGGCTGACGACGCGGAAGCCGTCTGCCGGACCCCCGCCGACCAGGCCCAGGGCTGATAGGCGTTGCGGTCCCTGCTCCTGGATCGGTGTCCTCACCGACTCCAGGAGCAGGGTTTGATCTGTCATTGGGTTCCAGGCGAGCATGCGCCGGGCTGTCTTCGTCTCGTCGACAGCCTTCAGCCGCAGTGGTGCCACTCATTCCCGAGGTGCCTCATGACGCTGCTTCCCCGCTCCCTGCTCCTGGTCCCCGCCCTGCTCCTCGCGCCGTTGTCCGCCAGCGCTGCGGCTCCCTATCCTCCGTACTGTGACTACAAGTGCACCTCCCAGACGACGTGCGACACCGTGTGCTGGGACTTCGACAGAACCTTCATCACGTGTGGAGAGGCAGGCCTCTGCGACGGCCTGGTGGCGCAGCCGTCCGAGCCGCAGTCCTCCGTGCAGCCCGCGCCCGCCCAGGCCGACGACGCGGAAGCTGTCTGCCGCACTCCCGCTGATCAAGCCCAGGGCTGAGAGCCGTTGAGGTCCCTGTTCCTGGATCGGTGTCCTCACCGACTTCAGGAACAGGGGTTTGATCCGTCATCGGGTTCCGGGCGAGCATGCGCCGGGCTGTCTTCGTCTCGTCGACAGCCTTCAGCCGCAGTGGTGCCACTCCACCCCGAGGTGCCTCATGACGCTGCTCCGCCGCTCCCTGCTCCTGGTTCCTGCCCTCCTCCTCGCACCGTTGACCGCCAGCGCCCGGCCGCCGGATTGCACCAACGACTACTGTGAGCGGGTGCGGTGCACCGAGGCCTGTCTGGATGCCGGCCACATCATCACGTGTGGCGAGTACGGCATCTGCATCCCGTCGGTCGCCCCGTCCGAGCCGCAGGCCTCCGTGCAGCCCGCGGACACCGACGAGGCGTCGGAGGCTGTCTGCCGCGAGCCCGAGGCCCGGGGCTAGTTCACCGCCGCCAGCACCTCTTCCTGGAGCGAGGTGCGCTCCACCTCCTCCAGGAAGTCTCCCAGCGCGACGTTGACCGCCTGGGGTTGCTCCAGGATGCACATGTGCCCGCCGCAGCTCAGCCGCCTGAGCCGCGCGCCCCGGATGCGCTGGTGCAGCCGCTCCGCCACCTCCGGCACCGTCACCGCGTCCTCGTCCCCCACCAGCACCAGCGTTGGCGTCTGGATGCGGTGCAGCTCCCCCTCCACGCTGCGGCGGTGGATGACGCCCTGCATCGCGCGCCACACCGCGCGCGGGTTCGCCACCAGCTGCCGGCGCAACAACGCCCGCTCCGCGGCCCGCTCCGGGTCCCGCATGAACGTGCGCCCGAAGTAGAGCGACATGATCCGGTCCACCACCGGCCTCAGGCCCAGCCAGTGCGTGAGCGTCGTCAGCACCCGATAGCGCGCCAGCGTCAGCGGCAGCTCCGCCGCGGCGGAAGAGTCCAGCAGCGCCAGCGAGCGCAGGAGCTCCGGGTGCCTCGCGGCCAGCCTCAGGCCCACGAAGCCGCCCATGGACTGGCCCACGAAGTGACACGGCGCCAGCCCCAACGCCTGGATGACGGCCACCGCGTCCTCGTAAACGGTGCGCAGGTCGATGACCGAGTCGCCAGGCGGGGGCTCGCTCAGCCCCTGGCCCCGGTGGTCGTACACGATGCAGCGGTAGTGGCCCCGCAGGGCCTCCACCTGCCGGTGGAACAGACGGGAGTCCCAGAGCAGCCCGTGGCTGAAAAGCACCGGCTCCCCGCTTCCCCCTGTGTCCTCGTAGTACAGTCGTGCACCACGGATGGACAGGTATGGCATCTGCTTTTCCCCCGGCTTGGACCCCCTTAGGTCCTTGCCCGGAACCCACCCTCCGTTTTGATTGATTCCGGATGCCTGGCTGCCCGGTTTGACAGGGGGCCAAAGCCGCTGCCAAACAAGGACCCCATGGACACCACCGCCTGGCAGCTCTGGCTGATCGCCGCCATCGTCCTGGGCGCGCTGGAGATCAAGCTCTCCGGCTTCGTGACGCTCTGGCTCGCCGTGGGGGCGCTGATGGCCTCCCTGATGGCCGGGGCGGGCCTGGGCCTCAACAGCCAGCTCTTCGTCTTCACCCTGGTGTCCGCCGTCCTCTTCGGCGCGTCCCGCACCATCTTCAAGAACGTTTTCATGCGGGACGCCGTGCACTTGAAGACGGGCGTGGAGGCGATGCTGGGCCAGGAGGCCGTGGTGACGGAGGCGCTGGCGGACGGGCACGGGGGCACCGTGCGCATCAACGGAGAGCTGTGGATGGCGCGCTCCCTGTCCGGGCCCCTGCCCGAGGGCGAGCGCGTCACCGTGGAGCAGATCGAAGGCCTCAAGTTGTGGGTGCGACGCCCGTCGGCGTCCCACGAAGTCGCGCTGCAACCAGCGCGGCAGAAGAAGGAGAACGCAGGATGGGACTGACCATTGTTCTGCTCGTCGCGGCCGCCGCCGTCGTGTTCGGGATCGTCACCGGTGTGCGCATCGTTCCCCAGGCCAAGGTGATGGTCGTGGAGCGGCTGGGGAAGTTCCACCGCGTGGCCTCCAGCGGCCTCAACATCCTCATCCCCTTCATGGACAGCCCGCGCGCCATGGAGATGCGCGCCGGCAACCGCTTCACGCGCAACACCCTGGTGGATCTGCGCGAGCAGGTCATGGGCTTCGAGACCGTCCAGGTCATCACCCATGACAACGTCAACATGGAGGTGGGCTCGGTCATCTACTACCAGATCGTCGATCCCGGCCGGGCGCTCTACCAGGTGGAGAACCTGGCGCTCGCCATCGAGCAGCTCACCATGACGAACCTGCGCAACGTCATGGGCGGCCTCACGTTGGATCAGACGCTGACCAGCCGCGAGACGGTCAACACCAAGCTGCGCATGGTGCTGGACGAGGCCACGGAGAAGTGGGGCGTGAAGGTGACGCGCGTGGAGCTGCGCGAGATTGAACCGCCCCAGGCCATCAAGTCCGCCATGGCCAAGCAGATGACCGCCGAGCGCGAGCGCCGCGCGGAGGTCACCAAGGCCGAGGGTGACAAGGCCGCCGCCATCCTCCAGGCCGAAGGCGAGAAGATCTCCCGCATCCTGCGCGCGGAGGCCGAGCGCGACGCGGAGATCGCCCGCGCGGAGGGCCACAAGCGCGCCGTGATGCTGGAGGCCGAGGGCAAGGCCGAGGCCACCCGCCTCACCTTCGAGGCCATCCACACCGGCCGGGCCACGCCGGAGGTGCTCGCGCTGCGCTACCTGGAGACGCTCCAGGAGCTGGGCAAGGGCGACAACAAGATGTTCGTCCCCTACGAGGCCACCGCCGCGCTGGGCTCCATCGCCACGCTGAAGGAGGTGTTCGCCAAGGACGACGCCCCGGCCGCCGCGCCCCAGCCCCAGCTGCGCGCGCCCGCTCCGTCGGCCGCCGCGCTGAGCGCCCAGGCCCTGGCCCGCAACGCGGCCGCCAGCGCCACCCTCCCGGCCACGCGCCGGGTGCAGCCGCCGTCGGACGAGTAGCGCGGGAATCGTTGTCAGGGCACCGACGTTTCCCCGTCGGTGCCCGTGTCACGGCATCCGCCCGGCCTTGTCATCCGCCCGGGCCGTGCCGCATGCTGCACCTGAGAAGCACCGGCTGTCGGCTGTCCACGTGGGGAGATGTCAGAGGTCTTCCCCTGAACGAGGTTCGCAGACCCTTGAAGCTGTTCGCCTGAAACCCCGGTCCCCAGCTGTACCCCGCCGCCGCGCGTCCTGACGGACGTGTGCGCTGGCTTCCGGTTTCAGGAGTCGCTTCAACATGCCCTCGTCCTCCTCCGTGCGCGCGCACCGCGTCTGCTTTTCGTTCACCGATGCCATCCCCGTCCTCACCGACGTGGAGTTCCACCTCGCCTCCGGCTGGACGGGCCTCGTCGGCCCCAACGGCGCCGGCAAGTCCACCCTGCTGCGCCTGTTGTCCGGGGAGCTGAAGCCCACGTCCGGGCAGCTCCAGTTCGAGCCGGACTCGCCACTCGTGTGTCTGTGTCCGCAGGGCGTGGAGGAGCTCACGCCCGACATCACCGCCTTCGCGGACGCCTGGGACGCGCTGGCGCGCAGGCTCCAGGGGCAGCTGGGCCTGGACGTCACCGCGCTGGAGCGCTGGCCCACGCTGTCTCCGGGAGAGCGCAAGCGCTGGCAGGTGGGCGCGGCGCTCGCCCGCGAGCCGGACGTGCTGCTGCTGGATGAACCCACCAACCACCTGGACGCGGAGGCGAGAGCGTGGCTGGTGGCCGCGCTGCGCCGCTTCCGGGGCGTGGGCGTCGTCGTGTCCCATGACCGCGAGCTGCTGGAGACGCTCACCCAGGCCACGCTGCGCGTGCACGGCGGCGAGGCGCACCTGTACCCGGGCGCCTACTCCGCCGCGAAGGGCCACTGGGAGGCGGAGCGCGAGGCGGAGATCGCCTCCCACCAGCAGTCCAAGGCGGAGCGGGACCGGGCCGCGCAGCTGTTGGACAACGCCCGGCGCGAGCACCAGGGCGCCACCCTGTCGCGCAGCACGTCGCGGCGGATGCGCAACAAGTACGACAGCGACGCGCGCGGCCTGGGCCCTTCCACGCTGGCGAGCTGGGCCGAGTCCCGCCTGGGCCACCAGGTCACCGTGAAGCGCCGCGAATTGGAGCGCGCCGAGGCCGCGGTGGGCACCTTCACCGTGGACAAGACGGTGGGCCGCTCCGTGTTCGTGGACTACGTGCGCTCGCCCAACCCGTGGCTCTTCACCTTCGACACACCGGGCCTGAAGGCCGGCGACGTGGAGGTGCTGGGCCCCACGCGCCTGGACGTGGATCGCGAGGCGCGCATCCGCATCGAGGGGCCCAACGGCGCCGGCAAGACGACGCTCCTGAAGGCCCTGCTGGAGCAGTCGCGCGTGCCTCGCGAGAAGCTCCTGTACCTGCCCCAGGACCTGGGCGCGGAGGAGACGCGCGCCCTGCTCGACGCGGTGCGAGCGCTGCCCCCGGAGGAGCGCGGCCGGGTGATGTCCCTGGTGGCCGCGCTGGGGGTGGATCCGCACCGGCTGCTCGCGTCCGAACAGCCGTCGCCCGGCGAGGCGCGCAAGCTGGCCATCGCGCGAGGCCTGGGCCAGCACGCCTGGGCCCTGGTGCTGGACGAGCCCACCAACCACCTGGACCTGCCGTCCATCGAACGGCTGGAGGCGGCGCTGCACGACTACCCGGGCGCGCTGCTGCTCGTCACCCACGACGCGCCCTTCGCCCGCTCCTGCACCCGCACGCGGTGGCTCGTGGCGAACGGTCGTGTGGAGGTGGAGTGAAGACAGGCTCTGGCTGGAAGACGGCCACGCCCATCGGCCAGGCGCGGTAGAGGGATTTCTTCGAGAGGGATTTCCTATCGCTTGAGATGGAATTCGCCGACCGGGGGCCTCCACGCCTCCGGCCGGCGATTGTCTTTTCCGGCGAGAATCTTCGTGAATGGTTTGAATTTCATCGGCTTCGCGCCGTTGAGGGAGTCCTTTGGATGTCCCCGCGACGTTGAACCGGGCCCGGCGGCCAGCGCACGAGGGACGTTGAATCCTCACATCCATCAGGAGAAGCACATGTCACGGCTCATGCCGACATGGAGGCACGCGTGTCTGCTCGTCGCAGGCACGCTCGTCGTTACCGGCTGCGGAAGTGAAGGCGCGTCGTCCGGCGCCGCTGTCATCCACAGTCAGGGTTCCGCCCTTCAGCAGGGCGCGGATCTGCTCATCACCGAGCTGCGCGCGCCCGACGCCGCCCGCCCGGGAGAGTCCTTCACCGTCACCGCGAAGGTCTGCAACACGGGCACCCAGCCTGCGTATCCCCAGCAGGGACCCAACCTGCTGCAGGTGTACCTGTCCACCACGCCCACGCAACAGGCGCCATCGCCTGGCGCACCACCCTCGCCTGAGCAGATGACGGTGGCCGAGCTGGACGTGGGGATGGTGCCCCCCCAGCAGTGCGTCACGCACACCGTGAACGCCCATGCGATCCCCCCCATGGCAGGAGCGCTCCCCGGCGCCTTCTACCTGGGCGCCCGCATCGACACGTGGCAGTCCGTGACGGAGGTGGATGAGACGAACAACGGCTTCGTCCGCGGCCTGATGGGCGTGGGACAAGCGCCGGACCTCGTGGTCACCGAGGTGAAGACGCCGCCCGACGTGCGGCCCGGCGCGTCCTTCCTCGCGGACGTGCGCGTCTGCAACACGGGGACGGTCCCCTCGTCTCCGACGGAGGCGGCGGTCGTCATCTCCACGCAGGCCACCCTGGACGCGCCAGCCTCCGGCCCCATCCCGCCCACCCAGGCGCGCGTGGGCCAGGCGCTGGTGCCGACGCTCGACGCGGGCCGCTGCGTGCTGGTCCGCACCCAGGCGTCCGCGCAGCTTCCTCCCGACGCCCTCTCGCCCACGCAGCCGCTGTACGTGGGCGCCATCGTGGACCCTTCCGTGTCCACCCCGGAGCTGCGCGAGGACAACAACACGCGCGTCGCGGGACGGATGGGCGTGGGTCACGGACCCGACCTGGTGGTCACCGACGTGACGGGCCCCGCCACCTTCCAGGAGGGCCCCATGGGTCCTTTGTCCGTGACGGTGTGCAACGTGGGCTTCGACCGGGCGCCGGAGGTGCGCGCGGACGTGCTCCTGTCCACGCTGCCCTCGCTGCCGCCGACGGGGCACACCCCCGACCCGGCGACCGCCCTCACCGCCGCGTACTTCGATGCAGGGGGGCTCGACGCCGGACGGTGCGTCACGCTGTCCGCGCAGGGCTACGGGATCGCGCCCACCTCCTGGCAGCCGAACACGCCGCTGTACCTGGGCGCGCGCGTGGAGGAGCCGCGCTTCGTCCCCGAGCTGCGGGTGGACAACAACAACACCTTCGTGAAGGGACTGGTGGGGTTCGGCAACGGCCCGGACCTGGTGGTCCGGTCGCTGAAGGCGGCGGCCAACGTCGCGCCGGGGACGCACTTCCCCGTCGAGGCGACGGTCTGCAACGTGGGCACCGCGGACCTGGGCAGCCCCGCCCGGCTGCGGCTGGCCCTCTCCACGCAAGACGCGGTGGTCTTCCCGGCGCCCCCCGAGCCGTTCGACTCGCGGACCCAGGTCCCCGTGGGGAGCGCGGACGTGCAGGCCCTGCCCGCGGGCCAGTGCAAGACGCTGACGGTGGACGCCATGGCCCACCAGCCCCAGGACGCCCGGCCGCGCCAGCCCCTGTCCCTGGGCGCGGTCATCGACTTCAACCGGACCCAGACGGAGCTGCGGGAGGACAACAACGTCCTCACCCAGGGCCGGGTGGGTTTGGGCTTCGACGCGGACCTCGTCATCACGGACGTGAAGGCGCCCGCGAACCTGCGCGACGGCCAGCCCTTCACGGCGAGCTACACGGTCTGCAACGTGGGCCTCAGCCCCTCGTCCTCCACCGGGGTGGCGCTGTACCTCTCCGCGGACGCGGCGCTGCCCGCGGTGGACCCCGCGGATCTCATGCGTCCCGTCCCCGGGTACATGTTCCAGGGCCGGTCCGCCATCAACACGGCGCTGACGCCGGGCCAGTGCACCACGCAGAGCGGGACGTTCCATGCCCTGCGCCCCATGGAGCTGGGGGCCCTGCCCCTGTCCTCCACGCTGAACCTGAGCGCGGTGGTGGAGGGCCCGTCGGATCAGCGCACGGACAACAACGGCTTCGCCGTGGGTCCCGTGGGCGTGGGCAACGGGCCGGACCTCGTCGTCACCGAGCTCCAGGGTCCCGCCAGCGCGCGGCCCCACGCGCCGTTCACCAGCAGCGTGCGCGTCTGCAACGTGGGCACGCAGCCGTCGCCCGGAACGTCGCAGGTGGCCGTCTACCTGGGCACGGGCACCACCCTGCCGGCGCCCATGGCGCAGCCGTCGCTCGACGCCACCGTGGCGCTCGTGGGTACGGTGGGCGTGCCGTCGCTGGGTGAAGGGGCCTGCGTCACGCAGAGCCTCACCGGACCGGCGACACTGCCGGCGCAGGCCACGCCGCTGCGGCCGCTGTACCTGGGCGCCGTCGTCGACCCGGGGGCGACCCTGACGGAGCTGCGCGAGGACAACAACACGTTCGTCGCGGGCCTGATGGGCGTGGGCGAGGCGCCGGATCTGGTGGTCACCGGGCTGACGTTCCCGGACACCGTCGCGCCGATGGAGCCGTTCACCGCCACCGCGCGCCTCTGCAACGAGGGCACGGAGGGCTCGAGCATCGTCCCGCTGATGTTCGTGGTGTCCACGGAGGCGAACGTGACGATGCCCGCGCCGGGCACACCGTTCCCCTCGCTGAGCCAGTCCATGGCGGGCATGACGAACGCTCCGTCGATCCCCGCCGGCCAGTGCCAGGACGTGCCGGTGACGCTGCACGCGGACCGGCCGTGGAATGCGCCCGTGGACGCGCCGCTGTACCTGAGCGCCGTCGTGGATCCGTTCCAGGGCCAGCTGGAGCTGCGCCGGGACAACAACGTGTCCCCGGGGCGGCGGATGGGCGTGGGCACCGGGCCGGACCTGATCATCACGTCGCTGACGGGCCCCATCAACACGCTGCCCGGTCCGGTCGACCTGGGCGTCACCGTCTGCAACCTGGGCGCCCAGGCCGTGTCCGGCCCCCGCGTGACCCTGCACCTGCTGACGAAGCCCTCGCTGCCGCAGCCGTCCCCGAACGCGCCCGTCCCGCCCGAGGAGTTCATGGGGGAGGCCACCCTTCCGCCCGTGGCGGCGCGCGCCTGCGTCACGTCGACGGTGAGCGCGTTCGCCCCTGGATTCGGGTTCCCGGGCACGCAGACGTTCTTCCTGGGCGCCAGCGTGGATCGCATGCAGCAGGTGCCGGAGGTGCGTGAGGACAACAACACGTTCGTCGGTCCGCGCATCGGCGTGGGGTTCGCCCCGGACGTCGTCATCACCGCCATGGGTGGGCCGGACCAGGTCCAGCCGTGGGCGCTGATGCAGGTGCCCGTCACCGTCTGCAACCAGGGCACGACGCCCGCGCCTCCCCACGCGGTGGACCTGCTGCTCTCCACGGTGGCCACGCTGCCGGCGTCCGCCGTCCAGGGGGAGCCCGTCGAGTCTCCCACCCTGGCGCGACTGGGCTCGGTGCAGGTGCCTCATCTGGACGCCGGTGAGTGCGTCTCGGTGGAGGGCTTCGTCAACGCCGTCCCGCCGCAGGCGGCCCAGCCGGGCGCGGCCCTCTACCTGGGGGCCTCCGCGAAGCTGTACGACCCCGAGCTGCGCAAGGACAACAACGGCTTCGTGCGCGGCCCCCTCGTGGTGAGCAACACGCCGTAAACGCACTTCACGGCAAGTGAGACACGCAGGCGCTGGCCGGGGTCTTCACGAACCCGGCCGGTGTCTGCCTTTCCAGGCCACGCTTCCGACACGCCAGGTTTGAAGCGCAGTGGCTTTTCGTATGTCAGGGCATCCCTTTAGTGTCCTCGCGGCGTCGGACCCGGCCCGGCTGGCGCCTCATGTATTTCACACACCCCCAAGGAGAACACATGCAACGGCTCTCGCCGTCATGGAGACACGCGTGTCTGCTCGTCGCTGGCACGCTCGTCATGACCGGCTGCGGAAGTGAAGGCGCTTCGTCCGAAACGAAGGCCGCCCGCGGTCAAACCCATTCACTGGACCATGGCTCGGACCTGGTCATCACCGAGCTTCGCGCCCCCGACAGCGTTCGCGACGGGTCTGCCTTCACCGCCACCGTGAAGGTCTGCAACCAGGGCTCCGCGGCCGCGTATCCCCAGGGCAGCGGCGACACGTTCCTGCAGCTGTACCTGTCCACGACCCCCACCCAGCAGGTGCCCGACCCCAATGGTCCACCCCCGACCCAGCAGATCACCGTGGGCGAGGTGGGCGTGGGTCCGCTGGAGGCCCACCAGTGCGTCACGCGCACCGTGAACGCCTACGCGCTGCCTCCCATGGACGGAGTGATTCCCGGCGCCTTCTACCTGGGCGCCAGCATCGACACCTGGCAGCAGGTGCAGGAGCTGGATGAGACGAACAACGGCTTCGTCCGCGGCCTGATGGGCATGGGCTACGAGCAGGACCTCGTGGTCTCCGAAGTGAGCACGCCCGCGAGCGTCCAGCCGGGAACGCCCTTCCTGGCCGACGTGCGCGTCTGCAACGTGGGCACGGATGCCGCCTCCTCCTCCGAGGTGAAGGTCTACATCTCCACGGTGGACACCCTGAGCCTCCCCACTCCGGGCACGCCGACGGATACCCAGGAGCAGGTGGGCTCCCTCATCGCGCCGCCGCTGAAGGCGGGCCAATGCCACACGGTCCGGACGCAGGCGTTCGCCCATGTCCCCCCGGCGGCCACCCAGCCCGAGCAGCCGCTGTACGTGGGCGCCATCATCGACCCGGAGCAGCAGCGCACCGAGCTGCGCGAGGACAACAACACGCGCGTCGCGGGTCGGATTGCCCTGGGGTTCCAGGCCGACCTGGTGGTCACCGACGTGACGGGGCCCGCCAACATCGATCCGGGGCAGCCGTTCTCTGGCTCCGTGAAGGTGTGCAACGTGGGCACGGACCAGGCCTCGGATGTGCGCGTGGACGTGCTGCTGTCCACGGAGGCCTCGCTGGCCGCCGTGCAGGATCCCGGCTCCCAGACGGAGGCCTTCGTCGGCCAGGCGCAGGCGCCGGGGCTGGATGCCGGCCGGTGCATCACGCTGCCGGTGTTCGGGAGCTCGCACCTGCCCTTCGCCTACCAGCCCGGGTCGCCGCTGTACCTGGGCGCGCGCGTGGACGGGATGCAGTCCGTCCAGGAGCTGCGGGATGACAACAACACCTTCACGAAGGGCACCGTGGGCGTGGGCTATGGCCCCGACCTGGTGGTCCGGTCGCTGAAGGGGCCCGCCAACCTCCCGGAGTACTCTTCGTTCCCCGTCGAGGCGCAGGTCTGCAACGTGGGCACGGGCGACATGACGGGCTACGCCTACCTGGAGCTGTACCTCTCCACGGAGGACGCGGTGGTGCTCTCGCCGCAGTCCGGGCCCTTCCCCACGCCGAATCAGGCCCAGGTGGGCGCGACGGACGTGTCCTTCCTCTCCGCCGGTCAATGCCGGACGGTGACGGTGTATGCGCACCGAAACCTGCCCTGGGAGGCGCAGCCGGGTCAGCCCCTGTACCTGGGCGCGGCCGTCGACGCGTTCCACGGCATCCAGGAGCTGAACGAGGACAACAACACGTTCACCCAGGGGCTGGTGGGCACGGGGCCGGAAGCGGACCTCGTCGTCACCGACGTGAAGGCCCCCGCGAACCTCGATGAAGGCCAGCCCTTCACCGCGACCTACACGGTCTGCAACCAGGGCAACGCCTCCGCGTCCTCCTTCGGGGTGTCGCTGTTCCTCTCCACGGAGACGACGCCTCCCGTGTCGCAGCCGTATCCGGCTCCGCCCGTGTTCGCGGAGCCCACGCGGGCCTACGCCTTCCTGGGCCGCGCCCAGCCCTACGGAACGCTGGAGCCCGGGCAGTGCACGACCCAACGCTCCACGTTCCACGCCGAGCGTCCGGTGGACGCGATGCCCTGGCCGTTCGAGCGGCCCCTGAACCTGAGCGCGGTCGTGGACCTGCCGGGGGTCGAGCCGCGCGTGGACAACAACGGCTTCGCCGCGGGCATCATGGGCCTGGGCTACGGGCCGGACCTCGTCATCACCGAGCTCCAGGGGCCCGCCAGCGTGCGGCCCGGGCACACCTTCACCAGCACCGTGAAGGTCTGCAACGTGGGCACGGCGCCGCTGAACAGCTCCTCGCACGTGGCGGTCTACGTGAGCGCGGAGGACACCCTGCCGGCGCCGAATCCCCTGCCCTTCCCATCCATGCCGACGGGGGCCAGCCAGAGGTTCGTGGGTGACGCGCCCCTGTCGTCGCTGGGCGCGGGCGCCTGCACCACGCGGCAGATCTCCGGACCCGCGGACTCGCCGCCCAACGCGATTCCGTTCCGTCCGCTGTACCTGGGGGCCGTCGTCAATCCGGGCGCGATGACGCAGGAGATGCGCTGGGACAACAACACCCGCGTTGCGGGTCCCCTGAGCGTGGGCGACGGGCCAGACCTGGTGGTCACCGCGCTGGAGGCCCCCGCCACCGTCGCGCCGTGGGAGCCGTTCGCCGCCACCGTGCGCGTCTGCAACGTGGGAACCGATCCCTCCAGCTCCACCGAGGTGGCGCTCGTCGTGTCCACGGAGCAGACCTGGACCCTGCCTCGGCCGGGCCAGCCGTCGCCGTTCCCCAACCCGAACCAGACCGTCGCGGGGTTCCTGAACGTCGCGCCGCTCCAGGCCGGGCAGTGCGTGAGCTCCATGGGGATGGTGTCCGCCGACCAGCCCTATGGGACCTCGCCGGAGCAGCCCGTGTACCTGAGCGCCGCCGTGGATCCGTTCCAGAACCGGGCGGAGCTGCGCGAGGACAACAACGTCTTCTCGCGAGGGCGCATTGGCGTGGGGTCGGGGCCCGACCTGGTCATCACCGCGGTGACGCCGCCCGCCAGCATCCAGGAGGGCCTTTCCTTCACCACCACGGTCACCGTCTGCAACCAGGGCTCCCAGGCCTCGTACGGCCAGCAGGTGACGCTGCACCTGCTGACCCATCCCGAGCTGTCCCTGCCGGCGCAGTACGAGCCTCCGCCGCCTCCCGGGGACCTCCTGGGCGAGGTCTACCTCAACCAGTTGGGAGCGCGCACCTGCATCACCACGCCGGTGCCCGGAAACTTCTACGGGAGCACGGGGCCGGAGCCGCGGACCTACTACGTGGGGGCCATGGTGGACCGGCACTGGAACGTCCAGGAAGTGCGCAAGGACAACAACACCTTCGTCGGGCCGCGCGTCGGCGTGGGGTCCGCTCCGGACCTCGTCATCACCGCGATGGGTGGGCCGGCGAACATCGAGCACTATGGACAGGCGCAGGTCTCCATCACCGTCTGCAACCAGGGCACGCAGCCCTCCTACGGCCAGATGGTGGAGTTCTTCCTCTCCACGGAGTCCACCCCGCCGGAGCTGAACTTCCCCGGAGGTTTCTTTGAGCCGGGCTCCGGCGTGTCCCCTGCGGGAACGGCGGACATTCCGCCCCTGCCGGAGAACGCGTGCATCACGCGGGAAGGCTCCTTCCACGCCAATCCGCCCTCCACGGATCCGGAAGCGCCCCTCTTCGTGGGAGCCATCGTGCGCACCTGGTCGCCCCACGATGAGCTGCGCACGGACAACAACGCCTTCGTGCGGGGCCGCATCGGCGTGGGGAACGCGCCGGACCTGGTCGTCACGGAAGTCACCGCGCCGTTCGCCGTGCGTTGGGGCGAGATGTTCACCACCACCGTGACGGTCTGCAACCAGGGCACCGCTCCCTCGGGGTGGAACAGCCAGGTGGAGCTCCTCCTCTCCACCCAGCCCACCCTGGCGTTTTCGAACGAGATGCCGGACTCCTCCATCCAGGTGCCCCTGGGCCAGCTGGAAGTGGGTGAGCTGGCCGCGGGGCAGTGCGCGACGCGCCAGCACATCACCTCCGCGTACACGCTGCCCGGCTACCAGAGCTCCGGGCTGTTCTACCTGGGCGCGCTGGTGGACCCGTGGCGGTCGGTGACGGAGCTGCGCGAGGACAACAACGCCTTCGTCGAGAACTTCCTCGCGGTGCTGCCGTAGCCACACTCCGCGGCACGTAGGACGCGCGGGCGTCGGCCGGGGTCTTCACGAGCCCCGGGCGGCGCCCGCCGCCGTTTCACGCAGGCCTCAGCGGGAGGTCGCGCTCCACTCCCGGTACCACGCCACCAGCCGGGCCACGCCCGCGTCCACGGACACGCGCGGCCGGAAGCCCGTCACCGCCTCCAGCCGCGAGGTGTCCGCCCACGTGGAGACCATCTCCGCGGGCGCCGAGGGCACGGACGTCACGCGGGCCTTCGTGCCCCAGTGCCGCTCCAGGAGGCCCACGAAGTCCCCCAGCGCCACCGGCTCGCCATGGCCCACGTTGAGCAGCCGGTGCGGCGGGCTCCCCGACGGCGGCCGGTCCAGCACGCGCAGCACGGCCTCCGCCACGTCGTCCACGAAGGTGAAGTCGCGCCGCATGCGCCCATCGCCGTGCAGCCGCAGGGGCTCACCCTTCGCCAGCGCGCGCAGGAACAGCAGCGGCGCCATGTCCGGGCGTCCCCACGGCCCGTACACCGTGAAGAAGCGCAGGCCGCTCGTGGGCAGCCGGTGCAGGTGGCTGTACGCGTGCGCCATCAGCTCGTTGGCGCGCTTGGTGGCGCCGTAGAGGTTGAGCGGCTGATCCACGGGCGCGTCCTCGCGGAACGGAGCGGGCGTGGCCGCGCCGTACACGGAGCTGGAGGACGCATACACGAGGTGCTGGACGCGCGCCTCGCGACAGGCCTCCAGCACGCGCACGAAGCCCGTCACGTTGGTGTCCGCGTACGCCGGAGCCTCCGCGTCCGGGGCCCGCACGCCCACCCGCGCGGCCAGGTGCACCACGCCCTCCGGACGCGCGGCCGAGAACGCCTCGCCCAGCCGGGCCGCGTCCGTGATGTCTCCTGCGAGGAAGGTGAAGCCGCGCGCCCCGGACAGCCGCTGGAGGCGCGAGCGCCGCAGCGCCACGTCCCCAGGGGCCGCGTCCAGCGCGTCCAGGCCCACCACCGTGTCACCCCGGGAGAGCAGCCGCTCGCAGACGTGGGCACCGATGAAGCCCGCCGCGCCCGTCACCAGGACCCGCATGCCCCCCTCGTCACGCGCGAAAGGAGGACGGCCATCACGGCACCGCCGGCATCGCGTCGATGACGGCCCGGCGCAGGAACGAGTTCCAGTCCGTGGCGGACTGGTAGGCGCTCACGATGGGCTGCGAACGAAACGTGTCCGTCCAGAGCACCTGGCCGTTGGGGTCCACCATGCCCAGCCGCAGCACCACGTCCACCCGGTTCAGCACCGCCGCGCCGGACACGTCCAGCCAGTCCAGGATGACCACCACCGCGGCCTCGGCCTTGTTCTGCTGGATGAAGGACGCCACCTCGTCCGTGAGCGGCACCGGGGCCTGGGACTGGCGCGTGGCCACGACCTCGAAGCCGCGCGAGAGGAGCTCCGATTCCGCCTGGCGGGCAAGCACCGTGCGCGGGTTGCTTTCCCCGATGATGTCCTGGCGGAACGAGCCCGTGGGCAGCACGTCCACGCGCGAGCCCGACACCACCACCACCTTGCGAATGGCTCCCTCCGGGCGCACCTGCCGGGCGGCGCAGGCCGAAAGAACGAGGGACACGAGGAGCAGCGGGAGGAGTCGTGCGGGGCGCATGCCGTCACGCTAGGCCACAAGCGGCGGGGCCTCCACCCCGACCGCACCCGCCCGCCCCTCAATCGAACAACCCCTGCAGGTAGAAGTCCCCGTCCCGCCCGTCCCGGTACACCCAGGCGGGCCCCAGCCCCTCGAAGTGCACGCGGTAGTAGTCCCGCTGGTACGGGGTGTCCGTCCACCATTCACCACCCAGGCGCTCCGGCCCGGCCATCCCCGTCACCCGGTGCCGCCGTCCCGCGAGCCGCGCCGCCAGCATCTCCCCGGACGCCGTCACCTCCGCGTCCAGCCGGGCCGGCTGGGCCAGGAGCCGCGACGGCCGCTCCCGGGCGGCCCCCGTCTCGCGCCAGACGGTGATGGGAGCCCCGGGCCTCTCGCCCTCCGGCGCTGGAGCCAGCAGGCCGGACGGGGACAGCAGGCCGCGCCGCGTCTCCGGGGGATGGAAGGCCCGGGGCGTATGCGCGGACTCCGGCCGGTGCACCGCCTGCAGGGACGCGGCGAACAGCGCCTCCTCGCCCAGCGTCGTCGCCAGCCGTGACAGCACGCCCTCCAGGGCCGCGTCCCCCTCCGGCGCGTCCCCCAGCGCCAGCTGCTGGCCCAGGTCCTCGTCGTGCGCGTCCACCCGCACGGCGACCTCCGCCACCGGCCGCTCCAGCCGCAATTCCCCCAGCCGGTGCCGCGCCAGGTCCAACAGCAGCTTCGCTCGCGCCGTGGGCCGCGCCAGCAGGAGCGGCACCTGGGCCTCGCCGGTGGGGTCCAGGCGCAGCACGAAGGTGAGCCGCACCGCCGCCCGCTGCCGCCCGGACAGCCGCGCGCCCAGCCGGTCGAGCAGCGTCTTGAGCGCGAACTGCACGGGTTCGAAGGTGTCCGCGGGCGCGTCCAGCACCACCCGGTCCTCCAGCGCCTCCTCCAGTGGCTCCGGCGTGAAGGGCGTGTCGTCCACGCCCCGGCACCGCGCATGGGCCCGGGCCGCGGCCGCGCCTCCTCGCGCCGTCACCGCTCCGGCCGGCAGCGCCGCCACCTGGCCCAACGTGGACAATCCCAGGACGGAGAAGGCCTTCGCCGCCGCGTCCTCCAGCGCGCTCAGCGGCAGCGGCGCCAACGCCCGGACGCCCTGCCCCTCCGGTACCACCTCCACCCGCCGGGAGCCATGCCGCGCCAGCACCCGCGAGGTGAACGCCTCCGACGCCACCGTCACGTGCGCCCGGTAGCCCTGCTCGCCACAGATCTCCAGCACGCGCGCGCCCAGCTCCTGTTCGCCCCCCACCAGGTGCGCCGCGCTCGCGTCGAACCACAGCCCGTCCGGCGCGTCGCGCTGGAAGCCAGGACACAGGCCGAGCAGCGACTCCCCCAGCGCGGTCAGCGCCTGGGCCTCGTCCTTCAGCCGGTACGGGAAGTTCCGCAGCTCGGGCTCCAGCGCGGTGGCCGCCGTCAGCGTCATCCCCGGCCGCACGCCGGCCTTCAGCGCGCGCGTGGAGGCGAAGGCCACCCGGCGCTGGCCGCGCACCTCCTCCACCAGCACCAGCGGCTGGCCCGCGAGCGCGGGCGACTCAATGACCTTGCGCTGCACCGGGAAGCGCGTGATGTGCAGGTAGCCCCTCCGCATGGCCCACCCTCTTCCTGATCAGCGGCCATCCGGGGACAGCGCGCCCCCCAGCGAAGGCATGGGCGCGTCCCGGCCGGGGCGCTGGCCCAGGATGCCCATGCCGTTGCGCACGCGATCAGACGGGTCCCGGTAGAAGCCCGGCCCCGCGTCCTCTGGCGTCTCCACGTCCGCGTCCAGGAACCGCGCGCCGGCATCCAGCCCCACCTCCGGGTAGAGCTCCCGCCAGGGGCTCACGACACGAGTCCCCACGCTCCCGCCCCGGCTGCGCTCCAGCTCCACGGACCAGCCCTGGACGCCCCGGGCCTCCAGCCGCAGCCGCGCGAGCCCGTCCGCGGGCGCCTCCGGCGACGTCAAGAGCAGCACCAGCGTCCCGCCCCGCGCCGCCGCGTCCGCGAGCTTGCGCGCCTCCGTCAGGGCCAGCCGCTCCGGCCGCCCCGGGGCGCCCACGCCGAGCGTCAGGTCCACCACCACCGCAGTGAAGGCACCGCTGCGCGCCAGCTGCACGGCGGCCCACACCCGCTGCGCGAAGGCCTGGGGCCGCACGACGAGCAGCCGCTCCAGGTCCACGCCCAGCGCCGCCGCCGCGGGCGGATAGAGCTCCTTCGGACCATCCACCCACGCGCACAGGCGCAGCTCCCGGTGCGCGGACGCCACCGCGCGCAGCGCCAGGCTGGTGCGCCCCGACGCCGCCTCGCCGCACAGCTCCACGGAGTGCCCCAGCGGCAGGCCCCCTTGAGGCAGCAGCGCGTCCACCGCGTCCACGCCCGTGCGCAGCACCGACAGCGCGCGACGGGGCGCCGCCTGCAACTGGCGGATCCGTTCGCGCAGCTCCTCCACCACCGCCAACCCCGACCGTTCGATCGCCGCGCCCATGGGGCCTCCTTGCCTCGCGCACCGCGCGCGCATGGGGCCAGTATCCGAGGCCGTCTGACACCCGAACAGGCGTCATTCCGGGTGCACCGGACCTGTCAAGTCGGGTGCTCCGCTCGACGGGAAGGGGCGGATCCGCGCGCATCATTTTTTTGGCACCGGACATGACAGGTCACGTGCGGAGCCACGAAAAAGGGCCCCGCGTCCTTCGCGGGGCCCTTCGGGTGAGGCCTGGCGGATCAGCTCCGGGCTATCCCGCGCACAGCACCTTCACCTCCACCTTCGTGTCACCCACGCGCCGCAGGCACGGGCCCAGGAAGAAGATGCGCGCGGAGCGGTCGCCGCTGGGGGGCTCGTAGCGGAAGTCGCCGTTGGCCGCCGTGCACGTCTGCACGGAGCCGTCCGCGCGCGTGACGTACACCACCGCGAGCCGCGGATCCGGCAGGTTCACCACGGACACGCTCTGCGCCACCGTGGCCAGATCCGCGATGTCCAGCAGCGTCTGCTGGTAGCTCGTCTTGCAGATGGAATCCAGGTTCGCCCGGGTCGCGTCGAACGCCTTCGCCATGTCGCTCTGCCGGTAGCCGGGCCCGTAGGACGTCGGGCAGTCGACGTTGCGCACGTTGGTCGTGCCGCCCGTCGTGTCCACGATCAGCTCCGCGCGCTTGTCCGTCACCGCCACCGGCCCGATGGTCGCCCACAGCACCTCGCGCGACGCACCCTGGCTGTCACGCAGGCTCTGGAAGGCCTGGTAGTACTCCGACACCGGGGTCAGCTTGTCCCCCTGCGCCGTGCACGCGTCCACGGCCCGGTCCACGCCCAGCGCCACCGGGGGCGGCCGCTGCTGGGAGCTGCAGTCCTCCTCGTCGGACACCACCACCACCAGCAGGCGGGAGTCGTCCCGCAGGAAGCCCCCGTTGCCCCCTTCCGCCAGGGGCTGGGTGGCCAGGGGGGAGGCGACCGCCAGCCGCACCGCCTCGAAGGGCGCCTCCTGACCGCTGCCTGAGGTTCCCTGGTCCACCAGCCGCTGGAACTTGGGCAGCAGCAGCGGATCCGAACCCTCGATGAAGCGCTCGGCGGTGGGCTGGTTCGCCTCGTCCCTCACCGGCTGCAGCCGGCCCTCCTGATCCGGAAAGTTGCGGATGACGTCCGCCCCGTCCGGGAAGAGCTGGCGCTGGTACACGGAGGTGGTGATGACCCCCACGCGGAAGTCCTGGGACACACCGTTGCCCTCCTTCAGCGCGGCCAGGAAGGCAGGCAGCTCCGTCGCGATTCCCTGCTGCTCCTCGCTCATGGATCCGGAGTTGTCGATGACGAAGAGGATGTCCGTCTTCTGGGGAGCCACTATCGGAGGGGTCGCCTCGCAGGCGTCCGGGACCGTGGATCCGTCGTCATCCACGGGGGAGTGGCATCCGAGCGCCAGGAGCGCGGACAGCGACATCAGGTGGGCGCAGGTGTGGAGCTTCACATCGTCCTCCAGTGCGGGGACGCGCGCTCGCGCACCGCATCAGGCGTGAGAGGGGGCGAGCATGCCCCACCCCTTCGCCGGACGCGAGACTTCTGGGCCGTTACATAGAGGAGCGTCGTACAGAAGACGAGGCACGGAAATAACGCACATCGCGTTTGCCATGTCCCGTTTGGTTGTTACGTTGGTTCATCCGCCGCAGAAAACAACCGGATGGTTCACCGGCCCGGCCGCTTGCTGACCGGGTTCAAGCAAGGAAGAGGCCGAACTCCTATGTCTGACGAGAAGAAGAAGGGCACCGCGGCCAGCGCCATGCCCACCGCGATGGCCCCTCCGGGGCTCATCAACAAGGAAGACATTCCGCAGGTGCTGCCCATCCTGCCGCTGCGCAACAGTGTCTTCTTCCCCGGCGGTGTGCTGCCCCTGGCCGTCGGCCGCCAGAAGACGATTGCGCTGATCAAGGACGCCGTCCGTGACGACCAGGTCATCGGCGTCGTGACGCAGCGCCGCGCCGAGGAAGAGGATCCGGGCGCGTCCGACCTGTACACGATGGGCACCGTCGCCCGCATCGTGAAGCTTCTGAAGATGGGCGAGGACAACTACTCGCTCGTGGTCCAGGGCCTCGCGCGCTTCCGCGTGATGGAGCTGGTCCAGGAAGCGCCCTACCTCAAGGCCCGCGTCGACGCGGTGGAGGACAAGACCTCCAGCGAGAACGTCGAAGTGGAGGCCCTGGGCATCAACCTGAAGAAGCTGGCGCGCGAGGTCATCGAGCTGATGCCCGAGCTGCCGGCCGCCGCCACGGAGCTGGTGGAGAGCATCACGCATCCGGGCCACCTGGCGGACCTCATCGCCGCCAACGTGGACGTGCCCATCGAGGAGAAGCAGGCCGTGCTGGAGACGGTCGACCTCAAGGCGCGCATGAAGCTCGTCCTGGAGCTGCTCAACCGCAAGCGCGAGATCCTCAAGCTCTCCAACAAGATCGACTCCGCCGTGAAGGGCGAGATGTCGAAGACCCAGCGCGAGTACTACCTGCGCCAGCAGCTCAAGGCGATCAAGGAAGAGCTCGGCGAGATGGGCGAGGAGGAGGAGGAGCTCGACGAGCTGCAGGAGCGCCTGAAGAAGGCCGCCCTGCCCCCCGAGGTGGAGAAGGTCGCCCAGAAGGAGCTCAACCGCCTGAAGACGATCCCGGCGGCCTCCAGCGAGTACACCGTCGCGCGCACCTACCTGGACTGGATCGCGGACCTGCCGTGGTCGAAGGTGTCCGAGGACAACCTCGACATCGAGAACGCGCGCCAGCAGCTGGACAAGGATCACTTCGGCATCAAGAAGGTGAAGAAGCGCATCCTGGAGTACCTGGCCGTCCGCAAGCTGAAGAACGACATGCGCGGGCCCATCCTGTGCCTCGTCGGTCCCCCGGGCGTCGGCAAGACGTCGCTGGGCCAGAGCGTGGCCAAGGCCACCGGC
Organism: Corallococcus coralloides DSM 2259; assembly: GCF_000255295.1. Next base: position 4,913,729 of record NC_017030.1, on the reverse strand, counting down.
CGCAAGTTCGTGCGCCTCAGCTTGGGCGGCGTGCGTGACGAGGCGGAGATCCGTGGCCACCGCCGCACGTACGTGGGCGCGCTGCCGGGCCGCTTCATCCAGAGCATGAAGAAGGCCGGGACGAAGAACCCGGTCATGATGCTGGACGAAATCGACAAGCTGGGCGCGGACTTCCGCGGCGACCCGAGCGCGGCGCTGCTGGAGGTGCTGGACCCGGAGCAGAACAGCACGTTCAGCGACCACTACCTGGACGTGGCGTTCGACCTGTCGAAGGTCATGTTCGTCGCCACGGCGAACCAGCTGGATCCCATCCCCGGGCCGCTCCGGGACCGCATGGAGATCATCGAGCTGACGGGCTACACGTTCGAGGAGAAGCAGGCCATCGCCCGCATCCACCTCGTGCCGAAGCAGCTCAAGGAGCACGGCCTCAACGGGGACCACATCGAGGTCCAGGACGACGCGCTGCTCATCCTCACGACGTCGTACACGCGTGAGGCCGGCGTGCGTAACCTGGAGCGCCGCATCGCGGACATCTGCCGCGCGGTGGCGGTGGAAGTGGCCGGCGGCAAGACGGAGAAGCAGACCATCAACGCCGAGCGCGTGAAGGAGATCCTCGGGCCCGAGACGTTCTACTCGGAGGTCGCGGAGCGCACGGAGGTTCCCGGTGTGGCGACGGGCCTCGCGTGGACCGCGGCGGGCGGCGACCTGCTCTTCATCGAAGCGACCAAGATGGCGGGCAAGGGCGGCATGACGCTCACCGGCCAGCTGGGCGACGTGATGAAGGAGTCCGCCACGGCGGCCCTGAGCTACCTGCGCAGCAAGGCGGAGTCGCTCGGCATCAACCCGAACTTCCTGGAGAAGACGGACATCCACCTGCACTTCCCCGCGGGCTCCATCCCCAAGGATGGTCCTTCGGCCGGCGTCACCATCCTGACGGCGCTCACCAGCCTGCTGACGGGCATCCGGGTGCGGCACGACACGGCGATGACGGGCGAGGCCACGCTGCGTGGCCTGGTGCTGCCGGTGGGCGGCATCAAGGAGAAGGTCCTGGCGGCGCACCGCGCGGGCATCAAGCGCGTCATCCTGCCGGAGCGTTGCCGCAAGGACCTGATCGACGTGCCGGATCAGGCGAAGAACGAGCTGGAGTTCATCTTCGCCACGAAGATGGACGAGGTCCTCAGCGCCGCGCTGGAGACGTCTCCGTTCAAGGAGGGCGCCGCGATCCCGGCGACCACCACGGACACGCCCCCGGCGGAAGTCCGGGCGTAAGGTCCCAGACGTGAAGCAGTGACGCGGGCAGGTTCCCTTCATCGGGGACCTGCCCGTTGTCTTTGCGGGGCCGCCCTGCCCTGCCTTCGCATCAGTGCGGGTGCAGGACGAGCGGCAGCGTGGCGGGCCCGCGCACCACCAGCGTGCGGTGCCACGTCATGGGCTCCGGGCCGGCCTGCAGGTGGCGGAAGGCGTCCAGCATGGCCTCCAGGGCCAGCCGGCCCTCCATACGCGCCAGCTGCGCGCCCAGGCAGAAGTGGACGCCGTGGCCGAAGGGCAGGTTCTGCGGACCAGGGCGGGACAGGTTGAAGCGGTCGCCGTCCGGGAAGTGCGCCTCGTCGTGCGCGGCGGAGCCCAGGAGCACCAGCACCGGGGCGCCCTTGGGCAGGCTCACCCCGCCCAGCTCCACCGCCTCCGTGGTGAGGCGCGGCGCGGCCTGGGCGGGCGGCTCGTAGCGCAGCACCTCGTCGATGAAGGCGGGGATGCGCGAGCGGTCCGAGCGCAGCTGGGCCCAGATCTCCGGGTGCTCCCTCAGCACGACGAGCGATGCGCCCAACAGGTGCACCACCGTCTCGATGCCGCCCACCAGCAGCAGCGCCATGAAGGCGATGAGCTCGTCCTTCGACAGGGCCTCGCCGTCCACGCGGGCCTGTTGCAGCTCGCTGACCAGGTCCGTGCCGGGCGCGTGGGCGCGGGCGTCCAGCACCTCGCCGAAGTACTGGCGCAGCTCCGCCACCGCGTCGCGGGCCCTCTGCTTGCGGTCCTCTTCTTCCGGCCGGACGGTGGTGACGCCGCCGGTGATGAGGTCCGCCCACTGCTTCAGGCGCGTGGCGCGCGCTGGGTCCAGGCCCAGCAGCTCGCTGATGACGGCGGCCGGGATGCGCAGCGCGTACGGCGGCATCAGGTCCACCGGCACGCCGCGGGGCAGCTCCGCCACCGCCTGCCGGCAGAGGTCGCGCACGCGGGGCTCCAGCCGGGCCATGGCGCCCGCGCCGAACGCCTTCTGCACCAGCACCCGCAGGCGGCCGTGCTGGGGCGGGTCCATGGTGAGCATGGACTCGGAGAAGGGATTGCCGCCCAGCCAGGGCGGGTTGGTGGCCACGCGGAAGCCCTGCGAGGAGAAGCGCTGGGGGTCCTTGAGGACGCGCAGCACGTCTTCATGGCGCGACACGGCCCACATGCCACCGGGCTCCACCTGACACACGGGGGCTTCGCGGCGCATGCGGGCGTAGGTGGGATAGGGGTTGGCCTTCACTTCCGGCGACAGGAGGTTGAAGCGCTCGCTCATGCTGGGCATACGCAAGCAGCGAACGGAGCTGGCAACACACGCCAAGGAGCGGACCATGAAGTACGCGAACCTGGGACACACGGGCCTGCGGGTCTCCCGCATCTGCCTGGGCTGCATGAGCTACGGCACCCCGAAGTGGCGCCCGTGGGTGCTGGACGAAGAGGCGGCGCAGCCCTTCTTCCGCCGCGCGGTGGAGCTGGGCGTCACCTTCTTCGACACCGCGAACATGTACTCGGACGGGGTCAGTGAGGAGGTGACGGGCCGCGCGCTGCGCAAATACGCGAAGCTGGACGAGGTGGTGCTCGCCACGAAGGTCTACTTCCCCACGGGCAGCGGCCAGAACGAGCGCGGCCTGTCGCGCAAGGCCATCACCCAGGCGTGCGAGGCGAGCCTCAAGCGGCTGGGCGTGGAGACCATCGACCTCTATCAAATCCACCGGATGGACCCGAACACGCCCATCGAGGAGACGCTGTCCTCGTTGGATCAGCTCGTGCGTCAGGGCAAGGTGCGCTACCTGGGCGCGAGCTCCGCGTACGCGTGGCAGTTCATGCGCGCGCTCAGCGTGTCCGAGCGCAACGGCTGGGCGCGCTTCGTGTCCATGCAGAACCACTACAACCTCGTCTACCGCGAGGAGGAGCGGGAGATGCTGCCCCTCTGCGAGGCGGAGGGCGTGGGCGTCATCCCGTGGTCGCCGCTGGCGCGAGGGCTGCTCGCGGGGTCGCGCAAGTCGCTGGACGACAAGGAGGCCACGACGCGCGCGGGCTCCGACACGCTGTCGCCCATCCTCTACAACCAGCCCGGGGACTGGGACGTGGTGGAGGCGGTGAAGCAGGTGGCGGAAGCGCGCAAGGCCCCGCCCGCGCAGGTGGCCCTGGCGTGGCTGTTGTCCAAGCCCGTCGTCACCGCGCCCATCATCGGCGCGACGAAGCCCGAGCACCTGGAGGACGCGGTGAAGGCCGTGAGCCTCAAGCTGACGCCGGAAGAGGTGAAGGCGCTGGAGGCCCCCTACAAGCCGCACGCAGTGCGCGGCCTGTAGGCGGTGCCAGGGGTGGACGCGTCTTCAGCGCTCCTTCACGAGCGCGTCCACCTTCTTCTCCAGCGGATTCACGTCCTCGAAGAACGAGTCCATGGAGTGCGCCGGGGCCAGGCGCAGCACCGGCGGCAGGAGCGAGCGGGGGAACTCCAGCTCCTCGCTGAAGGGCTCGTTGCCCAGCATCTCCGACGCGTTCGTGAGGACCAGCACGCCCACCGACGCGATGACGAGCCCGCGGACCACCCGCTTGCCGCTCCAGCGCGTCACGTAGCGCAGGTGCCAGTAGAGCCCCCACCCCACCAGTCCCAACACGGCCAGCGTGCGCACGAAGCCCAGCCACGAGCCCAGCGAGAAGCTGAAGCTCACGAGCGCGAACAGGGGCGGCAGGAGCGCGAAGCCCAGCAGCACCAGGGCGGCGATGGTGGCGTGCACGCGGAAGTGGAAGCGCTTGCGCGCGATGCGGCTCGCCAGCGACCAGCCCCCGGCCCACAGGAGCGCCAGCCCCAGGGGCACCACGGCGGACATCAGCAGGTCGCCCCAGTCCGTCTTCCCGAACTGGGTCACCCGCTCGGAGATGAAGGACGTCACGACCAGCGCCTGCAGCGCCAGCGCGAAGGCCCGGGGGCGCTCGATCAGGCGCTCGCTGGGCGCTTCGGGCGCCTCGTTGACGACGGTGTCCTCCACCACGAAGGAGCGGGGCCGGAAGCGCAGCACCGTGTCCCCCACGGACACCCGCGCGTCCGGGGTGATGACCAGCTCCTTCAGCGCCGCCCACGGCTCCACGCTGAAGGTGCCGTTGACGCTGCCCACATCATGCAGCACCACCGCGCCGTCCTCGCGCCGCTCCAGGCGCAGGTGTTCGGCGGAGACCTTCGGGTCGTCCAGGATGATGTCGTTGGCGTAGCCGCGCCCCACCGTCACCGGCAGCGTGTCCAGCCGGTGGCGGGACTGGACGGCGTCCCCTTCCAGCACCTCCAGGAAGATCACTTCACCCACGACAGACCCTCCAGGTAGCGGCGCGCCAGCTTGCGAGCGTTCTCCGCGGAGAAGCCGCCCAGCGTGAGGCTGGTGTCCACGCCGTGCGTGGAGGCGTTCAGCGTGGCCGCGCGCAGCACCAGGTCGTAGAGGCCCGGGAAGCGGCGGTAGGCGCGCAGGCAGATGGCGGCGCGCACCGTGAGGCCGTTCACGTCCACGAACTCCGACTTGCAGCGGAAGTTGGTGACGTCCTCGCGCGTGGCGGCCACCGCGTCCGGGTCCTGCGAGAAGAGCGTGCTGTAGAGCGCGGAGAAGCGCATGGCGCCCAGCTTCTCGCTTTCGACGTGCTGGTGCAGGTAGGCCACCACGCCCGTGCGGTGGCTTGAGGACAGGAAGATGTCCTCCTCGGAGGAGCACTGGTAGCTCGTCACCGTGTAGGGCGTCTCCGGATCATGCGGCGTGTCGCCCCAGCACTTGAGGAAGGGGCTCCAGCGGCCGGGGACGCGGTACCCGCCCAGCGACTGCTTCGGCAGGTCCGTGGCCATCAGCCGGTCGGTGATGCGCTGCTGGTTGGCCAGCAGCTGATCCTTCACGGACGTCATCAGCGCGGCCGGCTCCGGTGGAGCGCCCTGCTCCAGCGCCCGGTCGAGCAGCGCCCGCGCGCGGGACACCGGCACCAGGAAGCCCACCTGGTTGCCCATCGTGGCCACGTTGACGCCCACGACGCCGCCTTCGCCGCTGAGCGTGGGCCCGCCGCTCATGCCGGGGTTGATGGCGCCGGTGAAGTGCACGCGCTCGTAGAGGGCGTCGCGCACCAGGCCGTTGTAGGTACCCTCCACGATGGTGGTGCCCAGGTCGCGCGGGTTGCCCATGGCGAACAGGCGCGTGCCCTGCGGCGGTTCATGCTCCTCCAGCTTGAAGTAGTCGCTGATGGGGGCGTCCACCTGGATGACGGCCAGGTCGCTCGCCACGTCCACCGCGAGCAGGCGCACCGGCACCGTCGCGTCGCCGCGGTCCAGCTCCGCCGTGTAGTCCTCCGGGTGGAGCACCAGGTCGGAGACGACGTGGTAGTTCGTGAGGGCGTGGCCCTTCGCGCTCACGAAGAACGCGGAGCCGATGGAGGACTTCGTCCCGGAGCGGCGCTCGATGATGCGCACCTGCGAGACGCGGCCCTGGATGCGGCGGAACAGCTCGTGCGTGGCCGGAGGCAGCGAGGCCACCGGCAGGGGCGGCACCACCGCGTCCGAGACGCCAGCGTCCGGCGCCGGGAGGACCACCGGCGGGGCTGGGGGCGCCGAAGGCTCCGGAGGAGCCACGGGCTCCTGCGCGAGCACGGCGACAAGGAGAAGGGAGAACATGGGCGGTGGCACCGTATCCCACCGCGAGCCCCACCGGGGGACGCCTTGGCCCTCCTGTCAGGCGGCACTACGAAGTGGCTGGCCCCTCTCCCTGCCGGCGGCGGCGCCAGGCCGCATACGACACCAGCAGGGCCCCGGCCAGGGTGCCCGCCAGCGCCCCCGCGAGCCTCCGGGAGACGACGCCCGCCACTGGAGCCTCCATGCGGAAGGTCTCCAGCGAGGCGCGCACCCCGGGGGCCAGGGCGTCCCAGCGGGCGGCGGGCGCGCTGACCGTCACCACGGCGTGGCGGCCCTCGGAGGCCAGCCCCGTCACCAGCACCGTGCGCACCTGCCCTGCTTCACGCAGCGTCCCCAGCACCTCCACCCGGGGCACCGGCCCGCCCACGCGGTCCACGCGCTCCGGCGTCAGCGCCACGCCCAGCTCCCGTTGGAAGTGCTGGACCACGGCGGTGGAGAAGGAGTCGCGCTCGGAAGGACTGGCGGAGAAGTCCCCGTCCACCACGGCGATGAGGAACGTGGCCGCGTCCGGGCCCTCCCCATCCGCCAGCGCCGCGGACAGGCCGCGCGTGCGCACGCCGTCCTCCGACACCGCGCCCACCTGGGAGCCGGTGTAGCGCTCCCAGCGCGCCATCCGGAACGTGTCCGGAGGCCGGAAGCTGTAGCCGTCCCGCCGCAGCTCCGTGCCGAGCGCACCGGACAGCGACAACCACACACCGGTGAGGACGGGCAGGAGCACGGGCCCCGAGGATACCCCCGAAGCCCGCGCCACGCCCGCTCCCCTGCCCCGCCGCTACCCGATCTTCTTCTTCAGGTCGTCCACCGGCGTCGTGTGCGTGACGATGCGGGACTGGAGCTCCCGCGCCACGTTGGTGATCAGCGGCTTGCGCATCATCGTCATGTGCGTGCCCGGCATGTCCACGACCTCCACGCCGCCGGTGACGAGGCCCTCCCAGCCGGTGTGCTCACGCGTGTCCGGACGCTGGCTGGCGCGCAGCAGCACGAGCTTCCCGTCGAGCGGCTTCGCGTCGTACTGCGTGAAGGCGCGCGAGGTGGACTCGAACACCCGGTACAGGTTGCGCACGCGCTCCACGCCCACGTCGGCGATCTGCGTGTCACCCTGGCTGCCCACTTCGTAGAAGTAGTTCACGCGCTCCGCCTGCGTCATCTGGCTGATGCGCTCGCGCAGCTCCAGCGGGTCGCGGCCGGTGGTGGCCGCCAGCATCATGGTGAGCTCGGACGTGAGCATGTCCTCCAGGACCTGCTCCGGCGTCTTGTCCGGCACCATGTGCTGCACGGTGTACGCGTCGATGCTCGCCAGGAGCGCCACCTCTTCGCCCACGGCGCGCAGCTGCCGCGCCATCTCGAAGGCGATGATGCCGCCCAGCGACCAGCCCGCCAGGTGGTAGGGCCCGTGCGGCTGCACCTCGCGCACGGCCGACAGGTACAGCGCGGCCATCTCCGCCACGGTGCCCAGGGGCTCCTCGCCCTCGGTGCCCCGGGCCTGCAGGCCGTAGCACGGCTGATCCGCGTCCAGCTCGCGCGCCAGGTCCACGTAGCAGAGGACGCCGCCGCCCGCCGGGTGGATGGCGAAGAGCGGAGGCTTGGTGCCCTCCGGCTTCAGCGCCACCAGCGGCGACCAGGCGCGCGACCCGGCCTCCAGCAGCGCGGCCAGCTGCTCCACCGTCGACGCCTGGAACAGCGACGCCAGGGGCAGGTTCTTGCCGGTGAGCTGCTGGATGCGGCCCATGAGCTGCACCGCCAGCATGGAGTGGCCGCCCAGGTCGAAGAAGTCGTCGCGGATGCCAATGGGCGACATCCCCAGCGTCTCCTCCCAGACGCGGACCAGCTGCAGCTGAAGCGGCGTGCGCGCCACCACCAGCGTGGAGCCTTCCGCGCGCGTCGTGTCCGGAGCGGGCAGCGCGCGGCGGTCCACCTTGCCGTTGGACGTGAGCGGCAGCGAGTCCATCACCATGAAGGCGGACGGCACCATGTACTCCGGCAGCGTGCGCCGCAGCTGCTCGCGCAGCTCCGGAACGCCCGCCACGCTCTGCCCCGGCGCTCCCACCAGGTACGCCACCAGGCGCTTGTCGCCCGGCACGTCCTCGCGCACCAGCACCACGGCCTCGCGCACGCTCGGGTGCGAGAGCAGGCCCGCCTCGATTTCGCCCAGCTCGATGCGGAAGCCGCGCACCTTCACCTGGAAGTCCGCACGGCCCAGGTACTCCAGCGTGCCGTCGGGACGCCACCGCGCCAGGTCACCGGAGCGGTAGAGCCGCGCCCCGGGCCGCGTGCTGAACGGATCCGGGATGAAGCGCTGCGCGGTCAGCTCCGGCCGGCCCAGGTAGCCGCGGCTCAGGCCCTCGCCGCCCACGTACATCTCACCCGTGACGCCCGGAGGCACCGGCTGTCCGTGCGCATCCAGCACGTACACCTGGAGGTCCGGGATCGCGACACCCACTTCGCTGCCGCGCCCGCCCTCCGCGTCCGCCGCCTTGAGTGCGCGGTAGGTCACGTGAACGGTCGTCTCGGTGATGCCGTACATGTTGACGAGCACCGGCGCGTTGTCCGCGTGGCGCGCGTACCACGGCCTCAGGCTGCCGAACTCCAGCGCCTCGCCGCCGAACACGACCGTGCGCAGGGACAGGCCCTCGTGGTCGCCCGTGCGCTCCTCGTGCTGGATGAGCTGACGGAACGCGGACGGCGTCTGGTTGAGCACCGTGACGCCCTCGCGCTTGAGCAGCGCGTGGAAGTCCGCGGGCGTGCGGCTGACCTCGTACGGCACCACCACCAGCTTGCCGCCGTACAGGAGCGCGCCCCACATCTCCCAGACGGAGAAGTCGAAGGCGTACGAGTGGAACAGCGTCCACACGTCCTTCGCGCCGAAGTTGAACCAGTGCTTCGTGCCGTCGAAGAGACGCACCACCTGCGCGTGCTCAATCTGCGCGCCCTTGGGACGGCCCGTGGAGCCGGACGTGTAGATGACGTACGCCAGGTGATGCGGCGCCACGCCGCTGTCCGGCGTGGTGCCAGGCGCGGAGGCCCACGCGGCGGCATCCGAGTCCAGGCACAGGCGCTTCGCCGCGCCCGAAGGCACCACGTCCAGCAGGTGCTGCTGCGTGAGCACCACCGGCACGCGGGCGTCCTCCACCATGAACTCCAGGCGCTCCCGCGGGTACGCCGGATCCATGGGCAGGTACGCGCCGCCGGCCTTGAGGATGGCCAGCAGGCCCACCATCAGCTCCAGCGAGCGCTCCACCGCGAGGCCCACCAGGACCTCCGGCCCCACGCCCAGCGTGCGCAGGTGGTGCGCCAGCTGGTTCGCCCGCGTGTCCAGCTCGCGGTACGTGAGGCGCTGTTCGGCGTAGGTGACCGCGACGGCGTCCGGGGTGCGCGCCGCCTGACGCTCGAACAGCGTGTGCAGGCACGCGTCCACCGGGAAGCGGAAGGACGTGTTCCAGTCCGTCACCACCTGCGCGCGGTCCTCCTCCGTGAGCAGCGGCAGCTGGTGCAGCCGCGCGTCGGGGTTGGCCCCGATGCCCGCCAGCAACACGCCCAGGTGACGGGCGAGCCGCTCGGCGGTGCTCGCGTCGAACAGGTCGGTGTTGAACTCGAGCCCGCCCTCGATGCCGTTCGCCGTCTCCGTGAGGCCCAGCGACAGGTCGAACTTCGCGGTGCGGTGCTCCACCTCCACGCCTTCCAGGACGAGGTCGGTCAGGTTGAACGACCCTTCCGGCGCGTTCTGCAGCGTCATGGACACCTGGAACAGCGGCGTGCGGCTGGTGTCGCGCGTGGGCGCCAGCTCCTCCACCAGCTTCTCGAACGGCACTTCCTGGTGCGCGTACGCGCCCAGCGTCGTCTCCCGCACGCGGCCCAGGAGCTCGCGGAACGTGGGGTCGCCGTCCAGCTTCGTGCGCAGCACCAGCGTGTTCACGAAGAAGCCGATGAGGCCCTCCGTCTCCGCGCGCTGGCGGCCCGCGATGGGCGTGCCCACGCTGATGTCATCCTGTCCGGAGTAGCGGGACAGCAGCGTCTGCCACGCGGCCAGCAGGACCATGAAGGGCGTGGTGCCCTCCTTGAGCGCCAGGGCCCTGAGGGTCTCCGTCAGCTCCCGGCTGACCTTCACCGGGACGCTGGAGCCGTGCGACGTCTGCACCGCCGGACGCGGACGGTCCGTGGGCAGCTCCAGCGCGGAGGGCGCGCCGGTCAGCTGCTGCTTCCAGTAGCCAATCTGCTTCTCCAGCACGTCGCCCTGGAGCCAGCCGCGCTGCCAGCCCGCGTAGTCCGCGTACTGCACCGGCAGCTCCGGCAGGGACGGCGTGCCGCCGTTGGAGAAGGCCTCGTAGGACGCGGCCATCTCGCGCACGAGCACGCCCATGGACCAACCGTCGGAGACGATGTGGTGCATGACGAGCAGGAGGATGTGCTCCTCCTCGTCCAGCTTGAGCAGCTTCACGCGCAGCAGCGGACCGGTGGCCAGCTGGAACGGGTGCACCGCCTCCTCGTCCGCGAGCCGGCGGGCCTCGTCATGGCGCTCCGGCTCCGGGATGTCGGAGAGGTCCACCACCGGGAGCGGCAGCGACACCGCCGGGTGGATGACCTGCGTGGCCTGGCCGTTGTCCAGGTGGAACGACGTGCGCAGCGATTCGTGCCGGCGCACCAGCTCCGTGAAGCTCTGCTCCAGCGCCATCACGTCCAGCGAGCCCTTCAGGCGAAGGACCATGGGCACGTTGTAGGCCGGGCTGGACGCATCCAGCTGGTGCAGGAACCACAGGCGCTGCTGGGCGAAGGACAGCGGCAGGCGTCCTTCGCGCGGCAGCGGCACGATGGCGGGCGCCTGGGTGCCCGCACCGGCCTGGAGTGCCTGGTCGATGAGGACGGACAGCTTCTGCACCGTGGGCGCGTTGAAGACGTCCCGCAGCTGCAGGTCGATCCGGAAGATGCTCCGGACGCGCGACAGCACCTGCGTGGCCAGCAGCGAGTGCCCGCCCAGTTCGAAGAAGTCGTCCGTCGAGCCCACGCGGTCCACGTTGAGCAGCTCGCTCCACGCTCCGGCGAGCAGCTGCTCCGTGGGGGTGCGCGGCGCGATGAACGCGTCGTCCTGCGCGCGCTCGTCGCTGGGGACGGGCAGCGCCTTGCGGTCCACCTTGCCGTTGGAGGTCACCGGCAGCGCCTCCATCACCACGAAGGCGGACGGCACCATGTACTCCGGCAGCGTGCGCTCCAGGTGCTCGCGCAGGCCCTTGCGGTCCAGGGACTCCACGTCACCTGCGACGTAGGCCACCAGCCGCTTGTCGCCGGCCACGTCCTCGCGGACGACGACGACGGACTCGCGGACACCGTAGGCACCCATGAGGGCGGATTCGATCTCCCCCAGCTCGATGCGGTAGCCGCGCACCTTCACCTGGTGATCGACGCGGCCCATGTACTCCAGCGTGCCGTCGGCGCGCCAACGGGCCAGGTCGCCGGAGCGGTAGAGCCGCGCGCCAGCGTCGGTGCTGAACGCATCCGGGATGAACTTCTCCGCGGTGAGCTCCGGGCGGCCCAGGTAGCCGCGGCCCACCTGCACGCCGCCGATGTACAGCTCACCCGGCACGCCCACCGGCACGGGCTGCAGCTGCGCATCCAGCACGTACATCCGCGTGTTGGGCAGCGGCTTGCCGATGCGCACCGCGCCGGAGCCGGAATCCTCCGGAGCCACGACGTGCACCGAGCAGCCCACCACCGTCTCCGTGGGGCCGTACTCGTTGATGAGCCGCGTGGCCGGCGCGTGCTTGCGCCAGAACGCCAGCTCTTCCGAGAAGAGCGCCTCGCCTCCGATGACGAAGGCGCCCGTGCGCCCCGCCGCCGCGTCCGCGCCCAGCAGGTCGGACAACAGCCGCAGGTGGCTGGGCGTCAGCTTCACCAGGCTGAAGCCCGTGCCCTCACGCAGCACGTCCGCCAGGCCTTCCACGCCCCGCGTCTCGGACACCATCACCACGCCCCGGCCCGCGACCAGCGGGGCCAGCATGCTGGTGACGGTCAGGTCGAACGCGAGCGACGAGTGCACCGGCGCGCCCGCGCCCGTCTCCAGCCCGTACGCGGACAAGCACCACGTCAGGTAGTTGGACACGCCGCGGTGTTCGATGGCCACGCCCTTGGGCCTACCCGTGGAGCCGGACGTGTAGATGACGTAGGCTAGGTTACCGGCCGTCACCGCCGTCACGGGCGCGTCCTCGCGCTCGCGGGAGATGCTCCGCTTCCAGTCGCCATCCAGGCTGATCAGCTGCTGGGTGGTGACGGGCAGCTCGTCCGCCAGCGAGTCCTGCGTCAGCACCACCGGCACCTGCGTGTCCTCCAGCATGAAGGACAGGCGATCCAGCGGGTACTTCGGGTCGAGCGGCACGTACGCGCCACCGGCCTTGAGCACGCCCATCACGGCGATGACCATCTCCAGCGAGCGCTCCAGGCACAGGGCGACCTTCACCTCGGGCCCCACGCCCAGCCGGCGCAGGTGGTGCGCCAGCTGGTTCGCCTTCGCGTCCAGCTGCCGGTACGTGAGCGTCTCACCCTCGAAGGTCGCGGCGATGGCATCCGGGGTGCGGGCCACCTGCGCTTCGAAGCGCTGGTGGATGCAGGCGTCGCGCGGGAAGTCGGCCCGCGTGTCGTTCCACGTCGTGAGCAGCTGCGTCCGCTCGCCCTCGGTGAGCAGCGGCAGGCGCTGCACGGGCACGTCCGGCTGGGACGCCACGCCCTCCAGCAGGACGCGGAGGTGCTCCAGCATCCGCTCGGCGGTGCCGGCGTCGAACAGGTCGGAGTTGTACTCCATGGCTCCGCGCAGCTCGCCGTCCACCTCCGACAGGGTCATGTTCAGGTCGAACTGCGCGGTGCGGTGCTCCAGCGGCACGGCGCGCAGCGTGAGGCCCTTGACCTCCAGCTCCGGCACCGGCGCGTTCTGGAACGACAGCAGCACCTGGAACAGCGGCGTGCGGCTGGTGTCACGCGTGGGCGCCAGCTCCTCCACCAGCTTCTCGAAGGGCACCTCCTGGTGCGCGTACGCGCCCAGCGTCGTCTCCTTCACCTGGGCCAGCAGCGCGCGGAAGGACGGATTGCCTTCCAGCTTCGTGCGCAGCACCAGCGTGTTGACGAAGAAGCCGATGAGGCCTTCCGTCTCCGTGCGGCCACGGCCCGCGATGGGCGTGCCCACGCTCACGTCGTCCTGACCGGAGTAACGCGCGAGCAGCACCTGCCACGCGGCCAGCAGCACCATGAAGGGCGTGGCGCCCTCCTTGAGCGCCAGGGCCTTCAGCGTGTCCGTCACCGGCTTGCCCACGCGCAGGTTCACGCTGGCGCCCCGGTACGTCTGCACCGCCGGACGCGGGCGGTCCGTGGGCAGCTCCAGCGCGGCGGGCGCGCCAGTCAGCTGCTGCTTCCAGTACGCCATCTGCTGGGCCAGCACGTCGCCCTGCAGCCAGCCGCGCTGCCAGCCCGCGTAGTCCGCGTACTGCACCGGCAGCTCCGGCAGGGACGGCGCGCGGCCGGAGGCGTAGGCCTCGTAGAGGGCCGCCATCTCCCGAACCAGCACGCCCATGGACCAGCCGTCGGAGACGATGTGGTGCATCGTCGCGAGCAGCACGTGCCGCTGGGCCTCCAGCTTGAGCAGCTTCACGCGCAGCAGCGGGCCGTTCGCCAGGTGGAACGGACGCTGCGCCTCTTCGTTGGCCCGACGCTGGGCCTCCGCCTCGCGGACGTCCTCGGGCTGGCCGGACAGGTCCACCACCGGCAGCGACACCGTCACCGCCGGGTGGACGACCTGCGCGGGCTGGCCGTCACGCATGGGGAACGTGGTGCGCAGCGATTCGTGGCGGCGCACCAGCTCCGTGAAGGCGCGCTCCAGCGCGGACACGTCCAGCGTGCCCTCCAGCCGCACCGGCAGCGGGAGGTTGTAGAAGGCGCTGTCCGGCTCCAGCTGGTTGAGGAACCACAGGCGCTGCTGGGCGAATGACAGCGGCATCCGCTCCGCGCGCGGCAGTGCCACGAGCGGCGGCGCCTTCACGCCCCTGCCCTGCGCCACGAGCGCGTCCACGCGCCGGGCCAGGTCCGTCACCGTGGGCGCCTCGAAGAGCGTCCGCAGCGGCAGCTCCACGTCGAAGGCCTCGCGGATGCGCGACGCCAGCCGCGTGGCCATGAGCGAGTGGCCACCCATCTCGAAGAAGTGGTCCTCCACGCCCATGCGCTCCACGCCCAACAGCTGCGCGAAGAGGGCCGCCAGCAGCTCCTCCGTCGGCGTGCGCGGGGCCACGAAGGTGCGCGTGCGCGACACCTCGCCCGTCGGCGCGGGCAGGGCCTTGCGGTCGATCTTGCCCGCGGGCGTCAGCGGCAGGGCCTCCAGCACCACGAAGGCGGAGGGCACCATGTACTCCGGCACCTCGCTCTTCAGGTGGCGGCGCAGCTCCACCGCGTCCAGCGTGCCCGCGGCCTGGGGCACGACGTACGCCACCAGGCGCTTGTCGCCCGGCGCGTCCTCGCGCACCACCACCGCCGCCTCACGCACCTCCGCGTGGTGCAGCAGCACGGACTCGACCTCACCCAGCTCGATGCGGAAGCCGCGCACCTTCACCTGCGAGTCGATGCGGCCCAGGTACTCGAGCTCGGCCGAGGACGTCCACCGCACGCGGTCACCGGTGCGGTAGAGCCGCGCGCCGGGCTCCTGGCTGAACGGGTTCGGGATGAACCGCTCCGCCGTCAGGTCCGGCCGGCCCTGGTAGCCACGCGCCAGGCCCACGCCCGCCACGTACAGCTCGCCCGGGACGCCCGCCGGCTGGGGCCGGAGCGCGTCATCCAGCACGTACACCTGCACGTTCGCCCACGGCTTGCCGATGGTGAGCCGCTCCGGGTTCGCGCCGTTCTCGGTCAGGGTCGCGCAGACCGTGGCCTCCGTGGGGCCGTAGGCGTTGATCATCAAGCGCCCTTCGCCCCACTTGCGAGCCAGCTCCACGCTCAGCGCTTCACCGGCGGAGATGACGGTGCGCAGGCCCTCCAGCCCTTCCGTGCCCAGCTGCGCGAGCACCGACGGCGTCAGGGTGACAGCGGTGATGCGCTGCTGCTGGAGCAGCGTGCGCAGCGGCTCGTCCGGCAGCAGCCGGTCGCGCGGCGCGAGCACCAGCGTGGCCCCGGCGACGAGCGTGCCGAACACCTCGCACACGCTGGCGTCGAAGCTGGACGCCGCGTACTGCAGCACGCGGCTGCCCGGCGCGTAGCGGTGCGCGCGGCCCGCCTGGATGGCCGTGTTCACCAGACCCTGGTGCTGGAGCAGCGTGCCCTTGGGACGGCCCGTGGAGCCGGACGTGTAGATGACGTACGCCAGGTTGGCGGAGGTCAGGTTCACGGACGGCGCCGTGGTGGGCATGGCCTTGAGAACGTCCCGGACGTCATCCAGGTGCAGCCCGACGCGATCCTCCGCGTGCAGGCCCGGCATGGGCTCGCCGCGCGTCACGAGCACCGTGGCGCCGCTGTCCTCCAGCATGTAGTCGAGCCGGTCGATGGGGTACGCCGGGTCGAGCGGCACGAACGCGCCGCCGGCCTTGAGCACGCCCAGCATGCCGACCACCAGGTCCAGCGAGCGGTCCAGGCAGAGCGCCACGCGCACTTCCGGCGCGACGCCCAGGGTGCGCAGGTGGTGCGCCAGCTGGTTCGCCTTCGCGTCCAGCTGCGCGAACGTGAGCGACGTGTCCTCGTAGACGAGCGCCACGGCGTCCGGCGTGGCGCGGGCATGCGCCTGGATGAACGACTGGATGCACGCCTCGCGCGGGAAGTCCACGCGGGTGTCGTTCCACACCACCAGCTCCTGCCGCGCCTCGTCCTCCGTCATGAGCGGCAGCGCCATCACGCGCTGGTCCATGTCCGTGGCGATGCCTTCCAGCATCATCACGAAGTGCTGCACCAGCCGCTCGGCGGTGACGCGGGAGTACAGGTCGGAGTTGTACGCGAGCCGGCCCAGGAAGCCCTCGGACGCATCCGCGAGCGACAGGGACATGTCGAACTTCGCCGTGCGCGCTTCGGCCTCGAAGGTCTTCAGCGTGAGGCCGGCCACGGACACCTGGCCGGACAGCTCCTCCGCCTGGAGCACGAACATGGCCTGGAAGAGCGGCGAGCGGCTGGTGTCGCGCACCGGGTGCAGCTCCTCCACCAGCTTCTCGAACGGGACCTCCTGGTGGACGTGCGCGGACAGCACCGTGTCACGCACCTGGGTCAGCACGTCGCGGAAGGACGGGTTGCCCTCCAGCTTCGCGCGCAGCACCAGCGTGTTGACGAAGAAGCCGATGATGCCCTCCGTCGACGAGTGCCCGCGGCCCGCGGCCGGCGAACCCACGCTGATGTCGTCCTGGCCCGCGTGGCGCGCCAGGAGCACCTGCCACGCCGCCAGCAGGAACATGAACGGCGTCACGCCCTTCTCGCGGCACAGCGCCTTGATCCGCTGCGACAGCGCCTGCGGCACCTTCACCGCCACGCCGCCGCCCGAGTACGTCATCACCGCCGGGCGCGGGAAGTCCGTGGGCAGCTCCAGCGCGGAGGGCGCGCCGGACAGCTGCTGCCGCCAGTACTCCACGTGCTTGCCCATCACGTCGCTGCGCAGCCAGTCGCGCTGCCAGCCCGCGTAGTCCGCGTACTGCACCGGCAGCTCCGGCAGCGGCGACGGCTTGTCCTCGCGGAAGGCCGCGTAGATGGCGGCGATCTCCCGGACGAGCAGGCTCATGGACCAGCCGTCCGTGATGATGTGGTGCAAGGACAGGAGCAGCACGTGCTCCGTCTGCGACATGCGCAGGATGAGGGCGCGCATGAGCGGCCCCGTGGCCAGCTTGAAGCCCCGGTTGGTCTCCGCGTCGGCCAGGCGCTTCGCCTCGGCCTCGCGCTCCGCGTCCGGCAGGCCGCTCAGGTCCACGACGTTGAGCGACGCGGGCGCGGGCGCGTGGATGCGCTGCACGGGCTGGTCGCCTTCCGCGTGGAAGGTGGTGCGCAGCGATTCATGCCGGCGCACCAGCTCCGTGAAGGTCCGCTCCAGCACGCCCAGGTCCAGCTCACCCTCCAGACGGACGGGCAGCACGATGTTGTAGAACGCGCTGTCCGGCTCCATCTGGTCCAGGAACCACAGGCGCTGCTGGGCAAGACCCAGCGGCAGCGAGCCCTCGCGCGGCAGCGGCACGATGGGCGGCGCCTGGAGTCCCTGCTCCGAACGCACGGACTGATCCACGCGCTGGGCCAGGTCCGCGATGGTGGGCGCCTCGAAGAGCGCGCGTAGCGGCAGCTCCACGCCGAACGCCTCGCGGATGCGCGAAGCGACCTGCGTGGCCAGGAGCGAGTGCCCGCCCAGGTCGAAGAAGTTGTCGCGCACCCCTACCCGCTTCACGTCCAGGATCTCCGTCCAGACCGTGGCGAGCATCTTCTCCGTCGGCGTGCGCGGCGCGGCGAACTCCGCCTCGCTGCGCTCCATGCGGGCGTCGGACGGCGCGGGCAGCGCCTTGCGGTCCACCTTGCCCGCGGGCGTCATCGGCAGCGCCTCCAGCACCACGAAGGCGGACGGCACCATGTACTCCGGCACCTCGCCCTTCAGGTGACGCCGCAGCTCCGCCACGTCCAGCTCGGTGTCCTCCTGCGCGACGACGTAGGCCACCAGGCGCTTGTCGCCCGGCACGTCCTCGCGCACCACCACCGCCGCCTCGCGGATGTCCGTGTGGTGCAGCAGCACGGATTCGACCTCGCCCAGCTCGATGCGGAAGCCGCGCACCTTCACCTGGAAGTCGATGCGGCCCAGGTACTCCAGCTCGCCCGTGGCCAGCCACCGCACGCGGTCACCCGTGCGGTACACGCGGGCGCCCGGCTCCTGGCTGAACGGATGCGGCACGAACTTCTCCGCCGTCAGGTCCGGCCGGCCCTGGTAGCCGCGCGCCAGCGCCACGCCGCCGATGTACAGCTCGCCGGCCACGCCCACCGGCACCGGACGCTGCGCCGCGTCCAGCACGTACACCTGCGCGTTCGCCCACGGCTTGCCGATGGTGATCCGCTCGGGGTTCACGCCGCCTTCGGTCAGCGTCGCGCAGACCGTGGCCTCCGTGGGGCCGTAGGCGTTGATCATGAGGCGCCCCGCGCCCCACTTGCGCGCCAGCTCCACGCTCAGCGCTTCACCGGCGGACACGACGCTGCGCAGGCCCTCCAGCCCTTCCGTGCTCAGCTGCGCGAGCACCGACGGGGTCAGCGTGGCGGTGGTGATGCCCTGCTCCTTCAGCAGCGTGCGCAGCGGCTCGTCCGGCATCAGCCGGTCGCGCGGCGCGAGCACCAGCGTGGCGCCCGCGGCCAGGGTGCTGAAGATCTCCCAGACGCTGGCATCGAAGCTGGACGCCGCGTACTGCAACACGCGGCTGCCCGGCCCCACCCGCTTCGCCGCGGCGGCGCGCAGGGCCGTGTTCACCAGGCCCTCGTGCTGGAGCAGCGTGCCCTTGGGACGGCCCGTGGAGCCGGACGTGTAGATGACGTAGGCCAGGTTGTGGGCGGACGTGCCCGAGCGCGGTGCCTCCTCCGGCATCCGCTCGATGGCGTCCACGTCCATGTCCAGCTGGATGGTCAGGCGGCCGTCGGTGGGCAGCGAGTCCATCAGCGACTCCTGCGTCACCAGCACCGGCGCGCCCGAGTCCGACAGCATGTAGTCGAGCCGCTCCACCGGGTACGACGGATCCAACGGGATGAAGGCGCCGCCGGCCTTGAGGATGCCGAGCATGCCCACCACGAGATCCAGCGAGCGCTCCAGGCAGAGCGCCACGCGCACTTCGCGTCCGACGTACCGGCGGCGCAGGTGGTGCGCCAGCTGGTTCGCCTTCACGTCCAGCTCCGCGTACGTGAGCGACTGGTCCTCGTACACGAGGGCCACCGCGTCCGGCGTGGCCTCCGCGTGCGCTTCGATGAGCGAGTGGATGGTCGCCTCGCGCGGCAGCTCCGCGCGCACGCTGTTCCAGCCCACCAGCACCTGGTGCCGCTCCTCGGCGGACAGCAGGGGCAGCTCACCCACGGCCGACTCGGGCTTCGCGACGATGCCCGCCAGCAGCACGTGCAGGCGCGCCATCATCCGCTCTGCGGTCGCGCGGGCGAACAGGTCGGAGTTGTACTCCAGGCGGCCCACGAAGCCGTCCGCCGCGTCCAGCATGGACAGGGCCAGGTCGAACTTCGCGGTGCGCGCTTCCGCCTCGTAGGCGCTCAGAGTGAGGCCCGGGACGGACAGCTTCGCCGCCAGCTCCTGGTGCAGCACGAACCACACCTGGAAGAGCGGCGAGCGGCTGGTGTCGCGCACCGGCTGCAGCTCCTCCACCAGCTTCTCGAAGGGCACTTCCTGGTGCGCGTGCGCGCCCAGCACCGACTCCCGCACCCGCGCGAGCACCTGGCGGAACGAGGGGTCCCCTTCCAGCCGCGTGCGCAGCACGAGCGTGTTGATGAAGAAGCCGATGAGGCCTTCGGTCTCCATGCGGCCACGGCCCGCCACGGGCGAACCCACCGTGACGTCGTCCTGGCCCGCGTGGCGCGCCAGCAGCACCTGCCACGCGGTGAGCAGCAGCATGTACGGCGTGACGCCTTCCTTCAGCGCCAGGGCGCGCAGGGCATCCGACAGCTCGCGCGGCAGCGTGAAGGGCAGCGTCTCGCCGCGGTACGTCTGCACGGCCGGGCGCGGGAAGTCCGTGGGCAGTTCCAGCGCGGAGGGCGCGCCGGTCAGCTGCTGCTTCCAGTAGCCGACCTGCTTCTTCAGCACGTCGCCCTGGAGCCAGCCGCGCTGCCAGCCCGAGTAGTCCGCGTACTGCACCGGCAGCTCCGGCAGCGGCGACGGCTTGCCCTGGCGGAAGGCCTCGTAGAGCGCGGCCACTTCACGCACGAGCACGCCGCGCGACCAGCCGTCGGACACGATGTGGTGCACCGTGAGCAGCAGCATGTGGCGCACGTCCGAGATGCGCACCAGCGTGGCGCGCAGCAGCGGGCCCGTGGCCAGGTTGAACGGCCTGCCCGCGTCCTCATCCGCCAGACGCTGCGCCTTCGCCTCGCGTTCGGCCTCCGGCAGGTGCGTGAGGTCCACGAGCGGCAGCGGCATGGGGGCCGCCGGGTGGACGACCTGCACCGGGTTGCCACCCTCCGCGCGGAAGGTGGTGCGCAGCACTTCGTGACGGCGCACCAGCTCCGTGAAGGCCTGCTCCAGCGGGGCCACTTCCAGCGAGCCGTCCAGCATCACCGGCGCGGCGATGTTGTAGAACGCGCTGTCCGGCTCCAGCTGATCCAGGAACCACAGGCGCTGCTGCGCGAACGACAGCGGCAGCGTGTGCTCACGCGACAGCGGCACGATGGCCGGCGCCTCCAGGCCGAAGCCCTGGCGGACCGCCTCGTCCACGCGGGCGGAGAGCGTCTCCACCGTGGTCGCCTCGAAGAGCGCGCGCAGGGGCAGCTCCACGCGGAACGCGCTCCGGATGCGGGAGATCATCTGCGTCGCCAGCAGCGAGTGGCCGCCGAGCGCGAAGAAGTCGTCCTTCACGCCCACGCGCTCCACGCCCAGCAGCTTGGACCACAGGCCCGCGATGAGCTCCTCGGTGGGAGTGCGCGGGGCCACGTGGGCGCGGCCGGCTTCGGTCTCCTTCTCCGGCGCGGGCAGCGCGCGGCGGTCCACCTTGCCGTTGGACGTGAGCGGCAGCGCGTCCAGCATGACGAAGGCGGACGGCACCATGTAGTCCGGCAGCCGCGACTTCAGGCCCTGGCGAAGCGCCCCGGCCTCCAGCGTGTGGCCGGGCACCGCGACGACGTAGGCCACCAGGCGCTTGTCGCCCGGCACGTCCTCGCGCGCCAGCACGACGACCTCCGCGACGCCGGGCAGGCCGCTCATCGCGGCTTCGATCTCCGGCAGCTCGATGCGGAAGCCGCGCACCTTCACCTGGAAGTCGACGCGGCCCAGGAACTCCAGCGCGCCGTCCGGCAGGTAGCGCACGCGGTCACCCGTGCGGTACACGCGCGCGCCCGGCTCCGGGTGGAACGGATCCGCCAGGAAGCGCTCCATCGTGAGGCCGGGCTGGCCCAGGTAGCCCCGGGCCACGCCCGCGCCGCCGATGAACAGCTCGCCGGGCACGCCCACGGGGACGGGCTGCAGCGCCGCGTCCAGCACGTACATCCGCGCGTTGGGCAGCGGCCGGCCCAGCGGCACGGAGGCCGTGGCGGACAGCTGCGTGCCCCGCTCCACCTTCCACGTCAGCACGCCGACCGTGGTCTCGGTGGGGCCGTAGTGGTTGAAGACTTCGAGCCCGGGCACGAGCGCGTGCACGCGCGCCACGAGCGCCGGATCGGACGCCTCACCACCCAGCACCAGCCGCTTGCGCGGCAGGACGCGCTCGGGCGACGGCGACGACAGGAGCGCCGTCAGGTGCGAGGGGACGATCTTCAAGCAGTCCACCGCGTGGCGCTGGAAGTAGTCGCCCAGCGCGGCCGGATCGGACGCCCGGTCGCGGGAGATGAGATGCAGCGTGCCGCCGCCGCTCAGCGTCGGGAAGACGGCGGTGTGGCCCAGGTCCGCGGCCAGCGTGGACACCGACGCGAAGCTCGCCGCCGGGGGCAGCTCCAGCCGGAGCGTCACGCCCTCCACGTAGTGGTTGAGCTGACGGTGCTCGATGGCCACGCCCTTGGGCCGGCCCGTGGAGCCGGACGTGAAGATGACGTAGGCCAGGGAGCTCGCGTCGCCCAGGCGCTTCGGGTCGTCCTCACGCTCGCGCGAGAGCAGCGCGGCGTCGGAGTCCAGGCACACGTGTCCCCTGGAGGCGTCCGCCACGTGCGCGGCGAGCGAGGCCTGGGTGACCACGAGTGAGGCCGACGCGTCCTCCAGCACCGTGCGCAGGCGCTCCGGCGGATGCGACGGATCCAGCGGCACGTACGCGCCACCGGCCTTGAGGATGCCCATCATGCCGACGATGGCATCCGGGGTGCGCTCGGTGAGCAGGCCCACGCGCGCATCCGGGCCCACGCCGCGCGCGCGCAGCCAGTGCGCGAGCTGGTTGGCCCTGCGGTTCAGCTCCCCGTAGGTGAGCTGGCCGTCGTCGCAGACCACCGCCACGGCGTCCGGCGTACGGGCCGCGTGGACAGCGAAGCGCTCATGGACGCAGGTGTCACCCGCGGGCTGGGCGCCCGTGGCGTTCCACTCCACCAGCAGCTTCTGGCGCTCCGCGTCCGGCAGCAGCCGCGCGTGCTCGTGACGCGCGTGCGGGTTGGCGGCCATCGCTTCGAGGGCGCGGAAGTAGTAGCCCGCCAGCGCCTCCGTCTGGTCCGCGTCGCGCTGCGTGCCGTTGGTGCGCAGCACGAGCATCAGCGCGCCGGTGTCCGGGCGCTGGAGGAACAGCGTGCTCAGCGGCAGCTCCATCCACGCGGTGGACGGCGTCTCTTCCAAGAGGCGCACGCCTTCGAGCTGCGACAGGCCTCCGGCCACGTGGAAGTGGACGAAGTTGAAGATGGTCTCGAACAGCCGCTGGCCCCCCAGCTGCTGCTGCAACCGGCCCATGGGGTAGCGGCGGTGCGGCCAGATGTCGCCGTCCGCCTTCGAGACCTGGCGCACCAGGTCCAGCCACGAGCCGTCCTCCAGCGTCACCGGGAACGGGATGCTGTTGAGGAACAGGCCGACCATGCGCTCACTGTCGGCCGTCTCCGGACGGCCGTTGGAGACCACGCCCGTCACCACCGAGCGCTGTCCCTCCATGAGCGCGCGCACGCGCAGGTGCGCCGCCAGCAGCACGGTCTTCAGCGGAACGTTGGCCGCCTGCGCCACGCGCTGCAGTCCGTCCTGGAGCGCGGCGGGCACATCCACCTGCCGCATGCTCAGCACCGGCTCCTGGCCCGCGGGCAGCGGCGCGCGGGGAGCAGGACGGTCCACTTCCGACAGGCGCGACTTCCAGAACTGCTCGCCCTCGCCGGAGGTGAGCGACTGGTGCTCCAGCGCGACGAACTGGCGGTAGGTGACGGCCAGCGGCGCCGCCTCCGGGGCCGGCGTGCCGCGCAGCAGGTTCACGTAGCCGCGGAACAGCTCCGACAGCAGCGTCGCGAGGCTCCAACCATCCAGGATGGCGTGGTGGAAGATGAGCGAGAACTGGAGCGTCTTCTCCGTGCGCCGGTAGATCGCGAAGCGCAAGAGCGGCGCGCGGCTCCAGTCGAACGGACGGCAGCGGTCCTCCTCCACGAGCTTGCGCAACAGCGCGTCCTGCTCGGCGGCGGGCACGTGGCGCACGTCGTGGAGCTCCAGCGGCACCTGGGCCTCGCGGTGCACGAACTGCAACGGCTGCTCGTAACCGGTGAGGTCGAACGACGTGCGCAGGATGGCGTGGCGGCGGGCCAGCTCGGCCAGCAGCTGGCGCATCTTCGCCTCATCGAGCGCCATCTCCAGGTGGTAGCTGGTGGCGTCGTGGTACATGCCGGACGCCTGGTCCAGCTCGCTCTGGAAGAGCATGCCGGCCTGGAGCACGGCCACCGGGTACGCATCCTCCACGTCCGCGGGCAGGCGCGCGCGGTCCGCGTCGGACAGCAGGCTGAAGGGCTCCGAGCCCGGCACGGCCTGCGCCGCGGCCTTCGACGGGGCCGCGTGCACCAGGTTCCCCAGCGCGCGGATGGTGGGCTGACGCAGCAGCTCCACCATGGGCAGATCCAGCCCGCGCTCGCGCAGCTTCGCGATGAGCTGGATGCTGCGGATGGAGTCACCACCCAGGTCGTAGAAGCTGTCGTCGATACCGACGCGCTCCACGCCCAGGACCTCCGCCCAGACCTCGCACAGCGCGGTCTCCTCCATGGTGCGAGGAGCGGCGTACGCGGTGGACATCTGCGGACGCTCGCTGCCGGGCACGGGCAGGGCGCGACGGTCCACCTTGCCGTTGGGCGTGAGCGGCATCGCGTCCAGCTCCATCAGCGCCGTGGGCACCATGTACGCGGGCAGCTTGTCGTGGAGGAACGAACGCATCGTGTCCACGCCCAGCGGCTCCGCGCCCTCCTCCGTGACGACGTAGGCCACCAGGGCCTTCTCGCCCGCGACCTCCTGCACGGCCACGGTGACGTCGAGCACGGACGGGTGTCCACGCAGCGCCGTCTCGATCTCGCCCGGCTCGATGCGGAAGCCGCGCACCTTCACCTGCTGGTCGATGCGGCCCAGGAACTCCAGCGAGCCGTCCGCGCGGAAGCGGACCTGGTCGCCGGTGCGGTACAGCCGCGCGCCCGGCACGGTGCTGAACGGATCCGGGATGAACTTCTCCGCCGTCAGCTCCGGCTGGTTCAGGTAGCCGTGCGCCAGGCCGTCGCCGCCCGCGAACAGCTCACCGGGGGCACCCAGGGGCACGGGCTCCAGGGACGCGTTGAGGACGTGCACGCGCGTGCCGTTGATGGGTCGGCCGATGGGCACGGAGATGCCCAGCGCGCCCGCGTCCTCCACCGGGTAGCACGCGGTGAACGTCGTGTTCTCCGTGGGGCCGTAGCCGTTGATGACGCGGCAGCCGGGCAGCTGCTCCATCACGCGCAGCACGTGCGCGGGGGACAGCACGTCACCACCGGCCAGCAGCTGGCGCACGGGACGCAGGCCGTCCAGGTTGCCGTCCACCATCTGGTGGAACAGACCCGCGGTGAGCCACAGCGTGCTCACGCCCTCGCGGGTGATGACCTCCCCCAGCTCGTCCAGGGTGGGCGCGCGCGGCGGGAACACGGCGAGCTTCGCGCCGTTGAGCATCGCGCCCCACAGCTCGAAGGTGGACGCGTCGAACGCGAGCGGCGCCAGCTGGAGGAAGACCTCCTTCGACGACAGGCTCACCCACTCCGGTCCGCACACCAGGCGCACGACGGCGCGGTGGGGCACGGACACGCCCTTGGGGCGGCCCGTGGAGCCGGAGGTGTAGAGGACGTACAGCTCGTCCTCGCCCGTGGGCGCGGTGTCGAGGTTCGTGTCCGGACGCTTCGCGAGCGTGGCCGCGTCGTCATCCAGGCAGACCACCTGGAGCCACTGCGCGGGCAGCTCGTCCGCGATCGCGGAGACGCTGACGAGCGCGGACAGGCCCGCGTCCTCGATGAGCATCGACAGGCGCTCGGTGGGGAAGCTGGGGTCGAGCGGCACGTACGCGCCGCCCGCCTTGGCGATGCCCAGCACCGCCACGACGAGGTCCAGCGAACGCTCCAGGGACACGCCCACGCGCTTGCCGGGCCTGACGCCCAGGGCGCGCAGGTGGTGCGCGAGCTGGTTGGCGCGCGCGTTGAGCTGGCCGGCGGTGAGCGTCTCCCCTTCGAAGCTCACGGCGACCGCGTCAGGGGCGCGGGCGGCCTGCGCCTCGAAGACGCGCGACACGGGCTGGCCGTGCGGGTACGTCCGCGGGCGGTCGTTCCACGCGGCGAGCGTGCCGCGCTCATCCTGCGTGAGCAGCGGCAGCGTGCCGATGCGGTGCTCGGGGTTCTCCACGACGGCGCGCAGCAGCGACTCGAAGTGGGCGAACAGGCGCTCCACCGACGCGCGGTCGAGCACGTCCGTGTTGTGCTCCACCGTGACGGTGAGCCCGCCCTGCCACGGGAACACGACGACGAGCAGGTCCCACTTCGCGGTCCCGTTCGTCTCCGCGTCCAGGAGGCTCAGCTCCAGGCCGGGGAGCTGGAGCGGCGGCAGCGGCGCGTTCTCCAGAACGAACTTCACGTTGAAGAGCTGGCCACCCGGCTCGCGCGGCGGCTTGAGCGCCTGCACCAGCGTGCCGAAGGGCAGGTCCTGGTGCTCGTAGGCATCCAGGGTCCCCTTGCGCACGCGGTCCAGCAGCGCGCGGAAGGACAGGTCGCCGGACACCTGCGTGCGCAGGACGAGCTGGTTGGTGAAGAAGCCGACCAGGGACTCCAGCTCCTCGCGGGCGCGGTTCGCGATGTCCGTGCCCACGACGATGTCGTCCTGGCCCGTGCGGCGGTGCAGGAGCGCGTCGAACGCGGCGAGCAGCACCATGAACAGCGTGGCGCCCTCCCCTCGCCCCAGCGCTTCGATGCGGGACGTGAGGTCCGGGGACAGGTGGAAGCGGCGGCTGTCACCGTGGAAGCGATCACCCGCGGGGCGCGGCGCGTCCGTGCGCAGCGCGATGCGGGGCGCTCCGGCGAGCTGCTTCTTCCACCAGGCAATCTGCTGCTCCAGCACGTCACCGCTCAGCCACTGGCGGTGCCAGAGCGTGTAGTCCGCGTACTGCACGGGCAGCGCGGGCAGCGGCGAGGGCTCGCCGCGCGAGAACGCGGTGTAGAGCGCCTGGAGTTCGTTCATGAACACGCCCACGGCCCAGCCATCCACCACGATGTGGTGCATGGCGAGGCACAGCACGTGCTCGCGCGCGCTCAGCTTCAGGAGCTGGGCGCGCAGCAGCGGACCCTGCACCAGGTCGAAGGGCCGAGCGGCCTCCGCGTTCAGGTGCTTCCGGGCCTCGGCCTCCGCCTTGTCGGCGGGCAGCGAGGACAGGTCCACCACGGGCAGCACGAACGGCTTCGCCGGCAGGACGACCTGCACGGGAGAACCGGACGCGTCCTGATGGAAGACGGTGCGCAGCGCCTCGTGGCGACGGACGATCTCCTCCAGGCCGCGGCGGAGCACCTCGACGTCCAGGTCGCCGCTCAGGCGCGCCGCGCTGGGCACGTTGTAGATGGGCGTGCCCGGCGTGAGCTGCTCGAAGAGCCAGAGGCGCTCCTGGTCGAACGACAGCGGCAGCGAGCCCTCGCGCGACGCGGGCTTGAGCGGCGGCGTCTTGAACTTCCGCTCGGCGCCGGTGGCCTCGTCCACGCGGGCGGCCAGGGCGGCCACCGTCGGGGACTCGAAGAGCGCGCGCAGGGGTAGCTCCACCTGGAACTCGCCGCGCAGGCGCGACACCAGCTGGGTGGCCATCAGCGAGTGGCCGCCCAGTTCGAAGAACGAATCCTCCGCGCCCACGCGCTCCACGGTGAGCACGCGCGCGAAGAGGGCCGCCACGCGCGTTTCCGTCGGCGTGCGCGGGGCCACGTAGGCGTCCGGACGCGTGAGCGCGCCCGTGGGGGCTGGCAGGGCCTTGCGGTCCACCTTGCCGGCGGGCGTCATCGGCAGCGCGTCCAGGACGACGAACGCCGACGGCACCATGTACTCCGGCACGCCGTCCTTCAGGTGCTTGCGCAGCGAGGCCGCGTCCACCGTCCGCCCCGGCTGCGGCACGACGTAGCCGACGAGCCGCTTGTCGCCCGGGACGTCCTCGCGCACCACCACCGCCGCCTCACGCACGTCCGCGTGGCGCAGCAGCACGGCCTCGATTTCACCCAGCTCGATGCGGAAGCCGCGCACCTTCACCTGGTGGTCGATGCGGCCCAGGTATTCGAGCTCGCCCTCGGCCAGCCAGCGCACGCGGTCGCCGGTGCGGTACAGCCGCGCGCCGGGCTCGTTGCTGAACGGGTTGGGGACGAACTTCTCGGCCGTCATGTCCGGCCGGCCCTGGTAGCCGCGCGCCAGGCCTTCACCCGCGACGTACAGCTCGCCGGCGACGCCCACGGGCACCGGGTGGTGCAGGGCATCCAGCACGTACACCTGCACGTTCGCCAGCGGCTTGCCGATGGTCAGGCGCTCCGCCCGGACGCCGCCGTGCGTGAGGGTCGCGCAGACCGTGGTCTCGGTGGGGCCGTACGCGTTGATCAGCGTCCTGCCCTGCCCCCACTTGCGAGCCATCTCCACGCTCAGCGCCTCACCGGCGGAGACGATGGTGGACAGGCCATCCAGCCCGTCCGTGCTCAGCTGCGCGAGCACCGACGGCGTCAGCGTCACGGTGCTGATGCGCTGCGACTTCAGCAGCGTGCGCAGAGGCTCATCCGGCAGCAGCCGGTCGCGGGGCGCGAGCACCAGCGTGGCCCCGGACACGAGCGTGCTGAACACCTCCCACACGCTGGCGTCGAAGCTGGACGCCGCGTACTGCAGCGCGCGGCGGCCCGTGCCCAGGCCCTTCGCCGCGGCGGCCTGCCGGGCCGTGTTGTTGAGGCCACGGTGCGGCAGGAGCGTGCCCTTGGGGCGGCCCGTGGAGCCGGACGTGTAGATGACGTACGCCAGGGTGTCGGCGTTGGCGCTGGAGGCCGGAGCAGTCTCCGGCAGCGTCCGCAGGTGCGCCGCCTCCACGTCCATGCGCACCACGCGCAGGCCGTCGGCGGGCAGCTGCTGGCTCAGCGACGACTGCGTCACCAGTACGGGCGCGCCGCTGTCCTCCAGCATGAAGGACAGGCGCTCACGCGGGTAGGACGGATCCAACGGCACGAAGGCGCCACCGGCCTTCTGGATGCCGAGCATCGCCACCGCGAGTTCCAGCGAACGCTCCACGCAGAGCGCCACGCGCACCTCGGGCCCGACGCCCAGCGTGCGCAGGTGGTGCGCCAGCTGGTTCGCCCGCGCGTCCAGCTGCGCGTACGTCAGCGAGGCATCCTCGAACACCAGCGCCTGCGAGTCCGGCGCGCGACGTACCTGGGCCTCGAAGAGCACCGGGAACGTCACGTCACCCGTGACGTCGGCGCGCGTGTCGTTCCACGCCACCAGCACCTGGTGACGCTCCTGCGGGCCCATCAGCGCGAGCTGGGACAGCTTCGCCATGGGCCGCACCGCCACGGACTCCAGCAGCACCCGCAGGTGCTCCGTCATCCGCTGCGCCGTCGCCGCCGTGAACAGGTCGGTGTTGTACTCGAGCGTTCCTTCGAATCCGCCCGCCGTCTCCGTCAGCGACAGCGTCAGGTCGAACTTCGCCGACTTCGCGTCCACCTCGTACGGCGACAGCTCCACGCCCGACAGCTTCAGGTGCGGCAGCACGTCCTGCTGCAGCGCGAACATCACCTGGAACAGCGGCGCGTGGCTCAGGCTGCGCTGCGGCTGGAGTTCCTCCACCAGCTTCTCGAACGGCACGTCCTGGTGCGCGTACGCGCCCAGCGTCGTCTCGCGCACCTGCTTGAGCACCTGCTGGAAGCTCGGGTTGCCCGTCAGCTTCGTGCGCAGCACCAGCGTGTTGACGAAGAAGCCGATGAGCCCTTCCGTCTCCGCCTGCGTCCGGCCCGCGATGGGCGAGCCCACCGAGATGTCGTCCTGGCCCGAGTAGCGCGACAGCAGCACCTGGAACGCCGCCAGCAGCAGCTGGTACGGCGTGACGCCTTCCTGCTTCGCCAGCGCGTTCAGCGTGCGGCTCAGGTCCGCACCCAGCTTCACCGGCACCGTCGCGCCCCGGTACGTCTGCACCGCGGGACGCGCGAAGTCCGTCGGCAGCTCCAGCACCGCGGGCGCTCCGGCCAGCTGCTGCTTCCAGTAGCCGACCTGCTTCTCCAGCACCCCGCCCAGCAGCCACTCCCGCTGCCACTGCGCGAAGTCCGCGTACTGCACCGCCAGCTCCGGCAGCGGCGACTTCTGCTTGAGGACCTGGGCCTCGTAGAGCGCGGCGACCTCGCGCACGAGGACCCCCATGGACCAGCCGTCGGAGACGATGTGGTGCATCGTCACCAGCAGCACGTGCTTCGCCTCACCCAGCTTCAGCAGCTTGGCCCGGAAGAGCGGACCCGTGCCCAGGTCGAACGGGCGCGTGGCCTCTTCCTCCGCCAGCCGCCGCGCTTCCGTGTCCTGTGCCCCGGAGACGTCCACCACCGGCAGTTCGAAGACCTTCGCCGGGTGGATGACCTGCACCGCCTGACCGTTCTCATCGCGGAAGGTCGTGCGCAGCGACTCATGTCGGCGGACGATCTCTTCCAAGGCCCGCCGCATGGCATCCACATGCAGCGCACCCTCCAGCTTCACACCGCCCGCCACGTTGTAGAAGGCGCTGCCCTGCTCCAGTTGGTCCAGGAACCACAGACGCTGCTGAGCGAACGACAGTGACTCCGTGGCGCTCCGGGGCCGAGCCGTGATCGCCGGGGCCTTGGACGCATCACGGCCTGACACGGCCGTATCCACGAACGCCGCGAGCGAAGCCACCGTGCTCAGCTCGAAGAGCGAACGCAGCGGGACCTCGGCGCCGAAGGCCGTGCGCAGCCGGGAGACCAGCTGCATTGCCAGCAGCGAGTGTCCGCCCAGCTCGAAGAACGAGTCCTCCGCACCCACGCGCTCCACGCGCAGCAACTGCGCAAAGAGCGTCGCCACCTGCTCTTCCGTTGCCGTACGCGGCGCCACGTACTGGCCCTGCGACGACTGGGCCTCCGGCACCGGCAGCGACTTGCGGTCCACCTTCCCGTTCGGATTGAGCGGCAGCGCGTTCAGCACCACGAACGCCGACGGCACCATGTACTCCGGCAGCCGCGCCTTCAGGCCCTTGCGCAGCTCCGCCACGTCCAGAGACGCGCCCGCGACGTACGCCACCAGGCGCCTGTCGCCGGGCACGTCTTCGCGCACCACCACCACGGACTCGCGCACGCCGGGCTGCGTGGACAGCACCGACTCCACTTCACCCAGCTCGATGCGGAAGCCGCGCACCTTCACCTGGAAGTCGATGCGGCCGAAGTACTCCAGCTCGCCATTCGCCAACCAGCGCACGCGGTCGCCCGTGCGGTACATCCGCGCGCCGGGCTCCTGGCTGAAGGGATTGGGGACGAACTTCTCCGCCGTCAGCGCCGGCTTGGCCAGGTACCCTCGCGAGAGGCCCGCACCCGCGATGTACAGCTCGCCCGGCACGCCCTGCGGCACCGGACGCAGCCATGCATCCAGCACGTACCCCCGCGAGCCCGTCAGGAGACGGCCCACCGTCGGCTCCCGCGCAGCACCCTTCTCCACGCGCAAGTACGTCGAATACGTCGTGTCTTCCGTCGGGCCGTAGAAGTTGTAGACGGCCTCCACGTTCTTCAGCCCGTACGCCGCCTGCGCCAGCCGGTTCAGCAACGGCTCACCGGCGAGGTTCACCGTCCGCACCGAGTCCGGCACGCCCCCGCTGCGCAGCAACTCCGCCATCGCGGAGGGCACCGTGTTCACCAGCGTCACCCGGCTCGCGTCCTTCATCGTCGGGAGCGCCAGTGCGTTCTCCGCGACGATGACGGCACCACCGACGCTCAGCGGCGCGAAGACTTCAAACACCGAGATGTCGAAATTCAGCGACGTCGACGCCAGCATGCCCGACAGCTGCTGCGGCGTGAAAAACGCCGTCGCCCAGTGCAGGAAGGCCACCACGCTGCGCTGCTCGATGGCCACGCCCTTGGGACGGCCCGTCGAGCCCGACGTGTACAGCACGTACGCCAGGTTCCTCACGCCCGTGCGCGGATCGACGCGCGAAACAGGGTTCTTGGAGATGGTCTCCCAATCGGTATCCAGGAACACGTTGCGCGCCGAGTGCTCGGGCAGCACGCCCAGCAGCTTCTGCTGCGTCAGCACCACCGGCGCCTGCGCGTCCTCCAGCATCCAGCCCAGACGGTCACGCGGGTACGCAGGATCCAGCGGCACGTACGCGCCACCGGCCTTCAGCACGCCCAGCAGCGCCACCACCATCCGCGCGGAACGCTCCAGGCTCACGCCCACCAGCGTGTCCGGACCCACGCCCATGCCACGCAGATGGTGCGCCAGCTGGTTCGCCTGCGCCTCCAACTGCGCGTACGTCAGCACCTGTCCGTCGAAGTAGACGGCCGCCGCGTCCGGCGTGCGCGCAACCTGCGCCTCGAAGAGCGCCTGCATCGTCCCGCTCACCGGGGCCGGCAGGTCCGTCCCCGACACGTCCATCAGCAGCGTCTGCTTCTCCTGCGCGCTCATCAGCGCGAGGTCAGACACCTTCGCCATGGGCCGCACCGCCACGGACTCCAGCAGCACCCGCAGGTGCTCCGTCATCCGCTGCGCCGTCGCCGCCGTGAACAGGTCGGTGTTGTACTCCAGCGTGCCTTCCAGCCCGCCCGCGGTTTCCGTGAGGAAGAGCGTCAGGTCGAACTTCGCCGTCTTCGACTCCACCTCGTACGGCGACAGCTCCATGCCCGACAGCTTCAGGTGCGGCAGCACGTCCTGCTGCAGCGCGAACATCACCTGGAACAGCGGCGCGTGGCTCAGGCTGCGCTGCGGCTGGAGTTCCTCCACCAGCCTCTCGAACGGCACGTCCTGGTGCGCGTACGCGCCCAGCGTCGTCTCACGCACCTGCTTGAGCACCTGCTGGAAGGTCGGGTTGCCCGCCAGCTTCGTGCGCAGCACCAGCGTGTTGACGAAGAAGCCGATGAGCCCTTCCGTCTCCGCCTGCGTCCGGCCCGCGATGGGCGAACCGACCGAGATGTCGTCCTGGCCCGAGTAGCGCGCCAGCAGCACCTGGAACGCGGCCAGGAGCAACTGGTACGGCGTGACACCTTCCTGCTTCGCCAGCGCGTTCAGCGTGCGGCTCAGGTCCGCGCCCAGCTTCACCGGCACCGTCGCGCCCCGGTACGTCTGCACCGCGGGACGCGCGAAGTCCGTCTGCAGCTCCAGCAGCGCAGGAGCCCCAGCCAGCTGCTGCTTCCAGTAGCCGACCTGCTTCTCCAGCACCCCGCCCAGCAGCCACTCCCGCTGCCACTGCGCGAAGTCCGCGTACTGCACCGCCAGCTCCGGCAGGGGCATGGCGCGGCCCTGCGAGTGCGCCTCGTAGAGCGCGGCCATCTCACGCACGAGCACGCCCAGGGACCAACCGTCGGAGACGATGTGGTGCATCGTCACCAGCAGCACGTGCTTCGCCTCGCCCAGCTTCAGCAACTGAGCGCGGAAGAGCGGACCCGTGCCCAGATCGAATGGACGCACGGCCTCCTCGTTGACCAGGCGCTGGGTCTCCGCTTCGGCCACGGTCGACAGGTCCACCACGGGCAGGTCCATCCGGCCCGCGGCCTGGATGCTCTGCACTGCCTCGCCGTTCTCCTCACGGAACGTCGTGCGCAGGGACTCGTGCCGCGCGACGATCTCCTGGAGCGTCAGGCGCAGGGCCTCCACGTCCAGCGCACCCTCCAGACGCACCGCGCCCGGGATGTTGTAGAGCGCGCTGCCCTGCTCCAGCCGGTCCAGGAACCACAGGCGCTGCTGCGCGAACGACAGCGGCAGCGAGCCCTCACGAACCACCCGCTTCAACGGCGGCAGGTTCGCGCCTTCCGCCTGCTGCTTCTTCCCGTCGATGAACGCCGCGAGCGAGGCCACCGTGCTCAGCTCGAAGAGCGAGCGCAGCGGGACCTCGATGCCAAAGGCCGTGCGCAGCCGGGAGACCAACTGCATCGCCAGCAGCGAGTGGCCGCCCAGCTCGAAGAACGAGTCCTCCGCGCCCACGCGCTCCACGCGCAGCAACTGCGCGAAGAGCGTCGCGACCTGCTCCTCCGTCGCCGTGCGCGGCGCCACGTACTGGCTCTGTGAAGCTTGGCCTTCCGGCACCGGCAGCGACTTGCGGTCCACCTTCCCGTTGGGCGTCAGCGGCAGCGCGTTCAGCACCACGAACGCCGACGGCACCATGTACTCCGGCAGCCGCGCCTTCAGGCCCTTGCGCAGCTCCGCCACGTCCAGCGACGTGCCCGCGACGTACGCCACCAGGCGCTTGTCGCCCGGCACGTCCTCGCGCACCACCACCACGGACTCGCGCACGCCGGGCTGCGACGCCAGCGCTGACTCGACCTCGCCCAGCTCGATG
The DNA here is from genome assembly GCF_000255295.1 of Corallococcus coralloides DSM 2259. The sequence goes on along the minus strand of NC_017030.1, from coordinate 4,880,219 downwards.
CGGAAGCCGCGCACCTTCACCTGGAAGTCGATGCGGCCCAGGTACTCCAGCTCGCCCGTCGCAAGCCAGCGCACGCGGTCGCCCGTGCGGTACATCCGCGCTCCCGGCTGCTCCGAGAACGGGTTCGGCACGAAGCGCTCCGCCGTCAGCGACGGCTTGGCCAGGTAGCCTCGCGCGAGGCCCGCGCCCGCCAGGTACAGCTCGCCCGGCACGCCCTGCGGTACCGGACGCAGCCACGCATCCAGCACGTACGCACGCGAGCCCGTCAGCGGACGGCCAATCGTCGGCTCCCGCGCGGCATCCTTCTCCACCCGCGTGTACGTCGAGTACGTCGTGTCTTCCGTCGGGCCGTAGAGGTTGTAGACGCCCTCCACGTTCTTCAGTCCGTACAGAGGCTTCGCCAGCCGGTTCAGCAACGGCTCGCCCGCGAGGTTCACCGTGCGCACCGACTCAGGCACGCCCTGGCTGCGCACGAGCTCCGCCATCGCGGAGGGCACCGTGTTCACCAGCGTCACCCGGCTCGCGTCCTTCAGCGTCGGCAACGCCAGCGCGTTCTCCGCGACGATGACGGCACCACCGCTGCTCAGCGGCGCGAAGACTTCGAACACCGACAGGTCGAAGTTCAGCGACGTCGCCGCCAGCACGCCGGCCAGCTGCTGCTTCGTGAACGCAGCCGTTGACCAGTGCAGGAACGCCACCACGCTGCGCTGCTCGATCGCCACGCCCTTCGGACGGCCCGTCGAGCCCGACGTGTACAGCACGTACGCCAGGTTCCCCACGCCCGTGCTCGTCGCGACAGGCGTGGTCGGCTGCGTCGCGATCACGGCCCAGTCCGCGTCCACGCAGACGGCCTTCGCGGAGTGCTCGGGCAGCACGCCCAGCAGCTTCTGCTGCGTCAGCAGCACCGGCGCCTGTGCGTCCTCCAGCATCCAGCCCAGACGGTCACGCGGGTACGCAGGATCCAGCGGCACGTACGCGCCGCCCGCCTTCAGCACGCCCAGCAGCGCCACCACCATGCGCGCGGAACGCTCCAGGCTCACGCCCACCAGCGTGTCCGGGCCCACGCCCATGCCACGTAGATGGTGCGCCAGCTGATTCGCCTGCGCGTCCAGCTGCGCGTACGTCAGCACCTGCCCGTCGAAGTGGACCGCGGGCGCATCCGGCGTGCGTGCCGCCTGCGCCTCGAAGAGCGCCTGCATCGTCCCGCTCACCGGGGCCGACAGGTCCGTCCCCGAGATGTCCTTGAGCAGCGTCTGCTTCTCCTGCGCTCCCATCAGCGACAGGTCGGACAGCTTCGCGCCCGGATCCGTGAGCAGTGACTCCAGCAGCACCCGCAGGTGCTCCATCATCCGCCGCGCCGTCGCCGCGGCGAACAGGTCCGTGTTGTACTCGAGCGTCCCTTCCAGCCCGCCCGCCGTCTCCGTCAGGTAGAGCGTGAGGTCGAACTTCGCCGTCTTCGACTCCACCTCGTACGGCGACAGCTCCACGCCCGGCAGACGGAAGTGCGGCAGCACGTCCTGCTGCAACACGAACATCACCTGGAACAGCGGCGCGTGGCTCAGGCTGCGCTGCGGCTGCAGCTCCTCCACCAGCTTCTCGAACGGCACGTCCTGGTGCGCGTACGCGCCCAGCGTCGTCTCCTTCACCTGGGCCAGCAGCGCGCGGAAGGACGGGTTGCCCTCCAGCTTCGTGCGCAGCACCAGCGTGTTGACGAAGAAGCCGATGAGGCCCTCCGTCTCCGCACGCGAGCGGCCCGTGATAGGCGAACCCACCGAGATGTCGTCCTGCCCGCTGTAGCGCCCCAGCAGCACCTGGAACGCGGCCAGGAGCAGCATGTACGGCGTGACGCCTTCCTTCTTCGCCAGCGCGCCCAGCGCCTTTCCCAGCTCCGCGCCCAGCTTCACCGGCACCGTCGCGCCGCGATACGTCTGCGCAGCCGGACGCGCGAAGTCCGTCGGCAGCTCCAGCACGGCGGGCGCTCCGGCCAGCCGCTGCTTCCAGTAACCGACCTGCTTCTCCAACACGCCGCCCAGCAGCCACTCCCGCTGCCACTGCGCGAAGTCCGCGTACTGCACGCGCAGCTCCGGCAGCGGAGAACCCCGTCCGCCACGGAACGCGTCGTAGAGCGCTGCGACCTCGCGCACGAGCACACCCATGGACCAGCCGTCGGAGACGATGTGGTGCATCGTCACCAGCAGCACGTGCTTCGCTTCACCCAGCTTGAGCAACCGCGCGCGCACCAGCGGGCCAGAGCCCAGGTCGAACGGGCGCACGGCCTCTTCATCCACGCACCGCCGCGCCTCTGCCTCGCGCGACGCCTCCGGGAAGCCCGTCAGGTCCACCACCGGCAGCTCGAAGGCCTTCGCCGGGTGGATGAGCTGCACCGCTTCGCCGTTCTCCTCGCGGAACGTCGTGCGCAGCGATTCGTGCCGGCGGACGATCTCCTCCAGGCTCCGCCGCAGCGATTCGGCATCCAGCGCGCCGTCCAGCCGCACCGCGCCCGGGATGCTGTAGAGCGCGCTGCCCTGCTCCAACCGGTCCAGGAACCACAGGCGCTGCTGCGCGAACGACAGCGGCTGCGTCGCCCCACGCGGCCGGGGCGCGAGCACCGCCGCCTTCGGCTCCTGCTTCGACGCCGTGATGCGCTTCGCCAGCTCCACCAGGCTCGGGCCCTGGAGCAGCAGCTCCATGGGCAGCGCGATCCCCAGCCCCTTCTCCACGGCGTGCGCCAGCTCCACCGCGCTCAGCGAATCCAGGCCGTAGCGCGTGATGGGCTCACGCACGTCCACCGTCTTCGCCGGCACCTTGAGCTGCTCCGCCACGCGCTCCACCAGCCACGTCAGCGTGGCCCGCGCGGCCTCCGGCACGTCCTCACGGACCGGCGCAGCCGCAGGCTCCGAGGACTCGGCGGCTTCCGTCTCTTCCGCCTCCTCGAACCCCGGCTCGCGCCACACCAGCACCGTGCGCAGCTCGTCCGCGAGGAACTGCGCCTTGCACGCGTGCCGCTGGATCTTCCCGCTGGAGGTCTTCGGGATGCTGCCGGGCTCGATCAGCGCCACGGCGTGCACCTGGACTTCGTGACGCTCGGCGACGCGCTGGCGGATCTCCTTCACCGCCGCCTCCGCCATGTCCACCTGCTTGCGCAGGTTGCCCGCCTTGCGCAGGTCGATCTCCTGCACCACCACCAGGCGCTCCTCGCCCGCCACCTCCAGCGACACCGCCGCGACGCTGCCCGCACGCAGCGCGGGGTGGCTCTCCTCCACCGTCTGCTCGATGTCCTGCGGGTAGTGGTTGCGGCCGCGGATGATGATCAGGTCCTTGGCCCGGCCGGTGACGTACAGCTCGCCGTCCCGCATGAAGCCCAGGTCGCCGGTGCGCAGGAACGGGCCTTCATCCGTTCCCTTCACGCGCGCCTGGAACGCCTCCGCCGTCGCCTCCGGCTTGTTCCAGTAGCCCAGCGCCACGCTGGGGCCGCGCACCCAGATTTCACCCACGCCGCCGGGCGCGCACGCCTCGCGCGTCTGGGGATCCACGATGACGACCGGGTGTCCCGGCCGCTCATCGCCGCAGCCCACCAGGACGCGCGCCTCCGGCTTCGCCGCGTCCACCAGCACCGCCCGGCGCTGCTCCAACGCCGGAGCATCCAGCGCGCAGCTCACCGGCGGCGCCTCCACGCGCCCGCCCGACACCAGCAGCGTCGCCTCCGCCAGGCCGTAGCACGGGAAGAAGAACTCCCGCTTGAAGCCGTGCGGCCCGAAGGCCTGCTCGAAGCGATCCAGCGTCGCCGGACGGATGGGCTCCGCGCCGGTGAACGCCACCTTCCACGAGCTCAGGTCCAGCGACTGCCGCTCCTCCGCCGGGATGCGCCGCACGCACAGGTCGAACGCGAAGTTCGGCCCGCCGCTGATGGTGGCCTTGTAGCGGGTGATGGCCTCCAGCCACACGCGCGGGTTCTTGAGCATCGTCAGCGGCGACATCAGCGCCGCGTGGAACGTCGCGTACAGCGGCGTGAGGATGCCGCCGATGAGCCCCATGTCGTGGTACGGCGGCAGCCAGATGACGGCCGAGCTGGTGGGGCCCAGCTCGAACGCGTCCGTGATCAGCGCCAGGTTGTGCGCCAGGTTGCCGTGGCTCAGCATCACGCCCTTGGGCGAGCCCGTGGACCCCGACGTGTACTGGAGGAACGCCAGCGTCGACGCGTCCACCTCCGGCGGCGTCCACTCCGCTTCCCCACCCGCCGGGATCTCGTCCGTCCCCACCCAGTGCAGCGAGCGCAGGTCCGGCGCCTGCTCGAAGACGAACTCCGTCATGGACAGGATGCCGGACGTGGTGAGCACCACCGTCGCGTTCGCGTCCTGGATGATCGCCCGCAGGCGCGGCAGCGTCCGCTCCAGCCGCATCGGATCCGGCGGATACGCCGGCACCGCGATGAGCCCCGCGTAGAGGCACCCGAAGAACCCCGCCACGTACTCCAGCCCGGGCGGATACAGCAGCATCACGCGCTCGCCCGGCTTCGCCACCTTCCGCAGCGCCACCGCGATCCGCCGCGCCCGCGCGTCCAGCCCCGCGTAGCTCAGCGTTCCGTCTTCCTGACCCGCGTCATCCAGGAAGGTGTACAGCGGCTGTTCGGGCCACGACTCGGCCCGGCTCCGCAAGATTTCGACGAGGGTGGAATGCGAGGGCGTCAGCTCAGGGGAACGCGACAAGGAAGAACCCATTCGGAAGGCCGGGGAACACCGCAAGAGCTTCAGTGGGCCGACTCCCTGTGCGACGCACACTCACAACGTGCGTGACACGGGCGCCCTTGCAATGTGTCCGGGGGAGCAGAACTGGATACGAGAATACCACTAGGAATGGGTTCTACCGAACTTGAACAATTTGCTCGAATCGCTCACATTCGCTCGTCAGCCCTGCTTCCTGGTCTTCTGCACTCACCCCGCCCTTCCTTGACTCCGCGAGTTCCCTTCCCGGAACCGCCGTGAATCGAGTCCGGGTGCGGGTGCCTCCTCGCGATCGCCCACCATGACTGCTCCTCTGTATCGCCTCGCGGACGCCACCCTCGTCGAACCGCTCGTCCAGGACTTCCAGGCCTGGTGGATGACGGTGGCGCCCATGCCCGCGAGCCTGCATCTGCAGGCCTACCTGCTGCCGCTGCTGAAGGCCTACCTGCAGACGCCGGACTTCCACGCGAAGGCGGCGAAGGATCCGGAGCTGAGCGGTAGCTCCTTCGTGGGCATCGCGCCGGAGCGCGCCGAAGAGGTGCGGGCGCTCATGCAGCGGATGACCACCGCGCAGGAGGACAACATCAAGCTGGCGGAGGCGTTCGACGAGTTCCAGACGCAGCTCCTGGCGGAGGCCAAGGGCCAGTCGCTGGAGCCGCTGTACGCGCGGCTGCCGGAGCCGCTCAAGGGCGTGGTGGAGCTGGTGTACGACTACGTGAACCGCCCGTCCATGCGCGTGCACGAAGGCCTGCTGTACCGCGGCCGCCACCACAAGACGGAGCTCCAGTCGATGCGGATCCGCCGGCTGAAGGCGGACGCGGAGCGCGACTCGCTGCTCACCACGCCTCGCCTGATGGAGGCCGGGCAGCTGGACTGGAAGGTGCCCTTCCACGACGAGCGCCTGGACAAGCTGTTCAGCCTGGACCTGGAGCCCAAGCCGCTGGAGTGGATCCGCGACGTGCTGGGCGACGCGGTGCAGTCCGACGCGGACCTGATGCCCCTGCTCACGGAGGCGCCGCAGACCCTTCCCGAGACGTGGAACGGGCCGGGACCGCGCATCCGCTACGTGGGCCACGCGTGCGTGCTGGTGGAGTGGAAGGGCACGTCCATCCTCATCGACGCGGTGGTGCCGGTGCGGCCGGAGAAGCTGGGCCCGCTGGCGCGCATGTCCTTCGCGGACCTGCCCCGCCGCATCGACTACGTGGTCATCACCCACAGCCACCCGGATCACCTGGACATCGAGACGCTGCTGCGCCTGCGCCACCGCGTCGGCACGCTGATGGTGCCGCGCGCGAGCGGCGCACTGGCGGGTGACTACTCGCCCCGGCTCCTGGGCAAGGCGCTCGGCTTCAAGAACGTGCTGGAGCCCTACTTCTACGAGTCCCTGCCCATCCCGGACGGCGAGATCATCGCCGCGCCGTTCATGGGCGAGCACGGCGACGTGGCCCACGCCAAGACGGCGTGGATCATCCGCACGGGCGAGGAGCGCCTGTTCTTCGCCGCCGACTCCATGTGCGTGGACGAGACGACGTACCGCGACCTGCGCAGCACCGTGGGCGACCTGCACACGGTCTTCATGAACACGGAGATCGTCGGCGCGCCGCACACGTGGATGCTGGAGGGCTTCTTCCCCAAGAAGCGCGACCGCAAGCTGGAGAAGAACCGCCGCTGCCGCGGCAGCAACTCCACCGAAGGCCTGCGCCTGCTGGAGCTCGTGGGAGCGAAGCGGCTCTTCAACTACGCCATGGGCCTGGAGCCCTGGATGGAGCACATCATCGGGCCCGCCGCCACGCCGGAGACGCCCCGCATGAAGGAGTCGGATCTGCTGCTCACCACCGCCCGTGAGCGCGGCATGCAGGCCGAGCGACTCGAGGGCGCGCGCGAGGTCGTCCTCAAGAGCTGAAGGCGCACGCGGGCGCAGGGCGGCCTGGCCGCCCTCCCCTCGTAGGTTGGGCTCGACGAGACGAGCCCAACCGGTATGCTCCGGAACATGAGGAATCCCCGGAAAGAAACCCTCACGTTCCTCGCGGTGACGCTCGCCGTGAGCTGGACGATGGCCGTCCTGTTCATCATGGGCGGCGAGACGCGCGAGTCCGTGTGGCTGATGCGCTGGATGATGTGCGTGCCCGGCATCGTGGGCCTCGCGTGCTCGTGGTTCTTCCGTCGCGAGCCCCCGTCCGCGGTGGGCTTCTCCTTCCCCGGCTGGAAGTGGTGGTTCCTGGGGCTGGCGCTGCCCCTGGCGTACGCCGCCGTCATCGCGCCGCTGGCCTACGCGATCCGCTTCGTCACGGGGGACGCGTCCTTCATCACGTATCAGCCGGAGCTGCTCAAGGGCCCGTTCGGGGTCACGGGCGTGGCGACGGTGCCGGTGATGATCCTCATGTTCTGGGCGATGACGGTGACGTGGTGGCTGGCCGCCGCGTCCGTGCGCTGGCGCTGGGTGGAGAAGCTGGGCGCGAAGCTGCCCGAGCGCTGGCGCTGGCTGCGCTACGGCCTGGCGGCGCTGGTGTGGTCGCCCGTCGTGGGCTTCGGCGTCCCCAGCGAGCTGGGTGAAGAGGTGGGCTGGCGCGGAACGCTGACGCGCTGGTGGATGCACCGGCCGGCGCTGGCCGCGGCCATCACCATGCCGGTGTGGGCCGCGTTCCACCTGCCCTTCATCTTCTCCAAGGTGCAGCGCGGGCACATGGGGCAGAACGTGACGTTCCTCTTGTCCATCGCCGTGGCCGCGGTGGTGTTCGCGCAGCTCTACATGGCGTCGCGCTCCATCTGGCCGCCCGCCCTCTTCCACATCAGCTGGAACCTCATCAACCCGCAGCTCTTCGGCAGCGTCTACAACGGCCGGCCGGGGCTCTTCGGCGGTCAGGTCTGGGTCTTCAACGGCGAGGGCGTCTTCGGCGTGCTGCTCCACGGACTGGTGGCCGTGTGGCTCTTCCGCCATTGGAGGCGGAGCGCGCAGGCCCCGGAAAGCACGGTATTGCCGGAGTCGTCCGCGACGCCCGCCTGAGAGGCCTTGCGGCCCGCCGAGCGCAGGCTTTTCCGCATGTGACATCCCGGGTGGGCAACAGTTACTCTCCCGCCCGAGATGACCCCTGCCGTCCGGGCCGACATGGAAGCACGTGCCGACCGCGCCTTGCGCCGGGGCGAGCTCGCTGAGGCGTTCGAGCTCTTCGAGCACCTCCTCGCCGCCTTTCCGCGCGAGGAGGCCCTGGCCGCCAGGCTGGCCCAGCTGCGCGACAGCCTCCAGCCGGAGGAGCTGCAGCTCCTGAAGAACCGCGTGCGCGAACCCCAGCGCCTGCCGCTGGGCCCGCCCTCCCCCATGCAGGAGGGCGAGCGACTCTTCACGTTGGGTGACTACGTGGGCGCCGCCGCCGCGTACCGCCGGGCCCTCCAGGAGCGCCCCGGCAACGAGCTGGTGCTGGAGCGGCTGGAAGAGCTGTACCGGATGGCCCGCGAGATGCCCGTGCAGTCCCCCACGGACCGGGCCCTTCCCGCGCAGAAGGAGGATCGCCTCCAGGCCCTCCTGGACCGGCTGGCCTCCCGGCGTCGCCTCAAGCGCGACTGAGGGGGCGCCCCCGCGTCCCTGCGAGCGCGGATCCGACGTCAGCGCTGATTCGTGCGTTGCACCCCCCTGGGGTGGCACCTACAATCCGCACCGACGTTCCTGTCATAGTGTCGCCCGGTCCCACTGACACCCGCGTCCGACTTTCTTCGTTCCTATGGCTCGACCTCTTCGACTCGGCGTCCTCACCGGCGGTGGTGATTGCCCGGGACTCAATGCGCTCATCCGAGGCCTCGTGCGACGGGGCGTGCACGAGTTCGACCACTCGTTCGTAGGCATCGAGAACGGGTACATGGGCTTGGTGGAGCCGGAGCTCGTCCGCCCGCTCGGTGTGGAGGACACGCGCGGCATCCTGCCCAAGGGCGGCACCATCCTTGGCACGTCCAACAAGGCGAACCCGTTCTCCTACCCGGTGCGTGAGGGCACGGGCTGGGTGGAGCGGGACGTGTCGGATCAGGTCCTGCGCCGCTGCGAGGAGTTGCGGCTGGACGGCCTGGTCGCCATTGGCGGGGATGGCACGCTGTCCATCGCGCACCAGCTGGCGGACAAGGGGCTGAAGGTCGTCGGGTGTCCGAAGACCATCGACAATGACCTGTCCGGCACGGACCAGACGTTCGGGTTCGACACCGCGCGGCTCATCGTCACGGAGGCGTTGGATCGGCTGCACTCCACCGCGGAGGCGCATGACCGCGTGATGGTGGTGGAGATCATGGGCCGCCACGCGGGCTTTCTCACGCTGGAGAGCGGCATCGCCGGCGGCGCGGACGTCATCCTCATCCCGGAGATTCCGTACCGCGTGGAGTCCGTGCTGGAGACGCTGAAGCGGCGGGCCACGCGGCGGCGCAGCTTCTCCATCATCGCCATCTCCGAAGGCGCGTATCCGGAGGGCGGCGCGCTGTCCGTGCTCGCGGAGGCTGCGGACATCCCGGGCCGCGGCGTGGTGCGGCTGGGCGGCTCCGGCAAGGTGTGCGCGGATCTGCTGGCGCGCCACATCGACGCGGAGATCCGCGTGACGGTGCTGGGCCACCTGCAGCGCGGCGGCAGCCCGAGCGCGGCGGACCGGGTGCTGGCCACGCGCTACGGGTGCAAGGTGCTGGACCTGGTGCGGGACGGCCAGTGGGGCCACATGGTGGCCCTCAGGAACAACGAGGTCGTCCCCGTGCCACTGAGTGAGTCTCGCAAGGAGCGACGCGTGGACGTCCAGGGGGACCTGGTGCGGTTCGCGCGGAGCATGGGCATCGGGTTCGGGGACTGAGGGGAGAGCGCGCACCGCACGCCATGACGCTCGTCGGCCGCCATATCGGTCGCTATCGCATCCTGGAGGAGCTGGGCTCCGGGGGCATGAGCGTCGTGTACAAGGGCCTGGACACGGCCCTGGACCGCGAGGTCGCGGTGAAGGTGCTGCACCCGCACCTGGCCGGCAAGGACGAGTCGCGGCGGCGCCTGGCGCGCGAGGCCCGCGCGGTGGCGAAGCTGCACCACCCCAACATCCTGGAGGTGTTCGACTTCTCCTCGGCGGAGGCGCACGACGCCTTCATCGTCACGGAGTACATCCGGGGCCGGACGCTCAAGACGTACCTGGACGAGGGCCCGCTGGAGCCGCCGGAGCTGGCGGCGATGATCATCCACGAGCTGGCGGCGGCGCTGGCGCACGCGCACGAAGCGGGCGTCATCCACCGCGACTTGAAGCCGGAGAACGTCATGGTGCGCGAGGACGGGGTCCTCAAGCTCATGGACTTCGGCATCGCGCGGCTGCTGGACATCGAGGACCGGATGACGGTGACGGGCGCGCTGGTGGGCTCGCCCGCGCACATGTCACCGGAGATCATCGAGGGCCTGGAGGCCGGGCCGGAAGCGGACGTCTTCAGCCTGGGGATCATGTTCTACGCGCTGATGACGGGCCGGCTGCCCTTCACCGCGTCGAACACCACTGCGACGCTCAAGCGCATCCTGGACGGGGCGTATGAGGACCCTCGCCGCCGCGTGCCCACGCTGTCGGATGAGCTGGCGGAGATCTGCGCGACGTGCCTCCAGCGCGATCCGGCGCGGCGCTATCCGAACGCGGGGAAGCTGCGCGACGCGCTGGCGGATGCGCTCGCGGGGCTGGGCTTCTCCCGCGTGGGCGAGGAGCTGATCTCGTTCTTCGCGGATCCGCCGTCGTACCAGCGGCTCGCGCGCCAGCGCATCGTCGCGGCGCTGCTGGAGCGCGGAGAACGGCAGCTCGCGGAGAAGCGGACGCCGCGCGCGCTGGCGTGCCTCAACCACGTGCTCGCGCTGGACGCGACGAATGAACGGGCGCTGGGGCTGCTCAAGGGCATCCAGCGTCAGCAGCGGCGGCGCACGTGGCGCAGGCGCGGCATCCGCGTGGGCATCGGGGCGGGCGTGGCGCTCGCGTTGGGGCTGGGCGGCTGGCAGGTGTACCGGATGAACGCGAGCACGCCCGAGACGCCGAAGGTGCAACCGGTGGCTCCGCGCGCGGATGGCCCGAAGGCCCCGGACGCGCAGGTCGCGGCTGGCGCCACTGGAACGCAGGGCACGGGCGCTGTCACCGGCACGCAGGGCACGGGTTCACCCGACGGCACAGGCACCTTTCACGGCGGCCAGGGCACGGGCGGCGCGACGGGTTCGCCCGACGGCACGGGCACCCCTCAGGGCACGCAGGCCACGGGCTCGCGTCCTACAGGTGCGCAGGGCACGGGTGGCACGGGCACGCCCGGCCGAGACGCACTCCTGCCTCCCGACTCCAACCCTCGCGCCCCCTCCCCTCCGGAACGCACGCCGTCGCGCCCCGCGGTGGTCGCCAGCCTCGACCCGCAGGACGACTCCAAGTCTTCGCGCGCGGGCAAGATCCCCGTGTCCATCCTCGTGCGCCCCTACGGCTCGATCCGCGTGGACGGCGGCCCCGCTGGCACGCAGCAGCTCGCGCAGCACGACGTGCACCTGACCCCGGGCGAGCACACCGTCACCGTCTCCTGCGGCTACTGCGAGGACGCCACGGAGACCATCGACGTGAAGCCGGACCGCGAGAACGTCTTCCGCCTGCGCGCCCTGCTGAAGGCCTCGCAGCTGGCCATGGACTACCAGCCGCCGGACGCCACCGTGCGCGTGGGCGACGTGGAGCGCACCGCGAGCGAAAGCCTCCAGCACCCCTTCGACATCCGCTCCCCCCGCGGCCCCGCCAGCTTCCAGCACCGCGTGGAGGTGGAGATCTCCTCCCCCGGCTACAAGACGGAGAAGCGCGTCGTCCTGCTGGAGCCCGGCAAGCCCACCACCCTGCGCGGGAGCCTGGCGCCCGAATGAGCCGCGGCCCGCTGCTTCTCACGTTCTGCCTGCTGGCCGCCCTGCTCGGCCCCGCGTCCGCGCGCGCCCAGACGCCCCTGGGCGCGGATCCGGAGGTCGCCGCGCTGCGCTCGTCGTTCGAGTACGGCAAGTACGCGGAGGTGCTGGAGCGCGCGGGCCAACGCATCGACCGGGGCGACCTGCCGGAAGAGGACCTGGTGGAGCTGCACAAGCTCGCGGGCCTGTCCGCCTTCAACCTCAACAAGACGGACGAGGCTGAACGCCACCTGCGCGCCGTGCTCCGGCTGGACCCCGACTTCAGCCTGGACCCCTTCGTCGTCCCGCCCCCGGCCGTCGCCTACTTCGAGGACCTCAAGAATCAGATGTCCGGCGAGCGCGAGTTCCTCCGCCAGGAGCAGCGCCTGCGCCTGGAGCGAGAGAAGGCCGAACAGGAGCGCCGGGAACAGGAGCGCGTCGCCCTGGAGACGCAGCGCCGCCGCGCGGAGGAGCTGGCCCGCCAGGTCACCGTGCGCACCGTGGAGAAGCGCAACTTCCTGGTCAACTTCGTCCCGTTCGGCGCCGGTCAGTTCCAGCAGGGCCGCAACGGCATGGGCATCGCCTTCGCCGCCACGGAAGGCGTGCTGGCCATCACCAGCATCATCGCGTTCTTCGCGTACGACTCGCTCTTCGAGGAGCGGCTCATCAACCTGGACAACGTGCTGGATGAAGATGGCCGCGCGTCCATCCCCATTCGCTACATCCCCACGGACCGCGCCCGGCAGGCGGACACCTGGCAGCTGCTCAAGCTCGCGTCCGCCACCGGCTTCTACACCGTCTACACCCTGGGCGTGGTGGACGCCGTCTACCACCACGAGGACCAGGTGGTGACCAGCACCACCGTCGAGTCCCGCCCCGAACCGAAGCCCTCTCCTTCCGTCTCCCAGGCCGCGCCGCCGCGCATGCGGCTGTACTCCACCCGTGGTGGGCTGGGCGCCGGCTTCACCCTCACGTTCTAGCCCCAAGAACCCAAAGTCCGCCCATGGCCAGCCTCACCGTCCGCACCCCCGATGGAAAGGTCCGCACGGTCTCCCTGCTCAAGCGCATCACCAGCCTGGGGCGGGGATCCGACAACGACGTGCCGCTGGAGGACGCCAACGTCCCCGCCAGCGCCCTGCACGTCACCTTCGACGGCACCCGCTACGAAGTGGGCAGCCTGGGCGCCACCTTCCACGTCAACGGCAAGCGCCGCGACAACCACGCGCTCTCCACCGGCGACGTGGTCAAGGTCGGCGGCACCGAGCTGACCTTCTCCCGCGAGGACGCCCCCCGCGAGCCCGTGCGCCGCGAGGTGCCCGAGCGCGAGGTGTCCCTGCCCTCCGCGGCCACGGCGTCGTCGGACTCGCACACGGCGGAGCTGCCCGGCGTGGTGGGCCGGGAGCTGGTGCTGCTCAAGCGGCTCACCGCGTTCAGCGAGCGGCTCTTCGGCAGCTACGACGTGGACCGCATCCTGGAGAGCCTGCTGGACGAGGCCATCGAGGTCACCCGCGCCGACAAGGGCTTCCTCATCCTGATGGAGAGCGGCGAGCCGCGCGTGAAGGCCGCGCGCAACGTGGCCCGGGAGAACATCGAGGACGCGGTGGAGAAGCTGTCCGACTCCATCATCGCCAAGGTGGTGAAGGACCAGAAGGCCATCATCGTCGCGGACGCGCTGGACGCGCCGGAGTTCAAGGCCAGCGAGTCCGTGGTGAACCTCAAGGTCCACTCCGTCATGTGCGTGCCCGTCATGCACAAGGGCGACCTGTTCGGCGTGCTCTACGTGGGCAACGACCGGCTGGTGAACCGCTTCGAACCCAAGAGCCTGGACATGCTCACGGTGTTCGCGGCGCAGGCGTCGCTACTCCTGCAGAACGCGCTGCTCGTGAACGACCTGAAGCTCGACAACACGGAGCTGCGCCGCAAGCTGGAGGACCAGCGCTACGGCGACATCGTGGGCGCGTGCCAGGGCATGCGGGACGTGTACAAGCGCATCGACAAGATCGCGCCCACGGACATCTCCGTGCTGATTACCGGTGAGACGGGCACGGGCAAGGAGCTCATCGCCCGGGAGATCCACCGCCGCTCGCCGCGCACCAAGGGCCCGTTCATCACGGTGAACTGCGGCGCCATCCCGGAGAACCTGCTGGAGAGCGAGCTGTTCGGCCACGCCAAGGGCGCCTTCACCGGCGCGGTGGCCACGCGGCCCGGCAAGTTCCAGGCGGCCATCGGCGGCACGCTCTTCCTGGACGAAATCGGCGAGATGCCGCTCCAGCTCCAGGTGAAGCTGTTGCGCGCGCTCCAGGACAAGGTCGTCTACAAGGTCGGCGAGAACCGCGGCGAGCCGGTGGACATCCGCGTGGTGGCCGCGACGAACAAGATCCTGGAGGACGAGGTGAAGCGGAACACGTTCCGCGAGGACCTCTACTACCGGCTCAACGTCGTCACCGTGAAGCTGCCGCCCCTGCGCGAGCGCGGCGAGGACGTCATCGTCCTGGGCCGCTTCTTCCTCCAGAAGTACGCGCGCGAGTTCAACTCCAAGGCGCGCGGCTTCACGCCCGCGGCCGCCGTGTCCATGAAGAAGTACGGCTGGCCGGGCAACATCCGCGAGCTGGAGAACCGCCTGAAGAAGGCGGTGGTGCTGGCGGACAAGCCGCTCCTGGGCGCGGACGACCTGGACCTCAAGCCGGAGAACCTGGAGCCCATCATGCCGCTGCTCCAGGCCAAGGAAGAGTTCCAGAAGCGTTACATCAACGAGGTCCTGGCCCGGAACAACGGCAACCGCACCAAGACGGCCAAGGACCTGGGCGTGGACCCCCGCACCATCTTCCGCCACCTGGAGAAGCTGGAGGCGGAGAAGACGGGCGGTCCGCTGCCTCCCGACGAGAACGAGGAACTGCTATAGCGTTCCTTCAAGCCACGCCATGCACCGTCACGCGACGCGACAGTCCCGGGGCATCCTCCAGCCGCTGGTGACGGCCCTGGGGCTCGCGGCGATCGCGACGGGCTCCGGGTGTCTCATCCCCCAGGACGTGGCGCTGCTGGAGAGCGTGCCCCAGTTCCGCAACCGGCCGCCGCGCATCCTGGAGGAGCAGGTGGAGCCCTCCGAGCGCATCCTGCGCACCTTCGGCGTGGGCAACTGCGTCCAGAAATTCAACGTGGTGGTGGAGGACCCGGACGTCGACGATCGCATCACCGTGGAGTGGTACGTGGACTACAACCCGTCGAACCCCACGGGCTACTACCGGCAGTTCGTCCTCGCCAACACCGGCCGGCCCGGCCGTGACGACCGCGGCGAGCTGACCATGGACCTGCGCACGGCCAACAACCCGCTGGCGCCGCCGGGCATCCACCTGGTGGAGGCGCTCGTCACCGACCGGAGCCTCACCAACCGCCAGCCGGATCCCCCGGACGAGGTCCTCCTCGCGGACGGCGGCGTGGTGAAGAACCCGGGCTTCGTCACCTCGTACTCGTGGGTGGTGAACACCGTGGCGGGGGACTGCCAGTGAGCCGAGCGTTCCGGGCCCTGGCGCTGGCGCTCGGGCTGACCGGGACCGGGTGCGGCTTCCTGGAGGACGAGCCTCCGCCGGAGCAGCTGGTGTGCCGCTCCGACGCGGAGTGCGCCGCCGGACAGGTGTGCTTCGTGGACGGCTGCGGCAACCCCGGCGGCGACATCGTCGTGGAGGTGCAGGCCCACCCCAAGGCGGGCCTGCTCGCGCAGGACTTCCCGGTGGACCGGCTGCGGCCGGAGCAGAACCTGGAGCTCTTCAGCCCCGTGCGCCTGACGGGGACCGTCACGCGCGGAAGCTCCACCACGGCGGACGGCGGCACGGCCCCCGTCCCCTACCGCGCCCCCATCCACGTGCTGGCCACGGGCGCCAGCCGCCTCATCCCGGGCGTGGCGCGGCGCCATGAGACGACGCTCTTCCCAGACAATGGCGCGTGGGCGCTGCCCGTGGGCAGCGGCCAGTACACCGTGACGCTCACGCCCCTGGACCCGGGCCTGCCGCCGCTGTCGCGCGACGCCTTCGTGGACCCCTCCTCGGGCGGCATGGTGGCCTTCGACCTGCCCATCGCGTCGCGCGTGGTGACGCTGACGGGGACGCTGATGCTCCAGGGGTCGAAGCGGGTGGAAGCGGACATGGAGGTGCAGGTGCTGGATGAGTCCCTGCGCCCGCTGTCCCAACGCGCCCGCGTGGCCCGCGACACAGGGGCGTTCCAGCTGGTGCTGGGCGCGGAGGACGCCGCGCGCGACACGGTGCTCCTGCGCGCGACCCCCGTGAACGCCGCGGACCTGGTGCCCTGGAAGACCTTCGTGGTGGATCCGTCCACCATTTCGCCCATCCCGTTGGAGCTGGGCGACTCGGGCGTGGCCGTGAGGGTGGAGGGCCGCGTGCTGGAGATGGATGGCCAGACGCCCATGGCCGGCGCGCGCGTGTCGCTCCAGGGCAGCGTGGCTGGCGGCGGCACCTTCAAGGGCGTGCCGGTGCTGACGGACAAGGAGGGGCGCTACCAGCTTCAGTCCCTGCCCGGCGTCGCGGAGTCACCGCTCACGCTGCTCATCGTCCCGCCGCACAGCTCGCGCTCGCGCCTGACGCCCCAGCCGGTGACGGTGGCGGCGGTGGACACGGTGCTGCCGGACGTGACGTGCCCGGAGCGCATGACGGTGGTGGGCAGCGTGAAGAACCCGGAGGGCACCGGCCCCGCGTCGGGCGTGCGCGTCGTGGTGGAGCCGGTGGGAGCCCTGGATGGCTATCCGCAGCCGCCCCAGGGCTTCGAGTCGTCCCTCACCACCGACAGCAACGGCAACTTCGCGCTGGCCCTGGACCCGGGCGAGTACCGGCTGGACTTCCTGCCCGGGGAGAACCTGCCGCGCGTCAGCCGCTTCGTCACCGTGCCGGCCGGCACCGCCGATGAGGAGGTGATGACGCTGGCGGCCTTCACGCTGTCACGGGGCCGTTCGTTGAGCGGCCGCATCACCCTGCCCCCGGACCCGGCGCTGGCGCCGGACGGCATCGCGGCGAACGCGTCCGTGCGCTTCTTCCGCGTGGTGACGGTGGGGGGACGGCCGGAGTCCATCCTGCTGGCGCAGACGGTGTCCGACAGCACGGGGCGCTACTCCACCGTGCTGCCCACGCGCTGAAGCGAGCGCGCTACCGGCCGCTGTCCTTGCGGCGCGCGGTGTCGAAGGCGGCGTGCAGCGCGTCCACCGCGCCGCCCACCTCGCCCGCGTACTGCACCGCGTGGATGGTGTAGAGGTCCTGCACCTTCGTGAGGTGGCGGTACACCGAGCGCAGCTCCACGCGCGCCGGATCCCGCGACTCCAGGGCGCACTCGGACTCGGACTTGCGCACGCGCGTGAGCCAGTCCGTGCGGAAGCGCATCCACTCCTGGTCGACCTTGCGGGCGGGGAGGACATGCACGAGCTTCTCGCGCTCGGACTCCAGGTCCTTCCAGTGCGCGTCCGCGGCGTCCAGGCATTCGCGCACGGTGAGCGGCGGCGTCACGGCCGGGGGCCTCGCGGGCGTCATCGCCGCGACGGAGTGCCCCACGTTCCAGATCATCCAGACCGACACCAGCGAGGCCAGCGTGATGTGGACCGCGTACGCGGCGCCACGGTAGCGGCGGAAGCGGGGATCTTTCTGCGAGTCGGGAGCGGACACGGGGCCCAGGTCTTACGACCCTGGACCCCGGGTGGCAATGCTTCCCTTGCACACCGTCCGGAAGGCGAACCCTGCCCGGACGGCGGCGGTGTGGGGACTACTGGCCCGCGGCGGGGGCGGCCACGGCCGGAGCGGCCTGGGGCGCGGCGGCCGGAGCGGCGGCGGGCATCGCGGCGGCGTCACCACCGGCGGCGGCGCGCTTGGCGGAGTTCAGCCGGCCGCGGAACTGCGACAGGTACTGGGTGGCCGGGTACGTGGCCAGCGCGTCGCGCACCGTGTCCGCCGCCTTATCGAACGCGCCCGTCTCCTGGTACGACTGGGCCAGCAGCAGCATGGCGTAGTCACGCGTCTTGGACTTCTTGTCGCCTTCCACGAAGCGGGCCAGCAGCGGCACGGCCTTGTCGTGCTGACGCAGCTGGTTGTAGGCGGTGCCCAGGAAGAAGGACGCGTCCAGCGCCTCCGCCTCCGCCGGGTTCATGGCCAGGAAGCGCGACAGGTCCTCCACCACGGCGTTCATCTCGTTCCTGCGGAAGGCGATCTTCCCGCGCTCGAAGGCGGCGTCGCCCGTCTCGCGGCGCAGGATGGCGGCGCGGTCGTTGAGCGCCTGGCGCTCCAGCGAGGACAGCTTCTGCGTGTCCAGCTTCACCAGCGCGTCGATGCCCTTGAGGCGCTCGTCGCCCGGCAGCGTGGTCATCATCTTGTAGACTTCGTTCGCGGCGCGCTGGGCCGTCAGGTGCGCGGTGGTGTCCGCGCGCTGCTTCTCCAGCTGCGTGGACAGGTCCGCCACCTGCTTCTCCAGCCGCTCGCGCTCGTTGGTGTTGCTGGAGCTGCGCGCGCCGTTCACCAGCACCGCGCCACCGACCGCCAGAATCGCGAAGAGCGCGTAGGCCACCGCCGAGGAGATCCACTGCCGCTTCTGGAAGTCCTCGTGGCGCTTGCCGACCGCCTTCACCTCCGCATGGAGGTTCTTCAGCAGGTTGTCCGTCTTGATGACGAGGTTGCGCGACTCGATGACCTCGCGGCGGAGCTCGGAGAGTTCCTTCTCGACGTCGGTCTTCGGCTGTTCAGAGGGGGGCATGGACATCTTCCTGGGACCGGAAATGACTTCGGCCGACTCACGCATGCTAGGGGACTCTCCGGGATGAGGGGCGGGTTCTTTTTGTCGCTCCCCAACAGGGCCCTTGGTGCCCACCATTCCCCGGAAGTCCCTGCTCCGCGCGCTCGCCTGCTTTCGTGTTGGAACTTTCCCGAGCCTCTAGAACGAGGCCATGGGACGGGACGGATTGGGCGGGAACGCATACGTCACGCCGAGCCCGAACCAGTTGCCGCCGTGGCTGAAGCTGAAGGGCCCCTTGAACGCCTCGGCGTTCGGGGACTCCACGGGGCCGCGCAGGAGCATGAAGCGGTACTCGGCGGTGATACCCCACTCCGCGGACAGGCGGAGCGTGGCGCCGAGCGAGCCCACCCATGCCTGCGAGACCCGCTCCTGGATGGACGCACCCTCGCGCGTCGAGGAGATGACCGCGGGCCCGGTGAGCACGCCCGCGGAGGGGATCAGCCCCTGCGGCCCGATGTCGAGCACGCCCTGGAAGCGCACGCCGAGGAGCGCGCCGTACGACACGGTGCTGACCTTGCGGGACACGGTGGTGCCGTCGGGCCCGGGCTCGGACAGGCGCAGGGTCTGCGCGGTGCCGAACAGGTCGATGCCCACCTCCACCAGGTCCGACATCGCGTACGCGAACGTGGCCACGCCCAGGGGCCCACCCGAGGACTCCGGCGCGCGCTCCAGGCCGTTGCCTGGCCCCTTGGCGCCATACCAGGCGTCGTAGAG
This sequence comes from Corallococcus coralloides DSM 2259, assembly GCF_000255295.1. The sequence goes on along the minus strand of NC_017030.1, from coordinate 4,861,133 downwards.
CGTGCCGTTGGAGGTGAGCCGGTAGCCGGCCTGCACGGTGATGCGGCCCACGCCGTCCAGGTTGGTGGGGGCCCGCGCCGCGCTCCAATCGCCTTCCTCCTGGGCAAGGGCGGGTGCGGTGGCGAGGGCGAAGACGAGCGGCAGACGGCGGAGCATCAAGGCGCGGTTCCCGGGGCTTTCTGCCGGCACGGGCGCTCGCGGCCCGGTGCTACAGGCGTGTCGCACACCGTACCCGGGGACCTTGCCGCGTCAACTTTCCGGTCCGTGCGCCGCCGTGTCGATTTCGCGCCCTGCTATTCGTCGCCATTTTGAACCCGACGTTCCAGGAGAACTCCCCATGCGCTTCATGATGATCGTCAAGGCCAACGCCGATAGCGAGACCGGTCGCCTCCCCTCCACGGAGGAGCTGACCGAGATGGGCAAGTACAACGAGGAGCTGGTGAAGGCCGGCATCCTGCTCGCGGGTGAAGGGCTGCACCCCAGCTCCAAGGGCGCCCGCGTGGCGTTCTCCAAGACGGGCAGCACGGTGACGGATGGCCCCTTCTCCGAGACGAAGGAGCTGGTCGCCGGCTTCTGGATCATCGAGGTGAAGTCGCGCGAGGAGGCCATCGCCTGGGCGCGCCGCATCCCCTTCAAGGAGGGCGAGGTGGAGATCCGCCAGGTGGCCATGGCGGAGGACTTCGCGCCCAGCGACCCCACGGGCGAGCTGCGCGCGAAGGAAGAGGCGCTGCGCGCCCAGGTCGAGGCGAAGGCCAAGGCCTGAGCCGTCAGCGAGCGCGCCGCTCCAGCTCCAGCAGCGGCATCTCCAGCACCACCACCGTGCCGTGCGTGCACGGGGGGGTGAAGTCCGCGCGATCCAACTCGCCCAGGAGCGCGCGCAGCTGCGCGTCGGTGAGCGGCGAAGAGGACGCGCGGCGCGCGGCGTGACAGGCCATCACGCGCACCGCTTCCGCCAGGCTCGTCACGTCCAGCGGAGCGCTGCGCGGAGGCAGCGCGCGCGACAGGGCCTCCAGGAGCGCGCGGGGGTCCACGCCCTCCAGGCCCGCCGGCACCGACTTGAGCGCGAGCGCCGTTCCGCCGAAGGGCTCCACGTCCACGCCCAGCTTGAGCAGCGCCTCCCGGCCGTCCACCAGCGCCTTCACCGCCGCCAGGGACAGGTCCACCGTGGTGCCGAACAGCGACGGCGGCGGCGCCTTCGTGTCGTCCTCCAGCCGGCGCAGGTACGCGGTGAGGCGCGCGCGCTCCAGCGCGGCGTGCGGATCCAGGACCACCAGCGTGCCGCCGGGGCCTTCACACACGTGGAAGCGGCTGCCCAGCAGGCCCATGGGGCGCAGCGCCGCGAAGTAGCCCGGGGGCGGAGCTTCGTTGAGCTGCGGCTGCGCCTCGCCGAACCCGAGCGTGCGGCCCGGCACCTGGGGCCCCTGGAACGGACCGGGGAACGCGCTGCCCTGCGCTCCACCGTTCGGCGTGAAGTAGGACGGCGTCAGCGGGCGGGCGGGCGTCGAGCCTCCCGGTGCGTCCATCGCGGTGGGCAGCGGCGCGCCCCAGGTGGCCTCCTGCGCGCGGGTGAGGAAGCGCTCCACGGCGTGCGCGTAGTGCGCGGCGTCCCGGGGCTGGGGGTTCGCGGCCTGCTCTTCCGGCGAGCCCAGCCACGGGGCCGCGCGCAGCACGCGCGAGAGGGCGGCGCTGATCGCGTCCTGCACGCCGCGGGCGTCCGCGAAGCGCACCTCCATCTTCTGCGGGTGCACGTTGACGTCCACCGCGGCGGGCTCCACGTCGATGTGCAGCACCACCACCGGCTGCCGGCCCGCGGGCAGGAAGTCCTGGAACGCGCGCTGCACGGTGCTGATGAGGCCGCGGTCGCGGATGTAGCGGCGGTTGACGAAGGTGTAGAGGCCGCGCGCGTTGGGCAGCGTGTACTCCGGCGACGCGAGGTAGCCCGTGACGACGACGCCCAGCCGGCGCTCCTCCACCGGGAACAGGTGCGGGAAGGACGCGGGGCCCAGGGCCGCGGCGATGCGCTCGCGAGGGTCGTGTTCGCTGGCGGGGCTGGAGAAGAGCTCGTTGCCCTCGTGCGAGGCGAAGAAGCCGACCTCCGGGTGCGCGAGCGCCAGGCGCACCACGGCCTCCTCGCAGTGCTTGAGCTCCGTGGCGCCCTGGCGCATGAACTTGCGGCGCGCGGGCACGTTGAAGAACAGGTCCTGCACGGTGATGACCGTGCCCACGCGGGGCGGCGCGACCTCCACCGTCGGCGGGCCGCCGCCCTCCACCGTGACCTGGGTGCCCTCGTGCGCGTCCGGCTCCGCGGTGTGCAGCGTGAAGCGGGACACGGAGGCGATGGCGGGGATGGCCTCGCCCCGGAACCCCATGGAGTCGATGTGGAAGAGGTCGTCCAGTTCGCGCAGCTTGCTGGTGGCGTGGCGCTCCAGGCAGAGCGTGGCGTCCTCGCGGCTCATGCCATGGCCGTCGTCGGAGATGGTGATGCGCCCCACCCCGCCGGCCTCCAGCTCCACGCGCACGGTGCGGGCGCCAGCGTCGAGCGAGTTCTCGCACAGCTCCTTCACCACGGAGGCGGGGCGCTCCACCACCTCACCGGCGGCGATCTTGTTGATGAGCACGTCGCTCAGGCGCGCGATTCGGGACATGGCGATCAACCACCCTCCGCCACCTGGATGACGTTGTCCAGAACATCACGGGCGCACTCGGCTGACATTCCCGGACGGCTGGGCTAACACCCGCCCCTGCGAATGGAAGTGATCCGAGCAGGCAAGGGCCCGATGCGCATCGCGGTGACAGGAGCCAATGGCGACTACGGCAGGCTGCTCCTGCCGAGGCTGGAAGCGGACCCCGGCGTGGAGAGCATCCTCGTGCTGGACACGAAGGAGCCTCAGCCGATGAGCAAGGTGGAGTTCCACCGTGTGGACCTCACCCGCTACGACGCGGAAGGAGAGCTGACGGACGCGCTCACCGAGCGCCCCGTGGACGCCCTCTTCCACCTGGCGTTCCTCTTCGGGCCCATCCTCAACGGCCCGCTGGCGCACGAGCTGGAAGTCATCGGCACCATGAACGTGCTGACGGCGGTGGGCCGCGCCCGGCTGCCCCGGCTGGTGGTGCCGTCGCTGACGGTGACGTACGGCGCGCGGGGCAACAACCCGGCGCTCCTGCGCGAGGGCTCGCCGCTGTTCGGCTGTCCGCACAGCCGCTTCGTGAATGACAAGGTGGAGGTGGAGGGCCAGGTGCGGGCCTTCCGCGAGCGCAATCCCGACACCCGCACGCTGGTGTTGCGCTTCGCTCCCCTGCTCGGCCCGAGCCTGGACAATCCGGCGACGCGGTTGCTGTCGCACGCGGTGGTGCCCACGCTCCTGGGATTCGACCCGCTCTGGCAGGCCATCCACGAGGAGGACGCGGGCCGGGCGCTGCATCTGGCCCTGCGGGCGGATGCCGCGGGAGATTTCAACGTCGTGGGGCGCGGAGTGTTGCCCCTGTCCGGGCTCATCCGCCAGGCGGGCGCGCAACCGCTCCCCCTGCCGGGGCCGTTGTTTCGTGGAGCACTTCGCGCGCTCGGGGTGGTGGGAGCGGGCACGTTGCCGGTGGCCCTGCTCGACTACATGCATTACTCCTGGGTCGCGGACGGGGAGCGCGCCGAGTCCGCGCTGGGGTTCGTGCCCCTCCACCATGTCAGGGACGCCGCCTCGGCGCTCAGAAGGAGCCAGTCATGACCAAGGGTGTCCTCGGGAATGATCCCTTCCAGCGGGGCGCCGCGCCTCGCACGGGCGAGGTGAAGGACGACGCGGCCGCCCCGAAGGCCGCGAAGAAGAAGTCCGCGGCGTCGAAGTCCGCGAAGGGTGCGAAGTCAGCGGGCAAGACGAAGAGCGCCAAGGGTGGCGCGTCGAAGGCCAGCGCCCAGGCGAAGGCGCCCAGGGGTGGCAAGGCCGCGGAGGCGAAGCAGGCCGCCGCGACGCCGAAGACGCCCGCGGCCAAGGTCCACATGTTCGAGGCCCGCGCCAACGGACGCGGCGGCGCGAGGCACGAAGAGGACGCGCGCGACGTGGAGCAGGACTCGGGTGCGAAGCACGGGCGTCCCTCCGCGAAGGATTCGCACGCGTCGGGAGGGTCACCGGCCGCGAAGCCTGGCGCCCGGGATGCCGCGCACGCCTCGGGCCAGCATCCCGCCGCGGAGGACGCCTCGCCCCTGCGCGAGCCCTCCGTGCCGGGCCCCGCCGCCGAGCCCCGGCCGTCGCGGCCCCAGGTGCTGGCGGACGAGGTGCACGCCTCGCGTCCCCAGGAGCGCAAGGTGGACCGCGCCCTGACGGAGGCCCTCGCGTCGGACGCCGCGGAGGCCGCCGCGAAGACGGCCGTGGACGAGCTGTTCGAGGGACGCCAGGGGCCGGACCGCGACATCGAGCGCGTCCTCGCGACGGAGCTCGTCGCCGAGGTGGCCGAGTCCGCCGTGCGGCAGGTGCTGGACAATGGCAATGGCGACGCCGCCGAGCGACAGGTCGCCACCGCCGTCGCGACCCAGGTGGCCGAGGCCACCGCGGGCGTCGCCGTGGACGAGGTGCTGGACCGCAACGCCACAAGCCCTGACGAGCGCGCCCTGCCCTCCGCCGAGGACCGCGACGCGCGGGACCTGGACAAGGACGAGGACGCCGAGGAGGCCTGGCCCACCGACGCCTGGGTCCGCGACCCGAAGGACGTGCCTCCTCCCGAGGACACCGGGGACCTCTGGACCGCGGACGCCTGGCGCCGCGACCCGGACGGCATGGCCGCGCCAGAGGACCCGGACGAGGACGACGACCTGATCAGCGGCGTCGAGCGCGTCGAGGAGAACGGCGTGCACATCTCCGTCTCCATCATCGAGGGCGCCGCCCCCACGGACGTGGAGCCGGAGGTGGAGCTGCCCGACGAGTCCCACGACGAGCTGCCCCCCAGCCGCCGGCCCCTGTCGCTCGTGAGCGACCCCGGCGAGGCGACCCTCCCGGAGGAAGCGGAGCGGGATGCGCAGGGCTTCGACCGACCGGAAGAGTCGGCCCCGTCGTCCGGCTTCGCGGGCCGCGCCGCGGGCATGTTCTCCCTGGCGAAGGAGATCGCCGGACAGGCGCTCGCGAGCGAAGGCCTGGGCCGCGCCGTGGGCGCCATGCACGGCCTGATGGAGGCCATGCGCACCAGCCTGGGCGCCGGCGGCGGCAGCCGGCTGGATGACTACGGCAAGGACGCGGGCCTGGTGGAGAGCCTCCAGCCCGTCCTCGACTTCCTCTACGAGCAGTACTGGCGCGTCTCCGTGGAGGGCGTGGATCAGGTGCCGCGCGGCGCCTCCATCCTCGTCGCCAACCACTCCGGCGCCCTGCCCTACGACGGCCTCGTGATGGCGCAGGCGCTCCTGCGGGAGCGCCCGGATCTGCCCGAGGCCCGCTGGCTGGTGGAGGATCAGGTCTTCCACGCGCCCATGCTCGGCACCCTCTTCAACCGCCTGGGCGCCGTGCGCGCCTCACCGGAGAACGCGCTGCGGCTGCTGGACGAGCACCGGCCGCTCGTCGTCTTCCCGGAGGGCTACCAGGGCGCGAGCAAGCCGTTCGCGGAGCGCTACCGGCTCAAGCGCTTTGGCCGAGGCGGCTTCGTCAAGCTGGCCCTGCGCACCGGCGCGCCCATCGTCCCGGTGGCCATCGTCGGCGCGGAGGAGACGTCGCCGCTGCTGGGCCGCCTCCCCGGTGGCTTCCTGGGGTTCCCGTCGCTGCCGCTCACCGCGCCCGGCCCGCTGCCCGCCAAGTGGACCATCCGCTTCGGCGAGCCCATCACCATGGAAGGCCTGGCTCCGGAGGCCGCGGACGACCTGGGTGAGGTGCAGCGGCTGACCGAGCGCACCCGCGAGTCCATCCAGGGCATGCTCCAGGCCCTGCTGCGCGAGCGCCGCTCCGTCTTCACGGGCTGAGCGTCAGCTGAGCTTCAAACGGTACTCCGGGGGCGTCAGCCGCAGATGCGGTTGCGCCCCTGGCTCTTCGCCGTGAAGAGGTGCTCATCCGCCGTGCGCACCAGATCCGCGGGCTCGCGGTGCTGCGGCTCCAGCGTGGCCACGCCCATGGACAGCGTGACGGGGATGACCTGCTTGTCGAACTCGAAGCGCTGCCGCTCCACCAGCTTGCGCACCTTCTCCGCGAGCTGACGGGCGCCGGCCAGGTTGATCTCCGGCAGGAGCAGCGCGAACTCCTCACCGCCGTAGCGGGCGAAGACATCCTCGCGCCGGATGCGCGTGCGCACCGTGGACGCCAGCTGCTTGAGCACCGAGTCCCCGGCCAGGTGCCCGTAGGTGTCGTTCACGTCCTTGAAGTGATCCAGGTCGAACATCACCAGCGACAGCACGCGCTCGTAGCGACGGCTGCGGGAGATCTCCCGGTCCAGCTGCTCGTCGAAGTAGCGGCGGTTGTAGATCTGCGTGAGGCCGTCCATGGTGGTCAGCCGGTAGATCTCGTCGTGGTACGCCGCCTCGATGTTGCCGCCCGCGATGAACTTGAAGATGGTGCGGCCAATCTTCACCAGGTCGCCGTTCTGCAGCGACCGCGCCGACGACGCGACGTCGTCGTTGACGAACGTGCCATTGGTGGACCCCAGGTCCTCGATGCGCACGCCCTTGGTGGTGTTGGTGATGCGCGCGTGGTTGCGGCTCACCGCCTCCTGATCAATCTGGATGTCCGCCTTGGACGACCGGCCGATCAGCGTCTCCTCACGCGCCAGGTCGTACTTGCGCCCCAGATCCAGGCCGTAGATGACCACCAGCGCCGCGTCCAGGTTGACGGGGCGCTCGGAGATCTTCGAGATGACGGTGACGACCGTCTCCTTCTGGCCCATGGAGCGAAACGTATCACCGCGCAATTCGCGAAAGCGAATTCACGGCCGGACCGGGTTACCCCGCCAGGTCGTAGACGCACTGACACCCCAGCACGTCAGGGCACCCGCACCGTGCGGGCGGCACTGACGGCGGGGCGCAGCGGCAGCCCGAGCCCGTCCACCAGCGACGCCACCAGCGTGACCGCCGCCCCGGAGCAGGCGGTGGGCAGGGAGAGCTCCACCTCGCCCGAATGCATGGCCACGTCGCCGCGCACCACCGACAGGTCGCAGCCCGGGCCGCCATCGCGCACGGTGAGCAGCACCCCACCCTCGTCACCGTTGGCGGCGTCCGTCCCCACCTGGAAGCCGTCCACCCGCACGCGCACGGTGGCGCCGCGAGCCAGCGACGCGCCCTCGGCGGGCGCGAGCCACGTCACCTGGGGCCGGCCGTAGTTCAGCGTGGAAGCGGCGAGCACCGACTCGGCGAGCCGCTCGGGTGCCATGCCTCCGGTCTCCGCCAGCGCGGAGAGGTTCATCGAACGGCCCTCGGACATGGCCACGTTCAACGCCTCCACCGACAACGACGCGCGCGAGCCCTCCGTGTCGCCCTGGAAGGTGCGGTCCTCCAGCCCCGAGGGTGGCACGGGCAGGCGCACGCCGGTCACGGACCGGCGGCTGTCCACCCAGACCGTCCAGCGCCGGCCGGCCGCGTTGGTGAAGGTGGCGCGCACGATCGTCGCGCCCGGGAGGGAGCTGTCCATGCGCCACTCGCGCGGCAGCAGGCCGTGCCACGGCGACGCGTCCGGGTTGTAGTGCGCGCCCACCGGGATGCCGAGGAACATGTCCCCGAGTGTCACCGGCTGAATGCCCTCTGGATCGAAGCGGGGCGCGTCCAGCTTGGTCATCACCGCGCTGGTGGCCAGGCCCGCCGGCTCCTCGCCGCCCAACGCTCCGGACGACGCGACCGCGACCAGCCGGTACGGCTGTCCCTCCAGGCCGTGATGGGCGGGCGCCATGCGCACACGCACCAGGCCCGGCGAGGACAACAGGGGCTGCGTGTCCGTGTTCGGATCCACCGGGTTGGCGTTGACGGCGGCGCCCAGGCCCAGCGGCACCATGCCCTGTCCGGGCGCGGTCACCGAGCCCACCACCAGCGCGCGACACAGGTAGCTGTCGCGGAAGCGCGGGAGCGGCGGGACGCGCACCACGAACGGGAAGGCCAGCGGCACCTGCTGGAAGTCCAGCGACGTGACGGGCCCGCGGGGCGGAAGCTTCCCCTCGATTGGCGCATACAGGGGGAAGCGCACGTCGCGCTGGACGGCGGAGGAGAACCGCCCCGACTGCGGCAGCGCGCGCGCCAGGAGCAGCAGCGGATCCGTGCCCGGATCCATCATCCCCGCCGGCAGCTCGCTGGACGGCACCTGCGCGGTGAGGGCCCAGGCGGTGCGCGTGCCACAGGTCCCCGAGCGCGTGGCCGCCTCCGGATCCGTTCCGTCCGCGAGCGCCGTGTCGCACACCCCGGAGATGCCCGGCACCTCCACGGACTCCTGGGGAAGGACACCCAGCCCGTTCACCCAGACGTTGGCGGGCAGCTGGAACGGGCGCATCACCCCTCTGAGCGAAAGCTCCACGTTCCGCTCGGGCCCCTGCACCTGGGCGGGGGCCGCTTCGGACAGGAGGCCCGGCACGGACAGCCCCGCCATCCCCATGGCCAACGCGCCGCCCGCCCCCACGGGCGCGAGGTGGGTGAACCGGGCGCTGACTCCGCCCACGCGGTCCGTCGGGTTGCGGCGCAGCGGCAGCCGCAGGTCCCGCGAGCCGGTCATGTCGTAGTTCGCCACGGTGAGGTAGCCGAAGTCCGGGTGGAAGACGGACACCGTCGAATCACTCCGGGCCCCCAGCACGGCCACGCCCTGCGCGTCCGTGGACGCGCTCGCCGTCACGCCGCCCAGCGCGTCCGCCACCACCACCGAAGCGCCCTCGACGGGGTATCCCGAGAGCGCGTCCGTCACCACCACCCGCACCTGCCCCGGGGCCGTGTGCGGAGGCAGCACGGTGACGCGCGCACGGCACGCGACGGTGCCCACCCGGGCCTCCACCGCCTCCTCCTCCGCGCCCGCCGTCTCCAGGGTGAACGTGGCCCCGGTGCCGGTGCCTCCGCCCTTCACGCGCGCCGACACGGCGGACCAGGTGAGCCCGTTGCGCGGGACGAAGGGCTGGCCCGTGGCATCGGACACCCAGGTCTCGAAGCGCAGGGTCGTGCCCACGGGCGCGATGATGCGCTCGGGCACCACGCGGCAGGCCTTGACGCCGGACGACGGCGGGGGCGCCACACAGGCACCGTCACGGCACAGCTCCCCGTCCTCGCAGTCACTGTCTCCGGTGCAGAGGGCGGGGACGCAGCGGCTGGCATCACAGCGGCAGCCCAGCGACTGGGTCTCACAAGCGGCGATGGCGTTCAGCTCCCCGCGGCGCTTCACCGAACAGTCGAGGTCCGTCCGGCACGCGGGCTCACAGCGCGACAGGGCGGTGTTGCAGAAGAACAGCGCCGGATCCCCACAGTCCTGATCCACCGTACAGAAAGCGTCCGTCCTGCCCACATGGATGAACGGGGCATCCATGTCGGACATCGCGCAGCCCATGACGCACGCCAGCAGGCATGCGAGCACGAGGCCGGGGGACCGGACCGGATGGGGGATGGAACGCATGGGAACTCCGAGGGGGACCGGCCTTGCCCCGACCTTACAGGGGGAAGGGCCGCGACGCGACCGGCGATGGCAGCGGAACCGCTTTCGCTGGACACCCGGTGCCGAGGGCGAAACCGGGGCCCTGGAAAAATCGGACGGGCGGGCAGGCAAGTGTCGGTTGGCTTCCGTCGCCAGGGGTTCCAGAATCGGACCGACGATGGCGCGCGGTGAACCGAAGACCTTGGAGAGCCTGCTGCCCCGGGTGCTGGCGCGCCTGGCGGGAGAGTCCGGCCGCGCGTCGTCGCTGATGCCGCTCTGGACCGCCGCGGTGGGAGAGAACATCGCGCGCCACAGCCGGCCGCACCAGCTGGACGGCAGCACGCTGATCATCTCCGTGGAGAGCGCCGAGTGGGCCCAGGTCCTCTCCCGCCAGGCCGACTCCCTGCGCGAGCGGCTCAACGAGAAGCTGGGCACTGGCACCGTGAAGGCGCTCGCCTTCCAGTTGGAGTCGCGATGAGACGCGCGCTGCTGGGCCTGCTGCTCGCGGGCGCCTGCGTCCTTCCGGCATCCGCCGCGCCGCCATCCCCGGCGGTGGCCTCCGTCTCCGTCCCCACCCCGGAGGGCCAGGAGTTCCCGGCCCCCGTCCCGGAGGAGACGCCCCAGGCCCAGGAGGCCCGGGCCCGGCTGCACGTGCTGCGCGAGTTCGAGCGCGTGGGCCGCCGCGCCCCCACGAGCGACAAGGCGCTGGAGGCCGCGGCCCGGAGGCTCGCGCGCGAGGCCCTGAGCGAGTTCACCACCGGCGCCCCGGACCTGCTCAGGTTGATGGAGGCGGTCAGCGACTCGGGCGCCGCGGATCCGTCCCCGAAGGTGCTGGTCATCCGCGCCTGGGTGCACGCGCACGCCATCGAGACGTTCCTCGCCCGCACGGACTTCAACGACGAGCGCGTGAGCCACTTCGGCGTGGGCGTGGCCTTCCTGGGCGAGCGCGCCGCGCTGGTGCTGCTCGTCGCGGACCGCAAGGCGGAGGTGCTCCCCTTCCCCCGGAAGATTGCCAAGGCCGGGACGGAGAAGCGCGTGTGCGGCCGGCTCGTGCCGCCGCTGCGCAGCCCGCAGGTCTTCGTCACCCGGCCGGATGGCGAGGTGGAGGCCGTGGCCCTGAGCCGCATGCCCTCCGGCACCAACGGCTTCTGTGCCCTGGTGGGCTTCAACACCCCCGGCAGCTACACCGTGGAGGTGGTGGGCCAGGCGAGCGCGGGGCCGGAGGTGACGTCGCTGTTCCTCGTGCAGGTGGAAGCCCGTTCCGGGCGCGGCGGACAGAAGTCGCAGCCCGAACCCACCACGCTGGCCGAGGCCCGCACCGCCCTCTACGAGCGCATCAACACCCTGCGCCGCGCACACCAGCTGCCGGAGCTCACGCCGGATCCCACGCTGGAGGAGGTGTCGCTGCGCTACAGCACGCGCATGGCGACAGAGGGCTTCTTCGCGCACATCGCGCCGGACGGCTCCACGCTCACCCGCCGCCTCCCGGAGGGCACGCGCTACGTGCGCGCCGGAGAGAACCTGGGCCTGGCGGCGGGCCCGCTCGCCGCGCACTTCGGCATCGAGCACAGCCCCGGCCACCGCAAGAACCTGCTGGACCCCGCGTTCCGCTTCATGGGCGTGGGCGTGGCGTTCCAGAAGGTGGACGGCCGCGACCAGGCCATCGTCACGGAGGTCTTCACCGCGGCCTCGCCCGGCGCGGCGCTCCCGGTGGACCCGGTGTCGGACGTCTACGACGCCCTGTCCCGGCACCGCGCCACGCTCAAGCTGCCGCCCCTGGTGCGCAGCGAGGCGCTGGAGCGGCTGGCGCGCGACCACGCCCGCCGCGCGCTGTCGCAGGACGAGCCCTCCGCCGGAGACGGAGACCCCTCCCCGCTGCACGAGCGCGTGTTCTCCGCGCTGCCGGACGCGGGCACCGCTTCGGTGGATTTCTTCGTCGTGGGCGACCCGGGCGCCGTACCGGAGTCACGCAGCCTGGCCACCGCCACCTACACCCAGGTGGGTGTGGGGCTGGTGCGGGGCAACTCCAAGCGCTTCGGCCAGGGCCAGTACTGGGTGGCCGTCATCTACGCCGCGGTCCCCTGAAGCGCTGGCTTCGAAAGAGCAACGCCGACGCGGACGCCGGCCACGACCGGGCTTCGGGCGTGACCGGGTGCAAGCTCGCGCGGGCCCGGTGCAACGGGCCCCATGTCAGACGTCCCGGTTAGACAGGACGGCGCTGCGTGGCGTACGCCTCCAGCCCCATCTGCGGAGGAGCGAGGTTGGCGTACATCGGGCACTTCATGCACGTGAACGACTGCCAGCCGCGACGGACCGCCTCATCGAGGCAGTTGTCGTAGTGGTTGCAGTTCAGGTTGCGATGCGTCTCGACGCCTGCCCGCTTCGGGCCGGCTTCGGGATTGATGGTCTGCGGCAGATCGGATGGACACGGCTTCATGGAGCCTCCCCTATGAGCTGTTTCCCCCCCCGAGGTCTGTGAACGAGCAGGTGCTACCGACGACAGGTCTTCCTGCGACGACAGGTCTTCCTGACACGACGGCGGTCCGGAGTAGCGCTCAACGGCGGCGCAACGTAAGGATTCCCTCCGGATAGCGCAACGGGCCGACAACCCCGCGGGACCAGCCCGTGGGCGCGGGATCTAGGACTTGTCGGGCCGACTGTCAAACCGACCCCCGCCCACCTGGTGGGGAATGTCGACTGCAAACCTCTCGTTCGGAAGCCGCAAGGCCGCGAAGTGAAAGGAAGAATCCCATGAGTTGGACCGGCTGGGTGGCGGGTTGGGTGACGGGGGTGGCGCTGGGGCAGTCCCCGGCGACGCTGGAGGCCGTCCGCCTGCACCGGTCCGACGCGGCGTCACTCGCCCGGGCGGAGCTCACCGCCTGCGAGCAGGCGAAGTGCCCGGACGCGGGCCGCCTGGGCCTGCTCGCCGGGACACTCGTCCTTTCGGACGGGGACGCCGCTCAGGCGCGGGACCTGCTCACCCGCCATGCGCCTCCCGCGCCCCTGGAGGCCTTCCACGCCTTCTACCTGGGCCAGGCGCGCTTCTACGCGGGCGACCCCAACGGCGCGGCGAAGGACTTCGAGCGGGCCCTGGAGAAGGCCTCCCCGGCCCTGGCCGTGCGCGCCCGCGCCCGCCTGGGTGAGTCGCTCCTGGACGCACACCGGCCCAAGGACGCGGCCCCGGTGCTGGAGTCCGCGGCGGCGGCGCAGCCCACCCCGGAGCTGCTCTTCCAGCGCGCCCAGACGCGCGCGGCCACTGGCAACGCGGCGGGCCTGCGGGCGGACCTGAAGACGGTGGCGCTGCGCTTCCCCACCCACCCCTACGCGGACGAGGCGCTGGAGCAGCTGGCCGCGCTGAAGCCCGCGGTGAAGCTCACCCTGCCCGAACACCTCCAGCGCGCCCGGAGCTTGCTCTCCGACGGCGCGGCGACGCGGGCCGAGGACGAGCTCCTGACGGCGGAGAAGCGGGGGCTGGTGAAGGGCGCGCCCGCCCAGGCGCAGGTGGCGCTCCTGCGCGCGCAGGTGCTCTTCGCGCGAGGCAAGCGCGAGGAGGCGGAGAAGGCGCTCGCGGTGGCGCGCAAGGGGCCGCCGGCCATCGCCGCGGAGGCCGCGCTGGTGGTGGCGCGCCGGGCGCTGAAGTCGGACGACAACGAGAAGGCGCGCAAGCTGATGGCGGCGCTGGACAAGGCCTACCCCTCTCAAGCGGCCGGTGAGGAGGGCGCGTTCTTCGCCGCGTGGTTGGACCTGCAGGGTGGCCGCTTCGAGGACGCGGCGAAGTCCTTCGCGGACTACGAGAAGCGCTACAAGGGCTCGCGCCGCCGCGACGAGGCGATGTGGTTCCGCGCGCTCTCGCACATCCGGCTGGAGCAGTACGCGAAGGCGCGCCAGGCGCTGGACGACCTGGTGACGGCCTATCCGAAGACGAGCATGGCGCCGCAGGCGCGCTACTGGCAGGCGCGCACGGAGGAGCTGGGCGGCGGCAAGCCGGCGACGGTGGGGCCCGCCTATGAGGCCGTCATCAGCGCGGCGCCTGCGTCGTTCTACGCGCTGCTCGCCACGGAGCGGCTGCGCGAATTGGGGCGCACGCCGCCCGCGGCCTTCCCGCAGCCTCCGAAGCAGCTCACCCTCCCCCGCCCGCCGGAGCTGGAACTGGCGGTGGCGCTGACGCGCGCGGGCCTCTTCCGCGACGCGGCGGACGAGGTGCAGTCGCGCGTGTCGGGCCTGCGCGGCGCGGACCAGGCGCTGCCGTTCGCGCATGCCCTGCTGCAGCTGGGCGAGTACGGCCACGCGCACGTCGTGGCGGCACGCCACCTGTGGGGCCGCGCCTTCGGGGCGAAGGCACCGGACGCGCTGGCCGCGTTCTACCCGCGCGCGTTCGCCCAGGCGGTGGAGACGGAGGCCACGCGGCAGGCGCTGGATCCGTTCCTCGTGTGGGCCATCATGCGGCGCGAGAGCGCCTTCCGCCCGGAGGTCATGAGCGCGGCGGACGCGCGCGGCCTGATGCAGATCATCCCGCCCACGGCGACGGAGATCGCCCAGAAGATGGCGGAGCCCGCGCCCGCGCCCGCGGACCTGTTCGCCCCGGAGCGCAACATCCGCTACGGCGCGTGGTACCTGGCGCAGCTGATGAAGCGCTTCGCGCACCCGGCGCTGGCGGCGGCGGCCTACAACGCGGGCCCCAAGGCGGCGGTGCGCTGGACGCAGGAGCGCGGCAGCCTGCCCCTGGACCTGTTCGTGGAGTCCATCCCGTACCGGGAGACGCGCGGCTACGTGAAGCAGGTGGTGGCGGACCTGTACCTCTACCACCGCTTCTACGAGAAGGACGGCACGCAGGCCCGGCTGACCCTGACGGTGCCCGCCCCCAGCACGGACGGCGTCAGCTTCTGACGGAAGGCCCGAGGCTCGGGCGACGACTTCAGGCGCCGCGCGAGGCCCGGCGGCGCTCGATTTCCTGCTCCAGCGACTGCACCACCTCCGACAGCGGCATGCTGCTGGAGTCCACGTGCACCGCGTCCTCGGCGGGCTTCAGGGGCGCCACCTCTCGGCCGGAGTCCGCGGCGTCGCGGCGCGTCTGGTCCTGGAGGACGCCCTCCAGGCTGCTGTCCACGCCCTTCTGGAACAGCTCCTCGAAGCGGCGGCGCGCGCGCACCTCCGGGTTCGCCTGGAGGAAGAACTTCACGTCCGCGTCCGGGAACACCACCGTGCCAATGTCCCGGCCCTCCAGGATGGCGCCCGACGCCGCCTCCAGCGCCAGCCGCCGCTGGAGCGCGAGCAGCCCCGCGCGCACCACCGGCCGCCCGGACACCTGCGACGCGCCCATGGAGATGGGCGGCGTGCGGATCTCCGACGACACGTCCTCGCCGCCCAGGAAGACGTGGTTCTCCTCGCCCACCACCTGGAAGTGGATGCGCACGCGCCCGAGCAGCTCGCCCAGCTTCGCGTCGTCGTCGAAGGCGATGCCCTCGCGCGAGGCCATCAGCGCCACGCAGCGGTAGATGGCGCCGGTGTCCACCAGCGCGAAGCCCAGCCGCCGCGCGAGCAGCTTGGACACGGAGGACTTGCCTGCACCGGCCGGCCCGTCGATGGCGACGATGAACGGACGCGTGCTCATGACAGGACCTCCTTCAGCGCGGCCACGCAGCGCGCGTTCTCCTGGGGCGAGCCCACGGAGATGCGCAGGCAGTTCGGGTGGCCGTTGCCCGCCATGGGCCGCACGATGACGCCCCGGCGCAAGAGCTGCTCGTACACCTCACCGGACGGACGGTGGCAGTCCACGAAGACGAAGTTCGCGTGGCTGTCCGTCAGCGTGAGCCCCAGCTTCGGCAGCTCTTCTCCGTAGAAGCGCAGGCCCACGCGGTTGTTCTCGCGCGTGCGCTCCACGTGCGCCTTGTCCTCCAGCGCGGCCATCCCCGCCGCCTGCGCCACCGTCGTCAGGTTGAACGGCATGCGCGTGCGGTGCACGTAGCCCGCGAGCTTCGCGTCCATCACCGCGCAGCCCAGCCGGATGCCGGCCAGCCCGTGGATCTTGCTGAAGGTGCGCAGCCCCACCAGGTTCGGGTGCGCGTGGAACAGCTCCACGGCGCTCGCGTAGTCGGGCCAGTCCACGAACTCCGCATAGGCCTCGTCGTGGACGACGAGCACGTCCTTCGGCACCGCCGCGAGGAACGTCTCCAGGTCCTTGCGCCCGAACGTGGTGCCCGTGGGGTTGTCCGGGTTGGCCAGGAACACCATGCGCGTGCGCGGCGTGACGGCGCGGGCCATGGCCTCCAGGTCGTAGCGGAAGCCCTCGCGCATGGGCACCTCCACGAACGCGCGGCCGTGCGCCTGCGCGGAGATGCGGTACGCGGGGAACGAGCCCTTGCACAGGAGGATCTCCTCCTCGGGCGTCGTGAACGTGCGCATCAACAGCTCGATGAGCTCGTTGGAGCCGCTGCCCAGCACCACTTCCTCCGGCTTCACGCCCAGGTGCGCGGCGAGCTTGCGCACCAGGTGGAAGCTGGTGGCGTCCGGGTACAGGTGCACCTGCGCGGCGGCGTTGCGCATGGCCTCCACGGCGCGGGGCGACGGGCCCAGCGGGTTCTCGTTGGAGGCCAGCTTGATGACGCCCTTGAGGCCGTACTCCCGCTCGGTCTCCTCGATGGGCTTGCCCGGAACGTAGGCCTTGAGCGTCTCGACGTAGGGAGGAACGAGCGGTCGCATGGGGTGAGGGTCCTCTACTTGCCGGAGAACACGCCGAAGGCGCGGAACTTGTCATAGCGGTCGCGCACCAGCGCGTCCGGCCTCAGCTCCGCCAGCTGGCCCAGGTGCTTGCGCAGCGCCTTGCCCAGCGTTTCCGCCGTCTTGGCCGGGTCGCGGTGCGCGCCACCCGGCGGCTCGGGAATCATCTCGTCGATGATCTTCATCTCCAGCAGGTCCGGCGCGGTGGGACGCATCGCGTCCGCGGCCTTGTCCGCCTTGCTGGCGTCACGGAAGAGGATGGACGCGCAGCCCTCCGGGGTGATGACGGAGTAGACGCTGTTCTGGAGCATCAGCACGCGGTTGCCCACGCCGATGGCCAGCGCGCCACCGGAGCCGCCCTCGCCAATCACGGTGGCGATGATGGGCACGCGCAGCCGGCTCATCACCTCCAGGTTCACGGCGATGGCCTCCGCCTGCCCGCGCTCCTCCGCGCCGATGCCCGGGTACGCGCCCGGCGTGTCCACGAAGGTGAGGATGGGCTTCTCCATCCGCTCGGCCAGCTCCATCAGCCGGCGCGCCTTGCGGTAGCCCTCCGGGCGCGGCATGCCGAAGTTGCGGGCCATGTTCTCGCGCGTGTTGCGGCCCTTCTGGTGGCCGATGACCATCACCGTCTTGCCGTCGAAGCGCGCGAAGCCACCGACGATGGACGGGTCCTCGCCGAAGTGCCGGTCGCCGCACAGCTCGAAGAAGTCCGTGAACAGGTGCTGGACGTAGTCCAGGAAGTACGGACGCGAGTTGTGGCGCGACAGCTGCACCATCTGCCAGCGGGACAGGTCGCTGAAGATCTCCGACTGGAGCTTCTTCGCCTTCTTCTCCAGCTTGGAGATTTCAGAGGAGAAATCCACCGAGCCGCTGGTGGAGAGGGCCTTCAGCTCCTCGATCTTCTTCTCCAGCTCGATGAGCGGGCGCTCGAAGTCGAGCGCGTAGCCAATGCCGGTTGCCATGGCGCCGAACTAGCACCAGGGTTCAGGCCAATCAACGCGCAAGCGGTTACGCACCCCTGGAATGTCCGGGGAGACCGCCCGTCTGGAGCAACATGGTCCTCGCCCTGTCCCTGCTGACCCTGACGCTGTCCGCCGCTCCAGCGGCCCCCGCTTCCGGCCGGGCCCTCAACACGCAGGGGTTCCGGCTGTACCAGTCCGGCCGTTATCCGGAGGCGCTGGAGAAATTCCAGGCGGCCGCACAGGCCACCCCGGACTACGCCCTGGCCCACTACAACGCCGCCGCCACCCTGGGCCTCCTGCGCAAGCAGGGCAAGGTGTGCGAGTACAGCGCCCACCGCGACGTCATCGTGGAGAAGCTGGCCACCGCCGTGCGCCTGGACGCGCGCCGCCTCCAGCGGGCGAAGGAGGACCGGGACCTGGACGTCATCCGGGACACACTCGGCTGGCAGAAGCTGCTGGGCCGCACGCCCGAAAAGGAGGCCGACGTGCCGGCCCTCCTGCGGGCGGTGTCCTGGTACGGCCCCGGCGTGGGCGTCTACGGCACCACCCGAGCCCTGAAGTTCCAGGACGGTGGCCGCGTGGAGCTCTGGAAGAGGGACGTGGACGACTCCGGCACGCCCCGTGAGTCCCGGACCCCGGGCACGTACACCGTCAAGGGCCGCACGGTGGAGGTGAAGCTCCCCAACGCCGCGCCCATCACCGGCACCCTCAGTCCGGCGGGTGCCCTCACCTTCCCGGAGCCCCTGGGCGGCTTCATCGACAGCCCGTCGGAGTGCGACGCCTGACGTGAGGCGCCGTGAAGTGACGCCCCGTGCACGCCTACCCGCGTCCCGGGGGAGACCGCCCTGGCGCGCCTGCCTGCCGGTGCCCACCTTCCCCGTGTCGCCGAGGGGGGAAGCCGTGCATCGACTCAACGCCAGACACTGGGGGCTGGCCGCCATCATCGCGGTCGCGCCCTTCATCCTCGCCTTCGTGCTGGGAGCCCTGGCGCCCCAGTTGCTGGAGCCGGTGCTCGGCACTCCGGTGGGCGGGCTGAGCTGGGGGCTGGCCACGGTGCTGGGGCTCGTGGGCGGTGCCCTCTTCGCGCGCATCCTCGCGGCGCTGCAGCGCCCGCGCATCCAGGCATCCCCGGTGCTGCGCGTGCTGGGCACGGTGGGCGGCGCCAGCGTGGTGGTGACCCTGTGCATCGTGCCAGCGGTGGCGCTGATGCTCCTGGGTCCGGGCTGGGTGCTCCATCAGCACCTGAAGGTGCCGGCGGCCCCGACGGTGCGCTCACTCGAGGCGACCGCCGTGGACCTGCTGGGCCAGGTGCGCCGGGTGGATCCCCACCGGCTGCCCCTGTCCCTGCTGTCGCCGGGCCCCCGCTAGAGGAGCCCGGCGCGGCGGAAGAACTCAGGCCGCCTTGACCTTCGCCGGCGGCGCGGACAGCGCGTACCAGGCGGTGCGGAACGCCTTCAGCTCGCGCAGCCCCGCGGGGTGACGGCCCAGCGCGGGCGCCATCGTCACGGGCAGGCCAATCTTCTTCTCCATGGCCTTGGCCGCGTTCAGCTCCAGCTTGCGGCGGTTCTCGCACTTGTCGCAGGTGGACTTGGGGCCCACGCGGTTGACGAGCACCCGCTCCACCTGGAGCTTCTTCTCCTTGAGGTACTCCACCAGCCGCTCCGTGCGGGACGACGCCAGGTCCTCGCCGCGCGTGACGACCACGAAGCGCGACTCGCTGGGGGACGCCAACGCGTCCTCGAAGCGCTTCACGTGCTTGAGCATCGCCGCCAGGTCATCCGCCAGCTCGCCCAGGCCCTTGGCGCGGTGCTTGTTGAGGATGCCGTGCAGCGCGCCCAGCCACGTCTTTGCTGTGTCCGCCAGCTCCACCACGCGCACGTTCGTCACCTGCGGCGACGAGTCCACCACGATGCGCTTGAAGCGCTCCTGCACCAGCGCGTCCGTCAGCACGGACATGGCCGCCAGCTCGTCGATGCCCGGGGGCGCGCACTCCAGCAGGTTGCGCAGGTAGAGCAGGTCCGCCGGCACGTCGTTGCCCGCCTTGGGCGCGCCCTCGAAGGCCTTCTCCGCCTTCTCCTTCAGCCGCTTGCGCAGGGCGTTGAACCAACCCGCCATGTCCAGCTCGCGCGCGTACAGGCCCTTGGTGCCCTTCACCTGGGTCTCGGTGTCGGTCAGGCGGCTCTGCAGCACGTCCGACAGCGAGTGCGCGGGATCCGTGGAGATGAGGAGCACCGGCCCCTCCTTCTCCGTCAGCGTCACCGCCGCGGCGGCCGCGCAGGAGGACTTGCCCACCCCGCCCTGCCCCACGAAGAAGATGAGCCGCGTGGGCGGCAGCGGAGGCGCCGCGATGGGAGGCATGGACGGGGCGCGCACCAGCGCCGGAGGCCCTTCGGCCGCGCTGAACTCCAGCGCCTTGGTCTCCTTGCCCGCCGCCCACTCCTTGGCGAACTCCTTCAGCCCGTCCAGCCCCCGGGGCGCCACTTCACGGCGGCCCAGCAGGTTCACGGGCACGGTCTTGTCCAGCGCCTGGTACTTGCGCACGTGCGGCGCCTGAAGGCCGCGGCGGCCCTGACACGCCGGACAGCCCTGGTGGTCCTCCACCTGGTTGACCACCACCTCCGTCACCGGCAGCCCGCGCTCGCGCAGCTGGGTGAAGTACATGCGCGTCTGAGCTTCCGGCACCGGCTCCGCCAGCGCCACCAGGTGGAAGGCCGTGCGCGCCGGATCCTTCAGCAGCGCGAGCAGCTTCTCCGCCTTCTGGCCCACCTGCTCCAGGAAGCCGCCAGAGCCCTCCGCCGCGGCGGCGGCAGCGGCCGCCTTCTTGCCCTTGCCGCTGGGGGCCGGGGCGGCGCGGTCCTGGCCCGCCTTCACGAAGCCCAGGAACTTGCGCAGCTGCGCCGGCATGTCGAACAGGCGCAGCGTGTGGCTGGTAGGCGCCGTGTCCACCACGATGCGGTCGTAGTCGCCAGACTCCAGCAGCTCCACCACGTGGAAGAGGGCCACCAGCTCCTCCAGCCCCGGCACCGCCTGCTGGTAGAGCTTGCCCAGCTCCTCGTCCGACAGGTGCGTGCCCTTCACCGCCGCCTTCGCCAGCGCCGGCAGGTATTCCGCCAGGAACGGCTTGAGCAGCGCGGGCGGGTTCAGCTCCGCGCCGAAGAGGCCGCCTTCGCCCTTGCCCGCCTGGAGCTTGGTGGGCTTCGCCGGCAGCTTCTTCTTCACGAGGTCCGACAGGGACTGAACCGGATCCAACGAGACGACCAGCACCCGGTGCTTGGGCACTTCTTCGGAGAGCCTCACCGCGTACGCTGCCGCGAGCGTGGTCTTGCCGACCCCGCCCTTGCCGCCGAAGAAGTGAAGAACTCGCGCGTCGCTCATTGCGTTGTGGCCTTCCTTGTGCCCCCCCGGCGGCACCCCAGATGACTCACGTCGGACGACCGCACCATGGGGGGCGGACGTGGCCCGAAATGAAACGTCCCGGCCGGGCCCTCACCAACGGGTGGGAGAGGCCCGGAGGATCCCCCGTCCAGGGGGGAAAAGTCAAGAATTGACAGGGGTTTTCGAGACCTCCCCCGCCCCTTTAAACCGGCTTGGGGAGGCCCCGTGCGCGCTCTCCAGGAGCCCTGCCAAGGGCCCGGAATCCGGGCCTTCTTGCCTACCCGTCAGGTCAGCGGCGAGCGGCCGCGGGGTCCGGACGGGGTGCGGATCAGCGGGTCAGGAAGCTGCTGGCGCTCATGGGGCCGTCGTTGCCCTGTCCCCCCAGGGGGCTGCCGCCACCCGGGGCGCCCTGGGCCCGGTTCTCCGCCGCGTAGCGGTTGAGCTTGTTGTAGAGCGTCTTCTCGCTCACCCCCAGCACCTCCGCCGTGCGGGCCTTGTTGTTCCCGTTCCGCTGGAGGCTGCCCAGGATGTACTCGCGCTCCACGGCGTCCAGGCTCAGGCCGAACGGCAGCTTGAACGTGTGGCGCTCCGGGGACTTGCCGGCCATGTCGGGCGGCAGGTGCTCGCGGGTGATCAGCTCCCCGTCGCAGAGGATGACGGCGCGCTCCACGGCGTTGCGCAGCTCGCGGATGTTGCCCGGCCAGTCGTAGTTCTTGAGGACCTCCATCGCGTCCGGGTGCACGCCGGAGACGCGCTTGGCGGAGTCCCCGCGGAACTTGTCCACGAAGTGCTGGACCAGGATGGGCACGTCGTCCCGGCGCTCGCGCAGGGGCGGCAGGTGCAGCTGGAACACGTTGAGGCGGAAGTAGAGGTCCTCGCGGAAGCGCTGGTTCTTGATCTCCTGCTTCAGGTCGCGGTTCGTGGCGGACAGCACGCGCACGTCCACTTCGATCTCCACCTTGCCACCCAGCCGGCGCAGGCGGCCCTCTTCCAGCACGCGCAGGAGCTTGGCCTGCAGGTCGATGGGGATTTCACCCAACTCGTCCAGGAAGAGCGTGCCGCCGTGGGCCATCTCGAACACGCCCGGGCGGCGCTGATCCGCGCCGGTGAAGGCGCCGCGCTCGTGACCGAAGAGCTCGGACTCGATCAGCGTCGCGGGGATGGACGCGCAGTTGATGGCGATGAAGGGCTTGTCGCGGCGCAGGGACAGGTTGTGCACCGTGCGGGCGACCACTTCCTTGCCCGTGCCGGACTCACCGCTGATGGAGACGCTGGCCTTGGAGGGGGCCACCTTCTCGATCATCTCGATGACCTTGCGCATCCCGGTGGAGCCGGCGATGAGGTCCGTGGAGCCCAGCTGCTTGAGGCGGCGCCGGAGCGTCTGCACCTCGCGCATGGTCTCCTTCTTCTCCAGCGCGCGGTCGATGCAGACCTTGAGCCGCGCGGTGTCCAGCGGCTTCACGATGAAGTCGTAGGCGCCCTCGCGGATGGACTCCACGGCGGTGTCGATGGTGCCGCGGCCGGTGAGGAACACCACCGGGCAATCCGGCAGCTCGTCGCGCAGGTTGCGCAACAGCCACAGGCCATCCGTCTCCGGCATGGCGAGGTCCGACAGGACGACGTCGGGCCGGAACTCACCGGCCTTGCGGAGGGCGTCATGCCCGTCGAACGCCGTTTCGACCTTGTGACCCCAGGCGGACAACATCTCCGCCAGGGCCTCGCAGGTCTCACGTTCGTCATCCACGGCCAGGATTCGTGCGCTGCCCAAGGTGAAAACCTCCACTGCGATGAAGCGTGATGAAACCGGATGGATAGCCGACTGCGCCTGGGGGGAAGGTCAGGCGCGCGGGAACACGAGGCGGCACGTCCCCGCCTCCACGAAGAATTCGATGCCCAGCTGGGCCGAGCGGAGCGTCAGCGCGGCCACGGTGTCCGCCGCCCGCTCGGGCGCCGAGGAGCCGTCCGTCACCTCCAGCACCGCGCTCGGCCCTTCCGCGCGGACCGACACGACGATGGTGGCGCCGGACTCCGCGCGCTGGAAGGCACGCATCAGCACCTGCACCAGGAAGAACCCCAGCTCGGTGGTGTCCTCCAGGTGGGCCTGCACGTCCGGCTCGATGAGGCGCTGGACCTGGAGGCGGCGCCGGCGGCTCTCATGGCCCAGCACGTCCAGGGCCTTGCCGGTGGCGTCCGACAGCGGCGCGTCCCCGGAGGGGCCCGCCCCGCGAAACACGATGAAGTCCGAGAAGAGCTTGAGCAGGCCGTCCACGCGAGCGATCTGCTCGCGCATCGCCTTGAGGTTCTTCTCCTGCGTGGCCGGCACCTGGCCGGACTCGCCCTTGAGCTTCTCGGAGAGAACTTCGAGATGGATGGCCAGCGCGTTGAGCGGGTTGCGCACGTCGTGCAGCAGGCTGTCCATCAAGGGCGGAACCGCGTCGTAGCGGGCCGCGCCCACCACCGGGTCCGACACTTCCTGGACAGAAGGCACACTGCTGGCCATGAGAGATGAGTTAACCACCTGGAACTCCTAGGAATTTCCGTCGCCCCACCCCCGCCGCCGCCCTACCGAGGCCAGGATTTAGGGAGCACCCCTGGGATCGTCAACCCTGGGTCGGTAATTCTTGCCGGAGTTCTAAAATTCCCGTGTCGGAACAGCCACTTAGGACCACTCACAAGTGTCATTCAACGAACGGGAACCTCATCCCGGGCGATCAGCGTGTCCAGGGGTTGTCCACCCCCGGACACCGCGTCCGCCCTCAGGTGCCGGTTGCGGGCGACGGCGGCTGCGCGGCGGCGCCCAGGCCCACGAGTTGGAGGCCCAGCCGGGCCGCGTACTCGAAGATGCGCGGGTCCCGGTAGAACTCGCCAAAGACGATGCGGGTGCAGCCGCTGTTGGCGATCAGCTTGAAGCACGGCCAGCAGGGGCTGGCGGTCGTGTAGATGGTCGCCCCGTCGATTCCGACGCCGTTCTTCGCGGCCTGGATGATGGCGTTGGCCTCCGCGTGGACGGTGGCCACGCAGTGGCCGTTCTCCATCATGTGGCCCACTTCATCGCAGTGGGGCAGGCCGCGGATGGCGCCGTTGTAGCCGGTGGACAGGATGGTCTTGTCCCGCACCAGCACCGCGCCCACGTGCTTGCGGTCGCAGGTGGCGCGGGTGGCCACCTGCTGGGCGATGTCCATGAAGTACTGATCCCAATTGCCCCGAGCGGACATGCGCGTGAACCCTCCAGCGAAAGAGCCCGCAGCTCTAACGCTGGATCAGGCCCGCACCAATTTCTCGGTCCGGGGCTGTTGGCTCAACGACTCGCGGTCTTCTGGGGCCCCGCACCCTCCGCGTCCGCGGAGCGCTCCAGGAGCCGGCCGAAGCCCTTCGCCTGGAGGAAGCCGCGCACCTTGGCGCTGGGCGCGGCGAACGTCTCGCCGGGCATGGGCACGTCGAAGCTGAAGTTCTGGGAGGCGACCTCGAAGTCCACCTTCGCGGTGCGGTAGCCCTCCACGATGGCCAACAGCCGCCCCGTCTCCAGGCTGAAGATGCCACCGCCGGAGGCCCCGTAGCCGATGGGCGCGTCCGTCTTCAGCATGCGCGGGTGCTTCGTCTCCTTGTCCCACTCCACCTGGGACACCATGCCGCCGGAGATGGACAGCGCGCGGCCGTACGGGGACGCCGCCACCACCACGTCCTCGCCGGGCTCCGGCTCGTCGTCCGAGGCCAGCTCCGCCACGGGCCACGTCACGCCCGTCACGCGCAGCAGCGCCAGGTCCAGGTCCGGCACCTGGCCCGTGGCCACCACCTCCGCCAGGTACTCGTGCGTCTCCGCGCGCCGGTCCAACATGACCTTGAGCACGGGGTCCTTCAGGTCGCCCTGCTCCACCGCGTGCGCGTTGGTGAGCACGTAGCTGACGGGCCCGGCCTCACCGGCCTCCGTGCCAATGACGACGCCCGATGCAGAGCGGCGCACCTTGCCGTCCTCCGTCGTCACCAGCCGCACGTTGAGCGGGAGGATGCGGCGCACCATCGCCTTGCGCGTGGGCTGCGGCGTGGGCTCGGGCCGGGACAGCGCCCGCTCCACCCGGAGCGGAGCCTGCGTGTGCGTCGCGACCGGAGTGTCCTCGGAGGACTGCGACGGGGCACTGGCGCACGACACGAGGGCCCACAGGAGGGGGGTGCCCAACAGCAACCGGTTCATCAACTCTCCAGGCGCAAGGATGAGGCGGGACGAAAGACGACGACACACGCGCAAACTCGGTGCGAAGTCCCATCATCCCGAGCCTCGGCCCGGATTGGGAAGCAGACGAGCAGGCATCGGCTTCCAGGATGCCTGCCCTCCCCTGCCCGTCAGGTGTAGCGCTGACGCATCAGGAACAGGATGGCGTCCTTCGCGCAGAACTCGCAGTAGCCGTAGCGCTCCGCCATCGTCTTGAGCGTGTCCTGCACCTGCGACTGCTCGCGCGCGGAGAGCTGGTTGCGGTCCTCGGAGAGGTACTTGAGGACGTTCTCCTTGTTCTTGCGCAGCACGCGCTTGCGCTCCTCGAAGTAGTGGTCGCGCAGGCGCTTGAACATGTCCGGGAAGATGCGCGGGTAGTCCATGGCGCCGTCCGGGTTGTCCAGCCGGTGCGCGCCAATGCTGGCAATCAGCCCTCGGCGGAAGTCCGCTGGGGCCTCGCCCTGCGGCATCACGATGGCCTCCACCTCCGCCATGCGCGCCTCGTCCGGCTTCTCCATCTCCCCCGTCACGCGGTTGCGCATCTTCTCCCCGCGAACCCAATGGCTGACGCTCTGGATGTAGCGCTCCACCAGCTCGCGGTACTGGCCCTCCGACACCAGGCCCATGGAGTCGCGCACCTCTGAATCCACACGGTCCAGGTACTCGCCCTCCACCACGCGCACGAAGGTTTCGTGGTCGTGGTAGCCGTCCATCACCTCCTGGAGGAGGAACTCGTAGACGCTCTTGTCCTTGCAGAGCGCGTGCAGCTCCTCCAGCACCGCCAGCGCGTGGAGGCACTTGTAGTCGGGGTTCTGCGCGGCGTTGAAGAGGGCCGTCTTGATTTCGCGCGCGCTCGCGCCGGAGCGCCCCTCGTAGTTGGGGTACGCGTCGGACTCCTCGTACATCTCCTCGCGCAGCTTGAGCAGCTCCTTGGTGTTCGCGGAGGACAGCCGCGCGGGCACTCCCGCCTCCTGGTACAGGTGCAGCTTCTCCACCGGGGCCACCTGATCCACCAGCGGCTTCACGTGGGCCGGGTAGCGGTCCGGGATGGGCTTCTTCAGGCGCGTGAGCACCGCCCACATCGCGGCCACCTCCGTCGCGTGCGGCGCCACGTGCTTGCCCACGGACGTCGCGGTGATCTGCGCGTCGTAGATCTCCTGCTCGACCTTGTAGCGGCGCAGGTACGGCACGCGCACCAGCTCGATGCGGCCCTTGAACGACGCGAAGTCCGGCAGCTCCTTGAAGGCCCCCAGGTGCTTCTCGTTGGAGGACGCGATGAGCACCTCGTCCAGCTGGAGCACGAAGGGCTCCAGGGGCACCTCCCCCGTCTCACTGAAGCCCAGCAGGTACTTGAAGGCCTCCAGCGGGCGCTTGAGCAGGTCCGCGTACTCGATGAGGCCGCGGTTGGCGTGCACCAGCGGGCCGTGCGGCTCGAAGAGCACCGTGCTGTGCAGCGCGGCCGGCATGTTGAGCTGGGTGCGGTCCGCGGAGATCTGCTGCGCGGCGGCGTCCACGCTCATCTGCGGCTCCACCGTCACCGTGCCCACCTGGTAGCGGCGCGACACGTAGAAGCGCTCCACCTGCACGTGGCGCAGGACCTTGAGGTAGTCCCCGCCGTAGGCATTGAGCAATGCCGTATAGATGCGGCGGCACTTGGCGCACAGCTCGCCTTCGCGCACGTAGTCGGACAACAGGAAGTCCCCCGTCGCCCCGTCGCCGTTGCCCAGGCCCTTCTTCTTGAGCGCCCCTTCCAGCAGGCCCTTGCGCTCCGCCGGAGGCACCGCGAACAGCGGATGGTCGCGCAGCTCACAGGGCATGCGCAGGTCCAGCGCCTCCGCGTCCAGGTGGGCGTACGTGGTGAGGTCATCCTCGGCGGACTTCGCGCCCGCGCGCTCGCCGAAGCCGATGGAGCCCTTGATCAGCTTCTCCGACGGGAACACCCACGCGATGCGGTAGAGGGCCCCCTGAGCCTGGCGGGAGTAGTCCTCCATGCCCTGCTTCAGCGCGTTGACCAGGCTGGACTTCGCGCTGCCGTTGGGGCCGTGCAGCATGATGAGCTTGTTGATGCGGCCGGCGCGCACGAAGTTGCCCAGGATGCGGTAGAGGGCGTTCTGCACCTCCTCCTGCCCGGCGACGCGGCCGTCATGCTCGGCGGAAGGGACGTCGAAGACCTTGAAGCGCCGGATGGTGCCGGTGGGGTGCGGCACCAGCTCCGTGCCGTAGTGGTCCATCACGTCCCGCAGGTACTGCGCCGCGTTGCGCGACTGCCCCTTCGGGTCCGTGAAGAAGAGCGACAGGTACTCCTCGAAGGACAGGATGGACCGGTTCTTGACGAAGTCGGCGCTGACCTGTGCGCCCACCTCCTGCAGATAGCCCTTCGCTTCCACGGCGGCTCCCCTCTGTGGATGGGTGGTCTCTCGGATGTAGCCACGGCGCTTCGCCGTCGCATGTGAACCCCCGGGGCTGACCTTCGTTCCCGGCCCTTGGGATGTAAAGCGACCCGCCCTGCCCTCGCGGGCGGTGTGTTCGGGGTCGCGCGCTTGGACGCCGGCCGTGTCCCACCCGGCCAGGCGGGCAGCCCGGGGGTGGAAGGTTCAGGCGCGCTGGAAGTTTGAGGGCGTCCGTCGGATGACGGATGGTTCGCGATTCGCGCACCCGGGATGGGTGAGATACGGTCCCGGGAAGCCACACCCCTTCACGCCGCAGCGCCTCACCCGGAGCCCACACGCGATGCACAAGGAGCCCATCATCGGCATCGACCTCGGCACGACGAACTCGTGCGCGGCGATCGTCGAGGACAGCGGGAACGTCAAGCTCATCCCCTACAAGGGCGGCGAGTACACCATCCCCTCCATCTTCGCCATCGACGACAAGGGCAACGAGCTCATCGGCTTCGAGGCGAAGCGCCAGTGGCAGCTCAACCCGCGCAACACCGTCTACGGCTCCAAGCGCCTGGTCGGCGTCAACTACAGCAGCGAAGTCGTCGGCACGATGAAGAAGGCCGTCGCGTACAACATGCGCGCCGGCACCAAGAACGACGTCACCCTGGACGTCGGCAAGAAGGAATTCTCCCTCCAGGAGATCAGCGCCAAGATCCTGGGGAAGATCCGGGATGTCGCATCCAACTACCTGAAGACGCCCATCAAGCGCGCGGTGGTGACGGTGCCCGCGTACTTCAACGACCGGCAGCGCCAGTCGGTGAAGGACGCCGGGAAGCTGATCGACCTGGAGGTGGTGCGCATCATCAACGAGCCCACCGCGGCGGCGCTCGCCTACGGCGTGGGCAAGACGCTGAAGGAGAAGGTCGTCATCTACGACCTGGGCGGCGGCACCTTCGACGTCTCCATCATCGAAATCCGCGACCGCGTCTTCGAGGTGAAGGCCACCGGCGGCGACGTGTTCCTGGGCGGCATCGACTTCGACAACGCCATCATCCACCACGTCCTCAAGGACTTCGCGGCCAAGACGGGCATCGACCTGGCTACGGACCCGGTGGCCATGCAGCGCATCAAGGACCTGGCCGAGCGCACGAAGATCGACCTGTCCGCGCGCGAGGAAGTCCCCTTCAACATCCCCTTCATCACGATGACGGCGCAGGGCCAGCCGCTGAACATCGAGATGAAGTTCACGCGCAAGATGCTGGAGCAGCTGACGAACCAGCTGGTGGACCGCACCCTGCAGATGGTGGCGCGCGTGCTGGTGGACTCGGGCCTGTCCACCAAGGACATCGACGAGGTCATGCTGGTGGGCGGCCAGACGCGCATGCCCGTCGTGCAGGACCGGCTCACCAAGTTCTTCGGCAAGCCGCCCAGCAAGGGCGTGCACCCGGACGAGGCCGTGGCCATTGGCGCGGCGCTCTACGCGCACTCGCTCGAGGACAACACCAACCTGCGCATCCAGCTGCTGGACGTGATTCCCATGGCCATTGGCCTGGAGCGCGGCGACGGCGGCTTCCATGTCGTCTTCCCGCGCAACGCGTCCATCCCCAACGCGAAGCAGCTGCTGGCCACGACGAGCATCGACAACCAGACCGAGCTCGCCATGCGCATCTACCAGGGCGACCACGACACGGTGGCGCGCAATGACCTGCTGGGCGAGTTCACCTTCTCCGGGATCATGCCCGCCAAGGCCGGCACGGTGAACGTGGAGATCATCTTCGACGTGAGCGTGGAAGGCATCCTCACCATGCGCGCGAAGGACCCCGCCACCGGCCGCGAGATGAAGACCACGGTGCGCGTCACGCAGAGCTGACCGCGCAGCACCTGGCGCCAGAAACACCACGGCGCCCCTGCCTGCTGTGAGGCGAGGGGCGCCGGGTGGGTACAACGACCGCCGAGGGAAACCTCAGGCGGTCTTCTTTTCCTTCTCCATGACGATCTGCGGAGGCTCGTGCTTGGTGATCACCTGCTCGGTGATCTTGCACTCCTTGACGCCCTCGCGGAACGGCACGTCGTACATGATCTCCAGCATGGCGTCCTCCATGATGGCGCGCAGGCCGCGCGCTCCGGAGTGACGGCGCATCGCCTCGCGAGCGATGGCGCGCAGCGCTTCCTTGGTGAAGGTGAGCTTCACCTTCTCGATCTCGAACATCTTCTGGTACTGCTTCACCAGGGCGTTCTTCGGGATCGTAAGGATGGTGACGAGGTCATCCTCCTTCAGGTCGTTGAGCGTCGCGATCATCGGCAGACGGCCGATGAACTCCGGAATCATTCCGAACTTCATCAGGTCTTCCGGCTCGGTCATCGCCAAGAGCTCACCCACGCTGCGCTCTTCCTTGTGGGTGATCTTCGCGCCGAAGCCCAGGCCCTTCTCACCCACGCGGCGCTTGATGACGCCGTCGATGCCGTGGAAGGCACCGCCGCAGATGAAGAGGATGTTCGTCGTGTCGACCTGGACGTACTCCTGCTGGTTGTACTTCTTGCCGCCGCGCGGGGTGACGTTGGCGCGGGTGCCTTCGATGATCTTCAGCAGGGCCTGCTGCACGCCCTCGCCGCCCACGTCGCGGGTGGCGCTGGGCATGTCGCCCTTGCGCGCGATCTTGTCGATCTCGTCGATGTAGACGATGCCGCGCGCGGCCTTCTCCACGTCGTAGTCGGCGTTGTGGAGGAGGTTCTGGATGATGTTCTCGACGTCCTCACCCACGTAGCCGGCCTCGGTGAGGCTGGTGGCGTCCGCGATGGTGAAGGGGACGTTGAGGAAGCGCGCCAGGGACTGCGCGAGCAGCGTCTTGCCGGAGCCCGTGGGGCCGATGAGCAGGATGTTGCTCTTCTGCAGCTCCACGTCCTCGCCGCCAGGGGCCTTCACCCCGGGGCGCGGCCGGGCGGCCGGCTTCTTCTGATAGATGCGCTTGTAGTGGTTGTACACCGCGACCGAGAGGACCTTCTTCGCTTGGTCCTGGCCGATGACGTAGTCGTCGAGGAACGCCTTGATTTCCAGCGGCGTGGGCAGGCTGACCTGCGGCTTGCCCTCCTCGCGTTCGTTCTCGTCCGCGATGATGTCGTTACACAGCTTGATGCACTCGTCGCAGATGTAGACCGTGGGTCCGGCGATGAGCTTCCGAACCTCGCGCTGCGATTTGCCGCAGAACGAGCAGGACAGGTTGACGTGGTGCTCCTTCTTCACTGCCGCCTCCGAGTTCGCCGGTCCCGGTTCGGGACCTTCTCCGCCGACCACCGCACTCCAACACCCGCGAAGCCGCCCACGTCTTTACGACGGCTCCAGGCCCACCTGCTACAGGCCCTGAACCCACTATAGGGCCCTCCCCGTCGGGCAGGAAGCCCGGTGGAAGCGCCCTTTCCTGGGAGCGTTCAGCCCAGGTCAACGGGTCGGACTTGGATAACAGCGACTCAGGCGTCCGTCACGCTCGACGCGAGTTCTTCGACATCGTCCGCCAGGGAGGCCGCCCGCTCGGCGACAGCGTTGGGGACTCGACGGCTTCCCGCCAGCTCGGAGGCGAGCTTTCGCGCCAGCTGCGCCAGTTTCCGCACCTGGATGCTCTCCGGGGGCGGCTCCGGCGGGGGCCGGGGGAAGCGCTCGGCGAACTCCTTCTTGAGCTCCGTGGGGGACTTCTCCGGGCTCCAGATGCTGTCGCGCAGGGACTTGTATTCCGTGGGGGACAGCTGGCCCCGCTCCTCGGCGTCGGCCAGGACTTCCACCACCTCGAAGGCGGGGGCCTTCTCCGGGAACTCGTGCTGCTGGAGCTCTTCCGGGGGCTCGTGCTTGGCCAGGAAGCTGAACGAGCGCGTGAGCTTGAGCGCCGTCTGCTTCTTGATGTGCAGTTCCTTGAGGCAGTAGGCCTCGAAGGAGGCGTGGCCCCACTCCTCGTACTTCGCTTCGTCCCGGACCTGGACGAGCAGCTTGCCCAGCTCCGCCCAGGTGGACTTGAAGCGCTTGGCGGCGAGCAGGACGGTGTGGCGGAACGTCCCCGGGGGGACGCTCATGGCCTTCTTGGCGATTTCGACTTCGGCGACAGAGGCGGACATGCCTGTTGTATCGGGCACGTCCGCAGGGTGGGCAAGAAAGTCGCCCTACCCTCGCTTGCCGATATTGAACGAAAGCCCCACGGTGGCGCGCTCGCCGTCGTAGGCCTTGAAGGGCCACTTCTTCAGCTCCGAGAACAAGCACTCGTAGAGCGGGCCCTGCTTGAACTGGGGGTTGTCCACCCAGAGCTTGTTCACGCGCCCGTCGTTCCCGATGACGAACTCCATGGGGATCTTCGCGGCCAGGCCGGGCGTGCGCTCGGCCTCTTCCTTGAAGCAGCGGAAGAGCTTGGACTGGTTGCCCGCGACGACGCGGTTGATGGCGCCCTGATCAAACTGCTGGGCCATCTCCAGGCCGTCCGGATCCGTGGAGACGCTGCCCGAGCGGGGCGGCGGCCGGTTGCCCGCGACGGCGGCGGTGGCCACCGCGCCACTTCCCCCTGTCTTGGTGCCACCACTGCCCTGCCCCGCGGGGCGATCCGGGCGGCGCGGATCATTGGACGGGTAGGCGAAGAGGTCCTCGTCGTCCCCGCGCGCCTGGGCCAGGCGGATGGTGGGCGGGTCCATGGTGATGCCGTCGCCCTCCTCCGTCGCGCCGAACAGGCCGTACACGGCGGCGTTGCGCGCCAGGTACCAGCCGGTGACGCCCAACAGGAGCGCCACGCCCGCGGCGACGCCGGCCAGCACCTTCACCCGCTTCTGGTTGCGGGCCTGCTCGACGAGCATCGTCTGGGCGACGCGGCCCTGCGCCTCGAAGCGCGCGATGTGCACCTGGAAGGCGGCGGTGTCCCGGAGGTTGCGGAACTCCCGCTCACCGGCCGGGGCCACCGGGCTGTCGGGGGTCAGTTCCCCCGTGTAGAGCTTCTCCACCACCTGGGACGCGGTGATGGGCCCCAGCACCAGGTCGCCCTGTCGGAAAAGCCACTGCCCATCACTGTCCATCGCGAGTTCTTGAGCGGCCAGCATTCGCGCGGGAGTATCGTGTTTCTCCCGTCGACACCGCAACGCCGTGGCCAGGTCCTCGCCCAAACGAATTCCCGCCGTACTGTGGACTTGGTATCGCGGTGGAAACTTCCGCGGCTTCCAGCGCCAGGTGGAAGGTCCCACGGTCCAGGACGCGCTCGAAAACGCCCTGGAGCAGGCAGGCTCACCCGCCACGGTGATGCCGTCCGGGCGCACCGACCGGGGCGTCCACGCGCGGATGCAGGTCATCAGCCTGCGCCTCAATGAGGACGTGTCCCTGGAGTCGCTGCCCGCGAAGCTCGCGCCCCACCTGTCCCCGGACGTGGGGCTGTGCATCGCGAAGCGGCCGCCGGGCGCGTTCCACGCCCAGTGGAGCGCGAGCGGCAAGGAGTACCGCTACCACCTGACGCTGGGCACTCCGCCCCCGGAAGCCTGGAGGCCGTACGCGCTGGATGTGGCGGCGGACGAAACCCTCCAGGCAGGCCACCGGGTGACGCCGGAGAAGCTGGGGGCGCTGCTCGAGCGCGCCGTGGGCACGCGGGACTTCACCGCGTTCCACGAGCGCTCCAGTCCCCAGAAGCCGCGCACGCTCCAGTCCGCCACCCTGCGGGAGCTGGGCGGAGGGCTCTTCGAGGCGCGGCTGGAAGGAGACGGCTTCGCGCGCTACCAGGTGCGGTATCTGGTGGGCAGCGCGCTGAAGGTGGCCGCGGGGCTCCTGTCCGAGGAGCAGTGGCACGCGGCGCTGGATTCGGGGACCGCCCTGGCCGGCTTCAAGGCCCCGGCGCATGGGCTGGTGTTGTGGGAGGTCCGCTATCCTTCCGCGGTGGACCCTTTCGGGCCCGGCGAGCGCCTCCACCCGCCCGGTCTGCCCGACGCGCCACCCTTCACGGGAGCGCCGCCGGGCTGACGTGGCGCTTCAGTCCACGAAGCGCGCTTCGTACTTCGCCAGCAGATCCGAGATGGCCTCCCGGAGGTACTCGCTCTGACGGATGCGCGTGGTGCGCGACAGCTCCTTCAGGGCGTCCAGCTTCTCGCGGTTGAGACGAAACACGACCGAGGTGAGGCGGGGATTCATGTCCAAGTGCGTGGCCTCCGACAGATGCACACACCCTCTCACAATGTCGGACAACCTCAAGAAAACAACCTACGAGGCCGAACCCACCGGGATGATCCACTGCAACCCGGTGAAGAGCTCGGTGTCCGCGCGCAGTCCGGAGCCGAACCCGAACGTGAAGCCGAGCCCGCCGTACAGCGCGAAATGATCCGAGAGGGTGTGTCTGGCGCCGAACCCTATGCGAGGCCCCAGCCACGGCCCAGAAATCGGACGCACGGAAACGCCGAGATCAAAGAAGGTCCGCCAGGACTCGGATCCAAACATGCTGCGGTAGCCGGTGATCAGCGCCAGCTCCTCCCCCGGGCGGCCGGTGCTGCCGCGCGCGAGGAGGAACACCTCATCCCCCTCATAGCCCACGGTGATCGCGGCCCCCAGGTCCAGCTGTCCGGCGAGTCCGGACACGGCGGCATCCCCGCTGATCCGTTCGGAGTACGTGGCCCCGGGCCCCACCGTGAGGATCAGCGAGCGCCGGCGCGCGTAGGGGCTGTCGTCCAGGTACTCCACGGCCGCGGCGGGGGTCGCCACGGCCAGGGCCAGCGGGATCAGGAGACGCTTCACCCCACCACCGGGAGCTTGAAGCCCTCGGACTTCCCCTGCCCTGCCCCGGCCGCGGGGGCGATGCCGGCGGCCTCGTTGAGGCGGCCGGAGCGGAAGGGCTCCAGGTCCAGGGCCACGAACTTGAAGCCCAGGGACTTGAAGGCGCCGTTGATCCGCTCGCGGATGCCGGCCTCGAAGAAGCGGGGGTACTCCTCGCTGGCCAGCTCGATGCGCGCCACGTCCTGGTGGTAGCGGACGCGGAACTGCTTGAAGTCCAGCGCGCGCAGCTCCGACTCCGCCGCGGCGATCTGCAGGAGCCGGTCGCGCGTCACGGACGTGCCGTAGGGGATGCGCGAGGCCAGGCACGCCATCTGCGGCTTGTCCCAGGTGGGCAGCCCCAGCTTGCGGCTCCACGCGCGGATCTCATCCTTGGTGAGCCCGGCCTGGGCCAAGGGGGACACCACCTGGTGCTCCTTCGCGGCCTTGTGGCCGGGGCGGTGATCCTTGAAGTCGTCCGCGTTGAAGCCGTCCAGCACCACGGAGAGTCCCAGCTCCGCGCGCTTCGCCTCGCAGAGGTCGTACAGCTCCGTCTTGCAGAAGTAGCAGCGGTTGGTGGGGTTGGCGGCGTAGTTGGGGTTCGCCAGCTCGTTGCTGGAGACGACGACATGCCGGGCGCCCAGCCGGTCCGCCAGCTCGCGGGCCTCGCGCTCCTCCTCCGGGGCGACGGACGCGGACAGCGCGGTGAGCGCCAGGGCGCGCTCGCCCAGCACCTCCGCCGCGATCGCGAGGACGAAGGTGGAGTCCACGCCGCCGGAGAACGCCACCAGCGCGCTGCCGTGGGCGCGCAGGGCGGTGCGCATCGCCTCCAGCTTCGGGCGGGACGCTTCACACAGGGCTTCAATACGCTCGGGGCTCAGCATGGGGGACTCCTAAAACGGAAGGGCCCCGGATTGCACGCGCATCGCGCGGGCAACCTGGAGCCCTTCGACAGTCAGGACGGCGGTGGGGACTACCGGGCCTTGCCCTTGGCGGCCTTCTTCTTCGCGGCCGGGGCCGGCTTGCCCACGCGGGCGGCGCGGGTGGCCGGACGCGCCTTGGCGCCCTTGGAACCCTTGTCCGCCTTGGGGGCCTTCGCGGCCTTCACGGCGGCGACGCGGGCCGGCGGGTCCTCTTCGTCGCGGCGCGCCTTCTTCGGCGGCAGCGGGTTGGCCTTCATCTTCTTGCCGGTGATGGTCTTCAGCTCGTCCGTGGACATCAGGCCCAGGTCCAGCAGCGCCTGGAAGATCTTCGTCCCGCCGTCCTCCACCGACTCCGTGTCGGAGTAGATGGTCACCTCGGGCGAGGTGGGCGGCTCGTACGGCTCCGTGATGCCGATGAAGTTGGGGATCTCCCCGTTGAGCGCCTTCTTGTACTTGCCGGTGGTGTCGCGCTCGATGAGCTTCTCCGTGGGGCAGTCCACGTAGACCTCCACGTACTTGCCCACCGAGCGGCGCACTTCCTCGCGGCTCGACTTGTAGGGGCTCACGCAGGGGACGAGCACCGCCACGCCGTTGCGGGCCATGAGGCCGGCGACGAAGCCCAGGCGGCGCACGACCATGTTGCGCTCGTCCTTGGTGTCGCCGATGCCAGCCCACAGGTCGTTCTGGAGTTCGCCCTCGTCGAGGACCTCCACGTTACGTCCGACCTGGCGGAGCCGGGCCGCGATGTAGGCGGCCGTCGTGGTCTTCCCGGTTCCGGACATGCCGGTGAGCCAGAGGGTGAATCCAGTGTTGGTGGCCATAAGGGTTCTAACTCCCTGCGTCCGGAGCGCTTCTTGCACGCGGCGTGGGACGCGGCAGATCCAATAGACCGCCGCTTTATAGACGAAAACCCAGTGACTTGACAATTCGGACCCACCTTTCCGCAGGTGGGGTCGGCTGGAGGGCAAGTTCCCGCCCTTACACGGGTTTTTCAAACCTGAAATCCGCCAATGCAAGCGGAACAGTCTGAAAATCCCCTGCACGCCAAACTGACCGGGAGGCGGAGGCGGCACGGCCTCCGCGTATGGCAACCACCACGTACGACACCTGGGGCAGCAGTGGGATTCCCGAGGGAGCAGCCTGGCGTCGATCTTCCGCGGAGAACACCGCGGGCGCGTCCACGTGCGAGTGGAAGACGCAGGCCACCTCCTCCTGGCGCGCGTCCGCGTCCAGGCAGACCTGGAGCCACGCCTCCGGCGCGAAGGCGTAGGCGACGTGCGGCGTGGGAGAGACGTTGGGCAGGGGGATGACCCGCCAGGAGCCACCCTCCCCCGCCCCGCTCCGGAGGATCACGCCGCAGCCTTCCTGGGGCCACGCGGCCTCCAGGTGGCGGATCATCCGGGCGAGGACCTCCGGCGGGATCAGGGCTTCGCTTCCGCCGCGGCGCAGCGCGAGCACCGGCGGAGCTCCAGCTCCGTCATCGCGCCCGGGGCGCTCAGCCACCGGCCACCCAGCGACGGGCCCAGGCCCAGCCGCAGCCGCTGGAAGACAAGCGCGCCCAGGGCGCCCAGGGCCACGCCCATGGCTCCATCCGGCGGCGTGCCCAGGTGGCGCACCGTCTCTCCGAAGCACCAGACGCATCCGTCCGCGCCCCGGAACACCACCGCGCCGCGCGCGCCGTCGCCGCCCAGCGCGACCCAGGGGGCCTCGCCGCTCCAGGCCGCCGGCAGCTCCGCGAGCAGCCCGCCGCCGGGCGTGCCCACCGCGTCCGGGTTCACCTCCGGCACCACGCGCGCCAGCACCTCCGCCACGGGCTGGCCCACGTCGTGCGCGGACGCGAGGAACCCCGGCGACCAGGGCCCCATGGTCAGCGAGCCCACGCCCGTCACCGGGGTGCCGCCGCCCGCCAGGTACGCCGTGGCCGTGAGGCCGGACGCGCCCAGCCCGTCCACGCGCGCGCCGCCCGCCAGCAGGGCCTCCTGCCCGCGCCCGCCCACGTCCCTCAGGAGGATCTGCCGGGAGTAGCGGAGAATCTGATCCTCGCGCAGCGCCATGCGGCCCTCTCTTCAGCCTCCCGCCATGGCGGGGATGAGGGTGATGCGGTCCGCGTCCTTCACGGGCGTCTCCAGGGCCTTGAGCGCGCGCACGTCCTCGTCGTTGAGGAAGACGTTCACGTACCGGCGCACGCCCCCCTTGTCGTCGAAGAGGCGCGCGCCCATGCCGGGATAGCGCGCTTCCAGGTCGCGCAGCACCTCGCCCACGGTGGCGCCGGTGGCCTGGACCTCGGACTTGTTGCCCGTCAGCGTCCTCATGGGTGTCGGAATGCGAATCGTGGCCATGTGCTCATTTCCCCCGCTTGCGGATGATCAACCGGTGCGTGCCGTCCCCGCGTGGATCCAGGGAGACGACGTCGTGGCCCTCGTCCTTCGCGCTGCGGGGCACGTTCTTCAGGGGCTCGTCGCCCTTGAGCAGCACCTCCAGCAGCGTGTCAGGGGGCAGCGACTCCAGCTTCAGCTTGGTGCGCACGTAGGTCATCGGACACACCTCGCGGGTGATGTCCAACGTCGCCGTCACGTCGGGCATGCGGTGTCCTCCTGGGACGAAGGGTACGGGGGCAGCGACTGGATGTTGCACCCCGGGCAGTCGGGCGCGCGCGTCACCTTCACGGTGCGCCCCTCCAGCGTCTCGCCGTCGAGCACATGCAGCGTGGCCTGTCCCCGGGGGCCCGTGGCCGCGCCCGCCAGCAGCTCCAGCGCGAGCAGCGCCTGCACCGCGCCGATGAGCCCCGCCATCGCGCCCAGCACGCCCGCCTGCGCGCAGGTGGGCACCGCGTCCGGGGGCGGCACGTCCTCATAGAGGCAGCGCAGGCACGGGCCGCCGGGGTCGATTCGCAGGGCCTGCCCATTCATGCGCAGCACGCCGCCGTACACGAGCGGCACGCCTGTGAGCACCGCCACGTCCGACAGGAAGAACTTGGTCGCGACGCCGTCGGTGGCGTCCACCACCAGGTCGTGCTCGCGGAAGAGCGCTTCGGCGTTGCCCGCGTCCAGCCGCTCCGGCAGGGCCTCCACGCTCAGGCCGGGGAAGGCGCGCAGCAGGCCGGCGGCGGCGGACTCCGCCTTGAAGCGGCCCACGTCCTGGGTGCGGTGCCAGAGCTGCCGGGGCAGGTTCGTCACGTC
Organism: Corallococcus coralloides DSM 2259; assembly: GCF_000255295.1. The sequence continues at coordinate 4,823,090 of NC_017030.1, read as the reverse complement.
CACCCGGTCCGGATCCACCAGCGTCAGGTGGCCCACACCGCCCTGCGCCAGCGCGAGCGACGCCGGACAGCCCAGGCCGCCCACTCCCACCACCAGCACGCGCGCACGCTCGATGCGGGTGGCGTGGGGAATGCGTGCGTGATGGTCGGTATCCGGGGAACCGTGCATGGGGCTGGTGCTCCGCGAGGTACGAACGAATATGGTGCGGCGAGTCCACGTCCCGACTTCGAAGCCTCAGGACGCTCCCGAAGCCTTCCCTACCCGCCGCCTTCACCAGCGGCCCTCACCTGCCAGGACATATGAAAAACCTGACCGGCGCGCTCGTGTTTTCCACCCTGCTGTCCCTGGCTGTCGGCTGCCACAAGAACACCGGGGAGAGCCCCGACGCGGCCACGCAGACCGGCACCGTCAAGGAGGAGCTCCAGTCGAGCCGCGAGGCCGCTCCCCCGGAGGCCACCGCCGAGGCCGGCACGAAGGACGCGAGCTCCGTGAGCTACGACTCGGGCGCCAGCGACCGCCTGGCCCTGGAGGCCTGCGTGGACGGCTGGCTCAAGTCCCACAACCTGGACAAGTACGGCAGCCAGAAGGGCACCATGTACGCGGGCGGCACGCCCCTGTTCGACGAGCGCACGGGCGAGACGAAGGACCGCCTGGACTTCGTCCTGGAGCGCCAGCCCGAGGCCAAGAAGGCGTGCGTGGACGAAGGCGCCCCCAAGTAGCGCGTTTTCCCCTTCCGCACCCGCCAGGATGCTGACCTGGCGGCTTGCCGGGAATTCCGCTCCCCCGGAAGGTCCCGTAAGCTGCCGCTCGAATGGACAGCGACCCCCGACCCGGCGACGACCACCCGGCCCATGACCTGAAGGCCCGCGTCCGCGCCGTGCTGGAGCGCCGCAACCTCACGGACAACGTGTCCGCGGAGCAGGCGGCGGCTTCCTGGGAGCAGGACCGCTTCGTCGCCCGGGCCCGCGCGCTGTTCTACGCGCGGATGATGTTCCTCACGTTGGGCCTGCTCATCCTCGCGGTGCCCGCGTGGAGCGGCTACTTCGGCTTCAACGGGCCCATCTCCTTCCTGGGCTACTTCGCGATGCTCATCTACAGCGTCGCGAACCTGCTCGTCATCGACCACCCGAAGGCGGGCCGGTGGGTGACGTACCTGTCGCTGTGCTTCGACCTGCTGATCACCGTGGTGCTCATCGCCCGGCCGCAGGTGGGCGGCGGTCTTCAAAGCCCGCTCCTGGCGACGCAGCTGCTCTTCACCACGCTCTTCGCCATCCTCTTCCCCAAACCGCTGGCCATCCTGCCGCCGCTCCTGGCGCTGCCCATCACCACGCGGTTGGACCTGCTGCTCAACCGCTCCGTGACGGCGGTGGAGCTGCTCACGCTGCTCTGGTACCTGGGGCTCAACTTCATCATCGTCTACGTGCTCGTGTACCTGAACGAGCGCGAGGCCACCGCGCACCGCGAGGTGGTGTCCCTGCAGGGCGACTTGAAGGAGCTGGCCGTGGTGGAGGAGCGCAACCGGCTGGCGCGCGAAATCCATGACGGTCTGGGCGCGTCCCTGTCCTCGATGATCATCCAGGCGGAGTACATCCTGAACCTCGCGCGCGAGGACGGGCTGCGCACGGAGATCCGCGAGATGAAGGCCACCGCGGAGGAGTCGATTGAAGAGCTGCGCCGCAACCTGCGGATGATGCGCGACGACTTCGAGCTGGCGCAGGGCCTGGAGGACTACGTCAAGACGTTCCGCGACCGCACCGGGCAGGCCATCCGCTTCGAGCGCACGGGCCTGACGCGCAAGCTGCCCCCGGACGCGCAGTTGGCGCTGTTCCGCATCCTCCAGGAGTGCCTGTCCAACGCCGCGAAGCACGCCGAGGCGAAGGAGGTCCAGGTGCGCCTGGACTTCAGCGCGGAGGGCGTGCACCTGGTGGTCCGCGACAACGGCAAGGGCTTCGACCCGGGCCGCACGCCGCGCGGACACTACGGCCTGCTCAACATGCGTGAGCGGGCCATGAAGCTCGGGGGTTCCATCGTGGTGGACTCGGCGCCCGGCGCCGGGGCCCAGGTGGCCTTCTCCCTTCCCTGTCTTTCCGCCTGACACGCACCGGAGATCCGCCCCGTGGACCCGACCCCGAATGCCGCCGCCATCCCCATCCGCGTGTTCGTCGTGGAGGACCAGACCAAGATTTTGAAGAACCAGCTGCGCCTCTTCGAGGGCCACCCGGACATCGACATCGTGGGCACCGCGCTGTCGGGCGAGGCCGCGTTGGTCGAGGTGGAGCGCGATCAGCCGGACGTGCTGCTGCTGGACCTGGGACTGCCGCGCATGAGCGGCATCGACGTGACGCGCGAGGTGAAGGCGCGCTTCCCGAAGGTGGAGATCCTGATCTTCACCATCTTCGACGAGGAGGACAAAGTCCTCGAAGCCGTGAAGGCGGGCGCGTCCGGCTACCTGCTCAAGGGCGCCACGGTGGACAAGATCGTGGAGGCCATCAAGGAGGTGCGCGCGGGCGGCACGGTCATCCAGCCGAACCTCGCGCGCCGGCTGTTGCGTCACTTCCGCGTGGAGCCGGACACCGCGCCCGTGCCCACGGAGCCGCTGCCCGTGGCGCCGTCTGCCGCGGAGTCCGCGCCAGCAGGTGAAGAAGCGTCCGCGCACGAACCGCTGCTCAAGCCGCTGTCGGACCGCGAGCGCGAAATCCTCCAGCTCATCGCCAAGGGCGTGTCCAACAGCGAGGCGGCCCGGCTGCTGTCGCTCTCCAAGGCGACCATCCGCACGCACCTGGAGCACATCTACCGGAAACTCGAAGTGACGAACCGCGTGGAAGCCGTCACCGAGGGCATCCGCAAGGGCCTCATCTCCGTCTAGTAGCGGGCCCTGATGGGTCGGGCTGTTTCTTTTCACGGACGACGCGGTGCGTGGCCTCTATGGTGGGGAGTCTTCGTTCCCCACTGACAGGAGCCCCACCATGGACGTCCGCGCCGCCGTCGCCTTCGAGGCCGGCAAGCCCCTGAGCATCGAAACCGTGCACCTGGAAGGCCCCAAGGCGGGCGAGGTGCTGATCGAGCTGAAGGCCACCGGCCTGTGCCACACCGACGAGTTCACCCGCTCCGGCGCGGACCCGGAAGGTCTGTTCCCCGCCATCTTCGGCCACGAGGGCGCGGGCATCGTCGTGGACGTGGGCCCGGGCGTCACCAGCGTGAAGAAGGGCGACCACGTCATCCCGCTCTACACGCCGGAGTGCCGCGGCTGTAAGTCGTGCCTGTCCCAGAAGACGAACCTGTGCACGGCCATCCGCGCCACGCAGGGCAAGGGCCTGATGCCGGACGGCACCAGCCGCTTCCGCCTGGGCAAGCAGGCCATCCACCACTACATGGGCTGCTCCACGTTCGCGAACTTCACGGTGCTGCCGGAGATCGCCGTCGCGAAGATCCGCGAGGACGCCCCCTTCGACAAGGTCTGCTACATCGGCTGCGGCGTCACCACGGGCGTGGGCGCCGTCGTCTACACCGCGAAGGTGGAGGCCGGCGCGAAGGTCGTCGTCTTCGGCCTGGGCGGCATCGGCCTGAACGTCGTGCAGGCCGCGCGCATGGTGGGCGCGGACATGATCGTCGGCGTGGACCTGAACCCCGCTCGCAAGGAGATCGCGGAGAAGTTCGGGATGACGCACTTCGTGAACCCGAAGGAAGTGGAAGGCGACCTCGTCCCCTACCTGGTCAACCTCACCGGCGGCGGCGCGGACTACAGCTTCGAGTGCATTGGCAACGTGAAGACGATGCGCCAGGCCCTGGAGTGCTGCCACCGCGGCTGGGGCGAGAGCATCATCATCGGCGTGGCTGGCGCGGGGCAGGAGATCAGCACCCGCCCGTTCCAGCTCGTCACCGGCCGCGTGTGGAAGGGCAGCGCGTTCGGCGGCGCCCGCGGCCGCACGGACGTGCCGAAGATCGTCGACTGGTACATGGACGGGAAGATCCAGGTCGACCCGCTGATCACGCACACGCTGAAGCTGGAGGAGATCAACCACGGCTTCGACCTGATGCACGAGGGCAAGTCCATCCGCAGCGTGGTGAAGTACGGATGAGCGCCGTGACGCCCACGCTCGTCAGCGAGCACGCGTGCTTCGGGGGGACGCAGTCCTTCTGGAAGCACCCGTCGGAAGCCTGCGGCGGTGAGATGCGCTTCAGCGTCTACACCCCGCCCCAGGCGAAGCACGGCAAGGTGCCCGTGCTGTACTACCTGGCGGGCCTCACCTGCACGGAGGAGACGTTCGCCATCAAGGGTGGCGCGCAGCGCGTGGCGGCGGAGCTGGGGCTGATGCTCGTGGCGCCGGACACCAGTCCTCGCGGCGCGGGCATCCCGGGCGAGGACGCGGACTGGGACTTCGGCACCGGCGCGGGCTTCTACCTGGACGCCACCCAGGAGCCGTGGAAGGCGCGCTACCGCATGGGCACGTACATCACGCAGGAGCTGCCCGGCATCATCGGCGCGCACTTCCCCGCGCGCATGGACCGCGAGGGCATCTTCGGGCACTCGATGGGCGGGCACGGAGCGCTGGTGACGGCGCTGCGCAACCCGGGCCGGTACAAGTCCGTGTCCGCGTTCGCTCCCATTGGCGCTCCCATCCGCAGCCCCTGGGGCAAGAAGGCCTTTGGCGGCTACCTGGGGCCGGATGAGGCGACGTGGCGCGAGTACGACGCCACGGAGCTCCTGAAGGCCGGCCGGCGCGTGCCGGCGCTGCTCGTGGACCAGGGGACGAAGGACAAGTTCCTGCCGGACCAGCTGCACCCGCACTTCCTCAAGGAAGCCTGCGAGGCGGCGGGCCAGCCCCTCACCCTGCGCATGCAGGAGGGGTACGACCACGGCTACTACTTCGTCTCCACGTTCATGGAAGACCACCTGCGCCACCACGGAACCGCGCTGAACGCGGGCTGACCCGCAGCCCGGGCACTCATGCCCCTCAATCCCCCTTCCCTCTCCGGCCCGGACGTGGGAGGCGTGGGGGCATGAGTGCTTCCTTCAAGTCCCTGGGCCTGTCCCCCGAAACGCTGGGCGCCGTGAAGCGTGCCCGCTTCGGTACCCCCACGCCCATCCAGGCGCAGGCCATCCCGCCCGCGCTTTCCGGCCGCGACGTCATCGGCTGCGCGGCCACCGGCACCGGCAAGACGGCCGCCTACCTGCTCCCCATGATTGAACGCTTCGCGGGCGAGAAGGGCACGCGGGGCCTCATCCTCACCCCCACTCGCGAGCTGGCGCAGCAGGTGGAGGAGCAGGCCCGCTTCTTCGGCGAGCCCCTGGGCGTCCTGCCCGTCCTCATCGTCGGCGGCGAGGACATGAACGCGCAGGTGGATGCGCTGCGCGAGCGCCCCAGCCTCATCGTCGCCACGCCGGGCCGGCTCGTGGACCTGTTGGGCGTGAAGGCCGTGAACCTCCATCGCATCCAGACCCTGGTGCTGGATGAGGCGGACCGGATGCTCGACATGGGCTTCCTGCCGCAGATCAACCAGATCCTCCACGCGCTGCCCCGTGAGCGCCAGACGCTGCTGTTCTCCGCCACCCTGGGCGCGGACGTGACGCGCTTCGGACAGCGCGCCCTGCACAAACCCGTGCGCGTGGAAGTGACGCCCAGCGGCACCCCCGCGCCCCGCGCCGAACAGCACCTCTACATCGTGAAGCCCGAGGAGAAGTGGCCCCTGCTCCTCACCCTGCTCTCACAGGACCAGGCCAGCGCGCTCGTGTTCGTGCGCACCCAGCAGCGCGCGGACAAGATGAAGGAGCTGCTCGCCGCCGCGGGCCACAAGTCCGCCGCCCTGCACGCGGGCCGCACCCAGGCCCAGCGGCGTCAGGCGTTGGAGGGCTTCCGCCGGGGGCAGTACCGCTGCCTCGTGGCCACCGACCTGGCGGCGCGCGGACTGGACGTGGATGACATTGGCCACGTCATCAGCCTGGACGTGCCGCACGGGCCGGAGGACTACGTGCACCGCATCGGCCGCACCGCTCGCGCGGCGGCCAGTGGACGGGCGTCGTTGTTCGCGCTGGAGGTGGAGCGGCGCACGCTCCAGGACATCGAGCGCATCATCCGCCAGGAGCTTCCGCGCACGGAGGTGCCGCGCAGGGACCCCATCTTCAAGCGGGAGATGGAGGCGTTCCTGGCGAAGCAGCGCGACCCGGGGCCGCGCCAGCCCGACCATGGGCGCTCCAAGCGGCCCGAAGGCGCGGCGCCCGGGCGGCATGCCCGGACGCACGGCAAGGGCCGGCCGAAGGGCCCCGCCGGTCAGTGATCGTGGTCGTCGTCAGGGCCGTGCGCGTGGCCGTGCTCGAGTTCCTCGGGCGTGGCGGCGCGCACTTCCTTGATGCTGACCTCGAAGTGCAGCTCCTTGCCGGCGAACGGGTGGTTGAAGTCCACCAGCACCGTGTCCTTGCGCACTTCCTTCACCAGGAAGTCGACCTCGTCGCCCTCCGGATCCGTGGCGCTCAGGATGCCGCCGGCCTTGATCTCCAGGTCCTCGGGGAACTCGGTCCGGGGGACCTCCTCGACGCCTTCCGGATCGTAGTCGCCGTAGCCGTCCGCCGCGGAGACGACCGTCTTCAGCGACTCGCCCGCGGACTTGCCCTCCAGCGCCTTCTCCAGGCCGGGGACGATCTCCTCGTAGCCGTGCAGGTAGACGAGCGGCTCGCCCGCCTCGCTCTCGTCCACGATCTTCCCGTCGCCGAGGTGCAGCTTGTAGTCAATGGCGACAACACTGTCCTTGCCGATTTTCATGGGGCCCTCATAGCGCATTCAGTCATGTCGCGGTGGAAGGATGATGATCACCGTTACGGCGTGCACACGGACGTCCTACCAGCGCATGCGCAGCTCGAAGCGGCCGTGGCCGTCATCGGACTCCAGGACAGCGCTGGGATTGGCGGCCCCGGCCTGACGCAGGGCCTCCTCGCAACACCCCGCCGCGGCCTCCGCCGGGAAGGGGTAGCCCTGGAATGTCACCCGCCAGTCCTTGGGGCCCAGCTCCGTGGAGGTGATCTCCACCGGCTCCATCACGGAGCGGAAGCTCAGCGCCACCCGCTTCATCGCGCGCTCCGGACCCGCGACCTTCAGGGCCACGTTCACGACCTTGCCCACCAGCGTCTCGAAGTAGCCGCGCACCAGGTCCCGGCCCATCTGCCGCAGGGCCTCCTCCCGAGGCCGGCCCGCGTACGCGGCCTGCAGCACCAGGTTCTGGCAGCGCAGGAACACCGACGCCGGATAGCTGGCCCTGGGCCTGTCCGGGTCATAGCCCGCCGCCGCCATGCGCTCGCGCAATCCGTTGTCCAACCGCACGCAGCGAAGCAGCGATTCGAACAGCGTGGACTGGATGACGACCTCGGCCGGGGACATGGACGCTCGAATTGGGGAAACGCGTTGAAACCGGTAAGGCGCGCGACACTACCCTTTCGGGTCCTGGAAGCGAGCCCTCCGGCGATGTCACGTCCAACGCTTGTCGTTTCAAGGCTTTGGAGCGTCCAGGGAGGCAATCGACTGCCCTTGGAAACGATTTCCGGGCAGGGCCGTCCGTGAACCAGACGATGGAAGGCGTCACGGACGAAGTGCTCATGGACCAGTTCCGCCAGGGAGACGAGCCGGCGTTCGAGGCGCTGTTCGCCCGGCACGCCGGGCGTGTGCATGGCTTCCTTGCTCGGATGGTGAGGGACGGACCGCTGGCGGAGGACCTCATGCAGACGACCTTCCTGTCCGTCATCCGCGCCCGGGGCCGCTACGAGCGGGGCACGCGCTTCACCCCCTGGCTGCTCACCATCGCGGCGAACGCGGCCCGGGACGCGCTGCGGCATCAGCAGCACGTGGACGCGCACGCGCACGCGCCGCAGGACGGGCCCACGTCGGTGCCCGCGCCGGACGGTGACCCGGCCATGCGCCGGCGCATCGAGGACGCGCTCCAGCAGTTGCCCGTGGAGCAGCGCGAGGCGGTGGTGCTGAGCAAGATGGAGGGCTGGTCCTTCGAGGAGATCGCCGAGATGCGCGGCATCCGCGCGGGCGCGGCCCGGCTCCGGGCGCACCGGGGCTACGAGAAGCTGCGCGAGCTGCTGGGTGGACTGGAGGACGTGTCATGAGCCCTCCGAACGACCCGTGGCGTTCCCCCCCGCCCCGCCTGGATCCGAAGGCGATGGAGCGCGCGCTGGCGGCATCGCGCGCGGAGCTGGCCCTGAAGCGGCCGGTGCGAGGGTGGCGTTCGCAGGCGGTGGGGCTGTTCGCGGCGTCCGCGGGCCTGGCGCTCGCGGTGATGGGCGTGTTCCTGGCGCTGGGGCGCACCACGGGCTCGATGCTGATGGGCCGCGCGCCCCTGCTGGCGATGCTGCTGTCCACGAGCGCGGTGTGCTCCTGGGGCGCGCTGTCCCCGCGCGGACGCGGGCTGCGCCAGGTGGGCGTGGGCATGGCGCTGGTGAGCTCCGCGCTGCTGGTGCTGACGCGGGCCGCCCCTCGGGGCCCCTCCACCCTCCCCGAGTGGGTGTGCACGGTGAGCCACGTGGCGCTGGCGCTGGTGCCTTTGGTGGTCGCGCTGGTGGCGTTGCGGTCGGCGGCGTTCGACCCGCTGCGCGCGGCGGTGGCGGGACTCGCGGTGGGGACGGTGGGCGCGGTCGTGGGCGAGCTGGCGTGTGAGCAGGGCCCCGGCCATGTGGCCACCTATCACCTGGGGGCATGGGCGTTGTTGACGCTCGCGACCTGGGCGCTGTCGAAACGACTCAAACCCCGGACCTACGCACCATGAAGCACGATCCCTCGCTCATCTTGACGGAAGACGTGGACGGCGCGCCGGTGCGCATGGGCGCGGCGGTGATGATCGTCCGCACCGAAGCGGATGACTCCGTGTCGGAGCGCTTCCTGGGCCGCGTGGGCGTCGTCGTGGCGCTGGTGTTCGACGATCCGCCCATGCAGTACCCGCGCGACCCGCTCATCCAGGTGCGCGTGGCCGGTCTGGGCGAGGACCTCTTCTTCGCCCGGGAGATCGTCGAGGTGCCCCAGGGTCACTTCGTCGCGTTCGGGTCGTCCAGCTCCGGGTAGTGCCGGAAGATGCCGTGTTGATTGAAGGGCTGCGCGCGCTTGGACTGCTTGTACGCGACGATGCGGGGACGCTCCGAGACGCGCTGACGTAGGGCCATCACGCCGGGGACCTCCGGGGCGACGCGGCGCATGGCATTGGGAAAGGCATACAGCAGGCCTTCCACCAGCTGGTACAGCGCCAGCTCGGGATAGGAGAAGTCGCGGCCCAGGAGGTACTTCCCGCCGCCCTGCGTGTTCGCCTTGAGCACGCGCTCGAAGTAGCCCAGGAACTTCGGGATGCGCTGGGTGCGGAAGTCCTCGGCGCGCTGCTTCGCGGCGTCCTTCTGCTCGTCGTAGTACTTCATCACTGCGAGCGGGTGGTGCGTGTCATGGGCTTCCGCGACCGCGTCCGCGACGGTGAGCTGGAATTGGCGGGCGTGGAGACGCGAGGCCTCGTCCGAGGGGACCAGGCCGAAGCGCTCGCCCAGGTACGAGCAGATGTTGGGCGCCTGGGAAAAGACGACGTCGCCCACCTTGAGCACGGGCGGTGCGTACGCGGGCACGGGGCCCTTGCCAATCATGGCCGAGACGGCCTTGGCCCCGCCGCCCTGGGCTTCGGGAAGGAGGCCCACGTCGACCCAGTCCGCGCCCGCCTCCTCCAGCACCAGCCGCACGAACTCGCCCCGGCCGGGAATGCCGGGCCAGTAGTACAGCTCGAACTTCGCGTCGCTCATCGCCGTCACCTCGCGTGATGGGAACCGGGGCGCATCCTGTGCTCACGGGATGCGCGCTCTGGAAACCCATCCGCGAGGAGGGTTCACTCCCCTACGGTCCGGCGCGGTCTTCTGTCCGCTCGCTAGAGGAAGTACGGCGTCACCGCGACGTGGATGCGCGCGGACAGGTCCTCCACCGCGAGCAGGGCTTCGCCGCTCAGGCCCGCGCGCTCTACTTCGAGCGCCGTCCGGGCTTCGCGCAGGACCCCATACGCGTCGTAGCGCTGGAGCTTCTTGAGCACCTCCACCGCGACACGGCGCGACGCGGGCGTGCGCACGCCGTCCAGGTTGAGCACGTGGGCTCGCAGCTGACCGACGATGTCCGACATGACGAACGGATCCGCGGAGGGGTCGGCGTAGAAGGTGCCGCGCAGGAACTCTTCATCCAGGTACAGGCGCTGGAAGACCCTGCGGGCCATGGCCTCCGCGCGAATGCCATACGTAGGCGAGCTCGCGAGCTGTTGCGGCGTCAGCGGTGCCCGGATGCCCTCCAGCGCCAGGTCGAGCGCGTGCTGCATGTCCGGTCCCGCGCGCACGTAGGCCAGGACGCCGTTGAGCTGGGCGCTGGTGGGGAGCGCGGCTCCCGTGGTCAGCGCGAGCTGGAGCTGCTGCCGGTAGGCGGCGCCGTGGAACAACTCCAGCGGCGCGGCCGTGGTGTCGCGCTGGGCGCAGTCCGGATCCACGTACAGGTCGCCGTCCGTGCAGAACGGCTCCGACGGCAGCGTGGAGGCCAGTCCGTAGAGGTAGCGGATGGCGGCGACGTCGTAGGGCCCCGGGACGGCTCGGGCCGACTGCTCGGGGGCGTAGGCGTAGTCCATGACGGAGTTGGAGGGGAACGCGAAGGAGCCCTTGAAGTTGTGGCGCAGGCCCAGCGTGTGCCCGACCTCATGCAGCACAACGTTCGTGAGGAAGTCCTCCAGCTTGCGCGCGTTCGTCTGGACATCCATCGAGGCTGTCTCCGCGAGGGACGGAGCCACCATGGCGCAGGGCAGCTCCGGACGCAGGTCGCTCCAGGTCATCCGCAGGCGTGGCGTCGCGGGGCTGGACGGCTCGGCCACCCGCGCGGCGCCCAGCGGGCCGTGGAGGCGCAACGCGGCCTCGAACCATCCCGACCCCATGTAGACGCTGGCCTGCTGCACCTCACCGGTGTTCGGGTTGCCAATCCAATCCGCGACCGCGTACGTCGCGGTGGGCTCCAGGTCCACGACGACGAAGTTCTTGCCAGGGTCTCCGAGCGCCTCGCCCGGACCGGCGAGCCGGGCCGACAGCGCGGGGAAGCCGAAGGCCTGGTTCCACCCCTCCACGCCGCGCTTCACCGCGGCCACCAGGTCCACGCCCTGGAAGCGAGGGTCCTGCTGGAGCTGGAGGATGGTGTCCGTCACGAGCCAGGGAATGGGCGCCATGCCCGGATGGACGTTCCACCGGCTGGCAAGCCGCTCGGTCACGCCCCCGGTGTTCGGCACGAGCTTGCTGGCACCGACGAAGTAGTGGTCCACGGAGGGCACGGGCTTCGCGACGAAGCCCTCCCCTTCCCGGTAGCGACGCAGGGACAGCGACAGCGTGCCGGAGACGCGCATGGCTTCGGGTAGAGCCGTGCTCTCCCACTCCGCGTAGAGCTTCGCGATGGAGTCGACGGCGTGGCCCGAGAAGAGCTTTTCGAAGGCCACCCCCTCCGGCAGCGCGCGGAAGCGCTGGGCGTAGGCCAGCTCCTGCGTGAAGACATCCGTGTACATGCCCGTGAGCGAGTCGATGCCGCCCACCCGGTCCATGCCCGCGGAAGGATCCACGAGCACGTAGTCCTTCGCGTGGGGCAGCCGTTCGAAGGCCGGGTGGCCGGTGACGATGGGCCACGCGTCCAGGAGCACCTCCGGAACGAACAGCTCACTGCGCACCTTGGTGTCGTCCACGTCGAGCATGAACAGCTTGCCGTTCTGCACCCGGAACGACACGACGCGAGTGCCGAGGGATTCGAAGCCCGTGCCGAAGACGGACACCGGATGTTGGTTCGTGAGCCAGGCGGACAGGAAGTAGCGCTCGCCCAGGTCGCGCTTGCGGATGGCCAGGTAGAACGACTCCCCCTCCACGCGCCCCGTCACGGGAGGCGTGCTCCCCAGCGCGGCCGTGACCGCGCGTGGGATGGCCACGAAGGGACCGTCGAGGACGACAGCGTCGGAGGACGCACGGGAAGGCGACTCCGACGATGCCGGAGCGCATCCGGTGCCAAAGGCTGACACCAGACACACTCCGGCCACGAGCCCCCGCACCGGGGCCCAGCGTTGCTTGAACATGATGGATGACTCCCCCTCGGGACGTCCGTGTCCCTCGCGAGAGGGAAAACGTCACCGAGGGGGGGCCATATCGGTCAGTGCGTTCCGCTGGTGACCTTCAGCCCGATGATCGCGACGATCATCAGCACCAGGAAGAACAGGCGCGAGGGCGTGGCGGGCTCATGGAAGAGCACCATGCCCGCGATGGCCGCACCGGCCGCGCCGATGCCCACCCAGACCGCGTAGGCCGTGCCGATGGGGAGTTGCTTCACCGCGATGCCCAGGAGGCCCATGCTCGCGATGATGGCCGCCACCGTGAGCACGCTGGGCAGCGGCCGGGTGAAGCCCTGCGTGTACTTGAGGCCCAGCGTCCAGCAGACTTCGAGCAGGCCGGCGATGATGAGGAGGATCCAAGACGACGACATGACGCACGACTCCCGTGAAGGCGTCGTCTTGTCGTGACCGGGTACGGCGCACCTCGTCCGGGCTCGGAAGCCCCACCCTGGGGCCGCCGCACGCGACGCGGAAGCTAACCGGGATGGCGGCCTTCCGCCACCCACTTGAGGCGGGGGCTCAGGCTTCCTCATCGAGGGCCGGTCTGACACGCGACAGGAGCCGTGCCCCGCGCCGTGACACACCATTCAGGCGGGTGGACGCATCGGCGCCGCACTGTAGGGTCCGCGTACCATGATTCGCTCGAAGGCCCCCTCGGTGGCGCCACTTCGCCCCCATCCTCACGGCCTTGAGCCTGGGATGCGCCGCCATCGCCATGGACACCGAGACGGACTGCATCCAGCGACACCCCGGTCTGCCGGAGGCATGCGGCCTCACCGCCGCAGAAGCCTCCGCCATCCTTGCCGCGGGCGTCGGCGCCACCGGCACACACAGCAACTCCGACGCGGATGTGAACGATTACGTTGACGACCCGCGCCTACCCGAGTGGAAGAACAGGTGCATGCGAAACTGGAACGCCTGCGCGGACGGCCTGTTCTCCGGCCCTTGCACCGACTGCTTGCGACGGTGCGAAGGCCAACACGTATGGCCCTTCAATCTCTGCCGCCCCGCCAAGCCGAAGCGATGAGGGCCGAATGAACCCACCCGACTGGAGTCCGCTCCTCGACCTTGCACGGCATGTCCTTCGCGAGGATGCACCGCTGACCCTGAGTGACGACGTGCGCGCGCTCCTGCTCCAGACCGCCGCCGAAGTGGCCGTCTCCGACGCCGCATCAGCGCTCCAGACGGACGCCGGAGCCCTTGCGCTCCTGCGCGAGTGCGCCCGCCGCATCACCGACGGGTCCAATCGCCTGACAGACGCACTGCACCGGATGTGGAAGCTCCAGCGCCAGGGAGATTGGGACGGCGCGCGACAGGAAATGCGCGATGTGCTCGCCGTCGAGGTCGTACCCTTCTACCGCGACCTTGCGACGGAGCAGCTTGACGGCATGAACGAGGACCCTTGACGACCATGGAGCCGCGCCCGGCGGTCCTACTGGTCCGGCGCCGCGTCCGCCACCGGCGTCACCGTCACCGGGCATGCCCCCCTCTTCCTGAAGGACCTCGGCGGCTGAGGCTCAGGCTTCCTCGTCCGGCAGCAACGTGAGGAGGAGCTCGTCATCGGGACCTAGGGGACGCCATCCCGGCGGTGGTGGATTGGCATCGAGCGCATCGCCTGCTTGATCGACCCGTGCTTGATGCGATTCAGGAATGTCCGTGGACCAGTAGGCGAGCGCCTTGGCGACCAGGAACCGGGAGTGGTCATCCATCACGGCTGGCCAGCCGTTCGGGAGGCTGTAGGCAAAGTGGCGCACGAACACGTCGCGCACGAAACGCGTCACCTTCTTGCTCCGCTCCGCCTCCGCGAGCAGTCCACGAAGAACCTGCACCCCCGCGACATCGTCCTTCCCAAGCTCCTCCGCGAGCTCCACGAACGGCACGGCGGGCCGCGCGTCAGCGAACGCGGTGAGCGACTTGAAGCCGCGCTCCTGGAGCCGTTCTTGGATGCGGACCTTCCAGTTGCCTTCCCAGGAACGCCCGTCCGTCATCGCCTGCTCCCGCGAACGAAGCTCATGGGACGTCATTGAACTTCGTTCGCGGACCGGACTGAAGCGAATCAGAGGCTGTGGCTCAAGAGCCATGCGTAGACGTCATGGCCCGCCGAGCCGTCGTACGTCAGACCCCACGAGTCGTGGCCCACGCCGGGATAGAGCGTGAGCAGCGCCGCGGGGTTCGCCGCGGGCGAGCAGATGGTGTTCATCCGGTTCACCGGATCGATGGAGCCGTATGGCGACACCGTGCCGTCCGCCAGGCCGTGGAAGGCCCAGACCGGCAGCCCCGCCGCCGCCATGGGGCAGAGGTTCAGGCCGTTGCCGTTGCCCGCGATTGGCAGCACCGCCGCCAGCTTCGCGTAGTGCTGCGCCGCGTACGCCCACGTCTGGAACGCTCCCGCCGAGATGCCCGTCAGGTAGATGCGCTTCGTGTCCACCCGGTAGTGCACCTTCGCGAACTCGATGATCGCGTCGATCTCCGGCACCTGGATGAACGCGTTGTGCCGCTGCGGCGCGATCAGGATGAACGGGAAGTCGCGCCCGTTGCGGATGAGCCGGGGCGGCGCGTTCAGCGCCATGATCTTCTCCAGCCCCACTGCGGTGCCGTTGCCCGCCTCCCCTGTCCCATGAAGGAACACCACCAACGGGAACTTCTCCGTGGGCGCGTCGTCGTACCCCAGCGGCAGGTACTCCCAGTACCCGAAGCTCATCCCCGGCACCGTCCACTGGGGACGCGCCACGATCTCCCCCTGTGCCGCCAGGGCCACCTGCGCGGAGAACAGCACCCAGCCCACGCACCACAGCAACAGCCGACGCATCGCCGTCATGGAGCCCCCTGGAAGGAAGCCTCCACTCTAACAAGACAAACGAGGCACGAACCTGCTAAGCTAGAAAAACTAGAAATAGCAACAAAGCCGTAAAATTTCAGTGGAGGCTTTTCAATGCGGTCCAAGCATTTCGCCGTCGCCGCTGGCGTGTCGCTGTTCGCGCTGGGGCTGGGCGCGCAGGCGGCGGAGATCTTCCGCAACACCGGAACCCTCACGGGCTGGAACTCGCTCAACCTGGAGCACAACGGTTCGCTGAAGGAAGTGACCAACGTCGTCTATGAGGGCTCCACCGCCATCAAGGCCACGCAGGTCTACGACCCGAACTACACCGAGCGCTACCACTCGGAAGTCGTGAAGCACAACGTGTACCGCCGGGGCGACACGGGCTTCTATGGCTTCATGTTCCGGCTGCAGCAGGACTGGCAGTTCCAGCCGCAGTCCTTCAACATCGCCCAGTTCATCGCGAACTTCTCCGACACGGGCTGCGATGGCCACATGCCCACCACCATGGTGTGGCTGTCCGGCAACCAGCTCACGACCCGCGTGAAGTACGGCACCGTCTGCGACCAGAAGACCACCACCTTCCGCAACCTGGCCACCGTCACCGCCGGTGAGTGGCACAAGGTCGTCATGCAGGTGAAGTGGGCCAGCGACAACACCGGCTTCATCAAGCTGTGGTTCGACGGCGTGAAGGTCCTGGAGCAGTTCAACCTGGCCACCACCGTGGCGGATGACCGCTATCTCCAGTTCCGCGTCGGCCTCTACGCCAATGGCTGGCACGACAGCGGGTACATGCAGGGCACCCAAGGCACCCGCAGCATCTGGATTGACGAAATCGCCGCCGGCACGACGTTCGCCGACGCCGACCCTGCGCAGTGGTAGTCCCGGTGGGCGCGGCGAGGTCCTCCCCCCGCCGCGCCGCCAACCTCACGGCAGCTGTGACTGGAACGCGCCCCAGCGCTTGTGCACCCACTGCCGGATGTACTCGACCTCCTCCGCGTGGGTCTTGAAGTCCTGGCGCAGGTGCCACTCCGGGAAGTTGCCGTACCCCGTCTCGTACTCCTCGTTCCCCGTGGGCGGCTTCGCGAAGTTCCGGTACTCCGTGGCCCACCGCGCCTCGTCGCGCTGCGCATTGGGCCCCAGTTCCTGCACGTAGCCGTCGATCATCGCCTGCACCGCGGCTTCGCTCACCTCGTTCTTCAAGGCCTGCCGGTAGCGCTCACGCATGGGGCCCGCGATGGTGGGCTCCGCCAGCATCCGCTTGAAGAGCAGGTTGTCCGACGCGTAGGTGGGCCGCGCCGTGGCGCTGGTGCGCGTGGTGTCGAAGTTCTGCCCGAAGCTCGCGTCCAGGTCCCACGGGATGTAGCGCCACGGGCCGCCGGCCTTCGGGTCAAACGCGTGATAGGCGTTCTTCGCCTGCGAGTCATTGCCCTGGATGAGCGTATTGAAGATCCACCAGTCCTCGTAGTCACGCGCCTTCAGCTTCGTGCCAAACTCCTGGCGGAAGCGGTCGTTGCTGGAGTCCGCCACCCACGCGACGAAGTCGTGCAGCGTGCTGAAGTTGCCCGGCGGCGTACCCTCGGACTTCTCGAAGCCGAAGTGGAGGTACTCCTTCGTCTGCCCGTTGCGCTTCAAGCGGGAGAAGTTGGCGTCCGCGGTGTCGGCCTTGAAGAGGTCGGAGTCATCGTCGATGCCGTTCCACTCCATCAGCCGCTTGTCCGCGTGGTCCGCCGCCGTGTAGAGCCCGCGGTACTTGTTGTTCGCGTACACCACCACGCTGAAGGTGCGGATGCGCACGGCGTTCGGGGACAGCCGGTGCCACAGGTCGAACGCCAGCCGCGAGCGCAGGTAGGAGTTGTCATTGAACGTGGTGATCAGCACCACGCGCTTGCGGTCCTTGAAGCCGTCGCCGAAGACGGGCTCGGAGAACAGGTCGTCCTCCGCGAACTTGAACGTCATGCTGCGCTTGGGGAACACGCTGGACGTGGCCCCGCGGAACTTCGCCTCGATGGTGTAGCGGTGGCCCCGGTACACCACCTGCGCGGGCCGGTAGCCGCCGGACGTCAGGCCACCCTCGAAGAACAGGTGCACCACGGGCAGCCCGTACTCCTCCGTGTAGGCCACGGGGTCGACGATGTCGACCTTGCCCGGCGCGTTGTCGTTGTTGGCCACGCCCACCTTGAGCGTGCCCGTCTCGCCGGTGGTGCGCTCCTCCAGCGTGAGCATCCACACCGCGCCCTGGTTCATCGCGGGCGTCCAGCGCAGCGTGGCGGTGGACTCATCGAACGTGGCGCCCGCGGGCAGGTTCTTCACCCCGAAGCGCAGCCCGGCCTCCTTGAGGCCCGTCGCGCACGTCACCTGCGCGGTGAAGGACTCGCCCTCCAGCACCCAGCGCGTATCACCCGCCGTGGGCGCGCAGGCCTGCGGGGCCGTGCCCGCGTCCCCTGATCCCGCGTCCGGCGTCCCGGTGCCCGCGTCGGACCGTGGATCCGTGCCCGCGTCGGACGAAGGCTGCGTGCCCCCATCCACCGTGCCCGCGTCGGGCCGAGGCAGCCCTTCGGCGTCGCTGAAGCCCGGGTCGGGAGGAGCACCGGTCGTGGACTCTCCCCCGCCGCACGCCACCAGAGCAAGGCACGCCAGCCCCGCCAGTCCCCGCGCCCACCATTGCCTTGTTCGCACCGAGAAGCGTCCCCCTTGCGTCACCGGCCCCTGACAGGCCGTGGAGGCAAGGGGTAGTCATCGTGCGGGAGTGCCGACACCCGCGCTTCAGGGCGATGTCGCACGCCCGACAGCGTCAACGTCAGTACGTCGCGATCAGGCCGGCGTGCAGGCTGGAGTACGTCTCCTCGGCCGCTCCGCCATTGTTCCAACCCGTGAGCGTGCCGGGCCCGGAGAAGCGGTCCTTGAAGTGCGCCAGCCGCCAGGCCACGTCGTAGCCAAACGGCCCCCAGATGTCCCCGGTCACGCCCAGCTCCGCGCTCCAGCCGAAGCTGGACACGGACGTGCCGTAGTCGCGGACCTCCAGCGCGCGCCGGCCCCCGTCCGCGTCCGGCGAGTGCCCCGGCTTCGGGGACAAGAAGAGCCCGCCCGACGCGTCCAGCCGCACCGAGCTGAACAGCGGCACGGACAGGTCCAACGCCACGGACGGGAACACGCGGTGCGTGCCGGTCAGCGGGTTGTCCGTGGACTGCTCCACGTCGAACGCGCGCGTCTGGATGCCGGCGCGCGCGCCCACGTAGCCCTGCTGCGGCCGCGTCGTGCCGAAGCGGAAATAGAAGCGGTACATCGCCTGGGCGGTGAAGGCCGTGTCCGTGGCGTCCACCTCGCGCACCGGCGTCTGACCGCCGTCCCCGGTGAGCGTCACGTCGGAGCTGGAGAAGCCCCGCTGCGCCGCCAACAGGAACCCCAGCCCGCGCAGCACCGACGTGGGGCGATGCGCCAGCGGCAGCACCTCCGCCTCCAGCGCCAGCCCCAGGTACGGATACGACGACGAGAAGTCCGACGTGTCCCCGAGCTGATCCTCTTCCGGCAGCCTGTCGTACGCGCCGCAGCTGTCCACGCCGGGCCGCGCGCAGTAGCGCCGCCACGTCGCGGTGAAGGACAGGTTGAGCCGCACCCAGGTGGGCGCGCCCACCTCCAGTGCCGGCTCCGCCTTCGCCCTGCCCGACGGCCCGTTGCCCAGCCTCAGCGACAGCCACGCCGGGGACTCCCGGGTGCCATGGAAGGCCGGCGGCGTCAGGACGTCGGAGGCCGCCGCGGCCGGAGCCGACAGGGCTCCGACGAGGGCCAGGGTCCGCGGCAGTCCCGAGAGGACCCTCGCGCTTCGGGTGGTCGTCATGCTCCGGGCAGGTTCACCCAGGGCCGGGGCGAAGTCCAGGCTCGGGGCTCAGGCGTTCATCACGTGACCCACGCTGGCCGTGGAGGACACTGGCGCGGGCTGCGGGGTGAGCGAAGGCGAGGAATCCTGGGACACCACGGGAGCAGGCTGGGATTCCTGCGCACGACCCAGGAAGTCGCGCCGGTAGATGCGCACCATGGCCATGAAGATGGACGCGATGAGCGGCCCCACCAGCAGGCCCATCATCCCGAACACCGCCAGCCCGCCGAACATGGACAGGAAGACGAGCAGCGGGTGCAGCGCCATGCGCGAGCCGCACAGCCGGGGGCGGATGACGTTGTCGATGCTGCCCACCAGGAACGTGCCCCACGCGAGCAGGAACACGCCCTCGCTCACCCGGTTGGCCGCGATGAGGATGACGCCGATGGGCCCCCACACGAGCGCGGTGCCCCCCACCGGCACCAGCGCCACCAGCACCATGGCCGCGCCCCACACCCCGGCGTGCGGCACGCCCGCGATGAGCAGCCCCACGAAGCCCACCGCGCCCTGCACCAGCGCGGTGACGGTGTTGCCGTAGATGATGGCGTACGCGACGTCCGTGAACTCGTGGGAGAAGGCGTCGAAGTAGCGGCGCTCCAGGGGAATCAGCCGGGCCACCTCGTTCACCAGACGACGGCCGTCCAGGAAGAAGTAGTACATGGCCACCGTCATCAGGAACATGTTGACGAGCAGCTCCGTGCCGGCGCCCACCAGGTCCGCGAGCAGCCCCGCGCCGCCCGACACCGCCGTCATCAGCAGGCGCTCCGTCTCCGAGCTCTCCGGGTCGAAGTGCACGTAGCGGGACAGGCCCCGGGGCAGGCTGTTGAGGAAGTGGTGGCGCAGGTCGACCTGATCCAACAGGTCCTGCGCCTGGCCCACGAACTGGAGCACCTCGCGGGCCACCATCCAGCCCACCAGCGCCAGGGGGGCGAGAATCAGCAGGAACACCGCGAGGGTGGACAGTCCGGCCGCCAGGGACTTGCGGCCCTGGAGCCGCCGGTCCAAGGAGTCCTGGATGGGCATGAACAGGACGACCAGGAAGCCGCCCAGCAGCACCGGCATCAGGAACGGCAGCAAGATGCGTGAAAAGAGAATCAGCGCGAGCGCGAACAGCCCCGCGAAGATGAAATTGGACCACCGCTTCGAATCGCCCGCCGTCACCGCCCCACCCCGTCCCCCAGAACGACTGCACGCAACGTAGGAATGGTTATTCCCACCAGGAAGTCCGCACCTCCCTTCACCAAGAGGCCATCCATGACTTCTGGACGTTTCGTTCCCCTGGCAGCCGTCGCCACCGCCGTGGTGTCCAGCACCTTCCTGATGCTCGGGCCGGCCGGCTGCGACGAGAGCCAGAGCGTGGCCTGCGCCGACGACTGCCCCACCGTGGAGGGCACGTATCCCCTGACGTTCACGGGGGACGCGGGCCTGCCCAGCGAGTGCGTGAACCTGAACGTCCAGCCCCTGGCGGACGGCGAGCTGCTGGCCATCCAGCGCACCGAGGGCGGCATGCTCACGGGCTCACTGGCGGGGGTGATGTTGACGGGTCAGGTGTA
Source organism: Corallococcus coralloides DSM 2259 (assembly GCF_000255295.1). The sequence continues at coordinate 4,802,719 of NC_017030.1, read as the reverse complement.
CGCGACCGGCGATCTGACGCTGACCGGCATGCCGCTGCCCAGCAGCGACGGCGGGGTGAGCACCTTCTTCAGCATCACCGCGACCCACACCGGCGGACCCGAGGACGGCGGCCCGGGCGGCAGCCTGTCCGGGAACTTCACCGGCCAATTCTCACGCATCCAGGGGACCAGCGCCCTCAGATGCAACCTGGCGCGCCCCTTCACGGCGACCCGGCAGTGAAGCCAGGGCCGCCGGGAGCGGCGCCAGGGAAGACGAACTACTTCTTCTTGCCTTCGGCGGCGGCGGCCTTGGCGGCCTCCTTCTGCTTCTTGATCCGCTTCTTCCAGTGCTGACGGATCTTCATCTGCACGCGGCGGTGCTTGCTCTTGCTGTTGGCCATGTGGGTGGCTCCTGGTCTCCGGAATGGAGCAAAGGGGGGCTTACCTATCAGAAGCCTTAGGGCTCCCGGAAGAGGAACCCTCGGGGTCCTCCGGGTCGGGGGCCCGGGCTGCCTCCGGCGAAGGCCCGGGCTCCCCGTCCGCGGGGGGCTCGTTGGGGGCGGGCCGGGTCGGGAAGGGAATGCCCTCCGCGCTGCGGACCCGGGTGGGCTGGGCGGCGCCCAGGGTCACGTCCCCCTCCCGGTCCTCGTCGCTGGGGCGCTCCTTGGAGGCCGGCACGCTCGTCTGGTGGGGGCGCTTCTTCACCGAGGCGAAGATGGGGCGGCAGGCGTCCACGAAGCGGCGGACCTCGTCCAGGGGCAGCGCGGGCGAGTAGTTGTCGTTCACCCCCGTCATGGGCTCCGCCATGCACATGGCGTTGAGGATGGCCTCCTCCGTGGCCTCCATCACGGCCTCGTAGAGGGGGTCCAGACGCTGATCCAGGAGGATCTTCATCTTGTAGACCATCTTCTGGGTGCGCCTGGGGATGATGTTCGCGGTGGAGAAGCCCACCACGATTTCACCCGAGCCGTGCGCCGCGTAGCTGCCCACCCGGCCAATGCCCAGGCCCACGCGCTTGCAGAGGCGGTTGATCTGATGGCTGAGCAGCGGCGCGTCCGTGGCGACCACCGCGATGATGGAGCCGTAGGACTTGCCGCGGTGGGGGGTGTTCTTGAACTTCTCCACCAGCACTTCGCCCACGGGCAGGCCGCCCACGCGCAGGTTGTGCATCTTCCCGAAGTTGGACATCACGAGCACGCCCAGCGTGTAGCCGCCCAGCACCTCCGGCAGCTTGCGGGACGACGTGCCGATGCCGCCCTTGAAGTCGCACGTCACCATGCCGGTGCCGCCGCCGACGTTGCCCTCCTGCACCGGGCCGGACTTCGCGGCGTTGATGGCGGCGAAGACGTGCTCCTGGCGCACGTGGCGGCCGGAGATGTCGTTGAGCCACGAGTCGTCGCACTCGCCCACCACGGGGATGATGACGTCGTGCTCGTCACCGATGCCCGGGTAGCGCTGGACCAGGTAGTTGGCCACGCCGTCGGACACGGCGCCCACGGCCATGGTGTTGGTGAGGAGGATGGGCGTTTCGATGAGGCCCCACTCCATGAGCTGCGTCATGCCGGAGACCTCGCCCGCGCCGTTGAGCACGAAGCCGCCTCCGCTCATGCGTTCCATGAAGATGTTGCCCAGGTTGGGCAGGATGGCCGTGACGCCCGTGCGCACCGGACCGTAGCCGGGCCGCAGCGGCCCCGAGCCTTCGATGATGGTGGTGTGGCCCACCAGCACGCCTTCGACGTCGGTGATGGCGTTGTACTTCCCCGGCTTGAAGCGCCCCAGCGGAAGCCCCAGCTCCCGCGCCCGGACCCTTGGCCCATTCTCTTCCGGTATCCGCACCATGGCGCCGACCGTACCCGACAATCTCCGACGGTCAACCCTGCTTCCCTACCAACTGTCGCCAAGGTTCAGCCGCGTGCGGGCGGCCTCAGCCCCTCGACGAGCAGCCGCGTCTGCACGCGGGCGAGCGCCTCCGCGGCCTCCGCGCCCTGAGGCGATTCACCCAGCTGCCGATCCACGAACAGCGAAGCGAGCCCGTGCACGAGCGACCACGCGGTGAGCGTGAGGGGCCGCGACTCGCCGGGGCGCAGGAGGCCCGCCGCCTGTCCGGCCTCGATGCTGCTCACCAGCAGCGTGAAGGCGCCCTGCTCTCCTTCCGGCTCCGGCGGCGGTGACATGGGCCGGGTGAAGTGCGGGCCGAACATCACCCGGAAGTGCGGCCGGTGGCGCACGGCGAACAGCACATAGGCCTCACCCGCCGCGTACAGCCGCTCCAGGGGGCTGGTGTGCGGGGCCATGCGCTCGCGCATCTCGCGCGACATGGCGCGGAAGCCCTCGTGCGCCACCGCCTCCAGCAGCGCCTCCTTGTCCGCGAAGTGCCGGTACGGCGCCGCGTGGGTGACGCCCGCCCGCCGGGCCACCTCCCGCAGGGACAGCGCGCCGAAGCCCTCCTCGTCGATGAGCGCCACCGCCGCGTCCACCAGCGCCTGGCGCAGGTCTCCGTGGTGGTAGCGGCCCTTGTCCTCCGGTGCCTCCGCCGCCTGCTTCCGCTTGCCCCGCGTCGCCAACGTCCCTGCCTCCTCATGCGCCCACTGTCGCCTGCGTGACTTGACCATCCGCCGCGCGAAGTTGCCAGCGTCAACATCCATGTTGACAGCGGAAACATGTGATGTTTACAGTGTCTACACGATGGGCGGCGCGGGGTTCTCTCGCGCCCTACGTTGCACTGGAAAGGGAGCCGTCATGACGACCGCGACGAAGCAGACGATGTCCTCCTCCGCGCCGGGCTGGCTGCGGGCGTTCCGCACGCTCCCCCGCCAGCACGGATTCGAACCGCTGCGGGTGGAGGGCCAGGTGCCGGAAGGGCTGCGGGGCTCGCTATACCGGGTGGGGCCGTGGACGTTCGACGTGCATGGTCGGCCGTACCAGCACTGGTTCGACGGGGACGGCGGGATGCTGGGCGTGCGCTTCGGCGCGGACGAGGTGACGGGCGCGTCGCGGCTGTTGGACACGCCCACCATGGTGGCGGAGCGCAACGCGTCCTCGCAGCGCTACGGCGCCTACGGCACGCCCACGCCGCTGCTGCACAAGCTGCGCGACGTGCGCAAGAACTCCGCGAACACGTCCGTGATGGCGTGGAACGGCAAGCTGTACGCGCTCTTCGAGGGAAGCATTCCGGTGGAGGTGTCCCAGGACGACCTGTCCACGCTGGGCGAGACGGACTTCGACGGCACGGTGGTGGAGACGTTCTCCGCGCACCCGCACCGCGTGCCGTCGCGCAAGGCGTCCTACAACTTCGGCATCCGCTACGGCCGCGAGACGCTGGCGGACCTCTACGCGCTGCCGGACGGCGGCAAGGCCCAGCGGCTGGGCACGGTGAAGCTGCCCGGCGCGACCATGGTGCACGACTTCATCGCCACGGACCGCTACCTCGTCTTCTTCCTGTCACCGCTGCGCCTGAACCTCTTCCGCGCGCTCCTGCGGGTGGGTTCGTACTCGGAGAACCTGCGGTGGCGGCCGGAGGCGGGCACGGACGTGCTGGTGGTGCCCATCGACGACGTGGCGCACCCGGTGCGCATCACCACGGAGGCCTTCTACCTGTGGCACTTCGGCAATGCGTACGAAGAGGGCGACACGCTGGTGGTGGACTACGTGCGCTACCCCGACTTCACGACGAACCAGTGGCTGGGCGAGCTGGTGCGAGGCACCACGTCCCTGGACGCGAAGGGCATGCTGCACCGGGCGGTGGTGGACCTGAAGGCACGCACCTTCCGCACCGAGCAGCGTGCGGACATCAGCTGCGAGTTCCCCCGCGTGGCCCCCGGCGTCGTGGGCCGCTCGCACCAGACGCTCTACCTGGGCGTGCACCTCAGCGATGCAGCCCGGCGCGGCCTCTTCGACGGCGTGGCGCGCGTGGACATGGCCACGGGGCGAATGACGAAGGTGTCCCTGGGCGAGGGCACCTACCCCTCCGAGCCCGTCGTCGTCCCCCGCCCCGGCGGAAGCGCGGAGGACGACGGCTGGGTGCTCACCCAGGTGTTCGACGCGAAGTCGGACACGTCCCACATCGCCGTGCTGGACGCGCGCCACCTGGAGGACGGGCCCGTGGCGCGCTGCCACTTCGACCATGCCCTGCCGCCCACGTTCCACGGCGGCTTCGCGCCCGCGAAATGACACTGACTCCCGCTTTCTCCGCTTTCCTTACCATTTCAGCTTAAATGGTTGGCAGCGGAGAAACGGAGGCAGGTCATGAGACGGCTGTTGGCGGTGGCAGGACTGGTGGTGCTGGCGCTCACCGGGTGTCAGCCCGAGGCGCAGACGGATCCGAACCTGGCGGAGCAGGCCCAGGGCGCGACGAACGTGCCCGGGCTCTACGCCGTCTTCAACCAGCCGGACAACACGGGCACGCGGGACTACCGCATCAAGGATGAGATTGCCCGGCTCATCCAGAACAGCCCCAAGGGTTCCTACATCCGCATCGCCATGTTCCTGTGGACGACGGACCACCTGAACGCGGCCATCAAGGCGGCGCTGTGCCGGGGCGTCATCGTGCGGCTGGTGGTGGACGAGCAGAACGGCGGCGCCGCTTCGGAGTTCGCCTCCGGCGGCGTCATCCATGACCTGAGCAGCTACGTGCCCCCGGCGGCGACGTGCCCGGACGGCCTGAGGCTGGAGCTCACGCGCTGCAATGGCACGGGCGCGGGCAGTGCGTGCATCGCGGGCTTCGACCGCGAGGGCACCATCATGCACGACAAGATCTTCACCTTCTCCACCACCACGGATCCGCAGGGCAACCGCATCCAGCGCGTCGTGGTGCAGGGCTCGTGGAACAACACCTACTCCCAGAACAACTACTGGAACGACATGGTCGTCAGCTACGAGGACTGGGACTGGTACGACTACTGGGTCGGCTACCACAACGACCTGCGCGGCGGCACGAAGACGACGGACTACTACAACCCCACCACGGGCCAGGGTTACTACAACTCCCCCAACGCGCCGTGGACCGCGTACTTCTTCCCTCGCGAGGGCAACGACAACGAGCTGTCCAGCGACACCGTGACGAACAACTTCACGGACTACATCAAGACGTACGTGTCGGGCTGCACGCTGGACGTGAACCAGAACCACTTCAATGACAGCCGCGCCATCGTGGCCACGGAGTTGGTGCGCATTGGCAAGCTGGGCTGCCGGGTGCGCGTGCTCTACACGGACATGGACGCGGGCATCAAAACGAAGCTCACCGGCGCGAAGAACATCACCCTGCGGCAGTTGCAGGACGCCTCCGCCAACAACGTGAAGCAGGGCGACGGCACGCCGCGCGTGGTCCTCACGCACAGCAAGCACTTCGTCTACTCGGGGAACTTCAACGGGACGGTGCGCAAGATGGTGCTGACGGGCTCGCACAACCTGTCCAAGAACTCGCTGCGCTACAACGACGAGAACCTGGTGAAGTACTACTCGGACGCGCTGTGGCAGGCGTACCACGACAACTTCGAGAAGGGCTGGGCCCAGGCCCTCAACGACGGCTGAAATGAAACGGGGACGGCGCCTTTCGGGCACCGTCCCCTTCCCTGCCCGCGCTTCAGCGGAAGCTCAGGACTTGAGCTCCGGACGCGGCGCGGGCGTGTTCTCCGCGGGGGCCGACGCATTGGCCCGCGCGTTCTGCTCCTCAATCCGCTGCACGACTTTATTGAGCGGCGGCGCTTGCGTACCGGCCGGGTTCTCCGTCTGGGCCCGGCGTGCCTCGCGCTCCTTGTAGCGGCGGATGGCGGGCGCCATGATCTCGCCAATGAGCGTCCGGTAGTCCATGCCGGCACCCGCCGCGATCAGCACCAGGTCGCTCCAGCCGGGAGTGAGGCCGGGCAGCGGGTTGCACTCGATGAAGTAGATGCGCCCCTTGTCGTCCATGCGGAAGTCGATGCGCGCCACGTCGCGGCACCCCAGCGCCATGAACGAGTTGCGCGCCGCCGTGCGCAGCTTCTCCAGCAGCGCGGGTTCGATCTTCGCGGGCGCGTCGTAGCGGATGCGGTCCGTCCAATCGAGCTTGTGCTGGAAGCTGTAGACCGGGTTCTTCTCCGCCTTGTCCAGGAAGACGATCTCCATGGGCGGCAGCACGCGCGGACGCCGCTCGCCCAGGAGGCCCACCGTGAACTCACGGCCGCCGATGTACTCTTCAATCAGCGCGGGCTGCTGGTACTTGCCGGCGATCTCCTTCACCACGTCGCGCAGCTCCGCCTCGGAGTAGCAGACGCTCTTGGTGACGACGCCCTTGGAGCTGCCCTCCGCCACCGGCTTCACGATGAGCGGGAAGGTGGTGAACTCCTTGTTGAGGCGCTCCTTGCCCGTGACCATCAGCTGGAAGTTGGGCGTGAGGATGCCCGCCTGACGGACGATCTTCTTCGCCAGCGCCTTGTCCAGCGCGAGCGACAGCGTCGCGGGGTCGCTGCCCGTGTACGGGATGTCCAGGAGCTCCAGCATCGCCGGCACCTGGCTCTCGCGGTTGCGGCCCTTGAAGCCCTCCGCGATGTTGAAGACGATGTCCAACGGCGTGCTGGAGAGCACCGTGGGCAGCTCCGCCGTGGCCTCCAGGTCGATGACCTCGTGGCCCCAGGAGGCGATGGCCTCGCGGATGGCCTGCAGGGTGTTGGGCGAGTCGTACTCGGCCTCGCTGTCCTCCTGCACCGTCTCCGCCGTGGCGCTGGGCTTCACGCGCTTCACGTTGAAGCTGAAGCCCACGCGCAGCGGACCGGACTTGCGCGCGGGCCTGCCCTGGCGGCTCTTGTTGTCGCGGATCTTGTGACGCTTGCCCGCGCTCTGGATGATGGAGTTGATGACCCCGTCCAGGTGCAGCCCTTCCAGCTCCGCCGCGGCGTAGATACCCGCGCCCGGCTCCAGGCTGGGCAGCGCGTTGATCTCCAGGAAGTACGGAACGCCCGCGTCGGACACGCGGAAGTCCAGCCGGCCCAGGTCGCGGCAGTCCAGCACCTGGAGGATCTTCTGCGCCATGGTGCGGACGTCCTCGGACATCTTCGCCGGGATGTTCGCGGGGGCGCGCACGGACACGGACTTCTCCCGGCGCGTCTTCAGCTCGTAGTCGTAGATGGCGTACTTGCGGCCCTGGGACGCCTCCGGGTCGATGACGTACTCCACCGGCGCGAGCACGCCGTCGTAGTCGTTGTCCACCGCGGCCAGGAACGGCACCGTGAGGTCGCGCCCGCTGATGTACTCCTCGACCAGCACGCCCGCCGGGTACTTCTCCAGCGCCTTCGCCACCTTCTCGCGCACCTGCTCCAGCGTCTCCGCGACGGAGTCCTGGGTGATGCCCTTGGAGGAGCCCTCGAAGTTGGGCTTCACGATGACGGGGAAGCGCAGGTTCTCCGGCTGCAGCTCGCTGAGCTTCTCCACGTACTGCCAGCCCGGCGTGCGGATGCCGTGCTTGGAGAGGATGAGCTTGGTGAGCTGCTTGTCCAGCGTGAGCGCCAGCGCGTACGCGTCCGAGCCCGTGTACGCGAAGCCCAGCTCGTCGAAGAGCGCCGGGTAGAAGGCCTCGCGGAAGCGGCCGCGGCGCCCCTCCGCCGTGTTGAAGATGAGGTCCGGGCTGTACGCCTCCAGGCGGGCGACGGTGCGCGACGCGGGGCCGCTCACCTCGAAGCGCTCCAGGCGGTGGCCCAGCCGCTCGATGGCTCCCGCCAGCGTGTTCACCGTCTCCTGCGTGTCGAACTCCGCCTCTTCTTCCGAGTCCGAAAGCCGCAGGTTGTAGGTCAGCGCGATGCGCATGGCTTACCCCGTCTCCCTTTCCTGAACGCCTTGCCGCGGCGCACTTTCGCCGCTGACATCAAACGACCCGGGGCGCGCGTGGCGGCCACCGGCGTGCGGGCTGCAACCGTCGCGCCCGCGACAACCTTCCCGTCCACCACCTGCGTCTGCGCCCAGGTGTCCCCCAGCCGCAGGCCCAGCGGGTCGCGCAGCACGCGCCACGCCTCCACGCCGCCCATCACCACGAAGCCCGCCAGGGCGGCCACCACGCCATGCGGCGCGGGCATCATCCCCAAGAGCACCACCAGCGCGAGCGGCGCGTTGCGAAGCGTGCTGTCCCGGTGCCGTGCGGCCGAGCGCGTGGGCAGGTGCATCACCTTCACGCCGCAGATGCGCTTGCCCACGCTCTGCCCCTGGAGCATCCCGTCCGCGAGCAGCAGGAACAGCAGCGCCACCACCGCGCCCGCGGCGCCGCAGACCACGTACAGGCCCCAGGCCACCGCGCAGTCGATGATGCGCGCGCCCAGCCGCAGGAGCAGCGACGCCTTCGGGTACGGCGAATCCGGCCCCGCGTCCTCCTGCACCAGCCGCAGCACGCGGCCCGCGCTCCGGCCTTCCGCCATGAGGCTGCGTTCGGGAGAGGTGCTCACTCCTCGGGCTCCAGCGTGAGCCCTTCTTCCGTGGGCTCCGGCTCGTCCAGCCCCGCCAGCTTCGCCAGCCGCTCGTGCGCGGACAGCGGGTGGACGAAGGGCACCACCGTCTGCGCGTGCTCTCCGGCCGCTTCCGCCGCCAGCTGCGCCGTGGGGCTTCCGCCTTCCGACATGCGCAGGAGCTTCTGCCGCGCGTCGTCCTCGTCGTGCCGCGCGGCCTCGCCCTCGCGGGTGAAGAAGACGAAGGCCATGGCCGGGCGCTTGGAGGACTCGCGCATCGCGAACTGCACGCCGTCCAGGTTCCAGCCCTTGGCCGTCCACTCGTTCAAGGTGCGCTCCAGCGCTCCCTCGTCCACGGTGGACAGCTCCACCACTTTGTACTGCAACGGCCCCGGCTCACGGATGACGGGAGCGCGGCCCTTCCCGGGGCGCTGGCCCGACCTGGAGCGCGGCGCGGGGCTCTTACGAGCCTTGGACGTCGCGCCACGTCTGGGCGGAGGCTTCTCGGTTCTGCGTCCGGGCCGCTTCTTCTGGGTGGGCATCGTTGTGCGGAGCATTTGGGCGCAAGCGGCGGAAGCGATCAAGCCTTCCGCCGAACACGCGCGCCCGGGTGTCGCCTACAGGAGCTTGGCCGCTTCCAGGGCGTGGTAGGTGATGACCAGGTCGGCGCCCGCGCGCTTGATGGATGTGAGGACCTCCAACATCACGCGCTCGTAGTCCACCCAGCCGTTCTGCCCGGCGGCCTTGAGCATCGCGTACTCACCGGAGACGTTGTACGCGGCGAGCGGCAGATCGAAGTTCTCACGCAGCGCGCGGATGACGTCCAGGTACGACAGCGCCGGCTTCACCATGATGAAGTCCGCGCCCTCGTCCACGTCCAGCGCCGTCTCGCGGATGGCCTCGCGCACGTTGCCGGGGTCCATCTGGTAGCCGCGGCGGTCGCCGAACTGCGGCGTGCTCTGCGCGGCCTCACGGAACGGGCCGTAGAAGCCGGAGGCGTACTTCGCCGAGTACGCCATGATGGGCGTGTCCTGGTGCTTCACCTCGTCCAGCGCCTTGCGGATGGCGCCGATGCGGCCGTCCATCATGTCCGACGGGGCGATGATGTCCGCGCCCGCCTGCGCGCAGGTGACGGCCATCTGGGCCAGCAGGGGCAGCGTGGCGTCATTGGCCACGTGGTTGCCGTCCAGCACGCCGCAGTGGCCGTGGTCGGTGTACTCGCAGAGGCACACGTCCGCGATGACCTGGAGGTCCGGCTCCGCGGCCTTGATCTCCCGGATGGCGCGCTGGACGATGCCGTCCGTCGCGTACGCCTGGGTGCCGCGCGCGTCCTTGTGGTCCGGGATGCCGAAGAGGATGACGGAGGGCACGCCCAGCGACTTCGCGAGCTTCGCCTCCTTCACCGCGTGCTCCAACGAGAGGTTGAAGATGCCCGGCATGGAGGAGATGGGACGGCGCACGTCCCGGCCTTCCACGACGAACAGCGGGTAGATGAAGTCCGTGGGCGAGAGGCGCGTCTCTCTCACCATGTCACGGAGGGCCGCTGAGCGGCGCAGCCTGCGGGGACGGTGGACGGGGTGGGCCATGGGTCGCCGGTATAAACCGCCGGGCCCCGCGCTTCACCCCTTCCGCGTCGCGAATCCGCCTGCTCAGCCGGCGACAGGGCGCCAGGTCAGCTGCTGGCGGCGGGAATCGCGCGCCATGCGGTCGGCCCGCCGGCCGGCCAGGTCCGCCTCGTACAGCGCCCGGGCGTAGCGCACCCGCGCCGCCTCGGTCCCGGTGGTCAGCTCCCGCTCGGCGGCCTCCAGCTCACGGCGCGCGTCCTGAAGCTGCTGCTCGGTCCCGTTTGCCCACGTCATGCCCATGTCTCCTGTGTGGTGTGGCCGCGAGGGTTGGCTGCGTGTCCCGCGGGTCGCTGACAGGCATTGCAGGGCCCGGACCAGCGGCACCGTTGGAACCCCCAGGAGTGCAACGCCCGGGAATGACGAGGTGTCGCGTCGCGCCACGCGCTCTCCGGGTGCGCAAGGCGTTTCCCATCGGCGCGAACGAGGGAACGCGGAGGGAAGCCCGCATGCAGGGCCGCTCGTCCCTCCCCCTGGTTCCATGCGGGTGCAATCATCCGCCCAGCGGGTCGTCTACAGTCATAACCGTGACGACTCCTCCTCCCGCCCTTGAAGTGCAGGGCCTGCGAAAAACGTATCGCCGAGCGTTCGGACGCGGCGGCCATGAAGCCCTCCGGGGCATGGACCTCCACGTCCCGGCGGGCAGCGCGTTCGGGCTGATTGGCCCCAACGGCGCGGGCAAGACGACCTTCATCAAGAGCGTGCTCGGCATCGTGCGGCCCACCGCGGGCACGGTGCGCGTGCTGGGCGGGTCGCCGGAGGATCCCGCCATCCGCGCGCGCATCGGTTACCTGCCGGAGCGGCTGCACCTGCCCGGCACGTGGAAGTCGCCCGCGTTCCTGGCCACCGTTGCGCGGCTCAAGGGACTGAAGCCGGACGCGAATGCGCACGCGCGGCTGCTGGAGCGCGTGGGCCTGTCGGACGCGGTGGACCGGCGCATCGGCGGCTACTCCAAGGGCATGCGGCAGCGACTGGGGCTGGCGGCGGCGCTGTTGGGGGACCCGGCGCTGCTCGTGCTGGACGAGCCCACGGACGGCATCGACCCCATGGGCCGGCTGGAGGTGCGCCGCATCCTCCAGGAGGAGGTCCAGAAGGGCGTGACGCTGTTCCTCAACTCGCACCTGCTGGCGGAGACGGAGCGCGTGTGCGACCGCGTGGCCATCCTCGCGGACGGGCGCGTGCTGCGCGAGGGACGGCTGGAGGAACTGGCCAAGGCCGGGGCCCGCTGGCGCGTGCGCTTCGCGCCCGGCGCGGACCGGGCGGCGCTGACGGCGGCGGGCTTCATGGCCGTGGCGGATCCAGCGAGGGGTGGAAGGACTGGCGCGGCGCCGGGCGGTGATGTGGCACCTATGGGCGGTGGCCGGGAGGACGGTGTGTATTCGGTGGACGCGGCGGACGTGGCGGTGCTCAACGCGGCGTTGGACAAGGCCCGGGCCTCGGGCGCGCTGCTGATGGAGCTCAAGCGCGAGGGCGCGGACCTGGAGGCGGTGCTCGTGGGTGCTGTCGGCGGGCCGGGGGTGGCGGCATGAAGAGCCCTGTCTTCGTCATCGCCGGCTACGTGCTGCGCGAGGCGGCGTCGCGCAAGTTCATCATGGCCTTCATGGTGGGGCTCACGCTGGTGCTGGCCACCGTGGCGCTCAGCCTCAAGCTGGAGGTCGTGGACGGAGCGCTCGCGGCGACGCGCCTGTTCGGCGAGGTGATGCGCTCCAACATCATGTCCGTGGACGTGGCGCTGCGGCCCATGTACCGCGCGGCGGCGTACCTGGTGTTCTACGGCGGCATCCTCTTCGGCATCGTCGCGTGCTCGGACTTCGCGCCGGGGCTGTTGTCCCCCGGCCGCATCGAGCACCTGCTCGCCCTGCCCTTGCAGCGCTGGCACCTGCTGGCCGGCACGTTCGTGGGGGTGATGACGCTGGCCCTGGGCGGCACGGTGTACGCCGCGGGCGGGCTGACGCTCATCTTCGGGGTGAAGACGGGGTACTGGACGGTGGGGCCGCTCATCGCCGGGGGACTGGCGTGCGTGGGGTTCGCGGCGGTGTACGCGGTGATGCTCACCACGGCGACGCTGGTGCGCAGCGCGGCGCTGTGCTCGGCGGCGGGCTTCGTGCTGCTGGTGGGCGGCATCCTCGCGGGCTTCCGCGCGGACGTGTCGCGCTACCTGGAATCGGGCTTCGGCCGCACGGCGTTCGACGCGGTGACGCTGGTGCTGCCCCGGCTGTCCGCGCTGGCGTCGCGCGCGGCGGACCTGGCCAGCTCCACGCCGCTGGAGAAGGGTTCGCTGGGCATGCTGCTGGGCGGCGTGCTGGTGTTCGGACTGGGGGCCCTCTCCGTGGGCTTCTGGCACTTCGAAGGAAAGGACTGCTGAACCATGGATTCGCGCGGGCGCAGGAGGGTGTGGCTGGTGGGGGCGCTGCTGTTGTTCGCCGGAGGCGCGGTCCTGATGTTCACGGGCCAGGGCGACAAGCCGCCCGCGGAAGCTCCGGACGTGGAGTTTCCCCGGCGCATGCGGGGCCCGGACCTGGAGCGCGCGGAGAAGCGGCGCACCTGGGTGATGCCCGCGGTGGTGGACGCGGGCGTGGCCGCGCCGGTGAAGCCGAGGGATCCGCTGCTCGCGGCGCTGCCCCGAGGCCCGGGCCGCACGGCGGTGGTCATCGAGGCGAACGCGCTCCGCTACTCGCCCGTGGGCGAGCTGCTCATGGACTGCCTCTTGCGCGACGGCGGCAAGAACCTGGAGCAGTTCAAGGCGATGAGCGGCGTGGATCCGCTCCAGGACCTGGACCGGCTGGTCGTCACCGACGAGGGCGTCATCCTCTCCGGCGACTTCAGCAAGGCGAAGTACCAGGAGCTGCTGGGCGAGCGCGTGTCCTCTGACTACGGCGCAGGCGCGCGCGTGTACGAGCCGGGGGACACGACCTTCGCCCTGCCGGACGGCGGCACGCAGCGCGGGCGCATGGACAACGCGGTGGGCACCTGGAACAACCAGATGCTGGTGTTCGGCAAGTCGCCGGACTCCGTGAAGACGGTACTGGACCGCATGGACGGGCGCGGTCAGGAGGAAGGCCCACCGCTGCTGGATGAGAACAGCACCTACGGCGAGATGTACGGCGTGCTGGCGGTGGAGACCCTGGCGAAGCTGCTGGGCCCGGATCAGGCGGAGCTGGCACAGCGGCTGACGGACGTGGCCCAGAACGTGGAGCTGCACCTGGACACCAGCGGCGACGTGGCCATGGTGGCCAACGTGACGGGCCTGGACGCGGACAAGATGACGGACCTGGGCAAGTCCCTGGGCGGCGCGCTGTCCATGGCGCGCATGAAGGCGCAGGCGGACGGCAAGGACGACCTGGCGCAGCTCCTGGACTTCGCGAAGGTCCGGCCGGACGGCTCGTCCTTCAAGCTGGAGCTGGCCGTGCCGCTGGCCACCCTCCAGGAGCAGCTCGCCTGGTGCCGCCAGGAGCGCCAGGCCGCCGAGCAGCGCGGGGCCTCCACCCCGTGACAACGGACCGGGGAGCGGCGACGTCCCACTCCCCGGGGCAAGCGGTGCGTCAGTTGCTCATCGTGTAGCGGTCACCGGCGAGCACCGTGGTGCTCACACCCCGCTCCGGCACGTTGACGGTGTACTGTCCACGGAAGAGCTGGAAGGTGCGGTTGCCCGGCTGCGGGATGCCATTCTGGGCCGACCAGAACGTGGGCCCCAGGTTGCTCGCGCTGTCGCGGTACCACGCGATAGAGCCCACCTCGTCGCTGATCTCCAGGTAGTAGCGGCCGGGCTTCATGGACGCGAAGTTCATCGGCACGTCCGAGTTGTCCACCACGTTCTTGAAGATCTGCTTCGCCATCAGCTTCCAGCCCTCGCCGTTGTCGCGGAAGAGCTTCGCGGTGAAGCCCGACGTGCTGGTGACGTAGGTGCCGATGCGCAGCGTGGCCCGATCGAAGGGCTGGGCGGCGTCGAAGACCTGTCCCAGCGTGCCGTTCAGCGCATCCGGTACGCTCCCCCCCGTCTGGCTGAGCAGCACGGTCTGCGGGGCCTGCACGGCGCGGAAGTTGAAGTCCCCGGCCAGCAGCGTGCCCCCCTGGATGGCAGTGCCAAACACGGTGGAGTTCGGGTCACGCCACCACGCCAGTCGGCTGGAAGGGGCCTGCATCGTCAAGCGGTAGCGCCAGTTGTTCGCGGGCTGCGGCGGCACGGCCATATACACCCACGCGCTGTTATGAACCCCAGACAGACGGCGTGTCACGATGGGCGCCCAGCTCAAACCATTGTCGCTGGAGGACTCCAGCGACAGGTCGAACTCCACGCCACTGTCCACATCGTAGCTGCCCACGCGCACGCCGACTTCATTGAAGGCAGCCATCGGGAAGAACGACTGAGACAGCACGGCGGTGCCGACTTCGGTCGCGACGTCCAGGGAGTAGTCTTCACGGTCCTGCTGCGCGACCGCCTCGCCTCGGATCACCTGGATGCTCCGGAGCGTGCCCCGGTAGTCCACGTCAGCCACCGAGGCGTGAAGCAGCGCCGTGGGCATTTCCGGCTTCACGTGCAGGCCCTGCAGGTCCGCGCTCACGCCCATGAATCCATAGAGCAGTGGCAGGACGCTCAAACCAGACTCTGAAAACTCACCGCTGGTGCCAACCTCATTCTTGTACTCATTGAAATCGTTCATGTCGCGGAAACTGCCCGTGACATGCCAGGGCATGGTCGGAACGTCGAAGGTGAGACGGCGCGAGTCCCGCGTCATCCGGGTCAGCATCTGCTGGAACCGGGGCATCGCATCGTCCGCGTGGCGGTAACGCAGCCGCGCCATGATGTCGTAGTACGACAACCACAAGAACGTGCCACCGTTCTGGAAATGCGAGCCGTAGATCAGCGGCAGCCCCCCGCTGGGGCTCGTCGACTGATCGGGGTTCGACCAGGGATCCCATTCGTCGCTCGTGAGCGGCAACGTGTTGGACCGCGGCGAGGAGACGGCCTGGTACACGGACGTGTTGTAGGGTTTGTTGGCGGCTGCTCCTCCCTGGGTCGGCGCGGCGGGGGAATCCAGCCATTCGAGGACACGATCGGCGTCCGCCGGGGACGGGAGCCCGCGCACCAAGGCCGGCAGGTTGACGTAGGTGAAACCCGCGTCGTGGAGGTTCCCGTTCACGTCACGCCAGCCGGCGTACCGGGTGCCCGTCCAGAGGCCCGCGCGGTACTGCGACGGGAAGGCGTTGGCGCGGTTGTGATAGGCCAGGGCCTTGACGGTGTTGCCCGCCGCGGTCTCCAGGTCCTCCATGGCCCGGAGCGCCGAGTAGAAGGACGCATTCACCCAGCCATCCTTGTGGCCCGAGCGGACCTGATCCATGTACGTGCTGGGGCGCCCGTTCGCGGTGCCATCGTTGTCGGTCCCCGGCATCACCAGCAGGCCGGAGGCGCCCTGCATGGTTCCTAGCAGGTAGGAGTCCATGACGACCTCCGCGCGGGGCAGCATCAGATTCAGGAAGTCCGCGTCCCGCGTCCACAGGTACATGAGGTGGATGCCATTGATGTACGCCGGCACCTGATCGAAGTGGAAGGAGCGCGTGCATGCATGGATGTCCCAGCAACGCTCGGGAAGTGGCTTATCTGGATCAAAATCCAGACAATCGTCCGGCCAGCGCTCATTCAGCTTCCACGACCAGACGAACCCTGTCGGTTGCTCGACCGGCGTGCTGGGATCTGGGAGATACACTCCGTTGACTTTCGTCTCTTCAAGAAACCCTCTCACCTTGGTTCGGGCGCCGTAGTCATTGGTCCAGGCGAACTTGAGCGCGTCCCATTCGTTCCATGGGCTGTTATCGCCATAGGAATCATTGCTCATGTTGCCTGGGTTGATCGTCGTCCCGGTCAGGTGCCAGCCCAGGCCGTAGATGTTCCAGAACTCGTTGGCTGGAAGCGTGAGGGAAGTCCGCGACGACGTCTGGAAGGGGTCGGTCGCGAAGGCGGCCGGGGACACCGCGAGGCTCGCGGTCAGGACAAACGGTGCAGCACGCTTCATGGGGAATCCTTCATGGGGAAAGAGACCGAACCACGGGTGAGTCCTCGCGCGACGGTCCCGAGCTGGTTGATATCAAGGCCCATGCCAGCTCAAGGCCGGACGTGTCACCGACCGTGGCCAGCAAGGGGCCTGCGTCCACGCCTCGGGACGCAAGTCCAACGCGGAGACGGTGCGACCACCCCGTTACGCGATGCTCAGGGCGCCGGGCGAGGGCTCTTCGCCTTCGCCTGGGGCCGCTGCGGGCGCCAGCCCAGGACGACGCGACCATACAGCGCGGTCCCCATGTCCAGCCCGCGCACGTTCAGGCTGTCGCGCTGGCGGTCCAGCAACGCGTAGTCGTTGATCAGCGACAGGCCCACCGACGAGCTGAGCCACAGGTCACGGCCCAGGTGGACGTTCACGGTGGGCCCCACGCGGACCTGCGTCTCGCGCAGGTAGCTGGCGTTCAGCGCCCGGAGCTCCGGGTCGAACCGGGTGCGCAGCACCTGCATGTCCAGCGCGCCCACCAGCCCCAGCTCCACCGTGTCGCCCAGCTTGCGCAGCAGCGTGAGCCGGGGCAGGCCCACCTCCAGGACGTACGGGCCCCGGTTGTAGGTCAGGCTCAGCATGGGGATCACCGGCAGAGCGTCGAACGGCCACAGCACGACCGCGCCGAACGTCACGCCGAGCCCCGGCGTGTCCTCGAACTGGTAGTTGGCCATCGCGAACGCCACCCACGACGTGTCCAGCGCCAGGTCGAAGGACGACTGGAAGTCCGTGCGGGTGCTGGCCATCACGCCCGTGACGATCAACCAGCGCGGCGCCACGGGCCGGATGAGCGTGAGCCCCAGCTGGATGCGGTGGAACTGCTTATCCACCGCGTCATCGCCCACGGAGGGCACGTCCGCGCCCATCCACCGCGTCTCGTAGCCCACCGACGGCAGCAGGTACGTGCGCCCCAATACGAGCGGCGGCAGCGGCACGCGCAGCTCCAGGGTCCGCCGCTCCTTGATGCGGGCACCTCCCGCGTCCAGCGAGCCTCCGCCGGAGAGGCCGTAGCTCAGATAGAGCCGGTCCGCCTGCGTCTGGGCCAGCGCGTGGGTGCCCATGAACAGCACGAGCGCCGCGACCCAACTGCTCAAGCCCACCGCCATCCGGGCCCGGATTCGCCATTGCACGGCGCGACGGAAGTCCACGCGCATCACACCCTGCCTTCACGAGACGGGGCTGCCGGTCCCGGCCCCGAAGCCGAGGAGTCTACCCTGCCCCACCGCACCCGGGGTGACATGAAAGGCGTGTGGGTGTGTCAGCCCACCATGGCGTTGACCTCTTCCGTGAAGGCCGCGTCCTCGTCCGCGTGGACCACGAGCGGAGGCAGCACGGTGAGGTCCGCCCGTCCGCCCTTCACCGCGTGGAGCAGCACCAGCTTCGCGGGCCGGTCCGCGCGCGGATGCACCATGCGCACCGTGCGTGGCTCCAGTTGCAACGTGCGCAGCACCGACACCAGCTCGCTGAAGCGCGACGCCGGATACACCATGCACAGCGCGCCCCGGGGCACGAGCAGGTACGCCGCGGCACGCACCACGTCCGGCAGCTCGCAGGCAATCTCATGCCGCGCGAGCGCCTTCTCCCGGGACAGGTTGCTCTGGCCCGCGGTGCGCGCCCGGTACGGCGGATTGCACAGCACGTGGCCGAAGCTGCTCGCGGGGAACGTCTCCGCCACGAGCCGCAGGTCGCCCTGCACCAGCGTCACCGCGCCCTCGCAGCGGTTCAGGTACACGTTGCGCTCGGCCAGGGAGAAGAGGCTCGGCTGCAGCTCCAGCGCGGTGATGTCCACTCTCCCCAGCCGGCGGGCCAGCACCAGCGGGATGATGCCGCACCCGGTGCCCAGGTCGAGCAGCCTCCCCCGATGCGCCCCCGCGTCGAACACCGCGAAGTGCGCCAGCAGCACGGGGTCCAACGTGAAGCGGTAGCCCAGCCGTCGCTGGAGCACCTGCACCTCGCCGCCGCAGATGGCGTCGAGCGTCTCCCCCGGGCCGGGCTCCAACCGCAGCCGCACCCGATGGGGCCAGTCCTGCGCGGTGCCGGTCAGCGCACGCACGCGGGGGGCCGTCAGACTTCGGGATCCAGGAAGAGCAATCCCGCGGGCACACGCGGCTCCACGCGCAGGGTGCGCGGCGGCAGCGTGGCCTGGGCCTCCATCACCGCCCTCACCTCCCACACCGGCGGTGGGTTGAGCGCGAAGCCCGCCTGGAACGTGCCGGACTCCACACCCGCCACCAGCGACTCCAGGCCGTGCACCGGGAACACCTGCGGATGTCCGGACGCCTCCGGCTCCTGGATGCCCAGCACCGTGCGCAGCACCAGCGCGTTGAGCAGCGCCAGGTCCAGGCTGCGCAGCGTGGGGTTTCGAGGCGCGCCCTTCAGGTGCGCCAGGTCCAGCCCCTGGCGGAAGCGCAGGATGCGGCCCCGGCCTCCCGGCAGCACCAGCAGCACGGCGTGCTGTCCGGGCACCAGCGTGGCCAGCCGCTCGCGCGCGGCGGAGAGTCCCTGCGGCGTGGTGAGGGGCGCGTCCAGCTCCGTCACGCGCGCGTACGCGGCCACCAGGGTGAGGAAGGTGTCTTCCTTGAACGTCTCCACGCCCTTCAGGGCACGGTGGATGGGGCACAGCTCCAGGCCCGGCTCGGACAGCGGCACCACTGCGGCCAGCGTCTGGCCCTGCTCGCTCAGGGCCGCCAGGGGCCGCATGGGGGCCTCGTCCAGCACCGCCTGCAGGCGCTTGGACACCGGGGACGGTTCGATGCGCAGGAGCGACACCGGGCTGCCGTCGTACTGCCCCTTCCAGACGGAGATGCCGCGCGCGGCGGCCTCCGCCAGCAGGGCCCGGAGGGCGCCGTGGTCATCCGCCACCAGCGTGACGGCGGGCTCCACCTCCCACGCGCGGGGCCGGTACGGGTCCTGCTCCAGCGACGGCACCGCGTCCGGCGTCAGCGCGCACAGCAGGTAGCGCACCGGAGGGCCGGAGAAGCGGCCCGCGGGGCCGTGCAGCTCCACGACGTAGAGGGCGGGACGCGCGTCCTTCAGCAACCCGCCCGAGTCCCGCAGCCGGCGCAGCTCGGCGCTCGGGTTCGCGGCCTCCAGCAGGGGCCGCACGTGCGTGGGCAGCGGGGCCGCGTTGCCGCGAGGAGGACCGTCCCCGGGCTCCAGCGAGGAGTCCAGCGACGTCAGGAGGGCCGAGAACGGGAGGACGCGCGCCATACCGGGGAAAGGTGATGCCGCCCCTTCCCCCGCGCCATGACGCCTGCTCGCCCGTCCGCCAGGCCGTCTACCACCAGACGTTCTTGTAGGGCCGGTCCTTCGCGCTGCGCAGGGCGGACCGGTCCACGCTCTCCTCCCACAGCAGGCTCACCGTGGTGATGGCGCCCGCGGAACCCAGGAAGGACAGCACGTAGGGGGTGGACTGGTTGAAGCCGCCCAGCACCAGGCCGGAGATGAGCAGCACCGCCGCGCCCACACCGCCGCCGAAGAGGTCCGCGCGGAGGATCTGCGACGCCGTGGGATTGTAGCGCATGGTCGCCAGGGCCAGCACGCCCGCGCCCACTCCCGGGGAGATGAGCAGCATGTCCTTCCACGTCTTGCCGGAGATGGACGTGCCGGAGAAGTGAACGATGGCGAGGAACAGCGCGCTGTACGCCGCCGCCCAGCCCGCGCCGGACGCCACCAGCAGGCCATCCGAGAGCGGCAGCTGCCCGCCGCCGATGCCCGCCGTCAGCCACGCGCCCAGCTCCGCGCCCAGGAACGCGGACCAGGTGAGCACGCCCGGGTCCTGGGTGATGAGGTCCATGAAGCCCGCGAGGAACATGCCGCCGATGCCCGAGTTGAGGATGGTGAAGTTCGCCATGGGCGTGTCCACCCAGTTGTTGAACTGCCACCACGCGGAAGCGCCGAAGCCCAGGCCCGCGCCAATGAGGGTGCCCGCGAGCATGGACTCGCGCGAGCTGCGGTCGAAGTTGAACTCCTTGTTGAACGCCTGCGTGAAGAAGCCGCCCAGCGCGCCCAGGGCCGTGTGGTGCAGCACGAAGCGCGTGCTGCCCGGACCGGACAGGAACGGCCCCCGGCGGCGCTGGCCATCCAGGAACACGCCGTTGTCCTCCGGCGGCGGGCGGATCCGCGAGGCGGCCGTCGCCGTCTCGTCGCGGATGGACTCCGGACGCACCTCCCGCGTGCCTTCCGTCAATGGGGCCTGCGGCTCGGTGCGCAGGCGGTCCGGATCCGGCGGCGCGAGGGGCGCGTCGCTCGCGCGGGGCGGCTCTTCATCCGGGTTCGCCTGGGGCGCGGCCTGTGTGGGCGGCGGATACGCTTGCCCGTCGGCGTCGCCGGAGGGCGTCACGGGCCGGGGTTCTTCGGCCTGTGGCTCGGCCTGCGAGGACGGCGCGGGGTACATGCCCGGCGCGGGCGGAGGCGGCGGCTGCGGCGCAGGATAGACGCCCGTGCCACCCGCCTGCGCGAGGGCGAGGCCCGGCAGCATCAGCGCGATCGCGAGGACGGTGACAGGGAGGTTCCAGGTTCGACGGTGTGACACGCGAGGGGCTCCTTGGGTCCGGCCGTCCGGCAGAAAACCACAACCGTTGCGCGCGTGTTGGTTTTCCGCCGCGTGTCGAAGATTCTCGCGCGCCCATGCCTGAAGGCATCTCGTGGTCCGAACTCGGCGTCGACTCCGCCCGCGTGCAGGCGGTGAACGAGGCCCCCTTCCCTCCGGGTCAGCGCGACTTCGTCCTCTACTGGTGCATGGTGAACCATCGGTGGGAGGAGAACCACGCGCTGGACGCCGCCATCGCGCTGGGCAACCACCTGGGCCTGCCCGTCGTCGTGTACCAGGCCATCCGCCCGGACTACCCCTACGCGTCGGAGCGGCTCCACGCGTGGGCCCTGGAGGGCATGGCGGACATGGCGAAGGGCTGCACCGCGCGTGGCCTTCCGTACTGGCTGGAGCTGCCGCGCACGAAGAAGGAACACAAGCCGCGGCTCGCGAGCCTGGGCCGGCGCGCGGCGGCCGTCGTGTCGGACCTGTTCCCCACGTACATCATCCCGGGCCACCTGCGCGGCGCGGCGAAGGCGCTGCGGGTGCCGCTCATCGCCGTGGATGCCTCCTGCGTGGTGCCCATGCAGCGCATCCCCGCGGCCCAGGTGGGCGCGTACGCGCTGCGCCCCAAGCTGCGCAAGCTGTGGCCGGAGTACCTGGAGCGCACGCTGCCCAGGCGCAAGGTCCACGTGTCGGGCGCGAAGCTCCAGCCGGACTTCGAGCTGTCCGACGCCGTGCAGGCCCGCGCCGCGCTGGACACGTTCGCGCTGGATCATTCCGTGAAGCCCCTCTCCGAGCGCGGCGGACGCAAGGCGGGCCTCAAGGCCCTGGACGCGTTCCTCGACGAGCGGCTGGAGGGCTACGACACCGGCCGGAATGATCCGGGCCTGGGCCAGCAGTCCAACCTGTCGCCCTGGTTCCACTGGGGCAACCTCTTCCCCGGCGAGGCGGCGCGCGCGGCCATCGCGGCGAAGGGCAAGGACCACCCCGCCGTGCAGTCCTTCGTGGAGGAGCTGCTCGTGCGCCGCGAGCTGGGCTTCAACTACTGCTTCCACACGCCCGGCCCGAAGCAGCTGAGCGTGGACTCCCTGCCCCCGTGGGCGCGAGAGACGCTGTCGCGCCACCGGAAGGATCCGCGCCCGCATCTCTATTCCTTCGAGGAGCTGGATCAGGGCCGCACGCAGGACGCGCTCTGGAACGCGTCGCAGCGCGAGCTGCGGGAGCGCGGGCGGATCCACAACTACCTGCGCATGTTGTGGGGGAAGAAGATCCTGGAGTGGAGCCCCACGCCGGAGGAGGCGCTGGCCCGCATCGCGCGGCTCAACGACACCTACGCGGTGGACGGGCGCGACCCGGCGAGCGTCTCCAACTTCATGTGGGTCCTGGGGCTGCACGACCGGCCCTTCCAGGAGCGCGCGGTGATTGGAAAGGTCCGGCCCATGAGCTCGCTGCGCACCGCGGAGAAGTTCGACCTGGGCCCGTACCTGGAGCGCTGGGGCGCCCGGTAGGCAGCCGGTGGACACACTTCTGAAGACGGCGGTTCACTTTCCGGCCCGAGGTCACTAAACCGGACGGACGCACCCGCTTTCGCGGAATGAACTCAGGAGTCAGCCATGGGCACGATGAAGTTCGAGGTCCCCCACAACCTTCCCAAGGACGAGGTCAAGAAGCGCGTCGAGCAGCTCCTGCAGTACTGGGGCTCCAAGTACGGCGTGAAGTCCGACTGGCAGGGCGAGGAAGGCGCGAAGCTCGTCGGCAAGGTGATGGGCATCAACCTGGACGCCAGCTTCGTGATTACCGACAAGGCCATCTCTGGCGAGGGCACCGACCCCGGCATGCTGCTGCGCAACCAGGCCAAGACGTACATCCAGAAGAAGTTCGGCGCGGTGCTGGATCCGTCCAAGAGCCTGGATCAGGTGAAGGGCAACCTGGACTGACGTCGTTCCGCCGGGCTGTGTGATTCAGCCCGGCTGCTCCTCCAGCGCGGCCAGCGCATAGCGGGCCGCGCGGGAGATGGCCTCCGCGGAGTCGAGCATCTCCGGGTAGTGCCCCGCCAACGGGCGCTGCGGATACTTCAGCTGCGCGACGGCGTTGCGGTAGCTGCGCCGGGCCGCCTCGAAGTCCTGCGTGCGCTCCTGCACCTGGGCCAGCAGGTAGTGGCCAATGGCCAGCGTGGGCTCCAGGAACAGCGCCTTGGATAGCTCGGAGCGCGCCTCGGCCAGGCTCCCCGCCTGCATCGCCGCCACCCCGCCAAAGACGCGCGCCTCCACGCACAGCGGCTCGCGCTGGAGCGCCTGACCGAAGGTGTCGCGCGCCTCGTCGATGCGGCCGGTGAGCGAGTACAGGTTGCCCAGCGTCAGGAGCGCGTCCAGGTCGGAGGGCTCGTCCACCAGCAGCCGCTTCACCCCGTCGATGGCGGCGGGGAAGTCGCCCTGCCCCATCTTCCGCACGGCCATGTTCAAGCGCTCCGCGGGCGGCAGCAGCTGCGGCCAGGAACCGCTGGGGCGCGCGGGCGGCGCTTCCGCCAGGGGCCGGGACGCGGGCGGCTCCACGCGCACCGCCGCGAAGGAACCGGTCGTCGCGGTCCGGCGCGGAGGCTCCACGGGCCGGGACGCATCCAGCTTGATGGCGGGGAACTCCCCGGTGCGGGTCGGTTCCGGCCGGACCGCGGGGAACTCTCCGGTGCGGCGTCCCAGCGCGCCCAACGCGGGCATCTCCAGGGTGGGCCTGCGCACGGGCGCATCCGGCACCTTGGCACTCGCCGCGTCGGCCAGGCCCCCCGCGCGCAGCCTCGCCGCGGTCTCCGCGTTGGTCTGCATCCGCTGGCGCAGCTCCACGGCGAAGGACTCGGGGCTGCCCGGCCGCGGCTCCGTCGCCAGGGGCGCCAGCGGCGGGGGCGGACGGGGGCGCTCGCCCAGGGGGCGCCGGTACACGAACGCGCCGTCCACTTCGATCATCTCGAAGCGGTCATAGACCTTGAACAGGCTCTCCGAGTACCCCAGGAAGAGCAGCCCGCCCGGACGCAGCGCCGCGAGGAAGCGGTCCATCAGCCCGCGGATGGTGGGCAGGTCGAAGTAGATGATGACGTTGCGGCAGAGGATGAGATCCAGCGACGCGGGCGCCACCTTGTCGAACACCGGCGCGGCCAGGTTCTGACCATCGAAGCGGATGTACTCGCGCAGGATGGGCGACGCTTCGTAGCCGTCCTCCACGGGCCGGAAGAAGCGCTTGAGCCGCTCCGGCCCAATGGCCATCGCGCGACGCGTGGTGAAGCGCCCCTGCCGCGCGGCCTCCACCGCAGCCAGGTTCAGGTCGGTGGCCCATAGGTCCACCTCCACCGCGAGCGCGCCCAGCTCCGCCATCACCAGCGCCAGGCTGTAGGGCTCCTCGCCCGTGGCGCAGCCCGCGGACCAGATGGACACCTTGCGCATCTCGCGCCGGGCCCGCGCGAGCAGCTCCGGCAGCACGCTCTGCTCCAGCGCGCGGAACTGCTTCGCGTCGCGGAAGAACTCCGTGTGCCCCACCGTCACCAGCGGCAGGAGCGCGCGCAGTTCCTCCTCGCCGCTCACGCTCGTCAGCTTCTGCAGGTACTTCTCCGGGTCGCTCAGCCCCAGCACGGGCATGCGCGTGGACAGGGCGAGCCGCAGGCTGTGGTAGCCATCCAGCGTGATCTTCAGCCCCGCGCGTTCCAGGAGGAGCGCGGACAGCTGCTGGAGCACCTTGTTGCCCACGTTCAGCACGCGTCCACCCACTGCACGAGCGTCGGCGCGATGGTGTCCAGCGGCAGCACCTGCTGCGCCGCCCCCAGGAGCACGGCTTCGCGAGGCATGCCGTAGACGACGCACGTGGCCTCGTCCTGCGCGATGGTGCGCCCGCCCCGCTCGCGAATCTCCTTCAACCCCCTGGCGCCGTCTCGGCCCATGCCCGTCAGGATGACGCCAATGCACCTCTTGCCGAAAGACTCCCCGGCCGAAGTGAGCAGCATGTCACACGAGGGGCGGAAGCCCCGCAGGGCAGGTCCTGTATCCAGTTCCAGACGGCCGTCCGGCTTCACCAGCAGATGTCCTCCCGAAGGGGCGATGTACACCGTGCCCGGCTCCATCCACGCGTCATGCGTCGCCTCGACGACGCGCAGCGCCGTCTCCGTGGACAGCCAGTGCGCCAGGCCTTCCGTGAAGCCCTGGCTGATGTGTTGACAGTAGGCGATGGGCGCAGGGAATCCCCGCGGAATCATCCGCAGCACCGTCGCGACGGCCTTCGGCCCGCCCAGCGAGGCAGCCAGCGCGACCAGGGGGAACGGCGCGGTGGGCCCTTCCAGCACCGGCTGCTTTGCCTTGGACGAGGAAGGCGGCGAGCGCACCCCCTTCACCTGCGCCAGCATCACCAGCTTGCGGTTCACCGAGTGCCAGAAGTCCGGCCCCGGAGTCATGGGCCGGTCCATCACGTCCAGCGCGCCCAGGGCCAGCGCCTGGAACGCCTGCTGGCCGGTGAGCACCCCCGGGTGCAGCGCGAGGATGGGCGTGGGGCGCTGGGCCATGATGCGCTCGATGGCGTTGAGCGCCTCTGAGGACACCAGGTCCACCAGCAGCACGTCCGGGAAGTGCCTGCGCACCACCGCTTCCGCACCCACGAAGTCCGCCTCGGGTGGGCCCACGGCGACCAGCGACTCGCCCTCGAAGAGCCCGCGCACGAGCGCGCGCAGGCCCCGCCCCACCAGGAGTACCCGGAACGCCAGTCCCATCACCGCCGTGCCGCCGCCCACGAGAGGCTCCTCAGGTCAGCCGATCGATGGACTGCGCCAGGATCTCCACCCCCAGCTCGCCCTTCACCAGGTACGCATCCGCGCCCGCATCCAGGCCGCGCCGCTTGTCCTCCGGCGACGCGAGCGACGACAGGATGATGACAGGGATGCGCGCCACGGCGGGCGTGCCCTTCAGCCGCCGCGTGAGGGAGAAGCCGTCCAACTTCGGCATCTGCACGTCCGTGAGGATGAGGTCGTACGTGTTCGACTGCACCTTCACGTACGCCTCCTCGCCGTCCTGGGCCTCCTCCACGGAGTGGCCCAGCGCCTTGACGAGCGCGCCTTCCGTCGCACGCGCGATGGGCGAGTCGTCCACCAGCAGCACGCGCAGCCGGCGGCTGGCGGGCGCCTGGGTGACGGGGCGGGCCATGCGGCGCACCTCCGTCATGATGTCCGGCACGTGCAAGAGCACCGCGATGCGCCCGTCCTCCAGCGCCGCCGTGCCCGCGATGAACGGCGCGCCCTTGAGGAACTCGCCTCCGCAGGGCTTCACCGCCACCTCGCGCTCGTCCACGAAGCCGTCCACCACCAGCGCGGCATAGTCGTCGCCGTGGCGCACCACCACCGCGGGGGGCTTGTCGAAGCGGTTGCCGCCGTTGAGGCCCAACAGCGGCCCCAGCGCCACGAGCGCCGTGGGCTTGCCCCGGTGCCGCACCGCCAGCGTGCCAAACACTTCCATGCGGTCATCCGGCTTGATGCGCATGACGGCCACCACGTCCGCGGCGGGCATGCCGTAGACGTCGTCGCCCAGGCGCACCAGCAGCACCTTCATGAGGGCCAGCGACTGGGGCAGGCGCAGCGTGATGGTGGTGCCGCGGCCCTGGCGGCTCTGCACGCCCACGGACCCGCCCAGCGTCTCCACCTTGCGCTTCACCACGTCCATGCCCACGCCGCGGCCGGACAGCTCACTGACCTGCTCGCGCGTGGAGAAGCCGGGGCGGAAGATGAGCTCGATGGCCTCGCGCTCCGATAGCGCGGCGGCCTGCACCGGCGACAGCAGGCGCTTGTTGATGGCCACCTGCTTGAGCCGCTCGGTGTCCATGCCGCGGCCGTCGTCCTCCACCTCGATGTGGAGCATATCGCCGTCCACGCGCACGCGGATGCGGATGCGGCCCTGGGCGGGCTTGCCCATCTGCTGGCGGAAGTCCGGCGACTCCAGGCCGTGATCCACGGCGTTGCGCAGCAGGTGCACCAGCGCGTCGCGCACGTCGGCCAGCATGGACCGGTCCACGCCGATGTCGGCGTTCTCGATGACCAGGTCCACTTCCTTGTTCTGCGTCTTCGCGATGTCGCGCACCGCGCGAGGGAACGCGTCGAACACGGTGGACAGCGGCACCAGGCGCGCCTCGGCCACGTGGTCCGCCAGCTGGGCCAGGTTGCCGTGCAGCGTGTTGATGCCGTCCCCGTTGCGGCGCACGAAGCGGAACGCGTCGTCGCGCAGCATGTGCAGGTCCGCCTCCGCGCGCTCCAGCTCCGCGCGGATGGCGTCCGGGACGTCCACGTCCTCGGAGATGCGCAGGAAGCGGTCGCCCAGCCGGCTGAAGCGCTCGAAGAGCTGCGCCGTCTCCGTGCTGCGAAGCCGGCCGCGTGCGCTCTCCACCAGCAGGTCGCCGGCGAGCAGGCCCAGCGAGTCCAGCACCTCCACGTTCACGCGGATGCTGCGGTCCGCGATGGAGTTGCTCTTCGCGGCGCTCGGAGCTTCCTCTTCCTTCGCGGCCGGAGCGGCCACGGCGACAGGCTCCGCCACACGGGGCGTGGCCTGCGCGGGCGCCGGGGCAGGCACGGGGGCCTGCACCACCGCGGCGGGAGGTGCCACCGGCGCCTGCACCGCGGGCTTGGGCGGCGCGGCGGGCGGAGGCTGGGCGGCGGGCTTGCGCACCGGGCCCAGCGCGGGCACGGGGTGGCCGGACACCTCCGACAACGCCTTCACCATCTCCTCGGTGACGGACGTGCCGGTGTGGGCCGCGTCCAGGTCCTCGATGAGGTCCGACAGCACGTCGCAGGCACGGAGCATGACGTCCGTGGCCGTCTCGGTGGCCGTCTTGCCTTCGCGCTCGGCGCGCAGGACGTCCTCGGCGGCGTGCGCGAGCTGCCCGATGGCGGCCAGGCCCAACATGCGGGCCTCGCCCTTCATCGTGTGCAGTTCGCGCGCGACGTCGTCCGCGGCCTGATCCGCGGTCTCCTTCTCCAGGTCGATGACTCCCAGCTGGATCTTCTGGAGTCGGTCGGCCGTGACCTCCTGGAACTTCTTCAGGAGGGATTTCTTGAGGGCCTCGGTGTCCATGGGTCGCGGGCGTCAGGGCGCTATGCGCGCCCCTCGACCCATTTCTCCCCTCAGGAGAACGCCTAGTCGGCCTTGAACCGCTTGATGAGCTCCGCGAGCCGGCCCGCGAGCTGGGTGAGCTCGGCGGCCGCCCCGGTGGCCTGCTTCGACGCCTGCGTCGTCTGGCGCGTCACATCCTCGATCTCCGCCATGGACGCCACCACCTGCTCGGTGGCCGTGCGCTGCTGCTGCGTCGCCAGGTTGATGACCCGGGCCGCGTCGCTCGTCTCCTGCACGCCGGCGAGGATGCCCTCCACCGCCTGCGCCGCCACCGCGCCCAGCTTCTCGCCGGACTCCGTGGCGTGCTTGGACGCGTCCGCGGCGCCCGCGGCGGCCTGCGTGGCCTCGCGGATCTCGGTGATCAGGTTCTTGATCTCCTTGGTGGACTCCAGGACGTTCTCCGCCAGGCGGCGCATCTCCGCCGCGACGATGGAGAAGCCCTTGCCCGCCTCACCCGCGCGGCTGCCTTCCAGCGCCGCGTTGAGCGCCAGGAGGTCGGAGCGGTCCGCGATCTCGTCGATGACCTCCACCACCGTGCCAATGCGCTCCACGCGCTTGGACAGCTTGGAGATGGAGTCCGCCACCGCGACGCCGTCGCTGCGGATCTGCTGCATGGCCTGGATGAACTCGCCAATGGCGCCACGGCCCGCGCGGGCCGCGCCCAGCGTCTCCTCCGCCACGCGCGCCACGCTGCCCGCGTTCTCCGCGATCTGCGCGGAGGCGTGCTTCAGCTCCTCCATGGTCGCGGTCGTCTCGTGGATGGCCGCGGCCTGCTCGGTGGAGGACGTCTCGTGCTGCGTGGACGCCGCCAGCACCTGGTTGGCGGAGGACGACAGCCGCAGCGCGGCCTCGTTGATCTCCCGCACGAAGATGCGCAGCGTCTCGATGACCTTGCCGAAGCCCTCCAGCAGGGGCCCGAGCTGGGGGTCCTCGGTGGACGTGTTCCAGCGCGACAGGTCGCCTTCACGCACCAGGATGATGAGCGAGTCGAGCGCCTGATCGATCTCCTGCGCCGCCACCTGCTTGCGGTGTTCGGCGGAGGAGAACTGCTCCAGCACCTGGTTGAGCAGGTGGCCGAAGCCGGTGGGGTCCGCCTGCACGCGGTCCTGCGGCACGCGCGCGTTCAGGTTGCCGGACAGCACCGACATCAACGTGTCGGTGAAGGGCTTGAACGGATCCGTCACCGTGTTGGCGATGACGGACTCCGCGCCGGCCTTCACGCCCGGGGACTTCCTCGCGCCGCGGGACTTCGCGGGCTTCTCGTTGGGGCTCTCCAGGGACATGTGTGTCAGTGCCTTCCTTGCGTCTTCAAGGTTTCCGCCAAATCAATGAGCAACACGGGACGGCCCGCCCCTTCATCCAGGTCGAGGCAGACGCCCACCGCATACGAAGCCGCCGCGGCGGCGGCCGGCATGCGGCGCAGCCCGGCGAGCGGGATGGAGCGCACCCCGTTGACGCCGTCCACCTTCAGGTGGCCCTCGCCCTCGGGGGTGTCGAACACGAGCGCGCGGTGGCCCTTGTGGGGCAGGCCCAGCTCGCGCACGGTCAGGTCGTCCGGGAGCGCCCGGTCGATGCGCAGCACGGACGACGCGTCCGTGCCGTACTCCGAATCACCAATCTGGAAGAAGAGGACGTCCACCTCTCCCAGGGCCCGTTCCTGCTCGGGGGCTTCCTCATCCAAAAGGACGTTGCCGCTCATCGCACCACCGCGCGCTGACGGGCCGTCTGCAGGAGCTTGGAGAAGTTGAGCAGGTTCAGGCCATCCGAAGGCCCCGAACCCTGCACCACGCCCAACAGGTGCTCCGCGGCCTGATCCCCGCCCAAAGGTGGCGGCAGGATGTCCGCCACGGGGATGCGGCGCAGGCCGAGCACGGTGTCCGCCACCACGCCGGACACGTAGCTGCCGCTGACGCCCACGAAGATGCGGGTGCGAGGACCGATGCGCGCCTCGCCCTTGCTGAGGAAGCGCAAGAGGTCCACCACGGGCAGCACCTGGCCGCGGTGGCCGGTGACGCCCAGGATGAAGGACGGCGTGCGCGGCAGCGGCGTGAGCAGCCCGGCACGCAGCACCTCGAGCACGTTCTCACTGGGGACGCCGAAGCGCAGCTCGCCCACGCGGAAGCAGAAGAATTCCTGCTCCGGCCGGGCCTGGGCGGCCACCGTACGGTCTGGCGCCATGCGCAAGGCGCGTTGGAGGGGGGAGGAGTTCGGGGTCAAGGCAGCGAAGTATCCAAGACCGGGAGAAAGGGGGTCAAGGGTCCTTCGTCCAATGCCGGACCGGCCGCCTGCTCTCCGTTTCGATGGTCCATCGTGACCCAAAGGTGTAGGGTTGTGCGCTGGCAGCCCCTGAGGAGGACGATGTCCCGCGTACTGGTCATTGACGACAGCCCGATGCTTCTGGAGCTCACCGTCCGGGCCCTGACGGCCGCCGGCTACGAGGCCATTGGCGCGCCGGACCTGGCTACGCTCAACCAGAAGCTCACCGAGGGCCCGTTCGCGCTCATCCTCATGGACGTGAACATGCCGGAGATGTTCGGCGACGACGTCGTCGAGTACCTCCGCACGGTGAAGGGCGTCACCTCCAAGCTCGTCCTCTACTCGGACATCTCCGAGCAGGAGCTGGAAGCGAAGGTGAAGAACTCCGGCGCGGACGGCTACATCCTCAAGAGCGGAGGCCTGGAGGGCGTGCTGGGAGGCGTCATGGGCATGATCGGCGCCCCGGCGCTGAACATCCCCGTCCCCTCCCCCGCCCCGGCCGCGGCTCCCGCCGCCCCTGCTCCCGCCGCGGCTCCGGCCGCACCCGCCACGGGTTCCGGCGGACTCCCCAAGGCGCCGATGGCCGCCGGGGGGCGCAAGCCGCGCATCCTCATCGTGGATGACAGTGAGATGACCGCGCGGATCATCGAAGCGGATCTGGTCTCCAAGGGCTTCGAGGTCCACGTCGCGGACACCGCGGACAAGGCCACGAAGATCATCCTGAAGAAGCAGACGCGCCCGGACCTGGTGCTGCTGGACGTGCGCATGCCCAACGTGAACGGCGAACAGTTCTGCCGCTTCATCAAGAGCAACAGCCTCTTCAAGGGCATCAAGGTGCTGCTGTGCTCCGGTGAGAACGTCGAGGAGCTCCAGCGCATCTGCCGCGAGGCCGGCGCCGACGGCTACATCCCCAAGGACGCCGTGATGGGCAACCTCGTCGCCAAGGAGCTGATGCCCCCTGGCGCCGAGTAGTCGCCTTGGCGCCTCAGGGCTTCGCCGCCGCCTCGGGTGTCACGGACGCATCGGGCGCCGCGGTCTCCTGGGCCGGGCAGCTCGTCTTGGCGGCCCGCTCCTGCAGCTGCCCCTGCACCTCCGCGGACTTCGCCTCGGAGGGCTTCGCGCTCTCCACGAAGCGCTGGTACGCGGCCAGCGCCTCGCAGGGCTTGCCCAGCGCGTCGTAGGTCTTCACCAGCGAGTTGAGGATGGGACGCTGGCCGGGCTGGAGGTCGAAGGCCTTCTGCAGCTCCGCGGCGGTCTCCTCGGTGCGCCCCAGCGCCTCCAGCGAGAGGCCGCGCCACACGTGGTAGCTCGCGTTGTCCGGCTGCGCGGCCACCAGCGCGGTGGCGGCCTTCAGCGCCAGCTCCTTCTCTCCGGCGCGCGCGTTGGCCGTGTACGCCAGCTGGAGCAGGACGATGTTGGGGCCGCACTTCTCACCGAACGTGTCCGTCACGCGGGTGAGGCCCTTCATGTCGCCGGTGTCCAGGAGCAGCTGCGCCAGCTGCTGCGCCTTCGCCTTGTCGCACGGCGTCTCCGCCAGCTCCTCGCGCAGCTTGCGCACGAGCGGCTTCTTCAGGCCGTGGTCGAACTCCGGCTCCTCGGGCGCCTTGCTGCACGCACCGAGGACGGCGCCGGAGGAGAGACAGAAGACGGCGAGGCGGAACGCGGAACGGAAGGAGGAAGCGGACATGCCGTCCTGCGTAGCCCTTCCCTCCCGGACGGTCAAACCTCCGGTGAGCCCGCGGCGTTCTCCCGCTCGTCCAGGCCGCGCGCGAAGTTGCCGATGATCAGCCCCGGCCGCGCCGCCTTCAGCCGCTGGAGCAGCGTGCGGATGCCCACCGGCTCGCCGCCCGCGCCCACGCCGCGCGCGACCTCCAGGTACTGGAGCGGATCAATGCAGAGCGAGCGCGTCTGCACCTGATCCACGCGGTACT
Source organism: Corallococcus coralloides DSM 2259 (assembly GCF_000255295.1). The sequence goes on along the minus strand of NC_017030.1, from coordinate 4,770,830 downwards.
TGCGCACCAGGTTCTCCAGTGCCTGCACTTCACCCTCGCGGTCGGTGACGCCGGGGAACAGGAGCAGGTTGAGCGCCAGGTACGCGCCCCGCTCGCGCGCCAGCGCGATGGACGCCTCCACGTCCTCCCAGCCGTACTTCACCGGCTTGTAGTAGGCCTCGTAGAGCCCCTTGGACGCGGAGTTGAGCGACACGCGCACGGCGTCCAGCCCCGCGTCCAGCAGGGCCCTGAGCCCGTGCGTGAGGCTGGCGTTGGTGTTGATGTTGATGGAGCCCTTGTCCGTCTTCGCGCGCATCAGGCGGATGGACTCCGCGATGAACTTCCAGCGCGTGAGCGGCTCACCTTCACAGCCCTGGCCGAAGCTCACCATGGTGCGGCCCGGCGCGTGCTCCAGGTGATACAGGCCGATGGCCGCCATCTCCTCCGCGGAGGGGCCGTCATCCATGCGCTCGTGCGAGGCCGGCGGGCCGTCCGCGGGCTGATCCGAGATGCAGCCCACGCAGCGCGCGTTGCACATCACCGACGCGGGGATGGCGCCCTCGTCGCGCGCATAGAAGATGTTCTGCGACGTGAAGCACCGGTACAAGAGCGCGCACGTCTTCAGCTGCTTGAGCACGCGGCTGTCCGGGAAGCGCTCCATGTGCGCGGACACCAGGCCCTGCAGCTCCGGCGTGGAGTACGCCTCCGGCTCCCAGTGCGAGCGCCGGTCGGTGTGGATGGCCCACGCGAGCGGCCCCTTCTCACCCCACGCCGCCGCCGTGTACGCCCACTGCGGCAGCACCGGCCCGCTGCCCTTCACCTCTCCGGGCAGGAACGTGCGCGTGTAGCCGGGAGGCAGCAGCGCGCCCACGGCATTGGGCACGAAGGTCTTTCCGCCCACCTTCATCTCGCGCACCAGCTCCAGCTCACCGGAGTCCGGGTTGAGTCCCACGGGCAGGCGGCCAGGCAGGTGCACCAGGCGCCCGGCCGCTGGCAGGGCGATGGGCTTGTCCTGCGGGGGCACCAGCTCCTCGCCGCTGCGCAGGGTGGCGATGAGGTAGGGATGCTCCATGACCCGGCCCTTGGGGTCGGCGAAGAGCAGTTTCGGCGCGTGCGTCATGCGCTGTTAACTAACACGGGTGGGCCGCCCTGCGTCCAACGCCTCGCGTCATATGGATGGATGAATGAGGCCCATCACGGCCGACCCGTTTCCACGCCAGAGCGCGCCTTGAAAGCGCTCATGCCCTGGTCTATGGGTCCGCCACGTTTTCCAGGCAGTCCCCCATTCGTCGGAGGCAGTCGTGATCGTCGGAGTCCCCAAGGAGATCAAAACCCGCGAGTACCGTGTCGGCATGGTGCCTGCGGGCGTGCGCGCGCTCACCATGGCGGGGCACACGGTGCTGGTCGAGACGAACGCTGGCGTCGGCTCCGGCATCCCGGATTCGGAGTACCAGCGCGTCGGTGCGCAGATCATCAACAGCGCGGATGAGGTGTGGAAGCGCGCGGAGATGATCGTGAAGGTGAAGGAGCCCATCGCGCCGGAGTACGAGCGCATGCAGCCCGGGCAGATCGTCTACACGTACTTCCACCTGGCCGGCGTGGATCCGGAGCTGACCAAGACGCTGATCAAGAAGAAGGTGACCGCGGTCGCCTACGAGACGCTCCAGTTGGATGACGGCAGCCTCCCGCTGCTCAAGCCCATGTCCGAGGTGGCCGGCAAGATGGCCATCCAGGTGGGCGCCGCGTGCCTGGAGAAGGCCCACGGTGGCAAGGGCATCCTGCTGGGCGGCGTGCCCGGCGTGCGCCGCGGCCGCGTGGCCGTCATCGGCGGTGGCGTGGTGGGCCTGTGCGCCGCCAAGGTCGCCGTCGGCATGGGCGCGGAAGTGACCATCCTGGACGTGAACCTGGAGCGCCTCACCTACCTGGACGACGTGTTCCTCGGCCGCGCGCAGACGCTGGCGTCGGACACGGAGTCCATCGCGCGCACCGTGCGCGAGTCGGACCTCGTCGTCGGCGCGGTGCTCATCCCCGGCGGCAAGGCCCCGAAGCTGGTGTCGCGTGAGCTCATCGGCGAGATGGAGCCCGGCTCCGTCGTCGTCGACGTGGCGGTGGACCAGGGCGGCTGCATCGAGACCTGCAAGCCCACCACGCACGACAACCCCACCTTCACCGTGAGCGACGTCGTCCACTACTGCGTGGCGAACATGCCCGGCGCGGTGCCCCAGACGTCCACCTTCGCGCTCACCAACACCACCCGCCCCTACTCGCGGAAGATCGCGGACCTGGGCCTGGTGGAGGCCGTGAAGTCCGACCGCGCCCTCCAGCGCGCCATCAACACCTACAACGGCCACATCACCTACGAGGCCGTCGCCAAGGACATGGGGTACGACTATGTGCCCCTGATGGACGCACTCAGCGGCAAGAAGTAGCTGAAGGTCGTCTGCCCCAAGACCGGCCAGCCTCGTGCTGGCCGGTTGTCGGCATCAGACCTTTGGACGGGTGTCCCGTCCTGTTCCCACCCTGAGGAATAAATGATCCCGCCGGGCGTCTCCGCACTCCAGAAGCGGGCATGCGGGCGGCGCGGCAGGGGAAAGCGTTGTTGACCCGTCTGTTCCGGTGCATAGATTGACCGTTAGGCAGGCGACGCATTCCCCAATCATTTCGGGCCCCTGGAAGGCGGGAGCATGATGCTGGACTTCAGGCAACCCAACCGGACGAAGCAGGAATTCGAAGAGCTGGCGCTGGCACACCTGGACCCGCTGTATTCGGCGGCGCTCCGGTTGACCAAGAACGAGCGCGACGCCGAGGACCTGGTGCAGGACACCTGCATGCGGGCCTACCGCTTCTTCGACAAGTTCGAGCGCGGGACCAACATCAAGGCCTGGCTCTTCAAGATCCTCACGAACACCTTCATCAACCGCTATCGCCGCAAGGTGAAGGAGCGCACGGTGGTGGAGGGCGTGGAGCGCGAGGCGGTGCATGAGCGCTTCGTGAGCCGGGACGCGACGGACTTCGCGGCCAACCCGGAGCAGTACTTCTTCGACCGGCTCCTGTCGGACGACGTGCTGCGCGCCATCGACTCGCTGCCCATCGACTTCCGGCTGGTGGTCATCCTCGCGGACCTCCAGGAGTTCTCCTACAAGGAGATCGCGGAGATTCTGGAGTGCCCCGTGGGCACCGTGATGAGCCGCCTCTTCCGTGGCCGCAAGCTGCTGCAGAAGACGCTGCGCGAGTACGCGGAAGGCCAGGGCGTATTCCGGCACGACGGTGAGCCGGTGCAGGCTCCCGCGGATCTGGAAGAGTTCCGGCGCCGGAAGAAGGCAGGCTAGAAAGAGGTTGGAGGGGCGTCGCATCCCTCCGCCCACCTCATCGAGCGCCCATGACCTGCCAGGAACTCGAGCGGTTGCTGTATCCGTACCTCGACGGCGAATTCCAGCCCGAGGAACGCCACGACGTGGAGTCGCATCTCGAAGGCTGCGCCGCGTGTGTCGCGCGGGTGGACGAGGAGATGCAGCTTCGTCAGACGCTTCGCCGCGCGGCGAAGCACTCCATCTCCGCCCAGGGCACGCGCGCGCCGGCGTCGCTGCGCGCGGGCATCCAGTCCGGCCTGCACCGCGAGCACCGCCGCGCGCAGGTGAGCCAGTGGCTGCGCGCCGGGGCCATGGCCCTGGTGGTGGTGACGGCGAGCGGCGGCTGGATGATGTATCAGTCGGGCAAGGCGCAGAAGGCCACCATCCTGGAGGCCGTGCAGCGCCACACGCGCCAGCGGCCCCTGGAGTTCGTCGCGGGCACGCCGGAGCAGATCGAAGCGTGGTTCAACGACAAGGTGGAGCACCGCATCACCCTGCCCCGCCTCCAGCAGGCGCGGCCCGTGGGCGCGCGCTTCTCCACGCTCAACGGCCAGGAAGTCGTCTACGTCAGCTACGAGACGCAGCCCCGCCTCACCAATGAGCCCAAGCGCAACATCGGCGTGTTCGTCTATCCGGCGACAGGGCAGCGGGTGATCAAGGACGAGGGCCCCACGGTGGAGAACGTCGCCGTGGACTCGAGCCAGGCGTACAACGTCGTGACGTGGCGTGATCAGGACGTCACCTACGAGCTGGTGACGGATCTGGACGACGCCGCCATCCTGCAGATGCTGCGGGATCAGGAGCACCGCTCGAACGGGCTCGTGCGCCCCGCGCAGGTGAAGCCCGCGGTGAGCGTGCAGCCTGTCTCGCTACAGCCCTGAAGCCCTCGCAAAGCGGGGGCTCGGGTGGTCGGCTGCTCAACTGAATACCGGGCGTTGCGCCCGGTGTGAAGATTGACGGTCCCACACATGGCCGATAGCCTCGACGGCGTCTTCACTCTCGCGCGCCGCCGCTGCTGTCTCTCGCGGTGAAACACCGCGCGCCGCACCCCCAGGATGGCCGTCCCTTCATGTCCAAGCGAATCCTGATCGTCGAAAGCGACGCCACCCTCGCCACCAACCTGCAGCAGGCCCTGGAGGCGCGGGGCTTCTCCGCGCAGACGACGGGCGACGGCAAGGGCAGCGTGGAGCTGATCCGCCGTGAGCGGCCGGACCTCGTGGTGCTCGCGGTGGACCTGTCCGCGGGACAGAACGGCTACCTCATCTGCGGCAAGCTGAAGAAGGACGACGAGCTGAAGACGGTCCCCATCGTCATCATCGGCAGCCCGGACGGCTTCGCGGCGCACAGCAAGCTGAAGGCGCGCGCGGATGAGTACGTGGCGAAGCCGGTGGACACGGACGCCCTCATCGACCGCGTGGGCGGCGTGATCGGCTTCCCGGAGCCCCCTGTCAGCAACGAGGTGGTGGAGGACGAGAGCCTCACGCTGGACTCGCTGGGCGAGGAGCCCGCGACGGACTTCGGCTCGGAGGAGATCGCCGTCGACACGAGCGAGGACGCCCCGGTGGCCGGGGAAGACCTGGACATGCTCGACGACGCCTTCAGCGACATGTCCGAGCCCGTGACGGGCACGCCCGAGGAGCCCGTCATCGCGCCGCCGGAGGAGATGGAGTCCCCGTCCGGCCTGGAGGAGATCTCCGCGCTCGACTCGCTGGGCCCGGACAACGACGACTCGCTGGACATGCTGGGCGGCCTGGACGAGCCGGAGGAGAAGACCGTCGTCGGCTTCATGCCGCCGGTGGATCCGGAGCCCGTCGCCGCCCCCACCCCGCCGCCCGCGCGCGCCGCCCCCACGCCGCTGCGCGCGGTGCCGCCGCCCGCCGCGGCCCGTCCCGCCGCCGTCGCCGCTCCGGTGACGCCGGCCGCCGCTCCCGGCCCGTCCGCGCGGACCTGGCGGAGCTGCGCAACCTGCGCGCGAAGGTGGCGGAGCTGCAGAGCGCGCTGGAGGACGCGCGCTCGGAGACGACGCAGGTCGAGGAGCGCGTGCAGTCGCTGGAGTCCGAGCTCCAGGAGAAGGCCACGGAGCTGGAGGCGTCCCGCTCCACCGCCGGCAAGAGCGACAAGGACACCTTCGCGCTGCGCGACACCGTCAACAAGCGCGACAAGGAGATCCTGCGGCTCAAGTCGGAGCTGAACCAGAAGGACCAGGAGATCATCGAGCTGAAGGATCAGCACCTGGAGCTGGAGCAGAAGGCCTCCACCTCCGATGAGGAGCTGAACCGCCGCGACGCGCAGATCAAGACGCTCACCACGCGCACCGAGCAGCTCACCACGGAGCGCAAGCGCGTGGATCAGCAGCTGGCCACCGCGAAGGAGGAGGCGCGCGGCGCCACCGCCAAGCTGGGCGCGCTCCAGACGGAGCTGGATCAGCACCAGGCCCAGGCCCAGGCGCTCCAGGGCGAGGCGGACAGCCTGCGCGCCCAGGTGGCCCAGCAGGACGCGGACCTCCAGGCGGCGCGCGAGGAGGCCGAAGGGCTGCGCTCGCAGGTGGAGGCGGCGCAGGGCGAGCTGGAGGGCCTGCGAGGCGAGCTGGAAGGCCTGCGCGGCCAGTTGGAGCAGGCCCAGGCGGACCTCTCCAACCAGAGCGCCCAGGCGGCCGCGGAGGCGGACGGCCTGCGCGCGCGCATCACCGAGCTGGAGCAGGCGGCGGTGCGCAACGAGGAGCGCGTGACGAAGCTCTACGCGCGCATCAAGGGCGACGAGAAGCTGCGCGAGAAGACGAAGAAGGCGCTGGCCATCGCGCAGCAGCTGCTGGACGAGCCGGGCACCGCCGTGGGCGACGACGCCGACGAGGAAGCCGCTGCCTGAAGCACCGCGGTACCGCCTGACGAATCGGGGGAAGGCGCGGGTTGAGCCGCCCTCCCCCGCTCCACGGCCCGGCTACTTGCCGCCGGGCGCCTGCTTGGGGGCCGTCTTCTTCTCGTGCAGCTTCTTGGCGAAGGACTGCACGGCGGCGGGCACGTTCTTGTCGCGGGAGAGGTCCTTCAGCTCCGCGTCGCGCAGCGTGTTGAGGAACTTCATGGTGACGGTGAGCGGCACCTTGGGGTTCTTCACCAGCGCGAGCTTCACCTTCTGCATCTTCGTCCACTCGCGGTTGTTGTAGATGACGCGCAGCACGTCCTCGTTGATGGCGCGGTTCGCGGCGCACGCGAGCACCTCGCCGTCGGTGATGCGGGGGCTGCGGATGACGGCCACGCAGACGAGCTTGTTGGTGTCGCGGATGAGGGCGGAGCGGGCCTCCTTGTTGCCCAGCGTGCCCAGCTTGATCTTCTCCGCGATGGACATCTTCATGATGCGCTGAGCAAGCGTCATGCGCTTGCCCTCCTCCATGGGAGCGGCGTCCTCGGCCTGCGCCTCCGTGCCCAGCTCCTGGAGCACCTCCTCCGCGGTGGGGCCCGGATCCGGCGGCGCGGCGGCGGCCTGCGGGCCGTAGATGCGCACGCGCGCGGCCTGCATCGCGGGCACGTCCGCCAGCACCAGGCCGCTGCGGACCGCGAAGTCGCAGACGCTGTCCACCAGCGACACCGGGACGCCGGGGTTGGCGCACAGGCCGCGGATGATGTCCTCGTTGCGCAGCAGGCGCAGCTGGTTCTGGGAGATGATCTCCGCCACCTTCGGGCTGCACGTGCCGGCCACGCTGGCCACGGCGTCGTCCGGCGTCTCCGAGTTGAGGACGAGCATCTCCGCGTAGGCTTCCTTGTCCTTGAGCAGGCCCAGGAAGTAGCCCAGCACGGGGGGCTGCACGCCCTCGTCGCGCAGCGCGGAGCCGAGGATGCGGTCCGGCAGGCCCGAGGACGTCTTGGCGGCCGTCTCACGCACGTTCGCGTCCGGGTCGAACGTGAGCATGTAGAGGGCGCCCAGCATGTCCGCCGGATTGAGCGGCACCAGGGACTTGGCCGCCATCATCCGCAGGGGCACGGGGGCGTTGGGGTCCACGTGCTTGCGCAGGTTGGGCGGCAGGAACTCCGCGTTGAAGGGGCAGCCCGGGGGCGGGGCCGGAATGCTGGGGTCGGCGGCGGTGCTCATGTCGCGTGATTCCTTCCGTAGATGATGCGCAGCCCCTCCAGGGTGAGGAAATCATCCACCTCCTGGATGGCCTTCGATTCACTGGCCACCAGCGGGGCCAGGCCCCCGGTGGCCACCACTTTCGCGGAGAAGCCCATCTCCGCCTCCATCCGCGCGCACATGCCGTCCACCATGCTCACGTAGCCGTGGACCAGGCCGGCCTGCATGGAGTGCACGGTGTTGCGGCCCACCACGTGCGGCGGGCGCGCGAACTCGACGCGGGGCAGCTTGGAGGCGTTCTGGAACAGGGCCTCCATGGAGATGTTGATGCCGGGGCAGATGGCGCCGCCCAGGTACTCGCCCTTGGGCGTCACCGCGTCCAGCGTCGTCGCGGTGCCGAAGTCCACCACGATGAGGCCGCGGCGGTGCTTCTCGTAGGCGGCGACGGCGTTGACGATGCGGTCCGCGCCCACCTCGCGCGGGTTGTCGTAGAGGATGGGCATGCCCGTCTTCACGCCCGGGCCCACGAACATGGGGCGCGTCTTGAAGTAGCGCTCGCTCATCTTCTCCAGGATGAACTGGAGCGGCGGCACCACGCTGGACACCGCCACGGCCTTCACCAGGTTCGCGTCGATGCCGCTCCACGCGAAGAGCTGGCGCACGAGGATGCCGTACTCGTCCGCGCTCCGGCGCGCGCTCGTCTCCAGGCGCCAGTGGTCCAGGAGCCGCCGGCCCTCGTACACGCCCAGGACGGTGTTGGTGTTGCCGACGTCGATGGCCAGGAGCATCAGGGGCGCACTCTAGCGCTGGGGACGCAGCTGCTCCACGTCCCCCGCCAGCACGCGCTCCACGCGGCCATCCGCCATGCGCACCATCAGGGCGCCCGTGGGGTCGATGTCCTCCGCGAACCCCTCCCAGTCCCCCCGGTCCGTCCGCACCCGGACCTGGACCCCCAGGGTGCTGGAGAGCGCCTTCCAGCGGGTGCGCACCGCGTCGAAGCCGGTGGCCAGGTACGTGTCCAGCCAGGTCTCCAGCCGGTTCCACAAGGCCGCGGCGAAGGGCGCGCGCGCCGCGGGCCGCCCCAGCGCCAGGGAGAGCGACGTGGCCGTGGCGCGCAGCTCGTCGGGGAAGTGCTCCTCGCCCGCGTTGAGGTTCACCCCCACGCCCACGATGACGAAGTGCACGCGCTCGGGTTCGGCGGACAGCTCCGTGAGGATGCCGGCCACCTTCCTGCCGGAAATCTGCACGTCGTTGGGCCACTTGATGGCGGCGTCCGCGCCCGCGTCGCGCAGCGTCTCCGCCAGGGCCACGGCGGCCACCAGCGTGAGCTCCGGCGCGCGCTGCGGGGGCAGCTCCGGGCGCAGGATGGCGGAGAAGTACAGGTTGAGGTTCGGCGGCGACACCCAGGCGCGCCCCCGGCGCCCCTTCCCCGCCGTCTGCTGCTCGGCCACCACCACCGTGCCGTGCACGGCGCCGTCCTGGGCCAGCCGGAAGGCCGCCGCGTTGGTGGAGCCGATGGTGTCGTGGTGGTGCAGCACGCGGCCCACCGCGCGCGTGGCGAGCAGCGGGTGGACCTCCAGCGCGAAGAGCCGGTCCGGCCGGCTCACCAGCCGGTAGCCCTTCGCAGGCACGGCTTCGATGCGGTAGCCCTTCAGCCGCAGGGCCTCCACGTGCTTCCACACCGCCGTGCGCGACAGGCCCAGCCGGTTGGACAGCGCCTCACCGGAGATGAAGCCCTCCCCGCCTTCCGCGAGGAAGTTCAGGATGCGCGCGTCCTGCGTGAGCTCGTTCGTCGTCTCCACGCTTCAGTTGGGAGCGGGCACGGCGGCATCCGCCTTGTAGGAGATGAGCTCCAGCTCCGTCTGCGGCACGCGCTTGCCCTCGTGCTCCGTGGCCACGTCCACGCGGACCAGGCCCACGCCGGCGGCGAAGGTCATCGTGTTGACCAGCGTGGTCTGCCCATCCACCTTGTTGCGCCCCTCCACGCTCACGCAGTTGGGGAACGAGCCCGCGGGCACCTTGCAGGCGAAGCCCACCTGAACCAGCTGGTAGCGCTCCGTGGAGGACACGGACACGACGTTGTTCCAGCCGCGCCCGGCCTCCAGCGGGCCGCGCAGCAGGTAGCGCTTGGGGTCGCGCAGGCCGAAGGCGTCCACCGTGAGCTGGCCGCCCTGGTTGTCCACGAAGTAGCCGTCCTGCTCCTTGACGATCTCCACCGTGACGGGTTTGTCGTCGCGCCCGTCAATCCGGTACGTCCACGCGTTGCCCACGGCCAGCGGGTAGTACTGGGCAATGGACTCGGGCGAGGGGCGCGTGTCCGACTCGACGCGCTTCGCGCAGCCGGAACCCACGAGCGTGGAGGCCAGGAGGGCCAGGCCCCCCACCATCGACAGCGATTGCTTCATCATGCGCTAGGGGTCCGCGTGGCTCTGGCCACGCGCCTCCGCGGTTGCGTGGTTGCGTGATGCGTAGAGCGTGTCCAGCGCCTGCTGCGCGGCGGCCTGGACCGACGGCGTGTCGTGGCCCTGGGCCACCGTGTACAGGTACGCCTCCGCCTCCGGGCCGCCAATCTCGCCCACCGCGAAGACGATCTCCTGCAGGAAGCCCGAGTCCCGGCCGCGCGCCAGGTCGATGAGCGCCGGCACCGCGCTCTTCGCCTTCATCTCCGCCAGCGCGCCGATGGTGCGGCGCACCTGCTCCGCGTCGCCGGTGTCCTTCAGGCGCTCAATCAGGAGCGGCGCGGCGGCCGGGTGCTTGCGCTCGGCCAGCGTGCGCAGGGCGAACTCACGGATGCGCGAGTCGGAGGCCTGGAGGTCCGCCACCAGCGCCTCGTCCGTGCGCTCCAGCGCGGCGAGCTGCAGCACTGCGGACTCCGTCACCTGCCGCAGCACGCTCTCCAGCGCGCTGCGCATCGCGGCCCGCCGCCCCTCCGCCGAGTCCACCTCCACCGCCGCCTCGCCCAGGCCCACGACCTCGTAGCGCTGGGGCATGTTGCCGCCAAAGCGCTCCAGGGAAAGGTTGGCGCCCACCTCCGCGTAGCTGTGCGGGTTGCCGTCCTTCAGCACCTCGCGGGTGAAGGGCACCTCCAGCGACAGCCTCCAGGGGCGGGACTTCTTGGGGGACTCGTCGGCCACCACCTCGAAGCGGCCGGAGGACTCCAGCGCGTCATCGAACAGGTCCCGCACGCCTTCCGGGCCGAAACCCAGGAGGGCGTTGTCCCGCAGGGTGGTCCCGGAGAGCTCCACCGGCGCCACCGGATAGCGCGGGGCCTGCGAGCGGCAGGCCCCGAAGAACAGCACGCAGGAGGTTAGCAGCAGGGCCGGCTTCATGGCCCCCACAGGCTAACACTCCCGCGTCCACCGCACCCGATTCCGTGCGGGGGATCAGCCTTCCTTGTTGCCCTCGGACGAACCGTCCGTCCCAGGGGACACCGGCGCCTCGTGCACCTCGCGGGCCTCGCGGACTTCCGCGGGCTGCGAGGACGCCTCGGCGGGAGCCTCTTCCGGAGGCAGCGCCTGCGCGGCGACCGGGGTCACCGCGTCGGATGCCGCTTCGGCCCGGGCCCGCGCGGCCTCGTCGGACTCCGGCGAAGCCTGCACCGCTTCGCCCGCCTGCCAGGCGTTGCCCACGGCGGGCGGCGTGGCGGCGGCCTCCCCGTTCGCGGGGCTGGCCTCCGTCGTCACGGGCAGGGATTCCCCCGCGAGCGCGACCGTCTCACCGGTGACGCTGCCACCCGGCGACGGCGCGGCGATGCCACCGGAGGACTCCACGCCCTCACCGGGCGCACCCACCGTGGCGGCGTCGGCCGTGATGCCGCCCGAGGAGCCATTGCCTTCACCCGCGCCGGCCACGGCCACCGGGGTGGCACCGGCCTCACCCGCGTTGGCGCCGGCCTCACCGGCGGGAGCGCCGGCTTCACCCGCGGGCGTGCCCTCCGCTCCGCGCGAGCCACGGCCGCGACGGCCCCGGCGACGGCGGCGGCGGCGCTTGCGCTCGGAGGCGCTGCCTTCGGCGGCCCCGGCCTCGGCGCCCTCCTTGGCTCCACCCACGAAGGCGCTGGCGGCCTCCAGGTCATCGTCCTCACCCTCGTCGTCGCCCTCCTCGGACTCGTCCTCCTCCGACGCGGGCGTGAACCCGGCGGCGGCCGGCGGCGCGGGGGCCACCGGCGAGGCCTTGGCCTCGGTGCCCTCGCCGCCGGACTGGGCGGCTTCGCGGGCCTCGGCGCGTTCGCGCTGACGGTCGCGGCGGCGCTCGGAGCGCTCCGAACGGTCGCCCCGCTCGGGACGCTCCGCGCGCTCCGGCTTCTCGGTGGTGGCGGCGACCTCGACCTCGCCACCGCCCTCCTCGCGGGCCTGCTTCTCGCTCTTGCGCTCCTCGCGGCGGCGCTGGGCCTCCTCGGCGTCCAGCTTCGCGGCCTCGAAGAAGCGCTCGTCGATGTCGTACAGCTCTACCTGGGTGACGGTGACGGCGGTCTTCGCCTCCAGGAACTTCTCCCCCAGGGCGTCACCGCACCACAGCATCACCAGCGAGCCATTGGCCTGCGCTTCCGAGCGCGCGTCGCCGCGCACCTCGCCCGCGCTCACCAGCAGGCCCACCTGCGTCGAGTAGTGGCCCAGGTCGCGCCGCAGCTCCTGCACCGTCTTGCGGTCGATGCCCGGCATGCCCTTGAGCATGCGGACCGCGTAGCGCAGCTCCACGCTGCCCTAGCGCTTGCGCGCGGTGAGCAGGGGGCCTTCCTTGGAGCGCTTGGCGACCTTCAGCTCGCGGAAGCCCAGCCCGTGCATCATCTTCACCACGGACTTCTCGAAGGTGCCCACGTCCGCGTCGCCCAGGCGCTTGCGCAGCCCGCGCGCCACCGCCCGGCGCGCGTCCTTGAGGGCCGTGCGCGCGGTGGTGATGAGGGCCTCGTCCACCAGGGGCTCCCCGGCGGCGGCGGGCTTGCCCAGCACCGGGCGGCCCCCCTCCAGCGGGATGCCCAGGGCCTGCGCGAAGGCGGCCTGGAGCTCCAGGGGCGGCGCCTCGCTCGGCGCGCCCGCGCGCTCCAGGGACACCTCGCCGGTCTCCTGGTTGAAGGCGTACTGGGGCCGGCGGCCCGCGTCGATGCGGCGCTGGTTGTCCTCCAGCAGGGCGGTGAGCACCGCCTCCACCGTGGTCTCCTCCGCGCACAGCTCCTTGGCCTTGGCGCGCTCGATGAGCTGATCCGTGCGCAGTCCGGCTTCCGCCTCGCTGAGGATCTCGAACACCACCTCCGGCAGCGGCGGGAAGCGCTTGCGGCGACCCGCCCGCTCCTCGTCGCCCTCGTCACGGCGGCGCTTGCGCTCCGTGCCACGGCCCGACGCGCGGACGTTGTCCGTGCGGGGCTCCGGGTGACGCTCCACCGGCCGCAGCGGAGGCAACTCCTCCTCCGGATGCGGCTCCATCACGCCCGTCTGTGCAAGTGCCTCGACGTCCTCGGAGAGCGACCAGTCCGTCAAAGCGAAGGTATCCTTCGCCGTGACAATCACCTTGCGATCCCGCGTCCGTCGCGCCATGGCGGCCAGTCGCGACAGCATCGTCACTTCCGGCGTCTTACCAATGTGGGACAGCAGGCTCAGCTGGATGGACTTCTCCGTGATTTCAAGGAAATGCAGGGGGCGACCTTCGCTCTCCAGTACACGGAGGGCGGCCTCGTAAAATGTCATCGAGTATTCCCCAAGAATTCCGAACGGTTACAAAAATGTAGGTCCGTATGGGCGGCGGATGCTAGCCACCGCTAAACTGGCTTGTCAACGAACGTCAATGACCCGTCTTCGCATCGGACACCATTGGAAGCGCGAACCGTCAGCCTCCCCGCTCGATTCCATCGCGCTGGAGCTGGACGGCGTGAACCTGCTGTCCGGGGCGGTGGAGGAGCCCCTGGCGGAGGTCGTCCCCGCCCTGGTGGAGGCGGTGGCGGCCCTGCACGCGGGGAAGCGGCGGCTGGCGCAGGTGTCGCTGACGGAGGCGCACCTGGAGCTGGTGTTGCGGCGCGTCGGGCCGGACATCGAGCTGTCGGTGGCGAGCCTCGCCCGGCCCGCCCACCTGTTGCGCCCGCCCATCCGGGTGGACGCCGACGAGCTGACAAAGGCCACCCGCCAGAGTGGCCAGAGATTCCTCCAGGACGTGACGAAGCTCGCGCCCAAGGCCCTGTCCGCCACGGCCGCCCGGAAGCTGGGCGAGGCGCTCCAGGGCCTGGGCAAGGCCGCCCCGCATGCGGAAGAAAAGCCCGTTCCCCCCACCCCGCTGCGGATTGAACCCGTCTCCGTGCCGGGGTTCGGCTTCGAGCTGAAGGACATCTCCCCGGCCTCGCGCGAGGCGCCGTCGAAGGGCACCTCCGGGGCGCTGGCGCCGCTCCTGGGCGCGGGCGAGGTGTGGCTGGCGCTGCCGGGACGTCCGCAGGCGTGGCGTGCGCCGGGGCCGCCGTTCCTCACGGTGCTGGAGCTGTCCCGGCAGGCCGTGGAGCTGGCACGGGCCGTGGAATTGGGCGAGGCCCGCTTCGAGTTCGAGCCCGCGGGCGTGCGACCCCGCCTGACGCTGGACCTGCCCGGACGGCGGGCGAAGCTGGGGCCCACCGGCACGTGGTTCGAGCTGGAGCCCAAGGCGCTGCTGTCCGCCCTCTTCCAGCTGGGGGAGGCGCTGGGACTGGCGTTCGCGGAGGCGCACCGGGTCCAGGTCTCCAACCCGTACCTCGTGGAGATGGCGGAGCGCTGCCGCGAGGGCCTGTCGCACCTGCGAGGCGCGCACAAGCCGCCCGAGGCGGAAGGTGAAGCGCGCGAGCGGAAGAGTCCCCCGACGCGCGGCGAGTCCCGTCCGCTGAAGGTGCCCGGGAAGCTGCGGCGGCTGCGCTTCGAGAAGCTCTGGGAGCAGCGCGGACTGGAGGAGCCGGAGGAGGCGCGGCTGCTCCTGGGCCGGCACGGGCCGGTGTACTGCGCACCGGGGCTCGCGGGCGCGTTCTCTCGCAAGGATGGCGCGCTCTTGTGGCGGCGGGCCGCGTCGCTGGGCGTGGCGGCGTCCGCGGATGGCCACGCGGTGGCGGCGGACGACACGCGCGTGTACGGCTTCACCGGCCGGGGCTCGGGCGCGCGGTGGCTGCACGACCACGACGGTATCCCGCTGGGGCCGCTGCTCTTGCGCCAGGACGGGCTGCTCTTGACGCTGTCGGAGGACCGCACGGCGGTGGCCTTCGCGGAGGCCACGGGCCGCGAGGTGTGGCGCCTGGCCCCGCCGCGCACGCAGCGCGGGTGGATGGCCACACAGGGACACCGGGCGCTCTTGTCCACGGACTCGGGCTACCTGTACGGCCTGGACCTGGAGGACGGGCAGGTGCGCTACCGGCTGCGCTCGCCCCTGCCCTTCCATGGCGCTCCGGTGGCGTGGGGCCGGCGCTTCCTGGCGCTGTTGGGGCGCGGCTCACATCACGCGCTGCTGCTGGCGGACGCGCATACCGGCGAGGCGCAGTGGACGTTCGAGCCGGACCTCCTCCTGCCTTCCACGCCGCTGCCGGTGGGCCAGCGGGTGCTCCTGGCCGGGATGCGTGAGCAGGACGGGTTCCTGGTGTGCCTGGACGCGCGCGGACGCAAGGTCTGGGAGCGCGCGCTGCACCTGGGGCCCGGGCCCTATGCGCTGGCGCCGCTGCCGCGCGCGGTGGTGGTGACGAGCGCGTCTGGGGCCGCCGCTCGCGTGGCGCTGAACGGACAGGTGGACTGGCGGGTGGGAGCGGCCGGTGAGCCGCTGATCACCGCGCTGCCGGCGCGCACCGCCCGCGACGTGACGCTCATCGCGGGAGAGGTGGTGCGCGCGGTGGATCCTCGCGGCGGTCAGGTGCTCGCGGAGGTGAGCGCGGGGGTGGGGCTCGTCGCGCTCCAGGCCGACGTGCGCCTCAACCTGTACTTCCTGGACGACGCCGGCACGCTGTCCGCGTACCGGCTGGGGTCGCACTTCGCCGTCGTGAAGTGACGGAAACGAAGGGCTACTCGCCCTTCTTGGCGGAGGCCTTGGCCGGGTCGATCTCCTCCTCCGGCCGCTCCTCCTGCGTGGCGCCTTCCCACGTCTCGTTGGCGCCCAGCTTCCACTCGGACGGCACGTCCAGCTTCCACGCGTAGGTGGCGTTGGCGTTGCCACCGGACGCCGCGTGCGAAGCGACGTTGATGGTCATCTCCAGCTTCGCCACCTCCGCGGGCAGCAGGTCCAGGTCGTAGTGGCCCAGCAGCATCTGCGGAGGGAACCCGGCGATGAGGCGCTCCGGGTAGTCGATCTTCATCGACGGGTCGCCGCCGCGCATCTCGCCCAGCAGCTTGCCCTTCGCGTCGGTGAGCTTCCACACCGTGTCGAACGCGGCGCTGGTGACCATCTTCTTCACCTTGCCCTCGTCCTTCTCCACGCGCTGCGCGCCCCAGAGCACCAGCTGCAGGCGGATCTGCGGCTTGCCCATCACCATCACCACGTCGTTGGACACCACGTCCAGGCGCATGCCCTTGTCCGTGGCGCTCAACACCGGCCGGTAGCGGCCCTCGTGCAGGGCGTCGAACTGCTTGCGCGCGTACTCGTAGAAGGCCTTGCGATCCGTCGCGCGGTTGTCCTTCTTCTCTCCGCCCGACTCCGCGCGCTGCTCCAACTCCGCCAGGTAGCTGTCGAACTTCTTGTTTCCTCCGAAGCGGTCCAGGTGCGCTTCGACGTCGTCGAAGTACGCCTTGAAGAAGGACTTCAGCTCGTCCTTATAGGACGCCTCATCCGGGTTGGAGCGCATCCAGCCCACGCGCTCCATGTAGACGGACTGGATGCGGCGGAAGTCCGCGTCCCGCTCCGCCTCGGTGGCCCGCGCGGAGGCGGTGCGGTGACTCGCCACCGCGGCGACGATCACCAGGGCGATGACAACGATGATTCCGAAGTAGCGCTTCAAGCGACAGGCTCCTGTGCGTACGGGCAGGCAATGATATGAGCCCCATCATCGTGCCCCAGGCCGAGGGAATCCAACTGTTCACCGTGCCCCTTCCGCTGGAGGAAGGGGACCTGCTGGGAAGCCCCCAGATTGCCTGGCAGGCCTATGGGAAACCGTCGGATGGCAAAGCGGTGGTGGTGCTGCACGACCTGTCCCATTCCCATCAGGCCTTGAGCACGGAAGTGAACGGTGCGTTCCAACCTTCGGGCTGGGGGCGGGAGCTGATCGGCCCGGGCAAGGCGCTGGATCCGGCCGTGACGCCGGTCATCGTGCCCAACCTGCTGGGCAGCCCGTTCGGCTCCACGTCGCCGCTGACGCCGGATCCGCACAGCGGGAGGCCGTGGGGCACGGCGCTGCCGCCGCTCACCGTGCTGGACATGGCGCGCGGCGTGTCCGCGCTGCTGCGGGCCCTGGGGCTCACGCGCGTGCGGGCGGTGGTGGGGATTGGCCTGGGCGGGCTGGTGGCGCTGCGGCTGGCGGCGCTGTTCCCGGAGCTGGCGGACGGCGTGGTGGTGCTGGGCGCGGCGCGGGCGCTGCCGGAGGGGCTGCGCGAGAAGCTGGGCCTCACGTCGCAGGTGCTGCGCATGGCGCCCGACAACGAGGACACCCCGCCCCTGCGCGAGCGCGCCCCGAACCGGACGCTGGCGCGGCTGCGCCTGGACTACCTCAAGCTGCTCTACGGACGCGACCACCTGGGCAGCGCGTATCCGGACAGCGCCGCGGCGCAGGCGGCGCTGGAGGCGGAGGCCGCGTCGTTCGCGGACACGTTCGATCCGGTCGCGTGGTCGATGCTCTGCTCCGCGTACGCGGGCTGCGACCTGACGGAGACGTTCTCGAAGATCCGCGCGCGGGTGCTGCTGCTCGCGGGCGCGACGGACGCGCTGGCTCCGGCGGGCCGCGTGCGGGACACCTACCACCAGCTGACGGCGGCGGGGGTGCAGGCGCGGTTCGTGGAGCTGCAGGGGCCGGGGGACCACGGCACCCTGCTGTCGGACGCGCACCGGCTGAAGGGGCCAGTGCAGGACTTCCTGCGCTGGCTGCGCGGCTAGCTAGCGCTGCGACTGGTGCTGCGTGGCGAGCCGCGCCCGGAGCGCGCCCACGAGCATCCCGATGGCGATGTCGTTGTTGCCGCCGTGCGGGATGATGATGTCCGCGTGGTGCTTGGACGGCTCCACGAAGCCCATGTGCATGGGGCGCACGTGGCGCAGGTACTGGCCCACCACGTGGTCGAAGTCGCGGCCGCGGTCCTTGATGTCGCGGGTGAGGCGGCGAAGGATGCGCAGGTCGTCGTCCGCGTCGACGTAGATCTTCACGTCCATCTCGTCGCGCACTTCCTTCATGTGCAGCACGAGGATGCCCTCGATGAGGACGATGTCTCCGGGGTCCACGCGTTGCGTGTGCGGCTGACGTCCGGACGTGACGAAGTCGTAGACGGGCTTCTGGATGGCCTGGCCCTGCTTGAGCGCGCGCAGGTGACTGACCAGCAGCTCCGTGTCGAACGCGTCGGGGTGGTCGAAGTTCACCTCCCGCCGCTCTTCGAGGGACATGTCCTTCAGGTCCCGGTAGTACGAATCCTGATCAATGAAGGCGACCCGGCAGTCGGCGAGAGCCTCACGCACCTTGCGGGCCACCGTGGTCTTGCCGGACGCGGTGCCGCCCGCGATGCCAACGACGAGGGGTGACGACATGCGGCGGGCACTACCCCACCAGACAGGTGGGCGCAAGGATCCGTTGACCGGCCGACATGTGGCCTTGCTTATGCCCTCCGCAAGAGCCCACGCGCCTGCCCTTCCGCGAGCAGCCAGGCAGGCACGGCCTCCACCGGGAGCGGCCCGTCCGCGAGCCCCTGGAGCCCCGAGGCCACCTCCGGGGGCAGCGTCAGGACCTCGAAGCCCGTCCCCTTCCGGCGGATGGCGAAGCGCCACGGGCCTGGACCCGGCCGGGCCGCCACCTGCGCCAGGGCCTCCAGGCCGGACACCTCCAGCGCCCCGCAGGCCCACGCACGGCCGGTGAGATGCCGCCGCAACGCCCGTGCGGCGAACACCAGCTCCGTCAGGTCGGCGGGAAAGGCGCCCAGGCGGACGTCCTCGGCCAGCGCCACCTGCCCTGGAGCCGGAGCCGGTGGCGCCTGGAGGAAGGCGTGCGGGAGCATCATCTCCAGGGACAGCGTGGCGGCCACTCCGTCCGACGGCGCGGCCATCACGCGCTTGCGCGCCCAGGACGCGAACGCGTGGGACAGGGACTTGCCCAGCCCGTCGAAGAGGCCTCGGTACTCGCGCGAGCGGGTGAAGGACTCCAGCCCCTCCGGCGTCGCCGCGAGCAGAAGGCGCGTGAGGGGCCAGTCCTTGTCCAGCTGCTCCGCCACCACCGCCAGCCGGAAGTCCCGGTCCGCGCGCGTGCCTTCGGGGTCCTCGTTTTCCGAGGCCGGGGTGACGCCGTGGCCCGCATCGAACAGCGCCCACGGGCGGCTGTCCCCACTGAGCGCGGGCACGGGCTCGCGCGATGCGGGGATGTCGATGGGAGCGCGGGACTGCTTCGGGACGAGCGCGCGCAGCCGCCTCAGCGACGCGAGCGCCACCTCCGGCGGATGGCCGTCGCCCTCGAAGGTGACGGCGCGCAGGCGCGAGCAGCGCGGGAGCACCTCCGCCAGCAGCTCGAACAGCTCCTCGCGCACGGGCTGCGTGTGGTCATCCACGTAGAAGGTCCGCCCTCCCCTGCGCGTCACCACGCCGCCCGCGATGTGGATCTCCACGACCTGATCCAGCGGGAACCCATCCAGCCCCGCGCGCAGGGGCAGGCCCGCGGACAGCTGGTGGCTGAAGAGGTGGCCCAGGTCCAGGAGCAGCGGCAGGCCCGTGCGCGCGTGCAGCTTCGCCATGAAGTCCAGCGCGTGCAGTCCGCCGCGTGTGGCGAGCACGGCGGGGTTTTCAGTCACCAGCGGGACGCTCAGGCCCGCCTGGATGTGGAGCGCGTGCGCCGCGCTGTCCCGCACGCCCGCTTCGTTGAACGGCGGCGTGACGTAGAGGTAGCCCGGGAAGGGCTGGCCGCCCGCGTGCCACCAGCCCACGTCGTTGCCCACCCACGGGCTGCCCACCGCGCGCGCGTGCGCATCCAATTCCTTGAGTGCCGACGCGGGCTCCAGCTCCGGGCCCCACAGGTTCAGGTGCACGGGATGGAAGAGGACGGGCACGTCCGAGCGGCGGCGCCACATCTCCGGGAAGAGCGTGGCCTGGGCCCTCGCCTCCTCCAGCGCGATGGGCGCGCTGTACTCCACGAAGTCGAAGAGACCGGGCGAGGCGTCGAGCAGCCGGTACGGATGCGGCACGTCCGAGGCGCTCAGGTTGCTGCTCAGCCCCAGCCCCATCCAGGGCAGTGACCACGAATCCAATGCAGGGCGCGTCATGGGCACACCCTAACCAGCCCGGCTCCGGGTGGCGCTAGCCTTGTGTGGCCGGCCGCTCCAGGCGCACGTCCTGGACCGTCAGCACCCTGCCGTCCGCGGCGCGAACCTCCAGCGGCTTCACCGGCTGCCCGTGCGCCTTGTCGAGCACCCGCGTCCGGGGCTCGCCCGCCTCGAAGCAGTGCTCCTGTCCCCACTGCCCCAGCGCGACCAGGATGGGAAAGAGGCTCCGCCCCTTCTCCGTCAGCACGTACTCCTGCCAGGCGCTGCCGTCCGAGGCCGGCTGCGTTTCGAGGATGCCGTGGTCCACCAGGTGCTTCAGGCGCTGGGCCAGGATGTTCTTCGCCACGCCCAGGCTCTTCTGGAACTCGCCGAAGCGGCGCAGGCCGTACTGCGCATCGCGCACGATGAGCAGCGACCACCAGTCCCCGATGACGTCCAGGGACCGGGCCACCGGGCACACCGCCCCCTCCATGCTCGTCCGCTTCATCCCCGCCTCCTTCCAGAGGGACTTCCCACAACTGGTTGCATAACGAAACCGGGCCTTTTATTCATCCGGCAATTGGTTTCATAATGAAACCACTCAAACCGGAGGCAGTCGGATGCGGCTCAAGGGAAAGACGGCGCTGATCACGGGCGGTAACAGTGGCATCGGGCTGGCGACGGCGCGGCTGTTCGTGGCGGAGGGGGCTCGGGTGGCCATCACCGGACGCAACCGGGAGACGCTGGACGCGGCGGTGAAGGAGCTGGGCTCGAACGTGCTGGCGGTGCAGGCGGACGCCACGGATCCGGCGGCGCTGGAGCGCGCGGTGGCGGCGACGGTGGAGCGCTTTGGCGGGCTGGACATCGTGTTCGCGAACGCGGGCATCGCGGGACAGACGTTCGTGGGCAAGACGTCACACGACGACTTCACGTCCGTGCTCCAGACCAACGTCACCGGCGTGTTCTTCACGGTGCAGGCCGCGGCGGCGCACCTGAAGCCCGGCGCGTCGGTCATCCTCACCAGCTCCGTGCACAGCGAGCTGGGGATGCCGGGGTACTCGGCCTATGCCGCGAGCAAGGGCGCGCTGAAGGCGATGGGGAGCGTGCTGGCGGCGGAGCTCGCGCCCAAGGGCATCCGCGTCAACGTCGTGTCCCCTGGCGCGACGAACACGCCCATCTGGGAGAAGAACGCGCCCACGCCGGAGGCCTTCGCGAAGATGGAGCGCGGCATGTCCGCCACCATTCCCCTGGGGCGCATGGGCAGGCCGGAGGAGATCGCGAAGACGGTGCTCTTCCTCGCCTCCGACGACGCGTCCTACGTGAGCGGGCAGGATCTGTTCGTTGATGGTGGCGTCAACGGCGCGGCGCTGGGTGCGCCCTTGTTCCGCGCGCCCCAGGCGATTTGATGCAGCCAGTCCCCTCTTCCCGGAGCTGCTTCCGATGACCTCCTCCCTCAAGCCCACCGCGGTCGTCGTGGGCGTCGGCGCTGAACAGGGCCTGGGCGCGGCCCTGTGCCGGAAGTTCGCCTCGGAAGGCCACCACGTGCTCGTCGCGGGGCGCACGCGGGAGAAGTTGGATCGCGTGGTCGCGGGGCTCACGGCCGCGGGCGGCAGTGGCGAGGCGGTGGTCGCGGACGCGACGCGGGAGGCGGACGTCGCGCGGCTGTTCGACCGGGCCCTGGCTCCGGGAGCGGGCTTCGCCCCCGTGGACCTGGTCGTGTTCAACGCCGGCAACAACCGGCAGGTGCCCTTCCGCGACCTGGACGCCGCGACCTTCGAGGACTTCTGGCGGGTGGGCTGCTTCGGAGGGTTCCTCGTTGGACGCGAGGCGGCCCGGAGGCTGGTGCCCCTGGGCCGGGGCACCGTCATCTTCACCGGCGCATCCGCCAGCCTTCGAGGCCGCGCGGGCTTCGCGCACTTCGCCGCCGCGAAGGCGGGCCTGCGGATGATCTCCCAGGGCATGGCGCGCGAGTTCGGTCCGCAGGGGCTGCACGTGGCCCACGTGCTCATCGACGGCGGCATCGACGGTGAACGGCTGCACACGCTGGCGCCGGAGCGGGTGAAGGCGCTGGGCGAGGACGGGTTGCTCCACATCGACGCCATCGCGGAGACGTACTGGCAGCTGCACCGGCAGCACCGTTCCGCGTGGACACAGGAAGTGGACCTGCGGCCGTTCAAGGAGTCGTTCTAGGGCCTCGGTTTTCTGAAGACGCCTCAGGTTTCCGAGCACGTGGACACGCTCGCCGGACAGGGGTTCCAGAGGGGCATGGCGATGGCATCGCTGTTGCTCTGCTCGCGGGATACCTCGACCTACGGGAGCAGGCGTCCATGAACACGAACCGATTGCGGCATCTCTTCTCTCGCGCGCTGCGGACCTCGCTCGCGACGCCGCTGGTGCTCGCGGGCTGCGGCACCGGCCACACGGACCTGCGGGGCTACTCGGCCATCGAGTGCTCGCCGCAGAGACTCCCCGCCATCGACGACCTGAGCATCCAGCCGGCGGTGGACTCCGTCGAGCTGCGTCAAATCACGAGCTACGACCTCGAGGCCCCGGCGCGCTACGAGACCCGGGCCTCCACCGGACAGGCATGCGCGACCGCCACCGACCCGAGCGCGTGTCAGACCGCGTTGGAGGAAGCACGCTCCCATGACGGCTTCTTCGCCACCTGCACCCTCCTCTGCACGAAGTACTTCCTGGCGACGACACGCGGCGACGAGGTGAAGACCTGGACGTCGCTGCAGGAGCTCAAGGCGCTGCTGGGCAGCGTGGAGACCCGGCAGGACGCGGCGCTCGTGGCCTTCGCGTCGGGCTACGAGCTGACCTGCGGCGATCTGGATCGAGGCGCGGTGAAGCGCAATCCGGATGGCAGCTACAACATCGTGGGCACGAGGGGCTTCGCGTGCGGCGAGGGCTCGGACCTCACGCAGCACGTGGTCCGGGTGTCCACCAACGGCGACGTCACGGAGGTGGAGAAGCATGTGCTGGAGAAAGGCACCGGCCAATGCGCCGTGGGCCGCCGGCCCGTGGGGCTGGAAGGCACGGTCGCCGGTGGCTGCGAGGACGCGCTGGGACACCACTTCGCGCGGACGGCGCACCTGGAGGCCGCGTCCATCCACGCCTTCTTGAGGCTGCGTGAGGAGCTGGCCCTGCATGGCGCGGAGGCAGCCCTCCAGGACGCGGCGCTCGCGAGCGCCGTGGATGAAGTCCTGCACGCGGAGATGGCGGGACGGCTCGCGCGCCGTTACGGGGCCACGCCTCCGCCACCCGCCGTCGCTGCCGTGCCGCCGCGACCGCTGGCCGACGTGGCGTTCGACAACGCCGTGGAGGGATGCGTGCGCGAGACGTACGGCGCGCTGGTGGCCCATCACCAGGCGCTGCACGCGCGCGACGCCGAGGTGCGCGAGGCCATGGTCCGCATCGCCGAGGACGAGACGCGGCACGCGGGCCTGTCGTGGGACATCGACCGGTGGGCGCGCTCGCGGCTGTCCGCGCCAGAGCAGGCAGCGCTGCGCGAGGCCCAGAAGCGCGCGGTGGCCCTGCTGCGCGCGGAGGTCGCGGTGCCGCTCGCTTCAGCGCTCGTCACGGAGGCGGGACTGCCCACGCCAGAGGTCGCGCTGGCGTTGCTCGACACGCTGGAGCAGGAGCTCTGGGCCTGATCAGCTCCGCGGCTTGTTCCGGGTCGCGGCCTCGCGCGCGGCCTGGAGCGTGTCGTCCACCGCGGCCTCCACCGCGTCGCTGACCAGCTCCGGCGCGGAGGTGCGCCAGCGCGCCAGCGCCGCCTCATGCATCGCCTCCGGATCCTGGAGCTTCGCGTCCGTCTCCGGAGCGACCTCCGCGATGCAGTCCGGGCACACGCCTTCCAGCGCCCGCGACCACACCTCCAGGTGCGTGGTGATGAGCACGCCCTCCATCGCCAGGGCCTCGCGCAGGCCCCGTTGACCCGCGCCGCGCATCTGCGCGCCGTGCACGCGGTCCAGCATCGTGCGCATCCAGGAGGCCACCGCCTCCGGTTTCGGACAGGTCTGCCTGCCACAGACCCGGCAGGTTGTCTGCCAGGACTGGCCTTCCATGGGAGTCATCGCGACCCACTCCTCGCACCCGGGTTGCGCCCTCGCTTTAGCAGGGCCCCTCCCCGCACGCACGTAGACGTGAGCCGCTCCTAATGCGGAGAATCCGACTTCCTGGACCCTTCTGGAGAACCCTCATGTCGCGAGCCGAGATCGACGAATCGCATGCGCAGTTCCGTGGAGCCTGGAGGCTCATGACGCTGGGTCTGCCCCGGGGCGAGGTCGTGGAGCGCGCGGACGTGTTCATCACCGCGGGCCACGTCACGTGGTCGCTGATGAACATGGCGTTCCTCAACCGGCCGGCGGAGACGGAGGCGGAGCTGCTGCGCGCGGTGGACTCGGCCGCGAGCTACTTCGCGCAGGGACCGCACGGGTGGGCCTTCACGCTGACGCCGGAGTGGCTGGCGCCGGGGCTGCGGGAGCAGGCGGACGCGCTGCTCGCCTCGCGGGGGCTCAAGCCGGGGATGGCCACGACGGGCATGGTGGCGGACCGGCTGCTGGAGCCGGTGCGGCCCCTGCCGCCGCTCGACCTGCGGCCGGTGCGCGACACCTGGGGCTACAACGCCGTCGCGGACGTGAACGCCGCCAGCTACGACACGCCCCAGGCGCTGGGACGTGAAGCCCTGGCCGCCCCCGGCATCTTCGGCCCCGAGAGCCGGGCCTTCGTCGGCTGCCACGACGGCGCGCCGTCGACGAGCACGGTGGCGCTGCGCGTGGATGGCATCGCCTACATCGCGCTCGTGGCGACGCTCGCGGAGCACCGCCGCAAGAGCGCCGCGGAGACGGTGCTCCGGCGCGCGCTGGAGGAGGCGAAGCACGCGTGGGGGCTGGAGCGCACGGTGCTGCATGCCACGGAGGCCGGCGCGCCCGTCTACCGCCGCATGGGCTACCGGGACGTGGCGCCGTTCGTCTCGTACTTCGCGCCTCCCAAGGGCGCATGAATTCCGGGAGTTGAGCACTGACTTCGCGCGTCAACCCCGCGCGAGCGCGGCCCAAGGGTCGTCCACTCAACGCCGCATGAATCCCACCGCGGGGGCTGGGGTTTGGACCTGGGCCCCCGCTGTCTAGCTTGGGTGGCCAGCCCCCCCAACCCTGGACCCCCACCTTGGCGAATCCCTTTCGCACCGACGTGCGCCGCTCCACCGCCGCGCTCCTCGGCGCGCTCCTCGTCCTGGCTTCCGCCTCCGCCCAGGCGCAGTCCGCGCCCACGCCGCTGGAGGACAACCGCACCATCACGCTGGGCTACATCGACATCGCGTATGAGCTGGGCGGCATCATCGACCCCACGCTGCAACCCGGTGGCACCAGCAGCGCGCGCCCCAACTGGTTCACCTTCGCGCCGCATGCGTCCCAGGCCGGCGGCAAGGGCATGTACGGCGCAGCGCTCGCGCGGCACTTCATCAACACCGCGCGGCTCCAGCCCTCGGCGTCGCTGACGGGCGCGCTGGACCGGCTGGGGCTGGGCGGCGTGCTGCGGCTGCGGCTCCAGGACCTGTCCCTCCAGCTCATCGCGCAGGGCCTGACGGTGGACGCGGCCGCGGCGCTCAGCGTGATGACGAGCGCGCTCAACGTCGGGGCGCTCACGGACGTGCGCACCCTGCTGGCCACCGCGTCGCGCATGGGCTCGCTGTACTGGAGCGCCCCGGGCGCGACGCCGCTCGACAAGGTGGAGGCCATCGTCCTCACGCTGGAGCGCACGCTCCACGAAGGCAACCTCGCCATCTTCAACGACATCGGCGGTTCGGCGCGCCTGTTCCTGGACTGGCGCGCTGGCGCCACCGGGCCCATCACGCCCGCGCGAGTGCTCACCGAGTTCACCCTGGTGGACGCCAACAATGCCGAGGCGCAGCAGGCGTATGCCTACGCCGTCGCGCACGCGGAGGACTCGCCGCGCCCCACCCGCATGGACCTGCTCTTCCCCGGCATGCACTGGAAGAGCCTGCTCATCGCCGCGTTCGCCCTCTACGAGGACGCCCGGCTCGCGCCCACGCCCGCGCGCCGGGACGCGCTCGTCGCCATGGGCACCAACTTCGTCGCGTGGCGCGAACAGCATGACCAGGCCCAGCCCGTCTTCACGCCCGCGGGCTCGCCCACCGACGAGGTGTCTCGCGCCGCCGTGCTCCAGATTCTGACGCCCTTGCTGATGACGGACTTCGGCACCGTGCGCTGGACCTATGCGGACTATGCGTATGCCCAGCCGGACCGCGACGGCAACCCCCTCACCTCCCCTCCGACCGAGTACAGCTGGGCGGACTTCTGGGATCGGTGGAACGGAATTCTCTTCGCGTTCGACAAGGCCTACGCGCGGCCCACGGAACTGTGGGTCATGCCTGAACCCCTCACCGATCCGCTGGGCTGACAGACGGCCCGGACACCCCGTGCGCTCGCTTGACGGGCGCGGGGGCCGTGCGGGAGCGTGCAAACCCGATGAGTCCCCTCCCCGGTGGTCCGTTCGAACCCGTTCGCCAGGCGTCCAAGGACGATGCGTCCTCACCGGGCCCGGCTGCCGCGCGCGCGCCGCGAGACGCGAATCAGCCCCCGGTTCCGGCCGACGAGGCCAGCATGTCCGCGCAGACCCGCTTGCAGGTCCTGCGGGAGATGATGTCCGAGGCGTTCCTCGCGCTCGACGCGCAGGGAACCATCCACGAGCTCAACCACCGCGCGGCGTCGCTGCTGGGCCTGCCCTATGGCACCTGCCAGGGAATGACGCCGTGGGCGGCGCAGCCGATGCTCGCCGGCACGACGTTGCACGAGCGGCTCCTGGACGCGCTCACCACGCGCGAGCCGGCGCGCTTCCTGTCGGAGCTGCCGTCGGGCGTCTGGCTGGAGCTGTCCGTGCGGCCGGTGGGCGGCGAGACGTGGGTGCTGGCCACGGACATCACCCGCCGTCAGCGCGCGGAGACGGAGGTCGCGCGCACCGAGGAGCGCTTCCGCCAGCTGGGCGAGCGGTTCCAGGTGGCGCTGGAGTCCGCGCAGATGGCGGTCTGGGAGACGAACCTCGTCACCGGGCAGGTGTTCCGCTCGGAGGGGCATGACCGGCTCTACGGCTACCCGCAGCCGTTGGCGGAGTGGACGCACGAGCGGTTCCTGGCGTCGCTGCATCCGGACGACCGGCCGTCAGTGGAAGCGCAGGTGTCGGCCATCTTCCACAACGACGTGCTGTCGTACTCCTCCACCTTCCGCACGCACTGGCCGGACAACACCTGGCACTGGCTGATCAGCCGGTCGCGAGTCATCCGCGACGCGAACGGCAAGGTGATGGTGGTGCGCGGGGCCATCCTGGACATCACCGCGCTGAAGGAGACGGAGGAGGCGCTGCAGGAGGCGGTGCGCACGCGCGACGACTTCCTGTCGGTGGCGAGCCACGAGCTGCGCACGCCGCTCACGTCGCTGCGTCTTCAAGTCGACCTTCTGCGCCGCATGTCCGAGTCCAAGGGCCACGAGCCCGTGGGCTCCGAGAAGGTCACGGTGCGGCTGGACGCGGCGGACCGGCAGCTCAAGCGGCTGGCGGCGCTCCTGGACAACCTGCTGGACGTGAGCCGCATTCGCACGGGCAAGCTGGACTTCGAGCTGGCGAGCGGAGACCTGGCGCCGCTGGTGCAGGACCTGGTGGCGCGCTTCGCGGACGAGGCGAAGCAGGCCGGCGTGGAGCTGGACGCGCGCGTGGAGGGGCCCGCGCCGTGCCGGTTCGACCGGATCCGGATGGAGCAGGTGTTGAGCAACCTGCTCTCCAATGCGCTGAGATACGGCCAGGGCACGCCGGTGCAGGTGGCGCTGCGCCGTCAGGACGGGCAGCTGCGGCTGACCGTGCGGGACGGCGGCCCGGGAGTCCCCGTCGCCGAGCGGGAGCGCATCTTCCAGCGCTTCGCCCAGGTGCAGGGCTCCGCGCGCACGGGAGGCCTGGGACTGGGGCTCTACATCGTGCAGCAGATCCTGGAAGCGCACGGCGGCCGCGTCTGGGTGGAGGACGCGCCCGGCGGCGGTGCCGCGTTCGTGGTGACGCTGCCGGTGGAGGGGGCGTAGGCGCAGGTTCAGGGCACGAACCACGTGCCTCCACTGTCGGAGGGGAAGCCAGGCTGGAGGGACTTCGTCTCGCCCGGCTTCAGGTCCACGGGCACTCGCAGGACCGCGAACGCGCCGTCCTGGGGCTCGATGGCGAAGAGCGTGTAGCGCTTGTCCGGCAGATGGCTGAAGGAGAAGTCCTTCTGCCAATATCGAGCGTCGGGCATGTCCGGATCATCCGTACGCCACGCGCGGACAACCGGATCACTGATGAAGGCGGACCGCTGGAGCGCTTTCAGCTCCGTGAACGTCTGCGGCATGCGCGTATCGCCAGGAACGAGGAACGTCTCCAGATGTTCGCGAACCTCCGGGAAGTGGACCTGGAGTCCCGCCCCGCTGCTCCTCGAGACGAAGTCCCTGCGTTCGCGCTCGCGGGGTGAGAGGGAAACAGACTGGGGAGAGAAGACAGGCGGCGTGGGCCGCGGCCACGCATAGAGCCAGCGCAGCTCCACCGGAAAATGCACGAAGCAATCCCGGTCCGCGGGAACGCGGAGCACGTAGTGGCCGGCCTCGTCGGTCTTCGTGCGGGTGTCGAGCCCGGCTCCACACCGCGCCTCCAGCATCACGCCCGCGAGCGGAACGCGCGCTCCATCCGTCACGAAGCCTTCGAGCGCCCCGTCGGGCTTCATCCGCAGGTCCAACCGGCTTTCACGGGCCCCGAGCTCATACAGGAGGGTCCCGCCTTCATGGCGATTCAGCCGCAGGTACTGCGGGCGTCGAGGCACGTGATCCAATCGGAAGCGACCGGCCTCGTCGGTGTGGGCCCCAAAGCGGGAGTTCCAAAGCTTGATGTCCACGTCAGCAGGATCCACCAGCTCAATCCAGACCTTGGACACGGGTGTGACGCCATCGTTCTCGAGCAACCTGCCCAGCACGGAATGCCCTGAGTCGAGCTGGATGTCCGGGACCTCTCGCTCCTCGTGGGCGCGAGCCTCGACACGCACGCGCGCGGGGGCCACATACGCAGCGTCGACTCGCAGCGAATAGGTGCGGGAAACGATCGGCCCCCGGATGAAGCGGCCTTCACGGTCGGACTGGCTCTGCCAGTCGACGTCGAAGTAGGCCATGGGTTTCCCGTCAGGGCCGGTCACGCGTCCCACCAGGGTGCCGGGAGAGCGGAACACCACGGGTCCGTCCTTCAGGTCGGAAGGTGCGAGTTGCGCCTCGCCGACCCGCACATGGGACCCAGCCGAATGCCAGACCCTGAGTTGGTGGAGCCCTGCCTGCGGATGCGGCAACTCGAAGTGTCCGTCCGGACCGGTCGTACCCTCACACGCGTCTTCGGCCTCCCTGCCCTCCGCGGAGGGAGGCGCCGTGGCCCGCAGCTTCATGTTGGCCAGCGGCCGCCCGTCGGGAGTTACTGCCCTGCCCGTCCACGGGCCCGCGCTGGTGGCTCCTTCGAAGCTCACGGTGACTTCTGCCTGCTGTCCGGGGAGGACGTCGGCATCCACGGCGCGACGCCACCAGCAACGAGGGGCCGCGGCGTAGGTGGCGCTCACGCGATAGCGCTGCGCCGGGAGCATTTGGTGAACTGTTCCTTCAGGCGTCTGCTCGGACTGATGCCGGATGCCCACCGGCCGGTCCAGGTAGGTGATGCTGCTGTGGGAGTTTGGAATCAGGCGTCCCTGGGGATCCACCACCCGCACGAGCAACGACGAGAGCCGTCCCATCACGACGGTGAGCTGGGGCTGGGGAGTGACGACCTTCAGTCGCTGCCAGCTCCATCCCTCCTTGTCGGAGTAGAGCAGGCCCTCCCCTGCGGCCGCGCCCTCGAGGTTGAACTGGCCCTCCTCGCCACTGACGGCTTGCACGAAGGGGGCGGCGGCGTTGGAGGAAGCGAACCGGAGCCGGACGCCCGGCACGGGCTTCCCCTCCGCATCCACCACGCGACCGGCGAGTGGCGCTGAGCGCGCCAGGGCCAGTTCGAGCCGCGGCTTGGATTCCGGCGCGATCCGGATGTCCTCGCGGAAGGCCGTCACGAAGCCGCGCGCCTGGACCTCCGTGCCATACCAGCCCGGCTTCAGGAGAAGGCTGCCCGTCCCCTGCGCGTCCGTCGTCCCGGGCTGCGCGTACGAAGGCGACAGATCCGCGCGCCAGACGTTCACCCGCGCGCCGGATACAGGCTGTCCCTCCGGATCCACGACCCGGAACACCCACGTCACTTCATTCGCCGGTCCGGGCGTTTCCAATTCCGGACGCGTGCCCGCGCAAGCGAGCATCACGGCAACGAGCCCCACCCAGCTCCATCGCATGGCGCGAAGCATACGCGATGGACTCACGTCAGCGCGTGTATGGCCTTCCGCCTCCGCGACCGGGCCGCGCGGACTTGATGACGTGCACGCCGGTCCTGGTCAGCTCCACGGGGATTCGCAGGATCGCGTCCGCTCCGTCCATCTCGTCCCGGATGAAGACCGTGTAGTGCCCCAGGGGAAGATGACTGAAGCGGAAGTCCGCCCCCAACAGGAAGTGGGGAACGAAGGACTCACTCCCGTCCTCCGACTCCCATGTGTTCGGCATCGGGTCGGCTCCGAAACCCGCCCGCATCAGGGCATCCAGCGCCTCGGGCGAGCGAGGCCATGCAACGTCTCCCGGAAGCACGAACGCGGTGACGAACTCAAGAGTGGCCTCGACGCTCACCTCCAGCGACGCGGGCCCCTGACGGGGCTCGAAATCCGACGACTGCCGTGAGCCGGACGGAACACGCAGCCGCGTCGAGGAGAAGAACACCGGAGGCGGCTGGGGCGGCCGAGGCGGCCGGAGGTTCAGGGGGCTCCCTTCGGGATGCACGAAGCACTCGCGGTCTGCCGGGATGTTCATGGCGTAGTGGCCCGACCCGTCGCTTCTGGCGCTCATCTTGAACCCACCTTCGCAGCGGACCTCCAGGTTCACCCCCGCCAGCGGAACCTGCGCGCCATCCGTCACGAATCCGTGCAGCTCCGCGTTGGGAACGAGCCGCAACCGCGCCGCCGTCTCATTGGTTTCGAGCGCATGGAGCACGGTCCCGTGTTCCTTCGAAGCGACGCGCAGGAACTGGCGCCGGCCTGGCACATGCTTGAGTTCGAAGCGGCCCTCGGCGTCGGTCATCGCCCACCGCGAGCGAGGGCGTCCATTGCCGTCCAGGTCGAACTCCTCCATGAGCTCGACCTCCTGATGGGGCACGCCCGTGCGGCCGTTACTCGCGAAGACACGGCCATGGACGGTGCGGCCCTCCTCGAGGACGACATCCGGGACCTGGAGCACTTCTCCTTCTCGCCCTTGCGCGCGCACGAGCACAGGGGCGAATCCCCACACGTCGATGACCCACTGATAGGTGTGGGTCAAGTCCACGTATCGCACGTACTCGCCCCGCGGATTGTTCGGGGAGAGTCCGTTGACTTCGAAGAAGCCCACGGGCTGTCCATCCGGGCGCACGACACGGCCCTTCAGACTTCCAATGACACTGCGGAACACCACCGCTTCGCCCGTTCCCGTGGGAAACGGACCTCTCGCCTCCCGGCCCCGGGCCCCTTCGGTGACCTCCCATGTCAGGAGGACCGGAGCCTTGAAGACGTGCGGAATGGCGAAGGAGCCGTCCTGCCCCACGACGCCCTTGCACCTGCCGCTCAAGCCCAGCCCATGCGGCTCTTC
Source organism: Corallococcus coralloides DSM 2259 (assembly GCF_000255295.1). The sequence continues at coordinate 4,739,345 of NC_017030.1, read as the reverse complement.
ATCCGCCCACCAGGCAGTCACTGTCCCGTGGTCAAGCGCCTTGCCGTTGGCATCCACGGCCCGCCCTCGCCAGGGTCCAGCGTCATGAAGGCCTTCGAAGCTCACCGTCGCTTCCGCCTGCTGGCCTGGAAGCACCTGGACCACGATGCCGCGAGTCCACTCACAGCCGGGCACGGGAGTGTACCTGCCGGAGATGCTGTAGCGCCCTGCGGGAAGCTGCGGGAAGACGGTGGCATCTTGCGCCTCCTCCGGGGACAGCTCGTCGGGGCTCATGTCATCCATGGACACGAAGTCATCCATGGACGAGATGGAGAAAGGCCCTCCAGACAATGGCTGTCCATCGGGCCCGCGCACCTGAACGCGCAGCGAGCCGGGCCCCCCCATCACCACGGTCAACTCCGGCGCGGGCGCCACGAGTTCCAACCGCGTCGGACTCCATTTGTACTTCTCCGCCTGAAGCATCACGCTCCCAGCGGGAACACCGTCGAAGCGGAAGCGCCCTTCCGCATCGCTCTGGGTCTCCGGCACGGACACGGTTTCGTTGGAACGGCGGAGTCGAAGCGTGGCCCACGCGACGGGCTTCCCTGCCGCATCCACCACGCGCCCGGCGATGGGCGCCGCGCGCTCCAGCGTCACGTCCAGACGCGCCTCTCCGGTGACGGGGACCCGCGCGTCCGTGCGGGTCACGCTCACGAAGCCCGCCGCCTCCGCCTGGAGGACATACCAGCCCGGCATCACCTGAAGCCGCGCCGTGCCGGTCGCATCCGTGGTGCCCGACTTGATGACCAGGCTCCCTCGATCCGCGCCACGTGCCACCAGCGCCACGCCGGGCACGGGCTGCCCGGCCGGATCCACCGTGCGGACGGTGAACGCCACCTCCTCCACGGGCCACCGGGTCTTCGTTTGCACCGGACGCGGCGCTTCCGCGCACGCGAGCACCACCGCCAAGAGCCCCACCCAGCTCCATCGCATGGCACGAAGCATACGCGATGCGTTTGCGTCAGCGTGTGTACAGCCTTCCGCCCTTCCGAGCGGGCCGCTCTGAGTCGACGGCATGCACGCCGTCCCGGGACAGGTCCACGGGGATGCGCAGGAGTTCGTCGAGCCCCTGCTCCTCCTCCCGGATGAAGAGCGTGTAGCGCCCGAGGGGAAGCTTCCTGAAGTCGAACCGCGCTCCTGACCTGTAGCTGGGGACGAAGACGGAGTCTCCTTCCTCCGACACCCATGAGTTCGACCATGGCTCCGGTTTGAAGCCGGCCCGGATGAGGTCATCCAGGGCTCCCGGTGAGCCCGGCCACGGAACATCCCCCGGCAGGACGAACGCCGTGACGAACTCGCGGGACGCATTGACGCTCACTCGCAGGTGAGCGGGCCCGTGCCGTGGCTCGAAGTCCAACCGGTGATGCGAAGCCGGAGCCAGGAGGATCCGCCGCGGCGAGAAAAACACCCGAGGCGGCTGGGGCCTCGGCATGACGTTCAGGAGACTCGCTTCGGCGTGCATGAAGCACGGGCGGTTCGCCGGAACGCGCACCGAGTAATGGCCCATGGCGTCGGTTCGGGCGTCCACCTTGAAGCCACCCTCGCAGCGGACCTCCAGGTTCACCCCGGCCAGGGGAACCCGAGCCCCCTCCGTCACGAAGCCCTCGAGCTCCGCACCCGGCACGAGCCGCAGCTGCACCGACACCTCATCGGGTTCGAGCCCACGCAGGACGGTGCCTTGCGCCTTCGCGTCCACGCGCAGGAACTGGCCGCGGTTGGCCACGTGGTCGAACTGGAAGTGCCCGTCCGCACCGCTCGTCACAGTGTGAGGCCGGCGCCTCCACCGGGTCTCCAGATCGAAGACCTCCACGAGCTCGACCTGCTGCCCGGGCACGCCCGTCTTGCCATCCTCCGCGACGACGCGACCGTGGACGGTGCGGCCCACGTCGAGGACGACATCCGGGACGGTGAGGATTTCATGCTCACGCCCCTCCCCGCGCACGAGCGCGGGAGCGAAGCCCTCCGCTTCGATGAGCCACTGGTACGTGTGTGACGACGGGACGATCTGGTCGTATTCGCCACGCGGATCCTCCTCGGAATATGAGTGGACCTTGAAGCGCTCCTGGGGTCGCCCATCCGGCCGCAGGATGCGTCCCTTCAGCAATCCGATGCCGGGACGGAACGTCACCGGTTCCCCCGTTCCCCTTGGAAGCGGCTCGCTGACCCACCAGCGCATGGTGGGTTGGGCCGCCCATTCCAGGCTGACCGGTGCCTTGAACACGTGCGGAAGGGCGAAGGAGCCATCCGGCTCCGAACGGACGTCACACCGGCCATGCAGGCCCATGGCATCCAGCGCTCCATCCGCCAGCCAGGCCGTCACCTGCCCCGGGGCAAGGGCCTTGCCACTCGCATCCACGGCCACGCCTCGCCAGGGTCCAACATCCTGGATTCCTTCGAAGCTCACCGTCGCTTCCGCCTGCTGGCCCGGAAGGACCTGGACTTCAATGGCGCGAGTCCACAGACAGTCGCCGGACGCGGGAGCGTACCTGCCGGAGACGCGGTATCGCCCGGCGCGAAGCCCCTGGAAGACCTTGGCGTCGGAGCGCTCCTCTGGGAACAGCTCGAAGAAGTCCTTCTCGTCCTCGGGGTAGATCGAGGAGGAAGCGGCGGATGACAGCGTGCCATCAGGCCTGCGCACCTGGACCCGCAGCGAGCTGAGTCCGCCCATCACCACCGTCAACTCCGGCTGTGGCGCCGCGAGCTTCAGCCGAGTGGGGCTCCATTCCTCCTTCTCCGCGAGAAGCTTCACGGCTCCCGCGGGCACGTTGTCGAAGCGGAAGCGTCCGTCCCCATCGCTTTCGGTATGCAGCGCTGCTTCCTCATCCGCGGACGGAGTGAGCCGGAGTTGCGCCCCCGCGACGGGCCGTCCCTCCAGATCCACCACGCGCCCCGCGAACGGCGCCGCACGCGCCAGCGTCAGCTCGAGTCGGACCTCCTCACCCGGAGGAATCCGCGCGTCCGTGTGGAGCGTGCGCACGAACCCCGGCGCCTCCGCCTGGACGACATACCAGCCCGGCATCACCCGAAGCCGCACCGTCCCGGTCGCGTCGGAAGTCCCGGACCGGGAGATGAGGCTCCCCTGGTCCGCGCGGCGTGCCACCAGCGCCACGCCGGGCACGGGTTGCCCGGCAGGATCCACCGTGCGGACGGTGAACGCCACCTCCTCCACGGGCCACCGGGTCTTCGTTTGCACCTTACGCGGCGCCTCCGCGCACGCGAGCACCACGGCCAAGAGCCCCACCCAGCTCCATCGCATGCCCCGCAGGTTAGCAGGGGCTGTCGTGGAGGCGGCGGCATTGGCATCAATCGACAAGCATCGTCCCTCCACTCTCCAGGGGGAAGCGGAGCGGGAGGGACTTCGTCTCCTCGTGGGTCAAGTCCACCGGCACGCGCAGGACCGCGAACGCGGTGTCCTGGGGTTCGACGACGAAGAGCGTGTAGCGCTTCCTTGGCAGATGGCTGAAGGCGAAGTTCTTCTGCAGGAATTGATATCCAGGCAGGTCCGGATCATTCGAGCGCCACGAAAACGCGGGCGGGTCGTTGCTGAAGGCGGACCGCTGAAGCGCCATCAACTCCGCGAAGTTCTTCGGCATGCGCGCGTCGCCAGGGACAAGGAACGGCTCCAGTCGTTCGCGTGGCTCGGGGAAGCCGACCCGAAGCGAGGCGCCCGTGCTTCGGGGCACGAAATCCCTGCGCTCGCGCTCGCGCGGTGAGAGCGAGACAGCCTGGGGCGCGAAGACGAGCGGCGGCGGCCTGGGCCAGGGCGCATCCCGGAGATCTTCCTCGGAGACGTGCACGAAGCACTCCCGGTCCGCGGGAACGCGGAGCACGTAGTGGCCCGCTTCGTCAGTCTCGGTACGGGCATCGAGCCCGGCCTCGCAACGCACCCGCACCTTCACGCCCGCGAGCGGAACCCGCGCGCCATCCGTCACGAAGCCTACGAGCGCTCCGTCGGGTTTCAGCGTGAGGTCCACCCGATCCTCGCGAGTCCCCAGCTCATACAGGAGGGTTCCGGCCCTCTTGTCATTCACCCGAAGGTATTGCCGCCGCCGGGGCACATGGTCGAACTTGAAGCGGCCGGCCATGTCGGCGGGAAGCTCATAGGGAGAGGGCGAGCGCCGGATGTCCACATCGGCGGGGTCCACCAGCTCGACTCCCGCCTCGGGCACGGGTGTGCGGCCATCCTCCTGGAACACCCGGCCCACCACGGAGTGCCCGGCGTCGAGCGTGATGTCCGGGACCGTCCGCACCTCGTGTGCGCGGCCTTCGACACGCACGCGCGTCGGGGCCAGGTTCGGAGCACTGGCGATCAGCGAATAGGCGCGAGATGCATCCAACCGCCGGAAGAAGTGGCCTTCAGGGTTGGCATTGGAGGTCCAGTCGACGTCGAACCGGGTCAGCGGCTTCCCGTCAGGGCCGAGGACGCGTCCCACCAGCGCTCCAGGCGAGTGGAACACCACGGGTCCATCCTTCATGTCGGAAGGCGCTTGCTCCGCCTCGCCCACCTGCTCGCGAGAGTCCCGTGTTCGGATCTTGAGCGTGTAGGGCCATGCGAGCGCCTGCATCCACTCGAAGCGCCCGTCGGGTCCGGTGGTGGTCTCGCAAAAGCCGCCGGTGCGCATGCCTGCTGGAGACGGGTTCGACGTCGCAAACAGCGACAGGCCCGCCAGCGGCTGCCCATCGGGGGTCACCGCGCGTCCCGTCCAGGGGCTCGTGGTGGCGACGCCCTCGAAGCTCACGGTGACTTCGGCCTGCTGCCCGGGGAGGACGTCGACGTCCACGCTGCGCCCCCACCAGCAGCCGGGAGCCGGATTGTAGTGGCCTGTCACGCTGTAGCGCTGCGCCGGGAGTTGTTGGTGGAGCAGTCCGTCAGGCGTTCGCTTGAACTCGTACGCCACGCCCAACCGGCCATCCAGCGGGGTGACGTAGCTCCTGGCCATCGGGAGCAGGTGGCCTTCGGGGTCCACCACCCGCACGAGCAGGGACGACAGCCGCCCCATCACGACGGTGAGCTCGGGCTGGGGCGTGAGCATCTTCAACCGCTGCGGGCTCCACTCCCACTTGTCGACGTAGAGCAGGCCCTCGCCCGCGGCCGCGCCCTCGAAGTGGAACTGGCCCTGCGCATCACTGGTGGCTTCCACGAAGGGCGCGGCGACGTTGGAGGAAGCGAACCGGAGCCGGACGTCCGGCACGGGCTTCCCCTCCACATCCACCACACGCCCGGAGAGTGACGCAGAGCGTGTCAGGGACACGTCGAGCGCCGGCTTGGATTCCGGCGCGAGCCGGATGTCCGTGCGGAATGCCGTCACGAAGCCACGCGCCTGGACCTCCGCGGCATACCAACCCGGCTTCAGGAGATGGTGGCCCGTGCCCTGTGCGTCCGTCGTGCCCGACCGTACGTTGTATGTTGGCGGATGATCCGCGCGCCAGACGCTCACCCGCGCACCGGCCACGGGATGCCCGTCCGGATCCACGACCCGGAACATCCACGCCACATCCTCCGCCGGTCCAGGCGTATCCACCACCGGACGCGGAGTGCCAGCGCACGCGAGCACCACGGCCAAGAGCCCCACCCAGCTCCATCGCATGCCCCGCAGATTAGCAGGCGCGCGTGAACGCCAGACAGGCCCTCAGCCGAAGCGCTCGCGGAAGGTGCTCAGGTTCGGCCCCTTCCCGCCGCGCTCGTACACCGCGAACACCACGCGGCTGAACGCGCCCGCCATCGTGGACAGCCCTCGCGCGAAGGCCTCCGCCGCGTCGTGCGGGTTGTTGCGGAACGCGCCGCAGCCCCAGGCCCCCAGGATGATCGTGCGGTGCCCGTGGTGCGCCGCCACCTGCAACACCTTGAGCGCTCGCGCGAACAGCACGTCGCGCACCTTCTGCGCGACCTCCGGATCCTTCGCCGGCAGCTCCCTCGCGTTGGGCGCGGGCGCCGTCAGCAGCGACACCGAGAACGGCCGTTCCAGGAGGTCGTAGTGCTCGTTGCGGAAGAACGGCACGTCCGGCGAATAGAGGAAGTGATCCGTGTACAGCGGCGAGCGCAGCTTGCGGTTCACGTCGTAGTACTCCGGCCACTTCAACAGGCACGGGTACAGCGCCGAGCACCGCGCCAGGTCCTCCTCCTGCGCCTTCGCGCCCGTGAGGAAGCCGCCGCCCGGGTTCACCGCCGACGCGAAGTTGAGCGCGAGCACCCGCTCCTCGCCCTCCTGCTCCACCAGCCTGCGCGCGGCGTCGCCCGTCTTCTCCGGCGTCACCTCGATGGTGAAGCCCGGCACAGGCGAGGGCCGCGTGAGGTGTTCGAAGTCACCGGGACGCACCAGCACGGTGCCTTCGACCGCGCGCGACACCGCGTCGCGAATGGACACCTCCCGCCCGGACAGCGGCACGTACGTGCCCTGCTCCAGGATGTGAAGGGTCTCGTCCGCGACGCGGTTCAGCGACATGGCGTCACTCGCAGCCGATGCGCTCGGGCGCCACCGCGAGGTCGTCGATCCACGTCTCCGACTCGGAGTCGCCCTTGGGGTGCACGAAGCCGTAGCCCACCCCGAAGTTGGTGAACGGCCGGATGCCCACGTTCGGGAAGTCGAAGGCCAGCTTCCCATCCACCCACACCAGCGCGTGGCCCGTGGTGGCGGAGCTGTTGGCACGCTCCACGCCCCACTCGATGCAGGTCCACTTGTTGGGCGACACCGTGACCTCCGTGCCCTCCTGGTGGTTCCAGCCCGTGCCCTTGATGCCGCTCCAGTCATCCAGCGCGAAGGCGCCGCTGTGCATTCCCTGGAGCTCGATGCCGCCGAAGTCGTTGTCCTTCGGGGAGAAGAGGATGAAGTACGTCCCCATCACGCCCTCGGGCGAGGCCCGGTCCAGGTACACGTACGCGCGCGTGTAGAGCTTCGTGCCGAACGCCGGGATGTCCCTGCGCAGGTGCGCGATGGCCTGCTGGTCCCCCGAGCCCGTGTCCTCGTTGTAGCCCGGGTCCGTCTTCACGTGCACAGAGGCCTTGCCGGAGCGGGGGCGCGTGCTGTCGACGGCGATGGTGGCGTGGTGGTCCTCGTCCGGCTGCTTCCAGCCGGTCTCCCCGTCTTCGAAGTCCTCACAGATGATGGCGGAGGCGGGGCACTGGCCGTTGCCCGTGCTCGTGCCGGCGTCGGTGTTCGTGCCCGAGTCCGGGGTGTTGTCCTTCTTGTCGTCGTCGCCGCAAGCCGACAGCGCGCCCACCGCGAGAGTAGCCATCATCAACGCCAGTGCCGAAGTCGAACGCATGAGTCCTTCCAGGAAGAGGCGTCGCGCCCTCGCGCTCCAGCCGCGGGGACGGGACGTGTCTCCGTCCTAACACGGCCCCCCGTCCTCCTTGGAATGGGGCCCGGCAGACCCCGGCGCCAGCGGCAAGCGAGCAGGCGATGACGGCCGGCCCCGCGGGGCCATGCGGATGTCGTCCGTGGATGGATGCGCGCGCGGCGCGATCACAAGTGCTCACTAGCGGCGCACCACCCTGCCCGGCAGGTGCGCGTTGCCGTTCCGGCCCGTACTGCTTTCCATGTGAGACGCCAGCGGCACGGGTGTCACCCTCACGGGCGACAGGAGGGTGGGAGCGGGTGGGGGTTCCTGGCATCGGGGAGAGCGGGAGATGGGAGAGGCCTTCCGAAGACTCACGGTCGTCGCGCCCCCGGCCGACGAAGGCGCCTCCGTATGTGCTCCGCCGCCCGCCCGGCACCTGCCGCCCACCGGCTCGGTGGCGCTCGTCTTCACCGACATCCAGGGGTCCACGCGGCTGTGGGAGCGCTGTGGGCAGGCCATGCGCGACGCGCTGGAGCTGCATGACGGCGTGCTGCGCGCGCTGCTGCCAGGCACTGACGGCTACGAGGTGAAGTCGCAGGGCGATGCCTTCATGGTCGCGTTCGCGTCGCCGGTGGAGGCCGCGCACTGGTGCCTGCGCGCGCAGGAAGCCCTGCTGCACGCGAGCTGGCCAGAGGCGCTGCTCGAAGAACCGGACGCGGCGGAGGAGCACGCGCCGGAAGGACTGAGCCACCGGGGGCTGCGCGTGCGCATGGGCGTGCACGTGGGCGAGCCCGACTGCCGCCTGGATCCGGCCACGCACCGGCTGGACTACCTGGGGCCTCCGGTGAACATCGCGGCGCGGGTCGCGGGCGCGGGACATGGCGGACAGGTGCTGCTGAGCGGCGCGGCGTGGGCCCGCATCCAGCCGGAGCTGGCGTCGCTGGGGATGCCCATCGCGCGCTCGCTGGGGTCCTTCCGCCTGCGTGGCGTGAGCGACAGCGTGGCGCTGGTGGAGCTGCTGCCCGCGTCGCTCGCGCACCGCCGCTTCGGCCCCCTGCGCGCCCCGCGCGAGCGGCCCGGCAACGTGCCCACGCTGCGGCAGGACCTGGTGGGGCGCGCGGAGGAGCTGAACACCCTTCGCCAGTGGGTGTCGGAGGGCGCGCGGTTGATCAGCATCCTGGGCCCGGGAGGCATGGGCAAGACGCGGCTGGCCACGCACTTCGGCGCGCTGGAGTCGGACGCGGGCACATGGGAGGGCGGCGTCTGGCGGTGCGACCTGGAGGAGGCGCTGACGGAGGGCGACCTCTGCCACGCGGTGGGCCGGGCCCTGGGCGTGCCGCTCACCGCGGACGGAGACGGCAGCCCGCCCGCGGAGCGGCTGGGGCACGCGCTCGCGGGATGTGGCGACGTGCTGGTCATCCTGGACAACGTGGAGCAGGTGGTGCGGCACGTGCCCGCGACGCTGGGGCGCTGGCGGGTGCTGGCGCCGTGCGCCCGTTTCCTCGTCACCACGCGAGAAGCCCTGCGCCTGCCCGGAGAGCGCGTGCTGGACCTGGCCCCGCTGGGCCTGCCGGATCCGGATGAGACGCGCTGGGATGTCCTCCTGCGCTCGGACGCGGTGCGCCTGTTCGTGCAGCGCGCCCGGGAGACGCGCGGCGACTTCATGCTGACGGACGCGGACACCCCGCGCGTCGCGGACATCGTGCGGCAGCTGGACGGCATCGCGCTGGCCATCGAGCTGGCCGCCGCGCGAGTGAGCGTGCTGGGCGTGGAGCAACTGCGCGAACGGCTGTCGAAGCGCTTCGACCTGCTGCGCGTGGGACGGCGGGACGCGCCCGCGCGACAGGCGACGCTGCGGGGGGCCATCGACTGGTCGTGGAACCTGCTGGAGCCCGCCGAGCGCGCCGCGCTGGCGCAGTGCTCGGTGTTCCGGGGCGGCTTCACGCTGGAGGCCGCCGAAGCCGTGCTGGTGCTGCCGGAGGGCTCGCCGGACGTGCTGGAGGTGGTGCACTCGCTGCGCTCCCAGTCGCTCCTGTGCGCGCGCGAAGTGGGAGCTCCCGGCGGCTTCCTGCGACTGGGGTTGTACGAGAGCATCCGCGAGTACGCGGCGCTGCGGCTGCGCGAGATGGGCGACGAGGCGGCGTGCGAGGCCCGGCACGCGGACACGTACCTCCAGGTCGCGGGCCGGCTGCGGGAGCGCGTGCAGAAGACGGGCGGCGCGACGGCGCTGCGGCGGCTGGCCCTGGAGCGCGAGAACCTGCTGGCCGCGTGCGACAACGCGATGGCCGTCCGTCCCGCGACCGCCGAGTCCCTGAGCCGGGCGCTGGAGACGCTGGTGGCGCTGGAGCCGGATGCGCGCACGCGTGGACCGGTGGGGCTGCTCGTGGAGCGGCTGGAGCGGGCGCTGGAGTCTTCCGCCCACGTCGCCGTGGCGCCGCTGAAGCGCGCGGAGGCGCTCGCGGTGCTGGGCCGCGCGTACATGGACGCAGGACAGGCGGAGTATGCGCGCCAGGCCCTGGAGGAGGCGCGCGGCGTCTTCCACACGCTGGACGAGACGACGTCGGAGAAGCGCGTGCTCGTGGACCTGTCCATCGTCGCCCGTCACGCCGGGGACGGGGCCGCCGCGTGGACGCTGATGCGCGACGCGCAGGCGCTGCCTTCTGGAAGCGACCGCTGGCTGGAGGCCTACGCGGTGGGCAACCTGGGCCTCGTCGAACAGGTGCGCCGTGGGCCGGAGGCGGCCATCCCCCACCTGCGCGCGTCGCTGGCGCTGTTCCGCGAGGTGGGCGACGTGACGTTCGAGGTGGGCTTCCTCACCAACTGCGCGGTCGCCATTGGCGAGGCGGGCGACGACGGCGAAGCCGTGATGCTCCTGGGCGAGGCGCTGGGCCGCGCGCTGAGCGTGGAGGACCGCGCGGGGCAGGCGCTCGCGAGCATCAACCTGGGCTGCTACCTGATGGACGCGGGCGGCATCTCGGAGGCCTGCGAGCACCTGGAGTCCGCGGTGCGCCTGTCACGGCTGTTGGGGCAGCGGCTGCTGGAAGGCACGGCGCTGGGCGAGCTGGGCCGCGCCTCGCTGGCCCGGGGTGACTGGAAGCAGGCACGCGCGGCGCTGACGGAGGCGGTCACCATCCTGGGCCGCGCGTCCCGCTGGCAGGCCCTGCGGTTCATCGCGCACCGGGCCGCGCTGGACGCCGCGTGCGGTGACCTGCGCGCCGCGAGGGAAGGCTTCGCCGGCCTGGACGGTGCTCCCGAGCTGCGCGAGGACCCTGCCCTCTTCCAGCTCGTGGATCTGCTCCGCGCCGCGGTCGACCTGGCCGAAGCCGACGCCGCGCCCCCGCGAAGCGCCGAGGGCAACGACGCCAGGGCCGCCGCCCGCCGCCGCATCGAAGCGGCCCGGAACGCCCCACGCGAGACCGCGTCGTCCGACATCCGCTGCGCGCTCCGCTTCCTGGAGGCCCGCCCCGGTGTCAACGAACCGCACCTGGATGCGTGAAGGCGCCGCGGCTCACGGGGCCGGAGCCGTCTCCTGATCCGACTTCGGCGCCGGCTTCGCGAAGCGGCGGAAGAAGCTGTCGTCGTTCCAGTACGGCCGGCCGGGAGCATCCGCCACCGCGTTCGTCAGCGCGGTCAGGAAGGTGATGAAGCGCGCGGCGCCTTCGTGGTCCACGGGCTGCTGCGACAGGTCATCCGAGGGCGCGTGGTAGCGCTCGGTCAGCCACTGCTTGAACACCTTCTGCTCCTCCGAATCCGGCGTGTAGCCGAACTTGAAGAACAGCGCGGGCACACCCTCGCGGATGAACGAGTACTGGTCGCTTCGCACGAACAGGTTGCGGTCCGGCTCCGGATCCGGGAGCACCTGCACGTCCAGCTTCGCCGCCACCTCCGCCAGCGGCACCGCGAGCGAGGACTCGTCCTTGCCGTGCGCCACCACGGAGGTGAACGGCCAGTGGGGCATGAACATGTCCAGGTTGAAGTCCGCCACGATGGAGGTGATGGGCACCGGCGGCCGGGACGCGAAGTACTTCGACCCGAGCAGCCCCTTCTCCTCCCCCGTCACCAGCGCGAACACCACCGAGCGCTTCAGCTTGTCCTTCTGCTCATGCAGCTGCCGCGCGACCTCCAGCACCGCCGCCACGCCGGACGCGTTGTCCATGGCGCCGTTGTAGATGCGGTCCCCCTTCACCGGCTCGCCCACCCCCACGTGGTCCAGGTGCGCGCTGAGCACCACGTACTCCTTCGAGAGCACCGGATCCGTTCCAGGCATCACGCCCACCACGTTCATGGACTTGAGCGGCTTCACGTCGAAGGCCAGCTTCGCCTTCATGCGCAGCGGCAGGTCGAACTTCGGCAGCGGCTTGTCCGCGTTGGCCAGCGCGACCAGCTCCTCGTAGGTGTGCGGCGCGCCCTCCAGCCACTTCTGCGACTGCGCCTCGTTCGCCACCACCGCGACCTTCAGCCCGCGCGACTCGTTGAGCGACGGATCCGCGAACACCACCGTGGGGTTCTTGTTGGCACCCACCATGCGCTCCCACGGCAGCTCCAGCAGCTTCGGGTTCTGGAGGTACACGACGCCCACGACCCCCGCAGCCTTGAGCACCTTCAGCCGCTCCTCCCACGAGGAGAAGTGCGACTTCACCGGCCCGGGGATGTTCCCCGGCCCACCCTGGAGCAGCACCACCACCTTGCCCTTCAGGTCCAGGCCCGCGTAGTCGTCGTGGCCCAGCTCCGGGATGGACAGGCCGTAGCCCACGAACACCAGCGGCGCTTCCACGGTGCCGTTGTCGCCCTGCCGCGAGGACAGCACGACGTCCTCGCCCTGCACCAGCGGCAGCGCCTTGCCGTCCTTCACCAGCGCGATGCTGGACTTCGCCTCGATGAGGCGGCGCGACTGGAGCGCCATGGGCTGGAGGAAGCCCGTCTTCAGCATCGGCTTCACGCCCAGCGCGGCCAGCTCCTTGGACACGTAGCCCGCGGCCGTCGCATAGCCCTTGCTGCCCGTGTCGCGACCCTCCATCGCGTCACTGGCCAGCACCTCCACGTGCTTCCACCAGCGATCCTCGGCGGGCTTGGATGCGGGAGCCTCCGCGGCGAAGACCCCGGAGGAGACGAACAGCGCGAGCGTGGCGGCGGACGAGACCCGTTTCATGCCCCGGAGCATCCAGGGCGAAGCGGGCGCATGCAACCGGGATCAGGCCTGCACGCCCAGCCGCCGGCCGCGCAGCTCCGACAGCGTGCGCGCGTCCAGCAGCACCGCGGACTTCTCCTGGGGGGAAAGGGGCTCCACCCCGCCCGCCAGCAGCTTGCGCCGGGCGGAGGCCAGCGCCGCGGGGACGCTCGCCGCCGGGTGGGACTCCAGCAGCGCCAGGTGCAGCGCGTGCGCGCGAGGGTCGGTCAGCACGTGATCCAACGCGTCGTCCACCGGCTCCATCTCCTCCTCCGCCAGCTCCTGCGCGCGCACCAGCACGGCGGGCGGCTCAGCCTCCTCCGGAATGAGGAGCAGGCCCTTGCGCTGCAGCCACAGGCCCAGCGACGCGCGGGAGGTGAAGACGGAGATGGCCGGAGCCAGCCACAGCCCCACGATGACCGGCGACAGCCACGCCAGCATGCCCGGCGCCACCGCGACCGTCAGCGCCGCGAGCACCCCGCCCATCACCATGTGCCACTTGTGCCTGCGCAGCGCCTCCGACCACGGCAGGTCCGTGTCCTCGCGCTGCTGGCTGGACCAGTTCACCTTGTAGCCAAACAGCGTCCCGAACACGAAGTGCGACTGGAAGAGCATCATCACCGGCGCCATCAGCGTGGACACCACGCCCTCCAGCATCACGCTCAGCACCAGCTTGAAGCGGCCGCCCATCCGCGTGGCCTCCTCGCGGTTCGCCAGCAGCAGGCCCAGTCCCATCAGCCGGGGGATCCACAGGAGCGCCAGCGACAGCGCCATCAGCCGCAGCGCGCCCACCGTGTCGAACGCGTCTCCGCCCGGCAGCGTGGACTGGAACTCCACCAGCGTCGCGGGCGCGAAGAACCACTCGTGCAGCGCGGCGAACAGGCCCGCCACCAGGAAGATGAGCCACAGGGGCGACGCCACGTAGGACATCACGCCCATGAGGAAGTGCATCCGGCTCATCGGGTGCAGGCCGCCCGCCATCACCAGCCCCAGGTGCTGGAGGTTGCCCTGGCACCAGCGGCGGTCGCGCTGCGCGTACGCGAGCAGGTCCGGCGGCGGCTGCTCGTAGCTGCCCCCCAGCTCCGGCACCAGCCACACCGTGTAGCCGGCGCGGCGCATCAGCGCGGCCTCCACGAAGTCGTGGCTGAGGATGTGGCCGCCGAACGGCTGCTGACCCGGCAGCACCGGCAGGCCGCAGTGCTCGATGAAGGGCGCCATGCGCAGGATGGCGTTGTGGCCCCAGTAGTTGGAGTCCCCCAGCTGCCACGCCGCCGCGCCCGCGGCCACGATGGGGCCATAGACGCGCCCGGCGAACTGCTGCAGCCGCGCGAACAGCGTGGAGCGCCCCACGTTCTGCGGCGGCACCTGGAGGATGCCGGCGCCCGGGTTCAGCTCCATCAGCCGGGCCATCTTCACCACGCTGTCGCCCGCCATCAGGCTGTCGGCGTCCAGCACCAGCAGGAAGTCGTAGCGGCGGCCCCAGCGCTCACAGAACTCCGCCAGGTTGCCTGCCTTCTTGGCCGTGTTGTCGGAGCGGCGGCGGTAGAAGATGCGCCCCTGCCCGCCCACCCGGCGGCACAGCTCCGACCACGCCAGCTCCTCAGCCACCCACGACTCCGCCCGCGTGGAGTCGCTCAGCACGTAGAAGTCGAACGCGTCCAGCTGCCCCGTCGCGGCGATGGACTCATACGTGGCCTGCACGTGCGCGAACACGGCGGCCGGGTCCTCGTTGTAGACGGGCATCACCACCGCGGTGCGGCGCGTGAGTGGCTGCGCGGCCTCCTCTTCCGTGGGCCAGCGCAGCCCCGGCACCCGCTGGTTCGCCACCAGTTGGATGAAGCCCGCGACGCCGCTCCAGAACGACAGGGCGATCCACGCGAAGCACACCGCGAACAGCCCCAGCACGAACAGCTCCGGCACCGTGGTGCCGTGGGCCGCGAGCAGCCGGTGCATCTCCACGCAGGCGAACCCCGTGGACAGGGCCGCCAGTCCCAGCACCATCACGCGGCGCGGGCGCGCCAGGGCCGGAGTGTAGGGTTGGGCGTTCATGCGGACTCCGGGCTCCCGTGCGGCTTCGCGAATGTGTGAGGTGCCGCGCCTAGCGCGACGGCGACACGCCCGCCTGGCCGGCGGCGGGACGCAGCCAGCGGCGCAGCATGTCCATGAAGGGATTGAGCACGAGCACCTGCTCGCGCATCTGGCAGGGCACCTCCGCCGGGGCGGACATGGGCACTGCTTCACACACCGCGCGGCGCCACGCCTCCGGCAGCGAGGACGGAGCGCGCATCAGCACGTCCGCGCCCCAGCGCGCGCCGCCCACCAGCACGAACGCGGCCCGGCCGCGCACCATCAGCGACGGCCCCACGTGCGCGGGCCCCAGCACCTCCGCCAGCCAGCCCTCCACCCGCCACCGCGCGAGCGCCAGCGCGGCCTCCGGAGACAGGGACAGCTCACGCGTGCCCAGGACCCAGCCCGCCAGCTTCTCCAGGTCGTTGCGGCCGGTGAAGCCGAAGTCCTGGAAGAAGCTCTCCAGCGCGGCGCGGGTGTCCGCGCGGGCTTCCTGGGGCATCGCCGGAGCGAAGGAGATGAACGGGTGCGTGGTCACGGAATCCACAGGTAGCTCCAGGTCTCGGTGAGGGTCTCGGAACCGCGTTTCAGGAAGCAGCGCAGCTCGACGGGGCCTTCTCCGTCGGGCATGAGCTCGAAGGCCGCGCGGAAGCCACCGGTGACGGCGTGGACCTCGGCGCGCGGGTGCAGCACCTGGCCGCGCGAAGCGGTGACGACCGCCTCCACAGGGCCTGTGCCTTCCGTGCTGGCCTTCGTGAAATCGAGGACGAAGCGACGCGCCCCCGGCTTGCTGCCCGCCGCGACACGCGTCGCCGCGACGGTGGAACCTCCGGCCTTCGCGCCCTCGGGGGCAAAGCCCCAGGACAGCCGGTAGGAGAAGCGAAGTTGTGCACCCGCCTGCACCGGTGCATCCGGCACCCAGAAGGCCACGATGTTGTCGTGGATCTCCTCGCGGGTGGGCAGCTCCACGAGCCGCACGGAGCCCGCGCCCCAGTCACCCACCGGCTCCACCCAGGCGCCCGGACGACGCTCGGAGCGCGCCTCCAGGTCCTCGTAGCTGCTGAACGCCTGGTCGCGCTGCAACAGGCCGAAGCCCGACAGCCCGTCCGTGTGGAAGCTGCTCGTCTGGATCTGCTTCGGGTTCTTCAGGGGGCGCCACAGCTTCTCGCCGTTCTTCATCCACACGGAGATGCCGTCGGAGTCGTGCACCTCCGGGCGGAAGTCGTCGAAGTCACCCCGGTCGTTCTCCCCGAAGAGGAACATGCTGGTGAGCGGCGCCACGCCCAGCTGGCGCACCGCCTTGCGCGCGAACACCGTGGACTCCACGTCCATCACGGTCCGCTCACCCGGGCGGATGGCGAAGCGGTACGCGCCCGTGACGCTGGGGCTGTCCATCAGCGCGTGGACCACCACCGTGTCCGAGCCCTTCGCCGGCGTCTCCAGCCAGAACTCGCGGAACGTGGGGAACTCCTCGCCCCCTGGCTGCGCCGTGTCGATGGCGAGCCCGCGCGCGGACAGGCCGTACAGGTTGCCCTTGCCCAGCGCGCGGAAGTAGCTGGCGCCCAGGAAGACCACCAGCTCGTCGTAGTAGTCCTTCGTGTTGAGCGGCGCGTTGAGGCGGAAGCCCGCGAAGCCGTTCACCTTGCCCTTGGGCGGAGTGCCCACCAGGGGGCCGTAGGTGAACTGCTCCGTGGAGAAAGGCACGGGGCGCGCCTTGCCGCCCTCCACCACGTTCACGCCCACCGGACGGGTGTAGAAAAAACCGGGGTGGAAGAACTGTGCCCTGAAAGGCAGCGCCTCTTCACGCCACAGCGACGCGGAGTCGCGGAAGCGGATGTCCCGGTACTGATCGTAGGTGAGCTTCTCGAAGGACGGGGGCACGCCGATGGGCGGCTCCTGGTACGGCTTCGCGGCCAGCGCGCGGGCCTTCTCCTCCACCGTCTGGGCGGAAAACCCGGAGGCCTTCACCGACCCCGCCTTCGGTTGCTGGGCACACGCCAGCGAAGCCACGCACAGCCCCAACCCCCAGGCCATCCCCACCGTCTGTCGCTGCCACCGCTTCAAGTCCCGCTCCTCACCAGGGTCCACCGCCCGCGCCAGTACGGCGCGACGCGGCAAAGGCTAGCAATGGTCATGCCAAGCGGCAGGTGCTGGGGGATTTCCCAATCATTCCAAGGGTCTGCCCACGGATGGGCCATGGCAGTTCCTTTGGACTCCAATGATTCCGGCGGCTTGAGAGGGGGCCGAGAGAGGGGCCCGTCGGCGCCTGGATTGGGGAGTTGTGGACGATGGGGACAGGCGGCCAACAGCCCTGTCCGAAATCTCCACAGCGGCCGTGGGCAGGCGGGCGGGGAGGATTTCCCGGGACATTGCCGCCCGTTGCAGGCAGTGTGGCCAGGCCCTGGGCGGCACCGGGAATCGTTCCGGACGCACAGGGGTTCCAAGACGTTCGCAGGTGCCTCGGGCCATTGATTGGCCTGACCGCGTACCGCAAGGCGCCCCCGCAATACCGCGGGAGGGCGCGCTGCGCGGTCGGTCCCCCGCTTGAGGGGGAGTGCGCCGACCCTCCTTATTCGGGATTTCATGACTTTCGACGAACTGCAGTTGACCGATTCGCTCCTCAAGGCCGTCAAGGCGGAGGGCTACACCACGCCGACGCCCATCCAGGCGAAGGCGATTCCCCATGCCCTGGCGGGCAAGGACGTGCTGGGCGTGGCCCAGACGGGCACGGGCAAGACGGCGGCGTTCGCGCTGCCCATCCTCCAGCGGCTGTCGGCGAAGGCGCCCGCGGGCGGCGCGCGTCCGGTGCGCTGCCTGGTGCTGACGCCCACGCGCGAGCTGGCCAGCCAGGTGAGTGACAGCTTCGCCACCTACGGCAAGAACCTGCCCCTGCGCCACGCGGTGGTGTTCGGCGGCGTGGGCCAGAATCCGCAGGTCCAGGCGCTGCGCCAGGGCGTGGACATCCTGGTGGCGACGCCGGGGCGCCTGCTGGATCTCATCGACCAGGGGTTCGTGACCCTGCGCGCGCTGGAAGTGTTCGTGCTGGATGAGGCGGACCGCATGCTGGACATGGGGTTCATCCACGACGTGCGGCGGGTCATCAAGGTGCTGCCGCCGGTGCGCCAGACGCTGTTCTTCAGCGCGACGCTGCCGCCGGACATCATGGACCTGGCGCGCAACATCCTGAAGGAGCCGGTGCGGGTGGAGGTGTCGCCCGCGTCCAGCACCGCGGACACGGTGAGCCAGCAGGTCTACTTCGTGGAGCGCGAGGAGAAGCGCGCGCTGCTCACGCACCTGCTCCAGGACGCGAAGGCGATTCCGCGCGCGCTCGTCTTCACGCGCACGAAGCACGGCGCCAACCGCGTGGCCAAGCAGCTGACGGCGGCGGGCGTGCGCGCGGACGCCATCCACGGCAACAAGAGCCAGAACGCCCGCGAGCGCGCGCTGGACGAGTTCCGCGCTGGCACCCTGCGGGTGCTGGTGGCCACGGACATCGCGGCGCGCGGCATCGACATCGACGGGCTGTCGCACGTGTTCAACTACGACCTGCCCAACGTGCCGGAGCAGTACGTGCACCGCATCGGCCGCACGGGCCGCGCGGGCGCCAGCGGCCAGGCCGTGTCCTTCTGCGACTCCGAGGAGCGCGCGTACCTGCGCGACATCGAGCGCACCATCCGCCGCAGCGTGCCGGTGGTGGCGGACGCCGCGTTCCGCTCGCACCTGCCCCCTCCCCTTCCCGGTGACGTGGAGGAGAGCCGTCCTCCGATGAACCGGGGTGGCCGGGGCCAGTCGCGTGGCGGTGGCGGTGGCGGCGGGGGTGGCCAGCGTCGGGGTGGCGGGCAGCGCCGCGGCGGTGGTGGCGGCGGTCAGGGTCGTCCGAACGGGGGCCAGCCGCGTCAGGCCAGTGGTGGCGGCAATGCCCAGGCGCCGCGGAGTGGTGGCCAGGGCCGTCCGCAGCAGGCCCGTCCGGCGGTGGCTTCGCCTGCCGCGGGGCCGAGCTCGCCTCCGCCCCGGCGCACGATGTCGAAGTGGGGCTGAGCCCCCGTCCCGGCCAAGCAGGGATGGAGTTCATGACGCCCGGGTCCTCTCACGAGGGTCCGGGCGTTCGACTGTCCGGGGGATGGCGACGGGGGTTGGGCGCGTTCCCTGGCGGATGGGGCGTGGTAGCGTGGCGCCTTGTTTCACGGTGGTGCTTCGCACCCCTTTGTCATCAGGACACGCCTCTTCCATGACGCGCTCGGCAGACGGTGAGCTGCACATCGATTCGGTCCTCCGGAATACCTACAAAGTCGTCTCCGTGTTGGGGCGGGGCGGCATGGGTTCGGTGTTCCTGGCCCAGCACCTGCGGCTTCCGGGCAAGCAGGTCGCGGTGAAGGTGCTGCGGGTGGGTGACCACATCGGGCCGGACCTCCACGTGCGCTTCCGGCGCGAGGCGGAGATCGCCTCGCGGCTGGGGCATCCGAACATCGTGGAGGTGCTGGACTTCGACACGCTGGAGGACGGCAGTCCGTTCCTGGTGCTGGAGTATCTGCGCGGCGAGAGCCTCGCGGACCGGCTGCGGCGCGGGCGGCTGACGTTGGAGGAGGTGTTCTCCTTCACGCGGCAGATGGGGTCCGCGCTGCAGACGGCGCACCGCGCGGGCGTCGTGCACCGCGACCTGAAGCCCGCGAACATCTTCCTGGTGCCCACGGACTCCGGCGGCGTGGTGGGCGAGCGGGTGAAGCTGCTCGACTTCGGCATCTCCAAGGTCATGTCGTCGGAGACGCTGCAGACGCAGGAGGCGGTGCTCATCGGCACGCCGCAGTACATGTCGCCGGAGCAGGCGCAGGGGCAGAACAGCCGCATCGACGCGCGGACGGACCTGTTCGCGCTGGGCGGCATCGTGTTCGAGATGATCTCCGGGATGACGCCTTTCGGTGGCGGGTCGCTCGCGCAGATCATCTACCGCGTGGTGCACGAGCCGCCGGTGTCGCTGATCACGCTGATGCCGGACCTGCCGCCGAACGTCGCGAAGGCGGTGGCGCGGGCGCTGGAGAAGAACCCGGACCACCGCCATCCGGACGTCGCTTCGTTCATCGCGGAGCTCACGGGGACGCAGCTCCAGTCGCTGCCGGAGACGGCGGAGCAGATCGAAGCCCGGACCTTCGGGCGCGCGAAGCGTCCCTCCGGAGTCGCCCTCCCCTCCGTGGCGCCGAGCGACGACGACGGGACGGGCGCCACGCTGGCGCCGTCGAACAAGGGGCCGGGGACGGGCCGCTTTGGAGCGGATGCGTTGGTGGCGTCGGATGACATCGGCTTCGACGCGACGATGGCGCCTCGGGCGAGCGGCACGGTCCCGTTCGGACAGCAGCCGCAGGTGGCGGGCGGCACGATGGGGTTTGGCGCCACGCAGGCGCCCGGAAGCGGCATGGGGAGCTCGGGCGTGGCCCTGCCGGCGCCCGGTGTCCCCGCGCAGATACCGGGCAGCTACAGCGGACAGCAGGTCCCGCAGGGCTACGGCACGGGCCAGCACGTTGCTCCAGGCAGCCTGGGTGGCCAGCAGGCCGTTCCGGGGAGCTACGGTGGTCAGCAGATGGTTCCGGGCAGCTTCGCGGGAGCCGTAGGTCCCCAGGGCCAGCCGCTCGCCCCGGTGAGCATGTCGGGTCAGCCGGGAATGCCAGGGCCGATGACGATGCCCGCCGCGGTCCCGCCAAAGTCACGCGTGCTTCCCATCGCGGGCGCCGCCGCACTGCTCCTCGGTGCCGTGGGACTCGGCTGGTGGCTGCGGCCCGGCCCCCCCATGGACCCACCGCCCGTCATGCACGCGGGCCAGGATCACGTCCCCCCGCCGCGCGAAGGTCCGCCACCCGAGGGCCCGCCGCCCGTCATGCACGCGGGCCAGAATCACGTGCCTCCGCCGCCCGTGGGCCCGCCCCCCGCGCCGCCGCCCCCCGTCGCGCAGACGCCACCGCCGGACGCGGTAGCGACCGGTAATGGCACGCCAGCGAACGTCGATCCCCACGTGCAGCAGACCAAGGCTCCAGGAAAGACGGTCGTCAAGACGAGCGGCAAGACGCAGTCTCCGCGCATTCCCCTGGAGCCTACTGACGACATCGCGCTCAGTGCGCTGAAGGAAGCCCGTGCCGCGGATGCGCGAAACGACGTGGACACCGGTGTCCGGATGGCCCAGCGCAGCTATGCGGCTCAGAAAAACCTGGCCGCGCACCATCTGGCCATCAAGCTCCGTTGCCAGTCCAAAGACATGGTCAACGGTCCTGCGGAACTGTCGAAAGTCTCCAAGACGGACCTGCCGGCGCGGCTCATCGAGCTATGTCGGAGCAATGGTATTGAATTGCCGAAGTGAGCGAACACCGCCCGTCCACGCAACTACGGACGGGTGAGGGGGATACATCCAACATGAAATGCATCGTCGCCGTGGCCGTGCTGGCCACCGTTCTAGGCACCCTGCCCGCCCGGGCCGCGCCGCCCGCTCCCGTGGAAGCCGGCAAGGTGTTCGTAGGCCCGCAGGGAGAACTGGTCTCCGTCGTTCCCCTCGCGCCCCGTGAGCAGAAGAAGTTCCTCCTGCGCATCCAGGGCACGGGCTCCGTGCTGGACAACCTGGTCCTCCCCTACACCCTGAAGGACTGGAGCAGCCCCAGCACGCTGCGCCACAACTACACGACCCAGTGGCACGGCAAGGACTACTCGCCGCTCATCACCGTGGGGAAGAACACGGAGCTGCACTTCCCCGGCGGTCCCGGCAACGGCATCGCCGTCCAGTACGACGAGGCGCGCTCCCAGAAGCTCAAGCCGGAGGAGGTCTACGCCCAGCACCAGCAGCAGACCCAGAGCGGTCAGCTCGCGAAGCTGATGGCCTTCGACCGCAAGGCGGAGGAAACCATCCACGACACCGCCTACGCCGAAGCGCTCCAGGCGCTGAACACCACCTGCGGCACCTCCGTGGCGGGCGCCATCGACTGGACCACCATCCCCGAGCCCGTCCTCAAGTCCCAGAAGATCGCCCGCTACTGCGCCTCTCCCCTCACCGCGCTGAAGGCCCTGTGCGAAGTCTCCGACGAGGCCCGCACCACCGTGAAGGCCCGCCTGAAGCAGATGGACTGCCGCTTCGGCGCCACGCTGGAGCCCGCGCTGCAGGGCGACCGCTTCGTGTGGACCACCACCCCGGAGGCGAGCCAGCAGGAGAAGGCCGCCACCCGCTACTTCAAGAAGCACCTCTAGGCCCGCGCACCATGCTCTTCCAACGCATCCTTCCCGTGGCCGTGCTCCTTTCCGCCAGTCCCGCCGCCGCCGTCGAACCGCCGTGGGGCAAGGCGGAGAACCTGGGCCAGCGCATGCTCCTGGAGGCCACCGCCGTCTGCACCGACGGCAAAGGCCACTACGTCGTCTCCGTGCCCCGCGAGGACACGGACGAGTTGGAGGACCAGCTCTACTACGGCGACAGCAAGTCCCTGGTCGTGGTGCCGCGCCCCCGCTCCCGGAACCTGAACGCCACCACCTTCCTGGATCCGCGCTTCTTCAACCCCAACGGCACCGCCGACTACGACGGCGTGGACCTGCGCGTGCACTCGCAGCTGTCCGTGGACACGAAGGAGCGCACCTGCTCCCTGCGCTGCGGCGAGCGCAAGGTGACGCTGGAGATGCTCCCCAGCACCCAGGCGCGGGAGCTGCTGCGCAAGGCCACCTACGTGCCCAACCCGCAGAAGTTCGCGCCCCACGCGCTCCTGCGCGACTCGGAGGGCACGTACTACTACGTGGACAAGGGCTTCACGCCCGCGGAGTCCCGCAACTTCCGCGTGTTCATCGGGCCCCGCGGCGACCTCAAGCCGCAGAAGATGACCAACGTGGTCGCGGACTCCGAAGGCGAGATCTTCACCACCAAGAAGGGCCAGCTGCGGCTCGTCATCGACCGCGCGCAGAAGCCCATCTGGATCGAGAAGGCGCGCAAGGAGGTGGAGCTGCGCAACGTCCCCGTGGAGCAGAACCTGCCCCTCATCTACAACGAGCTGGGCGTCTACACGGGCATCCGGCTGGGCACGCCCTGCGACGATCAGTAGCGGGCAGTCCCGCTAGACGCGCACCAGCAACGCCATCTGGTGCGCGCCAATGCCCAGGCCGACCATCACCAGGTACTTCGTGCGCAGCTCGCGGCGGAACCGGGCCAGCGTCACCGGCATGGACGCGTGCACCATGTTCCCGTACTGCTCGAAGGTGTCCAGGTACTCGCGCGGGCGGATCTCCTGCGCCCAGTGGTCCATCAGCTTGCGCGTGGCCTGGTGGGAGATGAGCGTCACGTCCTCGCGCGCCACACCGTGCTTCGTGAGCAGCCGCTCCACCAGCCGGGGCGGCCCGTTCATCCCCGAGTTCAGGAACGCCTTCACGCCCGCCGCGGGGGCGATGCCATAGGTCGGGTACGCGAGGCCGGACTCCGGCCGCGAGCCCATCATCATCGCGCCGTATTCGTCGCTGAAGGTGTCCGCGCCCCAGTCCACCAGCGTGAGCCCTTCACCCGCCCCCACCACCACCGCGCCCGCCCCGTCGCCAATGCCAATGGCATGGCCCTGCGTGTAGTCCACGTTGCGGGTCCACGCGGAGCCCACCGCCACCAGCGCGTGCCGGATGCTGCCCGCGCGCAGGGCCTCCCAGGCCAGCACCACGCCCATCAGGAAGTTGGCGAAGTCCGCGTTCACCGGCACCACCAGCGCGCCCTGTGACAGGCCCAGCTCCCGGTGCACCGCGTACAGCTCGTTCGGCGCGATGAACTCCGACACCGACACGTAGCCGTACAGCCGCTCCACGTCCGCCGCCGTCAGCCCCGCGTCCTGGAGCGCGGCGGCGCCCGCCTTCGCGGTGAGCGCAGCCAGGGACTCGCCCGGGCCCAGCACCCGGCGCTCGCGGTTGCCGTAGAAGAGCGCGTGCTCCCCACCGCTTCCCGCGGCGCGGCGCAGGGGCTCGAACAGCGGGTCGTCGTTACCGCGAACCTGCTCCGGGACAGCGGCGCCGACTCCCAGGAGCGCGAAGGTCGCGGCCGACATGGTGCTACTTCCCGTCCGACGCCACCGCGGCGAAGCGGTCGCCGTACGGCGGAACCTCGCGGTAGTCGATGTGCGCGACGATGACCTGCGGCTGGCCGGTCTCGTTCGCGCGGCGCAGCACTTCCGGCAGCAGCGCGTCCAGCTGGCCGGGGCCGTTCACCGTGTAGGCGCGCGCGCCCAGCGACTCGGAGAAGGCCTTCAGGTCCGGGTTGCCCAGGCCGTAGTAGTCATCCTCCAGCGGCACGGTGCGGTCCTGCACGTGCTCGCCGTGGTTCACCATGCCCAGGAAGTTGTCGTTGAGGACGATGGTCACCGTGCCCACGCGGTAGCGCGACGCGGTGATCATCTCCGTGCCGTTCATCAGGAACGCGCCGTCGCCGACGATGGCCACCGCGGAGCGGTCCGGCCGGCCCACCTTGCCGCCGATGACGGCGCCGCAGGACCAGCCCATGGACGACAGGCCGCACGGGTAGAAGATGCGCGCGGGGGGCGTGATGTGCAGCAGGTGCGACGTCCAACCCGTGCAGTTGCCCATGTCGATGTACAGGTCCATGTCCGGGCTCAGGTGCTTGTCGAGCTCCGCCATCAGGTCCTGCGGCTTCACCGAGTCCCGGTCCTGCGGGGTGCGGACGACGGGCGCGGGCTCCGTCAGCGCCATCACCTGCGCCCAGCGCTCCTGCACGCGCGCGCCGCTGGACGGGCCAATCATCTGGCCCAGCTCCGCCAGGCCCGTCATCACCGAGCCCACGTCCGCCACGATGGGCAGCCGCACCGGCAGGAACTGGCCGATGTTGGAGGCGTTCACGTCCACCTGGATGACGTGGTGGATGGCCTGGAAGTAGCGGTGGAAGCTGCGGGAGGCCCACTCACCCAGGCGGCTGCCCAGGACGAGCATCACGTCCACGCCGTCGCGCAGGTACGCCTCGGCGCGCTTGCTGCCGGCCAGGCCCAGCACGCCCAGCGACAGCGCCTCGCGCTCGGAGAACAGCCCCTTGCCGCGCATGCTGGTGGCCACCGGGATGCCGTGCTGGGTGACGAACGCGGTGAACGTCTCGGCGTGCTCCGCCATCGCCTCACGCGCGCCCGCGCCCAGGAAGATGAGCGGGCGGCGCGCGGTGCGCAGCAGCGTGAAGGCGGCGCGCAGGTCCTCGAAGGGCGCGGTCGCCGGACGCGCGCGGAAGGCGCCGCGCGTGGTGGGAACCGAAGCGCGGTGGATGGGCTGGCGCGCGATGTTGGCCGGCACGCTCAGGTGCGCGGCGCCGCCGGGCAGGCCCTGCGCGGTGCGCATCGAGCGCGCCAGCAGCCGCTGGAAGCTCTGCGCGTCCGGCACGCCCGTGGAGCTGGCGCACGCCTGGCGGAACATCTCCACCGTGTTCACGCCGTGGGTGCTGCTGCTCTCCTGGATGGCCATCAGGCCCACGCGGTCCGTGGCGATGTTGCCGCTGATGGCCAGCAGGGGCACGCCGTCCAGGTGCGCGGAGGCCACGCCCGTCAGCGCGTTGGTGGCACCCGGGCCCGCCGTCACCATGCACACGCCCAGCTTGCCGGTGGCGCGCGCGTAGCCGTCCGCCATGAACGCCGCGCCACCCTCGTGCGACGCGATGATGAAGCGCATGGACTTGTGCTTGCGCAGCGCCTGCTGGAACGGGGCGATGTTGCCGCCCGGGACGCCGAACACCGCGTCCACCTCTTCCGCCTCCAGGTGCGCGATCACGCAGTCCGCGACCGTGATGTCCTCCACCGTCTTGAAGCCCCGCGCGTTCACGTCCCCGTACATCGGGATCGGATCGCCGTGACGCGCCTCCATCACGTTCGTCTTCCCCGGGGCCGGCGTCTCGTGCCGGAGGGCCTCGACGGGCACCTCGTTCCGCAGGGTGTTCGACGTGATGGCCTGGAGCTCAGCGAGCGAGGAGTTGGACATTGAGGGACGGTCTCCAAGGCCCCGGAACCCGTGAGGTTCGACGCTGCCTACCGCGTCGACTCGCTGCCACCGAGTCCGGGGGGACCTCGATGCGTGTGACAGTGTTGCGGGGGTGCTGAAAAACTGCATCCGCTTAATAGCGGAGAAGCGAGCGAGTGTGAAGTAAAAATAGCGGAAAGTTCGCCTGACGCTGGATTCTCACACTTCGTGACGAGTACCACGTTTACGGGGGGACGTCTCTATCTTCACGGAGAGGACGTGGTTCGCGCGCGTACGCAGGTGCAGCAGGAGTGGATCCACTCCCGTGCTGACTGGAGTAGGCTCGTGGGCGCGCTGCCATCCAGCCGGAGTCACACGGGAATGGCACGAGCACCACATAATCAACGTGGGGGTTGTCATGGCTGAGAATCTGAGGACGGAGTACGGCTTCCGGCTCAATGCGCCGGGCTACATCACCCCTGCCGAGGCCAAGGCCTGGTTCGAGGACCTTCGCGCCAAGGTGGCGATCAAGCGCGGGCGGCCCTTTGGCCTGATGGTGGACATCCGCGGCCAGAAGGCGAACCCGCCGGAGACCCAGGAGATCATCAAGCAGGCGATGGGCTGGCTCCGGCAGAACGGCATGGTGCGCTCGGCGGTGGTGCTCGACAGCACCGTGGCCCGCCTGATGATGGTGCGCATGGCCAAGCAGAGCGGCGTGTACGAGTGGGAGCGCTACATCGACGCGTCGAAGGACTCGGATTGGGAGCACAAGGCGATCGACTGGATCACGAACGCCACGGAGCCCTCGAAGGAAGAGGACGCCGCGGCCTGAGGTCCGTCCCCGGGTGATGGCGGTGGCAGCCTCCTTCCGGTAGAGGCCCACCGCCTCCCCTGCCCGTTCGCGGGCACTGTTCCCCACTACCTGCCAGGTCCTGTCCGTGATTCCCGGGTCCCCGCGGACGCCAGGCTGGTTCCGGGCGGTCCTGCTCCTCCTCGCCGGATTCCTGGAGCTGCGCTGCGCCGCTCCGTCGCAGTCGCGTGACAACGCGCGTGCGAGCACCTCCCTGTCAGCGGTTTCCTCCCCTGCCCCTACGGCGAAGGTGTTGCGGGTGCGCGTGTACGCGGACGTGGACCACCGCGCGCGGGGGCTCCATTGGGAGCGAGGCGTTGCCGGCTGGCTCCAGCGCGCGAGCGAGTCGGTGCGCGGTCCCCTGGGCATCACGTTCGAGCTGGAGTCCGCGCGGGCGTGGGATCGGCGCGGCTCGGACGGTCCGCTGGAGCCGGTGCTGGACGCGCTGGAGGAAGTGGACGCGGGCGAGGACGTGGACCTCGTCGTGGGCCTGGTGGCGGCGCCGGCGACCTTCAGCGGCGCGCAGCACGAGCTGGGCTTCGCGCGCGTGCTGGGGCGGCACTGCGTGTTGCGCGGCCTGGGCGGAGAGCTTCCGGTGGAGGCGCGGCAGCGGCTGGAGGTGGCGGTCCTGCTGCACGAGTGGGCCCACACCCTGGGTGCGCCGCATGTGCGCGACGGGCGGGGATGGATGTCGCCAAAGTACGACGCGGGCCAGACGGGGTTCGATGCGCGGACGCTCGCGCTGCTGGGCGCGGGGCTGAGGCACCTGCCCGGGGCGCGTGTGGAGCTGGAGGCGCAGAAAGCCTGGGCCCGCGAGCTGCGTGTGGCGGTGGAGGCCATGACGGGCCCGGCCTGGGAAGGGCCCGAGCGGGACTTCCTCCTCGAATGGACGGAGCGGGTGCGCGCTTCGAGCGTCGTGCTGGGGCCGGAGGGCACGCCCCATTCGCTGACACCGCAGGAGCGGCAGCGGCTGGCGGAGGTCATCGCCCTGGAGAAGGCGGGCCGGCCGGAGGTGGCCGCGGAGGCCCTGGAGCCGCTGGCCGTGCGGCATCCCCACAACGAACGCGTGCAGTTGCTGGCGTGCTACCTCGCCGTGCACGTCACTCCGGGCCTGAATGCCACGCGCGAGCGCTGCGAGCGGGCCATCGCGCGGTTTCCCCGCGAGCCCTCCCTGCGCATGAACGTCGCGCTGCTCCACCTGCACGCGGGCCGCTTCGACGAGGCCCGGGACAGCCTGGTGGCGGCGAGGACGAACCTGGAGGCCCGCGCGGACGTGGAGCCCGCGCAGTGGGCGGACCTGGCGGCCCTCTTCCTCCGCGCCCACTGCGTGACGTGGGCGGAGGAGACGGCGGCCCGCGCCCAGGGGCTGGCGGCCTCCACGGCCGTGCTGGAACAGGCGGCCCGGCTCCGCAGACAGGTGGCGCTGCCGGCCCGGTCCGAGGCGCGCACCGCTGTCGTTGATCCCGCGCGCGAGGGAGCCCTGGTGCGCGCGGTGTCCGATATCGAGGCGCTGCTGCATGCCGGCTCGTCGGGGCCCGCGCGGGAGCGCGTCGCCGCGCTGGCGCAGGAGTATCCGGCGAGCCCCTCCGTCACGCTCCTGCAATGCGAACTGCACCTGTTCCAGGGGCGCCTGGGCTCCGCGCGCACGGCCTGTGAGCGGGTGCTCGCGTTCCGGGAGGATGCGGTGCAGGCGCACCTGCTGCTCGGCGTGCTGGCGACGAACACCCGTGCGCATGCGCGTGCACGCAAGCACCTGGAGCGGGTCATCGCCCTGGAGCCTTCACGCACGGAGGCGTGGCACCTGCTCGCCCGCGAGTACCGGGGTACCCGCCAGCTGAAGACGCTCCAGGCCCGCTACCGCGAACAGTTCGCGCGCGACCTGCCGTGAGGCCTACGTCGCGACGGACGCGCGCCAGGCGTCCTCGAGCAGCGCGAGCAGGATGATGTCGTTGAACCCGCCCCCGTTCCCGTCGGCCTGGTAGCCGCGCATCACGCCTTCCTGCTGGAAGCCCGCGCGCGTCAGCGCCTTGTACGACGCGGTGTTGCGCACGTTCACCATGCCCTCGATGCGGTGGAGGTTCAGCTGCTCGAAGCCGAAGCGGATCAGCGCGGGCAGGATGCCCGTCATCACGCCCTGCCCCCACACAGAGCGGCCCACCATGTAGCCCACCTCCGCGCGGCGGTCCTTCTGGCTCCAGTTGAAGAGGGTCAGGTAGCCCAGGGGCGTCGGGTCCTCGTCCTTCGACAACACCCACCGGATGCCCTTGCCCTGGCGCATCGCCTCCAGGTCGCCGGTCAGCTTCTGGTGCAGCGTCTCCCGCGGCACGGGCACCGTGAAGTTCAGGCTCCGCGCCACCTCCGGGTGCGAGTACAGCGCGATGACGCCGTCCATGTCCTCGGGGGTGAAGACGCGCACCCGGAACGGCGCGGGGACGATGGGCAGCGGCAGCGTGACGGAGATCATGGACATGCGGTGCAGGCCCCCTGCGGTAGGGACGGGAGCACCCTACCGGGTGGGCGCCATCACCGCCATGACTTGCGTGCTCACTCCTCCATCAGCAGCCGGCGCCGCTCGCGCAGGACGTCGCGCAGCGGATCCCACTCCCCCCGCGCCCACGGCAGCACCTCGTCCACCATCGCCCGGTGGAGGAAGGCCAGGGCCTCGTCGGGCGTGCGCTGCCAGGTGAGGGTGGAGTCTCTCCACCCCTCGTCCACGGTCATGCAGGCTCCGCTCCTCAGCGCCCGGTACGCGGCGAAGGCGCACGTCGCCAGCAGGTGCTCCGGCTCCTTGGGCGTGAGGCCGGTAAAGCCCACGTGCCGCTTTTCGGCGTCCGCCACCATCAGCGTCGCGTAATGGAGGCACCACGCCGCGTTGAACAACTCCGACGCCAGGAGCTGGCTGGGAACGAACAGGCCGATCTCCATCGCCCTGCGCTGGTGCGCCTCATCCGGAGCGAGGACCCACTCCTCCAGCGCGAGGAGGCTCGACTGGGCGCCGTCGTTCTCCGGCCCATGCCTGTCCCAGACCCGCGCCGCGACGCGCGCCACCGCCACGCACAGCCGGACCTCTTCTTCCTGGCTCAGCGGCCCCAGCGAATCCACCCAGGCCTGCAGTCGCGCGGAGTCCGGATGCTCCGCGTCCACCGGCAGCGGCCCCGCCCCCGCGAGCGCCAGGGCCAGTCGCGGTGAGCCCGCCCCCGGGGTCCGCGCCTCCACGGGCAACGGGGCGCACCGGACGATGGCGTCCGCCACCGACTCGGCGTGCACGCGCATGCGCCAGGCGAAGGGATCTCCGTGGCCCCGCTTCACGGCATGCGTCACCACGCGCCGCAGCAGGCCCACCGCCGGCCGGGCCCGGGCCCCCATCCCCGCGAGCAGATGGAGCGCGAAGAGCCCCTGCCGCGCCCCATCCCGGTCGTTCGGAAGAAGGCCCACCAGTCCCCGCGCCGTCCTGTCCAGCAGGGGCAGCGCACGCGAAGGCGACAGCCAGGACAACACCTGGAGGACGACGACGCGGCTCTCATCGTCCAGCACCACCTGCTCCTCCAGCGCGTGAAGGACCTCCTCGGAAGGCGGAGTGCACCGGCCCAGCAGGCGCAGCGCGGAGCGGCGGACATAGGGACTCTCGTCCGAGAGCCTCTTCAGGGCTTCGTGCAGCACGTCGTCCGGGACGGGACCGTCCAGCGCCGCCAGCGCGTCCAACGCCGTCGCTCGCGCCTGCCACTGCGTCTTGTCCTGGCAGGCCTCCAGCAACAGCCGCACCGCGAGCCGGGTGGGACGGGGACGCAGGGACACCAGGGCCCGCATCCCCTGGCGCTGGACCCGGGCGCTCCGCCGGGACAGGAGGCCCAACACCGCGGGCACCGCGCACCGGGGCGGCGGACGCGGCGCCATCAACGCCTCGAGCACGTTCAAGCGGATGTTCGCGTCCGCGGACTCCTTCTCCGCCAGTTGGGGCGTCGCCAGCACCTCCAGCAGCGCGGGCACCGCTCCCAGGCCAATGGCCCGCAGCGCTTCGTGCGCGTCGTACGTATCGCCCCTCCGCGACTTCCCCTGCGCCACCAGCTCCGCCACCCACTCGCGGGGCGTGCGGTCCGCGTGCCGGAAGCCCGAGCGCACCATCAGCGCGTCCAGCCTGCGCAGCGAGGCAAGGTCGTCTCCGGAGGCCCGCCGCCGGGCTTCCGCCAGTGCGTCACCCATCACGGCTCCCTACTCCGCGCGCATCGCCTCCACCGGATCCAGCCGCGCCGCGCGCGACGCCGGGTAGATGCCGAAGATGAGCCCCACGCCACAGCTCATCCCCAAGGACAGCAGCACGGCCCACATGGGCACGCTCATGGGGAACAGCAGCACCCACTTGCCCAGGAAGACGAACCCGAAGCCCAGCCCCAGCCCCAGCACGCCGCCCACGAGCGACAGCATCACCGCCTCCGTGGCGAACTGGCCCAGGATGCGGCGGCGGCGCGCGCCCAGCGCCTTGCGGATGCCAATCTCCCGCGTCCGCTCCGTCACCGACATCAGCATGATGTTCAGGATGCCGATGCCGCCCACCACCAGCGACAGCAGGCACACGCCCACGCCCGCGAACGCGATGACCTGTGACAGCTCGTTGAAGGACGCCGTCATGGACTCGTTGGTGTGCACCTCGAAGTCGTTCGCCTCCTGCGGCGTGAGGCCCCGGCGGCGGCGCATCAGGTTCACCACTTCATCCTGCGCCTTCTGGAAGGACTCACCGTCGCGCGCCTGGATGTCGATCTCCACCGAGCGGTTCTTGCCGTAGAACTGCTGGAAGGCGCGCATGGGCACGATGGCCTGGTTGTCCTGGCTGGCCATCCCCATGACGCTGCCGCGCTTCTGCAGCACGCCAATCACCTGGAACGGCCGGCCCTGCAGCCGCACCTCGGAGCCCACCGGATTCATGCCCGGGAAGAGAGTGTCCGCCAGGTCCACGCCAATGACCATCACCGGGCGGCCATCCAGCGTCTCCGTCTCGTTGAAGAAGCGGCCAGTCGACACGACGACGCCGCTCGTCTCCAGGTACGTGGGCTCCGTGCCCAGGACGCTCACCGAAGGGGGCGTCTCCCGGAACGCCGTGGTCAGCTTCTTGCCCCACTCCTGCGACGTAGGAGTGGCCGCCCCCACCGAGGGACACGACTCCACGATGGCGCGCACGTCGTCGCCGAGCAGGTCCTTGCGTTTGGCGTACTTCGCCCAGTTGATGCGGCCGAAGCCGGTGGGCCACTTCGTCACCTCGAAGGTGTGCGCGCCCAGGCTGCCCAGGTTCTTGTTCACCTGTTCGCGCAGGCCCTCGATGAGGGCCATCATCGTGATGACGGTGGCCACGCCGATGACGATACCCACCAGCGTCAGCAGCGAGCGCAGCGGGTTGCCCAGGAACGTGCCCAGCGCCAGCCGAAGGTTGTCCAGGAAGGCCCGCATCGCCTTATTCGTAGCGGAGCGCTTCCACCGGGTCCAGCTTCGCCGCCCGCGCGGCCGGCCAGATGCCGAACAGCAGGCCTACCAGCGCGGCGAATGCCACCCCGCCCACCACCGTGCTGGGGCGCACGTCCGCCGCCAGCGGCGTCACCAGGGAGACGATCTTCGCCGTGCCCAGCCCGACCGTCGTCCCCAACAGGCCCCCCACCGCGGACACGCTGGAGGCCTCCATCAGGAACTGGAGCACGATGGTGCGCTGGCGCGCGCCCAGCGCCCGGCGGACACCAATCTCCCGCGTCCGCTCACGCACCGACACCAGCATGATGTTCATGATGCCGATGCCGCCCACCAGCAGCGTGATGAGGCCTACGCCCGTGGCCACCGCGTAGAGTGCGCCGGTGAGCTGCTCGTAGGTCGCCGCGAGCGAGTCCGTCCGGTTGACGTTGAAGTCGTCCGCCTGGCCCGGCGGCGTCGCGCGCACGCGCCGCATGATGCCCACCAGCTGGTCCTCCACCTTCGCCATCTGCCCCGCGTCCGCCACGGCGATGGCGATCTGCATGGGCCGCCCCTTGCCGAAGTGCGAGTTGAAGGTCTTGAAGGGCATGAACACGGACAGGTCCATGTTCTCCGCCACGACCTTCCCCTTGCGCCCCAGCGTGCCCACCACCTGGAAGGGCCGCCCGTCGATGCGCACCGTCTGCCCCAGCGGGCTGATGCTGGGAAAGAGCGAGGCGGCCACGTCCGCGCCCAGCACCGTCACCGCCCGGTTCACCTCCTCGTCAGCGCGGGTGAGGAAGCGACCGGACACCACCTCGTAGTTGCCGATGGCCTGGTAGTCGCTCCACACGCCGTTGATGCGCACGTTGGAGACCTGGAGGGCGCCGTGCGCCACGTCCGACATGCGCATCACCGCCGGGGAGATGGCGGTGATGAAGTCCGCCTGGGAGCGCAGCTGCGCCACCTGCTCCAGCGTGAAGTTCTTCCGGTTGCGGTAGATCCACCAGTTCCCCTTGATCATCCAGGGGTACTTGGAGATGAAGACCGTGTTCGCGCCCAGCGTGGCCAGTTGCTTCTCGAAGGACGAGTTGAGCCCCTGGATGATGCCGACAATGGCGAGCAGCGTGGCCACGCCGATGCCGATGCCCAGCGTCGTGAGCACCGTGCGCATCCGGTTCGCCTGGAGGGAGAACACCGCGATGCGGGCCCCCTCCAGCACGTCCACGCGGAAGACCCGCCGGAAGCTCATGCGGTGCCTGCTTGCGGCACCACCCCGTGCCCGCCGCCCATCGCCACCTCCGGCCCCGGCCCGTCCGCGACAATTTCCCCGTCGCTCAACCGGATGGCCCGGGGACAGCGCGCGGCCAGCTTGGGCTCGTGCGTGACGAGCACCAGCGTGTGCCCCGCCCGGTGCAGCTGCTCGAAGAGCTTGACGATCTCCTCGCCGGTGGCCGAGTCCAGGTTGCCCGTGGGCTCGTCCGCCAGGAGCATGGACGGCTCCGACACCAGCGCCCGCGCGATGGCCACGCGCTGGCGCTGACCGCCCGACAGCTCGTTGGGCCGGTGGTGCATGCGGTGCGTGAGCTGCACCTTGTCCAGCGCCGCCTTCGCCCGCTCGCGCCGCTCCTTCGCGCCCATCCCCCGGTACACCAGCGGCAGCTCCACGTTGGCGAGCGCCGTCTCGCGGGGCAGCAGCTGGAACGTCTGGAAGATGAAGCCGATCTCCACGTTGCGGATGACGGCCAGGTCGTCGTCGTCCATGCGCGACACGTCCTTGCCGTTGAGCATGTAGCGGCCGCTCGTGGGCGTATCCAGGCAGCCCAGCACGTTCATGAGCGTGCTCTTGCCGGAGCCGGACTGGCCGATGATGGCCACCCACTCCCCCCGCTGGATGCCAAAGGACACGCCGCGCAGCGCGCGCACCTCTTCACCGCCCACGAAGAAGGCCCGCGTGAGCCCCTCCACCTGGATGAGGGGGCCCGCGTCCGGTGCAGGGGTGGACGTCACGACTTGCCCTTCGCCGCGGCCTTCTCCGGCTCGCGCACCGCGTCCCCGTGGGACAGCTCCTTGGACAGCGTGCGGTAGGGGCCCTCCACCACGCGGTCGCCGACCTGCAGGCCCTCCAGCACCTCCAGCTCCGTGTCGGAGGCGATGCCGGTGCGCACGCGGCGCACCTGCGCCTTGTTGTCGTTGTCCACCACGAACACGACCTTGGCCAGCGCCTCCGTGCGGCGCTTGGCGGTGAGGGACGTGCCCTCCACCGGCGCCTGGTAGTCCGGCAGCGAGCGCTCCGCGCGCACCGTGACGGCCTGGATGGGCACCAGCACCGCGTCGTTGTGCGTCTCCGCGCTGATGCGCGCCTCGGCGCTCATGCCGGGGAGCACGCCCGGCGGACGCGCGTCCAGGGCGACGGTGATGGGGAAGCTCGTGACTTCGGCCTCCGTGCCCGGGTTCTTGATGGTGGCCTTCTGGGCGATCTCCACCACGGTGCCGGTGAAGGACTGGCCCTCCAGCGCGTCCAGCGTCACCTCCGCGGGCTGGCCGTACTTCAGGTGGACGACCTCGTGCTCACCCACCTCGAACTTCACCTCCATCTGGTTGAGCGCGGCGATGGTCATCACCACGTCCTCGGAGAAGTCGGAGCCGCGCACGCGCTCGCCCACTTCACGCGTCAGCTCAATCACGTTGCCGTCGATGGGGGACAGGAGCGTGGTGCGCGCCAGGTCCGTGGAGGCCTGCTCCAGCACGGCGCTGCTCTGGGCCACGCGCTGCCGGGCGGCGGCAAGGCGCGCCTCGGCGGTGTCCACCACCGCCTGGGACTGCTCCACCTCCGCGGCGGACGCGAGCCCCTTCTCCGCGAGCCCCTTCACGCGGGCCAGCTCCGCGCGCTGGCGCACGGCGTCCACCTCCGACACCTGGACCTCGGAGCGGGCCGCGTCGCGCGACGCGGTGGCCTGCTTCACGGCCGCCTCGTAGTAGCGCTTGTCGATCTGCCCCAGCACCTGCCCCTTGGTGATGGCGTCGCCGTCCTTCACCTTGAGGGCGACCAGGTCGCCGGACAGGTTGGAGGAGATCTTCACGGTGGTGGCCGCCTGCACCTTGCCCGCACCGGTGATGGTGCGGGTGATGGTGCCCTTGCGGGCCTTGGCCATCTGGACTTCCTGCGTCGGGGGCGGCCGGTCCCGCAGGCCGCCCACGGTGATGGCCACCGCTCCAAGCAACAGCGCGCCGGCGATTGCCGCCTTCCACCACGTCATTGTGAGTCTCCCGGGTTCAGCGTGCCCATGGCCCGGAACAGGGCATAGCGGGCGATTTCGACATCGATGCGGCTCTGGAGCAACACCAGCTCCGCCTGGGTCAACTTGAGCTGCGCGTCTCGCACGTCCAGCGTGGAGCCGGCGCCCGCGCGGAAGCGCTCCTCCGCCAGCGCCAGGCCCTGCTGGGCGACCGCGCGGTTGTCCGTCGCGAGCTTCGCGGAGGCAATCTGTCCTTCCAGCACCTGGTGGGAGCGGCGCACCTCCGCCTCCAGCTCCCGCGCCGTCTGCGCGAACGTCAGCTCCGCCTTGCGGATGTTGACCTGGGCGCGCGCGGACTGGGCGTCCGTGTTGAAGCCGTTGAACAGGTCCCACGTCAGCGTGATGCCGCCGTTGAAGATGTTGCCGTAGCCGGGCTCGCTGAAGAACGGGCCCGGGGCCTGGCTGTTGTGCGAGTACCGCGCGGACAGGCCCACGCGGGGGATGTAGTCGCCCTGCACGATGGCCCGCTGCAGCTCCGCCACCTGCACGCGCTGCTGGAGCGCCTTGAGCAGGGCGCGGTGCTCGCGGGCCTGCTTGATGGCGTCATCCAGGGCGGGCGCCGGCGCGGGCTCCTGCTGGAGCACGCCGGGGTCCACCGCCTGGAGCAGCTCCGTGCCGGGGCGCGCCAGCCACACGGCCAGCTGCACCTGGTCCGCCACCAGCTGGTTCTGGCGCTGCACGACGTTGATGCGGTCGTTGCCCAGGTTGACCCGGGCGGCGATCTCCTCGGACTTGCCCACGCGGCCCGCGGTGAAGAGGGCGCGCGCGCGCTCCAGCTGCTCCTCGCTGCGCTGCGCGGTGGCCTTGAGCACGTCCAGCGAGGCCTGCGACAGGAAGAGGTTGAAGAAGCGGCGGATGGCCTCCAGCTCGGAGGTGTCCGACTCTTCAATGGCCTGGTTGCGCACTGCGTCCACGTTGACGCCCGCCTGCTCCAGCTGCTTCCAGAGGCCGCGGTTGTAGATGACCTGCGACAGGCCCAGGGACGCGAAGTAGCTGTCCGCCGTGTTGGAGGTAGCCACCACCTCCCGCGTGACGGTCTCCGTCTCACTGATGGGGACGGTGAAGACCTGCCGTCGCCGGCCCACGTAGTCCAGGCTGGGGCCCAGGTTGAGCTGCACCTGCGGCAGGAGGCCGGAGCGCGCCACGCGCTGGTCCTCCTGGGCCACGGCGACATCCAGCGCGGCCTGGAGCGCCTGGGTGTTCTTGCGGCCCAGCTGGCGCGTCTCCTCCAGCGTGATGGGCGTGGCGGTGAGCAGCGTCGCGACGACGAGGAAGGCGCTCACTGCGCACCTCCCGCCGGAAGACCAATGAAGAAGACGCCCACGTACATGAGGTACATCACCCCGATGAGCACCAGCGCGCGCCCCAGGCGCATGCCGGTGGCGGTGGAGAAGCCCACTCCCAGCAGGCCCACGCTCCACAGGTTGAAGAAATCCGCGCCCTTGAGCACGCGCTGCATCTTCGGCGACAGGCCGTCCAGGAGGGCCAGGCTGGAGGGCACGAGCCGCACCGCGCGCACGTCGGTGAGCGAGTGCTGGTAGGCCGCGCACACCGCGTAGATGAGGTGGTACAGCGCGATGGGCAGCAGCGCCACCGCGGCGGCCGCCATCAGCTGCCCGAAGGCCGCGGGCTTGTTGAAGAGCCACGCGGTGACCCAGAGGATGCACGCGAGCAGCAGCACCATCAGGGGCATCACGATGAGCCCATTGGCGATGCCGCCCACCAGCGCCTTGCGCGACGCCGTCTGGATCTGCTCGGCGATGTCGGACTCGGACACGCTGGACGCGGTCGAGTCCGTGGGCAGGGCGCTCACGATGGAGGCGGTGGCGTCCCAGCGCAGCGCGAAGACGGTGCCGGAGAGGGCGACGCAGAAGGCGAGGATGAGGAGGGGCCACAGCCAGCGCCGGGCCTCGACGGCCGCGCGCGTGCCCCCAAGAGGGTCCACGAAGACGCGCGCCGGTTGAGCAAGGGAGGTCATAGGGATGGGGTCTCAGGGCGGAATTACGCAGCCCTCCCGGAGTGATTGCCCGGTCCCTTGAATTGAGTCGGGAAACGGGCGGGCAGCCAAACGAAATCCGGCCGCGCCCCAAGGTTTATCCTGCCTTGCATCCATCCTGTAGCGGTCTGTAGCCTAAATTTTGCGGCGGAGCGGCGGACGGTGTATTCCGCTCGGCTGGACGCTTGCCGGAGCATGAATGGTCGACAGCACGGATCTCGCCCAGGTTCTCCATGAGGCGCATGACATCGCCCGCAGCGTCGCCCAGAAGCCCACGTCGGCCCACGTGTTGCTGGCGCTCTTCACGGTGGAGAACCGTGCCCAGCTCCTCCTGAAGGAGAAGGGCGTGGATGAGGACGCGCTGCTCCAACTCATCACGGAGGCCCCGGCGGAGACGGGCAACGTGGTGCAGGAGCTGACCGCGCGCGCCCGCGAGCTGGCGAGCACCTTCCGTGCGGGCGAGGCGGACTGCCTGCACCTGCTCATCGCCATCATCCGCAAGCGCTGCGCCGCCAGCGACCTGCTGGGGCGGACGGGGCTGGACCTCATCTCCCTGTCCAACACGGCGCTCGCCTATTCCACCAGTGGTGGCCTGCCGCGCCGGCTCCAGCCGGGCTATGGCCAGGCGGTGGCCACGCGCGCGCCGGTGAGCCGTCCGGTGGGCGCGCCGCCGTCTCCCCTTCCCTCCTCCACGTTCGCGCTGAGCGTGCCGCGTCCGGCGCCCATCACGACGCCTCCGGTGACGACCCCGCCGCCGGCCGCGCGCGCGACGCCCGCGCTGTCGCCCCGGGACCTCATCGACGTGGACGAGGACGACGTGACGCAGGACGCCGTCGCGGAACTGCCTCCCCCTCCGATGCCGCGCATGGCGCCCCCGGCCCCGGTCGCCCGCGCGACGCCGCCCGCCCCGCCGCCTCCCGCGCCCGTGGCCCCCCCGGCTCCCTCGGCTCCCTCGGCTCCGGTGAGCCGGCCGTCCTCGGCGCCCTCGCAGGCCAAGGGGCAGCCGCTGACGCTGGACGCCAAGGCGTTCCCGATGCTCACGTCGCTGGGCCGCAACCTGAGCCAGGCCGCCCGCGAGGGGAAGCTGGACCCGGTGGTGGGCCGCGCGCGGGAGGTCGAGGAGGTCATCGACATCCTGGGCAAGCGCCGCACCAACAACCCGTGCCTGCTGGGCGAGCCCGGCGTGGGCAAGACGGCGGTGGTGGAGGGCGTGGCGCAGCGCCTGCTGGGTCTGCGCGGCACGCTGGCGGAGAAGATCCTCGTCGAGCTGGACATGGCCACGCTGGTGGCGGGCACGCAGCTGCGCGGCTCGTTCTCCGAGAAGCTCAACGCGCTGAAGGAAGAGGTGCGGCGGGCCGAGGGGCGCGTGGTGGTCTTCATCGACGAGATCCACACGCTGGTGGGCGCGGGCTCCACGGGCGAGGGACCGCAGGACGCGGCCAACGAGCTGAAGACGGCGATGGCGCGCGGCGAGTTCCCCTGCATCGGGGCGACGACGCACGACGAGTACCGCAAGTTCATCGCGGCGGACCCGGCGCTGGAGCGGCGCTTCACGCCGGTGGTGGTGAACGAGCCGTCCGTGCCGGAGACGGTGCAGATCCTCCAGGGCATCATCGGGCGCTACGAGGAGCACCACGCGCTGCGCTACCTGCCGGAGGCGCTGGAGGCGGCCGCGTCGCTGGCGAGCCGCTACGTGACGGACCGGTTCATGCCGGACAAGGCCATCAGCGTGGTGGACCTGGCGGGCAGCCGCTGCCACCGCGAGGGCAAGCACCGGGTGGACGCGGCGGACGTGGCGCGCGTGGTGGCGAAGCTGGCGGGCGTGCCGGAAGAGCGGCTCTTGATGAACGACTCCGCGCGGCTGCTCCGGTTGGAGAACGACCTGGCGGAGCGCGTGATTGGCCACGGCGACGCGGTGGTGCGGATTGCCCGGGTCATCCGCCGCAACTACGCGGGCTTCGCGTCGCGCCGCCCCATGGGCAGCTTCCTCTTCCTGGGCCCCACGGGCGTGGGCAAGACGGAGATGGCTCGGGCGCTGGCGGAGGTGCTGTTCGGCAACCGGGACGCGCTGGTGCGCCTGGACATGAGCGAGATGTCCGAGGCCCACGGCGTGTCGCGCCTCATCGGTTCGCCCGCGGGCTACGTGGGCTTCGGCGAGGGCGGGCAGCTCACGGAGCCGGTGCGCCGCCGGCCGTCGTCGGTGGTGGTGCTGGACGAGATCGAGAAGGCGCACCGCGAGGTGCAGATGCTGCTGCTCCAGGTGTTGGAGGAGGGGCGGCTGACGGACGGCAAGGGCCGGCACATCGACTTCTCGAACACGGTCATCGTGATGACCACGAACCTGGGCGCGGAGGCGTTCAGCCGCACGGGCCGCGCGGTGGGCTTTGGCGCGGCGGACGCGGCCGAGGGCAAGGCGCTGGACATGGCGTCGGACACGGCGCGCAAGGCGCTGCCGCCGGAGCTGTGGAACCGCATCGATGAGCGGCTGCCGTTCCGTCCGCTGGCGGAGCAGGAGGTGGCGAAGATCGCCACGCTCATCCTGGCGGAGAGCAGCAAGCGGCTCGCGACGGAGCGCGGCATCGTCTACACGGCGGGCACGGACGTGGTGGGGCACCTGCTCAAGTCCGGCGGCTTCGACCCGATGCTGGGCGCGCGGCCCATGCGCCAGGTGGTGCAGCGGCTGGTGGAAGGCCCCCTGGCGGAGCGCATCCTCTCCGGCGAGTTCGGCGCGGGCGACCGCGTGCGAGTGGCCGTGCAGGCCGGTCAGCTCCAGTTCGCCCGGGACGCCGCCTGACGGTGGCGCTGCGAGGCCGGAGCGGCACCCTTCGCTCCGAGCCCGTGAAGCCGACGGGCTCGCGAAGTCGGCCTGGCTCCTCCGTGACGCCGAAGGCGAAGCGCGCCCCCGTGGTCATCGTCGGCGCGGGGCGGCTGGGGGGGGCACTCGCGCTGGCGTTGCAGGCGAAGCGCTGGCCCGTGCGCGTGTACTCGCGCGACGACTCGGGCCGCGAGCGCACGCGGGCCCTGGGCTTGAAGCCCGCGACCCCAGCGGACCTGAAGAAGGCGCGCGTCTGCGTGTTGTGCGTTCCGGACGCGGCGGTGCCGTCGGTGTCCGAAGCCCTCTCACGCGAGCTGCCGCGCACGGTGGCGCTGGTGCACACCGCGGGCGCCCTGCCCCTCTCCGCGCTGGGCACGCAGCGGGGCCGCGCGGTGGGTTCGTTCCATCCGCTCTGCGCCGTGTCCTCCGCACGGGACTCGCTCGCGGGTCACACCGCCGCCATCAGCACGCGCTCCCCTGCCCTGCGCGCCGTGCTCCAGCGCATGGCGGAGGACGTGGGCTTCGCGATGTTCGACGTGCCGGAGGCGCACCGCGCGGCCTACCACGCGGGTGCGGTGCTGAGCGCCGGTGGGCTGGTGGCCCTGGCGGACGCGGCGGTGGGCGCGCTGGGCGCGGCGGGCATCGATCCTGAAGCCGCGCTGAAGGCCCTGCTGCCGCTGATGCGCTCGGCGTTGCGCGGCATCGAAGCTCGCGGTCTTTCGGGGGGACTCACCGGCCCCATCGTCCGGGGAGACGCGGGCGTCGTCGCGGCGCACCTCTCGGCGCTGCCTCCAGACATCGCACCGCTCTACGCACAGCTCTCGCGGCGGGCCCTGCAACTGGCCTCGGAGCGGCTCCGTCCGGAGCCCCGTACCGCGCTGGAAGCCCTGCTCGCGAAGAAGTGACGGCGCGCGTCCCGGTCGCCCCGGACGCGCGCCCTTCCCACCGGACTAGGTGAGGATGATGCGCGGGCTCTGCAGCGCGCGGCGCACGATGGCCAGCGCCTGCTCGGAAGCGGCCTCGGCCTCCGTGAGGCGGCGCAGGCAGACGTCGCCGCCCACCGACACGGAGCGCTTCAGGTCCGCCAGCAGCGTCAGCGCCGCCTGCAGCATCTCCTTGCCCTGCGGGGACTCCGCGGCCGGCTTGCCCGCCGCCTGGGACACGTGCGCCGTGAAGCGCTGCACCGCGTCCATGGTCGCGTTCGGGTCGTACTTCTCCAGCATCGGCTTCAGCCGCTCCGGGTTGATGCGGATCAGGCGCAGCGCGCCGACCTTCTGGAAGGCCGGGTGCACCAGACCGATCTCCGACATCTCGAACGCGCCCAGCAGGCCCTCGTCCGGCGCGCGGTGCGAGTGCGGCACCACGTCCACGAAGAGCGCCAGCGGATCCGCGCCCTGCTTGAACGCCTCCAGCTCGTCGTCATCCAGCGGCGGGAAGCTCGCGGGCGCGCCGATGAACAGCAGCGGCAGCACCACGTCGTGCCAGAACTCCTCCGGCGCGGAGCCCGTGCCGCCCACCGTCGCCACCAGGTGCGTCAGCAGCTCCGCGAGCCGCGGGGCGCGCTCGGCCTGATCAGCCAGCGACTTGCCCTGCTCCATGCGCTGCAGCGACGTGACGATCTGCCCCTCGAACTGCTGGCGGGCCTCCGGCGGCAGCGGCGGCTGGGTGCGGCCCAGCGCGTCACGCACGTCGCGCGCCAGCGCGTCCGTCTTCGCCTCCAGCGCCTGCTTCACCTTGGCCGGGTCCACCACGATGAACTGGAGGAAGCCCGGGTCGAACAGGCGCTGGTACTCCTGGGGCCCCAGCCGCTGGGGCTGACCGCCGCCCAGGGCCTGCGCCGGGTTGGTGCCGAACTTCACCTGCCCCAGCGAGCGGCGGATGTCGGCGGCCAGGTCGTCCAGCCGCGTCAACTTGCCCTGCGCCAGCGCGTCCATCACCGCCCCGAACGGGGACAGCATGATGATGGCCTCCGGGAAGCCCAGCGAGGCGCCTTCCGGCGAGTCCCGGTTGGGGAACCAGAACGCCTGGTGCTCGGAGATGAGGCGCAGCGCGAAGCCGCCCGCCAGGCCCAGCGCCGCGCCCTGGTGGTTCGGGTTGTTCGGGTCGAACCGGCCGCCCAGGAGCTGGATGACCGACTTCTCCACGTCCGCCCACGGCGCCTTCGTCAGGTCGACCGGCGCGCCGCTGGCCTTCTCCAACGCGGCGGAAAGCTGGAGCTGCGCATTGTGGACGTGCTGCGGAACGGGGAGCCCCTGGGGCTCGGCGGGTTCGGTCATGGGAAGGTTCCTGTGAGGAATGCGACGCGTTCCCTTACCGTGAAAAACGCGTTCGTGACTACGATTTGTGCTCGGTAGGATGCCGCCATGTCAGCTTCTCGCGGGCCTGCCCGCCAGCCCGCCATCCTCGCTTGTCTCCTGCTGCTGACATCGGGGTGTGCTTTCGTCGCACCCCGTTTTCCGCAGAACGTCCAGGCGTCGTTCGCCCGGGACGACATGCACAAGCTGACCACGCAGTCGATGGAGCTGTACTACCCGGCGCACCTGCGCGGAACGGCGCTGCGGGTGGCTGCCCGGATGGAAGGCTGCGTGGAGCGGCTGCGCAGCGACGCGTGGAGCAAGGCCGAGCGCAAGCGGGTGCTCGTCTACCTGACGAGCGCGGACTTCAACAACGCGTACGTCCAGTCGGAGTTCGCCAGCACGCCGCAGCAGATGGTGCTGCCGCAGCACATGACGCTGGAGCAGTTCAACCTGCTGGGTCTGGGTGAGACGGACATCGGCGACGTGGCCTGTCACGAGTCCGTCCACTACGTGCAGATGCAGCAGGTGGGCGGGCTGTGGAACGTCCTGAACAAGGTCACGGGCGGCCTCTTCCAGCCCAACATCTTCACCGAGTCCTGGTTCCTGGAGGGCCTGGCGACCTACTACGAGGGCCGGCTGGGCAAGGAAACGGGCCGTCCCTACAGCCCGGTGTGGCGCGGCTGGTGGGAGGGCGCGGTGGTTGCCCGAAAGGGCGAGCTCAACGCGGGCTACCTCTCCCCGGAGAACCGCGCGCTGGATCCGTTCGGCGGCAACTACCTGAGCGGGATGAACTTCGTGGAGTACCTGGCGAAGACGTACGGCGAGAAGCGCCTGTGGAAGCTGGTGGAGGAACAGGGCAACTCGCTGTTCCCGCCCATCGCGGTGACGCTGCGGTTCAAGCGGGTGTACGGCAAGGACATCGGGTCGCTGTTCAGCGAATTCGAGCAGAGCCTCCAGAAGAACCTCCAGGTGCGCGAGCGCCCCGCCACGCAGCAGGTGCTCGTGCGGGAAGCGGGCTACTTCTCGCGGCTCGTCGCGAACCCCGCTGACGGCAGCACGGCGCTGGTGAGCGTGGGCCGTGAAGAGATCACCCACCTCACCGTGCGCGAGCGCGACGGCCGCGAGCGCTTCAGCCGCGCGCTGGTGCAGCTGTTGCCGGGGCGCCGGTGGGTGGTGGCCAGCCCGTCGGTGGTCAGCGGCATGACGTTCAGCCGGGACGGCCAGTGGCTGTACCTGGTCAGCGCGGACATCGACGCGGTGGGCAGCTACACGGGGAAGCTGTGGCGGGTGGACGCGCGCACGGGTGACGTGGTGCGGCTGTGGGACGGTCTGGTGGGCATGGGCGGCGACGTGACGGCGGATGGCCGGTCCTACGTGTTCGTGGAGGTGAGCGGCGACGCGGCCAACCTCGTGCGGTTGGAGCTGGAGAGCGGTCAGCGCGAGCGGCTGACGGACTTCAAGGCGCATACGGCCTTGGGCACGCCCGTGACGTCACCGGACGGTGCACGGTACGTGTTCCCCATGAACGGCGCGCAAGGCTGGGACCTGGTGCTGCGCGAGCCGGATGGCTCCCTGCGCTGGCTCACGCGGGATGGGCTGTTCAACTACTCGCCCCGGTGGCTGGACGACGACCATCTCGTCTTCCTGCGCGAGCACGAAGGCCGGCTCCAGGCGCACGTGATGACGGTGTCCACCCGGCGCATCGCCCGCGTGACCGACGCGCCAATCCTGGTGATGGACGCGGCACCCGTGGGCACGGACGCCGTGGCCTTCCTCAACCGCGACGGCATCAACTTCACCGTGGACCGCGCGCCCCTCACGGACGCCCTGGCCGAGCTGAGCGCGACGCCCGAGCCGCCGTCCACGAGCGTCGCGACCGCGCCGGCACCCGAGCCAGCGCCCCCTCACACCGAGCCCCGGGGCACGGACGCGCAGGACGGCTTCGTCGCCTTCCCAGGCCAACCCGCGCCCCCGACGGATGCCCCCACACAGGCTGCTTCCGACATCGCCTCGGCACCGGTGGCGCCGCCGCCCCTGCCGGTGGATCCCGCCCATGACGTGGACGCGCCCGTGACGCCTCCGGCCGTCGTCGGCCACGCGGTGGACGTGCTGAAGGACGAGCCCTATTCGCCACTCGAAGGCTTCTTCATCCCGAACTACCGCGTCCCCTACTTCTACACGGTCCCCAACGACGTCGACGAGAACGACCCGTAC
The DNA here is from genome assembly GCF_000255295.1 of Corallococcus coralloides DSM 2259. Next base: position 4,694,961 of record NC_017030.1, on the reverse strand, counting down.
TTCGCGGGTGGCATCTCCATCGCGGGACAGGATCGGTTGGGCTTCAACGCCTACGCGCTCACGCTGACGTACGACCTGAAGGAGAAACAGCCCGGCGTGTCGTTCGCATACGGCAACGCGATGCTGTCGCCCTTCTACCTCCAGGTCTCCGCGTCACGCCTGCGCGAGAACGAACGCACGGACCTGCAGGCCACCGCGTTCGCGTCCCGCACGTTCTGGACCACGCCCGTGAGCTTCGGCGTGCTCGCGCTCGACCGCCGCTTCGACGCCACGGAGCGCCGGCCGGCCATCACCACGCGCCTCATCGGACCGGAGGTCGCCGCGTCGTACTTCGCCGGCGAGGGCACGTCCTACGGCGGCACGCAGCGCGGCCTGGGCCTGTCCGTGAGCGGCGGCATCTTCCCGAAGGCCTTCACGCTCGACTCCACCGTGGGCGACGTGCGCCTGGGCGTGGACGGCTACCTGGGCGGCCTGCCCTTCACCGGCAAGGACAACCTCCAGCTCTCCGTGGCGGGCCGCGCCCTGCCCGGCGCGCCCACCGAGCTGCTGGAGGTGGGCGGCATCGTCGCGGGCCAGGCCTTCTTCCTCAACCGCGACAGCACCACGGAGGGCGGCCTGCCGCTCCAGCTCCAGCCGGGCCTCGCCTTCAGCGAGTACCTGCGCGGCTACGAGGACCACACCTTCCGCGCGCGCAACGTGCTGCTCGCCAACGCGCGCTACCGCTACCGCTTCATCATCGACTACGGCTGGGCATCCACGTTGTGGGTGCTGCCGTCCCTCTTCATCAGCCAGGTGGAGCTGGACGGCTTCGGGTCCATCGCGCGCACGGACAACCGGGACAACCACGCGGCGGTGGGCGGCTCCGCCACGCTGCGGCTCTCCGTGGGCCAGGCCTACGCGCTCTCGTTCTTCTACCAGTACGCCCACCGCTTCGATGACGGCTTCGGCGACCTGCACCTCATCGGGATGACCTTCTAGCGAGGCCCGCGCAGGCCATAGAGGCCTTCCTCACGCGCCACCTGGAGCACCGCGGAGGGCACCAGCTCCGACGGCTCCAGGCCTCGCGCCAGCTGGTCGCGCACCTGCGTGGAGGACACCTCCGCCAGCGGCGGCCCCACCGTGTCCGGCGCCGGGTAGCCCGCGCGGTAGAGCACGATGACATGGGCCATCCGCTGGATGCGGTCGAAGTCCTTCCACTGCGGCAGGTCCCTCAGGATGTCGCTGCCGATGATCAACGAGAACCGCGTGTCCGGATGGCGCTCCACCAGGTACGCCAGCGTGTCCACCGTGCGCCCGCCGCCGCCCAGCTCGCGCTCCACCAGGCTCGTCTGGAGCCAGCCGGACGTCTCGCGGCAGAGCGCCTCGCACATGCGCACGCGCGCGTCGAAGGGCTCCAGCTGCTTGCCGAACGGATGATGGAACGTGGGCATCAGCCAGACGGCATCCACGCCCTGCGTCGCATGGACGTAGGAGGCCGCCATCAGGTGGCCCACGTGCGGCGGGTTGAACGAGCCTCCGAGCAGCGCGACCTTCACGGCGGGCCTCTTATTTGACGGTGAGCTTCGTCGAGCGCGAGTCGACCTGCAGCACCCGGGGCGGCAGCACCAGGTGTCCATCCAACCGGAACGCGGAGAAGCTCAGGTTGCGCTCCGCCTTCTCCAACAGGCCGCACGTCTGCTCCGCGGCCCCCACCAGCCGGCCCGGCGTCACGAAGTAGCGCGGGCCAATCTGCACCACCGCCGGCTCGGACTCCTTGCCGTGGATGAACACCTGCGCGTTGAGCAGGTCGTCCCGCACCAGGTCGTTCTTGTCGTGCACCACGCAGCAGAGCGTGTCCCCCACCAGGTCCATGGCCTTGTTGGCCACGGTGGGGTCCCGGTACGCCAGCGAGTCGCGCTCCGGCACGCGCACGAAGCGCTCCATCACCAGCCGCCGGTCGTCCTCGGAGGCCAGGTCCGCGGGGGCCTCGCGGGACGCGGTCGTGCGACCGAGTCCGTCCTGGGGCGCCACCAGCCACTGCGTCACGTCCGCCAGGAAGTCCGCGTCCGAGTACTCGCGCCCGCCCCGGCTCTTCTTGCGGCGCCACAGCACCCACTCATCCAGGTCCGTGTAGCGCGCGCCGGTGAAGAGGAAGCGCCGGGCGCCCTTCGCACGCAGCAGCTCGTAGGCCGCGTCGAAGGCGTCCAGGTCGCCATGCGTATCGGAGAAGACGCCAATCACGTGGGGGTCACCGCGAGGAAGCGTACAGCAGGGCGGGCTCGCGGCGCTTGCGGAAGGCCTCCGCCTGCGCCTCGAAGCCCTCCAGCATCCGGTCCAGGGACCACCCCTCCTCGATGCCGCGACGCACCTGGTCGGTGCCACACAGCAGGTCGAACGCGGGCACGTCCTCCACGAACTCGTACGCGTCCGCCCGCCAGGCGAAGTGCCCCGGGCCAATGTCGTGCAGCGCCTGGGTGATGGCGATGCCCGTGCGCAGCGGCTGGTACGCCTTGCGGTCCGTGACGTGGATGAAGGCCCCGCTGCACGACTGGCCCGTGTACTTGTCGAACGTGGGGGTGAAGCCCACCGGACGGAAGGCCACGCCCGGCAGCCGCTCCTTGTCCAGCCGGGCCATCAGCTGATCCGTGTCCACCCACGGCGCGCCGAACTGCTCGAAGGGCCGGCAGGTGCCGCGGCCCTCGGACACGTTGGTGCCCTCCAGCTGGCACATGCCCGGGTACACCAGCGCCGTGTCCGCGGTGGGCATGTTGGGCGACGGCGGCAGGAACGGCAGGCCCGTGTCGCTCCAGTACATGTCGCGCGTCCAGCCCTCGCACGGCACCACCGTGAGGTCGCAGCCGAAGCCCTCCTGCGCGTTGAACAGCCGCGCCAGCTCTCCCGCCGTCATGCCGTGGCGGTTGGGCAGCGCGTACAGCCCCACGAAGGAGCGGAACTTCTCCCCCACCAGGTTGCCCTCCAGCGTCACCCCATCCAGCGGGTTGGGCCGATCCAGCACGTAGAACGCCACGCGGGCCTGGGCCGCGGCCTTCATCGCCAGGGCCATGGTGTAGACGTAGGTGTAGTAGCGGCTGCCCACGTCCTGGATGTCGAACACCAGCGCGTCCAGCCCCTTGAGCCACTCCTGGCGCGGGGACAGCGACTCGAAGGTGGAGCCGTAGAGGCTGTGCACCGGGACGCCCGTCTTGCGGTCGCGCGCCTCGTCCACGGCCACCATGTACTGGGCTTCACCGCGGATGCCGTGCTCCGGCCCGAAGAGCGCCGCCAGCGTCACGCCGTCCGTGCCGGCCAGCAGATCCGCCAGGTGGCGGAAGCGCGAGTCCACGCTCGTGGGATTGACGATGGCGCCCACGCGCTTGCCCTTGAGCGCGGAGAACCCCTGCGCCGCCCACACATCCAGTCCCGTCTTCACCTTCGTCACGTTCGTTCGCCTCGTCCCGCGGATACGCGCGGGCGCAGGAAGGGTCAGTTCGCGGGGAGACGCTTGAGCGCGTCCGCCGCCGCCTGCTTCGAGTCACAGGTGCCCAGGCCGAGGAACCCACCGGCGCCCCCTTCGTTCGGGCCTCCGTCGTCGGCCAGGGACTCCAGCGCCCCGCGCGCGGACTCCAGGCGCAGGCCGCCCACGGCCGTCGCCGCGCTGGAGCGCACGCCGCACTGCTCATGCTTCAGGAGCGAGATGAGCCGGGACTCCGCGCGGCCGTTGTTGTCCTTGCGCACCGCCGCCGCGTAGTGGACCACCGCGGCGCCCATGTTGCCCTGCGCCTCCTCCAGCCGCCCGCTGAGGTAGGCGCGCTGGTCCGCCTCCTCCAGCTTGATGAGCCGCTTCGCCTCGTTCACGCGCGCGGCCTTCTCCGTGCTGGAGGCGCCCTCCACGTCGCGGATGGCCCGCATCGCGGGGCCGCCTCCGTTGACGAGCACCCATCCGCCCAGCAGCACCACCGTCAGCAGCCCCGCGCACACGCCCCAGCCGGCCACGGTGGACGACACCTTGGTGGTGATGGCGGGCGGCAGCCTCGCGTACATGCGCGCCCAGAGCGCATCCGTCGCGGTGCGCGCCTGCTTGCCCAGCACCGTGGCCCGCTGCCCCACCGCCACCGCGCCCGCCGCCGCGCGCTGGCCCACCGCCACCGCGCCCTGCCCCACCGCCGCCGCGCGCTGGCCCAGGTCCAGGTTCGCCTCCACGCGCGCCAGGGCCAGGTTGCCGAAGGGCGGCAGCAGGGCCGCCTCCTCCGGCGGGGGCAGCACCGCGTCCGGCGCCGGCGCCAGCACCCGGTAGGGCGCGCGCGGCACGCGGAAGACGCGGATCTTCCCGGGGATGCCCTTCAAGTCGAAGGAGCCCACCTCCTGCGACGGCACCTCCGCCTTGTTCATGGAGAGGTAGACGGCCTCCGTGAAGAAGACCTCGTCCGCGTCGGTGATGCCCTCCACGCGGGCGGCGATGTTCACCGGCTCGCCGAAGATGTCGTTGGCCTCCACCCGCACCTCGCCCACGTTCACGGCGACGCGCACGTGGATCTGCTCATCCTCCACGAGCTGCCGGTTGTGGTGCCAGAGCCGGTCCTGGATGGCGATGCCGCTCAGCACCGCCTGGGTGGGGGACTCGAAGGTGACGAGGAACGCGTCGCCAATCGATTTGATGATGCGCCCACCGAACGCCTTGAACAGCGGCGCGAGCAACGCCTCATGCACCTGGAGCAGCCGCTGGTTCTCCTCCAGCGTCTGCCGACTGGTGCGTTCGGTGAAGCCCTTGATGTCGGTGAAGACGATGGCGAGGTTGGCGGTCTTCAAAGCGGGGGCAGTGTATGCAGCGCGTCGCGCGAAGCAATCGCCACGGACCGCGTCCCGCCGCTCGCTGTCAGCGCTTCGAAGGTTTGAGGGCCCGCATGTTGCGCTTCGCCGGCGCCGTCAGCTGCGCCCTCACCTTCGCTGCGAGCTGGGGCCTGTCCGTCCGCTCGTAGAACGCCGCCAGGGTCCTCAGGACGCCCGGGTTGTCCGGCTGGGCGTCGCGCGCGGCCAGGAACTCCCGCTCCGCGTCCAGCGTGCGGCCCTGCTTCTCCAGCACCACCGCCAGCTGCATGCGCACCTGCACCCACGCGGGCCGGGACTTGGACAGGGGGCGGTAGTGCAGCTCTGACTTGAGCCAGTCCCCCGCCTGGGCCCAGAGGCCCGCGAGCCGGAACCTCGCGTCGTCATAGGACGGGCGCAGGGACACGGCCTTCTCATAGGCGCGGATGGCGTCGAAGGTGGCGCCCTGCTCCTCCAGCAGCTGCCCCTGGAGGAAGTACACGCGGGGGTTGTCCGGGGCCTCGCGCAGGGCCGTGTCCAGATGGGTCCGGGCGCGCTCCAGCTCCGGGGCGCTGCCTCCCTTGAGGAGCAGCCGCGCGGCCTCCAGCCGAGGCAGCTCCCAGCGGGGCTGGTTAGTAATCAGCCGCTCCAGGGCAACGAGGGCTCCCGCGTCGTTGCCCGCGGTCTCCAACGCCAGCGCATCCGCAAGCGGACTGGGGGCCGGGGTTGCTTGCGCCGTCAGGACCGGAGAGGCCGGTGCGTCGGACGCGCCCGCAAGCAGCGCCGCCACGAGAACCCACATCATGGTTGGCAGATAGCAGGTCCCGGTGGGCCACCTCAATACTTCCCCTTGACGGACACCCGGCCTCGCATGAAACCCATGACTGTGCAGATTTCCCAAAGGACGTTGGAAGACCTTGGTTTCTCGGAAGTGCTCCGCGCGCTGACGCAGCGCTGCCGCACCGAGCCAGGGAGGGAGCGGGTGCTGGCCCGTCCATTCCTGGACACCGAGACGGAAGTGGCCGAAGCGCTGGCCCTCGTCGACGAGGCCCGCTTCCTCTCCCAGCAGCAGTTCTCCCTGCCCCTGGGCGGCGTGACGGACCTGCGCACCGCGGTGGGCCACGCGGAGAAGGGCGGCGTGCTGGAGCCCCGCCAGCTCATCGACGCGGCCCAGCTGCTCTTCGCCTTCGCCCGCACCCGCGAGGCCCTGGACGAGCGCAAGGAGCGCGTCCCCCGCCTGGTGGAGATCTCCAAGCGCCTGCCCTTCCTGGAGGCCATGGCGCGCCGGTTGGATCAGTGTTTCGAGCCGGACGGAACCATCTCCGACCGCGCCAGCCCGGAGCTGAAGGACGCGCGGGACCGCGCACGCGGCCTGCACCGGCGGATCAAGGCGCGCCTGGACGAGATGCTCCACGACCTGACGTTCACCGCCAAGCTGCGCGAGAACTACTACACGCTGCGCAACGGGCGGTACGTGGTGCCGGTGGTGTCGAACTACCGCGCGGAGGTGGACGGCATCGTCCACAACGCCAGCCAGACGGGGCAGACGCTCTTCATGGAGCCCCAGGCGATGGTGGGCCTGGGCAACGACCTGGCCATCGCGCAGTCGGAGGTCGCGGAGGAGGAGCTCAAGGTCCTCCAGGAGCTGAGCCGGCTCGTGGGCCGTGAGTCCGCGCGCATGCTGGAGGGCCTGGAAGCGGTGGCGGAGCTGGACGAGGTGGAGGCCATCGCCACCCTGTCCGCGGACCTGGATGCCACGACGCCCACCTTCGAGGGTGTGAAGGAGCTGCAGCTGCGCGGGCTGCGCCACCCGCGCCTGGTGCTCAAGGGCACGGAGGTGGTGTCCAACGACGTGACGCTCACCGAGAGCGCCCGGGCGCTGGTGGTCTCCGGCCCCAACGCGGGCGGCAAGACGGTGACGCTGACGGGCGTGGGGCTGTGCGCGCTGATGCTGCGCGCGGGCCTGCCCATCCCGGTGGGCGAAGGGTCGCGGATGCCGCTGTACCGCTCCGTGCACTCCACCGTGGGTGACACGCAGGACCTGTCGCAGGGCCTGTCGTCGTTCAGCGGCCACGTCACCCTGCTGCGGGACATCCTGGCAGCGGTGGCGACGGACTCGCTGGTGCTCATCGACGAGATCGCGTCGGACACGGATCCGCGCGAGGGCGCGGCCATCGCCATCGCGGTGCTGGAGGAGCTGTTGGGCAAGGGGGCGTACGTCCTGGTGACGACGCACCTGGAGGAGCTCAAGGCGCTGGCGCACATGGATCCGCGCTTCCTCAACGCGCGCGTGGGCTTCGACTCCAAGCGGATGGCGCCCACGTTCCGGCTGCAGATGGGCGCGTCCGGTCAATCGTCCGCCATCGACGTGGCGGCGCGGGTGGGCCTGCCCACCTCCGTGTGCGAGCGCGCGCGGGAGCTGTCGCTCAACGCGGGCGGCCCGCTCACCAAGGCGCTGGCGGCGGCGGAGGACGAGCGGCGCAAGCTCTCCGAGGAGCTGGAGAAGGCGCGCATCGCGGCGAAGGAGGCGGAGGCCCTCCGCGCGGACCTGGAGAAGCAGAAGGTCGCCTTCGAGCGCGAGCGCAAGGGCCGCATGATGCAGTTCAACGAGGACGTGCATGCGGCCAGCGAGCACGCCGCCCAGGAGGTCCGCGACCTCCTGACGAAGCTGCGCTCCGAGCAGAACGAGAAGGCGCTCTCCGAGGCGCGGATGCAGCTACAGCAGCGCGCGGACGAGGCGCTGAAGCGCGCGACGGCGGCCAAGGCGGAGCTGTTCCAGGTGGAGGCCCCGGGGCCCGCGAACCTCAAGGTGGGCGCGTGGGTGCACCACTCCGGCCTGGGCCGGGACGTGGAGATTTTGGAGCTGACGGACGGCCAGGCGGTGGTGTCCGCGGGCGGCGCGCTGAAGATGCGCGTGCCCACGACGGAGCTGTCCGGGTCGCGAGGCAAGAAGCCGCAGCAGGCGAAGTTCCCGGAGCAGCGCAAGGGCGAAGCGGCCCTGAAGCGCGCGGCCTCCGCGGCGCCGTCGCAGGTGGAGGCCACGAACTTCCGCTGCGACGTGCGCGGCATGCGCGCGGACGACGCGCTGGCGGAGCTGGAGACGTTCCTGGACCAGGGCCTGCGCAAGGGTGAGGAGGCCGCGCTCATCATCCACGGCCACGGCACCGGAGCGCTCAAGCAGGCCATCCGGGACCACCTGGCCGCGTCGCCCTACATCCGCATGTTCCGCCCCGGTGAGAGCCACGAGGGCGGAGACGGCGTCACCGTGGTGTCCCTGCGCGGCTGAAACACCGTGTGACAGGGGGTCGGGGTCTGGATGGCCCCGCTCCCTGCCCTGGGAAGTGTTCGCTACAGTGCGGCGCCATGTATCGGCTCTGCCTGTTGGGATGTGTGGTGCTCCTGGCCGCCTGTGGGGAGAAGGCCCCCGACGAAGGCGCCATCCGTGTGTCCGTGAAGTACGGCTCCTTCAAGCCCGCGTGCGTGCGCGTGGAGGCGAAGGACGCGAAGGGACACCAGGAAGCCACGGACATCCTCTCCAGCCAGTTCAAGAACGCGGAGAAGAACGAGGTCCTGGTCGCGGTGCGCCGCAAGGCGGACTGGGACACGGCGCTGAACGTGACGGCGTCTTCGTACGCTTCCGCGACCCCCACCGGTTGTGACGGCCCCTTCGTGGAGCAGCACTCGAGCGCTGGGCCCCTCACCATCGTCGCCAGGAAGTTCACGAACTTCGAGGTGACGCTGAAGGCGACGGACGGAGATGGTGACGGTCATCTGGCGGGCGCCATGTGGGGCGAGCCCGCGGACTGTGATGACTCGAATCCGGCCGTTCATCCGGGCGCCACGGAGACCTGTGGCTCCACCGTGGACCTCAACTGCAACGAGCGGACGGGCTGCCAGGAGGCGAACTGCTGGGGCAATCCGTGCGACGACGGCAATGCCTGCACGACGGGGGACCGCTGCGAGGGCTCGGGCCTGGAAGCGAAGTGCGTGCCCACGCAGACGACGACGTGCACCCAGCCCACGGGCGTCTGCGACGCGCGTCAGACGTGCAATCCCACCTCCGGGCTCTGTGAAGTCGTGGAGTCCACCGTGGGCAAGACGTGTGACGACGGGAACGCATGCACGGATGGAGACACGTGCGGGGCCGATGGGAAGTGCGGCGGCACCGCGCGGACGTGCACCACCTCGGAGCAGTGTCTGGCCAGTTCGGGGACGTGCAACCCGGCCAACGGCCAATGTGTCTTCACTCCGCTCCCGGACACGACCGCCTGTCAGGACCCGCTCGCGTGCACCACGCCGGACCGCTGCGACGGGAACGGGCACTGCGTGGGCACGCCCACGACCTGCACGCCGCAGACGTGCTACCGCGTCAAGCAGCAGTGCACGGCGAGCAACGAGTGCGAGTTCGAGCCCGACGTCAACGGGCTCTGCACGACCTCGGCTGGAGTTCCAGGCGTGTGCCAGGCGGATCTCACCTGCACCCCGTTCCCCTACCGGCCCTACAACTTCGATCCGAACAGCATTGCTGCCACGGACATCGGGGAGCTGCGGACCAATGCGAACGTGACGTTCGACACCACCGATTCGAGCTGGACTCCCGCGGGAGCCATCACGACCGCGGGGACGCTCAAGATCATCTCGATTCCCCAGGCGGGCGGACCGCCGGCACTCCTCATTCCGGTGCGGGTCTTGGACCTGAAGGGGGATCTGACCATCAAGGGCCCCTCCCCGGTCATCCTGGCCGTGTATGGAGACGCGAACGTCAACCAGTCCATCCTGACCACCGGCAACATCCCGAATGGGAATACGGAGTGCGGTGCGTCCAACGGCGTTGCCGGAACCTACTCCGGCTCCACGGGGGGTGGCGGTGGTGGAGCGGGGAACGGGACCTCCGGCGCAAGCGGTGGCAAGACCAGCAATGGTGCGACGCAGGGCGGAGCGGGCATCAGCCGCCCCACCACGCCCGAGCCCCTTCTGGGCGGCTGCGCGGGAGGCAATGGTGGCGGCAATGCATCCGCCGCGGGCGGCAAGGGTGGAGCGGGAGGCGGCGCACTCCAACTCTCGGTGTCACGCACGCTGACCGTGTCCAAGAACGTCTCTGCGAGCGGCAACGGCGGAGAAGGTGGCAAGGCGAGTGGCTCCGCCGGGGCTGGCGGCGGTGGAGGAGGAAGTGGCGGGCGCGTCGTCCTGGAGGCCTTCCAGATTCAACTCACGTCCGCTGCACGAATCACCGCCAACGGGGGTGGTGGAGGCAAGGGAGGCTCCGACGCCAACAATGCAGGCTCGGGTGGCACCAACGGCTCCCAGACGACGGCAACCCCTGCCAGTGGAGGCAACACGGGAAACACCACGGGCGGCGGGGGCGGCGCGGGCGGCGCAGGGATGACGGTGCCCGTCATGGGCAGCGATGGCACCCAGGATGGATTTGGAACACGCGGCGGTGGTGGTGGCGGGGGTGGCGCCGCGGGCCACATCCACCTGCGCAGCGTCCAGTCTTGTGCCATCGACATTGGCGCCGTGGTCAGTCCTTCCAGTGGGTGCACGGCCCCCTGAGCCATCCTGACCTGAAATTCCAGTCGGCAAGGAACGACAGGTACAGTGCGGGCCATGAATCGGCTCTGCCTGCTGGGATGTGTGGTGTTGCTGGCTGCCTGTCGGGAGAAGGCTCCCGACGAAGGCGCCATCCGCGTGTCCGTGAAGTACGGCTCCTTCAAGCCCGCGTGCGTGCGCGTGGAGGCGAAGGATGCGAACGGGCACCAGGAAGCCACGGACATCCTCTCCAGCCAGTTCAAGAACGCGGAGAAGAATGAAGTCCTGGTCGCGGTGCGCCGCAAGGCGGACTGGGACGCGACGCTGGACCTCACGGTGTCGTCGTACGCGGAGACTGACGGCAACCGGTGCTCGGGTGAGGCGGTGGAGCGGTTCACGAACGCCGCGCTCACGATCGTTCCCAAGGAGTACACGCGCTTCGACGTGGCGCTGAAGGCGGTGGACGCTGACGGCGACGGCTCTCCTTCCGGCATCGAATGGGCAGGCATTTCCGACTGCGACGAAACGAAGGCGGACGTCCGCCCGGGCGCAGAGGAGAAGTGCGACACGACCATCGACTACGACTGTGATGGGAAGTTCGCGTGCGCGGATTCGGACTGCACGGAGAGGACGTGCACGGACGGCGACCTGTGCAACACGGGCAAGCGGTGCATCGGCGTGGGGGCATCGGCGCAGTGCGGAGGTGGCACGCCCAAGTGCCAGCAGTCCGTGGGTCAATGCCAGACGACGGTGACGTGCGAGTCCTCCACGGGTGAGTGCATCGAGGGGAACGTGCAGGAGGGCGCGGCTTGCGACCCCGGGAACCCGTGCATGACCGATGGCCGCTGTACTGCCGACAAGCAGTGCGTGGGGACCTTGAAGACGTGCACCACGCCGACGAGCCCCGCGTGCCAGGAGCCCACGGGCACCTGCAACCCGACCAACGGCATCTGTGAGTACACTCCCAAGCCGGTCACCACGTCCTGTGTGGACGGCAACGTCTGCCATGAACCGGGGTTCTGCGATGGCAATGGCACGTGCATCGGCACGGACACGCCCTGCCCTCCCATGGAGTGCAAGACCGCCGTGGGCTGCACGGCGAACAACTCCTGCGTCTATTCGGGAGACCCGGCCCAGCTCAACCTGCCCTGCAGCCTGGACGAGTCCGGAACGCCGCGCGTGTGCACCGTGACGGGCCAGTGCGTCGCGTTCCCGTATACGCCCAGCAACTTCGACCCGAACGCCATTCCTGGCGGTGAGATTGGCGAACTGAGGACCACCGGAGCGGTGGTGTTCGACACGGAAACCCAGACCTGGACACCCCAGGCGAACGGAGGCCCGGACACCACTGCATTCACCCTCAAGACCGTGGCCCAGGGCGGAGGCGCACCCGACATCCTGCTCATCCCGGTACGGACCCTGGCTCTGGGTGGTGAGCTGCGCATCGTGGGCAGCCGCCCCGTCATCCTCGCCGTGTATGGGGATGCGACGCTGAACCACTCCATCCTGGCCAGCGGGCAGATCGTGAATGGCGCACCAGTTCCCGGAGCCGGAGGCAATCAAGCGTGCACCACGTCACAGGGCAATAACGGGACATTCAGCGGGGGACAGGGCGGAGGCGGAGGTGGCGCGGGTGGCGCGACGGCCGGAGCCAATGGCGGCAGGGGCCTCAACGCCAACGCCACGCGGGGCGACGGAGGTTCGCTGCAGGCATCGGCCTTCATTCCACTCCTCGGCGGGTGCGCGGGAGGTGCGGGTGGAGGCACGGGCAACGCGGCCGGTGGGCCTGGTGGCGCGGGAGGTGGCGCGATTCAGATCTCCGTCGCCAGGACGCTGACTGTCGGCAAGACCCTCTCCGTGAGCGGTGGCGGTGGCCTGGGCGGCAAGGCGAACGCTTCGAATGACGCTGCGGCGGGTGGCGGCGGCGGTGGGAGCGGGGGCCGCATCGTGCTGGAAGCCTTCCAGGTGAGCCTGACGTCCAACGCGCGGCTTACCGCCAATGGCGGCGGCGGTGGAGAGGGTGGCGGCGCCGGCGCTGGCGTCGCGAATCCAGGAGCGGATGGCATCAGTGGCAGCGAGGACACCGCCACCAGCGCGAACGGCGGCAAGGATGGCGCCACCACGGGTGGAGATGGTGGCAAGGGTGGCACCTCGAACACGCCCACTTCTGGTGAAAACGGAGGAACGGTCGTGTTGGGTAGTGGCGGTGGCGGTGGCGGCGGTGGCGCCGCGGGCTCCATCTATCTGCGCAGCCTCCAGAGCTGCACCCAGGCAGACGGTTATGTGATCAGCCCCGCCGCCACGGGAGGCTGCCAGCCTCTCTGACGCCCGCCGCCTCCTGGAATTCCAGTAACAGAGGGCTGACGGGTACAGTGCGGCACCATGCGTCTGTTCTGTCTATTGACCTGCATGGTGCTGCTCTCCGCCTGCCGCATGAAGGACCCCGCCGAGGGCGTGCTTCGCGTGACGGTGAAGTACCCCTCCTACAGGCCCCAGTGCCTGCGCGTGGAGGTCGGTGACGGAATCAACCAGGCGGGAACCGACCTTCCCTCCAGTCAGTTCAAGGACCCTGACGCGAAAGAGATCCAGGTCGCGATGGTCCGCAAGCCGGCGTGGGGCGAACGGCTCAACGTCAAGGCGACTTCGTTCGCGGCCTTCAGCGGCAATCAATGCACGGGAGCGCTCGTGGAGGTTCACGAGGACCGCGCTTTGGATGCACCCGCCGGAAAGTCCATTGACTGGACCGTCACCCTGCGGGCGGTGGACGCGGATGGTGACGGCTTCGTCGCGAGCGGTCCCGGCGTGGAGTCGCCCGACTGCGATGACACGCGGGCGGATGTTCATCCAGGCGCTACGGAACAATGCGACGCGAATGTCGACTACGACTGCGACGGTCACAAGTCGTGCGCGGACAGCGATTGCACGGAGAAGACGTGCACGGACGGGGACCCGTGCACGGTGGACAAGCGATGCGTGGGGATTGGCGCCGCGGCGATGTGCGCGGGTGGAACGCCGAAGTGCACCCAGACGCCCGGGCAATGCCAGCCCACGGTGACCTGCGAAGCCTCCACGGGTGCATGCATCGAAGGTTCCGTACCGGTGGGCCAGGCTTGCGACTCCGGGAATCCGTGCATGACCGATGACCGCTGCACGGCTGATAGGCAGTGCGTGGGCGATGTGCGGATGTGCCCCGTGCCAGCGAACCCTCAGTGTCAGGAGCCCATGGGCACCTGCAACCCGACCACCGGCAGCTGTGAGTACTCTCCCAAGCCGGCCACCACGTCCTGCGTGGACGGCAATGTCTGCCACACCTCGGGCTTCTGCGATGGCAATGGCACGTGCATCGGCACGGACACGCCCTGCCCTCCCAGGGAATGCAACACGGTCGCGGGCTGCACGGCGAACAACTCCTGTATCTATTCGGGGGATCCGGCTCGGCTCAATCTGCCCTGCAGCGAAGACGGCGCGGGAACTCCGCGCGTGTGCAGCGCGACGGGCCAGTGCGTCGCGTTCCCGTACACGCCCAGCAACTTCAATCCGAACATCATTCCTGGCGGTGAGATTGGCGAGCTGAGGACCACCGGAGCGGGGGTGTTCGATACGGACACGCTGTCCTGGACGCCCGTGGCCACCGGCCCGGACACCAGCGCGTTCACCATCAAGCTCCTGCCCCAGTCTGGAGGTGCACCCAACACCCTGCTCATCCCGGTGCGGACCCTGGCCCTGGGCGGCGAGCTGCGCATCGTGGGCAGCCGTCCGGTCATCCTCGCCGTGTATGGGGATGCGACGCTGAATCACGACATCCTGGCCAGCGGGCGCATCGTGAACGGTGCACCGGTCCCCGGAGCCGGAGGCAATCAGGCGTGCACCGCATCACAGGGCAAGAACGGGCTCTACAGCGAAGGTCAGGGCGGAGGCGGAGGTGGCGCGGGCGGAGCGACGGCCGGAGCCAATGGCGGCTGGGGCTACAACCCCAACGCAGCATGGGGCGGCGCAGGCGCCGTGCAGGGCTCCTCCCTCTCGCCCCTCCTTGGTGGGTGTGCGGGCGGCAATGGTGGAGGCACGGGCAGCGCAGCCGGTGGGTTCGGCGGTGCAGGCGGTGGCGCACTCCAGATCTCCGTGGCCAGGAGACTGACCATCGGGAAGATCCTCTCCGTGAGTGGCGGCGGTGGACTGGGTGGCAAGGCGAGCGTTTCGCCTACTGCGGCAGCGGGTGGCGGTGGCGGAGGGAGCGGGGGCCGCATTGTGCTGGAAGCCTTCCAGGTGAACCTGACGTCCAACGCTCGGCTCACCGCCAATGGTGGCGGTGGTGGAGAGGGCGCCGCCGCGAGCTCCGATACCTCAAGTCACGGAGCCAATGGCTCGAATGGCAGCGAGGACAGCGGCAGCAGAGCCAACGGCGGCTCCGGCCTTGCTACCGCGGGTGGCAACGGTGGCGCGGGTGGCAGTTTTAGCAAGCCTGCCCCTGGCGATGACGGAACGGCGGTGCTGCTCAACTACGGTGGAGGCGGCGGCGGTGGCGGAGGCGCCGCGGGATCCATCCACCTGCGCAGCGTTCAGTCCTGCGTCCTCAACAGTGGAGCAGTGATCAGCCCCGCCTCCACGGGTGGTTGCGTTCCTCCCTGATCCGCCTGGAGGACACCCCCAACCGCGCCGCGGCGGCCCTCTTCTGTAGCGCCCTGTAGCGTCCAAAGAACGGACGTCCGCTGGAGAACCCAGGGGGTAGACGGTTCGGGCCTGACGACACAGATCGCGGATCCGTGGATCATCCCCCTCCCCCATCCCACCTCCTGCGCTCGTGTAGCGCCCGGCTTCCGGCCGGGTCGCTGCGATCAACGCTGGATCAGCGGACCGGGGGACGACCCACGACATCGGGCAGGGACGGACGCCCGTAGCGGGCACCAGGGCACAGGACCGGGCGCGCGGTGGTGTCCGGGCTGGGAGGCGTGGACGTGGCGGGTCTGGACTGGGTTCAGGTGGACGTGGGCTTCCCCATGAGCCTCGCGGTGATCGGCGCCGCGCGTGCCCTGGGCATGGAGCGGCGCGCGTTCCTGGGCGCGATGGTGGAGCTGCAGATCTGGGCCGTGCAGGCCCTGCCCGAAGGGCGCTTCGTGTCCTTCGGACCGTCCGCGGACATGTCCGGCGGACAGGCGTGGGACGCGTCCCTGGACGAAGCCGTGTGGATCGAAGCGCTGGAGTCCGCCGTCCGCTGGACGGGCACGCCCGGCGCCTTCTGGTCCGCCCTCCTCCATGCCCGCCTCCTGGTCCGTGAAGAGGACGGCGTGCGCCTCACCCTCTGCGATCGCTACGTCGGAGTGCTCGACAAGCGGAAGAAGGAGGCCGAGCGCAAGCGGAGGGAACGGGCCGCCGCGAAGGGGCTCGATGTGTCCGCCGGACGTCCGCGGGACACGGCAGGGACGTCCTCCCCCAGAAACAGAAGGGAGAAGGAGAAAAAGAGATCTTCATCTGCTGCTGCCGGCCTGGATGAACTGGAAACCGCGCCGCCGCTCACGGCCCACCTGGCCCCCGTGGCGCTCATGCCCATCGAGGACACGCCCCCGGACGCGGAGCAGGACCCCATCCAGCTCTCCCTCCCCGGCACGCACCTGGTCCCCGCCACCCCGCCCCGCGAGGACGCCCCCGCGCCGTCCCCGGACGCCGGACGTCCGCTCCCCGCCCCCACCCTGGCCGCCCGCGCGGCGGCCTTCTTCGACACCTTCCAGGACGCCCGCGCCCGGACCTTCCGCGGCGTGCCCCGCGAGAAGCCGCCCGCCGGTTGGGCGGACTGGTACGCCCAGGCGCTGCGCGGCGTGGCCGGCGACGAGGCCCGGCTCCATGCGGCCTGCCAGGGCTACCTCCAGTCCGACTGGGGCCGCGCCCGGCAGCCTCCGGGCACCGTGATCGCGTTCTGCTCGCCCCGGGTGTGGACGCGCTACGTCCCGCCCCTGGAGGACGGTGCGGAGGTGGACTCCGAAGCCTCCGGCGGACCTGCCACGGACGAAGGCGCGTCCACGGAAGCGGCGCGCGTCTGGAGTGCCTGCCTGGAGGGGGTGCGCGCGCAGGGCAAGCGGTACGCGCTGTCGTGGCTGGGCAAGGCCCGCGCGGTGGGACTGGAGGACGGACACCTGGTGCTCGCGGCGCCGGACGCCTACTTCCGCCAATGGGTCGAGGAGCAGTACGGCGCGTTGATGGAGGCCGAGGTGCGGAGCCTGGGGTTGGATGGAGTGCGCTGGGCCCGAACCGCGCACGAGGTCGCCTGACCGACCTGAGCCACCCAACACACGCGGCATCCGGTCGCCTGGTCACCCTCCAGGCGCCCGCCGTTCATCGACGCACGTTTCGCCAGGGGCTCCTCCCGTCGCACTGGCCATTGGACGGAGAAACCTCGAAGTTTCGTCTCCCAGCAGTGGCCTCCTTCCTTGAAGGCGCGCCTGGGCGTGGAGGCACATGGGCGCGGTAGACGAAGTCCTGCGAGGTGGCGGCGCCTGTGGCGCGCTGCTTCGCCAGGTGGACTGGGCGCAGACGCCCCTGGGCCCCGTGGAGACGTGGCCCCAGTCGCTGCGCACGGCCGTCGGCATCGTGCTCGCTTCCGACTATCCGCTCTACGTCGCGTGGGGCCCGGAGTTCGTCCAGTTCTACAACGACGCGTACCGGCCCATCTGCGGACGCACGAAGCACCCCGCCGCCCTGGGACAGGCCGCGCCCGTCACCTGGCCGGAGGTCTGGCACATGCTCGGCCCCGGCTGGGAGCGCATGCGCCGGACCGGCGAGGCCATCTTCGTCAATGACCTGATGATGCCGCTCGACCGCAACGGCTTCGTCGAGGAGTGCTACTTCACCTACAGCCACTCGCCCGTGCGCGACGAGTCCGGCGACGTGGCGGGCATCTTCGCGGCGCTCAAGGAAACCACCGGACAGGTGGTGGGCACGCGGCGGCTGGACACGCTGCGCGAGCTGGGGGCCTCCACCTCGGACCGGGCCACCACGGAGGACGCCTGCCGCGAAGCCCTGCGCGTCATCGCCGCGGCGCCGCTCGACGTGCCCTTCGCCCTGCTCTACCTCGTGGATGACGCCACCGGCACCGCGCGGCTCGCCGGGACCAGCGGACTTACCGCCGGGGATGCGCTCGCTCCCGAAACCCTGCCCCTCCCGGACGGTCCCGGCGAGGCGGGCGCGGACTGGCCCCTGGGGGCCGCCGCGAGCACCGGCGCGACCTTCCTCTGGGAGAGATTGCCTGGGGAGACAGGCACCGTCGCGGTGGGGCCGTGGCCGGAGGGAACGGCGTCCGCGTGCGTGCAGCCCCTGCCGCGCGTGGGACATGCACGGCCCGCGGGCTTCCTGGTGACGGGGCTGAGCCGCCGGCTCGCGCTCGATGAGAAGTACCGGGGCTTCCTGGAGCTGCTGGCCCGGGGCGTGACGACGGCCATCTCCCAGGCCCGCGCTCGTGAGGAGGACCGCCGCCGCGCGGAGGCGCTGGCCGCGTTGGACCGCGCGAAGACGGACTTCTTCAGCAACGTGAGCCACGAGTTCCGCACGCCGCTGGCGCTGATGCTGGGGCCGGTGGAGGACGGCCTCCAGGATCCGCTGGAGCCGCTCGGTCCCCGGCAGCTCGAACGGCAGCGGACGGTGCACCGCAACGGGCTGCGGCTGCTCAAGCTCGTCAACACGCTGCTGGAGTTCTCCCGCATCGAAGCGGGCCGCCTGCACGCCACCGCGGTGCCCACCGACCTCGCCGCGCTCACCCGCGGGCTCGCCAGCGGCTTCCGCTCCACCGTGGAGCGCGCGGGCCTGACGCTCGACGTGGACTGTCCCCCGCTGCCGCATCCCGTGAAGGTGGATCCGGAGCAGTGGGAGAAGATCGTCCTCAACCTCATCTCCAACGCGTTCAAGTTCACGCACCAGGGCGGCATCCGCGTGAGCCTGCGCTGGCGGGGAACGCAGGTGGTGCTGCGCGTGGTGGACACCGGCACGGGCATCCCGCCGGAGGAACTGCCGCGCATCTTCGACCGCTTCCACCGCGTGCAGGGCGCGCAGGGACGCAGCTACGAGGGCAGCGGCATCGGGCTCGCGCTGGTGCGGGAGCTGGCGCGCCTGCATGGCGGCGACGTGCAGGCGGAGAGCCACCCCGGCCAGGGCAGCACCTTCACGGTGACGCTGCCCGCGGACGCGGCCTCCATGGCCGCCCCCACCGAGAACACGTCCACGCCTGCGCGCGTCCCGACGGGCGCGACCCTCGATGCGTTCCTGGAAGAGGCTTCCGGCTGGTCGGAGCCAGCGGGCATGCCAGCCATGCTCGCGGTCGACGCGTCCCCCGCTCCCCTCACAAGGACCGTGGGCGGCCACGTCCTGTTCGCGGACGACAACGCGGACATGCGCGCGTATGTGCATTCGCTGCTGTCGGAGCGCTTCGAGGTGACGCTCGCGGCGAACGGGCTGGAGGCGCTGGAGGTCTGCCGGGCCCGGATGCCGGACCTCGTCATCAGCGATGTGATGATGCCGGAGCTGGATGGCTTCGGGCTCCTGCGGCGGCTGCGCGAGGACCCGGCGACGGTGCACGTGCCCGTCATCCTGCTGTCCGCGCGCGCCGGCGAAGAGGCCACGGTGGAGGGCCTGCGCATGGGCGCCACCGCCTACCTGGTGAAGCCGTTCTCCGCGCGGGAGCTGCTGGCGCGCGTGGAGGGCAACCTCGCGGCGGCGCGGGCGCGCCGGGAGCAGCGTCAGGCGGAGCGGGAGCGCGAGAAGCTGATCGCGGTGGTGGAGCAGTCCTCGGACCTCATCGGCATTGGCGGGCCGGACGGACGGGCGCTGTTCATCAACGAGGCGGGCCAGCGGATGCTGGGACTGGAGGGGCCGGAGGCGGTGCGGAGCACGCACCTGTTCGACTACTTCCTGACGGAGGACCGCCCCTACGTGCGCGACGTCATCCTGCCCAGGCTGCGCGAGCACGGGCGCTGGGACGGCGAGTTCCGCCTCCGCAACTTCCGCACCGGGGCGGCGGTGCCCGTGCACTACAACTTCTTCATGCTGCGCGACGCCGCGACGGGCGAGGACATCGGCATCGCCACGGTGAGCCGCGACATCACCGAACGCCACCGGCGCGAGGCGGAGGCGCGGGAGCAGCGGGAGTTCGAACAGCAGCTCATTGGCATCGTCAGCCACGACCTGCGCAATCCGCTCAACGCCATCCTCCTGTCGGCGAATGCCCTGCTCCAGCGTGACGACCTGGGGGACCGCGCGACGAAGAACACCGGCCGCATCATCAGCAGCGCCGAGCGCGCCAACCGCCTCATCCGCGACCTGCTGGACGTGACCCAGGCGAGGCTGGGCGGAGGGCTGCCGGTGCACCGCCGCCGCATGGACTTCCACGAGGCCACGCGCCGGGCGCTGGAGGAGGTCCAGGTGGCGTTCCCGGAGCGGCAGGTGGTCCTGGACCAACAGGGCGACGGCCTGGGCTCGTGGGACGAGGAGCGGCTGGGCCAGGTGGTGCAGAACCTGGTCACCAACGCCCTTCGCTACGGCGAGCCGGGCGCCACGGTGCGGGTGTCCACGCGCGAGGCGGGGGACGACCTGGTGCTGGAGGTCCACAACCGGGGCCGCCCCATTCCGCCGGAGATGCTGCCCACGCTCTTCCAGGCCATGCGGCGCGGCCACCATGACGAAAGCCGGTCCTCGCGTAGCGTGGGGCTGGGGCTCTACATCGTGCAGCAGGTGGCGCGCGCGCACGGGGGCCACGTGAGCGTGGCCTCCAGCGAAGAGGCCGGTACGACGTTCACGGTCCACCTGCCGAGGGAAGCGCCCCCCGCCTACGACACCGTGTCCTGAAGCCCTATTCGTCCGCCCGGAGCGCGATGGCGGGCGTCACGCGCAGCGCACGGCGTGCGGGCAGCCAGCTGGCCACGAGCGCCACGGCCCCCAGCAGCAGGGGCACGCCTGCGAACGTCAGGGCGTCCAGCGCGCCCACGCCGTAGAGCATCCCCGCGAGGCCGCGCGCGAGCACCGCCGCCCCCACGAGCCCCACCCCCACGCCGATCGCCGCCAGCCGCAGTCCCTGCCCCACCACCAGCCACAGCACCTGCCGGTCCGTCGCGCCCAGCGCCATGCGGATGCCCAGCTCGCGCGTGCGCTGGCTCACCGTGTACGCCAGCACGCCGTACAGCCCCACGCCCGCCAGCGTCAGCGCGAGCACCGCCATGGCCGTGAGCAGGCCGCCCATCACCCGCGTGCGGCCCAGGCTCTCCTCCATCACGGCCTCCAGGTCGCGCACCTGGACGAGCGGCATGGCTGGATCCACCGCGCGAAGCTGTTCGCGCAGCGCGGGCAGCAGCGCCTGCGCGTCCCGGGTGGCGCGCACGGCGATGACCATGAACAGGCCCTCGAACTGCGCCATGGGCAGATACACCTCCGCGCGCGGCTCCTCCGCGAGGCTCGCGTGGTGCACGTCGCCCACCACGCCCACCACCTCCCGGAACGGCTCGCCGTCGAGCGTCAGCCGCGCGCGCTGGCCCAACGCGGAGCCCTTCGACAGGAAGCGCCGCGCGAAGGTCTCGTTGACCACCATCACCGGCGCCGTGCCCGCGCCGTCCGCGGCGCTCACGTCGCGGCCCTCTTTCAGCGGGATGCGCAGCGTGGCGAAGTAGCCGTCGCTCACCGCGCGGAAGTTCACGGGCTCGCGCGCCTGGGCCTCGGGCTCCGACTCACCGGGCAGCACCACCGCGCTGAAGCCGTTGCGGTTCCACAGCGGCAGCGTGCTGGCCAGTCCCGCCGCCTGCACCGACGGCAACGCCCGCACCCGCGCCAGCAGCTCCGCGCTCACCTGTCGCCTGCGGGTGTCATTCCGCCCGTAGGCCTCGCGGGGAAAGGACAGGTCCATCGCGCTGACGCCTCGCGGGTCGAAGCCCGGCGCCACGGTGTGCAGCGCATGGAGCGTGCGCAGCATCAGCCCCGCCCCCACCAGCGGCACGAGCGCCAGCGCGACCTGCGCCACCACCAGCACGGCCCGCGCCCGCATGGGCCCGGTCGCGCCCTTCCCTCCGCGAAGCCCCCCGAGCGCCCCCTTCGCCTCCGCGCGGGAGGCGCGCAGCGCGGGCACCAGGCCGAAGAGCACGCTGGTCGTCAGGGACAGGCCCGCCGCGATGGCGAGCACGTGCGGCTCCAGCCGGAGCTCCTCCGGCGACACGACCTCGCCGGGGACGAACACGCGCAGCAGGTCCATCCCCCACAACGCCAGCAGCAGGCCCACCGCGCCGCCCATCAGGGCCAGCACCGCGCTCTCCACCAGGAACTGCCGCACCAGACGTCCCCGGTCCGCGCCCAGCGCGGCGCGCACCGCCACCTCGCGCTCCCGGGCACTGGCGCGCGCGAGCAGCAGGTTCGCCACGTTGGCGCACGCCACGCACAGCACCAGCGCCATCACTCCGGCCAGCAGCCACAGCTGTTCGCGCGAGGTCTCCACCACCTGCTCATGCAGCGGCACCAGCCGCACCCCGGGCACCGCTTCATTTCCGCCCAGCGTCGCGGCCCAGACGCGCGAGTGCTCCTCCAGCTCCGCGCGGGCGCGCTCCAGCGGGACACCCGGCCGCAACCGGCCCACGCCACGCAGGTAGAGCTCTTCCGAGGCCTGATTCGAGCGCGCGGGAGGCAGGGGCTTCCACAGGTCCACGCCCGGCCAGAAGCGGAACGACGCGGGCAGCACGCCCTGGACGACGTGGGGCGCGCCATCCAGCGTGAGCGTCTGGCCCACCACGTCCGCGCGTCCACCGAAGTGGCTCCGCCAGAAGGCGTGGGACACGAGCACGGCCGGGTCGCGCCCGGGCCCCTGGGACTCCGGTCCGAAGTCCTGCCCACGCGCGGGCCGCACGCCCAGCAGTGACAGCAGGCCCGGGGTCGCGAGCCCCGCGCGCACCCGCTGCGCCGCGCCCGGTCCGGTCAGCGTCTGGTCCATGGAGGTGACGCCCTCGATGGCCTGGAACGCGCCCGGGCGTTCGCGCCACGCCTGGAGGTACGAGTACGCCACACCGCCCCGCTCACGCTGCGGCGTGGACTGGTAGAGGCGCAGCAGCTCCTGGGGTTCGGGGTACGGCAGGGGCTTGAGCAGCACCTGGTACACGAGGCTGAAGACCGCGGTGGTGGCCCCGATGGCGAGCGCGAGCGTGGCCACCACGACCGAGGTGAACACGGGCTCGCGGCGCATCCGGCGCAGCGACAGGCGGGCGTCTTGGAGGAGCTGGGACATGGCGTCGGTCCGGGGCGGTTGCAACTCTAGCGCCACGGCGGCGCAGCGGCGCCGAGGGCCCAGGGGACGGACGCGCGGTGTCCGCTCATGGCACGTGGCGTCCCGCAAGCGGACAGCGGCCTTCTTTTCGGAAGGCAGGCGCGGTCGCGGGCGATATGGATTGCCCATGCGAAATGCACTGATGGCGGCATCGTTCCTGGCCCTCGTGGGCTGTTCCCACTCGACGCCCACGGCTCCGGCGTCCTCCACCCAGGCGCAGGCGGCGGCCGTGTCCGCGCAGGCGCTGGTGGACGCGCCGGACCGCACGGAGGCGGATCGCAAGCTGGACGCGGGCCGGCATCCGGCCGCCCTGCTGGAGTTCGTGGGCGTGAAGCCCGGCATGCACGTGGCGGAGCTGATGACGGGTGGCGGCTACACCACGGAGCTGCTGGCGCGCGCGGTGGGGCCCGAGGGCAAGGTGTACGGCGAGAACCCCCAGGTCGTGCTGGAGAAGTTCGCGGCGAAGCCGTGGCAGGAGCGGCTGGCGCGGCCGGTGAACCAGAACGTGGTGCGCCTGGACCGTGAGCTGGACGCGCCCTTCCCGCCCGAGCTGAACGGCACGCTGGACGCGGTGGTGAGCCACATCATCTACCACGACGCGGGATGGATGGGCGTGGACCGGGCGAAGATGAACGCGGCGGTGTTCCAGGCGCTCAAGCCGGGCGGCGTGTACGTCATCCTCGACTCCAGCGCGAAGCCGGGCACGGGCATCACGGAAGGCCAGACGCTGCACCGCATCGACGAGCAGTTGGTGCGCGACGAGGTGCAGGCCGCGGGCTTCCAGTTCCAGGAGGAGAGCAACACCTGGCGCAACCCGGAGGACACGCGCGATTGGAACTCCAGTCCGGGAGCCGCGGGTGAGCGCCGGGGCACGAGCGACCGGTTCGCGCTGAAGTTCGTCAAGCCGTAGGACGGGGACACGCTCATGGCCGTGCGCAAGTTCAAGGCGAAGCTCGAAGTGGCCAACGACGTGGGAGGCCGCTTCGTGCGCTGTCCGTTCGACAGCAAGGAGGCCTACGGCGAGGCACGGCCCCCCGTGGTGGGCACCGTCAACGGGCAGCCCTTCCGGAGCCGGTTGATGGTGTACGGCGGCCTGACCTACCTGGGCTTCACCAAGGAGGTGCGAGAGGCCGCGGGCATCGAGGACGGCGCGATGCTGAGCATCACGCTGGAGCGGGACACGGCACCTCGGGAGATCGAGGTGCCGGAGGACCTCCAGCGCGCGCTGGACGCGGAGCCCGCGCTGCGGGACGTGTTCACGAACCTGGCGTTCACGCACCGCAAGGAGTTCGTGAAGGCGCTCACCGAGGCGAAGAAAGAGGAGACCCGCGCTCGCCGCCTCGCGCAGACGCTGGAGAAGCTGCGCGCCAGGGCGATGAAGCCGTGACCATCACGCCACGATTGATCGCCGTGCTCGGAATCAGCGCGAACTGCGCAACCGCCACTCAACATGCTCCAGACCGGAACGCGAATGCCTTCCTCGCCCAAGCGACGGATGCATGCCGTCCAGGGGACCCATCGACGGTGTGCTGCTGGAAGAAGTTTCGGAGTGCCGAAGGCTGTGGGCTGACAGCAGCGGAGGCAGCCGAGACCGCTACGTTGATCGAGGCAACGCGTCAGGCCCAGAAAGCAACGAGTGCCGAATCAGGCGATTCATCCGATGACGGCTGGAGACAGCACTGCATCGACACCTACACCTTGTGCGCGGGGCAGAAGAAGCCACGATGGACAGGCGACTGCAGTGCGTGCATGGAGCGCTGCAAAGGCCAGCATGAGTGGCCCTTCGAGATGTGCCATCAGGGGCCTGGAGGGCGAGGATGAACCCTGGCGATTGGGATCGAGTCCGGTCTCTGGCAGGCCAGCTCCCGGATGATGGCGCGCTTCCATTGACAGAGGAAGTGCGCGAGCTGTTGTTTCGCGTCGCGCCAGATGTGGCGCTCAGCCAAGAAGAAGCGCGGCGGGCATTGAACGCCCCCGACACAGCCGCAGCGCTCTTGCGTGAAATGCATCGCCGCATCCGGGATGGGTCACGCCGACTGTCACGAGCCCTCGTGGAGTCACACAAGCTCAAGCAGACAGGAGACTTCGCCGCAGCGCGGGAGGTACTCAACCGCGTAGCCGCCGTGGAGATCGTCCCATTTTACCAAGACCAGGTTCGGATCGCGCTCGACCACGTCGACGTGCCTGAAGACGATACCCAAACGGATTCCGACGCCTGACCTCTCACGTCCGCGCAACACGCGATGAAGTAGCATTGGGAGCGAACCGGCTCGGAGGTGCCCGAAGGCATGGCTCCCACGTGGCTTCGACGCGAGGACTCAAGAGTGTGGCGGGCAGTGCCCATCGTGGCGCTGCTGCTGCTCCTGGTAGCAGGCGCCTTCTTCGCGCCCTTCCTCAAGGACCTGCATCACTACCGGGGAAGCGTCTTCCTGATCGGCGCGGAGCTGTCCTTCAGCCTGGCCGTCGTGGCCCTCCTGTCACGGGCCTTCAAGGCGAGCCGGTGGGTGTCGGTCTCCGCACTGCTCCTAGCCGTACCGGTGAGCCTGTATTTCATCAGTGAAGCGGCCGACACCCGGCGGCTGTACCGGCTTCATGCGGTGGCCCCGGAGGCCTGCCGGCTGGCGCGCTCGAATCCCCAACTGACGCGTGCAGCCGTCTTCGAGCAGGCCACCCGGCTCGCGGGCCTGTCTCCCGAAGAGAGCCTGCGACTGGGGCTGGACTGCGAGGACTTCAGCGCCTCGGTCCATCGCGCCGATGGCTTCGATCCGTACTGGTGGCTGACCGCTGGCGAAGAATCGCCGTGAGCCTTCTCCCGTAGACAGTGTCTGCTGGTGGGTCCCCGGCGCCTCGCGCGGACCGGCTCAGGGCTGAAGTAGCCTCCCCCCCGCATGGCCTCATCCACCCCGGTCCGTCCTGCCAGCGGCGTCGACGACGCGAACGCACGCCTCACGGCCTGTAGCGTGTCCATCGGGCTCTACGTCATCGCCTGCTTCCTGCCCGCGCTGATCACTCGCACTCCGCACGGCGGGGGGGATTCGGCAACGAATGGGGCGTTCCTGCTGCTCATCGGCTGGACGGGCGTGGTCTCCGGGAACTTCGGCTGGCTCGCCAATCCCCTGCTGCTCGTGGCGCTCTTCATGCTCGGGCTGAGGAGGAACCAGAAGGCGTTCTGGTTCGGCGGTACGGCGTGCATCCTCGGGCTGTCTTCAATCGCCACGATGCACGCCTACAACTCCGACGTGCAGGGGACCGCCATCGGCTTCTATGTCTGGATGGCCAGCCTGCTGATTGTCCCCGTCGCGGCGCTCTTCCTTCGAAAGCCCCCTTCCCGATGACCTCGCCCCGTCCAGCGCCTTCCGCCCACGCCCAGTCGCAACAGAAGACACGCCTCACCGCCTGTGGTGTGTCGGCCCTGCTCTTCGTGCTCGCCTGTGCGACGCCCGCGATGACCGTGTACAACACGAACCAGCGTGCCGAGGAACACATGTGGGGCATGCCGCTGCTGCTCGTGGGCTGGGTGGGCGTCTTCACGTTCCAGTTCGGCTGGTACGCGAATCCCCTGCTGGCCCTGGCCTTCGTCCTGCTCCTCGCGGGCGCGGACCGGAAGGCGCTCTGCGTCGGCGGCGCGGCGTGCGTCCTCGCGCTGTCTTCGCTCACCTGGTACGTGAACCCCGTCCCCGCGGATGAGAGCGGCGGGAACCGCTACCTGGAACTGCTCTCCCCCTCCATCGGGTTCATCTTCTGGCTGGGCAGCATGGCCGTCATCCCCGCCACCGCCCATCACCTCTCGCAGCCCGATCCTCAGTCGTCCGCATCCCCCGAACCGAAAGCCTGACCTCTCACCGCCGTGAGCAGCAGGTCGTACTTGCCGCCCAGGAACGTGCGGAAGCCGTGCTGGTGCAGGTAGCGGCGGTAGAAGGACAGGTCCTTCACCAGCAGCGACAGGTCCGGCTCGCGCAGGTTGCGCACGCGCGCGCCGTACACGACCTCCCCGTCTCGGAAGCGTGAGTTGGGGAAGCCCAGCACCAGCGAGGCCTTGGGTTCCAGGTGCTCCTGCACCAGCTTGCGCAAGAGCGCCCGGTCATCCACACCCGGGCTCTGCAACGTGCCCACCGACACCACCACGTCGAAGCGGCCCAGGTCCGCGGGCAGCGCGTTCAGGTCCGCCTGCACGAACGCATGGCGAGGATCCGGAAACGCAGCCCGGGCCTCCGCCAACGCGCTCGCGCTGTGGTCCACGCCGACGAAGCGGATGCCCTCCACCTCCGCGAACGCGGCCAGCTCATCGCCCCGGTTGACGCCCAGGTCCAGGAGCCTCGGGCCCGTGGGCAGCACCAGTCGCCCCACCGCCTCCAGCCAGGGCATCAGGAAGCCCGCGTCCTCGAACTTCCGCACGCGCGCGAAGTCGGACGCGGCGCCATAGCGCTCCTGCGGCGCCTCCGTCCGCGCCCCGCCTCCCGCGTGCCACGAGGCCTCCGAACCCAGCGGTTCGAACGTGAGCCGCACGTGCGTCGCGTCCACCCCGCGAGGCGTGCGCAGACGGCACGACAGTCCCTCCGCCAGGTCGCACCAGCTGCGCAGCGGCCGGTGCACGAGCCCACCCTCCACGCGCTCGCCGGGATAGCGCCCGTGTCCCAGGTCCGGATCCGGCACGTCGATGGAAACGGGCCCGGACGGCAGCAACGCCTCCAGATGGCGCAGCACCTGGATCAACGGCTCGGAGTGGAAGCGGCGAGGACTTTCGGAGGAGGGGCGCGACGACATGCGCCGCACCCTACTCCGTGCGGCTCAGTGGGACTCCACCACGATCTTCCCGAACGCACCCTTGCGCAGGTGCTCCAGCGCGGCGGGCAGGGCCTCCAGCGGATAGCGCGCGTCGATGACCGGCTTGAGCCCGGTGGCATCCACCGCGCGCACCAGGGACTCCAGCGCCCTCCGGGTGCCCACGTTGATGCCTCGAATCGTGGGCTCCTTGAGCAGGAGCGGCCCGGACGGCCCCGTCACCGTGAAGCCCTCGAAGACGCCAATCACGGAGATGGTCCCGTGCAGCGCCACCGCCTCGATGGACCGGCCCAGGTTCGTGCCACCCGCCAGCTCCAGGATGTGGTCCACGCCCCGGTCCGCGGTGATGCGGTAGACGGCCTCCACCCAGTCCTCGCGCTCACGGTGGATGCCGTGCGTCGCCCCCAGCGCCTTCGCGCGCTCCAGCTTCTCGTCGCTCCCGGAGGTCACGATGACGTCCGCGCCTTGTGCCCGAGCGAGCTGCAAGCCGAACAGCGCCACGCCGCCCGTGCCCTGCACCAGCACCGACTGTCCCGGACGGACCGGGCCGTACTCGACCAGCGCGGTCCACGCGGTCAGTCCCGCGCACGGCAACGTGCTGGCCTCACCCGCGTCCAGCGTGGCGGGAGCCTTCACGAACCAGTCCTCCGGAAACGCGACGTACTCCGCGAGCACGCCCGGGTACGCCCCACCCAGCGTCTTGTACGGAGGCACGCGCG
This sequence comes from Corallococcus coralloides DSM 2259, assembly GCF_000255295.1. Next base: position 4,666,878 of record NC_017030.1, on the reverse strand, counting down.
CGGTCCCAAGCGCCGGCCCGTCCAGGCGTCCCGGTGAGAACGTGGAGAGGACCTTCTCCCCCACCGCGAACCGGGTCACGCCCGCGCCCACCGCCGCCACCACGCCCGCCAGGTCCGAGCCCGGCGTGAACGGGAACGCCAGGGACAGCCCCATCCCGCTCTCCATCACCAGCAGGTCCCGGTAGTTCAGCGACACGGCCGCCACCTTCACCAGCACCTCTCCCGGCCCGGGCTCCGGAATCGCCACGGTCCGCAGCTGCGGCCCGCCACGCCCCACGGCATCCAGCTCCCAGCGCTTCATCGTCGAAGTCCCCACGCGCACAGCTCCTTGCAACAGGTTCGTGGGGGAAGGTATTGGCGAAGCAATTTCTCCGGTGGCGACAAGAATTCCTTTCACTGTCGCCACCAGGGCGACAATGGTTGGACCATGAGCGATCCTCTTCAGGGCGTGGCCGTCTTCGTGGAGGCCGTGGAGGCCGGAGGCTTCTCCGCCGCGGCCACGAAGCTGAACCTGTCGCGCTCCGCCGTGGGCAAGACGGTGGCGCGACTGGAGGAACGGCTGGGCGTGCGCCTCTTCCACCGCACCACGCGCTCACAGGGCCTGACCCAGGACGGTCAGGTCTTCTACGAACGATGCCTGCGCGCCCTGGGCGAACTGCGTGCGGGCGAGGCCCTGCTCGAATCCGGCAAGCAGGAGGTCGCGGGCCGCCTGCGCGTCAGCATGCCCGTGCTCTACGGCCGCCGCTGCGTGGCGCCCATCCTGCGCGACCTGGCCCGAGCACACCCGAAGCTGGAGCTGGACCTGTCGTTCAACGACCGCCTCGTGGACCTGCTGGAGGACGGCTTCGACCTGGTCCTTCGCAGCGTCGGGACGCGGGGACTCGACGCGGGTGACGGCCTCACCGCCCGCCGCGTGGGCTTCCAGCGCATGACCGTCTGCGCGTCCCCCGCGTACCTCCGCAAGCACGGCACGCCGCGCACGCTGGAAGCACTGTCCGGCCACGACACCATCCGCTACGTCCGCTCCGGGACGGCGCGCCCGTGGCTGTTTCCCCAGGAGGACGGCACGAACGTGGAGCTCCTCCCCCGGTCACGGCTGCGCTTCGACGACCTGGAGGCCATCATGGACGCGGCCGTCGCGGGCATGGGGCTGGCGTGGCTGCCCTGCTGGCTCATCCAGGACGCCGTGCGCGACAAGAAGCTGGTGCGCGTGCTGACGGACCTGCCGGGGCTCTGCTTCGACATCCACGCGCTCTGGCCCACGTCGCCGCACCTGCCCGTGCGCGTTCGCGTCGCCATCGATGCGCTCGCGGCGAAGCTGCCGGGCTCCGTCAAGTGACGGAAGGCGATGCGGCGGCCCGCCGCGCCTGGACCTGCTCCCACACGAACGCGATGACCAGGAACCCACCGCCCACCGCGCACACGCCCCGCCAGCCCGCGTGGTCCCACGAGATGGCGGAGAGCGCGGAACCGCAGGCGCCACCCACGAAGTAGAACATCTTGTAGAGCGTGTTGAGGCGCGTCTGCGCCGTGGGGTGCAGGCGGTACAGCTCCGTCTGGTTGGACACCGTGGCGGCCTGCGCCCCCAGGTCCAGCAGCACCACGCCCGCGATGAGCCCGGCCCACAGCGTGCCGAAGACAGCGAAGACGCCGAAGGCCGCCAGCATCGTGACGATGCACGCCCGAACGATCCGCCGCGCGCCAATGCGCTGCGCGTGCCGGCCCGTGACGTTCGCGGCGAGCGCCCCCACCGTCCCGATGAGCCCGAACATGCCCGCGGTACCCGGCCCCTGGTGGTACGCGTCACTGCTCAGGAAGAACGCCAGCGACGCCCAGAACGCGGAGAGCGCGGCGTACATCAGGGCGCCCGTGAGCGCGATGGCCCGCAGTCCCGGCACGTCCCGCAGCAGCGTCCACAGCGACTGCAGGAGGCGCGGGTACGTCAGCCGCGTGGAGGACTCGTAGCGAGGCAGTCCCAGCCGCAGCGTCATCGCCAGCCCCACCATCGTCGCACCGGCCGCGAAGTACACCCCGCGCCAGCCCAGGTGCGTGGCCACGAAGCCGCTGAGCGTGCGGGAGATGAGAACGCCCACCAGCGCGGCACTGAGCACCACGCCCAGGTTCCTCCCCCGCTCCTCGGGCGAGCTGAGCGCCGCGACGAACGGGATGAGGATCTGCACCAGCACGGACGTCAGGCCAATGGCCACGCAGGCGACCAGGAACAGGGGGAACGTGGGCGCCAGGCCCGCCGCGAAGAGCGCCGCCGCCGCGAGCCCCAGCATGGTCACCAGCAGGCCGCGCTTCTCCAGCACGTCACCCAGCGGCGTCAGGAGCACCAATCCGGCCACGTAGCCCAGCTGCGACATCATCGGCACGGAGCCCACGGCGGAGGCGGACAGGCCGAAGGTCTGCGCGATGACGCCCAGCAGCGGCTGGCTGTAATAGACGTTGCCCACCGCGAGCACCGTTGCCGTCGTCATCGTCCACAGCAGCCGGCGGTCCATCGGCGCGGCTTGCGGCACGGCGGCGGGGAGCACGGCGGAGGAGGTCTCCATGCGACATGCCTAGCGCTCCCCCATCCATACTTCCAATATATCCTGGGTCTGGAACCCAGACCTGGAGCGTATGGACCATGGAGCTGCGCCACCTGAGGTACTTCGTCGCGGTCGCGGAGGAGCTCAGCTTCACCCGCGCCGCGAAGCGGCTGCACATCGCCCAGCCGCCGCTCAGTCAGCAGATCCGCAAGTTCGAAGCGGAGCTGGGCGGAGCCCTCTTCGAGCGCGAAGCCCGCGCGGTGCGCCTCACGAAGCTGGGACGCGAGCTGCTGCCGGAAGCGCACCAACTCCTGGAGCGCGCGAAGCGGTTCCAGGAGCACGCGGCCCGGCAGGCCCGGGGCGAACAGGACGTGCTGGTGCTGGGCCTCATCTCGTCGTTCGCGACGCCCCGGTTCGCGGCGATGCTCCGGGCCTTCCAGAAGAAGATGCCGGGCGTCCACATCGAGCTGAGCAACCATCCGTCCGCATGGCAGCTGGAGGCACTGGAGCGGGGCACGCTGGACGTGGGCATCCTGCGTCCTCGCGAGCGGATGCCTCCGGATGTCGTCTCGCACTTCATCCGGCGGGAACCCTTCCGGCTGGCGGTGCCCTCGCGGCATCCATTCGCGAAGCGCAAGGCGGTGGCGTGGAAGGACCTGCGCGATGAACCGCTCGTCCTGGTGGAGCCCGGCGTCGCTCCACCGGACTACTACGCGGGGTTCTTCGACCGGCTCCGCGACGCGGGGGTCGAACCGGCGGTGCGCCAGTACGCGCAGAACGTCGCGACGAAGATCTGGTTCGTCTCCGCGGGCTTCGGCATCGCGCCCATGCCGCACACGCCCGACACGGAGCACCACTCCGGCGTGGCCTTCATCGACCTGCCGGAGGACGCGCCGGTGACGAACACCGTCATCGCGTGGCGCAAGGCCGGAAGCTCCCCGGCCCTGCTCCGGTTCGTCGAGTTCGCGCGCGAGTCCTTCGCCGCGCACTGAAGCCCTACGACGGCTCGCCGCCCACTGCCCGCCGGATGCCCATCAGCTTGTCGGGGTTGCGCGTGATGTAGAGGGCGACGATGCGGCCGTCCTCGATGCCGAGCGCCGTGGTCTGCAGCGTTCCATCCGCCTCCAGCGTGACGAACGCGGGCAGGCCGTCGATGGTGCCCTCGTACACGAGCTGAGACGAGTTCACGCCCGTGCGCCGGACGAACGCCTCGAGCATGCGCACGATCTTCTCCTGGCCATAGATGGGATTGAGCACCGCCTTCGCCTTGCCGCCGCCATCGGAGTACAGGATGACGTCCTGGGCCAGCAGTGCCTGGAGCGCGTGCGTGTCACCGCTCCGGGACGCGGCATGGAACGCCGAGGCCAGCTCGTGGCCCTTCGCCTCGGTCACGGGGAAGCGGGGCCGGGCCTCCTGCACGTGGGCCCGGGCCCGGCTGGCGAGCTGGCGGCACGCCGCGGGATCGCGGTCGATGGCCTTCGCCACCTGCTCGAAGTCCATGCCGAACACGTCGTGCAGGAGGAACGCGGCGCGCTCCAGCGGGGACAGGCGCTCCAGGGCCATCATCAGGGTCAGCGTCAAGTCGTCGCCCTCCACTGTCTCGATGATGGGCTCTGGAAGCCAGGTCCCCACGTACTCCTCGCGCCGGACGCGCGCGGACTTCAGGACGTCCAGGCACAGGCGCGTCACCGTGCGGACGAGCACGGCCTCCGCGTCCCGTACGGCGTCGCGGTCGGTCTGGTGCCAACGGAGATACGCCTCCTGCACCACGTCCTCCGCCTCCGCGACGATGCCCAGCATCCGGTACGCGATGCGGAGCAGCCGGGGGCGGAGCGGGTCGAAGACGTCCGCGGGGCTCGGGTCAGGCGGCTTCACTGCGAGCGGTCACCGGGTGGATGGACCGGAAGCCGATGGCGAACCGGTTCCAGGAGTTGATGACACCAATCATGAGGGTCAGCTTCACGATCTCCTCTTCGGTGAAGTGCGGCTTGAGCGCAGCGTAGTCCTCATCCGGGGCGTGCGTCTGGGAAACCAGCGTGAGTGCCTCCGTCCAGCCCAGGGCCGCGCGCTCGCGCTCGGTGTACAGCGGCGACTCGCGCCAGCCGTCCAGCAGGTAGATGCGCTCCTCGCTCATCCCCTGGGCACGGGCGTCGCGGGTGTGCATGTGGATGCAGAACGCGCAGCCGTTGAGCTGCGAGGAGCGGATCTTCACCAGCTCGCGGAGGCTCGGCTCCAGCCCCAGGGCCTCCACCTTCTTGCTGAACTCGAGCATGAGGTTGACGGCGTCCGGCGCGACAGCGAAGGGATTCATTCGGGTCTTCATGTGTAGGTCCTCATTCTTTGGGTGGGGCGAAGTGCCCTTCCATCCCCAGGACGACGCAGCGGGTACCGCGTGTGACATGGGCATTTAAAAAGCGATTCGAGGCTCAGGCGGCTTCACTGCGAGGCGTCACCGGGTGCACGGCCCGGAAGCCGAGGATGATCCGGTTCGCGACGTTGATGACGCCAATCATGAGGGTCAGCTTCACGATCTCCTCTTCGGTGAAGTGCGGCTTGAGCGCGGCGTAGTCCTCGTCGGGTGCGTGCGTCTCCGAGACGAGCGTCAGGGCCTCCGTCCAGCCCAGGGCCGCGCGCTCGCGCTCGGTGTACAGCGGCGACTCACGCCAGCCGTCCAGCAGGTAGATGCGCTCCTCGCTCATCCCCTGGGCACGGGCGTCGCGGGTGTGCAGGTGGATGCAGAAGGCGCAGCCGTTGATCTGGGACGAGCGGATCTTGACCAGCTCGCAGAGGCCTGGCTCCAGCCCCAAGGCCTCCACGTTCTTGCTGAAATCCACCATGAGACCGAGAGCGTCCGGCGCGACCGCGAAGGCATTCATCCGGGGCTTCATGTGTAGGTCCTCGTTCTGGAGGGGGCGAAGTGCCCTTCCATCCCCAGGACGACGCAGCCGGTGCCGCGTGTGACATGGCCATTTTAAAGGCCTAAGAAGGGCCCAGGAGGCGCCCCCGGATGAAGACCGTGACCGATGTGGAGACGCTCGAACGCCTGTACGGGGTTCCCGGGAAGTCGTCCGTGCTCAAGGAGGTGGACCACCTCCACCCGGCGTACCGGCCCTTCATTGAACGCTCGCCGTTCATGGTCCTCGCCACATCCGGCCCTGGAGGGCTGGATGCCTCGCCGCGAGGAGACCCCGCCGGGTTCGTGGTCATCGAGGACGCGCACACGCTGCTGCTGCCCGACCGCCGGGGCAACAACCGCATGGACTCGCTGCGGAACATCCTGGCGGATCCGCGCGTCGCGCTGCTGTTCTTCGTCCCGGGTGTGAACGAAACCCTGCGCGTCAACGGCCGGGCGAGCATCGTCATCGAGCCGTCCATGCTCGAGCGCTTCACCTTCGATGGGAAGGCGCCGCGCTCCGTGCTGCGCATCGCCGTGGAGACGGTCTACTTCCAGTGCAGCCGCGCGTTGATCCGCTCCGGACTCTGGGACCCTGCACGGCAAGTCGCCCGCGCCGAGTTCCCAAGCCCCGGCTCCATCCTCGAGGCGCTGAGTCCGGAGAACTTCGACGGCGGCGAGTACGACCGCGAGCTGCCAGCCCGGGTGAAGACGACGCTGTACTGAGCCTCAGGCGCCCGCGTCGAACACCGTGGCCTTGCGCACGCGGACGCGGAGCGTCTGACCGGCGCGCACGCCCTCCAGCGCCGGCCCGATGACGCGCAGGAACGCATCTCCCACCGGGAACCGGTACTCCGCCGCATGCCCCAGGAACAGGCGAGCGGAGAGCACCAGGGGCGTTCCGGTCTCCCCCAGCTCCAGGTCCTCCGGACGCACCACCAGCGTCCCCGGCCCGGGCTTCGCATCCACGGGCAGGTCGAACGCGGTCTCCGTCCCCGCGCAGTGGAAGCCGCCCGCGCGCACCTCGCCCCGCAGCACGTTCGCGCCCCCGACGAAGCCCGCGACGAACGGCGTCGCCGGTTCCCGGTACAGCCGCTCCGGCGTATCCACCTGTTCGATGACGCCCCGGTTCATCACGGCGATGCGATCCGACAGGGCCAGGGCCTCGCCCTGATCATGCGTGACGAACACCAGCGTCGTGCCCAGCCGGGCCCGCAGCGCGGCGATCTCCGCGCGCAGCTCCTCGCGCAGGGCGGCGTCCAGGTTTGAAAGGGGTTCGTCCAACAGCAGCACGCGAGGCCCCGCCACCAGCGCCCGCGCGAGCGCCACGCGCTGCAACTGTCCACCGGACAGCTCATGCGGCATCCGCGCCGCATAGGCCTCCAGCCGCACCCAGCGCAGGGCTTCGCGCACGCGTGAAGCCATCTCGTGGCGAGGCACCTTCCGGAGCGCCAGCGGATAGGCGACGTTCGCCTCGACGCTGCGATGCGGCCAGATGGCGTAGCTCTGGAACACCATTCCCAGGCCGCGCTTCTCGGGAGGAACACGCACGCCGGGGCCGGCGACCACTTCCTCCCCGAGGCGGATGACGCCCGCGTCCGGATGTTCCAACCCCGCGAGCATCCGCAGCGTCGTCGTCTTCCCGCATCCAGAAGGGCCCAGCAGGGACACCAGCTCGCCCTGCCCCACTTGCAGGCTCAAGCCACGCACCACGGGCATCCCGCCGTACGCCTTGACCAGGTCCTCCAGGACGATGGCCGCTATCACCGCACCTCCGGTACGCGACGCCGGGCCCACGCCAGCACCGCCTGCCCCGCGACCACCAGCGCCACGAACGCGCAAGCGAGCACGGCCGCGGCGGCCGGGTCCGCATAGCTCTGCAACTCGAACAACAGCGTGCCCAGCACCTCGGAGCCCGCGGGCACCAGCAGCACGGACAAGGTGATCTCCGTGGCGCACGCGAGGAACGCGAGCACGAACGCCACCGTGAGCGCGGGCCGGAGCAGCGGCAGTGTCGCGTCCACGAACGCCCGCCCAGGCCCTGCACCGCCGACGCGAGCAGCCTCCGCGAGCGAAGGGTCCACCTGGGCCAGGGCCTCGGAGCTGTTGCGCTCGCCGAGCGCCAGGTACTTCCCCACGTAACCCACGAGCATCAGCCACGGTGTATGCGCCAGGGCCAGCACGAACGCGAAGCGGTCCAGCACCACCAGCCGCCAGTCCCGAGAGAACGCCACCAGCAGCGCGAGCGCCAGCACCGTGCCCGGAACCGCGAAGGGCCACACCGCCATGGCCTCCACGCCCGCGCCGCCGCGACGGAAGGCCCGCCGAAGGAGCGCCGCCGAAAGGCCCAGCCCCACCACGAGCAGCCCCGCCCCGGCCGCGAGCAACACACTGCGCCCGGTGGCCCGGAGCGTGCGCGCATCCCCAAGCACCCCGGACCAGTGCGACAGCGTCAGCGTGTCCCAGGTCAGTGCCGCGCCGAAGCTGCGTTGCAGCGAAGTGAGCAGGATGGCCGCCAGGGGCAGCACCACCAGCACCCCACCCACGAGGCCCACACCGGCCAGAGCGACAGTCCGCCACGCCCCCAACGCAAGCACGCGAGGAGACACGCCCTTGCCCGCGCTCAACCGCACCCGACCGCTTCGGCCCAGCATCCAGGTCAGTCCCAGCGCCAGCGGCGTCACCAGCAGGAGGAACGACGCGAGCACCGACGCCCGTGGCAATCCCTCCTCGCTGCCCAGCAGCACCAGTTCATAGATACGGGTGGTGAGCACACGGGTGGGCGGCGACGCCGACACGCCAAGCAGGTACGGCACGCCGAAGGACGACGCAGCCATGAGGAACACCATCACCGCGCCAGACAACAGCGCGGGCATCACCAGGGGCACGGTGGTGTTCAGCACGGCGCGAAGTGGCGAAGCGCCACAGACGCGAGCCGCCTCTTCCAGAGCCGGATCCACGCGCCGAAGCGCCGCGGCCCCGGCGAGCAGCACCAGCGGCAGGCCCGAAAGTCCCTCCACGAACGCGATGCCCGCCGCGCCATAGAGGTCGAACACGTCCGCGCCCAGCATGCGGTTCAGGTAGCCAGCACGAGGGCTCGCGAGCGACAGCCACCCCATGCCCCAGATGAACGCGGGGATGGCGGAAGGCAGCGTGAACAGCACGGTGAACGCGCCACGCAGGGGCAGGTCCGTGCGGAACAGGAGCAAGGCCAGCGGAGCGCCCAGGCACAGCGCCCACGCCGTCGCGCCCAGCGAAATGCCCAGTGTGTTCAACAGCGCCCCGGACTCCGCCGAGAGCACCGAACCCAATCCCCCCGTCGCCGCCCCCACGCCCCGAACCAGGAGCGCCACGACCGGAACCACCGCGAAGAGCAGCAGCGGCACGAGCCACAAGGCCAACGCAACCCACCGCCCCCTCATCGCGAGCCCCCATCAAGGCTCACGCGCTGGCGCCGGCACCGCGCCAGTCCCTCGGGCAGTCCGCCAATCCAAACGGATGAGAAAGGGAGAAGGTCGCCGAAGCGCCCCGGCGGCGGGGCACCCCAAAAACCTGTCCGACAGTCGGACAAGTCGGCACCACCGCACGAACCCGTCCAACGGTCCGACAAGCCGGCGCCACCACAGAAACCTGTCCGACAGTCCGACCGGATGAGGCCACCGCTTGAACCAGCTCGAGCATCGAACAGGTTGAGGACATGGCAAAAACCTGTCCGACAGCCGGACAGGCTGAGACCGCTCGGACCTGTCCGACTGTTGGACAAGTTGGGCCCACCCCTCAGCCCTGTCCGACTGTCGGACAAGTTGGGGCCACCGCTCGGGCCTGCCCGACTGTCGGACAAGCCAGGTCCACCGCTCGATCCTGTCCGACTGTCCGACAGGTTTTGGCCACAGCTGCGGGCCCCCTGAGCGGGCGGGCTCCCACTGCCGCGTCTTGTTGGACCGGCCTCATCGCAGGCAGCGGCCGGACACCGGGCACCACTCGAACCTGTCCGACAGTCCGACAAGCCTGCACCACCGTGCAAACCGGTCCGACAGTCCGGCAAGCCGGAACCCCCGCACGAACCCGTCCGACGTTCCGACGGGCCAGAACCACCGTGCAAACCGGTCCGACGGTCCGACAGCTTGGAGCCGCCGTGCGAACGGGTCCGACGGTCCGACAGGTTGGTGCCGCCGGGCGAACTGGTCCGACTGTCCGACAGGTTTGGACCGCCGCGGCAGTCGCCCTGGGCTGATGGGCACCCGCGGATGATTCGGATGGGGTTGGTCGCGTCACCCACCAGAAATGGCGACCCGCCGTGCCATCCGCCCCACAGAGACCTGTCCGACTGTCGGACAGGTTTTGCTCGTGCCGCTCCGGCGGAGGCCCACTCCCGTCCGCCGCGGAGGCGTTCCTGGCTCATCGCGCGAAGGCCCGGCTGAAGGCTTCCTTGATGTCACCGCCGTGCAGCAGCCCCTGCTCCAGCAGCTCCGGCGTCCAGGCCTGCGCGCGACTCAGCAATCCGTCCACGCCGGGCTCACCACGCGGGCCACTCAGGCGTGGGTCCACCGCGTGCATGTCGCCCTTCTCCACGATGATGCGCTGGCCCTCGGGCGACAGCAGCACGTCCATCAGCGCCTTCGACGCCACCGGATTGCGTGTCGACGCGAACAGCCCCACCGGCCCCGGGATGACCACCGCGCCGTCCTCCGGCCAGACGACCTCGATGGGACTGCCCTTCGCCTTCGCCGCCAGCGCGTTCTCCAGCAGCAGCACGCCCGCGTCCACCTCTCCGCTCTCCACCTTCTGGAGCACCGCCGCGTTGCCACCCGCCACCACCGCGCCCTTCTCGCGCAGCCCCGCGAAGTACACATCCCCACGCCGCGCGTGCAGGAACACCGCCCACGTGAACGCGGTGCCCGACGTGAGGGGATCCCCGATGGCCACCCTTCCCTTCCAGCTTCCATCCACCAACGCCGCGAATGACTTCGGCGCCTCGCCCGCGCCCACGCGGTGCACCAGCACCATCGTGGACAGCCGCACCGCCGCGTACCTCGCGTCCAGGTCCAGCAGCATTCGCGGAATGCGCAGCGCGTTCACGGACGCGTAGCGCAGGAACGCGCCTTCCCGGGCCAGCCGCTCGTAGAGGAACGGATCCGACGTCATCAGCACGTCCGCTCGCACCGCGCCCGCAGCCCGCTCCGCCTCCAGCCGGCTGGCCACCTTCTCACTGCCCGCCTGGTACCAGTGCACCTGCACGCCGGGCAGCCGCTCCTTGAGCAAGGGCTCCAGCGCGTCCAGCACGTGCCGGTACATCGACGTGTAGACCCACACCTCGCCGGACGGGGTCTCAGCCTGAGCCACGGCGGCGCCTCCCGACGGCGCGGCGGATTCAATGCGGCACGCGGCCAGGAGGATCAGCGCGAGGAGCGGTCCCACGCGCCGCACAAGGAGGGGGATGCGCATGCGGGTGTCGATTATGCGGCACACGCCCACCCTGCACACCTGGTCCGCAGCGGTGGCTCCTGCACATTCAGCCCGCGCGCCCGTTGTCCCGGGCGTCACCCGGTCCCAACGTCGGCCTCCCAGACGCCACCTGCCCTCTCTGGAAGGACGCCCGCGCATGACCCGGAAGGAATTCCTCGCCGCGACGCTGTCGCTGATGGTTGCCCCTCCCGTGCTCGGGGCTTCACCCAGGAAGGCGAAGAACGCGCTTGCCGTGCCCCGCCGCAAGCTGGGCCGCACCGGCCAGGAGGTGTCGTGCATCGGGCTCGGGGGCTTCCACATCGGCAAGCAGAAGGAGGAGTCGGAGAGCATCGCGCTCATCCGCGGCGCGTTGGACCAGGGCATCAACTTCCTGGACAACTGCTGGGACTACAACGACGGCAAGAGCGAGGAGCGCATGGGCAAGGCGCTGCGCGACGGCTACCGCGCCAAGGCCTTCCTGATGACGAAGATCGACGGCCGCGACAAGAAGACCGCCGCGAAGCAGATCGACGAATCCCTCCAGCGCCTCCAGACGGACCACCTGGACCTGCTCCAGCTCCATGAAGTCATCCGCGACAGCGACCCCGACCGCGCCTTCGCCGAAGGCGGCGCCATCGAGGCGATGAAGGACGCGCAGAAGGCCGGCAAGGCGCGCTTCCTGGGCTTCACCGGCCACAAGTCACCGGACATCCACCTGAAGATGCTGGAGACAGCGAAGCAGCACGGCTTCCGCTTCGACACCGTGCAGCTGCCCCTCAACGTGATGGACGCCCACTTCAACAGCTTCGAGAAGCGCGTGCTGCCCGTGCTCGTGAAGGAGGGCATCGGCGTGCTCGCCATGAAGTCCATGGGCGACCCGTTCATCCTCGACAGCAAGACCGTCACCGCGCCCGAGTGCCTCCGCTACAACCTGTCCCTGCCCGTGAGTGTCGTCATCACCGGCATCGACTCGCAGGAGCGACTGCAGCAGGCGCTGACCGCCGCGCGCACCTTCAAGCCCCTGACCGAAAAGGACGTCCAGGCCCTGCTCGCCAGGACGAAGGACGCGGCCCAGGACGGCGCCTACGAGAAGTACAAGACGAGCCACCACTTCGACGGAACCGTCCAGAATCCCCAGTGGCTTGGTTGAGGTTGTTCCTGACTTCCTGGCAAGACATGTCAAAACCGGCAAATATGAATGCTCCCCCAACCCCGGAGCACTCATGCACCGCCCTCTTCGAGCAGGCCTTGTCGCCGCAGGACTCCTGACCACCCTCTCCGGCTGTTCTCCCGAGCCGGAAGCCGCCCCGGTGGAGGCGGAAGGCTACGGCCAGACGCAGCAGGGCGAGCGCGCGTACGACCCGGGCGCGGGGTGGTCGCTGTCATGGCAGGACGACTTCACGGGCACGGCGCTGAACACGGGCGCGTGGAACGTGCTGACGAGCAACTGGGATCCGGTGACCAACAACTGCAACTTCGGCACGAGTGAGCTGGAGTTCCCGCGCGCGCAGAACGTGGCGGTGGCCAACGGCAAGCTGATCATCTCGGCGGAGCGCACGGCGGACAACCCCACGGACTCGCGCTGCCCGGGGCAGTACCGGTCGTTCTATTCCGGCCGCATCCACACCAAGGGCAAGGTGGAGGGGCGCTACGGGAAGATCGTCGCGAGCATCAAGGTTCCGCCGGGCTACGGCATGTGGCCGGCCTTCTGGACGCTGGGCTCGAACATCCAGAGCGCGGGCTGGCCGGCCGCGGGGGAGATCGACATCCTGGAGTGGAAGTCCACGGAGCCCACGTGGATGAAGTCCGCGGTGCACTGGCACAACGGCGGCAACGCGGACTGGGGCACGGGCGCGAGCCGTGGCGTGGACCTGTCCCAGGACTTCCACACGTATGAAGTGGAGTGGACGGCGAACACCATGGTGTTCCGCCTGGACAAGGACTTCGTGTCCACGGCGACGTTCAATCACAACGAATCGGAGTTCCAGCAGAACCACTACCTCATCCTGAACCTGGCGCTGGGAGGCGTCTGGTACGGGAACCCGGCGCCGGCCTCCATCGACCTGGCCTGGGGCGCGAAGAAGACGATGGAGGTGGAGTGGGTGCGCTGGTACCAGCCGGGCGGCTCGCAGTCGCTGGGGCTCACCAACGCCGGCTTCGAGCAGGGCATGACGGGCTGGAACACCTGGAGCCCGAACGGCACGGCGACGGCGGCGTTCTCGGAGACGTACAACGGCGGGCACTCGGGCAGCTTCCACTTGACGCACTGGACGTCCGCGGCGCCGTACGAGGCGTGGACGTACCAGACGAAGTCGGGCCTGGCGTCCGGCAACTACAAGCTGCGCGCCTGGTTCCGAAAGGGAGGCACGTTCGACTTCGCGCGCTTCCAGGTGAAGAACTGCGGTGATTGCGCGCCGGCCATCACCAACCTGGGCACCTACGGCAACTACACGCTGCTGGAGACGCCCGCCATCAACGTCACCAACGGCTACCTGGAGTTCGGCCTGCACAGCAAGTCGCCGGCCCACAACGGCGCCAACTTCATCCACATGGATGACGTGGAGCTGATCAAGCTGTAGGCCACGCCTGTCTTCACGCGCGCGCCGGAGCAGACACCGGCGCGCGCGGTGGTTCGGCGACTACGGGACGAGCACGAAGTCGTCCACGTACAGCGTGCCCTGATCCGATCCGGATTCGTCCATCACGTAGAAGTCATCCACCGTGCCGGACGTCGCGCCCAGGGCGCTGAGCGGAATGGAGACCTTCTGCCAGATCCCCGCCGTGATGGGGTGCCCCAGCGCCGTCTCCAGGCTGATGCTGCCCAGCGGCGTGCCGCCGTTGTAGAGCGCCAGCCGCACCTGCTGCCCGCCCGTCGTGCCTCCGTGCACCCAGAGGTCGATGGACTGGTACTGCGACAGGTCCAGCCCCGTGTGGTGGAACATCAGCGCCTCCCAGTAGTCCGGCTCGAAGCTGACCGCCGTGGAGCCGGAGTGCACCGTGACGGACTGGTCCAGGTCGTGCGTCGCCCAGCTCCAGTCCTGGAAGCCGCTGCCCATCGCGTCGTCGTAGACGACCGTGCCCACGGACGGCGGCGCCTCCGTGAGGCCGTCCGTCAGCGCGAGCCCCTCCTCCACCGTCACCGTGCGGATGCCCGTGGACTGCACGTAGTTGAGGATGTTCGTGAAGTTCGTCGTTCGGTACTGCGTCTCGCGCGTGGGCGTGCCGCTGGTGAACTCGTGGAAGAGGATGATGAGCCAGCTCTTCTCCGCGATGGCCTGGTTGATCCACCCCTTCACCTGCGCCACCGTCACCGCGCTCGACACGTCGTTGGCGCGCAGCTCGTAGATGACCGTGTCCTTGTAGTTGCGGCCCGCGTTGATGGTGCGGTGGCTGGCGTACTCCGCCTTCAACGCCGTCATCACCGTCGCGTTGTACGCGCCGTAGGGTGACGCGAAGTTCTTGCCGCACATCGCCCCCACGTTCGTCTCCAGCCACGCGCGCGAGTCATGCAGCTCCGACGTCAGCTGCACCGGCGTCAGCGTGGGCAGGTCCGCGTGCGTGCGCGTGTGGCTGGCGATCTCATTGCCCTCCGCCTTGAGCGTCTGCACCTGCGCGAGGCTCATGTAGCCGCCCCACCCTTGCGCCACCGCGTCGGTGACCAGGTAGTACGTCGCGGGGATGTTCCGCGACTTCAGCGCTGGCCGCGCCAGCGTGTACTGCGTGCTCCAACCGTCATCCAACGTGATGGAGATCATCCCTTCCGCGAACGGCGACGCCGCAAGGGCCGGGGAAGTGCAAAGCAGCGCCGCGGCGCAGAGCGCGCGGGACGTCCAATTCATCCAGGTCATGTCCGGGTATCCCCTCTGTGAGGAGTTCCCAGGATAAGCGAAACCCAGACACCGCTTCCCGGACACCCGTCCGTGACGCGCGTGCTAGAAGTCGGCCCGCCCATGAGTCTCTTCCGCCTCCCCTCTTTGCTGTGCGTGGTGCTCGCGCTCGCGGCGGGCTGCCAGCGTCCCGCGTCCCCCGCTCCGGAAGCCCAGGCGCGGCGGATCGTCTCGCTGTCGCCCTCCGTCACGGAGACGCTGTTCGCCCTGGGCGCGGGCGCGGAGATCGTGGGCGTGTCCGACTACACCGCCCTGCCCCAGGGCACGCCCGCCCTGCCCAGGGTGGGCACCACGTTCGCGCCGAACTTCGAGGCCATCGCGAAGCTCAAGCCCACGCTGCTCGTGGATCAACAGGTGAAGCAGGCCCCCGCGGAGTCGCTCTCCGCGCTCGCGCCGCTGAAGGTGCTGCCCTGGACTTCGCTCCCGGAGGTCGTGGAGAGCGTGAAGGAGCTGGGCCGGCTGAGCGGGCGCGAGCCCCAGGCCACCGCGCTCGCGGAGAAGCTGAACCAGACGCTGTCGCGCCCCGCGCCGAAGGATGCTCCCCGCGTGCTGCTGGTGCTGGGCGACACGGCGGGCACCCTGTCGGAGGTCTGGTACATGAAGCGCGCGTCGCTGCACGGCGCGGCGCTGGAGGCAGCGGGGGCTCGCAACGCGGTCGCGGAGGACGTCACGGGGCCTCCCAACCTGTCGCTGGAGGGCGTCATCGCGCTGGATCCGGACGCGGTGCTGGTGCTGATCAGCGCGCCGTCCCTGGATGCCGCGAAGCAGGCGCAGCTGCTGGCCCCGTGGAAGCAGCTCACCGGACTGCGCGCGGCGCGGGAGGACCGGGTGCGGCTGGTCACCGGACCCGACGTGCAGTCCACCGGGCCCGCCATCCTCGACGTCGTCGAGCGGCTCCGCGCCGCCCTGGGCACCCTGCCCTCCGCGCGATGACGGCCGGGCTGACGCTGGACGCGGTGACGGTGCGGGCGCGAGGTCGGACGCTGCTGGACAGCGTGTCCCTGCGCGTGGCCCCCGGAGACTTCGTGGCCATCGTCGGGCCCAACGGCGCGGGCAAGTCCACGCTCCTGCGCGCGGCGCTGGGCCTGCTGCGTCCGGATGCCGGCCATGCGTTCGTGGACGGGCAGGACGTGTCGAGCCTCGCCCCCCGGGAGCGCGCGGCGAGGCTCGCGTGGCTGCCCCAGCGGCTGGAGGCGGCGGAGCCCATCACCGCGCTGGAGCAGGTCGTCTCCGCGCGCTACCGCTTCCCCGAATCCCGCCGGGCCTCCGAGACAGCGGCGCACCAGGCGCTGGCGGAAGCAGGCGCGCAGTCCTTCGCCCTGCGCCCCATCACGGAGCTGTCCGGCGGCGAGCGGCAGCGCGTGGCGGTCGCGGGGCTGCTCGCGCAGGAGACCCCGCTGGTGCTGCTGGACGAGCCCGCCAACTTCCTGGACCCCGCGCAGCAGCTGGAGCTGTACGCGCGCATGGGCCACCTCTGGCGCGCGGGACGCGGCATCCTCTGCGTCACCCACGACGTCAACGTGCTCTCGCATGCCCACGCGCCGGGCACGCGCGCCCCCCGCGTCGTGGGCCTGTCCCAGGGCCGCGTGGCCTTCGAGAGGAACCTCGACGCCCCCGACCTGGGCGAACAGCTGGGCGAGCTGTTCGGCGTGCGCATGCACGCGACCTCCGTGGAGGGCCACCGCATCTTCGTGGGCCTGCCCCGGAGCGGAGGTGCTCCGTGAAGGTGAAGGCCTGGATCCTCGTGGCGGTCTGCGTGGCCGCGTGCGCGGTGGCGCCGTTCATCGGGCCGGGGTTCTCTCCCGAGTCGGCGGACTTCGTCTTCTGGCAGCTGCGCGTGCCCCGCACGCTGATGGCCATGCTGGTGGGCGGCACGCTGTCGCTGGTGGGCGCGGTGTACCAGTCCCTCTTCGCGAACCCGCTCGCCGCGCCCAGCACCGTGGGCACCACCGCGGGGGCGACCCTGGGCGCGCTGGTGGCCATCATCCTGGGGGCGCGGCTGGCATCGGGCTGGCTGCCGCTCATCACCGCCGCGGCCTTCCTGGGGGCGCTTGGCGTCAGCCTGGTGGTGGCCGCCATCGCCGCGGGCCGCCGCGTGCGGATGAACGACGTGGTGCTCGCCGGCATCGCCTGCTCCATGGCGGCGAGCGCCATCGCCACCGGCCTGCAGTTCACCGCGGACTCCGCCGAGCTCATGGCCGCCATGCGATGGTCGCTCGGCCACCTGCCGCAGGTGGGCTACTCGGGCGTGCGGCTCCTCTTCCCGTTCGCGGCGGTCACCGTCGTGGGGCTGCTCGCCCTCACCCGCGCGCTGGAGGTCTTCATCGCCGGAGAGGAGCACGCCGAGTCCCAGGGCGTCCCCGTCCGCCGCGTGCGCACGGTGGCCATCGGCCTGGGGGCGCTGGGCGTCGCCGCCTGCGTCGCGTGGTGCGGCCCCATCGCCTTCGTGGAGCTCATCGTCCCGCACCTGGTGCGCCGGACGCTCGGTGTGAGTCGCCGGGTGCTGCTGCCCGGGTCCGTGGTGGTGGGGGCCGCGTTCCTCGCGTTGTGCGATGCGTCGGCGCGGGTGATCCTCCCCGGGCGTGAATTGCCCGTGGGAGTGGTGACGGCCGCCCTGGGCGCGCCCCTGCTCGTCTCCCTGCTCGCGCGCGCACGCTCCTGAAGCGCCCTGCCGGCCCGGGCCTTCAGGACGGGGGGTACACGAGGCGAGTTCGGGTATATTCCGCGCCGCGTGGGGCCCCCGGCTGGGACGTGCCCCCTGGAACTTCACGAAAGGCATTGGGCATGAAGCGGCTGGGTAGCGTGGGTTTGATGCTGGGTGTGCTGACCCTGGGCGGTTCCTTCGGCTGCGCGGATGAGAAGGAAGAGAAGGCCAAGGAGCACCGGGTCAAGGGCACCAACTTCCTCGCCGACAAGAACTACGCGGAGGCGGTGAAGGAGTACGAGGAGTCGCTGAAGATCGACCCGAACCAGGAGAAGGTCTGGGAGAAGAAGGCCTTCGCGCACATGCAGGCGGGCCAGACGGAGGAGGCCGCGCAGGCCGCGCTGAAGCTGCTGGACTACGCGAAGACGCCCGCTGAGAAGGCCGACGTCTACCGCAACGTCGCGGCGATGTACGCGAAGAGCGGCCCGCTGGACAAGGCGAAGCAGTATTTCGAGGAGTGCCTGAAGATCAACCCGAAGGACACCGACGCGCTCGGCTGGATCGCGGAGGTGCACTCGCAGCGCGGTGGCGCCCGCTCCATGTCCGCGCCCGCGGTCCCCGCGGAGCTGGAGCTCGCGCTGAAGACGTATGATCAGGTCATCGCCATCAACCCGGACCTGCCCAACCCGTACCTGAACAAGCGCGTCGTGATGTTCAAGTACATCGAGCACGAGAAGTCGCTGCAGCAGGCCGCCGAGCAGGAGGCCATCGAGGCCGCCACGCCGCCCAAGCCGGAGAAGGGCAAGAAGGCCGTGGTGGATCCGGACGCCGCGGAGCGCGTCGCCGCCGCCAAGGCCAGCGCCGCCGCTCACGCCAAGCGCGTCGAGGAGCTGACGGCCCAGGCCAACGAGGCGACCAAGCAGTTCGGCGAGGCGACCAAGCGCGCCAAGGCCGCGCAGGCCTCCGGCGCCACCAAGTAGTCCGGGTGGAGGGGACGGGGCCTAACGCCGGCCTCGTCCTCCCCCGAAGAGGGCCAGCAGCACGCCGCCCACCAGCGCGGCGCCGCCGCCCGCGACGTAGAGCGTGGTCTGCTCGGTGTTGCGGCCGGTGATGAGCTCCGTGGCGCGCTCCGTGAGCGAGTCCCGCGCCTTGAGCCCGGTGAACAGCAGCACTCCGCCCGCCACCGCGAGCATCAACCCCACGATTCGCACAGCACCCACACGGCCTCCTTGAGTGGAACGGCGGCGCGGCCGGAAGGCCCGGCCCCACGTTCAGCGCTTGCGCTTGCCCGGAGCGCCCCGCCCCGGCTTCTTGCCCGCGCCCTTCGAGCCGCCGGCCTTCTTCGGCGCGGACTTCTTCGAGGGCTTCGCCTTCGCGCTCGCGCCAGAGGCCGCCTTGCGGACCTTCTTGGACGCGCCCGCGCGGCCCGGAGCCGCCCCCGTGGGGAGCTGGCCCCGCTGCGCGGCCAGCGCGCGGATCCGGTCGAAGCCCGGGTGCGGTGAAGCAGCAGGCGCGCCGTCCTCGGAGTCGAAGGCGGGCGGAGTGAAGGCCTCGCGAGAGGGCTTCGCGCGGGAAGGAGCCGCGTCGCCGGAGCGATCCGCGTCCCAGGCCTCACGGGAGCGCTTCGCGTCGCGCACGGCCTCGTCACCGGGGCGGTCCGCGCCGGCAAGGTCGTCGCGGGACGCCGTGCCGGGCTCGCTGCCCTCATCGGTCGCGGGGAGCGAGGGACGGATGACCTTGCGCTTGCCCTTGGCCGGGATGGCGGGCTCCGCCTTTGGCGCGGGGGCCTCTTCCTGGCGGGAACGCAGGAAGCGGGAGGTGGCGCGGGCGGGAGCGGCCTCCTCGCGGCGCCCTTCCCGGCTGAACCGTCCTCGAGGACGCGACGCGGCCGGCGCTTCTCCCAGGACCTCGTCGCCGTACCCGGAGACCGTCGCGGCCTCCACGGTGGCGGCGTCCTCGGGCGTGGGCGGCTCCCACGCCTTCTTCACGCCGAACGGCGTCTCCTCCGCCTCCGCGAGCGACCGCCACTGCTCCGCGTCCGCGTTCCCCGCGGGCTTGCGCGACGGCGTGCGGCCCGTCTTCGCGGCCTCGCGCTCGCTGCGTCCGGGCCTGCCACCCTTGTGACGGCCCGGCGCCTCGTTCACGTACTCGCGGCGGCGCGGTGGCGGACGTGCGCCGCCGGTGCTCTGCAGCGGGGCCTCGTCCTCGAACTGGAGCGCCTCGAAGTCGATCTTCCGCGCCGTCGTGTTCGCGGACAGCAGCCGCACGCGCAGCTTCTGTCCCACGCGAACGCGCCGGCCATTCGGATACACGAGCGAGTGCGTGCGCTTGTCCAGCTTGGAGCCCGGCCCCAGCGACTCGCCCTTCACCAGGCCCTCGACGTGGACCTCGTCCAGCTCCACGAAGAAGCCGAACTCGGCGATGCCCGCCACGGTCGCGTCGAACTCCTCGCCCACGCGGTCCTTCATCATCAGGGCCGCGTAGAACGCCACCACCTCGCGCTCCACCGTCATGGCCGCGCGCTCGCGCTCCGAGCACTGCTGCGCCATGCCCTCCAGCCGCTCCTCCTCGCGATCCAGCTGCGCATCCGAGGGCTTCTTGCCCTTGCGTGCCCACACCGCCTTCAGGACGCGGTGCACCAGCAGGTCGGGATAGCGCCGGATGGGCGACGTGAAGTGCAGGTAGTTCTCCGCCGCCAGGCCGTAGTGGCCCACGCGCGTCGCCGTGTACACGGCCTGCATCATGGAGCGCAGCAACAGCTGGTTCAGCGCCCGCTGCTCCGGGTGCCCCTCCAGCTGCGTGATGAACGCGTCCAGCTCCTTGGACGAAACGCCGTCCTCCACGTTGAGCTGGAAGCCGTACGCCTCCGCCAGCACCGCGAACGCCGCCAGCTTCTGCGGATCCGGCTCGCCGTGGAACCGGTACACCGTGGGCAGGCCCTCGTCCTGGAAGTACGTGGCCACCGCCTCGTTGGCGGCCAGCATGCACTCCTCGATGAGCCGGTGGCTGTCCTTGCGCTCGCGCTTCTCCATGCGCTGCGGCACGCCGTCCTCGCCCAGCACCACCTTGTGCTCCGGCACGTCGAAGTCGATGGCGCCTCGCGCCTTGCGCATGCCCATCAGCGCGCGCGCCAGCGCCATCAACTGCTCGAACTGGGGCTTGAGGAAGTTGCGGTGCGGCACGTCCTTGCCGTCCAGGACGTCCTGCACCTCGTTGTACGTGCAGCGCGCCACGCTGCGCATCACCGCCGGGTACAGCTCGTGCGTGCGCCGCTGGCCGTGGCGGTCGAACGTCATGTCCGCCACCATGCACAGCCGGTCCTCGTCCGGGCGCAGCGAGCAGATGCCGTTGGACAGGCGCTCCGGCAGCATGGGCAGCACGCGGTCCGGCAGGTACACCGACGTGGCGCGGTTGAGCGCCTCCGCGTCCAGCGCGCTGCGCTCCTTCACGTAGTGCGACACGTCCGCGATGGCCACCACCAGCCGCCAACCTCCGGCCTGGGGCTCCGCGTACACGGCGTCGTCGAAGTCGCGCGCGTCCTCACCGTCGATGGTGATGAGCGGCATCTTGCGCAGGTCGCGGCGATTGCCCTCCGTGGCCTCCGCCTCCGTGACCTTCACCGCGAACGCGTCCGCCTCGTCCATCACCTCCGGCGGGAACTCGTCGTTGAAGCCATGCGCGAACGCGGACCCCAGCACCTCCGCGCTCGGGTCGCCCGGCCGGCCCAGCGAACCGGCCACCTCGCCGAACAGCCCCTGCCCGGGCTCCAGCAGGTCCGCGCCCACGCCCAGCCGGACCTTCACCAGGTCGCCGTCGCGCGCCATCTGCGTCGGCGGCACGCGGATGGGGCCCGGAAGGCTCGAGTCCGTGGTCATCACCAGCGAGTGCCGGCCCTGCGCCACGTACGTGCCCACCGCCAGCTCACGCCGCCGGTTGATGACCCGCACCAGCCGGCCCTCGAAGCGGCCCGGCCGCCCCGCCACCTCCACGAGGACGCGGTCGTTATCGAGCGCCCGCTGCGCCTCGCCGGGCGGCAGGAAGATGTTCTCCCCCTCGCCCGACACCGGGTGCACGAAGCCGAAGCCGTCCCGGTGCATGTGGAGGATGCCCTCCACCGCGGGCTGCCCGGACTCTTCGAAGCGGTCGTCCCGGGAGCCGCGCTGCAGCGAGCGCCGGAAGTCGCCGCCGCCACGGAAGCCTGGACGGTCCTCGCGGAAGCCGCCCCGGCGCTCCTCCCGCCCGCTGCCCGGCGCGGGGCCCCGCTTCTTGAAGGGTGGCGCGGACGCGTCCCGGCGGGACTCGAAGCCGGACTCGGGCGCCCGGGGCACGCGGGGGCCTTCCAGGCGGAATCGCTTGCCGTCCTTGACGATGGCGCCCGCGCGCACCAGCTCACGCAGGGCGCGCTTGAGGTCGGTCTGCTGGCCGGGATTCAGCCCCGCGACACGAAGGAGCTCCTTCACGCCCAGGGGGTGGTCGGCTTCGGCGAGCAGCTGTCGGATGTGGTCTTGGGAGAGGCTCACGGTGGGGATGCGGCAAGGCCGCTGAGGGAACGGGTAAGCCCGAAGGGTGCGGGCGGGAACCCCCCGGCCCCCATTCGCCCTCCCTGGCAGACCTTGCGGTCCAGGGAGGGCCCGTGCGCCCAAGCCGTCAGGGCTTGACGGTGACGTTGATCTTGAAGGAGCGCTCCACCACACCCGGCGTGAACGCCTTGGCGAGGAAGAACTCCACTTCGAAGTTGCCGGGGTTGCGCGGCGTGAAGAAGAACTCGCGGGTGGCCGGGCTGCCGTTGGGGCCCGGCTCGAAGTTGGCCTCGCGCAGCCCCACGCGCTTGGCCAGCGTCGGCTCGATGGCCCAGGTGGCGCCGGGCTGCTCCGGCAGGCGCACCGTGAGGCCGTGGTTGAGCTTCACGTCCACGGACGTGGGCACCTCACCCTCGATGTGCACCAGCTCCATCTCGTCGCGCGACACCGAGCGCGCCTCGGACGGACGCGGCTCCACCGTCTCCGCGGTGATGCGGCCGCCCCAGCCGGACGTCTTGTCCACCACGCCCGTCACCTGGAGCGTCTGCCCCACGTGCTTGCGCAGGCTCTTCACCGCCGCCTTGCCCTCGATGGCGAAGGACACCTGCTGGCGCGTGCCGCCGTTGGACACGACGAGCACGAAGTCCTCGCCCATCATCTCCAGGTTGCCCCGGATGCTGGCGAAGCCCTTGATGCCGGCGCCCATGCCCGCGGCGATGGCCATGGAGACCTCGCCGGGCGACAGGTAGCGCAGCTTCGGCTCCGAGTCCGACGGAGGCGGCGCGACCTCTTCCACCTCGGGCTTCTTGGCGGAGTACTTGCGTACCTCCACCACGCCGCTGTGGTTGGTCGTCTTCTTGATGAGGCCGCTCACGGAGACCTTGTGGTCCACGTAGGCCGGCAGCACTTCCTGATCCGGTCCCTGCAACAGGAACGTCAGCTCGCGCTTGTCGCGGCCCACGACGACCAGGTGGGGCATCTCGCCGCTGAGGATGAGCCGGCCCTTGAGGCTGCCCTCGCCCATCACGCCGCGGCCCTCGCCGGCGGTGAGCAGCTGCTCCATCTCACGCTTCGTGAGCGGCTCGCCCACGGGCGGAAGCTTCGTCGCGCGCGGGCGCGGCTTCTCCACGGGAGGACCGGCGGGGACGGCCGACGGAGTCTTTCCACCCGCCTTCCCGGCACCCTTCTTCCCGGCGGGGGCGGCAGGCGCGGCCTTCGCGGCGGGCGCGGCCTTGCCGGCCTTCGCGGGAGGCGTCGTGGGAGCAGCCTTGGCCGCCGCCTTCTTGGCGGCCGCGGGGGCCTTCTCCACCTTCTCCGCCACCGCCTTCTTCGCCGCCGCGACCTTTCCCTTCGCCCCTTCAGCCACCGCCTTGACGACCTTCGTCGCGGCCGTCGCCACCTTCTTCGAGGCGTTCCTGATCAGATCCAGGCGGGCCGCGTTGTCCTTCTTCGCGGCAGGCTTCGCACCGGCTTTTGCAGCGGGAGTCGGCTTCTTCGCCCCGGACTTGGGCTTGGCCATCGACGCTGTCTCCTTGGAAATTTCCCGTGTGCTATCAACGGGTTGGCGGGACGCCCCTGCTGTTGGACGCGAGCCTCGCGATCACGGTTGCTTGTAACGATGATCAGCTGGGCTGTCAAACTAACACTTGATTTTCCCACGGACTTTGGGTGGGAAAACAGCATGAGTGACGCCCCCGCATTGCTGCCGGTGGAGGAGGCCCGAGCGCGGATCCTCGGGCTGTGCACGCCGCTGGCCACCGAGTGGGTGCCCGGGGATGACGCCCTGGGCCGCGCGCTGGCCGAGGACGTCCCCGCCCGCCGCACCCTGCCCCCCTGGGACAACTCCGCCATGGACGGCTACGCGGTCCAGGCCCGGGACCTGGCGGGCCCCCTGCCCGTGCGCCTCGCGGTGGGCGAGACGGTGTTCGCCGGCAGACGCGCCACCCGGGAGGTCGTCCCCGGCACCTGCGCGCGGATCATGACCGGGGCGCCCCTGCCCCCGGGCGCGGACGCGGTGGTGATGCGCGAGCGCACCCGCCCCGTCCCCACCGCTACCAACGACGAGCCGGACGCCGTGGAGATCCTGGAGTCCGTGGGGCCCGGGAACTTCATCCGCCCCCGGGGCGAGGACGCGAAGGAAGGCGACGTCCTGCTGCGGCGCGGCACGCCCCTGGGCATCCCGGAGCTGGGGCTCCTGTGGGCACAGGGCCAGGGCACGGTGCCGGTGCCCCGCCGGCCGCGCGTGGCGGTGCTGTCCACCGGGGACGAGCTGTGCCGCGTGGACGAGCCCCCTGGCGACGGCATCGTGGACATCAACGCCCCCGCCCTGGCCCTGGCGGTGCGGCGCGCGGGCGGCGTGCCCACGCGCCTGGGTATCGCCCGGGACACGCGTGAGGCCGTCCAGGAGGCCCTGGCGCGCACGGAAGGCTTCGACGTGGTGCTCACCAGCGCGGGAGTCTCCGTGGGCGACCACGACTTCGTGAAGGACGCCCTGGAGGCCCTGGGCGTGGAGCAGCGCTTCTGGCGCGTGGCCATCAAGCCCGGCAAGCCGCTGGTGGTGGGCCAGCGGGGCTCCACCCTGTTCATGGGCCTGCCCGGCAACCCCACGTCGTCCCTGGTGACCTTCGAGCTCTTCGTGCGCCCCGCCCTGCGCCGGCTCCTGGGGCACGCGGACGTGGAGCCACCCCGCGTCGCCGGCCGCCTGGAGGGCAGGCTCTCCAAGGCCCCGGGGCTTGCCCACTTTGTGCGCGTCACGGCCACCTGGCGGGCGGGCGAGCTGTGGGCGAAACCCCTGGGGACTCAGACGTCGGGGGCCCTGCGTTCAGCTGCGGCAGCCACACATTTGCTTCACTTTCCCCGAGATACCAGCAGCTTGACTGATGGCTCCCATGTGGAGCTGCTCCCCCTCTCGTGGGTCGCTTGAGCAACGCAGTCCACGTCCGCCGCATCCAAACAGGCGGGTTTCACCACACCCATCGGGGTGTCACCTTGACTTGCATCCAGGGGGGCGAGAAGTAACGGCCCCTCTCTGGGAGACGACCTACCATGTCCGACACGCGCTCACCTCAGGTCCTGCCGACCCGAAAGCCGACCCAGCACCTGGAGCGGTACTCGGAGGCGGACGTGCCCACGGCCCGCGGGGTGCTGAAGACCATCGTCTTCCGCGACAAGCGGAACGGCCGCGAGCACGTGGCGCTGGTGGTGGGCGACCCCAAGGGGATGGAGGGGGTGCCGGTGCGCATCCACTCCGAGTGCCTCACGAGCGAGGTGTTCGGCAGCCTCAAGTGCGACTGCCGCGAGCAGCTGGACCGGGCGCTCGACTTCGTGTCCCAGAACGGGCTGGGCGTGGTGCTCTACCTGCGCCAGGAGGGCCGGGGCATCGGCCTGGGCAACAAGATCAAGGCCTACGCCCTGCAGTCCAAGGGGCTGGACACCTACGAGGCCAACCGCCAGCTGGGGTTCGCGGATGACTTGCGCTCCTACGACATCGCTGCGGAAATGCTGCGGTCGCTGGACGTGCGGTCGGTGGACCTGATCACCAACAACCCGCTGAAGATCGCCGGGCTGGTGGAGGAAGGCGTGGCGGTTCGGCGCCGAATCCCTTCCCGGACCGAGCACAATCCGCATAACGTCGACTATTTGAAGACGAAGCGCGAGCGTACGGGGCACCTGATTGAGCTCTTCGCGGAGGACGACGACACCGAAGCCAAGGCCGGCTGAGCGCCCGGCCCGGCGGAGCACCGCGCGCTTCGAGGTGCGCTTCTGGGGGGTGCGCGGCTCCATCCCCTCCCCAGGCCCGGCGACGAAGCGCTACGGCGGCAACACGCCGTGCGTGGAGGTCCGCTGCGGCGACGAGCTGCTCATCTTCGACCTGGGCTCGGGAGCGCGAGGCCTGGGAGATGCGCTGGTGGCGACGCGCAAGCCCGTCAAGGCGTCCATCTTCATCTCGCACTACCACTACGACCACCTGCAGGGCCTGCCGTTCTTCTCGCCGATGTTCTCTCCGGCGAACGACGTGACGCTGTACGGGTCACCTCGGGACGGCAAGTCGCTCAAGCAGATATTGGCCGGGCAGATGGTGCACCCCTACTTCCCGGTGACGGCGGAGGACGTGTTCCGCACGCGCCTGGCGTACCGGGACGTGGTGGTGGGCGAGGACATCCCGGTGGGCAAGGCCGTCGTGCGCACGCT
Source organism: Corallococcus coralloides DSM 2259 (assembly GCF_000255295.1). The sequence goes on along the minus strand of NC_017030.1, from coordinate 4,640,764 downwards.
GGAGCTGAACCACCCGGGCGGCAACGTGGGCTACCGGGTGGACTTCGGCGGGCGCTCGCTGGTGTACGCGACGGACGTGGAGCACGGCACCGACCTGGACGCGAAGCTGTTCGACTTCGCGCGGGGCGCGGACGCGCTCATCTACGACTCCATGTACACGGAGGCCGAGTACCGCGGCCTCACGGGCCCTGCCCGCACGGGCTGGGGCCACTCGACATGGGAAGCGGCGGTGCGCGCGGCGGACGCCAGCGAGGTGAAGCAGCTGGTGCTCTTCCACCACGACCCGGGCCGCGACGACGCGGGCATGGACAAGCTGCTGCGCGAGGTGCGCAAGCACCGCAAGGCCACCATCGCCGCGAAAGAGGCGATGGTCATCCAGCTGTAACGGGCGTCACGGCCTGGGCGCTTTGAGCGCCCGGGTCACCGTCTCGCGCAGGCCCCGGAAGGGCAGCCGCGCGAGCGCGGTGGGCACGTCCACCCACTCGAAGGCATCGTGCTCCGGGCCCAGGCGCACCTGGGTGTCCGGCGCTGCGTGCACCGTGAAGCCGTGCTCCTCCACCAGCTTCGGTGGCAGCGCGTCCCCCAGCGCGAACGCGTGACGGTAGGCCAGGTCCACCACGGGGAGCTGGAGGCCCGTCTCCTCCGCCACCTCGCGGCGGGCGGCCTCCACGGGGGACTCGCCCGGCTCCAGGCGCCCCGTCACCGTCTGCCAGAAGCCTCCGCGCTCCGGCGTCCGGCGTAGCAGCAGCACGCGCGCTTCGAGCCCCCGGCCGTGCATCACGGCGACGCTCACCGTGCGCAGGTCCACCGTGCCGTCCACGCGCTGGGCGTCGAACACCTGCGTGAACTCGCGCGCGAGCACCTCCTCCACGTCCGGGACGGACACGGGGTGGCCCAGCTCGCGCTGCATGGACGTGACGCCCGCTTCGCGGATGCCGCACGGGACGATGAGCTGGAAGTGCTCCAGGTTCGTGTTCACGTTGAGCGCGAAGCCGTGCGTGGTGAGCCAGCGCGACAGGTGCACGCCAATGGCGCCGATCTTCCGCGCGTCCGGTGAACCTTCCTGCCCCAGCCACACGCCCGGCCACTTGGGGATGGCGCCGGCGGTGAGGCCGAAGGCCGCGAGCGTCTGGATGAGGCCGCGCTCCACGTCGCGCACGTAGCGGCGCACGTCGCGGCGCTCGGGCGGCAACAGGAGGATGGGGTAGCCCACCACCTGTCCGGGGCCGTGGTAGGTGACGTCGCCGCCGCGGTTGGTGTCGAACACCTCCACGCCCTCTTCCGAGAGGCGCGCGTCCGTGGCGGTGATGTTCTCGCGCTTCGCGGCGCGGCCCAGCGTGAGGACGGGCGGGTGCTCCAGGAGCAGCAGCGCGTCCCCGATGCGCTCCTGCAGGCGGGCCTCGCCGAACAGGTGCATCAGCTTCAGTCCGTCCTCGTACTCCACCCGGCCCAGGCGGAAGACGGTGAGCGTGTTCATGGTGATCCCTTTCGCCCCCCTCGTGGGTTGTGGGATGGCGCGGCGGGCGTCTGGGCCGCTTCCAGGCTCCAGCTGCCCGCGTAGACGCGCGACAGCAGCGCCTGGAGCTCATGCCCCGCGCGTGGAGAGCGGACCGCTTCGGCGGCGAACGCCCCCAGGACTTCTTCGGACAACGTCACCGCCGGCTGGCGCAGGGACAGGGTGCGGCGGGCCACTTCGACCAGCTCCGGCACCGTGGGGCGGCGCACCGGGAGCAGCACCTGCACTCGCTCCAGGAGCGACACCGGCACGGTGCCCTGCACGGCTTCGATCATGCCCGCGGTGGTGGGGACGGGCAGGCTGCCGCCCTCCCCTCGCACCCACAGGCCCAGCGACGACACGGCGCCGCGCGCGCTCATCACCACCGCGCGCGCCGGGCGGTTCGCGAGGAACGCGGTCAGCGTGGCCTGGGCCCGGGGCTCCAGGCGGTCGACGTCCTCCACGAGGAGCGGCTCCGTGCCCGGCGTGGACTCCAGCGCGTCCATGGACGCGAGCACGCCCAGGCCGCGCCGCTGGAGCGACTGGAAGAAGAGGCTCTTGCCGCAGCCCTCCGGCCCCACGAGCAGCAGGCACCGAGCGCCCGCCTGGAGCGTGCGCTCCAGCAGGGTCTTCACCTCGTCGTGGCCCACCATCTCCACGACTCCGGCGCGCGGCTCCTCCACCACGGGCACGGGCTTGCGCACGGAGGACAGAGCGACGACGTCGCCCAGCAGGCCCTGGGATTCGCCCAGGCAGCCCTTGCAGATGAACGCGCCCGCCGGGCCCGCCACCAGGTCGCCCACCTCGCCCCGGGGCCGGCAGCAGAACGAGCACCATGCGTCCAGGGCCGGGTCCGCGCGGGTGGGGCCCCGTTCGATGATGCGCTTCTCGCGCCGGCGGCCCCGCGCGGGTTCGGCGTGCACGGGCGAGGTGTCCTCGTCCGGCGGCCGCAGGAGTCCTCCGGGGACGACAGTGTCCTCGGCGCCCGAGGCGCGCAGCAGGCCGGTCGCGGGGTCGAGTTCGTCCTCTTCCGGAGGCAGGAGCATTCCGCCCGGGACGACGACGTCGTCGTCACCCGACGCACCCCGCGAGTCATCTTCCGAGGCGAACGCGGGCGACTGCCGCTCACCGCCGGAAGCGGGCGTCTCCTTCTCCGCACTTGGACTTCCGGCATCAATACCGGCGGTTCCCTCGGAAACGGTGGCCTTGTTCGGAGCCTGGCTCGCGGAGACGGTCCCGTCAGGCGGGGTGATGGCCTCGGCCGGGGACGGCGCACCGATGGCGGCGATCCTTCCGGCGAGCTTGGGCAGGCCGGGCTCGGTGGGCAACGCCGAGCCACCGGTCACGGTGGGCTCCTCCAGCGTGTGCACCACGGCGTCCACCTTGTCGTTGAACGCGTTGGAGACGGCGTCGCCCCAGCTCACCGTGCGGTAGGCCGCCGCTTCCTTGTTGCCCGTCATCGCCGCGGTGAAGGCCGGGCTGACGTCCGGGTCGCGGGCCTTCAACTGGCGCGCCTGCCTCAACAGCTGCGAGGCGCGCGAGGTGTGCCCGGACTTCTGGTACAGCGCGGCGGCCTGCTCCAGGCACTCCGCCGCTCGCGCACGGTCTCCCTGGAGCTCGGCGGTCTGCGCGGCGCGGATCAACTCACGGGGATTGTCGGCCATCGCGGATGCCCGCCTTCAACGTTGCTGGTCCGGAGGTCCCCCGCGTCCCGGCCGCTCCCCGGAGCAGGAGCGGTCGGGAGTGCCCCACGACGCGTGTCCTCACGCCATCGCGAGGAACAGCAGGTCCGGCGCTTCCAGGTACTTGATGATCTCGTACACGAAGCTCGCCGCGACATCGCCGTCGATGACGCGGTGGTCGCAGGACAGCGACAGGTTCATCATGTCCCGGACCACGACCTGGTCGTTCTTCACCGCCGGGCGCTTCTTCAGCTTGTGAACGCCCAGGATGCCCACCTCCGGGTGGTTCAGGATGGGCGTGGCGAACAGGCCGCCGCTCTGCCCCAGCGACGTAATCGTGAAGGTGCCGCCCGTCAGCTCCTCCATCTTCAGCTTGCGGTCGCGCGCCGCGACGCTCAGGCGGGAGATCTCCTTCGCCAGCTCGCCCAGCGTGAGCTGGTCCGCGTTGCGCACCACCGCCACCGTGAGGCCGTCCGGCGTGGCCACCGCGATGCCGATGTTGTACTCGCCGCGCACCACCAGCTCCTGCGTCGCCTCGTCGAAGTTCGCGTTGAGGTGCGGGAACTTCTTCATCGCGGCGATGGTCGCCTTCACGATGAACGGCAGGTAGGTCAGCTTCGTGCCGTCCCCGGCCGCCGCCAGTTGGCTGTTGAGCCGCGTGCGCAGCGCGACCAGGTCCGTGGCGTCCACCTCCTCCACGAACGCGAAGTGCGGCATCGTGAACTTCGAGCGCACCATCTTCTCGGCGATCTTCTTGCGCAGGCCGCGCAGCGCGATGCGCTCGTCGCCCTTGCCGGAGGCCACCGGCGGCGCCGCCGGACGCGCGGCCTGGGGCGCGGAGGCCGCGACCTCGTTCTTCTTCGGCGCGCCGTTGCCACCCTCCAGCGCCGCCACCACGTCCGCCTTCGTCACGCGGCCCTGCGGACCAGTGCCGGAGATCTCCGCCAGGTCCAGGCCATGCTCGCGCGCCATGCGGCGCGTGACGGGCGTGGCCAGCACCTTCGTGGAGGAAGCCGCGGCCGCGGGCGCCGCCGCCTGGGCGGGGCTCGCAGCCGGAGCGCCGTGGGACGCCGGGGCCCCATGGGCAGGAGCCTGCGCCGCGGGAGCACCGCCCTCCATCTCCAGCGTCACCAGCAGTTGGTGCACCTTCGCCATGTCGCCCTCACGGCCGTGCGTCTTCACGACGCGGCCGGCGTGGGGGCTGGGCACCGTGACGGTCGCCTTGTCCGTCATCACCTCACAGAGCACCTGGTCTTCCTTCACCAGGTCGCCCTCCTTGACGTGCCACTTGACGAGCTCGCCCTCCGCCACGCCTTCGCCGAGATCCGGGAGCTTGAATTCGAAAGTCGCCATGAGCGGGAGTGTCTCTCTCTGGTTGGGGAAGGGGTGCGTCCGGTCAGCCGAGTCGCTCGACGCGCTCGCGCTCCATCAGGCCCTTCATGAAGAACTCGGCGGCGCGGTAGCTGGAGCGAACCAGCGGCCCGGAAGCCACGTAGAGGAATCCGAAGGACTCCGCCAGCGCCTTGTAGGCTTCGAACTGCGCGGGCGTCACGAAGCGCTCCACGCGCAGGTGGTACTGCGACGGCTGCAGGTACTGGCCCAGGGTGAGCACGTCCACGCCGACATCGCGCAGGTCCTTGAACGTGCGCTCCAGCTCCTCGTCCGTCTCGCCCAGGCCCACCATGACGGACGTCTTGGTGTAGACCTTCTCCGGGCGGTTCTTCAGGTACTCCAGCACGCGCAGGGACTGGCGGTACGTCGCGCGGCGGTCGCGCACCGTGGGCGTCAGCCGCTCCACCGTCTCCACGTTGTGCGCCACCACGTGCGGCTTCGCCTGCGCCACCGTGGCCAAGTCCTCTTCCTTCCCCTTGAAGTCGGGGATGAGGACCTCCACGAGCGTGCGCGGACTCTCCTTGCGCAGCTCCCGGATGGCGGACGCGAAGTGGCCGGCGCCACCGTCCGGACGGTCGTCGCGGTTCACCGACGTGACGACGATGTACTCCAGGTTCATCTCCCGCACCGCCTGCGCCAGATGGATGGGCTCCATCGGGTCCAGCGGCGGGGGCGCCCCCACCTTCACGTGGCAGAAGCGGCAGGCGCGCGTGCACACCTCGCCCATCAGCATCACCGTGGCGGTGCCACCGCCCCAGCACTCGGCGATGTTCGGGCAGCGGGCTTCCTCGCACACCGTGGACAGCCCCACCCGCTTCACGATGGCCTTCACCCGCTCATAGCCCTCGCCATGAGGCAGGCGCACCTTCAACCACTCGGGTTTACGGGTGCTTTCAGAGACCTGTGGGAGGGGAAACCGGTCGGGAGTCGCCATGGGTCGCGGGCCTTCTAGAGGGTGGGTGAAAGCAGGGTCAAGCGTGAAGCCCTAACGCCTCGCGTTAGCGCGGGCCAACCCCGAGGACAACTTCCGGGAGGTGTAACGCGGTGGACAGGGCGCGGCCACGCGCGGGGGGCGTGCCCATCCTCCAGCCCATGGCGGCCATCCACCTGGGGACCAGCGGGTACGTCTACAAGCACTGGAAGGGGCTCTTCTATCCGGACGGGCTGCCGGTCCGCCGCTGGCTCCCCTACTACGCGCGCGTGTTCTCCACCGTGGAGCTCAACGCCACGTTCTACCGCCTGCCCACGGAGGCGGCCGTGGACGGCTGGCGGGAGCAGGTGCCGCGCGGGTTCCGCTTCGCGTGCAAGGGCAGCCGCTTCCTCACGCACCTGAAGCGCCTCAAGGAGGTCGGCGAGGGCGTGGAGCTCTTCCACTCGCGGGTCTTCCGCCTGGGCAGCCTGCTGGGGCCCATCCTGTGGCAGCTGCCGCCGAACATGACGAAGCCGGACCCCGAGCGGCTGGAGCGCTTCCTCGCCCACCTGCCGGGCGGCGTCCAGCACGTCTTCGAGTTCCGGCACGCGGCCTGGTACCACCCGGAGGTGCTCGCGTTGCTGGACGCGTACGGCGCGGCGGTGTGCGAGCACGACCTCGTGGACGTGCCGGTACCCCGCCCCACCGGCGGCTTCCGCTACCTGCGCTTCCATGGCGCGCACGGGCGCTACGAGGGCCGCTATGGGCGCCGCGCACTCCGGCGGGTGGCGCAAGGGCTCGAGGCCTGGCGCGACTCGGGCCGGACGGCGTGGGTGTTCTTCAACAACGACCTGAAGGGCCACGCGCTGCTGGACGCGTTCGACCTGGCGGACCTGCTGGGCGAACCGCTGCACCGGCCGGAGCCGTCCGCCGTGACTCAAGACAGCGGCGCCCGGCCCTCCCCATGAGGACCGGACGCCGCCGGGGCCGCGTGCCGGGGGATCACTGACCGAGCACCTGCACCTCGATGCGTCGGTTCTGCACGCGGCCCTCGGGAGTGTCGTTGGAGGCGATGGGATTCGCGTCACCCTCGCCGCTGACTTCGATGCGGTCCTGCGGGATGCCTCGGCGCACGAGCGCCCGGCGCACGCTCTCCGCGCGGCTCTCCGACAGCTGACGGTTGGCGTCCGCGTCGCCGGTGGAGTCGGTGAAGCCGTTGATGCGCACGCGCGCGTCGGACTTCTCCTCCATCAGCGTGCCCAGCTCGCCCACCATCTTCTGGCTCTTCGCGGTGAGCTGCGACGAGCCCGTCTTGAACTCCACGCCCTCCAGCACGAAGCCCTGCTCCGCGCTCGGGCCGTTGAAGGCCTCACGCAGGCTGTTGGGGTCGCTCGCGCGCATCTTCTCCTGGCCCGAGCCGCCGGTGCCCGCCTCCTCCGGCTTCTGGGTGTCCGCCGCGCCCGCGGTCTCCTTCTCCACGTCGCCGCCGGAGCCGCCCGTGCCCGCGTCGGCCGCCATGTTGGCGCTCTCACCTGGCTGCGTACCGGAGCCGCCCGTGCCCTCGTTCTCCACCGTGCCGGCGCCACCCGTCGCGGGCGGGGTCGGCGGCTCCGCGGGAGGCGCCACGGGCGGGGTCTGCGCGGGCTGGGGGGTCTGCGCGACGCGCTCCTGCGGGGCAGGTGTCGTGGTGCGGGTCACCTGCGGCGCCCGGCGCTCGTCCCGGCGGCCACGCAGGGCGCCCCACGCGAGCACGACCAGGGCGAGCAGGGCCAGCGGGACCGCCCAGCCGGCGATGCTCCTCTTCTTCTCCGGCGGGCGGTTGTAGGTCGTCCGGGGCGTCGTCTCGCGCACGGTGTGGGCCTCGCGCACGGGCGCTGTCTCACGGACCTGCGTCACGGTCTCGCGGTGGGGTTCGATGACCTCCGCGACGGCGTGGCGCGCACCTCCAAAGCCCAGGATGCCGCCGAGTCCCGCGGGCAGCGCGGCGGCGATGTTGTTGCGCTGGCCGTTGAGCAGCTGCATCAGCCCGGAGGAACCCATGCGCTGGTCGCGCACCTGCTTGCCCAGGACGCCCATCAGCATGGGTGCGGCCAGGGACAACAGCCGCGTCGCCGAGCCGGCGTTGCGCATCCCGCCGAAGCGCGTGAGCCCTTCGGTGACGCCGCCCAGCTTGTTGCCGAAGATGCCGCTCAGCATCCCCTTCCCGCTCTCCTCCTCGTCGAGGAGCCCCTCGCCGACGCCACCGGCGCGTGGGGCCGCGTCCGGTCCGGTGTAGCCGCCCTCGTTGAGCTTCGTCAGCAGGCGGTGGGCACCGGCCTCGTTCCCGCCCTGATCCACGACGCCCGCGGCCACGGCGGCGATGGCGCCCGGCAGCGCCTTGGTGGTGGCCTGCGGATCCTCGCCGAGCGAACCGCTGATCTTCTGGAGCAATCCCTTCTGCATGAATTGTGAGCCGACTGCTTCGATCAGATTGAACGCCATGTCATGCCTCCCGGTTGGGTTCCGCACCGGGATGGCCGGTGCGCGAAGCCACCTCCCCACGGGACCGCGCGGGGCTGAGGGCTCTGGTGCAATCGATACGGAGCACGGCGGTTGCTGATAAGCCCCTACGGAGAGGCCGGGGGAGAGCCCCTGGAGGGCCGCCACCTTCGCGGACGACTGCGAACGGGAGGCCATCGCGGCCCTCGCGTTCACTTGTCCCGAGGCTTCTCCAGGAGGGCGCGCGGGAAGTAGTGCGCGAGCAACTGCTCCGCGGTCCAGCCCTGGCGTGCGAGCAGGGCCGCGCCGGCCTGACAGAGGCCGACGCCGTGGCCGTGCCCCTGTCCTTCGAGGAGTGCCTGGTCACCGCCAAGCGTCATCGAGAACCGCGCGCTGCGGATCCGATCCCAACCCGCACGAGCACCGAGCGCGCGGAAGAACGCGTCACCGCTGCCATCGCGCCCCGAAGCGCGGTCCACGACGCGCACCACCGCGCCGCTGGAGTCCCGGTCCAGCAGCAGATCCTCCGCCTGGGCAGGGCCGCCGACGGCGACCGACGCGGCGGCCGTCACCAGCGCGCGAGGCACGACGGCGCGCCACGGAGACGCGGGACAGCGATCAGGCACGGCGGCGGCACCCGTGAGGTCCGGGGCACCGAACACGGCCACGGGCTCCGCGGTATGTCCGCCGCAGCTTGCGTGGAATGGAGCGAGGGCCACGGCGCCGCCGGGAAGGCGAAGCACGATGCCTTCCGTGGAGCGGGTGGCATCGCGAGCGCGGCGCAGGTGGCGGGCGAAGCCCTCACCGCGAAGGACCTGACAGTGGGTGAGATCGCAGGCCCGGGCCTCGTCGTGCCGCTTGCCGGAAGCAAGCACGTAGCTGCGCGCGGTGATGGCCTGGGCACGGAGCGCCTCGAAAGGGGTGTCGACCTCGGTCTCGCTCGCGGTGACAGCGGCGACGTAGGTCTCCAGCGCGAAGGTGGCGACGACGATCAGCTCACCGTCCTTGGCCTCCAGCGAAAGCGCGGCGTCATAGCCCCGGTCCAGGCCCCGGCCCCGGACATGCCAGCGGCCAGCATCAAGTCGCAGGGAGTGAGGCTGGGGCCGGCCATCAACCACGAGCGTATTTCCCGACGCCACGACTTCCAGCGAGCGCGGACCGTCCAGCCGCAGCCTCGCGGGCCGGTGCTTGGAGAGGATGCGAACGTCGACCTGCGTATCGACCACGGGCTGACGCGTGCGGGCTGATGAGCTGGCCGGTGGCGACGACCGCGCGGGCCGTGAAGTGAAGCGAACGTTCGTATCGGCCGCGGGCTTGCGCGCACGAGCGGCAGGCGTGGAGGACGCGCCCGCATCCGCCGGTGAAGTGGCTGCTGGCGAAGACCGCGCGGGCCGTGATTCCGAGCGCTGACGAGCCCGGGCCGCGGGTGCGAAGGATGCGCCCGCATCCGCCGGTGAAGTGGCCGCGCGCGCGGGCCGTGAAGTGGAGCGGGCATGCGTATCAGCTGCTGTGTTCAGCGCGCCTCGCACAGGCACGGTGTCATCCAACGAGCCCGTGCTCTCAGCGTCAGGCACCGTGCCCGCCACCAGCGCGGCGATGAGCACGGCCACGCCCGCCGCGTTCATCGGACCCGGAACCGCGTCACCGCCAGAGGCTCGGAGCCACCGGGCGCCCAGAGCTCCAACCGGCGCTCACCCGCCACCGCTGGCAGCCGTGTCACGAAGGGCGGACGCAGTTCGATGCGGCGGCCGTCGTCCGTGCGCAGCTCCAGCAGCTTCGCTCCCTGCGGCGCCATCACCCGCACGGGCACGGCCTGCGCGCTTTCGGGCAGCTCGGGCTCCACCAGGAACTCGTCCCCGTTCGCCGGGAGGATGAAGCCGGGCTGCATCCCCGGCCCGCCCTCCGCGCTCACCGACGTGGAGGCCAGTCCTTCCGCCTGCGCCCACGCGAGATACGCCGGGCCCACGTCCAGCGAGCCGTCGCCCCGGTGCATGGTGCACGTGTGGCGCGGCGCCGTGCCCGGCAGGTAGACCTCCTTCATCGCTCCGGGACAGTTCGGTCCCGCGCGCTCACCCGACAGCGGGCAGATCTCCGCGGCATCGAAGTGGCTCCGGTCCACCAACGGCGCGGCGCGCAGACCCCTCATCGCCAGCGCCATCACCCGCGCGAACACCGGGCCCGCGCCCGTGATGCCGGACACGCCGCGCATCGGCGTGCCGTCGAAGTTGCCCACCCAGACCGCCACCGTGCGCTCCCGCGTGAAGCCCGCCGCCCAGTTGTCCACGTGCGCCCGGCTCGTCCCCGTCTTCGCCGCCACCCGGAACGGCAGCCGCAACGCATTGTCCAGACCGAAGGCCGGTGCCCGCGCGGCCTCGTCCGCCAGCACGTCCGTGAGCAGCTCCACCGGCCGTGCCGCCAGGAAGCGGTGCTCCTCCAACTCCTGCGGAATCCTCAGCGGCCTGCCATCCGGCCCGAACGCCGCGCGAACCTCCCTCAACGGCCCCACCACCCCACCCCGCGCCAGTCCCCGGTACGCCCGCGCCAGCTCGCGCAGCGTCACGTCCCCGTTGCCCAGCACGATGCCAACACCGTAGTGCGACGCGCTCTCCTTGAGGCTCTGGAAGCCCGCCTCGCGCAGCACGCGCAGCACCTGCTCCGGCCCCAGCGCGTCCGCCACCCGCACGGCCGGGATGTTGTAGCTGGACGCCAGCGCCGCCCGCAGCCGCACCGGGCCGTGCGCGCGCCGGTCGTAGTTCTTCGGCACGTACGCGCCACCCGGCGTCGCCAGGTGCACCTCCACGTCCGCGAGCACGCTCGACGGCGTGAAGCCCTTGCTCAGCGCCAGCCCGTACGCGAACGGCTTGAGCGCCGACCCCGGCTGCCGCAGCGAACGCACGCCGTCGTTCTGCCCGCCCTTCTCCTCGTCCAGGAAGTCCGAGGACCCCACGTACGCGAGCACCTCGCCCGACGCATTGTCGATGACGATGGCCGCCGCCTCGCCCACGCGCCGGTGCGCCAGGCCGCGCAGCTCCTCCGTGATGGCCTTCTCCACCGCCGTCTGGAGCGCCGGGTCGATGGTCGTCTCGATGCGCGACGCCCGATCCAACCCCAGCTCCGGCAGCCGCTGGAGCAGCGCCGTCGTCAGGTGCGGCACCTCGAACACGCGCTCCGGAGGCACCAGGTCCAGCGGCGTCTCCTCCGCCAGCCGCGCCTCCTCCTTCGTCAGGAAGCCCTCCTCCACCATGCGTGACAGCACGTCGCGCATCCCGGCCTTGGCCATCTCCGGCCGCCGGTACGGATCCCTCCGCGCGGGCGACCGGGCCATCCCCGCGAGCAGCGCCGCCTGTCCCGCCGACAGCCGCTCCGCCGGCCGCCCGAAGTACCGCCGCGCCGCCGCCTCCACGCCGAACGTGGAGTTCCCCAGCGGCACGCGGTCCAGGTACTCCAGCAGCACCTGCTCCTTGGACAGGTGCGCCGTCAGCCGCAGCGCCCACAGCGCCTCGCCGGCCTTGCCCCACCAGGAGCGCTCCCGGGGCACCAGCCTGCGCGCCAGCTGCTGCGGAATCGTGGACGCGCCGGACACGATGCGTCCCGCCGACACGTTGTCTCGCACCGCCCGGGCCACCGCCACCACGTCCACGCCCGGATGCCACGTGAAGCGTTGATCCTCCGCGGCGATGAACGCCTGCCGCACCTTCGGAGGAATGCGTCCCTCCGGAAGGCCCACACTGCGCCCGTCCTCGCGGGAGAGCACCTCGCGCAGGGCGTGGCCCGTGCGGTCGGTGAGCACCAGCGAGGACAGCGCCTCACGGGACAACAACGTCCCCGGCAGGGGCCACGCGATGAAGCCCGCGCAGCCCACCACCAGGAGCGCCGCCAGTACCGCCACGGCGCGCACTGCCCCGCGAAGCGTGAGGCGCTTCATCACTTCGAAGCGACCTCGTCCGGCAGCAGCACCGGGAAGCGTCCACCCTCGGAGCGGCCGAACACCTCCGGCGCGTACATCTCCTCCGCGTGCGCGGGCTTGAGCAGGAAGTCACCCGGCGTCGTGGCCCGGGCGACGAAGCTCGCCACGTGCACGCCGGGCGGCAGCTCGTCGGCGAAGAACACCACGCGGTCATCCCGCATCTCCGTGTGGTTGAACGGAGACCAGAAGCGCGTGGCCCAGACGTTGTTGCCCTCGTCCGTCTCCGACAGGTCCTCCTCGCTCTCATACTCGTAGCCCTCGCCGGGGCCCTCCTCCTGGCCCGAGCCCGCGGGGCCCGGCAGGCTCGCCGTGCTGGCCAGCGACGTGTCCACCGGCTCCAGGCCCGCGGGCAGCGGCACGTCCACCGCCACGAAGTTGCGCCGCATGGGCGTGGCCACGCGCACTCGCACGCGCACCAGCTCGCCCGCGCGCGCTGCCTTCGCCTGGCCGCCGCCCGTGTACGGCTCGAACCAGCGCTGGACGATGATGCCCCGGTCCAGAGGGTCCACCGGCAGCTGCGCCGGCGCGTAGCGCAGGAGCGCCCCGTAGTAGAGGTTGCCCGTGCCGTTCACCCCGAAGGTGAAGGGCTGCGCCTTGTCCGCCGGGCCCAGCTTCTCCACCGGCACCTGCACCGTCTTCACGCCCATGTCGCGGCCCTTGAAGTCGGCGGAGGCAATCACCTGCCCGCCCAGCTTCACCACCGCCTCGAAGGACGGCACGGCCGTCTCCTTGCGGCGCACCACCTCCGACAGGGCCATCAGCGTGAAGGCCGCCTCCTGCGTGTTGCGGAAGCGACCGTCACCCTCGCGCGCGGATGCCAGGTAGCGCCCCATCTTCGACACGTAGGGGTGATCCGGCTGCACGTCCACCAGCGTCTGGAGCACCAGCGCCGTGGTGCGCGTGTCGGAGGACCAGAGCGGCGCGTACGTCTTCGGGTCCGTCTCCTGGAAGTGCACGCCCGCCGCGGTCTCCTGGGCCGTGTTGAGCAGCTCCTGGAGCAGCTTCTGGCCCTGCGCGCGGTTGCCCTTCCCCACGAAGATGGCGTCCGTCAGCATCGCCCGCGCGAAGAGCGGCAGCTTCTCCCGCTGCTCGAACAGCTCGTTGTAGTACGACGGCCGCGGCGCCCCCATGCGCGCCAGCGTGTAGAGCGCGAAGGCCCGCGTCTCCAGCCCCAGCGAGCTGCAGCCGTAGGCGCACTGCGTGCACACGCCCGCCGCCACCTTGTCCGCCAGGAACTTCTTCGCCTTGTCGAGCACGGCCGCGTCCACCGGGTAGCCCACCTCCTTCGCGCGCGCCAACGCCAGCGTCGCGTACGCGGACGCATACGGCGACGAGCACTCGCTGGAGGCCCAGAAGCGGAAGCCGCCGTCGTGGTTCTGGAGCGCTTGAATCTTGCGCACCGTCGCCGTCACCACCGTGTCCGGATCCAACGAGCCCTGCGTCTTCAGTGCGTCCTCGCTGAGGAAGCCGCGCACGAACGCCTGCTTCTGCTCCTCGGAGCCGCCGGTCCACGCCACGCCGAACTTGCCGGACAGCTCGCGCAGCGCGACGAACGGCACCAGCCGCGACGACATCTGCTCCAGGCAGCCGTAGGGGTAGTCCACCAGCTGGTTCATCGACTCGTCGAACCCGCCCATCACCGTGGAGGACATCGTCAGCGTGAGGCCGCCCATGCCCGGACGCACACCGCCCGGCGGCTTGAGCCCCTCCACGCGCTCGCTGGTGGTATCGCCGTAGACCGCCACCGCCTCCATGCCCACCGGCAGCTGCACGGGGATCTTCTGCTCCACCGCGTCCGTCTCACCGCCACCGGCGACGGCGAAGCGCAGCACCGCGGTGCCCGGCTGCTCGGCCACGAAGGTGAAGCGCACCTCGCGGGCCTTGCCGTCCAGTTGCACCGTCTTCTCCGCCGGTCCCTCCACGCGCACGCCCGTGAGCTGCGCGGTGACCTTGGCCTCCTTGATGGCCGGGTTGGTGGTGTGGATGACCACGCCGGCTTCCGCCTTGTCGCCCACGCGCACCAGCCGGGGCAGCGCCGGCAGCGCCAGCAGCGGCTTGGCCACCTGCACCTTGCTCTCGCCCACGCCGAAGCGGTCCGCGTCCGTCACGGCCACCGCCATGATGCGGAAGGTGGTCAGGTTGTCCGGCAGCGTGAACTCCACCTTGGCCTGGCCCTGGTCGTCCGTCTCCACCGACTGGAACACCGCCGTCGTCTTGAAGTTGGACCGGATGCCGGAGCCCGTCGTGTCGGAGCCGCCGGAGCCGCCCGGCCGCGAGCCCTTCTCGCCGTACAGCTTGCGCAGCACCAGGTGGATGAGCGGCTCGCCAATGCGCACCGACAGGCCGCGCTCCTGGAACATCGCGTCCAGCGGATCCGGCGTCTTGTAACCCGTCAGCCGCAGCACGCCCTCGTCCACGGCCCAGAGCGTGACCTCGGACTTCGTGCCCTTGCCCGCCGCGTCCTTCACCGCGACGTCCACCGTCACCTTGTCGCGCGGGCGCTTCTCCGGCGCGTCCGGCGTCAGCGCCACCGACAGACGCTTGGCCTTCTTCTCCACCCGCAGCTGGGTGTAGCCCACGCGCACCGCGGGGCGGCCCGGGTCGTCTCCGGACTCGATGCCCTTGGCCGCTTCCACGCGGCCGCGCACCAGCACCACGCCCACGAAGACGTTGGGGATGGCGCCCTCACCCAGCGGGACGTCCAGCGCGGTGGCGCTGCCCTTGAGCTTCACGCGGCGCACGCTGAGCACGCCCTCGCGCTCCACCGTGAGGATGGCGTCCGCCTGCGGGTACGGGCTCTTCACCAGCACCTTCGCGGTGTCACCCACGTCGTACAGCTGCTTGTCCGCCACCAGGTCGATGCGGTCCGTGTCGTTGCGCTGCCAGGACACCCAGCCGGAGCCGGTGACGTAGAGCGAGTCGCGCGTCGTCGCCTTGCGACCCTTCGCGTCCGTAGCCACCGCCTCCATCACGTACAGGCCGGGTTCGGCCGGGGTGAACTTGCACTGCTGCGGCGTCGCCGCGCTCTTCACATTGCACTTCGCCGCTTCCGTCTCCACCGGCTCCGTGACGGTGAACCACTGACCGCCGTCGCCCTTCTTGCGGATGGACTTCCACTCGCGGCGCTTGATGTTCACGTCCACCGCGACGCCGTCCTGGCGCTTGCCCTCGGGAGACACCGCCACCAGTTCCAGGCCCACCTCCTTGCCGGCCTCCGCGAAGCCGGTGGAGAGCGTGCGCAGGCCCGCGTAGACGTCCGCCGGGTGCACGATGATGAGGTTGCGGTTGGCGACGCGCTGGCGGTTGACGTCCTCCACCTCCGCCTCCAGCGTGTACTCCCACGTCTTGCCGCCGGGCGCGTCCGCGTTGCCCACCGCCAGGGCCAGCTGGCCCTGCGCGTCCGTGCGGCCGTCACCGGAGCCGAACGACTCAGCGCTGTGCTCCGGCTGTTCATCGTCCCACCACCAGGTGTTCACCCCGAAGGTGAAGGCTTCATTGCCCGGGGGCGTGAAGAAGGAGCTCACGCGCTGCACGTTCCAGCGCACCTGCGCGTCGCCCATGGCGCCGCCGAACAGGTAGCGTGCGTCCACGCGAGCGGTGAGCGGATCGCCGGCCGCGACGTCCTTCTTCGGCACCGCCACGTCCACGCGGAACTGCGGCGCGCGGTACTCCTCCACGCGGAAGGTGCCGCCGTAGTTCAGCGTCTCGCCGCCGACCTTCAGCTTCGCGGCCACGTCGTAGTAGCCGAGCGGCATGTCCTTGCCCAGCTTGAGGTCCGCGCGGAAGGTGCCGTACTTCGTGACGGTGGCCTCCGTCTGGAAGACCTTCTCGCCGCGCGAGCTGGTCACCGTCACCTGCGCCTTCGTGTTCGCGGCCGGCGACTTGAGCACGCCCAGGCGGCGGTAGCGCGCCACGCCCTTGAGCATCACGTCGTCACCGGGGCGGTAGATGCCGCGGTCGGCGAACACGAAGCCCAGGCTGTCCGCGACGCGGCCCTCCCACGCGCTCTGCAGCGAGAACGCGCCGGGCGACATGCCGCCCTCCCACGTGGACAGCGTCACGCCGATGTCCGTGTCCTTCACCGCGGACACCATGGCCCAGGGCGTGTCCCAGGAAGACTCGCTCTTGGGCTTGAGCAGCTCCGACAGGCCCGGCACCTTCGCCAGGCCGTTGGCGTCCGTCGTGCCCGTCCAGTGCTCCGTGCCCTGCTTGTCCCAGAGCGTCAGCTGCGCGTCCGGCACCGGGGCGCCCGTCGCCAGCGACGTCACCCACACCACGCCGGAGGCCGCGCCCAGCTTCGCGTGCACCGCCAGGTCCGTCACCTGGCCAATCACGCGGCGCGGATACTTCTGCTTGAGCGACGGCGCTTCGAGCCGCGCGAGGAACAGGCCCGTCTTCGCCCCGTTGAACGCCGGGCGCAGGTCGAGCGGCGTGGTGCGCTCCACGTTGCGCGCGGACTTCGTGTCCAACGTCGTCCGGTAGGGCTCCGAGGACGGCCACTCGTTGGTGTCGATGAGCTGCGCGAGCTGCGCGGGAGACAGCGACCACACCTCCGCCTGCACTTCCGGGACGTTGGTCGTCACCATGGGGATGGAGCCGTCACCGGACGCCTCCACCAGCGCCTCGCGCGAGCCGGAGTCGAAGGACGGCTCCACGTCCGACAGCTTCACCTGGCCCTGGAAGGCGGGGCCCGTCTGGCCGAAGAGGTCCTTGTATCCTTCCGCGACCTTGATCTTGTACGTGGTGCCGGGGCGGTAGCGGCCGGGCAGCGACACGTAGGGGTGCTTCACCTCCGAGCCCGCCCACGGCAGCTGCGTCTGCACGCGGTCCCAGTCGATCTCCGCCTTCGGCTCCAGCGTCACCTTGCCCTTGAGCGAGGCGGCGTCCAGCTCGTTGGACGTGAAGAGGATGAGCGGGCCGTAGGAGCACTGCTCCTCGCCCCAGGTGAACACGCACGCGCCCGCGGACTCCACCTTCAGCGCGCCGTAGGTGGCGTAGGGGTGGCTCACCGCCTCGCCCATGGGCAGCGGGCCGTCCGTGCCCGTCAGCTCACCGTCCACCACCAGGGTGAACTGCGTCCCCGAGGGCAGCTTCTGCGCGGGCTTGAGCTCGTACCGCACGCGCCGGTCCTGGGAGCGACGCTCCGGGCCGCTGCCCACCTGCACCTCCTTCACGTCCGCGAGCGGCGACGTCTTCACCAGCGTGAGCGGCACGGGCGCGCCGGTCGCGGGCTCCAGGCGCGCGTGCTGCGCCAGGTCCTTCACGGCCTGGTTGAAGGTCAGCGTGAAGATCTGCTCCGGCTGCAGCCAGCGGAACTCCGGCTCCGGCTGCGTGGACTGGAGCGAGGGGCGCGGCGTCTCGAACTGGAAGGTGTACGGCTGCGCCAGCGCGGTGCCGTCCATGGCCTTGAGGCCCGCGGGCACCGTCACCGTGTACTGCGTGCTCAGCTTCACGGGTGCGCTGGGCACGAACTCCACGCTCGCGGAGCCCAGCCAGCGCCACTCGCCTTGCAGCGCGGGGGTGATGGTCGCGGGGGCCGCCAGGCCACGCTCCGCGGCGACCGAGCCCAGGGCGATCATCGGCTTGGTGAAGGTGATGGTCGGCCGGGCGCTGCCGTAGACCTGACCCGTCGGCCGCGCGGCCGCGATGGAGAGCGGGCCCTGCGACGCAGCGTCCTCGGCGTCGATCTTCAGCGCGGGAGGCTCGGGCAGCGGCTCGACGGCGAGGCCAGGGGACTTCGAGGGCGGAGTCGGCGCGGTGCCGGTCTGCGAGGGGCCGCCCTTCGAGTCCTTGTCGCCGCATGAACACGCGGTGGCGACGACGAGGCAGAGGGCCAGCAGAGAAAGTCTGCGCATGGTGGGGCTCACGAGGTTTCCAGGGCGGGCACTCGTGAATGTCCCCCTGAAAAATGACGCGAGCACCGTACCACGGGGCACCCCGCCCCGCTGTCACTCCCGCGTCATCCACCGAGGCGTGGATCCGCACCTCGGATTCCGAGCGCTTGAGAGTCGCGGCCCGGGACCGGAATGCGTCCGTAACGCGGCCGGACATCCATCACCGGAGGACCGTCCGCGAGCACGGAGGTGGGGGCGAAGGCCCGCGCGACGGACACGACGCAGCCGCCCAGCAGCTTGCGCAAGTGGGACTTCGGACGGCGATGGGGTGACGCCATGGGTGCCTCCGGCCGGATGGGGAGACACCAAGGTGGAAGGGGCGCGGCGGCCGGGCCATCGCACCGGTGCGCAGCGCCCCTTCGTTCAGCGGACAGTGACGGGCCTTCAGCCGCCGCGGAGCAGCGTGGCGCCTGCGCCGAGCCCCAGCAGGAAGGCCACGATGACGAGCAGCATCACCCAGCGCACGGCGAGGCCGGAGGCGCGCGGTGCCTGCTGACCGACGGTGGCGCGCGTGGGCGCGGATTCGTCCGGCACGAGGATGCGGACCTGGATGGCGGCGGTGCGCAGCACTTCGTCCACGTCGGTGAGGAACTTCTCGTACTCCTCCGGGACCAGCTCCAGCGGCGTGCCGTGCTGGAACTCGTAGCGCTTGGCCACGGCCTCGTGGTTGCGCAGCGAGGCCTGTCCCTTGGCCACGTCCACCCAGCCCGCGACGAGCGCGGGGGCGCTCCCCTTGCGGTCCACGAGCGAGATGGCCTGACGGGCCTGCTTGCCGCCCGCGGTGCTGGGGCCTTCGGGTTCGTCCACGCGGAGGATGCGGTGCGGGGAGCGGCCGTAGATCTTGTGCTGGAGCTCGGCCTTGAGGCGCTCCGCGAGCAGCGCGGAGTGGGTGGCGAACATCGTGCGCAGCTCGGGCGTCGCTTCGGACTGGCTCGCCGCCTGCGCGGACGGGAGTGGAGCGAAGATCATCGGCTCCGGCCGGCTGGCCTTGCGAGGAGGCTCGGAAGAGCTGCCGTCCAGCTCGGCGCCACGGCCCGCGCGGATGATCTCCGGCAGCTCGAAGCCCTCCCCCTGCTTCGCGCCGTCACGGCCCAGGCGGGCGATTTCAGGAAGGCCCTGGCCCTCTTCGCGCGCACCGCCACGAGCGGAGCCCGCTCCTCGGGGAGGGCGGGCGATCTCCGGAAGGCCCTGGCCTTCTTCGCGAGCACCGCCGCGACTCGGGCGGATGATCTCCGGAAGGCCCTGACCTTCGTCACGCGAGCCACCACGACCCGAGCGTGCGTTCTCAGCAAGGCCCTGGCCTTCGTCGCGTGAGCCGCCACGGCCCGAACGTGCGTTCTCAGGAAGACCCTGCCCTTCTTCGCGCGAGCCGCCACGGCCCGAGCGTGCGTTCTCCGCAAGGCCCTGGCCTTCGTCGCGCGAGCCACCACCGCGATTGGGACGGACGATCTCCGGAAGGTCCTGGCCTTCTTCGCGCGTCACCGCGCGACCGGGGCGCACGGCCTCTGGAGCGCCCTGCCCGTTCTCGCGGGCGCCTCCACGCGGTGGGCGACCACCCTCTCCCGTGCGCCCCTGCCTGGCACCCTCGCCCTCACGCGACGGACGCGCGGTGGTCGCCGGAGCAGCGAACGCAGCGTCGTCTTCCTCCTCCCACGCGCCCGGGCCTGGAGGCGGTGGCGGGGGCGACAGCCCATCCACGCGGGTCTCCAGGACCAGGTCATCGTCGGGAACGGGAGGCGGCGTCATCCGCGTCTCCAGGCCCGTGAACTCAGGTGCGCGCGGGGCCGCACTCGTGGGGGGCGCGGTCCGCGCCTGGTTGCCCCAGGACTTCCGGCCGGGAGTCGCCGCGGAGGAACGGGCTGCCTCCGCGGCGTCGCGCTGCACCGCGGGCGGCACCTGGGTCTGCTCGGTGCGGACCTCGTCCGTCTCGTCCAGGTCGTCGTCCAACGGTGCGACCCGGGTCTCGTCGATCCGATCCGGCTCGTCGTTCCTGCGGTGCCCCTTGGCCATGTTCGCGACCTCTCGCGTCAGACCATAGCGCTTCGCCCGGCCGCCGGGGATGGGCCGTGCACGGTCAGTATTTCGGCCAGTCCGGGCAGACAATCTCGATGGAGCCGCCAAGCCATGACGCATAGGCGGCCTCATCCGCGACCGTGTACGGCTTCCCATACGTCCGCTCGAAGTAATCCGCCCAGTGCGGCTGCGAGCCATCCAGGTCTGTGAACCCGTACTCGCGCGCCAGGGTCCACGACGCGACCACGCGCCCCGCCCTGCGGTGGACGTTCGGATCCGCCGCGAGCGCCGCCACCCCGCGGCCCACATACGACGGCGTCTCCGACGCGATGAAGTCCGGGACGTTCTTCACCGCGTCGCGCCAGTTCGCCTCCTTCACCCCGAAGCCATCCAGCATCTCCTCGGAGCGCAGGAACCCCGGCGTCACCGCCAGCGCCGTGATGTTCGTGCGGCGCAGGTCCCTCGACATCGCGAAGGCCAGCCGGATGACCGCCATCTTCGTCACGTCGTACGAGACGCCGCCCCGGTAGCCGAACGAGTCTCCATCCGTCACCTCCACGATGAGCCCCCGGTCGCGCTCCAGCATCAGCGGCACCGCGTAGCGGCTGGTGACCACGTGCGTGTACACGGCGCGGTCGAACATCAGCCGCGCCTTCGCCGGAGACTGCTTCCAGAACGGCAGCCCCAGTTCGTGCAGCGTCTCCCCGCCCCAGATGTCGTTGACCAGCACGTCCAGCTTCCCGGCCTCCGCGCGGATGCGCTGACACAGCGCCTCCACCTCCTCCTCCACGGTGTGGTCCACCCGCACCGCGATGCCCTTCCCGCCCAGCGCCGTCACCTGCTCCGCCGTCTCTTCAATCGTCTCCGGCCGCGAGGCTCCGCTCGCAAGCCCACCCCTTACGCTGCGCCCGGTGCAGTACACCGTGGCCCCCGCCGCTCCCAGCATCGTCGCGATTCCCCGGCCCGCGCCCCGCGTCGCTCCCGCGACCAGGGCCACCTGTCCTTCGAGTGGCTTCATGTCAGTGCTCCCCTTTCACGCGCCACCCTGCATCCCCAATCCTGACAACCCCTGTCATGATTGCCGGCCCAGGCTGCACCTCTCCCGAAACCCAGAGGGCCCATGCGCGCGGATCGCCTCGTCCACCTGTTGATGCGCCTCCAGGCGCGCTCTCGCAGCACCGTGGGCGAGCTGGCGCGCGAGCTCCAGGTCTCCAGCCGCACCGTGCACCGGGACCTGGACGCCCTCTCCACCGCGGGCGTCCCCGTCTACGCCACCCGCGGCGCCACCGGCGGCGTGGCCCTGATGGAGGGCTGGCGCACGCAGCTCACCGGCCTCACCCGCCCGGAGCTCCAGGCCCTGGCCACCGTGGGCGCCCCGGGAGCCCTGGACGACCTGGGCCTGTCCGGGCCGCTGCGCACGGGACTGGTGAAGCTGGCCGCGGCCCTCCCCACCCTCCAGCAGCCGGCGCTGGAGCACGCGCGCCAGCGGCTGCACGTGGACGCCTCCGGCTGGTTCACCGGCCGCGAGCCCCTGCCGCACCTGGGCAAGCTGCGCGACGCAGCCTGGCAGGACCGCCGCGTGTCGCTGAGCTACCAGGACTTCGACGGCGCCCGCTCCCGCCGGACGGTGGACCCCTACGGGCTCGTGATCAAGGCGGACCGCTGGTACCTCGTCGCGGGGACGGACAAGGGCCCGCGCGTCTTCCGGGGCGGGCGCATTGGCGACGTGCGGCTTTCCCCCCAGGGCTTCACCCGCCCGCAGGGCTTCGACCTGCCCGCGTTCTGGAAGGACTGGTGCGCGAAGTTCGCCACCGAGCGCCCCCGCTACGAGGTCACGCTCTCCTGCACGCAGGAAGGGGAAGCGGCGCTGCGGAGGATGCGTCCCCCGGCCGACGGTGAGCGCATCGACAAGGCGCCCGCGGCACGCGGTGGGAAGCGGAAGGTGACGCTGGACTTCGAGCGGGAGTCCATCGCGGTCTCCCAGCTGTGCGAAATCGGGGCGGGCGTGGAGGTGCTCGCCCCGGAAGCGCTGCGCCAACGGCTGGCCGCGCTGGCGGCCTCACTGTCGGCGCTCTACGGCGGGCCCGGCCAGAAGAGGCCGGGCCGCCGCGCCCGCTAGAAGTGCAGCGGGTGACCCAGCGTGGCCTCGGCGCCCTCGTGCATGATTTCGGAGAGCGTCGGGTGCGCGTGGATGGTGTGGGCCAGCTCCTCGGTGGTGATCTCCAGCTTCATCGCGACGCAGGCCTCGGCGAGCAGCTCCGTGGCGTGCGGCCCGATGATGTGGATGCCCAGCACCTCGTCGTACTTCTTGTCGGAGACGATCTTGATGAGGCCGACCGACTCGTTGGAGATGGCCGACTTGGTGACGGCGCCGAAGGGGGCGATGCCCACCTTCACGTCGTAGCCGCGCTCCTTGGCCTTCTTCTCCGTGAGGCCCACGGACGCCACCTCGGGGTAGCAGTACGTGGCGGACGGGGTCAGGTCGTAGTTGATGGGCGCGGGGTTCTTCCCGGCGATGTGCTCCACCACCATCACGCACTCGGCGGAGGCCATGTGCGCCAGCATCGGCGTGGGGATGACGTCGCCAATGGCGTAGACGTTGGGCTCGCTGGTGCGGCACAGCGTGTCGACCTTGATGAAGCCGCGGTCCACCTGGATGGACGTCTTGTTGAGGCCCACGTCCTCGGTGACGGGCGCGCGGCCCACCGCCGACAGGAGGATCTCGGCCTCCAGCGTCTTGGTCTCCTCGCCCACCTTCATGGTGACGCGCACGCCGTCCGCCGTGTGCTCCACCTTCTGCACCGCGGAGCCCGTGTGCACGTCGATGCCGCGGCGGCGGAAGATCTTGTCCAGCTCCTTGGAGATGTCCGCGTCCTCGATGGGGAGCAGCGCGGGCATGTACTCCACGATGGCCGTCTTGCTGCCCACGTGGTTGAACACGGAGGCGAACTCGCAGCCCACCGCGCCCGCGCCCAGGACGATGATGCTCTTGGGGATGCGGTCGATGGTCAGGATGGAGTCACTGTTCATCACCCGCTTGTGGTCCACCGCCACGTTCGGCAGGGACTTGGGCACTGAGCCCGTGGCGATGATGATGTTCTTCGTCTCCAGGGTCTGCTTGGAGCCGTCCTCCGCCGTGACCTCCACCTTGCCCTTGCCGGCAATGCGGCCGTGGCCCTTCACCACGGTGATCTTGTTCTTCTTCATCAGGAAGTCGATGCCGTTGGCACCCTTCGTGACGACCTTGTCCTTGTGCTTCTGGGCGTTGGCCCAGTTCACGGTCGGGTTCGCCACGTCGATGCCGAAGTCGGACGACTCCTTGATGTGGTGGAAGAGCGACGCCGTCCACAGGAGCGACTTGGTGGGGATGCAGCCGCGGTGCAGACACGTGCCACCCAGGCGCTTGTCCTTTTCGATGATGGCCGTCTTCAGCCCGAGCTGGGCCGCGCGGATGGCGCCCACATAGCCGCCAGGACCCGAGCCGATGATCACCACGTCGAAAGTCTCAGCCACACACGCCTCCGGTCATTTTTGCGGATGGAACTCGCGGGCGCTGATAACCCCCGGTCCCGGTCGGAATCAAGGAGTTTGCTCGTGCGTCGCTTCCCGCTCCACACGCTTCTCTTGATGCTAGTAGCGCTGCTGGCGTTCGCGCGCCTCTATTACGTGTCGCATCAAGCCCCGCCCGCTCCGGCCCCCGGGAAGGCGCCGGGCGCGGCCCCTGTGAAGATCACCCCGCCCGACCTGGGCCCCGCCGCGTGCCGGGGCCTGGACGCCGTCCTGGGGGACCTCCTCCAGAGCGACGGAGGCACCGGAGGGGACGCGGGCACGGCCTGGAGTGACGCACGCCGCCAGCTCGGCGACTGCCCCACGCCTCCCGCGGCCGCCTGCGCCCGGGGCCCTGCCCTGGCCTCCCGCGCGCCCCTCACGGCGAAGGACGACCTGCCCCGCGAGCTGCTCGCCACCCTGTGCGAGCGGTGTGCGCCCGCTGACAATCCCTGCGGCCAGGCCGTCACACGTGCGTTGCAGGAGGCCGCGCGCCGGGAGAACCCGCCCCTCCAGGAGGCAAGCTGGAGCCTGGAGCACGCGGGGCCCGCCCTGGGCGCGGCCTGCCAGGAGCTCGCGCGCCAGGCCGTGGGCCCCGCGGCCGTGACGGGGCCGGAGGTGGAGCCGCAGCTGCTGGCGCTCACGGAGGCGCTGGCGCCCACGTGCGTGAAGACGGGGCAGTTGCCCGCGCCGCTCCTGAACGCGGCGGCGGTGCATCAGGCCCAGCGGGCGCCCATGCTGGCGACGCTGAACAGGGCGGACGCGGTGGAGACGAAGCCCATCGAGCCGGATCAGCCGACGGGGCCCGGAGATGCCTTCCGCGCGTTCGACCGGGACGAGCTGTCCGGGGTGAAGCTGCCCATGGCGGACGCGGGCACGGACGCCGCGCTGCGGCTGGGGTACGCGCCGTCGCTGAAGTATGTGGTGTCCTTCCAGGTGCGGGCCACGGGGCCGGGCTCCCTGCGGGCACACGTCCGCGCGCCGGACGGCGTGGGGCACGCGCAGCCGGGGGGCAAGGGCTTCTTCGTGGATCCCACCGTCTGCCGCTTCCACGGCACGGGCAGGTGGGAGATCTGCAAGCCCGGGGTCCCCCTGCTCGACGTGGACGCGGTGAGCGTCCTTCCGGAGCGGCCGGGGGTGGAGCTGAAGGAGCTGGAGATCATCGGCGCCCGGTAGACACGGGCGCCATCACGCACGCGGCGTCGGAGGGGCTCCGACGTCGCCCGCGTGGGTCTTCAGGCGATGAGGCCGCGGTCGCGCGCCTGGCGGAAGATGCCGGACGCGTCCTTCTTCAGGGCGGTGGACACGTCCTTGACGATTGCGTCCGCCGACTTGGCGACCGACAGGTAGTTGTCGAACGTGCGCGTGAGGATGAGCACGCCCGAGATGATGACTCGCTGCAGGTTGTGCTGCAGGTCCGTGCCCTCGTACACGAGCCAGGACTGCTCACAGTAGCGGCGGCCCTCGGCGACCATCTGGTTCAGGTGCGCGCGCTCGGTCGCGTCGGGAACCTTCGCCTTGGGGCTGATGGACGCGATGTAGAGCACGTTCTGCCCCAGCCGCTGCGTCGCGTCCTCCATCTGCGCCATGATGGCCTGGACATCGTCCTTCGTCGGCGGGTTGTGCCACCGCGAGAACAGGACGCGGTCGATGAGTTCGGATTGGTACGTGGCAGACACGAAGCCTCCGGGATGCGAACGCTAACGCTGATGACGACGGGGCCGCTTCGTCGGGCACGGCCCGTGTCGCAGGGCGGAATCTGTACCAGGATCACAAAGGCGGTTGAAGAGTAGCGGACACACCCATGCACCTTTGGCGCGCCTGTGTGCCAGCCACGCTGTGAGGATGCAGTGCAGCTGGACAACTCCGCCTGGGTCGCAACCGACACGCCGGGCTATCCGGGGAGTTCAGGGTGATTTTGGACGTGCGCGGGCGGCGAGGACGGCCTTCACATCGTCCAGCGTCACGCCCAGGGCCCGCACCGCGACGAGCGCGTGGAAGAGCACGTCGGCGGCCTCTTCCGCGGCCCGGTGCGTGTCCGCGTCCGCGCAGGCGGTGACGAGCTCCGCGGCCTCCTCCCCCACCTTCTTCAGGCGCAGGTTCCGGTCCTCCAGGAGGCGCCGGGTGTAGCTGGGCTTCGCGCCTTCGGGTTGGGAGCCGGCCGCGCGGGCGGAGAGCGTCGCGTCCAGGTGCGCGAGCGCGTCCCAGCGGCCCTCGCCGAAGCACGTCTCCTCGCCGGTGTGGCACGCGGGGCCGGCCTTGCGCACGCGTGCGAGCACCGCGTCTCCGTCGCAGTCCGCGGTGAGGGAGACGACCTTCTGGGTGTTCCCGCTGGTGGCGCCCTTGTGCCAGAGGCCGCGCGTGCGGGAGCGGTAGTGCATCTCGCCCGTGGCGAGCGTGCGCTCCAGCGCCTCGCGGTCTGCGTGCGCCACCATCAGCACGTCGCCGGTGCTCGCGTCCTGCGTCACCACCGTCACCAGTCCCTGGCCCTTGTCGAAGTCGAGCCTGGAGAGCTCCAACGTCATGGCTGGACTCCCGTGCGCAGCAGCTCGCGCACGCGCTGCGACAGCGCCGCGTTGGTGGCGATGCCGTCACCGCCGAACGCCGTGCGAGTGCCCTTCCAGTCGGTGAAGACGCCGCCCGCCTCCTCGATGATGGGCTGCAGGGCCGCCGCGTCCCAGGGCGACAGGCCTTCGTCCACCATGACCTCCGCGCGGCCGGTGGCGACGAGGAGATAGCCGTAGCAGTCCCCCCACGTGCGGGAGAGGGACGCCTGCCGGGACAGCTCCTTCCAGGCCGCGCCCTTCGCGGGGTTCTGGAGGAAGCGCTCATCGGTGACGAGCACCACGGCCTGCGCCAGCGAGTCCTGCTCCGACACGTGCGCCGCGGAGCCGTTCCAGAAGCAGCCCAGGCCCGGCGACGCGACGACCAGCTCGTTCACGGCCGGGAAGTAGGCCGCGCCCGCGAGAATGGTCTCCCCTTCCGCCACCGCGACCAGCGTGCCCCACAGCGGCACGCCCCGGATGAACGTCTTCGTGCCGTCGATGGGATCCAATATCCACCGGCGCTTCGCGCCCGGCCGGGACTCGCCGAACTCCTCGCCCAGGATGCCGTCCTGGGGGAAGCGCGCCTCCAGCCATTCGCGAGCGGTCCACTCGGCGGTGCGGTCCGCCACCGTCACGGGCGTGCCGTCGCTCTTGGTGTCCACGGCGATGCCGCGCCGGAAGAAGTCCAGCGCCACGTCACCGGCCTTGCGCGCCACGTCGGCGGCGGCCTCCATCAAGTCTCGCGGGTCCGCGTTCATGTCGTGCTCCGGATGGCGATGCCGTTGTCGTTCAGCAGGGACTTCAAGGCGCCCACCGTGGTGAGGCCGTCGTGGAGGATGCCGGCGACGAGCGCCGCGTCCGCCGCGCCCAGGGTCAGGGCATCGCGCACGTGCTCCGCGCGGCCCGCGCCCCCGGAGGCAATGACGGGCACGTCCACCGCCTCCGCCACCGCGCGGGTCAGGTCCAGGTCATAGCCCGTGCGCGCCCCGTCCCGGTCGATGCTGGTGAGCAGCACCTCGCCCGCGCCGCGCCGGACGCACTCCTTCGCCCAGGCCACGGCGTCCAGGACGGTGGGCCGCCTGCCACCGTGCGTATAGACGCGGTAGCGGTCGCCCTCGCGCTTCGCGTCGATGCTGGCCACCACGCACTGGGCGCCGAAGCGCTCCGCGCAGCCGGTGAGCAGCTCCGGCGTGGCCACGGCCGCGGAGTTGATGCTCACCTTGTCCGCGCCGGCCCGCAGCGCGCGGCCCACGTCGTCCACGGTGCGCACGCCTCCGCCCACCGTGAGTGGGATGAAGAGGCGCTCAGCGGTACGCTGGACCAGGTCCCACAGCGTCTGGCGCTCCTCGGCGCTCGCGGAGATGTCCAGGAAGGTCACCTCGTCCGCTCCCGCCTCCTCATAGCGCCGGGCCAGCTCCACCGGGTCGCCCACGTCGCGCAGGCCCTCGAACTGGACGCCCTTCACCACTCGGCCGCCCTTCACGTCCAGGCAGACGATGATCCGTCGGCGGAGCATCACTTCACCTCCAGGGAGACACTGCCCTTCATGCTGAAGACGACGCCGGAGTCCACCATCGCGTCGCGCAGCGCGAGCCCCAGCGCCTTGAAGGCCGCCTCGGTGAGGTGGTGGCTGTCCTTGCCGCGCAGCACGCGCAGGTGGAGCGTGATGCGCGAGTGCTCGCAGAACGAGCGCATCCAGTGCTCGTACAGCCGGTTCTTCAACGGGCCCCGGTAGTAGAAGCGCCCGCCTGCGTCCAGGCACGCCTGCACCAGGGCGTCATCCATGGGCAGGGTGCGCTCGCCGTAACGCGCGGCGGTGGCGGGGATGACGCGCTGGACGGCGGTGCCCAGGGTGATGGCCACGTCCTCCATCAGGTGGTGGCGCAGGTCTCCGCGGGCGTGCAGGGTCAGGTCCAGCCCCGCGTAGCGCGCGAACGTGGCGAGCATGTGGTCGAAGAACTTGAGGCCCGTGTCCACCCGGGCCACGCCGGTTCCGCGCGCCAGCTCCACCGTGACCTGGGTCTCCTTCGTTTCGCGGACGACCGTGGTGACCGTGCTCATTGCGTGAACTCCCGCGCGACCGCGCGCGCATCCAACCGACCCGTGTACAGCGCCATGCCCACCACCGCTCCGTATGCGCCCACCTTCGCCAGCGAGCGCAGGTCCTCGAGCGTCGTCACGCCGCCGGAGGCGTAGAGCCGGTGCCGGCTCGAACGGGCCACCTCCTCCATCAAGGGCAGGTCCACGCCGCCCAGCTGCCCCTCCTTGTGCACCGCGGTGACAAGCATCCCGCCCAGCGGCAGGGGCTCCAGCGCGGACAGCACGTCGCGGATGTCGCGAGCGCTGCCGGACGTCCAGCCGCGCGTCACGACCTCGCGGCCCTTCACGTCCGCGGCGACCACCACGCGGCCGGGGAAGCGCTCCGCGACCTCGGTGAGCCAGGCCAGGTCCTCGATGGCGCGGGTCCCCACGACGACCGAGGACGCCCCGCCCGCGAGCACCGCCTCCACGCGCGACGCCTCACGAACACCGCCGCCCACCGTGAAGGTCAGGCCCGGGGCATGCGACACCAGCCGGGCCACCACATCCGCGTTGGAGCCCTTGCCCAGCGCCGCGTCCAGGTCCACGACGTGGAACGTGCGGAAGCCCAACGCGAGCCACTGCTTCAAGGCATCCAGCGGATCATTCACGCGCACGCGCTCCGCATCGTAGGAGCCCCCCACGAGCTGCACGCACGCCCCTTCCCTCAGGTCGATGGCCGGGATGGCGATCATGAGGACACCTCCTGGAGGAATGCCTGCACGAAGCGCACGCCCGCGTGGGAGGACTTCTCCGGGTGGAACTGCACGCCCAGCACGTTGCCGCGCCGCACGGAGGCGGGGAACCGGTCGCCCTCGTGGGTGGTCCAGCCCACCACTTCGCGCGCATCCACGGCGCGGCAGACAAAGCTGTGCGCGTAGTACACGGTGGACAAGCGCGCGGACTGGAGCGCCCGGTCCTCCTCAATGTCGTTCCAGCCAATTTGAGGAACATGGCGCGCGGCCAGCCGGGTCACCCGGCCCGGGAAGTAGCCGAGTCCCTGCCCTGCCCCCTCGTCGCTCTCCTCGAAGAGCAGCTGCATGCCCAGGCAGATGCCCAGGCACGGCAGGCCGGCATCCAGCGCCTTGCGCATCGCCTCGCGTCCCGGAGCGAGCCGCGCCGCCGCCGAACCGAATGCTCCCACGCCGGGAAGCACCAGGACGTCGGTATCCAGCGCGCGCAGTGGA
The DNA here is from genome assembly GCF_000255295.1 of Corallococcus coralloides DSM 2259. Next base: position 4,611,575 of record NC_017030.1, on the reverse strand, counting down.
TCCTCCTGCACACGCACGTCCGCGCCGGGTGTGGTGGCCAGCGCCTTGATCAGCGAGTGCAGGTTGCCCGCGCCATAGTCGAACAGGGTCACCCGCATCACAGCACCTCCTTCAGGGCCTTCAGCGCTGAAGCCATCATCGGCCAGGGACCGCAGCCGATGCGCAGCGCATCGCCCACGCCCGTGAGCCCTTCGAACACCCGCACGTTCACGTTGCGCTCCCGCAGCGCCTCGCCCACCTGCCGCGCCTCCGGCACGGGGACGAGGAGGAAGTTGCCCTCCGAAGGGAGCGGCTCCAGCCCCAGCGCCTTCAAGGCGCCGCGCAGCCGCTCGCGGTTCACCACCGCCTCCGCCGCGCAGGCCTCCATCCACGCGACGTCATCCGTGAGCGCGGCCACCGCCACGGCCTCGCCCAGCGCCGTGTGCTTGTAGGGCCCCCGGGCCTTCTCCACCTCCGCCACCAGCGACGGCGCCCCGACGCCCCAGCCCACCCGCAGGCCCGCGAGTCCGAACGCCTTGGACATCGTGCGCGTCACCAGCACGTTGGGCCGCGTCCGCGCCAAGTCGAGGAAGTCCCCGCCCCGCGTGAACTCCACATAGGCCTGATCAACAAGCACCACGCCCGAAGCGGAGTCCACCAGCCGCTCCAGCGCCGCGCGCGAGGCCACCGTGCCGGTGGGGTTGTTCGGCGTGCACACGTAGATGAGCTTCGCCCCCGTGGCGAGCAGGCCGTCCACGTCCAGCCCATGGTCCGAGCGCAGCGGCACGGGCACGGGCTTGAGCGCGCTCAGCCGGGCGAACATGGGCACCATCACGAACGTGGGATCCGGAAAGGCCACCGCGTCCCCGGGCTCCAGGAAGGCCCGCAGCGCACAGTCGATGACGTCGTCCGAGCCGCAGCCCGTCGTCACGTTCTCCACCGCGACGCCCGCGTAGGCTGCCACTGCGCGCTTGAGGTCCGGCGCATATCCGGCGGGATAGCGAGCCAGCCGAAGGAAGCCCTCCTCCCGCAGCACGCGATCCGCGGACGGAGGTGCGCCGAAGAGGTTGGTGTTGTCGCTCAGGTCCACCCGGCACGGCTTCTTCGCCGGGGAGTACAAAGGGATGTCCCGGTACGTCTCGCGGAATGGAATCACGGCACCCTCCAGGCCCGAGCCGCGGCCGCGTGAGCGAAGAGGCCCTCGCTGTCCGCCAGCGTCCCCACGTCGTCCGCCATCGCCGCCGCCGCTTCCGGTGTCACGCGTTGCCACGTGGTCCACCGGTAGAAGTCCAGCACGCTCAGCCCCGAGTACGCCCGGGCCAGTCCCGCCGTGGGCAGCACGTGGTTCGCACCGGTGAGGTAGTCACCAAAGGCCACCGACGCGCGCTGTCCCACGAACACCGTGCCCGCGTTTCGAACCCGCGCCAGGTCCTCCGAGGGCTTCGCCGTCGCGAGCAGCAGGTGCTCCGGAGCGAACTCCGCGACGAAGGGCCACGCCTCCTCCAGCGAATCGATGCGCAGCACCGCGCCCCGGCTCCCCAGCGCGGAAAGGACGATGTCGCCACGCCGGGCGATGCGGGCCTGCTGCTCCACCGCGTCCCGCACCGCCTGCGCCAGCGGAGCGCCCACCACCAGCGCCACGCAGCAGGCCTCGGGGTCGTGCTCCGCCTGGGCCAGCAACTCACGCGCCACGGCGTCCGGACGGGCGCTCGCGTCGGCGACCACCAGGATTTCGCTCGGGCCCGCGGGCGCGTCGATGGCGACGGCGTCCACCACTTGAAGCTTCGCGGCCGCTACGTACGCGTTGCCCGGTCCGACGATGCGGTCCACGCGGGGAACGCTCTGGGTGCCGTAGGCCAGCGCGGCCACCGCGCCCGCACCGCCCAATGCGAACACCCGATCCGCGCCCGCGAGCGCTGCCGCCGCGAGCACACCCGCGCCAGGCAAGCCATCCGGCCCTGGCGGCGAGCAGACGGTGATCTCGCCCACGCCCGCGACCTTCGCGGGGACCACGCCCATGAGCACGCTGCTGGGGTACACCGCCCGGCCGCCAGGGGCATACACACCGACGCGGCTCAGCGGATCCGGCCGGCGCCCCACGATGACCCCGGGCTCCGTCTCCACTTCGATGGACTGGGGCCGCTGCGCCGCATGAGCCCGGGCGATGTTGCGCGCCGCACGGGTCAGTGCCTCGCGCACGTCGGAGGGAATCGACTCCAACGCCGCGTTCCACCGTTCACGCGGAACCTCCAGGGCCGCCAGCTCCACGCGGTCGAACTCCCGCGCGAAGTCGAAGAGGGCCCGGTCACCTTCCGTGCGGACCCGGGCAATGAGTGCCTGGACACGGGAAGCCACCAGGGCATCCGACTCCCCCGTGCGGGCCAACAGCCTCCGCTGCGCGTCAGGCTCCAGCGAGGACAATGCGCCCTGGTACTTGAGGATGGAGGCGCTCATGCCATCAACCTCTCGATGCGCGTGACGAGGATGCCCTGCCCGCCCAGCGCCTTCAGCGCGTTGACCGTGCGGTAGAGGTTCCGCGACGAGACCACCGCGTGCACCGCGACGAAGTGCCCCCCGTTCATCACGTCCACCACCGTGGGGCCGTTGAGGCCGGGCAGCACTTCGCGCACCTGCTCCAGGGACGTCTTCGGGACGTTGGCCATCAGGTAGCGCCGCCCGCGCGCCGCCAGCACCGACCCCAGCGCCTGCGTCAGCTCCTCCAGCGCGCGCCGGGCCTCCGAGTCATTGCGCGGATACGCCACCAGCCGGGCGCTCGACTCCAGCACGGTGGCCACTTCCTTGAGGCCGTTCATCTTCAGCGTGGACCCCGTGGACGTGAGGTCCACCACGATGTCCGCGATGCCCAGGTGCGGAGCGATCTCCGCCGCGCCGCTCACCGGCACCACTGTCACCTTCTGCCCTCGCTGCTGGAAGAAGGCCTGCGTCAGCCGGGGGAAGCAGGAGGCCACCCGCATCCCCTCCTTCACGTCCTCCACGCGGGAGATGCCACTCTCGTCGCGCGCGGCCACCACCAACCGGCAGCGGCCGAACTCCAGGTCCATCAGCGGCTCCAGCTCGCGCCCGGCCTCGTTCACCAGATCCCAGCCGGTGACGCCCGCCTGCGCGGCGCCATCCGCGACGAACTCCGGGATGTCCTGGGCGCGGACGAAGATGGCTTCGAACTCGCCGCCCAGCGATGCGGTGAGGGCCCGCTCGCCCCGAGCGCGCACCTCCAGGCCCGCGTCGTTGAACAGCTCGCGCACTTCCTCGGACAGACGTCCTTTGTTGGGCAGGGCAATCTTCAACATGGGTGGGCTCGGGGGACTGCGGTGGCGGAAACGAAAAAAGGCCCGTCCTGGGGGGACGGGCCTTCGATCACTGCGGCATCTGCCGGAAGTGGGTGCGTTCTAGTGCGTCACCCAGGCATGCGCGCGGCGAACGGTCCCGTCATGGGCCGGCCGATGATGCGCATGGTGATGATGCAGGGACGTGGAACGCACGGCCCTAGGGTTAACGACCGGAGGCCTCACCGTCAAGTCACCCCGGGTCATGGCCTGTCTTGACGCTTGCAAACCCGTGCTCGCTTGAGCACAAGCGGCGCATGGCAACCTCCGACGTCCTCGTGGTGGGCGGTGGCGTGATGGGCTGTGGCATCGCGCTGAAACTCCGGCAGGCGGGCGCGCGCGTGACGGTGCTGGAGCGCTCCATCCCCGGAGCCGAAGCCTCCAGCGCCGCGGGCGGCATCCTCGCGCCCCAGTGGGAGTCCGAAGGACCGGGCCCCTTCTTCGAGCTGTGCCTGCGCAGCCGCGCCCTCTATGGAAGCTTCGCCGCGGAGCTGCGCGAGCTCTCCGGCGTGGACATCGCGTACCGGCCGTGCGGCCTGCTTCGCGTCGCGTTCGACGAGTCGGATCTCCATCACGTGGAGTCCACCGTGGGCTGGCAGCACGGCATGGGGCTGCGCGCCGAGCTGCTCGACAGCAAGGCCGCGCGCGAGCTGGAGTCCCACCTGTCCCCCGCCGCCGTGGGCGCCGCGCACTTCCCGGATGATCACCAGGTCGACAACCGGCTCCTCGTGCGCGCGCTCACCATGGCCGCCGCGCGCGTGGGCACGGTGTTCAAGAGCGGCTACGTGCGCGGCGTGGTGCACGAGCACGGCCGCGCGGTGGGCGTGGACCTGGACGGCGAGGTGCTCCGCGCGGACGCCGTGGTGCTGGCGGCGGGCTCGTGGTCCTCCCTGGTCCAGGGTGCGGGCGTGTCGGCGCAGGCGGTGCGCCCGGCGCGAGGACAGATGGTGCAGCTGCAGACGCGGCTGCCCCTGCTGGAGCGCGTGGTGACGTCCGCCAAGGGCTACCTGGTGCCGCGCGCGGATGGGCGGATCATCGCCGGGAGCACCATGGAGCACGTGGGCTTCGACAAGCAGGTGACCGCGGCGGGGCTGGCGCGGATCCTCGACATGGCCCTGCAGCTGTGCCCGGACCTGGCCAGCGCGCCCATCACGGAGACCTGGGCCGGCTTCCGCCCGTGGACCCAGGACGCGCTGCCGTACATCGGAGAGGGCCCTACACCCGGCCTGTTCCTCGCCACCGGCCACTTCCGCAACGGCATCCTGCTCGCCCCCATCACCGCGAAGCTCGTCGCCCAGGCCGTGCTGGGGGAGAAGCCCTCGGTGGACCTCACCCCCTTCCGCTACGACCGGGGGACGATGGCTCGCGGTTGACGCGGCGTGCCTGCCCGCCCTACTCCGGAAGGCGGGGAATGCCTCGAGGACCGGAGACGTTCACTCCGGAACCAGGGCTCGCACCCCGCCCTGGATGGCAGGGAGGCGAGGGGGTGATGATTTCTCGCACTCGTTCGCCTTTAATCCCTGGAAACCTCTAGAATCTTCGGCCGTGGAAGCCATCCCCCCCGCACCGCCCAGAATCCTGATCGTCGACGACGACGATTCCGTCCGCGACGTCATCTCCGTGCTCCTCCGTGAGGAGGGCTACAACTGCGTCGTGGCCAACGGCGCCGAGATGGCGCTCGACGTGGCGGGTGAAGAAGAGACGCCGCTCGTCATCAGCGACATGAAGATGCCGGGCCGCGACGGACTCTGGCTGCTGGAGAACCTGCGCGAGCGGCTGCCGGACACGTCCGTCATCATGCTCACCGGCTACGGCGACACCGAGTCCGCCGTGGACTGTCTGCGCCGGGGCGCGGTGGACTACCTGCTCAAGCCACCCAAGCTCACGGACCTCATCCGCGCCATCGAACGCGCGCTCGCCAAGCGCCGCATCGAGATGGCTCGCAAGCGCTATCAGAAGAAGCTCGAGGGCAAGGTGCGCGACCGCACCGCCGAGCTGCGCAGCGCGCTGCACAACATCGCGAACACGTACCAGAACACGCTGCTGGCGCTGGTGGCGGCCCTGGACGCGCGCGAGCACGAGACGAGCGACCACTCCCAGCGCGTGGTCAGCTACACCTCCGCCATCGCCACCCGCATGGGCATCCACGGCAAGGAGATGGAGGAGATCGGCCGCGGGGCGCTGCTGCACGACATCGGGAAGATCGGCGTGCCGGACGCGGTGCTGCTCAAGCCCGGCAAGCTCACCCCCGACGAGTGGCTGGAGATGCGGCGTCATCCGGAGATCGGCTTCCAGATGATCCAGAACATCCCCTTCCTCTCCACGCCGGCGGACATCGTCCTGTCGCACCAGGAGCGCTACGACGGCGCGGGCTACCCCCGCAACCTCCAGCGCAACGAGATCCACATCGGCGCGCGCATCTTCGCGGTGGCGGACACGCTGGACGCGATGACGAGCGACCGGCCGTACCGCAAGGGCACGACGTTCGCGAACGCCATCCAGGAGATCAAGCGCTGCGCCAACACGCAGTTCGACCCCGAGGTCGTGAAGGCGTTCCTGGACATCGGCGAGGAGGGCCTCATCCGCATCAAGAAGGAGATGGCGGAGAAGAAGCTCAACCCGATGCAGGCCGCCGCGGACGCCGCGGAGTCCGAGGCCGAGCTGGCGCGGCTCACCGACCTGGACGACGAGCCGGACTCTCCGCCCGTGGGCCCCAGCGCCACGCCCATCGGCGCGCCGCCCGCCGCCATCCGCTCGGCGTCCGGGACCGAAGGCTGAGGCAGACCGCGGGAAGCGGTGCCTTTCCGCACGGGGGTTGCTATCCATGAAGGCGGAAGGCCCCGCGATGACCGCCCCCCTGCCCGCTCCCGATCCGCTCGCCCCACCGCTGTGTGACGCGCAGGGGCGGCGCATGACGTACCTGCGGCTGAGCGTCACGGACCGCTGCAACTTCCGCTGCACCTACTGCTCGCCGGCATCCTGGGGCGGGAAGAAGGACCTGCTCGACGCGGGCGAGTTCGAGCGCATCGTCTCCGTCTTCGCGCGCATGGGCATCCGCCGCGTGCGCCTGACGGGCGGCGAGCCGCTCGCCCGGCCGGACATCCTCGACATCGCGAAACGCATCGCCGCGGTGCCCGGCGTGGAGCACCTGGCCATCACCACCAACGCGAGCCGCCTGGAGTCACTGGCCGGGCCGCTGCGCGACGCGGGCGTCACCCAGCTCAACCTGAGCCTGGACACGCTGTCCGCGGAGGTGTTCCGGCGCATCTCCAAGCAGGGCGACTTCGAGGCGGTGCTGCGCGGCATCGACGCGGCGGCGGGCGCGGGCTTCCAGTCGCTGAAGCTCAACGTCGTGGTGATGCGCGGCATCAACGACGCGGAGGTACCGGAGCTGGTGACGTACGCGCACGCGCGCGGCATCACCCCGCGCTTCATCGAGCTGATGCCCTTTGGCCAGGGCACGCCGGTGCCCACGGCGGAGCTGCTGGAGCGCCTGGCGGCCTCCGGCAGCGTCCTCACCGAGGAGCCGCAGGAGAGCGCCGCGTCGCCCACGTCCGGACCGGCGCGCTACTGGCGCATGGACAGCGGGCGCGTGGGGTTCATCTCGCCGCTGACGCAGAACTTCTGCGGGGGCTGCAACCGGGTGCGGGTGGCGTCCAACGGCGACCTGCGCAGCTGCCTGGGCGGCCGGGCTCAGGCGCCGCTGCATCAGCTCATCCGGGGCGGCGCGACGGACGCGGAGCTGGCCGTGGCCGTGCGCCGCGCGCTCGGGGAGAAGCCGGAGGGGCACCGTTTCACGGAGGCCGGAAACGGCGCCACGCTCCTGCCCATGATGGGCATTGGCGGCTGAGGGCTACTTCACCAGCCGGATGTTCACGGGGTAGCGGTAGAGCTCGCCGTCGTTGGCCTTCAGGCCGGCGATGACCGTGAAGATGATCGACACGATCGCCACCAGGGGCGCCAGGACGAAGCCGATCACCGCGCACATCAGCACCGCGGAGATGGCCATCGCGATGAAGGTGGTGATCTGGAAGTTGAGCGACTCCACCGCGTGCGCGCGGACGAAGGACGACTCCTTGCCCTTGGTCAGCATCAGGAACAGCGGCACCGCCCAGCCCAGGAAGCCCGCGCCCACGACGACACCGGCGATGGAGCCCAGGTGGGCCAGCATCCCCATCGTCTTCTCATCCGACGTCGCCGTCGGCGAGCCGGTGATGAACGTGCCGAACTGCTGCTCCTCGCGCTGACTCGGGTCCATGGAAACGCCCTCCAAAATTGAATGGGGCGCGACGGGTGCGCCCGGATGAGCGCACCATGGCATGGCGTGTCGGTTCCTGTCATCCAGCGGACAGGGGCCGAGCGTGCAGGCCCCCGCCCACCGGCGCCCGTCAGCGGTACAGCTCGTGGCCCGCCTTCTTGAATTCCTCGCTCTTCTCCTTCATCCCCTGCTCCAGGGCCTGGGCTTCGTTGACGCCGACCTTGTCCGCGTAGTCGCGCACGTCCTGGGTGATCTTCATGGAGCAGAAGTGCGGACCGCACATGGAGCAGAAGTGCGCGACCTTGGCGCCTTCGGCGGGGAGCGTCTCGTCGTGGAAGGCGCGGGCGCGCTCGGGGTCCAGGGACAGGTTGAACTGATCCTCCCAGCGGAACTCGAAGCGCGCCTTGGACAGGGCGTTGTCGCGGGCCTGGGCGCCCGGGTGGCCCTTGGCCAGGTCCGCGGCGTGGGCGGCGATCTTGTACGTGATGACGCCCTCCTTCACGTCGTCACGGTCGGGCAGGCCCAGGTGCTCCTTGGGCGTCACGTAGCAGAGCATCGCCGTGCCGAACCAGCCGATCATCGCCGCACCAATGCCGCTGGTGAAGTGATCGTATCCGGGCGCGATGTCCGTGGTGAGGGGCCCCAGCGTGTAGAACGGCGCCTCGTGGCACACGGCGAGCTGCTTCGTCATGTTCTCCTGGATGAGGTGCATGGGGACGTGGCCGGGGCCTTCGATCATCACCTGCACGTCGTGCTTCCAGGCCACCTTCGTCAGCTCGCCCAGCGTCTCCAGTTCGCCGAACTGCGCGGCGTCGTTGGCGTCCGCGATGGAGCCGGGGCGCAGGCCGTCGCCCAGGCTGAAGCTGACGTCGTACGCCTTCATGATCTCGCAGATCTCCTCGAAGTGCGTGTAGAGGAAGTTCTCCTGGTGGTGGGCCAGGCACCACTTGGCGAGGATGGATCCGCCGCGGCTGACGATGCCGGTGAGGCGCTTCGCGGTGAGCGGCACGTACTGGAGGCGCACGCCCGCGTGGATGGTGAAGTAGTCCACGCCCTGCTCGGCCTGCTCGATGAGCGTGTCGCGGAAGATGGCCCAGGTGAGCTCCTCGGCCTTGCCGCCCACCTTCTCCAGCGCCTGGTAGATGGGCACGGTGCCGATGGGCACGGGCGCGTTGCGGAGGATCCACTCGCGCGTCTCGTGGATGTTGCGGCCGGTGGACAGGTCCATGACGGTGTCCGCGCCCCAGCGGATGGACCAGACCATCTTCTCCACCTCCTCCTCGATGGAGGACGTGACGGCGGAGTTGCCGATGTTGGCGTTGATCTTCACCAGGAAGTTGCGGCCGATGATCATCGGCTCCAGCTCCGGGTGGTTGATGTTGGCGGGGATGATGGCGCGGCCCCGGGCGATCTCATCGCGCACGAACTCCGGGGTAATCACACGCGGAATCGCGGCGCCCCAGGAGTGGCCGGGGTGCTGGGCGGCGAGTGAAGCATCGAGCTTCTGGTTCTCGCGCACGGCGACGTATTCCATCTCCGGCGTGATGATGCCCTTGCGGGCGTAGTGCATCTGGCTGACGTTGGCGCCGGTCTTCGCGACGCGGGGCTTGCGGATGTGGCTGAAGCGCAGGCCGTTGAGGCGGGGGTCGGCTTCACGGGCGCGGCCGTATTCGGACGTGATGCCGTCCAGTTCATCCGTGTCGTTGCGGGCGCGGATCCAGTTCTCGCGGACGGCGGGCAGGCCCCGGCGCAGGTCGATGTCGGCGGAGGGGTCGGTGTAGGGACCGCTGGAGTCGTAGACGTGGACGGGAGGGTTCGCGGTCTCCGGGCCGGAGTGGCCGTGGTGGCGCGTGGGCGTCTGGGCGATTTCGCGCAGGGGGACGCGCAGGTCGGGGTGCAGGGACCCGGACACGTAGACCTTGCGCGAGGCGGGAAGCGGGCCGCGGCTGATTCCCTCCAGCACCTTCCCATCGACCTTCAGGCTCTTGGACGCTCCACTCATCGGACATCTCCTCGTGAGAACGGACGGGAGACGGGACGGGAGCATGGAGCGCCCACACCGCTTCCCTCCGCCGGTACTAACCGGTTCAGGTTCAAAGGGATCGGACGCGGCCACGCGTCCGTCTCAGCCCCCTTCCGGAGGCACCCCTAGCGACTGCGGAGCGGTGTAGCGCAGGGGGAAGTCCGCTTCAACCCGTGCGGATAGGGCCGTGGGGACAGGGACCCTGGCCAGAATCAGACGTCACGGTTCCGGCTCGGGTTTCGTCACTGACAGCTTGCACGGCAAAGCTTTTCATGCGCTCCAGAATGTCTTCTTGACAATGTTTGAGAGAATACTGTTTAGGACTTCGGAAATAGGAGAAGTCCGACATGAGGGTGTGCGTTGGGGGAAGTCGTTTCTGGGGGGGGTTGGCCCTGCTGTCCCTGGCAGGGTGTAGCGAGAGCGGGACCTCGCGCGAGAGCGCAGCGGCGGCTTCGCCGCCAGTCCTGACGGAGCACCGGCCCCAGGGGAGTGGCACGGGGCGTATGGCTTTGGGTGAGGATTGCACCCAGGGCTCGCACTCGGATTGTGCGTCCGGGCTGTGCCTGCACGCCGCTCCAGGGGGCGCCGCCCGCGCGGAAGTGGGCTACTTCTGCAGCCGCACCTGCCAGAAGCCCACGGACTGCCCCGTTGACTGGCGTTGCCAGCAACTGCTGCCCAACACCCCGGAGCGCTTGTGCGTGCCGCCTTCCTCCTGGAAGGCCGCCGCCGCTGCTTCTCGGGCTCCCGAAACCAACCGCTGACATCCGCCTGGCTTCTTTCAGGAACTCCTCAATTCATGTCATCTTCCTTCAAGCCTCTGGCCTTGCTGGCCGCGGTGCTGGCGTGTCTGCCCGGCGTCGGCCTTGCCCAGGACTCGTGTGTCAACAACATCATCACTCATTGCGATGATGGCAAACAGGTGCAGTGCACCTGTGACGGCAGCTCCCGCTGCGGCGACCTCACGAATTGCAAGGACGACCCCTTCTGCAACCCCGTCAACCCCGCCCCGGGCGCCCCCAACAACGCCGCCAGCTGCTGCCGCAGCACCTGGGCTTGCGCCACCCCGCCCCTGCCCTGCGAGGACGGCAATTGCCGTTGCAGCCCGGAAGGCGAGCGCCTCCCGACCGCGGGTGACCCGGTCAATGCCGCCTCTGGCGAGAGCATCCTGGTGGAGACCGACCTGGAGCTGGGCAGCGCCACGGGCGCCCTGACACTGCGCCGCTTCTACACGTCCGACTCCGCCGCCTGGTCCTACACCGGCAACGTCGTCAACAATGTGCCCAAGCCCTTCGGCGGCGTCCTCGGCAGTCAGTCCTCCCTCCACTGGTCCCACGAGTACTACAGCTTCGTGCACCTGACGTCCTCGCGCTGGACGGTCGTCCGGGGCAATGGCGCTCAGTCCCACTTCACCCCCTGCACCGGCACCACCTGCTCGGCCACCGCTTCCACCAACTCCGGCAGCAAGCGCGAGCGGCTGCAGAAGACGGCCACGGGCTTCACGCTGGTGGAAGTCGGCGGCCGCAAGCTCGTCTTCGAGGCCAAGCACCTGGAGTCCGTCGGCGGCCAGACGCGCTACTTCCTCAGCCGCATCGTCTCGCCTAAGGATGTCACGCTGGCCACCCTGGCCTATGCCGCGCCGCCCGGCCCAGTGTGCTTACCAGCCGCCGCGATGGGCAGCACCCCAGGCGTCCCCTACCTGGCCTCCGTCACCGGCGCATCCGGCGCCATGGACTTCCAGTACGTCTCACTCCACAGGCCTTACCCCTACAACGGCTCGCACTGCGTGCTTCGCAGTGTCACGCGCCGGGGAGAGTCCTCGCCTGCCGTCACCTACGCCTACCAGTTGGAGGGCAGCACGGAAGTCGCCGGGCATATTGTCTCCGCCACCACGCCCAGCACCGTGCGCACGTACACCTTCACCAGCAATGCGCTGAAGGTCTCCACCGGCAACGTGCTCGTCATGACGCACACCTACTCGCTGGACTCACAGGGCAGCTCCACTGGCAAGGTGACGTCGGTGACGGGCGCCGGGGAGCAGCTAGCGGTGGGCACCTCGCAGAGCACCTCCTGCCAGCCCGGCAGCAACTGCTGCGGCGTGGCCCCCAGCAAGCGCGACCTCACCAACAGCAACGCCGGCCGCGGTGACGGCACCAGCGGTTCTGCCGGCTTCATGCAGTCCTTCGAGACGCTCACCAACGCCAGCCAGGCCACGGGCCCCCGTCTCTACCGGACGGTTGATTCCTGCACCGTCGCGGGCGCGTGCAGCCCCGGCAACGAGCGCAACGAGTGGGAGTGCGCCACCAGCACCTCCCCCGGTTTCCTCAAGGCCAAGAAGGACAAGCGCGACTTCTGGGAGGTCTACTCCTACGCCGCCCCGTCGAGCACCAGCGTGCCGGCCTCGCTTCTGGAGAAGACGAGCGTCAAGCGCGGTGCCCAGGACATGACGGGCACCGGCGCCCTGGCGGAAGAAGCCTTCTCTTACACCTACGGCCCCAACGGCGAGCAGTTGCTGTCCTCCTCGGAGAAGGCCAGCGTGCTGGGCGCGGCTGGCCAGAAGGCCCGTACCTTCAACCGCTACGACGCCACCGGCCGCCTCTCGGCCGCCATAAGCTCCGGCTGGACGCGCGTTTTCAACGCCTCCACCGGCACCTGGAGCAGCGAGCAGCAGTGGCGGGGCACCTTCTTCCTCACTATCCGTACAGGCGAGAGCACGGCGGACCCCTTCGGCCGCACCGTCGAGCAACATGGCCCCTGCCTCGTCTCAAGCGAGGCCGCCACGGACTGCGCCACCGGCACGGTGTTCCCCGTGACGCGCAACTATTATTGGGCGGACACGGAGACGACGCCCCGCCGCAACCAGTTGCAGAAGGTGGCCCTGTACCCGGCCGGCCTCACAAGCACGCCCATCGACACGCTCTTCAACGCCTATGACGCTGGCGGGCATGTCACGGAGATGGTCGACGCGAACGGCGTCACCTTCCTCTCCACCTATCTCGACAAGCAACTCCTGACGCAGACCGTGAGGGTCACGGGTCAACCGGACGTGGTGACCGGCTACGGCTACGACTCCGCAGGCAATCAGACATACGTGCAACTGCCGGAGGGCAACTACGACGTCTCCTGCTACCGCCAGGGCACCACCTCCGGTTGCACGGGCGGCACCCTCACCGACAAGCTCCAGTGGAAGGCCAGGTCCTCCACCGCGACCGCGGCCACCTGGTCTGAGAAGGTGACGTACACCTACTGGCCCGACGGCACGGTGAATGAGGAGCGCTACCTCGACGCCTCCGGCAACACCCGTCGACTTCTCTCCTACGCCGTGGACGCGCACCGCCGTCCCACCTGGACGAAGACGGGCACGGGCACGGGCAGCTTCGTTGCCACGAAGAGCTACGACGCCACCAACAACCTCACGGGTGAAGGCAAGCCCTTCAACGCGCCTCCTGCATGGTGCGCGGTGGGCACGGACGGCCAGCCGACGTCGGCGGCCTGCACCGCGATGCAATATGACGGTGCCAATCAGCTGCAGCGCATTGATGAGCATCCGACGGCTGGCACCACGACACGCACCTGCTTCAAGCGTGACGCGCATGGCAACGTCACCAGCGTAGACACGGGCCTTGCCGCCAGCACCAACTGCGCGACGGCAACGCCTTCCGCCAATGCCTCGCGCTACCAGTACGACGACTTCGGCAACGTGGTGGAGGCGACGCTCGCGGCCACTGGCAGCGGAAGCACGGCGGGCACTACCCGCTTCGCCTACGACTCGCAGGGACACTCCGTGGTGAAGCAGACGCCCGCCATGGCCTCGGCCCACGTCCGCGACCACCTCGCCTACGGCTACGACGCCATGGGACGGCCGCTCTCCGTCTCCCACGTCTCGCCGCTGGTCTCAGGCGGCGCGGAGACGCTCTACGCGCTGGGCTATGACGCCGCGGTGAGCCCCGACGCTTCCTGCGGCACGCTAACCAATACACTGGGCCGCATGCGCTACCAGGACGACTCCTTCGGCCGCATCTGGTTCAGCTACGACGCCTGGGGCCGCAAGGTGAAGGAAGTGCGCCTGCGCACGGGCGCCACCACCTGCACCGGTACGCCCTTCCAGAATCCCCACACGCTCTACGCCTACAGCCTCAACGGCAACCTCACGCAGGTGACGTACCCCTACGGCCGCGTCGTCATCTACGGCTACGGCACCGGAGCCCTCACCGACCGCATCGAGCGCGTGAATGTCTTCACCTACGGTACGGGAGGAACCTCCTCCTCGACCGCCCTGCTCTCCCAGGTGGACTGGGAGCCCTACGGCGGCCTGCGCGGCTACCGCATGCACTTCGGTGCCGCCATCGGCAATGGCAGCGTCGAGTATGCCTTGGGTGACAACGCCGCTGCCGCCCCCGCCTCCTGCCCCACCACGATTCCCAGCGTCGGGACGGGAGACGCCACCGGCCGCCTTCGCGCCCTCTGGGTGTCCACGCTCGCCTCGGGCGCCAACTTCACCCCGGGCAGCGGCAACGGTGGCATCCTCAAGCAGGTGTACACGTGGCGGGCGGACCAGCTGGTGCGCTCCGACTCATGCCTGCTGGGCGCCACCTCGCCTCTCACCGAAACCTACGGCTACGACGGCCTGCTGCGCCTGACGTCCGCCACCGGCACTCTCTCCACCACGGGCGGCGCCTTCACCTCGCGCGGCTTCGGCTACGACGCTCGCGGCAACCGCACCTCCGAGTCCGGCGAGGCCAACACCTGGGCTCTCACCTACTCCAGCGCCGGCCACCCGGACCGGCTCGTCTCCCGCGACTCCACCCAGACGGGCGCCACCCTCGGCCACTCCTTCACCTACGACGCCGACGGCCGCGTCTCCCAGAAGCTCTGGCGTCCGGCCGACGCACTCGGCAACGCCTTCCACCTTGATTTCACCTCTGGGCCCTCCTCCAACGGCGGCGCCGACACCGTCTTCAAGGCCATCAGCGTCAATGGCCTGACGTTCAACTACTTCTACGACGCCCAGGGCCGACGCCGCCTCAAGGACTACCCCACCGCCATCAAGGACGAGTACTTCTACAACCAGTCCCAGGGCCTCCTGGTGGACCAGGGCAATGGCTCTGCTTTCACCTCCACCACCCACCCGGTGGACGAGTATGTCTGGCTGGACGGCCGGCCCGTCGCCGTCATTCGCGGCAAGCTGGACGCCTCCTGGGCCCACCTCTCCGACGCCACCGCCGACTGCGCCCGCGACGGCCAGGCGGCCGCCTGCGGCACCTACCACCTCGTCACCGACTACCTCGGCAAGCCCGTCCTCACGCTGGACGGCCAGGGCCGCGTCACCGGCACCGGCGAGTACGACGCCTTCGGCCACGTCAACCGTGTCAGCGTCGACATCGAAACCCCCCATCCCTACAAGGTGACCACCACCACCTTCGGCGGCGTCATGAAGCAGCCTGACGTTACCGGCACCACCCTCCAGCAGCGCGTCCTCTTCGACGGGCTCGACCTCTGGAGTGAGTCCAAGCAGTGCAACAGCGGTTACGCCGACCGCAGTGACTCCGTCGCCATTCGCGATGAAGCCTCCAGCGCTGACTTGACGACGCGCGGCGCGTGGGCCGATGGCCGCGGCTGGACAGACTGGGTTACTCCCGGCGCTTCCGGTGTCCGCGCCGCCATCCTCAACTCCGGCATCGCCTCCTGCACCCAGGGCGTCACCTGCAATGACTTGGGCTGCCACGAAGACGTCTGCAACTGCTCGACGACGGGCTTCCCCCAAGGCTCCAAGCAGCAGAAGGGCGCCGTCATCTCCGCCTACGAGTACCGCCGCTTCCAGACGGGCGCATCCCCTTTCTGGACACCTCTTCGCTTCCCCGGCCAGTACCACGACGCCGAGACCGACCTCTTCGAGAACTGGAACCGCTTCTACGACCCTGCGGTGGGGCACTATCTTCAGCCGGAGCCCCTCCTCCAGAAAGCCGCGCCTGGGGGGAAGACCACCACCAGCGAGGTCACCAACCTTTCCGCCTACCAGTACGCACAGTCGAACCCCACGAATTCGATTGATCCGGATGGCCTGTTCACGGCTGGAGACACCTGCCCCGCTGATCTCCTGAAGCCCAAGCGAACCCAAGAGTGCAAGGATTACGCGCAAAAACACGTCAAGGATCCGTGTATGCGCGACTGCATCGTCCAGCAGTGCGAAAACCTGCATGTCGAGTGCGACTCAACCAGCCCGTATTGCAAGGACAGCCACGGCACTCCCGCTCCGTGGGCCGCGGCCCCTGAGCTGCTGAACGGAAACCTCTTCTGCAAGCCGCTCTACGTAGGGACCGATCTCCGAAAGAGGCCTGGAACCAATTCCGTCATCTGGTGTGAGAGGAAGTTCGACAGGGACAAGTTGAAAACCAGCGAACCCGAATGCCTCATCAAGATTCTGGTTCATGAGTTCTCACACACATGTGGCCAGAAACATCTCAATGACAGTGGCGACCCCCGAAGGGGCGCCGGCATCCCTGGCATTGCCGGCAATGGCATTGAAGGCTGCTTCGCAAAGAACTAGATCAGCATGGAAAAGACATTCCTCGCCCTCATGGCACTCCTCAGCGGCTGTTCCCACTCATCGATGCTCAAGCTCAATGAGTACGGACTTGGCCCGGCTGACACCGCGCTGATCGACCTGACCTTCAAGGACGTTAAATACGACGGCTCCATGTTGGAGGGGCGGATCGAGCTGTATGCAATGGAGGATGTAGACGTTCCGAACATCCTGGGATGGAAGACCCTCATTCTTGACAGAGCGTGGACCTGCGACACGCATGAAGACATCGGTCTGGCACATGTCGACTACGCTGCGAATCCAGACGATCGCCAGGATGTGCTGCGTCTCAGGAAGGGCGACATCTATGGCGGCCAGATGAGATTCCCCGTATCGCTTGCCAAGGACGGAGGGCCCGACTGCATTCGGTACGAGGTCGTGTACGCGCCAGACGGACAGTTTCACGGTTACCTCGCCATCAAGGTCGCTGGCACGGCCAAGCGAGAGCCCTCCGCTCCGAACCCGTGACTTTGACGACACCGCGCCTGGACTAGCTAGCGATGGATGGAGGGGCAGTGGCGCACCTGCTACTGCCTCCCCATCCAGTTCAGGACCTCGCGTGCGAAGATGGAGCAGCGGGGCTTGTCCGGGTCGCCAGGGCTCGGCGCAGCACTGTCCCCGCCCATTCCAGCTCTTCCTGCGACAGGTCCATGCCCAGCAGCTCGCTGCCCTTGTCGTGCTCGATGACGATGCCTCGGCCCCGGGAGACATGCGTCCGCGCGTCGCGCACGTCGATGTCCTCAATGCGGGACCTGGGCAGCCGCAGGACCTTCCGGGCCCTCCAGGGGCCGTACCGCGTCGCCTCGATGCCTCGGGAAGAGGCGTTGATGGACCACCGGCTGGTGGCCTCCCGGGCGACCCACCACCAGAAGAAGGCACCGCAGGCGATGAAGAGCGAACTCGCAATCACCATCACCTGCGAGGAGGCTGCCTGCTGGCCGAGAGTCTGACGCAACTGCCTCAGCAAGAAGAGGGGCCCGCCTACCGCCACGAGGACGGCGAACGCTCCCTGCGCCGCGTAGGCGGGACGCCATCCACAGGGCGGCAGCTCCAGCGTCAGCCCCCGGGCGTCCTGCCGGAACTGGATGCCGCTGCCATGGGGCAGGTCTGGAAGACGCTCCCCCGAGAGCGGCGCTTCCTCCAGGCGCGCGGTGACGGAGCGGCTCTGCCCGCCCTCCACACTGAGGCCCAGCCCGAGGAACTTGGAGACGGCCTGTGCCAGCTCCACGGCCTCCTCGCGGTCATCGCTGTGGGACAGCACGACCGTCTCCGAGGTCCCCAACAGCGCCACGACGTAGACCTTCGCGATGAAGAGGCCTTCCGTGGACCCCTTGTCACGCTGGTAGAGGGCCACGGCCGTGAATGTCTCCAAGGGTTCGGTCTTCGCGCCCAGGGCCTCCCGGTAGCCGGTGCGGCGCCACACGGAGCGGGTCTCCAGGTTCAGCAACACCTTCCACCGCGACGTGAGGTGATGGACCGCCAGGCCGCCCAGGGCCACCATCAGGATCCAGACGCGCACTTCACCGGCGAAGAAGCCCGTCGTGAAGGCGATGACCGGGAAAGCCAGCGACAGCAGCAGCGCGCCACGGTACAGCCATCCTTCGATGGGGCGGACTTCGTGCTCGATGGTCAGGAAGGGGCCGGAAACGGACCAGCGGTGGGTGCCACAGCGCATCCGCCCCACGTTAAAGGCCCTGTGACGGCGGCGAAAGCCAGCGGGTGCCTCTCAGACAACGCGAGCAACACGGTCTGTCGCTCTGGAAGCAACAAAGGGGAGCCGCCATACCCTCCCCTCCCTCTGGGAGCGTGCTGGTACGGCGATTGAAATGGGTCAGCCCAGCCACGGGTCGCGGCGGTAGCGGCGCGTCGTGGCAGGGGGAGCCCCTTTGGCGGGCACCTCCTTCACGTCTGTGAATGGAGGCAACACCATGCAGCGCAACACCAGGCGAGTCCTCTCGCGCGCGGGCACTTTGGTCGTGACCCTGGGGCTGATGTCCGGCTCCGCGGCCGTCGCGCAGGACAAGCCCACTTCGGAAAATCCGTCGAACATTCCTCCCAGCCGTGTCATCGCGGGCCGGCCCCTGCACTCGCCTCCGAAGATGAACGCGGCGGATGCTCGCAAGAGCGTCAATGCCTTCATCACCTGGGCCGGTGAGTCCGTGGTGGAAGAGCAGAGCACCGCGCGCCGGGCGCTGGCCTCCGCCGCGAAACAGCCGGAGCTCGTCCAGGCCTTCATGGAGGAAATCCTCGCGGCCCACGAGTCCGGCGACACCAGCCGCGCCCTCGTCGGCCTGGGCCTGCTGGGAGAGATGCGGACCTACGACGGCGCGAAGTTCCTCGTGGAGTTCGTCCGCAAGCCCCTGCCCACCAAGGGCACCGTCATCGAAGGCGAGCTCCAGGAAGAGGCCCAGCAGGCGCGCCTGCAGGCCAAGGCCATCGCGGGCGTCGCGTACCTGCGCAACGAGGAGTTCGACCGCGAGGTGGCGTACCAGGCCGGCAACCACCCCTCCGTCATCGTCCGCGCGGAGGCCATCAGCGCGTACCTCTGGAACCGCGGGGACTCGCTGGAGGCTCGCAAGGCATTGGAGCCGTTCGTCCGCAAGGAGGAGCGGCTGTACCTGGACCGCGTCCGGCGCGTCACCGGCGAAGGCGCGGATGCGTTCAACCGCAAGCTCACCGCCTACCTGAAGGCCCACCCGGAAGTGCAGGCGCCGGATCCCGTGCGCAAGGACCCGCGCCCGCCCGAGGAGAAGCCCAACACGTTCGACGAGACCCCTCCGAAGTTCTGACCTTCCCTCACGACCTGAGGAGCGAGAACGCCCATGAATCTCAAGCAAGGCATTGCCCTGATGTCGTCCGTCCTGGCCTTCGGCCTGGCCACCGAAGCCGGCGCCGTCTGCACCCAGACCGCCGCGAGCCAGGCGGACCGGGACCTCTGGAACACCCACGGCTGCTGGCAGGACTTCTTCCTCTGGCAGTACAAGGCCTACGGCCTGCGCTCCGGAGACTGGAGCAACCGCGGCTGGAACGCCGCCTGCAACGTCAACCTGGAGTTCCCCAAGCACTGGAACGCGTCCTACCTGCTGACGTACGGCATGGAGGATGACTGGAACCAGTCCTTCCACGGCACCGAGGACTACCGGGCCACGGCGGAGGCGCGCAGCAGCAACTTCCACGACAGCCTCTACCACAGCATCACCGACCGCACGGACGTCTTCGGGACCTTCACCCCGCGCTTCTGGCCGTGGGACACGGACCGCGTGGAGACCGCGTGCCCGCTCTACAACCCCAACGTCAGCAACTCCAACCCGGGCTCGCGCGCGGGTGACTACATGCACGAGGGCTGGCACGCCTACTTCGACAAGTACAACTTCGACAACGGCAACACCGGCGGTCACCGCCCCGGCCCGCAGGGCGCGTGCACCATCAACGGCTGCGACTACTTCTACTTCCACGGCATCTCCAAGTATCCCTTTGGCGCCATGTGGGAGAACAATGGCACCGCCAGCAAGTTCCACTCGCCCAACCAGGTGCAGGTGGAGTTCCTCTGCGATGTGGCGGATCAATCCCATTGGTGGATTCCGCTGAGCGTGCGGCAGACCGCGGCGTCGGATGCCAATGCGCGCGCCGCGTCCCGCTTCATCAACGGCCCGGGCTACACCTGCGGCAGCCCGCGTCCCTGGTAACTGGAAGGAAATGACAGATGGCGCATTCGGAGCGTGACGCGGTGAAGCCGTTTCGGATGCGCCTGATGTCGGGCCTGGTCCTCCTGTCGCTGGTCTGCTGTTCGAGTCCGCAGAAGCAGACCGGGACGGAGGCCCCGGAGCAGGGCACCTGGACGCCTCTGCCCTCGGGTGCGCCCCTGGGCACGGGGCTCCAGGTGGCGGGTGTCTTCGATGGCCAGAACGTCCTGCTCTGGGGCGGGCTGGGCGACTGCACCGTCAACGGCGTCTGCGGTGACGGGGCCCGGTTCAACCTGGAGGCGAAGACCTGGACGCCCCTGTCGACCCAGGGGGCGCCGTCCGCGCGCACCCTGCACTCGGCGGTGTGGACTGGCGAGAAGATGATGGTCTGGGGTGGGCTCGGCTGTGGAAGCCCCCTGGGCCCCTGCGGCGACGGCGCGACCTACGACCCGGCCACCGACACCTGGAGCTCCATCACGTCCCAGGACGCGCCCTCTCCGCGCGGGGGACACACGGCCACCTGGACCGGTGAGGTGATGGTGGTGTGGGGGGGTCAGGATCTCCAGCAGGGGCGCGTGTTCCGGGACGGGGCCCGCTACCACGTCGATGCGGGCATCTGGACGACCATGAACTTCGTCGAGGCCCCCGTGGGGCGCCGCTATCACTCCGCGGTGTGGACCGGAGAGCTCAGCGGCGAGGTGCTCTACTGGGGCGGAAACGGCGGCGGCGGCACCGTGAACGTAGCCCAGGCGGACGGCTCGAGTTACGGCCCCTTCGTGGGCCACTGGCTGGCGATGCCGACCGAAGGGGCGCCCACGGGCCGGTGGGCGCACACGGCGGTGTGGACCGGCTCGAAGATGATCATCTGGGGCGGGATTGGCTGCGGCGACGACCCGCAGGACCCGGTCTATTGCGAGCAGGGCGCCGCGTTCGACCCGGTGTCCCGGAAGTGGTCCCCCATCTCCGCCAGGGGCGCACCCTCCCCTCGCACCGGGCACGCCGCTGTGTGGACCGGGTCGAAGATGGTCATCTGGGGTGGCGCGTCGACGAAGTGCGGCTCGGGCGGCGGGGCCTGCTCGGACGGTGCGGCCTACGACCCGGAGACGGACACGTGGGCGCCGCTGCGCACCCAGGGTGCCCCGTCCGCACGGTCCGGACACGTGGGCATGTGGACGGGCAGCGCCCTCTTCATCTGGGGCGGAATGGGGGGCGGCGGCTCCGAAGTCCCCCTGACGGACGGCGCTTTGTGGGTGCCGTGACGGCGAGGCTTCCGCCTACACCTTCACGGTCTTCACCAAGGGCAGCTCGCGCACGCGCGTCCCCGTGAGCGCGAACACGGCGTTGGCCAGGGCCGGAGCCACGGGGGGCACTCCGGGCTCTCCCACGCCTCCGGGCCGGCCGTCGCTGGGGATGATGTCCACGTGGATGCGCTTCGGCGTCTCCGCGATGCGTGCCAGGCGGTAGTCGCGGAAGTTGCTCTCCACCACGGCGCCGTCCTTCATCGTGATGGCGCCGTAGAGCCCCAGGCTCAGGCCGAACACCACCGCGCCCTCCATCTGCGCCCGCACGCGCTCCATGTTCACGATGGTGCCCGCGTCCGCGACGATCCACGCCTCGTCCACCCGGATGCGCTCGTCCGCGTCCTTCACCACCGACACCACCACCGCCACGTACGTCAGGAAGCTGCGGTGCGCCGCCAGCCCCAGCGCCCTGCCCTCCCGCTTGCGCTCGTCCCAGCGCGACAGGCCCGTCACCCGCTCAATCACCCTGCGCAGCCGCGCCGTGTCCACCGGGTGCTCTTCAATAGACTGGCCGTAGTTCGGAATCTTCGCCACGCCCAGGTCCTTGGGCGTCACGATGCGCGACGGCCCCAGCACCTCCAGCAACGTGTCTCGCGGATCCGTGCCGCGCTCGTGCGCCAGCTCGTCGATGAAGCTCTGCACCGCGAACGCGTGGTAGATGTTCGCCACGGACCGCAGCCAGCCGATGCGCGTGTGCGCTCGCGCCTCGCAGTTCTCCATCCGCACGTCCGGGATGGCCAGCGGCAGGTCCACGATGCCCTGCCCCATCTCTCCGTCCCCCGCGAACGTCGCGTCGGAGAACGTGGAGCCGATGGGCGGGAACGCGATGCGCTGGTGCCACGCCACCACCTTGCCGCTCGCGTCCAGGCCCGCCTCCAGCCGCTGCGCGCTCGTGGAGTGGTAGTAGTCGTGGCGCACGTCGTCCTCGCGCGTCCACTGGAGGCGCACCGGCGCTCCCACCGCCTTCGCGACGAGCGCCGCCTCCACCACGTAGTCCGGCTTCGACTTGCGGCCGAACCCGCCGCCCAGCAGCGTCACGTGGACGGTCACCTTCGACGGGTCGATGCCCAGCGCCTTCGCCACCTCGCTGCGCGCGGCCTGCGGATTCTGCGTCGTGGCCCACACCTCGCAGGTGCCGTTCTCCACCTTCGCCACCGCCGCGGGCGGCTCCATGGGCGCGTGCGCCAGGTGCGGCGTGTTGTACGTGGCCTGCACCCGCTTCGCCGCCTTCGCCAGCGCGCCCTCCGCATCGCCGACGTTGCGCACCACCTTGCCCGGCTTGCCAATCACCGCCAGCAGCTGCTCGCGGTACGCCTCCGAGTCGTAGACGGCGTTCTCCCCGCCCTCCCACGTCACGTCCAGCACCGCGCGGCCCTTCATCGCCGCCCAGGTGTGGTCCGCCACCACCGCCAGGCCTCCCAACGGCTGGAACAGGAAGGGCTTCGTCGCCGCCGGCAGCTCCACCACCTGCCGCACGCCCGGCACCGCCAGCGTCTTCGTCGCGTCGTAGCGGGCTACCTTGCCTCCCGCCACGGGCGGACGCGCGATGACCACCGTGCGCATCCCCGGCAACACGACGTCCGCGCCGAACACCGCCCGGCCCGTCACGATGTCCGGACCGTCCAGCAGCGGCAGCTCCTTGCCCAGGTGCTTGAGCTCGCTGCGCGGACGGAGCGTCACCGCTTCCTTCTTGGGGACCTTCAGCTTCGCCGCGTCACCGGCCAGCTCGCCGAACTTGAGCGTGCGCTGCGTGCCCTTGTGGAACACGGCGTGGTCGCGCGCCTCGCACTCCGTGGGCGCCACCTTCCAGCGCTTCGCCGCCACCGCAACCAGCATCGTGCGCGCCGTCGCGCCCGCGTAGCGCAGGTCGTCGAAGATCTTCCGAACGCTGCTGGAGCCGTCCGTGTTCTGGTCGCCGTAGGCCTCGTCGCCGTCGCCCTGGACCACCTTCACGTGGGCCATGTCCGCGCCCAGCTCGTCCGCGATGAGCACCGGCAGCGAGCTGCGCACGCCCTGCCCCATCTCCGAGCGGTGGCAGACGATGGTCACCACGCCGTCCGGCGCCACGTGCACGAAGACGTTGGCCCGGAGGCCATTCGTGGGCACCTCCGGCATCGCCGTGGGCATGGGCGCGGCGTGCGCCCTCGCGGGCAGGAACACCTCCAACCCCAGGCCCGCGGCCACGAGGCCCATTCCTTCGAGCACGGAACGGCGCGACAGACGGATGCGCGTGTCTTGCATGGTGGCGGTCCTCACTCCGTCGGCAGTCCCGCCGCCTTCTTCACGGCGGTGCGGATGCGCGTGTACGTCCCGCAGCGGCAGAGGTTGCCCGCCAGCGATTGATCAATCTCCGCGTCGGTGGGCTTCGGCTTCTTCGCCAGCAGCGCCGCCGCCGTCATGATCTGCCCCGCCTGACAGAAGCCACACTGCGGCACCGCCAGGTCCACCCACGCCTTCTGCAGCGGGTGCGAGCCGTCCGGCGACAGGCCCTCAATGGTCATCACCTCACGGCCCTCCGCGCGGCGCACCGGCGTCACGCACGAGCGCACCGCCGCGCCGTCGATGTGCACCACGCACGCGCCACAGAGCGCCTGGCCGCAGCCGTACTTCGTGCCCGTCAGCGTCAGCACATCGCGCAGCGCCCAGAGCAGCGGCATCTCCGGATCCACGTCGAGCTCGTGCTCGGTCCCATTCACTCGCAGTCGGATGCTCACGGTTGGCTCTCCTCGCGCGGGCACTCCGCGCCGTCCTTCACCCACGCGGCCACCAGGGCCCCGAACTCCGCCTGCGTTCCCGGCGCCGGAACCCGGTCCGCCCCGGGCTTCCAGCCCCAGCCCACCAGCTCGTCATGCGCCGAGTGCTCAATCAATTCCGCCAGGCTCTTGCCGCCGTTGCGTGCCGGGTCCTTCAACTGCTCGCACAGCGAGCGAGGCGTGCGCCCCTCCCAGAACATCACCTTGGGCGCCAGGTGCCACTTGGGCGCGCCGGGGACCCGCGCCAGCTGCGCGTTGCGCTCCTGGTGGCAGGAGGTGCACTCCAGGCCGGGCACGCCCTGGTCCTCGGGGCCGCGGGTCACCGGCGGATCATGGACCTGGCTGTTCTCCCCCTGCAGGGGGCTGTCGCCCACGGGGTGGCAGTTGACGCAGCGGGGATGCAGCATCACCCGGCTCGCCTCCAGGAACAGCGCCCGCGAGCGCTCCTTCTTGTCGCCAATGCCCGCGAAGGCCTCCGGCGGCCGGAGCGTCCGCGGATTCGCGGGCGGCGGTACCCCGCCCGGATGCGCCGCGCGGCCTCCACATCCCGCGCTGAACAGGAGCGACAGCGACAGCCCCGCCGCCCCCGCGCCCAGCACGGCTCCCAGTGCCTTCGAGCGAAGATTCATCGTGCCCCGTCCATCCCTTCGGCCAGAGGTCCTCCAGCCCACGCTGCGTCGCGAGGCCGGAGGGGCGATGCTGCCCCGGTCCTGCCCTCGCCAAGCCTTTCAAAAAGCCGCATGGCCTGTGAAGGTTTTCTTCAGAACGGGCCCAACCCTGGGAGTGGGCGGCGCCATCACGCGGCGTGGGGGACGGCGGCCTGCGTGAAGACTTCGTGCCTGGGTGGCACGGGCCGCGGGCGGGATTGACGGAATGTCTTTCGGGGCCCCTGGAGCCTCCGCGCAAGTGCGCGGAATCGCGTGAATGGGGCGTTGGAACGCGGTGTGTATTGGGAAGCGCGCAAGGAGATAGCCCGCCATGCGCCAGAGCCCCGCGTCGTCCGTGTTCTCCCTCACCCGCCTCTTCGTCGAGCAGTGCGCCCGCTGGAGGCTGCGCGAGGAGGTCATCGCGTTCATCCTCGAGTTCGGCACTCCCGCCCGGGCGTGTGGTGCCACCCACCTCACCGTGCACGAGCGCGACCTGCCGGTTGCGCTGCGTGACTCGTCCCTGGCGCGTCAGGCGCGCGGGTGGATCCTCATCCTCAATGACGAGGACCGGCTCCTCACCTGCTACCGCCGCCAGGACGCCTCACGCTTCCTCAAGCAGAAGTCCAAGCGCCGCCCCGCGGGCGTCACCCGGGACCGCGACGACTTCCTGCGCGGCCTCCAGTTCGCCCCGGCCTGAATCAGTCGAGCCCCGTCTTGCCCACGGCCCAGTAGGCCTTCACCTTCGGCGTGGCGCGTTCACCGTCGCCGCGCAGCCGCGAGCGCAGGGCCTGGATGGACTGCGCCCGGCCCGTCATCACCAGCGTCGCGCCGGGTTTCGCGCGCAGGGCTTCGCGCAGCCGCTCGTGGACCTGCGTCAGGTGCGCGTCGCCTGCCGTGCGCTCCACGTCCTGGCCCTCGAAGCCCAGCTCGCGCAGCGCGGGGGCGCAGTCCTCGCGGCGGGTCACCTCGAAGATGGGGGTGACGTCGCGCTTCGCTCCGGTGCGGAACGCGTGCGCCACCGCGAAGGACGTTTCGTCACCGAAGAGCACCACCGGCGCGTCACTGGACTCCAGCGCCACCGAGCGCCGGGGACCGAAGAACTGCACCGGGTCCCCGGCGCGCACATCGCGGCCCCACTTCGCTCCGGGGCTGTCGCCGTGCAGGTACACCAGGAAGGACGTGGCGCCGCGTGCTTCGTCCCAGGACAGCGGCGTGTACGTGCGCATGCCCAGTCCGGGCAGGAACACCTGCACCTTGTCGCCGGGGGTCCATCCCTGCCCCCGCAGCGCGGGCCCTTCACAGTCAATCTGTCGGAAGGCGCGCGAGACTTCGCGCACCTGGGTCACCTTCGCTTCGGTGAAGAGAAAACGGCCCAGCATGCTTCCGAGCATGGCCTTGGCGTTTGCCATTGGAGCCTCCGTTCAGGCGTTCATACGCCTCCTGCACGCGCACGGCTCGTGAAGTTGCGTGAAGGCGTCCTCACCTTGCAGGGCAGAGACCCCCACGAAAGGAACCGGACATGGGCTCCTGGCATCCCCGGGTGCGCTGGCTTCGGACCGGCACCAGCGTCCTTGCCATCCTGGCAGCCAGCGGCTGCGTGATGGGCCCGGATGAATTCGGGCCGCAGGTGACGTCCAGCTCGACGCCCCTGGACCACCCCATTTCCCAGTTCCGGGACGTGCTGGCGCCCTACGGCACGTGGATGGACCTGCCGCACATCGGCTGGGTCTGGCAGCCGAACCCGGACGAGGTGGGCGCGGGCTTCGTCCCGTATTCCTCCAACGGCCGGTGGGTTTCCAGCGATTGGGGATGGACCTTCGAGAGCGATACGGATTGGGGCTGGGCACCGTTCCACTATGGCCGGTGGTTCAACACGCCGTCGGAAGGCTGGTTGTGGTGGCCCGACAATGAGTGGGCCCCTGCCTGGGTGGACTGGCGGTGGGGAAATGGCTTCGTTGGCTGGCAGCCCCTCGCGCCGCCGGGCATGAACACCGGGTTGAGCTGGACGTTCATGAGCGCGGACAACTTCGTGCAGCCCGACGTGGGGTCGCATCTCCTTCCGGAGTCGCGGGTCCAGGAGTTGATGCGCCAGACGCAGCCCGTGGGCGAGCATGTGGTGGCTCGCGAGGGGTACTGGAACCGGGGGCCGGAGCCGGAGGAGGTGGCCCGGGTCACCGGACAGGAGGTGCCGCTCTCGCAGCCGATGACGCCACCCACGGCGCATCCGCCGCGTGCGTCCGCCAAGAGCTCGGAGCCCAGATCCGCGCAAGGGTCTTCTCCCCGCCGGTAGGATGATCCGCGCGCGAAAGCAATTGGAAGCCCACGACAGGCTTCCACGGCCAGCCCTGCCTGGTTTGAGATATGTCCAGCGTCCGCCCGGGACCGGTGTGCCCGGCGGACTGGAACTCAATCCGGGGAGGGCATCGTGGGAATGCGAGCGCGGTGGGTGCTGGCGAGCTGTCTGGCAGCGTGTCTCTTCACAGCGTGCACGGAGGGTGCGGCCGGGTCTGCCGGGCCTGCTGGGCCTGCTGGGCCTGCCGGGCCTGCCGGGCCTCAGGGCGCGCCTGGACCCGCTGGCGGTCCTCAAGGTCCTCAAGGACCGGCGGGCCCGCAGGGGCCGCAGGGCCCCCAGGGTCCCATGGGGCCTCCGGGAGAACAGGGCGCCGCGATGTGCACTCCCGCGACGCTGTTCTGCGAGGGCAACAAGATGTGGAGCTGCACCCGGTCGGGTACGGATGCCGCGCTCTATGCCAATTGCGCCGGCGGATCAGCAAACAATCCCACCAGCTGCTTCAGCGACAACTGCGCGCCAGGAAGCTCCGCCTGTTGCCGTCCAGCGAAGGCCACCTGCCGCTGGAACTTCTCCAGCCCCGTCACCTCCGGCACATACTTCACCTACGCCGACGGCCAGAATTACTGCTCGCTCCCAACGTCCTGTGACGGTGTCAGTAACTTCCAGGTCGTTGTTGTCGCAGATGTGAAGTCTCAGCAATGTGGTCAGGGCACATTCAGGGACCTGAACATCATCATCAAACGGCCCCTGACCACGCCGGGCGCAGTCATTCAGCTTCCGGACAACCGTGTAAGCCTTTCCTTTTCTGCTCCCGGAAACAACTGCAACTCCTGGACCGGGACCGTCAGGTGGGATTCGGATGTCCCCAGCTACAGCGTCTCCGTGGATGCCACTTGCAGCGAATCAGGCAAGAGCCACATCCGCTTCGTGGGCACCGTGAGTGGAGACATCTGAAAGCGCTGCACCTACGCAGGCTGGAGGAAGCGCCCGTCGACCAGGTGGTCGATGACCTCGCGGGCGGAGTGCGG
The DNA here is from genome assembly GCF_000255295.1 of Corallococcus coralloides DSM 2259. The sequence goes on along the minus strand of NC_017030.1, from coordinate 4,583,686 downwards.
ATCCAGCCGTTCCTTCGCGCCCAGGTGAGACACCGCGCTGGAGACGGTGGTCGGCTGATCGAAGGCGGCCAGGGCGGCGAGGAGGATGGCGCCGTCGTCGCCCTGGGTCAGCGTGGGGTCGGTGAACTTGCGTGGGCTGACGGACGGCGCGCAGCTCAGGGTGATGCCATCCACCGAGCGCAGGACCGTCACCGGCTCCTTCGCCAGCTTCGCGGGCGCCCGGTGGCTTCCCAGCCAGTCCCCCAGCGTGAAGCGCTTCGTCGAGGGCGCGGTGTTCTTGAGCCGCGTGCGGCCGTGGAGGTCGACGCGCTTCCTTGCGTCCCGGTGCTTCCAGGCCAGTTCGTCCACCCGGTCCGAGTTGCGCTGCACCGCGGCCTCCAGCTCCTTGTCCTTGAAGCGGATCATTGGCACGGACACGTCACCGGGTTCGCGGCGCTCGAAGTAGCCGAGGAACTCCGCGAACGTCTTCGCCTCCGTCACCATGTCGAAGCGCGCGGGGTGCTCCGTGACGAGCGCTCCGGGTTGCGCCTCCAGCCGCTGGTAGCCCACCACGCAGTCCAGGCCGATGATGCGCTCCACCAGCCGCAGCTCCTCCGCGAGCCGCTCCCGGTTCGTGTACGGCAGGCCGCCGATGCCGGAGATTTCGATCTCCACGTTCGGATGGCGGCGGACGGACTCGATGACCTCCAGCAGCTCGCGGTCCTTCGCGCAGGGCTTGAGCAGGCCCTTGGCCATCTGCTCCAGCCGCTGCTGTTCGGAGAAGCAGCCGATGTCGATGACCATGTAGATGCGCTGGAAGGTCTCCGCCAGCGCCGAGACCAGCTCCACGCGCGGCACGCCCCAGAGGAAGTACGTGCAGCAGTGGCGCGACAGGTCCACGCCCGCCCAGGTGCTCCCCAGGAACTCCGCCGTGCTGCCCGCGAAGTCGTAGCGCATCTGCCAGGTCCGGCTGGCGATCTCCTGATGGTCCCTGCGCACGTTCTCCTCGGCGCGCAGGAACGGCTTCGCGCGCCCGAAGTCCGCCTTCTGGTTGCCTCGCGCGCCGCCGCAATAGAGGCAGTTCTCGCCGCAGCCCTTGCCGGGCGCGACCCAGCCGGAGAAGGAGTGCGCGTCCATCTGGCTGAGGAAGATCTCGTTGAAGTGCGAGTAGTAGACGTCCTGCGTGTTGGTGGTGCGCTGCACGTACGCCAGCGGCAACCTGCGGGGACGCCCGTCCGGCGTCCGCGTCACGACGTTGGGCGGGGCTTCCTCTCCGTTGCAGAGCGCCAGCAGGGGGGCTTCTCCATCGCCCAGGATGACGTAGTCGATGCAGTCGTAGCCGCTCAGCTCCTTCCACCAGTACGACGCGGAGTTGCCGCCCACGACGATGCGGATGGACGGGTCGATCTTCCGGAGGGTCCGAGCGATGAGCAGCGCGCGGTCCACGTGGTGGAACCACTTCAGGCTGATGCCGATGAGCTTCGGGCGCACGCGCGCGATGAGGCGCTCGAAGGACTGCGTCACCTCTCCTGCGCTTTCGTCCCCGTCCCACAGGCGCACGAAGGCTTCAATCCCGCCGCGCCGCAGGTAGCTCGCCAGGTAGAGGATGCCGCACGTGGCTTCGCCTGTTCCGGCACCGACGAGGAGGACTGGCGAAAGGGCACGACCACTGCTCATGGGACGACCACCGGCCTGGGAGGGAGACAGGGCCAGCGTATAGGCGAATCCGGGCAGGTCCCGCGTGGATTCGTCGACTCCCCTCCTCCCTGGCCGCCGGCCTGCTCCCTGGCCGGCCCCTCTCCGCAGTAGGGTCAGCGCCTCATGACATCCCTGAAATCCGCCCGCTGGTGGCGTGACCTTGCCCCCATCCTCGCGGTCTTCAGCCTGGGATGTGCGACCGTCGCGATGGACACCGAGACGGATTGCCTTCAGTGACACCCAGGGCTCCCAGAAGCATGCGGACTCACTGCCGCCGAAGCGGCGGTCATCATGGCCGCGGGTGTCGGCGCCACTGGCACGCACGCCAACTCCGAGGCGGACGAATACGTGGATGATCCACGCCTGCCCACGTGGAAGAACAAGTGCTTGCGAAACTGGAACGCCTGCGTGGCCGGTAGATTCGCAGGTCCCTGCACTGACTGTCTGCGCAGGTGCGAAGGGCAACACGATTGGCCCCTTGATATGTGCCGCCCATCCAAACCGAAGCGGTGAGAACCGAATGAGCACACCGGACTGGAGCCCGTTCCGCGCCCTTGCACGGCGCGTCCTTCGCGAGGGAGCGTCACTGACACTGAGTGACGACGTACGCACCCTCATGCTGCGCACTGCCGAGGAAGTCTCAATCGCTGATGCAGAGGCGGCCTTGAGCACCAGCGCTGGGGCGCTTGCCTTGATGCGTGAGGCCGAGCGGCGCATCGCAGAGGGGTCAAACCGCCTGACAGACGCGCTGCATCGGATGTGGAGCTTCCAGCGGCAAGGTGACTTCGACAGTGCGCGCCAGCAGATGCGCGACGTGCTCGCTGTCGAAGTCGTCCCCTACTACCGCGAGCTCGCCTTGGAACAACTCTCCGGCATGTCTGACGAGCCATGACGGCCGGGGTGCGGCGCCTGTCACTCCAGGAGTTCAGAGAGGCCCGCGGCGCGCAGCGCGGCCTTGATCTCCGCGTCCTGTTTTTCCTCGGCGTTCAGCTCCATGCCCCGTTGCCGGAGCAGGACCAGGGCTGATCTCCTCAGCGCCTTCTCATCGTCGTCGAGCCCCACGTCCCAGGCGGTCGGGAACACCTCCAGGTACGGGAGGGTCAACAGGAGGAACATCGGGGAAACGAGGGAGCGAATGTCGGCGCTGAGCTCGCTCGCGGCCTTGAACATCGGGGCGGTGCTCTCCGGGGACTGCTGTTCCGGCGTGGCTCCCAGTTCGTGGAACGACCGGAACGCGTAGAAGAAGGCATTTCCGCTCTCATCCAGCCCCATCAGGTCACCGACGCAGAAGCGTTCATAGCTCCGGTAACGAACGCGCAAGCGGTACGGCAGCTTCGCGAGGAAGTCCTCGTGACGCCCTCCCAGCCGCATCAGGAGCTCTCGCTGCTCGGGGGTGAGAATGGTGGTGGTCGCCAGCTGATGCTGGATGAACTCCTCTTCCGTGAAGGGCCCCGCGGTGATCAGCCCCTCCGCCCCGTCCGCCGCCCCCTCCCGCAGCCGCTCAAAGACCACCCAGGAGAACAGCTTCACGTCGTGCTTTTCGATGGCGGTGCGCAGCTCCTCGGCCCTCCGGGCCGCCTGCTTCTCCGCGTGAGAAGGCTCCAGCAGCCGCTTCGCGACCACGGCCGCGAGCCCGGCCAGGATGAAGCCCGCGAACGCGACGCCCACCCAGGACACCTTCGGGCTCTTGGCGATGAAGTGCGCCCAGAGGAGCATCACCGCTCCGCCCAGCACGCTCAGTCCCGCCGCCACCATCGCGCCCATGACGAGCACGGAGACGCCCCCCATCGCGACGGCACCCTCACGACCCGGACCGGGGTTCATCACCACCAGCAGGACGGCCAGTCCGAAGTAGAGGACGAGGATGGTTCCGGCGTAGAGGAGGAACGGTTTCATGGGCGGTCGGTGAACCGGCTTGAGCCTGCCGGTTCACGACCGCGAACACCACTCGGCTCTGGTGCCGTCGCCGAGGGCTTCCGCCCCCGCCTGCGCCGCCGCCGCTTCGAAGCAGCGCCCTGGGGCTGTCCGCCCAACGCCCGCAGCACCTGCGCGCGGACGCCGCCATCCAATCGCAGTTGTTGCATGAGCGCGTGCACCTGCTTCGCGCCCTGCGGGTTGCGCAATCCCTCTCCCAGCCGCTCGACAATGTCGATGCGCAGAGCCACCGGCCCGATGACCTCGTAGCCGAAGGCCCGTGCGCTCCGGCCCGCCAGCACCGACACGTTCAGCGCCGGCTCCTGGGGGATGCCCTGCGGACTCGGCGCCTGCTGGAACAGCGCCGTCAACATCGCCCGCCGCTCCAGGGCCTGCGGCGACAGGGCCTGGGTGACGTAGAGGTACCGCTGGCCCTCGTGGACGCCCTGCGCCTTCAGCCGCTCCCGCGACTCCTCGTCCAGGAGCCGCCACTGCTCGCGCGCCTCTGCCTGCGAGATGACGCCCAGCCCTTCCGCCAGCTGGTAGGCCACGGCGCGCGTCGCCGGTGAGCGGCTCGCGCCCGTGAAGGACTCCGCGGGAAAGCCTCCCATGGCCTCCGTGACCAGATCCCTCGCCAGCGCCACCAGCCGGCGTTCCAAGCGCTGCCGCGCGCCTCCCGTCCACACCTCCGGCTCCGCCAACGCCAGCTGCGGCGAGCGCCGGTCGCGCCCCCGCACCAGCCGGGCCAGCGGCTGCGCCTCGAAGGAGATGCGCCCCGCGGCGTCCACCTCGAAGGCGTCATGCGTCGCGTCCACCACGCGCTGAACGAACTGCTCCTCCGTCATCACCGCGCCTTCCGCGCCCGGCACCTCCGTCAGCAAGAGCCCCAGCTTGGCGAACGGACTGTCCGAAGCCCCGGCCTGTGGCTGCGCGCTGGCCCGCACGAAGCGACGCGCGCTCCTCCTCGCGGCCCGCTGGACGAAGCGCTCCACCAGCCGCTCATGCAGGGCATCCCCCAGCGCGTCCTCGATGCGGCGCGTGCGCTCCTGCCAGGCCTCCGCGTCGCTCAGCCAGCCCGGGCGATGGCTGATGTACGTCCAGATGCGGATGGCCGCGAGCCGGTCCATCAGCGTGTGGATGTCCCCGGACGCATCGTCCAGCGGCGACACCTGCCGGCCCAGCCAGGTGGGGTCCAGCTTCCCGTCCCCTGCCGTCAGCTGGAGGAACGTCTCGCGCAAGAGCGCGACATGCTGCCCGAAGAGCCCCTTGCGGAAGTCCGGGACCTGGCAGACCTGCCACAAGAGCTCCACGGAGGCCTTGTCGGTGGTGAGCTCGCGGATGGCGGGCACCGCCGACAGGCCCTTGAGTGCGTCGAAGTCATCCGCGCGCTCCACCCGGACGAAGGCGCTGTCGCGCGGCGCCCGCGACAGCGAGTCCAGCAGCGCCTCCGGGCTTGCGAAGTCGAGCGAGGAGTTGCGCCAGATGAGGCTGCGCACCGCCGGGAAGCGGTGGGTTTCGATGGCGGAGACGATGCGCGGCGGCAGCTCCGGCAGCGTGTTCAGCGCGCCGAAGCTCCCGTCGTTGAGGTGGCGCCCCGCGCGGCCGGCAATCTGCGCCAGCTCGTCCGGATACAGGTCGCGCTGTTCGGCGCCGTCGTACTTGGAGAGCGTCGCGAAGGCCACGTGGTTGAGGTCCAGGTTCAACCCCATGCCAATGGCATCCGTGGCCACGAGGTACTGGACCTCGCCGGACTGATACATGGCCACCTGCGCGTTGCGCGTCCGGGGCGACAGCGCTCCCAGCACCACCGCCACCCCGCCCCGCAGCCGGCGCAGTGATTCGGCCAGCTCGTAGACGCGGTCCGCGGAGAACGCGACCACCGCCGAGCGCGGCGGCAGGCTCTTCAGCGAGCGGCGCCCGGCATAGCGCAGCTGCGACAGGCGCATGGCGCGCTTCATGGACGCATGCGGAATCAGCGCCTGCACCATGGGCCGCATGGTGTCCGCGCCCAGGAACCAGGTCTCCTTGCGCCCGCGCGCGTGCAGCAGCCGGTCCGTGAAGACGTGCCCACGCTCCCGGTGCGCGGCGAGCTGGATTTCATCCACCGCGAGGAAGTCCACCTCCCGGTCGGTCGGCATCGCCTCCACGGTGCAGATCCAGTAGTCGGGCCGGGGCGGCACGCGCTTCTCCTCGCCCGTCATCAGCGCGACCCGGCCCTCGCCCACCTTCGCGGTCACCCGGTCGTAGACCTCACGGGCGAGCAGGCGGAGCGGCAACCCGATGATGCCGGAGTCGTGCTCGAGCATCCGTTCGATGGCGCGGAAGGTCTTCCCGGTGTTCGTGGGCCCCAGCTCCGCCACGACGACGGACGGCCGGCTGGATGGGCTCGAGCTCATTGGCGAAGACTAACCCCGAACCCCCTCCTCCGCCCTGGAGGCCGCAAGGGATGTTCGCGAACAACGTCCCCGCCCGCCGCCCGGTGTGGAAGCAGGCGTCGGGGGCGGGACGGACAGGCGCGGCGCTTCCGGCACGCGGGGGCAGGTGGGATGGACGGCGCTGCCCGGGCCTCCCAGCTTCCGGACACGCAGCCGCCTGGGGGCAATGCCATGGCCGACACGCATTCGCAGCCGTCCGTCACCGACCCGGGGGACCTGGGGGTCCGCCTCACGCTGCTCAACGCCGCGCTGGCGACCAAGGTCGTCTGCGTGCGGCGCTACACGCGCCATGCCCTGCTGGCCGGAGGCGCCTGCCATGAGGCGATGAGGGCCGTGTTCGGCCTGCACGCCCGCGATGAGCAGGACCACGCGCTCAGGCTCGCCGAGCGCATCCAGCAGTTGGGCGGCAGGCCGGACTTCAACCTTGGAGGGCTCATGTCCAGCGGTGACACCCAGGACGACGAAGGGCGGACGCTGGTGGAGCTGCTGCGCGAGAACCTGGAGGCGGAGCGCATCGCCATCGCGTCGTACCGCGATCTGATCCCCTACTTCGCGGACCGGGACCCCACCACGCGGCGGCTCCTGGAGGAGCTCCTCGACGAGGAGGAGGCACACGCCAACGCCCTGCACACGCTGCTGAAGCCTTGAGACCCCGGCCCGGTGGGTTCCTCGGGCGGGTCCCGAACGGACCCGCCGGGCCGAGGTTCCTCAGGTCCCCGGCGCCACCTGCACGTCGCGGTAGCGCACCATCCGCTTCAGCGCCGGATCCCACAGGTTCAGCCGCAGGCACCCCACGATGTCCTTCAGCGTGAGCGTGGTGATGTGCGGCCCCTGAAGCTCCGGGATGGACGCCATTGCCTCCGGCAGCCGGTAGAACGGGATGCGCGGGTTGAGGTGGTGCACGTGGTGGTAGCCGATGTTGCCCGTGAACCACTCCATCACCGGCCCGAAGCGCATGTAGCTGCTGGCCTCCAGCGCCGCGTCCGCGTGGTTCCAGGACGCCTCCGGCAGGATGGCCACCTCGTCGAAGTTGTGCTGCGCGTAGAACAGGTACGTGCCCAGCGCGTACGCGGCGAACAGCGGCCCCACGAAGGCGGTGAGGTAGACGCCCAGGCCGAAGAAATGCCAGACGGCCGCGGACAGGGCCACGTGCACACCGAACGCGAGCCCGGACGTCCAGTAGCGCTTCGGGTTCTTCACGAACGGCTGGAGGCACAGGCTGTAGAGGAACGCGGTGAAATAGCCGAACAGCTGCGTCACCGGGTGGCGCTCCACCACGTAGCCCAGGCGCTCGGCGCCGGTGGCCTTGCGCCACTGGTCCGTGGTCCAGGTGACGAAGGTGCCCGCCGAGTCCGCCGCGATGCGCGCGGTGTTGGCGTGGTGATGGTTGTGCGTGTCATTCCAGATGCGCGCCGGGGTGAGCGTGAGCAGCCCCTGCACCTGGAAGAGCGCCTTGGCCCACCGGGACTTCGGCAGGAGCGCCCCGTGCATCGCGTCGTGGAAGAGGATGAAGCAGCGGATGAGCACCAGCGCTTCAATGAGGCCACCCACGATGCGCAGGGGCCACCAGGGCGCGGCCACCGCCAGCACCACCGCGCCCACGAGCGCGGCATAGGTGGAGCCGAGCGCCCAGAGGGAGCGCGCGGTGTCCTGGGCCGCGAAGGGACGCGTGCGGGCAATGAGGTCCTTGCTCGATGTCGACGCGGTTCGTTCCATGGGGACAGGGCTCCAGCGGTGACCGCCCGGCGACACACCGGGACGGATGACCGCGAGCGTTGTCCCATCCCCATGTCATGGCCGGGTCAGCGCTTCCCACACGCACGCAGTGGGCCCTTCGCGTCATGGATGACGCGCAAGGCCGTGCGTCAGCGCTTCCTGCGCCAGGCGCGAAGCTCCGCCTTCTTGTGCTTGCCCACCTCATCCAGCCGGGCCTGCCAGGTCTCACGGTAGGGGCGCAGGGCCGCCGCCACGGCGCGGGCCACCACGAGGTTGCGGTACCACTTGGCGTCCGAGGGCACCAGGTGCCAGGGCGCCTGCCGGGTGGACGTGCGAGCGAAGACGTCCTCATAGGCGCGCGTGTAGTCCGCCCAGTGCTTGCGGTCCTCCCAGTCACCCGCGGCGATCTTCCACGCCTTGCGGGGCTCCTCCTCGCGAGACAGCAGCCGCTGCTCCTGCTCCTCCTGGCTGATGTGGAGGAAGAACTTGAGGACGATGGTGCCGTGCTCCGAGAGCAGGGACTCGAAGTCGCGGATGTGCTGGTAGCGCAGCTTCCAGAGCGCTTCGGGGACCAGGTTGTGCACCCGCGCCACGAGCACGTCCTCATAGTGGGAGCGGTTGAAGATGGAGAACTCGCCCTGGCGAGGGGTCTTGAGGTGTACGCGCCAGAGGAAGTCGTGTTCCCGCTCCTCCGTGCTGGGCACGCCGAAGGAGGTGACGCTCACCCCGCGCGGATTGAGGCTGCCCACCACGTGCTTGATGGTGCCGTCCTTGCCGGCGGTGTCGCGCCCCTGCAGGACGATGAGGACGGAGTTCATCTTCGCGCCCCACAGCAGGTCCTGCAGATCGAACAACTCCGCGCCCAGCGCGGCGAACTCCTCCTTGGCGGCCTCCTTGTCCTCCTTCTTCGGAGGCGTCGTGGGAATGCGCTCCAGCTTCACCTTCGCGCCCTGCTTGTCATTGCGGATGATGTCCATGGTCCTCTTCGCTCCTGATGTGGCGCCAGCGTGCCTGGAGCGAAGGCGGATTCACACCGTTCCGGGGCCAGGACGTCGGCGGAACGTCCGGGTCGAACCTTTCGAGGCGGTGACACGAAGCGGGGCGCGCGGTGTTCCCTTCCCACCGCAGCAACCGGGAGGGGAACACATGGCAGGGCATCGATTCATCGCGAGCACCCTGGGCGCGTTCGCGCTCACCACGCTCGTGGGCTGCACCGACACCGCGGGCTCCGTGGAGGCCACCGCCGCGCTCGCGACGTCCGAGGCGGAGCTGACGTCCGTGGCCCAGGCGGCCGCCGGCAGGAAGCACTTCCAGGAGGCCCTGCCCGGCACCAACGGGCGCTCCTGCGCGACGTGCCACGTCTTCGCGGACGACACCGCGCTCACGCCCGCGCACGTGGAGGCGCTCTGGGCCCGCAACCCCGCGGATCCGCTGTTCAACCGCATCGACGCGGATGACCCGGCCGCCGCCGTGCCCACCTACGAGCACCTGAAGAAGGGCCTGGTGCGCGTGGTGCTCCCCCTGCCCGCGAACATGGACGTCATCGACGTGCAGGGGAACGTCATCACCGCCCCGGACCGCAAGGTGTCCGTCTGGCGCGCCGTGCCGAGCATCGCCGACACCGGCTTCTCCGGCCCCTTCCAGTTCGACGGCCGCGAAACCGACCTCGTCACCCAGGCCCAGAGCGCCGTCACCAGCCACAGCGAGGGCGGCACGGTGGCGCCGGCCGTGCTCCAGCGCATCGCCGCGTTCGAGCGCAGCGTGTTCAGCTCCCCGCGCGCCCGCTTCGTGTCGGAGTTGATGGAGCGCGGCTGGCCGCTGAGCGCCATCCCGGATCCGGACGCCCTGCTCCTGCTCGACGCATCCGAGCGGCGCGGTCGCGACGTCTACAACCTGGCCTGCGAGGCCTGCCATGGCGACCGCACGCGCAACCGCATCGAGAACCGCGCCACGCACGACGCGCTCTTCTACGCGCTCAAGCCCGACGGCAACATCCAGTACACCGTCACGCCCGGCGCCCCGCCCGAGCCCGTACGCGTGCCCCGCCCCCACAGCGAGTTCCTCAACGCCGGCTACGCGTACATGACCTACCTGGGCCAGCGCGGCGTCGTGCCCCTCTTCAACACGTCCGTCGACTTCCCCCAGTACCGCTTCCGCTTCTACACGGACGGCACGCGCCAGCACGCCGTCACGGACCTGCCTCCCATCCCCGTCACCGCGAGCGGCGACCCGGATGACATCAACCCCGCCCTGGATGAGCACGGCGCGCCCATCGTGGGCCCCGCGCTCGCGGCGCAGTGGTACTCCACCGACCCCGGCCGCGCGTTGATCAGCGGCGACCCCGCGGAGTTCGAGGCCTTCGACGTGCCGTCCCTGCGAGGCATTGCCCGCACCGCGCCGTACTTCCACGACAACAGCCACGCCACGCTCGCGGAGACGGTGGACACCTACAGCCGCTTCATCCTCCCGGGCATCCCCACCGTGGGCGCCCTGCCGGTGCACCCGCCCGAGTTCCCGGGCGGGCCGCCGGAGTCCCTCAGCCCCGCGCAGAAGCGCGACCTGCTGCGCTTCCTCCAGCGGCTGTAGGCGCCCTTCAACGCCGCCACTCCAGCTCCGGCGCCGGCACCCGGGGCGGTGGCGGCAGGAAGGTGTGCGCCAGCCCCCGCAGGCCCCGCGCGAAGAACTCCTCGCGGATCCACTGGCTCAGCGCCGCCGCCTCGCCCTCGTGCCCCGGCGCCAGCCGGAAGGTCGCGTGCCACTCCACGAAGGTCTGCCCGGTCGCCGTCACCGGCGTCACCCGCAGCTTCGCCACGTAGTCGCGCACGGGCAGCGGGCCCTCCACCATCTCGTACGCGTAGCTGCGCGCATTCGAGTCGTACGCCAACCGCGCCTCCAGGTACACCTCGCCATCGCGCGTGGTGAGCCGGCGCAGGAGGCCGGAGTCGGGACGCGTCACCCGCTCGCTGGAGACGACGCCCGGGTGCCAGCGCGGAAGGCTGTCAAAGCCTCCCACGCGGTCCCAGACCACGTCCGCGGGTGCCTGGATGAGCTGACTCGCATAGGCCTCGGCCATCAGTGCCTCACGTCGTTCGTGCATGGACATGCTCAAGAAGGGGCTCCAGCCCCTCAGGCGGTACGGCCCTGGAAGCCCTCGTAAAGCCATACAGTCAACGGACCGGGTCCCCCACCGCATCGCATCGCATTCATGCCGCCCCCCATGTCAGGCATTGAGGCGCGTGATGTGGAGCAAGGGCAGCGGAGTCGGAATCGTCCAAAAGGGCTGTTGTAAGCGCTCCGCATCCCGGGTCAGTCTGCGTGTGGCCCCGCGATCACCGGCCCACCTGGGGAGACTCGCCCCGCGGGGCATGGACTGGCGGGATGTGAAGCATTGTCCGGGCATGGCTGTTGAAGGCGCATGGTGCATGCCCCCTTGCCGAGGAGATGCCCGATGACCTCCGCTTCCATCACCGAGTACGAAACACGCCTCTACTGGCAGGGAGACCGGGGCGCGGTGCTGACGAGCGACCGTGCGCCCCCCGTTCCGATTGGCCGCCCGCTGTGCGGCCAGCAATGCGGGCCCGAGGACGGGCGCTGGGCCCCCGAGGCGCTGCTGGTGGGCGCGGTGGAGGGGCGCACGCTGCACGCGTTCCTGGATGGGGCCCGGGAGGCGGGCGTGGGCGTGCTCTTCTACCAGAGCTCCGCCACGGCCCGGCTGGTGAGCGGGGGCCCTGAAGAGGCCGCCCATTTCACCGACCTCATCGTCCGGCCGCACGTCGCCGTGGGCAGTCCGCGGGAAGCGGAGGACGCGCGCCAGCTCTTCGCCCGGCTGCCGGAGCGTTGTTTTCCCAGCTCCATGCTCCAGCTCACCCCGCGCATCGAGCCGGTGGTGGAGGTCTGGGCCCACGCCCGTCGCGAGGACGCCACCCCACCTGTCCAAAACCACGCACCTGCTCCCGGCGAGGCGGACGCAGCGGTTCCCTGGAGGAGCGGCATGCGCAGTGTGGAAGGACATGCCGACGAATCCACAGACGAATCCGCCCACGAAGCCGGTGAAGGAGCCGGAACCGAAGCCCACGCCTGAGATTGATCCACCCCGGCCGCCCGCGCCGGAGAAGGATCCACCACCGGGCGAGCCCCAGCGCCGGGAACCTCCGCCGCCCCAGCAGGATCCGGAAGTGGAGCCGGGCATCCAGGACCCACCCGCGCATGACCCCAACCATCCGGGGCCGCCGAAGATCATCGCGTGACCGCTCCACGCGCGCGGCGGGAGAGCGCCCGCCCGCGCGGCGCCGTGGGTCCCCATGGCTCTGACACACCAGGTGTCCGAGCGCATTCACCGACGGGAGATGACCTGCGGACCTCCCTGGACCTTCGTCCAATGACAGCGTTTGCTGCCTTCACGCCGCGATGCAAGTCGATGCCAGGAATCCTAGAGTGAGGTGCGCTCATCGCGCGCCATGCTCCCGTCCTCCTCGTCCCCTCACCTCCTCCGGATCCTCGCCATCTCCGCCGGGTGCGCGGTGCTCCTGGGCCTGATCGCGGCCTGGAGCAAAAGCCAGTCACCGGGCGTCCGCATCGCCCTGCTGGGGGTGAGCGCGTTCGTGCTGGCGGCGGTGGGCGCGGGGGCCGCGCTTCGCACGGTGGCCCGGAGCGAGCGCGAGTGTGCCCGGCTGCGCGACCAGGCGGACGACGCGCGGGCGCTGCGCGACGCGGTGATGGACATCACGCCGGTGGGCTTCGCGTTCTACGACCGCGACCTGCGCTACGTGCACGTCAATGCAGCGCTCGCCGCGATGAACGGCCTGCCGGCGGGGGCGCACCTGGGCCGCCATGTCTCGGAGGTGCTGCCCGCGCTGGGCACGGCGCTCGCGCCCCGGCTCGCCCGGGCGCTGGAGTCGGACGCGCCCCTGCAGGACCTCAGCCTCCAGGTGGAGACCCCCGCCGCGCCCGGCGAGACGCGCTTCTGGTTCGGGAGCTACTCGCGCGTGCGCGGCTCGGGCGGCGCGGTGCTGGGCGTCATCGCATCCCTGTCGGAGGTCACCGAGCGGATGCGCGCGGAGGCGTCCCTCCAGGAGCACGAGGGGCGCCTGGACGTGCTCACCCGGTCGCTGCCGGACTACCTGTGGGGTGGGAAGCTGCGGGACGGCGTGCTGCGTGACTTCTACTGTACGCCCGTCGTGGAGCGCACCACCGGCTATCCGGCCAGCGCCTTCACCACGGGCGGCGGGCCGGAGGGGACGCCCTCGCCGCTGTGGGCGGAGATGATCCACCCGGAGGACCGGCCACGCTATCGCGAGTGCATCGAGTCGCTGGCCCTGGCTCCGAGCACGGAGGTGGAGATCGAGCACCGCATCATCTGCGCGGACGGGCGCGTGCGCTGGGTGCGCAGCCGCGCCGCGGCCTCCGGCCTGGACGACCGGGGCGGCGTGCACCTGGGCTGCGTCGTCACGGACGTCACCGACCGGCGGCTCGCGGACGACCTGCGCCAGCGGTTGAACGACAGCTTCCGCCGCTCCGCGACGGAGTGGCGCCGTACCTTCGACGCGGTGTCCTCGCCGCTGCTGGTGCTGAGCGCGGAGGGCATCATCCACCGGCTCAACGACGCGGCCCGCGGGCTCTTCCGGGAGGCGGATCCCTCCGGACAGCCGCTCTCCGCGACCGCCGGGGCGCCGCCCTGGTCCAGCGCGGGTCCGCTGGTGGAGGAGCTGCGCGCGACCCACGGCAGCACCAGCCGCGAGGTGCACGACGCGGAGTCCGGGCGCACCTGGGAGGTGTCGGCCGCCTGGGTGGACGAGAAGGCCAGCGAGGACCCTCGCATCATCCTGGTGGCCACCGAGGTCACCCGGCTGCTGGAGCTGCAAGCCCACGTGCGCCGCAGTGAAACAATGGCCGCCATGGGCGCCATCGTCGCGGGCGTGGCCCACGAGGTGCGCAACCCCCTCTTCTCCATCTCCGCGGTCGTGGACGCGGTGGAGGCCACCTACGGCGCCCGGCCGGAGTTGAAGCCCTATCTGGACGTGTTGCGTGGCGAGGTGCGCCGCCTCACGCACCTCACCCAGGAGCTGTTCGAGTACGGCCGGCCCACGCGGGGCGAGTGGACGGACGGCGCCGTGGGCCCGGTGGTCTGCGAAGCCCTGTCCGCCTGCACGCTCACGAGCGACAAGGCGGCCGTGAAGCTCGAGCGCGAGGTGTCCGACGCGCTGCCCCCGGTGCGCATGGACGCGCGCCGCCTGTTCCATGTCTTCCGCAACGTGGTGGAGAACGCCGTGCAGCACTCCCCCCAGGGCACTACCGTTCACGTGACGGCGGAGGCCGTGGAGGAGGCGGGGCGCCCCTGGGTGCGCTGCACCGTCCACGACGGAGGGCCCGGCTTCAAGAGCGAGGACCTGCCCCACGTCTTCGAGCCCTTCTTCAGCAAGCGTCGAGGAGGGACCGGCTTGGGGCTGTCCATCGTCCAGCGCATCCTGGAGGAGCACCAGGGGCGCATCCGTTTGTCCAATCACCCGCAGGGAGGCGCGGAGGTGACCATCCTCCTGCCCGCCCTTTCCCCCGCCGGCAACACCGGCCGAACGCCGCAGTCACAGGTGTCATGACCCGCACCCGCATCCTGCTCGTGGACGACGAGCCCGGCGTCCGTCTGGGTATGAAGGGCTACCTCACCCAGCACGGCTTCGACGTGGATGAAGCCACCAGCGTCGCCGAGGCCCAGGAGGGCTTCCGCACGCACCGGCCCGATGTGGCCGTCATCGATTACCGCCTGCCGGACGGTACGGCGCTGGAGCTGTTGCCCCGGCTCAAGGAGCTGGACGCGGCGGTGCCCCTGGTGGTGCTGACGGGGCACGGCTCCATCGAGCTGGCGGTGCAGGCCGTGAAGGAAGGCGCCGAGCAATTCCTCACCAAGCCGCTGGAGCTGGCGGTGCTCAAGGTGGTGCTGGAGCGGCTCGTGGCCCAGCGGCGCGAGCGGCAGCGGCTCCTGGCGGACCGCTCGCGCGCGGTGCGCACGCAGGTGGATCCCTTCCTGGGGAACAGCCCCGCCATCCGCGCGCTGCGCGACCAGGCGGAGCGCGTACGCGACAGCGACAGCCCGGTGCTCGTCACGGGCGAGACGGGCAGCGGCAAGAGCGTGCTCGCGCGCTGGCTGCATGAAGGTGGACCGCGCAAGGAGGCCCCCTTCGTGGACCTGAACTGCGCGGCGCTGTCCAAGGACCTGCTGGACTCGGAGTTGTTCGGCCACGAGAAGGGCGCCTTCACCAGCGCGGTGGCCGCGAAGCAGGGCCTCTTGGAGGTGGCGGACCGAGGCACGCTGTTCCTGGATGAGATTGGCGACATGGACGTGGCCGTCCAGCCCAAGCTGCTCAAGGTGCTGGAGGAGCAGCGCTTCCGGCGCCTGGGTGACGTGAAGGACCGGCGCGTGGACGTGAGGCTCGTGGCCGCCACGCACCAGGATCTGCAGGGGGCCGCGCGAGAGAAGCGCTTCCGAAGCGATCTGTACTTCCGCATCAGCACGCTCCTCCTCCACGTGCCGCCCCTGCGCGAGCGCGCGGAGGACGTGCCGGTGCTCGCGAGCCACTTCCTGGCGGAGATGGGTGCGCACCGGGGCCGCGGTCAGGTGGAGCTGGAGCCCGACGCGGAGCGGGCCCTGATGGCCTACCGCTGGCCGGGCAACATCCGCGAGCTGCGCAACGTGCTGGAGCGCGCGGTGCTCTTGTCCGGCACGTCGCGCCTGTCCCGCGGCGCCCTGCGCTTCGAGTCCCTGCTGCCCGCGGAGGAGCCGCTGGGCGAGGACCTCACGCTGGAGGAGCTGGAGCACCGCCACATCGAGCGCGTGCTGGCGCGCGAGGGCGGCCACGTGGAGCGCGCGGCGACGAAGCTGGGCATCTCCCGCAGCTCGCTCTACGCGAAGATCAAGGGCTGGCAGCACAAGGGGGGATGACGGCAGTGCGCGAGGGGTATGGGTTCAAGTCCCGTACTCCTCCGCCGGCTCGACGCAGCCGACCTTCCCCCCTGGGTAGCAGCGCGGGGCCTGCGGGTGCCGGGCTGAATGTCAGACGTGTGTCCTTTGCTCTCCTCGGAGGTGTCACTCCCAGGGGGCGTGGATGCGAATGACGCGCAGTGGGGCTGTCTGGCTGTGGCTGCTGTTTCCGGTGGCCGCATGGGCCGAGGACGTCCCGGAGGTGCCGCCCGAGGAGGAGGAACGGCGCCCCCTGGACGAGGCCTGGCGCAACCTGCTGCGCGTGGAGGCGACGACGTTGTCCTTCCTGCCGCGCGCAGGGATGGGCACGGACGAGGGCTTCCTCCAGGTGGAGCCGACCCTCATTCTCGACGGAGGCGCGGAGTTCGGCCTCAACCTGGGCACGCCCGTGCGGTTGCGTCTCTGGGGTGGTGGAGGGACCGAGGGCTTCGTGCGACGCGAGGACTGGGACAGCCTCTCGGACTTCGGGCAGGTGGTGCGCGGCCTCAAGCTGGGCTCGGACGCGGCGCCCGTGGGTGTCTGGTTCGGCGCGCTGGAGTCCTACAGCCTGCTGTCCGCGCACCTCGTGCGGCGCTACTCCAACCGAAGCAATCCCGACTACCACCCGGCGGGCGGCTTCCTCACGGGCACGCTGGGGCCCCTCTATACGCAGGCGTTCGCCTCGGACGTCCTGGGCGCGCGCCTCATGGGGGCGGAAGTCGCGCTGGACCTGGAGCACGTCCTCTTCGGCCAGCCCCGCGCGCAGGGCCGCTACACGCTGGCCTTCTCTGCTGTGCATGACTGGGGGAAGGCCGGAGGTCGCGCGCCTCCCGTGACGCTGGCGCACCTGGACGGAACCGCCGTGGTGGTGGTGCGGCCGGGCTTCGAGGCCCACCTGCTTGCCGGTTGGGGCGGACGGCCCGGCTCGGGCGGCGCATGGGGGGCGGTGGTGGGCGCGGGCGCGGATGCGGTGACACCCACGCTGGACATGCGGCTGCGACTGGAGGTGCGCAGGCAGCATGGCGGCTTCCGACAGGGATACTTCGGCCCGGACTACGAGTTGGCGCGCTTCAAAGCGGCGGGGCCGGAGGGAGTACCACTGGCGGAGGCCCCCTTCCCGGATGGGTACTCGGTCCATGGGGAGGCGGAGGTGGGCTGGGACGCGGTCCGCTACGGCGGCCTCTCCAAGCACCTGAAGCTGTCGCTGGGGGTGGAGGCCTTCAACTGGGGCCGCTTCGACGTGGACGGGCGCGTGGCGGTGCAGCTCTTTGACCGCTTCTTGGAAGTCACCTTGAAGGGCCTGGGCGTGGGCTTGGGCCAACCTGGAGCGCGCTACCTGGGCGCGGCGGAAGCGCGCTGGCGATTGCTGGGCGGGAAGCTCTACGCGATGGGGACGGGAGGCACGCTGCTCTTCCCTACGCCGGAGGCGACGCTACGGCCGGGGGCCTTCGCCTCGGTGGGCTTGGGGATGGACAATGCGCGCTGATGCCCTGGTGCTGGCCCTGGTGCTGATGGCCACGGGATGCGCCTCCGTGTCGCAAGCGCCTGGGCGTGGCCGAAGCTTGAGCTACGCACCGCGTGAAGCCTCCTCGCCCGCTTGGGTGGAGGCTCCGAACGACGAGCCCCCGCGCGCCCAGAACTTCCTCCCGCGCGCTCTTGCTGGGCCCGAGCAACGGCTCCTGCGCCGCCAGCAGCCGCGTGACGACGTGACCGCCGTGGGAGGCGGCGCTGTCGGGGGCGGGGGCCGGAGCAATGCATTGACGCGGCAGGCAGTCCTCGACGCGACGAAAGACGTGAAGGGCTCCCTGACCCGCGTCGAGGCCGCGTTCAGCAAGCTGGCGGCCCGTCCTCCGGACCCCTGGGGCTGGAGTCTCACTGGCGTCTTCACGCGCTACCTCGACCAGGGCTCCAAGCAGGTGACGTGGCTTCATGGCGCGCTTGGGAGCGCCACCGCGTTGACGGAAGTGGCCTCGGAAGTTGGCGACACGGACATGGAGCTGGGCCTGCTGCGCATGACGGGGCCGAAGCTCCAAGCGGCGCAGTTCGGGACGCTCCTCTTGGCCACCTGGGTGGACTTCCTGCACCTCGCGGACGCCGTGCTTCGTCACTGCCCCATGTGCAGCGCTGAGAAGCTCTTCGTGGACCTTCATCGCGTGCAGGGGTTGATGGAGCCCACGCTGACGGACCTCGCCTCACTGGACCCGGAGCGGGTGGAGGCAGCAACCACCGCGATGCCCGAGCTGATGGGGAAGCTGACGCGTGAATTCGACACGCTCCAGCGGGAGACCCGCGAGACCCTGAAGCTTGGCGGGCAGGTCATCGCGGCGATGCAGGCGGTGGAGATGGTCACGATGATCTCCACGATGAAGCTGGCCCTGCCACGCGTGCCGCCTTCGGCCCCTGCGGCGCTCGGCATGGGCATCGTAATGAGTTCGGGTGGAGTGATGGCGGGCTCGCAGATTGTCGTCTCAGCCGAGTGGGTGGAGATGATGCGAAGGCTCGTGCAGGCGGGCGTCATCTCCGTTCCTGCCGTCGGCGCGGCCGTCCTCATTCAGGGCGGACAGGTCACGATGGCCCAGGCTCACCAGGACTTGCCCAAGGGCGTGCGCGAAGCGCTGGGGGACAGCCCCGAGGTGCGCAGCATGCAGGTGACGGGCAGAGCGGGAGCGGGCATGTCGGACGCTCCGAAACACCACGTGATGCCGCAGGAACACCGCGAGTGGTTCGAGCAGCGAGGCTTCAAGGGCGACATGGACATCGACAACTTCTGCGTCCGATTGGAGCAGGCCCACCACGAGGCCATTCACGGTGGGGGGAACTGGAAGCTGGGGCGTACATGGCCCGGCGAGTGGAATCGGCTGATCATGGAGGCTCTGCACGAAGCTGAGATCACGACAGGTCGGAGGTTGACGCGGAATCAGGTCCTGGACATCGTCGTGGAGCGTATGAAGGTCTACAGAGTCCCAATCACGTTCACGAAAGGGAGGAGCCGATGATCGACGGACGTTCATGGCGGGAGAACTGGAAGGCCCGCTTGTATGAGCGCGTCCGCGAGCGGGGCTACGATTCACTCACGGCTTTTGCCGAGGCCCGACCCACCGCATCATTGGTGGCACTGGCCGAGGAGCTGGGTCCTGACGACGTTGCCGGAATTCAGGTGTACGATGGATTGGTAGTTGAAGCGGTGCGAAGCAAGCAAGTGACCCGATTGGTGCGTGGCCAACTTGTGCGCGAGTTGTGGGGAAGCATCCCTGAGGGTTGGCCGGCCGTGTTGGATGACGACAACCGCTTCAAGGTTGCCAAGGCACTTGGCCCCTGGATTGCCTATACCCCAGACACTCATAAAGAGCGCGCACGCCAATGCAGGACGTCGCTCCTCGCCAATCCGCCCCCTGCTGGCTGGCGTCCGCTCGGTCCTGACGACGAACTGCTCCGGACGCTCCTCCCCGACGAGGAAGCCTGACCGGAAGCGGTGCCCCTTCATCGCCAAAAACGGGTGACAGTTCGAGGCACGAGCCGTGTTCCACGCACGGATGCCTGTCTTTGTCGCACCAGCACCTGGGCCGGTAGGTGTCACATCCTCCTGAAGGAGCTGACACCCATGCGTGGCCTCACCGTCGCACTCGCACTGACCCTGGCCCTGTCCGCATCGCCCGCCACAGCGGACACGGTGCCCTCCCTCCCCGAACCCACCGGCCGCCAGCCGGTCGGCACCACCTCCCTGTATCTGAAGGACACCTCGCGCCCCGACCCATGGGTGCCGTCTGTGAACTCCCGGGAGTTGATGGTCTCCCTCTTCTACCCGGCGATCTGGGCGCACGGTCCGAAGGCTCAGTACATGACCCCGGCCGAGTCGGCGGCACTCCTTGCGGATAGCGGCATCCCCGACGTGCCACCCGACCTGCTGAGCACGACGCGGACCCACTCCGTCCGCAACGCGTGGCCAGCGGGTCGCCCGCGCAGCCTGCCACTGGTCGTGCTTTCGCCGGGCTACAGAAAGCCCCGTGCCACGCTCAGCTCACTGGCCGAAGACCTGGCGAGCCACGGCTACGTCGTGGCGGTGGTCGACCACACCCATGAGAGCGTCGGCACCAGTTTCCCCGACGGGCGCGTCACCGGGTGTGCCTCGTGTGACATCCCGCACGACCTGGCGTTCTGGCAGAAGCTGGAGCAGGGCCGGGCCGCCGACGTGTCGTTCGTGCTGGACGCGCTGACCTGGCCTCACGCGAAGTGGCTCGGCGCATCCCTGATCGACCCGTCCCGCATCGGGATGGCCGGCCACTCCGTGGGTGGCGCGAGCACCCTTCCCTCCATGGTCAACGACACCCGCCTCCGGGCCGGAATGGACCTCGACGGCGACACGGACATCCCGCTCCTCGCCCCCGGGCTGTCCCGGCCGTTCATGTTCCTGAGCCACCAGCTCACGCCCATTCCGTGCCAGCCTGGCGTGAACACGACCTGGGAACGGGACTGGCAGCAGATGACCGGGTGGAAGCGCTGGCTCGAGGTGGCGGGCACGGTGCACGCGTCGTTCACCGACATCGGGCTGTTCGCGGAACAGCTCGGCCTCGACATCGGCGCGAGCACCACCGCGGAGCGCACCCAGGCCATCACCCGGGCCTACGTCAACGCGTTCTTCGACCAGCACCTGCGCGGCTGGCCGCAGCCACTGCTGGCCACACCCTCGCCGTGGTACCCCGAGCTCGTCTTCTGCCGCTGAGCACACGAAAGCGGCGTGCACTTCGCGTCCTACCAGACGCGAAGTGCAATCACTCCCCTCAAGGGCAGATCCATCTCCTGTTCGAGCAGCTGCACGTGGCGGTCCGGCAGGTGCTGCCGTCGGACCAGGAGCACGTCGTCGTGCCGCCACCATTCCCGCAGTTCGTCCAGTTCAGGGCGTCGCAATCCGGCGCGATGCACGTACAGCTCCCGTCGGAGCACACCGCCGCTTCGGAGGTGCCCACGGGCGTCTCCGCCGTCGCAGGGCCTGATTCGGGAGCCCCACCACAGGCAGCCAACAGCAGAGCGGAGGACAGCAAGGACCACAGCGCGGACTTCTTCAGTTGAGACCGCATGGCGTCACGCTCCTCTTCATGGAGTGGCATTGCTTCTTGAAACGCTGAAAGCCTACTACGCAATGAAGTAGCGCGGCTCGATGGCAGGCTCCGCTGCTCCCTGCATCTTCTTTCCCGCGAGGGCCATCACCGCGCCCAGGAGGGTGAACATCAGGTGCAGCACGCCCAGTGGCTTGAGCACCATCTGCCCTGCTCGCGTCTGTCCTGCCTGCACCCGGTCCACCTCGGGCTGGCGCTCGTCCTGGATCCGCTGGAAGACCGCGGCGTCCAGCGGCCGGTCCTCGCGAAGGGCGTCCAGCAGGTGGTTGGCTGCCACGAACGTGTCTTTGATTGCCAGGTTCAAGCCCTGCCCTCCCGACGGTGACATGGTGTGCGCCGCGTCGCCCAGGAAGAGGACCCCGGGTGCATGCCAGCGCGTCACGCGGTCCACGAGGATTCGCAACACCTGCCACTCTGTCTCCTCGTCGAGCTTGCGCGCCACGTGGGGCTGGAGCGCCTCTGGCACCGTGGGTAGCAGCCTCCGGCGCAGCTCCGGGAGGTCCTTGCGCAGCCGGTTGAGGTCCCCCGGCTCGCTGTAGGCGACGTGCAGCCGGTGACGCGTGGAGGGCTGGAAGACGACCACCCGCCCCTTGCCGAACATGTGGACCTGGAGCGACGTGGGCAGGGTCTCCGGCGCGTCGGAGAGATCGAAGCGCAGCCAGAGCGCGTCGGCCGTCGTCTCGAACTGCTCGGTCTCCAGACCGCAGGACTTGCGCAGGTGGCTGTTGCGCCCGTTGCACACGATGAAGAGGTCTCCGTCGACGCGTTCCTCCACGCCGTCGCGGCGGGTCCTCAGCGCGACCACGCGCCCCTCTTCCTGCACGGCGTCGAGCACCGTGGCGCCGAAGTCCAGGCGGTAGTGGGGATGGCGCAGGCACTGCTCATGGAGCAGCGCGAGCATCCCGGGCTGCGACACCACGGCCCCCTTCTCCCGGGGACCCGGCACACGGACCGTGCGGCGCTTGCCCACGTACATGACCCGCTCGATGTCCGGCAGGGCCTGTCCCCGCTCCAGCAGCGCGGCGAAGAGCCCTGCCCGCTCCAACGCTTCGACGACCGGCGCTTGCAGGAGCTCCCCACGGAACTCACGCTCGAAGTCCGGGTGGCGCTCCAGGACGCGGACCGGAACGCCGTTCGTGACGAGCTGATACGCGAGGACCATGCCGGCGGGGCCACCGCCCACGATGACGATACGAGGAGGCTTCATGGGGGCCGCTTCTAGCGGACTCCCCTCTCCGATGGCGCTGTCCTGGAATCCAAGAGGACCTCAGAACGCGACTTGAAACCGGGACATCACGACGTTCTCCGCTTCCCGGTCGCCTTCCAGTGCTCCGCCCACGTACTTGGTGTGGTGGTAGTTCAGCGCGACGCGCACGCGCCGGTTGAAGGCGAAGAGGGTCGCGACGCCGAAGCCCTGGGCCTGGCTCACGGAGCGCGTGGGGTCCGCGAACACGGGGAATGCGTCGTCGTCCATGTCCAGGCCGTGGTAGCGCACGGAGAGCTCCAGCGCGCCGCCCTTGCCCGTCTTGGGGTCGAAGGGACGGTGGGGCTTGGGGCCCGTGAAGGACGCGTCCCCGCCCAGCACATACGACGCGTACGCCTGCCACGCGTGGTTGCGCAGGCGCGCGCGCTGGTCACCGATGCTCACCTCTTGTGACGACAGGACGTACTCCGCGAGGAGCCCCACCGGGCCCCAGTAGAAGTAGCCCTGGGGCGACAGGCGCACGTGCTCGCCGTCCGCGACGGCGGTCGGTCCGGTGGTCCCGTTGTTCAGGAAGCTGAAGATGATCTCCTGGCCGGTGCTGCGCTGCGGCCCCAGGGCGGTCGTGGAGGTGTTGGTGGACGGCGTGCCGAACTGGAGGCCCCGGGTGACGGCGAAGCCCAGGCCCAGGCCCTGGAGCGCGGAGTTCGTATCGCCCTTGAAGGGCTGGGCGAAGACGCGGGCCACCAGGTCGAAGCTGTCATCCGTGTTGACGTCGAGGCTGGCGCCGTCGGGATCGCCGTTGACCACCGCGAACGCATAGCTGAGGCGCCCCCCGGCGATGTCGCCGTGCAGTTGCAGGCCCGCGTCGCGGATGGGGACCAGGCCGAAGGTGAGCGAGCGTTCAATGAAGGGGACGTCCGTGTTGGCCTGGAGCAACTCCAGCCCGAAGGGCGTCTTGAAGCGGCCGGCGCGCAGGCGGAGCCACTCGACGGGGCGCAGGTCGATGTACGCGTCCTGGATGAGCGGCTGATTGACGCCGAAGTCCGGCATGAGCCGGAAGTCCACGAAGCCGAACAGCGTCCCGTCCAGGAAGGGGCGCAGGCGGCGGATGAGGAACGTGTTGTTGGCGCTCCGGTCCGAGTCCGCCACGTAGAAGCGGCCGTCCCCCTGGAGCTGGCCGCGGATCTTCAGCACGAAGGCCTTGTCGGCGGAGGAGAGGATGTAGCCCTCCTCGGAGACCTGGACGCTGGGGGGCTCCGGAGACTTTTCGGGCTCGGTCGCCTGGGCGCGGGCCTGGGGCGCAGCGAGCAACAGCCCCAGGGTGGCGAGGTGGGCGGCGGAGAAGGCGGACACGCGGGACCTTTCAGGCGGGGGGCGCCAAGAATGAAAAGGGAGCACCCTCTCCGCGTGCAGGCGATGCTGTCAAGAATCGCCGGCCGGGCGTGTTGTCACCTTCACTTGCCGGAGCAGGGGCAGGACAGCCCCCCCTACCTGAAGACTCAGCGCTAGACTCCCTCCGCCCGCACCCGCGCCAAGGAGACGTCGTTGCCGAAGATCCTGAGAGCCGTGAACCAAAAGGGGCTCCTGTGAAGAAGCAGCCCCGCGTCTTCTGGGTCAACCAGGGCCACAGCTACGAGCATGAGCGGGACGCAGGCTACATCTCCGCGCATAAGCGGGACGTCCGAGGCTATGAACTCGCGCACCGCACCCGCGTGGGCACGGTCGCGCCCGGCGACATCATCGTGAGCTACAAGGTGCGGGTGCTCGCGCTGGGCCGGGTGACGTCCCAGCCCTTCACCGTA
The DNA here is from genome assembly GCF_000255295.1 of Corallococcus coralloides DSM 2259. The sequence goes on along the minus strand of NC_017030.1, from coordinate 4,559,873 downwards.
ACCGACAAGAGCGGTGAAATCCTGAGGGCCTCGGTCGAGTACTTCGAACTTCCCGAGCCCATCGCCATCGACGCGCTCTCGGAGAAGCTGCGCCAGCTACAGCCCGCTGCGGGGCCGCTGGACCATCGCGGCACCCCCAAGATGGGTTACCTCTGGGAGTTCAGCGCCCAGGGCCTGGCGACCCTGCGAAGCGCGAACAAGGGGACCTGGCCCGCCTGGGCGGAAGCCGTCTGCCGGGAATCCGCACCCCGGCTGTTCAAGATTGCCCCGGGTGAGAACGCCCGGTTCTGGGAGGAGTGTTTCGCCGGCGGCTACATCTGCGTCGGCTGGGACGAGGTGGGCGACCTCCGGCAGTATGAGTCTTTCGAGGACTTCCGTACGGCCTTCGCGGAGAAGACCGAGGAGCGGGGCAAGGCGGCCAATCACATCTCCCGCAAGGCCAACGAGCTCTGGGCCATGCGAACGCTCAAACTCGGTGACCTCATCGCCGCCAACAAGGGCACCTCCGAGATCCTGGCTGTGGGCGAAGTCGTCGAGCCTGGATACGAATGGAATCAGGAGCGCGCTGCGTATCGCCACACCGTCCGCGTGAAGTGGGACAAGACGAAAGCTCGGACCATTCCGAAGCAGGGGTGGTGGGCATGGACCACCGTGACGGAAGCCACGCCCACGATCCGCGCGCTGGTCCTCGGAGAAGCCCCCTCCCCCACCCCGGTGCTCCATCCCCTGGAACGCATCGAGAAGGCCCTGAGCGACCGGGGGCTCTTCTTCACCCGGGAGCTGGTGAGCCATTACCTGCTGGCACTCCAGACGAAACGCTTCGTCATTCTCACGGGCATCTCCGGAACGGGAAAGACCCAGCTGGCCCTTGCCATGGCCGACGCCTTCCGGCCCACCATCCAGGTCGCCCGGCCTGCCCAGACGCCAGCTTCCGCGGTCTGCATCCGGGTCAAGCCGTACATGCTCAAGTACCGGCGGACCATCATTCCCACACAACTCGTGGCCCAACTGGAGTTCCGAAGCGCTCCCGCCGAGAAACTTCAAATTGAAGTCCACTACCCACGCGGCGTCACCAGCCTTTCTGTCTGGGAGGACCCCAAGCGGAAGAACCTGTTCCAGCTGTTGTTTCGGGGAGAGTTCGCAACCTGGTTCGAATCCAGCCTGAAGGCCGATGACGAGTTCATGCTCTCCGTCACCTCGGACGACGATGGCTTCCCGACACGCCTGCGCGTCTCCCTGGTCAGGCCGGAGATCCATGCGCGGCCTCTGAACAATCTGGAGGTCATCGCGGTTCGCCCGGACTGGAACGACAACAGGGGACTGCTCGGGTACTTCAATCCCCTGACCCAGCATTACGTACGAACCCCGTTCCTCAACCTGTTGCTCGCCGCGTCCGCCGAGCACGAGCAGGCCACCGCGGAAGGACGGAGCCCGCATCCATTCTTCGCGGTGCTCGATGAGATGAACCTCGCACGGGTGGAGCACTACTTCTCCGACTTCCTGTCCTGCATTGAGGCCGGAGAACCCCTCCACCTGCATGATCATCCTGAGCTCGCGGAGGGACAGGAGGAGCCGGATGAGGAAGACGTGGAGCGCCCCCTGCTTCCCGTTCCCCAGCGGCTTCGCATCCCGCCCAACTTCTTCTTCACCGGGACCGTCAACATCGACGAGACGACATACATGTTCAGCCCGAAGGTGCTGGACCGTGCGTTCGTACTCGAATTCAACGACGTGAACCTGGAGCATTATGGGCAGTCCTCCGAACTGGAACTCGCTGCATCTCCCATGTCCTTGAGTGGCCTCATGGAAGAACTCGAGATGGAGTCCAGCCCGGGCCCCGAGGATTGGAGCTGGCTGGCCGAACCCGAGTCCGGAAGACTCCGCCGGTTCCTGGTGGACCTCCATCGGCTGCTCGCCAACGAACACCGTCCGTTCGGCTACCGGGTCGCCAATGAGATTGCCCGCTACCTCAGGCTCGTCTCCATGCAGACCGAAGGGTCCTCCGAAGCACTCTGGACCGCGCTGGACCTGGCCCTGCTAGGCAAGGTGCTTCCGAAGCTCGCCGGCACCCAGGCGGACCTGGAGCACACCCTGCTCACCCTTTTCGATTTCCTGACGCGAGACCTGGAGGGAAAGGGTGAACCGGCCAACCCCACCGCATGGCGGTTGGAAGCAGGAACCCTGATTCCGCCCGTGGCCCATCCCGTGGTGCCCCGAATGCCCAGGAGCGGGGCCAAGGTCCTCCGCATGTTGCACCGACTGCAACACCATGGCTTCACCTCGTTCATCCAGTAGGCGGCCATGTCCCTCCAGTTGCACAGGCTTCGCGCCTCCGGCCAGGAGGCGCCCCAGCATGTCTGGACCCACGAACCCCTGACCTTGCAGGGAGAAGGCGAATGGCTCCTGAAGGGGCCCGCGGTCCTGCTCCAACAGGCGGCCCAAGGCTTGGGCGGGTTCTACAAAGCGACGGGGAGCGACAGCGCCATCCTCGCTTTTGGCAACGCCGTGGGCCGCTTCGAAGCGCCCGGACTGGGGCCGCTCTCCGTCGTGTCGGGGAAATGGGGGGAGGAACACTTCGACCGGATGCTCGCGGACCTCATGCGCGTGGCCGCATCTCTGCCCTTCTCCATCGGCGACCGGGCACTGATGCCCTTCGACCACTCCGTCGTCCAGCAGGGTGAAGTGCTGTACCACGCGTTCGTCTACCTCCGGCACGTCCTCTCCGACAGCGCCCCCCGGGACGCCCAGCTTCTCCCAGCCCTGCGGCTGGTGCTCGCGGAGCCCCATCGCATCCTGGAAAGCGAACACCGTTCGATACCTAGCGAGCAGGCGCGGGGTCTGGATGCCCGTGGACTCGTGCGGATCATGGAACAGCCGCATCACTGGTCCGCGGTTCCCTGGGCCCTGGCGGAGCGCTCGGCTCTCGCCTCCGCTTTGAAGCAACACCTGCCCAGGCAGATCGAGGAGCGAGCCACGCTCGCGACTCACGACACCGCCGAGAACCGCTTCGTCAAGGCGTTCCTCGACCTGGCGGCAAGCGTCATCCAGGGCATCCGGAAGGCTGTCGCGGGCCTGCCTTCCCGCACGTTCGTCCCTCGCATCCTGAAGGACTGCGACTGGATGGAGCAGGCCCTGCAACCCATCCGGACCCATACGCTCTGGAAGCAGGTCGGGCGCCTGCACCAGCTTCCCGTCCTGTCGACGGTGCTGCCGAAACGGCTGGGTTACAAGGCCATCTTCGGGCACTTCTCCAAGCTGCGGATGGCGAGCACCTGTCTGCCACTTTCGGCTGCTGAAATCACACAACTCCTGGAGGTGAAGGACATCACGCTGATGTATGAGTTGTGGACGTACTTCACGCTGGTCGAGCAGATACGCAGACGGCTGGGACCTCCCATCGAAGCCCGCTCCGTCCAGTCAGAGCCCCTGGAGTCCAACGCCCGGCGGGGTCTGTTGGTTCGCTGGCCGAACGGCGTGGAAGCGTCTTTCAACACGACGTACTCACGCTCCAGCAAGAACGGCCGCCGCTCCTATTCCCTCATGCTCAGGCCTGACATCAGCCTGTGGCTTCCTGACGACACCGAACCGAGGTTGCACCTGTTCGACGCGAAGTTCAGGCTGAAATGGAAGGCGCCGAAGAAGGACGACGACATCGAGCGGGCCAGTAGCTTCCAGAACGAGGACCTCCACAAGATGCACACCTACCGGGACGCCATCGCGCAGGTCCGTACCGCGTGGAGCCTTTATCCTGGGGACGAGTTCATCTGCTACCGTGCGGATGGGGTTCTCATCGAGCTGCCCCACGAACTGGGGCCCGACGCAGAAGGCATTGGCGCCATCCCAATGCGCCCGGGGGACACAGAGGAACTGCTCTCCATGGTCCTGGGCAGGTTGATGGGCACACCCGGGCTGTGAGCTACACCCAGTTGGCAAGCCAGTCACCGGTGGACAGTGACTGGCTTCAGTGGGGACCCGCTTGGTAACCGCTGGGAATGAAGAAGCGATCCGCCCGCTGCGCACCCACCTGGATGTCCGTCAGGGTGAGCGTGCCGAAGAGGTCGGACTCCTCGCGGACGGGGTACCCCAGCTCGTCGTCGAACCACTGGGTCACCGTGTCGTTCGGAGTGTGGCGCCGATGCCAGCGCCGCGTGGACCGGCCCGCCACGGTCTTCTGCCCCTGGCTCTCACAGCGGGCCTTGTTCTCCGTGCAGCCCCCGGGCAGGTGCAGCGGCAGCCCCAGCTCGTCCATCCGGGGCGCCGCGGCGTGGGTGCGCGCCGTGTCGTCCAGCGCCACGCGCTCCAGGGTGGTGGCGTCGTAGAGCAGCACCGGTACCTTCGCTCCGTCCGCCGACTCCAGGCGGATGCGGCCACAGCGAGAGACGAAGATGCGGCTGCGGATGGCACGGCCGTCGTTGCGCCAGGTGGCGATGGCGCTGAAGTCCTTCGGGTACACCGCCTGGGTGCAGGCGGCCGTGCCAAAGCCTTCGTCCTCCGGGGCTTCCCAGTCCCAGGCCACACCTGACACAGCCAGCACCGCGAGCGCCCCCCCCACGCTCACGGCCCGCCGCATTCCGCTCGCGCCCTCCCCCACCGGTCCGTGGCCCAGCAGCCGCTGCACCCGCGCCGCGAGCGGATGCGTGCCCGCGCCCAACGCGAACCCCTGCTGCCGCAATTCTTCCAATCCCAGCAGCGCGCTGGAGTACATGCGCGCATCGCCGCAGAGGTGGACCGCCGCGTCGTCGCAGCAGTGCTCGCGCTCCAGCCGGACCCGCTGGGACAGCCAGCGCGCGGCGGGGTGGAAGAAGAACAGCGCCTCCACCAGGTGCTGCGCAAGATTCGCGACCGGATCGCGCCGCTGGACGTGCGCGAGCTCATGCGCCAGCACCGCCTCCAGTTGCGCCGGGGTGAGCCGCTCGCTCGCGCCACGCGGCAGAACAAGCACCGGCCGCACCGCGCCCAGCACCAGCGGCGAAGGGACGCGGGAGGACTCCAGGACCTCCACCGGACGGCGAAGGCCCAGCCGCTCCGCGACCCGGCAGGCCATCAGATGAAGCTCCACGGGCGCGGGCGTCGCCGCATCCAGCCACTGCCGCGCGGCGCGCCGTGAGGCCACCATCCGCCAGACCAGTCCGGCGACGGCCCCCGCGAGCCAGAGCATCACCAGGGCGGACGACAGCCGTATCGTAAAGGCCGTGTACTCGGATGAGGAGGACTCCAGGGGCGGCGCGAAGACAGTCATCGCGGATGCCTCCGCCTGGACGTGACGGCCCGGTGCCTCCGCCATGGCCGGGATGCCCCCCGGCCCCGCCACGGCGGGCGTCCACGATGCCAGCAGCACGCTGGCGGATGGACCGGCCACGAGCAGGGTCAATGCCAGACATCCCACGGCATACCGGCTCCGGGCCGAGCGGTGGCGCATCAATGCCAGCACACCCGCCGCGACAAGCGCCACGGCGGTGGTCTGCCATACCCCGTGCATGAGCCACGAAGTCGTGCCGCGACCCACTGCTTCCACCAGCGCATCCATGCTCATCGCTTGTCTTCCTTCCGCGGCTTGTCTCCATCCAGCAGCTTGCGCAGCTCCTCGAGTTCGTCCTTGGACGCGGGCTTGAGTGACAGTGCCTGCAGCGCGAGCGCCGCGGACGAGCCCCCGAAAACGCGCTCCAGCAGGTCCTTCACCAGCTGGCGCTTGGTGCGAGCCTCCGCGACGTTCGCGGCGTAGACGTGGCTGCGCGAGCTCTCGTCACGGGTCACCAGCTCCTTGGCCGTCATCACCTGGAGCTGCTTGAGCGTGGTGGTGTAGCCCGCGCTCTTGCCGTCCTCGCGCCCGAGCGCCTCGTGCACGTCGCGCACCGTGCTGGGACCTCGCTTCCAGAGCACCGCCAGGATGGCCAGCTCCGCTTCCGTGGGAATGGCTTCCGTCGTCATGGCGCCATACTACGATCCAAATCGTATGTTGTCAACGACGAGCATCGTACTTTGCGACTCCCGGCCTGTTGTTGCCTGACGAGCAACTGTGGCCTCCCAGGCAACGACAGACATCCACCAGCCTGAAGAAACTTCACCTGGAGTCGTGGCGATAAAGATTTGTCGCAGCCCGCGCCCCGCGGCTCGACACTTCGAGGCCTGGAAATGCCTGTGTTTCATGGAGCCCGCTGGCTCGCGTTGTGCCTGCTTACGTTCGTTCTCGCCTGCGGTTCCACCGAACCCGATCCGACGCCTGGGGAGGATGACGACAGCGACAAGGTCGCGGCGCTCACCCTCTCGCCGAACGGGGCGACGCTCCTGGTGGGAGAAACGCTGAACCTGGCCGCTCATGCGCTCGACGACAGCGGCCACGTCCTCAACAACGTCCAGGTGACCTGGTCCTCCCAGCTGCCCACGTACGCCACGGTGACCGACGGCCGGGTCACAGGCGTGGCCCCCGGCGGCTCCGTCATCACCGCCAGGGTGGGGGCGGTGAGCACGACGCTGACGGTGGTCGTGATGCCGGACGACCCATCCCGGCCGTCGAGCGACGAGGTCCTGGCGTCCGCCCATGAGGCAGGCCTCATCAACGACGAGGAGCTGCTGACCTACCGGGTGTACGCCGCGTTCAGCGATCCCCGGCTGCCCCTCCAGTACAAGGCCCGCGTCGAGCCGGGCTTCGACGTCACCCCGCTCGAAGAGCTTCGCGAGCGCTTCGACGACCTCTCCGCGCCGATGCAGGACGCGCTCGGGATGTACCTGCTGCGCCCGGATGACCCGGGGAGCTGGCTCAACACGCCCCTGCCCGACGCCCGGCTGAGCAGCATGAAGCGGCCCGCCTGCAGGGCCAGCTCTGACAGGTGGTACTCCCCTTCGCCGTCCTACGCGAAGGTGAAGGTCTGGTTCGAGCTCGCCTTCCCGAGTCAGCGCGAGCAGGCCATCTTCCTCGACAGGGCGATAGAGAATGAGATCTGGCCGAAGCTGATGGCGCTGGGGCTCAAGGAGCCACTCACCGACGAGGCCTACGTCGGCTGCAACGGAGGAAGCCCCCACCTCGACATCTACCTGTCCCGCAACATGACCGGCCAGCGGGGTTCGACCGTCCCGGAAGGCTTGGACAACACGCAGGCCGCCACCTTCATCCTGGTGTCGGATGGGCTTACCAATGACGAGCTCAAGAGTGCGGTGACACACGAGCTGATGCACGCCATCCAGTGGTCCTACAAGACAAAGGGCCCACAGCCCCGTTACGGATGGATCCGCGATGCGACCGCGAACTGGGCCATCGACCAGGTGTTTGGACAAGCGCCGCAGCTCGAGCACGACTACGCCGACTGCTTCATGAGCACCCCGGACCTGCCCCTGGAGGACCGCTCCCCGGGCCACTGCACCTCGGCGGCCGCGGGCAAGCTGGCGGGACGTGACTACGGCGCCTACCTGTTCTTCCAATACCTGGCGAAGAAGCACGGCCCGAACGTCGTGGTGGCGGCGCTGGAGAAGCTGACCACGGAGACCTCCAGCCTCACCGCGGTGGACTCCGTCGTCCCCGGCAAGCTGGAGAAGACGTGGCCGGAGTTCGCGAAGGTGCTCTGGAACCAGGCGCCCATCGACGCCAAGGCGGAGTCCTTCGCGAAGTGGGACCAGCTCAAGGAGAAGGTGAAATTCCACGCGCTCAAGGGCGACCTGGCCGGCGCGCCCGAGCACAAGGAAGAGCTCCACGACGAGCTGAAGAACCTGTCCAACCACTACGAGCACTTCACGTTCAGCGACCCGAACACGCGCTCCCTGCTCTTCCACAACGGGTGGTTCAAGAACATCACCGAGTCGAAGGATCCGGTGAAGGTGCTCGCGCTCTGGAACGACGCGAGCGGGACGTGGCACGAGGAGGACTGGAGCGACTACGAGTACGTGGGCCTCTGCCGTGACCTGAAGTCGCAGCGAGTACAGGACCTGATCATCATCACCAGCAACGCGAAGTTCGAGCCCAACGGCGGCGGGAGCCTGAAGGCGGCGAAGACGCCCTACCTCAAGCGCAGCAACCTGGGCTGCTGGAAGTACAAGGGCACCTCGAAGGCGATCCTGATGGGGGCGGGCTGGTCAGGCCGGGGAAAAGTCCTCGACGCGAACCTGGAGTACCAGGTGCTGGGAGCCTTCGCGGCCTCGGACTACGAACATCCAAGCCTCCCGCACACGAAGCGGCTGGGAGCCTTCATGATCATGCCGGTCAGCGGCGACTTCACGCTCGACGTCGACTACAACTTCGGAGGCTGCCGGTACACGCACGGGCCCACGAAGTACGCGCTGGTCGCGTCTGGAGGGGTGATGTTGATGAACCCCTTCAACGAGTTGAAGTCGCCGGATCCCGACACCCAGGACTGGCTGTCGCACGCCTCGCGCTCGTACACGTCGGCGATTGGTGATGGACGCATCGTGGACATCGCCGTCAGCGGCAGCCCGGACTGCCGGGGGCCGGAGAAGGATGCCCCCGGGAACATCCTCTTCACGGACTCGGGCTCACCGCCGCTCGCGAAGCCCAATGGCGAGCTGTCCGGGACGTTCCTCTACTCGGACACCACCTACACCTGGACGCTGCAGCCGCAGCTCGAACCCTGAGGCGGGTGTCCTTCGGGTTTACGCGTCCCGAGCGCGCGTGAGACAAGGCCCCATGCCCGACTGGAAGCGGTTGCAGAAGCTCAACGGCGGGGATCCCATCTGGTACTCGGATCCCCAGCTCGACACGAAGGACGAGGTCTGGTTCTACAACCAGGGGGGTGCCCTGCGCGTCTGGAGCGAGGGCACGCTCACCCGGGAGGACCCGAACGTCTTCAAGGGGCTTGCGCCTGTTGAGCGCCGGCACACCCTGTACCGGCTCAGCACCCTGCTCCACGTCGATGTCGAGGTGCGTGGCGCGCAGTCGCTCGTCTGCCGCGGGACGCTGAACGGCGCGCACCTCGTCTCCCGCATCGAGACCTCCCGCGTCGAAGCCCTGCTGGCGCGCTACCGCAAGCTGGGCTTCAAGGACGGCGCGCCGTGGAACGCGACGAAGAAGCTCGTGACGCGCCGCCAGTATCACCGGGCTCCGGACAAGGACTGGGAGGTCCGCGTGGACGGCGAGCATGTCTTCGAGGACTACTCGGAGCAGACGACCCTCGCGAGCCGTGAAGCCGCCCTTGCCCGGGCCGAGCAGCGCGTTCGGGCCAAGGAGAAGGCGGGCTTCGTGCTCCGGAACATCGAGCTCACCGAAGCCAGGTTCTCCAATCCGGAGCCCAAGCCCGCCCCCAGCGCGCCCAGGCGTGCGCCCCTGCCCAAGGGCCCCTCCTTCCCGAAGCCCCAGGACGCCTTCGAGGCCGTCGACGTGGCCATCTCGATGCTGAAGGACCTGCACGAGCGTTTCCCCACGGGTCACTTCGTCGCGGAGCAGCTCGATGCCCAGAAGGAGAAGAAGCGCATCGCCACGGCCGAGGAGCATGTGTCCTTCTTCAAGCGCATGCACAAGGCGCGCATCGGTCGTTGGAGGACGGCGAAGCCGGGCAGGCCGAAGAAGCGCGAGTCCAGCTGGGACTACTTCCTGCGCGTGTATGGCTCCATCACCTGGATTGTCGGCAGCGGTGCCGACCAGGACCTGCCCATGTTCCTGTGCGGCAACGTCACCGGCGGTGGCTGGAGCTGCCTGGAGGTGGCGGAGGACCTCTACGCGATGGAGGACCTCGTCGAAGCCACCGGCAACACGGACCTGGAGGACCTCCTCGTGTTCCACGGAGGGTGGCACACCTCCAGGTCCTTCGCGTTCGACCCCCGCGTGGGGTCCGCCACGGGCGAGCTGGCCATCATCCCGTTCGACGAGGGCATGGAGAAGCTCCCCAGGCCCATGAAGCGCGAGCGCGTGCAGCCCTTTGGCCTGTGGCTCCACAAGCGCGTCACCCAGCTCGTGCGCATCGTGGAGCGGAACCTGCGCGAGGCGCTGTGAGCCACTGACGCCCGAAGACCCGCTCAAGGGCTACGGCGTGATGTCGGAGATGCTGTATGTGAATTCCGTGTCGTAGTAGGTGACGTAGACACCGAACCCCTGGAGGCGACGAAGCGAGAGGAAGTAGCGCGCGGTGGAAGGCGCCGTGAACTCGGCCACCAGACTCAAGGAATCGGGGTCCTCGATGTCCTTCGCGAGGACGGTGCCCTGGGCATCCAGCACCGTCGTGGAGGGATAGAAGGAGAATCCGTTCGAGTTCACCTGGTACGTGTGACCTCCCACGAGGTCCACCGCGAGCACGTCCACATCACCCTCGGGCCAGAACTTCACCGGGGTCGTCGAGGGCACCGCCACCACCGTGGCCTCTGGCAGCGCATCCGGATGATCGTCCAGTCCGTCGTCCGTCGCCTTGCAGCCATAGTCCCCCACATCCACACCTCCCACCTGGGAGGAGACACGCAGGAAGAGGTCCTCTCCGGTGTCGTTCTCTGCGGACACCGCTGCCTCCCCGCGCCTGTACAAATACCGACGCTTGTTGAGCACGGTGCCATCCGCCCTCACGATCTCCGTGTCAGGGCCTGAGACGCCCGACATGGGGTAGCAGCGCACCGCCAGGATGTGCCCCTTTGGAATGGAGAACCGGAAGACATCCACGTCATCCGCGGCGTTCAAGACGCCGGTGAACTCCGACGGGACTGCCTTGGAAATGGCGTCCTCCACCGTGTTGGGCTCGGCGTCCTCGGTCTCGGAGAAGTCAAAGGTATACCGGCCGACCTGGACCTGCGACGGGAGGGACGCACCCACGTCCACGATGGCGGTTTCGTCCACCTCCGCCCGCCAGGTCACGTAGGTGCGGTCGGAAGTCGCGGCGGGCGGGAGGGGCTCCAGCGTGCCCGGATCGAGCCTCCGCACCTGGCATTCAGTCAGGGTGTCTCCCTGGCAGCTGAACCGGTAATAGTGTCCGGCCTTCGTGGCCAGTTCGTAGCGGACCTGCTGCCCCGCCTCCGTCAGCTCGCCTGCGCCGTGCGCTCCGGGATTCATCACGACCGACCCGGCGTCCGGAACTGGATCAGGCTTCGCCGGGTCCTTTTCGCAGGATGTCAGCAGCAACCCTCCCATCAGCAGGGACAGCGCTCGATAGCGTCGGAAGGAAGTCTTTGCATTCATGACGGCCTCACCTTTCATCGGTTGCCCTTGGGTTTTCTTGCATCATCTTCCATGTATTGGATTCTTCAAGGCATGCCCCCCTTTAGTCGCATTGCCCTTTGGGTCACCGTCCTCCTGCTCTCCCTGGCCGCCTGCACCGCTCGGCCCTCCGGCTCCGTCCAGTTCGCGGCCTCCGTCCAGCAAGCCCTCTCATCTCAGGAGGTCACTCGCGTCAAGGTGACCCTCTCCACGGCGGAGATGCCGCCCCGCGTCGTCGACCTGGGCCGCTCCAACGGCTCCTGGGGCGGACTCATCGGTGACATCCCCGCTGGCGCCAATCACTCCTTCCTTGCCGAGGCCTTCGACGCCTCCGGCACCCGGCGGTTCCAGGGCCAGACCTCCGGCGTCACCATTGCCGCCAACCAGACCACCACCGTGGTCATCACCCTCCAGGAGCTTGCCCCACCCGCTCCGTATGCCAATGAAGCCCCCCTCATTGACTCCGTCGTCGCCTCCACCACCACGGTCCAGGCTGGCGGCTCGCTCTCGCTGATCGCGACGGCTCATGATCCCAACACCGGGGACGCCCTCACGTTTGCGTGGACGGCCTCCAGCGGCACCTTCTCCGCCCCCACGGACGGCACCTCCTCTTGGACGGCGCCTTCCTCCCCTGGAATCCAAACCCTCGTCTTCACCGTGAAGGACTCACAGGGCGCCGCCGCCTCCGTTTCCCTCGCCGTCAACGTCGTCTCCAGCACCACCACCGGCGACGCGGCCATCGACGTCTCCTTCAACCTCTGGCCGGTGGTCTCCAGGATCTCGGCGTCGCTCAGCCGGCTCGATGCGGGGCAGTCCACCGTCGTCTCCGCGAATGCCTCGGATGCGGATGGCGATGCCCTCTCCTACCAGTGGGCCGCGACCTGCCCCGGGACCTGGACGGATGCGACTTCCAGCACCGCGTCCTTCGTCCCTTCCTCCATTCCAGCCAGCGCATGCAATAACTGCCGGCTCACCGTCACGGTGCAAGACAACCGGGGTGGGCAGACCACGGGCTCGCTCAACCTCTGCGTCGCGGCCTCATCCACCGAGCGCTTCGCCCCGCTCTTCACCCACTTCTACCAGTCCGCCACCTCCGCCTCTCCGGGCCAGACAGTGACCTTTGACGTCACGGCCATGGACCCGCAGACCCGCCCCATGACGTTTGCCTGGACCGCCAACATGGGCTCGCTGTCCTCGGTGCAAAGCACGGCCAATACCAGCCAGGTCGCATGGACAGCGCCCTCCTGCGCGGTGACGGGCCCGCCCCCGTCCATCACGGTGGTCGTCACCAATGACTACGGCCTCGTGGCCTCCAGGTCCTTCTCCCTCACCGGCCTGCAGACGTGCGTGACCGGATGGTCCTTCGCGGGCCTCTTGGCCACGGGTCGCTACAATCACACCGCCACCCTGCTCGCCTCCGGCAAGGTGCTCGTCGCCGCGGGCTACAATGGCGACACCTCCTCGGAGGTGTACGACCCGGACACCAACGGCTGGTCCTCCGCGGGCCCCATGGCCATGGGCCGCTTCCACCACACCGCCACCCTGCTCGCCTCTGGCAAGGTGCTCGTCACGGGGGGCTACGGCAATGGCAGCGCCCTGCGCTCCGTGGAGCTGTATGACCCGGCCACTGACGCCTGGACCTCCGTGGAACCCATGGCCACGGCCCGCTACCAGCACACCGCCGTCCTGCTCCCCTCCGGCAAGGTGCTCGTCACGGGGGGCATCAATGGCAGCTCACTGGCCTCCGCGGAGCTGTATGACCCGGACACCGACTCCTGGTCCTCCGCGGGCCTCATGGACATGGCCCGCAGCCAGCACACCGCCGTCCTGCTTCCCTCCGGCAAGGTGCTTGTCATGGGAGGCCTCAATGGCAGCTCACTGGCCTCCGCGGAGCTGTATGACCCGGCCACCCATGCCTGGACCTCCGCGAGAGCCATGACCACGGCCCGCTACCAGCACACCGCCACCCTGCTCGCCTCCGGCAAGGTGCTGGTCGCCGGGGGATACACGGGCTACTTCGCCGCCTCGGAGGTGTACGACCCGGCCACCAACGCCTGGTCCTCCGCCGGGACCATGGTCACAGGCCGCGCCCTCCACACCGCCACCTTGCTCACCACTGGCCAGGTGTTCGTGACAGGGGGATTCAACAGCTTTCTGGACTCCACGGAGCTGTATGACCCGGCGACCCATGACTGGTCCTCCGCGGGCGCCATGGCCACGGCCCGCAACCAACACACCGCCACCCTGCTCTCCTCTGGCAAGGTGCTCGTCGTAGGCGGGTTCAATGGCGGCGCCCTCTCCCACACGGAGACCTACGCGCCTTGAGCGCGCACCCTCGTCAGCTCGGGGCGTGAGGGCATTTCGAGCTGGGCCTGCACGAGCCGCGCGTAGGCCCCGCCTCGCGCGAGCAGCTCCGCGTGCGTGCCCTGCTCCACGATGCGGCCCTTCTCCATGACGAAGAGGATGTCCGCGCCAACCACGGTGCTCAGCCGGTGGGCGATGGTGACGCGGGTGCAGGAGAGGGATTGCAGCGCCTGCTGCACGCGACGCTCGGTGACGGCGTCCAGCGCGCTCGTCGCCTCGTCCAGGAGCAGCACCGAGGGCCGACGCACCAGCGCTCGCGCCAGGGCCAACCGCTGCCGCTGCCCTCCGGACAGACTGGCCCCCTGGTCTCCCAGGGGCGTGTCATAGCCCAGCGGCAGCGCGAGGATGTCCTCGTGGATGCCCGCGCGCGTCGCCGCGTCCACCACGGCCGCCAGCGGGATGGATGGATCCGCGAAGGCGATGTTGCTGCGCACCGACGCGTTGAACAGCCGCGTCTCCTGCACCACGATGCCCAGCTGCTGGCGCACCGAGTCGCTCTCCAGCTCCGTCAGGTCCATCCCGTCGAAGAGCACCCGCCCCGCCTCCGGCCGGTACAGCCCCAGCAGCACGCGCGCCAGCGTGGACTTGCCACCTCCAGAGGGACCGACGATGGCCGCCCACTGCCCCGGGGCGATTCTCAGCGACACGTCCTGCAGGGACGGTGACTCCAGCGCGTCGTAGCGGAAGCGGACGCCCTCCACCGTGATGCCACCCGCCAGCTTCGGCGCGGGCCGCACCTTTCGCGCGTCCTGCTCCGGCGGCGTCTCCAGCAGGTCGTCGATGCGCTCCATGTAGCCGCCAGCGAGCTGCAACTGCCCACCCACCGCGACCAGGGAAGCCAGCGGGGCCAGCGCGCCCAGCGCCAGCGCGTGCGCCGTCAGCATCGTCCCCAGCGTCAGCTCGCCGCGCAGCACCTGCCACAACCCCGTGCCCAGCAACACCGAGGGCGCGCCCACCTGGAGCCCCGCCGCCAGCGCGTCCACCACGCCCTGGTAGTAGCGCTTGCGCGAGGAGGCATTGAGCTGCCGCGTGTAGAGCTCCTCCCAGTGCCCCACCGACTGTCCCTGCGAGCCGGAGGACTTCAGCACCTCCAGGCCGGACAGCATCTCCACCGTGAAATCCTGGGACTTCGCCTGCGCGTGCATCTCGCTGGCCAGCAGCTCCTCGCGCCTCCGCCGCGTCAAGAGCAGCACCAGCACCTGCGCCGCCGCCACGGCCCCCACCGCCAGGAGCAGCGGCCGGCTCAGGCCCGCCAGCATCCCCACCGAGGAGAGGATGAGCAGCCCGTCCAGCATCACCGCCAGCGTGGCCGCGCCCAGCGCCTCGCGGATGATGGCCAGGCTGTTGATGCGCATCATCAGGTCGCCCGACGAGCGCTGCTGGAGGAAGGCATACGGCAGCGACAACAGGTGCCGCACCAGTTGGCCCGCCATGCCCACGTCCAGCTCCATGCGCAGCCGCACCAGCAGGGCCGAGCGCAGCGACGTGGCCAGGACGTGGCACACCAGCACCAGCCCCACGCCCACCCCCAGCGCCGCCAGCAGGCCCGTGTCCTGCCATGGCACCACCCGGTCCACCGCCATGCCCGTGAGGAAGGGCAGCACCAGGGACAGCACCTGCAGCACCAGTGACACCGCGAAGATGCGCGCCCAGTTGCCCGTGTGCCCGCGCAGCAGCGCTGGCAGGCGGCGCAGCAGGGCCGGCCGCGTGTGGCCTTTCTGGAGCGCGGACGTGGGCTCGAACAGCAGCGCCACGCCGGTGAAGGCGTCGCGGAACTCATCCCAGGACAGCCGCCGCCGCCCCAGCGCCGGGTCCACCACGGCCACCCCACCCCGCCACAGCCCGTCGAAGACGACGTAGTGGTTGAACTCCCAGTGGAGGATGGAGCCGCGCTCCAGCACGGGCAGGTCGTCCATGCCCAGGCTCACCCCGCGCGCGTCCAGGCCGAAGCGCCGCGCCGCCTCCACCAGCGCCAGCGCGTGCGCGCCACCGCGCCCTGCCCCCACCACCCCGCGCACCTCCGCCGGCCGCGCCGGGGCGCCATGGTACGCGAGCACCATGGCCAGGCACGTGGGGCCACAGTCCGCCGAGGTGAACTGCTGACGGAACGGCACCCGGCGCCACCGACGCCTCAGCTCACGCAACGCCCCCATGGCTCACCTCCGCCCGCCACGAGCCTGCGCCCACAGCGCGGCCAGCAGCGACTCCGTGCCCACCTGCACTTCGACGGTGCCCGGCGTGCCCGGCGCGTCGCCGCCCGCTGACGAGACCTCGTGCGCCCGGACGAGCACGCCCGACGCCAGGCTCCCGAGTCCCCGGCTGAACGTCTCCGGTCTTCGTGGCTCCGTGTCCACCCACTCCACCTCGTAGTCGCGCGGGCCCTGCGCCGTCCGTGAGCGCACGCGCAGCCCCGGACGCAGCGCGCCCTGGTGCCGGGCGGGCACGGAGAAGAACAGTCGCGTCGGCGCTCCGCCCTCGGGCCGCAAGTCCACCGACGGGTCCATGGGCAGGCCCTGGGACAGCGCCTCCACCACCCCCGGGACGCTCACCACGCGGGCCACCGGCACGCGCGTCGCGAAGAGCCCCAGGCCCGCGAGCGCGACCCCCAATGGAAGCGGCAGCCAGCGCACCCAGCGCGGGTGCGCAAGCCTCACCGGCTCCGCGGCGCCTCCGCGCGCATGGCGCTCCAGGGCCTCGCGCCGGAAGGGCGTGCTCCCTTCCTCAGCGGCCATGTCCCGACTCCAGCGGCGGGCGGAAGGACGCGAGCAGCATCCGGTCCCACGCCGGCTCCTCGTCGCTGATGGCCGCAAGCAGCGCGAGCGCGATGCCCACCGAGCCCGTCAGGAAGCTGGCGTTGTCCTCCACCCGGTCCGGGTAGATCTCGCGGGGGAACCACGCCGCGTAGCCACCGACGCCCTCGCCGGGCACGCGCCGCGCCAGCAGCCGCGCGAAGCACTCGCGCGCCTCGCGGCCGAAGGCCTCCTCCCCCGTCAGCCGGTACATGCGATGGAACAGGTGCGCCAGCCCCGCCTCGCCGTGGCACAGGCCGCCGTCCATCACCTCGCGCGTCTCCTCGGGCCGGCGCACCGCGCGCAGGCCCGTCTCCACGGCCACCCGCTCCCACTCCGCGTTGCCCACCGCCCGCGCGGCCATCAACAGCGTCGCGGCCACGCCCGGATCCCCATAGCACCACGCCCCCCGCGCCACCTGGGAGCGCCGCACCTCGTCATCCCCGTAGTAGGCGAAGGCGGACAGCGAGCCCGCCGGTTGCTGCTGCGCGAGCAACCACCGCACCGCCTCCTCCAGCGCGGGGCCCACCCGCGCCCGGTCGATGCCATGCGCCCACGCGGCCGCGAGCAGGCCCACCGCACCCGGGTTGCCGTGCGCCACGCCCAGGTTGTAGCCGCCGTCATGCCGCGTCTTGCGCGTGGTCGTGGGGATGAGCTCCGGACGAGTCCGCCACGCCCGTCCCTGAGGCCCCAGCTCCGACACGTCCAGCAGGTGGTGGACGATGCGCTCCAGGCACCGGCGCGCCCGGGCCCCTGGCAGCCGCTCCAGCGCGAAGACGCCCAGCCCCACCAGCCCGGCGATGAGATCGTAGTGCTGCACCCAATGCTCGACGCCCAGGGCCTCCTCCAGCGCCGCCTCCACGTCCTCCAGCGGGTCTTCTTCCGCGCCCAGCTGATCCGGCAGCAGGTGCGCGCCCAGGTGGTGCATCACCCACGCCACCTGGACGAAGCCGCCATGCAGCGCCGGGCGCATCCACCGGCTCCCGACCTCATCCAGCGCCCCGTCCAGGTAGCGCGCCGCGTGCTCCGGATCCTCTCCCCCGGGCCACACGCGCGCCAGGTAGCCGTGCAGCAGCGCCTGGCTCGACAAACGCTCCGCGATGCGCGCGCCCGTGTGGGTGAAGGGCTTGTGCAGCTCGGTGGTGATGGCGCGCACCGCCTCCGCGGCCTGGTCCGCCAGCGCTCCGGTGAGCAGCGGCCACCACCGGGGGGACTCCTGGGTGGGACGGATGGAATGGGCCATCATGGGCGAGGCTCCTTCGCGCGGGCACGCGCGAGCTGGGACTGGTACGTCCGGGCAAGGAAGTCGTGGAGCACCAGCTCCTGCGCACGCGCCGCCGAGCGCAGCATCCGGTTGGCGTGCATGTGCAGGTGGAGGCTGGCCGTCGCAAGCAGGGCCACGCCAAGCCGGCCCTCGCGGGAAGCCGCCTCCAGGCGCCGCCGCACGGAGACCAGCCGCTCCGAGCGCTCGCGCAGGACGGCGAGCCCCTCGATGAGCAGCGGGCTTTCTTGCGCGTCTGGAGCCCACGCGGCCTCCAGGGCGGCGCGGGACTGCCGGTAGCGGGCACCGAGCTGGTGCGTGAAGGCCGGGTCCATGCGGAACTCCCGCCCGAAGTAGTCGCGGGAGCGCTCGGCCACATTCAGCTTCATGCGAAGGTCCAGCCCCAGGTCGTCCAGCAGCAGGTCCATGCCCCGCAGCGTGAGCTGCCATCGGGCCTCCGCGCCCGCGTCGCCGTCCAGCAGCGCCATCAGCTTCAGCACCGCGTCGCTGTCCGCGTGGAACAGCTCCTCGGCCAGGGCCATGCCCTCCGGACCGCCGTAGCGCTCCAGCTCCCGCTCGTACGTGTCGAGCTGCACCTTCCACACCACGCCGTCCCTCATCAGCGGCGCCACCGCGGCGGACAGCGCGGGCAGCGCGTCGCGGTTCAGGCGGGCCGGATCCCCGTGCAGCCGCAGGCGCACGTGCCGGTCCGGATCCTCGAAGCGGATGAAGAACCAGCGGTCCACCACGCCCTCGCGGACGAGCCGCTCCACCAGCGGCGCCACCGCGTCGCACAGCACGTCATCCGCGCCAGCGGTGCCCGCGTACAGCTTCGCGTAGAGCCACTCCGAGCCGGGCGCGAAGTGCCGGAGGGCACCGGCGGTGGAAACAGTGCGCGGGGCCGGCACGGAGGGCGTGGGCTCCTGGCGCCGAACCATGGGGAGGAACAGCTCATGGACGAACCTCCCCTCCGGACCGTGGGCGCACAGCGCGTCCGGCCCGACGAGCTGCTCGCGCAGCACGGCGCGGGGGCTGTCCTTCACCAGGGAGGCGAGCGTCTCCACGCACAGGACGTTGTCCAGATCCAACGGCAGCACGTTGTCGCCACTCACCAGCGCCACGTGGCGCGGAAGGCCCAGCCGCTCGCGAAGCTGTTGCACGGCGCGGAAGCACTCCTCGCCGCGCGCCGCGCCCAGCGGCTTCAGCACGTCCGGCCCCAGCCGCCACCTCGCCAGCGAGAGCACCACCCGGCCGGACACCACGCGCGGCAGGAAGTCCAGGCCCTCCAGCGCGCCCCAGTTCCACGACAGGCCCACCGCGCGCCCGTCGTGCTGGAGCATGCACAGGAAGCGGTAGACGCCCAGCCCCCGGGAGAAGTTGTGCGCGGTGGTGAGCCGCGGCAGCACCTCGCGGCCCAGCCGCTTCGAGCGCAGCACCACGCGCCCATCCACCACCGACACGCGCAGGTCTTCCACCGGAAGCTGCTGAGCCTCGGGCGCGCCGGAGGCCCCCAGGAAGGGAATCTCGTGCCCGCGCAACTGGGGCCGCAGCAGCACGTTGCCGATGCGTCCCTCCGGCAGGTGCACCACCTCCGCGAAGACGGCGTCCGGGCGCAGCGCCTCCTCGGCGCGCAGGTGCCGCTCCACCGCGTCGCGCAGCGCCTCGTCCCCATGGCAGAAGCGGCCCAGGGTGTTGGCGCCGGAGGGCCCCCCCGCGCCGCGCAGCACCAGCGAGAAGTCCCCGCGTGTGAAGGCCTCGTCCGAAGCGGCCTGGACGCTGAAGCCCACGGAGAGGGCGTCCGGCGCCGGCGCGGCCTTCTCCGAGGACAGCGCCTTCAGGTCCTCCTCGCCCAGCGTCAGCACGCGCGCGCCCGGGCTGGCGGTCAGCCGGCGCATCAGGTGCAGCTCGCGTGCGCCCAGCGTCCCTCCGGTCTCCGTCGCCGCGGGAAAGGCCAGCCCGCGCAACAGCGGCGCTCCATCCGCGGCGGGCGCGTGGGACACCTGGAAGCCCACGCCAGACTCCTCGTCCAACGCCTCCAGCAGCGGCACCTCGCGGCCCTCGTAGCGGCGGGTGAAGGCCTCGCAGAACGCGCTCAGCAGCGAGTTGCCGGTGTGCAGCTGGGGCCCCATGCGCCGGACGAGCTCCACCGCGCGCGTCGCCTCCGCCAGCACCTCTGGCCCCAGCGTGGCCCCGGGCGCCGGACGGTAGAGATCCACCTGGAAGAGGCGCGGGAGCTCCACCTTCACGGGAAGCGCCTCGAGCCGCGTGGCGATGGCGAGGTAGGCCTCCTTCGACCGGCCGGGGCCCCCCGCATCCAGCATGGACAGCTGACCTCCGACGTCCTCCAGGCAGGTGGCCGCCTCCAGCGCGACCTGGGCGGCCTCACCGGGGCCTGACTCCTGCGCCAGCGCGCGCAGCCGCGCCACCAGGTATGGGAGCGGCTCGGGCCCGGTGACGGGCACGGCCAGCTCCGGCACCAGCAGGTCGTTGTCCACGAGCGTGCGCACGTACCCGGCGGCCTCCTGGGCATCCACCTCCGCGTCCAGTGCCACCAGCGTCCGCACCAGCTGCTCCGGCCGGGCCCCTGGGCGCGCGCACTCCAGCACCGCTTCCAGGTACGCATCCGGCCGCACCGAGGACAGGTGGTGCTGGCGCACCGCGCCCGCGTGCCGCGTCTCCACATAGCGAAGCCGCCCGGCCGCGCGGTACAGGCTACCATTGGGGCGGTAGCGGAGCACGTCGCGCAGGGCCGGGTGACGCACCAGCGCTTCCACCAGCCGCGTGAGGTAGTCCATGTCCAGACGCGTGTCGCGCTGGCATTCACGCGCGTCCGCCACCGGCAGGTGCGTGCGCGCTCCCAGCTTCCCAACGGAGCACGACGCGAAGAGGCCAAAGGGCGTGCAGCGCCCCGCCATGCGCAGGAAGTAGCGCACCAGGGCCCGCTCCACCTTGAGGCCATACTCGCTGTCCGGCGCCTGGAACCAGAGCGGCAGCCCCTCTTCCAATGAGGGCGACGCGACGAAGAGGGCCTCGCGCACCTCCGGCCGCTCCACATACGCGCGCAGCCGCGTGCGCAACAGCGCGCGATCCGCGTCCAGCGCCTTCGCGAGCGACTCCGGGGCCTGCGGCGCGGTGAGCCGCGAACTCCAGTGCTCCACTGCGTCGAAGGGCAGGAGCGGAGTGCGCAGGACGAAGAAGTCCGCCGGTTCCATCAGGGATTCGGCGGGAGCGCGGGGGCGGAGCTGGGACATCGCGACGGACCTCGGAACCGGGGCGGGTGCGGAAAACGCCCCGGGCCGGCGAGCACCGGCCCGGGGCAAAGCCTCTCACCATGCCTCGGAGGCGGACCTCACCTCCGAGCACATGGCAAAGACCTCATCAGAAGCAGCAGCCGAAGGCTTCGCCCGTCGAGCAGAGCGCGTTCGTGTAGCAGACGGTGGCCTCGGTCGGATCCGTGCCAGTGCAGGCGACGACGGAGGTCGGGGCGCCACCGGCAACCTGCTTCAGCTCGGTCTCGTTCAGCGAGCGCAGGGTGTCCTTCGACAGCGTCAGCTTCTTGGTGGGCTTCTTCATGGTTTCGTTCCTCGATGTAAGGCCGCACGGAATTGCGCGGTCGGAACGAATTACGAAGCCACCTGGAATTTCTGGTCGTTGCCCCAATCACTTATCAGCGGTCCGCGTCCAGCGGAGGCAGCCACGTGAGCACGTTGCGCGTCCATAGATCGCGGAAGGTGGCGACGAGCTTCGCGCGCTCCGCGGGATCCATCAGCTCGTTGGCGTCGGCGATCTCCCCGATGCTGGTGGTGCCATCCGCGAGCCCCAGCAGCTCCCGCTCCATGTCGCGGACGCCTCGCCCGGGCGGCAGCAGGAAGCGGGTCGGATCCAGGCCGGTGGTGCGCTCCACGCTCTGCGCCGTGGGTCGCTCCAACAGGTGCGGGTGCACCCACGCGCGGCTCCAGGAGCCCACCGCCAGCGGACGCAATGACTCCACGCGTTCGGGCGGAACGTCCTCGCGCAGCACCTGGAGGAGGGACTCCAGGTTGAGCAGGGCCCGCGCCAGCGGCGGTGCCATGCCCGCGGGTACCGGCGCGCCCGCCATCGCGCGCACCGCGAACACAGCGGTGGCGATGGACACCATCACGCCCGCATTGGAGGCCCCCACGTGCAGGGGCCCTCCAGCGAGCCTCACGCGGCGGCGGCCCTCGAAGACGAGCGGCCACAGGTCCGGCCGGGACTCCACCGCCAGGCGCTCCAGAGCCGCTCCGGTCCAGTCCGGGTGCGCCTGCTTCGCCTCCTCCAGGCTGACGGACTCCCGCAGTCGGCGAGCTTCGTCCTCCGTCAGCACGCCCGCGCGCGTGAGCAACTCCAGCACCCGTGGAGACAGACGCGCGCCGCAAGCGGCCACCAGCACATCGCACGGCAGGTGACGCGTCTCGCCGTCCTCGTGGTACGTGACGCCTTCGCGGGTGACGCGCACCGCGCTGGCGTTTGGCACCAGCCGCGAGCCCGTCGCCTCCACCAGGCGCGCGAAGTGCGGCAACCGGTGGAGGCCCCGCGCCTCGCCGCGCATCAGCAGCGTCACCGGCTGGCCCGCCATCATCAGCGCCCCGGCCTGCTCGAAGCCGGAGATGCCGCCGCCCAGCACCGCCACGCGCTGGCCGGCCACCTCCGCCGCGGAGCGCAGCCCCTCCCGAACCTCCACGCGCGAGCCCGGCTCCACCGCGTCCGGAGGCAGGGGCCGCCGCTCATACCAGGAGGTGACGAGCACCTCTTCGGCGCGCACCTCGCGGCGGCCCTCGGGAGTCTCCACCTCCACCGTCACCCCGTCCGCGTCGGGGCGCAGGCCCACGCAGCGGTGGCGGCAGCGGATGTCCAGACGCCCCATCTGGATGACGCGGGCGTAATAGCGCAGCACGTCCTCGCGCTCGCACTCCAGCGCGTCGCGGCAGTCCAGCGGCAGGCCACCCACCTCCCAGTGCGAGGCGGGCGACAGATAGACGAGGCCCTCGATATGGGCATGCAGCGAGGCCAGTGGGGTGGCGCCGGCCTCCAGGGCCAGGGCGGGAATGCCACGCGCCCGGGCCTCGAAGAGAGCGGCCACCGCGGTGGGGCCTCCGCCAATGACACACAGCTTCGTCATGAGGGTTGTCATGCGCTCGGCAGCCTATACACGGCTTGGCCATCCAAGAGCGACAAGGCCTTTTTTGAAGGGAAATCGAGCCAGAATGGCCACCTCGATCCGTATGGGCCGCGGACACGCCGGTGAGCAGGGAAAGCGCATGCGCAGCTTCCAGGACATGGGGAGGCTCCTTCAGGAGCGGGGGCTGAAGGTCCAGCACCGCGAGGAGGCCTTTCCCGACATCGCGGCCGAGGTCCTGCGGGAGCTGGCCCCGCATCAGGCGTTCAAGGCGCTGGAGCCCGTGGAGTGGCTCTACGGCACGTGAACGTGGAGCGTGGCGAGCACATCCAGCAGCTCGTGCGTCAGCTTCCGCGAGCTGCTCCATTCCCGAGGCCACGCGGAGGTGATGGCCCGTCTGAAGGAAACCTTCGACGCCGAGGAGGTGGACAGCCAGTCGGACGACATCGCCGCGCTGGCCGCCTCCCTGCGCGAGTCCGCGCTGTTCCGTCCCCTCTTCCGGGGCTGAGCGGGCCCGGCCGGGCTACTACTTCTTCTTCCCCTTGCCCTTGCCGCCCTTGTGGTGGTCGTCGTCGTGATCCCGGTCGTGGCCCCGATCGTGCCCATGGTCATGGCCACGTTCACGGTGCGACGCGGGCACGACGACTCCCTTCCTCGAGTGCTTCCACTTCTTGTAACGCCCGGGGGGCAGCTTCACGACGGTGACGGGGACCCGCCGCTCTTCCACGACCTCCCAGCCGCCGCGGTAGTCGCGCGCCCGGTACCACCGCCCATCGCGACGCACCCAGTACGCATCGTCCACGATGTAGAGGTCCTCGTCGTAGTCCTCCACCACCTGCACGCCGGGCTGCACGACGACGAGCGGCGGTGGCGTCGAGAAGACGATGTCAGGCAGCTTCACGTTGAGGTCGACACGCACCTGCCCGAAGGCCATCGAAGGGAGCAGGATCAGCGCAGCCAGGAGTCGGTTCATCCGGCAAGCGTAGATCTCCACCTGTATCAACGTCCTCAACAAACGCGTTCTGTCGAGTGACCCCGCACTGTGTGTCATTGCGCGCGTGGACACCCGGACTGTCTCTTTCAGTCAATGTGCATCGAAACAGTCCAGGTTCACCAATCCCCCGATAACGCCATCGGGGGCACCAGGCCGCGCCTCAGCCCTTACCTTTCGGGCGGCTCACCGTGTACATGACGATGTTGTGGTCCGAGCCGCCGGTCGGGCCGGCCCTCACATTCGAGACCTTGCACCCGTAGGACATCGCATAGTCGATCTTGCCGTGGCCGTGGCTCTCCACGCCGCCATGGGTCTTCATGCCCGCCTGCTGCGCGATCCAGTTGGGTGACCACTTCCCCTTCGTCGACGCCGGCTCGTTCCAGTCACCGCCGATGAGCAGGCCCTCGTCAGGGTTCTTCGCGATCTTCCGCTGCGCGAAGCCGAGCAGCTTCTCGGAGAGCGACTTGTAGGTACTCACGCGGTTCTTCGGCCCGACGGGCTCCCCGCCCTTCCAGTCGACCGAGGGCGGCTGATGGGCCGAGACCACCTGCAGCCAGCCCGCGAGCTTGACCGCGGTGGCCGCGCGCGGCGGAGCATGGCCACCCCGCACGGTGGTCCATCCGCCACCCTCGCCCTGGATGGACGTCTTCTGCCCCTGGAGCAGGCTGTCCTTCACGAGGACGCCTGTCTCGCCATGGTCCTTCGCTCCGGGGAAGGTCACCAGGTGATAGCCGGGGATGTTCTCCAGGGCCTTGTGATAGCCGTTGATCTCCTGGAGCTGGATGAAGTCGAGCTTGTTCTTCTTGGCGAAGTCGCCCAGCCACTTCTTCACGTCCTGGGGATTGCGGTCGCGCTCGACGTTGTAGGTCGCGCCCTTGAGCTGCGACGGGGTCTTGCCCTTGCTGTCGCTGGCGCCCGTCTGGCTGGCCTGGGCCGTCGTGGTGCTGGCGCTGGCGATCCTGGCGTCGAAGCGGTCGTCCGCGGCAACCTTGTGGTGGCCGGGCGACTTCATGCGCTCCTCGGCCTTCTGAACGCGGTTGCCAGTGGAGCCGACGTGAAGATGAGAACGGGGGTGGGGAGTGGTTCGCATGATTTTCTCGATTCTCGCCCATCGAGAGATAATGTTTCTTCGGTTCGCATTGACGCGGCCAGGCTTGCCGCACCGCATCACGGCGAGCTGAACCCAGGAGCGCAATCATGACGACCCCGGTGAACAAGACCGTCCTCTGTCTCTGGTACGAACGCAGCGCTGAAGAGGCGGCGGAGTTCTACGCCCGCACCTTCCCCGGCAGCTCCGTTGGCGCCAGGCACCGCGCACCGGGTGATTACCCGGACGGCAAGGAGGGCGATGTCCTCACGGTGGAGTTCACCGTGCTGGGCTTCCCCTGCATCGGCCTCAATGGCGGTCCCACGTTCAAGCACAGCGAAGCCTTCTCGTTCCAGATCAGCACGAAGGATCAGGAAGAGACGGACCGCTACTGGAACGCCATCGTCGGCAACGGCGGTCAGGAAAGTCAGTGCGGGTGGTGCAAGGACAAGTGGGGAATCTCCTGGCAGATCACCCCTGCTGCCCTGACGGAAGGAATGAGCGATCCGGATCCGGCCGCGCGCAAGCGGGTGTTCGCCGCGATGATGGAGATGCGGAAGATCGACATCTCGAAGATCAATGCGGCGCGCAGGGGCTGAGGCAGGCCCGACGCCCCCTACCGGCGCGCCTGGGCGCGGGCGATGATGGCCCCCCGCGTCACACCGGCCTGCTCGAAGCGGACCGCCGCGCGCTCGAGCGCCTCGGTCAACGACGCGACCTCTTCATGTTGATCCGCTTCGGGACGGACGAAGCTGGTGACAGCCCTTGCCAGCCTCGCCGTGGTCGAATTGATCACCACGAAGAACCCCTTGCAGTACTCGCGAGCCAGGTCGGCGGTCTGGGCCTGATGCTCCGCCAGCAGCATCCGCTGTGAATGCGTCAGCGGACGGGACCGCGAAAAGTCGATGATCAGGACATAGGGCTCGCGCCGGTGGATGAGCTTGGAAAGGCTCCGGAGGATGCTTTCCATCTCGCTGTCCGTCGTGGTGTCGCTACGCTGGACGATGGCCAGGGGCCAGAGTGATTCATCGAAGGTGTACATAGAGGGTATGTCTCAACCGGCGGCTTCGGTTGAAACATACCCTGAAACAAACAGGCTGTTTCAGCAAGCCTGTGACAGGCTTGCCTAGAGCCAGGGCCTCAGCCGCTCCCGCAGCGTGCGCACGCCAGGCAACGCCTGCGCCAGCGTGCGGTAGAGCGGCCGGCCGAGCCGGAGCGTGGCCTCCGCCCATTCCGGGGGCGTGGGAGCCGGGGGCTCCGGGGGCGTTACGGGTTCAGGGGGCGCAGGGGGCGGAGGCCGTGAGGGGCCAGGCGCTGACGCCGCTTCGAGCGCCGCGGCGCGCAGCGACTGCGCGCGGAGGGCCCGTTCCTGCTCGCTCTCCCCGTCCTCGACGCACCTCAGGCTGACGAAGAACTCCAGATCCCCTCGAGGGGTCGATGAGAAGTCCGCGAGCTGGAACGGGAACATCCCCAGCTCCGCCAGGGTGGCCGCGGCCTCCAGGAAGGAGCGCGGGGTGAAGACCCAGCAGTGCACGTCCGTGTAGCTGGTGGACGCCACCGCCTCCCGGGACTTCTGCAGCGCGTTCTGGAGCGTGCCGGAGCACGGGAGGCGCTCCGCGTCGATGTCGCAGTTCCACATGGCCTGCGTGTCCACCTGGCAGTAGTAGGCCCAGAAGTCGAAGACCTGCTTCACGGTGGGGGTGGTGCGGCGCGACAGGAAGGCGTCCACCAGCTCCCCGGGGGTGCTCACCGGGCGCTTGGCATCGAAGCAGAAGCGCTTGTCCGGGATGGCGAGCGAGATGATGCCGCCGGGACGCAGGGCCTGGCGCAAATCCCCCAGCCAGCTTACGGGGTCCGGCACGTGCTCGATGACGTGGCTCGCGAGCACGAAGTCCACCCGCCGGTCGCCCAGCGCACCGGACAGCGTCTGCGACGAGAGGACCAGGTCCACGTCCACGATGGTCGCGGTATCCCAGCCGTGCCCCTCGTACTTGCGCCGGAGCGCCTCGGTGCTCGCATGGTCGGCATAGAGGATCCGCCCGGCGTCACGCCTGACGATCGGACTGGCGAGCGGCCCGATCTCCACCCCCTCCATCGTCGAGAGCTGGATGGCCCCCAGCAGTCGATCCTGACGAGACTTCACCTGCACCGGCGACATTGACGACTCCTCGTTCTCAGCCTGGCCGACCACTATGCCAGCACCCTCCCCCGGCCTCCAGCAAGTCCTGCCATGCCAGCTGCTCCACGGCCGTGGGGTCGTGTGGCATTGACAGACATCCATGCGCAACGAACCTTCACGCATGGACACGACAGGCGAGCCCCCCTTCATCTCCACCGGACAGCTCCCCTCCGCGGAGCGGGTCCGGGCGTGGGTGGACGAGGCCTACCAACGCCACCAGGGGAACACCGAGGGCCAGTGCTCGCAGGTCTACCCGGCGCTGGCTCGGGTGGATCCCCGGCTCTTCGGCGCGTGCGTGGTGGGCATCAACGGCAGCAGCCATGGGGCCGGGGACGTGGACCATCCCTTCTCCATCATGAGCGTCTCCAAGCCGTTCCTCTTCGCCCTCGTCTGTCAGGCTTTGGGGCCTGAAGTGGCCCGGCGCAAGCTGGGGGTCAATGGCACGGGCCTGCCGTTCAATTCGGCCATGGCCATCGACCTGAGCCCGGACGGACGGACCAACCCCATGGTGAACCCGGGAGCGCTGGCGACCACGGGCCTCGTTCCAGGCAGCAGCCCCGAGGCCCGGTGGCGGTTCATCCATGAGGGGCTGTCGCGCTTCGCCGGGCGTCCGCTCGCGCTCGACGAAGAGGTGTATGCGTCCGCGAGGCAGACCCACCAGCGCAACCAGGGGCTCGCCTTCCTGCTCCACGCGCTGGGCCGCCTGGAGGCGGAGCCGCTCCTGACGACGGAGCTCTACACCCGCCAGTGTTCATTGGCGGTGACCGCCAGGGAGCTCGCCGTGATGGGAGCAACCCTGGCGGACGGCGGCGTCAACCCACTCACCGGCACGCGGGTCGTCGACGAGGAGGTCTGTCATCACACGCTCGCGGTGATGGCCACGGCGGGGATGTATGAGACCTCTGGTGACTGGCTCTACGACGTGGGGGTCCCGGGCAAGAGTGGCATTGGCGGCGGCATCGTCGCCGTCGCACCGGGAAAGGGCGGGCTGGGCACCTTCGCCCCGCTGCTCGACGCGGCGGGCAACAGCGTCAAGGGGCAGCTCGTCGCGCGGTTTCTGGCCCCACGGCTCGGCTTGAGCCTGTTCATGTCACGGCCTCAGCCAAGCGCGGCCCAGACGTAGACGGCCGAGTACGTCTGCGCCTCCGTCCAGATCGCCTTGCCCGTGTTCACGATGGTGGTGCAGTCGGCCAGCCACCGGGTGGAATCGAACTCGAAGACGCCGGCCGGGCCCGCCACCACCACCGGTTCGCTCGCACCAAAGGTCACCGAGCTGAGCGGCGTGGGGCCCATGTTCGTCGCGCTGAAGCGGCCGAAGAACGACTGGAGCAGCACCGCGGCATGCTTCAACTCCACCGACGCGCCCGTCTCCACCCGCAGCTTCGTCTTCCCCCAGTTGATGTCATTGACGGTGTAGGTCGACTCGTCGGCGACCATCCCGAACCACGCCTTCTCCTGGGCTTCACCCAGCACGAGGCCCGACGGGCTCACCGTGCAGTTGGAGGCGCCCTTGCCCGTCAGCGTCCCGGCGCCCGTGACGTAGGCGCTGCCCGGGGCGGTGATGGACGCGGAGATGCCCGCCGACGCGCCCACGCCGCTGACGTTGTGGCTGCCCGAGGCGAAGTCGAGCTTGAAGCCCGACAGCACGGCGGCGGAGAACTCCGGCAGGGACACCACGGCCTCGGGCCTGGACATCTGTCCCGTCGCCAGCTCCTCACCGCTCACGACATAGAGCGTGCTGGACTCGCCTCCGACCCAGGCGATGACGGTGATCCACACCCTGGCGGACGACAGCGGCGTGCCCGTCACCTCCGCCTTCACCTTGACCTGCCGCTTGCTGTCCTCCCCCGCGTTCTCCCGCGTCAGCTTCACGCCGAACCCGGAGATGGAGGAGCCCCCCAGGTTTCCGCCCGAAGCGCTGGTGGCGAAGTTGATGTCGAAGCGCGAAATGCCATACAGCGCGAGCCCCACGTCGCCCGAGAAGTCGAACGTCGCCGTGTCCCCGGAGACCACTTCCTTGCGGCTGAATTCCCAGCTCATGACTCACCTCCAGGCAGCGGCCTTGCGATTTCGGCGATGACGAACGCCGTCAGGTTGCTCGTGGGGGGCGGCGCGATGCCGTAGTCGTCTCCCGCGCGCGAGTTGAAGATGTTCAGGATGAGCGTCCCGGAGATGGTCTTCCCATTCGAGATGCTCAGCGTGTCGCTCGTGACGCCCGCCTCGAACAGCTCCAGGTCGCTCGTCTTGTCCCGCTCGAAGTTGATGTTCACGTTCTGCAGGAGCACGCCGGCCCGGCGCACCGTCTCGCCCGGGTCCAGGGTGGGCGTCACGCTGAAGGCGCACGTCACGCCGTCGCGCTCGTCGTCGACCTCCGTCCACTTGCTGGACGACGTGTCGATGGAGAGGACCTTGTAATAGGACACCCCGTCGGTGGACAGGAAGGCCACGTCCGCCGTCCCCGTCCGCTCCTCGTCACCGCTCTGGGTCGCCTTCCCGCTCACCTTCGCCTGGGCGCCGCCGGGCTTCTCCACGGAGGAGGTGAAGGACAGGCTGCTCACCTCCTTCGCGCTGCTGCCCGCGATGTAGAAGCCGGCGAGGAACGCGCGGGCCTCCGCCGACGCGGAGGCGATGGGGATGGCCTCTCCCCACTGCCCGGAGAGTCCGTAGAGGTTGCCCGCCACCGCCTGGTACGCGGGGTTCATCAGCCCGAGCACGGCGACCACGGTGATGCGCACGAAGCTGTCGTGCCCGCTGCCGTCCGTGGAGCAGGCCGCCTCCGCGCCATTGTAGTTGGTCATCACCAGTGACGCCGTCACGTGGACGGCGTCCTCGGTGAGGTTCGGCACCAGCGTCACGCTGGCCTGCCCCACCGACTCGGAGGTGGAGCCGTTGTCGGCGTAGTACAGCCGGAAGTAGCTCAGCCCCGCCATCGCCCCGAGCACGCGCTCACCCGGCAGCAGGTCATCACTGAAGTCCACCTTCATGGGTGACGCCCAGGTCTTGTTCTTGGGCATCACCGCGGTCTTCACGCAGATTCGCATCGCCTCTCCCCTCTTCTCAGGAAACTCCAAACATGCCGACGATGAGCTGGCCGGACGGACCGAAGTCCCTGCTGCCCGAGCTGCCCATCACGCTCGGGCCGGTCAGTCCGCCCTGAATCCCTCTGGCCGCGGATTCGAGCTTGCGAGTCACCCGCTCCTTGAGCTGGTAGCGGTTCGCGGCGTAGCCGAACGACGTCCCGCCCACGCCCACGGTCAGCCCCCAGGCTCCGTCCAGGATGACGTTGAGGGCGTCCTTCCAACCCGCCCCGAACTCGTTCTCGCCGTAGACGACGAGCGTCACCAGGTTGGTCAGCGGGATGGAAACCAGTCCGGCGACGGTGTAGCCGATGGTGTTGCCCAGCGCGCTGTGCGGCAGGGCCACCATGAACTGCTGCCACGCGTCCTCGGCGGGGTTGAGCTTCTTCTGCAGCTGATCCCAGTAGGTGGCCTCGGACATCCACTTCTTCGCCTTCGTCGCGCGCGAGGCGTCTGGCATTGCCGCGTCCTCGGCCAGTTTGGCGGCCTGCTGCGGGAAGCCCCGCACCTTCTCCTCGCGGCCCGCCCTGGCGCGTCCCTGGATGCCGCCGGAGATGCCCCCGCGGATGAAGCCGCTCACTCCGCCCACGATCACCGTGCCGGTGAACTCCCCCCAGCTGAAGTCGTCAGCGGTCAGGGCGTAGGTCATGCCGCTCCAGCCGGCCGCGGAGACCATGCTCGCGAGCGCGGACAGCCCCGCCGTCCGCCCCATCGTCGTCACATCCAGGACCAGCCCCGCCACGGTCCCCGCGGCGGAGACGGCGCCAGAGAACACGACGACCATCGTGCGGACGCCGTCCGAGATGGCGCCCGTGCGGTCCACCCGCGTGGTCGGGTGGTTGCCCGCGTAGGTGTACGGGCTGGGGAACTCGTCGGCCGGGTCCGGTGCGTAGAAGCGGCCCAGCACCGGATCCATGAGGCGGGCGTTGAGGTTGTAGAGGCCCGTCTCCGTGTCGTACTCGGCGCCGGAGAAGCGCAGGCGCATCCACGGCGCCGCGCCCGTCGACTCCCGCGCCGCGCCGAAGGCGGTGTAGCCGAAGCCCTCCACCAACGTGCCCTCTGCGTCGAACAGCGCGCGCGTGGAGCGCAGCCGGTCGCTCGAGGCGTGGTAGCGGACGCCGTCGCGGTACACCAGCGGGCAGCCCGTGGGGCCCGGCACGTACAGCACGGTGCCGCTCTTCCCGCCCGTCACGAACAGCGGCTGGTTCTCACCCGGGAAGCGCACCTCGCGCTCCTCGCCACCGGGGCCGCGCACGCGGGTGGCCACGCGGACGCCGTCGGCGTCGTAGGCGTACTCGACGGTGCTCGCGTCGCTGGCGCCGGGGCGGATCTGGATACCGCGTGGCAGCGCCATGCCGGGCGCGTAGGTGAAGTCCAGGTCCACCGGTCCGGTGCCCCGGGTGCGGCGCGACGACACCGTGCCGTCGGCCCGCCAGGTGAACGCCGTCTCGCTGCCGTCCGGCCACGCGACCGTGTCCAGTTGGTTGCGGCCCGGCACGTACGACAGCCTCGCGCCGGAGAGTTCGTGGATGTTGCCGTTGAGGTCCTCCGCGTACTGGAAGCGCTCGGGGGCGTCGGTGCCCTCCACCGTCTCGGAGGTGGTGATGCGGCCCAGCCCGTCATAGCCATACGCGAGCTGCTCCCGGTGCGTGCCGAGCACCGCGCTGGTGCCGCGCACGTTGCTGTCGGGCGTGAAGGTGTACGCCTGCGTGGCGATGGTCCCGGCGGAGGCGGCGGATTGCAGCAGGTGGCCCGGCGAGTCGTAGGCCATCTCCCAGCTCACGGGGCCGGAGCGGCCCGCCCGGACCCGCGCCATCGAATCCCATCCAAACGAGGCCAGCTCCGTGCCCGCCTCGTCCTGGATGGAGGTGACGTTGCCCTGGACGTCGCGGCCGTACCGCAGCGGCCCGGGCTGGGGGAACAGCTCACGCGGCAGGCCCAGCCGCACCAGCGCGTTGGTGTTGTCGTAGCCGAACGTCACCTCCAGCGGCGTGGCCTCCTCGCCGTCGTCCCACGTCACGCGCAGGGTGCGGGCCTCGGGCTGTCCCAGCGCCGTCCAGCGGTACGTGGAGTCCACCGTCGCGGGCGCGCCCGTGTCCTGGGAGCGGGAGCCCACCAGCTGTCCCAGCGCCAGCGCGTCCCAGCCGTCGCCGTCGTAGCGCCACACGCCCGTCGTCACCGCGCCCGCGCCCGGATCCGTCAGCGGCCAGCCCGGAAGCTCCGCCCGCTCGAGCAGCTGGGGCTCGTTCCATTCGGCCGTCACGTGGCCGCGCGCCGTCATCCGGCTCATCGCATCGTAGGTCGTCCAGCTGATGCGGCCCTCGGCGGCGTCCGCCGCGGTCTGGGCGAAGCGCGCGCGCCCGCCCCGGTCATGGACGTAGCGCGTCTCCCCTGCGTCGGGAGTGGACTCGCGCAGCAGCCGGCCCAGGCAGTCGTAGTCGCGGACGATGGCCGCGTCCGTGCCGTTGCGCCAGCCGTCGGGGAGGATGACGCGCGTACGCGTGCCCGTGGGCTGCATGCCCAGGTCCATGGCGGAGACATACGTGGAGTCGTCCGGCAGCGGCACGAGCACGGCGAGCGCGGCGTCCTTCGCGTCACGCACCTTCAGGCGCCGCTCGCCCACGGGCGAGGTGAACGTGGTGACGCGGAAGTCGGTGGCCGGCAGGTCCAGCCCCGGCAGCACCGCCGCGTCCGGCGCGTAGCGCACCTTCGACGTGGGCCGTGAGTCCGCGGGCGTGGTGTACGGGTCGACGATGGCCCATGCGGCACCGGGCAGGCCTACCTCCACGGTGCGCCCCAACGGGGAGGCCTCCAGCAGGCGCCGTGAGTACGGGTAGCCTCCGTCCGCGGAGCGCCCCGCCTCGCCATTCCAGTAGTCCGTCGCGTCGCCAGCCATGACGCCGTTGCCCGCGAGCGAGGCCTGGAAGGCCGGCAGGTCCACCAGCCCCGTGCGATAGAGGAGCGGAGCCAGCGCCGCGCCCGAGCCGAAGTCACCGGGCACGGACTTCGTCTTCACGATGGTGCGCCCCAGCGCGTCCTCGATGAGCTGGTTGACGAGGTACGTGTCCCCCCCGAGCGCCTGGAGCTGCCGGTCCGCTCCGGTGGAGTCCTGCAGGCGCGCTTGAATCACCGGGCCCTCCATCCACGCCAGGTTGCGCAGGCCGAGCTCTCCGGTGCCCGAGGTGAGCGCCGCGCCTCCGCGCACGCCCGCCGCCACGGAGAACACCAGACCGCCGTCCGTCCAGAACAGCAGCCGGCCTCCCGTCACCACCAGCAGCAGCGAGGCCGGGCTGGAGGTGCCCGGGCCCACGGGCGAGACACCCTGCCCGCCCACGTCCAGGCACCAGCCACCGCCGTCCCACGAGAGCTTCGCGGCGGTGCCCACCGTGAAGCCGAATCCCGGAGACAGCCGCACCGGCCCCCCGTCCACCGCGGTGGGCTCCACGTAGAGGGCCCACGCCTCCGTCTCCGGCGCGGTGGCGGTGAGCGACGCGTCGGTGGTGCCCTCGTGCAGCAGCAGGCCCGAGTCCGCGCGCCAGGCTCCCTCCGCCGAGGGCGCCCATGCATCACGCCACGCCTCGCCGTCGCGGAACGTCTGCAGGCTGCCGTCGCGCGTGGCCTGGACGACCCACTGGGCGTTCGGGTCCCCCGGATTGAAGGCGGCGTTGCGCTGGCGGGAGCTGAACTCCAGCTGCACGCCCTTCAGCGCCCCATTGGCGCGCACCTGGCCCACCATGCGCCGCGTGGGGCCATAGACCGCCCGGGACGTCAGGCCTCCGGGGCCCACGTTGGCCGTCAGCTTGTGCGACCCCGGCTCGAAGGCCTGCGCCATGACGTTGGCCTCGCGCGGGTAGAAGCCCACGTCGTCCACCCACAGCTCGCCGCCGCCCGCCTCGACGCGCAGCCGGACGGAGAGCGGGCTGTCAGACGCGAGGCGCGCGTGGTGCTCGCCCAGCGCGATGGCCGCCTGCACCCAGGTCCAGCGCCCGGAGGTGTCGTCCAGCGCGATCCGGAGGGGCTCACCCACCACCGTGCTTCCCGCGGTGACGGTGATGACCAGCACGGGGGACGCACCGGCCGCGGCGTCGCGGGGACGCGCGTACCAGCAGCCAGCGACGTAGGTGCGCGCGTTGCCGGCGGGCGTCAGTGGGGCGCGCTCCACGGAGGCGTCACCTCCTGGCAGCCACGCGCAGCGGACGCCGGTGTGGGCGCGCTCCGAGGTGACGGCGGCGCCTCCGGTGAAGGTCCACGCGGTGAGCGGCTCCTGCGACTCGAAGCCGCAGGCGTCGGCCTCCTGCGCGGCCAGGTCCGCGTTCGTCACCATCAGCAGCGGCAGCTGCCCGGTGGCATCCACCCGCGTGGAGTGCGCCACGCCCGATGCGTCCTTCGACAGCGTGGCGATGCCCCGGGCGTCGCGCGTCAGGATGCGCGTGCGCATGAACCATTCCGGAGGGACGGTGTCCGCGCCGAACGGGAAGCGGGCGCCGTCCGAAGCCGTCGGGCCGCCCCAGTCGTAGCGGGCGGACACGTCGAGCACCGTGCAACCTCCGGCCGTCTCGAAGGGGCCGTAGGTGGTGGCGGCGCACGCGGACACGGCCTCCGCGCCGTCCTTCGGCCACACCCGGGTGCGCATCTGCGCGACGGGGGTCAGCACGTTCTCCCATGCCAGGGCGCGCCAGGCGGGCACGGCGGCGGCGAAGGTGGTGGCCATCTCCGACGTCCACGTCACGCCGTGGACGTCGCGTGTGTCGAACGACTCGGAGGTGGTGCCCCCCGTCAGCGGCGCGGGGAGCCCTCCCAGGTAGCCATAGCGCGTCTCCAGCGCGAGGCCGTCCTGCATGGAGCGGATGCTCGCCGGCCGCACGTAGGCGCCATGCAGCATCACCTCGCTCCACGTTCCCTGGGCCGCGTCCTGGAGCGACGAGAAGCCGGCACGCGACGTGAAGACCTCCCAGGTGTTCGTCTCGCTGGCGACCAGGCGGCCGGTGTAGCCGCGCACCGCCGTGGGGGACTTCGGATCCTCGTCGCTGTCCACCGTGTAGCGGCTCTGGGCGGTGGGGTCCTCGACGGACCAGTACAGGTAGCGTCCGTCGACGCGGCGGGCCTCGTAGACGGCCTGCGCGGACAGCGCCGCTTCGGCCGGGAACAGCGCGCGCAGGGCGTCCGGCACGGGCGTGCCCGGCGGTACGTCGGGCGTGAGGCCCAGGGCGGCGGAAGTGGGCGCAGCGAACAGCGCGGCGCCCTCGAAGGTGAGCGTCTGGAGGGGCTGGCCGTCCAGCATGCTCAGCCCCTCGTCCGTGGCCCCGTTGTCGTAGGTCGTCACGGTCCGCCCGCCCCGCGCGGCGGACGGATCGTCACAGCCATCCCAGGCCGTGGAGCGGTAGTACTTGATGATCTCGCCGGACGGGTCGCACGCGGCGCTCACCCGGTCGAAGCTCCACACGGAGCGCAGCGGCTCGCCCAGGCCGGTGTCGATGGTCAGCGAGCGCACCGGGTAGTCCACCAGCGCGCCCTGGATGTCGCCGCCCACGAAGCGGTGCAGGGTGAGGCTCGGCGCGCGATCGAAGTCGGGCGCCGTCTGCGGGTAGGTGACGAGGGTGGCGGGGCCCGCGGGGCTCTTGCCGGCGCGAGGCGGAGACACCAGCCCCTCGGGCGACAGGGGGCTGACGAACGTCTGGCCCGCGATGGTGGAGGTGGCCTTCGCGCGGCCGTTCTCCAGCAGCGCCAGGGCGATGCGCGCGGTGCCCTGCCCCGGAGGCAGCCGCCACCCCGCGAAGTCCGGAGCCGCGTCGACGACGCTGAAGAAGTCCGTGCCTTCCGGAGCGCCCTCGTAGACGGGCTGCTCGCTCTCCGGCCCCTTCCAACCGGGCGCGGAGCCTCGGTACCAGACGGTGTTGGAGGCGACGATGAAGTCCTCGCCGGTGGCCGCGGGGTAGCCGAAGTCCTCTCCCGGCGGCAGGGCCGGCAGCGTCCTCGGCGCGCGCGCGAAGGTGCCGCTGTCAGCGTCGTAGGCGAGCAGCCGCGTGGTGACGCCATCCGCGACGTTGAGCACCTGCAACACCACGTCGCGCCCGTACGCGTAGGCCAGCCAGCCCGGCCGGCCACGCCCCTGGTCGGTCAGCGCCTCGGAGGTGTTCCAGCCCACGCCATCGAAGCGCCACAGGTACCGGTCGGTGCCCACCAGCTCGTTGCCGGACACGGACGGCACCGGCGGCCATGAGGGCCTGGGCACCTGCGTGACGGAGGACAGGCGCAGGTTCTCCGCGTCCACGCCCTGCCCTGCCTGGAACTGGTAGTCCGCGTC
Organism: Corallococcus coralloides DSM 2259; assembly: GCF_000255295.1. The sequence continues at coordinate 4,523,562 of NC_017030.1, read as the reverse complement.
CCAACGGCGCACGCGCAGGGCGTAGCGGCCGGTGGCGCTGGAGTCCGTGGCCTCGCACCACGCCACCATGGACGGGCCGTCCGCCCAGAACATCTCCGTCTGCCGGGGCCCCAATTCCACGTCCAGGGTACCGCCGTCGTTCCACCGGTGGTCGCCGTCCAGCCACGCCAGCGACACCGTCCCCTTTCCGTTGAGGTGCTGCCACAGCAGGTAGCGCTCGCCGCGAGCGAGCACCTGCATCGTGCGTCCCCGCACCGCGGGCGCATCCCCGCCATTCCACGCGCGCTGCTGCCAGTCCCAGGTGAGCCGGTAGAGGTTGTCCCCGGTGCCGTCGAAGCCGGAGACGGTGGCCAGGAGGAAGCGCTCTCCGGCGGCGAGCCGGGCGCCCGTGGCCTTCGGGAAGGAGAGCCACGAGGTGCCGTCCTCATTCGCGTACGGCGCCCACTCCCACGTGCGCAGGGTGCTGCGCCGGAATGGGAGCACGCGCACCTCGTTGCCGACGCGGAAGGTCAGCCCGAAGAAGTCCGTGGAGGTGGCGCCCGCGAGCGTGCTCGCGTCCAGCGCCTTCTCGCCCTCGTAGACGAGCCCCTCGCTGGGGGTGGAGCGCTGCCAGCGTCCCGTCCACGTGTGGACCTGGAGGCTCAGCCGCTTGCGCTGGGCATCCAGCCAGCAGGTGACGGCGTAGTCCGGCCCCAGCCAGACGAAGGGCGTGTTGCCGGTGGCGCCGAAGCCCGCGGGCGGCGTGACGGTCAGGTCCCGCTCGCAGATGTCCAGCGGGATGGCGCCGTCGTACGCGAAGGTGCCGGTGGCGCCCTCGGGATAGGTGACGCGCGTGAGCGCGCCCGGGTGGTCCGCGCCCTCCTCCAGCGCATAGGCGAACACGTAGCCGGGCAGGCTGCGCCCGGCCGGATCCTGCTCGGTGATGCCCGTGAGGAAGCGCTTGCAGAGGTCGGCGGATGACTCGGCGGGGGTGCCGGGCACGGCCTGGGGCCGCGCGTAGTCGAGCGTCACGCGGTACAGCTCGCGGCCTGCGTCATCCAGGATGCGCAGCCGGTCCAGGTACAGCGTCTCGTAGCGGTCCTGGAAGGCGTTGGGGGTGGTGAGGTTCTCCGGCGGCACGCCGTCCGCGGCGGGCGCGAGCACCTTGTGCGGATCCTGGTACTCGTGGACGGTGGCCGTGTACCACTTGGGCGCGTAGTCCAGCGCCACGCTCCGGCCGCCCACGCCGGTGATGCGCGAGAGGTAGCAGGCCTTGGTGTACGGCAGTCCGTCGGGGCCCACGCGCTGCTCGACGCTGGGCAGCAGCCCGTCCGCGCCGCGCTCGAAGGTGTTGTACGCGTAGGTGACGCGGTCGCCGTAGCGGTCCACGCGCGCGACCAGGTTCCACGCGTGCGCGTACTGCGCCTGGCCTTCCCTGCGCGTCGAGCTGCCCACCCAGCCGCCCCGCTCGCCGCCGAAGCGCACGCCCCACTCGATGCCGTGGCCGGTGCTGGTGGCGAAGCCCTGGGAGGTGACGGAGACGCCACCGCCGAAGACCCGCTGCGTGCCCGAGTCATCCACCGCCACCCAGCGCTCGTAGGTCGGGTAGTAGCGCACGCGCCAGAAGCTGAAGTCCTGCGGCTCGAAGCCGAGCCCGCCCGCCGCCACCGCGAGCACCGGGCTACCGTCCGCGCCGGACTGCTCGGACAGGACGAAGGACTGCTCGTGGAGGGGATCCTCCACGTCCCACGGGCCCTGCCCGCTCACGGTGGCCTGGGAGGACAGCAGCAGACCGGCCGCGGCGAAGGCGGTGATGAGATCCTGCGAGACGAGGGGCCCGCCGAGCCGCGAGCTCAGCGCCGCGTCCAGCAGCGCGCGGACCCACGGGCGGGTGGTGGGCACCAGCCGGTTGCGAGCGCCTCCGGACTCCAGGATGAAGCGCCGCGCGGCGAGCGACAGGGCGCCGTCGGACTCCGCGACGATCCGCTCGCGAGGAAGCATCCATCCCAGGCCGACCACGCCCGTGGGCGCGTCGAGGTTCCAGCGCGTCGCGGCGAGGTGGATGGAGCTGTCATAGGAGAGGCCCAGCTCCACCGCGAGCGTGTCGTCTCCGAGCTTCCCCGGGAGCTGGACCAGTGGGCGCTGGTAGCTCACCGAGCCGCGGAAGAGATTGATGCTCTGCCGGAGGGAGCCGACGTCGGTTGACGCGAACTGGGCAGGACGCTGCGGGGGGGCCTGGTTGGGGGCGCGCGAGGAGGGCATGACGGTCCAGGGAGGGGGGATTCGATGAGCGCCCGTGATCAGCGGCGCGCAAGCCCGGGGCCTTTGCGCGGAACGTGCCAGCGCAGCGCGAGCGCACACGCCTGGGAACACGGGGAGGAACCACGGGATGGCGCGTTGCCCGGACACGCGCCTGCGTTCTGGCGGGACGCTCGGCGCCGCGAGAAAGAATGCAAAAGAATTCCCGGAGGCCCTTCCCAGGAGGAACCGCGGTCCGCGCTCCCGCGAGCCGCTTCCACCAGGAGCCTTCATGTTCCGGATTTCGTCCGTGTGCCTCTGCCTGTTCGCCTCGCTCGCCATCGCCGACGAGTCCGCGTCGAAGCCCGCACGGATCACCGTGGCCCAGAAGAACGGCTGGGCCGTCTACGACGCGGAGCTGAAGAAGAAGGAGGACGCGGTCAACAAGGCCTGCGGGTCGACCGTGAAGAGCAGCTACGACCGGACGACCTACCCCGCCTTCGACCCGATGAAGGACCGCACCCAGAGCGCCTGCCAGATGGCCGTGGGCACCCTGGTCGACGTCTGCGGCACCCCGGATGGCAAGGCGGCGGTGAAGGAGGCCGTCACCCAGACGGTCTGCCGGCTGTCGACGGAAGGGACCAAGGTCTCGCTCGACGGGAGCGTGCTGACCATCCACATCGACCCAGCGAAGAGCTCCATCGCGGGCAAGCAGCCCGGGAGCTACAGCTGGAAGAGCGCCCTCGAAGAGGTGCTGTAGGCCCGGGCCTCTACCGGCGCGCCTGGGTGCGGGCGACCCCTTCGCCCTCTACCAGGTCTTCGCCGCGGCGAGCACCTCGTTGAAGTCCATGCCGTTGACCCGCATCACCGCGAGCCAGTTGATGGGCCCCACGACGTCGAAGACGAGGCCCTTGCCGCCAGTGGCTTCGACGATGCTGGCCCCCGCTGTGTTACCCGTGCCGACGCCGTAGACGATGCCCGAGCCCGCGAGCTCCACGCTCGCGAGACCCACGCCGAAGGTGTTGTCTCCCACGGACGCCGCCACGTGGTACCGGCCATCGGGAACCTGGAGCCGGAACCTTGCTCCGGTCTGCATCGTCAGCACGAAGCTGGCGAGGCGCGCATCCTGGGTGCCCTTGCGGTCGCCTCGAGCCTGGAGACCGACGGCGTCCTGCCAGCCCCAACCGCGGGTCGCGTTGAAGGCGGAGTCGTCGGCCACCGCCCAGCCCGTCACCATCGGCGGTCCAGGAGGCTGGAAGTTCAGCGCGATCAACTCCTGGGTCGCTCGCGGGATGACCTCGAGGGTCGCCTGGGCATCCACCGTCCCGACCTTCGCGTGGAGCGTCGTCGTTCCCTCCGACACGCCCCTGACCGTGCCGTCGGCCACCGTGGCGATCGACGCGCCGTCGGAGCTCCAGATGGCCTCGCAGGTGACGTCGCGGGTGAAGAGGTCGGCGCCGCGGTGGTAGGAGCCGACGGCCGTGAGGCCCGCCGTCCCGCCGCGAGCCACCGTGAGCGTCGACGATGGCTGGATCGTCAACGCATCGAGCACGACGTCGCCCGTCATCGGCACCACTTCGATGACCCGGGCGCCCACCAGCCCGCGCCGGGTGAGGGGGTCGGTGTAGCTGGCCTGCAGCCGGGCCCGGCCCGGGTTGATTGCCCGGAAGGTGCCGTCCTCATCCAGGGTCGCCACCTCCGGGTCGAGCGAGCTGAACGTGATTCCCGAGGTGGGGACGACCGAGGTTCCGTCCTGGAACACCGCCGTCACCCCCAGCTTGCCGGTCGAGTTCGCCTCGACCTTCGCGTCAGGCGCCGTCACGTCGATGCGCCGCAACAGGCGAGCAGGTCGCGGATCGAGCCGGTAGACGAAGACATGGGTGTCGACGGTATTGACCACCACGAAGACATTCAGGCTCGGCACGTAGCGGAACCGCCCGAACGTCCCGTTCATGTTGGCCGGTCCGGGCACCACCGTGCCCAGCGCCGCACGCTTCGTCCAGACGCGGGTGTCGAGGTTCAGCGTGTAGATGTCCCCGCCCCCGTTCCATGCCACGAGCTGATCGGTCACCGGGTCGTAGTCGACGCCGGGATTTCCCACCGCTTCAATCTCCCGCGCGCCCGTGGTCGCCAGCCGCGTGCGCTTCGGAACGAACTTCCCCAGCGCGTCGATGGTCCAGGTGTCGGTGGAGCCCTGACCGACCTCAATGTACAGCTTGCGCCGGGGATCGACGACCGCGTTCTTGTAATAGCCGAGTTGATCCGCCTCGCCGCGGATGGTCCACCTGCCGGTGGCGGGATCCCAGACCGACACCGCCTCCGCGCCGGAGTGGTACCAGAGGACGCGGGTGTTGGGGTCGTAGGCGGAATTGGCGCCGGTGCGCGTCCCGAGCTGTGGCAGCTCGGGGTGATTCTCCCAGCGCCGGGTGTCGAGGTTGAGCGCTGTCTGAGGCCAGCCATCCCAACCGATCGCGAGGAACCGGTCGAAGGGCGGAGGCAGGTATTCGAGCCCATCGTAGGTGTGGATGGCGCAATTGACGCCCAGCGCCCGGTCGGGACACTCCGCTCCGGGGCTCACCGGATCCGGGTCGGTCAGGCGGACCCACGCGCCCGTCCGCAGATCGAAGCCGTAGATTTCGTTGCCGTAGTAACCGTTGTGCCCGCCGCCGGTGATGTAGAGCCGGTCGCGTTGGGTGTCGAGGGCACCACTCGACCAGTCGTTCATGATTCCGCTGATGCCCTCGCCCCAGCCGAGCCACGGATGCATCTCGGGGGAGAGGGCCGCGGCCCGCAGGTTCGAATCCGGGAACGCGTACCAGTGCCCCGGCGCCAACCCGGAGAGCGCATCGGGGGGTGGGTCCGGAATCGTCACCGTCACCGGATTGGAGGGAAGACTCTCTCCCCCTTCGTCGGTGAGCGCCGTGACGGTGTACGTGTACGTCTCGCCCGGGACGACCGGGCGGTGGGCGAAGGCCGGCCGCTCGACCTGTCCGACCTGCCCCGCCCCCAGCAACACGCGGTAGCGCTTGACCGAGGCGGTCGTCGACGGCGCCCACGTCAGGGAGACTTCGAAGGGGGAGACGCTCGCCGCGACGAGTTGCGTGGGCGCGGCGGGCAGCGCGCGCCTCGGAGCGCAGGCGCTGGCACCGGCGTCGGCACCTGCGTCGGTTCCCGCATCCGCTTCCGCGACAACTCCGCCGTCACCCGACGAAGTGGAACCGCCGGAACAGCCGGCTGAGCCCAGAATCAACACACCGAGGACAAGGCTTCGAACGAGCGAGGGAGGGGGCATCTGTGTCCAGTCCTGTTGGGGGGCACCGCGGTACTGACTCAGCTCCTCACGACGCCGTCGAAGACGCCGTAGCCGCCCGGGATGAAGAAGTCCTTTCCGGGCACGAGCCCATAGGCGCGGAGCACCGTCGCCGCGACGTCCTGCGAGGTCGGCGTCCGCGTCGTGATGTCCCCGGACTCCTCGACGAGCCTCACCGGAATGCCCATGGGCGAGCCCTCCATCCTCTCGTCGTAGCCGCCGATCATCTGGTTCCCCTGGATGCCGCCTCCCACCAGGAGGGCACACGTCGCGGGGTGGTGGTCGCTGCCCACCTTGGGGAACGTCCGCCCGAAGTCGCTGTAGACGTACACGAGCGTCTCATCCAGCAGCGAACGCGACGGGTCCGAGCGGCTCGGCGTCAGGCTCATCTCCAGGCACATGCGCCCCACCATCTCCAGGGCGATGCGCAGGTACTGGGCATGCACGATCTGGCCGTTGACGAAGTGGGAGTCGAAGGTGAAGCCCTCGATGCTCGTTGCCCGCAGGTTGACGGTCGACACCAGGTCGGACTTCAGCAACTGGAGCGCGAACGCATAGTCCCCCATCGACGGCATCGTGCCGCAGGCATCCGCATAGCCGGTGCAGGCCATCCAGTCCTCGGGATACGCGGGGTCGGCCTTGAGCTTCTCCCAGGCGGGCGTCTTCTCCAGCACCGACAGCATGTCCCGGCGAATCGTGCGACTGGCGCCCTTGTACGTGTCGTAGAGCTGCTCCAGGTACCCGTCCGTTCCGGCGCTGGAGGTGCCTCGCTCGCGGCGCACCGCCTTGAGCAGGGCCGAGTCCACCGCCGTCGCGGGCACCGTGCCGGACATGGGCGTGCCATCGAAGGCGAGCTCCGGCTCGTCCTTGCGCGCGCGCAGGCCGTGCCACGTGCCGTCTCGCCGGTCGGAGAGCGTGGGCTCCACGCTCGCGCTGGAGGAGAGCAGCGTCGGGTTCGCCAGCGCGGGCAGCCCGAGCGCCATCGGCAGCGGCCCACCCAGGGCGACATTGGGCAGGGGTCGGTCCGGGAAGCGTGACGCCATCGCGTTGGCCACGACGGCCTGCACCGACGGAGCCCGGAAGGTGGAGCCGGCGACACCGGACATGCTCGCGATGAGGCCGCTCGCGTGCGCCGCCGTCCCCTGGTCTGCTCCCACCAGCAGCACCGCCTTCTCGTAGAGCTTGTAGGCCGGGTTGGCCCACACGTACCCCTCCGGGCGGTAGACCTGGGCGTTGCCGACGACGGGGTTGTTCCCGTTCCTGTCCGCGGGATTGGACCAGTTCCAGTAGACGGGCACGCGCAGCTTGCGCGCGGGCCCGGGGGACATCAGGTCCACCGGAGAGCGGTCCAGGTGCTCCACCTGCTCGGGGTTGTACCCGTAGGCGTAGTTGCCTCCCTGCGCGGGTGGGATGAACTTCTGGATGCCCGCGCGGGTCATCGGCGCGAAGAAGGACTCCCAATGGAGTCCGCCCACCAGCCAGATGGCCAGCATCTTCGTGGGCCGGCCCGACGCCGACTGCGCCATCGCCGACGGCAGGCCATACCGCGCCAGCAGCCCGACGTGCGCGGCCCCGAAGGCCGCTTGAAAGAGATTGCGACGAGAGAGCTTCATGGCGGGCCTCAGTAGAAAATCCAGTGGGGGTGGCGGATGAAGTACGAGCAGACCCCCACGTAGGCGGGCTCGGTGTCAGTCGGCGTCGCGAGCGGCACGAAGACGTCCGTGTACAACTCGTCCACCTGCGTGTCGGTGAAGCGCTCTCCCAGGAAGTGGAGCGACCAGCGCCTCAGCGTGGCCTTGACGTCGGCCGGGTCCGCCGTGCGCGCCGCGCCGTTCGGGAACAGCGCCGTGTTGTCCTGCCTGGCCAGGGCCTTCCGGCACCAGCGCTGGGAGACCTGCGTCAGCGTCAGGGCCAGCGTGGGCGAAGGGGTCCGGTCCGCGGAGACCTGGTTCATCACCGAGCCTCCACCCAGCCCATGGTAGCGCTCGCCGCTGATGTACTGCCGGGGAGCGGGGATGGCGTCCGGCGACTGGAGCGGGAGGTATTCCTCGCCCCGGGACTCCGCCATGTCGAAGCCGAACTCCTTCGCATTGACGAAGAAGTCGTCGTACCCCAGCCCGAGCTGCCGGTAGAGCGCGCGCTGCATCTGGTCCGCGCTCATGCGGGTGATGCGCGGGGCGTCGCGGTCCGGCCGGGCATCACGCTGCTGCGTGCCGAGCCCTTGAATCCAGGCTCGCACCGCCTCCATGGGGAGCTTCGCGGTGCCCTCCGAGACGAGCTGCGCGTAGGTCTTCTGGCCGATGGGCATCTGCTTGAAGGCGCCGGCTCCCCGGCCCTCCAGCAGCCGCAGCAGCTCGCTTCCGTCGGGGTCGCCGGCCTTCACCAGCCGCGCATCCGCGACGAGCAGGCCCTGGAAGGCCTCCACCGACGCGAAGTAGCCGCGCGCGCCCTGCGCATGGCAGCCCTCGCAGTGCGGCTTGAGGCCCTCCATGACGCGCAGGGTCTCCGAGGTCGCCGGCGTGCCGCACGCCGACTGCGTCTGGGAGCGGGGGGTGGACGGCGTCACCTCCGAGCTACAGGCGGCCATCCAGGGGAGTACGAGGAGCCATGCGTAGCGGTTCATGTCAGCGCCCCCTCTGGAAGAGGTCCGACTGCGTGAGTGCCTTGATGTACGGGCGGGCCTTGCGGCCCCCGGAGATGAAGCGCGCCACCTGGTCCTCCAGGTAGCCCGCCTCCTTCGCCGGGTCGATGTCCCGCCCCATCACCTGCGCGTGCAGGTGACGCACGACACACCGGTCGAACGAGCCCGAGGCGACGATGAGCTTGGCGAAACCCAGCGGCCCCACCGTCCCGTCACTCGTCTGGCCCAGCAGGGTCTGCTCCGCCGGGAGGAAGTCGATGAAGACGGCCTCCGGATTCGCGTCGGCCTGGGCCTGCGTGACGGGTGTCAGCAGCGTGTCCGGCATGTACCAGCGGTTCCAGTGGCTGAACGGGTCCGAGTGATAGGGGTACTCGCCGGTGCGCCACCGCGCGGGCCAGTGCCACACCTTGCCCACACCCGGCATCGGATAGGTCGCGCCATGGCCCTCGAAGCCGTGCCCCATCTTCGCGAAGCGCTTGAAGTGGATGGCCGCGGGGTCCACCCGGCGGTGGCAGTGCTGGCAGGTCCCCTCCGTGCCCGGGTCCCTCTTGTACTCGTTGAACTCCTGCCCCTGCGGCGGGGAGAGCTCCTCGCAGGCCAGCATCTCCAGCGCCCGCGCGCCGCGCACGCGCTCGCGGGGGTAGGCGCTGAGGAAGCCGAGGCTGGTGAGCATGCCCGCGGCGGGGATGCCCTTCATGGCCGTGGACTGCGTGCGCGGATCGTACCGGTAGTCTCGCTCCTCCAGGAAGAAGGGGTTGCGGGCCGGCACGGAGTACTCGCGCCAGGCCGTCGGGTCGCCCTGGCGGTGGTCGGGGTCGACCGGTGCGCTGGCGAAGCGCGACGGTCTCCACCAGGAGTCGTCCTCGAGCAGGTACGTCAACTCGCCGGCGAGGCCCTGCATGACGTAGGCGGCCTGCAGGCGCGTGGGGCCCACGGAGTAGCTGCCGAGGATGAGGTCCGTCATCGGCCGGTCGTGCCAACCGAGGTGCGCGAACAGTCGGGCGGGTTCCTCGGCGACGAGTCGCCGTTGCCCTTGTGGACTGTGAAGCCCGTAGTCCTCCCAGCCCGGATAGCTCCCCGTGTCGGCGTGGCAGCGCGCGGCGGCGGGCCCGCAGCCACAGTTCGCGACGGGGCCCGCGGTGGCGCAGTTCACCGTCACCGGGAAGCCGCTCGCGTCGTAGGTCTGCCCCGTGGGCGACACGCTCGCCGCGAAGCCCACCAGCACCGTCGTCGTGCCCGGGGCCCACCACGGCTCGAGGGCGCGCTCCTCCGCGGGCGTGCCATCCGGCTTCAGGCCGTGACAGGCATCCTTGTCGTCGCGGAAGTACTTCCACGCTCCAGCCTTCGGCGTGCCCTCGGGGCACCGGACGATGGAGCGCTGCTGCTGCAGGCCATACTCTGGCGGATCCGCCGACGGCCCCACGGGCGGGATGTTGAACCAGTCGCGCGCCGTCTCGAACAGCGTCCGGTAGAAGGTGGGCTCCTGGAGCGTCCGGTCCACGAAGGCGGAGACGTAGGCGCGCTGCGCCGCCTCGTTCCCGGCGGCCTCCAGCGCGGCGTACTCCTCACCCGTCGGAGGCTCGCCTCTCAGCGCCAGCGCGCTGCGCCGCAGCAGGCGGCTGGGGACGAGCACGTCGGCCGGCACGCCCGCGTCGGAGCCATCCTCGGGCGGGGGCTCGACGCAGCCGGCATCCTCGCCATTCGGAGTGGGGCCCGCGGGCCCGATATTGCCGGAGCAGCCCAGCCAGAAGAGGAACGGTAGGAGCCACAGCAGCGCGCACGCGTCTCGCGCGGTGGCCAGCCCTGGAGGAGGGAGCTTTCGATGGGGCATCCGCGGCCCCTTGGCAAGTCATATGCCATGGGCGCTCGCGCGGGCGCTCCGAGTGGGCAGGGGCCGTTTCCAAGCTCCTGCGCCGTGGCGTAACGGGGAGTGTCCACCACAGCTTGAGGTCCGCGCGCTACACCCGACGCCCGTGTTCAGCGTGTTCGTCCACTCCCGGTGCACGTGGACAGGAATCCCTCGCGCGTCTGGGATTGGAAGGATGCACAGTTCCTGCGCGCCTTTCCTTCATGACGTCTGACTTCCGATGACGCCGAGACCCGGCGGAAACAGCGGCTCGCCTTCGTGTCTGGCGGGCCGCTGTATCCAGTTCAGAGCGACGCTGCGATCCCCGGGGTGAGCCAGTGCACGCGCGGGTCGCTTCCGAGGACCTCGCGCGCCTGGGGCTCGGTCGCCAACGGCTCGAAGGTGCCGAAGTGCATGGGCACGATGACGGAGGGGCGGAAGTACTTGCGCACCGCGAGCGCCGCGGTCCGGGGGTCCATGCCGTAGCGCCCGCCACCCACGTTGAGGAGGATGATGTCCGGGTGCAGCAGCTCCTGCACCAGCGCCATGTCGCCGAACAGCCAGGTGTCGCCCGTGTGGTAGAGCGAGCGCCCACCGGGAAGCACCAGGACGTAGCCAAGGGGCCGCCCGTCGGGCTCGCACGAGTGCATGGCCGGCACCGCGTGGACCGTGACGTCGCCAATGCGCGTGGAGCCGCCGACGTTCACCGTGTGCTGCTGGGCCTCCGGCACCTTGAGCCAGCGCAGCGTCTCCCCCGTGCCGACCACGGGAGCCCCGCTCAGGCGCGCCAGCGTGTGCACGTCCTGCGCGTGGTCCCCGTGCGAGTGCGTGAGCAGGATGGCCGCGGGCGGTGTCCGCGCGAGGCGCGCGAGGTCCTTCCAGGCCTCGGGCGCACGCGGGTTCTCCTTCAACCAGGGGTCGATGAGCAGACGCGTGCCTCCGGGCGAGACGACCTCGAAGCCGGCGTGGCCGAGCCAGGTGACGCGGAACTCCTGGGACGGTGGGGTCGGCGCGGCGCCGAGCAGCGCCGCAAGCAGGGACAGGGAGAGGAGCATGGTGCGGGACCTCGCGAAGGCTCCGGCGGCGGGTCCAACCCGGCGGCGGGCTCAGCGGCGAGGATGTGGCACCCGCTCCGCACCCTTCTTGGGCGAAGTTGACGTGCCGCGCACGGCGCGCGCGTAGGCCCCGGGGCTCGTGCCGACGATGCGCACGAAGTGCCGGTGCAACTGGCTCTGGTCGTAGAGCCCCACCTCCAGGGCCGCGCGTGCGGCGGGGATGCCCCGGGCGAGCAGCTCGCGCGCCCGCGAGACGCGCAGGTGCGTGAGGTACGCATGGGGCGTCAGCCCGAACTCCTGACGGAAGGTGCGCAGCAGGTGGAAGCGGCCTAGGCCCGAGGCCATCGCGAGCGCCTCCAGGCTGACGCCTTCCACGACCGAGGCGTGCAGCAGGTCGCGTGCACGCAGCGCCGCGCGGCGTGCCCGGGGCACCGCCTCCGCTGACGCGCTGGAGTCCGCCCCCAGCAGCGCCGCGAGCATCCCGGCGAGCAGGCCTTGCAGCGCGAGCGTGTCACTGCCCGGCTCCCTCAGCGCCGCGTGCAGGGCCAGCGCCGCGGCGCGCCCGTTACCGACGGAGAGCGCGGGCAGCCGGGGCGGTGCGCGCAGCCCGAGCTCGCGTGCGGCCTCGTCCACCACCGGCGCCTCCAGGGTCATCGACTGGGCGGTCACCGGCGCATGCACGCGCAGGTCGCGGTGCACCTCTCCCGGTTCCTTCAGCTTCAGCACCCCCTCGGTCTGCGTCCAGGCCCGCCCGCGGTACCAGAAGTCGAAGGCGCCCGCGTAGACCACCGTGACGCCGTAGCGAGTGGAGACGCCGGACCACAGCCGCGTGTCACCCGTGACGCGGACCCCTTCCACTCCCGCGAGCCGCGCGGGCAGCACCTCCAGGCCAGGCTCGTCGCGTCGCATCGTGCTCCCAGTATGGAGCAAGCCCGGGGTCACTGCTTCGGCGAGGGCTTCTGGGCCGGGGTGCCGCGCAGGTCCGCGCGTACCACTGCGTCGCCGAAGCGCTCCACGTTGGTCAGCCAGGCCGCCGCGTTCTTCACGTAGCGCGCGGTGCCCGCCGTGTCCCACTTGTTGTAGAGGCGCGTGAAGCCACCGTCGAAGATGGCCCGCTTGCCACCGTTGTCATAGAAGGCCGCCACCAGGTTGCCCGCCGAACCATGGAGCAGCGGCGTGAGCTGGGGGCTCGGCTGGAGGGTGGCGATGGTGATGCCCTCGTAGAGGTACTCCAGGCCGGTGGTGAGCAAGTGCCGGCGCAGCAGCCCCGGCCCCGCCTCGTCCTTGCGCAGGCCGACCGTCTGGTCGCCGATGACGTTGCCCTGCATGGTCGTGCCCAGCAGGGCCTGGCCCACCACGTTGGCGTCCGCGTAGTAGGGCTCGTTGTCGCCCCAGATGTAGACGCCGTGTCCCGCGTCGAAGAACTCCTTGATGACCTTCACGTGCTCGGGCGTCAGGCGCTGCGACGAGTCGGAGATGATCCACAACTGACACGCCTTCTGGAGCCCCTTGCGCAGCTCCTTGGGGCTTGGCGCCTGATTGACCCAGCGGTACACGGAGAAGCCCTTCTCCTTCAGCGCGGCCTTGGGCAGCGAGAAGTCGAAGTCCTGCGTGTAGAACTGGAGCACCGCCACCGTCTGACCTTCGAAGGCGCCGTCCACCGCGAGGTCGTTCTGGCTGCCCTTCGCGTTGCCAAAGCCGTCGCGAGCCGCGGGGCGCAGCTCTTCGCGCGCCTCCTGGGTGCCGTCCTTGCGGGTCACCACTTTGCGAACGCTCTCCATGGGAGCGTTCTCACCTGCGGCCTTGTTGTACTGCGCGAGGGCGGGAGTGGCGGTCAGGACAAAGGCAATGCAGCAGAACAGCGGGCGGAGGGCACGCACGAGAACCTCGACGGAAAGGACGTGGCACCTTTCACGCACGGCCCCGCGAAAAGTTCTTCAGCTGGCCTCGGCCACCAAATCGGGCGCGGACGGCTCACCGAAGAAGCGCGAGAGCTCGGCCTGGGCCTCGCGGGCTTGTGCCCCGCTGATGCGACCCTCGCGCTCCAGCCTCCCGATGATGACGCCAGCCCGGGTGCGCAGGGTCTCGGGGCGCTGCGCCGGCAGCCAGCGACGGGGGGCGGGCAGCATGGCCGCGAGCATCGCGCCCTGCGCCACGCTGAGCGAACGGGCCGGGAGGCCGAAGTGCTCGCGCGCCGCCGCCTCGATGCCGTAGACGCCCTCCCCCCACTCCACGACGTTCAGGTACAGCGCGAGGATGCGCTGCTTGGACAGGCGGTCCTCCAACTGGCGCGCGATCAGCAACTCCTTCCCCTTGCGCAGCAGGCTGCGGTCCGTGGAGAGGTAGAGGTTCTTCGCCAGTTGCTGCGTGAGGGTGGAGGCACCGCGCCCCAGGCGCGCCTCGCGCACCGACTGCTGGAAGGCGTTCTCCACCTCGGTCCAGTCCACGCCCTCGTGCTTGTAGAAGCGCGCGTCCTCGGAGATCAGCACCGCGTCCACGGCGTGCGGGGCCACCGCGCCGAGCGACACCCAGGACTGGCGCGCCCGAGGCTTCTTGCCCGCTTCGAGCGCCTCCTCGGCGCGCTGGGCCATGAGCGCGGTGGTGCGCGGGTTCTGCGTCCGCAGCGAGCTCACGTCGGGCATCCGCGCGAACTCCACGCCGAGCCAGAGGGCGAGCATCAGCCACCCACCGAGCACCCAGCGGCTCCAGCCCGAGCCGGAGCCGGAGCGCTTCCCCACGGCGCGCCGGGCGCCAGCGGAGGGCTGCTTCGTCTTCTGCATCCGGACAGTGGAGGCGCGCGCGGAGGGCGGACGGGATGTCATAGCTACACCTACATCTGCCCCGTTCCCCCTCCCCTGTCCAGAAGTCGGCCGGGACGGCCTCTGGCGGCGCCCGTTGGGCGGACGCGGATTTAACCCGGCTTAATTCGTCCACTGGGGCGGTTCGCGCGACAACCCCTCTGACTGTCGCAGAGGGGGAAGTCCACATGCAGTGGCCGATTCGGAGCTTTCAGCCGTTCATCAACACCGTGAAGCCGTCAAGCAGCGGCGCCGTGAGCGCACCGCAGCAGGCGCCAGCCGGTCCGCCGCGGCCGTCGGGGGGCACATCGTCCTGGGGAAGCGTGTCCACCGACAGCTTCAGCGGGAGCACGCCGGGGGCTTCGAAGCGCAACCCGCTGAACGTGCCGGACACCCCGCCCTCCCCCACCGCCACGCCGCTGCTCTCGAAGCCGACCGCGTCCAAGGACCTTGCCGCCAGCGGCTCGGTGATGCTGGGCCCCAATGGCATCTCCGGGAGCGCGAGCCTCGAAGCAGGGGTGAAGCTGGAGACAGGCATCTTTTCGGTGAAGGTGGCCGGGTACACCGAGCTGGGGGCGAGCTTCAGCCGGGACGCGTCGATGACGACCTTCAGCGTGGAGGCCGAGGTCGGCGTGAAGGCGGAGCTCGAAGCGGACACGCCGCAGGTCACCGTCACCGGCACCGCCCAGGCGGGCGTGCGTGGCAGCTACCAGGTGACGCTGCCGACCGCGGCGGCGGCGGGCATCACCTCGCCCGAGCAGGCCGCCCAGCAGCTCAACCCGTCCCTGCCGCAGAACCTGCCGGTGGGCGCCACGGTGACGCTCACCGGCGAGGCCTTCGTGGGCACGGGGATGGAGGTGGTGTTCAAGAACATCTCCGGCATCTTCGGCGCCATCGGGGGGATGAGCACGGAGAAGGCCAGCGGCATGTCCCTCGCCGTCACCCGGCTGGACGACAAGACCGTCCGGGTCACCGTCGGTCCCACGGAGGCGGTGTCGCGCACGCTCGAAGGAAAGCTGGGGGTGTTCGGCATCGCGTTCGGAGCGACGGACACGCGGCGCGTGGAGGGGCAGCTGAGCTCGCGGCAGGTGGACTTCGACATCTCCACGCCGGCGGGACAGGCGGCCTACAACCGCTTCATCGCCACGGGCGAGCTGCCGAAGAACGACCCTGCGAGCGGCACGTCGAACGCGGCGACGGTGCAGATTGCCTCCGACACGCTCACGCGGGAGGTCACCTTCGGCATCGACCTGGGCGCGGCCGTGATCGACAGCAACGTGTACGTCGCCACGACCTACGACGCCGGTGGCCCGACGGAGTTCCAGTACACGGGCACCAAGGGGCCCGTCACCTTCTCGGTCAGCGGTGAGTGGAAGGACCCCGAGGACCCGTCCACGTACACCTATGCGGCCACGCTGCCGGCCCTGGCCTCCGGGACCGCGAACGGGCTCCAGGACATCTACGCGAACACGACGGGCAGTGGCACCACGGCGTCCGTGTCCTTCACCTACGCGGAGGCGCAGCAGGTCCAGCAGCTCGCGAAGGACTGGCTGACGGCCATCGAGCAGGGCCGCCCCGGATACGCGGGCAACACGCCGGAGAGCTGGGTGGTGGATGTCGCCAACGCGGCGACCCCTGAAGAGGCCATGGCCCTGCTGCTGACGCCGGAGACGAACAACGTCCCCGACGTCGTGGCGAACCGCGTGGCCTCGCTCAGCGCCTTCCAGCTCGACAACGGCGGAGGACAGATGCCGGGGTCGCTCACCCTCTCGGAGGGATGACCTCGCGAACGCTCAGCCCTTGCCGCCGTCCTTGAGGTTCAGCAGGCCGACGGCGGCGGCGAGGCGATCGTGGTCCTTGAGGAACTCCGCGTCCTTCTGGAGTTGTTTGTACTGGCTCGTGGTGACCTTGGGCATGTCGCCGTCGAGGTGCTGCTGGAAGATGGGCTCCTTGGGGCGGTCCTTGTCGTAGAAGGTCTGCACCACGGACTCGGCGCGGTGGGTGCCAGGACGGACGTTGAAGTGCGTGTCCACGAGCATGTTCGGGTTGCCAGCAATGGCCTTGTCCGCGGGGATCATGGCCGTGTTGGCGCCGTGGGAGGCCGAGGCCAGGTTCTGCGCCGACTGCGTCTTCTTGCCGCCTTCGCCATGGCCCATGCCGTGGAGGATTTCGTAGGAGGTGCCCTTGTCGGCGGTGCCAAGCCCCTGCTGGTACTTCGTGGAGCTGGGCTCGCCTCCGGTCATGGTCCGGAAGACGTTGGTGTGCTCGCCCTTGTCGCGGTCCGGCACGGAGGTGAGGACCTGCTGGGGCCCGAGCCCGCGGCGCTCCACGGGGCCTTCGTAGAAGAGGCCCTTCTTGTCCTTCGCCTGACTGCCGACGTGGGCCAGCAGGTTGAGTCTGTCTTCCGGTGTGTCCTGCGTGGTGCGCAGGGACGACATGTCGCCGGTGCGGGCGGAGTGGGTGTCCTGCAGGCCCACCTCCTTCTGCTGCTTGTAGAGTTCGGCGGACGTGGGGGGCTTTTCGCCCGTGGCCGCGGCCCGCCTGGGCCGCTTCGACGTGCCCGCGTCGAACGTATCCGCATCATCCCGGGGGCGCTTCGTCGAGGAGGAAGCAGAGGCCTGCGTCTGGGGCGGAAGCGACGGGCTGCGCGTCGGCGTCACACTGCCCCCGGAGCGACTGGGACTGGGACTCCGGCTGGGGCTGGAGAGAGAGGGAGAGCGCAGTCTGGGCATGAGGGACTCCATCAACAGGCGGGGGAAGCGTCACGCGGACTTTTGCTGTCGTTGCCAACGCGATGCAAGCCCATTGCTGCCCTGGCGTTGGGCAATGACAAACATCCAATCGCAATGGTTTCCATGCGCCACGGACCTACAGGGCCCGCACGAAGTCCACGAAGGCCTTGAGCACGGGTGGCAGGTGCCTGCGGCTGGGGTAGTAGAGGAAGAAGCCAGGGTAGGACGGGCACCAGTCCTCCAGCACGCGGACCAGCCGCTTCTGTTTGAGCAGTGACTCCACCTGCGACTCGAAGACATAGGCCAGCCCCAGGCCCGCGAGCGCGGCTTCGAGGATCTCCACCTGGTCACTGAGCGCCAGGGAGCCTCGCGTCTCTACCTCCAGTTCCTTGCCGTCGCGCTCCAGCTCCCACGCGTAGCGTGAGCCGTTGGTGAACCGGAACTGGATGCAGTCATGCGCGGCCAGGTCCCTGGGCGTCTTCGGCGGAGGATGCTTCGCGAAGTACGCGGGCGTGGCGACGATGGCCGAGCGCAGCCTGGGGCCCAGCGGAATCGCCACCATGTCCGCGGCCACGCGCTCGTGGAAGCGCACACCCGCGTCGAAGCCCTCCTTCACGATGTCCACGAACGCGGCGCTGTCGACGACCTCCACCTCGATGCCGGGATGCGCCTCCAGGAATGGGCGCAGCACCGGCAGCAGGGCCAGCCGGATCGCCACCCGGGCCGCGCTGATGCGCAGCTTCCCCACGGGGGCCTCACGGAACGTGTTCAGGTCATCGAGCGCGTCGTCGATGTCCCGGAACGCGGGCCGCAGCCGCTTGGCGAGCCGCTCGCCCGCCGCGGTGAGCGCCACGCTCCGGGTGGTGCGGTGCACGAGCCGCAGGCCCAGCTTCTCCTCCAGCCCCCTCAAGCTGTGGCTCAGCGCGGACGGCGTCACGCCCAGCGCCCCCGCCGCGCGGCGGAAGTTCAGATGCCGGGCGATCTCCAGGAACACGGTCAGCTCACGGACGTCGGCCTGCATGGGGGCTGCCTTTCTGCTGTTGAGCCGGATTCAACGGTCTTGTGTCTTCCGTGCGCATTCTCTCATGGATGGTCCAGGTCTATCTCTTCGCTTGTCACCAACCCCTGACGCGGAGCACGCACATGAAGACCTGGCTCATCACTGGCGCATCCCGTGGTTTTGGAGTCCTCATCGCCCAGGCGGCGCTCGACGCGGGAGACCGTGTCATCGCCACCGCGCGCAACCCCCAGAGCATTCCCCTGGCGGCCCACCCGAGGCTGGTGGTCGCGAAGCTGGACGTCACCGACGAGTCCGAGGCCCAGCGCGTCGTGGCGGAGGCGGGTCGCATCGACGTGCTCGTGAACAACGCGGGCTTCGGACTGCTCGGCGGCGTGGAGGAGTCGAGCGCGGCCGAAATCGAGAAGCTCTACCGCACCAACGTCTTCGGCCTGCTCGCCGTCACCCGCGCGGTGCTGCCCGTCATGCGGCAGCAGCGCTCCGGACACGTCATCAACCTGTCCTCCATTGGGGGCTACCGCTCGGCCGCAGGCTGGGGCGTGTACTGCTCCACGAAGTTCGCGGTGGAGGGGCTGAGCGAGGCGCTCCACGATGAGCTGGCCCCGCTGGGCATCCACGTCACGGTGGTGGAGCCCGGCTACTTCCGCACCGACTTCCTGGACGCGGCATCGCTCACCCGGGCGGAGCGGATCATCCCCGACTACGCGCAGACGTCCGGCGCGATGCGGACGCGCGCGATCGAGCTCAACCACCAGCAGCCGGGCAACCCGGCGAAGCTCGCGACCGCGATGGTCGAGCTGGTGAAGATGGAGCAGCCTCCACTGCGGCTGGCCCTGGGCAGCGACACGGTGAAGGCCCTGGAGGAGAAGAACGCCTTCGTCGCCCGCGAGCTGGAGGCCCACCGCGCCCTCTCGCTCTCCACGGACTTCACCTGAGGGACGGGGGGGCGCGACGCGGTGCGCCAGGGGCTGCCCGCGGTCGGGGTACGGAAATTCCGACTTCTTCGCTTAAACTAAAAGATCCATTTAATTTGTTTAAGCGCACTAGGTGGTGAGCGCTGGCTTTCGGCGCTCATCACCCTGAAAGGCAGAACCCCCATGAAGGTTGTTTCGTTCGCCGCCGCGGCCGGTCTCGCGCTGTCGATGCTGGTGGGCTGTGGCGGAGTCGAGGATGTCGCGCAGTCCGACGAGGGGACGCAGCCCGTCCTCGGCTCGACCGAGCAGCACGCGCGCCAGAATGGCGACTGGTGCTACGCCACCTGCAACAACCGCTTCGTCTATGCGGGCCCCAACGTGACCCAGAATTGTACGGAATGGGGGCAGATGGTGTGCAGCCACCGCGGCACCTCGCTCTGGTACGCGCAGTGGGCGGCCCCCTACGGCGCCGCGAGCTGCTACCTCTACGGCGACGGTGACTGCTACTAGCCGCTCGGCGAAGTGAATCAGCGCGGGCTTCAGCCTCCCTGGTGGGGCTGGAGCCCGTGTCTCCATGACTCAACGAACCGCTGCGGTGCGGACAAGGCCCAACATGCATCCCATGAACGGAGTCTGGAGCAGGACGCGGTTCTTCATGGGAGCCATGGCCGCGCTGGCTTCGGCCTCCACGGCCGGTGCGGCGACCCTGCCCATCGTCGTCATCCATCAGAACATTGGCGGAGGCCAGTCACCCCTCGCCGGGGACGACAAGGCCCTCAATGACATCAACGCAGCCGTCGCGGCCTACCCCAACCTGACCGTCGTGACCATGAACGAGGTCTGCGCCAGCCAGGCCGAGGAGTTCGTGCGCACCCATCCGGGCTGGTCGTGGGCTTTCGCCACCACCAAGCACAAGGGCGCTGCGTGCACGACGGGATCGAATCCCAACATCCAGGACGACCGCCTCGGCGAAATGATTGCCTCGCCCTACCCGTTCAACGGCGTCGCCAAGTACTGCCTGATGCCCGACGCCTCCGGAAACCGGCACGCGGACGCGAACTGTGATCCGGATCTCGACCCCGGCCTTCCCGATGCGCAGGGGTTGTTGTGTGCCTACGTCCAGGCCCCAGGCCTTCCGGCGGGCTCCC
Source organism: Corallococcus coralloides DSM 2259 (assembly GCF_000255295.1). Next base: position 4,503,883 of record NC_017030.1, on the reverse strand, counting down.
AGAACTACAAGGTCTGCGTGACCCACCTCGGGACGAGCGACGACCCCACGCGCAAGCAGCAGACCGCGTGGATCCGCGCGCTCGTCCAGCCGGACCTCGCGGCCGGAAGGGTCGTCAGCGTCTCGGGGGACTTCAACTCCGAGCCGAACATGCCTTCGCTCAACAACATGTACCGGCAGAAGCTGACGGGCGACTACACGGGGAACGGCGACTTCGTGGACGGGGACGCCACCGACCCTGACTACTTCGCCAAGGCGCCGGCAGGCGTCACCTGCAAGGCCGCCAACCAGAACCGTCCCGCGATGTGCCGCAGCGGGCAGAACACGGCGCACACCCACTCGGGAGTCGACAAGAAGATCGATTACATCTTCTTCCCCATCGAGCGCCTGGACTTCGCGGCCTACGGAAGGTGGGCCATCGACATGTTCCGGAGACCCGGGAACACGTCGCACCACAATCTGCTCGTGGGCGGCGCCAACCTGAAGTTCCCGTGACGTTCTGGAGGTGCCAGGTGAATGCCCTTGAGATGAAGCGGGCGACCTCGGCCGCCACCCTCAGGGCAAGCGGGGTGTAGACCTCTGGGGCACTCTTGCTGACAGCGGCTTGCGCGAGTTCGACCGTCAGGTCCCTCTCCTGCTCATTGCAGGGTTGACCGTGCCGCTGCCTGGGTGCGCCAGCAGGAGTGCCCAACACATGGGGCTGGCGACGCGAAGCGGGCTTCCTAGGTTTGATCCAGGAGCGCGCTGGCCATTGCGGACCACGTGTAGATGACATGGCACTTGAACGCTACGCCGCTGCTGTCCTGGCGGATGGACCGATTGGCTATTGGCGCCTGGGAGAGGCCCCTGGAGCGATGACGGCAGTCGATGCCTCGGGGCACGGCAACCATGGAGAATACTCCGCCGGTGGAATCACGCTTGGGTTGAGTGGCTTCAAGGGTGGGGACACGGCGGCGCTGTTCGATGGGTTGATGGGACGAATCGTTGTTCCCAACAGCAAGGCCCTCAATCCCCGCCAGCTCACCCTGGAGGCCAAGATCAATTGGTCCGGCCCCAATCCCGGACCCATCCGGTACACCCAGCGCATCTTCGAGAAATCGAGCTACGAGCAGCGCGCGGAATACGCCCTGACCATCGACGGAGGGGACGGACATGTGGTCGTCGATCTCCGCGTGAGAACGGCACTCAATGGGCTCGACGTCAACGTGTCCGCCAGGAGCCGCAGCGAGGTCCCGCAGGGCGTGGAAACCCACATCGTGGCGACCTTCGATGGGCAGGAGATCCGGATCTATTTCAACGGCATGCTGGAGAGTCAGACGGACCTGGGAGCCAATGCAGGCGACCTCCTGCTCAAGTACCCTTCCCCACCGCCTCCTTCGCTGGATGGCTACCTTGGGATTGGCAACCAGACCTATCCCTCCCGTCCCCGGCCGTTTCATGGGCTGATCGACGAGGTTGCGCTCTATGGCACCGCGCTTTCCGCCGAGCGGGTCCTGGCCCACTACCAGGCGCAGTTCCCGGAGCGGGTGACGTTCCAGTACGCGGTGAAGTTTGTTTGCGGAGAGGCCCCTGGAGCGGCCGTGGCGCCTGGGCTCTACTTCACCGCGATCAACGTGCACAATCCGGCCTACAAGGAGATCGGCTTTCGCGTGAAGGTTGCCGTTGCGATGCCTGGCTTGAAACCCGGCCCTGTCTCCGAGTTCGTTCGTGCCAACCTCGGCCCGGACGAAGCGCTGGAGATCGACTGCTCGGACATCCTCAAGATTTCCGGGGTCGATGCCCGCTTCCTCAAGGGGTTTGTTGTGATTGAAACCGCGGGCATCGAACTTGACGTGGTGGCTGTGTATTCGGCGGCTGGCCGGGACGGTCCCATCTCCACAATGCACACCGAGCGTGTCCCACCCCGACGTCGGGAAGAGAGGAACGACAAGGCCTGAGTGGATTTCGAGCTGACGGTGCGGGCGCCGGAGGTGAAGCGCCCCCGAAGCGGCCTCAGGGAGCCTGAGCCTTGTCACCCATGCCGGCGGCGTTGCCCATGCTTCGCCGCCGCAGCCCTGGCGCGGACGCCACCGATGCCAGCAACTCTGGCCCGGGCCAGGCGTTGCTCGGCCGTCCTTCCGCCAGGAAGTCCACCGCGGGCAACAGCACCTCCGGCGCATAGAGGATGCGGAAGTGCCCCAGTCCTTCCGTGCGCGTGAGCTTCGCGCCCGGCCACGCGCGCGCCACCGCTTCGCCTGCTTTCAGCGGCACCTCGCGGTCCCCCACGTCGTGGAAGATGTGCAGCGGCACGTCCAACCCTGGCGCGAAGGCAGGCAGCGCCAGATCCGCCAGCCGCATGTCGAAGCGCGCCTCGATTCGCGCCGCCATCCGCCGCCACATGGCCTCCGACAGGCCCACCGTGTCCGCGAAGGCCCGGATGCCCGCCAGCGGATCCGCGGGCGGCGAGATGAAGACCGCGCGCTCCACCTTCATCCCGTCCCGCAGCGCCACCGCCGTGGCCGCCGCGCCGAATGAGTGCGCCACCACCGCGTAGGGCCCGCCTGTCGCCTGCCCCACCGCCGCCACCATTCCCGCCAGCTCAGGCAGTGAGCTGGTGCGCCCGGAGGACGCCCCGTGCCCCGGCGCGTCGTACGTCACCACCGAGAAGCCCGCTTCCACCAGGGGCTGCACGAAGGCCGTCAGCTGCCCGCCGTAGCCGCTCCACCCGTGCACCAGCAGCACCCGGGGGCCCTCTCCCCAGCTCCACACCGCCACCTTCTCGCCCTCCACCCTCAACACCCGGGGCTGGCCCCGCGCCAACACCGCCTCCGCCGTGCGCGAGCGCCGCGGCCGCTGGGGCGTCAGGAACAGCCGCTCCGACCACTCCGCCGCCAGCCCGGGCGCCACCGCCCCCAGACTCCGCGCCGCCGCCCGCACACCCCACAGCGCTATCTTCGTCCGAACGTTCGTGCTATTTTCAGCCATGATGAGGTCCTCCTCGAAGGACACGGCGACAACCAGGTCAGGAAGTGGGGGTGCGCGCGGCGGTGACGAGCGCGTCGAAGGCCCGGCGGGCTCGCGCCTCGGCCTGGGGGTCCCGCATCAAGCGCTTCGCGTGGTGGAAGCCCAGCATCACGGCGTACTGATCATGGGCGAACTGCTCCACGTCCAGCGCCTCGCGGAAGTGCCCTTCCGCCACGGCGATGCGCGCGGCCTGGGCCAGGCAGTCCAGCCAGTCCCGCTGCCCCTGCACCAGCGTGTCCCTCGCGGGCCCGGGCGCGTCGTCCAGCTCCGCCGCCGCCGCCACGAAGATGCAGCCGCCCTCGAGCAGCTTGTCCCGGTCCCACGTGAGCCAGCCGTCGAAGAGCGCCCGCACCCGGGGCTCGCCGCGGGCCCTGCCCAGCGCCGGGCGGATGACGCGCTCGGTGAAGACGACGGTGGCCGCCTCCAGGACCTGCACCTGCAGCTCCGTCTTGGACTTGAAGTGCGCGAACAGGCCGCTCTTGGAGAGGCCCAGCTCCTCCGCCAGCCCCCCGATGCTCAGCCCCTGCAGCCCCACCCGGCTCGCCAGCCGGACGGCCGTCTCCAGGATGGTCTGATGGGTGAGCTCGCCCTTGCGCATGGGCCTTTCATAAAACGGTCGTGCTTTTTTCGCAACCGCCCTGGCGACGAACATTGCCCTCATGGACCGCGGCGGACCAAGGTGGGCGGAAAGGAAACCCATGACCCCTTTCTCCTGGCGCTGGGCCTGTGCTCTTGGACTGCTGACGTCAGTCGCCTGCTCCGATGGGGCCCCGGATGGAGGCGACCCCGTGGATGGGGGACTCCTTTCCGACGGCGGCGGCAGCGGTGATGCGGGAAGCCATGAGGATGGGGGAAGCAGCGGCGATGGAGGAAGCCTCGGGGACAATGCCACGGTGGCCGGCGCGACAAGTCTGCCCTTCCCGACGCTGCACCACCTGACCGTGGAGTGGGCGTTCAGCGGAGATACCAACGCCAATGGCGTGGTGACGGTCCGCTACCGGGCCTCGGGCACCGGCCCCTGGCGCGAAGCGCTGCCGCTGCGCCGCGTGGCCGCGGGCAGCAACGAGGGCTTCAGCTGGACGGGCCGCCATTCCGGCAGCGTGTTCGACCTCCAGCCGGGGACGACCTACGAGCTGGAGCTCACCCTCACGGACCCCGATGGCGGGACGACCACGCGCACCACGACCGCCACCACCCGCCCGGTGCCGGTCCCCATGGCAGGCGCCCCCGTCAAGGCAGTGACACCCGGCACGTTCGCCAGCGTCGCCGCGAGCGCGCAGCCGGGGGATGTCCTCCAACTGGGCGCGGGAACCTACGCTGGCTTTGATTGGTCCCGGAGCGGCACGGAAGGAAAGCCCATCGTGCTCCGGGGGACGGCCGGGGTGGTGATCAACGGCGCCATCAACCTCTTCGCCCAGTCCCACGTCCACCTCGAAGGACTCACGGTCAACGGCCGCATCCGCTTCAACGGCTCGAAGCACATCGTCATCCAGCGCTGCGCCATCAACGCCAGCAGCGCCCATGGAGGCGACGGCATCGTGAGCTTCACCCGCGCGGAGAACGCATACATCGCGGACAACGTGGTGACGGGCCTGACGCAGTGGGCGGAGGCGTCGCTCGGCGCCAGCGGAGACAACCTGGGTGAAGGCATCGCCGTCAACGGCCCGGGGCACGTCATCCTGCACAACCGCGTGACGGGGTTCCGGGACGGCATCTCCCTCATGGAGGACGATGAGGCCGTGGATCAGTTCAGCATCGACATCCTGAACAACGACCTGACCGGCAACGCGGATGACGGCATCGAGGCGGACTTCTGCTTCCACAACTGCCGCATCGTCCGCAACCGGCTGACGAACAACTTCATCGCGGTGTCGTCACAGCCGGGGCTGGGCGGGCCCACGTACTTCGTCCGCAATGCCATCTACAACGCGGTGCACGTGGCCTTCAAACTCTACCGGGGCAGCACGGGTGACGTGCTCCTGCACAACACGGTGGTCAAGCACGGAGATGCGTTCGGCATCTACGCGGGCCGTCCGGTGGCACACCTCTACGCGCGCAACAACCTCTTCCTGGGAGGGCCCGGCGGCACGTTCAATGGCTACAGCAGTGGCACCGGCCGGGTGTTGCACATCCCCGACCTGGAGGTCGCCAGCTCGAGCCTCGACTACGATGGTGTGGGTTCCACCACGGACACCGTCACGGGCCGCCTGGGCGCCACCCCGTTCACCAGCCTCCAGACCCTGCGGAGCGAAACGAGTGAACAGCATGCCGTGCAGGTGGACCTCACGGCGTTCGCGACCTCGGTGGCCTATCCTGCCGCCCCGCTGACGCTCTACGCGAAGCCTGACCTGCGCATCCGGGCGGATTCGGCCGCGGCGAACGCGGGTCAGACGCTGCCGAACATCAACGAGGGCTTCACCGGCCCGGCGCCGGACCTGGGCGCCTTCGAGGCGGGAGCGGACCTGCCCGTCTACGGCCCGCGCTGACCGCACCTGGCGAAGGTCAGGGCTGGACAGGTCGAGGACTGGATAGGATGCGCCCATGCTCCTTTCCAAGAACGACTTCCTTCCGCGCGCGGAGGCCACGCTCGCCCGACTGGAAGGGGCCCTCCGGGATGCGCTCTCCCATCAGGGCACGCCCCGGGTCACGACCCTGGAGAGGGCGTTCCCCAAGGACGGGCCCCTTCAGCCCGCCGCGCTCGCGAAGGCGCTGTGTCCCGGGCCCGTGTCGCATGTCGGCCTGGCCGCCGTGGTGATGCGCGAGCTCCTCGAGCCCGTGGACGCCGTACTGGAGGCTTCACTGTCCAAGGCGACGGTCGTGACGGGCAACGCGAAGGCCCCCGGCTCGCTGCTCGTCACCTGTCCCCTCCTCGTGCTGGGCGACCTGGAGGTCGATGGATTCCTGGACGACTGCGGGCCGGATTCGACCATCGTGGTCCTGGGCCGCTGTGTCGCACACGGGCTGCGGACGTCGGGGAACTTCCTGGTCCTGGGCGACCTGGTGGTCCGGGACGTCATCCAGGGCGTCTACAACGATGAGAGTCTCATCGTGGCGGGCAACCTGGAGACGCGCTTCCTGGATGAGAATGATCACGAGGTCGCGTGCTACGGAGAGCTCCGCACGGAGCATCGCTTCGAGAACGGGCGCTCCGGCGAGGAGGCCGCATTGTGGGCCTCCGCCTTCCTGGTGCCCGGCCTCTGGAACATCGAGCTCGGCGAAATCGACCACGGCGAACTCTTCGAACGCATCCGGCGGAACGAACCGGTCTTCACCGAAGCACGCGGCTGAGCGACCCGCCCAACCGCGTCTCCGATTCGCGCATGGCCATGCGAGGCCAACGCCTGCTTCGTCAGGACCTACCAGCTCCCGTCATAGCCAACGCCAGTCCGGAGGGTCAGGTAGGTCTCATCGCAGCGGTGGTCGATGTTGCCATTCGCATCGTAGTCGCACTCATAGATGCCAGTCCCAATGTAATAGCTGTGACCGCCAGCCTGCAGGGTGGTGCTGAGGTTGCTCACCGTCGACTGGTTGTACTTGTAGTTATAGAACGTGGAGCGGTAGTTCAGCTGGATGGCTGAGCTCAGATTGACGGGAATGCTGCGGGCGCGGTCGGCCCAGAAGGTGGCGTAGTAGGCCGTCTCCACGTGGACATAATAGGTGTCTTCATACCGCGCGGTTTCGACCGCCTCCAGGGTGACGAAGGGCGTCCCGGCCAGCGCGTCGCTGTGGGTGTCGACGGGAGTGCCGCTCTTCTGCTCCAGCGCGCTGGGCGCCTCCGGATTCTGGGCATCGATTTCCGGCTGGCAGGCAAACATCAGGGGGAACAGCGCGAGCGTTGCGGCAAGGAAGGTACGGTTCATGGGATCAGTGTGAGACGTTGTGTGGACTGGGTGGACAGGCATTGGGCCGGACTGGCCGGCTTGATTGGAATGAGCAGACGAGACGAAAAACAATGCAGAGAAAACTGCGAATTCCTCCTTTCAGAGAGAGTTCAACCGCGTTGAGCTGAAATTCAGCCGCCGAGCGACGAGTCCGCGGATGGAGGCCTGGAGCACCCAGCCCAATGCGAGCAGCCCACAGAGCAGCCCCATTGAGTCTCCAATGCGTGCGTAGAGCGTGGGCACCCGGCCCACCGGCAGCTCCGCGCGCAGCACGCGCTCCTCCGCCGTGAAGTGGTCCAGTTCGCCATACACGCGCCCGTAGCCGTCCACCGCCACCGACAGCCCCTGGTTCACCTGCCGCACCATGCTGAAGCCCTGCTCCACCGCGCGGAACACCGCCTGCCGCGTGTGCAGCGGACTGATGCCCTTCCAGTCGCTCGACGGCAGCAGGAGCAGTTCGAGCCCTCGCTCCGCGGTGCTGGCGAACACCGCGGGGAAGTCGCCGTCGAAGCAGATGGCGCCGCCCAGGACTCCCACGCCGGGGGCCTGGCTCACCGCCGGCTCCGCGCTGCCCGGGATGGAGTGCTCCGCCTCCCAGCCCGGCACCGGCCGGGACTTCACGTAGCGCCAGGCCACCGCGCCATCCGGCCCCACCAGGATGAGCTCGTTGCGCAGCATCCGCTCCGCCTCGGGCGTCATGCTCGCCACCGACATGCCCAGCCACACGCCCCGCTCGCGCGCCAGCGTGCTCCCCCGCGCGATGAGCGCCTCCAGCTCCGTGGCCAGCACCACCGCGTTGCCCTCGGACCAGAGGAGGAGCTTCGCCCCCTTCGCGGCCTCCTGCTCCGACAGACGCAGCAGCTCCTCGTTCACCGCGCGCGAGGCCTCGGCGAAGGTGCGCCAGTCCTCATCGGCGAAGGCCTCGCCCTTCATCAGCCGGGACAGCCCTGCCTCGCGGCCCGTGGCCACATCCCCCGCCACGGTGATGCCCGCCACCCGGACGGGCTCGCTCACCCTCCCCGCCCCCGCGAGCCTCAGCGCGCCGAAGCCGAGGATGGCCACCAACACCGCCGCGTACACCGCCAGCCCGGGCAGGACTCGGCGCCCCGTGTCGCGGTGCTCGAACGCCCAGTTGGCCACGGTGGCGAACCACACCAGGATGAACGTCAGGCCCCACAGCCCCGTCACCGACACCCATTGCACCAGCACCGGCACCCGGGCCTGCGTGTAGGCCAGCACGCCCCACGTGCCGAACGGGTTGCCCAGGCTGCTGAAGAGCTCCAGCCCCGTCGTCGCCGCCGGCAGGAAGAGCGTCCCCACGAACGAGCCGCGCGGCCCCACGACGAGCCGGTCCGCCAGGTACAGCCCCGCGACGACCACCGCGCCTCCCAGGGCCATGCCGAAGGCGCTCGCGGCGGAGCCCGGGAACACCCCCAGGTTCGCCACGCCCGCGGCGACGGTGTTGGCCACCAGGAGCCCCACGAAGCCCACCGCGGGACGCTGCCGCCGGGAGAAGAAGAGGAACAGGGCGCCCATCAGCCAGCCGGGCAGCACCGCCCACTCCGTGTTCAGCAACAGCACCAGCGCGGCCCCGACACCCAGGGCGAGCCACGGCATGAGCGTGGGCAGACGCCGCGCTCCTTCGTCCGGATGAGCGCTCATCGCGCGCCCTTCTTCTTCGTCGAACCCGCCGTCCGCTTCACCCGCTGAAGCGCCTCGCGCGCCTCGTCACACCAGCGCAGGTGCGCCTCCAGCCCGAGCAGCCCCGCGCGAATCGACAGATGCTGGTAGGCGAACTCCGGGTCGCCGCTCCGGGCCTGGCTGACGTTCTCGTCAATGAGGCGCAGCGCCGCCAGCAGCCCCTCTGCTTCGGCGCGGCTGCGCTCCACCTGCGCCAGGGAGTCCTCGGGCCCCACCTGGGCCCCGAAGAAGAGCTTGAGCAAAAGCTCGTTGCGCTCGACGTGGGGGAGCACCGGCCGCCGCAGCCATTCCGCGAGCGCCGTCCGCCCCGCCTCCGTCACCCGGTACACCTTCCGGATCCGTCCGCCCTGCGTGCGCTCCTCCGGCTCGAGCTCTACCAGCCGCTCCTCCGCCATCCGCTCCAACGTCGGGTACAGGTTGCCGTAGCTCTCCTGCCAGAAGTGCCCCACCGACCGCTCGATGGCGCTCCGCAGGTCGTACCCACTCATCGGCTCCCGGCACAGCATCCCCAGGATGGCGAACCGACAGGTGCTCTCCCTCGCCATGACTGCCTCCTCCACCCGGATATATCAGACTGATATATCCGGGCGCCAGTCCCGCGGCGGTGAGGGGGCGAGGCCTACAGCAGGCGACAAAGCCACACGCTGGGGATGGCGGCATGGAAGCCAGCCTTCTCGTAGGCGCGCCGCGCGGGTGCGTGACTCGCATCGCCTCCGGTCGCCACGGTGGCGACCCTGGCGCCCGCGCGCTTCATGTGGCCGAGCGCGAATTCGTAGAGCGACGTCCCGACCCCATGTCCGGCGTGAGCGGGATGGACCGCGTTCAGGCCGATCTCTCCGATGAGCGTCTCCGGGTCGACCTTCACCGCGATGAAGCCGACCACGCGCATGTCGACCTCGGCCGCGAACACGTCCCAGCCCGAGTCCGGAGCGATGAGCCCTCGAAGCATTTCGGCCTGGCCTGCGTCCTGCTTCGCCTGCGCAAGCGCGTAGATCTCGTCGCCCAGGAGCGCGCGGAACGACGCGAACACGGGCTCGAAGGCCGCCCGGCGGATGTCTTCGAGGACCACCCCGTCTGCGTCATAGACGCGGCGGATATAGAAGCGCCGCCGCGCGGTGGCGCGCTTGAAGAAAAGCCAGACGCGGTCACGGACCTCGTCGCTCAACCCCAACGCCTGGGCGCGCTCCAACAGCGACTTCAGCTCCTCGGCGCTCAACAGCTGCCGCAGGCCTGCGTGGTCCTCCTGCCGCACGAGCTGGTGCACCAGCACCTGGGCCGCCACCTCACGCAACTCCTGCTCGTCGCCGACGACGAGGGTCTTCGCGAGCCTCTCCAGAACGGTGTTCCGCTCCAGCACGGCCCCCGTTTCATGCACAGGTCGCTCAGCCCCCAGAGCGCGTTCTTTCGCTGCCGGATGGAGAGCTGGCCCTGTTCGAGGATCTCCACCAGTGCGTCGAACACCTCGGGTCCGCGCTTGCTGAGTTCCAGCACGTCGACGGGGACCCGCCACTTGTCCAACTCATTGACGAGCCAGCGATATGCCTTCGCGTCCATGACGGCCACACTCCCAGTTCCGGCGGTGAAACAGGCCTGATCGCATCCCAGGGACGAACCGTAGAGTGGCCGCATGACCTCTCCCCACTCGTCCTTCCCGTGGTCCCCTTCCCTGCGTGCCACCCTCGCGCTGGGCTTCCTGTCCCTGGGCGCTGGCTGTGGCCCCGAAGCGGTCGGCGATCCGCCCTCCGTGGCTCAGGCCGCTCGGCCGCTCCTGGGGGCCACGCCCGCCGCCGCCGGTGAGTTCCCCTGGATGGTGTCCCTCCAGGACATGTCCGGGAACCACCTATGTGGCGGCACCATCATCAACACGCACTGGGTCCTCACCTCACGCCAGTGCGTGCTGGGGACCGGCACCGTGATGCCTCCGCATCCCAGCACCCTGCGTGTCGTGGCGGGCGGCACCAGCCTGTCGTCGATGAACAGCACGGGACAGGTGAGCACGCTGCTGGACATCATTCCCCTCCTTGGCTCGTGGGATGCGACGCAGGGCAACGACGCGGCGCTCCTGCGGTTGATGACCCCGCTGACGCTCAATGGCACCACGGTGGCGGCCCTGCCGGTGGCGACGGCGGCGGACGTCTCCGCCGGCTACACCGCTCCGGGTGTCATCGCCACGCTCTCGGGCTGGGGACAGACGACCCCGGGCAGTGCAATCCCAGACGCGTTGATGAAGATGAGCGTGCCGCTGATGTCCAACGCGGATGCCTCCCTGGCGCTGGGGCAACCCCTCACCGCCGACCAGCTGGGGGCGGATGGTTCGGCGCAGGGCAATGCCTTCTGCACGGGGGACGTGGGGGGCCCGCTGGTGGTGGACGGCCCCTCCGGCAAGAAGCTGGTGGGCATCGCCAGCTACAACCTGGGCTGCTCGGCGCCGGATGTCTTCGAGCGGGCTGCGTACCTCAAGGGGTTCATCGACTACATGACCCCGCGGCTGAACACCGCGCCGCGGGCGACGCTGCAGCACGTGAACGCCACCCAGGGCGGCTGGAAGCACTACTCCCTGACCCTGCCGTCGGGCATCCCCGCGTTCACCGTGTCGCTCCAGAAGGGCACCGGCAATGGCACCCTCTACGTGCGCTATGGCGGAGCGCCCACGCTGACGAACTACACCTGCCGCTCCGGCGCCACGGACAGCAACCTGGAGTATTGCTCCCTCTACTACCCGAGCCAGGGGACCTGGTACATCTCCGTGTATGGCGAGACGGCTGTCACCGAGGCCTCCTTGCTCGGGCGCACGTTCTATTGATTCACGGCCGCCTGCTTCGGGTGACATGAGGACAGGGTAGGCTCGGGCGCTCATGAGTACGAGCGGAACGGCGGCGCCCGGATACTGGCTGGAGGTCGACCTCGCGCTGGCTGGCGATGAGGTCAGCGCCACGGCGCGGGGCAGCGGTGGCCAGCAGCCCGCGCCGCACAGGTTGGGCCCCGCGCACTCTCGCGAGGCCCTCCGCCGCTTCGGTGAGTGGGTGCGGGACGCGGCCGTGCGCGGGGTGCCCCTGGAGTCCGCCGAGCAGGCGCGGGCGCTGCATTCCGCGCTCTTCCGCGAGGGGCTCCAGGAGGTGCTGCTCGAGCTGCGCGGCGTGCTGCGCAACACCGCGAGCCAGAAGCCGCTGCTGGTGCGGCTCCTGCCCCGGGACCGCGAGCTCCAGGCGCTTCCGTGGGAGGCGCTCTGTGGACCGTCCGGGCCGCTCGACTTCCTCGGCATCTCGCCGGAGCTGTGCATCGTGCGCGGGGTGCAGTCCACGAAGCCCTGGCTTCCTCGCGAGGTCACCGGGGCCGTGCGGCTGCTCGTCGTCTCGCCGCTGGATGAAGCGGCACCGGCCCGCCTGCGCGCCATGCTCCAGCCGGCCATCGACTCCGGAGCGCTGGAGTGGATGGAGCCGCTCGTGGGGGCCCGTTCGCGGCGCGACTACGTCATCGACCGGCTCCGCTCGGAGCCCGCGCCGCACATCCTGCACTTCATCGGTCATGGCGGCGTGGACGCGAAGGGGGCTCCGGTCCTGCAACTCACGGATGCGGATGGCGCGGACGCATGGCTTTCCGTGGAGCTGCTCGCGAAGGAGCTGGCGGGAGCCTTCCGCGGCGACCTGCGCCTGGTGGTGCTCGAAGCCTGTCAGGGTGCTCAACCGGGGGCGCTGACGAGCGCGGCGGAGCTGCTCGCGCAGGGCGGCGCGGACGCGGTGGTGGCGCACCTGTGGCCGGTGAAGACAGACGTGGCGCGCGCGTGCTCGCGGGCGTTCTACCGCGCGTTGGTGGGCGACACGCGGCACCGGGGCGACGTGGCCCGCTGCCTCCACGACGCGCGCAGCACGGTGCTGACGGAGTTCGGCGAGAGCGCCGAGGCCTTCTCCCCCGTGCTGTACCTGCGCGGCAGTGACACCACCCTCTTCTCCTTCCGGCCCGCCCGGGCGAACACCGCGCCCCGAGCCCCCGTGCAAGCCGAACCGGTGCGCGGCGAGGACCCGTCCCTGCGCGGGCTCTTGGACCTGGTCTCACGGCCCTTCTCCCTGGTGCTGGGCGACCACGGGGGCATCACGGACGATGGCCTGCGGGAGCTGCTGCACGGACGGATGCGGGGCACGCCGTGGGCCGTGCCGGATGCCCTGCCGATGAGCGCGTTGGCGCAGCGGTTCACGCTGCGCTTCGGGCCCAAGACGCTGGACTCGCACTTCCAGGAGGTGTTCCGGGACGCGGCTCCCACGCTACCGCTGGTGGAGGCGCTGGCGCGGCGGCTGAAGCCCGGCGTCCACATCACGCTCTTGCGCATGCCCGTGTTGGAACAGGCGCTCGCCCTGCACCGGCCCGAGCTGCCGCTGTATGTCATCCAGCCGTCGTCGCCCGACGAGGGCTCCGCGCTGATCCGACGGCGCCTGCCGGGACAGGGCTGGGAACCGCTCGACACGCTGCCCCTGGACTTCGACCCCTCGCGCGACGTGGCGCTGGTGAGGCTGTACCGGGGCTACCTGCCCGACCGCGTCTTCGAAACGCCCCTGCTCACGGAGGACGACTACCTGCACGGCGTGCGGGACCTGGAGTCCGTCCTGCCGCCGGACCTGGCGGACACCCTCCTGGGGGCGCTGGACAGCCGGCCCGCGCTGCTCGTGGGACTGTCCTTGCTGGCATGGCACCACCGCATGTTGCTGTCGCGGCTGTTCGGACGCCGGCCGCTCCCGCGCAAGAGCCTGGTACTGCTGGAGCCCGGGGTGCATGAGGCGGAGTCGTGGAAGTCTGGCCGGGGCCTGCCCGCGGGCGCGGGCATCCAGGTGGTGCAGGCGGAAACAGGCGCGGTGGCGGAGTCCCTGGGCATGGGGACGCCTGGAGGTTCGCGATGAGCGCCCCGGTGAATCCCTTCCTCGGGCCGCAGCCCTACCGAGCGGCGGACCGCGAGCGCTTCTTCGGCCGCGAGACCGTGACGCAGCGGTTGGTGAACCGCATCCTCGCGCACCCGTGCCTCACGCTCTTCGGCCCCTCGGGCGCGGGGAAGTCGTCGGTGATGCAGGCGGGCGTGATTCCGCTGCTGGAGGAGGCGCACGAGTTCCGCACGGTGCGCATCGACGGGTGGCTCGCGGGGGAGGCTCCGCTGGCGCGGCTCGTGAGCACGATGCACGCGGAGCTGGAGCTGGGGCCGCCGCCGGAGCAGGCGGGAACGGCGCAGGCGCTGGACGCGGCGCTGGAGCTCGCGTCACAGCGCTCGGACCGGCCGGTGCTCATCTACCTGGACCAGCTGGAGCAGCTCTTCCTTCCGGGGCGCGACGTGGAGGCGACGGGCGCGCTGCTGAAGGGGCTGGACGCGCTGGCACGCAAGCCGGTGCGCGGGCTGCAGCTCGTGCTGGCGATGCGCGAGGACTACCTGGGGCGCTTCCGGGACCGCGTGCGGGGCCGGCGCGAGCTGCTGGAGCAGGGCTTCCGGCTGGGGCCGCTCACCGTGGGCGAGATGGTGAAGGTGTCGTGCCGGCTGGCCACCGAGAAGGGCCTGCCCTCGCAGCCGTGGTCCGAGCAGGAGGTGCGCGCGCTGATGCGGCAGGTGCGCATGGCGGGCCAGGGCGAGCAGGACGATGACGCCGAGGTGCAGGCCGCGTTCGCGCAGATCGTCTGCCGGGCGCTCTGGGACGAGCGGGCGCGGGGCCAGGCCGTGGAGCCTGTCGCCGCGGAGCCGATGGTGCACCGCTACCTGGAGGCGACGCTGGATGCGCTCGGCTCCGACAAGAAGCGGGCTGCGCGCCGGTTGCTGGAGCAGCACCTCATCGCGAGCGACGGCAGCCGGACCCTGCTGACGGAGCAGGAGGCCCGCGCCGAGCTGCCACCCGAGCACGCGGACGAGGTGCTGACGCACCTGGAAGCAGCGGCGGTGCTGCACGCGGAGCAGCACCAGGGCAGCCGGTACTTCGAGCTGGGACACGACTGGCTCGCGCGCAAGGTGTTCGAGCTCAAGCAGCAGCGCATCGAGCGTGAGTCAGCGCAACGACAGCGCCGGCGTGAAGCGGCCGAGCGGCGCAGACTCATCATCCTGGCCTCGGCGGCGGCGGGCGTGGCGGTGCTGATGGCCCTGCTGCTCATCTGGGCCTGGACAGAGCGAGCCCATGCGGAGCGGGCGAAGACGGACGCGGATCTCGCGAAGCAGGAAGCCGTCAAGCAGGCCCAAGACGCGCGGGGATTGGCATTGATGACGGGGGCTCGCGACCTGCAAAGCCGCGGCTTCACAGCGATGGCCACGAAGCTGCTGCTCGAAGTGCCCGAACCCGGGCAGGCGCACTGGTGGACGCAGCTGGCGCATGACTTCCTGAAGGAACCCGTCCCGGAGGTGACGTTCCAGGGAACGAATCCGCTGCACGTCGCGGCCTTCAGCCCGGACGGCCAGCGGGTGGCGGCGGCGTCCATGGACGGACCGGCGTGGGTATGGCGCGTGGACGGGCTGGGCACACCCGTGGCGTTGACGGGTCATCTGGGCGTCGTCACCTCCATCGAGTTCAGCCCGGACGGGCAATGGGTTGCCACCGCGTCCCAGGACGCCACGGTCCGGGTGTGGCGGGCGGATGGGACGGGCAAGCCCGTGGTGCTCCGGGGGTACGAAGACACCGTCTACTCCGCGAGCTTCAGTCCGGATGGACAGTGGGTGGTGACGGCGTCTGCGGACATGAGCGCGCAGGTGCGGCGGGCGGATGGAAGCGGCAAGCCCGTGATGCTGATCGGGCACGAGGCCTCGGTCCTGTCGGCGCGCTTCAGCCCGGAGGGACGGCACGTGGTGACCACGTCGTTCGACGGGACGGCGCGGGTGTGGAAGGCGGATGGGAAGGGCTCGCCCGTGGTACTCAAGGGGCACACGAAGCCCGTCATATCCGCCGCGTTCAGCCCGGATGGCCACCAGGTGGTGACGGCTTCCGCGGACAAGACGGCGCGGGTGTGGAAGGCGGATGGGAAGGGCACGCCCGTGGTGCTCAAGGGACATGAGGGGGACGTGCATTCCGCCGCGTTCAGTCCGGATGGCCACCAGGTGGTGACGGCTGCGACGGACAGGACGGCGCGGGTGTGGAAGGCGGCTGGGACGGGCACGCCCATCGTGCTCGAAGGACATGCGGACTCCGTCATGTCCGCGGGTTTCAGCCCAGATGGCCTGTGGGTGGTGACCACGTCCCTGGACAGGACCGCCAGGGTCTGGCGGACGGATGGAACCGCCCCACCCCAGGTGCTCAAGGGGCACCAGGGCTGGGTCGAGGACGCGCGATTCAGTCCGGACGGACAGCGGATCATCACCGTGTCCAGGGATGGAACCCTCCGGGTCTGGAAGGCGGGCGGGCCAGGGATTCCCACGGTGTTCCAGGGCCCCGGAGAGGCGATCCAGTCCGCGCGGTTCAGTCCGGATGGGTCGCGGGTCGTCACGGCGGGCATCGAAGGAGTTGCTCGCGTCTGGAGCACGAATGGGACGGGAGCCCCCGTGGTGCTCGATGGGCGCGCGGGCCCCCTTTCATCGGCCGCGTTCAGCCCGGATGGGCAGCAGGTGGTGACGGCCTTCGGGAACGGGAGCGCGCGGGTGTGGCGGGCGGATGGGACGGGCACCCCCGTGGTGCTGAGCGGGGATCTGCTCACTCCCATTGGCTCCGCGGAGTTCAGTCCCGATGGTCAGTGGATCCTGACCACGGTCCGGTTCAGCGGCGCGCCCCAGGTGTGGAGGGCGGACGGGAGCGGAACACCGCGGGTGCTGGGGTACGACGAAGCGCTCTCCGCCCGGTTCAGCCGCGACGGTCAGTGGGTCGTGACCGCGTCGGCCCGGACCCCGAAGGTGCTGAGGACGGATGGAAGCGGCACGCCCGTGGTGCTCCTGGGGCATGAGGGTGACGTCTACTCCGCCGAGTTCAGCCCGGATGGCCACCAGGTGGTGACGGCTTCGGCGGACAAGACCGCGCGGGTGTGGAAGGCGGACGGGACGGGCACCCCCGTGGTGCTCAAGGGACATGGGGGTGACGTCTATTCCGCGGGCTTCAGCCCGGATGGCCACCAGGTGGTGACGGCTTCGGCGGACAAGACCGCACGGGTGTGGAGGGCGGACGGGACAGGTGCGCCCATCGTGCTCCAGGGACACCTGGACCGCGTCTCCTCCGCCCGCTTCAGCCCGGATGGCCGCCAGGTGGTGACGACCTCGGGTGACGGAACCGCGCGGGTGTGGAGGGCGGACGGAACGGGCCTGCCCCTGGTGATCCAGGGCTGTGAGTCGGAAGTCGCATCCGCCGAGTTCAGTCCGGACGGGCACCAGGTCCTGACGGTGTGCGCTGATGGACCGGCACAGCTCTGGCCCCTGGAGGTTTCGGATCTCCAGCGGCGGCTTCGGGCCGTCAACAAGGACTGCCTTCCTCCGGACGTCCGTCGCAGCTACCTGGATGAAAGCGAGGAGCAGGCGCGCAGCGGCTATGCGGAATGTGCGCGGGAGCACAGACGGGATCCGCTCGTGAGGCCGCCACCGACGCTAAAGCTGCTGCCCTGAAAGCCTTGCGGCGGGATCTCCAAGCAGCACATAGCCGCGCAAGTCATTGCGTTGCATCCACTGATAGCCCAGTCGCTTCGGGTCGACCGGATCCGGAATGCCATACACCTGCGCGTCCTGCCGCGCCCGGTAGCCCGCCAGCAGCGCGTCGTTGACGCCCCGGTACGCGCTCATCAGTGAATCCAGGGCGACGCCCGCGCGGCTGCCGTTGGACAGGACCTGGAGCACGGAGAGGACGCGCGAGGCACGGCTGCGCGTCATGTCCTCCGTGTCCAGGAACCCGAGCGTCCACGCCAGGTCGCTGTGGCCGATGATGCCCAGCGGGCCGCGCGGATTCGCCAGCAGGGCCTGGGGCAGCGCCGCCACGAAGGGACGCTCCCCTGCCCTGGGCAGGCTGTGCAGCACGGAGTCAGGACGGCCCGCGAACCCACCAGCCGCGGCGAGCTGCGCAAGCCATGCATGGAACGCGCTGTCCGGCGGCGTCGCCGCGCCAAAGCACGCCACGCTGAACCACATGCCTCCGGGCAGGAAGGGCGTGTCCCGCAGCAGCGCTCCCGTGAGCGGTGGGCCTCCGCCCAGCGTCAGCGCGCCCTGCATCGCCCGCTGCTCCTCAGGAGACGTCCAGCCCTTCGAGGGCCGCCCCAACCCATGCGCCACCGTGAGCATCACCGCCGAGCGCGCACCGGCCGCGGCCTCCAGCAGCGCGTCCGCGTCCGCGTAGTCATAGGGAACCTCCTGGACCTTCAACGCGGGCCGCTTCTGCTTCCACCGCGTCTCCATGACCTGCCGGCAGGGCTCCACCAGCAGCTGGTGTCCGGAGGTCGTGGCCGTCGTCCCATCGCGCGCCGTGTACAGGAGCATGTCCGGGGCCTCCGGAGGCGCGCCCCACTTCTCGGCGGCGACCACCTTCTCGGCGTAGGACGTGTAGCCCGCGAGGTCCGGTTCACCGTCGGGCAGCCCCACGTGAAGCCGCCCCACGAACGCGCCATGCGCGAGCACGTGCTGCAGCTCGATGGACACGTCGGGCAGGTCCCCGAGCAGCAGCAGGTACCTGGGACGTTCCTCCTCGGGGACATCCTCGGCCCGGTGCACCGACTCCTTCCAGCGCACCGCCGCGTTCGCGTCCATGCCGGGAGGAACGCGGTAGCGCAGCACGGGAGCGCCCTGCTCGTGCTCGCGGTGCTGGAGGAGCGGCTCGATGGCGCGAAGCAGGGCATCGCCCTTCGTGCCCTGCGGCGCGATGACACCCCAGCGCTGCGAGGCCAGGTCATTCGGGCTCGCGTCGGGGCGCTCCAGCGTCATGCCCTCGGCACGGCGAGGGAGCGGCGCGGGCCTGGGGGCATCCCGGGTGGAGTCGGCGGGAAGCCCGTCCTCCAGCACCGGCCGGCGGTCGTCAGCGCGCGCGAGCAGCAGCTGCAGCGCTTCATCCTTCTCGGGCTCGGGCATCCTTCGGCTCCTGGCGGGACCTGCGTTCTATTGATTCCAGATTCCGGAGACCGGTCCAGGAATTGGAAAACGGCTCCGTCCGCGCCCGCCCCCTCCCTTCCAATCCCTTGCAATGACTGGAAGGGCGCATGACACCCCGCGTGGCACAACCGCTGCACTGTCGTTGTGCATGCACGGTAAAATCCTCCTCCTCGATTCGAAGCCCCCGGTTCGTGGTGCGACGGCACGTCACCTGACGGCCGCGGGCTTCACCGTCCTCACCGCGCGCACGGATGCCCAGGCTCGCAGCCTGCTGGACACGAACCTGTTCGACGCGGTCCTCATCGACCATCCCTTCGGCCGGCCCGGCATGGAGGAAGGTCTGCGGTTCGCTCGCGACCTGCGCCTGCAGGACTCGCACGTCCCCATCCTGCTGATGACGGCGCTGCCCCTGGACGAGGTCCGGCACTCTGCATGGAGCAGCGGCATCACCAAGCTGCTGCCCAAACCGCAGCTGATGCCGGTGCTCATCCTCCACCTGTCCGCGCTCATCCCCGCCGCGGCCAACGAGGACCAGCCCCAGCCCATCCCCATGCGGTGATAAGCCGGGCTGCCGTCCTTGTCTGTTTCAGTCCGGATTCCGGAAAATGGATCCGCAAGCTGGACAAACGCGCGCGGCGGGCCTGCTTCCACCGGGCCAAGTGGCCGTAAAGACTTCACCGCTTTATTCCCGGCGCCCCTGGCCCCTCCCTTGCTCATGCCTGCTCGTGTGCCCCGGAACCTGCTGATCGTCGATGATGAAACGGTCCTGTGCTGGGTCCTGGGCCGCTTCTTCACCAGCGCCGGCTACGAGGTCGACTCGGCCACGGACCTGGACGAGGCCCTGGAGCGCGTGAAGCGCGGCCGGTACGACCTGGTCATCAGCGACCTGCGCCTGAGCGGAACGCAGTCCGAGGAGGGGCTCGTCATCGCGGAGCGGGTGCGCGAGTCCTCGCCGGCCACGCGCATGGTGCTGCTGACGGCGTTCGCGACACCGGACCTGGGGACGCGTGCGCAGGCGCTGGGCGTGGACCTGGTGCTGAGCAAACCCCAGCCGCTGCCGGACCTGGCGGAGCACGTCTCGCAATTGCTGGAAGCTCCGCGCCAAGAAAGCGCGCGTCACGCCCGCTGCCGGGAGCCCCGGTCCTGACGCAGGCACGGGCCGTCGTGGGACCCCACGAGAGCACCCTGCTCCGTCGGCCCATGGACGGGCGGGCCCTACTTGGACAAAGCGGCAGGGTACGCAACGGCGACCCGCGTGGCAGCATGCGTGGACCGACATGCCCCGCTACGCCCTCATCGCCGAACCGGATCGCCACCGCGCCGCGGGCCTGCTCGCGCTCGCGCAGCAAGAGGGGCTGGAGGGCGTGGTGGCGCGCGACGGCGCGGAGGCCCAGGAGCTGGTGCGGCTGCGGGGTGCTCCCACGCTGCTGGTGACGGACCTGGCGCTGCCCCGGGTGGACGGGTTCGCGCTGCTGGCGTGGCTGCGGGGCCGCTCGGATGCGCGCCACATGGCGGTGATGGTGGTGACGGCATTTGACGAGCTGCGCGTGCGCGCCTGGCAGCTCAAGGACGCGCTGGGCATCCACGCGCTGCTCAGCCGGCGCGCGGGGCCAGAGGCGATGCGCGACGGCGTGCGGCGCGCGCTCGCGGGCCAGCTCGCGGGCCACGGCCAGCTGGAGCTCAACGCGGAGGAAGAGAAGCGGCGGCTCGCGCGCATCGACGAGCTGAAGCTGGTGGACCCGGGCCCGCCCGACCAGAAGCTTCAGGACCTGGTGGCGGAGGTGGCGCAGGCCTTCGGGGTGCCCGTCGCGCTGCTGACGCTGGTGCTGGGGGACAAGCAGTGGTTCAAGGCGCACGTGGGGCTGCCCGCCGCGCTCGCGAAGGAACGGGGCACGCCGCGCGACTGGGCCTTCTGCCACCACGTGGTGCAGGGCCGCGAGGCCCTGGTGGTGCCGGACGCCACGCGCCATCCGGTGTTCAGGGACAACCCGCTGGTGCGCGACGGCATCGTCGGCAGCTACGCGGGCGCGCCGCTCATCACCTCCACCGGGGACGTGCTGGGCTCGCTGTGCGTCATCGACACGCGCCCGCTGATGCTGGGCCCGGAGGACCTGGCGGCGCTGCGCGAGCTGGCGAACCGCGTGGCGGAGAACCTGGAGCACCCCACGGCGCGGGGCCTGCCACGCCCCATCACGCCGAGGCCCCTGGGCGCTTCAGAGCCGGTGCTCACCGAGGCCGCGGCGCTGGCGCTGGTGCGCGAGGCGGTGAGCGCCCTCGACGTGCCGGTGCTGGTGGTGGCGCCGGGCCGCAGGCCCTTCGCATCCAACGCGGCGCTGGCGGAGCTCCTGGGTCTGCCGGAGGACCGGCTGTCGGGCATGGCCTTCGATTCGCTGTGCCAGCACATCGCCAGCCTGACCGCGGACCCCGGCGGCACGCTGCGGCAGCTGGACCTGGCGGCGGAGAGCTCGCGCGGGCTGCACCTGACGCTGTCGCTGGAGCGGCCCCGGCCGCGCGAGGTGCGCTGGGTGGCGCGGCCCTTCCTGGTGCCCGGGGGCATCGCGCAGCTCCTGTCGCTGATGGACCTGGGCATCGGCGCGGACCTGAAGGGCACGCGCGAGCGGCTCCTGCGCCAGGACGCGCTCACGGGGCTGGACACCCGGCGCGTGGGCGAGGAGCGGCTGGCCAGGGAGATTGGCCGCTGCCGCCGGGAGGGCCTGCCCACCAGCCTGCTCCTGGTGGACCTGGTGGAGCTGGGCGCCGTCAACCGCGCGCGCGGCTACGACGCGGGCGACGCGGCGCTGCGGGAGCTGGCCCGGCACGCGGAGGGCCACTGCCCTCCCCCGGGCTTCGTGGTGCGCTGGACGGGGGACTCCCTCCTGCTCGTGCTGCCCGGGGCGGACGCCGTGGCCGCGGAGGCCGCGCGCCAGCAGCTCCATGACATGCCCGGCCAGCCCGCATGTGTGTCCATCGCCGTGACGGTGCAGGGCGAGGAGGATCCGCACGGCACCCTGGACCGCGCGCGCGCCGCGCTGGTTCGAGCGAAGTCGGAGCGCAAGGCCGCCCCCCCGCGCGACTGAAAGCAGCCTCCCGGGCGCGACCGCCCGCAAACCTGTCCGACAGTCGGACAGGTTCGAAGGCGTCGGTCCTCCCGGGCGCGCCTGGCGACAAGCCAGGCTGATGGGTGGGATGGCCTCCGCCTGGAAGGCCGGGGGGCCTGGGGGGCTTCAATGCCGTGAAAACCCCGAGGGCGCTGGCTATCGAAGGGCTTTTCCGCCCCCCGTGGCGTGAGGGTCCCCCTGATGATCCCCTTCTCCGTCCTCGACCTGTCCCCCGTCATCTCCGGGGGCGACGCCGGCCTTGCCCTCCACAACAGCCTGGACCTGGCCCGCCACGCGGAAGCCCTGGGCTACAAGCGCTTCTGGCTGGCCGAGCACCACAACATGACGGGCATCGCCAGCGCGGCCACGTCCGTGGTCATCGGGTACGTGGCGGGGGGCACGAAGACGATTCGCGTGGGCGCGGGCGGCGTCATGCTGCCCAACCACGCGCCGCTCATCATCGCGGAGCAGTTCGGCACCCTGGAGACGCTCTACCCCGGCCGCATCGACCTGGGCCTGGGGCGCGCGCCGGGGACGGATCAGCGCACCTCCGCCGCGCTGCGCCGGGGCCTGGGCGGCGCGGACAGCTTCCCGCAGGACGTGGTGGAGCTGCAGAACTACTTCAAGGACCCCACGCCGGGGCAGGCCGTGCGCGCGGTGCCGGGCGCGGGCCTGCACGTGCCGCTGTGGCTGCTGGGCTCCAGCACCTTCAGCGCGCAGCTGGCCGCGGCCCTGGGGCTGCCCTTCGCGTTCGCGTCGCACTTCGCGCCCGCGCAGATGATGAGCGCGCTGCACCTGTACCGCACGCAGTTCCGCCCGTCGGACGTGCTCCAGAAGCCGTACGCGATGATTGGCGTCAACGTCTTCGCCGCGGACACGGACAAAGAGGGCCAGCGCCTCTTCACGTCGCTGCTCCAGGCCTTCATCAACCTGCGCCGGGGCAGGCCGGGCCCGCTCCTGCCGCCGGTGGACAGCATGGACGGTCAGCTCAACGAGATGGAGCTGGCGGAGATCGAGCACATGCTGGCGTGCACCGTGGTGGGCTCGCCGGACAGCGTGCGCGAAGGCCTCCAGTCCCTGCTGGAGCAGACCGGGGCCGACGAGCTGATGGTGACCGCGCAGATTTTCGACCACGCGGCGCGGCTGCGCTCCTTCGAGATCGTCGCGCAGGTGCGCGAGCAGCTCACGGCCGCTGGCACGCGGCCCGCACCGTCCCCGCAAGCCGCGCGATGAGCTGGGCGTCGTGGCTGCCGAAGACGCGGCGCGAGCCGCCCGGCAGCCCCAGCACCAGGTAGTGGGTGTCCTCCACCACGAGCAGCGCGGCCATGGACGCGAAGAGGCCCAGGGCGGTGACGACGAGCCCCGCCTCGTACGCGCCCTTCAGCGCCGTCACGCTGACGGACAGCCAGGACAAGAGCGGCAGCCCCAGCGCCGCGGCCAGCCCCACCGCGAGCAGGTAGGGCCACACCTTCGGGGTGCGGCGCGCGGTCTCCACCTGGAGCACGTCGCGCAGCGCCCAGCTCTGGCCGCCCACGACGAGCCGCTCGCCGGTGACGCGGACCTGGCCGGCCTGGAAGAGGGAGGTCTCCCCCGCGTCCGGCACCGGAGCCACCGGGCGGCGCTCCGCATCACGCAGGGGGACAACGGGACGCAGCACGGTGACGACGGCCATCGGTTCACCCATGGGGGGTCTCCAACAGAGGAAAGTGCGAGCGCAGGAGGGCGCGAAGCTCATCGAGCGGGCGGCCCAGCGCGAAACATGCCCGGGCCCCCTGACACAGGGCGCGGGACACCAGGCGCTCGTCCGCGAAGGGCAGCAGGACGACGACGGGCGCGGCGGCGGCGCAGTCCCGCGCGTGCGTCAGCACCGGGAGGATGGCCTCCCCGCGCTCCACGTGCGCCAGCACCAGGTCCGGCCGGGCCGCGTCCCCCGCGTCCAGGAACAGGGCGATGCCCAGGTCGCCCAGCACGTCCGCCAGCAGCGAGGCCAGGGACTCATCCGCACCGAGCAGCAGGGCCCGGGTTGTGCGCAGGGACACCACGGGCCCACGTCACAGCAAGCTACATGCCGGAACCACCGTCCCCCGGGGCCACCGAGTGATCACCCGAGGACCGTGGCAATCCGCCAGCCCCCCGTGGCGCATTGCCACGCCCCCCGGTTACCGCTCCCGCTCGCGACGATGGATGGTGGACACATCGATGCCCAGCAGCTCCGCGGCGCGGGTCTTGTTCCCGCCGCAGTGCTGGACCATCCAGTGGATGTACTCCCCCTCCAGCTTGCGCAGGGTCCACACGCCCTCCTGCGCCTGCGCGAGCGGGGTCTCCGGCTCCGTCACCGGCGCGTGGGGGCGCAGGTCCTCCAGCGTCACCGTCTCCCGGGGGACGAGCACCACCAGCCGCTCCACCAGGTTCTCCAGCTCACGCACGTTGCCCGGCCAGGACATGGCGCCCAGCGCGGCCACCACCTCCGGTGACAGCGACGTCACGCGGGAGCGCGGGTTGCGCGCGCGGGAGCGGGCGGTGAAGTGCTCCACCAGCTGCGGGATGTCCTCCCGGCGCTCCTTCAGCGAAGGCACCCGCAGCGTGACGACGTTGAGCCGGTAGAAGAGGTCCGCGCGGAAGCGCCCTTCCCTCACGCGCGCCTCCAGGTCCTGGTGCGTGGCGGCCACCACGCGCACATCCACCGTGCGGCTGGCATCCGAGCCCACCGCGCGCACCTCGCCGTCCTCCAGCACGCGCAACAGCCGCGCCTGGAGCTCCGTGGGCATGTCGCCAATCTCGTCCAGGAACAGCGTGCCTCCGTGCGCCTCCACGAACAGACCGCGCCGCACGGACGTGGCCCCGGTGAAGGCGCCCTTCACGTGGCCGAACAGCTCGCTCTCCAAGAGCGGCCCCGGCAGCGCGGTGCAGTTGACGGCCACGAAGGGATTGGACGCGCGCGGGCCTTCGACATGGAGCGCGCGGGCCACCAGCTCCTTGCCGCTGCCGCTCTCGCCTCGGAGCAGCACCGGAGCCGCCGCGTGCGCCACCCGGTCGATGAGCTCGTACAGCCCGCGCATGGGCGCGCTCCTCCCCACCAGTGCGCCCAGGCCGGAGCGCTCCTGCGACGCCTGCTTCAGCGCCCGGTGCTCCGCGCGCAGTCGGCGGTCCTCCAGCGCTCGGCCCAGGTACAGCCGCACCTCGTCCAGGCGGAAGGGCTTGGTGAAGTAGTGGTACGCGCCCCGGCGCATCGCCTCCACGGCGCTCTCCACGCCGCCGAAGGCCGTCATCAGCAGCACGGGCAGCTCCGGGTCCACCGCGCGGGCGGCGTCCAGCACGTCCAGGCCGTCCACCTTCTCCATGCGCAGGTCGGTCAGCACCGCGTCGTACACGCGCGAGCGGATGAGCGTCAGCGCCTCCTGACCGCCCGTGGCCAGGTCCACCGTCCAGCCCGCGTCGGCCAGCGGCTCCTGGAGCATGCGCCCCATCTCCACGTGGTCGTCCACCACGAGGATGCGCGCGTCAGACGGCA
This sequence comes from Corallococcus coralloides DSM 2259, assembly GCF_000255295.1. Next base: position 4,478,690 of record NC_017030.1, on the reverse strand, counting down.
AGTCGCTCGGCATTTCGTTCCTCTGGGACAGCGCGGGCCACCGGCCACAGCACGGTGACGCGGGTGCCCTGCCCCGGCGTGCTCTCCAGCTCCACCCGTCCGCCGTGGTTGCGCACGACGTGGGCCACCATCGTCAGCCCCAGCCCCGTGCCCTGTCCGCGCTTCTTCGTCGTGAAGAACGGATCGAACACCTGGTTGAGGCGCTCCTTGGGAATCCCGCACCCGTCGTCGCGCACGGTGAGCGCGACCAGGCCCCACGTGCCCTCCTCCGGGCCCGCGAGCGCGGAAGCGGTGACCTCCACCTTGCCGCCCTCGCTGCACGCATCGCAGGCATTGAGCGTGAGGTTGAGCAGCACCTGCTGGAGCTGATCCGCGTCCGCCGCCAGCGCGGGCACGGACTCCGGCACGTCCACGCTCAAGCTCACCCGCCGCCGCTCCGCCTCCACCTGCAACAGCTCATGCACGCTCCGGACGAGCGGCCCCAGCGCCACCGGCCGCACCATCGCCGGTTGCAGGCGGGAGAAGTCGAGCAACTGGCGCAGCGTGCGGCTCACCCGGTCGATCTGCTCGACGATGACGCCCAGCCCCGGACCTTGGGGATGCGTAGGGCCCAGCTTGCTCTGCACGTACTCCGCCCGGCCGCGCACCACGCCCAGCGGCGTGCCGATCTCATGCGCGATGCCCGCCGCCAGCACGCCCACCGTGGCCAGCTTCTCCGCGCGCAACAGCTGCGTCTCCAGCGCGCGAACGTCGCTCAGGTCCTCCACCACCAGGAGCGCGCGCGTCTCCTCCTTGGGGTCCTCCGCGGTCAGCGGCACCGCGTGGAGGTTGTACGTGCCCTCCTCGCCAAAGAGCGCCAGCGGTTCGCCCAACAGGCTCAGCGGCCGGTCCTCCCGCCGCGCGGAGGCCACCAGCGCGGACAGCCGCTCCATCACCGGCGCAGGCGCCCCGGGGAACGCGGACGCCAGTGGCGCGCCCGTCACGTTGCCGGGCACTCGCGAGCGCAGGGCCTGGTTGACGGCGCTGATCCGCCCGTCCTCCGTCAGCGCGAGGACGCCCGTGGGCAGGTGGTCCAGGATCTTCCGCGTCCGGTCATGGAGCGCGGCGAGCTGGGCCGCGTGCCGGCGGCTCTCCCTCAGCGCCACCGCGCGCCGCCGCGCCAGCACCACGTACACCGCGAAGGCCACCAGGAAGAACGCCACCAGCGCGCCCGCGCCCAAGAGCCGCACCACCAGCGACTGCTCGTGCGAACGCAGCGCCGCGGTGGACACCAGCGTCGCCACCGCCCAGTGGCTGCCGCCGCGCATGCGGATGGGCGTGTAGACGGCCACCACCTCCGAGCGCCCCAGCCCCAACCGCTCCGCCTCCTGTTCGGACAGGGGCAGCATGCCGCGCGCGCCGGCCTTCAGCCGGGACACCAGGAACGCGAAGCCCGGCACGCCCGAGTCCTTCTGGCTCGCGCGACCGAACCACTCCGCCAGGACCGGGTCGCTGGCGGGCGTGGGCTGGCCGTGCGTGCCCACGAGCAGCATCCGCGCCTCCAGGTCCGACGTGACGATGCGCAGCGGCGCGAAGAACGACTCCGTGTCCACCAGCACCGCCACCGCGCCCTCGGGCTTGCCGTCCGTCGCGGGCAGCGCCGTGGCCAGGATGCGCAGCCAGCCGCCGTTGGCCGCGTCCAGGACGGGCGACGTGGTGAGGTCCCCCGGCGGACGCATCAGCGCGCGGCGCGCCGTGCCGGCCATCTCCGCCACCAGCCCCTCGCGCGACACCTGCGGGTCCGGCTTGCGGTCCAGCAGCAGCAGCCGCTCCGCGCCGTCGCCGTCGTACGCCGCGATGGCCTTGTACTGGCCCACCGCCTCCAAGAGCGCGCGCAGCTCCCGGCGGTGCTCCGCCAGGCTCCCCGGCTGGGACATCAGCTCGCCCGCGAAGCGCAGGTTCTTGCCCACCTCTTCCAGGGAGTCCGTGACGCCGCCCACCGCCTCGTCCAGCTGCTTCTGCCGGTCCCCCGCGAACTGCTCCACCAGGGTCGTCCGGCTGCGCTTCACGAGCGTCCAGACCCCCACCCCCACGCTCGCCAGCGCGGCGCACAAGAGGAGGATGGGCAGGAGCGTGGACCGCATGGGTGACCCGCAACCTAACCCGTTGGGTGGTCCCAAGTCCTTGTTTCCAAAAGCTTTTATCCCACCTGCCCGCCGGTACTTGCCCGTTGACGAACCGCGTCGCCGAGTGCTACCTACCGGTCGGTAGGTGAAGTGACCTACCGGTCGGTAGGTGGTTTCAGCCCGGCAGGAGCAGGCAGGCCGGCAAGGGAAGGCACGCATGACACCCACGGGGCGCAAACCGGACGAGGGCGAGCGGTACAGGGCCATCCTGGAGACGGCGGCGCGGCTCATCTGCGAGCGCGGCTACGAGGGCACGTCGATGCAGGAGATCGCCGCCGCGTGCCGGATGACCAAGGCGGGGCTCTACCACCACATCCAGAACAAGGAGCAGCTGCTCTTCGCCATCATGAACTACGGCATGGACGTGTTCGAGGAGCAGGTCCTCGCGCCCGTTCAGGACGTGGCGGATCCGGTGGAGCGGCTGCGCCAGTGCATGCGGCAGAACATCCACCTGGTGACGAGCGGCCGCAGCAAGGAGGTCATCATCATCCTCCACGAGCACGCCACGCTCACCGGTGAAGCGCGCGAGTACATCGACCGGCGCAAGAAGCGCTACGTGCGCTTCCTGGAGGACGCGTTCGCGGAGGCCAACCGCCTGGGCCGCCTGCGCGGCGTGGTGGACCCCACCGTCGCGGCCTTCTCGTTCCTGGGAATGATCCTGTGGGTCTACAAGTGGTTCAAGCCGGACGGGCGTCTCACCGAGGAGCAGATCGCCGACGGCATGGTGGAGCTGCTCTTTCCCTCCGCCGCTTCGGCCGTGAGCGCCCCGGCCCCTTCGGCTGAAGACGCGCCCGCGCTGCGCATGGTGCCGCGCGCCGCTTCCGGCTCCGGTTCTGGAGGGGAGCCCCAGTGAACCGCGCCCGTTGGAGTTCCCTGTCGGAGGCGGTGGCCTCCATCCCGGACGGCGCGTCGCTCGCGGCCGGCGGGTTCATGCTGGGCCGCGCGCCCATGGCGCTGGTGCTGGAGCTGGTGGCGCAGGAGAAGCGCGGCCTGCAGCTCATCTCCCTGCCCAACCCGCTGCCGGCGGAGTTCCTGGTCGCGGGCGGGTGCCTCAAGCGCGTGGAGCTGCCCTTTGGCGCGCTGGTGCTGGAGAACCGCGTGCGTCCCCTGCCCTGCCTCAAGCGGGCCATCGAGGCGGGCGACATTGAATGGCGCGAGCACGACGGCTACCGCGTGGTGCAGCGGCTGCGCGCGGCATCCATGGGGCTGCCGTTCATCCCCGCGCCGGACGCGGACGTGTCGGAGCTGGCGGAGGTGGACGCGCCGCGCACGGTGGAGGACCCGTTCACGGGCCGCCGCGTGCCGGTGGAGCCCGCGTACTACCCGGACGTGGCGCTCATCCATGCCCGGGCGGCGGACGACAAGGGCAACCTGCTGATTGAAGACCCCACCACGGACCTGCTCGTCGCGGGCGCGGCGAAGCGGATCATCGCCACGGTGGAGGAGCGCGTGCCGAAGCTGTCGCGCGTCACCATCCCCGCCTTCCAGGTGGAGCGCGTGGTGCTCGCCCCCGGCGGTGCGCTGCCCACGGGGTGCCTGGGCCAGTACCCGCATGACGACGCGATGCTCGCGGCCTACCTGGCCGCGGCGGATGCGGGCGACGCGAAGGGCTTCCTCATGTCGCTGCGCGCGACGCGGAGCGCGGCATGACGACGACGACGGTGGACGCGACGCCCGCGGAGACGGTGGTGTCGCTGCTGGCGCGGGAGATTGAAGAGGGCTCGGTGGTGGCCACGGGTGTGGCGTCGCCGCTGGTCATCCTGGCCATCGCGGTGGCCCGGGCCACGCATGCGCCGGGGCTGACGTACCTCGCGTGCGTGGGCTCGTTGGATCCGGCGCTGCCGGAGCTGTTCCCCTCGTCCGAGGACCTGCGGTACCTGGACGGCCGGTCCGCGGAGGTGAGCATCGCGGACCTGTTCGACCATGCCCGGCGCGGCCGGGTGGACACGGTCTTCTTTGGCGCGGCGGAGGTGGATCCGGCGGGCCGCACCAACATGACGGCGTCCGGCAGCCTGGACAAGCCGCGCACCAAGTTCCCCGGCGTGGCGGGCGCGGCCACGCTGCGCCAGTGGGTGAAGAACCCGGTGCTGCTGGTGCCCCGGCAGTCGCGCCGCAACCTCGTCCCCCAGGTCCAGGTGGCCACGACGCGCGACCCCAGCCGTCCGGTGCGGCTCATCTCCGACCTGGGCACGTATGAGCTGGGCGGACCCCATGGGGCGCGGCTGTTGGCGCGTCACCCCTGGGCCACGGTGGACGGCATCTCCGAGCGGACCGGCTTCGAGTTCGCGGTGCCGGACGCCCTGCCCGTCACCTCCCTTCCGGACGCGCGCACGGTGTCGGCCATCCGCGCGCTGGACCCCCGCAACCTGCGCGACGCGCTCGTCGGCGGCTGAAAACACATCTCCCCCAACCTTCAAGCAGCACGGAAAAGAGGCACCGCATGGAAGCTGTCGTTCTTCGCCAGTTCGGGAGTGCAGAGAACCTGCGTCTGGAGACCGTGCCGGTTCCCCGGCCGGGCAAGGGCGAGGTGCTGCTGAAGGTCCACGCGTGCGGCGTCTGCTACCACGACGTCATCAACCGCCGCGGCAACCTGCCTCGCACGCACGTGCCCGCCATCCTGGGGCACGAGGCCGCGGGCGAGGTGGTGGAGGTGGGCCCGGACACGGTGGGCTGGAAGGTGGGCGACCGCGCGGCGACGCTGCAGCGCATGTCCTGCGGCGAGTGCGCGCTGTGCCTCTCCGGCCGCAACAGCCTGTGCAAGACGGACAATCGCTTCTTCGGCGAGGAGCTCCAGGGCGGCTACGCGCAGTTCATGGTGGCCCCGGTGCGAGGCCTGGGCCGCGTGCCGTCCGACCTGCCCTGGGCGGTGGCCGCGACGGTGTGCTGCACGCTGGGCACCGCCGTGCACACGCTGCGCACGCGGGCGAAGGTGAAGGCCGGTGAGACGGTGCTGATCACCGGCGCCAGCGGCGGCGTGGGCCTGGCGGCCGTGCAGCTGGCGAAGGTGGACGGGGCGCGCGTCATCGCCATCACGTCCGGCGAAGCGAAGGTCGCGGCCCTCAAGGAGGCCGGCGCGGACGAGGTGATTGTCTCGCGCGGCCTGGACTTCGGGTCGGAGGCGCGCAAGCGCACGCAGGGCCAGGGTGTGGACGTGGCGGTGGAAATTGTCGGCAGCGCCACGTTCGACCAGACGCTCAAGGCCATGGCACCCGGCGGACGCGTGGTGGTGGTGGGCAACCTGGAGTCGGGGGTGGTGAACCTCAACCCGGGCCTGGTCATCGTGAAGGAGCTGGAGATCCTGGGCGCGTACGCGACGACGCGCGAGGAGCTGGACGAGTCGCTGCGGCTGACGGCCAAGGGCCTCATCCGCCCCTTCGTGTCGGAAGAGGTGGCGCTGGCGGATGCGAGCCGCGCGCACTTCCGCCTGGAGAACCGGGAAGTGGCGGGCCGGCTGGTGCTGGTGCCCCCCGCGGCGTGAGGCCGTCTGGATTCGTGACCTTTTGATTTTGAGGAGCTCCCCATGAAGAAGCGGGTTGGAATCGAAGCGCTGGCGGTGGCGGTCCCCCGGCGGTACGTGGACATCGAGGACCTGGCGCGGGCGCGCGGCGTGGACCCGGCGAAGTTCACCGCAGGCCTGGGCGCGAAGGAGATGGCGGTCAACGACCCGGGTGAGGACTCCGTGTCGCTGGCGGCCACGGCGGCCGCGCGCCTCATCCAGCAGCAGGGCGTGGACACGTCCAAGCTGGGCATGCTGGTGGTGGGCACGGAGACGGGCGTGGACCATTCCAAGCCCATCGCGTCGCACGTGCACGGCCTCTTGAAGCTGCCGCGCGGCATGCGCACGTTCGACTCGCAGCACGCGTGCTACGGCGGCACGGCGGGCCTGATGGCGGCGGTGGAGTGGATTGCGTCCGGCGCCGCCGCGGGCCGCTCCGCGCTGGTGGTGTGCACGGACATCGCGCGCTACGGCCTGAAGACGGCGGGCGAGCCCACGCAGGGCGGCGGCGCGGTGGCGCTGCTGGTGTCGGAGACGCCGGACCTCTTGGCGGTGGACGTGGGGCTCAACGGCGTGAGCACCGCGGACGTGTACGACTTCTGGCGACCGGTGGGCCGGCGCGAGGCGCTGGTGGACGGGCACTACTCCATCACCTGCTACCTGGACGCCATGGCGGGCGCGTACCGGGGCTGGCGCGAGCGCGCCATGGAGCAGGGCCTGGTGCGCTGGGATTCGAAGCTGCCCAGCGAGCAGCTCTCGCGCATCCTCTACCACGTGCCCTTCTGCAAGATGGCGCGCAAGGCGCACGCGCAGGTGCGGCTGTGCGACCTGGAGGACTCGGGCAGCGGGCCGGCCACGCCCGAGGCGCGCGACGAGGCCGCTAAGTCTCAGGCCAGCTACGACGCGCAGGTGGCGAAGTCGCTGGGGCTGAACGCGCGGGTGGGCAACGTCTACACGGCGTCGCTGTACCTGGCGCTCGCGGGCCAGCTGCACGCGGAGGGCGCGGCGCTGGCGGGTCAGCGCATTGGCCTCTTGTCCTACGGCAGCGGCTCCTGCGCGGAGTTCTACTCCGGGGTCGTAGGGGAGAAGGCCGCGGAGCGCATGGCCCGCGCGGACCTGGACACGGTGCTGGCGAAGCGCGAGCGCGTGTCGATTGAGGAGTACGAGCGGCTGATGAACCTGCCCTACGACGCGCCGGAGGCGATTGCCCCGGAGCCGGGCACGTTCCGGCTGGCGGAGATCCACGAGTTCCGCCGCAAGTACGCGGGCGCGTAGTCCGCGTCCATTCGGGAGGCCCCACGGGCGGTGCACGCTTTGCGGCGTGCATCGCCCGTCTGCTTTTCCTGGGCACGGTCCGGAGCCGCTTTGATAGGGTTTGGGGACAGCGCAGGGGCCGGGCTGCCGACACGGGGGTCGTCATTGAATGCGGAGCGATTGCGGCGGCTGTTCACCAGGGCATTGAAGGCATCACTGGCCACGCCGCTTGTGATTGCCGGATGTCACGGCGAACGGCACGTGAAGCCGGACGTGCCCACGGGCCTCCTGGCGACGAACTATCGCCGGATCCGGTGCGTGGAGTCTCCTCCGAGGGAAGACCACTGGTACTCCACCGCGGTCCCCGGCATCGACAAGGCGTGGATGGTTCCCGTGCCGGACTTCGTCGAGTTGAGGCGGTATTCGTACACCTCGCAGTTCGTCGCCGACACATCCAAGCCTCGACATCCGAATGGAGGGCAACCCGCCCGCCTCGAGCAGAAGCGGATTCCCGGCTTCACGCCCGTCCTCTCCACGGGAAACGCTTGCGAGACGGCCGCCAACAAGGAGGCCTGTACGGAAGCCCTCCAGTCGCTGGACGACGGAGGCATGAAAGGCTTTGGAGGTGACTGTAATGGCGCCGCCCTTTCGACATGTACTGCCCATTACGTGGTGACCACCCGGGGCGACGACGTGAGGATCTACAGGACGAGGGATTCGATCAGGCAGGTGCTGGGCACCATCGACCGGGAGGAGGAGGCCGCATTCCTGGCATTCGCGGCCGGCCACTCTGTCTGCGCCTCTACCGAGATCCCCTCATCGGTCGGCGTCAATCCCGACGAGGGCTTCACGGTCCTGGTGGAGCAGGGCCTTGATTGTGACGCGAAGCAGGCATGGATGTCTCGGAAGCCGGTGCGGATCTCATCCTCGGGAGAGGTGGTCGAGCACAAAGCCTTCAAGGTCAAGTACGGCGACACGGGCTGCTACCCCGGCAGAAGGCCCGTGGGGCTCCAGGAGTCACGGGCTGAAAGCCACGAGGACGCCCGGGGCACCTGGTTCGCCAATGCCGCTCGTCTGGAGGCTGCGTCCATCCACGCCTTCCTGCGCCTGCGCGAGGAACTGGCCCTGCACGGTGCGGGTCAGGCATTGCAGGACGCGGCGTTCGCCAGCGCGGAGGACGAGGTCCGGCACGCGGAGGTCACCACCCGGCTCGCGCGTCGCTTCGGGGCCGAGCCTCCTGAGCCCTCCGTGGCCGACGTGCCGTTGAGGTCCTTGCGCGAGGTGCTGCTCGACAACGCCGTGGAGGGGTGCGTGCGGGAGACCTACAGCGCGCTGCTGGCCCACCATCAGGCGCTGCACGCGGAGGATGCGGAGATCCGCGAAGCCATGGTGCGTATCGCGGAGGACGAGACGCGCCACGCGGGCCTGTCCTGGGACATCGACGCGTGGGCCACGCCCAGGCTGTCCGAGGAGGAACGCGCCGGCCTTCGGGAGGCCCGGCGGCAGGCGCTGGCCGTGCTGCGCGCGGAGATGGCCGTGCCGCTCGACCCCGAGCTCACCGCCGACGCCGGGCTGCCATCGCCCGCAGTCGCGGCGGCGCTGCTCGACTCGTTGGAGCAGTCGCTCTGGACCTGAGACGCTACAGCACCTCCGCGCGCAGGTCGGGGAACACCTTCCCCACCTTGCCGAGCAGGTAGTCCCCATAGGTGCCCTCGAAGCGGTGCACGCTCTGGCGGTCCCACCGCTCCGCATGGTCGTCCGCGCCCGCGTCCTTCAGGGCGGGCGAGTCGATGGCGCGCACCTCCGCCGTCCAGTCCGGATCGAAGAAGAACGGCAGCGACAGCCTGTCGCGGCCCGCGCGGTTGAGCACCCGGTGCGGCGTGGAGCGGTACACGCCGCGCGTCATCCGGTCGAGCATGTCGCCGATGTTGCACACGAACGCGTCCTCCACCGGAGGAGCGTCCACCCAGCGCGTCTGCCCATCCTGGCGGGTCTTCACCTGGAGCCCGCCCGCGTCGTCCTGCTTGAGGATGGTGAGCACGCCGTAGTCGGTGTGCTCGCCCACACCCCACACCGGCAAGCCCTGCGCGTCCACCTCCGGGCCGGGCGGGTAATTGAAGATGCGGAACAGCACCGTCGGATCCGCCATGTACCGGGTGGCGAAGAAGTCCGCCTCCAGGTCCAGGCTGAGCGCGATGCCGGACATCAGCGAGTGTCCGAGCGACGTCAGCGCCGCCATGTATGCCAGCACCGCGCCGCCCAGTCCCTCCGGTTCGAGGGGGAACAGGTTCGGTCCATGCAGCGGAGTGCCGGCGCGCACACGAGGGTCATCCGGCGGCAGCTCCGTGCCGAAGTACAGCCCCTCCTTGCGGTCCGGCCGGCCCGACGTGAGCTCTCCGCCCACGGGGAAGAAGCCCCGCCACGCCCTGCCCCCGAGCGCCATGCGCACCCGCTGCTTCTCCTCCTCCGGCCGCGCGAAGAAGTCCCGAGCCAGCACCTCCAACCGGGTCTGAAGGCCCACGTCCACGCCATGGCCCACGACGTAGAAGAAGCCGGTGTTCCTACAGGCCGCGCCCATGCGAGCGGCGACCTCCCTTCGGGCCAGGGGGCTCGACGTGGGGTCGACGAGGGCTCGGACGTCGATGAGGGGCACGGTATCCATGGCGCGAACTCTAGCCAGAAGTGCGTTGCCCCACCCTGCGCGGAAGCAAGGCTCCGGCGAATGCGTCCGCGGTCAGTCGAAGCAGGCGCGCCCACCACCGCCCCAGGGAGCCCAGGGTCCCGTGAAACAGTCCACCCGCCTTGCACTTCGCGCCGAGAGGGCCGGAGGGAGGCAACGAAGCGCCCCCATTCGCCCGACAGTCAGACAGGTCGAGCGAAGCATCATCCGCCATGTCCCTCCCGGCGCCCCCTCCATCCTGTCCACAGGGCGCGTCCCCTGGGACGGTTGAAGACAGCAGCGTCCCGTTGTCGGACTCAATGGGGCAGGCCTGGGCATGGGGACGGGGTGCAACGCCGAGCGCCTCGGTATCCTCGACGGCTGGCTCAAGGCCGCCGAGGCTCCGTTCGTCCGTCGTGCAAGTCCCTGTCTCCAGCGCAGCATCCAGGAGGGAGTCCGGCACGGGGGCACCGTGAAGGTTCTCATGGGCAGTTGGAGTCTCGGGGGAAGCCTGCTCCTGGGGAGCGGGGGCGAAGGCATTCAGTACGCGCTCATCGCAAGCCTTCAGCAGCGCCGGCAGCTCATGCTGAAGCGCCTGCACGTTACGCTGCGGCAAAGCCTCCATCACGCAGCAGACCCACTGGCGCAGCGCCTCTCCGCCAAGAAGCGGCAGCAGTTGGGCGGCGCCTCCCAGGAATGCCCGCTGCAGGGACTGAACGAGGAGCACGTGCCCGGGACGCCCCGCCACCCGGGCCGCCTGCCGTAGCAACTCGAATTCCACCTGCGCGCAGGTTGCACCCGGCTCCCAGCGCGCCGCATTCCAAAGCCCGAAGCACGTACTCCCCAGCCGGTCCAGGTCGAGGTCCGAGGCCCTCGCGCAGCAGTCGACCAGCAGCTCCACCAGCACCTGCCGCCTGAGGCTGAAGTAGCCCTCCAGGAGCCACCGGGCATCCGGCTTGCGCGCGTCATGCAGCGCCAGGCCCAGGTTCTCCAGCGTCAGCGACTCATCCAGCGCCACCGCGCGCGTCCTGTGTCCGGGGCGCTGCACCACCAGCCCCCGTGCCGCCAGCCGCCGCAGCGCCTCGCGGATGGTGCCCCGGCATACCTCATAGCGACGCGCCAGCTTCGCTTCCGAGCCGAATTGCCCGCTCGGGTGCAGCCGCCCCAGCGCGATATCGCGCTCGATTTGCGCCTCCACATAGGCCACGAGTCCTCCCCGTCCCATCCCCATTCCCCCTCCTCGTCCCAGCATCGCCATCCAACCACAGGGGTCTGACATGGACGTACGGGGCCCACCCTCCGCGTCGCTTGCCGGGCCAGCGCGCCCCCCGGCCGTATGGGGCGAAAACCTGTCCGACTGTCGGACAAGTTCGCGGGCTCCATGGGGCGAGAACCTGTCCGACTGTCGGACAGGTTTTGAAGCAACCGGCCCCGGACGGGCGACCCTGTCGGTGCCCAGCCTGCTATCCGCGCACGCATGACGTTGGGCCCCTGTCGGTCTGGCGCAGCCTCGGGCCCCATGCGGTGGAAACTTGTCCGACAGTCGGACAGGTTTTGAGGCAATCAGGCCTGGGCGGGCACCCTTGCGCTCACCTTGGTATCCGCGCACGCATGACGTTGGGCCCCTGTCGGTCTGGCGCAGCCTCGGGCCCCATGCGGTGGAAACTTGTCCGACAGTCGGACAGGTTTTGAGGGAACCGGCCCTGGGCGGGCACCCCGGTTCTCACCTTGGTATCCGAACACGCGAGACGTCGCGGCCCACTGCTGCGCTTCGCGACGTCGCTTGTTGTGGCAGACCACTTCGGGTCGCTGCATGGGGCGACGATCTACTGGCGCTCCCGTCAATGCTCCGGTGTCGGGAAGACTGCAGGGCCAGGCACCTACGTCTGTCCGCATGAAGGCCACTTCCCGCTACCCTTCCGGTTCATGACCTCCGCTCGCGTCCCTGGCTCCCCGTTGCGGGTGGGCCTCCTTGGCTATGGATTGTCCGGCTCGCGCTTCCATGGGCCCCTCATCGCCGCGGAACCCGCTTTCACCCTGGCTGCCGTGGCGTCGCGCCGCACGGAGGCCGTGGCCCGCGACTGGCCAGGCGTTCGCACCGGCACCGTGGAGTCGCTGCTGGCGGATCCGGACCTGGACGTCATCGTCGTGTGCACGCCCAATGACTCACATGCCTCGCTCGCGGGGCAGGCGCTTCGCTCGGGCAAGCATGTGGTGGTGGAGAAGCCCTTCGCGCTTGACGCGGACGAGGCGATGCGGCTGGACGCGCTCGCGAAGGAGCGCGGGCTCTGCCTCACCGTGTTCCACAACCGGCGCTGGGACGGCGACTTCCTCACCGTGCGCCAGTTGCTGGAGCAGCGACGGCTGGGGACGCTCTATAGCCTGGAGAGCCACTTCGACCGCTTCCGGCCCCAGGTGAAGGATCGCTGGAAGGAGCAGGATGTCCCCGGCGGCGGGACGCTCTGGGACCTGGGCTCGCACCTCGTCGATCAGGCCGTGCAGCTCTTCGGCCTGCCCGAGTCGGTAACCGCGGACCTGGGCCGGCAACGCCCGGGTGCGCAGGGCACGGACTGGTTCCACCTGCTGCTGCGCTACGGCGCGCTGCGCGTGGTGCTGCACTCCGGCTCCGTGGTGCACGCGCCGTGGCCCCGCTTCGTGTTGCAGGGCGACCGGGATGCGTACGTGAAGCATGCGCTGGATCCGCAGGAGGGACAGCTCGAAGCGGGCCTGCGTCCCGGCCATCCGGACTTCGGCCATGAACCCGCGGAGCGCCACGGCCGGTTGCTGGCCTCGGGGGAAACCATCGCCACCGTGCCCGGCGACTACGGCCAGTTCTACCGGCAGTTCGGCGCAGCCATCCTCCACGGCGCGCCCGTGCCCGTGACGGCGCTGAGCGCGAGCGAGACCGTGCGCGTCATCCAGGCCGCGCTCCAGAGCGACCTGGAAGGCCGCCGCATTCCGCTGCCTTTTCGCGACTGAAACGTCAGAGCATCTTCTCCAACACCAAGAACGTGGGCGACGTGTATCCCGCGTGCGTTCCATGGGAATGGAAGACGTAGCCCTGGCGCGCGTACCACGCATGGTGCGACGTGAGCGCGAGCCGCACCGACAGCCGCACGCGCGTCTGGCCCAGTTCGCGCGCTCGGAACTCCACGGCCTCCATGAGGCGCAGCGACACGCCCTGCCCCCGGTGCGAGGGCAGCACCGCGAGCCGGTCCAGATACAGGTGGTCTCCCTTCGGGTGGAAGAACACGCAGCCAAAGAGGATGCCGTCCGCTTCCGCGACGAAGGCGCCGCCGTCCGACAGCTCGCGCCGCACCACGGCCTCCGTCTTGTCGTGCGCGCTGGAGGGCGGATCCAGTCGGCCGCGGTATTCCTCGAAGGCGTCGCGCAGCACCTGGGCGATCCGCTCGGCGTCGGTGGGCACGGCTTCGCGGATCCGGAAGGACTCGGGCATTCCCGAAGTCTAGTGGAAACGTCAGGCGCGGGCGTTCCACCACCACGGTGAAACACCGCTGAAACATGTCACCAGCGACCGGGCGTGGAGCGGAATTCCCGCTCGGGCCCCACCGCCCGCACGGCCGCGCACCCGAGCGGGCTGACAGCCAGGCCCTCTCGAGCAAATCGCTGCGGCCATGTCGGAGTGCCTGTCTACTATCCCGCGCGCTCGCGAGTCCGGGAACCCGTCACATCTCCTCCCCGAGCGTTCGCAAGACCCCCTCCCAAGGAGTCTCTGGCCCATGGCGTCCACCCCTGAGCAGAAGCGCGCGCGGCTCGCGGAACTGCTGCGCGAGAAGCGCCGCCCCACGTCGCGGGTCCCTGCGTCGTTCGGTCAGGAGCGCATGTGGTTCCAGGAGCGGCTGGCGCCCGGGCAGGCCGGCTTGAACCTGCTCTTTTCCGTGCGCCTGGAGGGACTGCTGGATGTGCCCTCGCTGGCGGGGAGCCTGAACGAAGTGGTGCGCCGCCACGCGGTACTGCGCACCACCTTCGTGGAACAGGACGGACGGCCATGGCAGCGCATCACGCCCGAACTGGACGTGCCCCTGCCCGTGGTGCCGGTGGCGGATGCCGCGGAGGCCTGGCGCAGGCTGCACGAGGAGGCGCGCGCGCCGTTCGACCTGGAGCAGGGGCCACTGCTGCGCGCCGTGCTCTTCGCCGTCTCCCCCACCGAGCACTTGTTGCTGCTCGCGCTGCACCACACCGTGTCCGACGGCTGGTCCATGGGCCTGCTGGTGCACGAACTGGGCGTCCTCTACGAGGCCCTGGCTTCCGGCGGGACGCCGGTGCTGCCCGCGCTGGCGTTGCAGTACTCGGACTTCTCCGTGTGGCAACGGGAGGCGTTGAAGGGGGAGTCGCTGGAAGCGTCGCTCGACCTGTGGCGCTCGCGGCTGGATGCGCGGGCGGTCCTGTCGCTGCCCACGGATCGGCCCCGCTCCGGACAGACGGACAGCCGGGGTGCGACCGTGTCCTCGATGCTGCCCGCAGTGTGGGTCCAGCGGCTCGCGGCCCTGGCGGCGCAGGAGGGCACGACCCTCTTCACCGTGTTGCTCGCGGGCTTCAAGGTGTTGCTCCTGCGCTACTCCGGGCAGGACGACCTCACGGTTGGAACACCTGTCGCCGGACGCTCGCGCGCGGAGCTGGAGCCGCTGGTCGGGTTGTTCGTCAACACGCTCGCGCTGCGCACGTCGCTCGCGGGGGATCCATCGTTCCGCGCGCTCGTGGGCCGCGTGCAGGCGACGTCGGTGGAGGCCTTCGCGCACCAGGACGTGCCCTTCGAGAAGCTGGTGGAGGTGCTCCAGCCTCCGCGCCACCTGGACGTGCCTCCATTCTTCCAGGTGATGTTCGTTCTGCAGAACACGCCCCTTCCCGCCGTGCACCTGCCCGGGCTGTCGCTGGACGCGCAGCTGGTGGACAGCGGCTTCTCGCAGTTCGACCTCACCCTCTTCGCCTTCGAACAGGCGGACGGCCTGCGCCTCACCGCCGAGTACCGCACCGCCCTCTTCGATGAGGCCACGATGGTGCGGCTGATGGGGCACCTGCGCGTCCTGCTGGAGGACGCCGTCTCCCGGCCGGATGCGCGCCTGTCGGAGCTGTCCCTCCTGGACGCGGCCGAGCGGCAGCGCGTGCTTCATGCGTGGAACGGGCCCCGGGAGGCGTTTCCTCGCGGGGTGCTGCTGCATCAGCTGGTGGAAGCGCAGGTGGCTCGCACGCCGGATTCGGTGGCCGTCACGTCTGGCGAGACGGCGCTCACCTATGCGCAGCTGGATGCCCGGGCCAACCAACTCGCGTGGCACCTGCGGGCCATGGGCGTGGGGCCGGAGGTTCGCGTCGGGTTGATGCTGGAGCGGTCGCTGGAGCTGGTGGTGGCGCTGCTCGCGACGTTGAAGGCGGGAGGGGCGTACGTTCCGCTGGATCCGTCCCTGCCCGCGCAGCGGCTCGCGTGGATGTCCGAGGATGCCCGGCCCGCCGTGGTGCTCATCCAGGAGCGGCTGGTGGCGCGGCTGCCGACCGGGGACACCGTGCCGGTGCTCCGCCTGGATTCCCAGTGGGCGGAAGTGGCTCGGCAGCCGTCCGGGACGCCGCCTCCGGTGGCCTCCGAGGACGCGCTGGCGTACGTCATCTTCACCTCTGGCAGCACGGGCCGGCCGAAGGGCGCAATGAACGCGCACGCGGGCATCGTCAACCGGCTCCTGTGGATGCAGGGGGTGCTGCCGCTGTCACCGGGCGATGCGGTGTTGCAGAAGACGCCGTTCAGCTTCGACGTGTCCGTGTGGGAGTTCTTCTGGCCGCTGATGACGGGCGCGCGGCTGGTGGTAGCTCGGCCCGGAGGACACCAGGAGCCGGACTATCTGGCGGACCTCATCGCTCGGGAGCGCATCACCGTCACGCACTTCGTGCCGTCCATGCTCCAGGCGTTCCTGGAAGCACCCGGCCTGGAGCAGTGCACGTCGCTGCGCCAGGTGGTGTGCAGCGGTGAAGCGCTGCCGCTGGAGCTGGCCGAACGGTGCCTGACACGGCTGCCTCGCGCCCGGCTGCACAACCTCTATGGTCCCACCGAGGCCGCGGTGGAGGTCACCGCGTACGAGTGCGTGCGGGGCGCGCTGGGGCGCTCCGTGCCCATCGGGTATCCGGTGGCGAATACGGCGATCCGGCTGCTGGATGCGTCGCTGCGGCCGGTGCCCCAGGGGGTTCCCGGGGAGTTGTTCATCGGCGGCGTACAGGTGGGCCGCGGGTATCTGGGTCGCCCGGACCTGACCGCGGAGCGCTTCATCCCGGACGCGTTCAGCGACATGCCCGGGGCCCGGCTGTACCGCACGGGGGACCTCGCCCGGTGGCTGCCCGCTGGCGCCATCGAGTACCTGGGCCGGACCGACTTCCAGGTGAAGGTGCGCGGGCTGCGCATCGAGCTGGGAGAGATCGAGGCCGCGCTGGAACAGCACCCGTCCGTGCGGCAGGCCGTCGTCGTGGCGCTCGCGGGCGTCACGGCGAGCGACACGCGGCTGGTGGCGTATCTCGTCGGCGGGACGGACGCGCCGGGGACGGAGGCCCTTCGGGCGTTCCTCTCCGAGAAGCTTCCCGAGTACATGGTGCCCGGTGCCTTCGTCTCGCTGGAGGCCCTGCCCCTGACGTCCAGCGGCAAGGTCGACCGAAAGGCGCTGCCCGTGCCCGGCATCGCGTCGGGGGCGGCTCCGGAGTACGTCGCGCCGCGCACGCCTACGGAAGAGAGGCTGGCTTCGCTCTGGGCGGAGTTGCTGCGCGTGGAGCGCGTGGGTGTGCACGATGATTTCTTCGCGCTGGGAGGGCATTCGCTGCTCGCCACGCAGCTCCTTTCGCGCATCCGCGCGGCGTTGCAGGTGGAGCTGCCGCTGCGGGCGATCTTCAAGGCGTCCACGCTCGCGGCCCTGGCTTCGGCGCTGGAAGAGGCGCAGGACCGGAGCGAGGGGCCCGTGGTGCTGCCCTTGGGGGCGGTGAGCCGGGAGGGCGAACTCGCGCTGTCCTTCGCGCAGCAGCGCCTGTGGTTCCTGGAGCAGCTTCAGCCCGGCGGCGTTGCGTACAACCTGCCCGGGACCGTGCTGCTCGAAGGCGCGCTCCATGTTCCCGCGCTGCGGCAGGCCCTGGACGCGCTGGTCGAACGCCATGAGGTGCTGCGCACCACGTTCGCTTCCGGAGCCCATGGGCCGGTTCAGCGCATCGCGCCTCCGGCGCCCTGCCCGTTCGAACTCGTGGACCTGGATGACCTGCCGCCTCCGCGCACGCTCGACGCAGGCAGCAGGCTCGGAGTTCGCGGAGCGAGCACGCGCACAAACGGACAACAGGGCCCCGTCGAGTCCATGCAGCCCGACGGTCGTCCCCTGGACGCTTCGGCCACCGCCTTGGATGCGCGCGAGACCCGGCTGCGGGACTTCGTCGCCGCGCAGGCGCAGCGGCCCTTCGACCTGGCGCGGGGCCCGCTCTTCCGCGCGGTGCTCGTGCGGCTGGAGGAGACGCGGCATGTGCTGCTCGTCCTCACGCATCACATCGCTTCGGACGGTTGGTCCACGGGGGTGCTCGTTCGCGAGCTGGTCACCCTCTATCGGGCCTTCGCTTCCGGCCAGCGTCCTTCGCTTCCGCTCCTTCCCATCCAGTACGCCGACTTCGCCGCCTGGCAGCGGTCCTGGCTTCAGGGCGAAGTTCTCACCGCGCAGCTTGCGTGGTGGCGGGAGCAGCTCGCGGGTGCGCCTCCGCTCCTGATGCTTCCCACGGACCGGCCTCGCCCGGCGGTGCAGACGTTCTCGGGGGGCTCGCTCGCGGTGCGGCTGTCCCGGAAGCTGACGGACGGCGTCCATGCCGTGGCGAGGCAGACAGGGGCCACCCCCTTCATGGTGCTGCTGGCCGCGTACCAGCTGCTGCTGTCCCGGTATGCCGGACAGGACGACGTCAGCGTGGGCGCTCCGGTCGCGGGCCGCACGCGTTCGGAGACGGAGGGGCTGATCGGCTTCTTCGTCAACACGCTGGTGATGCGCGTGCGCATCGACCCTCGCGCTTCGTTCCAGACGCTGCTGGCACAGGTGCGCGCCTCGACGCTCGGCGCCTTCGAGCACCAGGACGTCCCCTTCGAGAAGCTGGTGGAGGAGCTCCAGCCCGCACGCGACCCGAGCCACACGCCGTTCTTCCAGGTCACCCTCACCCTCCAGAACGCGCCTACCGCGGAGTGGCGGCTGCCGGACCTCACGCTGCGCGAGCTACCTCCTCCCTTCACGCCGTCAAAGTACGACTTCAGCCTCATCCTGGAGGAGTCGGCGGACGGCTTCACCGGCAGCATCCACTACAACACCGACCTCTTCGACCCGGGCTTCCTCCAGGGGTTGATGCAGGGCTACGCCACGTTGCTGGAAGCGCTTCCCGGACAGCTGGAGGTCCCGGTGGAGCAGCTGCCGCTGATGCCCGCCGAAGTACGGCGTCAGGTGCTGGAGGACTGGAGCGGTGTCTCCGCCGTGCGGGACTTCGCCGCGCGGTCCATCCCGGCCCGCTTCGCGGAACAGGTCGCTCGGGCTCCGGACGCGGTGGCGCTCGTGTCCGAGTCCGGGAGCCTGACGTACGCGCGGCTTGATGCGCGGGCGAATCAGCTCGCCCACCACCTTCGCGCCTCTGGCATCTCCGAGGGCGGCCGCGTGGCCGTGCTGTTGCCGCGCTCACCGGAGCTCATCGTCTCGCTGCTGGCGGTGCTCAAGGCCGGAGCGGCCTATGTCCCCATCGACCTGAATGCTCCGCCCGAGCGCTGGTCCCTCCTGTTGGAGCAGTCCGGCGCGGGGATGGTCATCACGCTGGAGGCGCTCGCGGATGAGCTGCCTTCGTTGATGACTCCACTGGTGCTGCTGGATGCGGATGCGTCCCGGCTGGCTTCGCGGCCGGAGACAGCGCCAGCGGAGCCGCGCGCGACAGGGGACCGGCTGGCCTATGTCCTCTTCACCTCGGGTTCCACCGGGACGCCCAAGGGCGTCTGCGTTCCGCACCGCGCCGTGTCGCGGCTGGTGGTGGACACCGGCTTCATGCGCTTCGGCCCGGAGGAGGTCTTCCTCCAGCTCGCTCCGGCCGCGTTCGATGCTTCGACGCTCGAAATCTGGGGCGCGCTGCTGCATGGGGCCCGGCTCGTGATCGCGCCTCCGGGGGAGCTGTCCCTCGCGCGCATCGCGGAGGTGCTGACAGGGCACCGTGTCACCACGCTGTGGCTCACGGCCGCCCTCTTCGAACAGATGGCCGTGCACCACCCGGAGGCCCTCGCTTCCGTGTCACAGGTGCTGGCGGGAGGCGACGTGCTCCCGGCGTCCCGCGTGCGGGAGCACCTGGCGCGGATGCGTCCGGGCGCGGTGTTGCTCAACGGCTACGGCCCCACCGAGAACACCACCTTCTCCACCACGCACCGGATGCAGGCGGGCGATGCCGTGGAGACCGCTGTTCCCATCGGGCGGCCACTGCCCCACTCCACCGCCTACGTGCTGGACCCCGCGATGCGGCCCGTGCCCCCTGGCATGCCGGGAGAGCTGTACGTCGGCGGCGAGGGACTGGCGTGGGGCTATCTCCACCAGCCCGCGCTCACCGCCGAACGCTTCGTGCCCCACCCGTTCAGCACGACACCGGGGGCACGGCTCTACCGCACCGGCGACAGGACGCGCTGGCGCGCGGACGGCACGTTGGACTTCCTGGGGCGCACCGACTTCCAGGTGAAGCTGCGCGGCTTCCGCATCGAGCCGGGTGAAATCGAAGCGGCCCTGCGCGGCCTGCCGGGCGTGCACGAAGCCGTGGCCGTGGTGCGCGAGGACGTCGCCGGAGACAAGCGGCTGGTGGCCTACGTCGTCGGCGAGGCACTGGACGGCAGGGCCCTGCGCTCGGAGCTTCAGCAACAGCTTCCCGACTACCTGATCCCCAGCGCCTTCGTGGTGCTGGACACCCTGCCCCTCAACGCCAACGGCAAGCTGGACCGCTCCGCGCTTCCCGCTCCCGAGGCCTCCGTGGCTTCGGCGGACACGTTCGTCGCGCCTCGAGACGCGGTGGAGGAACAGCTCGCCGCCCTCTTCGCGGAGGTGCTGCACGTTCCTCGCGTGGGCATCCACGATGACTTCTTCGACCTGGGAGGCCACTCCCTGCTGGCCACGCAGGTGGTGTCGCGCGTGCGCTCGACGCTGGGGGTGGAGCTGCCCCTGGGCGACCTCTTCTCCGCGCCCACGGTGGCGACGCTCGCGGTCCGTGTGGTGGCCCTTCGCTCCGGGGAGGACTCCCGGCCGGGGACGCCGCCGCTCGTGGCCGTGCCGCGCTCCGGTCCCGTGCCGCTGTCGTACGCGCAGCAGCGGCTCTGGTTCCTGGATCAACTCCAGCCGGGCAGCGCCTTCTACAACGTGCCCGGCATCCTGGTGCTCGATGGCGCGCTGGATGCCTCGGCGCTGGAGCAGTCCCTCCAGGCCCTGGTGCGCCGGCATGAAGTCCTGCGCACCACGTTCGTGTCCCAGGGGGACTCGCCGGTCCAGCGTCTCCATCTCGAAGCGGCGCTCACGCTGTCCGTCATCTCGCTGGAGTCCGTCCCCGAGGACCGCCGTGAAGCCGACGCGCACCGTCACGCCGCCTCCGAGGCCGCGCGGCCCTTCCACCTGGGCACCGGGCCCCTGGTGCGCGCCGTGTTGCTGCGGCTGGATTCACGGCGTCACTGGCTGCTGCTCACGCTGCACCACATCGTCTCCGACGGTTGGTCCATTGGCGTCTTCGCTCGCGAACTGGGCGCGCTGTACCGGGCCTTCGCTTCCGGCCAGTCCCCGGCGCTGCCTCCCCTGCCGCTCCAGTACGCGGACTTCGCCCTCTGGCAGCGCTCGTGGCTCCAGGGGGACGTGCTCCAGGCGGAGCTGGAGTGGTGGCGGCGGGAACTCGACGGCGCGCCCACCGCACTGGAGCTGCCCGCCGACCGGCCTCGCCCCGTCGCGCAGTCGTTCCGGGGCGCGTCGCTTCCCGCGGCGCTGTCCCCTGACGTGTCCGGCGCGGTGAAGGCGCTGGCGGCCCGGGAGGGTGCCACGCCGTTCATGGTGCTGCTCGCGGGCTTCCAGTTGCTGTTGTCGCGCTACACGGGCCAGGACGACGTGCTCGTGGGCTCCGCCATTGCCAACCGCAACCGCGCGGAGACGGAGGGGCTCATCGGCTTCTTCGTGAACACGCTGGTGCTGCGTGCTCGCATCGACCCGCGAGCCTCGTTCCGGACGCTGCTGGCCCGGGTGAAGGCGACGACGCTCGCGGCGTACTCGCACCAGGACCTGCCCTTCGAGAAGCTGGTGGAGGGCATGCAGGGTGCTCGGGACCTGAGCCGGTCTCCGCTGTTCCAGGTGGCGTTCACCTTCCAGAACGCTCCCGTGGACGCGCTGGATCTTCCCGGCCTCCGCCTGGAGCTGCGCGGCGGAGAGCTGACCACCGCGAAGTTCGACCTGGACTTCAGCCTCCAGGAACGGGACGGCGCGTTCAGCGGCGACCTGAACTTCAGCACCGACCTCTTCGACCCCGCCACCGTCACGCGGATGATGGCGCACTTCCAGGCGCTGCTCGGCGCGCTCACGGCCCGCCCTGATGCGCCCGTGCGGGAGCATTCGCTGCTCGATGGCGCGGAACGGCAGCGCGTGCTCGTGGACTGGAATGCCACGCAGCGTCCGCTCGCGCCCCACACCGTGCCGGAGCTGTTCGCGGCCCAGGTGCTGCGCGCTCCAGAGGCCGTCGCCGTCCAGCACGCAGGCCAGGGGCTCACCTACGCGGCGCTGGCGGAACGCGCACGGCGGCTGGCCCGGCGCCTGCGCGCCTTCGGACTCCCTCCGGAGGCTCGGGTCGCGCTGTGCGTGGAGCGGGGCCTGGAGCTGGTGGTGGGCATGCTCGGCATCCTGGAGGCGGGCGGCTGCTACGTGCCCATGGACCCCGCCTATCCGCGCTCCCGCCTCGCGTTCATGTTCGAGGACGCAGGCGTCTCCGCGGTGGTGGGCCAGCGAGACTGGCTGAGCGCCCTTCCGAAACACTCCCTGCCCACGGTGTGCCTGGAGCCGGACGTGGAGGAAGCCGGCCAGGAACCGGCGCCTGCTTCCGAGGACGTCACCGTGCGGCCGGAGCAACTGGCCTACGTGCTCTACACGTCGGGCTCCACGGGCACGCCCAAGGGCGTGGGCATCACGCACCAGTCCATCGCGCACCTGGTGCGGGACACGAACTACGTCCGGCTCGGGCCGGACGACTGCATGGTGCAGGCGGGCACACCTTCGTTCGACCTGGCCACCTTCGAGGTCTGGGGCGCGCTGCTCAACGGCGCACGGCTCGTCATCCTGCCGCGTGAAGTGACGCTGGCTCCGGCGGAGCTGGCTCGCACCCTGCGCGAGGTGGGCGCCACCACGGCCCTGTTCGCCACGGCCTTGTTCCACACCGTGGCGCGCGAAGTCCCTGATGCCTTCGCCACGATGCGCACGGTCCTCTACGCCGGTGAGGCCGCGAACGCGGACGCGGCTCGCGCGGTGCTGCGCGCGGGGCCTCCGGGCCGGTTGGTGAACCTGTACGGCCCCACGGAGACCACCGTGGGCGTCACCACGCATGACATCGTGGACCTGCCGGAGCAGGCGACGTCGGTGCCCATCGGCCGGCCGATGACGCGCGTCCAGACGTACGTGCTGGATGCGCACGGACAGCCCGTGCCCGTGGGCGTTCCGGGCGAGCTGTACCTGGGCGGTGACGGCCTGGCCCGGGGCTACCTGGGGCGCCCCGAGCTGACGGCGGAGCGCTTCGTGCCTTCACCGTTCGGCGCAGTGCCCGGTGCGCGGCTGTACCGCACGGGCGACCGGGTGCGCTGGCTCGCGGATGGGACGTTGGACTTCCTGGGCCGCATGGACACGCAGGTGAAGCTGCGCGGCTTCCGCATCGAGCTGAGCGAGGTGGAGGCCATCCTCCGTCAGCACCCGTCGGTGAAGGCCGCGGTGGCGGGAGTCATCGAGGATCGCCTTGTGGCGTGGTTCGTACCGGGCGCTGCGGTGGAGGCAACGGCGTTGCGCGCCTTCGTCTCCGAACGGCTGCCCGCGCCGCTGGTGCCCTCCGCGTTCGTGTCGCTGGACGCACTGCCGCTCACGCCCGTGGGCAAGGTGGACCGCAAGGCGCTGCCCGCTCCGGATGCGCGCTCGGTCGCCGCCGGGCCCGTGGCTCCGGAGCGGATGACGCTCTTCCAGCAGCGCATCGCCACGCTGTTCCAGGAGCTGCTCCGCCTGGAGTCGGTGGGGCTGCATGACGACTTCTTCGTCATCGGGGGACATTCGCTGCTGGCCACGCAGCTCGTCTCGCGGCTGCGTTCGACCTTCGGCGTGGAGCTGCCGCTGCGCGCCCTCTTCGATGCGCCCACCGTCGCCCGGCTCACGGAGCGGGTGGAGGCCTGCCTCCTCTCGCGCGTGGAAGGACCGCGCATCCCGGCCCTCGTCGCCACGTCGAGGGAGCGGGACCTGCCCGTGTCCTACGCGCAGCAGCGGCTGTGGGTGGTGGAGCAGCTCCGCCCGGGCGGCAGCCACTACACCCTCGCCACCGCGCTGCGGCTGGACGGCGCGCTGGACGTGGAGGCGCTGCGCCGCGCACTGGAGCTCGTCGTCTCCCGGCATGAAGCCCTGCGCACCACGTTCTCGATGAAGGACGGACGGCCCGTCCAGCACGTGCACCCGGCGGGCGCGTGGGAGTTGCCGGTCACCGACCTGACCCTCATGCCCCGGGAGTCCCGCGAGGCCGAGGCCCAGCGGCGCTCCGTGGAGGAGGCCGCCCTTCCCTTCGACCTGGGCCAGGGACCGGTGCTGCGCACGCGGCTGCTCCGCCTGGACGCGCGGGAGCATCTGTTGCTCCTGTGCATGCACCACATCGTCTCCGACGGCTGGTCGCTGGGCGTGCTCGTCCGCGAGGTGGCCGGCGCCTACGAGTCCTTCGCTTCGGGCCGGACACCCGTGTTGCCGGCGCTGCCGGTGCAGCCCGCGGACTTCGCCGTGTGGCAGCGCTCGTGGCTCCAGGGGGACGTGCTGGCGCGGGAGGTGTCGTGGTGGAAGCAGCACCTCGCCGGGGCTCCCCAGGTGCTGGAGCTGCCCACGGACAAGGCGCGTCCGCCGCTCCAGTCCACGAAGGGGGCGCTGCTTCCCGTGCACCTTCCGTCCGCGGGCGTGGAGCGGTTGGTGGCGTTGGGCCGCTCGGAAGGCGCGACGCCGTACATGGCGCTGCTCGCGGTGTGGCAGGTGCTACTGTCGCGGTACTCGCGGCAGGAGGAGCTGCTGGTGGGCTCGCCCATCGCGGGCCGCGACCGCGCGGAGCTGGAGGGGCTGGTCGGCTTCTTCGTGAACACGCTGGTGCTGCGTGGGCGCGTGCGTCCTGGGGACTCGTTCCGGACGCTGCTCTCCCAGGTCCGGGCCACGGCGCTCGCCTCCTTCGAGCACCAGGACCTGCCGTTCGAGAAGCTGGTGGAGGAGCTGCACGTGGTCCGCGACCTGAGCCGCAACCCGCTGGTGCAGGCGGTGTTCGCGCTCCAGAACGCGCCCACCGGGGAGTTGAAGGCGCCGGGGCTCACGCTGCGGCCCGTGCCGGTGGACAACGCCACGGCCCGCTTCGACCTGGGCCTGTTGCTGCATGAGGCGCCGGACGGCCTGAGCGGCGTCATCGAATACAGCACGGACCTCTTCGAGCGTCCCACGGTGGAGCGGCTGGCCGGCCACCTGCGCACGTTGCTGGACGCCGTCGTCGCCACTCCGGACCTTCCCCTGTCCCAGGTGGAATGGCTCACGCCCGAGGAGCGCCAGCAGGTGCTCACGGCATGGAACACCACCGGCGTGGACTACCCGCGTGAGTCGAACCTCGTGGAACGCTTCGCGCTCCAGGTCGCACAGCGTCCGGAGGCCATCGCGCTGGAGGCGGGCGACGCGCGGCTGACGTACTCGCGGCTCGATGCGCGGGCGAATGCACTGGCCTGGGTGCTGCGCTCGCAGGGCGTGGGGCCGGATGCGCTGGTGGCGGTGTGCCTGGAGCGCTCCATGGAGCTCGTCGTCACGCTCCTGGCCATCCTCAAGGCGGGCGGGGCCTATGTCCCCCTGGATGCCGCGTATCCCGCTCGGCGACTGGCTCTCATGCTGGAGGACGCGCCGCCCCGACTGCTCATCACCACCCGCGCGCTGCGGGCGTCGCTGCCGGTCGCGGAGGTCGTGCCTTGCGTCTTCGTGGAGGAGACGCGCCTGGAGGAACAGCCCTCCACGGCTCCGGACGTGGCGCTGTCCTCGCGGAACCTCGCGTATGTGGACT
Source organism: Corallococcus coralloides DSM 2259 (assembly GCF_000255295.1). The sequence goes on along the minus strand of NC_017030.1, from coordinate 4,453,822 downwards.
TCACCTCCGGCAGCACCGGCCGCCCCAAGGGCGTCGCCGTGGAGCACCGGGGCGTGCTGCGGCTCCTGCACGGTGCCCCCTGGGCCCGCTTCACTCCGGACGAGACGTTCCTGCTGATGGCGCCGCTGTCCTTCGACGCGTCGACGTTGGAGCTGTGGGGGCCGCTGCTGTCCGGCGGCAGGCTCGTGGTCTTCCCACCGCAGCCGCCCACCGACCTGGAGCTGCTGGGCCAGCTCATCCGCCGTCACGGCGTCACGTCGCTCTACCTGTCCGCGGGATTGTTCGCGCAGGTGGTGGACGTGAAGCGCGAGGTGCTGCGCGGACTGCGGCAGCTCTTCGTTGGCGGGGACGTCCTGTCCCCCACTCATACGCGCCGCGTGGTGGAGACGCTGGGCCTCCCGGTGGTCAACGGCTACGGCCCCACCGAGGCCACCGTCTTCACCTGCTGCTTCCGCATGGAGCGGCCCGAGGACGTCCCGGGCGAATCGATTCCCATTGGACCTCCGTTGCCGAACACGCGGACGTTCGTGGTGGACGGCTCGCTGCGGCCGGTGCCCGTGGGCGTGCCGGGTGAGCTGCTCATCGGCGGGGACGGGCTCGCGCGGGGCTACCTCTCCCGCCCGGACCTCACCGCCGAGCGCTTCATCCCCCACCCCTTCGCCACCACGCCCGGAGAGCGCGTGTACCGCACGGGAGACCGGGTGCGCTGGCGCGCGGACGGGAGCCTGGAGTTCCTGGGCCGCATCGACACCCAGGTGAAGGTGCGCGGCTACCGCATCGAGCTGTCCGAGGTCGAAGCCGCCCTCCGGGACTGGCCCGCCCTCACCGACGCGGCCGTGCTCGTGCGCGAGGACGTGCCCGGCGACAAGCGGCTCGTGGCCTACGTGGTGGCCGGCGCGCTGGACGTGCAGGCGCTGCGCGAACACCTGCGGCAGCGGCTGCCCGAGTACATGGTCCCGGCCGCGTTCGTCCCGCTGCCGGTGCTGCCGCTCACCGCCACCGGCAAGCTGGACCGCCAGGCCCTGCCCGCGCCGGACGTCGCGGCGAGTGCTCGCAAGGGGCGGTTCGTGGAGCCCGCGGATCCGCTGGAGGAACAGCTCGCCGCCATCTGGTCGCGGGAGCTGGGAGCCCGGAGCGTCGGCGTCCACGACCATTTCTTCGAGGACCTGGGCGGCACGTCGCTCACCGTGGTCCGCGTCGCCAGCCGATTGCACGAGGCGCTCCAGCGCGACGTGCCCGTGGTCTGGCTGTTCGAACACCCGACGGTCCACGGGCTGGCCCGGCGGCTGGAGCGCGAAGGACTCCCCGCGCGCTCCAGCCTCGCGCCCACGCCGCCCCTCGTCGCACCCACGGCGCCTGACTCCACGGCACCCGTGGAGCCCTTCGCGTCCGTGCCATCCACGCCTGCTTCCGCTCCGGTTCCCACGCACATGCCTTCCAGCTCCGCCTCCACACCCATGCCGTCAGGGGCCGCGACGGACCGGACGGCGGCGCTGCCGTCGAACGCCATCGCCATCATCGGCATGTCCGGGCGCTTCCCTGGCGCGGCGTCGGTGGAGGAGTTCTGGCGCAACCTGCGTGAAGGCGTGGAGTCCATCTCCCGCTTCACTCCCGAAGAACTGGAGCCGATGCCCGGCCTGCCTCCGGGCGTGTCGCTGACCCAGCACCCGGGGTTCGTGCCCGCGCAGGGTGTGCTCGCGGACATCGATCAGTTCGATCCCGCGTTCTTCGACATGTCGCTGCGCGAGGCGCAGTGGACTGATCCGCAGCAGCGGATGTTCCTCCAGTGCGCGTGGGCGGCGCTGGAGGACGCGGGACTCGACCCCGCGCGCTTCCCGGGCGTCATCTCCCTCTTCGCGGGAGCGAACGAGTCCGGCTACGCGAACGAGGTGCAGCGGCACCTGCCGTTGGACTCGGCGGCGTTCTTCGAGCTGTATGGTACGGCGACCTACCAGAGCCTGCCGACGAAGGTGTCCTACAAGCTGGGGCTCACCGGCGAGAGCATGCTCGTGTACACGGCGTGCTCCACGGGGCTCGTGGCGGTGCACGTCGCGTGTCAGAACCTGTTGTCCGGCCTGTCGGACGTGGCGCTCGCGGGCGCGACGCGGCTGTCGGTCCCGCAGCGCACGGGCTACGTGCACCAGGAGGGGATGATCTACTCCCCGGACGGCCACTGCCGCGCCTTCGATGCGAAGGGCAAGGGCACCGTCTCCGGCAGCGGCGTGGCCGCCGTGGTGCTCAAGCGGCTGGAGGACGCGGTCCGCGACGGCGACCCCATCCACGCCGTCATCCGAGCCACCGCCGTCAACAACGACGGGCGCGACAAGTCCGGCTTCACGGCGCCCAGCGTGCAGGGTCAGGCGACCGTCATCACGCAGGCGCTGCGCCGTTCGGGCGTGGCGGCGGGGGACATCGGCTACGTGGAGGCCCACGGGACGGCGACCCCGCTGGGCGACCCCATCGAGGTCGCGGCGCTCCAGCGCGCCTACGGCCTGGGGCCCGAGCACCGGGGCACCATCCCCCTGGCGTCGCTCAAGACGAACGTGGGCCACCTGGACACGGTGGCGGGGCTCGCGGGGCTCATCAAGGTCGCGCTGTCGCTGCGCGAGGAGGAGATTCCTCCCAGCCTCCACTTCGAGTCGCCGAACCCGCGGATCGACTTCGACGCGGGGCCGTTCTTCGTCAACACGCGCCTGCGGCCCTGGCCCCGGGGGAAGACGCCCCGGCGCGCGGCGGTGAGCTCGTTTGGCGTGGGCGGGACGAACGCGCACGCCGTGCTGGAGGAGGCGCCTGTCATCCGGAGCGGGCCCACGACGCGCTCGCATCAGCTGTTCGTGCTGTCGGCGCGCTCGCCGGAGTCGCTGGAGGCGGGAGCGCTGGCGCTGGCGTCGCACGTGCTGGCGGACCGGTCGCCGGAGGCGCTGGAGGCCGCGTCGTTGAAGCTGGCGGATCAGGTGCTGTCCGCGCGTTCGCCGGAGGCCTTGGAGGCAGCGGCGAAGCAGCTCGCGTTGCGCGTGCTGTCGGCGCGCTCGCCGGAGTCGCTGGAGGCGTTGTCGGCCCGGTTCTCGGTGGAGGTCGCGGGGGATGACGGGACGTTCGCGGACTCCGCGTACACGCAGGCGGTGGGGCGCCGGGCCTTCGAATACCGGCGCGCGGTGGTCGCCCGGGACGCGACGGACCTGGCGAAGCAGCTTCGCAAGCCGGCCACGCCCTCGCGCTTGAAGGACGTGGAGGGAGCGCGCCGCAAGCGGGTGGCGTTCGTCTTCTCGGGTCAGGGCTCGCAGCAGGTGGGCATGGGTCGGGAGCTGGATGCATCCGTGCCGGCGTTCCGCGCGCAGGTGGATGCGTGCCTGGCGCTGCTGGATGCGCCGCTGCGTTCGCGGGTGGGGACGCTGCTGCGTCCGGGACCGGGCCAGGAGGCGGAGGCGTCCGCGATGCTCTCCGACACCCGGGTCGCACTGCCGGCCCTGTTCACGGTGCAGGTGGCGCTGGCTCGGCTGTGGCAGGCGTGGGGCATCGTTCCGCATGCCGTGCTGGGTCACAGCTTCGGCGAGTACGCCGCCGCTTGTGTCGCGGGCGTGCTCTCGCTGCCGGATGCGCTGCGGCTGGCCGTGGTCCGAGGCGAGCTGATGCACCGGTTGCCAGCGGGCGCGATGCTCGGCGTGGCGCTGTCGGCGGCGGAGGTCCAGCCATTGCTGTCCGGGCGGCTGACGCTCGCGGCGATCAACGCGCCGGACCGGTGTGTGGTTTCCGGACCCGTGGATGAGGTGGAGCGTTTCCAGGCGCTGTTGCAGCAGCGCAAGGCGGGCGCGGTGCGCATGCCGTCGGGACATGCATTCCACTCGGCGGACGTGGAGCCGTTGATGGCGGAACTGGCTCGCGCGGTGGGGGCGCTCAAGAGGAACGAGCCTTCCGTGCGGTACGTCTCCAGCCTCACGGGGGCGCTGGCGCGTCCGGGTGAGCTGGCCGCGTCGGAGTACTGGGCCACGCAGATGCGGCAGCCCGTGCGCTTCACGGACGCGGTGGGGACGCTGCTGGAGGAAGGGTGCAGCGTGCTGCTGGAGGTGGGGCCCGGCCAGGACCTCACCCCGCTGATCCGCGCGTGCCTGGGTGAGGACCGGGAGCGAGTGAAGGCGCTCGCGTCGCTGCGCCGGGGCGGTGCGACGACCGAGCAGTCGGGGTTGCTCCAGTGCGTGGGCGAGCTGTGGGCGCAGGGCCTGGAGGTGGACTGGACCGCGTTCTACGCCCACGAGCAGCGCCGCCGCGTGCACCTGCCCACGTACCGCTTCCTGCGCAAGCGCTGCTGGGTGGAGCCTCGCGGTCAGGACGGTGCGGCCATCGAGACAGGAGCCGCGGGACAGGGCGCTACGCCTACGCCCGTGGAAACCGCGTCCGCGCCTCGCACGGACTCAGCTGGCGAACTCCATCCGGTCTCCGCTCCGCCAGTCCGTGCTCACGCGACGGCGGGCCTGACCGACACGTCCGCGATGGCCTCGCCAACGCCGGCACGGGTGACCGTCTCCACCGACACGCTCGCGTCGCCACCGCCTTCGCACGCCCTGCCCACGAGCGCAGTCACCGGCTCGTTCGCGTCGTCCCCGGTTTCGAACGCTCCCACCGGCAAGCCGGGTCTGTCCTCCGCTTCGCCCGCGAGCCCGAGCGCAGCGGTGACACCACCGTCCATGGAGCGCCCTGCCCTCCCGGTTCCGGGAGGCCGTGAGGACGCGCCTCGCGGGGACGTGGAGGTCCGCATCGCCACGCTGTGGCGTCAGCGCCTGGGCGTGGACTTCGTCGGACGCGACGACAACTTCCTGGAGCTGGGCGGCAACTCGCTGATGGCCGCGCAGCTCCTCAACCAGCTCCGCGACACCTTCCACGTCCAGGTGCCGCTGGCGGCCCTCTTCGAAGCGCCCACCGTCGCGGGGCTCGCCGCCCGCATCGAGCCGCTGCTCCAACAGGCCCCTGCCCAGGAGCCCACGCGCGAGCTGCCGCTCGTCCCCCGCTCGCGGACGGAGCCGCTGCCCCTGTCCTTCGTGCAGGAGCGCGTCTGGCGCCTGGAGCAGCACCTCCCCGGCCTGTCGGCGTACACGATTCCCTTCGTCCTGCGGCTGGAAGGCCCCGCCGACGCCGTCATCCTGGAGCGGGCCATCCAGGAGGTCGTCCAGCGGCACGAGGCCCTGCGCACCACCTACGACGCCGTGGACGGCAGGCCCGTGCAGCGCTTCCATCCCCACGTGCGCATCCCGCTTCCCATCGTGGAGGTGGAAGGAACGCCCGAAGAACGCGAGGAGGCCGCCCTCCGCATCGCCCGCGAGGACGCCGCGCGCCCCTTCGATCTGGTGCGAGGCCCCGTGCTGCGCACCACGCTCGTGCGCCTGCGCGCGGACCTGCACCTGCTGGTCTGCGCCATCCACCACGTCGTCTGCGACACGCTCTCCACGTCCCTCTTCCTCCAGGAGGTGGGCCAGCTCTACGCCGCCTTCCTCCAGGGCCGGCCGTCCCCGCTGGCGCCCCTGCCCGTGCAGTACGCGGACTTCGGCGCGTGGCAGCGGCAGTCGCTCGCGGAGGCGCGCTTCCCCGAACAGGAACAGTGGTGGCGCCAGCGCCTGGCAGGCATGCCGAAGCAGCTCGGCATCCCCACGGACCGGCCCCGGCCCGCGAGCTGCCCGCTCACCTCCGAGCGCATGGTGCTGGACTTCCCGCCAGAGCTCGCCGAGGCGCTCGTCGCCTTCGGACGCAGTGAAGGCTTCACGTCGTACATGACGGTGCTCGCCGCGTGGAACGCGCTCCTGCACCGCTACACCGGGCAGGCGGACCTCATCGTCGGCACGCCCATTGGCAACCGCACGCGGCCGGAGCTGCTGCCGCTCATCGGCTACGTGGCGCACTCGGCCGCGTTCCGCACCCACGTGGGGGATGACCCGACCTTCCGTGAGCTGCTGCACCGCGTGCGACGCGAGGTCACCGACGTGCAGTCGCGGCCGGACGTGCCCTTCGAGATGCTCGTCGAACAGCTCGTCCCCGGACGCGACATCGGTCGGGAGCGGATGACGGACACGGTGTTCGTCTACCACTCGAACCTGGAGATGGGCGGCGACGCGCTGGCGGCCGTCGGAGCCAAGGGCACCTTCATCGAAGTCCCGGGCACGCCCGTGCAGTGGGGCGCCACGCTGTCGGACCTGACGCTCATCCTCACCGAGGAGCCCGGCCGCGTTCACGGCGCGCTGGAGTACGCGACGGAGCTGTTCGACGCCTCCACCGCACGGCGGATGCTGGAGCACCTCCAGGTGTTGCTCGGCGCGGCACTGGCCCGGCCCGAGGAGCCCCTCTCCCGCCTGCCGCTGGCCACCGACGCCGAACGCCGCGCATGGCCCGCGCCCCCGCCCGTCACGCAGGCCCCCGTCCTGCCCGCACTGCTGCGTGAACACGCGCTGCGGCAGCCGGACGCCGTCGCCGTGGAGCAGGCCGGGCGGACCTGGGCCTGGCGGGAGCTGGCCTCGCGCGCGAGAAGGCTCGCGTTGAAGCTGCGGGATCAGGGACTCCGGCCGGGAGAGCCCGTGGCGCTCTGCCTCCGTGCGTCGCCGGAGAAGCTGGCCGCGCTGTGGGGTGTCCTGGAGGCAGGCGGCGCGCCGGTGGCGCTCGGGCCCACGGACCTGGACTCGTTGGCCGTCTATGCCGTGGAAGGCAGCGTCGTGCCCCGGCTCATCACCTGGCGTGGGCTCTTCACTTCGGCACGCCTGGAGCCTTCACGCGTCCTGCACGTCGAAGAGGTGCTGGGAGACGCGTCGCCGTTGACGGTGACGGAGGCGCTGCCGCTTCCCTCGCCGGAGTCCCTGGCGTGGCTCCTGCCCATGGGCGCGGGCCAGCCCGCGTGGGCGTTGAGTCACACGTCGCTCACGGGCTTCTTCGCGGGCCTGGATGCGCGGCTGCGTCCAGCGCCGGGCACCACCTGGCTCGCTGCCTCCGAACCCGCTCCCGAGAAACCCGAACTGGAAGCCCTCTGGGCCCTGTCGCGCGGCCTGCGCGTGCTGTTCCCCTCCGAGGCCACCGCGTCGCGCCGGGGTTCCTCGGACGAGGCGGCAGCGCGCCCGCTTCAGCTCAGCCTGTCGTACTTCGCCAATGACGAGGACTCGCTCACCGGGCCCAAGTACGAGCTGCTGATGGAGGGCGCGAAGTTCGCGGACGCGAATGGCTTCTCCGCCATCTGGACACCCGAGCGGCACTTCCACTCGTTCGGCGGCATCTACCCGCAGCCCGCGGTGGTCTCCGCCGCGCTCGCGTCCGTCACGAAACACCTGCGCCTGCGCTCCGGCAGCGTCGTGTTGCCGCTGCATGATCCGCTGCTCGTCGCGGAGCAGTGGGCCGTGGTGGACAACCTGTCGCAGGGCCGCGTCGACGTGTCGGTGGCCACGGGCTGGCATGTGCAGGACTTCATCTTCGCGCCCGGGAACTACGCCGACCGGCGCAACATCCTGCTGCGCCACCTGGAGACGCTGCGAGGCCTCTGGCGGGGAGACCGGCTGCGGCGCCCGGGCGGCAACGGCGTCACCGTGGAGGTGGGCCTGCGCCCGAAGCCGGTGCAGCGCGAGCTGCCCGTGTGGCTCACCGCCACCGCGAACCCGGAGACGTTCCGGCTCGCGGGCGAGCTGGGCGCGGGCGTGCTCACGGGCCTCTTCGCCCACTCGCTGGAGGAGCTGAAGCCGAAGGTGGCCCTCTACCGAGAGGCGTGGCGCCGCAACGGCCACCCGGGCCGCGGCCACATCACCTGCATGCTGCACACGTACCTGGGTGACGACGAGGCGGAGGTCCTCCGGCGGGTGCGCAAGCCGCTGCTGGCGTACTTCCGGAGCTCGGCGGACATCACCACCTCGCTGCTCGCCGCGCAGGGCTATCAGGGGGAGATCGCCAAGGTGTCCCGAGAGGACATCGACGCGCTGCTGGAGCACACCTTCGAGCACCACGCGAAGGGCACCGGCCTCATCGGCACGGTGGAGAGCGGCATCCAGCGGCTGCGCGAGGTGCGGGCCTCGGATGTGGACGAGGTGACGTGCCTCATCGACTTCGGCCTGGAGACGCCGGTCGTCCTGGAAGGATTGAAGCGACTGGCCAGGGCGCGTGAGGCCGTGGCCGCCGATGCGGCGTCACGCTCGCGGCGCGTGCGCGGCGAGCAGGAGACGGATGCGGCGGAGGTGCTGTCCCTGGCGAAGCAGTCGGGCGCGGTGCTGGTGAACACCACGGCACGGCTGGCCCGTGCGTTGACGGACCTCCCGGGAGCGCGTGAGGCCCTGGCCCCGGTGGGGGCATGGGTCCTGGAGAACGCGTCCGCGGAGCTGGCGTCCGCGCTCCAGCGGACGGCGGGCGGCGACGTGCTGCTCGCGGGAGAGGCCCGGAATGGAGGCCTGCTGCCGCGTGCACCGGAGGAGAAGCTGCCTCCGGGCCTGGACCTCTGGGTGCTGGACACGGCGGGGGCGCCCGTGCCCGCGGGCGTCGTCGGAGAACTGGCCCTGTCGGGCGCGGGTCTGCCTGCCGCCCTGTGGAGGGCGACGGGTGAGGCGCCGGACCGGTTGGTGCCGCATCCGCGAAGTGGCTCCGCGAGCCTCTACCGCACAGGCCGCGCCGTGCGCCTGCGCGCCGATGGTCGTGTCGAGGCCGTGAACCTTCCTGCCTTCAAGCTGCCCGCACCGCGCCCCGCGACTCCGGCCGCGACAGTGAAAGCGGAGACTCCCAGCGCCTCCGGTGCGCTCCAGACGATCCCGCGTGCGCCGCGCGACCGGCCGTTGCCGCTGTCGTTCGCGCAGCAGCGGCTCTGGTACCTCCAGGAGCTGGAGCCGGAGAGCACCGCCTACAACAACGCGATCATCTTCCGGCTCACGGGGGCGCTGGATGTCACCGCGCTCCAGACGGCGCTCCACTCGCTCGTGGAACGCCATGAGGTCCTGCGCACCACCTATGCCCTGGGTGACACCGGGGCCGTGCAGGTCATCCACGCGACCGGCACCCTGCCCCTGGAGACGGAGGACGTTCCCGGCGACACGGCCGAGGCACGCGAGGCCGCCATGCTTCGCCGCTGCCAGGCGTACACCGCCACGCCCTTCCACCTGGACACAGGGCCCGTGGCCCGCGCGCTGCTGCTGCGGCTGGATCCGGACACGCACGTCCTCCATCTGCTCCTGCACCACGTCGTCTCCGACGCCTGGTGCACCCTGGTCCTCAGCCGCGAGCTTCCGGTCCTCTACGCCTGCGCCAGCGCGGGTGTTCCCTCCGTCCTGCCGCCCCTGCCGGTGCAGTACGCCGACTACGCCGTGTGGCAGCGCGCGTGGCTGACCGGACCGGTGCTGGAGGAACAGGCCCGCTGGTGGAAGGACCTGCTCCAGGGCACGCCGCCCCTGGAGCTGCCCACCGACCGTCCCCGCCCCGCCGCGCAGTCCTACGCGGGCGCCGCGCACGCCTTCCACCTGCCTCGCGAGCTGTCCGAGCCGCTCCTCGCGCTGGGCCGCCGCGAAGGCGCCACGTCCTTCATGGTCCTGATGGCGTTGTTCCAGGTGCTGCTCTCCCGCACGTCCGGACAGGACGACTTCGCGGTGGGCACGCCCATCGCGGGCCGCTCGCGCCCCGAGGTGGAAGGCCTGCTGGGCTGCTTCGTCAACACGCTCGCCTTCCGCGCGAGGCTCGACGGGGCTCCGGGCTTCCGGGAGCTCGTCTCGCGAGTGAAGCAGCAGGCCCTGGGCGGCTACGCGCGCCAGGACATGCCCTTCGAGCAGCTGGTGGACGTGCTCCAGGTGCCACGCGACCTGAGCCGTACGCCGGTGTTCCAGACCGTCCTCAACGTCATCAACGTGCCCGAGGCCCAGACGACCGGAGGTGCCGGGCTCCAGATTGGTGGCGTGGACGTGCCGGTGACGACGTCCAAGTTCGACCTGTCCCTGGAGGTCTGGGAACAGCGCGACGGCCTGCGCTGCCGCCTGGAGTACGCCACCGCCCTCTTCGACGCCGCGACCCTGGAGCGCATGGCGGAGCACCTGTTCGTGCTGGCGAAGGCGGTCGTCGCCGCACCGGACGCACCGGTCTCCACCCTGTCGCTGCTCACGCCGGCCGCGCGCGAACAGGTGCTGCGCGGATGGAACGACACGCGCGTGGAGTACCCGCGAGGTGCCACGCTCCACCACCTCTTCGAAGCGCAGGCCGACCGCACGCCGGAGGCCATCGCGCTCCAGTTCGAGGACCAGCGCCTCACGTACGCGCAGCTCGAAGCCCGGGCCAACCAGCTCGCGCACCACCTGCGTGCGCAAGGCGTGGGGCCGGAGACCCTGGTGGGCGTCTGCATGGAGCGCTCGCTGGAGATGGTCGTCGCCCTTCTGGGCATCCTGAAGTCCGGCGCGGCCTACGTGCCGTTGGATCCAGCCACGCCCACGGAACGGCTCGCCGGGATGTTGGAGGACACCGCCGCGCCCGTAATCCTCGTGCAAGAGCGCTTCCGCGCCGCGCTGACTCCACATTCCGAGCACGTCATCGCGCGAGATGTTCAGGAACGCGTCAGCACCGCGCACGTCCCCCCGCGAGACGCGCAGGAAGACGTCAGCACGGCACTGCCACCTCAGACTGTGCACGTCATCACGCGGCCTGCACCGGAGGACGTTCACGTCGCGCGGCCTCCGCACGCCGCGCGCGATGCGCAGGAAGTCGTCAGCACCGCGGTGCCCCTCCGCACTGTGCGCATCATCGCGCTCGACACCCAGTGGGAGGCCATCGCGCGCGAGCCCACCGTCCGGCCTCCGCCGCTCGCCGGTGAGGATTCGCTTGCCTACGTCATCTTCACGTCGGGCAGCACGGGCCGGCCGAAGGGCGCGATGAACGCGCACGCGGGTGTCGTCAACCGACTGCGCTGGATGCAGGGGCGCTACGGCCTGACGCCGTCGGACACGGTGCTGCAGAAGACGCCGTTCAGCTTCGACGTGTCCGTCTGGGAGTTCTTCTGGCCCCTGATGACGGGCGCACGGCTGGTGCTCGCGCGGCCCGGCGGACATCAGGAGCCGGACTATCTGGTCGCACTCATGGCGCGCGAGGGCGTGACGACCACGCACTTCGTGCCGTCCATGCTGCGCGCCTTCGTGGAGGAGCCCGGCCTGGAGCCCCTGCCGCGCCTGCGCCAGCTGATGTGCAGCGGCGAAGCCCTGCCCGCGGACCTGGTGCTCCGTGCCCAGGCGCGCCTGCCGCACACCACGCTGCACAACCTCTACGGCCCCACCGAGGCCGCCGTGGACGTGACGTCCTGGGAGTGCCCGCGCGACGAAGCCCTGCGAGTCGTGCCCATCGGCAGGCCCGTGGCCAACACGCGCATGCACGTGCTGGATGCCCACGGCCAACTGGTGCCCGTGGGCATCCCGGGCGAGTTGTTCATCGGAGGCGTGCAGGTGGGCCGTGGCTACTGGCGCCGCCCTGCCCTCACCGCCGAGCGCTTCATCCCCGACGCCTTCAGCGACACGCCTGGCGCCCGGCTGTACCGCACGGGCGACATCGCCCGGTGGCGCACGGACGGCACGCTGGAGTACCTGGGCCGCGCCGACTTCCAGGTGAAGCTGCGAGGCTTCCGCATCGAGTTGGGCGACATCGAAGCCACGATCCAGTCCTGGCCCGGCGTGCGCGACACCGTGGCCATCGTGCGACAGGAGGGCACGGGAGGACCGCGTCTCGTCGCCTATGTCCGCATCGACGAAGGGACGCTCGACACGGCCGGACTGCGCACGGTCCTGCACTCGCGGCTGCCCGAGTACATGGTGCCCTCCGCCATCGTCCGCCTGGACGCCCTGCCGCTCACGTCCAGCGGCAAGGTGGACCGCAAGGCCCTGCCCGCACCGGACGCGCCCACCGCCAACCGCGCGGAGCCCATCGCCCCGCGCGACGACACCGAGCGCGCCCTGGCGGACATCTTCGCGCAGGTGCTCGGCATCGCGCGGGTCGGCGTTCGAGACAGCTTCTTCGAGCTGGGCGGACACTCGCTGCTCGCGACCCAGGTGGCCGCGCGCGTGCGGGCTCGCCTGGGCCAGGAGGTGCCGCTGCGCACGCTGTTCGAAGCCCCCACCGTGGAGGCGCTCGCCCGGCGCATCACTCCATCCGGCCCCGTGGCGCCCGCGCCGGCCGAGCCGCGGAAGGCCGAGCCCACCGGCCTCACGCCGTTGACCCGTGGCGTGCGGCCCGCCGTGCTGCCGCTGTCGTTCGCGCAGCAGCGGCTGTGGTTCATCCACCAACTGGGCACCGCGGACACGGCCTACAACATGCCGTTCTCGCTCCGGCTGGAAGGCACGCTGGATCTCGGCGCGCTCCAGCGGAGCTTCGACCGGCTGGTGCGCCGGCATGAAGTCCTGCGCACCACGTTCCGCGAGTACGAAGGCGCCCCGGAGCAGGTCATCCACGCTCCCGGTCCGCTGCCCCTGCGCCAGGTGGACCTCACCGGCATCCCGGACCTGGAGCAGCGCCACGCCGAAGCCACCCGGCTCGCCCGCGAAGAGGCGCGCACCCCGTTCGACCTGGAGCAGGGTCCCCTCCTCCGGACCCTGTTGCTGAAGCTGTCGCCCACGAAGCACGTGCTGGTGCTGAACCTGCACCACATCATCTCCGACGGCTGGTCCACCGGCGTCCTGGTGCACGAGATGGGCACGCTCTACGCCGCGCTCTCTCGCAACCTCCCCTCCCCGCTGCCCGACCTGCCAGTGCAGTACGCCGACCACGCGCTGTGGCAACGCGACTGGTTGCAGGGCGCGGTGCTGGACGCGCAGCTCGGCTACTGGCGGCGGCAGCTGGCAGGCGCGCCGTCGCACCTGGAGCTGCCCACGGACCATCCGCGTCCGGCCCGGCAGACCTTCCAGGGCGCCCTGATGCCCGTCACCCTCCCGCGGGCCTCCAGCGAAGCCCTGGAGGCCCTGGCGAAGCGCGAGGGCGCCACGCCGTACATGGTGCTGCTGGCCGCGTTCCAGGTGCTGCTCGGCCGCTACGCCGGCCAGGACGACGTGCTGGTGGGCTCGCCCATCGCGGGCCGCCGCCACGCCGAGTCCGAGGCGCTCATCGGCTACTTCGCCAACACCGTCGTCCTGCGCACCCGGCTGCGCGAGGACGACACCTTCCACTCCCTGCTGACGCGTGTGCGGGACACCACCCTGGGCGCCTATGAGCACCAGGACCTCCCCTTCGAGAAGCTCGTCGAGGCGCTGCACCCCGCACGCGACGCGTCCCGCACGCCGTTCTTCCAGGTCACCTTCACGCTGCAGAACGCGCCGCTGCCGCCGCTGGCCCTGCCCGGCCTGACGTTCCAGCCGATGAACGCCGACCCGGGCGCCATCCGCTTCGACCTGGAGCTGCTGCTGCACCGCGCGCCCGAGGGCTTCACGGGAGGCCTCAACTTCAACACCGCCCTGTTCGCGCCCGGCACGGTCGCCGGGATGGCCCGGCACCTGAACGTGCTGCTCGAAGCCGCGGTGGCTTCGCCCGCGACGCCGCTCACGCGCCTGCCGCTGCTGACACCCGAGGAGCGGAACCAGGTGCTCTCCACCTGGAACGACACCGCGACGGAGTATCCACGTGACGCCTCCGTGTCCGCGCTGTTCGCGGAGCAGGCCGCGCGCACGCCGGACGCCATCGCCGTGAGGATGCCCGCGAGTCCTGGGGCCTTCCTATTGCCGGACATGGGGCCGGGTGCGGCGCGCGAGCTCACGTATGGCGAACTGGATCGCCGCTCGAACCAGCTCGCGCACCATCTGCGCCGGCTGGGCGTGCGGCCTGGGGACCGCGTGGGGCTGTGCGTGGAGCGTTCGCCGGAGCTCGTCACCGGCATGCTCGGCATCCTCAAGGCGGGCGCGGCCTACGTGCCCGTGGAGGCGAAGGCCCCTGCGGACCGCATGGCCTGGGTGCTCCAGGAGGCGGGTGTCGGCGTGCTCGTCACGCAGGAAGCGCTGGCGGATGAGCTGCCGGTGGTGACCGGGCTGCTCGTGCTGATGGACGCGGAAGCGGACCTGATCGCGAAGCAACCGGTCACGCCGCTGGACGTGCGGGTGCCCGCGGAGGCGCTGGCCTACGTGATGTTCACGTCGGGCAGCACCGGCCGTCCCAAGGGCGTCTGCGTACCCCACCGGGGCATCGTGCGCCTCGTCCGCGGCAATGGCTTCATCGCCTTCGGTCCGGAGCAGGTGTTCCTCCAGGCCGCGCCGGTCGCGTTCGACGCCGCCACGCTGGAGCTCTGGGGCGCGCTGCTGCATGGCGCGAAGCTGGTGCTCGCACCGCCGCGGGCGCTCTCGCTGTCGGAGCTGGGCACGCTGCTCGCCGTGGAGGGCGTCACCACGCTGTGGCTCACCGCCGCCCTCTTCGAGCAGATGGTCCTTCACGAAGGCGCCTCGGCCGCGGGCGTGCGGCAGGTGCTGGCGGGCGGGGACGTGCTGCCCGTGCCGCGAGTGCGGGAACACCTGTCGCGGATGGCGCCGGACGCCGTGCTCATCAACGGGTACGGCCCCACGGAGAACACCACCTTCTCCACCACGTACACGCTGCGCGCGAGGGACACCGTGGAGCGCTCGGTCCCCATTGGCCGGCCGCTGGCGAACTCCACCGCGTGGGTGTTGGACGCGCACCTCCAGCCCCTGCCGCCGGGACTCCCCGGCGAGCTGTACGTCGGCGGTGACGGCCTGGCCTGGGGCTACCTCCAGAGGCCGGACCTCACCGCCGAGCGGTTCATCCCCCATCCCCACTCCGCCACGCCGGGCGCCCGCCTGTATCGCACGGGCGACCGGGCCCGCTGGCGAGACGACGGCACGCTGGAGTTCCTGGGCCGCACCGACTTCCAGCTCAAGCTGCGCGGCTTCCGCATCGAGCCCGGAGAAGTGGAGGCCGTGCTGCGCCAGGCTCCGGACGTACGCGAGGCCGTGGTGCTCGCGCGCGAGGACGTCCCCGGTGAGAAGCGGCTCGTGGCCTACGTGGTCCTCGACGGAGACAGCGCCGGTGCCGACCGGGTGAAGGCGCACGCGCAGCGACAGCTCCCCGACTACATGGTGCCATCCGCCTGGGTGACCCTGCCGGCCCTGCCGCTCACACCGAACGGCAAGGTGGACCGCAAGGCCCTGCCCGTGCCCGAAGCGCCCCGGTCCACCGGGTCCACGCGCGAAGCCCCTCGCAACGCCGTGGAGACACAGCTCGCGGCCATCTGGGCGGAGGTGCTGCACCTGGACGCCGTGGGCATCCACGATGACTTCTTCGACCTGGGAGGCCATTCGCTCCTGGCCACACAGGTGGTGTCGCGCATCCGCACGGTGCTGGGCGTGGAGCTGCCCCTGGGTGAGCTGTTCAACGCGCCCACGGTGGCCGCGCTCGCCCGGCACCTGGGCGCCACCACGAATCGCAGCGAGCACGTGCCGCCCCTGACCCGGGCCCCGAGGCCCCAGCTGCTGCCACTGTCATTCGCGCAGCAGCGGCTGTGGTTCATCGACCAGCTCGAACCGGGCAGCGCCCTCTACAACATGCCGGTCGCCCTGCGGCTGCTCGGCGCGCTGGACGAAGCCGCGCTGAAGGGAAGCCTGGACGCGCTGATGGCGCGGCACGAATCCCTGCGCACCACCTTCCGCACGGAAGCGGGCCAGCCCGTGCAGCACATCCACGCGCAGGCCACCGTGCCGCTGGAGCGCGTGGACCTGACCCCGTTGGAGGACACCGAAGCCCGGCTGCGCGAAGCGGAGCGCCTGGTGACGGCGGAGTCCCAGCGGCCGTTCGACCTGGAGCGAGGCCCCGTCATCCGGGCCCTGCTGCTCCAGCTCGCGGCCGAAGAGCACGTGCTGGTGCTGCACCTCCATCACATCGTCTCCGACGGCTGGTCGCTGGGCGTGATGGTGCGCGAGCTGACCGCCCTCTACGCGGCCCTGCGTGAAGGCCATCCGCCCACGCTCCCGGATCTGCCCGTGCAGTACGCGGACTTCGCGCTCTGGCAGCGCGCCTGGCTCCAGGGGGAGGCGCTGGAGGCGCAGCTCGCATGGTGGACCCGGCAGCTCGAAGGAGCACCCCGGGCGCTGGAGTTGCCCACCGACAAGCCCCGTCCCGCCGTCTCCACCCAGCGAGGCGACACGGTGCCGGTGCACCTGCCCCTGGCCCTGTCCGAGCGCGTGGAGACCCTGGCCAAGCAGGAAGGCGCCACGCCCTTCATGGTGCTGCTCGCGGCCTTCCAGACGGTGCTGTCGCGGTACTCAGGCCAGGACGACGTGCTGGTGGGCACGCCCATCGCGAACCGCCGCCACGCGGAGACCGAAGGCCTCATCGGCTTCTTCGTCAACACGCTGGTGCTGCGTGGAAGCTTCGGGGCCCGGACGACGTTCCGGGAGTTGCTGGCCCAGGTGCGCGCCACGACGCTGGGCGCCTACGAGCACCAGGACGTCCCCTTCGAGCGGCTGGTGGAGTCCCTGCAAACGACGCGCGACCTGGGGCGCATGCCCCTGTTCCAGGTGATGTTCGCGCTCCAGAACGCGCCGGTACCGGAGCTGTCACTGCCCGGCCTCACCGTGCGCCCGGCAGTCCTCGCGGAGCGGACCACGTCGCAGTTCGACCTGAGCCTGGACCTGGACCGCCGTGAGGACGGCTTCCGGGGCAAGCTCGAATACGCCACGGACCTCTTCGAGCGCCCCACCATGGCGCGGCTGCTCACCCACCTCCAGGTGCTGCTGGAGGCGGTGCTTACGAATCCGGATGGACCCCTGTCCGGCCTGTCGCTCGTTGCGGAGGAGGAACGGCGACAGCTCCTGGGCGACCTGGCCGGAGGCGTGTCACCCTTCGATGGTGACGGCACGCTGCACGGCCGCTTCGAGGCGCAGGTGGCGCGGACTCCGGACGCGGACGCCTTGGTGTTCGGGGACACCACCCTGTCGTTCCAGCAGCTCAACGCACGGGCCAACCAGCTCGCCTGGCACCTGCGTTCGCTGGGCGTGGGCCCGGAGGTGACGGTGGGCCTGTGCCTGGAGCGCTCGGTGGAAGCCATCGTTGCGCTGCTCGCGGTGAACAAGGCCGGGGGCGCCTTCGTGCCGCTGGACCCATCGGCGCCCGCCGCGCGCAAGTCGTTCGTCCTCAAAGACTGTGGTGCCTCCGTGCTGGTGACGACGCAGGCCCTACTGGAGGCGTGGCGCCCGGACGTGCCCCACCTGGTGCGGATGGACGCAAAACCTGTCCGACTGTCGGACAGGTTCTCGGAGGCCGCCTCGGCGGAGGAGGAAGACCCGGAACGTGTCCGACTGTCCGACAGGTTTTCGGACAACCTGCCGCCGACGGCGGCGCCGGGGAACCTCGCCTACGTCATCTACACCTCGGGCTCCACCGGTACGCCCAAGGGCGTGATGGTGCGCCATCGTTCGGTGCTCCACCTGCGCCATGCGCTCTCGCGGACCGTGTACGCGGGACAGCCGCCGGGGCTCCGCGTTGGCGTCAACGCGCCACTGTTCTTCGACGCGTCCGTGTACCAGCTCCTCTGGATCGTGGATGGCCACTGCGTGTGCCTGGTCCCGGGGGACCTCCGGCTGGAGCCGGAGCGAATGCTCACGTGGCTGGAGCAGACGCGGGTGGATACGCTGGACGTCACGCCCGCGCAGCTGAAGCTCCTGCTGGACGCGGGGATGTTGGAGCGCCCCCGCCTGCCGTCACTGCTGCTGGTGGGCGGCGAGGCCCTGGACGAAGTGCTCTGGCGGCGGCTCGCCGCGAACCGGCGCACTCGGGCCTTCAACACCTACGGTCCCACCGAGTGCACCGTGGCGACCACCGCGTGGGAGCTGGAGGAAACATCCCCCGCGCTGCCCGTCATCGGCCGGCCGTTTGACAACCTGCGCGCGTACGTGCTCGACGAGCGTCTGGAACTGGTGCCCTTCGGCCTGCCCGGAGAGCTGTGCTTCGCCGGTGAGGGCGTCGCGCGCGGCTACCTGGGCCGGCCGCACCTGACCGCCGAGCGCTTCATGCCGGACCCCTTCGGCACGGAGCCTGGAGCGCGCCTCTACCGCACGGGCGACAAGGCCCGGTGGCGCGAGGACGGGACGCTCGAATTCATGGGCCGCCTGGACTTCCAGGTGAAGCTGCGAGGCCACCGCATCGAGCTGGGCGAGATCGAGTCCACGCTGCGCGCCCACCCCAGCGTCCGGGACGCGGTGGCCCTGGTGCGCGAGGACGTCCCAGGCGACGCGCGCCTCGTCGCCTACGTCACGCCGGAGGTGGACACCGCTCCGCTGCAAGAGCACCTGCGAAGGCACCTGCCCGACTACATGGTGCCGGCCGTCCTCCTCGCCCTGCCCGCCCTGCCCCTGACTCCGAACGGCAAGGTGGACCGCAAGGCCCTGCCCGTGCCGGACGCGTCATCGCGTCCCGCGCGTGTCTTCGCGCCTCCCGCGACACCCACCGAGGAGCGCCTTGCTGCCATCTGGGAGGAGCTGCTTCGGGTGTCTGGCGTGGGCCGTCACGACAACTTCTTCGAGCTGGGTGGGCACTCACTCCTGGCCACGCAGATGGTGTCGCGCGTGCGCACCCACTTCGGTGTGGAGTTGCGCGTCCGGGCCCTCTTCGAAACGCCGACCGTGGCGGGCATCGCCCAGCGGCTGATGGACGCCGCGTCCACGCCCGCGCTGCCTCCGCTGACGAAGACGCAGGGAGACGAACTCGCGCCCCTGTCCTTCGCTCAGCAGAGGCTGTGGTTCATCGACCAACTGGAGCCGGGCAGCCCGCTCTACAACATGCCCTTCGCGCTGCGGCTGTCCGGAGCGCTGGACGTCCCCGCCCTCCAGCGGGCCTTCGACGCGCTGGTGCAGCGGCACGAAACCCTGCGCACGACGTTCGAGGCACCTGACGGAACGTCACATCAGCGCATCCATCCCGCGCCCACGGGAATGCTGCGCACGGAGGACCTGGAGGCCCTGCCCACGGACGCGCGTGAAGCCGAAGTGTGGCGCCGGGTGGACTCGGAGGCGCTGCGGCCCTTCGACCTGGGCACGGGTCCTCTCGCGCGCTTCACCCTGCTGCGGTTGGACGCGCGGGAGCACGTGCTCCTGCTGTGCACGCATCACAGCGTCTCCGATGGTTGGTCCTTCGGCGTGCTCGTGCGCGAGCTGGTGGCGCTCTACGAAGCCTTCCGCCAGGGTCAGCCGTCGCCACTGCCGGAGCTGCCCGTGCAGTACGCGGACTTCTCCCGGTGGCAGGCCGCGTGGATGGAAGGCCAGGTGCTGGAGGGACAACTCGGATGGTGGAAGCGCCAGCTCGAAGGAGCGCCGCATGCACTGTTGCTCCCCACGGACCGGCCGCGTCCGACACGCCGCTCCGCACGGGGGGCGCGGTGGCCCATCCAGCTGACACCGGCCTGGAGTGACGCGGTGGAAGCGCTGGCGAAGCGGGAAGGCGCCACGCCCTTCATGGTGCTCATGGCCGCGTTCCAGCTGCTGCTGTCGCGGTACTCCGGCCAGGACGACGTGCTGGTGGGCACGCCCATCGCGAACCGCCGTCACGCGGAGACCGAAGGCCTCATCGGCTTCTTCGTCAACACGCTGGTCCTCCGCGCCCGCTTCACCGCGGACACGTCGTTCCGGAAGGTCCTCGCGCAGGTGCGCACAACGACGCTCGGCGCATACGAACACCAGGACCTCCCCTTCGAGCGGCTGGTGGACGCGCTCCAGCCCGAGCGCGACCTGGGCCGCACCCCGCTCTTCCAGGCCCTCTTCGCGCTGCACAACACGCCGGAGCCGGAGGTCGCCCTCCCGGGCCTCACGTTGAAGGCGGTGGAGGTCACTCCCACGGCGGCGAAGTTCGATCTGGACCTGGCCCTCACCCGGCAGCCCGACGGCTTCCAGGGTGCGCTCACGTACAGCACGGACCTCTTCGACGCCGCCACGGTCCAGCGGCTGATGGAGCACTGGAGCACGCTGCTGGAGACAGTCCTCGCCAATCCCGACGCACCCCTGGACCGGCAGCCGCTGCTGACGGACGAGGAGCTTCGCCGGATGCACGTCCCGGAGGCACCGGACGCCCGTCCCTCCGAAACCCCGGAGGTCGCCCCGCGCGATGACCTGGAGCGGGAGCTGGTGGCGCTCTGGGAGGAGCTGCTGGGCGTCCGTCCCATTGGCGTGACGCGTCCGTTCTTCGACCTGGGCGGTCACTCCCTGCTCGCCGTGAAGCTGATGGCGCGCATCCGGGAGCGCTTCCACCGCGAGCTGCCCCTGGCCGCCCTCTTCCAGGCGCCCACGGTGGAGACGCTGGCCCGGCTGCTACGACAGGCCCCCGAGGTCTTCACCCCGCTCGTGCCCATCCAGCGCGAGGGCTCGCAGCGGCCCTTCTTCTGCGTCCACCCCGTGGGCGGCAACGTGCTCGCGTACGCGGCGTTGGCGAAGCAGCTGGGCCCGGAGCAACCCTTCTACGGGCTCCAGTCCCAGGGGCTCGATGGAAGCCGCCCGCCGCTCGACACGGTGGAGGCGATGGCGGCGCTCTACGTGTCCGCCGTGCGCACCGTGCAGCCCCACGGTCCCTACTGGCTGGGCGGCTGGTCCATGGGAGGCGTGGTGGCCTTCGAGATGGCCCGCCAGCTCCAGGCCCGGGGCGAGACCGTGGAGCTCGTGGCCCTCATCGACCCCAGCCCGGCGACGGACGACCGCGTGCCGCTCGACGTGGACGACGCAGCCCAGGTGGCCGCGCTGTTCGAACTCGACCAGGGCGAACTCGCGACGCCGGAATCGGCCACGGAGACGGGGCGCACGCTCCTGCACGTCTTCACCCGCAACCTGCGCGCCCTGAAGCACCACCGCCCCGGAACGTTCACCGGCCGCGTCCTCCTGCTCCAGGCGGGCGAAGCCCCGGCACGCGACGACGACGGCTGGAGCGCGCGCGTCCAGGGCGAGCTGACGCGGGAGGTGCTCCCCGGTGCCACCCACTACACGCTGCTGCGTGCACCCCATGTCCAACGGCTCGCGGAGCGGCTGACGGAGGCGCTCCAGCCAGTGGAAGGGGACACGTCTCGATGACCGCGCCCCCTCCATGGCGCCCTACCCGCTCAGGGTGACGGCACCAGCCCCGCTCCGGGCTTCACCAGCACGGCGCGGGAGTAGGCCATCTGGAAGCCCAGGCGCATGGCGTTGCGCTCCGTGGGGATGCCCGGCGAGGACATGATGGCCGCCAGGTCACTGCCCTTCTCCAGCCCCCGCGCCAGCCGAGCGGCGATGAGCGCCTGCTGCACGCCGCGCCGCCGGTACGCCGGCAGCACGGACGTGCCGAACAGGGACGTGAGCCCGTCGCCCACCTCGCAGCTCCCGGCCCCCGCCGCCACACCATCGATCCACGCGACATACGAGTCCGAGCCGGGGTTGCGCGCGGCCTTCAGGCCCATCTCCCAGAAGACCTCCGGCATCGACTCGCCTTCCGGGACGAAGCCGCTGCCGGCGACCTCCACGAACCTGCGCACCGCCACGTCGTCGGACGGGTCCACCCGCTCGACGCGCAGCCCGGCGGGAGTGCCTTGGGTCAGCCGCGACAGGTCCTCTCCCGCCTGCAGCGGCCGGTACAGCACCGTCTCGAACTCGCGCAGCACGAAGCCCCGGTCCGCCAGCCCCTTCAGCAGGGACTGGGGCGCGAAGGGGCTCAGCTCCGCCTTGGGCTCCACGCCACGCGACGCGAAGAAGTCCACCAGCGCATCCAGCTCCGCGTCCGTGACGTCACGATCGAAGCCGTAGCCGGACGACTTGTTGATGTAGGACCCCACGCCGCCGAACGTCATCCAGCCGTCCGCGAGCGGCGCGGAGGCCGTCGCAATCGCCACCGCGGAGGTGGCCAGCTTGCGTTCGAACCGCCGGGCAATCTCCACCAGGTTCACGTCATTCATCCGCCCCATTTACACCGGGCTGGGCCTCCGCGTCAGTGCGCACAGGCGATTCCCAGCCCGGGAAGAAGCGCATCCGCGCGCATCCTACGGTCCACCCGCGGGCGGCGCTTCCTCCCATCCCCCACCCAGCGACAGGAACAGGGCGATCTGATCGGACACCAGCCGGGTCTGCGCGGAAGCCAGCGACGCCTCGGCGTTGGCCCGGGTGCGCTCCGCGTCGAGCACCGTCAGGAAGTCCTCCCGTCCTCCGCGGTAGAGCGCGTCCGCTTCGCGCGCGGCCTGGGCGCTGAAGTCCCGGGCGGCCGTGAGCGCGGTGACGCGCTCCAGGTCCTGCGTGTACTGCGTCAGGTTGCTCTCCGTCTCCAGCAGCGCGTTGAGCACCACGCGGTCGAACTGCGCGAGCGCCCCTTGCGCGGCCGCATCCGCCTGGGCGATGCGCGACCTGGCGACGCGGGTGTTCGGAAACGTCCAGGACAGCAGCGGCCCCAGGCTCCAGCCCAGCGTGCTCTCCTGCCCGAAGGACTCCAGCAGGCCTCCGGACGCCGCGGACAATCCGAAGCTCACCGTGGGATAGAGGTCCGCCGTCGCCACGCCAATGCGCGCGGTTGCCGCCGCCAACGTCCGCTCCGCCTGCCGGACATCCGGACGCCTGCGCAGCAGCGCGGCGCCATCCTCCACCGGGATGGGCGAGCTCAGCCGTGGCGGCGTCTCACACGCCTCCACGTCCGGAGGAAACGCCGCGGGCGGCCTGCCGCTGAGCACCGCCAGCCGCAGCAGCGCGATGCGCCGCTGCGCCACCAGCGGAGGCACGTTCGCGCGAAGCGCCTCCACCTGCGCTCGCGCCCGGCTCAAGTCCAACGCCGTCCCCCGCCCCGCCTCCACCAGCCGCCGCGTCCGCGAAAGGCTCTCCTCCTGCAGCGCCAGCACGCGACGCGCCACCGACACCTCGTTGCCCACCGAGCAGACGCTCGCGTACGCCCGGGTCGTCTCCGCGGCCACCGTGATGTGCGTCAGGTCCAGCGCGGCCTGGACCGCCTCCGTGTCCGCGCGCGCCGCCTCGATGCCCCGGCGGATCCGCCCGAACAGGTCCACCTGATACGAGATGTCGAAGCCCAGGCCGTAGGTCACCGACGACGGGAGGGGCGCCACCCTGCCCACTCCCACCGACGCGTCCACCCCCGTGGAGGGCAACTTCGCGGCCCCGACCTCCGCCAGCAGCGCCCGCGACCGCGCGAGGTTCGCGGCCGCCACCCGCAGGTCCACGTTCGACTTCAGCGCCTGCTGCACCAACCCCTCCAGCAGCGGGTCCTCGTACAGCCGCCACCACTCACCCGGGACGGGCTCCGCCGAGTAATGCGGCTCCACCGCGCCCAGGAACGCCCCGGTGGCCTCGGGCATATGGACGACCGCGGACGGCGGCGGTCCCCGGTAGTCAGGCCCCACGGTCGTGCAGGCGGACACCAGCAGCGCCAGGCCCACCCACCCGCGCGGCCTCCGCGTACTCATGGACGGACGTCCCCGGTGCGCGCGGCCGAAGCTCCGTCCCCCTCCTCATGCACCGTCACCGTCGCGGTGCGTCCGGACACGAGCCGGACTCCCTCGGGCACCACGTCCAGCGCGATGCGCACGGGCACCCGCTGGGCCAGACGCACCCAGCTGAAGGTGGGGTTCACGTTGGGCAGGAGGCTGGGGCCCGCGGCGCGCTCCCGGTCCTCGATGCCCGCGGCGATCCCTTCCACGTGTCCGCGCAACAGGGCCGGCTCGCCCATGAGCCGGATGGTGACCGGCGCGCCAATGCGGATGCGCGGCAGCTTCGTCTCCTCGAAGTAGCCCTCCACGCGGAAGGAGTCGCTGTCCACCAGCGCCACCATCTGCCGCCCGGCGGTGGCGTAGTCGCCCGCCTCCAACTCCAGGTTGGTGATGATGCCGTTCACCGACGCGCGCACCGTGGAGCGCTCCAGGTTCAGCGCGGCGATGTCCCGGTTGGCCAGCGCCTGCTGGAGCGCCCCTTCTGCCTGCTCCGCGCGGGACAGACCCTGCTCGCGGGCCTCCTGGGACACCAGCTTGCCCAGGCTCCGGTTGCGCTCGGCCTCACGCTGCGCCTGCGCCCGCTCCGCCTGCTGGCTCGCCACCATCGCCTCCGCCTGCCGCAGCGCGAGCTCGAACCGGGCGCGGTCGATGACGAAGAGCACCTGCCCCCGGGTCACCCGCTGGTTGTCCCGCACCTCCACCGACGTGACGACGCCCGACACATCCGGCGCCAGCTGCACCACGTCCGCCCGCACGCGGCCGTCTCGCGTCCACGGCTCGACTTCGTAGTGCCGCCACATCCACCAGCCCGCGAGCAGGGCCAGCACGACGACGGCCACCGTCACGCCGATCCGGATGAGCTGCGGGCGCGAGGGTTTCATGGCGGCTCAGGGGCCCCGAGAGGCAATGAAGGTCACCGCGAACCAGAGGAGGACGAACAGCGCCAGGTCGAAGAGCGCCGGGTGCCACACCCACCGGTAGACATGGAGCGCGGCCAGCCCCCACCGCAGGGGCACGCCGAGCGCCACCGCGACCAGCGCCCAGACGAGGAGCGCGGGGACGAAGACCCCCTGGAAGTCCAGCTCACCCCTCATCACGCCGCATCCAGGGGCACAGCCCGGTACGGCGCCGCGTCCGGAAACAGCGCGCGCCGCAACCCCACGAGCGCGAGCACCCCGTCACGCTTCTCCGCGGAAGGCGGGGCGTCCGCGACGCGGCCCAACGTCGCGTCCAGCGCCCCGAGCAGCTCCACCGGTGGCGCCGTCACCCGCCCCTGCGAGCGCGCCCGGAAGTGCCCGGAGATGCGCTGGAGCAACAGCCGCGCGGACAGGCTCGCGGCGGTCCCCACGTGCGGGCGGATCCGCTGAAGGTCCACGACGTTCAAGCCCAGCCGCAGGTCCGCCAGCGCATCCGCGGCCTCCAGCGCCTCGTCGCGGGACGTGGCCAGCGCCAGCCTCGGGGTGAGCATGCCCAGCCGATCCAACATGCGGCTCGTCCAGCCCAGGCGGTCCGGCACGCCCTCGGCGGAGGCCAGGCCCGCCAGCTCCCGCCACCCGGTGCGCAAGAGCCGGTGCGCGCTCCAGTCCGTGCCCACGGAGCGCAGGAAGCGGGTGGACAGCGCGGCGGCGATGAAGCCCGCGGCCTGCGCCAGCGAGCTGTTGACGAACTCCGCCAGGTCCGCGGTGTAGCGCTCCTGGAGCGACAGCGTCCCCAGGAGGCCCAGCACCGCGATGCTCGCGCGCCCCGCCCACCGCGGATCCGCCAGCAACAGCCCCACGCCCAGGAGCATGGGGGCCAGCGCGACGACCAGCAGGGGAAAACCGTCGATGCCGGGCAGGATGCCGAACAGGTACACCCCGCCCACGACGAAGGACACCCCGGTGAAGGCCAGCGCGGACAGGATGGCCGGCACCGGATCATCCTGGGTCGCGAAGAGGCAGCTGTAGACGGCCGCCATCATCGCCGCCGCGCTGCCCTCCGGCCACGCGAGCGAAATCCACACGGCGCAGCAGAGCAGCACGGCCGCCGCCGCCGCGATGCCGGACATGAGCGCCAGACCCCGGTCGCGGTGCAGCGGGCGCTGGATGCGCGCGAGCAGGAGCGGCGTCAGGCGCTCCGGCGCGGGCCCGGTGGGGTCGCGGATGAAGGCGCGCAGGTCGCGGCAGTCCTGGACGGTGTCCACCAATTCAGTCAGGCGCACGGCGAGGCTGGTGGTGACGAGCGCGCTCCAGTCCGCCTTCGCGTCCAGCGGCGGCGCGAGCGCGGCGCACGCCTCGGAGAGCCGCTGGCCTTCGGCGCGGGAGGCGTCGGGCCCCGCCTGGATCCACTCGCTCAGCGCCTGGAGGAGTGTGTCCCGCCGGGCGTCATGCCCCCGGCCCGAAGCCTGGAGGACGGCGAGCCGGTCCTCGATGCTGGAGAGGATGGGCAGCAGCATGGACATGCGCTCGTGCAGCGCGCGCACGGCGCCGGCCCGGGGACGCAGGCCCGCGGTGTCGAACGGCAGGTGCGTCGCCAGCAGGTGGAGCGCGGTGACGTCCTCCGCCAGCCGGTGCCACTCCCGCCGGGTGCGCGCGTCCCTCCGCCCCGCGAGCGCGTCCCGGGCCCACCGGCCCGCGTCCGCGAGGAAGCCATCGATGTGGTCCAGCAGCACCGGTCCCACCGGACGCGGAAAGAACGCGGTGTGCACGACGGTGGCGCACACGATGCCCAGGCCAATCTCCTCCACCCGCACCAGCGCCGTGTCGAAGAGGGCCCCCGGCGAGGAGACGCCGGGAAAGCCGATGATGGCCGCGGTGTAGCCGCCCAGCATGAAGACGTAGCTGCGCGGCGTGCGGTCCAGGAGCGCCAGGTACAGGCACCAGCCCACCCACAGCGCCATCGCGAGCGACAGCAGCTCCGGCGAGTTCACCAGGTGGGGGACGAGCACGCACGCCATCCCCGCGCCCAGCACCGTGCCCAGCAGCCGGAAGACGGCCTTCGAGCGCAGCGTGCCGGACAGCGGCTGGCTGACGACGTAGACGGTGATCATCGCCCAGTACGGCCTGGGCAGGGAGAAGCGCAGGCCGAGGAACAGCGCTGCCATCGCGGCGGCGAAGGTGTTGAGCGAGAACACCCATGCCCTGAGCCGCGGAGTCATCATCTCCGCGGGTCTAGGCCGCGCTCCCCGGCGCTGTCGTCAGCCCCGGAGTCTCACTCCTTCGTGAGGTCGTAGACCTCCTGGATGTTGTGGAGCGTCTGGACGAAGTCCAGCTTCAGGTCCTGGATGAGGCCGTTGCGCAGGTCGAACACCCACGAGTGCACGATGGGGAAGCCTCGTGTCAGGTAGGACTTCTGCACGGCGGCCGTCTTGATGATGTTGATGCTCTGCTCCAGGACGTTGAGCTCCACCAGCCGCTCGTAGCGCTTCGTCTCGTCCGCGATGCCGTCCAGCTCCTGCTTGTGGAACCGGTACACGTCCCGGATGTTGCGCAGCCAGGGGTTGAGGATGCCCAGGTCCTTGGGCTGCATCGCCGCGCGGACGCCGCCGCAGCCGTAGTGGCCGCAGACGATGATGTGCTTCACATCCAGCTGCCGGACGGCGTAGTTGATGACCGACATCACGTTCAGGTCGACGTTGTTGACCAGGTTGGCGACGTTGCGGTGAACGAAGACGTCACCTGGCGCCAGCCCCATGATCTGGTTCGCGGGCACGCGGCTGTCCGAGCACCCGATGTAGAGGAAGTCCGGCTGCTGCGACACCGACAGCTTGGTGAAGTAGTCCGGATCCGAGCGGAGCTGCTCCTCCGCCCAGGCCTTGTTGTTCTCGAAGATCTTGTCGTAGGGCGTCACGGCCGTGACGCTCGCACGCAGGGGCCCCACCGTCGAGCGCTCACTTCCACCAGTGTTCACGCGCGACCACGGAGCATCCAGTCCCAGTACAGGCGCGGCAGGCCGTACTTCTTGAGCAGCCACAGGTCGCGGCGCTCCACGAACGTGTTGATGAACGGCAGGCTCGGCGCGGGCCGGCCGTCATAGTCGAACTCGGCGAGCAGCATCCGCCCGTAGCCCGTCACCAGCGGACAGGACGCATAGCCGTCGTACCGGGCCGTGGGCTCGCGCCCCTCCATCACGGCCACCAGGTTCTCCACGAGCACCGGCGCCTCCGCCCGGATGGCGGCGCCCGTGCGCGACGTGGGCAGGTCGCTCGCGTCTCCAATGGCGAAGACGTTCGGATGGTCGGGGTGCTGGAGCGTGTGCTTGTGCGCCTTGACCCAGCCTGCGTTCGGGCCGTCCTGATGGGCCAGCGCGCTGCGCTTGATGAAGTCCGGCGCGCTCTGCGGCGGCGTGACGTGCAGGAGGTCATACCCCAGCGTCACCCACTCCCGGCGCCCGTCGCGCGTCACCGCGAAGATCGCTTCACGGCTGTGCGCGCGCACCTCCACCAGGTCGTGGCTGAAGTGCGTCTGGATGCCGTAGCGGTCCACGACGCCCTCCAGCACCCGCGCGTAGGGCTGCACCCCGAAGAGCGCCTTGGCCCCCGAGCCGAAGACGACGCGCGACTTCCCGGTGAGCCCGCTGCGGCGCAGGTGGTCCGCCACCAGGTACATGATCTTCTGCGGCGCCCCCGCGCACTTCACGGGCGTGGCCGGATGGGTGAACAGGGCCGTGCCCCCCTGGAACGCCCGCACCATCTCCCACGTCTTCGGCGCGAGCCGGAAGTCGTAGTTGCTGGACACGTACGGCGTCTTCAGCGCCTCGCGCAGGCCGCGCACCCGGTCCCAGTCCAGCTGGATGCCGGGAGCGACCACCAGGAAGTCATAGGTCAGCCGCGCGCCGCCCCGCGTGAGCACCTGCTGACGGACGGGGTCCACCTCCTCCGCGCGGTCCTGGATCCACCGCGTCCCCTTCGGGATGTAGTCCGCCTCCGACCGCACGGTGCTCGCGATGTCCGCGGCGCCAGCGCCCACCAGCGTCCACAGCGGCTGGTAGAAGTGCTGCGCCGAGGGCTCGATCACGGCGACGCCCCGCACGCCCTTGCGCCGCAGCCGCGCCGCGACCGTGAGGCCCGCGGTGCCGCCGCCGATGATCAGCACGCGGTGGTGCTCGGAGGCGGAGGAAGGCTTGAGGGAGGGAGACGCCTCGCGCCGTGTGGATGAGGGAGCGTTCATAAGGGCAAGCCGCGAGCCTGCCCACGACCCCCCCACCGCGCCAGCTGCCCTGCGAGGCGAACGCACGTTGCCGGGTCCACATCGTGGGCGTCCCCAGCGGGCGGCAGGTCGCGACTACGCGCGCACGGCCTCTGGCGGATCCACGGGCTTCACCCGCCGCCACGCGGACAGGCGCCGGGCCACGGCCATCCCCACGAGCATGGCCGGCACGAACACCCACGCCCCCACGGCACCGCTCGTGAGCGACGTGAGCGCGGGCCCGGGGCAGTAGCCAGCGAGCCCCCACCCCACGCCAAAGAGCGCCGCGCCGCCCACGAGCCCGGCCTCCACCCGCTGACGGGGAAAGGACGGGAACGTCGCGGCGAACAGGGGCCGCTCGCGACGGAGGATGAGGCGCCGCAGCGGCGCGTGCACGGCGATGGCACCGCCCATCACCAGCGCGAGCCGGAAGTCCCAGTCGCCCGCGACGTCGAGGAAGGCCAGGACCTTCGCCGGGTCCGTCATGCCGCCCAGCTCCAGCCCGAGGGCGAAGAGCAATCCGCTCAGGAACGCGAAGAGAGAAGAACGCATGGGTCAGAACACGTGGCGGACGAAGAAGACGGTGAGCGCCCCGGTGGCCATGAACGTGAGCGTGGCCACGATGGAACGCACGGAGCCCCGGCTGATGCCACAGACGCCGTGGCCGCTGGTGCAGCCATTGCCCAGCTGGGAGCCGAAGCCCACCAGCAGCCCGGCGCCCCCCAGCAGGGACAGGTGCCCCAGGGACAGGGGCACGGAGGCAGGGAGCCCGCCCGGACGCAGCCACGCCAGCACCAGGCCCCCCGTGAGCAGGCCCCCGAGGAAGAGGACCCGCCAGGCGGCATCCCCCCGGATGGGGCCGAGCATCGCCCCCACGACACCGCTGATGCCCGCCACGCGCCCATGGGCGAGCAGCAGAAGCGAGGCACTCAGTCCGATGAGAACTCCACCCACGAGCGGAAGGACGATTGAAGAAGACATATCTTTGTCAAAGAATTCAGGGATGCCGTGAGCCCGATGAACCGCTCCCCGTATCATGGCCCCATGGACCGGAGACTTCGACATGCTCTTCCGCCAGCTCTTCGACTCCGAGTCCTCGACCTACACGTACCTCATCGGGGATGAGGCCACGGGCCAGGCCGTCCTCATCGATCCGGTGCTGGAGCAGGTGGACCGCGACCTGAAGCTCGTCGGTGAGCTGGGGCTCGTCCTCTCCCACGTCTTCGACACCCACGTGCACGCGGACCACGTCACCGCGTCCGGCACGCTGCGGGAGCGCACGCGGTGCCAGGTGGTGGCCGGCACGGGCGGGGCCCCATGCGCGGACCTCCAGGTGCGGCACGGCGACACGGTGCACGTCGGACAGTGCGCCTTCCAGGTGCTCGCCACGCCGGGCCACACGGACGACAGCGTGAGCTACCTGCTGGGCGACCGCGTGTTCACCGGGGATGCCCTGATGGTGCGCGGCAATGGCCGCACCGACTTCCAGAACGGGAGCGCGAGCCAGCTCTACGACTCCATCACCCGCGTCCTCTTCCAGCTCCCGGACGCGACGCTCGTCTTTCCCGCGCACGACTACCACGGCAACACGGTGACGAGCATCGGCGAGGAGAAGCGCCACAACCCGCGGGTCGCGGGACGGAGCCGCGAGGAGTTCATCGAGGTGATGAACAACCTCCACCTGCCCCGCCCCAAGAAGATCGACCTGGCCGTCCCGGCCAACCGCGCCTGCGGACGGACTGAAGTCCCCGCGCCGGAGGCCTGAGCTCAGGCCGGCTTCGCCAGCTCCGCGTCAATGGCCTGGACCAGTCGCGGATCCTCCGCCGTCACGTCCGGAGCGAAGCGGCCCACGACGCGGCCATCCCGGCTGACGAGGAACTTCTCGAAGTTCCACTGCACCTCCGGCTTCGGGTTGGCTTCAATGCCGTAGCCCTTGAGGTTCGCGCGCATGGGCCCCTCGCCCGTGGCGTCCGGGATGGCGCCCGTCAGCGCGTGGTAGAGCGGGTGCTTGTCCTGCCCCACCACGGAGATCTTCGAGTACAGCGGGAAGGTCACGTCGTACTTCAAGGTGCAGAACTGCTGGATCTCCGCCTCGCTGCCCGGCTCCTGCCCCATGAAGTTGTTCGCGGGGAAGCCCAGCACCTCCAGGCCCTGCCCCTGCCGGCTCGCGTAGAGCTTCTGCAGGCCTTCGTACTGGGGCGTCAGGCCGCACTTGGAGGCGACGTTCACCACCAGCAGGACCTTGCCCTTGTGCTGACCGAGCGTCCGGGGAGCGCCGTCGATGCCGGTGAGGGGGATGTCGTAGAGGTTCTGGCTCATGTTCAGGCTCGGTCTCCGTCTGGGGGGGCGGCCACTCTAGCCCAGGCCCGCCAGGGGGTGGCCCCGGACAGGTCCGGCAAAGTGCCAGCCCCGGTGTGGTGAATTGCGGCGGTCGCGGTGCAATGCAAGGCGCCGGCCCCTGGAGGGAACGGCTGGCCCGGGCCTTGCGTTGTGGGGACTCCCTCGCACTTCATGCACCGGCTCCTCGTCCCCCTCGTCCTCCTGCTCGTTGCCCTGGCCAGCGTGGCGGGCGGAGCCGTGTGGTTCATCCAGCGCGACCGGCAGGCGCTCGTGGAACAGTTCGGGCGCGACCGGCAGGCCCAGCTGGAGGAGGCCGCCAGCGGTGTCGCCCGGTCGCTGGAGGACCTGGGGGACAACCTGCGCTTCGCAAGCGAGCTGCTCGCCCAGCCCGGCTCCGCTGGAGACCATCACAACGAGCTGCGCGCCCTGCTGGAGGCCGTGGGCCAGTACCGGGCCATCGCCGTGCTGGGGCCGGACGGCGAGGAGCGGCTCTTCCTGGTCGACCACAAGTCGCGCCACCTGCCGAGGGAGGCCGTCCATCCTCCGGCGCTCACGGACACCGCGCGGCAGGCACTCACGGCCCCGCCGGGGCACGTCATTCCCTCGTACCCCATTGAAGGCGCCGCGTCCTCCGGGTGGATGCGCGTCTTCGCCATCCGCATCGACTCCGATACACCCGGGGGCGGAGGCGCCGTCGCCATCCTCGTGGACACCGAACCGCTCTTCGCGCCGCTGCGCATGGTGACGGTAGAGGAGAACACGCGCGTGCTCCTCCTGGGCGCCCACGGCACGCCCGCGCCCATGAGCGACCCGGCGCTCGCGTCCTGGCACCGGCGGCTGGATGAACCCGAAGGCAAGCTCGTGCCGGGCCTGCGCACCCTGGTGGCGCGGATGCGCGCGGGCGCGGCCGGGACGCTGCGGCTCAACGAGGCGGAGGCCACGCGCCTGGGCCTGGGGTCCGCGGACGCGGTGGCCACGTTCCGCCCCCTGCGCATGCGAGGCGAGGCCTCCTGGTCGGTGGCCACGCTCTCCTCCACCAGCGCCCTGCGCGCCCACGAGCGCACCCTGGTGCTGCGCCTGTCGCTGGCGGCGCTGCTGGTGGCGGTGTTCCTGGTCGCGTTCGGGACCTACGTGGTGCTCGCCAACCGCCGGGAGGTGGCGCTGCGGGAGACCCTGCGCCACGCCGCGAGGTTCGCGCACCTGCACGAGAAGACGCAGAAGATCCTCGACCACATCCCCACGGGCATCCTGGCCCTCGACCGCGAGGGCCGCATCAGCGCCGTGAACCAGGCCCTGCGCGCGCGCCTGCCGGCCACCGCCGTGGGGAGCACCCTGCCGGAGGCCTTCCCCACCGCGCCCACGGCCGCGGTGCAGCGGCTGACGGCGCTGGTGCTGGCCGCGCGGGACAAGGGCGCCGTGCGCAGCCTGCACGGCGAGCCGCTCAGCCTCTTCAACGAGAAGGATCAGTTCAACGTCCACGCCGTCCCGCTGGAGCACGGCGACGGAGAGGCGAGCACGCTGCTGGTGCTGGAGGACCTGAGCAACGTGCGCATGCTGGAGGACCAGCTCCTGCGCGCGGAGAAGCTGGCCACGGTGGGCGTGCTCGCCGCGGGCGTGGCCCATGAAATCGGCACGCCGCTGGGCATCATCCGGGGCCACGCCGAATACATGCTCCAGAAGGTGGGCGGCGTGGAGCACCCGCAGGGCCGGGGCCTCAACGCCATCGTCACGCAGATCGACCGGGTGAGCCGCATCATCCGCCAGCTGCTGGACCTCTCACGGCTCCAGCCCGCGCGGGCCGGCGTCGTCCCCCTGGCGCCTCTCGTGCGAGGCCTCCAGGAGCTGCTCGACGTGGAGGCCGAGCGCCGGCACGTCCACTTCGAGCTGGACGTGCCCGAGCGGCTGCCCAGCCTCGCGGCGGACGCGGATCAGCTCCAGCAGGTGCTGCTCAACCTCACCCTCAACGCCTGTGACGCGTGCAGCGCCGGAGGCCACGTGCGGCTGAGCGCCACGGCGTGCATGGCGGCAGACGCCCAGGCGGTGGAGATCCGCGTCCAGGACGATGGGCGGGGCATCGCGCCGGAGCACCTGCACCAGGTGTTCGACCCCTTCTTCACCACCAAGAAGCGGGGCCAGGGCACGGGCCTGGGGCTGAGCGTGGTGGCACAGATTGTCCGCAACCACGGTGGCCAGGTGGGGGTCGAAAGCGAGCCCGGCCGCGGCACCGTCGTCACGTTGCGGTGGCCGGTGGCCGCCGCTTCCGGCTGGGAGGAACGGCATGCCGTCTAGCGCGCGCATCCTCGTGGTGGATGACCACGAGGAGATGGGACAGATGTTGAAGGAGCCCCTCACGGACGCGGGCTACCGCGTGGACCTGTCCACGGGCGGCGCGGACGCCATCGCGCAGCTGCGGGCCCGCGTCTACGACGTCGTCCTGTGCGACCTGCGCATGGAGGAGGTGGACGGGCTGGACGTGCTCGCGGCGGCGCGCCGGCACGACCCGGAGCTTCCGGTGCTCCTGATGACCGCCTTCGGCGCGGTGGAGAGCGCCGTGGAGGCGATGCGGCGCGGCGCCTACCACTACCTCACCAAGCCCTTCCGCCTGGACGAGGTCCTGCTCCACGTCGGGCGCGCGCTGGAGTCCCGGCGCCTGCGGACCGAGCACCGCGACCTCAAGCGCCAGGTGGCCCAGCGCGGCGGCCTGGGCTCGCTCCTGGGCCACAGCGTGCCCATGCGGACGCTCTATGAGCTCATCGACCGCGTGGCGGCCTCGGAGGCGCCGGTGCTCATCCGCGGCGAGAGCGGCAGCGGCAAGGAGCTGGTGGCCAGGGCGCTCCACTCCGAGGGGCCCCGGAGCCAGGCGCCCTTCGTGGCGGTCAACTGCACCGCCCTGCCCCACGCCCTGCTGGAGAGCGAGCTGTTCGGCCACATCAAGGGCGCCTTCAGCGGCGCCACCACCACGCGCCGGGGCCTCTTCGTGGAGGCGGACGGAGGCACGCTCTTCCTCGACGAAATCGGGGACATGCCCCCGGAGCTCCAGGCGAAGCTGCTGCGCGTCCTCCAGGACGGCGAGGTGCGCGCCGTGGGCGCGGATGGCTCACGCCGCGTGGACGTGCGCATCCTGGCCGCCACGCATCAGGACCTGGACGCACGCGTGAAGGAAGGCCGCTTCCGGGCGGACCTCTTCTACCGGCTCAACGTCGTCTCGCTCCGGGTGCCGCCGCTGCGCGAGCGCATGGAGGACATCCCGAAGCTCGCGGAGCACTTCGTGGCGCAGGCCCGCGCCCGCAATCCGCGCTCCGCCGTCACCGCCCTGTCCCCGGAGGTCGTGGCCACGCTCGCGCGCATGCCCTGGCCCGGCAACGTGCGCGAGCTGGAGAACCTGGTGGAGCGGCTGGTGGTCCTGGGCGCGCAGCCCACCGTGGACCTGGCCCAGCTGCGCCTGCACACCGCGGACGCAGCGCCAGAGGTCCACCCGCTGGCCGCGGCCCACGGACAGGTGGTGCCGCTGAGACAGCTGGAGGGTGAATACATCGCGTGGGTGGTCGCCCGCTGTGGAGGCAACAAGACGCGCGCGGCGGAGCTGTTGGGGATTGATGTCTCCACCATCCACCGTCGGGAGAAGACGGACAGCGGCGTTTCGCAACGCTAGGACGACGCGCTTTGCGAGTCATCGCGCCACCCCGCGCGAGACGCCAGACGGAGGGACCGCGGCACAGCCCTTGCTCATGTATCAGGGCATGAACCGAACCCACCTGTTCCTCCTGATGTCAGTCATTGGCCTCTCTGGTTGCGCCAGGCGCGCGGCCAACACCAGCACCGCCGACGCGGCGACCCACACGCCGGCCCCCACCGCCAGCGACCGTGGCAACGCGGCGCAGCCCACGCCTGACGACACGGAGCAGGCGCTCGCGGCGCTCAACGCCGCGCCCATCTACTTCCCGCTCGACTCCTCCCTGCTCCCGTCCGAGGCCACCGACGAGCTGTCGCGCATCGCCCAGGCCCTGCGTCAGCGCAGCCTCGCGAAGGTGACGGTGGCGGGCCACACCTGCGAGCTGGGCACGACCGAATACAACATCGCGCTGGGCCAGCGCCGCGCCGCCAGCGTGCGCGCCTACCTGGTGAACCTGGGTGTCGAGCCCGGCCGCATCTCCGTCATCTCCTACGGAGAGGAGCGGCCCGCGGACGCGAACACGCCTGAGAAGAACCGCCGCGCGGAGTTCTCCTTCCGCCTGGCCGAACAGGCCCGCGCTGGCGAGCTGTAGACCCTTCTTCGACCTCCCACCGAGTCCCCATCCACATGAGCCCCAGCGAAAACGCCCCCCTTCCGCCGTCTCCTGCCCGTTCCCTGCGCTGGCCCCTGGGCATCGCCGCCGTCGTGACGCTCCTGGGCGGTTCAAGCTACTTCCTCCTGCGCACGTCGGAGCCGCCTCCCGCCCCTGCGCCGGCAATCGCGGAGCCCACGCCCCCGGCGCCGCCCGCGCCCCCGGCGGTGCAGCTCTCCGGCACCGACGCTCGCGTGAGGGATTTGTTGAAGGGACTCTCCACTGACGCGGACTCCGCGCGCTGGCTGTCCTCCGAGGACCTGGCCCGCCGCTTCGCCGCGTCCGTGAACCTGATCGCCGAAGGCCAGAGCCCGCGCATGCCCCTGTCCTTCATGGCGCCCGCCGGGACCTTCCGCGTGACAAAGCGTCACGGCCACACGGTGACGGCGCCCGAAAGCCATACCCGTTACGACGGAGTGGCCCGCGTCATCACCTCCCTGGACACGAAGAAGGCGGGACAGGTGTATCAGGAGCTCAAGCCGCTCCTGGACGCCGCCCACGCGGAGCTGGCCCCACCGGGCCGGAGCCTGGAGACGACCCTGTCGCAAGCCATTGGACGTCTCACCCGGGTCCCCGTCCCCAAGACGCCTCCCGAGCTCACGCCGAAGGGCGCGCTCTACGTCTACGCGGATCCGAACCTGGAAGCGCTGGGCGCGGCCGAGAAGCACCTGCTGCGCATGGGCCCGGACAACATGCGCAAGGTGCAGGCGAAGCTCACGGAGCTGGCGGCCGCCCTGGGCCTGCCGTCGCAGGAGCAGGCCCGCGGACCGTAGCGAGCTGCTTCTCCCACCCTCGGGGGCGTGCAAGGCTGTCCGGACCGCATGCTCTACACGCCCCGAAGCTTCCAGGAGTCGGACCTCCCCACGCTGCACGCGTTCATGAAGCAGCACGCCTTCAGCACGGTCATCTCGCACGGCTCGGGGCTCAACGTCTCGCACCTGCCGCTCATGCTGATACCGGACCGGGGCGACAAGGGCACGCTGCTGGGGCACCTGGCGCGCGCCAACCCGCACTGGAAGGACTTCGACGGCGAGCGGCCGGCCCTCTGCGTCTTCCATGGGCCCCACGCGTACATCTCCCCCACCTGGTACAAGGTGCAGCCCTCCGCGCCGACGTGGAACTACGCGGTGGTGCACGCGCTCGGGCGTCCGCGAATCTTCGACACGCAGGCGGAGCTGTCGAAGCTGATCGACCTGATGCTGGCGCAGTACGAGCCCGCGAGCGGAGCCCCCGGCCACGCGGCCCACCTGCCGGAGGAGGTCCGCGCGCAGCTGCTGGAGCACATCGTCGGCTTCGAGCTGCCCATCGAGGAATTGCAGGGCAAGTTCAAGCTGGGCCAGAACCGCTCCGCGGAAGACCAGGCGGGGATGATGGAAGCGCTCGCGGGTCAGGGCGGCGATGCGCTGGCCCTGCTCGAATTGATGCGTCAGCGCGGCAGGTGACCTGCCTTTGACAGCCTGGTTGCCTCACCGACTGGCGGGAGCCACCCCCACGGCACAGCTTTGGGAGGACCATGGACGTCCCCGCCTCGCTGCTCGACTTCTCGCTGGTCCAGGAAACCTCGCTCGACCGGCGGCACCGCTTCCCCCGTCTCGACCGGGTCTCGCTGCCCGTGCGCATCGCCATCCTGGTGCTGGTGAGCTGGCTGCCGCTCCTCGTCCTGTCGCTCCTGGAGGGCGGGCAGCTGGCACACGCCTTCCTGCGCAACGTGGCGACCCATGTCGAGTTCCTGGTGTCCCTACCGCTGCTCGTCGCGGCCGACGGATACATCGACATGCGCCTCGCGGCGGCCGTGCGCCATTTCGTCATCTCGGAGCTGATTGATGCGAAGCACCTGCCCCGCTACGAGGCCATTGCTCGCGACGCAATGCGGAGGCGGCGAAACGGCCTTATCGAGGCCGGGTTGATGGTCATCGCCTTCGCCCCGTCCTTCGTGCACCTGCCCTACCTGCCGAACCGTCCGGCCTGGCTCCATGCGGAGCCCGGGGGCCCGCTCACCCTGGCCGGGTGGTGGTACCTCGCGGTGAGCATGCCGATCATCCGGTTCCTGCTCCTGCGCTGGCTGTGGCGGGCGATCCTGTGGGCGATGTTCCTGTTCAAGGTCTCCAGGCTGCCGCTCGCCTTCGTGCCCACCCATCCGGACTCGACGGGCGGCCTGGGCTTCCTGGGCACATCCCAGGCCAGCTTCTCGGTCATCGTCCTCGCGTTGTCCTCCACGCTCACCGCGCAGCGTCTGGTGCACGCCTCCAGCGCGAACCTCTCCGGCTACGCCCTTCACCTGTTCGCCTTCGCGCTCATCTGCCTCGCCGTCGTCTTCTCGCCGCTGATGTTCTTCTTCCGTCAGCTCTTGCTGGCGAAGCGAAGGGGGGACCATTCCTACTCGGGTGTGGCGTCCTGGCACTCGCGGCGTTTCGAGCAGCGGTGGTTCCACCACGAGGTACCGAAGGGACTGGAGCCGCTGGGCGCGCCCGAGTTCTCCTCGCAGACGGACCTGAATACGTCCTTCAACGTCGCGCGCGGCATGCGCTGGTTCCCGGTGGACATCCGCGCGGCGCTGGCCGTCGTCGCCGCGGCCATGGCGCCCATGGTGCCCCTGCTCCTCGTCGACCGGCGCTTCATCGAGGTGGTGCTGGCGCTCGGCAAGAGCGTGCTCTGACGCCGCGACAGCGTCCTCAGCGCAGGATGACCGGGGCATCAGCCTGGGCCCTGGCACGCAAGGGAATGAGTGCCAGGGCACCCGCGAACAGCACCAGCAGGGCCGCGAGACAGCGTCGACGGAAGCGCGGGGACATGGGCGCGCTCAGGGGGAGGCAGCGGGGGGGCGGCGTCTTCGGTCTGGGCGGTCGAGCCATCGCCGGCCTCCGGGCAGGGAGACGCACGCTATGCATGCCCATCCCTCCAGGGAGAGCCGCCCCTGGGTGCATGGCGATGTCTGACGGGCGGAGGGCGCACGTGACGCCCCCTCCCCCAAGGCTGTCCTACCGTCGATGGAGAACGACGTTCCGCCCCGGCGTCGTTCACCGCGTTCACCTCCGGGTCGTACGGAGGGGGCGTTAGCGGGCCGCCTTGCGCGAAGGGGACTCCTCCCGGACGATCAGCAGCCCATCCATGACCGTTGCCCAGGGGGCCTTCGTCCACGCCGAATAGGTCAGGGGACGGGCCACCCTGGGCCCAAGCTCACGAAGCTGGCGCCCATCCAGATACCGGGTGTCCGCGGCGTGGTTCAAGAACGCCTGGCCCTCCAGCGAATCGGGCGTCGCGGGTGCGAGGTCAAACGTGTGGGGACTGGTTCCGATGGAATAGCGCCCGGAGCTCGCGGAGAACCCCAGCACGAAGGACTGGTCCCCGAACCGCTCACGGACATAGGTGCCGAGGGGGATCCGCTGCCGGTCGTCCGACTCCAGGCTCGACATGTCCTTCGCGGCATGAACGGTGGCAGTCCAGACAATGGCTTTCCGGGGCTGGGGGGACTGGGACAGGAGCCATTCCAGGTTCATGAACATGGAGCGATCTCGTGAAATGTCATAACCCCAGTCCCTGGGCCCATCCGGCTGCGCCTGCTTCCGGGCCCGCGCGGCGGCCTCACGGGTGAGGTTCCGCACCAGATTGCGGGCCAGTTGCAGCTGCTCTTGCGTCGCTGACGCTCCGGGCTTGGAGAACGCCGACTCCAACGCCTTCGCGCAGCCCAGGAGGACCTTCGGGGTCTCCGCCGTGTACGGGCGGGCTTCGTCGTACCGCCAGGCCAGGTGCCAATCGAAGGCCTCGCCGCACTCCGCCTGCCCCAGGCCGTTGAACCAGGGGATGAGCTCACGCGCCATCTCCTTCTGCGCCCAGGTGCCACTGTTGATCTGATCATCGATTCCACCGACCGCGAGGGTCCCCGCCCGGAGCCGCCCGGCCAGGAATGGAATCAGGGGCGCCATCTCCGGACTGGCCCACATCCCGCCAATGGCAGCCACGAGCATGTCATCGCTGACGGGCTGGCCCGCTTTCAAGAGCGTCTGGATGTGGAGGAAGTCGTAGGTGCCTGTCTCGATGAAGAAGGCGTCGTACTGGCACTCCTCCACCAGCCGGCGGGTCAACTCCGCCTTGAAGGCCACGGTCCTGGCACTGCCGTGGTGGGATTCCTCCCCCAGCAACGCCATCTGTTTGTCGCAGAGTTCCCGGACGATCCGGTCGGCGTCTGAAACCGGAGGGGCTTCGCTTCTGGGTGACGAGGCACAGCTCGACAGCAGAGGAATCAGGAGCAGCAGGTATCTCATTCGCAGCCCTTCCATTTGCCGGCCACCAGAACACAGGTGGCCAGCAGCCGGAATGGCTTTAGAGCAGGCACTTCAGGGTCGAGGGATCGCATTCGAGCCCGGAGTTGCAGTACTTCAACTCGCAACACGGCTGCTTCCAGGCGCCGCAGCCCGGCTTGTTCTGGGCGGAGACGTCATCCGAGACCGCCTCCGTCGTGGGCGCCTGGACATCGGCGGAGATGCCTTCCGTCTGCTCGGCGTCCGCCGCCTCCGTTCCACCGCAGGCCAGCGCCAGGGACAGCCCCATCACGACGAAAGCACTCTTCACGACACGCGTCAGCATCGGGAGCTCCTCTCGGTGAGTACCGCGCCTGTCTGAATATCGAAAACAAGCCTGCGCGTGCAATTCAATGCCTTGCGAGCGAACCATCCCGTTGCAAAGGGATTGAAGCCCGGGTGTAGAGCTTCACATCGCCCTCATTGTCAAACCTGGGTTCAAAGCCCATTCAGGCCCGGCCTCCTGGCCACCGGCGGGCGACGGGCGTACCCCTCCAGGCATGAGACCTCTGTCATGCTTCCTCTTCGCCCTGGCCCTTCCCTTGGGGGCCCCAGTGGCGGCGACACCGCCCCAGGAGATCGCCATCTCGCGCGGAGGCTCACGGCCCGTGGAGTTGGCGGAGGCCGAGCACTTCACCGGCACCGTGCACCGGCAGGCCCTCTTCGGAGCGATGCCGCCCGGGCGGGCGACCGGTGGCTCCGTCACCTTCGAGCCCGGCGCCCGCACCGCGTGGCATGTCCATCCTCTGGGACAGACCCTCATCGTCACGGGTGGCACCGGGTGGATCCAGCGCTGGGACGGCCCCGTTCAAGAGTTCCGGGAGGGCGACGTCGTGCGCATCCCCGCGGGCGTCAAGCACTGGCACGGCGCCACGGCGACCACCCGGATGACCCACATCGCCGTCCAGGAGGAGAGCGACGGCAAGGCCGTCACCTGGCTGGAGAAGGTCAGCGACACGCAATACGCCAAGGGCGCATCCGCGCCACAGGGAGCCATGACCATGAAGAAGGAACCTTCCGCGTTGAAGCAGCAGATGGGCGACTTCGCGCCCAAGATGGTGCAGCTCACGGATGACGTGCTGTTTGGCGACGTCTGGGAGCGCACGGAGCTCGCGCCCCGCGACCGCAGCCTCGTCACCGTCGCCGCGCTCACCATGGGCGGCAACACGGAACAGCTGCCCTTCCACCTGAAGAAGGCCCGGGAGAACGGCGTCTCGGAGCCGGAGCTCGTCGAGGCGCTCACGCACCTGGCCTTCTACTGCGGCTGGCCCAAGGCCCTGTCCGCGATGAACGTCGCGAAGGAGACGTTCAAGACACCAGCCCCCGCGAAGGACCCGTCCCAGAAGTAGAGGATCGGCGCATGCCCCACGTCACCGTGAAGCTCTACCCTGGCAAGTCCGAGCAGCAGAAGGCCCAGCTCGCCGAGCGGATCGTGAAGGACGTGATGGAGGCCCTCGGCAGCGCGGAGGGCTCCATCTCGGTCGCCATCGAGGAGGTCTCCCCGACGGACTGGGCGGAGACGGTCTACCGGCCGGAGATCGCCGGCCAGTGGGACCGCCTCTACAAGAAGCCCGGCTACAACCCGCTCAAGTAGTCCGCGGGTCGTGGCCGCTCAGCGCTCCGCGAAGGCCTTCTCCGTGACGTAGTGGCCGGCCTCTCCGGGGGTGCCTTCCCGGAAGCCGCGCTCCTCCAGCATGGTCGTGAGGTCCGAGAGCATGCCGGGGCTGCCACAGAGCATCACCCGGTCGGTCTCCGGGTTCAGCGGCGGCAGGCCCACGTCGTTGAACAGCTTCTCGCTGCGGATGAGGTCGGTGATGCGGCCCGTGTTGCGGAAGTCCTCGCGCGTGACGCTCGGGTAGTACGTGAGCTTCTGCTTCACCAGCTCCCCAAAGAACTCGTTGTGGGGCAGCTCGTGGAGGAAGAGGTCGTGGTAGGCCAGCTCCTCGGCCCGGCGGCAGGTGTGCGTGAGGATGACGCGGTCGAACTGCTCGTACATCTCCGGGTCCTTCACCAGGCTGAGGAAGGGAGCCAGGCCCGTGCCGGTGCTCAGCATGTAGAGGTTCTTGCCGGGGAGCAGGTGCTTGAGGACGAGCGTGCCGGTCGCCTTCTTGCTGACCAGGATGTTGTCGCCCTCCTTCAGGTGCTGCAGCCGGGAGGTCAGGGGCCCGCCGGGCACCTTGATGCTCAGGAACTCGAGGTGGTCGTCATAGTGCGCGCTCACCATGCTGTAGGCGCGCAGCAGCGGGCGGGCCTCGACCTCCAGGCCGATCATCGTGAACTGGCCGCTGGCGAAGCGGAAACCCGGGTCCCGCGTGGTGACGAAGCTGAAGAGGGTGTCAGTCCAGTGGTGCACGCGCAGCACGGACTCCTTCATGAGACTGCTCACGGTTGTTGCTCCAGAAGAGGGCCGGCGGTGTTCTAGACCACCCGAACGCGCCAGTTAACGGGCGACGTTGTGCGACAGATTCCCCCCTCCGTACCAGAGGAAGAAGCCCGGCGGGCAGCCTTGCGCTTATCGGCGGGTTCAGGTCTCCAGGGGGTGCGCCGGCCAGGGCCACCCTCCCCCGGGAGCCCTGGAGCCGTCCTTCGAGGGGGGCGCGAGCTCGTTACCCCGGGTCCAGGTTTCCAGGTGACACCGGCTGTCCCCACTTGGGCGTATAGCTCCCGTCTCTCCACGCATCCAGTAGCACCGCGGCACTGAGGCCAACCTGGCTCAGGGGTGGCTTCGCGAGTTCGGCAAGGACTCGCTCCGCCTCCGCGGAGGAGAACCCCAGAGCGGACGTCGCCGCCCAGAACCGGGTCCCCGGCTCTGGGTCGCCCAGCAGCGACAGGATTCCGCCCTGCGCTTTCTCACCGCGCCCCCTCAGCTCCGCTTCTATGGCAATGACTCGGTCATACTCCTTGTTCGCGGCCCGCGTCTTCAGCGCATCCAGAAGGCGTCCGTGTTTCGCGGAGGCCTCTTGAAACTTCTCCATCAACTCCTCAATGGAGAGCTTCTTCCAAGCATCTGCCTTCATGGAATCGCTCCAAATCTCTTGAGCTGCCGGATGCCAAACTCCCTCTGTTGCGCGTAAGACTGCCCACGAAGCCATTCACGAACGGTCCCTGTTCCAGCAAAGGGCTGCTTGGAGGAGTAATACGCACTGAGCCGCTCATGGATTCTCGCATCAACGGCAATGACATTCTCCGTGTTGTGTATGGACTCGGCCCCAAAACGCTGCACGTTCCCGGGCGTCTGCTCGACGATGTGGTGCCACTGCTTGCCGCTGCCCGCCGGGCCCATTGCTTTCTTGAATCCACTGAAGGACTTCCACGCCTTCAGACCAGACGGCCAGTGCTGGATCCCGTGCCGCGCGTGGACATGGCCACGGCGCCAGGCGCGAGGCCGAACGTGAATCCGTCCGCCGCCACGGCCACGGTTTCAACCTGCCCCACCGCTGAATAGACAACGCCGGCTTCCGCTTCGACCCGGACAGCGGCCCCAGCCGCCCCTGGCAAGCCCGGGAGCTTCGCGCCCAGGGTCGCGCCTGTACTCCCAATCGCAGCCGTCGCCAGCATCACGAACGCGCGCGCCGCCTGCCGGCCCATCACCTTGCCGAACCGCTCCCCCGCCCCGCGCAGCGCGTCGAATGTCAGCGCCGCATCCGACTCGGCCATCAGGTGCCGGAAGCCCTGGATGAGCGCCCAGAACGTATCGATGCCCACGTAGCCAATGAGCGCCGCCGTGAGCACCGCCGCCACGCCCTTCGTCGCGGGCTCTGGCACGGTCCAGAGCAACGCATATGTGGCCGCAGTCCAGAGTGCGGCCTGCATCAGCGCCTCGGGATTCGCCATGTCCTTCACGGCGTCCCACAGCTCATCCAGCACCGCCCCCTTCGCCAGCGCGAGCGCCAGGGCGAAGCGCGCATCCCCCGCGACGACCGGGCTCTCCTTCAGGAGCCCCAGACAGTCACCCGTCCGTCCGGTCCGGCCACACCAACGCAGATACGCGCGAGTCAGCTCCACATCGGGCGGCGAAAACTCAGCCGCACGTTGATCCCCAGCCCCGACCGGCGTGATGCGGCGGCGCTCCAGATCCACCAGATACGAACCGCTCCGAGGCTCCACTTCAAAGAGGCGCCGTGCCGCCTCCTGGGCTCGCGGCGACAGCCGAAGCCCCGGGGCCAGCCGGGCCACCGCCTCCTTCAGAGCAGCCCCACCGAGCGCGACCCGAGGGGTGGATCCATCCGCACGAGGCACCTGGACGACCGGCGCACCGCGCCCCGTGTCGAGCCGGACGACCTTCGCCCCACCGCCACACCCGGCCAGCACCCAGAACAGGGCCAGCACCAGCCATGGCAGCCGCATGCGAATCTCCGGAGCGCGAAAATGAAAAAGGCCGGCTGCCACAGGGGCAACCGGCCTTCTTCTTCTTGGAGCCGACATCCGGATTTGAACCGGAGACCTACTGATTACGAATCAGTTGCTCTACCAACTGAGCTATGTCGGCGCACCGAGGCGGCGCGTAAGTACCATCCGTATCCGGACCCGGCAAGGAGTTTCTCCGCGACTTTTCAAGCGCCCTCCCCCACGCCCGCTTCTAAGGCCCAGAAGCCCTGACATTCATGACACGGCGCATTCGTTGGGGTGACACACCGCGTCGGCTAAGCCCGCGACTTTTCTCCATAATTTGGAGAAATGGCCTGCCGCCAGACTGGTTGAATCCCCGTGGCGGCTGTGCTCATAAGGGCGCCGCTTTCCCCAGTGGCCCCCATCCGGGTGGGCCCTCAAGGAGCACGTTCCATCATGGCCAGCGAAGAGACTTTCATGCGCGCCCCGGCCCCTACGCCCAAGCGCACCATCTACACCGAGGCGATGGAGATCTTTAATTACGCGGCGGATCTCATCGGCCTG
This sequence comes from Corallococcus coralloides DSM 2259, assembly GCF_000255295.1. Next base: position 4,409,418 of record NC_017030.1, on the reverse strand, counting down.
GACAAGCGGGTGCGTCTGGAGCTCGAAGAGCCCGACTACGAGCACATCTTCTACGTCACCGCGAAGCTCAAGGACCGGCTCGTGCCGCTGTCCGCGGAGGCGGCGAAGTCCTTCGCCGACCTCTCCGTCACCCAGGTGCGCAACCCCGAAGGCCTGGAGCGCCTGGCCAACGGCAACCTCATCCTGAACGGCCGCGCCCTGCTGGGCTCGGACGTCGCCATCCGCCACGGCCACCTGCGGCTGCCGGACGGTCTGGTGTACCAGCTGGTCCCCGGTGAGTCGCAGCGCTTCAAGGCCTACCGCGTCCAGCACAACCAGGCCCGTGGCCCCTACAAGGGCGGTCTGCGCTACCACCGCGAGGTGTCCCTGGATCTCTTCAAGGCGCTCGCCGCGGAGATGACCTGGAAGACGGCCATCGCGGAGGTCCCGTTCGGCGGCGGCAAGGGCGGCATCCAGTTGGATCCGCGCGAGTACGGCCGCGAGGAGCTGGAGGCCATCACCCTGCGCTTCATGTACCGGCTCAAGAGCCTCATCGGGCCGAACATCGACATCCCGGCGCCGGACGTGGGCACCAACCCGGAGATCATGGCGCTCCTGTACCGCCAGTTCTCCGACGGTGAGCGCGAGCGCCACAACCTGCGCGGCATCGTCACTGGCAAGGACGTGCGCATCGGTGGTTCGGAAGGCCGCGGCAAGGCCACCGGCCAGGGCGTCGCGTTCTGCATCGAGGACTACTACGCCGACCGCGGCGAGAGCGTGAAGGGCAAGACCTTCGTCCTCCAGGGCTTCGGCAACGTGGGCAGCCACGCCGCCAACATCCTGGCGAACATGGGCGCGCGCCTGCTCGCGGTGAACGACGCCGACGGCTCCATCTTCAACGGCGACGGCATCGACGTGAACGCGCTGTCCGCGTACGTGGCGGACCCCAAGAACCTCAAGCGCTCTGTCGTGGGCTTCCCCGGCGCCCAGCGCATCGAGAAGAAGGACCTCTGGGACGTGCAGGCGGACATCCTCGTCCCCGCGGCCCTGGGGGGTGAGATCACCGCGGACGTCGCGGAGCGCCTCAAGGTCAAGCTCATCGCCGAAGGCGCCAACGGCCCCACCACTCCGGAGGCCGACCGCGTCCTGCAGAAGCGCGGCATCGAGCTCATCCCGGACATCATCGCCAACGCCGGCGGCGTGACGGTGTCCTACTACGAGTGGATCCAGAACAAGCGCATGGAGCGCTGGAGCGAGGCGGAAGTCGATCAGCGCCTCGAGCGCGCCATGAAGCGCAACTACCGCATCATCCGGGACATCTCGCGCAACCAGCCGCGCAAGACGGAGATGCACGACAGCCGCCCGTACTGCATCGGGAAGCCGGTGGACAGCCGCTGCGCCGCGATGATCCTCGCGCTCAAGCGCATCGAAGCCCACTACCTGCTGGAAGGCTTCTCGCAGTAACCGGCCTCACCGATTCCTGCGTCGCCCCCCGGGGCACGGTGTCTTCCCGCTCAATGGGGGAAGGGCCGTGCCCCGTGGTGTTTCAGTGCATCACCCGCTCGCGGTCCACCAGGAGCAGCGGCGCGTCGTCCATGGTCTCGTAGGCCACGATGCGCAGGCCCACGCCGCGGCTGTTGCCGGGACGCCCGTCCTTGCGGCCGAAGGCCAGCGCCACCTGGTAGCGGACCTCGCACAGGCACGTCATCTCCGTGCCGTCCTCGCCCGCGAACGTCACCTTCAGCTTCTCGCCCAGCCCCAGCGAGTCGCGCACCTCGATGAACATGCCCCGCGCGCTGATGTTGCGGCCGATGCCCCGCATCATCCCGTCCTGGGTGGACAGGTACACGGTGAAGATCTTGTCGAAGCGCAGGTGGGAGCGGCGTTCCTGGGGCTGCGTGTTCATGCGGGGAGGGCTCCGAAACAGGTGGGGACAGGGGCAAACTACACGGTAGCCAGATGTAGGCAAATAATCACCTACATCCACCCTGACGCACTGTGACTCACCATGTTCCGGTTCACGGGAAAGCGCTGCCCCCGGCGCGGCGGGAGTGGCACCATCCCCGGGCTGTCCTTCCCCCCTCTTTTTCCGGAGTTTCCCGCCGTGAATCGCATCCTGGCCGCCGCCTTCGCCCTCCTTGTGCCCACGCTCGCCCTGGCCGACGTCGACTCACGCTTCGCGAAGCTGCGTGACGAGTCCGAGCCCCTGGGCGGGCTGGGGGCCTTCCTGGAGAAGTACGTGGGCGAGTGTGACGGGGCGCTCGTGGATCCGCAGTGCAAGCAGCAGGCGGAGGCCTTCCGCAAGAAGTACACGGGCAAGCGCCTGTACATGATCGTCACCGAGGACGACGCGGGCATGCTGTCCCCGGGCGACTTCAACCCCGGCACCAACGAGTACACCATCAACATCACGCCCTTCTTCTCGGGCGGGAAGTACGGCCTCTGCCACGGCGCGCCGAAGAAGACGGACGCGCAGGGCAACCCGGTGATGAACTACCTCACGGTGAGCGGCACGGCGCCGGACATGTGGAACGGCGGCACGTTCAACCGCATGTTCATGGCGCGGGGCGTGCGCGCGCAGGTCGTCTTCACCCCACAGTCGGTGTGGTCGCTGCCCAAGAAGGGCGGCGGGAAGAACTACGGCGTCAACGCGCGCATCGAGGCCGTCCTCGTCACCGAGGGCCGCACCGGCAACCAGCTGGGGCTGTGGCTCAACGGCAAGGACGCGGGCGCGAAGTAACGCGCCCGGCGCCGGAAGCGAAGGTCAGCGGGCGATGGCGATGTACTGGAGCGCGTCGCCCCGCTGGACGCGCAGGAGGATGCTGGCCCCGGCGCTGCCCCGCTCCAGGGCGGCCTTCACCGCGGCGGCATCCTTCACGCGGCGGCGGTTCACCTCCATGACGACGTCGCCCGCGCGCAGGCCGGACTGCTCCGCCGGGCTGCGCGGCACCACACCGGACACGAGCGCGCCCAGGAAGGCCTCGTAGCCCAGGGGCGCGGCCACCTCCGGCGTCAAATCCCGCAGCACCAGCCCCAGGTCGTTGGCGCTGCTGCCGCCCCGGTTGGAGAGCCCTTCGGTGGCCTCCTGGGCGGGCCGGGCGACGAGCCGCACCGCCACCTCCTGGGTGCCGCCGTCGCGCAGCAGCGTCAGCTTCGCCTCCGTGCCCGGGGCCAGCAGCGCCACCTTGCGCAAGAGCTGCAGGTAGCTGCCAATGGGCCGGCCGTTCACCGCCACCAGCCGGTCCCCGGGGCGGATGTGCGCCTGGGCGGCGGGGCTGCCGCGGTAGACGTCCTTCACCACCGGGGCCGTGGCAGTGGCGTCCGCGCCGTCCTCGTTGATGACGACGCCCAGCCAGCCGCGCTCCAGCTTCCCGTTCTCCCGCAGGTTGGGCAGCAGGTCCTTCACCAGGTTGATGGGCACCGCGAAGCCAATGCCCTGCCCTTCGCTGATGATGGCGGTGTTCACGCCAATCACCTCGCCCTTCATGTTGAAGAGCGGGCCGCCGGAGTTGCCGGGGTTGATCAGCGCGTCCGTCTGGATGAAGTCGTCGAACTGGCCCACGCCCAGCACGCGCTCCTTCGCGGAAATCATGCCGTGCGCCACCGAGTGGTCCAGGCCGAACGGGTTGCCGATGGCCACCACCCAGTCCCCCACCTCCAGCGCGTCCGAGTCGCCCAGGAACACCGCGGGCAGCGTCCCCAGCCCGGCACCATTCAGCTTGAGGAGCGCCACGTCCGTGGACGCGTCGCGGCCCACCACCTCCGCGGGGAACTCGCGGCCGTCCGCCAGCCGCACGGACACCTGCTGCACGGGCACCTCGCGGGGGCCGTCCTTGCCCGGCCTGACGCCGGAGCCCGTGGGGTTCACCGCCGGGCCCTGCGCGTTGGCCACCACGTGGTTGTTGGTGACGACGAGCCCGTCGGGCGTCAGCACGAAGCCGGAGCCGGTGGAGCGCTTCACCGCGCCCGCCACCGCGCCGGGCCCCACCGTGGTGATGTTCACCACGCCCGCCTCCACCGCGCGGATCAGCGGCGCCAGCGACGTGGGGGGCGTGAAGTGGGGCAGGCCCGAGTAGCCCGCGGGGCGCTCGCGCCACAGTGAGGACACGCCCGCGGTGACCGGGGCATCCACCGCCGAGGGCGCCGGGGAAGCGAACCAGGCCAGGTGCTCGCGCACCCGGGCCTGGAGCCAGGGCTTGAGCGGATCCTCGGCGGCTCCCGCCACCGGGGCGAGCGCCACCGCGCAAAGGACGCTGAACAGTCGGACGGACACGGGGTGGCAGCTTACACGGCGGGCCATGGCGTCAGGGCCCAACAGACCGGTGGCCGCCCCCCTTCCCGGCCCGCGACGCTCAGGGGGTCGCGGGCCCGAGGGGACGTCAGGCCTCGGCCGGGGCCACGTACCGGGCCACCTTCACCCGGGCGGGGCGGATGATGCGGTCCTTCAGGCGGTAGCCCGCGCGGAACTCGGCGACCACCTTCTGGTCGTCCGCGGGGACGGGCGTGACCTCCATGTCCGCCGCCTCGGCCAGGTTCGGATCATAGGGGCGCCCCACCACCTGGAGGCGCTCGATGCCGGTGGCCTGGGCCTTGGACAGCAGGCTGTCGCGGATCATCCGCACACCCTGCACCACGGGGGACGTGTCCTGCTGGCTGGCGTTCAGCACCAGGTCCAGCTCGTCAATGGCCTCCAGCAGCGTGCGGGCCACGTTGCCGCGCTCCACGTCGAGCATGCGCTCGCGCTCGCGGGTGATGCGCTGCTTGAACTCCTCGCGGTCCTTGGTGAGGTCCTGGAGCCCCCGGGCCAGCTCGTTCACCCGGCGGCGCGCCGCCTCCAGCTCGGCCTGGAGCCGCGCCACCTCGCCATCCTGGGCGGCCTCGGCCTGCGTATCGGAGTCAGCCGCCTCCACCTCGGTGTCGGAGGGGGCCTGCGTCTCCGGGGTCTCGTCGCTGCGGGGATTGCCGTCCATTGTCGAACCTGCGCCAGGGGTTGGAAGAAGCGAACCTCGATGAGCGGCGCGAACGTAACCGCGAGGACGGTCCTGTCAACGCGGCTAGTGGTTGGATGGGGCCTGGGGCGGCGCTTCCGCCATGAAGCCGTGATCCACCTGCCCGGTCACCTCGTCGATGATCTCCACCTGGGCGGCGCGAAGGGAGTAGTAGAGGAGCCACCGCTCGGCGGCCGTCAGCGTCCCCGCGGGGAGCGCCTCCTCGATTTCCTGCACCGTGAGCCGGCCGTCCTTCAGGCCCTTGGCGAACAACGCTTTCCGCGCGACGTAGCTCTTTCCGATCCGGTTCTCCACGGCGACGCCTCCTTGTCGTTGGAAAGTAATTTCGCCCACCGGTCACCGCAGGCTGGCGGTGGATCCGGTGGGCGAAGGGCTGCCCGGAGGGCAGGCAGGCGTGAGCTCAGGAGTCGAGCTTGCCTTCGGCGTGCTGCGTGGGCGGCACCGGCGGCTCGGACTCCGTGCCCCCCACGGGGTGCGCGGAGATGACCGTGCGCGCTTCCGGGTGGAGCAGGCCGCGCTGCGCCTGCACCTTGGGCCCCAGGATGGTGATCATCGCCTCCTCCTCGATGACCTCCGTCGCCAGGAGCCGCGCCGCCAGGGCCTCCACCTTGTCGCGGTTCGTGTGGAGGACCTCCCGGGCGCGGTCCAGCGCCTCGGAGACCATCTTGCGGACCTCGTCGTCGATCATCCGCGCCGTCTGCTCGGAGTAGCTGCGTGACTCCGGCAGGCCCGCGGACCTGAGGAAGCCCGGCCCCTGCTCACCGCTCAGCGCCACCGGCCCCAGCGTGCTCATGCCGTAGTCGCGGACCATCATCTTGGCGATCTCCGTCGCCTGCTTGATGTCGTTGGACGCGCCGGTGGACACCTCGCCGATGAAGATCTCCTCCGCCGCGCGGCCGCCCATCATGCCGGCCATCTTGTCGCGCAGCTCGTCGAAGGACATGAGGTAGCGGTCCTCCAGCGGCAGCGACATGGTGTAGCCCAGCGCCGCCAGGCCGCGCGGGATGATGGACACCTTGGTCACCCGCTCGGCGTAGGGCAGCATCCAGCCCACCACCGCGTGGCCCGCCTCGTGGTGCGCGACGATCTCCTTCTCGCGCTCGTTCATGCGGCGGTTCTTCTTCTCCAGGCCCGCCACCACGCGCTCGATGGCCTCCTCGAAGTCCGCCCGCATCACCGCGTCGCGGTTCTTGCGCGCGGCGAGCAGCGCCGCCTCGTTCACCACGTTGGCCAGGTCCGCGCCGGCGAAGCCCGGCGTGCGCGAGGCAATCACCTTGAGGTCCACGTCCGGGGCCAGCTTCACGCCCTTGGCGTGGATCTCCAGCACCCGCTCGCGGCCGCGCTTGTCCGGGCGGTCCACCAGCACCTGCCGGTCGAAGCGGCCCGGGCGCATCAGCGCGCTGTCCAGAATCTCCGGGCGGTTCGTCGCCGCCAGGATGATGAGGCCCGCGCGGCTGTCGAAGCCGTCCATCTCCGCGAGCAGCTGGTTGAGCGTCTGCTCGCGCTCGTCATGGCCGCCGGCCACGCCCGAGTTGCGGCTCTTGCCGATGGCGTCCAGCTCGTCGATGAAGATGATGCACGGCGCCTTCGCGGTGGCCTGGGCGAAGAGGTCGCGGACGCGGGCCGCGCCCACGCCGACGAACATCTCCACGAACTCCGAACCGGAGAGGTTGAAGAAGGGCACGCCCGCTTCACCCGCCACGGCCCGGGCCAGCAGCGTCTTGCCCGTGCCCGGAGGGCCCACGAGCAGCACGCCCTTGGGGATGCGGCCGCCCAGGCGGCGGAACTTCTCCGGCGTCTTGAGGAACTCGACGATTTCGCGGAGCTCGTCCACGGCCTCGTCCACGCCGGCCACGTCCTTGAAGCCCACGCCGGTGTCGGCCTCCGCCTGCACCTTCGCGCGCGTCTTGCCAAAGGACATGACGCTCTGCGGGCCCTGGCCCATGCCGCCGGACATCCGGCGCATCATGAAGCTCCAGAAGAGGATGAGCAGACCCATGGGAATGAGCCAGATCCACAGCACCTCGCTGAAGCTGGACTGCGGCACGGCCTCGAACTGAATGCCCTTCTGCTCCAAGAGGGGCACCAGGCCCTCGTCACCCGGGACGCGGTAGGCCATCCACGGCAGGGCGCTGGGCTCGCTGCGCAGCGTGCCGCGCTCGCCCGGAGGAGGCTGGGCGTTCTCCTTGAGGAAGCCCTTCACCCACTCGTTTGAAATCTGAACACGGCTGAACTGACCGTTCTCCACCGCGTCGCGCAGTTGGCTGTACGACACCCGGCGCACGCCCGCGTCCTGAAACACGTTCCGGAACAGCAGGAACCCCAGGACGAGCAGGAGGATGTAGCCCAGTGGTGAGCCGAACTTGAACCCACCTTTCGTGGGTGTTGGCTTGTCGCTCTTCTTTCCGCGCGGGCCCATCCCCGGCGGCAGGTCCTGTGGCTTCATCGTCGGCACGCTCGCCCTCCCCCTCCCCCGTACACACCGACACCATGTCGTGTGACGGTTCCCTCAGCCGGCCAAAGATGGTCACCCCCGCCAAGCCGTCAACCGCAGGGCGTGATCGGATGACGACGAACGAGGTCTTGACTGTCCGATCAGTGGCAGTCGACGCGGACCAGGGGCTCGCCCGCGAACTCACTGCCCAACAGGTAGCCGCGGCCGTCCTGGAGGAACGTCACGGCCTCCGACTGGGCCTGGCTGGCGCCGGGCACCTCCACCACCTGCGCCTGGACGAAGTCCGCCAGCCGCTTCGCGTCCGGGCGGCGCAGCTCCCACACGCGGGTGTACGTGCGCACCAGCAGGCGCTCGCCGGAGGGGTGCAGGGCGGCGGCGGTGGACAGGCGGTCCACGTCATCCGGCACGCGCAGGGTGCCCAGCTTGCGAGCCTTGCCCGTGGCGCCGGGCTTCAGGCCCTCCACCGCGTACAGGTCGCCCAGGGACGCGCGCGTCTTGGTGAGGATCCCCACCTGCCCGGAGCGGGCGTCGACGATCAGGGACTCGGCGTCATGCGCGCCGTCCTCGTAGGTGAAGGGCAGCGCCTCCACCGGGAGCGAGGCGTCGGTGACGGACGCGGGCTCCGGCAGCCGGAACAGGCGCACCTCCTTGCGCCGCTCGAAGTTGTCGCCGGTGTCCGCCAGGAAGATGCAGGAGTCATTGCCGCCGGGCGCGCACGGGCCCACGGCGATGTCCTCGATGTCGCGAGGGTCCGCGCCGGTGAGGCTCAGCGTGGCCTTCACCGCGCCCGTCTCGTCCAGGGCGAACAGCTCGAAGGCGTTGTTGGAGTCGTTGTGTCCCCAGAAGATGCCCGGGTGGCGCTGGCTGGCGGCCAGGCCGGACATCTCCGGGACCTGGCGGGGCACGGCGCCCGTCTGGCGGCCGTCCGTGTAGAGCAGGCAGCCCTCGAGCCCCGTGGCGGGCACCTGGTGCATGCCGGCGTCCGGGGCGCTGGAGGCCGAGGGCGTGGGACGGGAGCTGGAGCAGGCGGCGGACAGCAGGAGGCCCGCGGCTGCGACGAGACGCGTGGTGGGGCGCACGGTCAGTGGTCCAGGTCCAGCAGCCGGGCCAGGGTCTTCGCGTCCGCGTCGGGGAAGCGGTACTCGCCCATCTCCTCCAGGGCCACCCAGCGGTGGTCATGCACGCGCAGGTGGTGGATCTCCGCGTCCGGGTCGCTCAAGCGGCAGCGGAACACGCGGAAGTCGATGTCGTAGGTCGGGTACTCGTGGTGGGTGTGCATGACCTGCTCGAGCACCTGGATGCGGACCCCCATCTCCTCGAGCAGCTCGCGGGCGAGGGCCACCGTGTCCTGCTCCCCCTCCTCCACCCGGCCGCCCGGGAACTCCCACAGCAGGGGCAGCGACGCGGTGGGAGGACGCTGGGTGATGAGGTAGCGACCCATCTCGTTCTGGAGCATCGCGCCGACGACGCGCACGTGACGACGGGTCATTCACTTCTCCTCGATTGGGGTCCCAAAGATGGAAGACAGGGTGCGGCGGCGTAACACAGCCCCTGTCCGGCGCCAATGTGCAAGGCCCCTCCTGGGCAGCAGCGTGCGCACGGCCGGGACGCGTGGCCACCCCACCCGGCCCCGGCGTCCAGGGGGTGAGCCAGGGCCGCGAAAGCGGGGCTCCGGAGGGCCTGGAGGGGGCCTGGCGCCGCCTGGATCCTGGGGGAAGCGGGCTGTTGGGGACTTCACGTCCCGGGGAGGCGCTCCCCGGCCGGGCCGCCGTCCATGAGGGGTGCGTGTGGGATTCAAGTGACGTGCGGGCCGGATGGCGCCATGCTCGGGGGATGACACAGAGTCGGAGAGAGCGGGCCGAAGCGCTTGGCGCCGCGCTGAAGGCAGCGCGGCAGCAGGCGGGGCTCTCCATGGAGGAAGTCGCGGAGCATCTGGAACTGGGCGTGGAAGTCCTGGCCCGCGTCGAGCGAGGAGTGATGGTCCCCACCATCCCCACGCTGAGCCGGCTGTGCGCCCTGATGAAGCTGGACCCGGACAGTCTGCCGGACCTCCCGGAGCTGAGTGATTGACGCGTCTGGCGGGCCCCTCCCCGGCCCGCCGGCGCGTCGCCCGTCCCGTCAGCCCAGCCGCCCCACGAGGTGCGGCTTCCCCTCCTCCGACAGCACCCGGAACGCCACGCCCGCGGACTCGCGAGCCGTCTGGAACGTCACCCGGGACGGAAGGAGGAGGGGCTTCTTGAAGTCGCACTCCAGCTGGAGCGCGTCCGCGTGGGCCGCCTCGCCCAGCTCCGCCACGCAGCGCGCGAGCGTCCACATGCCGTGCGCGATGGCGCGAGGAAAGCCGAAGGGCTTCGCGGTGATGGCGGTGAGGTGGATGGGGTTGAAGTCACCGGAGGCCCGCGCGTAGCGGCGCCCGGTGTCCGCGGGGATGTTCCAGGACGCGGGGCGGCTGGACGCGAAGCGCGTGTCTTCCGGCGGCGGGGCCTTGCGCGCGCTGTCCTTGTCCTTCCGCCCGGCGTGGCGGCGCAGCATGGTGCTGACAGCCTGCCAGAGCAGCTCGCCGGTCTCCTGGGCTTCGACGCGCGTCTCGATGTCGAACTCGTGGCCCGCGGGCACTTCGCGCTGGCCGTCGAAGCGGCAGGCCACGGTGAGCGCGGCGGTGTCCGGCAGGCGGCGGTGCTGCTGGATGCGGTTGCGCACGTGCACGATGCCCATCGCGGAGTGCGGGAAGTCCGGCAGGCTCAGCAGCTGGAGGTGCAGCGGCGTGGCCATGACCTGGGGATACGTGAGCGGCAGGAAGCCGTCGGCGTCGAATCCGCACGCGGTCCGGTAGCGCTCCAGCAGCACGGGCGACGCGTGGCAGCCATGCGCCCGCAGCGTCAGGGCCGGCAGCGTGGTGCTGCCCCGGGACTTCCCGAAGGGGTTCGCCGCGCGCAGCAGCGTGGCGGGCATCGCCGGGAGCGAGTGCAGGTCGAGGATGGGAGCGGACATGCGGCGGATTCTCCGACACCCGCTCCCGCCGCGCGCGGGATTTGTGAGCCCCGCCGGGTCAGCTCTTGAGCCCGTGCCGGCGCAGGAGCCGGTACAGGTAGACGCGGTCCATGTCCGCGGCGGCGGCGGCCTGGGACACCTTGCCTCCGTGCAGCTTGAGGAGCGCTTCGACGTAGTCGTGCTCGAAGGTCTCCAGCGCCCGGCGCCGGGACTCCGCGTACGTCAACGAGGCATCCACCGCGCGAGGGGCAGCGGGGGCCAGGGCATCCGGTGACGTGGGCGGAAGCGCGCTCTGGAAGACGAGGCAGCGCTCCAGGTGGTTGCGCAGCTCGCGCACGTTGCCCGGCCAGGCGGCGCGCTGGAGCCGCGTGAGGAAGTCCGGCGTGGTGAGCTTCGCGAGCTGTTCGGGCGTGGCGCCCAGCCCCGCGAGGATGCGCTCGACGATGAGCGGGATGTCCTCCGTGCGCTCGCGCAGCGACGGCAGCGGAATGCCCACCACCGCGAGGCGGAAGAACAGGTCCGCGCGGAAGCGGCCCTCCTGGACCTCCCTGCGCAGGTCGCGGTGCGTGGCCGCGATGACCCGCACGTTGACCGCCTGGTACGTGTTGGAGCCCAGGCGGCGGATCTCCCGGTTCTCCAGCACGCGCAAGAGCTTGGGCTGGAGCTCGGCGGGGAGCTCGCCAATCTCGTCCAGGAAGATGGTGCCTCCGTCGGCCTCCTCGAAGGCGCCCACGCGGCGCTGGATGGCGCCGGTGAAGGCCCCCTTCTCGTGACCGAACAGCTCGCTCTCCAGGAGGTTGGCCGGGAGCGCGCCGCAGTCCACGACGAGGAACGGCGCGTTCGCGCGAGCGCCGGCCCGGTGGATGGCGAGCGCCGCGCGGCTCTTGCCCGTGCCCGTCTCCCCTTCGAGCAGCACCGTGGCGTTGCATGCCGCCGCGCACGCCATGCGCTCGAAGCTGGCCCGCGCCGCGGCGGACGTGGCCACCAGCTCTCCGAAGGTCGCCTGCTCCGGAGCCACCTGCATCCGAAGCGCACGCTGGGCCTCGTCGATGTTCAGCGGCCCGGGCAATACCGTCTCGTGACGCGCGGGGGGATGGCCCCCCGTGGATCCACTCCGTGCCCGGGCTCGGAACTGGCGCCACCGCACTCCGTCCACGTAGGTCCCTGGACGTTCCTCCTGGGCCCGCGCGCGCGCCCCCTTCTGCTCCGACTTCATCTCGCAGTGGAAACGCGGCACGGCGGACTCCTCGCTCGGCAGGTTCATTGAGGAAACGGTTCCCCCCCGGGACCGGTGACGGATGGTGGACCGCGCTCAGTAGGCGCGGAGGATCTTCAGGCGCCAGCCCTGCGGCCACAGCGAGTCGTAGTACTCCCGGTAGCCGCTGTAGTCGGAGCCATACAGCTGGAGCTCGCCCGCGGTGCCAGGCCGCCACACCGCCGTGTAGAGCGTCTGCCCGTTCACCACGTACGGCTCCAGCAACTTCAGGCGCCATCCCTGCGGCCACAGCGAGTCATACGTCGCGCGGTAGGACGCGTACGTGACGCCGTACACCTGCACCTCGCCCTCGGTGCTGGGGCGCCACACGGCGGTGTAGTACGTCTGCCCGTTCACCACGTACGGCTGAAGCAGCTTCAGACGCCAGCCCTGCGGCCAGAGCGAGTCGTACGTCGAGCGGTACGACGCATAGGTCGCGCCGTAGATTTGAATCTCCCCTTCCGTGCTCGGGCGCCAGACGGCCGTGTAGTACGTCTGCCCGTTCACCACGTACGGCTGGAGGATCTTCAGGCGCCAGCCCTGCGGCCACAGCTCGTCGTACTTCGCGCGGAAGGCGGTGTACGTGGCGCCGTAGAGCTGGATTTCCCCTTCCGTGCTTGGGCGCCAGACGGCGTTGTAGAGCACCTGCGTGCCCACCACGTACGGCTGCAGCGTGTGCAGCCGCCAGCCCTGCGACCAGAGCTGATCATACTTCTCGCGGTAGTCCGCGTAGGTGCGGGCGTAGGCCTGGATCTCCGACTGCGTGCTCGGCTCCCACACCGCCGTGAAGGTGCCCGGGAGGTTGGGGATGCCCACGTCCGTGTACTGGGTGATGCGGCACGCGGCCGTGTTGGGCAGCGGCACCTCGTTGCGGCGCAGCGCGCAGGCACGGAGCTCGGCGGCGGCCGCGGCGTTGGCCGGGCTGTAGTAGGTGGAGCCCGGCGTCATCCAGATGGGCGACGCGGGCGAGTGCGGGTTCTTCGCCACCTCCGACGTCGCGGTGGCGCGGATGCCCAGGTCCAGCGCCACGCCGTCGTCGTAGCCCAGCTGGTTGTTCGTGCCCATGCGGTGGCAGCCCAGGCACACGTTGCCGGCGACCTCCACCTTGTAGGCCTTCCACGTCGCGAAGTCCGCGCCGATGAAGCGGTAGGGCTGGTCGCGGTTGAAGCCGTAGTCGCCCGCGCCCGGCAGCTTGTTCACGCCCGTCAACTGCGTCAGGTACGGCGAGCGGATGAGGGCCCCGTTGTCATGGCAGCGCACGCAGCGGATGGACGCCGTGTCCGCGGGCGTCTTCCAGCTCCACGCGCCCGTGCCCTTGGAGGGCGCCTTCACGTCCGCGCCGTAGAGCGTGCCCAGCGCCTGGTAGAAGCAGGTGGCGCCGTTCTTCTTGTTCGTCTGGATGACGGCGATGTCGCCGTAGTAGTTCGCCGCGTTCCCCTGCTTCCGGCAGTGCGCGACGATGGACACGTCCGCCGTGTCCTTCAGCACCTGGAAGCGGCTGCCGGGATCGCACTGCTCGTTGAGCCGGTTGGGCCGGTCACACTTGCCGTTGACGTGGTTCGTCGTGGGCACGAGCGTGCCCAGCTCGCAGTTGAAGTCCGGCACCGTGGCGCCGATGGCCGCGTCGCACTTGGCCGCGTACTGCTCCAGCGTGTCCGACAGCGCGGACGTCTGCTGGGCCAGAACCGGCTCATCGGAGGACGACACGAGCCGGTGCTCGGCGTTCACTCCGGTGCCTTCACCACACGCACCCAGTCCGACCGTGGCGGCCAGACCCAGCAGGGTCCACGCCGCACGCAACGAAGTCTTCATGACGAATGCCTCTGCCTTCTGGAAACACGGCGACGACGCGCGCGTGGAGGCATGCCCTCTCCGTCAGCCGACGGACGGACCCGTGACCCGGGACCCCTCCCAGGCGTGTTCCAGCACCCCTCGTGGGCCATTACGCCGGGGCTTCTGGATATTCCCGGACAATTCCGGGGGCTTTTCCGGAGGGTCAGCGCACGGTGAGGTCGACCACGAAGCCGGCGGCGGCGTCACCCTCGCGGGAGGCGTCGATGACGTCGGGGCGCTCGTCGCCCACCCACAGGCCCAGCACGTCGTAGACCAGCCACTGCGCCAGGGACCGGGAGGCGCCCTGCGCGGCCTCACGCGGCACACCGGACAGGGCGCCCTGCGCCTCCATCGAGGCCCGGGCCAGCCGGGCCGGCATCACCCACAGCTCCGGGCGCACGAAGGCGGGCACCAGGAAGAGGCAGAACGCGGCCTCCGTGCGCGTGAGCAGCGCGTCCAGGCGATCACGGCCCAGGCGGAACGTCGGCAGCCACTGCCCCTCTCCGCGCTGCTCCAGCTTCGCCACCGGCACGCGGACGACCCGGCGCGTGCGCACGAAGCCCTCGCGCTCCACGGACACGATGAAGGCGATCTCGGACGCGGCTTCCGGCGGAGGCTCGGGGTGGCGGTGCACCGTCATGGACAGCGACAGCGGCGACGCCACCAGCGACCCCAGCGCCGCCTGCACATGCGCCAGCTCCGAGCGCAGCCCTTCGAGCAGGCCCGCGACCAGCTCCGGCGTCTCCTCGCGGAAGCGCTGGAGATGGCGCTGGGCGACATCCGCCTCCACGCGTCCCACCGCGCCCACGAGCAGATCCTCCAGGTCGCGGTCGCGCAGCCAGGTGCGTCCGCCCACGGGCACCGCGCGCGTCACGTGCAGGTGACGCAGGGAGGCCGTCAGCGTCGCGGGCTCGGAGGGCTCGGAGGGAGGTGCGTGCTTGTCCTTCCCTGCTCCGGCCTGGAGGTAGGACTGAAGCGAGCGGGCGCGGAAGCGGGCCCGGGGAGACGGATGCTCCAACATCTTGCGCACCAGCCGCCGATCCGTGGCGTTGCGGACGAGCGACAGCGTGGCCAGCTCCGCCTCCGACGAGGCTTCATCGGGTGCGCACCACAGGAGGAACTCGATGGCCGCCTTGCGCAGCACCGGCTTCCGGCCCATGCGCCAGGTGACCTCCTTGCGCCAGGCGACCAACCCATCCAGACCGGGCCGCGCGGGCGTGCGGAAGCGCGGCCACATCTCCGCGCACTCCTCCGCCAGCCACACCAGGTGCGTGAAGCCGGGCAGCGACTCCAGCTTCGCGCGGGCGCGGGTGCGCCGCTCGAACGCCTCCGGCACGCCACGCCGCACGGAGGCGCGGAACAAGCGCTCCTCCAGCCACAGCAGCGTGAGCGCCAGCGCGGGCTCGGCCTTGCGCATCGTGCCCTGGCAGTGGTCGAGCACGAAGCGCGCGTGGCCCAGGTCAGCGGCGGTCTCGAAGTCGCTCTGCACGAGCGCGCCCAATGCGCCGCGCAGGCCGTCCACCGGAGGCGCGTCGAAGAGCGTGAGCAGGTCGCAGAGGTTCTCCACCACCGCGGGCGGTCCACCCACCTCCACGGTGCGCGCCAGCAGGAGCCCCGCGCGCGAGCACCAGTCCGGCTCCTTGCGCCCGTTGGGGTAGCACGCGAGGAAGCCGCGCATGCCGGTGCGGCCGTCCGGTGACGTGGCCAGCGCGAAGAGGCGCTCACCCAGCACCTCACTCGCCTCACGCCACGGGATGCGCGCCGCGCGCGAGCGGATGAAGTCGGTGAGCTTGTCGCGGCCACCGTCGCGCGTGTCGGGGAGCAGCGAGCGCAGCTGCTCCAGCAGGTCCACGGACTTCGCGCCCGTGCCCATGACGTACTTGAGGTCCACCTCCACCGAGTCCTGGAAGCGCAGCGCGCGACCGTCGTAGGTGCAGGGCACGTCGCGCACCAGCATCGACAGCGCCTCCGGGTGGCGCTTGAGGTGGCGCGTGAGCACCGTGGAGATCGTGATGGTGCTTTCCCGCTGGATGCGCTCGGCGCTCTCCGTGTCTCCCGCCTCGCGGAGCGCCGCCACCGCTGCGTCCCGCCTCGCGAGCATCTGCTTCAAGAGCCCCTGGCGTGGCTCTTCGTAGGGCCAGAGCAGCTCGCTCAAGGAGGCCAGGAGGAAGAGGAGCTCGGCCGGGGTGCGCTCTCCCGGGGACAGCCGCTCCCACGCGGCGGCCTGGGCGCGCGTGCGCTCCTCCAGCGAAGCACCGCGCACCCAGCGGGCGAAGTCCTCGCGCCACTCCGCGCTCGACGCCACGGCCTCTTGCGGCGCCGCGGCGGCGACGCGCGCATGGAGGGCCTGGAGCGGCTCCGGCCAGGAGGCTTCAACCAACGGCTGCATGGGACCTCGAGAGGCTCACGCGAATCGCACGCGGGTGCAAGCCATGAGCGCCAGGGCGCAGGGGCCCGGGGCCCATCGCATGGGACCTCGACGGGCTCACCCGGACCTCGAAGTGCTGGCGGGGATCAGGGCCGTGGGCTCGGAACTGGGGGCCACGGTGATGATCACGGACTTCGACGTGGGCGTGCGGCTCTTCTCCGCGAAGCTGCCCACCGGCACCAGCACGTTCGCTTCCGGGAAGTACGTGGCCGCGCACTGGCGAGGGATGTTGTATGGCACCACCAGGAACTCGCGCGCCACCCGCGTCTCTCCCTGGAAGTGGCTGGTAAGGTCCACCTTCTGCCCCGCCGTCAGCCCGCGCGCCTTCACGTCCTCCGGGTGCAGGAACACCACGCGCCGCCCCTGGTGGATGCCCCGGTAGCGGTCGTCCAGTCCGTACACGGTGGTGTTGTACTGATCATGCGAGCGCAGCGTCATCATCATCAACTGCCCGGGCTCCAGCCGGTGGCGCGGCATCTGATGCACCGTGAAGTGCGCCTTGCCGTCCTTCGTCGTGAAGCGCCCCTCGCGCGGACCGTTGGGCAGGGCGAACCCGCCGGGCTGGTGCACGCGGCGGTTGAAGTCCTCGAAGCCCGGGATGCACCGTTGGATCAGCTCGCGCACCCGGTCGTAGTCCTCCACCAGGGACATCCACGACACCTTCGAGCGTGCGCCCAGCACCGCTTGCGCCAGCCGGGCCACGATGACGGGCTCGCTGAGCAGGTGCTCGGACGCGGGGGCCACGGCGCCGCGCGACGCGTGCACCATCCCCATGGAGTCCTCCACCGTCACGAACTGCCGCCCCGACGCCTGCACGTCGTGCTCGGTCCGTCCCAGGCACGGGAGGATGAGCGCGCGCTGCCCATGCACCAGGTGCGCGCGGTTGAGCTTGGTGGACACGTGCACCGTGAGCCGCGCACGCCGGAGCGCCTGCGCGGTGAACTCCGTGTCCGGTGTTGCGGACAGGAAGTTGCCGCCCATGGCGAAGAACACCTTCACGCGCCCGTCATGCAGCGCCTGGATCGTCCCCACCGTGTCCAGGCCGGTGTGGCGCGGCGGCGCGAAGCCGAACTCCTTTGACAGCGCGTCCATGAACTCCGGCTTGGCGTGCTCCCAGATGCCCATGGTGCGGTCGCCCTGCACGTTGCTGTGACCGCGCACCGGGCACACGCCCGCGCCCTGCTTGCCGATGCTGCCGCGCAGGAGCGTGAGGTTCACGATCTCCTGCACGTTGCCCACGGCGTTCCTATGCTGCGTGAGCCCCATGGCCCAGCAGAAGATGGTGCGCTCCGAGCGCGCCAGGATGTCCGCGGCCTCTTCGATCTGCTCGCGCGGCACCCCGCTCTGCTCCACCACGTCGTCCCAGGACACCGTGGCCAGGTGCGCCACGTACGCGTCGAAGCCCGTCGTCTTGCCCTCGACGAAGGCCCGGTCCACCACCGTGCCCGGCGCCTTCGCCTCGCGGTCCAGCAGCGCCTTGCCCAGGCCCTGGAGCAGCGCCACGTCGCCGTTGATGCGCACCTGGAGGAACAGCTTGTTCAGCGCCGTGCCCGGGCCGAACAGGTGCAGCACCTCCTGCGGGTGCTTGAAGCGGTTGAGCCCCGTCTCCGGCAGCGGGTTGACGCTGACGATTTCACAGCCCCGGCGAGCGGCGGCCTGGAGCGCCGTCAGCATGCGCGGGTGATTGGTGCCCGGGTTCTGCCCGATGACGAAGATGGCCTGCGCGTGGTCGAAGTCCTCCAGCGTCACCGACCCCTTGCCAATGCCAATCGTCTCCGACAGCCCCGTGCCGCTGGACTCGTGGCACATGTTCGAGCAGTCCGGCAGGTTGTTGGTGCCGAACTGCCGCACGAACAGCTGGTAGAGGAACGCGGCCTCATTGCTCGTGCGGCCGGACGTGTAGAAGGCCGCCTCGTCCGGCGAGCCCAGCGCGTTCAGCTCCTCCGCCACCAGCGCGAAGGCGTCATCCCAGGAGATGGGCTCGTAGTGCGCCGCGCCCTCGCGCAGCACCATGGGGTGCGTGAGGCGGCCCGCCTTGCCCAGCCACAGGTCGGACTGCTCCGCGAGCCGCGCCACGCTCCATTCACGGAAGAACTCCGGCGTCACGCGCTCGCGCGTGCCCTCCTCAGCCAGCGCCTTCGCGCCGTTCTCGCAGTACTCCTGCACGGACCGATGCCCGGGGTCGGGCCACGCGCAGCCCGGACAGTCGAAGCCGTCCTGCTGGTTGACCTTCCAGATGAGCTTGCCGCCGCGCCACGGGCCCGCTTCGCCCAGCACGTGCTTGAACGCGCTCAACACCGCCGTCACGCCGCCCGCCACCGTCTTCACCGGACCCACGTCCGGAGCCCGGTTCTCCAACGGAGGCTGGGCCGCCGGCACCGCCAGCGCGTTCCCCTTCCCGTCCTGTCCCTGCTCCATGTCCCACCTCTGCGCGGCGGGACTCTACCGCGCCCGAGCCTTCCCGACAGGCGGGGGCCTGGGCCGGCTGTCCCGGCATCGCCGATGTGGACGCACGCCAGGACTCCTGAGTCCCCACAACTCCACGGAAAACCACGATTTCAAGCCTCACGGGGCTCATGCAGCATGGGTTTCACGCGGAGTGCCCCCCGGCGCTCCGCGTCAACCCCCGCAGCAGGAGGCATCCCCCATGAAGGCCTTCCGTTCCGCCATCGTCGCCGCGCTGTTCCTGTCCCTCCCCGCCCTGGCCGCGCCGACGGTCCACAGCATCTGGTCCAGCCGCGGCCTCTACGTTGCCGACAGCACCGGGCGCTACCCGGTGACGAGCTCCAACACCGTCGTCGCCTGGAACCAGTCCACCAACACCGCGTTCGTGAACTTCCACGGGTTCGCGGGCGGCAACGAGTACGACTTCGAACTGGTGGGCTCGCCGGCCATCGCGACCACCGTGGATGACATCACCGGCATCTGGAACATCCGCCGCAACGGCGCGTTCATCTGCACCGGCTGCTCGGGCACCGCCTACTGGCTGAGCCTGCCCGCGGGCGCTGGCAACTACTTCAAGTTCTACGACTCCACCAACGTGTTCCACTTCAGCGCCTACATCGACGCGCGCAAGGACTACTGACGCACGGCGTCCAGCGTGTCCGGGAGTGACGCTGTCCCTGCACGCAAGCCCCCCGCGGCCCCGGGGGTTCGGTTAGGGTGCCCGCCCCGAGCGCCCCTTCCTGGCGCCCCCTTTCCAGGAGTCTTCCGCATGTCCCGCATCATCCGCGCCTCTCGCGGCACCACCCTCTCCTGCAAGGGCTGGGTGCAGGAGGCCGCGCTCCGGATGCTGATGAACAACCTCGACCCGGAAGTGGCCGAGCAGCCCGGAGACCTGGTCGTCTACGGCGGCACCGGCAAGGCCGCCCGGGACTGGCCGTCCTTCGACCGCATCGTTTCCAGCCTCCAGAGCCTCACCGACGACGAGACGCTGCTCGTGCAGTCCGGCAAGCCCGTGGGCATCCTGCGCACGCACCCGGACGCGCCGCGCGTGCTCATCGCCAACTCCAACCTCGTGGGCCACTGGGCCAACTGGGAGCACTTCCACGAGCTGGAGAAGAAGGGCCTGATGATGTACGGCCAGATGACGGCCGGCTCGTGGATCTACATCGGCACGCAGGGCATCCTGCAGGGCACCTACGAGACCTTCGCCGCCGCGGGCCGCTTCCACTTCGGCAGCGAGGACCTGGCCGGCCGCCTCATCCTCTCCGGTGGCCTTGGCGGCATGGGCGGCGCACAGCCCCTGGCCGCGACCATGAACAACGCCGTGTTCCTGGGCGTCGAAATCGATCCGCACCGCGCCCAGCGCCGCGTGGAGACGCGCTACCTGGACGTCGTCGCCAAGGACCTGGATGAGGCGCTGGCCCTGGCGAAGGACGCGCAACAGAAGCGCGTGGGCCGCTCCATCGCCATCATCGGCAACGCGGCGTCGGTGTTCCGGGAGCTGTACAAGCGCGGCATCAAGCCGGACCTCGTCACGGATCAGACGAGCGCGCATGATCCGCTTAACGGCTACATCCCCACGGACCTGTCACTGGAGGCCGCCGCGGAGCTGCGCAAGCGCGACCCGGAGGGCTACGTGAAGCGCGCCCGCGAGTCGATGATCATGCACGTGCAGGCCATGAACGACTTCCAGGCCGCCGGCAGCCACGTCTTCGACTACGGCAACAACCTGCGCGGCCAGGCGAAGGTGGGCGGCATGGAGAACGCCTTCGAGTTCCCCGGCTTCGTGCCCGCGTACATCCGCCCGCTGTTCTGCGAGGGCCTGGGGCCCTTCCGCTGGGTGGCGCTGTCCGGCGACCCGGAGGACATCCGCCGCACGGACCGCGCGGTGCGCGAGCTCTTCCCCCAGAAGGCGTCGCTCAACCGCTGGCTGGACATGGCCCAGGAGCGCGTGGCGTTCCAGGGCCTGCCCGCGCGCATCTGCTGGCTGGGCTACGGCGAGCGCGCCAAGGCGGGCCTCGCGTTCAACGAGCTGGTCCGCAAGGGCGAGGTGAAGGCGCCCATCGTGATTGGCCGCGACCACCTGGACTGCGGCAGCGTCGCGTCCCCCAACCGCGAGACGGAGGCCATGAAGGACGGCTCGGACGCGGTGGCGGACTGGCCCATCCTCAACGCGCTGGTGAACGCGGTGAACGGCGCCTCGTGGGTGTCGTTCCACCACGGCGGCGGCGTGGGCATGGGCTACTCGCTGCACGCGGGCCAGGTCATCGTCGCGGACGGCACGCCGGAGGCCGCGCGCCGCATCGAGCGCGTCCTCACGTCCGACCCCGGCATGGGCGTGCTGCGCCACGCGGACGCGGGCTACCCGGAGGCCATCGACGTGGCGAAGGAGCGGGGCGTGCGCATCCCCGGCCTCACCGCCTAGAGTGCGGCGGATGCCACGACGCGTCCGACCCTTCGTGATGACCGCGGTGATGGGTGTGCTCGCGGGCTGCACGCCCACCACCGCCGGGCCCATGGTGATGCGCCTGGGCCCGGGCGTGCCCGAGCGGAACTTCTTCCAGCTGGGCCTGCGCGCCGGCCCCCGCCTCAACGCTCCGCAGCTGTCGGAGCGCGGGGAGAACGGCACCTTCCAGGGGGACGCGAAGCCCTTCCAGAACGAACAGTGGGGCATCGACATCGACGGCTCGGTGACGGTGCCCGTGAGTGACCGGCTGTCGTGGCACGTGGGCCTGCAGGGCGAGTTCGTCGGCCTGCCGGTGCCCGCCTACGGCGTGTACTCGGGCATGTCGTATTACATCGGCTCGGAGAAGGTGGGCCTGGCGCCGGCCCTCTCCATCCGGGGCGCGTCCGACTTCGGGCTGGGTGAGACGGACAGCACCAGCAGCCTGTTCGGCGTGGAGGCCACCTGCTCCTTCACCGTGCAGCCGGAGCCCGGCATGTCGCTGGGCCTGGTGCCGTTCTACAGCGTGCAGCAGTCGCTGGTGAACCCCGGCTCGCAGGTGACGACGCACTTCTACGGCGCCGTGGTGGCGGCGCAGCTCAAGTTCGGCGAGACGCGCACGAAGCTGGAGCTGTCCGGCGGCTTCGGCCGGGCGCACTCGGGTGACACCCGTTGGAACGCGCCTGTCATGGGCGCACGCGGAGGACGCTGAGCATGGAAGCCCTGGACCTGTGGGTGCGCAACACCTCCGAGGTGCTCACCGTGGAGGGCACCCACCGCGAGCCCGCGGAAGCAGCCCTCACCCCGCGCCCGGGAGCGGGCATTGGCGTGAAGGACGGACGCGTGGCCTACGTGGGCCCGGAGTCCGGCCTGCCGAAGGGCGCGCTCACGGACGCGACGGAAGTCATCGACGCCGAGGGCGGCTTCGTGGGCCCGGGCTTCGTGGATCCGCACACGCACCTGGTGTTCGCGGGCGAGCGATCCGCCGAGTTCGACCTGCGCAACCAGGGCGCCACGTACCTCGAAATCGCCAAGGCCGGCGGCGGCATCGCCAACACGGTGAGCGCCACGCGCGCCGCGAGCGAGGAGGAGCTGGCCACGCTTGCCCTGCCCCGCCTGGAGCGGCTGCTCGCGCAGGGCGTGACGACCGCCGAGGTGAAGAGCGGCTACGGCCTGAATCTGGCGGATGAGCTCAAGATGCTGCGCGCGGTGCGCCGCCTGGGCGCGCTGTCTCCACTGGAGCTGGTGCCCACGCTGCTGTGCGCGCACGCCGTGCCCCCGGAGTACAAGGAACGCCGCGCCGAGTACCTGGACCTCTGCATCCACGAGATATTGCCCGCCGTGGCGCGCGAGGGCCTGGCGCGCTTCTGCGACGTCTTCACCGAGGACAGCGCCTTCACCGTGGAGGAATCCCGCCGGCTGCTCAACGCGGGCAAGGCGCTGGGCCTCACGCCGCGCCTGCACGCGGATCAGCTCACTGCGTGTGGCGCTTCGGCGCTCGCCGCGGAAGTGGGCGCCGCCAGCGCGGACCACCTGGAGCAGGTCACGGACGAGGGCATCCGCGCGCTCGCCGCCGCGAACGTCACCGCCGTACTCGTGCCTACCTCCACCCTCTTCCTGCGCATGCGCCCCTACGCGCCCGGCCGGAAGCTGCGCGACGCGGGCGTCAACATTGCTTTGGGTTCCAACGTGAATCCCGGCTCCTCCATGACGGAGAACCTGGCGCTGGTGCTGGGGCTCGCCTGCCTGGAGAACGGCCTGTCAGCCGCGGAGGCCTACTGGGGCGCTACCCGCGGGGCCGCGCAATGCTTGGGGTTGCAACGGCAGGGGCGTCTGGCCGTGGGTGATGCGGGCGACCTGGTGGTGTTCGCCTGTCGCAGCTACCGGCATCTGCCTTATCATCTGGGTATCAGTCACGCGCGTGTGGTGGTGAAGGGCGGGCGTGTGGTGTTTCGCGCGCGTATGAATCACTGCCCCTGAGTGGATGCCGTTGAACAACTGGCATCAGACAAGGGGGCAGGTGGAACTTCCCTCGTGGGCCGGCCGTTGTAGAGATCAGCTGCCACCATGTGCCGATTATTTGGATTCAGGAGTGCTGTTCCCGCTGCTGTCCATACCGCCCTTGTGACGGAGAGGAATTCCCTCCTCATCCAGTCGCGTGAACACAAGGACGGCTGGGGTATCGCCACGTACGGGCCGGAGTCCTCACCGCTCGTCGCGCATGGTGTGGGCCCCGCGCACTGCGACCCCGACTTCGAGCGCGTGTCGAGCCAGGTTTCCGCGCGCACGGTGGTGGCGCACATCCGGCTGGCGAGTGTGGGCGCGGTGGAGCTGCGCAACTCGCACCCGTTCCACTTCGGCCGCTGGTCCTTCGTGCACAACGGCACGCTGCGCGAGTTCGCGAAGCACAAGGCGACCGTGGAAGCGCTCATCCACCCGGAGCTGCGCGTCAACATCAAGGGCACCACGGACAGCGAGCGCTGCTTCTACCTGTTCCTGTCGCGGCTGTCGGCGCGCGGGCCGCTCGACGGCACGGTGAGCGTGGAGGCGATGGCGCAGGCGCTCGCGGAGACGATGACGCTGGTGTCCACGCTGACGGACGTGCCGGGGAGCCGCGAGCCGAAGGAACGCTCCGCGATGAACTTCCTCGTCACGGACGGCGAGGCGATGGTGGCCACGCGCCGCAACCGCACCCTCTTCATCTCCGCCGGCATCGGTGGTTGCCCGGAAGTCCTGCGCGCGCCGAACACGGGCGTGCCGCTGCAGCAGTTCCTGGTCGCCAGCGAGTCGCTGTGCGGCGGGCCGCACTGGGTGCCGGTGGATGAAGAGGACGTGGTGGGCGTGGACTCGCGGCTCACGTTCCATCGCTGGAAGGTGCAGGCGCTGGCGGACGGGGTGCTGAACCCGCGGCCGCCAGAGCAGCACGCCGCGGTCTGATTCAGGCAAGCCACGCGTCGAGCAACGCGGCCGGACGCGCGCCGAAGGCCTCCACGTCGAGGCTCCGCGCGTCCTCTCCCTCATGGCGGAGCGTGACGCGCAGGAAGTCGCGCGGCGCGGCCTGGGGGATGCGGTCCAACCACTCCACCAGCATCGCGTGGTCGCCGCCCACCAGGTCCAGGAACCCGGTGGCGTACAGCTCGTCGTAGTCCGTCAGGCGGTACAGGTCCGCGTGGTACAGCGGAATGCGGCCCGCGTACGGGTACACGATGGCGAAGGTGGGGCTGGCCACCTCCGACTGCGCCACCCCCGCCCCTTCCGCCACGCCGCGCACCAGGTGCGTCTTGCCAGCGCCCAGGTCGCCAATCAGCCCCACGAAGTCCCCGGGCTGGAGCAGTTGTCCCAGCTTCACGCCCAGCCGGTGCGTCTCCTCCGGAGACGGAGACACCAGCCGCCGCGAGCGCATGGGCTGCGCATCACCGCTCATCGCGCCCTCCGAGCCGCGACAAGGCCGCGACCCACGAGCACGTCCGCCCGGCGCGATGACATGACGCGCATCACGCCCTCCGCTCCAGGCCAAGGCCGAGAGCCGCCAGGTGCCGCGTCCGTGCCGTGCATCGCGTCCTCCGCGCTGAGGCAGGACCGAGCGGCGCAAGGCGCGAAGGCGTGCAGTGCCGCGTCCGCGCCGCTCATCGCGCCCACCGCGTCCAGACGTGGCCCAGGCCCACCAGCAGGTCCGTGGCGATGAGGCCCATCAACCCGCGCTGCTGCGCCATCAGGTCGCCCGCGAGCCCGTGCGCGTAGACGGCCGTCCACGCGGCCTTGGGCAGCGGGATGCCCTGCGCGAGCAGCGCGCCGCACACGCCCGACAGCACGTCGCCCGTGCCGCCGGTGGCCATGCCCGCGTTGCCCGTGGGGTTGATGAACACGCGCCCGCCCGCCTCCGCGATGAGCGTGCGCGAGCCCTTGAGCACCACCGTGCAGTTGAGCGACGTGGCCAGGTTGAGCGCCACGCCCACGCGGTGCGCCTGCACGTCCTTCGTCGTCCGGCCCCACAGCCGCGCCATCTCCCCGGGGTGCGGCGTGAGCACCACGGGCCCCTTCGCCTCCCGCAGCACCTTGAGGTCCTCGGCCACCGCGTTGAGCGCGTCCGCGTCCAGCACCGCGGGCACCTCCACGGACGCCAGCAGGTCGCCAATCAGCGCGCCCGTCTCCGGGCCTCGGGGGATGCCCGGCCCCATCACCAGCGCGTCCTTGCCCTCCAGCGCGGCCTTGAGGGCCTCCAGGTCACCCTTCCCCAGCGGGCCTTCACCCGGCAGCGGGATGCCCATGATCTCCGGCGAGTGCGCCATCACCCACGGCAGCGCCTCCGGACGCGTGGCCACCGTGACGAGCCCCGCCCCGCTGCGCAGCGCGGACAGGGCCACCATCGCCGCGGCGCCCGTCTTGCCCGGGCTGCCCGCCACCACCAGCACGTGGCCGTAGGTGCCCTTGTGCGAATCCGCGCGCCGCTTGGGCAGCGCCTCGCGCGCGTCCTTCTCCTCCACGCGGAACAGCTCCGCCCCGGACACCGCGCGAGTGGACTCACCGCCCAGGCCGATGTCCACGCGCCGCACATCGCCGCACAGCGACGCGCCGGGCTCCAGCTCATGCGCGGGCTTCACGAAGCCGAAGGCCACCGTGACATCCGCCTCCACGCACGGAGAGAAGGGCTCCGCCGTGTCGCTCTGCAGGCCGGACGGGACATCCGCGGCCACCACCTTCGCGCCCGCGCGCCGCCACCGCGCCACCGTGCCGATGGCATCCGCGAACAAGCCCTCCGGCGCGCGCTTCAGGCCGGTGCCGAAGAGGGCGTCCACCACCACGTCACCCGGGCCCGCCTCTGGCAGCGCCTCGAAGGCGCGGGGCGACTCACCGAAGCCCTCCAGCGCCTGGAGGTTGCGCTTCGCCTCCAGGGTCAGCTTGCCGGTGTCCCCCACCAGCGACACCACCACCCGGGCGCCTCCCTCCAGCAGGAAGCGCGCGGCGACCAGGCCATCCCCGCCGTTGTTGCCGGGGCCGCACAGCACCGTGAAGCGCCCGCCCTGTCCCGCGACGCTCCGGGCGGCCTCCGCGAGCGCCCGGCCCGCGTTCTCCATCAACAACCCGGACGGCATCCCGTGCTGCTCTTCGGCGGCCTTCTCGGCCTCACGCATCTGGTTCGCGGTGAGCACGCGCTGCATGGCTTCCAACCTCCCTACTTCGTCTGGAGCACCACCGTGGCCGCGGCCACGCCGGCATCATGGGTGAGCGCGAGCATCGCCTCCCACCCCCGCGCTTCCATCACTTCACGGGCCACGCCAGAGAGCACGAAGCGCGGCGGACCGCCCTCGCGCACCACCTCCATGTCCCGCCACTTCACACCCGGAGGCACGCCCATCGCCTTCACCAGCGCCTCCTTCGCCGCGAACCTCGCCGCGTACGCGCTGGCCGCGTCGTGCCGGGGCGCGCAGTACGCGCGCTCGCCGTCGGTGTACACGCGATGAAGGAACGCCTCAGCGCGCGGACCGTCGAGGATGCGCTGGATGCGCTCGATGGAGCAGAGGTCCAGTCCCAGTCCGACGATGGGCATACCGGCTACCCCGGGTCGCGCATCAGTTCGAGCATCTCACGCACCGCGCGCTCGAAGCCCACCAGCACCGCGCGCCCCACGATGGCGTGCCCGATGTTCAGCTCGTCGATCTCCTGGATGCGCGCGATGGCCTGCACGTTGTCGTAGTTGAGCCCGTGCCCGGCGGCCACGCCCATGCCCAGCTTGGCGCTCGCCTTGGCCGCGTCCACGATGCGCGCCAGCTCCCGCGCGCGCTCCTTCTCGTTGCGTGCCTCGCAGTAGCGGCCCGTGTGCAGCTCCACCCGGTCCGCGTTCACCTTGTGCGACGCGCGCACCTGGTCCAGGTCCGGATCGATGAACAGCGAGACGGCGATCTCTCCGTCCTTGAGGTTCTTGATGATCTTCGCGATGGACTCGCGCTGGCCCGCGACCTCCAGGCCGCCCTCGGTGGTGAGCTCCTCGCGTCGCTCGGGGACGAGCGTCACCACGTCCGGCTTGTACTCGTAGGCGATCTTCACCATCTCCGCGGTGGCGGCCATCTCCAGGTTCAGGAGCGTCTGCACCGTCTCGCGGAGGATGCGCAGGTCCCGGTCCTGGATGTGGCGCCGGTCCTCGCGCAGGTGGATGGTGATCTGCCGGGCGCCGGCCAGCTCCGCCATCGCCGCGGCCGTCACCGGATCCGGATACACGGTGCGCCGCGCCTGCCGCAGCGTCGCCACGTGATCCACGTTGACACCCAGTCGCTGTCCCATCGTCCCGCTCCTTGCGCTGGCGCGGTGCGGGATTGTCCAGGGACCCGGGCCCGCGCCGGCCCCTCTATTCGTGGCCGGCGTCCGGAAGTCAACCGCTGTCGCTAACCGTTCAGCGCCTTGGAGAGCGCCTCGACGATTTCGCGGGCGTACGCCTCATTGCGCGCCGCGTCCTCGCCTTCAATCAGGACGCGGGCCTTGGGCTCCGTGCCGGAGAAGCGCACCAGCACGCGGCCGTTGCTGCCCAGCTTCTGCTCCACGTTCTTGATGGCCTTCATCACCGTGGGCAGCTCACCCAGCTCCTTCTTCTGCTTCACCACGACGTTGAGCAGCGTCTGCGGCACCGGCTGGAAGATGGAGGCCAGCTCCGACAGCGGCTTCCCCTGGCGGCACATCACGGCCAGCAGTTGCAGCGCCGCGAGCGTGCCGTCGCCCGTGGTGGTGTGGTTCAGGAAGATGAGGTGGCCGCTCTGCTCGCCGCCCAGGCTGTAGCCGTTGCGGCGCATCTCGTCCACGACGTGCCGGTCGCCCACGCGCGTGCGGACCACCTTCACGCCCCACTGGGACACCGCGCGCTCCAGGCCGATGTTGCTCATCACCGTGGAGACGAGCGTCTTCTTCTTCAGCTCCTTGCGCGCGACGAGCTCACCCGTGCAGATGGCCATGATGGCATCGCCGTCCACGACGTTGCCCTTCTCGTCCACGACGATGAGGCGGTCCGCGTCGCCGTCCAGCGCGACGCCCAGGTTGGCGCCGTGCTTCACCACCGCCTTGGCCAGCCCCTCCGGGTGGAGCGCGCCGCACTTGTGGTTGATGTTCTTGCCGTCCGGGGACACGCCCAGCGCGATGACCTTCGCGCCCAGTTCCTCCAGCACCGCGGGCGCCGTGCGGTACGCCGCGCCGTTGGCGCAGTCCACCACGATGGTCATCCCCTCCAGCGTCAGCTCGCGGGGGAACGTGGCCTTCAGGTAGACGATGTAGCGGCCGCGCGCGTCGTCCAGGCGGATGGCCCGGCCAATCTTGGTCGCCGTGGGGCGGATGTTGTCGATCTCCCCGCTGGAGACCAGCTCTTCAATCTTGGCTTCCGTCTCGTCCGGCAGCTTGAAGCCGTCGCGCCAGAAGAACTTGATGCCGTTGTCCTGGTACGGGTTGTGGGACGCCGAGATGACGGCGCCCGCGTCCGCGCGCATGGACGTGGTGAGGTTGGAGATGCCGGGCGTGGGCAGCGGGCCCACCTGCTCCACGTCGACGCCCATGGAGATGAGGCCGGCGGACAGGGCCTGCTCCAGCATGTAGCCGGAGAGGCGCGTGTCCTTGCCCACGATGACGCGGTGGCGGTGCGGACCGTTGCGGATGAGGTACGCCAGGGCGCGGCCGAGCCTCATCGCGACCTCGGCCGTCATCGGATAGACGTTGGCCACGCCACGAACGCCGTCCGTGCCGAACAGCCGCTCCGTCTTCTGCGCTTCCTTCGGGGGCATGTCCATCCTGTACGCCATGTGTGCCGCTCCACCTTTCCCATTGCCGGAAGGGCTCCGGCCACTCGCGTCCGGGGCTTATACCCCGTCCAGCACATGGGCCCGAAGCTAGGGATGAGGTGTCACCCAGGCAAGCGCCCAGGCGTGCGGACCCGGCCTGTTTACGACGCGGGGGCTTGCCCCCGTCAGCCGCCGTACAGGTCGCCGCCGCCCCGGGCCCTCCGGATGGCGTCCGCCACGGCCAGCGCGTCCCGCGTCTCCCCCACGTCGTGCACCCGCACCACGTCCGCGCCCCCCAGGACGGCCATGGCCGCCACGGAGCCCAGGGTGGCCGCCAGGCGCTCCTGGGGGCCCTTGCCGCCCGTCAGCTTCCCGAGGAAGGACTTGCGGCTGGTGCCCACCAGCAGGGGCTGCCCCAACCCCCGCAGCTCCTCCAGGCGGCGCAGGAGGAAGAGGTTGTGCTCCAGCGTCTTGCCGAACCCGATGCCCGGGTCCAGGAGGATGCGCTCGCGGGGGATGCCGGCCTCGGTGGCCTGGAACATCCCCTCCTCCAGGTAGTCCATCACCTCGCCCACCACGTCCTGGTAGCGGGGCGCCTCCTGCATCGTCTTCGGCATGCCCTGGGTGTGCATGAGGCAACACGCGGCGCCCGCGGCGGCCACCACGCCGGCCAGCGCCGGGTCCGAGTGGAAGCCGGTGATGTCGTTGATGAGGTGGGCGCCGGCCTTGAGCGCCTCCTTCGCCACCGCCGCCTTCGTGGTGTCCACGGAGATGGGCACGGTGGAGCGGCGCTTGATGCCCTCCACCACCTGGAGGATGCGCGCCAGCTCCTCCTCCGCGGACACCGGGAGCGAGCCCGGCCGGGTGGACTCACCGCCCACGTCGAGGATGTCCGCGCCCGCGTCCACCAGCCTCAGCGCATGCTCCACGGCGCTGGCCGCGTCCGGGAAGCTGCCGCCGTCGGAGAAGCTGTCCGGCGTCACGTTCACCACGCCCATGAGGTACGTGCGCGTGCCCCACTCGAACCGGCGCCCGCTCAGCGTCAATGCCGGCAGGGGCGCGGGGGACAGCACCTCCTCCAGCACGCGCGCCAGGCCATCCGTGCGCGGCGACTTGCGGGCGAGCGAGATCAGCCGGTCGAACTGCTGGCGGCTGCCGGACAGGAGCACCTCGCCGGGATGGTCCACATGTCCGCCCGGCGTCCAGGTGGGCAGCTTCTCCCGCTCCTTGGAGCCGTACGGCGGCACCAGTTCCTCCTCGTAGGAGGGACGGCCCCCGGTGACGAGCACGTGCGCGGAGCCCAGCTCGCGCGTCAGGTGTTCGCGGTTGCGGGGGGACAGGTTCAGGCGGCGGAGGACCAGCGACAGGTCGTCGGGACGGTCGCGGGAGATGAGGCGTGCGCGCAGCACGGTCAGGACCCCTTCGGAGCATGAGGATGGCGAGCAGTCAGTGTCGCCGCTTCGCGCGGTCCAGGGAAGGGAGGACGGCAGGAACGCGCACAGGGCCCGGCGCCTTTCGAGGAAGGCACCGGGCCGTGCGTGCGTCGGTCACACCGGCCGCGAAGGCGTCACGGGTTGAACTGGATGAGCCCCATGTCCGTCTGCCCCGACGACACGAACGTCGTGGCGCCCACCGGCGTGGAGCCCTCGAACGTGAAGGCCAGCCGGGTGGAGCCGTCCGGCAACACCGCCATGAACGCGTTGGACACCTGGGTCCCCAGCATACGCGACCAGCGGTGGTCCCCCGTGGGGCTGAAGCTGGCCACGAACCGCAGCACGCCGCCCTGGGGCAGGCCGGGCGTGCCCAGCTCGCCGCCACCCAGGTCCAGCGTGTATGCCGACACGCGGCCGTTCACCACGATGTTGCCCGCGCCATCCACCGCCACCTGCTCGGCCACGTCCCCCGAGGGATAGGTCGTCAGCACGCGCACCCAGCCCTCGCCGCCGGACGCGGTGAGCGTACCGAACACGCCGTCATCCGGACGCACGTCGTGGGTGTCGTCATTGCTCGTATACGTCTGGCCCTTGAACGTGATCGTCCCATTGAAGCCTCCGGCGAACGCCACGCCCCCGTCGGGCAGGGCCGCCAGGCCACGGATGCGGCCGATGCCGCCTCCCTTCAGACCGTAGCCCCACACCGGCGTGCCGTCCGGCGTGAAGCGAGAGACGAAGGCCGTGCCCACGCGCGTGCCCGGTGTCGCGAGCGTGGCGTTGTTGCTGCGGCCTCCCATCCAGATGTTGCCGGCCGCGTCCGTGGCGAGCGCGGACGCCTCCGTGTACTCGTCCACGGTCTCGAAGGCCTGCGACCACAGGTGGCCGCCGCTGTAGTCGTACTTCACCAGGAAGAGGGACTGGGTCGCATCGTCCCGGCTCTCGCTCATCGAGCCCGCGTAGAGCTCGCTGCCCCCCAGGTTCGCGTAGCCCTCGAAGTGGCCCGCGACGATGACGCTCCCGTTGGCGTCGGTGGCGACGACGGTGGGAACGACGAAGGAGGAATAGACCTTTCCTTCCCCCCACCCTGGACGCTTCTCCGCGCGGAAACCCTGCGCCCAGACGGGGTTGCCGGTGGGGGACAGCTTCAGCACGAACATCCCCGTGCCAGCATCGATGGGCTGCAGCGGACCGGAGCCGAGGTCCGGACTGCCTCTGTAGGTGCCCACCACCAGCACGTTGCCCAACGGCGTCACCGTCATCGCCCCCAGCTCTACCTGCTGCCCCACCCCGTACGCGCGCGACCACTGGTGCTGGGCCGCCGTGTTGAAGCGTGCCACCAGGAAGCCCGAGGGCCCCGGCAGCGTCGCGCCACCCGCCTGCGCCGAGCCTTCGAGGTACGTCCCCCCCAGCACGAAGCCGGTGCCATCCGGCAGGTTGTAGAGCGCCGCCGCGACCTCCCGCGCCGTGCCCCCCAGCGTCTTCGCCCAGGCCTGGGACGGCGTGCTGCTCCCCCGGTACGTGCACCAGTCGTAGCGGTAGACCGTGTCCAGCTGCGGCCGGCGCGATACGTTGGACGCCTCGAGCGAGGAGAACTCCGCCCCGTCATCCCCCACCGGAAGGACGCCCACGTCGAAGGTATGGCGGTCGAGCACCGCGCCCTTCACGTCCGCCGTCAGCCAGGCGTCATTGGCGACGGATGCCACGGTGGCCACCGCGGCGCCTTCCGTCGGCCGTTTGTTCCAGGTGAGGGCGGGCGGATAGGCGCCTCCCGTCACCGGATGGAACGACACCCCTGTGTTCGTCCCCTGCTTCGCGTACAGCCGCAGCCGCGCCTGGACGAGCTCGCCGCCCTCCCCGGCCAGTTGGAAGCGCAGATAGGATTGGTAGCGCGTGGGGGCCGCGTCCACGTACAGCGTGGACACACTGCTCATGTTCAGGTCCGGCTGGTCATTGCGCACCGACGCGTCGGCCACCGTCACCAGTGTCCTTGCGTCCAGGTACGTCTGGGGCTGGCACGCGGCGGGCAGCGCAGCCTGCTCCACCGCCTTCAGCGCCCCCTCCTGGACCGTGTCCTCCGCCTCCGTCGCTCCGCCGCACCGTGGCAACACCGCCAGCATCGCCAGCGCCGCGGCCCCCTGCGCTCCCCGCTTCCATCCAATCCGCATTGTCGTGTCGTCCCCCACGAGGCCTTCCCAGCCCCGCGGTCCATGCGAATTGCATCCGTGGTGCCAGGACGAATCCGCTCGCGGACAGAAGACACGGCCCCAAGGGAGGGAATCCTGAGGGCCCGGAGTGGTGCCTGGGGTTCACAAAGACAAACGAAAAGGCCCTCCCCGGTTCACGGGAAGGGCCTTCGTCACTTCAGGAGGAAGCCTTGAGAGGCGTTACGCCTTCTTCGGCTCCATGTTGGGCAGGCCCTCGAGCGCGTCGAGGATCTTCCGCTTGTCCTTCTTCTCCGTCGGCTTCGGCGTGGAGCTCACGCGCGGCGCCGGGCGCTCACGGGTGAGCTGGCCACCCTGGAGGATGATGTTCACGTCCTCGGCGTCGAGCGTCTCGTACTCCACCAGGGCGTCGGACACGCGCTGGAGCACGTCCAGCTTGTCCGTCAGCAGCTGCTTGCCCAGGGTGTAGCAGCCCACGACGATGCTGCGGACCTCCGCGTCGATCTGCCGGGCGGTGTCCTCGGAGTAGTCCTTGGACGAGTTGAAGTCGCGGCCCAGGAAGACCTCACCGTCGCTCTTGCCGAACGCCAGCGGGCCCATCTTCTCGCTCATGCCCCAGCGGCACACCATGGCGCGCGCCGTCTCGGTCGCACGCTCGATGTCGTTCGCCGCGCCGCTGCTCATCTCGTTGAACATGAGCTCTTCGGCGATGCGGCCACCCATGGCCATGGTGATCTGGTCCAGGATCTGCTTGCGGTAGCCGTTCACCTTGTCCTCGGTGGGCAGGCTCCAGGTGACGCCCAGGGCCTGACCGCGCGGGATGATGGTGACCTTGTGCAAGGGGTCGCAGCCGGGCAGCAGCTTGGCGAGGAGCGCGTGGCCGGCCTCGTGAACGGCCGTGTTCCGCTTCTCCTTGTCGGTCATGATCATGGACCGGCGCTCCGGGCCCATGAAGACCTTGTCCTTCGCCTGCTCGAAGTCCGCCAGGTCCACGCGCTCCTTGTTCTGGCGCGCGGCCATCAGGGCCGACTCGTTGACCAGGTTCTCCAGGTCCGCGCCCGTCATGCCGGGCGTTCCGCGGGCGATGACCTCCAGCTCCACCTCCGGGGCCAGCGGCACGCGGCGGGTGTGCACCTTCAGCACGCCCAGGCGGCCCTTGAGGTCCGGACGGGGAACGATGATGCGGCGGTCGAAGCGGCCCGGGCGCTGGAGCGCCGGGTCCAGCACGTCCGGACGGTTGGTGGCGGCGATGAGGATGACGCCGTCGTTGGACTCGAAGCCGTCCATCTCCACCAGCAGCTGGTTGAGCGTCTGCTCACGCTCGTCGTGACCGCCGCCCAGGCCCGCGCCACGGTGGCGGCCCACGGCGTCGATCTCGTCGATGAAGATGATGCAGGGGGCGTTCTTCTTGCCCTGCTCGAAGAGGTCGCGCACGCGGCTGGCGCCGACGCCCACGAACATCTCCACGAAGTCCGAGCCGGAGATGGAGAAGAACGGGACGCCCGCTTCACCGGCCACCGCGCGGGCGAGCAGCGTCTTGCCCGTGCCCGGAGGGCCCATCATCAGGACGCCCTTGGGGATGCGGCCGCCCAGCTTGGTGAACTTCTTGGGGTCCTTGAGGAAGGCGACGATCTCCTCCAGCTCCTCCTTGCACTCGTCCACGCCGGCCACGTCCGCGAACGTGACCTTGTTGTGGCTCTCGCTGAGGAGCTTCGCCTTCGACTTCCCGAACGTCATCGCCTTGCCGCTGCCGCCCTGGAGCTGGCGCATGAAGAAGATGAAGAACAGGAACAGGAAGACGACAGGCATCCACTGCCCGAGGATGGTCAGCCAGAGGCTGTTCTGCTCCTCGCGCTCGTACTTCACGTCCACGCCAGAGGCGCGGAGCTGGTTGAGCACGGCCACGTCCGGCGCGGGCCCCGTCGTCCGGAACTTGTCGTTCGAGTCGCTGAACGTGCCGGAGTAGGTGTTGCCCTTGACGGAGACGGCACGGACCTTCTTCTCCTCCACCTTGGTCAGAAGCTGGGTGAAGGTCGGTTCCTGCACCTGCTCGTTGCCTTGGGAGAAGAAATTGTAGAAGGCGACGAAGAGGACGATCAGGATGACCCAGAGCCCGATGGTCTTGTAGGTCGAACGCACGTTTCAGCTGCCCTTTCGGTACTCGGCGGGATGAGGGCCGTGCCAGGAAGAACCCTGGCGAAGTTCGTCATGTGCCCGGCGCCCGCCCGTGTGCAGGCCAGCGACGGACCGTATCAGCAACAGCAAAAAGCCCTCAACTATTTAGGGGACCGCGACCATCCCCTGATTCAGAGCTTCGACTCTATAACGGAGGGGTCTTCCGTTCGCTCGTGAGCGGAGGAAAGGCCCACAGGGAGTGTCGGGAAGCCACCTCGTGCGAAGCCACTCCGGGTTCGACGAAGCGCGGCAGGACGCCGGGAAGCCACAGCGGCACGCCGCGCGCGTCCACCACCACGGGTCGAGCGTCGCGCTCTTCCGAAGGGACGCGGGCATCCACCATCACGTCCTGCACCTTGCGGTGGCCCGCGCGCGTCCGGACGCGGTCGCCCTGCATTCTGGAACGCACCGTGAGCGGCCACGCCGTCCCCTCCTTCAACACCAGGGCCAACACGCCCGGGGGCGGCAATCCTTCCGCGGCCACCCGGAAGCGCCACGCGCCGAAGTCCCCCTGGGCCCCCGGCCCCGCGAGCACCAACGGGGCGGGCGGTGATTCCCCTCCCGGCGCCACGCAGCGCACCCGCCCGCCGGTGGCCTTCAGGAGGAAGCCGTCGCTCAGCGGCATGACGCCCCCGCGCGCAATCACCTCCCGCGCGCGCTCCAGCGTGGCGTGATCCACCCGCGCGCCCGCCAGGCCCAGCAGCCGTGCGAGCACGCGGCGCCACAACGGCGGCTCCAGCGCGCGGAGCCCCACGGCATCCAGCCCGCCCCCGGTCAGCACCAGCCGCGCCCACGCCCCATCCGCCAGCCCCTCGAGCAGGGCTTCGTCCTCGGAGGCGAGCCGCGCGAAGGTGGCCAGGTGCTCCACGGTGCTGAAGCCCGCGGCGCGGTTGAGCGCGGGGAGCACGTCCTTCCGCACGCGCGTGCGGAAGTAGGTGGGGTCCGCGTTCATCGGATCCACCACGAACCCCACCTCCTCGGTGGCCAGGAAGGCGAGCACGTCCTCGCGCGAGCACGTGAGCAGCGGGCGGAGCAGCGTGTCCGCGCGGGCGTGGATGGCGCGTGCGCCCCGGAGCGCCGTTCCCCGGGACAGGCGCATCAGCAGCGTCTCCGCCTGGTCGTCGAGCGTGTGGCCTGTGGCCACGAAGTCCAGCCCGCGCTCCTGTCGCAGGACCTCCAGGGTCGCGTACCTCGCCTCGCGCGCCCGCGCCTCCAACCCCGCCCCGGGCGACAGCGCGAGCCTCCGGACGTGGCAGGTCAGCCCCAATCGCTCCGCCAGGCCTACGACGGAGGTCACCTCTTCCGCGGCCTCTGTCCGGAGGCCATGGTCCACCGTCGCCACCTCCACGCGCAGCTCAAGCGCCTCACGCACGCGCGCCGTTCCCACGAGGAGCGCGGTGGAGTCCGCGCCTCCGGAGACGGCCAGCAGCACCGAGCACGAGCGGGCGCCGTGCTCGGCATACGAGCGGGCGAGCCTGCCAGGGAGCGGGGAACTTTCAGGAGATGCGCGAGGCATGGCGCCAGCGATCGGAATGGAGTGTCAGATGACCGGGTTACAGATTCGCGGTGGACGGAAGGCGTGGGGATGCATTC
The DNA here is from genome assembly GCF_000255295.1 of Corallococcus coralloides DSM 2259. The sequence goes on along the minus strand of NC_017030.1, from coordinate 4,373,463 downwards.
CATGATTCCCACAACGCAGGGACGCGGGGCGGAAATAGAACGGCGCTTCGCGGTTGTTGGTCGGACGTTCTGGACTTCATGACGTTGGACCTAGGGGTCCCCCCCCTCCCCCTCTGGGTCCACGGGGCCGCTCGGAGATTCGCTCCCTGCGGTCCCTCTTTCCGAAGCGCCCCGGTCTCCCTCGCGGAGGCCGGGGCGTTTCTCTTTCTTCCCTGCCACCCATTGTCGGAAGTGGGGCGTTCAGCCCACGGGCGCACGCTTGAGTGCTCCGAAACCGTTGACCCTTCAGGGCGTCTGTCGGATAACCGCTCCGGTGTGTTCAGGTCGTCACCTCGAATCCGCCCCGGAGACCCAGGCATGGCAGGCACCGACAAGCGCAAGCAGTCGCTGTACTTCCCCGAGGAGATGCTGAAGGAGATCCAGGAGGAGGCGAACCGGCAGGACCGTTCGCTCTCATGGGTGGTGCAGCAGGCCTGGAAGATCGCCCGCGACCGCATCAAGTCATTCCCTGCCGTGAACGACGTCACGGGCGACGAGCGCACGGACCCGCGCGAAGAAAGGCCGTAAGGCAGGGCAATGGCCACCACGGATCACCGCAAGCAATCCCTCTACTTTCCCGAGGACATGCTGGAAGAGATCCAGCGTGAGGCGACGCGGCAGGATCGTTCCCTGTCGTGGATCGTCCAGCAGGCATGGAAGGTCGCCCGCGCGGACATCCGCCGCATGCCTTCGGTCAATGACGTGCTGGGCCCCCTGCCTCCACGGCCGGTGGCCGCCGCGGCGCAGACGGCCACCTCCGCTCCGGCGGTGGTGACGTCCAGCGCCCCGGCCTCCTCGGACGAGCCCTCCAAGCCGTAAGGGCGCGTCCACCCCGGCCCCCGCAAGTCCGACACCGCGCGCGACGTCAGCGCGGGGCGGGCCGGGAGGGCCGGGCGCAGTTGGTGAAGACGATGCGCGGGGCTTCCTTCAGCGCCTGGACCGGGCTGGGGTACGTGCTCTTCATGTACGCCGCCGCGATGTTGGCGTCCGTGCCGCCCAGCTTGCGCGCCGTCACCGGGTTGCGGTCCGGGTCCTGTCCCGCGTTGCCCAGGATGCCGCCGTAGCCGTCCCCTCCCTCCAGCAGGAACGTGGACATCGCCACCCGGTAGCGGATGGACGCGTCGTCGCGCGCGGGGATGGACACGTCGCGTCCGCGCACCCGCAGCGCCGTCACGCGCTGGCCCACCGGACGCCCGCAGTCCACGCGCAGGGTGGTGCCCTCGGACACGTGGAGGAACGCGCCGGACGGCGACACGATGGCCTGCCCCTCCACGGCCAGCGCCTCCACGGAGTGCTCGAAGAGGTCCACGAGCTGCTTCTCCGTGAGGTCCACCGTCACGAGGAGGTTCTCGAAGAGGATGACCTCGTGCAGGACGCCGTCGGTGAGCGGCCCGGTGCGCAGGGACGTGCGGGTGACGCACAGGCCTTCATCGCGCAGCGAGCCGCCGTTGATGATGCCCAGGTCCGTGGGCTTCGCGGCGCCGTCCTCCGCGTGGAGGAACGCGTCCGCGGCCAGCTGCCCCAGCGCGTTGTTGTCGTGGCGGGTGAAGGCGGAGCCCAGTTGCACCTCCTCGCCCAGGTAGCCCACGACGGCGTCGGGGTCGTCCACCAGCGGGGTGCAGGAGTCGTTGTACGCAAGGCAGCCGGGCAGCAGCGTGAGCGCGGCGAGCGCGGCGGTGAGGTGGCGGCGGTCCATCAGTAGGAGGCCCTCAGGGTGAGGTAGCCGGACACGCCCTCGCGCGGCAGCAGGCCGGTGACGCGGTCCGGCCGGGGCACGTCGTCGCGCAGGTCGTGATCGAAGAGGTTCTGGGCGTAGAGCGTCACCTCGAAGTGCTCCCAGAAGGGCTCGGTGCGCAGCTGCGCGGTGATGAGGCTGTAGGCGGGGATCTCGTAGCGGCGGATGAGCTCCAGCGTGGAGCGGTTGTTGTTGCGGCGCTCGGCGCCGGAGCGCACCACCACGTCCAGGTTCAGCCAGTCCCCCAGGGGCATGGACACGCCCGCGTTGAAGCGCGCCTGGGGCACGTCCGTGAGCAGCCGGGACTGCTCCGGCACTTCCAGGTCCTGCGCGCGGGACAGGCTGGCGTTGACCCACGCGACGGCGCGCTTGGACGCCTCCAGGCGGGCCTCCGCCTCCACGCCGTACACGCGCACGCCCAGCTCGCGGTTGCGCAGGGGGACGATGTTGCCGCTGGTGTCCACGGGGGTGATGGGCGAGGCGAAGTTCTGCAGGAAGGCGTTGGCGCGCACGCGCACGCGGGTGTCGCCCGCGGCCTGGACCAGGTCCATGCCCAGCTCGAAGGTGTCCACGGTGGTGGGCTTCAGGAGCGGGTTTCCCTCGAAGCGGCCCTGGTTGTAGTCGGTGTCGGGGATGCGCTCGACCAGCTCCTGGGGCGTGGGGGCGCGGAAGGCGCGGCCGTACAGCGCCTTGAGCACCAGCGCGTCCGACGCGGCGATGACCAGGCCCACGCGCGGGTTGACCCGCACCACCATCTTGCTGGCGTCGAGCGTGCCCGACGTCTGCGCGTCGGGGAGCTGGATGGCGTCCAGGCGCAGGCCGAAGGTGAGCGTGAGCGCGGAGAGCACGGTCCACTGGTCCTGCGCGGAGAGGCCCAGGTTGAGGCGACGGGAGGCCGCGCCCTTCGTGAGGTCCACCAGCCCTTCAGGGGCGGCGGGGCTGGGGCGCAGGCGGCCGTCGAGCGTGTAGTTCGTGGTGTAGTCGTACTGGGACAGCGACTGCTGTTCGGCGACGAAGCCCAGCGTGAGGTGGTTCTCCTTCGCCAGCGCGAAGTCCGCGTCCACGGAGGCCGTCACGGTGCGCACGGTGACCCGCGTCTGCTCCTGGAGTCCCTCGGGGAAGCGGCGGTCCAGGCCGTCCCCGGTGCGGAAGTCCCGCGGCGTGAGCTGGAACAGGCGGTTGGTGGACTGCTGATCGAAGCCCAGCCGGGCGCGCACCTGGCCGCCGTCGGAGAAGGGCCGCTCCCAGGTGAGGTCCGCGAGCAGCATGTCCCAGGACAGCTGGGAGTCGTTGCCCACGGTGTCGAACAGGCCGACGAGCGCGTCGCGCTTCTCGGAGAGGTAGCGCGCGGTGACGCCCAGGCGGCCGGCACTGTCCAGGCCGTAGGACACGCCTCCGCCCGCGTTGACGAAGAAGCGCCCGTCGCGGGTGCGGCCCGCGGGCTGGTCCACGTCGCGCAGGCCCTGGGCCACGGCCTCGTCGTCGAGCGCGTCATGGTCGATGACGAGCGAATCACCCTCCTGGGACCAGAGGTCCAGGTCCGCGAACAGGCGCAGGTCGCCGGTGGTGTGCGCGGCGGACAGGTGGCCGTCGGTGGCGAGCGCCAGGCGGCCGTCGTCGCGGGGGACTCCGCCGGTGGTGATGGCGCCGCGCGCGCCGTCGGCGTGGTTGGTGACGAGGTTGACGACGCCCTGGAAGGCGCCCGCGCCGTAGACGGCGGAGCCGGGGCCGCGGATGACCTCGATGCGCTCCAGGTTCTCCACCGGCAGGTTCATGAGCGCCTTGCCGTCGAAGAAGTTGTTGAGGCGGTGGCCGTCGAGCAGGAAGAGCACCTCCGCGTCGTTGCGCAGGCCGCGGATGGCGGTGCGGTGGAAGCCCTGCACGTCGCGGCTGACGGACACACCGGGCACCACGTCCAGCACGTCCGCCACCGTGCGGGCGCCCAGAGCGATCATCTGCGCGCGGTTGAAGGAAGCTCCGATGGCCGGCACGGTGCGGACGGCCTCCTCCTGGAGGGTCGTCACCGCGAGCACGTCCTCCGCGCTGTAGAGCGCCAGGTCGTCGTCCAGGGTGCTGCGGGACGAGGAGGAAGCGCGGGAGTCGGCGCGCGGTTCCGGAGGAAGGTCCGCGTTGAGCGCAGCCATGGCGTCGTCGGAGCTGTTGCCCGCGCGGCCGGAAGTCCGCGAGTCCGTACCGCTCGCGCGAGTTGGAGCCCGAGAGTCGGACGCATCCGTTCGGGTCGGCGCGCGCGAACCGTCCGTTCGGGCCGTGCGCGAGTCCTGTGCATCCGTCCGGCTTGGGGCTCGCGGGTCCGTGCCGTCCGCGCGGCTCGAAGCCCGGGAGTCGGACGCGGCCGTCCGATTCGAAGCACGCGGGTCCGTACCGCTGGGGATGCTCGATGTTCGTGGGTCGGAGACTCCCGGGCGGGAGTCCGCGTTGTCCGCTCGATTCGACGTCCGCGAATCGGGGGTCCCCGTGCGTACGCCCGGTCCATTGGACGGAGGCGGCGTCGGAGCGCTGCTCGCGGCATCGTCCTCCCCTGCCCCCGACGGCGGCGCGAAGGCATCGATGTCGGGCGAGGACCTGGGGGCTTCACGGGCCCCCTTGCGGCCCGGCGGCACCCGGGCCGGCGGTGGCTCCGGAGTCTGCGTCCCCACCATCACCCTCGCGGGCCGGAGCGCGGACATGAAGAGCGGCGTGCGCGCCCCATCCACCATCGCCGCCTCGACGAAGTACTCCACGCCGGGTGACACCATGTGCTCGGCGGGAATCACCGCGCGGTACAGGTCTCCGTACTGCCGCTCCATGGGGACCTGGACGTACGCCTCGCCCGGGCCGCGATAGCGGACGAAGAGCTCCAGCACCTTGCCGCCATCCACCAGCGTCGCATCCAACTGGAGGGGCTGCCGGGCCTCGGCGCGCGGCGGCGACGCGTGCAGCAGCGCGGCCTCTTGCGCGTGAACGGGGGCCGCGGAAAACACCACGGCACAGAGGATGAGCGTGCGAGGAAGAACGGTCTGCAAGATTGACGACGATGGTCCGTTGCAGGGCCATGCGAGTCAAGCAGGCCACCTGCCCGCGTCCCGCCGATTTTTTGCCGCCCCCGCGAGCGCATGCGACGGTGCCTGTCGCTCCATGCGCGCGTCGCTTGCCCTTCACCTCGCCCTCTTCCGCCGTCAACGCGCCCAGATTGCCCGGGTGGTCGAAGGCCGCACCGAAGCGTTCCGCGCCTACGAGGCCCGCTACCGCCGGCGCACGAGCACCTATCAGCGCGTGGTCCCCCTGACCCACGTGCACCAGCGCATCGCCGCGTCGGACCTCGTCTACGTCGGCGACTACCACACGCTGCCGCTCGCCCAGCAGACCTACCTGGACCTCGCCGAGCGCGCCCTCGCCTCCGGTCGCCGCGTCGTGCTGGCGCTCGAGTGCGTGGAAGGCCGTCATCAAGCCGCGCTCGACGCGTACCTCGCGGGACGCCTGCCCGAGCGCACCCTGATGTCCCGGCTGGGCCATGGCCCCACCCCGGGCTTCGGTCCCGGCGCCGGCATCCGCGCGGTGCTCGCCTTCGCGAAGCGCCTCAAGCTCCAGGTGGCCGCCATCGACCGGCGGGCCCAGGGAGAGCGTTCGCTCGCGCTGCGCGACGCCTTCGCCGCGGAGCGCATCGCCCACGTGGCCCGCGCGGAGGACGTCCCGCTGGTGATGGTGCTGGTGGGCCAGTTCCACGCCGCGCCCTGCCACCTGCCCGCGCAGGTGGAGCGCGCGCTGGGAGACGCCCATCCGCGCCGCGGCCTCGTCGTGTACCAGAACGCCGAAGGGCTCTGGTGGCGCCTCGCGCGAGAGGGCCGGCTGGGCAGCGCGGAGGCCGTGGAGCTGGCGGACGGCGCGCTGTGCCTGATGAACGCCTCGCCCGTCCTCTGCCAGCAGAGCTTCCTGGACTACCTGGAGGCCGAAGGCGACGACGCGCCCCTCCTGGACCGCAGCGCCGCGGAGCGCTTCCGGGACATGGCGGAGCTCATCGGCGGGCTCGCGGGCGTGCCCGTGGGCCGCGAGCTGGACTCGGTGGAGGTGACCACGGCGGCGGACGGCGACGTGCTCGCCCGCATCCGCCGGCGGGGCCGCTTCACCCAGGCGGAGCTGTCCCAGCTGCGCAAGCACATCCTGTCGCGCGAGAGCGGCTATATCCCGCGCGCGCGCACGGCCTACCTCGCGTCGCTGTCCCTCAACCACGCCGCGGAGGAGGCCGCCCACTTCGTGCGTCACTGCGCCGTGGGCGACGCCATGGACGCCCCGCGCGGCGCGTCCGAGGCCTTCTACGCACGCTGTCTGGAAGAGGCCCTGGGCTTCTTCGGCTCCAAGCTGATCAACCCGCGCCGCACCTGCCCCAACGTCACGGAGTGGGCGAAGCGCTTCGGCGAGGCCCGGGGTCTGGAGCGGCAGATCGCCGCCTTCGTGCTCGCCCACAAGGCCACGGAGTCCGAGGCCCCCGACGAGGCCGTGAAGCTCCTCCCCCTGCGCCGCGACCGCCTGTTCCACGGCGTCAGCCACGCGCTCGGCTACCTCCTGGGGGACAGCCTCTACCGGGCCTTTGACGCCGGTCAGGTGGACACCGCCGACATCCGCGCCCTCTTCCGCGACCCGCTCGTGGAGCCGCGCGGCGCCTACCTCGCCTGGGCCGCGCGCCTGCGGGGGCTCTAGGCCCGTGGCGGCGACGACCCAGCTGAATCCCGCACCGGCTTGAAGCTACATTCCGGCGGATGACCCCATCCCCTCGTCCTCTTTCGGGCGTTGTGTCCGCCGTCCTCCTGTCCCTCGCGGTGGGCCTCGTGCTGCCCGGGTGCTTCGCCTCCCAGGGCGCCTGCGTCCATGGCTCGTCCATCTACTTCTGCAATGAGGACACCGAGGACGAGTGCCGCGACTTCTGGTGCGACGACTGGGACTACTGCGGCTACTTCGACGGGGACTCGTGCGAGGAGGCCGGCTTCTCGGACGGCACGGTCTACCTCTCCTCCTACTCGGAGCCGAGGACGCCTGACTGGAGCTTTGGAACGCCGTCCGGCGGTGGGGGCGGCGGGGGTGGTGGCGGCGGCAGCAGCGGTGCGTGCGCCTACTACGACGGGAACCTGAACCGCGTGCTCTGTGAGCAGCGCACCAACGGGGCCAGCTGTTCGGGCAAGTGGATGGGCAGCGGCACCAACTGCTCCGGCATGAAGTGCACGAGCAACACCGACCCCAACACCTGCACCGTGTCGGGTGGAAGCTCGGGCGGCACCTGCACGTCCACCTACCAGGGACCCACCGGCGACGCGCAGGTCTACACGCAGTGCGCTTCCGTGTGGAACTACCGCTGCCAGCAGAAGAACGACAACGCCGCGGACCAGAACTGCCTCGTCTACGACTCGCTCGAGGCGACGGTGGACTGCCCGTACTGCCCTTGAGTCACCGCACCGGTGGGCCGCGAGGCAGCGGTCCACCGGCAGCGCCGCGGCTCAGGCGCGGTTGGCGATGGTCTTCGGCGGCAGCTTGAGGACCTGGCCCACCTTGATGTGGTCCGGGTCCTTGAGCTGATCCTTGTTGGCCTCGAAGATCTTCGTGTACAGCTTCATGTCCCCGTAGATGTCCTTGGCGAGCTTGCTGAGCGTGTCGCCGGACTTCACGGTGTGCAGGCCATAGGGCTCGTTGTGGGTCACGGTGAGCATCACCATGATCTCGTCGTTCCACTTCGGGTGCTTCGCCTTGATCTGATCCCACATGCGATCGCGGTCGAAGGCGTGGTCGACGGTGCCCTTGATGACGAGCTTGCCGTTCTCCTCGCGCGTTTCGATCTTCGCGCCCACGTTCTTCGCCACGTCCAGCACGTCCTGGTAGTCGTTCTGCAAGGCCATCCGCGTCCTCCTGTCGTGAGGGCGCGAACTCAAGCACCCCGCCCGCTGGCCCTGACGGGCCGCCGGGAAGGGCCTGAACGAAGCTCAACACTGCGCAAGCGGGAGCTGTTCAGAGCACCACGTCCGCGCCGGGCTCCGGTTCGGCGTTCAGCGCCTCGGGCGGTGCGAAGGTGCCGTCCGGCCGCAGCTCGCGCAGGACCTCCTCGCGGCTCAGGCGCACCTCGCGGATGGTGCCATCCGGAGACAGCGCGTAGACGCGGTCCTGGTCCCCCCCGCCCACGAAGAGGCCGCCCAGCGCGGGATAGAGCATCACCAGCGCGAGCTCCGTCTCCAGCGGCCCCGCGAAGAGCACGTGCGCGTGCGCGGAGAACTGGGGCCGTTCGCCGTCCGCATCCGGCGCGACGGACACGGGGATGAGCCCCTGGTGCAGGGGCAGCTCCTGGAGCTTCTGGCGGCCGTCCTTGCTGAACTTGAAGCGGAAGTCTCCCCCCAGCAGGTACAGGTTCGAGTCGTCGAAGCCCTGGAGCACATAGACGGTGATGCCGTCGTCCTCTTCCACCACGACGGGGTTGAGCTGCTTGCGGCCGTGCACCTGGAAGACGCGCTCGCAGGCAGTGCTCACAGCGCGGGCCAGGGCGTCCATGCCCTCGGGCAGAGACTCGACAGGGAAGTCCTCCATCTCGCCGGAGAACTCGATGGGCGCGCGGTACGCGTACGCGGGAACGAACACGTCCTGCGGATTGAAGCGGCCGAAGACGGAGTACCAGGCGTTGCCGCGCGGCACGGTGAAGAACCAGTTCATCCGCGAGCGATCCAGGTCCGGCCGCGCGAGCAGCAGGTCCGTGGCGCTGATGGCGCCCTTCTCCGATTCGACGATGTACTGCGCGCGCTTCTGCACACGCTGGAGCTCCGCGTCCGCCACCAGCACCACCGATGACTCCGGCGCATCCGGCGCGTCCACCGGGGCCTGCGCCACCTCCGCCTGGGGCGCGCTGGAGTGCGCACGGCAGCCAGCGGTCAGTGCGACGAGGGCGACGAGCAGACTGCGAAGCATGGGGACTCCCGCGGACGTAGGGGCCCGGTCAGTCTGTGCCGACCGGGGCCCTCACGTCACGTCCCCCACTCACGGCGGGACCTCAGGCGCCCTGCTGCGTGGGCGCCAGCGCGGCCTTGATCTTCTCCTTCAGGGCCTTGCGGCGCTCCTTGAACTGCGCGCGAGTGGCCTCGTCCACCTGGCCGTTGCTGGAGGCGCGCGCGGCCTTCATCTCCTCGTGGAGCTGCTTCGCCTCCGCCTTGAAACCGTCGGCCTGGGCCTGCGTCAGGCGCCCCTCGGCGACCTGCTTGTCCAGCCGGTGCTCCATGCGGCCGAACTTGTGGCCCCCGCCGCCGTGCTTGCCCCGGCGTCCCTCGCACTGGCCGGCCTTGGCGTTGGAGTCGGACGGCCCGGCCGTCTGGGCGAGCACGGGCACGGCGAGGAGCAGCGTGGCGACGGCGGTACCGCGAAGCATGGACTTGAGCGACATGGTGTGTGGACTCCGGGTTCAGGTCAAAACGCTCCGGGAGCAGCCGTGCAGCCTGCTTCCCGTCGCGCTCTGACACTCAAAACCCCGGAGCCCGCCGAAGGTTAAATCGCCTCCGGAAATGCGCCGGCTACTGGCAGTCCGCCAGGCCGTACGTGAAGTCCTGGCGCGGCGTCTGGCCCGGGTCCTGGTTGATGGCCGCGATGCTCAGGTCCGTGTACGACACCGTCTGCGTGCTGCCGATGACCATCTGCGTGCGCTGCACGCGCGTGGTGGACAGCACCACCTTGCCAATCGAACCGGTGGGCTCGACGCGGTAGCAGTTCATGATGCGCGGATCCACCGTGGAACGGCGGCACTGCGTGTACTGCCCCAGCACCGTGCGCTTCTCATACGTGCAGCGGCAGTCCCAGGGGTCATAGGCCTCCACCACCGTGGCCGCCTCGTAGCCCGTGGCCGTCTGCACCACCTCCAGGTAGCTGCCATCCTGCGGCTGCGTGCAGCGCATCAGCGTGTCGCCCACGGCGCCCTGCTTCACCTCCGCCAGCGCGGGCTCCACCTTCACCTCGGCGCCCGCCTCGATGGCGCTCAGCGGATCCCTCGAGTCCGCACCCTCACAGCCCAGGCCCAGCAGCGAAATACCCATCAACACGACCGCGGAAAGACGCAGCGACACCTTCATGGACGACTCCTACGAATGGGGGGATGTCCGGGAGGACCCGGACAGCCCTCCTGTAGGCTTTCAAGGCGGCCAGGTGCAACGCCCTTCTGCGTCACGAACGCGATACGGGCTTCAGGGCACGCGTGGCCATGAAGGTCGGCAGGAACGTGGAGAGCAGGTCCTTCCCTCCCTCGTAATTGTCCTCGAAGAGGTTCGTGAGGACGAAGCCCGCCTCCAGCTGTCCACCCAGCTGGTCCTCCAGCGAGTGGCCCACGACCATGGGCTCGCCCTTGTCGGTGTAGCGGCGGCGCTCCTCGTCCGTGAGGCTGGTGAAGTCCGAGTACGGCATCGTGTACTTGAGCCGCATCACGCCCTTCTCCTCCTCCACCGGGTCGAAGAGGTAGCGCACCGGGTTGCAGATGCCCGACAGGAGCACGCCGCCCGGGCGCAGCACGCGGAAGGCCTCTCGCCACACCGGGAGGATCTCCGGCGCGAAGCAGTTGGAGCACGGGTGGAAGATGAGGTCGAAGCTCCCGTCGGCGAAGGCGGACAGGTCCCGCATGTCGCCCTCCACGTACTGGAGCGTGAGCCCCTCGCGCTCGGCCACCTTGCGGTCCTGCCCCAGCTGCGCCGGTGAGTTGTCGAACACGGTGACGTTCGCGCCCGCCGCCGCGAGCACCGGACACTGTTGTCCGCCCGCGCTCGCCAGGCCCAGCACGTCCTTGCCCTTCAGGTCCCCGAACCACGCGCGCGGCACGGGCTTCGTCGGGGTGAGCACCACGCTCCAGTCACCCCGTCGCGCGGCGGCGATGACCTCCGGGGACACCGGCAACGTCCACTTGTTGCCCCGCCCTACTTCACCGTTCCACGCCTCGCGGTTGTACGTCCGCACATCCAGGTCAGTCTTCATGCAGCACCCTTCCCTCCATGCCCCCGGCCACGGTGACGACCTCTCCCGTCACGTGGCCCGAGATGCGATCCGACGCGAGCGTCACCACGACGCGCGCCACGTCTTCCGGCTGCCCCACCTTGCGCAGCGACATCGTCCGCGTGACGCGGCCGACGAACTTCGGGTCCGTCAGCTTGTCGCGGTTGCGGTCCACTTCCGTCCAGCCCGGGCACACCACGTTGACGCGGCCCATGGGCGCGATGCGGTGCAGTTCGTTCTTCAGGCTCTTCACGAAGCCCGCCGCCAGCGCGCCCTTCGCCGCCGCGTAGTCCGTGTGGCCTGCCTCACCGAAGAGGCCCGCCGTGGAGCTGATGATGACGATGGTGCCCGTGCCCGTGGTCTCCACGTGGCGCAGGAACGCGCGGCAGCTCAGGAACACGCTGTCCAGGTTCTGCGCCAGCGTGCGGCGCCAGCGCTCCAGCGACATCTTCCACAGCGGCTCATCGGGCGCGGGATACACGCCGGTGTTGCACACCAGCACGTCCAGCCGGCCCAGGTCCTTCACCGCCTGGGGCACCAGCGCGTCCACGTCCGCTTCCACCGTGAGGTCCGCGCGCACGGCCGCACCGCCCACCTCGCGCGCGAGCGCCGCCGCCTTCTCCTGGCTGCGGTGGTAGTGCACCGCCACCTTCGCGCCCTCGCCCGCGAACGCCCGCACCAGCGCGGAGCCGATGCCGCCCGCGCCGCCCGTCACCAGCACGCCCTTGCCCTGCAGTCCCGTGTCCATCGCTTCGCGACTCCTCGTGGGCTCCCGTCAGAGCGGGAGAAATGCGCGGCATGATGCCCGAGCCGTCCTGTGCGGACAGCCGGGACGAAGCGGCGGTGTCGGCGAATGCGCTGAGAGCCGGGCAGCGGAGCGGGACGAAATCCGCGACCGGCTCCTGACAGCAGCCCGCTACGGCGTGGACAGCCGCGCGCGGATGCCCGCGACGAGCAGGTCCATCCCGAAGGCGAACCGGCGGTCGAAGTCGCGGTCCAGGATGGCGTCCACCGCGCCCGCCGCGTGCGGATAGCGCGCCGAGGCAAGCTGACGCAGCGCCCCTTCCCGCTCCTTCGCCTCGGCGTCCTGCGCGGTGAAGCCCTGCTCCTCGATGGTGAAGCCCAGCACGTAGTCGAGCACGGTGAAGGCCGCCCAGCCCGCCGCTCGCGAGTCGAACCCTGCCCGCGTCAGCGCGCCAATCACGGTGTCGGAGACGCGCAGCGTGTGCTCGGACACCACGAGGGTGCCGGCGTAGACGCGGGCGCCGTCCCGGTGGGCCAGGAACGCGCGCCGCAGTTCCTCCGCCACGGTGCGCACCACCGGCTCCCACGGTGACTCCGGCGTCAGCGTCCGCGCCACGTCCCGCACCAGCGTGTCCGCCATCGCGTCCAGCAGGGCCTGCTTGCCCGGGAAGTGCCAGTACAGCGACGGGGCCTGGATGGAGAGCGCCTTCGCCAGGACGCGCATCGTGAGGCCCTCCAGGCCGTGCTCGTCCAGCAGCGTCCACGCCGCCGCCACCACCTGCTCCCGCTGGATTCGCATGCCCGCGCTGGCCCTCGCTGGCTTGACAATCTAACGCCGTTAGTTGATCCCTAACAACGTTAGTTTGACGCCTTCGGGCGGGAGGTCGGTCATGGCGGAGGTCCTCGATGTGGCGGTGGTGGGAGGAGGTCCCACCGGGCTGTGGCTCGCGTGCGAGCTGGCGCTGGCGGGCATCCGGGTGGAGCTGTTCGAGCGGCGCGTGGAGGCCGTGCGCGAGTCCCGGGCGCTGACGCTGCATCCGCGTTCGCTGGAGGTGCTCGCGCTGCGAGGGCTGGAGGACCGGTTCCTGAAACGGGGACGGCCGCTGCCCACCGGGCACTTCGCGATGCTCGACACGCGCCTGGACTTCAGCGTGCTGGACACGCGCTTCCCCTACACGCTGTTCCTTCCGCAGGCGGTGACGGAGGAACTGCTGGAGGAACGGGCGCGGGAGCTGGGTGTGGCCGTGCGGCGCGGCCACAAGGTGGAGTCCCTGCGCCAGGACGCCGAGGGCGTGGACCTGGAGGGCTCCACGGACGCGGGCACGTTCCGCCTCCGGGCGCGCTTCGTGGTGGGCGCGGACGGGGCCCGGAGCGCGGTGCGGAGGCTGTCGGGCATCCCCTTCCCGGGGACGGACGTGACGCGCACGGCGATGCTCGGGGACGTGACGTTGGGTGCGCCGCCGGCCCAGCCCGCGCTCGGCATCTCGAACGAGCGGGGCGGCGTGATGGTGGTGCCCATGTCGCCGGGCGTCCACCGCATCGTCGTCACGGATCCATTCCGGGAGACGGCGCCGGTGCGCGAGCCCGTCACGCTGGAGGAGCTGCGGGAGAGCACGCTGCGCATCGCGGGCTCGGACTTCGGCATGCGTGAGCCCCGGTGGCTGTCCCGCTTCGGCAACGAGACGCGGCTCGCGGAGCGCTACCGCGAGGGACGCGTGCTGCTCGCGGGCGACGCCGCGCACATCCACTTTCCAGCGGGAGGCCAGGGGCTCAACGTCGGCCTTCAAGACGCGATGAACCTGGGATGGAAGCTCGCGGCGGTGGTGAAGGACGGCGCGCCGGAAGCACTGCTCGACAGCTACTCGCGCGAGCGCCGGCCCGTGGGCGAGGCGCTGATCCACAACACGCTGGCGCAGACCGCCCTCATGGGCGCCACGCGAGAGACGCTGGCCCTGCGCGAATTGCTGAGCGGCCTGCTCCGCGAGCCCCGGCTGAACCGCCAGCTCGCGGACAACATCGGGGCACTCGACGTGGGCTACGCGCCGCTGGACGTGCCCGCGCCAGAGACCCCCTCACCACTGTTGTCCGAGTGGTGCGGCCGGCGCGTGAGCGACATGGAACTCGGCGCGGACGTGCGGCTCTACGCGGCGCTGCACCCGGGCCGGTGGCTGCTGCTGGGCCTGGGCGAGGACGACTCACGCCCCCTGCCCCGCTGGGAGCCCGGCTGGTCCTCCCAGGTGACGACGCTGCGCGCACGGGGCCGCGTGGGACGCGGGGACCTGGAAGGCGTGGGCGGCCTGCTGGTGCGCCCGGACGGCCATGTCGGCTGGGCCTGGGCCGCGTAGGTCAGCAGCCTGGAGGCCGCACCGCGTTCGAGCATCGCGGAGCAGCGCCTCCTACTGGCAGCAGCCCCCACCGGCGCGGGCGTCTGGCGTGGCCCGCGCGGGGACGAAACACGAAGGCCCGGGGCGTGTCCGCTCCCGGGCCTCGTGGGGTGGCTTCCGCGCGTGAAGCCTCAGCCCAGGCGCAACAGCTGCCGGGCCTGCTCGGGGGTCGCAAGCTCACGGCCGGCGGCACGGGCCCGCTTCGCGGCCTCCGCCACCAGTTCGAAGTTGCCCTTCGCGAGCACGCCCTTGGACAGGTAGATGTTGTCCTCCAGGCCCACGCGCGCGTTGCCGCCGCGCTTCGCGGCCTCCTCCACGAACGGCAGCTGCTGGCGCCCCACGCCCGCCACCGTCCAGGAGCTCCCCTCCGGCAGCGCGGCGATCATGAAGTCCAGCACCTCCGGCCGCGCCTGCAGCGTGCCCGGCACGCCCAGCACGAAGTCGAAGTGCGCCGGTAGCTCCACCAGCCCCTCCTTCGCCAGGTAGCGCGCCTCGTCGATCATCCCGACGTCGAAGCACTCCAGCTCCGGCTTGAGGCCGATGCTCTTGATGCGCTTCGCGATGTCGCGCACCAGCGGCCGGGGATTCCAGAACACCTCCTCCCCGAAGTTCACCGTGCCCGTGGTGAGCGTGGCCATGTCCGGCTTGTCCGCGCCGGTGAGCGTGAGCCCGCCGCACCGCTCGTCCACGTCCATGCCCACCGCGCCGCCCGTGGACACCTGGACGAGGATGTCCGTGCGCTTGCGGATGGCGCGGATGGCCGCGCGGAACAGCTCCGCGTCCTGCGACGGCCTGCCCTCCGCCGTGCGCACGTGGATGTGCACCATCGCCGCGCCGGCCTCGCGGCACTTCGCCGCGTCTTCCGCAATCTCCTCCGCGGTGATGGGCAGGTACGGCGTCTGTTCGCGCGTCGTCTCCGCGCCCACCAGGGCGGCGGTGATGACCATGGGCTTGCTCATCGCTTCACCCGCTGCTTGTCCTTGGGCACCACGCACGTGCCCGAAGCGCGGCACACCACCACCGCCTCCGGCAGCACGTCCGCCGCCGAGTCATTCACGTCCGGCCGGGGCTTGATGACCTTGCGGGCCTCGAAGCGCATCTTCCGCGACGTGTTGCCCTCGCTGATGATTTCACCCTCCGCCTCGATGAAGTCCCCCGCGTACACCGGGGCCAGGAACTCCACGGAGTCGTAGGCGCGGAACAGGCCCTCGTCCCCGTCGGAACGGATGCACAGCTCCGTGGCCACGTCCCCGAACAGACCGAGCATCCGCGCCCCGTCCACCAGGTTGCCGCCGTAGTGCGCGTCGTGGCTGCCCATGCGCAGCCGCAGTACCGCCTTCGTGCCAGTGCTCACGAGGGTTCCCCCTGGTAGTGGGAGTCCGCTGACTCCGTGCCTTCCTTCTTCATCACCGCGTGCACGATGTAGTTCGCCACGTCGGACGGCTTGGTGCCCGGCCCGAAGCCCGCGTCGAAGCCCAGCTCCAGCGCCAGCTTGTGGTCCACGCGCGGCCCGCCCAACAGGAGCAGCGTCTTGCCGTGGATGCCCGCCGCCTTCGCCGCGTCGATGAACTGGCGCGAGTTGTCCTTGTGCACGTCGCGCTGCGTGACGACCTGGGACACCAGGATGGCGTCCGCGTGCTTCGCGGTGGCCTTCTTGATGAGGTCCTCGTTGGGCACCTGGCTGCCCAGGTTGAACGCCTCGAAGCCGGGGTAGCGCTCCAGGCCGTAGTCGCCCGCGTAGCCCTTCATGTTGAGGATGGCGTCAATGCCCACCGTGTGCGTGTCCGTGCCCGTGCACGCGCCGAAGACGACGATGCGCCGGCGCACCTTCTCCTTGATGAGCGCGTTGAGGTCGTCAAACCCCATCTTGCGCACCACCACCTCCGGCACGTCGATCTCCGCGTAGTCCAGCGTCACGTTGGAGCGGGCGTAGACGACGAAGAACGTGTACTGGTCCGCCGCGCGCTCGGCGGCGGCCACCTTCACGTCCGTGAAGCCCATCTTCTTCGTGAACTGGGCGGCGGCCTCCTTGGCCTTCTCCGACAGCGGCACCGGCAGCGTGAACGACAGCTGCACCATGCCGTCGTCGCGACGGTCGCCGTAGGGGCGGATGATCTGCTTGCTCGGCTTCACCATCGAACTAGCCCTTCTTGCCCTTGGGCGGCGTGAACGACACGCTGGTGCCCACCTTCTCGGCCACCGCGGCGAAACGGTCCTTCTTGCCCTGTTCCATGTAGAAGACCACCGACCACGTCGTCTTCCCGTTGCACCCCACGTACGTCACCGTGTCCACGTTGCCGCTGCCGTCCGGCGCCGCGTCCGTGTCCGTCTTGGTGGCCGCCGGCTGACCGCCGACCTTCAGCATCGTCCAGCTGTCGCCGCCCATGTTCGCGAGGATCTTCGTGCGGCACAGCTCCGCCTTCATGCCCGCGGTCTGCACCGTGCCCACGTCCACCATGAAGTACGCGTCGCCAGAGGGCGCCAGGAACTTCTCCGAGCCGTCCACGTTGGAGCGCGTCCACGCCGCCGGCGCCTTCAGCGCGATGTTCTTCACCGTCACGCTGCTCAACGCATCCGCGCTGCCGCCCGCGGCCATCATCACAGCCACGAAAGTACCCAGGATCATGACGCCTCCAGCATTTCCAGGAACGGATTGAAGTAATCCGGCGCCTTCTCCAGCACGCCGTCCAGGCCCTTGCCACCGGTCTCCTCGCGCTTCACGTCACCGAAGCGCCCCTTGCCGATGGCCGCCACCATGCCCTCGGTGTGGCACTCGCGCAGCAGCTCCTCCGCCTTGGCGAAGACCTCGCGCGCGCGGTTGGCGATCTTCCCGTCCTCGCGAACGGTGAACTCCTCGTCGATGCCCCGCGCCGCGCGGTGGATGTACGACGCGGACTTGAGCGCCACGTACCGGTCCGCGAGCAGCGGCGTGTGCATGGCCTCCGTCATCATGCCCAGGAGCTGGATGCCCTGCCGCGTCCAGATGGCCACCAGGTCCGCCATCACGTCGTACGCGTGGCTGAAGAAGATGTCCGTCTCCTTGTGCTTCGTGGGCGGCATGTACTTGAGCGGCGCGTCCGGGAAGCAGCGGCGCACCAGCATCGCCTGCGACAGCTCCAGGAGCAGCGTGTCGTCCCGGTACGGGTCGATTTCGTACGAGTGCCCGATGCCCAGCTGCCAGTCCTTGAGGCCCGCGCGCTTGGCGAAGCACTCGTTGATGAACTGGCTGGCGATGACGGTGTGGGCCGCGTCGTACGCGTCCGCGGTGGTGATGTAGTTGTCCTCGCCGGTGTTGATGATGATGCCGGCCAGGGCGCAGATGCGGCGGCTGAAGTACTGGTCGATGAACGTCCGCCGCATGTTGATGTCGCGGAAGAGGATGCCGTACATCGCGTCGTTGAGGAGCATGTCCAGCCGCTCGTACGCCGCGCAGAAGGCGATCTCCGACATGCACAGGCCGGACGAGTAGTTGGTCAGCTGGATGTAGCGCTTGAGCTTGCGGCTCTCGTCATCCAGGGCCTCGCGCATCACGCGGAAGTTCTCCTGGGTGGCGTAGGTGCCGCCGTAGCCCTCCGTGGTCGCGCCGTGGGGCACGTAGTCCAGGAGCGACTGCGCCGTGGAGCGGATGACCGCGATGACGTCCGCGCCCGCCTGCGCCGCCGCTCTCGCCTGGTCCACGTCGTCGTAGATGTTGCCGGTGGCGACGATGACGTACTTGTGCGGCGCGGGCGACATGGGGAACTGCTCGCGCAGGGCGTTGCGCTGGGCGATGCGGGCCTTCAGCTCCGTCATCGCCGCGCGGGCCTCCTCGCGCACGGCGTCGCGCAGGTTGGCCTCCATCTCCGGAGACAGCGCGCCCAGCTTGTCCGTAGGCAGCGCGGTGATGCGCTCCACGGCGTCCAGCGGACTGCTGGCGCCCAGCTGTAGCGCGCGGCCGTACCAGTACGCGGCGCCCCGGTTGAGCACCCCGGCGGACTGCAGCTTGTCCACCATGAGGTTGGCCAGCGGTACGCCGCGCGCACCGGCGCCGGAAATGCCAAAGAAGCGCAACACGGTGCGCTCATTGGAAACAGTGGTGTTGCGTTGGATGAGGTCGAAGATCGGATTGACGATCTCGTCCGCCAGCTTGCGCGCCTCGGCAATCCGCGCGTCGTCGATGAACGGGCCTGACATGCGCGCACCCTACCCGAGCGCAGCGTCCTTCGGCTCAAGAACACGGCCCCCACACCACCAGCAAACGATGCCGCACCGCGCCTCTTGAATGGCGAGACGCATCACGCGAATCCCTTCTCACCTAAATGTCGTTGCGGGCTCAAACACCGACAGAGCGGTGACTGCCGCCACCGCCATTTCGGTCAATCCACCGAAGGACCGGTGGATGCGAATGGGCCCCATGGGCCAACCCATTGAAACCACACGAATCGAGAGCCCGGCACGAGGCGTGCTTTGGGGGATGGGGCGGTCCCCCGTCACCCCAGGAGCTCCCCTTGAACCGACGCTCGTTGATGCTCGCCGTCCTTCTGTCTGGCGCCCCCGTCCTCGCCGCCGGCAACCCGCCGCCCATCACCACCGACTCGGGCGCGCCGCTGGGCACGAACCAGAGCTCCAAGACGGCCGGCCCGCGGGGCGGCATCCTCCTGGAGGACTTCGCCCTCATCGAGAAGCTCGCGCGCTTCGACCGTGAGCGCATCCCGGAGCGCGTGGTGCACGCGCGCGGCGTGGGCGCCTACGGCTCCTTTGAGAGCTACGGCGACTTCTCCCACCTCACGCGCGCGTCCGTCTTCTCCCAGAAGGGCAAGAAGACACCGATGTTCGTGCGCTTCTCCACGGTCATCCACCCCAGCGGTTCACCGGAGACGCTGCGCGACCCGCGCGGCTTCGCCCTGAAGTTCTTCACGGACGAGGGCAACTGGGACCTGGTCGGCAACAACCTGCCCATCTTCTTCATCCGTGACGCCATCAAGTTCCCGGACATGGTGCACTCGCTGAAGCCGTCCCCGGTGACCAACCGGCAGGACCCGGGCCGCTACTTCGACTTCTTCAGCCACCAGCCGGAATCCACGCACATGCTCACCCAGCTCTATTCGGACCTGGGCATCCCGGCGAACTACCGGCAGATGGACGGCAACGGCGTGCACGCCTTCAAGTTCGTCAACGCCAAGGGACAGGTGAAGTACGTCAAGTTCAACTGGAAGTCCCAGCAGGGCGTGAAGGGGCTCACCGCGGAGGAGGCCACGAAGCTGGGCGGCGAGGACTTCCAGCACGCCACGCACGACCTCTACACGAACATCCAGGCGGGGAAGTTCCCCTCGTGGGAGCTGAGCGTGCAGGTGCTGGATCCCAAGGACCTGGACGGCTTCACGTTCGATCCGCTGGACGCCACCAAGGACTGGCCCAAGGACCGGCTGCCCCCCGTGAAGCTGGGCCGGTTCACCCTCAACAAGATGCCGGACAACTTCTTCGAGGAGACGGAGCAGTCCGCCTTCTCCCCGGGCGTGATGCCGCCGGGCATCGAGCCGTCCGAGGACCGGCTGCTGCAGGGCCGCCTCTTCTCCTACGCGGACACGCAGCGCTACCGCCTGGGCGCCAACTACCTGTCCCTGCCGGTGAACCGCGCTCGGGCCGCGGTGAACAACAACAGCCAGGCCGGCGCGATGAACAGCGGCAACACGAAGTCGGACGTGAACTACGAGCCCAGCGTCACGCGTGAGACGCAGGACACGCCCTCCGCCCTCTTCTCCAACGCGCCGCTCACCGGCACCACGCAGCAGCGCCCCATCGAGAAGACGGACAACTTCACGCAGGCGGGCGCCTTCTGGACGGCGCTCGACGCGGGCGCCAAGGAGCGGCTCATCCAGAACCTGGCCGGGGACCTGGGCCAGGTGCGCGACGCGAAGGTCAAGGCGCGCATGGTGGGCCACTTCTACGCGGCGAACGCGGACTACGGCACGCGCCTGGCCAAGGCCGTGAACGTGAAGCTGGACGACGCGAAGGCCACCATCGCCCCGCTCGCCACCCACGGCGTGCCCTGAGCTGACGACACCGGGGCCGCCGGTGACACGACGGCGGCCCTGTCTCCCCTTCACGCTTCCTTCGCTGGAGATGCCCTCATGGTTCGCAAGCTGCTGCTCGGTTCGCTGGGTCTGGTGATGCTGGTGTGCACGGTGCTGACCGCCGCGTGGATGTCCCTGCGCGCTCCGGCGACGCCCGCCGGACGGCTGCTCGCCACCAGCGACGCGGAGCGCTACCTGCTCGCCGCCGCGCGCGAGGGCGAGACGGACATCGTCCAGGGGCTCGTCAAGGCCGGCACGCCCGTGGAGGCCCGCGACGCGCGAGGCTTCTCCCCCCTCATCCTCGCCGCCTACCACGGCCACACCCAGACGGTGCGGGCACTGCTCGACGCCGGGGCGGACGCGTGCGCGGGTGACAGCCGGGGCAACACCGCCCTCATGGGCGCCGCCTTCAAGGGCTACGCGGACGTGGTGAAGCTGCTCTCCGCCCAGCCCTGCGCGGTGGACCAGACCAACCGGCTGGGCCAGACGGCCCTGATGTTCGCCGTCCTCTTCGGCCGCACGGAGGTGGCCGACCAGCTGCGCCACCAGGGCGCCTCTCCCGCGCTGCGCGACACCAGCGGCCGCTCGGCCAATGACTGGGCCCGGACCCAGACGCCGGACGCCCCCGTCGCTCCCATCCAGGTCCTGGAAGCCCCCACCGCACAGGTGCGCTGAAGTCCGCGCGCCAGGGACGGGGCCGCCTGTCAGCTGCCCCGGACACCAGCCATCCCCAGGGACCTCATTTCCCACCCACGGAGGTTCTGTGATGACCTACAAGGATGGGATTAGTCGGCTTAATAAGTGTTTCACGCGGCATACAAAAATACCGCAATATTCCGCTTAGGCTTGACTCTCACAGGGGGTCCTACCGCATAACATCCCGCGTCCAATCAGGAGTGCGGGAATGAACAGCCACTGGTCAAAGCCGATGCAGCGATGTGTGGTTTTGGCTCTCGCGGGGATGTTGGGCGGTTGTGATTTAGGCATGGGCCCGGACAAGGAGGAGGCTCCTCCCGCCGCGCCCGAGGCTCCACAGCAGGTCGTCGCCCAGCCCGCGGACGCCTCCGCCCTGGTGACGTGGACGGTGCCGCCCCGGGATGGAGGCAGCCCGATCCTCTACTACGTGGTGCGCTGCATCCCCGAGTGTGGCGGCGCGCTGGTGAACGCGCCCGACACGCAGGCCACCATCCGGGGGCTGAACAACGCCTTCCCCTACGCCTTCAAGGTCGCCGCGGTGAACGCGATGGGCGAGGGCCCGGGCTCCATCAACTCCGAGATCGTCACGCCCCAGGCGGGCATGAGCATCGCGAACCCCACGGTGCCGGGGCAACCGCGCGCGGTGAACCCCACGGCGGGCAATGGACAGGCCTACGTGAGCTGGCTGGCCCCGGCGAGCTTCGGGGGACGGCCCTTGAGCTACTACAAGATCATGGCGGAGCCCGGTGGCCTCACCCAGCGGGTGAATGCCCCCTCCTCCGGGATGCTGTTCGAGGGCCTCGCCAACGGCACCGCGTACACCTTCACCGTCTGCGCCGCCAACGAGATGGGAGAAGGCCCCTGCACCCGGGCGCCCGCGCAGGTGTCGCCGCGGAGCGGTGGCGCCCCGGTCAGCTGGGTCATGGGCTACTGGGTGGGCTACCAGAAGGACCTCTACCCGGCGGAGACCGTGGACATGTCGCTGCTCACGCACGTGGTCATGGGACGCATCCGGCCGAAGGTGGATGGAACGGTCACCAAGGTCTTCGACATCAGCGAACACGAGGGGCCCATTCAGGCCCGGAATATCGAGAAGCAGGCGCACGCCGCGGGCAAGAAGGCCCTGCTGATGCTGGGCGGCATGGATGAGTACAAGGGCTTCAAGGGCGCGACGGAGACGGTCGAGAAGCGCCGGAACTTCGCCCGCAACATCGTCGATGCCGTGCGCGAGTTCGGCTACGACGGCGTCGACGTGGACTGGGAGCCCATCATCCTGCCGGAGGATGGGCCTCCGCTGCTCGCCCTCCTGGATGACCTGCGCGCCCTGGACGACAAGCTCATCATCACCGTGCCCGTGGGCTGGGTGAACTCCAACTTCTCCATGAGCAAGGAGGATGAGGAGTTCCACCGCCAGCTGGTGGCCCGCGTCGATCAGATGAACATCATGTCGTACAAGATGAGCGGCGACTGGCAGGACTGGCAGACTTGGCACTCCAGCCCGCTCTTCGGCGACACGCTGGCCCACCCCACCTCCGTCTCCACCTCCGTGAAGGCGTTCCTCGCGGCGGGCATCCCCGCGCAGCGCCTGGGCGTCGGCATCGGCTTCTTCGGGACCTGCTGGAAGAACGTCACGGAGCCGGGCCAGCCCGTGGACGGCCCCAACAATCCGTATGAGGAGGAGAGCGACAACCGGATGAGCTACGCCAACATCCAGAAGGAGTACCTGCCCCACATGAAATACATCTGGGACGAGAAGGCGCGGGTGCCCTACCTCTCCAACGCCGACGCCTTCGGCCCGCAGTCCTGCAACTACATCTCCTATGAGGACATCCCCTCCGTGACGGAGAAGGGCCGCTGGGCGCGAGAGCTGGGCCTGGGGGGCGGCATCATCTGGACCATCAACCAGGGCCACATCAAGGAGGCCCCGGCGGGTGAGAGGGATCCGCTCCTCAAGGCCGTGCACACGGCCTTCCTCAAGCCCTAGACGTAGCGGGACTCGAAGAGCTGGCGCAGCGACGGTTCGGTGCGCAAGAGGTCCAGCGTGAGGGCGGCGTGGTTGGGGACGTAGCCATTGCCCACGAGCATGGTGACGTCCTTGCCCACGCCCTCCGCGCCCAGGGCCGCCGTGGTGAAGCTGGTGGCCATGGAGAAGAAGATGACCGTGCCGCCGTCCTTCACGGACAAGAGTGACGCCATCTCCGTGTTGCCCACGCTGGCGCAGTTGACCACCAGGTCGCAGAGCTGACCGTTGGTCGCCTTGGACACGGCCTCCATCACGTCCACGCCCTGGGTGGCGTCCACCTTCAGCGCCTCGTCGCACAGGCCGATGGCGGACAGCGCGTCCAGCGCCTTCTGGGAGATGTCCAGCGCCAGCAGCTTGCCGCGGCTCTCCAGGCTGCGGCGGGCCTGCGCCAGGCACAGCGCGCCGCTCTTGCCCGCGCCCAGCACCGCCACCGTCATGCCCGGGCGCACGTGGCGTGCCACCAGCGCGGGAGCGCCGCAGACATCCAGCGCCGCCAGGGACAGCGTGTCCGGCATGTCCTCCGGGAGTTTCGCGTAGATGCCGCTCGCGAAGAGCAGCGCGTGGCCGCGGATGTCCACGCGGTCGATGTCCGCGTGCACCGCCTTCACCTCTTCGATGACGAGCGGCGTGAGCGTCAGGCTCACCAGCGTGGCGATGCGGTCCCCGGGCTTGAGCACGCCGTTGGCGGGGTGCTTCGCGCCCAGCTCCTTCACGCGGCCAATGAGCATGCCGCCGGAGCCGGTGACGGGGTTCTGCATCTTGCCGCGCTCACGGACGATGTCCTGGATGCGACCCGCGATGCGCGCGGGGTCGCCGCCCACGTCGTCCTTGATCTGCTTGAAGGACGCGGCGTCGATGTTGAGGCTCTCCACGTCGATGAGCAGCTCCGCCTCGCGGCACGGCAGCGAGGGGTCCAGCTTGCGAGCGCGCTGCGGCAGCACGCCCTTCTCCGCCACGACGCGCGACAGTCCGTAGGTATCCATGGGCTCCCCCCTTATCAGTCCCGCGCGAGGAGCGGCACCAGCACCGACAGCGACCGCTCGAAGCGGTACGACACGCCCGAGTGCCCGTCCTCGAACTCCTCGTGCGCCACGTCCACGCCGCCGGCCTTCAGGTCGTCCGCCACCATGCGCGTGCCCCAGCGCAGGTTGAACTCGTCGCGCGTGCCGGCGTCCAGGTAGACCGTCTTGAGCTTGCGGAAGGAGTCCATGAACTTGGGCACGAAGCGCACGGGGTCGTGCACGAGCCACCGGTTCCACACGTCCAGGCGCAGCTTCGCGTTGTGCTGCTCGAAGGGCAGCTCCAGGTTGAGCGGCTCGCCCTTCTTCGGCGAGTACGCCGCCGCCATGGCCAGGATGTTGATGACCGGGAAGTCGTCGCCGCGCACCTTGGTGGCGACGGCGCGCTGGCGCAGCTCCGTCACCCACGCCTCCACGCCGCCGGCCTTCATCAGCGCGGTGGCGGCCTTGGGCAGGTCCGGCATGTACGAGTACTCGAAGTAGGAATCCGGGGCGTGCGCGCCGACCAGGGAGAAGATCTCCGGGTGGTAGCGGCCCATCACCAGCGCGCCGTAGCCACCGGAGCTGTGGCCCACCACCGCGCGGGACGAGGCCCTGGGCTGCGTGCGGAAGGTCTTGTCCACGAAGCCGACGATGTCCTTGACCAGGTAGTCGCGGTAGCGGCCGATGGCGTCGCTGTTCACCCACTGGCTGCCGCCGAGCTTCGTCCACGCGTCCGGGAAGACGCCGATGACGGGCGGAATGGCGCCCTGTGTGATGAGCGCGTCCAGGCGGTCCGGCACGGAGGGCGAGAAGCCGGACGCGTTGGTCCATGAGCCGCCGCCGTTGCCAAAGGCGTGCAGGAAGTAGACGACCGCGTAGCGCTGCGTGCCTTCCGCGTAGCCCGGCGGCAGGTACACGGTGAGCCGGCGGCGGGCCGGATCTCCCAGCGGGTTGTTCTCCAGCGCGGGGGAATGCACTTCACGCGTCTCGAGCACGCCCTTCATCGGTGCTTCTCCTGGTCGCGGTGCGCCGCGCGTTCTACGCGCTGGAGCCCGGGTGCTTGCCGAACAGCTTCATCACCTGCTGCAGGTCCTCCCACGCCTTGCGCTTCTCCGCGCTGTTGCGCAGGAGGTACGCGGGGTGGAAGGTGGGCATGAGCTGGATGCCCTCGTATTCGCGCCACTGCCCCCGCATGCGGGTGATGGGGGTGGTGTCCCTGAGCAGCGTCTGCGCCGCGAACTTGCCCAGCGCGACGATGACCTTGGGCTGGATGGCGAGCAGCTGCGAGCGCAGGAACGGCTCGCACGCGGCGATCTCATCCGGCTCCGGGTTGCGGTTGCCGGGCGGGCGGCACTTCACGACGTTGGCGATGTAGACGTCGTTCCGGGTGAAGCCCATGGCGCCAATCATCTTGGTGAGCAGGTCGCCGGCGGCGCCCACGAAGGGCACGCCCTGGAGGTCCTCGTTCTCACCGGGGCCCTCGCCCACGAACACCAGGTCCGCGCGGGGGTTGCCGGAGCCGAACACGATGTTCTTGCGGCCCGTGCACAGCTTGCAGCGGCGGCAGTCGCCCAGCTCGCGGCGGATCTGATCCAGCGTGGGGCGTTCGCCCTCCACGACGCCGGGCAGCGCGCCGTTGTAGCGGGGCGTGGACCTGGGCACGTCCAGGAGCATCGCCGGGGCCGTCGCCGGCGCCGGCGCGGCGCGGGGGGCCGGAGCTTCGGATGCCAGGGGGCGTGACGCGGCCAGGGGCGGCGCGGCCAGCGGACGGGCAGCGCCCAGGGGCTGCTTCATCGCGGCGTGCAGGGTGTCGCGCGACGGGGACTCCGCCGGGGGCCGGGGAGGCGTGGGGGCGGCGGCCGGCTCGGGGGCCTTGGTCCGGGCAATCATCGTGCGCACGGACGAGGCGGCGGCGCGCTGCTGCTGGAGCTCGGCGGCGACCTTCGCGTCAACGAGGAGCGAGCGGCCCGCGGTCTCCTCCTGCCAGAGCAGGTGGCGGCGCACGTCCTGGAGCACGTCGGCCAGCTCCTGCGTGGAATCAGGCGTGTCGTCGTTCACGGTGGTGGATCGGTATCGAAGGGGCCGTCCCGGTGCAAGGAAGCAGCCGGGGAAGTTGCCTGTACGCTTAGCCCAGGGTCGGGGCTTGCGCCACCTTCCGGGCGGACGCCCCGGGCACTGGTCGAATCAGGACACACCCCCGGCGTAACGCCCTTGGCCATGGGGCGGACCTGGGGAAGATGCCGGGCGCTGGTTCCACGCCCTCTTCCCAGGAGTTCCTCGCACATGATCAAGGTGGCCATCGTTGTCGGCAGCACGAGGCCCGGCCGCAAGGCGGACAAAGTCGCGGCTTGGGTCCACGACATCGCGAAGAAGCGCAGCGACGCCGCGTACGAGCTCGTCGACATCCAGGACTTCAACCTGCCCCTGCTGGACGAACCGACCCCGCCGTCCATGGGCAAGTACACCCAGGAGCACACCAAGAGGTGGAGCGCGGCGGTGGACGGCTACGACGCGTACGTCTTCGTCACGCCCGAGTACAACCACGGCACGTCCGGCGCGCTGAAGAACGCGCTCGATTACGTCTACAAGGAGTGGAACAACAAGGCCGCCGGCTTCGTGGGCTACGGCAGCGCGGGCGGCGTGCGCGCGGTGGAGCAGCTGCGCCTGGTCGCCGCGGAGCTGCAGCTGGCCACGGTGCGCGCGCAGGTGCAGCTGTTCCTGTCCACCGACTTCGAGCACTACACCGTCTTCAAGCCGGACCCGGCGAAGGAGAAGCAGGTGAACACGCTGCTGGATCAGGTCGTGTCCTGGGGCACGGCGCTGCGCACGGTGCGCGTGAAGGGGTAGTCGGCGGCTCAGGTGTCCTGGCGGGCCCACTCCGTCGCGGCCCGCCGCAGCGCCTCGGCCGTTTCGGGGTCCGCGGGGAAGAACGACTCGATGGCCAGCTCCGCGAGCGTGATGTCCACGGGCGTGCCGAACACGGTGATGGTGCCGAAGAACGACAGCGTCCCCAGCGACGTGCGGATGCGCAGTGGCACCACCACGCCGCCAAAGTCGCGCGTCCTCGCGTCCGGGGTGGCCTCCGGCACCGGGTAGCCGCGCAGCTCCTCCAGCAGCGCCGCGAGCGTGGCGTCCGCGGAGACGTCCACCTGCCGCGTCAAACGGTGGAGGACGTGGTCGCGCCACTGGCGCAGGTTGTCGATGCGGGAAGCCAGCCCCTGGGGGTGCAGGCTCAGGCGCAGGACGTTGATGGGAGGCTCCAGGAGCTCCGGCGCCAGGCCCTCCATCAGGATGCCCAAGGCGCGGTTCGCGGTGACGAGCGTCCAGTGCCGGTCCACCGCCAGCGCGGGGTACGGCTCATGGCCCGCGAGCACCAGCTCCACGGCCTCGCGCGTGGCGTTGAGGGCGGGGTCGTCCAGAGGGCGTTCGGCGAAGACGGGCGCGAAGCCCGCGGCGACGAGCAGGCTGTTGCGATCTCTCAGGGGCACGTCCAGTTCCTCCGCCAGGTGCAGCAGCATGTCGCGGCTGGGCTGGGAGCGGCCGGTCTCCAGGAAGCTCACGTGACGGGTGGAGACCTCCGCGCGCAACGCGAGGTCCATCTGGCTCAGCCCGCGCCGCTGCCGCCAGCCGCGCAGCAGTTCTCCCACGGGGCGGCTCTGCTGAAGGCTCGTCATGGATGGGGAAGATAGGGGGCGCACGTCATCGCTTCCATTCCCTCGGAGGTAATCGACGCAGCGCACCCGGCCGCGCATCTTGTCCATCAACGACGGACGGCCTTTCCCAAGGCCCGCGCCGTCGCGTTCATCCATTCCACGAAGGGAACGTGTGCCATGAGCAAGACGAACGTGTCGGGAAGCCTGTTGCGCCGAGTGCTGCTGCTGGACGGCGTCGCCAGCGGGGCGACGGGCCTGTTGGGGGCGCTGGCGGCGGAACCGCTGGGGACGCTGACGGGCCTGGAGCCGGGCATCCTGCGCGCGGCGGGGGTGGGGCTGATCCCCTTCGCGTTGCTGCTGGTGTACCTGGCGGCACGGGCCACCCTGCCCTCCTGGCCGGTGTGGTGCGTGGTCGCGGTGAACGTGACGTGGGTGGTGGACAGCGTGCTGCTGCTCACGCACGGGCCGACGACGCCCACGGGCCTGGGAGTGGCGTTCGTCATGGCGCAAGCGCTGGCGGTCACGGTGTTCGCGGCGCTGGAGTACGCGGGCCTGCGGCGCGGTGCGGCGGTGGCCACGGCCTGAGTGTCG
The DNA here is from genome assembly GCF_000255295.1 of Corallococcus coralloides DSM 2259. The sequence continues at coordinate 4,345,553 of NC_017030.1, read as the reverse complement.
GGTCCGCGCGGTTCGGGCGAGACACCGTGCCGCGCGGATGGATGGGCGTTGTTATCGTGACGGGCCATGGCCTTCCTCAAGCGCCCGTGGCTCGTCATCGCAGCGTTGTCCTCCGGGGTCTTCGGCTGCGCCACGCTCGGCGGCGCGCAGGGAAAGGGCCTGGTGACGCTGCGCTACGCCTGGCCGGAGCAGTCGACCATCCGGGTGATGCACACGGTGGACGTGCGGACGGACTGGAGCGGCCGGCAGACGGCGCAGCGCCGGTACTCGATGCGGCTCGGTCCCGCGGATGAAGAGGGGCGTCGGCGGTTGATGTTCCAGGACGTGGAGATCATCGAAGCCCCCTTCCCTGCCTTCGTGGAGCCGCTGGCCGCGTCCATCATCGACGCGCAGGGAGACTTCCAGGGGATTGATCCGCTGGAGGACGGCCCCGGGAAGGACCTGCTGGACGCGCTGCCAGTCAGCCCCATGAAGAAGGCCCAGATGGCGAAGGCCCTCAGCAACGGACTGGAGCGTGAGTCCCGCAACCGGTGGGACGAATGGGTCGGAAGCTGGCACGGAGCGAGCTTCAAGCCCGGGAGGACAACGGTCGTGCCGATGACGATGTCCGTGGGCACCGGCAGCAAGAAGACCGAGGAGGTCCCCGCCGAGGAGCGCGTCCGGCTGGACGTGGGTGTGCCGTGCTCCGAGTCAGTGCCGGAGCCCAAGTGCGTGAGGCTGAAGCTCGTGCGGGAACCTGTCGGACAGTCGGACGAGACAAAAGGACGGTACGCGCACGTGGAGCTGGAATTGGTGACGGATCCGGCGACGCTGTTGCCGTACTCGTCACGCGTCATCCGCATGGACCGCGTGGACTGGAACGGTGGGCACGGTGAGCCCGACTTCCATGAGGCCGTGCACGTGGAGCAGCACACGTTCATCCACGGGGTGGAAGGATCGCCGGGACAGGTCGCGTCTGTGGGCTTGCGTTAGCCCGAGCTTGATTTTCGAACGCGCTCTTGCCGCGCTATCACCGCGTGCCGTGACAGCCATTCGTCTCATCCAGCGCGCCTTGAGCGCGGCGTCCATCGTGGTCCTTGTTGGATGCGGCTCGGCCACCATCGGAACCACGGGCAAACCCGCCATGGCGAAATGGGTGGGGTCCGTCAGCGCGCCTGACGGCGGACAACTCCAGACGACCATCTACTACGGGCCCTGGCAGTGCAGCGCCGCATTCCTGTCCCGCTGCGAGTCAAAGTGCGCGGCGCAGGGGCATGCGCTCATGGGCTGCATGTGGTTGGCCGATATCAAGGGCGACTGGAAGGGACGTTACCTGTTCATGCCCGCGGAGGCTGGTGGCCGGCTGGCCATTACCCACTGCTGCTGCGACTACCCGACGGTGTCAGACGGGAAATGGCGGCGGGACACCTGGCAGTCCGCGCGAGAGTCCTTTCGCCGCAAGTGGAGTTCGGAGTTCGGAGCCTGGCCGAAGACAAGCGGAGGTGAGAACTGGGCAGGTCACCACATCTTCGACCTCGCGCACGGTGGCGCCCCAACCGCCGCTGGCAACGTCATCCCTGTCCCCGGGGACGTCCACAAGGTGTTCACCAATGAGTATCCCGCCTGCTACGCCCCTGGCGGCAAGTGGCTCACGCCGGGCCCCGACCGGCCTTACACGGACTGAGGAGCAAACATGTCGATGAAGCGCCTGCTCGACGAAGTCTCGCGGCTCCATTACCCCCGTCCGCCCGCCACGCCCGCGCAGGTCGCTGCCTTTGAAGCGCGCATGGGGTGGAAGCTGGACGAGGATCTGCGAGCCTTCTATTTGCACTGCAACGGAGCGACGCTCTTCGCCCCTCTCCCAGATGTGAACTACCACCTGCTGCCGTTGGAGCGCATTGAACGAGCGCGCGCTGCCATCTTCGGACGAGACGAGGACAGCGCGGGCCCGGCCACGCACTACTGCGTAGTGGACATGCAGGACGGCGACTACGTCTTCGTGGACGTCGCGCAGCAGGCAGGCGGAAGCTACCCGCTGTTCGATGCTTTCCATGAGACTTATCCAGAGACGGAACGCATCGCATCGTCCTTCGCGGAGTTCCTGGAGAAGGCCCTGCGCAGCGGCAACCGCTCGTTCTGGCTGAGGAGCGAACCTCTGGAAGGGTAGGAGTGAGCAGTCAGCCCATGCCCACTTCGGCGAAGTAGTCCAGGAACACGCGAATGCGCGCCGGGAGTTGCTTCGCGGGATCGAGGAACACCGCGTGAAAGACCACGCTGTCCCCTGGGTTTCGCTCCTCCAGTACCGCAACCAACCGCCCGGCCTTGATGTCCTCACGCACCTGGAAGGCTGCGATCCGCGCGAGGCCAGCCCCCGCGACTGCCAGATGCCGCAGCGCTTCGCCATCGCTGGCGCAGAGGGTCCCGGAGACGGGTACGTTCACCACGGCTCCGCGCTCCACCACAGGCCACTGTTCCAGTGCCGGCGTGTGGCTGGCGCCCATGCGCGTATGCCGCTCCAGGTCCGCGGCTGACTTCGGCGTGCCCATGCGCTTCAGGTAGGCCGGTGCACCGATGATGACCTTGCGCGTCTCTCCCAGCCTTCGCGCGATGAGATTGGACGACTTGAGCGGGCCCGCGCGGATGGCCACGTCCGCGCGATCCTCCAACAGGTCCACCACGTGGTCCGTGAGCCCGATGTCCAGACGGATGCCCGGGTAGTGAGCCTGGAACGCGGGCACCTGTGGCAGGAGGACATGCGTGCCGTAGGGCACATTGGTGTTCACGCGCACGCGGCCCGACGGCGCGTCATGTGACGTGACGCCGCGCTCCGCGGACTCCAGTTCCGCGAGCACCTGCACGCTGCGCTCGTAGAAGACGCAGCCCTCGGAGGTGAGTTGGAAGCCCCGGGTGTTGCGGTGGATGAGCCGCGCCCCCAGCCTGGCTTCCAGCCGCGCGACGAGCTTGCTGACCGCCGACGGCGTCATCCGCAACGTCCGCGCCGCCGCGGAGAACCCCTCCTGTTCCACGACCCGGACGAAGACCTCCATCTCCCCGGAGCGATTGATTTCCAGACGCGCCATTGAATTGAACTCACAAGCCTTGTGCCTGGGGCAGCTCTACTGCGTGACGAGGCCCACGAATACTAGACCCGTGCGGCCCGGAAACGGATCCACGTGGGGCCGCATGGAGAACCCCATGTCTTCCCCCAAGAACGTGGCCCTGGTCGTCGGGGCCCATGGAATCGCTGGCCTCAACCTCATCGAACACCTGGAGTCGCTCGGCGGCTGGGAGGTCATCGGCCTGTCCCGGCGCGGAGGCGAACCGCGTGCGGGGGTGCGCTTCCTCCCCGTGGACCTGCTCGACGCTGCCGACAGCCGCGAGAAGCTGAGCGGCCTGACTCAGGTGACGCACATCTTCTACGCCGCCTACCAGGACCGCCCCACGCCCGCGGAGCTGGTGGCTCCCAACGTCGCCATGCTCGTCAACGTGGTGAACGCGGTCGAGCCCGTGGCCAGGGGCCTCCAGCACATCAACCTGATGCAGGGCTACAAGGTCTACGGCGCGCACCTGGGACCGTTCAAGACGCCCGCCCGGGAGACGGACGCGCATCACATGCCTCCTGAGTTCAACGTGGAGCAGCAGGACTTCCTGGAGCAGAGGCAGCAGGGCAAGGCGTGGACGTGGTCCGCGCTCCGCCCGTCCGTCGTGGTGGGCTACGCGATGGGCACGCCGATGAACGCGGGGCTGGCCATCTCGGTGTACGCGTCCATGTCGAAGGAGCTGGGCATCCCGCTGCGCTTCCCCGGGCCGCCATCCGCGTACGACATCCTCATGGACGTCACGGACGCGAGGCTGCTGGCGCACGCCATGCTGTGGGCGGCGACGAGCCCCAAGGCTGCGAACCAGGCCTTCAACATCAACAACGGCGATCAGTTCAGGTGGAGCGAACTGTGGCCGAAGATCGCCCGCATGTTCGGCCTGGAGGTGGCCCCTCCCCTGCCCATGTCACTGATCGACGTGATGGCGGACAAGGCGCCGCTGTGGGACGCGATGGTCGCGAAGCACGGGCTCGCTCCCAATCCGTACAGGGACATCAACCCCTGGCGTCATGCCCAAGGGGTGTTCTCGATCAACTTCGACTTCCTCGCGGACCCGTCCAAGGCGCGCCGCCATGGGTTCCCGGGGCACATCGAAACCGAGGCGAGTTTCCGCGAGGTCTTCGCGGACTACCGCCGCCGCAAGGTCATTCCCTGAGCGCCTCAACGACGAGCGAACGGAAATAGCGCGCCCCCGGATCCGCATCCGTCCGGGTGTGCCAGATGAGGCACTTGGTCATGCGCGGTGAGGGAAAGGGCATCTCCACCGTGCGCAGGGGCAGCATGTCGCAGAAGGCCTTGGCGACGCGGCGGGGCACTCCGGCCACCAGGTCGGAGCGGGCCGCCGCCATCGCTGCCGCGAAGAAGTGTGGGACGGCGAGCCCCACCTCCCGCGTGAGCCCGTGTTCCTTGAGGATGCGCGCGTGCTGCTGGTGTCCGATGCCCGGACGGCCTTCCGCGAGGTGCAGGTCGATGTGCTTCGACGTGTTGTAGAGCGCTTTCGTCAGCGTCTTGCCCCGGACGCGCGGATGGTCGCGGCGCACGAGCAGCACGGCGTCATCCGTGTACAGCGGTTCGGCGTGGCACCCCGGCCCCGTGGCCTCCGGTGGCCCCAGCGCCACGTCCACCGCTCCCGTGGTGAGACCATCCCGCTCCACGAGGTAGTCGATGCTCACCACGCGCAGGAGCGCGGCAGGAAGACGCTTCGCGAACAGCGCCGCGAGCTTCGGCACATCGGAGACTCCGTGGTGGTCCGCGCCCGCCACGGTGAAGGTCCGCGTGCACGTCTCCGGCTTGAAGCCCTGCCCTCCCTCCAACGCCAGCTGAAGCTGACCCACGGCGGACGCGATGAACGGCCGCAATTCTTCGCACCGTGGCGTCGGCACCAGCCCCCGTCCGCTGCGCACCACCAGCGGGTCTCCCAGCACGTCGCGCAACCGAGCCAGCGCATTGCTCACCGCGGATTGCGTGACGTGAAGCTCCCGCGCCGCACCGGTCGCACTGCCGGACTCCAGCACCGCGTGCAGCACGAGGAACAAGTTGAGGTCGATGGCGGAGAGATTCACGCCCGTGATTCTAACCATCATGGACCATCACTGGTGGAGATGCCCCAGGGGCCGTAGTCATGGACGCAGAAAGCGAGGTCCTCCATGTCCCACGAAGCCACCGAAGCCGCCGCCATCCGGGAGCGCATGCAGCGGCTCTACGAGTGCTGGAACCAGGGCGATGCCCAGGCCTACGCCGCCTGTTTCACGGAGGACGTGGACTACGTCGCCTTCGACGGCAGCCACATCCAGGGACGACAGGCCAATGCCGAAGCCCACCAGGCCCTCTTCGACGGTGTCCTCCGGGGCTCGCAGCTCGACGGAGAAGTGAAGTCCCTGCGCTTCCTCGCGCCGGACGTGGCGCTCATCCACACCGAAGGCGTCATCAAGCTGCGCTGGCAGCGCAAGGCTCCCAAGGGGCGCCGCTCCATCCAGACCATGGTCGCCGTGAAGCGTGAAGGCGTCTGGTTCTTCACCGCCTTCCAGAACACCCGCATCCAGCCGCCCAACGCCTTCGCGCGCTTCATGCTGCGGCTGATGACGCCGAAGCGCTCAGCCGCGCGGTGACACGAGCAGCAGCGACAAAATCTCCCCCGCCACCGCGCGCTTGCTGCCCTGCAGCACCCGGTCCGGGCCACTGCGCGAGATCACCGTCACCCGGTTCGTATCCGTCCCGAACCCCGCGCCCTCCGCGGTGACGTCGTTGGCGACGATGGCGTCCAGCTCCTTGCGCTCCAGCTTCTCGCGCGCGTGCTCCACGACCCGCTCCGTCTCCGCCGCGAAGCCCACCAGCACCGGCCGCTTCGCCCTCCCCGCCACCTTGCGAGACGCCTCCAGCAACACATCCGGCGTGCGCACCAACTTGAGATTTTCCGGGCCCTCGCCCTTCTTCACCTTCTGCGGCGCGCGCGTCTCCGGCCTCCAGTCGCTCACCGCCGCCGTGGCGATGAACGCGTCCGCGGTTTCCACGCGCGAAAGCACCTCGCGCGCCATGTCTTCCGCGCTCACCACGTCCACCACTTCCAACCCCGTGCGGTCCACCGCGCCCACCGGGCCCAACACCACCGTCACCTTCGCGCCCAACGCCCGTGCCTCGTGCGCCAGCGCCAGGCCCATCTTCCCCGTGGACGGATTGGAGATGAACCGGACCGGATCCAGGTACTCGCGCGTGGGGCCCGCCGTCACCAGCACCGTCTTGCCCGTGAGCGGACCGCCTCCCAGCCTCGCCACCACCGCGGACACGATGGCGCCCACGTCCGCCAGCCGCCCCGAGCCCACGTCGCCGCACGCCAGCATCCCCGCGCCCGGCCCCACCGTGCTGAAGCGCGCTTCCTTCAGCAGCGACTCCACGTTCTCCTGCGTCCGCGCGTTCTCCCACATCGCGACATTCATCGCGGGCGCCAGCACCACCGGCCCCTTGAAGGCCAGCAGCGACGTCGTCACCGCGTCACCGCCGAAGCCCGCTCGAATCTTCGCGATCAGGTCCGCCGTCGCGGGCGCCACCACGTAGAGCTCGCCCCAGCGGGCCAGGTCCAGGTGGCCGAAGTTCCCCTCCTGCGCCGGGTCGAAGTAGTCCGTGAGCGGCGGGTGCCCCACGAGCGCCTGGAAGGTCAGCGGGGTGACGAACTGGCGCGCGGCCTCTGTCATGGCCACTCGCACCTCCGCGCCAGCGCGGCCCAACTCACGCACCAGCTCGCAGGCCTTGTACGCCGCGATGCCGCCACCCACGCCGACGATGATGCGGCGACCCTTCAATGCGGATGCGTCCATGCGGCTTCATTACGCGCCAGCCCGCCCGGTCGCAACACGACTACCGCAGGGACACCTCACCCTGACTGGGAACGTCCACCGAGCGCACCACCGGGCCCGACCCGGGCATCTCCGCGTGGAAGTAGCCCCACACCAGCGTGTACCTGCCCGGCCGCAGCCCCTGCACCACCACCCGCTCCGACATGGGCTGGTACACCAGCTGCGCGAAGGGCGAGCGCAACAGCTCCGTGGGCGGATTGCCCACCGTGCCCACGTCACCTGGCACCACCCACAGCGCCTTGCCCCGCTCCGGTTGGATCAGCACGGTCACGGAGCCCGTCCCCGGCACCGGCCCCAGGTCCAGCGTCATGTCCGTGCCCGCCACCCGCACCACCACCGCCGGCTGGCCCGTCCCGCGCCCTCCCACCACGAAGCGGTAGTTGCCCGGCGCCAGGTCCGCGCTGTAGCTGCCATCCGCGCCCGTGATCAGCGACACCGTCTCGCTGCGGTCCGCGTTGAGCCCCTCCACCTGCGCGCCCGCCGCGGGCTTCCCGTCCGCCAGGTACACCCGGCCCGTCAGGTGCGTCGCGGGCTTGAGGGTCAGCTCCACCGGCGCCGTGCTGCCTCGCGGCACCTCCTGCGTGCCGCTCACCTTGCCCTTGCGCGCGGACACCGTGAAGCGCGGCACGAAGGGCGGACTCGCCAGCGTGAAGTTGCCGTCCGGCCCGGACAGCACCGACCCGTCGCACACGTCGCACGTCACCACCGCGTCCGGCACCGCGCCGCCCGACGCATCCCGCACCCGCCCGGACACCGACGGGGCCTTCACCAACACGATGTCGCCCATGTCCTGCGGCGTCGCGGGACGGTCCACCACCTGCGGCTCGTACCCCGCCGCGTCCACCGCGACGATGAGCCGGTCCCCCGCCGTGGACAGCGGCAGTTCGAAGCGCCCGTCCGGGCTGTTCACGTCGTGCTCGTCCACCCGGAAGCGGCGCACCGGCTGGTTCGAGTCATCCACCACGCGGCCCCGGAACGTCGTGCGCCGGCGCATCTTCACCTGCACCGGCGGCCCGCCCGGCTTGCCCTGCGGCCGCTCCATCGGCTCGTAGCTCGCGTGCCGCGCCTCCACCACGTAGGTGCGATCCGGCCGCAGCGCGCGGAACTCGAAGTGGCCGCTCGAGTCCGACTGCGTCGGCTCCGCCACGCGCGGCGCCACGCTCATCGCCGCGCCCACCACCGGCTGGCCGTCCTCGTCCACCACGTCGCCCGTCAGCTGCGCGCCCGCCTCCAGTTCCACCGTCACCTGCTGCTTCGCCCCGTCCTGCACCGTCACCGGCCGGGGACTCGATGGCAGGTACTCCGGATGCGACGCCACCAGCTGGTACGTGCCCGGCGGCAGGCCCCGCATGGGCACCACGCCGTCCGGCCCGGAGGGGCGGTCGCTGCGGAAGATGTTCTCCGGATCCGCCCACATCGTCACGTCCGCGCCCTCGACCCGGCGGCCACCGCTGGTCACCGTCACGTCCGCGCCCGCCTTCGCCTCCAGCGACAGCGTCACGTCCGTCGCGGGAGCTGACGCCTGCACGCTGCCGCCACCCCACTCGGAGTGGTGCGCGTGCAGCGTGTAGAGCCCCGGCATGGGCACCTGCGCCGTGAAGTGGCCGTCCTCGCCCGCGTTCACCACGCCGCCCGTGGGCTGCACGAGCACGGACACGCCCGCCGCGGGCCGGCCGTACTCGTCGATGACCTGCCCGCTGATGACCGTGGCCTTCGCCAGCTCCAGCTCCAGCGGCGTCTCGCCCGGCGTCACGCGCGCGGGCAGCTGCGCCGCGGTGAAGCCCTCCGCCTGCCCCTCCAGCACATACTCGCCGGGCGCCAGCGGCCCCAGCTCCGCCAGGGCTCCAGTGGGCACCGCGTCGCGCCGGATGAGGTCGCCCGCCACCGTGCGCAGGAGCAGCTGCGGGTTGGGCACCGGCTGGCCCTCCTCGTCCACAATCGTGACGAGCAACCGGCCCGCGGCCTCCAGCACCAGCGTCACCTGCGTCACCCGCTGCGACAGCGTGAGCGTCTGGGGCGCGGAGCCGAAGCCCGGCGCCTCCGCCGTCACCACCACCTCATCCGGGTACAGGCCGTTGAAGCGCACCGGCCCGCCCTCCGCCTTCGCGTGCTCCTCGCGCGTCAGGTGGTCGCCGCGCAGCCGCACCGTCGCCGCCGCGGGTGCCCCGTCGCGCGTCACGCGCACCTCCAGCGTGCGCGACGGCGTCAGCTTCAGGCGCAGCGGCTGCGAGTCCGCCTCCACGTGCTGCGCCACCGCGGGCTGGAAGCCCTCCGCGTCCGCGAGCACGTAGAACGGGCCCTCGCCCAGGCCCGACAGCGTGAAGGTCCCGCCCGCGCCCGCCACGGCCTCGAAGGGCAGCGGCACCTTGCGCGACACCGCGCGCACGCGTGCCCCCGGCCTCGCCTGCCCGGAGTCATCCACCACCGTGCCGGTGATGCTCCGCAGGGGCGGCAGGTACAGCTCCACCGCCTCACCCGGCGCGGCCCGGTCCTTGAGCGCCACGCCCAGCCCCGCCGAGCGCGCCCACACCGTGAAGGACACGCCTGCCAGGTGCTCGAAGCGGAACTTCCCCTCCGCGTCCGAGCGCACCGTGGCGCGTGCGGTGAGGAAGCCCTGCTGCTGTTCGAAGAAGGCCCGCGTGTGCAGCGCCGTCTCGTGCGCGGTGCAGGCCAGGAGCGCCAGGCCGCACTCGTCGCAGCGCACGTCCGCCAGCGTCCGCTCCGCGGAAGCCGCGAGCGACACCTCCGCGTCCGCCACCGGCCGGCCGTTGCCGTCCAGCACCCGCCCGGTGAGCGTCAGCCCCTCCTGCGCGCCGGACGACACCGCCACCGCGTGGAAGGCGGGCATCCCCTGACGGATGGAACTGGCGGAGACAGGAGAGACGGGGCGCGCGGCGGGAGCGCCCCACCGGGGCCCCAGCACGATGGCGGCGAGCGCCAGCACGGCGGCCGCCGCGATGAAGACCCATTTGCGCATGTGTACGCGGCCGGGACCTTACTCCCATGCCGGCCCCCCAACGACGGTTTCCCCCGGGAAATTCCAGAGCGTCCTCTTGAGGACGTCCCGGGGGGCGTGGGAGTTCCCGCTTCAGTCCTCGGCGAACGGTTGGATGGCCTGCGCCACCGCCAGCTCCTGCCGCGCCTCGCTCAGCTCCGAGTTGGTGGCGCGCAGCCGGTCGCTCAGCACCTGCACGAAGCTCCAGAGCATCTTCACCGCCAGGATGGCCTCGCGCTTCATCAGCCCCATCAAGTCGGAGCGGGCGATGACCATGGTCCGCGTGGGCTCCGTGGCGCGCACGGTGGCGGAGCGGGGCGCGTTGTCGATGAGGCCCATCTCGCCGAAGTGCCCGCCCGAGCGCAGCTCCGCGATCTCCACGCCGTTCTTCTCGATGGCCACCCGGCCCCGGATGACGACGAAGAGCTCCTCGCCCGGCTGCCCCTCCACGACGATCTCACGACCCGCCGGGTAGGTGCGCGTGGTGGCGATGGACAGCACCGCCGTCTGTTCCTTGTACGTGAGGTGGCGGAAGAGCGGGATCTTCCGCAGCGCCTCCATGCGCGACTGCGCCTCGCTCGTCTCCTCGCTGGCGAGCGCCGCGCTGTCGCCGGCCACCTTCACCACCACGGCGGTGATGTTGTCCTTGCCGCCGCGCTCGTTGGCCATCTCCACGAGCTTGCGCGGCAGGTCCCCGGGCTGCAGCCCCGCGACCAGGGGCAGGATCTCCTCGTCCTCGATGTAGCCGTGCAGGCCGTCCGAACAGAGGAGGAACACGTCGCCGGGCATCAGGTCCACGATGAGCGTGTCGACCTGGACGGACTCCTGGATGCCCACCGCGCGGGTGATGACGTTGCGGTACTGCGAGGTGGCGGCCTGCTCCTTGGTGATGGTGCCGGCCTTGAGCTGCGCGGCGACGAGCGTGTGGTCCTCGGTGAGCCGGTGGCACTGCCCGTGCCGCACCAGGTACACGCGGCTGTCGCCCACGTGGCCGATGACGCCCTTGTTGCCGCCCACGGCCAGGCACACGAACGTGGTGCCCATGCCGCGCTTGGAGGCGTCCGTCATCGCCGTGCGGTAGATGTCCGCGCACGCGCGCTGCACTGCCACCTCCACCAGCGCGGCCGCCGCGGAGCGGCTGTCCGCCGTGGGGTTCTGCGCCAGGTCCTTGAGCAGGTGCCGGTTGGCCGCGATGTGCTGCTTGACGACCTCCGTGGCCCGCGCGCTGGCGACTTCACCCGCGGCGTGTCCGCCCATGCCATCGGCGACCATGAACAGGCCGAGCGACGCGTCCACCATCATCGCGTCTTCGTTGTGTTGCCGTTTCCGGCCGACATCGGTCAGCCCGAAGGCTTCTGTGGTCAAGGCCACCGCGAACGCTCCCATCCGTGCCTAGAGGGTGACTCCGCACGTTACGCAGGCCGCCGAAGAGGTGGCAAGGCTTCAGGGCTGCAGGCGCACCGACAGCAGGCGCGCGAAGCCGCCAGCCGTGTAGAAGCTGACCTCCACCTGACCGAAGCGCAGCCGCATCCCGTCCTCCACCGCCGTGGGTTTGCGAGCCAACAGCCGGCTCCCGGTCACGTACGAGCCGTTCTTCGAGCCCGCATCTGTCAGTAGAAAACGGGTATCCCCCGCGTCCCTTGAAAACCACGCGTGGAACCGGGACACGCTGCCATCATCCAGGACGACGTCGTTGTTGCCGGTGCGCCCCACGGTGATGCCCCGGCCGAAGGCGTTGCCCTGGGACTTGAGCAGCGGGAAGACGACGGGCTCGTCCTGACCGAGCGTCGGCGGACCGGCGTTCGTCACCGTGCGGACCGGGTACTCCTCCAGGTCGGAGGGGGTCACCCCGCCCAGGGGAGGCGTGAAGAGGAGGAGCCCCGCCGGGAGTCCCCGTTCGAATTCCTCGCGGTTGCGCAGGTAGCGCGCGACGTGGGCGCTGAGCAGCTCGGCCATGGACGTGGAAGCGGCGCCCTACCCGCACCGGCAGGCGGGGCCGCTCTCGCTCATGGAGTGTACCGCGCCCCTACCGCCAATCCGCGAAAAATCCGATGTTCACACCACCCACGAAGTCACGCGCGAAGCTGCGGTTCTTCAGGCCGAAGGGCTCCGCGTAGCCCACGGCCAGGCCCACGCCCACGTCGCGCGGCAGCTGGTAGCCAATCTGGAGGCGGCCCTGGACGGTGCCCGCGGTGCGGCGGTCCGGGGGCTGGGTGGTGAAGTGGGCGCCGTAGAAGGTGGGGCCGCCCGTCACCTGGAAGCCCCAGTGCGCCTTGCCCGGCAGGTGGTTGCGGTAGCCGAAGCCCACCTGCGCCGTGTGCTCGTAGTAGGAGGACACCGGCAGGTAGAGGTTCCGGCCGGCCAGCGCGCTCTCAGGCAACGACGCCGCCCACCCCACCCCACCCTCCAGGACGGCGATCCACGCGTCCTTGCGGTCCTGGAAGAAGGTGAACTCCCACTGGATGCGCAGGTTCGGGATGATCGCGCCGTTGTTGATTTGCGTGCCCAGGAACACGCCCCGGGGCAGCCAGGCGGGCGTGGGCGACACGTGGCCCCGCAGGTCTGCTGCTTCGCGCGACGGCGCGGCGGCGGAGGTGGAGGCCAGGGCAAGCGAGACGACCAGCAATGCGCGAGCGAGGTGGAGCATGGGTCCCTATCCACCGTGGCAGCGCGCACTTGTCAACGAAGTGTTCCGTTGGCTATGACACGCAACGCCCTTCCTGCCGTCGCGGGAGGTCACCAGGAGCGGAACACCGAATGCCAGTCGTCACGGTCCGGGCCAGCAGCAAGCAGGGTCCGGCACAACTCGACACGCTGGTCCGCAAGGTCACGCAGAAGACCTCGGGGCTCCTGGAGGAGAACGACCGGGTGCTGGTCGTCTACAGCGAGGGGCGCGCCAACCTCTATTACGAGGGTGCGCCCCGCCCGCGCGCCGTGTCCCGGCCCGCCTGACGTTCCGGCTGCGCCTCAGTCGTCAGGCCCCAGCCTGCGCGCGCGCTGGAAGAGCGCCGGCGGGTTCTTGTCCACGGCGGCGATGAGGCGGTGCCCCAGGAGCTCGTAGGTCTCCGTCTCGATGGGGCCTTTTCCCGGGGCCTCCAGCCCGTCGAAGTTGCCCACGCGGTAGCGCGCGGCGAAGACGAAGTGGAAGTCCGGCGGCGCGAAGAGGTGTTCCGGGTCCCCCGCCGGGTGGACGTCCATGGCCCAGCGCGGTTCGAACGACGGCGGGTGGATGCCTCGCTCCACGCGCTCCATGTGCTCGCGCGTGTAGAGCCCGGTCATCTCCTCCAGCGTCGCGCCGGCCTCGAAGCGCATGTGCGGGTAGAGGCGGTAGCAGGGGTGCTGCGGATCCAACGCGAAGAGCCAGCCGCCGGGCGGGGTGAGCTCGCGGAACACGGCGAGCATCCGCTCCGCCAGGTCTCGGTAGAGCTCCAACCGGACGTCGTGCTCCAGGCGGAAGAAGTCCTCACCCACGACGAAGCGCGCGCAGCCTTGTTCCGGGGAGGGCCACGGATGGTCCAGCGCGTGGCGCTCCGCATCGCCCGACAAGGGCATCCAGGCTTCGGCTTCCGGTTTGAGTTCGAGCACGACGCCTGCCCCCCACTTCTCGAAAGCCCGGGTATGCGCGCAACTCAGGAATCGCGCAAGCACCTGGCGGGAGGGGTCTGTGCAAGGCACCTGACGTCCACGGCGGCGAGGGCCGGATGTGGAAAGCCGCAGGGGCTGCTCACACCCGGGGCCTCGTGATGGACGGTGACTCAGGGAAGCGCGACTTCGTTGCCCTGGAACGTGTAGCCAAAGGCTCCCACGCGCGTGCCGCCGCCCGCCGCGAGCTCCTCCAGGGTGCCCCGCTGCACCGTTCCGGAGTAGTCGATGGTGAGCTTCTTGTTCTCGACGCGGCCCGTGCCCAGGCGGAACTGCAGCCAGAGGTTCTCTCCGAACTCCGCGGGTACGGGGCACGCGAGGATCTGATCCGGGCGCACGTCGCGCAGCAGCTCGTACTCCACCTCGCCGCCGTCCGCACCGGGCCCGGCGACCTTCCCGTTGTAGCTGGCGGAGAGGGTACACAGCAGCTTGTTCATCGAGATGATGGCTTCATCGTCGTTGTAGACATTGAAACCCACGTCCAGGTCTCCCTCGGCCACCTTCGCGCCAGTGTCGAGCTGGAGGTCCAGTTCGTACTTCCCCTGGTACTTGCGATTGATGTCGTCCTGTCCGCAGCCGGTGAGCGCCGTCGCGGTGAGCAGCAGGCCCGCGATGAAGGGCTTCGAGCCGGAGTTCTTGCGTGCGTAGGTCATGGGATTCCTCTCCAAGATGGGGGGTCTGTTCATGAAGGGCCTTCCCGCCCTTCCCTTTCCCTTGGTCTCCGCGGGCCCTTGAATTGATCAAACAATTCACGTGGCAAGACTTCAAAAAGGCGCGGGCGAGGCGAACACCAGACGCTCGCCCGTGCATGGATGCACGAAGGCCAGCGCGTCGGCATGGAGCATCAGCCGCACGGCCTCTCGACCAAAGCGCGCGTCCCCGGAGATGGGCACTCCCAACCCCAGGCGATGCGCGGCATGGATACGCAACGAGTGGGGCAAATGGGTCGTTGGAACGAATTCCACCCGCGTCCGGGCCGCCTCGCGACGGAGGACCTTCCACGCGCTCCGGGTCCGCTTGCCGTGGCGGGCGTCCACGCAGTCCTCCAAGGACGCGTGGGCCGCCGGGCGCAGCGGCAGGTCGATGAGGCCTGAGTCTCCGTCCACGAGGCCGTCCACCCAGGCGACGTGACGGTGCTCCGCCTCGCCCTGGGAGAACTGGCGTTGGAGCGAGGCCCGCGTCACCGCATCCCGGGCGATGACGAGGAGGCCGGAGGACTCGGGGTCCAGCTCGTGGAGGAAGCTGACGGGGGCCAGGTCCGGGAACCGGGCCTGGAGCCGGACGAGCACCGAGTCGCGCATGGGCGCATGGCGTCCGGGGAGCGTGGGCAGTCCCTCGGGCTTGTCGACCACGAGGAGCCAGGGGTCCTCATGGACGACACGCGGCCCGGCGTCCGGCACGGCGGGAGGAGGCAGCTCCACGTCCAGTCCTTGCAACATGTACGGCAGCACCGTGCCGCACTTGTTGTCACACGCGGGATAGTACGCACCGGACTCCCGGCGGCCATCGAGCGGCGGGGCTCCCCACCAGAACTCCGCGAGTTCCAGGGGCGTCAATCCGTAGCGAAAGGCATACGCCAGCAGCTTGGGGGCCGCGCAGTCACCAGCGCCACCGGGAGGAGGCTTGGGAGCGAACAGCGAGGCCAGTGTCTGGGTTTCGCCGCGCGCATTGGGAATGACATATCCCTGGGTCACCTGACGCCACAGGGCCCGTGAACGTTCGGCGCGCGTGTGCTCCACGTCCGCCAGGCGCGCTTCCACGTCGCGCAGCGAAGGCGCGGGTCCCTGTGCACGCAGCGCCTCGGCTTCCCGGCACAGCGCCGCATGCTGTTGTTCCAGCGCGGCCAGCTCCGCCTCTCCCGCGGGCCAGAATGCGTCGCGGGCCACCGGGTCGAACAGCGGCGGCACGAAGCCCTCCACGTTCCACGCGCCGTTCAGCATCCCGGAGAACGCGCTCAGGTACCCCACCCGTCCGTCCGGCGCCGCGACCACCAGCACACCGAACATCTTGCCGCCGCCGGGCCGCCACAAGGCTTCGCGGAACGAGGGCTCATGCCGCAGCCGCTGCTGGAGCGCCTCCGCCGCGCGGAGCCCCCAGGGGCCGGGAGGCGCTGGATGGAAGGGATTCGCCAGCCGCGTGGGCAGCGGGCCTTCGACGGACGTCAGGGTCCGGATGAGCTCCGCCTCGTCTGTTCGGGTCTTCATCCGGTCCCCATCTTCGCCTGAAACCTCCGGTGGAGGACGGCTTCGCGGACTATGCTTTGCCGTGCACTTCCTCAAGCAAGCCCCCGCCGCGCCGCTGGCCTCCCTGGTGCTGGGGTACTGGTTCATCCAGGACCTGAAGGGCGCCCACGAAGGACGGCCCATCCAGACCGCGCCGTCGCCCACGGCGGTGCTGACCCTCAACTTTGGCCGGCCGTGCACGAGCGACTTCGCGGCGGGAGGCCCCCGAGCCTCACTCCTGGGCATCCAGTCCCACCATCGCGACTGGCGCTCGGGGGAAGGCTGCGCCTTCGTGATGGTCATGCTGACGCCGGCGGGACTCGCACGCCTGTTTCCCGCGAGCGGCCCGTCCACGGGGGACGACCTGCTGGAGCTGGGGGCGGTGCTGGGCGATGGCGCGTCCCGGCGGCTCGTGGAGGACCTGTCAGCCGCGTGGGAGCCGCACTGGGTCGCCGCGCGGCTGGATGCCTGGCTGCTCGAACGGCTGGTCACGACGAAGCCCCTTCCCGAAACCGAGCGACTCGCGCGGGCCTGGGACGTGCTGCGCCGCACGTCGCGCGTGGATGCCGCGGCGAGGGCCGTGAACGTGTCCACGCGGCAGCTGGAGCGCTGGTTCCAGGCGCACCTCGGTCACTCCCCCCGGCAACTGTCCGCATTGGAGCGGCTCCACCACAGCCTGCTCGCGGCGCAGACGGGACAGGGGGATCCGCACGAGGGGTTCAGCGACCAGGCCCACCGTATCCGGATGTGGCGCCGCCATCTGGGCCTGACACCCGGGCGCTTCGCCCGGACACCGCGCTCGATGATGGCGGACTACTTCAACCCCCGCCAGGAGGGCTCGGCCGCGGCGCTCGCGCACTTCCTCTGAACGGCTCGGGCATGTCGCATTCGTTCAAGACGCCCCGGGCGTGAGGAAGGCAGCGTGAGCTCCACCATGCCCCTCCATGCCGAGTTCCTCGACTACGCCGATGGGGAGACCCCCTGTGAAGGGTACGTCGCCCACGACTCTTCCCACGAGGGCCCGCGCCCCTGTGTCCTGATTGCCCATGCGTGGGACGGGCAGAACGCCATCATCCGCGCGATGGCCGAGCGGTTCGCGGCACAGGGCTACGTGGGCTTCGCCCTGGATGTGTATGGCAAGGGCGTGCGGGGAGACGTGACGGGGGAAAACTCTCACCTCATGGGGCCCTTCCTGGAAGACCGGGCGCTGCTCCGCCGGCGCATGCGAGCGGCGCTGGAGGCCGCGAGGCGCCATCCTCGCGTGGACCCGGAGCGCGTCGCGGTGCTGGGCTACTGCTTCGGGGGGCTCTGCGCGCTCGACCTGGCCCGCGCGGCTCCCGAGGGCTTGAGGGGCGCCGTGAGCGTTCACGGGATGCTCCACCCGCCACGGTTGGGTCCCCAGCCGCCCATCTCCGCGAGCATCCTCCTGCTGCACGGATGGGAGGATCCGACCGCGAAGCCGGACGCGGTGCTGGGCATCGCGCGGGAGCTGACCGAGGCGGGCGCGGACTGGCAGCTCCAGGCCTACGGCCACGCGATGCATGCCTTCACCTTCCCCGGCGCCCAGAGGCCCGAAGCGGGCATCCAATACCACCCGGTCGCCGCCGGACGCGCGGACGCCGCCTTGCGGACCTTCCTGGCGCAGGTCCTGGGTGAACCGGCTTCGGCTCCGAGGCAAGCTGGGGCGTCAGGGAACGGATGACGGGTGACCGGCCCGGCGTTCACGTACCGGAGCCTGGGAGGCCCTCATGACGGTCGACGTGGAGCGAGCGCTGGCGGAGGTTTTGCCAGCGGAGGCGGTCATCACGGATCCGGACGTGCTCGCGGCGCACCGGCGCGACCAGGCGGAGTGGGCGTCCTCGGGCATGCCGAGGGTGCTGGTGCGGCCCGCATCCACATCCGAAGTACAGGCCGTGCTCCGGGTGGCCACGGCGCTGCGCGTGCCAGTGGTGCCCCGTGGCGCGGGCTCGGGACTGTCGGGCGGCGCGAACGCGAGCGACGGCTGCATCGTCCTGTCGCTCATGCGGATGAACCGCATCCTGGAGGTGGACCGGCGCGGCATGCTGGCCGTCGTCCAGCCCGGCGCGCTCAACGGCGCGGTGAAGGCCGCCGCCGCGGAGCAGGGCCTCTGGTACGCGCCGGATCCCGCGAGCTGGGAGTTCTCCTCCATCGGAGGCAACCTGGCCACCAACGCGGGAGGCCTGTGCTGCGTGAAGTACGGCGTGACGGGCGACGCGGTGCTGGGGCTGGAGGCGGTGCTCGCGGACGGCACCGTGGTGCGCACCGGCGGACGGACGGTGAAGAACGTGGCGGGCTATGACCTGACGCGGCTCTTCATCGGCTCGGAGGGCACGCTGGGCGTCCTCACCGAGGCGACGCTGCGGCTGCGTCCCCGGCCACCGAAGGCGACGACGCTGGTGGCCGCGTTCCCGACGCTCGTGAGCGCGGGCACGGCCGTCTGCGACATCATGGAGCGTTCACGCCCGTCCGTGCTGGAGCTGATGGACCGCACCACCGTGCGCGCCGTCGAGTCCTGGAAGCCCATGGGGCTGGACGTCACCGCGGAGGCCCTGCTCATCGCGCGCTCCGACGCGGGCGGAGTGCAGGGCGAAGAGGAGCTGGCGTTGATGGTCGCGGCCTGTGAGCGGGCCGGGGCGACCTCCGTGATGAGCACCGCGGACGAGGCCGAGGGCGAGCTGCTCATGGGCGCCCGGCGCTTCGCCTTCCCGGCGCTGGAGCAGCGCGGTGCCACGCTTCTGGACGACGTGGGCGTGCCCGTCGTGCGCATCCCGGAGCTGCTCGCGGCGGTGGAGCGCATCGCCCAGAAGCATGGGGTGCTCATCGGGACGTTCGGGCACGCGGGCGACGGGAACATGCACCCCACCGTCGTCTTCGACCGGAAGGATCCGGAGGCGCAGGCCCGGGCGAAGGACGCGTTCGACGACATCCTGCACGCGGCACTGGCCCTCGGAGGCACCATCACGGGAGAGCACGGCGTGGGGTCCCTCAAGCGTGGCTTCCTGGGCGCGCAGCTGGGCCCTGAGACGCTGCGCCTGCACCTGGCGATCAAGGGCGCGCTCGACCCGCTGGGCCTGCTCAACCCCGGCAAGGTGCTGTGATTCCGGTGGGTTGGCGCCAGGGCGGGGAAAAATAAATCCCGTGTCGATCCCACCGGGGCCGGTTCGTCGCGTGGATGAAGGCGACGTTCACCTCATCCTCTTTCTTCCGCCAGGAGACGCACCATGGGCAGCAAGATCTTCGTCAACCTCCCCGTCGAGTCGCTGGACCGCGCGGTCGGCTTCTTCACGAAGCTGGGCTACTCGTTCAACCCCCAGTTCACCGACGCCAACGCCACCTGCATGGTCATCAGCGAGGACATCTACGTGATGCTGCTGGTGAAGCCCTTCTTCAAGACGTTCACCCAGAAGGAGGTCGCGGACGCCACGAAGACGACGGAGGTGATCATCGCCCTGTCCCAGGAGAACCGCGCCGCCGTGGACGCGCTGATGGAGAAGGCGCTGGCGGCGGGAGCGAAGGAGACCAAGGACAAGACGGACATGGGCTTCATGTACCAGCGCAGCTTCTCGGACCTGGACGGCCACCAGTGGGAGCCGTTCTGGATGGACCCGGCCGCCGCGCAGCCGCAGCAGTGATTCAGAGGGGGCGCTTCATGCCCTCGTGGCTCGCCACGAATCCCAGCCGCGCGTAGAAGCGCTGGGCTTCGTGGCGGCGCTTGTCGGTGGTGAGCTGGACCAGGGCGCAGCCCCGGGCCCGAGCGCGCTCCATCGCCTCGTTCATCAGCGCCTCACCAATGCGCTGCCCACGCAGGTCCGAGCGCACGCGCACCTCCTCCACCAGCGCCCGCCGGATCCCGCCGCGGCCCAGGCCCGGGATGTACGTGACTTGAAGCGTGGCGATGACCTGCCCGTCCTGCTCGCCGACGATGATCTCGTTGTTCGGGTCGGCGGTGATCTCCTTGAACGCGGCATCGACGGCGGGAGTGACCTCCTCGGCGTAGCCGGTGCGCGAGCGCGCGATGTCGTCATTCGCGAGCAACTGGATGATGGTGGGCAGGTCGGTGAGGCGGGCGTTGCGGAAGGTGGTGGGAGGCATGGCGATAAGCCTATGCTGGATGCGGCCCCTGGAGTTCCCGTCGCATGCCTGACGGAGCGGCGGGCCAGGCCTTGCTCATGGGGCGGTCCGTACGCATGACCATGCCATGGCCACTTCGCTCCCGCCCGGGAATGCTCCCTCCGGAAGGATGCTCGCGCTCGCCTTCACGGCCGTGGTGTGCAGCTTCGTCGCGGCGAGCTTCGTGGTGCAGCGCGCCTCCGCGCAGATCGGCGATCTCTCCGAGGGCATCATCTTCAATTCGGGGCCGAGCATCGAGCACCTGGCGCAGGTTCGAAGGGCCGTGCTCGAAGCGGAGCTGAGCCTCGAACGCTATCTTCGCGAGCCCGGGAACAGGCGAGAGGCGGAGCGGACGCTGGAGGCGGACCTGGCGCGCTTGAAGGACGCGGCGCGCGCATATCTGGACCTTCCACCGGTCCCCGGCGAGGAGCCGCTGCGCCTGGACATCCAGGCCTCCTGGCTCCAATTCGAGCAGCGGGTCCAGAAGGCGCGCTCCCTGGCGGATGCCCCACGGAACGCCAATGCGGCCGCGGCGCTCGGCAGGGACATCGTGGTGGCGCGCCAGCAGTTCCTTGAATCCGTCACCCGCGCCATCGAGCACGATGCCATCTATGGACGGACGCTCGCGGGGAACATCCTGGAGACGCGCCAGAACACCCGCAGGCTCGCCACCGCCCTCAACGTCGTCTGCGGCACGGTCGCCGTCCTCATGGCGTGGTTGCTCCATCGTCAGGCGCGCACGCGACGAGCGCTCTTCGATGCACACGCCCGGTTCCTGCGCGAACGGGCCGCGGAGCTGGAGCACTTCGCGGGCCGCGTCGCCCACGACATCCGGAACCCGCTCTCCGCGGCGCGCATGGCCTCCGAGCTGGCCATCCGCCGGAGCGACGAGGGCCCGGTGGCGCAGTCCATCCGCCGCATCATCCGGAGCCTCCAGCGGGCGGACGCCATCACCGGCGCGCTGCTCGAGTTCGCACGGTCCGGGGCGAAGCCAGACCCGGGAGCCCGGACCGCCCCCAGCGAGGCCATCGCCGACACGATGGACGGCTTCGCGGCTGAAGCGGAGCACGCCCGGATCGAGTTCCACGTCGAGCCGATCCCAGAGGTCCTCGTCGCGTGTGGCTCCGGCGTCTACCTGAGCCTGCTCGGCAACCTGCTCCGCAATGCAGTGAAGTACATGGGCGACGCCACGACCCGGCGCATCACCGTCCGGGTGACCACCGGCAGGGGCACCTTCGTCCGCACCGAGGTCATCGACACCGGCCCTGGGATTGCCCCGGAGCTGCTGCCCTCCTTGTTCGAGCCCTACTTCCGGGGCGCGACCGATGGCGCCGAAGGGCTTGGCCTGGGGCTCGCCACCGTGAAGCGGCTGGCGGAGGGCCACGGGGGGCGCGTCGGCGTCACGTCCGAGCCTGGGAGGGGCAGCACGTTCTGGTTCGAGCTGCCGCGAGCGGGCCCCGCCTGGGAGCTCGGCGTGGATGACGGCGAGCTCGCGGCGGGCACCCCCGAGCGAGACGTCACGCATCTCCAATAGCCGCGGGACGTGCCAGGGCGCGGAGCCTTGAGGAGGTGACGTGAGCAGGGCGAGGCGTCAGGCCGCGGGTTGCTCGGCCAGTCCGGGCGGAGCGGACACGGCGAGGACGTGCAGCCGCCGCTTCCCTCCCGGGACCTCCCACTCGATGCGCTGCCCCTCGGAGAGTCCGAGCAGCGCGCTGCCGATGGGCGCGAGGACGGAGACGCAGTCCGCCCCGGTGCGCGCCTCCCGCGGGTAGCAGAGCTTGAGCTGACGGCGCATGCCCGTCTCGTCCTCGAAGACCACGGTGCTGTTCATCGCCACGACGCCGGGGGGCAGCGGCTCCACCACCTCCGCGCGGGCAAGCTCCTGGTCGAGGCGCTCGGCGAAGAGCGCGTCGCGCCCGGCATCCTGCTGGTCGAGGAGGCGCTGGAGGGAGTCGAGGTCCGAGGGGCTGATGAGGATTCGGGGATTGCGGCTCATGTCTGTCCTTTCTTGGGGATCGCTGGCTTCCTTGGAGAGGTTGCGGGGGCGGGAGGCGTCAGCCGGCCATCGTGCCGGTCCACGAGGGCGGGTCACTCGCCGGGAACGATCCCTCGGAGGAGAGGTCCACGGCCTGGAGACGTCGCTGCCGGCGCCGCTCCGCGCGCGCGAGCTCCAGGTTCGTGATGACGCCGGATACCTGCCCGTCCTCGCCTACCACCACGGCGAGCCGGACGCCGGCGCGAGCCATGCGCGGAGCAAGCCGCGCGAGGGGCTCGTCCTCGCGTGCGAGGATGAAGTGGCTGCTGGCCAGGTCCCCGACGCCATGGAGAGGGTATCCCTGGGCCGCGAGCTCGGCGCCCAGGATGAGCCGGCGCAGCGTCACCAGTCCGCGGATCCGCTTCGCGTCCGCGATGACGATGAAGCCGTGGCCCGAGCGGGCCATGCGTGCCGCCGCCTCGCGCAGCGGCGTCCAAGGATCGAGCACGGCGATGTCGCCGAGCATGAACTCGCGAACGAACGTAGGCATGGAAGACTCCCGTGGAGAGATTGTGAAGACGTGACGCGGGCAGGCCCCGGGCCTGTGCGGCGGACCGTGCACGCGGGCTGATGGGATGTCAGGCGGATCCGGCCGTCAGCGGCGCTCGGCTAGCGAGACGCGACGGCCAGCATCCCAAGCCAGGCGGCGGCCCTGTGGCGCATGGAGCGAGGCACACGCGGACCCTGCCCGTTCAATCGGATGCTGAACGAAGCGAGGGTTGGGCACGTGCGCACGTCAAAGCTCCCGTGGGGTGGTGAGGCCGTCAGCAGCGCCCGGACAGCGGGCGGACCTGCCAATCCTCGGTGACAACCCATGAGGGCGACAGCATGTTCCCGGCGGGAGCCCGCGCCGTCTCAAGCACCGGATTCTCCACGCGGTGATGCCTCATGAGAGGCGCGCTAAAGGGAGAACCTCACGCCCACCCGTTCATGCAGCAGATGAACGCTCGTGCCGAGCACCCGCACGTAGGTGTAGGCAGCCTGCACGTTGAGCGAGAACCACCGGTTGGGATGCCACTCCACCCCGGCCCAGACTTCCGGGAAGGCGCCCAGGCGCGACTCGAAGTTGGGATCGTCGGAATCACCGTCGTCATCATCGAAGTCGAAGTCGAGCGATTGCACGGTGGTGACGAGAGGAAGCCCCAGAAACTCCCTGCCCGCCCCCGCGGCTCCGAGCTTCAGCCCGGCACCGAGGTACGGAACCCATCGCTGGTCTGCATCGTTGCGCCAGCGATAGAGCAGCCCCGGGGTGAGGCCCAGTTCGGAGAAGGTGGAATCCCCGGAGCCGCCTGTCCCCACCTCCAGCGGCAGGCGGAACGCCCACCGGGAACCGAGGTCCACCTGGAGCGCGGCCTGGAGGCTGATGCCTACCGCGACCCGGCCGCCCGAGAACGCCTGGACGGGTCCCAGTGAGAGGGGCTCCAGATTGACGCCCGCGCCGAAATAGCCCGAGCGCGGCACGTCACCTGCGGTTGCTGTGGATGCGAGGAGAGCGACAAGCGGGATGAGCGTCATTTCGTCCACTGTACCCTCCCGCCCCCTCCATAGGGCCCCCATCCCTCTGATGCGCTAGAAGCTCGTGAAATCAATCTGCAGGACGGGGGTGTCCGCTTCGATGTCGCGCCGGAACCGCCCCCACCGGTCGAGCGTGCTCTCGTCGAGCACGGCCGGGTCGCGATACTGGTGGAACAGCGCGTAATTCATCGAGCGCTGGAGCGCGAGCAGGTCCGGCACGGCCGCGAGCCACTCGCGCTCCATCGGTCGGAGCTCCCGATACCCTTCGAGGAACGGCCCCAGGAACGCAGCGACCGCTTCGTCGCGCGCCTCTCGCTCCTCGCCTCGCGCGATGTAGAAGAGGAGGACCGCGATGTCCTTGACGAACCACGCGTACTCGCAGTTGTCGAAGTCGAACGCGGTGATCTTCCCTTCGGCGAAGCAGAAGTTGTGCATGTGGAGATCGGCGTGGATCAGCCCGTAGCTCTCCGGTGTTCGCGGTAGCTGGTTCAATCGCGCGATGATCGCCGCGGTGCGCTCGCGAACGAGCTTCTCCTCGGGAGGCGCGAACCGGTCGATGTCGACCACATCGTACTCATGCCACTCCTGGCGCTTGAGCCTGGGGCTCGAAGGCGCGTAGGTCTGGGCGCGGTTGTGGAGCCGCGCGAACAGCCGGCCCATGTCGCGGAACAGGGGGGGCTTCCAGTAGCGCTCCTTGAGCGGAGGCGCGTCGTCGAAGACGATGCCCGGCGCGCGCTCGAACGCGGTGGCGACGAAGTAGCTGCCGGGCTCGCGGTCTTCGATCCGCTCCACGAACTGCCCCGAATCGGAGAGGACCGGCGAGGCGATGGGGATGCGCGCGGCGGCCAGATAGCGAACGAACTCGACCTCACCCAGCGTGTAGTCGATCGTTCGCCGCGTACTGTGCGAGATGCGCAGGATCAGGCCCTCGCCGTCGTCGTTCTCCGCCTCGTAGACGAAGTTCTCGAAGGCCGCGAGCTCGGTGAGCTGCTCGGGCGACAGGCCATACCGGCGCGCAGCCTCATCGCGAATCGGTTTGTGGAAGCGGCGGACGAGCTCTGGATGCATTGAACCCTCTAGTCCTTCAACGTGAGGCTGCTCTCACCGTAGCCCAGCACGGTCGAGGCAGAGTCGCTGGTGACCGAGACGCCCAGGCCGCGCGCGAGGGTCTCCGCCAACGGGGGGCCATTGCGCGGCCGCGTGAACACAGCCAGGTCCGTGCCGGTCAGAGGGTGATCCGGGCGCCGGAGCCGCTGGTTCAGCATCGCTTGCTCGCGCTCGACGACGCGCAGGCACCGGCGCTCGAGGGCGAACGCGCTGGCGGCGACGCCAGCGAGCTCACCGCAGAGGGGCTCCGCCACGACCTTGTCCCCCGGCAGCCCATGCGCGAAGAGCTCGGCCAGTCGCCGCTGGCTCGTGGCCTGCTCGGCAGGATCCAGCTTCGCCAGCTCGTCCAGCGAGGTGCCCTGGGGCGTGCCGGGGAACGCCTCGCCGATGCGCGCGAACAACCAGCGGCTGAGCTTGATCTCGCGCTGGTATGTCTCGGCGAGCGGGAAATCGTCCCGGAGCAACGGGTAATGCGCGACATCGATGGGCGCCTCCACGAACTCTTGCAGCGCGGTGCGCGGGAGGTGTCCGGCGAACGCCGCCCGGAGCCGTTCGTGGAGCAGCCCCTGGGTCGCGCCGAGGAAGCGGACCACCGATTCGACGCGCTGCCCGAGCAGGCCGTAATCGATCGCGGCGTCGAGATCGCCGAGGCGCGCTGCGATGTCGGGCTGGGCCTCGATGGGTGCCGGGGCCGAGCCCGTCAACACCTGCAGATACTCGTTGATCAGCGCCGGCGGCCCGGCGCACACGCCGTGCGGACCATGGAAGACCGCGTGACGCTCGGCATAGTCCTCGATCGTCTGCGCGGTGACGGGCTGCTCGGGGGCGTCGCGCACCAGGTCGTTGGTGACCAGGCGAACTCCGTCGATCAGCCGGAACATGGCCGCGAGCCCGTTGTCGAGCTCTCCGTTCGCCACCGGATGGGTGCCCCGCACCATCACGTACCCGACTGACGCGAGCGTGCAGACGACCATCATGTGGAGCTCGCCCGCGGTGAGCACGCCCGGAGTCCGGGGCGGCATGCGCGCGAGGAAGGCCTTGCGGAACTGCTCGGTCAGCGAGAGCAGGTCCGGCCACTGACGCGCCATGGCCTTCATGGCGGTCACGTTCATCGGGAGTTCGCTCTGGTACCGGCTCCCCGCGTAGTGGCACTGCTTGCGCACGGTTGGGAGATCGAGGAACAAGGTGCGCGGTGCGACGTTGTTCTCGCCCACCTGCCGGCCATCACCGTCGAGCGCCGGATGCGCCACGCGGTAGACCGGCACGACCACCTCGAGGTTCGAGAGCTCGAAAGCCCGTCCGAACGCCTGTTCGGTCAGAAAGGGGCAACGATTGTCGTGGGCGCTGAACGTGAGCGGCTCACGCCCGGCGGGCACCTCACCCAACCGATCAGGGTAGGACACCGAGGTGCGGCCCGTGGGCGCATCCGAGACCCGCCTCAACACCCGCTGTTCAATCAATGCTTCGAGCAGGTCCCGGATCTTGTCCCAGGAATGGGGCGCGCCGTCCGACCACGCCATGGCGTCGGAGGCTTGAAACTGCTCGACCTGGAGCAGCTTCTCGCCCAGGGGCGCGATGTCCGGCTCGTCGAAGATGAGCTCCACCTCGCCATAGAAGAGGTGCAGGACCTGCTGGCCATTCCCTGCGTCGAGCCGGTCGTGCGTGAGCCGCCTTCGATTGGGAATGTAGAGCATCTCATCCGCTTGCAGCTGTGCCATGGCTTCTCACTCCCGCTCCAGTGTGACGTCGCGCGACCAGGTGCCGCCGAGCGAGCGATAGACCTCGACGCGATGGTTGAGCAACAGCCGTTGCGCTTGCAGACTTGCGCGCTCGAGCCCGACCAGATTCGTCAGGGCGGTGAGCACCGTCAGATAGTCCGATTGCCCCTGCTCGAAGATCCGCCTCGCCTCGTCCAGGAGCTGCCGCCCGAGCTGGACCTGCGTACGCAGGCTGCGCAGGCTCGTCGCCTCGTTCTCCTCCTGGACCACGGCATCCTGCACCCGTCCGATCGCGGTGTTCAGCGCGAGCTGGTATTGGACGTGGCGACGCTGGAGCTGGATCGGCAGTCGCATGTACTCGGTGACCCGCCTTCCATCGAACAGGGCCCACGTCAGGTTCACCCCGACGACGGAATCGCCCAGGACCGGCTCCTTGAGGCCGTACTTCGAAACGCCCACGTTGCCCACCAGTTGGATCGTCGGAAGCCAGCTCGCCAGGTTCGCGTTGATGCGGTGCTCGACCTCGGCGACGCGCAGCTCCGCGAGCCGCATCTCGGGCGTGTTCTCGTTCAGGTCGCCCGGCGTTCCGAGTTTCGGTGGGGGCGGGAGATCGGGAAGCTGTCGATCGAGTGGAATGACGTCGTCGGCGGGGCTGGGTACCCGGCCCAGCAGCGCCTTCAGCTCCGAATTCAAGAGCGCGTTCCGGGTGGCGATCAGCGGCACCTGCGATTCGAGGTTCACCAGCAGCTGCTCCTGCTGCAGCACCACGAGCCGGGGCGTGAGGTGCTGCTCGAACCGCGCTCGAATCAGCTGGAGCAGCTCCTTGTTGTAGGCGATCTGGCGCAGCGTGAGGTCCCGGAGCGCGCGGGCCTCGAGGATGTCGAACCAGATCTGGGTGATCCGCACCGCGAGGTCCTGGACGCGGGCCTCGGTGAGCTGCCGCTGCTGCTCGGCGAAGTTCAATCCCGCGCGCCGCTGCGCATCGAGGGCTCCAAACAGGTCGACCTGGTAGGCCACGCCGACACCGACGGTGGCGACGCTGTACTCGGTCCGGGTTGGCGGCGCGGGCGGAACGTTGGCAACGACATGACTCAGCCCCGCCGGGTTCAGGATGCCGACCTGGAGCGGGTACCACCAACCTTGCGGCACGGCGGGGTCGAGCTGGTTCTCGTAGATCAGCTCCCGCGCGTCGCGCAGGGCCAGGTTGTCGCTGAAGCACTCCTGGATGGCCGTGTCGAGAGCCGGATCGGCGAACGCCGTCCACCAGACTGCGTCCTGGGCGACGGGCTCGGCTGGCTGCGCGGGCACGCCCTCCTTCGACGGCTGCGGGCTTGGAACCCCGCCCTCGGGTGCGCTGGACGGTGGGGGCGGCTCGGTGCGCAGCTCGACGGCGGTCGAGTAGCTGCTCGGCGCCAGAGGCGGTTCGACGACGACGGGACGGATCAGCTCGCAACCGGAGCAGATCGTCGCGAGGAGGGCGAGCGTGAATCGAAGTCTCATGGGTGGCTGACGACCACGAGGGCTTTCGCGTGGTTGAGGACGCAGCGCTGCGCGACCCGCATGGTCTCGGGGTCGAGGGAGGCGAAGCTCTCGTCGAGGATGACCAGCTCGACCCCCTGCAGCAGCGTGCGCGCGATGTAGAGCCGGCTCTTCTCGCCGTGCGAGAGTTGCCAGCCGGTCTCGCCGATCATCTCCTCGAGGCCGGCGGGCATCTTGGCGATCAGCTCGTCCAGCCCGAGCTCCTTGCACAGCGCGGCGGCCTTGGTCCGCAGCTCGGGCGAGGTCGGCCACTCGCGCCCGAGCAGGAGATTGTACGCGAAGCTGCCGGACAGGACGTGGTTCTCGTGGAACTGCGGCGCGGCGGTGATGCGCTTGCGCCAGCCCGAGGAGCCGAACGTCGCGCGGTCCAACGCGTGCAGCAGCATCACACCGCCCTGCGGCGTCCTCAGGCCCGTCAACAGCGACACCAGCGTCGACTTGCCACCGCCCGATGGGCCCTCCAGCAGGATGCGGTCGCCCTGCGCGATCTGGAACGAGCAGTTCTCGAGCACCGGCCGGGTGCGCGCGTCGTGCCGGAAGGTCACGCCCCGCGCCTCGATGAGGGTTCCGCTGGCGGCGTCGGTGGGCTTGCCTCCCTCCATTTCGAGAGGGACTTTCGATTCGAGCTCGGGGCGGCCCACCGCGAGCAACAAGTCGCGGATCTGCTCGAACGACACCGCCGCCTGGGAGACCTGCTGGAAGTAGACGGCGACCTCGTCGAAGGCTCGCAGCGCGAGCAAGATGCCGCCCACGGACACCGCCAGCGCGCTGGGATTGGCCGTACCGCTGCTGAACGCCGGCAGCAAGGTCAGCAGGGCGAGCACCAACCAGCCGTCGCGCAGGAGCGCGGTCAGCTGCATGGTCCGGCGATCCATGACCTTCGAGATCTCGGAGTAGGAGCTCAAGCGGATGTCTTCGCCATCATGCCAGCGCTCGAGTGGAAGCTGCGCCAGCCGCGTTCGATGGCCGAGCATGCGCTCGAGCAGGTCGTGGGTGATCTCGACGCGCGCGCTCGACCACGCCCGCTGGACGCCGTAGTGGCGGCGCGCGAGGACGAACGCGACCACGACCCACAGGACGAGCACCATCGCCTGGGGCCACCCTCCCGCCCCGAGCACGAGGATGCCGCCCGCCAGGATCAAGTCGACGAGCGACAACACCGCGAGCAGGGCGCCGCCGACCGCAAGCTGCTCGACGACCTCGGCCTCGGCGACGCGGCCGAAATGGCGGCCGATGCCGTCGAGCCGCACCTCGTCGGGGGTCAGCTTGAGGGTTCCCGCAAGGAGCTGCTGCTTCAGCAGCGTTCCGAGCCGGATCGAGAACACGCCCTGCCACCACACCTCGAGCATGCGCAGCGGAATCGCGCACGCGATCACGGCGATCCACCCCAGGAACCAGCCGGTCTCGAGGTGGGCCTGGAGCGCGGCGCGGCCGAGCAACCAGAACGAGCCCGCCAGCACCAGCGAGAGGAGCGTGTGGCTCACGAGGATGCCGGCGGCGAGCGACGGGATGTCGCCGAGCAGCGTCCGCCGGCTCGCGGTGCGCCTGGGGCGCATGATCCAGCCGGTGCGCAGCTGCGCCTGGCCGAGCCGCTGCAGCAGCATCCGTGAGCGGGCGCGCTCGCGCGCACGGGGCGACATCTCCACGCCGCCGAGCAGCTGGTCCACCTCGGCGACGGTGGCTTCCTGCTCTTCGCGCAGGAGCGCGAGCGCGGTCTTCGTCTGGACCGAAACCGCCGTGGCGTCGCGCGCGAGCAGGCGCAACTTCCCGCGCCGCGTCCCCAGCAGCACCAGATAGGACGGGACGCCGTCTCGCCGGACCTGGAGGATGCAGGGCGCGGCGCGTTCGAGGACGTCGGGCAGCTCGTGGTAGAGCGGCGTGATCGGCTCGAGCTCCACGCCGAGTCGATCTCCGAGCGCGAACATCCAGACCCGGCTCGGCTCGACGGCCGCCGCGGGCGGAGCAATCTCGCCCCCAGCCCTGCCATAGCCTTGCCTCTGCGCCAGCTGCTCCAGCGCGTCGGGCAATCGCTCGACCGGCCACAACAGGTCGGAGTGAGAGCGCGTCATCCCACCAGCTCCAAGTCGCCTGCGGCGGGCTTCGCGACCGGCGTCTCCACCGGCTTCGGCGCCGGCTTCTCCACCAGCTGGCCGTCCGAAAGCCACCAATGGCGCCAGCGCCCACCGCCCCAGAGCAGCGTGCGATTCTCCTGGTCGGCGCGAAGGAGCACGGCGTACCGCGACTCCTTGTTCGCGAGCAGCTCCTTCGGCGGCCCGTTCTCGAGGATCCGACCGTTCTCGATCACGAGCACGCGATCGAACTCCTGGGTGTGCTCGACGTCGTGGGTGACACAGAGGAGCGTGATGTCTGCCCAGAGCCGCCGGGACTCGGCGAGGAGCCGCGCGCGCCGGTCGCGATCGAGACCGCGAAAGGGCTCGTCGAGGATGGCCAGGCGCACGCCGGAGCGGAGCATCGCGCGCGCCAGGCGCACGCGCTGACCCTGGCCGCCCGAGACCAGCCCTCCGCCTTCGCCCAACGACGTCTGCAGCCCGTCTGGAAGCGCCTCGAGGATGTCGAGCATCTCGGCGCCCTTGAGCGCCCCCGACAGTGCCCAGCCGTGCGCGCTGTCGTTGCCATACCGGAGGTTGTCGATGAGGCTCTGGTTCCAGAGACTGATCGCCGGATCCACCCAGGCCGTGGTGCGCCGCAGCCGCTCGACAGCGGCCTGATCGAGCACCTGCCCGTCGACCTTGATCTCGCCGCGCGCCGGCCGGAGCCAGCCGAGCAGAAGGCCGACCAGCGTCGACTTGCCTGCTCCGGAGACACCGACCACGGCCACGTGCTCACCGGGGGCGATGTTCAAGGAAACCTTGTCGAGGATGGTGTGACCGCCGCCTTTCACGCGGACCTTCTCCATCACGATCGAAACGCCGCTCGCGGCGTCCGCGGGCGCGACAGGCTCCTGCACTGGCGCCTCGGGCCGGGCCGGCGCTTCCTTGATGTCGCCGATGACGTCGAGGAGCCGGCGAACCCGGTTCATCGCATTCGGGAACGCGCGGCTCAGCACCATCAGCCGCTGGCCGAGGATGGGGTACCGCAGCGCCCAATAGACGACCAACAACACCAGCGCAGCCCTGTCGGTGCCCGCGAGGTACGAATAGACGAGCAGCATGACGAGGCCGTAGCTCACCAGCATCAGCCCGCCTTCGAACCCGACCGACAGCGTCTGGAGCCAATAGCGCGCCTTGGTCCAGCTGACGAGCAAGGTCTCCTGCGCGCGGCGCAGCGACCGCTCGGCGCCGTGGATCCGGATCGGCGTGAGCCCGACGAGCGCGTTCAGGGTGAATCCGCTGAGCGCGCCTGAGTGCATCTGCACGCGCAGGTCGGGCTCGAAGAGCAGCTTCTGCGCGACCAGGGGCACGAGCAGCGTGACCGCCGCGAGCGCGAGCACGATGTGCCATGCGTGCGGTGCGGCCCAGATGAGCGCGGCGGTGATGCTCGCGACTTCGAGCGACAGGATCAAGGCCTGCGCGAGCAGGGCCGGCAGCGACCGCATCGCCTGGATGTTGTGCGTGCGAGACGCCATGTCGGAGGCGAGCCGGCTCTGGAAATAGCGGTCCTCCATCTCGGGGAGCTTCTCGAAATACGCCTTCCGCAGCCGCACCTCGAGCCGGCGGCCGATGCCGAGCAATCCCAATGAAATGGGGATCTGGATGAGCATGAAGCAGAGCGCGACGCCCGCGAGAACGGCCATGCCCGTCGCACGCTGCGCGAACGTGCCGAGGTCGCGCCCCAGGTCGAGCACGCCACGGAGCATCAGCGCTTGCAGGATCCGCCCGAAGGTGGCGAACACCAGTCCCACCGCAATCAGGCCCGGAACGACCCACGAATCTTCGCCTCGCAGGCGGAGCAGCGTTCGCGCCGGGCTCACCTGCCTGGCGACGAGCTCCGTCGCCAGGTCGCCCGCGAGCACGGCTCTCGGCGCGTCTTCGCCCGCGCGCGAAGCCTCACGCCAACCGCGAACCCGCATCAGCACCGCGCCGGACATCGACAGCTCGCCCTCCACCTCCGGGTTGGGGCGAACGGACCAATAGACAGCGGGAATGGGCACTTCGCCGGAAGCGTCCTTCGCAATCATGGATTGCAGCAGACCCGCCGCCGTCCGGCCTCGCCGGACGGCGCCCGCGCGGATCATCGCTTCGGACGCCCGGCACGCGGCATCGAGCCTGGCGATCGACAGATACCCGGGGTCCTCGAGCGCCCGTGCAACCAGCGCCCGAGCCTGCGTCTCACCCAGGTCCAGCAGGCGGCGCTCGAACGTCGCGACCGCCTCCTCGGACCCGGCCCATTCGCGCCAGCCATCCGCCGGAACGGACGTGGTGTGCTGGTACAGGTGGCTCAGCAGCGTCGAAATCCGGGTCCAGTGACGGCCCGCCGCCGGGTCCATGACCTGGATGAACGGGCCGACGCGATTCCACAGCACCACGAAGTGCGGCCGTCCTCCCGCGCTGAGCGTGACGATGATGGCGGGAAGCGCCTTGGCTTCGGGGACCACCACGTGATCGAGCGGAAGCATCACCTGCTCGGAGTCGAGCCCGAGCTGGTTCGCTACTTCATCCAAGGTGACGATCGAGGTGCCATCGACGTCCGTCTGACACACTTCGCGAAGGACGCGATAGTTGAGCTCGGCGCCCATCCCCGCGAACAGGCTCTTGAGTGAAGCGGGACCGCAGTCCGTCGCCGAGATCTGGATCACCTCGGGAATGATCGAGCGCCGGCGCCTGGGAGGAGTCATGGTCAGCGGGCCTCGGCTTCGGGCCGAAACACGGTCGTGGGCTGTTCTTCAGGCTGCGGATTCCATTCGCCGACCGCCCGCATCAGCAGCGCGACAGGCGACGCCCGCGCGACCTCGACCTCCACCACCAGGGTCATGCCGTGGCGCAGCTGGATGCGCGGATCGTCCGGCGGTGCGAACTTGAGCTCGACGCGCACCGTACCGGGGATGGCCTCGGGCGTGGCGGTCTGGCCGGGCTCGGTCCCGACGGCCGTCACCCTGGCGGGGACCGTCCCGTAGATGGTCATCGGGTAGCCGTCGAGCTTGAGGCGCGCCGTTTGACCGGGCTGGATCAATCCGACGACCTCCTTCGGGAAACGGGCGCGCACCCGCACCTCCGCATCGCTCGCGACGATGGTGCCGACCCGCTGTCCGTCGGCGATGAACGCTCCCGCGCCGAGCTCCGCCACGTCGACCAGGTGGCCCGTGGCCGGCGCCCGATACAGCTTCCGCTCGATCTGGTACTCGAGGCGGTCGATGGTGCCCTGGAGCTCCCGGATCCGCCCCTCGGCGCCCAGCGCCTCGCGCTCGAGTCCCAGCAGCTGCGCGGCGAGGGCTTGACGGCGCACGTCCTGCTCGCGCCGCAGTCGGGTGAGCGCCAGGCCCTGCGCCGTCTGCGCGAAGCGGAGCGCGTCGACATCGGTCGTGCGCTCGAGCTTCTCCATCTCCGAGACCGCGCCCGTCGGGCTCTTGAGGGCCAGCTGCTGGCGTTCCACCGCGAGCCGGTGCCTGGGCGCGAGCTCCTGCTCCCTCTCCAGCGCCTCCTTGACTGCGACCTCGTCCACCCGTGCCGTCAAAGCCGCCTCTTCGCGCTTGTTGGTGATCTGCTGGCGGATGATGGCGAGCTCCTTCTCGGTCGCGGCGAGCGTCGCCTTGCTCCGCTCGAGCTCGAGGCGCTCGGCCCGTGCGTCGAACTCAATGAGTAGGTCGCCTTCCTTGACCTCCTGATCGAGTTTGAGCCGCGAGAGCACGACCCTGCCCGCGCTGGGCGGCTCGATGCGATGGACGGCGTTGTGTGGCTCGATCCGGGCCTGTGAGCTGGCCTTGACGAGCGGGACCTTGGCGAACAGCGACCAGGCGATGAGCCCGCCGGCGCACAACACCATCAGAGCGACGAACACGAGGCGCGTGTCCGACTCGTAGTTCAGGGAACGAAGGGTCCGCTCGAAGGGATATGCCATGGTCCTCGAACCAAAGTCGCCTTAATGGTCGCACCGTGTCAACACCACGGCCACTGCTTTGTGATTCACGCCCCCATTGTCTGAGTACGGGCACCTTGATGCGACGCGGAAATTCGTCCGCATCGCCGCAATGCGTTGCACATTAATCGTTGGATCGATTTGACATCCAGCTTTAAGTACACGTAGCGTTCAATTCGAAAGGAGGCACGACATGAAGATCAAGATCCACGTTCGCGGCGGCCCGAAGGCGCGTTAGTCGTCGGGTGTTTTGATTCAAGCTGTAGAAGCTGGTCGTTCCTCGTTTCAGATTGTCAGAGGGGGGGCTGATGGGGATTCCCATCAGCCCCTCTTCTCATTTCTGGCAACGTCTTGATCTTGCAGGTGCTCGTACCTGCCAGGTTGTTCCAGAACCTCTCATGCGCTTGAACCGCATGGATGAGCAAATCGGCCTGATTGAAACGACTTCGCACCATCCTCCGACCTGCTGAGTCAGCCACCTTCGGCTAATCACCACGGTTTCAATGTTTCAATGACAGCAGCTCGCCCTCATTCAGGGGCGGGCAAGGCGCGTACGGTGGTGCTCGACGCCGCGCCCACCGGACTGCTGCAGGCGGCGGACGACGGGCGGGGCACGCGGCTGCAGCTCGGCTACGCGCGCGGGCTGGCGCTCGCGCTCTTCATGGGAAGCGTGCTCGCCCATGGCGTGGGGGCGGAGCTGCTGGACCCGGACCTGGAGAGCCTCTGGGCCCGCACCCTCGTCGTGTCCCTGATGCACTGCTGGTACGACGGCTTCATCGGGTCCGTGGCGCGCATGCAGGTGTGAAGGCCCCTCCGCCCCACCCTCCCAGGCACTTGCTATCTTGCGCGCCCATGAATGAGCCCACGGCCGTTTCGGATCCACGCATCGGCTCGGTGTTGCAGGAGCGCTACCGCATCATCGAGCGACTCGCCGCCGGGGGCATGGGCATGGTGTACCGGGGCGAGCGGCTGGAGGTGGGCAAGCCCGTCGCCATCAAGTTCCTCCACGCCTGGGCCGCCCGGGACGAGGACTTCCGCAAGCGCTTCCAGGTGGAGGCGCGCGCGATGAGCCGCCTCACCCATCCGTGCTGCGTGTCGGTCATCGACTTCGGCATGGATCAGGAATCGCCGTACATGGTGATGGACTTCGTCACGGGGGACACGCTGCGAGGGCTGCTGGGCGATGGGGCCCTGCCTCCGCCCCGAGCCCTGGGCGCCGTGCGGCAGGTGCTCGCGGGCCTGGCCCACGCGCATGCACAGGGCATCATCCACCGGGACATCAAGCCGGAGAACATCATCGTCACCCACGCCGTAGGGCTCGGGGAGCAGGTGCGCATCCTCGACTTCGGGCTGGCCAAGCTCCGCGACGAGGTGACGGGCCTCACCTCGGGGATGATGCTCGGGACCCCGTCCTACATGGCCCCGGAGCAGATCCATGGCGAGCCGGTGGGCCCGCCCACGGATCTGTACGCCACCGGCGTGCTGCTCTACGAACTGCTCACCGGGAAGAAGCCCTTCAACGCCTCCAGCAACGCGGAGCTGCTGCGCATGCAGCGCGAGGTGCCACCGCCCCGGTTGCGCGACGCCGCCCCTGACGCTGGCTTCTCCGCGGAGCTCGAAGCGACGCTGGCGAAGGCGATGGAGAAGGCACCGGGGGACCGCTTCCAGTCCGCCACGGAGTTCCTGGCCGCGCTCGAAGGGGCCTGGTCGGGACCGGCGGCGTCCCCCATGGCGCCCGTGGCTGGCGATGCACTGGGAGGGCCGCGCGCCACCTCGCCCACGCCGTCGCGGCCCAGGGAGGAAGTGCTCGCGACCCGGAACGTCCGGGCACCGCCCGGCGCGCTCCCGACGGAGTCCGTGGCCAGGAAGGAGGAGTCCGAGGCCACGATCCCGTCTCGCCCCATCACGCCCCCGCCCGGCGGGAGCCGCTCGCGACGGGTGGTGGGGGGCGCGGCGGTGCTCTCCCTGGCCGTGGCGGGCCTTGGCTGGTGGGCATTGGCGTCAAGGTCCGCGGACCCGGCGCCCGTGGCCTCGGAGCC
Source organism: Corallococcus coralloides DSM 2259 (assembly GCF_000255295.1). Next base: position 4,309,649 of record NC_017030.1, on the reverse strand, counting down.
GCCGGCGCCCAGGGCCCCGGCGGCGGAGGAAGCACGGGCGGAGGCTTCCACGGGCGCCACGGCCTGGGAGCCCATCGTGGAGCAGCTCCCGGGCATCGACGAGGCCCATCGGTTGATCAAGGCGCAGCGGCGGGACGCGGCCCTGGCGGCGTTGAAGACGCTGGCGGCGAAGCACCCGACGAGCGCCTACGTCCGCTACCTGGAGGGGAACGTCAACTTCGACAACCTCCGCTGGGTGGATGGCGTGACGGCCTATCGGGCGGCGCTGCGCAATGACGCCGCGTACCGCGACGCACCGGTCGTCATCCAGAACGCCATCCGCTGCCTCGTGAGTGATCGGTTCCACGGCACCTGCGAGGACTTCCTGCGCAAGGACCTGGGCGAGGCCGCGGTGCCCTCTCTGGAAGATGCAGCCCGCGAGCACCCCATGGCCAGCGTCCGGACCCGGGCCGCGGCGCTGCTCCGCCAGCGTGAACGCCGAATCACGGAGGGCTCACGCTGAGCCTGCGGGCGATGCGGGATTGAAACGGGCGAGGTCCAGACGTGATGCCGGAACCCCGCCCGGACTTCAAACGGCTCAGCCCTCGCGAGTCGGGTTCCGCGCTTCGGCGGATTGCGCGCCGTCACAGACCGGCGCGTCGGTGTTGGACTGGAAGGACCCGGCCTCCATCACGGAGGCCGTGGGCTCAGCCGGCGCGGCAGCGGGCTCGATGCAGTAACCGGACTCACCACACGTGGTGTGATAAGTGGCCCCGAGGAAACAGACGGTCTCGCAAGGGGCGCCGGGGACATAGCAGACTTCGTCACACTGCGGCGGGTAGGCGAAGGCCGCGGCGGGGAGCACAGCAAGGGCAGCGGTGACAGCCTGAAGGAACTTCCTCTGCATGCGCATCGAGTCTCCTTCTGCGATGGAGGTTGCACCCCACGGGCGGGGCACATGGAAGCCTAATACATTTCAGCGGTGTACTCCTGGCTTGAATGCACGACTGTGTTGATCCAATGGCTGTGCAAATTTGCGTGCCATTGACGGGTGTCCGCCCTACCCCGCCTGGAGTCTGAGCCACCGCACGAGCAGCAGCGCGAGCAGCGCCCAGAGTGTGATGATGACCGCCCCCGCGACCCAGTTCTTCTTGCGCAGGTGCGCCTCCTGGCGGGCCCTCTCCCGGCATTCGTCGAGCACGGCGGGAGGAATGAGACGGCGGACGAGAAGAATCCCGAGTGGGACGAGGACCAGGTCATCGAGCAGGCCGAGGACCGGGATGAAGTCTGGAATGAGGTCCACGGGGCTCAGCGCGTAGGCGACCACCACGACCGCGAGGAGCTTCGCGTACCAGGGAACGCCAGGGTGCCGGGCCGCGATGAAGAGCGCCGCCACCTCTGTCTTGAGCTGCCGGACCTGCTGTCTCCACCGCTCCATGCGCTTCATTGTCGCGAGATTTTTATCACGTTGTCTCCATGTGTGTTCTACAGCCATCCCATGGATTGAATCCATCCGCAGAATTCGGAAGGTACGCAAAGACAGTCGCATCCGCGTGGGTGCAACACGAAGAAAGGTCCGTTGCGCCGTCTTCCGGCCAGCCGTTTCCTGCTGTCCACCCTCGTGCTCGCCGGCTGCGAGTTGGAACTCACGGAGGGTGATACCGCAGCCACCGTTCCTGGCACGCGCGCGGCACGGTCTCGGACACGAGCTTCCCGTTGATGACGGGAGAGGCCACGATGGCGCAGGCTCCTGACGTGGGCGCCTGGCGCATTGAAGTCACCGCCCCCCACACCATTCGAAGGCCCTGACGCCACCCAGGGCCACCCGGGCCCCCGGATGCTGGCGCCCCTGTGGCCCAGGCAGGCAGCGGGTCCAGGAACGAAAGTGGACGGGTGAACCCTCCCGAGCCCCTGTCATGAACTGCCCGGCCACCCCGTCCGAAGTTCTTGCGGTCACGGCCCTGGCCCGGTATACGGGCGGGGCTTCACGGCCAGGTAGCTCACCTGGTTAGAGCGGCGGTCTCATAATCCGCAGGTAGTCAGTTCAAGTCTGACCCTGGCCATCAAGCAGCCCCGGAGTCACTTTCCCAAGTGATTCCGGGGCTTTTTTCATTCCGCCGCGCCCGCTCGTCCCCCATCCGGGGGATTGCCAGGTCCCCTCCCGGCACGGTCCGATTCCCCCTGTCCCGACGCGCAGCACCCATGCTCCGGGGGGAGTCCGCACGATGTTGGACGAGGGAATCGACTCGAAGGCCCGGGCCGCGACCGTCCGCTGGGCGCGCTGGCGGCTGGGCCCCCTTGGTTTCGCGGACCTCATCACCCGGGTCGACGCGTCCATGCTCCGTTACGGGCGGCTCGTCACCCGGTATGCCGTCCGCACCGGCACCTGGGCGGAGGAGGCCTACTCGGGCGGGGGGAACACGGCCCGGAGCTCCCGCTCCACGCCCCCCGTCTCACTCGACACACTGGACCTGTGGAGCGCGTCTCCGGAGGCCCTGGCCGAGCAGTCCTCCCACCTGGGCGTGTGTGGGGGCTGCCACGGCGCCGGACAGGTGACGTGCTCCACGTGCCGGGGCTCCCTTCGCGCCAGTTGCTCCGGCTGCGGCGGGTCCGGCCGGCGGATGAGCCGGGCTCGCAAGAGCTACCGGATGGTGAACTGCACGGAGTGCCGGGGAAAGGGCACGAAGAAGTGCGTCCGCTGCACGAAGGGCCTGGTGGGCTGCCGCACCTGCCGGGGCTCTGGGACGCTCCGCCGGTGGCTGAAGGTGTCGACCGTCGAACGCGCCCAGGTGCGTGCGTGGCCGGATGCGAAGGCCCTCTCCTCGCATAAGGGCCTGCTGGAGGATTCGAAGCGGGCCCTCCAATGGCAGGGAGCACGCGCTCTGGCTTCCGTGGAGCACGCAGGTCCCCTGCCCGACCCCGCCCTGGGAGATGAGGCCCGTGCCGCGGGCTTCATCACCGCGCGGTCGTCGCTGGAGCCCGAGCTCGAGCCGCTGCGCGGAAGAATCCTTTCCCAGACATTGGATGTCTTTGAAGCCCCGTCCGCGACCGTCTGTTTCGAGTTCGCGGGCAGGCCGGGTTTCATCCACCTGCTGGGACACGACCTCCAACCGACAAAGGCCCGCGACACCTCCGCCTTTCACCGGCGCGTCGGGGCCCTGATGGGCGTGGCCATGGCGGGCTTCTTCGCCATGCCCTTCCTGGTCTCCGCCTTCATCGGGCGGCACGCGTTCTACGCGGAACCGGATCAGAGCGCGCTCGCCGTGTTCGCGATCCTGGGCCTCTGGCCCGGGACCTGGTGGTGGGCCGCGACCGCGCTGCGCCGTCGACGGACCGGCGGCGCGAAATCCCCCGAGCGATGGCACGACCGGATTGGCATCGGGCTGACGGGGCTCTGCGCGCTCGTCCTCGCGGGATGCTTCCTCTTCATCCGTCCTTCGGTTCCGGAGCTGGTCCGCCTGACGGCCGCCGGTCAGCTCCGTGAAGCCGAGCTGCATGCGGACCTGCTGGAGGCCAGCAGCGAATCCAGCCCCGAGTACATCGAAGCGAGGAACACATTCGTGCTCGCGCGCATCCAGGGCATGGACAATCGCGACGCCGTGAAGTTCATCCGCCATTACGCGGGCTCCGGAAAGGGAACCGACCCTCTGGAGGCAGAGTGCGTGAAGCTGCGCGAGGCCTGGGCTCGGTCCGCGCTGGAGCGTGGCGAAGAGGACCCGGTGGAGGCCGAGCTGAAAGCCCTGTCCACCGAGCGGGCTCCGGCCTCCGTCATGGACGGACTTCGCGCGAAGCTGGAGGACCTCCGCATCGCGAAGGGCAAGGCCGCGCTGGAGAAGGGAGCACTGACCGAGGCCATCCAGGTCCTGTCACGCATCCAGGCCCGGACGCTCGTGTCCGAACGCCCCGAGCCGCTGATCACCCAGGCCTACCTGCGTCAGGAACACGCATGCCCTGCCCGCGATGTGCGCTGCCGCGCCACGGCCCTCCACGCCGCGGTGGCGGTCGACATGGGTGAAACGGCTCGGACGGCCCTTGCCTCCTTCCGAGGCGCGGAGCTCACCCGGATGGCAAAGGCCACCACCCACGCGGGAGGGCTCGGTGCTTCGCTGCGCGAGCTGCGGACCGCGGATGAGGATGCAGACACCCTGCTTTCGGTGCTCGGCAGCGACGCTGAATTGGCCGCCGCCCGGGCCGCGCTCCTCGGCCGCAGGGAGGCATTGCTGCGCAATCGCTTCCCCCTCGGTGAACCCGTGGAGGTCGCCCAGGCACAGCTCGGTCCCGCGGGCCTGGAGATGCAGCGCTCGGACGTGTTCCGCGTGGTGGACTCTCCTCCGGGAACGCTCACGTACCTGTTCGTCGGTCAGGGCATGACCCGTGGCCTCTACGTCACCGCGCCGGACCACGGGCAAGCGGGGCTGTCGCCCGCGGCACTCCAGATTGCGGCGAAGCGCTTCACGGGACAGGAGTTCTCCGCGAAGGACCTCGTTAATGCGGGCCGAGGCGTGGCCCATGTGACGGTGCGCCTGGGCCGACACACCGCCCTGCTGGGATGGCATCACGACACGCTGGTCGAAGCACAGATTGGACGGGTGGATCCATGAGGCGCGGCAGCAAGGTGGTGCTGGGATTGGGGGCCATCGCGGCGCTGGTGTGTTCACACCTCGCGTGGGCACATCCGGGACGGACCAACAGCTCTGGCTGTCACAACGAACGGGCCACGGGGGGCTATCACTGTCACGGTGGTGGCGGCGGTGGCGGTGGTCGTTCGAGGGGATGGAGCGCACCTCCCGTGGCGTCGGAGCCCACGCGGCTCCAGGTCATCGCCATCCCGCGCGCCCGCGTGTGGATCAACGGCGCCTTCGTGGGCATGTCTCCGACGCCCGCCGTCCGGGTCGATGGAACGAAGGTCGAGGTGCGGCTGGAGCACGCCGCGTTGGGCCATCACGAAACGACCACGACGGTCGAGCACGGGAGGACGACCGCCCTGACGGTGCGGTGGTAGCCGGGCCGACAGGCCTGTCCCCAGGGACGGAACGTCCACGTCCGAAAACGGCCAGACATCCAGGGCCCACCGTGGGAGGTTTCTCCCATGGACGGCCTGGACCCCACCGCCTGCTACCGCGCGCTGACGACGCGGGACTCCCGCTTCGACGGGCGGTTCTTCACCGCCGTGAAGACGACGCGCATCTACTGCCGTCCCATCTGCCCGGCCCGCGCGCCCCGCTTCGAGAACTGCACGTTCTACCCCACCGCCGCGGCAGCCCAGGAGGCCGGCTTCCGGCCGTGCCTCCGCTGCCGGCCGGAGACGTCCCCTACCCTGGCGCCCTGGCGCGGCACCTCCGTCACCGTCTCGCGCGCACTGGCGCTCATCGCGGACGGCCTGCTGGATGCCGACGAGGCCAGCGTCGAGGTGCTGGCGGATCGGCTTGGCGTCGGGGACCGGCAGCTGCGCCGGCTGTTCCACCAACACCTGGGCGCCTCACCGGTTGCCGTGGCGCAGACGCGCCGAGTGCTCTTCGCCCGTCAGCTCATCCACGAGACCTCCCTGCCCATGGCCGAGGTCGCCCTCGCGGCCGGCTTCGGCAGCGTGCGGCGCTTCAACGCCGTCTTCCAGTCGCTCTACGGCCGACCTCCGGGGGCCCTCCGCCGTTCCCAGACGGCGCCCGTGACGTCCGCGGGCCCCGAGGTGACGCTCCTCATCCCCTACCGGCCGCCCTATGACTGGGAGGCGCTGGTGGCCTGGCTGACGGCCCGCGCCCTCACCGGCATGGAGCACGTCGAGCCCGGCCGCTATCTACGGACGTTCACGAATGCCTGGGGCCGGGGCGCCGTGGAGGTGTCCCCCGCACCGGGGCTCGACGCCCTGCGCGCCACCCTGCGTGTCAGCGATGTGCGGATGCTGCCCTCCGTCGTCGCCCAGGTCCGGCGCGTCTTCGACGTGGGCGCGGATGTGGAGACCATCCGTGCCCACCTGTCGACGGATGCCCTGCTCGCGCCCCTCCTCGCCGCTCGGCCCGGCCTTCGCGCCCCGGGCGGCTGGGATGGCTTCGAGCTGGCGGTCCGCGCCATCCTGGGCCAGCAGGTGACGACCACCGCCGCTCGGCAGCTGGGACAGCGGCTCCTGGACGCGAAGGGCGAAAGCCTGGATCCGGCGCTCACCGGCGATGCCCGGCTCCAGCGCGCCTTCCCTCGCCCCGAAGTCCTCGCCTCGGCGGATCTCACCGGCATGGGCATGCCGGCCGCTCGGGCCCGGGCGCTCTCCCAGCTCGCTGCGGCGGCCGTGGCGGATCCCACGCTGTTCCAGCCCGGCCCGTCGCTCGCGGACACCGTGGCCCGCTTCACGCGCCTGCCCGGCATCGGCGAGTGGACCGCCCAATACATCGCCCTCCGTGCCGTCCGGGAGCCGGATGCCTTCCCTGCCTCCGACGTCGCCCTGCTTCGCGCCGCGACGGAAGCCGGAGGCCCGCGGCCCACGCCTGAAGCGCTGCTGCGACGCGCCGAAGCCTGGAGCCCGTGGCGCGCGTACGCCGCTCAGCACCTCTGGACCTCGGTGGCCCTTCAGGCCCGTGAGCCCAAGCCGGATTCCCGAACCAACACCCGAGCACGGCGCCCTCCCACCACCCCGTCCCGCCGGAAAGCCCATGCCTGACCGTCTGCGCTTCTTCATCGATTCCACGCCCACCCCCGCCGGCGTGGCGCTCCTCGTCTGCGATGAGGAAGGCCGCCTGCGCGCGCTGGACTGGGAGGGCTACGAGGCCCGCATGCACCGGCTCCTGCGCCTGCACTACGGCGAGAACGGCTGCGTCCTCGAACCCGCGCGCGACCCCGCCGGCCGCACCTCCGCGCTCCAGGCCTATCTGCGCGGAGACCTGGGCGCCATCGCCTCCCTTCCCGTGGAGACCGGCGGCACACCCTTCCAGCGCGAGGTCTGGCGCGCCCTCCGCGAGATTCCCGTGGGAACGACGACCACCTACAGCCGGCTCGCTGAACGCATCGGGCGCCCCAAGGCCATCCGCGCCGTGGGCCTGGCCAATGGCGCCAATCCCATCAGCATCGTCGTCCCGTGCCACCGCGTTGTCGGTGCCAATGCCTCGCTCACTGGTTATGCAGGAGGCCTGGAACGCAAACGCTGGCTGCTCGACCATGAGCAGACCCACGCCTGAATCCCTCTCACACCGTCACCGGAGCTCCCACGCATGACCGCCCGTCCCGACACCGCCCCCACCTTTCGCGCGCTGCACCAGGGCCCTGACCTGCTCGTGCTTCCGAATGTCTGGGACGCCGGCAGCGCCCGCCTCTTCGAGAGCCTTGGCGCGAAGGCCATCGCCACCACCAGCGCTGGCATGGCCTGGGCTCTGGGCTTCCCGGACGGCAATGCGCTGCCCGTGGACGCGCTCGTCCACACGGTGCGCACCATCGCCCGCGCCATCCGCGTCCCCCTCACCGTGGACGCCGAAGCGGGCTACTCCGACGACCCGGCCACCGCCGCGGAGAACGTGGCCCGCCTCCTGTCCGAGGGCGCCGTGGGCTGCAACCTGGAGGACGGCAGCGGTCCTCCGGAGCTGCTCGCCGCGAAGATTGAACGCGTGAAGCAGGCCGGCGCGCGCCTGGGCGTGGACGTCTTCGTCAACGCACGCACGGACGTCTACCTGCGCAAGCTCGTGCCGCCCGAGCGCCGCGTGGAGGAGACCCTGGCCCGTGCCGCCCGCTATCAGCAGGCCGGCGCGGATGGCCTCTTCGCCGCGGGCGTCACGGATGCGGCCGAGATCCAGGCCATCACCCGGGGCACCTCGCTGCCCGTGAACGTGCTCGCGCGCCAGGACCTCCCCGCCCCGGCGGAGCTGCAGCGGCTGGGCGTGCGGCGGCTCAGCGCCGGCTCCGCCATCCCGGAGGCCATCTGGGGCCGGGCCGGGGCGCTCGCCTCCGCCTTCCTCCGCGAGGGACACTCCGCGAGCCTGTTCGAAGCCGCCGCCAGCTACCCGTCCCTCAACGCACTGATGAACCCGAAGTAGCTCCGGAGAGCCAAGCCATGTCCCAGGAGGATCGCCAGCGCTGGAACGACAAGTACCAGCAGGCCCCCGCGACGCGGGAACCCTCGGGCTTCCTCCGCTCGCTCGAGTCCCAGCTGCCTCGAAAGGGCCGGGCGCTGGACGTGGCCGGCGGCGCGGGACACGACGCGTGCTGGCTCGCGCGACGCGGGCTGGACGTCACCCTGGTGGACATCTCCGACGTGGCGCTGGCACAGGCGGAAACCCTGGCGCGCGACGCGGGCGTGTCCCTCACTCGCCTGCGCCTGGACCTGGAAACAGATGCATTGCCGCCCGGCCCGTTCGACCTGGTGGTGTGCTTGAACTACCTCTGGCGGCCGCTCCTGGCCGCCGTGCCAAAGCTCCTTGCACCAGGTGGATTGTTCGTCTTCGCCCAGCCCACCCGGCGCAACCTGCAACGCCATCCGCACCCGTCCGCGCGCTTCCTCCTGGAGGAGGGTGAACTGCCCACCCTGCTCCCGGAGCTCCAGTCCCTCTCATTCACCGAGGACTGGACGGACACCGGACGTCACGAGGCGCGGCTCCTGGCTCAGAAGCTCCAGCAGGTGCCGCAGCCGGCCAAACCATGAATTGAATGAATTAACACTTTTGCCGCTTTGCGTCTGTGAAATGGACGGCAGTCCTTGCGGCATCGCACTTTCGTCTCATGGTCTTTCACATACAAATAGCGCTGCGCCCATCCCAAGCGCCCTGACGGAATGCATTGCCATTCCACCAGGTCATTGAAGCCAGACAGGATCCGCCATGCATCTCACAAAGCTGTTCCCCCTGATGGTGTCCGCAGCGATCGTCACGGCATGTGGTGGTATGCCCCCGGAAGAGGAGGGCACGACGGAGCCCGTCACGCAGCCCTCCCAGGAACAGGCCGCCCCCGGCGCGTCGTCGGACGACCGAGAGGTCCGCGCCTTCGGCACGTGTACCGGCTACGACGGCAACAACTACTGCCTCGCGGAGTGCAACGACGGCATCAACTACTACTACACCGTCGGGCACACCTCGGCGATCCCGTTTGGCGACTGCCGCTCGGCGGCGTTCCGCTTTTGCCAGAGCCTGGGCTACAGCGGCCACAATGACGCCTGCTGGGGCTACTAGCCGGCAATCCTTGACGCATCCGGCATGAGCAACTGCCACGCCCCGCCTGGGTCTATTGGCGGGGCGTGTGCACCTCAACCGCGCCGCTTGTACTGAATCTCAATGGCTTTCTGCGGCTCGGCCCCGGGCTCGATGTTGAAGTGTGTGATGACCAGCGCATCGGGACCGGCCACCTCGATGTCCACGCGCCAGCCCCAGCGGGGCGTCTGCTCACCGGTGTAGTAGCTGCCGGTGACGGAGATGCTGTCGCTCACCCCGGGCTCGCCCAGCAGGCTCATGATGTCCGTGCCGACGTGGAAGGTGTCCACCCACGACAGGGTGAACTGCCGCCCGTCCAGGTGGTAGCCCAGCGTCGCTATCCCGGACAGCGGCTTGCCGCCCATCGCGGACGTGTACTCGTGCACCACGTAGCGTCCGTCGAGCACGCTCCGGAAGGTGCCGGAGATGGGCGACTCATCCTCCAGCTTGTCGGGCTGGAACCACGTGCGCGCGACGCCCTCCCACGTGCCGACCAGGCGGGAGAGGAGGTGGTGGGGACCCGCGGACAGGGATTGCTGCAGACGTTCCTGGCTCATGGGCGCGGAGTCTCCCGGATGCTCCCCGGGCAGGTCCACTTCTCCCAACGTTCCCCCGGTACCAAGGCCCCGGCGTCGTTAGATTGCCGCCCCTACTTCGTTCGCCATCAGGAGCCTTTCTTGCCTACGACCCCTGCCTATGCCGCCCCTACCGCGAAGGCCGCGCTCGGCCCCTTCACCGTGGAGCGCCGCGAGCCGCGCCCCCAGGACGTCCTCATCGACATCCAGTACTGCGGCGTGTGCCACTCCGACATCCACCAGGCCCGCGACGAGTGGGGCGGCGCCCTCTTCCCCATGGTCCCGGGCCACGAGATCGTCGGCAAGGTGTCCCAGGTGGGCAGCGCTGTCACCACGTTCAAGGTGGGTGACACGGTGGGCGTGGGCTGCTTCGTGGACTCGTGCCGCGAGTGCCCCCAGTGCCTCAACGGCGACGAGCAGTACTGCGACCGCGGCTCGGTGAACACCTACAACGGCCGTGACTACGACGGGCAGCCCACCTACGGCGGCTACTCCACGCGCATCACCGTGGACGCGAAGTACGTGGTGCGCATCCCGGAGGGCATCCCCCTGGACCGCGCCGCGCCGCTCCTGTGCGCGGGCATCACCACGTACTCGCCGCTGCGCTATTACGGCGTGAAGCCCGGCAGCAAGCTGGCCGTCGTGGGCCTGGGCGGCCTGGGCCACATGGGCGTGAAGCTGGCCAAGGCGATGGGCGCGGAGGTGACGGTGCTGAGCACCTCACCGTCCAAGCGCGACGACGCGCTCGCCCTGGGCGCCGCGCACTTCGAGGCCACGTCCGACAAGGCGACGTTCAAGAAGCTGCGCCGGTCCTTCGACTTCATCCTGGACACCGTCTCCGCGCAGCACGACTACAACGCCTACCTGAGCCTGCTGAAGACGGACGGCACGATGATCATCGTCGGCGCGCCGGAAGCCCCCACGCCGCTGGCGGCCTTCTCGCTCATCCCCCGCCGGCTCAAGCTGGGCGGCTCGATGATTGGCGGCATCCGCGAGACGCAGGAGATGCTCGACTTCTGCGCCCAGCACCAGGTGGCCGCCGACGTGGAGGTCATCCCCATCCAGAAGATCAACGACGCCTACGAGCGCATGCTCAAGAACGACGTGCGCTACCGCTTCGTCATCGACACGGCGAGCCTGAAGTAGCCGTCCCCCCGAAGCCCCGGCGTCCCTGAACGCCGGGGCCCTTCCGAGAAGCCTCAGCTTCGCCAGGCCGTCCAGAGCGACACGAAGCCGAAGAGGAAGAAGAGCGCGGCGGTGACCCACCGCACGTACTTCATGTTCACCCGTCCGGACAGCCGGTCGCCCAGGAACACCGCGAGGCCGTCCGACAGCAGCATCCCCGCCGTCGTCCCCAGCGTCACCAGCACCGGCGCCTGGTAGCGCGCGGCCACCGCCATGGTGGCCAGCTGCGTCTTGTCCCCCATCTCCGCGATGAAGAAGAGCGCCACCGTGGTGAGGAAGGCGCCGAAGCGCGGGGGCTTGCCACCGTCGTCATCCAGCGTGTCGGGCTTGAGCGTCCACAGGCCGAAGCCCAGGAACATCACCGCCAACAGCAGCGCCATCATCCGCGCGGGGACATGCGTGGACACCCACGTGCCCACCGACGACGCCAGCGCGTGGTTGGCCACCGTGGCCACGAAGATGCCGCCCAGCACCGCCCACGGCTTGCGGAATCTGGACGCCAGCGAGAACGCCAAGAGCTGGGTCTTGTCCCCCATCTCACTGGCGGCGACGAGCACGAATGAACCGACGATTGCTTCCAACGACACGATGGCACCCCATCCCAGTCCCTGGCGCGGAGGATGTCGTGGGGTGGAGCGCTTCAGGGAGGAGCGCGCACGACGGACCTCGGCCAGGGAACGTTGAATCCCTGTCCGAAGGTCTCGTTCGTCTCGCGCGCTTGCGCGGGATGGGGGCCCGGGCTGTCACCAGCCAGTGTGTCGAGCGCCCCTCCGCCCCTCGCTGCCGGGCGGGAACTACTCCCCTTACGTGGATGCGCGAGTAACAGCGCATCGGGTTCCAAGTCAACCCGGCCCGTCGCGTGTTCCTTTTTTTGACGGCACGAGAGGCCGGCCCCCTAATGCCCACGCCAGGTCGGTAGCGGCCTGTAGCAGCATTCCTGGAGGAAGCCCGATGCAGGATGGAAGCGCCAGCCCGCTGAGCCCCGACGCTCCGTCGTCCCCGTCCGCGGTGGAACCCGGTGAGGTCCGAAGCCCCGAGGCCGACATCGTCTCCACCCACGTCCTCGTTCCCGAGGAGCAGGTGCACAAGCTGCGCGAACTGGCGCGGCGCACCCGCATCCACCAGAGCGAGTACCTGCGTGAAGCCGTGGAGGACCTGCTGTCCAAGTACGGCCGCATGCCCGCCAAGACAGAGGGCGAGTCGTGAGCGGCCCCCTGCTCCGCCGCCGCGTCCGGTCGCTGCGCGAACGGTTGTCGCGCTGGCTGGAGCAGGAGCTGTAATCCTCCCGTCATCGCCTCCAGGCCCCACCTGGAGCGCTCCGGGAGGAACACGCTAGGGTCGTCCGCCTCTCCTTCCAGGAGTCGCGCCCCGGATGCGTCCCTCCCTGCTGTCCGCACTGCTCGCGCTGGCCGCCACCGGCTGCGCCACCCCCGGCTTCGAGAAGCTCTACCCCGGCATGACGGCCGCCCAGGTGGCGGACACCATGGGCAGGGGACCGGAGCGGGCGCAGGAGTTCGCGGACGGCTCGGCGGCCTGGTACTTCGACGAGGACCACTGCGTGCTGATGCGCGACCACGTGCTCGTGGCCAAGTCCACCACGCAGACGCACACCGCGGTGCGCACGCCCGTGGCTTCGCTGAAGGACTCCACCAAGGCCTGGTGCGGTCCGCCGGGCACCGACGGCAAGCACGAGCAGCACATCGAGACGCCCTTCGGCACGTTCAAGGGCACCGTGGACCCCGCCGCCGTCACGGATCAGGTGCGCAACAGCGTGCGCGCCCAGCAGGTGCCGCCCGCGACCCCGCCCGCGACCGACGGAGGGCAGGCCCTCCAGCCCGCCCCGTAGCGGCGGAAGGCCTCAGGCCACCGACGAGCGGGTGACCGTGGTGTCGTCATCCTTCTTCATCTTCCCCGCCAGCTCACGGAAGGACATGTGGCTGATGGACAGCAGGATGAGGCCGATGACGATCTGCTGGAGCGTCTGGACCAGCCACAGCACGTTCGCGTAGGCGAGCCCGTGCGCGTTCACCATCGCGGCGGGCATGAACAACCCCAGGCCCACCTTGGTGGCGGCCTGGAAGGTGCCCATCATCCCAGGCGCGGCGGGGATCATCAGGCCCACCACCAGCACGCACATCACGATGTAGGACTGGAACAGCGTCAGGTTCATGGGCTCGCAGGCCGTGCCCGCCGCCGCGCCGGAGCAGTCGAAGGCGCGCGCGAGCAGCGCCATGCCCAGTCCGTTCACGCCCCAGTAGGCGACCGTGTAGAGGAAGAACATGGCGATGTTCTTGCGGTCGGGGAGCTGGCGCATGGCCCCCACGAACGTGTCCACGATGTCCGCCACCTTGTCCGCCACGCCCGGCGAGAAGCGGCCCACCGTGGCGCGCACCAGCCGCACCGTGCGCTCCTGCTGCCACAGGCCCAGGAGCAGGAACACCAGGCCGCCGCCGAACACGGCGAACATCAGCCACGCGCCCAGCTTCACGTACCGGACCTCGGGGGTCTCCGTGGGGACGAAGAAGAGCAACACGCGGAACATCGCCGCGACGAAGAGGCCGTCCACGATGCGCTCCAGCACCACGGACGTCATGGCCGCGCTCCGGCGGATGGAGCTGCGCTGGGCGATGAGGAAGGGGCGCGCGAACTCACCCAGCCGGAACGGCAGCACCAGCAGCATCATGAAGCCGATGCCGGACGCTTCGTTCAACTTGCGGAACGGGATGTGCTCCAGGCCCGACAGCAACGCTCCCCAGCGCAGCGACCGGAAGACGTGGATGAAGCCCAGGCACACGACGTACGGGAAGATCCACGCGTAGTTGGCCGCCTTGAGGCTGGCGAGCTGCGTGGACACGTCCGTGTCCCGGAAGGCCCACCACATGAAGGCAACTGTGACGAGCAGGCTGGCGATGAGGTTGACGGCGCGTTTCACGGCAGGCGGGTATACCGTCACTCTCCCCGCGACTCCAGCGGCACGCCCATCCCCTGCCCTCCGGGGCGCACGGGCGAGGGCCTTCCGGCGGCACGCTCCCCTGCCCTGTCGTTCGAGCGGTCCGGGAATCTTCCAGCGCCGGACAGCGGCAACGGCTCAAGCGTCGTGGTGGCGGCGCGGCTCTCCGTCGGAGGGGAGCTCGTCTTCCTGCTGCTCGGCCTGACGGTCGGGCACGCGGTACTCCTCACCCAGCCAGCGGCCCAGGTCGACGGCGCGGCAGCGGCGGGAGCAGAAGGGATGGGAGGTGTTCTCCGGACGCGGAGGCACGGGCTTCTGACAGATGGGACACGGCGCGAGTGGCATGGCGGATGGAGTCCTAGATAAGCCTTGACGCTCCGGCGGGCCAGGACGTTTCGTGCCCGGCCCCGTGCAGATGCCTCCGGAGACCGCTCACACGCTGTTGCAGGGCGACCGGCTGTCCCGGGACTTCACCGCCGTGGGCGTGGAGGACACCGCCGCCCAGGCGATGGAGAAGCTGCGCGCCCACCCTGGCACCGGGGAGATCTTCTACTGCTACGCGTGCGACCCGGCCGGCCGGCTGGTGGGCGTGGTGCCCATCCGCAAGCTGATCCGCGCGGCGCCCGACGAGCGCATCGCGTCGCTGATGTTCACGCGGGTGGTGAAGCTGCCGGTGGACGCCTCCGACGCGCTGGTGGAGGACTTCTTCGTCACCTACCGCTTCCTGGCGTTCCCGGTGGTGGACGCGGAAGGCCGCATCGTGGGCGTGGTGGAGATGAACCAGTTCGTGGACGCGTTCTCCGACACGCTCTTCGACGAGGTGGAGGGCCGCGTGCGCGACGAGGTCTACCGCTTCGTGGGCCTGCCCAAGGGCGAGGCGCGCGAGACGCGGCCGGGGCGCATGGCGCTCAAGCGCTTCCCGTGGCTGCTCGTGAACATCGCCGGCGGGTTCCTGGCCGCCACGACGACGCGGCTGTTCGAGCGCACGGTGGCGGAGTTGGTGGTGGTGAGCGCCTTCATCCCCATGGTGCTGGTGCTGTCGGAGAGCCTGGGCGTTCAGACGACGGCGGTGGCCGCGTCGATGGTGACGCACGGCGAGGTGGACCGGAAGGTGGTGGCGCGCGAGGTGCTGGCCGCGAGCCTGGCCGGGTTGATGGCGGCGGCGGTGGTGGCGCTCCTGGGGCGCGTCTATTCGCCGGGGTTCGGCTTTCCCCTGGCGCTGTTCGTGGCGGTGACGGTGTCCGCCACGCTGGCCTCGTGCCTGGGCGGCGTGCTGCCGTTCCTCTTCAAGCGGCTGAAGGTGGATCCGCACCTGGCATCGGCGCCGCTGGTGCTGGCGGTGTCCGACAACGTGACGCTGCTGGCGTACTTCGGATTGGTGACGCGGTTGTTGCTGTAACGGTGGTGGGTCTTCTCGCGGAAGGGGGCAGGTCATGAAGGTCGTGCACATCACGAAGCCGGGCGGTCCAGAGGTCCTCGCGTTCGACGAGCGGCCGGAGCCGGTGCCGGGGCCCTACGACGTGCAGGTGCGCGTGCGGGCGAGCGCGCTGAACCGGGCGGACCTGCTCCAGGTGCGCGGAGCCTATCCGCCGCCGCCCGACGTGCCCCAGGACGTGCCGGGCCTGGAGTACGCGGGCGAGGTGGTGGCGGTGGGCCCGCGCGCTCGGAAGTTCCAGCCGGGCGACCGGGTGATGGGGCTGGTGGGTGGCGGCGCGTGGAGCGAGGTCATCACCACGCACGAGCGCGAGGTGCTGCGCATGCCGAAGGGCCTGGACTTCGCGGACGCGGCGGCGCTGCCCGAGGCCTACCTCACGGCGTACGACGCGCTGGTGCTCCAGGCGGACCTGCGGCCCGGGGAGACGGTGCTGGTGCACGCGGTGGCGAGCGGCGTGGGTTCCGCGGCGGCGCTGCTCTGCAAGGCGATGGGCGTGCGGGTGGTGGGCACGGGACGGAGCGCGGAGAAGCTGGCCCGGGCCTCCGAGTGGGGCGTGGGCCACACGGTGCTGTGTGAGAGCAACCCGCCGGTGTTCGCGGATGCCGTACTGAAGGCGACCGACGGCCGGGGCGCGGACGTGTGCCTGGACCTGGTGGGCGGCGCCTACCTGCCGGAGTCCGTGAAGGCCATGGCGCCCCGCGGGCGGCTGATGCAGGTGGGCTCGGTGGCGGGCGCGCGAGCGGAGCTGGACCTAGGGCCGGTGATGCGCAAGCGTCTCACGCTCAAGGGGACGGTGCTCCGCAGCCGGCCCGCGGAGGAGAAGATGCTGCTCACGCAGGTGGCGGAGCGGCAGCTGTTGCCCCTGTTCGACTCCGGCGCGCTGAGGGCCGTGGTGGATGCCGTATTGCCCATGACGGAGCTCCGCTCCGGGCTGGAGCGGATGGCGGGCAACGGCACCGTGGGCAAGATCGTCGTCCGCTGGGACTGAAGCCGCTACACGCTCCGCTTGCGGGCGGGAGCCTTCTTCGCCGCTCGCTTGGGAGCAGCCGCGGCGGGCTCCAGCGCCTTGAGCACCCTGGCGGAGGCGCAGCGGCGCCAGGCCTCCTGGAGCAGGACCTCCAGCAGGCGCCGGTTCACGGTCCTCAGCCGCACGATGACCATGGGCCAGTCCTGGTAGTGCGGCGTCACCTCGAACATGTCTGGCTTGGAATCCAGCAGGGCCTCGCGGTGGTCGAAATCCACCTTGATGACGATGGAGTCGTCATCCAGCACCCGCGCGAAGAGCTTGTCGCTCACCCGGAACCCGGGCGTTCCGTAGGAAGGGCGCTCCTCCGTCGACGGCAGGGCCAGCGCCATTTCGCGCACGTCGTCCACCGTGAGCCGCACCTTGCGCTTCTCCACCGTCTTCTTCCGCGTCGCCATCCGTTTCCTCCCTGCCCTGCCGCCAGGCACCACCGAAGCCATTGCGCCCGGGGAGCGGAACCGTATCCTGCGCCGCCATGGCTACCCACTTCGACCCCGCCGCCGCCGCGCAGCCGGGCTCCGGCATCTTCGGCCTCCCCCACTCTCCCGACGAGGCCCACGTCGTCGTCATCCCCGTGCCCTTCGAGGCCACCACCAGCTACGGCGGCGGCACGTCCGACGGCCCCGCTGCCCTGCTGGAGGCCAGCAAGCAGGTGGACCTGTTCGACGTGGAGACCGGCCGGCCCTACGAGCGCGGCATCGCCATGCTGGAGGCCCCCGCCGAGCTGCACACGTGGAACGAACGCGCCAAGGAGCGCGCCCAGCTCGTCATCGAAGCAGGTGGCATCGACTCCGGTGAGGCCGAGCTGCTCGCCGCCGCCAAGGACGTGAACGGCTTCAGCGAGAAGCTCAACGAGCACGTCTACCGCACCACGAAGCACTGGCTGGAGCAGGGCAAGCGCGTGGCCGCCGTGGGAGGCGATCACGCCATCTCCTTCGGCATCATCCAGGCCCACGCGGAGAAGTACCCCGGCATGGGCGTGCTGCACCTGGACGCGCACGCCGACCTGCGCGTCGCCTACGAGGGCTTCACCTGGTCGCACGCGTCCATCTTCTACAACGTGTGCGAGCGCATCCCGGGCGTGAAGACGCTGGTCCAGGTGGGCCTGCGCGACATGAGCGAGAACGAGCACCGCTACATCGAGGACTCCGGCGGACGCATCCACGCCTTCTACGACGCCGTCCTCCAGCAGAACCGCTTCGACGGCCTGCCCTGGAACCAGCAGGTGAAGCAGATCGTCGACAAGCTGCCCCAGCAGGTCTACCTGTCCTTCGACATCGACGGCCTGGACCCCGTGCTGTGCCCGAACACCGGCACCCCCGTCCCCGGCGGCCTGTCCTTCCCTGAGGCCACCGCGCTCGTCGCGGGCGTCGTGCGCTCGGGCCGCACCATCGTCGGCTTCGACCTGACCGAAGTGGCGCCCGACCCGGAGGGCAGCGAGTGGGACGCCAACGTGGGCGCCCGCCTGCTCTACAAGATGATCGGCTGGATGCTGAAGTCGCAGAAGGCCTGAGGCATCAGGCCACGCGCGGCAGCGACACGCTGAAGGTCGCGCCCTGCCCGGGGCGCGACTCGGCGGAGAGCGCGCCGCCGTGCAGCTTCGCCAGCTCCGACGCCACGTAGAGCCCCAGCGCCTCTCCCCGCGCGGGGCCCTCCGGGAAGGGCTGGAACAGCCGGGGCAGCTCCGCTTCGGGGATGCCCGGCCCCGGGTCGCTCACGCGCACCAGCACCTGCTCCGCGGACGCCTCCAATTCCACGCGCACCCCGCCCTGCCGGGCCGCGTTTGACAGGAGCACGTCGAACACCTGCTCCAGGCGCTCCGGGTCGAAGCGAAGGCCCACCGCCTCCGGGGGCACCGTCACCTCCACCGGCACGCCCGGCCCCGTGGTGCGGCACCGCGCGACGGAGGCCTCCAGCGGCTGGCGCAGGTCCCCCTCCACCGGCCGCAACGTCACGCTGCCCGCGCTCAGCCGGGCGGCGTCCTGGAGGTAGCGGCCCATCCGCTCCAGCGACTGGAGCTGCGCGCCCAGCGCCTCCACCGCGCCCTTGCCTGGCGGGGGCAGGTCTCGAAGCATGCGCAGCTCGTTCTTCGCGGCCTCCAGCGGGCCCTGGAGCGACTGCGCCACCCAGCGGCTCAGCGCCTCCACGGGCGTGGCGGGCTCCGGGGGCGCGGCGGGGGCCTTCGCCAGCACGTCGTGGACCAGCGCCTCGAAGTCGGTGATTTCAAAGGGCTTGTTGAGGAACGCGGCCGCATCCGGCGAGCCCTGCTGGAGCACCGCGCTCAAGAGGATGATGGGCACCTCGCGCAGCCCCGGCTCCTGCTTCAGCCGGCTGCACAGCTCCATGCCGCTCATGCGCGGCATCATGTGGTCCGTCACCACCAGCCGCGGCCGGTGGGCCCGGGCGAGCGTCAGCGCCTCCTCGCCATCCCGCGCGCGCACCACGTCATGCCCCAGGTCCTCAATCACCTGGCTCAGGACTTCCAGCACCGCGGGTTCATCATCCGCGACCAGGACGAGACTCATGCGCAACCACTCCCAAGGCCCCCGCGGGCAGCCAGCAACACGCCGCGCCGGGACTCCCAGGGCGGTCCCTGCTCCCCCAACGCCGCAATCGGCCCAGGGCAAGGACGTTCTGCCTGAAAGTGCGTTCGATCACGGCCGCACCATCTGGTCTATGAAGAGCGGGACGCCGCTTCCAGACACCCAGGGAATGGCTGAGGCCTTCCCGACATTCAGACTGTCTTCCGGGAGACAATTCCCGGCGGCGTACGGAGGAAGGGCATGAAGGCAGCACACATCCGGTGGGGGCTCTTGCTGTGGGGGCTCGTGCTGGCGCTCCCGGCGCACGCGGACCTGTCCCGGCGCCGCAGCGACGTGGTGGAGGTGGTTCAGAAGGTCTCCCCGGCGGTGGTCTACATCGGCACCGAACAGGAGGTGGAGTCGCGCTTCCGGGGCCGGCCCCGCTCGCCCCTGGAGGAGTTCTTCGGCCAGGGTATGGCGCAGCCGGAGACGCGCCAGCGGATCACCGGCCTGGGCAGCGGCGCCATCATCGACCCGTCCGGAATCATCGTCACCAACGACCACGTCATCCGGGGCGCCTCCGCCATCCACGTGGTGCTCGCGGACGGGCGCACCTTCGACGCGGAGGTGGTGGGCAGCGACGCGAACAACGACCTGGCGGTCCTCAAGGTCAACGCGAAGGAGCCCCTGCCCACCGCGAAGCTGGGCACCAGCAGTGACTTGATGATTGGCGAGACGGTGGTCGCCATCGGCAGTCCGTTCGGCCTGAGCAAGACCGTCACGGCGGGCGTGGTGTCCGCCACGGGCCGCACCTTCCGTGCGGACAGCCGCGTCTACAACGACTTCCTCCAGACGGACGCGGCCATCAACCCGGGCAACTCCGGCGGGCCGCTGCTCAACGTGGATGGGGAGATCATCGGCATCAACACGGCCATCTACGCCAACGGGCAGGGCATCGGCTTCGCCATCCCCGCGGACAAGGTGCGGCGCATCGTGGAGGAGCTCACGCGCTTCGGGAAGGTGCGCCCCGCGTGGGTGGGCATGGACACGGCGGACCTGCCCTCGCAGGTGGCCGCGCGGCTCGGGTGGGACCGCACGTACGGTGTCATCGTGACGAACGTGGATCC
This sequence comes from Corallococcus coralloides DSM 2259, assembly GCF_000255295.1. The sequence continues at coordinate 4,289,694 of NC_017030.1, read as the reverse complement.
GGACAGCCCCGCCGCGCAGGCCGGTGTGCAGCGCGGGGATGTGGTCGCGGAGCTGGGCGGCTCTCGCATCCAGGACGCGGAGGATTTCGATTCACGCGTGCGCGGCTATCCGGCTCGCTCGGCCTTCCCCTTGGTCCTCTTCCGAGCAGGCGGCAACCGCACGGTGCAGGTGACGCCGGTCGAATTTCCGGCTCGCCTGCTTGAAAACCTGGCGTGGGAGAAGCTGGGACTCCGAGTGAAGGAGAGCAAGGGCGGGATGGCGATCGCGGCCGTGCGGCAGGGGTCGGCCGCCTCGGAGATTGGGCTGGAGCCGGGAGACGTGCTGTTGCGGATGAACAATCAGCCTGTCCCCACGGGTGACACTTTCCGTGAAGCCCTGCTGACAGCGCGACGGGGACGTAGCGTGCTGTTGCTCGTGCGGCGCGGGCGTTACGGCTACCACCTGACGCTGCCTTTCGAAGGGCAGCGAATCTAGGCACGACCCGGGGATTCCAGGATCGACGGGAAGGGCACTAGCATGCCGTTCCCATGAGTTCGCCTCGCTATCAGTCACTCGGCCCCCTCCTTGCCGGAGAGGGCTCGCGTGCCTTCCTCGGACTGTCGCTGGAGGAAGGCGCCACGCCCCGCCCCGTGGTGCTCATCTGGGCACCGCCTGAAATCGCGCAGAACCCGGAGCTGGTGGCGCGCCTGGAGCGCGAGACGAACCGCGCCATCGTCTTCGAGCACCCGAACATCCTGCGCGTGCACGGCCTGGAGAAGCTGGACGGGGGTTTGGCGCGAGTCACCGAGTTCGCGGACGGCGAGCCGCTGCGGCGCGTGCTGGAAGCGAACCCGCGCATGTCGCCCGCGTTCGCGGCGCTGGTGGTGGCGGACGCGGCCATGGGCCTGCACTACGCGCACGTGGCGGGCAACGACGACGGTTCGCCGCTGGTGCACGGAGACATCCGGCCCGAGACGCTGATGGTGTCCTTCAGCGGCTACACGAAGGTGACGGGCTACGGCGCGCTGTCCGTGGCGCCGCGCGAGCGCGGTGGCAAGCGCGTGAAGAACCGCCGCGCGTACACGTCCCCGGAGCAGCTCTTGGGCGGACGTGAAGCCGTGAACGTGCAGTCGGACGTGTTCCTGCTGGGCCTCACGCTGCACGAGTGCCTCACGGGGAAGATGCCGTTCAAGGAGTCGGCGGATCCGGACAAGGCGGTGCTCAACCGCGCCCTGCCCCCGATGCCCGCGGACGTGCCGCTGAAGCTGGATGCCGTCGTGCGCCGTGCGACGACGAAGCGGGCGCTGGAGCGCTATCCGTCGGCGCTCGCGTTCCGCGAGGCGCTGGTGGATGCGATTGGCAAGCTGCCGACGCACGAGGAGTTCGCGGAGCACCTGGCGAAGCTGTTCCCGCCGGAGAGCGACGCGAGAGCGGCGCGCCGGGCGACGATTGAGAAGGGCATCGCGGAGGCACTGGCGAAGGCGGGCATGCCGGCACCGCAGATCGCGGAGCTCATCGCGAACGGCGCGGGGCTCGCGGAGCCCGTGAAGAGCAAGGTGCCGGAGTTCTCCTCGGCGGAGAGCCCCAAGCCGGCGCCCGTGCAGCCCGTGGTCGCCGCGCCGCAGGCTCCTGCCTCCACGCCAGCCCCGGCGACGCAGGCATCCACGCCCGTGCAGGCCGCGTCCTCCGCAGCCGCGCACGGCTCGCAGGCTTCGACGCCCGCGCAGAGCACGTCGTCCGCTCCGGTCGCGGCGTCAGCGCAGCCCTCGGTTGCGAGCCCCCCGAGCGCCGTTACGGCACATGCTGGCGCCACGGCCCAGACGGTGACGCCCTCCCCTGCTCCGACTGCATCCACGGAGACGCGGCCTACGGGTCCCATCTTCGGTGGCGCGGCGAGCCCCGCGGCGCAGACGGTGGCCGCGCAGAAGCCTTCACGCTCCTGGGTGCCGTACGTGGTGGGCGGGCTCGTGCTGACGCTCGGCGCGGGCGCGGTGATCGTCCAGCGCCAGCTCCAGGGCACGATGACGGTGGAGACCTTCGACGCGGGCCTGCCCATCGTCGTGGCCGAGCCCTTCGACGCGGGCATCGAGGACGCGGGCGTGGACGCCGGTGTGGACGCGGGCCCGACGATGGGCATCCTGGACCTCACCGTGGAGCCGCGCGTGGAGGTCACGCTCAACAACGCGCTGCTGGGCCGCACGCCGCTCTCCGCGTCGCTGCCGCCGGGCAAGCACCTGCTCACCTTCACCAACGGCGCGCTCGGCATCTCCGTGTCGCGCACCGTGACGGTGGCCCCCACGGGCCGCTCCGCGTACCAGTTCTTCCTCAACAAGGCCTTCATCAACGTGCGCGGCCCGGCCGGAGCCAACGTCTCCGTGGACGGCAAGCCCGTGGGCACGGTCCCCGTGGAGGAGCTGGACGTCTTCGAGGGCTACCACCGCCTCAACGTCACCGTGGGCCCGTCGCACTGGCAGAAGACCTTCACCATCGAGCCTGGCCAGCGCGTCAACTTCGACGTGGACTTCCAGGAGCCCCAGGAGGCCGCGGAGGAGTAGGCGCCGGTTGGCGGGACGCCTCCACGCCGGGGCTCGGGGATGGACAGACACCCCGCGCCCTGGCTCAAGCGATAGCAGCGCGCGCGGCTCCTGAAATCGAGGCCTGGCGAAATTCAGACGGGCTCATGTCATCGACTGACGACTCCAACGTATAAGCCGATCATGAACCTGCTTCTGAACCTGGTGTGGATCATCTTCGGCGGAGGGCTGGTGCTCTGCCTCGAGTACCTGTTGGGTGGACTGGTGCTCTGCCTCACCCTCGTCGGCATCCCGTTCGGCGTGCAGTGCTTCAAGATGGCCGGTCTCGCGCTGATGCCCTTCGGCAAGGACATTGAGGATCTTCCCAGCGCAGGCGCGATGAGCTTCGGGCTCAACATCGTCTGGGCACTCTTCGCTGGGATCTGGATCTTCCTCACCAACGTCGTCATCGGAGTCAGCCTGGCGCTGACGATCATCGGCATTCCGTTCGCGCTGCAGCACCTCAAGCTCGGAATGGTCGCGTTTGCTCCATTCGGCAAGCGCATTCGCGGCTGAACGCCCCCTCCACCCGGCTCCCGGAATTGGACGAGTTGCTCCGCCGACAGGGGCTTTCGGTGGTGAAGCCCGCTTCAGGCCAGACGCCCAATACCGGGAGTGCAGTGGGTTGCGACAGTCCCTCCCCCCGGGAGAGCATGGCCCCAATGACTGCTTCTTCCGAGCACGGAGGCCCGGCGGCGCTCGACGCACCGGATGTCGTGGGCGCCTTCAAGGGCCGCACGCTGGGCGTGGCCATGGTGGGCAGTGTGCTGGTCATTGCGCACAACGCACTGCCGCCCGCGCAGGACGAGTGGGTCCACTACTGCGATCTCGTCGGCCAGAACATCACCACCATGAGCGCACAGCTCGTGGTGGCGGAGGGGCATGGCCCGAACGCCGCCCAGCGCCAGCAGGCGCTCGACCAGGGCGCAAAGGTGAAGGGCGCCGTCATTCCGCCCACGGCCGTGCTCACCCGCTCGCCGCTGGTGCGCGGCATCGTCACCCTCTTCAACTGGTTCACCCCCAAGGCCATGCGCGCCTTCCCTCCGGAGGACCTGGAGGCCGCGGCCCGGCACCTGAAGATGAGCAACGCCGAACTCCAGCGCCTCGTGGACATCGCCCATGCGCTGAGGCCTCAGGAGGCGTGACACCTGGTGTCCGGCGTCCGCCGGTCCGGAGGACGCCGGCAACAGGCGCAGCTCGCACGCCGGCAGCGACGCGGGGGCGCGCGGCACGTCACCTTCAAGTCCTCAACTTCGACGTGGACTTCCAGAAGCCCCAGGAGGCCGCGGAGGAGTAGCGCCGGTCTGCGGGACGCCTCCGCGAAGGGACCCGGAAGTCTTCAGGGGCATCGTGGCGCCAGGATGCGGGGCGGTTGCCCCGCATTGAGGACCGGGGTCAAAGGGTGGTGTCTCCCTTCGGGCAGCGCGCTGCCACCCCTGGGGGGGATGCCGACTGGGGCGCCGTGTCCAGCCTGTCTGCTCGTGGCCGGACTTCTCCGGCCTGGGAGGCAGCATGCAACAGACACGCGGATTCGTCGTCGCCTTGGCCATGACCACCTTGCTCACGGGGGCGTCCGCCGCCAAGGCCGGTGGGTCGGTGCAGTTCGATGCGGATACCCAGGTTGCATTCAACCTCGGTGGGGCCACCGTCCATTGCGGTGACACCCTCACCCAGCACACGAAACTCACCCGCGATCTCAACTGTCCGGGCTCGGACCCCTTCGCGCTCCGGCTCGATGGCGAAGACATCGTCCTGGACCTCGGCGGCTTCACCGTGCGCCGCACCGGTCCGGTGAATGAGGACTCGCAGGGCATCGTGGTCGTCAACGGCAGGATGATCCGCAACGGCACGGTTCAAGGCTTCGGCAGGGGAATCATCACCGCCGTTCCCGTGACCGTGGCGAACCTCCGCCTGCACAAGCTCGCGCTCCTCGACAACGGCGTCGCTGTCTTCAGCCAATCCTCGACGAACTTCCTCATCACGGAGTGCCGCCTGAGCGGGAACGGCGCCGGGCTGAACAGTGAGTTCGATGCATCCACCGGTGTCTTCGACGTGCGATCCTCGGTGTTCACCCACAATGGGACCGCGATGTTCGCGGGTTTCCATTTCATCGACGTGCGCGACTCCACCTTCACGTCGAACGAGCTTGTCGGCTTCTGCTTCGGTGGCGCCTTCCGCTTCAGGACGAGCACGCTCGCGGGGAACACCTCCGTGGCCGCGATGCGGGTCGACCTGGGTGGCCCGTTCACCTGCGGCGAGATGCGGTTCGAGAACTCGCTCATCGCGAACAACACCGCGTTCGCGACCCCGACCGACCCGGTCTGGGAGACGAACAGTTTCGCGATGATCGACACGCTGGCCGTCAACAATGCCACGGCTCTCCCGGTCGCGGCCCTGAGGGTCTACGTCGACGGCAATACCTTCTTTGACAACACGGGCGGCGGCCTGATCCTGTCCGACCTCCCGGCATCCACTCCCGTCCCGCTCGTGGGCATCGTCCGCGGCAACCAATTCCTGAGCAATGACGGTGATGGCCTCCGGGTCCTGCCGCCCAGCACTCCCACGGTGCTCAACAACGTCGCCCTGGGCAACACGGGCTTCGGCATCTACGCACCCACCGCCTTCGACGGGGGAGGGAACGTCGCGCGAGACAATGACGCGGGCGACTGCGTGGGCATCATCTGCGCCCCCTTCTGACGACACACCCGGTGAAGCAGGCTCCATGCTGAGCCGCGAGTCCCGCGTCTCCGGCAGGCGAAGCGTGCGAGTGGCGGACGGCAGCCGCCTGATCAGGAGGGGAGCCAGTTCCGGCTAAGCCCGTTTGACAGGACCCGCTTGCTATTTCACCTGCCGTCCGTGCCAGACTGGCCGGATGAACCGCGTGCTCCTGCTGGCCGGACTGTTGAGCCTCGTTGCGTGCAAGGGCAACATCGGGCCAAGCACCAACGACGGCGGCCCCAACAAGCCAGTGGATCCAGTCGATCCAGTGGATCCCGGTGGGCCCGTGGGCGCCGCGTGCGTGGTGCAGTCGGTGCTCACCCATCGCTGCGCCAGCTGTCACGGCGCGCTGCCGACCCAGGGGGCGACGATGCCGCTGCGCACCCTGCACGACATGCGGGTGAGCTCGGCGATGGATGGGAAGCTCAGCAACGCCCAGCGCGCGCTCACCCGCATGCGCGACGACGCGTCTCCGATGCCGCCAGCCCCGCATGAGCGCGCGAGCGCGGCCGAGCGCACCGCGCTCGAGACCTGGATCAAGGAGGGGATGCCCCTCTGCAGTGGCACGGACGGGCCGCCCGTGACCGTCGTGCCCGAGCCCAACCTGCTCGATCAGTCCGCGCTCTTCGCCTGCACCGAAGGCGTGCGCTCGGATGCGCCGACGCGCATCCGCCGCATGAACCGGCGCGAGTTCACCCGCAACGTCGGTGGCTCGGTCGAGCGCAGCTGGACCGGGTTCAGCTTCTACGACAACCCGCTCGATCCCAGCGCCATCGAGCAGTACAGCTCCTGGGCCACGGACGAGACGCTGGACGAGGCCACGGTGGAGCTCTTCCTGCCGGTGGTCGGCGCGGCCGCCTCGCCGTGGACGATGAACTACCCGGACGGCAACCGGATGGAGCGGGTCTTCACCAACAATCGCTTCAGCTGCATGTTCAACGACGCGAACCCGAGCGACACCTGCAAGCGCTTCCACCTCGGCCAGATGCTCGAGTTCGGCGTCTTCTTCCGCCCGCCCACCGAGGATGAGCTCACCCGCCTCACCGCCTTCGCGACCGCGGTCATCGCGCAGGAACCGAGCCACTCCCCGGGAAACCGCGCGGACTCCATCACGCGGATCTCCAACGCCGCGTGGATGATGACTGGCGCCATGTTCCGCCGCGAGCTGGGCGGCGAACCGGCCGACGGTCGCGTGGAACTGACCAGCCTCGAGCTGGGCTCGCAGCTGGCCTACGCGCTGGCAGGGCGCGCGCCCTCGGCCACGCCGAGCTTCGTGTGGCCGTACTACTCCGCGCCCCTCGAGGGGCATCTGGCGGACGTGGCCCTTGCCGCGAAGGATGGCTCGCTCACCCAGGATGCGACGACCACCGCCCTGATCCAGAAGCACCTGGGCGGCGTCGACGCCAACCAGAACGGGACCCCGCGCTTCGACTTGGTGCAGGACTACAACGAGGAGCAGCGCTCCAAGCGCGGGCAGTACTGGCTGGGTGACGGCGTCGCGGGCTTCTTCCGCGAGTGGCTCGGCTACGAGCACGTGTCCGCGGTGTTCAAGGAGTCCCCGGCGGCGACCTCGCGCTTCGAACTCGAGGGGCTCGGCTACATCAGCGCGGTCTCGTACGACAACCTGCTCACCAACTTCCATCCGCTGGAGCCGACCTTCATCCAGCAGTTCGACGATCTGATCGCGCGGGTGGTGGTCGAGGATCAGGACGTGCTGGCGAACCTGCTCACCACGCGCACGTTCTACGTGCCCTCCATGCAGAACGCGGCCTACGACTCGCACAAGGGCCTCTCGCACCCCTACAACGTCAGCGAGATCCTCCCGGCGACCGTCGCGGGCCGCTGGAAGACGCTGCCTGCCACGGAGCGCGCGGGGGTGCTGACCCACCCGGTGTGGCTGGCCGCGCACGGCGGCAACTTCGAGGACGATCCGTCCATCGTCCACCGCGGCAAGTGGGTGCGCGAGAACCTCCTGTGCGGCTTCGTCCCGCCGCTCAGCAGCGTGCAGGTGGCAGCCCAGGTCGGCGCTCACGCCGCCGACAAGAACGCGCGCCGCCGCCTGCAGGAGGCGACCGCCGGTTCGCAGTGTCAGGGCTGTCACCGTCTGATGGAACCGCTCGGCCTGCCCTTCGAGATCTACAACCACGCGGGCTTCCTGCGCGCGCGGGATCACTCGCCCAGCGGAGGCTGGACCACGCCGGACGGAAGCTCGACGCTCACGTCGATGCCGGACCCCGCGCTGGACGGTCCGGTGCGCGACGCGGTGGAGCTGAGCGAGCGCCTGGCGAACTCGCGGCACGTGAAACGCTGCTTCGTGCGACAGGCCTTCCGCTACTTCATGGGACGCCCGGAGAACCTGAGCGACGCCTGCACGCTGACGCAGATGGAGCAGGCCTATGATCAGAACAACGGCTCGTTCTCCAAGATGCTGACCACGCTGATGACCAGCGACACCTGGAAGACGCGGCGTGTGCCGCAGGCTGGAGAGTGACTGCCATGTTCTCGCGACGAACCGTCCTGAAGGGCATGGCCGCCGGCCTCTTCGCGCCCTACTTCCACGACGTCTACGCCCAGTCGTCAGCGTTGCCGGCGCGCCTGGTGCTGGTCCTCGAGTGCAATGGCGTCTACCCCCGCGCGCTCCTGAGCACGGGCACGCGCGCGGCGCTGGGGGGACGCGCCAACACCTCCGACCGCCTCTTCTGGGACGCGTACAAGGACACGCCGCTGGTGCGTGAGGGCGACAATCTCGCCAGCGCGATCAGCCTCGGGCCGCTGGCGGGGTCTTCCGGCAACCTCGACCTGGTGAACCGCTCCGCCGTGCTGCTGGGGCTCTCGAACCTCATCGCGGGCGGCGGGCACTCCAGCGGGACGGGCGGGCTGAGCTGCGCGGTGAACGGCGCGGGCGCGACCTTCGACGCGGTGATCGCACCTCGGCTGCGCCGGGGTGCGCCGTTCGACGTGCTGCGCCTGGGCACCAGCTCCGCGCGCGTGTCGATCGTGTACGAAACCTGTGCGCTCGGACCCCGCAAGCCCGCGGGCATCATCGTCAATCCGTCGCTCGCGTTCGACAGCACCTTCGGCTCGCTGCTCGGCGGCTCGACGAATGGGCGCGATCGCCAGATGCTCTTCGACTTCGCGCTGGCCGACTCGCGCAAGGCGCTGGCGGAGTTCAGGGGCAACTCCAACGAGCGGCTGAAACTGGAGCGCTACCTCTCCTCGCTCGAGTCGCTGCGCACGCGGGAGGATCAGCTCGCGGGCATGGCGGACCGCGTGCGGCCCTACCTGCCGCTGGCGCCGAAGGACAACCCGCTCCTCACCGGCGCGGGCTCACCGCCCGACTCGCTGAAGTGGTTCGAGGCGCAGTTCCAGATCGCCACGGCGGCCCTCCTGGGCGGGCTGACGAACACGGTCGTGCTGGCGACGGGCACCTCGGGCTTCGACGTGGCCTACGGCCCGGACGTGAGCGACGTCCCGCGACACAGCTTGCAGCACGGCCTGGATGCGGGGCAGAACTGGGAGCGCGTCGCCGAGGTCACCCGCCGCCACGTGCAGTTGGTGGCGAACCTGGCGAGGACGCTGGCCGCCACGCCCGAGGTCGGCGCGAGCGGCTCGATGCTGGATCACACGGCGATCGTCTTCATGTCCGACAACGGCGAGCAGCACCACTCCACCTCGCGTGAGTGGCCGAAGCTCGTGGTGGGCGGCAACGCGCTGGGCCTGAAGACCGACGGGCGCACGGTCGTGTACCCGAAGTACGACGCGCCCCGGAACCGGCAGGTCTCCAACCTCTTCAACACGCTCGGCCACGCGTTCGGAGACGCGGACTTCAACACCTTCGGGCAGGAGGGCAGCACGCGCATCGCGCCGGGACCGCTGAGCGAGCTGTACGGCTGAGCCGCGAGAGCGGGCCGCGGAACCTGTCAATCCCTGGCTCGCCTGGCTTCACGCTCTCGTCGTCGAGGAGTGAAGAGCCAGGCGGCCGACTGCGGGAACGAGGACTTCAGGCCCGTCCTGCGCTCGCGCCCAGGGTGACGAGAAGCTCGTCCAGTTGCTGGAACGTCTCGACCAGCGCCTCCGCCGCCCCGCCAGCAGCGTCGAGAGCTTCCTTCGAGGGGTAGAGCTCGCTCACGACCAGCAGCGTCTTGCCCTCTTTTTCCTCGAAGGTCACCGTGGTGACGGACGCATCGTCACCCCCTTCCTCATTGGTCCAGACGAGGCGCGAGTGCGGTGTCACTTCGGTGTACCTACCGAAGAACGCCATCCCCTGGCCGAACACCAGACGGTACGTGCCCCCGGTACGAACATCCATCTCGCAGGAAACCAGGGTCATTCCCATCGACTTCGGCACCCACCACTTCTTGAACAGCTCGGGCTTTGTCCACGCCTCGAACACGATGCGTGCCGGAGCATTGAAAGTCCGCGTGACGACGGTCTCACGCTCGGACTTCCGCTCCACGGTCGTGCGGTTCTTCATGGGTGTGGGCTCACTCTCTCTTCTTGCGTCCATCGACCTGTTCCTTCCGTTTCAATTCCTCGACAACCCTGTCCAACTCGTCGAAGCGTGCGTCCCAGAGCTGGCGGTACCGCTCGAGCCACGCCATCTCTTCCTCCAGCCGGCGCGGGCCGATCTTGCAGGTCCGCACGCGCCCGACCTTCTCCGTGCTCACGAGCCCGGCCCGCTCCAGGACACCGACGTGCTTCTTCATGCCCGTGAGGGTCATGTTGAACTTCTCGGCGAGGTCCGTGATCGAGGCCTCCGCACGCCCCAGCTGCTCCAGAACACCGCGTCGGGTGGCGTCGGAGAGCGCGGCGAACGAAGCATCGAGGCCGGCATTTGAATACTGAACCATGTGGTTCAGTGTCTAGCACACGGAGAGCTGGCACGCAAAGGCAGTTCGAGCGCGCGCTGCTTGAACGAGGTTCGCGCCCTGGAGCTCCCGGGCCTCCCGAAGAAGGCCCGGGAGCCGGGTCAGGCGCGGGGCTCGGTGAGGATGTAGGCCGCGTTGACGAGCGAGAAGTGGCTGAACGCCTGCGGGAAGTTGCCCAGCTGCGCGCGCAGCTTCGGCATGTACTCCTCGGCGAGCAGGCCCAGGTCGTTGCTCAAGGACAGCAGGTGTTCGAACAGCCGCCGGGCATCCTCGAAGCGCCCCATCATCTGGTACACGTCGGCGAGCCAGAACGAGCACGCGAGGAAGGTGCCCTCCTCTCCGCTGAGCCCGTCCACGGAGCCGGCGGCGTCCGGCTTGAAGCGGAGCACCAGACCGTCCTGGATCAGTTCGCGCTCGATGCGCTCCACCGTGCCCACCACCCGCGGGTCCGTTGCCGGAAGGAACCCGGTCAGGGGGATGTAGAGCAGGCTCGCGTCCATCTGCTTGCCGCCGTAGTACTGCGTGAAGCTGTTCAGCTCGGGATTGAACCCCTGCGCGCAGACCTCCTCGAAGATGCTCTCCCGGGCTTCCAGCAGCCGCTCCATCGGGGCCGCCATCTTCGTCTCATCCGAGGCCTTGATGGCCCGGTCGAGCGCCGCCCACGCGGCCACCTTGGAGGCGGTGAAGTGGCGATTGGGTCCGCGCATCTCCCAGATGCCCTTGTCGGGATTCCGCCAGACCTTCATCGCGTGCTCGGCGACGTTGAGCAGCGCGCGCTGCGCGACGGGGCCGACCTCGCCGAAGTATTTCGCGCCCGCGTAGAGCACCGCGGCCACCTCGCCGAGCACGTCGAGCTGGAACTGGTTGTAGGCCCCGTTGCCGATGCGCACGGGCTTCGCGCCACCGTAGCCGTTGAGCCAGTCCAGATTGGACTCCGTGAGGCGGCGCTCGCCTCGGATTCCGTACATGATCTGCATCTGGGCGGGGTCTCCCGCGATGGCACGCATCACCCACTTCCAGAACGAGGACGCCTCATCGCTCAGGCCCGCGCGGTTCAGGGCGTTGTGCGCGAGCACGGCGTCGCGCAGCCACGTGAAGCGGTAGTCCCAGTTGCGTTCGCCTCCCGGCGTCTCCGGGAGCGACGTGGTGGGCGCGGCCACGATTCCGCCCGTGCTCTCGTAGCTGCAGGCCTTGATGGTGATGAGGGAGCGGACGACCTCGTCGCGGTACCTCGGCGGCGGGACGATCTTCGACACCCACTGGGTCCAGTAGCGGTCGGTCTCCTGTTCGGCCTTGTCCGCATCCAGATGCGGCGGGACCTGATCCAACCACGAGTAGTTCCAGCTCATCACCCAGGAGAACCGCTGGCCCTCGGTCACCTCGAAGTTCGAGACCAGCGGGGACGCGGTATCCCTGTCCGTGCGCCGGAGGAACAACGCGTCCGGGCCGGCGAACGCTCGGAGCGAGCCGTCCACGCTTTCCACCCTGGGAATGGAGCGGCCAAAGGCGAAGCGTGGCGTCAGCTTCGAGTGCATCGCCACCCTCCCCTTCACCCCCACGACGGTCCGGACGATCCTGGGGAACTCCTGGCTGACGGGCATGAAGTCGATCAACCGGACGGAGCCCGAGGCGCAGGTGAACTCCGTCTCGAGGATCAGGGTGTCCTTCCGATAGCGGCGGGTGATCTTCTGGATGGGCTCCCTTGGTGCGAGCGCCCACTCGCCGTTCTCCTCCGTGCCGAGCAGGCTCGCGAAGCAGGCGTCCGAGTCGAAGTCTGGCAAGCACAACCAGTCGATGGTCCCGTCCCGGGCGACCAATGCCGCCGAGCGCAGGTTTCCGATGAGCGCATGATCCTCGATCTTGCGGTTCGCCTGGACCCCCAGCTGCGCAGGGATGACAGGCTCCTGGGCCTTCTTTTGCTGCGTGATTTGTTCCGCCATTGCCTTGGCTCCCCAATGCCTCATGATCAGTCCTTGACGCTGGCGCCCGGGGCGCGGAGGCGCAACCGCAGTGGCGGAAGGAGAGCGACCGCCTGGTGCTCCGGGAGCGAGGGGCGCCTCCCTTAGAGGTCGCCGTAGTACTTCTTGCAGAAGGCGCTCTTGCTGTTGCGCACCTCCGCGACGAAGAGCGCACGTCCGGCCACGCGCTTGGGGAAGACGGGCTTGCCGGTAGGCGTCGCCCCACCCGTGAGTTGATCTGCGTGGGATCCAGGTCAATCACGTAGCGCGTGCGGGGCGTGCGGAACCATGGCGTCAGGTAGGACGTCTTGAGGTCCTCGACGGCGTCGGCGTTCGGCTGCTGGTCGAGCGAGAGTGCGCAGCGAAGCGGGCATGCCCCGGGCGCTCGTGGCGACCTGCTGGATGCAGGCGACGAGCCCGGCCTGCTCAGGGGCCGGCAGCACCAGGCGGGCCAGGTCGTCCACGCCCACCTTGGGCAGCGGCTGGGTGCGGTCCTTGCCCAGGGAGCCGGGCATTCCGCCGAACCGCTTCTCACAGAGCGCCGTGTAGAGGGCCAGGGTGAGCAGGCCCCGGAGCTCGTCACGGTCCGCGATGGCGGCGAAGTGCGCCGAGTTCGCCCAGGTGTTCGCGCAGGTCCGGCTCGCGGTGTACAGCGCCTTGCGGGGCGCGTCGGTGAACATCGTCTGGATGAGGTCCGGCTCGGAGTAGAACTGCTCACCACCTTGTTGATGTAGGCCTTGTGCTTCTTGAGGACGACGGAGAACCACGGCAGCCCCGTCTCGGCATGCGTCTCCTGGGTCTCCATGACGGCGATGCCGTAGGTGTCCCCCGCGGTGGCCCCCATGTTGAGCAGGACGTCCGCGCATTCGACTTCGAGACCCAGGCGTTGGTGATCATCGAACGGAGGCATGCGCGCAGCTCCAGGGCGGGCAGGCCGTCATCATGCCTGAAGCCTCGCAGGCGGTCCCCGCCGCGTGAGGACGCGGCGGGGACGGTCGCGCTCAGAGCGTGGACTCCTCGGAGAAGGACGGCGTCCAGGTCGGATAGCCCTTCGTGGTGCCGCTCGGCGGGGTGTTGCAGCCCAGCCGGACGTTGTCGCACCAGCCGTGGCTGCAGGACGCGCCATAGGCCAGCGCGTTCCCGGAGCACTTCGCCGGGGCCAGCTCCACCGACGTGGTGTACCCACCCCAGCTCGCCTGTTCCTGGTCCGCCAGCGAGAGCTCCGGCCCGGGCGGAAAGTTTCCCAATAGCAAACACGAAACCCGAGGGCGCCAGGTGCGGCAATGACATGCATTTACTTGTCAGGGGAAGCGGCCCACACTGGCCGGGCCCCCCCCCCTGATTGGAACAAGCATGAGCAAGCGGACGAAGTTCCTGCTGATGGTCTCTGCTGTCCTCTCCTTCGCGCCCACGGCGGCGCTGGCCGGGCCCCCCAGTGCATTGAAGTCTGTAACTACGCTCTATGCCACGACCTCTGTAACATTGGTCCCGGCTATTGGGTGACGTGTGGTGAGTACTACGGCACCGGTTGCCTGACCGCGCCGGCCGAGCCCTCCGAGCCCACGGCCTCCGTGTCCGCTGACGAGGCCCGCCAGGCCGAGGAAGCTTCGCTGACCTGCAGCGAGGAGAACCCCGTCTAGCGGAACCCCGACGGGCAGTTCGCGGGGCGCTGTGACACTCACAGCGCCCCCATCCGCGCCGGTGGCCAGAAGCGCAGCCAGGCCCGGCCGGTGACGGCGCGCATGGGCAGGACACCCCAGACATGCGAGTCGCTGCTCCCGTTCCGGTTGTCTCCGAGCACGAAGAGCCTGTCCTCGGGCACGCGCGCGGGCCCCCACTCGTAGGCTGGCGCCTCCGCGACGTAGGGCTCCTGGAGGGGCGTGCCATCCACGAACACCTGTCCGTCGTGTACGCGAACCTCCTGTCCCGGCAGGGCAATCACCCGCTTGATGGACGAGTGCCCTGAGAGATCGCCGGAGCGTACGAGCTCGGGAGGCGGCTCGAAGACGACGATGTCCCCGGCCCGGGGTGGATGGAGGCGGTAGGACAGCTTGTCCACCACCAGCCGGTCTCTCACGGCCAGTGTCGGCATCATCGAGCCGGAGACGATGTGGTGCGGCTGGACAACGAAGCCGCGCAAGAGCAACGCCAACACAAGCAGTGAACCCACCCAGATGAGCCTTCCTCGCGTGTGGGAGGGAGGGGGCTGTCCATGAGTGCTCATGAGTCCGAACTTACTCGCTTGGGTGATTCGTGAAAGTCCATACACTCGCCCATGGGACGGACCTTGGACCGTCCCAGGTCAAACAACCACGACGAGGGAAGCTGGATGAAGAAGACCTTGAAGATGGGGCTCATCGGATTCGTGATGGGAGCTGCCGTGGCTGTGGGAAGCGCGACGTTGGGCGCGGAGGAGACGGTCGCCGCTCCCTGCTGCTCGTTGTGTGACGACTGGGCTGAGAGGTGCTCGTTCTACTCCTGTAATGGCGACCCGGCGTGCGAGGCGAAATGCGAGCAGGATGAGGCGCTCTGCTGGTCGCGGTGCAACTACAGCTGCTGAGCCCCAAGGCATTGAAGAACGCCTGAAATGACGACGGGCTGGAGACCGCGAGGTCTCCAGCCCGTTTTCATTGCCCTACCCGGGCGGCGGGATGCCTTGTCGGGCGCTGGCCCACGTCCAATATTGAAGGGACTGAACCTGGCGGGCCTGAGGACCGATGATGGGGATGCCGAGGCGGGCGCGAGGATGGGGCGGCGTCCAGGTGTTCGCGCTGGGCCACTCCACGCGCACCATCGAGGAGCTGGTGGAGATGCTGTGGGTGAACGGCGTGCGGACGCTGGTGGACATCCGCACGGTGCCGCGCTCCCGCACGAACCCGCAGTTCAACGTGGACGTGCTGGGAAGGACGCTGGCATGGGTGGGGGTCGAACACCTGCACCTGCCGGCGCTCGGCGGGCTGCGGCGTGCGCGCAAGGACTCGCCCAACGCGGCCTGGCGCAACCTGAGCTTTCGCGGCTACGCGGACTACATGCTGACGGAGGACTTCGCGCAGGGACTGGAGGCACTGCGCGAGGTGGCGCTGCGGGGGCCGGTGGCCCTGATGTGCGCGGAGGCGCTGCGCTGGCGCTGCCATCGCTCGCTGGTGGCGGATGCGCTCTGGGCAAGGGGCGTCCCGGTGAAGCACATCACGAGCCCCACCCGCGTGGAGCCGCACCGGCTTACCGCCTTCGCGCAAGTGCGGGGGCGACAGGTGCTGTACCCGGCGACGTAAAGGCAGCTCAGGACTGGCTCACCGCCTACGACACCCGTGCCTCCGCGATGGCGGCGCGGAGCTCGTTCGCCACCTCCTGCACGTGCGGCTCGGTCAGCAGCGAGACGTGGTTGCCCTGGACCATGCGCAGGCGCAGCGGTTGGGTCGTGAGGTCCTCCCACCCCTCGGTGACCGTTTCGCAGAACTTGCTGTCGATCGCGCGCAGGAACGTGATGGGCCCCCGGAAGCGTTCGGCCGGCACGTAGGCGGAGTCGCTGGCCGCGCGATAGAGCGCCAGGATGTGCTCGATGCGCGCGTCGGGCTCGTCCGGTGGATAGGCCCCGTGCTTCCTGGCGAGCTCCATGAAGTGCGTGATGCGCTGGCGTGGATCGAGGGCACGCAGCTCGTCGCTCTTCAGCCCGACGTCCACGTCGAACCAGTACCGGAAGCCCGCCGCGACGATGGAGTAGAACTCGACCAGGTCGTCCAGGAAGGTCTCGTTCGGCATGCGGAGGCTGAGTTTGGCGGGGGACCAGGCGTCGCACACGGCGAGCACGGCCACCTGTTCCCCTTTGCGTTGAAGCTGCAGGGCCATCTCCAGCGCGACCATGCCGCCGGAGCAATGGCCCCCCAGGAGGTAGGGGCCGCGCGGCTGCACGACACGCAGGGTCGCGATGTGGTCGGCCGCCATGTCCTCGATGCGCTCGAAGGGCGGGCGCTCGCCATGGAGGCCGCGGGTCTGAAGGCCGTAGAGGGGCTGATCCGGCCCCATCCAGCGCGCCAGCGCATAGGCGTTGAGCGGGGCCCCCTCCCCGCCCGGCAGGAAGAAGAAGGGGCGCTTCGAGCCGTCTGGCTGGAGCGGGACGAGGGGCTGCGCGTTGAGCTTCCGGGACCGCGCGCGCAACAGGCAGCCGAGGCGCTCGATGGTCGGCGCCTCGAGGAACGCCTCCAGGGAGAGCGGGGCATTGAACCGCGCCGAGATCGCGGCGAGGACGGCCTCCGCCCCGGCACGGTCGCCGCCGAGGTCGAAGAAGTCATCCTGCATCCCGATTCCGGGAGCATCCCGGTGCAGGCGGTTCGCCCAGATCCTCGAGATTCGCAGCTCGTAGGCGTCACGAGGGGGGAGATAGCGCTGGGGCATGGTGTTTCTCACGGATGTGCGAGCTCCCGCGAAGCGAGGGCGTCTGTGGATGGGAGTGCGCCGAAGGGCACCCGAGGGCTGGAGAGTTCCTGGTCGCGCATCCGGCGCTTGACCTGGATGGGCAGCGCGCCGGAGGCCGCTTCGCGCGCGAGCACGCTCGCGATGAGGTGCGCGACGCGCGACCCATGGCAGTACCCATGGATGGCTGCCCGCTGGCGCGACTGGATGGTGGGGTCCACCGCACGTCGCAGCGTGGCCAGCGCCCGATCCGGCTCGCCACCGAGTGTGTCGACGAGCACCGGCAGCGGCGAGTCCCGGTGCGTCGCGCACTGGCTGGCATACAGCCGCTCGAGCTGGAACGCGTAGAGCGCGCGCTCCATGGCCACCTCCGCGGTGATCGCGTCCACGGTGCCGTCCGGTCCCACCAGGGGGTCGGGCGGCATGAGAAGGGGGGGAATGCCGTTCACCAGCGCGGCGCCGATGCTGCTCAGGCCCGGGCGGCAGACGAAGGTCGCCTGGGGCTTGGCGGCCAGGGCCCGGAGGAACGTGCTCCAGTGCTCGTCGATCCACCCGAGCAGCGTCACGTTCCCGGGCCGCGAGCGCTCGAGTTCGAGCGCCAGCCACGCGCGATCCTCCGCGCTCCCGCCCGCGAACAGGAAGTGCACCCCGTCCATCCTCGCCGCCATCGCCAGCATCGCGCGCCAGTGCCGGCGGCTGCAGGTGGAGAAGCCGTTGCCCTGCGACACGAGCACGACGCCGCGCGAATCCTTCTGGGTGAAGAGGTGCTGGAGCGCTGGCGAACGCTGGGCCAGGACGGCCCCGGCCCGCTCCGCGGCCTGCTCCGGCGAGAGCGCGCTGGCCTGGCCCAGCGGCGGGATGACCACGTAGGGCTGCCGGCCCGACTCCAGCGACAGCCAGTCACGCCAGTTGATGGCCTGATACCAGAGGGTGCCGCTCTCCGGCACGGCGGCCATGAGCTCCCGGCTCAAGGCCTCGAAATCGACCGAGGGGTTGCGCCGCGGCTCGATGCCCGAGGCCCGCAGCGCGTCCCGCAGCTCGCGCCGTGTGTGGACCGCTGGAGCGGACGCGGCCACGATTTCGGCCATCCCCGGCGCCCTCGCCACGTCCGTCTGGCGAACCCGCTGGCGGAGCCAGTCGAACTCCGCGAACGCGTACCGGACGGCGTGCAGGGGAATCTCCTTCCGCTGCGCATGCTCCGCGAGCTGGTGGAGGATCCAGGTCTCCGGCCGGCAGTCGTTCACGATGACGACCGCGCCCGCGCTGGCCCGGGCCAGCTCACGGTTGGCCGCGAGCCACAGGAGCGCGGCTTCGCGGTTCAGGAACTCCGGCCGCGAGACGTTGGCGACATCGTCCGGCGTGACGGTCCCCGACTCCGCGTCGCTGTAATGGAGCGGAACGACGTGGAACCCCGCGGCGTCCCCGACCTTCCGGCGCGCGTACGCCGCGTCCTCCTGCCGGCGGATCGCCGCGGTGAACGGGATCGGGTCCGGGAGCCTGGCGAGGGCGCCATGCACGGCCGGCACCCAGCCCGTCGTGTGCCCGAAGGATTGCGCGACGTACAGCACGCTCGTGGGAGCCGGCGCGCAGTGGGCCTCCACGCGGAAGCGGCCCGCGAGCCTGGGATCCGGGCCCGTGACATAGAGCGGCGCCTGCTCCTCCAGCAGCGACATGCCATCGCGTGGGACGAGGATCGCCAGCCGCGCATCGCGATCCGAGATCAGGATGCTGTCCAGGCCGGCGAACAGGGCGTACGCCGCCGTCCCCTGGGCAGGCAGCGCGGCCTCGAGCGCCAGGGGTTTGCCGGCGACGGCGATCCGCGGCGGTTCCCCCGGCGCGAGATACGTCACTTCGATGCGCCCGTGCGAGAGCGCGACGACAGCACCCCTCAGCACGCAGGACGGCTCGTCCCGCAGCGGGTGCGCCAACAAGGGCCTGGCGTTCATCGGGAGGCGTCGTTCGCGGCGAGGTCGCGGTCGATCATGTCTTCGAAGGTCTCCGCGCGACGGGCGAGCGTCGCGCGGCCCTCGTCCAGAATCACGATGCCGGGCTGTGGGAAGCAGAAGGAGTTCGAGAAGGAGACCAGGTAGGCCCCCGCGTCCATGACCGCGAGCGTGTCCCCCACCTGGAGCCGCGGGAGCTCGATCTCCGTCCGAAGGCGGTCCATGGGGCTGCAGGTGGGGCCGTCGAGGGAGTACGTCTGGCTGGGGGATTCCCCCCATCGCTCGACGTGGAAGATCTCGTGATACTCGCGGTGCAGGATGTGAGCGATGTTCTCGCCGGCATCCAGGATGGCGTGCGCGGGCCCGGCTCCGGCCGCGTTGAGACTGCTGACCTGGCAGAGCAGCAGCTGGGTGTTCCCGGTCATCGCGCGTCCGGGCTCCAGGAAGATGCGAGGCGCGGGACGGCCGGCGCGACGGAAGTGGGCCTCGACCCTGCCGATGAGCAGCGCCAGGTACCGTTCAATGGAGAGCCTCTGCTGGACCCGCTCCGCGAGCGGCACGGGTGAGTCGTTGAGAGGCAGCACCGTCGGGACCGCGAGGCTCCCACCAAGGTCGAGCATCTCCACGTCGAGTCCGAGCCGGTCGTGCAGCGCGTCGCAGAACGCCAACACCTCTTGAACGAAGCGCTCCAGCGTCTGGGCATCCTCGATGGCCACGCCCCGGTGCGCGTGCAGCCCGACGACCCGCAGCGAGGGATGCATCATCGCCTCCTCGTAGGCCGCCAGCGCCTGGCCTCCGGCGATCGGGATGCCGAACTTGCCGGACCAGCTGTCCGAGGTGGCCACGCGCATGCCCACCCGGGGGCGCTTCCCGAGCTCCGCGGCAGCCGCCGCGACGAGCGCAATCTCCTCGCGATGGTTCAGGTGGGTGAGCAGGAGATCGCTCTGGACCACCGTGCGGGCCACGCTCGGCGTCTTGCCCGGACCGTTGTAGATGATCCGGTCGGACGCGACCCCGAGCCGCTGGGCGAGCCACAGCTCGTACGGAGAGACGACCTCGGCTCCGACCCCGAGTTGTGACAGCCGCTGGAGCACGGCGGGAATCGGATTGGTCTTGTACGAATAGAAGATCTCGGCCCCCCGAAGCCGGCCCTCGGGCGTCTGCTGGAAGCGCCGGACGTTCTCCGCGAGCCGGGCGCCATGGACGACGAAGAGCGGGCTTCCCCAGCGCTGCGCCAGGCTCGCGAGCGACCTTCCCTCCAGACACAACCCGCCTTCGGCTCGCGTCAGGCCCCATGTCCCTGGATGAAGGGGCTGTGCGGCTCCAGAGGCCCCAGGCATGCTCGTTTCGGGAGCAGCGACGGATTGTATTGGCGAGCTCAAACCCCTCGTGAAGGTCATGGTGTTGTTCGAGCGGGCGGTGTGGGACGTGGACACGAAGAATCCTTCTGAGGCGAGGGTGCGTTCACCTGAAACATCTGGGTGAGACAGCAGGGCCCGTGCCACTGCCGGGAGCACCGAAGCGCCTCGGGAGCACCGGCTGATACACCCCGGCTGACGTGTCACTGACGTGGCATTGACGTGTCAGCGCGCTCGGTCACCGGTGTGACGGCGCAGGCAGACTCATCGGCTCGGCCACATGTTGCCGCCCTCGCGGGGGCGCCAGGTGCTGTACCCGGCGACGTAACGTCGGGCCAGCACCCATGAGCCGCACTCCAAGCCAGCGCGGAAGCGCTCAGTCGATGACGGGGGGCGGCAGCGCGCCGCCGCAGCCCCGGTTCATCTCGCAGAAGTTCATGGGGCCATACCCGATGCAACACTCACTGGCGCTGGTTCCACACGCGACGCCACACTTCGGACGGCAATCCGCGGTGCGGCTGCTCGCCGAGGGATAGACACAGACGCCGTTGCCCCCATTGCAGAGTGAATAGGGCGCGGCCCCCACGAGACAGACGTTGATGGCGTCCTCCCTGGACGCGAGCTCGGCCGGCGAATCCACCTCCGCCTCCGTGCCACCACAGCCCACCAGCAGGACAGCCGCGAACAACCCCTTGAGCATCTTCGACATGGTTCCTCCCAGGAATCGTCTTTGTCGACGAGGCTCCCATCCTACGAGGCGCCCTCCCCCGCTCAAAGATTGACAAGAAACTCCTCCAGCCCTCGGGCGAGCGCCTTGGGGTCGACGGCGTGCGTCTGCCCTTCCAGCGTCCGGTGGCGTGCGCTGGGAATGGCCTGTGCCAGGGTCTGGATCGCCTCGCGCATCCAGGCCGGGCTCGCACCTCCATCCATGACGAGCGTCGCCGCTCGGACGGCCGACATCTGCTCAAGACGCGAGGGGCCGCGGGCCGTGATGAGCAGATCGTAGCTCAGCGTGTGAGCAATGTGCTCGAGCCCCGCCCACATCGGCGCCTTGCGTATCTGCGCGACGGCGGGCTCGGGCATCTGCATCACCCTCGTGAAGTACAGCTCGACGGCCTCCGAACGCCGGTTCTCCCTGGCCGCCTCGTCGAGCTGTGTCGCGAGCGCTTCAAACGCCCGGGCCCGGCCCGCATCGAGGATGACGGGAGGCTCATAGACGACCAGCTTCGGGATGGAGAGCCCTCGAGCCGCGGCGTCGAGGGCCAGGAGGCCCCCCGACGAGTTGCCGAACACGGCGGCGGATCCGCCAGCGGCCATGATGAGCGCCGCGAGGTCCTCCACCTCCCGCTCGAGCGAATGGGGCGGTGTGTCCCCGCTGTCCCCACGGCCGCGCCGGTCATAGCTGAACACGGTGAAGCGATGGGCCAGCAGGGCCGCCAGCGGCGTTCCCGAGGTCGGCGCCGTGCGGTCGCAGAACGCTCCGCCCACCAGGATGAGCGGTGGACCCTTGCCGGTGGTTTCGAACGCGATGGACGTTCCATCCACGGACGTGACGGTGTGGATCTTCATGGCAGCTCCTTCAGTGCGAGGCAGCAGGCTGGTAGCCGTGCGTGCGGAAGGGGACGTCGAGTTCGCGACAGACCTCGGTCAGGACCTCGGGCGCGTGGTAGTAGTTTCGCAGCCGCACGATGCGGTCGCCGTCCAGCTCGACCCGCACGACGGCATGCACTTCGTCTCCCGACCACCAGAGGAAGAGCGATTCGCCGCGGTGCGCGCGGAGCTCACAACGCGGCGGAGCCACGAGCACGTAGCCGCCCTCCGGACAGCCGAAGAGCGTTCCCCTGAACGAGCCGTCCCGGACCGCCTGGGCCCCGGATTCAATCTTGAAGCCCGGGTACTCCAGGGTCGCCGTATCGAGCAGGAGCGCCGTGAGCCGATCAAGGTCCCGCGCGTTGAAGGCATCGCAGAAGGCGTTGAGGACGGCGGGAGCCACCGGCGCCGGCTCATCCGGTTCCGGTGTCACCAGCTTCGCCCGCCCCCTGTGCAGGGCGGCCTTGATGGCACCGGTCGTGGTGGAGAGCGCCTCCGCGGTCTCATCGAGTGACAGCCCGAAGGCATCCTTGAGCACGACCGCGGCTCGCTCTTGCGGCGACAGCTGAGAGAGCAGCGTCCCCGCGGCCTCACGCGTCGCGCGAGGCTCGGCGTGCGTCGCCGGATCCGGGACCTCGATGCCGTCGGGGGCCGGTACCTCCCGCGCCTGCCGCATCCGGTTGAGCCACAGGTTGCTCGCGACCCGGAAGAGCCACGCTCGAGGGCTGCGCGGCGGCTCCGCCATGATGCCGAGACTCGCGAACGCCCGGGCCATCGTCTCCTGGGCCATGTCCTCGGCATCCCAGGGGCTGCGCGTCAGCTGCCGGCAGTACCGGTAGAGGTCCGGGCGGAGCGGCTCGTAGGTATCGAGAAACCGGCGCCAGGACGCCCTGATGGCGTCTCCCAGCGGGTCTTGTGACTCAGTGCTCATGCCGGAGAGACACGCGACGGGCGGAAAAAGATACGGGATGACGGTGTTGGGTGTGTTGGGCGCTCCCTCGACTGTTCCCTTGAGGTCAGCGGCGGACAGTCCGTGCCGTGCCACTTGAACAGGCGGCGGGGTTGCTCCAGACATGGGGACTCGGGCCGTAGCATCAACGGATACTCGCCTCTGGACGAAACCCATGCCCGACCAGCCTTCTCCCGTCACGCTCCCCTCCTCCTCCGACGAGCAGCTTCAGCGAGCGTTGCGGCGGCTGGAGGAGTACGAGCGCTCCGAGAAGGTGTTCGCCACGGCGGGCATCGGCCGTTGGTCCCGCGACCTGTCGCAAGCCCACCTCGTCTGCGACGCCATCTGCCGCGTGCACTGCCACCTGCCTCCGGACGGTGAGGTGACCTCCGCCCACCTCCAGGAGCGCATCCACCCGGAGGACCGGAAGCAGGTGTGGGCCGCGGCGCGGCGCGCGCTGGAGGAGCGGGTGCCCTTCGAGCTGCGCTTCCGGATCCACCCGGGCAAAGACGCCTCCATCAAGTGGTTGCACGTCACCGGCTCCGTCTTCCACGACGCGGCAGGACGCGCGCGGCACTTCGAGGGCATCACGCGGGACATCACCCCCGAGCGGCAGCTCGAGGAGTCCCTGCGCCAGACGCTCATCGAGAAGAACGACTCGCTCCAGAATCTGGAGCTCATCAACAGCACGGGCCAGGCGCTGGGCGCGGAGCTGCAGTTGGAGAGGCTGGTGCAGGGCGTGACGGACGCCGCCACCCAGCTCTCCCGGGCCGCGTTCGGCGCGTTCTTCTACAACGTGCTGGATGAGCGGGGAAAGGCATACATGCTCTACACGCTCAGCGGCGTGCCCCGGGAGTCCTTCGCGAAGTTCCCCATGCCGCGCGCGACCCGTGTCTTCGAGCCTACCTTCAAGGGCGAGGGCATCATCCGCAGCGACGACATCACGAAGGATCCGCGCTACGGCCACAACGCCCCCCGCCGGGGGATGCCCGAAGGCCACCTCCCGGTGCGCAGCTACCTGGCGGTGCCCGTGACCTCGCGCTCCGGTGAAGTGATTGGCGGGCTGTTCTTCGGCCACCCCACCCCCGGCGTCTTCACCGCGCGCGAGGAGCGACTGGTGGCGGGGCTGGCCGCGCAGGTCGCCGTGGCCATGGACAACGCCCGGCTCTTCCAACGGGTGCAGGAGGCCGTCACGTCGCGGGACACCTTCCTGTCCATCGCCTCGCATGAGCTGCGCACGCCCATCACGTCCATGAAGCTGCTGTCGCAGCACATGCGCAAGCGCATCCACGCCAACGACCCGGCGGCCTTCACCCCGGAGCGCGTCACCCGGATGGTGGACCAGACGGAGCGCTCCATCGACCGGCTCGCCCGGCTGGTGGATGACATGCTGGACATCTCACGCATCGCCGCGGGCCGGCTGCAGCTGCACCTGGAGCCGGTGGACCTGAGCGACGTCGCGCGCGATGTGATGGACCGCTTCGAGCAGCAGCTCACCGAGGCGGGCCACGCGCTCACGGTGCGGCTCGCGCCCGGGGTGGTCGGGCGGTGGGATCGGATCCGGCTGGAGCAGGTGCTCGCGAACCTGCTGACCAACGCCCTCAAGTACGCGCCCGGGACGCCGCTCACGGTGAGCCTCACGGCCCGGGAGGACCACGCCGTGCTGGAGGTGGAGGACCGCGGGCCCGGCATCGCGCCGGAGCATCAACACCGCATCTTCGAGCGCTTCGAGCGGCTCGGCAGCGCCAGCGAGGTGAGCGGGCTTGGCCTGGGCCTCCACATCGCCCGCCACATCGTCGAAGCGCACGGGGGGCGCATCCACGTGCGGAGCAGCTTGGGCGACGGCGCCCGCTTCCTCGTCGAGCTGCCGCTGGCAGGCCCGAGATGACGCGCGCGTCCGTGAATCCAACCCCATAAAAATCATACAGCACGCCGCGCACCTGCCTGGAAATGAACATCCGGCGACGACCAGGATACGCCAGGGCTTCGTATATCTCCTGGCTACGTCAGCCCATGTTCCTTCCAGGAGAGAGAAGCATGTATCGAGCCGTGCGAATTCCCAAGTTCATGACTGCCCTTGCATCCGCCATTGTCGCGCTGGTGTCTGCCCCGGCTTTCGCAGGGACGGTCTGGTTCGACACGACGGCTGCGATGCGGAGCGCGGGGGGCTATCCCATCACGAACCGCACCGACGTGGACTGGGCCTACGCGAACCGGAGCGCGGAGGGAGTGTGTGCCTACTATGGTTATGCACGAGGGATGTATAACGGGGAGCAGTCCGGTGAGCTGATGGGCATTCATTGCTTCAGCTCGGACATGATTACCTGGCAGGACATCCCTGGCAGTGATGCGCGGGCATGGGCCCTGTGGCAGGGCAGTTCCACCTCGCTCAGTTCGCAGGCGGCCTTCAACGCGGGAGCCATCGCGGACAACGAGTGTGGCTCCTATTACAACACGGGGTACTTCACTGGCTTCCAGAACATGTCGACGGATCTCTTTGGACTGGTCTGCGTCCAGAGCCCCTTCGTGGGGATTCGCGGGGTCAATACCAATGACTCCCGGTTCCCGTTCCTCAATGGCATGAACCCGCCGTTCGCCTCGTGGTGGCAGCTGCGCTCGGCCGTCACCCGCGTCTGCCAGAACTTCGGTTACTCCACGGGCACGATGGACACCTACTCCAACACCGGCACCCCGTTCGTGCTGAACCTCGCGCTCAAGTGCATCTACTGAGCTGGGAACACTGAGAGGGGCCCTCTTCCGACTTCAGCGAACGCGGAAGACGGGCTCCACCCAGTAGTTGGAGCTCTCCCAGCTCAGCGTGGGGAAGGTGCCCTCCGGCCCGTAGGCGAAGACGCCACCGTCCGCCTCCACGTGCAGCGGCTGGACGTAGTGCGAGATGACAAAGGCCTGTGAGGTCACGGTGTAGCCACCCGCTGGCGCGTAGTACGACACGGTGTACGCCGTGTTCTCCTGCACGGCCACGTCCGGGTAAAGGTCCACCGTCTGCCAGCCGCTGCCCGGCCCGCCCTCCCCTACGAAGACGCCCGTGGCCAGCAGGACGCCCTGCGCGTCCCACAGGTGCACCACGCGCTTCTCCAGCGGCGCTCCAGGGTCCCGGTAGAAGCGCACGGCGTCGACGATGCCCGGCACCTCGCTCTTGAAGCGCACCCCCACCTCCACGCCGGCCGTGTCGTCGGACGCGAAGACGCCGGAGGGTGCCGGCGTCTGCCATAGGCTGTAGGCGGTGGGCGCGGGCGTCACCGGGGCCCGGTAGGACGCGGCGCTGGTGCCGTAGGTGTTGGACGCGCGCACCTGGTAGAAGTACGCGACGCCATTCATGGCGGAGGTGTCCAGCCATGCCGTGCGCGTGAGGCCCGACGCCACCGGCTGGTAGGGCCCGGCCTCCGAGGTGGCGCGCAGGACCGAATACGTCTGGGCCCCCGACGCGGCATCCCACCGCACCGCGGCGGCGTTGTTGCCGGGATAGGCTCGCGCGAACAGCGGCGTCTCTGGAGGCGCCAGCTTGACGAGCGGCTCCACCCAATAGTTGGAGTGGTTCCACGTCTGGGTTGGGAAGGTGCCGCTCGGCCCGTACGCGTAGACCCCGCCGCCCGCGGGCACTGACAGCACCCCGGCGCTGTAGCCGCTGGCGAAGAAGCCGTCGGTGACGGTGTAGCGCCCCTGGGGCGCGAAATAGGAGACGACGTAATCAGTGCCCGCCGCCAGGGGGATGTCCGGGTAGAGGTCCAGCGTCACCCAACCCACGTGCGGCCCGCCCTCCCCCACCCAGACGCTGGAGGCGAGCAGTGCACCGCTCGCGCTCCACACGTGCACCTCGCATCGGGTGAGAGGCGCGAGCGGATCCCGGTAGAAGCGCACCTTGTCGAGGACACCGGGCGCCGAGCTCTGGAAGCGCACCCCCACCTCCACGGCCGTGGTGTCCGGGTCGAGCTGCGCGGGAGAGGGCGCCGTGGTGCCGTTCCACAGCGAGGCGGTCGTCTGCGCACGCGCAATCCCTGGCACGCAGAGGAGGACGCAGAGCAGCGAGGAGATCATTCCAATCCGTTTCATCAGGGACCTCTCGTCCACGATCAAACCGTGGCGGAACCGTGCAGGATGCGGAATCTATCCTCGCGCGGCTCAGCGCGGAAATACGGTGGCGCCCCCCATCATGGGCTCTGTCAGTTCAAGCGGATGCATTCCCGTGTGCGTCAGGTCCACCGGCACGCGCAAGACGTGCGAGCCACCGTTCAGATCCTTGAGTAGGAAGAGCGTGTAGTGACCCAAGGGCATCTCGCTGTAGATGAGATCCGGCGCCGAAGACGACACACTGGCGGCCGATATCACCTCCGCATTCTCCTCCGTGAGCAAGGGGTCCGCGTCGATGCTCGCCAGCTCCAGCGCGTCCAGGGCCTGGGTCGTCTCCGGCATGGGGACGTCCCCTGGCAGCAGCAGCGGCTTGTGGAACTCGCCGTAGGGGAAGTGCACGTGCAGCGAGGCCGGTCCTCGCCGTGCCTCGAAATCCAACCGCGCCCCGGAGCCGGCGGCCAGCTGGATTCGCTGGGGTGAGAACACGACCGGACGTGGAGGATCCACCAGCGTGTTCAGGAAGGAGCGCTCACTGACGTGGGCGAAGCACTCGCGCTCGGCGGGCGCCCGCAGCGTATAGCGCCCCCTTGCATCGGTCTGGGTGCTCTCCTTCACGCCGCCTTCGCAGTACACGTCCACCTCCATGCCGGCCAGCGGGACCCTCGCGTGATCGGTCACGACGCCGGAGAGCTCGGCCGCGGGCGCGAGGCGAAGCTCCACGGTGTCCTCCGCGGGCTCGAGCCTCCGCAGGGCCGTTCCGCGCTCCTTCCCTTCCACGAGGAGGAACTGGCGCCGCGCCGGAACGTGCTCGAAGCGGAAGTCCCCCCGGGCATCCGTCGTCACCGAGCGCGCGGAAGCGGGCGGAGGCCGGAGGTAGTGCTCGGAGTCATCCAGCATCACGACCCGCTGATGGGGAACGCCCGTGCGCCCATCCGCCGCGACGACACGCCCCTGGAGGGGACGGCCAGCGTCGAGGATCACGTCCGGGGCGGAGGCGTCCTCGTGGGCCCGTCCTTGCGCGCGCAGGATCGCGGTCGCGAAGCCTTCCGCGTCGATGATCCACTGGTAGGTCTGCTCGTAGAAGGTGTCCATCACGTAGCGGCCCTCCGCGTTCTCGAAGGGCCAGTCCGATACCCGGAAGCGCTTCACGGGGCGCCCCTGGGAATCCAGGACGCGGCCTCGCAGGGTCCCCCCATGGGACTGGAACACCCAGGGGGCATCGCTCCAGGCCTCACGTGGCTCCACCAGGCCCCAGCTCCGCGGCCCACCTCCCTCCAGGTAGAGGTCCACGGGTCCCGGAAGGGGCGCGGCGAGGACGAAGTGTCCTTCCGGATCCGTGACGCTCTGGCAGTAGGCATTCAGCCCCTCGGCCTCGATGCCCCGAGGGCCCAGCTCGGACGACAGCGTCCTGCCGCCCAGGCCTCGCCCCTCGCGGTCCACGGCGCGGCCTCGCCAGGAGGGCATGGGCGCCACGTCCTCGAAGCCCACCGTCACCTGGGTCTGCTGATCCGGAAGGACGTCCACGGAGACGGTCCGCGTCCACTTGCAGTCCGGTACGGGCGAGTAGGAGGCCTTGACGCGATACCGGCCGGCCGGGAGCCCGGGACGGATGAGGGGATCCTGGGACTCTCCGAAGCGTGAGTCGACGGACAGCACGAATTCCTCGCCGTCGGGCGGCAGGACCTGGGGCTTCCCAGGCAGCGGCCGCCCTTGTGGATCCCGTGTCTCGATGCGCAGGGATCCCAGACCGCCCATCGTCACGGCGAGCTCGGGGCGTGGCAGCGTGAGCTCCATGCGCACCGGACTGCGTCCCGGCTTGATGCCTCGCAGGATTGCGGGTCCTGGCAGGACTCCCTCGAAGTGGAAGCGGCCCTGGGCATCGCTCCGGGTCTCCAAGCGGGGCACGGTTCCGTCGGACGGAATGAGCAACCACCGCGCGTCCGCCACGGGCTTCCCGGCGCCATCCCGCACGCGTCCCTCAAGGCGCACCGCGTGCCGCAGTCGCAGGCCCAGGTGGGGGCTCGCCCCCGGCGCGACCCGCACGTCCGCGCGCAGGAGGGAGACGAAGTCCTTCGCGTCCACTCGCACCACATAACGGCCTGGAGTCGGGTGCATCCGGGCCAGGCCCTGGCGGTTCGTGGTCCCGGACTGGACGGGAAGCTCCTCCGGATCATTCGTGCGCAGGACCCGCAGGCGCGCGTCACGCACGGGCCGGCCCTCCACGTCCTCCACCTGGATCGTCAGCGTCGCTTCCGCACCGCGCACGCCTCGCTCGGGCCCCGCGCACGCGAGCGCCAGGACCACGATCCCTACCCAATTCCATCGCATGCGCCGAAACACTAGCAGCCGCAGTCTGTCCGAGGTGCAGGCCTTCGACCGTCCCGGAGGCGACTGGCGCGGAGCGAGGCGGAGCGTCACGATGATGCAGGCGCCGCGCATCCTCGCGCGGTGTCCCATCTCCCGTCAGGAGGAACACCATGGCCGACGCGAAGGTCTCCATCACCTACTGCACTGCTTGAGGCTACCTGCCCAGGGCCACCCGTGCGGCGGCCGTGCTGAAGGACGAGCTGGAAGTGGATGCGGAGCTGAAGAAGGGCGGGTCGGGAGTTTTTGAAGTGGCGGTGGATGGGAAGGTCGTCATCAAGAAGACCGGCCTGGCATTCCCCACTGAGCAGGAGGTCGTGGACGCGGTCTTCCGCGCCCTGAAGCCCTGACGCCGATGGCCTGGCCTCCAGGCAGGCGAAGCGGGATGAGCCCCTGCTTCCCTGCTTGTCCAGGCCTGTCACGTCATCGCGCGTCAGGGGCCGTGACTAGGGGCTGTCCCTGATTAGCGCAGCCAGAGAAGCATAGAAGCAACGTGCAGGACGGCGAGGTAGCTCTTCGCCGTCTTGTCGTAGCGAGTGGCGGCCGCCCGAAAGCGCTTGAGGTCGTGGAAGAAGCACTCCACCCGGTAGCGCAGCCGATACAGGGAGCGGTCCAGCGCGGGCGGTTGCTTTCTGCTGGGATGAGGATGAATGACAGGCGTCATCCCCACCTTCAGCGTATTGGCGCGAATGCGCTCGGCGTCGTAGCCGGTGTCCGCGATGAAGGCATTGCCCTCGGCGTGCACCAGGAGTTCCTCGGCCATCGTGGACTCATGCTGCTGGCCGGGCGTCACCTCGAGGTGGAGCGGCTTACCGCTCGTCGTTGTGACGGCGTGAACTTTCGTTGAAAACCTCCTCGAGAACGCCCCAGAGCATTTCTTCGGACCCCCTTTTCCGCCCGAGGCATCCTGGTGCGCTCGGACGACAGAGGCATCCGCGAGGGAGCCCTTCTCGTCCACTTCAAGTCGCAGAGCCTTGAAGATGGCCTCCCATCTGCCGGCCTGCGCCCAGCGGTGGAAGCGGTTGTAGACCGTCTTCCAGTGGCCGAACCGCTCGGGCAGGTCACGCCATTGCACGCCCGTCTTCACGCGCCAGATGACCGCGTTGATGAAGTCGCGGTCTCCACGCTTCGAAGGTGGGCCGCTGCGAGAACCCAGCAGCGGTTCGATGCGGCTCCACTCGGCATCGCTCAGCTCATGTCGGCGCACAGCCAGCGTTGATCATGTCTGACGCTGGCTGGCAACCTCCTCCTGCGGCCGAAGCTGGGTCCAAGCCGGGTCTCCGATCCGGCAGGTTGAATTTTCGGGCCGGAGATCAGGGACAGCCCCTAGTGAATCGAGCAGCCCTTGAACGTCGTGCCTTCGCAGCATCCCGTGCAGGAGTTCGCACCGTAGGAGTAGGCCCTGCCGGTCGGATCCTCGCAGTTGCAGGTGTTGGAGTACTTGGGCTTCATCGCGGTGAGCCGTGCCCAGCAGGCGTTAATTTTTTCCTGCTCCAGCTTTTTCTCATCGTGGCAGAGCTGAATACGGTGGCGGCGGTAGTCGCCGTCAGCCCACCCCCGGCATGCGTCGTTGTTGCATCCGTCATAGGCGCGCTTGACGTCGCCGTCCGCCAGCGTCAGGCAGGGCGCTTCGTTCCAGTCGTTGCCGCAGGCCGGAGTTGCCTCGCTTGGAAGGGAGAGCGCCCCCACTGCGAGGCCAGTCAGGAGTGCCGAGCCTCCGGCAATCTTGAAGAACGGCGTGTACCACTTGGTCGTGGACGTGCTCATCGGGGCTCCAGTCGGGTTGTTCGGGCGCCTGACTCGAGGGCTCCCACCGCTTCCGGCCAATCGGTGGTACCGGCAAACCTAAGAATCTGGCCGCGAGGTGGCAAGAGCGGATGGACAGAATGGACGTCTGTTTTTCTGGGATCTCCAGCTGCTATCGTGTTGGGACGCGGCATTGCGGTCTTTGCTTGGCTTTCATGTTGTAGACATACACGGAATGGCGGTGTGCGCTTCCGTGGCATACTGAGCCACGCGCAGAAACCACACTCATTTACCGGGAGGTATGCGCCTCCCGATTACGCGCTCGTTTCAGCTCGCCGCCGTTCGCAAGGATGCGGCTGCCCTGAGCACCGTTGAATCAGTGGGCGGTCGTCGTGTCTTCACGTTCAGGGCGAGCGACGGCGACTTCAATCGCTACTCCGACCGCATGAACGTCAAGGGTTGGCGGACTGACGCATACAACGCGAACGGCGTCGTTCTCTTCAATCACGACGACGGCGCTCAGGCAGCACTCACGAGAGCTGAGCCGCCGCTTCCCATCGGCAAGGAGCGCGTCTACGTCGAGAACGACGCGCTGATGATCGACGTCGAGTTCGACGATCAAGACGACTTCGCACGCAAGGTTGCGAAGGGCATCCTCAACGCTGTCTCAGTCCGTCACCTGATGATTTCGGGCCAGTATCGCGCGAACGATCGCGGCGGCTTCGATTGCGACGCCCAAGAGTTACTCGAAATTTCGATCGTGACGATCCCGGGGAACGCTCGCGCTTTGCGCGATAAGTCGCTCGACGGTGAAGGTGAAGACCTCGTTGAGCGTATCGCGAAGCGTGTCGTCGGGCTGGTCGAAGAGAGAGCGACGAGAACGACAAGCCTGACGCGAGCGACGAACAGGGCGCAAAGCCAAATACTGGCGACGAGCCTGCGCCCCGAACGAGAGCAAGCCCGAGACGGGCAAGCCGACGCCTATTGATGCGCCAAAGACAGATGACGAGGAAGGCGACAAGGCGAAGGGGGTCGACGCTGCCGAAGCCGCGCAGCGCTTCGCCGAGGCGTTCAAGCGGTACATTCAAGGGAGTGACAAGGAATGATTCGCGAGCAGGTCACTGAGATGGTGAAGGCGCTTGGCCCTGAGGTCGCGCGGGAGCTGGTCAACGCTGCGGCCCGAAGCGCCCCCGGCCGCATGGGTACAGACAGGGCGACGCGCGAGAGCAGCGTCTACGCGAGCGTCGCAAACTTCGGCGCGTTCACGAAGAGCGTCATCTCCTTGGGTCGCCGCACGAGTGCAACCGAGCTGATCGAAGCCGCGAAGCGCTTCGGCAATGCCGACGTGCAGAAGGCGGTTCAGCTCAGCAAGTTCGACTCGGCGGGCGTGCTGGTACCCATCCAGCAGAGCGGCGAAGTGATCGAGTTCCTGCGGCCCGACGCGGCCCTGCTCAAGCTCGGCGTGCGTACCCAGGCGTTTCGCGGCGAGCTGCACATGGGTACGCAGACGGGGACTTCGGTCTTCAAGTGGGTTGGCGAGGGGGAGACCGTCCCGAGGAGCGCGCCGAAGTACGGAAAGATCGTGCTCAAGGCGCACAAGGGCATGGTGCTGACGGACATCAGCAACGACCTGCTGCGCACGCCGGGCGTGGGAGACGCGGGCGTCGGAGAGGACATCCGCGCCACCGTGGCCGATGGTCTCGACGATGCCGGGTTCAACGGTGACGGCACAGGCGCCGCGCCGAAGGGGCTCTTCGTGCAGCTCGACCCCCGCGCACTCGTTCGCATCGACAGGCACGACCGCTGCCGCCTACCTCGCCGACATCGACAGGGCGGTAGAGCTGCCGCTGACCGCTCACGTCCGCATGGGGGCTGCGGCGTGGGTCATTCACCCGACGCGGGCAACCGCGCTGATGCAGGTCCAGGAGTCTGGCCTCTTCCTCTTCCGTGGAGAGATGCTCGACAAGGGGACGATTCGTGGCTTCCCGTTCGTGATGACCACGCGCGTACCCGTGTCGCGGATCACGTTCTCGTGCGACTGGCGTCAATTCCTCTACGGGATCGACGAGGACCTGCTCCTCTCCGAGCACGACACCCGCGCCGAGCACGACGAGACGACCATCCGCGCGATCGTGAAGGGCGATTTCAGGCTGCGCCAGCCGAAGGCGTTCAGCTCGATCACCTACTAACCCGACCGCGTGACGCCGGGGCAGCTCGCACAGTGCCCCGGCTCCGCTCCCCCAACCGAAAGGACTCCCCAAGTGAACGCCAATTCCACCGACGCGGGCGTGCTCATCGCTCCCCGCTCGGGCAACGTGCCCGCCGCGGTCGCAGCTGGCACCCGCAACAGTGCCGCCGTCGACCGGCTCGGCTTCGACTCGTGCGTGCTCGCGGCTCAGACCGGCGCGGCTTCCGGTGCTCCGACGACCCTGACGCTCGCCGCGAAGCTCCAGGAAAGCGCCGACGGTGCGACCGGATGGGCCGACATCGCCGACGCCGCGATCGACCCGCTGACCGCCGCGAACGGGATTGCCCGCATCAACGTGCGGTTGCCCACCGCGAAGCGCTACCTGCGCGTCGCCGAGACGGTGAGCCTCACGGGCGGCAGCTCCCCGACGATCGGCGCGAGCAGCACGATCGTTCTGTGCGGCCCGGACGAGATCCCGGCCGTCTGAGCGAAAGCTCCGATCAGCAGCTATTACCGGGAGAGTTTCGCGAGGCGCCTTGCCACTTCGATCACGATAGGCCGATTAGCGTTATCGGGATCGAGCGTGAATTCCGCCTGACCTGTCATCGAAAGCGCAAGCGCCTGCATGGGACGCTCCTCGTCACTTGCATCAAGAGTTCTCGCAATGGCGAGAGCGATGTCATGGAGCCCGCCGAGGCTCACCCGCTTTGCAAGCTCCCACACTTGGGCCTCAGTTGCTCCGAATGCTGTGGCACAGAGGGCGACTGCCTCCTGCACCTTCTGCTCTTTCAAGAGTGCGTAAAGCCCAGTCAGCGTTTTCTCCGCATTTCCCATTGCGGCCTCCTTTAGCCGTAGGCGTGAGGCTGGACATAGCAGCGGTCTAGACGCCACTCAATCCAAGCCGTTGCGGACACCCCTGTTCACTTTCCATGGCCCTCCTGACTGACCTGTGCCTTGCCTCGACCGTGGCGGCCGACCTGGGCGTGCCCATCGACCCGAGCGTCGAGCGCTGCGTCAGCTCCGCAAGTCGCGCGGTAGCACGCCTGTGCGGCCGGGAATTCCAGCGCACGACCGTGACCGAGCACCCGCCGAGCTACGGCCGGCCGTACCTGCTACTTGCGCGCCCGCCGCTGGTGGATGTCGTGGCCATCACGGAGGGGGCGCCGTGCTCGATCCCGCGAGCTACACGATCGCGGGGGACCTCGCCGACGGTGGGCTCGTCTACAGGCTGACCGGCGTGTGGCCCGACACCGGCCACGCGGGCGGGCTCGTCACGCCGACGGTGGAGTTCAGGCAGGGGCGGGCCGATGCCTTGTCCGTGACCTACGTCGCCGGCTACGTCACGCCGGGGCAGGTCGCGATCGATGCGTCGACGGGCCCGGCCAAGCTGCCGGCTGACATCGAAGAGGCGGCGATCCTGGAAGCGTGCGCGCTCTAACGTGGCCGGGGGCGTGACGCCGACGTGTCCGCCGAGAGCCTCGGGGATTGGTCCGTGAGCTACCGCGAGCGCGCGGCAGGTCAGCGCCTCGCGAGCGCCCGAGCTGTCGCGCATCGGCGTGCTTCCAGGTATCCACGATATTCTCGGATGCTGGCATACTCCGCAGTCGGCCAGCCTTACCCCTTGGCTCGCTGGTTCGACTGAAAGGACGTGACCATGCGACTCCGCGCCTGCGCCGCACTCCTGCTCTTCCTCGCGGCTTGCGCCACGCCGGCACCAAGCCCCAGGGCGCGCGCGTCCCGGAACCCGAGGATCGCCAACCTCCAGCGTGCGGCGGCGCTGCCGTGGACTGACGGAGGACGGTGCGTGGTCCGCGAAGCGTCGCAGTCTTGGTCGGTTCTGGTGGAGAGGTGCTATCGAGCCCTTGACCATGACCGGATCGAGTTCCACGACACTACGGGAAGATGCGCGGTCGCGTCCGCTGACGCCGCAGCTGTGGGAATCGGCTTCTGCGTGTTGGCGGCTCCTGAGATTGCCGTGGGAGCCGTGATCGTGCTTGGCGTGGTAGTGGTCGGCTTCGCCATCAAAGAAGCGCTGGACGCGTATGAACTCCGCCATGCCTACCCCGAAGAGGCTGGGGCCTCACGAGGAGCGAAGGTGTCATCCCAGGAAGCTGAAGTGCAACGCAAGCCCAAGCTGAAGCCCGAGCCAGCGGGGCAGGATTGGCTCCCTCCGGTTCCGCCCGAATCACCGGATCGCGAGCGCCGTTCCGAATGCAGGCCCGTCCCGGTGCGACATTTGGGCGGCAACGATCCACACAACGAATGCGCTGACAGGATCCCCAACAACAGCTTTCCTGGTTGGGATGTACTCGTCAATGGGAAGAACTTCGACGGGCTGGTCCTCATCAATCGCACGCTGTGGGACATCAAGACGGATGATTTTGAAAAACAGCCACCGCGCTCCCAAAGGTTCTTTGTCAGGATGAAGCTGCCTGAACTGAGGCGCGAGGCCAAGCTCGCAAGAGACTGCGGATACAACTTCGTCATTGGAGTGCGAAGCGCCGCGCATAAAGCCGTGCTGCTCGACGAAGATCCCACCCTACAAGTTGTCATCATGGACTGGTGTTGAAATGACGGCCGCTCACAGAACCCTCATCGTCATCATCCACGCGCCTGCGCTCCAGGATGATGACGGCCGCCCGACCGCAGTTGTCCATGCAATGGAACGTGCGCTGCCCGGCTTACGCCTGGGGTGGACGATGTCGGAAAAGGGGGACCTCGTCGCCTTGCCTCAACGCGACGAGTGGGTCGCGGCCAATATGACAAACGGCGGTTTCCCGTTCCTTTGCAACGATGATGACAACCAGCTCGTGACGGTGGCCGGACAGGAAAACCCAAACGGTCTTGCAGCAGGAAGCCCGCCGCATTTTGAAATCCATGCGGACCTGCCACTCGACGCAGTCGGCCTTGCGGGGGCTGCCGATGTGCTTGCAGGTGTAGCGGAGGGCGCTCGCGCCGTATGGGGGCATGCGACGCCGAGCGGTTATGGTGAGATCGTGGCGCAACAGTTCCGCCATCCCGGCGATGCGCTGCACGTTCCGCCCCATGGACTGCCATCGCTCAAGCTCCCATGGGACAGGTCCACGCCTGAGGTTCCGCACTTCCTCGGATGGCTGAACTACTGGTCTGCCGCTGCCGCACGGGCCATCGGGTTCCCAGACCTGACTCGGGACGCGGACCTGCTTTCACGGGCGCGGCGCACGGCATCGGGCGGCTGGGTCGTGCAGCTCACCGACGCGCCGCTCGACTTGGACAACCCCGCCCACCTGGACGCGCTCCTTCGGGCCTATGAGCGCTTCCCGCAGATCGGCGGACGTGCAGCACCTTGACCCGTTTCAGGGGCCCAGCACGCCGCTCTGACTGTAGGAAAGAGCCCCACTGCGCGGGTGTCCGCGATGGTAGCCTTCCCATTCGGGAGGTCATGCACCATTGCTCCAACCGTTCAGATTGGCTCTCGCGCTCGTGCTTGTCTCGGGAGCTGCTGCGGGGGCTGAGCCGGCCACGGGGACGCGCGTTGATCATAAGCGCTCCGTGACCATCGCCAGCACGCCCGCCGAACCGCTGCCCGTCGTCCATGTCGCGGCGGAGGCCCGGACGGTGTTCCTGTTCTCTGCGCCGATCCAGCGGAAGACCCTCACCTTCGACGAATCCCGGATCCGCATCCTGGACGCGGGCGAGCGGTCGATCATCGTTCAGCCCGTGGCCAACCTTACCGACGGCGAGCGTCAGGAGATTGGGGTCTTCTTCGCCGACGGCCGAGCGCCCACCCGGGCCGCCTTCGTGCTCGTGACAGACCCGCGCGACGTTGATGCACTGATTGACGTGCAACGCCCGGAGCCGCCGAACACGGCCTGCCAGCCCACGGCTCAAGCCCCGGTGCCGAGGCCGGAAGACTTCGTGCTACTCGGCTACGTGGACGCGAAGGGCGTCACGACGTCCAGCCGCAAAGGCACGCTTGATGCTGTGCAGGGGCTGAGTTTGGACAAGCTCGTGGCCTTTCGGGGCACGGGGGGATTCTGGCGGACGTGACGATTGCGAACAGCCTTGAACGCCCCGCATGGACACCACGAGAAGCGATATTCGTGGGGCGAGTCGGCATGCCCCTGCGGGCGCGACTCGTAGCCGAGAAGCCGGGTGCAATCCTTCCGGGGGAGGACGGGCGAGTGCTGGCGGTCGTGGAAGTACCCAAGACGAAAGCAGACCTCATCTTCACCCTGGAGGTGCGTGGTGATGGGGAGCGTCGGCTCACGGTTCCAGACGTGCGCTTCCCGAAGCCCTCCGCGGAGGATGCCCAATGAGCGCGACGCTACTTCACGTTCCGCCCGGTTCGTTGATTGACGGGTGGCAGGTTTCCAAGCCACTCGGTGACGGAGGATTCGCGTTCGTCTTCCTTGGCGAAAAGAACGGCAGGCACCGGGCCATCAAGGTGGCCCAGCATCGGGAGTCCAGCGGCGACCCCAAGCAGACCCATGCCCGGACGCTGAGGGAGTTGACGGCGCTGCTCATGCTGGACCATCCCCACATCGTCCGGCCGCAAGGATTTGGCCTGGCGGAGAGTGGGAACCTGCACCTCGTACTCGACTAAGTGGACGGCTGGACGCTCGCGGAGTGGGCGGAGCGCAAGCACCCGACTGTTCGCGAAATCCTCGGGGTCTTCGAGAAGATTGCCGGGGCGCTGGCATACATGCATCGCCGGGGCGTCCTGCATCGGGACCTGAAGCTGTCCAATGTGCTCATCCGCAAAAGCGATGGCGAACCCGTCATCATCGATTTCAGTTGCGCGACCTACACACTCGCCGAAGACCTGACGGACGGGGGCTTGCCTCCAGGGACAGACCGTTATCGCGCGCCCGAGCAGTTCAAGTTCCTGCGCGAGCACAAGGACGAGCACCGGGCCCGCTACGCCTTCCAGATCGCCGACGAAATCTTCGCGGTCGGCGTCATGCTCCATGAACTGCTGACCGACCCACGCCCGACGGAGTTTCGTCCTCGCTTCGACTTGAACAGCCCTGCCCTCCCGCCGCCCCCCCTCGATTGGCGAATGCGCGGGTGCCAGCGGCACTGAGCGACCTCGTCGAGAACATCCTGGCCCGAGACCCCAAGGGGCGTCCGGTCGATACCGAGGCGCTACGCCGCGAGTTGGCGGATCTCCGTACCGCGCGCTCCACGGAGCATGACGTGCCTGCCCATCCACCCGCTGAACAACGTCACGGCGGGCCAACACCTGCGGCACTGGTGATGCCCTCCGCGCCGCAATCTCTCAAGCGACATGTGGCCATGATGGAGCGACCGCTTCGCGCGGGGAGGTGGCTTGCAGGCGTCGTTTGTATCGTCGCGCTCGTCATGGCCGCGGCCCTCTGGCACTCGTCAGGGAGCGCCCCCGGCTGGCCTGCCGGGCCGCACGACGCCTCGGCCCCACGCCCTCCTCCTGCCACCACCCATTCCGCACCGCCCCAAACACCCCCTCCTGCCATGACACCTGCTGGCCCTTCGTCCGTGACAGTCCCGGGGCCAGCCATCGCCGCTGCCCCGAAGGAAGGATCCGCCTTGAAGACCCCAGCCCCCGAAGCCTCGCCCCCAGGACGTGCGCTCCGCCTGCCGAAGAAGTCCGTTGCCGCCGTCGAGTGCGCGTCACTGTCGCTCGTCGCGGCGCTGGCGGCGGGTTGTCCGGGTGCCCAGATCCGTCCAGAGCGCTTCACCTGGCCGGCTGGGGCGGAAGAGGCCATGAGGGAGCAACTTCACTGGGAGGAAGGGGACACATTCACTCTTCACCTCGATGACCGCCAAGCGATGTTTGAACACGTGTGGTTCACCGCTGGCACGGAGGTGGTGGGGGTGGTCCCCAAAGGCGTCAACGATGACCGGCAGGGCGCGGTCGCCCCTCGTGGGACGCGCTTCTACGGCAAGGCCTACTACCTCTCCGACAAGATGGGACGTGCGGATGGGCCGGCACTCGTCATCCGGTACGACCGCGTGAAGCTCCCGGGGCAGGACGAGCAACCCATTTGCTTCGTGCACGAGGGGACTGTCGTGGCGTTCAAGGACGGCAGGGTGAAGGCATCCAATCGGGGCTCCGGGACAGTGGTGGATCGCTGGCCATGAGCGGCCCCGGGGCGACGTGATGGGTAGGTGCTTGATTTCGCCCCCTCCTCCTCAAACGCGACATGACCTCCCAGGGTCGTTCCACGACGGCCCATCCCACAGGTAACGTCGCCCACGACGCGTCGGCCTTCGGATGCCTGCGCGAAGAGGAGGAAAGAGCATGTCGGAAAGTGAGTTCAGGCTTCCACGCGGGGCGATTCTCTTCACGCGGGATGGCTTCCAGTACGAGTTCCGCGAAGACCTGGGAGAGGTCCACCACGGGTTGAGTCTCCTGCTGGCCCGGCGCCGTACTTCCGAGGGCAACATCCGGGGCAAGGTGCTGCTCAAGGCCGTGGGTGTTCCGAAGTTACTGGAGGTGCCCCGCGTCAAGCGGGCGCGGGCGAAGCTGGAAGATCAGGTGCGCCTCGCGACGTACCTCGACCATCCAGGCATCCTCCGTGTCCATGGGCTGCACAAGGCGGAGGGGTGCTGGTACGTCATCACCGAGCATCCGTCGGGGCACAGCATCAACACCCTGTTGACGCTCTCGGGGGAGTGCGGTCGCCGGTTCTCTCCCCTCTTCACCCTCCACGTCGGGGCGCGCGTCGCCGAGGCCCTGGAGCATGCCCATGAGGCGAAGGACGAACAGGGGCGCTCCCTCAACATCGTCCACCGGGCGCTCGACGTTGAGCACATCTTCGTCGATTGGAACGGCGACGTGCAGGTCTCAGACTTTGGGCTCGCCCTGTCGGACCTGCCCGGCCGCGTTTCGTCCACGGTGCGCCAGTCGCAGGGCGATGCGTTCTACTCCTCCCCGGAAATGCTCCTGACGGGCCGGGTGGATGCGAGAGCGGACCTCTTCGCGCTTGGCAATGTCCTGCTTGAACTCGCTACGGGGAAGAACCTCCTGGATGCCCCGGACGCCTTGACCGAAGAGGTGAAGGACTCGCTTTCCATCAGGCAGCGCATACGACTCCGACGTGCCGTCAGGCGGGCTCGGCTCGCTGGAAGTCCTGTTGGCGTGGAGGACGCGATCTGGCGGGCAGCGACCTACTCACAAGC
Organism: Corallococcus coralloides DSM 2259; assembly: GCF_000255295.1. The sequence continues at coordinate 4,249,817 of NC_017030.1, read as the reverse complement.
GGACCTGGATGCGCTGGTTGCCCCTCTGCCGCAGGGGCTAGGCCTGGCACTGCGCAAGCTGCTTCAGCCCCGCCCGGAAGCCCGCTACCAGACAGCGAGGGAACTGGCGGCGGACCTGCGCCGCTGGCTCGGAGAGGGAGACGCCTACGGTCGGAAGGAAGCGGTGTCGGAGCTTCACGAAATGGCGAAGCGATCCCGCGAGGTGATGGTCGAGTTGGGCATGCGGCGCCCCCGTGGCCTCCAGGTGTCCCAGGACGAGATCAGCACGAATTAGCCACGCTGCCTGCGAAGAGGCTCAACTCCAGTCCCGCCATGTTGCACGTATGTCGCATGAAGCTGCGGCATGGGGCGGAACATGGCGGGACAACAGGTCATGCGGCGGGATATCGAATCCGGGTCGCTCCGAGCGGTAGCGAGGTAAGGGCGCGATCCTGCTGGGAGTTTCGCACCGCCCGGTGCGGGTTCGAATCCCGCCGCCTCCATCCCGAGAAGCCCGGCTCAGTGGCTCACGGGCACCTGCTCACCATCAGTTCGCCGCCGTTGTTCGTGGCATTGATGCGGAAGCTGAACACGTAGTCGCCGGCCTCCGGAATGGCGAGGGAGGACTCCTTGCCAGGGCCCGCGGCGAGCGACATGGGCTGCTCCGAGGCAATCACCACCGGGGCCCCTCCCGACACCGCGAGCTCCGTGGACCAGTCCGCGCTGGCGAACTTGAAGGTATAGGCGGTGACGTCCGGCTCGTTGACCACCACCTGGTAGATGTTGTCGCCCTTGTAGGCGAACCGGCGGTTCGCGGGCGTCGCACCGAAGTTGTCCCCACCGACATAGCTGCCCCGGATGAAGAGCTCCTTGCCCAGCGGGCCGAGCCCATCGACCGTCGGAGCGTCGCAACGCGCCAGCGGTCCCTGACCGGAGAGCCCTCCTCCCGGTCCTGTCTGTGGCCCTTCCGCCGTCGGCGAAGCGATGTCGAAGAACCGGGCCTCGAACGGCTTCAGCGCAATCTCATGGTGCCCGTCCGAGAGCGCCACATCCGCGCCTCCCAGCAGCCCGACGAGGGCTCCCGCGCTGCCAATGGCCGTCCCGGCCACGGTGATGACCGCGGGCGTCTCCTTCGCGTTCAACACATACAAGACGTTGTCGGTGCCCTTGTCCTTGCGGTCGATGTAGACGTTCTCGTCCGAGTAGATGTGCGTCCGGCTGCCATTCGCCAGCGCGGGATGGGCGTCGCGCAGCGCCATCAGTGAAGCGACGTAGTGTTTCAGGTCCGCCTGCGCGGGCGAGAGCACCGTGGCGGGCGCCCCCACCGTGGTCGGGATGCCGTCCACGATGGCGGAGGTCCGGGAGACATGGTCGTCGCAGACGCCCCGGACGGCACAGGTCGCGTTGTCCTCCTTGGCCGCGAAGCCCGGCAGCTCCTGCCCGACCTCATCCCCGTAATAGAGCGTGATGGGGCCGCTGTACTCGGCCATGACGCTGAAGGCGGCCTTGTGCCGCGCCCACCACGCGTTGTCCTCGGGCTCCGCCAGGGCACCTCGCTGGAGGAGATCGCCGAAGCGGACCAGGTCGTGGTTGGTCAGCATCAGGTTCGGCATGGCGTGGGCCGGGTACGCCAGCTGGTTTTGATATCCGGCCTGGAGGTTGTTCGCCCCGCGGTTCCCCGTGCCGGACTCCTCGACGGCCAGGGTCTGCACCAGGCTGTAGCGCATCGGGAAGTCGAACGCGGACAGCAGCGCGGGGCTCGCGGTGGTGCCATAGCCGGTGGTGGCGATGTCCACCGGCCCGCTCCAGATCTCCGCCACCATGTACCCCAGCGGGTGGACTGTCTGCCCGGCAGCGTTCGTGTAGCTCACTCCCGCCGCGGCGCTGGCGACGGCGCTCCGCAGGTCGTCCCAGTACTGCACCGGAACCTGGGCGGCCTGATCCAGGCGCCATCCATCGACCTTGTATTCAGTCACCCAGTGCGTGGCGACCTCCTTGAAGAAGTCGAGGTCGTCCGGATAGACCGCTCGCCGCCCGGTGCCACCCTGCTCCCCCGTGGTGGAGAGCTTGCGGCCCAGCGGTGAGGTGTAATCACTGGCATTGACCTTGAAGTGGCCGAACACGCCATCGAGGAAGACATACAGGCCCCGGGAATGGGCGCCCTCCACCAGCTCCTTGAGTTTGGCGTTGGTGCCGAACTTCGGGTCGACGTTGAAGTAGTCCGAGGCGAAATAGCCCGTGGCATCGAGGCGGCTGGCCCAGTCGTCCTGGCCACTCACCGGTACGCTGTGGAAGACAGGGGTCAGCCAGAGGGCGTTGACGCCCGTGGACTTGATGGCGTCAAGGCTGTTGATGATGCCTTGCAGGTCTCCCTTGTGATGGCTGGTGCCGTAACCGGTGTTGGAGTCCGCGGTGCTGTCGGCATCGACGAAGGCCTCGACCATGACCTGATACAGGCGGAGACCGCACTCGGGTTCGCCGTTGCCCCTGAAGCAGGCCAGGCGGCTGTCGGTCCGTGCCGCGGCGACGTCAACGGCCGCGGTGTAGGAAGCACCCGCGTCCACGCCGCCATCCTCCACGCCTGCGTCCCCTCCCCCATCCACCGGTGGGGGCGGGGTGCCTCCATCGCCACCACTGCTCCCGCCCTGGCAAGCGACCAGGACACCCGCCGTTACCAGCGTGAGAATGGACTTCCGCCAAGGCATGACACGCGCTCCCTGGGGCCAACGCCCCATGAAAATCCACGGAGCAGCATACCGCCTACGACGCGAAGCGCCTGCGCCCGGCGGCGTCTCATCCCCTCCGGAGCAGGTCGGCTCGCATCGCCTCCACCGCGTCCTTGGACTCCTTCAGGCCCACGCCGTGCTGGGCGCGGTAGAGCTTGATGGCCTGGATGAGATCGTTGTCTCGAATGGCGCGCTCGATGGCGTCGTTCGCTTCCGAGTCGGACAGCTCACGGCGCTCCGGAAGTTCCATGGGCGCCCGGCCATCCCGCATCGCCTCCACGGCGTCCTTCGCCTCCTTCAGGCCGACGCCGTAGAGCTCCCGGTAGAGCTTGATGGCGTTGATCGTCTGCCCGGCCTGAATCAACTCCGCGAGGCTCTTCCGCCCCTCCTCGGGAGACCGATGTATGGGCGGCTCCGAGGGCTGCTCACGATGGGAGGAGCGCAACCAGAGGCCGATGAGGGCTCCCATGAACACCGCGATCACCACCAACACCAGGAATGACGAGGACATCCCACGAGCATACAGAACTGGGAAGCCAGGCACGCCTATCCAGGCACCCTCGCCCAGGCTCCGAAGGCCAGCTCCCCGATGAAGGTCGCACCCGCTTTCGCGCGCTCCTCGGTGAGCCGCTGGTCGAGCGTGTCCACGTCGAGCTCCGCCCCCGTCGCCACACCGTGTTTCACGATCCGGGGGATCATCGCGCGGACGATGGCTCCCGTGGGATGCGCCTGCGTCGGCGTCTGCACGACGGCCACCGCCCGGACCTGTTCGACCGTGAGTCCCGCCTTCGTGAAGACCGACGCCAGGTCGAAGCCCATGTGGATGTTCGCGCCTTCGCGCTCCACCGTGCGCCAGATCCACTCACGCACCTGCGCGTGAAGCGGCAAGGGCGTGAGGCTCGCCGGTCCCACCGTCGAGTCGTGCTCCTGGAAGACCATCAGCCCTCCGGGCTTCAGGGCCCGTGCGAGCACCCGCACGGCTTCAACGGCGTCCGCCTGGTACATGAGCACCCGCCGTCCCACGACCGCGTCGAACAGCCCCTGCTCTTTCGGAATCTGATGGAGGTCGCCCTCCACGAACGTGACGTTCGGCAGGCCCTGCTCCCGCGCCCTCACGCGGGCCTGCTCAATCGCTCCAGAATCGCGGTCCACACCCACGACCTGTCCCTGCGCGCCCACCCGGCTCGCGGCCATGAAGGTCACGTCGCCCCTTCCACAGCCGACATCGAGCACCCGCATTCCCGCCCCGAGGCCCGCGTCCGCCAGCAGGCGCTCCGTCATCGTCGCAACGTTGTCCATGCGACCGACGGTAGGCAGCCCGAACTGCCCCCGGAAGGGCGCGGCTTCAGGTGGCATCGGCGGATCTTTCGATCCGTGGGCCGATTCCGACGGAAGCGTCACTCCGGATAGGAGTCCTTCGCGCGCTCCTTGCGCTCCTGCTCCTCGCGCTTCTGCTCGTTCAGGTGTCGATCCATCTCGCGGTCATGCGTGCATCGCTCGCGCACTTTCCGAGGTAGCTCGCGACGATGAGGGGGCGAAGTGCTCGAGGGCTTCCTTGAGGTCGGGGAAGGGGACCTCCTTCTTCTCGACCAGGATCTCCCATGGCTCCGTCATGGAGCGACGGGTCATCTCGAAGCCAACACCTTTGTCCGCCCAGGTCGTCGGGACGTCGATGAGGACGCTACGGAGGGCCTTCCTGGGGCCACTCTTCCAACCAGAGCGGCTGCTGCGGAACGACGGGCCACGCGTCTACGAACTGGGTCCGGGCGCGAAGCTGGAGTTCTCCAAGGACCGGCCGGAGGCCCGCTGGGTGACGGGACTCCGGTGAGCCGGATTCAGTCCGTCACGGCGCGGTCCAGATGGCGGCGATGCCCTCGTTCTGCGAGGCGCCGCCCGTCGTGTCGATGAAGATGGACCGGATGCGCTTGGTGGACTGGAAGCCCACGAAGTCGAAGGCATTGGCGCCCGTATCGAGCACCGCGTCCTCGAAGACCTCCTGGGTGGCGTCCGTGAAGGTCAGGGTCACCTTGTGCTGGGCCCGGCTGTTCGTGAGCAGCTCCAGGCCCACCGAGGAGACGGGACGCAGGAAGGCGACTTCGAAGTCGTCCTCACCGTTTGCGATGAGGGTGGACTTCACGGGCAGGGGGTTCGTGTTGTTGCTGTGATTCCAGCCGGGCCCCATGAAGCAGAGCCAGGTGCTGGCTCGAGGCGCCAGGACGTTGACGGTGGGCGCGCTGGAGCCCCACGGCAGGTCGATGCCCGGCAGTGTCGGGCCGCAGCTCGACCCCGCGCCCGACGGATGGTCGGGATACGCGTCGAACGCGTTCGCGGGGAACGTGAGCAGGGTGGCTCCAGTGGCCGCCGTGAAGTCCGTCTGCTGGGTGAAGACCTGGACAAGGCCCGCTTGCTGCGTGCCGAGCACCGCCGCCTCTTCGTCCTGCATCGGGGCGCCGCATGAAACCAGGACGCCACAGCCAAGAACCCACATCGACCTGAACAGTCTCATCGCCGCTGCTCCTCTCAAAGTGCCTGAGCGTCCGGATTTCATTGCTCACACTAATTGTGAAAAACAGCCAGACAAGATTCAAGGCTCGCTGAAGCCGCCGCGCCCCCACGCGTTGGTGCTCATGCGCCCCCCGGTGACACCTCGCCAGGACACAATCCTGGAACCGGATGCATCACGGCGGTGGCGCGGGGCTCTCTAGTCGGAGAGCGATTCTGCACTGCGGGTGCGTCCCGACGCATCGGCCGTGCTCCACCCGCAAGGGAGCCCATCGATGACCTGTCTTCCCCGTGGTCTGGGAGTGCTGTTGCTTGCCTGCCCCGTGCTGCTGACGGCCTGCGCTGACACCCGAGGGGCACCGGATGCCGGCACGCCCCCTGTCGTGGGGTGGGATGGCACCTCCACTCCCATCGAGGAGAAGGGCGACTGGATTGACCGCGGCGTCTTCGCTCCCTGCGAGTTCACTCCCCCGCTCGGGACCCCGCTCGACTGCGACACCCCTGCCCTCTTCGACCTGTCGAAGTGCAATCTCGGGGCGCTCCGCACAGTGGCACGGCACGGCATCTACCAGACGGAGCTGCGCTCGACCTCCGGCGAGTACCCATGGGGCGGCGCCGGCATCCTGCTCCCGGAGGATGGCGGCGCCGGAACCCTGAACTTCACGCCCCTCACCCGACAGCAGTTCGATGAGCGGGGCCTGTTCCTCGCGAGCATCTTCACCACGACCCGGGGCGTGGTCACGAAGTATGCGCTGGCGGGCTGCGACGCTCCCGAACGCAACCACATCACCGGCTGTTATGCGTTTTGCAGCAACGGCGTGCTCGCGGAGAAGGGCACGTTCGACTCGGAGCGCATGACCTGGGGCCGCGGTGAGGCCGAGTCCTCCGGGGGCCTGGACCTCGTCTCCGAATCCTTCGTCGGGCTTGGCTTTCCGGCGGACGTCTACGTGACGAAGAACCATGCCTACGTGGTGTCCATCCAGCTCAAGAACTACATGCCCTCGGGAGGTTTGACGGTCTTCGACGTCAGCGACCGCCGCCACCCCGTGCTGAAGAAGGTCATTGCCCTGCCGGACGACGGGTACTGGAACGCCGCGTGGGCCAAGGACGACGTCCTCTACATCGCCACCCGCGCCTCCGGCGTCATCCTCTATGACATCTCGAATCCGGGGGACCCGACCTACCTCCGCAGCGTGCCCAGCGGCGCCCCCCTGGATGTGCACACCCTGTTCGTGGAGGGCGACCGGCTCTACGCCATGGCGCTGCGACCCCAGCAGACAATCATCTTCGACATCACGTCCCCTCAAAACCCCGTCCTGCTCAACCGCTTCACCTTCTCGTCAGAGGAGTTCGTCACCAGCTATCCGCACGACGCCTTCGCCTACGAGGGCCGCCTCTACATCAACCACACGGACATCGGCTTCCTGGTCACCGACCCGAGCGACCCCATGCAGGTCAAGGAGCTGGGCCGGTACCACTACAACCGGCAATACAGCCATGCCAGCGCGGTGGGGACCTTCGCGGGCCGCACCATCGCGTTCGAAGGCAGTGAGCAGGAGGGCGCGCACCTTCGCGTGCTGGATGTCACCGACCCGGCCCACATCCAGCTCATCGCCGAGCACCGGCTGCGCCCCACCACCTCCATCCACAACATGATTTTGAAGGGCACCCGGCTGTACGTCGCCTGGTACCAGGAAGGCGTGCGCGTGTTCGACGTGGCCAACCCCACGCGCCCCCAGGAGATTGCCTATTTCAACACCTATCGTGAGACCGACCCGAAACGATTGGGCTTCGTCTACGAGGGCGCCATTGGAATGCGCGTCCCGGGCGACGGGTATGTCTACGTGGTGGACACCGCGCGCGGGCTGCTCATCTTCAACGAGCCCTGAGGGGGTGAGAAAAATTTAACGCTTCTGATGCGTCCAGGGGATGCATAAGCGCTGCTGTGCGAGCATGAGTCGCCATGGCGGGGCGCAGACGGTCGCGAGTGCGCGTGCTCCGGCCGAAACGGACGCAGGTGCTGGCGGCGCGGACCTACGAGCAGTTGGTTGACCCAGGTCATCCGGTGCGCGCCGTCTGGGCGGCTGTCGAAGCGCTGGACATGTCGGACTTCGAGCGCGCCATCCGTTCGCGTCCACATCACGCGGGTCGTTCGGCGGTGGACCCTCGGCTGCTGCTGGCGCTGTGGGTGTATGGGCAGATGGAGGGCCTCTCCAGTGCTCACGCCATTGCGGCCAGGCTGCGTACGGACGTTGCGTATTGGTGGTTGTGCGGCGGCGTCAGCGTGTCGGCGCATACGCTGTCTTCCTTCATGACGCATTCAGGCCCTGCCTTCCGGGCGTTGCTGGGCAAGCTGCTGGATGACCTGTGCAGCCGCGGCGCCGTACACCGGCCACGGCGACTTGCGCAGGACGGCACGCGTGTGCGTGCCTCCGCAGGGGCTGCCTCTTTCCACCGCAAGGCCACCCTGCGGAAGCGGGCAGCGGAGGCGGCTGCCGCCGGCCCGTGCCGGCAGGGCGCGAGCACCAAGGCACGTGCAGCACGGGAACGCGCTCGGGCCGATTTACAGGCCCGGGCGGCACTCGCGCTCGCTGCATTGCCGGCAGCAGCACGACGTAAGAAACGTGCGAAGGGGGTCGCTCATGGCGAACCCCGAGCCTCTCTCACCGACCCACAGGCCCAGGTGATGCGCATGCCAGACGGCGGCTTCCGTCCCGCCTACAACGCGCAGGCGGTCTCGGACGTCGAGAGCAGGTTGGCATTGGCCGGTCGTGTCACCGATGAAGGGGCGGACTCAGCACAGCTGCTCCCGATGGTGCACTGGGTCGCCCGCGTCCTGGGACTCAAGCCCGAAGCCTGGTTGGTGGACGGGGCCTATCGGAATCTCAAGGTCTTCTCCGCGCTCGAGTCACAGGGCATTCGTGTCTTTTCTCCCTTACCGGCGCGCAAGAACCTGCTTCCACAGGAGGAGCGGAGCGGGGGCCGACGAGGCGACCCTATCAATGCGTGGCGTGCGCGGATGCAGACACCCGCAGGCAAGCGCACCTACGCCCAGCGCGCACCGACGGCGGAGTTGCTCAACGCGCAGGTCAAGGAGCGACAAGGACTGCGCAGGCTTCACGTACGAGGTCGCAAGCGAGCCGAAGCTGCGTGGTTGCTCTCACTCGTCGCCCACAACCTCCTGCTCGCCATCGCGCAAGGCTGGCTCGACGAGTCTGAAGGCCCATTTTTTCTCACGCCCTGAGTGCGCGCAAAGTGAGAGGGGCGGATGTCGCCACCGTGGCCGAACGTGGAGACATCGTCGCGCTGCCCACGCCGCTGAAGGATCGGATCCTCCGTGGCACTCCCCTCGGAGCGCCGCGGAACCGGCAGGACCTCCAGGAGAGGGTCAGAACTTCTGGCGGGGCCGTCCGTTGAAGGTCGCCATGGCCCACCTCTTCCCGTTTGCCCTGCGCGCGCTCCTGCCGCTGGGGTTCGCCGCCGTCTTCGTGATGTTGTCGCCCCAGGTCCTCGCGGCCCGGGCCACCACACGCTCCCTGGGCGGCGAGAACCGCTACCTGACCCATGTCACCACCGACAAGCCGCTCTACCGGCCCGGGGAGCAGGTGCTGGTGCGGGGCCTGGTGCTGGAGGCCTTGAGCCGCAAGCCCAACGAGGGCTCGCTCCAGGCTCAGGTGGAGGTGCGCGGGCCCAAGGGAGACGTCGTCACCACCAGCACGGCGGCCACGGCTGACTCCGTCTGGGGCTACGCCTGGCCCATCCCCGCGGGCCAGCCCGGCGGCGAGTACACCCTGCGCGTCACCTACCCGTGGACGGGCGCGGCCCCCGCGGAGCGGAAGTTCGACGTGCGCGCCTACCGGGCCCCCCGGCTCAAGTCCCAGATTGAGTTCCTCCGGGATGGCTACGGCCCGGGCGACACCGTCACCGCCACGCTGGACGTGAAGCGCGCGGAGGGCGGCGTGCCGGAGGGCGCGAAGGTGACGGCCAATGCGCTCGTGGATGGCGCCACCGTGGCGCAGGTGCCTTGCACGGTGGACGCGAAGGGGCGCTGCACGGTGCGCTTCCCGCTGCCCTCGGCGATGGAGCGCGGCGAGGGCACGCTGGCCTTCACCATCGAGGACGGCGGCGTGGTGGAGTCCGCGGCGAAGACGATCCCCATCCTCCTCCAGACGCTGGACCTGGCCCTGTACCCGGAGGGCGGCGACCTGGTGGCGGGGCTCGCCTCGCGCGTCTACTTCGAGGCGCGCACGCCCGCGCGCAAGCCGGCGGACCTGGTGGGCCAGGTGGTGGAGGTGGACAGCGGCAAGGTGGTCGCCCAGGTGCGCTCGGAGCACGAGGGCCGCGGCCGCTTCGAGCTGACCCCGCAGGCGGGTGTGCGGTACGCGCTGCGCATCGACTCGCCGTCAGGCATCCGGAAGCGCTTCCCGCTGCCGGAGGTGAAGCCGAGGGGCGCCGTCATCCGCGTGCGCGAGGACGTGGTGCCCGCGGGCAAGCTGGTGCAGCTCGTCGTGGGTTTGAACAGCGTCGGCCGCGCGACGGTGACGCTGAGCCAGCGCGAGGTGCGTGTCGCTTCCGCGGTGCTGGGCGACGTGAAGGGCGGGCCGGTGACGCTGGATCCGGGCGAGGCGGACGGCGTGCTCGTCGCCACGGTGTGGGACCACGACGGGCGGCCCGTCGCGGAGCGGCTGGTGTTCCGCCAGCCCTCGAAGGAGCTGTCCGTGGAGTTGAAGGCGGACCGCACGCGCTACGTGCCCGGTGGTCCGGTACGGCTCACGGCCCGGACGACGCGCGGCGGCCAGCCGGTCTCCGCGCTGGTGATGCTCACCGTGACGGATGACGCGGTGCTGGAGCTCCAGGAGAAGCGCGACCAGGCGCCGCAGCTCCCGGTCATGGTGCTGCTGGAGCCGGAGGTGAAGGAGCTGGCCGACGCGCAGCTCTACCTCGACGCGAAGAATCCGAAGTCGAAGCTGGCGGTGGACCTGCTGCTGGGGACGCAGGGCTGGCGGCGCTTCGCGCTGACCGACACGAAGGACTTCCTCGCCCGGCATGGTGACGCGGCGATGCGCGTGCTCGCGGTGCGCTGGCCGCAGGAGCCCGTCCGCAAGCCCCGGCCGTCGTCCATCAGCAAGGCCGGACGCGGCGCTGCCGTGGCGGGTTTGCAGCGACCGGAACGGCCCCTGATGGACCGGAACGTCATGGACGAGGATGACGCCTTCGCCGGCCTGGCCGAGGGCGCGGCCGTCCCCCAGATGGCCCCCGTCGCCGCGGCGGCTCCGCCTCCCCTGCCCCCGGCGGAGGCCGCCCCGGAAGTGGAGGCACCGGCCCCCGTGCTCCAGGTGGCGAAGGAGGAAGAGGCGCCGATGGAGCGGAGGGCCCTTCGCGCGAAGAGGGACATGCGCTTCGCCGACAAGCAGGTCATCCAGGGGCAGATGATCTACCTCCGCGAGTTCGCGCACACCGCGCGGCCCAACCGCAAGGCGGGAGACCGGGTCGACTTCGCGGAGACGCTCTACTGGAACGCCGGGGTGCGCACGGATGCCCGCACCGGTGAGGCGCGGGTGTCCTTCGCGATGAGCGACTCGGTGACGACGTTCAAGGCGTTCGCGGGAGCGGTGGGCGGTGACGGTGCGCTCGGTTCAGCGGTGGCGGAGCTGGAGTCCGTGCAGCCGTTCTACGCGGAGCCCAAGCTGCCGCTCGAGGTGACGTCCGGAGACGTGGTGCGACTGCCGGTGGCGCTGGTGAACGGGACGGAGGCGCGGCTGTCTGGCGCGGGCGTGAAGGTGGAGCTGAAGGGGGACGTGAAGGTCTCCGGCGGCTCCACGCTGGAGCTGGCGTCGCAGGCGCGGGGCCGGCAGCTCTTCTCGCTGGAGATTGGCCAGAAGGCGCGGCCGGTGGACGTGAAGCTCACGGCGAGCGCGGGCGAGTACACGGACGTCGTCACCCGCACGCTGTCCATCAAGCCCCGGGGCTTCCCGGGCCGCGTGTCCTTTGGCGGGCTGCTGTCCTCGAAGGCACCGGCGGAGCACCGGGTGATGCTGCCCCAGAGCCTGGTGCCCGGCAGCGTGCGCACGTCCATCGCCGTGTACCCCGGCCCGCTGGCCAACATGACGGAGTCGCTGGCCCGCCTCATCCAGGAGCCCTCCGGCTGCTTCGAGCAGACCAGCTCCACGACCTACCCCATGACGATGGCGCAGCAGTACTTCCAGACGCACACCGGCGTGAACCCGGAGCTGGTGGCGAGCGCGCGAGAGAAGCTGGAGCGCGGCTACCAGCGGCTGGTGGGCTACGAGACGTCCGAGAAGGGCTACGAGTGGTTCGGGCAGAGCCCGGGCCATGAGGCGCTGACCGCGTTCGGCCTGCTGCACTTCACGGACATGCGCCAGGTGCGCGACGTGGACGCCGCGATGCTGGAGCGCACGCGCGAGTGGCTGCTCCAGCAGCGGGACGGCCAGGGCGGCTTCAACCGCAAGCGCCGCGCGCTGCACGTGTGGGTGGAGGACGCGGACACGTCGAACGCGTACATCCTCTGGACGCTGCTGGAGAGCGCGGGCCAGCCGGCCTCGCAGGCGAAGGAGCTGTCGCGTGAGGTGGCCTCGGTGAAGGCCGCGGCGGCGAAGAGCCCCAACAGCTACGTGGTGGCCCTGGCGGCCAACGCGCTGGCGCTCGCCGGAGACACCGCCGAAGCCCGGAAGCTGATGGGCCGGCTTGCCTCCGCGCAGGGGCAGGACGGCGTGGTGGGCGGCGCGACCCAGTCCATCGTGGGCAGCTCCGGAGAGACGCTGAACATCGAGACCACCGCGCTGGCGGCGCTGGCGTGGATGCGCGACCCCGCCTACGTGGGCAACGTGGAGCGCGCGATGAAGTTCGTCGCCGAATCCAGCGACGGAGGTCGCTACGGCGCGACGCAGAGCACGGTGCTCGCGCTGCGCGCCATCATCGCCTACGACAAGGCGCGTGCGTCCAAGCTCACCCCGGGGCTCGTGCGCGTCTACGTGGATGGCCGCCCGGTGGGTGAACCGGTGCGCTTCGACGGCTCGTCCCAGGAGGCCCTCAAGCTGCCCGACGTGAGCGCGCTGCTCGGCACGGGCGAGCGCCGCGTGGAGCTGCGGATGGAGGGGGGCGCGGAGCTGCCGTATTCGGTGGAGGTCACCTACAACATGCTGACGCCGGACAGCTCCAAGGACACGGCGGTGACGCTGGAGGTGGCGCTGGCGAAGACGGCACTCACCGAGGGTGAGCCCACGGAGGCGCGGGTGAGGGTGGCCAACCGCACGGGCCAGCGGCTTCCCACGGCGGTGGCCATCTTCGGCGTGCCGGGCGGACTGGAAGTGCGGCACGACCAGCTCAAGGAGCTGGTGAAGCGGCAGGTGGTGGATGCGTACGAGGTGCTCGGGCGCGACGTCGTCCTGTACTGGCGTGGGATGGAGCCCCACAAGCGCATCGACGTGCCGCTGTCCCTGGTGGCCGCGGTGCCCGGCACCTACACGGGCCCCTCCAGCCGCGCGTACCTGTACTACGCGGACGAGCACAAGGTGTGGAGCGAGGGCGTGAAGGTCTCCATCGCACCGAAGCCGTAGGCGGGCGGAATCGACCGGGCCTCCAGCCAAGGACCGGTGGGCTTGACGTATAGGCAGGCACCCCAACCCCTGCTCACGTCCATGACCCACCGGTCCCAGCCCTCCCGTCCTCCGCAGTCCGGGCGCGCCCTCTTCGTGGCGCTCGCCCTCCTCCTCCCGCTCGCCACCGCCTGCGGCGACGAAGATCCCGTCAAGCCCGGCCCCGTCGGCCCCCTGGCTGATGCGGGCGGTCAGGATGCGTCCACCTCGACTCCCGACGCCTCCTGTGCCGGCGCCACCTGCGATGCAGGGACCATCTTCGTGCCACCCGACGCGGGCCCCGCGGATGGCGGCGCCACGGATGGCGGCAATACCGATGGCGGCGCACCGGATGCCGGCCCGGACGTGCCCCTGCTCCTGCCTGTGGACCTGAGCGCCCCGTCCGAGCTGCTCGTGCGCAGCGACGATTTCGCGGTCCTGCGTGTGGGCGTCGAGCGGCACGAGGGCTTCACCGGCCCCGTCACCCTCTCCGTCCGCGGCCTGCCCTCCGAGGTCTTCGTGGCCGACCGGTCGGTGTCCGCGGACACGAACGCGGCGGCGCTGGTCGTGAGTGTGTCCGGGCGCGTCGGGCCGGGGACCCTCCTCGACGCCACGCTGGTGGCCACGGCGGAGGGCCGGTCCATCTCGCGTCCGTTGCGAGTGCGGGTCGCGGGCCCCTCCTTCGCGCTCGACCCCACCTTCCCCGTCGTGCCCCTGGGCTGGACGGATACGTCGCGGTTCGTCGACGTGCTCCCGGACGGCAAGGTGCTCACGGCACATGCCATCGCCTCCGGCTCCTTCCCGGGGGGTGATGGCTTCGTGCTCGAGCGCCACCTCTCGGACGGTGTCCCGGACCTGACGTTCGGGATGCTCGGGACGGTGACGCACCCGCGTCCGGCGGTGGCGCGGTTGCTCGCGATCAAGGCCCTGCCCACGGGAGGGAGCCTCGTGGCGGGCACCGCCGCCGACTGCCACGACTCCCAGAACGCGCCCCCCTGCACCCTCCTCGTCTCGCGCTTTCTCGCCTCGGGCATGCTCGATACGAGCTTCGGGGACGAGGGCGTCGCTTCGGCGTCGTTCAACGCCAGTCCCCGCTCCAGGGTCAAACTCCTCGCGGACGCCGCGGGCCGGGTATCGCTGGTCCTGTCGTACTACGACGCGGCCCAGGGGGGAGCGGACGTCTACGCGGTGCAGCGGTGGGAGGCGGATGGCAGGCCCGCCGCGGGGTTCGGAACGGAGGGGCGGATGACGTTCGCGCTCCCTGAGAGTGAGCAGCGCTTCGACCAGCTCAACGAGGCCATCCAGCGGAAGGATGGCAGCATCGTCATCGCCGTCACGCTCTTCGACCGCAGCGACTCGGGCTGGCACGGGCTGGGGTTCGTCGGCCTGAACGGAGCGACCGGCGTGGCTTCATGGAACATGGAAAGCAGTCGCTCCCTCCATCAGAACGTCGTCGCGGACGGGCGCGGACGGTTCGTCTCGATGCTCAACACGGCCGCCCCCAAGTTCGACCTCATCGTGCAGTGGTACGACGAGAACGGCTATCGCATCTCCACCGCGGGGACCTACCCGATGCCGCCGCGCCTGCTCGCCGTCGGTTCGGCCGGCGAGCTGTTCTTCGATGACGCGAGCACGCCCTACACGGTGGGACAGATCGAAGGGGGTCGAGGGCTGGCGGTGGTGCGCTTCACCCAGCAGGGGGTGGTGGACATGGGGTTTGGCACCAACGGTCTCGTCCCGCTGGACAGCCGGTTGACCTCCGTGTCTGGCTTCATCCGCGAGCCGAATGGCTGTCTGCTCGCACACACGTTTCCGGAGCCGGGCCTGGTCCGCTTCTGGCCGTGACTCCCCGCTACTCCGCGAGTCGCGACAGCGCGTCGAACAGGGGATCCTCGACGTAATGAATTGATTCGTAGAAGGACTCGGACCGCAGTCCCGGCCAGGCACCGATCCACTGGTAGGGACTGAGCCAGACCGAGCCCTTCGCGTGATCCAGGCGCAGCGCGCCCATCAGGCCCCGCTTCCCCTGCATCACGTTCACGTGCACCACGCGCAAGGTGCCGCTGGAGACCCTTCCCAGGAGTGCTCCGGCTGCATCTCGCGCGGAGAGGTCGTGCCCCGACGGCTCCAGATGCATCAGCGGGTCCTTGCAATAGGTCGAACCGTGAGCATCCACCTTGAAGACCAGGAAGAGGATTCCGAACAGGCCGAAGAGGAAGCCGAACATGAACAACCCGGTCACGAAGGCCGTGACGTTGAACCCCGGCCAGCCTTGCGCCAGTCCAAAGCCCACCGAGCACACGAGGGTCACCGGACCGATGGTCTTCAGGGCCGCCAGGAAGAAGCTCGCGTAGTTCAGCTTCCACAAGGTGTGTCTCTGGTGTTCAGGGGAGGAGTCCATCTCGCTACGATAGAACGGAAGGCTCTTCCCGCACCGCTCCCTTGAGATGATCCATCCCGATCCCGCCGTCATGGCCCTGCTGGCCCGCGTCTACAACTCGCGCAACAGCTTCTTCGATGCGGAGGGCCGCTACAGCCACCGGATCCCCTCCACCTTCACGGAGGCGGAGCATCAGCAACTGCGGGACGCCGGTCTGGTGCCCAATGTCTTCATCCGGTGGGGACATGACGAAGCCATCGACAAGCTTCGCCAGGCCGCCTCCAAGGTCGACCTGCGCGCCGCGGCCGATGCGTTCGTGGCCTCGATGGTGTCAGCCGATCTCTCCTGGCTGACCGTGCTGCCCGCCGCCGTCCTGGGCCGTGCCATGCCGGTCCACGCCGAGGAGTCCATGCGCGGCGGCAGCTGCCGCGTCTGCTTCTTCGAGGCAGGCGCCATCGACGCCACCCAGGCCGCGTACTTCCGTCACCTGGAGGGCGCGGGCTGGGGTGACGCCCAACCCGTCAACGGCGCTCTCGCCCTGAGCGCCGCCATCGACAGCCCGCCTGCCTCCTGGCCCAGGCCCACGCCGCGGGATGTCTGGGTGTTCCACCAGGTGCTCGACCTGCTGCGTGCCCTTCCCGCCACGGCGCGCTACAGCCAGGCACGCACCGCGCTCCACAAGGCCGGGCTTCTGAGCGCCAACCGCCCCTCGCGCTGCGGGACCGTGCTGGAGGTGCTCGCGTTCATCGGCATCCTCCAGACACCCGAGCATCCAGGCCTGATGACCCGCTTCACGACCGCCATCGAGCGCGACCGCCGTCCCTCGGTGCGCGTGGAGGTGCCGGCGCCGCTGGCGTGGTGGTCCGCGAAGGAGGGACTCCAGGAGACGCTGGTGGCCACGCTGTTCGGCCATCTCCAGCGACCGCAGGTGGAGCCCACCCCGCCGCCAGCAACGCCCGCCGCGCGCCGCAAGACGGCCAGCCCGGCCGGCCCCCGGCCCAGGTCCATCTCCGGCCCGCCGACGCCGGGCAGCGTGTACGCCATCCGCTTCCGCGAGGACCTGTGGGGCGCCGCCTATTGCCATGAGGTGCGCACCGACGGCCGGGGCGTCCTGCGAGGCCGGATGGAGTACCTCGACCTGCTCTCCCCCACTCCGCCCACGGCGGAGCAGGTGGCGGGACTCGGCTTCCGCGACCGTCTGAACGGCGAGCGCTGGCAGAGCTGGTGCGGCGGTCTCGACAAGACCACCGGGGTCAAACGCATCGCGGTGGACCTGCCCGCCCCCGCGCACCGCCAGCCCGTGCCGGAGCGCATCCCCACGGGAGGCGCGAGCGACCTGACGCACCTTGCCCAATGGAACTTCAGGTTCTGACCGCAACTTCCGCGCGCGGTCCGGGTTCATGGAGGCTTTCCTGGAGGAATTCCCCATGAAGCGAAGCGGAACGACGCAGTTCATCTGGGCGTGCGCGGTGTGGGCCCTGGGCAGTGCCGGATGTGGGGCCCCGGAGGACACGCTCGACTCCGGCGAGAGCGTGACCTGGGGAACGTCCCAGGCGGCCCTCACCGTGTACGAGCAGGCCGCGCTGGACACCGCCCACAACGCGGCGGGCTGCAAGCCGCTCGGCAACTTCTACTGGGAGATTGGCAACGGGTCAGGGCCGCTCTACGGCTTCACGAAAGGCAGCGGCGTCACGGCCTCGACGGTGATGCCCATCGCGTCCGCGAGCAAGTGGCTGTACGCGGGGGCCTACGTGCAGTCCAAGGGGTACGCGAACCTCACCGCGGAGGAGAAGAAACAGCTCAACTTCACCAGCGGCTACATCGACGAGAACACCACGCTGTGTGACGCCGCCGGGACGACCGTCTCCGCGTGCTACGGGCCTTCCTTCAAGGACGTCTCCTACCGCCTGCTCCAGAACGGCCGCTTCTTCTACAACGGCGGGCACATGCAGAAGCTGGCCCTGGATGACATCGGCGCGCGCAGGGGCACGGGCCTCCTGAGCGTCATGGACTGGCTCAACCCCTTGCTGGACACCACCTTCCCGGAGTCCGACAGCGACGTCGCCGTGGCGGGAGGCTTCTCCGGCAGCGCGGCGCAGTACCGCGTCTTCCTGATGAAGCTGATCAACAACCAGTATGCGCTGTCCTCCAAGCTGACCGTCGACTCCGTCCCTGCCTGGTCGGGAGGCCCCAACGTGGCCTACACGCCGTGGTCCGGCGCGGGCGAGGCGTACTACGGGCTCGGGCATTGGATTGAAGGAGAGCGCGTCAACGGCACCTGGACCGTGACGGGCCACTCGTCGGCGGGGGCCTTCGGCTTCTACCCCTGGGTGAACGCCGCCAGGACCCGGTACATGGTCCTGGCCCGCAGCCGTCAGCTCGGCACCGAGGAGGGCGAGAAGTCACGCGCCTGTGCCCAGACCGTCCTCAAGGCGTACGAGACGGGCGTGGCGCAGCCCTGATCGCGGTCACGGGGCCGGCGGAGCACGTCGGGCGAACATCCGTCCCAGCCATGCGTCGCGCGTCGAAATGCAGGCGCGCGCCACGTCGGACTGAGGGGCGATGTCGTAGAAGCCGTGGAAGGCTCCGCCCCAGACATGCAGCTCGCACTCGCCGCCCGCATCGAGGATGCCGCGCGCGTAGGCGACGGCTTCGTCCCGGAACGTCTCCCCTGCCGCGACGTCGATGAAGGTCGGCGGCAGCCCCCGCAGGTCCGTGGCGCGCGCGGGCGCGGAATAGGGAGACACGTCCGGACCTCCACAGCGCTCGCCCAGCACCGCCCGCCAGGCCGTCAGGTTGCTGGTGCGATCCCAGACCCCGACACCATCAAACCGACGGGCGGACTCCGTCTCATTGCGGTCGTCCAGCATCGGGCATTGCAGCAGCTGCCCCAACAGCTTCGGGCCCTGCCGATCCCGCGCCAGGAGCGTGGTCCCCGCCGCGAGCCCGCCGCCGCCGCTCCCGCCGAAAATCACGAGCTGGTTCGGATCAAACCGCAGCCGGTCGGCGTTCGCCGCCATCCAGAGCAGCCCCGCGTAACAGTCTTCCACCAGGGTCGGCGCCGGATGCTCGGGCGCCAGCCGGTATTCCACCGTCACGCAGACCGCGTCATGACGGAGCGCCCAGTCCACGAGCGGCTTCGCTCCGGCGAAGCGGGTCCCCATCACCATGCCGCCGCCGTGGATGTGATAGACGGCCGGCCCCGGAACCGAATGGCCCTGCCGGGCAATGACGGAGACCGTGATCTCGGCGCCCTGATAACCGGGGATGCTGTAATCGACGCAGTGGACCTTCGCGTCGCCAATCAGGTCCTCCCGCGTCACACGGCTCAAGCCGCGGAAGTGCTCCAGCTGCTCCAGCGTCATCTTCCGGGGCACATACCCCTCCAGCGCGGGCAGGAGGGCGGCCAGCTGAGGGTCGAAGTCGATGGGATGAGTGCTCATCCGCGGAGAGGATCAAGCCTCGACGCTCGCGTCAAACAATCTCTGCGTCAGAACTGGGACCAGGCCTGGGTCTTCCCGCCCTCGCACTGGAGCTGTTCCATCCGGACATCGTGTCCCAGGCGCGGGGCCGAGAGGCAGAGGTTGCTGTTCCTGTTCACCGTGCAGGTGTCGCTCCCGCACGCACCGAACACCCAGTTCTGGTTCTCGGAGCCGTCGCACGCGTACTGCTGGATGCTCGCGCCAGGCGTCTCCATTGCGTCCTGCACCCCCATGCACTTCCCGCTCTGCTGATTCACGAAGGTGTAGACGCCGGTCGCCACTTGCTTGCGGGTCCATTGCTGGTTGGGTTTGCCATCGCATTTGAAGAGCTTGATGTCCGCGCCATCCTTCTTGCTCGCAGGGTCCACGCCGACGCAGTAGCCGCCCTGGGCGCTCTTGAGCAACCGGGCTTCCGCTCCGTACGGCGCCAGGAGGCACAAGGCCCCTGCCCCCAGCAGCATGTGAATCAAGCGCCTCACGGTGACCTCCACGGTGGGAACAACGCCTCCCCTCTGGCTCAGGTGGGGAGGGTGCACCGCCGACGCCAAGAGACAGCGGGCCAGGCGCTCTCCCCTCCCCTGGTCCGCCCCAGGCCAACTGGCTAGCATCCATGGCCCCCGTCACCTGAAGGGAAGCCATGTCGAAGCAGTGGGTACTTTCCGGCGGCGGGGCCACCTACGTTGTCGTGCTGTGGAGCGACGCGGAGGCGAAGAACGCGAGCCGCCGGGTCGCTCCCGCCGTGATGCAGATGTGCCTCGACGGGTGGATGCGCACGCACCGGCAGGCCGTCCGGGAGATGTACACCGCCTGCGCGGCGACCCCGGGCTCCGCGACGTGGCCGGCCGACCCCGTGATGAAGCAGCGCCTGTCGGATGCGTTCAAGACGGGGAAGCTCGTGGGGCTGACGCGCGCCAACACCCCAGCGGTCATCAAGCCCGCGTCTCCCCTCCCCGTGCGTCCGCCGGACGCGGATGCCCCGCCCGCGCATGGGGTGGGCATCGTCATGTGGAACAAGTCGCCGCCCCTCCAACTGCGCTCCAGCCCCGAGCAGGGCAACAACGTCCTCGGGAGCCTGGCGTTCAACACCCCCGTGCAGGTGATCGCGCAGATGCCCGGCGGCTGGCTGTCGGTGAGCACGCGGGACGGGCGCGTGGGCTTCGTCTCCGCGGATTACGTCTGGTCCGCGCCGCGCCACCCGATGCCCGAACCGAACGCCCGGCTCCACCGGGTCGTCAGTGGCGTGAGTGGCACGGCCATCGCCATCGCGGAGGCCTACTACGGCGACGTCGCGCACGCGTGGGGCGCGGACCTGCGCTTCTTCGTGGCCGTGCTCGCCCAGGTCAACCGGCGGGCCATTCCCAACACCACCGCGGGCTGGAAGTCGCTCGAGTTCAAGGCCGACACGTACATCTGGATCCCCAGCAAGGAGTTCGCCAAGGGGCTGCGCGGCAGCGTCAACTCGGGCTCGTACAGCGCCAACGTGGTGGACGCGTTCACCTCCGGCTTCCAGCGGGTGTCCGAGCTGCTGAGCGACATCTGGGAGGCCATCAAGCTGTCGCTGAAGTACATCCCCGAAGCAGTCACCCGGCACGTCGAGCAGGCCCTGCGCACCGTCCTCATCGCGCTCCTCGAGATGGCGGTGGGCGCCATCCTCTTCCTCGCCATCTGCACGGCGGTGGGCGCCGCGCTGGGAGCGCTCGCGGGCGGAGCGGGTGCCGCGCCGGGTGCGGCCGCGGGGTTCGAGGTGGGGCTCGCGCTCCTGGAGTGGATGGGGCTGGCCTTCCTGGCCAAGTGGATCTTCGACTCGCTCAAGAAGATTGGCTCCGCGTTCGGGAAGTTCTTCAGCAAGGTGTGGGACGCGCGCGGGAACGCCCAGCGGCTGGACGAGGCGGCGCAAGAGCTGGCCGAGACCATCGGGGTCCTCGCGGGCGTCCTGGTCGAGGTCCTGGCGATGTGGGCCGCGGCCAAGGGGGTGGGCGCCGCGCTCAAGGCGCTCAAGGGCACCGCGGTGGAGAAGGCCTTCGGCTCGACCCGCCTTTCCTCCTGGCTCAAGGAGCGCGCCGCCAATCACGCGGCGGGCAAGTCCAAGGTGCCCGGTCCCAGGCAGGTCGCCAAGCGCCTGCGTGAGCGCGAAAAGCCTCCCTCGCCGACCATCGCGGAGCTCGCCGAGCAGGCCGCGCCCCTCTACGAGAAGGAGCTGACGCCCGCTCGCAACCTGATTGCACGGGTGTTCAAGGAGATGGGCTCGGTGCAGGCGCGCGCGAAGGATCCCGTCTCCGCGGCCAACCGGTTGCAGCGCGCGGTCGACAGGTTCGGGGCGAAGGTCTCCACCGTCCAGGAAGCCATCACCAACCTCTGGGATGCCATTGGGACGCGGCTCGTCCTGTCGGACACCTCACCGGCGGCGATGACGCGGGTGGTGAACCGGCTCGCGGAGGCCATCCGGCTGGGGGAGATGGAGGTCATCGAGATCAACAACCTCCATGGGCCCGGCGGGAAGCCCTACTTCACCGCCGAGCACCTGGAGGCGTTGCAGATCGCGGCGTTCGAAGGAGGAAAGCCCCCCTTGCGCATCACCGAGTCCAAGCTGATGGACAGCGGCTACACGGTGGTGTGCGCCTACTTGAAGCATGGCAACGGGGTCCGGGGTGAGCTGCAGATCATCGGCAAGGACGTGCTGGCGATCGCCAACGCCGAGCACATCCCCTACGACGTGATGCTGGGCAAGCCGCTCGTGCGCAACGTGCCGAAGGCCGCGGAGGTCGAACTCCAGAACCTGGTCAAGCCCGTGGAGACGGCCATGTCCGCGCTGACCGAGGCGCAGCAGGCGCAGTACCTCCAGTACCTCAACCAGGCCTACATCCACGCCCGCATGATGGAGCTCGGTCAAGCGTCCAACGCGCCCCCGCTGCCCCCGGGGCTGAGTCCGGTCTTGAGCATCGAACGGATCCAGGCGCTCGAGCGCTCCATCGCGGCCATCAAGGCCAAATACAAGTCTCCCTGAGGAGCCCATGCAGATCGTCCTGAACGAACAGAAGCTGCAACAGGCGATTGGCGCCGCGCTCCACGAGCTGTCGGGGGGCGCGCTCCAGGGCGTGCCCGACACAGGGACGTTCACCGCGCTGAGCACGCGCTTCGCGGGCGGAGCGCTCGTGGACGGCGTGGGCGACGTCGAGCTCCGGGTGGCCCCGCTGAGCGGGGACAAGGGCAAGCTGGAGCGCTTCTTCGAGGTGCGGGTCTCCACCCCCAGCGGAGGTAGTCACTCCTCCACCTGGGTGTTCTACGGGAAGACGGCCGCGCTCAAGGAGGTGCTCAAGAACGAGGCGGCCCTCAAGGTGAAGATCCGCGCGGCCATCGTGGCGGAGGCGGAGTCCCTCCAGCGCAATGAACTGGCGTGAGCGGGTGCCTCACGCGTCGCTGAAGCTCGCGGTCAGGGCGTGGTGGTCGGAGGCCGAGCCCACGTCCACCACGTGAGCCGCGATGAGCCGCCGGGCCAGCGCGGGTGAGGTGAAGACGTAGTCGGTGCGGAAGTCGATGGCCTCGCCCTCGCGTTGGCGCCGGGCGGTGACCCACTGGGAGGAGCCTGGCTTGAGGCGCAGCGTGTCCAGCCAGCCGAAGGACTCCAGGTCATCGATGACGTCGAAGCGTGGCGGGTGGCCGTACTTGTCCACCCGGGCACGGCGGACGTGATCGGCCAGGTCCACGGGATAGGGGTCTGCGCGCGACAGCGAGTTGAGGTCCCCGGCCAGGATGAAGTCCCGCGCACCGAAGGCCGCGGGGTCGATCAGGGAGCGCAGGTAGCGAGCCTCCACGAAGCGCAGGGCCTCCTGGTGCGCGTCGAAGTGGGCCGCAAAGAGGGTCAGCGGCTCCGCACCCGTCTCCAGCTCGCATTCGAGGAGGCAGTGGCCGATGAAGTGGGCATTGGCGTGGGCGCGGGCCGAGCGCAGGGGCAAGCGGCTGGCGACGGCGACATGGTAGCGGCTGCCGCTGGGACGGGGACGCGCGGTGCCCAGCCGCACGTGGGCGTCGGTGGCGGGGAGGCCGAGCGCGGCGGCGACCTGACGAAGCCGCTCGCCGTCCTCCCAACCCAGGCACTCCTGCAGCACGAGCACGTCCGGGTTCTCACGGGTGATGAGCGCCAGGAGCAGCGGCATCCGCTCCTCGCCTCCCATCAGGATGTTGAGCGTCATCACCTTCAGCAGCATGCCGGGCAGACTACCCCTTCATCGGAGGAAGGACTCCGGGGTTGACAGGGCGGGCCCCTGGCCCTCTTAACTCCGCGGGCCAACGCCTCTTCAGGAGCCCCATGAGCCCGCTTCTCCATGACCCCGCTTCGGGTCACCTTCCGCAGGACCTGCTCGCCGCCATCCAGGATGCCTACGTGCCGGCCGGGATGACCGTCACGACCCAGGCGGTGCGCGAAGAAGAGAGCGCCGAGTATGGCGCCTGCCGCCTGGGGCTCGACGGCCGGGAGGTCGTCTTCCGTGTGGCCAAGACGACCCCCACCAAGATCGGCCAGTTCGTGACGCTGTGGAAGCGCCCCACCCCTGGCGCGGAGATCGCCCCGCTCGACGGCGATGACGGCGTGGCGATCGTCGTGGTGAGCGTGGCCGATGCGACGCACCGGGGGCAGTTCGTGTTCCCCCGGAAGACGCTGTTGGACAAGGGCGTCATGTCCCGCGCCCAGCAGGGCGGCAAACGCGCCATCCGCGTCTATCCGCCCTGGTCCAAGCCCGTGGTGCAGGAGGCCATCCGGACCCAGAAGTGGCAGCTTCAGTACTTCCTTTCGCTGCCACTCGAAGTGGGCACCGGACAGGCCCGGATCCGTCAGCTCTTCGCCGCGTGAGCCCCCGCGCTCAGGGCGCAGCCCGGCGGTCCCAGCCCTCCGCGCCCGAGTCGACCAGCTGGCGCAGCTGGACCTCCAGCCCCGGGGTGAACGGCGGGTAGACGTGCTGTCCCGCGTGCCGGAACTCGGTGGCGCGCGCGTAGTCCGAATAGAAGTGCGGCGCCGCTCCCAGGAACACGTCCATGTCGTTCTCCCCCACGATCTGCAGCATGGGGAGCGACAGCGGCCGGTCCGGGCGGAACAGCCCCTCTTCCTGATGAAGCGGCGAGCGCCAGGGCGACATGGCGACGAAGAAGCGCACCGAGCCCAAGCCCTGGTCCTCTCCGCGCGCCTGGAGATGCAGCGCCACGGACGCCACCGCCGCTCCCTCGCAGAAGCCCGCGATGCCGTCGAACGGGCCGTACCGCCGCACCACCTCGCGCAGGTAGCCCAGCGTCAGCGCCCACTGCTCGCGGAGCTCCGGGGTCACCTCGAACGCGGTGCCGTGGTGGTGCCGCGCGTAGAGCGCCTCGAAGCCCGCGCGCCACTCGCGGTAGCGCGCCGCCTTGTCGTAGAGCCCCGTGCTGACCAGCTGGCTCAGGCCCACCTGCTCCAGCTGCAGCGCGTTGGTGAAGGCCGGCATCTCATACGGCGCGTCCGGCACGACGAAGTCCAGATGCGAGCGGTCGATCCACCCGGTCCTCTCCAGCAGGATCCGCGCGAGGCGCGCGTTGGTCCCCTGCCCCGGAAGGAACAACACCCTCGGGCGCCGCGGCACGAACACCGACAGGTCGCCCAGCAGGGGGTGGCGGCTGCGCTGCTCGACGGGGGCGCGCGGGTTGCGCCGGTGCACGAGCGAGAGCGCCGGGCCCAGCAGCGCCCACAGCTCGCGGCCCTCCTCGCCGGTGCCGCCCAGCATGCGGCTGTAGCGCTCCCACTCGGCTTCCCGCTCGACCTGGAAGCGCTCGAAGGGGAGCAGCTCCAGGGTGCGCTCGGACAGCACGCGCTTGGCCGGCTCGATGAAGTCCCACAGCTCCAGCAGCACGCGCTCGGCGTCGGTGCTGGTGGATGACGCGGAGGTGAGCCGGGCCAGGGCGCGTGCATGCGCGTCGCGGTCGTCCCGGAAGTGCACGTAGGCGGGCGCGAAGGCCTGCACGAAGAACGCATAGCTGGCGCACATCAGGGAGCGGACCCTGCGCGGCACCTGCGCTCCATCGTTGTAGGTGATGAGGTTCGGGTCGCCGTTGATCCACAACCCCTGCACGCGGCTGCCCTCCCCGAACAGGCCGAGCAGCACCGAATCATCGGTGTGCGAGCCCAGGCACTTGAGGAAGACGTCGGCCTTGAGCGTCTCTCCCGCCTGGGTCACCACGGCGTCGGCGGTGAGGTGGTCCGTCTCTCCCACGACGATGCGCAGCCGGCCCATGCGCTGGGCGAGGAAGTAGAGGTCGGAGCCGGCGGGAACGGTGGACTGGTCCATCGTCCACTCTCCCGCCGCGTCACGCGCCAGGCAGTCCAGGGACTCCACGTCCACGCCACACGCGGCGTAGAAGGGGCGCATCACGTTCACCACGTCGGACACGGGCATGACGCCCTTGCTCGAGTTGAGCAGCCAGTTGCAGAACGTGGAGAGCACCATGTGCTGCTGACGGCACAGCAGCGTCACGTGCCGGGCGCCGTTCTCCAGGGCGGTGCGCATGTTCTCCACGGCGAACGCGCCGTGACCCACGATGACCACCGAGGCGCCCTGGAACGAGGCCAGCGGCGTGTCGTTGGAGATGCCCAACCCGATGTGCCCCTGGAACACGTCCTCGCCCGGGAACGTGTGCTGGCGGGGGCGGTGCAGGCCGCCGGTCATCGCGGCCACGCCGGACACGCGCATCCGCTGCGTCCGCCCGGCGCGCTGATAGGTGACTTCGTATTCGGCGTCCGCGACCTTGCGCACGGCCTGGACGCGAGACTCCAGATACACGGGCCCCAGCAGGGACCCGGCCATGTCCTGGCAGCCGGTGAGGATCTCCTGCTGCGAGGGGAAGCTCGTCCTCCAGCTGTGGCCCCCGGGCGACGGCATCGTGGTGCTGTCGAAGTCGTAGGCCGGCGAGTCGATCTGCAGCTTGGACGAGGCATTGGCCAGCGTGCGCCAGACGCCGCCCACACGAGGAGCCGCATCCATCACGACCACGGAGGTCCCAGCCTTCTCCAGCTGCCGGGCGAAGCTGAGTCCGCCCATCCCGGCGCCAATCACCAGCACCGGCAGCTGGGGCCGGGGCGCCGAGGCCACGGGACGCGCGGCCACGGCGGCGCGGGGCGCCAGGGACGCCAGGTGACGGGCCATCGTGCTGATGCTCGGGTATTCGAAGACGAAGGCGGCCGACAGCTCGACGTTCAGGCGCGAGGCGAGGCGGTTGCGCAGGGACACGCTGCCCAGCGAGTCCAGCCCGCTGTCCAGCAGGGACGCGTCATCCGCGACGGGCCTCCCCACGGACTCAGCGGCCGCCTGACGGACCATCGCGAGCAGGTCCTCCGCCGCGACGAGGGTGGCGCTCGGAGCGGGTTCGGTCCCCGGCTGGGCCGGACTCCCACTGCCCTTGGGGCGGAGACGGGAGAGCAGCGGCAGCTCCAGCCGCAGCCGGCTCCAGTCGATGGGCGAGACGCACACCGCGCCCCGCTTACCAGCGGCCAGCAGCTGCTCCAGCACCTCGGAGCCCAGCGCGTCGCTGATGCTGCCGAAGCCTCCGGTCTCCGCGCGCCGGGCCGCGTCGTGGCGCGCCGCCATGCCGCCGTCGGACCATGCGCCCCACTGCACTGACAACACCGGCTCGCCCGCCGAGGACCACTTGCGCGCCAGCGCATCCAGCGTCGCGTTCGCCGCCGCGTAGCTGCCCTGCCCCGAGGAGCCGAACACCGCCGCCGCGGACGAGAAGAACACCAGGAAGTCCGGCGGGGTGAAGACTCCCCGCAGGTTCCTCGCTCCGCGCACCTTCGCTCCGTAGGCCTGACGCAGCTTCTCCACGGACTGGTTCGGCAGCGTCCCGTCGCTCAGCACTCCCGCTGCGTGGACGACTCCGCCCACCGTGGGCCAGCCCGAGGCCTCCAGCCAGGCCTTTGCCTCGCGCACGCTCTCCGCACGCGACACGTCGCACGCCACGCTCTCCACCCGAGCCTTTGCCCGCAGCGCCTCCAGCTCCGGCGAAAGCGTTGCTCCCGCCGACCGAGACAGCAGCAGCACGTGCGTGGCTCCGCGCTCCACCAACAGCCGGGACACCACCTTGCCCAGCGCACCCTGCCCTCCGCTGATGACGTACGTCGCGTCCGGACGTACCTGGAGGCGTTCGACGGCGCCGACGTCGCTACAGCGCCGCAGGCGGGGGACCCGCACAACTCCCGCCCCGTCCACTGACAGCTCGTCCTCCGCGTCATCGCTCGTCGCGAGCGTGAGCACCTTCGCCAGCGTGCCCCCTGCGCTCTCGATGCAGCGCACCTGGAGGTCCGGACGCTCCAAACGGAACGTCCTCGCCAGGCCCCACAGGCCCGCGTCGTCCTCGCTCCCGGCTTCCGTCACGAACACGCGCCGGTCGGCCTGGGCCGTCTGTAGCAGCCTTAGCCCCAGCGCTACGTCCTCTTCCGCGCCACGGCTCCAGAGCGCCACCGTCGTCCAATGCTGGTCGGACAGCGCGGCCTGCGCCTCATCCTCTACGACCACTGCCTGCCAGCCCGCGGGCAGTTCTCCTTCCAGGGGCTGTCGCGTCAGTAGCAGGTGCGCACCGGTACCGCCGGGACGTGTCTCGACTGGCGGGACGGGCGTCCAGGCCGTCTCATAGACACACGTGGCGGGCGTTGCCTGCTCTACCGGCGCGGCCTTGGCGGCTCCCGGTTTCGCCCCGGGCCGGGTCCATCCCAAGGGGACGTGCCGGAACAAGCCGGGCCCTCGACCCCACCGGAGCGCCTGACTCGATGCCACCCATTGCGGCCCGGCCTCGCCCACGATGCGCTGTGCGAGCTTGAGCAGCGTGGCGCCCGGTCCCAGCTCCACGACGGTCTTCGCAGCCCCTTCAGCCCACGCCGTCTCCACCGCCCGCAGGAACAGCACCGGATTCAACAGCTGCTCCGCCCAGTACTCCGCCGTGCACAGCCGCGAAGTCTCCACCGCGCCCGTCAGCGTGGAGATGAACCGCATCCCTTGCGGCTCGCGCAGTTCCACCCCGTCCAATTGCTTCCGGAACGCCTCCGCCGCCGGAGTCATCATCGGCGAGTGGAACGCGTGCGACACCGCCAGCATCGTGTGGGCCACGCCCAGCACTTCCGTGACGAACCGGTGCAGCGCGTCCTTCGGGCCCGCCACCACCGTCGTCGTTCGCTCGTTCTCCGCCGCCACCACCAGCTCCGGTGGCAGCAACGGCCGGACCAGCTCCGCCGGACTCCTCACCGCCGCCATGCCACCGCGCGGGCACTCGGACATCAGCCGGCCTCGCAGCGCGGCCAACTCCAGTGCCTGCTCCGCGCTCATCACCCCCGCGACCGCCGCCGCCGCGAACTCACCGACCGAGTGCCCCAGCACCGCCGAGGGGCGCATGCCTCGCGCCTGCCACATCGCCGCCTGCGCCAGTTGGAGCGCCACGATGGCTGGCTGCGCGTACTGCGTCTCCTGCACCTGCGCCGCCATGTCCTTGTCATCGGAGAGCAGCAGCTTCAGCAGCGGCACCTCCACCTTCGACTCCAGGAATGCCGCGTAGCGATCCAGCGTCTCCTTGAAGACGGGGTTGGCTTCGTACAGGCCCTTCGCCGCTGCCGGCACCAGCGAGCCCTGCCCGGTGAACATCCAAAGCGCAGTCATTCCCTGCCCCCCACTTCCTTCGCGAACGCATTCGCCCGGCCTGACGCGGCCGCATCCCAGGATTCAAGTACGACGTGAGCATTGGTGCCGCCGAAGCCGAACGACGAGACACCGGCGACGAGCGGCCGCTGCTCACCGTTCCGGCCCAGCGCCGTGGGCTGGGTCGGAATGACGGCGGAGAAACCCGCCAGGTCGATCTTCGGATTCAGCGTCTTGAAGTGCACGTTGCCGGGGGCCGCCCGGCGGCGCAGCACCTCCACCGCCTTGATGAGCCCCACCACACCGGCGGCGCCCTCCAGGTGGCCGATGTTGCTCTTCACCGCGCCCAGGACCACGGGCTTGTCTCGCTGCGCCCCCAGCACGTTCTTGAGCGCTTCGACTTCAATCGGGTCGCCCAGCGACGTGCCGGTGCCGTGGCACTCGACGTAGTCCACGTCGCGTCCTTCCAGCCCCGCGACGTCCAGCGCCTGCCGGATGACCGCCTCCTGCGCCAGGCCATTGGGCGCCGTCAGTGAAGCACTGCGTCCATCCTGGTTGACCGCCGTGCCGCGAATGACCGCCAGCACCTCGTCGCCATCCGCCAGTGCGTCACTGAGGCGCTTGAGGACGACCGCGCCCACGCCTTCGCCCCGGCAGTAGCCATCCGCGGCCGCGTCGAAGGTCGCGCAGCGGCCCTGGATGGACAGCATCTTCGCCGCGGAGCAGCCCACGAACGAGCGGGAGTGCAGCATCACGTTGACGCCGCCCACCAGCGCCGCCGAGCACACGCCGCTGCGCAGCTTCTCCACCGCCAGGTCCACCGCGACCAGGGACGACGAACAGGCGGTGTCCAGCGTCATGCTGGGCCCCGTGAGTCCCAGCAGGTACGAGATGCGATTGGACGTGATGGACGCCGACGACCCCGCGCCGAAGAACGGATCCGACAGCTGGTCCTCGCCGTTCATGTGCGCCCAGTCATGGTTCATCTGGCCCACGAACACGCCGATGCGTGACGAGCGCAGGCGCTCCTTGTCGTATCCGGCGGCATGGAAGGCCTCGTAGGCGACCTCCAGCAGCAGCCGCTGCTGCGGATCCATGGCGCGCGCCTCCGCGACCGGGATGCCGAAGAAGTCGTGGTCGAAGCTCTCCACCTCGTTCATGAAGGCGCCGCGCCGGGTGTAGCTGCGTCCCACCGCGTTCGGATTGGGGTCGTACACCGCGTCGATGTCGAAGCGGGACGACGGGATCTCCGTTACGCAATCCCGCCCCGCGAGCAACATCTCCCACATCTCGTCCGGTGACAGGACGTCTCCAGGCAGACGGCAAGCACGGGACACGATGGCGATGGGCTCCTCGGAGCGCCGCGGCTGCCGTTGCGTCCGCGTGCGGGGGGCTGGCGTGCTCGGCGTCGAGGTCTCCAGCCGTGCGGCGAGTGCCGTGGCCAGCTCCTTCAACGTCGGGTGATTGAGCACGAACACCGCGCCCACCGTGAGGCTCAGCTCGCGGCTGAGATTCTGGGCCAGTCCGACCGCGCCCAGCGAGTCCAGCCCCTGCGCCATCAACGGTTCGTCGTCGATGATCTGGCCGCCCGCGGGCAGGCCCATCGACTCCGCCGCCGCGCGACGCACCAGCGCGACCAGCTCCGCCATCGTCGGTCCACCCTTGGCCTCCGCGCGCTTCGGGTCCTGCGTCTCGACGCGCCTGGTCCGGAAGCGCGACACCAGCGGCAGTTCCAGCCGCAGCCGGTTCCAGTCGATGGGCGAGACGCACACCGCGCCTCGCTTGCCTGCCGCCAGCAACTGCTCCAGCGCCGCCGTGCCTAGCGCGTCACTGATGCTGCCGAAGCCTCCCGCCTCAGCGCGCTTGTACGCCTCGTGCTTTGCCGCCATGCCGCCGTCGGACCATGCGCCCCACTGCACCGACAGCACCGGCTCGCCTGCTGCCGACCACTTCCGAGCCAGCGCATCCAACGTCGCGTTCGCCGCCGCGTAGCTGCCCTGGCCGGAGGAGCCGAAGACCGCCGCCGCGGACGAGAAGAGCACCAGGAAGTCCGGCGGGGTGAAGACTTCCCGCAGGTTCCTCGCTCCGTGCACCTTCGCTCCGTAGGCCTGACGCAGCTTCTCCACGGACTGGTTTGGCAGCGTTCCGTCGCTCAGCACTCCCGCTGCGTGGACGACTCCGCCCACCGTGGGCCAGCCCGAGGCCTCCAGCCAGGCCTTTGCCTCGCGCACGCTCTCCGCACGCGATACGTCGCACGCGACGCTCGCCACCCGTGCCTTCGCGCGCAGCGCTTCCAGCTCCGGCGATAGCGTTGCTCCCGCCGTGCGCGACAGCAGCAGCACGTGCGTGGCTCCGCGCTCCACCAGCAGCCGGGCCACCACCTTGCCCAACCCACCCTGCCCTCCGCTGATGACGTACGTCGCGTCCGGACGCACCTGGAGGCGTTCGGCGGCACCAATGTCGCTGGTGCGCCGCAGGCGGGGGACCCGCACCACCCCCGCCCCATCCACCGACAGCTCGTCCTCCACGTCATCGCTCGTCGCGAGCGTGAGCACCTTCGCAAGCGTGCTCCCCGCGTGCTCGATGCAGCGCAGCCGCACCTCCGGGCGTTCCAGGCGCACCGTCCTGGCCAGGCCCCACAGTCCGGCGTCGCCGTCGCTGCCTGCTTCCGTCAGGAACACCCAGCGCTCCGTCTGGGCCGTCTGGAGCAGTCGCAGTCCCAGCGCCACGTCCTCCTCCGCGCCATGGCTCCAGAGCGCCACCGTCGTCCAGCGCTGGCCCGACACCACCGGCAGCCACTGCTCTTCATGCTCCGCCACCAGCACCTGCCATCCCGGCGGCGTCGCTCCCTCGAGCTTCACGCGCGACAGCAACAGCCCGGTTCCCTCGCTCCTGACGGGCAGCAGGTTCGGCGCGGGCACCTGGGGCGTCCACTCCGTCTCGAAGAGGCTGTCGTGGAGCTGGGTGTCCACGTTCGCCTGCCGGCAGGTCAGCCCCTCCAGGACCGCGTACACCTCACCGGTGTCCCCGAAGAGCGTCACCGTTCCTTCCACGCTCCTGGCTCCGCGCTCCGTCACCCGGGCGTAGGCCCACAGCTTGCGCGGCTGTTCCTCCACGGAGAACAGCCGGGCGCTCTGGACGCTGAACGGCAGACAGACGCCACAGGTCTTCAGACCGCACAGGCCCAGCAACTGGATGCCCGCGTCCAGCGTCGCCGGATGCAACAGCGTCAGGCTCCGGTCCACCACGGAGGTGTGCTCCACCTCGATCCGCGCGATGGCTTCCTCTTCACCCAGGTGCAGCCGCGTCAGGTTGCGGTAGCCACGCCCGAAGTTCGCTCCCAACCGGGACATCGTCT
Organism: Corallococcus coralloides DSM 2259; assembly: GCF_000255295.1. The sequence goes on along the minus strand of NC_017030.1, from coordinate 4,218,157 downwards.
CGTACACCGCCCCCACGTCCTCCGGAGCGCAGCGGTCGAGCACGGCGTCGACGTCCACGTCGCTGGTCATCAGGTCGATGCTGTTCAGGACCCGCGCGGAGCGGCAGCTCGCCACCTTCTCCGGGAAGGCGCCCTGCCCGCCTTCCACGCTCCACTGGCCGCCGCTTTCGACACAACGAACCCGGGTGCCTTCAGCGCTCACCACGAGCGGACGCGGCATGATGACGTCTTCCACCAGGACGCCAGGGGCCTTGATGCCGTCCGCGCCCTGCTTCAACAGCGTGGCGCCGCCCAGCAGCGTCAGGTGGCTCGCGGCGGGCACCAGCACCTGCTCCGCGATGCGGTGGTCCTTCCAGCGCTCCGCCTGCTCCCCCGCGAGCACCGCCACGAAGCCACCGTCCTCCTTGCGGCTCAGGAACGGATGCGGCAGCCGCCGCCACGGCAGGAAGCGCGGCGCGTACTCCATGCGCGCACGCCGCTCCGCCACCGCGCCAGCGTACGACTCCAGCACCACGTGGGCGTTGGTTCCGCCGAAGCCGAAGGACGACACACCCGCCACGAGCGGTCGCGTGTCCCCCTTCTTGCCCAGCGCCGTCGGCGCCGTCGGGATCACCGCGGGGAAGCCGTTCAGGTCGATCTTCGGATTCAGCGACTGGAAGTGCACGTTGCCGGGTGCTTCCCGGCGGCGCACCACCTCCACCGCCTTGATGAGACCGGCCACACCGGCGGCCCCTTCCAGGTGGCCGATGTTGCTCTTGATGGCGCCCAGCACCACCGGCTTCTCGCGGCGTTCCCCCAGGACGGTCTTGAGCGCCTCGACTTCAATCGGGTCGCCCAGCGACGTGCCGGTGCCGTGGCATTCGACGTAGTCCACGTCGCGTCCCTCCAGCCCCGCGACGTCCAGCGCCTGCCGGATGACCGCCTCCTGCGCCAGGCCATTAGGTGCGGTCAGGGACGTGCTACGGCCATCCTGGTTGACCGCCGTGCCGCGAATGACGGCCAGCACCTCATCGCCGTCCGCCAGCGCATCACTGAGCCGCTTGAGGACGACCGCGCCCACGCCTTCGCCCCGGCAGTAGCCGTCTGCGGAGGCGTCGAAGGTCGCGCAGCGGCCCTCGGAGGACAGCATCTTGGCGGAGCAACAGCCGACGAAGGTGCGGTGGTGCAGCATCACGTTGACGCCGCCCACGAGCGCCGTCGAACACACGCCGCCGCGCAGCTTCTCCACCGCCAGGTCCACCGCGACCAGGGATGACGAACAGGCGGTGTCCAGCGTCATGCTGGGCCCCGTGAGTCCCAGCAGGTACGAGATGCGGTTGGACATGATGGAGGACGACACGCCGGCCCCGAAGAAGGGGTTCTTCGCCTCGGTCTCCCCGCAGACGATCATCCAGTCCTGGTTGGCGACCCCGACGAAGACGCCCGTGGCGGAGCCTCGCAGGCGCTTCTTGTCGTAGCCCGCGTCGTGGAAGGCCTCGTAGGCCACTTCGAGCAACAGGCGCTGATGCGGGTCCATGGCCCGCGCCTCCGCGACCGGGATGCCGAAGAAGTCGAGGTCGAAGCTCTCCACCCCGCTCATGAAGGCGCCGCGCCGGGTGTAGCTGCAGCCCGCCACGTCCGGGTTGGCGTCGAACACCTCATCGATGTCGAAGCGGGACGAGGGGATCTCCGTCACGCAGTCCCGCCCCGCGAGCAGCATCTCCCACAGCTCGTCCGGGGAGCGGACGTTGCCGGGCAGACGGCAGGCGGTGCCCACGATGGCGATGGGCTCCTCGGAGCGCTGCATCCGCGGACGCGGAGCCGGCGGGGTCGACGTCGTGTTCTCCAGCCGTGCGGCGAGCGCCGCGGCCATCTCTTCGAGCGTCGGATGGTTGAGCACGAACACCGCGCCCAGCGTCAGGCCCAGCTCGCGGCTGAGGCTCTGCGCCAGTCCGACCGCGCCCAGCGAATCCAGCCCCTGGGCCATCAGCGGTTCGTCGTCGATGACCTGTCCGCCCGCGGGCAGACCCATCGACTCCGCCGCCGCGCGACGCACCAGCGCGACCAGTTCCGCCATCGTCGGACCGCCCTTGGCCTCCACGCGCTTCGGGGCCTGCGTCTCGACGCGCCTGGTCCGGAAGCGGGACACCAGCGGCTGCTCCAGCCGTAGCCGATTCCAGTCGATGGGCGAGACGCACACTGCGCCCCGCTTGCCGGCGGCCAGCAGCTGCTCCAGCACGGCCGTACCCAGCGTGTCGCTGATGCTGCCAAAGCCTCCGGCCTCCGCGCGCTTGTAGGCCTCGTGCCGGGCCGCCATGCCGCCGTCGGACCATGCACCCCACTGCACCGACAGCACCGGCTCGCCCGCCGAGGACCACTTCTGCGCCAACGCGTCCAGTGTCGCGTTCGCCGCCGCGTAGCTACCCTGCCCCACGGAGCCGAAGACCGATGCAGCCGACGAGAAGAGCACCAGGAAGTCTGGCGGGGTGAAGACTTCGCGCAGGTTCCTTGCTCCGTGCACCTTGGCCCCGTAGGCCTGACGCAGCTTCTCCGCTGACTGGTTCGGCAACGTCGCGTCGCTCAGCACTCCCGCTGCGTGGACGACTCCGCCCACCGTGGGCCAACCCGAGGCCTCCAGCCAGGCCTTTGCCTCGCGCACGCTCTCCGCACGGGACACGTCACACGCCACGCTCGCCACTCGTGCCTTCGCGAGCAGCGCTTCCAGCTCCGGCGATAGCGTTGCTCCCGCCGTGCGTGACAACAGCAGCACGTGCGTGGCTCCGCGCTCCACCAACAGCCGGGACACCACCTTGCCCAGTGCCCCCTGCCCTCCGCTGATGACGTACGTCGCGTCCGGGCGCACCGACAGCTTCTCGGCACTCCCGACATCCGTGCAGCGCCGCAGGCGGGGGACTCGCACCGCTCCCGCCCCATCCACCGACAGCTCGTCCTCCACGTCATCGCTCGTCGCGAGCGCGAGCACCTTCGCCAGGGTGCTCCCCGCGTGCTCGATGCAGCGCAGCCGCACCTCCGGGCGTTCCAGGCGCACCGTCCTGGCCAGGCCCCACAGCCCGGCGTCGCCGTCGCTGCCTGCTTCCGTCAGGAACGCCCAGCGCTCGGTCTGGGCCGTCTGGAGCAGCCGCAGCCCCAGCGCTACGTCCTCCTCCGCGCCATGGCTCCAGAGCGCCACCGTCGTCCAGCGCTGGCCCGACACCACCGGCAGCCATTGCGCCTCGTCCTTCACCACCAGGGCCTGCCAGCCGGAGGGCAGCGGTCCCTCGACCGCCTCACGCATCAGCAGCAGGTGCGCGCCGTTCTGTTCCGGAAGCAGCCGTGGCGTCGCGGCCGACGGCACCCACTCCGTCTCGAAGACACTCTCCTGGACTCGCGTGTCCACGCTGGCCTGCCGGCACGTCAGGCCCTCCAGGACCGCGTACACCTCGCCGGTGTCACTGAAGAGCGTCACCGTTCCTTCGACGCTCCTCGCGCTGCTCGCCGTCACACGGGCGTAGGCCCACAGCTCGCGCGGCTGCTCCTCCACGACGAACAGCCGTGCGCTCTGGACGTTGAAGGGCAGGCAGACCCCGCAGGTCTTCATTCCCCACAGGCCCAGCAGTTGGATGCCCGCGTCCAGCGTCGCCGGGTGGACCAGCGTCAGGCCCCGGTCCATCACGGACGCGTGCTCCACCTCGACCCGCGCGAGGGCCTCTGCCTCGCCCAGGTGCAGCTGCGTCAGGTTGCGGTAGCCGCGTCCGAACTGCACGCCCTGGCGAAGCAGCAGGCCATACAGCGCCTCCACGTCCGCCGGAGCACACCGGCTCCGTACGGCTTCGACCTCCACGTCCGCCCGAGCGACCTCGGCACTTCCCAGGAGGCGCGTGGCCCTGCAGCTCGCCACGAGCTCACGGCTCCCGGCCCGCTCCTCCTGCACGCTCCACTGGCTGCCATTGGCGACACAGCGGACGATGCTCGCTCCGCCCACCACCAGCGGACGGGGCATCACCACGTCCTGGACCTCCACGCCCACGGACCGGGAGGCATCGCGCCCCTGCTTCATCAGCGCGGCGCCGCCCAGCAGCGTCAGGTGGCTCGCGGCGGGCACCAGCACCTGCTCCGTGATGCGGTGGTCCTTCCAGCGCTCCGCCTGCTCTCCCGCGAGCACCGCCACGAAGCCGTCTTCCTCCTTGCGGCTCAGGAACGGATGCGGCAGCCGCCGCCACGGCAGGAAGCGCGGCGCGTACTCCACGCGCGCACGCCGCTCCGCCACCGCGCCGGACTTCCCGTACGACGCCAGCACCACGTGGGCATTCGTTCCGCCGAAGCCGAACGACGACACACCCGCCACGAGCGGCCGCGTGTCCTCCACGGTCGCCAGCGGAGTCGCGCCCGTCGGAATCACGGCGGGGAAGCCGTTCAGGTCGATCTTCGGATTCAGCGACTGGAAGTGCACGTTGCCGGGCGCTTCCCGGCGGCGCACCACCTCCATCGCCTTGATGAGGCCCACCACGCCGGCCGCGCCTTCCAGGTGGCCGATGTTGCTCTTGATGGCGCCCAGCACCACCGGCTTCTCGCGCCGGTCTCCCAGCACACTCTTGAGCGCGCCGACCTCGATGGGGTCGCCCAGCGACGTGCCGGTGCCGTGGCATTCGACATAGTCCACGTCACGCCCCTCCAGGCCCGCGACCTTCAGCGCCTGCCGGATGACCGCCTCCTGCGCCAGGCCGTTTGGCGCCGTCAGCGAGGCGCTGCGTCCGTCCTGGTTGACCGCCGTGCCGCGAATGACGGCCAGCACCTCATCGCCGTCCGCCACGGCATCGCTCAGGCGCTTGAGGACGATGGCGCCCACGCCCTCACCGCGGCAGTAGCCATCCGCGGCCGCGTCGAAGGTCGCGCAGCGGCCCGCGGGCGACAGGGCCTTGGTGGCACAGGCGCTCACGAACATGCGGTGGTGCAGCATCACGTTGACGCCGCCGACCAGCGCCAGGGAGCTGATGCCGTTGCGCAGCTTCTCCACCGCCAGGTCCACCGCCACCAGCGACGACGAGCAGGCGGTGTCCAGCGTCATGCTGGGCCCCGTGAGGCCCAGCAGGTACGAGATGCGATTGGAGGCAATGGATCCGGAGACGCCCGCGCCGAAGTGCGGGCTGTGGGCCTCATGGTCGCGCCCCATCGTGGTCCAGTCGTCGTTCGCCAGACCGATGTGCACGCTCGTGGGTGAGCCCTTCAGCCGCTTCTTGTCGTAGCCCGCGTCGTGGAAGGCCTCGTAGGCGACCTCCAGCAGCAGGCGCTGCTGCGGGTCCATGGCCCGCGCTTCGGACACGGAGATGCCGAAGAAGTCGTGGTCGAAGCCCTCCACCTCGTTCATGAAGGCGCCGCGCCGGGTGTAGCTGCGGCCCGCCACGTCCGGGTTGGCGTCGAACACCTCGTCGATGTCGAAGCGCGACGCCGGGATGTCGGTGACGCAGTCCTTGCCGGCGAGCAGCATGGCCCACAGGTCGTCCGGCGAACGGACGCCCCCGGGCAGGCGGCACGCACGGCCCACGATGGCGATGGCCTCCGTCCCCTGCTCCCTGGCGGGCGGGGCCAGGAGGTCGCGCTCGATGCGGGCGGCGATGGGTTCGACGTGCTTGTTGAGGAGGTTGAAGTGGTGCCCGTCGCTCCGGATGAGCTCCATCCCCGGGCACATCGCGCGGCAGCGCTCCAGCGCGCCCGCGTCATCCTGGAAGGAGCGCGACGCCTCACGCATCATCTCCGACTGGCGCTCCCACGGCGGAATCGCGCACTGGAAGACGAGCACCGGCGAGCGGACCACGTCTGACGGCGTGTAGTGCTGCACGAGCAGCTCGAAGGGCGCGGGGCCTTCCGGCGCGACGAACGGCGGCATGTGCCGGGGGTCCAGCATCACGACCCGGGCGAGCTTGCCTTCGCGCTCCAGCTGCAGGCCCATCTCGAACGCGACGGCCGCGCCGAAGGACAGGCCTCCGACGGAGTAGGCCTCACCCGGCGCGGTGCGCTCCATGGACAGGCGCAGCTCCGCGGCGATCCCTTCCAGGTTCGTCACCGCCGGGTCGATGACCGCCGGGATGCCCGGCATGGCGGCGTAGACCGGCACCGACAGCGCGGCGGCCAGGGCCCCGAAGGTCTTCTCCGCCGTGCCCATGACGCCGCCGACGAGGAAGAGCGGCGGGCCCTGGGTGCGGCCGTTCAACAGCGTCCACATGCCCGCGGAGTCCGCCAAGGGAGCGGACCGGGCCTGGAGCTGTTCGAACAGGTGTTGGGTGACGTCCTCCTCGGTGGGGTAGTTGAAGGCGAAGTGGACCGGCAGCTCCACCGTGTCCGGGAGACGCGCCAGCAGCTGACGGCGGAACTGCACCAGGTCCAGCGAGGAGAAGCCCGCCTCCATGAAGGAGCGGTTGACCTCCACCGAACTGGACGGAATGAACTGGAGGACGCAGTCGCGAACGAGCTGCTGCAACGCCAGACGGCTCCAGGTCTGCCGCTTCGTCGTTCCACCAGGTCCCGCCAGCAGCTCGAAGCGAGGGCCCTTCAGGGTGAGCCGGCTCCAGTCGATGGGAGAGACGCACACCGTTCCCCGCTTGCCCGTGGCCAGCAACCGCTCCAGCACCGCCGTGCCCAGCGAGTCGCGGATGCTGCCCAGTCCCTCGGCTTCCGCGCGCTTGAAGGCCTCATGCCGCGCCGCCATGCCACCGTCGGACCACGCGCCCCACTGCACCGACAGCACGGGCTCGCCCGCTGACGACCACTTGCGCGCCAGCGCGTCCAGCGCCGCGTTCGCCGCCGCGTAGCTGCCCTGTCCCGCGGAGCCCAGGGCCGCTGCCGTCGAGGAGAAGAGCACCAGGAAGTCCGGCGGGCTGAACGCGTCCCGCAGGTTCCGCGCCCCGTGCACCTTCGCTCCGTAGGCCAGCCGCAGCTTCTCCGCGGACTGGTTCGGCAGCGTCCCGTCACTCAGCACACCCGCCGCGTGGACGACTCCGCCCACGGAGGGCCAGCCCGCCGTCTCCAACCAGGCCTGCGCCTCGCGCACGCTCTCCGCGCGAGACACGTCGCACGCCACGCTCTCCACCCGAGCCTTTGCCCGCAGCGCTTCCAACTCTGGCGAAAGCGTTGCTCCCGCCGCGCGCGACAGCAGCAGCACGTGCGTCGCCCCGCGATCCACCAGCAGCCGGGCCACCACCTTGCCCAGCGCCCCCTGCCCTCCGCTGATGACGTACGTCGCGTCCGGACGCACCGGCAGCTTCCCGGTGCCTTCCAAACCCGCGCAGCGACGCAGCCGGGGGACCCGCACCACGCCGGCCGCGTCCACCGACAGCTCGTCCTCCGCGTCATCGCTCGAAGCCAGCGAGAGCACCTTCGCCAGCGGGCCATCCGCCTGCTCGATGCAGCGCACCCGCAGGTCCGGCCGCTCCAGCCGGGACACCCGCGCCAGGCCCCACAGGCCCGCGTCGTCCTCACTGCCCGCGCCGGTCACGAACGCCCACCGATCGGCCTGGGCCGTCTGGAGCAGCCGAAGCCCCAGCGCCACATCCTCCTCGGTGCCATGCCCCCAGAGGGCCACCGTCGCCCAGCGCTGGCCCGACACCCGAGGCAGCCACTCCGCCTCGTCCTTCACCACCACCGACTGCCATCCCTCGGGGAGCGCCTCAGCCAATGTCTCACGCGTCAGCAGCAGGTGCGCGCCGGCCTTCGGGGCGACCTCCGCCGAGGGAGGCAGGGGCATCCACGTGGTTTCGTAGACGCAGGTCGCGGGGGTGACCTGCTCCACGGCGGGAGCGGCCTTGTGCGAGGCGAACTTCGACACCGGCTTGTTCCAGCCCAGCGGCACGTTCCGGAACAGCCGAGGCCCCGGGCGCCAACGGGTCGCCTGACTCGATGCCACCCAGCGCGGCCCCGCTTCGCCCATGCTCCGCTTCGCCAACTGGAGCAGCGTAGAGCCCGGCCCCAGCTCCACGACCGTCTTCGCCGGCCCTTGCGCCCACGCCGTCTCCACCGCCCGCAGGAACAGCACCGGCTTCAGCAGCTGCTCCGCCCAGTACTCCGCCGTGCACAGCCGCGAAGTCTCCACCGCGCCCGTCAGCGTGGAGATGAACCGCACGCCTTGCGGCTCGCGCAGCTCCACCCCTTCCAGCCGCTGGCGGAAGGCTTCCGCCGCAGGTGTCATCATCGGCGAGTGGAACGCGTGCGACACCGCCAGCATCGTGTGCCCGACGCCCAGCACCTCCGTGACGAACCGGTGCAGCGCGTCCTTCGGGCCCGCCACCACCGTCGTCGCCCGCTCGTTCTCCGCCGCCACCACCAGCTCCGGCGGCAGCAACGGCTGGACCTGATCCACCGGGGCCCGCACCGCCGCCATGCCTCCGCGCGGGCACTCCGCCATGAGTCGGCCCCGCAGCACGGCCAGCTCCAGCGCCTGCTCCGCGCTCATCACCCCGGCCACTGCCGCCGCCGCGAACTCGCCGACCGAGTGGCCCAGCACCGTCGCAGGACGCATGCCTCGCGCCCGCCACATCGCCGCCTGCGCCAGTTGGAGCGCCACGATGGCCGGCTGCGCGTACTGCGTCTCCTGCACCTGCGCCGCCATCTCCTTGTCGTCGGAGAGCAGCAGCTTCAGCAGCGGCACCTCCACCTTCGACTCCAGGAGTGCCGCGTAGCGGTCCAACGCTTCCTTGAAGACAGCGTTGGCTCCGTACAGAACCTTCGCCGCTCCCGGCACCAGTGAGCCCTGCCCCGTGAACAGCCAGAGTGCGTCCGCGGGCGGCGGCTCCTGGCTCAGCGAGGGCGCCACATAGGACTCGAGCACCACGTGGGCGTTGGTGCCTCCGTAGCCGAACGAGGAGACGCTCGCCACCAGGGGGGCCCCTGCCGCACCCAACGCCGTGGGCCGGGTGGGGATGACGGCCGCGAAGCCCTCCAGGTCGATCTTCGGGTTCAGCGACTTGAAGTGCACGTTGCCGGGCGCTTCCCGGCGGCGCACCACCTCCACCGCCTTGATGAGGCCCACCACACCAGCGGCGCCCTCCAGGTGGCCGATGTTGCTCTTGATGGCCCCCAGCACCACCGGCTTCTCACGCCGCTCACCGAGGACGTTCTTCAGCGCTTCGACTTCGATCGGGTCGCCCAGCGACGTGCCGGTGCCGTGGCACTCGACGTAGTCCACGTCGCGCCCCTCCAGCCCCGCCACGTCCAGCGCCTGGCGGATGACCGCTTCCTGCGCCAGGCCATTGGGCGCCGTCAGCGAAGCACTCCGCCCGTCCTGGTTCACCGCCGAGCCGCGGATGACCGCCAGCACCGGGTCCCCATCCGCCAGCGCGTCGCTCAGGCGCTTGAGCACGACGGCGCCCACACCTTCACCGCGTGCGATGCCGTTGGCGGCGCTGTCGAAGGTCGCGCAGCGGCTGTCCACGGACAGCATGCGCGCCTGACAGGTCATCACGTAGGGCGTGGCGCTCAGGATCATGTTGGCGCCGCCGGCCACGGCCATGCGACACGCACCCGAGCGCAGCTTGGTGATGGCCGCATCCACCGCGACCAGCGACGACGAACAGGCCGTGTCCACGGTCATGCTCGGGCCGGCGAGGTCCAGCGCGAAGGAGATGCGGTTGGAGGAGATGGACGGCGCGGAGCCCGTCCCCGCGTAGTCGGTGACGTGGCCGAAGTCCGTCATCCAGTCGTAGTTCATCTGCCCGATGAACACGCCTGTGGAGGAGCCGCGCAGGCGGTCCTTGTCGTAGCCGGCGGCGTGGAAGGCCTCGTAGGTGACCTCCAGCAGCATGCGCTGCTGCGGATCCATGGCGCGCGCCTCGGCGACCGGGATGCCGAAGAAGTCGTGGTCGAAGCTCTCCACCTCGCTCATGAAGGCGCCGCGCCGCGTGTAGCTGCGGCCCACCGCCTCCGGGTTGGCGTCGTAGATTTCGTCGATGTCGAAGCGCGACGCGGGGACCTCCGTCACGCAGTCCGTCCCGCCCAGCAACATCTCCCACAGGTCATCCGGAGACAGCACGTCCCCGGGCAGACGGCACGCACGGCCCACGATGGCGATGGGCTCCGCCGCGTCCACCGCCGAAGCCTCGCGCCGCACGGAGGTTCGCGGCGCCACGCGCCCGGCCCGGTACGCCGCCAGCTTCACCGCGCTCGGGTGGTTGAAGACCAGCGTGTAGGAGAGGCGCGTGTTCCAGGCCGCCGACAGCAGGTTCACGAGCCGCACGGCGAACAGCGATGACAGGCCCTGCTCCGCCAGGTTCTGCGTGGCGGAGAGCACATTGGCCGGCACGCCCAGCACCTGCGCTGCGAGTTGCAGGATGAGCGCGACCTCGCTGTTGCCCTCGACCGGCTCGCTGTCCTGGGTGCGCGCCTGCGAGGCCATCGCCAGCTGCCGCAGCGTGCGCGTGTCCACCTTGCTGTTGGCCGTCAGCGGGAGCGTCTCGAGGACGCGCCAGCGCTGCGGGACCATGTAGTCCGGAAGGTACTTCTCCGCGTGCTGCCGCAGCGCTTCCTCCAGCGCCTGCGCATCCGTCCCCGGCTCCCGCACCGTCACGAAGCCGACGAGCCGGCCGCCCTCTCCAGGCAGGTGCACGACGGCGGCACGCTGCACCGACGGCAGCCGCTCCGCGCAGTGCTCGATCTCGGCCAGCTCGACGCGGTGGCCGCCCACCTTCACCTGCGAGTCCTTGCGGCCGACGATCTCAATCTCGCCGTTGGGCAGGTAGCGGCCCAGGTCGCCCGTCGCGTAGAGCCTCCCGAACGGGGTCGCGGCGAGGAACTTGCTGGCCGTGAGCTCCGGGTCGCGGAAGTAGCCGCGCGCCAGGCCCACACCGCCGATGTAGATGTCTCCGACGACGCCCGCCGGCCGGTAGCCGAACCGCGCGTCCAGCACGTGCATCGTCTGGTTCGACAGGGGCCGTCCGTAGGGAACCAGCTCCGTCCCCAGCTCGCGCGACTGCCGGGTGATGACGTGGAAGTTGGACCAGATGGAGGCCTCCGTCGCGCCGCCCAGGGCCACGAGGTGGAGGTCCGGGAACTGGGACAGCGCGTGGTCCGCCATCGTCATGCTGATGGCGTCGCCGCTGAGCATCGCGACCTTCAAGGGCAGCGCCGCGCCCGGCGGACGCGCGGCGATCAGCATCTCGAAGGAGGTGGGGACGGTGTTCCAGACCGTCACCTGGTGCTGGTGCAGCTGCTGCCACCAGTAGTCCGGATCCCGCGTCCCGTCCGGCTTGCAGACCACCACCGTGCCCCCGGCCCCCAGCGTCCCGAAGATGTCCCAGACGGACAGGTCGAAGCTGAGCGAGGAGATGGCGAAGGTGACCGTCCGCGCCCCCAGCCCGAAGCGCGCGTTGATGTCCAGGCACGTGTTGACGGCGGGGCCGTGCGAAATCTCCACGCCCTTGGGAGCCCCCGTCGAACCGGACGTGAAGATGACGTAGGCCAGGTCCTCCGGATCCACCGACACGGGCGTAGGCACACGCCCGGCCTCCCGGGCCGCCAGCGTCAGGTCCACGCCCAGCGTGAGGATGGCATTCGAGCCGCCCTGAGCGCGATGCCAGTGGCGGTCCTCCGACACGCACTTGTCCTGCACCAGCGCGATGCCACAGTCCGCCACGGTGAGGATGCTCCGCAGGCGATCGTCGGGGTGGCTGGGGTTGAGCGGCAGGTAGTACGCGCCGGTCAGCAGGATGGCCGTCGTCGCGACGACCTGCTCCCACCCCTTCTCCATCACCACGGCCACGCAGGAGCCCCGGCCCACGCCCGCGTCCTGCAAGCGCACGGCTGCGGCGCGCACCAGCGCCATCAGCTCCGCGTACGTCAGCCGGACGTCCTGGTCGATGACCGCCAGGGCCCCGGGCGTCGCCTCCGCGGCGCGCAGCACCTGGCCGTGCAGCAGGCGCGGCAGCCGGGCGTCGAACTCCACGTGCGTCTGGTTCGCGCCCACGCGCAGCGCCAGCACCTCGGGGGGCAGCACCGACGGGCTCAGGTCGCCCTGGGCCACGCGCTCCAGCTGGTGCCGGAAGCAGGCCAGCATGTCGCGCATCTGCTCGCGGTCATGGACCTGGCTGTCGTAGTCCCAGTTGATGCGCAGCTCGCCGTCCAGCTCGTAGACCTGGTGGTCCAGGGTGATCTGCGGCGTCTGTGTCTGCTGGAAGTGGAGGCCCGTCTGGCAGCCCGCGAAGTCCACGGGCGAGTCGATGATGCCGAGGAAGGACGTGAAGACGATGGGGAAGCTCAGGTGCGGATCCGCGCGGTGCTTGCGCAGCATGCGGACGCCCTCCAACCCGCTGAGGTCGCCGTGCTCGAGCCCCTGGCTCAGCTCGCGGTGGATGGCGAGCGCCCGCTCCGCGAGGCCCGTGTACCGGCCCGTGATGGGACACAGCAGGACGTTGGTGAACTCGCCGACGGTGCCGGTGAAGTCGTTGCCGAGCGACACCGGCCGCTCCGACATGGTGACGGTGACCGTGAAGTCCGGCTCCTCGGCGTAGAGCCCCAGCACCTCCGAGAAGACGGCCAGCAGGAGCGCGTTGGAGGTCACCTGCAGCGCGCTCGCGTGGGCCTTGAGCGCGTTCCAGCGGTCGGTGCCCAGCGCGATGGATTCACGCTGGAAGTCCACGCCCTGCCCACTCCCACCCTTGCGGCGCGGCAGCTGCGGCGGAGGGGGAATCGCGTCCAGCCGCGCCGTCCAGTAGTCGAGCGACGCCGCGGAGACCTGCTTCGTCCCCAACTGGTCGCAGTAGTCCCGGAACGCGAGCGCGTCCGGCTCGGGCACTGACGGGACATCCTGCCGCAGGAGCTCGCCATAGCGCCGGGAGACCTCGCGGCAGAGGATCATGGCGCTGGTGGCGTCCATGAAGAGCATGTCGAGCAGCAGGTGGACGCGGACGGTGCGCGCGTCCACGCGGCTCAACTGGAGGTCCCAGTGCAGGTTCGTCCGGGAACGGAACGCCGTCATGCACTCCTGGCGTCGCTGCTCCAGGTCCACCACCGGGAGCGCCTCCAGCCGCACGGGCTCGCGTCGCTCGGCTTCCGGGAGGACGCGCTGCCGGGTGCCCTCCACGATGACCGCGTGCAGCATGGGATGCCGCGCCACGACACGGCGGACCGCCTCCTGGAAGCAGGCGACGTCCAGGTCGGTGATGTCGAACTCGGAATAGACCTGACAGGGACAGTCCTGGCTGGCGCCAATCACATAGGACACCTGCATCGGCGTGAGCTCGAAGGCCTCATCCGCGCCGGAAGGCCTGCTCCCATTTCTCAGAGTCGAAGACGCGGACTCTTCAAGCCTGGGAATGAGCGCCGCCGCCTGCGCCACGGTCAGGCCATAGAGCACCTGATACGACGGCATGGGCGAAAGCGAGCCGCGCACGCGAGTCGCCGTGAGCGAATCCATGCCCAGGTTTCCGAGCAGGACCCCTGATTTGCGTTCGAGTTCAGCGGGCGCGACGCCCATCAAGGAAGCAAGAGTTTCAACGGGCGTGAGCGTGCGCGACGGCTGCGTCATTTCCGGGTCCCCATCCCCAAACAGCAGAGCGAAAAGCGGGCCCGGCTTAGCAATGCTAGAAAGTGAACACAAGAACCAGGAGGGTCACGAAAGCTCCTGGCACATGCTCCGCCATGGAAGGCTCGCTGAATGGAAACCCAGGAGAACGGCAGCCTTCGAAGCGTGTTGCTGACGCAGCTCGACACGGCCTGGGCGCTCACCCAATACCATCTCAATGGACTCACCACGCAGGAGTGCCTCCTGCGGCCTGCGCGGAAGGGCCTCCACGTGGAGCAAGGCCCGGACGGCGTCTGGCGCGCGGAGTGGCCGGAGTCCGAGGGCTATGACATCGGCCCCGCGTCCATCGCCTGGCTGACCTGGCACATGGGCTTCTGGTGGTCGATGGTGCATGACCACTCGTTCGGCACCGGCTCACTGAAGCGCGAGGACGTGCACTGGCCCGGAACCGCCGAGGGCGTGCAGGCATGGATCGCGCGCCTGCACGATCAGTGGCGGAGCGCCGTCATGGGCCTGGACGACTCCGAGCTGCACGCGTCGATGCGCACCCGCTGGCCCCTGGAAGGAAGGCCCTTCGCGGACATCGTCGCGTGGGTGAACCTGGAGCTGATGAAGAACGCAGCGGAGCTGGGCTACGCGCGCTTCGTCCTGGCAGTGGCGGACAGATAGGGTCGGCTCGACTACGGTCTCCCCGCACGACCGCCTCGAACAACTGCTGGAGAAAATGGACCCATGACCTCCTCCGACAAGACCGCCGCTCAGCGCCGTCCGAACATCGCGGACAGCCATGACCTGATCCGCGTCCAGGGCGCTCGCGAGAACAACCTGAAGGACGTCAGCGTGGAGCTGCCCAAGCGGCGGCTCACCGTCTTCACCGGCGTCTCCGGTTCGGGCAAGTCGTCGCTCGTCTTCGGCACCATCGCCGCGGAGTCGCAGCGGTTGATCAACGAAACCTACAGCGCGTTCGTCCAGGGCTTCATGCCCACGCTGGGCCGGCCCGAGGTCGACGTCCTGGAAGGACTGACCACCGCCATCATCGTCGACCAGGAGCGCATGGGCGCGAACTCCCGCTCCACGGTCGGCACGGCGACGGACGCCAACGCCATGCTGCGCGTGCTGTTCAGCCGTCTGGGCAAGCCGCACATCGGTTCATCCAACGCCTTCTCCTTCAACGTCCCGTCGGTCCGCGCCAGCGGCGAGATGACCGTCGAGAAGGGCGAAGGCAGCAAGACCGAGAAGAAGGTCTTCAACGTCACCGGCGGCATGTGTCCCAAGTGCGAGGGCATGGGACAGGTCAGCGACATCGACCTGACCCAGCTGTACGACGACAGCAAGTCGCTCAACGAGGGCGCCCTCACCATCCCTGGCTACAACGTGGACGGCTGGCTCGTGCGCATCTTCGGGGCCTCGGGCTTCATCGACCCGGACAAGCCGATCCGCAAGTACACCAAGCAGGAGCTTCACGACTTCCTCTACAAGGAACAGACCAAGGTGAAGGTCGACAAGATGAACCTCACCTACGAGGGGCTCATCCTGCGGATCCAGAAGTCGTTCCTGTCCAAGGACGTGGACGCCATGCAGCCGCACATCCGTGCGTTCGTGGAGCGCGCGGTCACGTTCACCGCCTGCCCCGAATGCAAGGGCACCCGGCTCAGCGCGGCCGCCCGGTCCTCCAAGATCAAGGGCATCAACATCGCCGACGCCTGCGCGATGCAGATCAGCGACCTGGCCGAGTGGGTGCGCAAGTTGGACGCGCCGTCCGTCGCGCCGCTGCTGGCGTCGCTGCGGCACACGCTCGACTCGTTCGTGGAGATCGGCCTGGGCTACCTCAGCCTCGACCGGCCCGCCGGCACGCTGTCGGGGGGTGAGGCGCAGCGCACCAAGATGATCCGCCACCTCGGGTCCTCGCTCACCGACGTGACCTACGTCTTCGACGAGCCGACGGTCGGTCTGCACCCGCACGACATCCAGCGGATGAACGAGCTGCTGCTGCGGCTGCGCGACAAGGGCAACACCGTGCTCGTGGTCGAGCACAAGCCGGAGATGATCGCGATCGCCGACCACGTCGTCGACCTGGGCCCCGGGGCCGGCACCGCCGGGGGCGAGGTGGTCTTCGAAGGCACCGTCGCGGCCCTGCGCTCGAGCAACACGCTCACCGGGCGCCATCTGAGCGACCGGGTTGCCCTGAAGTCGTCCGTGCGCAAGCCGTCTGGCGTCTTGAAGGTGCGCGGCGCCAACACGCACAACCTGAAGAAGGTCGACGTCGACATTCCGCTCGGCGTGCTCGTGGTGGTGACGGGCGTGGCCGGGTCGGGCAAGAGCTCGCTCATCCATGGCTCGGTGGGAAACCGGGACGGGGTGGTGTCCATCGACCAGGCTCCGATTCGCGGCTCGCGGCGGAGCAACCCGGCGACGTACACCGACCTGCTGGAGCCGATCCGCAAGGCGTTCGCGAAGGCCAACGGCGTGAAGCCCGCCCTGTTCAGCGCCAACTCGGAGGGCGCCTGCCCGACCTGCAACGGCGCCGGCGTCATCTACACCGACCTGGCGATGATGGCCGGCGTCACCACGGTCTGCGAGGACTGCGAAGGCAAGCGGTTCCAGGCGTCGGTGCTGGAGTACAAGCTCGGCGGGCTCAACATCGCCCAGGTGCTCGACCTGCCCGTGAAGGACGCGGTCGCCTTCTTTGGCTCAGGCAAGGCGCAGACGCCGGCCGCGTCCGCCATCCTCCAGCGCATGGCCGACGTGGGCCTCAGCTATCTCCGGCTCGGCCAGCCGCTCACCACGCTGTCGGGTGGCGAGCGGCAGCGGCTCAAGCTCGCGACGCACATGGGGGACGAAGGCGGCGTCTACGTGCTCGATGAGCCCACCACCGGTCTGCACCTGGCCGACCTCGAGCAGCTGCTCGGGCTGTTGGACCGGCTGGTCGACTCCGGGAAGTCCGTCATCGTGATCGAGCACAACCAGGCGGTGATGGCGCACGCGGACTGGATCATCGACCTGGGGCCGGGCGCGGGCCACGACGGCGGACGCATCGTGTTCGAAGGCACCCCGGCCGATTTGGTGGCGGCGAAGTCGACGCTGACCGGCAAGCACCTGGCGGAGTTCGTCGGCGGCCCTCGCAAGGCCGCCCGGTAGCCGCGACGGAATGGTAGCCTCTCCCCGGCAGTCATCCCGACACCGGGGAGAATCATGGCCATCACGATGTCACCGCAGGAGTACGCCACGGCGTTCCGCATTCTCGCGGCGTCCGCAAGGCATCCGACGAACATCCACCAGATCGTCACGGAGCGGCTGTTCCCAGGCCTCCCCGAGCACCCCACCCTGCTGGATGTCGGAGCGGGGGCGGGCAAGGTCGCGGAACGGCTCGCTCCGCATTTCGACTCGCTCACCCTGCTCGAACCCCATCCCGAGCAGAGCTCCGGCTTCCATCATGAGAAGGCGAAGGTCCTCCCGGTCTCCCTGGAGCGGTTCGCCTCCAATGACAGATATGACCTGGTCGTCTGCTCGCACGTCCTGTACCACGTGCCTGTCTCCGAATGGGGCGGCTTCATTGACAGACTGCTCGGCTTCGTTCGGCCCGGCGGGAGCTGTCTGATTGTGATGGCCGCGGCCCGAGGGCCGACCCATGCGATGTGCCGGGAGTTCTCCGACACCCTGCATTTCAGCGAGGAGGTCGTCGCCGAAATCCAGCGGAAGCACCTGCCCCACGAGACCCTCGCGACGATGAGCGGGTTCGCCGCGCAGACCTTCGAGGAGATGTACACGCTCTGCCGCTTCCTCGTGCTGGAGGGTTGTTACACGGCCGCGCAGCTGGCGGCCCTGAACCCGGACGAGGCGGCGAGGCTCGATGCGCGAATCCGCGCGCATGCCGAGCGCTGCCAGCAGCCTGACGGAACGTACCGGCTGGAACAGGATGAGGACGTGATCCTCATCCCCCGCTAGCCGTCACGCCCACCCGGGAGGCGACCTCTTCCAGGACGCCACGGGGAAGCCTCAGGGCCCGGCTGAACTCCGTCTTGAGGGCCTCCGGCACCGGAGGCTCCCGCGCTTCGAGCGCCGCGAGCACGCGCTCCGCCCACGCGAGGAAGGCAAGCCCCTGCCTCGCCAGGGATTGAGCAAAGTGAAGAAACGCCACTTCGACCCGGGGCGTGATGGGTTTCTCCGAGGCGCTCCGGTCCTCCATGCTCAGGACGTCCCCCTGGCGCCAGAGCCGCATGTGCGACTCCTCCCACGGGTGGACGCCCGTCTCCGCCGCGCCATCGAGCAGCGCCTTCAGCGCGAAGAACCAGCTCCAGGTCATCCAGAGCTCGTCCACCGAGCCGTCATCACTGAAGGGCTGGCCGCCCACGTCGATGAAGAATCCGCCCTGGAAGCTGCAACAGGTCACGGGCGCGCGACGGAGGTACATGTCCACCGCTTCGGCCTCCAGCCCTTCCAGGAACGGAAGCGGCACCCAGTCCGGACCGATGAGGACGCGGAACTCCGCCTGGAAGGGTGAGGGAGCCATGGGGAAGGAGCGTAACGCATCCCCCTGCATGGACAGTGTCTGGAGGGAACCCCGGCGATGGGGCGCCTCCCGCGTATCCTGGCGCGATGAACGCCCTTGCCCTGCTCGCCCTGGCTGTCCCAGCCGCGTCGACTGACGACGGCTCGCCGCAACCCTGGTTCACGGTGGGCCCCCTGCTGAGCGTGAGCCGCCGCCAGGAGGACACCGCCTGGGGCGTGGGCCTGGAGTCCACGATCAACGTGGCGATGCACAACAACAGCACACGCTCCTTCAGGTCGGGCGCCGTGGGCGTCTTCGGGCAGGGGCAGTGGATGGACGGCGACCACGCGCGGCTGTGTGGTGGAGTCCAGGGCACCTTCCTGATCTTCGGGCTGGAGACCGGCGTGGCCCACGAGACAGGGACGGCGGCCCACCGGCCCACGACGTCGCTCCACCTGGCGCCCTTCCTCGGCTTCGTCTACGGCTCCGTGGGCGTCCGCTTCAGCCTCCCCTTCCAGGACGGGCGGGACCTGTCGGGCCGCCTCCCGTATGGCCGGGAAATCGGTCTCACGCTGACCCTCAAGAAGCCTTCCTCCCCCATGCTCTGATCGTGCCCCCATGAAGACCGAACCCACGGAAGTGCTCCACCTCCTCTTCGATGAACAGGGCCAGCGGGTGGGCGACGTGGCGCCGGTGACGTGTGGCCTGTGCGGCGCACCCGCGCGAGGACGGACGCTTGCATCGGGCCTGCTGGAGGGCGGCATTGGCTGGGATTGTCCGTGTGGGGCCCGGGGCGTCCGTGTCGAACTGGTGGACCTGGACGAGGTGTATCCGGACGTCCTGGAGGCCTGGGGGCTCCAGCCTGCCGAGCCCGCCCTCTCCCCACCCGAGCCCGTGGGGGAGTCAGGCCTGCTGTTCGCGAGCGACGTGGATGGGCACGGCCTGCGCACCCAGCTGTTCGACGAGGCGCGACGACAGGGCGCCCAGGTCGCCGCCTCCCAGGTGCGGGCGCGGCTCACCACGCCCAGGCAGACCTTCCCGGAATGGACCTGGGATGTGCTCTGGGCACGGCCTGTCTCCCAGCGGAATTGAGGCGCGCTCGCGGCCCGGCGCAAGGCCTTGCACCGGGCGTTGAGGCGCTGCGGGGCTCAGCTCTTGATGGAGGCGGAGCCTTCCTGCTCCGGGTGTTCCTCACTGCAGACCTGGCCGGATGCTTCGTCCCGCGGCTCTTCGTCGCGGGTGGCCACCGAAGGTGTGGGTTCAGGCTTGAAGCAGCGGCCGATGCAATCTCCTCCCCACCGGTCACACGTGATCCACCCGCCCTGATCATGGGTGCAGGACGTGCCGCAGGGAGTCGCACAGGTACATGCGGTCTCACATGATTCCGCACGGGCTGAGGCGATTGGGGCGAGTGTGAGGACGGCGGAGGTGGCCAGCAGGAACCGCAAAAGCTTGCGCATCTGATGCCTCCCATCGGGGTGAGGCGTTCACGTTGCTCCCCTGGCCACCTGGAATGCAAGTCGATCCCGGCGAGAATGCGGAGACACGCTTTACAATTCAAGCATGGGGATGTGTTCATCACCGCCCAGGGGTTCCTCATGTACTTCGCCGAGATCAAGGTGCGGCGTCTGCTCACGGCAGTGATTGAACGCGTCCGCTCCGGCGCGCCCCGCTCCGTCCGCTCCTCCGGCCACCGCGAACGCGCCGACGCCGTCCGCACCGGCGCCCTCCAGGCCCCTGGGCATGGACGCCGCCCAGATCCAGAAGCTGCGCACGGCCGTGGAGAAGGAGCGCATGACGTCCTCCAAGATGTCGGTGCTCAAGATGGGCGGACCCGAACAACGGCGTTGACCTGATGAAGCACTTCACCCACGGCTCGGAGAAGGAGCAGGTGCAGGCGCTGCTCGAAGGCGACGCCGATGAAGTCGACAGCGACCGCCAGCCGGCCCGGGGCCGTCCGTCAAAGCCGCAGCCCCCCGAGCGGCCCTCCATGGCCGAGGACATGGACCTCGAATAGAGCGCCCCGCCTCCTCTCCACACGCCGGGGGCGACGCGGCCCCCGGTGCACGCGGTCTCCTCGTGGGATGTCTGATCTCTACGCGGTCCGCGTCCCCAGGCATACGCGTCGCTCGCCGGAGTGGTGGTTCCCGTGTTGTACGTCGACAGGATCTGCTCTCCGGGCGCCGCGAGCGCCACCACCGGACCGTGGTTCGAGAACGAGGACCGGGTGCCCGATGCGTTCACGGAGGCAACGGCGACCACACCCGGGCAGTTGGCCGGCATGGTATTGGCTGCGTCCACGTTGTCGTTGCCCGCGGAGACAATCACGATCGCTCCCCGGTCCCGGGCGCTCTTGATGCCGCCCGCCCCGAAGGCAATCAATGGCGTCAACGCAACGAGGGCAGCCAGCCGCCTTGCGCGAGAGTGGATTGGAGCGTGCAGGGTCATTGATTGGTGTTGCCCCCTTTGTCGGACCTCCAGTCAAACGGGACAGAGACCCTCCGTCCGGAAGATTGCAATGGGACGTCGAACCCGGGACCGCATCCCCGTATGCTCCGCGCCCCATGTTCCCCAACCTGAACGCCCGAAGCGCGCTCGCCGCGGCCTCGCTCCTGCTGACGCCCCCGGCGCTGGCACAGGCACCGCAGGACGGCGCGCCGCCCGCGGAAGCGGCCCCGCCCGCGCAGGCCCAGCCGGTCATCACCAAGCCTCCGGAGCTGTTGCAGCAGGTGGAGGCCCCCTACCCTCCCGAAGCGCTCGCCGAGGGCATCACCGCCTCCGTGCGCCTCATCATCACCATCGCCGCGGACGGCTCCGTGTCGGACGTGTTGCCCACGGAGCCCGCGGGCCATGGCTTCGACGAGGCGGCCATCGCGGCGGTGCGCCAGTTCCGCTTCTCGCCCGCGGAGGTGGACGGCGTGCCCGCGCCGGTGCAGGTGGAATACATCTACCACTTCACCCTCAACGCCCCTCCGGAGGAGGCCCCCGGACCGGAGCAGGCCCCGGTGGCGCGGAAGGCCACGCTCAAGGGCCAGCTGATTTCGCGCGGCAGCCGGTCGCGCGTGGCCGGCGCCACCGTGCGCTGCGGTGACGACCCGGAGGCGCCCGAGGCCATCTCCGACGAGGACGGCCGCTTCTCCCTCGATGTGGTCCCTGGCGAGTGCGCGGTGCGCGTGGTGGCGTCCGGCTACCAGCTCTACCAGACGAAGGAGCAGCTCCAGGAGGACGAGACGACGGAGGTGAACTTCTTCCTCGCCCCCACCGGCGGCGCGCTGGAGACCGTCGTGCGCTCCGACCGGCCGAAGAAGGAGGTCGTGCGCCGGACCATCACGCGCCAGGAGGCGCAGCGCACGCCGGGCACCTTCGGCGACCCCATCCGCGTCATCCAGACCCTGCCGGGCGTGGCGCGTGCGCCCTTCATCTCCGGCCAGCTGCTGGTGCGCGGCTCCAACCCCGGCCAGACGGCGACGATGATGGACGGGGTCGGCATCCCCCTCCTCTTCCACCTGCTCGGCGGCCCTTCGGTGGTGAACGCCGAGTTCATCGACCAGCTCGACTTCTTCCCGGGCGGCTATGGCAGCCAGTACGGCCGCGCGGTGGGCGGCATCGTGGAGGTCGGCACGCGCAAGGGCGCCGCCGACACGTTCCATGGCTCGGTGAAGGTGGACCTGCTGGACGCGGGCTTCTTCCTGGAAGCGCCCGTGACGGACGGCATCAGCGTGGCCGCCGCCGCGCGGCGCTCGTACATCGACACGATCCTCCCCGCCGTCCTCCCCAAGAGCGAGGGCAGCACCCTGTCCGTGGTCCCCAAGTACTGGGACTACCAGCTGCGCGTGGACTTCGGTGCGAAGCGCGGGGCCCGTTCGGAGGAGGAGGCCCAGGCCCTGGCGGGCGGCGCGCGCAGCACCGGCTACGTCATGGCCTTCGGCAGTGATGACCAGCTGCGCCTGGTGACGGGAGGCCCGGAGACCGAGCGCGACCTGACGGTGGACACGCACACCCTCTTCCACCGCATCAAGGGCGACTGGACGTACCGCAAGGGCGCGCTCACGTCCGTCTTCACGCCGTACGTGGGCTACGACGGCACCAGCTTCAGCTTCGGCGCCGCGAAGCAGGACGGCGTGGGCTACACGGTGGGCGCGCGCGAGGTGCTGGGCCTGGAGCTGTCCTCCAACGTCACCGTGCGCACCGGCCTGGACCTCGTCTACGAGCACCAGTCCTTCGACGTGGAGTTCCCCGCGCCGGAGAACTTCGAGTACGTGGCCTTCCCCGGCGCCGAGTCCGTGGGCGAGCTGCTGGTGGAGCACATCGGCCTTGGCTCCTTCGACGGCGCACTCTTCGTGGAGGCGGACCTGAAGGTGGGCAGGTTCACCTTCACGCCCGGCGTGCGCGCCAACTACCAGCGCGCGGGCGACGCCCGGAACGTGGCGTTGGATCCCCGCCTGTGGGTGGCCTTCAACGCCACCGAGCGCACCCAGCTCAAGGGCTCGCTCGGCCTCTACAGCCAGCCGGGTGAGACGTTCCGCTTCATCCCCCTGCCGTACGGCAACCCGGACCTCGCCTACCAGCGCGCGTTCCAGAGCAGCCTCGGCGTGGAGCACCGGCTGACCGACGTGTTCAACGTCGACGTGACGGGCTTCTTCAACCGCCGCTTCAGCAACATCGTGGCGCCCGGACAGCTCGTCTCGCTGCCGGGCGGAAGCGTGTTCCAGGTGCCGTACTCCAATGACGGCATCGGCCGCGCGCTGGGCGTGGAGGTGATGGTGAAGAAGCAGCGCGCGTCCGCGACGGACAAGTGGTCCGGCTGGTTGTCGTACACCTTCAGCAAGTCGCTCGACGGGCGCGCGGGCCCCATCCCCGAAGGCAGTGGAGGCTTCGGTCCCACCGGCGACGATACGGCGTATGGCCTCAGCCCCTTCGACCAGACGCACATCCTCACGCTGGTGAGCAGCTACGTGCTGGGCAACGGCTGGGAGCTGGGCGGGCGCTTCCGCTACACCACCGGCCGCCCCACGACGCCGCTCAACCACACGTTCGACCAGTACCAGGTGGACAGAAACCGCTTCACCGGCATGTACGGTCCCTACGCCTCGGCGCGCATGGGGGGGTTCCACCAGCTCGACGTGCGGCTGGACAAGAGCTGGCAGTTCCAGAGCTGGACGCTGGGGGCCTACATCGACGTGCAGAACCTCTACAACGCGGAGAACGTCGAGTTCACCTTCAACGACTACCGGCAGCGCCGCGAGTACGAGGTGCCCGGCATCCCCATCCTCCCCGTGGTGGGCGTGAAAGGAAGCTTCTGACATGAAAGCCCTGCTCAACACCGGAAGCCTGCTGCTGCTGGCGCTGACGGCGCTCGCCTGCGTCGAACCCGAGGACAAGCCGTCGAGCGTGCACGACCTGCGCGTGCTCGGCGTGTCCACGGAACAGCCCGAGCTGATCGCCTCCACCTGCGAACAGACGCCGGAGGCCTTCGACGAGCTGGCCGCGGAGGTGACGTACCGCGCGCTGCTGGTGGACCCCGCCGGCGGGGGACGCCCCATCCAGTACCAGCTGTGGGCCTGCGCGGATCAGGACGACCGCATCTGCGCGAACGAGGCGGACCGCGCCCTGCTCGCGGAGGGCACCACCGTCGCGGGCGAGCTGACGCTCCCCATCCGTCCCGGCGCGGCCCGGGTCTCGCAGGACAAGCTCCTCCTGGAGCGCGTGCTGGCGGAGGACGCCTACAAGGGGCTGGGAGGCATCCGCATGCCGCTCGTCCTGAGGGTGTCCGCGGGCGATGAAGAGGTCTACGCGCAGAAGCTGATGGTCTTCTGGTGCCCCGTGGTGGAGGGCATGACGGCCAACGTGCAGCCCGTGCTTCCGGGCCTGCGGGTGGACGACGTGCCCTGGCCGGAGGGTGAGCCCCTGGAGCTGAGCGGCCCCGGGCCCTTCGTGATGACGTCCGAGGACGTGTCGGACCGGGAGGAGGCCTACGTGGTCCCGGGCCTGCGGTTGCAGGCCGTGAACCTCAAGGAGGCGTGGGAGATCGCCTGGTACACCACGCTGGGGGAGTTCAACCTGTCGGAGACGGGCGGCGCGGACTTCGGTGGCCAGCAGGGGCGCCACCGCGTGGAGTGGGAGCCGGCGGAAGGCGCGGCGGCCCAGGAGGTGACGTTCTGGGCCGTGGTGCGGGATGGGCGCGGCGGCAGCTCATGGCTGGTGCGCCGGGCTCGCTGGAGCCCCTGAGCACCGTTCGGCGACGTAGTCCTCAAGCGCCGTCCTGCCGTGCAGCGTACTGCCCGGCTCCGGGAAGGTGCCGTCGACGGTGGCCGCCGTCATGCGCGCGTAGGACTCCGCGGCCATGGGTGAGAAGCCCAGGCCGCGGAAGGTCTCCACCCACCGCGCACGCGGCACGGACTCCACCGTGACGGGCCGGCCCAACGCCTCGGCGCAGGCCGTGGCCACGTCGGCCGGGGAATAGCGCCGCGGCCCCTCCACCTGGAAGAGGCCTGGGCGTGCCTCCGGCACGGTCAACAGGGCCGCGGCGACCACCGCCAGGTCCCGGGGCGCCACCATGGGCAGGCGGAAGTCGGGCGGGAAGAACGTCTGCACCACGCCCTCTTCCGCCGCGGACTGGAGCGCCATGTCCCAGTTGGTGAAGTAGTAGGCGCCGCGGACGATGCTCACCGGCACCTCCTGGCGCGCCAGGGCCTGCTCCATTTCGTGAAGCACGCCCAGGTCCCCGAGGTGCTCGCCCGCCTGAGCACCGAACGTGGAGGCCGCGACGATGCGCTCCAGCTCCACGCCTTCGAGCGCCTCGAGGATGGCCCCCAGGCTGGCCCGCTCCTCGCGGTCCGTATCGGACGTGGGCGGCGCGGGCGGGTTGAGCAGGAAGAGCCGCTGGCCCCGCTTGAGCACGGCCCGCAGCGCCTTGACGTCCCGCACGTCGACCGGCGCCACGTCCGCCCCCGCCCTCTTGAACGGCTGGAGCTTGTCCTCGCTCCGGGACACGACCGTGACGGACTCCCCCCGCGCCAGGAGGAGCCGGGACAGTTCGGATCCGATATGGCCGGTGGCGCCAAGGATGACGTGCATGGAGTTCCCCATGCACGGAGGGTGTGGCCGGCGGCGGCCGTCATCCACCTGGACCGGAGTGCCTGCATGGCCCCCCGCCAGTCATCCGTCCGCCACGCTCAGCGCGGCGCCGCGCTGAGGTAGTTGAACACGCCGCGCGTGGCCCCGGCCTTCTGGAGGATGAATGGCCGGTACGGAGAAGCTGGGCCGCAACCTTCCGCCCGAGACGCTGGAGCTGGTGGCGGCAGGGACTACCGGGGCCTTGTCGTGCGGCGCCGCTGTTTGCCCGGGCAACCCCACGTGCCTCCTGGCAAGGTCCCCTGCCATGCCACGCGCCAAGACGCCCAGGAAGCCCGACACCGCCGCGCTGATGAAGAAGGCGGACGCGTTGCTGGACGAGATGCCGCCCCAGTTGGACCAGGCCATCCCGCTCCTGCGTGAAATCGTGGAGGCGGATCCAGCGCACCTGCTGGCGCTGCACTCGCTCAACTGGGCCCTGGATCCGACGCGGCGCGGGGAGCCCCACCGCTGGGAGCGCGAGGTGAAGGCCGAGCATTGGCGGGTTCGCGACCGCGTCCTCGAGCTGACCCGCGGGACGAAGCCCGGCGGAGAGCTGTCGACCGGGCAGAAGGCGCGCGCGCTGGCGCTGAGCCAGTGGGCCGATGACCTGGTGCGGCGCAAGCCGACGGACGCGCAGCTCGAACAGGCGGAGGCCGCGCTGGTGGAGGCCGAAGCCCTGCGCGACCTCGCGGACCACGCCTCCGCACGCCGGGGGCTGGAAGCGTGGCACGCGCTGCGGCGGGGCCCCCCGGCACAGGGCTACCGGAAGCTGCTCGCCCGGGTGGAAGCGGCTCCCGATCCGCGCGCCCTCGACGACGAGGGCAACGAGGATCCGTTCGCCTTCCAGGGGCTGGAGGGTGTCTTCTCCGACGAAGGCTTCCACGCGTGGCTCCGGAAGCAGAAGCCCGCGTCGCGTCCTCCGGCGCGAAAGGCCAAGGCCCTGGACGAGGGGCTCCTGCAGGCGGCGGGGCTCGACGCGTCTCCCTTCTTCGGCCCTGGCTTCGAAGGGGACTGGCGCACGGGCCGGGTGCTGGCCCTGGTTGCACTGGGCGCCGACCTGGAGGTCCGGGACAAGAACAAGCGCGGGGTCCTCCACCTGGCCGCGATGGTGGACGACGCATCGCTGGTGAAGGAACTCCTGCGGCTGGGCGCTCCCGTGGACGCGACCGATGCCGCGAAGGCCACGCCCCTGCACGCGGCGGCCGAGCACGGCAGCACGGCCTGCATCGCCCTGCTGGCGAAGGGCGGCGTTCCCGTGGACGCGCTCGACAACGCGGGGCGCACGGCGCTCTGCAACGCGCGGCGGGCGGACGTGGCGCGAGCGCTCATCGACGCGGGCGCCAACCCCAACGCGGGCAAGGACTGGACGCCGCTGCACCAGCACGCACGCGTCAAGGAGCGCGGGCCCGTCATCGAGGTCCTGCTCCAGGCAGGAGCGGATGTGGCTCGCAAGAACGCGGCGGGACAGACGCCCGTGAAGGAGGCGCTGGAGCACGGCAACCCGCACCTCGCCCGGCTCATGGGGGCCAGGGCGCCCTCGGGAAAGAGAGGGGCGCTGGACGTGCAGCCGATGCTGGACGCGCTGGCTCGCAAGCGGAAGGCATTGCTCAAGGCCTGGTACTACGAAGACCAGGACGTGGACGCCGTCGAGCAGGTCCTGGATCAGCTCGCGCTGGAGGGTGCCACGTCATGGGACGCGCTCGCGGCGGCGATGCAAGGCATGCATCCGTGGACGGCCATGGCCCTGGTGGAGCTCGCCCGGGAGGTGCTCCCGGGCGAAGCGAAGGCGCCTGCCCTCTCCAAGCGGCCGCGCTTCGTGCGTGGAGACCTGGTGGTGAAGGGCGACGTCCACGTGGACAGGCCCCTATTGGTGACAGGGAACCTCACGGTGGAGGGCGTGCTGAGCAACGCAGGGCCTGAAGGCCTGCTCGTGGTGGGCGGCTCGCTGCGCGCCAGTGGCGTGGACACGGATGGGGAGCTGATCGTGGGCCAGGACCTGGAGGCCCAGGTCGTCTGGGGGCACGGCAACGACGCGGCGCTCCGGGTCGGCGGCGTGCTGAAGGCCGAGGCGCTCATCGCGGATGACCACGACGTGCAGGCCCGGGTGAAGGCAAGGCATCACTTCGCCTCGGGGGACTTCGACGCCACGGACGCATCCCTCCAGGAGCTCTTCGTGCCAAAGGCTTTCGCCCGGGCGCGACTGGACCGCGAAAGGCTGTTCAACGCCCTGCGCAAGTCAGGAGGGGCGCTCCAGAGCCCGGACTGACAGGTGAGCCAGCGGACCGGTACCTCGCAGTCGTGCCGGTCCGCGGGTCAGTACACCCGCCCACCACCGGGTCCCACCTTGGGTCCGGTCAGAAGAACGCACGCAAGGGGGCGGCGGATGAAACGGATGAAGGCGGCGCTGTTGTTCCTGTCGCTGGGCGCAAGCATGGGCTGCACCAGCACCTACGACCCGTACTACTACGACGACGTCTATTACGATCCGTACTACGGGGCTTATGACGCGGCCTGGAGCTACGCCTGGGTCGACCCTGTCTACAGCTATTGGTACTACGCCATCGGCACGGTGCAGGCCATGGTCGACCCGGGCACCGCGGCCACCCAGCTCGCGGCGAATGCCTCCACCGCCTTCACCCCCTCCGGCTGCGCCACCGCGACCGCGACGGGCGGGACGGTGAACTACACCTTCAACGACTGCACGGCGGAGGTCTCGCTCACGCAGATCTCGGGCAACGTGGAGGTGGTGCTCTCCGACAACCAGGGGCAGCTCGCCGCCACGGCCAACTCCAGCAATCTCACCATCAACGGAGAGCCCTACAACCTCTCCCTGCAGATCGCCGGCTCCCCGCCTGATGGCAACCAGCGCAAGGTGACCGTCACCTCCAACAGCTTCTCGCCGAATCGCTTCGATTCGCGAACGGCCCAGAGCACGGTCACATGGGAGGCGGGCAGCGGGTGCATCACGGTGGACAGCACGTCGCAGGGCACGAAGGGCGGTCTCAGCTCGACGACGACCGTGTCTGGCTACCAGCGCTGCCGCCATGAGTGCCCCACGGCGGGCATGGTGCAGGTGGAGACGAGCGAAGGGACGTTCACCGCGACGTTCGACGGCACCAACACCGTCAAGGTCATCGCGCCGAACGATGACGTCAAGGAGTACGACCTCGACTGCTGAGCGCCGGGGGGAGACCGGGGCAGGCGCAAGCCTTCCCCGGTCACTTCCGTAGGAGAAGTCCGCGGGCGGAACGCCGCTACGGCTTCATCAGGCTCGCGGCCGTCAACAACTGCACCGCGGATTGGGCCTGGGGGCTCCCCTTGGCCGCCAGCGCCTTCAGGATCTCCCCCAGCTTCGGGGTGTAGCCCTCCAGGAGGGCACGCTTCAGCGCCTCTTGATCAAAGCCCCAGTCCTCCATCGCCTGGGGCAGGAGCCCCAGGGCCCGGGGATCCTTCATCCGTATCAGCGCCGCGACGGCCGCCGCCTTCCCCTCGGGGCACTGCTTCGCGAGCTCATAGGCCTTGTCCGCCGCGGCCTTCGTCCGCAGGTAGCCCAGCAGCGCGACATCCCGCTGATCGGTGTCGTGGCGGCACTGGAGGAGCTTGTTGATGGTGGCCCGGGCCTCCGCATTGCCCTGCCGCACCGCGGCCTCCAGCTCGACCCGGCTCCAGGCGAGCCTCGTGCGGTCGAAGGTCACCTTCCAGGACACGTCGTGGCCCGCGTTCACCAGCTCCGCGGCCAGGCGATTGCGCTGCGGTTCCTTCAGCCGGTCGAGGTCGCGCGCGAGGCGCTGTCCCGCGGCCTGCCGCAGCTTCCAGTCCCCCTGCAGGTCCGTGGCGAGGGGCTTCAGAAACCCCTCGTCATACGTCCCCTTCGCCGCGGCCGCTTCATAGGCCGCCATCGCGCAAGCGGGGCTCAGCTCCACCCGTTCGCCGTTCTCGCGTCGCACGTAGACCGTCATGGAGTCCAGGGAGCCGGCCCACCCCGCGGACGTGGCCAGGCCCTTGATCAGCTCGTCCACGAGCACCGGCTCCAGCTCGGCGGGTTCGACGCACCGCAAGGGCTCCCGCACCGCATCAGCCAGCTCCGCCAGCTCGCTCGCCGCCGCGCCCAGCGCCTCCGCGGAGCCGTCTTCGCGCTTCTCCGCCTGGCGCTTGAAGCACTCCGCGAACGAGGTCGCCCACAGCCGCAGCCTCGGCACCGGCTCCAACCGCATGGCCGCCAGCGCCTCGGGCTGCGTCGCGGGGGCTCGCGCCGACGCCGCCAGCGCCAGGGCCCGGTCGAAGGGATCCTCGGAGCGCTGCGCCCGCTGACGGAGGGCCGCGTCCTCCGCCAGCATCCGTCCCAGCAGGTCCGCCGCCCGCGCGGGCAATGAGCCGTGCTCGGTCCGCTTCCCCAGGAAGCGCTGCTCGGCGATGAGGCCACAGGACGTGGCCGGGCCCGTGGCGGCCAGGGCCTGCGCCATCCCTCCCACCCGCGCGACCTTCGACAGGACGCCGTAGGCCGCGACGCCTCCCGTGAGCAGCGCGGCCTCCGCGCTGGCGCGGGTCGCGGGGACGGGCTGCTCCAGCGAGAAGATCGCCTTCCACAGCGCGGCTTCATCCGGGGCGGGTGCGGCGCCCGCGAGCACGAGCGCCGCGAGCAGGACAGGAGCGTGGACCATGACTCACCTTGGCAGGAGGAAACGGGTGCCTCCAGTCTCGCCCGGAATCGCTTCGCGCCGCAGCCGGGGCCGCCGGTCATTGACTGGCCCGCGCATTGCTCAAGGCCAGGCCCGAGGGCTCCATTGACGGCGCTCCGGGTCTCCACGCCCTTCCCGGAGCCGTTGCACCGTGGCCATTCCGCCACGGTGCGCGGCTGTGTCGCCACACGCCACCATGTCCCGACCGCACTCCTCCTTCGCCTCCATCCCGAGCCGCCACGGACTGCTGCCCGCGATCCTGTGCAGCATCCTCGCGGTGGACCTGCTGGCCCTGCGGCTCGACTGGAGCGAGCGCGCCAGCTTCGCCTTCCTGTCGTGGAACCTGTTCCTGGCCTGGGCGCCGTACACCCTGGCCCTCGTCGCACGCGGGCTCATGGTCCGAGGCCTGGGCCGTCCGTGGCTGCTGGCCCCGCTGGCGTTCGGCTGGCTCGCGCTGTTTCCCAACGCGCCCTATCTCGTCACCGACTTCATCCACCTGAAGCAGCGGCCCGTGGTTCCGCTCTGGTTCGACGCCGCGCTCCTGGCCCTGTTCGCCGCCACCGGGTGGCTGCTGGGCCTGCTGTCATTGGACATCTGGAAGCGGTGGCTGGAAGAGCGCTGGGGCCGCACGGCGGCGTGGGCCTTCGTCGCCATCACGTCCGGCCTGTGTGGCTATGGCATCTACCTGGGCCGCGTGGAGCGCTGGAACAGCTGGGACGTGCTCTCGGATCCGGGCCGCCTCCTGCGCGCCATGGCCTCACATGTGAGGGATCCCCTGGCCCATCCCGCCCTGCCCTCCCTCACCCTTCTCTTCGCCCTGCTCCTGCCCCTGTCCTACGCCGGCTATGAGGCGCTCGTCGCGCGCCTGGGCCGCCAGCGCGTCCCCCTGGAGCGCTGAAGGTGATCGACGAAGGATGGTTCGAGATCGCCGCGTACCTGGGTTGAAGGGGGCCGCCTGCTCAGCGCTTCAGCAGCATGGGGATCCACGCGAGGAAGAGCTTCGTCATGAACCTGACCGACAGGAAGCTCGGATGGTTCGGAACATCCTTGGGGAGTTCCACGCCCGCGGGCTTGAACCGGGTGCAGGTGCGCAGCTCCAACGGGGGCAGCTCACCGGTGAACCGGTTCCCATAGACCGAGTACCAGTGCGGCCCCGGGCCCATGTCCATGAACATCCCCGAGTTGCAGCACGTCGCGACGAGCCGCCTTGTCTCTGAAGCGTCCTTGAGCTTGAAGCCCGACAGGAGCGACTCACCTCGGGAGACGCGGAGGCGATCCTTCCGGTAGAGGAGGAAATCCGTGCCGCCCAGGGGGCCGCGAGGCGACGGCGCGTTCGGAAGGGCCTCGATCCGGCGCCCTCCCTCCTGGCAGTCGTCGCAGAAGCACTCGACGTGGATGATGGGCGGCCCCCGCCCCTCGAGCTCCACCTGTCCACAGGCACAGGTGGCGGTCCGGATGACGTCGTTCTTCTCGGGCATGCGCCTCCTCTATTCCGGCGGCGGCGCAATCACGAGCGCTTTCGCCGGGCTACCGGAACCACCTGAGCCCGGCCACGGCGTCACCGCCGTGCTCGTAGTACTCGACGACGACGGAGTGCTCCCCGGCGCGCATCCAGCGCGCCTGCGCGTAGTTGGTGGGGGACTGGTCCTTCCAGCCATCGATGATGCGGCTGCCATCCACGAAGACCCGGATGCCGTCATCCGCCTGGGCCATGAAGAAGTACAGGCCCGTCGCGAAGTAGAACCGCCCCGTCCAGCGCACGGAGAAGTCATCCGCGCCCACGCCCTCCACGGGGTTGCCCGCCCACCAGTAGTTCATGAGCGGTGCCCCCTCGCAGCGCACCAGCACCGGGACGCCCGCCAGCTCGCGGTTGGTGAAGTACTCCGCGCGGTACTGCCCCGACGGGCACTCGGCGGGCGCGACGGGTTCGAAGGTGGCCGTGAGGCCCACGTTTTCCGTGCCCACCTGGAGGGTGTGCTCCGCGGGCCCGCCGTCGGACCAGCCGACGAAGCCATAGGGCCCCTGGGGTGACGGCGCGAAGAGCGCGTGCGAGGAGCCCGCGACCACGGAGCGCACCAGCGGTGACGGGCTGGCCGTCCCGTCGAACACCAGCTCCAGCCCGGGAGGCGACGTCTCCAGCGTCACCTGCACCTTCAAGGGCAGCAGCGTCACCATCCGGCTGCCCGTCAGCCCCGCGGAGTCCGTCGCGGTCAGCGTCAGTGCGAAGCGCACGTCGTCGCCGTGGTCCGGGACGGTGAAGGACCCGCTGGGGCCCTGGCCCTCGCCGTAGGGATGGGAATGGCACGCGCCCGGCGTGCAGTGCACCAGCGTGAGGGTCCACGCCATCCGGTCGGCGGGGATGGCGCCGTCCTCCGGGTCGCTCGCCGAGCCCGCGAACGTCACCACGTCCCCCACCTTGAAGCGGAACGCCTCCGACGGCGAATGGATGGACACCACTGGCGACAGGTTCCCCACGGAGATGCGCACGGAGGCCGTGTGGCTGCCGCCATGTCCGTCACTGACGGTCAGCCGGGCCACGTGGAGGCCGGGCACCTCGTACAGGTGCTCCGGGTTCGCCACGCCCGACACGGAGTTGCCATCACCGAAATCCCACACGTACTGGAGCGTGTCGCCATCCATGTCGCGGGAGCCGGCGCTGGAGAAGAACACCCGCAGGGGCGGCCCACCTTCGCGCGGCGTCGCCGAGGCCACCGCGACCGGCGGCGTGTTGGTGCCCGGGTGGCGGATGCGGCGCAACTCTCCCGCGAGGATGTCCACGACATGGAGCTGGGAGCCCGGCCCGCTGCTCAGGTCGACGACGCCGCCCGCCTCCGTGGAGAAGAGCATCACGCTGTCCGGCACGAGCTGATCATTGGCATCCACCCGCAGCGCGCGGATCCACTGCTGGGTGTAGTCCGCGAAGAAGTAGGCGCCCCGCCACTGTGCCGGGAACGCCGGGTCCTGGATGAAGGCGCCGCCCGTGACCGTCTGGCCCTCGGTGTGCGGCCAGGAGTACAGCGGCGGCCGCACCGCGCTCGGCCCCCGGGCATACAGCGCCTGGCACACGGCCTTGGGCTCGTAGCCGCGCTGGCGACCCGGGCCCTCGTAGCAGGGCCAGCCGAAGTTCGCGCCCGGGGTCGCGACGTTGATCTCTTCGTGGTCGTTCCAGCCGACGTCGCCCACGTAGGGCGTGGCAGTGCCCGGCCGCAGGTTGAAGCGGTACGGATTGCGCAGCCCCAGCGCCCACACCTTCGAGCGGTTGGCCTGGCCATTCCCATTCCAGAACGGATTGGACGGCACGCCCTCGCCGGTGCGCGTCACGCGCAGCAGCTTGCCCGCCAGCGAGTCCAGGTCCTGCGCCCGCAGCGCGTCGTCATCCACCGCGTCGAAGCGGGACGCATCCCCCAGCGACACGAAGAGGGTGCCATCCGGCGCGAACCGGATGTTGCCCACGGAGTGGGAGGCGCTGTCCGAGGGGATGCAGTCGGAGCCGGGAGGATGGTCCTTGCAGGAGCCAGCCACCACGGTGCCCACCAGCACCGACTCGCTGGCGGGCGAGGCCGTGTCCCCTACCGCCGTGTAGCGCGCCAGGCGCGACGTCTTGGGCCCGCCGTCGTCCGTGGCATCGTCGTCGTAGGTGTAGAGCAGGTAGACGTAGCCGTTCTGCGCGAAGGCCGGGTCCACCGCGAGCCCCAGCAGGCCCCGGTCATGGTGATTGTTCACCCGCGCGCTGAGGTCGAGGAAGGGCGTGGGCAACAGGACGCCGTCCTTGACCAGCCGGACCACTCCCGCCTTCTCCGCGACGAGGATGCGCCCATCCGGCAGGTGCGCGAACGTCGTGGGGTAGTGCAGGCCGCCCACCACGAGCTCGGACGTGAAGCCCCCGGGCAGGGCCCGCGAGGCGGGCTCCGGAGCCCTGGCCCCCGCCAGCAACACCCAGCCCAGCCCGAGGCAAAGACAGATGGCGAATGGATCCGGCCAGCGGCGCGGCAAGGACATGGGGCCCCCTCCAACGGGTGCGAAAAGAGTGGGCGCAAGCTGGTGCCTCCACTCCCTCCAGCCACCCGTCCCGGGGCCATGGACCGCTGTCACCTTGCGCGCTGCACCCCAGCCGAAGAGGGCCGAGCGAGCGCGCGGACTTCCACGTCAGCGACGGGAGGTGCGTCCCCAGCGGAGCGTCAGTCCGGCGTAACCGGTCGGCTGACGGCGGCCGTCCCTCACGTCGAACGGGAGCTCGATGCCGCCCTCCGCCCGCAGCTCGAGCGAGGGATTGAGCCGGTACGCCACGCCCAGCGACCCGCCCGGCGCGACCATCAGGTGCGAGCCGGCGAGCCTCCCCTGGAAGACGGTGAGCGGGCCTGCGAAGGCCCCCATCAGCGACGCGCCCCCGGTCAGGGTCCACCTTGAATTGAGCCGATAGTCGACCAGCGTCTGGGCTCCCAGGCGGAGGTTGACGGGCTCCGTGGAGTTGTTGGTGACGGGCACGTACCAGACGCCCGCGCTCGGGGCGACCGACACGGTCCAGGGTGAGCGCTCCATCAGCCGATGCCGGGTCCCGAGCTCCAGGCCCAGCAAGGTGAGGCGGCCGCCCCAGTCCCAGTTATCGCCAGCCCCCTTGCGGAAGGTGAGCTCGGGGTTGGGCAGATAGGCCCGCTCCCGGCCGCGCTCGAAGGCAATCGTGTTCACGGAGACGCCCACCTCGGTCGTCCCCACCGGCGTCGTCGCCGCGCCCAGGTTCCGCGCGCCGCTCAGACAGCCGGGAGCACACAGGAGCAGCGCCCCCATCCACAGGGTCCGCATGAAGGGCCTGGGCATCATCGCGGCCATGCGAAGCGCACCCAGACGGGCTGGTGGTCGCTCCCGGAGGGGCGCTTGTCCACGCCGCGCTCCACCGGAGTGAGTCCCCGGGCGAAGACGGAGTCCAGCGGCAGGCCGCCGATGACGGAGTCCACGGTGTCCCCCACCCCTTCGGAGGCCCACTGGAAGCCCCACTGCGAGAACAGCTTCACGGTCTGCGTCAGGCTCCCCGGGTCGGAGGTGTTGAAGTCACCGGCGATGACCTGCGAAGGCGCCGCGCCTTCGACCGCGTGGATGACGGTCTCCGCCTGGTCCAGCCGCGCGCCCAGCCCGACGATGGGGGTCGCGCCGTGCACCGAAACCACCTGGAGGGGGGTCCCCTGGACGTCCAGCGTCGCGGCCACCCCGATGCGGTGTTGCTGGTGATACGGGTCGTCGTGGGGAAGGTTGATCTTCTGGTCCGCGGTGATGGGCCACCGGCTCAGCACGGCGTTGCCGAAGTCGTCACCGTCCTTGGCCACGGAGGCGGGGTAGTAGACGTAGGACAGCCCCAGCTCCCGGGCGATCCGCTCCACCGCGGGGGCGTCCATCTCCTGCATCGCGATGACGTCCGCGTTGGAGAGCGGAGGGCTCGACAGGGACGCGACCGCCTCGCCCACCTGCTCGGCGAACGCGAGGTTGTACGTCACCACGGTGACCGAGGAGGGGGGCTCCACGGCGGTGGGTTGCACGGGCCGGTAGTCCCCGCTGTAGCGAGGCCCCTCCGCGTCGGAATAGCTCGCCATGATCGGGCAACCGGTCAGGAGCCCGCTCATCAGGAGCGCCCCCAGCCACACGGCCGGGCGTGCCTTATCGCACCGCGAGGACTTACTCATTCCGGCAACGAACGCCGCGCAACCCCCGGGACTTCCACGGGCATGAAGCCAATGCCTGCATGGTCGGGAGGCCGCACAGTTCACCAGTGGCTGATGCGCACGCCTGCCCTCCCCGCGAGCACGGCCTGGAGCGCATGAGCCAACGCTCGCGCAAGACCCGGGCCCCGTATTCGCGCCGGGCCTCTGGCCCTATCCATTCGCCTCGCGCGGCGGGCCGAACCTTCCGCGCCCGCCGTACTACCCGCGGTACCCACGAGGCAGCTGAATGAACCAGGAACAGTTCTCCATGCAGGGGCAGCAGATGTTCGCCGAAGCCCTGAAGGCTCGGATCGTCGACGCTGTGCATGAGCGCGTCGTGTCCGGCCTGGAGGAGCGGATCGGCTCGGAGATCCGCGAGCGTGTCAGCGACGCGATTCGCGGTGCGTTGCGTGAGCGGATGATGAACATGCCGCAGGGGGAAGGGATGGGGGGCGGGATGTCGTTCGACACGGAGCCGATCGCAGAGGCGATCCACCACCGCCTCGCCGACGTCATCCATGAGCGCATCGTGAGCGGCGTGCACGAGCGCGCCCGTGAGGTGCTCCGCGAGCGGCTGGGCGAGGCGCTGCGCACCGCCCTGGCCGAGAACTGGATGAGCATGCAGCAGGGGCACGGGCACTTCGACCCGCAGCGCATCGCCGAGCGCGTGCGCATCAAGCTGGAGGACGCCCTGCGCGACCGGCTGGGCAACGTCGTGCGCGAGCGCGTTCGCGACGCCATGCGCGAGCGGCTGGGCGAGGCGCTGCGCTCCGCGATGATGGAGCGGAGGATGGGCATGGAGGGCTTCGGGATGGACCCCGAGCGCATCGCCGACACCCTCCGCAGCCGGCTCGCCGACAACGTGTCCGAGCGCATCCACACCGTCGTGCGTGAGCGCATCCGCGAGGCGCTGAAGGAGCGGCTGACGGACATGCTGCGCTCCGCGCTGTCCGAGCGCCGGATGCAGATGGGGCAGATCGACCCGGAGCGCCTCGCGGACACCCTCCGCGACCGCGTGGCGGACACCCTCCGCGAGCGCGTCCAGAGCGGCCTGCGGGAGCGCGTGCGCGACGCGCTGCGCGAGCGGCTGGGCGACGAGCTGCGCACCCGGATGGCCGAGCGCACCCAGGGCGCGATGGGCTTCCAGCCGCAGGGCGTGGGGATGATGGACCCCGAGCGCATCGCCGAGGCGCTCCGCGGGCGCCTGGTCGACGCGCTCCACGAGCGGCTGTCCAGCAACCTCCGCGAGCACCTGCAGGAGGCGCTGCGCGACCGGCTGGGGGACGCCCTCCGCGAGTCGATGGGCGCCATGGGCGGCGGGATGGGCCACACGATGCGGGGCGGGTTCGGTGAGCATCACATGGGCGGCTACCCGGCGCAGGGCCCCGGCCCGGTCGACACGGAGACCCTCGTGTCCGCCATCCGCGAGCGCGTGGGCGAGGACCTCCGCGAGCGCATGGCGAGCATGGTCCGCGAGCGCGTCGCCGAGGCGGTGCGCAAGGAGCTGAAGAACGGCGTCGGCGGCGGCACCCAGCCGCTGGCCTGATGGACTCTCCAGCCAAAGGTTGAAGGCTCCCTCCCCTCCTCCATTGCCTCGGGAGGAGGCGGAG
Organism: Corallococcus coralloides DSM 2259; assembly: GCF_000255295.1. The sequence continues at coordinate 4,181,090 of NC_017030.1, read as the reverse complement.
GGAGTTGCTGTCCTCGCCGCCGCCGTCACGGCACCGGCTTGCGCTTCTCGAGCTGGGCCATGTAGAGCTTCCGCTCCTCGGAGAAGGCCTTCGCGACGCTGGGCCGCTTCTGCAGGCGCGCGAAGTAGTCGCTGAGCGCGGGCCACTTCTTCAGGTCGATGGGCGTCGCCGCGCTCCAGCCGAGCACCGTCACCAGGTACGCGTCCGCGACGCTGAAGCGCTCCAGCAGGAACTCGCGTCCGGTGAGGTGCTTCTCCAGGTAGGCGAGCCGGTGGGTCCCCTTCTCCAGGGCATAACTCCTGACGCCCTCGGTCGACGACGCGTCGAGGAGCGGGGAGAAGGTCGCCTTGTGCAGCTCGGTCCCGATGAAGGACAGCCACTGCTGGAGCCGCACGCGCCCCCGGCTGTCGGTCGGCGCGAGCTCCGCCCGAGGCAGCGCCCCGGCCAGGTATTGCAGGATGGCGGCGTTCTCCGTGAGCACGTCTCCGTCATCGGTGCGCAGCGCGGGGACGAGCCCGAGCGGATGCACGTCCAGGTAGTTGCTCCCATCGAGCGTGCGCTTCGTCTTCGAGTCGACTTCGATGTACGTCGCCTCCGTGCCCGCCTCGTACAGGCAGACGCGGGTCGCGACCGAACAAGACAGGGGGGAGAAGTAGAGCTGCATGGGGTGTCCTCCAGGACGTCGAACGTGGGCCTTCGCGAGAAGGCGAGCGCCACTCTCCGCATCCGGACGGGATGCGTCCAACGCATCGTTGGCATAGGCTCGATGCATGGATGACATCGCCCTGCCCACCCCTCGCCTCGACGTGCGCGACCTGCGCGTGGTGCTGGCCCTGGCCGCCGCCGGAACCACCGCCCGGGCCGCGGCCGCGCTGCACCTCACGCAGCCGGCGGTGAGCCGCGCGCTGCTCGCGGCGGAGGAGCGGCTGGGCACGCAACTCTTCGACCGGACTCCGCGCGGGCTTGTCCCCACCCCAGCGGGGCAGGAGCTCGTCGCGGGCGCCACGCGAATCCTGGTGGAGCTGGGCGACCTGGAGCACCGCGTGCGCGCGCCGGTGGCCCCGTCCATCCGCCTGCGGCTCGTGTGCGAGTGCTACACCGCCTACCACTGGCTGCCGTCCGCGCTGGTGACGCTGCGCAAGAGCCTGCCGGGCCTTCACCTGTCCCTGGCGGTGGAGCACACCCAGGACCCCGTCCCCGCCCTGGTGGCCGGAGAGCTGGACGTGGCGCTCCTCACGACGTCCACCGTCCCCCGCGCCGGCCTGGAGACACGGCCGCTCTTCTCGGACGAGATCATCTTCGTGGTGGCCGCGTCGCACCCCCTGGCGTCCCGCCGGGCGCTCACCCGCGAGGACCTCCGCGAGCACACACTCCTCACAGGGCAGACGCCCGCGGCGGAGTCACACTGGTTCATGACGCAGGTCTTCGGCCGCGAGCGGCCCCGGCTCCGCGTGGAGCGGCTGCCGCTCACGGAGGCCCTCCTCGACGTGGCGCGCGCGGGCCTGGGCGTCGCGGTGCTCTCCGAGTGGATCTCCACCCCGCACCTGGGCAAGGGAGACCTCGTCGTGAAGCGGCTCGCGTCCGGGCCCTTGCGAAGGCCCTGGCGGATGGCCTGGAGGAAGGAGGTGGGAGACGCCGCGCTCCGCCTCCTCGCCGCGCTCGAGTCCACGGTGCCCCGGGGACTCATGGCGGGTTAGCGGGAGGTGTCTGCCATTGAGACCCCGGCGGCCCGGCACCCACCGGGCCGCAGTGCTCGCAGCGTGAGCCCTTGTCAGTAGCAGTCACCACAGTTGTAGGTGATGACGCCGCCGGGGTAGTAGCCCCCCGTTGAAGGGCTGTAGCAGTAGTACCGCATGAGATTGCCCCAGCGGCCGCCACACTCATCGATCTGCGTGCATTCCCAGACGGGGTATCCCTCATCACCCGGCTCACAGTCGTAGAGCGCCTGGTCCTGGGTCGCCACGGTTTCATCCACGGGCACTTCCGTGTCCACTCCGCCGCAGCCCAGCGCAAACAGACCCATCGACAGCAGTCCAAGGACTCCCTGTACTCGCATTGACTCTCCAGATGTGAGGGGTGTCGCCGTGAGGCCAGAGAAGAGTGACATGGGGCCGCGGGATGAATCAATACGTGCCGTGTTACACCCATCACACCCGGAGCGTGTCAGTCATTACGGAGACACGAAATTGTTCCAGGGCCGTCAGGGCGTGGGGCCGGGAGAGACCTCCATCGCCGCGGCCTCCAGCCGGAGCGTCCGCGTCACTCGCGTGCCCTCGTCCAGACCCTCTCCGAAGGGCACCGGCATGCTGTCCTCCGGGCGCGCGGGCAGCCCCTGCGTCACCGACGCAGGCACCGCGTAGGTGTGCTCGCCCACCCTCACCGTGGGGCTGCCGCTGGCCGTCAGCTCCAGCTCCAGGTCGAAGCCCCCGGAGGACGGCACCCAGTAGCGAAACAGCACGCCCTGGGCCGCGTTGCGAGTCCGCAGCGTGTCGCCCGGGGCCTGCTGGCCCGCGAGCCGTGCCGACACCACCGCGTCCCCGGGCAGCACCTGCACGTCCACGAAGGCCGCGTCCGGGCGGGACGGGGTGATGTGGAGCGACACCTTCCGGCGCCCGCCCTCCCCTGCCTCCAGCCGCGTCTCGACCGCGGGCCCCCGCACGTCCTCCCCGGGCGCCGGTGCCGGCGCGTTCCAGAACGGCCCCTTCACCTCCGGCAGCGCGTCCACGGCCTCCCGCTTCGGGTCGCCGCCCAGGTACGCGCGCGTCCAGTCGTTGAGCACGGGATCCGAGGACACCCAGCGCGCCGTCTTCGCGTCCGCGTCCACCAGGTACAGCAGGCCCGTGGGGCGCGGGTTTCGCGCGTCGAAGCGCTGACCCACGGCGAGCGACACCAGCAGCCCCAGGCCCAGCAGCGCGGCCCCGCCCGACGCCCACGGCAGTCCCCGGCCCGCCAACCACAGCCAGCCGGGCGCGAGCAGGCAGATGCCGAGCATCAGCAGGTCGGAAGGCACCGCGGCCCGCTCCAGCGGCAGCACCGTGTAGAACGTGGCCAGCACGCCGGGCAGCAACAGCAGGAGCGGCAGCGCCGCCAGTCCCCACAGCGGCACGTGCCATTGGGGGAGCGGCTCCGTCCCCCGGCGTCCCAGCCACAAGAGCAGCAGGACCATGCCCGCGAAGGGCCAGAGGAACAGCGCGCTCGCGCCCGGCAACACGATGCTCACCGCGATGCAGATCACCGCCCACGGCACGCAGCCGCCCGCCGCCAGCTCCATCACCGGCGCGCGCCGGCGCAGGTACAGCCCGACGCCCATCGCCGCCATCACCCACAGCACCACCGCGAGGATGAAGCGCGCGTTGTCCTGCGTCTCCGAGCGGCTGAGGGCGCGGAAGCCGGGCTGGAGGGCCTTCAGCAGCGGCCACGCGAGCCGCGCGAGGCTGCTGGCCAGGAAGCCCACGAGCAACAGCACCACCGACTCCCGCAGCACGGCCCACAGGCGCAATTGCTTGCGCTGGCGTGCCCGGAAGATGGCGAACACGAACAGGCCGCCCCAGAGGACCGCCAGCGGGGCGGCCCAGGACCGGGGGTAGTGGACGCGCAGCGGGCCTGCGTTGAAGTAGATGAGCTCCTCGCCCTCCGGCACGGACGGCTCGCGGGAGATGCGCCGGGTGAGCGCGAGCAGCGTGTCGCCCTGCTGCTGGAGGAGCCCATCGGAGACCGCGTCCACGGTCTCCTTGCGCGAATGGTAGGCCTGCGTGCCCTCCACGTTGGCGAAGTTCAGCCCCTGCCAGCCGCCCTGCCGCAGCGCCGTGAAGTCCGTCGCGTTCTTCATCCGCTGATACACGGCCGTGAAGAGCGAACCGGCGCCGACGTCGGGGGCCTCCTCGGCGAGCCTGCGCACGAGCCAGCCGCCGCCGGGGGAGACCTCGAACATCAGGAGCGGCCCCGCGTTGCCGCGAGCGTCCACGTTGAGGACCACGCCCGATTCGCGGGCCCAGGGGTGGGAGGCCGCGAAGGCCGTGCTGCCCAGCAGGTGCTGCTCCTCCGCGTCCGTGAACAGGAGCAGCACATCGCCCGCGAGCGCCGGCCCCTGCTGGAGCGCCCGCGCGACCTCCAGGATGGAGGCGACGGCGGCGCCATTGTCGGACGCGCCCGGCCCCGTGGGCACGGAGTCGTAGTGGGCCACCAGCATCACGGTGGTGCCCTTCGCGCCGTCCCTCGCGCGAAGCCGGCCCACGACGTTCTCCACGTTCGCGGCGGGCCGGGGGATGCCCTGGGCGGGCGCGAAGACGGGCGCGCGTTGGACCTGGACCTCCGCACCCACGTCGCGCAGGCGCGCTTGCAGGTAGTCGCGCACCTCCGCGTGCCTGGGCGTTCCGAGGGCGTGGGGTTCGGCGCCAATGAAGCGCAGGTGTTCCCGGGCGCGCTCGGCGGAGAACCGCTCCCCGGGCGCGGAGGCGGGCACCGGCGCTGGCAGGGAGCCTCCGCGCAGCACCAGCAGGATCACGCCCAGGCCGAGCACCGCGGTCACCCACCGTGCTACCGACGACGCGCGAGAGGAGGCACTCCGGTCCAGGCCCGCGGTCGGGGCGGTGTCGCTCATGTCTCAGTCCTTCAGGCGCGCCCCCTTTCAGACCGGGGGCCGCGGGGGGTTCGCGGAGTCCCCGTCGAAGGGGGTGTCCATCGCGCGGGCACTCTACGTCACCCGGAATCCGACGGACACGCCGACGTCACGCCCCCGGCCTGGCCCCGTGAAACAGGGCGAGCAGGCCGGCAGCGCCCCAATGCATCCCCCCGCCGCTCAGATGGTCTTCTTCCCCGGCAGATCGAAGCGGTCCAGGTTCATCACCTTGGTCCACGCGGCGATGAAGTCCTGCACGAAGTGCGCTTCGCCGTCGTGGGCCGCGTAGACCTCCGCCAGCGCGCGCAGCTGCGAGCTCGATCCGAAGACGAAGTCGGCGTCGCGATCGCCGGACTCCCGTCATTCGGATGGGTTCAACGGCCGTTTGCTATCGAACCCACCTGCTCACGCCCGCGGGTGGGCGGAGTCATAGACTTCCTGCAACTGTTCGAAAGTCACGTGGGTGTACTTCTGGGTGGTGGAGAGGCTCGCGTGGCCCAGCAGCTCCTGGATGCTGCGGATGTCCGCGCCGCCGCCCAACAGGTGCGTGGCGAACGAGTGGCGCATCGCGTGCGGGCTCACCTTGCGCGCCAGGGCCAGCTTCAGCACGTACGCGTCCAGGTGCCGCGCGATGCTCCGGGCCGTCAGCCGGCCGCCCTTGAAGTTGAGGAAGAGCGCGTCCGGGTCCTGGCCCTCGCGAAGCTCGGCCAGCAGCTCGCCGCGCCTGGCCAGGTAGGCCTCCAGCGCGCGGATGGCCTTCACGTTGAGCGGCACGAGCCGCTCCTTGCTGCCCTTGCCCATCACCCGGACGATGCGGCTGCTCCGGTCCACGCCCAAGAGGTCCAGGCCGCACAGCTCGCTGATGCGCAGGCCGCCGCCGTAGAGCATCTCCAGGATGGCCTTGTCGCGAAGCCCCAGCACCGTGTCCACGTCCGGCATGTCGAGGATGGCGAACACCTCCTCCACCGGCAGCACCTTGGGCAGCGACTTCGGCAGCTTGGGGCTCTTCACCAGCTTGGCTGGACTGGCGGACAAGAGCTTCTGGCGCACCAGGTACTTGTAGAAGGACTTGATGCTCGCCAGCCGCCGCGCGCGGCTCGTGGGCGCGTGGTCCACCGCGAGCGTGCCCAGGTAGCCACGGATGGCCGCGTGCGTGCCCGCGAGCAGCGACAGCTTCATCCGCTCCACGAGGTAGCGCTCATAGTCCTTCAGGTCGATGAGGTAGTTGCGCACCGTGTGCGGCGACGCGCCCTTCTCACCTTCGAGGTGGACCTTGAACTGCTCCAGCAGCGGGGACAGGGTGGACATGGTCGGCGAAGCCTAGGGGGCTCCCCGAGCCTCGCAAGATTCACGTCCAAGCGCGAGCGTCCGCCGCTCGTGGCAGCATGAACGGCATGACGGTGGACCTGCGAATCGCCTCGTACAACATCCTGGCGGATGCCTACGTCAAGCCCGAGTGGTTCCCGCACACGCCCGCGGACCTGCTCCAGCCGCGAAGGCGACACGCACCGTTGGTTCAACGAATCGTGGGCCTGGACGCGGACATCGTCTGCCTCCAGGAGGTGGAGCCCGACAGCTTCACCGCGCTCCAGGAGGGCCTCGCGCCGCACGGCTACACGGGGGTGATGGCCCAGAAGGGGCAAGGCCGCCTCGATGGCTGCGCCGTCTTCCACCGATGGGAGCGGAGTCCCGGCCACCGGACCCACTACTTCAAGGACCGACTGGAGGACGGACGCATCTCCGGGCATCTGGCGCTGGTCGTGGACTTCGACGTCGGCGGAGCGCGGCTTCGCGTGGCATGCACCCACCTGCGCTGGGACCGGCCCGACCGGCCGGTGGAGCAGCACCAGGGCATGCAGCAGGCCACCGAGCTGATCGACGAGTTGGTCCGCAAGGATCCGGAGGCACTGTGGATCGTGTGCGGCGACTTCAATGCCCGGCCCGGAGAGCCGCTGGTCCAGGCGTTCGAAGCGGCCGGACTGCGGGATGCCTACGCGGGGCAGCATCAGCCGACCTGCAACGCGAACGGCATCCCCAAGACCATCGACTTCCTCTTCCACTCCGCCGCGCTGCGAGCCCGGCCGGACCCCTTGTCAGCGCTGGACGAGCGAACGCCCCTGCCCTCGGAGCAGGAGCCCTCCGACCACCTGCCCATCTGCGCGCGGCTGCTGCGTTGACGTGCTGGGGAAGACGGGCGCCCCGGAAAGAGGCGCCCAGCCGCCGTGGAACCTCAGTAGGCGGTGAAGCTCGCGAACTCGCCCGGCTGGAACGACCGCAGCGTGCCGAGCCCGAACGCATAGCCGCTGCAGTCCGCCGTCCGGTAGGCGACCACGTGCTCGAAGTGGCTCCACCCGACCAGGAGGCCGGCGGTGGCCGGGAACGCATGGCACTCGCCGTCAGGAGCCGGGAAGTTCGCCAGGGGCGTCACGTAATCGCTGCTGTAGAACGTCAGGCCTGACTCCCAGTCGATCGCGAACTCGGCGGGCTCGGCGGGCTCGGCGAACGCGGCAGTGGATGAGATGGCGATGCCCGCGACGGTGGCGACAGCAAGAACGGCACGAAGAGCGTTTCTGCGCATGGCGATGTCCTCCCAAGACCGGATTGTCTTTGAACCAGAGGATATCGAGAATGACTTGCAATATCGGCAACAAAACTCACACCCGCAGTAGGCCCGCTGAAGCGCATCAACAGACAGGCTTGCAGGCCCGGCGCCCTACACCGCCACGGCCTCCGTGATGCTGAGCGCGGCCGGCGTGGGGATGACGCGCGACAGCCGCAGACCCGCCTGGGCGAAGAGCTTGCGGAAGTCCTCCTCGGTGCGCTCCCGGCCCGGGAGCGAGGCCAGCATCATCACGTCGAGCACCTTGCCCCCGTGCGGCGCGCTCCCGGGTGGAATGACGGTGTCCACCACCAGCACCCGGCCGCCCTCCGCCATCGCGCGGCGGCAGTGGCGGAGGATGTCCACGCACACCGCATCACTCCAGTCGTGGAGGATGCGCTTGAGGACATACGCGTCCGCGCCGGAAGGCACCGTCTGGAAGAAGTCCCCTGCCACCAGCTCGCAACGCTCGGAGAGCCCCTCCGCGGCGATGCGGGCCTCGTCCAGGACGTGCGGGTGGTCGAAGAGCACGCCCCGGACCGACGGTGTGGAGCGGAGCACTTCAATGAGGAAGCCGCCATGGCCTCCGCCCACGTCCACGACCTGCCGGCAGCCGCTGAAGTCATAGCTGCGGGCGATGGGGCCGTTCTCCAGGTCCGACAGGCTGGACATGCCCCGGTGGAAGGTGGCGCCCGCCGCGGCGTTGCTCGCGAGGTGGTCGAAGAAGGGCTTGCCGAAGATGCGCTCGAAGGCGTTCGTCCCCGTCCGCACCGTCTGCGTGAGCGCGCCGGTCGGTGCCCAGAAGATGTCCTGCGTGAGCATCAACACCGCGCTGCGCAGGGAGCCGGGGGCCTGGGTGCGCAGCAGCTCGGAGGCGGGGGTGAGGGCGAAGTTGCCGTCGCCATCCTCGGAGAACACGCCAGCGCTCGCGAGCAGCCGCAGCACCCGGTACAGCGACGCCGCATCCGCGCCCACGTCCTCCGCGAGCCGGGCCGCGCTCTTGGGCCCCTGCTCCAGGTGGTCCGCGACTCCCAGCTCCGCGGCCGTCGCCAGCGCGCCAGAGACGATGAAACCAAAACCCAGGTCGACGATGAGCTGCGCGGGATGGACGGTCGGTGAGGTCATCCTCGGGTCGTACTCCCGGTCAAATGCAGACGTCAATCCACGGGAGGGATAGGATCGCGGCATGAAAACCATGCCCAGCGAGACTCCGTCTCCCACTCAGCAGCTATTCGCGGCAATCAATGGCCATTGGATCACCCAGGTCATCGGCACGGTGGCCCGCCTGGGGATCGCGGACCTGCTCGTGGGAGGCCCGCGCGACAGTGACTCGCTGGCGGCGGAGCTGGGCGTCCACCCGGGCGCCTTGTTCCGGCTGATGCGCGGCGGCATCACCGCCGGCCTCTTCACCTCCCCCTCCGAGCGGACTTTTGCCCTGACACCGATGGGCGAAGGGCTGCGTTCGGACATCCCGGGCTCGCTGAGGGCGGTGGCCATCATGCAGAGCGACAAGTCCCACTGGTTGCCCTGGGGGCTCCTTTCGGAGGCGGTTCGCACCGGCAGGGCTCCCGTGCAGGCCGCGCTTGGCTCCGACATCTGGGAGCACTTCGCCCGGCATCCCGACGAGGGGGAGCACTTCGCCCGGGCCATGGGCAACCTCTCCGGCCTGGTGGCCAGCGAACTGACTCACCATATCGACTTCTCCCCCTTCGCCCGGGTGGCGGACATTGGAGGCAGCCACGGCGACCTGCTCTCGCAGGTGCTGCGCGCCCATCCCTCCTGCCGGGGCATCCTCTTCGACCTGCCCAGGGTCACTGAGGGCGCGAAGACGGCGCTGGAGTCCCGGGGACTCGCCAGCCGGGTGGAGGTGGTAGCCGGGAGCTTCTTCGAGCCCGGCATTCCCGCGGCCGATGCCTATCTGCTCAAACACATCCTCCATGACTGGGAGGATGACGCCTCCCTCAACATCCTGCGCAGGCTCCATGAGGCGGCTCCCTCCGGGGCACGGCTCTTCGTGCTGGAGATGGTGATTCCGGACAACCGGACCCCAGACCCCACCCACCTCATGGACCTCAACATGCTGGTGCTCGCTGACGGGCGCGAGCGCACCCGGGACGAGTTCCAGGCGCTGTTCACCGCGACCTCCTGGAAGGTGGAGCGCATGATCCCCACCCGGAGCGGGGCCAGCATCATCGAGACGGTGAAGGCCTGAGCGTTTGAACTAGAGTCGTGGGATGACCGCACGACTCCTGCTCCTCCTCGGCGTCTGTCTTCCCTTCACGGCTTTGGCCAAGGAGCCCAAGCCGCGGACCTATGACATCGTCATCGTCGGCGGTGGGAAGACCGAGGCCGAGGCCCAGGCCGCGCTCGACAAGCTGAAGCCCCAGGTGCTCTGGGTCCGGCTGTCGACCACCGGCTTCCCGGGCGTGTCGAAGTCGGATGAGTATCCCGGCCTCAACAAGGGGCTCTACATCGCCGTCCTCGGCCTGTGCCCCAAGGGCGGCGACACGGACATCAAGAAGCTCATGAAGGCGGTGAAAGCCTACGCGCCGGGGGCGTACTCCAAGACCATCAAGGGCCAGTACGGCGACCCCTGCCCTCCCGATTCGGCCTTCCTGCCGCCCGATGAAGAAGAGAAGCCCCTGCTGGACCGCATCGCGAAGGAGCCGACTTCGGCGGACGCCTTCTACGCCTACGCCGCGCACCTCAAGGAGGAGGGGCGGCTGGGAGAATCCCAGGCGATGGTCGACGAGGCATTGCGGCTGAACCCGAACCACGCCGAGGCACAGTCCCTGACGCAGGTGCTGATGGTGCTGATGACGGACTGACGCCGGAGTGCCCACTGAACGTTCGGGCCACGAAAGCAGGGAGCGAATCCCTCTCACCCGGCGCAATGCTATACACTCCCGGGCATGGCCCTCGAGTCCCCTGCCCTGCGTGCAGTCATCCTCGGTTGTGCCCTGCTGTCCTCCTCCTGCTCGGACACGTCCGAGCCCCCGCGGCCACCTCCTCCCGTGGAGCCCTGGGACGGGACCTATACGCCCCTGGTCGACCCGACGGACTGGGTCGACCGGGGCGAGTACGCCCCCTGCGCTTTCACACCGCCACCGGGGACCGTCGTCGACTGCGACGACCCTTCCCTCTTCGACCTGTCGAAGTGTGACACCGCCCCGCTCGCCACCCTGGAGCCGCACGGCATCTACCAGGTGGACATGCGCCACGCTTCGGGCCTCGCGGACTTCGCTGGCATCCGGGTCCCCGCGGATGGCGGCACCGCGACCATGAACTCCCTCCCGACGATGCGGAGCGCTCCGATCACTCGGCAGCAGCTCCAGGGAGGCTTCCGCGTCTCCGCGCAGTACACCTTCCGGAATACCGTCCGGAACCTGGTCTTCGCGGGCTGCGGCGTCACCGGGCCCGGGCTGGTGACGGGGTGCTTCGCCCGCTGCACCGATGGCAAGGTCACCACCTCGGGCACCTTCGAAGCCGCGCGGATGACCTGGGCGCGGGGCGAGTCCGAATCCTCGGGAGGGTTGCGGCTCCTCTCCGAGACCCATGTCCAGACGGTGCGCCCGGTGGATGTGTATGTCCACCGGGGCCACGCCTACGTCGTCTCCATTGACGACCCGCTCACGCAGGCCCCGGGAGGGCTCGCGGTGGTCGATGTCCGGGACCCGAGCCATCCCGTCATCACGAAGCGGCTCACCCTGCCGGGAGACTCGTACTGGAACGCGGCCTGGGCCAAGGACGACGCGCTCTACATCGCCAGCAAGAGCTCGGGCGTCATCGTCTTCGACATCACCGACCCCGCGGACCCGGCCTTCGTGCGCAGCGTGCCCGGCCGCGGCCCCATCGATGTCCACACGATGTTCGTGGAGGGCCACCGGCTCTACGCCGTGTCACCGGGTCCCGCCCCCACTGGCGAGACGCTGGTCTTCGACATCTCCACGCCGCTCGAGCCCGTCCTGCTCAATCGCTTCACCGCCGCGGACACGACGTCCATGTTTCCCTCGGCGCATGACTCCTTCGCCTATCAGGACCGGCTCTACGTCAACCACTTCAGCGCGGGCTACGTCGTCTACGACGTGAAGGACCCGATGAGCCCACAGGAGTTGGGCCATTACACGTTCGAGACCGACAACAGCTATGCGACCAGTCACGCGAGCGCGGTGGGCACCTTCGCGGGGAAGACCGTCGCGTTCGAGGGCGGCGAGTACCAGGGCGCCCACCTGCGCGTGCTGGACGTCACGGACCCCACCAACATCCAGCTCATGGGGCGCTACAAGCTTCGCCCGCAGACCTCCATCCACAACATGATCCTCAAGGGCCAGCGGCTCTACATCGCTTACTACCAGGAAGGACTGCGCGTGCTGGACGTCTCCGTTCCCCCTCAGCCGCGCGAAGTCGCTTACTTCAACACGTTCCGCGAGTCCGACCTCCACCGGGGCGATGACCTGCTCGAAGGCGCCATTGGCATCCGCGTTCCCGGAGACGGCCACGTGTACGTCGTGGACACCGCACGGGGCCTGCTCATCTTCAACGAGCTCTGAGATGGCGCTTCGAGGCCGGTGCTAGTGTGTCGGGCCCATGTCACGCAACACGCAGTGGAAGGTGGCCGGCTTCGGTGTGTCGGCCCTGGTGCTCGTCGCCGCGCTGGTCTTCGCCAATGGAACGCCCGCGGTTCATGAAACGCTGTCCCTGGAGGCGAGCGACCGGGATGCATACGTCCAGCAGGCCCTGGCGGCCCTCCGCGCCGCGGACCCCACGGGCGAGCTGAGGTACGACCCGGAGCAGTTCCTCATCCAGCGCATCGCCCCGGACGGCGGTCTGGGGATGACCCTCTTCCTCGCGAACTTCTACCGCGAGTACCAGGACACCCCGCCCGAGCGGCGCGGTGAGGTGCTCGCGCGGTTGGGGCGGGCGGGCGTGCTCCCGGAGGCCCCGGCCACCTACGAACAGGCGCGTCCCCTGCTGAGGCTCGTGGTGCGTGCCCGCGACACCTTCGAGGCGTTCTCCCAGCAGGCCGGTGAGTCCGCGCCGGTGTCCTGGCGTCCGGTGGGCGAGGTGCTGGCGGAGGCGCTCGTCCAGGACACCCCGGACGCCATGCGCTACGTGCCCACGGAGGAGCTGGCGCGCTGGGGCATCACCTACGAGCAGGCCCGCGCCGACGCGATGACCAACCTGCGGCGGCTGGAGGCCGTGCCGCTGCGGCACCTGACCCTGGGCGTCTGCGCCCTCTTCACGAACGACAGCTACGGTGCCTCACGGCTGCTGCTGGACGACGTGGTGCGCGGCTGCGAGGTGAAGGGCGATCCGGTGGTGGTCGTCCCCAACCGGGACACGGTGCTCATCACCGGCGCTGACGACGCCACGGGCCTGCTCACGCTGGCGGAGGCCGCACTGGAGGGCGTCCAGGCACCGCGCCCCGTGGACGGGAGCGCACTGCGCCTCACCGCCGACGGCTGGAAGCCCTTCCTCCCCGGGCCCAAGAGCCCGGCGCGGAGCATCCTGGAGAAGCTCGCGTTCACCAGCCGGGTGCGCGGCTACCAGGACCAGACCGAGCGGCTCCGGCAACAACAGGAGCAGGAGCACGGCGAGGTCTTCGTCGCCAGCCTGATTCCAACAAAGGACGACCAGGGACGCTTCTTCGGTCAGACCGTCTGGTCCAATGAGGGCGAGTCGCTGCTCCCGCGAGCGGACGTCATCCTCTTCGTGGACGCGGCGCTGGGGCCGGACGCGCCCCCGGTGGCTGCGGTCCGCTGGGACCTGGTGGTGCGCGACGCCGGAACGCTGCTGATGCCCGAGCTGGGCGTGTACCCGGAGCGCTACCGCGTGACGGGCTTTCCCTCCAAGGAACAGCTCCAGCGCTGGAAGGCCGATCCCACGGCCATGGACGTGCCCTGACGCCGTTGGCGCTATGCTCCCGGGGCCCCCAACCCGGAGATGGCCCCTGGCGCTCGTTCCCCTCTACAAGCCGCAGGACCTGGTGAAGAAGGCCTCGAAGCAGGCCGTCTTCCCGGCCCTCAGGGTCGCGCCACCGCCGTCCCAGCAGAAGTCGCTCGTCGGGTTGAAGCGCCTGATGCACGAGCGCAACCTGGACCCGCACGGACTGGAGGCCACGGTCTACGACACGCAGGGCTGTGTGCTCAGCGGGGCGCTGCACGAGGCCGTCGACCTGTCGGAGAACACGAACCCCATCACCGAACCGGGCACCGGCATCCTCTTCAACGGGGACCACAACCTGCTGTCCCTGGAGGTGGGTGGCCCCGTGGTGGCGCAGTCCTTCGACATCTACTACCTGCACTGGGGCTTCGACAGCACCCACTGCGTGCGGCTGGGCTCGCACGCGAACTACTTCGTCACCGCCGCGCTTCAGGGGTGCTCCATCTTCGTCACCGGCGACCCTGCCTCGCCGACGGTGTACCACCTGAACGCGAACTCGGCGGGAGCGAACGCGCCCAACGACGCGGCCAGGTACCAGGCGAAGGTCCAGGTCATGGAGGCCCGCTTCAACGCCGCCCGGAAGGTCATGGGCGGCAGCCAGCAGTCGTCGGCCTCCGCGTCGATGCATGACTACATGCCCGGCATGCTGAGCGCGGCGGGCACCGCCCAGCTCGAATACGAGCGCGGCGTGAGCGGCGCCTCCTGGTACCACGTGGGCACCCATGCCTTCCGGTCGTTCTGGAAGGTGGACCAGGACGAGCTGATCCAGTTCGGCACCGTGTTCGGGGTGCGGGAGTCGGGGCGCTGGTCGTTCTACTTCCAGAAGCGCAGCCGCCACGACTACCGCTACAAGACCTGGACGTCCGGCCGCACCCGCCACTCCGAATGGAGCGCGGAGTGCCACCGGTTCTGGCCCGCATGAGCGGCATCTGCTCAAGTGCCATCCGCTCACTTCCCTGGGAGGCAACGGATGGACGGCACGTACAAGTCATTGCGCATCGAGAAGGCCGACGGCATCGCCGAGCTGGTGCTCACCGGCCCGGGCAAGGGCAACGCCATGGGCCCCGACTTCTGGCGAGAGATGCCCGAGGCGCTCCGCGCGCTGGACGCCGACGACGAGGTGCGTGTGCTGCTGGTGCGAGGTGAAGGCCAGAACTTCACCTACGGCCTGGACCTGATGGGGATGATGGAGTCGCTGGGGCCGCTGCTCACCGGCGAGAGCAACCTGGCGCTGGAGCGCAGCCGGCTGCTCAAGCTGATTGGGGAGATGCAGCAGGCCACGGAAGGGATGGCCCGGTGCAAGAAGCCCGTCATCGCCGCGGTGCATGGCTGGTGCATTGGCGGGGGCATGGACCTCATCGCCGCGTGTGACTTCCGGTACTGCTCGCAGGAGGCGAAGTTCTCCCTGCGCGAGGTGAAGGTCGGCATCGTCGCGGACCTGGGCGCGCTCCAGCGGTTGCCGCGCATCATCGGCGAGGGGAACACGCGAGAGCTGGCCTACACCGGCGGCGACGTGGACGCGGTGCGTGCGCTGCGCATGGGGCTGGTCAATGAGGTCTTCCCCTCCCCCGAGGCCCTGCTCACGGAGGCGCGGGCGACGGCGCGGCGCATCGCGGACAACCCGCCGCTGGTGGTCCAGGGCGCCAAGCAGGTGATGGAGTACTGCGCGGACAAGTCCATCGCGGACGGGCTGCGCTACGTGGCGGTGTGGAACTCGGCGTTCCTCCAGTCCCTGGATTTGACGGAGGCCTTCTCCGCCTTCGCCGAGCGCCGTCCGCCCAAGTTCCAGGGCCGCTGAGTCAGGGGCATTCCATGAGCCGGTATTTCGTCAAGCTGAAGGCCCCCAAGGGACAGACCGTTCCGCCGTTGCTCGCGCGCTTCGCGAAGTGGGTTGCGAAGCAGGAGCACGGCGCGTTCGGAACCTTCGAGCTCGTTTCACCGAAGATGCCGGGCGGGCTGCGCGACGCGTGGTGCTTCCTCTCGCTGCCGGACGGTTCGCTGCTCGCGCTCGTCTCGACGGTGAAGCCGGCGCCCGTGGTGCTGTTCGATTCGGAGTCGGACGCGCTGAAGCTCGTCGCGCCCAGCCTCGAAGCGTTCCTGCTCGCGCTGGGCAAGGGGAAGACACGCCTGGACGATCTCGATGAGGGCGACGAGCGCGAGGCCCTGCGCGCGTGGCTTGAGAAGGAGGAGGTCCAGGCGCCGAAGCCCGCGAAGTTCAACGTGCGGACCTACCAGCGCGAAGCCACGCCCGCGCCCGTCGTGAGCGAGGGCGTGAAGAAGCTCGCGCCCCTTCCCCGCGGGCTGGTGTCGCTGCTCGGCAGGCATGTGAGCGACGCGAAGCTGGCGGCGGATTTGAAGAAGCTGAAGCTGCCGGCGAAGCTGCCCAAGACCCAGGGGAAGCTGAAGGACACGAAGCGCGGCATCACCGTCAGTGTCGGGCGCAACGGCGTGATCCACGAGGTGCATCTCGGCAAGAACTACGACGGTCCGCTCGCGTTCAAGCTGCCCTCGGGCGTGAACGACTTCACGGCGTCGAAGCTCCTGGGAAAGCCGACGGGCAAGCTCAAGAAGAAGGACGGCGGCGATGTCTGGGAGAAGGTCCTCGACGCCGACCGCGGCATCTCCTTCTCACGCAGCCGCGGTCACTTCGACTGGTGGTCGGAACACCGGTTCTTCATCAAGACGAAGTAGGCCGGCGTCAAGGAGTCTCTTCATGCGTCTGCCTCCCCTTCACATCCTGGGCTTGCCACCTCGGTGAACGTGGATCCGTTTCGCGCCAAGCACTACCTCGGGGAGCGTCGAGCGCGGACGGTGAGCAGCGGCCAGCCCCAAGCCGAGCACCCGCTCGCGGCTCGCGGAGCACGGCCGCTGCGGAGCAGCGAATATCCGCACCGAGCATCCACTCAGAGGCCGTGGAGCGCAGCCGGTGCGCGACGGACGGTTGCCCTGCCGAGCACCACCGCGGCGGCGGTGGAGCCCAGCCAAGTTGCAGCAGTCATCACCCTCCGCACGTCACCTCGGGCAACCGTGCGAGTGCACCCAATGGCTCGCACCTATTCGGCACACCTTCAGGCTTGGCCCTCGCACTCGCACGTTGCCAGAGGCGGAAGCACGCTCGGGCAGGATCGTCGTCTGTTAGGGTCAACGCATGAGGTTTCGCCCCTTGCCACGACTCCCCGGGCTCTTGCTAGCGCTCTTGTCCTCCACAGCGTGGGCAGCGGCAGCGGAGGACTCCTCCCTACCCAAAGCCCAGGTGAGGAGCATTGCTCTCGCGGAGAAAGCCGGAGGGGTGCGCGTCTCCATCAGCATTCCCACCACGCTTACGTTCGACGCGCCGATCGACGCGCAGGCCGTGAAACTGGGTGAAAAGGCCCCCGTGGAAATCCTGGCCGTGGGAGGGCGCTCCCTCACCCTACGGGCGCTGGAGGAATTGAGCGAAGCGGTGACATTGCGCGTGCCGTTTCTCAACGAATCCATCCTGACGGCGCCCGTCTTCAAGCTCACCACGGCGGCGGACGTGGTGGACGCGCAAGTCATGGTGTTCCGCGACGCCAGCGCGCCGGAGTTGATGCAGGCCCGGTTGGCCGCGTTGGAGGCCCGCTGCTCCGCCTGTGAGGCGGCACTCACCGCGCAGCGCGATCGCGGCAATGCCATGACCCCCTCCGGATGGATTCTCTCGGGGCAGGTGAGCCAATCCGGCCTCATGGTCAAACAACTCCGCACGCCGCCCGGCAGTGCGACGGCAGGCATGGCGGTAGTGTCCGTCTACCGCTTCAAGGCGGATGCGTGGGTGGTGCTCGCCGTGAAGGTGGCGAACCTCTCCGGGCAACCATGGAGGCCGGGCAAGGCATGGTTGGAGAATCCGTCCACTGGCCGCCGCGTGGAGGCTCGCACGGTGGCCATGGCGCCGGACGTGCTGCCACCCAATGGCACGGGCCGCGTGGCGGTGGAGTTGGATTGGAAGAAGGGGGAGTCCGGGCCGGACGGGGAAGACTTCCGGTTGGTGATACAGGAGGCGGCGGACAGCGCCCGGCCCCTGACCATTCCGGGCGTGGTGCTTGAGGACGGGACTCCAGCGAAGGAGAAGAGCGGACCATGACGACGGCGGAAGTCTTCAGCTACCTCAAGCCCGGCTCCCGCCTGGGGGCCTACCGCGTCCGCGAGTGGAAGGGCGGGGGCGCCTATGGCGACGTCTACCGGGGCGTGAAGGACGGCAAGCCCGTAGCCCTCAAGCTCTCCAAGCACCGGCAGCACAGCGCGGACCCGGGGAAGACGGATGAACGCCTGCTGCGCGAATTGGTGTGCCTCGTTCACGTAGACCACCCCCATATCGCCAAGGTGCAGGGCTGGGCGCGCACGCCCCAGGGACGCGGGTATCTGGTGCTGGAGTACGTGGACGGCTGGACGTTGGCGCACTGGCTCCAGAACGCACGCCCCACCTTCCAGCAGGTAGCGCGCCTCTTCGCGAAGCTGGCCCATGCCCTGGAGCACATGCACGGCCGGAGGGTTCGCCATCGGGACCTCTCGCTCTCCAACGTCATGGTGCGCAAGGTGGACGGAGAGCCCGTCCTCATCGACCTGGGCGCGGGGGAATACTCGGGAGCGCAGGAGTTGACGGATGCGCCCCTGCCCCCAGGCACCAATCGCTACCGCTCTCCGGAAGCGGCACGCTTCTTCAAGGAGAACAAGAACAACCCCGACGCGCGTTACCCTTTCCCACCAGAGGATGACTTCTACTCGCTGGCAGTGTGCCTCTATGACGCGCTGACCGACGTGGAGCCCGCGCGCGGCGGGTGGGAGGCGCGCAAGGCACCCCGCATTGACGTGAACAGCCCCACGTGGGCTCCACCTTCCGCACGCACCGCCAACCCGCGCGTGCCCGAGGCGTTGAGCGAGTGGGTGGAAAAGTGGATGGCGCGCGACTTCGAGAAGCGGCTTCCCTCGCTGGCCTCTATGCGGGAGGTGCTGGAAGCGCTGGGGGCCCAGGAGGGCGCGGAGTGGCTAGCCCCCGTGCAGGCACCTCCGGAAGCGGGCTCCGTTGGCCCAGAGGCCCCGGGCCGCCCTCCGGCGAAGGCACGGCGGCGCGTGCTGGCGGGGGCCGTGGCCGCCGTCGTGCTCGGCGCCTTCGCCTTCGCCTTGCTGCGCGAAGCTCCCACGAGGGAAGCGCCTCCCGTCCCAGTCGTGCCGGAATCCTCCAGCGGCCCGCGTGCACAGCCCCCCCAGGCGCTCCCTTCACCGCCCGCACCGTCCGCCAGTGCAGTACCGTCCCCGTCCGAGATGCCCCCCGCCGTGAAGGAAAGTCCCTCTGTGCCTGCCCCCAAGAATCCGTCCTCGAATCCGCCAATGAAGTCCGCGCCCGCTTTCAGCCGTGGATTCCTCAAGAAGTGCGCGGAAGCAGGGGCTTTGTCCGCCGCGCTGTTGGGCTGTCCCGCGCAGCAGGTACAGCCCACGCAGCAGAGTTGCACCACGGAGTCAGTGCGAAGCATGAAGAGGCTCGGCCTAACTGACGGCATGAGTCCCAACATCCTCGTTGATGCGAAGCAGCCCGCCTTTCGTTCACGCGGCGAATGCGAGGCCGCTGGCCGCATGTGGGGGGGCGACGATTTCGCTGAGTGCTTTACCCTTCTGGGCGATGGGAATCTCGAATCCGAAATTCGGGAAACAATCGGCAGGTTGCCCGAGGGCTCGCGGCTCTACGGCAGAGTGTGGACGGAAGGGGCGACGGTGGTGGGTCGCTACACCCGGGCCCGTCTACCCAATGGCGCTGAACACGAAGTCTGCGTGTCACTCTCTCTCAATGGGGGCCTGGACAAGCTGCCCGGCTCCAAGCCCGGTGCCGCGCTAGTGCGTCCGACAGACGGTGCGATCATCCTCGGAGGGGCGCAATAAGCTTTGAGCGCGGGGCGTAAAGGCGCGTTACAGAAAGGCGCCTGAAAAACGCCCCAAATGGCTTCAGCCACGGTGTTGCAATAATGCCGAATCTTCAACCCATGGCGTCCTTCTCTTTCGGGCCTACCTGGCGCTAGCTTCCTTCCTACATGGGCGCGGCGCCCGCTCCCGCTCGCTCACAAGGAGATGGCCCTATGCCGGACTCTAGTACTTCCCTGTTTCCCGAAGGACTGGTGCTCTTTTCGCTCAAGGGTGCCACTTACGAAATGCTGGAAGACCTGGGCCCCGGCCATCATGGTGAGCGCGTCCTGTCGGCTCTCCAGCGCGTCAAGAACAAGGTGGTCCGCCGAGTCATCCTCAAAGCGCTGCCGCTGTCTGACTCTGCGGCAGTGACTAAGGAGGCACGCAAACGGCTGGAGGAAGAGATCCAGTTGGCCACCTTCCTCCGACACCCGAACATCGCCTGCGTCCATGGAGCGCACAAAGCCAAGGGCACTCTGTTTGTCATTACGGAAGCAGTCTCCGGCTTCTCGCTGAATACACTCCTTGACGTCGCGGCAGAGCAGAAGAGCTACTTCCCCGAATCCTTCATGCTGTATGTCGGGGCCAAAATAGCGGGGGCCCTGGCGCACGCACACACCTGCCGGAGTGCGCAGGGGGATCCACTGAAAATCGTCCACCGGGCGATTGACCCGACACGCATCCGAGTGACCTTTGATGGACAGGTCAAATTGACGGACTTTGGCGTGGCGTCCGCACGACTTCCCGGCCAGCGCACCACGCGCCGCCCCGGCACCCGGGGAGATGTCTTTTGGGCTTCTCCAGAGGCCTTGCTAGGCCAGCACGAGGACGCACGCTCGGACTTGTTCACGCTTGGAATGGTGCTTCTGGAGTTCGCCACCGGCAAACACCTGCTCAGTGCTTACAACCGGCTGACAAAGGATTTATGGGCGCTTGTCCCGGAAGGGGAAACGGAGCTATTGCGCAACATCATCACACGCATGAGTAACGCATGGGGCGGAGTGGATCCGGAGGAAACGATATTACGAGCGGCCACCTTCACCCAGGCGGATGTAGAAGCGGCAACGCATGCGCTGTCTGAGCCCACGCGGGCTGTCTTCCGCAAGCTGCTGCGGCGCAACCCGACAGAGCGGCATATGTCCGCACTGACGCTGCAAGATGATTTGGCGAAGGTACTGCGAGCGCGAGGGAGCTACACACCCAGGATGGCGGCGCAGGAGATTCAGGCGGCACTGCGAAGGGCCGGGCAAGCGATGGCCGAGGAGGAGGGCCCAAAGAATCTGAGGCATCAGGATTTCATCACGACGGAGCCAAGCCCGGCATGAGCCGCCGCTCAATGGTCAGTGCCACGGAGTGGACGCCGCATTGTTTGAGTCCATGGAGCCCACTCGGTGCGCGTATGGGCGGCAAGAGGCTGTCTCGCCCGTGGTGCATTTGCTGCCCAGTCCGCCATCCCCCAACAGGGGATGCCCGTAGTGGGGACGGCAACTCATCGAACCCTCGAAAGTTACCGCTCTTCATTCTAAGCTCTGCGCATGAGAGCTACTACGATACTGCTGCGCGGTGCGCCAATAGCCGGAGGACGTGCCCCTGGCATTGCTAGCCGAAGCGCCCGAAGCGGGACAAGTAGCGTCCCCTTTGCATTCCTCCGTGCTGGACCGTGCGAAAATATTACGTGGCACGCGCCCCCGCCTCGAATGACGCACGCCCGCGCTCGACCCTTCCGGCAGCAGCCAAGAGAATCCCTGCTGGGGGGAGGCGCAGTTCCTGCTCGCTGCGGGCTACTTATGATTAAATTGAATTGCGAGAGCACATTGGCACGCACAGGCAAGGAGCGAATCCAATGATCAACCTTATTGTCCCTTCGCAGTCATTCTCAAACGACGCAGCAAGCAAGACTGTTTGGGGGTGGCTATCCGGCGCACTCCAAAACACAGAAGGCGTTGCCTATTATCAGCACCCAATCATTCGCTCCGCAGGCGCTCCGCCTGACTTGCTGGTGCTGGCTCGCGGATACAATCCGGTCGCAGTCAAGTGCTTACCATACCAAATCGACGACTTGACTGTCGTAACGTCTGAAGTTTGGGGTATTGGAGCAGGAAGCATCGACTCTCCATTTCTGCAAGCTGAAGACTTCTCAGAGGCGCTGAATTCCAAGTTCAAGGCGCAACGCGCCTTGCGGCACCTGTTAAAGACGCAGGCTGCCGTCGCATTTCCGAACATTTCGCGCAGGGAATTTGAGACTAAGTTCGGTCCTATAGGCGCTGGACAGTCAGTGGTCTGGCAAGACGGCGATCTCAGCTCAGCCCTCACTCAAACGCCCGAACTCACAGAGGAGCAGTGGAAGCTGTGTATGTCTGTGTTTCAGTCGGTTACTCCGCTGATGCAGAAAGGCATCCCAGCTCCTCTTGTGGAAGAGCCGCCTACTAAGCTGGGGGCTGCAATCAAGGCTCTTAATCGAGAGATTTCTTTGCTCGATTTGGAACAGCAGAAGGTTGCCGTCCAAGTTCCTGAAGGACCGCAACGAATTCGAGGGCTCGCGGGAACAGGCAAGACGGTGCTCTTGGCTATGAAAGCCGCAAATATCCACATGCGGTATCCTGAGAAGAAGATTCTTTTTACATTTTCAACTCATAGCCTTTACCGCCAAGCGCAACGTTTGATTCAGGAGTTCTATGAGGTCAACGGAGAGAGTGGGCCAAATTGGGACAGGCTGCATATTCGACATGCCTGGGGTGGAAGAAGCCGTCCTGGTGTCTACTCAGAACTTGCGCAGCGACAGAATCGCCCCCCATTAGACTTCAATGCTGCTCGAAGAATGAACGGCGAAAGCCCATTCGCTGCGTGTCTTCAGTCAGCACTCCAAATGCCCATTGAGCCTGAGTATGATTTTATTTTAATTGATGAGGCGCAAGACTTCCCTGCAGAGTTCTTCAGAGTTGCCTATCAACTCTCACATCCTCCCCACTCGGTCTACTGGGCCTACGATGAATTGCAGAATCTTACTGCCCTGGAGATGCCTAAACTGGAAGAACTCTTCGGAAGTCATCCGGATGGTAGCCCTGTTGTTTCATTGGAGGGCGAGTATCCTGGCGGGATAGAGAAGGATCTCGTGCTTCAGAAGTCTTACCGCTGTCCGCGGAGCGTGCTGATGCTTGCGCATGCCATTGGACTTGGCCTGTATGCGCCACGAGGATGCGTACAGATGCTAGGCAGTACTGAATCCTGGAAAGCCGTGGGATACGAACTCGAAAGTGGTGAGCTTGTTCCAGGCAATAATGTCGTGATTGCGAGGCCAGACGAGAATAGCCCCAACCCAATCGAGAGAATATACAAGGGCAGCCAGGATTTAATTACAGCGAAGAAGTTCGACGATCGAACCTCGGAGCTTGGATGGGTTGCGGAGTCAATTGAGAAGGATATCAAAGAGGAGGGAGTTCCATCTGAGCAGATTGTGGTGATCACGCTGAACTCGATTGAGGCCAAGCGAGACCTCGCGCGACTCCAGCAGTTCCTTTTTGCTCGTGGAATTAACTCGTTGATTCCGGGCATTGTCCATGACGCTGCATCTTTTGCAGAACCAGGCTATGTGACACTTGCCACTGTGCATAGGGCAAAGGGCAACGAGGCTCCCGTCGTTTATGTAATCAATGCGGAGCATATTGCCACGTACCAAGGGGAGATCGAGGCGCGCAATCGGTTCTTTACGAGCGTCTCCAGGGCGAAGGGCTGGGTTCGGGTAACAGGCAGTGGCACGCGAATGGATGCCGTTCTGGCTGAAATTCACAAGTTGGTGAACGATATCCCACGATTCAGATTCGCGTTCCCAGACCCTCGAAAAATCAGGCAGCTTGACCTCGAAACGAGTCGCAGGCGTGCACATGTGACGAGAGTCAAACGGTCGGTGAAGGAACTTCTTGATGTCGACGCAGACGCGCTTAGCCAGACGGATCCGGAGGCGCTGCGAGAGCTGTACAGAAAGCTTGGCGAGGCGATGGATGAACCTAAATGATCTGGCCTCGGATCTTCTGTCGGTATATCAAGACTGGGGCGACATTTTCATCAACCTGCGAGGGAAGCGCATTAACAATTTCCTGAGCTGGGACAATAGACAGATCGTGAAGTCCAACAGGCCGGTTTGTCGCGGCGACGTATTGATGATGGATATGAATGGGCAGTATTCCATTCAGATTGCCGAAGACGAAGCCTTGATTTGCCTTTACTATGTTTTCGACAAGTCAAAGCAAAATATCCTTAGCGCTTCCTTGGGGTATTACGCGACGCGCTCTGCTTCGGTTGTGGAGGGAGCGACGGAGGGCGGAAGCAAAAGCGCTGAGAAACTTTCACCTAGTGACGAGGAGAAGGCGGGAGTTTTCCCAGAGCAGGATGCCGTTGCAGAGCCAGTCTCCGAAATTGAACACGCGACAGGCACTCCAGAAATAGATTTCGCAGATGCCTTGGGAATTATTCCCGAGGAGACTACGAGTGAGTCTCCGTCAGATTCGCATCCTGCGGAACTTGCGGGAATTACTCCAGATATCGTGGAACCAGAACATGATTTGAGCCTTGAGCTACAGGGCCCATCTGATGATGAACTGGTTTCTTGGATTCGGATTGATTTCGACCCCGCAGCCAAGAGAAAAGGGGTCTTGCATCACGACTGTCACCTCCACGTAGCTGGTTTCCCGCACATGCGTATTCCAGTGACGGCAGTGCCCTCTCCGAGACAGTTTGTAGATTTTGTCATGGCGACTTGCTATCCCGACATCTACCGACAGCATCGCTTGGCTGATCCACATTCGTTTGTTGATCAAAATCACTACGAGCGCATTGGCAATTCGTGTTTGGCACTGGATCAGTTTGAATGGCTTGGCGGTGTAACGTCTTTGTTTATTCCAATGGGCGGGACAGACGCAAGGAACCGTGCAGCAGCTCGGCGCGCCGAAGATGAAGCAAAAAAGGCCGCAAGACCTAGGAAGAAGAGCCGGTAGCCTAGCTTGTGTTGCCAAATCATTTCCGAACCGTGAAGGCTAGGAGTGACCAACTTGCAAGGAGGCTTCGCTGGTGCACGTCACTGCCTCATGCCAGCGCGTTTAGAATGCGCTTCTTCTTATTGGGAGCTCATCTTCAATCAACACTCACCCAGGTTGACCGCAAGCCACATGTCTCAATCTCAATTTAGAATCCCAAGCCATTTTGCTCCGCGGATACGGTCGCTTCTGGAAACGGCATACTCTAGCGAATCATCCGACACCTCTACTGCCCAAAACCTTTGGCTTCTCCCGAGCACGCAGCAAATCGGGCTGTTATTGGATGTGCCATTTTTTGCATCCCAGTACATGGACGAAGGAAGACAAACCGCCCTGTCTGTCGAATTCACCGATGTACCAAAGAACCTCAGCGACAGGCGCGATTCCTATGAGTTCGACAAGCCAATTTCATTTAATCCTCGCGAACTTGCAAAACTCGCACCCGCTGTCGAGGCGGCGACGACACACCTTGGGGTAAGACCGGTGGGCCAGGATGAGCTAGAAGTCTGGGGGGTTATTCATTACGGGAATAAGCAAATCAACACCAATACAACCAGAGTTGCATCAGGCGTGCTTGCCGAAACAAGTGGAATCGGCGCAGTCAAGCTACAACTTAAGGGCCGGCCGCTCCTCCGGTTCAACAAAGGAGATGCTCTCCTTTTTGAGGGATCTTCTCCCGTACTGGCATCTACGCATTTCTTGCAAATTGTCAGAAGATTTATTGGTTGCTTTGGCTCGACCGAAAAGGCCATCAATCATAAGAGCAGGATGCTGTATGATATCGCTTCGGCAATAACCGATCTGCACCACGGAGGGGCGGTTCTCTTACAGGAGCGCAAGAATATCTCAAGAGGAATTACGATTAAATTTAAGTCCAAGGGACTGATCTGCAACCGTCTTTCGGATGCGTTAGGGCTGCACGCTGAACATGCGCTGCCCCTTCCAAATGAAGCTATGTTTGAATTTCCTCTCATAGGGGACGACCCTAGGCATGCCAATTCCTACTATCAGTTGCTCAATAGTGAGTGGGCGCAGACAAGGTATCAGAAGGCAGTGGCCTTTGTAGCCCGCTTGTCAGCAGTCGACGGCGCCGTCCTGGTTGATGAGCATCTGAATATAGCTGGATTTGGAGCGTTCATTGATTTTGACCCAGGGCTTGATAGCGAAACCAAGATCATGCAAAGAAATGCAGACGTCTCTCGCTGGACGGAGATTGAGCTAAGCAAGGTGGGTGGAGCCAGACATCAGTCAGCCGTGCGATTCTGCAAGGGACAGTCGGGCCCAGCACTTGCGATCATTGTTTCGCAAGACGGAACGACTTCCATCGTAGGCAAGAGTAATGCTGAGGGCATTATTCAGGTGGTTCGCTTCTAGGCCGTGTCCGCAAATAGTTCGAGCAGGGTCGGGTGTTGGGATGGCATGAGTCGAGGAGAACTGACGGATGCTAATGTGAGCGGCTGCCCGGGCTGCTGCTGCCCCAGAAGCCGGACCACGTTGTCCCAACAATGACCAGCGCAACGTGCTTGTTAGAATCCTCTGCGTGCTGCACACGGTGGGGCGCCGTGGCGCGACGTACCCCGGGAGCAGTTCGGCAGTCGGAAGACGCTCAGCCGCCGCTTCTGCCGGTGGCAGGAGGCAGTCATCTGGGCGCGCGTGCTGCGGCAGTTACATGCTGAAGCGCACGCAGCTGAGCACTTGGACTGGACGCTGCACTTCATAGACGCCAGCGTCATCCGCCACCACCAGCATGCGATCGGCGCACGAGGCACGCCGGTCAGAGGGGGAGGCCGAAGCGCTGAGCCGCAGCCAGGGAGGCTTTTCCACCAAGCTGCACGTCCGGGCAGAGGGCCAGGGCAGGCCGCTCGTTTTCGAGCTGACGGCGGGCCAGCGCCATGAGACGCAGGCCTTCGAGGCGCTGACTACTACTGCGCACGGCGCGGGCCCCACGGATTCGGAGCGGCGAGGGTACTTACCGCTGTCGTGCGGTTCCAAGTGAGCAGTTGGGACCAAGAATGGACCAAGTTGACTGGACGCACCCGAACGCTCCCGGACTGTAGGGTGCACCGCTTTTCAGAGGGGCGGACAGGTAGATGACTGTCCGCCAAGGCGGGGGCAATTTCCCCTACGAGGCTTCGATTCCCGCCGGCTCCGCCCTTTAGGCGCCACACGGACAGAGGCAGCTCACCGCTCGCAGCGCAGCGCGACCGCGTGCGGGTTGTCGAGATAGTCCTGCCAGAACTCCTGGCCGTACCGGGCGATGCCTTCGGGGGAGCATTCCGGGCGCATCCAGGTGAGGCGGTGGAAGCCCGCCTCACGCAGGGCGCGCTCGTACGTGTCACGGCTCCAGTGGGAGAAGTGGATGGTGAAGGGCGTCTTCGCGTGCAGCTCCGCGGAGATGCCCTGCCCTTCCCGGGGCGACTCCGGGAAGTCCAACATCGTGATGCCGTAGCGGGTGCTGTTGGGCCCCTTCGCGCTGAACCCGGGGTTGAAGGTGTACGTGACGAAGCGGCCCCCGGGCTTCAGGTGGGCGTGGATGCTCCGGCACATGCGCAGCAGGTGCTCGGGCGAGCTCGCGTAGTGCAGGAGATAGACGGCCGTCACGCAATCGAAGACGCCCAGCGGCGCCATGTCGGCCACGTCCGACACGTGGTACTCGATTCCCAGGGGCTGGGCTGCTTCGTGCTGCCGGGCGACGCGGATCATCTCCTCGGAGATGTCCACGCCGGCCACCCGGTGCGCGCCCCGCGCCTGGAGTTGCCGCGTGTACAGCCCGTCACCACAGGCCAGGTCCAGGACGGACTGTCCCTTCACGGAGCCGAGCGCTTTGAAGAACGTGTGGCCTTCGAGGTACTCCGAGCGCACGGGTAGGACATCCCAGTCCGACAGCTTCACGGCGATGTCATCGTATTGAGCCGCCATTCCGCACGACCTTTCCTGTCATCCACCTTCCACGGAAAGAGTCTACTCCGGAGATCACGGCGGTAGACTCGCGCCATGGAAAACACGCCTGGCGACAGTCCGTCCCCCACGCAGCAGCTCCATCTGGCCATCACCAGCTACTGGCGCACCCAGGTCATTGGCACCGTGGCCCGCCTGGGACTCGCGGACCGGCTCTCAGGAGGGGCCCGCGACAGCGATTCGCTCGCGGCGGAGCTGGGTGTCCACCCGGAGGCCCTGTTCCGGCTGATGCGCGCCGGCCTCGCCACGGGCCTCTTCGTGGCCTTCGCCGAGCGGACCTTCGCCCTGACCCCCATGGGCGAGGGCCTGTGCTCGAACGTCCCGGGCTCCCTGCGGGAGCTGGCCATCATCCAGAGCAGCCCGTCGCATTGGCTCCCCTGGGGACACCTCCCCGAGGCGATTCGCACCGGGAGCTCGCCCATCCAGGCGGCGCTCGGCGTGGACATCTGGGAGCACTTCGCCAAGAACCCCGAGGAGGCGGAGCACTTCGCCCGGTCCATGGGGGACTGGTCCGAGATGGTGGCCAGCCAGGTGGCCCGGCACGTCGACTTCTCCCCCTTCGCCCGCGTGGCGGACATTGGAGGCAGCCACGGAGATCTGCTCGCGCAGGTGCTGCGCGCCCATCCCTCCTGCCGGGGCATCCTCTTCGAGCTGCCCCAGGTCGCCGAAAGCGCGAAGCCCGTCCTGGAGTCCCGGGGGCTCGCCAGGCGGGTGGACGTGGTGGCCGGAAACTTCTTCGAGCCCGGCATCCCCGCCGCCGACGCCTACCTGCTCAAGCACATCCTCCACGACTGGGCGGATGACGCCTGCACCAACATCCTGCGCCGGCTCCATGAGGCGGCCCCTTCCGAAGCCCGCCTCTTCGTGGTGGAGATGGTGATTCCGGACAACCGGACTCCCGACATCACCCACCTGATGGACCTCAACATGCTGGTGGTCGCCAACGGGCGCGAGCGCACCTACAACGAGTTCCAGGCCCTGCTCGCCGCGACCGGCTGGAAGGTCCAGCGCCTCATTCCCACGCAGAGCGGGACCAGCATCCTCGAGGCGGTGAAGGCCTGAGTGACGGGGCGGCGCCACGGCCGCCGCCCCCTCTCAGCCGTGCGAGGGATTACAGCCGGACCTGGAGCTCGTAGCGGCGGTTCTGCGCCTTCTTCGCCTCGGTGTTGTCCGGCTTCACCAGCATGCGCTCGGAGCCGTAGCCCACGGCGGTGATTTCGCCGCGGGGGATGCCTCGCGCGACGAGCTCCTTGACGATGGCCTCCGCGCGCTGCTCGCTGAGCGACTTGTTCTTCGCGGCGTCGCCCGTCGAGTCGGTGTGGCCGGAGACCTCGAACTTGTAGCTTTTGACGCCGGCGGCGACGAGCTGCTTCTTCGCGTCCACCAGGGCGTTGGTCAGCTTCTTGAGCTTCGCGTCGCAGCCGGGGGCCAGCTCCGCGGTGCCCGTCTTGAAGCTGCACTGGTTCTTGCGGCCCTCCTCCGTGAGCTTCGTGTTGACGCGCTTCTCCACGGTGGACTTGCCGGCGTCACCCGCGGCCTTCTTGATGGAATCGAAGGGGCTTTGCGCGGCGGCCACGCCAGGGACGGCCAGCAGCGATACGGCGATGCAGAGCGCCTTGAGCTTCATCCGTTGGACTCCTTGGGCTCCAGGGGGAAGGGAGCCGGAGCCAGAAGCTGCCGGGGGCGGCTCGCCGCGTCCAGCGACACGGCGTGGTCCGTGGGGGCGCCTGCCTCCTACTCCCCCCGCTTTTTCTTCCCCCGCGCGACTTCTGTAGCCAGGGCGTCCAGCTTCGGCGTCCAGAACGCACGGAAGCGGTCCAGCCAGGCGTCCACCTCCGCCAGCGGCGCGGCGTCCACGGCGTACAGACGCCGGGCTCCATCCACCCGCACCGTCGCGAAGCCGTTGTCCCGCAGGACCTTCAGGTGCTGCGAGACGGCGGACTGCGTGATGCCGAACTCGCGCTGGATCACGTCCACGACCTCGCCCGAAGCGTGCTCGCCTTCCGCGAGCAGCTCCAGGATGCGGCGGCGGACCGGATCGCCGAGGACGTCGAAGGCGTGCATCAGCCCCCTGTATAGAACGCGGCCGTGCGCTCGGCCATCCCTCGGGCCACGTCCGGCGTCTCACCGGCCGCGACGTGGGCGTCGGCCCAGGCCTGGGCGCTCGCGCGCATGAAGGTCTTCGCCTCGTCGGAAGTGCCCCACGACGCGGCGGCCTCCGCGGCCACGTCCTTGCCCGTCTCCAGGTACAGGCCCAGGCCCAGGAAGCTCAAATCCCAGCCCACGCCCGTGGCGCCAGGACCGAACTGGCTCCAGAACTGCTCCACGTCCGCGGAGTGCACGATGTGCTCCAGCGTCAGCCGCGTGCCCTTCCCTTCCGGCGCCAGGCGGATGGTCACCCAGCTCATGCCGCCGTTCATCTCCCAGGTCAGGTCGAACGCCTCGGGCTTGTCACAGCGGGTGATGGTGCCTCCCGCGTTCCCCTTGATCTGATAGCGGCCGCCCTTCTTCAGCTGCCCCTCGACGGGCGCGAACCAGCGCGGGATGCGCTCGGCGTTGGTGACCGCGTCCCACAAGTCCTCGATGTGGGTGGGATAGACGCGATGCGCGACGACCACGTGGGCCGGCTTGCCTTCGTAATCGCGTTCGACGCACGCGCGGAACTGGGCGCCAATCAGGGTGTGAAGCATGTGCGGACCTCCTCCGTTCACGGGACTCACTACAGTCCGCGCTCATATTAGTCAACTCTAATATGAACCCGGGGCCCAGGAGCTCATGACCAGGAATTGGGATGGCGCACGTATACGAAGCGCTTCGCGAACCCATTGGGGGGCATCATGAAGATTTCGAGCAGACTGTGTCTGTCATTGTCATGGGCATTGGGCCTACTGTTTTCCGGCTGTGGACCCACCGATGAGGCCCCGGCGCCGCTCGCCGCCGAGCCCGGCTTCGCCACCGAGCTGGCGTTTCCCGGCCAGCAGGGCAAGGTCGTCCGCGGCACCGTGGCCCTGCCTGGCGGAGAGCAAGAGCTCTCCTATGAGCGCTTCGGTGACACCGCCGTCCTGGAGGGCGACATCCTGGTCCGCGCCCAGGACCATGGGACCCGCAGCGCGAAGGGCGCCATCAAGCTGTGGACTGACTATCGCTGGGCGGATTCGTTCATTCCGTATGTCATCGACCCGGACGTCCCCAACCCCCAGCGGGTGCTCGACGCCATCGCGCACTGGCAGGCGCGCACGCCCGTGCGCTTCGCCGCCCGCACCGCGCAGACGGACTACGTCCGCTTCACGCGGGGCAGCGGCTGCGCGGCCCATCTCGGGCGCATTGGCGGCGAGCAGCTG
Source organism: Corallococcus coralloides DSM 2259 (assembly GCF_000255295.1). The sequence goes on along the minus strand of NC_017030.1, from coordinate 4,150,691 downwards.
GTCGTGATGGGGGATGGCTGCTCCACGGGCAATACCATCCATGAGATTGGCCACGCCGTGGGGTTGTTCCACCAGCAGAGCCGGTACGACCGGGACTCGGCGCTGACGGTCCTCTGGGGCAACATCCAGCCCGGCGAGGAGATCAACTTCCAGACGTACGTGGAGACCGGCGATCACGGCTTCGACGTGGGACCCTACGACACGGGCTCCATCATGCAGTACGACCCCTACGCCTTCTCCCGCAACGGGATGCCCACCCTGACGCTGAAGAGCGGGGCCGTGTTCAGCACCCAGCGCACCGCCCTTTCCGCCACCGACATCGCGGACGTCAACGCGATGTACGCCGAGCGCGTCCGCCTGCGTCCCGCGGCGGCGGGCACCCGCTGTCTGGATGTGCAGAACGGCATCGTGGCCAACGGCAACCCCGTGTGGAGCTACGCGTGCAGCCCGTCCACGGCGCAGGTCTGGTACATGATGCCGAACGGCGAGGTCCGCACCGGTCTGGACACGAACTACTGCCTGAGCGTGAACACCGGCGAGCCCCTCCTGGGCGCTTCCGTGGTGATTGCCCCGTGTGATGGCAGCCTCCGGCAGCGGTGGACGCGTCCACCCGTCGGGGAGGAGCTGCGCACCTCAATGGACGTGACCCTGTGCCTGGACCTGCACAACGCCAGCACCGCCAGCGGGGCCCGGGTGAAGCTCTGGACCTGCACGGGCAACAACGCGCAGAAGTGGCAACGCTTCGTCCGGCTGCGCAGCTCCGTGAACTGGAACCGCTGCCTGGACGTGTGGAACGACACCGCGGCCAATGGCACTGCCACCATGTCCTTCGACTGCAACGACGAAGTCGGCCAGCAGTGGTACTTCGCGTCCAACGGCGAGGTGCGCAGCGGCGTCAACCCGTCCTTCTGCCTGGATGTGAGGAACGGCAACACCGCCGAGGGCACGCGGGTGCAGATCTATACCTGCAATGGCAGCAACGCCCAGTTCTGGCAGTTCCACCCTGAGATTGGAATGATGACCAGCGGCGTTGCCGTCGACCGGTGCCTGGACGTCTCCAACGCCAGCTCGGAGTCGGGGGCCGCCACGCAGATCTGGGATTGCAACTTCGGCCTGGCTCAGCGCTGGATGAAGCTGTAGCCCCTCAGTCCCTCGTGTCGTCCACGAGCTGCACGGGGATGCCGGGTTCGACGGCATCCCCGTCCACGTCCTGGAGGTCCAGCGGTCCGGTGGAGAGGACCCAGACATCCAGCGTCGCGTCTTCGTCGGTGTTCCCCGCGCATGCCAGGGTGATGTCGCAGGCGGGGCACGTGCCGGAGACGCCGAGCCGGGCCTTCAAGGACGGATGAAGCGCCCCCACGTCGAGGGGGCGCAGGTAGGTGAAGCGGAAGGTGTCCGCGCCGATGGCCACCGCCCCGTCAGGGACCTCGCTTCGCTCCTGGTCGCGAACCTCCATCGGCCCCGTGCCCGCGAAGTATGCGTAGCGGTTGTCCCGCTCGGGCGCGAAGCCCACCTTCGCGAAGACCGGCTCGTAGGTCCGCGTGTCCTGGAAGTGGCGCTGCTGGAGCATGTACCAGGCTTTCAGGTTCGACCGGCACTCCGCCGCGCGGGCGCGCTGGCCGAAGCGCACGAAGTTGCGGACCGTCGTGACGGCCACCATGCCCAGGCACGAACAGGCCAGCACACCGAGGGCGATGAAGAACCACGTCCGGCGGGAGCGTCCCTCTTCACCCGAGGGATCGCTCACTCCTCACCCGCGAAGGTGGAGACCACCCGCTCGATAACGTCGCGGCCGGCCTCGTCCGTTGCATCGGCGGTGGCCCAGATCATCCAGTTGCCGTTGATCGTGCCGGCCCCGTGCTTCCCTTCGCGCACCTGCTTCTTCAGCCTCACCTCCGCCGCGCCTGCTTCGTCGTAGCTGTCGAACAGGTAGACCGAGGCCCGGGCCGAGCACGACGTCCAGGCCTGGCCGAACCCCGCCAGGGCTCCGAGTTCCTGGACGGCGGGGGCCGGCTCGGCCGGAACGACGGCGTCGCTGCCGGTGCCATGGCGCAACAGCACCTCACCGCGCGCAAGAGAGGGGGCATCCGGCTTCATGGGGCTCCTTCGCGGCAGGGGCTCCCCGCCGGTGTCGTCCGCGCGCCCTGACGGACCGCTTGCACACGCGCAGAGCAGCAGCGGGAAGAGCAACGCAAGGCGTGGTCGCATGGAGTCCTGCGATAGCACCTTCCCGCACCGCGCCACCAGCCGCCCCCCACGCGTCACTCGTTCAGCCAGCGCGCGGAGGACACCTTGTCGTTGAAGCCCCAGGCCTTGCTGTTCAGGCTGGCTTCGTGGAGCGCGCCGTCGCCCACGAGGTCCCTGGAGCTGCCCTTGTAGCTCGAGTCGTCGTAGAGCCGCACCCGGTAGCCCGGCGGAATGCACCAGCGGACCGAGGAGGTCTTGTCGTTGAACCTGTCGACGTCGTCGAAGCGCGCCCAGTTCTTCAGGCCCTGGTCGCTGTAGTCGAAGATGAAGCCGCGGTCGCTGAAGTCGGAGTCGTCGTAGAAGTCGACGTAGGCGTGCGCGATGTCCGTGCGGCAGCGGGGGTCCGCCCACACGCCGCGGAACTCCACCATCTTCACCGTCGAACCCGGGCCGTCATCCGCGTGCTCGGTGCCGTAGAGGATGAGGCCGCGGTCGGGCCCCACGAAGAGGCCCGCGCCAGCGTCCAGGTTGCACTGCCGCGACCCGTCGTTGCTGCAGTACAGGTGCTTGGAGGCGACGTGCTCCAGGCGCAGGTGGCCATCCAGGTGCACCCGGTACAGGTGCGCGTGGTCGTCGCTCACCGCTCCCCAGCGCAGGCCGCCCAGCCGCGTGCCCACGAGGTAGAGCTGTGAGTCATTGCAGTCCGTCACGAAGTTGAGGTTCTGGAAGACGCCCCACTGCCCGTCCGGCAGCTCCGACTTCTGCCACCTGTCGATGCGCACCCACTGGTTGGTCGCGGAGTGGAGGTCGGTCTCCGAGGAGCGGAAGGCCTCCAGCGTGTTCGCGTCCACCTGCCCGAGCAGGAGCAGGAAGTGCCCGTCCGACAGCTTCGTGAACGAGGCCGTGCCCGCGGTGGCCGCTTCACCGTGGACGAAGGCGAACGGGCTCGGCGTCAGGGAGTGGTTGTAATCATAGAGCGCGATGCGCCCCGCACCGGGCCCCTCCTCCAGGGGCAGCGCCAGGAGGCTGCCCACCGCCTGCATGCCGCCGCCGTGGCGGTAGCCGTCCAGCACCGGCAGCGCCGCCACCGCTGCGTCCGCGCCCGGCGGAGCGGTGTCCTCGGGTTCCTTGATGGAGGGGCTCAGCCGGTTGGAGCGGAAGCGCCCACCCTCCCCGTTGCGGGTGGCCATGTGCACCAGGTGCCCCACGTTGCCCCCGGGAGCGTCATCCCGCTTGGACAGGACGAGGAGGCGGCCTGAGTGGGTCGACAGCCGCTGGATGCCTTGCCAGTGATTGCTGCCCGGGTAGGCCACGTTGAGGTTGAACGGCCCGGGATGGAAGCCCAATACCTCGCCGTGCTCCCTCAGCTCCTGGAAGCGCAGCGGCACGTCAGGGCTGCACAGGTTGCAGTCCGGGCTCCCCCAGACGCAGGAGGTGTCGCCTCCGAGTCCAAGGGCCAGTGGAGCCGAGGTGACAGCGAGGGCCTCCGGCTCACAACCGGCGAACATCAGCAATCCCGCCAGCGACCAGGCCATGGCGGACACACAGCGACGCGGGATGGGGAGCATGGATCTCAATACGTCGTATCCACGACCCACGCATGGGGCACGCCACGTTCCTCCAGGAGCGCTGGCGTCTTGGTCAGGATGATGTGGCGCTCCTTGTGGGCCATCTCCACGTCATACTCATCCGTGGCGAAACCGAACTCGCTCCTGACGGAGGGCTCTATCTTCCTCAACTCCGCATCCCAGGCCCCCTCCAGGTAGATGTTCTTGTGGACGGTGTTTTTGGGCGGCTGGGTATGGAAGGCGCCATCCCTGACGCGAACATAGAGCGCGTCGTAGCCCAGGCACTCCACTGGCACCCTCTTGGTGGAGGTCAGCTTCAGCACCTCGGCATGTACGGTCTTGAAGTGGGCCTCTGCCATGGCCCCTTCATCCAACACGAACAGCGTGATGTTCATCCGCCAGACGATGGTGTTCGACTTCTCCCGCATGGTCTCGATGGACTCATTGAGCACCTCCGCGATGAGGGTCGACGCCCGCATGCGCCGTCTTTCGATTTCGGAGCGCTTTTCGAGATCCGTCTCCGAAGGCGGGGTGATGTGGGCCAGGTAGAGGTGGGTGTCCGTTTCAATCAGGAAGCCCACACATGAAATCAACCCCGTGGTGTTCAAGAACAGGTCGAGGTTGCCCTTCCTCGGCACGCCAATACCGATTCCAGCCTGCACGCTGACGATCATAGGTGTGCGCTCCCTGGCTCCGCGCTACGGGTCCTGCGGCCACTGCGGGCAGTTCGGTCCGGTGCAGATGGGGCCGCAGTCCGCGCACCAGCCCATCTCATGGGCCTCGCAGAGGTAATTGCCGCACGTCAGGCTTCCGCAGTCCGACAGGCAGCTGGCCACCGTCTCGCTTCCGTTGCACAGCCCGTCGCCGCACCAGGTGGCGGGGGCGCAGTCCCACGGGCAGGTGGCGTTCGTCTCGCCGTTGTTGCACCAGCCGTCGCCACAGTAGGGCAGCGGCGTGCAGTCCTCGGCGCAGGTGTTGACGGACTCGCCGTTGGCCGCGTCACAGAAGCCGTCACCGCAGATGAAGGCACACGGCAGACAGTTCCATGGCCCCACGCCACCACAGGGGCATTCGGAGCCGAGCTCGGACTCGCCCTGCGCCAGCGACGTGGAATCCATGTCCGCGTTGCCGCACGCGGCAAGCAAGCCCAACGACAACGACGCGAACACCATCAGCAGACGTGCTTTCACGGAAGGCTCCCGGTTGGAGGGACTCCCAGTGATAGCACAGCCGGTATTCTCCGATAAAACGCCCTACCCCGCGCGGTGGCTCCGCCGCCATGCATCCACGGAGAAGTGGTCGTACTGCACGGTGGCGATGAGGAGGACGTAGAAGCCCAGGTAGGTCATCTGGATGCTCGCCGCGTTCCAGTTCTGCGCTGAGCAGGCGCCGCCGATGAGCAACATCATCAGCAGCGTCCCCGCGACCAGCACTCGCCGCACCTCCACGCCCACGAGCAGCAGGAGCCCCACCACCGCCTCCGCCACCGGGATGGCCAGGCTCACCGCGTACACCCACGAGGGCGGCAGCGGGCTCTTGTCGAAGGAGTCGCGCATGCCCGCCGCGAACGCCGAGAGCTGCGGCAGGCGGAAGAGACCGTGGAGGGCGATGTTCATCCCCAGGCCCACCCGGGCCAGGGCGTGCGCGAGGCGTGCGTTGTCCAAGGGCTGCGAGGGCGCGGTCATCGGGGAACCTCCAGGGGGGCTTCCCGTGTCCCTCTGAACGCCCGTGAGGGCAAGCCTCGCGGGCGTCAAATCATCCTTCGATTGCGCGTCAGTCCCAGCGGCTGGTGAGCTTCAGCTTCCACTCACGCAGCTTGCCGTTGCCCACACCCGACGGGTTGACGATGTGCAGCTTCCACAGGCCGTTGATGGAGCCGTCGCGGGGGATGCCGCGCGTCACCGGGATGCGCTTGGGCGGCGTGCCTTCGTTGGGGCCGTCCCACAAGAGCGCCGTCTCACCGCCCGGATCCTCCAGCGTGAGCACCAGCTTGGACGGGTTGTTGTGCGACAGGTCCAGCTCCACCGTGATGTCCTCCGGCACCGTCGCCAGACCCACCACCGGCTGCGTCGCCACCTGCGGCGTCGTGTTCCCCTGCAGCGTCAGGTCCGAGTACGCCGTGAACTCGCCGGACATCCACGCCGGCCGGCACCAGCCCTCCGTCGCGCCCGAGTCCAGGCCGTGGCACGCCAGCCCCTCCTGACACGGCACGAAGCGCGAACACGACGTGTCGTTACCCGGGATGGGCAACGTCGTCACACAGCGGCCGTAGGGGCTGGAGCCGTCATTCGGCTTGCCCTCGCAGTGGAGGTTCGGCCCGCACGTGCCCATGCCGGTGCAGGCGTCGCCCTCCTCGCCCTGCAGCGTGGCCGTCTTCAGGTTCTGGAGCGCGGTCGCATCCACGAACGCCAGCCGGCCCAGCGTCAGGATGTCGTAGAACGGCCGCGCGGCCACCATCGCGTTCGCCGCCACCGCGGGCACGTTGTACGTGGACTGCAGCGCCGCCAGCGACTGCGTGTTCACCACCGCCAGCACCCGGCGCGCCTCCGACACGTTGAAGGACACGCCGTGGAACGTGCCCACCCAGCCGTCCACCGGCAGCTCCACCCGGCCCGTGCCCCGGGCGTATGCCTCCAACGCCGCCAGCGCCGCCGGCCCCACCTGGGGCAGCGCGTCCACCTGCTCGATGGAGACGAAGCGCTTGTCATCCGCCGTGTGCGGGATGCCGTCCGGCCCGAAGCGGTAGTTGATGATGCTCTGCGCCGCCTGCGCGTTGAGCGGCACCTGCGTGTCCAGCATGTTGAAGGTCAGGGCGTACTCATTGAGGAACAGCACCACCCCGATGCCCGCGGGCGTGCCCGAGGCCAGCTCCTGCGTCTGCACCGCCAGCGCGTCAGCCGGCGTGTCCGACACCGCGGCAGCGCCGCAGCTCAGGAGGAGGGGAACCGAGGAAAACGAAAGAAAACGACGGAGTCTGGAGTTCATGGCGTCCATGTACTCCAAGACAGGCCGCGTGTCGGTGACCGTTCAGGTTCTCTCCTGATACAGCGCGATGGCGCCGTGGACCGGGTCGGTGACCCGCCGGAGGCGCGGAGGGTCTCGGTGTCCCGGCCCATGCGTTCGCCCCCCTGGCGGGTGAGGTCCCCCCTGGATTCGGGAGCGCGTGTCGTTCACCGTTCCCAGAGCCGGATTTCGGTGCCCGCGCGGCGCACGAGCAGTGGGCTGGAGGCGCCGTCCACCGGTTCGATGCGGCCCGGGAGTATCGCGGACTGGACGCACTTCCATCCGCGCCGGGCGAGCGCCGCATGCACCTGGGCGCCGAAGCCACCGCCGTAGGACGTGAGCAGGTGGGACGCGCGCAGCCGGTCCAGCAGGTCGCGGCTGGCGTCATCGGACAGGTAGTAGAGCACCTCCGCCAGCAGCACCAGGTCCGCCTCCAGCGCCACGTCCTCCGCGCTGGCCTCCACGATGCGCACGCGCGCGTGGCCCCCCAGCCGCTCGCGCAGGCGCGTGACGAAGCGGGGCTCCGACTCCACGGCGCGGATGTTCGCGTCCGGGAAGAGCGTCAGCAGGTGCTCGGTCATCATCCCCTCGCAGGCGCCCACGTCCACCACGCTCCGGGGCGGGCCCGCGTGGCGCAGCGTCCCGAGCACCTTCGCGGTGAGGGCGAAGCGCTCGCCCTCATAGGTGGAATGGGCGAAGCCCCAGGGGTCCGCGAGCTCCGCGAAGACCTCTGGCTTCGTGAGGGACAGGGCGCGCACCACGTCCCCGGCCCGCACCTCGGTGAAGGCCTCGATGCCGGGCCCGTCGCGCACGGGGTCCGTGCATGAGCCGGAAGCGGCACCGTCCGGACGCTCCCGGTAGAGCGCGTTGAGCAGCGCCAGCTTGCGCTGGAAGGCCGCGTCGTCCAGCACCGTGCAGGCGGTGGGCCTGGCTCCCGTGGCGGGGACCCACAGCCGCTCGAAGACACGGCTGACGAGCAGCGCCACCTCTCGGTGCAGCGGAGCGTCCTCCTGTGGGCTGTGCGTGTAGACGCGGGCGTCGCTCCGGGCGCGCTGCTCGCGGCACCACGGCCCCACCTCCGACGGGGACAGCAAGAGGTGCGTGCTGCGCGCGCCCAGGGCCCGGCCCACGGCCTCCAGCTCCCGGCCCGCGCTCCCGTCCTCCGTCACCACCGCTACGTCCGCTCCCGGCGCCACCGTGCTGAACAACCGGACGACGTCTTCGGGGTGGGCCACGACGATGAGCGCCGGGGCCTGCTCGTTCTCAGCCATGTTCCGCGCTCCACTCTGAAAGGGATGGGTTGAGGGCTCCGGGCGATGCGCGCCGTGCACTCCTGGCGCACGGACCCGGTGTCACGTGACGGCGAGCGCGAGGCTCAGCCATGGGCCGCGCTCCAGTCGGACACGTCCTGCGCCTGCTCCTTCGGGAAGCGCAGCAGCGGCAACAGCTGCTCGCGGATGAGCGGCTTCCAGCCCAGCCGCTCCGACAGCGCCCAGCCCGTCGCCAGCAGGAGGCGGCCTTCGTGCGCGTCGCGTGGAAGGCGGCGCACCACCTCCTCCGCCACGCGCTCGGCCGTGCGCAGCTCCTGCTCCCGCAGGACGCTCGCGGGCAGCGCCTTCCAGGTTTCCACCGAGTGCGCCAGACCCGCGGCCCTCGCGTCCGCCACCGGATCCGACACCACGAGGTTCGGATGCGCGGCCTCCGACAGGCCCTGCCGCTCGCACACCGCCTTCAGGGCACGCCGGGCGCCGCTCACTCCGGAGATGACGCAGATGGCGCCGCAGCCCAGGGCCTCCAGCTGCGCCAGGCCATAGGACTCATACAGCGACTGCCCCAGGGACACGTCCGTGGCGCGGTGCAGGTCGTCCCGCGTGAAGTCCAGGCCCGCGGGCCACGTGGGCTGGTTCACCAGCGCGATGTGCAGGCCCGTGTCCTTCGCGTTGAACGCGTCCACCCTCGCCTTCAGGGCGCGCAGGTTGTCGGACGGCTCCGCCTCGTTCCACTCCGTCACCATCACCAACAGCGCGGGCTTGCGCTCCGGTGGCAGCAGCGTGGCCAGGTGCTCGCACACGTCCACGTCGCGCCAGAGCCCCTTGCAGACCTCGTCCCGCGCGATGTGCGTGAGCAGCAGGCGGAAGTCCTTCCCCCACGCCTTGCGCGCATGGGCCAGCACCTTCGCCCGCGCGGCCTCCTTCGCGTCCCAGCCCGTCTCGATGGGCCGGTGCCCGTGGGGCACCACCGTCACCGGCTGGAGCGCATAGCGCGCATCCAGGAAGCGCAGCTCGTCCGCCACGGACGGGCTCACCGCGCCTACGCGGTCGCACAGGTGGCCGTTGCGCAGGATTTGAAAGTTGGGCCAGGTGCTGACGGGGTACACCTCGTCCAGCGTCTTCCCCTGCTCCAATCCCAGACGCTGGATGTTGTAGAAGCGCGCATCGGACGCGCCCTGCCCTCCCTCGCCGTACTCCACGAGCACCCGGGGCGTGCGCACCTCGCCCGCGTAGTACACGGTGCGGCACCAGCGCCGCCCGTCGAGCAGCGCCTTGTACGCGAGCGGCAGCGACAGGTGCTCCTGCGCCAGGATGACCGTCCCCGCCCCATCCTTCGGGCGCAGCCGATCCAGCGCGTCGAAGACGGGCTCCGCGAGCACGATGGCCAGCATCGCGTCATGGTCCAGCGCGGGCGCGTCCATGAGGCCGTGCCGGACCGCCTTCCGGAACAGGCGGTTGACCCAGGGCGCCGCGCCCAGCCGCGTGCCGAAGCGCTCGCGCCACACGCGTGACAGCCCCCGCCACGCGGCCGGACGCGGGCCCCGGCAGTCGAACGGGAGGTCCACCCCGAGCAGCGTGTGCAGCCGCGCGAGGAACCCCGGCAGCGTGCCCATCCGCACCCGGTAGCCCCGGAGCACATCCGTGAGGTCCACGAGCAGCACCTCCACCGGGCCGCCCGGGGCGTCGCGCCGCCCGTAGATGAACGACACGTCGTGCTGCTCCTCCACCGGCTGGAAGACGCGCGTCCACCGCTCCGGGTTGTCCCGGCGCAGGCCGCTGTAGAACACCTCGCCGTGCGCCTCCAGGTCGCGCGCCAGCGACTCCTCCGGCGCGTAGCTCCCCAGGCCGCACGGCCGCACCGTGGGGCTCACCAGCAGCGTGCGTGGGAAGGCCTGGCGGTACTCGGGCTCGGACAGCAGGTGCTCCAGCACCACGCCCATGCCGCCCAGCGTGCGCGTGGCCTCATAGGAGAGGTGCACGAGCATGTCCCCCTCCGCCCAGGGCTCCCTCGTGTTCATGGCGCCACCGTCCAGACGCGCTCGGCCATTCCCCGGCCCGCGCCCAACCGCCGCGCGTGCGCCTCCACCGCGGGCAGCGTCTGGGGCTCCAGCTGGCTGGCGTAGAAGGACAGCCCGCGCAGCTTCGCGGACCACAGCGTCGTCATGTCCAGACTGCGGGGAGACAGCCCGAGCGCCCACGCGTAGTCGACGATCTCATCCTCCGGGTGGTGCGCGGAGTACGGCAGGTCCTCGTAGTAGACGACGTTGCGCTCTCCCCGCAGGGCCCGCACCGCGTCGCGGACCAGCAGGTGGTCCGCGTGGCTGGAGATGCCCAGCGGCACGTAGCAGATCGCGTCCGGGGACACGCTCGCCAGCACCTCGCCCAGCGCCAGCATCACGCGCGAGGCCAGCGCCGACCGCGCCTCCTCCGGCTCCGCGGGGCCGCCCGGTGGCGCGCGCAGGCTGGTGTCGCGGAAGCCCAGGTGCACCAGGTCCAGGCCGTGCGCCCGGGCGAATCTCCGGTCCTCGCCCATCCGCAGCGACGTCACCGCCATGGCCCGCGACGGGTCCACCGGCAGCACGAACTCCCAGCAGCTCTGGGAGAAGACCGTGACGAGCGTGGGCACGATGCCCCGGGGCACGCCGAGCAGGCTCGCGTACGCCCCCAGCGCCACGTCGTCCGGATGCGGGGAGAAGAAGACGTGCTCCGGCCCCTCATCCCTTCCGTTGCGCGCACGCTCAGTCACGGGCGCCTCCCGCGAGCTGCGGCGCGGGCCACGCGTCCAGCGGAAGGTCGTGCAGGTCGCCCTCGGGCGTCACGAAGCCCAGGATGACCACGCGCTCGCCGTCGTTGTGCACCGTGTGCCGGAACGCCCGCACCGGCGCCTCCAGTTCGCGCGTCAGCCCTTCGGAGAAGCGGCCGGAGGTGATGAGCCAGTGCCCCTCGTCGTTGGGCATGAGGCGCGGCGTGTTCCCGTCCAGCCACACCAGCCCCGGCCGGGACTCGCCCAGGTTGAAGGTGAAGAAGCTCTTGTCCGAGTGCGGCTCCGACGCGTGCGCCACCACCTCCCGCCTGCGCCGCGCGGTGCTGGGCGCGTGGTACTTCACGAACCGCACCGCCCCTTCCGTGCGGCGGCGGAACAGCCGCGTGAGCCCCCCGGGGCGCAGGCCGTAGCCCAGCTCCAGCGCCTCCAGGAGCACGACGCCCACGGCGTGGCAGGCGTCATACGCGTCCTCTGAGGCCTCCAGGAGTTCCCGCACCGGCTCCGGCACCAGGCGGCGGCGGAACACGGTCCACGTCGCGGGCTTGGCCATGAAGGCCTCGATGGGCTGCCGCACCACCGGCGACTCCGGGTACCAGGTGGCGTTGTAGCCCGTCTCGAACACCGTGGCCGCGGGCAGGAGCGCGTGCAGGTACGGATGCGCCAGCAGCGCGTGCTGGAAGGTCGCCTCGTAGCGCTCGTACATCCCCGCCAGGGCGTGGCGCTCCAGGAAGGCCGAGGGGCGCTCCAGGTAGAAGAAGCCGCGCTCGGACAGGTGGGTGATGAGCCGCCGCGCGAAGGACTCCCGCTGGCGCGGCGTTCCGGACACGAAGTCCTCCAGCTTGAGCGGCCGGATGTCCGCGAAGCGCTGGGGCTGGCGGCGCACGAGGCCGTCTCGCGCGGAGGTGAAGGGTCTGGGTGGCAGGGACGGGGCCGGTGTCCGTGTCGCGGTGGCGGGCATGGGATGTCGGGTCGTCATGGGTGGGAATCAGGCTGGAACGTGTCGCAGGCTACGGGTGGCGTCTGACATGCGTGGATCCGCCCGGACCCGGACCCGGGTCCAATGCCTCTCAAACCCAGTCACCTCCCAGGTCGCGCGGCACACACTCGCCGTCACCCACGTTCGCGGGGTTACGCGCCGCGGACGGAGGCCATCCGTCCACCTGGGAACATCTCGTTTCCCCTCTGGAAGATGACCCGGACCGGTGGGTCCGGAAGACACCTCCGGGAGCACCGCTTTCACTGGCTTGTACGGGTGGGAACAGCGATTGCGACGCGGGGGCCGGTGCCTTGACGGCGGCCCCCGCGTTCACGCCCAATCCCTGTCATGCCTCCGCATCCCAGACATCTGCTCATTCCGCTCCTCCTGGCTGGTACCTGCGCCTGTGCTCGCGCGCCTGTCTCGCGGGACGTGGAGGCCCTGGCGGCCCTGCGGGTGGAGGCCATCCGTCCGCCGATGCCGGCGTCCCGCGCGGTGCGGGTGGATCGCCCGGTGACGACGGGGCTGCGCCTGGACGTGTTGCCGGACCGCGCGCACGTCTTCGTGGACGGCAGGGCGATGGGGCTCGCGCGGCACCTGGGGACGCTGCTGCCGCTCTCGCCCGGGGTCCATCAGGTGAGCGTCCGGTTGGAGGGCCACGCCACGTGGCGGGCCGAGGTGCTGGTGGGCGACCGGCCGGAGCCCATCCAGGTGACGTTGACCGCTTCGCCGTGACACGCAGTGCACCGTCAATCCGAGGGGGAGGCACAGGCGTGAAGCTTCCAAAGAGGAAGGGCCGGCTGTTCCGGTTGCCGTTCGCGGATGCGCCGGAGTCGCGCGCGCGGCTGTGGAAGAGCATGACGGAGCACGGCCTGTTCGTTCCCGAGGACACGCCGCAGCCCATCGGGACGGAGTTCGCGCTCCAGGTGGCCTTCCAGGGGGACGGGCCCGCCGTCTCCGGCCGCGTGCGGGTGATGGAACACGGCGTGTCCGGCTGGGTGCGCGGCTACTTCGTGAAGTTCGTCGCGCTGGACGCGGGCAGCCTTCCGCTGCCGCTGAGCCCTCGCGAGCCGCTCGCTCCCGCGACGGTGGGGACCGCGGCCGGGAGCACGTCCGCCGGTGTTCCCGGGGGGAGCGCGGAGTCGTGGCGCGAGGAGCCCACGCCGGTGGGCATCCGGCCTCGCTCCACGGTGGAGGGTGCGTCCGCGCTGAATGACTATTCGCATCTGGAGTTGCTGCATGCGCGCGACCCGGAGGCGTGGCAGGGCGGGCTGCGGCCGTTCGACGCGTTCGGGCCGTACCAGCTGCTCCAGCGGCTGGGCACGGGCGGCATGGCGGAGGTGATCCTCGCCCGGCGCACGATGGCGGAGGGCGTGGACAAGCTGGTGGCGCTCAAGCTGGTGTTCCAGGAGTACGCGCGGCACCCTCGCCTGTCGGAGTTGTTCCTCACCGAGGCGCGGCTGAGCGCCACGTTGCAGCACCCCAACGTCATCCAGGTGTTCGACGTGGGCAGCGCGGCGGGCCGGCCCTTCATGGCCATGGAGTACGTGCACGGCCGCAACGGCGCGGACCTGGTGCAGGCGCTGCGGCAGCGCGGGCGTCCGCCGCCGGTGGCGTTGGCGGTGACGGTCGCCATCGAGCTGGGCAAGGCGCTGGAGTACCTGCACGGGCAGCGCGACCTGGACGGGCGCCCGCTGCACCTGGTGCACCGTGACGTGAGCCCGGGCAACCTGCTCGTGGGGCTGCACGGTGAAGTGAAGCTGGTGGACATGGGGGTGGCGTCCGCCAGCATCGCGAGCGGGAATGATCTGCTGGTGGTGGGCAAGCGCGCGTACATGGCGCCGGAGCAGCTCGCCGGAGGTCGCCCGGCTCCCGCGTGGGACATCCACGGCATGGGGCTGGTGCTCTACGAGCTGCTCACGCTGCACCGGGCCTCGGAGGCCGCGAGTGGCACGGAGGGGCCTTCCGGGTTGTTGAAGCCGTCGCGCTTCAATGCCCAGGTGACGCCGGAGCTGGAGCGGCTGGTGCAGTGGGCCACCGCGCCGGAGCCGTCCTCGCGGGCCCCCAGCGCGAAGGTGCTGCGGCATGCGCTGGAGCGCGTGCGGAGCGCGCTGCCTCCCTTCGACCTGGTGCAGACGATGCACGGGTTGTTCGGCGAAGCGCTGGACCGGAGCCGGCGCGAGACGGAAGTGCTGATGGGGACCGCGCGGGGCCAGGACCGGCCGCACGCGTTCCCGCGCTACCGCCGGTGGCGCAACGCCGTGGAGCAGCGCATTCCGGTGGCCGCGAAGCTGGCGGTCGCGCGGCATGGCAGGGCGCTGCGGTGGAGCGCGCTGGTGCTCACCGTCCTCTGCGCGACGGGTGCGGGGCTGATGTGGCCGCTGCGTGCGCGGGAGGTGAAGCTGGGGGGACATCTGTCCCGCGCGGACCGGCTCATCGCGGTGGCGAAGCTGTCGGGTGCGGGTGAGGACACGGCGCTGGCGCAGCTTCAGGCCGCGCGGGCGCTGCGTCCCGAGGATCCGCGCGTGCGTTCGCGACTGGCGGCGCTGGCGGATGCGTTCGAGCGGCTGGCGCTCGAGGCCACGCAGCGAGGGGACGTGACCGAGGCGATGGCGCATCTGCGCGCCGCGCTGGAGGCGGCACCGGAGCGGAGCGCGATCCGCGTCCGACTCCGATTCCTGGAGGAGGAGCTTCGCAAGACACCTTCGGGTTGGAGGGTGCGATGAGCACGACCCTTCCCCGCAGGACTCCAGCGATCGGCTCGGAGCGTGGCTCGCGACCGGCTCCGGCTCCTGGAGGAGCCTCGCGAGGCACGTTCGGGTTGGAGGGTGCGATGAGCGTGCCCCTTCCGCGTCGGGGCGCATGGGGGTGCATCCTGCTTCTGCTGGTCGCGGGCTGCTCGCGGACCTCGGAGGATGAGGGCGCGTCGGAGACCGTGTCGCGGGAGCTGGCTGCCATCGTGGCCACGTGTGCTGTCGCGCGCGGCCCTGTCGACACGCTGCGCACGGCGAATGCGTACTGGGAGCCGTTCGAAGCGGGCGCCACGTTCCGCTCCGGCGACTGGGTGCGCACCGGGCCGGAGGCCTCCACGCGCATCGAGCTTCGGGGCGGTGGCCGCATCGAACTGGAGGAGCGCACCGTGGTGATGGTGGAGCGGACCGCGCCTCCAGCAGGCGGGGGTTCCGTGGTCGCACTGGAGTCAGGGACCGCCCGGGGACTGCTGCCCGAGGATGCGCTGCCCGACGGCCCGCTCGTGCTTCGCGGAGACAACGGGCGGCAGGTGGCGCTCACGGTCGAAGCACACGCGGGCCCCACGGAGTTCCGCGTCACCCGCACCGCTCGCGGAATGCACCTCAGCGTCTCCCGCGGACGACTGCTGCTGTCCGAGGGCACGAACCGCCGCACGCTCGAGGCCGGCAACTGGCTGGACGTCGCGCGAGGCCTGGAGGACGCCGAGCACGACGGCCCGCCCTTCCCTACCAGCCTCTCCCCGGGCGTGGACGCGCGCATCGCGTGGAGACCGGAGCTGCGCATCCCGTTGAGCTGGAAGCCGCTGGAGGGTGTTCGCGGCTACCAGGTGCAGGTGGCGCGCGACATGGGCTTCACCCGGCGCATCGTGGACACGCAGGTGGAGGGCTCGGACTTCACCTTTGTCCCGCCGGAGCCCGGCATGTTCGTCTGGCGCGTGTCCGCGCTGGATGAGGCAGGACGGCCCGGCGAGTCCGGCTTCGCCCGCCGCGTCTTCGTGGAACGCAAGCAGCCCCGGGGCCTGCTCGTCACGCCTCCCGATGGCTACCAGGCCCCGAATGGCTCGGCCTCCGAGGACGTCGTCTTCGCATGGCAGTCCATTGGCGGAGAGCCGCGCTACCGGCTGGTCGTCGCGCGTGACCGCGAGCTGCGGCAGCCGGTGCTCGTGCGCGAGGGCAGCCCGCAGCAGGTGGTGCTGTCCGGCCTCGCGCCCGGCGAGTACTTCTGGGGCGTGTACGTGGCGGAGGACCCGCCCGTGCCGCTGTTCCAGAAGGCCCGCAGACTGGTGGTGCCCGGGCCGTCCGGGTCCCTTGCACGCGACGCGCTCCTCCCCATGGACCCCTGAGCCCTGACGCGTCATGCACCTCCGCTGACATGTCACACGGCGATGAAGACGACCTCCAGGTGCGCGTCTCGTCCCGACAGCCCGGGCGCATGAACGCGGCATGTCGATTGCTGTCTCCCTCCGCACTTGAACCAGGAGGTTGCATGCGCTTCATGAGCGGAGTCGTCGTCGCGGTCGGTCTTCTCGGGTGCGGTGGTCCGGAGGCCGAGCAGGCCCCCTTCGAGACAGTGGGACACACGGACCAGGAGATCGTCGGAGGCGTCGAGGCCCGGCCGAACTCCCACCCCTGGATTGTCAGCCTGCAGCAGTACGGCAGCCATTTCTGCGGGGGCAGCCTGGTGCGGGTGAGTGACACCCAGGAGGAGAGCGACATCGTCCTCACCGCTGCCCATTGCGTCTATGACGGCTACTCCAACGTCACGGCGTCCGCTGGGGCGCATGACCTGTACCGCCCCACGTCCACGCAGGTGACAGCCCGGGTGACGGTGGCCGTCCACCACCCCCAGTACAATCCGGACACGACGATGAACGACATCGCCGTCCTCAAGCTCGACAAGCCCATCAAGTTCGACACGAGCGTCGCCGGGGCTTGCGGCCAGTCCTCGGGCATGCGCCCCAACCTGGCCCCGCAGCTCGCGGGCGGCAACACGCGCGTCCCTGTCTGCCTCCCCACCTCCGGAGAGCGCGTCGCTGAAAACACGATGGCGACGGTCGCGGGCTGGGGCCTGACCCGGGAGGGTGGCTACGACACGTCCAGCATCCTGCTGCAGGTGGGCGTCCCCGTCCTCAGGCATCAGGACGTCGCGAACAGCTACAGGTCACAAGGAATCGTCATCGACGAAAATGCCATGTTCGGGGCCGGGTATCAGCAGGGAGGCAAGGACGCATGCCAGGGCGACAGCGGCGGGCCGCTCGTCGTCAGAGGCGCCCAGGGCTACGTGCTCCAGGGCATCGTGAGCTTCGGGGTGGGCTGTGCGCGGGCAGGCCTGCCCGGCATCTACGCGCGGGTCTCCAATTACATCCCGTGGATCCGCACGCAGATCCGGAGCCTCAGCGCCGTCAGGTAGGGCGCGCGGCAAGGGCTGCCTTCGCCAACTCCAGGTCCGTGTAGAGGCTCGCCTCGGGGATTCCCGCCTCCTTCAACTGACGAGCGGCGATGCGGTTGACCCACCACACTGTCCCCCCGGGAC
Source organism: Corallococcus coralloides DSM 2259 (assembly GCF_000255295.1). Next base: position 4,133,639 of record NC_017030.1, on the reverse strand, counting down.
GCTGATGAAACCGGGCGAAGCTCGGATGGAGCAGCGTCCCCATTCCCTCGAAGCCCGTCAGATCCATCAACAGCGGTGTCTCTGGGGAGTCGCCGCGAAGAGCGAGTCCAGGGCCTCGGACGACAACGACGACAGCCCTCCAAAGAGACGAACGCGGCGCGGCGTCTCCTCGAACACCTTCACGGGGAGCCCCGCATCCAGGTAGCCGTGGATGCCTTCCAGAAACGTGATGCTGTCGGCCTCGCGAGCCAGCTCGGTCGCGAGCCGGAAGAGCGCCCGGACCAGGGCATGATGCCGGGGTGCAAGGTGGGTGTTCGGGCTCCATGCGACGAAACCGCGCTCTTCGCTCGAATGTCGGAGACGGAAATAGAGGCTGATTCCATCCATCCCGATGACGTCCGAGTCGGTCATCTCCAACGGATCCAGGCTTGTGACTTCATCAAGGAACTGGCGTCCTCGCTCCTGGGGAATGGGAACGCACTCCGAGAGGAGCAGGCTCTCGCTGGCAATCACCAGGGTGCCGTGGGATTCGCGGAAAATCGTGGCGAGGGCGCCCTTCTCGAAGAACGAGGGGCTGAACTCGACGCCATAGAACGTCGCGGGATGCGAAGGCAGGTGCAGCAGTCTCCGCCCCGTCCACCCTGACAGACCTCGATATTGGTCGCGCACACACTGAATCGATTCATTCGCGTGGACGGGGAGAACCTGCCGCAGGGAGGCCGCCTCTTTCAGCGTCAGTTCGGGCCCGCGCCAGAGAATCTGGACTCGCCATCCAGACGCCGTCCCAGGGATGGGCGCACAGCAGGCAGCCGCCATGGCCTGGTCACACCGGAGACAGGGTGTGAAGACGATGCCACGCTCGTTGGTGGAACCCCCGACGCTCCCTCCGCAGCGGGGACAGGCCAGGCGCTCTTCCGGCTCGTCGTTCATCGCAAGCTCCGCGTCGCGAGTGCGCGCTGGGGACGCACCGCCTCGAAGGGGCCTGACGCTCTCCACCCACCCGGGAAGAGTCAACTTCCGAAAGAGCGACCGACCCGCCATCGATGACCTGCCGCCCGCCCGACGCGGTTTCCCAAAACCTGTCCGACAGTCGGACAGGTTCGTGCGGTGCGGCTCGGACGGGCGTTCCGGCTGGATTCCCACCTGCGCATTCATGCGGACCGCGTTCATGTCCGAGGACACGGGAGGCCCTGGAGTTCCTGGCGTCTCCCTGCCAGCGTCACGGCGTGGCGCCGAATGTCTTCGGTGCTGGAACCCACTCGATGTGACGGGAACGGCCGGGAGTCCTTCTCCGTGTCGCTCAGCGAGTCCGGGCTCCAGGACCTGTGCAAGGAGTTGGGCCGGCGGGCCCCTGCCTGGCGGAGGCCCTGCCAGCATTTGACGGACACCGCCGCGCCTTGAGGCGGCGGGAGGCCGACACGGCCCTTATGATGCGCGCCGTGTCACGGGCCGTCCGCCGCCAGGCGCCTGTCCCCTTCCGTCCCGGGTGAATGCATGTTCGTCGCTCTTGGAGTCCTCGCTGGCGCCGCCGTGCTCGTGCCCACCGCGCGCCGGTGGTTGATGCACCGGGTGGGCACACCCCGCGCGAGCGAGCCCTTCGACGGACACGTCTACCGCGTCGGGAAGGCCGTCATCGCGGAACGGCGCTGCGAGCAGCCCCGCGCCACGGTCATCGTCATGCACGGCTTCGTGGCCGACATGCGCTACTTCACGCACCACTACCGCGAGCCCGACGTCCAGCTCATCCTGCTGACGAGCTGCGACTACCACCTGCCCATCACCGATCCGCGCGAGGAACCCGCCCCCTGGGCGAAGGTGCCCGCCGAACCGGAGGGCACCATCTCCCATGACGCCGCGGTGCTGGTGCAGGCCCTGGAGCACCTGCCCCGGACGGACGTCGTGCGCGTCCATGGACATTCGCGCGGAGGCGCCGTGGTGCTGGAGGCCGCGAAGCTGCGGCCGGACCTCTTCGAACGGGTGGAGGTCGTGCTGGAGGCGCCCGTGCTCCCGCAGGCCCGCCCCTACCGGAGCCTGACGCCCTCGCAGTTCTGGCTGCTGCCGTTCCTCATCCCGCTGTGGCGGCTCGCGCCCATCGCGAAGCACAACCGGGGCGCCTGGGGACCGCTGGAGAATGCTCGCAAGCGCGAGCTCATCATGGCCTTCCCGTTCAACCCCAAGCGGGTCGCGACGATGATGGCCAACCTGCGGGACATCGAAGCCTGGAGCCAGGCGCGGGACGCGTCCCTGTTCGGCAACGTGCGGCGCGGCACGGTGCTCGTTCCGGGGAAGGACCGGGTGCTGGAGTCCGCGTCCATGCGGGAGAGCGCCGGGCGCGCGAAGCCGGGGCTCGACGTGGTGGAGCTGGACGGGTGCAGCCACTTCGTCCTGTGGGACCGTCCGGATGCGATGCCCGTGCTGGCGCACTCACCTGAACGGTCCACCGGCAGCGAGTGAGCTACGCGCTCTTGCGACGCCGCATCATCGCTTCGTACGAGCGGCCCACGCCCTGGGAGAGGATGAGCAGCTCGCCCACGTCCGGCGGGGTGAATTGCTCCGCTCCGTTGTCCACGTAGAGCAGGTGGACCACCTTGCCGCGCACGAGCAGCGGCAGGATGACCGCCGTGGTGGGGAAGCCGCCTCCGAGCAGGCGGTAGAACATGCCCATCGCCGCGTCGCGCTTCACCGGACCGACGTAGTGGGAGCGCAGGTCGCGCACGAGGCGGAAGGTGCTCTGGTCGCGCAGCGGCACGCCGATGCGGCGGACGCCTTCGTCGCTCACGCCCTGCCCCATGCCGTGCCAGCCGGTGACGAGGTTGCCCTGCACGGACAGCAGCAGGCACCGGCGCCACTTGCCCATGGCGAAGCGGAGCACCGTGCGGGCCACGTCCTCGCGGTCCGAGCTGCGCCCCAGCTCCGCCTGGGCCTCCGGGAACGTGAGCGGCGTGGGAGGAGGGGCCACCGGCTTCGCTGCAACGGGCGGGCTCGCGGCAGCGCCTGGAGGCATCGCGCCCGTCGCTCCGGCCTGGGCCGCGACGTGCGCGGGGACTCCCTGTGCACCTGCCTGAGCCGCGACATGCGCGGGCACGCCGGCGGCGCCCGGCCCACCACGCACCTGCGCGCCAGGCTGACCCGCGACGTGCGCGGAAGCACCCGCCTGGGCCGCCACAGGCGCGGGGACTCCCTGAGCACCCGCCTGCGCTGCCACCTGCGCGGGCACACCGCGCGCTCCAGCGTGTCCCGCCAGATGCGCGGGCACCCCCTGCGCTCCAGGCTGACCCGCGACGTGCGCGGGCACTCCCTGCACTTCGGGAGGACCTGCCAGATGCGCGGGCACACCTTGCGCTCCAGGCTGACCCGCGACGTGCGCGGGCATTCCCGGCGCTCCGGCTTGTCCCGCCAGATGCGCGGGCACTCCCGGCGCTCCAGGCTGACCTGCCAGATGCGCGGGCACTCCCGGCGGCCCCAGGCCCTGCCCCGCCGCGCTCGCGGCTCGGGCCGCTTGCGCGGGCACTCCCTGCACCGGGACGGACGGTGCGATGTGCGCGGGGATGTCCACTCGCGGCGGGACGGGCGCTCCGGGACGCGCCTGCGCCGGCATCGCGGGCCGGCCCTGGGGCGGCGCGGCCACGGGTGCCTCCACCACCTCCTCGCCGGTGATGATGATCTCCCCTTCCAGCACGTCCCCGTCGGCTTCCGCATCCGAGCCGCCGCGCAGCGCCTGCGCGTAGACGGACTGGAATTCCTCCTCGCTCATCAGGTCCGGCGGACGCTCCGCCGCCTTCTGCAGCTCCGCCGCGGCGCCCTTCGCGGGCCTCGGGCGGACGGCATTCATGTCGATGGCCCGCAGCTGCCGGAACGCCTTCGCGTGCCGCCGGAGCAGCTGGTTCATCCGGAACTCGGGGATGACCACCGGCACCACGCGCTTGCCCGTCTTGAACGCGATGGCGTCCAACGTCGTGAAGTCATGCGGGTTCACCACCGCGACGCTCAACCGCGTCGCGTCCGCCCGCATCGGCAGGTACTCCTTGTCGTCCGCCTCGTTGGGGTTCACCAGCGCCACGGCCTTCGGGTCGGGCACCATCTCCCCGGACGCGTAGGCGCAGTTGTGCAGCCGGCCCAGCGCCTTGGCCAGGTCCTGCTCGGACAGGAGCCCCAGCTCCACCAGGTTCGTCCCCAGCCGACCGCCGTGGACCACCTGCGACTCCAGCGCCTCCTCCAGCCCCGCCGCCGACACGAGGCCGTCCTTCACGAGCAGTTCACCCAGGCGCATGGGGCCGCTTGTAGCCATGCCCCGTCACCCTCCGCAAGCACCCGGCCGGGCACGCCCCCCTAGTCGTCTGGATGGTGGCTCAGCCCCACCCGGTTGCCCTCCGGGTCCCTCACGTAGAGCGTCCAGCGCGTCTCATGCTCCAGCGGCACGCCCGCGCGAGCCAAGGTCTCCACCACCCCACCCCGCGCCTCGCGGGGAATCCGGAACACGAGCATCAGCAGCCCCGGCGCCGGATGGCGGAACGGCACCACCTCCGGCGTCCCGTCCACCGCCTCGATGGCCAGGAAGGCGCTCCCTGGGACGGCAACCCAGACGCTCCGCAGGGTGCCGTCCTCCCGCAGGTGGCGCTTCAGTTCCGGAAAGCCCAGCAGGTCGCGATAGAACGCCGTCACGCGCTCCACGTCCTTCGCTTGAATCGCCACGTGGTGGAAGCCCTGAACGTCCGTCATGGAGTTGATGGTAGGGTCTGCCGGCCCATGGCGCGACTGCTCATCGTGGAGGACAACCAGGAACTCGCCTCCCTCATCGCCACGGTCGCGGAGACCCGAGGCCATGAGGCGCTCACCGTCTTCACCGGTGAGTCCGCGCTGGAGGCCCTGGGCCCCCACTCGCGCTTCGACGCCGCGCTGGTGGACCTGCTGCTGCCGGACATCCGCGGCAGCGAGGTGCTGGGCGCCCTGCGCGCGCACGGCATCCCCGCCATCGCCGTCAGCGGTGTCTACAAGGGTGACCGCTTCGCCCAGGAGGCCACGCAGGTCCACGGCGCCTGTGCCTTCTTCGAGAAGCCCTTCGAGCTGGACTCGGTGATCAGCGCGCTGGAGGAAGCCGCCGGCGTGCCGCCCGTGACGCACGGGGAGCTGCTCGACGAGGTGGACCTGCTCGTCCTGGAGGAGCTGGTCCAGGAGACGCCGTCCGCGGAGGAGGAGCCCGCGCTCGCGTCCGTCCTCTCCCCTTCCGAGCCCTCCGAACCCGCGCCCCCGGAAGAAGCCCCCGGCGTGTCGGAGGCCCTGCCCCTGCCCTTCGCGCAGCGCGACGCCGTGTGGACGGAGGCCGCGCCCGCGCCCGTGCGTCAGCGGCGCCAGCTGCCGGAGTGGTCGCTCGGCGGAGACCTGGGGCACACGTCGGTGCCGCGGCTGCTCAACGCCTATTACGAAGCGCGCCACCACGGCGAGCTGAAGCTGCGCCAGGGCACGGTGCTCAAGGTCGTCTACTTCGAGGCGGGCCGCGTGGTGTACGCCGCGTCCAACCTGGCCCCGGAGCGCTTCGGCCGCTTCTGCCTGCGCAAGGGCGCGCTCACGGAGGCGCAGCTCGCGGAGGCCACGGGCTACGCGCGAGAGCACTCGCTGCGCACCGGCGACGCCCTGCTCAAGCGCGGCCTGCTGAGCCCCAAGCAGCGCCGCCAGCTGCTGGAGGAGCAGGTGAAGGACATCCTCTGGTCCACCTTCGCGTGGACGGAGGGCGGCTACGGCTTCAGCCCCATGCGGCCACAGCGCGCGGACCTGGTGCCGCTGTCGCTCTTCCCCGGCGACCTCATCCTGGAGGGCGTCACGCGCACGGAGACGCTGGTGGCGCTGCGCCAGCGCATGGCGCTCGGACGCCGCCTGTTCCCCACGGCGGATCCGCCCTACGGCCTGCACGAGCTGAAGCTGGCGGGGCCCCAGGCGATGCTGCTCGCGTTCGCGGACGGCACGAAGACGGTGGAGGACCTGCTCGCCCTCACGGACCTGTCCGAGCGCGAGGCCCTGGCCACCCTGCGCGGCCTGGAGCTGTCCGGCGTGCTGGAGGAGCGTCAGCAGACGCCCAACCGCCGCCAGCGCATCAGCTTCGGGCTCTGACGCCCCGCCGGCGCCGCGCGGCCCACGCCAGCGCGCCCAGCCCGAACGCCGTCACGCCCGAGCCTCCGCCGGAGCACCCGCAGCCCGACGTGGAGGCAGGCGGCGGCTCCGCGTGCGATACGACGACCTCGCGCAGCGACGCCGTGCCCGAGTACTTCGGCGGAGCCAGGAGCGCCGTGCGCACCACGTACGTGAGCCTCGCGGTCGCGCCCGCGGGCAACGGCACCGACGCCACCTCGAAGTGCTGCGCGGACTCATCCACCGGCGTCACCGGCTGGCCATTCAGCGTCACGCTCTGGGGCACCACCTGCGCGCCGGTGACGGTCTCCCGGTAGTGGATGGAGCTCACGTCGCAGGCGGTGTCATTGCGCAGCGTCACCGTGACGCCCACCTGGCCGGAGTTGATGCCTTCCCCTGTCTCCGTGCGCCGCGCCACCGTCACGAAGGGCCGCGCGCCAATGCGCACCGCGTGCTCGCGCGACGCCCCGCTGGCGCCCTCGCCCGTGGCCGACACGTTCAGGGTGACGAGCTCGCCCACCAGGGACTCCAGCTGCGTGTCCACCGTGGCCAGCGACACCGAGTCCTCCTGGGCGACGAGCGACGCCATCTCCGGCCCCGCGGTCCGGCCCCACACCAGGTTCACCGCCGAGCAGGCCTCTTCCGGAATCGTCTGGCGCAGCGTGCCCCGGGCGCCCTCGCCGCAGGTGGCGACGAGCTCACCGCTCAGCTCGCCCAGCACCACGTCGCGCGCCTGCCGGCGGAAGTCCTTCGTCACCTCCGGCGCCATGACGGAGCCCTCGTGCACGCGCGCGCGCACGGTGTAGTTGGCGCTGCCGCACATGGCGGGCAGGTCCAGCACGAAGTCGCCTCCGCCTCCGGTGGCCGTCCACGTGTCGAACACCTGGGTGGGGTCGGCCGGGTCCTCCAGCGTCACCACCGTGGTGAGGGGACGCATGCCCGTGCAGTTGAGCGGCGGATCCGTCTTCACGCGGCCGCGCAGCATGCGCTCCTCCGCCGGCTCCAGGTCCACCAGGGTCTGCACCGATTCCAGGGGCACCCAGCGCGGCTTCACCGTGACCTCCACGTCGGACGTGGGGCTGTCCAGGACGAAGCCGTCCACGGTGATGCGGTTGAAGGCGCGCAGCTTCAGCTTCAGGGTCTCCACGCACGTCGCCCCGGCGAGCAGCACGGAGTTGCCCTCGATGGGCTCCTGGCCCACGGGCCGCCGGTCGTTCCCCTGGAGGGCCGTCACCGTCGCGTTCGAGGGATTCTCCAGGACCGACCAGAACGTCGACACCGGCGGCAGCCCTGGCGTTCCGGGAGAGCCTCCGCACGGGTGGGTCGCCTGGGGAATCAAGGCCGCGCCGGAGAAGACGTCACGCGAGGCGCTGGTGAACGGAGCATCGGGGGGGCCCCAGGGGTGGAGCCGCACCGGGACCTTCGTGGGCTCCGAGGTCAGCGCGCCGTCGTCCGCGCGCACCTCGTAGTCGAAGGCGGCCATGCCCGGCTTGCAGCGGTCCTCGCGGGAGGAAGGGGGCGTGAACGTGGCCACGCCCGCGTTCTTCGCGAGCCTGGGGGCCCCGGGGGGCTCCGTCCAGGAGTACCGGACGGGCTCGCAACCGGTGGCGCCCCGCGTGGCGGTGAAGGTGCCGGAGGGCCCTCCCATGAAGAAGTCGTTGCCCTCCCCAGCCACCTGGGGCGCGCCAGGCTTGATGGAGTGGTTCAGCACCAGCTTCACCTCCTTCGCCGTGTCGTGCGCGCGCAGGCCGTCGGAGGCCACCACGTCCAGGGAGGACGTCTCGGACGCGCAGATGCCCGAGGGCGCGGTGAGCGTCAGCTTGAGCCCGCTGTCCTCGCGCGAATCGAGCGGCGACTGGACGACGGCGATCCGACTGCCCGGCGCACGCACCGTGGCCGACAGTCGCACCGCGTCCCCGTCCGGGTCGCGCAGCCGGAGCTCCACGTCCCGGGTCGTGCCCTCGTCCACGCTGAGGGTGGGGGGCAGCTCGCTCACGTTGGGAGGGCTCGCGTTCCGGTAGACGAGGACGTTCTGCGCGGGCCCGTTGAGGATGGCCACGCAGTAGGACGCGTCCGCGCAGGCCATCCGCAACGCGGGATGGGGGATGCTCGCGGGCAGGTCCGTATTCTGCCGCCAGAGCGTGCCCGGGAGTGCGGGCGGAACCACCGGCTCCGCGCTGTATGCCACCACCTTGCCGTCTGACTTCTGCTTGAGCAGCAGCAGCCCGAAGCCCGTCCCAGCGCTGGAGCCGCTCGTCACATCCAGCGCGAGCGCGTCCACCGAACCCGGCGCCAGCGGAATGGGCTCGAACGGATAGGCGGATCCGCCCAGCGTGCCTCGGAACAGACCCGAGTCGTTGCCGAAGAACGCGAGCGGCTGCTCCGGCGTCGAGCCCGGCAGAAGGACCACGCTCTGGGCCAGGTTCGGAGCAGCGATGCCCGCGGCGATGTAGGACACCGCGCTGGTGCCCCGGTACCAGAGGAAGTTCGCCTTGGCCGCGGAGACGGAGAACAGCGCCTGGGGCTGCCCATCCGCCTGGGGGGCCAGCACCGCGAGATGCGGCTGGGCGCTCAGGTCCGGCAGCGGAGGCGGCAGGGTCCCCCACTCGGCCGTGCCTTCCTTCGGGAGCAGCGAGGTCCGAAACTGCGGTGTCTGCAAGGGCCCCTCGGCGGCGACGGCATACCCCACGCCCCCGTCGGCGGTAACGCGCGCGGCCCTTACCGCGTAGTCGCTGCCGTCATCGGGGAACAGGCGCTTGTTGTCATCCGTGGGCGAGCAGCCCCCCACGCTCTGGAGCGTCCCGTCCAGACGGATGCCCACCACGCAGTTCGCTCCGCGCAGGAAGCTGCCCGCCATGCCCACGTTCAGGGGCGTCACGACACCATCGCGCGATACATACAGCTGACTGTCGGTCGCCACGGCGAAGAAGCCGGGCCGGAAGACGGTCACGTCCTTCGGTATGCCCGTCAGGGTCCCGATGTGGGTCCACTCCGCGCGAGCCACTCCCGCGCACAACCCCAGGCCCAGGATGATCCACCCGACTCGCACGTTCGACGTCCCTCTGCCCGGCGACTACCAGGCCACTTCCGCCCGGAGATAGAGGCGATCCGGAGCATCCTCCGATTCGGCCTCCAGACCCAAGCCGCTGAAGCCCAGGACGGTGTACCCCAGGGCCACCCGCAGGCGCTCGTCCAGCCGGTAAGCCACCTCTGGCCGGAGCGCCGTCAATCCCTGGTCGTCCGCCGCCGACGTGCGCCGGGCCGCCTCCACCGCGACCTCCAGTCCGCCCACCAGCCGCACCGAGGGCCGCAGCGTGCCCGTCCACACCCAGCGCGAGGACTCGCCCAGGCTGGAGCGTCCGACGTGCAGGCCGGACGCCACGGAGAGCCGCTCGCCCAGCCGCACCGCTGGCATCAGCGACACCGTCTGGAGCACCCGGTCGCCGAAGGCGAAGCGGTCGCCCGGGGCCAGCTCGCGCGTGAGGCCGTAGCGGGCCACCACCAGCCACGGGCCAGGCCGCCAGACGAGCGCCGCGAACCCTTCCGCGAACCGGGCCTCCAGCCCCTCCCGGCCCGCGGTGTGCGAGAAGTCCAGCCGTCCGGAGGCCGTCACGTCCTTCATCAGCTGGCCCTCCGCGGCCAGCGCCAGCACCACCTGCGTGCGGTCCACCGGGCCGGAGGCGCCACGCGCGGGAGTGCCCTCCTCGTGGCGCAGCTCGGCGCGCACGTCCGCGCGGAAGCGCTCGCGCAGCCACTGCGCGGACACGCTGGCCACGTCGCGCGTGAGGTCGCTCTCGATGTCCAGCGGGTTGCGCACGCCGCGCTCGTAGCGGGCGCCCACGTTGAAGCCGCTCTGGCCCACCGCGTACTGGAAGCCCACGGCGCGGGCCCGGCGGATCGCCTGGGCGTCGTGCGCGCTCACGTCCTCCACGAACAGGGTGGTGCCGTCCCCCACCTCCGTGCGCGCTCCCGTCACCGCGCGGGCCAGGCCGAAGTCCGGCCCGTCCACGTCCACGGAGTAGCCGCCGTAGTAGGTCTCGTTGCCGCGCCGCGCGCGCGCATCCAGCCAGGCCTGCGGACCCAGCTCCGGCCCCCAGCCGCCCTTCACGCCCACGGACGTGTCGTTGTCCAGGTTCACGGCCACGCCCGCGGAGGTGAACGTGTCGTCCATCCGGCCCGGGCCTGCGCCGCGCTCGTGCAGCCGCTGCCGGTGGCCCGCGGACACGGAGAGGCGGGACGTCAGCATGCGGGACACCGAGACGCCCAGGGACGTCCGGCCGCCTTCGAGCGCGCCGCCCTGGCCGGGCACCTCCGTGGCACGCAGCCAGCTGTCGCGCAGCTCCAGGCGCACGGTTCCTTCGTGGTGCTCATAGGCCACGGCGGCGCCCAACGTGCGGGCGCCGAAGGGCGTGTCCTCGAAGGGCAGGCGAGGATCCGCCGAGCGCCGCTCGTCGCCCAGCAGCGTGAGCGACACCGGGCCCACGGGCTGGGTGACACGCAGGGACAGCTGCCGGAAGCGGGCCACGTCCAGGTGCGCGCCATCGGAGAAGCCCTTGGAGCGCTCGCGCCACACGGCAGCCACGGCGCCGCCGTGACCCGGCCCCAGGACGCCAGGGCCGCTCAGGCGCAGGGTCACCGCGCCGCCGTGGTCATCCCGCGTGCCCACCGGGCGGAGGAAGGACAGGCCACCGTCGTCCGACACGCCGAAGACGGTGGGCTCCACCGCGATCCCCCGGCTGCTCGCGGCCTCCGCGAGGAGCGAGTAGCCCCACAGCTTCGTCTGCCCCCGCCCCGACAGGAGCTGGAAGGGAGCCCCCAGCCTGCGCTCGCGCACGGCGGCCAGTCCGACGGTGGAGTCGCGCCAGCGCGCCCAGGCCTCGCCGCCCACCGAGTCGCGAGGGTCGCCCGTGTGCAGCACGGCGTAGTCCACGACGAGCACCGGCTCCGGCGCCTCGGAGAGCGCGTCCGTGCGCAGGAGCGACGTTCCGATGAGGAACGACAGCGGGCGCGCGAGGAGGATGCGGCCGGCGAGGTAGTCGATGTCGTAGTCGCGGCCCCGGACGAGGTGCTGTTCGCCCAGCGGCAGGCCGGTGACGCCGTCGCGCACCTCCACGCGAACCAGCTCGGAGCCCTCCGCCACGGTGCCGCCGCCCAGGTAGTAGAGGCTGCCGCCGGTGGCCAGCAGCTCCTCGTGAGCGGGCGTCGCGGCCAGGCCTCGCGTGGGGTCCACCAGCCCGCCAGCGAACGCATCCAGCCCCACGCTCACGGGCCCCAGCTGTTCGCGCAGCTCCGCGTAGGGACCGAAGAGGGGGTGGTGGTAGCGGCCCACCTCGCGGTCCTGCAGGAGCGCGCGGTAGGTGCCGAAGCCCGCGCGGCCGTACTGCTCGTGCCGCGCCTCCAGGCGCAGGCGCCCCTCCGCGGGGTTGGGCGTGAGCGACACGGAATTGTCGCCCCACTCCGCCGGAGCGAGGTCGGGGTCGGGCCAGCGGTCGAAGCGCTCGGGCCTCCGGGGACGCAGCCAGTCCGCGAGCGGCGCGTCGTCCAGCTGACGCAGGTCGGTGTCGGTCAGGTCCAGCTCGCCCACCACCTGCACGGGCCCCAGCTGGGCCTCACCGTGGAGGGCGCCGCGCCCCCGCAGCCGGAAGCCCCCGCCGGCCGGGGCGAGGCTGGCCTCCACGTCGAGCAGGCCCACGACGAAGGGCTGGGAACGCGCTTCGACCGGCACGGACACGGCGATCGAGGGCCGCTGTGGCGGGGCCATCGTGACGGGGACGGTGTTGCGTCCCGGCACGAGCCGCACGGGCAGGCGGACCTCGCCTTCGGGGCCCGCGACGAGCTGGGCGTCAGGGGTCGTCACCTGGGTGCCGGGGGCCACCTCCAGACGCAGGAAGGTGTCTCCCGCAGGCAGGGGCACGTCCGGGGACAGCCCGCGCACGGCGCCCACGCGCACCTTCTCGCGAGGGATGACGAGGAAGCCGTGCTCACCGCGCCGGACCACGTCGAAGGACTGCTGGGCGAACTCCACCGCGCCATCGGGCGAGGTGGTGGTGATGGCGATGACGTTGTTCCGGGCCGGATACAGCAGCACGCTCGCGAGCCACGCGCCGGAGGCATCCACGGTGGCCTCCACGTCGCCCGCGTGGACCCGGTCTCCCGGAGAGGCCTGGCCGCTGATGAGGAAGCGCAGGTTCCCGTGGTCGGCGGCGCGCGCCTCGGGAGGCCGGCCGGGAGCGGCGGTGGGGGCCTTGTGGGGGCGCGAGGGGGGCGGGCGCACGGCGAAGTCCTGGAGGGCGGCGGCGCCCCAGGGCACCTCCACGGTCGCGACGCGGGGGACCACCTGGCTGGAGGTCGGCAGGCTGCGCGGATCCACCTTCAGCGCATGGCGGCCGGGGCGCAGGTGCGGGCCGCCGGTGAGGTCCGGCACGCGTGAGTCCACGCCGGTGAGGTGGTAGCGGCCGAAGGCATCGGTGCGCACCTCGCGGCCGGTGGCCAGCACCAGGCGCACGTCCGCGAGCCCTGGCTCGTCAGGTCCACAGAGCCCATCTCCATCCACGTCCACGCAGACGCGCCCGGCGATGGTCGCCGCCTGCGTCGACGAATCCGAGGACAGCGACTGCGCGGCAGCCACGGTCGACAGCAGGAGCAGCGCGAGGCAGAAGCCCGCGGTTGCGCCCGGCGCCGAGGCCCTCCACCCTGCCCTCAAGGCCGCACCTCTTCCATCGCCGTCACGCCGGTGCGCACGTCCGCCACGGAGAGGCTCACGGGGCCCTTCACGCCCTGCACGGTGAAGCGCGTGAGTCCGTCCTGCACGGACACATCCCCCTTCTCACCCTCGGACAGCGCGACGTGCAGCGGGCGATCCTTCAGCACCTGGCCGCTCGGGTCCTCCACCCAGCACGTCACCCGGGCACCCTCCACGCGCACGCGCACGTTGACCGGCAGCGGCGGCTCCAGTTTCACCGCCGTATCGATGCGCGCGGGCACCAGCGGCTCGGACTCCGGGAACACCGGTCCCTGGGGGCCCAGCACGTGCACCGTGACGTCGAGCCCCGGCCACACGGCGTGCGCCACGCGCACCTTGCCGGGCACCATCCCGCCCACGAACACCGTCCCGTCCTCCCCCGTCGTCCGCGCCATGCCGTTCATGAGCAGCGGCTGCCGGGGCACCGGCCAGCCCGCCAGGTCCACCACGCCCGCGACGAGCCCCGAGGCCTCCCGCCACACCGCGATCCGCGCGGGCTCCGTCCCGAGCGGACCGTACGCGCGCGCCCTCACGTGCGTGCTCCCCGGGTACCCGTTCTGCGGCGCGGTCCACGGGACCGTGAACGTCCCCGGAGGGGACTCCACCGCCGGCCCCACGGTCCCCTCGGAAGAGGCCACATCCACCTTCGCCTCCGGCCGAGGCTGCCCGGCCGCGTCCCGCGCCGTCACCACCACCCGCGCCACCGAACCCGCGTGCACCAGCTGCTCGGACAGCGACACCTTCACGTCGCGCACCGCGCCCTGCACCAGCTGCATCGGCAGCGACTCGCGCGACCCCGGGCCCCGCTGCGGCCACGCCGCGTCGATGCGCTCATCCGCAGACAGCGTGCGCGGCGCCGTGTAGCGCCACTCCAGCATGCCGTTCGCGTCGCGCTGGGGCCCTTCAAGCCGGCCGTACTTCGCCTTCACCGTGACGCGCGCATCCGCGACGGGCTGCCCCTTCGGATCGCTGGTCGCGCACAAGAGCCGGGCCTGGGACACGCCGTCCGCGGGCAGCCGCTGCGGGTTGAGCACGCACGCCAGTCCATCCGTGGGTGGCAACTGGAGGTCGATGCTGAGGCGCGCCACGTGGCCCGATTCGTCCTTCACCTCGCCCCGGGCCAGCGAGTAGCCCGGCGGCACCACCAGCGGCAGCACGAAGCGCCCTTGCGCGTCCACCGGCACGGGCCCGAAGCGCGTCCCCGCCACCTCCAGCGACACCTGTCCGCCGGGTTCGCTCTGGCCGGGCAGGTTCACCGACGTCGCCAGCGGCACCAGGAGCCGCCCATACGCGCCATGCACCGACTGGGGATGGGGCCACGCGGACAGCGCGACGAGGATGGCTGCCTCGGGAAGGCGCGTAGGGGGCAGCACGTAGCGAGCGGTGTACGTGCCCGGCCCCGTGTGCTGGAGCCCCTCCACCTGCCCGGTGCTCGCGCGCAGCACCGGTGGCGCGCCGCTGTCATCCGGCGTCCCATCCGCCCGCAGCCGCCGCACCGTGAGCGTCGCCTCCTTGTCGCGCCCCTTCACCGGCAGCGGAGGCTCCAGCGACAGCTCCATGTGGCTCGCGGGCGGTCCCACGTCGTAGCGGGACCGGGCCTCGTCGCCGTCGCTCTTCACGCGCACCACCACCTCGCGCGCCTGTGCCTTCGGCACCACGACATAGGTGCGCAGCGGCGGAGCTTCCGGACCGGGTTTGAGCTCCGCGCCCTCCGCCGTCACCGACGACGGGGTGAACGCCACCGGTTGGCCCCCGGCGTCCCGGCGCACCACCGCGACCGTGAAGCCTTCCGGCGACACGGGCACGTCCGGCCCGAGCAGCTCCAGCGAAGCCGCCCAGACCGGGGCACAAACCAAGACCATCGCGGAGAGCAGGAGACGTTCCAGGGCTTCCCGACTCTACAAGGCCCTTCGCCGGGACTGCACCACTTTGGTGCCGCGGGCCGTGCGAAGGGACTCTCCGTCGAACCCGCGGACACTTCCGGCAACCCACCTCACCCAGCGGGTGGGCCCCTTCCTATAGGACCCGCAGGCCCGCCTGGCGGATCAGGGTGAGGTGCCGTCGGCGCTCTCTTGGAAGACTTTTGTGTCGACCTTTATCCCCGGCTTCGGGGGCGGGGGCGGCGGCGGGGGCGGCGCTTCGAAGGTCAGCTCCTGCTGTTCGGTCTGTCGCGCACCGCCCACGTTCACGGCGGTCACCTGAACGGGGTTGGGGCCGTTCTTGAGCGAGAGGCTGAGCGTGAACCCTCCGTCCGCGTCCGTGGGCACGTTGACGCCGTCCACCGTCACCCGGTTGCCCGGATCCGTGCGGCCAACGACGGCGACCTCCCGGTTGCGCTGCTTGCCCGTGGGCCACTCCATCTTCACGAACACGGTGCTGGGGATGGGCTCCGGCTTGGAGGGCTCCATGCCGGGGCGGACGATGGACCGCTGGCCGGCGCGGACGATGACGTACCTGCCCTCCTTGTCGGCCAGCTTCACGTCGCCTTCGCGCGTGCCCACGCTCACGGTGCCATTGCCGTTGTTGCTCATGGTGAAGGTGCCCTGGGCGGTGCTGGCCTCCGCGTTGGCGCCCTTCGCCTTCAGGATGAAGGTGTGGCGGACGTTGGAACGGCCCCGCACGGTGGCGGTGGCCAGACCGCTGCTCAGCATCACCCTCGACAGCTCGTTCGACAGTTCCTCCACGGAGATCTCTGTCTCCGCCTCCAAGCGCAGCTCCACGGCCTCGCCGTTGAGCACCACGGCCCAGGACCCACGCCCGGTGCGCACCACGTCCGTGGGCCGCAGCGGCATGTCCTTGCGCGCGGGCTCCCAGGCCCCGGCCTCGCCGTGCTTCACGTCCACGGTGCCATCGAAGGAACTCAGCACCAGCTCCACGGCCTTCTTCGCCTCCGCCTGCGCGACGGCGGTGCGCTGAGGAGCCTGTGGCGGCAGTGGCGCGGGAGGCTCCCGCAGGAAGACGAACCAGCCCACCGGCAGCGCGGCCAGGATGAGCACGAGCCCGATGAGGAACGGCGCCTGTCGCCTGCGGGATGGGGGAGCAGCCATGCGATGGCCCTAGCTACCACACGCCGCGGGCTTCATGCCCGGGGCAGCACCACGGTGAACCGGGCCCCCTGCCCTTCTTCCGAGCGGACCTCCAGCGTCCCCCCGGCCTCCGTGACGATGCGCCATGCGACGCTCAGTCCCAGGCCCACATTGGACCAGATGTCCTTGGTGGTGAAGAAGGGCTCGAAGATGCGCGGCCGGATGCTCTCCGCGATGCCCCTGCCGGTGTCCTCCACCTCCAGGGTGCACATCCCGTCGCGCTCGCCCGTGCGCAGGGTGAGGCGCTTCACCGGCGTCTTCAGCATCGCGGTGCGCGCGTTGGACAGGAGCGCCAGCACCACCTGCGACAGGTGACCGGGGTCCGCCTTCACCCGAGGCACCTGCGTGCTCAGCTCCGTCACCAGCTCGATGCCCTCCCCGCGCGTCTGGTTCTCCGTGAGGCTCAGCGCGTCGCGCACCACCGCGTTCAGGTCCACGGGCCGCAGGTCCGGGCGCTCGCGCTGCTGGGAGAAGCGCAGCAGGTTCTGGGTGATGTCCTTGCAGCGCTTGGCGCTCTGCTCGATCTTGCGCAGCGTTTCGAAGTCCATGTCGTCCGGCGCCCGGTCCAGCAGCAGCAGCTGCACGTTGCCCAGGATGCCGGCCAGCGGATTGTTGATTTCGTGCGCCACGCCCGCGCCCAGCTGGCCCACCGCTGCCAGCTTCTGCGCCTCCACCAGCTGCAGCTGCGCCGCCCGCAGGTCCGCCGTGGCCTCCTCCACCCGGACACGCAAGTCGTCGTTCCAGCTCATCAGCCGCGCGCGAGACGCCTCCAGCTCCTCGCCCATGCGGTTGAAGGTGGACGCAAGCTCGCTCAGCTCGTCGTGGCCCTCCACGCGCAGGCGGCGCTCCAGCTCCCCGCGGCCATAGGCCTCCGCGCCCTGCACCACGTCCGCGAGCCGCCGGTCCAACCGCCGCGTGAAGAGCGCCCCCAGCGCCAGGAGCACCACCAGCGCGCCCGCCACGGACGCGAGCACCGTGGTGCGCAGCTCCCGCACCGGCGTCAGCGCCAGGGCCTCGTCCTCCGTCACGACGACGCCCATCTCCAGCGTGTTCACCCACGCCACGCTCACCCGGCGCGCGGGGTCCTTCAATTGGAAGCTGCGCCCGCCTTCCGCGCCCAGGGCGGACTGCAGCGCCTCGCGCAGCTCCGGCTCCAGCGCCACCATGCGCCGCGTGGCCTGGGAGCTGGCCACGACGCGCCCCTCGGAGTCCACCACGTCCAGCCGCTGCCCTTCGTTCGCGCGCCGGGCGAGCAGCGCCTCCAGCTGCGTGAAGACGAGCTCCGCGATGGCGTACGGCGCATCCTCCGAGGCCCCCAGCTTCACCGCCACCGCCACGGCGGCCGCGCCCGAGCCCGCGTGCACATACGCGCTGCCCAGCGCCGTCTGGCCCTTGCCCCCGTCCCGGAAGTTCTCCACCGGCACCGCGTGCGCCAGCTGACGGACGCGCGCGGCGTCGAAGGCGGGATGGCGCTCGAGCGGCTCCTCGCTCCGGAACACGGCGGGCCCCAGGGGCTGTCCGTTCGCGTCCGCCTGGATGACCGCGCTCACCGAGGTGGACTGGCCATACAGGAGCATCAGCATGCCGCGCACCTCGTCGGGCGTGGCGCGATCCCAGGGCAACAGCTCCGCGGAGCGGGCCAGGCCGTTGACGACCTCCATCAGGCTCGCCTCCACTGCCTCGGCGGTGGCGGTGGCGAGCGCGCGCTGCTGCTCGTCGATGCGCTGGGCCAGCGCGTGCTCCGAGCGCGACAGCAGCAGGAAGCCGACGATGGCCAGGGGCAGCACCGTCGCGGCGAGCATGAAGAGGATGAGCTGCTGGTAGAGCCTCATCCGGTGACGGACCGGACCACGCGCTCCAGGTCGCTGCGCAGGAAGACGGAGCCGGAGATCGCCTTCGCCTTCTTCTTCATGTCCGCGGCCCGGCGCGCCAGCTCCGCGTGGTCATGCGCCACGCCATCCGTCATCACCGCCACCACGGACACGCTCATGATGGGGAACTGGCGCTTCTCCCCGAAGCGGTCCTCCGCCTCGATGTGGCCGCGCTCCCGGTCCTGCCGGTCGTAGTAGAGCGGGATGATGCGGTCGAACTGCTCAATCGCCCGCTGGCACACCCGGTCCACGGACTCCACGGAGGTGATGAAGACGAAGTCGTCCCCGGCCACGTGGCCCAGGAAGTCCCCCGGGGCGCCTTCCTGCTGGAAGACCTCCCGCATCAGGTCGCCCGTCTGCCGCACCACGCCGTCCGCCTTCGCGAAGCCGTAGTAGTCGTTGTAGGCCTTGAGGTTGTCCAGGTCCAGGTAGCAGAACGCGAACGGCTGACGCGCGCCCAGCCGGCGCTGCACCTCGCGCTCGATGGCGGTGGAGCCGGGCAGCTGCGTGGTGGGCGACGAGGACAGCTCCTGCTCCTTGCGCCGCAGCATGCTCTCCACGCGCGCGCCCAGCTCCAGCGCGTCGAAGGGCTTGGTGATGTAGTCGTCCCCGCCCAGCTTCAGCGCGCGGACCTTGGACGTCGTCTCCGTGCGCGCGGAGATGAAGATGACGGAGATGTGGCCACTGGCGCGCTCGGCCTTGATCTCCTCCAGGAACGCGAACCCGTCGCCGTCCGGCAGCGTGACGTCCAGGAGCACCGCGTCCGGCCTGCGCTCGCGCATGGAACGCCGGCCCTCCTCCACGCTGTGCGCGACGCCGACCTCGAAGCCCAGGCCCTCCAGCACCTCGCGGCAGATGGAGGCGATCTTCGCGTCGTCGTCCACCACCAGCACGCGCCCGTGCTGCGCCCCGGCGCGGCCCCGCGCCAGCGAGTCCACCGTGGCCAGCAGCTTGTCTCCGGCCAGGGGGCGCACGAGGAACGCGTCCGCGCCGGCCCGGAAGGCGCGCTGGCGCTCGTCGAACGCGGAGGTGAGCAGGAGCGGCGCGCGGCGCGTCTCCGGATCATTCCGGAGGATCTCCGCCAGCCGCAGGCCGTCCACGTCCGGCAGCCGCACCGACACCAGCACCACGTCCGGGTGGAGGTTGCGAGCGGCGGAGAGCCCCTCCTCCGCGGAGGCCGCCAGGCGCACCCGGTAGCCCCGGGCGCCGAGCAGCGCCTTCATGATGTGGCCCACCTCGGGCTCGCCCTCGATGATGAGCACCTTGCCGCGCGAGTCCGCGCGGACGGGCTGCGGCGCCGGCAGCAGCGTGTCCACGGCCGCCTGGGACAGCACGTCCTGGGGCGGCTCCGTGGGGAGCACGGCGATGAAGCGCACGCCGGTGTGGGACGGCTCGGACCAGATGCGGCCGCCGTGGGCCTCCACGATGTTGCGGCAGATGGGCAGGCCCAGGCCGGTGCCGCGCACGGTGCGGTTCGCCTGCGTGCGGGCCTGTTCGAAGCGGTCGAAGATGCGCTCCAGGCTCTCTTCCGGAATGGGGTCGCCGCTGTTCCAGCAGGAGAGCACCACGTAGCCGGGCAGGCTGGACGTGGCGCGCAGCTCCACGCGCACCTCGCCGCCTTCCGGCGTGAACTTCACCGCGTTGTTGAGCAGGTTGTTGAGCACCTGGTTCACGCGGTTGGGGTCCACCATGGCGCGCAGCGGGTGCTGCGGCAGCAGGGGCACCACGCGGATGCGCTTCTCCGCGAAGGCGGGCCCGTACTTCTCCACCACGCGCTGGACGAGCTCCTCCAGGTAGATGCGCTCGAAGCTCATCTTCAGCCGGCCCTGCGCGTACTTCGACAGGTCCAGCAGGTCATCCACGATGCTGTTGAGCTTCTCCGCGGAGTCCTTGGCCAGCGACAGGTAGCGGTGCTGCCGCTCGTTGATGTCCCCCGCCATCCGGTTGAGCACCAGGTCCAGCGCGCCGGTGATGGAGGTGAGCGGCGTGCGCAGCTCGTGGCTCACCATGGAGACGAAGGTGTCCTTGCGCTCCTCCAGCCGCTTCTGGTCGGTGATGTCGCGCAGCACCACGCACACGCCACGCAGGGTGCCGCGCGCGTCGTTGACGGGCGTCACGGTGGTCTGCACGGTGCGGTCGAAGAGCTTCACGTCCTCGCGCAGCACCTGGTGGCCGCTGTACTCCAGGTTGCGGACCAGCTGGAACGGCTGGAAGCCCAGGCGCTCCTCCAGAAGCCGGTTGGAGGGCCCCTGCCCTTCCTCTCCCGCGTGCAGGATGCGGCGGGCCGCGGGGTTCATCACCACGATGTCGTTCTTCTCGTCGGTGAGCACCACGCCGTCCGCCATGGACGCGACCATGCGCTCCATGCGGTGGCGGGCCTCCTCCTCCGCGGAGCGCAGCGACTGGATGGCGTCCGCCGTCTGGTTGGCGAGCACGTCCAGCAGCAGCCCGTCGTCCTCCGTGAACGCGTCCGCGCGGTGGGAGAACAGCGACAGCATGCCCACCGGCTTCCCCGCGGCGGTGAGGTTCACCGTGAGCTGGTTGGGGTAGACGACGGGGGACGCGGAGTCCTTGGTGGTGGTGCCGGTGACGCGGGTGATGACCCGGTCCTCCGGCAGCGGCAGGCCGCTGCTCTTGCGGTACGCGCCGAGCATGGACTCCTTGACGCCCAGCAGCGCCTCTTCGCCCACGTTGCCCACGCAGCGCAGGCGCAGCGTGGCGCCGCGCTGCCCGTCCGGCGCGATGAGGGCCGCGCCACAGTCGTACGGCAGCACGCGGGCCACGGCGGTGAGCACGCGGTCGATGATGGCGTCGTAGCTGGCCGGGTCGTTCGCGCTGGCGCGGCTGACCTCGTAGAGGACGAAGAGGGCCTCCACCCGCTGGTGCAGCTGGCGGATGAGCTTCTCCTTGTCCTTCTTGAGCTGGGCAAACTCCACCGCGTTCTTCACGGTGATGAGCAGGTCGTTCACGTCCCAGGGCTTGGTGACGTAGCGGTACACCTGGCCCTGGTTGATGGCCGCGATGATGTCCTGCGGGTCCGTATAGGCGGTGAGCAGGAGCGTCGTGACGTCGATGCCCTCGGCTCTCGCGGCGTTGACCAGGTCGATGCCGGTCATCTCCGGCATGCGCTGGTCCGTGACGAGCACGTCCACGGATTCGGTTCGCAGGATTTCCAGGGCTGCCTTGCCGTGGGGGGCGGTGAGGACGCGATAGCGTCGCTGGAACATCCGGCTGAGGATGTCCAGGACGTCGGCCTCGTCATCGACGAAGAGCAGCGTGTGGCGGAGGTCGGACACGGCGGCGCCAAGTGTACGCCGAGATCAACGTGCCTCCTCAAGCCGCGAGAAGGACGGGCGGGGGGCAGTACGGCGGGTATGGGTGGGGGTACTGAACAGATTGACTCTACACGTATGTTCAGGGAGCATGGGCCACTGAAATTCTGTTGCCCATCACCGCCAGAGCAGGCGGGCGACCGAGCGAAGGAGTGCGGCCATGGAAGAGCTCACGGAGCGCCAGCGCGAAATCCTGACCTTCATCGTGAAGGAGACGGAGGTCCGAGGCTTCCCCCCGACCATCCGGGAGATTGGGGAGCACATGGACATCCGGTCGACCAACGGGGTGAACGACCACCTGAAGGCCCTGGAGCGCAAGGGCTACCTGACCCGGGGCGAGCAGCAGAGCCGCTCGCTGGTGCCCACCAAGCGGGCGAGGCTGCTCCTGGGCCTGGGGATGAAGAGCCGGGAGTCCGGCATGATCGAGATTCCCCTCCTGGGCAAGGTGGCGGCGGGTGCGCCGGCGCTGGCGCAGGAGCACATGGAGGACTCGGTCAAGATCGACAGCTTCCTCCTGGGCGGGGTGAACGGCCGGGAGGTGTTCGCGCTGAGGGTCAAGGGCCAGTCGATGATCGACGACGGCATCCACGACGGGGACTACCTCTTCGTGAAGAAGACGCCGTCGGCGCAGCCGGGTGAAATCGTGGTGGCGCTCATCGAGGACGAGGCCACGGTGAAGCGCTACTACCCGGAGCAGGACCGCATCCGCTTCCAGCCGGCGAACGCGACGATGCAGCCCATCTACGTGAACCGCTCGGACTTCCGCTCCACGATGATTTTGGGGCAGGTGGTGGGCGTGTACCGGAAGCTGCAGGGCGGCCGGACGTAAGCAGTTCGTGGCACTTCCGCCCGGGCAACGTGAGCCCGGGCGGGAGGTTTCAACGGACGGGGCAGGCACCGCAGTCGAGCGCGTAGCCGCAGCCGTCCGGAACGACGGTGCCGCAGGAGCGGCCCAGGGAAGCGCAGGTCGCGGGCGTGCAGCAGGTGTTGTCCGCGGTGCAGGTCTGGCCCTGGGGACACACGCCGCAGTCGAGGCGGCCGTGCATGGTGTCCTTGAAGCCGCAGGCGACCTGGAGGCTGGCGCAGAGTTCGGGCGCGGGGACGCCGTTCAGGGTCCTGCGGCCCCGGACCTTCTCCTTGAGCACTTCCACTGAGAGGTAGGAGGTGACGGGCGCATCGGCGGAGGGGGTCTGGATGTTCACGCCCAGGCCCTGGGGGCCCAGCGCGCGCGTCAGCTCTCTCTTGAATTCAGCTCCACGCGGGGTCGGGTCTTCCCAGGAATCGTACATCCACAGCCCGGCCTCGGTTCCAGGAGGGGGCGCTTCCGTGAGGAGGACGGTGGGCCAGAGACCGGAGGGCCAGGTGATCATCTCCGCGAAGCTGTTCCCCAGCACCATCGAAGGGGGTGACATGGCAGCACGGGGCATGAACTCCACCGGGCTCAGGCCGTTGATCCGGATCAACAGCCCTTCGTGGACGGTGACCTCTTCTTGCGTTTCGCCGTGAAGGACCTGGAAGCCCTGGGTGATGTGAACGCGCTCCACTGACGTCACGGTGCCGAGCCCGGAGTTCTGGGAGCGAGGCCAGGTCCGGGGAGCAGGTGGAGGCGGCCGTTCGGCGCAAGCCAGCGTCAGGCACAGCAACAGCAGACTGCCCAGGCGCAGCATGTGTTTCCCCCTCGGACTCCAGGCGCGGCGTGACAATCAGACTTCGGTGAACCGTATTCCCGTGGCGCGAATGCGTTCCAGCGCGAGCTTGATGTCCTCGGAGACGATGAGGGCGATGGACCATCCCCCTGTCCTGAAGACCCGGGCATCGCCGACCTGGGCTGGGTCGATGCGCATCCCGTCAACGTCGCGATACTCCCCGACCCGCTCCGGCCGGCCATCTTCAGGCATCCACCGGATCACCTCTTCGGAGGCTTCGTCATCGATGCAGCGGATGAGCCGGGTCGCCACGAGGATGAAGTACGGCTCCGCATGTCCCTGGACGGCCACGGGCACAAGTTGGATGTCCTGCGCTGCCAGCTCTGAAAAAACAGCTGCGACCCGAGCACTGACAACGGGCGTGCTGAATCCCGCCAGGGAGAAGCCGAGGGACATTCCCGGGTGCTCCACGGGAACGAGCAACGCCTGTTGAGGAGGAACGGGTCGGCCCTCCCTGAATATCCAAGGGTCTTCGACTTCGTTCCCACTCGCATCCAGGGGAATGCCCAGCTCCCATCGACCTGGGAGGGTGACGTCATCAAGAAGCCGGAAGTAGCGCCGTGGCATGGATGTCTCCGGATTCACTCGCTTCGCATGAGCAGCTTGTGGAGGCCTGAGCCGTGTGTCGTGGCCTCTTGTGCCAACTTCCTGAGCTCAGCGACGAGCGCTTCGCGACACTGTTCGACGCTGCGACACCCGCGCGTCGCCTGTTCCAGCCGGTCGTAGACGCGCTGATGGTACCTCTGAGGATGAGGCCCGCGATGGCCCGGGACCTCGACGACGTTCTCCGGGTCCTTCAGCTCCATCCCTGCCTTCTTGAAGATGCGCTGGAAGCGCGGCGTCCACGGGCCCCCTCGCTGCGTGGAGACGTTGTTCCTGATGGTCGCGAGGTGATGCTTCTGGCTGTCACCTCGTGACGACATGGCGACCGCGTTGGGCGCCAGCGCGATGGTGAAGCCATCCGCGGTCATCGCCACGGACCGCACGCCGCCAATGCCCGCGTAGGCGTAGCCAGCCTGGGACTCCACCGCGAGCGCGGCCTGCGCGGAGCCCGGGAGCATCGGGGTCTTCGCCGCGAGTCCCACCGTGTTGCCTGCCGCTGCCGTGGCCAGCATCACGAAGACCCGTGCGGCGTTCTTCCCCAGCACCTTCCCGTAGCTCTCCCCTGCTTCGCGCAAAGCGTCGAACGTCAGCGCGCGGTCCGCCTGCTTCACCAGCGTCAACCACCCGTTCAGCAGTCCCCACACCGTGTCCACGCCCAGATACGCGATGGCCGTCGCGGTCATCAGCGCCGCGAGGCCCTTGGACACGGGCTCGGGCAACGACCACAGCAGCAGGTACACCGTGACGGATGCCGTCACGGTGGTCAGGACCGCTTGCAGATTCACCACACCCCGCAGTGCCTCCGCCGTCTCCTCCCACACCGAGTCCATCGCCAATGCCAGGGCCAGCGCATACCGCCCATCGCTTCCGAGCAGCGGCCCCTCTTCCAGCAGCGACAGGCAGTCCCGCCCCTGCTGCTTGCGCTCACACCAGCGCCCATAGGCGCGCGTCAGCTCCGCAGACGCATCGTCCAGCAGGTGCAGCTCCCGCGCTTCCGCCTCTCCCAGGGGACGGATCCGATGCGTGCGTGCTTCGTACCCGAATACGCCACTGCGTTCGGGCATGCCGAACAACGTCCGCGCATCCCTCAGCGGATGCGTGAACGGGCGGACCCCACGCGCGAGCTCCGAAACGACCTTCTTGAACTCGCCCTTCGTCAGCTCCGCGTCCTCCAACGGAGCCTCCTCCTCCACCCGGGGCGTCACGACGACCGGGTCCGCACGCCCCGTGTCCAGACGCACGACCCGGGCGGACGCACAGCCCGTCAGGAGGACCCACAACAGCAGGCAAAGCCACCCACGGCGCATGCCTACGGGCACTTCACCACGCCACCATCCGTCGCCGCCGCGGCCACCCGCGCGCATGAGGCCTGCACGGTGGCCGTGTCCTTCAGGTCACGCGCGAGCCTCGCGGTGGACAACTGCAGCTCCATGTTCTTCGCGTGCCCCGGCTCGGAGCCCAGGCTCGTCAGGATGCGCAGCGCGTCCTGCTTGCGCCCCATCGCCGAGAGCAGGTCCGCCAGCTCCTGCATCTCCCCCACGTCCGCGCCCGACACCGTGTCCAGGGCCTTCTGCAGCTCCCCTTCCGCCGCAGCCCGGTCTTCCACCGTCAAATGCGCCTTCGCGAGCGCCACATGGACGACAGCGCGGTCCTTCACCTTCAGGGACTCGCCGTAGGCCTTCAGCGCCTCTTCGCGCTTGCCCAGCTTGAGCTGGATCTCCGCCACCAGCTCCCACAGCGTCGGATCCTTCGGCGACTTCTTCGCGGCCTCCGCGTACGCCGCCGCCGCCTCCGGCAACCGTCCCGCGCGCACCTCCGCGTCTCCCAGCGCCGTCAGCACCTCCGGCGTGCGCACGCCCTGCTCCGTCACCTTGCGCAACAGCCCGAGCACCTCGTCCTGCCGCCCCTGCTTCGTCAGCACGTCCACCGCCCGCACCAGCAGCTCGGCCTTCGACGCGTCCGGCGCGGCCTCCGCCGCCTGCGTGAAGGCGTGCACCGCCTCGTCGTGGTCGCCGCGCTCCTCGGCCAATTCGCCCAGCTGCTCCAGCGCGTTGAAGTCCTTCGAATGCAGCGCCAGCGCCTTCTGCAGCGACTGCTTCGCTTCGTCCTTCTTGCCCAGCTGCGCCTGGATGAACCCCAGCCGGCTCCAGTTGGTGGAGCGCTTCGCATCCAACCGCAGCGCGGCCTCGAACTCCTTCGCGGCCTCCTCCAGCCGGCTCATCGACAGGAGCACCTCGCCCCTCGCTGCGGGCAGGCGTGGATCGCCCGGCGCCAGCGTCTTCATCTCGTCGAAGGACTTGAGCGCGGCGTCGAAGTTGCCCTTGAGGTACTCGGAGTTGCCCTGGAGGTAGAGCCCTTCCGCCTGGTCCTTCGGGTCGAGCTTCGGCGTTTCGGTGCAGGCCCCGGAGGCCAGCAGGGCAATGAGCGGCAGGGCACGCAGACGCGAGGACATGAGAGGCTCCGGAAGACTCAGAAGTGATACGCGATGCCGGCGTTGACATCGAAGTTGAGGCCGTCGCCCGCGCCGTCGTCCGCGAGCCCCAGCACCGCCTGCGCGATGTTCGTTCCCAGCTCCAGCTGGAAGCCCACGTGGCCCGCCAGCAGGTACTCCAACCCCACGAACCCCACGACGGACGGCAGCGGGCCCGTGCTCTGGAAGATGCCGTAGTCGCCAAACGACAACTGCACGCCCAGGCCGAAGCCCCAGTACGGCCGCAGGTCCTTCTCCAGACGGTGATAGTGCCGCGCCCCCACGATGCTGGGCAGCACGTTGAGCTCGCCCTCGTCGGTGCCGCCGGCATGCACCCAGGTGAAGCCGACCTGGACGAAGCCCTGCCATTCCGGGTGGAACCAGTAGCCCACCTCCAGGTCCAGGCCGGGATTCAACGACGACACCTTGTCGATGAAGCTGTTGTTGAAGCGCAGCCCCAAGGTCAGTCCGCCCCCCGGCGACGACGCGACCGCGCCGCCCAGGAGCGGCCGGGCCTGAACGAGCTCACCGGGCGACTCCAGCGCGATGCTCAACTCGTCGGACACGGCGACGACCGCGCGCAGGAGCTCACCGTCCTCGGAGGCCTCCGCACGCGGCCGGGCCAGGGTGCGGCCATCCCGCGTGTCCACGAGGCTCGCGGCGAGGAGGTACTGCCCCCCGAAGCGATCCAACCGGCCCGTGAGGACGTAGCGCGCGCCCGTCAGCGAGGACAGCTCCTGGACGCATTCGCCCTTTTCGCAAGGCGCGCTCCCCTCCAGCTCCTGTTGGCGTTCGGCGCCGACACGCTGTTGGAGCTCTCGCTGGGACATCACGCGCAGCCGGGGCGACTCCGCGAGCCGGCCCAGGATGAGCGACGTGATGCCCTGCGCGGCCTCCTTCCCCGCCGCGTTGGCCGCCAGGGGCAGCACCGCCACCGTGGAGGGTTCGGCGACGGCCACTCCCTCCTGGGCGAAGACAGGCGACGACAGCGCTACGAGGCACGTGATGAAGAGCCGGGGGAGGCGGGACACGGCCAACACTCTACCCTCCTCCCGGCCCGCGCCCAGGCCTTCCGTGGCCGCTTCCCTGCCCGCTCACTCCTGCTGGTTGAGCTTCGCCGCGATGGAACGCACCACGACGCGCGGACTGACCCGCACCGAGAAGGCCGCCAGCCAGTTGAGCACGCCGTGGATGGAGACCACCCGCCCCTTCATCATCGCCGCGTAGGCATGGCCCGCGACCTCGGGCGCTTCCGCCACGCCCGGCCGCTTGAACAGGCGCGACTCCGCGTTGCCGGCGCGTCCGGCGAACTCCGTCTTCGTGGCGCCCGGGCAGTGGCAGGTCACCGTCACGCCCGTGCCCTCCAGCTCGACCGCGAGCGCCTCCGTGAACGACAGCACGAACGCCTTCGTCGCGTAGTACGTGGCCATGTACGGCCCCGGCTGGAAGCCCGCGGTGGACGCGATGTTGAGGATGCGCCCCTGCTTGCGCTCGCGCATGGGCCGCGCGAACAGGTGCGTGAGCTTGAGCAGCGCGGCGCAGTTGACCTCCACCATCTCCGCCTCGCGCCCGAGGTCCTGATCCAGGAACGGCCCGGAGGAACCGAACCCCGCGTTGTTGACGAGGAAGTCCACCGCGAGCCCCAGCTCCTGCACGCGCGCGAAGAGCTGCTCCGGCGCGGAGGGCTGTCCCAGGTCCGCAGGCAGCACGTGCGCCTTCACCCCGTGCGCCTGCTCCAGCCTGCGGGCCAGCTCCTCCAGCTTCGCCACGCCGCGCGCGACGAGGATGACGTCGTGCCCGTCCTTCGCGAACTGCTCCGCGAACTGCACCCCGAGCCCCGCTGACGCGCCGGTGATGAGCGCCACTTTCCGCGACATGGTGATGCCTCCCGGCGGGCCGATATAGCAGCACCCCGGGGACCCGCGCGCAGCCCGCTCGAATAGAAGGCCCCGGGCCCGTGCACAAAGCGGTTGCCCGTGGGGATCCACGGCCATATTCGGAAGGGGACCCCGAGGACGTGGAGCCCGGCATGGAGCGGATGGACACCCTCGAAGCGCTGCTCGCACGCGGACGGACGGAGGACGTAGCGCTCGGTGCGCCCGGCAGGCAGGGCATGACGTACGGCGCGCTGCGGGCCCTCACGGCGACGGTCCATGAGCAACTGAATGCGTGGGGCCTGGGACAGGGGGACCGCGTCGCGCTGGTGCTCCCCAACGGGCCGGAGATGGCGGCGGCCTTCCTCGCCGTGGCGAGCGCCGCGACGACCGCGCCGCTCAATCCCGCCTACCGCGCGGACGAGCTCACGTTCTACCTGGACGACCTCAAGGCCCGTGCCCTCATCGTGCTCGAAGGAGCGGAGGGACCTGCCCGCGAGGTCGCGCGCGCACGCGACCTTCCGCTCGTCGAACTGCGTCCGACGCAGGAAGGGCCCGCGGGGCATTTCACGCTCGTGCCCGGGCAGGCCTTCCCGGGCACGGCGCTCCGGCCCGGCCCGGGCAGCGCGGACGACGTCGCGCTGGTGCTGCACACGTCAGGCACGACGGCGCGGCCCAAGCAGGTGCCGCTGACGCATGCGAACCTCCGCGCCTCCGCACGTCACATCGGCGCGCAGCTGGGCCTGGGGTCCACGGATGCGTGCCTCAACATCATGCCGCTGTTCCACATCCACGGGCTCGTGGCGGCGGTGCTGTCCAGCCTGGGGGCCGGAGGCCGCGTGGTGTGCACTCCCGGCTTCAATGCCCTGCGCTTCTTCTCCTGGTTCGAGGAGGTCCGCCCCACCTGGTACACGGCCGTCCCCACCATGCATCAGGCGCTGCTGGAGCGCGCCCATCGCAACGCGGACAGCCTGAAGGGCCACCGCCTGCGCTTCATCCGGTCCTCCTCCGCGTCGCTGCCGCCGCAGGTGATGGAGGAGCTGGAGCGCGTCTTCGGCGTGCCCGTCATCGAGAGCTACGGCATGACGGAGGCCGCGCACCAGATGGCCTCCAACCCGCTTCCGCCGCGTCCCCGGTACGCGGGGTCGGTGGGGCTCGCCGCCGGGCCGGAGGTCGCCATCATGGACGACGCGGGCGCGCTGCTGCCTCCAGAGGCGCTGGGCGAAGTGGTCATCCGCGGCCCCAACGTCATGTCCGGCTACGTGAACAACCCCGAGGCCAACGCGCGCGCCTTCACGCACGGGTGGTTCCGCACGGGCGACCAGGGGACGCTCGACGCGCAGGGCTACCTGCGGCTCACCGGACGGCTGAAGGAGCTGATCAATCGCGGCGGGGAGAAGGTGAGCCCGCTGGAGGTGGACACCGTGCTGTTGGATCATCCCGCCGTGCAGCAGGCCGTGACGTTCGCCCTGCCCCACCCCAAGCTCGGCGAGGACGTGGCCGCCGCCGTCATCCTTCGCGAGGGCCACACGCCCACCGAGCGCGAGCTGCGCGACTTCGTGGCCTCACGCGTGGCGGACTTCAAGGTGCCCCGCCGCATCGTCTTCCTCACGGAGCTGCCCAAGGGCCCCACCGGCAAGGTGCAGCGCATCGGGCTCGCGGAGCGGCTGGGGCTCACGTCATGAGGATCGCCATCTTCGGCGCGGGCGCCATCGGCGGCTTCCTGGGCGTCAAGCTGCTCCAGGCCGGCGCGGACGTCACCTTCATCGCGCGAGGCGCCCACCTGGACGCGATGCGCGCCCACGGCGTCACGCTCACCAGCGGCGGCGAGACGGTCACCGTGCGCCCGCATTGCACGGACTCGCCCGACGACGCGGGCCCGCAGGACTACGTCTTCCTCACGCTCAAGGCCCACGCCCTGCCCTCCGCCGCGCCTCAAATCGCCCGGCTGCTGGGACCGGAGACGGCGCTCGTCACCGGCATCAACGGCGTGCCCTACTGGTACTTCCACGGACTCGAAGGCCCGTACCCGGGCCGCCACGTCGAGAGCGTGGACCCCGGCGGCGTCATCCTGCGCACGCTGCCTCCCGAGCGCGTCATCGCCACCGTGGTGTACCCGGCCGCGGAGGTCGTCTCCCCCGGCGTCATCGTGCACACGTACAACGACCGCGTGACGCTGGGCGAACCCGACGGCAGCAAGAGCCCGCGCGTGCTGGCCCTGTCGCAGCTGATGATGAAGGCCGGCCTCAAGTCGCCCGTGCGCCCGCGCATCCGCGATGAAATCTGGGTGAAGCTCTGGGGCAACCTCGCCTTCAACCCGCTGTCCGTGCTCACCGGCGCGACGCTCGACGTCCTCGCCCGCCAGCCGGACCTGCGCGCCGTGGCCCGCACGATGATGCTGGAGGCGCAGGCCGTGGCGGAGACGCTGGGCACGCGCTTCCTCATCGACGTGGATCAGCGCATCCAGGGCGCGGCCCAGGTCGGCGCGCACAAGACGTCCATGCTCCAGGACCTGGAGCGCGGGCGCCCCATGGAGATCGACGCGCTGCTGGGCGCCGTCGTGGAGCTGGGACAGCTCACCGGCAAGCCCATGCCCACCTGCGAGAACATCCTCGCCCTGGTGCGCGAGCGCGCCCGCCACGCCGGGGGCTATCCGCCGCGCGCAACGCCTCCCGCGCCCGAAGGAACCTAGTCGTTCGCGGACGGCATCACGCCCAGGTACTCCAGCGGATCCGCCGGCTTGCCGTCCACGCGCACCTCGAAGTGCACGTGCGGGCCGGACGTGCGGCCGGACTCGCCCACCGTGGCGATGACCTGCCCGCGCCGGACCTTCTGCCCCGTCTTCACGCGCAGGTCTCGGTTGTGCGCATAGAGCGTGATCAGCGGCGCCGCGTGCTCCACGATGACGATGAGGCCGTAGCCCTTCTGCTCGCCCGCGTAGAGGACCGTGCCCTCCTGCGCCGTCTTGATGGGCGTGCCCGCGGGCGCCGCCAGGTCGATGCCGTCGTGCGGCTCCTTGCCCTTCTTGCCGAAGCGGCCGTACAGCACGCCTCGCAGCGGCCAGTCGAGCATCCCCTGCGTCGCGAGCTTCGGCCGCGACGGCGCGCCCGGACGCCCCGACACCACGCGCGCTCGCGGCGGCTCCTCGCGGCGCGACACCGCCGGCACCGGGCGGCGCGGCGTGGACACCGGCGCCTGCCCTGGCTTGGAGAGCACCAGCTCCGGCTCCTCGTCGGACAGCGGCCCCGGGTCGCCGTACTTCGGCGGCTCACTGCCCGGAATCATCAGCTCCTTGCCCACCGCCAGCTCACGCGGATCCTTGATGCCGTTGGCCTGGGCCAGCTCGTCCACCGTGATGCCGTACGTCTTGGCGATGCGGTACATCGTCTCGCCCGCAGCCACGCGGTGGCGCACCGCCACCAACTCCGGCTCCTCGTGCGTGGGCCTCAGCGCGAAGGACAGCGGCTTGCCGTTGCTCGTCTGCTCAGGCCGCACGCCCGCCGTGTCCAGCTGCGAGGAGGAAGCGGCCTGGGTGCCCACGCAGCCGCTGAACAGCGCGGCCGCGAGCAACACCCAGAGCGCCCTACCCGCTCGGCTGGAGCCGCCCGGCCCCAACCTCAGGCACCGCCGCCCGGACCGTGCCGCTTGAAGCCCTGCAGGTTCCACCCCGAGAGCTCGGGGATGCGACCGTGGTCGGTCATCTCGAAGTGCAGCGGCGTCACCGACACGCGCTTCTCGTCGATGACGGTGTTGCAGTCGCTGCCCGGGATGTCGTCGTGCGCGTACTCCGTGCCGCCAATCCAGTAGTACTTGCGGCCGCGCGGGTCCTCCTTCTCCACGACGTTGCTGCCGTAGGAGTGCCGGCCCTGCCTGGTGATGACGTAGCCGTCCGGCTCCACGCCACCGGGGATGTTCACGTTGAGGAGCATCCGGGGCGGCAGGGGCCGCGACAGCGCCTCCGTCACCAACGCCCGCGCGAAGCGGCCCGCCGGCCCGAAGTCGAACGGCCCCCGCGTCACCAGGCTGAACGCGATGGCCGGGATGCCCAGGAACGCGGCCTCCATGGCCGCCGCCACCGTCCCGGAGTACATGATGTCGTCCGCCAGGTTCGCGCCGTGATTGATGCCGGAGACCATGAGCTGGGGACGATTGTCCTTCAGCAAGTGGTTCACCGCCAGATACGAGCAATCCGTGGGGGTGCCGTCCACGGCGAACCACCGCTCGCGCACCTCCTTGATGCGCAGCGGCCGGTGCAGGCTGATGGCATGGGAGGCGGCGCTCTGCTCGCGGTCAGGCGCCACCACCCACACCTCGCCCAGGGGGCTCACCGCCTCCACGAGCGTCTGCAGCCCTTCGGAGAAGTAGCCGTCGTCGTTGGAGACGAGGATGCGGGGGCGAGAGGTGCTCACGGTCACTGCTTCTTCGCGAGCGAGCGGAAGGCAGAACGGCCCGCGTACCGCGCACCGGCACCCAGCTCCTCTTCGATGCGCAGGAGCTGGTTGTACTTGGCCACGCGGTCGGAGCGCGACGCCGAGCCCGTCTTGATCTGCCCGCAGTCCAGCGCCACCGCCAGGTCCGCGATGGTCGTGTCCTCGGACTCGCCGGAGCGGTGGCTCATGATGGACGTCATGCCCGCCTTGTGCGCCATGCGCACCGCGTCGAACGTCTCCGTGAGCGAACCAATCTGGTTCACCTTCACCAGGATGGAGTTCGCCGTGCCCGTCTCGATGCCCCTGGACAGCCGCTCCACGTTGGTGACGAAGAGGTCGTCGCCCACCAGCTGGACCTTGTCACCCAGCGCGTCGGTGAGCTTCTTCCACCCCTCCCAGTCATCCTCCGCCATGCCGTCTTCAATGGAGATGATGGGGTACTTCTGGGACAGGCCCCGGTAGTACTCCAGCAGGCCCTGCGAGTCGTACTCCTTGCCCTCGCCCTTGAGCTTGTACTTCTTGGAGCCCTTGTCGAAGAACTCGCTCGCGGCCACGTCCAGCGCCAGGAACAGCTGCTCACCCGCCTTGAAGCCCGCGGCGTCGATGGCCTCCATGATGAGCTTGAGCGCCTCCTCGTTGGCCGGCAGGTCCGGGGCGTAGCCGCCCTCGTCGCCCACGCCCGTGGCCAGCTTGCGGCCCTTCAGGATCTTCTTGAGCGCGTGGAACACCTCCGCGCCCCAGCGCAGGCCCTCCGCGAACGTCTTCGCGCCGGCGGGCACCACCATGAACTCCTGCACGTCCACGCGGGTGTCCGCGTGCGCGCCGCCGTTGAGGATGTTCATCAGCGGCACGGGCAGCGTGCGCGCCTGCAGGCCGCCCACGTAGCGGTACAGCGGCAGGCCGTGCGCGTCCGCCGCGGCGCGCGCGGTGGCCATGGAGACGGCGAGGATGGCGTTGGCGCCCAGCTTGGACTTGGTGGACGTGCCGTCCAGCTCGATCATCCGCTGGTCCACGGCCACCTGGTCCACGGCGTCCATGCCGATGAGCGCCGGCCCGATGGTGTCGCGCACGTGGTCCACGGCCTTCTTCACGCCCTTGCCCAGGTAGCGGCCCTTGTCGCCGTCACGCAGCTCGTGCGCCTCGTGCTCGCCGGTGGAGGCACCGGAGGGCACCGTCGCGCGGCCACGCGAGCCGCCCACGAGGAGCACTTCGGCCTCCACGGTCGGGTTGCCACGGGAATCGAGCACTTCACGCGCCAGGATTTGAGCGATCTCGGTCATAGGGCGCCGGTTGTACGAAGCACGGGCGGAACGGGCAAGCACGCTCGCACAGGCCGCCTGCTACAGTGTCCAGCCGCCGAATGCCTC
This sequence comes from Corallococcus coralloides DSM 2259, assembly GCF_000255295.1. Next base: position 4,100,035 of record NC_017030.1, on the reverse strand, counting down.
CTCCTCCCAAGCGCCGCGTCACGGGCCCCGACCCGCTCCCCGGCCAGCGCGCCCGGGGCGCCCTCCTGGGCCTCGCCATCGGCAACGCCCTGGCCGTCCCCACCGCGGGCAGGCCCTTCTACGCACCGGCCTTTCCCCAGCTCGCCGAGGGGCCGTACCAGGGCATGCACGGAGGCGGCCCGCACGACCTGCGCAAGGGGCAGGTGACGGAGCCCACCCAGCTCGCGGTGGCGCTGGCCCTCAGCCTGCGGGACATGAAGCGCTACGACGCCGGGGACGCCCTCAAGCGCTACCGGGCCTGGCAGTCGCACGCCATCTCCGTCAGCGAGCCCATGAGGGAGCTGTTCCAGGAGTGCGACGCGAGCCTCCCGCCCCACCTGAAGGACGCCGGCAAGCGCGTGTGGCAGAAGAACCTCCGGCGGCTGGCCCCCGCGGGCGCCCTGCCGCGCGTGGTGCCCCTGGGCGTGCACCTGACCCGGGACCCCTTCGCCCTGGCGAAGGCGGCGCTGGAGGACACCGCCCTCACCCACTTCGACCCGCGCAGCCAGCTGGCCGGCGCGGGGCTGTGCGCCGCCATCGCCAAGGCGGTGACAGGCGGCCCGAACCTGAAGGCCGCGGACCTGCTGCCCGCCGCGGAGGTGGGCATCTCCCTGGCCGCCGCCGCCCTGGGGAAGCAGGAGAAGGACTACGTCCAGGAGGTGGCCTTCGCCGCGAAGCTCCTGCGTGAGGACCTGGCCCTGGCGGCCCAGGACGACCCGCAGCTCTACGGCCCGGAGCTGCACATGCACCGGCCCGGCAATAACGCGGTGCGTGCAGCGTTCCGGCTGGCCTTCTGGGAGCTGCTCCACGTCCCCACCGCGGAAGCGGCGCTCCTGGACGTCATCCACCGGGGCGGAGACACGGAGGTCCACGGCGCCGTCACCGGGGCGCTGGTGGGCGCCTTCCACGGCGAGGGGGCACTGCCGGAGGAGTGGCGCCAGAAGGTCCTCCTGGCCCTCCAGCCCTACAACCCCCTCCAGAAGGGAACGGTGCTGTGGGAGGTGTACCACCCCCGGCACCTGCTGCTGCTGGCCCCGGCCTGAGGAGGCCCGCAAGTGCGAAGCCCGCGGGGGCTGTCCGTTGAGGGACAGCCCGGCCGCGGGCTCCGGGACACGCCGTGGCTCCGGGGCCACGGGTGGGATGGGTCATCAGCCGAGCAGGTCGATGACGACGACGCCTCGTGACGGCTTCTCTTCCTCGGTGTCCGTCCTCCGGTGGGGACGGTCATCGGGTGCAGGCAGTGGGAGTTCCACCACCGGCCGCTCGTAATCCTCGCGGCGGAGCCGCTCGCGGCGCTTGATTTCTTCAATGATGAACGCGTCGAGCATGGGTTCGGTTTCTCCCTCAGCCTACGTACCCCAATGTACGCCCGCCGTCCCGCCCCCTTACCACTTCCACATCACTTTGATGCAAATTAAGAACCCCGGTTTCTTTCTGGGGATGCGACCCTGATTCCGCATGGCTGCTCGTCCAGCTCCCGACATCCGGGACAGAGCAACCGTGCCACGGATGTCAGGGGAGCGTCCGTGGACGTTCAAAATTCGCCTGATCCTAATGCGTCCGCAGCGCGCCGCAATACGACTCATTTCAGGTGGCCCCCCTCCGCTCGCGCGGCACGGCTCCAGCCAAAAAGGGCCCGCCCGCCCTCCTGCTCCCTTGCACGGCACGGGCCGTACGGGATGACAGGCAGGCGGGCGGAAAACTGACGCGGAACGTCAGCGGTGACGAAAGCCGTCGACGACAGGCGTCAGGGGGCTTCCGCGCGGCGCTTGAAGGCCTCCAGCATCTTGGGGAGCTGGGTCTCCGTCAGGGTGTTGATGATGGCCTTGGGGATGAGGGCGCCCAGGGCCATCTCCACGTTGTAGGTCGCGCGCGTCTTGCCCTCGCCCTCGGGCTCCAGCGTCCAGCTGCCCTTGTTGTCCTTCATCACCTCGCCCTCGACGAAGGTCCAGGACATGCGCTTGGGGCGCTCCTCGGTGACGCGGATGGTGTAGCGGATGCGCTTCACCACATCGACCTCGTAGTGCACCTGGACGGTGTTCCCCTGGCGCTGGGAGGTGGAGACCTTCTTCACCTCCGGAAGGAACTCCGCGTAGCGGTCGTAGTTGGTGATGATGTCGAAGACCTTCTCGACGGGAGCGTTGATGGTGATGGTGCGCGTGGCGCCGGCCATGGCGGTGTCTCCGGTGGAGTGAGGGACGAGGCTGACGGACAGCTTACGGCGCGTAGCCCGGCTTCTTGTCGAACTTGTGGATGGACTGGATGAAGCGGACGGTGCCCGTCTTGCTGCGCATGACGACGGAGTGCGTCTCACAGCCGCCGCCGAAGAAGCGCACGCCCTTGAGGAAGTCGCCGCTCGTCACGCCGGTGGCGGCGAACATCACCTCGCCGCGGGCCAGCTCTTCCGCGGTGTAGATCTTGTGGATGTCGCTGATGCCCATCTTCTTGGCGCGTTCGATTTCGCCCTGGTTGCGGGGCACCAGCCGCCCCTGCATGTCACCGCCGGTGGCGCGGATGGCCGCCGCGGCGATGACGCCTTCCGGCGCGCCGCCAATGCCCATGAGCACGTCCACGCCGGAGCCCTCGAAGCAGGTGGCGATGGCGCCCGCCACGTCACCGTCCTCGATGAGGCGCACGCGCGCGCCCGCGGCGCGGACCTCCTTGATGAGGTCGGCGTGGCGCTCGCGGTCCAGGATCATGACCGTGAGGTCCTCCACGTAGAGCTTCATGCGCTCCGCGATGGAGCGCAGGTTCTCCGTGGGGGACTTCGTCAGGTCGATGGCGCCCTTGGCGCGCGGCCCCACGGCGAGCTTCTCCATGTACGTGTCGGGCGCGTTGAGCAGGCCGCCGTGGCTGGACATGGCCACGACGGAGATGGAGCCCGGGCGGCCGTAGGCGCACAGGTTGGTGCCCTCGAGCGGGTCCAGGGCGATGTCCACCTCGGGGGCGCCGGCGTTGCGGGCGCCCACGCGCTCACCGATGTAGAGCATGGGCGCCTCGTCGCGCTCGCCCTCGCCGATGACGACCGTGCCGTCGATGTTCAGCGCGTCGAAGGCGCGGCGCATCGCGTCCACGGCGGCCTGGTCGGACTCGTCCTTGTTGCCGCGGCCCATGAGGCGGGCGGAGGCGATGGCCGCCATCTCGGTGACGCGCACGACCTCCATTGCCAGGTTGCGATCCATTGTCGGGTGCTCCTCGTTCGGGAATTCGGGAAGGGGAAAAGGTCAGGTGTCGGAGTCGTCCGCGGCCTTCAGGCGGGCGATGGCTTCGGGCAGCCGCTGGGGTCTGCCATCACGCCCCACGCAGGCGTGCATGGTGCGGCCGGTGCACAGCAGCGTGGGGGAGTCACCGTCGCGCAGCAGCTCGTAGGTGAACACGAGTGACGCGCGGCGCAACTCTCCCAGGGTGGTGCGGATGAGGAGCATGTCGTCGTAGCGCGCGGACGCCTTGTAGTGGGCGCTGGCCTCCACCACGGGCAGCAAGAGCCCGGTGCTCTCCAGTTCGCGGTAGCTGCCTCCGTGGGCACGGAAGAACTCGCTGCGGGCGAACTCGAAGTAGCGGAAGTAGTTCGCGTAGTAGACGACCCCCATCTGATCCGTGTCGCCGTAGATGACGCGCAGCCGTGCCTCGACCATTGAGGCGCCCATATCAGGGCGGGGTGACGTGTCCAAGCGGTGGGCGCGCATGTTGGTTGCTTCTGTTCATCCGGCCGGAGAGGCTGCCGCACCATGTCGCGCCTGATTGCCGCCCTCCTCGTCCTGTTCGCCCTGCCCGCCTCCGCCAAGGCCCCGAAGCTCACGCTGTTCATCAGCGTGGACGCCATGGGCAGCGACGTCCTGTTGAGAAACCGTCCGCGCCTGACGGGGGGCCTGGGCCGGCTGCTCTCCACGGGCGCGTACTACCCCTACGCCCGGTACGCCTATGCGGAGGCGCGGACGGCGCCGGGGCACGCCACGCTGGCCACGGGCGCGAACCCCTGGCGCCACGGCATCGTGGACAACGACATCTACGACCGCGCCGCGGGCCAGACGGTGCAGGTCTACACGGACCCGACGCATCCGGTGCTGAACGGGGAGACGCCCCCGGGGTCGGACACGAGCCCGGTGAACCTGATGGCGGAGACGCTGGCGGACCGGCTGCGCGTGTCCACGCAGGGCCGGGGCAAGGTGGTGGCGCTGTCGTACAAGTCGCGGGCGGCCATTCCGCTGGCCGGGCGCCAGGGCCAGGCCTGGTGGTTCGACGAGGCGACGGGCCGGATGGTGACGAGCACCTGGTACGCGAAGGCGGAGCCCGCGTGGATGCAGGCGGTCAACGCGCGCAAGCTGCCGGACGCGGCGTTCAACAAGCCGTGGGAGCTGTTGCGTCCGCGCGCCGAGTACGTGGGTGAGGACGACCGTCCCATGGAGCCGGAGGCCTACGGCATGGGGCGCGTGTTCCCCCATGCGTTGAAGGGCGGGCAGCAGACGCCCGGGCCGGCGTCGTACCGGGCGTTCGCAGTGTCGGGGTTCTCGCATGACCTGCTGGTGCAGGCGGCGAAGGCGGCGCTGGAGGGCGAGGGCCTGGGAAAGGACGACGTGCCGGACATCCTCGCGGTGAGCTTCAGCGGCACGGACGCGGTGTTCCACGCGTTCGGGCCGTACTCGTGGGAGATGCAGGACACGATGCTGCGGTTGGATGTGGCGATGGGGGAGCTCATCGCCGCGGCCGAGCGCGCGGCGGGCGGCAAGGCGAACCTGGTCATCGCGTTGTCGGCGGACCACGGCGGCGCGGAGATTCCGGAGGCGTGGGCGCAGGCGGGCGTGCCCGCGGCGCGGCTCAACCCGGTGGAGGCGGCGAAGGGCCTGGCCCAGGAGCTGAAGGCGAAGTTCGGCGTGGACGTGACGGTGAAGCTGCTGGAGCTGGACGTGTACCTGGGCGGCAAGGCGCTGGAGGACGGCAAGGTGGACGCCGTGGCGGTGCGGCGCGCGGCGGCGGCGTGGCTGGCGAAGCAGCCCTTTGCCGTCTGGGCGGTGGCCAAGGACGACCTGGACACGGCGCCGGACCAGGGAGGACTCATGGCGGCGATGCGCCGGGGCTACTACCCGGTGCGCAGCGGTGACGTGGTGTTCATGGCGAAGCCGTTCCAGGTCGTCAGCGACTACCCGCGCGGCACGAACCACGGCACGCCGTACTCGTATGACACGCAGGTGCCGGTGGTGTTCGCGGGCAAGGGCGTGAAGCCGGGGCTGTACCTGGAGGAGATCAACCCCGTGGACGTGGCCCCCACCCTGTCCGCGCTGCTGGAGATGGGGATGCCCGCGTCAACGGAGGGCAAGCCTCGCGTGGAGGCGCTCACCGGCGCACGGTGAGCCCCTTCCCTCCGCACCGCGAATGAAGCCCTGCCTCCGCCCTACGCGGAGCGGGGCTTGCGCGCGGGCTTCTTCTTCGTCGTCGCGATCTCCAGCGACAGGTCCATGGCCCGCGCCGAGTGCGTCAGCGCGCCCATCGACACGAAGTCCACGCCCAGCTTCGCCAGCCGCGGCAGCCGGTCCAGCGTCACGCCGCCCGACACTTCAATGGGCACGCGGTTGGCCGTCAGCTTCACCGCTTCGCGGATCTGCGCGTCGTCCATGTTGTCCAACATGATGACGTCCGCGCCCGCGGCGAGGGCCTCCTCCAGCTGCTTGAAGTTGGTGACCTCCACTTCAATCTTCACCAGCCGGGGACCGTTCAGCTTCGCGCGGCGCACCGCTTCGGTGATGTCGCCACCCACCGCCGCGATGTGGTTGTCCTTGATGAGGATGCCGTCGAAGAGGCCGAAGCGGTGGTTGGACGCGCCGCCCATGCGCACCGCGTGCTTCGCGAGGCCCCGCATGCCCGGCGGCGTCTTGCGCGTGTCCAGCACCCGCAGCTTCGAGCCCCGCACGGAGGTCATCGCCTGCTGGGCCAGCGTCGCGATGCCGGCGGCACGCTGCACCAGGTTGAGCGCGGTGCGCTCCGCGGCCAGCAGCGAGCGCAGCTTGCCGTGGACGCGCGCGGCGACCACCTTCGGTTTGATCTCCTCGCCGTCGCGCTTGAGGACCTGGACCTCCACCTCCGCGTCCACCATGTGGAAGACGCGGACGAAGGCATCCAGGCCGGCGACGATCATCTGCTCCTTCGCGACCAGCTCACCGCTGCCCTCCGCTTCGGCGGGGACCACCGCCAGCGAGGTGACGTCCCCCGCAGCACCCAGGTCCTCGTCGAGGGACAGCGCGATGAGCCGATCGAGATAATCCTGCTGCACTTCCGCCTCCTACCGGCGCGTCTTGCGAGCCGGCTTGCCCCGAGTGGTCTTCTTCGCCACGGCCTTCTTCGCGGCGGTCTTCTTCCCCGCCGCCTTCTTCGCCGAAGCCTTCTTCGCAGGGGCCTTCTTCACCGCCGCCTTCTTCGCGGCCGTCTTCTTGCCCGCCGCCTTCTTCGCGGAAGCCTTCTTCGCCGGAGCCTTCTTCACGGCGGACTTCTTCCCTGCCGCCTTCTTCGCAGGGGCCTTCTTCACCGCCGCCTTCTTCGCGGCCGTCTTCTTGCCCGCCGCCTTCTTCACGGCCGTCTTCTTTTCCGCCGCCTTCTTCGCGGAGGCCTTCTTCGCCGGCGCCTTCTTCACCGGCGCCGCGGAGCCTTCCGGCGCCTCGCGGGTGTCGCCGCCCTCCTTGGCCCGGTCGAACTCGCGCATCGCGTCGTCCACGAGGCCCATGCTCATGTACGCGACGCCCAGGTCGTGGTGGTCCGCCGCGGACAGCCCTTCCTTGGTGCCCTCGCGCAGCTTGTTGAGGGCCTCCTCCACCACCGGATCCGCGGCCTGGGGCTCCTGCGCGGCCTCCTCGGCTTCAATCTCGCCCTTCAGCTCCTGGCCCAGGTTCACCGCTTCGTCCTTCGGCGCCCGCGGCTCGGCGGCGACCTTCACCTGAGCGCTCTCGGGCACCTGCACGGTCTCGGGCGCGGGGGACTCGGACGCTTCAGGGGCTTCGGACTCGGTGCTGCCCGGCAACGGCGACGGCGTCTCGGACATGGGGGGCTCCGGGGCGATGCGCTGGAGGTGATCCTGCAGCTTGACCGTGCGCTCCTGGAGCTCCGTCACCCGGGCCTTGTCCTTCTCCACCACGTCCGGCGGAGCACGGGCCACGAAGTTCGGGTTGTCCAGCTTGCGCTGCAAGGCGGCCAGTTCCTGCTCGGCGCGGGCGATCTCCTTCTTCAGGCGGTCGCGCTCCGCGTCCAGGTCCACCAGGCCCGCCAGGGGCACGTAGATCTCCAGGTTGCCGCTCACGAACGCCGCCGCCTGCGGAGGCTTGGCGCCCGGGGGGCCCACCACCACCTCGGACAGGCCCGCGAGCGGCATCAGGTACGCGCGCCAGCGCTCCAGCAGCTCGCGCGTCGTCGCGTCCGGGCTCTGCACCACCGCCTTCACCTTGGCGGACGGCGGCAGGTTGCTCTCACCGCGCAGCGTGCGCAGGCCCTCGATGGCCGCGATGACCGGCGCCATCTCGCCTTCCGCGGCCGCGTCCACCCACGCCGTCTCCGGCTCCGGGTACGCCGCGATGCAGATGCTCTCCGTGGGCCGGGACATCGGCAGCTTCTGCCAGATCTCCTCGGTGATGAACGGCATGAACGGGTGCATCAGCCGCAGGATGCGGTCCAGGCACGTCACCAGCACCGCGCGCGTGGTGTCCTTGGCCTCCGCGTCCTCGCCGTACAGCGAGCCCTTCGCCAGCTCGATGTACCAGTCGCAGAACTCCGCCCACAGGAACTGGTACAGCGTGGACGCGGCCTCCGCGAAGCCGAATGCCTCCAGCGACGCGCGCGTCTCCTCGGTGGCCTTCTGCAGCCGGGAGAGGATCCACCGGTCCGCCAGCGTCAGCTTGCGGCCCTCCAGCGGAGTCTTGTCCAGGCTGAAGTCGCCCATGTTCATCAGGGCGAAGCGGCTGGCGTTCCACAGCTTGTTGCAGAACGCCTTGTAGCCACCCAGGCGGTCCATGGACAGCTTGATGTCACGGCCCTGCTGCGTGAGTGACGCCAGCGTGAAGCGCAGCGCGTCCGCGCCGTGCGCGGGCATGCCCTGCGGGAAGCGGTTGCGCAAGGACGGCTGCAGCGCGTCCGCCTTCGCGCCCAGGATGACGTCCAGGGGATCAATCACGTTCCCCTTCGTCTTGGACATCTTCTCGCCCTTCTCGTCGCGCACCATCGCGTGCAGGTACACGGTGCGGAAGGGCACGTCGCCCATGAAGTGCAGGCCCATCATCATCATCCGGGCGACCCAGAAGAAGATGATGTCGTGGCCCGTCTCCATCACGGACGTCGGGTAGAAGGTCTGGAGGTCCGCCGTCTGCTTCGGCCAGCCCAGCGTGGAGAACGGCCACAGCGCGGACGAGAACCAGGTGTCCAGCACGTCCGGATCCTGCGTCAGCTCCTTGCCACCGCACTTCGGACAGGACTCCGGCGGCGTGCGCGACACGATGACGTCCGCCGTGTCCTTCGAGCGCTCCTCCGCCGGGGTGCACGCCGCGCAGTACCACGCCGGAATCTGGTGGCCCCACCACAGCTGGCGGCTCACGCACCAGTCGTGGATGTTGTTCATCCAGTGGAAGTACGTGTTCGTCCACGACTCGGGGACGAACTTCGTGCGGCCCTCCTCCACGGCCTGGATGGCGGGCTTCGCCAGGGGTTCAATCTTGATGAACCACTGCGGCGACAGGCGCGGCTCCACCACCGTGGCGCAGCGCTGGCAGGTGCCCACGTTCAGCTTGTGCGGCTCCTCCTTCTCCAGCAGGCCCAGCTCCGTCAGGTCCGCCAGCACCTGCTTGCGAGCCTCGGTGCGATCCACGCCCGCGTACTTGCCGGTGTCCTTCGTCATCCGCGCCGCTTCGTCCAGGATGGACAGCATCGGCAGCTTGTGGCGCAGGCCCGTCTGGTAGTCGTTGAAGTCGTGTGCGGGCGTGACCTTCACCACGCCGGTGCCGAACTCCATGTTCACCAGCTCGGCGTCCGCGATGACCGGAATCTCACGGTCGGTGAGCGGCAGCGCCACGCTCTTGCCGATGAGGTCCTGGTAGCGCGGATCCTCCGGGTGCACGGCGACGGCCGTGTCGCCCAGGAGCGTCTCCGGGCGCGTCGTGGCCACGGTGAGGAAGCGCTCCGTGCCCTTCACCGGGTAGCGGATGTGCCAGAGCGAGCCGTTCTTCTCCTCGTGCTCCACTTCCAGGTCGGAGAGGGCCGTGCGGCAGGACGGGCACCAGTTGATCAACTTCTGGGCCCGGTACATCAGACCCTCTTCGTACAGCCGGACGAACACCTCGCGCACCGCGGCCGAGGACTGCTCGTCCATGGTGAAGCGCTCGCGGCTCCAGTCCAGGGACGCGCCCAGGTAGCGGTGCTGCTCGCCGATGCGCGCGCCGAACTTGCCCTTCCACGTCCAGACGCGCTCGAGGAACGCCTCGCGGCCCAGGTCGTGGCGGCTCTTTCCTTCCGTCTTCTTGAGCTCCTTCTCCACCACCATCTGCGTGGCGATGCCCGCGTGGTCCGTGCCCGGCAGCCAGAGCGCGTTGAAGCCGCTCATCCGCTTCCAGCGCGTGAGGATGTCCTGGATGGTCGCGGTGAGCGCGTGGCCGATGTGCAGGCTGCCCGTCACGTTGGGCGGCGGCAGCACGATGCTGAACGGCGGCTTGGAGGAAGGGGCTTCGGCGCGGAAGTAGTCACGCTCCAGCCAGTGGTTGTACCACCGCGCCTCCACCTCGGAGGGCTCGTAGGCCTTGGACAGTTCAGTCGTGTCAGTCATTGCAAGCGGCCGGCCCCCGACGGGGCCGGCGGGGAATCAGAGGGGACTGCGAATCAATGCTGGGTCTCGCGGTCCTTGATGAGCCGCTCCAGCTCTTCCCGGATGATGGTCTCCGCCAGCTGCGGTACGACCTCCCAGGCGATCTTCTCGATGACCTCGCGGGACGCCTTCGACAGCGCTTCGCGAAGCAGGGCCTCGCCGCCATCCGCGGCCGGACGGGCACGCGCGGGCGGAGTCGCCGGCGAGGGGCCGCCGATGTCCAGGGAGATCTCCTCCGCGCCGGTGGGCTCGGGCAGCGAGTCCTCGATGCGGATGCTCTCCGTCCGCGCCTGAGCGGCGGGCGGAGCGGCCGGAGCGCCCAGCCCGAACGGATCCCGGGCACGGGCGGCCGGAGGCACGGCCCCCGGAGGAGGCGCGGACGGCAGCGGCGCGGCGCCCGGAGGACGCGGGAAGCCGCCCGGGATGTTCGGGGCGCCAGGGCCCGGAGGACGCGCGGCCATGCCCGGAGGCGGCGCACCCGGAGGACGTGCGCCCGGAGGCGGCGCACCCGGAGGAGGACGGGCACCCGGCGGCATGGCGCCCGGAGGCGGCGCACCCGGAGGACGCGCGCCCATGCCCGGAGGCGGAGCCCCCGGAGGAGGACGGGCACCCGGCGGCATGGCGCCCGGAGGCGGCGCACCCGGAGGACGCGCGCCCGGAGGCACGGCCCCCGGCAGCGGACGCGCAGCGCCCGGAGGCGGCGGCACCCCCGCGCCCGGAGGACGCGCACCCGGCGGCGGCACACCCGCGCCCGGAGGACGCGCACCCGGAGGAACAGCGCCCGGAGGCGGCGCACCCGGAGGACGCGCACCCGGAGGCGCAGCGGCGGCGGGCGGCGCACCGGCCGGGGCCACCGGAGCGTTGGTCTGGGGCAGCACGCGCGTCGCGGCGGACGCGGGCATGGTGTTGGACTTCTGGCCCACCAGGGCCTTCACCTTGTCGAGGAGGATCTGGCTCTCGAAGGGCTTGGTGATGTGGTCATCCGCCCGGGCGGCCTTCGCGCGGTTCTCGTCGAACGCCTCGAAGGTGCCGGCCAGCAGCAGCACCGGGATGCCCTGCGTGGAGGGGTCGCTCTTGAGCGCCTCGCAGACCTCGTAGCCGCTCTTGCCCGGCATCATCACGTCGGCGAGCACCACATCCGGACGCAGCTCGCGCGTGCGGGAGATGGCGTCCAGCCCGTTGTCCACCGCGGTCACCTGGAAGTCTTCCGTCGCGAAGATCATCCCGATCACCTTGCGGATGGTGAGCGAGTCGTCGGCGATCAGTAGATTCTTGGGCATCGGCTCCGGCCTCGGGGGGCGCATACCCCCCTGAATTCGTTTGAGATTTCGGGCGAGCAAGCCTGCCTGCACGCCCTGTGTCAATCGGAGAAGCTTAGGATTCGCGCTTTGGGCCGATCAAGAAAACATGCGCTGCAGGTCCAGTAACATCACCGGATCCGGCAGCCCCGGCGCCCGGAACGTTCCGGGAAGCTCGGCCGGCTTGAATTTCTGCAGCACACCCAGCACCCGGGTGGCCGCCAGCCCCACGTTCCGGCCGGCGAGCTCCGTGAGGACGAACAGCTCCTCCACCCGGGCCGGCGCTCCCAGCAGCGCTGGAATCGAACAGATGGGCCACAGCGCCTGCGCGTGCGGATAGACGCCCGCCACCGGCCCGCTCTGCACCGGGAGCACGCTGAAGGCCTCGCCCCGGGGCACCACCTGGGAGACCGAACCTAGGGGAACACCGAAGAGCACCCCCTGTGATTCCAGCACCAGCGCCCGCTCCGGTGGCTCGTCCGCCCAGTGCACGGGCCGGGGCTCCGGCGGGGTCGCGCGGGGGCCCGCCCGGTGCGGCAGCGCCTCCACGATGAGCTCCAGGTACAGCCGGTCCTTGTGCAGCACCGCACCCCGGCTCAGCGGCGCCAGCGAGTCCGCCAGGCCCGGAGGCAGCAGGAAGAACGGATCCCTCGCGACATCCGCGACCTCCACCACGGAGCGCACCCGCACCGCGAGCGTGGGGCTGACGTCCAGGACCACCACCATGCCCGGCACGTCCTCGGGCAGGCCGCCGAGCAGCGCGGCGAGGTCCTTCACTTCCAGTACGCCGCGCAGACTCGCGCCGCGAGCGCCCGGCATCGCGACCTCGATGACGGACGTGGCCTCTACCGCGTAGCGCGTCTCACCGGCCTCCACCAGCAGGCAGAGCCGCCGTCCGCTTTCAAAGGGCACGGCCGGGGACCCTAGCAGCCTTCCAGCGTTGGGTGCTAAGCCCTGAACAGTCATGGCGCGACTGCTCCTCGTCGACGACGAAAAGATCGCCCGCAACCTCTACGGCGACTACCTCACGGCCGCGGGACACCTCGTCACGGCGGTGCCCACCGTGGCGGACGCGAAGGCCGCCCTCTCCGCGGAGCGGTTCGACGCGGTGGTGACCGACCTCATCCTCCCCGGCGGCGACGGCATGGAGGTGCTGCGCCACGTGCGCGAGCGCTACCCCGGCGTGGAGGTGCTGGTCATCACCGGCCTGGACAAGGTGGCCCCCGCGGTGCGCGCCATCAAGAGCGGCGCGGCGGAGTACCTGGTCAAGCCCGTGGCGCCGGAGGCCCTGGAGCACGCGCTGCGCCGCGCGCTCACCACGCGCGACCTGATGCGCGAGAACGCGTCCCTGCGCCAGCACGTCGCGCTGCTGGAGGCGGGCCAGCGCATCGCCACCACGCTCGACCGCGAGCGGCTGTCCAATGCCGCGTCGGACGCGCTGGAGTCCATGGCCAATGCCTCCGCGGTGATGCTCCTGGAGCGCGACCCCAACGGCACGGGCTTCCGCTCGCACGGCATGCGCGGGCTGCCGGTGGACCTTCACGAGGCACTGGTGCCGCAGCTCATCGAGCGGCTCTCGGGCACGCGCTCGCCGGTGGAGCTCGACGGGCTTCAAGTTCCCTGGCCGCGCACCCTCTCCTTCCCCGCCGTGGACGGCGAGCTGGTGCTGGGCCACGCGGTGCTCTTCCACGACAGCGCGCCCGCGGAGCACCACGCGGAGACGGTGGGCTTCCTCGTGCGCAACTGGGCGCTGGCCCTGCGCAACCTGGGCCGCTTCGCCGCGGTGGAGGACCTGGCCTACGTCGACGACCTCACCCGCCTGTTCAATACGCGCTACCTGCACCTGGTGCTGGACCGCGAGGTGAACGAGGCCCTGCAGACCGAGCGCCCCTTCTCCCTGCTGTTCCTGGACCTGGACCGCTTCAAGGCCATCAACGACACGCACGGGCACCTGGTGGGCTCGCGGGTGCTGGTGGAGGCCGCGCGCGTGCTCAAGGGGTGCGTGCGCGACCCGGACGTGGTGGCGCGCTTCGGCGGTGACGAGTACGTGGTGCTCCTGCGCGGCACGGACTCCGGCGGGGCCCTGAAGGTCGCCGAGCGCATCCGCCGCACCATGGAGACCCATCAGTTCCTGGGCCGCGAGGGGCTGGCGCTCAAGCTCACCACCTGCATCGGCGTGGCCAGCTTCCCGGAGCACGCCCAGGACAAGGACCACCTGCTGGACCTGTCCGACCGGGCCATGTACCGGGGCAAGCGGGGCACCCGGAACGTCGTCTACATGGCGGCGCAGGACCTGGAAGCCACCCCGGCCGAGCGCCGTCAGAATCCCCCGCCCCCGCAGGGTCAGGGATGAAGGCCGGAACCTGCGCGCTACTTGCGCAGGCTGCCCACGGTGAGCCGCTTGGGCAGCTCCACCTCGGCAGGCTCGCTGCCGCCGCCCTCGCTCACCGCCTCCACCTCTTCGTGAGAGGCGCCGGTGGTGATGAGGCGGTACTTCTGCGACGCCTCGCGGTCGTGCTGGGCCTGCTCCGGATCCAACCGCGCGATGAGCTGCCAGAAGAGGGCCGCGTGCTCGCGCTCCTCATCCATGACGTGCCGCAGGATGGCCTTCGCCTCCTCGTTGTCCGTCGCGTCCAGGTGCGCGGCGTAGAGGTTGATGGCGTCCAGCTCCGCCTCGATGTTGAGCCGGATGGAGCGGGCCAGTTCGGAGTCCGTCAGCTTCCGGGGCACCAGCGAGTGGAACGGGTTCGTCTGCGGCATGAGGACCTCAGCGACAGGGAGAGTCCCCAGCGGGCGAGCGGGCAGCAGCAATGTCCGTCAGGCCGGGCTGGAGGGCGTGCGCGAGCATCCGTTCGGTCGCGAGCGCGGTCAACCGAATCCCGCGGGGGGTGCGTTGCGCGTGAACACCTGCCTCCGCCATGCTCCCGCGCATGGAGACCCCCTCGCCGCTCGCGCAGCTGCTCCAGGCCCTGGACGCGGGGGACCTGGAAAAGGCACGACTCGCGGCCGTGGCGCTGCAACGCGCCAATGCCCACACCCATCAGGTCGCCGCGGAGGTGCTCCACGAGCTGCGTCAGCCCCTCCTGGGTGCGAAGGCCTACGCCCAGCTGCTCGCCGAGGAAGGGGGCTCCAGCGGCCCGCTGAAGCTGCTGCTCGCGCAGGTGGAGCGGATGGAGCAGATCGTCTCCGACTTCATCCGCCTGGCCAGCGAGCGGCCGGCCCCGCAGCAGCGGCTGTCCCTGGCCGCGCCCATCTGGGCGGCGGCGAAGGTGTTCAGCGTCAACCCGGACTCGGCGCGCATCTCCCTGGAGGTGGAGGCCCCCGAGGACCTCACCATCCAGGGCAACGCGCGGCTGATCGAGCAGCTCACGCTCAACCTGCTCAACAACGCCCGCGACGCCATGTCCGGCCGGGGCCGCGTGAAGGTGACGCTCGCGCGCGATGGCGCGTCCGCGGCCCTCTACGTGTCCGACTGGGGACCGGGCATCCCGGACGAGCTCAAGACGCGCATCTTCGAGCCCTACGTCTCCGCCAGCAAACGCGGCACGGGGCTGGGGCTCGCCGTCTGCCGGCGCATCGCGCAGGAGCACCACGCGCAGATTGCCCTGGTGCCGCCCACGACGCTGCGCGAGGTGCCGCCCCCGGCCACGGTGTTCCGCGTGCTCTTCCCGCCCACGGACGCGCCGCGCCCGCCGCGCAAGCGCCTGCTGGTGGTGGACGACGAGGGCATCATCCGGATGGTCTTCAAGGACCTGATGGACAAGGAGTGCGAGGTCATTGAAGCGGCCACGGGCGAGGCCGCGCTCGAGATCCTCCGCTCGTCGCGCGTGGACCTCATCGTCACGGACAAGAACCTGCCCGGCATCTCCGGCCTGGAGCTGGCCCAGCACGCGCGGAAGCTGGACCCCGCGTCGCGCGTCATCCTGATGACGGGCTACCCCTCGCTGGTGACGACGCAGCAGGCGTTGCAGCTGGGCGTGGTGGACTACCTGCTCAAGCCCTTCGACGACATCCGCCAGGTGCGCGCGCTGCTGCGGCAGGCGCTGTACACGCCGGCCGCGCCGCCCGTGCCGGCCCCCAGCGCTGGTGTGCGCCGGGTGGACGTGCTGGAGGACAACCCGGCCACCGCGCGGCTGATTTCGGAGGCGCTGGCCCTGCTGGGGCTGGAGGCGCGCATCGTCGCGGGCGCGGAGGTGGCCACGATGGAGCCGCCCGTGGGCGTGGTGGTGTCGTGGGACTTCGCGCCGGCCTACGGCAAGAAGGCGCTGGAGCTGGCCCGGGCCCTGAGCCAGGGCGCGCCCTTCGTCGTCCTGGCGGAACACCTCACCATGGACACGGCGCTGGCGTCGCTGCGCGCCGGGGCTGCCGCGTGCCTGCCCAAGCTGCTCTCCGACACCACGGCGCTCAGCCGCGAGCTGGGCCTGGCCTTCAAGAAGACCGCTTCCTGAAAAGACTCCGGCCCCGGGTGCCCCGCTCTCGCGAGGCCCACCGGGGCCGGAAACCCTACGAAGCTACGGAGCCTTTACGTCGGCTCAGTAGTCCATGTCGTCGCCGCCGTACTCCGGCATGGCGCCGCCGCCCGCGCCGCCCTTGGCCTTCTTCTTGGGGCGCTCGGCGATCATCGCCTCGGTGGTGAGCAGCAGGGACGCCACGGAGGCGGCGTTCTGCAGCGCGGTGCGCTCGACCTTCGTCGGGTCGATGACGCCGGCCTTCTCCAGGTCCTCGTAGACCTCCGTGCGCGCGTTGAAGCCGAACGCGCCCGTGCCGTCCTTCACCTTGTTGATGACGACCGCGCCCTCGATGCCGGCGTTGCTGGAGATCTTGCGCAGCGGCTCCTGCAGCGCCTTGCGGATGATGTCCACGCCGAAGTCCTGCTCACCGCCCAGCTTCAGGCCGTCCAGCGCCTTGAGGCTGCGGATGTAGGCCACGCCGCCGCCGGGGACGATGCCCTCTTCGACGGCCGCGCGGGTCGCGTGCAGCGCGTCCTCCACGCGGGCCTTCTTCTCCTTCATCTCCACTTCGGTCGCCGCGCCGACGTTGATGACCGCCACGCCGCCCACGAGCTTCGCCATGCGCTCCTGGAGCTTCTCGCGGTCGTAGTCGCTGGTGACCGTCTCAATCTGGGTGCGGATGAGCTTGATGCGGCCTTCGATGTCCGCCTTCTGGCCGGCACCGTCCACGATGGTGGTGTTGTCCTTGTCCACCGTGATGCGCTTGGCGCGGCCC
Organism: Corallococcus coralloides DSM 2259; assembly: GCF_000255295.1. The sequence goes on along the minus strand of NC_017030.1, from coordinate 4,083,646 downwards.
AGGTCCGTGAGGGTCAGGTTCTCGTACTTGTGACCCAGCTCCTCGCTCACCACCATGCCGCCCGTCAGCGTGGCGATGTCCTTGAGCATCTCCTTGCGGCGGTCGCCGAAGCCCGGCGCCTTCACCGCGGCCACGTTCAGCACGCCGCGGATCTTGTTCACCACCAGGGTGGCCAGGGCCTCGCCCTCGATGTCGTCCGCGATGATGAGCAGCGGCTTGCCCGAGCGCGCCACCTGCTCCAGCACGGGGATCATGTCCTGCATCGACGAGACCTTCTTCTCGCTGATGAGGATGTAGGGGTCGTCCAGGACGACCTCCATGCGGTCGCGGTTCGTGACGAAGTACGGCGACACGTAGCCGCGGTCGAACTGCATGCCCTCCACCACGTCGAGCGTCGTCTCCAGGCCCTTGGCCTCCTCGACGGTGATGACGCCCTCCTTGCCCACCTTCTCCATCGCGTCCGCGATGATGGTGCCGATGGTGTCATCGCCGTTCGCGGAGATGGTGCCCACCTGCGCGATGGCCTGCTTGTCGGACGTGGGCTTGGAGAGCTTCTTCAGCTCCGCCACCACCACCTCCACGGCCTTGTCGATGCCGCGCTTCAAGTCCATGGGGCTGTGGCCGGCGGCCACCAGCTTCAGGCCCTCCTCATAGATGGCGCGCGCGAGCACGGTCGCCGTCGTGGTGCCGTCGCCGGCCTTGTCGGAGGTCTTCGACGCGACCTCCTTCACCATCTGCGCGCCCATGTTCTCGAAGCGGTTCTCGAGATCGATCTCCTTGGCGACGGTGACGCCGTCCTTGGTGATGGTGGGCGAGCCGAAGCTCTTCTCGATGACGACATTGCGGCCCTTGGGACCGAGCGTCACCGCGACCGCATCCGCGAGGATCCGGACGCCGCGCAGGATGGAATCGCGCGCCGACTGATGGAAGAAGATTTCCTTCGCTGCCATCGCAACCTCCTAAAATACTTGGGGAATTTCTACGAATGGGGATGGCCGTTAGCACTCGGCCATGTCGAGCGCCAACATAAGGGCCGCATCAACGATGTCAACGGAAAGGGGCAGGCGTGTGGGCCTGAGGACGCCTTCCGGCCCGCCCGGGTGGGGGGCCCGGGCAACCCAAGGAAGGCCCTACTCCGCGAAGCGCACGAGGTTGAGCAATTGCCCCATGTCCAGGGGCTTCTGCAGGGTGATGGCGACGCCCTTGCGCAGGCCCCGGTCGGAGATCTTCTCGTCCGTGCTGGCGGTCATCATCAGGACGGAGATGTTCTGGAAGCGGGGGTCCGCCTTCAGCATCTCCGTGAAGTGGATGCCGTCCAGGTGGGGCATCAGGTAGTCGGTGATGACCAGCCCCACGGGGTGACGCTCCATGATGTCCAGGGCCTGGAGCGCGTCCGACGCCGAGAACACGGTGTAGCCATGCATCTCCAGGTAGCGAGAGAGCATGGTGCACAGCTCGTAATCGTCGTCGACGACCAGGATGTTCACGGGGTTCGGGCCGAAACGGGGCGCTGGAAGGTAACAGCGACGCCGGTCGTTGACAACGCGAAGGGCGGCTTCTTAGCTGCCGACCCGTATGGCGAAGCGCATGGCGAAGCAAGGGGAGGCGCGGGACCTGGACGCGCGGCTGGAGGGGGTCGCGGACGCCTTCGAGGCGAGAGACTTCGAGGCCGCGCTCGCCAGCGCCGACGCCCTGCTCCGGGACGTTCCAGACTCACCAGAAGCCCTGCACTACCGGGCCGCCGCGCTGGTGGAGGTGGGCCGCCTGGAGGACGCGGGCAAGGCCTATGGCGCTGCCCTCAAGATGGCCCCGGAAGACCTGGAGATCCTCTTTGGCGCGGCGGAATTCCTCGTCTGCCGCACGGGCGAGGACCGCGAGGCGGTGGAGGAAGGGCTGGAGTGGTGCGGCCGCGGGCGGAAGCTGGCGCAGCGGGACGACGACGTGGAGCTCGTCTACGAGTTCCTCCTCCTGGAGGGCATGGGCCTCAACCAGCTGGGGGAATGCGAGTCCGCGCTCAAAATCCTGGACCAGGCGCTGACGCACATGCCGCGCTCGCCGGACGCGCAGCTGGAGCGGGGCATCGCGCTGTTCGAGCTGTGCCGCTTCGCGCCCGCGCAGGAGGCCTTCGAGCGGGTGCTGAAGGACGCGCCGGACGAGGCGTGGGCGCACCACTACCTGGGGCTCGTCGCCGAACGGCGCGGGGACGCGAAGGAGGCGAAGAAGCGCTTCTCCCGGGCGCAGGCGCTGGCGCCGGAGGAGCTGCCGCCGCCGGTCGCCCTGGAGGAGGCGGCGTTCGACCGCGCGGTGGAGGACGCGATGCGCGCCCTGCCCTCGCAGGTGAAGCAGTACATGGACAACGTGACGCTGGCGGTGGAGGACCTGCCGTCGGATGAGGACCTGCTGGGTCAGCAGCCGCCGCTGTCGCCGTGCATCCTGGGGGTGTTCCGGGGCACGCCCGTGGGCGAGCGCAGCGTGATGGACGCGGCGGATCACTTCCCGCCCTCCATCGTGCTGTACCAGAAGAACCTGGAGCGTTTCGCGCGCACCCGCGAGGAGCTGATCGAACAGATTGGCATCACGGTGATGCACGAAGTCGGGCACTTGATGGGTCTGGATGAAGACGACCTGTGGGAGCGGGGTCTGGACTAGCCCTGTCCTCCCCTGCCCTGATGCGCGCCATGCATGCATGGACGAAGCTGGGGCTGATGGCGGCGGTGCTGGGCCTGACGGGCTGCCTGGGCGACGACGAAGAAGAGCCGCGCACGTGTCCGCAGGTGGTGGTGTTCGCGCGCTCGGAGAGCGAGACGTGCCAGTCCTTCCCGACGCCGTGTGACGTGCCGCAGGGTTACGTCGAGTGCTGCGGCGGACTCTTCGGGGGCTGCGCGGGGAACGTGTCCGGGAACACCTGCGTGGATGATCCGTCCGACACGTGCCAGCCCGGGGGCAGCGCGGACTGCCCGGGCATCTGTCAGTAGGCGTCAGGCGGCGCGCGAGCCCTTGTCCTCGAAGTAGGCGCGGCGGGCGCGGGCGCAGGCGGGGCACTGCCACTGCACCAGGGTGAGGTGGCGCTCGCCCAGGACGACGGCCTCGTGGCGGAGCGAGTCCCGGGGGGCCTCGCTGGTGGTTCCACAGGCGCAGCGCAGCCGGTCCAGCTTGGACAGCAGCTCCTGTGCGCTGGTGATGGGGATGGCGGATCCAGCGCTGTCGCCCCGATGGTCGGCGTCGAACTTGCGCGCGAAGGCGCGGCGCCGGCCCCAGGCGCGGCCCTTGCGCCAGAGCCCCACCGGACCGCCCTGCGCGATGACGAACCACAGCACGAGGCCCGTCGCGACGACGCCCAGGAGGAGGGCACCCCCTTCACCGGACTGAGCGGAACCCTGGCGGCGGGCCCGGCTCCTGAGCTGGATGGCGTAGCCGCGCTGCGCCTCGGTGGCGCGCACGGCCTCCACGTACTCGGCGATGCGCTCGGGCGGGACCGAGTCCGCGGTGCTGCGGTAGCTGTAGTCGAGCAGCAGCGTCTGGCCTCTGGCGCGGGTGTCGGCCACGAAGCGGAAGGCCGGACCGTCCACGACCTCGTACTCCGTCTTGACGGGGGGCAGCTCGCCGGCCTTCAGCGTGATGCGGTGGCGGGCGTGGACCGGGTGCTCCACCGCCAGCGGGAAGGCGCGGTGGGAGTAGTTCGGCACGGCGAGGTACTGACGCAGGGCATGCGCGCGGAACTCCCGGCTCCCCCCCGAGGACCAGAAGTCCTCGATGCGGTAGTGCTCCTGCATGACGAGCACGTTCTCCACGGTGTCGTCGTCCACCGTCATGGGCTTCGCGACGGAGATCTTCGCGTCCGTCTTCGCGTAGTAGTTCAAGTAGAGGCGGGACACCTCGGACAGGGACGTGCCCGCGAGCGCGCGGCGCATGGAGTTGGCGGCATCCCCCGTGCGCGTGGTGACGACGTCGAGGGTCGCGGCCCCGTCGCGGTCCATCGCGACGTAGGTCTCGTCCACGAAGATGGAGGGCTCCGTCAGCGTGGGCGTGGGGATGACGGTGATCGCCGTGGTGCCGGGGGCGACGAGGAGGGCCCGGCCGTAGGAAGGCGGCGCGTAGCTGTCGAGCCCGCCGCGCTCCAGCGTCGCCGTGGGATCCACCCACAGCTCGCGGCCGTCCACGGTGGCGTGGACGATGACGTGGTTGAACGCGGTGGCGGTGGGACGCAAGCCGTCCAGCAGCTGCGTGAGGTCCGTGCTCACGAGCGCCGGCTGCGCGTCGATGCCCAGCCCCTTGAGGAGCGATACCAGGAGGAGCGACTTGTCCTTGCAGTCGCCGAAGCGGCGCTGGAGGACCTCGTCGGGTGGATGGGGCTGGTGGGAGTTGGGGCCCATCTCGATGCCCAGGTAGCGCACCTCGTCCTGGACGAAGCGAAGCGCGGCGAAGAAGCGCGCCTCCGGGGTGGGCTCCTTCGAAAGCCGGCGGACCTCCTGCGCCAGCGCCTTCGAACGCGCGGGCACCTGGAACAGCGTGGAGGCCCAGCGGGCGACGTCGTTCCAGTCCTTGTACTCACTGAACTGGATCCACGGGTAGACGGGCTGCCAGCCGGGGACGTCGTCCTCGTGGCGGACCGCGGGCACGTGGCGGCGCTCCAGGATGATTTCGCGCTCGCCGTTGAGCATCGACTCCGAGCGCGACAGGCCCGGCGCGGCGAAGTCCCGGATGAAGAGCGTGCGCCCCCGCCCTTCCGGCCATAGCAGCCGGTAGGCGAAGTGGGCCACGGGATAGGAACGGCCCACGCCGACGACGTCGGAGAAGCGCCCGCCGAAGACGGGGTTGGCGCCTTGAAAGGAGTACGCGACCTCCACGGTGTCGCCCACGCGCACGTCGCGAAGGAAGGGCACCACGGCGAGGGTGCCGTTGTAGAGCCGGTTCTGGAGCTCGGTCTCCTGCTGGATGACGCGGGCCTCGGCGGGCTGGAAGACGTCCTCGCGGCGGCCGTCACGGATGCGCCAGATGCCGTGGACGGTGAGCTTCTGGTACGTCGGATCGAAGCGGAACTGGATGTCCGTGACGCGGTCGATGCCCTGCGGCGAGAGGACCTTCTGGGCCGAGTGCAGGTAGTGCTCGCGCGAAGGACCCGACACGCGCACCTGCTCCTCGATCAGCAGCCGGGAGACGCTGGTCTCCTCTTCGCCCTCGGGCGTGGGGCCGGGGTCTGGAGGAATGGGAAGCGGCTTCACCCACGCGGCGGGAGGCCCGACGCGGAACGGCCTGGCGTTCGTCGCCGCCGGTGCTGCCCCGGCGCTCAAGGACAGACACAGCCACAGCAGCAGGACGGACGCCGGAAGGAAGCCCGGAGTCAGGGGGACGGGACGGAAGGTTCGGCGCATGGTGGAAAAGAGCGCCCATCATGGAGCCCGGATGACGCGCCGGACAAGGCGCCCCCTGGGACGGAGGGCGGGCGTCCCCGCACCTTTCACCAGTGAAAACCGGCAGACAGGCCAGGTCCGGAATCACCGTGACAAGGACTAGGGTTCCGGCCGTCGGATGGAAGGCCCAGGAGGCTGGCGATGATGGTCAACGTGAGGCAGGTCGCGACGCGGCTGAAGAGTGCGTTTCTGGCGGATCCGGAGCGCTTCTACACAAAGGAGACAGGCGCCTGGGTGGCGGGGATGCCGACGCCGAGCGACATCCGGGTGACGACGGGCCGGGAGCCCTTCTGGATCAACCTGGGCTACTGGAAGCACGTGGAGAAGGTGGACGACACCAACGTGGAGCGCGTGGGGGAGCTGTTCCGGTCCGCGCAGGCGGAGATGGCGCGCCTCCTGGCGAGGACGGCGAAGCTGGGGCCCGGGGATGCCGTATTGGACTGCGGCTTCGGGTACGCGGACCAGGACCTGCTGTGGGCGGAGGAGTTCAAGCCCGCGAGCATCCTCGGGGTGAACATCACGCCGAACCAGGTGAAGGTGGGCCGGGAGCGCGTGAAGCTGACGGGGCTGGAGAACGTGGTCCGCCTGGAGGTGGGGAGCGCGACGGCGCTGCCGGGTGCGGAAGCGTTCGACGTGGTGTTCGCGCTGGAGTCCGCGATGCACTTCCGGACGCGGCAGGACTTCCTGCGCGAGGCCTTCCGGGTGCTGAAGCCGGGAGGCCGGCTGGTGATGGCGGACATGGCGCAGAAGACGGACCGCGAGTCGGGCGCGGGGCTGCGGGCCAGGCTGCGCTACCGCTACTGGCGGGGACTGATTGCGTTTCCGGAGGAGAACGTCTGGTCGACGGAGCGCTACCGGGAGGAACTCAGGCGGGCGGGGTTCCAGGACGCGAAGGTGGAGTCCATCGCGGATGACGTGTACCCGGCGGTGAACACGGCGCTGGTGGCGCTGCGGGGCATGACGCAGCTGGAGCGCAATCCGGGAAGCACGTCCCTGCACCAGGTGCGCGCGGACGTGCACAAGGCGATGCGGATGACACCGGAGCAGCTCCAGTGGCCCGCGCTGTTCAACTGCGACGAGTACGCCGTGGTGTTCGCGCGCAAGCCGTGACCGTGGTTGACGGACCGGCGCGGAGCGGCGGTAATCGGAAGCGGTAGGGCCTCCGGACCTGGTGGCCGGCCCGGTCTTCAAAACCGGTGAGGGGCTGCGAGAGCAGTCCCTGGCGAGTTCGATTCCCGTGCCCTACCGCCAATACTTTCCATGGGGGTCAAGCCTCCTCTGCCCCATGGATACCGTCCCTGCTGCGTCCAGGTGCGTCCAGACCAGTCCACTCGACTGCGTTACCGCCGCGTTACTGCGTAGCAGGAAGCAGCGGGAGATTTGGCAGCGAACCCCGCCGTCATGGGCGACGAGGAATCCCCAACGGGATGCTCCCTAAACGACCGATCACGATTCCCGAACGGCAGGTGGTGCCCGGGCCCGGAAAATCGGCCTCAGCAACAGACCAGACGTCCAGGAATCGCGACCTCTGGTTTAGAGGAACATCAAGTTGCCGAACACTACAGTGCGCGGCCCGGATTCCTCCCAGGGCTTGAGGGCAAACGGCCCTCGGGTTGCTTCCAGTGAGGCTGCGCCATCTCTGAATCGCACGACCAAACAAACCACTCACATGAAGTTACACGCCACGAAGGCACCAGTCGGATGGTGGCTTGCGCCACATCCACAAGTGCACAGCGATCCCGCCCCTCCAGTTCGACACTGTCGCACATCCGGTCGGAATCAAAGAAGAGTGCCGTCGAGAGCTCAGGGCGTGAGAAAAAATGGGCCTTCAGACTCGTCGAGCCAGCCTTGCGCGATGGCGAGCAGGAGGTTGTGGGCGACGAGTGAGAGCAACCACGCAGCTTCGGCTCGCTTGCGACCTCGTACGTGAAGCCTGCGCAGTCCTTGTCGCTCCTTGACCTGCGCGTTGAGCAACTCCGCCGTCGGTGCGCGCTGGGCGTAGGTGCGCTTGCCTGCGGGTGTCTGCATCCGCGCACGCCACGCATTGATAGGGTCGCCTCGTCGGCCCCCGCTCCGCTCCTCCTGTGGAAGCAGGTTCTTGCGCGCCGGTAAGGGAGAAAAGACACGAATGCCCTGTGACTCGAGCGCGGAGAAGACCTTGAGATTCCGATAGGCCCCGTCCACCAACCAGGCTTCGGGCTTGAGTCCCAGGACGCGGGCGACCCAGTGCACCATCGGGAGCAGCTGTGCTGAGTCCGCCCCTTCATCGGTGACACGACCGGCCAATGCCAACCTGCTCTCGACGTCCGAGACCGCCTGCGCGTTGTAGGCGGGACGGAAGCCGCCGTCTGGCATGCGCATCACCTGGGCCTGTGGGTCGGTGAGAGAGGCTCGGGGTTCGCCATGAGCGACCCCCTTCGCACGTTTCTTACGCCGTGCTGCTGCCGGCAATGCAGCGAGCGCGAGTGCCGCCCGGGCCTGTAAATCGGCCCGAGCGCGTTCCCGTGCTGCACGTGCCTTGGTGCTCGCGCCCTGCCGGCACGGGCCGGCGGCAGCCGCCTCCGCTGCCCGCTTCCGCAGGGTGGCCTTGCGGTGGAAAGAGGCAGCCCCTGCGGAGGCACGCACACGCGTGCCGTCCTGCGCAAGTCGCCGTGGCCGGTGTACGGCGCCGCGGCTGCACAGGTCATCCAGCAGCTTGCCCAGCAACGCCCGGAAGGCAGGGCCTGAATGCGTCATGAAGGAAGACAGCGTATGCGCCGACACGCTGACGCCGCCGCACAACCACCAATACGCAACGTCCGTACGCAGCCTGGCCGCAATGGCGTGAGCACTGGAGAGGCCCTCCATCTGCCCATACACCCACAGCGCCAGCAGCAGCCGAGGGTCCACCGCCGAACGACCCGCGTGATGTGGACGCGAACGGATGGCGCGCTCGAAGTCCGACATGTCCAGCGCTTCGACAGCCGCCCAGACGGCGCGCACCGGATGACCTGGGTCAACCAACTGCTCGTAGGTCCGCGCCGCCAGCACCTGCGTCCGTTTCGGCCGGAGCACGCGCACTCGCGACCGTCTGCGCCCCGCCATGGCGACTCATGCTCGCACAGCAGCGCTTATGCATCCCCTGGACGCATCAGAAGCGTTAAATTTTTCTCACCCCCTCAGAGCTGATCGCGATCTCGGGTGCGAATTGAACGTCGTCCGGTGGCAATTCGATGCGGCGTGCGCCCGACACCGACGCTGCAGCCTCTGCCTGAGCGACTGCCGTTTCGGCTACGAACAACAGAACCAGGAGCACGAGGAGTGCCTGCGCAACGAACCGAACGACCGTCGGCGCTGATGACCAGAACGCTGCACGTCCATCGACATTGAGGCGCTGAAGGCAGCCCGGACGCAGTTCTGGGCGGAAGCCGTGGCGCACTTTCGTCAGGACGAGAAGTAGTGGCTCTCGGAGGAAGCTCCTTGCGCTGAGTCCCAGGCAAAGGAACGCTGCAAGACGATGAACGATGGGCAGCAGGATGCCATCCTCCAGTGGCTCCTGCGCATGTCGCCAACGAGGCGCCCAGTGAACGCGCCCCTTCTGACGGTAGCGGAGGAGGCACCAAGCCTCCTGAAGGACAACCTCAACGCGGCGACGGACAGGGAGATTACCAGCAGCCTGCGCGACCTCGGCGTCCGAAAGCGAATCCAAAGCGAATCTACTGTGCGGCGGGTTTGGGTTAGGCCGGGCGCATTGCGCAATGCACCCGAAGAAAGGGGGGGGGGCAACAACAACCCACCGCGTCACCCTCACCCCATGTCCAGCCAATGCGACAAGAAACCCGAACACCAGCCGCGAGCTTGAAACTCAAGCCAATCTGGCTAAAGCTATAAAACCATAAAATCCTCACAGACAGCACCACCAACCAGAGGGCATACAAAGAGTGTCGTTGGCTTCATTGCATCACTATCTGCCCGCGCTGCGCCAGTGCGAGATCCAGCAATCCTCCAAGCCGAACTTGACAAAAAATCAGGAGCAACATGACGCCATGCAGTGCATGGAAGTGGACCTACAAATGCCTAACACTTTTTCTCGGAGCTTGGCTAACAATCAGCTGTGGCCAGCCATCCAGCCAGACGCCAGCACAGGCTGCTCGGGAATTCACACTACAGAGCGCGCAAGCTCGCGACCGCATCGCAGCATCAAGCATGAACTCTCTAGCTATTCGTTCTGACGGCACAGTCTGGACTGTAGGCACCCGCTACGTATCAGCGAATGGCTGGTATCGCCAGGACTGGCCAGGTCAGTTACCGGGGCTGAGTGGGATGGTAAGCATAGATAGCGGTGATGATTTTTCGATGGCAGTGCGCTCCGACGGCACGGTGTGGGCCTGGGGCAGGAACGACGACGGCCAGTTGGGCGATGGGACTCTTTCCACTCGTGGGGATCCTGTACAGGTACAGGGATTGAGCGGAGTCACCACTGTGGCTTTGGGAGCGACTCACTCCTTGGCACTCTGCTACGATGGAAGCGTATGGGCTTGGGGAGCAAACGACCATGGGCAGCTAGGGGACGGTACGTCGATTGCTCGCAGAACGCCTCAGATGGTGGCTGGGCTACAGGAAGTGGTAGCAGTAGCAGCAGGTGCCAATCACTCACTGGCGGTACTTTCCGACGGCACGGTATGGGCCTGGGGGGAAAACTACGATGGCCAGTTGGGAGATGGAACTACCGTCACCCGCAGAGTTCCTGTGCCAATCCAAGGATTAAGCGGGATCGTCGCAGTGGCATCGGGGACGTCTCACTCTTTGGCACTCCGCTACGACGGAAACGTCTGGGCTTGGGGAAGCAATTACTCTGGTCAACTGGGAGACGGCAGTTCTCTTAGTCGGTCCAGTCCCGTTCAGGTAACAGAGTTGAGTGGGATAGTAAGCGTGGAAGGCGGCCCCGACTACTCGATGGCAGTGCGGTACGATGGCACAGTGTGGACCTGGGGAATCAACACGTATGGCCAATTGGGCGATGGCACTACCATCGCACGCAGTGTGCCAGTTCAAACATCAGGGCTGAGTGGTGTCGTCGCAGTGGCGGCGGGCCGGACCCACGCACTCGCCATGCGCGCCAACAACTCAATCTGGGCCTGGGGCGGGAATGTCAACGGACAGAGGGGCGATGAAAGCCGGAGCGTCTACTTCTCTCCAAGGACGATACTGAATGAAGTAGTCACGATGGCAGCGACCAACGACCATTCGTTGGCAGTACGATCTGATGGAGGGCTGTGGGCATGGGGAGCAAACAACGAGGGGCAACTGGGAGACGGAACGACAAAAAATCGCTGGGCGCCGGCAGAGGTATTGGGGAACGTTGTTAGCGTTGCCGCAGGTAGGCGTCACTCGCTTGCAGTGCGAGACGATGGCTCGCTGTGGGCATGGGGCTCCAATACTGTAGGGCAACTGGGGGACGGTACTGGATCAAGCCGAACCATACCCATGCAAGTGCCAGGAATAAGTGGAATCGCGAGCGTGGCTGCGGGATCTGACTACTCTGTGGCTTTGCGTTACGACCGCACTTTGTGGGCATGGGGGGAAAACTCCTATGGGCAATTGGGAGATGGCACTACGGTCAACCGACACGTTCCGACCCGGGTTCAAGGGTTAAGCGGAATTGTGGCCATAGCAACTGGCAATGGGCACATGTTGGCCGTGCGCTCAAATGGGACAGTATGGGCTTGGGGGGACAACAGCAGCGGTCAATTGGGAGATGGAACGACCATCAACAGAGCAACTCCTGTCCAAGTGCAAGTATTAAGTGGGATAGTTGCTGTTGCTGCCGGCGCAGCTCACTCGTTGGCGGTACGATATGATGGCACGCTCTGGGCTTGGGGAATCAACAACACCAGCCAACTGGGAGACGGGACGGGAATTCCCAGACTTGTCCCCACGCAGGTGCAAGGGATTGGATCAGCAGTAGCCGTATCGGCGGCCAAACATCACTCATTGGCGGTGCTTGCCGATGGAACGCTTTGGGATTGGGGCGCCAACAACTACGGGCAATTGGGACGCAATCAGGACAACACCAACCCAACCCCCAGCAAGGTCACGACATTGACCGGGGTCACAGAAGCCGTCGGCACATTTGGGTATTCAATAGGATTTGGGCATTCACTGGCGCTGAGGTCTGACGGATACCTGGTAGGCTGGGGACACAACACTTACGGCCAACTTGGAACAGGCGTGCCCGAAAACATACCCGTGCCTGTACTTTCTTTGCTTTAGAGGGAGGCTCGGAGTGGACCCGGAGACGGGCTGCCAGTTGGGACGATGAGGGCGCCCGCTATTAGCGCTCCCTTTCGGTCATCAGTCGTTAGCACGTGCCTTCCGAGTCCTGAATGGGGGCACTTTCCCTCTGATGGCGTATGGAATCGTACTCGCCTTCAAAACCGGTGAGGGGCTGCGAGAGCAGCCCCTGGCGAGTTCGATTCCCGCGCCCTACCGCACTTACGCGGCGGCGACCGCCCTGGCTGCCGCGCGTAAATTACGAATCTTGGTACTGGGTTTGTACCAGTTAGGGCCCACACCCAGCAGCCTGCCTCTCGGACTCGGAAAGGCGCGCCCGATTCGCCCCAATGCGACTCCGTCACCAGTGTGTCCTGCTTACCGGGTACCGTTCGACATTATCAGAAGAGACACTACATATCTCACCGGCTATTTCCCATTATTGGTTCCCACAACTCATGAAATCGCTTCTCGAAATACGGAATGACTAGATCGTAGTGATCAGCGCCCATGGGTATCGCACACCAAGACAGGCGCAAGGAAACGCCTTCAAAGACCTTGAATCGCTCCCCAAGTCGGAGACAGGACCATCCTTTATATTTATTACCAAAGAGGTGATCCGAGATTCGACCACGGAGGTTATTTCCTTTACCGAGATAGAGCGCATGCCACCCGCTTGGGTCGCGGTTCAGATGCTTCTCTAATCTACCCCTATTCACTCCGGGCGATGCCGGCTCATGTTCCTTCTTGCTGCGCTCCCACGACTCGATGAACGTTTGAGCCAGAGGCTTTCCCTGCTGAGTTCTGTAACCGGAAAAGCAAGCCTCGAATAAGTATAGACCGACGAGTCTTTCATCCACAGAACCGATCAGTTCGTAAAGAGCTGGAACGTCCGCAAGATTCAGACTCTGGGGAGTCGCCTTCAAGCTCGTCGCAATAGCGTTAACATACTGCTCTTGACCCAAGACATCATACGCATCTGCAATCACTCTGACGGCCTCTCCAAAGCGCTGCCAGATATCAACATCTTGCTTTTGCTGTGTTCTCGACAAGGTCTCCGTCCCTCCTGAATCGAGCAAAACTAAACGATTTGCCTCATTCCCCTTGAGGCCAGCCATTCAGTCAAGGAGACACGCTCCCCAACCATCTGCCTCAAGTCCTGTCCGGTCACTGCAAAGATGATCAACCCCTGACTCTGGACACGGCGGAGAATCTGGAGACATGGGTCGGAAAAACCCGCCATCGACACAAAGATGCCGACCCTGCACAAATTGCCTCGCTCACGGATCTTGCTCTCGAAGATACGGGCCTCGGGAGCGCCCACGACGGTCTTCCAGTTTTTGCACTCGATAAACAATAGCGGGCTCTGCATGGCAGCCCAGAATGGGCTTTGAAGCTGGTTCTGGAGGACGAGGTCAATTTCTTCTGTCTCATTCAACAGGTTCTTCTCAACCACCGGCAACTGCGGGTCCATCCGTACCAGGGACTCCAATAGATCCTCCAGCAGACGTCCCCGCACCTGCGCTGTTCCCTCCCCCATGAGCAAGCGCTCCAACAGCCCCGCAGCTCGGGCCCCCCAGTAATTCCGACCGACCTTCTTCTCAAGGTCCGCAAGAACCGCGTACAGGCGGCCGATCAGGCGTGCATCATCTGCGAGCGCCTCGATTGAGCCCTGCACGTACGCTGATGCAAAATCGTTCGGTTCGACCTCGCGTCCATCCTCAATGAACTGCCGAATGCGTCCAGCGATATCGAATTCAATAAATTCATCATCCTGAAATGCCTCCAGGATCGCCCTCACAAAGAACAGCCAGCCAAAATCCGGAGACTGCCTACGCAGCCAGATGATGAACTCGACAGCGCGGGCAGCAAAAAGCACATCGTACGCCTCCGGCCTGTCGCGGGCCCATTGCAACACCATGTCGAAGTGCTGCTGGTAACCACGTTCTTCACCGCCCCCAGGCAGTTCCTGGAGAATGGCTCCTTCTTCTCGATGAGAGTCCTCCCTGGCCTGCCACATGCACACGCGTCCCAGCGCGGCAAGGTCCTCTTCAGGTGAAGTCGCTTCGAAGAGCGCGGGAAGTCGTTCGGCTGCGTCCATGTCTATGACAGCCAGGCAGCCCATGGCCATGGCGAGTGTGACACGGCCACTCACCCCCTCCCGGTAGGAGGCCAGGAACAAGCTCCAGTCATAGCCAAGTGCCGACAGCCGACGCTTGCAGCGGCCGACTGTGGAGCGAAAAGCCGACGAAGGAGACGGGGCATCACTCTCCAACTCGGGCACTCCTTCGGTCACGAAGTCCTCGGGGCCAAACAGAAGCGCGACCGAAGAAGGCATCTCTTCATGCCAGACCTCCAGCAGCGAACCAATCCGAAGATAGACCGACCAACTCACCGCGTTCCTCCGTCACTGGGCTACTGTCGCGCCCGATTCATCTGCCCGAGTTGTGTTAAGCCTAACAATTTGGCAACTGTCTATTTGAGCTGGGAACTACCCGTTGCGCTTCGCGAAGTCGTCCATGAAGGAGACCAGCGTCTTCACGTGGTCCACGGTCACCGCGTTGTACAAAGAAACGCGGATGCCTCCCGTGATGCGGTGGCCCTTCAGGCCCACCATGCCGGCCCTGGCGCCTTCGGCCACGAAGGCCTCTTCCAGCTTTTCGTCCGGCAGCCGGAACACGACGTTCATGTACGAGCGCGACGCCTTCTCCACCGGGGCCCGGTAGAAGCCCGCGTTGCGGTCGATGGCGGCGTAGAGCAGCTCGCCCTTCTCGCGGTTCCAGGCCTCCACCTGCTTCAGGCCGCCCACGCCCTTGATCCACGCGAGCACGTTGCGGCAGAGGTAGATGGAGAAGGTCGGCGGCGTGTTGTAGAGCGAGTTGTTCTCCGCGTAGGTCGTGTAGCGGAAGATCTTCGGGATGTCCTTGCGGCCCTTCGCCAGGAAGGACTTCTCCACCAGCACCAGGACGATGCCCGACGGCCCGATGTTCTTCTGGGCCCCCGCGTAGATGAGCGCGAAGCGGCTCACGTCGATGGGCTTCCACAGGATGTCGGAGCTCATGTCCGCCACCAGCGGCACCTGCCCCACTTCCGGGAACGTGTGCCATTGCGTCCCGAAGAGCGTGTTGTTGCTCGTCATGTGGACGTAGGCGGCCTTTGGATCCAGCTGGAGCTCGGCCTGGGTGGGGATCCGCGTGAAGCGCTTGTCCTTGTCCACCGTGTTCGCGGCGATGCGCGGCGTGCCGTAGTAGCGCGCCTCGTCCACCGCCTTCTCGCTCCAGCCGCCCGTCACCACGTAGTCCGCCGAGCCGCCCTGGGGCAGGAAGTTCATGGGCACCTGCGCGAACTGCTGTGAGGCGCCGCCCTGGAGGAAGAGGATCTCGTGGGTGTCCGGGACGGCCAGCAGCTCCTTCACGAGGGCGAGGGTCTCGTTGTGGACGGCCTCGAACGCCTTGCCCCGGTGGCTGTGCTCAATGATCGACATCCCCGTGCCCTGGAAGTCGAGCAGCTCGTCCCGGGCCCGCTCCAGCGCTGCCGTGGGGAGGCCGGCCGGGCCGGGATTGAAGTTGATGACGCGCATGGCGGTGTCCTCTGGGAAGTGAAGCGCTCCGGCATTCTCGCCCGTGGAACTCCGGGGGTCACCAGCAACGTGGGCTTGGACGGACGGTGGGGGTGCTAGCGTCCCGGGCGTGTCCCCTGCGCCCACTCCTTTGGCCTCCGCCTTTCTCGCGGCCCCTGGCCGCGCGCCTGCTTCGCTTCCGGAGCCCTCGCGCCTGGAGGAGTTGCTCCGTGCGTCGCTCGACCGCGCCCGGTCGCGCTGGCCCGGAGTGGAGCTGGAGCCGCTCGCCTTCGTGACGTTCGTCGCGGAGCGGCTGACATCTCCGACAGCGCTCCTGGAGGCGCTCGAAGGGGCCTCGCCTGCCTTCTCGGAGCTGTACCTGGCCTCCGGGTGCCTGCGGCACGACCGCGCCGCGCTCCAGTTCTTCGAGGACGGCTACCTCCGCGACGTCGGCGCGTTCGTGTCCGGCGTGGACCGCTCGCCCGCGTTCGTGGCGGAGGTGCGGCAACTGCTCCGCGAGCGACTGTTCACGGGTGAGCCGAAGATCGCGGAGTTCACCGGTGGCGGCGCGCTGGGCGGCTGGGTGCGGGTGGCGGCGCTGCGCATCGCGCTCAACCTGAAGCGCTCCGAGGCCCGGGCCGACTCCGCCGCGCAGGACTCCGTCGAGTCCGCGTTCGGCGAGCAGCTGGGGCCGGAGCTCGAGCACCTGCGCTCGCGGTACCGCGAGGCCTTCACGGAGTCCGTGCGCACGGCGCTGGGTGAGCTGTCCGACCGGGACCGCACGCTGATGCGCCTGTACCACGTGGAGGCGCTGTCCCTGGACGCCATCGCGGCCCTCTACCGCGTCCACATGTCCACCGTGTCCCGGTGGCTCAGCCGCGCGCGGGAGCAGGTGGCGGAGACCACGACGCGGCGGCTCTGCGAGCGCCTGGGGGTGGGCGCGTCCTCGGTGGACAGCATCGCGGCGCTGGTCGTGAGCCAGGTGGACCTCAGCCTGACGCGGCTGCTCGGTCCGGGGAGCTGAACTTTCGCTGCAAGGTTTTTCCCGGCCGGTGTCAGGGCGTCGAAAGGCCCCTTCCGGGCCTCACCGAGGAAAGCCTCATGCGCGTCCGTTCCTGGCTGTCCGTCGTCACCCTTGCCGCCACCGTCTCCGCCTGCGAGCCGTTCCCCGAAGCCCCCCGCTCCGTCCCGACCGAAGCGCAGTGGCCCGGCGAAGACTTCTATCCAGAGGGCATCGCCTCCGCGAAGGACGGCACGCTCTACGCGGGCAGCCTGGGCACGGGCGCCATCGCTCGCGTCAAGCCGGGCGCGCTCGGGGCCGAGGTCTTCGTCCCGGGCCGCCCCGCCTTTGGCATCTACGGGCTCGCGGTGGATGAAGCGCACGACACGCTCTGGGCCTGCACCTACGACGACCTGCTTCCTCCCGCGCAGCCCGCGCACCTGGCCGCGTATGCGCTCTCCACGGGCGCACTCAAGGCCAGCCATCCCATGCCCGGAGAGAGTGGCTTCTGCAACGACGTGACCGTCGACGCGGCGGGCAATGTGTATGCGACGGACTCATTCACGAACATCGTCGTCCGGCTCGCGGTGGGTGGGACGGCGCTCACCACCTGGGCTTCGGATGATGCGTTCGCCCCTTCCGAGGAGGGCGCGTTCACGCTCAACGGCATCGCCTACGACGGCGCGGGCCGGCTCTACGTGGTGAAGAGCGACACGGGCACGCTGTTCGCCATCGACATCCAGCCGGATGGGAGCGCTGCGGCTCCCGTGAGCATTCCGGTGAGCCCGGCCCTGGAGACGCCGGATGGCCTGGAGTGGGTGGATTCGGGGCGGCTGCTCGTCGTGGAGAACACTGCCGGTCAGGCCTCCATCGTGACGCTCGGTGAAGGCTCGGGCGTCAAGGAGGTGCTCGCCAACGGGTTCGGGGAGCCGACCGCCGCCGCGCTCACCGCGGACGGCGCTTGGGTGCTGGAGTCGCAGATGGGGTACCTCTTCGGCGCGCCCGGGACTCCGACCCTGCCCTTCCGCGCGTACCGGGTCGCGGTCCCCCCACTTCTGCCCTGAGCGCGAACGCTCCTAGAGTCCCGTCCCACCATGTCGGGATGTCCCTCCGAGGAAACGATTCTCGCCTTCGTGGAGGACCGCCTGCCGCACGAGCAGCGCGCCCTCGCCGAGGCGCACCTGTCCCGCTGTGACTCCTGCGGGTCGCTGCTCGCGGCCGTCGCGGCGACGTGGCACGCGGAGGGCCGGTTCGCGGAAGCGGCTCCTCCGCCCCGCTCGTTCGCTCCTGGGGAGCAGGTGGGGCCGTACGTCATCGTCGACCATGCGGGCAGTGGCGCGATGGGGGACGTGTACCGGGCTCGCGATGGGCGGCTGGGACGGGACGTGGCGTTGAAGGTGCTCCCGGTCCGCTTCGCCCGGGATCCGGAGCGCCTGGCCCGCTTCCAACAGGAGGCTCGCGCGGTGGGTGCGCTGTCCCATCCCCACCTGCTCACCCTGTTCGACGTGGGGACCCAGGAGGACGTGCCGTACCTCGTCACCGAGTGGCTGGAGGGGGTCACCCTGCGGGCGCGGCTGATGCGGGGGCCGATGCCACCGGAGCAGGCGGTGCGGCTGGGCATCCAGTTGTCACAGGGGCTCGCGGCCGCGCACGCGCGTGGCGTCATCCACCGCGACCTCAAGCCCGCGAACATCTTCCTGTGCGCGAACGGCAGCGCGCGGGTCCTCGACTTCGGGCTGGCCCGGCTCACCGAGCGCATCGAGGACGCCTCGCTCACCCAGAGCGGCGCGGTGGTGGGCACCGCCGGGTACATGGCTCCGGAGCAGATCCGCGGTCAGGGCGTGGATGCTCGCGCGGATGTGTTCTCGCTCGGCGCGGTGCTCCATGAGGCCGTGAGCGGCCGTGCTCCCTTTGACGGTGACAGCCCGGTGGAACGGATGAGCGCCGCGCTCCGCGATGCGCCTCCCGTGCTGCCGGGGGAGTTGGGGACCGTGATTGCTCGCTGTCTGGCGAAGGCCCCCGGCGAACGGTTCCAGTCCGCGCAGGACCTGGCCTTCGCCCTGGAGTCCATCGCGGCTCGCGGTGCGCCCCTGGCCGAGCGGCGCCGGGTGATTCCACGCCCTGCCCTGTTCGCGGCTGTCGCGGTCCTGCTGCTGTTCGTGGCCGGTGGACTCATGTCGTTTGGACTCCGGCAGGCGACCCCCGCGGTGGCCACCGACCCGTCGTCACGGCCGACGTACCGCCCCGTCACGTTCCGCCGGGGCCACGTGCTCAACGCCCGGTTCTCCGCGGACGGACACACGTTGCTCTATGGCGCGGCGTGGGAGGGAGGACCCGCGCAGCTCTACAGCGCGCGCACGGAGCGTCCGCTGTCACAGCCGCTGGGGCAGCACGCGGATGTGCTCGCCGCGTCTTCCAAGGGGGACCTGGCGGTGCTGCTCGAGCCCCGGTTCTTCGACGCCGACCACGGCAGCGGGACGCTGGGGTTGATGCCGCTCGCGGGCGGCGCGCCCCGGGCCGTGCTGGATGGCGTGCTGGAGGCGGATTGGGGACGTGCGGATGGACCGCTCGCGGTGGTGCGCCGCGTGGGCGAGAACTTCCGGCTGGAGCAGCCCCCCGGCACGGTGCGCTTCGAATCCCAGGGATGGATCAGCCACGCACGCGTGTCCCCCGACGGGGCGCGGATTGCCTTCCTGTTCCATGAGCACCCCAAGGACGACCGGGGCGGGGTCTGGGTGCTGGAGAAGGACGGTCCGCCCCGCGAGCTCTCCTCGGACTGGGCGAGCATCCGGGGGCTGGCGTGGGCTCCCGATGGACGGGAGGTGTGGTTCACCGCCTCCCGGACGGGCGCGGACTCCGAGCTGTTCGCGGTCGACCTGCACGGCACGACGCGTCCGGTGGATCGGATCGCCGGGCGGATGGTGCTGCATGACATCTCCCGGGACGGCTCCGTCCTGGTGGATCACCCGGTGATCCGCACGGGGCTGGCGTTCGGGCACGCGGGCGCGGAGAAGGACCTGACGTGGTCGGACTCGTCGTTCATGACGGACATGTCCCGCGACGGCCGGACCTTCCTCTTCGCCGAGGGCGCGGAGGTGGAGGGCCCCACCTACGGCGCCTATCTGCGCACCACCGATGGCGCCCCACCCATCCGCCTGGGTGACGGCATCCCCATGGCGCTGTCTCCGGACGGCAAGCAGGTGCTGACGGTGCGCTACGGCGAGCGGATGGAGTTCCTGCTGCTGCCCACGGGCGCGGGAGAGCCCCGGTCGCTGTCGCTCGAGCCCGTCACCGCGGTGCTCTCCGCGCGCTGGTTTCCGGATGGGAAGCGGTTGCTGCTGCGCGCGCACGAAGAGGGACGTCCCGCCCGACTCTGGGTCTTCGAACCCGGCGCCGGAGCCCCCAGGCCCATCACGGCGGAAGGCATGGGCTTCTACACGGTCATCTCACCCGATGGCCTCCGCCTCGCGACCGTGGACGCGGAGGGAAGCCTCCGCCTGTTCTCCCAGACGGGTGAGGCGCTGGGCACCGTCCCCGGCCGGTTCACGGATCACTGGGTGGTGGGCTGGGACGCGAGTGGAGAAGCCCTCTACCTGCGAAGCGTCTCGCTCCCGGTGCGCGTCTCCAGGGTCGACGTGAAGACCGGCGCGAGCACGCCGCACCTGACCGTCCCAGCGGGAGGCGTCATGCCGGGCCTCATCTCCGTGATGACGATGGCGATCTCCGAGGACGGAAAGTTCTACACATACAGCTACAACGCGGCGCTTTCCCGGCTGTTTCTGGTCGAGGGATTGGCCAGAGCCCGGTCTTCCCCGGAATAACAGTGCTAGACTTCCACTGCGGTCCAACCCCAACTGGAGGTCGTGATGAAGCTCAAGATGGCGCTGGCGGCAGTGGCGGCATGTCTGGGATTCGCGGCGGGATTCACCAACACCCAGGCCGAGGCGGCGGGGCCCTGTGCCTTCTGTATCGACAGGCGCGCGCAGTGCTTCCGCAACGCGACGACGCCGGCGCAGGAAGCTGCCTGTGACGCCCAGTTCGAGAAGTGCCGCATTGACTGGTGCGAGCGCTAAAACGCATCCGAGAACCGCGCCGCTCCGGACCGTGCCGGGCCGGGCCGCGCGGTTCCCGTCACTTCACATCAGGCGTTCTTCAGGTTCTCGTTCACGAAGTCCCAGTTCACGAGGCTGTTGAGGAAGACCTCGACGAACTTGGCGCGCAGGTTGCGGTAGTCGATGTAGTAGGCGTGCTCCCAGACGTCGACGGTGAGCAGGGCCTTCTTGCCGTGCTTCATCGGCAGGTCCGCGTTGGCCGTCTTCATGATGGCCAGCTTGTTGCCGTCCTTCACCAGCCAGGCCCAGCCGGAGCCGAACTGCGTGATGGCGGCCTCGGTGAACTGCTTCTTGAACTCGTCGTAGGAGCCGAAGTCGCGGTCGATGGCGGCCGCGATGTCACCCGTCGGCTTGCCACCGCCGGCCGGCTTCATGCAGTTCCAGAAGAACGTGTGGTTCCACACCTGGGCCGCGTTGTTGAACACGGCGCCGTCGCTGCTGAGGATGACGTCCTCCAGCGACTTGCTGGCCTCGGGCTTGCCCGCGGTCAGCTCGTTGAGCTTGTTGACGTAGGCCGCGTGGTGCTTGTCGTGGTGGAACTCCAGCGTCTCCTGGCTCATGTGAGGGGCCAGCGCGTCCTTCTTGTAGGGGAGCTCGGGCAGCGTGAAGGGCATTGGGGTGCGTCCTTTCGGGTTCAGTGAGGTTTCAGCTACGCGTTCGCTACTTCGGGGCGGGCCCTGGCTCCGGGTGCGCTGTCAGCGCGCGATACGCCCGGTTCCAGTAGAGCAACGGTTCTCCGTCTGCTCCCCGCTGGATGCGCTCCACACGGCCCACCAGCAACAGGTGATCGCCGTAACGGTGCACATCCAACAGAGCGCACGCCAGACCCACCAGGCTGTCCTGCACGAAGGCGCCTTCGTCGAACATCCGGCCTTCGGCCTCCCCCGTCGCGCAGCGGACCGACACGTCGCGTTGGATGGTGGACAGCACACTCACACTGAAGCGGCGGGCGGCCTCCACACGCTTGAGCGTGCGGGAGGACTGCTGCAGCGACAGGACGACGAGCGGAGGCGTCAGGGAGAGGGAGCTGAAGGAGCTGACCGTCGTCGCCGCGATCCCGTCCGCGTCACGGACGGAGACCACCGCCACCCCGCTCGCCCACCGGGACATCGCCTCCCGGAAGTCCAGGGCCGACACCCCTTCAGTACCACTCTGAGTCATGTGCCGGTCTCTACCACCCGCCCCGCCACCCGGTCAGCAGTTCCTCCAATCCATTGGCGGAATACCAACGCAGTGGCACCTGCCCCGCGGGTCCGTCCATGGCCGGATCCACCCGCCCTCCGTATGCTGGCCGGCTGGAGGCGCCCATGGATCCGTTGTGGGGGGAGACGCTGAGGCGTCTGGATGCGCTGCTCGTCCAGGTGTGTGACCTGGAGGAGGCCCGCGCGTCGAAGCTCCGGGGGGAACAGGAAGCGGGCTGGGATGCCGTTCGCACCACCGTGCGCCCTTCCACCGCGGAGCTCGCGTTCAGCTCGGCGCTCGCGGAGACGCCGCTCCTGGGGGCTTCTCCTCCCCTTCCCTTTGCCCGGCTGCGGGCTTCGCTTCGCGTGGACACCGTGGAGGAGGAGGCGCTGCTGCTCCTGCTCGCGACGTGGCTGGAGCCCCGGTACTCGCGCCTGTTCGCCGTGCTCCAGGACGAGACCGCGCAGGGTTGGAACGTGGAGCGGTTGCTGCTCACCGTCCTGGGACGCACGCCTGCTCGCGCGCAGCGCTTGCTGGCGTCACTGACCGACAGCGGGCTCCTGGTGGGCGGTGGTCTGGTGCAGACGGGGGCGGGCGCTTTTCCTCCCATGCTCCGGCCCGTGGACCTGGCTCCAGAGGTCCGCGAGGCCCTGCTGGAACTGCCCCGCCCCTCCGTGCTGGGGGAGCTGTCCCTGGAGTGGCATGGACCGGAGGTGCTGCCTTCCTCCTCACACGGGACGTTCGCCGTCGTGCATGGCGAGGGCGAACGGCTGGGTGTGGCGCTGGGACTCGCTGACGAAGCCGGTGTGCCGCTGGTCGTCGCCCGGTGGACGGGGGCTCCGGAGCCGGTTCCCATGGCCCGGGCCCTGTGGCGTCTGGCCTCCGTGCGCGGCGCCCTGCTGGCCGTGGACCTGGCCGGTGCCGAGCGGGGGCTGGCACTCTCCGTCACGGAGACGCTGTCCGGGCTGTGCCAACGGTTTGGCGGGCGGGCCCTGGTGCTCGCGGACTCCGCGCAGCCTGTTGCTGTACCGCACCATGAAGCTCCCGCTCCGGGCTTCGTCCAGCGGCGGGCCCTGTGGGTGGAGGAGGCCCGGACCCGGGGACTGTCATTGACGGAGGCGGACGCGGGACGGCTGGCGTCTGGCTTTCGGGGTGCGCTTCAGGAGATCCGCCGCGTGTTCGACTCGGCTCCGGGCGGTGACGCGGAGGCGCTTCGTGCGGCTGCCTCGCGGCTCGTCCAGGTACCTTTGCGCCACGGCTACCGGCTGGAGACGTCGCGGACGTTCGCGGATCTCGTGGTGCGGGACACCACTCGCGCGGCCCTGGAGCGGCTGCTGTTCTACGTGGCGCAGCGCGACCGCGTCGCCGAGGAGCGGGGCCTGTCTCGCCGCTTCCGGCTGCACACCGGCCCGGTGGCGCTGTTCTCCGGACGCTCCGGCACCGGCAAGACTTTGGCCGCGGAGGTCATCGCCCATGCGGTGGGCCGGCCGCTGTACGTCATCGACCTGTCCCGGCTCGTCAGCAAGTACGTGGGCGAGACGGAGAAGAACATCGACGAGGTGCTGTCCCACGGCGAGCGCTCCGGCGCCGTGCTGTTCTTCGACGAGGCGGACTCGCTGTTCTCCTCGCGCACGGAGGTCAGCAACGCCAATGACCGCTTCGCCAACCTGGAGGTCGGCTTCCTCCTCCAGCGCATCGAACGTCACGACGGGCTGATCATCCTCGCCACCAACCTGCAGACGGCCATCGATGAAGCGTTCCTGCGCCGCTTCCACGCGCGCATCGAGTTCCCCTTCCCCGAGGTCGAGGAGCGCCGCCGCATCTGGGAGCTGATGCTTCCGGAGGGCGTGCCTCGCGCGGGGACGCTCGACCTGCCGGGCCTGGCACAGCGGCACCGGCTGGCGGGCGGCGACATCCGCAACGCCGCGCTCAAGGCCATCTTCCTCGCGGAACAGGCCGGCGCTCCGCTGGCCCAGGAGCACCTGGAGCGCGCCGTCGCGCTGGAGCTGTATGAGCTGGGCCGGCTCTCCCGGCGTCCGGAGGCGGACGCTCCCTCGGATGCGGGCACACGCCTGCGGCGCGTGGCGGAGGTGTTCCAGGAGGCACTGGACTCGCAGCTCAGACAACACTTCCTCAAGGAGGTCCACGTCCTCCACGGCTCTCCCACCCGGGAGGCGCTCGCGGGGAAGCGGCCCGCGGTGTCGCTCGCGCTCTACCGGTTGGCGGTCGCGCAGAACGGTGCGCTGCGGCTGGGGCTCATCGTCTCCGCGTGGTCCCACCGCGCGGAGGAGGAACACGAGCTGCTTGGCGTGCTGCATGGGCTGCTCTCACGTGGACTCCCGCACGAGCTGGATGGTCGCAAGCTCACACCTCGCGTGCAGGAGAGTTATGACTTCGACCTGCTCCACCGTTTCTGGAGCAGTCATGGACATCCCATCCGGGCCTCGCTGGTCCTCGATGTGGAGATGACCTAGCGTCCCTCGCACTGATGGTGCGGGGGGGACCGTGCGCATCCGTGACCAGGGCCCGAAGGCCTCCGCCAAGGCCATGCTCCGGAAGAGCTCCGGGCGCACTCCCTCGTCCTCCACGGCCCTTCCCTGGGCTCCAGGCGTCGTTCCCCGGGGCCCCTCTTCGTCCAATCCCGCACGTGAGCTGGCGGCGCGGCTCGCGTCACTGAAGGGCGCGGCCCCTGCCCTCCATGGGCCCGTGCTTCGCGATGCCGCGCGCGACCTGGAGCGCCGATGGAGCGACCCGGCGTGGCGGACGCTGGGCGGTCCGCGCTCGCATCTCTTCGAGCCTTGTCCGGTCCACCCGCCGGAGGTCGCGCTGCTCTCCACGCCCGGCGCCGTCGAGGCGGAGCTGGGCATCCATGGGCTCTCGCCCCAGCCGAACACCGGGCTCGCGCAGGCGGCGGGCGCGTCCCAGCCCGCGACCCTCGCGCAGCAGGAGGAGGATGCTCGACGGCGTGATGCAGCGCGCACGGCAGTCCTGCCTGTGGGCTCCGCTGAACAGCTCGGAGACACCGCCGCGCGGCTCGCCGAGGCCCGTGCTTCAGACCTCGCGCCTCCTACGGTCACCGAGGAGTCGGAAGCGGCGGGATTGGGTGGCAGCACTTCCCCCGCGCCCGATGCCATTGCAGCGACCACCGTCGATGCGCCCAGCGCGGGCGGCGAGCTGGCAACGCCGGATCAAGCTCCCGCGCCCGCGTCCATCCCCACGGGGACGGCTCCCGGCGGCATGGACGACGCCGCGCGCATCGACACGCTGGTGACCGAGCTGTCGAGCCAGAGCGATGTCCACATCGTCGTCCGTCAGGCTCCCCCTGGCACAGGGCCCCAGGAGCCTCCTTCCATCCAGACGGATGCCCTGGTCGACGCGGGCCCCAAGGTGCCCGTGCCTCCGGCCGCCATGGACTGGCAGAAGGAGCTGGCCGCGGCCCATGCGCAGGGCGTCCAAGGCATCCAGCACGGGCTCGAAACCGCTCCGGATCCAACGGGTGCCGTCGCGGCGGTGGAGCCCCCTGCCCTCGTTCCCGCTCCGCCTCCTGCTCCGGCAGGGCCTGTCACGGCAGGGCCCATCCCCTCCGCTCCGGCGACGGGCACGGACGCGGATCCGGTCGCCGCATGGAAGGGCCGCATCGCCAGCAGCACGGCTCGGGTCCCGGAGCCCCAGCTTCCTCCGGCGCCCCGCTACACGTTCAAGATCACCCAGGCCGCCGTGGACCCCAACGCGGTCCGCGCCGCGCGCCTCAAGCAACTGGAGGACGAAGGCAAGAAGGCCATCACCCCGGCGAAGCAGCCCAAGGACCTTCCGGCCATCCCGGACGACCCCACCGGCAAGGCGTCCTCGCTGGTGGATGCGAAGTGCGAACGGAAGCTGGAGGTCAAGGAAGCCAGGCTCCCCGACCTGCAGAAGAGCCCGCTGGGCCATGTGCCGGAGATTGGCGCGCAGCTCATGCGCGACGACGGCGGGCACACGCTCATCAAGGGCCCGCTCGGCGACATCGTCTACAAGCCCGGCGGCCCCAAGCCCACCGACCCGGAGAAGCTCAAGGACTGGACGCGCCTCCAGAAGAAGATCACCGCCGCCGCGGACAAGCAGAAGAAGGCGAAGGTCCAGCCCAAGGAACCCGCGAAGGGCATCACCGTCGTCGAACAGGCCGCACCCGCGCCCATCAACGTCCCCGACTTCGCCCGCGTGGACATTGGCGACGTGCTGGCGCGGCTGCTCGCCGCTCCGGACAAGTACGCGGACGCCTCCGTCCAGAAGGCCCGCGAGGCCTATGTCCCGGGCGGCCTGGATGCGTCCTGGGGCACTGCGCTCATCGCCGCTGAACGCCCCATCTTCGCCGCGGAGCTCCAGCGCGTCGCGGACGCAGCGCAGATCAAAAAGGAGGACCTGGACGCGAAGGTGGAGGCCCGCCGCAAGCAACTGGTGGACTCGCACGCCGCCACCACCGGCTCGCTCAGCAAGGCCCACGAGGAGGCAAAGAAGAGCCTGGAGGAGGGCGGCAAGTCCTTCGCCGATTCCCTGTCGCGCATGCGCGCCTCGCTCGACGCGCAGTCCGAGGCCAAGGCCGCCGCCATCAAGGGCGGCGTCGACCTGACCGAGGCCCGGCGCAAGCGCGACGCGCTCATCGCGGCCGTCGACACCAAGGTGAGCAACTGGGTCGTCCGGTACGACCAGAACGGCAAGCGCTTCAAGGAAGCCTTCGCGAAGGCCGCGACCGACCAGATGCACGCCTACGAGCTGGCCGCGCTCCAGGACGAGTGGGAGCTCAAGAAGGACGCCGGCGATGATCCGGTGAAGCTCAAGGCCGCCACGGAGGCGTACCGCCCCACCAAGAAGTGGCTGGACGACCGCCGCAAGGAGATTGGCGCCGTCGTCACGAAGGCGAAGCGCGACATCGACCAGAGCGTGGAGCGCTACCAGCAGGAGCTGCGCGACGCCGGCAAGGAGGCCCGGGAGGTCATCCACGACTGGCACGCGAAGCAGATCGGCTACGAGCGCGGCTTCTGGGACCGGCTGCTCGGGTGGATCATCGATTGGCTGGAGGCCGCCCACGATGAGAGCCGCGCGTGGGAGGCCGCTCGCGCGGCGGAGAACAAGACGTCGCTGGATCAGAACATGCTGTTCCTCGCGGAGGTGCGCCTGCGCCAGGGCGAGGAGCTGGACGCGGAGGCCATCAAGGGCAACCACGCCCTCAGCGAGGAGCAGAAGGCCATCCTGCTCTCCTACTACGGCAAGGGGGGCAAGGACGCGGTGCAGGCGCTCGCGGAGGGCCTGGCCGTGCGCATCTCCGGGCAGCGGCGCAAGCCACTGATGGAGGCCCTGGAGAAGGAGCTGCTCGCGTCCACCGACCTGGAGCGGCTGAAGGTCGTCGTCGACCAGCAGGAGCCCCTCTTCAGCAACCGCGCGCGCAACATCTCCCTCAAGGTCTGGGAGGGCGTGGACCAGTGGGGCACGGACGAGAAGAAGATCTTCGACGCGCTCGCCAACCTCAACCCGCTCCAGGGCCACTACATCGAGGTCCTCTACGAGAAGGAGCACGGCCAGAACCTGCGCGAGCGGCTCAAGAGCGAGCTGGACGACTTCTTCAGCACCACCACGCACGACTGGGACAAGGCGGAGGCGCTGCTCTCCGGCAACGCCGCCAAGGCCGCCGCCGTCGAGCTGAACGAGTCCATGGAGGGCATCTTCTTCGGCCTGGGCTGGGGCACGGACGAGGCCGCCATCCTCACCCTGCTTCGCGGCAAGACGCCGGAGCAGATTGAAGCCATCAAGAAGGCCTACCAGCAGAAGTACGGCAAGGACCTGGTCGTCCAGATGGACGACGAGCTGCGCAGCGGCGCGTTCCAGACGCGCGACGTGGACGAGATGCACGCCCTGGTGGAGGGCCGCACCGAGGACGCGCGCGCCATCGAGATGGACCGCGCCATGCGCGGCGGGTGGTTCTTTGGCCTGGGCACCGACCGCAAGGCCATGGAGGGCGTCTACGACCGCATCCGCAAGGAGACGGAAGCAGACGCGCAGCAGTACGGCTGGGACTCCAAGACGTTCCGCGCGGAGCTGCTCAAGCGCAACCAGGCCATCGACGCGTCGTACGAGAAGCAATACGGCCCGGATTGGACCCAGCGCACCGCGGGCGAGAGCGCGCTCAGCGCCGCGTTCCATGACGAGATGAAGGGCGAGGACCTCAAGCTCATCGAGGGCCTTCGCGACGACAAGGGGCTCCAGGTGGATGCCGCGCGCATCCGCATCGAGCACACCAGCGTCTTCTACGCGGACGACAAGGTCATCCGCGACGCCATGTCCGCGCAGGGCAAGCGGCAGATCGCCGACGCGCGCCGCGACGGCTACCTGGACATCCAGGAGCGGCTGGACATCGAGCGCACGCTGGACGAGGCGAAGGTCAAGCCCGCCAGCGAGGGACCGCTCACCGAGGAGGACCGCCGCAAGGGCCGCATCAGCGAGCTGGAGTTCCTGGAGAAGTGGAGCCCGGAGAAGGTCCAGGCCCGCATCGCGAAGGAACGCAAGGAGGTGGACGTCAAGGCGAAGGCCCAGGCCCAGGCGGATGCTCCGGCCAACATGAAGGCGCTGGCGGCCGAGTACGACAGCGCCTACGTGGAGGGCACGCACCTTCAGGCGACCTTCGAGCAGGCCGTCCTGATGGACACGTCCGGCGCGGACCGGGAGGCCGTCGCGGCGCTCCTGGCGAAGGGCTACCTCACCGACGCCGAAATCGTTCAGTACGCCGTGCAAGGCGTGGGCACGGACGAGGACGCGCTCAAGGAGGTCTTCGCCGGGAAGACGAAGGCGGAGATCCAGGCCATGGCCGAGGAGTGGGCCAAGGACCACCCCGCCGACCCTGGCGATACGCGCACGCCCTTCGAGCGCTTCCGCGCGCGCATCGACGAGGAGCTGGGCGGGCGCGAGGAGTTCGACATCCTCGACATGGTGGACTACGGCGAGCCCGTCACGCCCCGGGAGAAGGCGGACCGGGCCTGGCGCCGGGTGCACTTCGAGGCGCGCTCCACCAACAGCATGGCGTCTTCGGAGTACCAGCTGCTGCTGGACCAGGCGTCCGCGCTCGACGCCGAGGTGAGCGCGCTGGAGCTGCACGAGCGGATGCGCCCCAAGCCCGGGGACAAGAACTACACCGTCGACGGGCTGCGCAAGTGGCAGGACGACTGGGAGCAGCAGTCCGAGCGGGTGCAGCGCCAGGGAGAGTACGCCGACGAGGCGGTGCAGATGCACCGCGAGCAGGTGGACTTCATCACCGACCGGCTGGTGACCATCCTCTCCGCGGTGGTGGTGGCGGTGGTGGTCATCATCGGCGTCATCGTCAGCATCTTCTTCCCGCCCGCGGGCGTGGGGTTCTGGGCTGCGTTCGGCGCGTTCATGGCCAGCACGCCGGTGCTGGTGGGCATGGCGGTGGCGACGGCCGCGGTGACGATGCTGACCAAGGCCGCCATGAAGGGCAGCGCCTACGGCTGGGAGGAGGCGGCCGTCGACGCGGGCGTGGGCGCGGTGGATGCCCTCACCGCCGTGGCCACCGCCGGCATGGGCACGAAGCTGCTCAAGCTGGGGTTCCTGGCGCGCATGGCGGAGGAAGGCGGCGTGGTGGCGCGGATGACGGCGCACGGCCTGGCCCAGGGCGCGGAAGGCCTGGCGCAGTCCGTGCCCTCCGCGTTCCTGGGCAACGTCCTCAACGACGAGAACTACAAGGGCGGCAACGCGCTCTTCAACGTGCTGGCCGGCACCGCGATGCAGGCGGCCCCGGGCGCGGTGATGTCAGGAGGGCTGGGCGCGCTGGGCGGCATCGCCAAGCCCCACGTGCCGCCGCGCACCCAGGACCTGCTCCACTTCCGCGGCACGCCCAAGGAGCGGCTGACCCTCTTCAAGAAGTGGAAGGCGGAGAACCCCGCCGGGAACATGAAGGAGTTCCTGCGCGAGTTCGACGACGGCCTGCTCAAGCAGATGTCGGGCGACTTCGACCGCAAGCAGCTCCAGCGCGCGATGCGCAAGGAGCTGCTGGAGCACATCCCGCCCGCGCAGCGAAAGGCGTTCGCGAACACGCCCATCGAGCTGCTCTCCGAGGGCGACTTCGAAGCGCTCACCGGCAGCAAGTCCGCGCAGGCCGTCACCATGTTCCGGCGCGGCAAGCCCACCATCATCATCAAGGCGGGCGCGGACCTGTCGGAGCTGGGCGAGGAGGGCCTGCACCTGCTCCAGCGCCACGACAAGGCGACGCGTGAGCTGGTGAAGTCGCTGGACGAAACGGCGCTGCGGCACTGGGACAAGCTGCCCATCGAGAAGCAGTTCGAGCTCTACCGCAAGAAGCTGCGCCTGGAGATATCCGCCCAGGAGTCGCTGCTCACGTCGCTGGAGGGCAAGCGCGGCGTGACCCTGGAGCCCGCGGAGGCGACCCGCCGCATCCGGCAGGGAAAGAAGACGCTGGAGAACCTGCGCCAGCGGATGAAGGAGGTGGATGCCTTCACTCCGGTGGAGATGGCGGAGTTCGGCCAGGGCGTGCGCTCGAAGCCGCAGTACCTGAATGAACCGCCGCGGCTGTTCAGCAAGAAGGAACCGCCCGGGACTCCGCCGACTCCGGAGGGAAAGCCGCCGGAGGTGGAGAGGCCCAAGCAGCTGGAGCTGGAGTTCACCGCGCCGAAGCCGGCGAAGCCGCCGGAGCCGGAGGTTCCGACGCCCGGTCAGCTGGAGCTGTTCCCTGAGCCGAAGCCGCCGGAGGTGGTGGTCCCAGAGACGAAGCCACCCAAGGTGGAGGCGCCCAAGCCTCCTGGCGAACCCGAAGTGCCCAAGGGGGACCTGGCCGAGGGCGACTGGCCCCAGACCGCCCACGTTCACGAGAGCGCGGACGTGGGCCCGTACTCCCTCCAGCGGCCCGACCTGGAGGATCCGAAGATCGGCTCGATGGAGCGCAAGCCGCTGACGGAGGCGCAGCTCCAGCGCACCACGCAGCAGTTGGCGGAAGGAGAGTCACTGGCCCAGGTGGGGCCGGCCTGGGAGGAGCTGAAGTTCAACAAGAAGCGCCGCGTGTACGAGAAGCGCTATTACCGCCTGGTCGAGAAGACCCAGGCGAACGGCGAGAAGATCCTCATCGAGGAGATCCACTCCGCCCGCTCGGGAAACCGCTGGGAGACACGCGGCGACTTCATCCGCAGGGAGGGCGACGAGTTGGAGAAGGTCGCCTCCCTGCGGATGACCGAGGAGAACCTGGGCGACCGGCTGGGGCCTGGCAAGGAGTTCCAGCGCGTCACCTTCAAGCCCAAGGGCGAGCAGGGCAGCGGCTTCGACGAGCTGCTGTTCCAGTTCGATGACGGCGTCAATCCCACGAAGGCGGACCTCCACATCATGGAGGTCAAGGGCGGCAAGGAAGAGCCGCGCTTCCGCAAGTTCACCTCCACCGGCGGGACCCTGCCCCGCAACTTCGAGCTGCTGCGCGAGGCGCTGGACGATCCCAGCTGGACGCACGCCCACCAGCTGGGCCCGGCGCACGTCGCGGCGATCAAGGACGCCCTGGATGAGTGGCGGGTGCGAATCGAGCTGCGCGTCGGGCCCAAGACGAAGATGCCTCCCAGCGCCCTTGCCACGCGCGTCGAGCGGGTGGCCGGCGCCTGGCGCGAGCTGGATCTGCTCACCCAGAAGCTGCCGGAGGGCGCGGTGGAGGACCTGGCGCGCGTCCGACAGCTCCAGGCGGACTTGAAGGCGGCCCTCAAGTCGAAGGACCTCGGCGTCGCGGATCAGGCGCTCAAGCGGGTGGAGGAAGCCGTGAACGGCGCCGAACCCGGCACCGGCCTCTTCGCGAAGCACGGCATCCAACGGGAGGCCCGGCCGCCCCTGGTGCGCGGGCTGAATCCCGACGACGTCGCGGGCACCATCGTCCGCATCGACGAGAAGTTCATGCCTCCCGCCCCCGTCAAGACGGCCTCGGTGGAGGACGTGGTCGACTCGGTGACGGGGTTGGACGAAACCAAGCGGGTCCGCACGCTCGTGGGGGGCTCGGTGCTGGGATGGGGGGGCTTCGACATCACCGAGTCCCAGCTGTGGCAGTCGCGGAAGTTCCAGCCCTTCGAGCGCGCGCAGCTGCGCGACATCCGCGACCGGCTCGTGCAGATTCCCGAGCTCGACCCCAAGCGCTTCGCGGGGCTGTCGCCCATCGACAAGGAGCTGGCGCTGCGCGAGGCGGTGGAGGCCACCATGGATGCGCTGGGCATCCCGAAGTCACGGCGCCCGGACGTCCTCTTCAAGCGCCTGCCGTATGACTATGGCTACATGAGCTGGAACTTCCAGAAGCTCAAGAGCGGGCGGCTGAAGCCGTACCGGAAGCGGGGCCGGCTGGTGCTCGCGAAGGGGCTGACGGTGGGCGAAGCGGTGGGCACCATCGTCCACGAGTCCCGGCACTACTATCAGGCCTATCAGGCGTATCAGCTGTCGCTGGGGCGCAAGTCCGCGCATCCGCTCGCGGCACTGTGGGAAGGCAACCTTCCCGGCACCGGCGGCGCGTACCACTCGGGCGGGCCGGGCTACTATTCACAACCCATCGAGGTGGACGCGGAGACCTTTGGCCGCCGTCTCATCGATCTGCTCCCGGGGCGATGGCCCCCATGAGGTCAAGACGCCATGCGTGGTCCTCCATCCAGGACAGTCACCTGCTACGTGTGCGGTTCGAAGTTCACCGTGCATCACAAGCTGGTGGTCACGAAGCGCGACACGGAAGTGGTGCCGGACCCGAACGCGTGCCCGTACTGCGACACGCCCCTCAAGACCATCGGCGAGCTGGGCGAGGGCGAGGCCAAGGGACTGGTGCTGCTCGCGGCGGGTTTCCCGGATGAGGTCAAGGCGTACGGGAAGCTGGAGGACTACCTGGAGGAGTTCACGCTGACGGAGAAGGACATCGACACGCTGGTGGAGGTGGCGCAGGGGCTGGACTTCGCGGCGTGGGCCGAGGACAACGCGCAGCGGCTGGCTCGGCGCAAGAACCCGCGCGTGCAGGCGGTGTCGCGCGTCCTGCCCAAGCTCCAGGCACAGATGCAGAACGGTGAGCTCCCCGGGCGATTGCGGCAGGCCGCGGAGCACGTCAAGGATGTGTACCGCAAGCGCAGGGAGCGCCACCTCGCGATCTTCGAGAAGCGGCAGAAGCAGCAATGACGGGCGATGGAGGACGCATGGCGGAGCAACCGGTCAACATCCCCACCACCTGGAGCGCGCTCTTCTCCGGTGGCCGTGAGTGCGCGAACGCGAAGGAGACGCTGAGGCTCCTGACGCCTTCCGCGTTGAAGAACGTGAACGTCCCCGCGCGGGAGGCGGGCCCCCTGAGCAACACGCTCAGCATGGCACTGGTGCTGTGCGAGCCCTCGGAGGGCCGGGCGGTGGCGGAGCCCCTGTCGCGGCTGGCCGGGCCCGCGCTCCAGCAGGTCGCGAGGGACTTCGACTCCCTGCGGCCCGCGCAGGTCATCAACGTGGTGTCGTTCGTGAACGCGCAGGAGTGCGCGGGCGTGCTGGAGGGACTGCTGGCCAGTACGCCCGTGGAGGCGTGGCTGGAGGCGCTGATGAAGGTGCGCCGGACGCTGCACGAGGACCTGGCGTACCGGTGTGGACTGGTGGCGCTGGCGCTGGGGCCGCCGGAGCTGGCGGCGCGGTTCGTGGGCGGCGGTGCGCTGACGGAGGACTTCACGCCGGGGCAGACGTTCGGGTTCAACGTCCAGGGCTTCGTGCGCTACCTGGCGACGGCCCGGCTGCGGAAGGCCCCGGCCCAGGAGGTGCGCCCGGCGTGGGAGGCGTTCGTAGAGGCCTTTCCCATGAAGGCGGCGGCGGGCACGCTGGAGTGGAAGGACCTCTTCTGGGCGGCGCGCGCGTACCTCGCGGGCCTGGAGGGGCGGCCGGTGGCGCGGGTGGGTGAGTCCCTGCATGCGCGAGTGAAACCCGTCTGATGCGCTCCCCTGCCCTCGTCGCGTTGCCGGAGGTTTCGTTCGAGGCGATGGACCGGGTGCTGGAGGCGCTGGGCTGGTTCCTCCAGTCCGAAAGCCAGACGCCTCCGCTCATCCCCGGCGAGCCGGAGCTGGCGGTGTACGTGAAGCGCGGGACGGACTCGGCGCTCCATTACACGTTCAACCCGGTGCTCCGGCTGCGGGTGCTCGAGTTCTCCGGACCTGACGCCGTGGGGGAATGGGCGGCCGTGCGCAAGGCGGTGCCGGTGCTGGAGGCCCCGGCGCTCGCGGCGCTGCTGACGTCGTCGGAGACTCGGGAGGTCCTGCTGGGGCTTCTGGCCACGGAGGCGCTGCGCGAGCGGGCGTCAATGGAGCGCGTGGCGGCGCTGCGCTTCCATCCGGAGTTCAGCGTGTCGCGGACCGCGGAGCGCGTGCTCGCGTCGCTGGTGCCGGATGGGACGGAGGAGGCGTTCGCGCGGTTGAAGGCGGAGAAGGAGGCGCACCCGGACCGCTCGGTGCTGTTCGCGCACCTGCCGGGGGAGGAGCAGCGGCGGCAGGTGTTGCGCTGGCTCATCCATGATCAATCGGCGTCGAATCCGGACGTCGACGCGGTGCTGCGCTCGGCGCTGGTGGACGCCGACGCGGAGGTGCGGGTGACGGCGGTGATGGCGGCGGCCCGGCTCCAGGCGCGGGAGGTGCTGCCGGCGCTGCGCGCGGCTCGGATGCCCACGTCGACGCGGGAGGGCGCGGACCCGAGGGACCGGCAGTTCTATTCGAACCTGCGGGACCTGGTGGCCCAGGTGCTGGCGGGCAGGCCGCTGCCTCCGCAGGGTTCGCCGAAGCGTGAGCGGATGGCTCCGTTGCTGCGCGCGTTGTCGGGTCCCGCGGACGTGCGGGATGATCCCACGTTGCTGCTGCATGCGCTCACGACTCCGGTGGATCCGGGGCCGCGTCCGGTGGGACTGCCCGAAGCGGTGGTGGAACGGGAGGGCACGTACCGGCTGCGCCGCTCTGGGTTGGAGGCGCGCTGGGTGCCTCCGGTGGAGCACTGGTTGGGGACGGGGCCGACGCTGCGGCGGGTGAAGTCACCGGGGTTCTTCGTCGCTCGGGTGCCCGTGAGCCGGGCCGCGGCGGCGTGGGCTATGGCGGCTTCGCAGGGGCCGGTGGGGACGGCAGGGCCGGATGCGGAGGAGCCCTTGCCGTGCACTCTCGCGGAGGCGGAAGCGCTGTGCTCGGCGCTGTCGCGCATTGAAGGCCTGGCGCTGCGGCTGCCTTCCAGCGAGGAATGGGAGATGGCGGCCCGGGGTCCGGATGGCCGGCTGTTCCCGTGGGGCAACTCGATGCGGGATGACGGGGCGACCCGTGCTTCGCCCTGGGGCGTGGAGAAGCTCGTGGCTTCGCTTCCGCAGTGGGCGCAGGGAGGCCTGCTGTGCGGGGGACGGGAACAGCCGCTGTGCACTTCTCGCCGCGAAGGAGCGCTGGCGGTGGGCACCTCGCGGTGGGTGGTGCCCGCTCCTTGAGGATGTAGAAGCTGTCCTGACCTATCACTGACACACAGGAATTGGAGATTGCAGGGGCGATGCCCTGGAGTAGGCTTTGCAAGCCTTCGGACGTGGCATTCCTCCGACGCGCCCCCTGCAAGAGCCATGAGCAACCTGCGCGCTGCTATCGAGACGCAAATCCAAGCAGCCCTCGGGCAGGTGCTCGAACAGAAAGGCTGGCGCCCCAGATGGACAGCCCAGGCCGTCCTCGGCGCGCGGACGCCTCAAGGTGAACGTGAGCTCTTGATTGGCGATGCCCGCGCCTCCCTGGATGCACAGCTAGTGTGCTCGGTCGAGGAGCCGGACTCCCTCGTGGCGCTGCCTGTGCGTGAGTGGGCCCAGGAGTTGCGCCAGCTCTGGGCCATGGGCGCCATCTACCTCGTGGATGGCGCAAGTCACATCGCCAGCTCGGTCCGGATCAAGGGGCGACGTGTCCTGATTTCACGCTCGCGGGTCGAGGAGTTCAGCATCATCGAGGGTGATGGAGTCGCATTGATTGACAGTGAGGTTCGCGGGCATGCGGTCCTGAGCGGGCCACTGCTATTGGAGGGAACCCAGCTGGACCCCCAAGCGGTGATTGGTCCGATGGTCGTGGTGGAGCAGTCCTACCTCGCGCCCTTCGTCAAGCTCCAGCGCACCGTCAGGGTCCGCGCCAGTTCCATCGGAGCGCACTCCGCCCTCGAAGGCGGAAACCATGTCGAGCGCTACCCGCAGGCCAGGTCGCAGCGGCGCGGCTTCGGAGTCGAGGTCGAGCGCCAATGTTGGATCGGCCAGCACGTCTCGCTCTCGGGCGGAGCCCGGTTGGGAGAGGGCGTGGTGGTGGCGGCGCACTGTGCGGTCTCCTCGGACGTGGGAGCGCACGTCATCGTCGCGGGAAATCCGGCCAGGGCGTTGCCGGTGGATCTCCACCTTCGAGAGCTCACTCCGGAGCAAGCACGTGAGGCGGGCTCCCAGCAGGGAGCCGCGGCGACGCGGTTCCCCGTCTATGGCGCGTGTACCTCCCGCTGGGATGCCGCCGATGCGGTGGTGCTGAGCTATCCCCACCATGGAAGCCTTCGCGGACTGGCGGGCCCCACCCTGATCGACTTCCAACAAGGCGCCCTGGAGGCGCTCCTCGCCCAGGCGTTCCCAGACAATCCAAGTCAGGTGCTGCGCAAGAAGGACGGGCCGGAGGTCGCCTTCGAGCTGCGTTTCGCCCAGCGGCTGCCACGGTATGAGAAGCCATCACCCGCGCTCACCCTGTCACTGGCGGGAGCGTCGGGTGACCTCTCCGCCGAATCACCGGTCGAGCAGGACCTGCTCGAGGTCCTCGCGGAGCAGTCCTGCGACATGGAGCACTTGTTCTCCGAGTGCATGGCTCGCGCATTCGAGCGCGAGGAGATCCTCGGTTGGGCAGAGCTGGAAGGCACCCTCTGCCTGCTGTCGCAGCGAGGTCGGGTCCGCCCCCCGCTGCTTCCCCCCGTGCTCGCCTCCATCCCCTCCCTGGCCCAGCTCCTCACGGGTCAGTCCCCTGGCCGTCCACGGGCGCCGGTCCAGGAAGCCGCGCCGATTCAAGAGACAGGGTCCCGCTCCGAGGTCCTGGGTCGCCCGCGGGAGCACCTCTCCGCCACGCCGCTCCCACCGGTGCTGGAGCAGATCCTGGATGAGCTTCTCGGCGACGGACGCACCTTGGATCCGGATGTGACCTTCCTGGGACTGGGACTCGACTCGTTCGCGTTCGCCCACCTCATCGCCACCATCGAGGAGCGCTGTGGAGTCACCTGCCCGGACCTCTTCAGCCACAACACCCCGCGCAAGCTCGCGGTCGCCCTGGCCACGCCCGAATGAAGACGCCCAGCCCGGAGACGTTGAGGGAGCGGCTCGAGCACCATGGCCGCTCCCAGGGGCATGAGTGGGCGCTCCGGTTTCCGACACAAGGGGGTGAGACGCTCGAGCTGACGTGGGCGGAGCTGGTGGAGCGGGCCCGCGGCATCGGGCTCGGGCTGAAGCGGCGAGGAGTGGCCCCGAGGGAGGTCGTTGTCATTGTGTCCTCCTCGCCTCGGGAGCAGGCCCTGGGCTTCCTGGGCGCCCTCTTCGCGGAGGCGCTCCCGTCGATCTACTCCCATCCCTCCATCAAGCAGCCCACCGAGCGATTCTTCGCGAGCTTCGGCCCGCTGGTCTCGGCCAGCGGCGCGGCGTGCCTGCTGTATTCGGACGCCCTGGCCCCGGCCTTCCAAGAGTGGAGGGTTGCCTCCGGCAGCGGGATTGCCCTCTTCCCGCTGCGGGAACTGCTAGCGGAGCCCGCTGGAGACGAGCCACTGCCCGCCTCCAACGGCGAGGAGGCCTTCCTCCAGTTCTCGTCGGGGACGACCGGCCTCCGCAAGGGCGTCGCCATCACCCACGCCATGCTGGCCTCGCAGGTCCGAGCGTATGCGGAGGCCCTCCAGCTCTCCTCGAGAGACCGGGTGGTGAGCTGGTTGCCCCTCTACCATGACATGGGGCTCGTGGCCTGCCTGCTCCTGCCCTGCTTCATGGGTGTGCCCTCCGTCCATCTGTCTCCCTTCGAGTGGGTGCAGCGGCCGCAGTGGCTGTGGCGGGAGCTGGCGGATGCAGCGGGGACGCTCGTCTGGATGCCGAACTTCGCCTTCGAGTTGCTGGCCCAGCGCACCCGCGCCGAGGACCTGGGCGCCATGGAGCTCGGGCGCGTGCGAGCCTTCATCAACTGCAGTGAGCCGGTGCGGCCCGGGACGCTGGCAAGGTTTGTCGAGCGCCTGGGACCGCACGGCGTCCGCTGGGACCAGCTCCAGGGCTGCTATGCGATGGCGGAGAACACCTTCGCCGTGACGCAGACGCCCATGGGCTCCCCCCCGCGGCTCGACCGGGTGCGGCGCGCCCCGCTCCTGACGCAAGGGGAGGCGGTCGCGCTGGGGGCCACGCCGCCGAGCGCCGAGGACAAGGTCTTCGCTTCGAGTGGCATCCCCATCGCGGGCTGCGAGGTGCGGATCTCCCAGCGAGGGGAGCGACGGATTGGAGAGATTGAAATCCGGAGCCCGAGCCTCTTCGAAGCGTATGTCGCCAACCCGGAGGCCACCGCCGTCTCGCGAACGGACGACGGGTGGTTCCGGACAGGAGACCTGGGCTATCTCGCCGAGGGAGAGCTCTTTGTGACGGGGCGGCTGAAGGACCTCATCATCCACCGGGGAACCAACCTGTACCCAGAGGACATCGAAGAGGTCGTCGCGTCCATCCCGGGCTGCAGGGCTGGCCGCGTGGTCGCCTTCGGCATCACCTCCGAGCAGCTGGGCACAGAGGAGGTCGTGGTGTGCGTGGAGCCCGAGCCGGACCTGGAGGACCCCCGAGCGTTGGCGGTCCGCATCCGCCAGGAAGTGGCGCTTCGGTTGAGCCTCGGTCTCAAGGACGTGGCGCTCTGCGAACCGGGCTCGCTGCTCAAGTCCACCTCGGGAAAGCCCTCACGCTCGGGCAATCGCGAGGCGTATGCCTCGGGCCGGTGGGGTGGGCGCTAGCCTGGCTCAGGTCCCCGCATCCGGGTTCGGCTGATAGACAAAGGGATAGGTGATGCGGACCGTCCCCCCCGACGGCGCCGAGAAGGTGGCGGAGTGAAGCACCTCCACGAAGCAGGCCTGGAACCAGGGATCCGGAATGGAGGAGTCGATGATCTCCTCATCCTCGATGAATCCGGACGTCCCCTGCCCCTGGAGGGTGAAGGCGACTGTCACCTTCTGAGGCCCGGGGTAGCGCGCGGCCGCCTTCTCGAAGCACGCCTTCACGCCAGGCCGCAGGGACTGGAGGACATCCCTCACGGACTCGCGAGGCAGCGAGCCCGTGTGGACCGAGGACGAGCGGCTCTCCACCGGAGGCGGCGGTGGTGGCGGCGGAGGCGATGACGGAGGGAGGGCCGCACGCACGAGAGGCCGCGCTTCCGCAGAAGGCCCGGCACGCTCCCCCGGGGAGGAGCGGACCGCGGGCATCGTGGGGGCCAGGGACGATGCGGAGGACCTGGCTTCCTGGCCAGAGGATGGGGGCGAAGACTGCTCACGAGGCGGAGCCACCCGCGGCTCGCGAGCAGTCGACGGGACGGCGGCCTCGGCCACCTTCACCTCCCCGGCGGACGCGGAGGGCTCGGCCCCGGTTCCCTGCGAAGAGTGGGAGGACCCGGTCAGGAGATAGCCGGCGACCGACAGGGCTGCGAAGGACAGACACACGCCCAGGACGAGCCGCCAGGGCGCGGACCCTCGTGGGCGCTCCCCTGCTCCGCGTGGTTCGTTTGGGAAAGAAGGCATGCGGCGTTTCTCTCAGGGTTCGCGGGAGGGTGCTTCCACAGCGGGAGGTCCAGGAGGCAGGTCCATCAAGAGCATACGATCCCAACGGGGCTCGAGATGGGTGGTCGCCGCGAGGAGCGCGAGCGCCACCCCCGCACTGCCCGACAGCACTCCCGGAGCATCCTGCCAGGCCTCGCTCGCCACACCTTCGAGCTCCAGTCGCTGGTAGCCCCCAATCCCGCACCCCGGCTGGAACACCTCCAGGGTGCGGGAGAACCAGCCCCGGGCGGCATCGAGGAGCCGCGGCTCGCCCGTCGCCTGGTAGAGGCGGTTGAACACGTGCCCGAGCCCCGCCATGCCGTGACACACGAGCGCGTCCTTGACCCGGCACTCCTCCACGGGACGCTGCGCGGCCAGACAGGCCGTGAGCAGGGCTTCCCGTTCCCACTCAGACACCCCCAGCTCGCGCGCGGCCCACAGCAGCGCGGCGGCGACGCCCGGATCGCCATAACACCAGGCGGCCCGTGCCTCCTTCGAGGGAAGGCTCCGGGCGACCCACGCGGGAAATCGTGAGGCTTTCTCCTCGGGCAGCCTCTCGCGCAGCAGATCCCGGACCGCGTCCCGGAGGAGCTCCCGCGCGGGCGGCAGCTCCCAGGCACTGCAAGCCCTTGCCAGCAGGACGATCACCCCGGGT
Organism: Corallococcus coralloides DSM 2259; assembly: GCF_000255295.1. The sequence continues at coordinate 4,043,685 of NC_017030.1, read as the reverse complement.
GACCCGTGGGCCATTCCCAGGTTGAGGTGGGGCACGTTGTAGCGCGTGCGCAGGTGGGGCGCCTGCTTCGCGGGCACCGTCCACCACCGCGCGCCCAGGCCGTCGCGCTCGCTCGAATTTTCCAGCAGCCGTACGACCTGCCCCAGGCACTCCTTCGCGGCGGAGCGCTCCGGGTACGCCAGCCCGTAGACCCCCAGGCCCACCAGCCCACTGACGAGATCATGGCCCCCGTCCCACCCGGGCCCAGCGAGCTGGGCGAGCACGAGCTCCATCACCTGCGCCGTGAGATCCTCCGGCCCCTGCCCGAACAGACACTGATGCACGTGCTCCGCGGCCCAGGCCACCCCGGTGAGCCCCGAATAGAGGCCCAGGGACATTGGCGTACTGGCCGCGCCATCCATGGCGCGCTCAAGGCTTTGCAGCGAGAACTCTCCAGCGTCTGCTCCCACTCCCGCCCGGGAGAGATAGGCAAACAGCACGGCGATGCCCGACATCCCCTGGGACAGGGAGAAGTCATGCGCATACGTGCCCTGACGCGCCCGGAGATCCCGCGCGATGAATTCGATCACCTGCCACGCGCGCGCGGCCTGCTCACCGCCCAGGATGGGCTGCCATTCTTTTCGATGCACTGCATGGAAGACTAGCAAGATCCCGCCGGCCTCCAATGCCTGATTTCCTCGCTTGCCCTTGCCATGGATTCCAGGCATTGCTAGGACGGCGCTGCTGTACAGACGTCTGTCATGGTGTTCCTGGCGTCAGTGCGGACAAGCCGAGCGGCCCAGGACATCCCCCACCATAGGAGCGTTGTCATATGGAGTCGCGATCCCAGCCGAGCCCGAAGAAGCTGACCGTGAGCAAGGAGTCCATCCGCATGCTCGCGCAGAAGCAGCTGTCGACGGAGGCGAACATGATGCCGCCGGAGACCGACACCTCGAACCCCACCAGCGGTCATTGCTGCTTCGAGCCGACGGACACCTGTCTCCTCTAATCCCGCTCGAAAGCCTTTGACTGGGGGCTGACGCATGACGAGCGCATCGCACATCGTGCGTCAGCCCCGTCTCGAATGATGGACCGCTTCGCGAGCGAGCCTCCGCGCCGTGCGAGCACGGACTTCTTCGTGCTCCGAACGCCGCTGCTGCCCCTCCACCTGTTTTCCGAGTGGGCGGCTGGAGTCGAGCTGAGCCAGCTGGACGCCTCGTTGCCATGGGCGGAGCGCATCGAGGCCGCCAGGAGCCGCCTGCGCTCCCGGCTTCGTGAGCTGCTGGAGCTGCCCGAGGTCCACGAGGCGCTCCTCGTCGCCTCGTCCAACCTCGTTTCCGGCCTGGAGCACTGGCTGCGGACCCCGGACGGTCCCAGCGGGAGCAAGGTGGAGCGCGCGCTCGTCCGTTACCTTGCGCGAATGACGGGGCGCGCAACCCCTTTCGGGCTCTTCGCCGGGTGCTCCGTGGGCCAGCCGGGCCGGGAGACCCGGCTGTCACTCCAAGGCCGGGAGGCCTACCAAAGACAGACCCGCCTGGACATGGATTACCTGGCCTCGCTCCTCAACGCCCTGCAGCGGCAAGGCGAGGTCAGACACCCTCCACGCTATCTCCCCAACTCCAGCCTCTATCGCATCGCGGGACGGTTCCGGTACGTCGAGTCCTCACAGCAAGGCGCGGAGCGGGCCTATTCGCTCGCCTCGGTGGAGGCGACCCCCTATCTCGAGTTCGTCCTGGAGCGTGCCCGGCAAGGAGCGCGTCGCGAGGAGCTGGCCCAGGCCCTGGCCGAGAGAGAGGGGGATGTCAGCGTCACCGAAGCGGGCGAGTACATCGACGAGCTCGTCACCCTCCAGGTGCTGGTGTCGGAGTTCGCCCCGGCCGTGACGCAGCCGGATCCGCTGCGGGAAGCCATCACGCAGCTTGGGAGCCACCCGTCCACGGCCCCGCAGGCCGGGCAGCTGGAGCGGGTCCATGGGCTGCTTGCCGGACTCGATGCCGCGGGGCTTGGACAGCCGGAGTCGCGCTACCAAGCCGTCGCGTCGTGTGTGGAAGCGCTGCTGCCACCGCCGGAGCTTTCCAGGCTCGTCCAGGTCGACCTCTTCAAGCCCGTGGTCGAGGCAACGCTCGGGCGGGAGGTGATGGACGCGCTGCGCTCGGCCGTGGCGCTCCTCCATCGCATCACCCCGCCGCGGCGCAATCCCCTCCAGAAGTTCAAGGAGGACTTCCTGCGACGCTACGAGCAGCAGGAGGTTCCGCTGGCCGAGGCGCTCGACGAGGACGTGGGAGTTGGCTTCGAGGCCGCGAGCGGCCCCGAGGCCAGCTGCTCTCCCCTGCTCAAGGGACTGGTCTTCCCTGGCGCTCCCGAGGACACGCCGGAGTGGTCACGCGCCGGGGATCTGCTCCTGGACCGGGTCCAGCAGGTGGTCCGGGCCGGCGGCCGGGTGCTGGAGCTGACGGACAAGGACATCGAGGCGCTCTCGGTCCCGGAGCCGCTGCCGCTGCCGGATACCTTCTTCGCGATGGCGACGCTGGGGGCCGCGTCGGAGGAGAGCCTCCGGCGAGGAGACTTCTCGCTGCTGGTCCGGATGGTGGACGGGCCTTCGGGAGTGAGGCTCCTCGGGCGCTTCTGCCATGGCGACGAGGCGCTCGGCGCCGCCGTGCGCCACCACCTGCGCCTCGAGGAGGCGCTGCGGCCCGATGCCCTCTTCGCCGAGGTCGTCCACGTCCCCGCGGGCCGGGTGGGCAACGTCCTCACGCGTCCCGCGCTCCGGGCCTACGAGATTCCCTACCTTGGGCGTTCCGCGGTGCCGCCTGAAGCCCAGATTCCGTTGGGAGATCTCCTGGTCTCCGTTCGCGATGGGCGGCTCGTCCTGCGTTCCCGAAAGCTGGGCCGGGAGATCATCCCCCGCCTGACGACGGCCCACGCGCACAGGTATCCGCATCACCTGGCGATCTACCGGTTCCTCGGGGCACTCCAGAGCGAAGGGCACGCAGGCGGCCTGGCCTGGAGGTGGGGCGCGTTGGAGGGCGCGCCCTTCCTGCCGAGGGTCGTCGCCGGGCGCGTCGTCCTCGCCAGGGCGCGCTGGCTGCTCCGCGCGAATGTGCTGGAGGCGCTGGCGCAAGGCCCCACCCACGAGCAGGCCCGCCGGATGCTGGAGCTCCGGACGCAGCTGGGCCTGCCCAGGTTCGTCCTGCTCGCGGATGGCGACAACGAGCTGCCGGTGGACCTGGAGAACGTGCTCTGCGTGGAGTCCTTCGTGGCGCTCGCGGCGCGGCGGCGGGCGGTGAGCCTGACGGAGATGTGGCCGGCGCCAGAGGCGCTGTGCGTCAGGGGCCCTGAAGGCGCGTACGTCCACGAGCTGATCATCCCCTTCGTGAACCGGGAGGCTGAGCGGAAGGAAGCCTCCCCTCGCCCGCCGTCGTCCCTCCCCGCTGGGAGACGGAGTTTCCCACCGGGCTCCGAGTGGCTGTATGCCCGGCTCCACGTCGGCTCCGGCCTCGCCGATCGGCTCCTGCTCGAGGACGTCGCCCCCGTGGTGAGGGCGCTCATGGCGTCGGGCAGCGCCGACCAGTGGCACTTCCTGCGCTACTCGGACCCCGAGCATCACCTGCGCCTGAGGCTGCACGGCCCACCGGACGCACTCCTCCGGGAGGCCCTGCCGCGCCTGCACGACGCCCTGGCCCCCCTCCTCCAGGAGGGACGCCTCAAGCGGTTCCAGCTGGACACCTATGTCCGCGAGCTGGAGCGGTACGGAGGCAGCGAGGGAATGCGCCTGGCCGAGGCGTTCTTCCACATCGACAGTGAGGCGGTCCTCGCGACGCTGGAGGCGCTGGAGGGGCTGGACGGCGATGCGAGGTGGCAGTGCGCCCTGGCGGGGATGGATCTGCTGCTCTCCGACTTCGGGTTCGACCTGGATGGAAAGCACCGCATCGCCAGCCGGCTGCGCACCGCCTACGCCCAGGAGCACGGCGCGGGCAAGAGACTCGAGACCCAGCTCAGCCGGCTTGCCCGTCAGCATCGCCCCCTCCTGGAGCCGCTCCTGACGGGCCAGGGCTCCCCCGGAAGCGCGTTGCCCTCGGGCTTCACCGCCTTGCTCCGTCGGTCGGAGCGCCTGGTGCCCGTCCTCTCGCGGCTCCGGGAGCTGGAGCGGAGCGGAGGCCTGTCGCAGGGGATTGACGCGTTGGCCGCGAGCTACCTGCACCTGCACGTCAACCGGATGCTGAGGGACGCTCCGCGGGCGCACGAGTTCGTCCTCTTCGATCTCCTCGAAAGGCTCTATGCATCGTTCCGGGCACGGCGGAGCCGGCTGGAGCCCATGGCGAGGACGGACAAGGAGCGCTTGGGATGAGGAATGGCAGTGGGCGTTGGCTGTGTCTGGTGGGACTGCTGCTCGCGGTGGGCTGCGCCACAGCGCCCGTCCCCATCCCCCCACCCCGCCCGACCGCGCCTCCAGCTCCCACGGTCGTGGTCCCCCCACGTCCCTCCCTCCAGGTGTACCGGCTCCTGCCGGACGGGACGTCCTCCTCCTGGGGGCTGCTGCCGGCGGGTGATGCCGCCCCCCAGTCGCTTCCTGACGGAGACTGGTACGCCGAGCCCCTGGAGCCCGTAAGGACAGCGGATCAGGCCCAGGCGCTGGCCGCCGTGCTGCGAGAATACCGGGTCCCCGGGCTCCGCTTCGGGGCGCAGGGCCTCCCCACTCCATCCCTGCTCGCGCTCCTCGTCAAGGACACCTCCGTCGTATCGCTCCATCTCTCCGAGACCGCGCTCGGCGATGAGCACCTCGCCGCCCTGGCGAACGCGACACGGTTGCAGGCCCTGCACCTGGACGGTACGCGGGTCACCGATGCGGGGCTCGCCTCTCTCCAGGGAATGCCACATCTGGCCGTCCTGCGGCTGGATGCCACCGCGGTGTCCGACCGGGGGCTGGCGCTCCTCGCTTCGCTGACGACGCTGCGCCGGCTCTCGCTCAGCGGCACGTCGGTGAGCCCGCGGGGGCTCGGCCTGCTCGCGGCACAGACAGAGCTGGAGTGGTTGGATCTCTCGGACACCACCGTCGATGACACGGTCCTGGCGTCGCTGCCCGGGGAGCGCTTGCGCACGCTCGTCATGAGCGGCACCCACGTCACGAATGCCGGCCTCGGCGCCCTGAGAAGAATGCCAGCCCTGCGCTGGCTGGGCCTGGCGCGGACGTCCGTCTCGGACGCAGGCCTGGCACACCTGGGAGCGCTGCGCATGCTGGACGCGCTCCACCTGGGAAGCACCGGGGTGACGGATGCGGGGCTCATCCACCTGGCGCGGTTGCCGGCGCTCCGGGTGCTGGTGCTCAGCAAGACACGCATCCGCGGCCCGGGGGTTCGTCACCTTGCCGGGCTCACCCAGCTGGAGGTCCTCCATCTCGACGACACTTCAATCGGGAACGCGGCGCTGCGACACCTCCAGGGCCTCCAACACCTGCGCGACCTGGAGCTGTCGCGCACGGCCGTCACCGGGAGCGGCCTGCCAGCGTTGTCCGGCCTCCAGGCGCTCGAGAGCCTCGGGCTCTCGGGCCTCGCGCTGGAGGACGCGTCGCTCGCGGCGCTGGAGCCCCTGGAGCGGCTCTCCCGGCTCGACCTCAGCGCCACGCGCATTGGCCCCGAGGCCTTGAAGCAGCTCGGCTCGCGCATGGTCCTGCGGCACCTGGATCTGAGCCGGACCGACTTCAACGACGGGTGGGTGGCCACCCTTCAGACCTTTACCCAGCTCCAGTCGCTCCGCGCCATCCGCACGATCCTCACGGACCTGGGGCTGGGCCAGCTCTCCGAGCTGCGGGAGCTGGAGTCACTCCAGGTCTCGGGGAACCCCATCAGCGGGTCGGGGCTGGTGCCGCTCCAGAAGCTCCCCCACCTCGTCAAGCTCGACCTGGGAGGCACCTGGATGACCGACGACGGGGCGCGGCTGCTCGCGGGCTTCGAGAAGCTCTCCTGGTTGAGCCTCGCCGGCACCCGCATCGGGGACGAGTCGCTCGTTCACCTCCCGGGCTCCCTCCTCACGCTGTACCTGCTGCGCACGAAGGTCACGGACGCCGGCATGCCCGCGCTCCACCGGCTTCCCCTCCTTCGTGAAATCGATCTGCGCGAGACGGCTGTCTCCGAGGCCGCGCGGGCCACGCTGGTGCGCGAGCATGGCCTCCGGATCATGTCCGCCCCGTGAGGAGGGTGCAGGCCGCTCAGCGCGCGAACAGCGGCCGGAACACGGGGGAAGCGCGCAGCGCGGACACCATCTCGGCGATGCTGGCGGCCTCTCGCTCCGTCTCATCCGCCCCATACACCTCCTTCAGGCGGCCCATGACGCCCGCCTCGGAGTGCCCGTGCAGCAGCGCCCGGAAGATGATGAGCGCCGTCTCATCGAGGGGAATTCCCAGCGTATCGCCCGAACCCACTCCCTCCGTGGGCTTGGACAGCTCCTCGACCCAGCGCATCACCTTCTCCCTCGGGTCCTCGTGCGGGTAGCGCTGGCGCACCAGTCCCAGGAGCGACTCGGCATCGTCGATATTAAGCAGCAGCGCGAGGAAGTACCGGTGCTCCTCCGTCTTGACCTGAGCGCGCCTGCTGACAAGCATTGACTGGCGTATCCGCTCCTGGAACACCGGGAGGAGCTGCTCGGCAAGCGCGCCATGCCTGCGGATGGCCACCTCCCAGAACTCCTCGAGCGCCGTCTCCTCCTTGTAGATTTCCAGCAAGCGCTTGAAGAGGAGGTAGCAGGTGTGGATGTCCGACCGTTCAATCAGCTCCGACAGCAAGCGCTTGCGAACCGCGTGGGGGCTGTCTCGCAGGAACGTCAGTGACTGGAGGATCCTGTTGGTCTGGACGTCCTCGTAGGTCGAGTCGATGGCCAGAAAGGGCTTCTTGTAGGAGTACTGCACCCCCGCGTTGGGGGTATGCAGGGTCCTCACGACGCACGTCACGGAAGGACGCTCCAGATGGAAGAGGGAATGGATGTAGCGATTCCCCGGGAGGATCTGCTGGACGTCCCCCTCCTTCAGCTCGTTGAGCGACTCCAGTGAGAGATCGCCAAAGGCCATACGGCCGTTGACCCTGTGCCGCTCATTCCAGCGGTACTGCCCATGGATGCTTCCGCCCTTGACGACCTGAAAGGCACCACTGAACCCGTGCTGGTGGATTTCGGTGGTGCCATCCAGCCAGTAATAGAGATCAATGACGAGCCGGTGGTCGGAGAACACCGTGATGGGCGGCTGCCCGAAGTCGGACCGTGCAGTCAGCTGTCGAGGGAAGTCCCGGGTGCTGAACAGCCATTCGATGGGGGCCATGGGGTCGAAGCCCTTGTACGGAGCCATCTCCCGCAGGACGCGCGCCGCGAGCTCGGGGAAAGCCTCCTCATCATGGTTGTACTTGACCCATCGCTCCTGAATGAGCCTCCCCATCTCCTCGTAGACGCGCACAGGTGTCCCCCACTGGGAAGCATGAGCAATGACGCCACTGTGCGCCGGGAAAACAGACCTCGTCAAGCAAGCCTTTCATGAGCGAAGCGGCAACGATTTACGTGAAGAGTTGCAATGCCATTCCTCGTGGCCTGATGCCGCGCTACTTCTTCGGAATCCGGATGCTGGGGTTCGCGGCGATCCGGGGTGCGCTCTTCGCCTTGAAGCTGCCTCCGGCCGCGGCCTTCATCGTGGGTCCCTTGGCCGTGGCTCCCAGCTGGGCCCTGGCTGTGTCCGTCTTGGGCTGCTGCGAGGGCGCGATGGCCTTGTTCATGGCGGGCTTGCGGTCGGGTGTCTTCCGCGTCTGGGGCGTCATCGTCTTCATGGGTTGTCTCCGGGAATCCGGCCGGCCGGGATGCCTTCCAGCTTGAGCGACACGCCGGGTGGAGCTGGGACTTCCAGTTCCACCAGGCCCCCTGCGCCGGTGAGATGCACGTCCGGGCCAATCTCCAGACGGCAGCCCACCGCCGGGCGTCCCGCGTGATCCTGGGCGAGCAGCCTGCGCCGGTCGTCGCTCACCACCACCGAAGGCCGCCTCAGCGCGACCTGTACCTGCGCGATGAGCACGCAGCGCTGGCCCTTCACGCTCGCGCGGACCTGGGCCCGGACCTTGGCGATTCCAGGGGCCTTGCCTTCGGGAGGCCTCGCGAGGAGCGTGGCGCTGGATGCGGGTGGGCTCGGGAGGACCGCGCCTTCCCAGACGGCTTCGAACCCTTCATCCAGGCCCACCGCCGCGAGCGACAACGGCAGGCGGATGGGCTCCGCGCCAATCCAGAGTTCCTCTGGCGCGACGATGGCCACTTCGGGCTCCAGTTGGATATCGGCGATCCAGGACCAGCGCTCGGTGAGCAGGTCCGCGAGCCAGCCGGCTTCTTCGGGCGACATGCGCGCCAGGGCCTTCTCCGCGTGCGTCGGGTCCGCCAGTCGTTGGAGCGCCGCGGCGCCGTCCTTGAAGCGGGCGTTCTCCAACAGGCCTTCGAGCTGGCCTGGGAGGTGCTTCGCGAGGGAGCGCATCAGGTGGCCCAATCGCTGTCTCGGAGGAAGTGTGCTCATCCTCGCCTCCTCCACAGCGAGCGGCCGGTCATCCGGCGCCGCAGTCGCTGTTCTGCTTGATGGAGCGCTTCGGCGTCCTTCGCCGTGAGGCGGCGGCCGTTCATGAAGAAGGTCCGTGCGCTGGTTTCCAGTTCGTAGTCCGGTGCTTCCTCCCACACGGGTTCTTCATCCGGTGCTTCGGGAGGTGGCGGTGCTTGGACTCCCGGCGGAGGAAGCAGCGTCTTCACTTCGATGTGCACCGGACCTGGTGCGGTGTGCCTCGTGCTCCGTGATGGGGGAAGGCTGGACTCTCCCCGTTCCTCCAATTGGGAAGGACGCGGAGTCCGTGCTCCAGGTCTGTCGTGACGGCGTGGCCCGAGTTCCTCCTGGAACGGTGGGGCCTTGCGTGTGTCCGGAGCCGGCGGTCGGGCGAGGACTCGGGGTGTCCGTCTCGTCCGTGGCGAAGCCCTGGCGGGCGTCTCCCTTTGCTCCACTGGGGGAGCCTGTGGTGGCGCTTGTGTGGTGGTGGCGCGCGCGACGCGATGACGGCGTGTTGGGGACTCCGGGACTCGTGCGCTGATCCGTGTGGGGTGGGCGCTCCGCTCCACGGCGGGTCTCGGCACCCGGCTCCTTCGCGGACCTGGAGCCTCCTCGCGTGCTTCGACGACGAGAGGGACCGCAGGGTCCTTCTGACTTTCAGGTTCGGGCCGGTCGCCTCGTTGTGAAGGGACCTCCCTGTCCTCGGTGCGAGGACGAAGGGGGCGTGACTCCGCGGCCTTCAATGGCAGCGCTGGGACGCTGGGGACAACGAGGGGCGCGAGCGTGGGAGGCTGTTGCCCGTCCTGGCTTCGGGCCACGGGTTCAAGCGTTGGCTGGGGTTCCTGGGGATGTGCCGACGTGCCACCAGGTCGGGGGGCGCGACGGCGGATGGGCGCGATGGGGTCCGTTACGGTCGGGACTTCGACCCGCGCAGGACGCATGATCACGGGCGGCGTCACATCATCAGGCTCCGTGAACCCCATGGACCTGGGACCCGACGGGAGCGACGGGGTCTTCACCGCGCGGCCTGCCTCCCCTCCCCGCTTCTGCGCACCCGGCGTGGGCAGGGACGGTGGCAGCGGCGGATCCACCCTGAAGTCTCCGCGCTCTCCCCGCTCCAGGGGGTGGAGCACCCGGTCCAGCTCCGTCAGCAGCGCGGCCACCGCGAAGAGGTCGTCTCTTGCTTCGCTCATGTCGGCACTCCCAGCCAGGACTTGAGGACCGTGGTCGCGGCCCTCAACTCCGGGTCCCTCAGCACCGTCTTCGTTACTCCGCCGTCCTGGACCGTGAGGTTCGCCGTGCCTGAGTCCAGCTCGATGGGGAGCATCACTCCCGTGGCGAGGCTCGGGCCTCCGAAGCCCTTGAAGTCGCGCCGCAGCGTCACGTCGCGCACCAGCGCCTTGGGCATCTGAAGGTCGCGCAGTGTGATGACCACGACCTCCTCGTCGTCTCCGCAGCCCAGCGGCGTGGGCGTCGTCGTCACCTCGTCATCCGCTCGGGCCGCCGCTCCTGTGCGCACGTCCACCGTGTCCACGGTGGCCACGCCCTGCCACCACGTGCCTTCGTCGTCCGCTCCGCGTACGAGCAACAGCTCCCCGGGCCTCGCCACCTGCACCGGCTTGCTCGAGCCAGACGTGCTCGCCAGCGGGATGCCGTCCAGGAACAGGCGCGTCGCCCCCACCTCCACCGGCGGCAGCAACTGGAACGTCTGGCCTGGATACGGCGCGGCCACCGCTGGAGGCACCAGTCCCAGCGCGCCTCCGCCCTGCCCCAGGATCAGGTTCAGCTTCGCGCCCAGGGCGATGACCTCCTGCACCACGCCGTCCGCTTGCGGCCCTGCCGCCGCGTGCCCGTCCATCAGCTCCTGTGACGACACCGACACCGCGCTCCCGTCCACGGGCGTGCCACTCCGCACCAACCCGGCGATTCCCGGCAGCTTCGCGTCCGTCGCGATGGACACATTCAGGGGGGTGATTCGCAGGCGCTTCTCGGCCCCCTTCACCTCCCAGCCCAGCACGAGCGCCAGCGTGGGCCGGTCCCCTCCCACGTGCGCCACGTGGCCCGGCTGCACCTGTCCCAGGTCCACCGTGGGCGTCACGGACAACGCCGTCGCCTGCGTGAGCGTGTCCTTCACCAGGGCCACCGGTCCCACCAGCGGGATCCCCGTGGGCTGTCCCGCGAGCACCCGCGTCAGGCTGTCGCAGAAGGGCTTCAGCACGAGCTTCAGCAGCGGTGCCAGCGCGGCCCGGTTGCGGACGTCGAACCATCGCTGACGGAACACCCAGTGGAAGCGCAGCGACCATTCCAACGTCCGGAGCATCCGCAGCGAACCGTCCGGATACGCCAGCCGCGACGCCACCGCTTCGTCCATTCCCTTCCCCGCCTCGATGTCCAACGTCGTCAGCTCGTTGGACAGCTGTCCGGGGATGCCCGGTGAGTCCGCTCTCCTCAGCGTGGTCTTCAACGACGCCAGCCCCGACACGGACGCAATCACGGTGCGTGGCGGCTGGAGCGCCGTGGCCACCGCTCCGTAGTCCGTCGCCGAGGCCTGCAGTGAATCCGCCGCGCGCTGGAGCGCATCCGTCAGCTCCGGAGCCGCGCCCTGCTCCTCCAACGTGGCCTTCGCCTGAAGCAGCACGTTCCGGTCCGCCAGGCACTCGATCTGGCGCGTCGCGGCCCCTGACGCCACGGGGTCGAACGCGCTGGACGATGAACTGACGGACAGCCCATCCAGCACGCTGCTCAGGGACACCGTCTCCGACGTCGTCTTCAGCTCCGCCCGCCTCGAAGCGCGCAGGCCCGTCCAGGTTCCCAGCTCCGCGACGCCGCTCTCCGCCGCGTCCTTCCGCTGGTCCGTGGTGAAGAGCCCCGCGTCGATGGCGTCCTCCACGGTGCCGCTCGCCGACAGGGGCCCGAAGTCATAGGTGGGCACGCGCACCGCCACCTCGCCGCCGTGCTTCTCGTCGCGGAACGCGAACAGCGTCACCGTCCCCGCGAGCAATGCAGCCCCCGTGAGCTTCCCGTCTCCATCCGCCCCGATGGTGCCCACCGCGAACTCCAGCTCCTCCACGCCCGGCAGCCGGCTCTCGCTCCCCACGAGCGAACCGACGGACACCGCCGACAGTCCTTCGCCCCGGGGCGCGGCGGCCAGGGCTGGCGCCAGCGCGATGCCCACCGCGCGACGGCGGGCCCGCTCGATGACGTTGAACACGGGCAACAGCGCGCACACCGTCTGGACGTGCGGCGCGTCCTGATCCGCCACGCCGTCCATGCGGTCCAGGAACGCCTCCAGCTGCTTCCAGGCCGCCTGCCAGCCGTCCAGCTCCATGCTCAGGCGTGTCACCGCGCTCACGGGCCGCTTCCCTTCTTCGGCGTGCCCGGTGGCGGCGTGGACGTGTCAGCCGCGGGGGGCTGCGGGCTCGGCGGGCGCTCGGACGCGCCGGGACCTCCGAAGCCAATCGCCAGCGAACGCCCTCCCCGGCGCTGGGAGTGCTTCGTGGACAGCATGCCCTCCAGGATCTCCTTCTGCTCCTCCACGTGCTCCTTCGACTGGTCCAGCACCTCCACCAGCGTGGAGCGGCTCCGCTCGGCGGCGGCCTTCAGTTCCTCCGGCGTGCGCCCCACCGCCTTCACGAACCGCTCGGGTGCCTTCTCCACCGCGTTCACGAACTTGTCCGCCTGCTTCTGTGCCGTCGTCTTCAGGTTGCCCCAGGCGTCCTTCACCTCGTCCGTGCTCGCCTCCAGAAGCTGGCCCGCCTCGCTCTCCACCAGCGCCTTCTTCACGTCCTGGAGCGTGAGCTCACCCGACGCCAGGTCCATCGCGGCGGACAGGCCCAGCAGCTCCCAGAGCATCGCGGCCTTCGCCAGGTTGGGCCCCGCCGCCAGCAGGCAGACGCCTCCCACGTAGCCGCCCGGCGGCCGGTCCGCCGCCGTGAGGAAGGCCTGCTTCAGCCCCGCCACGCCGCCTGTCGTGGACACCGGCAGCGCGTACATGCCCGCGGACTTGAGCGCGTTCAGCAGGTCGATGATGGCCTGCACCGCCTGCGCCAGCTTCATCAACACCTGCACCTTGTCCTGCATCGCGGCGGCAAGGTTCCGCAGGAGCGTGGCCAGGTTGTCCACCGACAGGAGCAGCGCCCTGAGCGCCTCCGGGAGGATGAGCAGCTTCTCCAGGTCCGGGAACAGGTCGCGCATGCGCGCGGACTTCCAGTCCGGCTTCACCGACCGGCCCCGCGCCCGGCTGCGGCGCGGATCCAACGCGCCCTTGGGGTACTTCTCGAACGCCTTCTTGAACGCGCTGATGTTGAGCAGCTTGCCCAGCAGGTACAGCGCCTGCCGGAGCGCATCCAGTGACGGCGCCGCCATCACGATGAACACCGCCTGCACCGGCGCGCCATCCGTCACCGTCGGGCGCGAGTCGTCCCCCGGATCATCGAAGGACGCGACGAACCGCCCCGCCCAGCGCGCGAAGCCGTCCGGCGTCACCGGTGGGCGCTCCAGCGCGAAGCCCGCCTTGAAGTCCTTGGGGATGTTCGGGATGAAGCCCGTCTCCGCCAGGTTCGTCTCCGTGGGCCCGATGCCCGGCGCGTCCGCGTAGAGGTACGCGCCCGCGTTGAGCAGGTCGTTGATGATGTCCTTGAGCAGCTCGTACGCCGCGAGGATGAGCGCCCGGAACGGATCCGGCAGCCCCAGGAGGATGGCCGCCAGCGCCTGGAGCAGCGCCTGCACGAACTGGAGCACCGCGATGATGATCTTCAGCGGCGGCTTGACGATGCCCACCAGCTGCTCCAGCCCCGGCGGCACGCCAATCAGCAGCGGCCGCCACGCGGGCCCTCCCCCGGCGTCAGCGCCCGTGGCGTCCGTGCCTTCCGCCTCCTCCAGCGCCTTCGCCAGATCCTCGCAGCAGGCCTCCAGCGCGCCGTGGAGCTCAGCGATAGCGGCGTCGTTGAACTCGGCCACGCGCGTCCTCCCGGGTGCGTTGTTCCAGCTCCATCAGCTTCTCCAGCCGCTCGGCGTCCTGGGCCACGCCCACCGCCGCCGCCTGGAGCAGCAGGGCCTTCACCTGCTCCAGCCGCTCGCGCAGGACCGATGCCTCCAGTGGCTTCCAGCCGGGCTCCTTCATCGCGTCACCCCACCGGCATGCGCTTGACGAAGCCGAAGTAGGACCAGTCCAGCAGCGGCGTCATCGCCGCCCAGACATCCAGCAGCGGCCCGTACGCGGCCACCGTCAGCGGGTTCACCGCCTTGAGGATCTGCGCCAGCATCGTGAAGTGGATGGCCAGCCCGTCGCCCAGCACCATGGGCGAGATGGCGGAGAGGCCGCCCACCTGGCACACACCCAGCATCGAGTTGATGGACACGTTGCCCGCCAGCGCGTCGATGGAGATGGCGTTGAGCGACGGGCCCGGCATGTCCGGCATCGCCGCGGCCACCTTCACCGCCTTGCCGGCGGCGAGGTTCAAGTTGCCACCGGACGTGACGCCGTAGCCGCCCACCGCCGACTCCTGCGATGCGCCGGACACGATGCGCTTGTGGCTGCCCTGGATGCGATCCTCGCGCGGGCCGCCCACCGTCTCCTTCAGGCCGGTGCCGCCCACCACGCGCGAGTACCCAGCCACGTCCACGGTCTCCGTCAGCGACCCCGTCACGTGCAGCGACACGTCTCCGCCCACGGCGCGGGTGTGGCTGCCGTCCACCGTCTCGTCCTGCTTGCCCGCGACCTCCAGCCGGTCGTCGCCGTCCACCTCCGCGGAGCGGTTGCCCTCGTTCACCGTGCGCTCGTTGCTGATGAGCCGGTCCAGGCCTTCCGCGGACAGGATGACGCGGTTGCCCTGCCGGTCGTGGATCTCCACGCGCGCGGTCTCCGGCCGGTCGTCCAGGACGATGTAGTGGCCCGTGGCGGACTTGAGCATGCGCACGCCCGGCACCGCGGACTGGGGCGGGTAGTCGTGCTTGGGAATCTCACTGACGTCCGGGGCCACGCGCGCGGTGGAGTCCGGCTGGCCCAGGTCCGCGAGCGCGGGCTGCCCCCACCACATGCCGCTCCAGATGGGCTGGGACAGGTCTCCGCCCTCGAACTCCACCCAGACGCCCGCGCCCACGTCCGGCACCACGAAGAGGCCCTGGTCCGGCCCCGCGTACGGCGTGCACGGCATGGCCCAGCCCGTGGCCACGTCCCCCATCAGGCGCGGCACCACGCACTGGATGCGCCCCAGGTTGAGGGGATCCGAGACGTTCGTCACGTAGCCCCGGTACTTGCCGAAGTAGCGGCTCTCCGTGCGTTCGATGAGCTGCTGCAGCAGTTGTTCAATCATCGCGCGCTCCGCAGGTCGTCGTCCTCGTCGTACTGGCGCACGCCGGAGACGTCCGACAGGTTGATGTAGACGGGTGTGGCGCCATCCGGCCCGGTGAGGTGGACGACGTCGTCGATGAGCTCCACCACCAGGCCCACGTACACCTGGCCCAGCGTGGTGAAGAGGTAGCAGCGCTGCCCCATGCTGGCTTCGAGCAGCTTGCGCATCACTCCTCCAGCTTCTGAACCAGCCGCGTGGCCAGCTTCACGCGCGTGTCCACCCAGACGCCCACCTCGCGCTGACGCTCGGAGGCGAGCTTGCGGCGCGCCGTGCGCACCAGGTCCTGGAGCGTCACGGGCACCGTGGGCACCGGCGGCAGGCGGGAGATGCGCACGTCCAGCGCCCTGAGCACGGAGGTGTCCAGGTCCAGCTTCGCGCGCGTGCCGGCCAGGTTCTCCAGCGCCGCGGCCTTCGCGTCGGGCGCGTCCGGCGTGGCGGAGAGGGTGACTTCGGGCAGCGAGGTGCGCTGGAGGGCGACGCGGCCACTGAGGGCGAAGGGGTCTGGCATGGGGGTGTCCTTGTGAAAGGGACTTCCAGCGCTACGGGTTGAGCTCCACCACGGCGTCGGCTTCCTGGACGTGCACGCCGGAGGTGGTCGCGTTGCCGACGGCCGCCACGCGCGAGCCGCCCAGGATGATGACGGAGTGGGCATACGGATCCGGCAGCGGCTCCGGAGGGAGCGGCCGGATGCCCGCGTCCTGCACCGGGACGGGGCCGGTGGCGCCGCCCGTGTAGAACGAGTCCGCGAGCACCTCGTGCAGCACGGAGACGTTGAGGATGCTCTCCTTCACGGTGGACGCCGCCGAGTCGATGCCGAGCACGCTCTTGTCCACCAGCTGGAGGGCCTTCTTCGGGTCGCCCTCCGCCGCGGCCAGCACGGAGCGCACCTGGCCCTGCACGTCCTCGGGCTTCTCCGCGTGCATCGCGACGCGGTCCACCAGGTCCCGCAGCGCGCTCGTGGGCGAGTCGTCCTTCGTCACCGCGATGCCGTAGAGCGTCCGGGCCGCCATGTTCACGTCCATGCTCGCGGGCAGCTTCGAGCGGACGTCCTGCATGGTGGGGAGGTCCAGCACGGGCTTGAAGGGGAACTCCGGCCCGGCCTGGGGCGGGAGGGGCGTCGGCTGGAAGACGAGCTCCGCGAGCAGCGTGGAGAAGGCGTCGCTCGCCACGTCGCGGCGGCGCTGGAGGCCGCCCAGGAGCAGCTCCTGGTCCAGGGGCACGCCCAGGGTGGAGCCTCCGCCCACGGGAATCTGGAGCGTCAGCTTGTCCGAGGGCATCAGCCACTGGGGACGCACCACCGGCGGAGGCGGCGTCACCGTCTCCGCGCCCAGCACCACGTTGCCGGTGAACGTCACCGGCGCCCGCTCCACGCGCAGGACGACGACGTTCACCGCGTCCAGGCACTGGCACCGGTTGCCGCTGAAGACGGTGGAGTCCGCGCGGCGCAGGTACACCGCGCCCACGCCGCCCTCGCTGCGCAGCTCGTTGCCGGACACGGCCGCGGAGATGACCGCGCCGCCGTTGCCCAGGAGGAGCAGCGCCGGGCCTCGCGCGGTGATGTCGTTGCCCTCCACCTGCACGCCCCGCTTCGCCTTCACCAGCGGGCGCGGGAGGATGGGGAGGGGCCTGACGAGGAAGTCCACCAGCGCGGGCTGCACCAGCGCCGTCGTCGCCGTGAGGTAGCGCGAGGCCGCCGCGCTGGCGCTCAGCGTGGGCGCGAAGTCCACGGCCGGCACCGTGAGCGCGCGGTTGAGCACCGGCCCCGTGGCGAACTTCTGCTTCAGCGAGCCCAGCTGCACCAGGTCCTCCACGCGAGGCACCGAGGCCAGCGTGGCCACGGCGGACGGCGCGGGCTTGCCGAGGACCCCGCGGCCGTCCGTGCTCGGCTTGGGCACCGGATCCGTGGCGAGGAAGGGCACGCGCGACAGCTTCGCCACCAGGTCCGGGGGCAGCGTGTCGGTGACGACGAGGACGCCCGCGCCTCCGCCTCCGCCTCCCGTGTGGCGCACGGTGTTGCCGCGCACCACCGTCTCGCCTCGCCAGTCGATGGCCACCTCGTGGAGCACCGCCTGCGACAGCGTGTTGCCGCTCTCCAGGAAGACGTTGCCCTTCACCACCAGCTCGCCAGAGCCCACGAAGGAGGCCACCGCCTGGCCCAGTCCGGGCTCGCCCGCGGTGGACAGGCCCGCGCACGCGAAGAGGTGGTTGTCGGAGACCACCGTCACGGACAGGTCCGGCCGCAGCCGCAGGCCCGCCACCGCGCAGCCCTCCAGCCGGTTGCCGTCCACGTCCAGCAGCGAGCCCGGCTCGGTAGGAGCCTCCGTCAGCAGGTGCCCCGCCGCGCCCAGGGCGGTGATGCCGGTGACGGTGTCGCGCACGGTGTTGTCCGCCAGCCGCACACGGCCCTGCACGCCGGACACGAAGAGGCCGTCCGCGGGCGACGGGAAGGTGTCGAAGACGGGGTCCACCAGGTCGCCGGGGTCTGGCGCCTCGCCGCGCGCCAGCTGCTCCAGCGACTTGCGCAGCAGGTCCAGGATGGCGTCCAGCTCCTGCATGCCGGTGACGACGGCGACGAGCGACGCGGAGACCTTGTCGGCGCGCTGGCGCAGATACTCCTGGAGCCGCGCGATTCGCGACGCGTCGTCCTCGGCGGGGTCCAGGGCCTGCTCCGCGGCGCGCAGCAGGACCGCGGCGGCGTCCAGTTCCGCCGTCACCGCGGTGGATTTGACGACGGCCTCCGCGGCGGTGGTCGCGGGCTCGTCCACCAGCAGGTGAAGGGCCTGGCGCGCGGGCACGCCGCCGTTGCCGCTGGTGAGCGCGGTGATGGCGTCGTTCACGCGCTGGAGCGCCAGCGTGCGGAGCTTCCCCTGGATGCCCACGATGTCCAGCACGCGGTCGTACTGGGACAGGTAGAGCTGCAACGAGCCGTTGAGCACCGGTCCCGGCGCCATGCCGCGCACCGCCAGCACCAGCGCGCCCAGGGCGGAGACCCAGCGCTCCAGCGGCTCCGTCTGCACCGGCACGGGCGGCAGGGGCGTGGGCACCGGGAGCACGTCCAGCGTCTGCACCCGGATGCGGTCCAGGAGCCCCCGGGCGATGGCCACCTGCTCCATGCGATTCTGCGGCTGGGCGATGGCGTTGAGCACCGCCTGGTGCGCCTGCAACGAGAGCGCGGACAGCTCCGCGTCGCCGCTCACCAGCTCGCCCAGCTGTCCCACCGCGGTGCCGAAGGCTCGCAGCTGCTTCTCCACCGTGTCGTCGGACTCGGCGACAAGGCCCGCCGCCTGCCGGTCCAGGTTCGTGGCGTACAGCCCGATGGTGGCGGTGAGCCCCTGCGCCGCGACGCGCTCGCCGTCCTCCGGCGTGACGTCCGACGTGGGCAGCACGCCGGTGGTGAAGTCCAGCACCTGCTTGAGCGTGGCGCGCATGCGGTCCACCACCGGCTGCAGCTGGCCGCCGGTGCGCTCCACGTCGCGGTAGTCCGCCTCCACCTGCGAGGCCAGCGCGGGGTGGAGTTCCTGGAGTTGATCCGTCAGGGCGTCCTTGGACAGGCGCAGCTGCACGAGCACGTCCGTGTTGGCCTTCGCGCCGCGGGTGCCCGGCTGGAGTGGCAGCTGTTGCAGCGCGGCCTGGGCGAAGGTGCCGATGATGGTCTTCTTGGGGCCCACCGCCTGGCCGATGACGGGCTGCCGCGCGCGCTGCGCCTGTGCTTCGCGCAGCAGCGCCACCTGGCTCAACGCCCCCGCCAGCATGACGAGCGAGGCCAGGTCACCCGGCCCGCCCTGCACCCGGGCCAGGGCCTTGAGGAGGAACTCCTGCGTGTCGGAGGGCAGCCCCTGCACCAGCGAGTCGAAGGCGCCCTTGATGCGGTCCGCGGTCTTTGCCACGGCGTCCTTGCCGGACACGGTGGCCAGGTCGAACTGCGCCACCATGTCCCACGCCTCCTGGGACAGGGGGTCCGGCGCGGTGAAGCTGGAGGCGCGCGCCAGCGACGAGCGCACCGCGTGCGAGGTCTGGGTGTGATCGTTGAAGCCCTGGGCGGTACGCAGATCCGCCACGTCCGTCACCAGCGCGTTGAGGACGGAGTCGGGCACGGTCCCCAGGTCCTCCAGCTCCACCACCAGGGTGTCGAGCGGGCCGTACAGGCCCCGGCCGATCTTCTGGCGCCCGTCCACATTCGCGCCCGTGTACCGCAGCACGGTGGCGTACATGCCCACCAGGGCGCCGTGCACGTCCGCGCGCTCCGGGCGGACGGTGGTGCTCGTGACGCTGAGTTGCTGGAGCACCACGGCGATGGGCGGCAGCTTCACCGGGCCTGTCTCCGGCGGAGGTTGCGTCGTCGTCACCGGCGCGTGCACGCCGTCCACCTCGTTGCCCTCCACGGTGATGCCGGAGCCGGACACCACCGCGATGCCCGCCGCTCTCACCTCCGCGTCCGGGAGCCCGGGCGCGCCGTAGGCCGCCGTGCGCCCCACCTGGAGCAGCCGGTTGCCGCGCACCTGCGCCTCGTCCACGCCCGCGAGCACCACCGCGCCCCGGAGCGTCAGCCGCTCCAGCCAGCGCAGCGCCGCGTCCAGGGGAGCGCGCACGCGGGTCGTGGCGTTGGCGAGCAGCGCCTCCACGAGCGGCCGGGGACGGGCCTTCGCGTCCGCGCTCAGCACGGCCTCCAGGCCCGGGTCCAGGCGGGACAGCGCCAGCGTGTTGTCCTCCTGCGACGGCACGTCCGCGAGCGCCACCTGTTCGAAGCGGTTGTCCTCCACGCGCAGGCGCCCCACCGCGCCGCCCGTGCCCCAGGTGCGCACGGCCGAGTCCCCCAGCGCGCGCACCACGTTGCCCCGGATGCGCACGTCGAACACCGGCTGCGGACCTCCCAGCAGGATGCCGAAGCCCGGCGTGGACTCGCCGTCGCCTTCGATGCGGTTGTCCAGCACCTCCACGTCCGCGGCGGGACGGCCGTTGGACGCGCCGTCATCCAGGCCGTCGCCCACGACGATGCCGGCCACCACGCCCAGCACGGACGCGGCGGGCACGGCCGGGAGGGAGATCCACGACTCGCGCACTCGCAGCGCCTGGCCCGCCAGCTGGATGCCCACCTGGAACAGGCCGTCCGACACGGCGTTGCGGATCTCGTTGCCCACGATGTCCACGCCGTCGCCCGCGACCTGGATGCCCACGGCCGCGGAGCCCAGAACCTGATTCTCCGCCACCACCACGCGGTCCACCGGCCCCGCGAGTCCCCCTTCCGCCAGGTCCTGCACCAGGATGCCCACGTGGAAGTCCTGGATGCGGTTGCCGCGCACCTCCACGCCCGCCAGCCGCCCGTCCGCCACGTGGATGCCCGTGGTCGCGTCTCCCAGTGGCTGGAGCCGGTTGTTGGTGATGGCCAGCGCGTCGATGAAGAGGCCCGCGCGCGGGAAGGACGCGAGGAAGCGCTCCGCGAGATACGGGGCATACGGCGCCACCGCGATGCCTGTCGCCGCGCCGACGCGGTTCTCGTCGATGACGATGCGCGCGCAGGTGCCCGTCACCAGCACGCCTGTCGCCTCCGGGCCGGCCTGGTTCGCCTGGATGTGGCAGCGGCGCAGCGTCACGCCGCTGGAGTCCGCCAGCGTCACCACGCCGTGCGGCAGCGTCGCCAGCGCGTCGAGCAGCGGCTTCGCCTCCGGCACTTCCTCCAGCGGCTGGCCCGGGTGCTGGCGTTGCAGCTTGCGCAGCTGCACCAGCGTGGCCACCACGGAGCCCGCCGCGCGGCCCTGGCCCGGGACGATGGCCTTGATGCGGTCGACGACCACGTCCACGAAGTCGGCTTCGGCGGACGGGTGCTTCACGTCGTCCTCCTCCAGCACCCGGTCGTCGTCCACCTCCACCAGCGGCACGAAGCGCTGGCCGTTCGTCATGGCCACGCTCGTCTTCACGGCCTTCACCACGGGCTGGAGGCCGCCGCCAATCACCACGTCCTCGAACGGGGCCTCCACCAGCTTGAAGTCCTCGATGCGCAGGTCGCCTTCCAGCCCGCAGCGGTCCACGAAGAAGGCGCCCCCGGAGCCCTGGGTGCGCAGCTCGGTGGCCTCGCCGTCGCCCAGGAGGTGCACGGAGGACAGGTTGCGCAGCAGCACCGGGTGCTCCAGCTTGTAGCGGCCGGCTCGCACGAAGATGGAGCCGCCCTGCCCGCCCAGGCTGTCCACCGCGGCCTGGAGCGCTTCGTCGCCGGTGATGCCTTCGAGCAGGTCCTGGTCGACGTCTCCGAAGCTGCGCACGCCGTCGCCCACCACCACCGTGAAGACGCCCGGCCCGATGACGCGCTCGGAGAGCTCCACCAGCCTGTCGCGCACCTGGGCGAGCGGCAGGTAGCGCGGGCGCAGGTCCTCGAAGGTTCGCGTCGCGCCGCCGGTCACTCGCGCCAGGGGTACGCAGTGGTGCACCGGCCCGTGCACGGGCGCGTCCGTGAGCTGCTCGACTTCGCCCCGGGCCGCGCCGTCCGCCGCGCGCACTCGCACGGTGAAGGACCAGTATTCGGTCGCGCGCCCCTCCGTGTTGGCGAAGGCCAGGGTGATGCCGTCGTCGAAGCGGTAGCGCACGTTCGGCACCAGCAGGTCGCCGCCATCCCACCGGCGCACCACCGCGCCCTGCTCAGGGCTGAAGGCCCGGCCCAGCGTGCCTCCCACGGGGAGCGGCACGGGGTCCGTGGTGAGCACATCGCTTGCGTCCGCCAGCTCCAGCTTGCCCGTGTCCGCCTGGACACCTCGCAGCCTCCTCAGCACTGGCAGCGACGGGCCTTCCGGCTGGAGCCGGGTGACGCGATCCTCGATGACGACCAGGTCACCCGCGCGCAGCTTCGCGGCGCTCGCGGGAGAGACCTGGAGCGTCATCGCATCCGCCGCGGCGGCCGCGGTGAGCGGGAGCACCGTGGAGCCGTTGTCTCGCGACCACAGCACCACCGGCTGCGCGCCGCCCCGGAAGAACTCCACGCGGAAGTGGAGGTTGTCGGTGCCCGTGTAGCCCTCGCCCGTGGAGGCGTTCTCCGTGGACAGGCAGCGGTCTCGGCAGGGGTCCAGCGGCTCTGGCGGGAAGCGGTCTGGCAGCGCTCCCTTCGGGATGTTGGTGGTGAGGCGTGCGCCGCTGGTGGGCGTGGGCAGGACCTCCGCGTCGGTGTCAGCCAGCCCCTGGAGCGCGCGCACCTGGGTGACGAGCCGCAGGCGCACGGTGGTGTCCTGACCGTCCAGCGCAGGCTCCTCCAGGAACGCGTCGTCGTACTGGGTGGTGGTCTGCTCCCAGCAGTCGAGGAAGAAGAAGTGGTGCCGCGAGCCGTCCGTGGGCAGCGCCGCCAGCGGAGACGCCTCTGGCAGATCCGGCTGCGCGGAGTAGCGCAGGTCCTGCTCCAGGAAGATGCGCACGCCGTCGAGCAGCATGCGGCCCGCGCCCGGCAGCGTCCCGTCACCGCCCCTTATAATGATATCGGCGCCCAGCGCCGCGTCCTCCACGCGCAGCGCGGCCACCCACGTGCGGGCCACGGGCGGCAGGCCCAGCACGCCCCAGGAGCGCAGCTTCGTGGGATCCACGCTCGCGAACGCGGCGACGGGGAAGCGCACGTCGTTCCAGCCCGTGGGCCGCTGGCCCAGGCCGGCGGAGAGGACCGCCTCGTTCCCTTCCGTGTCCGCGACGACCACTCGCAGGTCGATGAATTCATCGTCGGTGGGCGGCCGTTCGAAGCGCAGGCTCATGACGAGCGCGGCCGCCGTGAAGGTGGTGCCGTCCGAGCGCGGCACGGCCGTGAGGTCCAGCGGCTCGGGCAGCGTGCGGCGCAGCGCGATGTGGCCCCGGCTGCGCACGACGAAGGGCAGCGTCTCCGTGTCGTAGCGGTCCAGGCGCAGCTCGCGCGGGATGATGCGCTCGTCGTCCGCGGGAAGGCCCTGCCCCGTCCAGCCGAGCACGTTGCGGATGGGATCCACGAGGTACGTGTCGACGATGCGGAAGCCGTCATCGGGCGACCCTTCGGCGACGTCGGCGGAGCGGCGGCGCGCGTCCACGGTGCGCAGCCGCACCTCCTCGTTCCAGTCGGCATCGAGGCTCATGCGCCCCATCTGCTGATAGACGCCGGAGAATCGCCGGGCTTCGTCGAAGCGGGACCTGGAGGTGTACGCTTTCACGGTCATGGTCGGCTCATCCGAATGAGGTCGTCCTGGCTGCGGTCGGCGTGGAAGGGCGTGATGCCAATGGGCATGCTGTCGTCGGTGCGCGCGGAGAGTTCGCGCTCGTGGTCGGAGCGCTCGTCGTGGGCACCGGGGACTCCGCCGCGCTCGGAGGCGTGGAGCGCTTCGGGGCCGTTGTTGTCGCCCAGGACGAGGTAGCCCGGGTCCGTCTGGCGGTTCGACTGGAAGGACACGGTGTGCACCCGTGACTGGTGCGACACCGGAGGCTGTCCGCCGCGCGCGTGGAGGCTGTAGCGCAGCCAGCCCAGGTCCGGCCGGTCCGTGCGCACCTCGCCCGCGAAGGCGCAGGAGGAGGCCTCCAGCACGCCTGCCTCCGTGGCGCCCAGCACCGTGCAGTGCCGCAGCCGAACGCTCGCACCGGCCGCGCGGATGGCGACGGCGTCACGGTCTCCGGCGTCGAAGGTGCAGCCCGCGGCGATGAGGTGCACCCAGGGCGGCAGTTCGATGACGCCCACCTTGCAGCCGTAGAGGCGCAGCTCTACGTCGGCGGGAGGCAGGGAGCGCCGCGCGCTGATGTCCTGGTGCCCACCGCCCGGCATCCACAGGCCCACCTGTCCGGGCGCGCCCAGGTTGCACCAGCGCAGGTCCGCCTGCCCCCGAGCGAGCACCAGGTCCAGCCGTCCCGCGAGCCACAGGCCCGCGAGCCACACGCGCGTGGCCGCGCTGCCGCCGAAGCCCGGGTAGAGCGCCAGCGAGAGGCCGTGTTCATCCGCGCCGATGCAGGGCGCCGCACCCGTGTCCGCGGCGAAGAGGGACAGCCCGTTGTCCAACCCCTGGGACAGACGCTCTGGAGCCAGACGCGGCGAACCGATGAAGCCCAGAATCGGCTGCGATCCAGATGGGATCCCTTGCGCGATGGTGGCGACGATGGGGCGCTCCTGGCCGCCTGCCGCCAGCACTCCGCCCGCTCGCTCCGGGGAGATCCACGCGGTGACAGGAAGGCCGGTACCGGAGCGGTCGCCAGGACGGTCCGGCGGGTCGATGAACGGGAAGTCCGGCTCCGCCCACGCATCAGGCGGTAGGCGGTCCGGAGGAAGCAGCCCCGCTCCCAATGAGGCACCCCGCCCTACCCGCGCGGAGACGGTGACGCGACCCACGGGCGCGTCGTCCTGGAGCACGACACGGCCCAGGCGCGGATCCACCGCGACGATGCCGCTGGCGATGTTCGGAGCGAGCGACGTCCACGGGCCCAGGCTTCGCTGGCGCAACTGAAACGGGTGGCGCCGCAGCCGTCCGGGCACCGAATAGCGCCGCTCGCCACCAGCAACGGAGGCATCCCGCGAGTGGTACGCGCCACCAGGCCGGGAATCGAGCGGGAGCGGCTGGCCCTCGCGAGGCTCGATGAACGCGGCGCCGTCATTGGCGACGTTGAAGCGCAGAAGCTCGTCCGGCAGCAGGGCCAGCTCTGGCAGGAAGGCCAGGTAGCCGCGCCCGCCCAGTGAGAAGACGACCTCCGACGGTGGCAGTGGCGCCGGCTCCACGAGGAGCACGCGACCGTCGACGTACAGCGCTTCGCCTGGAACCGGCGGGTTCGTGCCCAAGGCCTCCAGCGGTCCCACACCCCAGGCACCCTCGCCTGTCTTCAACGTCATCAATCGAGGACGCGTCGTGTCCGCCCAGACGAGCGCCTCCACGCCTTCGGTGGTGGTGGTCGCCACGAGCGTGCCGGGCAGGTTCGAGGTGATGGGCAGTGGAGCCAGGGGGCGCCAGACCGGGCTCGCGGAGGCCGGGTCGCAGGACATCACCGGCACGGCCAGTTCTCCCGTCACGGCCTCGCCGCCCAGGAGCATCAGTCCCTGCGCCGTGCTCAGCAGCGTCGCGGCCTTGCGCTCCTGGCGATTGCGCACCGCATGGGGCCGCCACGGTCCGCCTGTGATCTGCAGCGACCAGAGATCTCCGGTGGGCGCACCGCCCAGGTCACCGCCGAAGACGAAGAGCCGGCCGCCACGCACGCACAGGCTGGGAGCCAGTCGCGCCGCGGGCTGCCGTGGGCTCGCGGTGTCCAACCGCGTCCCCGTTGGAGTCGCTGTGTCCAGGCCCGTCACCGACCAGATGCCCAGCTTCTCGGTGCCGTCGGGTGCCACCAGCAACAATGAGTCGCCAGCGGCGGCCAGGGACATGCCTGGACCGTCCGGAGGCAACGCACCGCCAAGCTCCGCCAACTGCCATGGCGCACCGTCGGCGCTCGCGTCGAAGCGGGCAAGGCGCAGGCTGCCATCCGCGAGGTGTTGCTCGATGCGCGCGACCCACGGCGCACCGGCCAGGTCCACGCGGACGGCGTTGCTGCGAGGAGGCCCCTGGCGCAGCCCTACGGTGAGGGTGCGCCATGTGCCACCCACGTCGCGCAGGCGCGGCTCACCGCGCACGCGTTCGACGAGCAGCGCCGCCGTGGTGCCGCCCAGGAGCTGGTTCGCTTCCGGCGTAACGGTGACGGTGTTCAGTGCGTCCGGCACCAACTCGGTGGACAGGAGCACCGTGTCCGAGTCCTCACGCGCGGCCAGCAGCGTCAGCCGCCAGATGTCACCGGGCGCAGGCCTGCCCCGGTCCGCGAACCGCAGCGTAGGCGCGGGCCCGACGGGCGCGGTGGGCAGGGGCCCGCGCAGGAGCGGCAGGGCTTCCGGCCCCACCAGCGGAATGCCATCGACGGAGACGGTGAGGGCATCCGCGCGTTCGGCGGCGTCGGCGTCCTCGGCCAGCGCGGTGGGGGTGAGCAGCATCGCCGCCGTGCGTCCCGTGGCGAGCGACGGAGGCGCGGGCTCATGTCGCGCGGTGAGGCCTCCGGTGAGGTCCGCGCGCTCCAGGGGCTTGAGCCACACCAGGGGACCATCGCGGTCCAGGGGATCCACGCGGAAACCCCGGTAGCCGTTGGGCAGCGTGTGCACGGTGGCCGGGGTGACCTCCTCCAACTCCACAGGCGTCAGGCGCGCGGTGCGGATGAGGGCGACGTCCGGACGCGCCCAGCCCAGCAGGTCCAGCGTGCGCGGCGTCGCGGCGACCCGGCCCGCATCCGCGCTCCCCAACCGGCGCAAGGCCTGGTCCAGCGTCTCCCCTGGGGCGATGCCGATGAAGGGACCGCGCTCCGGGACACCATCGCGGGGACGCTCGATGCCCGGCGATCGGCGGGTGAGCGGATCCGCGAGGCCGATGGGATCCCACATCACCGCGCTGCGACCGCGCCAGGGCAGCAGGTCATTGAGGTCCTGGGTCTCCAGCAGGGAACGGAAGGACTCGTCCACCTCCGCGTCCCACAAGCTGGTGACGGAGAGCACCTCCTCCAGCGACGCGAGCGTGCCCTTCCTCCTGCGCCAAGCCACCGCGCGAGCCACCACTCCGCGCTGCACGCGAGGGTCGCCGGTGATCAGTCGCGCGCCCATCAACTCCGCGAGCAACGGCAGCGCCTGCGGCTCCGCACGCTCCACGAAGTGATCATCCCAGAGCTGGTCCACCGCGCGCGCGAACGCATCCAACTCCATGCCCAGCACGGCGAGCAGCTTGAGGAGCGGCTGGTCCGCGACCGTGGAGTCCCGCGCCATGTAGAGGCCCGGGAGCAGCTGGATCAGTCGCTGGGAGGGCTGGCTCATGAGGTCCGCGCCTCGCGGTGGCCGTCGGCCCACCACGGCGAGTGATGGCTCAGAGGTCCCGAACTTCCTGTCGAACAGCTCCGCGCGACATCCCCGCCATGGAGTCCCGCGCCAGGCCCTCGAATCTCAATGGGGCCCCCCTCCCGCCCGGAGCGCGCCAAACCTGTCCGACTGTCGGACAGGTTTCCGCGGCCCGGCGGGCGAGTTCCTCCAAACCTGTCCGACAGTCGGACAGGTTCGTGGGATGCGCCACCGGCGGTGAGCCCCAACAAGGCTCCCACCTGAGAATCCAAGGGGACGGAATCCGTGGCCCAGGGTTTGAGGCAGCGGTCCGTCAGGGACGAGGTGTCCCCCTGCGAGCATCCAAACCTGTCCGACTGTCCGACAGGTTCGGCCAGTTCGCGGCCGCCAGGGCGCCCCCACGAGGTTCTCACCTGCTCATCGACTGAGATTGAATCCGGGACCCACGGCTTGCGGCAGCTCCCCCTCTGGGTTGAGGAGCGCTCCTGCGCGCGTCCAAACCTGTCCGACTGTCCGACAGGTTCATGAGGGGCGCCGTCGGCAGGGAGTCCTGGCAAGGGCCTCATGTGCTCATCCACAGGGACGGAGTCCGTGTCCCAGGGCTTGAGGAGGTGCGCCGTCAGGTGAACGGGGTCCCATTGAGGTCGTCCCAACCTGTCCGACAGTCGGACAGGTTCGTGAGGGGCGGTGCCATGGGGGAGTCCCAGCAAGGGTTCCACATGCTCGTCCGCTGGGACGGAGCCAGCGTCCCAGGGCGTACGGCAGTGAGCATCCAGTCGCATCGCGGCGGGGCTCATAGGTCCTGGGCCTCCTCGTAGGTGAGCGCGACGCCATCGCTTTCTCCGGACGGCGGGGCCCATGCGAGCAGTTCGCCGGGCGCGGTGACGATGCGCTCGAAGAGTGCTGGCGGCGTGCCTTCGCGGTGCAGCCGCTGCACGACCACCGAGCGCAGGCCCGTGACTCCCGCGAGCGCTCCGTACACGTCCGACAGCTGCAGGTCCTGTCCCAGCTCCACGCGATCCGGATCCAACAGACCGAGCGCTCTCTCCGGGTCGCGGTCCACGCCCAGCCGCAGGCGCGTCTCCTGGAGCACCGCGACCGGATCCGCGCCCTTCACCACGCGCAGCAGCACGCGCAGCCGCACCTCCACGCGCTGCCGGTTGATCAGGTGCAGCTCCACCTTCGGCGCCACCCGTGCCGCCAGGTGCGCGTGGAGCGCTTCCAGATCGGATGCGCCCAGGGCCGCTCCTTCCGGCCCGGACACCACCACCTTCAACGAACGGCGGCGCACGCCATCCCGGAACACGTTCGCGCGGTGCACGCCGTCGAACACCAACGTCAGTGCCAGCACGTCCGAGAGCGACACGGCACGGTCCATCGCGCCCACCGTGGCGGGCCCTCGCACGCGCGCCAACTCCGGCGCCTCCGGATCCGTCCCTCCGGCCAGCGGCAACGGGTTGAACGTCTTCTCCACGCACGGGTTCGGGCTCGCCATCGCCAGCAGCCGCAGCGCGGCCCGGTTGCCTCCCGTCCCTCTGCCCACGCGGTAGCGGACCCGCACCTCCGCGCCCAGGGGCAACGCCGAACCGTGCTCCCCTTCCCCGAAACGAAGCCTCGCGGCCCCGGCCGGTAGCGGCTCCACCGCGAAGGCCAGCTCATCCGGCGCGGCGTCCAACAACGAGTCCACCAGATGCCACGCGCGTCCCCCTACCGTCAGGGACACTTCCGGCCGGCGGCCTCCGGCGTGGCTTGGGTCGCGCAGCCAGGTCACCGGCCCATGCAGCAGTGGCACCGTGCGCAGATCCAGTGCGGGCACGGCGACCTCCTCCACCGTGGAGCCCTCGCTGACGAGCGTGTTGTTGCCCAGCAGCACCACGCGGTCCAACGCGTACGCGCGTGTCAGCGGCGGCTGGAACGTCACCTGCGTCATCGGCGTGCGCTGACCGGGCGGGACCTCCGTGCGGACGCGCAGTACCCGCAGCGCTTCTCGGTAGATCCGCTCCGTGCCCTTCGCGCCGCCGGGGCCCAGGCGCTCCACATCCTCGGCCAGCACGAACCAGTCTCCTGGTCGCACCGGCGGTTCCTGCGAGGTGAGCCCGGAGGCATCCGTCAGCGGCAGCAGATAGAGGCTGTCCGTTCCGGATGCCGCCACGCCCAGCGGCCGGGCCACGCCCGCCTCCGCACCGAAGGCCTGGTCCGCCCGGTTCAGCGCTTCACTGCCCTTGAGAATGACGAGCTGATCCCGCGCCTCCTGGATGAGGCTGTTCACGAAGGCATCCAGGAACGTGACCATCTTGTCCAACCGGACCGCGTGCACGGTCGGGTCTTCGTCCGCGCACGGGGCCAGCGCCTCCTCCAGCGCGGCCAGGGCGTCCGCCTGCCTCTTCTGCAAGTTGCGGAGCTGGCGGGCGAGGATCTCCTGCGACTCGGAGAGCGCGCCGACGGGACGGCCGGGCGGAGGCACCGCCTGCGCCACGACCTTCTGGGCCTCGCACAGCTGTTCGCAGAGCGCGTCCAGCGTGCTCTTGCACGCGGCATCTCCGCCCAGGTCCAGCGTCTTCATCAACGACGCCAGCTTGCGAGCATCCTGCTTCGCGCGAGCCACCTGCCGTTCCTCCAACGGACCGTGGCGCTGCACCTCGATGCGATCCTGGAGCCCCGCGACCACCGAGCCCGGCCCGAAGATGCCGCCCGTGGGAGCTGGAGCCCCGGGCTCACCCGCCTCGCCGGAAGGCGCGCCAGTCCCCGCACCCGTTCCCCCCGTCTCCGTTCCTCCACCTGTTCCCGTTCCCCCGCCCGTCTCCGTCCCGGTTCCCACTCCAACCGGAGGAGGCAGGAACGCACGCAGCTCGTTGAGCTCCGGCAGCAGGCGCAGCGGCGCGAGCGTCTCGAACACGGCGGCGGTCTCTTCCCCCTCGGCCGCTGAGTTCACCGCCGTTCCCGCCGACAGCGTGCCGCGCACATTCGCCTTGCAGCGGAAGTGCTGGAGCCCCACCGCCGCGGTGCCCGGGCTCGGCCGATAACCGATGTGCCCGAGCAACTTCGAGACGGAGTCCTCCAGCCGCGCCGTGGCGAGGAAGCCCTCCTCCGCCCACGCCTGCTGATACGTCCACAGCACGTGCAGCGCGAGCGCCACGCTGTCCAGCAGCCCCCGCCCCAGGTCCACCGAGGATGGCGCCGCGTACGCGAGCGGATTCCACGTGGGCGCCTCGTCCAGCCGGATGAAGACGATGCGCGCCGACTCGCTCAGCCGGGTGCGGAGCTGATCATGCGTCAGCGACTGGTGCGTGAAGGGAACGCGGCTCATCGCAGCCCTCCGCACACCTGCACGGTGAGGACGCCTTCCGAACCCGGCCAGTAACCGCCCCGAGCGGTGGCCACCTCGTCCGGCCCAATGGGAATGACTCCCGCCTCCAGCCGCTCCTGCGCGTGGGGCTCCAGCCGGCGGAAGCGCTTCACCCGCACCGCCGTCACGCCCGGTACGCGCAGCACCGCCTGGTACAGGTCCGCGAGCTGCACGTCGCCGTTCAGGCCGGAGCGGTCCGGATCCAACAGGCCGCCGTCCCCGGCGATGGCGCCCACCACCGCGTCCCGCACCTGATCGGCCTGCGCATAGGGCGCGGCGTCCACCTCCAGGTCCAAGTCGAGCGGCACCCACTTGGGCGGCAGCGCTTCCACGTCCACGCCCAGCAGCCGGATCTCCTCCAGCCGGCTGCGCACCCCGGTCCACCGGCGAAGCAGCTCGTCGCGGTCGAGCGTGTCCTCATCGCGCAGCAACACCGTCACGCGGATGACCGTGCGCAGGTCCCGGTCCACGGCGCGTGCCGAAGCCCCCGCCACCTCCGGCATCTGCTGGAGCATCCGCACGTAGTCGTCGACCGTGACGGCGGACAGTGGCTGCGACACGCCAGCCGGTGCCCGGTAGCGAATGGCGTCGAGCGACTCCGCGTCGCGTCCCCCGACCGCGGGCAGCGGATTGTCCACGCGCACCAACGCGCGCAAGTCGTCCATGGATTGAGCCAGCAGCTCGCCAGCGGACGCGGAGCGCTGTGGATCCAACGGCACCTGGAGCAACCGCGTGAGCACGCCCTCCCCCACGTTGGCCACCGTCCCCAGCCCGACGCGCAGTGACAATCCCAGCGTCGTCTCCCGAGGCGGCAGCGCGGCGCCGTTGACGCCATCGCCCCAGCGCAGGCTGGCGCCACCGGTGGGGGTCGCGCGCAGCACGAACACTTCATCCCCCGGCCCCTGGACGGACAGGTCATCCACCCGCGTCCATGGGTCGTCCTCCACGCTCACCTGGAGCTGGGGCGTCCCACGCCGCGACGTCTCTCCCGGCAGTGGATACCCGGAGGCCTGGACGCTGACCGGATGGAACGGCAGGGCGAACTCGCGCGCCTCGCTGCCGTCCACGACCGGGGACAGCAACGCGCGCCACTGCGCGAGGCTGCGCGCGAAGGGCTCCGCCGAGTCCGCCTCGAAGCCCTCTGGAAGCGGCGCCACCGGCAGCCCATGATGCGCGGGCACCACGTTGCCCAGCACCGTCGCACGAGGCCCGGGCGCGGAGTCTCCGGGTGACAGGAACACCTCCGGCGCGAACCTGCGGGGATCCCACCCGACAAAGGTCGTATCGGTGGCGAGCGCCACGGACGTCACGCGCACCACGTGTCCGGCCTCACCACGGCCCCGGTAGAGGATCAACCACCGGCCGGGCTCCAGCTCCGGGTACAGGCCCGCGAGCGTGGCGCCCGTGTCCCCCGGCTGCACGGACTCCGCGAGCGTCACGGCCTCCAGCCGGGGGAAGTACGACAGGGGCGACTCCGTGACGAACACCAGTGAGTGCTCGTCCGTGGACGCATTCGCCACCAGCGTTTCGGCGGGAATCTCCAGCACGCCGCCCCCGGTGAGGAACTCCAGCGCGGTGGTGCCGGGCGGAAGCACCGTCAGGTCCAGCTCCTCCAGCCGTGCCTTCACCAGCGCCGCGAGCGCCTCCGGATCCAACCGGAACCGCAGCATCACCGTGGCGGAGAGCCCCGGGTCCGGCGCGTAGTCCAAGCCGCGAGCATGGTCCTCCACGGAGCGCCGCAACCGGGCGTCCTCCAGGAAGCCCTCCACCACCGCGCGCTCCTGCTGGTACGCCAGCGAGTCGAGCTGCGCGGCCACGGCCTCCAGCAACATGGTCGTGAAGTCCGCGGGCCCCCGGTCCTCCCACGGCGCCATCACCGTGCGGGCCCGCTCCAGCATCACCGCCAGCAGTGACTGCGCGTCGCGAGCCCGGTAGTCCACCAGCGCTCCAGGCGCCGGCCGCTCCGGGGCCGCGAGCCACGGGCGAGGCTGCGGATCCCTCACGTCGCAGCCCGGCACCTCGTCCGGAGCCCACGCGCCAATGAATGGCGCCGGGTCGCGAGGCCCCTCGCCCGGAACCGGCACGGCCGCGCGCGAGATGGCCGCATCCGGAACCAGCCGCAGGTCCACGGTCTCCGGAGGCGGCAGGCCGCCCGTGAGCAACACCGGAGGAACCTCTGGAGCCCCCGGCGTCCGGTACGGCAGCGGCCCCACTTCCAGGAACGGTGGGGCCGCGCCCTGCGCGAACAGCGCGGGAGATGCGGACAGCTCCGCGTCCGGAGCCAGCACGAAGGGCGCACCCACGATGGCCGTGAAGAGCGAGTCGTAGGCGCGAACCTCCCCGGGCCCCAGCCGCAGCCCGTGCGCATGCCGGTGCCAGGTGAGCTGCGCCAGCAGCAGCTGCTCCGCCTGGAGCCATCCCGCATGGACCGACGTCCAGGCCTCCGTGCGCCGCACCAGCGCCGTGCGCAGCCCGCCCTCCAGTTGCAGCGCGGTGCCGGTGATGACGAAGAGGGAGCAGTCCTCGACGGCAATCTCCCCCGGCGTGCCCACGTCGAGCACCGGCTCCAGGCCACCCAGCGGCGCGGCCACGTGCAGGCCCACGACGTCCGCATCGATGGGAAACCCAGGCAGCGTCAGCGGCCCCACGACCGAAGCAGCCAGTGCCTCCAACGCGACGGTGAGCCAGTCCGACCACGACCCAGCGGGCTCCGCGGACACCGGCACAGGCGCCGCCGACACACGGCTCACCTCCACGTCGCGAACCACCACCGGCTCCAGCGAAGGTCCCCCCAGCACCCGCATGCCCGTGGCGCGCGTTCCGGCGGTGACATCCTCCACCTGCCCCATGGCCACTTCGATGCTCCGCCCGCCCAGCGCGAGCACGCCCATCGGGAACCCGCCCTGCACCCGCTGCACGGTGAAGCCACGCACCTGAAGCGCGCCCACCGAAGCCGCCACGAGCCCGATGCTCCACTGCACTCCGAACGCAGCCACCCCGCTCACGGACACGTCCACCATGGACAGGCCCTCGCCCTCCTCCCGGGCCACCAGCACCCGTGCGCCGGTCGCGTTCGGCCCGGAGACCTCCGACACCGTGAGCCCGGACAGGTCCGCGCGGGTGAAGCCCGCCAGCTCCAGGCCCACGGCCGTCTCCATCCCCGTGACGTCGCGCACCGACACGTCCGCCCACTGCGACCGCTGGCACACCGCCCGCACGCCGAAGGCCTCTCCCACCGTGGCCTTCACGCCGTCCACGGACAGGCCCGTCACCCGGGCCTCCGTCGCCAGCAGCCGAAGCCCCGTCGCCACCTCGCCCTTCGCCTGCGTCACCGTGAGCGCGTCGATGACCACCGTGCCGTCCGGTGTCTCCACGCTCAGCGCCGCGCAGTCTCCCGAGGCCGTGGCGCTCACCGTGACGTCCGACACCTCCACCCGCTTCCCCAGGAGGACCAGCCCGGCGTCCACCGATACCACCGCCACGCCCGCCAGTCCGGTGACGAGCCCCGTGACCTCGAGCGTCCCGCCGTCGAGCTTCAGCGTCACACCCGGGCCACCCGTGAGCCGCAGCGCGTGCGCGGGCGTGCCGATGACGAGGTCCGTGGAGAGCACGCCCTCGCCCACGGGCAGCGCCCACTCCACCTCGCCCGGCGGCGTGGTTGCCAACGCGGCCTGCGCCTCCGCGAGCGACGCCTCCAGCGGCAATGTCAGGACCCGCGCGCTCACGGCGGCGCCTCCAGGTCCCGGCGGAACAGCTCCGCGTGTTCCTCACCTGTCGCCAGCAGCGTGTAGAGGATGTCCACGTAGAGGGTCGCGTCCTCGGCGCTCACCTTCACCGCGTCCAGGCGCACCTGGTCGCGCATGAACTCCTGCACGTTGAGGCGGATGATGTACTCGGCCGTGGCGGCGGACTCCGGGCTCGCGGCGCCGAACACCATCCGCTGCACGCCGCACCCGAAGCGCGGCCGGTTCACCCGCTCCCCGGGCAGCGTGAAGAGCAACTGCTCCAGTTGCTGCCGGATGACCTGCGAGGACCCCACCGTGCGCGGCGTGCCCAGGTCTCCCAGCTGGAAGGGGAAGTGCAGGCCGCGTCCCATCACGCCACCCCGTTGAGCGCGTCGCGCGCCAGGTCCACGTCCACCTCGTAGCGGGCCAGCGCCTCCGCCCACACCCAGCGGTGCCGCGCTCCGCGCACGTACCAGGTGCCATCCATCAGCTTGCCCGCCCCCACGAGCCCCACCGGACGCCGGGCGCGGAGGATGCGCTCGTAGCGCAGGCCCTGCACCGTGCCGTTCGCCTCCGCGAGCCAGTCCGCCTCGCGGTAGTCCGACCACGCCAGGTTCTCCACCTCCGGCACGTCGTGCGGCACGTCCACGTACTGCAGCCCCACCGCCTTCGCCTGGGGCCGCTTGGGCAGCACCGCCGCCATGCGCGCCTTCAGGATGTCCGCGCGGCCCGTGGGCCCCATGCGAGGAAA
Organism: Corallococcus coralloides DSM 2259; assembly: GCF_000255295.1. The sequence continues at coordinate 4,009,171 of NC_017030.1, read as the reverse complement.
GCGCGGAGCCGCCACCGTGGCGGAGCGGATCCGCCGCGTGCGCTCGTCGATGTGCTCGCCATGAATCTCCGTGGGACGGTGACTCTCCCAGCGCGCCTTGAGCTCGATGACGGTCGGCGTGGAGCGGGGAATGAGCGACAGGTCCGGCTGCTTCGGCCCATCCGGCCGGGGCAGGTGGAAGTGGCCCACGCTCTCCGGCGCCGCGTTGGCGCCCGCGCCCACCGGCCCCTGCTTGCGCTCCACGAAAGCTTCAAAGCCGTTGCGCCGCGCAAGCCACCGGATGAGCGACGCATCCGTGCCGCGCTGGAGCACCACCGCTCGCGCCAGGTCGCGCACGGGCGCCGTCTCCTGCACGTCCAGCGCGAAGCCATATTCCCCGTACAGCTGCCGCACGATGCCCGCGTCGGACAGCCCGCTGAACGAGCGCGTGCGCTCCTCCAGGTGCATCAGGCACGACGCGTCCAGCCCGTACACCTCCAGCGACGAGTCCGGCACGCGCGAGGGGCCGAAGTACGGCTCCACCGCGGTGATGTAGCCGTCGAACACCACCTCCTGCACGTCCGGCGCCTCGCTGTCCGGAGCCCCCAGGCCGAAGCTGATGGTGATGCGCTTGAGCAGCGCGAAGCGCCCGTCCGCCAGCGCGTCCCAGTCCCCCGAGTCCGTGGGCGCCATGTCCAGGGACAGGTGGAAGGACGACGTGTCATCGGTGCGCTCGTCCACCTCCAGGCGCGACACCCGGCCACGGGCGTCCGTCATGGGCTGCCCGTCGATCCACAGCTGGAGGAACGCCGCGCGCTGCTCCGCCATCAGGGCTTCTCCGGGATGAACAGCACCGTGCCCGGCTCCAGGAGCGCCTCGGGCTCGAAGGTGGGGTTGGCGTCCACGATGCGCCACGCCTGGTACGGGTCGCTGAAGTAGCGCTGCGCGAGCAGGTCCAGCCGGTCCCCCGCCACCACCTTGTGCAGCAAGGACGTGGGCACGCGCGGCGCCACGCGGGGCACGTACAGCGACACCGTGGCGCCCTCCGGGCCCAGCGGCACCGCGTACGTCGGCAGGTCCTTGTATCGAGAGGAAGGGTCGCTCATGGCCGTCTCTTCAGCTCTCCCCGTTGAGCTTCACCTGCGGCGCCAGGGCCTGCGCGATGAGGGTGCTCGCGTCCGCGCCCTTCACCGCCGCCAGGTCCTCCATCCGCAGGCGCTGGTCACGCAGGTTGGCGAACGCCTGGGCCACCTTGTTGTTCGCCGCGTTCTCCCCCACCTCCAGGATGCGCATGCGCAGGTCCACCTCCGCGCGCAGCGGGAACAACGCCGGATCGAACCGCTGCTCCACGATGGTCATCCCGGTGATGACCACCGGGAACGTTCGCGGCCCCAGCATCAGGAGCAGCTCCGTGGGGTTGAGCGAGACGAGCTTCGTCGCGGGCTTCTTCTCCTCCTCGCCCGTCTGGTCCTTGCCCAGCGCCATGCCCTCCAGCATGGCCAGCTCCGGCAGCACGCCCTGGGTGCCCTCCCCCTTCGTGTCCCGCAGCAGCGCCTCCGTCACGTCGAAGACGAGCTTGAGGGCAATGGTCTCGCTCTTGGCGTGCAGGCCGCCGCCGCGCTGACCGTCGGTGAGGACCTTGGTCTGCTCGGGCGTCTTGCCGGGCTTCGTCTCCCACTGGCCCGCGCGCGTGCGCGTCACCGTCTCCGGGTTGTACTGGAAGCGCAGCGCCCGCACGCCCGGTTCGGTCTTCTTGTCATCCGAAGACGTCGGCAGCGTCACCAGCATGCCCTTCTGGAGCTGCTGATCGAACGCGATGAGCGTCGGGTCCAGGTTGCGCGTCATCCGTTGCCCCGGACACCGGGCGGCTCGCGCTGGGCGAGGCTCCGGGCAATGGCTTCATTGTTCTTGTCCATCAGCGCCACCACCGTCTGGGTGAACAGCTTCACGAACTCCTTCGGGTTGTCCGGCACGCTGCGCAGCATCCACGCGAGCTCACGCTCCATCTCGCGGCGGGTGAGTCCGACCTGTCCTTGCACCGGGGGTGGGGCCATGGCGTGTCCCGTCCTCTCGTCAGCTCCAGCCATCCACCAGCGGACGGCCTTCCAGCTCGTTGCGAAGCAGCTCCAGGTAGCGCCACCGCCGGGCCCGCGGCAGGGCCAGGATGTCCGCCTCCGACCAGTGGTAGTGGAAGGCCAGCACGTGCACCTCCGTCTCCAGCCGCGCAGCCCCGCCCTTCAGCTCGCGAGCCAGCAGCGCGAACGGATCCAGCTCCAGCTCCAGCCACGCGGCGCACTTCGGACAGCGCGCCAGCAGCCCCAGGTCGGGCGCGCTCGTGCCGTCCGCCAACGCCAGCGCCACCGCGTGCCGTGAGCGCGCCGGCAGCGCCAGCCACGAGGAAGGCGTCAGTGCCCGCCCTTCCACCACCACCAGCCGCGACCAGAGGAGCGCGGACCGCTCCGCGCGGGTGCCCTGGGCTTCCGCGAGCAGCGCGTCGTCCTCGCCCGTGGGCTCACGCAGCTCCGCGCGCCCTTCTGGCAGCGCCACGGTGAGCACCTCCGGCGCCGCGTCCACCCGCTCCGGCGCGAGCGCGGAGAGGCGCACGTCCACGTCCGCCATCGCCTCGCATCCGGGCGCGGGGCAGCGCGCCACCAGCGTCACGCGGTCCCCGTACATCCGGGCCCGCAGGTGCAGCGCCAGGTGGTGCCGGTCTCCTCGCGTGAGGCAGGCCGCCAGCTCCGCGTCCACGCGCGGATAGCCCCCCAGCCGTCCCAGACACGCCGCCAGCCACCCGCTCACCGCGCGCGGGCCGGGACGCTCGCCGGTCTGGGCCAGCGACCACTCCTCGCGGCCGGTGAGCGGACGCAGCTCGCCCTGGCGGTGACAGCGGCCGTCCTCGTCGAAGAGGCCGTGCGGCAGCAGCACCGGGATGGGAGGTTCCAGGAGCACGTCAGACCACCGGCTCCAGCGTGAAGCCCTCGTGATGGACCTCCAGGGACTCGATGAGGATCTCGTTCGCCTCCGCGGCCAGCTCCGACATCGCGGTGAACTTCGAGACCCACGCGTTGCGCAGCACGAACTTCTTCACCGCGCGGTTGAAGTCCAGGTCGAAGACGAGGATCTCCACGGTGCGCCGGAAGTCCGGCTCCGCCGCGCGGAAGCCGGGCGTGGCTTCATGGCGGATGAGCTGGGTGGCCCAGTCCCGGAACGTCGTGTCCTGGGTGAGGCCCGCCTCCAGCGTGAGGGGCTCGTAGTGCACGCGGCCCGGGGACAGCTCGTCCACGGAGGACGGGCTGTTGCCGGAGCGGAACTTCACCACCTCCACGGTGCCGGTGAGGCCGGAGATCTTCCGGCACGCGGCCACCTCGAGGTTGTTGAAGAGCACGCGGAAGTTGAAGTTGCGGTACGGGTCGCGCTTCGTGGATTCGACGAATCGGGGCATGGCTTCACTCCTCGGAAGGGGGACGTCAGGGCGTCGCGACGCTCGTCGCGGGCAGGGACAGCACGGGCCGGGGCACCGGCTCCCAGCCCTCGTGGGTGAGCTCCAGCGACAGGAGCGCCACCTCGCCCGCCATGGCGTCCAGCTTGGGCAGGGCGTGGAACTTGCTCACCCACGCGTTGTGCACGTGGAAGCTGCGGATGCGCGCCTCCATGCCTCCGGGCGGGGGCACCTCCGTGGGGTGCGCCCAGGCGTCCCACACGTCGAGGAAGAGGTCGCGCTTCACCGGCTCGCCGGGCGCCTTGCCGGTGCGCGCGAACTCCAGCACCGCGCGCGCCCAGCGCTCCAGCGTGTCGTCCAGCGCCAGCCCCTGCTCCAGCACGAGCGGCTCCCAGTTCACCTTGTGGGGCTGCGCGTAGCGGTGCAGGTTGTTGCCGCCCTCCCACGTCTCATAGGCGCCCACGCTGACGGAAAGGCCGGACACGGAGCGCACTCCCGCCACGTAGTCACCGGCCGCGGACGTGCTCATCCGGAGCCGGAACTGGAAGGTCCGCAGCGGGTTGCGGGCGTTGGCGGGGACGGGCGTGGGCATCAGGCCGCCAGCAGGCTCTTCTGGCTGATTTCGATGACCACGAACTCCGCGGGCTTCAGCGGCGCGAAGGCCACCTGCGCGGTGACGATGCCCGCGTCCACGTTCTCCTGCGGGTTCGTGCTCCGGTCGCAGACGACGCTGAAGGCCTCCTCGGGCGTGCTGCCCTGGAACGCCCCCTGCCGGAACAGCCCCAGCATGAAGGACTCGATGGCGACGCGGATGCGGCCCCAGAGCTCCTCGTCATTGGGCTCGAACACCGCCCACATCAGGCCGCGCCGCAGGGACTCCTTGAGGAAGAGCGCGGTGCGGCGCACCGGGATGTAGCGCCACTCCGGATCCGGCGACAGCGTGCGCGAGCCCCATGACACCAGCCCCACGCCGGGGAACTGGCGCAGGCAGTTGAGGCACACCGGGTTGAGCTGGTCCTGCTCCGCGTCGATGACGGGGTACTGGAGGCCCAGCGCGTTGGCGAGCGACGCCTCGATTCCGGCGGGCGCCTTCCACACGCCGCGCGTGGTGTCCGTGCGAGCGAAGAGGCCCGCCACGTGGCCAGACGGCGGCACCAGCCGCGTGGGGTTGCGGCCCACGCCCACGGGGTCCGGCACGCGGATCCACGGGTAGAACATGGCCGAGTTCTTCGAGCGCGAGGGCAGCCCCTCCACGAACTGCTTCGCGTCGTCCGGCACCACCGCGAAGTCCTTGTCCACGCCGCCGGGGCCATCCGCGAGGAAGAAGCAGTCGCCCCGGTTGTCGCAGTACGCGATGCCCGCGGCGATGAACGACACCTCGTTCTTGCCCGGCAGCGCCACGATGTTGACGTCCTCCGTGTCCAGCGCGTGCAGGCCCGTGCGCAGCTTCGCGTCGCCCGCGAAGTCGGACGTATCCAGGAGCCCCGCGCCGTCATCACCGCCCAGCAGCCGCAGGTTCGTCACCGAAGACGGACGCACGACGGGGTTCGCGGGCGAGTCGTCCGAGTAGCCCCGGGCGCGCGGCGCGAAGCCCAGCTGCCGGAGCATGGTGGGCACGGTGGGCTGGAGCGTTTCGCTGATGGCCAGCTGGAGCCCGTCGAACGACTCCGCGCCCAGGCCCGCCGTTCCAGCGGCGGCAGTGCCGGAGAAGCCGGTGGCGGAGAGCGCCAGCGTGGAGGTGCCCGCCGCCGTGGCCAGGCCCGTGATGACGGTGTTGCCCTGCGCATCCGTCACCACCGACGCGACCTTGCCGGCCAGCGCCACGCTCAGCGAGTGGTTCAGCTCCGCGGGCGTCACCGCACCGGCGTTCGCCGCCAGGATGGGGATGGGCACGACGGTGGTCGCGCCCGGGGGGCCCACGGTGACGCGGGCGTCCTCCGGGTCCAGGTCGTACGTCGCGCCCGTGGGCTTGGGGATGGTGAGCGTGGGCCCGGTGGCCACCTTCAGCGAGATCTCCGGCGAGTCCGTGCCGCTGATGAGGAAGGTGTTGGTGAGGTTCGCGGCGGTGACGGCCTGGGTGAGGAAGGCCTTGAGCTCCGTGGCGGTCAGCTGCACGCGGCCGTTGACGAACGCGGCGCCCGGCACGGCGGCCACCACCAGGGCCTGGGTGATGGGGACGTCCAGCACCGTGCGGGGCAGGTCCGGCTGGGCCTCGTCCCAGGTGGAGACCTGGAGCTTGCCGCCGTCATAGAGGCTGTACTTCGTGCTGGCCAGCACGGCGGCCTTGAGCTTGGGAGGCACGCCCGGGACGAGCACCGCGCCGGGCGCCCGCGCGGCCAGCGCCACCTGGAACTCGTCGCGCACGCGGATATAGCGGGAGATGTCGTTGATGCGGTCGCCGACGTAGTCCTCGCTGGACGGGTCCATGCGCACGTCCTCGAACGTCTCCAGGCGGCGCGTGGCCCCGGCCTCCGTCCACATCACCTCCACGCGAAACGCCTCGCTGGGGAAGTTGAGGGAGTCGCTCACGTTGACGCGGAGGTAGTCGGACCACTCGCCCGCGCCCCGCGCCAGGAACGTGACGGCGCTGAGGCCGCCGCTCGCGCGCGAGGCCACGGGCGCGGAGACACCGCCCACCGCGTCGGAGGGCAGCACGCGCACGACGTAGGCGCGCCGCCCGCCCGAATCGAAGAAGGCCTCCACCGCCTGTGCGACAAGCCCCGCCTCTCCGGGCTCGTGGCCGCCGAAGGCCCGCTCGTACTCGGCGAAGCCGGTGACGAACCAGGCCAGGGCCGGGATGCCTCGCGCCGTGCGTCCGACGAACGCCGCCGTGGACGTGCCCACCCCTTCGATGGGGCGCGCCCCGGCACTGATTTCCTCGACATAGACGCCCGGATGCAGTCGCTCAGCCACGTTCATCCTCCTGGTTTCAGATGGTCCCGCGCCTGGCGGTCTCGACTTCGGTGACGGATGTTCCCGGATGTCCGCTGGCGCCTCGCGCGGCACCGCGCGCGATGAGGTCCAGCACGGGCTTCTCGACGAGGCGGGCGGTGCTGCGCGCGTTCGGCTCGTCCATCAGCGCGGAGACCCGGTAGTCCACGCAGCAGCGGTACAGGTGGTTCAAGAGGTCGTCGCGGCGGCGCAGCTGCGTCTGGAAGAAGAAGCACTCCTCCTGGAACACGAGCGTGCGGCCCCGGGCCCAGGCGCCCTCCACGGGACGGCTGAGCGTCACGCGGTCGCCCTCCAGCCCCAGCACCAGCGCCTGGAAGCGCTGCTTGCCCACGCGGAAGCCGTCCTCGCTCGTGCCCAGCACCACCACGTCGCCGGGCTTGAGGCGCGACGCCGCGGTGACGGAGCGGCGCAGCGCTGGATCCAACGGCCCCACCGGCTCCGCCACCAGGTGCACGTGGTCCACCGTGAAGTCCAGCGGCGTGCCCGCCTGCGCCCCCAGCGTGAGCACCATGTCGCTCGCGGCGACGGTGACGCCCGGCGCGGCGACGGGCGGCGCGGGCGTGGCCTCCGCGTCCTGGAGCGGCTGCGGCACCCCGTCCGCCGACAGCCACACCACACCCTCCCCCGCCTCCAGCCGCGCGTGCAGCGCCACGCCGGCCTCCAGTTGCTCCACCGGAAGCCGCCAGCGCGTCTCCGCGACCTGCGTCCCGGTGGCCTGCGCCAGCGTCGCGGTGGCCACCACCTCGCCCATGAGCCGGGTGCCCACCTGCTCGTACCGGACGATGAGCCGCAGCACCGGCTGCCCCTGCGCCATCAGCACGGCCACCGGCAGCGTCTGCGCCTCCACGGCGCCAGCGGCGACGCGCAGCCCCAGCGACAGCGCCAGTCCGTCCGGGGCCGGATTGTCGGCGTGGAAGGGGTCGGGCACGGCGGGCGTGGGGTAGACGAGGACGGAGGCGGTGCCGGTGCCGGACAGGCGCAGGCCCTCGGAGGCGGGCAGGAAGGACGCGCCGGCCGTCAGGTCCACGCGGCCCCCCCGCGCGCGCTCCAGGTTCTGGTCGCTGGCCTCCAGGTGCACCAGGGACAGCACCGTCGTGGGCTCACCGCGCGTCAGCAGTCGGACCGACGTGGCGCCTTCGGGCACGTCCTCGGCCAGCAGCGACGGGCGCAACACCATCTGCCCGCGCGTGGGGATGGCGAGCGCCACCGTGTCCATGATGGACGCCAGGTCCACCTGCGAGCCCGCCCACAGGTCCACCTGCACGTCGATGGCCATGGCCTTGGGCGCGCGGATCTTGCTGAGGAACAGCCGCCCCTCTTGAGAACGCTCTGGAGGCTCCAGGCCCAGTGCGCCTTCGATGCCGCCGGTGACGGGCAGCACCTCCACGCTGGAGCGGAACTCCATGGAAGGGATTCCCTCGTCGGAGCTGAGCGCGAGCCGGCTCCCCTCCACGTCCCAGCGCGCGATGACGGCGGCGAGCGCCTCCAGCAGCAAGGGGTCCGTGAGCGGCGCGCCCGTGGGCTCCTGGAAGAGTCCACCGGCGAGCGCGCTCGCCAGCCGCGCGTTGATGGCGGCGGCGAGCGCGGGGCCCGTCGCGCTGGAGGCGAACGAGCCGCCCGGCAGGCCCGTGAGGGTGACGGTGGCGCGCCCATCCAGGCGCAGCTTGAGCGAGCCATTGGGGGGCACGCTGTCCCCGGAGGCACGAGGCCTGCCAATGAGATGACCCGGCACGCGGAAGGTGGCGACGCCCGTGCGGCCGTTCTCGCGCTCGGGTTCGGAGAACAGGCCCAGCGGACCGACGACGGAGAGGAAGGGCACGCGCGAAGGCCGGTAGCCCTCATCCACGTAGCCATGCGCGGCGAAGACGCGCACGTCGCCGCTGCGCAAGGCCACCCGGCCCTGCCATAGCAGTCCGCTGAGGATCTCGCGAATCACGCGAAACGACCCCCCAGGGCAACGCCATGTCTGTTTTCAATCGACTGCGTCACGGCACCCCCCGGCACCCCGCAAAACCACCCATCTCCCGCTGTGACACGCGAAGGGCGGCGACAATGAATGAGGAGCCCGGCCGGCGTCAACACTGCACACATGTATTGGTTTGATATTTTGTGTGTCTATTCTGACGGGCTTCCCACCCCGGGGGGCGGGTGGATCGCAGTGGTTGTCCGCTGCGCCGCAAACCACCTTTACCGGAGGGGGAGCGGTGAATGCGATTCGAGGATCTGGTGGCCCTGGCCGCCCAGTTGTTCGACGCCTCGGGCGTGGGCGTGATGGTGGTGGGAACGGTGGTGTCCGTGGCGCTCGTCCTCCGGGACGCACGGGGACCCGGGCGGGGGGATGCATACCGCCAGCTCCGCCACTACCTGGGCCGCGCCATCCTGCTGGGACTGGAGCTGCTCGTCGCGGCGGACATCATCCGCACGGTCGCGGGGGCGCCCACGCTGCGGCAGGTGTTCATCCTGGGCCTCATCGTCCTCATCCGGACCTTTCTCAGCTTCACGCTGGAGGTGGAGATCGACAGGCGCTGGCCCTGGCAATCCAAGCCAGGTGAAGAGGACAGGACCGGTCCTCCGCGGGCTTGACCTGGCGAGAGGGCCTGCGCGGGAAGGCAGGGCCCGGTCCCCCGGCTGTCTGTCATTGGGTGCCGGCCAGGCGGCAGCCGCGCCTCCGGGCCGGTGTGGATTGCCCAAGGAGGTCGGCGATGCACACCCTCGAAGTCAGGCCACTCCCATGGTGGGAAGCGGCGTCACGGGGCCCTGCCTCCAAGCTCGCCGGGAAGGGTCGGGGTCAAAGGAGGCGTGCGTGGAGAGCCCCAGCGCGAGCTTCGACCCGGAGACCATCAAGACCCTCTCCGACGCGCATTCCCGGCTGCTCCTCGAGACGCTGGTGGCGAGCACGCCGGTGGGCCTCGCGGTGGTGGACATGGAGCAGCGCTTCGTCCAGGTCAACGACGCGCTCGCCGCCATGAACGGCCTGCCGCGCGCCGCGCACCTGGGGCGCAAGGTGCAGGACATCGTCCCGGAGATGTGGCCCACCCTGCGTCCCCAGTATCAGCGCATCCTGGAGGGAGGGAGCGCGCAGACGGTGGAGGTCGTGGGCGCCACGTCGAAAGAGTTGGGCGTGGAGCGCCACTTCCTCGTCAGCTACTACCCGGTGCGCACCAACTCCGGAGTGTTGCTGGGCATCGGCGTCATCGTGTCGGAGGTCACCGAACAGCGCAGGGCCCACGACGCGCTCCAGGCCAGCGAGCAGCGCTACCGCTCGCTGGTGGAGGCCATGGCGCAGCCGGTGTGGTCCACCAACGCCCGGGGCGAGGTGGTGGAGCCCGCGCCGCGCTGGCTGGCCTTCACGGGCCAGACGCACGCGGAGCACGTGGGGCTGGGCTGGCTCTCCGCCATCCACCCGGACGACCGCAAGCGCGTGGTGCGCAGCTGGGTGGAGTCCCTGCGCACGAAGACATCCTACCGGGGCGAGTTCCGCCTGCGCTTCCACGCGGGGGGCTACCGGGACGTCGTGGGCCGGGCGGTGCCCGTGTTCGGGGAGAAGGGCATCATCCGGGAGTGGGTGTCCACGGCGGAGGACATCACCGAGCGCAAGCAGGCGGAGGCCCGGGCGGAGAACGAGCGCGCGAGGCTGCGCTCCGTGCTGACGAGCGCCCCGGCGTCCATCGCCATCCTCTCCGGCGAGCGGCAGGTCTTCACGTTGGTGAATCCCCTCTACAAGGTGCTGTCGGGAGGCGTGGACCTGATGGGCACCTCCGTCAAGGATGTCGTGAGCGAACGGGGGACGGAGTACTCGCGGCTCCTGGAGAAGGCCTATCGCCAGGGAGAGGCGTTCATCGAAAAAGAGGTCCCGGTCACCGCCGACTTCCAGGGCAACGGGGTCCAGTCGACTCGTCGATTCGACGTGGCATACCAGCCGCTGCGCGACGTGCGGGGCCAGGTGGATTCCGTGCTGTCCTTCGCCGTCGACGTGACGGATCGGGTGGAGGCCCGGAAGAAGCTGGAGGAGTCCGCCGCGTCCCTGAGGAACCAGCAGCAGTGGCTGGAGGCGATACTGGACCGGACGCCCGTGGCCATCATCCTGGTGGAGCCCGTGACCGGCCGCATCATCTTCGCGAACCAGGCGGCACGGCAGCTGGCTGGCGGCGAGTTCCCCGGAGGGCTGCGGGAGGAGAGCTACATGGGCGGCGCGCACCGCTTCACGGACGAAGCGGGCCGTGAGCTGACCATGGAGGAGATTCCCGGCATCCGCGCGTTGAGGGGCGCTCCCGTGCATGGTGAGCCGGTCATCTGGCATACCCCCACGGGGCATTACTCCCTGCTGGTGGAGGCGGACACCCTCCCCGCCCAGCACGGCCATCCGGAGGCGGTCCTGCTGGCGCTCCAGGATGTCACCGAGCTGAGAAAGACACAGGCCCAGCTCCAGCACGCGGTGTCGCTCCGGGACGAATTCCTGACGGTGGCGTCGCATGAATTGAAGACCCCGCTGACGCCGTTGCAGCTCAAGCTCCAATCCCTGGTCAGGGACGCCCAGACAGAACAGACGCTGGAGTCGCTGCGCGAGCGCGTGGTGAAGACGGCGGAGACCATCTCCGGGCAGATACGCAAGATGACCACGCTCATCAACGACCTGCTGGAGGTGACCCAGCTCACGGGCCCCTCCGCGCCGCTGCGGCTGGAGGACGTGGACCTGACGGACGTGGTGCGCGAAACGGTGGAGCGCTTCCAGCCCCAGGCGGCGAAGGCGGGCTGCGAGCTCATCGTCCACGCGGAGCCGGGGGTCAGGGGCCGCTGGGACCGCCACCGGCTGGAACAGGTGACGAGCAGCCTCTTGTCCAACGCGCTGAAGTACGGCACGGGGCACCCGGTGACGATTCGCGTGGAAAAGGCCCGCGGCCGGGCAAGGCTGAGCGTGAGGGACGAAGGCATCGGCATCGCGCCGGGGAGCCTCCAGGCCATCTTCGAGAAATTCACGCGCGCCGTGTCGACACGGCATTACGGCGGTCTGGGATTGGGCCTCTTCATCACCCGACAGATTGTCGAAGCCCACCACGGCACCCTGCGCGTGGAGAGCCAGCCCGGCCAGGGGGCGACCTTCATCGTGGAGCTGCCGTCTCGCTGAGACTGCCGTCAAGCCGCCGAGGCCACCTGTCCGTAGTAGTGCGCCGTGAGCTCGCCCTCGTTGGCGAAGCGCGGGTAGCGGCCCTCGGCCAGTGTGGGTGCGTCCGGCAGGGCATTGGCGCTGGAGTGCTCCAGCAGCGCGGCCAGGAAGCGCGCGTAGGCCTCTCTCGGCGCGAGGCCGGGATAGCGCTCCGGCAGTCCGAGCCCGGCGGCCGGGATGCGCAGCACGGTCGGCCCTCGCTCCAGGTCCCCCCAGGACACCACCAGGTCGGTGAGCACCGTCTGCCGCGGGGCCGCCCCTTCGGGCCCGGCGATGGGCAGCATGCCCACGGCCACCGCCATGACCTCCGTGACGGACAGCGACCGGCGCTGTCCGCCCTGGGACTCCACCATCAGGGCCTTGTCGGACAGCCCCAGGATGCGACAGGGGATGATTCGCGGGGGCAGCGTGGAGGCCCCAGGCGACTCGGGCGCCAGGGCCGCGACGGCGCGAGTCCTTGGCGCGGCGGACTCCGTGTCCAGGGCGATTCCCCGGTCCTTCATCCGCGCGTCCATCCGCGCCGCCTCCACCTCCAGCTGGCCGATCCGCTCCGCCAACGCGGCGGCATCGCCAGTCGCCATCGGCTTCGCCCGGGTCAGGTATTCCGCCGCCTTCTCCGGGGCGTCCCGGCGCGCCAGCCGCAGCTCCGCGGCGCGAATCAGGGCGCGCACCGCCATGGTGCCGGTGCCCTTGCCGGCCGCGGCGTAGAGCGACTCGGCCATCCCCACTGAGTTGGAGGGGGCCCCCTCCTGGTCCATCCCCTGCGCCACGCGCCAGGCGACACCCGGGCGCAGCCGGTCCACGGGGAACAGCTCTCCCAGCTGGTCCACCGCGTGCCAGAGCGGTTCATGAACGTCATGCCCGACCAGCAGCTGCAGTGCCTTCTCCACCCGCGCGGAGCCGGAAGGCCCCCGGCCGTCCTCCAGCTCCATCCGCCCCAGGGAGAGCAGCGCCTCGGTGTTGTCCGGATGGTCCGCCAGGATGCGCTGGAAGGTCGCCCGAGCCTTCTCCCGGTCGCCGCCGTCCAGTGCCGTCTGGGCCTCCAGCATGCGAGGGTCCGCCACCCAGCCCCCCTCACGCGCGGCGATGGCGGGGGCAACGAAGCGCTCCTCCAGCCGCGTCACGCGCAGCGCGCTGGCCGCGACGAAGCCAAAGGCGAATCCGCCGATGTGCGCCATCACCGCGACGCCCGTGTTGTTACCCAGGACGACAAAGTCGAGCACCTGGTTGCCAAACCAGAGGCCCGCCCACAGCCAGCCCGGAACACCGAAGGTGCCGCGCCAGATTTTCAGGAGCCAGAAGAGGTAGCCCACGCGGACCTTGCGCGTGGCGAAGCGCAGACAGAACGCGCCCATGCACGCCGCGACCGCTCCGGAGGCACCGACCATCAATGTCTGGGATTGGGTATCGAGCGCGAAGTGGGCAATCCCCGCCATCAGGCCCCCCACCCCGTAGAAGGCCGCGAACAGCGGCCGGCCCCACGCGTCCTCGAGCAGCAACCCCACGACGTAGAAGAACAGCAGGTTCCCCAGCAGGTGCATCCACCCGAGGTGCAGGAACATGTACGTCAGCCAGCCCCACTGCAGCAGCCCCCGCGCGGGCACGAGCCCCAGGCGGTTGAGCAGGCCCGAATCCCTCGACTCCAGGACGCTCTCACAGTGCGCGTCGAGCCGCGCCTGGAGCGCATTCACATCCACGCCCCTGGCCGGCGCCTCCACCTCCTCCTTCAGCCGGGCTAGCAGCGCCTGGCCGTGCTCACTGAGGAGCGAGTTGCAGCCCGGGGGCAGCTCCAGGTCGGGATGGGCGAGCGTCTCCTGGATCAGCTCGCGAACCTCACCCTCACCCACCCCGCCCGGGTTCGCAGGCACGACCCAGGTGATGAAGAAGGCCACGGCACAGAGCGCGGCGATGGAGACGGAGACCCAGGGGCGACGGCCCAGCGTCGCACCGTCCACCCCAAGCGGGAGCAGGAACACCATGACGGAAGCCTCACCTCGGCGGGCGGGGCCCCCACCCATGCAGCGCCACGCGGAGCAACTCCACGCGATGCGCATGGACATAGCACGCCAGGGCGCAGGACTGCACCCAGCGCACCCAACAGGACTTGTCTTCAAACACGTGAAAACAGCCTAGCCATGCAAATCAAATCCAGTCCAGGTCTTCTCCCTGGCTCAGGCGCAGCATGCTGGCCTTGCGCGAAGCCAGGCCGTTCACGGCCCAAGCGAAGAACGTTAGAGCAAACCCTGCCACGGGATTGTCTCCATTCGTCCGAAGATCGCCGACACCTCTTTCTTGGCCGCTGGGACCGCCACCGACTGGAACTGGTGGCGAGCAGCCTGCTGGTCAACGCACTGAAGTACGCCCCGGTCACGCTGCGTGTGGAGCGTGACCGGGGCCGGGCAAGGCGGAGTGTGAGCGACGAAGGCATCGGCACCGAGCCATGAAGCCTCCAGGCTATCTTCGAGAAGTCCACCCGCGCCGTGTCCTCCTGCACTACAGGGTCTTATTGAAATCTGACCCAGGGATGGAAAGTCGACAATAACACTCCCACCAAGAACGCCGTCCAAGCAGGCCCATCTCCGCTCGGACGGCATCATCCTCCAGTCAACTCCTTGACCTAGCTATCAACCACAACGCAGGCCCAGTCCGACTCAACGGGGTCGATACGCTGAGGGTAGCAACCCAAGCCATCCGGGCACGGCGATTCCGAAAAAGGATCACAGCGCGGAGCACAGGCCAGCTTCCCTACGACACCTGTGCAAACTGCCTCGGCATTACAATCCGATTGACTGACACAAGGCTTTCGATGAGCACAGCCAGCAACCAGTCCCGCAACATGAAGTAGCAACACAGCCCGAAAACCATATCTCACACAGAATCCCGTCACGGCTTCTCCTTTGTGCGGGGACCACCAACAGAAGGACCCAAGAGACTTGGCACCCACGGCTTAGGACGAACAGCAGCCTCGAACTCCAGAGCAGCATCAATAGACCCCTGCGAACCTGGCAGATGTCCATTCATGTACGACCAAGCATGACCGAGTTCGTGTGCAATGTACGCAGGCAGTGTAGTCGACACAGGCGGGCCCCATAGCGGGTCATCGCCCAACTTCGCAGAGGCAAACGCGGCTTGATACTTGGCGCTCGAAACCATCCCCAAATCAACAACAGACATCGATGCGGCTCCAGCGTTTATTGGCTCCGACACCCCTCCCGCCCCATCGACTCTCGCACGCCAAAGGGCCTGGGTTTTGGCTCCAAAACTACCAACCGACCACACATTGGCCACAAAATTCGCATCATCAGCGAGAGCTTTGTATTTCGCCCCAATCTTCTCCCTGAACATCGTGTCCAGGTCGCCCACAGTCAGCCCCGTTGCCGTAAACAAGGCAATGACATCATCGTGACTCAAATTGAATGCGACTTTATTCCCATCCGCATCTTTCATGGAAATCGGATTATTCTGAGCATATGAATACATCAACATCGACATCCCAGATTTGGCCCCGCTCAGCATTGCGGACGGGCTAGAGGCAAGCGGCTCCGGCGCCAAGTAGCGCCCAATACTCGGGTCGTAGTACCGGTTCCAGTTCTCGAACAAGTCCGTCTCCGGATCGTAGTACTGGCCCGGCAGACGCAGGGGCAGCCACACCGGCTTCGCGTTCGGCTCGAACCGGCGGTATTCGAAGCCGCTGAGATATCCCACCGTAGGAATCCAATCATCGGACGTGTCCGGCCCCTGGCTCACGTAGAAGGTGCCGTCAGAGGGCGTCCCCACCCACCCCCTGGTCATCACCCGCCCCTTGACCCCACCCGAGATTTCCCCAACACCGCTACCGAATCCTGGCAGGGTTTCACCGTCAATATCCGTCAGCATGATTCGCCCCTGCTTGTTCGTCTGGATCCACTCAAGACGGGCCCGCACCTGGGTCGTCAGCCCTGCGCTCGTGGGCGCATTGAGCTTGGCCATATAGGGGTAGTACATCATGTTCTGGTTGGCTGCGAAGTGAGTGCGCCGGTTGACGTGACCGAAGGGCTCGTAGTCGCCGACGCCACTGATCCGCCCCTTCGAGTCCAGCAGGAGAACTGGCTTCCCAAGGCCATCCGTCACCGGGAAGTAGGTGCCGCAGGGAACGTCCGTATCCACGCCGAAGCGCGAACAATCCTGGGTGTTGTCCGCCATCCGAAGGAACGGGGAATGCGCGAAGCGGGACTTGATGAGCGCCACCGGCCGGCCATCCAGCCAGACGTACTCGTCCAACACGTAGTCCGTCGTGCTCGGGTTGGCGGAAATCTGCCCGACATCCACGAGCAACTGCGTCCCCGAGTAGAAGTACTCGTCTTCACGCCCATCCCAACTGCGCTTCAAGCGGCGCCTGCCAACGGAATCATAGAAGTATTCGTAGTTGCTGCCAGGACCTCCCAGTTGGGTGCTCGAAACCTGCCGGTAGACCGCTCCCAAATCCATTGGAGAAGCCGTGGTCGCGTTGAGGGTAAGCGAGTAGTACGGCTGGGTTTCCGTTTGACTGAGATACCACGACATATTGCTCACACGGCCCGACATATCGTGCTGATAACGGGCTGTGATGCCATAGGAAAGACAGGCACCCGGCAGACACGCCGGCGCCGAGTACTTGCGCGTGACAAGCTGATCCACATTCGGAAAGGCGCTGGTGTACTCCGACTGCACCGAGGAACCGCTGTAGTTTTCGCTCGTCCTGTTGCCACGCGCGTCGTACGTATAAGAAATCGACTGATCCGCCCAAGGACTATTGTTCGGCCAGTTGGTGACGTTGCGCAGCTGGAGCCGAGCATCAAACCCGGACGCTCCCGACTCAGAACCGTAGTATTGCGTGCTGGGTATGGCAGTGCTCGAACTCTGGAGAACGCACGTGTCCTCGTCGAGCAACAGATCCGCACGATAACGGTAGGTCCGCTTGAAGACGTCTCCCAGGTTTGCCCGCGTCACGCTCAAGCCGGAGAGCCGTCCGAACGGAGGACTACCGACCCCATCCACGACCTGGGAGAAAGCGGTTTGCGAGCAGTTTCCCAAAGCCGTGTTCTTCCCGCCCTGGTGGTATTGAATCTTCGCCACGGTGGGTACACCCGTTTCACCACGGGAATGGACCCAGTAGCTCTTCACCCCTCCGTAGGGCTCCCACTCGACGCCGGTGATCAATGGGTCGATGCTGGACCCTCCTCCCGGATAGAGGTGGGCAGCGTAGATTGAACTGACCCGGTGGGGCATGCCCGTGCTGGCTGCGTGGTAACGGTACTCGATGCCACGGCCATACGGATAGATTTCGAACACCAAACGGCCAGCCAGGTCGTAGTTGAAGATGTGATTCGGGCTGTCCTTTCCGGGAGCGTACGCTGACGTGTTGCACGGTCGCGAAGGTGGGCTTGTTTCCGCGCCACGAACCCGGAACTTCGCGGTCAACCGGCCGAAGGCGTCATACTGGAACCAGGTCGCCCCGAAAGAATCCACCGTGTAGTGCGGCTGACCGTAGTGCGAATCCGGGCACCCCGAAGGAAGACCGGGAAAATGGTCTTCATAGAAGGTTTGGAAGAGCCGCTCCGTCTGGGTGCTCCGGCGGGCATCCGCCACACGAAGCCTCCCGAGCGCGTCATGAGAAAATGCCGTCCAGCTTCCGGACTGAGCCATCTGCGACGTTTGCTTGACCGTCGGATTGCCCAGAGAGTCATAGGCAAACCGTGTGACGCTCGGACCTGACGAAGCGGACGCGCCCCATGGGGTCTTCACCTCCAACAGATTCCCGAAGTCGTCGTGGAGGTAGTCCACCGCTGGCTGGTTCCCGCAGCTGCCCATCGTGGAGCCTGCGGAGCAGCCATGTTTGATGCTCCGGACGTTCCCTGCCACGTCGTATGCCACATGCGTGGCGGAAGGGGCGCTCCCGCCCATCGGCCCCGCCGCCTCCAGCATCATCACCAGCCGGTTGAGCCGGTCGTATTCGAAGGCCCGGCATTCGGGTGGCAGGGCATTGAGCGCCCCGCTGGTCGTGTTGAACCCTCCGCAGAACGCAGGAGGACGACCGGCGCTGCTGAGGTACGGCAGACCCTCACGAATCAGGTTGTTCTCCGGGTCGAAGAGGCGCGTCGACGAGTAGGTGAAATCACCATTTGAGGCCCCCCCCAACTCCTCTCCGACGCCCTGGTACGTCGGGCGGCCCAGCGGATCCGCATCATACGTCCTCCGAGCACGAACCCCGCCCCCCGCCGCCAGCGTCTCCTCTTTGACGAGGCGCCCGTACTGGTAGAAATAGTTCACGCGCTCGCTGTAGTTCAGGCCGTTCGCGGTCGGTGCCGTCGCTTTCCATTGGAGCTTGTCGGTCAGCGTACCGCCCGTGCACCCATTCCATGCACCTGAGCGGTAGCACTGCACCTCGTAGCGGCCATCCGGGTAGCGGATGTAGTCGCCGTGCTGGCCATTGTCATAGCCATAGTCCGTGACGAGGTCTGGCAATGCTCCCCCTCTTGACTTCACTGTCTTTCGGACCAGCTTGCCCGCAATGTAGGCATAATGAGTCCGGACATAAGCAGGGTCTGTCGTCCGCAGCAGGTGCCCCTGCTCGTCGTAGGCGTCATAGGTCGTTTCCAGCCAGTTCGAGTATCTGCACGTCGGAGACGTGGATTTCGTGACGTTCGCGGAGACGCGCTTGCGGATCAGGCGTTGCTGCTGGCCGTTGGGCGCGTTCGCCGCCCCATAGAAGTATTGAGTCAGGGGGCCCGAATCCAAGCATGACGTCGAGTCTTCGGCTGCAACCCAGCAGGGCCCTTCGACCTCGACGACGCGAGCCTGCGGATCCGCCGCCGCTGGCGTCTCGCCCGAGCATGCGCGGTAGGTGCGGTAGAAAGTGGCCTGGTACTTGTAAACGGGCGCGCCGAAGCCCGTCGTGAAGTCCCAGGTGTACCCACCTCGAACCTTGGCCATCAGCCGGTTCGTCGTGGATTCATACTGGTAGGTCCACTTTGCTTGCCGGTCCACTCCCGGTTGGCCCAGCATGGCGGACGTCGAGGTCTCCGTCTTCAGTTGCTGCTCATAACCAGGATACGTCCCTGCCCGGCCATACTCATAGGAGTAGAATTTCGTGAGCAATGCGCCATTGCCTGCCACATCCACGGCCCCGAAGTCAGCTCGGATCATCTCGCCTGGCGGGAGGAAGAAGCTATCTGGATCCCAAGGCACTTCATTCCTACTGGTGCCTTTTGTCGCGAGCTGGTTCGTGAATACGGCATAGGCACCTCGCGCGTCCTTTTGGGAACTGGCCATTGAGGTCTTGCGTTCCGTGACTTGTTCTTTTGGCAATGCATCAATGCCCCACGCTCGCGAATGTTGTGGCGTCAGGCTGATACCCACCCCTTTGCAGAACGAATCGTTATTGACGCCATTCATGCCGCACCGCACCTCCGACGCCGACGTGTAGACGCCGTGGGTCTTTGATTGGTGGGCCACGAATACACGCGCCAATGGACTCGAATATAGGAAGGAGCCGTCGCCAGCACGGACATTCTCGGTGAAGTTCTGCTTCTGCGAGGACGCGCACGACCCGCTCAGCACGCCGGGCCCGCAGTTGGGACCAGAACCGACCACCTCCGCAGTGACCGACTGCGGATTCAAGTGCGTGTTCGACTGGCCATCCTCAAGGATGTAGAACATTTTCCGGTGCAGTCGTTTGTGGGAGAGCATTTCGTCATTGCGAAACACTCTCCACGTGACCTGGTTGAGGCTTTCTTGATCGGCCCAGGTGTAGCGCATCCGGGTGGGCACCGGCGCTTCCGCTCCGACGGGCACGTCCTGAGACACACCTACGAAGAAGCGAGCCCCTCCCAACATCCCCGCTGGGTGGGATATTTCCTGCCCGGAACTGTTATGCATCGCGTAGTCGTATGTGACGATGTTGCGCGTTCCCAGCCCCGTCCCAGAAGTGCCCTCTTCCTGGTCGACCTTGTCGAGCACACATTCGTGGGTGGAGTACAAAGGATTGTCTTCGTCTTGCAGGATGGTGTCCTGGGTGGGGCGGCTCACATAGGAGAAAGCCAGCCGGGAACCGTTTGCCAGGTTGACGTACTGGATGAGTTGCGAAGGGTTCCCGAACGTCGCCGCAGGGTCGGTGCACCCCAGCGGCTTCGCCGAGTAGTACTGAATGGATGCAATGATGCGTCGGCCGTTGGAGCCCGCGGTCGTGGTCGTCCCGTAGCTGGTCGGCTCGATGTCCGTCAGGAAATAGGCTGAACCCCATCGAGTGGTCGGCGGGAAGTTTTGCGTCTGGCCGCCTACCGCGACAGCGTGGGTATAACGAAAGCGTCCCTCGGGGCTGATGAGCGTGAAGCCATTCCCATCCCAGCGCAGCTTGACGTGCTGATCGGAGCTGGAGGTCGCGAACCGTCCCGGCTCGGTCTTATCGCAAGGGCTGAAGCGCAAGGAGCTTCCAGCAGGTGTCACTATGTTGCAGATGGTGGTGTCTATTCTCTCCGTGCCCGAGGAGTCCATCTCCTCATGGACGCTCGTCAGGACATAGCTGTACAGGTTGTGCGTCCAGCGGTAGGAGTTGCCCCCTCCATCCGGTCCCATCATCACGCGGCCGAAGGGGGTGAGCAGCTTCTGCTCGGGAGTTCCAAGCGCGTTCGCCTTGGTCGATGCGGAGAAGGTACGGGTCAACGCAAAGTCCCCGATCGCCGAGGACAAGCTGAAGTCCGTCTCCGAATAGGTCGGGCGCAGCGAGCCCACGGGTACGGGCACGGCTCCGGACACCCCCGCACTGCTGGGTCCTCCCAATGGTGGAGCCGGGCTGAGCGGAGCCTGATCCACGCGCTGCTGCACCTCCGCCTCGCTGAGTGTCTCGGTTGCCCAAGCCACTCCAATTCCCACCAACACCAGGCCGCAGGCCATCACTCCCCGGACGGCTCCCCTACTCCACTTCTTCTTCAATGTGTTTCTGGTGTCTTCCACGGCGCTTCCCCCTCGAAAATCACTCATTGCGCTCGTCCTTCGACGGCTCCGCGGCCAGACGCGGCTGACACAACCCCTCCTGCGTGTTCGGGTCCAGAATCACGCAAGGCCATGTCGCCGGGCACTCCGATGCCTGTGTACAGGCCCGGGTACAGAAGTAGCCCTGGCCCAAACCAGCTCCTGGAGCGTGCACGCAGCGGCCGCTCACACAGGCGCTGTCGCCTCCATCAACGCACGATTCACCGACTTCTCTTTTGGGTGCGTCCAGGCTTTGAGCCTTGGGCCGCCATTCCGTGACGACACGGCCTTCGGGCTCGGCTTGAGGCGGCGGTGCCTGCTCGGGTTCCCCCTGCGGCGTACACGCCAGCACCCAGATGAAAAGACATACAACCATCCAACGGACGTTCATCACGCGCACGTCTCCTCATGGCGCGCACGTCCAGGGACGCGCGCGCCTGTCATTCTCGAATGTGTGGAAAGGAGCCCCGGTGGTCGGGGCGGCCCTTCATGGCCGTTGCTGCAAGCAGCCCTGAGGGCAGACTCCTCTTGAGAGGAATCGGGCCTCGGGGTCGACTCGAATGAAGGGGAGCGACAACAACTACGGACTCACACTAGTACCAGAGTCCCAAGGCTTTGCAACCCCAGGCAGGTCCAGGTGTGGCACGACCCTGTCTCCTGGATGCGAAGAGAGGGCATCCAGGAGACGGATTGAAAGTGAATCCTACCGGCGCGCCTGCGGCACGCCGTTCTCGCCGTACAGGTACGCCTGCAGCGGCTTCACCGCGAGCTCCGAGCGCTTCAGCGACTCCAGCGCGCCCACCGCCATGCGCGCCGCCTGCACCGTCGTGTAGTACGGCACCGAGTGCATCAGCGCCTCACGCCGGATGGAGAAGCTGTCCGCGATCTCCTGCTTGCCGAAGGTGGTGTTGATGACCAGGACGATCTCCCCGTCGACGATCTTGTCGACGATGTTCGGCCGGCCCTCCTTCACCTTCTGCACCCGCTGCGACTCGATGCCCTTCGTCAGCAGGTAGTCGTGCGTGCCCGCCGTCGCCGTCAGGCTGAAGCCCATCGACCGCAGGCGCTTCGCCAGGTCCACCACCGCCGGCTTGTCCTCGTCCTTCACGGAGATGAACACCCGGCCGCTCTTGGGCAGCTTCACGCCCGCCGCCAGCTGGCTCTTCGCGAACGCGGACGCGTAGTCCTCCGCCAGGCCCATGACCTCACCCGTGGACTTCATCTCCGGGCCCAGAATCACGTCCACGCCAGCGAAGCGTGCGAACGGGAAGACGCTCTCCTTCACCGCCACGTGCCGGAACTCCGGCTCCTCCGTGCGGCCCAGCTCCTTCAGCGTCTTGCCCACCATGCAGAGCGCCGCGATCTTCGCCATCGGGACGCCCGTCGCCTTGGAGATGAACGGCACCGTGCGGCTCGCGCGCGGGTTCACCTCCAGGATGTAGATGTTCTTCCCCTGGATGGCGAACTGCACGTTCATCAGCCCCACCACGCCCAGCTCGCGCGCCATGGAGATGGCCTGGTCCTTCATCCGCTCCACCAGGTCCGGCGACAGCGAGTGCGGAGGCAGCGTCGCCGCCGCGTCACCCGAGTGCACGCCCGCCTCCTGGATGTGCTCCAGCACGCCGCCAATCAGCACCTGCCCCGTGCGGTCCGCCACCAGGTCCAGGTCCACTTCGATGGCGTCCTTCAGGAAGCGGTCAATGAGCACCGGGTGCTCCGGCGACGCGCTCACCGCCTCGCGCATGTAGCGCTCCAGGCTGGCCGCGTCGTAGACCGTCTCCATCGCCCGGCCGCCCAGCACGTACGACGGACGCACCATCACCGGGTAGCCAATGCGCTCGGCCACCTTGAAGGCCTCCGCGTGGCTGCGCGCGACGCCGTTCTCCGGCTGCTTCAGGCCCAGCTTCTCGATCAGCTTCGCGAACTTCTCGCGGTCCTCCGCCCGGTCGATGGCGTCCGGCGACGTGCCAAGAATCGGCAGCCCCGCCTGCTCCAGCGGCACGCTCAGGCGCAGCGGCGTCTGCCCGCCGAACTGCACGATGGCGCCCACCGGCTTCTCGCGCTGGGACACCTCCAGCACGTCCTCGATCGTCAGCGGCTCGAAGTAGAGGCGGTCGGACGTGTCGTAGTCCGTGGACACCGTCTCCGGGTTGCAGTTGACCATCACCGTCTCGTACCCGGCCTCGCGCAGCGCGAAGGCCGCGTGCACGCACGCGTAGTCGAACTCGATGCCCTGGCCGATGCGGATGGGACCGCTGCCCAGGATGAGGACCTTCTGCCGGTCCGTGGGGGGCGCCTCGTCCTCCTCCTCGTAGGTGGAGTAGAGGTAGGGCGTGTACGCCTCGAACTCCGCGGCGCAGGTGTCCACCCGCTTGAACACCGGGCGGATGCCGCGCGCGTGCCGGTGCGCCCGCACCTCCGCCTCCGGGTAGCCCATCAGGTTGCCCAGGTACTTGTCGGAGAAGCCGTGCGCCTTGGCCTGACGGAGCACGTCGTCCGCCAGGTGGTCCAGGCGGCCAATGTCCGCCAGCGACTGCGCCTCGCGCACCAGCGCCTCGATGTGCCGCAGGAACCACGGGTCGATGGCGGAGAGCTGGTGCACCTGCTCCACCGTCATGCCCTCGCGGAAGGCCTGCGCCACGAACCAGGGGCGCTCCGGACGGGGCACGCGCAGGCCCTCGTGCAGGACCTTCTCGCGCTCCTCCTTCTCCGTGGGCAGCTCCGGCGACTCCAGGCCCACGCGCCCCAGCTCCATGGAGCGCAGCGCCTTCATGTACGCCTCGGGGAAGGTGCGGCCAATGGCCATCACCTCGCCCACCGAGCGCATGCTCGTGGTCAGCGTGCGGTCCGCCTTGGGGAACTTCTCGAAGTTGAAGCGCGGCACCTTCACCACCACGTAGTCCAGCGTCGGCTCGAAGGAGGCCGGCGTGTCGCGGGTGATGTCATTGCGCAGCTCATCCAGCGTGTAGCCCAGCGCCAGCTTCGCGGCGACCTTCGCGATGGGGTAGCCCGTCGCCTTGGACGCCAGCGCGCTGGAGCGCGACACGCGCGGGTTCATTTCAATGACGACCATGCGGCCGTCGCGCGGGTGGATGCCGAACTGGATGTTGGAGCCGCCCGTGTCGACGCCAATCTCGCGGATGATGGCCAGCGACGCCTGCCGCATGCGCTGGTACTCACGGTCCGTCAGCGTCTGCGCGGGCGCCACGGTGATGGAGTCACCGGTGTGCACGCCCATCGGGTCCAGGTTCTCGATGGAGCAGATGATGATGACGTTGTCCGCGGAGTCGCGGACCACCTCCAGCTCGTACTCCTTCCAGCCGAGCACGCTCTCCTCCACGAGGATGGTGGAGGTGGGGCTCGCCTTGAGGCCCGAGCGGCAGATGGCCTCGAACTCCTCGCGGTTGTACGCGATGCCGCCGCCGGTGCCGCCCAGCGTGAAGGACGGGCGGATGATGGCCGGGAAGCCAATCTCCTCCACCAGCGCCATGGCGTCCGTGAGCGTCGTCGCGTAGCCGCTCTTGGGCAGCGCCACGCCGATCTTCTGCATGGCCGCCTTGAAGAGCTGGCGGTCCTCGGCCTTGTTGATGGCCTCCAGGGACGCGCCGATGAGCCGCACCCCGTACTTCTCCAGGATGCCGCGCTCCGCGAGCGCCTTGGCCAGGTTCAGCGCCGTCTGCCCGCCCATGGTCGGCAGCAGGGAGTCCGGGCGCTCGGCGGCGAGGATCTTCTCCGCCGCTTCCACGGTGATGGGTTCAATGTAGGTGCGGTGCGCGAACTCTGGGTCCGTCATCACCGTGGCGGGGTTGCTGTTGAGCAGCACC
Organism: Corallococcus coralloides DSM 2259; assembly: GCF_000255295.1. The sequence continues at coordinate 3,984,825 of NC_017030.1, read as the reverse complement.
ACCTCCACGCCCTCGTCCCGAAGCGCCTTGATCGCCTGGGTGCCTGAGTAGTCGAACTCGACGGCCTGCCCGATGACAATCGGGCCCGAGCCAATCACGAGAACCTTCCGGATATCGGTACGCTTGGGCATCGGGCGCCCCCCATACCAACGTCCGCCCCCACATGCACGCGGTGCGTTGTGGCATCCGAAGAGACCGTCCGATGCCCGCTTGCTCGGAGGACCCCGGCCCGGCGTCCTCTGCTACGCTGCCGCGCTTCCCTCCGGAGGTTTCATGCGTCGCTGGCCCCTGGCCCTGCTCGTCCTTCTCTGCGCGCCCGCCCTCGCCCAGGACACCGCTCCCGCCGCCGCCACGCCCGCCCCCGCCGAGCCCACCCCGGCGCCCGCCCCCGCCGAGCCCACCCCGGCTCCGACGCCCGCACCCGCCACGGCCCAGCCCCCCGCGGCCCAGACTCCGGCGGCTCCCACTCCGGCCCCTCGCAAGGCGACGCCCGCCCCCACCCCGCCCCCGGGCTCCGTGCCCATGGCTCCCACGGCACGTCCGCCCACGCCGGCTCTCCCCTCCACCGCGGGCAGCGTCCAGTTGGGCCCGGGCCGCGAAGCCGCGCGCCCCACCGAGGAGGACCTGTCCCCCGAGGGCATCGCCCGCTCGGTGATCCACAACGAGGCGCGCTTCCTCTTCCAGAGCCTGCTGACGGGGGATGTGCGCAACGCGTCCGCGGAGCTGATCTACCCGTTCCAGTTGGAGGACAAGCGCTTCAACACTCCGGATGAGCTGATCCAGGCGTGGGTGAAGCAGCTGCGCGCGCGGCGCACGGACCTCATCACCCTCTACGACATCGAAGTGCTGCCCATCGCGGAGATGGAGAAGAAGTACGGCAAGCCGCCCGCGCGCCTGGGGCTGGATCCGCGCGCGCTCAAGGACACCTGGGCCGCAGTGGGCAACCTCTCCGGACGCGCGGCCATCTTCCTCTTCCGCGGCAGCCCGGACCTGTCCTGGCACGCCTTCGCGTACACGGACTGAAAGACGCCACGAAGCGCCCGGCCTTCCCGCCGGGCGCACCGCTGCTTCCGTCACCCCTCCGGCTGCAGGGTGATGCTCACGGGATCCATGTCCTGGATCACGATCAGCATGTCGGACCAGGTCTTGAAGCCATCGCGCTCGGCTTCAATCGTGTAGAGGCCGGGCGCCAGGTCCACGGAGAATTCCCCGGACGTGTTCGTGGTGGCGCGCTCCAGGACCTCGTTCGTCTCGTAGTCCAGGATGGAGATGTAGACGCCGACGAGCGCCGCTCCGGCCGCATCCTGCGCCTTGCCTGACACCTGGATGAGGGTGGCCTTCAGGTTGAAGGACATGGCGATGGTCATGCCCGCTTCTACCTCGACCTCCTGCTGCTCGATGTCGTAGCCCGGCCCCGAGGCCATCAGGGTGTAGTTGCCCGGCTTGAGCGACTCGAAGGTGAACTTGCCCTGCGCATCCGAGATGACCGTCGTGTCGGTCTCCAGGAGCGTGACTTCGAAGTCCTTGAGCGGGTCGCCCTCCTCCGACAGCACGACGCCCGTCACCCGGCCGGGCCGGGGCTCGTTGCCTACCGGATCCTTCTTGGGGTCCTCGGCGTCGGGATCGCAAGCGGACAACACAACAGCCATCAGGAGCGCGCAGAGCACGCTGCCTCGCGTCTTCAGGGTCATCATGGGTGGGTTCTTCCTGGTGAGCGCGCTCCGGCCGGCGCGACGCCATCCACACCTGGCCCTCAGTGGGGCTCGGCGGTGCGTCCGGTGGCTCTCCAGACGACGAAGCGGCCTGGGAATTCATCCTCCCAGACCGCTTCTTCACTTCACTGTGATGTGGATCCGCCCCGGACTAGCGGGGCGGCACCGCCAGGACGAGGCCCTGGGGAGGCGGAACGATCCCCTGACCCTCGGTATTCTCTCCCCTCCAGGAAACCAGGGTGCCGTCCTGCTTGAGCACCATGCCCCAGAATCCGTCCACGATGGTCACGACCTGCGCGACCTGGGACAGGGCCTCCGCGGGCAGGTCGCACTGACCGTGGCCACCGCCCCAGCAGCGCACCTGGCCCGACTTCGTGAGGGCATAGCTGTGCGTGAAGCCGCCTCCCACGGAGATGACCTCCGAGAGGTCCGACGGGGGGGAACCTTCGCCCGAGTGGCTGGACCCCCATCCCGTCACGGTGCCGTCCCGCTTGAGGACCACGGTGTGGTTGCCCGCCGCCGCCACCTCCGCCACGTCCGAAAGGTCCGCGGGCACCGTCGCCGCCTTGTACTCATTGCCGCCCCAGGCCACCGCGCGGCCGTCCTTCGTCACCGCGACCACGTGGGTCTGGCCTCCTTCAATTCCCACCACGTCCTTCAGTCCCTGCGGAACCCCCAGCTCCAATTCCGGATCCGTGCCCCAATGGAGGGCCGTCCCATCCGCCCGGAGCACGAAGCACGAATAGCGCACACAGGTCACGGCCACTCCGTCGTGCACGTCAGGGACCTTGTAGTAGTCAGCGTTATCACCCAACACCATCAGCGAGCCGTCTGCCTTCAGCAGAACGCCGTGGTAGGTCGCAATCGCGACGCCCACCACGTGCCCCGCCTTCGCGGGATCCTGGATGGCCGGCCCTTTTCCCCACGTCACGACGGTGCCGTCAGGGCGGATGCCCGCGCCATGGGTGCTCTTGGCGAACACCGTCCTGGCCCGTAGGACGCGCACCGAGCCGGTGACGGCCGGACGCCAGGATGCCTCCATCGTCACCACCACCGGCTGATCCCCCGAAGCGAGCGACGCGGCCACCCGGGCGATGATCTTCTCGTCCGTCCAGGAGAGGTACTCCGCGACCGGAACCCCACCCACCGTCACCGTGCTTTCGCCACGCGCCATCCCGAAGGGCCCGCCCGTGAGCGTGAGCACGCCGCCCTGCACCGACAGCATGGGGAAGCTGACCGCCGGAACTCCCTCACGGGCCAGCACGAAGTCCACGGAGTGGGTCTCGTCGCGAACCACCACCAGGTCCTTGGAGGACTGCTTGTAGTGGTCCAGGTGCGCCACCACGGTCCGAGCGCCCGGGAGCACCGCGGGCAGCGTAAAGGCGCCCTGCGCGTCCGTCACCGCGCTGACGTCGGTGCCCGGAATGGAGACCCGAACCCCCGCCGGAGAGCTCTTGTCCTCCATGCGGACGGTCCCCGTCACGGTTCCCACCGCGAGCGCCAGCGTGAACGACACGTCCGCCGTCGCGTCGGCCTTGACCTGCACCGGCTTCGAGCTGTCGGCGTAGTCCGCGTGGGACGCCACCAGCGTGTGTCCCCCGGGCGTCAGGTCCGACAGGGTGAATTCGCCCTTCGCATCCGACGTGGCCACGGTGCTCGTGCCGTCCACGCGCACCTGGACGTCCGCCAGTGCGTCGCCACTCTCGGTCGTGACGCGTCCCCGCACCTGGCCCATTTCAGAGCCACAAGCAGACAGCACGGCCAGGAGCAGCGCACAGAGCGCGCCCCTTCTCATCATCATCATGTGATTCTTCCCGGTTGAGAACTGAGAGCGCGATGCGCCCGGTCAGTCTGTGAAATCGTTTCGGGTTAAATTCCCGTAACGCATTCCACCTAACGCACTGTGCGTGCAAAATTGAGCAACTGCGCGAATATTGCCGGGAATGTTTTGACAGGGCGCCTCAGCCCAGCGCCGCGACGAAATCCCGCAGGCGCGTCAGGCCCTTCTGCAGCACCTCGCGCGACGTGACGAAGCTCATGCGGATGTAGCCCGGCGCGCCGAACGGGTCCCCGGGCACCGCCGCCACCAGGAAGTCATTGAGCAGCGCCTCGGAGAGCTGGAGCGAGTCCGTCAGCGGCTTGCCCTTGTACGTCTTGCCCAAGAGGCCGCGCACGTCCGCCATCGCGTAGAAGGCGCCCTCCGGCAGCCGGCAGCGGATGCCGGGGATGGCGTTGAGCCCCGCGACGAACAGGTCCCGGCGCTCGCGGTACTCGTTCACCATGGCGGTGATGGTGTCCGTGGGGCCGTTGAGCGCCGCCAGCGCCGCCTTCTGGGTGATGGAGGAGGCGTTGGAGGTGGACTGGTCCTGCACCAGCTGCATGCCGGAGATGAGCGCCTTGGGCCCCGCCGCGTAGCCCAGCCGCCAGCCCGTCATCGCGTAGGACTTGGACAGGCCGTTGGACACCAAGAGCCGCGGCACCAGGTCCGGCGCCACGTTGCCCAGGTTGAGGAACGGCTCCCCCGTGTAGAGGAGCTTCTCGTACATGTCGTCGGTGACGATGAAGCAGTCGTGCCCGCGCACCGCGTCCGCGATGCCCTCCAGCGTGGCGCGCGAGTACACCGCGCCCGTGGGGTTGGCCGGGCTGTTGAGGATGATGGCGCGCGTGCGCGGGGTGAGCGCCTTCTTGATGGCGGCGGGGTCCGGCGCGTAGCCGTCCTCCTCGCGCGTGGGGACGATGACCGGCGTGCCGCCCGCCAGGTGCACCATGTCCGGGTAGCTCACCCAGTACGGCGCGAAGATGATGACTTCGTCGCCTTCGTCCAGCAGCGCCTGGAAGCAGTTGTAGAGCGACTGCTTGCCGCCCGCCGTCACCACCACCTGCTCCGGCGCGTACTTCAGGCCGTTGTCCTTCTCCAGCTTGCGGCAGACGGCCTCGCGAAGCTCCGGCATGCCCGCGGTGGCGGTGTACTTGGTGAAGCCCGTGCGGAGCGCTTCGATGGCCGCCTGCTTCACGAACTCCGGCGTGTCGAAGTCCGGCTCACCGGCGGCGAGCACCACCACGTCCTTGCCACTGGCGGCGAGCGCCTTGGCGCGGGCGTTGAGGGCCAGGGTGGCGGAGGGCTTGATGGCTTGCAGCCGGCGGGCGAGTTTCATGCGCCTTGCCTAGCGCGGAACTCCCGAAGCGGACAAGCCCGCTCGCGCGTTGCGAGGCCCGACTGCCCCTGGGGAACGACCCTAGGGTTTCGGGCCGAACTTCTTCTTCAGCCCCGCGTTGACGTTCGGGGGGACGAGCCCGTCCACGTTCCCCCCGAAGGTCGCGACCTCCCGGACCAGCTGCGAGGAGATGTAGAAGTAGTCCTCGCCCGTCATCATGAAGACGGTGTCGATGTCCGGCGCCAGCTTGCGGTTCATGTTCGCCAGCTGGAACTCGTATTCGAAGTCCGACACCGCGCGCAGCCCGCGGATGACGACGCTCACGTTGCGCTGGTGCACGTAGTCCACCAGCAGGCCGTGGAAGGCGTCCACCTCCACGCGGGGGTCATTCACCGCCTCGCGGATGAGCTCGATGCGCTCCTCCTGGCTGAAGAGGGGCGTCTTCTTCGGGTTCACCGCGATGGCGACGATGAGCCGGTCGAACATCTTCAGGCTGCGCTGGATGAGGCTCAGGTGCCCGTTGGTGAGCGGATCGAACGAACCAGGATAGATGGCGACCGGCATGGGTGCGTTGAAGTCTCGGCGGGCCCAGGGGGCCGGTCAAGCGCACGTCACGGGGCCCGGTAGAAGCTCACCAGGGTGTCCCCGAAGCGGCGCTGGTCCTCCAGGGTGAGCCCCGCGTGGGCGTCCGGGGCCGCCTCCCGCTTGTCGTGCTCCACCACCACCATGCCCCCTGGCGTCACCAGGGCCGCGGCCACCACCGCCTCCAGCACCGTCTCCACCACGCGCGCCGCGTAGGGCGGATCCGCGAAGACGAGCTCGAACTTCTCGCCCTGCTTGCCCAGCGTCTCCACCGCGCGCGCGACAGGCTGCGCCAGGATGGACACCTGGGCGCCAAAGCCCAGCGCGTCCGTGTTCTTGCGGCACAGGGCCAGGGCCTCGCGGTCCTGGTCCACCAGCACCAGCCGGCCCGCGCCCCGCGACAGGGCCTCCAGCCCCAGGGCGCCGGTGCCCGCGTACAGGTCCAGCACGGCCTGGCCGTCCAGGAACTGGCCCAGCATGTTGAAGATGGTTTCACGGACCCGGTCCGCCGTGGGGCGGATGTGTCCGGACGACGGCTTGGGCCCCGTCAGGGCCCGGCCCTTCGCGCTGCCTGCCACGATGCGCATGCGCGCCCTTCTAGCCCAGGTCCCCGCCCGGCTTCGCGAGGAACGCCATGGCCACCGACGCCGAGCGGTGCGCCCCCAGCGCCCCCAGCGCCTCCGTGGCCTCCGCGAAGGACAGCGCCTCCAGCGTCTCGCGGGCCGCGGGCGACAGGGGCGGCAGCCCCTCCTCCAGCACGGAGAGCAGCTCCCCGGCCGGCATGCCCGCCGCCTGGGCCCGCGCCACCACCGTCTCGCGCACCTCCGGAGGCCAGGCGCGCAGGGCCAGCGGACCGAACGGCCCTCCCCGGTCCACCTTGCGCACGCCCGCGGCCACGTAGCTGGACAGCCCCCGCGCGGTCCCGGTGGAGGCTTCCGCCACGGCCACCGCCACGCCCTTCGCCGCGGCCGTCTCCACCACCTGGCGCAAGAGCTCCACGTCCAGCTCGCCCTCACCCAGCTGCGCATCCGACACGCGCAAGAGGCGCAGCGGGACCTGCCACTGCGCCAGCCCCTCCAGCAGCGTCGCGCACGTGTCCACCAGGCCACCCGCGGACAGCTGCGGCGGGGACACCTCCAGCGACAGCTCGCGCTCCTTGAGCGGGCCCACCAGCGCGTTCACCGCCTCCACGGCCTCGTAGGAGGTGAGGCGCGACAGATCCAACGACACCAGCGCGAAGCCCGCGTCCACCACGCGGAAGATGCCTTCCTGGAGCGCGTCCAGCACGTCCGCGTCCGTGGAACTCACTCGGAGGGGACCGGCCTGGAGGAACAGGGGCCGGGTGTGCTCGGCCTCCTGCGCCGCCGCGTGCACCGCCCTCACGAAGCGCTCCGGCGCGCCCCGGTCCGCCAGGGGGTGCGGGCAGGAGAGGCCCAGCACCGAGTCCTCCGCGCGGGCCGCGCCCAGGAGGCCCGGCAGCGCGCCCTTGGACAGCACCGGCAGGCACGGCAGCGCCATGGGCGTGGACTCCAGCGCCCCGAGCAGCTCCCGTGGATCCAACAGGGGCACCCGGGAGCCCGGGCCCACCCGCGCCACCACGTTGCCCGGCCGCAGCGACAACACCTTGTCCAGCACGCTCATAGGAGCCGGCGAGAATCCCCGCCCCGCGCCCCTTTCGCAAGGACGTCAGTGCACCTCGCCCAGGTGGGCGTAGGACTGGCTCTCGATCTGGATGGTCGTGTGGTCGATGCCAAAGCGGTCGAAGAGGTCGTGCTTCACCGCGGACAGGATGTCGTCGTTGTTGCAGACCATGGGGTCCGCCACCACCAGGTGCGCGGACAGCGCGTACATCCCGCTGGAGATGGTCCACACGTGCAGGTCGTGCACCGCCTGCACGCCCGGCACCTTTCCCATCAGGTCGCGCACCTGCTCCAGGTCCACGTGCGCGGGCACCGCCTCCAGGAGCACGTCCACCGCGTCCTTCACCAGCCGCAGCGCGCCCACGACGATGATCATCGAAATCAGCACGGAGATGATGGGGTCCACGACGTACCAGCCGGTCCACCACATCACGCCCGCGCCAATCAGCACGCCCACCGACGACAGCGTGTCCCCCAGCACGTGCAGGAACGCGCCGCGCACGTTCATGGAGTGCGTCTGGTGCAGGAAGCCCAGCGCCGCCAGGTTCGCGACGAGGCCGATGCCCGCCACCAGCGCCATGGGCCCCAGCTCCACCGGAGCGGGCGTGCGCATGCGCTCCCAGGCCTCCATCAGGATGAAGATGGTGATGACCAGGAGCAGCACCCCGTTGAGGAGCGCGCTCAAAATCTCCATCCGGTAGTAGCCGTAGGTCTTCTTCAGGTCCGCGGGCCGCCCGGCGAACCACAGCGCCAGCAGGCTCAGGACCATGGCCGACACGTCCGTCAGCATGTGCCCGGCGTCGGAGAGCAGCGCCAGCGAGTTGGTGAGGAAGCCGCCCACCGCCTCCGCCACCATGATGGTCGCCGTCAGCCCCAGCGCGAACAGGAGCCGCCGCCGGTCCTTGCGCCGCTCCTCCGCCAGCCCCCCCTTGCGGGGACCGTGCGAATGACCGTGCCCATGGCCGTGCGAATGCCCATGGTGCGAGTGGTCGTGGGAATGACCGTGCCCGGCCCTGCCGTGTGTATGTGGGGGTGCGCTCACAGGGAACCAGGGTACGCGATCAGCGCCATTATCGGACAGGTGCCGCTGGATTGATTTCGGACAACCCCGTAGATCCGTTGTCCTGATCCGCAACAGGCCGAGGGACGCGGGGATGGACTTCGAGAAGCATCAGAATCTGCACACCATTGTCATGTTGAGGGATGTCATCCGCAAGTGGTGGCAGGTGGAGCTTTCGTTCGCGGATCGCAACGGCGTGGTGCACGACTGGCAGCGCGGGGATTTCATCCCGCCGCCCAACGACTTCTGCCGCCACTCGCTGGGGGCGCGGGAGGGGATGCGGCGGTGTGCCCAGTCGGTGCGGGTGCTGCATGAGAAGTTCAAGGCCGCCAAGAACCTGCGCCGCTCGCTCTTCCACGACTGCCACCTGCGCCTGTCCATCGTGGGCGCGCCGCTCTACATCCGCAACGAGTACGAGGGCTTCCTCTTCGTGGAGGGCTTCGCCCGGCAGCCGCTCACGCCCGCGGACGGACACGTGCTCTTGAGCAAGATGCGCGACATCGCGCCCGGGGCGATGCTGGAGCTGGAGGGCGCGGCGGAGCGCGTGCCGGTGCTGGACGGCTCGGAGCTGAGCAAGCTGTCGGACCTCCTGGAGTTCGCGGTCACGGAGATCGCCAACCAGGAGGTGGAGCTCACGCGCAAGGAGGAGACCATCCAGTCCATGGCCTCCGAGCTGTCCAACCGCTACCGCTTCGAGAAGATCATCGGCCGCTCCGGGGCCATGAACGAAGTCTTCCGCCTGATGGAGAAGGTGGCCCACTCCGACTCCACCGTCCTCATCAACGGCGAGTCCGGCACGGGCAAGGAGCTGGTGGCGCGCGCCATCCACCACAACGGCCCGCGCAAGGACAAGCCGTTCGTCGTGCAGAACTGCTCCGCCTTCAACGACAACCTGCTGGAGAGCGCCCTCTTCGGGCACACCCGCGGCGCCTTCACCGGCGCGCTCAAGGACAAGAAGGGCCTCTTCGAGGTCGCGGACCAGGGCACCTTCTTCCTGGACGAGGTGGGCGACATGTCCCCCGCCCTCCAGGTGAAGCTGTTGCGCGTGCTCCAGGAGGGCACCTTCCTGCCCGTGGGCGGCACCCATTCCCGCGAGGTCGACGTGCGCGTCATCGCCGCCACCCACAAGGACCTGGGCGAATTGGTGAAGCGCGGCGAGTTCCGCGAGGACCTCTTCTACCGCATCAACGTCATCCGCCTGCAGCTGCCGCCCCTGCGCGAGCGCAAGGACGACCTGCCCGTCCTCATCGACCACTTCCTGCGCAAGCACCACCGCGAGGGTCAGCGCGCGCGGGGCCTGGCGCCGGAGGCCCTGGGCATCCTGGGCGCGTACGCGTGGCCCGGGAACATCCGCGAGCTGGAGAACGAAATCGAGCGGCTGCTCGTGCTGGGCGGCGAGCTGGAGACCATCCCCGCGGAGCTGCTCTCCAGCCGCATCCGCGACGCGGTCGTCCCCGGCGGCGGGCCCTTCATCGCCCCGCGCGCGCACGGAAAGCTGCACGAGGCGGTGGAGTCCCTGGAGAAGGAGATGATCCACCAGGGCCTGGTGCGCACCCGCTACAACAAGAGCCGGCTGTCGCGTGAACTGGGCATCAGTCGCTCCAACCTCCTCTTGAAGATCTCCCGCTACGGGCTGGACAAGGGCATCCCCGAAGGACTGGACACGGACGAGGTGGAGGCGTGAGCGCGCCGCATGGACAGGCGGTTTCCTTCCGGCAGGACTCGCTGCGGGTGCCGGACGGCGCGGACCTCTACTACCAGGTGCGGGGAGACGGCTCCCCGGGCATGGTCCTGTGCGACGGCCTGGGCTGTGACGGCTTCGCGTGGAAGTACCTCCTGCCCTACCTGGGCCGGCGCCACCGCGTGCTGCGCTGGCACTACCGGGGCCATGGCAAGAGCACCGTCCCCACGGACCGCACGCGCATCGGCATGGCGTACACCTGCGACGACCTGGCGCGGGTGATGGACGCGGCGCAGATGGACAAGGCCGTCCTCTTCGGCCACTCCATGGGGGTGCAGGTGGCGCTGGAGTTCCACCGCCGCTACGCCCGGCGCGTGGAGGGGCTGGTGCTGGTGTGCGGCAGCTACGGCCTGCCGCTGGACACCTTCCATGACTCCACGCTGCTCAAGCGCCTCTTCCCCACCTTGAGGGCCGCGGTGGAGCGCTTCCCCCGGCACACCGCGCGCATCGTGCACGGGGCGCTCACCACGGAGCTGGTGGTGCAGCTGGCCATCCGCCTGGAGATGAACCCGGACCTCATCGCGCGCAACGACCTGGCCCCGTACTTCACCCATCTGGCACGGATGGACCCCGTCGTCTTCGTGCGCACCCTGGACTCGCTGGCGAACCACACCGCCGAGGACCACCTGGACCACGTGGACGTGCCCACCCTGGTGGTCGCCGGGGAGAAGGACCGCTTCACCCCCGGCTGGCTGTCCCGGAAGATGGCCGAGCGCATCCCCTCCTCTGAACTCCTGATGATTTCCGAGGGCACCCATACCGCCCCACTGGAAGTGCCGGGCCTGGTGGAGCTGCGGGTGGAGCGCTTCCTGAGAGAGCGGCTGGGGGTGGAGACCGCGGAGAGCCCCCCAAAGGTGGGATAAGCGCCCAGCAGGCGGGGGGCCTGATTGTTTGCCTGCTGGACACCCGCCTTCATTGCAGGTGGAAAGCCCCCGGCATATAAGCCCCCGCCTTCCGGGTTCCGGTGGGATTGAGAAACCCCGTTCTGGGCGTCTCTCCTCGCACCTTCATTTCCGTTAGTTGGTCCTGATGATCTCTCGCGAAAACATCCGCAACGTCGCCATTGTCGCCCACGTCGACCACGGCAAGACCACCCTCGTCGACCACCTGCTCCGGCAGGCGGGGACCTTCCGCTCCAATGAGCACGTGGCCGAGCGGGTCATGGACTCGAACGACCTCGAGCGCGAGAAGGGCATCACCATCCTCGCGAAGAACACTGCCGTCTCCTACAAGGGGATGCAGATCAACATCATCGACACCCCGGGCCACGCCGACTTCGGTGGCGAGGTGGAGCGCGGTCTGCGCCTGGTCGATGGCGTCATCCTGCTGGTGGACGCGGCCGAAGGGCCCCTGCCCCAGACGCGCTTCGTGCTCAGCAAGGCGCTGGCCATGGGCCTGAAGACGGTGCTGGTCATCAACAAGATCGACCGCCAGGACGCCCGGGCCAAGGACGTGCTGGACCTCGTGTACTCGCTCTACATCGACCTGGGCGCGAACGAGGAGCAACTGGAGATGCCGGTCCTCTACACCGTCGCGCGCCAGGGCCAGGCCTCCACGTCGCTGGACGTGCCGGGCAAGACGCTGGAGCCGCTGTACGACGCCATCATCAAGCACATCCCGCCCCCGCCCGCGCCGCCGGCGGAGCAGACGACGCTGCAGCTGCTCGTCGCCAACCTGGACTACGACGACTACGTTGGCCGTCTGGCGGTGGGCCGCGTGCAGGCGGGCCGCATCACCCCGAACATGCCCGTGTCCGTCGTCCGCGAGGGCGGCAAGGTGCAGCAGGGCAAGGTCGTGAAGCTGTTCGGCTTCTCCGGCCTGAAGCGCCAGGAGATCCCGGACGCGGGCCCGGGTGAGATCGTCTCCATCGCGGGCATCGAGGAAATCAGCATCGGCGACACCATCGCGGACCCCGAGAAGCCCGTGGCGCTGCCGCGCATCACCGTGGACGAGCCCACGATGATGATGATCTTCAAGGTCAACGACGGACCGCTGGCGGGCAAGGAGGGCAAGTACGTCACCTCCCGCAACCTGCGCGAGCGCCTGTACCGCGAGGCCTACCGCAACGTGGCCGTGCGCGTGGAGGACACCGCGACGCCGGACGCGTTCCGCGTGGTGGGCCGTGGCGAACTGGCGCTGGCGGTCATCATCGAGAACATGCGCCGCGAGGGCTACGAGCTCACCGCCTCCAACCCGGAGCCCATCACCAAGGAAATCAATGGGCAGCTGCACGAGCCCATGGAGCTGCTCTTCTGCGACGTGCCGGAGAACAGCGTCGGCGCGGTGACGGAGCGCCTGGGGCCCCGCAAGGGCCGCATGACGGACATGGCGCAGCTGGGCTCGGGCCGCACCCGCCTCCAGTTCCGCATCCCCGCGCGCGGCCTCATCGGCTTCCGCTCGGAGTTCCTCACCATCACGCGCGGTGAGGGCATCATGAGCAGCCAGTTCGACGGCTTCGAGCCGTGGTTCGGCTACATCCCGAAGCGCGCCAACGGCGCGATGGTCTCCGACCGCCTGGGCGACACGGTGCCGTACGCGCTGTTCAGCATCCAGGAGCGCGGTCAGCTCTTCGTGGGCGCGGGCACCACCGTGTACGAGGGCATGATCATCGGCGAGCACGCGCACCCGTCCGAGCTCAACGTCAACTGCTGCCGCGAGAAGAAGCTCACCAACATCCGCGCCGCCGGCCGCGACGAGAACGTCATCCTCGTCCCGCCGCGCGAGATGGGGCTGGAGAAGGCCCTGGAGTGGATCGCCGACGACGAGCTCATCGAGGTGACGCCCAAGTCCATCCGCATGCGCAAGAAGGCGCTGGCCGTGGGCGAGCGCTACCGCGCCGAGCGCGACCGCAAGCGCGAGGAGCGCGCCGAGGCGGAGTAGTCCTTCCGTCGAGACGCCTGAAGCTTCCAGGGGCCGTCACCTTCGCGGGTGGCGGCCCCTTCTTCGTTCTTTGCCTAGAAGCCGAAGCGGACGAGGCGGGCGCGGTACGGCGTGGAGTTGCTCTTGCCCGCCTGGTCGTCCCAGCCCTTGAACTCCACGTCATCCAGGAGCCGCTCCGTCTGGCCGTTGACGGTGACGGCGTTGATCAACGGGAGGCTGACGGAGCCCACGTTGCGGCCCGCGAGCTGGTTGCCGGGGTCCAGGACCTCCTGCCGGCCCTGGGAGCAGCTGTCGGTGAAGTAGCAGCCCCGGTCGCAGGCGGCCTTCGAGTTGTAGGCGCCGTGCTTGTTCCCGGCCACGTAGATGCGCGGCGCACCCCGGTACGCCCCCGAGTACTCGAGCTGCGCGTAGCCGTACCAGCCCGATGAGTCGCACGCCGTCTCCAGATGCGCGGACAGGAAGGCCTGATCCAGGTACCAGCGGCCGTCGGTGTAGTGCACGTCCAGCACCTGGAACTCGGAGTCCCCGTCGTGGGCGAAGACGTTGAAGATGCCCAGGCTGGGGATGCCGTGGTCCTCTTGGTACGCGGCCAGGTAGAAGATGCGCAGCGTGCGCAGGGCGGAGTTGAGCGGACGCGCCGCGAAGTACGGCCGGCGCGCCACGCCCTTCTCGCCCTGGGCAATCCACAGCGTGGGCATGAAGGCCGAGGCCACCTGGAGCTCGCAGCTGTCGCTCACGCCGTCGCCATCCGCGTCCGGCGACTGGCCCCAGCACGCTTCCGCGGACGGCAGGTTCGGGATGCCCTGCGCGAGCGCGGGGACGGACAGCAACGACAGCACCAGCACCCACACACGGGCATGGGAACGGAGAACGGGGGTCATGGGCTTACCTGGAAAGAACCGCGAGGGTGACTTTCAGGGTGAGCACACGACCGACGGAGCTGAATCCGCCCGCCAGGCCGGGGCACCTGTCCGACGTCCGTCGAAGCGGTAGTAGAAGCGCGCCAGGACACGGACGTCCTGGAGGAGGACACACGGCGGGTGGAGTCGAACGCGGGAAAGCCTCGGGGCCTGCTGTATCCCCGGCCGGATCCCCGGCACTTCGAGCACGTCCGCGTCCTGCCCTCGGAGGACCTGCGCCCGTGGGTCGAACACTTCTGGGCCGTGCGGTGGGACCTGCGCGGACAGCCGCCCTACCTCCAGCAGAGCCTCAGCCACCCGTCCGTGCACTGGGCCTTCCAGGACGGCACCTCCCGCGTGGGAGGCCCGCACCCGGGCCGCTTCTCCATCACGCTGGAGGGGCTGGGCGGCGTGTTCAGCATCAAGTTCCGGCCCGGAGGCTTCTTCCCCTTCGTGGGCACGCCGGTGTCCGCGCTCACGCGGCGCGCTGTTTCACCCGGAGCCCTGCTGGGCCCGGAGGCGCTGGAGCTGGAGGCGGCCATCCTCGCCACCGACGTCAGACGCGACGCGGACCGCGAGCGCATTGCCCTGGCGGAGGCCTTCCTGCGGGCCCGCCTGCCCGAGCCGGATCCGAACGTGGCGCTGGTGCAGGGGCTCGTCGCGCGCATCCTGGAGGACCGCGCGGTGACGAAGGTGGAGGACCTGCTCACGCCCGGAGGCCCGGGGCTGCGCACGCTGCAGCGGCTGTTCAACCGCTACGTGGGCGTGAATCCCAAGTGGGTCATCCAGCGCTACCGCCTGCATGAAGCCGCGGAGCGGCTGCGCGAAACGCCGCCTCCGGAACTTGCGCGGCTGGCGCTGGAGCTGGGCTACTTCGATCAGGCGCACTTCATCCGCGACTTCCGGCGCATCGTGGGCCGCACGCCCGCCGGATACGCCCGGGACGGGAGGGAACGACACACATGAAGACGATTGGATTGCTGGGCGGGATGAGCTGGGAGTCCTCGGCGGAGTACTACCGGCTGATCAACGAGCACGTGAAGCGGGAGCTGGGGGGCCATCACTCCGCGAAGGTCGTCCTCTACAGCGTGGACTTCCAGGAGATCGAACACGCGCAGAGCGCCGGCCGATGGGACGACGCGGCCCGCATCCTGTGCGACGCCGCCCGCGCGCTGGAACGCGCGGGGGCCGAGGCCCTGGTCCTGTGCACCAACACCATGCACAAGCTGGCGCCGGACATCGCCTCCGCCATTCGCATCCCCTTCCTGCACATCGCGGAGGCCACCGCCCAGGAGGTCCTCCGGGCCAACGTGAAGACCGTGGGCCTGCTCGGGACGCGCTACACGATGGAGCAGGACTTCTACAAAGGCAGGCTCGCCGGATCAGGCCTGGAGGTCCTGGTGCCCACCGACGAGGAGCGCCAGGGGGTCCATGACGTCATCTACCAGGAGCTGTGCCTGGGCCAGGTGAAGGCCGGCTCCCGGGAGCGATACCAGCGCATCATGGAGGGCCTGGTCCGCAGGGGCGCCCAGGGAATCATCCTGGGCTGCACGGAAATCACCCTGCTCGTCAAACCCGGCGACGCGTCAGTGCCGGTGTTCGACACCACGGCCATCCACGCCATGAAGGCCGCCGGGTTCTGCCTGGGCGCGTAGTCCGTTTCAGAACGTGTACTTCACGCGCGGGAACACCGCGAACGTCATGATGTTGGGCCCGATGATGTAGCGCCCGAGCAGATCCGCGCCCACGGAGAAGTGGTCGAAGGACGTCGCGTACTCGATGCCGATGCCCAGGCCTGCGTTGAAGGCGTTGATGGACTGCCCCGGATCACCGTCCTCCGGATCCACCGGCCGGGGCTCCAGGCGCGTGTAGCCCGCCGCCACCTTGGGCGTCAGGTAGAAGCGATTGGCCAGCCGCACGTGGTACGCGGCCGTCAGGTCGCCAAAGGCCACGGTGAAGTTGTCCGACAGCGCGCAGACGTTGGAGTCCGGCAGGTAGCCCGCGAAGCAGTTCTGCGCCGACGAGCCCAGCGCGAAGTGGGCCCCCAGCGACAGCCGCTCCGTCAGGTCGTACCCGATGCCCAGCTGCACGTACGACTGCGCGTTGGAGTAGCTGTTCTCGCCGCCCACCGTGAAGAACACACCAAGGTCGGTCTCGGTGAAGAACCCCCGGCGCGGCTCGAACGGCACGCCCTCAGGCGGCGTGGCCCCCAGGGCCGGCGTCGACAGCGCGAGCGCGGCCAACAGCAGCGACTTCCTCACGACTCCTCCCGTCACGTTGTCCTCCTGCTCCCTCGCACGCCTGGGCAGCAGTGGCACGGACAGTAGTGACGGCGGACACGAAACGGCAGCGGGGAAAAACGAAAATGGCGTGGACCGTTTCGTCCACGCCATTTCAGTCTTCCAGTCTACGAATCCCTACCGGCCTGCCGTTACTCCGCGGCGTCAGCGCCCGAGGGCGAGAACAGCCAGGGGTACGTCACGTTCACCACGCCGCCGCCCTTGGGCTCCGGGAACTTCCAGCGGCGGATGCGGGAGATCATGCACTGCTCCGCGGGAGAGCTGCCCAGCGTGGACTCGGACACGCTGGCGTCCGCCACCGCGCCCGCCGGGTCGATGGTGAAGGCCACCGCGACCTTGCCGGCCAGCGACGGGTTCTTGTTCAGCTCCGACTCGTAGCAGTACTTGATCTCGTTCTGGTGCCGCCGGATGACCTTGGCGATGACGTCCTTGTCCAGGCCGCCAATCACCGTCGTCTTGCCGGGGATGACCTTGGTGACGGACTTGCCACGGCCGCCCAGGTCGATACCGCCGGACCCGCCCGTGCCCCGGCCGTTGCCCTGGGTGCCCAGGCCGCCGATGCCCAGCGCCGTGCCGCCACCGCCGTTGCCCGTGCCGCGCGAACCCAGGCCGCCCACGCCGTGCGCGTCACCCATGGCCGCGCCGCCCTTGAGGCCGCCCAGCGAGTTGTTGATGCCCGTGCCGATGCCGCCCGGACCGAACACGTCGGAAGCGCCACCCTTCATGCCCTTGAGCGCGCCGAGCAGGCCCACCTTGCCCACCACCTGGCGGTCCTTCTCCTTCTTGGACTTGTCCACCACCGGGGTGCCCGGCTTGGAGGGCGCGGCCTCCTCCTGCTTCGCCTCCTGCTTGCCGAACTTGCCCTCTTCGTCCTTGGCCTTGGCCCCCTCCTCCACGCCGGAGAGCTGGAGCTTCTTCGCCTCCTCCTTCTTCTGCGGAGCGATGAGGAACTTGGCCACGCGCTGCTGGGACTCGAAGACGTCGTCCGCGGACTTCGTCTCCGTGTGCGGCGTCAGCACCATGGCGGTGACGAACGCCGCCGCCCCGAGCAGGCAGATGGCGGCGATCTTGAAGAAGCCGAAGTCGCGGTCGGACAGCGACGTCGCCAGGATGGCCGGCGACGGCTTCACGTAGCGCATCACGAACGCCACCGTGCCCAGCGACACCTCCGCCCGGTCATGCAGGCCCAGGGTGAAGAGCTGCTCCTGATCCGCCGTGGCGTTGTTGAGCTGGCCCGCGGCGCGCAGCGCGTCCTTCGTGCGGACGTCGCCGTTGTTGGTGACGAAGACGCCAGAGCCCGCCGGGGCACGCAGCTCCAGCTTGTCGCCCTTGCTCACCGCGAGCACGTGGCGCTTGCCCACCTGCGGCGAGAACACGGTGAAGGTGTTCTTCGCGGCCTCGCCGATGGTGACCGGCGCGCCGTCCTTGAAGTGCTGGACCTCCAGCATCTGGTCGCCCCAGAGCATGGACACCTGGAGCACCTTCGCGTCCGGCGTGGGCTGCGCGTCCCGGGGCAGCGGCTCCTGCAGGTGCGGCGGAGGCTGCGGCTTGCGGGCCTGGGCCACCTGGGGAGGCGTGGCCTTGCGCGCCGCCACCGGAGGCGGCGGAGGGCCGAACACCGGGGTGGACGTCACGTTCGGGGACACCTGCGTGCCCAGCGCGCCCGCCGGAGCGGAGCGCGGCGTGCTCACCGTGCCCACCACGTTCGTGGGCGCGGCGTTCATCGCGGGCCGCGGAGGCGGAGCCTGCCGCATGTTGGGAGGCACCGGAGCCGCGTGGGCCACCGGAGGCGCCACCGGAGCAGCCGGGGGCATCACCGGGCGCTGCTGGAACACGCCGGGCTGCGCCACCGCCGCCGCCGGAGCCACCGGCCGGGGCGCGTCACCGAAGAGCACCTCCACCTGGGAGGTGCCCACCGTGAGCACATCCCCGGGCTTGAGCGCCGTGGGGATGATGAGCTTCTGCCCGGACACCTGGGTGCCGCCTTCACTGCCCAGGTCGATGGCCGTCACGGAGCCATCGTTGTCCACCTTCAGCATCACGTGGAGGTTGGACACGCGCGGATCCTGAATCTTCACCGCCGCCTGGGCGCCCGACCCCACGATGACACTCTCCGCCTCCGAAACCGTCTCCTGGATGGAGCCGTCCGGGGTGGTGATCCGAAGCGTCAATCCGTTTTTTCTCGCCGCCGCCATGAAGTTCTTCCTTCTTCCCTTCCCGTCCCGAAAACGTTCAACGCCACCTGTGCCGTCTAGAGATTGTCCGCAGACTTCTGAAGCTCCGGGTCGAAGTTCTCCCGGACCTTGATGAGGCTTTGGAAATCCGTCTTCTTGCGGTTGAGGACGTAGGAGCCCTCCGGCTTCGTGAGCTCGCCCTCCACCGCCACATCCGTGAAATCAATCACCGTCTTCTTGCGGTACACGGTGCGATCCTCCTCCTGGATGATCTTCACCGAGTCCTTGCTATCCTGAGCCAGGGCGGGAGCCGCCACCCCCAGCCCTCCCACCATCACCATCGCTGCCAGCAGTCGTTTCATGTGATGTCTCCGCCAGGCCCGCTTCGCGTATTCCATTGCAGGGCTCGCACCAACGCCAAGTCCCTGGATTCTAAGGGAGCCGCCCGGTCGCTTGCACCTGGGCGGCTATAGGTGGGAAGAAAGTTCTCGTTCTTCCCGCCGAGACGACTGTTGTTTCTTCAGGGCGTCGGAGCAGGCGTCGGAGCCGTCTGTCCATTGCCGGACGCATCGTCGGACGCGGGGGCAGCCTCGGCCGGAGCCGTCTCCTCGGCGGGCTCGGGTGCTGCCTCGGGCGCGCTGGTGTCCTGGGGCAGCTGGTTCATCACGGACGAGCCCGCGCCCCCGGTGGCGGCGGCGTCCTTCTTCTCCTCGCCCTCGGCCTCCGCGGTGGCGGCCGGAGCCGGCGCCGGCGGCGGGTTCTTGAGCATGTTCTGCAGGCCGTTCACCTTGGCGGTGATGAGCTGCTTGTCCTGCTCCGTCGTGGAGGACAGCTCCTTGCAGCGGTCCAGGAACGCGATGGCCTTCTCGAAGGCCGCGCGCTCGGTCGCGTACGCCCAGCCCGCGCCGCACACCGCCTCCGGCTTGTCCGCGGCGCGCGCGAGCACCTTCTCGAACGCCTCGCCCGCGGCGACGCCCTTCTTCGGATCCAGGCCCTTCTGCCCGTCCAGCGCGTACGCCAGGTACAGCTGGCCCTCCAGGCCGTCCGGCTCCAGGGACAGGGCCTTGGTGAAGGCCTTCTCCGCGCCCGCGTAGTCGCGGTAGCTCAGCGCCAGGGCGCCCAGGTTGAGGTGGCCGGGCGCGAAGTTGTCATCCAGCGACACGGCCTTCTGGAACTGGGCCAGGGCGCGCGGGCGGTCGTCCATCTTCAGGTAGATCATCCCCAGCGTGTTGGAGATGGCCGGGTCGTCCTGCGCCACCTTGCGCGCGTTGATGACCAGCAGCTCCGCCAGGCGGTACTGGCCCCGGTCGTACGCCACCAGCGCCAGCGTCTTGTACGCCTCCGGGTTGTCCTTGCTGCGCGCGAGCACGCGC
Organism: Corallococcus coralloides DSM 2259; assembly: GCF_000255295.1. Next base: position 3,965,309 of record NC_017030.1, on the reverse strand, counting down.
CGGCCGGTGGCCTCCGCCTCGTCCAGCTTGCCCGCCAGCCGGTACGTCGCGGCCAGCGCGTTGAGCACGGGCTCGTCGTGCTCATGGCCCGGCGTCTGGAGCGCCTTCGTGTACAGCGCGAGGGCTTCATCCAGCTGGCCCGCGTGCCGGTGCATCAACCCCAGGTTCATCACGGACGGCGTGTGCGCCGGGTCCAGGGCGAGCACCTGCTCGTACGCCACGCGGGCGTCCGCCGGGCGGCCCTGCTTCTCCGCGATGACGCCCAGGTTGAAGCGCGCGTTGAGCGCCTTGGGCTGCTGGTTGACGACCTCCTCGAAGCCCTTGCGAGCGGCGTCCAGGTCACCGGCCTCGTAGGCCTTCAGGGCCTCGGCGAACTGGCCGTCCGCGTCGCCCTTCTGGGCCGCGGTGGGCGGAGGCGCGGCGGGGACCGTGACTGCGGGCTTCTCCACCGCGTTCATCGCGACGGGCGTGGGCCTGGGGCCCGTGGCGCAGGCCGTGGTGAAGGCGAAGGCGAAGGCCCCCGCCAGGAACATGCGCTTGGTGCGAAAGCCGTTCATCCCCGTCGTCCCCATCCCCTTCAACTGGCTGCTGATGTCGATGCTGTGGTTCGTCTTCACGGCCGCACCCCCTCGAGCGACGCGGTGGGCTCGGACTTCGCGGGCTCCGTGCCCTCGGGCGTGACAGCCGGCTTCGTGCCCTCGGCGGGCGCGGTCTCCGGCGCGGGCGTCGTCGCGGCGGGCTTCGGCTCCGCGGAGGCGCTGATGGGGCCGTTGAGGTCCTTCAGCACGCCCGAGGCGATGCGCGAATCACTGCTGCCCCGGTACGTCACCGGCTTCACCTGGGCGTAGGCGCCCGGGCGCAGGCGGTTGATCTGGTCCTGCGCGGCCAGCGTCCACTCGCTGTAGATGCCCAGCTCGTAGGCCTTCTGGAGGCCCTTCTCCAGGGCCTCGCTGGACTTGTCCTCCAGCGGAAGCGCCAGGTTCTCCAGCTCGGCGCGGTACATGCTGAGCTGCTCGTCATCCAGACCGGACGGATCCGGCGAGTCCATGATGTTGCGCGCGAAGTCCGCGTACGCGAGGCCGATGCGGGTCAGCGCCGCGATGCCCCACTCGCCGGAGCCCGTGGCGAGCACCGCCGCGTACTCCTTCTCCACGCGCTGCATCTCCTTCTGCTTGTTCGTCAGGTCGCGGCGGATGGTGGAGACGCGCGTGAACTTGATCTCCGAGAAGCGCTTCCACGTGGGCTCCAGCGCCAGGAAGCGCGCGTGGCCGTACGCGTTGAGCACCGCGGTGTCCTTGCGCACGCTCTCCGAAAGCTTGTTCCAGCCGCGCACCAGCTCGTCCTGCGCCTTCTCCTGGCCGCGCACGTCCTTCATCTTCTGGTACGCGAGCAGCTCGTGGTACCGCGCCAGGTACGCCTGCCCCGCGGCGGTGCGCGAGTCGCGGCCGTAGTCCTCCACGAACCGGTTGAAGGCGCGCGCCGCGTCGCCCCACTTCTTCTCCTTCTCCCAGACGAGGCCGATGGAGAAGGCCACCTGCGGCACGTCCTTGCGGTCCTTGAAGCGCGCCAGGTAGGTGTTCCACGCGGTGACGGCCTTCTGGGACTCGCCCAGGCCGTCGTACCAGACGCCCGCGTTGAAGAGAGCATCCGCCACCCACTCGCCCGCCGCGTCCACCTGCGCCTTGAGCTCGGCGGCCTTCTGCGCGCGCTTGGACTCCGCGTCCTCCACGGCGCCCGGCGTGTCGTCCTTCTTCGCGACGGTGGTGGCCTTGGCCTTCTTCTCCTTGTCCTTCTTCGACTGCGCCTCGCGGGCCTTGATGGCCGCGTCGTACTCGGCCACGAAGGACTCGGACATCGCCGCGGCCTTCTTGAACTCGGCGACCTTCTCGTAGAGGCCGGACAGCGTGTAGCGCGTCTTCAGCTCGAAGGCGCTGTTCGGGTACTCCTTGAGGACGCGCTCACCGGCGGTGATGCCCTTGTCCACCTCACCGGCCTCCTGCGCGATGACCATCGCGTAGGTGAGCGCGCGGTCCGCGTTCTCCGACTTGGGGAACTCCGTCACGAAGGTGAGGAACTCCTCGGCGGCCTTCGCCGGGTTCTTCTCCTTCTTGTAGACGACCTCGTCCACGTATTTGTACTGGCTGCCCTCCACCACGCGGGCCACGCGCAGGGCGAAGTCCGAGCCGGGCTTGGACAGTTTCTTGTTGCCCAGGAACTTGCGCGAGAGCGTGTTGAGCTCCTTCCACTCCTCGCGGCTCTCCAGCACGTACATGGTCAGGTCCGCGGCGTCGCGCGAGCGGCGCTCCTCCGGGAACTTCTCGATGATCTCCCCGAAGCGGCGGGCCGCGTCCACGAAGTGCGCGCGGTCGTAGAGGATGACGGCGGCCTGGTAGCGCAGGTCGATCTCATCCTGGTTGCCCGGGTAGAGGGTGTTGTACGTGTCGCACGCGGCGACCAGCCGGTCCTCGAACTTCGTGAGCGGCTGCTCGGCCTGCTCCTTGGCGTCGCGCTTCACCAGCTTCTGCCTGGCGACGTCGCCCTTGTCCTTCTTCTCGTCGACCTTCTGGCCGTCCTTCAGGTCGCTCTTGGCAATCTGGCCGCGCTCGATCTTGACGAGCTTGTCGTACGCGAGCACCGCGTTGTACGAGGCGCTCTTGCGGTAGGCCTCGTTGGAGACCTCCTTCGCGGAGTCGCGGTCCGGGATCTTGAACGCCACCACGGCGTCGTACTCGGCGGCGGCGGCCTCCCACTCCTCCAGGGCCCAGAGGATCTCCGCGTAGAAGAAGCGGATGTTGAAGGCGGAGTCCGCCACGAACTCCGGGTTGTCGCTGGAGGCGAACGCGTCCACGTACTGCTTGTAGATGTCGCGCGCGAGCCGGTAGGTCTCCACCTGGCGCGTCTTCTGCGCCTCCTGGTGGTACTCGGTGACCATCACGCGCATGGCCTCTTCGGTGACGCTGAAGGCGTTGCGCAGCACGCCCGCGTTGCTGGCGTTGGCGGTCCACCACTCGCCACCCGGGCGGTAGAGGTCCACCATCCGCTTCATCTCCTTGCGGACCTGCTGGCGCTGGCGCAGGCCCTCGAACGCGCGCACCACCGCCTGCTGGTACTCCGGCGCGTTCGCGCCCATGGGCGAATCGTCGATGAGCGTGCGGTACACCAGGATGGCGCTGTCGAAGTGGCCCGCGTCCACCAGGCCCGCGGCCGTCTTCGCGAGCAGCCGGCCCTGGCGCCTGGCCGGAGCCTTCTGCTTGAAGTAGGCGAGCGCCTCCTTCGGCTGATCCAGCTGGACGTAGAAGACGGTGAGGTCGTTGAGGGCCTCCGTGCGCAGGTCGCCCAGCTCCTCGCCGCGCTGACTGGCGTAGTCCACCACCTCGTGGAGCTTCTTCAGGCCCGCGTCCAGGTCGCCCGCGTTGAAGTCACACCAGGACAGCTTGTAGGTGGCGTAGGCGTAGATCTTCGGCACGCCGGAGGCGCGCGCCTTCTCGTAGTTCTCCTTCGCGGGCGCGAGCTTGTTGTTCTCGAAGTAGTGGTTGCCCAGCTGGATGTACGCGTCCGGGACGAACTGCGACTTCGGGAAGTCGCGGATCAGCTCCTCGTAGCGCGCCACCGCGTCCTCGCGGCGGTTGAGCTCGTAGAGGTTGTAGCCCAGGGAGAAGAGGACCTCGTCGCGGGCCGGGTAGTCCGGGTACTCGCTGAGGATGGCCTCGTAGATGCGCATCGTCTCCGCGCGGTAGCGCTCGGACTCGCGGTGGTCCTGCTCCGGCGCGGTGGCCTTCTCACCGCGCGCCACGGCGGCGTCGTAGGCCTTCTCCGCCGCGAGGAACTTCTCCATCTCCAGCTGGTAGAGGTACTTGGACTTCTCCCAGTAGAGCTCCGACAGGCGGTACTGCATCTCCGCCTTCTGCGTGGAGGTCTCCTGCAGCTTGGGGATGAGGCGCTTGAAGCCTTCAATGGCCTCGTCGCGCTTCTTGTCCGCGAGCGCGTCCTTCTTGGAGTCCGCGATGCGCGGCATGTCCGCGAACTTGGCCGTGGCGGGCTTCACCCGCGCCGGGCCCTTGCGCATGTCCTGGGGAGCGACGCCGGGCGGCAGCTCCGCCTTCTTCTCCGCCTCCTTGTCCTTCTTGCTCGCGGCCTCGGCCTTCCTGGCCGCGGCCTTCGAAGAGGACTTCTTCGTCGCCACCTTGCGCGGCGGTGCCGTCTCCTCCGCCGCCTCCCCCACCCCACCGGCCGCGAGCGCGACGCCCACCGCCAGTGCACCGAACCGAAGAACCACCTTCATGCGAGCTCCTGGAGAACCGCGCCTCGCCTGCCTGGGAAAACTTCTGCCCAGTTGGGAGGGACGACGGAAAGTAGACGCGGGTACCCAGAATGAGAAGTGGCCCGGAACGTGCCTTGTGCCCCGGCGTACGCGATCACGCCGAGCCAATTTCCAGGACTCAACATCACGCGAAGAGGCCCCGTCCCCCGTGACAAACGCACGGTGGCGGGGCCTCTTGGGTGCCTCTCATGTCGGCCGGGTGCGCCCGGCTCCTACTTGCCTACTTCTCGGCCTACTTCTCCTGGCGAGCAGGGCAGCCCCGCTTGAGCGTGTACTGGTAGTAGCCAATCTCGTCGATCCAGAACTCGCCCTGGAAGCGCCAGTAGTTCCACGCAGCGCCGGGCATCTTCGGGCGGTAGAGCGTCTGGCGGGAGAGCAGCGCCTTCTGGTCCACGCCCTCGGAGAAGAGGTCCTTCTCATCCAGCGCCGTCTGCACGCGGATGATCTCCGCCTGGTCGGAGAAGGTGCGGAGGTTGTCCGAGGCCTCCTTGATGCGGTTCTTCGCGAGCGTGCCGCCCACCTGGAGCAGCGTGGTGCGGATGTCCTCGAGCGACGCCACCGTCTGCGCGGCGAACGGCGTCCCCTTCCACGGGCCTTCGCTGATGGCGCGCTTCTCCTGGTCCACGCGCGACAGGGTCCGCATCACTTCACGGATGCGCTCGTTGTTGCGGATCCACAGGTAGACGGCGCGCGGCAGGCGGCGGTTCTCGGAGGCCACCAGGTTGAAGGCGTTGATGGGCGCCACGTCCTCGCCGGTGAAGGGCTCCAGCTGCTTCGCCATGGGGCCATAGCGCTCGTCGAACGCGGCGAGCGTCGTCTTCACCTCGTCGTAGAGGCACGAGTAGTAATAGACGGTGGACTTGAGGATCCACGACTCGGGCTGGAAGGCGCCCTCGAACTGCGGCGCGTGCAGCGCCTGGAGGCTGCCCAGCGCGCCGCCGAAGTCCTCGTTCTGGAAGCGGGCGAAGCCGTTCTCGAACAGGGCCTGGTCCCAGAAGCGCGCGTAGCGGGGCACGCCCTCGTACGCCTTCACCGCGTCCGCGTACTCACCGCGGCGGTAGTGCACGCGGCCCAGGGCCAGCAGCGCCAGCTCGCGCGTCTCCGGCAGCTCCACCTGCGGCTCCTTCGTGTGGAGCACGGCCTGGAACGCGGCGATGGCCTCCTTGTCCAGCGCCTCCCCTTCCCCGGGACGCCCTGGGAAGCGCGGGTCGGCGAGCACGGTGCCCAGCAGGTAGCGGGCCTTCGCGTAGACGCGGCTGTCCGCGGGCACGGCCTCCAGCAGCGAGCGGGCCTCCTCGAAGCGCATGCGGCGCTGGCTGGCGGTGCCGACCAGGTAGTTGATGCGCGCGAGCACTTCCTTGGGCAGCGTGACCCACTGGTCGCGCACCTCGTCGGTGTAGGCCTGGTTGAGGATGCTGGGGATGAGGTTCTGCTCATCCAGCCGCTGCTGCATGTCCACCAGCCCCTCGATGGCCTTCAGGTACGAGGGGTGCTTGGGGCCGGCGTTGACGATGGCCGCGTAGGAGATGAAGGCCGCGACGGGCAGCTCCTTCTTGGCGAAGGTCTGCGCCAGATAGAACTCGGACTTGCCCTTCAGGTCCGCGTCCTCCCCTTCCGCCAGCTGCGCGAAGAGGGGGGCCGCGGCGTCGAGCTTGCCTTCGTTGAAGGCGGACAGCGCGCGGTTGTAGGTGCCCACGTCCTGCTGGGCGAGGGCCACCGAGGGCACGGCGAGGGGCCCGAGGACGACGAGGAGTCGGAGCAGTCGGGACATGGTTAGAAGAGCACCGAGAAGCCAGCGTAGAAGCTGACGTTGTTGAGGACGTCCGACGAAGGCTCGGCGACGAGGTCCCTCCCGAGGATGATGTCCTCGCGGTAGTTCTTCTTCGTCTTCGGGTCCACGCCGTCGAACTTGGACACCTGGCAGCTGCCGCTCAGGTTGAGTCCTTCGAAGGGCTGGTTGGCGGCACGCGCGGCCTCCAGCGCCTCGAAGTCCGCCAGGTTGCAGCCATCCACCTTGTCCACGCGCGCGGTGTAGATGAGGTCGCGCACCTCCAGGCGGAGGGCGTAGTGCTCACCGAACTGCACGCGGAAGCCGCCGCCCACCTCGCCCAGGAACTTGTTGCCCGTGTCGCCGAAGCGCGCGGGCACCTGGTACGTCTGGCCGTCCACCTCGTTCGCCACCTGCGGGCGGATGAGGTGGCGCGTCTTGCCGATGCCCGCGCCGCCTGAGAGCACCACGCTGAACTGCGCCAGCGAGTTGTTGAAGAAGGCGAACTTGCCGTAGAGCGGCGTGACCTCCACGCCCGCGTGCGCGCCCCACTGAAGGAGCAGCGACGACGCGGCCTGCGCCTGCTCACGCACCTTGTCGATGAGCTCCAGGTTGAAGTCGCTCTCGTCGGAGTACCAGTTGTACTGGCCGCCCACCTGGAGGGCGAAGTTCTCCTGCAGGTGGTAGACGTAACTCAGAGCGGTGCCCACGTGGTTGGTGAACTTGCCGTTCACCTGCACGGCGGCGGGGTACAGCACCAGCTCGTGCTTGCCCTCGTCCGCGAAGCGCTTCTTCTGGACGATGTGGACGTTGACGTTCGGGTTGTAGAGCGGCGCGCCATTCACCAGCCGCTGCTGCTGCGCGTCCGTGGTGCGCGGCGCCTCACCGGTGTCCAGCACCGGCGCGTCCGCGGGCACGGAGGCAGCGGGCGCGGAGGACGGCGCCTTGTCAGCATCGTCCTCATCGGTGACGGCGGGCGCGGACGGCGTGGCCGGCGCGGCTTCAGGCTGGGACTGGGGCACGGCCGGCGCGTCGCGCTCGGTGCGCTGGCGCTCCGGCGGTTCGGCCGGTGACGGAGAGGCCGGCGCGGTCGCATCCGGACCCGGAGCGGCCGGCGGCTGCGCCGGAGAGGCGCCTTGCGCGAACGCGAGGGCAGGCACCGCGGCAACGAGGAGCGCGATGGAACGGAAGGGTCGCATAGGAATGGGTCAGAAGGAGAAGGTGTAGCCGAGGTCGAACTGCACCAGGTGCGTGAGGCCCGGACTGCCGGCGGGCTCACCGGTGGTCCGGCCCGCCTCCCAGTCGTCGCGCAGCAGGTTCACGCGGTAGCTGTCCTTGAAGATCCAGTCGCGCAGCTCCAGCCGGATGCCGTGCTGCTCGTTGATGAAGAAGCGGAAGCCCAGCGCGGCGGACACCACCGGCGCCACGCGAGACTCCTTCACCCAGTAGTTCTCCGTGGCGCTGCCCCGGTCATCCACGGCCGTGCGGTTGTCACAGACGCCCGCGGCCCGGTCCACGACCTGGGTGCACTGGATGACGGACTGGCGCTTCAAGTTGGTGAGGCCGCCGCCCGCCCAGAGGTACGTCTGGAAGTGCACCGGGATGTCCGCGACGAGGGAGATCTTCCCGTAGATGGGAGCCCACCGCGCGCCGATGACGCCGTGCAGGTTCATCCGCCACATGTCCTCCAGCTCGTCCGTGACGCGCTTGTCCTCGCGGTCCAGGAAGGACTCGGAGATGGAGCGCGCCAGGCCCGTGTGGCGGCTGACGGCGTAGCCCGCGCGCGCCTCCAGCGCGAACGTGTCGAACAGGTTGTAGGCCAGCCCGACGTCGAAGAAGTAGTGCGCCGTCAGGTGCGTCTGCACTGGCAGGCCCACGGACAGGGACAGCTCCGGATGGCCCGCGGGCTTGTAGAGCCGGTTGCGGACGACCGCTGATTCCAGGACGCCGTCTTCCTGTGCGGCGGCGCCGAGAGCCGTCAGCGAGAGGCTCAGCGCGGCGAAGACGCGAAGCGTGCGTGCGTTCATATCTCCTGCCCGGCCCGGGGGTGGGCCGTTGGGTGATCCGGAAGGCAACCCGTCTGCTTGGACGGCGAGGCTCCGGCGTGGGACAGCGATGTGAGCACGGCGCCCATTCACCGCAAGCGGATCCCAGCGGCAGTCGGTAAAGTTTTCGCCCTTTGCCCCCAGGGCGACCAGCACTCAACGTTTCCACGGGGATGCGAGGCCTCCAGCCCCGCGCGCACGCGTGGAAACACAGCGCCCGGAAACGACGAACGCCCCGCCCGGCCACCCGAAGGTGCCCGAAGCGAGGCGCCGAATGGGGCGCTGTGTGAAGCGCCCCGGCGTCAGCGGCTGCGAATTACTTCGCGGCCTTGTGCTGCGCGCGCATGGCCACCTTGATGGAGGGGCGCACGATGACGATGCCGTCGTTGTGGCCGGCGACCGCGCCCTTCACGAGCACCAGGCCCTTCTCCACGTCCACGTCCACCACGGTCAGGTTCTGCGTGGTGACGCGATCGACGCCGTAGTGACCCGGCATCTTCTTGTTCGGGTACGTACGGCCCGGCGTCTTACGCTGACCGATGGCGCCCGGGTGACGCTGATACTCGTGCGTACCGTGGGTCTTGGTCTGCGAGCCCTTGAAGCTCCAGCGGCGCATGACGCCGGAGAAGCCGCGGCCCTTGGTCACGCCGGTGACGTCCACCAGCTCGCCCTTGGTGAACATGTCCGCCTTGACGGCGTCGCCCACGTTGAAGCCCGCGGCCTCCTCGGCCGTGACGCGGAACTCACGCAGGTGACGGCGCGGCGTGGCGCTGGCCTTCTTGAAGAAGCCGAGCTCCGGCTTGTTCAGGAGCTTCTCGCGGATTTCGCCGAAGCCCACGGTCACCGCGGAGTACTGATCCTTCTCCGGGGTGCGCTTGCCGACCACCAGACAGGTGTTGACGTCGATGACCGTCACCGGAACGAGGTTGCCCTCGTCGTTGAACACCTGGGTCATGCCGATCTTCTTGCCAATCAGACCCTTCACGTCGTCCTCACAGCGAGCGCCCGTGGCGCTGAAAGCCCAATGAAATCAATGAACTGAACTGGCCTACACGCGTACCCGCGGCCGCCAGGAAGCGGCGCAAGATAGCAAACACGTCCCCTACGTCAAGCACCAAGGGTGGGCGTCCCCCTCACTGCGCGACATCCAACCGCGGGTAGAAGGGGTCGAGCTGCTTGTCCGCGATGCGCTGGGCATACACCTCTTCGCCGAGGAGGAACAGGGCCTGATCCAGATAATCTTCCGCCCCCTTGATCTCTTCCTCCTTGGCGGCGATGGCCTGGTCGAGCTCCGCCATGCGGGCGTCGTGCTGCTGCTTCTGCTCCTCCGCGGCGTCCTCCAGCTCGATCAGGCGCTTGTGCGCCAGGATGCCGGCCGCGCCGGGCTGGCCGGGGGTGGGCGTGAGGGCGGCCGCCAGCTGGGACTCCCAGTCCTCCACCTCGCGCGCCAGGCGCATCTGGGCGATGCGGTTCTTCTTGAGGTTCTGCTTGGCGGCGTCCAGCTTCACCGGATCCTGGGTGGTCATCTCCAGGTCCGCGAGCTTCGCCTCCAGCTTCTTCAGGCCCAGGATGGCGTAGCGCAGGTCGGCGCGGCGGGTGGCCAGCGTCTTGCGCAGCCCCTTCACCTTGCCCTCCACCGCCGTCACGGCCTTCTGGAACTTGCCGGTGATCTGCTTCTGGGCCGCGCACTCGTCCTCGTGCTGCGCCAGGAAGTCCTGATAGGCCAGATCCTCGTCGTTCATCTCCGCTTCCAGCGCCGCCAGCTCGTCCCGGCGCGCCTCCAGCACCTCTTCGGCGCGGTAGACGCGTTCCATGGAGCGGGGGCAGTTCGGCTTGCCCGGGAGGACGTCCCGGGCCAGGTCGCCGAGCTGGAAGATGAGATCGTTGTAGCTCTCCTTCGCCATGGGCTGATTCATACGCCCAAGACGCCAGGACTGTCACCGGCCGAGCGCGTTCCAAGCGCCCGGCCCGGCCTCCAACCTCAGGAATCCGCGGGAGCCGCGACGGCCTGGGACTCGCCCCGCCGCACCGCCGCCAGGGCCCCTTCCGCCAGGGCGAGCAGCTCCCGGGCGCGGTCCTGCTCCTCGGTCCGGTTCAGCTCGCACACCCAGGCGGAGGACAGGTCCGCGTGCTGGCGCGCCATCTCCGCGGTCGTCTCATAGCGCGCGGCCGATGCTCGGGCGAAGGCCCCCTCCCGCCGCAGCTCCAGGACCGTGTCCGGATCCAGATCGATTTCCTCTGGAGGCACCGGCAGCGGCCCGCGCCCCAGCGCCGCCAGGCGGGCCAGGAGCCGTGATGCATGGGCGCGGCAGAAGGCGGCCAGCACCATCAGGCGCGCCCGGACCCGCGCGTCGTTCATGCGCTCCGCCAGCCCCGTCATACGACGGGCCGACACCACTTCTGCCTCCCACGCGGCGGCCAGTGCGGCTGCCAGCCGGGTATGCCTCGCTCCCATCAGCGTCCCTCCCCCACCCTCGTGAGACGCAAGCTAGGAACGCTGTTGGTGCAATTCAACCGACCGCACGAGCAACCATCCAATAAAGCCCCACTCCCGCGAGGCAGATGGATGACAGGCGCACAACCTTCGAGTGCAAAAGGGGCCTGCGCTGAACGATTCGCAGCACGGGGACCAGGAAGGCCACCACCGCTGCCTGCCCCACCTCCACCCCCAGGTTGAAGCCCACGAGCGCTGTCACCACGCCCGTTCCCAACCCGTAGCCGCCGAGCACGCTCGCGAAGCCCAGCCCATGCACCAGGCCGAACAGGAAGGTGAGCCCCGCGCGGTGTCCGTGCCGGCGCAGGAGCAGGTTCTCCAGCGCCGTGTAGAGGATGGACGCGGCGATCGCGGCCTCGGCCCACCGCGTGCCCCGCGCGTCCAGCGTCACCAGGCCCAGGGCGGTGAGCCCCAGCGTCAGCGAGTGCGCCAGCGTGAAGGACGTCACCAACAGGAGGATCCGCCGGAACGAGCCGCCCACCAGCAGCACGGCGAAGAGGAACAGGAGATGATCCGCCCCGGCCAGGATGTGGCGGATGCCCTCGCCCACCCAGCCGGCGAACCCGCTCACCGCCTCGGGCGCGACCTCCAGTTCATGGGCGTGGGCGGCGGCCGGGCCCCACAGGAGCAGGGCCAGCAACACCACCCGGGCTGCGGGGAACGGCTTCATCGCGCGAAGGAGCCTGCCCTCCGCGCGCCCTGCCCGTCCACTACTCGCGCACGAACTCCAGCTGCACCTGCTGCCGGCCTGAAAGCCCGCCGTGGTGCGCGCCGCAGCGCGGACAGACCATCGGCTGATCCCACTCCCACTGCGCCTGCACCTCGTCCCCGCAGCAGACCATGGGGAGCGTGCGCAGCAGCTCCTCGTCCGGAGGCAGCGGCCGGGGCAGCGGCTCCGGCGCCACGGAGACGAAGGTGGGCCGCGGGTTGTGGGCCAGCGTGCGCTGCACGTACGCCAGCTGCTCGTACCGCACGTGGTTCGCCCACGCGCGCGCCATCTGCTCCACGTGCGCGGACTGCTCGGGCGTGAGCCACGCGTCCGGCAGCGCGCGGTGGCCACAGTACAGGCAGTGCCACGCGGGCAGCTCCTCCGCCGTGTACGCCTCGTGGAGGTTCTCGAAGGGGAAGTAGCCCGCGAGCAGCCGCTGAAGCATCCCCGCGTCGTGGCGGCTGGGCCGCGTCTTGAAGGAGCGCTGGCAGCGGGGACATTCGCGCCGCACGAAGCCCGCCTTGTCCCGCGGCAGCTCCAGCCACGCCATGTCCAGCTCCGGCAGGTTCATGCCAGCCCCCGCCGGCGCCCCAGCGACGCGACGGCCAGCACGAACGCGATGAGCGAGAACACCAGGAGGAGGTGCACCCACTGCCCCTCCGTCGAACCGGTGATCAGCCCCATCACCCACAACACCATCAAGATGATGCCCATGGTCCAGTACACGCCACGCCTCCCGCCACACAGGGCCCCGAAAGTCAGACCGGGCGCAAACTAGGAACGAGGAGGCACCGCGGCAACAGGTGGAGCTTTCTGCAGGGTCAGGTTGGGAAACAAACTTCCCAGGCCGGGCATTTTTTCCGGATGCCGTGGGCCCTGCCGGTCCTGTTTCAGCCGCTCTCTTAAGGATCCGTAAGGCAGCTGGCGCACGCCACGTACGCTGGCACGTTGCCTGCTTAGCCGCTGGGTGTGGGCGAGTCAGCGGGCGCGGGCGGTTGGGGCGCCAGGGGAGGGCGAGATGCGGGGTTGGACGGTGGCGATGGTGGCGGCGGCGATGCTGGTGGGGACGAACGCGGTGGCTTTCCCGGTGCAGGTGCCGGTGGGTGCCCAGGGTGAAGCGCCGGACGTCGCGGCCCTGAGGGCGCAGCTGGCGGAGAAGGACGCACAGCTCAAGGCCGCCCTGGCGCGGCTGCAGCAGTACGAGGACGAGGCGGACTACCTCCGCGCGGAGCAACTGGGCGTGGCCGAGGCCGTGCGCGCCTCCGGGCTCCCGGAGCGGCAGCAGCGCCGGCTGGCGGTGGCCATCGTCCGCGAGGCGGAGCGCAACAACCTGGATCCGCTGCTGGTGGTGGCGCTGATCCGCTGCGAGTCCTCCTTCAACAACTACGCGGTGTCCGGTGTGGGCGCCATGGGCCTCATGCAGGTGATGCCGGACACGGGCAAGTACCTGGCGGAGAAGTCCGGCTGGCGGCTGGGCCGCCACACCAACCTCTTCGACTTCGAGACGAACGTGAACCTGGGCACGGCCTACCTGGCGGACCTCATCAACCGCTTCGGCTCCGTGGAAGGCGCGCTCGTCGCCTACAACGCGGGTCCCGGGCTGGCCAAGCGCATCCTGGCCAAGAAGGAAAACCGGGTGAAGTTCATGGCCGGTTACCCCGCCAAGGTCGTGAAGGAGTTCCGCAAGCTGAAGGCCCAGCAGGAGCGCGCCATCAGCCTGCGTGCCGAGCAGACGACAACCGATCGCAAGGGTTGACCGCTGCGTGACACGCGCTTCGCTCGCTCGCCAACACTCCGGCCGAAGTTGCATGCCTGCCACTGACCTGATCGCAGGTGAAGGTGCACTGTTCGGCTCCGGCTGTGCACCCCCACCCCCCGGTGGGAACCTGGACCACCCCTGTGGTCCGGAAACGTGCTGCAGCCGCCATTCACATCGCGAGCTGCACACACGTGCACACCTCAGCGGGAGCGCGGATCATGACGGGGCTTCAGATTCATCGGGAGGAGGCGGCGGGTCGGATCACGCTGCGCCTGGAAGGAACGCTGGACGGCCGTACGGCGCAGGAGCTGCGCAACTCGCTCCAGGCGCTGGGCCAGAGCGAAGTCGTGCTGGACTTCGCGCACCTGCGTGAGTTCAAGGACAGCGCGGTGGGCATCCTGACCCACGGCTTGAAGGACGGCGCCGTGCAGCTGCGCGGGCTGGCCACGCACCACGAGCGGATGTTCCGCTACTTCGGCGTGCTGTCCTCGCCGACGACGCACCGGGCGTACTACACGCCCGAGGACATCCTCTCCGTCTGAGTCGGGTGGGCCCTCCGGGCCGCGTGCATCCCCGGCAAGCGCCCGCGCCTCCAAGGCAGGCGGGCATCCGGCGAGGAACACGGGCGGCCTGGAGGGGTGCCGGCTGGCGTTCGCCTGGGCTAGAGTCCGCGCCCAGATGACCCAGCCCGCTCGCGTCCTCGGTCCAGTTCCCTCCCCTGCTTCCGCGCGCGCGGTGATGGAGCGGCTCGCCACCCAGCTTGGCCGCGCCGTGCAGGGCAAGCCGGAGGAGGTGCGCCGCGTCGTCACCTGCGTGGTGGCCGGCGGGCACCTGCTGCTGGAGGACATGCCCGGCGTGGGCAAGACGACGCTGGCGGAGGCCCTGGCCCGCGCGTGCGCCCTGTCCTTCTCCCGCATCCAGTTCACGGCGGACCTGCTGCCGGCGGACATCCTGGGCGCGCAGGTGTTCCACGCGCAGACGGCCACCTTCTCCTTCCGGCCCGGGCCGCTGTTCCGGCAGCTGGTGCTGGCGGACGAGCTCAACCGCGCGCCCCCGCGCACCCAGTCCGCGCTCCTGGAGGGCATGGCCCAGGGCCAGGTGTCGCTGGATGGGCAGACCCACGCGCTGCCCTCGCCCTTCACCGTGGTGGCCACCCAGAACCCGGTGGACTTCTCCGGCACCTATCCCTTGCCGGACTCGCAGCTGGATCGCTTCCTCGTGCGCCTGTCCCTGGGCCACCCGGCGCCGGACGTGGAGGCGCGCCTGCTCACCACGCGCGGCGCGGCATCCCCGCTGCCGTCGGTGGAGGCCGTGACGGGGCCGGAGGAGCTGGCGTCGCTGCGTGACTTCGCCCAGGACGTGAAGCTGGACGCGGCGGTGGCGGACTACGTGGTGCGGCTGGCGCGGGCCACGCGCGAGCACGGCGACCTGGAGCGCGGCGCGTCCACCCGCGCGGTGCTGGCGCTGGGGTCCGCGGCCCGGGCCCAGGCCCTGTGGGAGGGGCGCGACTTCGTCACCCCCGGCGACGTGCGCGCCATGCTGGTGCCCTGCTGGGCGCACCGCGTGCTCTTGAGGAGCGCCGTGCAGGGCGTGTCCGCGCGGGACGAGGCGGCGCACCTGGTGGAGGAGATCGCCCGCAAGGTAGCGGCGCCCCGGTGAAGGCCCCCGCCCGTCCCCCCTTCAAGGCGCGGCTGCGCGCCCTGCTCCGTCCACCGCGCACGCTGTCGGTGACGAAGACGGGCCGCACGTACCTGGTGGTGACGTTCGGCGTGGGGCTGGGCGCGCTCAACACCGGAAACAACCTGCTCTACCTGCTCTTGGGCCTGCTGCTCAGCATGGTGGTGGTGTCCGGCGTGCTGTCGGAGCGCTGCCTGCGCGACCTGACGGTGCGCCGGGTGGGCGCGGACGCGGCCTTCGCGCGCGAGCCCTTCGCCTACCGCTGGGCGGTGTCGCGCAAGAAGGGGCACGGCTTCGCGCTGACCTTCTCCGAGGACCTCTCCCCGCTCACCGGCACCGGGAGGCTGGGGCATCTGCCCGCGGGCACGGAGCACATCGTCCGGGCGGACCTGGCCGCGCCGCACCGGGGCCCCGTGCGCCTGTCCGGCGTGCGCGTCACCACCACGTGGCCGCTGGGCCTGTTCGCCAAGACGCGCGTGTTCTCCCTGGAGGGGACGCTGCTCGTGTATCCGCGCCGCGGCTACGCCTGCAAGGAACCGGGGCCCGCGCAGAAGGGCCCCCGGGGCGAGGCGGGCAGCCCGCGCCACCTGGACGGCACCGGCGACGTGGCGGGCCTGCGCGAGCTCGCTGTGAACGAGGACGCGCGCCGCATCCACTGGCTGAAGAGCGCCGCGGCGGGGCGCCTCCTGAAGGTGGAGCGCGAGCGCGAGGAGCGCCGCGTCTGGAAGCTCGCGCTGGAGACGGGCCTCACGGGCGATGCGCTGGAGCGCCGCTGTGAGGAGGTCGCCGCGCAGGCGCACCAGCTCCTGGACGCGGGGCATGAGGTCGGCCTCCAGCTGCCGGAGCGCGTGCTGCGGCCGGCCGCGGGGGCTTCGCAGGAGCGGCGCATCCTCCAGGCGCTCGCGTGGGTGGGCTTCGAGGGCGCGGACGCAGGGACGGACTCCCGGGAGGCGGCGTGAAGCGCCCCTTGAGGCTGCGGCTCGCCCTGCGCGACCTGGCGGTGGGCTCCGCCTTTGGCGCGATGGCCATGTCCGGCCAGCTCCCCGTGTGGGTGCTGGGCGTCTTCATCGGGGCGCTGGTGCTGGCGCTGTGCAACGTGCGGCTCGTCGCGCGCTTCTCCCGCCTGTCCGCGCTGGGGTTGCTGGTCGCGGCGGTGCTCCTGGGCCTCCAGCTGACGGCCGGCGCGATGAACGCGGTGGTGGCGGCGTGCGCCTTCGCGAGCCTCATCGCCGCGCAGCGGATGCTGTCCACGCCTGATGCCTCGGCGGAGGGCCAGACGCACCTGACGGGGCTCTTGATGGTGGCCGGTGGCGCGGCGCTGTCGGGCGACATGTCCTACGCGCTGTTCCTCATCGCCTTCGGGGTGCTGGCCAGCCTGTCGCTGGCGCTGGGCGTGGTGGAGGCGGCGGTGCCGGACGGCGAGCCCGTGCCGGTGCGCGCGGTGCTGCGGCCGCTGTCCACGGGCGTGATGTTCGCGGTGGCCGGCGCGGTGGCCTTCTTCGTCCTCTTCCCCCGCCTCAACTGGGCCATGGTGGGGCCGCGTTCGGCGCCGGGCTTCGGCGCGGTGAGCAGCGCGGGCTACTCCAACACCGTGCGGCTGGGCGGCGCGGGCACCATCAAGGGCAACCCGCGCGTGGTGCTGCGCGCCACGCTCACGCCGGATCCAGGCCGCGAAGCGCTGGACGCCTACTGGGTGGGCCGCACCTACGACACCTTCGACGGCATGGAGTGGACGAACGTCGTCGGCGCGCAGCAGACGGAGCGGCAGATCACCCTGCGCCCCGCCAGCGACACGCTCCTCCACCAGCGCATCGAGCTGCTGCCCGCGTACGGGGCCCGCACGCTGATTGCGCTGGAGATGCCCTCGCGCCTGGGCAACGCCAGGGCCCACACGCCCACCGGCACCCGATACAGCCCGGTGCAGCTCCAGGGCGGGAGCGAGGTGCGCTTCACCGTCACCGCGCCCTCGTACACCTACGAGGCCTACAGCCTGCCGCCGGAGGCGAAGGCGGGCATGTCCCCCGCCCTGGTCCAGGCGGAGCGCGACCAGCTCCTGGCGCTGCCCGAACACCTGGATGCGCGCGTCGCCCAGCTCGCGGCGCGGGTGCTCCAGGGAGAGAAGGAGCCGCTGGCCGCGGCGCGCAAGCTCGCCGCCTTCCTGCAGCGGGACTACGCGTACACGCTGGAGCAGGCAGGCACGCCGGAGGATCCGCTGGCGGAGTTCCTCTTCGTGCGCAAGGCGGGCCACTGCGAGCACTTCGCCACCGCGCTCACCCTGATGCTGCGCACGCAGGGCATCGGGGCGCGGCTCGCCACGGGCTTCTACGGCGGCGCGCGCATGGACGGCGGCTACCTGTTGCGCGCGGGCGACGCACACGCCTGGACGCACGTGCTCGTCCCGGGTCGCGGCTTCGTCACCGTGGACGCGACGCCGCCGTCGAACCGCCCGAGCCAGGGCTCCGTGCTGCTGGAGCAGCTGCTCGCCCTCTATGAAGCGGTGGAGGCGCGCTGGCGCAACTCCGTCGTCGACTACTCCTTCCGCGACCAGTTCGAGCTGGCGAGCAAGCTGGTCCGCCCGCCGCGCCGTCCGGCCGGCGCCCCCGCGAACCAGGCCCCCAGCCGCCTGCCCCCGCCGCGCGCGTGGGTGACGGCCGCCGTCGTGGCCTTCGTCGTCTGGCGCGCGGGCCGCCTCGTCTCCCGCTGGACGGGCCGCGCCCCGGTGTTGGAGGCCACGCGCTTCCTCGACCGGGTGGACGCGGTGCTCCAGAAGGCCCACGTGCCGCGCTTTGAACACGAGACGCTGGAGGACCTGACCACGCGCCTGGCGCGGGAAGGCCATCCGCTGGCGCTGGCGCTGACGCCCCTCACCCGCCGCTACCTGGAGGCCCGCTTCGGCGGCCGAGCCCTGCGCGAGGGAGAGGCCGAGCACCTGCTCGCCACCTTGCGCCGCGCGCTGGACGCTGAAGCCGCCCGCCGCGCCGCGAAGCCGGCCGGCCAGGCGGGCCCTACCGCCCGCGCCTCCTGAGCGGAAGAGAAGTGCCCTCCGGACGGAAGCGGGCTTCCGTCGCCGGTCGCCCGCCCTCCCCAGGAACGCCCGGCCGAGGTGGAGAAATGTCTCCACCCTCGCCACCCGTCGCCATTAAGCGTTTCAGCGAAACCCATTCGCGAACGTCATGGCGACGTGCGCTCGAGGGCCGTGCGCCGTGCATTTTCTCCCCTCGCAGACCCGCGGATTTCCTATCGGCCACGGGTAACGGTTACAGACCGTTGCCAGGAGGCGCCCACCTGCGTCCTCCAACCCCTCGGAGACACACGCGAATACATCCAACCCTGGTTGGCATCCCGGTTGCTCAGGGCAGACACGTCAAGTTGTAGGACTTGAACCCAGAGCACCTTTCAAGCGCCTCCGCCGCGGCAGGAGGCCCGATTTGGAGAATCCATCCATGCAGGCTTCGACCGAGCAGTCGTCCAATTCTGGCTCCCTCGCGATGTATCTCTCGGAGATCAACCAGTACTCGCTCCTGAAGGTGGAGGAGGAGCAGGAGCTGGCGCGCCGGTTCATCAAGGGGGACCTGGCCGCGGGCCACCGCCTGGTGACGAGCAACCTGCGCTTCGTGGTGAAGGTCTCCTACGAGTACCGCTCCTACGGCATCAAGATGTCGGACCTCATCCAGGAGGGGAATATCGGCCTGATGAAGGCGGTGCAGAAGTTCGACCCGGACAAGGGCATCCGCCTCATTTCGTACGCGGTGTGGTGGATCCGCGCGTACATCCAGAACTACATCCTGAAGAGCTGGTCCCTGGTGAAGCTTGGAACCACGCAGGCGCAGCGCAAGCTGTTCTTCAGTCTGGCCCGCACGCGCCGTGAGCTGGAGAAGCTGGGCAGCGGCGAGGCCGTGGTGAACGTGGATGAGATTGCCCGCAAGCTCCATGTGAAGCCCGGTGAAGTGCGTGAGATGGAGCAGCGCATGGGCGGCCGGGACCTGTCCCTGGACGCGCCCATGGGCGAGGACGGCGGCAACAGCCACGTGGACTTCGTGGTGAGCGCGGCGGCGCCCCAGGACGACGAGTTCGCGGACAAGGAGGAGGCGGGCCTCATCAACAACCGCGTCCGCACCGCCCTCATGCGGCTGGATCCTCGCGAGCGCTTCATCATCGAGCAGCGCGTGATGAACGAGCGCCCCATGACGCTCAAGGAGCTGGGTGAGCACTTCGGCTTCTCCCGCGAGCGCGCGCGCCAGCTGGAGATCCGCGCCAAGGACAAGCTCAAGTCGGAGCTGGCCGCCCTGATGGCGGAGGTGGATCCGGAGACGCTCGCCGCCCAGGGCTGAAGGGCTGTTTTCGCGCCCCGGCGGAGACCCTGCTACAACGGGCCCCCTGATTTCCTGTCAGGAGTGCCTGCTTGTCCCACGGTTCCCCGCCGGTCGTCGATGATCGCGTCCCCCTCGCGGAGGCGCATGGTGCCCCGCACAAACCCTATGTGTCCCCCGAGCAGTCGCCCGCGGAGCTGACGATCCGCGGACTGGTGCTCGGGTCGGTGCTGGGCATCGTGTTCGCGGCGTCATCCGTGTACCTGGCCATCAAGGTCGGCCTCACGGTGTCCGCGTCCATCCCGGTGGCGGTGCTCTCCATCGCCATCTTCCGGGCCCTGGGGCGCTCCAGCATCCTGGAGAACACCATCGTCCAGACGACGGGCTCCGCGGGTGAGTCGCTCGCGTTCGGCGTGGCGGCGGCGCTGCCCGCGCTGCTCATCCTGGGCTACGACATCAGCCTCACGCACGCGTTCCTCACCGCCGCGCTGGGCGGCGTCCTGGGCGTGCTGATGATGATTCCGCTGCGCCAGGGCCTCATCGTCCAGGAGCACGGCAAGCTCACCTACCCGGAGGGCACCGCCAGCGCGGACGTGCTCATTGTCGGCGAGCAGGGCGGCACCAACGCGCGCACGGTCATCCTGGGTTTCATCATCGGCGGCGTCTACAAGTTCGCCTACTCCGGGATGAAGCTCTTCAAGGAGGCCATCGGCACGCCCATCAAGGGGCTCAAGGCCGCGACGCTCTCCACGGAGGTGTCCCCGGAGCTGCTCGGCGTGGGCTACATCATCGGGCCGCGCGTGGCGGGCATCACCTTCGCCGGCGGCGTGCTCAGCTACCTCATCCTCATCCCGATGATCTCCTTCTTCGGCAGCGGCATGGAGACGCCGCTGCTGGTGCACAACGGGATGCTCATCAAGGACATGTCGCCGGATCAGATCCGCAACGCGTACGTGCTCTACATCGGCGCGGGCGCGGTGGCGACGGGCGGCCTCATCAGCCTCATCCGCTCCCTGCCCACCATCGTGGGCGCCTTCAAGCGCAGCGTGGAGACGCTGCGCCAGTCGCGCACGCAGGGCGCCCTGCCCACGGTGCTGCGCACGGATCAGGACCTGCCCATCACGGTGGTGCTGGTGGGCAGCGCGCTGCTCATCCTCGCCATCTGGCTGGCGCCGCCGCTGCACGTGAACTTCATCTCCGCCATCCTCATCGTCATCTTCGGCTTCTTCTTCGTGACGGTGAGCGCGCGCATCACCGGTGAGATTGGCTCTTCCTCCAACCCCATCTCCGGCATGGTGGTGGCCACGCTGCTCGTCACCTGCCTCGTGTACCTGCTCTTCGGCTGGACGTCGTCGCCGGACCGCTTCATGGCGCTCACCACGGCGGCCATCGTGGGCATCGCCGCGTCCAACGGCGGCACCACCGCGCAGGATTTGAAGACGGCGTTCCTCGTGGGCGGCACGCCCAAGAAGCAGCAGATCGCCCTCTTCGTCGGCGTGCTCACCAGCGCGATGTTCATCGGCCTGGTGCTGGTGCTGCTCAACCAGGGCGCCACGGCGGTCATCCCGGAGACGCACCCGGGCGTGCAGGTGACGGAGCTGACGCAGGAGACGCGCACCCAGCACACCTGGCGCTGGGCGGTGTCCCAGGACGCGCTCACCCAGCGCGGCATGACGCCCGCGCAGCTCAAGCGCTCGCTGTGGGCGGAGCGCCTGGACATGGCGCCGGTGGACGGCGGGCTGGAACTGCGCAGCTGGCGCCCGATGCCGCCCGAGCAGCTGTCCGGCCTCACGCTGGCGCCGGCCAACGGCCCGTCGCTGAAGCTGTCGGACGCGGGCGCCATCACCGCCGGTCCGGACCGCATCTACAAGGAAGGCTTCGTGCGCGGCGCGGACACGCCCGTGCCCGCCGGCCGCTACCTGGTGGATGACCAGGGCAGCATCCAGTACGTGGTGGACCCGGGCATCGGTGGCCGCATCAGCGAGTACGAGGGCCAGACGCTCACCCGCTACTCCGCGCCCAAGGCGCAGCTGTTCGCGCTCATCATCGACGGCATCCTCACGCAGCGGCTGCCGTGGGACCTGGTGCTGCTGGGCGTCTTCATCGCCCTGATGCTGGAGCTGTGCGGCGTGTCCTCGCTGCCCTTCGCGGTGGGCGTGTACCTGCCCATCAGCAGCAGCGCGCCCATCTTCGTGGGCGGCATGGTGCGCCACTTCGTGGACAAGCTGCGCGGCGGCACCGCGGCGGAGTCCGAGTTCTCCCCCGGCACGCTGATGTCCTCCGGCTACATCGCGGGCGGCTCCATCGCGGGCGTGCTGATTGCCTTCCTTGAAATCGCCAGCGACGGTGCCTGGACGCGCGCCATCAACCTGCCCGCCCTCTTCGGGCATGAAGGCGCGGTGGGCTCCTTCCTCAACGCCGTAGGCGAGAGCGAGCTGGCGCACCCGACCTGGTCCAACGTCTGGGGCCTGGCGTTCTTCGCCGTCCTCACCGCGGTGCTGTTCCGCTCGGCCCTCAAGGGCAAGAGCGGCGCGGAAGCCCCGCCGCCGTCGCACTGACGGCTGGAAGCACCCTCCCCGCTTCGTTCGCGGCGGGGAGGTCTTCCGTCAAAGCCCGGGCACCGACGGCGGCACCTCCGTGTCGCCGCCGGCAGCGTCCGCCAACCCCTTCGCGCAGACGTACTCCGCGCGCAGCGGCGTCACGATGCCGAAGGTGAAGGCGTAGACGAACGGGCTCCACCACGGCCAGTACACGTCCACCCGGGACAGGCCATGCCGGCACTCCGCCGCGGCCACGTTGGACGTCGTCAGCCCCTCCACCAGGCTCACGCCCGTCTGGGACTCCGGTGCACCGTCGCGCGGCGCCGGACTGCGCACGCTCATGCGGAAGCACCCCGTGAGGGACGCCAGGACCAGGGCGGACGCGGCCAGTCGCTTCATGGACGGGACTCCGGACTGCAAGGGGCCCCTTGCGTAACACACCGGGGCTTCACCGCCAGTCCGCCCCATGTTGCCCAGGTGTCACGCCAACCCCCTGGATTCTGGGCGCTTCTCGAATTGGGACCCGGCCCTGGACGGGAGTACACTGAGGTTCCCCCCACCGGGGCCTTCCGCCCCCTCCGGATTCTTCAGGTTTCATGGCACAGCCCCAGAAAGTCACGGACGCGACCGCGGAGCCGGAACAGTCGCCGGAGGTCCGCGAGAAGGTGGAACTGGCGAAGACGTTCGCGTTCCACCTGCTCAAGGGCATCAAGCAGATTGGCATGTACCGCCACAACGAGGCGCGCTTCCCGGAGTTCCTCTCCAAGGCGCTGGAGGCCATCTCCACGTACACGGAGAAGTTCGGGCCGCTTTCGTTGAAGGTGGAGCAGCAGAACTTCATGCTGTACGGCGAGCCGCTCTTCTCTGAAGAGTCGCCGCTCCCCTACAAGTTCTTCCGCGACGGCATCCGCCAGCTCATCTTCCGCCCGGGGCTGCCGCTGGAGGAGCTCGTCACCCTCACGCTCATCGCGCTGTCGGAGCCGGAGCGCGGCGCGGACGACGTGCTCGCGCAGCTGTGGCGCGCGGGCATGCAGCAGGTGGAGTACGTGGTGGTGGAAGGCTTCTCCATGGAGGGAGCCAACGAGGACGAGGTCCAGGTGGAGGTGGACAAGGTGGTGGGCTACCTCTACTCCCGCCTCCAGACGAACTCGGATGACTTCCTGCGCTTCGCGCGCGTGTCCGCGGAGGACCTGGACGCGAAGCTGGACGGCGTGGAGCAGATCCGCGGCCTCGTCGTGGGCGGCCGGCACGCCTCGGACGACCTGAAGGCCCGCATCCAGCGCGAAATCACGGAAGAAGAGAACGCGCGCCTCTTCCCGAAGCTGGTGGGCGCGGTGTTCCAGGTGGTGGAAGGCGGCGTGGATGACGCGGCGCTGCTGGAGGAGATCTTCCTGCAGCTGTTGGACATGCTGCTGCTCCAGGACGACTTCGCCACGGTGAACCAGATCGTCCTCAAGCTGCGCGCGCTCTCCCAGCGCGAAGGGGGCGAGGACCTGGGGCGGCTGCTCACCAACTTCCTCCACAAGATGGGCGAGGAGCAGCGCCTCACGCGAATGGGCGAGTCGCTGAAGACGACGCGCACGCGGCAGCCGCAGGACGTGACGCGCTACCTGCAGGCGCTGGGCGTGGACTCGGTGCTGCCGCTGCTCAGCGTGCTGGAGACCATCGAGCTGCCGGAGAACCGCTTGCTCCTGGGCGACGTGCTGGCCACGTTCGCGCGCGACCTGCCGGAGCCCTTCGTCGCGCGCCTGCTGTCAGACCGGCCGCAGACGGTGCGCGACATGGTCTACATCCTGGAGAAGAGCAACCACCCGGAGCGGATCAAGATGTTCGGCCAGGTAATGAAGAGCCCCAACCTGGTGGTGAAGCTGGAGGTCATGCAGATCATCGGGCGGGGCCGCACGGCGGAGGCCCGGCGCATCATCCAGGATGCGCTCACCGACAGCGTCTCCCAGGTGCGCATGCTGGCCGCGAAGCTGTTGCCGGAGTTCGACCGCGAGAAGGCCTTCACGGACCTGGTGCGGCTGGTGCGCGACCCGGGCTGGGACAAGAAGACGTCCGACGAGAAGGCCGCCGTCTACGGGGCCATCGGGGCCACCAACCTGCCCTCCGCGCTGTCCATGATGCAGCAGTTGCTGGCGGTGAAGCCGTCGCTGCTCAACAAGCGGCGGGTGATGGAGGACAAGCTGCTGGCCATCACCGGCCTGGGCGGCGCGGGCTCCATCCAGTCCTACAAGATGTTGCAGGGCGTGGTGGAGGACAAGACGCAGCCCCTGGAAGTCCTCACCGCGGCCCGCAAGGCGATGTACCAGACGCGCAAGGCCCTGTTCGGGGACTCGGCGCTCCCGGAAGAAGCGAGCTGACACCATGGCCGACAATCTGAAGATCAATCAGACCCAGGACGAAAACCTGGGCGAGTACGGTCGAGAGCACAACGAGAAGCTCCAGAACCTGTCGCGCTCCATGCTCGCGGGCCTCTACATGCTGGTGCGCTCGGTGAAGATGTATGACCCGGAGAACGCCGTTTTTGAGAAGCCGCTCCACCAGCTCCAGGACATCATCAACCAGATCATCGGCAAGGAAGGCCGGCTGGAGCTGACGGGCGTCAAGGACTCGTACTACCTCAACGGCATGCTGGTGAAGGTGGACCTGAACTCCATCGAGAACCAGCGCTACCTGCTGGCGGAGATGCGCGCCAAGGACGTGGGCGGCATCACGCTGACCAAGCCCGTCACGGTGCAGGAGCTGAAGAACTTCGTCTGGATCTTCAGCAAGGAGCAGACCACCACCGCGGAGGAGGACGGCCTGCAGGGGCGCAAGCTCCTCAACATGCGCGTGGCGAAGTTCTCCAAGCTGAAGGAGAAGCTGAACAAGGACATGGACACGCCGGGCGACCAGAAGGTCGACCGCAAGAAGTACGCGATGACCGTGTACGCCCGCGCGGTGTTCTTCCTGCAGAAGTACCTGGAGTCCGTGCGCGCGGGGAAGCCCATCGGCTCGTCGCGGGCGCTGCGACTGGTGCAGGACTTCGTGGACATCTCCTTCGATCAGCGCACCCACTTCCTGGGCATGACGACGCAGAAGCGCGAGGAGGACTACCTCGTCTACCACCAGGTGAACGTGGCGCTGATGTGCATCGTGTTCGGCGCGGAGCTGGGGCTCACCAAGCCGCAGCTGCGCGACCTGGGCTACATCGCGCTCTTCCACGACGCGGGCATGACGACGCTGCCGGAGGAGCTGGCCACCAAGCGCGGCGCGCTCACCGCGGACGAGAAGACGACGGTGGCCCGCGCGCCGCTCATCAGCGTGCGCAACATCCTGATGGAGAAGGGCTTCAGCCGCTCCACGCTGTTGCGCGTGGTGACGACGTTCGAGCACAAGACGGACTACGGCACCGCGGTGCGGGATGCGCGCGGCAACATCCAGATGATCATCCCCAAGACGAACCTGGGGGTGTACGCGAAGATCATCGCCATCTGCGACGCGTACGACGCGCTCACCTCCCGCAGGCCCTACCGGGACGCGTACGGCCCGGAGGTGGCGCTGATGCTGATGTGGACGGAGATGCGCCAGAAGTTCGACCCGGAGCTCTTGTCCGTCTTCATGCGGGTGATGGCCATCCAGCCCATCAAGGTCCTCTCCCGCCGCCAGCAGCAGCTCAGCGTTTCCGGCCTGTAGCCTTCTTCGCCGCGGGCTTCGCCTTCGTGGGAGGCCCCGGGGGAACGCTCGCCTCGCGCAAGCGCGTGAGCGCCTTCTGGAAGTCCTCCGGGAGGGGGGCTTCCAGGTCCAGCGCCTTGTGGGTGCGAGGGTGTTCGAAGGCCAGGCGCCACGCGTGCAGCGCCTGACGGCCCAGCGCCTCTTGAGCCTCCGCGACCGCGCCCTTCGCCTTGCGGCCGGCGCCGTAGAGCGCGTCGCACAGGAGCGGGTGCCCGGCCTCCGCCAGGTGGACGCGGATCTGGTGCGTGCGGCCGGTGAGCAGGTCCACCTCCACCAGCGCGGCGCCGTCGAAGGCCTCGCGCACGCGGAACAGGGTGATGGCGGGCTTGCCCTCCTTCACCTTGCCGGTGAACTTCTGGCGGTGGATGGGGTGGCGGCCGTAGAGCGTCTCGATGCGGCCTTCCGCGGGCGGCACGCCGTGCACCAGGGCCAGGTACGTCTTCTGGACCTCGCGCGTCTTGAAGGCCTTCTGGAGCGCCACCAGGGCCTGCTCGTGCTTGGCCACGACGAGGCAGCCGGTGGTGTCCTTGTCCAGCCGGTGGACGATGCCGGGGCGCAGCTCGCCGCCCACGCCGGCCAGGTCCTTCACGCGGTGCAGGAGCGCGTTGACGAGCGTGCCGGACGCGTGGCCCGCGCCCGGGTGCACCACCATGCCGGCGGCCTTGTCCACGACGACGAGGTCCCGGTCCTCGTGCAGCACGGACACGGGCAGGGCTTCCGCCTGCGGAATCGCGGCGACGGGCGCGGGGACGTGGAGGGCCAGCACCTCGCCTCCGCGCAGACGCTGCGCGGCCTTGGCGGGCTTGCCGTCGGACAGCACGTGGCCGTCCGCGATGAGGCCCTGGAGGCGGGAGCGGGTGAGGTCCGGGAACGCGCGGGCCAGGTACGCATCCAGGCGCTCGCCCCGGGCTTCGGGGAGGGCGCGGTGCTCGCGCGTGTCGGGTGAGGCCACGGCGGGACGCGCTACCAGATCTTCGACTTCACGTGCGCCTTGGAGCGCAGCACGATGTCGTTGATGGCGCGCTCGAAGAAGTTCGCCTGGGAGCTGATCTCCGCGCTCACGCGGCTCTTGTAGAGCGCGCGCCCCTCTTCCAGTTCCTCCTTGAGGACCTCGAAAAGGTTGTCCTGCTCGATGCCCTTGATGATCTTCTGCTCGTTGTAGAGCGAAATATCGGAGGCGATCGCGCGGGCCAGTCGCATCGCCTTGACCTTTTCCTCTTCCGTCATCGTGCCTCTACTTAGGCACCCACCCCGTGCGAGTCAACTTTTCCCGTCGCATGGGAGGGCGCCAGGCCGACTCCCGGTCAACGGCCCGACTTGGCGGGTTTCTCGGAGAACAGCGCGAGGTAACTCTTGGACACACGCAGGGGGTCCAGGCCCAGCTCGCGGGCGAGGTTCATGAGGATGCCGCGCAGGTACACGGTGGTGGGCAGCGCGGTGTAGCGGTCCGCCTCGACGTTCTCCAGGTGACGCACGGAGATGCGGGTGCGGTCGGCCAGCTGCTGGATGGTGAGGCCCCGGGCCTCGCGGACACGGCGGAGCAGCTCGCCGTTGAACTCGGCGTCCGAGGGGATGTCCACGCCCCGGGGACGGGCGTCGCGGACCTTGGCGGCCACCTGGGCCAGCGCGGACTCGGCGGTGGCGATGGCGGAGTCCTGAGCCAGGACCTGGGCGTCCCCGAGCTTGCGGACCGTGGGGCCCTTCACGGTCCCCGGCCCCGTGGGGCCGTTCTGGGGCGGACGCGAGTCGATGGGGCGCGACGTCAGGGGCCGAACGGCGGAGCGGGAGGCCCCGGTGGCCGGGATCCGAACCAGCGCGGTGGTGCTGGAGTCCAGGGCGGGGTTCGGATCCGACTCGCCCTGGGTGGTCGTCACGGCCGCCGCAGCCGAGGTGGGCTCGGTGCTGGGCGCCACGGATCCGGCCTCAGGGACCTGGGACGCGGCAACAGGCGTGGCGCTGGCTTCCGGCGCAAGCGTCGTGGCGCCCGCTTCGGGGACGGGGGGCGCGGCAACCGGCGCGGCGCTCGTTTCCGCCGCAGGGGGCGTAGTGCTGATTTCAGGGGCGGGCGTCGCGGCGGGCGTGGCGCTGGCTTCCTGCGCGGGCGTCGCGGCTACCGGCGCAGGCGTGGCGCTGGCTTCCTGCGCGGGCGTCACGGCTACCGGCGCGGCGCTCGTTTCCGCCGCGGCGGGCGTCGCGCTGGTTTCAAGGGCGGACGTCGCGGCAACCGGCGCGGCGGGCGTGGCGCTGGCTTCCTGCGCGGGCGTCGTGGCTACCGGCGCGGCGGGGGTAGCGCTGGCTTCTGGCGCGGACGTCGTGGCGGGCGTGGCATTGGCTCCGAGCGCGGGCGTCGCGGCCACCGTACGGGTGTCCGTCGCGGGATGGGGAGCCGGGACCTCTGTTGCCGTGGAGGCAACAGGGGCCTTGAGGGCTTCCACGCGGTCCGCCGAGACCGGGGACTCGGCAGCGGAGTTCGCGGACACGGAAGCGGATCCGGCAGACGACGGGGCTTCCACAGGGGACGCGGCCGTCCTGGCCGTGGCCTCGACAGGGCTGGACGCCTGCGCCTCCACGGCGCCGGGGGACTTCGCGTCCACGGCGGGGGCCGGCGCTTCGGTGGCTCCCCTGCCCTGGCCGCGCAGCGGATTCGCGGGGACGTAGACGAACGACAGGCTCCGGGTGAACGAGGCACGGAAGGCCTCCACCACCGCCACGCCTCCCACCATCACCGGCTCGGAGGGCACGCCTGGAGCGTCCATCCCCGAGGACTCCTGCCGCTTCGACTCCTCACCCCGCATCCGCTCCTCGCTCTTTCCAGGCGGCCCGCTCACGCGAGGCGCCTCCCCTTCATTGTCGTTCACGGACGCCGCGGCCTTCAGTCGCGACTCCGCCTCCAGCCTTTCGGCATCCACCGCACCCGCGGCCTTCGCCAGCGCCGCGGCCGCGGTGGCCAGAGCCTCCGCGACACGCGCGGCCGAGTCCACCTTGTCCGCGGCCTCCGCCGCCTCCGCCGTCGCGGCAGCCTTCGCGAGCCGCTCCGTGGACAGCCCGATGGAGCGGTCATACTCGACGCGCAGGTCCGCGTCGGTGAGCATCTCCATCGCTTCGTTCATCCGTGCACGCAGCGCTTCCACCTGATCCGGATCCCCCAGCGCGTACACCGCGATGGAATCCGGCGAATACAGCTCCATCAGGCGCTGGTGCGCCGCACGGATCTCCGCGTCGGTCGCCGTGGGAGGGACCTCCAGGAGCTCGTAGTAGGTCTGCTGCGCGAAGGGCTTCATGGGATGGCGGACTCGGGGGAAAGGCCGTCGAGCGTCAGGATGCGAGCGGCGATGCGCTGGAGTCCCTGGGACACGGGCGAATCGGGCCGCTCGAGGAGCACCGGCTTGCGTTTGCGCACCGCGCGCCACGCTTCATCGTCGTGGCGCAGGGCGCCCAGGTCATCCATGTCGATGCCGAAGAACTTCTTCCACGCGGACACCATCGCGGAGCCGACCTTTTCGTCCGCGTCCGTGCGCGCCTGGTTCACGACGAGCCGCACGTGGAACGCCGCCAGCTCGCGCTCCAGCCGCTCCGCGTCCGAAGGGGCCTTGCGCCGCACCTGCGCGACGATGTCGTGCAGCGTCCGCAGGCCGCCCTCGCGGGTGGACAGCGCGCCCTCGACCATGTCCTGGATGCCGTAGCGCGCCTCCGTCTGCTGGAGCTTGCGGAAGAAGGCCGCCTTGACGAAGCGGTACGCGTTCTCCACGGACGTGGGCTCCGGCAGCACGACGAGCAGGCCGTGGTCCGCGATGAGGAAGAAGTCGAGCGTGTTGAAGCTGGTGCCCGCGCCCAGGTCCAGGATGAGGTAGTCCGCCGTCGTCTGCGACAGCAGCGTGCGCAGGAGCTTCTGCTTCTGCGCGTACTTGAGGTTCGCCGCGTCCAGCGAGTCCTGCGCCCCGGCGATCAGCGACAGCCCGGGCACGCCGGTGCCGACCATCACCTCTTCGAGGTTCGCCTTCCCGCGCCGCAGGAAGTCCGACAGCGTGGACTCCGGAGGGCCCACGCCCAGGCAGGTGTGCAGGTTGGCGCCACCCAGGTCGGCGTCCACGAGCAGCACCTTCTGGCCTGCCTGCGCGAGCGCGACGCCCAGGTTGGCGGACACCATCGACTTGCCGATGCCGCCCTTGCCGCCGCCCACCGCGATGATCCGCGCCGCGCGGGAGCGCCGAGCAAGGCCCGCGGGTCCCGAGGGCGACACGTCATTGCCTGCACGCGGCGAGGTGCCAGCCAGTGAGGCGGGAGCGGATGGAGGCAGGGGGGCGGGCTTCACGAAGGCTCGCATCAAAGCCCGTCCTACCGCCCGAGTCGACACCCCGCCATTTCACGGCCGGCCCTGGAGCGCCCGGAGCCCGCGCCCCGGCGCCCGGAGGCTCGGGGAGCAGGCGGCCGGGGAGCCGTTCGCTGTCACTCGTCGAGCAGCTCGACGTTCCAGTACGACACGTCCGCGAGGTGCAGGAACGGCAGCCACTCACGGTAGGTGATTTTACGGATGGCGCCGCGGAACAGCGGCGTCCAGCGCGGTCGCACGGGCTTCTTGAGCAGCCGCATCCCGGCCTGTTCCGGAGTGCGCCCACCCTTCTTCAGGTTGCAGGGCACGCAGGAGCACACGACGTTCTCCCACGTCGTCTTGCCCCCCTGGGTGCGAGGGCTGACGTGGTCCAGGTTGAGCTCGCTGCGGGGCAGCTGCTTCGCGCAGTACTGGCAGGTGTCGTTGTCGCGCGCGTAGATGTTGAGGCGCGAGAAGCGCACCTTGGCGCGCGGCAGGTGGTCATACGCGCCGAGCACGAGGACGCGCGGCACTCGGATGGTGCGGTCGATGGTGGTGATGCTGTCCTGGGTGGCGCTGAGAGCGGCCCAGTCCTCGAACTCATACAACCGGTACTGCTCGTCGATGGCTTTGGCGACGCCCTGATACAGCAGGGAAAAAGCCCGTTTGACCGACGTCACGTGAACCGGTTGGTAGTACCGGTTTAAAACGAGCACGGCGCTGTTGATCATGGCTGGCTTCCCGAACGGGCGGCCGCCACAGCCTGCGCGACCTGCCCCAGGTCCTCCTCTGAGAGACACCGGACGTCGAGAACGACCTCGTCATCCGCAATCCTGCCAATAACCGGCACCTCGGCTTCGCGCAGACGTTCCAGGAATACTTTCGGCGCTTCTACGGTGAGGCTGCAAGCGAAGGAAGGCAACCGGGACAGAGGCATGGCACCTCCACCCACCTGTCCATCCACGGACACGACACGGCCCTCCACGCCGCGTGCCACGAGGAGGGCCGCCAGGCGTTCGGCACGGGCTTGCAACAAAGCCGGTTGCTGGGTGAGCAGGCTTTGGGTGGGGACCGCGTCCGCGCGGCCATCCCGGTACAGCTCCAGCGTCGCCTCCAGGGCCGCGACCGTCATCTTGTCGACACGCAGCGCACGTGTGAGCGGGTGGGATTTGATGCGCTTGAGCAGGTCCGAGCGGCCGACGATGACGCCCGCCTGGGGACCGCCGAGCAGCTTGTCGCCGGAGAACGCGACGACGTCCGCGCCATCCCGGATGGCCTGGCCCACGGTGGGCTCCGGGGTGAGGCCCGGTCCGGTCAGCGGCACGAGCGCGCCGGAGCCCAGGTCCTGGAACACGGGCACGTCACGGGAGCGTCCCAGTTCGGTGAGCTCCGCGAGGGCCGCCTCTTCCGTGAAGCCGACGAGCGCGAAGTTGGAGCGGTGGACCTTCACGATGAGGCTGGTGTCCGGGCTCAACGCGTTGGCGTAGTCCGCGCGGCGGGTGCGGTTGGTGGTGCCCACTTCGACGAGCTTCGCGCCGGACTGGCGCATGACGTCCGGGATGCGGAAGCCACCGCCGATTTCCACGAGCTCGCCACGGGACACGACACACTCCCGGCCGGAGGCAAGCGCGGCCAGGACAAGCAGCACGGCGCCCGCGCAGTTGTTGACGACGATGGCGTCCTCCGCGCCGGTGAGCGTGCGCAGGAGGCCAATGAGCGGCGCGTAGCGGCTGCCGCGTTCGCCTTCGTCCAGGTCGTATTCGAGGTTGGAGTAGCCCCGAGCCACGGCGACGACACGCTCCACGGCTTCGGCAGCCAGCGGTGCGCGGCCGAGGTTCGTGTGGAGCACGACGCCGGTGGCGTTGATCACGCGCCGGAGGTTCGGCGTGGCCAGCGACGCGAGCGCCGCCTCCACGTCCGCGTCCTCGAAGGGGCGCAGGTCACCGGCGAGCAGCCGCGCACGCACCCGTTCGACAGCGAGCCGCAGGGCAGCAACGGCTCGGGCATGGGGAAGATTCGCGAGCCGGGACTCCAGCGACGGCCGTCGCAGAAGTTGCTCGATGGACGGAAGGCCGCGCAGCAACGCGTTCTTGCCGTCCGGAGAGTTCGAGGCAGCGCCCATGCCTCGGGACTCTACTACCCGGACTTGCGACGAGAAGAGCCGTCACTCAACCGTCGCGGGAACGCAATCCCAGACATTGAAACGTCACCAGCCGCCGTACGGCACGGTGATGGCTTCCATGTAGTGGCCGTTGGGGTCCTGGAAGTAGACCCCACGGCCTCCGTCATGGGTGTTGATCTGGTTCTCATGCTGGCCGCGCGGGTCGGCCCAGTGCTGGATCTTCCGGTCGCGGATCTTCGCGATCAGCGAATCGAAGACCTCCTCCGTCACCAGGAATGCGTAGTGCTGCCCGTGGATCGCGTCCTGGGTGGTGACGTAGTCGAGCGACGCGCCATCCGTCAGCTTCACCACCTGGAAGTGCCCGAAGGGCGTGGGCTCCGGCAACCCAAGCAACTCCGCGAGGAATCGCGCGGATGCGACCTTGTCCTTCGCATGGATGATCGTGTGGTTGAATTTGACAGACATGGAGGCCCCCCTGCGGAAAGGAGCCTCCTATAACGCGCGCCCCTGCTGGAGTGCCAGCGGCCACAGCTTCGCCAGTTCAGCGCGCAGCACCGTGGCGCTCGCGTAACGCTCCTCGGGCTGCTTCCGCATCAGCTTGAGGACGACCTGCTCGAAAGCTTCCGGCAGGTCTGGACGCCGCTTCCTTGGAGGAACCGGCTGCTCCTGCACGTGCATCAGCATCAGCGGAACAGGCTGCACGTGACGGAACGGCAGCTGCCCGGTCAGCAGCTCATAGGCCACCACACCCAGGGCATACAGGTCCGTGGCCGGGGACACCTCCGCCCCCTTCACCTGCTCCGGCGCCATGTACTCCGGCGTTCCCAGCGTCGCGCCCTGCGCCGTGTTGCCCATCACATGCGCGCTCTTCGCGAGCCCGAAATCCATCAGCTTCAGCACGCCCGTGCGCGTGATGAACAGGTTCCCCGGCTTCACGTCCCGGTGCAGCACCCCGCGCGCATGCGCGTGCTCCAGCGCCACCGTGGCATGCGTCAGCCACCGCAAGGCATTGGCCAGCGTGGGGCGCCCCTCCAGCATCACCTGACGCAAATCCCTCCCCTCCAGCAACTCCACCGTCAGGTAGTGCCGGTCCCCATCCGAGCCCACGTCGAACACATGCAGGATGTTCACGTGCTCCAGCGCCCGGGCGTGCTCCACCTCCTGGCGGAAGCGCGTCACCATCGCTTCATCCGCGTACGGCACCGCCAGCACCTTCAGCGCCACACGCTGGTGCTTCTTCACATCCAGCGCCTGGTACACCGCCGACGTGCCGCCCACGCCCAGCCACTTCTCCACGCGGTAGCGGCCCGCCACCACCTGCCCGGGGACGAGCCCCTGGTTCGTCGGCGCCGGGGGCCGGGGCGTCACCGCCCCCTGGAGCAACGTGCCTCCGGGAGACACGGGCGTCCGCACCTGCGGGAGCGTGGGCTCCAGACCGTCTTCGTCCGCGGCCTTGCCGCGCAGGGCATCCGGGCCCAGGTAGGCCACGCCTCCGCTGTCAGGATCCTTGGGTATCACCCCTCCCTCCCCTCTCACGGCTCCAGCAGCGAGACAGGCGCGGGCGCGCCAGCGCCTTCGATGTCCAGGTGCGGAGTGGGCAGGTTGTACTCAGCGGCGGCGATGGTCGCCTCCACCATGATGGGGCCCGAAATCTCCGACGGCTCGCCCTGGCAGAGCACCTCCACCACGTGCTCCAGCGTCCACTTGCCCATGCGGCTCACCTCCAGCCGCTGGCCGTTGAACTTCGCCGTGTCCGACAGCTGGCCGCTCGCGGTGAGCTTCGCCTCCACCGAGTCACCCAGGTAGCCGCGCGCCAGGTTCAGCACCCGGTCAATCACCGCGCTCCAGGCCTGCAGGTGCGTGCGGTCCTGCGCCTCGTCGATGATGTCCAGGCCCACCTGCAGCCGCTCCATGCGCTCCAGGAACTGCTGCACCAGCTTGCCGCGGATGATGCGGCCGTGCTGCGGGGCGATCATCTCCACCGCGGGCGTGAGCTTCCGGATGGCCGCCACCGCGCGCACCAGCGCCGAGTTCACCGGCATGTAGATCTGGTGGAACGCCCGGATGCCCGTCCAGTCGGACTCGTCCGCCCACAGGCCCTGCGCCTTGCTGTCCGTGAGGCCTCCGAAGAGGTCCCCCGTGAAGAGCACCCGCGTCTGCGGGTCGTAGAGCATCACCGCGCCCCGGAAGTGGCAGAACGGAGACGGCACCGGCAACAGCTTGTGCCCCGTGGGCACGCTCAGCCCCGCGGAGAACTTCTCCGTCGGGATGAAGCGGTTGCGCGGCAGGTTGAAGTGGACGATGAGCCGCCAGGTGTCCTCGGAGCACAGGATGCTCGCGCGCGGCGAGTAGCGCGCCGAGATGATGTTCGCGGACGAGCCCACGTCCGGATCCTGGTGGTTGATGAAGAGCGCCGACAGCCGGTCCATCCCGCCAATCAGCGACACCACCTTCGTGTGGATGGTGGAGAAGTCGCTGCTCGACCCGGGGTCGATGAGGAGGTTGAACTCGGCGGGTTTCTTCGTCCGCGTGTCCGTGCCCCGAAAGCGGCGCAGGTATGGGTTGGCGAAGAAGATGCCGCCGGGCTCGCGCTTCCCGACCCAGAAGGTCTCGGGGGCGATCTCCACGGCGGTGCGGTTGAGGTCTATTTGTTGAGGGCTGGGGGCGCTGGGCTGGCTCATGGCGTGTTTCCTTCACGCAAACGAGGGGGTGGGACTGCCCCTCAAGCCTACCAGCCCCACTCCGGTCCCGAGATTCTTCCAGTGCGCCTGCACGGGTGGGCATGAGCGCCGCTTCTCGCTCTGCCCCCACCCGGAAATCAGGACCAATTCAGTACTCGCCAGACTCCTTGCCCGGCCGGTCGTCGAAGAGCTGCACCCAGCGTCCGTCGAACCCGCCGTTCTGCGGCAGGTACCACCCGCCCTGCAGCCAGAAGCCCTGCTCTCGCCCGTCCGTGTCGTCCGTCACGCCCGAGTGCACGAAGTAGTCGTGTTGCCACCAGTATGAGTTCACGGAGGCCGGGTAGCCGCTGGCGCTCATGCGCGTCTGCCCCCGCGAGTCCGCCACCGTGCCCGCCCACGACTTGTCGTGGAACTCGCTGGAGCCGCCGCCGCCCGTGTCCGACGCCTTGTCGTTCAGCTCGAACGTGCCGAAGAACCACTTCTTCGACGGGTAGCCCTCGCGGTCGTCCTGTCCTTCGATGTCACGCGTCTTGGAGAAGAAGCGCTGCAGCCCCACGCTCACCTCCGCCTGCCCCGCCTCGTTCACCACCGGGCTCTCCAGGTAGAAGAACTGCGACGCGTCCGGCAGCCAGTGCGTCGCATAGCCCCCGTGTTCCCAGTGCGTGGGGAGGATGTCCGCCAGGTCCTGCAGCTCGTACGTGACGCGCTTCACCGCTGGCCAGTTGGCCGAAGACCCGTTGTCGTAGCGGCTGGCCTGCGCGTCCGCCGTCGAGTACCGCACCGGCTGTGCGTTGAACGCCGCCACCGCCGCCCCGTCGTCCTCCGGCACGAAGACGAAGTGCAGCTTCTTGCGCCCGTCGTCGTTGTTCACGTCCGCCTCCGCCTTCCCCCCGGACGCCATCCGGCCTGCGAAGAACGAATACGGATCCGTCACGAAGCGCAGCTCCTGCCCATGCGGCGCCAGCAGCTTGTCGGACCACTCCGCCTGCCAGATGAGCAGGTGGCTGCCCGTGCCCGTCTGCATGAACTGGAGGTCGCCACTCCCCGCCCGGCGCACCACGTTGCGCTTGTGCTGCGTCACCACCGCGTACGCCACGGTCTCGCCGCTGCCCGGGTTGCCCACCACGTTCTTCACTTGCAGCTCGACGCGCTCCCAGTCGTGCAGCTGCCAGTTGCCCGCCGCGTTCTTATCCAGCGCGTGATACAGGTGATACACGAGGGTGAGGTTCTTCCCCCCGTCCATGTACTCAATCAGTGACGTGTAGAGCGTGGGCCGGATGCGCCACTTGTCGAACGCGCTGGGGCCCGCGCGGGACGCGTCCACGTACTGGTTGATCTGCTTCCAGTGCAGCTTGTTGTTGGAGAAGTCCCCGTCCTGGTCGAAGTCGAAGTTCGTCAACCAGTCGTAGCCGTGCTTGTTGTCGTTCGCATTCGCGCGCTTGAAGATGACCGGCGCGTAGTAGCGCAGGAACGCCTGCCGCTGCGCGTTCGTCAGCGACCAGGCCTGCGCCTCGGCTTCAGCCGGAAGACACAGGCCCACCAGGGTGAACACCGCCACGGCGAGGGGAGCGACTCTCGTTCGGAGGGGGAGCATGGCGGCCGACGAAATCACGGCCCGCCCCTCCCCCTCTACAAAGAAAGCGCGAATTCAGGTTTCAGCCAGGATTACGCACTAACGCGATGCACTAGGCATCACCGGCACCTTCGGCACGCGGCCGTAGAGCAGCTGGTAGGTGTTGTAGGAGCGCAGCACGCGCTTGATGTAGCCGCGCGTCTCCGCGATGGGGATCTCCTCCACCCACGCATCCAGCGCCAGGTCCGGCTTGGCCGCGCGCCAGCGGTTCACCGCGCCGGAGCCCGCGTTGTAGCTGCCCACCGCGTAGGGCGTGTGGCCCTTGAACTGCTTGATCAGCCCGCCCAGGTAGTGCGCGCCGAAGCGGATGTTCAGCTCCGGCTGGAGCAGCGAGTCCACGGTGAACTTCTTGATCTTGAGCTCGCGCGCCACGCCCTTCGCCGTGGAGGGCATCAGCTGCGTGAGCCCCATCGCGCCGGCCCAGGACAGGGCCTTGGGGTCCAGCGCGCTCTCCTCGCGCATCAGCGCCTGGAGCAGGTCCGGCTCCACGCCCGCGGGCGCGGTGTGCTTTTCAATCAGGTCGCGGAACGCGTTGGGATAGGCCACCTCCCACACGGGACGGGTCTGCGGGGTGATGCGCCCGCTCAGGTCCTTGCGCAGCGCGAGCCGCGCGATGGCGTGCGCCGACCGCGCGTCACCGGACTGCGACAGCACCATCACCAACAGCCGCATGGACTCCGGCGGCTGGTTGGCGCGGTTCACCAGCATCAGCTCCGACGGCACGGAGTCCGCGAAGCCCAGGCGCAACAGCTCCACGCCCGCGCGGAAGTGGGGGTCGTCCCCCATGGGGCCCGCGAACATCGGCCAGGGGCTGGCGGCCTCCGGCACGTCGAAGATGGACGCCGACACGGCCTCCAGCCGCTTCGGGTCCAGCTCGCCCAGCTTCGAGCGCGCCATCAGGCCGTAGTACGTGGCCGGGTGCTCCACCGCGAGCTTCTCCATCAGCTCCGCGGCGCCCTGGATGTTGCCGCGCTCCTCCAGCGTGCGCGCCCGCCAGTAGCGCGCGCGCTCCACGTCGTAGGACTCGTCCGCGTTGGCGAACTGCTCCTCGATGCGGTCCAGGAAGGAGAAGCCCCCGTCCTCCACCTTCGACGTGCGCGCCACCCAGAAGGCCTTGAAGAGCGCCTCGCCCAGGAAGTCGCCCTTGGGGTAGAGCCGCGCCACCTCATCCAGCCGCGCCATGGCCTCCTTGGGGCGGTGGGTCTTCACGTACAGGTCGGCCGCGTAGAAGAGCGCGTCGTCCGCGAACGAGTGGTCCGGGAACTCCTTCGCCAGCCGCTCGTAGGTGTCCGTGCCGCGCTGCTGATCCACGATGGAGCGCGACGAGCCGAGCACGTACAGCGCGCGGGCCAGCAGGTCGCGGTCCTTGCACTGCTCCACCACCGGCGTGAGGATCTGGATGGCGGCGGTGTGCTGGCGCTCCTTGCGCTGCCCCTTGCCGAACGCGAAGTGCGCGCGGCACGCGAGCGCGTCCGGCAGCTTCAGCGTCTTGAGCATCGGCTCCAGGATGGCCATGCCCTGCTTGTTGCGGTGCGCTTCGATGAGCGCCTCCGCGCGGCCCACCTTGGCGTCCACGGGCGGCGTCTGCCCCTTGAGGCGCTTCTCCACCTGCTTGACGATGGGCGACAGGGGCTGGGCTGCCCACAGCTTCCACAGCGCGGCCTTCTCCGCGGCCTTGTCCTTCTTCTCCACCGCCAGGTCCGCCGTGGCGATGAGCGCCTCCGCGCCCACGTTGCGGCCCCAGCCCGTCATCATGCGCTGGGTGAGCGGCGTCAGCGCCTCCATGGCGCCGTCGTAGTCCTTCTTCTTGCGCAGCACGCGCGCCAGACCCAGGCGCGCGTCCACGTACATGCGCGAGCCTTCCGGCACCTGCTTGAAGCTGGCCGCCGCGTCATCCAGCCGGCCCTGGGACTCCAGCGCCACGCCCGCGTGCGTGAGGCAGCGGTCCTTCAGCGCCGGGTAGTCGTTGGCGAGCGCCGCCATCTCCGCCGCCGCCGCCTTGTCGTCCCCGGCCCGCACCGCGGACAGCGCGCGCAGGTAGCGCACCGGCGGGCTGTCCCCTTCACCCTCCAGCAGCGCGCGTGCCTTGGTGTACTGGCCCTTGTCGAACGCGTCCTTCGCGTCCCTCTTCTTGCCGTCCGCGAAGTACGGCGTCAGGTCCTCCAGCCCGTAGCGGCGCCCGCGGTGCACCACCGGCGTGGGCGGCACGAGCCCCGGGAAGGCCGGGTTGAACACCTGCACGTAGCCCACCGGCAACGGCGCCTTGTCCGCGTCCGGCGGCGGCGTCAGCTGCGCCTCCGACGGCGCATTGTCCGTGCGCGTCGTGGGGGCCTGGTCCGTGTCGTCAGTGGAGGCGGGAGCCGTGGCGGCCGGCGTCACCGGAGCCACGGCGGGGGCAGGAGCCTGCGCGGACAACAGCGCCGCGGAGGCGAGGAGGGCGAGATGCTGGAGGGACACTTTCATTCGCGGGGGCCTCGGGGACCCTGGGAGATGCGCTCGGGCACGCCCGAGGACAACTGGGGATGGTTGGAAAATTTCCACCCCCTGACAGAGGTTAGACTGTCCGCCTGCACATGGATATCCGCACCCAAAGCGCACTGCTCGCTTCCATCATCGGTCTGGCGCTGGGCGTGTCCATGTTGTTGCGCCCCGGACGGCCCCGGGTCCTCACGCTCTACTCCGTCTTCACCCTGACGGTCGCCGGGTATTACCTCAGCCTCTTCTTCCACAGCATCTTCCCCTCCCTCGACTACCCCTGGGTGTCCCGCATCGCCCTCGGGGCGACGGTGCTCGTCGTCTCCCTGGTGCCCGGGGCGGCGGTCGCCTTCTTCCTCGAGTTCCTGGGGGTCAGCAAGGGAGCCCACCAGGTCGGCCGGCGGCTCGCCCTCCTGTCCGGCGTGCTGGGTCTGACCGTCGCCGTTACACCCTTGGCGGACAAACCATGGGCCCGTCTGGCGCTGGGCGCCTGGGTGCTGGGCACGTTGTTCACTTCCGTGTCCTTGCTGGTGCACCGGGTGCGCACGACGGAGTCGCGCATCGAGCAGTTCCGGCTGGCGTACCTGGCCATTGGCGCGGGCGCGGCGGTGCTGTTCAACGGGCTGGACTTCCTGTCGCGCAACGACATCCCGTTCCCCACGCTGGGTCCGGTCTTCGCGACGCTCTACCTGTTCTTCCTCGCGCAGACGCTGCTGCGGCTGCGGCTGATGGACCTGCACGAGCTCCTGGGGAAGATCGCCTCGCAGACGGTGCTGGCCATCATCCTGGCGTCGGTGTTCACGGTGCTGACGGCGTGGGTGGACGAGAACACGTCGCTCTTCGTCTTCAACACGGTGGTGGCCGCGTTCGTCATCCTCATCCTGTTGGATCCGCTGCGCACCAAGGTGGAGGAGATGGTGGTGCGCATCTTCTTCCGCGAGCGCTTCGCGCTGCTGGGCACGCTGAGCGCCCTGCGCGTGCGCATGGCCTCCGTCATCGAGATTTCAGAGCTGGCGCGCGTGGTGCTGGATGCGCTGCACGAGACGGGGCGCGTGACGCACGCGTCGGTGTACCTGATGGCGGAGGACCGGCCGGGCTACCGGCTTTTGGACTCGCGAGGCCCGCTGCCGGTGGCGCTCCTGGACACGGCGGCCGCTCGCGGCGTGCTCTTCGCGGTGGCCAGCGGGCAGAAGGCGGTGCTGCTGGAGAACATCGAGCGGCGCATCTCCGTGATGCGGGTGCAGGCGGTGGAGGGCAAGCGCTTCCGCGACGAGCTGAAGCGGCTCAACGACACGCGCGCCGCGCTGCTCCAGATGAAGGCCGGCATCAGCGTGCCGCTGATGGGCAACGACCGCGTCATCGGCTTCCTGAACCTGTGGGACGAACGGGTGCCGGAGGCGTACGCGTCGGATGAAATCGCGCTCATCCTGGAGGTCTCCGAGCGGATGGCGACGGTGCTGGAGAACTCCAAGCTGTACGAGAAGATCCGCGAGCGGGATCGCCTGGCGGCGCTGGGTGAGATGGCGGCGGGCCTGGCGCATGAAATCCGCAACCCGCTGGGCGCCATCAAGGGCGCGGCGCAGTGCCTGGATCCGCGGAAGCTGCCGGGCGAGGACGGCGAGTTCCTGGACGTCATCGTCGAGGAGGTGAACCGGCTCAACGGCGTGGTGACGGCGTTCCTGGATTACTCGCGCCCGCTGAAGCAGAACTTCGGGCCCACCGACCTCAACGAGGTGGTGACGCGCACGATGCGGCTCATCCAGAACGACATGCCGCCCACGGCGGAGCTGGCGGTGGAGCTGGACCTGCGCCTGCCGCGCGCGGAGGGCGACGCGGAGCAGCTCAAGCAGGTGCTGATCAACCTGGTGCAGAACGCGGTGCAGGCCCTGGGGCCGCAGCCGGGCCGCATCACGGTGCGCACGGAGAAGCCGGAGCGCTTCGGCGACCTGCGCAGCGCGGGCGGCGAGTTCGTGGAGGTGCGCGTCTCCGACACCGGGCCGGGCATTCCGGCGGATCAACAGCCGCACATCTTCGTGCCCTTCTTCACGACGAAGCAGAAGGGCACGGGCCTGGGGCTCGCCATCTGCCAGCGCATCGTGAAGAACCACGGCGGCAGCATCAGCGTGCAGAGCAAGGTGGGCGAAGGCACCGCGTTCATCATCCGCCTGCCGGCCCTGCCCTCCGAGCAGGTGGAAGGCGCGCTGCCGGAAGGCACGCCCGCGCCCCCCACGCGCCCCTCCCAGCCCGCCCTCCCCGTCCCGGAGGAGCTGCGCGAACCCACGCCGGCCCCGAAGACGCCCGAGCCCAAGCCGAAGAAGGAGAAGCGCCGCCGCGCGGGGTGAATCGGGCGGCATCCCGTTTCCGGGAAAGACCCGGTAGGCTGCGGGCGCCATGCAGGCGTGCCCCTTCTGCCAGACGACGATGCGCAACACCTACGCCCGGGGGCTGGTGCGCGACGAGTGCGGCGCCTGCGGGGCCGCCTGGTTCGAGGAGGAGATGCTGGCGCGCGTCGTCGGCGGGCCCACGCTGACGGCCGTCTTCGAGCAGGCGAAGGGCAAGCCCGGGCGGTGCAAGGGCTGTGAGGCCTCGCTCCAGTACGTCCCGGGCTGTCCGTCCTGCGGGCGCCAGGCGCCCACCTGCCCCACGTGCGGCAGCGCCCCCCTGCCCGCGGTGGACCTGCGGGACGTGACGGTGGACGTCTGCACGAAGTGCCGGGGCGTGGCCCTGGACGCGGAGGAGCTGGCCCGGCTCCAGAAGGCGGCGGAGCCGGAAGCCCGCCCGGAGCCGCAGCCCATCGCCGCGGACTTCGAGCACGAGTACGACCCCAAGCGAAGCCTGAGCCTGTTGCCGAAAGTGCGCGTGGGTGACGAGCCGGCCTGCGTGACGTGTGGCCGGCGGATGGACGTGCGCTACGGGTTCGTCTGGGAGGAGCGGCTGTACTGTGGAAGCTGCGCGCCGGAAGGCTCCGCGCCGTACACGGATGAGCTGACCAAGGCCCAGCCCAGTGAAACCTATGGCCGCCGGGCCCGGCACCTGAACAACAGCGCCGCGGAGTCCGCCGTCGTGTGGCTCCTGTCGAAGATCTTCAAATAGCCGCTGTAGCAATTCAGGTTACAAATCAGCGTCTCGCACGACGCATTTGTCACGTTGAAAATTTCGCCCAGGGTATTGCACCCTGAGTGGATGAAATTGACCAGTCTCATTGTGGCCGCGCTCGTTTCAATCCCATTACACGCAAGCGCCGGGGAGGCCATTGAAATCACGCTCGCGTCCAAGGTGACGAAGTTCCCGGCGGACGCGCCCGTGGACCTCGCGGTCACGTTCACGAACGTATCGAAAGGCCCGGTGCGGATCCTCGGCTACCAGACGCCTGTCGTGGACGGCATCAAGGCGGACATCCTCTCCGTTTCCCTGGAGCGCAAGCCGGTGGAGTACATCGGCCGGCTCTACAGGCGCGACGCGCCCATGGACAGCGACTACCTCACGCTGAAGCCGGGAGAGAGCGTCTCGGGCATCGCCTCGCTCTGGGACAACTACGACCTCTCCGTCTCGGGCACCTACGCGGTCCAGTTCAAGACCGAGCTCCTGGACGCGCGAATGGGCAAGGGGACGGCGGTCTCCAACGTCGTCTTCCTCGACATCGAGGGTCGCGAGCCGCCCCTGGATCCGGACGACCTGGACGACGAACCGGAGACCAAGATCGTCAATGGCAGCAACGAGAAGTGGAAGCAGTGCAGCAGCTCGCAGAAGAACGCGCTGATCGACGCCCGGCAGCACGCCCTCAACTACGCGAACGACTCCTATGACTACCTGGTGGCGGGGAACCCGGTGACTCGCTACACCCAATGGTTCGGCGCCTACGACAGCTCTCGCTACAGCACCGTCCGTGAGAACTTCCGGAAGATTCGCAACGCCGTGGACAACGAGACGTTCAAGTTCTACTGCGACTGCAACGACAGCAACGCCTACGCCTACGTCAAGCCCCGGAAGGAATACAAGATCCACCTGTGCTCCGGCTTCTGGCCCGCGCCCATGACGGGACCAGGCTCCAAGGCAGACACCCTGATTCACGAAGTCAGCCATTTCCGGGTCGTGGCGAAGACGGAGGACATCCAGTACGGCTTCTCCGCCAACCTGGCGCTCGCGAGCGCCGATCCCAGCAGCGCCGTCCGCAACGCCGACTCGTACGCGTTCTTCTCCGCGGCCACGCCCTACAACCCCTACAACCCCTGCGCGCCGACCGTCACGTCCCACACGGGCGCGCCCATCACCGCGAGCTGGGATGGGGCGAACTGCCACGTGATGAACGTGCCCTCCGGGCTGACGGCGTTCGTCCACAACAACGCCTACTACGTCAACGCGGTCCCCGGCACGTCGTGTCCGGCGCCCTCCGGCTGGGACACGGCGAACTGCTACATCCTCCCCTACCCCTCCTGGAGCACCAGCTACTTCATCTGGTCCGGGAACCTCTACCTGACGCCCGGCCCCGGCAACGCATGCCCCGCGCCGTCGACGTTCGACGGTGCCAACTGCTTCGTCATGCCGCTGCCCTGGGGTTCGGCGCCGTTCAAGTGGGCGAACAACCTCTACATCACGCCTCCGCCCCACTGTGTCATCGGCGGTTATGACGGCGCGCACTGCCTGGTGGGCACGGCTCCCGCCAGCCGGAACGGCTACCTCTGGGGCTCGGCCTTCTATTACGGCCACTGAGAGAGGACGGACACCGTGTCATGACGGGTTGTCATTGCTGGCACCGCGTTCCCTGACACGAGGTCCCTGACCGGGCCTCAGGGCCAACAGCGCTCCCTCTGGGACAGCCGCTGGCCCCTGGCTTGCTCAAGGCCTCCCTGTTCCAAACAGGGAGGCCTTTCCGTGAACCGTGAGCTGCAGCGGCCCATCCAGGGCCTGTTCGTCCTGCTTGTCTTTGCGTGTGCCCTGACGGCCGCGCTGATCGTGAACCAGGTGACCAGCACCTTCGTGCTGCCAGGCCTCCGTGACGCCTGGGCCGCGGCGCCGGTGCCGTCGAACGCCCCTCCCCTGCCGGCGCTGGATGGGACGCGATTGGCGCAGCTGACGGGGCTCTCGTCCGTCGCCAGCGTGGCGTTGCCTCCAGAGCCGCCGCAGGACCTGCGCCGGAGCACCCTGGGCATCCGGCTGCTGGGCACCCTGGTGGCGCAGGATCCCCGGTGGTCCATGGCCTCCATCCATGAGCTGCCAGCCGGTAGCGCGCACAGCCTGATGGTCAGTGACATCATCCAGGGGGCGCGGGTCTTCGCCATCGAACGGGAGCGCATCCTGCTGCTGGTGGACGGGCGGCTCGAGTACGTCGACGGGTCCGGGAGCGTGCCGCCCGTCGCGGTGAACGTCCATCCGGGGGCCGCGCAGCCCGGAGGTTCCAGCCTGGGCCGAGGCATCCGGGAGACAGGCCCGGACACCTACGCCGTGCCGCGCGAGGACGTCACCGAAGCGCTCACGCACCTGAACGAGCTGTCCATGCAGGCCCGGGTGGTGCCCGCCTTCAAGGACGGCCGCCCCATGGGCTTCAAGCTGTTCTCCATCCGTGAGGAGTCGTTCTACTCACGGTTGGGGCTGCGCAATGGAGACGTGCTCCAGCGCATCAACGGCCTGGACCTGGACAGCCCCGACAAGGCGCTGGAGGCCTTCACCAAGCTCCGAGACGCCCGGCGCATCGAGCTGCAAATCGAGCGCGGCGGCGCCCCGGTCCGGAAGACCTT
Organism: Corallococcus coralloides DSM 2259; assembly: GCF_000255295.1. Next base: position 3,921,014 of record NC_017030.1, on the reverse strand, counting down.
CGACGTCCAATGAATCGCCTGTAACCGCGCGCTGGGGGGCTGCGTACTCGTCGGCAACCCGCTGTTGCCGACCTGATCACGGAGCCCATCCATGAGCCTCTGGAGCCCCGCCGCCCGCGACGCCTTCCGCGCCCGCATCACCCCCAAGCCCGCGCCCCGCACGGAGGTTCCCCCGAAGGCGGCCCCCGCCCTCAAGCCGCCTCCCGCGCAGCTGCGCCAGCTGGATTCGTTCACCCCGTCAGGCCATCGGAGCAAGAGCCCGATGCCCGAGCTCAACCCCCAGGCCACCCACACCGGCTTCAACAAGCCCGTGTCGGTGGAGGAACTGCCGCCCGAGGGCAAGAAGACGGGGACGGCCATCATCACCCTCAACACCGCCACGGGGAAGGCCCCCTCCTACAACGAGAAGACCAACCGCGCGGCCCAGGCCGATCTCATCAAGGACTCCGGCGCCACCATCGTCGCGTTCCAGGAGGTGGACGTGAACGTCGGGCGCAGCGGCAACCGGAACACCGCGCTCGACATCGTCGTCGGCGTCGACCGGGACTTCGCGATCTTCCTGGGGGAAGACAGCCCGGAGCCCGTGGACATCTACGCGGATGCTCCCGAGACCGCCATCCGCACGGGCGCGGACGGCACCACCCTCTACCAGACACCCGGGGGCACGCTCGTCACGGGCGAGGCCTTCTCCGGCGATGATCAGGAGGGTGGCATCAAGGAGGACAGGGGCTCGGATGCCACCTACGGGAATGCCACCTACGTCGCGGCTCCGGATGAACTCACCGAGGCCTATACCGTCGCGTTGCCCACGCACGTGGGGGGCACGGGCGCCGCCTCCGCCGAGGAGCTCGCCGCCCTCGCGGACGGTCAGCTGACGCCCGAGGAGCGCAACCAGCTGCACGACCACAACGAAGTCCTCCGCCACAACGACACGTCGGAGCCGCGCGCCGCGCTCGTCACCCGTGTCATGGGGCCGGACGGCAAGGAGCGGACCATCATCAACGTCCACGTCGCCGCGGGCGAGGACAACAAGGCGCTGCGTGACGCCCAGCTCGCGTACATCGCGCAGCTCGCCGCCGCCGAGGCCAAGGGCCCGCCGCCGCGCGACGTCGTGGTGATGGGCGACCTCAACACCTCCACGACGGAGGTCCAGGCCATCTTCGGCCAGTACGGCCTGCAGCGCGCCGTGGGCGGCACGAGCGGTGGCCCGGATGAGATTGAGGACTTCGACCAGGTGTGGACCACCGCCGGCGTGAACACCCAGAACAGCGCCCAGGTGGATACCCGGGACACGTCGGACCACCCGCACGCCGGCTACACGGAGATCAGCTGACGCGAAGCCTCAGGCCTGCGCCGCCGCCAGCTTCTCCTGCGCGGCCTCCCACCGGGCATAGAGGTCCTCCAGCTCCTCCTTGCCCGTGCGGTGCGCGTCCATCAGCGGCTTCGCCCGGGCGAAGTCGTTGTAGAGCACCGGGTCCGCCAGCTGCGCCTCGCGCTCCTTCTGTTCGGCCTCCACCTTCGCGATGCGCTCCTCCAGCTTCGCGATCTCCTTCTTGATGGGGCCCTCCACCACGGAGCGCCGCTGGCGGGCCTCCGCCTCCAGGCGCTTACGGTCCTTCTCCGACACCGGGCCCGCCGCCCCCGCCGCCGCGCCCTTCCCGCTCGGCGCGCTCGTGTCCGCGCCCTCCGCGGCCAGGCGCACCTGCTCCTGGTGGTAGAGGTATTCGTCCAGGTTGCCCGCGTGCGACGTGAGCTTGCCGTCCGCCACCTCCCAGACGTGCGTGCACAGGTTGTTGATGAAGCTGCGGTTGTGGCTCACGAACAGCAGCGTGCCGCCGTACAGCTTCAGCGCTTCAATCAGCATCTCCGACGAGTCCAGGTCCAGGTGGTTCGTCGGCTCGTCCATCAGCAGGAAGTTGGACGGAATCAGGAGCAGCTTCGCCAGCGCCACGCGCGCCCGCTCGCCACCGCTCAGCACGCCGATGGGCTTGTCCACGTCATCGCCGCTGAAGAGGAACGCGCCCAGCACGCCGCGCACGTAGCTCTCCGGCTTGTCCGCCGCCAGGGGCCGCACCTCTTCAATGATGGTGTTGCGGCGGTCCAGCTTGTCCGCGTGGTGCTGCGCGTAGTAGCCCACCACCACGTTGTGCCCCAGCGTCACCTTGCCGCTGTCCGGCGCCAGCTCTCCCGCCACCATCTTGAGCAGCGTCGTCTTGCCCGCGCCGTTCGCACCCACCACGGCGATGCGCTGGCCCCGCTCCAGCCGCGCGTTCAGCCCGTCGTAGACGGTGAGCGGGCCGTAGCGCTTGGTGATGCCCTCCATCAACACCACGTCCCGGCCTGAGCGCTCCACTTCCGGGAAGCGGAACTTCATCGTCTGGCGCTCTTCCAGGACCTGGACCTTCTCCAGCTTGGCCAGCATCTTCGCGCGGCTCTGCGCCTGCTTCGCCTTGGTGGCCTTCGCGCCGAACCGGTCAATGAAGCCCTGCAGCTCCGCGCGGCGCTGCTCCACCTTCTCCGCCCGCGCCTGCAGGAGCACCATCTCCTCCGCGCGCTGGCGCTTGTAGTCCTCGTAGTTGCCGGCGTACTCGCGCACGCCCTCCATCTCCAGCGACACCACCCGGTTGATCTGCCGGTTGAGGAAGTCACGGTCGTGGGAGATGAGCACCATCGCCTTGTTGGAGCGGCGCAGGAACCCGTCGAACCACGCGAGCGTGGGCACGTCCAGGTGGTTCGTGGGCTCGTCCAGGAGCAGCAGGTCCGGGTCCTGGAGCAGCAGGCCCGCGAGCGCCGCGCGCATGCGCCAGCCTCCGGACAGCGCCTGGGTGGGCTTGGACAGGTCCGCGTCCTTGAAGCCCAGTCCCTTGAGGATGCGCTCGGCGTGGTGCCGGCCGTAGCGGTTCTCGAAGTCGTCCAGCTCCGCGTGGAGGTCCGCCAGCGTCTGGGCCAGCTCCAGCTGCTCCTCCTCGTCCGTGCTGGCCGCGAGCGCCGCTTCCGTGTCCTTCAGGCGCGACTCCAGCGAGTCCCGGCCGGGGACGGTGCTCATCACCGCCTCCACGACGGTGCCCTCCGGCAGGCCGGCGATCTCCTGGGGCAGGTAGCCCGCCCGGGCCCGGCGGCTGTACTGGACGGTGCCCCCGTCCGGCTGGCTCGCCCCGGCGATGATCTTCATGAGGGACGACTTTCCCGTCCCGTTGGCCCCCACCAGGCCCACCCGGTCCCTGGGACCGAGGGTGAAATTGTCCTCGTCGAAGAGGACCTTCTTTCCGTAGGCGAGGCTGATGTCCTGGGCGATGACGAGGCTCATGGCGGAGGGGGGAGATAACAGCCGGGAAGCCCTTCGGGAACGGTTCTGATGCCTGCCTGACTGCCCAGGGAGCACATCTCCCCGGTTGGGCGGAAGGCGGGGCTTGCCTATACTCCCGGCACCCATGGCCGCTCCCTGCCCCCACTGCGGTAGTACCGAAGGTCAAGATCACCTGTGCGCGGCGCAGAGCCTCCAGCTCCTGGGCCAGGTGCTGGACGGCCGCTACAAGATTGAGAGCGTCCTGGGCCAGGGCGGCATGGGCATGGTGTTCCGGGCCACGCAGACGTCCGTGCAGCGCCCGGTGGCCGTGAAGACGCTCAACCCGTCGCTCGCCGCGGCGCCCCAGTTCTTCGAGCGCTTCCGCCGCGAGGCGGAGATCGCCAGCCGGCTGCGCCACCCGAACGTCATCACCATCTTCGACTTCGGCCGGGCGGCGGACGGCACCTGCTACTACGTGATGGAGCTCCTCAAGGGGGAAAGCCTCAAGGAGCTGGTGAAGCGCGAAGGGCCCATGACGCTGCGCCGCGCGGTGAACCTGCTGGAGCAGGCCACGCTGGGGCTGGCGCACGCGCACGAGGAGGGTTGCGTCCACCGCGACCTGAAGCCGCACAACATCATGGTCCAGGCGCTCGACGGGAAGGACTTCGTCAAGGTGCTGGACTTCGGTCTGGTGAAGGCGCTGGAGCAGGACGAGGAGGAGCAGCTCACCTCCACGGGCCAGGTGCTGGGCACCCCGCAGTACATGCCGCCCGAGCAGGCCGGCGGCGAGTCCGTGGACCAGCGCTCCGACCTCTACTCGATGGCGGGCGTGCTCTACTTCTGCCTCACGGGCAGCTCGCCCTACGGCGCGAACACGGTGCGCAAGGCGCTGACGGCGTCGCTGACGCAGCCCGTGCCCCCGGTGAACAGCAAGCGCCAGGGCGCGCCGGTGCCGGCGGAGCTGGATGCCTTCTTCGCCAAGGCGCTCGCGCCGGAGAAGGAGGACCGGTACCAGAACGCGCAGGAGTTCATCGACGCGCTCCTGGACGCGGTGGAGGGCCTGTCCCCGGAGGAACTGGACGCGCACCCCACGGGCGGCACGCCCGGCGCCGAGCGGGGCACGGGCAGCCGCAGCCGCGCGGGCTCTGGAAGCCGTGCGGGCTCGGGCAGCCGTCTGGGTTCCGGCAGCCGCGCGGGCCGTGCGCCGGCCACGGGCAAGACGGGTTCACGCGTGGGCCTGGCTCCGCCTCGGGGCGGCACGTCGGCGGGAGCGCAGGCAGCGGCTCCGCGGGCGACGTCCAACGGGAACAGCCCGGCGCCGGTGGCCGCGAGCAGGCCGCGTCCCCCTGCCCCTCGCCACGTGGAGCCGGAACCGGAGCTTCCGCCGCCGCCCAAGGGCATGTCCGGGGGCGTGAAGGCGGCGCTCATCGGCGTGCCGCTGCTGCTGATTGGCGCGGGTGTGGCGGTGGTGATGACGCGTGGGGGGGGTGAGACGGCGCAGACGCCGCAGGCTCCCGTGGGGATGACGTCTCCGAAGGCCCCTGTGGATGCGCCGCCCACGCGGGTGCAGGAGCCGGCGACGACTCCTCCGGCGGCCTTGCCGCAGGACGTGACGGTGGAGTTCACCTCCTCGCCGTCCGGCGCGGCCATCTTCGATGGTGATGCGCAGATCGGCACCACGCCCACCAAGCTGCTCATGCCGCGCTCCAAGGTCACCGAGCTGCGCTTCAAGCTCTCCGGGCATCAGGACCAGGAGAAGACCCTGGACTACAGCCGGCTCGCGGACACGGCGGAGCAGCGCGTGAACGTGCGGTTGGAGCCAGTGCGCGCCGCGCCGCCGCCCCGGCCCACGAAGCCCGCGAAGTCCGGTGGCAACGACCCGGGCATCGGCGTGTTCGAGTAGGCAGCGGGCCCGAGTTCCGACGCTCGACCGCGCTCCACGTCGACGCGCAGGGAAGGCTGACTGAAGAGGATTCGCGCACCGCGAGGCGACTGGCAGGGCCTAACGCAAGTGCGGACCAGAATGATCAGCAGCAAAGGCCGTCTCCAGCTTGAGGAGCATGGTCCGCGAACTCGCTCTCGACACCTTCTGGCAGGCCATGGCGCCGCTGCTGCCTCTACCTCAGCCCAAGATCGACTTCTCCCGCGCCGCGACCGACTCCTCGACCGTCCGGGGCGTCAAAAGGGAGCCATCACAGGCCCAAGCCCGACGGATGGAGCGAAGGCGGGTAGCAAGCATCATCTTCTCGCAGAGGCCCACGGCCTGCCGTTAACGGAGTCGGTGACGGCAGCCAACGTGGCCTCCAGGAAGAACCGGCGTGGGCTCCGGCTGCGTGGCATTGTCACTCGCATTGCGCGCCCTGGCGTCGAGTCCAAGGAACGGCTCGGACGCTACCGCTGGGTCGTGGAGCGCACGCTGGCCAGGAAGAACCACGTCCGACGCCGGGTTTCTCAGTGGACCGCTGGAGGCTGCTCCTCCGCGGCGGGCCGCTCCGGCCGCTCCTCCACGGTCTCCACCTCCTCGAACTTGAACGCACCCTCGCGGAAGTCGACGCGCACCCGGCTGTTCTCGCGCAGCTTGCCGCTGATGAGGGACTCGGAGATGGGGCCCTCGATGGAGCGCTGGATCTCGCGCCGCATCGGCCGGGCCCCGTAGGTGGGGTCCCACCCACGCTCCAGCAGCGCGTCGATGCCGGCGGGCGTCACCTCCATCTGGATGGCCTGCCCGTGGAGCAGGCGCCGCGTCCTCTCGAGCATCAGGTTGACGATCTCACGGATCTGCGCGCGGTTGAGCGGCTCGAACATCACCGCCTCGTCGATGCGGTTGAGGAACTCCGGCGGGAAGTGCCCCTTCAGCACGGACATCACCCGCTCGCGGATGCGGTCCTGCGGCTCCTTGCGCTCGGTCGCCTCCTGGATGCTCTTGGAGCCGAGGTTGCTCGTGCCGATGATGACTGTGTTCTTGAAGCTGACGACCTTGCCCTGGGCGTCGGTGAGCCGCCCGTCGTCGAGGACCTGCAGCAGGATGTGGAACACGTCAGGGTGGGCCTTCTCGACCTCGTCGAACAGGAGCACCGCGTAGGGGCGGCGCCGCACGGCCTCGGTCAGCTGACCGCCCTCCTCGTAGCCGACGTAGCCTGGAGGGGCGCCCACCAGCCGGCTCACGGTGTGCTTCTCCATGTACTCGCTCATGTCGAAACGGATGAGCGCCTTCTCCTCCCCGAACATCAGCTCGGCCAGGGTCTTGGCCAGCTCCGTCTTGCCGACGCCCGTGGGGCCCAGGAAGAAGAAGGAGCCAATGGGCTTGTTCGGGTCCTTCAGCCCGGCCCTCGCCCGGCGGATGGCCTGCGAGAGCGCACGGATGGCCTCGTCCTGGCCGATGACGCGCTCGTGCAGCCGCTGCTCGAGGTACATGAGCTTCTTGCGCTCATCCTCGGTCATCTGGGTGACGGGGATGCCCGTCATCCGCGAGAGCACCTCGGCGATGTCCCTGTCCGTCACCTCCGGCGTCTCCTCACGCTTGGCGGACTTCCACTCCTTCTGCGCGACCGACTCCTCCTTCTTCGCCTCCTTCAGCCTCACCTCGCACTCCTGGGCGCGCTTCGTGTCCTTGCGGTCACGCGCCTCGGCGAGCGAGCGCTGCGCCTTCGCCACCGAGTGCTCGGCGTTGGTCAGCCGTTGGGGGCGCGCCGTCTGCCTCAGCCGCACGCGCGCCGCGGCCTGGTCCACCAGGTCGATGGCCTTGTCCGGCAGGAAGCGTCCCTGGATGTAGCGGTCGGAGAGCTCCACCGCGGCCACGATGGCCTCATCGTTGATGCGCACGCGGTGGTGCGACTCGTAGCGGTCCTTGAGGCCCTCGAGGATCTCGATGGCCTGCTCCGGGGTGGGCTCGGGGACCAGCACCGGCTGGAAGCGGCGCTCGAGCGCCGCATCCTTCTCGATGTTCTTGCGGTACTCGTTGAGGGTCGTGGCCCCGATGACGTGCAGCTCCCCGCGGGCCAGCGCCGGCTTGAGCATGTTGCCGGCGTCCATGGCGCCCTCGGCGGCGCCCGCCCCCACGAGGGTGTGCACCTCGTCGATGAAGAGGATCATTTCCTCGCTGTGGCCCTTCACCTCGTCCATCACCTTCTTGAGCCGCTCCTCGAACTCACCGCGGTACTTGCTGCCCGCCAGCAGTGCGGAGAGGTCCAACTGCATCACGCGCTTGTCGCGCAGCGTGTCGGGCACGGACTGGGAGGTGATGCGCTGGGCGATGCCCTCGGCGATGGCCGTCTTGCCCACGCCCGGCTCGCCGATGAGGCAGGGGTTGTTCTTCGTGCGGCGGGAGAGGATTTCCAGCGTGGTCTCGATTTCGTTCGCCCGCCCCACCACCGGGTCCAGCTTGCCCTCGGAGGCCAGCTGCGTCAGGTCCCGGCAGTACTCGTCCAGGGTGGGCGTGTCCGACCGCTTCTTCTCCGCACCCGGGGCGAGCGCGTCCTTGACGGCCTCGCGCGCGTCCTGGTGCTTGACGCCCAGCTCCCGCAGGATTTCCGACGCCGTCCCCTCGCCCTCCTGCAGCAGGCCCAGCAGCATGTGCTCCGGGCCCACGTAGGAGTGGCCGAGCGCGTAGGCCTCCTCGTAGGCGAGCTCCAACGCGCGCTTGGCGTGGGGCGACAGCTCGGGCCGCTCCATGGGCCGCTTGCCCCTTCGCATCTCCGCCTCGGCGCGCTGGGCCACCCGGGCCGGGTCCATCTTCAGGCGGGTGAGTACCTCCTGGCCGCCCGGGTCCCGTGCGATGGCCACCAGGAGATGCTCGGTGTCGATGGCGGGTGCGCCCGCCTTCTGCGCTGCCTCGAAGGCCGAGGCGAGCACCCGGCGGGTGTCCTCCGAGAAGGCCTCGGTGATGTCGTAGCGCTCCACCGGCTGCCGGATGGCCTCGGGTGTTCCGCGCAGGCCCCCGAAGTCCTCGTCGTCGAAGCCGCTGAAGAACTGGTCGAACAGTGACGTGCCCAGTCCTACGCGCCCGAAGCGCGAGCGCTGGCTGGCGCATACGTCACACAGCTCCTCGGTCGTCCTCCGGTTGCCCACAGCCCGCGTCACCCGCGTAGTCGCGGGGCGTTGCTGGCAGAGCTGACAAAGGTTGGCCATGGCGCGGAGTCCCCCTTCAGGGCCGTCACATCGGTGGCGCCCCGAATCTCGGTTGAACGTAAAGCTAGGGACCGCAACGCGTCCGCACCATGAGGTCCCGAATCGCTGCCCACTCGAACCTCGGGGCGTGCAGCGCTCCGCAGCGCGCCTGCCGCTGCCTCACGCCTGCACCTCCGGCACCAACTGGCGCACACCGCAGGAGGTGCGGCCCCTCTGGCGGATCGCGAGGCCCTGGGGGTCCATCAAGCGGCCCCCTCCCTTCCGCCGCTTTCGCGCCGGCTCAGGCGGCCGGCTGCAGGACGACCTTGGTCCAGCCGCTGTCGCGCTTGTCGAAGTTCAGGTAGCCGTCCGGCGCCCTGTCGAGCGGGAGCGTGTGCGAGACGATCCACGAGGGCTTCACCTTGTCCAGGTGGATGAGTTCGCGCAGCTGGCGGTTGTAGGCCTTCACGTTGCACTGGCCGGTCGCCACGCGCTGCCCCTTGAACCAGAGCATGCCCCAGTCGAAGACGATTTCACCCTGCCTGGCCAAGGTGTCCTTGCCGCCGGGGTCATTGGGGATGAAGACGCCCACCACGCCGATGCCGCCGGTGAACTTCACCGCCTTCACCAGGTTGTTCATCGTCAGGTTGGGGTGCTCCCTCCCCTGTGGGTCGTGCGCCTGGTAGCCCACGCACTCGCAGCCGCGGTCGGCGCCCTTGCCGTTGGTGAGCTCCTTCACCCGCTCGACGGGGTCCACCTTCGAGTAGTCGATGGGGATGGCGCCAATCTTCTCGGCGAGAGCGAGCCGGTCCGGATGCCAGTCGACGACCATCACCTTGCTCGCGCTCTTGATGGTGGCGGAGAGCGCGGCCATCTGTCCCACGGGCCCTCCACCGAAGATGACGACGGATTCGCCCGGCATGAGCCCGGCGAGCTCGGTGACGTGGTAACCGGTAGGGAAGATGTCGGCGAGCATCACGTAGTCGAGCTGCTTCTCCTCGGCGTCCTCCGGCAGCCTCAGGCAGTTGAAGTCGGCCCAGGGCACGCGCAGGTACTCGGCCTGCCCTCCGTTGTAGGGCCCCATGTCGGCGAAGCCGTAGGCGGCGCCGGCCGTCCCCGACGGGTTGGCCTTGAGGCAGAAGGCGGTCAGGCCGTGCTCGCAGTTCTCGCAGTGGCCACAGCTGACGTTGAAGGGAACGGCCACCCAATCGCCCACCTTCAGCTTGTCCACCGCCGAGCCGACCTCGACCACCTCTCCGAGGTTCTCGTGCCCGAGCACCCGGCCCGACTCCATGTCGGTTCGGCCTTCGTACATGTGCAGGTCGGAGCCGCAGATGTTGGTACTGCGAATGCGCACCACCGCATCGGTGGGTCGCTCAATCTTCGCGTCCGGCACTTCTTTCACACTGACCTTGCGCGGCCCCTCGTAGACGAGTGCCTTCATGGTGTCCCCTTGTGCATGGCGTTGCAGCAGTTCTCGACAAGCCTTGGCAGGAACGCACGTCAGGACAACCCGCCCCACAAAGGGAGCCGGCCGCGCGGCGGAAGGGTGACCGGCGCACTGCAGGGCCTGCCCTGACGTCGACTGCCTGCGGAGTGGTGCAAGGGACCGGGGCCCTCTTGGGGCCCCCGCCGACGACGGAGCTGGCGCCAGGATTCCCGTGTCCAGCCGCGCGTAGAGCACGGTGAGGAACACGCCCAGCGGCACCAGCGCGAGCAGCAGGAAGCCACTTGTCTGTTCCAGCCAGCCAGGCATGCGCGTCCGTCAGAGACAGCGCTCGAGGATGTCCAGGCCCTCATGCACGGTCCTCCTGGAGATGGTGAGCGCGGGGAAGAGGGTGAGGGTGTCGTCGTCGATACCGAGGATGAGCCCCGCCTTCCGGCAGCGGCCGGCCAGCGCACCGGCGTAGGCCCCATCCTCGAACTCCAGACCGATGGCGAGGCCGGTGACGCGGATGTCCACGGGGGAGCCGAAGTCCATCTGGTGGAGCCGGGAGCGGAAGTCCTCGCTGCGCTCCGCCACGTTCTTCAGCAGGTGCGCCTGGTGCGCGCGCAGGTACGCGAGGTTGGCGAGCGCCGCCTCCACGCTGAGCGGGTGCCAGCCGTACGTGGAATAGACGTTGACCTTTCCCTCGGCCGCCCTGGCGACTCGCTCGGTGGCGACGGTGGCGCCCATGCCCGCATGCCCGCCGGTGATGGCCTTGGCCAGCGTCAGGATGTCCGGCGCGAGGCCGAAGAGCTCGGAGGCAAAGAGGCGGCCCGTGCGTCCGAAGCCCGTGGCCACCTCATCGAGGATGAGCAGCGTCCCGTAGCGGCGGCACAGACGCTGGAGGCCGCGCATGAACTGCGCGTCGGGGACGAGCGCGCCCAGGTTGCAGATGATGGGCTCCATGATGAAGGCGGCGACGTCCCGCTTGCGCAGGAGCCGCTCCACCCGGTCCACCGCGTTGGCGTCCAGGGGGCGCTTCACCTTGAGGCAGCCGCGCAGCAGGTTGGGCAGGGCCTCCCGGTACTCGGAGGCGCCCACGCTCATCGTGCCCAGGGAGTTGCCGTGGTAGCTGTCCTCGATGGACACGAACTTCGAGCGGCCGGTGGAGGCCATGGCCAGTTGGAGGGCAATCTCCACCGCCTCGGTGCCACCGGTGGCCCGGTAGCTCCTCTGCAGCCGGCCCGGGGTGATGTCCGCCAGCTGCTGCGCCAGCTCCGTCCACGGCGCATACAGGTAGGAGGGGTGGACGTAGTCGGGGCCGTCGAAGCGGCGCAGGCGCGCGCGGATTTCCCGCACGCCCCAGCCGAGGTTGCCCACGCACCAGCCGGCGATGAAGTCCACGTAGCGGCGCCCGTCCGCCCCCTGGACGTAGCTGCCCCGGGAGCCGACGAACTGGACGTCGTGCGGGGGGGAGCTGCGGCCCATGTACCGCTGGTCCGCGCGCTTCACGCTCGCGCTCGTCCCCGAGGACTCTCGTCGCGATGCCGTCACGGCTGCGCCCCCTACATGCGCGACTGGGGCCGGCCCATGCGCGGCACGCGGTTGCCTTCCCAGGGAAGCCCCGTCATCGGCTCGATGTCGGGCCCCACCCGCTGCTCGATGGCGGCGAGCAGCGCATCGGCCGTGTAGGCGCCGTTGTGGCGCTCCCCGTTGATGAAGAAGGTCGGGGTGCCGTTCACGCCACTGCGCACGCCCTCGATGAAGTCGCGCTGGACCTTCGGCAGGGAGCGGTGCTCCTGGAGGTCGCGAGTGAAGCGGCCCATGTCGAGCCCCAGGTCGGCCGCGGACGTCAGCAGTGCGGGAGCCTCCAGGTTCTGCTGGTTCTGGAAGAGCATGTCGTGCATCTCCCAGAACTTCCCCTGCGCGCCGGCGGCCTCCGCGGCCTCCGCGGCCAGCAGCGCGTGCGGGTGGAGCTGGGTGAGGGGGAAGTGGCGGAAGACGAAGCGGACCCGGTCTCCGACAGCGCTCTCGAGCCGCTTCAGCTCCCAGGCGGCGCGCCCACAGAAGGGACACTCGAAGTCGCCGTACTCCAGGAGGGTGACGGGGGCATCGGCCGGCCCCTTCGCCCAGTCATTGGCGTCCACGCCTCTGCGAAGTCTGCTCATGTCCGGGCCTCCGTCCGAGGTGGCTGCTGCTGTGGCTGGAAGGTGGGGAACTCCATCGACTTGCCGGTCAGCCGCTCGAGCGCGTCGATGACGCCGTCCGCGCCGGGGTTGAGTTCGATGGGTGAGACGTAGCTCCAGTAGATGACGCCCTTGCCGTCGATGACGTAGAGCGCCCGCTCGCAGATGCCGACGTCCTCCCGGTAGACGTTGTAGCGGCGGGAGGCCTCTCCCTTCGGATGGAAGTCGGAGAGGAGCGGAATCTGGATGTGGAGCTCCTTGGCGAAGGCGATGTGGCTCCAGAGGGAGTCGCACGAGATGCCAAGCACCTTCGCGCCGAACTGGCCGAACACGGGCATCAGCTCGTTGAAGAGCCCCAGTTCGTTGGTGCAGACGGGGGTGAAGTCCCCCGGGTAGAAGACGAGGACGGCGGGGGAGCCCTTCGGGTCCGAGAGCGTGGCCCGTCGCCCATCAGGGGTAGATGGAAGGTCCAGTTCGGGTGCGCGCGTACCGGCTGGCAGACCGTGCGCAAGGACGCCCGAAGCAGGAGGAGGAGGAGCAAGTGTGGCCATGGGAGAAGACCCTTTCGCCACAACGTTGGCCACGCGGGGGGCCAGCGCCCACCCTGCTGCCATGAGGAGAGGAGGAGGTACGCGCTCCCCCTCCCCCCGGCCCCCTCACGGAGGAGAGGGAGGCGCGGCTCACTTCACCTTGCGAATCTCGACGAGGAAGTCCTTGGGCGACGCATCGGGCGAAGAGAAGGCCTGTTGAGGGTGAGGGCTGCTGGTGCACATCACCCTCCTGCGAGTGGAAGTGCAGCCGCATGTGCCCCCAATGTGCCCCTTCAGTGGGAATGAGAACGGGATAAGACGGGGCAAGACGGGCCGAGACGGCGTGGAAATGGAAGTTCGGCAGGGAAAACGAGAGAATGAATGTCTCCGCCGTGAAGGCGAGCCTCCGCGGCCCGCGGTTCGAGGCCGCGAAGAAGGGGCAAGCGAACCTCCTATTCAGCAGCCCGGCCCAGTCGCAAATGAATGGTGTGCCATGTCTCTGAATGTCTACGATTCGTCTGCTGGCCTGTTCATCCGCGGGCTGACCAACTTGAAAACGTTATTGACGAAGGCCGAAGCCCATATCGCAGCCAACGGCAGCGGTGAAACCGCGCTGCTGGACGCGCAACTCGCCACAGAAGGTCGCGTGCGCGGCGTTGCAGGTCATCCGAATGACGTGCACATGTACACGCTCGCGGCTCAAGTCCACTGGGCTGCAGAGGGAGCCAGGTTGGCGGTGGCGCACCTGCTGGGTGCGCCATCGGTGCCGGCCGCAAGCGATGAAAAGAGCTTTGCGGATCTGTACCAACGCCTTGATGCGACGATCGCATATCTCCGAGAGATCGCGCCGAGCGACCTCGAAGCGGGCCTCGAGCGAGCGATCGAGATCAAGAACCGCGGTGGCTCGATGAGCTTCAGCGGCAGCCAGTTTCTGATCGAGTTCGCGATCCCCCACTTCTTCTATCACGTGACCACCGCCTACGGCATCTTGCGCAACCAAGGCGTGCACCTCACCATGGGCGACTTTTTGGGCGGCAAGGGGTGAACGGTCTCTGTTCGGGCTGCTGCGTGACCCTGTTGGGCCGCATGTGCCCCTCCAGCCGCTCCTCGCTCACGGCTAATCCTCGACAGGGCGCTCGGGGGTCACCTTCCACAGCTGCCCCGAGTCATTGCAGCCTGTCTTGGCGAGGATGGGGATGTTGTTGGCCCTGCTGTCATTGACGATGTCCAAGGACAGCGCGTCGCCCTGCGCCTGGGTCGTCAGCCTGTAGATGCCGTTGGGCTCCGGATTCAGCTTCCATCGCTGCTCCGGAACCGCCGCCGATTTGACGAGGAGGGGGCGATTGCCGGCGGTGTTGGCCAGGGACAGGCTGGTCCCACGCCACTGGGTCGTCAACCGGTAGTAGCAGCGGGCATCGAAGGGGGCGGACACCGGCGGCGGAGTGGGTGTTGTAGGCGGGGTGGGTGTCGTGGTCGTGGTCAGCTGCCACAGCTGCTGGAGCAACGCGAGCATGCCCGGGTCGTGCCTGGCCAGATCTTCACGTGTGAAGGGATGGAAGTCGTTGCGGCCGAAGAGCGCCTCCGATGTCTCCGCGAAGTACTCCCCCACGTCGGTCATGGCGTAGGCACGCTCGAACGTGTTGGGCCGCTCGGGTCCCCACCAGCGCTCCACGCAGTCGTAGCTCTTGCTTGCCATCGCGCGCTCATAGACAGCCGCGAGGCCGGCGTGGTCCCAGCCAAGCACCTGGTCGTGATAGGCATGGCTGAGTTCGTGGAGCACGAATTTGGGCATCCGCTTGGTTTCCTTCTCGAAGATGAGGACGTTCGAGAACTCGATGCTCTTCCGCATCGCCGGATTGCGACCACTCTGGAGCAGCAAGACATCGCCAGCATGGTACCAGGCCACCTGCGGCTCGTTGGGATAGGGCGGCGACATCAATGCGAACCGTCCAGCCCTCAATGGCCCGGGTCTGGTAGGTGGGAACGGGGCTGGCCGCGGAGGCGACGCAAGCGAATGCCAGGGCGGCCAGGAGGAGCCATCTGGGAGAGTGCATGTCTCATCATACTCTCCGTGTGGCAGGCAGCGCCCACCCTCCACGCTGACCCTGGCTGAAGACCTGGCGAAATCCGTCCCTCTCTCGGCCGAGTTGAATGCCGAGAGTTGGGGGTTCTTCTTCCAAGCTTTCATGTGAGCCGCGAATGCCCCGTGGGGAATGGGAGCCCATCCGCATGGCTGCTGACGGGCACCCCATGAGCCGCGCGCCGGGCTGACGCAGAAGCCCTTTCGGGCGTGTCTGGAACACCACGTCATGCCGGATCCGCACCGCGGGCGCGGGTATATGACAGAGCCAGACCGTCCGGGATAGGATGCGGGGCGAGCTGTCGGGCCGGCGAACCGCGAGGAGTCCATGAGCGATTTTCCCCCGAAGCCAGGTGCGTCGTCCCCTTCCCTGCCATTGGAGTTCACCCCTCCGGAGCGTCGCCGGAGCCGGGTGCTGCTGGCCGCCACCGCCGCGAGCGCGGCATTCACGATGGTCGCGTGCGATCCATTCATGACGACCAACCCCGCGCCGTGCGTCTACGACGGTGGCCTGTATGACGATGATTGCGACCCGTCCAATGGCACGAACGACTCCAAGAGGGACGCGGGCTCCGACGCGGGGACGGACGCGGGCCTGCCCCAGGAACCTTGAAGGAGGCGTCCTGCATGGCCACCGAGGCGCTCTTCGAACTGGATCTGACGGACGGCCCCGCGCTGACGCTGCACGAGCGGGCGTCGGGCCACGTGGCGGAACGCTATCCGTGGGACTCGCTGGAGCCGTCGCGCTACCCGGCGGCGCTGCTGGAGCGGGCGCGGTACTCGTGGACGCTGCGAGCGCTCAATGAGTTCGGCAGCGCGACGGTGATGGGACAGCTGGTCCAGGTGCTGGGCGAGGCGCGTGTGCCCCTGGACCTATGGAGCCTGGCGGCGCGATTCCCCGCGGAGGAGATCCACCACGTGGAGCTCTGCGCGCGGGTGGCGATGCGGCTGGGGGGCGGCACCCGGCTGTCCTATTCGCCCGGGGCGTTCGCCGTGGCGTTCGACCCCTCGCTCACCTTTCTCCAGCGGGCCAGCGAGCTCATCGTGCGCGTGTGCTGCGTGGGAGAGACGCTCTCCTTCGCGCTCCTGTCCGGCTGCCTCCGTGCGACGTCCCACCCGCTGACGCGCGCGGTGCTCACGACGCTGGTCCAGGAGGAGGCCCTGCACGGACGTCTGGGCTACCTGTACCTGGACTGGCTTGCCCCGGACCTGGACGCCGCGGAGAAGGACCGGCTGGGGCGCGTGGCGCGCGAGGCCCTGGATGCACAGGCCCCGCTCTGGGAGAAGCTTCGCAGCACCACGAAGGATGGCATCACGAGCGAGGGCTTCCTGCTGGAGCACGTGACGGAGCTGGGCTGGATGGAGTCCCGGGACTACGTCACGGTGAGCCAGGAGACGGCGGAGACGCAGGTGCGGACGCCGCTTTCGCGCCACGGCATCCATGTCCCTTGAGGCGTGGTTCTCAGGGCGCTGGCTCCCCCGCGGAGAGACGGGTGAAGTCCTCGGCCGTGGAGCGGCTTGCCTGTGGCGAGAAGCGCTACAGCCCGGCAGGGCCCTGTGACGTGAATCGATACAGCTCCATCTGGAATCCCTGGGAACGCTGGACTCCGCGATGACTGGCATGAAGCCTGCTTTGCTTCGTGCCTGTGTCATTGCGACGTAAGACCAACCTCTACCCAGGAAGACAAATGCACATGCGGATCATCGTGGGACTTCTGGCCGGCGGACTGATGCTCGGTTGTGGCGGCGTCGATTCGGAAGCAACGACAGGCGACGAGCGCACGGTCCAGGCCCAGGCCGCCATGGCCGACGAGTTTGAAATCAAGGCCGAGGTGGAGGGGGGCGTGGCCTGCAACTCAGAGCAACGGAAGCTCGCCGAGGCCCACATGGTCAAGAATCACAGCAGCTTCGCGAAGATGGGCAGCTGTGAACTCGTGGCCATCAACTACCAGCTCTACATCCGCTACACCTATTACTTCTGAAGCCTGTCGTTTCGCGATGCATGGGCCTGGCCTGCTCACCCCGCGGGCCGGGCCCTCCACGCGGTGACGGGTGCGGAGTGCGCCAGTTTGCGCGCGAAGGGCAGACCGTGCGCGTGCAGCCACTGACGTGTCGCGTCCCGCAGCCCGGCCTGATCGAGCAGCTCCCCCACGGTGTGCCGTGACAGGTCCTCCAGGACGGCGTGGAGCTCGGCGTGCAATCCCTCGCGCACCTCGGGACGCGCGAGGTTGTGGGCAATCACCTGGGGCGTCAGCGAGTCGAGCTGCTCGTGAGGTACCCGGCTCAGCGCCTCCGCGGCGTCGGCCTCTGTCTTCTCCAGGGTGGACAGGAAGACCTTCTGGCGCTGTGCCCCCAGGGACCGGGCGGTCTCCTCGCTGGCGAGCCGCTCGGCGATCCGCCGCTGCACCAGGGCCATGGAGCCGTCGATGACCTCGCGCACGCGGTCCTGCAAGCTGCCGCCCAGGCCTCCCAGGATTCCCTTGCTCGCCGAGGCCGCCGCTCGCGCGCCCCAGCTCAGCGCATCCCGCAGCCCGCCGCTACCCGCCCCGGGAGTCCCGGCGATGACCTTGCTCACCAGGGACGACAAGGTCTCCTGGAGCGTGGTGCGCACGGTCTCGCGCACCTGCTCGGACGCCACCATCTCGTCGATGGCCTTGCGAGGCAGGTGCACCGGCTGGCCCAGGAGCGCCGTCAGGGACGCGGTGGCCTCGGCGGGGAGCCACGCGCCCAGCCGGGTGCGGCTCTTCGCCGCGCGCGCGAGCAGGCGCGTGCGCATGGGGACCACCAATCGTGCGTGCCAGTCCATCACCCGCGCGGGCGTCAGCGCGAGGTCGACCGCGGCGAGGACCCGGTCGGGGTCCACCCAGTCCGAGACGCGGGAGGCACAGAGCGCGTCGAAAGTCAGGTCCAGCAGTTCCAGGAGCGCGGCGTCGTCGAGTTCGGACATCGGAGCGTTCCTACTACGGACCGGAGCCAGAAGAGCGGGGATCACGGCCGCCCATGGCGCCCCGTGGACACATCCGTCCCCCGCATTCGTGATGTGCCTTCCCTAGTAGTTGGCCTGGAAGCAGAGGAAGTTGCCGTCCGTGAAGTAGAAGCCGCCTGAAAGGGTGGTGCTTGTCGGCTCGACGCAGAGGCTCACGACAAACTCCGCACGCTCCCGGTCCTCGCCCGACACGGTGTAGGTGTTCCCCGGGAACAGGGTCGATTGGCCATCCCGCGTGGACCCATCCACCATCACCCGGAAGAAGCCACCCAGCTGCGACTTGAGCGTCGGGAAGGGCCTGCTGGCATACGCGGAGAGTGCGACATCCACGCGCTTGGGGGTCGCGCTCCCGCAGAGCGCCGGGTCGGTACTGACGCTCACCCGGCGGGCGTCGTAGAGGATGGGGCCGGTGGTGCCCAGCCGGTCCTTGTTCGGGAAGTTCTCGTAGTTGAGGCAAGTGGGCTCCCAGAGCGCCGTGCACACGTTCGAGCTGCAGAAGTGCGTGCCGTAGTCGCAGTTCGACTGCCCCGCTCCCGTGCAGGGGGCCCCGCTGTCACCGCGCACCTTGCACTGCCCCGTGGTGGTATCGCAGCGCAGCCCCTCGGCGCATTCCGCATCCGCCGTGCACTTCGGCGTGCAGACGGCATCCTGAATCGAGCACACCTGGTCGAAGGTGCTGCGCCCTTCGTTGCACAGCACATCCGTGGAGCACTTGCAGACCCGCTGCGAATCGGTGGGGCTCAGCACGTCGCAGATCTTCGCCGAGTCCGGGCAGTCCGCGGCACTCATGCAGGTCTGGACACAGACGTCCGCCGTGGGATGGCAGAGCTCCGAAGCAAGACAGTCCGCGGAGGTCGTGCACCGCAAGGTCCGGGGCACGCACGCACCGGTCGCGTGCTCGCACCGCTGCTCCAGGTCACAGTCCGCATCCTGCGTGCACGTGCCCGCGTCGGCGCCCCCGTCAGTGCCCGCGTCGACGCCTTCATCAGCACCGGCGTCGAGGCCCCCGTCAGCGCCCGCATCATGGCCACCGTCAGCGCCCGCATCGACAACGACGTTCACGCCGCCATCCTCGTCACTGTCGATGTCGCGAGTAGAGCAGCCCCCATCACCACGCCGATGACGACGAACATCCAAAGCTTCAAGCCGCGTTCCCCCTGCATCGTGTGCATGGCGATTGTATCCGAGGACGGTGCCCCCTTCTCCTGTTCCTACGGCCTGGCTGCGCCAGCAGGTCCGGGCCGTGCTGGCGGAGCTCCTGGCCACCCGCTCCTGACCGGGAAAAAACAGCCCCCGGGGACAACCGTCCCCAGGGGCCGCTCGTTCTGGATGCGAACGCGACGACTACGGGCTGAGGGAGAAGCTCCCCGCCCAGGCGCCGTAGGAGTACGTGGTGATGCCGTTGCGAGTGGTGCCCGTGTAGCTGGACTGCCCCGGCTGGATGGTGACGGACACGTTGCCACCCGAAGCCGGAATCACCCCCGCGTGCACCGCGGCCGCGCAGGCGTTCGAGTCATCGGTGTAGAGGTCCGTCCCCCACACCGTGCCGCCGCTCACCGGACCGCAGCTGCACCGGATGCTCGTGCCGTTCTGGCCGCGGTAGGACGTGAAGCTGTAGCTGGAGCAGCTGTTCAGCGGAGGCGTCGTGCCGCTGACCGAGAAGCTCCCCGCCCAGGCGCCGTAGGAGTACGTGGTGACGCCGTTGCGCGTGGTGCCCGCGTAGCTGGACTGCCCCGGCTGGATGGTGACCACCACCGTCCCACCCGCCGTGCCGATCGCGCCGGCATGCACCGCGGCCACGCAGACGCTCGAGTCGTCGGTGTAGAGGTCCGTCCCCCACACGGTGCCGCCGCCCACCGCGTCGCAGCCGCAGCGGATCTGCGTCCCGTTCTGCCCGCGATAGGAGATGATGTTGTAGTTCGAGCAGCTCTGGACCCCGCCGCCCGTGGAGTAGAGGGCCGCCAGCGCGGTGATGTCCGAGCCGGTCCACTCACCCGTCTCGGTCGACCGGAAGCACGAGTTCATGACGGAGCCGCCCACGGTGGCCGTGGTGGGCGTGTTGGGGATGTGGATGGCCCCCACGCCCGCCTCGCCCTCGTCACCACCGATGCCGCAGCTGATGCTGCGGTTGTAGTAGTCCGAGTGACGGAAGCCGATGGCGTGACCCAGCTCGTGGGTGATGACGTGCTCGTTCACGTCCGCGCTGTAGCTGTCCAAGCCGGTGCCGATATAGAAGACGCCATAGGGCATCCCGTTCGACGGGAAGCCCGCCTGTCCGCCCGTGCCGGTCGTGGTCTCCGCGGAGATGTTCGCCGTACAGCCCGTGGTCGGCCCGCGAGCGAAGGTGAGCCGCAGCCCCTGCTCGTTGTAGTTGGCGATGGCCAGGTCCAGGCCCTGACTCAGGTTGGAATAGCTGTTGAACGCGGCGGTGGGGTTGACGCAGATCTTCGTCACGCTCGTGCCGACCTGGTTCGTCGTGCGGTACTGCTCGGCACTCCCCTCCTCCAGGGGCTGGAGCAGCTCACGGGACGCCTCGAGGGTCACGTGAGCGTCGCGGCCCACGTACACGTTTCCGTCGAAGACCTGGATGTCATTGGCCGGGAAGCCGGCCTCGATCAGGTTGGAGATGATCTCCCGGTTCTCCACTTCCGGGTCGCCTCCGCAACCAGCAATGGAGACACCAACGAGCAGCGCCATGGAAAGTCTACGCATGCAAACCTCTTGTTCGAGGAAAGGACAGCGCGCGACTGCGCGTCCCCATCCATGCATGCTCCAAACCCAACCCAATAACCGCAAAACGAGTAAATATAAACTACACAACATTTCCGGCTGGACACGCCAGGAGTGCTCCGCGAACGTCAGGCCGGTCTCCAGCCGCTCACTCCCTGCAAACCATGCCCCTCCACCGTCCTCTCTCCGCCCTCGCCGGATTGCTGCTGCTCACCCTCATGGCCTGTAGCACGCAGCCCGTCGGCTCCGTCCAACTCGCCGGCTCCGTCCAGCAGGCCCTCTCCCTGGGTGATGTCAGCCGCGTCCAGGTGACCGTCTCCTCACCGGACATGTCTTCCCGCGTCGTCGAGCTGGTCAAGGCCAGCGGTTCCTGGGGCGGCCTCGTTGGCAACATCCCCGCCGGGCCCGGCCGCTTCGTCCTCGCGGAGGCCTTCGACACCTCTGGCACCCTGCGCTTCCAGGGACAGGCTTCCGGTGTCTCCATCACCGCCAACCAGACCACCGCCGTGTTCCTCAGCCTCCAGGAGCTTCCGGCCCCCGCGCCCTATGACAACGAAGCGCCCGTCATTGACTCACTGACCGCCTCCAGCAACGCGCTTCAGCCAGGTGCATCCCTTTCGCTGTCAGCCACGGTTCATGATCCCAACCCCGGAGACACGCTCACGCTGGCCTGGACCGCCTCCGGTGGCACCTTCTCCGACTTCACCGCCGCGACCTCCTCGTGGACGGCGCCTGCCTCCCCCGGCGTGCAGACCCTCACCCTCACCGTGACGGACTCCCAGGGCGCCGCTGTCTCCGTCTCCCTCTCCGTCAACGTCGTCCCGGACCTCGTCACCGGCGACGCCACCCTCGACATCTCCTTCAACCGCTGGCCTGTCGTCGCCAGGGTCTCCGCTTCCCTCAACCGCCTCGACGCGGGACAGTCCACCGCCGTCTCCGCGCTTGCGTCCGATGCGGATGCGGATGCCCTCTCCTACCAGTGGACCGCTTCCTGTCCCGGCACCTGGGCGGATGCGACGTCCAGCACCGCCTCGTTCATCCCCTCCTCCAGGCCGGCCGGCGCATGCAACAACTGCCGCCTCACCGTCACGGTTCAAGACGGCCGGGGTGGACAGACCACGGGCTCGCTCAACCTCTGTGTCACCGACACCGCTCCCGTGCGCTTTGCTCCGACTTTCACGAACTTCTACCAGTCCGCCACCTCCACCTCGCCTGAGCAGACGGTGTCCTTTGACGTCACCGCCCTGGACCCGCAGGCCAGCCCCCTGACTTTTGCCTGGACCGCCAGCACCGGCTCACTGGCCACGGCGCAGGACACCGCCAACACCAGCCAGGTCGTGTGGACGGCGCCTGCCTTCACGGCAGCGGGCATCCTCCCCACCATCACCGTCGTCGTGACCAATGCCCACGGCCTCTCGGCCTCGAAGTCCTTCACTGTCTCGGGACTGCCGGCAGCCATCGACCCAGCCAGCACGCTCACGAGTGGAGGACTGACCTGGGTGAGGCCGGGGGCGGCCACCGTGACCTGGATGGATGGAATGACCTACTGCTCGAACACGGCCATCGCGGGTCAAACCGGGTGGCGCATGCCCACCGTCGAGGAATTGACCGATTTGTGGGTCGACAAAGGCACCAGCCAGCTCGCGGCGGCAGGCTGGCCGCTCGACTGGCTCTGGGCCATGACCCCCATCTCCAATGGCCATCGGGTGACGAACATGGCGACCGGCGGCTCCAGCTACTCCCTGGATTCCGACAAGCAATTCCTGACGTGTGTTCGTGGGACGGGGGAATACCCCGCGACCTTCTCCCATGCAGGACGGACCTGGATGCGGCCGGACGCGGCCCTGCGAACGTACGCGAACGCGGAGACCTATTGCTCCAGCAGGACGACCGCCAACCACACGGGGTGGCGGTTGCCGACCTCGTCGGAGCTGGAGGCACTGCACGTCGAGAAAGGCGGTCGTTTCCTCGCGAACGCGGGATGGACTCTTGAGTGGATCTGGAGCTCGACCCCCTACGCCAGCGGAGTCATCGTCGTGCGCGGCGGTGGCACCTGGAGCCTGGGCGATCGCAGTACCAGCGCGTTCAATGTGACCTGCGTCTACCCCTGACCCCAGGGGGGTTCCCAGAAGCCTCCGGATTCAACGGCATCCGGAGGCTTCGCCGACCAGCTCCGTCACCACGTCCGGGTGGCTGATCATCGCGACGTGGGAGCTCTCGATTTCGACGGCCTGGGAGCCAGCGCGCTGGGCCATGACACGTTGGGCCTCGGGCGGGATGGTGTGGTCGTCGCTGGCAATCAGATACCAGGACGGAAGGTCCTTCCACGCGGGCGGGCCGGAGGGACTCTGGAAGATGGAGGCAGCGGCCGGGCGTTGGCTCGCGGCGAGGACCGCCGCGTCCTCCTCGGAGAGGTCGCCCGCGAAGAGCTCGTGGAAGAAGGCGGGGTCGATGTAGCCGTCAGCATCCCCCGTCCCGGCTCCAGGGAAGGGGCGCAGGATGAGGTGGTTGCCAAGCTCGGATTGGCCACCGCCGAGCGTGTTGGCGGCCAGGAGCGTCTCTCCCTCGTCGAGTGCGTACGCGGCGACGTACACGAGCGCCTTCACGTTCGGGTTCCCGGTGGCCGCGTTCGTCATGACCGCTCCGCCATAGGAGTGGCCGACCAGGACGATGGGGCCCGTGAGGGTGCTCAGGAAGGACCGCAGGTACTCCGCGTCCCCGGAGATGCTGCGCAAGGGGTTGGCGAACGCGTAGACCGTGTAGCCCTGCTGCTGAAGCGGCGCGATGACTCCGGCCCAACCGGATGCATCCGCGAAGGCCCCGTGGACGAGGACGACCGTGGGCTTTTCACAAGCGTCGGCCGGCTTCTCGTCGCTGACGGGACCGGTATTGGCTGAAGGCGAGCAGGCAACCAGCAGTGCCCCGAGCGCCCAGAGCAGGCCCCACCGGCGCAGGTTCTGTTCCGTGAAGCACTGAGTGTTCATGGCCCCCTCCAAGAACTCGAGTCGCCTGCGTGCGAATGGCGCAGGCCGACCTGAGGGTGGAGGGCGTCCGTGGACGTGCCAACGCAGACCGCGGTCCAAGCCCCGGCAGGCCAACCGCGTGTCCTCGACTGCTCAAAGAAAGGCACGCGGACTCTCAGGGGAATAGACTCACCGCCCATGATCAAGCTCCACCAGTTCCACCCCTCCGGGAATTGCTACAAGGTCCGCCTGCTGCTGCATCAGCTCGCGATTCCGTTTGAGACGCGGGAGGTGGACCTCTCCGCGGGAGAGACGCGCACGCCGGAGTTCAAGGCGATGAACCCCATTGCCCGGACCCCCACCGTGGAGCTGGAGCCGGGTGTCTTCCTCGCCGAGTCCAACGCCATCCTCTGGTACTTCGCCGAGGGCACGCCCTTCATTCCCACCGACCGGCTGGAGCGGGCGCGGATGCTCCAGTGGATGTTCTTCGAGCAGTACAGCCACGAGCCCTACGTCGCCGTGGCCCGGGCATGGCTCACCTTCTTTGGCATCCCTTCCGGCAAGGAGAAGGAGTTGGAGGAGCGCATCCAGAAGGGCTACGCCGCGCTCGACATCATGGAAGGCGAGTTGCGCAAGCGACCCTTCTTCGCGGGCGCGCACTACAGCCTCGCGGACATCGCGCTGTATGCGTACACGCACGTGGCGGAAGAGGGCCGGTTCGACCTGGGCCGCTATCCCGCCATCCGCGCCTGGTTCGAGCGGGTGCAGGCCCAGCCCCGCCACCTGCGCATCACCGACGTCCTCAACGCGCCGGAGGCCCTGGAGGAGGTGTAGCCTGGGGGCATGCTTCCTCCCGACCACTACACCCGAGCCGCCCTGGATGCCGAGTTCCACGTCCAGGTTGAGATTGACCGCGTGGTGCTTCCCTCGGAAGTGACAGGCGTGGCAGTCGTTGAAGGACGCGTCGCGCGTGTCTTCCGAGGGGACCCGGCACTGCTCACCTCGAACATCTCCTTGGAGGTGAGCTGTATCCGCGAAGGCGCCCTGCCCCCTCCCAGTGGAGTTCGCTGGCTGATTACCGAGAAGCTGGAGCGAGCCGCGGCGATCGAGGCGTACCTCAACCGCGACGGCTACGGTGGCTACGCGGTCGCCAGGTGGAATTCCTTCCTGATCGATGCGGTGACGGACACTCCTGCGCGGCCCATCACCGAGGCGGACCTGGTGTTCCGGTGAGCCCGGCCTTCAGCGCCCGGAGTGCACGCTGACCGTGCGCCCGTTCAGCGGCTGAAGGGGGCGGTTGTTCGGGTTGAGGTGCGGCAGCCTTTCGAACGCGGCGATCTGCGCGTCGGACATCTGGATGGGCTGCTTCAGCACGTACCACTGGAGCCCCTGGGTGCACGGGGGCGTGGTCAGCGAACCCGCGTACTGGAAGAACGCCTTGTCGTGCGGAAGCAGCGCGCTCGCGTTGATGAGCGCTCCCGCGGGCGAGCTCTCCTCCCCCATGTGCCGGGGCAGGTGACGGAAGGCGGTGAACAGCGCCGCGTTCACCGCGCCTTCCTCGATGAGGACTCCGACGACCAGCGCGGGCGTTCCATTCGCGTCCGTGTGCACCAGGTGCAGCTCGAGCGGGTACTCCACACCGTCCTTCGTGTGCTCGCTGGGCGTGTGGAAGTGGAACTGCGCCAGCTTGTACTCGTTGCCTCCCACCCGGACGGTGCTGCCGTTGTCGTAGGTGAACTGCACCGTGTGCCCCGTGTTGAGCATGCGCACGCGGCTGGTGGCGTAGTGGAAGCGGGGAACCTCCAGCTGCGGGTGGGCGGCACCCGCGGTCACCAGCGCGATGGGCGACTGCGCCACGCCCTGCGCGCAGATCGCGTCGCCCGGCAGCTCGCCCCAGTGCTCCGGGCTCACGGTCTGGTCATAGCCCCAGTGCGCATCGTCCGCGGCGTAGGCATTCGCGGCAAGCAACAGGGAGGACAGCAACGCGCCCCGAAGGGCACGCACGGAGTTGGTGCAGGAAAGCATCATGGTGGGGAGTCCTCAGCGACAGGCGTCAATCGCGGTGCGCCGTATAACTGGAGGCCCGGACCTGTGCAGATTTCGGATTATTTCCAGCTAGTCCGCTTTGTCTCGGACCAGAGACTCCAGGGCGTGGATGGCCTCGAAGAGGACCGCGCGGAACTCGTGGTCCTCGTCCTCTTCGTCGCAGGCTTCACGGTGCTCCAGCAGCAGCGGGAGCAACGAGACGTCCTCCAGCGCCTGGGCCGCCTCCACGTCCAGCGTGGTGACCACGGGCCCCTCCAGCGCGCGCCGCAGCGGTTCCAGGACGCGCGCGTCCTTGCGCAGGGCCAATCCCAGGAGCGCCTCCCCGCGAATCTTGACGTGGGTCTCGGAGAGCCGGTCCACCAGCGCCTCGCGCAGCTCCAGCGTGTCCACGTCCCGCGCCTGGGAGCCGAGCGTGAACGTGGCCCACTCGCGCACGACTTCGTCAGCGTCGCGCGAGAGGTGGATCAACGCCTGGAGCGCCTGGGCGTCCCGGTGGCTCGCCAGCCCCATGACGACGCCGAAGCGGACGTGGGCGTCCGGGTGCTCCTTCAGGGGAAGGAGCGCGGGCACCGCACGGGGATCCCCCAGGTGGCCCAGCGCGGCGGCCATCGCCTCCAGCACGGCGGCGTCCTGCTCCTTCGCGAGCGCCGGCAGGAGCGCGTCCGTGAAGCGGGCGATGCGCTCCGGCGACCGGTTCCGGAAATCCAGCTGCGCCAGGACGTTCGCGCCGCGTCCCCGCTCCTTCGGAGAGGAGGACTGGAGCCAGGCCGCGGCCCGCTGGAAGACCTCGTCCCCTCCGCGGTGGTGCAACTGCCAGATGGCCCGCCACGCGCCCTCGTCCTCCTCTCCGCCCTGGAGCGTGCGGGCGAAGAGTTCATCGGTGGAGAGGTCGGCCTCGGGCGGGGAATCCATGCCGGCCAGCCTAGCGCCGGATGCCCGGGGCATTTCAGGCGCCACGCCCCGTCTGTCTGGCTTCAGTCAGGGCGTCAGCGCGCCGTGGAGAGCGTGCGGGGGTCGTACAGGCGAATGAAGCCCCCCTTCGGTTCACCCGGGGTGCCGAAGCCGCCGCCCACCACCACATGCAGGGCGAGGTCCGCGAAGGCAAGGGTGCTGACCCAGGCCCCACTTCCATCCCGCGAGTCGATGTAAGTGATGGGCCCCGGAGTCAGCTTCGTCCTGTCGCCCATATCGGCGAACCAGCCCCGGCCGTACGAGTAGAGCTCGGTGCTGGGCCCCTGCTCGTGGCCACCGACGAGCAGCCGGGGGACGAGGTTGAAGTTGGAGGGGAAGACGTGTGTGTCGACCATGCCCGGCCCCTTGTTGGGGGACGTCTGCGTCTTCCACAGCACGTTCCCATCGGAGTCCACCCACGTGGCCTCGAAGCCTCCTGGAGGAGTGCCGATGTTGTTGACGTTGACCCTCTCTCCCGAGGGGGTGAAGGACACGGTGCCGAAGCTGCCCTCCTTCGTCCACAGCGCAACCCCAGCGGGATTGAGCTTCCGGACGTAGCTCTTCACGAACACCAGCTCCTGCGGACCGGCGCCCCGGTTGTACGCGACGGCCCCCACGTAGACGGAGCTCCCATCCCCCATGACGCCCAACCCCAAGGCGATGTTGATCGGCGCTTCACTGATGACGGTGCTCCACCGCTCGACGCCCTCGCGAGACAGCGAGATGAGCTTCAGCGCCACCCCGGTGTCAAAGTTCCCCTGCGTCAGCAATACATAGGTGTTACCGAAGGCGTCCGCCGCCATGTGCTGCCCGCTCGAGCCAACCTGAGGAGTGAACGTCCACCGCGACCGCCCGTCGCCGTCGTACTGGGTCACCGTCCCGGTGGAGTGCAGCAACGAGATGTGCCAGTCGCTGGTGACGACCAGCTTCGACGTGGAACCGACGGGCAACGACCAGCGCTCCTGTCCGTCGCCGTCCAGCGACGTCACCCCCAGGGTGTCCTGCACGACGATGTTGCCGTTGGACAAGGGATGGGCGTGCCAAGGAGAAGCATGAGGGACAAAGACTTTCGGAACATAAGGGGCGGACTTCTAGCCAAGTCCCGGACATCCGCACAAGCCATGCCCCTCACCCGGAGGCCGGCACGACTGCGACTGGGAGGCTGTCATTGAACGAAGGTCCGAGTCGTGTCAGGCGAACCGCTCGCGGAAGGCCCGCAGGTTGGGCCCATCCCCTCCCCGCTCCCACACCGCGAACACCACGCGCTCGAAGACGCCGGGGAACGCATCCAGGGCGCGAGCAAACGCATCCGCCGCGTCGTGCGGATTGTTGCGGAAGGCACCGCAGCCCCACGCGCCCAGCACCAGCGTGCGGTGCCCGTGGTGCGCCGCCACCTGGAGCACCTTGAGGGCCCGCGCGTGCAGTTCCTCTCGCATGCGGGGCAACAGGTGCGGCGCATTCCGCTCGGCCGAGCCGGCGTTGGGCGCGGGCGCGGTGATGAGGGATACCTGGAAGGGCTTCTCCAGCAGCGTGAGCCCCTCGTCGCGGAAGAAGGGCACCTGGGGCGAATAGATGACGTGGTCCGTGTACAGCGGCGAGGACTCCGCACGGTTGGCGTCGTAGTAGTCGCGCTGCGTGAGCAGACATGGATAGAGCGCCGAGCAGCGCGCCAGGTCCTCTTCCTGCGCCTTCGCTCCGCCCAGGAAGCCGCCGCCTGGATTCTTCGCGGACGCGAAGTTGAGCGCGACGACGTCCGCCACGCCGTCCACCTCCACGCAGCGGCGCGACGCGGCGCCGGTCTTCTCTGGCGTGACTTCGATACGAAGCGCGGAGCCTCCCGCGCGTGGCTCGGGCCGGGGCAGCCGCGCGAAGTCTTCGGGCCGGTAGAGCACCGTCCCTCGCAGGGCGCCTTCCACCTGCTCCCGGAACAGCACGGGCCGCCCGGACGGCGCCACGTACTCCCCCCGCTCCACGATTCCCACCGTCTCCTGCGCAATCCCCTTCAGCGACATGTCCCTCTCCCGAAAATCTTCGTGTACGAACAACACGAAGACAGGCACCTGGACCTGACAGGCGAGCGGAACCGGTGACAGGGCGCGCGTGTCCAAGGCGCGACTTTTCCCGAGAAGGAGCTCTCGCCTCATGAAGCAGAACCTGAAGCAGTGGCTGTCCATGCTGTGCCTGGGAATGACAGGCCTGTCCGCGACCGCCTGGGCGGACGTGGGGACCCCGGTGGATTGCGGCACGGTGGAATGCGAGGCCATCCGCGAGCTGCGGTCGCTCTTCGCGGCGGAGTCTGGGTATTTCGGAGAGAATGATGTCTTCACGCTGAACCTCGGCAGCGCCGGCTTCGCGCCCGCGGCGTGTCCGAACGGCAGCCGCGCCCCCGTGCCGGGAGCGGGCTGGGTGTCCGGGTGCAACTTCTCCTACAAGGTCACTGGCATCACGCCGCATCCCTCGCCGGGCTTCACGGCGGTGGCGCAGGGCGTGGCGGGGACGCCGTCCGCGGGCATCACCCTCCAGATTGGCACCCACCCCGTCTCCGGCCGCCTCTTCTGGCTGGAGCGCCAGGGTGTGCGCCGCGACGTGGACTCCGCGGAGTGCCTGCCGCCGCAATCCTTCACCTGCGAGGCCCAGCTGCGGGAGGCCCGGAGCAACCTGGCCTCCATCCACGTGGCGGAGCAGGCGCACTTCGCGGAGAGGGATAATTACTCCACGAACCTGCCGCTGATCGGCTTCGTGCCGGAGGGGTGCTCGAATGGCACCCGCGCCGCCGTCCCGGACGCGTCCTGGGTGGCGGGCTGCCGGTTCATCTACAAGGTCACGCTGGACGGAACGACGGGCTTCACCGCCACGGCGAAGGCCGTGACCGGCGCCACGGAGGGTTCCGTCCTGACCCTCACGGAGTCAGGACAGACCGTCATCACGCCTTCGTATCCGGCGTCGTGTCAGTAGGTTGAACCCGGAGTGCGGGGAGGACCCCTCGTCCCTCCCCGCCCCTTCGCGGTCCTTGGGCAGCCAAAACAAACAGACAATCCATGATAACGCGCTTGTCTGGTGTTTCAGGCAGCATTGTCCCGAGGTCAACATTCGGAGTAGATGCTTCCAGGCGCGGTCAGGGGTGGCTCTTGGAGGCCGTCCGGCCGCGTCCAGGGGGAACACAAACCCATGCGGAATGGATGTCTTTGGCGGTGGGGCTGGAGTCTGGCGGTGCTTGTCGGGGTGGGCTGTGGCGATACACGAACGCAGGAGGAGGCCGCGCCCATACCGGTCTCCACCCGCCAGCGGCTGGAGGCGCCGGTCTCCCTGGTGAAGGACTTCCGGCCTGGTGACGCCAGCGCCTCTCCCAGCAACCCGGTGCGCCTGGGAAGCTCGCTGCTCTTCACGGCCTCCACCGGAACGTCGTCCTACTACGAGCTGTGGAAGAGCGACGGGACCGAGGGCGGAACGATGCGCCTGGGCGGCCCCTGGCCGCAGGGGTCCTACAGCGAGCCCCGGAACCTGACCCGCGTGGGAAACACGGTGTTCTTCTCGCGGGATGAGCTGTGGAAGAGCGATGGCACCGAAGCCGGCACGGTCCTCGTGAAGAACATCAATCCATCGGGCGACTCCCGTCCCGAGGGGCTGACGGCGGTCAATGGAACGCTGTTCTTCGTCGCCGACGATGGCACCACGGGCCAGGAACTGTGGAAGAGCGACGGCACCCCGAACGGCACCGTGCTGGTGAAGGACATCTACCCGGGGAGAAACGCTCCCGGCGCCTCGTTCTCCGGGCTGCGCGACGTGAATGGCACGCTGCTGTTCTTCGCCAACAACGGCACCACGGGCCATGAGCTGTGGCGGAGCGATGGCACCGCGAACGGCACCACGCTGGTGAAGGACATCCGTCCGGGTCCCAACTCGAGCTTCTCGGTGATCGCGTCGGTGGTGCTGAATGGAGTGCTCTACGTCTCGCTGGACGACGGCACCCACGGCATCGAGCTGTGGCGGAGCGATGGGACGCCCGCGGGTACCTTTCTCCTCAAGGACATCCAACCGGGAGCAGGGGGCGCCCTTCCCATTACCCCGGTGGCGCTGGGCTCGCGCGTCTTCTTCACCGCGGACGACGGCACGTCCGGCCGGGAGCCGTGGGTGACGGACGGCACTCCCGACGGAACTCGGCGCCTCAAGGACATCTTCCCAGGCGCGACGGGCTCCAATCCTTCGAGCCTGAAGACTTCGAACGGAGAGCTCTTCTTCAGCGCCACCGATGACACCCACGGGACGGAGCTGTGGACGAGCGACGGGACGGAAGCGGGCACCGTGCTGGTCCGGGACATCCAGCCCGGCACCGGAAGCGCTTCGCCCGTGCCGCTGGTGGACCTGGGCGGAGTGCTGCTGTTCTCCGCGCAGGATGACGTCCACGGGAAGGAGCTGTGGAAGAGCGATGGGACGGAAGCGGGCACGGTGCTGGTCCAGGACATCGGGCCCGGTACGCTCGGCTCCGGCCCGACCCTTGCCGTGGCTGGAGACGGCTTCGCGTGGTTCTCCGCGGATGACAGCGTCTGGGGCCGCGAGCTGTGGCGGACGGATGGAACCGGAGCGGGCACCCGGCTGGTGCGCAACCTCGTGACGTCGCCGGTCAACAGCTCGCGACCGGTGAGCCTGGTGGACATCGATGGCACGCTCTTCTTGCGCGCCAGCACGCCAGAGTTTGGCGACGAGCCGTGGAAGAGCCGGGGCACGCCCGGGAGCACGGAGCTCATCAAGGACCTCTGGCCGGGCCTGATGTCCTCCGGTGGCTTCATCTGGAACGTGGGCGGCAAGGCGGTCTTCAGCGCCAACGACGGCGTCTCCGGCCCCGAGGCCTGGATTACCGATGGCACCGCGGCAGGAACGCGCCTGCTCAAGGACATCCTTCCCGGGCCGACGAACGGCGTCGCGCCGGAGGGCTTCGTGGGGATGGGGGACGGGACGTTCTACTTCCGGGCCTACGACGGGACGACGGGCTTCGAGCTGTGGCGGAGCGACGGGACGGAAGCGGGCACCACGCTCGTCCTGGATCTCATCCCGGGGCCGGGCGGCTCCGCGCCCCAGAGCCTCACCCCGTTCAATGGGACGCTCTACTTCACGCCCTTTGAGGCCACGGGCGACCTGGAGCTGTGGAAGACGGACGGCACGCCGAACGGGACCGTGCGCGTGAAGGACATCCGGTCGGGAAATGCACCCTCTGTCCCCAGTGACCTCACGCCCTACGAGGGCCTGCTCTACTTCGTGGCCTACGACGACACAGGCGTTCCCTTCATCCACCGGACCGACGGCACCGAGGCCGGGACGGTGAAGGTCACGGACGTCGTGCCGACGGGGACCGTCCGCCCCTTCGAGTACAGCTACGACTACCTGACGCCCGGACAGGGAGGCCTGTACTTCACCACTTCGGAGAACGGGGTGCCCATGCTGTGGCGGACGGATGGCACGTCCGAGGGGACCGTGCGCCTCCTGTCGCTGCCGAGGAAGTGGTTTAGCGACGCGTGGCCGAAGCAGTGGCTGTCCGTGGGGCCCTGGCTGTACTTCGTCGTGGACGACGGCACGTTCGGGGCGGAGCTGTGGCGGACGGATGGCGCGCAAGCGGTGGAGCTCGTGAAGGACATCCGTCCCGGCACGCAGGGATCCTCGCCCGAGAAGCTCACGGTGTTGGGGGACCTCATCTACTTCACGGCGGATGACGGGACCTCCGGCCGCGAGCTGTGGGTGACCGATGGCACCCCGGAGGGCACCCGGCGGGTGGCGGACCTCCGGGAGGGACCGGAATCGTCGGTGCCGGATCAGCTGACCGTCAGCGGCGGCGTGCTGTACTTCACCGCCGATGACGGACTCACCGGCACCGAGCTGTGGCGGGTTGGGGAGGGCATCGACGACACGACGCCGCCGTCCGTGACCTGTCCTCCGGCCGTCACCGTGGAGGCCACGAGCGGTGCGGGTGCCACCGCGACCTGGCCCGACGCCGTGGCGACGGACGACGTCACGCCGACGCCTCAGGTGAGCTACAGCCCCGCGCGCGGCGGCCCGTTCGCGCTGGGTCAGACGGCCGTGACGGCCACGGCCCGCGACGAGGCGGGCAACACCGCGGCCTGCGTCTTCACCGTCGCGGTCGTGGACACCACGGCGCCCGCGCTCACCTGTCCCCAGGACGTGACGGTGGTGGCGGCCAGCGCCGAAGGCGCCACGGTGAGCTACCCGGCGGCCTCCGCCACCGACGCGGTGTCGGCCGTCACGGTGAGCTACCGGCCCGCTTCAGGGAGCCTGTTCCCCGTGGGCCAGACACTGACGGTGGTGGACGCCCGGGACGCCGCTGGCAATACCTCCACGTGCGGCTTCCACGTCACCGTGCAGGAGCCGCCGGACGATGGGCCCCACGTCACGATGTGCAACCTGCCGCGCTACACGCAGGAGACGACCCTCATGGCCTGTGGCTGGAGCACGCCTCGTGCCGGTGGCGCGTCCATCACCCAGGCCTCCTTCACGGTGGACGGGGGCATGCCCATCCCCGTGACGCCGGACCTCAGCGGGGGCTTCGTCCTCACCTTCCTCGACCTGGCGGAAGGCACCCATGTCGTGGAGCTGGCCGCCGCCGATGCGAGCGGGGCCGTCACGCGCAAGCAGATGACGGTGACGGTGGACCTCACGCCTCCCGTCGTCACCATCATCTCGCCTCGGGAGGATGAGACGCTCTCCAGTCCCCTGGTGGTCGTCACCTCCTCCATCCAGGACGCCACGCCCACGCGCGTGACGACCCAGTGGCTGGAGACCAGCACGGTGGACAGCGGCACCGGCACGGTCACCCACACGGTGGACCTGGTCAACCGGGGCTATGTCCCGCTGCTGGTGACCGCCACGGATGCGGCCGGAAACCAGACGCAGGTCGTGAAGCAGGTCTACATCGGGCCCGCGAACTGACAGCGGCGGGTCGGGGCCTGATGTCTCCAGACATCAGGCCCCCGACTCCAGTCACCAGGGCGGGGCCTCCACTTCGACGCAACCTCCTGGAATCACGAAGCGAAGGGCCGTGAAACGGTGGGCACGCGGGGTGCAGTAGGGGTGGTCCGTCGCTGCACTCCACTTCCGAGGCCCTCCCATGAAGCTGCGCTCCTCTTCGTTCTCCAAGCCCTCTTCGTCGTTCGGCTCCAGCTCCACCTCCCGCCCCCGCAGCGGCAGCGTGCCGGCGAAGCCCGAGACCGCGAAGCCGAAGCCGGTGGCGACGCCCGCGGAGCTGCAGGCGGGCAAGAACAACCTCAAGCCCACCGACTACGGCGTGGTGGACCCCAAGCTCCAGGGCATCCGGACCCGCCGTGACAGCGGCCAGTCCGGCGCGCAGTTCGCGGACTTCACGCAGGACGTGCGCAACTCCACCAACCGCCTCACGAGCAAGCCCGTGGGCAACCAGATGCTGAACGACATCAACGGCCGCACCCAGGCCGTGAACCCCGGCGCCACGGGGACGCTGCGCCAGCCGCTGACGTCGATGGACATCTACTCGGGCCGCAACTCGGCGATGCCCAACTCGCATGTGCCGCGCAACGACGGCACCCTGTCGTCCACCCGCCCGGCGTACCGCTTCGACGGGCAGCCCGGCGCCGGCACGGCCAGCGACATCAAGTACAACGAGAACGGCGGCGGCCAGCGCTTCAACAGCCTGGGCCACGAGTCGGTCCACGCCTGGCGCGCGTCCAACGGCCTCCAGGTGAGCCCCCTGGCCGCCAGCAAGCACAGCAACGCGGACGTCTTCAAGCAGCACCCGGCGCACTCGGACAACATGAAGGCCACCGTCGACAACCGCCTCCGCCTCTCGGAGGAGTTCGAGACCATCGGCCTGCGCCCCACGCCGCACACGAAGAACAACTGGGCCCCGTCCGAGAACGCCATCCGCGCCGAGCACGGCCTGCCCTCCCGCCAGGACTACTCGGGCCTGAAGCCCGACGGGAAGAACAGCAACGACCAGGCCTTCAAGAACTACGACGAGGGCACCGACGCCCGGAACTTCTTCCAGAAGCTGTCCGGCCAGCCCTCGCCCTTCCAGAAGATCGTCGGCGACCTGGAGAAGTGACGCACCGGGCGTTCAGGTCCGCAGGTCCGCCAGCCACCGCAGGGCGCGCAGGCCGGGCATGAAGCCGTACTCGCCTCCGCGGGTGACCACGAACCGCGACAGGCCCTTGAGACACCGGGGGATGGGCCGCCTGGGATAGGCGAACTCCCCGGTCCCGTCGTGGGCGCCCACGAGCGGATCCTTCGCCTCCCCCAACCCCAGGAACTCACCGCCGTTGATCCACTCGGATTGCACGAACTCGAACTGCCGTCCGAGGTGCGAGCCGATGAAGGCGAACATCAACCCCCGGTCGGCGCCGTCATCCTCGAGGACGCCTTCGGGGAGCTCGGACCCGTAGGCGGTTCCGCGCCGGATCATCCGGTGGAGCCGCACCACTCCCGCGACGGACGCATCACGGGGATTCGCGCGCCGGGCGTGCGACCCGGGAGGTGTCTTGTAGCCGGTCGGATCATCCGCGTAGTGGAAGTCATTGTTGCGCCGGGGGTCGGCGCCCAGGGAGGCGTCGTCATGGTGCGGGCACAGCGCCAGGGGCGCGCCGCTGCGCCACCGCCCCATCATCTTCGCCGCCAGCAGCTCCTCGTCCTCGGGCCGGCTCGCGCCCTGCTTCAGGTACTGCCGGAACGCGGCCACCCGCTGATGGAGCTTGCGGAAGACGATGTACGTCCCATTGCGGCCCAGGACGTCGGGATGGGGCATGGGTGGCAGGTTGCCTGTCTCGTCGGGGTAGCCCAGGACGAACTCCCCTGCCTTGAGCGGCACCTCATGGGGGTTGCTCCCGGGGATGCCGCTCCCCTCGACGGCCGGGTGGCTGAGGCCATCCCTGAACCCGAACGGCTCCCGCTCCGTGCTGAGCGCGTGGCAATCCTGACGCCAGAGGGCCTGGACGCCGCCCAGCTCCCGCAGGGCCCCGCCCGCGCGCTCCAGCGCGGCATCCAGCCGGGCCCGGTCCGGAGAGAGCGCCGTCAGCACGACATGGACGTCCGGGGTTCCCAGCGGTGATTCCCAATGCTCGGGGCTGCTCTCCTCTTCGTCCCCCAGCGCCCTCGCCCGGGCCGCCATCCCCTGCCGGAACTCCCACGCGAAGCTGTCCAGGGAGTCCCCCGGCACGCCCAGCGCCACGAGCCCGGAATACGTGAGCGAGACGCTGACCCAGCATTCAGCGGCCGGACGCTCCGGATGCGCGGCCGAGGGCACCACCGGGAGAAGCCGGCGCATCAGCTCCCGCCCTGCCCTCCGGTCGTCGATGCGGAGGAGGATGTAGGTCGCGACATACGGCGTGGGCCGGGGCCGAAGCACTCCGCTCTGGATGTCGTCCAGTTCGAGCATGTCAGTGGTCGGTGGCCAGGTTCTTCCAGAAGCGCTCGAGGCTCTCGTCCGCCCCGAACAGGGTGCTGAAGATGGTGGAGTCCGCCACCAGCACGTCGCCAGCCCTGCCGTCGCCAGGCGGCATCCACACCAGGGCGTTGAACTCGGTGTTCCCCGCGTTCGTGAAGGGATGGGGCCGGGTGAGGTCAATGGGCTGCGTCGCCAGGGCGCGAACCGAACGGGCGTCGTCCGTCGTGACCGCGTAGTGCGGCAGGTGCATGTGGAAGTTGAAGTTCTGGACCCCGTTGAGCCAGCCGCGGGTGTCCAGGCCCTCGCGCACCGTCAGGGGGACGCTCCGGCTCGTTCCCTCGACGACCGTGGGGCGCAGGCCCCAGCGGTTCTCGACGGGGATTCCCAGCCCCAGCATCAGCGAGCGCGCATGATTGCCAAAGCGCTGCTGGCGGGGCACCAGCGCGTCGCCATGGTGGGCGTATTCGAGGGCGCGCTCCTGCAGGTCCTCCGAGTGCCCGACATCATGGTGGGGGCCAATCACCAGGCAGGTGCTTCACGCCCGAGGAACGCGCGGACCGCTTCGATCTCCTCCGGAGCGGCGACCTGCTCGGTGACGTTGTGGTCCAGGCTGAAGACCAGCAGCGTGTCCGCGTCGGCGAGGACCCGCTCGTCGAGTGGCAGGGTGAAGCCCGCCTGATCCACCCGCTGGAACATGGGGACCGCGTACCCGGTGGCCTCCTCGACGACCTTCTGGAACCGCACCCAGGCCCAGAAGAAGAGATCCAGCGAGCCGGAGATTCCCTGCTGGAACCTCCGCGGGTCCGCCCACTGCGGGGACTCATACGTGGGCCAGAGCACCCGGCGGACCTCGGTCATCGTGGAGAACCGATTGTCCATTCCGGTCGGATCCCGATTGGCCTCTCCGGGGTAGCTCCAGGACGTGTAGACGCTGACGCGCCGGTGCCCCTTCGCATATCGCCGGGGCGTGGTCCTGGTTGTACGTCCGTGCGGGCGCCTTGCTCATGACAGGCCCTTCTCGCCGCGGTGCTACTGCATCTGCTCGAGCATCTCGGTGAACGCGGCCTTGAGCTTCAAGGCCTTCTTGATCTCATCGCTTGAGAAGTACGGGTACTCGCCGTACTCGAGGAAGCTGTTGCACTGGTGGTCCCGGAGGAACTGGATGAACGCCTGCGTATTCGTCTTCCAGTCCATGGGGAAACCCTCGAGGTTCTCGAAGGCCGTGTTGATTCCGGAGCGCGTGAAGTGGGGCTCGGCCTTGAGGGACTCGGCCAATCGCTGACCGTAGCCGCGCAGCGTATCGGCGCGCCCCGGCTTGACGTTGGCCACGATGGTGAAGCCGTAGCAGGCGGGAGTCTTCGGAAAGATGGGGCCCTACTTCCCCTGCTCCAGGTGCTCGGTCGATTTGGGGATGGCCATGGCCTGAGGTGTGAGTTCCGTCGCGAAGCTCCTCTGACGCTCATGGTTCAAGCTCGCGATGGGGTCCGGCGCAGGCAAGGGCCCCCGGCCTCCAGCGTCCAGGCTGCGTTTCAAGCGCCAGACCTCTTGAGGCTGGGGGACAGACGCATCAAGGACTCACCCCGTGAGGCACCTGACATGTTGTGAGCAGGACCGGCAGCAGCGGCTAACATGCCCGCACCCGAACACGCCCATGTCGGAAAGAGGGGGCCGCGTGGCATCCGTTGAAGGCATCAACCCGAAGTCGCAGGCCCTGGAGCTCGAGGCTCCCCTGACAGGCGTGCTGGATGCCCTGGCAGCGCTCCCCCCCACCCAGAAGGCCCGCCGCTTCCGGAGCCGCGTGGGGCACCGGCTGGCCGCCCTGGCAAGGCTCGGGGTCTTCCTCCTGTGCATCTGGGTCGCTGGCACCGCGGACGGCCCCCTGTCCGTCGTGGCGGGCGTCCTGGCGGTCGTGCTGGGCCTCGTGCTGTGGTTTCGCAACCTGCTGCCCCGTCGCTTCCACGCGGAGGGCCATCCGGGTGATGCGGTGGAGCGCCGGCCGGAGCTGGTCCGCCGGGTGCTCCTGCGCCTCAAGGAGGACCTCGCCCCCAGGACGCCCGTGCGCCTGCGGCTTCGTCCCGACCCGCGTCCCGAAGGGCCGGGTTCGAGCTTCTATGACCTGAAGCTCCTTTCGAAGGCCCAGACGGATGTGCTGGACCCGTGGCTCACGCTGGAGGCGCGGCTGGCGGATGGCTCGCACCTGCGGCTGAGCGCGGTGGAGCGCCGCAGGATCAAGATCTGCGTCCCTGGACCCAACTCGACCCGGCGTCGCACGAAGTCCAAGGAGTACGACACGCTGTTCCTGGAGGCCCGGCTGCGCGTGAAGGCGAAGCGGCACCCGGACCTCGCGGCGCTGTCACCAGACAGGGCCCAAGAGGCGGTGCGCCTTCCGCCCGGTGCGAAGCTCCAGCGGCTGCGCATCACCGGGGAGCACCTCCGGCTCCGGATCCGGCTGGAGGAGTCCTGGCTCCCCCATGTCCCGAAGGACGCCACGGCGGGAGCGTCCCCTGCCCTGGACGCGTCCCGCGCGGTGACGATGCTGCTGCTGAGCCTCTACCAGATGCTCCACCTCGCCCGGACGCCCAAGGCCATCAAGCGCCGCCGCTCCGGTTGAGCCTTCAGAACGAGGCGCTCCACGTGAGCGCGGCCCCGCCTGGAGTCGGCGCGACGCCAACGTCGGTGAGCAACGAGAGGGTGCGGTGTTGCCGCTTCCATTCGACGTAGGTGTTGTGGCGGCTGATGCCCACGAACAGGAGCGGGAGCCCCACGGCCGCGAAGACGCCGCCAATCACCAGGGAGGACCCAAGACAGACATCCTGCGTGTCGCGAGGAATCAGGCTCGTCTTGCAGAGAGGCGACGTGAGCAGGTTGACCGCGCCCACGCCGGACAAGATGCTGCCGGTGACGAGCATCCCGGTGCCCGTGGGGGGAGGCTTGCCGCCGAGCAGCTCCTCCGCGCGCTCCTGGGCGGGCGCGGGGACCGAGGCAAGGGTGAACGCTGCACTCACGAACATGGCGAGAGGCGTTTTCATGCCGTGAGGAAAGAGCCTGGGCGGGCTTTTCGTCAAGCGCGCCCAGGCCCTTCCTTCGCGCTGGTTCGACAAGACCTGCGAGATTGAACGGATGGAGATGTTCTGGATGTATTTGCAGTTGTAGCCGATGTCGTGGACCTTGTTGCCGTTGCGCCCGTGGTCGCTCCGTAGAGGAGGGCGACCGCTGCGTGCGCGCGGGATGGAATTGTTTGCTGGTGAAAGGAGCCAATCCTTCACAAAACGCCTCCACCGGGAGGGGGGACTGGGTGTCATCCCCGCGTCCTTCGCTGGCCCGCCGGACCGTGTTGTTCCGGCGGGCCGCCATCCCCACGTTCGGAAAGCCGGTCGGGGGGGTTGCGAATGGTGGTGTTCCTCATGGATGGGCAGTGCGCACCGGCGAGGGTGGTGCGGCACTCCACCGCGGCGCGCAGGCTGCGCCTGGAGGTCCCCGAGCTGCGGTGGAACACCTTTCTCTGCAGGCGGATGGAGCGAACCTTCGCCACCTGGCCCGGCGTCGTGGACGTGAGCGCGGAGCCCCGCACCGGGCGGCTGCTGGTGCGCTACGCGCCGGAGGCCCCGCTGCTGTCCCGGCTGAGCCAGGAGCCCGACGCCCAACCCACTCGCGGCCCCACGCCGCTCAAGGCCCGCCTGGCGCAAGGCACGCAGCGTGGACCCCGGGAGCCGTGGCACGCGATGAGCGTGGACGCGGTGCTGGCCCGGCTGGACGGGACGGCGCAGGGCCTTGCCTCCGAGGAGGCGGCCCGGCGCCTCAAGCGCTTTGGTCCCAACATCGTGCAAGAGGAGGCACCGCGCTCGCGCCTGGCCATGCTGGGCTCGCAGCTGGCCACCGTGCCCACGATGCTGCTCCTGGGTTCGGCGGGGGCCTCGGCGCTCGCGGGAGACGGGCTGGAGGCGAGCGCCATCCTCACGGTGGTGGGGCTCAACGCGGGCATCGGCTACCGCATCGAGCGCCGCAACCAGGAGCTGCTCGCGTCGTGGCAGAAGCTGGAGGCGGGGATGGCGCAGGTGCTGCGCGGCGGCGTCCTCCGCCCGGTGCCCGCGGCGGAGCTCGTGCCCGGGGACGTGGTGCTGCTGAGCGCTGGCGACGTGCTGCCCGCGGACATGCGCGTGCTGGAGGCGCACCGGCTCTGCGCGGACGAGGCGCCCCTCACCGGCGAGAGCGAGCCGCAACCCAAGCAGGCCGCGCCGGTGGATGCGCGCGCGCCGCTGGCCGAGCGGACGTCGCTGTTGTTCGCGGGGAGCTCGGTGGCGTCGGGCCGTGGGCGCGCCCTGGTGGTGGCCACGGGCGCGGACACGGAGATGGCGCGCGTGCGGGAGCTGGTGGCGCAGGAGTCCGCGCCGTCCACGCCGCTGACGCGCAAGATGGGCCAGCTGGACCGGCGCGTGGCGGTGGCCTCCGTGGGCGCGGCGACGCTGTCCGCCCTGGCGGGCCTGGCCCACGGCCGCTCCGGGCCCCAGGTGCTGCGCGGCGCGGTGGCGCTGGGCGTGGCGGCGCTCCCCGAGGGCCTGCCCCTGGTGGCGACCGCGGCGCTGCTGCGCGCCATGCAGCGGCTGCACGCGCGCGGCATGGTGGTGCGGCGCGTGGTGGCCGCCGAAGCGCTCGGAGGCGTCACCGTCATCTGCGCGGACAAGACGGGCACCCTCACGCGCAACGAGATGCGGCTGGAGGTGCTGGACCTGGGGGATGGCCCCCTGGAGCTGTCCTCGCTGCGTGCGCGCCCCCAGGCCGTGCTGGAGGATCCCCCCACGCTGGCGCTGGCGCTGGGACTGCTCAACAGCGACGTGGACATCCACCACCGCGGCAAGACGCTGGAGGTGTCCGGCAGCTCCACGGAGAAGGCGCTGGTGGCCGCCGCGCATGCCGCGGGGCTGGACGGGGCCGCGCTGCGCCGCGCCTTTCCCCGCCGCCACCTCCTCGAGCGCTCCGAGGCCGTCCACTACGTGGTGAGCGTCCACCATGCGCCCGGCGATGGCACGGTAGCCTTCCTCAAGGGAGCTCCCGAGCAGGTGCTGGGCATGTGCGAACGGGACTCGAAAGGGCCGCTGGACGCGCGGGAGCGGAAGCGGCTGGCGGGGCGCAACGACGCGCTGGCGGGGGACGGGCTGCGCGTGCTGGCGCTGGCCTGGCGGCGGCTTGATGGGGACGCAGGCCCCGCGCCGACGGAGGGGTACACCTTCCTCGGCTTCGTGGGGCTGAGGGACCCGCTGCGCGAGGGCGCGGCGGAGTCGGTGCGCCAGGCGCGAGGCGCGGGCATCCGCACGGTGGTGTTGACGGGAGACCAGCCCCGCACGGCCGAGGCCGTCGCCCGGCAGGTGGGGTTGGAGGGGGACACCCTCAGCCCGCATGAGCTGGCGGAGTTGCTCGAGCTGTCGGGCGAGGCGCTCTCGGACGGGCTCGCCCGTACCGCGGTGCTGGCGCGTGTGACCCCGGACGACAAGCGGAAGCTGGTGAAGGCCCTGCGCGCGCAGGGAGCCATCGTCGCCATGGCGGGAGACGGCATCAACGACGCCCCGGCGCTCCGGGCCGCGGACGTGGGCGTGGCGGTGGGCGTGCGCTCCAGCGACATGGCGCGCGCGGTGGCGGACGTGGTAATGGCCAGCGAGGACCTGCGCAGCATCATGTCCGCGGTGGGCGAAGGCCGCATCGTCCAGGACAACCTGCGCCGGGCGCTGCGCTTCCTCTTCGCGACCAACCTCTCGGAGATGACGCTGGTGTTGGGCGCGAGCCTGCTGGGCTTGCGGGAGCCGCTCTCGCCGCTGCAGCTGCTGTGGATCAACCTCCTCACGGACACGCTGCCGGGAATCGCCCTGGCGCTGGAGCCGGGAGACCCGGCCATCCTCGACCGGCCTCCGGCGCCCCCGGGGATGCCGCTGCTCACAAGCCGGGCGGTGCGGCGGGTGGCGCGGGACGGCGCGCTGATGGCGGGCTTTGGAGCCCTGGGGATGGCAGTGGGGGGCCCGCCGCTGGCGTTCGGGATGCTCACCGCTGTGCAGCTCGGCTATTCGGCCGTGTGCCGCGCGCCCCGGGCGGCGCGGCGGCATATCCCCGCGGACGGCGAGTGGCGCATGTACGCCTTCGTCGGCGGCGCCACGGCCCTGCACGCGGCGGCGCTCACCCTCCCGCCGCTGCGGCGCGTTC
The DNA here is from genome assembly GCF_000255295.1 of Corallococcus coralloides DSM 2259. The sequence continues at coordinate 3,879,117 of NC_017030.1, read as the reverse complement.
TACGCCTTCCAGCGCCCACGCCGCTGACGTTCGGCGGGCTGGCCGCGGGACTGCTCCTCCCGGCCCTGGTGGGCGCGACGCCCGCGTGGGGCGCGCAGGTGGTGCGCCGGGCGCGGCGGATGACTGACACAGCCTCTTTCCTGGAGACACCTGCATGAAGTTCGACCTTCCCTCCTTTCTCATGGGCTACGGCGCGGGCGCGGGCACCGTGCTGATGACCAAGCACCTGCGGCCGCTCCTCGTGGAGATGGCCACCTCGGCCTACCACTTCGTCGACATGGTGATGGCGCGCGCCGCGATGAAGCACGAGGACCTCGAGGATTTGATGGCGGAGGCGAAAGCGAGGGCTCGCGGAGGCCACCGCACGCGTCCCACGGACGAAGCCCGGGCCTAGGGAGGAGAGCGCACATGGTGAAGAGCATCCACGTCATCCACTCGTCGCCGGGTCGCACGCGCCTGCGGCTGCCATGGTTGCGGCACGCCGGGAAGGTGGCCGCGTCGCTGGCGGACGACCTGCTGCTGGTGGAGGGCATCAGCGAAGTGGAGGTGCGGCCCTTCACCGGCAGCGTGCTGTGCAGGCACGACCCCGAGGAAGTGGACGTCGAGCGCCTGCTGGAGGAGGTGCGCCGGATCACCGGCGCGGACACGGTGGCGCGCCCTGGAGAGGAACTGCCCGACGGGGAGCCCCTGCTGCGGTCCCTCGAGCAGGGCAGCGGCCTGGCGCGAGCGGCCACCTCGTTCATCAAGGAGCTCAACGCGGATCTGCTCCGAGCCACCGAGGGCCACGTGGACCTGGGCTCGCTGACGGCGCTGGGCTTCGCGACGGCGGGAGTGATGAACGTGGCCATCAAGGGAAAGATCGAATCCCCGCCGTGGTTCAGCCTGGGCTGGTGGGCCTTCCGAACCTTCGCCACCATGGAGGAGTTGGCCATCCGGAACACTCCAACCCAGGTGCGCCACGACAACGGCGACGCGCACCCGCCTGGCACGAGCCCCCCCAGCGCGGCCCACTGATGTCGGTCCGCGGTGTCGGCCTTTTGCAAGGCACCAGACAGCGCGGCGGTTGAACCGGTGAGCCTTTGAGCCCCACGGCCCTGTCCCCAACGTCCTGGGGACAGGAGGGGTTCATGACAGACACAGGTAGCAGCGCGAGGTTCAGGAAGAGGTGGTGCGGGCCCCTGCTCGCCCTGTTCCTGGGAGCGACACCCCTGCTCGCGGGCGCACAGCAGGAGCAAGCAACCGCCGAGCGCACCGGGTCCGATGCGAAGATCGATCCCCAGGCCCAGCGCATCCTGCGCCAGATGGGCGACTTCCTGGCCGAGCAACGTGAGTTCTCCGTCCGCACCGAGGGGACGCTCGATGAAGTGCTCGACTCGGGGCAGAAGATTCAGTTGCAGCGCGCGGGCGACGTGCGCCTGCAGCGGCCCAACCGGCTCCGCGTGGATCGCGCCGGAGACCTGGCCCGACTCCACCTCTTCTATGACGGCCAGCGACTCTCGGTCCTCGGCGAGCAGGCCAACGCCTATGCGACGACGCCTGCCCCCTCCACCCTGGATGCCACGTTGGACATGGCCTCGCAGAAGCTCGGATTGGATGCGCCCGGCGGTGACCTGCTCGTCAGCAATCCCTACAAAGCCCTCACCGAGGACGTGCGCTCCGGGAAATACCTCGGCCGCGCCAAGGTGAACGGCGTGCCCGTGCACCACCTGGCGTTCCGCAACCGCGACGGCGTGGACTGGGAACTGTGGGTGGAGGACGGCCCGCGGCCCCTGCCGCTCAAGTACGTCATCACCTCGCGGGACCTGCCGGGAGCGCCGCAGTACTCGGTGACCCTGTCCGAGTGGAACCTGTCACCCCAGCTCACCCCGGACCAATTCCAGTTCACGCCCCCACGCGATGCCACGCGCGTGTCGTTCCTCGCACCGGACTCGAAGGGCGGAGCGCAGCAAGGAGGCTCGAAATGACAACGCACTCGCGCAAGCCCCGCCAGCGGGCGGCGGCGATGTTGCTGGGGCTCTTCTTCCTGGGAGACATGCTCCCGGAGTTGGCCCTGGCCCAGTACTACGGCACGTCGCGCCGGGTGGCGCGGCGCACCTCGCGGCGCACGTCCGCCCGTCAAGACGCCATGTACGGCAACAACACGACCGTGGTGGCGGCGCCAGCGGGCGCGACCACCGTCACGTCGCTCCCCGCGGGCTGCGCGGCCACGACGGTGGGCGGCGTCGCCTATCAGCAGTGCGGCAGCGTGCGCTACCGTCCCTTCTACCAGGGGGACACCCTCGTGTACGTCGCCGAGTAGTCCCTGGCGCTCCGGTGCTCACCGCCGGAGCGCCTCGTCTGGCTGGGACAGGAGCTCCACGTACCCGTCCGTCCCATGCACGCGGATCCGCTGCCCGTCCCGGATCAACCGGGTGGCCTGCTCCACGCCCACGACGGCTGGCAAGCCGTACTCCCGTGCGATGACCGCGCCGTGGGTCATCAGGCCACCGACCTCCGTCACCAGCCCCTTGATGGACACGAACAACGGCGTCCAGCTCGGGTCCGTGAAGGCGGTGACCAGGATGTCGCCTGCTTCGAGCCTGGCCTCCGACATGTCCAGGATGACGCGGGCCCGCCCCTCGATGGTCCCGGCGGAAACCGCCAGACCCACCAGCGCGCCCGCCGGCAGATCGTCTCGCCGGTAGGCCCCGGCGATGACCTCGCCCTCCGACGTGAGCACCCGGGGCGGCGTGAGCGCTTGATACGACCGGAACGCGTCCTTGCGCTGACGGATGAGCAGGTCGTCCACCTGGTGCGTGCGCACGACGTCGTGGAGCTCCTGGAGCGTGAGATAGAAGATGTCTTCCTTGTCACGCAGCACGTGGGCCTGCACGAGGCGCGCGGCTTCTTCCAGCAGGGCCTGCTTGTAGACGGAGTATCGGCTGACGATGCCGTACTTGGGATACTCCCGGTACCCCATGAAGGTCCGGACCCGGTCGATCATCCGCTTGGTTTCCGCGGCCTTCCCCTCCCCGTCCGGCAGGGCCCGCAGGCGCGCCAGCAGCTCCTGTTCCTTCTTCCAGGCCTCCTGACGTCCCTGCTCGAAGCGTCGCGCGCCGGCACCCGGTTCGAAGTTCTGGATGTTGCCCAGGAGGATGGGCACGAGCGTGGTGGGCCGTTCGCTCCAACGCGGCTTCGTGATGTCGATCTCGCCGACGCAGCGCATGCCGTACTTGTCGAGATAGGCGCGGATGGCGTCTCGCGCTTCCCGCCCGCCCGGAAGCGTGTCCAGCGGGTCCAGGAAGCCGTCGTCTTCGACCTGCCGCAAGAAGGCCACCACCTCCGGGTGCGGGCGGATCACGTCCGCGACCTCCAACAGCGCCAGCCCCATCTCCGACGTGACGTTGTTGGGGACGGACTGCGTGAGCGTGTCGGCTGCGTTCTTCTCACCCAGCCACGCCTGCAGCTGATCATTGAGCCACCAGGTGGCCTCCATCCCGGCCATGATCACCTGATGACTTCGCGGCTCGAACAGCAGCCGCTTCAGCTCCTGGATGTCCGTCAGGATGAAGTCGAACAGCGCTGGCCCCGACTTCGTCTGGATGTCGCGCTTCAAGGCGGCGATGGAGGCCTGACTGCGGCCAATCAGCTCGTCGACGATGGCCGGATCGGTTTCGATCGGGGCGGGTGCGCCGCCAGCTGGCGGCCTGCCGGGACTCGCGTCCGGGAGGGGCCGGATGAAGTCGCCGCGGCCCATGAGGGTCTGCAGCGCATCCCGGATCAGCGGATCGGATTTCCCCAGGCCGTCCACGAGGACCGCACGGCCTGACGGCGATGCCAGCAGCTGGGTGATGTCGACGAACAGCCTCCCGCCGGCCTCGAGCATTGGCCGCAAGGCCGTCAGCTGGAACAGGGAGAGCCCCAGGGGCTTCATGGCGTCGGTCATCATCTGCTGATGGCCGACGGAGACGTAGACGTGGTTCTCCCGGTCGCTGGCCTCGGGGATGGGGAACAGCGTGGTGATGGGCCGGCTCTGCACGAAGAAGAACGCGTCGTCGACGAAGCACCATTCGATGTCCTGGGGACGGCCGAAGTGCGCTTCGATTTGCCGGCCCAGCTGCGCGAGCCGCACGACCTGCGCATCCGTCAGCGCGGGCTGCCGCTGCCGCTCCGGCGCGATCGCCTGTTCCTGCGTTCCGCCCGCCGGCAAGGCGTGGATGGCCCGCTGCTTGGTGCCGATTGCCTTGGAGATGACCTCGCCGTCCCGCACCTTGTAGGAGTCCGCGTTCACCAGGCCGGAGACCAGGGCCTCGCCGAGGCCGAAGCTGGCCTCCACGGAAGTGACCTTCCGGTGGGAGGTGATGGGGTCGGCCGTGAACAGGATCCCTGCCGCCTGCGGGAAGACCATCTGTTGCACGACCACCGCCATGCGGACCTTCCGGTGGTCGAAGCCATTACGCAGGCGGTAGATGACAGCCCGCTCGGTGAAGAGCGAGGCCCAGCACCGGCTGACGTGCTGGAGGATCGCCGCTGTCCCCACGACGTTCAGGTAGGTGTCCTGCTGGCCCGCGAAGGAAGCCGTGGGCAGGTCCTCCGCCGTCGCGCTCGAACGGACGGCATAGGCGGCGTGCTCGCCGAGCCGGGCGAGCGCGTGGGTGATGGCCTCGGCCACATCGTCAGGGATGGCGGTCCCTTCGAGGGTCCGGCGGAGCTCAGCGCTGAGCGCGCGGAGCTGCTCGCGGTCGTCCGGCTTCAGGCGCGACAGCTGCCGGAGCTGCTCGTTGATTGATGGCGCCTCCGCCATGAGCCGCAGGAAGGCATCCGTCGTCACGCAGAAGCCGGCCGGCACGCGGATGCCGTCGATCCGCGAAAGCTCCCCGAGATGCGCGCCCTTGCCGCCCACGAGCGCGACCTGCGTCTGGTCGATCTCCTGGAGACCCAACACGTAGCAGCCCATGCGCTCTCCTCCCTCTGGGGAAAGGGCGGAACTGTACTCCCTTGATGCCCCCTGGAGGCCCGAACGGCGGCGTGAAATTCTCAAGCGGAAAACACTGAGGTCGGAATCAGGGAGGCAGGAGAGATGGACTTTGGAAGTCGGTCCGCGCTGGGTTCGGTGTTCATCATGTTCCTGGGCGCGAGCGTTCCGGCGGTCAGCGCCGAGCCCGCGGCGCAGGGGGAGCTCAAGCGCTTCAAGGCGAGCGAGACGACCGGGGCGATGTACGTCCTGCGCTCGACGGGCTGCCACAAGGCAGGCGACACCTGCCAGCTGGAGCTTGAGTTGAGCGAAGGTGCTGGCGGGAAGAGGAAGGCGAAGCTGCCCGCCGGCATGGCGTACGGGATTCAAGCCGCGTCCCCCGAGAGCTGGACCTCCGGCGAGGAGGAACAGAACGTCACGACCTCCGTCCAGCCGGTGCGGCTGGAGGCCGGGGAGTGGGGCCTCCTCGTCACCCAGCAGGGCGGATTCGAACACGTCCATCGCCATCACCGCCTCTACGTGGTCAAGGACGGCGGGGTGACGGAAGCCTGGAACGGGGATGAGAACTTCGCGGGTCCGGAGAGCTCCCACGTCGGCCCGTACCCGCTGACGCCGGGCTCACCCGTCGAAGGCTTCTTCAGGGAGTATGCGTTTCTTTCCGCCGAGCCCGACGAGTGGAAGCTCGACACCTACCGCTGGGATGCCGCTGGCCGCAAAGTGGTGAAGGAGCTCCGGAACCGCCCCGCGCGCTACGCGGCCATCATCGGAAGCTTCAAGACGGTCCAGGAGGCCATCGCCTCCCGTGACAGCGCGCAGCTGGCTCAGGGCTGCGCGAGCGGCTTCCTGGTCCTCGAAACCACGCCGCACAAGCGCCTGACGCCGGGGCTGTTCATCGTGACGAGCATCCACCCGGAGAAGAAGGCAGCCGAAACCGCGCTGAAGAAGGTCGGCGACTGCAATCCGAAAGTCTCCGGTTACGTCAAAGCACTCTGAGCAGGCTTACAGATGGGGAAAGCGCGCGACGGTGCGCCCGCCCAACAACACAGGAAGCTTCAAGCTCAGGACCACAGCCCCTTCGAAGCCATACCGGGGCCGGTGGTCCTCCGCTGCGGACAGCGGGATGCCCAGGCGCAGGCCCACCGAGCCGTAGATGAAGGAGAAATAGGGCGTGACCTGGAGCCCCGTCGTGGCCACGTGCGCCCGGGATTCCGTTTCGTGCATCACGCCCAGTTCCAGCCCCAACAGCAAGAGGCTGGTCTGGACGCCTGCGCTCAGCCGGGTATGCGAGTCCTCCATCCGCTGCGCCTGGCCGAACACCCCGAAGGTATGGATGTCGTCCGCGATGTTGAGGGACGCCTCCAGGCCCACGCCCGTCCCGCGCGCCGAACTGCTGAACAGGGGACCCACCATGAGCCAGGTTTCGTCCCGGGGCATTGAGGGAGCTTCAGCGTGGGCCACGGACGCAGTGAGGACGCCAAGGAGGAGCAGGAGGCGGTTGGACATGCAGGACACAATAGCAACCGTCATGCCCGCGGCCGCGTCCTCTGAGAGCCATGCCGCTGCGCGTGCAGCGGGCTGCACGGTGTGCACCGGCTGGCACGGACGCGGACGTCCGCCCGGCTTCAGGTCGCGTCGTTGTCGCGCAGCATGGCCAGATACTCCGCGAACTGCGGGAGCGTCTTTACCCGGGGCAACTCCAGGTAGTACCGCCGCTCGTAGTCCTCGATGATGTCTGAAGTGAGCGGCGCATCATGGATATCCCACGTGAGGTTGTAGAGGGCGTGGAGCTTCTCTATGTCAAAGGGCTCCTTGCCAGACATGGCCCGGGCCTCCGCCACCTGCGCTCGCTCAGTGGCCTTGCGCTGCTGGAGCGCGTCGCGGAGTTGCTTCAGGGTGTCTTCGGCGGAGGTCGGCATACAGGTTCCTCTCAGCTACGCAATGGCAACCCGGCGGAGACCGTCTCCAGTCGCAATCGCCCGTCCCGGTAGTCCACCACGGCGTGGCCATCCGGCGCATCCGGGAGGTTGACGTGGAAGGTACCCCGGAACCAGCGGGCCCTGCCCTCCCCCACCGCGGGAGCGGGGCTAGGGCTTGTAGCCCTTGGGCCAGCGGGTCTTCTCGTCGTACTTCGAGTCCTTCGCGTTGTCTGGCATTCGCGCGCCAGTGAGGTCCGCGCCCCGGAAGTCCACGTAGTTCATCTTGGCGCCCGAGAAGTCCACGTCGCGCAGGTCCGCGCCGTCGAAGCGGTTCGACGACAACTCCGCGCCCTCGAAGCGGGCACCCCGGAGGTTCGCACCGGAGAAGACGGTCCGGTAGCAGCGGGCCTTGCTGAAGTTCGCCTCGCGCAGGTCCGCGCCACGGAAGACCGTGTCGGAGAGGCGCGCCTTCGTGAAGTCCGCCCCCTGGAGCAGGGCCTCGGTGAAGTCCATCACCAGCAGCAGGTACGCGCCCAGCTTGAGCCCCGCCAGGTCCGCGCCCTGCAACGGGACCGGGTACTGCTCCCCATGGGCGTCCATGTAACGCTTGCGCCATGAATTCCAGCGCGCCTCACCGTCCTTCACCTCGTTCCGGAGCATCGCCAGGGCCTCGGCCGTGGTCGGCAGCAGCAGCTCCATGAAGTGTCGCTCGGAGAGCTCCGTGAACGTCGCGCCCTTGGCCTTCAGCCCCTCGGCGACGCTGGCGGCGGCCCCGGTCCCCAACACCAGGTGGGTGATCTTCGCGTCGGGTCTGGCCGCGACCGCGGCACCCAGCTCCTTCAGCAGGCCCTCCCGGAACGCGGGCGTCGCCTCCCTGAAGCGGCCTCCGAACAAGAACCAGGCCCCTTCCAGACGCTTCTCGAACAGGCCGTCAGGCTTCTGGGCCAGGACGTTCTTCGCCTTCTTGCCCTTGGGCTCCTTCTCTTCGTCCAACAGGAAGGGCGCTCCCTTGTCGAGCGGACCGTCCTTCAGCGTCTCCACCACCACGCTGCCGTCCGGCCCCACATGGGCGACCGTGTCGCCTCGGCGCGCGAGGGGCCGCGCCTCCTTCACCAGCGAGGTGGGGCTGGCGTCCTCCGGGACGGGCTCCAGCCAGCGCGCGTTCGCCGGATCCGTCGCGTCCACGTGGAGCAGCCGCCCCAGCGAATCCGCCACCACGACGCGGGTGTCGCCCGCGAAGAACACCTGCCCCAGGACCGCGTCGGGCCGCTTGAGCTTGCGCAGCGTCTCGCCGCTTCGCGGATCCACGAGCAGCAGCCAGCTGTTCGCGTCATCGCGGTCGATGTCGATCACGCTCGCCGCGATCCATCCGCGGGGAGAGACCGCGAGCCCCTCGACCTGTCCGCCTCCATCCAGCGCGATGTCCCGGATGCGCTCCGGTGTCTTCCCCAGCCGCCACAGGTGCAAGGCATCGTCCGCGGTGGCCAGCCAGGCATCCTCGGGCCCGAAGGCACAGGCCCGGACCCGTTCCTTGTGCACCAGGTCCGCCTGGAGCAGGGCCCGCTTCAGCCCCCAGACCTGGGCCCGCTCCTGCGAGGGCGCGGCGATCCGCGTCTCATCCCGGGAGAGGGCGAACGGCCCCGAGGCGTAGCTGACCAGCTCGAAGGCCTCGCGGGACTCCTCGCTGAGCGACTCCTCCACGTAGATGGACGAGGAGTCGAGCCGCACCAGCGTCCCGGACGACAGGGCCTTCACGTCCGTGTGCGCGAAGTTGGCTTCCACCTCCTTGCGCGCGCCAGAGCCCAGGTCCCAGGAGACAAAGGCCTTGTTCGACGCGGCGACGACGGCGTCTGGCGTCAGCGCCAGCCCCAGGATGGGCGACGGCGCGGCCTCACCGGCGAGGGGCTTGCGGTCCTGCGTGGACCACACGCTGAGGGCGCCCTGGGTCGAGCCGCAGGCGAGCCACCGCCCATCCGGAGACAGGGCGGTCACCGGGCCCTGCATGTGGCGCTTGGGCACCTTGAGGGTCGGCCCCTCGTCGCCATCCGGCACGCTCCAGGTCCGCACCAGGCCCTCGTTGCCCAGCGAGTACGCGCACGTGCCGTCCGCGGAGAAGCCCACCCACCGGCAACCCGCGGGGCCAAGTCCCTTGCCGAACTCGTGCCGGCCCACGAAGGGCTTCACCGGCTTCAGCGTTGGCAGGTCCCAGAGCTCCACCTTGCCGTTGCCGTGGCCCAGGAGCAGGTGCCCGCCGGAGGGCGAGAAGGCCAGGGCCGCGACCATGGTGCTCTTGCGCTTCGCCTGCTCCTTGCCGGTCCGCGCGTCGAACAGGCGGACCACGCCTTTCGACGACCCGGTCGCGAACCACGCGCCGTCCGCGCTGAAGGCGACGGCATACAGGTCGCCTTCCCTCTCCTTGAGCGTGTGGACGACGGTGTGGCGCTCCACGTCCAGGACCTGGGCCACGTTGTCCTCGATCGTGACGAACCGGGACCGGTCCGCGCTCACGCCGGCCAGGCGGCTGTGCTGCCCTCCCTCCATCGTCCAGCCCCCCGCGCCCTTCGCGGAGAGGCGGTGGAAGATCCCCCACCCGCCCAGGAGGACCTCATTCCCTGGCAGCGCGTGCACCACCCGGAGGTGACCGCGGGCCTTGTGCTGTCCGACCGCGTTCCCGCTCGCCACATCGAACGACACCACGTGAGACGAACCGTAATCCCCCATGGAGAGCGCGGCCCACAGGCGCTTCGAGTCCGGGGAGAAGTCGATGCCGATGAACTCGCCGGGGACGTTGAAGGGGGTGGCGCCGAAAACGCGTCGAGAGGTCATGAAGCAACTGCATACACAACCGGGACCCTCGCGGAAAGTGAACCCATGCTCACACCCGCGGAGTCCCCGTCTCAGGTCGTGCCCTGCTTCAACGCGGACGCGGAGCGCAGCAGGCCCGCGCCGCTCACGATGAGGATCCCGGTGAGGACCAGCACCGCGCCCACCGCGAAGGAGAGGTCCGCCTGTTCATTCAGCACGAGGATGCCCGCGCTGATGCCAAACAGGGGCGTCATGAACGAGAAGACCGACAGATTGGAGGCGAGATAGTGGCGCAGCAGCCAGAACCACACGAGGTAGGTGGCGAAGCAGACGATGACGCACTGGAAGAACAGGCTCGCCCAGGCCACGGGGGTCATGGTGATGGGGCCGGCCTGTCCCGTGAGCAGGGCCACGGGGAGCAGCAGCGCGGCGCCCCCCACCAGCTGATACAGCAGGGTCTGCGTGGGCGGTGCGTCTGACAACGAGGAGGTGCGGATCACCACCGTGGTGGCCCCCCAGGCCAGGCCCGCGAGCAGCCCCATCGCATCTCCGCGGAGCACGCTCGGGCTGAGGCCGCCTCGCAGCCAGCCGCCGCCAAACGCCAGCGCGATGCCCGCGAAGGCCACGCCAATCCCCAGCCACTGCGTGCGCTTCAGCCGCTCGGAGGGCACGAGCCAGTGCAGCCCCAGCGCGGAGAAGACGGGCGCGGTGTAGAGGAAGACGCCCATGTGCGAGGCGTTCGTGTGCCGCAGCCCCTCCGCCACGAAGAGGAACTCCAGGGAGAAGAGCACGCCCACGAGCAGGCCGGCGCGCCACGGCCCGCGGCGCAAGAGCCCCCGCTCCCCCCGCACCCAGCACAGCAGCGCCACGAGCAGCGCGGCCACGCCCGAGCGCAGCGCCATCTGCATCAGGTTGGGGACGTAGGGAGCGGCCATCTTGACGGCCACCTGCTGGAAGCCCCAGATGGCGCACAGCACGACCATGGTCGCGAGCGCGAAGCCATCCGCGGGTTTTCGTTGGGAGCTCATGACTTCATCCTGCGGCTGACGGGGCGGATGGATATAGCGAGATTCCGACAACCCATCCCGAGAAGCCGCCATGGCGAAGCAGCTGCAAGTTCCCTTCACCTCAAAGCTTCCACACCCCGTGTATTTCCGCGCGGCGAACCTGCCCGCGGCGGCGGCCTATCCGCGTCACCGCCATCCCTGGGGGGAGTTCGTCTACGCCTACAGCGGGGTGATGGAGCTCAAGCTGGCGGGCAGCCACTACCTCGCTCCTCCGCAGTACGGCATCTGGCTGCCGCCCGACCTGGAGCACCGGGGCATGAACCGCTTCGAGGCAAGCCACTGCTCGCTCTACCTCGACCCCGCGTGGTGCCGGGGGTTGCCCAGGACGGCGTGCGCGATGGCGGTCAGCCCGCTGATGAAGTCCCTGATGGAGCACCTGCGCACGCACGAGCTGGCGCAGCCACGCACCAGCGCCGAGCGCAGGTTGTTCCGGGTGCTCATCGACCAGCTGGCGCTGGCTCCCGCCCATGGGAGCTACCTGCCCATGTCCGATGATCCGCTCCTGCAGCCAATCCTCACGGCGCTGGAGCAACACCCGGAGGATGAGCGCTCCCTGGCTGAATGGGCCAAGGCGCTGCACACCACGGAGCGCACGCTGGAGCGGCGCTGTCAGCAGCACCTGGGGCTGTCGTTCAGCGAATGGCGCCAGCGGCTGCGCGTGGTGAAGGCGCTCGCGATGCTGGAGCAGGGACACGCGGTGGAGGCCATCGCGCTCGACCTGGGCTACAGCAGCGCCTCCGCCTTCATCGCGATGTTCCGGCGGATGACGGGCACCACGCCGGACAAGGTCCGCGGCCACGGCTTCGTGGCCGCGTGACGGGACTCCTCATCGCTCAGGGTGTGTACAGCTCCGCCGATGACAGGTACCCGAGGGAGCCCCCCCACCCCCCCGCGATGAGGACCTGCCCGTCGGGCAGCAGCGTCGCGGACTGGTCCGAGCGCGGTACGACCATGGTGCCGGCAGGGATCCAGGTGCTCGTGGCCGGGTCGTACAATTGCGGAAACCGGCCCCCGACGACGAGCACCCTGCCACCGGGCATCAGCGTCGCGGTGTGGAGGGCGCGACGTTCGAGCATGGGGGCAATGGGGCTCCAGGTGCCCGTGGCCGGGTCGTACAGCTCCGCCGTCGCGAGACTGGAGACAAACTCGTCCACGCCCCCCGTGACGAGCACCCTGCCATCGGGCAGCAGCGTCGCCGTTTGAAAGGCGCGGGCTTCAGTCATGGAGCCGGTGTTGCTCCAGGTGCCCGTGGCCGGGTCATACAGCTGCGCCGTCCGGGTGCTGCCACCGGCCGTAACGAATCCCCCAGCGACGAGCACCTTGCCATCAAGCAGCAGCGTCGCCGTGTGATTCCGACGCCACTCCGCCATGGAGCCGGTGTAGCTCCACGTGCCCGTGGCCGGGTCGTACAGCTCCGCCGTCGGGGGCGCGCTGGGAACGTCACTGCCCCCCGCGACGAGCACCCTCCCATCGGGGAGCAGCGTCGCCGTCTGGCTGGAGCGAGGTTCAGCCATGGAGCTGGTGGGGCTCCAGGTGCCCGTGGCCGGGTCGTACAGCTCCGCCGTCGCGAGGAAGCCGCTGGAGTTGAGCCCCCCGGCGGCGAGCACCCTGCCATCGGGCAGCAAGGTCGCCGTGAACTGCCAACGCCCTTCCGCCATGGAGCCTGTGTTGCTCCAGGTCCCCATGGCCGGGTCGTACAGCTCCGCCGTCGCGAGGTAGTCGGTATCCGAGGCGAGCCCTCCCACGACGAGCACCTTGCCGTTGGGCAGCAGCGCGGCCCTCTGGTCGGAGCGAGGCCCCGACAGGGAGCCCGTCAGGGCCCAACTCCCCGAGCAGGCCGGCAGCCCCGTCGCGGTGAAGGTCTGGGTGTCGGTCAGGTTGAACGCATTGGTGACGGTCACGGTGATGGAAGGAGGAGCGCTGGCACAGGAAGGAGCCGTCCAGGTGACGCGGCTGCGGAAGGGATCGCTGAACGACAGCTCCAGCCAGCCGGCGGTGGCCTCCCAGGAGAAGGTGAGCGCGGAACCTTCCGGATCGATGGCATTCACCTCGTAGGCGAACTCCTGGCCCGATGAGGCCGTGTCCGAGGAGCGGTAGGAGCGGATGATGGCGGGAGGGAAGTGATTGGCCGGGGGCGTGTCGCTGACACACAGCGCGACGGTGCCGGTGTTCTGTCCGCCGCGCCCATCGGTGACGGTGACAGTCAGACGGCAGTTGTTACAGGCACCCGCGGGCAGGGCCGAAGGCGTGAATTGAGCAGTACTGGAGGAGGCCTGGTCCCAGGTACCGGCACAGGACGCGCTCCAGGCATAGGAAAGGCTGTCACCGTCCGGGTCGGAAGCCGAGGCGGAGACAGTCGTCGTCTGCCCTACGGCCAGGTTCGTGGGGATGGCACTGAGGGCGTCCACCACGGGGGAGCTGTTGAAGGAGATGGACAGCTCCGCCTCCCCCTCCCCGTCCGCGGTGACGTTGACCGCCAGCGAGACGCTAGAGGCCAGGCCCCGCGAGTCCGTCACGGTCAGGGTCAGGGTCTGGATGCCCATGGAGGCAGGCGCGGTCCACGACGTGGCAGCGGCCGAGGGATCGGAGAAGGCGCCCCCGGTCGCGCTCCAGGCGTAGGAGAGGGTATCGCCCGGATTGGGATCATGCGCGGTGGCGGTCAGGGAGATGGAGCCCCCCGCGGCCACGGAGGTGGAGGACGTCACCAGGGAGTCGATGATGGGCGCCTCATTGTCGAAGGGAGGCGGCGGGTTGAGCTCCTGGAGGGCGATGGCGACCAGGGTGCTCTGGTTGGCGGTGATGGTGACTCCCGTGACGATCCCTTCGAAGCTCAGGTTGCCGGAGAGGTCGAAGGCCTGGGCCACGAAGACGCGATCGGAGCCCGCGGGGATGTTGCCAATGACGCCGCCCCACACGCCGTGGGTCGGAGTCAGCTCCACGGTCACCGTGGGGATGTCCGGGCCGCCCGAGGTGACCAGGACGTAGAGGATGTTGGGGGCGAGCGCCTGGTGGGCGGAGACAGCGAACCGGACCGAGCCGGTGTCCTTCGAGGAATCCGAGCAGCTCGCCAGCAGTGACACTGCGAGCGCGAGCACCAACGGAGTGAATGCCTTCTTCATGCGACCGCCCCCCTCTTGCCAATCCCTTGCAGCCAGCTGACGTGCTGGCGTGGCGCGGAGTATTGGCAATGGGAGGCGGCGCCGGACATTACCCCGGCAGCGCATGCGTCATCGTTTGTCAGACGAATGCGTTCGCTTGCCTGGGTGCCGTCAGGGGATGGCGCTCACGTCCACGTCGATGACGCGAGGCTCCTCGGTGCTCGTCGTGCCAGTGACCGGGGGCATCTCGGCGGACACCTGGAGCGTCAGTGCCCACTCGCCCGTGCTCAGCTGGGTGGGCACGTACTTCCAGGAGAGGTGCACGTCCCCCGCGGTCTCTCCCTCCGCCTGGAGTGCCTCGCGCGCCCGCTGTTCGATCTGCGCCGTCGTCAGCCGCGTCCGGAGCAGGTGACCCGAACGGGCCAGGGCCGGCCAGCTGATGAGCGCACGCTGGAAGCTGCCATCCGGCCCGTGGGAGACCACCGCGCGGTGGCCCTCCACGTGGATGCCATTGATGGCGCGCAGCACGAAGGTCTTGTGGCGGTGGAGCGTGGGCGCTGCGACGACGCCGTTCTCCTCGCGCTGGGTGAACGACTTCACCTGCCGCACCTCCCCCAGCTCCGCCGTGGGAATGCCCCAGCGCTGGAGGCGGGCCAGGGCGTTGCGCTGCAAGAGCGCGGGCTCCTGCGGTGTCCTCGGGCCACTGGCTACCTTGCTCAGCACCAGCACCTGGCCTTCGGACGGGTCGCGCTCCAGCTTCCAGGACTGGGACTCCAGCTCCGCGCGGGAGCCCAGCGCACCCGTCTGGGTGAAGGGCTCGGTTGTTCCCACCAGGGAGCCCTGCAGCGCGGCGTCACCGAACGCGGTGCTGGGAAGCAGCGTGGTGGGGAGTCCTCCCGTGGGCGGCGTGGCGATGGCCGTGGAGTCAAAGATGAAGCCGACCGTCGCCCGGGCGGACTGGGTGGTGACGGCGGCGGGATCCATGAAGGCACCGCTGTCGCAGCCAGAGGCGGCGGCGAGCGGCAGGACGGTCAGGAATCGGATGAGCAGATGGCTTTTCATGGCGGTTCGTTCTTTCTGATCGAAGTCGGTGGCGGCGGCGGTCACTCGTCGGGCAGCTTCTGCCCGTTGTCGGGGTCGCAGCCCCCCACGTAGGCGATGTTGGAGCCGACCTTGCTGCCGGTGTTCTTGCGGTCATTCCAGCCGCCGGCCTCGTACATCGCCACGCTCTGCGCCTCGGTTGCGCCGAAGACGATGGACACCGGGCAGTCGTCGTTGTTCTTGAATGCTCTCCATCTGTAGGCCTCGTCAATCCAGTTCTCGCCCACGCCATCGACCCGCGAGTGCGCCACGTAGCGCCTCACGTAACGCTTCACGAAGTTGCCGCACGCCGAGTCACCGTGAAAGGCATTCCACATGCTGAAGCCGCTGGAGGGTGTCACGAGCGTCTGGTACCCGCCCTGCTTCCAGACCTGGAAGTCGCCAGACTGGCAGGCCTTCACGACGGCGATGTTCAGCTTGCCGTTTCCCAGGCGCATGTGGGTGTCGGTGACGGCGGAGCACTCATCCACGTTGTTCCCCATCACGAGCCAGCTGCGAAGGGCCGACTCGTTGTGGCCGCCGTGGGTGTGCACGAAGAGGACGTTCGCGTCGTCCACGCCGACATTGGCCTGGGTGTCCTTCGCGTCGACCGCGGCCGCCTTCGAGGCGTCGGTCCAGATGTCCGCGCGCGCGCCCGCGTTGTTGATGGTTTGGACATCCGACCAGTGTCCGGAGCTCTTGAGGGAGTTGAAGTAGCTGGCGAACTCCGCCGCCGTCTTCGTATGCACGGGGTGCGATTCGGCATTGCACTGCCCCGCGCCGCCAAAGTTGGCGATGCCGTAGACATGGGTTTCGTTCGCCAGCGCCGCCGCTGGCAGGAGCAGCGCGAGCGCCGCGCCCGTCCACGTGTGTGCCTGCTTCCGGAGTCTCATGGTCCATCTCCTTCCCCGTCTGGGGTTGGGGTGATGGCCCATCAACGAAATCCGGGCGGAATTTCCCTCACCCCCTTCGCGAGAAAGTCGGGTGACTGAACGGAGGGCCAGGGGGTGTTAGGGTGAAGGTCCCGTGAACGAACTGCCCCTGCCCAAAGAGTCCCACCTCAAACCCTTTCCATTCGTCGCGCCCCACCGGGTCGTCGCATGGGCGGTCTGGATCGGCATCTTCCTCGTCGCCTACAACTTCTTCGCCGTCAGCCGCGGCGAGGAGGCGGCTCGGGAGGCCCTGGGCGGGCCGCGGTTCTTCATCCCGCTTCTCATCACGGTCTTCCTGACGCTGTTCGCCTTCTTCTACTGGCGGCTCCGTCGCTGGGCGGAGGCGTACCACCAGGGAGTCTCCTTCTTCAGCGCGGGGGACGAACAGGAAGCCTCCCGCCGCTTCGAGGAGGCCGCCCGCCGAGCCACGCAGGGGGCACAGCGGGCGGTGTCGGTCGCCATGATGGGTCAATGCCAGTTGGCGATGGGGGATACCGGGCGCGCGCTGGAGCTCTTCGGTTCGGCGGAGCGCTCCGGCAAGCTCCGGAGCGCCGTCCCGGCGATGTACCGGTGGATGCCGGGCCTGATCTCCATGGCGCGCTTCACGCAAGGCGACCTGGCCTCCGCGCGCGCCTGGCTGGAGGAGGGACGCAAGCGCAACGGCGATCTGCCCCCCATCTACGCGCTGCTGCCGGAGGTCGCGCTCCTCTGCCGCGAAGGCAACCCTGCCGCCGCCGTGGCCGCGCTGGATGCGCGGGCGGGCGAAGCGGATGCACTGGTGGGGAGGGACGCACGCCGGCTCAAGCTCCTCCGGGCCTTCGCCCTGGACGCCCTGGACCCGGCGGGCCACGCGGCGGCCATCGATGCCGCGCTGGCGGCCCTGCGGCCCGTGCGCCCCGGCGACTTCGAGTTCCTCTCCGCCCGGTGGCCCGAGCTGCAAGCCTTCCTGGAGCGGCGGGGGCTTTCCCGCGCGGCGTAAGGAGGGACGGATGCCACGCAACACGCAGGAATACGGTCTCAATCACGCGGACCGCGTCGCTGAAATCGAGCGGAAGTTCGGACGCGACCAGGTGGAACCGGTGCTCGCGCAGCTGAGCCAGGTCTCGCATCCCACCGACCGATTCCTGGGCGCCATTGTCTTCTGCGCCAGGGAGGGGCATGTCGAGGAGATTGCCGGCCTGGTGTCGCTCGCCAACAAGGATCCCACCCGGCTCTTGAACGCCGCGACGGTCAAGGACGAGCGCGGTTAGAGGTTCCGCGCCAGCCGCTCCCGCGCCTTCACGATGGCCGCGGTGCGCGTCGTCACCTCGAGCTTCGAGAACACGTTGCGCAGGTGCCACTTCGTGGTGGAGAGCGCCACGTTGGAGCGCTCGCTGATCTCCTGGTTGCTCAGCCCCTGGGCCAGGAGCTTGAGCATCTGGAGCTCCCGCTCGGTCAGCGGCTCCAGCGGCGCGCTGGGCAGGGGCGTGATTCCGGCGGGACCGCTGGGGCCCAGGGACAGCAGGTCCTGGTACCGCTCGGTGTAGCGCGCTGGCAGCACGTGGCTCAGCTTGCGCTGCGTGGCCGCCGCGACGATGACCTCCTGCAAGCCCGGCGTCTCGTCGAACACGCCCCGGCTGAAGCCGAACCGGGGCACCAGCGCGAACCCCCGGTTCACCGCGGCGAACGCCGCCGCGGGGTCTCCCGCGCGCCAATGACACACCGCCAGCGCCGCAAGCAGCGCCGTCTCCCGGGCCACGCAGCCCGCGTCATGCGCGCTGGCCCGCAGCGTCTCCAACAGCCCGTGTGCCCGGTCGTGCCGCCCTTTCGCCATCAGCACCCACGCCTGCGCCACCCCCAGCTGCTCCCAGGTCTCGTCGTAGAAGCGCCGCTCGCTCCACTCGCCCCGGCGCATGCGCTCGCCCAGGTCGAACTCCCGCGCCACCGCCTTCATCCTCGCGGGGGACTGCTCCACCAGCGACAGGCGGATCTTCTCGCCGCAGACATGGGCCAGGAAGCGCGTCTGGTGCCCGCATTCGAGCACGCTGTGCAGGTAGTCCAAGAGCTGCCAGGCCTCCGCGTACTTCCCTCGGATTGCCTTGAGGCGGGCCAGCACCAGGTAGGCCACCGCGAAGGTCTCGAACACCGCCGCCTGTGACAGCAGCGGGAGGACCTCGATGCAGAGCGCCTCGGCTTCATCCAGCCGGTTCTGATCGTAACGGGTGTTGGCCAGCGCCGTCGCCGCGTTCACCCACACCGGGTTGCGCCGTCCGCGGCTTGCGCGCTCGAACGCCGCCTCGCACCGGTCCGACGCGTCCTTCATGTGCCCCTGCGCCCGGTCCGCCAGCACGATGAGGACGTCCGTGTAACCCACCATGTAGGGGTTGTTCAGCCCCGCCAGCGTCTCGCGCGCGACGGACGCGAGCCGGCGCATCGCATCGAACCGGTTCTGCCGGAGCGCCTGGTAGGCCTTCGCCGCCAGCACCGCGCCCGCCATGAAGACGTCCGGGTCCTCGTCCCCCGGTGACGCCTCCAACTCAATGTCAGACGCCGGTGCCGAGTCCGACAGGACGGCGTGCAGCAGCGCGAGCCGGGAGAGCTGTCGCGCCAGCCGCTCGCGCTCCGGGTCGGCCGCGGCCGTCTGGAGCCGGCTCTGCGCGTCTTGCAATGCCAGGGAGGCCGGCGCGAAGCCGCGGGACAGGATGAGGCACGCGATGCGCGCCACGCAGATGGCCGGCGAGTGGAAGGTCTCTTCCGCCGTCAGCTTCGCCGTCCAATGGAGCACGGAGGCAATCTCGCCCTCGCGCATCCACGCCTCCGCGCAGCGGGCCGTGAGCTCCAGGCACCAGCTCCGGTCCCCGGAAGCGAACGCGTGGGTCAGGGCCTCGTCCGGCAGCGCGTGCTCGGCGAACCATGCGCTCGCCGCACGGTGCAGCCGGGGGATGCGGTCGCCATACGTGCACGCGAGCTGCGTGCGCAGGAAGTCGAGGAACAGCGGGTGGTAGCGGTACCACTGCTGCTGCGTGTCGAGCGACTGGATGAACAGCTGCGCCCGCTCCAGCTCCGCCAAGAGCGCCGGCCCCTGGGTGATGCCCAGGAGCGCGTTGCACAGCTCCCCGTTGAGCCGGTCCACCACCGAGCTCAGCACCAGGAACGCGTGCACCTCCTCCGTCTGCTCCCGCAACACCACGTCCGCCAGGTACCTCGCCACGTCGTGGTTGGAGCCGACGGCCTTGCGGAGCGCGTCGCTCACGCTGGCGTGCTCGCCCGCGGTCAGCAGGGCCAGCTTCACGCCGGCCACCCAGCCCTCGGTGCGCGTGCGCAGGTACTCCACGTCCTCCGGTTTGAGCGCGGCGCCGCACAGGCGCTGGCCCAGCTCGTGGATGGCCCCCCCATCCAGGCCCAGGTCGCGGCCGTCGAGCGTCACCAACTGCTCGGTCAGCTTCAGCTTCGCCAGGTCCAGCTCCGGCGGACTGCGCGACGAGACGATCCAATGGACATGCGGCGGCGCGTGGTCCAGCAGGTACGAGAAGGCCCGCACCAGCGAGCGCTCCCGCAGCACGTGGAAGTCGTCAATCACCACGACGAGCTCGCGCCCCAGGTTCCACAGGCTCCGCAGCACCACCGTCGTCGCATGGTCGAGCGGGGGCGCCACCTGCGCGTCCAGCTGGCTCGCGATGTAGGCGTCGAACTCCGGCGCCGCGCGGCGGATGGCCCCGACGAGATAGGAGAAGAAGCGCTCAGGCGCGTTGTCCCGCTCGTCGAGCGACAGCCACGCGAGCAACCGCGACCCGCCCACCTCGCGGTACCACTGCGTCAGCAGCGTCGTCTTGCCCGAGCCCAGCGGCGCCGTCACCAGCACGAGCGTGCCGCCGACACCCCGTTCAATCTTCCGGAGCGCCGCGCTCCGCGACACGAGCACCGACGCTGTCCGCGGCGGAGAGAGCTTCGTCGGCAGCAGGTGCGAGAGCGGATCGCCCATGGGCACGTTCCCCCCCAAGACCGATGGC
This sequence comes from Corallococcus coralloides DSM 2259, assembly GCF_000255295.1. The sequence goes on along the minus strand of NC_017030.1, from coordinate 3,859,276 downwards.
AATGCCAAGTAGACCACGGGCCGCTCGGGCGGGGACCGGGGCGCTGGCGCATCCAATGTCAGACAGCAAACACCGCAATGCGTCACAGCCCCCCTCCCCTGCCCCTCCCTTCGGAGGGGGCGATGTCGCGGGCCTCACTGGTAATCCCGAGTGCGCAGCTCTTCCCCGCTCACCCAGGAGATCCCCATGGTCCGTACCCCGCAAGTGGGCCCGAGCAAGAACCGGTGGCGCGCCCGAGCCGGTCTGCTGTGCGCCGCCGCATCGCTGTTCGTTGCCTCCCCCGCCGCAGCCCAGGCGCCCTCGTTCATCGAGTTCGAGAGCGCGCACGTGCGTCCGTTGGCCCTCTCTCCGGACGGGACGAAGCTGTTCGCCGTCAACACGCCGGACAACCGCCTGGAGGTCTTCAACGTCACCAGCGCGGGCCTGTCGCTCGCGGCGGAAGTGCCGGTGGGCCTGGAGCCGGTCTCCGTCGCCGTGCGCAACGACACCGAGGTCTGGGTGGTCAACCACCTGTCCGACAGCGTCAGCGTGGTGAGCGTGAGCGGCACGCCGCGCGTGGTGCGCACGCTGCTCGTGGGTGACGAGCCGCGCGACATCGTCTTCGCTGGCGCCAACGGCCATGCGTTCATCACCACCGCGCACCGCGGCCAGCAGCGCACGGATCCATCCATCGCCTCCGTGCCCGGCGCGGGGGATCCGCAGCTCACCACGCCGGGTGTGGGCCGCGCGGACATCTGGGTCTTCAACCCCGCGTCCCTGGGGACGACGCTGGGAGGCACGCCCGTCCGCATCCTGACGCTCTTCGGCGACACGCCGCGAGGCCTCGCCGTCAGCCCGGACAGGAAGACGGTCTACGCGGCCATTGCCCAGTCCGGCAACCGGACGACGACCATCAACATGGACAGCGTGTGCAACGGCTTTGGCAGCGCAGGCGTGTGCCTGGTGCAGCCGGATTCGTTCCCGTGGGGCAACAACCTCTTCCTGGGGGGCCTGCCCGGGCCGTCCACGAACGCCCAGGGTGCGAAGGCGCCGGAGACGGGCCTCATCGTCAAGTGGAACAGCGCCCTCAGCCGCTGGGAGGACACGCTCGGCCGCAGCTGGAACAACGGCGTGCGCTTCAACCTGCCGGACAAGGACGTCTTCGCCATCGACGCGGACGGCCTTCAGCAGAAGGCGTTCTACACGGGCGTGGGAACCACCGTCTTCAACCTGGCCACCAACCCGAAGACGGGCGCGGTGTACGCGACCAACAGCGACGCCAACAACCACACCCGCTTCGAGGGCCCCGGCGCCTTCGGCGGCAGCACGGTGCAGGGCAACATCGCGAAGATGCGCATCACCGTCATCAAGGGGACGACGGTGTCTCCGCGCCACCTGAACAAGCACATCGACTACTCGAAGCTGGCTGGCGCACCCGGCTTCGACCCCACGGCGAAGAACCACAGCCTCTCCACTCCCACGGAGATGGCCATCTCCAGCGACGGCGCGAAGCTGTACGTGGCCGCGTTCAGCTCCAGCAAGGTCGGCGTCTTCGACACGGCGGCGCTGGAGGCGGACACCTTCAACCCGCGGACGGCCAGCGCCAACTACATCCCGGTGAGCGGCGGCGGCCCCAGCGGCCTGGTGCTGGACGAGGCGCGCAACCGCCTCTACGTGATGACCCGCTTCGACAACGCGGTGAAGGTCATCGACCTGGCCACGAAGAGCCAGCTGGCCTCGGCGGCCCTCTACAACCCCGAGCCCGCCTCCGTCGTGCAGGGCCGTCCGTTCCTCTACGACGCGAACTTCTCCTCGGCCAATGGAGAAGCCTCCTGCGCCAGCTGCCACATCTTCGGTGACAAGGACGAGCTCGCCTGGGACCTGGGCAACCCGGATGACCCGGTGACGGCCAACGGCATCGACAAGCGGCTCGCGAGCAGCCTGGAGATTGGCGCGTTCCGTCTGCTCACCGGCCACCCGAGCTCGGACGTCAACGGCACCGGCAACCAGAACTCCTTCCACCCGATGAAGGGGCCCATGACGACGCAGACCCTGCGCGGCATGTCCACCTCGGGCGCCATGCACTGGCGCGGGGACCGGTCGACGGGCTTCTTCGGCTCGGGTTCATATGACGAGGACCTGTCGTTCAAGAACTTCGTCGTCGCCTTCCCCGGGCTGCTCGGCCGCGCGGATCAGCCCACCGAGGCGGAGATGAACCAGTTCACGAACTTCCAGCTCCAGGTGCAGCTGCCGCCCAACCCCATCCGCAAGCTGGACAACTCGCTCACGTCCACGCAGGCGGCCGGCCGCGACTTCTACTTCGGCAGCCGCCGCGTGGACGGCCTGGCGATTGGCAGCAACACCGGCTTCAACTGCAATGGCTGTCACACCATCGACGCCGCGCAGGGCCACTTCGGCACCGACGGTCAGGCGAGCTTCGAGGGAATCAGCCAGATCATGAAGATTCCCCACGTGCGCAACATGTACACGAAGGTCGGCATGTTCGGCTTCCCGGACAGCAGCTTCTTCCAGCACTCGGAGACCGGGCCCACGGGCGACCAGATCCGCGGCTTCGGCTACACGCACGATGGCGCGGTGGACACGCTGTTCCGCTTCTTCAGCGCCATCGTCTTCTCCAACACCAGCATCGGCGGGCCGCTGGTGGGCTTCCGCAGCGACACCGAGCGCCGCGAGGTGGAGGCCTACATGATGGCGGTGGACTCGGACCTGGCGCCCATCGTCGGACAGCAGGTGACGCTCACCTCGACGAACGCCTCCGCGGTGGGAGCGCGCATCGACCTGCTCATCGCCCGGGCGAAGGCGCCCTTCGTGTCGAAGATCCTCGGCGGCTCCACGTATGAGGCCGACCTGGTGGCGAAGGCCGCCATCGGCACGCGCGTGAAGGGCTTCCTCTTCGACCGCGCAGCCGGCACGTGGAAGCCGGACGACGGCACTGCCAACCTCACCACCACGGCCCTGCGCGCGCTGGCGAACACGCTGGGCCAGGAGGTGACCTTCACCGCGGTGCCTCCGGGCTCTGGCACGCGCATCGCGCTCGACCGGAACCTGGACGGCAGGCTCGACGGACAGTGACAGATTGACGTGGATGGCCCCCTGCCCCGCCTCTCCGGTGTCACCCGGGGAGGTGGGGCTTTTTCGTGGCCGCGGTCCGGACCTCTCAAATAACTGAGAGGCCTGGAGGCGTGCGTTCCTCCGGAAAACGATGGGATGACCATGGCCTGACGTCTGCATCAGCGCCGGGACTCAATCCCAGGAGGACGCAGATGCGACTCACCGTTCCGTTGATGGCCCTCACCGCGCTGCTGGTGGCTTGTGGGGAGGTCGAAGTCTCCCTCTCCACGGACGCCACGGAGTACCGCCCCGGTGACACCGTCCAGCTCGAGCTGCGCAACGAGGGCACCCGCGAGGTGGGCTACAACCTCTGCTTCGTGCGGGTCGAGCGCAGGGACGACACCGAATGGATCACCACCCCGCACCTGGGCGAGGACGAGGCATGCCAGGCCAGCCAGCACACGCTGAAGGCCAGCGCCCGGGCCCATGGCACGCTGAAGCTCCCCTCGGAGCTGGCGTCCGGTGAGTACCGCATCGTGCACGACGTGGACACCCTGGAGACCGACGCCCAGGGGCGCAGCGTGCAGGAGCCGGTGGTCAGCAATTCCTTCGTCATCGAACCGTGACGCTCGGGTTCCATTGCTCGACCATCAGGTCGATGAAGCGCCGCACCTTCGCCGGCAGGTGACGTTTGCTCGGGTAGAGCGCCATGATCGGGACGTGCTCCGTCTCACAGGACGGGAGCAGCGCCTTGAGCCGCCCGGCCGCCAGGTCTTCGTCGACCAGGAAGCCGGGAAGATAGGCGATGCCCAGCCCCGCGACGGCTGCGTCCCGGATCGCCTCGCCACTGTCGAGCCGCAGGCGGCTTCGCCCCTCCACCTTCACCGTGGAGCCGCCCTTCTGGCGCAGGTGCCAGTGCTGCCGTCGCGTCCGGCTGCTGAAGACCAGGCACTCATGCGCGGACAGGTCCTCCGGCGTGCGGGGTTCGCCGCGCGCCTCCAGGTAGGCGGGCGCCGCGCAGACGAACACCGGGTATCTGGCCACGGTCCTCGAAACCAGGCGCGTATCGGTGCTGGAGGCATTGATGCGCACCGCCAGGTCGTAGCCCTCCTCGATGATGTCCGAGACGCGATCGGAGAAGCTCACCTCCGCCTGCACCTCCGGCCAGGTCCGCAGGTAGTCCCGCAGCAAGGGAAGGACATGCAGCCTGCCGAACGCGGCGGGCAGCGTGAGCCGCAGCAATCCTCGGGGGGTGCCCGTGCGCTGCCCGACGCTGGCCTCCGCGTCGTCCAGGGCCGCGAGGACCTGCAGGCAGTGCTCATGGAAGACGCGGCCCTCGTCGGTGAGGCTCAGCTGGCGTGTCGTGCGATTGAGCAGGCGCACCCCGAGGCGGGACTCCAGCCGGGCCAAGGCCTTGCCCGCCGCCGAGCGCGTCAGGCCGAGGGCCTCTCCGCCGCCCACGAAGCTGCCCGCGTCCACGACGGACATGAAGGCGAAGATCTCATCCAGGTGGGCGCGCTTCATCGAGGGTGCTCGATTGTAGCGACCGCGTCGCTGGAGAGGGGAACGCTGTTCGCCAATGGCCCCGGTATACGAGTCCGGCACTCGCATCCCTCTGGAGATCCTCCATGCCCGTGACCCTGCTCAACCCCGACGGAATCATGAAGCCCGACGTGTACCGGCAGGTGGCCATCGCCACCGGCACCCGGCAGGTGCACATCGCGGGACAGGTCGCGTACGACGCGGAGGGCCAGCTGGTCGCTCGCGGCGACCTGGCCGGACAGGTGGCGCAGGCCTACCGCAACGTCGCCATCGCCCTCGCGGCCGCTGGAGCGACGTTCGACGACGTCGTCCGGCTGACGTTCTACGTGGTCGACTGGAAGCGCGAATCAATGCCTGACTTCCTCGCCGGCATCGAGCAGGTCGCCAGGGAGCTGCGGATCTCTCCGGCGCCGGCATCGCTGATCGGGGTCTCCGTGCTCTACGAGCCGGGCGTCCTCGTCGAGATCGAAGCCACGGCCGTCGTGGGCTGAGCCGCTTCGGCGCCGCGCCTCCGTGGAACGCCTCATTCTGAACCCGAGGCGCGCCTGCTGACCTGGAATGGAACGCCGCGCATTGCAAGTGGCTGACGGCCACGCCTATGACAAACAAGGCAATCGCTGCTCAACCCGGAAGGCAAACATGCACTCGACCCAGCTGATGAAGTCGTTGTCCGGCCTTGCCCTGTTGGTGGGACTCATCACGGGCACGGCCCTGGCGGTGGTCCCCAGCTCCATCCCGGAGTCCCCGTCCATGGCCGCCGCCGAGCGTGCCTCGGGAGCCACCACCGTGACAGAGGGCGGTGACCCCGCCGCGCCCCGGCCCCGGATCTGCTCCATCTCGTGCAGGGATTGTCTGCTCAGTGAATGTCCCCCGGGCGAGGGCACCTGTCAGAACATGCTCTGCACCATCGCGGACTAGGTCCCACCCAGGGACTGGGGGAAGACCGGTTCCACGCCCGGCAGGGGACATTTTCGGGAGCAGCCAGGCCAGCCGATATGCTGGGGCCCATGAGCCCCTCCCCTCTCCCGGATGAAGCCGCGTCCCACCGCGACGGGTACGCTCGACGCGTGGGCTTGTTCTCGGGGGTGATGCTCGTCATTGGCGGCATCATCGGCTCGGGCATCTTCCTCAACCCGGCCATCGTCGCGCAGCGCGTGCACACGCCCGCGCTCACCCTGGCCGTGTGGCTGCTCGGCGGAGGCGTGGCGCTCATTGGCGCCTTCATCTACGGAGAGCTGGGCCAGCGCATCCCCAAGGCGGGCGGCAGCTATGTCTATCTGCGCGATGCCTTCGGCCCGCTGCCCGCGTTCCTCAATGCGTGGGGATTGATGCTGATGATCGCCACCGGGGCCATCGCCGCGGTGGCCGTCACCTTCGCCAACTACACCCTCGCGCTCACCGGCCTGGGGCCCGGGTTCCGCTTTCCCCTCGCCGTCGGTGCCATCCTCCTGCTCTCCGGGGTGAACTACTTCGGCGTGCGGTCCGGCGCGCTCACGCAGAACATCTTCACCGTGCTCAAGCTGCTGGCGCTCGCGGTGCTCGTGGGCGCGGGGCTCCTGCTCGACAGCGCCCCTCCCGCCGCGGTGGAAGCCGTCGCCGCTCCGGAGGCGCCCGACTCCCTGGTGCTCGCGCTGGGGGCCGCGCTCGTCCCGGTGCTGTTCAGCTACGGAGGGTGGCAGCAGACGAACTTCGTGGCCGAGGAGATGGTCGACCCCGAGCGCAACCTGCCGCGCGCCCTGCTGCTCGGCGTCATCGGCGTGGTGACGGTGTACCTGCTCGCGAACCTCACCTACCTGCGCACGCTCGGCGCGGTGGGGCTCGCGGGGAGCAGCGCCCCGGCGGCGGACGCGCTCGGCCAACTCATCGGCCCCGCGGGCCGCACATTCATCACCCTGGGGGTCGCCCTCTCCACCTTCGGGTTCCTCAACCTCGTCATCCTCGTCTCGCCGCGCGTGTACCAGGCGATGGCCGCGGACGGGCTGTTCTTCCCGTGGATGGCCCGGCTTCACCCGCGCTACCGCACGCCTTCCAACGCCATCCTCTTCCAGGCGGCCTGGGCCATCCTCCTCACGGGCACGGGCACGTACGGCGAGCTGCTCGACTACGTCGTCTTCGCCGACTGGCTCATCTTCGGCGCCACGGCCGCGACGCTGTTCGTCTACCGCGCTCGCGAACGGCAGGGGCTGGTGCCCCGCGCCGCGTACCGGGTGCCCGGCTATCCCATCACCCCGCTCCTCTTCATCGCGGCGGCGCTGTACGTGATTCTGGGCTCCACGGCCTCCAACCCGCTCAACGCGCTCAAGGGCACGTTGCTGTTTGGCGCGGGCGTGCCCGTGTTCCTGTTCTGGCGCCGGCGCACCCGGTCGCGCATGCCCATGCCGAGCACGACTGCCATTGATTGAAGCCACGCGAAGACACGTATGCCTTTGACCCGCTCGCCCGCCTACCCGGCGAGCAGGGGCGCTCCGAACCCAGGCGGCGTGTATGGGCAGACCCGTGGAAATCCCCTATCCGGGCCTCAAGGCAATGTGCAACGCGGCCCGGGCGCAATCATCCGCGCCCACAGGAATAACCTGATTTGCTCGTTCTGATTTGCAGTTAAATCAAGACCAGTGTTAGGAATGCCTTGGCTTCGGCCAACCCCACACAATCAACTCAGGAGTAGTCCATGACGAGGAACGTGAAGCGTTTCCTGGCCGCCTCCCTGTTGTCCCTCGTGCCGTCGGTTGCCTTCGCCGGTCCGGCCGATCTCGGGTTCCCCGACTTCCTCTCCCAGCGCAACGAGTACGTCAGCGTTCGCGAGGGCGCGTTCGAAGTTCAGCAGGTGAAGGGCGGCGCGTCCATTGGCCCGGCCCTGGAGAACCTCCTCGTCTCCAACCAGAGCGGCGCCACCATCTCCCTGGGCCTCCAGATCATCACCGGCACGTTCAACGGCGTGTTCACGCCCTATCCCCTGCCCACCGCCACCCTGGGCGGGTTCCAGGTCAGCGCCCCCGCGCCGGCCCCGTCGTTCTCCCAGCAGTACTACTGGACGGTCGACCCGGCGAACCCGGCCGGCGCGAAGACGTGTGTCTGGCGCGTGGACGTCGCGGACTCCGCCGGGAGCTGCACCGCGACGGTCTATTACGGCACCTATGGCGGCGCCATCTGCACCGTCGACAACGCCAACTCCTTCATCGACATCAACACCTGCCAGGCGCAGATCGTCACCATCATGCAGTGAGGTGAGCGTCACGCCGCCCGGGGCCTTGCATGAGGCCTCGGGCGGTGCCCGCTCCCGAGAGACGACCCATGAGGCGCAAGCATTGGCATTGGCGTGTCGCCACCACCCAACGGGAGTTGGATGACGCGGCGCGCATCCGCTGGGCTGTCTTTGGCGGCGAACTGGGATTGCTGTCCGATCAATCGGCGCTCTCACGGCGGGAGTTGACCTGCGTCGACACGCTCGACACCACCGTGCACGTGCTCGTCCATGACGGCACCGAGTCGGTAGCGACGATGCGGATTGCCTTGCCTAACGCGGAGGTGGCGGCGAACCTGGGCGGGACGGTGGGGCTCGAGATGGAGCAGCGACTGGACCTTTCGGCCTTGCTCCGGCCGGGAATGATGTTCGCCGAGCCCTCGCGCTTCTGCGTGCTGCCGGAGTGGCGGCGCTCGGAGGCCGTGACCTGGCTGCAGGCGGGCATGTACGCGGAGAGCCGGCGGCGCGGGGTAACCCATTGGATTGCTTCCGCGAACCTGGAGACGGATTCGCCCGAGGACGCGCTGCTGTCGTGGCAGGTGGTGGCGAGCCGGGGATGGCGGAGTCCTTGCTTCCGGGTGGCCGTGCCTGATCCACGGGAAGCCGCGGCGCACGCCCGGACCCTCTTCTACACACCGGAGGAGCGGGCGCGAGCGAAGCAGGGGCTGTTGGACGGACTGCGGGTTCCCAGGTCGCCCTCGCTCTTTGCCAGGACGATGGGGGCGCGCTTCATCGCAGAGCCGCTCTACGACGCGTATTTCCAGTGGTTCACGCTGCCGCTGATCATTGCGCTCGATGAGATCCCGGCGGACTCCCTGGCGCGCTTCCATGCGCTGGAGAACAGCCTGAGCTCCGCCGCGTAGGCCCGGAGCGGCGCTCCCCCTTCCATCACCTTCAACCCCCATCCGTCGGGAGCCCGAATGGCCCCGGACAGGAGACTCACGTGCAAACACAAACGGAACATCAGGCGGGAGCGAACTGGCTGGCGGCGCTGGACGCGGAGGCTCGTGCGCTGGTGGCGGCGGTGGATGCGCAGCCCGACGCCCGCCGCATGCTGGAGGGCACCCTCGACGCGGAGGGTTACATCCACTACCTCGTCCAGACGTACCACTACGCCCGCTGGAGCACGGCGCTGCTCGGCGAGGCGGGCCATCGGCTGCGGCGGCTGGGGCGGCATCCGGAGCTGGCGGAGCTCCTGGTCCAGAAGGGGGAGGAGGAGCGGGGGCACGACCTGTGGTTGCTGTCCGACCTGAAGAACCTGGGATGGTCGCAGGAGCAGGTGGAGGCGGCGGCGAAGAGCCCGGCGGTGGATGCCTATACGGGGTGGAACTTCTTCACCTCGCGCGCGGGCGTACCGACGGCGGTGCTGGGGACCGCGTACGTGCTGGAGTACCTGTCGCAGACGCGGGCGGGCCGGTGGGCGGAGCGGATGCAGGCGGCGGCCGCCATTCCCAACATCCACAAGTCGGTGACGTTCCTGCGCAGCCATGGGGCCCTGGACGGAGACCACGTGGCGGAGATGGTGAGGATCCTGGGGAAGCTGACGGACCCCGAGGACCAGGAGGCCATCCTCTTCTCGGCGCGGGTCGCCCGGAGCGTCTACCCGCGCATCTTCCGTGAGGGTGGCGCCTCCAGCCGTCCCCTCGCGGCATAGCGTCCTCCGCTTCGGCTACGCTCACGGCGCGCGGCCGGGAGCATGGGGCCCTGACCGCGACGGGACAGGGGCAACGAAGATGAGCGCGGTCGTCGCGGGAGTGTGTCTGCTGGTGGAGCTGGGGCTGGGCGTGGCGCTGCTGGTCGGCACCTTCTTCACCCTGGCCTTCAGCAGCGAGTCGTACCGGCACTCCGCCACGCCGCTGCATCAGGCGTTGAACGGGCTGGCCTTCGTGCTCGCGGTGCTTCCGCTCCTCCTCACGCTCTGGGTCGGCTGGCGGCGCTTCCTGTCGGACCGCCCGTTCGACTCGGTGCCGCTGGGGATGGGCCTGCCCATGGTGGCGCTGGTCGCGTGCGCCGTCACCGCCGCCCTGTCCATCATGGGAGGCGAGTGGTCGACGTCGCGGCACCGCGCACGGCAGGAACAGGAAGCGAGGCTCGCGCTGCGCGCCGCGGTGGAAGGCGGCGCGGTGGACAAGGCGTGTGACCTGGTGGCCGCGGACCCGCGCGCTTCGGCCGAGGACATGCGCCGTTGCCGCGCGTTCATCGAGTCCCGCCCCAATGCTGAGGCCCGCTGGACGCAGCTCACGAAGTTCGCCGACGAGCGCGGCGGCTTCAATACCTGGCACCTGGGGCAGACGGGGCTCGCGCCGGACTGGGAATGGGGCAAGGCGGTGCCGGTCATCCGGCACGACCAGGAGTGGTTCCTCCGCACGTTCTATGAAACGTGGCTGGCCCGGACCCAGGACCTGCCGACCCTGGACGACCTGGGCCGGTTGCAGCTGGCCCTCCAGACCAGCACCCGCTACCTGGGCTGGGATGCCCGGGCCGTGGAGACCCTCCGCACTCAGGTGCTCCCCACGCTGAGCGCGCGGCTGGATGCACAGGACGCCCGCCTGCGCGCCCTGCCGGGCATGGATCCCTGGGTGCTGGACGCGATCCGGGACCGGATGCAGAGCCTCCTGACCAGGCCTGACGAGGGTGTGGAACCGCTGCCCCCATTGCCCGGGACGCCGTCGCCGGGAGACATCGGCGTGGCGCGGCTGGACGACACGGGCGCGTTGGATTTGTGGCTGCGCGCCACGCCCACCTCGGGGGACTTTGGTGACGTCTACGTGCGCCGGGCTTCGTACGACAGCGAGTACGAGAAGTGGCTGAAGTACCTGGGGCCCCTGCGTCCCGGGGAGCCGCGGTTCATCCCCGCGCCCTGAGCGTCAGCTTCCCGGCGAGCAGCTCACGCATGCTCGTCGGCTCGCGCCCGAGCAGCTGCCGCAGCGTGGGGTCCACGGCCGCGAACTCACCGTCGCGGCTCGCGCGGTAGAGGCCGAGCGAGATGCCGACCACGGGCGCGGGCATGCCGCCCGCCACGAGCTTCGCGCGCATCTCGTCTTCCGACACGGTGCTTCGACGGAGGGGGCGTCCGAGGATGCCCGACGCGACGTCGCACAGCTCACCGAAGTCCAGCGCCTGAGACGCCGTGAGCGGCGGCGTCGGCCCGTCGAAGCGACCCTCGTTCGTCAGGACCACCGCCGCCGCCTCCGCGAGGTCCGCGTGCGTGGTCCAGGAGACCTTCCCGTCCGCGGGCGCCTCGAAGACGCCCGATGGCAGGGCCCGCTCCAGCAGGAACGCCGCGCTCGAGGCATAGAAGCCATTGCGAAGCGAGGTCCACGCCAGACCGGACCCGGCCAGCATCTGCTCCGTCGCCGCGTGGTCGAGCATCGGAGGAAACGCCGACGTACGGCTCGCGCCCATGTGGCTCGTGTAGACGATGCGCCGTACTCCAGCGGACCGCGCGGCGTCGATGGCGGAGCGATGCTGGGCCAAAGGATCGCCCCCATGCGCGGCCGCGTTCGACGAGACCATCAGCACCTGGGTCGCGCCCTCGAAGGCCTGCGCGAGGCTCGCCGGCTGCGCGAAGTCTCCCCTCCGCACCCGGACGCCGCGCGCCGCCAGGTCCTGGGCCTTCTGGACGTCTCGGACGCTGACAGCCACCCGGTCCACGGGGACGCGGGCAATGAGCTTCTCCACGATGAGGCGGCCAAGCTGCCCGGTTGCTCCGGTCACGACGATCATTGAACGTCCCTCTCGATATCAACGGAAACGCCAACAAGATATCGACGTTAACGTAGCGACCGCTATCGCCGTTATCAAGTATTCGTTACCGATGTTCCGAAAGGCGCGTGCTAAGTCGGTCGCATGAAGGACCGCGAGAAGGTCGCCGCAGAAGACGCCGAGGGCCCCGATACGCGTGCGCGCATCCTGGCGGCCGCCGCGGAGCTCATCGCCTCTGGAGGGCCCGACGCGGCGACCACACGTGCCGTGGCCGCCGCGGCCGGTGTGCAGGCGCCGACCCTCTACCGGCTCTTCGGGGACAAGCGTGGCCTCCTGTCGGCCGTCGTCGAGCACGAGCTGACGAGCTACGTGGCGAAGAAGGCCGCGCGCAAGCCACACCCGGATCCGCTTCAGGACCTGCGGATGGGCTGGGACATGCACGTCGCGTTCGGGCTCAGCCATCCAGGACTGTTCGCGCTCATGTGCAGCGACCTGGAGCCGGCCCCACAGTCCTCCGTGGTCAGCACCGGCAACGACGTCCTGCGGCGCCGCATCCGGAACATCGCGCTCGCGGGCCGGCTACGGGTCAGTGAGGAGCGGGCGCTCGGCCTCGTGTCGTCGATGTGCAACGGCGCGGTGCTCACGCTCCTGCGCCAGCCCGAAGGGCAACGCGACCTCGGACTGTCCGAAGCCGCGCGAGAGACGGTCATGGCCGCGATCACCAGCGAGGCCGCCCCTCCGGCGAACACGGAGGTCCGTTCAGCGGCCACCACGCTGCGCGCCTCCCTGGACCGGCTCACCGTCCTGACCCCGGGCGAAAGCGCGCTGCTGAGCGAGCTGCTCGCGCGCATCACGGACGCCGGGTGACCGCGCGTCTTCAGGAAGAGGGCCGGAAGCCACCGGTCCCCTTCCCGAAGAGAGCCGCTACGGCATCGGACGCGAACCGGAGGACGGCGCTTCCGGAACCGCGGGCCAGCCGTTGGGCCAGGTGATGGCGTCCACGAGCATCACCCGGGCCGTGTGAGCGCTGTTCCACGCGTGGTAGACCATGACCGTCTCTCCGCCGGGTCCGGTGACCACCGAGTTGTGGCCGGGCCCCACCCAGCCGCCGCCCGTCTTGAGGATGGGGTTGCCCAGCTTCGTGTAGGGCCCCAGCGGACTCGTGGCCCGGGCCACGCCCACGGCGTAGGTGCTGTTGGCGTACGAGTTGCCGCTGTAGAAGAGGTAGTAGTAGCCGCCCCGCGCGACGACCCACGGCGCCTCGACGACGTGGGCCTCCCAGCCGAGCGTGTTGCTCATCAGCGTGCGGCGCGTGCCGGTGAGCGACAGCCCATCCGCGGACAGCGTCTGGCCATAGATGGGCGTGGGCTGCCCCACCGCGTTCCCGTCCGCCTTCCACACCAGGTACGGCACGCCCGCGGTGTCGTAGAAGAACGTGGCGTCAATCATCCCCATGCCCGCGTCATGCACCAGGGGACGGCCCAGGTCCGTGAAGGGCCCCAGCGCGCTGGTGGCCGTCGCGGCGCCGATGGACAGCTTCCCGTCCTGATGGCGCGCGGTGAAGTACGCGATGTACCGGCTGCCCACCTTGTGGATCTCCGGCGCCCAGTAGTCACCCGTGGCCCACGTCGGCCGGCGCGAGGAGGGGAAGATGTTGCCGGCGGCCGTCCAGGTGACCAGGTCCTTGGACGTGCGCAGCGGGAACGCGTTGGCCGCGCCCCCGGACGTGCAGGCCGCGACGTACTGCGTGCCGTCGTGGATGACGCCCGGGTCCGCGCAGTCCACGGGCACCACGGGGTTCTGGTAGAGCCCGCCACAGCCCGTGTAGCGCAGCGAGATGCCGCACGCGTTGCTGCCGCTGAAGTACGGCGCCCAGTCGTTCGACAGCACCGTGTACGAATTGGGGGACGCATTGGTGCAGCCCCGGTCCCACCACACGCGGCCGCCCACGTCGTCGTACTGGGCCGGGTGCCCCGCGGGATGCAGCCACGCCGAACCGTAGGTGACGCGCGTCGCGCAGGCCGTCGCGCTACCACAGTCCGTCGTGTCGAGCGCCATCACACAGGCGTTGTTGCCGGTGAAGTACGGCTTCCAGCCGTTCGACAACACCGCGTAGGAGTTGGTGCCTTCGTTGACGCAGCTGCCGTCCCACGTCACCAGCCCGCTCGCGATGTCGAACTGCTCCGGGTGCCCGGGGTGGATCCACCGGTCGCCGTAGGTGATGCGCGTGGAGCACGCGAGCGCCTGGCTGGACGTGGCCACCTCGGGGCCTTCGGGACGCTCCTCACCACACCCCGCCGCGAGCGCGGCGAGGACGACGGCGGACCACAACGGGGGGTTCTTCATCGATGGACCTCCAGGCCTGCGAAGACTTGGAAGTCCTATTTATCAGTTTTTACTTGTTGTCGAGATTCCATCCCATCCCGGGCGTGGGAAGGGTCGGTCAGCGAACCTCGAGCTCGTAGATGCGCGTCGCCGGGTCACCGTTCTGGGACGGGGTGGTGATGTTGAGCTTGATGTAGCGCGCGGAGGTGGCGCTGATGGCGTGGGTGGAGGTGTTGGCGGTGTTGTTGGTCACCGTCACCGGGGTGCTCCAGGCCGTGCCGTTGGTGGAGGTCTGGAGGGTGAAGGCCCGGGTGTTCCAGGTGCTCGCTTCGCCGCCCGCGCCGGCATGCTGGACCGTGAAGCTGCTGACCGTCTGCACCGAGCCGAGATCCACCTGCATCCAGGCGCCCGACACCAGTGAGCAGAACTTGTCGGTGGTGCCACCGGAGACGCTCCCGTTGACCGCCCGGGCCGGCGTTTCGCTGCTGTTGCAGGCGGTGGAGCCGGTCGCCGGCTTGTTGAGCGCCAGGTTGGCGTAGCCCGCGCCGACCGAGACGGTCTGCGTCCGGGTGTGGCTGGCGCCGCCGTTGTCCGTCACGGTCAGGCTGACGGTGTAGTTGCCGGCGCTGGCATAGACACGGCTGGGATTCGTCGCGGTCGAGCCGCTGCCGTCGCCGAAGCTCCAGCTGCGCGCGGTGATGGTGCCGTCGCTGTCGCTGGAGGCGTCACTGAAGGTCGCGGTGAGTCCGCTCACGGTGACGCCGAAGTTGGCCACCGGCGGGGTGTTGCCGCTGACCGCCGTGTTGATGGCCGCCGCGTACTGCGCGCTCGTGCCCTGCGCCGCGCACTTCTGGATGTCGTCGTACAGCCACATGAAGCCGCCGTTGATGCCGGCGGTGCTCTTCCAGTTGCTCATCCGGGTCTGCACCGAAGCCGGGCTGTCGCCGCTGGCGCAGTTGGTGCCGTGGCGCGACCACAGGCCCGGGTCGACGGTCATGCCCATCGCGGTGTTCCAGCTCGCGGGGTTGTTGCCGGCGCCGCCGTCGTAGACCTGGAGGTAGATGCCGTCGACCGCGGAGCCGAGGTTGTTCCTGAGGTTCCGCCAGAAGGTCTGCTGGGTGTAGGGCGCGAAGGTGATCTTGAAGCCCTGGCCGATGAGCATCTGTCCGAACTGCGTGGTCGGAGCGAGGTCGTAGGCGCTCTCGTCGTCGAAGTTGACCGCGTCGGCGCCGGTGGCGGCCTTCAGCGCCTGGAAGTTGCGGTACAGGATGCTGTTGGTGCCGGTGCCGCAGACGAGCGTGCTGCCGCAGCCGGCGGCGGTGCCGTTGACCAGCCGGGCCATGCGCTCGAAGTCCGGGACGCTCCAGGCGCCAATGGACACCTCGATGCGATTGACCGAGGTCGGCGCCGTCTTGAGCGTGGCCAGCCGCGTGGGCCAGGCCGGATCGCCGATATAGGCGCCGTTCCGGACCACGGGGATGTCGTTGTAGACGAGGTCGCCGTTGTCCTCGATGTGGAAGCTCCAGAGGATCACGGTGGTGAAGCCCGAGCCGCGAAGGTCGTTCATCACCGCGGTGCCGCCGGAATAGAACGGACCGCCGCCGTAGATCGCCGAATCGGCAAGGGCCACCGGCGAGACCGTGGCCAGCGCGAGGGCAAGGCAGGACGCGAGTTGCTTCGACTTCGGCATGGTGTGCTCCCCCTGTCGCCATCGTTGGCGACGGGGAGACATTGCGAGCGCCGAAACCCGCAAGTCAATTATGTTCAGATAAACTGGAATATGCCGAAAATATCACTCGGCGCGGAAGTGCGACTCCGCGATGGAGGCGCCCCAACAGCAGGCGTCCTCGCCCTCTTCACCGGAGGGCAGCGTGGTGTGGAGCGGTGCCTCCGCCTTCACGTCCTCGAAGTAGAAGAGGTTCATCGGGAGGAGGACGAGCGCACGGTCCGCCTTGCGCGTGCGCAGGGTGAGCTGCCCCAGCGCCGGGTCAGCCACGTCCGAGGCGCCCTTGGGGAAGAAGGCCTCCCGCTTCGGCGGAGCACGGTCCCCTTCCGGGATGCAGCCACCCTCCTCCGTGGAGACCTCCACCTGGCGCACGCGGCAGCCCTTGCCTTCCGCGAAGTGGAACACCGCCCGCACCCGGGTGAAGTAGCAGTCAGGAGTGCCGCAGTCCGCGCCGTGGACGTCCGCCAGCGCCGTCAGGCGCACCTTGTTTCCAGGCAGGGACTCCACCATGCCGCTGCGCGCGTAGCGCTGGAACAAGGGGGCCTGGGCGCAGCTGGAGGGCGCCGGAGCCGCCGCCCGGGGGCCACCTACAGGCACGGACAGCAGGAGCGCGAGGAGCGGCGAGACGTGCTTCAGGGACATGGCTGAACTCATAACAGACGCCAGACTTCGAATAGCGGGTAGCCACGATTCCCGCCCCGCGCGTCCCGGGCGAGCATCCACCCTCCCCTTCTCCACCGGAGCTCCGCATGCGACTCCCCGCCCCGTTCGCCGCTGCCCTCCTCCTGCTCACCTCCGCGACGGCCCTCGCCGCGGAGCCCCCGTGCAGCACCGTCTGCGCGCGATACCCGCTCTGCGTGGACGTCTGCAGCGTCAACGGCGAGGACACGAACTGCGGGGATGCGGGCTACCGCTGCGTCCAGACGCTCGGCGTGGACACCGAAGCCACGACCTCGGTGAGGTCCACCGAGGACGCGACCCAGGTGTGTCGCGAGGGGCACCCGGACGGCGAGCAGCCCCAGACCGCCGAGGGCTGAGGCCCCGAAACAGCCAGGCGCGCGCGGCCTTCAGTTTCGGACCAGCGCCACGTCATCCACCTGCAACCAGGTGTCGCCCGTGTTCGCCCAGGTTCCGGCGTACACCTCCACGCTGTGGTTGCCTCCTGAGTTGAAGGTGACGGACTGGAGCGTGTAGCTGCCCAGCGGCTGCGTCAGGTGCACCTCGTTGAGGATGGGGCCGGCGTTGAGCACGCGCGCGCCGAAGTAGCCGTCGTTCTGGTTGGAGGACGTCTTCACCCAACCCGTCAGCGTGTAGACGGTGTTGGGTGTCACCGCGACCTCCTGCTTGAGCGCGTTCCAGCCGGTGTTGTTGCGCACGAAGCCGTTGTTGGCGCCGGTGCGCGCGAAGCCCAGTCCCCGGTCGACGCCGCCGTTGCCCTGCACGTACCAGGGCGAGGTGGCGGTGGAGGACGGCTGCTGTTCGAAGCCGCCCTGTGCCACCAGGTTCGCGCCCCGCGTGAGGCTCACGTCGTCCAGCTGCGCCCACGTGTCGCCCGAGTCCGCCCACACGCCGCCGTACACCTCCACGACGGTGTTCGCGCCGGAGTTGAACGTGACGGTGCGCTCCGACCAGGACGGCAGCGAGCCGTACTGCGACTCCCCCAGGATGGGGCCATTGCCCGCGGCGCGCGCGCCGAAGTAGCCCCGGGTGGTGTTGGACGAGGAGCGCAGCCAGCCCTTGAGGGTGTAGTCCGTGTACGGCTGCACCACGACGCTCTGCTTGAGCGCGTTCCAGCCGCTGGACGCGCGCACGAAGCCGTTGTCCTGGCCGGAGCGCGCGTTGCCCATCGCCCGGTCGATGCCGCCCGCGCCCGCCAGGTACCAGGGCGCCATCGTCGGCGTCGCGGCTTGCGTCTCGAAGCCCGGCTCGGACAGCAGGTTGTTGCCCTCCGCGTCGGCCGTGAGCGTCGCGCGCATCAGGAACGTGTTGTAGGGCGTCCACTGCGAGGTGATGAAGTACAGCTCGCTGGCGCTGTTGCCCCACGGGTGGATGAAGCCGTTGTAGACGCCGGGGAAGGCGGCACCGGTGGCCAGCAGCTTCTCCCCGCTCCACGGGCCGGTGGGCGTGCCCGCATCGCGCATCACCACGGCCTGCCGGTGCTCGTTGAGATACGTCATCAGGAAGCGGCCCAGCGCGGCGTTGTAGGCGACGGACAACTCCCCCGCGATGCCAATGACCACCGGCCGCGCCGCGGCCTGGGACGCGGACCAGCCGTTGCCGTCCCAGTACCGGTACGCGTTGATGTCCAGCAGCGCGCCCTCCGGCACTCGCGCCAGGTGCACGTTGCCGAAGCGCCCGTTGGGCGTGGCGTACAGGTAGACGAAGCCGCCGTTCTTCACGAAGGCGCCCATCTGGAAGGGATTCGTGAAGGACGCGTTGTTCACCCAGCGCGCCGACGGGTGCTTCACCCAGTTCTGTCCGTTGTCGTCCGAGTACGCGATGCCCGAATAATTGGTCGTCCACTGCCCCGGGTCGCCCCAGTGCTTCACGGACATGTAGTGGATGTAGTGGCGCGTCCCCACGCTGACGCCCGCGGTGGGGATGACGGTCATCTCGTCGTTGTCCACCTTCCGGGACGCCAGCACCTCCTTCGCGTGGCGGGTGCGGTCCTGGATCATCGTAGTGAAGGACAGGCCATTGGACAGCGTGGTGTCCGCCGAGCGCGCCAGCACGTTGCTGCGCCAGCCGCCGCCGCACCCGCCGTTGCCGCACCAGCCCGCGCCAAAGGTGTCCCCGAACAGGACGAACACCTCGCCGCCGCCCTTGTCCCAGACGATGCCCAGGTCCGTGCCGTACACCTCGTAGTTCGTGTGCGTCTGGTTCGGATTGGGAAGCGTCTCACCCGCTGGCGTGGCGCCCGTCACCCGCGCCACCTTCGTCACGTTCGTGGGCGTCACCGCTCCGGCCGTCCCCGCGACTCCCAGCAGACACACCGCCTGCAACACCACCGCGCGCCTCATCATCTGGACTCCTCCGGCAGGAAAATTCGCATTCAAAGCAAAGACCTTAAATCAGGAAATAACCAACCTTGAGTTGAGGGCTCCAGTGTCTGGTGGATCAGCGGTAGCGTGGAGGACGCCCGAGGAGATCCGGATGCTCGCCTGTGTGGACGTGGACTACCGCCCCGATGTCACCGTGGCCGCGTGTGTCCTCTTCCGTGGGTGGACGGACTCCACGGAGGCCGCGCACTTGGTGGACCGGGGACCCATCGCGGCCCCCTACGAGCCGGGTCAGTTCTACCGCCGCGAGTTGCCGCACCTGCTGCGGGTGCTCGCCGACGTGCAGGAGCCGCTGGAGGCCATCGTCGTTGATGGCTACGTGTGGCTCGGGGAGGGCGTGCCCGGCCTGGGCGCGCACCTGTACGAGGCGCTCTGCCGCTCGGTGCCCGTCATCGGCGTGGCCAAGACGCCCTACGTCACCACCGGTTCGGCCCTGCCCATCGTGCGGGGGCAGAGCCTGCGTCCCCTGCTCATCACCGCCATCGGAATGGAGACCGCGACCGCCGCGGAGCACATCCGGCGGATGCATGGATCATCGCGCCTGCCGACGATGTTGAAGTTCGTGGACCGGCTGTGCCGTGAGTCCTGACTGAGGGACGAGGACGTGCTACCCCAGGGCCATGGATCGCCCCCGCCGCCCCACCACCTCTCCTTTCGAGTTTCCGCCCGGCGCCGCGTTCACCTGGCACTCGGAGAGTGACGAGCCCGCGCCCACGCGCCTGTCGCCCGTGGACGACGGGCTCAGCGCCGACACCGCGCTCAAGCGCGTCCGCCGGGGCGAGTTCCTGCGCTACACCGGCGACTTCCACAATGCGAAGCAGCTGCTGGGCGCGCTGGGCCGGCGGCTCGAACGGCCCTGGCAGGCCCGCACACCGCTGGAGGCGTTCCGGGCCGAACGCCGCGCGCGGCAGCAGGAGCACGCGACGCTGTCGCGCATCGTCGTCGCGCTGGACCGCGGCTACCGCCTGGACCTCGCGCGCGCGCCGGACGTCGCGGAGGCGTGCCGGCAGGTCTGGGGCGAGCCCACGGAGGACTTCACCGTCGTGCCGCTCAAGCAGCTGCTCGGCATGCTCGGGGCCGCGGAGTGGCGGCGCAAGGGCCTGGCGGTCCCGGGGCTGAAGGGGCTGATCCATCCGCACTACGGCGTCTACCTGCCCACGCGCACGGACTACGTGGAGCTGCTGGCGGCGGTACCGGATGTGAACGGCCAACGCGTGTTCGACGTGGGCACCGGCACTGGCGTGCTCTCCTTCCTGCTCCTACAGCAGGGAGCGGCGTTCGTGCAGGCCACGGACTGCGACTCCCGCGCGGTGGCGTGCGCACGGGAGAACGCGGAGCGGCTCGGGCTCTCCCAGCGCTTCCAGGTGACGGAGGGGGACCTGTTTCCGGAAGGAAAGGCGGACCTCGTCGTCTGCAACCCGCCGTGGATCCCCGAGCCCCCCAAGAACCGGGTGGACCGCGCGGTGTTCGACGAGGACAGCCAGTTCCTGCGCCGCTTCCTCGAAGGGCTCCCCGCCGCGCTGAACCCGGGGGGAGAGGGCTTGCTCATCCTTTCGGACCTGGCGGTGCTGCTGGGCCTGCGTCCGCCCGGGTGGCTCGAGGAGCAGTTCGAGCGCTGCGGCCTGACGGTGGTGTGGAAGGAGTCCACCCCGGCACGGCACTCCAAGGCGAAGGACAAGGCGGACCCCCTGCACGCCGCGCGCTCCCGGGAGATCACCACCCTCTACGGGCTCGTGCCCACCACCCGAAGGGAATAGGCCGGCTCATCCCCTGCGCGTGGCCACCGCCAGGGCCGCCGGAATCCTTTCCCGCATCCACTCCACGAACCTGCGCAGCCTCGCCGGATGGAAGCGCGCGGCTGGATAGATCAGGAACATGGGCAGCGGCGCGGCCTGCCATCGCGGCACCAGGTGCAGGAGCCGGCCGCGCTGGAGGTCCTCCTGGAGCACCCAGGACGAACCCACGCAGACGCCCAGGCCCTTCACCGCGGCGCTGCGCAGGGCGTAGAGGCTGTCCGTGCTCACGCGCGGCTGGAAGACGATGGGCTGGACCTCGCCGGTGGCCACATGGGTCAGCGCAATTTCGTTGCGATAGAACGTGCGCAGGGACAGCCAGGGCAGCCTCGCGAGCGCGTCCGGATGCTCTGGCACGGGGCCTCCCGCCAGCACCGACGGCGCGGCCACGACGATGCGAGGCACCTCCGCCACGCGGCTCGCCACCACGCTGGGGTCCTGCACCTCGCCGACGTGGATCGCGCAGTCGATGCCGTCCGCGATGAAGTCCACCGGCCGGTCATGCAGCAGCCATTCGACGGAGACCCGCGGGTAACGGCCCAGGTATTCCGTCAGCGGCGCCACCAGCAGCTCCTGCCCGAACGCGTGTGGCACCACGACCCGCAGCCTGCCCTCCGGTTCGTCGCTCGCGCCGCGCAGGTCGGACTCGAACATGTCCCAGCTGGCCAGCAGTTCCTTCGCCCGCTCGTAGCAGCGCGTCCCGTCCTCGGTGAGCTTCATGGCGTGGGTGGAGCGCTGGAGCAGCCGCAGCCCCAGTGAGCGCTCCAGCGCCTGGAGCCGGCGGCTCACCGTCGGCTGCGTGGTGCCCAGCTGCGCGGCGGCGGAGGACAGGCTCCCGGCGTCCACGATGCGGATGAACGTCTGCATCAGCTCCAGCCGGTCGGCGCTGGCGGACACGGAAAGCTTCGGCGGGGAGCCGCGCCGCCGGGCCGGCTTCGAAGGGGTGGGCATGCGGGCCTGCTCCCAGAGAGGGTGATACGCACCGCGTATAACCGCTGTACGGAGCACGCGTCTACCGTCCCATCCTCCTCTGGCGCACTGTCACCTCATCGCGCATCACCCGAGGTGAACATCATGTCCTTCATTCGCGCCGTACATGGAACCGCCGGAAGCGGCGTCCTCCCCTCACCGGCCTCCGCCGCCAGCACCTCCCTGTCGCACGGCCTGCGGCTGCTGCTGGCCGCGAGCGCCGGCCTGTCGGTGGCAGCGATCTATTACAGCCAGCCGATGCTGGGGGTGATGGGGTCCACCCTCGGCGCCTCCGACACCGCGGTGGGCCTGGTGCCCATGCTCACGCAGCTGGGCTACGCGCTGGGCATCCTGCTGCTGACGCCGCTGGGCGACCGCTTCGACCGGCGCCGCATCATCCTCATCAAGGCCGCGCTGCTGAGCGGGGCCCTGCTCCTGGGCGGCCTGGCCCCGGACATCCAGCTGCTCCTGGTGGTGAGCTTCGCCGTGGGCCTGACGGCGACCGTGGCGCAGGACATCGTCCCCGCCGCCGCGACCCTGGCCTCCGAGCGCGAGCGCGAGCGCGGCAAGGTGGTGGGCACGGTGATGACGGGCCTGCTGCTCGGCATCCTCCTGTCCCGCGTCATCAGCGGCGTGGTGGCCGAGCGCTTCGGCTGGCGCGCCATGTTCATGGTCGCCGCCGCCAGCGTGGCCTTCGTCGGCGTGGCGGCCTGGCGCGGCCTGCCCCGCTTCCACCCCACGAACACGCTCTCCTACGGCGCGCTGCTCGGCTCGCTGGCCGGCCTGTGGCGCAAGCATGGCGCCCTGCGCCGGGCGGCGCTGGCCCAGGGGCTCATCTCCATTGGCTTCAGCGCGTTCTGGTCCACCCTCGCCGTGATGCTGCATGGCGCCCCGTTCCACCTGGGGAGCGCGGCGGCCGGCGCCTTCGGGCTCGCGGGCGCGGCGGGAGCGTTGGGCGCGCCGGTGGCGGGCCGCATCGCGGATCGCTACGGGCCGGAGGTCGTCACGCGCCTGGGCGCCGCACTGACCGTCCTCTCCTTCGCCACGATGTTCGCGGCGCCGTGGCTGGAGCCCCATCACCGGCTGTGGCTGATTGGCGCCAGCGCGATTGGCTTCGACCTGGGGGCGCAGGTGACGCTCGTGGCGCATCAGACGCTCGTCTTCGGCATCGAGCCCGCCGCCCGCAGCCGCCTCAACGCGGTGCTGTTCGTCGGTGTGTTCGCCGGCATGTCCGTGGGCGCGGCGAGCGGCAGCCTGGTCCTGGCCCGCTGGGGCTGGGTGGGCGTGACGCTGCTGGCGACGGCTTCCGCGCTGGCGGCCCTGCTGGTCCGCCTGTTCCCGGCGGCCCGGGCGGCCCGCTGACGGTGCCAAAACCGCGCCCCGTCCTCTTTTCCGAGGACGGGGCCCCCCCTCCCCCACCTACTGCACAGCTTGTTCGGACAGCATCCGCACGTTGAGCGCGCCGTTGGCGAAGAACTGGCTGTTCTGGCCCACGCGATGCTGCTCCAGGCGGCGCTGGAGGTTGACGTCGTAGCGGCCCAGCTTCATCAGCCCGTCGTTGAACCAGCCATCCCCCGGCCCGGTGCCGTCCACGTACTCCGCATAGACCCTGGGCGAGGGCCAGATGACGGTGTTGAGCGTCACGACGAACCTGCGGATGTCCGCGTCCGTCCACACCATGCCCGCGTCGTGGGCCTCGACGATGAAGGCCAGCACGTTGTTCGCGTGCGCCACGTCCTGGCCGGGCTGGGCGTTGGTGTCCCACTTGTCGTTCCAGAACCAGGCCGTCGGGTGGTCGGGGTTGGGCGCCAGCTTGTCGCGCAGGGAGGACGGGAAGTTCGGCATGCCGTGGTTGATGTTGTCGAAGACCTCCAGGTAGCGGGCCTTGCGCTCCGGGTCGGTGGTCATCCGCGACAGGTCCATGGCGATGAAGGCCCAGTGCGCGGCCATGTGCGTGCGGTTGCGGTAGACGAAGTCGTTCGCCCCGCGCAGGAACCACTTGTCGAAGATGTTCCGCTCCGTGAACGCCAGCAGCCGGTCGTACTGCCTGCGGTAGTTGCCGGAGCCGTAGAGGTCCGGCGTCTCGCGGATGATGCGCAGCATGCGCGTCACGTAGCGCCAGCAATAGCTCTCATACAGCGGCACCTCCTGCCCGGCTGGGGACGACAGGGACGAGGTCCAGCCCAGGTACCCATCCTTGAACTGGCTTTGGGGCAACGAAGACGAGACGCGGGCGGAGGCCACCATGTTGTTGACGTAGAGCAGGGCCCGGTCCAGGTACGCCCGCTTCCCGGTGGCCCGGTACATCGCCGTGTTGGCGTCCAGGCCGTAGGCGAGGTTGTAGAAGTCCCAGCTGTCGCGGGAGTTGCTCCAGGGCAGGAAGGTCTGCATGTGCTCACGGCCCCACGCCTCCACGAACATCCCCTCCCAGACGGCGACGGAGCGAAGCCCCGCGGGAGTCGGAGGCAGCGCCGGTGGAGACGGAGGAAGCGCCTCCTCTTCGGGCGCGGAGGAAGGCTCCATGGGAAGGCCCTGCACTTCAGGGGACTCGATCCGGCCCACGGCCTCACAGGCACTGCACAGCAGCAGCGAGAGCACCAAGACCGGGAGATGGATCCAACGAGAGCGGCACGAGCAGCG
This sequence comes from Corallococcus coralloides DSM 2259, assembly GCF_000255295.1. The sequence goes on along the minus strand of NC_017030.1, from coordinate 3,835,225 downwards.
GGGGTTTGACATCGGGGGTCCTCGCTTCAGGTCGATGTGGCCTGGAAGGGTATGGGCGCAAGCGGACCGTCCCAATGCCCCCGAGGGAACGGCCGCTCATCCAGGACCGGACTCCCATGTGCCCTGGACGCTTGCCTCCTCAGGTCGTGACGTCTGGGTTTGGACGGAGGAAGTGTCCAGCACCGGCCGCGCACGGAGGGGCAGGTTCGAAAGTCGAGACAGCCTCTTGATTCCTGCGGTTTCGCGGCACCGCAATGTTTCGAGCCTGCTGTCGCCGGAATGCGCGTGGAGCACCTCCACGGACACCGGGGATGCGGGCCACGCGCCTGGATGTGATCGCCCCCGGGGGCCCCGGGTCAGGGAGTGGCTGGAGCGTGCCCGCCTCCAGGGAGAATCTCACCATGTCACACAGGAATCTGGCCCCGCTGGCCACGGCGCTGCTGCTCATGGCCGCCAGCGCGGCCGAGGCGAAGCAGTGGAGGTACGCGGGAATGCACCCGCGCACCGGGCAGCCCCGGGACGGGCTGTGTCACCTCGAATCCATGCACGTGCACTCGGCCGCGCCGTTGTACGCGGACACGCTCTACCGCACGCGCGACAACGTCCATGTCTTCATTGGAGACCCCACGCCCTTCGGCTACGAGGGACCCCGGCACTCCTACTACGGGCACCATCCGGTGGTGCTCAACGTGCTCGTCGAAATCAACGTGGACGTGGACGTGGTGGAGTACTGCTATCACGACGGGCCGCACTACCACGCCTACGAGCCGCCGCCGCGCCAGGAGTTCGTGGACAAGGAGGACGTCCACTTCTACGCGGGTGACTACCCCGAGGCGTACCAGCGGGAGAACCCGAAGCGGGTGCGGGTCAACACGGTCTATCGCGGCTGGAACGTGCCGCGTCCGGTGGTGGCGTTCGCGCCGCCGCCCCAGTACCACGGCCCCATCATCCAGGTGGGCCTGAACGTGGACGTGGACGTGAAGGTCGGAGGCAGGCCGCCTCCCCCCTCCCGCGAGGTCATCATCATCCGGGAGGACGACGATGATGACCATCACCATGGCCATGACCATGACCATGGACATGGCAAACACAAGAAGCACAAACACAAGCACAAGGGACGGGACTGAGCATGCGGCGCATGGGATTCGCGCTGGGGGCTTTGCTGCTGGCGGGATGTTCCCGCAATGCGAACGAGGTGCTGGACGCGTGGAGGGCGGCGGGTGAGTCGCCCTCCGGCTTCACCGACGTCGGCGAGAAGCTGCCCGGCGGCAGGTGCCAGGCCGGCAAGGTGAGCGGCCTGGAGGCCACGGTGTGCCTCTTCGATGGCGCGGAGCAGGCCCGGAAGGCGGAAGAGGCCGGCTGGGCGCTCATTGGCGACGCCGTCGGCTCCACGGTGGTCTCGGGCACGTGGGTGCTCGTCGTCGCTGATCCTCGCAAGGAGGACCCGAGCGGGCGGCGCATGAACGCGTTGGTGAAGGCGTACCAGAAGAAGACGCGCTGAGGACCTTTCGCGCCTCAGCGGCTCACCGGGAAGACGGTGCCCGGCACGGGCTCCGTGTCCGCGTAGTGCGCGACGAAGTAGGTCCCCGCGGCCTGCTCAGAGGCAGCCCAGCTCCATGGCGCGGAGCACGGCGCGGGTGCGGTCCCTCACGCCCAGCTTGGAGAGGATGCTGGAGGTCTGGTTCTTCACCGTCCCCTCCGCCGTCCCCAGCGCGTCGGCGATCTCCCGGTTGCTCAGCCCCCGCGCGATGAGGCGCAGCACCTCCACCTCGCGGCGGGTGAGCCCCTCTGGCAGGTCCGCGTGGGGGAAATCGCGGGGCAGCTCCGCCATGCCGCGCGCCACGCGCTCCGCGACTCCTGGCGGCAGCAGCGTCTGACCGGAGGCGACGCGCCGGATGGCCTCCGCCAGCTCCTCCAGGGACACATCCTTGAGGAGGAAGCCCTGCACGCCCAGGCGGAGGGCCTCGATGAGGACGGTGTCCTCGTCGAAGGTCGTGAGCAGCACCACGCGCCGGTCCGCGTCCGTGCGGCGCAGCGCGCGCAGGGCCTCCAGCCCCGTCATGCGCGGCATGCGCACGTCCATGAGCACCACGTCCGGGTCCAGCTCCGCGACCTTGCGCAGCGCCTCCTCGCCGTCCGAGGCCTCGCCCACCACCCGCAGGTCGGGCGTGAGCTCCAACAGGCTGCGCAGGCCCTGGCGCACCAGGGCATGGTCGTCCGCGAGCACCAGGCGGACCGTGTTCATGTCCCCACCCCACGCTCCTGCGTGGCCGGCAGCCACGCCTCCAGCTCCAGCCCCTTCCCCGCCGCCGCGCGCCACTCCACGCGCCCGCCCAGCCGGGTGAACCGCTCCCGCATACCGGTGAGCCCCGCGCCGGGCGTCACCGTCACCGCGCCGCCTCCGTCGTCCCGCGCTTGCACCCCCACCCCGCCGTCCTCCGTGGGGGCAATGACAATCCACAGGTTGCGGGCCCCCGCGTGGCGCAGCGTATTGGTGAGGACCTCCTGCACGCAGCGGAACAGCGAGTGCGCCGCTTCGGAGGACTCCAGGGCCAGCTCGCCGGGGACCTCCAGGTGGACGGCGAGCCCCGGGGCCCCTTCCGCGAGCGCGCGCAGCGATGGCAGGAGCGGCATGGGCGCCTCGCGCAGCTCCGTCACCGTGCGCCGTACCTCGGACAGGAGCGTGCGGGCGGTCTCGCGCGCGCGGCGCAGGTGCTCGGCGGCGGCCGTGTCCTTCGCGGTGTACGCGGCGGCCTCCAGGTTGAGGCTGAGCGCGGTGAGGTGGTGCCCCACGGAGTCGTGCAGCTCGCGGGCGATGCGCAACCGCTCCCCCTCGCGCTCACGCGTGGCGAGCAGCACCTGGGTGGCCTGGAGCTCCGCGTGGACCCGGGCCAGCTCGCGGCGGGCCTCGGCCTCGCGGACCATCACCAGGGCCGTGCCGAAGGTGAAGCCCTGGAAGCCGGTGTAGATGAGCGTCTGCACCAGGGCCTGGATGAACGGGCGCTGGACCGCGAACGCGACGAGCATGCCCAGCACCTGGGCCCCCACCCACGCCAGCGCCCGACGCTGGGGGAGGATCTCCGGCACCTGTCCGGCGGTGATGGCGAGCAGCGCGCCGTCCAGCCCGCTCTCCCCCGTGGCAATGCAGACGAGCGCCGCGAGCGTCTGCGCGACGAGCAGCGGCAATTCTCCCTTGCCCTGCACCCGCGTCTGGAACCAGAAGGCCCCACCGAAGGTGAGGAGCCCGAGGCACCACAGCAGCGTGTCCGGCGCCATCCACCGCGCGGGCTCATGCGACAGGTCCTCGACGTGCGCGAAGCCGACCACGGCCCAGGTCAGCATCCCGGCGACGAGCAGCAGGCGATGGGTGGTGGCGGGCTTCGCCACGGGGGACCGCGCGGGCATGGCTCAAGGACCCTAGGCCACCCGGGACACGGGGGCCATGTGCCGGAAGTCACATGCGGGCCGTATGACTTCCGCCAGATGGAGGCACCCGCGCCGACGCGTACCTTGCTTCCCGGACTCACAACACGTCGGAGGCACCTGTGTCGTTCTACCTGCTCGCCCGCTGGTTCCACATCGCGTCGGGGATCATCGCGTTCGTCACGCTCTGGCTGCCCCTGGTGGCGCGCAAGGGAGGCACCCTGCACCGGCGCGTGGGCCAGGCCTACGTGGGCGCGATGATCTCCGCTGCCATCTCCGCGCTGGCCATCTGCGGACCGCGCTTCATCCAGGCGCCGGGCACGCAGCCCATGGACCTCTTCTTCATCTACATCGCGGTGCTGAGCGCGGCCTCCGCGTCCATGGGGGTGCGGGTGATCCGGACGAAGACGCGCACCGGGGCGAGCACGCACCCGTTGGACGTGGGCCTGTCCACGCTGCTCCTGTGCATGGGGCTCTTCACCGCGGCGTACGGACTGCGGATGGGCGTGCCCCTGCTCTGGGGCTTCGCGCCGGTGGGCATCTTCTCCGGGTTGACCGGGCTCTGGTACTGGATGCGGCCGCCCCAGGACCGCATGCACTGGTGGTTCCAGCACATGGGCGCCATGGTGGCCTCGGGCATCGGCACCATCACGGCCTCCCTGGTGGTGAACGCCAGGCACGTCGGCATCGAGGGCCTTCAGCTCGCGATCTTCCTGGGGCCCACGGTGGTGGGCGTGGTGGGGCTGAAGCTCTGGACGCGCTACTACCGCCAGCGCTTCGCCCGGAAGGCCCCGGGTCCCGCTAGCGTCCCTTGGGCAGGGGCCGCAGCGCGGCGATGACCAGGTCCACCACGGTGTCAGCGTACGCGCTCGTGAGGGGCGCGGTGCGAAGCAGCCACCGGTGGAAGAGCGGCCCGACGAGCAGCTCCACCGCGACATCCAGGTCCACCCCCTTCGCGACCTGGCCTGCTTGCTGTGCCGAGCGCAGCCGCTCCTGGACCGCCCTCAAGTGGGGCCGCAGAACGGCATCCACGAACTGCTGGGCCAACGCGGCGTCCGCCTGCGACTCCGCGGTGAGCGCCCGCGAGGGCAGCTCGAAGCGCGGATCCGTGAGCTCCTGCACCGTGGCTCGCAGCACCTCCCGCAGGTCGGCCTTGAGGTCGCCGGTGTCCGGCAGCGACGCGGGCTGATTGCCGCCGCTCAGCTCCACGAAGGCGTCCAGCACCACCGCCCCCTTGGAGGGCCACCACCGGTAGATGGTCTGCTTGCCCACCCCCGCCCGCGCCGCGATCGCCTCGACCGTCAGACGCGCGTAGCCCACCTCTCCAACGAGCTCGACGGCGGCCGTGAGGATGGCCTGGCGGGAGCGCTCACTGCGGCGGGACGGTTCAGGGGTCTTCGGGTCGGCCATGGGCCACCAGCCTAGCAGCTCGCGAGACGAAACGTCTCGTCTTGACATCCAGGCCCTCCAGGCGGATTGTGGCGAAACGAGACGGTCCGTCTCGCCAACTACCGCCAGGAGAGCGCCATGTCTCGTCGTGCCCATATCGCGATGGTGAGCATCCCCGCCCACGGTCACGTCAATCCGAGCCTGGAGCTCATCCGGGAGCTGGTGTCCCGAGGCCACCGGGTGACGTACGCCAACGACGAGGCCTTCGCCGAGCCCATCCGAGGCACGGGCGCGGAGCTTCGTCCCTACCGTTCCCTGCTCCCGCGCGATGGGGTGCCGGACAAACGCTGGCCCGACGACCTGGCGGGGCAGCTGGACATGTTCCTCGATGACGCCATGTCCATGCTTCCGCAGCTGCGCGCGGCGTATGAGCACGACCGGCCGGATCTCTTCCTCTACGACATCGGCTGTTCCACGGCGCGAATCCTCGGAGAGAACTGGGGCATCCCCGCGGTCCAGCTCTCCCCCTCCTCCGTCGCCTGGGAGGGCTACGAGCAGGACATGGCCGCCCTGGTGGAGATGCTGCGCACCGACCCCCGCGCCGTGGCGCACTACCAGCGCTACTCCGCCTGGCTCAAGGAGTGCGGCGTGGCGGAGACGGACGCCATGCTCTTCGTCGGGAAGCCGCCGCGCGGGCTGGTGCTCATCCCGCGCGCGCTCCAACCGCAGGCGGACCGGGTGGACCTCAAGCGCTTCAGCTTCGTGGGGCCGTGTTTCGGAGATCGCTCCGCGCAGGGCTCGTGGCAGCGTCCCCCTGGCGCTCGGAAGGTGCTGCTGGTGTCGCTCGGCTCGACCTTCACTCGCCAGCCTGGCTTCTACCGCGCGTGCCTCGCTGCGTTTGGAGGGCTTGCTGGCTGGCACGTGGTGCTGCAGATCGGCAAGCACGTGGCGATGGAGGACCTGGGACCCATCCCAGACAACGTCGAGGTCCACCGCTGGGTGCCGCAGCTGGCGGTGCTCGAACAGGCCGATGCGTTCATCACGCATGCGGGCATGGGCGGCTCGCAGGAGGGCCTGTACTGCGGGGTGCCCATGATTGCCGTGCCCCAGTCCACGGATCAGTTCTCCAATGCCGATCAGCTCGTCGCGCTCGGCGTCGCGCGGCGGATCGACACGGAGGACGCCACGGCCGACGCGCTGCGCTCCGCGCTGCTTCAGCTCACGGAGGACCCGGCCGTCGCGACCCGGCTCGCGGCCCTCCGCAAGGAGCTGCGCGCGGAGGCTGGAGCCGCGCGCGCGGCGGAGCTGCTGGAGAAGGAGTTCCGTCTGTAGATGAGACTGGGGTTCCCATGCGACCTGGGAGCCGAAAGGTCCTGGCCGGAATAGGCCAGGACCTCATGGGTCCGCACCGCGCGAATGTCGCTCAGGAGATGGAGCGCCGCCGGGCCGCCATCACGCCGAGGAGCCCCAGCATTCCCCAGACGGCGCTCACGGGAGCATCACTGCCCGCCGCGCATCCGCACCCCGTGTCCCCTGGCTCCGGGATGGGCGGCACACCCGCGTCCGGCTTCGCCCCCGCGTCCGGCGTCTGAGTTCCAGCGTCCGGCGTCTGCGAGCCAGCGTCTGGCGTCTGCGTCCCGGCGTCAGGCTCCGTCCCTGCGTCAGGGATCTGCGGGCCCGCATCCGGCACCGGCCCGGCGTCAGGCTCCATCCCAGCGTCCGGATCCAGCCCGGCGTCCGGCTCTGTCCCCGCGTCGAAGGGGGCCGGCATCACGTTCACCGACACCTGGAAATCGCACGTGGCGCGGTTGCCCGCGGCGTCCTCGGCCGTGACGGTGACGGGAGCCGTCCCGGGCAGGAAGGCGCTGCCCGACTCGGGGCTGTACGTCAGGACGGGGGAGGCCGTGACGAAATCCACGGCGGTGGCGGGAGGGAACTCCACGGCGTGCGCGGCCTCGTCCTCGACGGTGACGGAGACGTCCTCCGGACACGTCAGCTGGGGCGCGGTGGTGTCGCGGACGAACACGTGGAAGGTACACGTGGCCGTGAGCGCCTCCTCGTCGTGCGCAGTGACCGACACCAGGGTGTCGCCCAACGCGAAGGTGCTGCCCGACTCCGGGCTGTACGTCACCCGCGGCGGAGCGGTGTCATCCGAGGCCCGAGCCTCCGGCAGGCTCACTTCCGCGCCCGCGGCACCGGTGGCCTCGGTGGTGACGTCCTCGGGGCAAATGACCGTCGGCGGCACGGGTCCGGTCACCGCCCGCCAGGGGATGAGCCAGGGCTCGTAGCCCGTCCAGCCGTCATTCGCGGTGAGGAAGATGCGGTTGCCGCTGCGCGTGAGCGTGCGCGGGCGCGAGGAGGATGGCCCCGGCGCGATGTCCGTGATGCGCACGGTGCCCGACTCCGTCCCGTCCGTCTTCCACACCTCGATGCCGGACGCGGAATCCGCGGCGGCGAACACCAACATGCCTTCGGGCTCGAGCGCGAGAAACGACACCGGGTCCCCGGTGCCCATGAGGCCCGGCGCAGGCCCCCGGACTCGCACGGTGCCCGCCTCGGTGCCGTCGCTCTTCCACAGCTCGGGGGCACCCGCGGCGTTGGTGGCGGCGAAGTAGAGCGTCTCGCCCACGCGCGTCAGCAACGTGGGCGCGGAGCCGCCCAGACCCGGCACCAGATCCTTCACCTTCACCGTGCCCTCGGGCGTGCCATCGCTCCGCCACAGCTCGTTGCCGGACACGCCGTCATTCGCGGCGAAGTAGACCCGTCCGTTCACACCCACCAGCGAGGAGGGCTTGGAGCCCGACATGCCGGGCAAGATGTCCTTCACCCGCACGGTCCCCTCGGGCGTGCCGTCGCTTACCCCCAGCTCGGAGCCGTAGGTGTAGTCGAAGTAGCGGAAGAAGAGCCGTCTCCCCACGGCGGTGAGTTGGTAGGACTCCATGCTCGAATCACCGACGAGCTGCTTCACCATCCACGTCCCCGCGTCCGTCCCGTCCGTGCGCCACAGCGCGGCGAGGCGGATGAAGTACAGGATGCCGTCCATCTGGACCGGCTCGCGGATGGCGCTGCCGGACAGGTTGTAGGACAGGTCCTTCACCTTCACCGTGCCCTCGGCGGTGCCGTCGCTGCGCCAGAGGTCCATGCCGGACACGCCGTCGTTGGCGATGAAATAGAGCATCCCCTGGTAGGCCCCGAACACGTTGCAGTCACACGACGCCGTCCCGGCGCGCATCTCCGTCACCATCACCGTGCCGGCCTCGGAGCCGTCGCTCTTCCACAACTCGTAGCCAGTGGCCGGCGTGTAGGCGATGAAGAAGAGCGTCTCTCCGACCCGGGTGAGTGCCCCCAACGCAGAGCTGGCCGGGCCCGGAACCACATCCTTCACCAGCACCGTGCCCTCGGGCGTGCCGTCGCTCTTCCACAGCTCGTAGCCGTGCACGCCATCATCCGCGATGAAGAACACCGTGCCGCCCACGTCCACGAAGGATACGGGCATGGAGTCGGACGTCGCGGGGCCCCGATCCGTCAGTCGCGTGGTGCCGGCCTCGGTGCCATCACTCGTCCACAGCTCCATGCCCTTCACGACGTCGAAGGCGAAGAAGTAGAGGCGTCCGTCCATCACCTGCGCCTTGCTGAACTTGCTGGCCGCGGAACCGGGGTTGATGTCCTTCACCCGCCAGGTGCCCCCGGGTGTGCCATCGCTCCGCCACAGCTCGTTGCCGGACACGCCGTCATTGGCGACGAAGTAGAGGACCCCGTCCATCACCACCAGGAAGTTGGGCAAGGAGTCTCCCGGCCCGGGGAAGATGTCCTTCACCAGCACCGTGCCCTCGGGCGTGCCATCGGTCCTCCACAGCTCGCGCCCCATCTCCTTGCCATTGGCCGTGAAGAGGGCCACTCCGTTCACAGCGATGAAGGACTGGGGGCTGCCGTTGCCAGGCTGCATGAGGTCCTTGAGAAACCCCGTGCCCCCTGGCGTGCCGTCGCTCTTCCACAGCTCGTCCCCCTCGCCGTTCGGCCCCTGGCTCGCGAAGTAGTACAGCCCGCCCACGACCCCTGGCGAGCTGATGAACAGACCGCTGTTGGGCTTGGGGTTCACGTCCGCGATGAGCACCGTGCCCTCGGGCGTGCCATCGCTCTTCCACAGCTCGTTGCCGTGCACACCGTCATACGCGGTGAAGAAGAGCGTCCCGTTCACATCCCGCAGGTACGCGGGCTGGGAGTATCCCGCGCCAGGCCAGATGTCCTTCACCAGGACCGTGCCCTCGGGGGTGCCGTCGCTCTTCCACAGCTCGTCGCCCGTCTCCGTATCGTTCGCGGCGAAGAAGAGCGTCCCGCCCGAGACGGTGAGCCCCGACACGGTGGGCCAGATGGAGCCCTCGAAGAGGCGCAAGCGCACGGTGCCCGCCTCGGTGCCATCGCTCGTCCACAGCTCGCGATCGCGGGCGAAGACCAGCCGGTGGCCCAAGCGGATCAGGGAGCGCGGCGCGCCGCTGTTGGGCCCTGGGAGCAGGTCCTTGACCCGCCAGGTTCCCTCGGGGGTGCCGTCACTGCGCCACAGCTCGTTGCCGGCGTAGTCGGTGGCGGAGAAGTAGAGGATGCCGTCCAGCTCCGCGAAGTTGTCCGGGTTCCCGTCGTAGGGGCCTGGCTGGATGTCCATGACCAGCACCGTGCCCTCGGGGGTGCCGTCGCTCTTCCACAGCTCGAGCCCGTTGCGCAGGTCGGATGCGGCATGGAAGAGCGTGCGCCCCACGCGCAGGGCATGGGACGCGGACTCTGCGTAGGCCGCGCTGGCCGCCCCCGGTTGGATGTCGCGCAGGAGCCGGGCCTCTCCCGCCGCGAGCGCGTCGGGGCGTGAGCCCTGCTTCGCGGACACTCCGGCCCCCGGACGCCCCTCGTCCGAGCACCCTCCCAAGGCCAACCCCAGGGCCAACAGGAGGGTCCCCCACTTCGCCATGGCTTGCATGTGCTCCCCTCATCCACCACCGGCCAACCCTCAGGGCGGCGTCTCGGCGGTGAGGGCTTGGAGGTACAGGGTGGGTGGACGCAGCGTCAATCCCCCACCCCGGTGACGCTAGGCAACCTGGGCGAGGACCTTGGACCAGCGCTCGCGCATGGCCTCGCGGACCTCCGCGTCCGGGAGCTTCTCCATGTGCACGTGGAGGGAGGCGCCCTTCGTCTTGGGCGTCACCGTGAGCTGCAACGTCGCCGGCTTCTTCCAGCCGTCCGTCTCCCAGGTCATGCGAAGGCGCTGGCCGGGCTTCACCACCCGGACTTCGCCTCGCACGCCGGGCGCGCCGCGACGCTTGGGGGCCTCATAACGGCCTCCCACTTCGGCCTTCAGCGTCGCGCCCGGGCCCAGCCAGCGCTCCGGTTGCGTGGTGACCCACTCCCAGAGTTCGGGTGTGGTCATCGGCAGCGTGCGCACCACGCCCACCTGGAAGCCCGTGGCGGCGGTCTCGCCCACCACCCGCTTGCCGCGGGCCTGCTCATACGCCACGGCGATGGACTGCTGCCACCAGCCGGACTCGACCTCCCGGCCCACGAGCGCGGCCAGCTGCTTGTGGGTCAGCCCTGCCGCCCCCGCCTTGTCCAGGGCGCGCATCCAGGCCTTCCAGTCACGGCCGGTGGCCTCCTTCACCGCCGCGTCCGTGATGCGTTCGGTGATGAGCGCCTTCTTCGCGACCGCGGACTTCTTCGCGGCCGCGGGCTTCTTCGCGCGCGTGGCGATCTCCGCGAGCCGTGTCTGCACCAACTTCTTCACCAGCTTCGCCGGGAGCGGTTCGTCCGGTGGAAAGGTGACGCCGCCCTTCGACGTGGTGTAGCCCTCCAGCTCCGACTTCAGCGCCGGCACCACGCTGCCGCTGCCGGGGTAGAAGCCGCAGTGCTTCTTGAAGAACGCGAAGCCCGCCACGAGGTCCCCGTCCACCTTGAAGGCGGGCATCTGGTAGCTGATGGTCTCGGTGGCCTTGGGGAGCAGCTTGCGCAGCTGCGTGCGCAGGGCGGTCAGGGTCTTCTTCGCCGCAGGGTCGGTCACGTTCGCCAGATAGGCGTCAATCGTCTGCGGGACTCGGGTCGTCGTCGCCATGGTCTTCGGGCCTCCGGGGCGTTTCGTCCCGACTTAGCAGAAGCGCAAGACCGCGCCGACGGGGCTCCGCGAGAAGCCCCTCCTGGAATGAAGCCGCGGCGCGCCGCTCACTCCTTCAGTTCGCGCGTCAGCTTCGAGTCCCACGGGCACCAGTGACCGCCGGGCAGGAACGCGCCGCCGGCTTCGTCCAGATGGTCCTCGACGTAGACCATGTTGGCGTCGCACACCTCGATGGCCATCTGGAAGAAACGGATGGTCCGCGGGTCGATGTGGAACGAGAATTTCGGATTGTAGGGGACGCGCTGCTTGATGATGCGCCCGTGGACGTGAATCTCGTTCTTTTCATCTCCGGAGAGGATTCGACGCGCATGGGCAATCGTCGCGTCATCCGTCAACTCGATGATGAACTCAACCCCAGGCGAGCTGGGCTGGGTGAATGCGAATCGGGTGGCGGTAGCCATTGTGAAGCTCCTTTGTGGTGGGGGCCCCATGTAACGGATTGGGCCTGCCCAACCCATCCGATTGGGGGCGGTAGCGTGTGTGTGGAATATGGCAGCGCCAGGCAAGGGAGCCCTGCCCCGCGGATGCTCGGCGCCCGTTCCCCGGAGGACCCATGAAGCTCGAGCGCCACGTCGGCGGACTGTCGCTTGCGCGCAAGGTGAACTACCTGCGCGCGCGCGGCTGGCACGAGGACACGGAAGGCTGGTCGAGCGAGCGTTTCCGCCCCGTCCCCATCGCTCGCGCCCTCCATCACCAGCTCACCGACGACCTCAGCCGGGCGCTGTGCCAAATGGGCTGGCAGGTGATGGGCTACTCCCCGCGAGGCTATGTCCAGATGCGCGACGGTGAACGGGGCCCGTCCTGCTCCCTGCCCAAGGCGCTGCGCCTCCAGGCCCGGCGGGAGCGTCGGCCCGTCGCCGAGCTGACGTATGCGTTGTTCCTCGCGGCACTCCTCGAGACCGAAGGCGGCGCCCCCGGGTGAGGCCGGAAGAGACGTGCGTTTCGTGCGCATGCCATCATCGAAGGTCGGAAACCCGAGCAGAAGAGGTCCCGTGAGCGTCGCGACAGTCGATGAAGGTCCGTTGCTGGGCCCGAGCTTCTTTCTCAGCCGGACCGCGCTCCGCTCGCTCGCGTTGGCGCATCGCGACACCTACGGCGCCGCGCGGCCCCATCCGCACGTCGTCATCGACGGCTTCCTGGGAGAGCGGCTGGCGACGCAGCTGGCCGGCGTCTTTCCAGGCGCGACCGGGGCCCCCTGGATGCGCCGTGATCATCCGGAGCAGGCGGCCCGCCTGGGACAGCTTCAGCGCAAGGCCTTCGAAGGCGTGCATGGCGCGCTCCGGCACCTGCTCGCGGAGCTCTCGGGCATGGCGTTCCTCGACTTCCTGGAGACGCTCACCGGCGTCAAAGGGCTCATCGCGGATCCGCACTTCCGGGGCGCCGGGCTGCACCTCACGCTGCGCGGGGGGCATCTGGCGCTTCACGCGGACTTCAACCGCGATCGCACCCGCGCGCTCTCACGGCGGCTGACCGTCCTCTACTACCTGAACCCGGGCTGGGAGCCCGCGTGGGGCGGCGACCTGGAGCTGTGGAACGCCGACCTCACCCGCTGCGAGGCCCGCATCGCTCCGGTCCTGGATCGGCTGGTCGTGATGGCGCACGGCGACACCCACTGGCACGGCCACCCCGCCGCGCTGGCGTGTCCCGAAGGACGGGGCCGGGCCACGGTCGCGGCCTATTTCTACACGGCGGAGGAGTCCCCGGACGCGCCGGAGGCCCACAGCGCCCTCTGGGCGCCACCGCGTCCCTGAATGGCCGGGAGCCGCTACCAGCTTCCGCTGGAGCCTCCGCCCGACGAGCGCCCGCCTCCGGACGACGAGGAGCGGGAGGAGCTCGAGGAACTCGACGACGAGGACCGCGTGCGCCGGGGCGTGCGGTGGCGCGAGGTGGTGACGTGGTCGCAGTGTCCACAGCGCACCGTCACCTCCACTTCGCCGCCGTGGTCGTAGGTCGCGCTCCGCAGCGTCCGCGAGGTCTGCTTGCCCGTCACGTAGCCGCACCGCTGGCAGCGCTTGAAGCGAGAGAAGAACCGGCCATAGCGCTCGACGGCCGCGTCCTCGCACGGCGCGCACCACCAGACGTCGTAGTCCACCGAGCCCAGCGACTCCTCGAACCGCTGGCCCGGGTCGAGGTGGGCATCGTCCGCCGCTTCGCCCAACCGCACCCGCGGGTTGTTGCACGTGCGGCACTTGCGCGGACGACGGCGGAGCCAGGCACGGCCCGCGAGCCCCGCCGCGCCGAGCACGCCCGCGGCGCCCGCGAAGAGGCCGACGTTCGGCGGCGGGGAGGGTTCCTCCGCGGTGAGCACCTGCATGTGCGGAGTGTTCAGGAACGCCTCCCGTTCCCAGTCCATGAGCTCGACGTCGTCACTGGCGGCGCTCGGGGCGTCGGCCGCGGCGTCGGGGTTGTTGAGCCGCGAGTTCTCGATGAGTTCCTTCAGACCTTGCGCGCCCCCGCGCACGGCCTCGTTCGGGTCGCCGCGCTTGAAGGCAGGCACGACCTCCTGCGCCATCACCGCGTCGCTGGCCGCCTGGTCGTCGGGATCGTCGACTCCGTCACCAAGGATGATCTCCGCCTTGCGGTCCGCGTACGCGATGAAGAGCAGCGCGCCGTCGTCCCTCCCAGGATGACCGATGCCCCAGCGGTTGAAGAGCTCCAGCGCGAACTCACGCGAGCGCCTGGGCGACGTGGTGTCCACCATCACCACCATGAGCTGGCCCAGTCCGCGGTCGTTCAGCGACCGGGCCATCTCATCGACGTCCGCCCGAACCTCTGGCTTGAGGACGTGGGACGGCGTGAGGTCCACCGTCCAGGAACCCGCGGCGGGCCGGGGCACCGCTTCCACCGTGACGCCCAGGGCCGGAGTGCCGAGGGCGCAGAACAGGACCACGAAGCCCAGCCATGCGCGCATGGCGCCGAATGTAACAGAGGGCGCCATGGCCCCATGAGCCGCTAGCGGGGCGCCGCCTTCGCCCGCTTGCGCTCAATGAGCTCGCGCGCGGCCTGTCCGCTCGTGACGAACTCGACGTCCCCCTTCAGCCGGCCCGTGAGATAGAGCGCGAAGGCGACGGCCTTGGCGCTCGCCATCTGCAGCCGCTGGGTTCCGACGTAGATGACGCCTCGCAGCCACTCCGGGCGGGATTCCTTGCTGAAGTACTCGCGAGCCGGCTTGTCGATGACGGACCCGTCGATGTCCACGACGACGAACACGGGCCCCTGGACCGCCACCTCCTGCACGATGGACAGCAGGCGCTTCGCATCCTCCAGTCCCGTGGAGCCCTGGAAGTCGACCCACAAGACATCGGGCTCCTCGAGATGCACCCGATGCGCTCCGAATGCCCACTCACGTCGTTCCGTCATGAGTCCCCCCGGCCGGATACACAGACCGGGGCGGAGCATACTGAAACACGTTGGCTCGCCACCAGGACGGCCGTCACTCGATGGCGGTAGGCTCCGGACCCGGCCAGAACCCGTTCCGCACGTCACTGCACGCCATGTATCTGGAAACACATCTCACCCTCGCCCTGCCTCCTGGAGCAGAGCCGGAGCTCCGGACGTGGGCTGTGCGCCGTGGAGTGAAGGTGCTGTGCATCGAGCTCGTACGCGGCGTGGCGCCCCGGCAGATCATGCTGACCCTGCACGGCGGCACGTCGGTGGTGGAGGCGCGACAGCACGCCGAGGCGCTGGCCTTCGAAGCCCTCTCCACCTGCGGTGCACGGCGGTGCCGCCTCAAGGTCGAGGCGCCGTGGTCCCAGGGACCGTTCGCGGCTTCCGCACCGGTCTACCTGGAACACCACGTCCGGGTGGCCACCCGCGACCTGGAGGCCCTGGGGCGGCTCGCGGCCTCGCAGTCCGCCCACCTGTCCCGCAGCGCGTACAAGGTGTCACCGGACGGGGTCCAGGAGCGGTTCCTCACCCAGCGCTTCGGTCCCTCGGACGATGCCGCCATGGGGGCGGCCTTCGACTCGCTCCTGGCGAGCCTGGCGGACGCGGGGCTCCCGGTGACGAAGGTGGAGCGCGAGCGCGTGCTCTTTGATGACAACATCGCCCTCGACGAGGGCTGGCTGGAGGAGACATCCCCATGAGCGGCCCCACGAAGCCCGAATCGCCGCGGCGCGTTCTTCCCGCGGGCTATGAGCGGGACGACAACCGGCCAGACGTGTTCGACCCGGCCCTCAAGCACCACGACGCAGCCTTCATCAAGGGTCCGCCCCGCTTCGAGGACCCCACGGAGGCGGCCCGCTTCCGTGAGGCCCGTTCCCGGCTCCTCCGGCGGTGCCTCGCGGGCATTGGCCGCAGTCCCGTGGGTGAGCAGGTCATCGCGCGTGGCAGCGCCGTCCTCGAGCTCTGGTACGGCGGGCGCGCCCGGCCTGCCAAGGACCTCGACTTCGTCGTCACGTCCGCGTCCGTGAGCCCGACGTCGCGCGAGGGCATGCAGCTCATGGCGGACCTGACCCGGGCCGTCACGGATGCGCTGGGGCAGGAAGGCATCCACCTGGATCCGGCGAGCATCCCGGTGGACGGCATCTGGACCTACGAGCGCGCCGAGGGCCGCCGGCTCACGTTCCCGTGGAGCTGGGAGGGGCGCGTCCGCGACTCGGTCCAGGTCGACGTCGTGTTCAACGAACAGCTGCTCACATCCCCGCTCCGGCACACGGTGGAGGGAGTGCCGGTCCAGGTCGCCACGCCAGAGGAGTCCCTGGCGTGGAAGCTGCTCTGGCTCAGAAATGACAGCTGGCCCCAGGGCAAGGACCTCTACGACGCGGTCCTGCTCGCGGAAGACACCCGCCTGCCACCGGGCTTTCTCCAGCGCGTGTTCGAGGCGAGGCAGAACTCGTGGATCGCTCCCATCCGTCCGGGGGCGTTCGAATTCGCGGGCGCGCTGGACTGGCCCAACTTCGTGCTCGAGCACCCCTCGCTCGCCGGAGCGACGCTCGAGGAGTTCCTGGCACGGTTGGACCG
The DNA here is from genome assembly GCF_000255295.1 of Corallococcus coralloides DSM 2259. The sequence goes on along the minus strand of NC_017030.1, from coordinate 3,819,303 downwards.
GGCACTCCAGCGGGGCATCTGAGCCCCATCACTCAATGGTGGAGTTCGTCACCCGGATGGGCGTGTCCGAGTGGTTGGAGATCTGCGGATAGGTCACGTACCAGGAGCCGCCCTTGTTGTTCTGGATGACCGAACGGTCGATGCGGATGTCGCCCGAGTGGTCATTGCTCACGAAGAAGATGGCGCTGCCGTGCGCGTTGACCTCGTTGTGCTCGATGCGCGTGCCACAGAGCGACAGCGTCATCGTGTTGCCGTCGTTGTAGATGGCCCCGCCGCTGCCACCGCCCGGCGTGCCCGGCTGGGCGGGATTCGCGCCGTTGCCGATGGCCCGGTTGTGGGAGAAGAGGCTGTTGATGACGGTCCACGACACGCCAATGCTGCTGATGCCGCCGCCGTTGGAGCAGACCCCGCCGTAGCCCTCCTTGCCGCCGAAGGTCGTGTTCACCACGTAGACAGGCTGGTCGTCGTGCTGGTCGAACACGCGCAGCGCGGCGCCTCCGACGTCCGGGCCGGTGTCCACGCACACGTTGTTGAAGAAGCGGGAGTTGATGACCTTCACCCGCCCGCCGCGCACCCAGACCGCGCCGCCGCCGTCGAACTCCTTCTCACTCTTGGAGCTGGCGTCCACGAAGGTGAGGTTCTGGAGCGTCAGCCGGGGGTGGTCCTGGTCCTGGCAGTGGGAGGTCGTCCACACCTGGGCCTGGTCGCAGGTGTTCATGTAGAGGATGCGGTGCTTGCCCGCGCCGCTGAGCGTCACCAGCCCCTTGCCGTCGATGACGATCTCCGGCCCCTTGTCGTTGAAGACCTTCGCCGTCCGGTCCAGCGTGATGACCACGGGCTCCGGGCCACAGTCGAAGGTGATGACCCCACCCTTCGCCACGGCACTGACGAAGGCGTCCGAGGTGCAGCTGGCCGGCGTCCCCGTCCCGACGACGGTGGTGGGCCGGGACACGTCCGCGAGCCCCGCCTCCGCGGGCACGGCGCACGTCGCCTCGGCGTTCGGGTTGCCGGCCGGGGGCCCGTCCTTCGGGTTGGTCAGCGGGTTGGGGACGTCCACGCCCTCATCGTCCGAGCAGCCAGCGGCGCACACCAGCGCGACCCCCACGGCCAGGGAGCGCAACGTGGACACAGGGAACCAGTGAAGTCTCTTCGGGTGCATTCAGCCTCCAGGGGGGAGGCAGTCTAGGGCGGCGGTGCACCCGGGATGAACACCGGTCAGTCCTGGCGTCACAGCGCGGACCGCTTGCGGCAACCGGCGATTTGGGGCACGAGACGCGCCTGTGATCGTTCGTCCTCGTCCTGGCTTCTTCAAGCTCCTGTTCGTCGTGCGCGGCACCATCCTTCCGCGCGTCCTGCCCCATGTGTTGGGGGTCGCGGCGCTCGCCACGCTGGTCGTCCTGACGCTGAAGCTGGGCCACCTCAGGCTTCCGGTCACCTCTCCCGCGCCGCTGTCACTGCTCGGCATCGCGCTCTCCATCTTCCTCGGCTTCCGCAACAACGCCTGCTACGACCGCTGGTGGGAGGGACGGAAGCAGTGGGGCGCGCTCATCATCGAGGTGCGCGCCTTCACCCACGCGACCATCGCGCTGCTGGACGACGGGCGCGCCGAGCTGCCCGACGTGGGGCGGCAGGCGGCGAGGAGGCTGGTCCACCGCACCATCGCCTTCCCCTACGCGCTGGCCGCGCACCTCCGTTCGCAAGACGCGGCAGAGGCCATTGGCCGCCACCTGGAGGAGCCCGAGCGCTCGCGCGTCCTGGGCAGCGGCAACCGCCCCAATGCGCTCCTGCGCGAGCACCAGCTGGAATTGGCCCGCCTGCTCCGCGAGGGCCGGCTCACCGACATCACCTGGGCCGCCTTGAACGAACGGGTGCACGCCATGATGAGCATCTTCACGGCCTGCGAGCGCATCCGCCTCACGCCCCTGCCCTTCGCCTACACGGTGCTCCTGCACCGCACGGCCTACCTCTTCTGCCTGCTGCTGCCCTTCGGCCTCGCCGAGTCGATGGGTTGGTTCACGCCGGTGCTCACGGCCATGATTGCCTACACCTTCTTCGGCCTGGACCTCCTCAGCGAGGAGCTGGAAGAGCCCTTCGGAGAAGCTCCCAACGACCTGCCCCTGCTCGCGATGTCCCGCACGGCGGAGATCAACATGCTGGAGTCGCTGGGAGAGCCTCAGCCGGAGCCGCTGCGCCCCAAGGACTTCGTCCTCGGCTGACAGAAACATTCCGGACCGTATTTTCATAAAATACAGCTTTGGCTAGCTTCCCCCGGATGCGCCAGGAATGACCTGGCGCGCATTCCGAGGGAACCATGCTCAAGCTCCTGTCGTCGGCCGTCCTCAGCCTGCTGCTCTCCCTGGGGCTTCTGCCCGCTTCACCCGGGGAGACAGAAACCGCGGCGCTCGCCGCCACGACGACCACGGTCGCGACGCACAACACGTGGCACGGGCAGGCGAACATGAGGCCGCTCGCGGACATCATCGGCTGGCAGGAGGTGGACACCGCGGAGGGCCACTCCAAGCTGGGCGCGATGGATGCCTACGCGCACTTCCGGCCCGGTGATGACCGGTTGGACGCGCGCAACTCCATCGCCATCTCCTGGCGCAAGAGCAAGTTCGAGAAGACGGGCGATGGGTCCCGGCTCACGCATGGCGGCGAGGCCGGGGTGACGCCGTCGCGCTTCGTGAACTGGGTCGTGCTGAAGAACCTCGCGACCGGCGAGAAGCTGGCGTTCATCAACACCCACTACATCTCCGGCGCCTGGAACGGCGAGCACCCGGAGCGCCAGGAGCGCTGGCGGACGCACAACACCGTGGTGCGCGAGGTCGTCGCGGAGCTGCTCGGCCGGGGGCTGCCCGTCGTGCTGGTGGGCGACTTCAACCGCGCGCTGTCCCAGGACATCCCCGGGATGAACCACCTGAACACGGCGGGCGTCAGCGGCGTGCCCATCGATCAGATCTACGTCACCGTGGGCATCGGCACCGGTCCCGCCGAGCGGCTGGAGAAGTACGGCTCCGACCACTTCGCCTACACCGCGACCGTCCGGTACTGAGGAACAGGCCGGGGCGGGAGGACCGCCCCGGCCCGCCCGCGCTACCAGCAGGTCAACTGGAGGTTGTCGTAGCGGACCGACGCGGTGCGGAAGACCAGGGTGCGCATGTCCCCCTGGGCGAAGTTGCTCTCACCGCAGGCGCAGGTCGCCCCTGTGCCCGTGCACGACGTCCAGTTGGTGGTGTCCCCGCTCGAGTCCACGCGGTACTCGGCGTTGAAGACCGCCTTGTTCTTGTTCGTGAACCAGGTCTTGTAGGCGCCGCACTCGTTGTACTTCTGGCACTCCTCGTTGATGGCGAAGTCGAAGGAGTCCGCGAGCGCGGGGACCTGGTCCACGTCGTTCTTGAGCGCGATGCCCAGGCACAGCGAGTGGGCGGTGGTGGCCAGCCAGCGGTTGTAGTCGAGCTGGTTCGCCGCCGTCAGGCCCCAGCAGGCCTGGTCGGTGCAGTTGATCTCGTCGTCGTGCGAATAGCCGTCGATGTTGTCCGGCTCCACCGCGTCGCAGCCCTTGTTCTTCGCCAGCTGCATGCGCGACGTCATCACCGTGCGCACCGCCGGCTTGCGGTGGTCCAACCACCACTCACAGCCGCCGCCGCTCGTGCACCAGTCCCCCATGATGTGCACGGACTGCGCGCAGTTCTCCCCGGGGGTGCAGTACGTGTCCTGCGGGAACTGGTTCGCGTCCTCCCGCCAGTCCTCATAGGAGCCCGCGCTGAAGTAGCAGACCACCTTCTTGCCGGCGGTCTTGTACTCCTGGATCTTCGCGGCGGTCGTGTTGAAGAGGTCGACGACGTAGACCTGGGCGTTGAGGTTGGTGGGAATGGCGTTGTGCTCCAGGTCCCACATCCAGGTGGTGCCCTTGGGGAAGGCCGGCACCGTGCAGGCGGAAGCCTCACCACAGACGTTCGGGGTGCCGCCACCGCCGCACGTCTGGGGGCTCTGGCAGGCGCCACAGCTCGCGACCGTGCGCGCCTGGCCACAGTTGTCGGTGCCGCTCACCTGACCGCAGCTCGCGCCCAGCCGCGCGCAGAAGGCCGCGTCCGTCTCCGCCGTGCACGTCGTGGCGATGTCCCACGCCACCTGGAGCCGGAGGCTGTCCAGCTGCGCCGCGTCCGTCCCCGCCCCCTTGATGAGGCGCGCGCGGATCTCCCCGGTGCTCGACACGAAGTTCGACGCGACCTCGGTGGTGGGGAGCGCGAGCGTCAGGGCCGGCGTCCACACCCAGTCACCGCGCCCCTGCGAGTTGGCGATGCTGACCCAGCTGGAGGTGGAGAACCGGTACAGCTGCCACTGGTAGTAGGACGTGGCGACGCCGGGCCCCTGGTACTTCGTCAGCAGGCTGAGCTGGGTGACCTGCGCCGGGGTGGGCGCGGCCTGGGTGAGGCTGGAGAGGTTGAAGGACAGGTAGCCCGTGTAGCTGGGGCTGAACTCGATGTACTGCGCATAGCAGTCCGCGTACGCGCCGACCGTGCAGTTCGAGCTGTTCGTCTTGAGCACGGCCATGCCGCCGCTCTTGCCCGACGCGTCCGTGTTCGCCTGCGTGCTCGCGGAGGCGAAGTCGATGACCTCCGAGCCCGGCAGGGCCTGCTGTTGGACTTCCGGCTCCCGCGCGTCGTCCGCCTCCAATGGCATGCATCCGGGTGACAGCAAGGCAAGGCAGGGGAACAGCCAGGCACTCCAGTTCGACATTGCGCCTCCAGGGTTTGGGCCCGGCTAGCACAAAAGGGCACCGCATCACTTAGCTCTTGCGCTAAGTGTCTGCGGACATTACTTAGCCTCGTGGAAAAGCATCCGGAACAGCTGAATGGAATTTTCCAGGCACTCGCGGATCCGACCCGCCGGGCGGTGATTGCGCGTCTGGGAAAGGGCCCCGCCAGCATCAGTGACCTGGCGAAGCCCTTCGACATGGCCCTGCCGTCCTTCATGAAGCACATCCACTTCCTGGAGGACAGCGGGCTCATCCGCACGCACAAAGAAGGGCGCGTGCGGACGTGCGCCTTGGAGAAGAAGCCCTTCGCCGCCGTGGAGTCGTGGCTTTCCGCTCAGCGCGCCCTCTGGGAGGCCCGCACGGACCGGCTCGAGCAGTTCGTCACCACCCTTTCCAACAAGGAGTGAACCGGATGTCCCCCGTCCTGAATCCCGAGCTCGACCTGAGCATCTCCCGCATCATCAAGGCCCCTCGCGCGGTCGTCTGGAAGGCGTGGACGGACCCGGCCAGCTTCGAGCAGTGGTGGGTGCCCGCGCCGTCCCGGTGCAAGGTGTTGGAGCTGGACCTGAGGCCCGGCGGCGCGCTGTCGACGCACTTCAGCGAGACGGCCACCAGCGACTTCATGCCGCACATGAGCGCGTGCTTCCTCGCCGTCGACAAGCTCGAGCGCATCGTGTTCTCGAACGCGATGGTCTCAGGCTGGCGGCCCGCGGACGTCTCCGGCATGCCGCTCATGACGGCCATCATCACGCTGAAGGATCATCCGCAGGGCACGGACTACAGCGCCCACGTGATGCACAAGAACCAGGCGGACCGGAACATGCACCACGACCTGGGCTTCCATGACGGCTGGGGCTCCGTCACGGCGCAGCTCGCCGCGCTCGCTGAACGGCGCGTGTGAGTCCGGCCCGCCCGTCACGCCTCCAGGACCGCGCGCCGGACCAGTTCGCGGAAGCAACGCGCAGCCGGGTCCGCATGCGTGCGGTCATGCCAGCACAGGGCCAGCTTGACGGTGTGCGCAGGAATCTGTGCGTTGACGCCGCGAACGCCCAGGCGCGAGCCCTGCGCCGCGACGAGTGACTCCGGCAACGTCGCGACGAGGTCGGTCGCGGCCACCATCGCCGCCGCCGTCAGGAACGAGGGGACCGTCATGGCGACCTCGCGGCGGATGCCCGCGCGTGCGTATGCGGCGCCAACAAGGTCCCGGAAGCCCTTGCCCGGGACCATCTCCACGCCCACGTGACGGAGCGCGCTGAGCGCACGTGGGGACAGGCGCTTCGCGAGCGCGGGGTGGTCTTCGCGGGCCACGAGGACGGTGCGCTCGTCCAGCAATGGTTCGACGTGCAGGCCCGCGCCCCGTCCGGCGAGGCCGATGTGCAGGTCGACCTGGGACGAGGTCAGGTCCCCGAGTGCCACGAGCGAGGCGATGCCGACCACGGAGAGGCGCGCGTTCGGCATCTCTTCGGCCATCCTGGCGGCGATTCGCGGTCCCCAGGTGACCTGACCCGCATCGGCGACGGCGAGCGTGAAGGTGCGCGTGCAACGAGCCGGCTCGAATGGGGCTTCATGAAGCCCGGACTCCAGTTCACGCAGGCCTCGGGCGATGGCGGGGGCCAGCGCGAGCGCGCGGGGCGTGGGGACGATGCCACGGCCCTTGCGCGTGACGAGCGGGTCGCCCAGCACGGACCTGAGGCGCGCCAGGCTGTTGCTGATGGCGGAAGGCGTGACGTGGAGCCGCTCGGCCGCGCGCACCACGCTTCGCTCGGTGAGGACGGTGTGGAGCACCAGGAGGAGGTTGAGGTCGAGGGCGGCGATCGAAATGCTCACGATTGGTGAGCCTAGACCTCACGAACCATCACTACCAGCGAGGTGTCCCCTTCCCCATCATGGGTGAATGCACAGATGGCTCGGCTGTCTCGTCGCGGGCGTGCTCATCGCCTGCCACGCCTCTCCACCGCGTCCTTCCCGGAGCACTCCCATGTCCATGGTTCACCAGGTCCAGGTCCTGGATTCGTTCATCTCCTACCGCGAGGCCGGGACGGGCTCGCCCATCGTGTTCCTGCACGGCAACCCCACGTCCTCACACGTGTGGCGAAACGTCATCCCGAGGCTCGCCGACCGGGGCCTGTGCCTCGCGCCCGACCTCATCGGCATGGGGGATTCGGGCAAGCCGGACATCCCGTACCGGTTCTCGGACCATGTGACGTACCTCGATGCGTGGTTCGATGCGCTCGGCCTGCGGGACGTCGTGCTCGTCGGCTACGACTGGGGCGGAGTGCTGGCCCTGGATTGGGCGCGGCGTCATCCGGACCGCGTGCGGGGCGTGGCCGTGTTCGAGACGTTCCTGCGCCCCATGCGCTGGAGCGACTGGCCTCCCCAGGGCGAGCAACTGTTCCGCGCCCTGCGCACGCCGGAGGTCGGTGAGCAGCTCGTGCTCGAACAGAACGCGTTCCTCGAGAAGTCCTTCGCGAACGGCGTCCAGCATGGACTCGCGGAGAGCGACCGGGCCGTCTATCAGGCCCCCTATCCAGACGCGGCGTCGCGACGCCCGGTGCTGCAGTGGCCTCGGGAGATTCCGATCGAGGGTGAGCCCGCCGACGTCGCCGCGGTGATCGAGCGCTATGATGCGTGGCTCGCGCAGCCGTCCGTGAAGCCGGTGCTCCTGCTGACCTTCGGGGACACCGGGCTGAACGCGCCGCACATCATCGAGTGGGCGCGCGGCAATCTCCCGGCCCTCGAAATCGTTCCGCTGGGACGCGCCGGGCACCATGCCCCGGAAGACGCGCCGGAGGACATCGCTCGCGCCCTCCAGGCCTGGATGGACCGCTCCGCGCGGTGAGCCAGCAAGGCCCGTGCGCCAGGTCAGCGCCGCCGCCCACCACCTCCGCGCCAGTTCCTGGGCGGCTTGCCGTGGTGGCCCCGCTGGCCCCCACGCCTGGGGGCGCCGCGCTCGCGCTCCTGCACCTGGGGCGGACGCTCGCGGGTGGCCTCGGCGATCTCGTCGGGCATCCACGGTTGGTCGAGCAGCTCCTGGAGCTCGAGAAGCGAGCGAGCCTGGAGCACGCCCCGCCGGCCCCGGGCCACGCTGAAGCGCTGGGGGCGGTCGAGCAGCGGCAGCTCCTCCTCCACCAACGTGCGGGCGAGCTTCTCCGGCAGGTGCAGCCGCACCACGCCTCGCAGGGCCCCGTCCGACAGCTCCTCCACGTCGTACTCCAGCGGCACGGCCTGCTCGCGGACCTCCACGGTGTCCGGGAGCGCCAGGAGGGCCCGGCGCGTCGCGGGCGGCACGAGCGCGTCCAGGTCCAGCCGCAGCGGGCGCTCCCGGAAGTCATCGAGCGTGTCCACGCCATCGAGCTGCGCCTCATAGAGCGCGGTGAGCTCCGGGTGCCCCAGCGGCGCGGTGATGCCCCCTGAGCGCCTCCACAGCTCGCGCACCTCGGCGATGGCGACCCGGTGACGGTCCACCGCGGGATGCGGCGCATCGCCCCTCGCCAGTGCTTCCGCGAGCGCGTGCCGGGCGGCCTTGGCGAGCTCCGGCCCCCAGGCGCGCAGCACGTCCACTTCCTGCTCCAGCGTGAAGCCGTAGTAGTCCAGCAGCCTCACGAGCACGACCGAGCGGAAGCGCACGTCATACGCGGGCGCCTCCGAGTGACGGCGCGCGTAGCGGCGCAGCAGCGACTGGGGCAGCTGGGTGCCTTCGATGGCGCCCTGCGACTCACCATTGCGGTCGGCGAAGTAGCGCAGCGTGCCCGCCACCGCGCCCAGGTTGCCGCACACGCTCGTCTTCGACACGCGGGTGAGCTCACCCCAGGCCGTGCGCTCGTCGATGACCAGGTCGAAGGGCATGAAGCGCGCGAGCAGGTCGCAGAAGTGATGGTGGACGCTGGAGCTCGCGAACGGCATGCGTGCGGGCAGCGCCAGCCCCACGCTCCGGTACACGCTCGCCATCGCGAGCGCAGCGTCCTCCAGGGCCTTCACCAGCACCCCGCGCCCCTCCGCCCACACCGCGAGCTTCTCCGGGTCGAAGACGTGACGCGGCAGCCCCTGCACCTCCCCCACCGTGCCCGTTTCACGGAAGGCCTCGGCGTACAGGTTGTACGCGGTCAGGTGGTCGCTGCCGGGCACGAGCACGCCCTCCAGGTTCCGCTCCTCGCGCGTCATCCGGTGCAGGGACTCCACCGCGCTGCACACCGCGAGGAACGGCAGCAGCGCGTCCTCCGCGTTGACGATGAGCTCCGCCCACGGACGCTCCACGGGCAGCGCCTCCACCGCGCGGCCGTAGGCGGACAGCCGTCCATCCGCGTCCACGATGCCGCGCGCCTCCAGCTTCGCGAGCGCCCGCCGATAGGCGGCGCGGTCCAGCGGCACGGGCAGGTCCAACTCATCCGCCCGCACGCCCAGGGCCGCGGCGGTGAGCGCCACCCGCTCCGGCTCGCCCGCGAGCTGGAACTCGGGCTCGGTGGGCCGCAGCGAGGCGAAGTGGATCAACCGGTCGCTGAGGATGAAGACGCGCCCGCCCGCGACCCGTCCGTGCACGCGCCCCGCCATCTGCAAGAGCTCGTTGTTGCCCAGGTGCACGCGGGTGAGCACGTTGCGGCCACCCTCCACCACGTTCGTGAAGCGCAGGTCGTCGATGACGACAGTGTCCAATCCGGGCACGTTGAGCGCGCTCTGCCCCGCCGCCGTCATCGTGAGCACGAAGGGCCGGGGCGCCGTGCCCTCCAGGAAGGGGCGGATGGCACGCAGCGGCTCGCCGCCGTGATAGTGCGCCGCGTGGATCTCGGGTGAGCGGGCACGCACGTGGGCCGCCGCATCCTCCACTCCGGCGCGCGTGGCCAGGAACACGCCCACGCCGCGCCCCTGACGCTGCACGTCCTGAAGGAAGGCGTCGTCGAGGAAGGACAACGGCTGGCGCCGCTCCACCTCCACCTGGGCCGCCTTGCCCGGGTCGAAGGTGGACACCTGGAGCACGTCCGCGCTGTCCAGGTAGCGCGCGTAGAAGGCTGGATCCACCGTGGCGGACAGCCAGATGAAGCGGCAGCCCACGCGCTTGCCCAGGGCCAGGCACAGCTCCAGCTCCGCGGAGGTCTGGTGGATTTCATCCACGATGAGCGTGTCCTCACGCCGGATGGCGCCGCCCTGGAACCAGCGCCGCGCGATGCCGGTGGTGACGATGGCCACGTCCGCGAGCGGCGTCTCCGCGGTGGCCTCCCGCTCACGGTTGACCACCGTCACCCGCAGGGGCCGCCGGCCCGTGAGCTCCTCCGCGATGGGTCGGATGGCGAGCGTCTTGCCCGTGCCCGTGCCCGCGACGATGCCGAACCCCTGCCCGCTCCTCGACAGCGCACGGAGGCGCTCGCCGTGGTGCTCTTCCAGGTACGTGCGCAGTTCCAGCCCGAGCGCCAGCTCGATGGTCTCGCACGCGGCTCGCGTGGGCGCGATGACCACCACCCGCCCGCGCAGGGGCGGCGTGGCGGAAGAAGCGTCGGTGCGGGGCGGCAGGAAGCGGTCGGTGGGTGTGCGCACGAAGGCCAGTGATACGCACGGGAGCTGTCCCAGGGAAGCGTCAGATGCGTCCGGGACCGGTCAGAGGGAGGCAGGCAGCCGCGCACGCTCGGGCCTCTGGACGTGAACCCAGTGGAAATGTCGTCCACGGCGCATCCGCGGAAGGCCGCACGCAGGGGCGCCGCGTGGCTGCTGAGCCAGGCGCGAGCACCGCGCTGAGCGCACGGGCGAGCAGCTGCGTGAGAGCCGAGGACGCAAATCGTGCGTCCTCGGCTCGTCAGGGTCAGCGGCTCATGTCGCCTCCGCCTTCGCCACCACCCGAGCCGCCTGAGCCCGAGCCGCCACCACCCGATCCGCCTGAGCCCGAGCCGCCAGTGCTCGAACCACTGCCACCGGAGCCGCCACCACCCGAGCTGCCAGTGCTTGAGCCGCTGCCACCGGAGCCGCCACCACCCGAGCTGCCAGTGCTTGAGCCGCTGCTCGTGCCACCTTCGCTAGAGGTGCCGCCGGTGGTGGAGCCGCCGCCCATGCCGCTGCCGCCCGTGCTGGAACCGCCTGTGCCGCCCGTGCTGGAACCGCCTGTGCCGCCCGTGCTGGAACCGCCTGTGCCGCCCGTGCTGGAACCGTCCGTCCCCGGGTTCGTCATTGAACCTGATCCGCCAACGTCGCCAGAGCCGCCCTCGGCTCCCTTCGCTTCATCGGGGCTTTCGCTGACGTCCATCCTGTCGCCGACTCCTGGAGTCATCGTTCCGGAGCCGCCAGTGCCGGGCCCCTCCGTCCCCTCGCTCTTCGTGGTCTTGCACCCCGCGCCAACGAGCAGCGCGGACACGAGCGTTCCCAGCAGCACCGCCTTGAATGCCTTCATTGCATGCACCTCCCGCACCGGACCGGGTTGAAGGTCGAGAAACAGCCCCTCGGGAGCCACTGACCTTGGGGATGGGTTCGAGGTCGGGAAGGCACACTTCGGATGAGACAGGGAGGCGTCATCGAAGGGGCGCAGGCACCGGCTCCCGTCCCTCGGTGTCGAGCCTCGTCCAATCGAGGACTCGCCTCTAGAATGGACGGGCCGTTCAACCCGGGAGGTCGTACATGCGCAAGGGAATCGCGAAGTTCGTGTTCATGCTGGGCGTCGTGGCCGGTGGCGCCGTCGGGGCGCTGATGCCCACCAGCTCCGAGGCCATTGGCCTCTGCTCCAACATCTGCACGAACGAAGACTGCTCGTGCTTCCGCCGGTGTGCCGGCGTGGGCGCTGGGCAGTGCGTCTGTTCGGACATCACCATCTGCCAGTAGGCCGCAGCGGGTGAACCGCGGCCGGGTCTCCGTGAAGGGCCCGGCCGTTTCAGAGCCGGTCGAGGATCTCCGCCCTCTTCCGCACGTACTCGTCCTCCGAGACGAGGCCCGCGTCGGCCATCCGCTGGAGGTCCGCCAGGGCCTTCACGGGGTCTGCGTGCGCCACCTGGCCCGTCGCCATGGCGTCCATGCCCTGGCGGAGGAACCGGCCCAGGTCCTGCGCGACGACCGGCCCCAGGACGACGACGCACTGTGGGTCCTTCGGGTCGACCTTGACGTTGAGCCGCAGCCCCACGTCCATCACCCGCACGTTCCAGTCGTGCATCCGGCTGCTCAACGACACCTGATACGGCGCCTGACCGGGCAGCCGCACCTCCAGCAGGAAGTCGAAGACCTGGCTGCGGTTGATGTACATCCGCGTGCCCTTGCACTCCAGCACCGTGGCTTCGCCCGGCAGACCGTGTTCGCGGACCTGCTTCTTCCTCCATGACTGGTGGATCAGGCGCACGACGAGCGCGCATCCACCGAGGAAGACCAGGGCCCAGCTCCCCACCAAGAACACGTATTCCTCGCGCATCGACCCACCTCGAAGAGACACCACGCAGGCCCGGACGGACGCCTCACTCCGTTACAAATGGCCGGGGCCCTGCATGAAAACAGCGAAGGCCGTGCACCGTCACGCCCTGTCGCGAGGTTTCACCGAAACGACTTCTCGCACGGCGCGCGGCCGGTAGCATGCGCCCCCATGAGCCTCTCCCAGAACGAGTTCCTCCCGCGCGCGGAGGCCGTGCACGCCCGGCTCGAAGGCGCTGTCCTCGACGCGCTCTCCCATCACGGTGAGCCTTCGGTCCCGGAGCTCGCGGGCGCGTTTCGCGACACGCGGATGGAGCCGGCCCAACTGGCGGAGGCGCTGTGTCCCGGCCCCCTGTCGCCCATCGGCTTCGCGGCCCTGGTGATGCGCGAGCTGCTGACGCCCGAGGACGCGGTGCTCGAAGGGACCGTCTCCGAGGCCCGGGTCATCACGGGCAACGCGCGGGTTGCCGGCTCACTGCGGGTCACCGCGCCCCTGGTCGTCCTCGGGGACCTGGAGGTGGCGGGCGTGCTGGAGGACTGTGGACCGGATTCGACGGTCGTGGTCGTGGGCCGTTGCGCGGCGTGGGGGCTCCAGACGTCAGGGAACTTCCTGGTGCTCGGAGACCTCGTGGTGCGGGACGCCATCCAGGGCATCTACAACGACGACAGCCTCGTCGTGGCGGGTGACCTCACCACGCGCTTCCTCGACGAGAACGACCACGACGTCACCTGCTACGGCGAGGTCCACGCCGAGCATCAGTTGGAGAACGGCCGCTCCGGTGAGGACGCCGCCTCGCTCGCGTCCACCTTCCTGCGCCCGGAGCTGTGGAACCTCGATCTGGGGGAGATCCACCACGACGTCCTGTTCGAGCGCATCCAGAAGGGCGAGCCTGTCTTCACGGACACGCTCCAGCCCCGGCAGGTCCGCGAGCCGGATGAGCCCACCGCCGAGGAGCTCGAAGGCCTGGACATCGAAGGCATCGCGGCCCAGGCGTCGAAGAACGCGCGCGCGAGTGACGTCGTCTACGCCCAGCGCAAGACAGGCGAGGTGTGGCTGCTGCGCCCGGGGAGCCTGCCCCTGCACATCTTCGACGGGAAGGAGTTCCTCGGACAGGGGACACCCCCGGCGCTCGACGTGAAGCAGCGGGCCTCCGAGCGCGTCACCTTCTGGCGCAGGCGGGGCGACCTCTTCCTGGAGATTGAACGCTTCGGCGCCGTCGTGCAGTTGCACGCGGGCTACAACAACGGGTCGATGCGCACGTTCCGCTTCGCCTTCGAGACGCCCGACGGCGCCTCGCGGGAGATGCGGCGGCTGGAGGCCCGCTACGAAGGAGACTTCCTGCGTGTCACGTCCGTGGTTCCCGGCCGGGGTCCGCTCGAACGCGAGCTCGCGAACTACGGAGGCCCCAAGGCGGAGTACACGTCGGCCATCGTGGACGGCACCACGCTGGTCACCCGCGACGACGAGCGCCAGGACTTCGATGACGAGGCCTCCGCGCTGAGCGCCCTGGAGGATTGGATCGCCGGGAAGCGCCAGGCGGGGTTCGACCTGAAGATCCTGGAGTGGAAGCCCTTCGGCCTTTTGGGCAGCCGTTAGGACTACTCCAGGGTCATGTATTCCGGCTGGTACACCGACCGGTTCCGCAGCGGAGAGGGGCCGCCGCTGTTCACGCAGTAGCCGGTCGGGTTGTCGCAGCCGGACTCGGGATTGCCCCAGTACGCCGTGAGGTTCATCCAGGCGAGTGAGCCCGTATAGGTCCCCACTGGCTGCCAGGGGATGAGCACCACGTTGTTCCAGGTGTCCCACGCGAGCCCCGCGCCGGTGTCGTCCGCCAGGAAGTCGCCGTTGAAGATGGTTTCGTAGATGTGCCGCGCGGCGTCCGGGTAGAGGCCATGCGAGCCATTGGCGGAGAACACCTCCGGATGCCAGCCGGCAAGGAACACGGCCTTGTCGCCGAACGTGAAGGTCTGCCCGCTCGCGTGCTGGCTCAGGTAGACCTGCGCGGGGCGCCCGTCGATGAAGCGCACGGTGAGGTGCTCCCAGTCCCCCACGTGGTTGCCGAAGGTGGAGTAGCCGCCCACGCAGCCCCAGGGCGAATACCAGCCGATGCACACCCGCTTGCCATTGTTGTAGGGATAGAAATTCCAATACAGCACGTCCGTCACGTTCGTCGGCAGTCCACCCTGCGTGCGCGGGATGACCTGCGCGTAGACGGGCACGGGTGTCTGGTTGGGGCGCTGGCCGTCCAGGAACTGTGGATCCGTGCAGGAGTCACAGCCCAGCGCCTGATTCGTCACCAGGTGGCCGTTCTCCTCGTGGACGTTGGCCAGATGGAACTGTGTGGAGGACGGGAAGTAAGCCTCGTCTGGATGCAGCCACACGCGCGGCGCGAACGCCGCCACCGTCTGCGCGTCCACGGGCAGGCCCCGCAGCTCCGCGTTGGACGTGGCGCTCTTGTTGAGGACCCAGTAGCGGTTGCCGCCCGTGTCGCCGTGGCTGGGACGGGAGACGAAGGTGGACGCGGGCAGGCCCCGGTGGTCGCGCGCCACCGCCTGCCACACGCCGATGTCGTCATCCGCGCCAGAGCCCCTGTCGTCCCACACCCAGGCGGGATTGGCGGGCAGCACGTATTCGCTCCGCACACAGCGGATGAGGTCGGTGGAGGGCTTGGAGTAGCCCAGCACCGCGACGTGGCCCAGGCAGGTGTAGCCCGCGGGCGCGACCGGCTCCCAGAAGGAGACGTCGTGCGTTCCGCCGGAGCCGGAGTCGTCCCAGGTCCAGTTGTAGTTGGACGGACGCGCGAGCAGGTCGCCCTCCCCGCGAACGACGAACGTCGTCGCGGGCGCCTGTCCCCGGTTCGGCATGGCCACGTCGCCCAGCGAGAAGAAGCCCGGCGTCTGGGAGAGGTCCGGCCGCCAGACGGCGATGTCGTTCGTCGCGCCGGTGCCATGATCGTCGTAGACCCAGGTGAAACGGCTCGTGGGCCGGACCTCCAGCGCCTTGGGATGGCGCAGTACCCCGGAGTCCGACGCCAGGGTGAACTCGGCGCTCTGGCCTGACAGAGCGGTCGCCGCGACCACCTGGTAGCTGCCCGGGGCCAGCGTGACGACCAGACGCGAGTTCGTGCCGCCACCACCGTTGTTGTCCTGCGCGAGGATGGTGCCGTTCGCGTCCAGCAGGTACAGCCTGGCATCCGCCGACGACGTCAGCGTGAACGTCACCGGGTTGCTGGACGTCTGTGAATCCAGCAGGAACACCCGGTTGCCCGGGCTGGAGGGGCTCTGTCCTCCCGAGCCCTGCCAGAAGCCGTAGACGGTGTTCGCGTGGGCTGCGTTCGCCACGAGCGAAGACGTGGCGAGCGCGACGAGGGACAGGAATCGCCGGAGGGCCATGGAGACCTGGGGAAGGAGGAAACCCAGGACCCTACTCCCTATTGCCGGACGTCGTTCACGTGGTTGTACGGGTCTCCCAGGTCGATGGTTTCGCCGTTGGCCGCCGTGCGGTTGACGGTGGAGATGCTCCACACGTCCAGCGTGTCATCGTTGTCCACGTTGCCCACGCACGCGGCCGTCACGACGCAGTCAGGACAGGTCCCCTCCACGCCGGGCTTCACTCCCGCCTGATCCAGGGCCGCCTGGATCGCCTCCGGGGCGAGCGCGGGGAAGGCATTCCCCACGGGGATGACCTCCTCCGGCATCCGCAGCACATAGGCATAGCGATTGCGCGGCCCCGGCTCGATGCCCATCGCATCGAGGCTGACCAGGGGCTGGTCGTCCACCAGGCTCACCCTCGCCGCTGTGAAGACCGCCTTCAGGTTGCTCCTGCACTCCGCCTGCTTCGCGCGCGCCTGGAACTTCATGAAATTGGGGATGGCGATGGCGGCCTGGATGCCGATGGTGACTAGCCCCAACCCCGCCACGCAGAGGGCCGCGATGGCGAGCCCCCTGCGCCCGGCATGCTCCGGCTTGCCTGTCTTCACCATCGCCAGGATGGCCAGCACGAGCCCTACCGGCCACAGACAGACGATGCACAGGCCTGCGATGGTGAAGCCCAGCGCGACGCCAGGCAGGATTGTCTTCTTCGGCGGGGCGGACTCAGGAGGGATTTGGGTCGTCACGTCCCGCATCGTAGTGCCGAGCGTACTGCTGACGGAGCACGAACTTCTGGGCCTTGCCCGTGCTGGTCTGCGGCATGGCCGGAAGCAGGACGATGGCCTTGGGCACCTCGAACCCGCCCAGGTGCTGACGGCAATGGGTATTGATCTCCGCCTCCGTCGCGACGGCACCGGGCTTGAGCACGACAAAGCCCGTCACCGCCTCCGTCCAGCGCGCGTGCGGCAGCCCCACCACCGCGACCTGGAGCACCGCGGGGTGACGCAGGAGGACCTCCTCGACCTTGATGGACGGGACGTTCTCTCCGCCCGTCTTGATCATGTCCTTCTTGCGGTCCACGAAGAGCAGCTGGCCGTCGGCGTCGAACATGCCCAGGTCGCCGGTGTGGTGCCAACCGAAGGCGCTCGCCCGCGCGGTCGCCTCCGGGTCCTTGTAGTAGCCGAGCATCACGTTCGGCCCGCGGTGGACGATCTCCCCCACCTCGCCGCGCCCGAGCAGCCGGCCCTCGTCATCCATGATGGCCGTCTCGTTCGTCACGACCGAGTCGCCCCAGTACGAGCCGAAGCGCTTGAGCTGCTGCTCCGGCTTGAACATGGTCGTCGCCGGGTACATCTCCGTCTGGCCTGACGCGAGCGCGAAGCCGCCCGGACAGAAGTGCTCGATGAGCTCCACGAGCAGCGTGCGCGCCATGGGCGCCATCACGTAGAGACACAGGCGCAGGCTGGACAGCTTCGTGGCCGGACGCGCCGGGTGCGCCAGCATCGCGCCGTACATCACCGGCAGGCCCAGCAGGAACGTGATGCCGCGCTGTTCGATGGTCGCGAGCATCGCGCCCGGGTCGAAGGCCCGCCGCACGACGACGGTCGCCCCGGCCAGCAGGAACGTCATCACGATGGCGTGCTGCGCGCAGTGGAACATCGGGAGCACGCAGAGGGTGGAATCCGACGGGCGCATGCCCAGCTCGAACAGGTTCCCGCTCAGCGCCGCGTGCACCGACGCATGCGAATGCATGACGCCCTTCTGCTGGCCGGTGGTGCCGCTGGTGTACATGATCTGCGAGAGCTGCCCGCTCTGGATGTCCACCTCCGGCAGCGTGCCGTGCTGCCCCTTCAGCGTGTCCAGGAACGCGACCGTGTCTCCGCCCGGCGCCGCCTGCCCTTCCGGCACGCAGACGATGATGCGGGTGCCCAGCGCGTCGAGCATCTCCCGCAGCCCGGGCTTCGCGAGGAGCTCGGCGTCGACGACGGCGTGCGTCGCCTCGGCGTGTTCGAGGATGTACCGGACGGCCTCCACGGAGAGGCCGGTGTTGATGGGCACCCAGACGAACCCCGACTTGTAGATGCCCACGAACGCCGTGAGCATCTGCGCCGAGTTGCCGCAGAGCATCGCGATGCGCGCGCCCTGGTGCAGGCCCTGGGCGAGCAGGTAGTGCGCGAAGGCGTTCGAGCGCCGGTCGAGCTCCGCATAGGAGAACTCGAGGTCCCCGTCGACGAGCGCCGTCCGCTCCGGCCAGCGCAACGCCGACCGGTGAACGATGTCTCCCAGGGAGACGCGGCTGATGCGCGGGGACTGCGGTGTTTGGATCGCGGACATCGTGTGCTCCATTCCGCCCGTTCGGGCGTCGGGTCGAACCGGGTGCCCCCGCAGCCTATTTCGGCGCGGCCCACGCGGGAGGCCGGCGTTCCAGGAAGGCGAGCATCCCCTCCTGGGCCTCTTCGGAGGCGAACAGCCGGCCGGAGAGCGCGACCATCTCGGCGCCCCCGGAATCGATGCGCGCGCGCAGGCCGGCGGCCACCAGCTGCTTGGTCTCGCGCAGGCCCTGCGGAGACGACACGCGGAACGTCTCCAGGATCTGCTCGACGGCGCCCTCCAGGGACGCGTCCGGCACGGCGGAGGTGATGAGCCCGATGCGCGCGGCTTCGGCCGCGTCGAAGGCCTCACCGGTGAGGAAGTAGCGGCTCGCCGCCCGGCTGGTCAGGTGCGGCAGCGTGGTGAGGGAGATGACCGCGGGCGTCACGCCGATGCGCGCCTCGGTGAAGGCGAACTTCACGGACTCCGCGACGACCGCCACGTCGCACGCACCGACGATGCCGATGCCGCCCGCCCTCACCTGCCCGGCGACCTTCGCCACGACAGGCTGCGGCAGCGTCACGATGGTGCGCAGCACGTCGAGCAACACGGCCGGTGCCTTCGCGGCGCCCCCGTCCGCCATCTCCGAGAGGTCCGCCCCCGCGCAGAACGCCGGACCGGTGGCCGCGAGGACGACCGCGCGCACGCCCGGATCGGCGCCCACGGCGTTCAGCCGCTCCAGCAGCTGCGTGACGAGCGCACGCGACAGCGCATTGCGGTTGCGCGGCGAATCGAGCGTCAGGGTCGCGACGCCACGAGAGACTTCGTACCGGACGAGCGGTGCTTCACTCATGCTGCCTCCTTCGCTGCGGGAGAGACGACCGCGACGACATGTCGTGCCGGCACCTGCGCCCCGACCGTGACGTTCACCGCCGTGACCACGCCATCCGTGGGCGCGATGAGGGACGACTCCATCTTCATCGCTTCGAGCACCACCAGCACGTCGCCCTTCTTCACGGTCGCGCCGACCTCGGTGCTCACCCGGATGATGCGGCCATCCATGGGCGCGCGCAGGCGGCCGTCGCTGGCGCGCTCGCGTTCGGAGGGCAGCCGGAAGGACACGTCGCGCAGCTGCCGCGTGATGCCGTCGAGCGTGCACCACAGCGTGCCCCCCGCACGGCGGTAGCGGACCGCGCGGCGGCGCCCCGCCACCTCCACCTCCGCGCGCTCGGGGCCAAGGCCGCGCAGGGAGAGCGCGAACGAGCTGTCGCCGATACGGACCTCGTAGGCCTCCGCTGCAACGGGGCGCACCGAGGCGCGGAACTCGGAAGCACCGTCATGCAGGCTGACCGGCACCGGCAGGGCGTAGGAGCTGCTCCAGCCCGTGAGCGTCGCGTCGAAGCCGCCCTTCCGGACCAGCGCCTGCGCGTCGTCGTGGAAGAGCAACGCAGCCAGGATGGCCTGGTCCTCCAGGGAGACCTTCCCCAGCGCCTGCAACGTCTCCGGCGGCGTGTGCGCGCCGACGAAGCCCGTGTCATACCGGCCGGAGCGGAACGCCTCGTGCCCGAGGACATGCTGGATGAAGGCGCTGTTCGTCGTGACGCCGAACACCGTCAGCTCGCGCAGCGCCGCGGCCAGCCGCTCGCGCGCCGTCTCGCGGTCCGGTCCGTACGCGATGAGCTTGGCCTGCATGGAGTCATAGAACGGCGTGATGTCCTGGCCTTCACGCACCCCATGATCCACGCGGACGCCCTCCCCCGCCGGTGGCTCCCAAGCGAGGAGCCGGCCCGTCTGCGGGAGGAAGCCCCTGGCCGGGTCCTCCGCGCACAGGCGCGCCTCGACGGCGTGCCCGCGCCAGGTGACCTCCGGCTGCGTCAGCGGGAGCGGCTCACCGTCAGCGACACGCAGCTGCCACTCGACCAGGTCCAGCCCGGTGATGAGCTCCGTCACCGGGTGCTCCACCTGCAGGCGCGTGTTCATCTCCATGAAGAAGAAGTCGCCGTTCGGCGCCAGGAGGAACTCGATGGTCCCCGCGCCGCGATACCCGATGGCGCGGATGGCCTGCACCGCCACGGACCCCATGCGCTCGCGCAGCTCGGGCGTGACGGCCGGGGACGGGCTCTCTTCAATCACCTTCTGGTGCCGGCGCTGCACGGAGCAGTCGCGCTCGCCCAGGTGCACGGCGTTCCCATGTTCGTCCGCGAAGACCTGCACCTCCACGTGACGCGCGCCTTCGATGGCGCGCTCCAGGATGAGCTCGCCGCTGCCAAAGGCGTTCGTCGCCTCCGAGCGCGCCGAACGGATGGCGTCGAGCAGCGCGCCCGGCTCGCGGACGAGCCGCATGCCGCGCCCGCCGCCACCCGCCGCCGCCTTCACCATGAGGGGGAACCCGACGCGCTGGCCCTCGCGGACCAGGGCTTCGTCCTCGAGGGACTCGCCAGGGCGTGCCGCCTCATAGCCGGGGATGCAGGGCACGTCCGCGGCCTGCATGCGCAGCTTCGCCTGCCGCTTGTTCCCCATCAGCTCGATGGCTTCCGCGGGCGGACCGACGAACACGAAGCCGGCCTCCGCGCACGCGCGCGCGAAGTCCTCGTTCTCCGACAGGAAGCCGTACCCGGGATGGATGGCGTCCGCGCCGGACGCCTTCGCCGCGGCGAGGACCCGCTCGATGGAGAGGTAGGACTCCCTCGCGGGCGGCGGCCCCAGGTGCATGGCCTCGTCCGCGAGCCGCACGTGCGGGGCATCCCTGTCCGCGTCGGAGAAGACCGCGACCGTGCGCAGGCCGAGTCGGCGGCACGTGCGCAGCACACGCACGGCAATCTCACCCCGGTTCGCCACCAGCACCTTGTGGATGCGTTTCATGATTCCCCTCGCTACAGCCGGGCGACGCCGAAGGAGTTGGGCGACAGCGTGCGGCGCGAAGCCTCGTCGCACGTGGCCAGGATGAACCCGAGCACCCGCCGCGTGTCCCGGGGGTCGATGACGCCGTCGTCGAACAGCCGCGCGCTGCATTGGAAGGCATCCGACTCGCGGTCGAACTGCTCGATGAGCGGCTTCGCCATCCCGTCCAGGAACTCCTGGTCGGGAGGCAGCCCCGCGCGCCGGGCCTTCTCCGTGGCGACGATGGTGAGCACCTTCGCCGCCTGCTCACCGCCCATCACGGCCGTGCGCGCGTTGGGCCAGGCGAAGATGAAGCGCGGGTGGAACGCGCGACCGCACATGCCGTAGTTGCCCGCGCCGAAAGCACCGCCCAACAGGAGGGTCATCTGAGGCACGGTCGCGTTGGCCACCGCCTGCAACATCTTCGCGCCGTGCTTCACGATGCCGCCCTGCTCCGACTGCGTGCCCACCATGTAGCCCGTGGTGTTCTGCAGGTAGATGATGGGCGTGCGCGCCTGGCAGCAGAGCTGGATGAACTGTCCCGCCTTCGTCGCGCCCTTCGCGGTGATGGGCCCGTTGTTGCCAATGAGGCCCACCGCCCTGCCCTCGATGCGCGCCCAGCCGCAGACGGTGAGCGCGTCGTAGTCGTCCTTGAAGGGCGAGAAGTCCGAGCCATCCACGAGCCGGGCAATCACCTCACGGCAGTCATAGGGCTTGCGGTGGTCCATGGGCACGACGCCGCACAGCTCCTCCACGGAGTAGCGGGGCGGCTCGTAGGCGGGACGCGCGGACGCCGGCAGGGCGTCATTCCACCCGAGCGACGCGATAATCTCCCGCGCGATGCGGATGCTGTCGGCGTCGTCCTCGGCGAGGTGGTCCGAGGTGCCGGCCACGGTGGTGTGCATCTCCGCGCCGCCGAGGTCTTCATCCGTGGCGACCTCGCCCGTGGCAGCGAGCAGCAGCGGCGGGCCGGCGAGGAACACCTTCGCCTTGCCGCGCACCATGACGACGTGGTCGGACAGGCCCGGGATGTACGCGCCGCCCGCGGTGCTCGAACCGTGGACGACGGTGACCTGGGGGATGCCGGCCGCGGACAGCTTCGCCTGGTTGTAGAAGGTCTCCCCGCCCGGGATGAAGATCTCCTGCTGGTAGAGCAGGTTCGCCCCGCCGCTCTCCACCAGCGACACCACGGGCAGCCGGTTCTGCAGGGCAATCTCCTGCGCACGCAGCGCCTTCTGGACACCCCAGGGCGTCGCCGTGCCGCCCTTCACGGCGGAGTTGCTCACGAACACCAGGCAGCGCACGCCGGACACGAAGCCGATGCCGATGATGGTGTTCCCACCGGCCAGCGAGCCATCGGTGTCGTCGTGGTGCTTGTAGCCACAGAGCGTGGAGAGCTCCAGGAAGGGAGAGCCCCGGTCGAGCAGCAGCGCCAGGCGCTCACGCGGGAGCAGCTGCCCGCGCTGCTTGAACTTGTCCCGGGCCAGCTGCTCGGTGTCGCGCGACTTCTGCTCGATGGCGCGCAGCTCCGCGACGCGGGCGAGCATCTCCTGGCGCTGCGTGGTGAAGGTGGCGGAGGCCGGTTCGACCTGGGAGACGAGCGTGGGCACGTCACTTCTCCTTCGGGCCGTCGAGGATGGCGGGCCCCTTGGCCAGGTGGAACCCGTCGTAGGGCTTCGAGTTGTCGTGCTCCGACAGCGGGAACGCCTTGGTGTTGCAGGACGCGCCGCCGTCGATGCGGATGACCTCGCCGGTGATGAACGCCGCCACGTCGGAGAGCAGGAACACGATGGCGCCGCTCACCTCCGCCTCGGTGGCCAGCCGGTGCAGGGGTACCTGCTTGCGCAGGAAGGGGATCATCTCGCGGACGAACGGGTCCTCGTAGGTGTCCAGCCCGCTGGAGGCGACCCAGCCGGGCGCGACGGCGTTGACTCGCACGCCGGAGGCGGCCCACTCGACGGCGGCCGTCTGCGTCAGGTTGAACATGCCCGCGCGCGCCGCGCCCGAGTGCCCCATGCCCGGCATGCCGTTCCAGGCATCCGCGAGCATGTTCACGATTGCGCCGCCGTGCTCGCTCATGGACTGGGTGAACACCTCACGCGCGACCAGGAAGCCGCCGGTGAGGTTCGTCGAGACGACCGCCTCGAAGCCCTTCTTGGAGATCTGCGACAGCGGCGACGGGAACTGCCCGCCCGCGTTGTTCACGAGCCCGTGGATGCGTCCGTGTTTCTGGACGACGGCGGCGACCATGTCGCGCACGGCGGCCTCGTCCCGGATGTCCACGGCGTGCTGAGTGGACGAATAGCCCTCGGCGGAGAGCTCGCCAGCGACCTTCTCAAGCTTCTCCGTCTTGCGGCCCACGAGGACGATGTGCGCCCCGAGCGACGCGAGCTCGTGCGCGGTGCACCGGCCAATGCCGCTGCCAGCTCCGGTGACGATGATGGTGCGGCCCGCGAAGGAATTCGGGGCGAAGACTGAACGGTATCCCATCGTGTAGCTCCTCAGCCGCGCGCCTTGCGGGGCAGCGTTCCCATGGCCTTGCTGATGATTCCGAGCATCACCTCGTCGGCGCCGCCGCCAATGGACCCCAGGCGCAGGTCCCGGTAGGCGCGGGCGACGGGGTTGTCCCAGGTGAAGCCCATGCCGCCCCAGTACTGGAGGCAGCCGTCAACGAGCTCGCGGGCGAGCCGGCCCGACTTGAGCTTGCACATCGAGGCGAGCTTCACGACCTCCGGGTCGTCCTTGTTCTCGATGTACATGGCGACGGTCCGGTAGATGAGCGCCCGGAGCGCCTCCACCTCCGTCTGCAACTCAGCGAGCCGGAAGTGCACGCTCTGGTTGTCGAGAATGGACTGGCCAAAGGCCTTGCGCTGCCGCGTGTACTCCGCCGTCTGCGCGATGAGCCGGTCGAAGGTGACCAGCGTGCTCGCCGACACGAACAGCCGCTCCTCCTGGAACTGCTGCATCTGCATCGCGAAGCCGCGCCCCTCGTCGCCGATGCGGAAGCGCGCCGGGACGCGCACGCCGTCGAAGAAGAGCTGCGCCGTGTCGGACGCCCACATGCCGAGCTTGCGGATCTTCGACCGCGTGATGCCGGGGCGGTCCATGGGCACGATGATGAGCGACTTGTTCGCGTGCGCGGGACCGTCACCCGTGTTGGCGAGCAGGCAGATCCAGTCCGCCTGCATGCCATTGGTGATCCACATCTTGCTGCCGTCGATGACGTAGTCGTCGCCGTCACGGCGCGCCGTGGTCGTCACGCTCGCCACGTCGGAGCCGGCACCGGGCTCGCTCACCGCGATGGAGCAGACGCGCTCGCCCGTGAGCGTGGGCGCCAGGAACTCCCGCCGCAGCGCATCGCTGCCGAAGCGCGCGAGCGCGGGCGTCGCCATGTCCGTCATGACGCCAATCGCCATGGGCAGTGCGCCGCAGGTGCAGTGGCCCAGCTCCTCGGCGAAGGCGACGGAGAACGACGCGTCCAGCCCCAGCCCGCCGAACTCCGTGGGCTTGGTGATGCCGAGCAGCCCAAGCTCGCCCAGCTTCTTGAAGACCTCCCGCGCCGGGAACATCTCCGCGGCTTCCCATGCTTCGACGTGCGGGTTCAGCTCCTGTTCCACGAACTTGCGGACGGTCTGGCGGATGGCGCGGTGTTCCTGGGTCTGCTGCATGGGCTTCCTCGGTGGGCTCGGGCGCGTGCGAAGGCGCTACAGAAGCGATTCAGGGACGTCGACATGGCGCGAGCGCAGCCATTCGCCGAGCGCCTTGGCCTGCTGATCGAAGCGGGTGGACGACGAGACGCCTTCGCCGAGCAGGCCCTCGATGACGAAGTTCAGGGCGCGCAGGTTCGGCAGCACGTGCCGCTGGACCTTGAGCTCCCGCGCCTCCGGAAGCAGCGTGCGCAGCTGCTCCTCCGTGAGCGTGTGCACCAGCCAGCTCCAGGCCTCGTCGGAGCGGACCCAGACGCCGATGTTCGCGTCCCCACCCTTGTCTCCGCTGCGCGCCAGGGCCACCTGGCCGAGCGGCACACGCCGGCAGGGACCGGGCGGCAGCGCCGTGGGCAGCGACGGCGAAGGCACTGCTTCCAGCCCGCGCGTCTCCTCCGTCGGCATCACTTCGATGCGCCGCCCATCCGGGAGCACCGCGACGTGCGGCACCTTGCGCGCATCCACATAGGCCGCGGTGTAGACGCCAAAGGGCGAAGCATCGCCGGGCAGCGCGGGCAGGAAGAAGCCGGGGTAGCTGGACAGGGCGAGCTCCACCACGGTGCCGTTGAAGGACCGGCCAGCGACCGTCGGGTCGGCATCCTTCACGGTGACCCGCAGCGTCGCGGACGCCTGCTCCTCGCTCGGAGCGTCGGCGTGGTCGGTGCGCGCGAGCGTGTAGAGGACCTCGGCGGGCCGGGGCTTGAGCGTCGCGTCGAGCTGCGCCCGCACGAGCGCGGCCTTCTCCTCGATGTCCAGACCGACGAGCACGAACTGGGCGTCGTTGCGGAAGCCGCCCAGGCGGTTCAGGCACACCTTCACGTCCGGAGGAGGCGGCTCGCCCCGCACGCCCGACAGGCGCACACGGTCGGTGCCGTCGGCGTCCACCACGATGGTGTCGAAGCGCGCCGTCGCATCAGGGCCTGCGTAGCGCGCACCGCCAATCTCATAGACGAGCTGGGCCTTCACGGTGTCGACGGTGACGGCGCCGCCGGTGTCCGGATGCTTGGTGATGATGCTGGAGCCGTCCGCGAAGATCTCCGCGAGTGGGAAGCCGGGCCGGCGCACGTCGATTTCACCGAAGCGCGCGAAGTTGCCGCCGGTCGCCTGGGCTCCGCACTCCAGGACGTGGCCCGCGACCATGGCACCCGCGAGGCGGTCCCAGTCATCGCGCTTCCAGCCGAAGTGGGCGGCCGCGGGACCCACGACGAGCGATGCGTCCGTCACGCGTCCCGTGACGACGATGTCCGCGCCCGCCTCCAGGCACGCGGCGATGCCCCAGCCACCGAGGTACGCGTTCGCCGTGAGGGGCTGATCGAAGCCCAGCTCATCCGCGCGTCCGACGAGGTCATCGCCTTCGACGTGCGCGATGTTGACGGTGAGCCCGAGCTTCGTGGCGAGCGCGCGCAGGTCGTTCGCGAGCCCCGCCGGGTTGAGGCCACCGGCGTTCGCGACGATGCGGACCTTGCGCTCCATCGCGAGGCCGAGCGTCTCTTCCAACTGGCGCAGGAACGTCTTCGCGTACCCGCTGGACGGGTTCTTCAGCCGGTCCCGCCCCAGGATGAGCATGGTCAGCTCCGCCAGGTAGTCGCCGGTGAGGACGTCCAGCGGACCGCCCTCCAGCATCTCCCGGAACGCGGAGAAGCGGTCGCCGTAGAAGCCGGATGCATTGCCGATACGCAGCGAACGCGCGTCCATCGCACCTCCAGAACCAGGGAGCGGCGAGTCTGTCCCCCACCTCAAAATAAAGCAATCACGATTGCTTTTTTCTTCCCGCCACAACAGTGTGTCGCCATGAGCGGCACGGCGATCGGAACGACACGGCAGGAGCAGGAGCGCAGCCGGGTGACGCGGCAGAAGCTGATGACGGCCGCCATCGAAGTGCTGGTGGAGAAGGGCTGGGCGGGGGCGACCATGGGCGCCATCGCGGAGCGCGCGGGAGTGTCACGCGGCGCCTGTCAGCACCACTTCCCGACGCGTGGGGCCCTGGTCGCGGCGGCCGTCGAGCACGTCTTCCGCCAGCAGGTCGAAGAGCTGGTGCGGCGCGCGAACGGCCTGCCGGAGAGCCGGCGGCGCGTCGAGCCGCTGTTGAACCTGCTCCACGACGTCTACGCCGGCCCGCTCTTCACCGCCGCGACGCACCTCTGGGTCGCGGCCGTGGCGGATGAAGAGCTGAAGGCCATCCTGCTGCCGTTGGAGACGCAGGTCGGCCGCGAGGTGCACCGGCTCACCGTCGAGCTGCTGGGACTGGATGAGCGCGACCGCGACGTCCGCGACGCCGTGCGTGCGACGCTGGACCTCCTGCGCGGCCTAGCGCTGGCGAACCTGCTCCACGACGACACGGCGCGGCGCCGCAAGGTGCTGGCCCACTGGGCGCGGACGCTCGAAGCGCAGCTCGCGCCCAAGCGCGCGACGCAGGCGGACTGAGCCGTCGTCGCGCGTCTGCTTCCCGTAAGACTCAGCAGCGGTAGAGGTACGTCAGCGCGGTGATGTCCGTGCTGGTGAACTCACCGGTCGGGTTCGCCGGGAGGCAGGCGTTGAAGATGGACCCGTTCACGTAGGACGTGGAGGGCGTGCCGGGGATGAGGATGGCGCCCACGCCCGCCGTGCCCTCGCTGCCGCCGGTGCCGCAGCTGATGACCTGGGAGTAGTAGTCCGAGTGGCGCATGCCGAGCGTGTGCCCCAGCTCGTGGGTGATGATGTGCTCGACCGTGTCGAGCGGCGCGGTGTTCCATCCCGTGCCGATGGTGATGGTCCCGTAGGGAAGGCCCCCCGAGGGATAGCCCGCGTTGTAGACCGTGCCCGCCGCGGTCGCCGCGGTGATGTTCGCGTTGCAGCCGGTGGACGGGCCCCGCACCATCGTGAAGCACAGGCCCAGGGCGTTGTAGTTCTGGATGGCCAGGTCCAGGCCCTGGCTCAGGCGGCTGTAGCTGCTGAACGTGGACGTGGGGTTGATGCAGATCTTCCGCACGAGCGACTTGTTGATGACGTTCGTCGTCCGGTACTGCTCCGCGCTGTCCCCACCGGACTGGAGCATCTCGCGGGACGCGTCAACGCTCACCTGGGCGTCGCCGCCCACGTAGACGGATTCATCCACGACCTGGATGTCACCGGGCTGGAACCCCGCCTCGACCAGGTTGGAGATGATCTCCTGGTGCTCCTGCCCCAGGTCGGCCCCGCAGCCGGACAGCAACGCACCACAGCCCACCACGAGCACTGCTGCTCTCTTGAACATGGTCGTCTCCCCTCGGTCTGGTTTCAGCGCGCGACGATGTCGGCGTCCACCAGGTACGGAGACGCCGCGACAATCGCTTCCATCGTCCAACCCCGGTTGGCGCCGCGACCGGTCGTGTCGCAATCGCCGTCGGTGTGGACGCCCACCAGCTGGCCCTGACGGTTGAGCACGCCCGCGCCGGAGCTTCCGACCAGGGTGTCCAGGTCCACGTAGTAGACCAGCGAGTTACAGGCATCCAGGTACTCGCCCTCGGCGATGACCTTGGGCCTGCCCCGGGGATGCTGGATGATGGCCAGCCGCTCGCTGGGAACGGCCGACAGCAGGACCGGCGTGACCTCGGGAGTCACGTCCAGCTGGATGAGGGCGTAGTCGGGTTCGAGCGATTGCTCGATGACGGTGCCCTCGGTGATGAGCGGGTCTCCGTCCGGCTGGTCCTCGAAGTTGAAGACGATGAGCGACCGGTCACCGAGCGCGACACAGTGTCCCGCCGTCACCACCACGGGCCCCGCGCTCGCTTCAATCAGTGTTCCGGTGCAGCGCCCGTCAATCAGGACGACCGCGTCCTCGGCCGTCTGCGCGACGTCCGCGAACTCGCCCTGGTAGCTATTGATGGGGGTGAAGTCCGCGGTCGGGCCACACTGCGTCTGGCCGCGAACCTCCGGAGGCGGACGCACCCGCGACGCCGCGGGGCTCTCACACACCAACGGATGAGGAACCGCGGGCACCTCCTCCTTTCCACAGGCCGCGAGGCCCAGGAGGATGAAGGTGCCCGCGAGGATGCGACCCCTCGGACTCATGAAGGACTCAAGGGGTCGCAACGCCATCGCTTAGTAGAGGGCGTTCAGCGCGGTGATGTCGGAGCTGGTCCACTCACCCGTCTCCGTCGAGCGGAAGCAGGAGTTCATGATGGAGCCGCCGACCGTCGCGGTGCTCGGCGTGCCGGAGATGAGGATGGCGCCCACGCCCGCCGTGCCCTCGTTGCTGGCGGCGCCGCCGCAGCTGATGGCGCGGTTGTAGTAGTCAGAGTGACGGAAGCCGATCGCGTGACCCAGCTCGTGCGTGATGACGTGCTCGTTCACGTCCACGCTGTAGCTCTGCAGGCCGGTGCCGATGTTGATGGTGCCGTAGGGACGGCCGCCCGACGGGAAGCCCGCAGAGCCGCCGGCGCCGGACATGGTCGTCGCGGTGATGTTCGCGCTGCAGCCCGTGGTGGGGCCACGCGCCATCGTGAAGCTCAGACCGCGCTGGTTGTAGTTCTGGATCGCCAGATCCAGGCCCTGGCTCAGGCGGGAGTAGCTGTTGAACCCGGACGTCGGGTTGACGCAGATCTTCGTCACGGTCGAGGCGACGAGGTTCGTCGTGCGGTACTGCTCCTGGGTCTCCTTGGTCGCGGGCTGGAGCATCTCGCGAGAAGCCTCCAGGGTGACGTGCGCGTCGCGGCCCACGTACACCTGACCGTCAGCCTCCATGATGTCGGACGCGGGGAAACCGGCCTCGACCAGGTTGGAGACGATCTCCTGGTTCTCCTGCTCCAGGTCGGTACCGCAGCCAGACAGCATCGCACCACAGCTCGCCACGAGGACTGCCGCCTTCTTGAACATTCGTCGTTCCTCTGCGTTCGGGGGAGATCCGCTGCCGCCTGACCTTCCCGTCAGCCGCGGACAGCTTGCCCAGCCACTGAGCAACTGCCGGGCCAACCGCGCCTCAGAGGGAATAACCGGCTTTTGTTGAATTGCTTGGAGCGCTAGCACTCCAGCTTCCAAGAATGTGAGCGTAACGTCATGTAACGGTTTGGGTCGCAAGTGCTTGTTGTGACGTGGTTTTTACTCGCCATCCCGCAACTCACTGATTTTCGGACAGGGGTGTCTTTTCATCATCCACCCTCCCCTGGGTCGCATTTACTCCCACTATTCAGGAAAAACGCACAGAACGTGCGATAGCTGCGAATTGAATCCACTCCCGGTATTTCCCGTCCCATGACCATGCGCCCTTCCCTCCCCCTCGCCGCGCTGTTGGGTGCGGCCCTGTCGTTCCTCCCCGGCTGCGAGAGCACGAAGTCGAGCGGCCCCTCCGCCTCCGACACGCGGTCTCAGGACGCGGCCTCCGTGCAGGCCGCCGAAGCCTGGGCGCGCGCTCGCGTGGGTGACCGCGTCACCTATTCCTTCAGCGCGACGCGGGGCCCCGAGCCTCGTGGCGGCGGCACCGCGCGCACGCTCCAGGGGCAGCTGACGCTGGAAGTGGTGGCCGTGCAGCAACCCTGGGTCTGGGTGCGTGCGGCCTACCGCGATGAAGGCGGCAGGCCGCTGTCGCAGGTGCGGCTGGCGCAGGACCTGATCATCCCCGTGCGCGCGGACGTGTCACGCCCGCTCGACGTGCCGCGCGGAGGCACGGCCACCGCCGAGGTCTCCTCCAGCGCGGGCCGCACCTGGGAGGCCGTGCGCTACGTCAGCGACCAGCGCTCCTTCGACGGCCCCCTGCGCACGCGCGTGTACGCCAACGCGCCGGGCCCGCTGTACCTCGCCCGTGGCCTGATTGAAGCGAGCACGGAGTCCGCCGGCTTCCGCGTGCCGGGCGGATACCAGCTGAAGCTGCAAGAGGTCCGCGAGGGCTCGGCCGATGCCAGCGCCCCGGTACCCTCGATGGAGCGGCCCCTGGGCCCGGGCGCGTACTACGAGCGATACGTGGACGTGGGTCCCGCGCCCGGCGTGCAGCGCGTGTGCTTCACCGCGGAGCGTGGCTACCTCCTGCGCGCCGAGGGCCCTGTCGACGCCAATGCCGCCCCCTGCTCCGACTTCTCGCAGGCCGAGCCGGAGCCCCTGGAGGAGCTGCTGATGGGGCTGCCTTCGGAGGTGGTGTTCACGGAGGACTGGCCGCCTGCCGCGGCGGCCAATGGCAGTCGGGGCACGTTCAGCGCGGAGGGCCACGAAGTGCCCGCGCTCATCACCCAGAGCAACGAGGACGTCGAAGGCACCCAGCGCGTCTTCTCCGATACCTACGCGGCCGACCCATGGGCGCCGGGGCTCGCGGGCCTGCCGTATGAGGCGCGCTTCCAGCCGCTCGCCAACAGCACCGACCGCGTGGTGACGGGCGGCAAGCGCGAGCCGGAGGGCGGCACGCGGATCGTGCGCTGGGGTTCGTGGCTCGCGGGACAGAAGTGACGCGCAAGGCTTTACGAAACGGGTGCGTCGCTCCGTGAGCTGTCATTGCCACGCACCCACTCGACCTGGAGCACCGCGCCGGATGGGCGGTGCGTCCACTCCTGGAAGGACGCACGGAACGCCTCCACGGCCGCGAACAGCGGACTGGACGGATGCCAGGACAACGCAGCCGCGTCCCGAGCCTCGCGCACGTCCAGACCGATGAGCAGCGTTCCCGAGGCCTGTGCGGATTGCATGGGACGCACGGAGAGACGCCGGTCTCCTTCCAGCCGGTACACCAGGGCCGTGACATGTCCGAGGATCCACCCCGCGACGACCTCGCGGTCCTCGGCGGTGGGCGCGTCGACGGACAGGCGCAACGCGGCCGGGGAGGTCTCGTGGGCGCTCAGGGGCTGGAAGAGCGCCGCCCAGGAGGAAGGCGCGCGGGAGGAGCGGGCCCTGGCCACCAGTTCGCGGGCCCGGAGCAGCTCCTCCCGGATGACGCGGTAGGTGGACCGGGACACATTGCGCGCGGTGTTTCGAGCCGGGAGCGCGGGGGCGATGACGGGCAGGAGGTCGCGCTTGCCTTCGGGCCGGTAGCGCGCCGTTTCGGGAGTGAGCGTCACCGGCTGGGGCCACGGCCAGGCAGCGAAGGTGCCGAAGAAGTGCGAAAGGAGCGCCGCGTCGGACCGCATGGCGTCCGGAGTCGCGCGGGTGCAGGCCCAGGCCGCGAGCAGCGTCCACGACAGTCCACCGAGGTAGCCCAGCGCGTGCG
Source organism: Corallococcus coralloides DSM 2259 (assembly GCF_000255295.1). Next base: position 3,787,766 of record NC_017030.1, on the reverse strand, counting down.
AGTAGATGCCCCGGGCCCGGGCCCAGGCCTTCACCGCGCGCAGCAGGGTCCGGAACCGCTCGGTCCGTGCGGCGTCACGCGCGACGGCGTCCATCAGGCCCAACGTGTCCGCCAGGCCCAACACGGCGCGGAGACCGGCGGGGTCGAGCTGCTCGCCGTGTAGTCCGAGCAGCGTGAGGGGATCCTCCGGAGGTACGCCCTCCGGACGGCCCGCATAGGCCAGGTCGAAGCTCACGCCCCCGAGGGTCAGCTTCACCAGCGGGATGGCAGCGTCCGCCACGTAGCGGGCCGAGCCCGGTGCCAGCGCCTGGAGGAGCGATTGAGCGAAGGCATCGCGGGACAGCTCAGCCGGTCCGATGGCGACCGCGTCCACGTCACTGCCCGCGCCATCCGTGCCCAGGAGATAGGAGCCATAGGGATGCAGCGTGGCGCCGATGCGTTCGCAATGCTGGCGCAGTTGCTCCACCGCCGCGGTCCTGGCGGCGTGCCCTTCGTGTGATTCGACGGCGCCGATGGAGGCCAGTGCCTCGCGCAGCGGAGCATCCTCGTGCTCTGGGATTGCGCGGGGCGCCTGGGCCAGCGGAATGCGCCGGATGACCTCGAAGGGCGTGTCCCCCTTCCTCCGGATGAGGCAGAGCTCGCCCGCGCGGAACTTGAGCGGCCGCCATGCACGCTGCCACTCGGCGAGCATGCGGGCGATGTCCGCGGAGAGCGGGAGCTGTCCCACGGAGAGGTGGGGCGTGAAGCCACCGTGGGCGGACGAGGCGCATTCAGGCAGGGCCGCCACGAGCTTCGCGTGCAGGGCCGCCAGTGCGCCGGAGGGCTGATCATCAGGGCGGAGCCATGCTGTCGCATTGGCACGGTGCTCGAAGTGGCCGAACGCGGAGAGCGTCACGTCGAAGGGTTCGAAGCCCTGGAGCGCATCCATGAGGATGGCTTCCGCCGTCTCGAAGTCCTCTTCCGGAACGAAGGGATACAGCAGCGTGATGTGAGGCATCCACCGCTGGAACTTCGCGTCGTGCTTCTTGCGCAGCGCCTGGATGGGGCCCCAGACATCGTCAGGAGGGATGAGCACCAGGGCCGTGTGGTGGACCAGGGCCGTGGAGGAGCGTGCGGTGAGTCCCTCGGACGATGCGACCGCTTCACGCCGCAGGACGCAGCGCAGACCGAAGTGATCCGAAGCGAAGAGGGCCTGCCCGGTGGGCCCGGGCGGCCCCGCCAGGGGCGCTTCGCCGAAGAGCTCCACGGACTCAGGAGCGAGCCGGTCCGAAGAAGACGCCACCAGCACCCGGTCCAACCGCCGGAGCGCTCCCGCGACAGTGGTGAGCGCAGCCAGACTGTTCAACCGGGGGTTGAACGTCTCCCCCGCTTCCGAAGCTCTCAGCGTGGACCACGCATCCACGAAGCCGGCGCGCGCGAAGGACTCCGCTTCTGGAGCACCGTCGCCGAAGTTGAAGTCACCGGCCAGCACCAGGTCCGGCGCCTCGGTATCGCTCGTGGACCCGAGCACGCGGGCCCATTCGAGGAGGGCCTCGACCTGCACGGCGCGCGCGGAGGCGCCAGACGCGTCCCGGTCGCTCGTCAGGTGCGGTGTGGCCACCCACAACGTGCCGCCCGAGAGGTGCAGCTCGGCGGTGATGATGCGCTTGTCGCGGGAGAAGACGCGCTGCCACACGGAGGCAAGCGGCACACGCGACAGGAGCACCTGCCCGTAGGGAGTGACCGTCTGCGCACTGGGACCGTCCGACAGCCAGTAGTGCTCACGCACCCACGGTTCCGCGAGCAGGGCTTTGAGGAACGACGGGGTGACTTCCTGCAGAGCGATGACGTCCGCGTGGGTCTCACGGAGCAGCGCGAGCGTCGCCGGAGTCCTCCGCTCGGTCGCCAGCAACTCCGCGTCGTACAGGTCGAAGAGGACGTTGAAGGTGGCGACGGTGAGCGGCGCCACGGCGGGAAGCGCATGGCCCGGATCACGAGAGGCCTGGGTCCACGCTCCCAGGCGCGCGTCGTACCTCCATGCGGGCAAGGGCGTGAAACCCGGCACCGTGATGGGTGGAGAAAGCGCGGGCTCCTCCACGGGCCGGGTGTTGCTCAGCAGGTCGATGCGCGCCTTGCGGTCCCACACCACCTGGGGTCCGCGCTTGAAGTACCAGACGCGGTGCCACGGAATCTCGCCGTCGGGGATGAAGGCCTCGAAGGGCATCTCCTCCATCGCGCCGCGATGCGCATCGTAACCAACGACGAACTCGCGGGCGTCATGCCGCGAGTCCCACCGGATCCGGTGATACACCTCGCGGCTGGTCGTGAAGCGTTCCTGGGACATGGCAGTGCTCTTGGCGAAGGGTACTGGAAGGCACGCCAAGATGGGCCGCGCACGCGACGCGCTGACGCGACGGCGTGAGTCCGCCTGACACTCACCATCACAAGGGCCGGCGGCTCAGCGCATGTTGCGTTTCACACGGCGGTCCTTCGCGATTCCCAGATCCAGCAGCGCCTGCTCGAAGCGGAGCTGCCACCCAGGCGTGTGGATCAGCCGTGTCGCGCCCCTGTGCTTGAAATGGCTTGCGTGTTCAACGACCGCGCGCTTCAGAACCTGCGTCGATTCTCCGTGCTCGTAGATGTAGGTGGCGTTTCCAGTCCTTGAGAACTCCACCACCACATATCTTTCGAAGGACAACTCGAACGCACTGACATCGCCCTGCGGAAGCCGCTTGGCCCGTCGGAACGCGGCTTGCTGTTCTACGGGCAGCGTCGCGAACTTCGAGTGCAGGACGTCATACGTCACGGAGTCCAGCCAGCAGGTCGTCCGGCGGATGGCGCCCAGGTAGTTCAACCAGAACTTCCGCCGGTCCTGTTCGTGCATCGCGCGCTCGAAGAAGAACTCCAGATCCTGCTGGATGAGCGCAGCCAGGAACTCATCGAACGCCGCCTCCCCCAACACACGCACGGCCTGCCACGCCTTGCTCAAGGTCGTCAGCCTGGGATCCCCGAAGACACTGTCCCTGGCGATCAGCCGTTCCTCGATCCGGCCCCGGACGTCGGACGCAACCTGGCCATTCCCCCAGCACGCCAAGGTGGCGGCGACTACCGCGACACGGGCCTCCAGCGGAGCCGAAACCGCGACATCATCCGTGTTGTTGTGCGGCATCCACGACCGCCCCAGGGGCTCATCCACCAGGAACTTCAATCCCTCCGCCACGTCCTGACGGGATTGAAGCCGCCGCAGCAGGTACCTCGCGATGACGTGCCCCGCGTAGGAGTTTCCGGGCTTGAGACCGGAGTTCTTGAGCATCTCGACCACATCCACCAGGGGATGGGCCAGCCAATGCTTCGCCAACGTGCCAGGCCCATCAGGGCCCAATGCCTCTTCGACGGACATGGGAAGCGCCCACCGCACCGCGCTCTTCTCCAGGGGCCGCTGTCCCACCAGCTTCGCCCACTCGCGTTGAGAAGCGGCGTCCTCGGATGAGCTCCAGTCTCGGAGCCGCTGCCGCACCAACCGAGGCAGGCTGTCCGGGCTCAGGGTGAGGAACCAGGCCATGTCTTTCGGGCCCACCTCACGCCACAGGCCTGGCACCGCGCGTCGCTCCCGTCGCGTCAGGCTGGCGAAGTCCCGCGCATGCAGCTTCTTGAGCACCGCCGCGACGTCCAGCGTCTGCCGCATCCTGGCAAGGCGGTCGGGCTCACGGTCATCCGCACGCTGCTGGGCCGTCTCCACGCGGAGGAAGAGCTGCTGCATCCCCTCTTCCACCTGCTGCTGGAACGTCCCGAGCCCGGCCAGGACGACCTTCTGCCGTTCGCCCATCTCATCGAGCCAGTCGTCCAGTCCCATGGAGCCCCCGCTACAACCTCAAGTCGCCGCGAACGCGAAGCACGAGCCGGCGGTTGGACGGTTCACTTCCGGCCGTCCCGGGCCGGGGCGCGGTCTGGCCCCGCCCCGAAACCACGAAGTTCGCATCCAGGCAGTCCCGCTCGTAGCCAGCATCCTTGAGCTGGTCCCGCACCGTGAAGAACACCTCCTGCGCACGGGACGCGCTGGCCCGGACGTTGTTCTCGAAGCTGAAGCGGGCAACCCCATTGCGCACGCCGCACTCGCCGCTCGTTCCCAGGAATGGGCGGTCGTCCGTGTGGCCTTCGAGGATGATGGACGGCTCGGCCCCGGCGTCACGCATGGCATCCACGGCCACGCAGACCCGATGGATGAGGGGAACCGCGCCTTGCTGGAACTGCTCCACGTATGCAGGAGGGGTGCGGCACTCTCCCAGGCCGAACTGGAGGTTCTTGAACTCGATCTCCAGTGCGTTCACTCCGCCGTCCAACCCACTCAGCGCAATGAAACCTCCGTCCAGGTCCGCGTTCAGGACGACGAGGTCCTCCCGCAGTGACACCAGCGAGGCCTGCACCCCGTCCTTCTGGGAGTCCACCTTGCCGATGGCGACCTCCTTCTCCCGGATGGCTTCCTCGCGCTGCTTGCGCGCTTCGAGGATGAAGATGACGGCCAGGAGAAGGAAGACCACTGCTACACCCGCCATCAGGTCCGCGAGCGACCTGTCACTGCTTTCGCCCGAGGAACTCATCGCCGCGCCACCTGCTGCCTCAAGGTCTCCTTGAGCTGCTGCACTGTCTCGGTGAGGTCATCCACGCCCTGGACGAGCTCTCCTGAGGAGCGATCCACCACGGAGTCGAGCCGGTGCATGACCTCCGTCCACTGGCTGCTCAGGATCTGGGCCTGCCGGCTGACGGAGTCCTCATAGGTCTTGGTCAAGGCATTGAGCACCGGGCCCACCCGGTCCACGGCCTCACGTTGGGCATTGAGGAGCGTCTGCTCCTGCCGCACCACGTTCGAGCGCTCCTGGGACAGCCGCTGGAAGGCATTGGCCGTATCCATCAACCGCTGAGCCACTTCATCCATCTTCGCGGAGACCGCGCCCGCCTTGTGATGGGACTCCCCCACGCCTCGGGAGGCGGCAGCCAGCTTGTCCGCGGTGTCGCTCATCTGCTTCGTCACGGTGCGAAGTCCGTCCTGCGTCTCCCTCATGACCTTGACGAACTCCTGCGACTGGGCCTGGAACTGCCCCATGTCCGATTCGGACCGGACGCGGAGTTCCTCCATCTGATTGCGAAGGACGCCGGACTGCTGCACGGAGTTCGACTGCATGTTCAGGGAAGCCTGAGCCGCGAGGCGAACCATCTCGCTGGAGCTTTCCCGCAGGCCGGTGAGCACGTCCTTGAAACTGCTCGCGATGTTGGAACCGCTGCCCTCCAGCCTGTCCCGGACGCCGTCGAAGCTCCCCACCAACTCGGACACCTTTTCGCCCAGCGCCTCGACGGCGCGTTGGTTCTCGCTGCCCCACTGCCGCGCATGGCTGCCCAGGGTCTGTGTCATCACCTCGAACTGTTGTTCCAGCCGGGGCAGGACCTCCACGAGCCCCGCCATCTGGCGGGCCATGTCCTGGGACTGGGTATGGAAGCCACCGGACACGGTGTCGCGAAGCTGTTCGAGGATCCGCCCCAGGTCATGTTCCTGCTGTCCCGCGAGCGCCTGCTGGATGGCGTCCAGATGCGCGCGAACGCCGGCCATCTCCAGTTGCAGGGCCGCCGTGAAACCCATCGAGATGGAGCGCTGGAGGTCCGCCGCGATGTCACGCACCGCCTTCTCGACGGAGCCCAGTTGCCGCGTGATGACGTCCCCAACCTGCTCCTTCATCATCGTCCCGAAGTTCTTCTGGACCTCGGTCCCGATGTCCTGGAGAGACACCTCCACACTCTCAAGATGGGACAGGCGATCTGAGAGGTCCCTGCGGGTCTGGACGATTTCGGTCTTCAACGCGCCCAGCGCGTCCCTGCGTGCAGCAGCCAGGGAGATCTCGTGCGCGTCCAGGGTGAGCGTGATGCGCTCGAAGCTCGCGCGCATCGCATCCAGCCGCATCAGGAGCCGCCGCTCGGATGAGAAAGCGAACGCCTGGAAGAAGAGCGTTCCCAGCAGGCCCGCAGCGGAGATGAAGAACTTGGCGCCCATCTTGCCAATGGCTTGCGAGAGCAAATCCGCCTGCGAAGCGCCTCCCGCGCCCGTGCTCGTCAGGGCCGCCTGGACCGGTCCCACCAGCACGACGCCCAGCAACCCGAAGGTCATGACCAGCGCGATGCCCGTCAGGTTCCTCCCAATCCCATGCCCCATGGAGTGCCGGAACAAGGCGCGACAGGTCTCGCGCAGCTCGCGCGAGGGTGACGAGCGCATGAGGATGGGACCTGGAACCTCCTGCTTCCCCGGAGGAAAAACGAGCTGCTCGCGGACGGCCCTCCACAGCGCGCGCCCCTCGTCCCGCGTGCCTGGCTCTTCACGCCGTCCGGCCAGCAGGTCCTCCAGGTGGACCTCCACGTCCTGGACGGCCTGCGCCAGTCGTTTCCGGCGCCATGCCACGGAGCCGAGCGACACGAGCGTCAATGACACGATGATCAGCAGCGGGATCCGCAGGGACTCATCCTGCAAGACCGACAGGTCGAACATGGTTCAGCCCTCCCCCTCTTGAAACACGCCTGCGAACTGCTGCGCCTCTTCGGGAACGGGCGCCAGGAAGTCGCGGGCCAGCGAGCGCTTGCGCTCGACGAGCTCGTGGAGCCGCATGTCGAACCCCGCCTCCGCGCGACCCTGCCGGTGCAGCAGCGGATAGTAGACATGGACGGGCCGGACCTGACCGATGCGATGGGCCCGGTCCGTGGCCTGGTCCTCCTTCGCGGGGTTCCACCAACGCCCGTAGTGAATGACGTGGTTCGCTGCGACGATGTTGAGCCCCGCGCCCGCGGCGAGAGGGCTCAGCAGAAGGACCTGGAACCCCCTGGCTTGCGAGAACGTCTGGATGGACTCCAGCGCCACGCGGCGGTTTTCGGGCTCTCCATTGATGATGGGGACGGACGCCAGCCGAAACCTCTCCTTGATGAGTCCCGACAAGAGTTCCTGCATGGCGCGGGAGAGAACGAACACGAGGGCCTTCTCCGCGCTCCCTCCGTTCGCCCGCCCCTCCACCTGTTCCAGCAGCTCCAGGCAGAGGCGCGTCTTCGGGCTCTCCCGGAGCGCGGTCCCCGCGTTCATCCCTCGCGCGTCCGTCAACAGCGCAGGGTGCTGGTAGAGCTTCTGGAGCGCCGCGAGAGCCCAGAATGCTCCGCGCTTCGAAGCCTGCCGGGCGATGAGCCGCTCCTGCTCTTCCTGAAGCGCCGTCATCTCGACTGCGTGACGCTGGTAGCGCTTCTCCGGAAGGTCCTTGAGGGCATCCGCCTTCTCGCGGCGCATGAGGGTGCTGTCGTTGGACGGATATCGCAGCCGGCTTCGGAGTGTCGCGGGCCCTTGTTCACCGCCGTGTTCCTCACGGAAGGAGGTGCGCGGGCCGAAGACCCTTGGCGCACGGCTCTGGATCGCATCGTAGATGGCCCAGACATCGAACAATTCGTTCTCGACCGGCGTACCCGTGAGCGCGATGGCGAAGGAGCGCTTGAGCGCCCTGGCGGCGCGAGAACGCAACGTGTCCGGGTTCTTGAGGTTGTGCGCCTCGTCGAAGACGACAACGTCGAAATCCACCTTCAATAAAGAGCGCTGGTAGGCCCCCAGCGTTTCGTAGTTGGTGATGATCAACCGCTGCTGCGCGAGGAACTCGGTATTGAGTCCGTCCCCACGCTTGACGGCCCGAAGCTCCGCCCCGTGCAGAATGAAGGGCGTCCGCCAGAGGTCTTCCTGGAAGAAGCGGGCGAGTTCCTGCTTCCAGTTGTCGAGCAGGATGGTCGGACAGACCACGAGGTGGGGCCGCTCCACTCCCCCCGCCGTGAGCAACCTCAAGGTCATGAAGCACGCGACCTGCAGGGTCTTGCCCAATCCCATGTCGTCCGCGAGCAGGACGCCAGGGGAACCCACCTGGGCGTGCCGCCACAGCCACGCCAGGCCCTCTTCCTGATGCGGCTTGAGGGCCACTCCATTCTGGAAGGCCCCGCGCAACTGCGCCCAGGGAACGGAAGGCGGCTCGGGTGACTGTTGCCCGTCGCTGGCGGGAGTCGCCACGTCCCGAACAATGGCGCCAACCTTGCCTCCGGGCCGAAGCGCGCCAACAGCCACCTCCGTGCCGTCGCCCTCCTCCGAGGATGGCTCCGACAGGTTGAGCGCGATCCGAAGCTGGCGGCCCAGTGCTTCGCTTGGCACCAGTTGCTGTCCCCCTATCGTCAGCGGGGTTGGACTCGTCTCCACCAGAGCGGCATCGTTCTTCTGGAGGACGTCCAGTGCCTCTTCGCGCGAGTTCAACTGGATCCGCAGAGCCCCCTCATCGACATGGAGGGTCAGCGCGAAGCCTTCAGTCGCCGTGGAGGGCTCGACCCAGACCAGCCCGGTCGCTTCACGCCCTTCTCCGGGCTGTCGCCCGCGCAGGACTTCGAATCCCGCGACCCGGGGTGAGTACTGCGAGAGGTCCAGGCTGGAATCGAGGTTCCGTCCTTCCGGAATCAGGAGCGAGGGGTCGTGCATCTCCTGCGTCACGTCGACGGACAATCGCTTTTGCAGCGACCGGGTCCGCGCCAGGACCTCATCGGTGCCCTCGGGAAGCAACAAGGGCCGCCGGCTGTCGTTCCCCGCGATTCCTCCAGGGCGCACCGAGGAGAGAGGAAACGGTGCCTGGGTTCCATCCTCGAAGACCGCGAAGGGCTGTAAGGAGACGAGTTCCGTGGCCTCGGGATCGGCTTCCCAGCGCAATCCCAATCGGGTCACCGGACGAGGCTCGAAGGTCTTGAGAAAGCCGGAGGGACTGAATTGGATCCGGCCTCCGAGCAGCCCGGTGACGTCCTCCAGCAGGCCTCGCAGCCGGATGACTACCGCCAGTTGCTCCTGCGCGGATGCATGGGTCGCGATGCGCGCTTCGGAGCAAGCCCATGCGGCGGTAGGAGTCAGAGGGAGGGGCGCTCCCTCCTGAGGCGTCATCACCCAGGGGAAGACGCTCCCCGCCACGAGGACAGGCTCATCGTCGACCCGGACCTTGTACTGAGCCCTTGCCCCACCGGGAATGCCCACGACATCCCAGCGAATGGACTGCGTCTCAAGTCCAAGCAGGTCCATCAGCAGATGCTGCAAGGAGGCCCATTCCTCGCGCAGACATCCGCGTTCCTCCTCATCCGCGCCCGTTTCACTGGGACGCCCCAATGCAAGCCACTGCTCTCGGGAGAAGCACAGGCGTTGAGAGTCACCCCACCCTTTCGAGGTCCACTCGTCCCAGCGAAGTTGGACGCGGGAGGACAGCTCCGGGTCCAGAGCGGTCAACGAGATGCACAACCGGTCGTCTTCAATGGACCAGCGTGGGTTCTGAGCGCGAGAGCTTGAGTTCACGGGGAAGGCCCTCTGCGGGAAGTAGCCTGCCCGGGCTCCGCCGAACCATTACCCATACGGGTTATTGCGTGCCTTCACGGCATGAGGCTGGCCTGAAGACGGCGCTTGCGTGCCCTGTTTTCGATATACGGCGCCCCATGGGTGAATGGGGACAGGTGACGCTCTTCCGGACGGAAGATCTCGACGCGCTGGGACGTGTCATCCGGGATATCTGCCTGGCGGAAGGGCTCGTTGCGGTGCCCTACGTGCGGCGCAAACGCGAGACATGGGATCGGATGCAGTACGGAACCGGCGCAACCTCCGACCGGTGGGCCCTCGCCCTTGGGGCCGGCCTCGGAGGCTGGTCCGTCGTCAAGACGGCACCGTTGGAACTGCTCGCGGAACCCGGTGCCTCCGGCGAGAACAGACTGGGACTCATCGCACGCAGGCTCGGGTGCGAAGCCCTGCACGTCTCACTGTATGACGTTACGGCGATGGTGATCGCGCAGGCCGTGCCGACAGGCGAAGTCGCGCTGTCCGGCTACTCGATGGACGGTGCGAGCTTCCATGGCGTCGAAATCGAGGAGCACCGTCTCGAGCCCAGGATCGAGGGCCCGGGCATTCCACCTTCCGTCCAGGAAGCACTTGGACACTTCCTCTCCGATGGCTTCGACGAGTTGATCGAAAAACTCGCCGGACAGCACTGGGTCGACGTCTCACTGAAGCTCATCGACGGCGACGAGATCCCGTCAGCGCGTGTGTTTTCATTCATGCGGCCAGCGCTCGAGAAGAGGCCTCCGCTCCGGGTGAAGCTCGCGGTGGAGGAGCATCCACTCGGCACGCGCTACGTACTCGATGAGGGCGTATGGCTCACGAGCGTCAGCATTGATGCGGCCACCTCTGCGTTGGGCGCCGCATTCGTTGAAAAGGTCGCGCGCTGGCTCGAGGTTCCTGTCGCGCTTGAACCCGGAGTGCCACGGTCCCTGTTCTGCGTACGTGCGCCTCCAAGCGAGTACACCCAGCGCGCTGGCGTCGAGACGGAACTGGTTTCCCTCGGCGATGACGGAGGAGGCGAGTTCCTCCTGCACACCTGGCTGGGCCTTGGTAGCGCGGAAATCGAAGAGTGCAGTCCCCATCAACGGAGCCACCTTGTCACCCGACTCACCCATGCCCTCGTAGGTGCGCGTACGAACGACCCTGCGGCGTACCGAGACTTCGAGCGCGTGTTCAATGAGCCGACAACGCATGCTGTTGGCGCATTCGCGGGAGAGCGGCTCATCACGGCATGGTGGCGGCTGGGACGGTCAGCGGTCGCGATGGAAGGTCACGACGTCTTCGAACTGCCGGGGCTCTGCACAGCCATTGCCAGTACGCCGCGACAACTGGCTCTCGCGCTCGTCACGCCAGGACACGTCAGCGGACATTCCCAGGGCTACGGACAGAAGGACCGCTCAGTCATTGTCGTCATCGACGTCGACACGGGTGAAGCTCGCGAGGCGCTCCGCAGCGACGGACATCTGACCTTCGGCTTCACGCAATTGGCCTTCGCGGGTGACCTGCTCGGCGTCAGTGCCGAGCGTGACGGTGTGCCCACCATCGTGATGCTGGAAGGCGAGTCTCGGACTGAGTTGCCAGGTGACTTCAGTGAGTGGGCGCGAAGCGCGATGCAGCCGCCGCTCGGAGCTGACAGCCCCCATTCATCACATGAACCGCAGCGCCCGCTCTGTGATGCGGCGGGCCTCGAACCCGTGGCGTTCTCCGCGAGCGGCGCACGGTGCCTCGCGCGAATCGACGCACGCAGACTCTTCGTCGGGATGCGCGCGAGGCCCGGCGAGTAGGCCTGCCTCGGACAGCAAGCTCGCGAAACACGCTGGCCCGTGTCTTGCCATGAAGCCCTCATGGAGGAAGACACGGAATGGGTATTCGCGCAGGCGTGGTGGGGACGGGGTTGGTGGTCATCTCTTTGTTGTCGGCGGGTTGCAGCGACCAGTCCCCGACAGTTGATCCGCAGGATGGAACCATCACGGATCCGTCCGATGGAAACGAAGTTCCCTCGCTTCCCCCTCCGGGTTCCATTCCGGACGCCGGCACGCCCCCTCCGGATGAAGATGGCGGGACACCTGATGCCGGCGAAACGCCTGACGCGGGGACGCCGCCGGATCCCGATGCCGGCACCGGCGAGACGCCCGACGCAGGGCCCTGGCCCACGGACGCGGTGCTCGACTACACACGCGCGTTCGGCGTCGACAAACCCCAGAGCGTCGGGCTCGATGAAGGGCTCAACCTCTGGATCCTCGACGGCCGCCGCATCGGCGTGCTGCGCCCGGGCGACAAACAGCCCACGTGGACCTCCAACGTCGGGCAGGCGGCGGAGCCGTTCGGGCCTGACGCGCTCGCGACCGGAGCCACGGTCATCTGCGGCGGTGAAGCCGGACGCGCGTACGTGGGCTATTCGGCCGACGAGATGAAGCGCGCGGAGGGCATCGAGCAACGCACGTACATCCCCTGGCATGGCGAGGCGGGCTACTCCGCCGAGCGCTTCGCCGAGTACAAGAAGGGAGACCTCGATGCGGTCCGCCTCCAGCCGGACGGCACCGTCAGGCTCGAGGAGCACCTCTGGCGCACCACCGGCGCGTCGAACGCGGGCCGCGAGGCGGGCATCCACAACACCAATGACTTCCACTACGAAGAGGACCGCACCGTCCTCAACTGCGCCCGCGTGACGCGCGGCCGCGACCGCGGCGACCTCTACATCACCACCAACCACGGCGTGACGCGCATCCAGGGGCTCATCTACAACAGCCACCGCCACCCGGGCTGGTACCTCTACGAGGACGGCTCCGAATGGGGCTCGCTGCAGTGCCCGTACATGCACGGCCTGGGCATCGGGCAGAACGGTGACGTGCTCGTCGCCAACGAGCAGATGGTCGGCGTGCTCGTGCCCAGCCCCAAGCTGGAGGACTGGGACCGAGAGCAAACCTGGGAAGGCCCCACGCCCTGGTCGTTCAAGAGCTACAACGACGCGCTCAACGGCCAGACCACCGACGACTACTGGCGCGCCTTCGAGCAGGTCCGCTCGGGCCGCTACTATCTGGGAAGCGCGCAGTACGGCGTCTGGGCGCTGACGCCGAAGAACCGCTCCACGGGAAGCTGGTCGAAGCTCGCGGGGCTGCCGTCCAACCGCATCCTCTCGCTCAAGGCGACGGATGACGGTGCGCTCTACATCGGCACGGACGGCGCGGGCCTCTGGCGGCTGGAGGCGGACGGCACCACGCTGGCCCAGGTGAAGGACGTGTCCGGCCAGCGTGTCCTGCAGCTCGTCTACGAGCCCACCGTGACGCCGAGCATGCTGCTCGTCCTCACCAACCAGGGACTCACCGTCCTCCGGGGCCCGTAGCGCCCGAGCCTCAGACGAGCTTCGCCAGGGTGGGCAGCACCTCTCCGCTCAGTCCCTGGACGAAGTGATGGAAGCGCTCTGTGTTCGCGGCGGACTCGTAGTTCACGAGCCACGTGTCCCCGCGCACGGAGCGCACCTCGTCCACGATGCCCGCCGCGGGCCACACCGCCCCGGACGTCCCCGCGGCCAGGAACACCAGCCGCGTGCCGTCGTTGCGCGTGATGAACTCGCCAATGCGCGCCAGGTCGTTGGGGTCCAGCATCTCCCCGAACCAGACGATGTCCGGCCGCAGCCGGCCTCCGCAGTTGTCGCACTTCGGCACCGTGCCCGACGGGTGCACGGAGGTGTCGGCGAAGGGCGCACGCTGGCAGTCCGCGCACTTCGTGCGGAAGAGGTTGCCGTGCATGTCCACCACGCGCTGGCTGCCCGCCTTCGTGTGCAGGCCGTCCACGTTCTGCGTGGCCAGGAGGAAGCGGTCACCCAGGTGCTGCTCCCAGCGCACCAGCGCGTCGTGGCCCGGGTTGGGCTTCACGTCCGCCGCCCCCGTCCGGCGCTGCGAGTAGAAGCGCCAGACGAGCGCGGGGTTCGCCTCGAAGCCCTGCGGCGACGCCACCGCCTCCACGGGGTGGTTCTCCCACAGCCCGTTCATGCCCCGGAAGGTGGGCACTCCGCTCTCCGCGGAGACTCCGGCGCCGGTGAGTACGAGCAAGCGGGTTTTCGAATCCAGGACGAGCGGTTCCACACGACCTCCAGAGTGCCAGCGGGCACGGGGGTTGTTAGAAGGGGCGGGACTGAATTCCTGACAGAGGACCCCATCATGGCCGAAGTCACCCTGGATCTGCGCGGTCAGCCCAAGACCGAGGCATACGCCGAGCTGAAGACGCACGCGCTCGCCATCCTCGAAGGCGTGGATGACGACATCTGCGCGATGGCGACGATGAGCTGCCTGCTGCACCACGCGTTCGGCCACCTGTGGACCGGCTTCTACCGGGTGGTGACGCCCGGGAAGCTGCTGCGCGTGGGTCCCTATCAGGGGACGCTCGGGTGCCTGGAGATCACCTTCGGCAAGGGCGTGTGCGGCACGTCCGCGGCCAAGGGCGAGACGGTGGTGGTGTCGGACGTGCACGCGTTCCCGGGCCACATCACCTGCGATGGGCGCTCCGCATCTGAAATCGTGGTGCCGGTGTACGGGCACAATCGCGAGCTCATCGCGGTGCTCGACATCGACTCCGAGCACAAGAACACCTTCGACGACGTGGACCGCGCGGCGCTGGAGGACCTGATGGCCTGGTTCCAGCACCGCACGGCCTGATTCCGCGCGGCGTTCAGCGCTTCGCGAGGCGGGCGTAGGCCACGGCCAGCGCCCCCGCGAAGCGCGCGTTGTTCTCCAGGAGCGCCAGGTTCGTCTTGAGCGTCTTCCCCCCGGTGCGCTTCGCCATCTCGCCCAGGAGGAACGGCGTCACGGCCTTGCCGCGCACGCCCTGCCGGTCCGCGTCCGCCAGCGCCGATGCGATGTGCAGCTCCACGTCGTTGCGAGGCAGCGCGGCCTCCACCGGAGGCGGCACGGTGTAGAGCACGCCGCCCTGCCCCAGCGTCTCGAAGCGAGCGTGGGCGATGCGCGCGGCGGCCTCGGCGTCGTCCGCGCGGTGCTCCAGGGAGAGGCCGGACTCGCGGCTGTAGAAGGACGGCAGCTCGTTCGTGCCCACGCCGATGACGGGCACACCCGCCGTCTCCAGCAGCTCCATCGTCTTGGGCAGGTCCAACACGGACTTGGCGCCCGCGCACACCACCGCGACGGGGTAGCGAGACAAGGCCGCGATGTCCTGCGAGATGTCCCAGTGCTCGGAAGCGCCCCGGTGCACGCCACCGATGCCGCCGGTGGAGAAGACGCGGATGCCCGCCGCCGCGGCCAGCTCGCACGTGGCGCTCACCGTGGTGCCGCCGCTGGCGCGGGTGGCCACCGCCACGGCCAGGTCGCGCGAGCCCACCTTGAGGAGCTTCTCCTTGCCCTCGGCCAGGCGGCGCAGCGCGGCGTCCTCCAGGCCAATCCACACCTCGCCGTCCACGAGCGCGATGGGCGCGGGCACGGCGCCGGCGCGGCGGATGGCCTCCTCGCACGCGCGAGCAGCGGCCAGGTTGTCTGGGTACGGCAGGCCCTGCGCGACGACGCTCGTCTCCAGCGCCACCAGCGGCTGCCCGGAGTCCTTCGCGTGCCGCACCTCGTCCGAATAACGGAAGTCCATGGGCGGGCATTTACGCCACGGCCAGCCCGGCCGGACAAGCACGGGCGTGGGGAAACGTCGGCCCGGTGTCGCCTCCCACTGGGAGAGCACCGCGCGTGCGTGTCACCTGCCAGGGAAGCGGTGCGGGCCCGTGTGTTCGTTGCAGCTCCGTTGGTTGCATCCGGCCTCGCGTCGCCCTATGCCCCGCCGCCGTGAGCACCTCGTCGCCCGCGGTCGCAGCGCCTGCCCGTCTCCTCTCCGCCTCCGACCTGGCGATGATCGCCGTCGTGGTCGTCTGGGGGACGAACTACACCCTGGTGAAGGACGCGCTGGAGGGCATGCCGGCACGGGCCTTCATGTCGCTGCGCTTCGGGCTCGCGGCGCTCGCGATGGGGCTCGTGTTGCTCGCGGTGGAAGGCCACAAGCCGATGCCGTGGAAGGCGTTCCTGCGGCTCACCGCGCTGGGGTTCGTGGGCAACACGCTGTACCAGCTGTGCTTCATCGAAGGGCTCGCGCGGACCACGGCGGCCAACAGCGGCATGCTCACGGCAGTGAGCCCGGTGGTGACGGCGGCGCTGGGCGCGGCGCTGGGCATCGAACGGCTGCGGCGCCCTGTCGTCGCGGGGCTCTCGCTCGCGGTGGTGGGCACGCTGCTGGTCGTCGGCGCGCGAGGCCCGAACCTGGGCGCGTCGACGTGGACGGGCGATGCGCTGATTGTCGGCAGCTCGCTGTGCTGGTCCATCTACACGGTGGGCACGCGCGCCGTGGGAGAAGGCATCTCCGCGCTGCGCGTCACCGCCATCACCATGCTCACGGGAGCCCCGGGCGTCGTGCTGGCCGGCGCGTCCCAGGTCATCGAGATGGACGCGTCCCGTGTGGGTGCCTCCGGATG
Source organism: Corallococcus coralloides DSM 2259 (assembly GCF_000255295.1). The sequence goes on along the minus strand of NC_017030.1, from coordinate 3,771,921 downwards.
GGTGGCGCTCGTGTACTCGGCGCTGGTGCCGCTGGTGCTCGCGTACTTCGTGTGGTTCCGCAGCGTGCAGCAGGTGGGCACCAACCGCACGACGCTCTATGGCACCGGCATCCCCGTGGTCGCCGCCCTCACCGCCTGGGCCGTCCGCGGTGAGCGCCCCACCCTGTTCCAGGTGCTCGGCGCGGCGCTCATCCTCACGGGCGTGTTGATCAGCCGCCGCAAGGACACCGCCATCACGAAGGCCTGACCGCGCTCAGCCGCGAGTCCCCCGCTCCAGCGTCAGCCCGTACTCCTCCATCTTCCGGTCGAGCGTGGGCCGGCTGATGCCCAGCAGCTCCGCCGCGCGGACCTTCTTCCAGCCGGACTCGCGAAGCGCCTCCGCGATGGCGTCGCGCTCCAGACGGGCCACCTGCTCCTGCAACGTGCGAGGCGCCTGCCCCACCGCGCCCTCGCGCACCTCCGGAGGCAGCTGCGGAATGCCCACGTGGCCCGCCGCGTACACGCGTCCCAGCCGCTCCGCGACCAACTCCAGCTCGCGCACGTTCTGCGGCCACGGATACTCGGCCAGGAGGCGCCGGGCCTCCGGTCCCAGCACGGGTGCTTCCCGTCCGCCCTGCCGGGCACCGCGCAGCGCGAAGTGCTCCAGCAGCACCGGCACGTCTCCCCGCCGCTCCCGCAGGGGCGGAACCTCCAGCTCGAAGCCCGTGAGCCCCCGGGCCAGCGCCGCGTCGAACTCTCCCCGGGACGCGAGCCGCGATACCGGTGAAGCACTGGTGGCGACGATGCGCACGTCCACGGGCTCCTCCCCGCCCTGCCGTGCTGGAGCCGCGCGCCGGGCCAGCATCCGCGCCAGCCGCTCCGCCGCGGGCCGGGGCAGCGCCTCCACGTGGCGCAGGAGCAGCGTGCCCGCGTCCGCGCGCAGCACCGCGGACGTCACCGGAGGCTGTCCGGGCGCGCCCGCACGGCCGAAGAGCGCCACCTCCACCGCCTCCAGGGACTGACGGCACTCCACCGTCACCCATGGCCCCAGCGCGCGAGGCGACTTCCCGTGGAGGAAGTGCGCCAGCAGCGCCTTGCCCGTACCCGGCTCGCCGTGCAGCACCACCGGGGCGGCGCTGCCCGCCGCCCGCCGCGCCTCCTCCACCACGCCCCGGAACGCCCGCGACGTCCCCAGCGGCGTCACCCACGGCGTCTCCGCGGCCTCCGCCTCACCGCGCGAGCGCACCGCCGTATAGGCCTCGCCGCCCAGCCGCCCCAGCGACGCCAGCAGCTGGCCCTCGCCCTCTGTGAATGGCGACTCCTCGCGCTCCACGTACAGCACGCCAAAGGGCATCCCGCCCGAAGCGACCAGCGGCGAGCACAGCGCCGTGTCCGTGCGACCCAGTTCCTTGCGCTCCAGCGCCGCCTGCACCAGCGCGCGAGGCACCTCCACGGACGCCGCGCCGGACACCGCCGCCGTGCGAAGCCCCTCCGGGCCGCTCAGGAGCGCCGCGGCGCGATCCGCGTTGAGCGCGTGCACCGTCTCCTCCGACAGCCGCCGCAGCACCATGGCCTCGCTGGTGGCCCCCAGCAGCGCCGTCCCGGCCGAGTACATCGCCGCGGCCGCGCCCACGTGCGGCAGCACCTCCTCGATGGGCACGTGCTCCGGCTCCGGAGCAACCACGCCCGAGGGCTCGTCGACGATGGACACCGGTGGCGGCTCGTACACCGCGATGGTGGCGCCCACGCGCATCCGGTCACCCGGCCGCAGCACCGCCTCTTCCTGGAGCGCCAGCCGCTGCCCGTTGAGCAGCGTGCCGTTGGTGGAGCCCAGGTCGCGCAGCCGCACCTGTCCTGCGACGGTGTCCAGGAACAGCTGCGCGTGGCGGCGCGACACCTGGTCGTCTTCCAGCGGGATGTCGCAGGAGGGGCTGCGGCCGAGGGTCAGCTGGGAGACAACCTCGTACCGGCGCCCCGCCGAGGGGCCCGTGAGCAGCAGCAATGCCGGCATGCGGACGGGGAGCCTAGCAGTGCCCCTCGGGTCGCCCGCAAGACGCGTCGGGTTGGACGCGCAGCGCTACATGGGGCGTTCGGCGTTCAAAAGAGCGCGCAGCTCGGACTCGTTGAGCGCGCGGCCCTCCCGGGCGATGGCCAGGGCGTTGATCTGCTTCTCCTCCACCTCCACGTGGGCCCCCTTGCGCCACTCCGTGGTGTGCACCGCGCCATCCACCAGCCGGCCCACGACGGAGCCCTCGTCCCGGGTCACCGCCTCCAGCCACAGGTTCTCCACCACCACCTCGCCCTCCGGGTGCGTCTCGAAGGGGGCCCGCACCAGGAACGTGAGGGGCTCCATCAACCCCTTGCGCTGGAAGCGCGCCAGGAACGCGGGCAGCAGCGCCTGCGCCTCCTCGTGCATGGCCTGGGTCTGCTCGGCCGGCTCCTTGGCGAAGCGCTCCCGGTACGTCGCCAGCAGCTCCGCTGTGTTGTGCCGGCCCAGGGGCGACACCACCGTGAGGAACAGCCCCTCGTGGCCCTCGAAGGCATCCAGCGGCACGCCCAGCAGGTTCGCGCGCGCCTCTTCCGACGGCACCAGGGTGAAGCTCTGGCCCTCGCTGGTGGCCACCTCCGAGCGCAGCGCCGGCCCCTGCGCGAACGCCAGGTCCGTGCACAGCTCGTGGAGGAAGCTCTCCGCGGCCAGGAGGTCGCCCTCGCCCAGGTGGAAGATTTCGACGTCGCGCGCGCCGAACTTCTCCATCCCGTGCGAGTGCACCCACAGCGGCGTGTCCCCTTCCGCCAGCTCGATGGCGTGCAGATGCACGTGGTCGCGGATGTCGAAGTCCAGCTCGGTGATCTCGACCACGTCCTCGGGCTCGTGCAGCTTGAACGCCGTCAGGTCCACCAGCACGCCCGGCGCCTGCTCCATCAGCGTGCGCACGGTCCACAGCGCCTCGAAGACGGGCAGCGTGGGCTGCGCGCCGCCCGGCTCCAGGAGGAACGCGTAGCAGGCCTGGGACTTCTCCACGCGCGCGAAGGCCTCCGGGCTGCCGCTGAACAGCTCCTGGGGGACGCGGGGACGGCCGTCGCTCAGGGGCTTGAGCACCACCTTCACCTCCGAGCCATCCGCCCGCACGGTGAAGCCCCAGTCGCCCTCGTGCGGCACGAACTCCACCTCGTCCGTGGCGAACGCCGCGCGCAGCGCGTCAAGAGATGGCGGCACGGACTGCTCGGTGGCCAGGACGTAGACCTCCTTCACAGGTGCTTCTCGATCTGTCGGAAGAGGTCCACGCGGTCCACCAGGTTGGTGAGGTAGTCCAGCTTGTCCGTCCCCAGCACCAGCACCGGTGACAGCGAGTAGCCCTCGAACCACTCCTCGTAGAGGGCGTTGAGGCGCTTCAAGTAGGCGGTCGGGATGTCCTTCTCCATGGTCCGCCCGCGCAGGCGGATGCGCTCCTTCAGCGTAACCACCGGGCAGCGCAGGTAGATCATCAGGTCGGGCGGCCGGAGCGACTGGGAGATGGTCTGGTACAGCTCCCAGTAGGTGGACCAGTCGCGCTTGTCGATGAGCCGCTGCCGGTGGAGGTTCTTGGCGAAGATTTCCGCGTCCTCGTAGAGGGTCCGGTCCTGGAGCACGGTGCCCGGCGTGCGCTCCAGTTCCCGGTGCAGGCGGAACTTGTGCGTCAGGAAGAAGAGCTGCGAGCGAAACGCCCACGTCTTCATGTCCTTGTAGAAATCCGCGAGATAGGGGTTCTGGTCATTGGGCTCGAAGGACGGCGTGAGGCCGTACTTCCGGCACAGGAAGGACGTGAGCTCCGTCTTCCCCGCCCCGATGTTGCCCGCGATGGCGATGAACTTTTTCCTGGCCACGCCACCCTTGCTTGTAACCCCAGCGAGCGGCATTCACCAGAAACAATGGCGAGGGGAGCCATGGTAGATAAAGTGCATGCCCCCGCCCCGTTCCGCACGTCCAGGAGCCCGAGCCGGCGCCCATGCCGCGCCGCCTGCCTGCACGACGGGTGAGCGGCACCCCCGGGGCCCTTCCGGCGCTCAGGCCCCCCGGTAGGAGGAAAGGCGACGCATGCTGCGCAAGCTGTGGTGCATTCTCGTGGTCACGGTGTGGTCCATCGTCTGCTTCCCGCTGGCCTGCCTCGCGATGCTGGTGACGCTCAACCCGTCGCGTTCGGTCGCCGTCGCCCGCAGGCTCTGGTCGCCCGTGCTCCTCTGGGCCGGGGGCGCGAAGCTGGAGGTCATTGGCGGGGAAAACGTGGACCCGAAGCGGCCCACCATCTACGTCGGCAACCACCTGTCCACACTCGACATCCCGGCCCATTTTCTCGCCGTGCCGGTGGACTTCCGCTTCGTCGCCAAGTCGCAGCTGCGCTTCGTGCCGTTCATCGGCTGGTACCTCTGGCTCGCGGGCCACATCTTCATCGACCGTGGGGACCGTTCGTCCGCCATCGCGTCGCTTGAAAAAGCCGCCCGGAAGATCCGCGCGGGCACCAGCATCTTCCTGTACCCGGAGGGCACCCGCTCCCCGGACGGCCGCGTGCTGCCCTTCAAGAAGGGGCCCTTCGCGCTCGCGCTCAAGGCCCGCGTGCCCATCTGCCCCGTCACCATCGAGGGCACCGACAACGTGATGCCCAAGAACTCGTGGAACATCACCCCGGGACCGGTGCGCGTGAAGGTTGGCCGCCCCATCGACACCAGCGGCTTCGCGGACAACGACCGCGAGGGCCTGGCCCGCGCCGTGCGCGCGCAGATCATCGCCGACAGCCTCTCCCTGGGCGGCAAGGGCGGTGACCCCGACACCGCCGTCGCCGCGCCGAACCGCGAGGGCGTCGCGCAGCTTGCCTCCTCCGTCACCTCCAAGGCCTCCTGAGCTCCCCGTGCCCCTGACGCCGCCCTCGAACCGCCTCCGCACGCTCCGCTGGCCCGCCGCCCTCCTGGGGCTGGGGCTGCTCGCCACCGGCTGCGGCCACGGCCAGGCCCAGGCCCCCGCGCTGTCTCCCCAGGCCCAGGCGCGCGCGTACCTGGACGGCAATCAGCCGGATGAGGCGGTGAAGCTCCTGCGGGAGCTGCACGCGCGCACGCCGGACGACGTGGACGTGGCCCGCGCCCTCACCGAGGCCCACGTGAAGGCCGGCCGCGCGGACGCCTGGGCGGAGGAGCTGCGCCAGGCCATCGCGAAGACCGAGCGCGCGGTGGACCAGTACATGCTGGGCCTGACGCTCTTCTCCCGGGCCCGGGACGCGGGCGCCCCCACCGTGGCCGCCTTCGAGCGCGCCATTGCGCTGTCCCCCACCACCGCGGAGTTCCACTACCGCCTGGGCGTGGCGCGCCTGGAGTCCGAGCAGTACGCCGCCGCCCTGGGCCCGCTGCGCAAGGCCGTGGAGCTGACCCCGGAGCGCGCGGGCTGGAAGCTGCCCCTGGCCAAGGCCCTGGCTCGCACGGGCGACACGGCGGGCGCCGTGGAGGCCCTGGGCACCGTCGTGCGCGGCAACCCCACCCCCGCGGAGGTCGCCACCGCGCGGGCGCTGATGAACCCGCTGGCGGACCCCTTCCAGAACTTCCCCAAGGCGGCGGAGGCGAAGCTCGAGGAGGGCATGCGCTACCTGCACGAGCTGGACGCGCCCCAGCACGCCCTCATCGCCTTCGAGGAGATCCTCCACGACTACCCGGACCTGGCCGTGGTGCACGCCCTCCTGGGGCTCGCCTACCAGCGCCTGGATGACGCCGGCCGTGCCGTGGACGAGTTCAAGCAGGCCATCGAGCGCGCGCCCCAGGACGGCAAGAACCAGCTCTACCTGGGCGAGCTGTACCTGACGCGGCAGCGCACGGACGCTGCGCGCACCGCCTTCGAGAAGGCCGTGGCGCTCAACCCGCTGCTGGACCTGGCCTGGTTCCGACTGGGCGACCTGCGCCTGGAGGCTCGGGACCTGGACACCGCGAAGGAGGCCTTCCAGGTGGCCGTGACGCTGGCACCGGACTCGGCGGCCGCGCGAGGCAAGCTGTCGCTCGTGTATCAGCTGCAGGGGGACTACGCGGCCGCGCAGCGGGAGCTGAAGGTCGTGGCGGACAAGGACCCGGAGAACACCGAGTTCGCCCTGCGCCTGGGTCTGCTCTACACCGAGGAGGCCCAGAAGGCCCGCCGTCCCGAGGACCGCCAGAAGGCCGTGAGCGAAGCGGAGCGCTGGCTGGGGAAGGTGCTGGAGACCCAGCCCGACAACGCGGTGGCCAGCAAGGCCCTGCAGGTGCTCAAGGGCCAGTAGCCACCGGCGCACCGCCCCCTCTACACTCCGCCTCCGATGAGCGACGCGCGCAAACCCGCCCCTCCCAGCACCCCGCCGCCCCGGACGCCCTCCAATCCCGGCACCCAGCCCCGAGCGGCCACCAGCCCCGGCATGCGTGCCGTGAGCGCCGCCCGCGCGGCCCCGCTGGAGAAGCCGAAGGCGGAAGGCCCGCTGGGCAAGCGCGTCGCCGCGGAGACGTCCAACGTCCTCCTCAACGCCTTCTCCATCCTGAAGGAGCAGTTCGCGGACTTCCGCGCGAGCGACCGCTTCTTCAAGTACAAGGCCGGCATCATCGCGGGCTGGCTCGTGCTGTCCGTCGCCAGCCTCGGCATCGCGTGCCCGGGCAGCTCCATGGACACGGGTGACATGGACGCGCGCCTGGTGCTCAGCGACAAGCTGGACCGACCCTCCGTCACCATCTGGAACGAGAGCAAGGACGTCTGGCGCGACGTCATCATCACCGTGAACAACGAGTACAAGGCGGTGGTGGCGGAGGTGCAGCCCGGCAACTTCGTCACCATCACGCCCAAGCAGCTCCTGGGGAAGAACGGCGGCTCCGCGCCCGCGGACCTGCGCTTCCAGGCGCTGACGATGAAGAGCTCGGACGACAAGGCCGACCTCACGCCCTCCCTCCAGGAGGAGTGGAAGCGCCTCCTCGCGCCGAAGAAGTAGCCCGCCGCGAGCGGGCCTCTCCAGACGCCGGAAACACGAAGGGCGCCCTCCTGAAGCAGGAAGGCGCCCTTTGTGCTTCTTCAGCCTGTCCGGGCCTCACTCACGTGAGACCCGGGCACGGGGAACGGCTCAACCCTCGGACTTCGCCTCGGCGGGAGCCTCGGTCGTCTCAGCGGCGGCCGGGGCCTTCGCGGGACGGTCCACCAGCTCGATGAGGGCCATCTCCGCGGCGTCGCCCCGGCGGAAGCCCAGGCGCACGATGCGGGTGTAGCCACCCGGACGGGAGGCGTAACGCTCCTTGTACTCGCTGAACACCTTCTGGAGGACCGTGCGGTCCTTCACGGTGCGGGCAGCAAGGCGCACGTTGGACAGGCCACCGCGCTTGGCGAGCGTGATGATGCGCTCGGCCAGCGGACGGACTTCCTTCGCCTTGGGAACGGTGGTGCGGATGGCCCCGTGCTCCAGCAGGGACGTGACCATGTTGTTCAGCATCGCGAGACGGTGGCTCGTGGTGCGGTGCAGCTTCCTTTGTCCGACCTTGTGGCGCATGCGCGTGCTCCGGGGCCTCTTCTTGAGAACCCCACCACTCCGGCCGTATCAGGTACCGGGTGGGAAGGACGGCCCCGACACCAGGGCCGCCGTTGAATCGGGCCCTGTGTACCAGGGCCCCCTGCCTTCGCGCCACCGTGAAGCCGTGTCGGTGGGCAGCCAAGGCAGGTGCTTCAGGAAACGATGACGCTCTAGGCCTTGGGGGCCGCAGGAGCCGGCGCGTTCTTCGGCGGCCAGTTCTCCAGCTTCATGCCCAGGGACAGGCCCATCTCCGCGAGGATCTCCTTGATCTCCTTCAAGGACTTGCGGCCGAAGTTCTTCGTCTTGAGCATCTCCGCCTCGGTGCGCTGGACCAGGTCACCGATGGACTTGATGTTCGCCTGCTGCAGGCAGTTGGCCGAACGCACCGACAGCTCCAGTTCGTCCACCGAGCGGAACAGGTTCTCGTTGAGCTTGGCCTCTTCCTTCGGCGCCTCGGCGACGACCGGCTCCTCGGTCTCGTCGAAGTTCACGAAGACCGTGAGCTGCTCCTTGATGATCTTCGCCGCGTACGCCACCGCGTCCTGCGGCACCACGGAGCCGTCCGTCCAGACCTCGAGCGACAGCTTGTCGTAGTCCGTGACCTGACCGACGCGCGCGTTGGTGACCTGGTAGTTCACCTTGCGGATGGGCGAGAAGAGCGAGTCGATGGGGATGGTCCCGATGGGCGCACCCGGCACCTTGTTGGTGGACGCCGGCACGTAGCCCCGGCCCCGGCGGCACGTCAGCTCCATGCGCACCTTGCCACCCTCGGACACGGTGCAGATGTGGTGACCCGGATTCAGAATCTCCACGTCCTGGTCCGCGATGAGGTCGCCCGCCTTCACTTCCTTGGGGCCTTCCACCTCGATGCGCAGCGTCTTCGTCTCGTTCGTGTGCATCCGGAGGAGGACCTCCTTCAGGTTCAACACGACGTCCGTGACGTCCTCGGCCACCTCGGGGATGGTCGTGAACTCGTGGTCCACGCCTTCAATCTTCACGGAGGTGATGGCCGCGCCCTGCAGCGACGACAGCAGCACCCGCCGCAGCGAGTTGCCCAGCGTCGTCCCGAAGCCGCGCTCCAGCGGCTCCGCCACGAACTTGCCGTACGTGGGGCTCAGCGAGTCCTGGTCCACTTCCATGCGGCGCGGCTTGATGAGGTCGCGCCAGTTCTTCGCAACAAACGTGTCGGCCATGGGGACTGCTCCTCTGGTCGTGCGCCATCACCCACTTCCCCGCCAGAACGGCGGGAGGACGGGCACGCGGGGGGACTGCGTAACAAGCTCGCCCGGAGCGCGCAGGACGCGCCATCCAAGCGATGAAACGACAGGCGACAAAGCGACAACGCCCCGGCCTTGTCGGCCAGGGCGTCCACCGCGGGAGGGGCCCACCGGAAGCGGGCCCGGCATCCCTGCTTACTTCGAGTACAGTTCGACGATGAGCTGCTCCTGGATGGGCATGGTCAGGTCCTCGCGGTTCGGGACCGTCTTGACCGTGCCCTTGAACGCCTTCTTGTCCAGGTCGATCCACTGCGGAACGCCACGGCGGTCCACCGTCTCCAGCGCCTCGGAGATGCGGAGCACCTTGCGGCTCTTCTCCGCCACCTCCACCGCGCTGCCCGGCTTCACGGCGAACGACGGGATGTTCACCCGGCGGCCATTGACCTGGAAGTGACCGTGACGCACCAGCTGGCGCGCCTCGTTGCGCGTGTCCGCGAAGCCCATGCGGAACACCACGTTGTCCAGACGGAGCTCCAGCTGCTGCAGCAGGTTCTCACCCGTCTTGCCCTTGGCCGCGGACGCGCGGTGGTAGTACCCGCGGAACTGGTTCTCGAGCAGGCCGTACATGCGCTTGACCTTCTGCTTCTCGCGCAGCTGCACGCCGTAGCCGGAGAACTTCACGCGGCCCTGGCCGTGCTGACCGGGGGGATAGGGGCGGCGCTCGATGGCGCACTTGTCCGTGTAGCAACGGTCGCCCTTGAGGTACATCTTCAGGTTCTCGCGCCGGCAGATACGGCAGGCGCTCGCGGTATAACGAGCCACGGAAACTCTCCTTGCAGATGGTCTGGAGCCGGGCCCGCCGCGAGGCGGGTCCCCGGCCCGAAGCGGTGATTAGACGCGGCGGCGCTTGGGCTGACGGCAGCCGTTGTGCGGGATGGGCGTCACGTCGCGGATGAGGCTGATCTTCAGGCCGGCGGCGGCCAGCGCGCGCAGCGCCGACTCACGGCCCGCGCCCGGGCCCTTCACGAACACCGTCACGGTCTTCAGGCCGTGCTCCATCGCCTTCGCCGCGGCGTCGCCAGCGGCCACCTGCGCCGCGAACGGCGTGGACTTGCGGCTGCCCTTGAAGCCGCGCGCCCCGGCCGACGACCAGGAGATCACGTTCCCGGACACGTCCGTGATCGTGATGATGGTGTTGTTGAACGTGGACTGGATGTGGACCACGCCGTTGAGGATGTTCTTCTTGCCCTTGCGCTTGCTCTTCTTCGCCGCAGGGGTCTCGCCACCCTCGGCACCGGCCGGCGCGGCGGCGGTATTGATCTCGTCAGCCATGTGAATCGCTGCTCCTGGGAGTAGGTGATCAACGCCCGCGCCTCACACGAAGCGAGGCAGCGGGCGCCAGAGGGTTTAGCGGGCCGGAGCGGCCGGCTTCGCGCGAACGATGCCGCGCTTGGGGCCCTTGCGGGTGCGCGCGTTGGTGTGGGTGCGCTGGCCGCGGACCGGAAGACCCTTGCGGTGACGCAGACCCCGGTAGCAACCCAGGTCCATCAGCCGCTTGATGTTCATGGTCACCTCACGCCGGAGGTCACCCTCGACCTTGTAGTTGGCCTCGATGATCTCGCGGATCTTTCGAGCCTGGTCCTCGGTGAGGTCCTTGGTCCGGGTGGTGAGATCGATGCCCGCCGCCTCGATGATGTCGTGCGCGGTCTTGTTACCGATCCCGTAGATGTACTGAAGCGAGATCACCGCACGCTTGTTGGGCGGCAGATCGATGCCGGCGATACGAGCCATCTTCGGTCTTCCTTCGTTGTGGAGTTGGTCTGAGGCAAGAGTCCCTTAAGGACTCTTAGCCCTGGCGCTGCTTGTGCCGGGGGTTGGAGGCGCAAATGATGCGCACGATGCCCTTGCGGCGAACAACCTTGCACTTGTCGCAGATCTTCTTGACGGACGCCCGAACCTTCATGGAGCGAACTTCCTTCCTTCAGCAGCGGTGAAAAGCACAACAGCCGGTCCGCACAGGCGGCCGGCGCGAATTACTTGGCCCGGTACGTGATCCGTCCACGGGTCAGGTCATACGGCGACAACTCGACCTTCACCTTGTCGCCCGGGAGGATACGGATGAAGTGCATCCGCATCTTGCCCGAGATGTGCGCGAGCACCTTGTGGCCGTTGTCCAGCACCACGCGGAACATCGCGTTCGGTAGGGGTTCCATGACGGTCCCCTCGACTTCGATGGAATCATCCTTCGGCAAGCGTCAACCTTCTTCCCGGACCACGAACCTTCTGGAAGCGCGGCGGGATAACACTTTGGTCCGTAAGTAGCAAGCGCCGCGCGATCTGAAATCTGGACCTCTATCAACACCCTCTGACATCACCCTATTTCACCCGGGGTCTGGGGGCCCTCATCGACGCCGGGTCAGCACTTCCGGCCCCCGCTCCGAGATCAGGATGGTGTGCTCGAAGTGGGCGGACAACTTGCCGTCCACGGTGACGGCCGTCCACTCGTCCTCCAGGACCTCCACGTCAGGCGTCCCCTGGTTCACCATCGGTTCCACCGCCAGGACCATGCCTGGCCGCAGCTTCATCCCGGAGCCCGCCTGCCCGTAGTTGGGCACCTGCGGCGGCTCGTGCAGCTTCCGGCCAATCCCGTGCCCCGTGAAGTCCCGGACCACGGAAAACCCCCTCGCCTCCACATGGCTCTGCACCGCATGGCCAATGTCACCAATCCGGTTGCCCGGCTGCATCACCTGGATGGCCTTTTCCAGGGACTGCCGGGTGGCGTCCACCAGGGCCTGGGCCTCCGGCGTCACCTTCCCCACCGGCACCGTACGCGCCGAGTCCCCGAAGAAGCCCCGGTAGACCACCCCGAAGTCCAGCTTCATCAGGTCCCCGGCCACCAACCGGCGCTTCCGGTCAGGGATGCCATGGACGACCTCCTGGTTCACGGAGGCGCAGAGAACGCCCGGAAAGCCGTGGTAGCCCTTGAACGCCGACCGGGCGCCCTTCTTGGCGATGAGCTGCTCCGCCAGGGCGTCCAGCTCCCAGGTGGAGACACCCGGGGCCACTGCCTTCTCGAGTTCGTCCAGGATTTCACAAACGATCCGCCCCGCGTCTCGCATCAGGGCGATCTCGTCCGGACTCTTGAGCTCCACCGGATTCATGCCCCTTTTCTACCGGCCCCTGCTCTGTCAGGAACCCGTGACCGATGGGGCGGCAGTCCAGACCGGCCCTGCCCTCGCCTCGCTGGCTGCCCCAGGCTCAGGCAGAACGGCCAGCGGCCTTCTTGATCTCCTCGTAGATGCCCTCCGGAGACCCGACGCCGTCCACGCTCTTGAGCAGCCCCTTCTTCGCGTAGAAGTCCTTCAAGGGGGACGTCTCCGCGTCGTACTTCTGCAGGCGCTTCTCAATGACCTCCGGCGTGTCATCCGGACGCTGAACGAGCTCCGTGCTGCACTTGTCGCACAGGCCCGCCCGCTTCGGAGGGCTCTGGGTGACGTGGTAGACGGCCCCGTCATTGGGGCACACGCGCCGGCCGGAGCCACGCTCGACCAGCGTCGAGTGCGGGACCTCGAGCGACACGACCGCATTCAGCTGCTTGCCCAGCCGCTCCAGCATCCGGTCCAGCGCGTCCGCCTGTCCCGGGGTGCGGGGAAAGCCGTCGAGCACGAAGCCCTGGGCCACGTCCGATTCCTTCAGCCGCTCCTCCACGATGCCGATGACGACATCGTCCGGGACATACTGCCCCGCGGCCATCAGCGGCCCGGCCACCTTGCCCAGCGGCGTGCCATCCTTGACGGCCTTGCGCAGGATGTCGCCGGTGGAGATCTGCGGGATCTGGAAGTCCGCGTAGAGCTTCTTCGCCTGGGTTCCCTTCCCGGCGTTCGGCGGCCCCAAGAGGATGAGGTTCATGTCGCTCCTTTGTACCTACGTCCACCCTTGAACGACGAGGCGCCCCTCCCCACCATTGGGGAGAGGCGCCCGGAACACAACCGACCGCTGTCAGGCCGCCACGCGAACCCGGCCGCGGATGCGCGGACCGCGCGGACCCGCGAAGCCTTCGTAGTTGCGGCTGATGAGGTGGCCTTCGATCTGCTGCACCGTGTCCAGCGCCACGCCCACCACGATGAGGAGCGCCGTGCCGCCGAACGTGAACTGCACGCCGAGCACGCTGCTGATGACCGACGGAATCACGCAGATGATGGCCAGGTAGATGGCGCCACCGAACGTGAGGCGGTTGAGCGTGCGCTCGATGAACTCCGCCGTCTGGCGGCCCGGGCGGATGCCGGGGATGTAGCCACCCTGCTTCTTGATGTTGTCCGCCACGTCATCCGGCCGGAAGGTCAGCGCCGTGTAGAAGTAGGAGAAGAACACCACCAGCAGCACGAACAGGCCGTTGTAGACCCAGAGGTTGCCCTCGATGCTGCGCTGGAAGCCCTGCAGGAAGGGGAACCACGCGCCCAGGGTCGCCGGGAAGGACAGCACCGCGCCGGCGAAGATGGGGGGAATCACGCCCGAGGCGTTCACCTTCATGGGGAAGTAGGTCGCCTGGCCCGCGAACATACGCCGGCCCGCCATGCGCTTGGCGTACTGGATGGGAACACGCCGCATGCCCCGCTCCACGTAGACCACCACGCCAATGATGAGGAGCATGAAGAAGAGCAGGCCCAGCACAGCGGCCACGTTCACGATCTCCTGCGTCGTCAGGTCCAGCAGCGTCTTCGCGCCGGGCAGCACGCGAGCCACGATGCCCGCGAAGATGATGAGCGAGATGCCGTTGCCGATGCCGCGCTCCGTGATGCGCTCGCCCAGCCACATGATGAAGGCCGTGCCCGCCGTGAGGCTGACCACCGTCATGAAGGTGAACCAGAGGTTGTCGTTGGGGACCACCACCTGGTTGAAGCCACCCTGCCCCGCGTCGGAGCGGCCCAGCGAGGCCAGCCAGCGCGAGATGCCCACGCCCTGCACGATGGACAGCGCGATGGTGCCGTAGCGCGTGTACTGGTTGATCTTCTGGCGTCCCGCGGCGCCTTCCTTCTGCAGGCGCTCCAGGCTGGGCACCACCACCGCCAGGAGCTGGATGATGATGGAGGCGCTCACGTACGGCATGATGCCCAGACCGAAGATGGACATCTGCTCCAGCGCGCCGCCGGAGAAGAGGTTGAACAGCGACACGAGGCCGCCCGATTGTTTCTGGGCGTCCATGAACGCGTTCATCGCGGAGCGGTCCACGCCCGGCGTGTTGATGAAGATGCCGATGCGGTAGACGGACAGCAGCACGAGCGTGTACGCAAGCCGGCTGCGCAGCTCCGCGATGCGGAAGACGTTGGCGAAGGCGTTCAGGGCCACGGTAATGCCATCCTCTTCAAGAGGTTCTGCCAGCAACAACAAACGCCCCTCTCCGGTTCCGGAAAGGGGCGCGGAAGCCTACACAAGGCTGGGGGCGCGCACCACATCACCGTGATGCGCGCCGGTCACGCCTACGCCCGGGGCTGGCGAGGAGCCTTGACGCCCTTGCCGGCGTGGGCCTTGGCGGCCGACTCCGGCTTGTGCGCCACCAGCGGGAGCTCCTCCACGGAGCCGCCCGCCTTCTCGATGTTCTCGCGAGCCGCCGCGGACACCTTGTTCACCTTCACGGTGAGCTTCTTGGCGAGCTCACCGTGAGCCAGGACTTTCACGCCATCATAACGGCCCTTGACCAGGCCCGCCTGCTTCAGCGCGGCCTCGTCCACCGTGGCGCCGGCGTCGAACGTGTGCTCCAGGTCGCCCAGGTTCACCACCGCGTAGGTGGTGCGGTTGGGCGGGTTGAAGCCGAACTTCGGCAGGCGGCGCTGCAGCGGGCTCTGGCCGCCTTCGAAGCCTTCGAACCGCATGTTGCCGGAGCGGGCCTTCTGGCCCTTGCCGCCGCGGCCGGCCGTCTTGCCCAGGCCGCTACCCTGGCCACGGCCCACGCGCTTCTTGCGGTGCCAGGAGCCCTCAGGGCGCTTCAGATTGGTCAGGATGCTCATGTTGGATCCTCAGTTCTCAGGCCTTGGCCGTGGCGGCCAGGCGCTCCAGGGCGCGGTCCCGGGCGACAATCTTCCGGGGCTTGCGGCGCTTGGGCGCCGGGGCCTCCTGGCTGACCGTCTCCAGGGAGACCAGGTGCTTCACCTTGAACACCATGCCGCGCACCGCCGGGGTGTCCTTCAACAGCCGCTCGTCGCCGAACTTCTTCAGACCGAGGCCCTTGATGGTGGCCACCATGTCCTCGGAAGAACCCGAGAAGCTCTTCGTCAGCTTAACCTTGAGCGCCATGACTAGCCCCTCGCCTCGCCCGCGAGCTTCTGGGTCTCGACGTCCTTGCCACGCAGCCGCGCGACCTGCTCCGCGCTGCGCAGCAGCTTCAGGCCCGCAACCGTGGCCTTCAGCACGTTGTGAGGATTCCGCGAACCCTGGCTCTTGGTCAGGATGTTGCGGATGCCCGCCGCCTCCAGCACCGCGCGCACCGCGCCACCGGCGATGACGCCCGTACCTTCGGAGGCCGGCTTCAGGAGCACCCAGCCGGCACCGAAGTGCCCCAGGATCTCGTGCGGGATGGTGTGGCCCATGCGAGGAACGCGGAACAGGTTCTTCTTCGCGTTCTCGCCGCCCTTGCGGATGGCCTCGGGGACTTCGTTGGCCTTGCCCAGGCCCACGCCCACGTGCCCGTTGCCATCGCCCACCACGACAAGCGCGGCGAACGAGAACCGGCGGCCACCCTTCACCACCTTGGCCACGCGGTTGATGTTCACCACGCGGTCGGTCAGGTCCAGATCGTTCGGATTGATCGGAGTTGCCACTTGAGGAATTCCTTTCTGGTACCTAGAACTTCAGGCCGGCCTCGCGCGCGGCGTCAGCCACGGCGGCGATGCGCCCATGGTAAGGGAAGCCGTTGCGGTCGAACACCACCGCATCGACGTTGGCGGCCTTGCACTTCTCCGCGATGAGGGAGCCCACGCGCTTCGCGTCGGCCTTCTTGTCGCCCTCGTCCTTGCCCTTCAGCTCCTTGGACAGGGACGACGCGAACGCCAGCGTGCGGCCGGTGGAGTCGTCCACCACCTGCGCGTAGATGTGCTTGAGGCTCTTGTAGACCGACAGCCGCGGGCGCTCCGTGGTTCCGGAGAGCTTCTTGCGGATGCGGTTCTTCCTCTTGAGGCGCTGATCGACAGTCTTGGACATGGCTGCTTCCTTTTCCGTCCGGCGGCGATGCGGCCTTCCGCCGCCGGATGATTCCGCCAGACCTCAAGGTCCGGCGGGGTTGAATGCTCGGCGAAGACGCGGCGACGACTAGGTCGTACCGGTCTTGCCCTCCTTGCGACGGATGCGCTCCTCGGCGTATTTGATGCCCTTGCCCTTGTAGGGCTCCGGCGGACGCAGCGAGCGGATGTTGACCGCCGTGGCGCCCAGGACTTCCTTGTCCGCCGAGCGGAGCGTGAGCCCCACCGTGGGAAGGCTGTCCTCGGTGCGGGAGGTCTTGTCGACTTCCGCCGTCACGCCCTCCGGCAGGTTGAACACCACCGGGTGGGAGTAGCCGAGCGAGAAGTGGATGGCCTTGCCCTTCACTTCCGCGCGGAAACCAACGCCGCGGATGTCGAGACGCTTCTCGAAGCCCGTGGACACGCCCTTCGCCGCGTTGGCGAGGATGGTCCGCGTCAGGCCGTGCAGGCTGCGGGCTTCGCGCGAGTCATCCTCACGCTGCACCGTCACCTGGCCGTCCTTCACCTCCACCTTCACCTTGGCGGGGAGCTTGACGGACAGCTTGCCCTTGGGGCCTTCGAAGTTGACCTGCTGGTTGGCGACGTTGACCTTCGTCTTGTCGCCAAGCTTGATCGCCAGTTTTCCAATCCGACTCATGATTGCCTCGTGCTGTCGTCGCCCGGGGCGCGCTCCTCTCGGGGCGCCTCACCCAGGCTCCTGGCTAGTAGACCGTGCAGAGCAGCTCGCCGCCGACCTTCTGCTTCCGGGCCTCGGTGTCCACCAGGATGCCGCGCGAGGTGGAGAGGATGGAGATGCCCATGCCGCCGAGCACCGGCTGGATGTCGCGCACCGCGACATAGCGGCGCAGGCCGGGCTTCGACACGCGGCGAATGCCGGTGATGGCCGGGCTGCGGTCCGGGCCGTACTTCAGCTGGACGGTGATCTCGTTCTGCGGCGCGACCTCGTGGATGGTGAAATCCCCGATGTAGCCCTCGTCCTTGAGGACCTTGACGATTTCCACCTTGAGCTTCGAGTGGGGGATGACGACCTTGTCGTGCCGCGCACGCGAGGCGTTGCGCAGGCGGGTCAGCATGTCGCCGACGGGATCATTGACCGGCATGATGCACCTTCAAGCAAAGCGGCAGTCCCAGGGGACTCACCGCGCTCGCGGCCACCGCGCCTGCCGGGCCCATCCCGGGGGTTCGCGACGACCGCCACTTCCCTTCTACTTCAACCGGGCACCGCCCTGCCCTCTTCAGGGCAGGGACGATGGTCCAGGTCCAGCGTCTACCAGGACGACTTGGTGACGCCGGTGATCTCACCGCGCAGGGCGCGGTGACGCAGGCAGATACGGCACATCTTGAACTTGCGCAGGAAGGCGCGAGGACGACCGCAGAGACCGCAGCGGTTGTACTGACGCACGGGGAACTTCAGCTTGCGCTTCGCCTGGGCAATCTTGGAGAGCTTGGCCATGATCGATGGGAGTCCTGGGCTCGGTTACTGACGGAACGGCATGCCGAAGTGACGCATCAGCGCGAGGCCCTGCTCGTCGTTCCGGGCGGTGGTGACGAAGCTGATGTTGAGCCCCTTCACCTTTTCGATCTGATCGTAGTTGATTTCCGGGAAGATGATCTGCTCGCGCACGCCGAGCGTGTAGTTGCCCTTCCCGTCAAAAGCCTTGGGGGACACACCCTTGAAGTCACGCACGCGCGGCAGCGCGACGGTGATGAGGCGGTCCATGAACTCGAACATGCGGTCGCCGCGCAGCGTGACGGCGGCACCGATGGCCTGGCCCTGGCGCAGCTTGAAGTTCGCGATGGACTTGCGCGCGCGCGTCACGACCGGCTTCTGACCGGTGATGGCAGCCAGCTGGTCCACCGCCGACTCCAGGATCTTGTTGTTGGCGAGCGCCTCGCCCAGACCCATGTTGACGACGATCTTCTCCAGCCGCGGCACTTCCATGGGGTTCCCGAGCCCCAGCTCCTTCATCAGCGCAGGAACGCCTTCCGCGCGGAAGCGGTCCTTGAGGCGCGCCGAGCGGGCCTTCAGGCCCTCCTCGATGTTCGCGGCGAAGCCGACCTTCTTGGCTTCTTCCTTGCCGCGCTTCTTGCTCTTCTTTTCCTTCGAGTCGGCCTTCTTCTCGTCAGCCATCTTTCATTCCCCTGCTTCGGAACGCCGTCATGGACCCAGCGCGCCCGATCAGTCCTGCGTCTAGAACGTGGAAACACCCAGAGGGCTCAACCATTTCAGCCCTCTGGACGTGCACGCCCGCTTGCTCCACCACGAGGTGGGGCAAGGGGCGCGCATACATGCCCGAACACCGACCCCTAGTCAATCAGGGCGTCACACTGCTTGCAGAACCGCTTGGAGGACTCCCCCTCCTTGCGGATGCCGACGCGGGTCGGCTTGTCGCACTTGGCGCAGACCACCTGGACGTTCGAGAGCGCGATGGTGCCCGGCTTCTCGATGATGCCGCCCTCGGGGGACTGCGGCGTCTTGCGCAGGTGGCGCTTGACCAGGCGCAGGCCCTCGACCGTCACGCGGCCCGCCTCCCGGTCAACCTTCAGCACCTTGCCGCGCTTGGTCGCCGGCGTCTTCTCCGAGCGCTCAGACCCGGAGATGACCTGGATGGTGTCACCGACTTTCAGCTTCTGCATGGCTTCCTCACTCTGGCTGTTCGCCGTCAGGCCTGCGTCCTCTTAGAGGACCTCGGGCGCCAGCGAGATGATCTTCATGAACTTGCGGGCACGCAGCTCACGGGCCACCGGCCCAAAGATGCGCGTCCCGATGGGCTCCAGGTCCTTGTTGATGAGGACCGCCGAGTTGCCGTCGAACTTGATGTAGCTGCCATCCGCACGACCCACCTCGCGACGGGTGCGGACGATGACGGCCTTGGCCACGTCACCCTTCTTCACCTTGGAGTTGGGCAGGGCCTCGCGGATCGACACGACGATGACGTCGCCGATGGAGGCGTACTTGCGCTTGGAGCCGCCGAGAACCTTGATGCAAAACACCTTCTTGGCGCCCGAGTTGTCGGCCACATCGAGCACACTCTGCATCTGAATCATGTGAAGTCTCCTCTTGCTCGAACCCGTCCACGCGCTTCATGGCGCACGGACGCGGTGTGGCCTACCTAGACGTTCTTGCTCTTCTCCAACACCTCGACCACGCGCCAACGCTTGTCCTTCGAAGCGGGCTTGGTCTCGGCGATGCGCACCCGGTCACCCTCGTTGATGGTGACCTTCTTCGGGTAGTCGTGATCCTCGACGTGCGCCTTGTACTTCTCGCGCAGGCTCATGATCTTCCCGTACTTCGGGTGGGGAGCACGACGCTGGACGGTGACGACCACCGTCTTCTGCATCTTGTTGGAGGTGACGATGCCCACGCGGGTCTTGGGACGACCCCGGGTGGAGGTCTCGGCAGCGGGCGTTTCGGTCGCTTCAGCCATGTTGGTTCTCACTGTCTGTCATGCACCCGGGCCCTCTGCCCGGATGGCCACGAACACCCGGGTGAGCCCGGATGCCCGCGGATGCACTGCTACTACTACCCCGCCTTCGCGGCCCGGGCCTTCTCGCCCAGGACGGTGAGGATGCGGGCCAGATCACGGCGGTGCTGCACGCCCTCAGCGGGGCTGTCCAGCGAGCCGGTCCGACGCTTGAGCCGATCCTGGACCAGCGTGTCGCGCAGTTCCTTCGCGCGGTTCTGCAGGTCGTCCGTCGACAGTTCCTTCAGTTCCTTCGCAGTCGCCATCTTGGTCTCCTCGGCGCGGGATGCGGGCGCCCTCCCCTGTCACCAGGTGGAGCGCCCGTCCCGGCGGTGCGTGACTACAGCGAGAGCTCGCTGCGGCGCACGATCTTGGTGAGCACCGGCAGCTTCGCCTGCGCCAGCTTCAGCGCACCGGTGGCGATCTCCTGCGTCATGCCCTCCATCTCGTAGAGCACGCGTCCCGGCTTGACGACCGCGACGTAGTACTCCACGCCACCCTTGCCGGTACCCATACGGGTTTCGGCGGGCTTCTTCGTGATGGGCTTGTCCGGGAAGATCCGGATCCAGATCTTGCCGCCGCGCTTCACGTGGCGGGTCATCGCGATACGGGCCGCCTCGATCTGGCGCGAGGTGATCCATCCCGGCTGGAGGCTCACCAGGCCGAACTCACCGTAGGTGAGGTCGCTGCCGCGGTGGGCCGAGCCGAACATGCGGCCCTTCTGCATCTTGCGGTACTTGGTTCGAGCAGGCTGAAGCATGGTCGATGTCCTTCGTGCCTTCCGTGCGGGGCGAGTCTTTTAAACCCGCCCCACAGGGGGCGTCTTACCGGTTGGTGGCCTGGGGGGCCTGGCCGCCCTTGCCGGGGAGGACCTCGCCCTTGCAGATCCAGACCTTGCAGCCAATCTTGCCGTAGGTCGTCTTGGCCTCGGCGAAGCCGAAGTCGATGTCCGCGCGGAGGGTGTGCAGGGGCACGCGGCCCTCGCGGTACCACTCGTAGCGGGCCATCTCGGCGCCACCCAGGCGGCCCGAGCAGGCCACGCGGATGCCCTTGGCCCCGAACTTCATCGCGGTCTGCAGCGCCTTCTTCATGGCGCGGCGGAAGGCGATGCGGCGCTCGAGCTGCGTGGCGATGTTCTCCGCCACGAGCTGCGCGTCGGTCTCGGCCTTGCGGACCTCGACGATGTTCAGGAAGACCTCGTTCTTGGTGAACTGCTGGAGGTCCTTCTTGACGGTCTCGATGCCAGCGCCGCGCTTGCCGATGACGATACCCGGACGCGCGGTGTGGACGTTGACCTTCACCTTGTTGGCGGCGCGCTCAATTTCCACCTTGGACACGCCCGCGTGGTTCAGCGACTTCTTGACGAACTCGCGGATGCGGATGTCCTCGTGGAGCCACTGAGCGTAGTTCTTGTGCTCGAACCACTTGGAGTCCCAGGTCTTGATGACGCCGAGCCGGAACCCAATCGGATGTACTTTCTGTCCCAAACTGAATCTCCTTGGTGCGTCCGGGCAGGGCCCGACGGGTCCTACTTCTTGGCCTCGGCCAGCACGACGTGGACGTGGGCAGACTTCTTCTGGATGGGCGTCGCGCGCCCCATGGCGCGCGGCATGAACCGGCGCTGGGTGGCGGCCTGGTCCACGGAGATGGTCTTGACGTAGAGGGTATCCACGTCGACCTGACCCTTGGACAGGTCCGTCGCGTTGGCGACGGCGCTCTTGATGAGCTTCTCCACCGGCCGCGCGGCGGCGCGCGGGGTGAACTTCAGGATGTTCAGGGCGGCCTCGACGGGCTTGCCCCGGATGAGCGCCGCGACGAGGGACAGCTTGCGCGGGCTCATGCGCAGGTGACGCAGATGTGCAGTCGACTCCATGGTCATCTCCTCAGGCTCTCAGGCGTAGGTACGGGCTACTTGCCCGGGGCCTTGGCGACCTTCTTCTCCGCCGAGTGCCCGCCGAAGGTGCGCGTGGGAGCGAACTCGCCGAGCTTGTGGCCCACCATGTTCTCCGTCACGAACACCGGAATGAACTTCTTGCCGTTGTGCACGGCGAAGGTGTGACCCACGAACTCAGGGAGAATCGTGGAGCGCCGGGACCAGGTCTTGACGACCGCCTTCTTGTTCGCCGCGATCATCCCCTCGATCTTCTTGAGGAGGTGATCGTCGACGAACGGACCCTTCTTGATCGAACGAGCCATGTTTCAAATCCTCTTACTGGCTGCGCGCGCCCTGGCGGCGGCCGCTCACGATGAACTTGTCGGTGCGCTTGTTGGTGCGCGTGGTGAGGCCCTTGGTCTTCTTGCCCCACGGAGACACCGGATGCGGATTACCCTGGCCGGACTTACCCTCACCACCACCGTGCGGGTGGTCGACAGGGTTCATGGCCAGACCGCGGACGGTGGGCCGGATGCCCAGCCAACGGCTCTTACCCGCCTTACCGATGCGGATGATTTCGTGCTCGATGTTGCCCACCTGGCCGACGGTGGCGCGGCACTCGATGAGCACCTTGCGCACGGCGCCGGAAGGCATGCGGACCTGGGCGTAACGGTCTTCCTTGGCCATCAGCTGGCCGGAGGTCCCCGCGGAGCGGATGACCTGGGCGCCACGGCCCGGCTTCAGCTCCACGTTGTGGATGATCGTGCCCACCGGGATGTTCTGCAGCGGCAGGCTGTTGCCTGGCCGGATGTCGGCGGTGGTGCCGGCGAACACGGTGTCGCCCACGCTCAGGCCCACGGGGGCCAGGATGTAGCGCTTGTCGCCGTCCGCGTAGTGCAGGAGGGCGATGTTGGCGGTGCGGTTCGGGTCGTACTCAACCGCGACGACCTTGGCCGGCACGCCGTCCTTGTCCCGACGCTTGAAGTCGATGACGCGGTAGCGGCGCTTGTGACCGCCACCCTGGTGGCGGCGGGTGATGTGCCCGTGGACGTTGCGGCCACCGGAGCGCTTGATGGGCTCGGTGAGCGACTTCTCCGGGGAGTCCTTGGTGATGTCCGCGAAGTCGGACACCGTCATCAGACGGCGGGCGGCGCTGGTCGGCTTGTACTTCTTGATGCCCATGGTGTGTTCCTCTCAGGCGGATCCGGACGCCAATGGCGTCAGACCGCTCCCCCTTCGAAGAGTTCGATCTTGTCCCCTTCCTTCAGGGTGACGACCGCCTTCTTGAAGTTGGGGCGCTGGCCGATGCTCTTGCCCACCCGCTTCGTCTTGCCACGCACGATGTTGGTGCGAACACCCTCCACCGTGACCTTGAACAGGGCCTGGACCGCGCGGGACACGTCGTGCTTCGTGGCCTTGCGGTCCACGATGAACGAGTACTGGCGGAACTTCTCCCGGGCCTTGTCCAGCTTCTCCGTGATGAGCGGGCCCTTGATGACGTCGTTCAGATTCATGACAGGGACCCCTCGAGCGCCTTCGCGGCGGCGGAAGTCAGGACGATGTGCGAGTGCTTGAGCACGGACTCGAGGTTGAGACCCTCGGGCGGCAGCACGTCGAACTTCGCCAGGTTGCGCACGCTGCGGTGCAGGTTGGTGTTGCCACGCTCGTCGATGACCAGCGCGTTCTGGAGCTTCAGGCGACGGGTGAGCACCTCGAAGGCCTGCTTGGACTTCGGGGCGTCCAGCTTGAAGCCGTCCAGGATGATGAGCTGCTTCTCCCGAGCACGCAGGGACAGCACGGCGCGCAGGGCACCGCGGCGGACCTTGCGGGGCGGACGATAGAAGTAGTCACGGGCCTTGGGGGCCATCGCCTTGCCGCCGCCCACCCAGTGGGAGGCGCGGATCGAGCCCTGGCGGGCGCGTCCGGTGCCCTTCTGCTTCCAGGGCTTCTTGCCGCCGCCGCTGACGAGCGAGGTGTTCTTCACCCCGACCGTGCCGCGGCGCCGGTTGATCTGCTGCATCTTCGCCACCTCGTAGAACAGGTGGGTGTTCGGCTCGGCGCCGAAGATCTCGTCGGAGAGCTCGATCTCCGACACCTTCTTCAAATCCAGGTCGACTACGTCAAACTTCGCCATGGCACTTTCCTCGGGGGTCAGAGTGAAACCACTCCGACGCCATCCCGCTTCCTAGGACTTGATCTCGACGTCAACGCCGGCAGACAGATCCAGCTTCATCAGCGCGTCCAGCGTCTGCTGGGTCGGCTCGAGGATATCGAGCAGGCGCTTGTGCGTGCGGATCTCAAACTGCTCGCGGCTCTTCTTGTCCACGTGCGGCGAACGCAACACGGTGAACTTGTTGATGCGCGTCGGCAGGGGGATCGGACCGGCCACCTTGGCGCCCGTGCGCTTGGCCGTCTCGACGATCTCCCCAGCACTCTGGTCCAGGAGCTTCGAGTCGTACGCCTTCAGCCGGATGCGGATCTTCTGTGTCGCCATTCGCAAGAACCTCTTTGAACGACCTCTGGGAACCGTGAGGCGGTACGCCCGTCAACGCCTGGATTTCAGAGAACCGTTTCTTCGGAACGAAGGGGCGCGGTGTGTACCACCACACCCCATGGGTTGCAACTGGATTTCCACCGGCTCTCCGGAACGGCCCTCAAGGCCCCTCCCGGAGAGCTGGCAGCCTGGGAACTACGCGATGATTTCCGCCACGACGCCCGCGCCCACCGTGCGGCCGCCTTCACGAACCGCGAACCGGAGCTCCTTCTCCATCGCGACCGGGGTGATGAGCTCCACCTCGATGGCAATGTTGTCGCCCGGCATGACCATCTCGACGTTGTCCGGTAGCTTCACCGTGCCCGTCACGTCCGTGGTGCGGAAGTAGAACTGCGGACGGTACCCCTTGAAGAACGGGGTGTGGCGGCCGCCCTCTTCCTTCGACAGCACGTAAATCTGCGCCTTGAACTTCGTGTGCGGCGTGATGCTGCCCGGCTTCGCCAGCACCTGGCCGCGCTCCATGTCCTCGCGCTTGAGGCCGCGGACCAGCGCGCCGATGTTGTCGCCCGCGCGGCCCTCGTCCAGCAGCTTGCGGAACATCTCCACGCCCGTCACCACCGTCTTCTGCGTCGCGCGGAGGCCCACGACTTCGACTTCCTCGCCCACCTTGATGATGCCGCGCTCCACGCGGCCCGTCGCCACCGTGCCACGGCCGGCGATGGAGAAGACGTCTTCCACCGGCATCAGGAAGGGCTTGTCCGTCGCGCGCTGCGGGGTCGGGATGTAGGCGTCCACCGCCTCCATCAGCTTCAGGATGGCCGGCTCGCCGATGTCGCTGGTGTCACCCTCCAGCGCCTTCACCGCGGAGCCGGGGACGATGGGGATGGTGTCGCCGGGGAACTCGTACTTCTTGAGCAGGTCGCGGACTTCCATCTCCACGAGCTCACGCAGCTCGGGGTCGTCCAGCAGGTCCACCTTGTTCAGGAAGACCACGATGTAGGGCACGCCCACCTGACGGGCCAGCAGGATGTGCTCGCGCGTCTGCGGCATCGGGCCGTCCGCCGCCGACACCACCAGGATGGCGCCGTCCATCTGCGCCGCGCCCGTGATCATGTTCTTCACGTAGTCGGCGTGCCCCGGGCAGTCGACGTGCGCGTAGTGACGGTTCTTCGTCTTGTACTCCACGTGCGCCGTGGAGATGGTGATGCCGCGCTCGCGCTCTTCCGGCGCCTTGTCAATCTGGTCGTACGCCAGGAACGTGGCGCCGCCCGTCTTCGCCAGCACCTTCGTGATGGCCGCCGTCAGCGACGTCTTGCCGTGGTCCACGTGCCCAATCGTTCCGATGTTCACGTGGGGCAGGCTGCGATCGAACTTTTCCTTGGACATGAACCGCTCCTCACGACGCCGCCGGTGCAACCCCGGCGGTATAGGACTTCGGGAGAACTTCCGAGGGGTGCTGCGTGTGCTTCAAAGCCGCTGGAACGTCAACAGAATTCGCCCGGCGGCTCCCCTGGCGGGCGGGAGGTCAGTAGCTCGGGTTGAGCGCTGACTTCGGCGCCGGTGCGTAGTGCTTGAACTGCATGGTGTAGGTCGCCCTTCCCTGGCTCTTGCTCCGCAGGTCGGTCGAGTACCCGAACATGGCAGCCAGGGGCACCTCCGCCTGGATGGCCTGCACGCCGCCAGGCCGGGGCGTCATGCCCAAAATCTTGCCGCGCCGGCCGTTCAGGTCGCCGATGACGTCGCCCATGGCGGCCTCCGGGGTGACGACCTCCGTGGCCATGATGGGCTCCAGCAGGACGGGGTTCGCCGCACGAACCGCGTCCTTGAAGGCCATGGACCCGGCGATCTTGAAGGCCATCTCCGACGAGTCCACGTCGTGCATGGAGCCGTCGTAGGCCTCCACCTTCACGTCCACCATGGGGTAGCCGGCGACGGGGCCGTTCTGCATGGCCTCCTTCGCACCGTCGCGCGCGGCGTCCACGAACTCCTTGGACACGGCGCCGCCGGTGATGGTGCTGACGAACTCGAAGCCCTTGCCGGGCTCGTTCGGGGACACGCGCAGGTTGATGTGGCCGTACTGCCCCTTGCCGCCCGCCTGGCGGATGTACTTGCCCTCCGCGTCCTTCGTCGTGGTCACCGTCTCGCGGTAGGCCACCTGCGGCTTGCCGATGTTCGCGTCCACCTTGAACTCGCGCAGGAGCCGGTCGACGATGATTTCCAGGTGCAGCTCGCCCATGCCGGCGATGAGCGTCTGGCCCGTCTCCTCGTTGGTGCGCACGCGGAAGGACGGGTCCTCCATGGCCAACCGCTGCAGGGCCTGGATGATCTTGTCCTGGTCCGCGGTGGACTTCGGCTCGATGGCGATGTCGATCACGGGTTCCGGGAACTCCATCCGCTCCAGGATGACGGGCTGCTTGTCGTCACAGAGCGTGTCGCCCGTGGTCGCCAGCTTCAGGCCCACCACCGCGCAGATGTCGCCGGCGTAGCACTCCGTCAGCTCGTCCTTCTTGTCCGCGCGCATCTGCACGAGCCGGCTGACGCGCTCGCGCTTGCCCTTCACGGAGTTCCACACCGCCGTGCCCGCCTCCAGCTTCCCGGAGTAGACGCGCAGGAACGTCAGCGTCTGCGAGGAGAAGGACGGGTCGTTCATGATCTTGAACGCCAGCGCGCTGAAGGGAGCATCGTCGCGCGTCTCACGGATGGCGTCCTCGCCCTTGGGCGTCTTGCCGTGGATCGGCGGGATTTCCAGCGGGCTGGGCAGGTAGTCCACCACCGCGTCCAGCAGCGGCTGCACGCCCTTGTGGCGGAACGCCGAGCCGCAGAACACCGGGAACAGCTTCAGCCCCACACAGCCCTTGCGGATGGCGCCGCGCACCTCGTCCTCGGTGAGCTCGTCACCGTTGAGGAACTTCTCCGTGAGCGCGTCGTCCTGCTCGGCGGCGGCTTCCAGCAGCTCCCCGCGCGCGGCGGCGGCGGCCTCCTGGTACTCGTCGGGGATGTCCTGGAGGTCGAAGCGGCTGCCCTGCTCCGCGTCCTGGAACACCAGCGCCTTCATGCGCACCAGGTCGATGACGCCCTTGAGCTTGTCCTCGCTGCCCAGGGGCAGCTGCATGCGCACGGGACGCGCGCCCAGCTTCTCCTTGATGGTGCCGACGGACATCTCGAAGTCCGCGCCCACGCGGTCCATCTTGTTGATGAAGCAGATGCGCGGGACCTTGTAGCGGTCCGCCTGGCGCCACACCGTCTCGGACTGCGGCTCGACACCGTTCACCGCGTCGAACACGGCGATGGCGCCGTCGAGCACGCGCAGCGAGCGCTCCACCTCGATGGTGAAGTCCACGTGCCCCGGCGTGTCGATGATGTTCACGCGGTAGCGCTGGCCCATCCGCTCCCAGAAGGCGCTGATGGCCGCGGAGGTGATGGTGATGCCGCGCTCGCGCTCCTGGACCATCCAGTCCGTGGTGGTGGTGCCTTCGTGCACCTCACCCATCTTGTGGATGGCGCCTGTGTAGAACAGGATCCGCTCGGTGGTGGTCGTCTTGCCGGCATCGATGTGCGCCATGATGCCGATGTTGCGGTAGCGCTCGAGGGGGAACTCACGGGCCATGACTCGGTTCCTTCCGGACTTCTCTTAGGCTTCTGCCAGGGCAGATAAACAAAACCGCCCGGACGCTGGCAGCGCATCCGGGCGGCAACCGCGAAGCCCCTTTCGGGACCTACCAGCGGTAGTGAGCGAAGGCCTTGTTGGCTTCCGCCATCTTGTGCGTGTCTTCACGCTTCTTCACCGCGTTCCCGCGGTTGTTGGCGGCGTCCATGATCTCGCCGGCCAGCTTCTCCTGCATGGTCTTCTCACCACGCGCCTTGGCGTAGGAGATGATCCAGCGCATGCCCAGCGCGACGCGGCGGTCCTGACGGACCTCCACGGGAACCTGGTAGGTGGCGCCACCGACGCGGCGGCTCTTCACCTCGAGGACGGGCTTGACGTTGTCCAGGGCCTTCTTGAACGTCTTGAGGGGGTCTTCCTTCGCGCGCTCCTCCATGAGGGCGAAGGCGCCGTAGCACACGCCCTCCGCGATGGACTTCTTCCCCTTGCGCATCAGGTCGTTGACGAACTTGGTGACGAGCCGGTCCTGGAACTTCGGATCCGGGAGAATCTTCCGCTTGGCGACTACGCGACGACGAGGCATCTCTTCCCTTACGCCCCACTCTCCTCGCTCGGAGGAAAGCCTTGTTCAGGGGCTTCAAGAACGACTGCTTGGAACTTCCAGGGACACTCCCCAGGGTGTGGGGCCAGCGTCCGACACTGCTTCAGGTACCGCGAAGGTGTTCCGCGCCAACGACGCGCGGGAGAACCGGACTAGCTCGGGCGCTTGGCGCCGTACTTGGAGCGGCTCTGCTTGCGACCGGCAACGCCCACGGAGTCCAGCGTGCCGCGGATGATGTGGTAGCGAACGCCCGGGAGGTCCTTCACACGGCCACCGCGGATCATGACCACCGAGTGCTCCTGGAGGTTGTGACCCACGCCGGGGATGTAGGAAGTCACCTCGATGCCGTTGGTGAGACGCACGCGGGCCACCTTGCGGAGGGCCGAGTTCGGCTTCTTCGGGGTCGTGGTGTAGACGCGCGTGCAAACACCGCGCTTCTGGGGGCACTCCTTCAGGGCAGGGCTCTTGCCCTTGATGTTGAGCTTCTCGCGGCCCTTGCGGACGAGCTGGCTAATGGTCGGCACTGAAACCTCTTCTTCGTGGGAACCCCGCGTCCGGCTACACGAAAGCGGAGCATATCTACCTACAGGCTACACAAAAGGCCCGCGAGTATAGGGAGGGCCCCCCGGGTGTCAAGCATGGCCTGCCCCTGGGCCAGAACCGGCCAGAGGACCCGGGTGCATTCCCCTCACACCCGAAAAACCTGGGACGACGACAACGGGCGGACGCTCTACTCCCTTACGGCCCTAGAAGTCGAGGACCATCACGATCGCGTCCTCGCCCTCGTCCACGTAGTAGTTCGGGCGGATGCCGACTGGCCGGAAGCCGAGCGAGCGGTAGAGGTTGAGGGCGGACTCGTTGCCCCGGCGCACCTCCAGGGTGGCCAGGGAGCAGCGGCGGGCCACGCCCCGGCGAAGCACTTCCTCCATCACGGTGCGCGCGACGCCCCGGCGGCGGTGCACGGGGGCGGTGGCGACGTTGAGGACGTGGACCTCGTCGTGGACGATCCAGAAGATGGCCAGGCCCAGCAGGGCGACGCCACCTTCGGGCAGCGGTTCCTCCACGAGGAGGATGGTGGACCAGTCGTGCTGGAGCTCGCGCCCGAGCAGCTCCGTGGACCAGGGGTTCTTGAAGGACGCCTTCTCCAGCGCCATCACCGCCGGCATGTCGTCCACGGTCATCTGCCGGATCAGGAAGCCCTTCCCCTTGTCGGGCGTCCCGTCGTCCCGCAGCCGTCTCATCGCCGTGCCTCCCGCGCGAAGGGCGCCACCCGCCGCACCTGCGCCGACCTGCGTACTTCAGCCAGGGCCTGGGCCGCCAGCTCTCCGTAGCGCGCCCGGACCAGCTCCTCGCGGATGGCCGTGCGCGCCGCCTGGTCGAACTCACCGGGGTACAGGTCCCGGTGGGCGTCATAGTGGTGACGGACCTCCGCCTCGCTCACCTGTGCCTTCAACCGGACGCGGCTGTCGAGGATTCGTTCCGCCCGCAGGCCCCGCGCCAGCACGGCCTCCAGGGCATCGCGGTCCACGCCATGCCGGTCCAGGAAGCGCTGGAGCGCCACCTCCCCTCCCAGCCGCGCCCGGACGGCGTCCAGCCGGGCCTCCACCTCCGCCGGTTCGGCCGGGAAGGCCTGCAGGCGGTCCGCGCTCAGGACCTGGAGGCGCTGGTTGATGGACAGCTCCAGGGCTCCCCGGAGTGTCTGCTCGTCCAGAGGCAGGGCGGCGGCCTGCACGGCCCCTCGCTGGATCAGCGCCACCCGGGCCTCCATCTCCAGCTCGCTCTGGGTGAGGACCTGGCCCTCGATGACCGCCACGACGCGGTCCACCACCCTGCCCTCTTCGACGGCGGGAGCGGGCGGCGGGGGGGCGGCGTGGGCGGTCACCCCGGACCCCAGGGCGATCCCCAGAGCCGCGGGGAGCAGCCCGCATGCCAGCCACAGGGGGGCCTTCCGGCGGGCGCGCGGTGCTGGCATGGCCTTCCTCATCGTGCGGCGACTGTAACCATCGCGGTGCTGTCCGGACATCCCGTGCTGGCGCTCACCGCACCGCTGGTTACGTTCTCCCTTGTCGGGTACTGCACCACCGTAAAGACCTATGGCTGACGACTACTACCAGATTCTGGGCGTGCCACGGACGGCCTCGGCGGACGACCTCAAGAAGGCCTTCCGGAAGCTGGCGCGCCAGCACCACCCGGACGTCAACCCCGGCGACAAGGGGGCGGAGGAGAAGTTCAAGCGCATCAACACCGCCTTCGAGGTGCTGGGCGACCCGAAGAAGCGCGCGCTCTACGACGAGTTCGGCGAGGACGCGGAGAAGATCGGCTTCGATGAGAAGAAGGCCGCGGCCTATCGCCAGTACCGCGCCGCCCAGGCGGCCGGGGGCAGCGGGGGCGGCGGCATCCCCTTCAGCACCGAGGGTGTGGACCTGGGGGACCTCTTCAACGACATCTTCGGGCGCTCGGGTGGAGGCGGCGGTGCTGGCGGCTTCGACATCAATGACCTCTTCGGCCGGGGCCGGGGCGGCAGCCGGTCCACCGCGGCCGAGCGCGGCGATGACCTGACGACCCGCGTGCAGATTTCCCTCGCGGAGGCCGTCACCGGCACCGAGCGCACGTTGACGCTCCAGCGGCCGGGCCGCTGCTCCAAGTGCCACGGGGAGGGCAACACCGGGAAGCTCGTGACGTGCCCCACCTGCAACGGCACCGGCCGGGCCCGGCGGGGCGGCGCCATGTTCGGCGGATCCGGCGTGTGCCCCACCTGCCGCGGCAGCGGGAAGGCGCCGGAGCCCTGCTCGCAGTGCGGCGGCAGCGGCATCAAGGAGGAGACGACCCGGCTGACGGTGAAGATTCCGGCGGGCGTCGTCACGGGCTCCAAGGTGCGGCTGGCCGGCCAGGGCGCGGCGGGCATCCAGGGGGGCCCTCCGGGGGACCTCTACATCGAGACGGAGGTGGCCGAGCACCCGCTGGTGCGCCGCGAGGGCGACGACCTCTACCTGGACCTGCCGGTGACGGTGTCCGAGGCGCTGCTGGGCGGCGAGGTGCGAGTGCCTACGTTCCAGGGGGAGGTGACGCTGAAGGTGCCCGCAGGTTCACAATCCGGCCGCAAGATGCGGCTCAAGGGGCGCGGCGTGCCGTCGCTCCGGGGCGGCACTCCGGGCGACATGTACCTGCTGCTCCAGGTGAAGGTCCCCGAGGAGGCCACGGACGAGGTCCGGGCCGCCGCGGAGACGCTGGCGCGGGCCTACCGGGGCGACGTTCGCCGGGAGCTAGCGTTGTAGTTGTCGTTGCCACTTGTCCTGGAAGGCGCACCGTCCTACATGGCGCCTCCACTCTTCCGAATCCGGAGCGGGTACGTACCTATGGGTCTCTTTGATTTCCTCACGGGCGGCTCGGGCCCCGAAAAAGCCCTCAAGCTCAAGTCCAAGGTGACCCAGAAGTACGGGGAGCCGTCCACGC
The DNA here is from genome assembly GCF_000255295.1 of Corallococcus coralloides DSM 2259. The sequence continues at coordinate 3,740,475 of NC_017030.1, read as the reverse complement.
GGCAGAAGGCGCTGCAGCAGCTGGGGGAGATGAAGTTCCCCGAGGCCGTCACGGTGCTGCTCAGCCGGTTCACCATCACCGTGGACCCGCTCACCACCGACGCGGACGAGAAGGAGCACACCTTCGAGCTGATCAAGCACTTCGGCCAGGACGCCGTCGCGCCGGTGAGCGCCTTCCTCAAGACGAGCGATCAGGCCACGTCCTGGGCGCTGCGCATCCTCCAGGAGCTGCTGCCCGAGGACGCGCTCATGGGCGTCATCACCGACACGCTCCAGCACCTGTCCACCCGCTACACGCGCGACCCGGAGAAGAAGGTCGTGCTGCTCCACCACGTGCTGGGCAAGCAGGATCCGCGCGTGGCCCCGGCCGTCCTCCCCTTCCTGGAGGACATGTCCGACGACGTGAAGATCGCCGCCATCAACGTCCTGGGGCCCCTGAAGCACGAGCCGGCGCGCGAGCCCCTGCTCAAGCTGCTCACCTCCGAGGACACCGCGCGCCGCGTGCAGACCGTGGCGCTGGCGGCGCTGGCGGAGAGCGGCTTCGGCGTGCAGGGCTACCAGGAGAAGGTGCAGGCCGCCCTCGTGGAGCCCTACAGCCTGGACAAGGACGGCCGCATCCAGCGCCGTCCCTGAGTCATTCCAGTACCCCAGCCAGGGAAGCGGACAGCGGGGCTGGGGGGCTGTCGGGCACCTGACATGCTCGGCGTTGGTGGAGGGCACCGGGCCTTGGTGCGGTTCCCTCCCACGCGAGACATGAAGCAGGATTCAGGCGTGCCATCGAAGAAGAAGGGTCCGCAGCTCGCAGAGGTAGTCCCTCTGCGCCCCGCCATCACCGCGAAGAAGGCCCCACCGAAGCGCGCGGCGAAACCGCCGCCGCCGGTGGACACGGACGCCGCCGCCCAGGCCTTGCTGGAGATGGGCCGGCAGCTCACCGACAACGCGGGCCCCACCGAGGCCCTGCGCGCGCAGCTGCAGACGCTCCACACGCTGCTCAAGCCGAAGGTCTGCTACGTCGCGCGCCATTTCCCTTCGCGCAACCAGCTGCACGTGGAGCACGTGCGCGGACGCTACGACGAGCGCGTCACCGCCGCCGTCCCGGGCGAGGGAGTGGTGGGCCGGTGCTTCACCGACAAGGTGCTGCTGCGCGAGGACGACACCGTCGCCGTGCCCCTGGAGGGGCCGCAGGGCGTGACGGGCGTGCTCGTGGTGCTGGGCGCGCGCCGCAAGGCGTCCGACGTGCTGATGCAGTCGCTGGCGTCGCAGCTCACCGCCGCCTACGAGGTGGCCCGGCTGCGCGACGACAGCGCCCGGCGCAACAAGGACCTGCAGACGGCCATCGCGGGCCTGAAGAGCCTGGAGCAGAACCGCGAGGAACTGCTCGGCAATGTGTCCCATGACTTGAAGAACCCGCTCACGACCATCAAGGCCTACCTGGCCATGCTGGGCCGCGAGAAGCTGGGCACGCTGACGGACGGGCAGCGCCGCGCGGTGCAGATCTGTGATCGCAACGCGGACCGGCTGCTCCAGCAGGTGAACGACCTGGTGCTGATGTCCCGGCTGTCGTCCGGGAAGATGCAGCTCAACCAGCGCCCCTTCGGCCTCAAGGCCGTGGCGGAAGAGGTGGTGCGGGGGCTGGGCGCCGTCGCGGAGCACAGCCGCGTGCGCGTGGTGATTCCCCCCTGCCCGGAGGTGTTCGTCCGGGGCGACCGCGAGCGCATCTCCGAGGCCATCCACAACCTCGTGGAGAACGGCATCCACCACAGCGAGACGGACGACGTCGTCGAGGTGAGCGTGTCGTCCAGCGAGGGCCTGGGCGTCCTCACCGTGAAGGACTCCGGCCAGGGCATGACGGCCGAAGCGCTGGAGCACGTGTTCGATTCGTTCTACCGCGCGCAGCCGGGCATGCCCCGTCCGCCGGGCACGGGCCTGGGCCTGCCGCTGGTCGCCAAGATTGTCGCGCTGCACGGCGGCCGCGTGGACGCCACCAGCGTGCTGGGCGAGGGCAGCACGTTCCAGATGGTCCTGCCGCTGTTCGCGAGCGCCGTGAGCGCCCCGGACGTGAACCAGGCCGCGCCCAAGGCGGGCGGCATCCTCCTGGTGGAGGACGACGTGGACTGCCGCGAGGTGCTGGAGCAGGTGCTGGAGCAGGAGGGCTACCGGGTGATGGCCACCTCCGGCGCCGCCGAGGCGCGCTCCATCCTGTCCCACATCCGGCCGGCCATGGTGCTGCTGGACCTGCGGCTGTCCGGGGAGGACGGACGCTCCGTGCTCCACTACATCCGCACCACGGAGTCGCTGGCGGACGTGGTCGTCTACATCATCTCCGGCGCGAGCGACGTCGCGTCCCTCACCTCGGGTGAAGGGCCGGACCGCATCGACGGGTACTTCGAGAAGCCGCTGAAGCTGCCCAAGCTGCTGGACACCGTGGCCTCGGTGGTGCGTCCCAAGAGCCGCGGTCCCGCCGTGCCCTGAACGACGCTCCGGCGCCTTCCTCATAGAAGAGGTGGATGGAAGGCGCCCCGCCTTGGGTAGTATCCGCGCGGTCCATGAGCACTTCTGTCTATAGCCGCTATCGCGCCGCGTTCGCCCAGGCCCTCGCCGGGGCCCTGGGTGTCCCCGCCGCTGACATCGAGCCCCAGGTCAAGCCCGCGGATCCCGCGCACGGCGACCTGAGCTTCGCCACCTTCCCCCTCGCCAAGGCGCAGAAGAAGGCGCCCCCCGCCATCGCCGCGCAGCTCGCGCAGGCGCTCCAGGTCCCGGGCCTGGAGGTCAAGGCCGTGGGCCCCTACGTCAACGCGCGCTTCCTTCCCCTCCCCTTCACCCAGGAGGTCATCGACGGCGTGCGCCTGGCGGGGCTCGCCTACGGCAGCGACGCGGAGGACGGCAAGGGCAAGACGGTGGTCATCGACTACTCGTCGCCCAACATCGCCAAGCCCATTGGCTTCCACCACATCCGCACCACGTTCCTGGGCCACTGCATCGCGAACCTGTACCGCGCGCTGGGCTGGCGGGTGGAGGGCATCAACTACCTGGGTGACTGGGGCAAGCAGTTCGGCCTCGTCGCCGTGGGATTCCAGGAGTTTGGCAAGGAGGAACTCCGGGAGGACATGGCGCACCTGGTCCAGGTCTACGTGCAGGCCAACAAGCGCGCCGGTGAGGACCCGGCCTTCGACGAGAAGGCCCGTGAGTTCTTCCGCCGCATGGAGGCCGGCGATACGGAGGCGATGAAGCTCTGGAACCAGTTCCGGGAGACGAGCCTCAAGGGCTTCAAGCGCGTCTACGCGCGCATGGGCATCGACTTCGAGCACATCGAGGGCGAGAGCCGCTACCAGGGCAAGATGGACGCGGTCATCGACCAGATCGCCAAGAAGCCCGGCGTGAAGGAGTCCCAGGGCGCCATCATCGTGGACATGCCCTACGCGGACGGCGAGCCGCCCGTGCTCCTCAAGAAGAACGACGGCAGCACGCTCTACGCCACGCGCGACCTGGCCGCCGCCGAGGACCGCCACGCGCGCTTCAACTTCGACAAGTCGCTCTACGTCGTCGCGCAGGACCAGGCGCTGCACTTCCGGCAGGTGTTCCGCACCCTGAAGGAGATGGGCCAGCCGTGGGCGGACAAGTGCGTGCACGTGCCGTTCGGCCGCATCCACGGCATGAGCACGCGCAAGGGCCAGGTGGTGGAGCTGGATCAGGTCCTGGACGAGGCGAAGGAGCGCGTGCTCCAGCGCGTGAAGGAGAACGTCGCGCAGGGCAACCTGGAGACGACCGACGCGGAGGCGCTGTCGGAGCAGATCGGCCTGGGTGCCATCGTCTTCGGCGACCTCAAGCACAACCGCGCCAGTGACTACACGTTCGACTGGGACGAGGTGACGAGCCTGGAGGGGCACACGGGGCCCTATCTCCAGTACGCGCACGCCCGGAGCGCGAACGTGCTGCGCAAGGGCGGCGGCGTGCCCACTGCGTATGATCCGGCGCTGCTCACGCTCCCGGAGGAGCAGGCCCTGGTGCGCGAGCTGATGCGGCTGCCGGACACGGTGAAGGCGGCGGCGGAGCAGTACGAGCCCAGCCTGGTGGCGCGGCTGCTGCTGGACGTGGCGGCGGCGTACAGCCGCTACTACACGGCCGGCAACAAGGACCGCGACAAGCGCATCCTCGTGGAGGGGAATGACGCGGTGCGCGCGGCCCGGCTGGCGCTCACGGACGCGACGCGCATCACGCTGGCGGCGGGGCTCACCTTGCTGGGCATCCCGACGCCGGAAAACATGTAGCCTGGGGGGCTGCTTTGGACACCGCGCTGGCGCAGACCGCGACGCAAGGAGAGGCTTTGAAGGAGGAATTCGGTCCCATGTCCCGGGTGCTCGGGGCTCGGTACTTCGACGGGGTGCACTTCCCGCCGGAGGCCGAGAACGAGCTACGCGCGCTCAGCGCCCGGGGCTTCGTGGTGCACGTCATGCGCACCACTGCGTGGATCAACTTCCTCTACATCGCGTGGGCCATGGTCCGCCGGGCCATGCCGCCCATCCGCGCGGTGGTGAACCTGCGCCCCTGGTTCACCAAACCCTGGCGCCAGACGGCGCAGGGCGGCGCGGTGGAGGAGCGCTTCCGCTATGCCCGCGAGCAGGGCGGCAGCGGCCTGGTGTTCCTGCGCCGCACGGCGCTCCTGCACGCCTCCGGCAAGGAGACGCGCGAGGACCCCTTCCCCGAGCTGGTGCGGCTGGCGCGCGGCTCCGAGCGCCCGGTGTTCCTGGTGCCGGAGCTGTTCGTCTGGGAGAAGCGCCCCGCGAAGCTCAAGCCGGGCTGGCGCGACGCGCTGTTCGGAAGCCCGGAGGCGCCGGGCTTCGTGCACTCCATGGTGGCGTTCTTCCGCAACTACAAGCGCGCGCAGTTCCGCGTGGGAGAGCCCATCGACCTGCGCAAGTTCATCGAGGAGAACCCGGGCGTCAGCGACGAGGTGCTGGCGCGCAAGGTGCGCAGCACGCTGCACGTGTTCCTGGCGCGTGAGACACGCGCGGTGTTCGGCCCGCCGCAGAAGCCCACGGACCGGCTCATCGAGGAGACGCTGCGCGACCGGCAGCTGCGCAAGGTGCTGGACGAGCACGCCGCCGCCACGGGCCGCAAGCCGTCCAGCGTGTACCGCGAGGCCCAGCGCAACCTGGAGGCCATCGCGGCCAAGCCCAACCCGTCCGTGCTGGCGCTCATCGCGCCGGTGCTGGAGTGGGTGTTCAACCGCATCTACGACGGCATCGGCGTGGACGAGGCCGGGCTGCACCGCGCGCTCAAGGCCGCGGGCAAGGCGCCGGTGGTGCTCTGCCCCAGCCACAAGAGCCACGTGGACTACCTGGTGATGAGCTGGGTGCTCTGGAACCGGGGCTACACCGCGCCGCTGGTGGCCGCGGGCGCGAACCTGTCCTTCTGGCCCCTGGGCGTGCTGTTCCGCCGCTGCGGCGCGTTCTTCCTGCGCCGCTCGTTCAAGGGCGACAAGGTCTACGCCGCGTCCTTCAAGGCGTACATCAAGAAGCTGGTGCACGACGGCATCCACCAGGAGTTCTTCCCGGAGGGTGGCCGCTCGCGCACGGGCAAGCTGCTCACGCCCAAGCTGGGCATGCTCACGTGGCAGGTCGAAGCGGTGCTGGACGGCGCGCGCAACGACCTCTACTTCGTGCCCGTCTCCATCGACTACGAGAAGGTGGTGGAGTCCGACAGCTACTCGAAGGAGCTGGCTGGCGGGGAGAAGAAGCCGGAGGACCTGAAGGCCCTCTTGAGCGCGCCCAAGGTGCTGGCCGCGCGCTACGGGCGCATCCACCTGACGTTTGATGAGCCGCTGTCGCTGGTGGAGTTCATGAAGGCGCGTGGACTGTCGCCGCAGGAGCCGGTGTCGGACGAGCAGAAGAAGGGCTTGGTGCGCGCGCTGGGCAACCGCGTGATGTACGGCATCAGCAAGGTGTCCACCGTCACGCCGCATGCGCTGGTGAGCGCGTCGCTGCTGGCCCACCGCCGGCGCGGCCTCACCCAGCGCGAGCTCACGGACCGGATCAGCCTCTTGCGCCGCATCGCTTCCGAGGACGGCGCGCGGCTGTCCAAGGAACTGGCCAACGCGCCGAGCAACCCGGAGACGCTGGGCCCCATCCAGGACGCGATGCGCGAGTTCATCTCCGACGAGATGGTGCGCACGCAGGAGGCGCGCGGTGAGGTCAGCTACCAGGTGGAGGACTCACGCCGCCCGGAGATGTCCTTCTACAAGAACACGCTGATGAACCTGGTGGCCGCGCGCAGCCTGGTGGCCAACGCGCTGCTCGCGGGCACGCCCGCGCCGTACGACACCGTGAAGGCCCGCGCGCTGTTCCTGTCGCGCCTCTTCAAGGTGGAGTTCATCTACCGGGTGGGCGCGTCGTTCGACACCATCTTCGCCGAGTGCGTGGAGCGGCTCGTGCGCATGGGCCTGGTCATCCACGACGGTGACACGCTCACGCGCGCGCCGGAGGCCCACGCCCAGCCGGACCTGGAGTTCCTGGCGGACCTGCTGCGCGACTTCCTGGAGGCCTACCTGCTGGCCGCCATGACGTTGCCGGACGTGGCCGCGGGCGTGGCCACCGACCGCAAGACGTTCGTCAAGCTGGCGCTGGAGACGGGGCGCGGCGAGTACAACGCCGGCCGCATCACCGCCGCCGAGTCCCTGGCGAAGACGACGCTGGAGAACGCGGTGGAGTACCTGTTGGATCAGCGCATCCTCGTGGAAGAGGACAAGAAGCTGCGGCTGGGCGACCCGGCCTCGGCGGCGGAGCTGCCCCGGAAGAACCCGCTCGCGGAGGAGATCCGCGGCTACCTCCACCGGGCCTGACGAAGCTCCTCGCAGCGCCTCGAAGCGAACGCGGCACCCCACCCCTCTTTCGCCTGGCGGAAGAGGGGGCAGGAGACGACACGGTGGACGAAGCCTCCCCTTCCAGCGACCCGCGGCCGGCGGAGGCCCCCGCGCCGCTGTCGCCGCCCCACCCCGTGCTCGCCGCGGCCCTGGCCTTCGGGCGTCTTCGTGACGGTGGGCGCCGTCACCCAGCTGCTCAACCCCGCCTTCGGCGTGTGGTTCACGGAGGTGTTCCTCTTCCTGGGCCTCGCGTGGATCATGGTGCGCCGCTCGGGGTACCGGCCCGCCGCGTACGTGGGCCTCACGCCGTTCCTGGGCGCTCCCACCCTGTTCGGCTTCCTGCTGGGCGTGGCGAACTTCGTCGCCGTGGTGGTGCCGGTGCAGTTCCTCGCGCAGAAGGTGGCCCCCGAGTGGCTGCGGGAGATGTTCGACGCCTCTCGCCTCTTCGAGGGCCAGTCGCCAGTGGAGCTGGCACTGCTCCTGGGCGGCGTGTCCGTGGCCGCGCCGCTTTGCGAGGAGGTCTTCTTCCGCGGCCTCTTCCAGCGCTCCCTGACGCCTCCGGCCCCCGCGTCCCCGTGGCGCGCGTTGATCATCTCGTCCGTGGTGTTCAGCGCGTTCCACCTGGATCCGGTGGGCTTCCTCGCCCGGGCGGAGCTGGGACTGCTGTTCGGCTGGCTCTTCTGGCGCACCGGCTCGCTGTGGCCGGGCATCGCGGCGCACGCGGCCAACAACATCGTGTCGTCGGCGCTGTTCCTCATCGCCACGCACTCGGGGCTCGCGAAGGACGGGGCGACGGACGACGTGACGGACTGGCGCGCCGTGCTCGGGCTTGCGCTGGTGGGCTGGACGGCGCTGCTGGGCCTGCGCGCCGCGTCCCGGCACTTCCCTGCCGTATGGGGACGCGGCACTCCGCCCGGCGACGAGGAGGTGCGCGCCACGAAGCCCGTGCCCCTCTTCGCCCTCCAGTTGCTGCCCTGGGTGACGGCGGCCACGCTGTCCCTGGTGGGGCTGGGCCTCGTGGACGGGCGCGGCGTGTCGCTGAGCGTCTACGACGTCCAGCATCCGGTGGATCCGCTGCCCAAGAATGCGGACCCGGCGCTGCAGGCCGAGCGCAAGGCCATGCGGCAGCTCCGCGACGCCGTACGAAAGGGTGAGGTGCCCATGGAGGCCTATGAAGAGGAGCGCCTCCGGCAGTCGGAGGCGTATGGCCCCGGTAAGGGCAAGCTCAAGGCCAAGAGCAAGAGCAAGCCCGACATCCGCCTCTGAGGCCCGGAGGGATGGCTCCCCCCGGGCACCCCGCTACTCCTCCGGCTTGTACGAGCTGACGTGGAACACCGGCCCCACCATGGCGGCGGTGACGGCGTCGCGCTGGATGCTGCCCTCGGCGGAGATGCGCTGACCGTCCTTCTTGATCTTCCGGTCACCGCCCGCGAGCTGGTACGTCCGGCCGTCGTCTGCCTTCAGGACCCACACGCCGCCCTCCAGGTCCTGGTACTGCACCGTGCCGGAGAGCTTCACGCGTCCCCCCGCTTGAGCATCGCGCGGGCGATGACGAGGCACACCACCGTGTTGAAGCCCAGCCACGGCTTCGCCAGGAAGGTGAAGGGCATCCACGCCAGCGCCGGAGCGCCCACCCACGCCGCGTAGGCCAGGAAGCCCGCGAAGCCCAACGCCAGGCCGCCCACCGCCGGCCGGAAGCCCCGCCACGCGATGGCCGGCAGCGACAGCAGCAGGGGAATGAGCGCGCTGTAGAACAGCGGGTTCACCGTGCCCCGGCCGAAGATGATCCGCTGCCAGTCCGGGATGGGCAGCGACGCCACGCTCACCACGTCCTGGGCAGCGCCCGCCGCGCCCGCGAACCAGGTGCGCAGGAAGAAGAAGCCCACCGTGGAGAGCACCAGCGGCACGAGGAACGCCGGGCGGAAGAGGACGTTGAGGTAACCCGGACGCTCGCGACCGCGCAGCGTGAGCAGCACCAGCGCGAGCAGCGCCGCGGCCCAGCCCAGCGACGGCCACCGGGGCGAAGCGCCGTTGAAGGCCTTCAGCGAGGCATTCGCGTTGAGGACGCCGTGGCCGTACTCCTCCGTCCAGGCCTGGTTCTCCGCCGCCTTGGCGCCGGCGTAGAGCGCCTGCTCCACCTCGTCCGGCGTGGTGGCGCCCGCGCCGTAGAGCATCGCGGCGACGGCGGCCACGTGCGGCGCGGCCATGCTGGTGCCCTGGTACCAGGCGTAGATGGAGCGCGCCGGGTCGCGCGGGTCGATGGTGTTCTGGAGGATGCCGCCCGTATCGCCCCGGCTCTTGTCACCACCGGGCGCCGCGATGTCCAGCTCCTTGCCGTAGGACGAGTACGGCGCGCGCGTACCGGACGGGCCTACCGCGCTCACCGCCACCGCGCCGGGGTACGCCGCGGGGAACTCCACCCGGCCGCGCCCGGTGTTGCCCGCCGCGGCCACCACGGTGACGCCCTTCTTGCGCGCGTAGTCCACCGCGCTGGCCATGACCTGCGAGTACAGGCCACCGCCCAGCGACATGTTGATGACCTTCGCGTCGTGGTCCGCCGCGAAGCGGATGGCGTCCGCGATGTCCGCGGAGGTGCCGCTGCCAAAGTGGTTCAGCACCTTGAGCGGCATCAGCGTCGCGTCGAACGCCACGCCCGCCACGCCCTCGCCGTTGTTGGTGGCCTGCGCGATGGTGCCCGCCACGTGCGTGCCGTGGCCGTGGTCGTCGTTGGCGTGCTCGTCGTCGTTGACGAAGTCATAGCCCTTCACGAACGACACGCCCTTCAGGTCCGGCACCTGCTTGAAGTCGTCGTGGTCCTCGTAGGCGATGCCCGTGTCGATGACCGCCACCACCACGCCCTTGCCCCGGTTGCCGTCCCAGGCCTTCGGCATGTCGATCATCCGAAGGTTCCACTGGGCTTCGAACTGGGGGTCGTTCGGCGTGTAGCTGGTGCGCACCTGCATGAGCGGCTCGGCGGACTCCACCGCCGGGTTCTGGCGGATGCGCTGGAGCACGTCCTCCACGCCGTCCACGCCCACCGCCAGCGTGACGCCCGTGCGGGGGCCCTCCAGGGAGTTGAACTCCAGGTCCACGCCCCACTCCTGCTCCCAGGCGTCGAACTGCTCCTTGGTGGTGCCGTCCTTGAAGTCCACCACGATGGCGCCGGACACCACGTCGTCCGAGCCCTCCGCCACCGCCCGGGACACCTCCGCCTGCGCGGCCGCCAGGTCCTGCCCGGCCGGGGCCTCCGGCTCCCGCGACGCGGAAGCGCACGCCGAGGCCGACAGGGCCAGCGCCGCGAGAACCACGTTCCATCGCCTCATCCGCATCGGGACACTCCTTGAACGAAGACGCCTCGAAGACCCACTACGAACGCACGGCGGGACGATTGGGTCTGCGCTTTCAGTCTGTCCGCCCCCCGGCCGGCCGTGCAAGGCGCCGGGGATGAAGAAAGGTGAAGAAGTCCAACGGTTTGCACGCCAACGCCCTACCCGCCCGCCAGGCGCTGGAGCCATGCCGCCGCCGCCCGCCCCACCTGGGGAAGGTTGCGATGGAAGGTCGCCCCGGCATCGTCGATGACCTCTAAATCGCCCCCGGCCTCCGCGACAGCCGCGGCCAGCGCCGCCCGGGGCACCCGGGTGTCCTCTGCCCCCACGATCACCAGCAGCGGACATGACAGTCGCACGAGTGACAGCGGGTCCACATCCGGCGCCACCAGACACAGTCCGCCCACGGCCGGGTGCCGCTCCTGGAGCGCCAGCGCCACCCGGGCCCCGCCGTGCAGGGACGCCACCGCGAGCGCCGTCGTCCCCGCGTTCTCCAGCGCCACGCGCATCGCCGCCTCCGCGTCCTCCACCAGCGCCCCGCCGGTGCCCCGGACGCCCTGGCTGGCCCCCACGCCCCGGTGGTTGAAGCGCAAGGTGGGAAAGCCCGCCCGGGCCACCGCGAAGGCCACCTCCGCCGCCAGGACGTGATCCATCCCGCCTCCTTCCTCCGGCCGGGGCGGGAGGATGAGCAGCGGCGGCGACTTCTGGCCCCGGTGCACGGTGCCCTCCATCACCGTGCCGGCCGAACCCACGGGGATGAGCGTGGAGCGCTCCAGGAACTGACCTTTCTGGACCATGCCCCCACCTTAAGCCGTCCTCCCGGATGCGCTCGGGCTGGATTCCCGTCTGGCGTCCCCTGCCGGACGCCGCGTGCCGCAGCGCGTTGCACACATTCCGTGACCTGCTCGCAACTTTTCGGCGCTTCGGGTGAGAATGGATCAACGCATCAAGCTTTCCCTTCCCCCTTCAAAAATCCGCACACCGCAGGAGCCTCAAGCCATGGGAACCATCGGGCGCACCTCCAACAACAACATCGCGCGCACCACCACGACCTCGGGGACGACCGGCGCGGCCGCTCCGGCCAAGACGGCCACCCCGGCCACGGCGAAGCCGGCCAACACCGTGAAGGACGGCTTCGACACCAAGGCGTCGAACAGCGCGGTGCGCACCGCGGCCCCCGCGGCCGTGTTCACGGCTCCGGCCGGCGCGAAGGACAAGGCCTATGATGGCAAGATCATGGGCAAGGGCGGGCAGGCCTTCGACGCCAGCACCCCGCTGAGCCAGATTCCGGCCTACGAGCCCAAGGGCGGCGTGAAGCAGCCCGGCACCATCATCTACGTGAACGGGATGATGACGGACAAGGCGGGCCAGGAAACCACGATGCAGGCCATCGCGGACAAGACGGGCCAGAAGACCATCGGTATCCACAACTCCACCGAGGGCTTCTTCAAGGACCTGGGCCAGTGCATCACGGACAAGATGGACAAGGGCAAGAACCCGGCCGTGGACACGCTGGCGGACTCGCTCTACACGGAGCTGAAGGCCGGCCGTGACGTGCACCTGATGGCGCACAGCCAGGGTGGCCTCATCACCAGCCGCGCGCTGAACGACGTGGCCAAGCGGCTGCGCATCGAAGACGGGCTGTCCCCCGCCCAGGTGCAGGAGAAGCTGGGCAAGGTCTCCGTGGAGACCTTCGGCGCCGCGGCGGCGACCTACCCGGACGGCCCCAAGTACGTCCACTACGTCAACGACAAGGACCCCGTGCCGGGCCTCTTCGGTCTGGGCACCAGCGGCAAGGGCCCCCTGGACCTGCTCAAGCACGCGGGCAAGGACGCGAAGATCCGCTACTTCTCCGAGAAGAGCATCTTCTCTGGCGCGCACAACATCAACGACACGTACCTCAACCAGCGCGTCCCGTTCGACCAGGCTCGCGCCGGCTAGTTCTAATCCCGGGTCCGGACTGGTATGACTGCACGTATGACGCTCGAAGAAGCCCAGCGACTGGTGCAGTCATTCATCCGGGCCCACGGAGGCGATGCGCAGGCCTCCGGGCTGAACGCGAAGGGATTTGGCGGCGCCGCGCTTGGCGACGCGCAGGTCTACTTCGAACACGTGAAGGACTCGGGGGCGCTGAAGTGCAGCGCCCTCATCTACCGCTTCCGCGACGCGCCCCGGCCGGGCGTCATCGACGGGTTCCGTGACGAAGAGAAGAAGGGCACGGATGCCGGCGGCGGCAAGGTGGACTACGAGACCGAGAACAAGTCCCTCTTCCTGAGCCGCACGTACGGCGTGGTGCCGTCGGAGCAGCAGTTCAAGGAAGACGTGGACCGGCTCGTGGAAGCCAGCCTCGTGTGGGGCGACGAAGTGTTCAACCGCGTCGCGGACCGCGTCATCCCCGCGAAGTGATCAGCACGTTCTCCAGCAAGATTCAGTGGCTGCTGTCCTCCATGGGCCTGGCGCGTCCTGCGCCGCCCGCGGGGGGCCCGATGACGCGCGACGCGGCCCGGCAGCTGGTGAAGTGGTACCTCCAGACGCAGGGTGCCGGCGTCACGGAGGGCCTCAACGAGCAGGGGCTGGGCGGCATGATGAACGGCGAAGGCCAGTACGCCTTCGAGCACGTCGAGTCGCCGCCGGCGCTCAAGTGCAGCGCCCTCATCTACCGGTTCCGCGAACCGCCCAAGCCCGGCATCATCGAGGGCTTCCAGCAGCAGCAGGAAGAAGGCACGGACACCGGCGGCGGCAACGTCGACTTCGAGCCCGACACCGGCAATCTCTTCCTGACCCGCACCTACGAAGTCATGCCGGACGGCCGCGAGTTCACCCGCGACCTGGACCGGCTGGGCAAGGCCAGCGTCGTCTGGGGCAAGGACGTGCTGGACCGCGTGGCCCACAAGGTCTTCGGCACCTGAGCACCCCAGGGCACCACCGGAGGCGCGCCCCATGTCAGGCGCGCTCCGGGGGCGGGGCCAAAGCCGCTACACCGACTGCATCACGTAGAACTTGAGGTACTTCCCTTCCGGGAACTGCAGGCGCACGGGGTGGTCCGGCGGCTGGTAGCGCTCTTCCACCAGCGCCAGGTCCACGCCGGCCTTGAAGCCCGCCTCGCGCACGGCGCCCATGAACATGTCCCCCGTCACGCGCGCGGAGCACGACGCCGTGGCCAGCAGGCCGCCGGGACGCAGCAGCGCCAGGGCCTGCCGGTTGAGGGACGCGTAGCCGTCCACGGCCGCCTCCACCGCGCGCTGGCTCTTCGCGAAGGCGGGCGGGTCCAGGATGATGAGGTCGAACGTGCGGCCCTCCTCCTTGAACGACTGGATGAGCGCGAACACGTCCGCAGCGAGGAAGTCGTGCTTCGCCGCCGGCAGCCCGTTGCGCGTGAAGTTCTCCCGCGCCAGCGCGATGGCCTCCGGGTCCTGATCCACGGAGAAGACGCTGTTGGCCCCGCCCAGCGCCGCGTTCACGGAGAAGCCGCCGCTGAAGCTGAAGCAGTTGAGCACGTCCCTGCCCTGCCCCAGGCGGCGGATGAGGTAGCGGTTCTCACGCTGATCCAGGAAGAAGCCCGTCTTCTGCCCCTTCCACGCGTCCACGAGGAAGACGGCGCCGCGCTCGCGGATGGGGATGAGCTCCGGGGCCTCCTCGCCCCACAGCATCTTCCCGCTGCCGCGCCCGTCGTCCTCCTCCACGTCGTCGCGCCCCACCTCGTCGCGGCCGAGGATGCCCTTGAGGCCCGGGACGCCCGCCTTCAGCGCCTCCACGATGAGGGGGCGGTACGGGGTGAGGCCCGCGGAGTAGAGCTTCATCACCGCCCAGCCTGCGTACAGGTCCACCACCACGCCGGGCAGGCCGTCGCCCTCGCCGTGGATGAGGCGGTAGCTGTCCGTGTCCTTCAGGTCGATGAGCGCCGTGCGCGCGGCCAGGGCACGCTGCACGCGCTGGGTGATGAAGCGCGAGTCCACCGTCTCGCGCGAGTCCCGCGTGAGCACGCGCACCGCGATGGCCGAGTGCGGATCGTAGTACCCGCGCGCGACGAACTTCCCGTTCTCCGTCAGGTCCACCACGCTGCCGGCCGGAATCCGCGGCGTGTGCTCCAGGGCCTTGCGGAACACCCACGGGTGCCCCGCACGCAGGTGACGCCCCAGGCCTCGGGCCAGCTCCAGCTTCACGACATTCACGTTGAAACTCCTCGACTGCGACTGCGGGTCGTCCGGCGGCGGGCGAGGAGGGCACGAGCCAGCTCCTCGAAGCCCCGCCCCTCGGGCGCCCGGGTGATGAAGGCCGGCGGCGCGTCGATGCGGTCCAACACCGCGCGCACGTTGGCCACGCCCACGCCCAGCTTGAACGCCTGGAACATCGGAGCGTCGTTGAAAGAATCCCCCGCGTAGACGTACCGGCCGTCCGCGGGGTCCAGCTTCTCGCCCCACGCCACCTTGGCGAAGCGGCGCGACGCGGAGAGCTTGTCGAAGCGGCCCAGCCAGCAGTTGACGTGGACCGACGAGCGCACCGCCGTCACGCCCCGGGCCCTGAGCAGCGACTCGATGCGGGAGGCCCCTTCATCGCCCAGCCGGGCCTCCTCGTTGTAGTCCACCGCCAGGTCCACTTCGGTGTAGCGGCTGTCCACGGACAGGCGCGCGCCGGGCACCTGGGCGAGCACGCGCTCGACCTCCTTCTCCAGGCGCTGGCGGTTCGCCACGCGCTGGGCGGGAGGCTCCAGGTACACCTTGCGCAGCTTCCCCCTGGCGTCCTTGAGGAAGAACAGCCCGCCGTTCTCCACGACGACGCCATCCACGGGGAGCTGGCGGGCCCATGCTTCACCCCACCCCGCCGGCCGGCCGCTCACCAGCACCACGCGCAGGCCGGACGCGGACAGCTGCTCCAGGGAACGCACCGTCTGGCTGCGCAGCTTGTGGCCCGTCGTCAGCGTGCCGTCCACGTCGGTGAAGACGCCCTGCACGCCGGACAGGTCCGCCAGCCGCAGGGGGCGCGGCTCCACGGCCTTCCCATTCACTGTCTTCACATCACGTCCAGTTGCGCGAGCTGGGCCTGGAAGGACTCGATGGTGGAGAGCAGCTCCGGGCCCGTGAGCGTGGCGAGCTTCAGCTTGCGCGCCTTGCGCAGGAACGCGTCCATGGTGGGGTCCCGGCCATAGAGCGACTGCGCGCTGGCCGCGGCCTCCGCCAGCGCCTTCGCGGACGCGACCGGATCCTTCTTCGACTGCATCAGCGCGCGCTCCAGGCGCACGCCGCACGCGGCCCATACCTCGCGGTCGTGGAGGATGAGCAGCTGGCGCTGGTTCACCGCGGACAGGCCGCGCACCAGCTCCTCCAGCCCTTCCGTCACCGCCAGCAGCCGTCCCTGCTCCGGGGCGCTCTCGAGCGCGAGCGCGCCAATCTCCGCGCGGGCCTCCACGATGTGGCGCTTGTCCTGCGCGCGCAGGTTCCGGTACGCGGCGGTGCGGCCGAAGGCGTCCAGCTCCGTCTGGAGCTGCTGCGCGTTCCACAGCACCTCCTCCGGCTTCGCGTCGCGCACCTTGTTGAGCCGCGCCGTGACGATGCGCGACAGGTCGGACGTGATGGCGCGCACCGTGACGGCCGCCTTCACCTCCGCCTCGTAGCCGGGCACCACCTGGGCGCGAGACACCTCGCCGAAGGTGCTCGCGGACTCGAAGACGAGCTGGCTCATCTGTTCCCGGTAGTCGGACCGGAAGCGTTGGATTTCCGCCAACAGCTGCCAGCGGTCGCTCACCACGGACGGGTTGCGCATGGCCTCACCCAGCTGGGTGATGCTCTGGGCCAGCCGGGCCATGCCCTCCTGGAGCATGGCGGGCACGTCTCCAGGCCCCTTGCTGGACGCGGCCGGCGGCGTGCCGGGGAACTGCTCCCGGATGACGTTGAGCAGCGCGTTGACGTCCATCACCGTGTCGCGGATGACGGGCGCCATCTCCTCCCACAGTGACAGGTCGGGGCTGGCGTCGACGACGGGCGTCTCGTACTTCACCAGGTCCAGGTCGCTCAGCCGGGAGATGGCCTGGGCCGCGGCGAGATACACCGCTCGCAGCCGCGCGGCGAAGGCGCGGTCGGGCAGCGACTGGAGGATTTGTTCGAGCCTCGGGGTCAGGGAGGCCGGCGGTGGATTCTCGGCGGCAGCGGACACGTTGCCCCCACTCTACCCCTCGACATCGCGTCCGGGGAGTTCTAGCAAGCGTCCCGGGCCCGAGGGGTGGGCCGGGGAGTCCACGGAAATGATCCAGGTCTGTCTGTGGGAAGACGGCAGGGCTGTCTCGGGGGGTGAAGAACTGCTCGAAAAGCCGGGGCCCAAATGGATCGACGTCCTGGAGCCGAACGCGGAGGTGCTGGGCCGCCTGGCCGAGCGCTTCCAGTTGCACCGGCTGGCCGTGGAGGACTGCCTGCACCTGGACCAGCGGCCCAAGCTGGAGGAATACCCGCACCACCAGTTCATCGTGCTGCAGGGCTTCAGCTGTGGTCCGGACGTCACGGAGCTCACGCTGCACGAGCATCACTTCTTCCTCGCGCAGGACTGGCTCATCAGCGTGCACGCGCTGCGCCTGCCCAGCCATGACACCGTCCTGCGGCGCGTGAAGGACGACCCCGCGGGCACCCTGGGCCGGGGCGTGGACGTCATCCTCTACCTGCTCGCGGACGCGCTCGTGGACGCGCAGTTCCCCATCATGGACGACTTCGGCGACCAGCTGGACGACCTGGAGGACGCCATCTTCGCCGAGCCGGATCCCGAGCACCTGCAGCGCATCTTCCAGCTCAAGCGCGCGCTGGTGACGCTGCGCCGCGTGCTGTCCCCGCAGCGGGACGTGGTGGGCATGCTGGCGCGCCGGGGCATCCCGCAGATCCAGGAGAAGACGACGCTGTACTTCCGTGACGTCTACGACCACCTCATCCGGCTCTACGAGCAGATTGATGCCAGCCGCGACGTGGTGGGCAACGTGATGGACGGCTACCTGTCCATGGTGGCCCAACGCACCAACGACATCAGCAAGCAGCTCACCATCTTCGCCACCCTCTTCCTGCCCCTGTCCTTCATCGTGGGCTTCTTCGGGCAGAACTTCGAACAGTTGACGGGACAGGGCTGGTACGCCGCCATGTGGGTGACCATGGTGGGCTTCCCCCTGGGGCTCGTCGGCTGGTTCAAGTACAAGAAGTGGATCTGACGCCGCCCCCTGCGGCGGGCCGCGAGGAGGCACGCATGCTGACGGTCGCCGTGGATGGGGTTGCGCTGCACTTCCGGGACGTGGGCCAGGGGTTGCCGGTGCTGCTCATGCACGCCTTCCCGCTGGATGGCTCCGCGTTCGACCGGCAGGTGGCCGCGCTGTCCGGGCGCTACCGCTTCCTCGTGCCGGACCTGCGCGGCTTCGGGCAGAGCCGGCCAGGCGAAGGCCCCACGGAGATGCGCAAGCTGGCGCAGGACGCGCTCGCGCTGCTGGACGCGCTGAACATCGACACGGCGGTGGTGGGCGGCGTGTCCATGGGTGGCTACGCGGCCCTGGCGCTCTTGCGCGAGGATCCGGGCCGGGTGCGCGGGCTGGTGCTTTCGGACACGCAGTGCACCGCGGACGACGCCGCCGGAAAGGACAAGCGGGAGGCCACCGCGCAGCAGGCGCTGAAGGAAGGCACCGCGTCCGTCGTCCAGGGACTGGTGCCCAAGCTGGTCCACGCGGGGCCGGACTCACCGGTGGGCCGCGAGGTGACGAAGCTGGGGCTGTCCGTGTCGCCGGAGTCCATCGCCGCCGCGCAGCGGGGCATGGCGCTGCGGCTGGACAGCAAGGACCTGCTCGCGCGCTACGCGGGGCCCGCGCTGGTCGTGGTGGGCGAGCACGACACCGTGACGCCGCTGGCGAAGGCGAAGCAGATGGCGGACCTGGTGCAGGGCGCGCGGCTGGAGGTCATCCCCGGCGCGGCGCACCTGCCCAACCAGGAACAGCCGGAGGCGTTCAACTCGGTGCTGGACAGCTTCCTCGCGTCGCTGGCCTGATGGGCGGCGTCCCCGTCCTTTCGCCAGGGAAGTGCGCGATGATGAAGTCCCCCGCTCCGGAAAACATGTACCTGCCCGACGTGGAGTCGCACGAGTCCGACGGGCACTACGGGAAGATGATCGCCATGGCGCGGGCCGGGGGCATGACGCCGCCGGGCATCTGGCACCTGTTCGCGTACAAGCCTCGCATGACGGACGCGCTGTCCGCCTTCACCCACGAGGTGATGCGCGGCCCGTCGCCGCTGTCGGCCGGATTGCGGGAGCTCATCGCCGCGTACACGTCGCGGCGCAACGCCTGCGTATTTTGAACGGGCTCTCACGCCGCGGTCGCGGCGGAATTGCTGGGCAGCAAGGAGCACGTCCAGGCGGTGCTGGACGATGTGCAGACGGCCCCCATCCCGGAGGCCGAGAAGGCGCTGTTCGCCTTCGTGGACAAACTCAACGACACACCGGGAGACGTGCGCCGCGAGGACGTGGAGCGCATGAAGGCGGCCGGCTGGTCGGACGAGGCCGTCTACGACGCGGTCTCCGTCTGCGCCCTCTTCAACTTCTACAACCGGTGGATTGACGGCACCGGGGTCCAGGGCCTCTCACCGGCCATGTACGAACGGTCCGGGAAGCGCATGGCCGCGGGTGGCTACCTGCCCGCGCCCCCTCCCCCGTCCTCCGGAGGGGAACCGGAGCGCTGACATCGCCGGAGTCAGGGCTGGCAGACGGCCTGGTTGTCCTGCACGGCGCAGGACGAGCAATCCGCCGTCTTCACCAGCACACCCTGCTGGCACGTGAGGAGCGCGGCGCTGTTCGGGCTGCATACGCCCTTGCCTTCCGCGGCAATGGAGCACCCGTCATTCTCCTGGTTGAGGGACGTGTCGCACCGCACGCTGTCCGCCAGCTCCCGGCAGCCCAGCGGCCCCCGGCACGCGAGCGCGCGCCAGATGCCGTTGCGGCACTCCAGGGCCTGCGCGTCGTCCTGGCACACGTATTCGCCGCCGTCACACGAGTCGCCCGAACCCGGCCCGCCACAGCCGGAAAGAAGGAAGAAACCGACGAGGGAAAAGAGCGCGAGGGGAAGACGGTTCATGGGTGCCGGCGACTCTTCGCGACAGGTTTTTCGCTGTCAACCGCCGCCGAGCGTCTCCCGAAAGTAACGCCGGAAGTTGCCACCCATCACACGTTCCACCCAGGACTCCGGGTGTCGTTTGAGCAGCGCCTCCGTCAGTCGGGGCAGGTCCGTCACATCCCGCATGCCCCGGGGCAGCGCCACCATGCCGTCGTAGTCGCTGCCCACGCCCACGCCCTCCTCCCCCATCACGTCCACGGCGTGCTCCACGTGGCGGACCACGTCGTCCCACGTGTCGCCGCCCAGGTACACCGGCGCCAGGATGATGCCCACCACGCCGCCGCGCTGGGCAATGGTGCGCAGGGCCTCGTCGGACAGGTTGCGCCAGCCACCGCCCGCCGCGCGCACGCCGGTGTGCGAACAGAAGTAGCGCACCGTGGGATGCGCGAAGAGGTCCGTGAGCGTCTGTTCGGAGGCGTGCGCCACGTCCACGCTCATCCCCAGGCGGGCCATCTCCTCCATCACCTGGTGCCCCAGCGGCGTCAGCCCCCGGTTGCCCATCATGGGAAACGACGAACCGCCCAGGTCGTTGTTGGACAGGTGCGTGAGCCCCATGAAGCGCACCCCGCGCCGGTGCAGCTCCGCCAGCCGCTCCACCTGGCCTTCAATCGCGTGGCCGCCCTCCACGCCCAGCACCGCCGACAGCCGCCCGTGCGCGAGGTTGTCCTCCAGCCCCGCCCCCGTGGTGGCGACGCGCACGGTGTCCCCGGAGCGGGCGCAGAAGGCGTCCAGCTTTTCAATCTGCCAGAGCGCGCGCGTCCACTCGCTCCCGCGCGCCTCGCGGGGCCACTTGCGCCACGCGGCGAACAGCGGGAAGCCGCCAATGAACGGGAAGCCCCGGGTCACCAGCGTGAAGCACTGCAGCTTCACCCCCGCCTCGCGCAGGCGGGGGAAGTCCACGTGCCCCTCCGTCGACCGTTCGCACAGGTCGCGGTTCCACATCAGCGAATCCGCGTGTCCATCCGCGATGCACCACTGACGGTGCAGCTCCTTCACGTCACCCATGCCAGCAGTCTTCGTCACGGCCTCCCGCGATGACAAGCGCCCCGGGACCTCCCGCCGTCACGCCTCACGTCCAGTCCGCGCCGTCGTCCTCGCAGCCATCCCAGAGGTCGTCCTCCAGCGGGAGCCCCGCTTCCGCCGCCCCCGCCGGGTCCACGAGCGCGTCCGTGCGCACCTCCGCCACTTCGCGCAGCGCTTCAGGAGGACCATAGGGCCGCCCTTCCGCGTTCAGCAGGCCCCGGAGCGCGTCCCGCAGCTCCGCGCCCGTCTGGAAGCGCAGGTCGCGGTCGCGCTGGAGCACCCGCTGGAGCACCGCCCGCATGCCCGGCGACAGCCCCCGCGTGGCCTGCTCCACGTGGGCCGGCGTCAGGCACGCCATGCGCGCGGCCATCAGCGGCGCGGGGAGCCAGCTGGGCGTCTCCGCGCACAGCCCGCGCGTTCCGGGCACGGGCTGGGCCTGCTGGGCGGCGCGCTCCACGTCGTCCAGGTCCAGCAGGTGCAGTCCGGTGAGCAGCTCCAGCAGCACCATGCCCAGGGAGAACAGGTCCGCGCGGCCATCCAGCGGCAGGCCCTCCAGCGCCTCTGGCGACGCATAGGCCACGTCCCCGCGCACGAGCCCCGGCTCCGTCACCACGCGCCCGGGCATCCGCGACCACGCGAGCGCGAAGTCCGACAGCCGCACCCGCCCGTGCACGTCCACCCGCAGGGAGCGGGGGCTGATGTCGCGGTGGACCACGCCCACGGGCAGGCCGCGCGCGTCCTCCAGCGAATGGGCGTGGTGGAGCGCGTCCGCCACCTCCGCGCCCACGTACGCGGCGAACGCCTCCGAGAAGGGCCGCCGCCGCAGCGCCGCGAAGCTGGACAGCGTCTCCAGGCACGGCCCGTCCACGTACTCCGTCACCAGGTGGGGCGCGCCGTCATGCACCCGCACCAGGTACACCGGCGCGATGGCCGGGTGGGACAGCCGCATGAGCAGCTTCACCTCTTCCCGCAACCGCGCCCTCGCCACGTCATCCGTCACGTCGCGCAGCCGCTTGATGAGCACCAATCCGCCCGGCGTGCGCGCGTAGTGCCGGCGGGCGAGCAGCAGCTCCCCTCCGGCGCGCGACCCCAGGTAGCGCACCAGCTCATAGGACGTGGCCCCGGTGGTGAAGAGGATGAAGGGCCGGGACGCGGAGGACGCGGGGGGATGGGTGGCCATCGTGGGTGACGCTCCTGACGAAGAGGCGCTTCCCGGGGGTGGGAAGGCATGAGGAACTCCTCACGCCCGCGTCCTACCACCCGGGTCAGACATCCCCATCCGACCCCACCGGGCATTTCCCCGACTAAAAAGGAAACGGCCCCCACCGCGAGGGTGGGAGCCGCCGCCTTCAAGTATTTTCCCCAGTCCGGAAGGACGTCAGGCGCGTGAGGCGCGGGGTTACTTGTCCAGCTTCTTCACCGGCGCCACCAGGGTGACGTCGCGGGCGACCATGTCCTTGCCGTCCATCACGTAGGAGGCGCGCACCTGCGAGCCTTCCTGGATGTCGTCCAGCTTCACCGCGCGGCTGCCGTTGTCCATCAGCGCGGTCTTGTCGTTGGTCTTGATCTTCAGTTCCTTGTTGGAGCTGTCCACCAGCGTCAGCGTGTCACCGGACTTGGACAGCACGCGGCCGTTGACGGTGGTCGCCGCGGCGGCGCTGGTGGTGCCGGCCATGCCGGAGCCACCCTCGGCCAGGTCCTCATTGCGGTTCGCCTGGGCCTCGGCCAGGTCCTGCTCCTCGTCACGGACCTCCTCGTTGGCGCTGGCGATCTTGTCGTTCGCGTCCTGGCGCGCCTCCGCGACGTCCTCGTTGGCGTTCTCCTGCGCCGACGCCAGCTCCTGGCTCTCGTCCTGACGGGCCTCCGCCGTCTCCTGCGCCGCTTCCTGACGGGCCTCGGCGACGTCCTCGCGCTGGGCCTGGACATCATCCTTCTTGCAGCCGGTGACCATCGTCAGACCCGCGACCGCCGTAACCGCAATCATGAGCTTCCGCATGTGTGACCGCCCCCTGTGAGTGTGTTCTTGAGTGCCGGTGATTTGTTCCCCGGCGTTGGGCAGAAACTGGTCGCTGCCCCCGTACCTGCACAGCGCTTGGCAACGCGGGGAGACATGAGCAGGGGCGGCCCGCGCCCGAGGGAGGCCCTGGCCGCCTGCCTGCTGGGGAGGCGGAACAAAACGCAAACGAGCGCGAAAAATCCGTTCCCGTGCGCTGAAGCAGGCCTGTTGCGTGGGGGAGGCTGTGCGTTGACAGGGCAGAACCGCCCTTGTACTGGCACCGGCGGGCCCCGTCCGAAGGGGGGCCGGAAGGAGCCGTGAGGCCGTGAACGTGTGGGTCAACGGAGAAGCGCGGACGCTGCCAGAGGGCAGCACCCTTTCGTCCCTGCTGGCGCTGTTGAATCTGGGCAGTGGCCCGGGGGTGGCGGTGGAGGTGAACGCGGAGGTGGTGCGCCGCGCCCGTCATCCCGAGCACCGGCTCCAGGACGGGGACCGGGTGGAGATCGTCACCTTCGTGGGTGGCGGGTGAGCGCAGGCCCTGGAGAGGAGACGGTCATGAGCGGCATCGCGGACAAGCCTTTCACGCTGGCGGGGGTGACGTTCACCTCGCGGCTCATCGTCGGGACGGGGAAGTACCCCAGTCACGAGGTGATGAAGCAGTGCCACGAAGCGTCGGGCGCGGAGCTCGTCACGGTGGCGGTGCGGCGGTTGGACCTGAAGGCGACGGGCGAGGCGTCGCTGATGAACTGGATCGACCGCAACAAGATGCGCCTCCTGCCCAACACGGCGCTCTGCTACACGGCGGAGGACGCGGTGCGCACGTGCCGGCTGGCGGAAGAGCTGGGCATGAGCAAGTGGGTGAAGCTGGAAGTGCTCGGCGACGAGAAGACGCTCTACCCGGACGTCGAGGAGACGGTGAAGGCCGCTCGCATCCTGGTGAAGGAAGGCTTCACGGTGCTGCCGTACACCAGCGACGACCCCATCACCGCGCGCAAGCTGGAGGACGCGGGCTGCGCGGCGGTGATGCCGCTGGCGGCGCCCATCGGCAGCGGGCTGGGCATCCGCAACCCGCACAACCTGCGGCTCATCCGTGAAGTGGTGAAGGTGCCGGTCATCGTCGACGCGGGCGTGGGCACGGCGTCCGACGCGGCCATCGCGATGGAGCTGGGCGTGGACGCGCTGCTCATGAACACCGCCATCGCGGGCGCGAAGGATCCCGTGCGCATGGCCGTGGCCATGAAGAAGGCGGTGGAGGCCGGCCGCGACGCGTACCTGGCGGGCCGCATCCCGCGCAAGGCGTACGGCTCCGCGTCCAGCCCCATCGAAGGGCTCGTGGAGTAGCGGTGCCCGCCCTGCCCCGCCTCGTGGTCATCACGGACTGGCGGCTGCCCCGGGCGCGGTTGCTCACCGCGCTGGAGCGGGCGCTGGAGGCGGGGCCGGACGTCGCCGTACAGCACCGTCACCCGGAGGCCTCCGGGCGGCTGTTCCTGGAGGAGGCGCGGCTCCTGGCGGACGTGTGCAGGGGCCGGACGCTGTTCGTGAATGGCCGGCTGGATGTCGCGCTGCTCGTGGGCGCGCACCTGCATCTGCCCGCCTCCGGCCCTTCGCCCCGCGACGTGCGCCCGTTCCTGCCCGCGGACCGGTGGGTGAGCATGGCGGTGCATGACGCGCGCGAGGCGGAACGCGCGGTAGGCGCGGACCTGGCGCTGGTGAGCCCCGTGTTCGCGCCGGGGTCCAAGCCGGGGGATACGCGCGACACGCTGGGACCTCACGGGTTCAGCGTGCTCGCGGAGCGGCTGCCCTGCCCTGCCCTGGCGCTGGGGGGGATGACGCCGGAGCGGGCCCGGGAGGTGCCGGGGGCCTGGGGCGTCGCGGTCATCTCCGCCGTGCTGGAGGCCGGGGATCCGCTCGCCGCGGCCCGCGCGCTGCTGGACGCATGCCGGCCCCCGCGCGACTGAGGCGGCGCTATGCTGCGCGGCCGTGACGCCCTCCCCGACCTCCGTTGAGCTGCGCCCCCTCGCCATCGGAGAAATCATCGACCGCGCGGCGACGTTCTGGCGCGCGCACCTGAAGCCCCTGTTCGTGCTGGTCCTGGGGTTCGACCTGCTCAACTACATCGCGGTCAAGGCGTTCACCGTCGCGATGACTCGCACGGTGGGCGTACTGCCCGGGTTCGGTGGGGCTCCCGCGGGCACGGACCCCACGCAGGCACTGGCCCAGTCCGGCCTCGTGCTGGGGTTGATGCTCGTGCTGTATGTGTTCCTCGTGTGGAACTTCTGGGTGGCCACCACGGCGGCGGCCCGGTACGTGATTCCCGCGCGGCTGGGTGAGCCGGTGCGTCCGTCGGAAGGTCTGCGACGGGCCGTGTCGCGCCTGGGCACCCTGACCGCGACCTATCTGCTGTCCATCGCGTGGGCCGCGGGGGTGACGCTCCTCCTGTGCCTGCCCGGCTCGCTCGTCATGGGGCTGGGCGTGGTCGCGGCCGTCACCGGCAGGGGCACGGGCGGTGGAACGGTGCTGAGCATCGCGCTGATCATCATCGGCGCCATCGTGCTGGGCGTGGGCGCGTTGGCGGCGGTGCTCTGGTACTTCCTGCGCTTCATGCTCCTGCCCCCCGTGCTGGCGATGGAGGACGTGGGGGCGTGGGCGGCGTTCAAGCGCTCCGGGGCCCTGCTGAAGGGCCGTGTCGAGCCGGGCTTCTTTGGCCGGGGCACGGTGCGGGCCATGGTGCTGTCCACGGTGGTGGGCGGCATCCTCATCGCGGTGAGCCTGGTGTCGGGGCTGCCCGCGTGGATCGTCCGGCTCGCCTACGGTGGCAACCTGTTGGATCCGGCGGCCCAGGCGGCCATTCCGCAGGCGCTGCTCGTCCCCGCGGAGCTGTTGCAGGTGGTGGGGCAGTCCTTCTTCACGCCGCTGAGCTTCGTGGTGTCCGCGTTCTTCTACGTGGACATGCGCGTGCGCCGCGAGGGCCTGGACCTGGAGCGGCGGATCGCGACCGCGGAGCCGGCGACGCCGTCCACCTGACACACCGTGCCCGCCCTGCCCCTGCTCCTCTTGCTGACCGCCCTGCCCCCGTGCGCTGACCGGGAGGCCGTGTCGCGCCGGCTCGAGGACACGGCGCGCTCACGGCCCGAGGCGTTCAACGCGGAGGTGAACCGGCTGGTGGAGTCCCTGGACGGCGTGCCCCTGCCGCCCGGAACCTCCGGACAGACGGCGCCCGAGCGGGCCCGGCAGCTCACCGTGTACCTGGAGGCCGTGTGCAACCTGGACGCGGAGCCGGCCGTGGCGCCCGGCGTGACGAGCGAACCCGAGCGGCTGCGCGCCATCCTCGACCGGCCGGAGTTCGCGAGAGCCCGGCAGCGCAACAGCGACCTGCTGACGCGCCTCTTGCGAGAGCTGCAGAACTGGCTG
The DNA here is from genome assembly GCF_000255295.1 of Corallococcus coralloides DSM 2259. The sequence continues at coordinate 3,714,740 of NC_017030.1, read as the reverse complement.
GAGGGACTCTTCGAATCCCGGGGCGCGCAGGGCTTCGCGGTGGCCACGCGCGCGGTGATGCTGGGTCTGGCGCTGGCGGTGGTGCTGTTCGGCGTGCTGCGGGTGCGCTGGCGCCGGAGCAGGAAGACCGTGACCGCGCCGGGAGTGGAGGGCGAAGCCGCGCCCCTGGAGCTGGACACGCCCGGAGAACACCTGGGCCGGGCGCGCACCGCGCTGGAGACGGAGGACGCGCGCGAGGCCATTCGTGAAGGCTTGCTGGGCCTGCTGTCCACGCTGGAGCAGCGCAAGCTGGCGCGGCCGGACCGGGTGAAGACGAACCGCGAGCTCGCCGCGGAGCTGCCCACGCGAGGTGCCCCCGCGCGCGTGACGGGTGAAGTGGAACGGCTGGTGGGCTGGTACGACCAGGCCTTCTATTCGCTGGAGCCGGTGTCGCGCGAAGAGGCCACGCGCTTCGTGGAGTCCGTGGAGCAGTTGCACGGCTCGCTCGCGGAGGTCCGGCCGTGAGGAACGCGCGCGTCGCGGTCGTCCTTGGGTTGATGATCGCCGTGGCGCTAGCGGTGGGACTGGCCTCGCACGAGGCCCCGCCGGACTCGCCCGTGTCGTCCATCACGAACCCGGGCCCGCTGGGGCTCAAGGCCCTCTTCGTCTACCTGGAGGAACGTGGGCGGGACGTCAGCGCGCAGACGTCATCCCTGGACTCGATTCCCTCCGGCACGCGCACGCTGGTCATCGCCGCGCCGCAGGCCCAGCCCATCACGAAGGAAGAGGTCGCCGCGCTGGAGCGCTTCGTCCGGGGCGGCGGCACGCTGGTGTACCTGTCTCCGCATGCGCTGGGCGAACACCAGCCGGGCATGGAGGACTGGCTGCACATCGCCTCCGGCGCACTGCCCGGGACGAACCACCAGGGCCTGTCCTCCGAATGGGTGGATCCCGCTGGCGTCACCGTGGACGTGTGGCTGCCCGCGGGCGCGCTGCGCGACCTGTCGCTCCTGCGCGTGGCCCGGGACCGGAGCCTGCGGGTGGAACACGAGGACGCGGTGCCGCTGGCGGGCCTGGGCGGCGCGGGCGTGCTGTGGCGCTGGGGCCTGGGCCAGGGCGAGGTCTACGTCGCCGCGGGCCCGGACCTCGCGGAGAACCGGCGCCTGGAGCTGCTCGACAACCTGCGCTTCTGGGATGCGCTCGCCGCGCGCGGTCCCCTGCGCTTCGACGAGTTCCACCACGCCGTCATCACCCGTCCGCCCCTGGCCCAGGGCCTGTGGGTCTTCATCGCGCAGAGCCTCGCCGTGGGGCTCGTCTACGTCGTCGCCCGAGGCACGCGCTTCGGCGCCCCCCGGCCCGTGCGCATGGAGCGGCACCGCTCGTCGCGCGAATACGTGCGCTCCCTGGGATGGCTCATGCGCCGAGCGAAGGTGGAGGCGGAGCTGCTGCCGGAGCTCGACACCGGCCTGCGGCGCCTGATGCACGAGCGTCTGGGCATCGCCCCCTCACTGCCGGACGCGGAGGCCGCGCGCCTCCTGGAAGAGACCTGCGGCGTGCCCGCGCGCGACTACCTGGACGCGAAGGAAGACCTGCTGCGCACGAAGGAGCGCACCCCCATCCGCCCCGCCGACTACGCCCGCCTCGCCCGCCGCTACGCCCTGCTGGAGCGCCGCGTGACGGGCCGCGGGGACGACCCGCGCGAATGACGAAGGCGCGGTGCCCGGGGCGCGCACACGCTCCGGACCCGCGCCCTCTTTGTCGCCCGGTACCGGACCGGACCTACAGCTTCTTGCCCGCCGCGAGCATCGCCTCACCCACGTGCTGGCGGATCTCCGCGACGCGGGCCTCCCAGCTCTCGTGGAAGATCTTCTCCGCGCGCTCCCGGTTCGGGCCCGGGTTGTCCGCCAGGGCCTCGTTGACCTGCTTCACGTAGTCCTCGGGCGTGGTGGCGATGCGGCACAGGCCCACCTTGCGGACCTCCGGCAGGTCGGACGACACCACCGGCAGGCCGGACGCCAGGTACTCGCGCACCTTCAGCGGGTTGGAGTTGAGCGTCAGCTCGTTGATGACGAACGGGTTGAGCGCCACGTCGAACGCCTTGTTGTAGCCCGGCAAATCCGCGTACGGCTTGCGCCCCAGCATGTGGATGTTGGGCACCGCGCGCAGGCGGCTGTCGTCGCAGTCCGGCGTCGTCTTGCCCACGATGACCACCGAGCCCTCCGGGTGCGCCTTCGCGCACGCGATGATGGCGTCCTGATCAATCCAGTCCGCCACCAGCCCGAAGAAGCCGATGATGGGCTTGGGCAGCTTCGCGATGTCCTCCGGAATCTTCGTGGCCGGGTCGCACGCCTTCACGAAGTGCGCGTGGTCCGTGCCGTGGCGCACCAGCACCGTGCGAGGGTTCACGCGCTTCTTGTTCTCATACAGGCGCTCCGCGGACGTGATGCACATGTCCGCGCGGCGCAAGAGGCGCTCCTCCAGCTCCGCGATGTGCTTGCCGTTCGTGTCGCTGAACGCGGAGAACTCGTCCACGCAGTGGTACACGACGAAGTCCTCGCCCAGCGTGCCGGACACCGGCGCGGACGCGGGCAGGAAGCTCCAGGAGATGGGGCGCTCGAACTTCAGCTGCTTCATCGCGCGAAGCACCTGGAGCCGCAGCAGGTGGCGGTTCGCCTGGCGCACCGTCTCCGAGCCGTAGAACGGAATCGCCAGCGGCGCGAGCACGTGGAGGTTGGGCTCCACCTCCTTGATGCCCTGGGTGAACGTCTTCAGCTTCTTGATGATCCGCTGCGCGTCGTGCGCGTTCGCCTTGGGCGCGCGGTTGCCAATGCTGTTCACCCACAGCACGCGGTTGTCCCGCGAGAGGATCCGCATGATGTGGACCTTCGACAGCGGATCCCCGTCCCAGTCGTTGGAGAACACCACCAGGTCCCGCCCACGAAGGGCCCGCTTCGACAGGTCCATCTCTTCACTGCGCCGCATCGTCTTCTCCTGAAGTCAAAAGTTCCGTGCTGAAAGCCCTGAAGCGCGCCCTCTCCCTCGAAGGCGCCCCAACCCGTCCCCACTCCGTCACGCCGCGTTCACGGTTCCTGCACCTGCCATGCCGGACGGCAGCAACTCCGCGTACAGGTCCAGCATCACCGGCCCCGCATCCGGAGCCGTCACCTTCGCCGGGCCCGCCGCCAGCGCGTCGCGCACCGCCTGCGCCAGCGCCCGCTCGTCCCCGGCCTTGAACAAGCGCGTGCCTTCCGGCCGCGCGCACACGTCGCTGGCCACGCACGGCACGCCCAGCGCCAGCGCCTCGCGCACGGAGATGGAGTCCCCGTCGTGCGTCGTGGGCCGGATGAAGACGTCGCTCTGGGAAATGAGTCCCAGCGCCTTCGCGTGCTCCAGTTCGCCCAGGTCCTCCAGGAGCCCCGCCACGCCCAGCTCGCGTGCGTCGCGGATGAACTCCTCGGAGCGCGTGCCCGGGCCGAACAGCGCCAGGCCCACGCCCGGGTGCTCTTCCGCCACGAGCTTCAGCGCGCGGAACATCTGCTTGCGCCCGTACACGGGCGAAGGGTGGTGCGCCATCGCGAGCAGCGGACTGCGCCGGGCCCGCGCGGCCTCCACCTCCGGCGTCACCGGACCGGGCCGCACCTGCGAACCGCAGAAGGCCGGATGCACCACGACCTTCTCCTCCGGCACACCGCACGCGACCACCGCGTCGCGCACCGCCGGGGACACCGCCACCACCCGCGCGTAGCCCGCCAGCGCCGTGCGCGCGAACACGCGCCGGGCCTGCGACTCCGCCAGGTAGTCCGGGATCAGCCCGGAGTGCAGCGTGATGACGCGCGGCGAGCGCGGCCCGGGCATGGTGCCCACCAGCGCCGCCAGCACCCACGCCTTCGGGTTGTTGCCGCTGGTGTGCAGGTGGACCGTCCAGCCCGCGGAGGTGAATCCCGCGAGCCGCAGGCCGAAGGCGGCGGCGCCGTGCACGGGGAGGACGTCCGGAGCCGGCCGGCCACCCTTCCCGATATCGAGCACCTTCGCTTCGACCCCGCGGTCGCGCAGAAATTGATGGAGTTGACGGACGTGGATGGCCACGCCCCCGTACGGCGGCGGGTAGTCCCCGACGAGCAGCACGCGCATGAAGGAAGCCCCCTTCTCCAACGAAGCGAAGTGCCTAGCGCGCCGAAGCCTGCGCGGAGGGCCGTGGGACCTGGGTGAGCTTCGGCGGCGTCCGCTGGGGCAGCAGGCCCATCTCACGCTGGTACGTGGTGAGCGGATCCGCGTCCTGGCGGATGACCTTCGCGGGTACGCCCGCGACCACCGCGCCCGACGGCACGTCCTTCACCACCACCGCGTTGGCGCCAATCACCGCGAAGTCACCCACGTGGATGTTGCCCAGCACCTTGGCGCCCGCGCCGATGCGCACGTAGTCGCCAATCACCGGCGCGCCCTCCAGCCCGGAGCGTCCGCCAATGGTCACCTGCTGCGAGATGAGGACGTGACGGCCCACCTTCGCCGCCTTGTGGATGACCACGCCGATGCCGCCGTAGCCCAGCTGCGTCCCCTCGCCGAGCTCCGCGTCTTCAGGGATGTAGGAGCTGTGCAGGTAGTAGATGGCCTTGCGAAGGACGGCGGGAAGCAACGGCACCCCGCGCTTCTTCAGCCCATGCGCCATCCGGTACAACGTCATCGCGTCGAATCCCATCACGCCTCTCCTCGCCCTCGCCCAAAATCCGTGACGCCTGGAAGGTAGGTACCCACGCGTGGGGAGGGAAGTGCCCCCCACGCGTGCAATACCCGACGGTGAATCAGGCCGCCCGGCGGGGACGGAGGGACTGCAATGCGCTCCACGGGCGAACGCCTTGCGCATACAGCCCCACCACGTACCCCACCACGAAGAGCAGCCCCGCCACCGCCAGGGGCAGCACCCGCCACAGGAAACCCGCCGGCAGGTTCACCCACGTGTCATGCACGCCGGAGCGCAAGAGGAAGATGCTCCCGCCCGCCGCGAACGCCGCCAGCGACGCCTGCGCCAGCTCCCGCCACGGGATGACGTCCTTGAGCCCCAGCTGGCGCTCGGGCGTGGACAGCGCGCGGGGCACGCGGATCAGCAGCATGCCCTTGCCCACCATCTCCGCCAGCGCCCAGGACGCGATGCCGCCCATCATCCCGAAGTACTTCACGCCGAACCACAAGAGCGGCACCGTCACCACCGCCTTCACCAGGTACGACGCGAAGATGGCCCGCGTCTGTCCCCGGGCCCGCAGCGTCCCGTCCATGGGCAGGATCGACAGCACCACGCCCAGCACGCTCACCCGGAAGATGGGGACCGCGGGCAGGAACTTCTGGCCGAACATGGCCCCCACGAACTCCGGCGCCGCCGCGAACAGGAACGCCGCGAAGGGCAGGAACACGTACGCCAGCTTGCCGGCCGCTTCCCGGAAGGCCTCCACGCCCTCCTCCAGCCGGCCCTCGCGCTCCAATTCGCCCAGGCGCACCATCAGCACCTCGCTGGTGGGCGTGTAGAGCAGGTCCACCACCGGCAGCTGGAAGCAGCCCACCCGGTAGAGCGCGTACACCGCCGGGGCCACCACGCCCGCCACCGCGTACATGTGCGCGTTCTGCTGGGGGATGGCCAGGCACATCGCGGCACCAAACGGCGCCGCGTACACCAGCTGCTCCTTGAACAGCTTCCAGTCCACCAGCGGACCGGTGGATCCGCGCAGGGACACCACCCAGGTGGCCACGTAGCGCAGGCCCGCGAAGCAGGCCACGGCGATCATCATCCCGTGCAGGGAGAAGCCCAACAGCGGCGGCAGCACCATCACGCCGGAGCGCACCGCGTCCGACGCCAGGTACACCACCGCGGACGCCTTGGTCTTCCCCTGGCTGGTGAGCGAAATCTCCAGCGGGTAGCTGCCCAGGAAGAACGCCGTGTAGAGCGCCAGCGCCGCGCGGTGATCCATCAGCGCCGGGTTGTTGAAGTAGGCCGCCACGTGGCCCAGGAAGAACCACACCAGCCCCGCCGCCACGACGCCCGCGCCCGTCACGAAGAGCAGCGCGTGGCCCAGGTACGGCCGCTTCGCCTCCGCGCGGGGCAGGAAGTAGTAGAGGCTCTGCGCCACGCCGAACGGCAGCACGTACGACAGCGTCGTGGCGATGAGGAACAGCTGGTAGTAGGTGCCGTACTCGTCCAGGTGAAGCACCCGGGCGAGCACGAGCGGAATGGACAGCGTCAGCCCGGCGGTGAACAACCGGGCCAACACCAACGGGCCGGCCCGCCCCAGGAACGACGGGGACCGGGCCGGCTTGGGTGACGCACTCACTGGAGCTCCTCCGGCTTCGCCGCCTCCGGGGCAAGGGCCACGTTCGGCGCCACCACGACCTGCGCACCCGCCACCGCGGCCGCAACCCGCGGCTCCGTCGCGATCACCGGAGTTGTCACGTCCACGACTTCCACCGGCGTCGCCCGGGCGAGCGCGGCCTCCGCGGCGGCCGCTTCCTGGACCAGCACGTTGGTGGTGCCGCTGACGGCCGGAGCGAGGACGTGCGGACGGTGGCCCAGGACCGGGTGGCTCATGCCCAGCACGCCGAAGCAGTCATCGAACTGGCACACCGTGAGGGACGACGAGTAGTCCCCCATCATCCCCAGGCTGAAGTTCTCCCACATCACCTTGCGCTTGAGGGCGAACGGGTCGCCGCCCACGCGGTTGGGCAGGTCCTCCGTGGTGACGCCGGAGCGGAAGCCGTTCTGCTTGAGCACGCGGATCATCTCATCCGAGTACCAGCCGTTGCAGTACGCGAAGTCCTTCACCTGGATGCCGACCTCGCGCTCGATGGTCTCCTTGGATTCGACGATCTCCTTCTCCACCACCGCCGTGGGCTCCAGCGTCAGCACCGTGTGGCCCAGCGTGTGCGCGCCGAACTCGAAGCCGTCGCGCGCCATCTGGCGCACCTCGTCCCAGTTCATGACGTCGCCCTGCTCCGGCACCAGGTCCGCGCCGCCGCCCAGCTGCTGCTCCAGCGAGTCGATGATGCCCGTGAGCACGCGCGTCGGGTGCTCGCCGATGAAGTCGTCCAGCGCCGCGGACGTCGTCTTCTGCCCGGTGAGGATGGGCCCCAGGAGCTCCACCGACGGGCTGGGCATGGTGTCGTAGTCCGGACGGAAGCGGCGCTCCTGCACGCGGCGCAGCAGGTGGAACAGCCGGTCGTGGTTGAAGCGCTTGTCCGTGTTGATGAACGCCGTGGGCAGGTAGGTGATGGCCGGTACACCCATCTGCTTCAGCACCGGGTACGCGTACCGGTACACGTCGCGGTAGCCGTCATCGAACGTCACCACGAACAGGTCCTTCTTCGCGGTGCGGCGGCCCGCCATCACATCCACCGCGTCGCCAATGCTCGCCAGCTCGAAGCCCGCCGCGTGCGCCTGCTCCAGGTGACGGCGGAACGTCTCCTGGGAGATGAGCAGCCCCGGGATGGAGCGCTGCAGCTCCCCGGTGAAGTCGCTCACCACGCGGTGGTAGCTCACGATGAGGATGCGCCGGCCCCCGGACTGAGAACGGCGGTACGCCGCCATCGCCTTGCGCACCCCGCTGTAGTGGAGGAATCCCGCCGCCGCCGCCTTCGCCGCCCGCCGCAACACCCTGCCTGCCATCACGCCTCCCTCGCGGCTTTCGCCGTCTGCCCGCTCCCCCCAATGGACCGGGCCCCGCGCCGCCTGTGTGCATGCTGGATGCCAGGGCAGGTAGGTGGTGGAAATCACCCGTAACCCCGGGAAACCCCGTGCCCCAGAGGGCAGGAACACCCCTTTGGAGGTCGTACCTGGGTGTACCAGGGCAGTCGCGCGCCCACCCGTGGCGAAAACCTTTCAGTCCCCCGGCGAAAGCAGCGGAAGAAGCAGGCGTAAAAACTTCTTGTCCTCCGGCGGGCGACCCCAGGGGTTTCACTGGTGAACAACGGGGTTTAAGGCTACGAAACGGCCCGCCGATGCCCCCTCTCCCCTCTGGATCAGCGCCCGCGCTCGCCCTCCATGACGTGAGCAAGCGCTATGGACGCCGGTGGGCGCTGGCGCGGCTCACCTACGCGCTGCCCGCGGGCCGCTCGCTGCTGCTCACCGGTCACAATGGCTCCGGGAAGACGACGCTCCTGCGCCTCGTCGCCACCGCGCTCGGTCCCACCGCGGGCCGCGTGGAGGTGCTGGGCCGCGACGCCGTGAAGGACCGGGAAGCGGTGCGCCGCGACGTGGCGCTCCTGTCCCACGCCAGCTTCCTCTATGAGGACCTCACCGCGCAGCAGAACCTGATGGTGCTGGGGCGCCTGTTGGGCGTGGACGCGCCGCAGGACGTCGCGGACGCGCTGCTCAACCGGGTGGGCCTCACCCGCCGCACGGACAGCCCGGTGCGAGGCTTCAGCGCGGGCATGCGCAAGCGCCTGGCCATCGCGCGGCTCTTGATGAAGGCCCCTGCCCTGGCGCTCCTGGACGAGCCCTTCGGTGAGCTGGACCCGGCGGGCATCCAGGACATGGAGGGCGTCATCGCGGAATTGAAGGCCGGCGGAACCACGGTGGTGCTGGCCACGCACCTCATCGAACAGGGGCTGAGCCTGTGCGAGGAGCGGCTGCACCTGCAGGACGGCCGGGCGGTGGTGGCATGAGCGCCCCGAACGCGAAGCGCCGCCCGGGCCTGCTGGCGACGACGCTCGTCCTCTTGCGCAAGGACCTGCTCATCGAATGGCGCACCCGCGCGCGGCTCAACGCGCTGGTGTTCTTCGCCATGGCCACGCTGCTGCTCTTCTCCTTCGCGCTGGGCCCGGACACGAAGCTCCTGGAGCGCAACGCGGGCGGCTACCTGTGGCTGGCCATCCTCTTCGCCAGCGTGCTGTCCCTGGGCGAGTCCTTCCGCGTGGAGACGGAGAACGCCTGCCTGGACGGCGTGCGGCTGGCCCCGGCGGACGCGCGCGCCATCTTCCTGTCCAAGGCGCTGGGCAACGCCCTGCTGCTGCTGGCGCTGGCGGTGGTCCTTGTGCCGGTGATGGTGGCCCTTTATGGGGTGCGCATCGTCACCGGGGTCGGTGACCTGGCGGGCATCCTGGTCCTGGGCAGCCTGGCGCTCAGCGCCCCGGGGACCGTGTACGCGGCCATCTCCAGCAATGCCCGGGCACGGGATGTGCTGCTGCCTCTGCTATTGTTCCCGCTCGTCATCCCGGCCCTCCTGTCCGCTGCCAAGGGGACCACGCTCGTACTCCAGGGTGACCCGATGCAGCAGCTGGGCTCATGGCAGGGGCTGCTGCTGGGGTTCAATCTGATTTACTGGGGCGTGGGCTTCGTGCTGTTTCCCCGGGTCATCGAGGACTGAAGGATGAACAAGTTCGTCAAGTTTGGCCTGCCGGCGGTGACGCTGGCGCTGCTGGGCGCGGGCTGGTGGCTGGGCCTCGCGTGGGCACCGCCGGACCGTGAGATGGGCGAAGTGCAGCGCATCATGTACGTCCACGTGCCGCTCCAGTGGATGGCCATGATGGCCATGTTCATCAACTTCGTGGCCGCGGTGACGTACCTCTTGCGTCAGTCGTGGAAGACGGACGCGATGGCGGAGGCCTCCGCGGAGGTCGGCCTGCTCTTCGGCACGCTGGGCATGATCACCGGCTCCATCTGGGGCCGCCCCACCTGGGGCGTGTACTGGTCGTGGGATCCGCGCCTGACGTCCGAAGCCATCCTGCTGGTGTCCTACACGGGCTACCTGGTGCTGCGGCGCTTCGTCGAAGACCCGGAGAAGCGCGCGGTGTGGAGCGCGGTGGTGGCCATCATCGGGGCCATCAACCTGCCCATCGTGTGGTTCTCCGTGCGCTGGTGGCGCAGCCTCCACCAGGTGCAGTCCAGCCCCAAGACGGTGGATCCGCAGATGGTGCTGCCCCTGCGCGTGTCGGCGTTCGGCATGCTGGCGCTGCTCATCGTCTTCATGGTGCACCGCTACCGCACCGCGCTCGCGGAGCGGAAGGCGGAGGTGGCGCTGCCGGAGGCGCTGCCCACGGATGACCCCGCGCTGCGCGCGTCCCATTCCTCGAAGGTGGCCTGAACATGACCTCGCTGACGTCGCTGATGCTCCTGGCCCAGGTGGGCAGTGGCCGCCTCCAGGGTGGCTGGGGCTATGTGTGGGCCTGCTACGGCATCACCGTGGCCGCCTTCGTGCTCTACTCGGTGTCCCTCTGGGCGCGCCGTCCCCGCGCCGCTTCCGATTCGAAGGAGTGAGCCCATGACGCCCGTCAACCGCAACCGTCTCATCGCGCTGGGAGCCCTGCTCTTCGCCGGCGCCGGCCTTGGCTTCATCGCCTTCGGCAACATCGGGGACAACCTCGTCTACTACTGGAGCCCGTCGGAGCTGATCTCCAACGGAGACAAGGCCTACACGGCCACCATCCGCCTGGGCGGCGTGGTGCAGCCGGGCAGCATCCAGTGGAACGAGTCCCACACCACGCTGGACTTCCGTGTGGCGGACGGCCCGGAGGCGGACGCCAAGAGCGTGCACGTGCGCTCGCTGGAGACGCCCCCGCAGATGTTCCGCGAGAAGATCGGCGTCGTGGTGGAGGGCACCTACGACAAGTCCGGCGTCTTCACGTCCAACCGGCTGATGGTGAACCACTCCAACGAGTACCGCGCGCCCAAGGAAGGCGAGGAGCCGCGCAAGTGGCAGGACACGCTGGCTGAAGGCGCCACCACCGCGACCGTGACGCCGCCGGGGGCGCCGTGAACGGAATGCTGGGCTATGGGCTGGTCCTCGCGGGCCTGGCCTTCGCCGCCTTCGGCGCCATCCTGGGGCTGGTGGGCGGCATGCGCCGCAACGACGCCAGCTACCCCTGGGTGCTGCGCGCGGTGTGGGGCTTCGCCGCGTGCATGATCGGCAGCAACCTGGTGATGGTGGAAGCGCTCATCAACCACGACTTCAGCGTGAAGTACGTGGCCCAGGTGGGCAGCCGCGCGACGCCGCTCATCTACACCATCGTGTCGCTGTGGAGCGCGCTGGAAGGCTCCATCCTCTTCTGGGGCCTCATCATGGGCGTGTACCTGGCGGCGTTCGCCTGGGTGCACCGCAAGGAGCACGCGCGCTACATGCAGCTGGCGCTGGGCACCATGCTGGCCGTGGGCGTCTTCTTCGCCTTCCTCATCGCGGGCCCCGCCAACCCCTGGGGCGCCGTGTCGCCGGTGCCGGCGGACGGTCCAGGCCCGAACCCGCTTCTGCAGAACCACTTCCTGATGATCATCCACCCGCCCATGCTCTACGCGGGCTACGTGGGCATGACGGTGCCGTTCGGCGTCGCCGTGGCGGGCCTCTTGCGCGGGGAGATTGGTGAAGCGTGGATGGCGCCCCTGCGGCGCTGGACGCTCATCGCGTGGATGTTCCTCACGCTGGGCATCGTGCTGGGCTCGTGGTGGGCGTACGCCGTGCTGGGCTGGGGCGGCTACTGGGCGTGGGACCCGGTGGAGAACGCGTCGTTCCTGCCGTGGCTGACCGCGACGGCGTTCATGCACTCCACCATGGTGCAGGAGCGCAAGCGGATGCTGAAGCTGTGGACGCTGAGCCTCGCGCTCGCGTCGTTCGTGCTCACCATCCTGGGCACGTTCATGACCCGCTCCGGCATCTTCAACTCGGTGCACTCGTTCACCCAGTCGGACATCGGGCCCACGTTCCTCGTCTTCATCGCCGTCCTGCTGGTGGTGTGCATTGGCCTCCTGGCCACGCGCGGCCACCTGCTGGCGCCGGAGGGCCGGCTCTCGTCGCTGATGTCGCGCGAGGCGAGCATCCTGGTGAACAACCTGGTGTTCGTGGCCATCACCTTCACGGTGCTGCTGGGCACGCTCTACCCGCTGGTGTCGGAGGCCGTGCGCGGCATCCGCGTGAGCGTGGGCGAGCCGTACTTCAACAAGATGGCGGTGCCGGGCGGCATCGCGGTGCTCTTCCTCATGGGCGTGGGCCCGGTGCTGCCGTGGGGCACGCCGGACAAGGCCACGCTGCGCCGGCAGTTCCTCATCCCCGCGGCGGTGGGCGTGGCCATCACCATCGCCTGCTACGCGGCGGGGCTGCGCGGCGTGTACCCGCTGCTCACGTTCGGCCTGGCGGGCTTCGTCACCCTCATCACCCTGCGTGAGCTGGTGGTGCCGGTGCGCGTGCGCATGACCGAGCGCAAGGAGGGCTTCGTCACGGCGCTGACCACCGCGACGAGCAAGGCGCGCCGGCGCTTCGGCGGCTACGTGGTGCACCTGGGCATCGTGATCATCATCGTCGCCGTGGCGGCCTCCAGCGCGTACGTGAAGCACACGTCCGGCACGCTGAAGAAGGACGGCACGATGATGCTGGACGGCTACCAGCTGAAGTACCTGGGCCTGTCCAGCGGCGAGGAGCCGCACCGCACCTACGTCGCCGCGCGCCTGGAGGTGACGGCGCCCAACGGCGACGTGACGGAAGTGCGCCCGCGCATGAACTACTACGAGCGCAGCACGGACCCCGTGGGCACGCCCGCGGTGCGTGAGTCGCCGAAGGAGGACCTGTACATCTCGCTGATGGCCTTCAGCGAGACGACGGGCACGGCGAGCTTCAACGTCTGGGTGTTCCCGCTGGTGGGATGGATCTGGTACAGCCTGCCGCTGCTGATGCTGGGCACGCTCATCGCTGTATGGCCCGCGCGCCGGGCGGCGGTGCTGCGCGCGGACGCGGCGCCGGTGGGCGCGGCGCCTCCCCTGCCGGGCACGGACGCCGAGCGGGGTGCGGCATGAAGCGCTGGCGGCTTCCCCTGGTGTTCGCCGCCGTGGGGGCGGCGCTGCTCTTCGTCCTCTTCCAGGGCTTCGGGCGCGACCCGCACGAGGTGCCCTTCATGCTGAAGGGCACGGCCGCGCCGGACTTCACGCTCAAGCCGCTGGACGGCGGCGACCCCGTGAAGCTCGCGGACCTGAAGGGCCGCCCGGTGGTCATCAACTTCTGGGCGTCGTGGTGCGGGCCCTGCAAGTACGAGCACCCGGTGCTCGAGTGGGGCGCGCGCGAGATGGGTGCCCAGGCCGTGTTCATGGGCGTCGTCTTCGAGGACACGGAGCCCAACGCGCGCGACTTCCTGCGCCGCATGGGCGCGAGCTTCCCGCAGCTGATGGACGAGCGCTCGCGCATGGCGGTGGACTACGGCGTCGCGGGCGTGCCGGAGACGTACTTCATCGACGCGCAGGGCACCATCCGCGGCAAGCACGTGGGCCCCATCGACCCGAAGACGCTGGCCACCCGGGTGCAGGAGCTGACCCAGCCGGCGGCCCGTCCGACGGCGGAAGCCGCGCGTCAAAACTGAGTCAACTTGAGCCCGCTTGGAAGGCAGGCGCCCGGGAGCCCGAGAGGGAGTCCCGGGGCCGCCTCGCGGGAGCCCTGGAAACCGTAGTAAGTCCCATCTGTCGGCGTCGTTCGCGAGGGCTTCCCCCGGCCCCTGCTCCAGCGAGGTGGGCTCCCCATGCAGTGCCCCGAGTGCGGTGAAAGCGCGGCGGACGTCCGCCTGATGTACTGCGAGAACTGCGGCGCGAAGATGCCCGCGCGTCCCGCGCCCCCGCCCCGTGCCAGCAGTGCCAGGAGCAACCGTCCCAGCCGCCCCATGACCGAGCCGGCCTATGCGGCGGAGATCCTGGACGAGGAGGAGGAAGACCGGCGGCAGGCCAGCGGCGCTCCGCCCCCGCGCGGTTCCAAGGCGCAGCCCCAGCCGGAGGAGTTCGAGGACGAGGATCCGTACACGGGCCCCCGGTGGCTGAAGGACGTGCCAGGGCACTCGCAGAGCGTGCTGGGCGTGGGGGTGGTGGCGTTCTCGCTGGTGCTGTCCATCCTGCCGTTCTTCCCCAGCGTGGGCGTGCTGGGGACCTTGCTGACGCTGGTGGGCAGCGTGTCGCTCGTCGCGCGGGAGCTGCGCCGCGACGGCAACGCGCCCGGCTGGGTGGACTCCGTGCCGCTGGTGCTGATGCGGCCAGAAATCCCCGCCGCGTTCACGCTGCTGCTGGTGGCGCTGTCGGTGCGGCTCTTGTCCGGGTTCAATCTGCTCTTCCCCATCTGGGCGGCGGGGACGGCGCTCATCGCCGTGGAGCAGTACAAGCTGGTCATCGCGGAGCCGGACGGCGTGGCGCGCGACTTCGACCTGCGCTCGCTGCTGGGCTTCCCCCGGGTGCTGGCGCTGGCGGGCGTCGCGGTGTGCGTGGTGGCGCTCTTCCTGCCGTGGGGCAAGGTGATGGCGGACGGCTCGCCCCTGCCGGACAACGCGCCGGTGCCGGGCAGCGTGCGCGGCGTGCCGCCCGAGCTGCGCGTGATTCCCACGACGCGGCCCTCGGACGACTCGCTCTACAGCGCGGGAGGCGGCGTCGCGTCGCGCTCGGGCTGGGACCTGCCGGTGTCGGAGCTGCCGCTGCTGGTGCTGCTGTCGGTGCTGGTGCTCGCGGCGCTGCGGCCGGACGTGGAGCGCCCGGCCTTCCTCAAGTGGGCGCCGGTGGGCGCGGTGAGCGTGAGCCTGCTCTGGGCACTCGCGGGGGTGAAGCTCGCGGTGGGCCCCATCGCGTTCCTCCTGGGACTGGTGGCGGTGGGCTTCTATGCCGTGCGCCAGGCGCTGGGCCGCGACGAGCCGGCCGAGTTCCTGCCGCCGGAGGACGACCCTTACGACCCGGACCAGGACCTGGAGACGGAGCCCGAGTCGGGCTACCGGGGCTAGGCTGCCGGCTTTCAGTCGGAAGGGCTGCCCGGGCGGCGGGCGTGCGGCCCAGGATTCCGTGTGCAATACCCGTCAGGGGGCGGTAGTTAGGGACGGCCCCCGCTGGAGCCCCCGATGAATGCCGTCCTCGTCTCGTTGACCCTCGCCCTGAGCCTTGCCACGGGGCAGTTCGCGCCGCAGCAGGCCGCGAGTGATCCGCTCGCGCCGGCCCAGGAGGCGCGGGTGCAGCAGCTGGCGAAGAAGCTGCGCTGCGCGGTGTGCCAGGGCCTGTCGGTGGCGGACAGCCCGTCATCCATGGCGCGCGCGCAGCTGGACAAGGTGCGCGAGCTGGTCTCCGACGGAAAGACGGACACCGAAATCGTCGACTACTTCGTGGCGCGCTACGGCGAGTGGGTGTTGCTGGAGCCGCGCGCGGAGGGCTTCAACTGGTTCGTGTGGCTGGGGCCCGTCGCGCTGGTGCTGGGCGGCCTCTTCGTCATCCTGAAGCAGCGTCAGCCATTGCCCGAGGGCGCCGCGCCCGCGGAAGCCGCGCCGGTCCCCTCCCCTTCCACCCCCGCGCCGTCCACGGACGAAGCGGACCCCTACCTCCAGGCCGTGCGCCGGGAGCTGGAGCGCTAAGCCATGCAGCCCGAGCCCACCAACTGGTTGCCCGGAATCATCGTCCTCTCGGTCGCCTTCGTGCTGGCGGCCGCGTGGCTCCTCTACATGAAGATGAAGACGGGGAGCGCGCTGCCGCAGGACACCTCGGCGAAGGCGGACGGCACGGCGGACGACCTGGCGCAGCGGGCGCAGTCGCTCATCGAGCAGCTGCGCACGCTGGAGGCGGAGAAGCACCACTTCACCGCGGAGCACTACACGGCGGAGAAGGCGCGGCTGGAGAAGGAAGCGGCCGCGGCGCTGCGCGCGAAGGACGAGCACCAGAAGCGGCAGGCGGAGGGAGTGAAGGCGCCCGCGCGCAACGTGCCGGCGCCCACGGGCTGGGCGTCGCGCAACCCGCAGATGGTGGGCGCGATGTGGGGCGCGGGCGTGGTGGTCTTCTTCGGAGGGCTGGGCTACCTGCTCGTCTCCGAGCAGAAGCCGCGTGAGGAAGGCCAGATGGGCACGGGCGCGACGCCGCCGGGCATGGCCCAGCAGCAGACGCAGCAGATGCCCGAGGTGAACGACGAGCTGGAGCAGGCGCGTCAGCGGCTGGCGTCGAACCCGGGCGACGTGGAGGCCGCGTCGATGCTGAGCCACGAGCTCATCCGTCAGCAGCAGTTCGACGAAGCGCTGAAGGTGACGCTGAAGGGCCTGGCGGTGGATCCGTTCAACGTGGAGCTGCGGGTGCACCGGGGCGTGCTGCGCGCGGCGTCGCAGGGTGACCTGCAGGGCGCGGAGGCGGAGCTGACGGAGCTGGTGGACACGTGGCCGGACGCGCAGGAGGCGCTCATCTTCCTGGGCAGCCTGTCGCTGCGCCGGGGCGACAAGGCTGGGGCGCTGGAGCATTTCGAACGCTTCACGGTGGAAGTGCCCAAGAACATGCAGCCGCCGCAGCTGGCCCCCGCCATCGCCCAGCTGCGCGGGGAGGTCGCGCAGCAGTAGGCGTAGGCTGAGCGCCGTAAGTGTGTCACCCCTGGAGGTGGGCCATGGGGGCATCCGGCGTCTGGAAGGCCGCTGTCGCGCTGTGCATCGTCGCGTTGTCATCCGCCTGCGCGACAGGCGGTTCCGCGACGTACGTGGAGGGCGCCCTGCGCCCCCGTCACTTCGTCTTTCATGAAGTGGTGAAGCAGCGAGGGAAGAAGCCGGGTGGATGGATGGCGGCCTGCCTCCACGTTGGCATCGCCCGCGACACGGGAGAGTTGGTCTACTGCAGGTTCGGCGTGGAGATGCCCTCGCCAACAGTGCGCAGGGATCGATCTCTCTGGAGCAAGCCCAAAGCCTCTCCGCGAGTTGCGCGAACCAGGCAGCAAGGGTCACATTTTCTGGTGTGACGCCGGCTACGCCGATCGGAATCGCCTGTGAGGAGTTCAAGGCGTTCTACGAACTCACGCTCAAGGCCGCCATCGAAGGTGCTCGTGTCCCCAAGACCTGTGCCGCAGGCATCAAGCCCGTGGTGGTGACACCTACGGGGCCGTCCACCAGCGGAGGCATGTAACCCATGGTGCCATCTACCAACGAGTTGCTGGAGATTGCGAAGACCTATTGGCCCTCGCATGAAGATCCCAATCAGGAACCCAGCCCCGAAGCACATGTGCTCCATTCCCCAGAACTCCATTGGAGACATCACGACGTCTCGAGATGGATGCTTCTGGTGCGCCATCTACCCAAGGCGTTCTCCTGAGCGGTCCGGCTTGCACTGGGTCTACGTCGGCTGCGCCAGCATCATCGCGCCCGTCTACACCGTGTACCGGGTCCAGTTTGAGTACGACGAGCGCCGAGTCTTCCGGCAGCTCGACCTGGAGCCGCCCTCCGTGGAGCCAGCGGTGACGATGGCGAGACTCATGGAGTCCACGATGGGGTTGAGCCTGCTGCCCCCTGCCATCGCCAACCATCCAGCACCTGTCTTCGTGGGCTGGAAATCCCCTCCGAAGACGACGCTCTTCCACGCGCTCTTCACCAGCTATCCAGACAACCTTCCCTGAGCCTCACCCCAGTCTGCGGATGGGCGCGCCATCCAAGAACGCGCGGATGTCCTCCACGGCCTCACGGAAATACGTCGCGTAGTTCCCCTGGGACACGTAGCCCAGGTGCGGCGTCGCGAGCAGGTTCGGCAGCGTCCGCAGCACGTCGTCCACGGGCACCGGCTCTGTCTCGAAGACATCCACTGCCGCGCCCGCGATGACACCCTGCTGGAGCGCTTCAACCAGCGCGGCCTGATCCACGATGGCCGCGCGTGACGTATTGATGAGATACGCCGCGGGCCGCATCCTCGCGAGTTCCGCACGCCCCACCAGCCCTCGCGAACGCTCCCCAAGAACCAGGTGGATGGACACGAAGTCGCTCGTCTCCAGGAGCGCCTCCTTCGACTCGGCCCGCGTCACCCCCACCTCCCCTGCCCTCGCGTCCGTGAGGTTCGGGCTCCACGCGGCGACCTCCATCCCAAACGCCGCACCCACGCGGGCCACCCGGCTCCCAATCTTCCCCAGACCCAGGAGCCCCAGCCGCTTCCCGTGCAGGTCCACGCCCACGGAGTGCTGCCACGGGCCACCCTGCCGGAAGGCGGTGCTCTCCCCCACCACGTTCCTCGCGAGCGCCAGGATCAACGCCCACGTCAGCTCCACGGGAGGCTCGGTCGCGCTCGCCGTCCCGCACACCGTCACGCCGCGCGCGGTGGCCGCGGCCACGTCGATGGACGCATTCCGCATCCCCGTCGTCACCAGCAACCGCAGCCGCGGCAGCCGCTCGAGCAGCGCCTTCGGAAACGGCGTGCGCTCCCGCATGACGACGAGCAGGTCGAACGGCGACAGCGCCGCGACCAACTCCTCCTCACCGGAGAAGTGCTCGCGGAACACCGTCACCTCGACCTGTCCGCTCACGGACGACCAGTCCGCGAGCCTCGTGGAAACACCCTGATAGTCATCCAGGACGGCGCAGCGCAGCTTTTCCATGGCACCCGCCAGGATCCGCCGCGCCGCCCCGGAACGTCAATTCACCGCGGCCTTCCGCCGCCGGAACCGGCGCACCTTCTCCACCAGCTCATCCGACAGCACGCCCTTCACCGCGTTGCGCGTCTGGCGGGCCCACTCCTCGGAGCGCGTGAACCACGTGCCCGCGAAGCCCGCGCCGTGCGCGCGCAGGGACACCGTCTGGCGCTGCTTCGTCACCCAGTCGGCCTTGTACGTCTCCGTGCCTCGCAGGAAGTCGTACTCCGTCAGGCCCATCTCGATGGCGTCCTTGAACGTCTCGCCCACCAGCACCAGGCCCACGCTGCGGTTGCGCCACGCCGGGTCATAGCCGGACTGGAAGTACACGAACGTCTGGCCATGCAGGATGCCGTACACGGACGCCACCGCCTGGCCGCCCACCTTCATCGTGTACATCCGCAGCCGGCCCCGCTCCGCCAGCCACTGCGTCGCGTCCCGGTGGAACGCCTCCACCCCCGCGCCCTTGATGCCCTGCGAACCGCCATCCGAGGACCAGCGCAGCGCATGCAACCGGAAGAAGTCCGTCATCGGCCCGGCCAGCTGCCCCGGCGCGTCCGTCCGCTCGATGCGGTAGCCGTCCTGCTTCTCCAGCCACTTGCGCCGGCGCAGGTAGTTGTCCCGGCGCCCCGTGCGCTTGAGGAACGCGTCGAACGGCTCGCCCGGCACCAGCGTCTCGTACGGGCACACATAGCGCTCCGTCACGCGCACGTCGCCGAACACCTCGCGCGCCACGCCGAGCGTCGTCGACCCCTCGCGCAGGTCCGTCAAATCCAGCACGTCCCACTCGTCGCGCAGCCCCTGGAGCACGTTGAAGAACGCGCGGGACACCTCCGCCTCGCGGCCCTTGCGCGCCACCACGTCCAGGTAGTCGCTGCCCACGTGCGTCTCACCCAGGAAGCCCAGGCGCCGCACCGGCATGCCGTTCACCCAGCGGTGCTCCAGGCCCAGCGGCAACAGGCCCACCAGCGTGCCCAGCCTGTCGCGCGCCGTCAGCACCAGCGGCCGCACGTCGGGCGCGATGCGCCGGCACCACGGATACAGCCACTCCCACGCGTTGAACGGACCGGCCGTGCTCGCATCCAGCAGCGAGTTCCACTCCGCCCGCATCCCCGCCAGCTGCGAAGCACTGCCCACCGCCGCCACGTCCAGCCGCGGCGTCAACCTCGGCCCCGACGTCAACTCGTCTTCGCGGATCACCGCGTCACCCTGATGCCTTTCCCGAAGCACTGCCCCGGCCCCCGAGTGCCATTGCAACCCGGGAGCCACCCCCTGTTCCCTCACGACGCGCGCTTGCTCGGCCGGCGCTCGGACTTCAGCGCCTCCCGGACCACGTCCGCCACCTGCCCCATGACTTCCGGCGACAGGTCCTGGTGGCAGGGAATCTCCAGGATGGTCCGCCGCAGCTGCGCGACCTCCGGGAACTCCGACGGGTCGCACGCGGGATGGAAGCGCTTCCAGAAGTCGATGGCGTCGATGCCCTTCTCCCGCAGCTTCGCCAGCAGCAGCTCCTTGTCCTGCACCACCATCGGGTAGAACAGGGGGCTCACGCCCGGGGGAAGCTGGTTGAAGAGCGGCGGCGACACGTCGCGCAGCCGGCCCAGCAGGAGGAAGTAGTTGCGGCGGCGCGCCTCGACGATGGACTCCAGGTCCTGCGCCAGGGCAATCCGCTTCGTCAACGGGCTCATGCCCAGGTCCACGTGCCGCCGGTCGAAGTGCTGCGTGCCCGTGGCCACCCGCTCGATGCTCGCGGCCTTCACCGTGCCGTGCCCCACCGAGCGCACCAGGCCGCGCAGCCCCCGGCCCACCGCCCCGCCGCGCAGCTCCAGGTTCTGCAAGAGCGCGGACACGGTGTGGCTGAAGGTGGACGCCAGCGGCGGCGCCGGAGGCTCCGGCAGGCTGTACGAACGCTTGCCGTTGACGACCAGCGCACCCCCATTGGGTACCGGAAGGGTCTTGTAGAGGCAGAAGATGCCCACGTCGCCCGTGGTGCCCAGCGGCGTCGCGCCGTCCGACGACAGGAGCGACAGCGCACAGTCCTCAATCAGCGGGATGCCGTGCTCGTCCGCCAGCTTGCGCATGGCGTCCACCGGCCCCGGGAAGCCCGCGTAGTGGATGAGGTAGAGCGCGCGCGTCTTGGGCGTGATCCGCTTCGCCACGTCCGCCACGTCCACGTCCCAGCGGCTGCCCACGCGGTAGAAGCGCGGAATGGCGCCCGCGTCCACCACCGCCTCCACCTCCACGCCGTGGTGGTAGGCGGGCATCAGCACCTCGCCGCCGTCCAGGCGCAGCATCTTGATGGTCAGCCAGACGGCGTTGCGCGCGAAGTAGAAGTACCGCGCGTTGGGAGACGAGAACGGCGGCAGCGCCCCCGGGCGCGGCGGGGCCATCAGCATGCCCGGCCACAGCGTGGGCAGGGACGGCACGAACATCTTGTCGGTCGTCTTCACTTCTTCCATCGCGCCACCACCTCTTTCGCCGCCGGTACCCACCGGAACTTCGCCGCGCACAGGGCCCGGCCGAAGGCGGTGTCGTTGAACACGTAGAGCCAGGTGTGCCGGCGGACCTGATCCGTCCAGTCGCGCTTCCACACCATGTCCGGCCCCAGGAAATCGAACTCGGTGAGCCCCCGGTCCAGGCAGTCCCCCAGCACCTCCTCCATCAGGAGCTGCCCCGGGCTGCATTCCTTCAGGGACTCGTCGTAGCCGGGCTTCAGCAGGAAGTAGCGCCCGCCGAACTCCAGGCCGTACTGGAACGCCACCGCGCGCCCGTCCACGCGCAGGAAGTACAGCGCCAGGCGGTTGCGGTAGGCCGCATCCCGCGCCAGCTCCGTGTAGAAGCCGCGCGTCTTCGCGTCCTGCGCCATGGCCGTGCCATTCGCGCCCTTCCAGCCGCTCTGCTCCAGGAGCAGCCCCTCCTCCAGGGTGCCCTCCAGATCCAACCCGCCGGAGACGCGCTCGAAGGTGACCTTCCCCTTCTCCTCCAGCTTGCGGCGCCGGCGGCGGCAGTTGGCCTTGAACTTGGACGGCAGCTTCGCGAAGTACGCGTCCTTCTTCGCGGGCAGCGGCACGTAGGGCGACTGCAATGACTCCCACTCGCCCACCGGCAGCCCGCCCTGCTTCGCGGCCTCCAGCAGACGGAAGCCCACGCCGCCGTCCGGCACGTCCGTCAGCCGCAGCACGTCCCAGCCGCCCGTCGCGCGCAGGTGCGCGAGGAAGGCCTGGGCCGCGGCATCCGGCTCCCGCGCCAGCATGTCGAAGCGGCAGGAGTGCGCGTTGGCCGCGGAGGTGAGCTGACGCACGGGCACGCCGTACATCGACGTGCGCTCCTCCACCAGCGGCAGCGCGGCGGTGAGCGTTCCATCTTCACCGCGCATCAGCAGCACGCGCATGCGCGCCCCGGCGGCGAAGTTGTCCAGCCACAGCCGCAGGAACTCATGCCGGTAGAACAGCTCGTGGGAGGTGGTCTCCACGAGCTGGTTCCACTCGGCTTCCAGGGACATGAAGGCCGCCCGGTCGTTGACTTCCACGACCTGGGAGGCGGCCGAAAGTTGAATGGCTTCCATGTGAACGGGCCCCAAGGTGGTGATGGGCAGCGCGGCCTACAACCCGCTGCGCGCCATCTTCAGCAGGCAGGCAGCGACCTTGCGGCTGTCGTGTCGGATCTTGGAACCTTCCTTGAGAAGGTCCGCCTGCACCGGAATCACGCCAGAGGACAGGAGCTCCCGCGTCTCCGCCGTGACCATGTAGGAGCCCTTGCGCGCATAGCGCTGGATGGACTCCTCCGAGGGCGCACGGCCGTTGACGAGCACCGCGTCCAGCACCGGCCCCACGTGGTCGATGACGGCCTGCACGTGGTCCAGGCAGTTCATGCCGTCCGTCTCACCCGGCTGGGTCATCAGGTTGGCCACCATGACCTTCAGCGCGCGCGTCTCCTTCAGCGCCTGGGCCACGCCGTCCACCAGCAGGTTGGGCAGCACGCTCGAGTACAGCGAGCCCGGCCCGATGGCGATGAGGTCCGCCGAATAGATGGCCTCCAGCAGGCCGTCCACCGGCGGCGGAGAGCGGGGGCTGAGCGACACGCGGCGCACGCGGCCCTGGGCGCGGCAGATGTTGCGCTCGCCCACGACCTCCGTGTCGTCATGCATCTGGGCCACCAGCTGCACCGACGCGAGCGTGCTGGGCAGCACCTGGCCCTGCGCGCCCAACAGCTCCCCGGACAGCCGCACCGCCTCCAGGAAGTCGCCCTTCAGCTCCGCGAGCGCGGCGATGAGCAGGTTGCCCACCGCGTGGCCGGCGAGGCCCTTCGCGCCGCCGAAGCGGTACTGGAACACGTCCTTCAGTGCACTCTTGCCGCCCGCGAGCGCCACCAGGCAGTTGCGGATGTCGCCCGGGGGCAGCGCGCCGTGCTGGCGGCGCAGGCGGCCGGAGCTGCCGCCGTCGTCGCTCATCGCCACGACCGCGGTGATGTCCACGCCTGGCTGGCCGCCCTTGGGGGCCGCGCGGCGGGCCAGCCCCTTGAGCACCATGGGCAGGCCCGTACCGCCGCCCATCGCGACGATGCGCGTGGGACGGTTCTTCGGCGCCTGCAGCAGTTCGTTGCGCTCCACGCCCTGCTGCTTGTTGCGCGCGTCGTCCTGGCTCCACTGCTCTGAGAACGGTGCGTCCACGTCCATGCCCACCATGTTCCGACCCCCTCGCCCATCCCAATCCATGGCTACCCACCCTTGGCATCCCGGCCTCCCCCGACAACCGGAGGCCGCGGACGGTCATCAACGCCTACTACTCAACCTTGCTACCGAGCACCCCGCCCCAACAGCACGTGCCGGACCGTGTGGAAGATGATGCCGACGTCCAGGAACAGCGACCCGTTCTTCACGTAGTACAGGTCGAACTCCAGCTTGTTGCGCGCGTCCTCCACCGAAGCGCCGTAGGGGTAGCGGATCTGCGCCCAGCCCGTGATGCCCGGCTTCACTGCTTCACGCACGCCGTAGAACGGAATCTGCTGCTTGAGCTGCTCGGTGAACACCGGGCGCTCCGGACGAGGCCCCACGAAGCTCATGTGGCCCAGCAGCACGTTGAACACCTGCGGAATCTCGTCGATGCGCGTCTTGCGGATGAACCGGCCCACCCGCGTGACGCGGTCGTCGTTGGAGCGCGCCCACACCGCGCCGTTCTTCTCCGCGTCGGTGCGCATGCTGCGGAACTTCCAGAGCGGATACGCACGGCCGCCCAGGCCCACGCGGTCCTGCCGGTAGAAGACGGGGCCCTTGGAGTCCAGCTTGATGGCCAGCGCCACCAGGATGAGGAAGGGCGAAGCCATCAGGAGGAGCAGCGACGCCACCGCCACGTCGAACACGCGCTTGAAGGCCCGGCGCAGGGGCGACACCGTCATCTCATCCGCGAAGGCGAAGTCGCTGGCGCGCAGGAACTGCACCGGGATGCGGCGCAGCACGCGCTCGCAGAAGCCCGCCGCGTCGTACACCCGCCGCCCGTCCAGCCGGCAGCGCAAGAGCGCCTCCACCCAGTTGGCGCCGCGCATGTCATCCGCGGCCTGCACCACGTAGGAGGCGTTGAGGCGCGCCGCCATCGCGTCCAGCGGCTCCTCCACCTTGCGCGGGTCCACCAGGGCGACCACGCGGAAGGAACCCTCGCCGCCGTCTTCAATGGCGCTCGCCACCGCGCGGGCCTTGAGGCCATCCCCCACGACGAGCACCGCGTCGGGTTCGCCGACCAGCGCCCGGATGGAGACGCGCACCACCAGGGTGCCGGCCAGGGCGCCCATCGCGCCGCCCAGGAGCGTCCCCGGGGGCAGCACCACCGGCAGGGCCAGCGGCAGGAGCAGCATCACCCCACCCGCCACCATCGCGGTGACACCCGCGGCCTTGAGGAAGCGGTAGCCGCGCGTCCGGTCCTCGGCCGCGATGCGCAGGTCATACAGGTCCAACAGGTACAGCGTGAACTGGAAGGTGACGACGAAGGCCAGGCCCAGTCCCACCAGCGTCGGCCACATCGTGGCGAACGGGGGCTGGGAACCCAGGGGCGCGAAGAGGGCCGCGCAGGCCGCGGCACCCGCGACACAGGCCAGCGCGATCGCCGAGGACTCGGCGAGGAAGAACGTCAGTTTCTTGGCTGAAAAATAGTGGTGGAAAACGCGAAGCACGTGACTCCTCCAACCCCAACCCGCCGCCGCTCCAGGCCCCCCGCCCATCGCACCTCATCGGTGCGAGGAGCGGGTCGGGCCACGAATCACTTCACTCGACAATCGACTGCTACTTCTTCACGTAGTTCTTCAGGTACGGGGTCGCGTTCACTTCCGCCCCGTTGAGCACGCAGCCCACCAGCGCCGCGCCCGCCAGCTGCTCCACCGCCTGGTTCACCACCTTGGAGGGCGTGACGTTGGCGCGGATGACCATCAGCACGCCGTCCATCTGGTGGCCGAGGATGGCCGCGTCCGCGAACGGCAGCGTCGGCGGCAGGTCCACGTACACCTCGTCGAAGCCCTCACGCACCGCCTTGAGGAACTGCTTCATGCGGGCGCTTGCCAGCACCTGGGTGCTCTCCTCCGGCGTGGCGCCGGCGGGGATGACCGCCAGCCGCGTGGAGTTGAAGCGGCGCACCACGTCGCGCACGTCACACTCACCGGCCAGCAGCTCCGCCAGGCCCACCTTGTTGCGCATGCCCAGCGTGGGGGCCACCTGCCCCCTGCGCAGGTCCGCGTCCACCAGCAGGATGCGTCGCTCCGGGTTCGCCCGGGCGGCGGCCAGGGCCAGGTTCACGCTCGTCACCGTCTTGCCCTCGCCGGGCATCGCGGAGGTGAGCGCCACCACCTTCATCGGACGCTGCTCGCGCATCCGCTCCAGGCGGTAGTACAGGGTGCGGTACTGCTCGGCGGCCGCGGAAGCAGGGGCCGTGAGCGTCACCACCCGGCGGTCCACTGCGTTCGAGGAAGCCGCGCTGTCATCCACGCGGGGGAGGAAGTTACCGGCCCGCTCCATCGTCGAATCCATCTGAGTTCTCCAATCCTTTCCGTATGGGGTCGGCAATTAGTTCAGGGAAGTAGGCGAGGAGACGCTGTTCTTGCTCCCAGCCATCGGCATCAAGATCCGCTTCTCCGTCTTGCCTTGCATGTTCGGGACCACCGCCAGGACAGGCAGCGTCAGGCGCTCACGGACCTCGGTGCCATCGCGCAGGCTGTCGTCGCGCATCTCGAGGACGGTGCCGGTGAGGACACCCAGCGCCAGGGCCACCAGGGCGGCGATGAGCAGGCCCGTCATGCGGTCCGGGCGAGCAGGCGAGGAAGGCACCCCGGCGGGCGAGATGACATTGAACAGGCTCTTGGCGCTCTTGGCCTCCAGCTCCTGGGCGATCTCCGCCTCCACCTTGCGGCTCACCACGCTCTGGTACTTGGTGCGGGCGATTTCGTAGTCCCGGTTCATGACCGCCAGCTCCTGGGCCCAGCGCGGGGTGTTGTTCAGCCGCGCCTGGTACGCCTCGGCCTGCTTCTGGAGGTCCACGATGTCCTTCTGGATGTTGGTGATGAGCGTGGCCACGCGGGTGCGCTCGTTGCGCTCGGCGTACATGCGGCCCTCGGCGTCCTTGCGCTGGGCGCTGATGTCACCCAGCTCACGCTCCATCCGCTTCACTTCCGGGTGGTCCGGCGTCCACTGCGTCTTGGCCTGCGTGAGGGTGCGGGACAGGCCGCTCTCCGTGGCCTCCAGGCGGCCGGCCTCGCTGTCCGCGGCGTTGCGGGCGCGGGCCAGGTCCGAGCGGCGAGCCTCGGCGCTGCGCAGCTCCTCGGACTTCGTCTGCAGCTGGGCGCTGATGCGCTCCAGGCCGCGCATGTTCATCTCCATCTGCTCGGGCAGCTCGCCCAGGTGGTCCACCTTGAACCTGGCGATCTTGCTCTCCCAGGAGGACACGGCCTTGCCCATGGCGACCATCTCCTCGGTGAAGAGGTCGGTGGCTCGGGCCGCCTGCGTCTGGCGGATCTTCAGCGTCTCCTCGGAGAAGATGGCCGGAAGGCGGTTGGCCACCTGCGCCACCACCTGCGGGTCGCGGCCCGCGTAGGTGAGCTCGAAGGCCGTCTCACCCTCGACGCGCACGGTGAGGTCCTTGCGCATCTGCTCCACCGCCGCCTCGATGCCCTTATCGGACACGAGCTCCGGGTAGAGGTTCATCTCCTCGATGGCCTTCTGGAGCACCGGCCGCGCCAGCAGCTCCTGGCGGACGGTGACGAGCCGCTGCTCGATGAGCTCGCTCACCGTGCGCTGGACCATCTCCTCGCCAGGGCGCTGCGGCTCCACACGCACCACCACGGACGCTTCATAAATGCTCGGCCGGGTCATCACGATGGCCGCACCCAACACGAAGATTGCTGCAGCGATCGCCCCCACCAGGGCCTTGCGGCGCCACAGCGCCGAAAGCAACTGGTCCGCCGTCATCCCACGCTCCATGATCCGCTCCTCCATCCTCGTAGCTCTCAAAGGTTGCCTACCAAGCTGTCATGACCAGACGGAGGGCGAACACGTTGCGTGTCAGGTCCCCCGCCCCAGCGACATCCCCCGCACCCACCTGCGCGATGCGGTCGAACGCGCCCTGCAGCGCCAGCTTCCGGCTCAGCCGGTACTCGACGCCTCCACCCACTGCATAGCCCTGCGACACGTTCGTGGTGTTGCGCCACTCCGTGTAGAACTCACCGGGCGCCCTGCCGTTCCGGAAGAAGCTGGCCGCCCCGAAGGCCGACAGCTTCTGCGTGAAACGATGCGCCCCCATCACCGACGCGTAGTCCGCCCACACCGCGCCGGAAAAACCGCTCGCGCCCACCAGGTCGTGGCCCATGGCGACGCCGAAGTCGCTGCGCTCGCCCTCGCGCACCAGCTCCACCGCCACGCGGGGCAGCCACCCGCCGCGCGTCGCGTCCGAAGGCAGGTAGCGCACCGGCCCGCCCCGGAGGGTGAGCGTGGTGGGCCGCGTCAGCCGGTAGCGCAGGGCCGCGGAAGCGCCGTGCGCCTGGCTGTAGTCCTGGTCGTACAGGAAGCCCTGGTAGCGGTACTCGGCGCCCAGGGACAGCCGGCGCGTGGTCCGGTACCACAGCTCCACCGAAGGGGTGTGCGCGTAGCCCGCCACCCGTCCCGGCTCGATGATGCGCGTCGCCTCGAACATGTAGTTGCCGCGCACGTCCATGCGCTCCGTGACGCGGCCGGTGAGCCCCACCTTCGTCTGCGCGTAGAAGGTGGGCGCCGTGGAGCGCGCCAGGCCGTCACGCGGCAGCGACGTGGGGTCCGTGACGCGGAACACCCGCGCGCTGGCATCCAGCCGCAGCCGCCGGGACAGCACGTCCCGGAAGCCCACGCCCGCGCGGTGGTCCACCGTCGTCTTCCCGGAGCCGTGCCGCGCGAGCAGGTCCGTGGCGTAGAAGGACTCGAGCGTCAGCTGCTCGTTCTTCACGTCCAGGCCCAGCCGCGGAGACAGCTTCGTCATGAACTGTCCGTTGGTGCCGGCTCCCCCCAGACGGATGTCGTTGTCGAAGCGCTCCTCCGCCGTGAGGCGGAGCCGCGGCTCCAGGATGGTGGCCGCCTGCACGGCCGGCGCGGCGATGAGACAGCCTGCAATCACTGCCCGCTTCCAGTTGCCCCTCACCGCCGCCCTCCCGTCCTGACCCACGCCCACGTTCGTTGCTTCCCGATGTCTGTCTTTGCTGTCCGCTCGCCCGTCCCGCTTCACGGGACGACGACGGTGTCACCCGGCCGCAGGATGACGCTCTCGCCGTCCGGGGAGACCAGGTCGCTGTAGCGCACCGGGATCTGCCCGCCCTTGCCGTCCGTGCGGATGACGACGATGCCGTCGGAGTTGGCGAAGTCCGTGAAGCCGCCGGCCAGCGCGATGGCCTGCAGGAGCGACACGCGGCCGCGCAGCGGGTAGGCGCCCGGGTGGGCCACTTCGCCCGTCACGAAGACGCGGCTGCTGTTGACCTCGCGGACGATGACCGTCACGCGCGGCTCCTGCACGTACGGCTGGAGGCCCGACTTGAGCGCCTCCGCCAGCTCCGTGGGCGTCTTGCCCGCGGCTTCAATCTCACCCACCATCGGAATGGAGATGAAGCCGTCGGGACGCACCGGCACCGTGCGCGACAGCTCCGAGTCGCGCCAGACGCTCACGTCGAGCACGTCCTCGCGGCCGATGCGGTAGGGCTGATCCGCGTTGTCGACCTTCAGCGTCTGCTGGTGAGCACAACCCGACAGGAGGAGCATCCCCATCACCGTCCAGAACCCCGTGCGCCGCATTCCCATCTTCCGCTCTCCTTCGTTCACTGATGTCCGCGCGGGCCACCGTTCACACGCCCTGAAGGGCTGGGCGGCTCGCTTCTGGCGGAGGCTCTTAGCAGCGCGTGTGCCAGCGGCCGGGGGGAGGGAAAACCCTTGGAACTCGGTGGGTTACGGCGTGCCACATCAGGCGCACATCGGCGCATCCGGGAAAAATTCCGGTCCCACCCCGGTGTTCTCCCCTGTGCTTTCTGCCGATCGCTTCCACGGGGTGGAAGAGGATTGCCCAACGTGAGCCCCGACCCTTCCACGCACTTCCGGGCTCCCCCCGGGCTCCCCGTGCCAGGGCCCTGGCACGGGTCTTGATAAGGGATTGGGCGTCGGACAGCGGTAGGGGTTCAGGGGTCCAATTCAGTTCAGAGGGGGACAGCGGATGGGCAAGGTGGCAGGGGCGGTGGGGGTGGTCTTCATGCTTGGAACCAGCATCGTGGGGCTGATGGGCGCCTCACTGGGCAACAGCATCGAAGCCGGCGTGCTGGGCATGGTGGGCCTGGCCCTGTACGGCGGTAGCTCGCTCTTGAGCGGCAAGGCGGCGGAGCCCGCGGGCGTCGCGAAGCAGGCTTGAGCCCACGCGCCAGCGAAGGCTGAAGCGCTGTAGGAAGCACAGGGCCTTCGGGCCGGCTCAGCGAAGTGGGAAGCCAGGCGCTTCCTCCCGCTGCCGGCCCGTGGGCCCTTGTCGTGTCCGGGCCCTGCCCTCCCCTTCACTTCAAGGCTGGCGGGGCTCGGCTTCCGGTGCGTGGGAGGCGTGCGCCTCCGGCAGCGCGCGCGGCTCCTGGACAACGGCGCGCGGCGGAACCTCCTGCTCCGGCAGCGGCTGCTGTTCGGTGCCCTGCACCTCCTGGCGGCGCAGGCGCAGGGCCCGGCTCCACAGGGCGATGCCCGCCCACGCGCCCACGAGCGCCGCCGGCACGGCCACGACGTGGGGCCAGTAGAGCGCCACGCCGGCCAGGGCCAGCGGCACCACGCCCGCGCCGAAGACGACCTTGGATTCGGTGCGGCCCAATTCGCGGTGGTTGGTGACGGCGGCGCCCACGGTGTTGCCCAGGCGCACCGCGCCCGCGGCCGCGCGGCTCATGCTGCCCCGCCGGCCGTGAGTCCCCCGCTGCGAGCGAGGCAGCGCGGGCGCGGCGTTCATGCGACGCGCCCTTCCGCTGAGCACCACCTCCGTCGCGTGCTCCAGGTCCTGGAGATACATGTCCTCCATGCACCGGGCGAAGGGGGCGTCCTCCACGGCGACGTCGATCTCGGAGTTGCCCAGCCAGCTCGCGGGGTTGAGGTTGGACGAACCGACGCGCGCCCAGGTGCCATCCGCCACCGCCGTCTTGGCGTGGAGCATGGTGCCATTCCATTCATAGACGCGGATGCCAGCCTCCAGGAGCGGGCGGTAGCCGGCCTGGGTGAGCGGGCGCAGCGCGGGGATGTCACTGCTGCCGGGCACGAGCAGCCGCACGTCCACGCCGTCGCGCGACGCGGCCCGGAGCGCCTGCACATAGGTGGCGGTGCCCACGAAGTACGCGTCGGTGAGCCACAGCCGCTTGCGCGCGAGCGACGCGATGAGCTGGTCCACGCGGAAGAGGCCCGCGCTCCAGGGCACGCCGGCCACCACGCGCAGGTTCACGTCGCCCATGGGCGTGGAGGCGCGAGCGGACAGGCAGCCCTCTTCATCCAGAGGAGGGCCCACGGTGCTCCACCCCTGGGCGAAGGCGCGAACCAGGTCCGCCACGGCGGGGCCGCGAATCTCCAGGCCGGTGTCGCGCCACGGGGCCACGCCCTTCTCCGCGTCCCCCACCCACTTGTGGCTCACGCACAGGCCGGAGACGAAGCCCACCTCGCCGTCCACGGTGAGCGTCTTGCGGTGGTTGCGGCCCAGCCACGCCAGGGGCCGGTCGAACTGGAAGGGATTGAACGAGCGCACCTCCACGCCCGCCTCGCGCAGGAAGCGCCAGTAGCTGCGGGACGCGGGACCCTGGCAGCCCAGCCAGTCATAGAGGACGCGGACCTGCACGCCGTCGCGGGCGCGGGCAGCCAGCGCCTCCGCGAAGCCGCGGCCCACGTCATCGTCTTCAATGATGTAGTTCTCGAAGAGGATGGACCGCTCGGCCTGCTGGATGGCGCGCAGCCACGCGGGGTAGTTCTCGCGCGCGTCGCGCAAGAGCCGCACGTCGTTGCCCGGCACGAGCGGCGCGCCCGCGGCGCGGGAGAAGACCTGTTCGGCCAGGTTGTGCTGCCGGCCGCTGATGCCCGATGACTTCACGATGGCCACGGCGTGTCTCCTCGGGAAATCGGGGCGCGCCCGAAGGCTCTGGGTGAGGTGCGGTCCCCTGGGGACGGTCGCAAGGGCTTCACGCGAAGGGATTTCAGCGCGCTCGCGGCGTCGAGGGCCTGGCTGCCCGGCTGTTCTCCCCTCGAGCCCGGGGGCCGGGGGATGCGCTGTGTGGCGCGGGCCTGCATGAGCAACCTCTCCACGAGGGCGATGTCCGACGGATACCTGCTTCCTACCCTTTCCCGCGTGTCTCCGCCCAGGGAGACGGGCGAGGAGGAGACGAAGGCGTGAACGAACCAGCCCCTGCCCTGCCCCGCCTGTCCTTCGACTTCCCGGACGGCGCTGACTTCAGCAACGGCGTGAATCACGAGTGGCTCCTGACCAACGGCCGCGGAGGCTACGCCTCCGGCACGGTGGTGGGCTGCAACACGCGCCGCTATCACGGCCTGTTCATCCCCACGCTGGAGAAGCTGGGCCGCACGGTGCTGATGGCGCGGCTGGAGGAGACGGCGCTGGTGGACGGGGAGCGCTACCGGCTCACCTCCGAGGAGCACGGCGACGGCACCGCATTGGAGGACGGCGCGAGGCACCTGCGGCACTTCCACCTGGAGGGGCTGATTCCCGTCTGGGAGTACGCGGTGGGGCGCGCGCGGCTGAGGCGCCGCTGCGTGATGGTGCACGGCGAGGACACGGTGTTCCTCGCATGGGAGCACCTGTCCGGTCCGGAGGTGACCCTGCACCTGCGGCCATACCCGGTGCTGCGCCCACATGACGGGCCGCTGCTGAAGGGAGTGGCAGAGGCCATCGTCACGCTGCGCGGCCCGCTGGTGGAGCTGCGCAACGGCGAGGACGGTCCGCTTCAGCGGATGCGGCTGTATTCGGACGGGCCCACGCCGTATGTGAGCCTGGCGGAGACCTCCAGGCCCCAGCACCTGAGGACGGAGAAGGCGCGCGGCTACGACTTCACGGAGGTGCAGCACTCGCCGGGCTACTTCACGGCGACGCTGAAGCCCGGGGGCACCCTCTACTTCGGACTCACGACGCAGGCGCCGGGGCACCTGCTGGAGCGGACTCCCAAGGAGGTGTTCGAGCGGGAGCTGGGAAGACAGGAGCGCCTGTTGGAGCGCGCCCCGGAGCATGGGCGCACGGGGGTGCCGGCGCGGCTGGTGTTGGCGGCGGACCAGTTCATCATCGACCCGCCAAGGCCCGCGGACGCCGCGTGGGCGCGGTCGATGGGACTGGATGCAAGGAGCGTCATCGCGGGCTACCCGTGGTTCACGGACTGGGGCCGGGACACGATGATCAGCCTGGACGGGCTGACGCTGGCCACGGGGCGCTACCGCGAGGCGGCGGCCATCCTGCGCACGTTCGAGCACTACGTGCGGGACGGGCTGATTCCGAACTACTTCCCGGACGGAGAGAACGAGGGCGTCTACCACACGGCGGACGCGACGCTCTGGTTCTTCCACGCGGTGGACCGCTACCTGGAGGAGACGGGAGACGAAGCGCTGCTGCGGGACCTGTTCCCGACCTTGCAGGACATCGTGGCGCACCACCAGAAGGGCACGCGCTTCCACATCGGCGTGGATCCGGCGGACGGGCTCCTGCGGCAGGGGCAGGAGGGCTACCAGCTCACCTGGATGGACGCGAAGGTGGAGGGCTGGGTGGTGACGCCGCGCCGGGGCAAGGCGGTGGAGATCAACGCGCTGTGGTTCAACGCCCTGCGCCTGATGGCGGGCTGGGCGGAGCGGCTGGGGCTGGAATCAGGGCCGTACCGGGCCGCGGCGGAGAAGGCACAGGGCAGCTTCAACCAGCGCTTCTGGAACGAAGCGGGCGGGTGTCTCTACGACGTGGTGGACGGAGAGGACGGCCGCGAGGACGCGAGCGTGCGGCCGAACCAGGTCTTCGCCATCTCGCTGAAGCATCCGGTGCTCAAGCGAGACAAGTGGGCGCAGGTGCTGGAGGTGGTGCGTCGCGAGCTGGTGACGCCGGTGGGCCTGCGCAGCCTCGCGCCGGGGAGCAAGGACTACAAACCGAAGTACGACGGAGACCTGCGGGCCCGCGACGCGGCCTATCACCAGGGCACGGTGTGGGGCTGGCTCATCGGGCATTACGTAGATGCGACGTTGAAGGTCTCCCCAGACATCAAGGCCGCGAGGGCCCTGCTGGCTGGAATGGAGGACCACCTGTCGCACGCGGGCATCGGGCAGATCTCCGAAATCTTCGACGCGACGGAGCCCTACCGTCCGCGAGGCTGCTTCGCCCAGGCCTGGAGTGTCGCGGAGGCGCTGCGGGTGTTCAGCAAGACGAATGTGGGGTGACAATCCACTCAGGGTGTCGGTCCAATAGGACACTGACAAGATTTGAGAAAAGGCACGCGCCCCGTGAGCAAGGCGGGCATTGCAATTCCATGAAGCTGTGCTAGTCAGTGCGCCTCCGCAGTAACGCTGTAGCTCCCCTTACATTCGAGTTCGCCACCTCGCCTGGACTCCCTCGTGGAGTTCCTCCGGGTGTGTTTGTCCATTGCGACCGAGAGGGGACCCGCCACTTCAGTCAGTGGCTCCTTTCCGAACTTTTCAAGGTTTCTGAGTTCGCACGTCTTCCGGCGTGCCGAGCAACGGGAGAAGCACTCACAATGACTATCGCAGTCAACGCCATCTCTTTGTCGAACGCAGTACCAGCCGCCAGGCGCATGGGACGGACCATCGCTGCGGGTCCTCTTGCCCTTCTGGGCCTGGCATTGGGGAGCCTTTCGCTTGATGCACAGGCGGCTGGACTGACGCCGTCCTCGTCGCAGTATGTCCAGGAGATCTCCCTCGACATGTGCAACTGGGCGAACCGGCCCAGCCAGAGCACCTGCACGGCCCAGAACCCCAACGACAGCGCGACCAGCTGGAACAGGGCCAATGCCGTGCCCTGCGCCTCTCCGACCGAGGCCCCTCCTCCGACCTATTGGTTCGACCTGTCTCCCACCGTGCCTGCTCCCTATGACGGCTACACTGGCCGTCAGACCCAGCAATGGCACTGGCCGGACGGGCGCTACCTCAGCGGTTGGGGTTGGCCCGTCATCCACTGCCCCTCGAATCCTGCCCAATGGGGAACCGGGCTCTTCACCAAGCCCATGGCGACGACCCAATCAGGCCATGTCTTCCTTCGGGTTCCCGGGTTCTTGAGCCACCAGCAGGCCCGGTATGTGCGGGGGCAGGTCAAGGTCTACCTCTATTCACAGCGGCCCTACGGCCCGCCCTACCTCCCCGGCATCAACATGACAGCGACGCTCGCGCTCCAGACCCTGGGGGTGGACAATGTCTGGCGTGACGCCGCGACGAAGCTGCTGCCCGCGATCGACACGTACTCTGGGGGCGGCTACGAGTTCTTCGAAATCGAAACCCTCATTCAGCCCTACACGCCGGTCCGGGTGGAGCTTCGCGCCAACGCGCTCCCACCCCTTCGTGTCGCGGACCCGGACTACGTCTATGGGAACTACAGCATGGGCGCGGACGTCGTCGAAGCGCGTCTCATCCTGCCGGACTGCATTCCAGACCAGTCCCGTCCCGGCTTCTGTCTGTAATCAACCGCCTGTCCGGCGGTCCTGAAACAAACGCCAAGGCTTCGTTCGCCATGTGGACCGGAATGCTCCGGCGGCGAAGCCTTGGCTGAACCCTGACACCATCCCAAGGAGTGTTTGTGAAGATGCGATTCCTGGTCGCAGGGGCGACGTGTGCCCTGTTGCTGCCCACCGTGACCCATGCGGCGGATGCCCATGACCTCATTTCGCCTGCCCGGTGCGAGCTGCGTTTCAACCGGCTGATGAACTGTCAGCTTCCGCAGGCCTTGCTCACCACCCCCACGGCGGAGACCGCCGTGCCGCTCCGGACGACGCTGCGCTCCGTCGTGTCCGGCAATTGTTCGACCCAGTACCCGCTGGAGGCCCGGGCCGAAACGGCGGGGGCGTCGCCCGTCTTCATCCCCTATCTCCAGAACAACAAGGAGGTCCGACTGAGAGCGGCCGGAGGCGCTCCCGTGAGCGCCTTCACCCTGAGCGATGCGTCCACCTGGACGGCCTCCGCGGTCCTCGACAGCAGTTGCCGCATCTCGCTGGAGATCCACTGGAACGAGGTGGACGTCTCCAGCACGGGCGAAGCCCAAGCCCTCATCACCGCATTGAACGCGGACATCGCCGCAGCGGAAAGCCACGCTGACCGGATGGAGGAGCTCATGCTCTACCAGCGCGCCTACGCGTTCATGTACAGCTTGGCGGACCAGTTCCGCACCGAGCTTTCCAACGAGAGCATGCAGGAGCTCCGGGCCGCGGCGCTCGAGGCTGGCCCCGCCGTGGAATCGATGATCCTCAACTGCGCGGACTTGAGCTTCGAGGAGCGACTGGCCCTGCTGCGCCTCCACGGCTCGCTCTGGGTCCTCGGCCAGCCTGAGGACTGGCAGCGTCCGGACGGAACAGTCATGACCATGGAGGATCACCTGGGGCCCGGTGCATCTGAAATCCTTGCCCGTCTGAACGCGATCCTCGCACGCCAGACAGGGAATCCCCCGGACTACGCGCAACTGTACGAAGCCGCGAAGACCGAGATCGTCCGGCTCAAGAACAAGAAATCACTGGCGCTGGCACAACTCGCGCCCTGGCTGCCCTGACGTCTGGCCCCCCTGCAAGAGACCCAACAAGACATGAAATCATTGACTCATCTCAGATGGTTCAAGGCCGCGCTCGTTGCGGTCCTGGGACTGGGCTGCGCTCAGGAGTCGCGCCCGGAAGAGCAGCAGGTGACCTCCCAGAAACAGCGCACGACGAACTACATCCCCATGTTCTGCGCCATACGTCCGCATCAGCCCGACTATGGTGTTTGCGAACGCCCGCCGCAGACCCCTCAGGGTGTCTACGACCAGCTTGCCGCCATTCAGTTCAATCAATGCGGGACAGACCTCACCTGCCGCTACCAGCCCATTCAACTGTGGGCCACTGAACCAGACGCCAATGCCTCCCCCGCCGAAATTGCGACTTGGTTCGATGTCCAGAACCAAGTCATCGATTTCCTTAAAACCACCCAGAAGAACGCCGAAACGCTACATCTGAGTCTATCCATACATTCTGGAGGCATGAAGATCCGTTACGACGAGCAAAACCAGATCATTGCCGAAGTCTCGGATCGATTGAACACGATCACCAAGAACGTAGAGACCCAGGTCAAGACGCAGGCCAGCGCCTACGGGGATCCCGTCGTGCTGGAGGCGGCAGAGGTCAAGGCGGGCATGACCCGGCTGGACCAGGCGGTCGCCGAGGCGCGGACCGCCCTGGAGGCACTGAGTCCCCAGGTGGTGTCGCTCGTGGGGCGGTTCGAGACGTACAGGAACACGGAGGCCGCCTCCGTCACCGCGCTTCAGGCCCTGGCTGCCCAGGGTTCGATGGCGGACCTCCAGGGGATTGAGGCCGCGTTGCTCGCGGCGGCCGACCTCTCCCATCAGGAAAGCGGGACGGCGAGCACACTGGCGATGGATGCCAGGAGGCTGCGTTCCCAGCTGGCCCGCGCGCAGGAGGACTACGCGGCGAGCCTGGTGCCTCATCGCGAGTTCATCCAGAAGCGCGGTCTGCTCATGGGTGACCTGGTGGTAGGGGAACGGAAGATGGTGGAGGGCATCGAGGGCTACTGCGAGGCTCGTAAGCGCAAGACGTTGACCACCGTGGAGCGGCTGGTGGAAGGGATGAAACAACGGAGGGAGGCCCTCATCGCGTTGGAGGCGGACCAGGCCACCCGACAGGCGCTGGCGGACGAGGCCTTCCTCACCGCCTCCCAACGCTTCTTGAGTGACGTCACCACCCGGAGCACGCAGCTCTGGCAGGTGGCGCCCAAGAGCACGGTGCTGAAGCTGTCATTCCTGTCGGAGAAGTTCGACCAGATGGAGTCGTACCTCCAGTTCGAACCCGCGTGCGCGCCCCCGGCGGCAGGCGCCCGTTCCTGGCGAGAGGCGGGATGTATCGCCATGAGGCGGGATTTCTCTCGCGTCAGGTCCTGGAGGACGTCCACGCTCCCCGGCACGCTGCGACTCAACGTGGCGATGATGCGTCAGGCGGGAAGTGTGCCCGCGGCGATGTTGGCCGAAGTGGAGACCCTGACAACCGCAGGCCAGTTCAAGGCAGCCGCCACGGTCCATGACGCAGCCCTGCGTGTGTCGGACGGAATGTGAGGCCCGCCATGACCCATGCATTTGCTACCGCCCTTCGTACCGGAGCGTTCCTGATGCGAAATCTCTATCTTACGCTGGGGCTGCTTCTGTTCATGGCTCCCCCGTCCCATGCGATCGAGTATGAAATCTACTGGGAGACCATTTCCTACGTATCCCAGGGAAGCAACCTCGACCCGATCCTGGCCAACGAAGGAGATCCCTACTTCGAGGTCAACGACCTTCCCCTGCCGACATACACCGTTCCACTCCAGTACCGGATCGCAAGGAACCAGGACCGCTATAATGCGTTCCACGCGTTGTTTGATTCGGTACTGCTGCGTCCGGGCGACAATGCCTTCGATTTTGGCGTTACCACCTTGGGCGGAAGCAAATGGACGAAGTCCTCGGAGCTCGTCAAGCTGCTGCGCCCGGGGCAGCCTTCCATCGTCCTCTTCTCCGGTGCGCGCAATGGCACGAGCTACCAGGGAAGGACCCACGTCAACTTCGCGCTGCGCGACCTGAACCCGGGTCTGGCGGATAAAATCGATGCGCTCGAGCGAGCCATCAACGAGGACCGGAACAAGCTCCTGGGCAACGCGGGTCGGATCGCCGACCTGGGCGCTCAGCAGGCCCGGCTCGACGGCCTCGAAGCCGAGCTGGAGACCCTGCTCCAGAAGGGGTTCGACGAAATGACCGCGGCAGAGCTCGATGCTCTGCTCAAGCGATACCCGGACGTGCCCGCCAAGACACGGCAGGCGCTCGTGGATCTCGTGGCGGACCTCAAGAAGAACGTCGAGCAGCTTCGCGCGGAGATTGCCCGCATCACCACGGAGCTGGGTCTGCACGTGGACGAAGCCACCTCCCTGGTGGAAGCCGCCGTGGCGCAGGCGGGCCATGACCTGAGCTCACCGGACCACTTCGAGCCGGGCAACGGTCTGGACGACGTGCAGGACGTCACGGTGCCGGAAGTCGACCCCAATGAGGACTTCGATCCCGATCAGGACCCATACGCCGCCTACGCGCAGCAGGTCCTGAGCCGTCTCCAGCAGCAGATGGGGAACACGGCCAGCCAGGACCGCATGGGCTTCCTGAGCACCGTTCGCGCCTGGCGCACCAACGTGGCCGCCATGCAGCGCTCGCTCGAAGCCCGGGGCGCGGTTTCGACCGAGGAGTGGGGAGCCTTCCTCAACGCCCGCCATGGGGTGGCGAACTACGTGCGCAACTACATGGATGACTCGGGCTGGTTCCTGGACACCCCCATCCCCGTGGACATCCGCGTCAGGCTGGACTCCGTGCTCATGGCCCGGACGCCCCAGGCGGCGACGGCCCTGAAGGACGCGCTGTCAGGCTGGGACTCGACGATGTCGCCCGAGGAGCGGATGCTCCTCGACACCATCAACGCGATGCTGCAGGGCGCGGCCGCGGCCATCTTCAGCGTGGACCTCTCCGCCCTGGCGGAGCTGACGCGGCTCACGAACTCCATCGCCACGGCAGCCGTGGAGGTCAGCAGGTTCGCGGTGGGCTTCACGCCGGTGGGAGACGTCCTCGACCTGTGCGAGGCGGTGACCGGCAAGAAGTTCTGCATGCCAGGCGGCGAGCAACTCTCCGCGGAGGAGCGGATCGCTTCGGGTCTGGGCGTCGTCATCGGAAGCGGCGCCTTCTGGCACGGCGTCATGACCGTGGCCCCCGTCGCGGGGCGCGTTGGACGCATCCTGGACAATCTGACGGACCTGGCGGCCGCCGAAAGGCAGATTCTGCGGACCCGAATCGGCTCGAACGCACTCTCCCACCTGGAGGATCTCACCGGGACGCAGATCAAATTCCTCGCGGACACCTATGGGGATACGTTCGTCACCACCTTCGCCCACTCGGTTGGCGGCAGCGCGATGCAGAAGGTCACCACGCTGAACCTCAACTGGCAATGGAGCAAGGCCGTTCACGATGCGCTCTTCGTGCAGAACCTGGGAGCGACCGTCCGCAACCTCCCCCCAATGCAGGGGATGATCCTGCCGGAGGTGGAGTTGCTGCTGACGCAGAAGGGCTTCGTCAAGAGTTCCTCCACCACCGCGCAGGAAATCTGGACCCATTTGGATGGGTCCATCGTTCGCATCGCCCCTCGCGGCACGCAGGCGCGTCCTCGGATCCACCTCAAGAAAGAAGTGTCGAAAATCCCAGGCGACGCGTCGGACGCGGCCATTGCTTGCAAGGTGACCGACGCCAATGCCCTGGCACCCCAGGGTCCGAACGAAGCAAGGAGCGGGCTCAATACCTGGTTCCGGCAGGCAACGCTGGCCAAGTCGAAGAACGCCTACGCCAGGGATCTGACCACGCAGGAGCGGGATATGCTGCTGCGGGTCTGGGGTGATGCCACCCATGTGGACCTGAGTCCGTGACCCGAGGCGGCGGGGGCGCGTTTCGCGCCTCCGCTGCCCGTGCCGCTTGACCTGGAAGGACCCTTGAAGCAAGGAGTGAGCATGAAGTCCTCTGTGCCTATCATCACCGTGGACAATGCGGCGCACCTGACACGCGTGCGGCAATTGGGTTCACCTCGAGTCCCATTCGCCGGAGGGCAACGCCTTGGATTCGCTCCAGCTGACAATCACCTGCTTGCCACGGAAGAGTCTGGGGTGCGGTTGCGCTGGTGGAAGAGCCTTGGCGTGGCGGAGAAGACTGTCAGCCACGGCGAGGTCCCGCTGGCCGAGTTCAAGCCCGGCTTCCTCCGCGACGGCAGCATCGTGGGCATTGGCGCTCCTGTCGCAACGGCGGCCACACCGTATCGGTATCGAATCCTGGCCCTGGCTGTCGAAAGCGGAACACTTCTGCATGAGTCAGCGCTTCCCTGCCCTGTGACATGCTTTGGCGTCCGCGCGGACGGCACCGCACTGGTGCTGCTGGACGAAGGCGAAGCGCACTTGTGGAACCTGGAGACCTGGCAGCCGATGCGGAATCTTCGCGGCATCTCGGTTTCCGCCCAGTTGAAGGACTGCGCGTTCTCTCCAGATGGACGTTACGCCGCAGTGGTCGGAACTCCTCATGATGGGACGTCATCAGGTGTCTGGCTATGGAACCTGGAGGACGGCACCGGGCCTGACCATCTGTCTCTGTCGATGCCTTTCGCAGGGAGCGTCGCATTCCATCCATCGAAGCCCCTGCTGGTTGTGGGGGGAAATTCGAACGAGGTCGACGTGGTCGACGTGAGGGAGTTTCGCATCACGAGGACCCTCAAGGACTTCCACTGCATCCCCAGCAATCTCGACTTCAGCCCGGAGGGCGACTTGCTCGCAGCAGGCGGTGATGGCCGGGGCTTCGCCGTTCATCGGTTTGACACGGGGGAGAGGGTGTTTCGACACGGCGACGACAATGACCTGCAGACGAGTGATGCGGTCTTCTCACCCGATGGCCGCTTCATCGCCTGGGGTCAGGGGGACGGGACCGTGGGTCTGTGGGCTGTGGACCCCGGTTCTTGACGCTCCAAAACCAGACGTGCCATGAAACACCCTGAAGTGGCGGGAAGGCCACTTCGGGGGGAAGCCATGGACTTCCGTCGTAACAGTTTCCTCTGGTTCGTCTTCGTCACGACCGTCTTGCTGCTTCGCGCGGGGAACCCCGTGGGGGCCGGGGTCTTCGCGACGGTGGCGCTCGCCGGGAGGTGGGCATACTTCCGGATCACCCAGGGTCCCCCGCCGACGAGCGACACCCTGCTCGGCGCGTACGAAGCCCCGCCCCCACCTCCCGCGGAAGAGGCGCTGAAGACGGAGTGGATCACGAAGCGCGAGCTGGGAATCCTCGCGGCGGTGGCGGTGGTCGGCGGCGTCCTCTACCTGACCCGCGACAAGGGAGGCTTCATCCATGTCGTGGGCAGCAATCTCCACGTGTCCGTGGATGACGAACGGGTGGAGCCTCTCCATCGCGTCGATCGGCACCTCACCTATCGGGTTCCCAGCGGCTCCCATCGCGTCGGGCTCTACGACCCCGCGGTCGGCGGCAGCGGCCGGAGGTTGCAGGTCGATGTCCGCGAAGGCGAAGCCTTCATGCTCTCCACCAGCCCGGACCTGTGCATCGTGCAGGTCGACATGGCGACCTTGAAATACGGCCAACCCTTGAGGCAGGACAAGGTCGCGCTTCCCGTGCTGGCGCGCTTCACGGAGCCCCTGACGCCGGTCCGCATCCCTCCGAACGCGTTCCTCGACGTCGCGGAGCTGCCCGCCACCCATTCCAAAGGTCCGAGCCCCAGCCTGCTGACGCTCATCCCCTGCCCCCAGGCCCAGGACGACCGGAGCGCCTGGGACGCCGTGCGCACGAACATCCCCATCGTCCATGTATGGGCCTGGCGGGCGGGCTACACGGACACCCAACCAGCCCAGGCGCGCGAAACGCCGCCCTGAGACAGGGCCATCCAGGGGGAACCATGCTCAGGCTCATCCGGTACATCCTCAACGGCAACGCATTGGAGGTCCTGGCCATCCTGGTCGTGGTCCTCCTGGTGTGGTGGGTGTTCTCCCTCATTACCGCGCCAAACACCGGCCCCACCCCACCGGAGCCAGCCGACCCCTCTGGCTCGCCGGGATACGCGAAGGTGGCGCTGGGGCTTCTCGCGGCGGCGCTGGTGCTGTGGGGGCTGTTCGCGATCAGCAACAGCGATGGCCCTCCCGCTCCCGAGGGTGGGCTCCTCCATGTCGTGGCCATGGGCCCACAACCTGACCGCGACATCGTCCTGCGCGTGGATGACCAGCCCGTGGCGCCGGTGCTCCTCGTCGACCATCACCTCGCGTTTCCAGTTCCCAGCGGTCGACATGCGGTCTTCCTGAAGGACTCGGCCGTCGACAGCTCTCGCGACTTCGAGGTCGATATCCGCGAGGGCGATGCCTTCATGCTGTCCGTCCATCCGGACCTCTGCCCCGTACAGATCGACATGTCGGCCCTGACCTACGGCCAGCCCTCACGCTCCACCCGGACACCGCTGGACGGCGTCGTCATCCGGACCCTGCCCGTGGTGGGGGTGTTCACCCGGACGGAGCTCCCCATGCGGCTTCCTCCGGGTGCGGTCCTCTCCTTCAACGAGCTGCCGGATGCACTCTCCCCAGGGCTGAGCGCCAGCATCCTGATCCCCCTTCCCTGCTCCATGGCTCAAGACGACCGGACCCTCTGGGCCGAGGTGCGGAAACGCTTTCCAGGACTCGACGACGCGGCCCGGCGTGTGGGCTATACCGAAGCGGATCCCACACGGCGTGAAGTCGCGGCGATGGACGAGGAGCGGGTCTTCGAGCTCTTCAAGCAACAGGGCGCGGCGCTGGCGCGCGAAACGCCTCCCTGAGCTAGGGTGCGCCGCCATGGCGACTCCGCGGTACTGGTTGATCAAGAGCGAGCCCTCCGTCTACGCGTACGCGAAGCTGGAGGAGGACGGCAGGACGGAGTGGACGGGCGTGCGCAGCTTCGAGGCGCGCAACAACATCCGGGCCATGACGCCCGGGGACCTGTGCCTCTACTACCACTCCAATGAGGACAAGGCCGTCGTCGGCGTGGCGTGCGTCCTCTCCAAGCCGGGCCCGGACCCCACCGCCCCCGGCGAGGACTGGGCCTCCGTGGACGTGGGGCCCGTGGTCGCCTTCACCACGCCGGTGACGCTGGCCACCATCAAGGCCACGCCCGCGCTCAAGGACTTCCCGCTCATCACCCGCAGCCGCCTCAGCGTGACGCCCACCCCCGTGGAGCACTTCGAGCTCGTCCTCAAGATGGGCAAGACGAAGCTCCCGGCGACCTCCGCCGCCAAACCCAGGCCCAAGCCGAAAGCCAAACCCAGAGCCCGCCCATGAGCGCAGCCC
This sequence comes from Corallococcus coralloides DSM 2259, assembly GCF_000255295.1. Next base: position 3,671,855 of record NC_017030.1, on the reverse strand, counting down.
GCGAAGTCCGCGCCGACTTCGACCGAGCCTCCATCGTCGTGTATCAGGCCTACTCGGACGCCATCGCCGACGTGGCCGTGAAGCAGCAGAAGTTCGGCCCGCCGTTCTCCGTGGGCCGGATGACGTGGATCAAACCCAGCTTCCTGTGGCTCATGCACCGCTCCAACTGGGGCAGGAAGAGCGGCCAGGAGCGCACGCTCGCGGTGCGCATCAAACGCTCCGGCTGGGAGGAGGCCCTGTCCTCCGGCGTCCTCACCGGCTTCGAGCCGAAGGCCCACGGCTCGCCGGACGCGTGGCGCAAGGCCTTCGACACCGCGCCCGTCCACATCCAGTGGGACCCGGAGCGCAGCTTGCGCGGCGCGGGCCTGCCCCACGACAGCATCCAGGTGGGGTTGAGCCGCGCCGTCATCCAGCGCTTCGTGGATGACTGGACCGTGTCCATCACCGACCTCACGCCCCTGGTCCAGAAGCTGCGCAAGCACCTGGACGACGGCCGCGCGGATCAGGCCACGCGCCACCTGCCGAAGGAGTCCGTCTACCCGGTCCCTTCGGACCTCGCCCGGCGCCTGGGGATGTGAAGGACCCCGCGCCTTCGACGCGAGTTGTTATGTTCCGGGCATGGCGGACATCCCCTCCCTGGAGACCCTGCGGACCCAAATCGAACGCATCGACGAGGACGTCCTCGATGCGCTCCAGCGGCGCATGGCCCTGGCCGACGACGTAGCGCGCGCCAAGCTGGTGACGGCCTGGCCCTTCCGGGACCCGCAGCGCGAGGACCTGCTCCTGCGCAAGCTGCGCGGCCGGGCAGCGGAGCGAGGCCTGGATCCGCACGAAGTGGAGCGCCTCTACCGCGTCATCCTGGACATGTCCGTAGCCCGACAGCAGGCCCTGGTCACCCGCCTGGACACCACGCCCCTGCGCGTGGGCTACCTGGGCGTCGAGGGCTCCTACAGCCACCTGGCCGCCCGCCAGCGCTACGGCCACCGGCCGGGCGGCGTGCTCCTCACCGGCTTCGACACCGCCCGCCAGGCCGTGGAGGCCCTCAAGCAGAGCGAGCAGGACGTGCTGCTCCTGCCCATCGAGAACACCACCGCCGGCAGCATGAATGAGACGTACGACGTGCTCGCCGCGGGCGACGGCGTCATCACCGGCGAGGTGGTGAGCCAGGTGGACCACCGGCTGCTGGGCGTGAAGGGCGCGAAGCTGGAGGACCTGCGCGAGGTGCTGTCGCATCCGCAGGCGCTGGCGCAGTGCGAGGACTTCCTGCGCACGCACGTGCCCTGGGCCCGCGCCGTGCTTGGGCCAGACACCGCCGTCGCCGCGCAGATGGTCGCGGATCGCAACGACAGGACCGTGGCCGCCATCGCCAGCGAGTCCGCGGCGGGCCGCTTCGGGCTCGTGGTGCTCGCCAGCGACCTGCAGCCCGGCTCGGACTTCACGCGCTTCGTGGAGGTGTCGCGCCAGCCCACGCCGCTCGCGCCGGACGTGCCGTGCAAGACGTCCCTGCTGGTGGTGCTGGAACACCGCCCCGGTGCGCTGGGCCAGGTGCTGCAGCGGCTCACGCAGCGCGGGGTGAACCTCTCCAAGCTGGAGTCGCGCCCCATCCCGGGCGCGCCGTGGAAGTACCGCTTCTATCTGGACGTGGAGGGCCACGCCGCGTCCGCCTCGGTGACGGCGGCGCTGGAGGACCTGCGCCCGCTCACGTCGTCGCTGCGCGTGCTGGGCACGTACCCACGCGCGGAGCCCATCGATGGCTGACGCCGCCCCCCGCCGCATCGCCTTCCAGGGTGAGCGCGGCGCGTACGGCGACGAAGCCACGGGCGCCCTCTTCGGCGCCTCCGTGACGCGCATCCCCTGCCCCACCTTCCGCGCCGTCTTCGAGGCCGTGGCCGAAGGCACGGTGGACGGCGGCGTGGTGCCCATGGAGAGCGCGCTCGCGGGACCGGTGGCGGAGGTGGTGGATCTGCTCCTGGAGTTCACCCCGGCCCTCTCCGGAGAGCTGCGCCTGCCCGTGCGTCACTGCCTGCTCGCGCCGCCGGGCCGCACGCTGGAGGGCCTCACGCGCGCGCTGTCGCATCCACAGGCGCTGGCGCAGTGCGGAGGCTGGCTGCGAAAGCACCACCTGCACCCCGTGCCCGAGGCGAACACCGCCGTGGCGGCGCGGCGCGTGGCACAGGAGGCGCTGGAGGGCACGGCGGCCATCGCCAGCCGGACCGCGGCGGAGCTCTACGGCCTCACCGTGCTGGCGGAAGGCATCGCGGACTCGCCGGACAACGCCACCCGGTTCCTCGCGGTGGGCCCGGCCGTGCCGCCCAATCTCGGTTCGCGGTGGAAGACGTCCCTGGTGCTCACGCTCGACAACGGCCCTGGCGCGCTCGCGGGCGTGCTCACGGCCTTCGCCACGCACGGGGTGAACGTCGCGCGGCTGGAGTCGAGGCCCGGCGGCGTCCGCGCCTGGGACTACCGCTGGTGCCTGGACGTGGAGGGCGCGGTGGACACCGCACCCGTGAAGGCGGCCCTGGACGAAGCCCGGAGCGCATGCACATCGCTCCGGGTGCTGGGCAGCTACGCGCTCAGCGACTGATGGCCTGGGCCGGAGCCGCGGCCTGCGTCCCGTCGCCGTTGCGCACGGCCTCCGTGTACGCGGAGCGCACGATGTTCGTGTAGCGCTGGAGCGCGGCCAGCTGCTCCAGGCGCAGCGCCTGCGGCCCATCGCACAGCGCCTTCTCCGGCGTCGGGTGGAAGTCCACCAGCACCATGGACGCGCCCGCGATGAGGCCCTGGCCAATGGCGTGGAAGATGTCCGGCAGCCCGTCCGGCGGGGCCTCCGCGCGGCCAATGGCGTGCGAGGGGTCCACGCACACCGGCATGCGCGTGAGGCGGCGCACCACCGGCACGTGCGCGAAGTCCACCATGTTGCGGTGCGGGTCGCCCAGGTGCGTCTTCACGCCGCGCAGGCAGAAGACGATCTTGGGGTTGCCCTCGCTCGCCACGTACTCGCACGCGTTGAGGGACTCCTCCAGCGTGATGCCCATGCCGCGCTTGAAGAGCACCGGGAAGGTGCGCTGCTGGCCAATCACCTTGAGCAACTCGAAGTTCTGCGCGTTGCGCGTGCCCACCTGGAGCATCACGCCCGTGGGCGCCCCCGACTTCTTCAGCGCGTCGTTGATCTCGTCGATGTGGCGCGGATGCGTCACCTCCATCGCGACGACCTTGATGCCGTGCTTGCCCGCGGAGTCGAACACCCAGGGCAGGCACTTCGCGCCCAGGCCCTGGAACTCGTACGGGTTGGTGCGCGGCTTGTACGCGCCCATGCGCGTGGTGTTGATGCCGCAGCGCGCGAGCGCCGCCATCATCGCGTCCACGCTCTCCAGCGAATCCACCGCGCACAGGCCCGCGAAGAGGTTCACCGAGTTATCGTCGAAGTTGACGCCGTTGTACTCGAAGCCCGCCGTGGTGCGCTGACCGCCGTGCCGGCCGATGATGCGGTACTTCTGCGAGACGCGGACCACCTGGCGCACGCCGGGCAGCTGCTGGAACGGCTCCAGCGGCACCTGCGACGTGGAGCCCAGCAGGTACAGCTCGGTGATGGTGGACTCGGCGCCCTGGACCACATGGGCACGCGGGGTGACGCCCTCGTACTGCGAAGCGAGTTGGAGGACGGCGTTCACGACGGATTCCGGGGAATCCGGCTCGAGCATCACGATCATGCGAAGGGTTCTCCTGGTGGGGGGGCCGCTTCGGCATTCAACACCGGCCTCCCGCCCTTTCCCTCCGCTTTTGTAAAACTTTGATGAGAGCGGCCTCAGGAGGAGGCGGGGCGCAGCCGGGTCGCCAGCTGGGTGTAGTGCTCCCGCTGGGTAGGGTCGCCCAGGTGCTCCCACACGTCCGCCAGGGCCTTGGCCGCCTCCACGTAGGCGGGCGACAGCTCCAGCGCCAGTTCGAAGACCTGACGGGCCAGCCGGTAGCGGGCCTTGTCTGGCCGCCGGCCCTGGGTCAGCAGCGTGTTACCCAGGTGGTAGACCTCGATGGCGGCGGCCTCACGGTAGCCGGGGGTGGGGTTGAGTTGAACCGCCCGGTGCATCAGGAGGGAGGCGGCCTCCGGCTCGCCCAGCTCCAGCTGGCAGAGCGCGGCCTCGCGGTGGGGGTCCGCCGCGGACGGGTCCAGCTCGATGGCGCGCTGGAAGCCCTTGAGGGCCTCCTCGTTGCGCCCCAGCTGTTTGAGGGCGAAGGCCTTCGCGGTGAGCGCGGGGAAGTGGCGTGGATCCACGGCGAGGACCTGATCGAACGACTGGACCGCGGCCTCGTGGTTGCCGGCCATGGAACGGTGGACGCCCTCGTTGAACGACGCCAACAGCAACGACCTGGACATCTTCGGTTCCCCCATTGGGCAGGGTGCGCAGGGCCGCGCGCTTCACGCGACCCGAAAGCGCAAGCCTGTCACCGGGGGCCCACGCCTCGCAAAGGTGCGCCCCTTTTTCGGCTGATGGCATCCATCGCGTTCGGCTGATGACGCGGGCGGCCTCCCGCATGACGCAGGTTTCCGCCGTCCGGAATTCGCCACTGTCCTCCGCGGGCCCTCCTGGGCTAGGTCGCCGGAAGTCCAGGGTGGACATCTCCCCGAGGCCCTCATGCTGGTGTTCGAGATCGTCATCGCGCTCTTGCTGGGAGGCGCGGGACTGGCGGCGCTGTCGCGGCGGCTGGGCACGCCCTACCCCGCGCTGGTGGCGCTCGCCGGGGCGGTGCTGGCGCTCGTGCCGGGCAGCCCGGAGCTGGTGTTGGATCCGGAGCTGGCGCTCACCCTGTTCGTCGCGCCGGTGCTGCTGGACGCGGCGTTCGACGCGTCCCCCCGCGACCTGCGCGCGAACTGGCGGCCGGTCGCGAGCCTGGCCCTGGGGGCGGTGGTGCTCACGGTCATCGCCGTGGCGGTGGCGGTGAAGTGGATGGTGCCGGCGATGCCCTGGGCCGCGGCCATCGCGCTGGGCGCCATCGTCGCGCCCCCGGACGCGGCGGCGGCCACGGCGGTGCTGAAGCAGCTGAAGCCCCCGCACCGGCTGATGGTCATCCTGGAAGGCGAAAGCCTCTTCAACGACGCGAGCGCCCTGCTCATCTACCGGCTCGCGCTGGGGGCCGTGGCCGCGGGTGGCGTGCTGGGCTGGAGCGCGGTGCCCACGTTGCTCGTCGTCACGGTGGCCAGCGTGCTCCTGGGCGTCGTGCTGTCGCGGGTGAGCCTGCGCATCAACGCCAGCGTCGAGGACGTGTCCACGGCGGTCATCACCCAGTTCGGCAGCACGTTCGCGGTGTGGATCCTCGCGGAGCGGCTGCACCTGTCCGGCATCCTGACGACGGTGGTCTACGCGATGACCATCTCGCGCACGGCCTCCGTGGTGACGCCCGCGCGGATCCGCATCCCGTCCTACGCGGTGTGGGAGGTGGCGACGTTCGTGTTGAACGTGCTGGCCTTCGTGCTCGTGGGCTTCCAGTTGAAGGGCATCGTCGCGCGCTTCGACCGGGAGACGTGGCTGGAGTACACGGCCATCGCGGCGGTGGTGACGGGCGCGGCCATCCTCGCGCGCATCGCCTGGGTGATGGGCGCGGCGGCGTTCAACCGCTGGAGACAGCGCAAGTCGAAGTCCAGCACCGTCACGCTCTCGCCGAGCGCGGCCGTGCTGGTGGGCTGGTGCGGGATGCGAGGCATCGTGACGCTCGCGGCGGCGCTGGCGCTGCCCACGGGGCATGACGGCGTCGCGGCCTTCCCCCACCGGGACCTCATCCTCTTCACGTCGTTCTCCGTGGTGCTGGGGACGCTCGTGGTGCAGGGGATGACGCTCAAGCCCCTGATGACGCGGCTGAAGCTGGACGACGACGGCGAGGTCGACCACGAGGTGCGGCTCGCGCGGGTGGAGACACTGCGCGCGGGGCTGGAGGCCACGCAGGATTCACCGGGCACGGAGATGGCGACCCTGGTCCGCCGCCGGTACGAGCTGCAGCTGCGGCGCGCGCGTCAGCTCCTGGATGAGCACGCCCTCATGGGCACCGCGAGCCCCAGCTCTCCCTGGGGGCCACCTACCGCGGACGCGGGGATGGTGCGCACCGCGATGGCCGCGAGCCGGCGGAAGCTGGCGGAGCTGCGGGCGAACGGCACCATCGGGGACGCGGCGTTCCAGCAGGTGGAGCAGGAGCTGGACTGGTCGGAGCTCGACCTGCAACAGCTCCTCCGGGCGGAGTCACCCGAGTAGTCCTCAGCCGCGCGCCTCTTCCTCCATGGCGGCGAGGAACCCGGTGGTGAAGTCCGGGTAGCGCGGTGTCCAGCCCAGGGCCTCCAGCTTCGCGGCGCTGATGGCGCGGTCGCCGCGCAGGGATTCATGGAGGGACTCGAAGGGCACGCGCGGCGGCATGGGGAGGCCCAGCTGCTGGCAGAGCCACGAGGCCGTCTCCTCCTGCGTCGCGGGCCGGCGGTCAGCCACGCAGTACACCTCGCCGGGCGCGCCGCGTTCGAGCACCACGCGCACCGCGTCCACCAGGTCATCCACATGGATGCGCGACAGCCGCCCCCCTCCTGAGTCCGGGATGCGCAGCGTGCCCGCCTTCAAGCGCCCGGACGTCCCACGCCCCGGGCCGTAGATGCCCGCGATGCGCATGACGCTCGCACCCAGGGGAAGGAAGAGGTCCTCCGCCTCCAGGCGTGCGCGGGAGACCGCGGAGGTCCTGTCGACCGGCGTGGACTCATCCACGTGTCCACGAGCGGAGCCATAGACGCCCGTGGACGACAGGTAGACGAACCGCGAGGGCCGCGAACGGGACAGGGCTTCCGCGAAGCGGGCATCCAGCCCTGCGTCCGGAGGAACGGAGTCCACGACGTGCGCGCCCGCGGCCCCTGACAGCGCGTCGTCGATCGACACGACGTGGACGCCCGCGCCCTCCAGCACGGAGCGGCGAGCGGCATCCCGGGTCGTGGCCAGGACCTCCCGGCCAGCGCGGGCCTCCGCCACCGCGAAGCGCGTGAGCGTGTAACCACAGCCAAGCAGGAGGAGCGGAGCGGTCATGGCCTCCGCGATACCGGGCAACGCCCGCTCCGCGCAAGGCCTGGCACGAAAGGGAACGGCCCTCCTCCCGTCATCCGGCAGAAAGGCCGTCACCTCACCTCGTCAGTCGCGGCTCAGAACTCCGCGCCCGCTCGCGGGTCGATGACGCCACACTTCGCAGGTCATCAATCGCGCCCTGGCGTGCAGTTCATCTCCCCGCGCTCGCGGTCAATGAGGCCGCACTCTGGTCTTCAATCGCGCGGCTCAGAACTCCGCGCTCGCGCGAGGGTCGATGATGCCGCACTCCTTGATCTTGTAGAGCAGTGCCTTGTAGCTGATGCGCAGCTTGCCCGCCGCGCGGCGCTTGTTCCACGCGGTGCGCTGGAGCATCGCGAGGATGGCCTCGCGCTCCGCGAGCATCGCCGCGCGCTTGCCGATGTCCTTGAGCGACAGCTCCCCGGCCGGAGGCGGCGGGGGCGGAGGCTGCGGAGCGTCGAACGGGTTCGCGTAGCGCTGCGGCGCCACGGCGTTGAACGGCGTGGCTTCCGCGACCGGGACCGGCGTCAGCGCGCCGCGCGCAGGCATCTCCAGCACCTGCACTCCCGAACCCGATGCCGTCGCGACCGCGGACGGAGGCGCCGCGAAGACGCGGGCGGACTCGTCCATGTGACGCGACGGAGGCGGCATGAAGTCGTCCCCACCACCGAAGGACGTGGGCAGCGACGGGGCGCTCGCCGGAGCACGGCCCCCGGCGTGGATTTCATCCAGCACCAGGGTGGGGTCCTTCAGCACGCACAGCCGGCGAACCATGTTCTCCAGCTCGCGCACGTTGCCCGGCCACTCGTAGTCGCTGAACGCGTGGAGCACCTCCGAGGGCAGCTCGGACACGTTCGTCATGAAGCCCCGGCCGTACTTCTTCAGGAAGTGGTCGGTGAGCGGCACCACGTCCTCGCGGCGCTCGCGAAGGGGCGGCAGGCGGATGGCCACCACGTTGAGGCGGTAGTACAGGTCCTCGCGGAAGTTGCCGAGCGCGATCTCCTTCTCCAGGTCGCGGTTCGTCGCCACCACCACGCGGCTGTCCACGCGAACGCTCTTCTTGCCGCCGACGCGGAAGAACTCCTCGTCCTGCAGCACCTGGAGCAGCTTCGCCTGGAGGCGGATGGCCATCTCGCCAATCTCGTCCAGGAAGATGGTGCCCTGATCCGCCAGCTCGAACTTGCCCGGCTTCTCCGCCGTGGCGCCCGTGAAGGCGCCGCGCTCGTGGCCGAACAGCTCGCTCTCCAGCAGCTCACCCGGCAGCGCCGCGCAGTTCACCTTGATGAACGGCCGGCCATGGCGCTGGCTGCGCGCGTGAATCTCGCGGGCAATCACTTCCTTGCCCGTGCCGGACTCACCCAGGAGCAGCACCGGCACGTCCGTGTCCGCGATGCGCTCCACCAGCGCACGCGCGCGGCGCATGGCCGGCGACGTGGAGATGAGCACGCGGGCCTCCGCCGCGGCCTCCGCGGGCGTCAACACCACGCGGGGCGCGGGCGCGGTCGCCTGACGCTCCGGCACGCGGGTCCCCAGGGCGCGCGCGAGCACGTCCTGCAGCTCGTCGTTGCCAAAGGGCTTCGCCAGATAGTCGGAGGCGCCCATCTTCAACGCGCGCACCGCGTCGTCCGCGCCCGACAGCGCGCTCAACACGATGACCGGCGCCGTGCCGCCCGTGCTCCGGTAGCGGCGCAGCACCTCCAGACCACTCATCTCCGGCATCACCACATCCAGCAGCACCGCGTCGAACGAGCCGCCAGAGAGCATCTCCAGCGCCTGAGAACCGCTGGACGCACAGCGCACCTGGTACCCCGAGCTGCCCAACAGCTCGGACAGGAACGTGCGCACCGACTCCTCGTCATCCACCACCAGCACCGCGATCCGATCCATCCCCACGCCTCCGCTCGCCCTGTGCATCAAACCCTCGTGAACTGAATCAAACCGACATCAGACGGGCTGGACCGGCTGCCCGCCGAAGCTCGCGTGTACGCCTCAAGGTCTGAAGTGCCGCGCCCAGCAGCTGGGTGGGCGCCCCCACCGTGTCCGGGAAGCTCACCGCCCCCAGCTCCAGCGCCGTGCGCACCACGCGACCCTCCATCTGGAACCGGGCGGCCTCGAACCGGGCCTCCACCCGCGCCAGCACCTCCGGCACCGCCTCCGCGGGCGTGCCCGGCAGCAGCATGGCGAACTGACTGTCCCCCACCCGCGCCACCGCGTCGGCCTCGCGCACCGTCTGTCCCAGCACCACCGCGCTGTAGACGAGCAGCCGCTCCGCCATGCCCTTGCCGTGCTCCTTGCGAAGCGCGCTCCACCCCGTCACCTCCGCCGCCACCACCGAGAAGGTCCCGCCGTAACGCTCCGTCCGCCGTGCCTCCAATCCGATGAGGGCCAGCAGGAAGGGCCGGTTGTAGAGCCCCGTCACCGGGTCGTGCAGCGCCAGCGCCGTGCCGGCCTCTTCACCCGCGGCCGCGCGCTCCACCGACTGCTTGAGCCGCATCTGCGCGTGCAGCTTCATGGACAGCTCCGCGCCGTCCACCGTGCGCGGCACCACGTCCACGCACTGCCCCTTCTCCACGCAGAAGCGCCACGCGTCCCGGTCGTGCGAATCCACCAGGTACATCATCGGAACCGTGCCCTTGCCCACCTGGCGCAGGCGCCGCGCCGTCTGGATCGCCGCGAAGTCCGGCGGCTGCGCGGCCAGCAGGACGGCATCCGGACGGATCACCTCGAACAGGGGCACCGCCGCGTCGAAGCGCGTCAGGGGGACCACGCGGAAGCCGGCCTCCCCCAGGAGCGCCCGGGTGCGCTCCAGGTCCTCCGCGCGCGGCTCCACCAGCAGCACCGTAGGAGGCTGGCCCGACTTTCCCGCTCGCTTGCGCTTCACACCCACCGCCGTGCCCTCCCTTCCAGCATTTTCTGCCCCGCCACCCTGCCCGCCTGCCCAGATTTACAGCCCCGCTACTTCCGCGCCCTACGTATCCCCTTGGATTTCTTAGGAAAGGGCACTTCGTTACCCATCCTGGCCCACGGTTTTAGCAATGGGTATGCCATTCATCACCTCGCGGATCCGGACTTCCAGGGTCTCCGCGTCGACGCGGTGCTTGAAGGCGGGCACCCCGTCGATGAGGACCACGGGGATGTCGTAACGCCAGGTCTCGAAGAGGTCCGGGCTCTGGAGGATGTCGGTGACGTAGAGCTCGAACGGCAGCCGGGCCTGCACGTCGACGACCACGGCGAGGGCCTTCTCACAGAGGGAACACCGGGGTTTCGAGTAGATATCGACTCGCATGCGTTGCAGGATGGGCGCTCGATGCGCGGCGTGTGTGGTGATTTTTCGACGATGCCCCTCAAGGACCTGGTCGTCCACCTCGGGAATCGCCGGGCCACCGGCACCCTGAACGTGGAGCGGGGAGACGTGCGCAAGCAGCTCTTGCTGCGCGACGGCCACGTCATCACCGCCAGTTCCAACCAGCCCCGCGAGTACTTCGGCCAGTTCCTGATCAACCAGGGTCACCTGACGGAGGATCAGCTGGAGCGCGCGTTCTCCACGCAGGCGGAGACGCACATCCTGCTGGGGAAGATCCTGATCATGACGGGCACGGTGTCGGAAGCCACCGTGCGCACGGTGCTCTCCCACAAGTTCCGGGAGATGCTGCTGGACGCCTTCACCTGGGAGGAAGGCGGCTTCGACTTCCGCCCCACGGACGTCGCGCCGGAGCTGGAGGGCCTGGACGTCAGCGTGGACCTGCTGGACGTGCACCGCGAGGGCGAGTTCCGCGAGACGGCGTGGCAGGCCATCCGCGCGGTGTTCCCCTCCGGCCGCGTGCGCCTGGAGGTGGACGAGCGCAAGCTGACGGACCGCAAGGCCGGCAGCATGGACGAGCGCATCGTGCAGCTCGCGAAGGAAGGCCTCAGCATCGACGGCATGGCGCTGGCGCTGCACGCCACCGACTTCTTCCTCTACCAGCGGCTGTACGCGCTCTACCGCCAGGACGCGCTGCGCGTGTCGGACGAGGCGCCCCTGCCCTCCCCGGAGCCCGGCGCGCACACCGTCGTCGTGGTGGAGGAGGACGAGGACGACCTGGACTCGGGCGGCGTCATCGGCTCCGAGTCCTCCTCCGACGAGGTGCTCCAGGCCGCCCAGCTCTTCCTGGACGCGGGCAACCTGCGCGACGGCGAGGCGCTGGCCCGGCGCGCGCACGAAATCGCGCCCACCGAGCACACCACGAAGCTGCTGCGCGACGCGGAAGGCAGGCTGCTCACGGAGCTGCGCAAGGCGCTGATGGAGCCGTCGCGCGTGCCGGCGCTGATGGTGACGCCCGCGCACCTGAAGACGCTGCCCCTCACCTCACCGGAGCGCTACCTGCTGTCACGCATCGACGGGCGGCGGGACGTGGCCGCCATCGTGCACGTGTCGCCGCTCCAGGAGCTGGAGGCCCTGAAGTTCTTCCAGGGCTTCGTGGACACGGGGCTGGTGAAGCTCACCGCGCGTCCGCTGTCCTGACGTTCCGCCTCAGTGCTTGCCGGCGGCGCCCGCGGGGGCCGTCACTTCCACCGGCGCCGGGATGCGCTCCAGCGCCAGACGCAGGGCCTCGCGGCCGAGGTAGGAGCCGCGGATGCGCCACTTCGGATCATTCACGATGAGGGCGGCCACGGCCACGCGCGGGTTGTCCTTGGGCGCGAAGCCCACGAACCACGAGTAGTCGCGGAAGGGCTCGCGGTCCGCGAGCGTGCCCGTCTTGCCCACGGCGTCCTTCACCTGGAAGCCGCGCTCGCGGAAGACGCCGCGCGCGGTGCCGTGGGTGACGGTCTCCTCCAGCATCCGCGTGAGCTCGTGCGCGGCGGTGGGCGTGAGCACGGGCTCCGGCTCTGGCAGGGGCATGAAGGGCTCCGGCTCCACCAGCACGGGGTCCACCCAGCGGCCCTCGTTGGCGGCCACGGACGCCAGCAGCGCGCCGTGCAGCGGGGACAGGTACACGTCACCGAAGCCCGCGCCGGTGTTGGCGAGCGCGAAGCCGTCCTCCGGGATGTACGCGAGCGACACGTCCAGCGGTTGGGCGAAGGGGATCTCACGGTTGAAGCGCAGGCGCGCCGCCATGCGCTTGAGGGAGTCCGCGGTCAGGTGCTTGCTGGTCAGCTTGGCGAAGATGACGTTGGCGCTCTTGCCCATGGCCAGCGCCAGCGAATAGCAGGCGCCGTCGCGCTCGGTGTCCTCCAGCTGCCGCTCGTTCAGGCGGCGCTTGCCGCCGTGGAAGCAGGACTCGGTGTCGGGCGACACGCCGGCCTCCAGGAGCGCGCTGCCGGTGACGATCTTGAAGATGCTCGCGGCCGGGTACACCGCGCGGATGGGCAGCCCGCGCAATTCCGGCTTCGCCTCCGAGTGCTCCGCCATCGCGAGGACGCGGCCGGTGGAGGGCTCCAGCACCACCGCGGCGCCGTAGGGCACCTGGTAGTTCTGCATGATCTTCGTGAGCGACGCCTGGAGGCCGGGGTCGATGGTGAGCACCTGATCCGGCGCGCTCTTGCCGCCCTTCACCACCAGCTTGTTACCCTCCAGCTTCGCGCGGGCCACCAGGTCCTGCGCGCGCGGCAGGCCCTGGAGCTTGCCGAACGGCGGCGCCTTCTCCCGCGAGGGAACCGGCATCGGCGGCACCATCCCGGGCTCCAGCGCGGCGGCGTCCTTCGCGGCCAGCGCCTCCGCCAGCGCGCGGGCATCCACCGGGCGCGAGTCCTCGGGTGGAGTCTCCGCCACGGCTTCACCGGCAGTCCCGGAGTCCGGAGCCTGCGCGACGCTCTCGGCGGCCCCCGCGTCCAAAGCAGCGGCCTGGGCGCGCTGCTCGGCCTCCACCTTCTCCACCAGCGCGCGGGCGCCCACGGGCCCCGCGTCCGTTCCCAGGGCGCTCACCGACTGCGCCAGGGCCTGGGCATCCGACGGGGCGGCGGGTGACGGCGCGGTGTTCGCGTCCGGCCCGGGCGCGGAGGCGCCCAGGAGCAGCGTGAGGGGGAACAGCGGCAGGGCGGCGAGGAGGCGGCGCATCGTCATGCTTCGGGGCTCTCCTTGGGGGTCAGGGAGCAGGCCGCCGGATCCTAGTCGCTGAGGGCGCGCTGTCCACGGCTTGCCTCCTCGACTGCTGCCTTCGTCCGCCAGAAACCTGGGAAGGTGCCTGGAGGTCCAGTAGGGTCCTGTGCACCTTGGACGGACTCAAAGAGACATTGGTGATCTGGGCAGCCGAGCTGCGTCGGGCCATGAAGAGCGGCCGGGCCATCGTGCTGCTCGGGCTCTACAGCATGTTCTCCGCGCTGGTGCTGCTCGTGGTGGGCTTCGTCACCCGGGACCTGCAAGCCCAGCTGAACGAGAAGCTCGCCGGCTCCGGTGGGGACTCGGAGTTCGCCACGCAGGCCGCGGAGCAGATGCACCGCGGGGTCCTGGGCTTCCTCGCCAACAATGACGCCGCGATGATGGAGGCCCTGGCGCAGGTGCCCATCGTGGTGCTCATCGTCTTCAAGATAAGCCTCTTCTTCCTCCCCGCCTACATCGCCCTGATGGGCTTCGACCAGGTGAGCGGAGAGGTGGGGCCGCGCTCCATGCGCTACCTCACGGTGCGTGCGCGCCGCTCCTCGGTGCTCCTGGGCAAGTTCCTCTCCCAGGCCACGCTGCTGGTGGGGCTGGTGCTGATCATCGACCTGGCCATCTTCATCTACGCGCGCATCATCAACGACGACTTCGCCTTCGGGGTGCTGGTGCTCAACCTCCTGAAGTTCTGGAGCGCCACCGTCGTCTTCTCGCTGGCCTACGTCGCCCTCACCACCCTGTGCTCCAGCCTCTTCCGCGTCCCCGCGGTGAGCCTCGTCTTCAACTTCATCCTGCTCTTCATCTTCTGGCTGATGGACTCCGTGGGACGCGCCGTGAGCGATGAGAACGTGCTGCGCTTCCTGCGCTACCTGTCCCCGTCGTACTACTCGGGCAACCTGCTGCACCCGAAGCTCGCCGAGTTCGCCATGAGCGGCGCGGCCTACGCGGCCTTCGCCGCCATCTTCCTCTTCGGCGCCTACGGCGTCCTGCGCGCGAGGGACCTGTGAGCGACCTGGCCATCCAGCTGAACAACGTCTCCAAGCGCTTCGGCCCCAAGGTCGCCGTCAACGCGGTGAGCCTCCAGGTGCGGCAGGGTGACGTCTTCGGGCTCATCGGCCCCAACGGCGCCGGTAAGACGACCACCTTCTCCATGATGTGCGGCTACCTCTACCCGTCCGAGGGCTCGCTCCAGGTGATGGGCGTGTCCCCCACCGCGCCCGGCGCCCTCAAGGGCCGCGTGGGCGCGCTGCCCCAGGACGCGGTGCTGCCCCCTGGCTGGGAGGTGGGCGCGCTGCTCATGTACTGGGCCCGCCTGTCGGACCTGCCCCAGCCCGAGCACGAGGCCCGCGGCGCCCTGGAGAAGGTGGGCCTGATGGAGGCCTGGAAGGTCCAGACGCAGGCGCTCAGCCACGGCATGGCCAAGCGCGCCGCCATGGCCCAGGCCCTGATGGGCCGCCCGCCGCTCGTCCTCCTGGACGAGCCCACCGCCGGCCTGGATCCGCGTATCGCCGCGCAGGTGCGTCAGGTCATCAAGGACATGAAGGGCACGCAGACGGTGGTCGTCTCCAGCCACAACCTCCAGGAGCTGGAGGAGCTGTGCGACGCCGCCGCCATCCTCGACAAGGGCTCGCTCGCCCAGGCCGGCACCATGTCGGAGCTCACCGGCCAGGGCGCCGAGTTCCGCGTCCAGATTGCCCGGGGCGACGTCATCATCCCCGAAATCACCTCCCTGCCCGGCGTCACCGACGCACGCATGGAGGGAACGGACGTGCTGCGCGTGCGCTTCGACGGCCAGGCCCACAAGGCCGAGGAGGTCATCAGCCACACCGTTGGCCACCTCCTCCAGCACCAGGTGCTCATCCTCGGCGTCAGCCGCGGCCGCCGCCTGGAGGACCGCGTCCTTCAGCTGCTGTAGGCCCGCGCCCCACGGACGCTCACCCCGCCTTGCGGACCCAGCCCACATAGTGGGCGCCCCGGCGCTCCATGCGGACGAGCTCGTTGCCCGTCGCGTCGCACCACGCGGGCAGGTCCGCCTCCAGCCCCCGGTCGGTGGAGACGAGCTCCACCAGCGTCCCGGGCGCAAGGCGGCGCATCGCCTTGGCAATCTCCAGGATGGGCACCGGGCAGAGGGCCCCGGACGTATCCACGCGCACACCGGCTTCCATGGCCGCGCATCCTGGCATGGAACCCGAACGGACGAAGCGACACGACACGCGCGCTGAGAGGGAATTTTGGTGTCCCCAGCGTCGTTGTCCGCCCCTTCGAGGCCTCTGGATATCGGGCGGACGCAGGCGGTCATCGCGGCTTGCGTGTCTGGAATTCCCTCTGTTAAGTACCCCGCCCTTTCCCTACCCAGACACCCGCTTGGGGCCCGGAGTCGGACCTATGGCGCAGGAGCATTCCCAACCCATGAAGCCCAATGTCATCGTGGCCTTGCTGGTCGGCCTGGTGCTCGGGTTCGTTGGCGGCCGTGCCGCCACCGGCTCGAAGCCCAGCACCGGCACTACGCCCCCCGCCGCGCAGGCGGCCAACAAGCCCGCGCGCGCCGTGGACCCCACCGTCTTCAAGGTGCCCGTCGACGGCGCCCCGACGAAGGGCAGCGTCAACGCGCTCGTCACCATCGTGGAGTTCTCCGACTACGAGTGCCCGTTCTGCAGCCGCGCGCACAACACCGTCGAGCAGCTCCAGAAGGACTACGGCAACAAGCTGCGCGTCGTGATGCGCCAGAACCCGCTGTCCTTCCACCCGCACGCGCGTCCCGCGGCGCTCGCGGCGCTCGCGGCCGGTGAGCAGGGCAAGTACTGGGACATGCACAACCTGCTCTTCGCCAACAACAAGAAGCTGGATGGGGAGAGCCTGGAGGGCTACGCCAAGCAGATTGGCCTGGACGTGGCGAAGTGGAAGGCGGACATGGCGGATGAGCGCCTGGGCGCCACCATCGACAAGGATCAGGCCCTGGCCCAGCAGATGGGCGCCAGCGGCACGCCGGCCTTCTTCATCAACGGCCGCTTCCTCTCCGGCGCGCAGCCCATCGACAACTTCAAGGCCCTCATCGACGAGGAGCTCGCCAAGGCCGAGGGCCTGGTGAAGAGCGGCGTCGCGCCGTCGCAGGTGTACGCGCGCACCATCGAGAAGGGCGTCGAGCGCGCCCCGGCCAAGGCCGCCCAGCAGCAGGCGGAGCCCCCCGCCGCCGCGAAGAAGATTGAGATCCCCGCGGACTCCCCCTCCTTCGGCCCGGCCACCGCGAAGGTGACCATCGTCGAGTGGTCGGACTTCGAGTGCCCGTTCTGCAGCCGCGCCGTGCCGACGCTCAACAAGATCAAGGAGACCTACGGCAAGGACGTGCGCGTGGTGTTCCGCCACCAGCCGCTGCCCATGCACTCGCACGCGAAGATCGCGGCCGTCGCCTCCATGGCCGCCCACGAGCAGGGCAAGTTCTGGGAGATGCACGACAAGCTCTTCGCCAACCAGCGCGCCCTGGAGCGCGGTGACCTGGAGAAGTACGCCCAGGAGCTGGGCCTGGACATGAACAAGTTCAAGGCCGCCCTGGAGTCGAGCAAGATCTCCGCGAAGGTGGACGCGGACTCCGCCGCGGGCAGCGCGGTGGGCGCCAACGGCACCCCGGCCTTCTTCATCAACGGCCGCTTCCTCTCCGGCGCGCAGCCCTTCGAGGCCTTCAAGCCCCTCATCGACCAGGAGATCGCCAAGGCCGACAAGGCGCTCGCCGCCGGCACCAAGGCGGAGGACCTCTACGCCAAGCTGAACCAGGACAACGTGAACGCCGCTCCGGCCGCCCCCGCGGCGCCCGCCGAGCCGGCCGTGCAGAAGGTGGAAGTGGGCAACGCCCCGGTGCGCGGCCCGAAGAACGCGCCCGTCACCATCGTCGCCTGGTCCGACTTCGAGTGCCCCTTCTGCAGCCGCGCCGTGCCGACCATCGAGCAGGTGGAGAAGGCCTACAAGGGCAAGGTCAAGTTCGCCTTCAAGCACCAGCCCCTGCCCTTCCACCAGAACGCGAAGCTCGCCGCCGTGGCCTCCATGGCCGCGAACGAGCAGGGCAAGTTCTGGGAGATGCACGACAAGCTCTTCGCCAACCAGCGCGCCCTGGACCGCGCCAGCCTGGAGAAGTACGCCCAGGAAATCGGCCTGAACGTGAACAAGTTCAAGACGGACCTGGACTCGGGCAAGTACGACAAGCAGATCGAGGCGGACATGGCGGACGGCTCCGCCAAGGGCGCCAACGGCACCCCGACGTTCTTCATCAACGGCCGCACGCTGGTCGGTGCGCAGCCCTTCGATGCCTTCAAGAAGGTCATCGACGAGGAGCTGAAGAAGGCCGGCGTGGCGATGGCGGCGGAAGCGAAGTAGCCCTCCCCCGCTCCTGAAGCACCAAGGCCGTCGGCTCCCACAGCGGGAACCGGCGGCCTTCGTGTTTCCAGCGACTGGCCGGGGTGCGGCTTCTTCAGGAGATGGCGATGGCGTCGATCTCCACCTGGGAGCCGCGCGGCAACGCGGACACCTGCACGGTGGCGCGGGCCGGCGGCGAGCCGGAGAAGGCGCGGGCGTACACCTCGTTCACCTTGGCGAAGTCACCCAGGTTGGTGAGGAAGATGGTGCAGCGCACGACGTGGCTGAAGTCCAGGCCGCTGGCGGCGAGCACGGCCTGCAGGTTCTTCATCACCTGCTCGGCCTGCGCGACGACGTCACCGGGGACCAGCTCCATCGTCTTCGGGTCCAGGGGAATCTGGCCGGACAGGAACGTCATCTTCCCGGCGTCCACCTGCACGGCCTGAGAGTAGGGGCCAATCGCCTTGGGGGCGTCGTCGGAGTGGATTGCCTTGCGCGCCATGCAGCACACCTCGCGTTGAGGCGGCCCCCAAAGAGGACGGGGGCCGCGGGTCCGCCGCGGGCTGTAGCACAGGACAGGGCTAGATTCGCTCGACCGAGTAGACGCCCGTCAACCGCTCGATGGAGCGCATCAGGTCCGTCAGCTGCTTGAGGTCGGAGATGGTGACCTCGAAGGTATTGACGGCCCGGTCGTCGCCGGTGGCCCGGCAGTTCGCCTGGGAGATGTTGACGCTCTTCTTGGAGAACGTGTTGGTGATGTCCGCCAGCAGGCCCGGCCGGTCCGCCGTCAGCACGCGCAGCGTGACGGGCCGCTTGAAGTCGCCCTTCACGTCCCAGGACACGTCCACGCGCCGCTCGGGGTCCGTGGCCAGGGCCTTCTCACACCCCACCGTGTGCACCGTCACACCCCGCCCCCGGGTGATGAACCCCGCGATGGGGTCCCCGGGAACGGGGTTGCAACAGCGCCCGAAGCGCACCAGCACGTCGTCCACGCCGCCAATCTGGACGCCGCTGCGGCTGTTGCGCCCCACCAGCCGCTTGGCCAGGTCCGTCATGCGCGACAGGCCCGGCAGCATGGAGGCGTTCGCCCCGGAGCCGTTGCCCGTCCCACCGCCGTCCGTGGGCCGCGGAGGCGGCTCCGCCTGCGCCAGCTTCTCCTGCGGCACGATTCGCTGCACCAGCTGCTGCGGCGTCACCTTGCCGTAGCCGATGGCGACCAGCATGTCGTCCTCGACGCGGAAGCCCAGCTCCTCGGCGACCTTCTTCACCTCGCCGGAGCGCACCAGCTTGTTGAAGTTGAGCTGGAAGCGCTTGAACTCGCGCTCCACCAATTCACGGCCCAGCTGCAGGCTCTTGTCGCGCTGCTGCTGCTTGATGAAGCCGCGGATGCGCTGCTGCGCGCGGCTCGTCTTGACGAAGGTGAGCCAGTCCTTGGACGGGTGCGCCTGCGGGCTGGTGAGCACCTCCACCGTGTCGCCGTTCTTCAGCTTGTAGCGCAGGGGAACAATCTTCCCGTTCACCTTGGCGCCCACGCACCGGCCGCCCACGTCCGAGTGGATGGCGTACGCGAAGTCCACCGGCGTCGCGCCGCGCGGCAGGCTGCGCACGTCGCCCTTGGGCGTGAAGACGAAGACTTCGTCGGTGAAGAGGTCGACCTTCACCGTCTCCAGGAACTCCTTGGGGTCCTTGAGGTCCTGCTGCCACTCCATCAGCTGGCGCAGCCAGGCGAACTTCTCGTCGTCCTTGGAGATGGGCGCGCGGCCTTCCTTGTAGGCCCAGTGCGCGGCGATGCCCTCTTCCGCGATCTTGTGCATCTCCGCGGTGCGGATCTGCACCTCCACGCGCTCGCTCAACGGACCAATCACCGTGGTGTGCAGGGACTGGTACATGTTGGGCTTCGGGATGGCGATGAAGTCCTTGAAGCGCCCGGGCACCGGCTTCCACATCTGGTGCACCATGCCCAGCGCCTCGTAGCAGGAGGGCACCGACGGCGCGATGATGCGGAACGCGATGATGTCGTGGATCTGATCGAAGTCGATACCCTGCGACTTGATCTTCTTCCAGATGCTGTAGACGTGCTTGAAGCGCCCGCTGACGTCGCCCTTGAGGCCGCGCTCCTGGAGCTTCGCGCGCATCAGGTCGCAGGTGTCCTCGATGTACGCCTCGCGCTCCTTCTTGCGCTTGTTGAGCTGCTCCTCCAGCGCGAAGAACTCCTGGGGCTTCACGTAGCGGAAGGACAGGTCCTCCAGCTCCGTCTTGATCCAGGAGATGCCCAGCCGGTTGGCCAGGGGCGCGTAGATGTCCAGCGTCTCCTGTCCGATGCGGGCCTGCTTCTCTTCCGACATGTGATCCAGCGTCCGCATGTTGTGCGTGCGGTCCGCCAGCTTCACGAGGATGACGCGGATGTCCTGCGCCATCGCGATGATCATCTTGCGGAAGTTCTCCGCCTGCTTCTCCTCCTGGGAGAGCGTCGCGGACGCGGAGAACTTGGACAGCTTCGTCACGCCGTCCACCAGCTGGGCGACCTCCGGGCCGAAGAGCTCCGTGAGCTCCTCCGCCGTGGCGAGCGTGTCCTCGATGGTGTCGTGGAGCAGGCCGGTGACGATGGACGCTTCGTCCAGCTTCAGCTCCGCCAGGATGCCCGCCACCTCCAGCGGGTGGATGAGGTAGGGCTCTCCCGACTTGCGGAGCTGCCCTTGATGGACCTTGGCCGAGTAGACGTACGCCTTCTTGATGATGTCCAGGTCGGGGTCCGGGTGGTACGACGCAACCCGCTGCAGGATGTCGTTCAGGCGAATCATCGAGGCGGTGACAATCGTAACTGCCTCAAACAGCAGGGGCAACGTTACCCTGGAACATCGCGTGCCCCGCCGGGTCCTGGAGGCCCGGGCGCCTTGGATATTGGTCCGAGGCTTTCGTTGACCCGGCGTTTCACGCCCCCCTAGATTGGCCCTCTGCCCATGTCTCAGCTTCTGCTGTCCGCGCTCCCGGTGGTCTGCCCGAATTGTGACGGCTTCAACCCGCCACGCTCGGCCACCTGCGTGCTGTGCGGCCAGGCGATGGAGGAGGCCGCTCCGGCCCCCCGTCCGGCGGCCACGACCCCGCCCCGGCCGGCGACGCCGCCCCCTGTCGCGGGCCCCGGCCGCCCCGCCGCCGTCGCGAGCTTCCCCCGCCCGGGCGAACCCACCACGCCGCCCGCGCCGCCCCTGCCCCCCAGCGCGGTGCCGCCCGGGCTCAAGCCCTCCGCGCGCACCCCGCCGCCCACCGCCGCCCAGGGGCTGATGGTGGAGGCCCGCCGGGCCGCGTCGCCGGCCGCCGGGACGCCGCCGCCTCCCCGCGCGGGCTACGGGCCGGCCTTGCCGCCCGCGAACACCCGCCCGCCCCCGCCCGTGCCGGACAACGCCCTGCCCCCTCGCGGCGGGACGGGAGCCACGGCTCCGGTTCCGGCAGGCGCGCCTCCCACGACGACGGGTGCCACGGCCCGTCCCGCGCCGGTGGCGTCGCGCTTCGGACTGGCGGTGATCGCCGGGACGACGCGCGGCCAGCGCTACAAGCTCCCGGTGACGGGCTGCGTGGTGGGCCGCCAGCGCGGCGCCATCCTCTTCCCGGACGACGTCTTCGTGTCGCCGCTGCACGCCACCTTCCTCGTGAAGGACGGCGCCCTCTTCGTGCGCGACGAGTCGAGCGCGTCGGGCGTCTACGTCACCTTCGCCGGCACGGAGCCCCTGGCGCCGCGCGCCCTCTTCAGCGCCGGCCAGCGGCTGTTCCGCTTCACCGGCCGCGTGGAGGCCCCCGCGCCCGTGGCGGGCCGCCCCACCCCGTATGGCTCGCCCGTGCCGCTCGGCCAGGCGCTGTACGGCGTGGAGGAGGTGCACATGGGTGGCAGGGCGGGCCGCGCGGTGGTGACGGCCGCGGCACTGCTCACCATCGGACAGGCCCACTGCGACCTCGCGTACCCGAACGATGAAGGACTCGCCGGTCGGCACTGCGAGCTGAGCCCCACGGCGACAGGCGCGATGCTGCGCGACCTCTCCGGAGGCCTGGGCACCTTCGTGCGCATCCCGCCCGCGACGGAGCGGCAGCTGCGTCCGGGCGACCGCGTCCGCCTGGGCCAGCACGTCATGCAGGTGGAGACGCTGGGCTGACGGGAAGCGGCCCGCGCAGCACCGAGCCGGGACGGGCCGGGCCGGTCGCTACCGGCACTCAGGGCGACGAGGGACGCGCCACCGGGCTGCCGAGCCGGACCTCGATGTACGCACGCGCACGCGAGTCGGGCATGTCGGTCAGGTGGCGCACCCACCAGCCGCGGGCCTCGTCCGTGTTGTCGCGCTGCCAGTACAGCTCCCCCAGCTTGAGGGCCAGCTCCGCTTCCGGGTTGAAGTTGAAGGCTTCCTTGTAGCTGGAGGTCGCGCGCACCAGCTCCCCGGCCATCACGTCGCGGTCGCCGTCCTGCGTCAGCTTGCGCGCCTTGTCCACGTTGCGCGCGTTGCTGGGGATCTGCCGCAGGTAGTCCGGCTGATCCGAACCGGAGGTGAGCAGCCGGGGCGCGTTGGGCGGCGCCACGTACTGGTTCCCCTCGGAGCCGCTGCCCGCCCCAATGCCGAAGTAGTAGACGAAGAAGCCCACCGCCCCCAGCACCAGCACGGTGGTGAGCGCCTTGAAGAAGAGGATGATGCCCTCGCCGCCACCGGAGGCGGGCGCGACCACGGAGGTCTGCGTGCCCTCGGGCGCGAGCGTGGCCTCTTCGGAGATCGGCGTGCGCGAGTGGGGCAGGCCCTGCACGGTGGCTTCCACCGTCACGTCGTTCCAGGCCGTGTTGTTGCGCGCGGCGTTGTGCGCGGCCTGTGACTTGCGAGGGATGGGAGCCAGCACGCCGGAGGCCTGGGGACGGCGACCGCCCGTGTCGTTGGCGGCGGCCCCTCCGCGACGGCGCTCCTTGTCGACCGCGAGCAGCTCCGCCTTGAAGGCCGCGGCGTTGGCCGGCCGGTCATCCGGGTCCTTGGACAGGACGCGGAGGATCAGCCGCTCCATTCCCGGAGAGATGCGCGCGTCCGGACGGCGGCGCGTGGGCGGCGGCGGCTCCTCGGTGAGGTGCTTGGTGGCGAAGCCCACCGCCGAGTCGGACTCGAAGGGCAGCAGGCCCGTCATCAGCTGGTAGAGGATGACGCCCACCGCGTACAGGTCCGAGCGATGGTCCAGCACCGCGCCCCGCGCCTGCTCGGGCGACATGTACTCGGGGGTGCCGCACACGAAGCCCGCGCGCGTGAGGGCCGGGCCCTCGTCCTGCGAGTCGGTGATCTTCGCGATGCCGAAGTCCAGCACCTTCACGAAGTCCGGCTCGTTGCGGCGCTGCTCCACCATGATGTTCTCGGGCTTCAGGTCCCGGTGGATGACGCCCGCGCCGTGCGCGTCCGACAGCGCGCTCAGAATCTGCAGGGCGATGCGCACCACGCGCGCCTCGCCCAGCGGCCACTCGCGGCTGAGGATCTGATGCAGGTCCTGCCCGGCCACGTACTCCATCGCGATGAAGAGCGCGCCGTCGTCCGCCTGACCGAAGTCCAGCACGCTAATGGAGTTGGGGTGGTTCAACCGGCTGGCGGCCTTGGCCTCGCGCTGGAAGCGCGCCACGGTGCGCTCGTCCGACAGCAGCGTGTGGCGCAGCACCTTCAGCACCACCATCTTGTCCAGCGCGAGCTGACGGGCGCGGTACACCTTGCCCATGCCGCCCTCGCCGATGAGGGCTTCCACCCGGTACTTGGAGGCAATCGTCTTGCCCACGTATTCGTCGCCGCCGTCCGCCGTGCGCAGGAGCGTCGCGCCGCAGGCGGGGCAGTAACGGGAGGAATCTTCGGCGTCGGCGCCGCAGGAAGGGCAGTACACGTCAGCGTCCAGTCAGTGGGGCCGGGACTTCACCATGCCCCTCGGGTGGGGAGCAAGCCGTGCGCTGTCGGGCCCCCCAACGCGGCGCGGGCCTGCTAGAAGGGACGCTCGCATGGACGCCGTGGACTATTGCCCCCGCTGTGACACCGAGAATTCCCGGGATGCCACTGTCTGCCGAGCTTGCGGCTCGGCGCTGCGCTCCGGGACCATGGTGATGGCCGTGGCGCACATCTCGTCGCGCCCCCAGGTGTCCATCCGCGTGGTGCGCGCGGACGGCGGCCCTGAGGCGCTCGTGCGCATGCAGCGCGACACCCTCACCTGCGGCCAGCAGGCGGACATCGCGCTCAACGACGACCCGTTCATCATGCCCGTGCAGGCGCGCTTCTTCTTCTCCGGCGCCCGCCTCGCCATTGAAGACGTGGGCGGCGCCAACGGCGTCTTCGTGCGCCTGCGCAACGAGCGCGAGCTGCCCGCCGGCGGCGAGCTGCGCCTGGGCCGTCAGCGCATGGTGCTGGAGCCCATCCCCGCCGCGGCGCTGGGGCCCGGAGGCACGCAGGTGTGGGGTTCGCCGGATCCCGGCTACCGGCTGCGGCTCATCCAACTGCTGGAGGGCGGCCTGCGCGGCGCGGCCTTCCCGCTCAAGGACGGCGACAACCTGCTGGGTCGTGAGCAGGGCGACATCGCCTTCCCCACGGACGGCTTCGTGTCCGGGCGGCATGCGCTGCTACAAGTCAGGGGGGACCGGCTGATGGTGCGCGACGTGGGCTCGTCCAACGGCACCTTCATCCGCCTGGCGGGACCGACCTTCGTCGACAACGGCGATCACTTCCTCATCGGCCGTCAGCTGCTGCGGGTGGAGATCCAGCCCGCGGCGGCCTGAAGCGACGGTCCTTCGCTGGAGCAGCACGGACCGCACGGGAGCACCGTGCGGCCCGGTGAAGTCACACGGCCTCAGCCGTAGGACTTCTCCTTCTTCTCCTGCTCTTCCTTGCAGCGGATGCAGAGCGTCGTCACCGGACGTGCATCCAGGCGCTTGGGGGAGATGTCCTCCTCGCAGCGCTCGCAGATGCCGAAGGTGCCGTCCTCCACGCGCTTGAGGGCGCCGTCGATCTTCTGCAGGAGGAACTTCTCGCGGTCCCGAAGACGGAAGACCATGGACTGGGTGTACTCGGAGGCGGCCTGGTCGATTTCGTCAGGCAGGTCGTCCGTGTCGAAGGACGATTCCTCCACCAGGGTCTTCTTCGCGCTTTCGAGCAGGCTCGCTTTGCTGTCCTCGAGCATCTTCTTGTAACGCTTGAGATCTTTCTGGTTCACAGCCTGCGGCTCCGTTGGACGGGTAGAGGGGGCCTGCCCCCGAAAAAAAGGGCCCGAAAGCTTTATTCATGCAGCTGCCAGTGTCAAGCTGACCTGCTCTAAAACGAAGGGTGCACGAGGGGCGCCTTGAGCGACAACACGAAGTTCGATCGGGAATTCTTGCGCTCGGCGCTCTCCCTGGCCGCCAAGAGCGAGGTCGACCACTTCCTCTACATCTGCGACACGCCCATTGCGCCGGAGGACCTCCGGGGTAAGCCCGCGCGCAAGAAGCTGGTGTACGCGGTGACGTTGGAGCCGCTGGCGCAGGAGCTCCTGCGCAAGAAGCTGAGCGCGCTCGTCATCCCCGCGTACGACTACTCGCGCACGGAGCGAGTGAAGGTGGCGCTCGTGTCCGCGCTGTCCCAGGGCGCGTTCAAGGAAGGCGACCTGGTGCTCTGCATGACGGGCAAGGTGGGCCGCGCGCCGGACACGCTGATGCAGATGCGCATCGGCGGGTCGCTGGACGACCGGCTGGCCATCGAGGGCGTGAAGCTGGGCGAGGAGTTCAACTCGCAGGTGGTGGACGCGCTCATCCAGCTGGCGCTGCAGATTGGCCAGGAGGGCTTCGAGGGCCACCCCATCGGGACCATCATCACGATTGGTGACCACACGAGCGTGCTGGAGAAGAGCCGGCAGCTCACCATCAACCCGTTCCAGGGCCTGTCGGAGTCCGAGCGCAACGTGCTCGACCCGAAGATCCGCGACGCCATCAAGAACTTCTCCGTGCTGGACGGCGCGTTCGTCATCCGCGAGGACGGCGTGGTGCTGTCCGCGGGCCGCTACCTGTCCGCCAACGACGACACGGTGAAGATTCCCCTGGGCCTGGGAGCGCGCCACGCGGCCTCCGCGGGCATCACGTCCTCCACGCACTGCATCGCTCTCACGGTGAGCCAGACGTCCGGCGCGGTGCGGCTCTTCAAGGGCGGCAACATCGTGCTGGAGCTGCACCAGACGGCGCGGCGGACCTGAAGAAGCGCCCTGCCCTACTTCACGCGCTCGGGCGCGGAGTGGGGCTGGTGCTCCTCGCGGTAGATGTCCGCCAGGGCGTGCGCCTTCTCCACCTCGTCGCGAGCCGCGTCCAGCGCCATCACCCGGTCGAAGCGCTCCACCTGCTCGCGCAGCGCTTCCGTGACGACGCCGCCCGCGGCCATGCGCGCGGATGCGCTCTCCCGCTCGATGCGCAGGTCCGCCACGCGCTCGCCCAGCTCGCCTGCCGCGCCGAGCAGCAGCTCCGAGTCCCGCTCCGCGCGCCGCAGCGACTCCCGCGTGGATTCCAGCAGGCGCTCGGTCTGCACGCGGTCGCGCTCCAGCACGCCCACGCCCTTCGCGTCCCCCCGGTCATGCGCCGTCTGGCGCCGTCCGGCGATGTCGCCCAGGCGGGCCGTGTAGCGCGTCACTCCGCGGGAGAGCTCGCCCTTGAGGGCCAGCAGCGTGGCGGCGGACTTGCGCACCTCGGCCGCCTGGCGCTCCAGGTCCTCGATGAGCCGGTCGAACGTGGCCAACGGGTCCACGGGCGCCGCGGGTGTCTTCTTGCGTTTGAGGAAGCCGAACATGGCGCGTGCCTTGAAGCCTACCCGAACGGGCGGCAGAGCAACCGCACCCGTTCCAATGCCTCGGCCACCGGACGCCCGCCGCCGGACAGCACGGCCAGGTAGCGCGCGGGCGTGAGTCCGTAGACGGACAGCAGGTGCTGCAGGAGCACCACGCTCTCCGTCGCGCGCCGGTCCGTGGAGGCGAGCGACGCGGCCTCGCCCACCGCCTCCAGGATGTCCATCACCCGCGCCACGAGCTCCGCGCCGGGCGCCTCCGGCACGGGGGACGCCGCGGGCGCGGCTGGGAAGAGCGCGTCGAAGGAGGCCTCCACGGCCACGCCCGCCCCGGGAGCGCGGCCCGCCGCCACCGCCTCCAGCGCGTCCAGGTGCGGGGCCAGGGCCTCCAGGGCTTCCAGCGAGGCCGGCACGTCGCGAGGCAGGAGCGTGCGCCAGGGCGTGTCGAACTCCGTGCGCGCCCAGCGGATCTCCTCGTCGGAGAGCGGGTGGTAGAAGGCGCGGCCTCCGGCGGCGCGCTGCTCCAGCACCAGGGACTTGAGGTCCGGGTTCTCCTCGCCCAGCGAGATGAAGCTCAACGCGATGTCCAGGGCGCCCATGGGCGCGCGCGTGCGGCGGATGAGGTCCAGGTCCACGCGGTCCTCGCCGTCGGTGATGAGCACCACCGTGGCGCGCGCGAGGTACGGGTCGCGCCCCTGCGCGGCGCGGATGGAGTCGAAGGCGGACAGCAGGGCCAGGGAGATGTCCGTCTGCCCTTCCGCGGGCGAGTCCCGGAAGAGCTTTTCAATCTGCCGGGTCGCCTCCGCGGCGGTGTCCACGCGGGCCAGCTCCGTGGGCACGTCGTTGAAGAAGCTGAAGTAGAGCGGGTCGAAGTTCTCTCCGCGCCGCGCCTTCACGCGCAGGTTGTTCAGCTCCGCGATGATGAGCGCGTCACGGAAGCGCGCCCGCGCGCCGTGCATGGAGCCGGAGGCGTCACAGACGTAGACGCGCACGGCGGTGCGCTTCACCTTGCGCGGCTTGGGGGGCGGCGCGTCGTCCAGGTACGTGCGCACGAGCTGCCGGTGCCCCGCGAGGTCCTGGAGCAGGCGCCGAGGGTCCGTGATGACGAAGTGGTGGACCTCATCCAGGCTGCCCGTCGTGGCGAACGACATCGTCTGCGTCGGATAGGGCACCTGACGCGGGACGGCCCGCGCGGCGGCGGCGTCCTTCTCGACGATCTCCTCCGACAGCGCGTCCTCCACGTCGAAGAAGCGCGCGCACCCCGCCGCCAGGTCGAACGTGGCCAGCTGTTCCGGCTTCAGGGAGAACGCCAGGTCCGCGAGCTGCTCGTCCGGCGCGTCTTCCGCTTCGCGTCCGGAGTCCGCCTCGGCATCCGCCTCCCCCAGCCACTGGAGCCGCGTGCCCGCCTCCGCGTCCTCCACCATCCGCGTCAGCCGGGACTCGGGGGGAAGCAGCGGCGTCAGCGCGCGCCGCGCCGCCGAGGCCAGCTCCGCGTCCCCTGCTTCGATGGCGCGCTCGTAGAGGCCCTGCAACGAACGGTAGGCGCCCCGGGGATCCTTCTGGGCGGTCTCCCGCACACCGCGCACCAGCGCCTCCAGGGAGCGCGTGGGGGGAACCTCGCGCACCCGCTCGCGCGCCTCCGCCACGTCGGTGCGCAGCGCCATGCTCCGCGCGCGGTCCGCGTCCGTGGTGCCCAGGCGCAGCAGCATCTCGTGGGCCAGGTCCAGGTCGCGCCGCTTCTGCACCAGGTCGATGACGTTGTCCCGCGCGCGAGCGGCCAGCAACTCCGCGACGGCCAGGCGCGCGTTGGCCGGCGGCCGCTCCCGGGTCGTCCCAGGCGGGCGTTCGAAGATCTCGAACGGCGCGTCCTCACCGCCCTGGGCCTCCAACGGACGGCTGAAGAGATCCGCCACCTTCACCGCGCGGGCCAGCCGCACGAAGCCGCGGTCCAGCGCGGTGAGGGCCCCCGAAGGCATCTCCCCGGAGCGGTGCGCCTTCTCCACCAGGCGCAGGCACTCCTCGTACTCCTCCAGGGCCTGGTTCGCGCGCGTCGCGAGCCCCTGCGCGAGCGCCCCCGCCCTGCCCCGCTGGGTGCCCAGCGCGAGCAGCAGCCGGGCATCCGCGGCGGTGTGGATGCCCACGCGATCCAGCTCGCGGTCGAGCGCCACGAGCACCGGCAGGCCCAGGTCTTCCGGTCCCTTCAGCTTGCGGCCGAAGGGCCAGGACCACGCGCCACCACGGGCCGCCACGGGCTGGCGGAGCGCATCCAGGCGCTGCCGCAGGGGAGTGAGCCGACGCGCCAGCACGTCTCAGCGCCGCCTTCCGGACAGGGCCCCCGCGCTCACGGCGCGGTCCGCCGCTCCAGCACCTGACGGCTGAAGCGTCCGAAGTCCTCGTCGATGCCGCGCAGCTGGGTGGACAGCTTGCGCGCGCTCTCTCCCAGCTCGCCCGGGAGCGTCTCCAGCATGCCCAGCGTGGCCTTGAGCCGCACCAGCTCGCCCTCCTTGAGCGCGAGCTGGGGGAAGCGGCTGCGCACCAGCCGCTCGAAGGTGCGCTCCGCGTCGGCACGGCCGTTGAGCGCCTCGGGGGCGGGCAGCGCGGACAGCAGCTGGGTCAGCCAGCTGCGCAGGTACTTGATGCGCGACAGGAGGAAGGACAGCTCCGCCTCGGCCACGGCCGCGCGGACCGTGTCGGAGAGGAACGCGGACGCGGACGGGGGACGCGCCGCCATCAGCTGTCCGTCCAGGCCCACGAGCGCGGTCAGCTCGCCGTCGGGGGCCTGCGCGGACAGCTCGCCCCGGTAGTAGGTGTACGCGTCGCCGTTGAGCACGGCGTTGGGGGCCGGAGGCGGGCTGGCCACCTCGCGAGACAGCACGCGGGCATGCTCCCGGAGGCGGTTCTCCATCAGGTCGCGGCACTCGGCGAGCACCGGCTCCGCCGTCACGCCCTCGCGCCGCAGGTTCTCCGCCACCGCCTGCACCGCGCGGCCGTACTGCTCGATGCGCTCGAACGGGGTCGCCCCCAGCACCTCGCGCGCGTACGCCACGCTCAGCGGCCGGAGCAGTTCCTGCTTCAACCCCGCCTGGGACGGATCCAACGCCGTCAGGGCGTTCTCCAACTGGGTGAGCCGCCGCGAGTCCGCGGACAGCGCGTCCAGCGGATCCTTGCGGCCCCGGGGCGCCTGCGCGGGGAACGCCGCCGACACCCGGCGCCGGAGCGCGGCCACCACCCGGCGGCGCGTGTTCCGGTCCGCGTGGCGCAGCCGCTCGTGGAGGGAGGGCACCGCCTCGCTGAGCATCGCCGCCAGCGAGCCCATCACGCCCAGCTCCTCCTCCAGGTTCTCCGCGAGCCCGACCAGCCACTCCATCTTGACGCTGTCCTCGAACGCGAGCCCCTCCGCCGCGGACGCGCTCATCTCCAGCGCCTGCTCCAGGAACCGCGCGGCCGACTCGCACAGCGCGGGGTAGCCCGGCTTCAGCTCCGGCACCGCCCGGCTCAGCTCCAGGACGTCGCGGATGGCGATGAGCAACGCCACGCCGCCGCGCCCCTCCCCCTGCCCCGCCGCCATGCCCCGCGACAGCCGCTGCTCCAGGGCCGCCACCAGCGCCCGCGCCGCCACCAGCAGCGGCGCCCGGTTCTGGCCGTGGCGAGGCCCGGGCACCAGCTTGCCCAGCACGCCGCGCGCGGTGGTGGACACCACGCCCGCCTGCCAGTTGCGGCTCAGGCCCTCCGCGGCGTTCACGTCGTCGGCGGCCGCGAGCGTCGTCGCCTCGCGCTCCACGCCGCCGCCCAGCTCCTGCCGCACCTTGCCCAGCACCTCGTCGAAGGTGCGCTGCTCCAGCCGGACGATCTCCAGCTGCGCCCGCTCGCGAGGGTCCACCGCCGCCTTGAGCAGCGCGTCCGCCTCCGCCGCGGGAGGACCGCCCAGGAGGAAGAACCAGCGCAGCGCGTCCAGGTCCTCGACGGTCGCTTCGAGCGGCCGGTCCGGACGGCGGTAGATCTGATCGCGCACCACCGCGGCCTTCAGCGTCCAGAGCGCCTTCACCACCGAGCGCTGGGAGAAGTACTTCGTGGGCACGTAGTCCGGCAGCTTCGACACCTGCGCCACGAGCGCACGCTCCAGCGCGTCCGTGAGCATCTCCACGCCCTCCAGCACGTGGCCGGGCACCTTCACCTGGGCCACCGCGTCCTGGAGCAGGTCCAACTGCTGGAGCGTCAGCGTGGCGCGCAGGTCCGGCCGCGTCCCGTGCACGAAGCGGTGCAGCATGGCGGCCCGGCTCTCCCGCCGGGCGAAGGCCTTGGGCACGAAGCTGATGAAGCTCAACCGGTCCGCGAACGCCAGGAGCAGCTCCGGCGAGCGCGCCAGCACCTCCGTGAGGTACCGGTTGCTCGTCATCACCACGCACTCGGTGCGGCCGGCCGTCACCTTGCGGCCGTGCTTCAGCTCCCGCTCGTACATCACGTTGAGGATGGAGCGCAGCAGCATGTCCCGGCCGTCGAAGACCTCGTCCAGGAACGCGTGCACCGCGCCCAGCATGCCCTCGTCGGTGAGGTACTCGGTGCGCCCCGTCTCCGTGAGCACCTTGAAATCCACCGGACCGATGAGGTCCGTCTGCAGCGTCGTCTCCGCGATCTGCTTGGAGAACAGCGACGGCAGCCCGGACACCTCGTCCGTGATGCGCCCCAGCACAGCGCTGGCGACCGCGCTCTTCGCCGTCCCGGGCGGCCCCACCACCAGCACGTGCTCGCGGCAGAGCAGCGCCAGCTCAATCTGCGTGAACAGCGTTTCCCGCTCCAGGTACGTCTCCCGCAGCTCCCCGAAGAAGCGGCGAAAGGACTGGGCGGCCTGCAGGTTGGGAGGAGGCGAAGTCACGAAGGGGCCAGAGGAGGATGCGGGGAAGGCCGCATGCTACCCGCGCCCCTCCCCCTATTTGAAGTGCACCGCGCAGGCCCCGTCGGGGCAGTTGCGACCCGCGATGCGGAAGCGGTAGCGGGCCACCACCCCATACACCGCGTCCGCCAGCTGCCGCAGTCCGGGGACGTAGTACACGTAGAGCAGCCGCCCCAACGGCCGCCGGCCCAGCGCGCGGACAATGGCCTCCGCTCCCTCCAGGACCCGGCCATCCGCCTGGATGAGCTGCATGGCCTTCTCACAGCGCTCGAAGCTCACCCCCGGGAAGGCGTCCAGGACGCCCTCGTCGCGGAACGAGAGCAGCTGCGTGCCCTGTCCGCCCACCAGCTTGCGCATCTCTCGCGCGGCGCCGCTGCAGACGCGGCAGTGGCTGTCGTAGAGCACCACGTCATGTCCCGGCGGTGTCGTCTGGAGCGTCGTCATGGGTCACCTCCCCCTTACACCCAGTATGTCAACGCGGCTTGAGCATCTCATGCAGTTGCCCGTGCACGCTGCGCCAGATGTCGTGCTGCCGTTCAATAGGATCCATCAGCGCCATGCCTACCGACGTCGCCGGGGAGCTGCCCTGGAAGGCCGAGTACTGTCGGATGCGCGTGCCGCCGCTGCCGTCGTCGTCGAAGACGAACTGGTTGGTGCCGCGCAGCGGGTGTCCGTCCAGGGTGGTGATGTGGACGACGCGCTCCGTCTCGTTGAGCTTCACGGTGATGGGCGCCCACACCGGCGGCGGCCCCTGCTCCTCCAGGAACAGCCGGGCCCCGTCCGTCAGCGCGCTCGCCGCCGGCCGCAGCGAGATGCCCGCCGCACCGAAGAGCAGCTCCGGATTGCTGACGAAGGCCTCGAAGGCGTCCCTCGCGGACACACCGGGAATGGTGCTGGTGTAGTCGGTGAGCGCCGTGGGAGCACCCGCGATGGGCGGGCTCGGGTCCAGGTGCCCCAGCTGCTTGCGCGCGTAGGCATCCATCGAGGCGCCCTTGTCCAACGTCACGCTGAACGCGGCGGCCTGGGTCTGCTCCAAAAGCCGCGCCCCCTGCTTCAGCTGCTCCTGGATGGAGCCCGTGGGCTTCGGCGGGAACGCGCCCCCCACGCCGAAGTCGAAGCCGTTGCCCTCCCGCGCCCGGGGCGCCACCTGCGGTGCCCGCGCGGAAGCCGTGGCCGGCGCGCCGGTCCCCCGAAACACCTCCACGGAGTTGGCCGGAGCGGCCGACGTCCGTGAAGGCGCCTCCGAGCGCGGGGCCAGGGGAAGCGCTACGCCTTCGGGCGCGGCGAGGTCGGGGAGGACGCCGGACAGCAGGGAGTCGATGCGGGACATGGCGGGACACCTTCGGAGTGGACTGCGAGGAACCCACCCGCCCCTTGCAGTGCCTCCGCCACGCGCATCCGCGTGAATTCGCGGGGTTGCTCCCGGCCCTCATCCCGCGTCCGGCACACCCGTCCACCGCCTCGGAAAAAAGAAGAAGGCCGGCGCCCCTCGTCGGAGCACCGGCCCTTGGGACTTCAGCCCCCGCCGCGGGGCGGGAGGCTCACGGAGTTACGACTGGCGGAACTCGGCGTCCACCACGTCGTCCTTCGCGGACGGCTGGGCGCTGGAGCCCGGAGCCGCGGAGGGCTCGGCGCCCGGAGGAGGCGTGGCGCCCGGCGCGCCGCCGGTGGCCCGGTACATCTCCTCCGCCGCCTTGTAGCTGGCCTGCTGGAGCTTCTCGAGGGCCGCCTTGATGGCGTCCTTGTCCTGCCCCTCGCGGACGCGGTTCAGCTCCGCGACACCTTCCTCGATGGCCTTCGCCACGTCGGGGGTGAGCTTGTCCTTGTTCTCCTTGATCATCTTCTCCGCGGCGTAGGACTGGCTCTCCGCCTGGTTCTTCACCTCGACCAGCTCGCGGCGCGCCTTGTCCGCGCTCTCGTTGCTGCGCGCGTCGTCGACCATCTTGGTCACTTCGTCCTTCGACAGGCCGGACGAGTGGCTGATGGTGACCTTCTGCTCCTTGCCGGTCGCCTTGTCCTTCGCGTTGACGTTGAGGATGCCGTTCGCGTCGATGTCGAACGTCACCTCAATCTGCGGCACGCCGCGCGGCGCCGGGGGCATGCCGGTCAGGTGGAAGCGGCCGAGGCTGCGGTTGTCGCCCGCCATCTCGCGCTCACCCTGCAGCACGTGGATCTCCACCTGCGTCTGGCCGTCCGCCGCCGTGGAGAAGGTCTCCGACTTGCGCGTGGGGATGGTGGTGTTGCGCTCGATGAGCTTCGTCATCACGCCGCCCAGCGTCTCCACGCCCAGCGACAGCGGCGTCACGTCCAGCAGGAGGATGTCCTTCACCTCGCCGGAGAGCACGCCCGCCTGCACCGCGGCGCCCACCGCCACGACCTCGTCCGGGTTCACGGAGCGGTTGGGCTCCTTGCCGAACAGCCGCTTCACGGCCTCCTGCACCATGGGGATGCGCGTGGTGCCGCCCACCAGCACGACCTCGTTGAGCTCCTTGGGGTCCAGCCCCGCGTCCTTGAGGCACTTGCGGCACGGCTCCAGCGAACGCTCCACCAGCGGGCCAATCATCTGCTCGAACTTGGCGCGCGTGAGCTTCACGTTCAGGTGCTTCGGACCCGATGCGTCCGCCGTGAGGAACGGCAGGTTGATCTCCGTCTGCGTCGCGCTGGACAGCTCGATCTTGGCCTTCTCCGCCGCCTCCTTCAGGCGCTGGATGACCATCTTGTCCTTGCTGACGTCGAGCCCGGTGTCCTTCTTGAACTCGCTGATCAGCCAGTTCATGATCTCCAGGTCGATGTTGTCGCCGCCCAGGTGCGTGTCGCCGTTGGTCGCGAGCACGTCCACGACGCTCTCGCCCACCTCCAGGATGGACACGTCGAAGGTGCCGCCGCCGAAGTCGTAGACGGCGATCTTCTCATCCTTCTTCTTGTCCATGCCGTACGCGAGCGCGGCCGCGGTGGGCTCGTTCACGATGCGGCGCACGGTGAGGCCGGCGATTTCACCGGCGTCCTTCGTGGCCTGGCGCTGGGCGTCGTTGAAGTACGCCGGGACGGTGATGACCGCCTCCGTCACCTTCTCACCCAGGTAGTTCTCCGCGGCGCGCTTGAGCTTCAAGAGCACCTGCGCGCTGATCTCCGGCGCGCTGTACTGCTTGCCGGCGATGTCCACGCGCGCGTCGCCGTTGGGGCCCCGGCCCACCTTGTAGGGGACGAGCTTCGCTTCCTCGGTCGTCTCCTCGAAACGGCGGCCCATGAAGCGCTTCACCGAGTAGACGGTCTGCTCCGGGTTGGTGATGGCCTGGCGCTTCGCCACCTGACCGACCAGGCGCTCCCCGTCCTTCGTGAACGCGACCACCGAAGGCGTGGTGGGTGCTCCCTCTTCGTTGACGATGACCTTGGGCTCGCGACCCTCCATGATCGCCACCACGCTGTTCGTGGTGCCCAGGTCGATTCCGATAATCTTGCCCACGGTTCCCATCCTCTGGAAATGACTGCGTTTTTCCTGCGAAATCCCGATGTAAGCCCAACGTAACCACCCCCCCCGGCGTGTCAAACGCGAGGGTGGGTTTCCATGGGCCCGGGCACCCAGCGCAAAGGTGATGACGGCCGCTGCGTAGCGCAGTGCGCAGTCCAGGAAGGCGCTGCGTCACCAGAACGCCATCCGCGCGCCACGGGTGCGTAACGCGCTCTACACTGCCGTCACCCCGCGGTAGCAACCGGGCGGGCATTTTGGACACCAGCGGACCGTTCAACCCCTCGAAATCACATCAGGGTGCCCGGCTAACGCCGCGCGTCAGGGGTTGGCGAGAAAAGTGCACAGTCCAAACCGCGTCATCGCTGTCATACCGCTCCCCGCCCCTCTGGAGTCGTCCATGCTGGTTCAGCCCCTGCGTTCCACGGACTTCCGCCGCTCGCCCGCGGCGCTGCCGTCCGCCGAACCGAAGGTCGCGGTGCTGCTGAACGCGAACGCCCGCAAGGTGGACGCCCGGGTCGTCAAGCTGCTGTCGCACGTGGTGCCGGAAGAGGACCTGTTCCTGTCGCGCTCGCCGTTGGACGCGCGGCGCATCGCGCAGACGGTGCTGGAGCGGGGCTACCCCACCGTCTTCACCGGCGGCGGCGACGGCACCTTCATGGGCTTCGTCAACGAGGTGCTGCAGCAGGTGGGCCCGCGCGGGAAGTTCGCCGGCCAGGCCGCGCCGCGCTTCGGCATCCTCAAGCTGGGCACGGGCAACGGCATCGCGGCGTTCGTCAACGCGTCCAGCACCCGGGGCGACGGCATCCTCAACGACGTGGTGCGCGCCCGCGCGGCGGAGTTCCCCAGCGTGCGCACCATGGACCTGGTGCAGGTGGACGGCCAGCGCGCGCCCTTCGCGGGCCTGGGCGTGGATGGCAAGGTGCTCAACGACTACATCTCCGTGAAGGAGTCGCTGGGCAAGGGCATGTTCAAGCGGGTCATGTCCGGCGGTGGCGGCTACTTCTCCGCGGTGGCCTTCAAGACGGTGCCGCACTACCTCACCAGCTCCGTGCTGGTGGAGTGCGAAGTCGTCAACGGCCCGTCCGAGGCCTACCGCCTGGGCGCGGAGGGCCAGACGCTGGGCGCGCCGCTGGCGCCGGGCGCGGTGCTCTTCCGGGGCAAGCTGATGATGGCCGCCGCGGGCACCATGCCCTTCTACGGCTACGGCTTCCGCATGTTCCCCCACGCGAATGACCGCCGGGGCTTCCTGCAGCTGCGTCTGGGCCAGGTGTCGCCCACGCAGGTGCTGGCCAACCTCCCCCGCCTGTGGAACGGCCGCTGGGCTCCGGAAGGCCTGCACGACTTCCACGCCCGCGAGGTCACCATCCGCTTCGCGCGCCCCATGCCCTTCCAGGTCGGCGGCGACGCGGCCGGCTACCGCGAGCAGGTCACGCTGTCCGTGGCGCCCGAGTCCATCGAGCTGCTCGACTTCAACGGCGTGCAGTAGTCCCCTGGCGGTTGAAGGGCCCAGGCAGTCCGGGCCCGCCCCCACGCATCAAGACTCCGAAAGACTTCAGCCGCGGTCGCGCGACGCCGGGGGCTTTTCGCCCGGCTCCTTGCGACGGCCCACGGCGAACGCGTAGCTGACGCCCGGCCGCTGGTTGTGCTCGCGGTGCAGGGCCAGCTCCTCGCGGAAGGTGCCGCTCTCCGGCCCAGCGCCTTCCGGCAGGTGCGCTTCCATGTCCTTGTAGAGCGCGTCCAGCTCCGTGTCGTGCAGCGACTCCACGGACTCCGGCTCGAAGCCGGCGGTCTCCAGCGCCTGGAGCAGCTCGCGCGGCAAGAGCAGCGGCGCGCCCAGGCGCTTCTCCCAGAAGTCCAGCACAGGCTTGGGCGTGAAGCGGCCCACGCGCGCCGGGAAGGTGAAGCCCACGCGGCCGCGCTTGCCCAGGAGCGGGCGGAACGTGCGCAGCGACACGTCCAGCGGGTACTGCACGCGCCCCGGCACGAGGATGCCGTGGAAGGGACCATCCAGCATGCCCAACGCGTCCGGCGCCACGCGGCGGACTTCAATGCGATCCGCCAGGCCCTGGGCGCGCACGCGCTCGCGGACGGGGGACACCAGGGTCTCATCCGTGTCCACGGCCACCACGGAGCACTTGAGCTCCTGGGCCAGCAGCACGGCGGCGCTGCCCTCCGGGCCACAGCCGAGCACCAGCACGCGGGAGCCCTGCTCGAGCTGGGCCACCTTGGCGAAGCGGCGCGTGGCGTCGTCGGATCCGAACGCGCGCTGCGCCCCCGGCGGGTGGTACAGCGGGAAGTGCTCGGCGGGACTCATTCCACCCTCATATACGCACCCCGGCCGGACTTCCAGCCGCCGGCGGCCTCCGGGCGCCCTGGGGCATCCGCCCGCGCACCGCCTGCCTCACAGGTAGTAGACGATGCGGGGATCCTGGTGCAGCTCGGCGTAGATGGCCCGGCGCTGCTCCTCGGACAACAGCAGCACGGACACGCTCAGGGACACGAACTTCCCCTTGCGGCTGTGCTGCACGTGGATGGAGTCCGGAGAGACCTCCGACCCCAGCTTCCGCCGGAAGAGCGAGCGCACGTGCTCCTCGAAGCCGGGCGTCTCCTCGACCGTCGCCTTGCCCATCACCTTGTACTCGTACACGGAGGGGTACTCGACGAGGGGCTTCTTCTCCTCGCCGGGGGTGTCGGGCTTGTCGGTGCCGTCCTGGGTCATGACACGTCTCTATCAGGCGCGGGCCTTCGGCGCTCTACAGCAGGTTGGCCGCCAACTCGGCCAGCATGCTGCGCTCGCCCTTGGCCATGGTGATGTGGCCGGCGATCTTCTCGTTCTTGAAGCGGTTGACCACGTGCACCAGCCCGTTGTTCGTGGAGTCCACGTACGGGTTGTCGATCTGGAACGGGTCGCCGGTGAGGATGATCTTCGTGTTGTCGCCCACGCGGGTGAGGATTGTTTTTACCTCGTGCGGGGTGAGGTTCTGCGCCTCGTCCACGATGATGAACTGGTTGGGGATGCTGCGCCCGCGGATGTACGTGAGCGGTTCGATCTCCATCAGCCCCAGGTCGATGAGCTCATGGTGGCCGCGCCCGGCCTTCTTGTCCGCGCGGCTCAGGTTCATGAGGAACTCGACGTTGTCGAAGATGGGCTGCATCCAGGGGTTGAGCTTCTCCTCGACGCTGCCGGGCAGGTAGCCGATGTCCCGGCCCAGGGGGAAGATGGGACGGCTGACCAGCAGCTTGTGGTACAGCCCCTCCTCCGTCACCTTCTGCAGGCCCGCGGCGATGGCGAGCAGCGTCTTGCCCGTGCCCGCCTTGCCGACAATCGTCACGAGTTTGATCTCGTCATTGAGCAGCAGGTCCAGGCAGAAGGCCTGCTCCATGTTGCGCGGCCGGATGCCCCAGGTGCCTTCCTTGCTGCTGCGCGCGAGCGGCACGAGCCGCGCCTTGGCGCCGTTGAAGCGGGCCATGGCGGTGTGGGACGGGTTGAGTTCGTCCTTGAGCAGCACCAGCTGGTTGGGGAAGAGCCGGTCCTGGGCCGGCACCTCCACCTCGCCGCCGGGCTTGTAGAGCTGATCCACCATCTCCGTGGGGACGAGCAGCTCCGTGAAGCCGGTGTAGAGGTCGGTGATCTCCACGCGCTCGGTGTCGAAGTCCTGGGCGGACAGGCCCAGGGCGTCGGCGCGGATGCGCAGGTTGGTGTCCTTGGTGATGAAGACGGCCTGGGTCTCCGGCTCGGTCTCCATCAGGTCCAGGGCCACCGCGAGGATGCGGTTGTCCACCAGGTTGCTGTCCGCCATGGAGGACGGCAGCGAACGGTCGGTGAAGGCCACGCGGAGCATCCCGCCGTGCGGCAGCGGGACGCCCTCCTTCAGGGAGCCTTCAGCGCGGAAGGAGTCCAGGTAGCGCGCCACCAGTCGCGCGTTGCGCCCCAGCTCGGAGAGATCGCGCTTGAACTGATCGATCTCCTCGATGACGTAGATGGGGATGATGACGTTGTTGTCCTTGAACCCGTAGATGCTGCGGGGGTCATGGAGGAGGACGTTCGTGTCGAGGATGAAGTTCTTTCGCATCGTGGGCTTCGCGACCTGACCTGGTTCGGGTGCGATTGCTGACGGCGAGCGACGACCGTGGAGGACCGACGCCTTCCAATATAGGCACCGAACGAGGGGCCACCAGCCGCATTCCCGTCTGAAAGCACGAAGGTCCGTCCGAAA
The DNA here is from genome assembly GCF_000255295.1 of Corallococcus coralloides DSM 2259. The sequence continues at coordinate 3,633,023 of NC_017030.1, read as the reverse complement.
CAGCACGGCCGTTCCCGACGGAACAGGGCGCTACAGCGGCCCTCAGGACGTCGCGGCCGTGCGCAGCGCGGGCTCGCCAGCGTCCTGGAACGGAGACGCGGGCGCCAGCGGATCATACCCGAGCACCTCCACCACCCTCTCGGGCGGGGGGCCGGGGGGCATTCGGGCCCAGGGGAAGCGCGCCTGCAGCGACTCTTCGTCCAGGGACAGCACCTGCTTCGCGTGGAAGCGCCAGGCCTTGTGCCAACCGTTCGTGTCGAGCCGGCGGGCCACCCGCCGCGACAGGGGGCTGATCATCGGCGTGGGCGTGAAGAGGGCCGCCTGTCCCTGCGCGTCCCGCATGCAGCCCAGCTCCACCGCCCACGCCACGAGCCAGCGGGGCCAGCCGCGGCCCGCGCGGCGAAGCGCGCTGAAGTGTCCCTGCGCGGCGCCGTCCACGAAGGTGAAGCGTGGCTCGTAGACGCACGCGGCGGAGAAGGTCGCGGGCATCAGCGCCACGCCTTCCGCGCCGATGCGGCGGGCCATGAGGTGCAGAAGCTCCATCAGGTCGCGCGACAGGGAGAGTCCGGGATGGAGCTGTCCCGGGAGCGGCGGACGGTTCCAATCGAAGGGGCGCCCCGGGTGCTGCAGCAGGAGGCTGTCCACGTAGAGCAGCGGCGCCTCCGCGGCCGAGCGGGTGAAGCCGACCTCCGCGCCCAGGGCCTGACGCAGGGACAGGTCCACGACGGCCGCGTGGTAGCGGCGGCTCAGGACCGTGATGCGCGGCTGGAACGGATCCTGGCAGGACAGGCGCACGTCGACGGGGCCCACCCGCTCCTCCAGGCGCTGCGCGAAGCCGTAGGCCCGGAGGGCGTGCTCCAGGCCCTCCTGGCTGTAGGTGCCGAACGCCAGGCCCACGCGGTCACCGCCGGACTCCAGGCCCAGGTCGTCCAGGGACAGGGACTCCTCCGCGGACGCGGCCAGGTCCGCGCTGCTCAGGCGCGAATAGGTGCGGCGAGCATGGGAGCTGAGCTCTGGCGTCCGGGGCATGGGAGCGTCCTAGTCGTAGCGGATGTCCACCAGGGTGAGTTCAATCTCACCCCGTGGGCGCCGCACCTCCACGGTGTCGCCCAGGGCCTTGCGAAGGAGCGCGCGGCCCATGGGTGACTCGACGCTGATGCGGCCTCCGGAGGCGTCGATCTCGTCCGAACCGACAATCTGGTACGTGCTGCGGATTCCGCCCTCGTCCTCCAGGGTAACGGTGGCGCCGAAGTAGACTTTCGAGCGGTCGCCCTGTTCGGAAGGGGTGACGATGGTGGCGGTGTCCAGGCGCTTGGAGAGGAAGCGGATGCGCCGGTCGATCTCCCGGAGGCGCTTCTTGCCGTAGATGTATTCGGCGTTTTCTGAACGGTCGCCCTGGGCGGCGGCGGCGGAGACCTCGGCGGTGACCTTGGGGCGGGCCTCGTTGAGGAGCTGGAGCAACTCGCGGTGCATGCGCTCGGCGCCCGCGCGGGTGAGGTAGCGGCGGAACGGGGCCTGCTCCCCTGCCTCTTCGTCCTCGGGGGTGTCGTCGGGCGGTTCGGGAGCTTCCTGGGACATGCCCCGTGTATAGCGCCGGACGCTGACGGGTGGAGGGCGACGGGCCGGCGGATGTTCACCGCGGGTCGGGACGGGGCGTGTCAGGAAGGGGCGCCTGCGATCGCCAGTGGAACTCCCCGGGCGCTGCTGGTAGGAAGCGCCTCGCGGGGCCGCTGGCGGATCCGCAGCCGGTGCCAAAAAAAGAATAGCGAGTCGCTAGCTCAGCTGGTAGAGCACCGGCCTTTTAAGCCGAGGGTCGGGGGTTCGAGCCCCCCGCGACTCAAGCAGTGACGACGTCCCCGTCGTCTAGAGGCCCAGGACGCTGGCCTTTCAAGCCGGTAACACGGGTTCGAATCCCGTCGGGGACACTGAAGGACCGAGGCCGGAAGCCGCTGAGACCCAGCGGTTTCCGGCCTCGGTGTTTTTCGGGCTCCTTCGCGTCTCCAGAACGTCTCCTAAAGAGGGGGAGGCCGTGTCTCGGTATTCGCCAGCCGCTTGAGCGGGCGGAGGAGCGACATGACGCCGTGGCCCAACACGGGCAAGGCCACGGAGGGCTGGAGAACCGCCTCCAGCCCCGCATGCAGGTGCAGTATCCGGTAGAACTGGCGATGGACGTGTGCGTCGGTCGACGTGCGCTCCATCAGCCGCAGGATGTACCAATGCAGCAAGCCCAGCCCGAAGGGCCGCTTCCCGACGGCCTGCGGATACAGCAGGTCCATGCCCGTGCCCAACAGCCACGGGAGCCGGATGACTTCAGGCAGCCGCTCGCGGAAGCGCTGCGCCAGTCCCGATAGCTCGCCTCGTTCGGCCTGCTCGCGAAGGCAGGTGTCCAGCAACTCGGCGCCAAGCCCCGCCACCGACATGCCTTGCCCGTAGAGGGGGTTGAAGGCACACGCGGCGTCTCCCAGGATGACCAGCCCCTCGGGAAAGCGGGGCAGCTTCTCGTAGTGCCGCCACCGGCAGTCCTTCACCTTGTGCTGGGAGATGGGCCCTATCGGCGTGGCCTCTTTCAGGTACTCGTACAGGTCCGGACGCGTCAGTGAGCGCGCGTACTCGAGGAACCCCGCGTACTCGGTGGGCGCGTGCTCCCCGAAGTAGCCATTGAGGGTGACGAGCCACCGGCCTCCCTCCACGTGTGAGATGAAACCCGCGCGCCAGGCCTTGGGAGGACTTGGATAGAGGAAGAGCGCCTTCCATTCCTTCTGGAAGTGGGGCGGCGGCTCGTGCAGGCACGTCGTGTAGGAAAGGTCCACGATGACCTGCTCTTCCTCCGGGCGCGCGTAGCCGATGGCCTCCAACCACTGAGGCATCCGCGAGCCCCGGCCACTGGCATCCACGACGAGGTCCGCCTCCCACGACTCCTCGCCCTGGGGTGTCTTGACCCGGACGCCCGTGATGCGCCCCGTGCCCTTCTCATCGGAGATGAGCCCTTCGATGGAGCAGCCCTCGCGCACCGCGACGTTGGGCCGCGCCTTCACCCGGCGCAGGACGTTCCACTCGAGCAGGGGCCGGGTGCACAGCAGCCCGGGGATGCCGCTGGTGCGGCGCAGCTTCCACACCCCGAAGTGGTGCCAGGCGAGGTCTCCACTCGAGTCGATGAGTTCGGCGCCCTGGACCTGGAGTTGCTCGAACAGGTCCGGGAAGTACTTGTCGAGGATGCGCCGGCCCGTGTCCAACAGCACGTGGATGTGCGGCCCTTGCGGAACACCTTTGCGCGCGGCGGGCCCCTCCCCCCGGACATCCCGCTCCACCAGCGTCACCTTGTCGAAGTGGTCCGCGAGCACCCGCGCGCTCAGGAGCCCCGCCATGCTGCCGCCGATGACCACGGCGCTTCCGAATCTGCGTCCAGGGGTTTCCAAGTCCCAAGCCTCCAAGGTTTCATGTCGTGGCGCTGCGGGTCAGAGGGGTCCGCCTTCCCCAGAGCCGCTCGCCTCCGCCGCGGAGATTGCACATCACCGGTCTGACATGCCCTCTCGGCCCCGGGCCGGAAACGCCTTCGTGATCTCGGAGAACATCGGGCCGGAGAAGGATTGATTTCATTGGCGTCAGACACCCCTGCAATGCTCGCGAGCTCCCCCCCAGGAGCACCGCATGTCCCTGTCGTCTTGGAAGGCATTGGTTGTTGTTCCCCTGTTTCTCTGTCTCGCGTGCAGCCCCGAAGTCGAGCCCGTGGAGACGGAGGCACCCGCCGTCGAGGCGTCCCAGTCCTCCGCGCTCACCGTGTATCCCGCTGGCTCCCTGCTGACGGCGCGTTATCAACACACCGCCACGTTGCTCTCCAATGGCAAGGTGCTGGTGGTGGGCGGCGGGACTCCCACGGAGACCGCGACCACGGAGCTGTATGACCCGGCCACCGCCACGTCGAGCGCCGGTCCCTCGCTGAGCTTCGCGCGCCGCTCGCATACCGCCACGCTGTTGCAGGACGGCAGCGTGCTCATCGTGGCTGGCATCGGGCCGAGCGCCATCCTGTCCTCGGTCGAGCGCTATCAGCCCGCCACGAACACCTGGACCACCGTGGCCCCCCTGCCCCGCATCAGCTACGGACACAGCGCCACGCTGCTCTCGGACGGGCGGGTGCTGGTAGTGGGCGGCGTGGGCGGTGCGTCGGGCGGCACGTCGGCGCACATCTACGATCCGGTCGCGAACACCTGGACCGCCACGGGCTCGCTCCCCTCCGCGATGGGCTTCCACTCCGCGGTGCGGCTCGCGGATGGGCGCGTGCTCCTTTCGGGCGGCGGCTCCACCACCAGCCTCGCCCAGCTCTGGACGCCCTCCACGGGCACCTGGACGGTCGTGGCGTCGATGAACTACGCCCGCAGTGACCACACCCTCCACCTGCTCTCCAACGGGAAGGCGCTCGCCGTCGGCACCGAGCAGATGACGGAGGCGTACGACCCGGCCACCAACGTCTGGACGAACACCGGGAACACGGCGGTCCAGCACTTCTCCGCGCCGTCAGTCATGCGCCCCAACGGCACCATCGTCCTGGCCGGTGGCTCCTACAACAACACCACGGTGGAGCTCTACACGCCCACCACCGGCACCTGGGGCACGGTGGGGTCGCTCGCGCAGTCGCGCAGGAGCCATCCCACCGTCGCGCTGCCGGACGGCCGCGTCCTGTTCCTGGGAGGAACGGGCACCAGCAGCACGGGCTCCATGGTGCCGCTGGCCAGCATCGAGAAGTTCGACCTGTCCCCTCCGCCGTGCACGCCGACGACGTGCGCCGCGCAGGGCAAGAACTGCGGCACCCTTTCCAACGGCTGTGGCGGCACGCTGAGCTGCGGCACCTGTGGCTCGGGGTTGACGTGCACCAACAACGTCTGTGGAACGGGCGCTCCCGCATCCTGCTCCCATGACGTGTGCACGTCTGGCACCGCGCTGAGCAATAGCTGCGGCACCTGCGCGAACAAGGTGTGCACGATCGATCCGTTCTGCTGCAACTCGGCCTGGGACAGCATCTGTGTCAGCGAGGCCAACAGCAATTGCGTCATCACGCAGCCCGGCTGCGTCGCGCAGTAGCAACGGGCCCGACGAGTCCGGCCCACTCACGGATGCGTAGGGCCGCTTCACCCCGGGCCTGGAGCCACTGGCGGCACGGCGATGTCCCGCGCCCCGTAGCGGCACAGCCGCTCCAGGCCCTGCCTGCTGCGGGGTGCCGTCCTCCTCCTGAACGCCGGGGAACGGCGCTGGGAGGGGCACCCCAGGGCAACAGGACCAACCGGAAATAACGCCCAGGGCGCTTTCCCTGCCCCCTGGGCCATCCACTCGCCCGGTCGGGACTACGCCTTCCGGAGCCCCACGACCTCGCCGTAGCCGCCGGGGATGAAGAACTCGTGCGCCTCCATGCCCAGGATGCGCAGCGCGGTCGTCACCGCGTCCGCGGAGCGGGGCACGCGCTTCGAGGCCTGGCCGTTCTCCTCGATGATGTCCACCGGGACGCCGAGCCCGCGCGTGGTGTACGAGCCCACCTGCCGGTTCCCCGCCACGTTCCCGCCCGCGAAGCAGATGGACGTGTAGGGGTGGTGATCGTCCGGCAGGTAGTAGCTGCCGTCGCTGCTCCGCGAGGCCCAGCTCCGGCCGAACTCGCTCATCACCAGCACGAGCGTGTCGTCGAGCAGCGTCTTGCCGGGCTTGCCGGGCGCGGGCGCGGCCTTGAGCTCGCCGAGGAAGCGCGCGACGTTGTCCATCATCCCGCGGCCGTGCGCGCAGCTGTAGCCATGGCCCAGGCCGCTGTGCGTGTCGAAGTCCTGCTGCAGCGAGACGTGCACCGAGGTGCAGAGGTCCGCCTTGAGCAGGCGCAGCGCCATGTCCATGCGCGAGTCGAGCCCCGTGAGGTGGAAGTTCGCGAGGCCGAAGGTGTACGTGAACGACTGGTTGGACAGGTAGCTCGACAGGTACGCGGGGCGGTTCGAGGTCATCATCTCGATGCCCTTGGTCTTCTCCAGCACGGACACGACGTCCGTCGCGAGCACGCGCGACACCGACGACAGCGAGCCGTGCAACCCCTCCAGGTAGTTGTCCACCTTCGCCGTCGAGCGGTCCAGGAGCTGCTGGGCGCGCGTCAGCGAGAAGCGCTCGATGGCCGTCGTCTTCAGGGTGCCCCCGGTGGGCTTCCCGCGCACGTCCAGCTCGGGCGCCTCGGTGCGCGCGTCGAGCCCCGTCCACCACGGGTTGTCCGAGGGCTTCGCCGAGAGCATCGGCTTGAGCGCCTCGATGGACGGCACGCGCAGGGGCGAGGCGTGGGAGGGCAGCCCCATGCCCACCGGCGTGCCGCGCTCTCCGGTGACGACGACGAAGGGCAGCGGCCGGCTCTCGCGGTACTTCTCGTACAGGTGGTTCGCGATGACCGAGTGCACGGCGGGCGCCCGGTAGTCCGCGCCGGCGACACCGCACATCGAGGAGATGAACGCGCTCGAGTGGTCGTTGGTGCCCTGGTCGATGCCGTGCAGCACGCTGAGCTGATCCGCCAGCGCGAAGTGCGTGTAGCCGTACATGAGCGGGCTGTAGTTGCCGCGCGCGGCCGGGTCGGCGGGGTTCCACGACTGCCACGTCCGCAGCGGCTTGTAGGAGCCGTTCGGAGGCGCGAGGTTCACCAGCTGGCTCGCCTGGAAGAAGACGGGCTCGCCGCTGTGGTTGGAGGGCGTGGGGACGCAGAGCGGGATGTCCGCGTCCTCCATCGGGGTGAAGTAGTACGCCGGCCGGTAGCCGCCGGGGATGTAGAGCACCACGAGGCGCGAGGGGACGTCGACGTCCGCGGCGTGCGCGGTGCTCGAACCGAGGAGCCCCGCGCGATCGAGGAGCGCGAGCTGTCCCGCGCCGAGGGCCCACTTGAGCAGGGTGCGACGAGAGGTGTTCGGCATGGTGTCCTCGCTCAGTAGGTGATCCACATCGGGTGACGGATGAGCGCCGCGCAGACGCCAATCCAGGCGAGGCGCGTGTTCTGTGCCTCCAGCGGCAGGTAGACCTGCTCGTACAGCGCCTGGGCCTCCGCGTCCGAGGGCGGCTGGCCGAGCATGCGCAGGGAGAGCGAGCGCAGGTTCTTCTGCACCGCGTCCGGGTTGCTCTTGGAGGTGTCGGCGAGCGTCACGTAGCGCAGCACCGCCGGGTTGTTCTTCTTGTCCACGGCGCGCGCGCACCACGCCTGGGACATCTGCACCAGCGTCTGCGCGGCGGACGGGCCGAAGCTCACGTCCCGCTTGCGGTACAGGAGCGAATTGCCGCCGCCGAGCGCCTCGAAGCGCTCGACGCTGCGCGAGTCGGAGACGTACTCGCCCGAGATGCCGGGGGCCCAGTCCCCGGGCCAGATGAAGAACTTGCCGCCGTTCGCCACGTACGGCATGTCGCGCCAGTTGGGCTCGGTGGTTCTGACGAAGTCCTCGAGGGTGAGCCCGAGCTGATCCATCAGGCTGATGATCATCTCCTCGGCGGTGAGCCGGCGGACGCTGAACTCCTCCGCAACGGGGGCCTCCAGTTGCGCGGGCGTGGCCGGCAGGTTCCGAATCCAGTCCTCCACCTGCGCGATGGTCAGCGTGACGCGGCCGCTGCTGACGAGTTCGTTGTACGGCTGCCCTGGCGGCATCTGGGGATAGCTGCCGGGGGCCACGCCGTTCAGCAGCTGGATGAGCATGCTGTTCCCGGGGTCGCCGCGCTTCACGTACTTCTCGTTGTAGACGAGCCCGCTCTCGAAGGCGGTGAGCGAGGCGAAGAAGGGCTTGTTGCCGGTGAGGTGGCAGCCCTGGCACGCGGGCGCGAGCGCGAGACGGATCTCGTCGTTCTTGCTCACGGCCGCGCAGCTGTCGCCGCCCGGGTCCTCCGCGGAGTCACCGGGAGCGTCCCAGATCTTCCCGTCGCAGCTCACGGCGAGGAGCACGACCGCGGCCAGCGCCGCGCCCATCAGGGTCGAACGCAACGTGTTCATCACAGGCCCCTCCGCAGCTCGGGCTGTTCGAAGAGGTATCGGATGAAGGGTCTCAGCTTCCGGTCGCCCGCGACGAACTCCCGCGCGAGCTTGTCGATGAAGCCCTTCTCCGTGGCCGTGTTCAGGTCGCGGCCGATGAACATCGAATACATCCTGCGCGCGACGCAGCGGTCGAACTCGCCGGAGCGCACGACGAGCTTCCCGAAGCCGAGCGGGCCCATGGTGCCGTCGCCGTGCTCGCCGAGCAGCGTGTACGTGTCGGGCATCGTGTCGAGCAGCACCGCCTCGGGGTTGGCCTTCACCTGCTCGGGGGTGACGGGCGTGAGGATTGTGTTGGGGACGAACGCGTTCTTCCAGCGGTAGCCCGGCGAGGTGCCGGTGTACGGGTACTGCCCGGACAGCCACTCCTTGGTGATGCGGTAGCGGCCCACGCCCGGCATGAAGGGCCACGGGACGTAGAAGCTCTGGGCCGGGTTGAAGTCCCAGCGCTTGAAGGAGATGGCCGCGGGGTCGAGCGTCCGGTGGCAGTGCAGGCACGTGCCGCCGGTGCCGGGGTCCACCTCCAGGGGCGGGAAGTGCACGTCCGCGGGCGGTGGCGAGAAGCTCTGGCAGGCGAACATCTCGAGGAAGCGCGCGGCCCGGACGCGCTCGCGCGGGAAGGACGACAGTGAGCCGATCATGGTGAGCACGCCCGCGGTGGGGAGGCCCTGGGGCGCGTCGGTCGTGGTGCGCGGGTCGAAGCGGTAGGTGCGGTCGATGCTGCCGGAGCGCGCCCGGTTCGGGGTGAGCGCGAGGTGGAAGGGCTCCAGGTCCTCGACCACGAACTCGCGCCACGCCTGCGGATCATTCGGCGTGGGGTGCAGCGGGTCGCGCGGCGCGGTGTCCGCGTCGGGACGCCACCACGTGGTGTTCTTGTCCAGCGCGCTGTTGCCCATCTGCCGGCCGAAGCGCACGTACAGCGCGCGCAGCCAGTTGGTGCCGACCGAGTAGTTCCCGAGGATGAGGTCCGAGAGCGGCCGGTCGTGCCACGCGAGGTGCGCGAAGAGGCGCGCGGGCTCCTCGTAGGGGTGCCGGCGCTGCATGCCGAAGTCGTAGTTGCTCTTGCTATGGAGGCCGTAGAGCGGGCTGCACCACACCAGGTTCGGGCCGCAGCCGCACGCGGGGGGCAGCATGGGGTCGTAGTAGCCGCCGGTCGCGAGGCCGCAGTCGACCGGCTGGCCCTTGCTGTCGGTGACCTGGGTGACGTCGGAGCCGGCCTTGCCGAGCACGGTGACGGTGGTGCCCGGCGCCCACCAGGGCTCCACCTGGTGCACCTCGGGCACGGCGGGGTCGCCGTTGGCGTCCTGGTCCAGGCACTGCCTGGCCGGGTCCTTATCGCCGAACTCGTGCACGGCGTAGTACGCGCCCGCGTGCGCAGTGTTGGCGTCGCACTTGAAGAGGTGGCCGGACATGTCGCCCTGGTAGGCGTCACCCGCCGCGCCGGTGGTGTATGCGCCCACCGCGAGCCACTCGTGGCCGAAGTTCACCATCCGCTCGTAGAACTTCGGCGAGCCGAGCGCGGCCTCGAGCGTGGAGCGCAGGATGGATTCCCGCGCCTCGGGCGTGGTCGCGGCCGCCATCGCCTCGTACTGCTCGACGGTGGGCGTCGTCCCCGTGAGACCGAGGACGAGGCGGCGCAAGACCCGCGTGCCGCTCATCTGGTCATTGAGAGGGACGGCGGGGGGAGGTGCTTCGGGGCCACATTGTTGTGCGTGCGCGTCGACTCCGGTGAGCCCGGACGCCGCGAAGAGCACCGCCAGCAGGGCCGCGCGCTTCAGGTGCAAGTGCCAATGCATATGCACGAACAATACACCGGGCGCATGACTCCATGACACGGAAGCGCGATCCGGGCTCAGAACGTATCCAGCAGTGACACGGTGGCCGCATGGACCTGGGGCCAGGAGCGCAGGCGGTGGATGTGATGGCCCTCGCCATCGAAGATGCTCCACGCGCCCGCGCTCGCGAGCGCGCGTGATGCGTCATCGCCCGAGTGCTCGAAGCGCGCGCCATACCCCGTGGAGCCCCGGTAGTTGAGGCTGAGGACGTGGTAGCCCGCACGGACCAGGACCTGGACTCCGTCGCTGACAGGGGCCGCTGACAGGGGCCGCTCGAGCAGCGCACCCGGTCGGTTGAGAGGCCGCTTGAGCCCCTTGAGGGACACGCCTGCCCAGGTCGCCCTCCCATGAGGTGCGCGGCAGCAGCCTGGGCTTGTTGGCGCTGGGGCGGCGTAAGCCTCAACACCACGCGGCCTGGGGTGCCCCTCGCGCCGGGGCCAGGTGCGCACTCATCGTGGGCAACACCATGTCCTCCCAAGACGCACCACCCTCAGCAGTCGCTCCACCTCACCTTGCGTGGGCGGCGGCAACGCCTCGAAGCGCACGCAGCCCTCTCCCAGCACGAAGACGCCGTCCGGCACCAGCGAGTGGAAATGCGGCGTCACTTGCAACGCCGAGCCGAAGAACTGGATGAACGACACGGCCCCGACCTGCCCGCCCCGCGGCCCCTGCACCCGGTGCGGAAAGGACAGCGTCCACTGCCGGTAGGGCACGTGCGGCAGCACCCGCTCCACCAGGTGTGCCGCCGTCACCTGCGCCCGCATGGCGTTACAGGAGGGGCACACCCCTCGCCTCTTGCAAGAGAAGGCGACGAGCAGTTCGTCCTTGCAACTCTCGCAGCGCACCCTCGCGAACCCGTGCGTCAGCACTCCGCACCTCGCCAGGGCACACGCTACCGTTGGGCTCCCACGAACCTCTCTGGAGACCCGTGCTCCTCCCGTCTCCCAAATGTCTCCAAAACTGGAGGGGACTCCGGGTGACAGCCGGGACTGGCGGGAACTGCCCCGTGGGCTCGACGTGCCCCGATTCACTCGCGATTTCTCGAAAGGCGTGTGCCGTCGCGGGTTTAGGGCACCCCTCCTCCACGGGTTCGAATCCCGTCGGGGACAACTGGGAAGGGGCCGGAAATCGGAGGAACTCCTCTGAGAACTGCGGCTTCGTTCGAATGCGACACAGACGGACGCCTCCCGGGTCCTCCGCAGCGTGGCGGAGGACCGACGGTGGCCAACGAGGAGACCATGCCCGAGTGGTTCAAGGATTTGGCGCGCAGCCCGGTGCTGCGCGATGTCGCAGTCGTCGTGCTGACTGCGGCGCTCAAGGCTCTGGGCAGCAAGGCCCAGCGGTAGCCGGGCGAAGTGCTGGGAGGGGCACTTCGCTTTTCCCCGCAGACTCCGCGTAACGCGTCACGCGGTCGGTGTTTCCGCGAGCGGCCCCAACCACGGCACGTAGAATTGGATGGATTGCAGACGGCCGATTCAGCAACTGCCTGTGTAAATATTGAATAGCTGGCGGAAGAACCGATCATAAGAGGAAGCGCGCGGGTCTCGCCGCACCAGCGCTCGCAGGCAGACGAGAGCCTTCCCCGGCTCACGCCCACCCCGAACTCTGTATCCCCTTGTCCATTTCTCTCCCCATACTTCACCGACGACCGTTAGCTTCCGCGCGCTGCGAACCGTCTCAAGCTGCGCGTAGCACCAGAGCTGAGCCCAAACATTGGGCCAGAGGTTTTTGGGCAGTGCCTGTCGCGAGAACTTGATTTCGACGATCATGACCTCGGACTTGTCGGCGCTGGCGTACATCAAGTCCGGTGAAGCCCGCAGCGGCTCGCCGTTCACCCGAAGAGCGGGAATCAGGAAGTGGTTGGCCCTGTCGCGGTCACGTAGGTCGAGACCGTTGTGAATGAGGGACCACTGCCAACCTGCTGCACGCAAAAATCGATTGTCGTTGCAACTCGCGGCCCCCCGTCGCCGCTCCCATATGTCTTGCTCTGCCGCCTTCCCGTCAGCGACGTCGTCTTCGCTGCCTTCGGCTCGACCGTAGAGGGAGTAGACCCATTGTGCGAACGCAGATGCCGTGGGTTGTGGGTCCACCGGCGGCATCGCCCGCGCCTTTCGCAGAAACTCGGAAGGTACCAGCTTGAAGACCGGGCGAGCCTGGCTGGACGCCTGAAATGGAACTCTTCTTGTCTCTAAGGGATCCTCGACCAAATCGGATCCGAACAACACGGACGCTCTAGCTTTAACCGCGTACTCGTTGTCTGAAGAGGGCCAGAAATGAACTTGCTTCTTTGGCGGGTAGCTCCAACCATCCACGCAAGACCATTCATAACCGTCAGAGTCCTCCAAGAATGACATGAGCTGTTCTTGCAGTTGCGTTATCTTGAGGGCCGCAGGCTCAATCCTCACAGAAGCCGTGACACAATGGCCACTGCCGTCATTGATAAATGCTCTGGTTTCAAATCCAGCCTTTTGCGCTTTGATGCAGAAAGCCTCAGATCGCCTCTCATCTGGAAACCTGCAGTGGTAGTCGATTTGCCTCCAAGGCCCTAGCTCGCTCCAGTCAGGCTCGAGCTTCGCCAGCTGCTCTGCATTCTTTTGCAGCAGTTGCGGCGAGACGTCTGGCTGGTCTGTCATGGGCGCGTTAGGCGGTCGGCTGAACGCTCCGCCCAGTGGGTAGGGGTCACCGGCGCAGGAGGCAGACTGGCCGCGAGTGCTCGCCAATCGATAGGAGCGCTACATGCCTTGTGCGTCGACTTCAACTCCTCGATCCGCGCCTTGCTCTCCTCCGCGGATTCGCGCGCAAGGCGCAGTTGATTCTGTCGCTCTTGCTCCTTTGCCTCCCTCTTCCGCATCGACGCGTAGGAAAAGCGGCCCATCATCTCCCCCTTCGGTCACTCATCAGCGGGTGCCCTCTCAGTCTCCAGGCTAGCCCCAATGTGAGTCCTGGGAAAACCGGGCCAAATGCTGCCGCACGAGACGCCGTGAAACGAAGAGGGCGTGGCCCCAGGCCCATCAGAGAGGGACTCAACAATGAAAAGGGAGCCTCCATGCAGGCCGACGACGTCCGTGAGCTGACGGTGTTCCTGGAGATCGCCCGGCACCTGAACTTCCGTCGGGCGGCGGCCGCGGACAGGGGGCCATTCCACTGAGGACAGCCATCGTCGCCACGCCTGCGTACTGCGCGAAGCACCCGCCCTCGAAGACGCTCCGGGACCTGGCCGCGCTCGACCAGGGACGGTGGGTCCGAGTGCTGGAGTCCTGGTGCCCGCCCTACTCCGGCTTCTTCCTCTACTCCCCGAGCCGCAGACGCCTGCCGCCCGTGCTCAAGGCCTTCGTGGACTTCGTGCGGGGCCGGACGTGAGCGGGCTTCATCACCAGGTGCGCTGCTGGTTGCGCGCGTTCTTCTCCCGGAAGGCCTGCTCCAGGTCCACGCCCGCGCGGTTGGCGATGGCCAGGAGGTAGTTGAGCACGTCCACCAGCTCCTCTCCCACGTGCTCGCGAGCCCGCGCCTCGGAGGGCTGCTTTTCGTACTGGCGCACCGCCTTGAAGAGCTCGCCCACCTCCTCGCCCATCCGGAAGCAGTTGTGGACCAGGTCCTGCTGGAGCCAGCCGTGCAGCGACTCCAGGTCGTGGATGTACCGCTGGTAGTCCGGCATCGCGGCGCGCTCGGGGAGCTCGATCATGCCCTCGTGCTCCGTCAGCGCCGGATGGCTGTCAACTCCGAACGGCGACGGCAGAATTCCTCCGCACGCTCAAGGCAGTCCGGGAAGTCGCAGGCCCGCGAGAAGGGAGAAAGCGGCGAGAACGTCGTGGCGGTGACTCAGGGGCACTGAAGCCAGGGCAGTGGACTCCGGGACACGTGGTAGGGCCGCTTGAGTGGTGTAGGCTATCGGCCCAACGAAGTGGCCGGGCTTCGTCCTCACCAGGGGGGCTTCATGTCACGTTGGACTCCTTTCCTCTTCTTGCTGACGGCTGGATTGATGGCCTGCGGCAGTCCGGCGGAGTCGCCAGAGGTGCCGGCGGTTCCGAGCGAGCGAACCCACATCCGTGCGGCCTACGATGATGGGCAACCCGTCGTGAATGCCTCCGTGAGGCTGAACGGGGTCGAGGCGGGCTGGACGGACTCCGCCGGTGAACTGACCCTTGAGCTCTCCCAGGGGCAGCACCAGTTCGAGCTTCAGCTGGGGACGGGTGACGACACGTTCTCCCGGTTCGAGCAGACCCTGGAGAAGGGCACGGAGCCCCAGGAGGTGAGTGTCCGCCTGCCGAGGCCCGTGCGCATGCTCGCGCCGAGCGAGGTGACGACGTCGAGTGTTCACCTCGTCTGGGAGCAGAGCGACGACAGGAAGTTCCGCGAGTACAAGGTCTACGCCAGCCACTCGCCCGCCTTCGACGAGACGAACGGCGTCCTCGTCCATGTGGGAACCGAGGTCTCCCAGACGGACGCTCAGCTGATGGGCCGGTATGTCGGTGGCGGCCTCCTCCTTTCGGCCGACACCCACCTCTACTTTCGCGTCTTCGTCCTCGGGGAGAATGGCACGCTCGCTGGCAGCAATGTCCTCCATGTCCAGACGCCCAAGTGGGCCAACGCAGCCAACTTCACCCGCTCCTACCGGCTGACCCTCGAGCGCAACTTCGCGGGCGCCTGGCCGATCTTCGGAGTGGCCTACGACGGCAGCGCGCTTTGGTTCCTGTACCGGCAGGATGTGGGGGGCTATTACGATCCTGACACGCTCACGTTGGTGCAGCGCGACCCCGTCACCCTGGCGGTGCTCAATACGTTTGTCTTCGAGGACTACCGGGTGCCCACGGGCATGACCTGGGACGGGTCCTCGCTCTGGGTGAGCCTTGGCGGGAGCAACAACCGACAGCTCATCAGCATCAACCCCGTGACGGGAGCTCATGAGCAGGCCTTCGTGACGACGGAGGGGACGGAATCCCTGGCCTGGACAGGCAGCCTGCTCTTGCAGAGCAAGGGCTACATCCAGGGGCCCATCGAGCGCGTCGACCTCGCGACGGGGGGAATCGCGGGGACCTTCATCAATCCCTTCACGCAACGGGGCGCGCACCGCGCGGCGGGCATTGCCTATCGGCCCGGCGAGATCTGGGGAAGCGACCTGACCCATTCCGACCTCGTCATCCTCGATGACGCCGGTGTGCATATCGGAGTCGTGGCCAGCGCTTCCATCTACAGGCACATGACCTTCATGGGCGACAGGCTGGTGGGCATTACCGGTGACTCCCTGGTCCATGTCCTGAAGGTCGATCCGCAGTGACGCGTGGACGCCCCCCGGCGTGACGCCAGGAAGAGCCGGGCCGGCGGGAGAAGAAAGCCGGACGTCGGGGGGCGTGGTGGAGGCGGTCCCTGGCGCCTGGCAGCTGAGCAGCGCGCTTATGCTGGAAGGCGAGCGCCTGGACACCGATGTGTTCCTCGGGGCGGGCGTCTTCAAAAGCTCGGGCGCACGGCCCCCGGAGCTGGCCTGGCTCCGGGCGGAGACGGGCACCGCGGCGGAGCTGAGCGCCCAAAAGCAATCATTGCCTCTGAGGATGACGCGGCGTGCAAGCCTGGACACCCTGACAGCTCAATGTGATGCTTGAGCTCGATTCACTCACACAGGAGAAGTGATGAAGGCATTGAGCAAGTCCTTGGTCGCTCTGGCTGTCCTCTCTATCTCTGCCTTTGCGCCTGACGCGCAGGCGAGACCCCCGGCCTGTGAAGACATCTGCGGCTGTTCCTGGGTGACGTGCGAGGACACCTGTTGGACCTATTCGAACCCGAATACCACCTGCGGTGAGTCCATGTACGGATGCCAGGAGAACCCGTTCACCTGCAAAATCAAACCGTCGGATGTGGACGAGGACACGAGCGAGGCGCAGTCCTCCTCCGATGATGCCTCGGCGCGGACGTGCGGTGAGTCGCGGCAGGAGACCGTGTTTTCTTCTCAGCCTGCCAGGAACTGATGGCTCTTGCCGGACCCTTCCCGCGGCGCGGCCTCCACCTGAGGGGCCGCGCCGTAGTCCCTGGGAGGCCCCCGCAGTGCGCAGCCGCTGGTGGACGGCCACTTCTTCCAGCCGACGTGGGGCGGCGGAAGGCGAAGGACGACGCTACTGCGGCCCCTCTTCGGCTTGCGCGGCAGCCGGCGTCGCCGACGGTGCTTCGACTGCCTTCAGCTCCTCCTTGCAGCTCACGGTCTGGCCGGCGGCGCTGCAGATGAAGCGGTGCCCACGGCATTCAGCGTTCCAGGGGGCCACCATCTCGCCAAGGCCATACGAGCTCTTCTCTCCGGTAATCACCAACTCCTCGGCAGGGCAGCCAATGGCACCCGCGGAGAGGTCCGCATACTGCTTCTTGCTGACGGTGGCACAGCCGGTAACGGTGGAGAGAACGACGAGAGCACAGATGAGAGAGCGCATGGGCGGCTATCTACCGCAGAGCCCAGGCTGAATGGAATGCACCTCCAGTCGTTCTCCAGGGTGCACCGCGATGGGCAAACCCGCAGGGCGGCGGGCCCTGCCCCTGCGCCTGCTCTCTCGGGAGGCCTACGACCGGGTGAG
Organism: Corallococcus coralloides DSM 2259; assembly: GCF_000255295.1. Next base: position 3,616,620 of record NC_017030.1, on the reverse strand, counting down.
GAGACGCGCATCCCTCCCCGCCCCGGCTCCTGGAGCTGCACCGCCGAAGCGATGCCGACGGACACTCCTCACTTCTTCGCCCGGGTCCACACTTGTTTGTAGATGAAGTTCCCTTCATCGAGCTCAAATCGATCGGGAAGGAGGGGCAGGACCGAGCCGTTCGGCTTGTTCTCGAACGAGAGGATCCAGTATCCCTCCTCCCGTGACCCGTCACCGGGTGAGATGATGATCTTCGATTCGCTCTGCGACCACGTCCCGGTTTTCTGCTGCTGCGCATGGCCAGTAATCGACGACACCCCACCGAACTGACTGTCGTAGGTCATGTCGGCGCGCAGATCCCAGCTCTCACTGTAGGCCACGCTCTGGCTTCCCACATATCCGCCGGAACTGTTCACCCAGGACAGCGTGCTGCTGGCACCGTGCTTCTAGAGACCAATCAGATCCGCCGCGAAGATCCTGGTTTTCGTGGCGCTCGTGAAGGCTGTTGGCGCCAGAATGGCTCCTAGCGCGCCAATGAGCCACTTGAGTTGTTCAAGTCGCATCCAATGTCCCCTCCCTGGTGCGTGAACAACGGGCTGGTTTCGGGGCATCCAGGCCGCACGCTCAGCCCTGCGGCCGGGCGAAGCCTCGCAGGAGCGCCGCGAGCGCCGCGGGTTGATCCTCGGGCAGGATGTGCGCGGCGTCGGTGAGGCGCGCGGTCTCGAGGTGGTCGCACAGCGGCGCGATTTGACGCGCGAGTGCGTCGCCGACGACGCCCCCGGCGATCGCGAGCGTCGGGACGGTCAGGCGCTCGACCTTCGCAAGCAGCTGTGCGTTTTCGGGGAGCGCGCGGTAGTGCGCGAAGGCGCAGCGGAGCGAGTCCCGGCCACGGTATGCCTCGAGGAATGCGGCGCGTGCCTCGGCGGGAAGGCCGCGCTTCGTGCCGATGGCGAAGAAGTGGTCGAGGTACGCCTCCTCGCGGCCCGAGATGACCTCCTCCGGCATGCCAGGGATCGCGTGGAACGCAAACCACCACGGCGGACGGAACGTCTCCGCGCCGGGGAGCCCACCGAGAAGCGCCTCCATGACGACGAGCTTCTTCACACGCGAGGGATGGCGCGAGGCGGTGAGGAACGCGATCGGCGCGCCGAGGTCGAGGCCAATGAGGACCGCGGGCTCCTTCGTGTGCGCGTCGAGCACGGCGAGCGCGTCGGCGACGAGCGTGTCGAGGTCATAGCCCGACGCCGCCCGTGTCGTGGCTCCGAGCCCCCGGAGGTCCGGTGCGATGACGTGGTGCTCGCTGGCGAGCGCTCGCATCACGTTCCTCCATACGAACCAGGTGTGCGGAAAGCCGTGAAGGAAGAGGAGCGGCGGGCCCCTGCCGGCCGATGCGACGTGGATCGCGATCCCGTTGGCCTCGACGACGTCATGCTGGAAGTCGTTCATGGGACCCACCATGTGCCTGGGGATGGATGGTATCAAGAGGATACCAGGAGGCGTCCAGGGTACTTGGATGGGACCAAGACACCTGGAGGAAACCACGATGGCCACACGCAAACCGGGAGGCCCCTTCGTCGCGACGTGCCCGACGCGTGAGCTGCTCGACCAGCTCGCTGACAAGTGGTCGGTGTTGCTCCTGCTCGCGCTCTCCGACGGACCGGTGCGCTTCAATGCGCTGAAGCGCAAGGTGGAAGGCATCACGCAGAAGATGCTCGGCCAGACGCTGCGCCGCCTCGAGCGGAATGGCCTTGTCGAGCGCCGCGTCTTCGCGACCGTCCCCGTCACTGTGGAATACGAGGTGACGCCGCTGGGCCGCTCTCTCTACGGCATCGTTGACGCCATCCGGAACTGGTCGATCGACCACATTGGCGTCGTCAAGAAGGCCCGCGAGCGCTTTGACTCAACCCACGACCGCGAGCATGCGCGGCGAGCACTGTGATGACCCGCCGTGTGTCCTCCTTGAGTCATCGGCCGGGATCCAAACCCAGGAGCCCGGCCTCCTGCTTCACGCTCAACCCGGGACCGTGCAGCGGCCCGCCACACGGCCCCGGAGTCCACATGTCCTCGCGCGCCTGCATCGCGTCCCTGCTTGCTTTGGCTCTTTCCGGCTGCGCCGGCATGGTCGTCACCACGACCAAGACGGGGCTTGACGGCAAGACGGTCGTGACCAGCTCGGACCCGGCGGAGCAGGAGCGCATCGACGCCGCGGAGCGTGAGAAGGAAGCCTACGCCAAGGCCATCGCGGAAGCGCCTCGCCGCGCGGCCCAGGACATCATCGAGGTCGCCGTGTTCGAGTCGACCGTCTCCGAGGAACTCTCCAAGTCCCTCGACCGGAAGCAGTTGGACGAATCGCTCCCGCGCGAGCTGTCCACCGACTCGCGGCTGCACGTCGTCCCGGTGGGAGCGCTGTCCGGCAGCGCGGCGCGAGCCGGCGCCTCGGCCGAGGACCGCATCGACGCGGCCCGTGCCAAGGGGCTCTCGCCGGACGTGTGGATCCTGCCGCGGGTGTTCCTCGAGGACGCGGTGGGGACGAGCGGCGGAAAGCTGACCTCGGTCAAGGCCTTCACGCTTCACGGTGAGGCCGTGTCCGCGTACGGAACCGGTGCGTCGCAGGCGAAGGAGCAGGGAACGATCCTCCAGAACGTCCAGGTGGTGAAGAACGCCGCGACGAAGACCCGCACGGTCATCCTTGAACAGCTCGGTCCCAACCTGCCCTCGCGCAAGGCCGTGGCCGGACTGCAGGAGGAGCGGCGCCGCAAGCAGATGGCCAGCATCGAGGAGCAGGCCGGCATCCAGCCCGAGGATGACGCGCAGACCCGCCTGCGGAAGATCCTCGAGGCGGCCAAGCGCGGCAATCAGCCCGCGCAGGCGGCCACCCAGGAATAGGGGGAGGGAGTTGTTATCGCAGGCAACTGCCCCCTGGTTCGTGGCGCTGCTCTCAGGTGAAGTAGGAGTGCAACGCGACGAGGAGGCCAAGGAGCGAGAAGCCCACGAGCAATGCCGCCACGAGCAGGAAGCGCTGATGGGTGAGGCCCCCGCCCACGGCCATGTGGTGGTGCGGCGCGTCCGCCAGCAGCCCCTGCTGCTCCAGCCGCACGGTCACGCGGCGGGAGCGGGCGAGGAGGGACAGGATGATGGCGGGGAGTCCCACGAAGCCCGCCAGGATGCCGAGCAGATCCTCGAAGCTCATGGTGCCCGCATGTTGGAGGCTGGGTGGAGATCGAATCAACCACCGGAACCCCAGACACGATGGCCTGGCGCGGAAGGCGCGCAGGCGCAGGGCGTAGGTGGTGATGACTGCTCAGCCAGCCGGACATGCAGCGCGTCGCCGCGTGGCCCGCTCGCGCCGGCGGCGCTAAGGTAACAGGACACCATGGCCCCCTCTTCTCTCGACTGGCAGTGGAAGCGCTTCAATGAGCTCACGCTCGAGGAGCTGTACCGGCTGCTCGCGCTGCGCTCCGAAGTCTTCGTCGTGGAGCAGAAGAGCATCTATCTCGATGCGGACGGCCTGGACGCCGCGTGCTTCCACCTGCTCGGGGGCGTCCCGGGCACCGGGCAGTTGGGCGCCTACCTGCGCGCGCTGCCGCCCGGCCTCAAGTTCCCCGAGGCGAGCCTCGGCCGCGTTGTCACCGCGCCAGCGCTGCGCGGGCAGCGGCAGGGCCGCGACCTGGTCGAGCGCGGCCTGCACTTCCTCTCCGAGCGCTTTCCGGGCGCGCCCGTGCGCATCGGGGCGCAGGCCTACCTGCAGCGCTTCTACGAGGGCTTCGGCTTCGTGGCCGTGAGCGACATCTACGACGAGGACGGCATCCCGCACCTCGACATGCGCAGGGGCTGACAAGAGAGCGGATTGGAACCCGAGGGACTCGAACTCATCCTACGTGAGCTGATGCAGCGGTTGCCTCAAAGGCTCGCGCGGCTCGTCGACTTCCCGCACGCGCCGTGCTTCAATTCCATACTCCTCTTGCAAGGACCGTAGATGAAGCGTTCCCTGATGCTGTCCGCGATGTTGGCCGGTCTGACGGCCTGTGGTGGTCTGGCGGCCAACGAGTCCCCAGAGGAATGGGGTCAGCAGTCAGAGGCCCTCGTCTCGTGTTCGACGACCTGCCAGACAGGGACGCTCTCCTGTCAGGGCTCCTCCTGCTCCGCGGTGGATGGCTCCAGCGTGCAGTGCGACGGCGTCTATCAATACTGCCCCCCGCCCCCGACCGGCGGCGCCTGCACCGCCGGGTCGTGCTGGTCCATGCATGGCTCCCGTTGCAACACGGGCCCCAACGTCTGGACGGACTGCTGCGTGGACGAGCAGACGCCCAGCAACTGCATCTGCTCGTACCAGGGTACCTGGGAGTGCGACCTGCCCGCTGTCAGCGGGTAGCGGCCTCAACGCACCCCGATGTCCGTGCCGTCCGAGGCCACGCCCTTTCCAAGCGAACCCGGAGCCAGGCGGAAGCCGGACCGGTCCGTGGGAGCGGCTCCCCCGATGAACACCGGGGCTCCGGTCAGCTCGCCGCTCTGGGCACCCTGCCGGAGGAGGTTGTGGTGGCGCTCCGCCACGGTGGAGCCATTGGACACCGAGATTTCGGTCGCCACGTTGTCGACGATCGCCGTGCCCCGACCGACGTCGTCCGCCGTCTTGCGAGTGATGTCGATGATCCCGCAGGGAAGGTTCCAGTAGCACGCCCCGTGCTGCAGCGTATTGTGGCGGATGATCGAACCGTCATCCGAGTAGAGTTCGATGGCCCACGGGCGACCGCGCAGATCCAGCACGTTGTCCTCGATGACCACGCGCTCGACGCCGTCGTAGGCGACGATGCCCGAAGCGCAGTTGAGGAAGTAATTGCCTCGGACCACCGCGCCCGGAGCTCCGAGCAATTGGATCGCGTCGGTGTGGTTGGGGCCGTTCTCCAGGATCTCCTTGAACTGATTGTTGAGGATGTTGACCCCCACCCCGGTCTGGATGCCGTCCGCGTCGCCCCCCTCGAAACGCGAGTTCTGGATGGTGACGCCGGAGTGTGTCGCGCTGCTGTAGGGCAAGTGGATGCGTGCCGGCAGGGCGCCCGCGGGGGCGTTGATGTCCAGATGCGTGTTGCCGTCGAACAGGATGTTGGACTGGACCACCCCGTCAATCATCGCAGCGCCCGTGAAGCGGCTGCCGGTGATCGTCACGTTGCGGGTGGAGCCCAGCAACGCGGCCGAGGTGATGGTGAGTCCTTCAAGGCGGACGTTGTTCGCGCCGTTGAAGCTGAGCGCCAGGATGGGGGTAGCCCCGCTCTGGGGCTTGACGGTGACCACTCCGGGCTTTGCTCCCGCGGAGAACGTGCCGTAGCTCCCAGTGGCCAGGCAGATCGTCTGCCCCGCGGTCGCCGCGCTCCATTGGCTTGCCAGCGTCGTCGCGTTGGTAGCGAGCCGGTCGCAGGTCGCGAGGCCCACGCGCCGGCTGCCCTCGTCACCTTCCGCTTCCGACACTTCGCCTCCGCAGCTCGTGGCAAGACATGACAGGGTGAGCATGAAGACAGCGCCAAGCGCGCGTCTCGAAGAATGGACACTGGGGTTCATGATTCCTTCCGTCCAGGCATTGAAAGAAATACAACATTCGCGTGCATTCCCAGCCCTCGCCACCAGACGCCCCGGTCGAGTCAACCGATGGTTGCCTGGGACAAGTGCTTTCCGGGGACCCTGGAAAATCCAGACATCGATTGGTTATGGATTTCCATTCCATGGCCCTTCCCTCCCGTTGGCTGTTGCTCACCGCCTCCCTGGTCCTGGGTGGCTGCCCCTCTTCCTCCGGCGATGACGCCGGGACGCCGCCGCCTCCGGTGGACAGCGGTACTCCCGACGCGGGCACCGACGACGCGGGCGCTCCCGACGCGGGCGAGGTCTGGGACGGCGGCGCGGAGACGCTGGAGGACCCGGGGGACGTGGTGGAGCAGGAGCCGTACTCGGACTGCACCTTCACGCCCGAGCCAGGCACCACCCTCGCTTCGTGCTCGGACCCGGCCCTGTTCGACCGGTCCATGTGCCCATCCGGGGCGCTCGACGGACTGGGGGCTTCGGGCGCGTACGAGGTGCGCCATCTGGCCACCACCAGTCCCTATCAAATCGGTTTCACGCTGCGGCTGCCTTCGGATGGTGGCGTGGGCCAGAGCGATGGCACCCCGCTGCTCTTCCAGGACGTAGGGGACGGGGAGTTCTTCTTCGGGACCCAGTTCCTGCGGAAGTTCCCCACCCCTTCCTTCCGGCACCTCATCTTCGCCGGCTGCTCGCGGCCGGAGCCGGACCGCGTCAACGGTTGCTTCGCGCAGTGCACTCCCGAGGGACGGGTGATGCTCAAGGGCAGCTTCACGGCGCTGCGGCCCGGATGGGGACGGGGCGAGGGGGAGGCCTCGGGCCTGAAGCTCGTCTCCGAGTCCGCCGTCCCACTGGCCTTCCCGGTGGACATCTACGTCACGAAGGGCCACGCGTACGTGGTGGCCATCGGCGACAACACCGGGGACGGAGGCCTGGCTGTCTATGACGTGAAGGACCCCGCCCACCCGGTGCTCAAGAAGCGAATCCAGCTGGAGGGGGATACCTACTGGAATGGTGCCTGGGCGAAGGACAACGCGCTCTACATCGCCAGCGGCGACTCCGGCGTCATCGTCTACGACATCACGAACCCGGCGGATCCGCAGTACGTGCGCGCGCTGCCCGGCGGCGCCCTCAACGTGCACACCGTGCACGTGCGCGGAGGCCGGCTCTACGGCATGGCGCCATCGTCCTCCAGCCAGACGCTCATGTTCGACGTGAGCTCGGCGCTTTCTCCGCAGCTGCTGGAGCGCATCTCGGTTCCGGACGAGAGCTTCGGGGGCGTGCACGACGCCTTCGCGTACGGCGACACCCTCTACGTCAACCACACCACCGACGGTTACATCGCCTTCGACGTGAGTGACCCGATGCGCGTCCGGGAGCTGGGGCGCTACGCCTACGGCGACGCGTTCAGCCACGCGAACGCAGTGGGCACCTTCGCGGGACGCACCATCGCGTTCGAGGGCGGTGAGCAGTTGAACGCGCACCTGCGCGTGCTGGACGTCACCGACCCCGCGAACATGCGGCTCATCGGCCGGTACGCGCTGCGCCCCGAGTACTCCATCCACAACATGGTGCTGGTGGGCACGAAGCTCTACATCGCGTACTACCAGGAGGGCGTGCGCGTGCTGGACGTGTCCGTGCCGCCCCGGCCGCGCGAGGTGGCGTACTTCAACACGTACCAGAACACCCCGCCGCTCCGGACAGGCTCCGAGTTCTTCTCGAATGCCATTGGCATCCGCGTGCCGGGGGACGGGTTCATCTACGTGGTGGACACGAACCGGGGCCTGCTCATCCTCAAGGAGGAGTGAGCGGGACTGTCAGATACGCCAGCCCCCTCAAGCCTGCCTCCACACCTGCCCGGGACGTCCTCGGGCAGTGGTGACGCGCGCAGGCCCTAACGCAGGGCCACCAGCCGCGACCGCAGGCGCTCCACCACCCGGGGAAGGTCATCCGGGGCCTTCACCGGTTCGAAGCGGCTCGTCGCGGGGTCCGTGCGCCCCACCTCGATGAAGGCGACCGACAGGAGCGGCTGGCCATCCGGTCGGGTGAGGCTGCTGGCCTCCGCCGTCACCTGCTCGAACTGGAGGACGGGCGCGCCGTCCACCTTCTTGGGCACCACCCGGTAGGGAATGGGCAGCGCTTCGTTCAGCATGGCCTCCAATTGGAAGGTGATGTTGTTGGTGGAGATGAAGGCATGTTGCGTGGGGTCCACCTTCTCCACGAGCTGGAGCTGGCCGCCCACGCGCACCGGCGCGGCGCCCGCGTCCAGCGCGCCACTGGGGTTGGCCCGCGGCGTCACCTCCACCGTCATGTCGCAGCCCCGTTGCAGGTGCATCCCGATGACGACCGGGTCGAGCGTCGCCGCCAGGTTGTCCACGTTGGAGAAGTACATGCAGCGCACACCGCGCTGGCGCAGCGTCTGCCCCACCCCGCTCTCGCGCAGGGCGCGGAACACGTCCCCGTGGCCAGAAGGGGCAAAGGACAGCTGCCCATCCGCCTCCCGGAACAAGGCGCCCTCCGGCGTGAGCCGGGGAAGCATCTGCTGCCGGAAGAGGAACACGTCCCGCCCCAGCCCCCGGGCTTCCAGGTGCGCGGCGATGGCCTCGTGCGTGAGAAAGGAGGTCATCACCGCCACCGGCACCGGGCGGCCCAGCCGCTCGCCCAACCGGCGCGCCTCGGCGAGCTTGAGGTCCAGGAAGGTGTGCTCCCCCAGGACGGGGACCAGCCCCTTCACGACCCCGCCAAAACGTGTCCCCGCTCCACCGGCCACCACCAGGGCGGCCACCGCGCCCTCGCGGAAGGCCTGCTCCCCCACCGCACGGCAGGCTTCGTGGGCAGGGGTGCCCTCGCCCGGCAGCGGCTGGACATCCCCCGGCCGTGGCGGTTCGAGGGGGCCCGCCAGGGACTGGGACTCCGTCAACTCCCCGCGCTGGTAGCGGGCGAGCAGCGCCCGGAAGCTGGCCGCGTCGAAGCCGTCACGCGCGAGCCGGGGGTCATCAAGTTCTCCATCCACATCCGGGGTCTGGGTTTTCACGCGCGGAGGATAGAGCGCCCTTCACCGAAACGCATGGTCCCCAGGGGCCGGGTCAGTACGCGGGCTTCAGCAGCCCTTCGATGGTGTGATGCTGCACCACCGGCGCGAGCGCATCGACCACGCGGCAGGTGAGGTGCTCGCTGACGCGGGGTGGCAGGGCCTCCAGGTAGCGCCGCGTCACCTGCAGGTCATGGTGGTTGGCGTTCGTCGCGTCCGGCGCATCCACTCCAACCACCAGCACCGGACGCGACTGGTCCGAGCGGTTGGCGGTGCCCCGGTGGATCGTCAGGGCGGAGCGGGCGGAGATGTCGCCCATGCGCGGAAGCTTCTGAACCGCGCGGGCGATGTAGCGCGGCCAGAGCTCGCGAGGCGGGAACATGCCCCTGGCGCAGCCCTCGAATTCATCCCACTGCGTTCCGGGCGCGACCTCGAACGGCCCCATCTCCGGGATCGTGTCCACGGCGGTCAGGTTGAAGGCCAGCGAGTTGAGGCGACGGCCCTTCGTCGTGGCCTCTGGCGCGGCGAAGTCGCGGTGCCAGGGCTGGTCGGCCGCGCCCGGGAAGGGAACGTCGAAGCCCACCTCGACGATGCGATAGTCGGGCCCGAGCACCGCCTCACAGACGGCGACGAACCACGGGTGGGTGACGATGTCGACGAAGCCTCGGATGCGCTCCGGGTGCACCTCCACGTACCAGCGCTGCGGCCCGCGAGGCAGCGCACCGCCGGGGACCTGCCGGGCCTCGGCGAAGAGCGTCTCGATGTCCTCGCTCATCCGCGCCGCCCAGTCGCGTGGGAAGGCGCCCTTCAGCCCGATGATGCCGTCGCCGTAGAGGCCGCGCAGGAGGTCGGCCGGCTCGTGGGTTTCTTGCGGTGCGTGCACGGTGCTCATGTTCCTTCTCCCAGGCGGGGGGATGCTCACTTGCCGGTCAGCGACGGCGCGGCCACGGCGCCCGCCGAGGGCATCCCGCCCTCGACGCGCGGCCATCCGTCCTTCCACGTGAGCCGGTCCATCAACATCGGGCGGCGCACCGAGCGGTCCTTGCCGATGACCTCCTCGACGTAGGGACGCCGGACGTCGATGGCGTGATAGGCAATCCAGTCCTGCCCCGAGCGGTCGGTGAAGACGGAGTTGTGGCCCGGTGCAATCCACGCGTCGCTCCGGCGCAGCACGGCGCTGTCGGGCGCGCCTGTCGCCTGCGCCAGCGTCTCGAAGGGTCCGGTGGGCGTGCGGGAGCGCGCCACCAGGGCGGCGTACTTCACCTCCTGCAGCGGGCCGTGGCAGCAGTTCTCGCCCGAATAGAAGAGGTAGTAGTAGCCGTCGCGCTGGACGACCCACGCGCCTTCGACCAGGGTCTGGAACGGGACGGCCTTGTCCGCGCGCACCAGCTCCGTGGGAGCGCTCCCCTTCTTGAAGGACAGCCCGTCCGCCGCCAGCTCCTGCACGCGGATGGGTTGGAAGCCCGAACCCCAGTAGAGGTACTTGCGCCCCGTGCGCGCGTCATCGAAGGCCATCGGGTCGATGTTGACGAAGGACAGCCCGCACACGAGCGGCCGCCCGCTGTCGCGGAACGGGCCCTCGGGCTTGGACGACGTGGCGACGCCCAGGCAGAAGACATCCTCCGGGCTGTCCACCGCGCCCCGTTCCTTCTTGAAGCTCGCCGCACGCTCGGGGTCCAGGGTGGCGGAGAAGTACAGGAAGAAGCTGCGCCCGCGACGGTGGACATCCGGCGCCCAGAACATCTGCGTCGTCGAGGCCCACCGGGGCTTCACGGGCATCGCGTCGCCCACGCGCTCCCACTTCACGAGATCGCGCGTGCGGGCCACCTGGACGTTCTGCACCTTGTCCGCGACGGTGCCCTGCGTCGCGTAGGCGTAGTACCACCCACCGCCCGCGTCGAGGACGGTGGGGTCCGGGAAGTCCTCGTCGAAGACGGGGTTGGCATAGGTCGCGGCCGTCAGGCCGGCGCCGAGGAGCAGGAGTGGCAGCAGTGGCATCCGATGCTCTCGTCAGGCCGGGGTGGAGAAACGCTCTTCCACGAGGAACGGCTCACACGGGCGGCCCTCCAGGTCCCGGAAGGCGACATGGAGCTGGATGGCCCTGCGCTGGTCCCCGTCCTTGGAATAGTCGGTGCCGTTGCGCCACACGTGCAGGTACATCGCGTGGAGGCCCTCGCCCACCCGGACGAACGAGGGGTGACCCGGGCCATTCCATCGCCCCCCGAGCGCCGGGCTCTGGCTGTCGATGAGGAGCCGCTCGTCCCGCACCTCGTGCGCCAGCAGGTCCAGCTTCGCGATGTACGTGCGGTACTCGGCGTTGCCGAAGAAGCCCGCGCTGTAGACGAGGTAGGACGGACCGTTCTCATGCACCACGAACTGGCCTTCAATCAGGCCGTCGTGATGCGGGCCATTGGTGAGCAGGACCTTCGCCGGGCCCAGGAGCGTGATGCGGCCATCGGACTCCTGCCGGAACTCGTGCGACAGGATGGGCGTGGGCGCCTTGTGGCGCTGCCCCGTCACCGGGTCCGTCCACTGCAGCCCGTTGCCGTCCACCTTGGTGAGCAGGAACGTCCGCTCCGTCCCTTGCGCGTCGACGGCCGCGGCCACATGGCCGTCAATCATCCCCACCACCGGGTTCTCACCGGCGGGCCCGCCCGGGTAGCCGGGCGCCAGGTCCTTCACGCGAACGTTGATGTCGAGGAAGCCATGGTCCGTCCACTCACCGTCGATGGCGGTGGCCGTGGCGTAGGCGGAGCGAAGGATGCCGGCGCGGTCCCTCGCGGTGTAGTGCAGCGTGAGGAGCCCGTGGCGCACGTCGATTTCAGGGGCCCAGCGGGCCACGACGAGGTCCCGGGGCAAGCCAGGCGAGAGCGGATCCAACTCGCCGGCGTTCCACCACGCGGGGATCCGCCCTTCGGGGAAGAGGGCGCAATGCCTGCCATCCTTCAGGTGAGGCACCCAGCGGCTGCCGTCAAAGCGATACAGCCGGAAGGCGAACGGCTGATCATTGGTGGTGGCCATCAGCCAGAGGCCGGCGGTGCGCGCGCCCCCGGGGCTCGCCGCCGTCAATCGCAGCACGAAGGGGTCGGGCATCGTCTCGTCGAGGAGCGGCTCGGGAACCCGCGGCAGGTTCGCGACGGTGTCCGCCAGCGTGCGCGTCGCGTCCGGCGGAGGAACGGAAGAAGTCATAGGGGCGTGTGATGCGAGTGGAGGCAAGGGAACAAGAGAAGGGAGCTATCTGCGTCGGGAGCGGCGCAGGATGCTCGCGGCCGCCCGCTGGGAATCCGCCAGGGCCTTGTCCGGATCCTTCTGGACCAGCCAGGTGGAGTTCAGCTCGTTGACCAGCAGATCTCCCAAAGCGCGCTGGTACTGGATGGGCGGCAGCGCCGTGGCGATGGTGGCGGTGCGCGTGTACTCCGCCCGGTGCGGCAGGGCTCGCATCTGCGCGCTCTGCAGCACAGAGACGCGCACCGGCAGGTGCCCCGTCCGGGCCCACTGGAGGCTGTTGTCGTTGAGGAACTTCAGGAAGGTGAGCGCCGCCTTCTGCTTCGCGGCATCCGGCTTCGGCTGCTTCGGCATGACCCACGTGTGGCTGTCGGACCAGACGGCGTCCCTGCCGTAGAGGGAGGGCATGTCACGCACGACATAGTTCTTGAGGCCTGACTTCCCCGTCGCGGCCTGGGCCGCGTACGTGTCCACGCCCCAGGTGCCGTTCACCAGCACCGCCGCCTCTCCGGCGAGGAAGGCCTGCTGCGCGGAGGCGTAGTCGTGTTGGGGATTGGCGAAGCCCGCCGCGTAGAGCGCGTCGAGCAGGCGCAGCGCCTCCCGGCTCTCCTTCGACTCCAGCAGCGCCTCTTTCTTCTGCGCGTCCACGATGTTGCCGCCCTGCTGCCAGACCCAGGTGAGGTACTGCCAGGAGGGCATCGGGTCCGCACCGGAGGGGATGGCGAAGTAGGACTTGCCTGTCTTCGCCTTCATCGTCGCGGCGTGTTGCATCAGCTCGGCGGGGCTTCGGGGCAGCTTCGGCTGGCCCTGCTCGTCCACGAGCCCCGCCCGGATGAACAGGTCGGCGTTGACGTGCCACAGCAGGGAGTGGAGGTCGAACGGCAGGGCCCAGACCTCGCCGTTGGCGGTGACGCCCTCGCGTGCCGCCGGCACGAAGTCCGCGACGTCGATGCCCGCCGCCGCGAAGTCCTTGCCCAGCGGCAGCAGGAGGTTGCGCACCTGGTAGTTCGGCAGGACGCTGCGGTGCATGACGGCGATGTCCGGCGGGGTGCGGCCCGCGACGTTGGCGCTCAGCCGGTCGTAGTAGACGCCCCACTCCACCGACTGCGTCTTGACGGTGATGCCGTCCGTGTTCTCCGCGTTGAACTTGTTGGTCAGCACCTGGACGATGCCGCACTCGCCCACCGCCTTCGACACGTCCGTGACGTGGGCGTACGCGTCGCTGCACCCGCCAAAGAAGCGGAACAGGGTGATCTCCGTCCCGGCCCGCGCGGAGGTGGTACCGAGCATCGCGGCCAGCAGCAGTGCCGGCAGGAGCGTCTTCATCTTCATGGGCGAGGCTCCATTCGGCTACTTGCCGCCAGTGATGGCAATGCCTTGCACGATGTAGCGTTGGAACACGATGTAGAGGATGAGCATGGGGGCGCTGGCGAACACGGCCGACGCCATCAGGAACCCGAGCCCCTCCGACATCGCGAAGTTGCCCTGCAGCGAGCCAAGCCCGACGCTGAGCGTGTACATCTCCGGCTGCGTCGCGGTGACGACGGGCCAGAGGAAGTCATTCCAGGCGAACAGGAAGGTGAAGATGCCCAACGTCGTCAGCGCGGGGCGCGACAGCGGCAACATCACCGACCAGAAGATCTTGAAGCGGCCGGCGTTGTCGAGCTCCGCGGCCTCCTCCAATTCGCGGGGAACCGCCTTGAAGAACTGCGTCATCAGGAACACGCCCATCGGCCCGGCCAGGCGGGGGGCGATGAGGGAGAAGTACGTGTTGTGCAGCTCCCAGTCCGCGAACATGGCGTGCAGGGGCACGAGGATGGCCTGCTCGGGCACCATGAGCCCGGCCATCACCAGCAGGAAGACGGCGCGGCGTCCAGGGAAGTCGATGCGGGCGAACGCGTAGCCGGCGAGCGACGACAGCAGCAGCGTGGCCGCCGTCATGCCCAGGGCGACCACCACGCTGTTGAGCAGCCAGCGCGGCGTCAGGGATACCCGCAGCAACGTGGCGAAGTGCTCCAGGGTGCGCGGCCAGGGGATGATGCCGTTCGTGGAGCGCACCAGCTCCTCGTTGGGCTTGAGCGACAGGGTCAACACCCACAGCATCGGCATCATCCACACGAAGGCGGCGACCACCACCAGGGCGAGGATGAGGCGGTCCGTCAGGGTCCGGTTCATCGCGTCACTCCCCTTCCTGCCGCGACAGGCGGAACTGCAGCAGCGCCACGCCGAACATCAGGACGAACAGCACCGTGGAGATGGCGGACGCGTAGCCGGAGCGCCAGTCGCGGAAGCTCGTCTCGTAGATGAGCTGCACCAGCGGCCGGGTGGAGTTGGCGGGCCCGCCGCGCGTCATCAGCAGCGGCTGGCCGAACACCTGGAGGTGCATCACCGTCTGGAGCACCACCACGAGCAGCGTGGTGCGCGCGAGCGCCGGAAGCGTGATGTGCCGCAGCACCGCCCACCGCGAGGCCTTGTCCAGCCGGGCCGCCTCGTAGACCTCCGGGGGGATCTGCTGGAGGCCGGCAAGGAAGAGCGCCATCGGGAGGCCGGCGGTCCACCACAGGGAGGTCACCATCAGCGCTGGCATGGCCCAGTCCTTGTCGGCCAGGAAGGCGATGGGCTCAAGGCCCACCGCGCGCAGGCCGTTGGCGATGAGGCCGCGGTCGGGGTTGAGCACCATGGCCCACACCAGGGTGACGACGGTGACGGAGAAGATGTTGGAGGCGAAGAAGACGGCCCGCAGCGCGGCGTAGATGCGCAACGGCTTCTGGAGCGCCAGGGCCAGGATGAGTCCCAGCAACGTCGCGGCCGGAGCCGTCATGGCGGCGAACTGCAGGGTGCGCTTGAGGGCGTCCCAGAAGTACGGGTCGTCCCACAGCTCCGCGTAGTTCAAGAAGCCGATGTACTCGCGAAAGTCCCCGACGATCTCCCAGTCGTGCAGGCTCATCCACAGGCCCAGCGCGAAGGGATAGAGCAGGAAGACGGCGTAGAACAGGAGGAAGGGCGCCAGGAAGGCATAGCCGGCAACGGCGTTGCGATGGCGCGCAAGCCCTCCGCTGCGCGAGGCGGCCTCCGGGGCCTGGGCCGGGGTGACACTCGTGGCCTGGACGCTCATGCGGCGCTCGCGGTGGCGGGCGGCAGGGCCATTCCATCCGCGCCAAAGAGCCGGCCATGGCCGGGCTCAATCGCAAGTGACACCGTGTCGCCAAGGCGGACAGCGCTGTCGCCCGTGTCGGTGGCGATGAGCGTGGCCCCGTCCGTCCCCACCACGTGCAGCAGCGTCTCACGCCCCAGCCGCTCGATGGCCCGCGCCTGTCCCCGGAAGATGCCCTCCCCCGACGTCGGCCGGACGTGCTCGGGGCGGACGCCAAAGGTGACGGGCGCGCCCGCCGCCAGTGTGCGGCCCTCCGCCGCGAGCCGGGCCCGGCCGCCCGGCAGGGCGACCTCCACCTGGCCAGGGCTGACGGCCACCACCCGCGCCTGGAGCAGGTTCATCTTGGGGGCGCCCATGAAGCCGGCGACGAAGGTGTTCGCGGGCGACCGGTAGACCTCCAGCGGCGTGCCCACCTGCTCGATGCGCCCGTCGCGGAAGACGACGATGCGGTCCGCCATGGTCATCGCCTCGACCTGGTCATGGGTGACGTAGATGGAGGTGGCCTCCAGCCGCTGGTGGAGCTGCACCAACTCCACGCGCATCTGCACCCGCAGCGCCGCGTCCAGGTTGGAGAGCGGCTCGTCGAAGAGGAAGACGTCGGGCCGGCGGACAATGGCGCGGCCGATGGCGATTCTCTGGCGCTGGCCGCCGGACATCTGCGCGGGGCGGCGGTTGAGCAGGTGTTCGATCTGCAGCGTCTTCGCGGCGGTCGCCACGCGCTCATCGATTTCAGCGCGCGGCGTGCCGATGTTGCGCAGGCCAAAGGCCATGTTGTCGGCCGCCGTCATGTGCGGATAGAGGGCGTAGTTCTGGAAGACCATGGCGATGCCGCGGTCACCCGCCGGCGTGTCGTTGACCCGACGCCCGCCGATGGAAATCTCACCGCCACTCACCTGCTCCAGGCCGGCGATCATCCGCAGCAGCGTGGACTTGCCGCACCCCGAGGGGCCGACGAAGACGATGAACTCGCGGTGTCTCAGCTCGAGCGAGACACCATGAATCACCGCCTGGGAGCCATATTGCTTCCGCACATCCCGAAGCAGCACATCCGCCATCGTTCACATTCCTGGAGGCGGCAAGCGCCCCGACGCTGGACTGACAAGAGGGACTCAGGACTCCACCCGGGGACACGTCACGCGACGCTCGTCCCCTCCGCGGCCCGGCACACGTAGCACTGCGGGGTGTTCCCCGTGGCCTGCGTGTACTTCGCGTGGACGCCCTGGACGAACGCTTCCGCCTGACCGGGGGCGACGAGGGCCACCGCGCAGCCGCCGAAGCCCGCGCCCGTCATCCGGGCTCCGAAGCAGCCCGGCTCCGCCCGTGCCAGCAGGACGATGGTGTTGAGCGCTTCGTTGGTGACCTCGAAGTCGTCGCGCAGGCTGTCATGGCTTGCGTCCATCAACCGGCCCAGCCGCGTGAGGTCTCCGGCGCGCATCGCCTCGGCGGCCTGCACGGTGCGGTCGTTCTCCGTGATGACGTGCCGCGCGCGGCGGCGCACCAGCGGGTCCAGCTCCTGCTCCCGCTTCGAGAAGGTCTCCGCGTCCACATCCCGCAGCGCCTTGACGCCGAAGAAGCGCGCGGCGGCCTCGCACTGGCTCCGGCGCTCGTTGTAGGCGGAGTCCACCAGCCCCCGGCGAGTCCCCGTGTCGAGCACGACGACCACGGCGCCCGTGGGGAGGGGCACGGGCTGGAGCGACAGGTCGCGGCAATCGATGAGCAGCGCGTGGCCCTCGCGGCCGCCCGCGACGATCATCTGGTCCATGATGCCGGTGTGGAGGCCCATCCACTGGTTCTCCACGCGCTGGCCGAGCAGCGCCATGGCGGCAGGCTGCCATGGCAGGCCGCTCACGGTGGCGAAGGCGCGCTGCGTGGCCAGCTCCACGGCGGCGGACGAGGAGAGCCCCGCGCCGCGCGGCACGTTCCCGCCCATCACCCCTTCCCAGCCCGTCAGCGTGTGGCCGGCCTCCCGCAGCGCCCAGGCGACCCCCTTGAGGTATTCGCCCCACTCCGTGCCGACGCGCGACAGCGGCCCGATTTCGAAGGACAGGGACGCGCTGTAGTCGAGCGAGTGGACGACGACGCGGCGGTCCTCGCGCGGGCGCAAGGCGATCCACACCTCGCGGTCGATGGCGATGGGGAGCACGAAGCCGTCGTTGTAGTCGGTGTGCTCACCGATGAGGTTGACGCGGCCCGGGGCCCGCACGACGGCGGTGGGGGCCGCGCCGAAGCGCCGGTGGAAGTCCTGCTCGACCTGTTCGCGAAGCGTCATCGAAGTGTTCACCAAGGTGGGGTACAGCGGAGCTCACGCGCCAGCAACGGAGAAGCGGTAGACGGTGCGCGAGCGGTACTGGTCGCCGGGGCGCAGGAGGGTGGAGGGGAAGTCCGGCTGGTTCGGCGAGTCTGGCAGGTGCTGGGTCTCCAGCGCGAAGCCGAAGCGGTGGTGGTAGACGGCGCCCCGCTTCCCCTTCAGCGTGCCGTTGAGGAAGTTGCCGGAATAGAACTGCATGCCCGGCTCCGTGGTGTGGACCTCCATCACCCGGCCGGTGGTGGGCTCCAGGACGTGCGCGGCCAGCGTCAGCGCGCCGGGCTGGCCGCCCTTGTCGAGCACGAGGCTGTGGTCATAGCCAAGCCCGTTGCGCAGCTGCTCGTCGTCCTGCTGGATGCGCGCGCCGATGGCCGTGGGCCGCCGGAAGTCGAACGGCGTGCCCGTCACGTCGCGCAGCGGCCCCAGCGGGATGGACGTCGCGTCAATCGGGACGAAGCGGTCCGCGTGGAACGTGACGACATGGTCCAGGATGTCGCGCCGCCCGTCGCCCGCGAGGTTGAAGTAGCTGTGCTGCGTGAGGTTGACCGGCGTGGGCCTGTCCGTGGTGGCGTGGTAGTCGAAGACGAGCGCGTTGTCGGCGGTCAGCGTGTACGTCACCCGCACCGTCAGCGTCCCCGGATAGCCCTCCTCGCCGTCGGGACTGACGTAGGTGAGGACCAGGCCCATGCCCTGGTCGTTCTCGAAGGGCGCCGCCGCCCACACCACCTTGTCGAAGCCCTTGAGCCCGCCGTGCAGGTGGTTCACCCCGTTGTTCGTCGCCAGCGTGTACTGCCGGCCGTCGAGCGTGAAGCGGCCCCGGGCGATGCGGTTGCCATAGCGGCCGACGAGCGCGCCGAAGTACGGGGACTCCGCCACGTAGTCCGCCAGCGCGTCGTAGCCCAGCACCACGTCGTCGAAGCGGCCGTCCCGGTCCGGCACGCGCAGGCTGAGGATGATGCCGCCGTAGTTGGTGACGCGCGCCTCCATCCCCTGCCGGTTGGTGAGGGTATAGACATCCACGGGCTGTCCGCCCGGGGCCGTACCGAAGGAACTCCGCTCCACGCGGCCTCCTGCAATGAAGATGGGCGCGCGAGACTACGTCAGGCGATCTCGTGCCGGAAGCAAGAGCTGGAAAACCCGCCCCAGGCGAATCCGTGCTCGGCCCCCGGAACCCTCCGAAACACATACAAGTGGACCCGGGTCCAACAGGAGCCCCGGTTGCAACACCTGTCACCGCGTGCCGGGAGCGGTTCTTTGACGCAGGGAGTCTTGTTTCTCCTGGGGCCAGGGGCGCCGCGAGACATTGATAACTCGCCTTGACACCCTCCAGCCCCTAAGGCAGATGCCAACCGAACAAACCTGGAATGCATGAAATTTTAGGAGTGCACTGGATGCGCTTGAAGACGCTTCTTCTTTGTCCGACCTCCCTCGCGCTAGTGATGCTTTCCACCGCCCCCTCTGGAGCCCGGGCAGCCCAGACGGATGCGCCCCTGCGGACCGCGGAGAACACGCCGTCCGCCCCTGACGCAGGGACGGCGCCAGACGCAGGGACGGTGGTGCAGGCACCCCCACCGCAGGCGGACACGGGCACGTACGCCGAAGCCACCGAGCCCTACGACGTCGGCGCCGACGAGTTCAGCGAGGAGATCGTCGTCGTCGGCCTGCAGCGCAGCATGCAGCAGGCGCAGACCGTCAAGCGCAACTCCGACCAGATTGTCGACACGGTGGTGGCGCAGGACATCGGCAAGCTGCCGGACGTGACTGTCTCCGAGACGGCGGCGCGCATCCCGGGCGTCCAGGTGGACCGCGCCCGCGGCGAGGCGAACGGCCAGGTGCTGGTGCGCGGCCTGCCCGACCTCACGACGACCTACAACGGCCGTGAAATCTTCACCGCCGAGACGCGCAGCGTCGCCCTGGCCGACTTCCCGTCAGGCGGCATCGCGGCGCTGGAGGTCTACAAGAGCACGACGGCCAAGCAGGTCGAGGGCGGCCTCGCGGGCCTCATCGACGTGCGCTCACGCCGGCCGTTCGACTTCGACGGCTTCGAGGTCTCCGGCTCCGTGCGGGGCGCCTACGCCAACCAGTCCGGCCGGGGGGATCCGAACGCCAACCTGCTCATCACCGACCGCTGGAAGACCGGGGCGGGCGAGCTGGGCGCGCTGGTCAATCTCTCCTATACCCGCCTCAACTACCTGGACTCCGCGCGCTGGAACACCGGCTTCATCAATCCCGGCACGGCCGCCGCCACGGGCGAGCCGTTCCGCTCTCCGGACGTGGTCGGCCTCTTCTACGGCGGGGGCCAGCGCGAGCGGCCGTCCATCAACGGCTCGGTGCAGTGGAAGCCGAATGACGCGCTCGAGTTCTATGTCGACGGACTCTGGCAGGGGTACCGCGACAGCGTCTCCGACCGTCAGCTGGAGATGCGGCTGTGGGGCGACGGCGCCCGCTACAGCAACGTGGCGCTGCGTCCGGGCACGACGGACCAGGCGCAGAGCATGACGGTGGAGAACGCCGCCCGGCCGTTCATGTTCCAGGGCGCCACCAAACGCGAGACGGACACCCTCCAGCTCGCCGTCGGTGGCATCTACGAAGCGGGGCCGCTGCGCGTCGTGGCCGATGTCGCGAGGACCAACAGCCGGTTCGACCTGTCGCTCTACAGCTTCGACCAGGAGTTCGCCTCCTCCCCCACCTTCGACGTCAACTTCGACGTGCCGCGGGGGCCCGGCGGCATGGAGTTCGCGGTGCGGGACTTCGACCTGTCGGACCCCGCCAACTACCGCTACGTCGGCTTCTTCGACCGGTCCTATGTCGCGGCGGGCGACGACTGGCAGGCCCGCGCGGACGCCGACCTGAAGACGGGCGTGTCCTTCGTCCCGACGATTGAGTTCGGACTCCGGGCCACGACGCGCGACGCCTACCAGGAGAATGGTCAGCGCTACTGCGCCGACGATGACGGCGGCAACCCCGGCGCGCCCTGCGGCCTGGCGGCCGGGACGCCGCTCTCCGAGATGCCGGTGGACCTCCATATGTTCCGCGGCGGCTTCCGCGGCGCCGGCGACGTCCAGGGGACGCGCACGTGGCTGGTGCCGACGTATGACAGCATCCGCAACAACGTGGAGCAGCTGCGCGCCATCCAGGGCTTCAACCCGGGCGACCCGGAGCGGCTGCGCATCTTCGATGCGAGCGAGCAGACCTACGCCGGGTACGGGCAGGGCCGCTATGAGTTCAAGGTCGGCAGCGTGCCGGTGGACGGCGTCGTCGGCGTCCGCGTGGTGGGCACGCACACCGAGGTCTCCACCACGGCGGTGGGCGGTGCCGTCCAGAAGGGCAGCGGGAGCTACACCGACCTGCTCCCCAACGCCACCACGCGCATCCGCCTCATCTCCGGCCTGCAACTGCGGCTCACCGCCAACCAGACGCGCACGCGGCCGGGCTTCGACCAGATGCGCCCCGTCACCCTCGGCTCTCCCCCGCCCTGTCTGAACGAGCCGAACCCGCCGCCGGGCTGCCAGATCACCGGCAGTGGTGGCAATTCGGACCTCAAGCCCGTGCGTTCGAACAACTACGACGCCTCGCTGGAGTACTACTTCCTGCAGACCGGCATGGCGTCACTCGCCCTGTTCCACCGTGACATCAAGGGCTTCATCACGAACCTGGATGTGACGCGGGACGACCCCACCTACGGGGCGGGCCGGGTTCGCGTGAACATCCCGGTGAACGGCGGCGAGGGCAGCATCCAGGGCTTCGAGGCGTCGGTCGGCACCTTCTTCGACTTCCTCCCGGAGGGCTTCGCGAGGGGCTTCGGCCTCTACGGCAACGTCACGTACCTGGACGACGCGCAGGCCTTCCCCACGGGCTTCAACCTGGCGCTGGGCGAGGTGGGCCGCATCCCCGGCGTGTCCAAGTGGTCCTACAACCTCGTCGCCATGTACGAGCGCGACGGGCTCTCCGCGCGGCTGGCGTACAACCGCCGCTCGCGGTGGATCACCAGCTACGTCCAGAACCCCGACGGCGACGGGTTCACGGGGGAGTACGTGGACGGCGTCGCGCGGCTCGACTTCTCGGCGAGCTACGCGCCCTGGACGTCGAAGCCGTTGGACGGCCTCTCCTTCACGTTCGACGCGTCCAACATCCTCGGCAATCCCTACCGGAGCTTCCGGCAGTTCACGCCCGAGGGTGACACCTACCCCCGCGACGTGCGCTACGAGGAGAGCATCTTCGCGCTGGGCCTGCGCTTCCGCATCTAGCGCTCACCGGTACGAGCTGGGGCTTCCGGATTCCGGAGCCTCAGCGCGGGGCGAGGCGGGGCACGCCGTTCTGCCATGACAGTTCGGCGAGGTGCAGGAAGCGGCCCTGCTTCGCGGGCCCGCAGGACGGGGTCGCCGACCAGGCGTGGAAGGCGAGCAGGTCCTTGCCGCCGGCCTGGAACACGGTCTGATGACCGGGGCCGCTGAGGCAGGGCTGGGACGTGCTGGCGAGGAACGGATTGGTGGGCGCATCCACGCAGGGGCCCAGCGGTCCCTCGCAGGTGGCGTAGCCGATGGCGTAGCTCGACACCCGCTCCGAGTCCTGCCAGCCATAGTCACCGGCGGAGAAGAACAGGACGTAGGCGCCGCCCCGCTCCACCATGGTGGGCGCCTCCACCACGTGCCGCTCCCAGGGTTTGTCATTGCGCAGCAGCGAGACAGGCTCGCCCACGAGGTGGAGTCCGTCAGGGGAGAGGTGCTGGGCGAAGAGCTCCGTCGGCTTGTTGAAGGCGGAGTGGTTCCCGTCGTTCTTGAAGTAGAGGTAGAGCTGCCCGTCCGGAGCCCGGAAGGGGCTCGCGTCGATGGTGCCGCCGAGCGCCTGCTGGCAGACGATGGGCTCCGGGGCCTCCGACGTGAAGGGCCCGAGCGGATCCTGGCTGGTCGCGGCGCCAATGCACTGCAGGCCGCTGGCCGCGTGACGCGCGGTGAAATAGAGCACGTAGCCGGCGTCTGTCTTCAGCACCTCGGGTGCCCAGGTGAAGCCTTCCTGCGCCCAGGTGGGCAGGACCGGCATGGCGTCGTGCTTCCGTCCGGACGTCCCCTCCTCCATGAGCAGTCGCCAGCTCATCAGGTCGGTGGAGGCCGCCATCTGCACGTTGACGCCATCATTCGTCGCATAGGCCAGATAGCGCCCTTCGTGCTCGAGGATGAACGGGTCCGGGAAGTTGGCCCGGAACACGGGCGGATAGGACGACACGTCGGCCCGTGGGGGCGTCTCGCTCTTCGTGGCACAGCCATTCAGGACCAGGGCCGCGGCGAAGAGGCCGCGGAACAATGTGCTACCGATGCCGGACAAAGGAGTTCTCCTGAAGGCTGTTTGTCTGGAGGGTATCAGGCGTCACCACGGTCGTGGAGCCACGCCGTGATATCCAACCGCCCCATGCCGATCCGTTATCGCAACCCTGTTCATCCCACCTACTTCGCGGACCCGTTCGTGTTGCGCACGGGAAGTGGCTACGTCGCCTATGGCACCGGGAGGGTCGTCGATGGACGACCGTTCGAGGTGCTCACCTCCCCCGACCTCGTGCACTGGACCTCGGAGGGCGGCGCGCTGGAGCCGCTGCCGCCCGCGCAGGGCACGGACTACTGGGCGCCGGAGGTCGCGGAGCACGAGGGGCGCTGGTGGATGTATTACTCGGTGGGGTTCGAGGACCGGGGCCACCACCTGCGCGCCGCGGTCGCGGACGCGCCCACGGGCCCGTTCCGGGACCAGGGCGTCAACCTGACCCCGAACGAGCGGTTCGCCATCGACGCCTCGCCGTTCCGGGATGACGACGGAACCTGGTACCTCTTCCACGCTCGGGATGTACTGGAGGGAGCACGGGTCGGAACGATGCTCGCGGTGGACGTGCTCGATGGGATGACGGCCCTGCGCGGAGGACCGCGCACGATCCTCACGCCGTCGGATGACTGGCAGATCTACCTGCGTCAGCGCCAGATGTACGGCCAGGTCTACGACTGGCACACGCTGGAGGGGCCCTCCGTCGTGAAGCGCCACGGGCGGTACTGGTGCTTCTACTCCGGAGGCTCATGGCTCACGCCGTCGTACGGCGTCGCGTATGCCGTTGCCGACCACCCGCTCGGGCCGTGGACGGAGCCGAAGGGCGTGCCGCCGCTGCTGCGCACGGTCCCCGGTCGCGTCCTCGGCCCCGGGCACAACAGCGTCGTCGTCGGGCCTGACGGTCAGGACGTGATGGTGTACCACGCGTGGGACGTGGGCCAGACGGCACGGCGGATGTGCATCGACCCCATCGTGTGGACGCCGGAAGGACCGCGGGTGCTCGGCCCCACGGATGAGGAAGTCGAATTGCCACGGCGGTAGGTGACAGGGTCCAGCCGGTGCGCGACCTCCTCCTGAAGAGGCCGCGCCCACCGCGAAGTCCGTGCCCTGGGCCGCGCTCAAGGCAGCAGGGATTTGACAGGGACCCGCACCGGCACCGTCCCATCACCGAGCTGTCCATCGCCGTTGAAGCCCCAGGTCCAGACGGTGCCATCCCGGCGCAGCGCCAACGCGTGGGAGGAGCCCGAGCCCAGCGCGGTGACCTCCGTGAGCCCGGCCACCTGCACCGGCACAGCTCGGTCCGTGGTCGTCCCATCGCCCAGTTGGCCGTTCCCGTTGGAGCCCCAGCCCCAGACAGTCCCATCCCCGCGCAGCGCCACCGTATGGGAACCGCCTGCGACGACGGTGGGCTTCGGGCACGCATTGGCGTCGACGGTGAAGGTTTTGGAAACGGACGCATCCCCACTGTTCGCGACCGTGACCGTCACCGTCGCGACGGTCCCCGTGGGCACACAGGAGGGAGAGGTCCAGATGACTTCACTGCTGGTGCCCGTATGGGAGGGGCTGCCCAGGGTCCCGACGTTGGCCGTCCAGGAGAAGCGCAGCTGGGGGGACTCCTCGTCGTGGGCCTTCACGCGAAAGGTGACCGGACGCTGCACCAGCACCTGGGTGGCGGACTGCGAACTGTCGGTGAGAGTGGGAGGCGTCACATCAGGCCCAGGGTTGCCTCCTCCATCCGGCACACACTGAGAGGGATTGCGCTGGCAGGGGTCCGCGCCATCCGGGTCGGAACCCGCGCACGCCAGGACGCTGAACCAGACCACCGTGGTGAGCAAGGCCTGGAGCCGCCAGGCCATTGTCGTTCTGCTCATGTTCCCCCCTGAATGGACAGCTTGTCCGACTCTACACGGCGCTCCCGAAGCAAGACATTCCACTCGCGGCAAGAGGGCAGATGCGCGGAAGCGGCGCATGGAATTGAACACTGTCCCACGACCAATCGCTTGCCCGACAGGCGTCGCGGGCCGGCGGAAAGCCTGCGTCGCGGCGGCAAGCGAAGCCTTCGCCGGCTCGGCTGTGCCTTCCCCTCGGGAAATAGACGCATGAGCATGGGAAGGACAGGAGCCCTATTGGGTGTGGAGCCATCCGTCCATGACAGACCGGGGACCGCTCGAGTCCTCCTCTCGAGCGCGCTCTGGGCCTTCCTCGCGCTGTCCAGCGCGGTGCTGTTCCTGGGAGCGCTCCTGCTGTGGGCGCTCACCCGCCCGTTCGACGCGAACGGGCGGGTGCTGCACCTGTACTCGTGCTTCTGGGCACAACTGTATTTCTACGTGAACCCGAGGTGGCACCTGCGGGTGGAGGGCCGCGAACGCCTGCCCTGGAGGGGAGCGGCGGTGCTGGTGTCCAACCACGAGTCGCTGGGGGACATCCTGGTCCTCTTCGGTCTCTACCGGCCGTTCAAGTGGGTCTCCAAGGCGGAGAACTTCAAGCTGCCACTCATTGGCTGGAACATGCGCCTCAACCGCTATGTACCGCTCATCCGTGGAGACCGCGCCAGCGTCCTCCGGATGATGGCCGGGTGCGAGCGCTGGTTGTCACGCGGCGTCCCCATCCTGATGTTTCCCGAAGGCACCCGCTCCCGGGACGGCAAGGTGAAGGCCTTCAAGGACGGCGCCTTCACGCTCTCCGTCCAGCAGCGCTGCCCCATCATCCCCGTGGTCCTCACTGGCACCGCGCTGACCCAGCCGAAGCATGCGCTCGTCTTCCAGCAGTCCGTCCACGCCCGGGTGCGCGTGCTGGAGCCCATCAACCCCGCGGACTTCGCGGGGGATGTGCACGCCCTGCGCGACCACGTGCGCAACGTCATGGTCCGCGAGAAGGCGCGCATGGAGGCCGAACGCCCAGCGGGGCGTGACAGCGACCTCAAGGCTGCACGGTGAAGCGCAGGGTGAGTGGTACTCCACCGAGTGCGACCTCCGCACGGGTGTCCAGGGCGCCTGGCATTGCAACCCCTCCTTCCGCACCGCGCCCGCCGCGGTTGACGGGCCGGGCAAGGGTCGCCACGCTCACAGGCCATGGAAGATTGGCGGGTCAGGGAGAAGGCGTACAGCGCGGCTCGACAGACCGTCGAATACCACCGGGAGCAGGCGGCACTCGATCCAGAGGTGCACCTGCCCGCGCTCATCGACAGCTTGATGGCGCAGAGTCGGTGTCTGCGAGAGCTCTACGCCACGGACGCGGCCATCGATTCCGCGACCGAGGCGGTGGACCTCCTTCGGAGCCTGGCGCAGGCAAGGCCCGACGCGTTCCTGCCCAGGTTGGCGACGGAACTGCACGACCTGGGCAGGATGCAGGCTGCGCACGGGAGCTCGGAAGCGGCGCTCGCTCCCACAGCCGAGGCGGTGGCCATCCTGCGGAAGCTCGCGGAGGTGAATCCCGATGCGTTCCTCCCCCAGCTGGCCACGAGCCTGCGCCACCTGGGCACATATCAAGGCAGTCCCGATGAGCCGGAGGCGGGCCTTGCCTCCACGGCCGAGTCCGTGGCCATCTTTCGTCAGCTCGCGGCAGTGAAGCCGGACGCGTTCCTCCCCGAGTTGGTCAAGAGCTTGAGCCGTCTTGCCGACCGGCAGTCCAAGCTTGGACAGGACAAGGAGCAGCGCGCCTCCAGGCTCGAGGAGGTGGCAATCCTTCGCAAGCTGGCGGAGGCGAGGCCAGGCGAGTTCCGACCCGCTCTGGCCAAGACCCTGGGCTACATCGGTAGGTTCGATAGGGGAGCGGGGTGGGAAGAGCCACTCGCATTCCTGGCTGAGGCGGTGGCCATCGGTCGCCAGCTCGTGGCGGAAGGACTGGACACGTACGTCCCTACCCTGGCCCTGCATCTGAACGAACTCAGCCGGGGTTTGAGCTGGCCTGACCAGGCCGAGGCGTCGCTCGCGCTGGCGGAGGAAGCGCTCGCGGTCAGCTGGCTGCACTTCCCGGCCAACCCGGCGGACTTCCACCGCCTCGTCGAGATGGTGCTCGACAACCTGCTCGACCTCCATCAGGTGCGCGGCAGCAAGCCCGAGGGAGCGGTTCTAGAGCGGATCAACGCATTCAAGGCCTGGCGTCCGGGAGAGCGCCCGCGGCCGGCGTGAGGCGCTCCCGACAGTGGCTCGTACCGTGAGCAGCCACGCCTGGTGTCGATGGTCCTCGAGTGCTTGTCGGTTGGTGGTTCGAGGACGTTGGCCATCCGCGTGTTGCGCACCGAGCAATGGGGAGCACGGAATGGTGTCTTTCATTCCATGGGGGGACGGTCCATTCCGGGCCCCATTCCGCCCTCCTCGATGCGAAGCCGTCCTGGTGCGCTGTGGTCGTGGGGACTGGGCGTGACACTGGCCTTGTCGCTGGGGGCGTGTGCCGTGGAGTCCCTGGAGGAGCAGGTCCGTCCTCCGGCGGATGGGGTGTCGCAAGAGAGCGACGGGGCGTTGACGCGTGAGCGTCCGGAAGCCTCGTTGACGTGGGACCCGTATGCGGACGCGGTGGTGTCGAGCACCACCGCGGCGGTGCTCAACGCGAGCGCGGCGCTGGGCGCTCCGGACGGGCAGGCGACGACCATGCTGAGCGTGCTCAACTCGGCGCTGGTCCTGGACCTGGGCCAGGGCGAAGAAGGCACCGGAGACCTGCGCGTCTACTACCAGGGCCTCACGTTGGCCCTGGTGGCGCAGGTGGACTTCCTGAAGGCGGATGGGACCTTCATCGGCTCCAGCACGTTGCACCTGAAGGAACTGGGCCTGGGGACGCATATCGCGGTGGCGACGTACCCGGGGAACGTGCCCTATCGCTACGTGCGCCTGAGGGGCGCGGTGCTCGCGCTCTACCTGGTGGACGTGGTGGAAACGTCCCTGCGGCCCTTCTGTGGTGATGGGGTGCTGGGCGGATTCGAAGTCTGTGACGACGGCAATCAGCTCTCTGGAGACGGCTGCAACAGCGTCTGCGAGGTGGAGCCGGGCTACACCTGCACGGGACACCCGAGCGTCTGCACCGACATCGACGAGTGCGCCGACGGGACGGCGAGCTGCCAGCCGGGTGAATTCTGCGTCAACACGCCCGGGAGCTACACCTGCGAGCCCGACCTCTGCGTGGGGGTGGTCTGCACGCCTCTCGATGCATGCCACGTCGCGGGCACCTGTCATCCATTGACCGGGCAGTGCTCCAATCCGGCGGCTCCCAATGGAACGGAGTGCAGCGACGGCAACGCCTGCACCCAGCCAGACACCTGTCAGGAGGGAGTCTGTACCGGTGGCCCGCGCGTCGGCGACACGACCGGCAACCTCGCCCACCGATGGGCCTTCGACGAGGCCAGCGGCGGCACGGCCCTGGACTCGGCGGGCACGTCGAACGGAACGCTGGGAAGCTCGGCGTCGCGGACGGTCAGCTTCGACGGCTCCGGCGCCATCACTCTCACCCCCACCCAACAGTGCGACCTCAACGCCCACGTCGACTTCGGCCTCGCGCCGGGGCAATTCGGAACGGACGCCTTCACCGTGAGCTATTGGCTGAAGACGACCTTCAACGACGCCAGCACCGGAGACCTCATCGGAAACCGGGTGGATGGGAGTGCGGGCAACTTCCTCTCGGCAAGGCTCAACGGCAACAGCGGGACGTCGCTCGAGATCTACCAGGACGAGTCAGGCACCAACGGAGCAGGCACCGGCGCCTCTCCGACGTCGCTCAACGACGGCAGCTGGCACCACGTCGCCTATACCCGCAGTGGCACGTCGCTCAAGATGTACATTGACGGAGTGCTGGTCGGCGCTGGGACCAGCGCCGCGCCGGCGAACCTCACGGGCGCCAATTCGTTCCGCATCGGCCGCAGGCTGCCGGACTGCATGGGCGGCTTCTCCAGCATTCCGGCCTCGTTCGACGATGTGCGGACCTACAGCCGCGAGCTCACGGCCTGCGACGTCGCCTTGCTGAACACGCCCTAGCAACCAGGGCCGCGCCCCGGCGACGGTCGAGCCGGGGCGCGTTCGTCCATCGGAGCGCATAGGATGGACGTCTCCGACGTAGAAGGAGGAGTGAATGTCGAGTCGAACCGTCTCCCGGAGGGCGTTGCTCCAAGGTGCGTTGGTGGCAGTGGCATTCAATCCCGTGAGCCGGAGTTGGGCCTCCACGTTGGAGGCTGGCGCAGTCCCCCTGCCGCCACTCGATGGCGAGTTGCTGATGGACACGGCGTCGCGGACCGCGTCCGCGGAGGACTTCGGTCACATCCTCCACCGCACGCCGTGGGCGGTGCTCGTTCCCGGCTCGGTGGAAGACATCGTGGCCATGGTCCGCTTCGCGCGGCGCCAGGGCATGAAGATCGCCGCCGCTCGGGGCCTCGGTGAGAGCCACAGCACCTTCGGCCAGTCCCAGGTGCCGGCGGGCATCGTCATCGACATGTCCACGCTGTCGACCCTCCACGAGGTTGGCGATGACAGCGCCTGGGTGGATGCGGGCGTCCGGTGGCACGAGCTGCTCCAGGCCTCGCTTCCCCGCGGCAAGAGCCCGCCGGTGCTGACCGACTACATCGAGCTGAGCGTTGGTGGAACGCTGTCGGCGGGGGGCATCGGCGGACAGGCGTTTCGCTGGGGCCTCCAGGTGGACAACGTCCTGGAAATGGACGTCGTCACGGGCCGGGGTGAGCTCGTGCGGTGCTCGCGCTCGCGTGAGCGCCCCCTGTTCGACGCCGTGCGCTCGGGCCTGGGCCAGTTCGGCATCATCGTGCGAGCAAGGGTGCGGCTCGTCGAAGTGCCGCCCCGAGCCCGGACGTACATCGCGCTGTACGATGACCTCCACCGCTTCATGGAGGACCAGCGGCGGCTCATCGAGGACGGCCGCTTCGACTACGTGGAGGGCTCCGTCGTCGCCTCCAACGGAGGGCGGGCGTATCAGCTCGAGGTGGTGAAGTACTTCACCCCGGGCTCGGAGCCGCACGATGCGAGGCTGCTCGCGGGCCTGGGCTTCCAGCCGGGAACCCTCCAGGTGAGCGACGGCAGCTACTTCGACTTCGCCAACCGGCTCGCGCCGCTGGTCGAGCTGCTCAAGCAGCTCGGCGTCTGGGGTTTCCCCCATCCGTGGCTGGATATGTTCGTCCCCGCCCGGTCCGCCGAGTCCTTCGTCCAGGAGGTCCTCTCGCAGACCACCGAGGCCGACATGGGCCAGGGGCCCATCCTCCTCTACCCCTTCCGCGCCTCGGAGCTGACCGCGCCCTTCCTGCGCACGCCCAACGACAGACACGTCTTCCTCTTCTCGCTGCTGCGCACGGCCATTCCCCCGACGCCGGAGAACGTCGCATCCCTCGTGGGGAAGAACCGCGCCATCTTCGACCGGCTCACGGCCATCGGAGGGAAGATCTATCCCGTGGATGCCGTGCCATTGAGCCCCGCAGACTGGCGCCGCCACTTCCACCCCGCGTGGGAGCGGTTCGAGCACGCGAAGCGGCGCTACGACCCGGACCGCGTCCTCACGCCGGGACAGGGCATCTTCTGATCAAGGTGCGCCCAAGGCCTGGATGACCAGGACATCCAGCTCGATGACATCGCCTGGGACACCTTCGGCGCCAGTCACTTCCACGGAGACCCGCTCCGTTCCGGCCGGAGCCGTCAGCTCGCGAGCGGTCCGAACCCACTCCCCGGAGAGCACGGGGCTGGAGAGCGTCTCCGCCTGCAGTTCCCTACCGCCCGAGTCGCGCCAACTGACCCGCATCTCGGCGACCAGTGAGCGCCCCGGCGTCCCACGTGCCCAGAAAGAGGCGCGGTGGGCCCCTGGCGATGCCGCGAACCCCGGCCAGTTGTCGAGGTGGACGCCCCAGCCGTATGGCTCGGCCACCTCCACGCGCAGGCTCGCTTCGCCCTCTCTCGCGGCGGTGGGCGCTCTCGAAACGGTGACCGAGTACCACGCACTCCAGGCTCCGAGCCCCGTCTCCAGGGAGGCCGTCTCGGCATCGAGCAGATTGGAGGTCGGGGAATGGTCGATGATGGCCGGCTCGCAGGCGGTCAGCGCCGCTGCCAGCAACAGCTTGCTCCAGCGCTCCGGTTTCATCGCGCGCTCTCGCGTTCCCGGCCCTCGCAGGACAGCGTTCCTCGGGCACGGTGGACCGCCTCCGCGTAGTGCCCGCGCCGGAACTGCTGTTCGTGCCGGGCCCAGTGGGCGCAGGCGCGCTGCGCGTCCTTGAGCTGGTACGTCAGCAACGAGCCCAGCTCGAAGCTGAGGCGCTCCCGCGTCGCCACGGGCTGCTTGCGCATCGACTCCTCGAGATACCTCGCCGCTTGCTCGAACTCGTGCCGACCGCGAAGGACCTCCAACTCTCGCAAGACGTCCTCCACGCCCGGAGCACGCACCGGCGTGGAGGGAACGCGGGAGGACGCAGCCTTCGTGCTGGGCGTCGCCGGTGGCTGGGGCCGTTCCGGCTCGGGAGGCGCTGGCTCGCGAAGGGCTGGCTCGGCGGGTTCGGCCAACGGCCACTCCAACGTCTGCCCCACCCTCACGGGAACCACGCTTCCGCCGCGCCGACGGAAGGCAATGGCGCCTTCGTGCAGGGTGACCGCGCCTCCCGCCCCCCGCTCCTCCACCGTGAAGCGCGTGCCCATGACCTCGATGGCGCCGCCTGACACGAGCACGACGGCAGGGGGCGCACCCGGCTGGCGGTGATTCACCGAGAACTCCGCGCGTCCACGGACGAGTCGCACCCCGGAGGGCTCACGGCGAACGACGAGCGGCCCCTGGTTCCGGAGGGTGATGCCTCGGGCCACGTCCGTCAGGGCGGCCTCGCCCTCTTGAATCTCCACACCCGCGGCGTCTTCCCGCACCTTCAGGCCGGCACTGGCCCGCGCGAGCTCGAGCCCCCCCAAGGAGCGTGCGGAGGGAGCGCGCATCCAGAACACCACGAGGGCCAGCGCCGCCACGGCCGACGCGGCGAGTCCCCAGAACGCGGGACGTTTGTGCCATACAGGCTTCGGCTCGCGTGCGTCCCTCAGCCGCGACCACAGCCGGGCCCGGACGGCAGGTGGCATCCCCTGCTCGCGGCGGAGCGGGTCTTCACGCCGGAGCTCTGCGCGGAAGTCACGGGGAGCCATCGTCCACCTTCCATCCCCAGGCCGACAGACGGCCCTGGGCGCGGCTGATCAACTTCGACACGTAGCCCTCTGACAGGGAGAGGAGCTGGGCAATCTCGCGCTGGCTCAGGTCGTCCAGGATCTTCAAGGCCATCACCACCCGCTCCTGCCCCGGCAAGCGGTCCAGCGTCGCCGTGGCGCTGCGCACCGCCTCTCGCCGCGCGAGGGCCGTCTCCGGCGTGGACTCCGTCCGCGCGGGTTGCACCGGAGACACGAGGTCGGCGATGCGCTGTCGAAACGTCCTTTCGCGCCGCAGGGCGGAGAACGCCACGTTCTGCGTGACGCGAAAGAGCCAGCCCCTCACATCCTCCTCGCGCAGCCAGGCCCGGTGCTCCCAGGCCTTGAGGAAGACGTCATGGGTGACGTCTTCGGCCCAGCCCGAACGACCGGCCGCATACCGCATGGCCCAGACGTAGACGTCCTCGGCATGCTCCTCGTAGAGCGTGTCGAATGACACAGGCCGGTCAGGCAGGGCGGGCGGGGCCTGGGAGTGGAGAGCACGCGACATCCATCACCTGGAGGACCTACGATTGAAGCCGGAGAAACTTTCCTCGAAGGTTACTGCCCCCAGGAAAGTTGAACGCCGGTTTCGAGCCTCGCGCCTCCCCGCGACCACAGCGTCCCGCCCTCGCTCACATGCGTCACGGGCCGCAGCAGCCCCAGGGCCACACGCAGCTCCGCCGCGAGCCGCTCGGTGAACCGCCACCGGAGCTTCATCCGGGCCCAGCCCGCGGGAGACACCTGGGTACCGCTCTGGCCCGACATCCAGGCGTCCTTGAGCCGGAAGGCGTGGACGACGAGGCCCGCGCCCACGCCAGGTTCGAGCTGAAGGCGCTCCGCCACGGAGCGCCGATAACTGAAGAAGGCGCCACCTTGCGCCTCGAATACGGTCAGCGCTGCTTCGCGGGACACCCCGAGCCCCGCCTCCGCCTCCAGGCCGAATGACTCCACGCCACGCCTGACGGAGAGCAGGAGGAGTGGATCCGTCCCGCGTCCACGCCAGAGCGTCCCCAGCCCCAGGCTCAGGTCCAGCTCGGGGCGCCACGGGGCGGCGGCCACCTCCACGGGAGGCGGGAGCGCGGGCTCGGGCGGGGGTGGCTCCGGCTCGGGCTGCACCGCCCGCGTCATCTCGGAGAGCTTCTGTGCGACTTCCAGATGAAGCTCCGCGAGTGAGCCCCGCCCCACTCGAACGCCCTGTTCGACCCGTTGCCGCGGCCCGGCGGCCTCGAGCCACAGCCCTTCGGGAGAGCGGCTAGCGCGCAGTCGAAGCTGCGCCGGACTCCGTGGAGAGACGACCGCGAAGCCCTCTTGAATCAGCCGCAGGGCCACCTTTCGCTCCAGTTCCACGCCGTCCCACCGCCGATAGTCCTGTTCGGAAAGGGAGCGAAGGTCGAAGGACACCGACACCGCCGGGGCCTGGGTCAGGACGACGAGGGAGAGCGCGCAGAGCAGAGCGGTCATGCGGTGATGGCGAGAGTACCGTCGCCCGTGGCCCACCGGGCAGGAAAGTATTTTCGGCCACGCGCGTAGCCAGGGTCATGACGCTTCCTCGCTACACGAGCCTCCTGCTTCTTTGCGCTGGCGCGGTCGCCTGTGAGGGCACCATCGGGCCTGGCCAACACACCGGTGGAGACGATCCCCCTCCACCGGCCGCGTCCGACTCCGTCCGTCCGGCGCCAGCGAAGTTCTCCTGCGACGCGAACGCCGTCCCCTCGGAGCTGCCGTTGCCCCGGCTGTCCCGGGCGCAGCTGATGAACTCGCTTCGCTTCGCCATTGCCCGTGCGCTGCCGAACGAGGCCGACGCCCTCTGGACGAAGCTCACGCCCATCCTCGCCCGGTACCCCACGGACCAGCGCACTCCCGCGCCCGGTGACTTGAAGGGCGGCTTCAGCCGGCTGGACCAATCCATCCAGCAGACCCAGGTCGACGTCATGTATGACCTGGGCAAGGCCGTGGCCCAGGAGCTCACCAGCACCGACGCGCGCCGCGACGCGCTCCTGGGAAGCTGCGCGAGCGACAGCCAGACCGCCAACGACCGGGCCTGCCTGGAGACCTTCATCCAGGGATGGGGCTCTCGCGTCCTGCGCTACCCACTGCCGACGGCGGAGGTCACCGCCTTCGCCGACATCGCCGGGGCCACCCCGGTGGACAGAGCCGCGGTGGCGGACGTCATCACCACCCTCCTGAACTCGCCCTGGTTCCTCTACCGCGTCGAGCATGGCACCACCGTCGGCCAGCCGGTGAGTCCCCTCTCCGCGTTCGAGCTGGCCTCGAAGCTGTCCTATCAATTCTGGCAAGCGCCTCCGGACGACGCGCTCTGGGCCGCGGCGACCGATGGCTCGCTCCTGACCGAGAGCGGCTTCAACGCCCAGCTCGACCGGATGATGAAGAGCCCTCAGCTGCGAAGCTCGCTGGACGAATTCGTCAGTGAGTGGCTGCGGCTCGAGGAGCTGCCGTCGCTGGTGGCGCTCCGGAACGACCCGGTCTACCAGGCCTTCGTCGGAGCGCGGATGCCCACGGACGCCTCGCGCACCGCGATGTTCGAGGACGTCCAGCTCTCCGCCTGGAACACCGTCGTGTCCGGTGGCTCGGTGAGCGACTTCCTTCTCGACCGGAGGTCCTACACGGCGGACCCATTCCTGGCCGCCATCTACGGTGTCCCCGTCTGGGACGGCTTCGGTCCGGCGCCGGTCATCCCGTCCCAGAACCGCAGCGGACTGTTGACTCGCGCGGCGTTGCTGGCCACCGGGACCGCGTCGACACGTCCCATCCACAAGGGCTACCTGGTGCGAAACGCACTGCTCTGCCAGCAGGTCGGGGCCCCTCCGCCCAATGCCAGCGACAGGCCTCCCGCGCCGACGGACAGCATGACGACGCGCCAGGTGGTGACCCAGCTCACGTCCGGAGGCAGCTGCGGGGGATGCCATAACAACACCATCAATCCACCGGGCTTCGTCCTGGAAGGGTTCGACGCGCTCGGCCGGGAGCGCGGCGTGGAGCGGCTGTACGACCCGCAGGGCCACGAGACCGCCACGCCCCCCGTGGACACCTCGGCGGACGTGTGGCTCTACGACTCCGAGCAGCGAGTCATCTCCAGCGCCGCTGAGCTCTCGCGGATGATCGATGACAGCCAGCTCTTCGGCTCGTGCGTCGCGCAACACTACTTCCGCTTCGCGCACGCTCGCGTGGAGTCCACCTCCCGCGATGGCTGCCTGCTCTCGGAGATGGAGGCTGTCGCGCGCAGCGGCGCACCGATGGCCGACCTGTTGAAGACCGTCGCCCATCATCCTGCGTTCAAGCAGAGGAGCTTCCCGTGAGCAACACACCCGTCTTCCAATGGAATCGCCGCATGTTCCTGCGCGGCGCGGGCGGAGCCGTGCTGGCGCTGCCGCTGCTCCCCTCGCTCTTGAGCCCCCGCGAAGCGAAAGCCCAGGCCGCTCAGCGCCCGAAGTGCTTCGTGCATTTCCGTACCCCCCACGGCGCCATCTTTGGCGAGAACATGTGGCCGGTGGACTCGGCGCTGACGCAGTCCCTGCGCTACGCGGACCACGACGTCCGGCGGGGGGACCTGGCCGCGACGACGAACGCGAGCGGTGATGCGGTCATCAGCCGGGTGTTGACCGCGAAGTCGTCCGTGCTCACGCCCACGCTCGTCTCGAAGATGAACATCCTGCGGGGACTCGACTTCCCCCTGTACATGGGCCACAACTTCGGCGCCGCGCTGGGCTACTACGACTTCGACAAGCAGCGGCCTGGCTCTCCCCGAGCGACCATCGACCAGGTGATGGCCTACTCACCGGCCTTCTACCCAAGCGTCGCCTCCGTCCGGAAGCGAAGCGTCGCCATCGCCGCCTCGGGCACCTCGAGCGGCAGCTGGGGGTACAGCACTCCCGGGGTTCGCTCCTCCGGGGTCGCTTCGAGCTCCATCAGCGGCACCGAGAGCTCGCTCGCGCTCTTTGACACCTTGCTGGCCGGCACCAGCAGCCCCGGCACCGCCCGGGCCCCCGTGGTGGACAAGGTCCTCGAAAGCTACCGGCGGCTGCGCAACGGCAACGGCCGGCTCTCGGCCGAGGACAGGCTGCGGCTGGACCAGCACATCGACGCGGTCGCGGAGCTGCAGCGCCGGCTGGAGACCACCAGCGCCGGCTGCGAGGTGCCGCCCCGCCCCACCACCGACAACCTGTCGCTGCGAAACTCCGGTTCCTTCGCGGGAGACCCCGCGAAGAACGTCGAGTACTTCCGGCTCATCAACGAGGTGCTCGCCGTGGCGATGAACTGCGGCGTCTGTCGCATCGCCACCTTCAGCATCGACGAGAACAACCAGAACCTGACGTTCACCCTCCGCGCGCCTCAGGGGGAAGACTGGCACAACAACGTCGTCCATCCAGCGACCGTGGCCGGGGCGAACCAGGACCTGGTGGTCCAGTTCAACCAGGTCTTCTTCTCGCAAGTGTTCCTCGACCTCGTCTCCCGCTTCGAGCGGTTCTCGAACGGCGCGGGGGGAACCCTGCTGGATGATTCGCTGCTCGCGTGGGGGCAGGAGAACGGCAACACGCCCCACTTCTCCTTCTCCGTCCCGGTCGTGACCGCCGGGAGCGCGGGGGGCGCCCTCAAGACGGGCAGCTACTGCGACTACCGGAACATCACGCGCAAGGTGAGCGGCGACTCGAGCACGGGCAGCGAGGGCAACTTCCTGTGGTCGGGCCTCCTCTACAACCAGTGGCTCGGCACGGCGCTCCAGGCGATGGGCATTCCGAAATCGGAATGGAGCGAACCCGACCACCCCGGCTACGGATGGAAGGCGTCGTACCAGTCGACCTACGAGTACTTCTTCACGAACCAGGGCTTCACCTCGGCCCAGGCCTATCCGGCGTCGATGTGGCAGAAGACCGGAGAGCTGCTGCCGTTCCTCGCGCCCTGAGCGCCAGGCCGGTGGAGTAGCTCAGGGGCCAAAGCGCAGCAGGAGCAGGTCCTCGTCTCCGTTGCTCCAGTATTGGGGCTGGTCGCCGTCCAGCGCGTACCAGCTCCGGATGCTTCCCAGCAGCAGCACGCCACCGCCGGGCCAGGCATGGAGGCTGCTCTCCGCGTACCCGAAATCCCGACCCAGGCTGCGCGACCACAGGTGGGTGCCGTCCGGAGCGAAGCGCGCCAGCACGTTGCCTCCGGCGAGACTCCCCCCACCCAGGTCCCCTTCGGCGGTCCAGCCGAAGAGCGCGATGCCACCCGAGGCATCGGACACGAGCCGGTAGAGCGAACCGGAGCCACCTCCCGGCTGATCCCTCACCCACAGCAGCTGGCCCTGTGCGCTCAGGGCACCGAACAGCACGTCCTGGCCCTGCACGCTCGCGACGCGACGCCCGGCGAGGGTGCGGCTCCCCTGGAAGTTCGCGCCGAAGAGCACCGCGCCTCGAGCCCCGCGCGCCACGCTCACCACCTCCCCATCCAGCCCCGTGAAGCGGTACGTCCACAGGGGTGTGCCGTCGGGCGCGACGCGGGAGACGAAGGGCGTGCGCGTCCACGTGCGCTCGGCCATGTCGCCCTCGCCCAGCAGGCCTCCGACGAGGACATGGCCCGAGTCCTCCAGGGCGAGCGTACGCGCGGTGGTGGCCGCGGCGTCATCGGCGAACACACGGGACCAGAGGTGCGTCCCGGAGGGATCCAGCTTCAGAAGGAAGGCCTCCGTGAAGTCGCTGCGGCTGCCGGAGAAGGGGCCGCCCACGAGCACGCCCCCGCCGAAGTCCGCCGTGAGGGAGAGCGCGCCCAGCAGCACGACGTTGCCCGCCGCATCCAGCGCCACGTCCGTCACGCCGGTGTAGCCCTGCACGCGGAAGCCACGGCTCCAGCGTGCGTCTCCCGTGGGGCCCAGCCGCGCGACGAAGAGGCCGCGCGACACGGAGGGAAGTGGCCCCGCCCCCAGGTCCGGCGCGCCTGCGTAACCGCCCGCCACGACAATGCCGCCTTCGTCGTCCACGGCGACGGCATTCAGTCCCACCGAACTGCTCTTGGAGAGGGGAAAGGTCCGGCTCCACAGCATCGTGCCGTCCGCCGCGTGGCGGGTGATCACCGCGCCCCCAGCGGAGCCGGAGGCCGTGCTCCCGAAGCCGCCCGAGCCGACCACCACGAAGCCGCCATCGGGCAGGGCCGCGAGGTCGCTGTGCCGGTCCCGTTCAGCACCGCCAAGCTGGCGGCTCCAGGAGAGTGCCGGCACGGGCCCCCGCGCGCGGCAGTCCTCACCGTAGGTGACGAGGAGCTGTGGACGCAGCGCGACGTCAGGCGATTCGCGCGAGTGGAAGCGCAGCGTGTCTTGTGAAGCGGGCATGAGCGCGAAGCTCGAGGCGTTGCGCTCCCACACCCGCTGCGTCACGTCGTACTCCACCCAGGTGCCAGGAGTGGCCTGTCCCTCGCCAGGCTCCGTGGGCTCGGAGGCAGGGGCGGATCCGCTCCAGGTGCGGCGCGTCTCGTCCACCTCTGTCCTTGGGAGGCGGTGCAGCGACGGCGCCGGGCCGCTGCCTGCCTTCACGTGCAGCCGCAAGCGCGCGCGCAGGAGGCCCGGCCCCGGGCGCTGTGGAAGGAAGAAGCGCAGGAGCGCCTGACTCCCGTCGGCTCCGCCCACCACCAGGTCAGGCGCACCGCCCCGCGGCTCGGAGGCGCCCGAGGCGAGCGTGGCGTCATCGGTGGGCGGCATCACCACGCTCGTCCACTGCGCCGCTCAGCCGCTCGAAGGGCCCACGGGGGCACTCACCGACGGATCCACCTGGATGCTCAGCCGGGGACGCAGCGATGCGTCCGGGTGCTCGCGCGAAGCAAAGACCGTGTTTCCGCTCGAGTACCCGAGCAGCCCGAAGTTGAGTGCTTCCCCACTGTGCACCACCGCCGTGACGTCATGGCCAAGCCATGCTCCCGCCGTGACGGGACGTCCCTCCAGGCGCACCTGCGCGATGTTGAAGGCACGTCCATCCCACGTCGCCGTCTGCTCGTCCCAACGATTGACGTTGAGGTAGAGCCCGGGCGCCGCGTCGCCCTCCAGGACATGGAGCCACAGCACCGCGCGCGCCGCCGCGCCCTGGAACGTGGGCACGTCGAACTGCACCTGGCTGTATGCGTCCTCGCCACCCTTCACGCGCAGGGTGGGCTGGGTCCCCAGGGGCGTGGACGGCGACGTTGACGCCACGGTCATGTCCGCGCTGGGAAGCACCAGCAGGTGCCGGGTTCCGGAGCCCGTCGCCTCCGCGTCCCATGGCGCCCCGCTCCCGGCGTCCCTCGGCCCTGGAGCCGGACCCGCGTCCGGCGGGTCCGCGTCCAGCGTGCCCGCATCCGGCGTGCTCGCATCCGGGAGGGGTTGCCCGGGGCCCGCGTCCGTTGTTCCCGCGTTCTCCGGGGCGCTGGCCTCCGGTGGGCCCGGCTGCGGCTCCCGGTCCGGGACCGCGGGTTCCCCACAGCGGGTGATCACCAACGCCAATCCCAGCCATGCCATCCCACGCACCACGCCACCGCGCTGCATAGACCCTCCGACCCGGGCTCCACCATCCGCGCGATGCACGACGTGCGCCAGGAAGGCTTCGTGCGCTGGTGAACGCGAAGCCCGTCTGGCGGGGAACCCTCGTGCCCACTGGACGAAGTCCTTTGCTCAACGCGAGCAGGTGAACGCGCACCTGCGCATGCAGGACATGTCCGTGCCGCCCCCTTCGCGGTCGCATGACGTTCCCGTCCACGTGCCCTGCACGGTCGCGGACTCCGCTACACCCCCAGAGCGTGTTCAGCGCGGGCTTCCGCCAGGACGCCCCGGCCCCGGTCCTGAGCCAGGGCATCCTGACGCATCAGGCCATCGTCTGTCTTTTGACAAGGCAGTCAGGCGGGTGCTACCCGTAGCTGAAACATGAATCGGGCTTCATCTCCCCCGTGCGCCCGAACGAGGAGTCACCCCCATGAAGAAGACGCTTTCGTCCGCGATGCTGCTGTGCGCGTTGAGCCTCACGGGTTGTGGGGAGGAGACGACGCAGGAGCCCGTGGACAGCGCGCCCAAGCTGGACAGCCAGTCGAACATCCTGGCCTTCCTGGAGGGCAAGACGCTGGTGATGGAGGGGGACAACATCCCCAGCCACCCGCTGTCGGTGGACGAGGACATCGACTGGGGTTCGGTCAGCCAGTGCTTCCAGAAGGTCACCATTGGCGTGGGCGGCAACAACTTCCACGTCACCAGCATCCCCGGCACCTTCCGCAACTCCACCGGCATCGGCCAGCCCGGCAGCACGTGTGATCACGCCGCCGCGCAGAACGCGCTGGTGTTCGACTCCAAGGCGGTCACGATCTCCAACATCACCGCGGGCGGCAGCTGCTTCGAGATCCTGGTGGACTACGGCAGCTTCAAGCAGGAAGGCCGCGTGAGCATCTCCTCGGACCTGAAGAAGCTCTCCATGGAGCTCTACTTCGAGACGAAGGCCACGGGTTGGCACTGCGCCGACGGCGCGGTGGGCGCCAAGACGGTCACCATCTCCGGTCAGGCCTTCACCGGCAACGCGGTGCAGGTCTACGAAATCAGCGGCTAGTCACACGGCGGACGGTGGGCGCGAACCGCCCTCACGGCAATCCATCAGGGTGAGGTGTCTCTATGTCGGGAGGGTGGTTGGGCGCGGCGCGCCTGGGCGCGGTGGCGCTCGTGCTGGGGCTGGCGCTGCCGGCGGCGGGGCAGAGCCCCACGGTGCCGGGCCTCTATTACGGCGACTGGTTGGATGAGAAGGACCGCGAGGAGGACGCGAAGCCTCGCGAGTTCGTCCTCATCAACTACTTCTTCACCCGGCTGTCGGTGACCAACAGCGTGGGAGACCCCGCGGGCCTCAAGGGTGTGTCGCTGGGGCCCTTCGGCTCGCTGTCCGGCAGCTCCGTCCGCGTGGAGCCGGGGCGTACGGCGTTCTACGTGGAGCAGCGCTGGATCCCCGTGCTGGAGTACAGCCCGTCCTTCGCGGACGGGCTGGCGTCCTTCCGCGCCCAGATCGAGGTGGACTACCTCTGGGGCCGCGCCGCCAATGCCTCGCAGCAGAACGAGGGCGGCGGCTTCAACGCGGACCAGGTCAACATCCAGACGAAGAACGTCAACGTCGCGGTCTACCCCACGCGCAACCCGGCCCGGCTCACGCTGCTCATCGGCACGCAGCCGGTCTACGACTCCATCTACGACCCGACGCGCTCGCCGCTCAACGACATCGTCCGCACGGGTTACAAGCTGGCGTTCATTGGCAGCGACGCCACGGGCCTGTCGATCTACAGCAACTACAAGGGGCTCTCCAAACTGAGCCTCCTGCCCCTGGGCAGCGCCCAGGCGGACAGGGCGACGCAGGACGACCCGCGCCTGAAGTTCATCTACCTGCTCACCGCGGACTACGCCTACCCCGTGCAGCCCGGGACGAACATCGGCCTGTCCGCCTGGTACCTGCGCGATGACACGAAGGGGGACGCGTATGCCTTCGAAGGCATCGTGAAGAGCGGGCCTTCGTCCACGGGCCTCGGCCCGTTCGTCGGCACCCCGCGCTTCAACATCGAGCGGCCCACGGGCAACGTCTTCTGGCTGGGCGCGAACTTCCACCACAACATCGACTTCCGCGCGGGGCGCCTCGCCGCCTCCGGATTCGTCATGTACAACGGCGGCAGCTACACGAGCGACCGCGCGGACACCGCGTTCAACAAGAAGGTGGACATCTCCGGCCTGTCCGCGAACCTGGAGGTGCTCTACCAGTGGGGCCGCGGCCCGGCGGACCTGGTCACGCTGGAGGGCATGTTCACCACCGGCGATAGCAACCTGAATGACGACCGCTACACGGGCGCCTTCACGCTCAACCAGTACGGCCTGCCCGGCTCGGTGTGGTTCAACCACAAGATGCTGCTGCTGTTCCCCTTCACCAGCACCGTGAACAACTACACGGGCGCGGTGACGGACATCTCCAACCAGGGCTACGGCCTGCGCACCGGCATCGCGAGCGCGGCGTGGGACGTCATCCCCAACACGCTCAACCTCAAGCTGGCCACAGGCCTGGCCAACGCGGGGGCGAGCCCGCCGCGCTGGGACCCGGCCGTGCGGCGGGGGCGGTTCATTGGCGCCGAGGTGAACGCGGAGGTGCGCTACACCATCCGCTACCTCATGACGGTGGGCCTGCACGCCGGCTACCTGTTCCGCGGAACCTTCTATGACGGCTCCACGACGGTGAAGAACAACCCCTTCGCCGCCTTCACCACCTTCACCTGGTACGCGTTCTGACCATGAGCCCCTTCCGCGCCCTCAAGGCCCTGCTGCTCGTGGCGGGGCTGGGTTCCTCCACCGGCTGCGTGCGCTCGTACGCCAGCGCGCCGCCGCTGGCGTTCCAGGACCTGGACTACGCGTCGCCTGGGGCGAAGGAGCCCTGGCCGCTGAAGCGGCTGGCCCTGCCCGAGACGGCGGCCACCTACCGCATGGCGCGCGTGCCAGAGATGGCCTACGTGGAGCTGCCCGCCGCGCCCGGCGCGCGCACCGTGGTGCTCATCCATGGCCTGGGCAGCTACCTGAAGTTCTGGAGCGCGCAAATCGACGCGCTCCAGCGCGCGGGCTACCACGTCATCGCGGTGGACCTGCCCGGGTATGGCAAGTCCGACAAGCCCGGCTCCTTTCCGTACACCATGGAGGCCATGGCGGACGCGGTGCGTGAGCTGACGCGGAGCCTGGGCGTCGAGCATCCCATCCTGGTGGGCCACTCCATGGGAGGGCAGACGGCGCTGTCGTATGCCATCCGCTACCCGGACGAGCCCTCCGGGCTGGTGCTGGTGTCGCCCGCGGGCTTCGAGAAGTTCTCCCAGAAGGAGAAGGACTGGTTCGCGCGGGTGATGAGCACGGAGTTCATCAAGACCGCACCCGAGTACGGCATCTGGGGCAGCGTGCGGCAGGCCAACTTCCAGCACTGGCGGCCGGAGCTGGAGTGGCTCATCGAGGAGCGCGTGCGGCTGGCGAAGTCGCCCGAGTTCGACGCGTATGCCTATGCCAACGTGCGCTCGGTGCGGGGGCTCGCCAACGACGACTTCGTGCGCGACAACCTCCACCGCATCACCGCCCCCACCATCATCCTCTTCGGGGAAGCGGACCGCCTGATTCCCAACCCGTTCCTGCACGGTGGCTTCCCGCGGGACATCTTCGAATACGGCCACGCGCGCATCCCGGGCTCGAAGCTGGTGGGATTGGAAGGGTGTGGCCACACGGTGCAGCTCGACTGCCCGGTGCCGTTCAACGCGGCGCTGGAGGCGTTCCTCAAGAGCCTGCCGGAGGCCAGGGCACCCGAACCCTAGACGGACTCGGCCGCCCACCCTCCTCCCCCGTGGCGGCCAGGGAGGCACCATGCACGGTCGAGGCATTCGTCGTCTTGGGTGGTTCACGCACGTCCCCGGGTTTCGCGTCGCGGCGTTGGCCGTCGCGGCGGCCGTAGGCTGCGGCCCGCTGGGAGCCGAAGCGCCGGACACCGGCGTCCCCCAGGTCGAGCAGGTGGAGCAGGGGCTGACGCAGGTGACGGGCTTCGGGTCCAACCCTGGCAACCTCCAGATGTTCCGGCAGGTGCCCGCGGGAATGCCAGCCCATGCACCGCTGGTGGTGGTGTTGCACGGGTGCACGCAGAACGCCGCGGGCGTGGAGCCCGGTGGGTGGACCGCGGCGTCGAACGTCTACAAGTTCTACGTCGTCTACGCGCAGCAGCCGAGCAGCAACAACCCCACCAGCTGCTTCAACTGGTTCGAGCCGGGGGACATCGCGCGCGGCGCGGGTGAGGCGCTGTCCATCAAGCAGATGGTGGACGCCATGAAGGCCGCCTACTCCATCGACCCGGCGCGGGTGTTCGTCACGGGTTTCTCCGCGGGAGGCTTCATGGTTCCCGCCATGTTGGCCACCTACCCGGACGTCTTCGCGGCGGGCGCCATCAACTCGGGCGGCCCGTACCGGTGCGCCAACTCCATGACCGAGGGCTTCAGCTGCATGAGCCCCGGCGTCAGCAAGACGCCCGCGGCGTGGGCGGACCTCGTGCGCAACGCCTACCCGGGCTACACGGGGCCCTGGCCGCGCGTCTCCATCTGGCATGGCACGAATGACTTCACGGTGAGGCCCTCCAACCTCACCGAGTCCATGAAGCAGTGGACCCAGGTGCACGGAATCGATCAGACGCCGGACACGACGGACACCGTGGGGGGCTTCCCGCACAAGGTGTACCGGGACAGCGCGGGCACGGCGCTGGTGGAGACCTATGAGCTCACCGGCATGGGTCACGCCGTCCCGGTGGATCCGCAGTACAGCTTTCCGGGGAGCAGCACCGCCTGTGGCGCGACGGGCGCGTACCAGTCCGACGTGAACCTCTGTGGCGTGTATCACCAGGCGCTCTTCTTCGGGCTCACGGAAGCCAGCACTCCGCCGGATGACACCACCGCGCCCACGGTGAACGTGACGGCGCCCGTCTCTGGCGCCACGGTGAGTGGCACCGTGACGGTGACCGCGAGCGCTTCCGACAATGTCGGCGTCACGCGGGTGGACTTCTACGTGGATGGGAACCTCGTGGGCACGGCCAGCACGGCGCCCCATGCGTTCAGCTGGGACACCACGACGGTCGCCAACGGCTCGCATGTGCTGGGAGCCCGGGCGTTCGATGCGGCGGGGAACTCCGCGCTGGACGCGGACACGTCCGTCGCCGTGAGCAACAGCGGGACGACGCCGACGATGGTCAGCTTCACCAGCATCGCGGCGGAGGATGGCTACGTGAAGGCGAACGCGGACGGGAGCGCGGCGGAGCTCGGGACGCTCACGGGCCTGGCGTTGGGACGGGGGGTGGACGGCAAGCACAACCGCTCCCTGCTGTCGTTCGACACGTCCAGCCTGCCGGACACCGCCAGCATCACCCAGGCGTTCCTGACGCTCTCCTACGCGTCCGGCTCCGGAGACCCCTGGGCCAGCCCGGCGGGCAACACGCTCGTCATCGACGTGGCCACGGGCACCTTCAACGCGGCCGCGACGGAGACGGGCGACTGGGCCGCCCCTGCGACCGCGAGCGCCGTGGCGGGCGTCGCGAAGTTCACCGCGGGCACCATCCGCTCCACGGACTTCTCGGGGGCGGGGACGTCCGCCGTCAACACGCGGGGCCGGACGCAGCTGCGCCTGCGCTTCGCCCAGAATCCCGCGGCGACGGCCTACCTCTTCGTGAAGGACGG
Organism: Corallococcus coralloides DSM 2259; assembly: GCF_000255295.1. The sequence goes on along the minus strand of NC_017030.1, from coordinate 3,571,723 downwards.
TGCGAACGCCACGCTCACCGTCGTCTACACCCCGTAGTCCACGCACGCCGCCCCGGGGGGACATCCGGGGCGGCGTTTGGAGAGGGATTGAACGCGGTTCGTGTCGTCCGACGAAACCCGGGCTCGCTCGACGCACATTTCCGGCTGCTCTATGTTGGGCATTCGATGAGTCGAAATCAGCCCGGCCGCAAGGCGACCTCGGCGCACCTGGAGGGGCTCGGGTCCTCGCTGATGCATACCGTCCGCGTCTGGCAGGTCGCTCCGGTCCACACCCGATGGACCGCCGCGCTCCCCGTCCGGGCAGGACGCGAGGAGGAGGCGCGGCGATTGGTGACCGAGGCGCTGGCGCGGAACCCGGACATGGGAGGGGGACCCCCGCGCAACGCAATAGGGTTGTTCGAGCCGGGGGCCGGCCGTCGTGGGCTGCGCTTCCTCCCGAGTGACAGCGCCCCGCGGCTGCCTGCTGCGCTCTACCTCGAGTTCATGCCGGCTGGCGCTGACATGGTGTACGCGCAGTACGAACTGGCGCATCGCATCCTCGAGAGTGCCGCGCCGCTGCTCGAGGATGCGCGCTGGTACGCCATCCTGACGCAGTGCGAGGATATTCTCGACTGCTGGGAACTCGCGGCGGGCCGGCTGCGCTACGAGCGGCACCTGACGGAGGAAGAGCAGGCCCGAGAGATGCTGCAACAGCTCGAGCCATCGCTCCGGGGCCATCTGGACTGACCGCGGAGTTCAGAGGGGCTGAGGCACTCCGGCCTTGAAACCACGAGGCCCGGACGCGATGCCGGGTCTCGTGGACGTTCAAGACCGCTCAGCTCTCAGCCTGCTCCGTGCCCGGATGGTCGGCGTCGCAGACCGGCGCGGTGTCGTCGGAGCGCTGGCCCTGCTCGGAGGAGACCGAAGCGCTCTCCTGCGAAGGCTGCGCGGGCTGGAAGCAGTAGCCCGCCGCGCCACAGGTGGTGAGGCGGGTCCCCAGGAAACAGGGGTCGTCGCAAATACCCTCGCAGGTATCCCAGCACTGCAGCGGAAGAGCAAAGGCGGACGCGGGGGCCACGGCGAGGACAGCGGCGACGGCGAGAAGGGACTTCTTCAGCGCGTTCATCGGCACTCCTGGGTGTGGGAATGTGCCTGCGCGAAAGACAGGCACGCCACGCAGCAGAAGCGCGCACCGGGAGACAATGACAGACGCCATACGTCAGAACTGTCTCCGGCCCAACGCTTACATCACCCCAAGATCCATCCCTGCAAGAGTCAATAGCCATCGCGCTGTCTCCAATGGCGGCCCGGCCACCGGAGGCGGGAGCTCTCGCCGTTCGTCCACTTCCCCGACCCGATGGAGGAGGTGGTCCTCCTGCGGGATGGACCGGTGGTGGCGCGCGGACAGACGGAGAAGGAGTTCCTCTACGTCCTGAAGCCGTCCCCCTGACGAAACCTGACAGCCCCTTGTCACTCCGGGTGGATAGGTCCTCCCTTCCACCCGTGCTGTCCCGGAGGTCCGTCTTGAAGCTCTTCTTCCACCCCCTGTCCGGAAACTCGCGCCGCGTGCTGCTCGTGGCCGCCCACCTCGACATTCCCCTTGAGCGCATCGTGGTGGATCTCACCACGGGCAAGCAGCGCGAGGCGTCGTATCTGGGCATCAACCCCAACGGGCGCGTCCCCGTCCTGGACGACGGCGGCTTCGTGCTCTGGGAGTCGCGCGCCATCATGGTGTACCTCGCGGAGAAGACGCCGGGGCAGACCCTGCTCCCGACGGACGCGCAGGGCCGCGCCGACGTGAACCGCTGGCTGTTCTGGTGCTCGGCCCACATGGCCCCGGCGAACACCGTGCTCGTCCAGGAGAACTTCGTGAAGCAGCGCACCGGCCGCGGGCCGCCGGACCCCGCCGAGGTCGCGCGCGGCGAGGCCCTCTTCGCGCAGACCGCGCCCGTGCTGGACTCGCACCTGGCGGGCAGGACGTGGGTGACTCAGGAGCGCCTGACGCTCGCGGACCTCTCGCTCGCCGCGTCGTTCGCCCTCGCGGGCCCGGCGCGTCTACCCATCGAAGGCTACGCGAACCTCCGGGCCTGGCTGGGGCGCGTGCAGGAACTGGAAGCGTGGCAGCGCACTGCGCCCCCCATGCCGCCGCCGGCCGCCCGGAGCTGAGCAGCCGCTCGCGGCGCTCTACCTCGCTTGCGCCTCTTCATCGAAGCGGCGCGCGGGCTCGAAGACAACGCCAAGCGGCCCCTGCATCACCGCGCTCGCGCGCTGCAACTGGGACACGACGCTGCTTCGCCAGCGCACCACCTGCTCCCGAGAGTCCGAGTCCGCGTAGACCCGGACCCGAATCTTCCGGACCGGCCCCGTCGAGGGCTGCGACGAGGACTCCAACTTCGCTGGCGCGAGGGTTCGCGCCTGTTCCCGTGCGTAGTCCACGGGTCGCTTCGCACACGACACGCTGAGGACACAACCCCACACCGCCAGCAGTGCGACACGCGCCGCCAAGCCCATGACACGACCTGTGCTCGTGGATCCCTCCCATACGCGAGATGCGTCAGGAGCGCACCAGACTCCCAGCGCGAGCGCGCGTCGCGTGAGAGGAGGCAATCTCAAGTCTGTCACCATTCGCATTTCCGCTACCGGGCCAGGCACTGGGGGCGACGCCACTTTCAGTCAATTTCAGGCATACGCCATGTCCGCACAATCCAGGCCTGTTGTGGCAGACATGATCTTCCCAACGGGGAGGCACCCTGGCTTATCGTGACCGGGCAGCACTCAAACGGGAGACACACAGATGCGAAGGGCAATCCTCGCGGGGTTGATGGCAGCGGGACTGTTGGCAGGGTGTGGTGGCACGTCCGACGGAGAGATGAACGTTGCGTGCGCCAACGGCACCACGTGTAGCGGTTCGGTTGCCGAGTGTGAGGCGACGTGCGGTCCCACCGATGCGGCTGAGAAGCGTGCTTCCTGGCTCATGTGCTACTGCTGCGACGGCACCGAGATCATTGCCTACTCTGGCTCGGCCTGCGTCAACTACTGCTCCATCCGCGACGGCGTCTGCTAGCAGCTTCAAAGGTACCAAGAGAACACCTCTTGTCCTGTAGGCGAGGCGGCCCACCCTGGACTTTCAGGGCGGGCCGCTGCGTTTGGGTCATGGCACGACGTCATCTAATGTCATGCACGCCCCGCTGTACGCGTGAGATTGGGACGGACAATGGTGCTCAAGACGCGGGAACCGGTCCGGTTGGGCCGACCTGATCCTGCCTACGTACTGCTCTGACGGGCAAGAGGCTCCGAAGCACGCACGCCGCGGCTGGATGGGTCAGGGTTGCTCAACGGCGATCGCCTTGTTCATCTCCGGGCCCTATGCGGCGGGCCCGACGAGCGTGAACGGATCGGGGACGACGACGCGGATCGCTGTGGCGAGCTCGAGCCCGAGCCGCGACCGCTCGGTGTCCTCGAACGCCTGCAGGGCGGCGCGCAGCCGCTGGTAGAGAGAAATGAAGTAGAACAGTGACCGACCATTGAAGTTCATGCCGGGGAGGCGGCGACTCATCAGGTGTGCTTGGTACCGCATGGGCTCGAAGAACGACATTGCGGTCGCCAGCTCGACGCACTTCTCCACTTCGCGTCGGGGATGCACCGCGGCGAGCAGGAACAGCATCGCTACCGGATCGTCGCTCGCCAGCCAGGCGGCCATGACCGTCATGCGATCGCAGCCAAGGTCCTGCGGCGATGACCATTCGTGGGCGCGGCCAGCCACTTCGTTCATCAGGTCGGTGAGCGTGCGCCGCGTCGTCATGTGACGATGATACGGCCCGGCGAGCGTTGAGCGCATCCCTCCGTCGCGCGTCACTCCCGCAGTTCGCATGCAGGTGTGTCCTGGCCTGCTGGGAGAATCCCCCCAAGAACGCCCGCCGAGCAGGCTCCCACACGATTCGTCAGGGGCGAATCGTGCGCTTCAGTGCTAGTCCATACCGCCATGTCCGGCGACTCACCCGTCCCCTCCCCCGGCGGCTTGCCCACCCTGCACTTCCCCCCCGAGCTCCCCATCTCGAGCCGGGTGGAGGACATCACCGCGGCCATCTCCGCCCACCAGGTGGTCATCGTCGCGGGGGCCACCGGCTCGGGGAAGACGACGCAGCTGCCGAAGATCCTGCTCGCCATGGGGCGCGGCCGCCCGCGTCAGATTGCCGTCACCCAGCCCCGGCGTATCGCCGCGACGAGCGTGGCGGCGCGCGTGGCACGCGAGGTCGGCACGGAGCTGGGCACGGACGTCGGCTACCAGATTCGCTTCGAGGACCGCTCGTCCCGGCAGACGGCCGTGAAGTTCATGACCGACGGCGTGCTGCTCGCGCAGATCCACAGCGACCCGCTCCTGAAGCGCTACGACACCATCGTGCTCGACGAGGCCCACGAGCGCAGCCTCACCATCGACTTCCTGCTCGGATGGCTCAAGCGCATCCTCCCCCGGCGCCCCGACCTCAAGGTGGTGGTGAGCTCGGCCACCATCGAGACCGAGCGCTTCTCGCAGTTCTTCGGGGGCGCTCCGGTCATCCAGGTAGAGGGCCGGACCTTTCCGGTGGACGTGCTCTACGAGCCGCCCCCCGAGGACGACGAGCTCGCCGACTCCGTCGCCGATGCGGTGGCGAACGTGATCTCGCTCGACCCGAACGGGGACGTCCTCGTGTTCCTCCCCGGGGAGCGGGAGATCCGCGAGGCCGAGAACGCCCTGAACGCGCGCGAGCTCCGCGGCACGGTGGTGCAGCCCCTGTATGCGCGCCTGTCCGCCTCCGAGCAGTCGCGCGTCTTCGCCACCATCCCCCAGCGACGGATCATCCTCGCCACCAACGTCGCGGAGACGTCGGTCACCATCCCGGGGATTGTCTACGTCGTGGATACGGGCGTGGCGCGCCTGTCGCGCTACGACCCACGCTCGGGCACCACGCGCCTGCACATCGAGCCGGTCTCCCAGGCCAGCGCCGACCAGCGCAAGGGGCGCTGCGGACGCGTGCGCGAGGGCATCTGCGTGCGCCTCTACGACGAGGTGAGCTTCACCACGCGGCCCGCCTTCACCGACCCGGAGATCAAGCGCACCGGGCTCGCGGGGGTCATCCTGCGGATGAAGTCCCTCGGACTTGGTGACGTCGAGGACTTCCCCTTCCTCGACCCGCCCCAGCCGCGGGCCATCGCCGAGGGCTGGCGGGTGCTCGAGGAACTCGGGGCCATCGAGGGCAAGGAGCGCACCCTGACGCCGCTCGGGCACCAGCTCGCGCGCTTCCCGGTGGACCCGCGCATCGCTCGGATGATTCTCGCCGGCGCCGATTACGGGTGCCTGGAAGAGGTGCTCATCGTCGCCGCGGCGCTCAACCTGCAGGACCCGCGCGAGCGGCCCCGGGAGCTCGCACAGAAGGCGGACGAGCTGCACCGGCGCTTCCGTGACGAGCACTCGGACTTTGCGGGGCTGCTCAAGCTGTGGGCGTTCGTGCGAGAGGCCGAGGAGCGGGGGACGTCCCATCTGCGGCGCGTGTGCCGGGACAACTTCCTGTCCTTCCTGCGGGTGCGCGAGTGGCGGGACGTCCAGCGCCAGCTCGAGGAGACCGTCCGCGAGCTGCGCCTGCCGCGCAAGGGCCGGGGCGCCCCGACGCGCGGGGACGCCCTGCACCAGGCGCTGCTCACCGGGCTCCTGTCCCGCATCGGCCAGTGGAATCCGGAGCAGCGCCACTACGTGGGCGCGAAGCAGACGCGCTTCACGGTCCACCCCTCGTCGGCGCTCGCGAAGAAGCCCCCTGCCTGGGCGATGACGTTCGAGCTCGTGGAGACGTCCCAGCTGTTCGCGCGCACCGTGGCGAAGCTCGACCCGGAGTGGCTCGCGCCCGCGGCCCCCCACCTGCTCAAGCGCAGCTACTCCGACCCCCACTGGTCGGAAAAGTCCGCGCGCGCCATCGTGAAGGAGAACGCGACCCTCTTCGGGATCCAGGTCTTCAAGGAGCGCCCCGTGCCCCTGGCCAGCATGGACCCGGCCCGCGCACGGCTGATGTTCCTCGAGCATGCCCTGGTGCGCGGCGAGTACCGCACCCGCGGGGCGTTCCAGGAGAAGAACCAGAAGGTTCTCGATCGCGTGGCGCGCCTGCGGGACAAGGCCCGGCGCAGCGAGCTGCTCGACAGCGAGGCGCTGCTGACGTTCTTCGACCAGCGCGTCCCGGCGGACGTGACGGACGGAGCGGGCTTCGAGGCCTGGCGCCGCAAGGCCGAGGCGGCCGATCCCGACGTGCTCGTCCTCTCGATGGAGGATGCCCTCTCGCACGACCCGGGCCTGTCCCCGGCGCACTACCCGGACACCATCACCCTGCACGGTGCGTCCGTACCGGTGACGTACACCTTCGACCCCTCGGCCGAGGACGACGGCATCACCCTGAGCGTGCCGCTGCTGCTGCTCGCCCAGCTCGTCCCCGGTGAGCTCGACTGGACCATCCCCGGGTGGCAGCGGGAGAAGCTCACCGCCCTGCTCGAGCAGGTCCCCCGAGCCCAGCGCAAGCAGCTGGGGCCGGTGCCGGAGCTGGTCGACCGTCTCCAGAAGGAACTGGTGCCCTTCCGCGGGCCGATGATTCCAGCGCTCGCGCGTGCGGTGTCCCGGTTGTGCGGCATGGACGTGCCCGAGGAGTCCTTCCGGGCGGATGCCGTGGTGCCGTACCTGCGCCTCACGCTCCGGGTGCTCGACGAGCGGGGAAAGGAGCTCGCGAAAAGCCGCGACGTCGACGCACTGCTCGAACAGCACGGGGGACATGCACGGGCGGCGCTGCGCAGCGCGGCACCGGCTTCGGACTGGGAGCGCAAGGGGCTGACGGCCTGGACCTTCGGCGAGCTGCCCCCCTTTGTTACCCGACGGGTCGGCGGGCTCGAGGTCCGCACCTATCCCGCGCTCGTCGACCGGGGCGCTACCGTGGACCTGACGCTGCTCGAGACCTCCGCCGCCGCCGACGCGGCCACGCGCACGGGGGTCCGCCGGCTCCTGATGCTCGCCGCGCGCGGACACGTGGCCGTCAGCGCCGCGCGCATGCCGCCGCCCTTCCCGTCCCTGGACGGCGCACCGCCCGCGAGGGGCAAGGCCGACGCCTTCCGGGCACTCGTCCTCGCACGCAGCGTCGACGATGCGTTCAAGCTCGCACCGGGTGCGCCGCTGCCCCGCACGAAGGCGGCCTTCGAGGCGCTGGTCCATGAGGGCTCACCGCGCATCGAGCGTGAGGCGCGGGACTGGACGAACGCCGTCGTCGTCACCTCCTCGGAGCTCGCTGCGACGCTCGCCGCACTCAAGACAGCCTCCAAGGGGCCGAGCGGCGCGGCGGCCGTGCGGGACATCCGCTCGCAGCTCGGGCAACTGTTCCCCGCGAACCTCATCGAGTGGATTCCCCTCGTGCGACTGCTGCACTACCCGCGCTACCTCCGCGCGGTCCAGGCACGGCTGTCACGTGCGGTGGCGAACCCCGGCAAGGACGCAGGGAAGGCCGCGCCCTTCCTCCCCCTGTGGGAGTCCTTCCTCGCAAAGAGCGCCACCGCGCGTGACCAGGAGGCGGCGCAGGAGCTGCGGTGGGCCTTCGAGGAGCTGCGCGTGGCCATCTTCGCTCCGGAGGTGACGACGCCCGTGTCGGTGACGGTGGCGAAGGTCGGCGCGGCCCTCGCGGCGCTGCGCTAGGAGCGAGTGGCGGTGCGTGCGCGACGAGAACCTCGGCCACGGGCTCGAATCCCGTTGGGGACACATCAAGTGTGTTCCTTGAGCGGCTTGAGCAGCTGCAGGGCAGCCACGGTCGTGAGCGACAGAACCGTGCCGAGCCCATAGAGCCGATAGGCGACAGCAGCTCCGACCGCGGCGGTAATCCAGATGCTCACGGCGGTCGCGATCCCCTGGATCTGTCCACTGCCCTTGACGATGACACCGCCTCCGATGAAGCCAATGCCGCTCAACACGGCCTGAAAGACATAGCCCTGAGCGCGCGCGTCGTCGGGGAAGGCATGCTGGCCGATGAGCAGGAATGCACACGCTCCCGTGCCGACGAGCGGAAACGTGCGCAATCCGGGCGAGAGATGCCGGTGGTCTCGCTCCCAACCCACGGGCAGCCCCAGCGCGAACGCCACCGCGAGGCGAACCAACATGCTCAGTTCCAGGCCGAGTCCTTCCACCGTGAAACCTCAATCCTGATGGAGCTGCTGCTCGAGCAGCTCCGCCATGCTGCGTGGCGCTGCCTCGCCGAGTTCCAATTCCACCCGGTCGATGCTTCCGTTGAAGCGGAAGGGCAACCGGTCGCGGTAGCCGGGCCAGACCGGTGAGAGCGTGTCCTCTCCGACGTCGAGCGTCTCACCGAGGCCGAAGTACCCTGGCACCTGCCTGGCAATCCGCCCCTCGCCCACCACGGTGCCGTTGCAGAGGAGCCGCACCACGGCCGGCCCTCCTGGGCGCCCCGGCGTCTCACAGGTGAACTCCATCCGAAGCTCGGCCTCGCCGCCGGGCAGTGCCGTCCCGGAGAGGACGTCGAAGCGCTCGAACCCGAACCAGTTGTAGTGGTAGCGCATCCGCCCGTCCTCCATGAACAGGCTCCATCCCGCGGTGTCCCCGCCCAGGCACACCAGCACGCCCTCGGCGCCACTCTCGGGAAGCCGCGCGTGGAGGGTGATGGCGTGGTCGACGTTCGCCAGCTGGGGGCCGCTGCTCTCCGGAAGCCGCACCATGCCCGGGTAGAGGGTCAGCCGCCTGCGGCCGACGAAGAAGCCCGGCCGCAACGTCACATCCGCCCGCTCCGCGAAGCGGTCATCCAGCGGGAACACGTCGTACTTCGCCGCTTCCATCAGGAACAGGTCCTGAAGCTCGCGCAGCTTCTTGGGGTAGCGGGCCGCCAGGTCCTCGGACTGACTGAAGTCCTCATCGAGGTGGTACAGCTCCCAGGTGTCCTCATCGAAGCTGGCACTGCCCCGGGTGACCCAGGGGAGCCGCCCATGCCGGCAGCAGGCAGTCCAGCCGTCGTGATAGAGCGCGCGGTTGCCCAGCATCTCGAAGTACTGCGTGGTGCGCGTGCTCTTCGCCTCCGCGTTGGCCCGGTCGAAGGTGTACGCCATGCTCACGCCTTCGATTGGCTTCTGCGGCACGCCGTCGACGCTGACCGGCTCGCGGATTCCGACGACTTCGAGGAGGGTGGGAACGACGTCGATGACGTGGTGGAACTGGAAGCGCTTCTGCCCCTTGTCGGCGATCCACGCGGGCCAGCTCACAATCATCCCGTTGCGGGTGCCCCCGAAATGGGACGCCACCTGCTTCATCCACTGGAATGGGGTGTCCCCGGCCCAGGCCCAGCCCACCGCGTAATGCGGCGTGGTTCCCGGCAGCCCCCACTCCCCCATCCGCGCGAGACTCGCCTCGATGGGCGGTTCGATGCCCTGCATGCTGGCGCTCTCGTTGAGGGTCCCGGTCAGTGACCCCTCCGCGCTCGAGCCGTTGTCGCCGAGGATGTAGAGGAAGAGCGTATTCTCGAATTCTCCCAGCTCCTCGAGGACGTGCACCAGCCGACCCACTTCGTGGTCGCAGTGCTCGAGGTAGTCCGCGTAGTTCTCCGCCTGGAGGCGGAGCAGCGCCTGCGCCTCGGCATCGAAGCGGTCCCAGGCCGGCAGCTCTTTCGGCCGGGAGGTCAGCCTCGTGCCCGGAGCGATGACGCCCAGCTCGAGCTGTCGCTGGTAGACGACTTCGCGGTAGTGGTCCCAGCCCATGTCGAAGCGACCGGCATTTCGCCCGCGCCAGTCGAGGGGCGGCTGGTGCGGGCCATGCGCCGCGGCGGGGGCAAAGTGCACGAAGAACGGTCGCTCCGGGGCGATGGCCTTCTGCGCTCGCATCCAGGCGATGCAGTCGTTCGCGAGGTCTCGGGTGAGCTGGTAGCCCTGGTCCGGCGTGCCCGTGGGATTGACGGGGGTCGTGTTCCGGTAGAGCGCCGGATAGAACTGGTCCGTCCCTCCCCCGAGGAACCCGTAGAAGTAGTCGAAGCCGCGCCGGGTGGGCCAGTGCGTGAAGGGCCCCGCGACGGAGGCCTGGTTCAGGGGAGTGGAGTGGTTCTTGCCCCACCAACCGGTGGCGTAGCCGTTGGGTGCAAGCAGCTCCGCGATGGTCGCGCAGCTCCGCGAGAGGATTCCGCTGTAGCCCGGGTAGCCGGTGGCCATCTCCCCCACCACCCCGAAGGAAGCCGAGTGGTGGTTGCGGCCGGTGAGCAGCGCCGCCCGTGTGGGCGCGCAGAGCGCGGTGGTGTGGAACTGGCAGTAGGTGAGGCCCTCCTTCGCCAGCCGCTCCGAGGTGGGCATGCGCACAAGCCCTCCGTAGCTGCTCGGCCACGCGTAGCCCACGTCGTCCAGCAGCACGAGCACGATGTTCGGCGCACCCGGCGGCGCCCTCTGGAAGCCAGGGGAGTCGGGTTCCGAGTCCTTCCAGGTCATCCCGATCTTCGCATCCGGGAAGCGGTGCTCGGGCCTCGGGTAGGTGTCCCGTTCAATCCGCCTCGGAGTGCGCCCCTGCTTCTTCGCCATCGTCGCGTGCCTCCTCCCGAGAGATGAGGACGACGAACGAGACTGCAAGCCGCGGGCTCGGTCCGGCCATCCGTCTGGGTGACGCTCACGCGGGGCGCGCAGGCGAGGAGCTTCCAGCATGCGGCCCGCTGCATGGCACCCAAGGTGGAGGCGCCAGGTGTGAGCCGGTCCTTGCCTGGCAGGCCGGTGGCGCGGTCGTCCCGGAGCGCTTGCGGTTTCGTGCGGGCACCGTGACCTTCCAGGAATGAGGGTCGGGTTCCTTCAGGCGCTGTCGAGCATCGGGATCCTGGTGTTCTCCGTCTGCACCATGCTCGCCGTCGGATTGAGCCACACGCTCCGCGAGTTGGCTGCCCCGCTGCTCGATTCGCGTGGGGCCATCCGCGCGCTGGTGGTGAACTTCGTCCTCGTCCCACTGCTCGCGTACGGCGTGGTGCAGGTGGTCCCCTTGGACAGGTCCCACGCCACCGGCGTCATGCTCATCGGAATGGGGGCGGGGGCTTTATTCCTCATGAGGCTCACCGCGGTCGCAGGCGGCAACATGCCGTTGAGCGCATCCCTGACGGTGCTCCTCATGCTGGCCACCGTCCTCTACCTGCCCCTGGTGGTCCCGCGGGTGGTGCCGGACGTGAAGGTGCGTCCGGCGGCCATCGCGTTGCCGCTGCTCTGGACGATGATTCTTCCCCTGGGCGTGGGGCTCTACGTCCGGACCCGGCACCAGGCGCTGGCGGAACGGCTCCGGCCCTGGTTGGGCAAGCTCGCCATGGTGGCGTTGGCCGTGCTGGTCGCCGCAACCCTCGTGGCCAACTTCGGGGGCGTCGTGCGCATCATCCGCACAGGCGCCATCTTCGCCCCGCTGATCCTGATTCCGGGCGCCTTCGGCATCGGTTGGGTCTTCGGCCGCGAGTACCGCGGAGGACACGTGGTGTTGGGGCTGGGCACCGGGCAACGCAACATCGCCGCGGCGATGGTGGTGGCCACCCAGGGGATGGGGGATCAGAACGCTGAAGTGATGGTCGTCGTCTCTTCGCTGGTCGGGTTCGCGGTCCTCTTCCCGATTGCGTGGCTCCTCGCGCGGCGCAGCCGGCGGCAGCGGCCGCTGCGGCACGGGGGCATGGTCCGCGCCTGAGCGCTATCGCCGGCCACTCAGCCGCGTGAGCCTGTGAACGAGCAGGGCGATACCCGCCAGCACCTGCAAGCCGAGGATGATGCGCGTGGGCTCCACGACAGGCAGCCACGACACCCTGTCTCCGCGGATGACAATGGCGCCGGCCGGACGCGCGCTCAGCCCAAAGCCCGTGCCCTCTCCACGTCCCATGCCCTCCCTCGGGTTGCCCTCAGGTACCGGTCCCTCGCCCCCACCGCCGCCTCCACCGCCCCTCACGCGCGCGACGGGAATCACGGTGACCTCCCCCTGGTGGACGGGTTGGCCGAAGACGCTGCGCGCGGAGATGCTGTCGCGGGTCCGGTCGATGAGGTCGATGATGTCCATGGCGGCTTCCTCTTCGAGTGCTCACGCCAGAGATAGGCACGGAGGAAGCGCGAGCCATCACACCAAGGCACCGGCCCGGGGCCCGGCTCGCCGTTGAGACGCGTTCCCCATGCACGTCGAGCATCACGGCAGCATCGACGCCGTCCGCGGAGCTACGGGCGCTGTCCAATCGGGATGCCCGGCTGCGGCTTCGGGACGGCACGCCCCTTCGCGCCAGCCGCACCTCTATCGAGCCGCTCCCGCTCCCGCCCCCTCCGTCGTCCCTGGCGGGGCAGCGCGCTCCCCGAGCGCAAACAGCGCGAGCCCCAGCACGAGAAACGGCAGCCAGAGCGCTGACAGGGTGGCGCCCATCCCCGCGCTGACCAGCCCTGCTCCGCCGGCCTGTTGGAGTTCGGGCACCTCCACCATCATCTTCTCCGGTGGGGCGGCGGATGACATCTGACTCACGAGCATCCAGGGCACGGAGACGGTCAGGACGAAGGCCTGGCGGAGGGCCGCGCTCGTCGTGTACGTCGCTTCCGTGGAAGCAGGGCGGACTCCGATCCTCCCCTCCCCGCTCCGGTGCACCGTCAGTTGATGGAGTGCGTCTCCTCGTCTGACTTCGAGAGAGACCGGAGCTGCTGCCGGGAGCGCATGGACGCGCTCAGACACCTCCCCGAAGGTCGCTGCCGGTGTGCCTCCGACCGCCACGATGCGATCGCCATTTCGCATCCCGGCCTGCTCCGCGGGAGAGCCGCTCTCAACAAGGACTTCCGAGGTGGCTGTCTGGGCCTGGCTGAGGGCGCTCGCCCAGAACAGAAAGGCGAGCAGGAAGAGCAGCGCCGGAGGGACGATCCGCAGCGCCAGTCGCTTGCGCTTCGGAGCCTCGAAGGCCGCCGCTTCGTAGCGGGCCCCGAACGTCGAGATGCCGCGCACGCGAAGCACACGTGCCAGCGCGACGTGCAACAGCCAGATGAACCCCGCCCCCAGGAGCAACACCCGGGAAGCCCTGACGAAGGTCCAGAGCAGGACCAGGGCCGTGATGACCAACACCTTCTTCAGACGCGAGGACATTCACGCAATCCATTTGCTGGGGCCATTCACGGCCATGGGCCCCGTCCTACCACAACACCTCCATGGCTTTTTCGGGCCACGTCCGCCAGCACGGTGGGATGATGGTCGCGGTCCTCCCATGAAGAACAGGCTCGTCGACTACTTCCGCCGCATCGCTCCTCTGTCGGACGAGGAAGCCCAGGCCATCCTGGACAGCATGGTGGTGAAGGCTTGTCCGAAAGGCGCGCACCTGCTCATGGCGGGCCAGGTCTGCACCGAGGCCTACTTCGTCCTCCAGGGCTGTATCCGCCAGTACTCCATCGTCGACGGGGAGGAGCGGAGCAACGGGTTCTTCACCGAGGACGACTGGGTCCTCTCGATTCACAGCATGATGAACCAGACCCCGGCGGAGCACTTCTGGGTCTGCGCGGAAGACACCACGGTGGTGGTGGGCACCGAGCAACGCGAGGGGGACCTGTATCGGCGCTTCCCTCGCTTCGAGAGCATCTCCCGGCTGGTGATGCAGAAGGTCCTGGCGGAACAGCAGGAGTGGTTCGCGTCCTATCTCACGGACACTCCGGAGCAGCGCTACCTCAAGCTCTCAAGGACGCGGCCGGACATCCTCCAGCGGATTCCCCAGTACCAGTTGGCCAGCTACATCGGCGTGAAGCCCGAGTCGCTGAGCCGGATCCGGAAGCGCATCGCCACGCACGGCAAGCCGGCTACGCCGCGACGGAAGGCGTGACCGTCCGGAACCCCCTGGACGAGGGAAGAAGCCGGGAGCGGTACAGCGACAGGCAGAACGCCACGCTGCCGGCCCTCCCTTGCGCGGAGTCTCTGAGCTGAAGGATGCACAGCAGGAACACCACTCCAACGATGAGGGTCAGCGCCTCCATCACCCGCGTGCAGACGTACGCGACGGCGATGCTCGGGGTCTGCTCACGGAGGATTGAAAAGAACAGCATGCCAAGTCCCGGCGACGACGAGGGAGTTCAACAGGAGCAGCAGCGCTCCTCGACGAACAGCGGCCTCTGCCCGACCAGTTGCTCCGGATCCTTCAGGACGGAGGTAACGAGCGCGGTGCCGATGCCGTAGGCGCAGAACGGAAAGAAAAAGAGGGCATCCAGGGAACGGGAGTGAAGGCGCTTTGGCCTGGCGGGCATGACGCCCTGACGCTGGTTCGAGGATTCGTCGAGCAAGGAACTGAGCGCAAGACACAGGGACGATGGTCAGCGCCCTCTTCCAGCCGGAAACTCTTCGGCCGCTCAGGCTCAGCGGCACCCGGCCCTCTGAAATCAGTCTCCCATTCAACTCGGGAAGGAAGAGACAATGCTTCCATCGAAGTCGCAGGTTCGGAACGGAGTCATTCTTCTCTCATTGGGTCTGACCCTATCGGCGTGCCCGCCGAAGCCGTCCCCTCCATATCCTCCCTCGGAGGACTCCACCCCTCCCGAGTTCTTGAATGTGGACATCAAGTTGGAAAAGCGGGAGGGACAACCCAGCCCCGACACGGAGGGAATCAGCATCCTCACCCAAGATGTCCAGCGCAAGCTATCGCGTCTCTACCGGATCCGCATCATCGCGACCGCAGGCGATAAAGAGTCTTGGATTACCAATCTCTCGCTCGTGACAACAGAGGCCAACGACGGACACGGGGATCTAAAACAACACAACTTCTCCTGGAGGTGCGCAAGCAAACCCGGAGAGCTTGTGTATCTCCTTCAGGTGGATCCGATGACAACGACGCCCCCGATAGCACAGTCGGGTCTGGCGGAATTCTCGCGGATCGACGTCACGGTGGATCCCGTGGGTCAAGCGGGGTGCGAAACAGCCTTCCTTGAGGGCTTCATCCGGGTCGTCGCCACGAATGGAGCAGGCCGAACCGCCGTGTCGAAGACATTCGTCTTTGATTTTCTCCCCTAAACGACCGCTCGTGATTCCCGAACGGCTCGGAGAGCAGGCAGGCGCAAGCGGAGGGAGGAAGGGGCAGGAGTTCGCTTCGTTCGGCCTTGTGTGCGCAAGAACTGGATGAAGAAGCGAATCCTGCATCAGGGAAGGCAACAACTGCGTCTGTGATGTCATGACCGCAGGCGGCTGATTCGCTGGGGAGAGAGGACTGGCTGCCCGCTCAACCTTCGGCGGTGCCTGGCGGTAGCGAAGGTGGCCAGTGGACAGTCACGGGCGCAAGCCGCGCGGCAACTGCTGTGCGCCACGTCCACGGTGGTGTCCGCGGTGCAGCGCTTCCAGAAGTCAGGCCGAGAAGGCCTCCTGGACGGGCGCGCTCAGAATGGGCAGCGCAAAGTGGACGAGAGATTCCGGCAGACGTTGTGCCGGGTGCTGGAAGGCACGCCGCAGCAGTCCGGTTGGCGGCGCACGACGTGGACGCGCGAGTTGCTGGTGCGTGAGGTGGAGAGGCGAGGCCGGGTACGCGTCTCGCCCGCGACGCTGGGACGCGCCTTGGCCTCGGTGGGAGCCCAGAGAAGGCGTCGGCGTCCCGTGGTGCGCTGCCCTTGGCCGGAGCGCCGACGCCAACGGCGCCTCTGGCAGCTGAAATGCCGTGCGGCCTTCGCCCGGCCCGACGAGCCCGTGCTTTTCGAGGATGAGATGGACGTGCACCTCAACCCGAAAATCGGCCCAGACTGGACGTTGCCTGGACAGCGCAGAGAGGTCGTCACTCCCGGCAACAAGCAGAAGCGTTTCGTGGCGGGGGCGCTGGATGCGAGCACGGCCCGGATGACTTGGGTGCAGGGGGAGAAGAAGACGAGTGCGCTCTTCATCGACCTGGTGCGCGCCGTGGACGCCGCCTATCCCAGAGCGAAGCGCCTGCATTTCATCCTCGACAATGCCGCCACCCACTCCATCAAGAAGACGCGCAAGGCGCTGGAGGCTCTGGGTGAGCGACTGGTGCTGCACTTCCTGCCGCCGTACTGCCCGGAGGGCAACCGCATTGAGCGCGTGTGGTGGGACGTGCACGCCAACGTCACCCGCAACCATCGCTGCAAGAAGATGGAGGCGCTCATGACCGAGGTGGAACCCTACCTCGACGCACGGAACTCCCAGAAGTCCGCCAGCCCCTTGCTGCGCGCCGCCTCCGCTCGACGCGCAGCTTGAGACCGTTCGAGAATCACGAGCGGTCGTTTAGCGCCAGCCTTGTGAGCTGGGCTGGAGCGGCACCAACCACAACAGTGTCCCTCACGGTCTCTCCCCACGTTGTAGCATCATGGCCGAGCGTAGACCGGATGCGCCGGAAGGACTGGCCATCGTTTGGGCGGACGAGGGAGTAAGCGACCAGCTCGCCGCGCTGCCCAAGACGCCAGCTCAGCCAACGCCCACCAGGACCGGAGTTCGACTGGTCCTCGAGTGGCCTGGTGGCCATTTGTTGTCTGTGAGCCGGGAGGGCCATCGTGTCAATTCTTCTTGCAGGTATCTGGGTACAGGACGGCGGCCCCGCGTTCGTGGCCCGCCACAACCTCGACGCCAACCAATACCAGGCCGCGTTCGACGAGTTCGTGAGGCAGGGGCTCCGACTCACCTGGGTGAGCGGCTACAGCATCAACGGCCAGGAGCGCTTCGCGGCGATCTGGCAACAGGACGGGGGGCCCGCGTTCGTGGCCCGCCACAACCTCGACGCCAACCAATACCAGGCCGCGTTCAACGAGTTCGTGGGCCAGGGCTTCCGGCTCACGTGCGTCAGTGGCTACACCGTCAACGGCCAGGAGCGCTTCGCGGCGATCTGGCAACAGGACGGCGGCCCCGCGTTCGTGGCCCGCCACAACCTCGACGCCAACCAGTACCAGGCTGCGTTCAACGAGTTCGTGGGCCAGGGCTTCCGGCTCACGTGCGTCAGTGGCTACACCGTCAACGGCCAGGAGCGCTTCGCGGCGATCTGGCAACAGGACGGAGGGCCCGCGTTCGTGGCCCGCCACAACCTCGACGCCAACCAGTACCAGGCTGCGTTCAACGAGTTCGTGGGCCAGGGCTTCCGGCTCACGTGTGTCAGTGGCTACGGAGTCAACGGCCAGGAGCGCTTCGCGGCGATCTGGCAACAGGACGGAGGGCCCGCGTTCGTGGCCCGCCACAACCTGACCGGCAGCGAGTACCAGGCTGCGTTCGATGCGACCGTGGCCGCTGGATTCCGCCTGGTGCAGGTGAGTGGATACGAGTCCACCGCATTCCATACTCTGTCCCACTTCACGTTCGCGAATGACATTTCTGGAGAGAACAGGGACAGGTTGATCGATCGGCACCGCTTCGTGCTGTCTGCGATCGGGGCCTGTGGGAACCTCTCTCAGGCGGAACGGGATTCACTCGTCTCGGCGTACGGACGGCCGATCCATCACACGACCCTCAACCGAGCGGGCACGAACGCGAGTGCGCAGGTGGGCGGCTCTCAGCTGAACGTGAACTTCGGAGTGCTCTTCCCGCAGGGCGACGAGGAGATCTCCCAGACACTCATCCACGAGATGATGCATTGCGCTGGCTTCTCGCACCCGGTGCGGCGCGACCCTCCGGCGGGGAGCAGTTGCGCGGCTCCCAACGCCGCAGTGTTCGACTGCCCGAACGACAACGGCGTGTACTACGGCACACCTCCACTGCGAGCCGAGTTCTGCATCGCTGGAGTCCAGAGCGACGAATCGGCGCGTCGAAAGGTGTTGCGGCGACTCGTGAGCAAGGCCGAGAACGAGAGCTGTACAATCGACGCTGACGGCGTCGCCACAATCACGACACAGTAAATCTTCCAGCATCGTGGTGGGCTGGAGCGACTTCAACGAGCACGACCGCTCCATGTTCCGCACTTCGTGTGGCTCCCCTTGAGGGAGCAGGCAGACGCTGCAAGCTGCCTGCGGGGGCGAGTACAACCTGGGTATGGAAATGCTGTACCCACTCCCTGGCTGCCGCGTGGAGCGGGTGACGCTCGGCTTCCCTGCTTGCAGGATTGCGCTGCATCGATGCGCTGGGCTCTTCGCGACGTCCCCGTCCCCAGGAGTCCGCTGTCGCCCAGCACCTACGCACTCCAGCCGGATACGCCCCGCCTCCACCGCGAGCGTACCTTGCGCCTCCCAAATCAGGTGGGCCTTGCCGCCGCATCACAGGGATGCGCGTGGGACCGAGGTTCCAGATTTGGCAAGCGCGAGCGGCGGAAATCCGGAGCCTTGCAGGTGGCTACCTACGCGGCAATCCCGGCGATTGGTCAGTCCATCCTGGCTCTGCTCGAGCTATCTCGCCCCAAGCCTGAGTTCGAGGACGCGAAGTTCGACCTGTACCAGGCCGCCAACTTCAAATCCCCCATGAAGGAGGGCGTCTCCCTTTTCCTCTACCGAATCGCTCCCAGTACCGTCCGGCGCAACCTGACAGGGCGCACGGACGCGAAGGGGCGGCGGATGCGACGGCCGCTGCCGCTCGATCTCTACTACCTGCTCACGCCCTGGGCCCCCACCGCCACGCGACAGCACCTGCTGCTCGGCTGGTGCATGCGGACGCTGGAGGACACGCCCACCCTCAACTCCAGCTTCCTCAATGAGCATGGGCGGCCCGCGGCCGACACCTTCCTCCCAGACGAGACGGTGACGCTCGTCTACGAGCCGCTCTCCGTCCAGGACATGCTCAATGTCTGGGAGATGGGCAAGCCCAACATCCAGATCTCCGCGACGTACATCGCGCGCATGGTCCTGATCGAGTCCGCCATCGCGGACACGGAGCTGCCCCTCATCCAGACTCGCGAGCTCGAGGTGAGGAGGCTCGAAGACCCATGAGACTCTCCTCCCCATTCATCGATCGCGTGACACGGACAGCTCCGCTGGGGGTGTGCTTCCGCGACGAGGTGACAGAGGCAGTCGTCGGTGAGGGACTGGCCGTGAGCGTCTACCCCCAAGGGCAGCCCTCCTCGCGCCGCCCCTCGGTGGTGAACCGCTCCGGCATCCATGTGTTCATGGACCTGCCGGGGCTGCGCGAACTGGAGTTCGGCGCGGGAGACAAGGCCTGGTGGAAGGGATTGACCGGGCGCAAGCGCTACACCGTCGAGGTGAGGGACGAGCAGCACCGCTTCCTTCCCTTCTCCTTCCAGGCGGACCTGCCCCACCAGGGCCTCTTCCAGTTCAACTCGCGGCCCTTCGTGCCGCTCTTCTCAGCGTCCGCGCGCCAGGTGGAGTCCACGCTGGCGGTGGTGCGCGCGGAGCTCTGGGAAACCCAGGCCCAGGCTCCCGCGGCGTGGGCGTTGGTGCAGGCCACCCTCCCCAGCGGGCGGCAGGTGCGCGGCGTGGCGGACAAGGAGGGCCGGGTCGCCCTCTTCTTCCAGTACCCGGCCCCGGTGGATTCCCCTACCGGCCCGCCTCCGCCGTCCGGCAGCCCGCCGTTGCTGGAGCAGCAGTGGACGCTGCGGCTGAGGGCCTTCCACGCCCACCGCGCGCCCGGCCCCGAGCTTCCAGACCTCCGCGACACCCTGCGCCAACTGGACAGCGCGCCAGCGCGGCTGTGGCCGAACCTCGACGGCCCCCAGGAGCTGCTCGAGGCCACCCTCCTCTACGGCCAAGAGCTCGTCGTGCGCACCGAAGGCGAGCCGCGCTCCCGCCTGCGGCTCACGGGTTCACCTCTCTAGGAAAGACCGATGCCTGAATATCTCGCGCCTGGCGTATTCGTTGAAGAGACCAGCTTCCGCTCCAAGTCCATCGAAGGCGTGAGCACGACCACCACCGGCTTCATTGGCCCCACCCGCTATGGCCCTGTGGACCTGGAGCCGGACCTCATCACCAGCATGGTGGAGTTCGAGCGCGTCTACGGGAACCGCCAACAGCTCGGCTTCCTCAACGCGGGCACGCGTCACAACTACGTATGGCACGCGGTGCGCGCCTTCTTCGAGGAGGGCGGGAAGCGGCTCTACGTGAGCCGGGTGTTCCGGCAGAAGAGTTCCGCCAAGGCCGAAGGCGAGGCATATGCAGGCTTCAAGGCCGAAACCAAGCTCGTCACCCTCAACCCGTCCTATGACGATGGTCACGCGCGCGGGCTGCTGGCCGGCGAGGAAACGGACGCCAAGAAGCAGGTCTTCGTCTACGGCCGCTATCCGGGCTCGTCCGGCAACCTGCGCGTGCGCTTCACGCTGCGCACGGGGCAGAACGTGCTGTCCTTCGAGGGCGGCAAGCCTCGCGTCAGCGCGCTGCAGGACCGCGACGTGGTGGTGCTGCGCGACTTCACCACCTCCGAGGGCGAGACGGCGGACCCAGGCACCTTCTACCAGGCGCGCTGGAACGAGCAGACGCAGGGCTGGGACCTGAAGTCTGACAAGGACACGGTCAAGGAGCTGTCCAGCATCACCGATACGGGCAACCAGCTGCGCATCATCACCGTGACGGTGGCTGTCATCCCCACGGACGAGCCGGCGTCGTCCCAGGTGTGGGCCGGGCTGGCGCTGGACCAGGCGCACACGCGCGACGGCGCCAACGACTCGCTCCATTCGCGCTTCAACGTCGACGACACGGACCTGGAGCGCAACCGGGACATCCCCATCTTCATCGCGCCGGGAAGCGACCTGGGAGACGGGCACCCGATGTTGAGCGCGCTGCTGAAAGCCGACGCCAAAGTCAGCGCGAAACTGATGGACCCTGACTCCACGGACTCCGAGCGCTCGGTGGAGGTGCTGCTGCAGGGTGGCAACGACGGCGAGCGGCCGGCCTCGGACGACTACAAGGGCGAGGAGATCGTCAACACCACGCGCAAGAAGGGCCTCGTACAGTTCGAGGACCTGGAGGACATCTCCATCGTGGCCGCGCCGGGCTCGACGTTCGACTACGAGGACAAGGTCTATGGCCCTCAGTCGGCCGCCATCATCGGCCTGCTCATCTCCCACTGCCAGCGGATGAAGTACCGCATCGCGGTGCTCGACAGCGGCAACGGCCAGACGCTCGCCCAGGTGCGCGCGCAGCGGGCGAAGTTCGACTCCAGCCACGCGGCGCTCTACTACCCGTGGGTGAAGGTGCTGGACCCCGTCACGCGCCAGCCCATCTTCCTGCCGCCCAGCGGCTTCGTGGCCGGCATCTTCGCGCGCAATGACACCAACCGCGCCGTCTACAAGGCCCCCGCCAACGAGGTGGTGAACGGGGCGCTGGGCTTCGAGGTGAACCTGAACAAGTCGCAGCAGGAGGTCCTCAACCCCGAGGGCATCAACGCCTTCCGCTTCTTCGAGGGGCGTGGCTACCGGCTGTGGGGCGCGCGCACCATCAGCTCCGACCCCGAGTGGAAGTACGTCAACCTGCGCCGCTACTTCGCCTACCTGGAGCGCTCCATCGACAAGGGCACCCAGTGGGCGGTGTTCGAGCCGAACGGCGAGCAACTCTGGGCCAACGTGCGGCGCACCATCGAGGACTTCCTGCTCAATGAATGGCAGACGGGCGCGCTGCTCGGGGACAAGCCAGAGAAGGCGTACTTCGTGAAGTGCGACCGCAGCACCATGACCCAGAACGACCTGGATAACGGCCGGTTGATCTGCCTCATCGGCGTGGCGCCGCTGCGCCCGGCCGAGTTCGTCATCTTCCGCATTGGCCAGTGGACCGGCGACCGGAAGTAATTCCCTGGGAGGTTTGAAAGATGGCGGTCTTTAGAGAGCGTCCCTATGTGCAGTTCAATTTCCTGGTGGACCTGGGCACCGGCACCACGGACGGGGCAGACGCCGGCTTCCAGGAGATCTCCAACGTGGGCATGGAGGTCACCGTCGCGGAGTACCGCAACGGCAACGAGAAGGAGAACAGCGTCCGGAAGATCACCGGCCTGAACAAGGCCACGGACGTCACCATGAAGCGGGGGGTGATTGGCTCGCTCACCCTCTACTCGTGGCTGAATCAGCTGCGCAACGGAGAGGCCAACGCGCTGCGCACCGTCACCATCCAGTTGCAGAACGAGGACCACACGGCGGTGGTGCAGACGTGGAAGCTCCTGCGCGCGCGGATCATCAAGCACGTATCTGGCCCCTTCAACGCGAAGGGCACGGACGTGGCGATTGAAGAGCTGACCATCGCCTACGAGCGCCTGGAGATGGAGTGACGTGAGCCGCCCCGCCGCCAGACGCCTTCCGGGCATCCGCTTCGAAATCCAGGCGCCACCCGTGACGGATGCGCTGCCTCGGATGGATGTGGCGGCCTTCGTGGGCTTCGCCCAATCCGGGCCGCTGCACGTGCCGGTGGCGGTGGAGGACGTGGCGGACTTCGAGGCGGTGTTCGGCCCGGCGCCCCTGCTGGCCTGGGACGCAGAGCGCGGCGAGCCGGTCCACGCCCAGCTGGAGTCCGCCGTGCGGGCCTTCTTCCGCAACGGCGGCCGGCGGTGCTGGGTGGTGCGCGTGGCTGGCGCCAGTGCGAAGACGAACACCTTCCCCGTACCAGGGCTGCTGCGCTGCTCGAAGGGCGTCCCCGTCACCGTCACCGCGGCGCTGGCGCGGGCCCGCTCCGAGGGGAGCTGGTCCGACGGCGCGAAGGTGGCCGCCTCCCTCCACCGCGAGCCGGTGGAGCTGGTGGACTGGAGCCGCGTGGGCGCCACGGGCGCCGAGCTGAAGGTGACGGCGCCTGGCGGCGTGTCCGTGGGCGACCTGCTGCGCGTGAGCTTCGACAGCACCGGATACTCGCTGCTGGTGCCCGTGGAGGGGGTGGAGCCCGTGGCGCAGGAGGCGGCGCCGAAGGGGCCCGGCCCGGTGTCCCGTCGGGTGACGGCGCGGGTGCGCGCAGGGCGCGTTCTGTGGCAGCAGACGGATGTGGCTCCCGGGAGCGCCCCGCCCTTCGTGTCCTGGCTGCGGGGCAAGGGCGACGAGGTGTCCCTGGCCGTCACCCGCATGGACGCCCCAGGGCCGAACACGAAGCCGCGCGTGCTCACGCTGACACTCGACCTGGACCCGAAGGACGCACCGCCCGCCGGCACACTGCTGCGCGTGGTCGACAGCCCCGAGGAGACGCACTGGCTGCTGGTGGAGTCCGTCCACCTGGGCGGGACGGTGGGAGGGGCAGTGCAGGTGTCCGGCGTGGTGTCACGCGTGCGGGGGTCCACGCCAGTGGAAGTGGCCTCCGCGTCCGCGTGGTGCGAGCGGCTGACGTTGAGCCTGTGGACGCGGCGGGGCGAGGAGCAGCCGGCGCAGCTGGAGCGGCTGGGCTTCTGCCCGGCGCACCCGCGCTACTGGGCCGCGCTGCCCACCGACGTGGAGCGGGCCCAGCACGACGACCAGGAGACGCTGCCCTCGCGCCTGCCCGAGGAGCGGCTGCCGCAGGACTGGCGCCAGGGCGTGCCCACCGAGCGATTCCCGCTGGCGGGCCCCGGCGCCTCGGATGAGGCCTTCTGTCTTCCCCTGGGACTGACGGACCAACCCACCGCCTATGTGGGCTGCACGCCTCCAGCAGGGGACTCGCTGGAGCGCGACGGGCTGGCGGTGTTCAACGCGGACCTCTTCCTGGACCCGGGCGTGAAGTCCGTGGGCCTGGAGGCGCTGCAGGCGCAGGCGGACTTCCTCCGGTACCAGAGCAGCAACCCCCGGTCGCTCAGGGGCATCCACGCGGTGATGGACCGGCTGGATGCCACGCTGGTGGCCGTGCCCGACGCCGTGCACCGGCCGTGGGTGCTGGCCGGGAGCCTCGACGTGGAGCCCGCCTGGCCCGGCAAGCCGCTACCGGAGCCGCCGTGGGGCACGTTCCTGGCCTGCGCCCTGCGGCCGCCGCCCAAGCCCGCTCCATTCGTGGCGGAGCCCGAGAAGCCGTCCTCCGGACAGTCATTCACGCTGCGCTGGGGAACGGTGCCCGGCACGGACGTCGTCTATGTGCTGGAGGAGGCCACCCGCCCCGACTTCAGCGACGCCGCCGAGCTGTACCAGGGGCCGCTCACCGCGCGCACGCTGTACGGGCGCGACTCCGGCACCCGCTACTACCGCGTGCGCGCGGAGCGTGGCGGCACCACCGGGCCGTGGTCGGTAGGCCTGGACGTCACCGTGGCCCCCCAGGCGCGGTGGCACCTGGTGCCCGAGGCCCGCTACGACGTGGGCCCCCTGCTGGCCGTGCAGCGCGCGCTGATGCGGATGGGGTGCGCCCGGGGAGACCTGCTGGCCGTGCTGTCCCTTCCCGAGCACTACCGGGAGGCGGCGGCCATGGGCCACGCGGCGACGCTCCAGTCCCCGCTGGGCAAAGAGGAGGACGGCGTGCCGCCGCTGGGCTTCGCGGAGAGGACGGCCCTCTCCTACGGCGCGCTCTATCATCCGTGGACCTTCGTGTCCGAGGAGGCTCGGCCAGGGCCTCCCCGGCGCATGGTTCCGGATGGCACCGCGTGCGGCGTGCTGGCGCGGCGGGCGCTGGAGCGCGGGGTGTGGGTCGCTCCGGCCAATGAGCGCTGGACCGGCGTGGTGGCGCTGAATCCGGCGATGAGCGCCGAGCGGTGGCTGGACCTCCAGGAGGCCCAGGTGAATGTGGTGCGCCAGGAGCCCCGGGCCTTCCTCACACTGTCCGCGGATACCCTGGCCATGGACCCGGACCTGCGGCCCATCCACGTGCGGCGGCTGATGTCCCTGCTGCGCCGGGCCGCGCTGCGGCTGGGCGCTACCTACGTCTTCGAGCCCAACGACGCCAGCTTCCGCCGCCGCGTGCAGCGCGGCTTCGAGGAGCTGTTGGGCGGCTTGTTCGTGCGCGGAGCCTTCGCCGGAAGGACGCGCGAGGGTGCCTTCCAGGTGGTGACGGGCGACACGCTCAACACCCCCGCCCAGGCGGAGCAGGGCCGCTTCTTCGTGGATCTAAAGGTGGCGCCGTCCCAGCCCCTCACCTTTCTCAATGTACGGCTCGTGCAGAGCGGCGAGCGCGGCACCGTCACGGAGGCGCGCTAGGCCATGGCCAACCCACAGGACGAGACGGTCATCGCCCCGTTCACCGCGTTCGCCTTCGCGGTGGAGATAGACATCCCCGGCGTCAGCCCCAAGGCGTGCAGCGCGGCCTTCTCCGAGTGCGATGGCCTGGAGATGACCATGGACGTGAAGACAATCCGCGAGGGAGGCAACAACGGCCGGCAGATCCGCCTGACCGGCGCGCTCGGCTTCGGCCAGCTCACGCTCAAGCGCGGCATGACAGCCAACGATGATCTGTGGAGGTGGTTCGAGGCGATGCGCACACGCCCCCGCCTGCGCGCCAGCATGGAGGTGGTGGTGTTCGCCCCCGGATCCCAGCTGCGCGAGCGCGCCCGCTTCGTCCTGTCGCGCTGCCTGCCGGTGAAGCTGAAGGCGCCGCCGCTCAACGCCAAGGACGGCATGGTGGCGATTGAAGAGCTGCAGATTGCCTACGAGTCACTCAGCCGCAAGACGGTGTCCGAGGGAGGCGCCTAGCCCATGTCCGACGACGCCGCGCCGCTCGCCAAGGCGAAGCTCCTCCAGCTCGACGCCAGGTTCGAGAACCCCATCGACGAGGACACCACGTCCACGGTGGTGCAGTTCAACCCGGAGACGCTCAAGGTCACCTACGCCAACCAGGTGCAGCAGCCGCCCGGCGGCGGAGACAAGCGCGGGACACCCCACCAGCAGTTCGTGGGCGCCGGCACCACCAAGCTGGCAGTGCAGCTGTGGTTCGACGTGACAGGACAGCCCGAGGGCCAGGACAAGGCCGTCGACGACGTGCGCAAGCTCACCGAGAAGGTCGCCTTCTTCATCACCCCGAAGAAGTCAGGCGACACGTTCCTCCCTCCCGCCGTGCGCTTCCTGTGGGGCAGCTTCCGCTTCGACGGAATCATGGAGTCGATGGAGGAGTCGCTGGAGCTGTTCTCCGCGGAGGGCCTGCCCCTGCGCGCCAGCGTGTCCTTCACCCTTTCGCAGCAGAAGATCGACACGTTCTTCTTCGAGAAGACGGCGGAGCCTCCGGCAGGCGCGGGCACCACGCCCAGCGGCAGGCCCGCGGGCACCGCGCCCATGACGCCCGCGCCGGCGGGCTCGACGATGCAGGGGCTGGCGGCGGAGCAGGGCATGGGCGCGAACTGGCAGGTGATTGCCTCCGCGAACGGCATCGAGAACCCGCGGAGGCTCGCGGCCGGGCAGCTGGTGGACCTGCAGGCAGGGCTCAACCTCGGAGTGAAGCGGTAGGGGGCACACGCATGGCCGTGGTCATCAATGAAATGGAAGTCGTGAGCGAGCCGCCTCCGGCCACGCCGCCGGGCGGCGGCAAGGGTGAGGAGAAGGCGCCCGCGTCCGGCGTGCAGCGGGCGCACGAGCTGGGACGCGGCCTGGAGCGCCACCGCGAGCGCATGGAGCGCGTGCGCGCGCACTGAGCCGGGAGAGCCATGGCCGACGGAACCCACAGCGACAACAAGCTCCGCTCCGCCCGCCCCACCCTGCGGGTGGACGGACGTGAGCAGGCCGAGCTCGCCGCCGGCCTGCTGGAGCTGTCCATCATCGAGACGGCCCAGGGGATGTACCGGTGCGAGGCCACCTTCGGCAACTGGGGCCCCCGGGACGGTGGGACGGGCTTCCTCTACTTCGACCGCGCCCTGCTCGACTTCGGCAAGCCCTTCGAGGTGCGGCTGGGCACCACCGACGTCCTCTTCGAGGGCCGCATCCTGGCGCTGGAGGCGGACTATCCGGAGAGCGCGCCGCCCACGCTGACCGTGCTCGCGGAGGACCGGCTCCAGGATTTGAGGATGACGCGGCGGACGAACACGTACGCGGACGTGAGCGACGCGGACGTGCTGAGGCAGGTGGCCAGCAAGCATGGGCTGACGCCGGACCTGAATGTGTCCGGGCCCACACACAAGGTGCTGGCGCAGGTGAACCAGAGCGACCTGGCCTTCCTGCGGGAGCGCTGCCGCGCGGTGGACGTGGAGCTGTGGGTGGAGGGGCGCACCCTGAAGGCGAAGAAGCGCGGAGCTCGCTCCAGCGGCGAGGCGCTGAAGCTGGGGCGCGGCAATGAGCTGACGTCCTTCACCGTGCTGGCGGACCTGGCCCACCAGCGCTCCGCGGTGACGGTGAGCGGCTGGAGCGTGCAGGACAAGGACGCCGTGACTCACGAGGCCGGCCCGTCCGCGCTGGGAGCGGAGCTGGGCAATGACGAGAGCGGCGCGAGCCTGCTGTCCTCCAAGCTGGCCGAGCGCAAGGAGGCGGTGGTCCACGCCGTGCCGCTGGGCAGTCAGGAGGCTCAGGCCCGGGCGGAAGGACTGTTCCGTCAGATGGCCCGGCGCTTCGTGGTGGGACGTGGCACCGCGCAGACGGACGCGCGGCTGCGCGTGGGCACACGGGTGGAGCTGCTGGGGCTGGGGCCCCTGTTCAGCGGCAAGTACCACCTGGCCGAGGTGAAGCACCTGTTCGACGGCACGCGCGGCCTGCGCACCGAGTTCCTGGCGGAGCGGGTCGGCCTGGGGAGGGCTTCATGATGGACGGCTCGGCGTGGGAGCTGGCGGCGGACGAGCGCGTGCCCGGAGGACTCGGCGGCCGGTTCTATGGCCTGTATCCGGCGCGCGTCACCGACATCAAGGACCCGGACAGCCAGGGCCGCGTGAAGGTGGCGCTGCCGTGGGCCACCGACGCGGCGGGCGGCGGACACTATGAGGCCTGGGCCCGGCTGGCCACGCTGATGGGCGGCAACAAACGCGGCTCGTGGTTCGTGCCCGACATGGAGGACGAAGTGCTCGTGGGCTTCGAGGCTGGCGACCCCCGGCGCCCCTACGTGGTGGGCTCGCTGTGGAACGGAAAGGACGCGCCGCCGGAGAGCATGGACGGCGCGGGGAAGAACGCGAAGAAGGTGCTGCGCTCGCGCAATGGCGTCGTCATCACCCTGGACGACACGGACGGCAAGGAGACGCTCACCCTGGAGACGCCCGGCGGTCAGAAGGTGACGCTCAAGGACGGGCCCGGCTCCATCGAGGCGCAGGACAGCAATGGCAACTCGCTGAAGATGGAGTCCAGCGGCATCACCGTGACGGCCTCGGCGAAGGTCACCATCAACGCCAGCACCGCCGAGATCTCCGCCGGCATGCTCACCGTCAGCGCGGGCATGTCCAAGTTCAGCGGCGTGGTGCAGGCCGACACCGTCATCACCAACAGCGTCGTCAGCACGTCGTACACGCCGGGCGCGGGGAACGTCTGGTGAGGGCCACGGCGCTCACACATGCCGTCCAGTGGGTGGCGGCCTCGCCGCTGTGGGGCCCCGCCGCCGACACGCTGGCGCGCATCCAGGCGCCGGGCCTGCTCCAGTTCGACTCGGACCGCTTCATGGAGGAGCTGGCCGAGCGGCTCCAGCAGCAGCCCCGGCCGGACCTGACCGACCTGCTGGTGACGAAGTTCGAGAGCTTCGGCGAGCGCATGCCCGGCGAGGACCCGGTCGACCCGAATCGCACGCCCAAGCTGTACCAGCCGGCGCACGGGCGCTTCTACCTCCTGGCATCCAGCCTGGTGTGCCGGCTGCCCGGGATGCCCGACCATGTGGTGGACACCGCGAAGGGCGAGAAGGCCGCCTTCGTGCTGCGCCAGGAACTGGGCGGCGGCAAGGAGGGGGCGTGGGTGCCCGACGCGAGCGACCCGAGGGGCAAGCGTCGCATCTGGAAGGTGCTGGAGGCCGCTGGCGCGGGCGCGCTGGCGAAGGGCGAGGAATTGCTGCCCCTGTTCCCGGTGAACTTCACGGCGGACGGCAAGCGCCGGCGCATGCTGGTGGGGCTGGTGCCCACGTCCAGCCGTGACACCTTCGAGTCCGCCGCCGCCTTCCAGGACGACGGCTCGAGCGTGGACCCGGAGCAGATGGTTGCCGGCGAGGCCGAGACCCAGGTCGTCGTCCCGTACGAGCAGCTGCGGCTCTGGTCGGCGGACAGCGCCGACGCGGAGGTGCAGAAGGAGGTCTCACGCTTCCTGCTGGTGGACCTCGCCACCCTGCTGAAGGAGCGCCTCGAGGCGCTTTGGAAGCTGCTGGACCGGGACAGCCCGGGGCCCGCGCCGACGGACGCCTCGCTGACGCTGTTCAACCTGCTGGTGGGCAGGCACGTGGAGGGCACCGGGGGCGACACCTGGCGGCAGGCGCTGCGCAGCGCCATGCGGCAGCGCGAGGCCATCCTCAACGGGCGGCCGAACACGGTGAACTACAACCTGCGGCTGTGCACGGAGGTGGCCGTGACCGAGCTCCGGCAGGCACTGGCGCAGGCGGCGAAGGTGGGCACGTACGCCCTGCCCTCGCAGCCGGAGCCCGTGTCCAAGCTGGAGGCGCCCGGCGTCACCCGCTACGTGCTGCGGTGCGTGTACCTGAAGCCGGCCTGCGGCGCGATGAGCCCACCGCTGGTGAGCCCGCGCTCAAGGGCCTTCACGCTGGCGCCGTTCTTCGACCCGGACGCGCCCGCGCGGCCCGTGCGAATCGAATTGCCGGTGGACACCAGCATTCGGGGGCTGCGCCGGTTCAAGAAGAACGTCGGCTTCACGCTGTCCAGGGGGCTGCGCAAGCAGATGTCCCGCGTGGCCGGCCTGGAGAAGACGATGAAGGGCGAGCTCGACGAGGGGCTGAGCTTCGAGCTGGGAGAGCTGTGCATGTTCTCCATCCCCATCATCACGCTGTGCGCGTTCATCGTCCTGATGATGCTCCTCGCGCTGCTCAACATCATCTTCTGGTGGATGCCCTTCCTGAAGATCTGCCTCCCGAAGCCCAGGGTGGGGTGAGTCCATGGACGCCGGAAAGCTCATAGGCCGAGGCATCAGCTTCCCCCCCCGCGTGGGCCCGGACGGGCGCGTGCAATGGTCCGAGGGCGAGCGCAACGTGCGCGAGTCCATCCAGGTCATCCTGGCCACGGCGCCGCGCGAGCGCATCCTCCTGCCGGAGTTCGGCGCGGGGCTGGAGCGCTTCCTCTTCGAGCCGAACACCGTGACGACACGGTCCCAGATCGCCGAGCGGATCACGCGTGCCCTGGGAGTGTGGGAGCCGCGCATCTCCGTGGAGTCGGTGAGCGTGGAGGCGGACCCGGAGGACGCACGGGCCGCCACCGTGACCCTTGCCTACAAGCTCGTCGCCACCGGGGCGCGCGAGCGGCTCGGCCTGAACATCGCGCTCGCGGGGTAACCCCACCTTGCCACTCACCCTCCCCAACATCGACGACCGGAAGTACCAGCAGCTGCTGGACGAGGCGTTGTCGCGCATCCCCGTCCACAACCCCGAGTGGACCAACTTCAACAAAGCCGACCCGGGGGTCACCCTGCTGGAGCTGTTCTCCTTCCTCACGGAGAGCCTGCTCTACCGCGCCAACCAGATACCGGAGCGCAACCGGCTCAAGTTCCTCCAGCTGCTGGGCGTCCCCTTGCAGCCGGCGTCGTCCGCGAAGGGGCTGGTGGCCTTCCGCAATGAGCGCGGGGGCCCGCCCCAGACACTGACGCTGACGGACGGCGTGGAGGTGCGCGCCGGCAACGTGCCCTTCCGCACCGAGCGGGGCCTGGACGTCCTGCCGGTGCAGGCCGCCGTCTTCTACAAGCGGAGCGTGGCGCCCGAAAAGCGTGTGAAGGAGTACTACCAGGAGCTGTACGCGTCCTTCACCGCCACCACGCTCCCGCCGGCGCCGCCGGGGGAGCTCCAGTTCTACGAGACGACGCCCTTCTCGCCTCGCGGCACCGAGCCGCTCGACCTGAACACGCAGACGCTGGACCGGGCGCTGTGGGTGGCGCTGCTGCTACGGCCCGCGGACCTGAAGTCGTCACCGACGCGGAAGGACGCGCTGAAGCAGATCCGCGAGCTGTTGAAGGGCCAGGTGCTGACGGTGGGGCTCGCGCCCGCGGGAGACACCGGGGGGCGCGAGCTGGTACCCAATGGACAGGCGCGGCCGGAGGGCTCGGCGGTGCTCCAGTTCCAGATCCCCCGGCTGCCGCCGGGCGGCATGCTCCCGGACACCGCGGACCGCAACGCGAGCTGGCGCACGCTGGCCACCGCCGAGGTGCCCGCGGAGCCGGTGGTGGTGGACGTCCCGCTGCCCTCCAGCGAGGACGAGCTGGGGCAGTGGTCGAACCTGGACCCGCTGGAGGCGGGCACGCGCGACTTCCCTCCCTCGCTGGACGACGAGGAGCTGGACAACCGGGTCATCACCTGGCTGCGCATCACCTCCTCCGCGCCCGTGTCCGTGAAGCTGCTGTGGGCCGGCATCAACGCCGCGCCGGTGACACAGCGCGAGCACGTGACGGGCGAACTGCTGCCCCAGGGCACCGGCGAGCCGGACCAGGTGGTGAAGCTGGCCCGTGCCCCCGTGCTGCCGGGGACGGTGAGGCTCACCGTCACCGTCAAGGACACGTCCGAGCCCTGGTCGCAGATTGACGATCTGATGAGCGCCGGGCCCGAGGTGGCGGTGCCGGACCCGCGCCTTCCGCCGAAAACGCCCGCGTCCACCAACACGCGGGTGAAGGTATTCCGCCTGGACGCCGAGGCCGGGGAGCTGCGCTTCGGCGACGGGGCACACGGTGCCCGGCCGCCTCTCGGAGCCACCCTGCGCGCGGAGTATGACCATGGCGTGGGCAGCGCCGGCAACGTGGGCTCGGGCATGGTGACGAGCGGCCCGGCGCTGCCTCCGGGCATCCAGGTGGAGAACCCGCTGCCCACCTGGGGCGGTGCGGACGCGGAGGACGTGAAGCAGGGAGAGCGGAGCATTGCCCGCTACCTCCAGCACCGGGACCGGCTGGTGACGGCGCAGGACTTCGAGGCGCTCACCCTGCGCACCCCCGGCGTGGCCGTGGGCCGCGTGGAGGTGCTGCCCGCCTTCCACCCCGCCCTGTCGCCCAACGAGCCCGGCGACGCGCCCGGCGCGGTGACGGTGATGGCCATTCCGCGCTTCGAGCCGGACCCGGCGCAGACGCAGGGCGCGGACGCGTTCCTGGACGCCGTCGCCTGCTGGCTGGCGCCCCGGCGGCTGGTGACGACGGAAATCTTCGTGCGCCGCCCCCAGTACAAGCCCCTCTGGGTGACGGTGGGCCTGGAGGTGGTGGCCGGCATGTCCCAGGCGGTGGTGCGCGAGGCGGTGAAGGCCGCCCTCACCGCCTTCCTGTCGCCGCTGCCCCCCAAGGACGTGGACCTGCTGGAGCCCACCGTGTCGCTGGCCGGCGCGCCGGGGACCCCGCGGCGTCAGCGGGGCTGGCCGCTGCGCAAGGCCGTGGTGTCGCTGGAGCTGGCGGCGGTGGCTGGCCGCGTGGAGGGAGTGGCCCTGGTGCGCGGGGTGGGCCTGGGACTGGCCACGGGCGCCGCGCAGGACCAGGTACCGATGACGGCCCTGCAGCTGCCCCGGCTGGCCGGCATCTCCGTGGCCGTGGGGGACCCGCCGTCCCTGGACGAGCTGCGCGGCACCGGCCCCGTGGCCACCGGCGCGCAGCGGCCCTTCGTGTCCGTGCCCGTCGTGCCCGAGGAGTGCCGGTAGATGGACGCCAACGGCTCCCGCTTCCACCTGCTGCTCGGCCGCGACGACTGGGGCCGCTGCACCCACGTCACGGGGCGGTCCCTGTCCGAGGCGTGGGCCGATGCGTCCGGCACCGGCGCGGACGTGGCATGGGATGCCCTGCGCGCGGAGGTGTCCCTGCGCGCGGAGCTGTTCCGCTTCATCGCCGCGCCCCGCGACGTGGCTCCGAAGCTGGAGGACCGGCGCGGAGCCGCGAGGGACCGCTACAAAAGCTTCTACTGGATTGACCGCGACGGGCTCACCGTGAAGGTGCTGTCCAGCGGCTCGCGGCTGACCAGCACCTTCTGGCCGGCGGCGCCGTCCGAGGCCCGTGAGCCGGTGCCCGGCGGCTTCGGCCCCACCGTGGCCCCGCCCACCCCGGCGGAGGTGCCGCTGGGAGGACTGGGAATCACGTCGCACCATTACCTGCTGGTGGGAACGCTGGCGCCCGAGCCCGGGCTGCGGGTGTTCGACCTGCACTCCGGCGGCCCTCCGGTGCGGCACCCCTGGCCCGCGAGCGTGCCCTTCGCGCCATGGGACATCGCGGCCACACCGGACGGCGGCGCGGTGGTGCTGGACCGGACGAACCGCCGCCTGTGGCGCCTGGACGCGGAGCTGCGCGTGGTGCGGCTGGGCGGCGAAACCGTGCTGGCCGAGGAGGTGGTGGAAAGCTTTCAGCCGGCGGATGGCGGCCCCCAGCGGCGCGTGCCCGCCATCACCTTCCCCCAGCCGGTGTCGCTGGACGCGTCCCTGCCGCTGGACGCGGCGGACCCCATTTCCGTGGAGGTGCTGCCGGACGGCCGCGTGCTGGTGCTGGACCGGGGCGACGCCAGCTGCTTCCTCGGCGTGTACCGGGACGGACAGCCCGAGGGCGCGCCGCTGCCGCTGAAGGTGGAGGGCATCCTCCAGGGCGCCGGCCCCGAGCAGGACTTCGTGCTGGTGCCGCATGACATGGCACTGGTGCCCGGAACGAAGGACCGGCCCCACCGCGTGCTCGTCGTGGGCCGCGACGGCAACCAGGCGTTCCCCTTCGACCTCCACGTGGGCGCGGGTGGCGTGCTGTCCGCCGTGCCCCAATCGAAGTACCTGCCGATGCGGCTGTTCGGCGGCAAGGCGCTCATCGGCGCGGGCGACTGCGCCTTCTACGACTTCGCCGACACCTTCGTGCCCCTGAAGGGCCAGCGCCGGCCCCGCTACGTGCGCGACGCCACCCTGCGCACGCCGGTGTTCGACGGCCGCGCGCCCGACTGCGTGTGGCACCGGCTGATGCTGGACGCATCCATTCCTCCCGGCGCTCGCGTCACCGTGCGTACCCGCGCGGCCAACGAGCTCGCGGACCTGGAAGCCGCGCCCTTCATCGAGGAGCCCACGCTGTACAAGCGCGGCGGTGGCTCGGAGCTGCCCTACGTGGCCGGCGCCATCGGCGAGCACCGGGGCACCTTCGAGGTGCTCTTCCAGCGGGCCCGGGGGCGCTACGCGCAGCTGGAGCTGACGCTGCACGGCGGCGGGGCCACCACGCCGCGCCTCCATGCGCTGCGCGCGTGGTACCCGCGCTTCTCGTACCTGTCGCAGTACCTGCCCGGCGTGTACCGGCAGGACGTCGAGTCCGCGAGCTTCCTGGACCGGTTCCTCGCCAACGTGGAGGGGCTGTTCACCTCCATTGAGGACCGCATCGCCGCCGCGCAGGTGCTGTTCGACGCGCGGAGTGCGCCGCCCGAGGCCCTGGACTGGCTGGCGTCCTGGTTCGCCGTGGCCATGGACCCGGCGTGGGACGACAAGCGGCGGCGGTTGTTCCTGCGCCACACGCTGGACTTCTTCCAGTGGAGGGGCACACCGCGCGGGCTCATCATGGCCCTGCGCGTGGCGCTGGACGAGTACCCTGACGACACCCTCTTCACCCAGGAGAAGGAGCCCACCCACGCCCGCTACCGCATCGTCGAGCGCTTCCGCTCCGCGCGCACCCCCTTCATCGCCCCGCCCCAGCCACCCGTGGCGCATGGCATCCACGCCGTCGCCGCCGCCACGTCGCGGCGCTGGGAGCCGTCACAGGGGCGCGCACAGTTGCTGGACCGCTACCGCGCGGGCCTCGATGCGGCGGGAGTGACGGCGACGGTGGAGTCCTTCCCCCTGCGCGAGCCAGCGGAAGCGGCGGTGTCCGCCGTCTGGCGTTCCTTCTGCATGGAGGCGCTGGGCTTCATTCCGGCGGCGGCCGCCGCGGACACGCCGGTGTGGCGCGCGTTCCTGATGCGGCGCTACCGCGGCATCACCGCGCTCAACCTGGCCCACGTGACGAGGCTGGAGGACTTCACGCAGGCCTCGCTGCCGCTGAGGCTGCCGGACGACGGTCCGGCGCAGGCGGACTGGTACCACTTCGAGACGGTGGTGCTGCCGGTGCGCGCGGCGTCCCACCGCTTCACGGTGGTGCTGCCGGTGCCCAAGGGCAGCGCGGCGGAGGAGCAGCGCACGCGGCTGGAGCAGGCGATGCGCGTGGTGGCGGTGGAGAAGCCGGCCCACACCGTGTTCGACGTGAAGTTCTACTGGGCCATGTTCCGCGTCGGCGAAGCCCGCCTGGGCGTGGACACCCAGATCGACCTGGGCAGCCGCGCCCCCGAGCTGATGCCCGCCATGCAGCTCGGCCGCGAGTACCTGGCGGAAAGCCATCTGACCCCGAGCCCCCCACAGGACGCCAGGGACCGGCACATCCTGGGACGCGACGCGCTCGGGCGTCGTGAGTCCCACGGGAGCGACACCCCATGACCTCCTTCACTTCCACGTCAGTCCCCCGCGCCGCCGACGACCCCACGAAGCACGTCAACTTCGTGCAGGGCATGGTGCTGGGCGTAGACGACTTCAACCAGGAGTTCGCCTGGCTGTCCGAGCGGGACAGGTGGCTCGCTCGGGACCAGCTCGGCTACGGCACGGCCTGGGGCCTGGCGGTGACCTCCGGCCTGGGAACCCGGGGCCCGGAGGTGCGGGTGTCGCCCGGAGTGGCGCTCACCCCGCGCGGCCAGCTGGCGCGCGTGACACCCGCGCAGTGCGCGTCGCTGAATGACTGGCTGTTGGCGAAGGAGAACCGCGCGGGGGTGGAGGAGAACGTCACCGGGTCGCAGCGGCTGCGGCTGTGGGTGGTGCTCTGCTACCGCGAGTGCCGCACGGACCCGGTGCCCATCCCCGGAGAGCCGTGCCGCAGTGAGGAAGACTCCATGGCGCCCTCGCGCGTCACGGACAACTTCCGGCTGGAACTGCGCCTGTCTCGCCCCGCGCAGCCGGAAGAGGACGCCGTCCGCGACTTCGTGCGCTGGATGCGGAGTCACATCGAGGTCGCCAAGGACGCGCCCACCTCCGTGTCCATGGAAGACTTCCTCAAGGCCATCCGCGACGCGGTGGCGACGGGCTCACCGCCCACGTCGCCCCCCTCCCCGAACAGCCCGCTGGACCCGATGGTGGATGCGTCCCCGCCCGGGCCATTCTTCATCCTCAAGGAGGACATGGAGCGGTACCTGCGCGCCGCCCTGCGGCTGTGGGTGACGGAGCTGCGCGCGCTGTGGCGGCCCAACTGGCTGGGCGAGTCGCACGGCTGCACCGCTCCCGTCACGCCGGAGCCCCCGGGCCCGGGCGACTGCGTGATGCTGGCCGAGTTGGAGGTCGCCCTGGTGAAGTCCGGAGTCGCCGGCGACTGGCAGGTGGATGACGCCGCCGACGCCATCCGCATCCTCGAGGAGGACCGGCCCTACCTGCTCCACCTGCGGATGCTCCAGGAGTTGCTGGTGAGCGGAGTCACCGGCGCGACCGGGCCCGAGGGACCGCAAGGGCCACAAGGGATTCAGGGGCCACAGGGGATTCAGGGGCCCGAGGGTCAAGGGGGCGAGGCCGCGGACGTCGTGCGGCACCCGCCCGAGCTCCCCGAATACTTCATCGTCGCGGCGGGCATCCTCTCGGCGGCCCCGGGCAACCCTCCCAACGACACGTACAACCGACTCAGAGCCTTCAATCTCGCCGAAGGGCATGTGGGCTTCACCTTCGACGGCTACTCCCTGTCGCCGGAGAAGCACCAGTACATCGTCAAGGCGATGCTGGTCTTCAACGCCGAGTTCGCCCACCTGGGCCCCGTCACCTTCGGCGGGCTCAAGCAAGACCACTTCCTTCTGAACGTCTTCGATCCCAAAGCGGGCGGGCCGGTGGGGGTGGACGCCCTCAGGCAGCTCCGGTTCGTCATCGAGGTCAGCCAGTACTTCCTCAAGAAGGAGGGATAGGCGCCATGCGCATCGACCTGGATACGGCATTCCTCGACGACGGCATCCGCTCGACGAACTTCTTCAACGGCCGGCTCCTTTCGGCCGAGGACCTGACACAGGAGCAGACCGCGCGCGACGCGGCGCTGCAGCGGATGGGCCGCGCCCTGGGTGAAGGGGTGGCGTACGGGCTGGAGGTGACTCCTTCCCAGGACAACACGGTCTCGACTCCGCTCGTTACGGTGCGCCCTGGACTGGCCGTCAACCGCGAAGGCCAGACATTGAAGCTGCTTCAGCCCGTGGAGGTGGCCCTCCTGCCCATGGCACCAGGAGGCATCTCGGCGGCACCGACTGCGGAAGGGAGGTTCAAGGCCTGCTCACCACCGGGCAGCGTGTACGTGTCCGGTACGGGCGTCTACCTGCTGGTCCTCTCTCCCGCTGCCGGGCGCGAGGGGCGGGCGGTGGTCAGCGGCCTGGGCGGCGTGCAATCCGGGTGCGACGCGAAGCTGCGGGTGGAGGGCGTGCTGTTCCGCCTGCTCAAACTGGACGTGAGCAATTCGGACCTGCTGGACGAGAAAAAGCTGCGCAACCGCGTGGCGCACCAGTGCTTCGGAACGACCACACGGGCGCAGATGCTCCTGGACTGGCCGTTCAGGGAGCCGGAAGCAGGCTATGGGCTCATTGATAAGTTACGCCCCGGATTCCTCACTCCGTGCGACGTACCGCTGGCGGTCCTCCACTGGAAGGATGGGGAAGGCATCCGATTCGTGGATCTGTGGTCCGCGCGCCGGCCGCTCGCGCGCGTGGCACACCCGGTCCCGTGGCTGGGCGGTCAAGGAGAACGCCGCACCATCGAGGCACAGGCACTGTTCCTCCAGTTCCAAGAGCACATCGAGAAGCTGCGTTTGGAGCCCTCCCTCCCGGGCATCCCCGCGAAGGACCATTTCGACTGGCTACCGCCAGTGGGCGTGTTGCCCCTGGGCGGCTTCGCGGGCACACATGGTTTGGACTATCTGAAATTCTTTGAAGGGCTGACCACCCGCCCACCCGTTAACATCGAGGGCGCCCGGCTAGGGCCGCTCCTGCGGGCGGCGCTGGACTACCCGCCGGTGAGCACAGGCACCGGGGAGCTTCTCTGGCTCTACTGGGTGCGGGAGAACCAGCAGGCGGTGGTTGACAGCCCAGCCACCAGCCGCCCCCAGCCCTATCTCGTCTTCGCCAGCGGGCACATTCCTTACTGGGGAGATGCGCGCTTCAGCGTGGCGAAGTGGCGATTCGCCAACTTCTCGTCCGGTGGTCCGAACGCGGATCAGCCTGGCCCCTGACCCTGCGGCGGGCAGACGCGGACAAACGCATTCACTCGTCGGAGGCTCCTTCCATGTCACTTCCTTTCAAGGTCGAGCCCGGGGAACTCATCACCGCGACCCTGGCCACCGAGATCCTCGAGCAGCTCAGGTCCCATGAGCAGCGGCTCGCGGCCCTGGAGGCCACCCAGGGCGGTCTCGCCATCACGAACGTTTTTCCCCTGGGATTGATCCGCATGGGCACCGAGGTCCGGTTGACCGGGAGGAACTTCGGCATGCCCGGGAGCAACACGGTGGTGATTGAGTCAACCCTGCTCAACCAGTTCAAGCCAGGCAGCCGTGACGACCTGCTCATCTTCGACATGCCCACCATTGGAGGAATTCCCAATGAGGGCAAGACGGTGACGCTGAGCCTCAGCAATGATCGCGGCTTCACCTCGACAAGCATCACCGTCGCCCCGGGCCTGCCTACGATCCCGAACGGGACGCTCGTGGTCACGCCGAGCGCGCCCCCGCCGCCCACAGTCCTCGAGCCCGGTGGGAGCTACGAGTTCGTGTACAGCATCACCGCCATCACCAACATGGACGAGACGTTCACGCTCACTCCCGGCGTGGAGCCCAAATGGAAGGTGAGCATGCTGGACGCAGAGGGGACGCCGCTCACGCCGCCGGAGCTGCTCATCCGTGAGTCGCCTCCACCTGGCACGGTCCGGCAGGTCAAGGTCAAGGTGACCATCCCGGACACCGTCAGCCTCAATGACACCGCGTCACTGCTTCTGACGGTCACCTCCAAGCTCAACAAGAAGATGACGGGGACGTCAGGCAGCCAGACGTTGACCGTGGGGCAGTCGCCCCCTCCGCCCCCGCCCATTTCCATCTCCGTGAGCCAGGTCCTGGGAGAGGGCAGCCTCGTCAATGGCGAGGTGCGCGCCCCGGCCGGTAAAGAGACCGCGATCGAACTCACCATGAACTTCCCGAAGGCGGGGCGGTA
The DNA here is from genome assembly GCF_000255295.1 of Corallococcus coralloides DSM 2259. Next base: position 3,532,783 of record NC_017030.1, on the reverse strand, counting down.
CTCGGCGGTCGTGAGCATCCCGAACGACCCGTCGGAGAAGTGGGAGTTCGAACCCAAAGACTTCGAGATCGAACTGAATGCACCGAGACCTGGCGAGACCGTGTTGGTGGGCGTGACGCCCACGCAGGACGCGACACCGGTGTCGCTGAAGCTGCGGGTGGAGGGCAAGGACGACCCCACGCAGTTTGGCGAGATCAACCAGCGGCTGGTGCGGGTGTGAAGACCTCAGTGAGTTCCCAAAGAGGGAAGGAGAACCATGGTGAGAAGAGAAGACGAGATGCGGAAGCGCGCCCGAGGTGCGGTGCTCACCTTCATGGCTGGACTGCTGCTGGGAGCACCCTCGGCCCAGGCGCTCAGCCCCCAGGAACTCTGCTTCCGGGAGGTCATCAACGTCCCCGGCAGCTCTTTTCAGCAACCGCCCAATGTGGACGGAGTGATCGACCAGGACCTGGGCTGGACGGGTGCGTTCCGGTACGAGTTCGGCAACGGTTCCCTCAGGTCCAGCGTCGTGACCCAGGGCATCCGCTCGAATTCTCGCGTCTACCTGTCTTTCGAAGTCCACAAGGATACCGATTTCAACAACCAGGATGTCATTCTCCTGGGCTTCGACCTGGCGGCGACTTCCAGCGAGCGCTTCCATCTCTTCGCCATCTACCCTGTCCACACCGGCACGGGAGCACAACTCGACAGAGCACCCCGACAGGTGCACTACTGGCGCTCCTCTACCACCAACACGGTGGGAAAGATCACCTGGGGGCCACGGCTGAGCCAGCCGCCCTGGATGAACATCAAAGTGACGTCTGTCGCATCCAGTGGCGGGCCAACCTCAAAGCCATCGTCCTTCTTTGTCGAACTCGAGTTTGTACTCAACTCAGAGGAGGAGCCGCGCGTTATCAGCTTTCCGCAGACGAGCAACTTCGGGATGTACTTCGAAGTCATCCCGATCATCCCCACCCCAGTTCCCGGGGCAGTCACATATCAGTGGCCAGAATCCGCTGCTCCACTGACGCCGGGTACGGTCAGTCTTGAGACCAAGGTTCCACTTCCCACCCAGTGGGGCACGTCGAACTTCGGGAGCACTGGCTGCGGTGGTGTGTCCTTCGGCCCCAGCGACATCACGACGAACAATATTCCCATAAACAAGATCAGCCTGGACAATCCCAACATCTTCAGCGTCCGACTACACAACGACTCCATCGACGGGTCGGGAAACCCCGTTCCCGCCGAGAACGTGCGCGCGCGCTTCCGCATCGCCAACTTCGGGCTGCCCGCTACGGAAAGCTGGAAGGATGTTCCCGCCGCCGGCAACCCGACCCAACCCCAGACAATCCCGACCAACGACGCTGGCACACTGTCGACTGGCCCGTGGCAGCTCGACGCAGGTGAGCGGGAGGAATACCGCATCAACTACCACCAGTGCATCCTGGTGGAGCTGGACTCAGTGAGTTTGGACGGGGGTACCCGCACCACGTTCACAAACCGGAGTGCGTGGACGAACATGGAGTTCGGCCCAGGATCCACCTATGAGAGCAGCGCAGAGATCGCCACGCGGGGATACCAACTGCCTGAGGGAATGAGCCGGCACCGCATCGACCTGCTGGAGGCGAGACATTTCGAACTCCGCCCCCACTTGGAAAAAACCAAGGGGCTCGACAGCTCCCAGCCTGACGCGGGGGGCGAGATCGACCAGGCACTGAAGCCACGTGAGGCCCCCAGCTACCTGTCGGAAATGACATGGCTGTTTCACGGGTACCGCGCGACCAACAGCCACGTCATCATCGACGGGATCAAGCATGAGATTCTCCTGCCCGTGGGTTCGTTCGGATATGTCATCCAGCACCAGCTGACTCAAGAGGAGCTGGACCAGCAACGGGAGCCTTCCCAGCACTGGAACCTCAAGGTGAATGGACTCAAGGAGATACAGCTGTCGGGTCAGTCCTCGCCCAACGTGCGTGCCTACCGCGCGGAGATACCGGACGGCCAGGTGGCGCGGATAGACGTCCAGGCTCAATATTCGGATAAACCCTTTCCCCCGCCCATGGACGGCTGCGGCTGCCGCAGGCTTCGGTCCTCCGGGACGATAGGCATGCTGGGCTTGTTCCTGCTGGCACTCTTTACGCGCGCCCGGAGACGCCGCGGCAATGACTGAGCGAGCGGAGGGCCACCGAACAGTCCTCGGGCAGCTGCGGGGAGCGGAGTTGGATCCGCTCTCCGCGAAGCTGCGGCTAGAAGCCTTGCTGAGCGGCGCCCACTTCTCGCCCGTGGGACTACCTCCCTCGGCCACCATATGCATCCGCCGACTGATGGATCCGAAACCAGGGGTGCTGCCAGTGCGGCAGTTCGCCCTTCGGCCGCCACAGGTCTGGGACGAGGCGTTGTCTTCGGTCCTGCAGGCGCGGCTCGCCCAGGCAATGCGGCCCGTGCACGGCCCGGTGCCGACAAGCGCCGAGGCGGTCCTCTTCGCCGACCCCGCGGAACTCCTGGCCTGTCTGGCGAGCGACGTCAGCCAAGGCACCGCCGCTACGCACTGGTGGTGGCGAGGCCTGTTCCCCGGCGAGGACCTGGCACGAACCGTGGTGGCCGAGTGGATGCGTCAACCTGAGTACGTGCCAGCCACGCTGGAGCTCGGCACCCGGCGGGGCGAGTCCCAGCCAGTGCTTGAGCTGTTCACCGAGGACGAGGCCCGTACCCTCCTCACCCGGGTGGTCCAGGTCCATGGGTTGCCAGGGCCGCTCGTCGCGCAGGCTGTCTTCAAGGCTCCCGTAGCCGGCGGGGACATGACGTCATCCTCCAGCCCCAGCCCTGCGCAGGAGCGTGCAGTTACCGGGACTGCCGCGGCCTTCGCGCCATGGGAACCCTGGGCGCCAGAGGTGCGCATGCTGGGGCTTGGGCGGCAAAGGCAGACACTGCTCGGAGTGGCGCTGATGCTTCGACGCGCGCCCACGGAGGTGCGGCGCCCGTCCTTCGTCGCCAAGGTCATGGACTGGCGTGATGTCTCTCCTCGGACCGGGGTCCACCCCCTGCCACGGCCGCCTACGCGCTCCGTACCGTCCACCTCCGAGCACCCGGCGGCGCAGGCGCCCATCTCAGACAGACGTCCGACAGCCCGGCGCGACAGGGACGCCCACGCGGAGACGGGCCTCCTCGACATCCGCTCTGGCCAAACACAGGAACCGCCTGCCGTCCCACCGGCGCCCCACGCCGCCCGTCCGCCCGCCCCCGGGCCCGCCACGGCTCCTGGCCTTGCTCCCACGACGTCACTCCCACCGGAGCCGCGGGCCTCCACGACCTCCAGGCGCTCCGCGCCAGCGCCCGCCCAACTCCCATCCTCCACCTTCCCGCATCCTCCGGGCCGTGGATGGGGGCTGCCCATCTCCACGCAGCTGGGCGGTGTCTTCTATCTGGTCAATCTGAGCCTCTTCCTGGAGCTCTACGGGGACTTCACGCAGCCGGCGCGCCCAGGCCTTCCCCTCTCCGTCTGGGACTTCGTCGCGCTGCTCGGCCGCCGGCTGCTCACGGACCCCATGCCCACGGACCCCGTGTGGAGTGTGCTGGCCCGGCTCTCCTCCCGCGAGCCGGGCGAGGCTCCCAGCCACGCATTCGAGCCACCGGACACGTGGCGCATCCCAGCAGGCTGGCTGAGCGCCTTCCGTCCCCAGGAAGCCACCGAGTGGACGTGGGGCCTCGAAGGTGGGCGGCTGCGTGTGCGCCATTCCGAGGGTTTCCTTGTGCTGGACGTGCCGTGCGAAGGCGAGGATGCCGAAGCCCAGGTGCAACGTGAGACGGCCGCCTATTCCCAGGTGGCCGCGTTCACGCTGGCCCGCACCGGGTTCCCCCTCCCGGTCGTACCGGAGGCCCAGCACCTGGAGCAGTGGCTGGGTTGGCTCGAGCCCTACGTCCGCGCCCGGCTGGCGCGTGCGCTGGGCCTGGTCCCGGATGACGCGGAGGAACTCGAGCGCACGCTGCTCCTCCACGAAGCCCGGCTCCACGTGACGGAGAGCCACGTGGACGTGGTGTTCGCGCTCTCACAGCTCCCGCTGGCCGTGCGCATCGCCGGACTGGATCGGAACATCGGGTGGATTCCAGCCGCCGGGCGCCACCTCTTCTTCCACTTCGAGTGAGCGGAGGCGCCATGACCGACCCATCGCTCCCCGCTCTCCCTTCCGACGCCCTGGAGCACTTCAAGCTGTACTTCTTCGCCGCCACCACGCGGCTGCTGTCCCAGGCCGCGCGTGTGCTGGACGGCGAGGATGCGCTGCTCGCGCGCTTCCCCTTCCTGGCCCACTACCGCGCCGAGCTCACGGCGCTGGGCATCCGCACGCTGGAGCTGGAGGAAGGTCGCGATCCCTGGCCCGAGGCCATCGCCGCGTGGGAGTCGGACCTCTCCGGTCACCTGCCCCTGCGAGCGCTGCGCGAGGCGGCGGAGCTGGACCACGAGGCGCTGACGCTGCTGCTGACGGTGGGCATGGTGGAGGAGGACGCGCGCTTCGGGGCCTTCTTCTCCGCCCTGCAGGGCACTCCGGGCCTGCACCGCCCCACCCTGGGTCTGCTCAACGCGGGGTGGCGCGGCGAGGAGGACCCTGGCCAGGTGCGCACCCGTATGGGCCGCCTGGGCGGGCTGGGCCTGGTGGAGGTGGCCAACCGGGAGGCGCCCCGCTCCGAGTGGGCGCTCCACGTGCCCGGCCCCATCTGGGACGCGCTGCGCGGCGAGGTGCCGGAGACGCTCACCCCCTGGATGCGGCACCACGGCCTGCCGGTGCTCGAGCGCGATGAGCCGATCCTCATCCCGGATGCACTCCGAGATGCGCTCGGGCGCCTGCCGGCGCTGCTGGCTTCGGGCGAGGTCCGGGCGCTGCTGGTGCGCGGCCCACAACACAACGGCCGGCGCACCCTGCTGCGCTCGGTGGCGCGCGAGCTGGGCCGTGGCGTGCTGGAGGTGGAGGGCCCGCGGAAGGCGGATGACGAGCGCTGGCGCATGGTGGGCGTGTTGGCCACGCTGCTGCACGCCCTGCCGGTGGCGGTGCTGGAACCCGCCCCGGGAGAGACGGCCGAGGTCCCCCTGTTGGCGGGCCTGAGCGGGCCGCTGGCCGTGGTGCTGGGCCCACTGGGGGGCGTCTCCGGCAAGGGCGTGGACCGCGCGCTCACGCTGTCCGTGGACATGCCCGCCCCCGAGGAGCGAGCGCTGCACTGGGAGCGAGGCCTCGCCGGACGGCCGTGCTCCAGCCTGGGGGAGCTCAGCACCCGCTTTCGGCTCACGCGCGGCAACATCCGGCGCGCGGCACGGCTGGCACAGGCCCACGCGGCGCTCTCCGGGCGCGAGTCGGTAGGCCCCGAGGACATGCGTGAGGCGGGCCGCGCCCTGAACCGGGAGGCGCTGGACACGCTCGCCGTGCGCCTGACCGCGATGGGGGACTGGGGTCAGCTCGCCGTGGGCGCGGAGACGATGCGCGAGCTGCGCCTCCTGGAGACGCGCTGCCGGCACCGCGAGCGGCTTGCGGGGGCCGTGAGCAACACGCTCGCGCGCCAGCTCACCCCGGGCGTGCGAGCCCTCTTCCAGGGGCCGAGCGGCACGGGCAAGACGCTGGCCGCGCGTCTCATCGCCTCGGCGCTCCAGTTGGACGTGTACCGGGTGGAGCTGTCCTCGGTGGTGAACAAATACATCGGAGAGACGGAGAAGAACCTGGCCCGCATCTTCGCGCTCGCCGAGGAGCTGGACGTGGTGCTGCTCTTCGACGAGGGCGATGCGCTCTTCGCCCGGCGCACGGGGGTGGGCTCCTCCACGGACCGCTACGCCAACCTGGAGACGAACTACCTGCTCCAGCGCATCGAGTCCTACGAGGGCATCCTCCTCGTTACCACCAACGCGGCGGACGCCATCGACCCGGCCTTCCAGCGGCGCATGGATGTCGTGGTGGACTTCCGCGCGCCGGCCCCCTCCGAGCGCTGGGCCATCTGGCAGCTGCACCTGCCGGCCGCGCACGCGGTGGACGCGGGCTTGCTGCACGAGGTGGCCGCGCACTGCGACCTGAGCGGCGGACAGATCCGCAACGCGGTGCTGCACGCATCGCTGCTCGCGCTGGAGGACGGCGGCACGTTCAGCTCGGCGCACCTGGAAGCCGGGGTCGTGCGCGAGTACCGCAAGGCCGGTGACGTGTGCCCGCTGCGCCGCCCTGGCGCGACCTCCCTCCGAGGCTGAGAGACACCGCCCATGCCTCCCGCCCACGCTCCCGCCCGAGGTCCTTCCCGCGCCCCCGAGCGCGGTGGGGCCCACGCGCGCGCCGCGGTCCCCATTCGCCCGAGCGCAAGTGCCACCTCCGTGGATGCACCGGGCGGCGCGGCCGTGAAGGTGGGCGGCGACGCGGAGAAGGACCCGCGCTTCCGCAAGGTCATCGAACAGCTGGAGAAGGGAGCGAGGAAGACGAAGCAGCACCCGCCCGCCGCGCAGAAGGCCGCCGAGGCCCAGGCCGCTGCCGTGTCGCCACCCACGGAGCGGCTCGCCGGAGCCAAGGCGAACCAGGTGGACGCCATGAAGTCGGCGGAGACGCCCAAGGCGGACCCCAACGGTTTCCTCACGCTGCTGCGCGCGGAAATCGAAAAGGCGATGCCCAAAAGCCTGGACGACGCCGACAAGTTCATGGAGGGCAACGAGACGGGACAGGTGAAGGATGCTGTCTCCGGCGGAGTGAAGGGCACCAAGGACCAGGCCGCGGGGCCCACGGAGCAGGCCACCGCCGCGCCGCCGGACCCGAGCGGCGTGCCGGCCCGGCAGCCCGAGGCTCTGTCCGAGGAGCCGGCCGCCCTGCCCCCACCCGTCAACGGCGCGGAGGCCATGCCCGCGCCCAAGCCCGCCGCGCAGGTGCAGGCGCTCGGCACCGGCAAGCAGGACGCCGACCAGCAGATGAAGGACGCCGAGCTGACGCCGGACCAGCTCAAGAAGGCCAACGACCCGCGCTTCTCCAATGTCCTCTCGCAGAAGGGCAACGTGGAGAAGGTGTCCACCGCGGCGCCGGGGAAGTACATCGCCGCCGAGGGCGCCACGCTGGGCCAGGCGAAGGCGAAGGCCTCGGGCGACTCGAAGGCCGGCGTGGCACAGATGGCCGGCGTGAAGATGTCCGGCAACAGCAAGGTCAAGGCGCGCCAGCTGCTGGCGAAGCAGAAGGACGAGGCGCGGCGCAAGGAAGTCACCGACCACATCGAGAAGCTGTACCAGCAGACGAAGCAGAAGGTGGACACGAAACTGTCCACGCTCGAAGCGGACGTGATGCGCGTGTTCGACCTGGGCGCCGAGGCGGCCCTGGCGGACATGAAGACGTACGCCAGCCGGGAGATCGACCGCTTCAAGGACGAGCGCTACAGCGACATCACTGGCGCGGCGCGCTGGCTGGCTGACCTGTTCCGCCCGGTGCCCGAGGGCATCAAGGTCATCCTCGGCCAGGCACGGGCGCGCTTCGCTTCAAAGATGGACGCGCTGGCGGTGCGCATCTCCACCATGGTGGACACGCGGCTGGCGGACGCGAAGGCGGAGGTCGACAAGGGCCAGGCCGCCATCAAGGCCTACGTGGACAGCCTGCCCAAGGATCTGCAGGCGGTGGGGCGCGAAGCGCAGCAGTCGATGAACGACCGCTTCGAGGAACTGCGCAGCGGCATCGACTCGAAGAAGAACGACCTCGCCCAGAAGCTGGCGCAGAAATACAAGGAGGCGCACGGCCAGGCGGACGCGGCGCTCAAGAAGCTGGAGGAGGAGAACGTCGGCGCGCTGAAGACGCTGGCGGACGCCATCGGCGAGGTCATCAAGATCCTGTCCGAGTTCAAGGACAAGCTGATGGCCGTGCTCCGCAAGGGGCTGGAGACCATCAAGCTCATCCTGTCGGACCCCATCGGGTTCCTGGGCAACCTGCTCGCGGCCATCAAGCAGGGCTTCAGCCAGTTCGTCGGCAACATCTGGACGCACCTGAAGAAGGGCTTCATGACGTGGCTGTTCGGCTCGCTGGCCGAGGCCGGCATCCAGGTGCCGAGCGACCTCAACGTCTGGTCCATCCTCAAGCTCGTCCTCGACGTGCTCGGGCTGACCTACGCGTGGATGCGCAGCGAGGCCGTGAAGCTGGTGGGCGAGCGCAACGTGGCACTCCTCGAGAAGCTCGTCGAGTACATCACCGGCACCATCAAGGGCGGCCCCCAGGCGCTCTGGGAAAAGCTGAAGGAGGACCTCTCCAACTTGAAGGAGATGGTCATCGATGCCATCCAGAACTGGCTCATCGAGACCATCGTCAAGCAGGCCGTCACGAAGATCTTGTCGACGTTCAACCCGGCAGGCGCCATCGTCCAGGCCGTCATCGCCATCTACAACGTGGTGATGTGGGTCATCGAGAACGCCTCGCGCATCGTCGCGCTCATCGAGGCGGTGGTGAACTCGGTGCACGCCATCGCCACGGGCGCGATTGGTGGCGCGGCGGCGTGGATAGAGCGGGCGCTGGCCAACCTCATCCCCATCGTCATCGCCTTCCTCGCGCGCCTCATCGGCCTTGGCGGCATCTCCAGGAAGATTCGCGAGTTCATCACCAAGGTGCAGACAAAGGTCCGCGCCGCCGTGCTCGGCTGGCTGAAGAAGGCCTGGGCATGGGTGAAGAAGCTGTTTGGCGAGGGCGGCGGTGAACGGGAAGATCCGCAGAAGTCGCAGAAGGTCGCGGCCGGCCTCGCGGTACTGGACCGGCTCACCGCCGCCAAGACGCGTGCAGGAAAGATAGACCGCAGCGATGCCGAGCGGGTGGCAGCGCAGGTCAAACGCGAGCACCCTGTCTTCAAGTCCATCAGGGTCATCGAGGGCTCCGCCACCTGGGACTACGTCTATGTCGCCAGTCCCGCGAAGACTAAGACCGGTGCCAGCAAGGGCGGCCCCAAGCGCGGACACCACATCTTCAACAACGCACTCAAGCAGGTCATCCCCGACCTGAGAGCGGAGCTCGGCGTGCTCAGCAACCCGCAGCATGCGGCCATCCTGTCGGCAGCGCTCACGAGCATGCAGAGCGATTTCTCCATTGGCCCCATCTCACTGACAGTCAACAAGGAAGGCGATCCTGGAACCGACGCGAACTCCGTCGCCCATGGAGCCGCCAAGCAGCAATTGTTGCTAGCCTTCCGTCAGTTCGTCACCGCCCTGGAGCGCTGGCAGACAGGAGAGGGCACTCCCAGGGACCGGACTGCGCCCACCTACCAGGAGCAGTCCCGCCAGGCCTGCGAGCGCAACGCGAGCCACCTGCGGACCGCTTCGCAATCGCTCCGAGCCTCCGTCATTCCGAGGTGGGTGGACTCGTCCTTCGACCCGGAAGCAGCGGCGGAGTTGCTACGACAGGATGCGAGCAAGTCCGGGCAGCTCCAGGCCGGCAAGGCCGCCATCCAGGCGGCTCGTGGCAAGCTTGTCGAGGCAATCATCCGATTCTCACCGTGAGCAGGGGCCGGCGCCCGAAGCCTGACGGCCAGGAGGAACGAAATGGATGTCGCGGCCCTGGAAGCACTGGCGAGACGAGCCTTCCACCCGGAGCAGCCGCACTTCGCCTCGGCGCTCGCGGCGGTTGCTGGAATCAGCGATTGCGGTGCCGCGTGGCGGGAACTCGCCGCGCGGGGCGTCATTCCCCAGGGCTTTATCGAGAACGACCGGCGCCGCTTCGTGATGACCGCCGAGTTCGTCCAAGCCGCCCTCGCACGAGGCGCACCTCCGATCCTTGAGGATGACAGGACTCCGCCTACGTTGAGGATGGCCCTCACTCTGGCCGCGGACCCCACGGGGGTGCTGGCCGCGGAGTCCGCGACGGAGGTCCTGTACTCGCACCTGAAGCCCTGGGGCGCACGAGAAGTCACCCGGTTCCGGTGGCTGGGGGTCGAGGACTTCGCGCTGCGTGACGTCAGTCTGGGCGTGGCCTTCAATGCCGTTCTCGACGCGGTCGCGGTGTCGCTCGAGGAGCATGGAGTCGACTGGGACACGCTCCTTCCCCTGTCGCCCCCTGACGTTTCCTACCCGTACCTCAAGTCCATCAAGGGCTACCTGGGCTGGGGCCTCGCCGTCCGGGAAGGGCTGGAGGTGTCTGGAGCGTCCTGGCCGCTCAGAACCGTACTTGGAAGGCCCTTCGCGGAGCTGCCCAACCCCTTCGAGCCACTGCTGGCCCTATGGAAGACGGGCTACGTGCTCCTCACGGAGAACGAGGAGGAAGGCATCGTGAAGCTCATCGCCCGACAGGTCCCCATCCAAGCCTGACCCGCCATGAACCCGCGCCATGCTCAGGAACACCTTTGCCTGTCTCGTCGATGAGAGTCGCGAGTGCGTCATCGACTGGTGCGCAACCTGCACCACCTGGACCCGGGCTCGCGCATCCTGCTCTACAACGGTGGCAGCGACGCGGACCTGCTCCACGGCTTCCCCTTCGAGCGGTACAACGCCCTCGTCCCCCCTCCCCTGCCCCATGAAGTGGGGCTGGCTACACGACTTCGCGCTCGACTGCTTCCGCTTCGCCCTGGAGCACGAGGCGTTCGACGCGATGACCATCGTCGACTCGGACCAGCTCGGACTGCGGCCCGGTTACGTCTCCAGCTACAGCAGCACCGCGTGATTGAGGCAATCTCTGGCGAGTCTGCTTTCGTCACCTTCAAGCCGTCGCCGCCTTCAGCCCCCACCTCTTCTTCGTGTACGAAGAGGACATCTCGGCGATCCAAGTTCCGGTCGGAGAATACCTGCGGCTGATCTTCGAGCACCTCGGTGAGGCGCGGTTCCGAGAGCACCTGATGCGGGAAGATTGGAAACAGGTGATTGGGTCCGACAGCAAACTGAAAACCGTCCGGGTGATGCGCTGACACCTGACACGAAAGAGGCCAGCAGCAGGTAATGACATCTACTCGCCTGCTGATGCCACCCACACGCGGATCTGCACTCGCCCCTCCAGACTCCATACCTCCCCGGGGCATGTCACCCGCACCTCGAATTGCGTGGTTGCATGCAGCGGCCCCGTGGTGAACGTCAGGTCCGCGCCGTTGCCATCGAGAGTCCCTGTTGGCCAGCTACATCGGCGTGAAGCCCGAATCGCTGAGCCGGATCCGGAAGCGCATCGCCACGCACGGCAAGCCCGCTACGCCGCGACGGAAGGCGTGACCGTCCGGAACCCCCTGGCGATGAGCCAGCCGCCAAGGACCAGCTCGAACAGCCCCCCTGGCCCGGAGAAGAGGATGCCCCACGGCAGCCCGAAGAGCTCGAACACGGACCCCAGCGCCAGCAACCCGTAGCCCACCGCGCCCACCAGCGGGAGCCACGCGGGAAGAAGCCGGGAGCGGTACAGCGACAGGCAGAACGCCACGCTGCCGGCCCCCAGGATGATCATCGCAAGCTGGTACGCCCAGAAGTTTCCTTTCGACAGAAGCTGAACCAGCGTCACCCGCTCCGGCTGTGCGGAGTCTCCGAGTTGGAGGATGCACAGCAGGAACACCACTCCGACGATGAGGGTCAGCGCCTCCATCACCCGCGTGCAGACGTACGCAACGGCGATGCCCTGGCTCCGCTCGCGGAGGATCGGAAAGAACAGCACGCCGATTCCGACGACGAAGAGGGAGTTCAACAGGAGCAGCAGCGTCCCCCCGACGAACAGCGTCCTCTGACCGGCCACCCAGGCCAGGTGCTCCGGCTCCTTCAGGACGGAGGTGACCAGCGCGGTGCCGATGCCGTAGGCAAGAAACGGCAGGAGGAAGAGCGCTCCCAGGGAACGGGAGTGAAGGCGGGAGATGTTCATCGCGAGGGCTCCAGAACGTTCAGCGACGTTGTGGCCCCAGACTGGCGGGGTGCGCCCTCGCGCGCATTGACGAGGATCAATAAGTGGGCACGGCCCGGTCCACCCTACCCGCCCCGCGGGTCCAGGCTCCGGGCAAACCCGGGCTTGCGGCGCGCGTGCGAAGCCTGCTCGTAGGCGTAGGCGAGCTTGAGCAGCACCGGCTCGCTCCAGGCGCGGCCGATGAAGGACACCCCCACCGGCAGCCCATGAACATCGCCCGCGGGCACGGTGATGCTCGGGTAGCCGGACACGGCGGCGGGCGTGGAGCTGCTGCCCAGCCAGTGGTCGCCCAGCACCAGGTCGATGGGGCCCGCCGGTGCCTGCGTCGGAGCCACGAGCGCATCCAGCTTGTGCTTGTTCATCACCGCGTCCACGCCCTCGGCGCGCGAGTAGCGACGGCATGCCGCCAGCGCCTTCTTGTAGGCCGCGTCGGTGAGCGGGCCCTTCTTCTGCGCCTGGAGCAGCAGCTCCTGGCCGAAGTAGGGCATCTCGCGCTCGCGGTGCTTCTCGTTGAAGGCGATGAGGTCCGCGAACGTGCGCACGGGGGCGCCCTCGCCGAGCTGTGCAAGGTACGCCTCCAGGCCCGCCTTGAACTCATACAGCATCACTTCCAGCTCGGGTTCGTCGAGCTTCGCCACGTTGGGCAGCGCAACGAGGTCCACCAGCACGGCCCCTTGCGCCTTCATCACTTCGAGCGCGCGCTCCGCGATGGCGTCCGTGGCCGGGTGGTAGCCGAAGAACCGCTCGCGCGGCACACCGATGCGCGCACCCTTGAGCCCCTGGGGGTCGAGGAACTTCGTGTAGTCCGCGTGGGCGTGGCCCCGGCTCGCGGCGGTGGCCGCGTCGCGTGGGTCCTCTCCCGCGAGCACGCCCAGCAGCGCCGCGGCGTCCGCCACGGTGCGCGTCATGGGGCCCGCGGTGTCCTGGGTCGAGGAGATGGGGATGATGCCCGCGCGGCTGACGAGCCCCACCGTGGGCTTCAGCCCCACCAGCGAACACGCGGACGCGGGCGAGACGATGGAGCCGTCCGTCTCGGTGCCCACCGACACGGCGCAGAAGTTGGCCGCGGTGGCCGCGCCCGAACCGGAGCTTGAACCGGAGGGCGTCCGGTCGAGCGCATACGGGTTGCGACACAGGCCACCGCGCCCGCTCCAGCCGCTGGTCGAGTGCGTGGAGCGGAAGTTGGCCCACTCGCTGAGGTTCGTCTTGCCCAGGAGGACGGCACCGGCGGCGCGCAACCGCTCCACGATGAAGGCATCGCGAGGAGGCACGGCGCCCACCAGCGCGAGTGAGCCCGCGGTGGTCTGCATCTTGTCCGCCGTGGCGATGTTGTCCTTGATGAGCACGGGGATGCCGTGCAGCGGCCCGCGTGCGCCCTTGGCCTTGCGCTCGGCGTCCAGCGCGTCGGCCTGTGCGAGCGCATCCGGGTTGAGCTCGATGACCGAGCACAGCGGAAGGTCCCCGGTGCGGTCGAGCGCACGGATGCGCGCGAGGTAGGCCTCCGTCAGCCCGCGCGCGGTGTGCTTGCCAGACTCCAGGCCCGCCCGCAGCTCCGCGACCGTCACCTCTTCGAGCGCGAAGGCTCCGGCCGTGGTGGCCCCTGGCGCGGCGGCGGAGGGCGCCTGGGCGTGCGCATTCCTGGCGGCCAGCGCCCCCGTCACGGCCGCCGCGGCCCCGAGAAGCGTGCGGCGGGAGAAGCCAGGGGTCACGTCGGAAGCAGCCGTCTTCTTCGTCATGGAGCAGGCACCCGGAATGTGGAGGGCGCCAGTGGACCAGATGCCTCCGCCGGGAGAAAGGGCCACGGTTTGTAGCCCTCGCTCGCCGCGGTCACTTCAGGTTCGTCCGGAAGAACGTGGTCAGCTTTTCAAAGGGGATGAGGTCGACGCGGTCGTAGAGGTCCACGTGACCCGCGCCGGGCACGATGACCAGCTCCTTGGGTTCACCGGCGAGCCGGTAGGCCTCGTCGCTGAACTCCCGGGAATGGGCGTTCTCACCCGCGATGAAGAGCAACGGCCGGGGAGAGATCGTCTCGATGTCCGTGAACGGGTAGAAGTTCATGAACCGGGTGTTGCTGCTGAGCGTCGGGTGCGTCGTGGTGTTCGGATGGTGTCCCCGCGCCGTGCGATAGAAGTCGTAGAACTCGCGATCCGTCGCAGTGGATTGGTCATTCAGCGTCTCGGGCGTCCCGCTTGTATATTTTGTTTCACCGCCCGCGAATTCCACATCGCGCTGCAGTGCCGCCGCCTCGATGAACTTCTTTCGCTGCTCGAGGGTCACCGAATGCCGGAGCCCGTTCCGGTTGGCGGCGCCCATGTCGTACATGCTGACGGTCGCGAGGGCCTTGATGCGCGGATCAATCTTGGCCGCGCTGATGACGAAGCTTCCGCTGCCGCAGATTCCGATGGCGCCCACCCGATCCTTGTCGACGAACGACTGGGCGCGCAGGAAGTCCACCGCGGCGCTGAAGTCCTCGGCATAGATGTCCGGCGCGACGACATTGCGGGGTTGGCCCGCACTCTCGCCCCAGAAGGACAGGTCCAGGGACAGGGTGACGAACCCCTGCTCCGCCATCTTCGTCGCGTACAGGTTCGCGCTCTGCTCCTTGACCGCGCCCATGGGATGTCCGACGACGATCGCCGGGGTCTTCGAGTCGCGGTTCAGCCCCTTGGGCACGAACAGGTTCCCAATGACCTCCATCTTGTATTGGTTCTTGAAAGTGACCTTCTCCACGGTGACCTGGTCGCTCGTGTAGAAGTTGTCCGCACCGTTGGAGGTGTCCCCGGACGCGAGGCCCGGCGTTGGACGTGCCACGACCGCCGAGGGCGATGCGCATGCCACCAGGGTGGAGAACGAACCGAGCAGAGTTGCGCCGAGCAGATGCAGTTTCATTGTCTTCATCCTCATGGGTTGATGGAGCCTTCAGACTTCGACGCCCGGATGGCCAGGAGGGCCGCGCCTCCGAGCAGCACGGCGCTCACCCCGAACGTGCTCCGGTAGCCGCTCTGGTCGAACAGCAGCCCTCCGACTGAGGCCCCCACCGTGATGGCGAGCTGGATGGCCGCGACCATGAGGCCGCCGCCGGCCTCCGCGTCGCGCGGCAGTGTGCGGCTGAGCCACGTCCACCACGCGACCGGCGCCGCCGTGCCGATGAGCCCCCACCCCACCAGCAGGGCAGCCGTTCCCGCGAGAGACTGGCCGAAGACGATGAGCAAGACCGCGATGACGGCCATCGCCACCGGCGCGGCGATGAGCACCGCGGACAGCCGTCTGACCACCAGGGAGCCAATGAGATACGTGCCCAGAAGCCCCGCGGTGCCCATCCCCAAGAGGAGCAGCGAGAGCGTGGACACCCCAACCTGCGTGACCGTCTCCAGGAAGGGGCGCAGGTACGTGAAGAGGGCGAACTGGCCCATGAAGAAGAGCGTGACCGCCAGGATGCCCCACCGTGCCTTCGGGCGCCGAAGGATGGCGAACGTGCTCGGAGGCGGAGCGGCGCGCTCCGTGGGCATCGGGGGCAAGGTGGAGGCCTGCCACACGAAGGTGATGGCCGCGAGCGGAACGACCGCGAAGAACGCCCCCCGCCACCCGATGTACTGGCCCAGGAAGCTGCCGAGCGGCGCCGCGATGGTGGTGGCCAGCGCATTGCCACCGTTCAGCAGGCCGAGCGCGCGCGGCACCTCGTCGTCAGGGACCAGCCGCATGACGGTGGCCGCGGACAACGACCAGAAGCCGCCAATGACAATGCCGAGGAGCGCACGGCCCAGCATGAGCACGGTGAAGCTGGGCGCGAACGCGGTCACGAGCCCCGAAGCCAGCATGACGCCGGTGAGGCCGAGGAGCAGCCTCCGGCGGTCGACGGACCTGGCCACGGACGCGATGAAGAGGCTCGTCAGCACGGCGAAGAGGCCGGACACGGAAATCGCCTGGCCCGCGCGGCCTTCGCTCAGGTGGAGGTCCGACGCGATGGGCGTCAGGAGGCTCACCGGCATGAACTCGGACGCGACGAGCGTCGAGACACACAGGGTGAGCGCGAACACGGCGCTCCAGGACGCGGAGCGCGGGGCCGGCGCCACGGACGCGCCAGCGAGTGGGATGGACATGAGGCTCCTTCAGGTTGTCGGGCGCGCTGGAAGGCCTCGACGTCCGCGGGGCCAGTGCCCTGCGTGTCGTGCCCGCTGGAGCAGCGGCGCCCGATGAAAGAACTACGCGGCGCGCCCTCCGGGGGCTAGATGGCGAGGAGCGAACGGGCCGTTAAGCAGGGGTTGATGGTGGCCCGGCGCTTTGCCTTGAGAGGAGCCCCTGACATGAAGACGGTCCTCTTCCAGCAGCTGCATGTGTTCCTTGCCGTCGCGCGGCTCCAGAGCTTCCGTGGCGCGGCGCGCGAGCTCGGCGTCTCCACGGCCGCCGTGAGCCAGTCCGTGCGGCAGCTGGAGGAGCAGCTGAGCGTGGTCTTGCTCCACCGCACCTCTCGCAGCGTGTCCCTGACGGATGCGGGGCGGCGGCTGGTGGAGGAGGCGGGGCCAGGTCTTGCCCAGGCCGCAGCTGCCCTCCGCGGGGCCTCAGCGGAGCCCGGGGAGGTCGTCGGACGGCTGAAGCTGTCCGTCCCACAAGCGGCGGTGCCTCTCCTCATCGCGCCCGTGCTGCCAGCATTCCGGGCGCGCTACCCCCGCGTGGAGGTGGACGTCGTCGTCGAACAACGCCTCATCGACATCGTCGCGGAGGGCTACGACGCCGGCGTGCGCCTGAGCGAGACCCTTGAGCGCGACATGGTGCAGGTGCGCCTGACCAGCGCCTTCCGCTTCGTGGTGGTGGGTGCACCAGCCTACCTCGAGAAGTACGGGGCCCCGGAGCGGCCCGAGGACCTGCTCCAGCACCAATGCATCGTCCTGCGCTCACAAACGACCGGGGCTCTCTACGCCTGGGAGCTGGAGCGCGGAAGCAAGACCTGGCGCGTTCCGGTGCAGGGCCATGTCGCCACCAACGACGAAATGGCCGGCGTGACGTTCGCCGCCCAGGGGGTGGGACTGGCGTATGTCCTGGAGCCAGCCATCCAGGAGCATCTGGATTCCGGACGCCTCGTGCGGGTACTGGAAGACTACGCGCCCACCGTGCCTGGCTTCTTCCTCTACTACCCCAGCCGCGCGCAGCGCTCGAACCCCCTGCGCCTCTTCATCGAGGCAGCAAAGGAGCTGGCTGGCGGGACGGGCTGATCCGCAAGGAGGGGCTCAGGGGGTCCATGGCAGGTCTCCCGAGTCGAAGCGTTCCCCTGCCTCTTCATCCGTGTCGCCCCAGGCCACCGGAACTGGAGGGGACACGGCCAATGTCTCTCGCACCCGCGCGAGCTGTGCTGGCTTCTCCGGTTGCAGGCTGAGCGGCTGAAGCTCCCGCTCGTAGTCACACGGACCAATCCGCATCAGGGTGCAGAGGACGCAGGCGCCCTTGGGGCGCCGCAGGTGCCCGGTCTGCGGATTCAGGGCGAGCCGTCCCGCCCTGGCCTCCTCCAGGAGTTGCTCGATGACCCGCGCTCGGGACTTCTCGAAGTCGGCGGAGTCCCCGGTGATGTGCGGCGCGAAGATGACTCGCGCCCCCAGTTCGCTGCCATCCGGCGCGGCGCCGTACCTCAGGCGGATCTCCCGGGACATCAGCGACTCCAGCGGCTCCCCTGGCTGGGGAGCCCCCTTCACGAAGAGCTCCTTCAACTCGGAGATGAGCGCGTTCGCGGTGCTCTGGCTGAAGCACAGCAGCACGGAGGGAAGGCTCTGGAAGAGCTGTCGCAGGAAATACCTCCGCTTGCGGAAGCACTCACCGACGATGCCATCCCGCTGGGGGACCGTCATCGGAGGCAGCTTCGGATCCTCCGGGGAGGCCTTCGTGGTCCACTTCGCCGAGGGACACGCCACCATGTTCCCGTAGGAGAGATCCTCTCCGACCCGGAGCTTGTGCCCACTCCAGCCCATCTGCTCCGCCACGGCGTCAAGCAGCCCTTGATACGTCTCATACATCTTCTGGGGCTGGAGCTGGAGGGGCACCCTGCGAACACCGGTTTCGTCTTCAGGCACTTGAAGCTCGAAGTCGGAGTACGGGGTGTCCTGCGCGCCGCCGCCGAAGCGCTCGTAGTCGGCGCGCGGCACCTCCAGCTTGTCCACCGCGCGGTAGCGGAAGTAGTGCGCGTATTGCTGGTAGTCGTCGAACAGTGGGTAGAGCGACTGGCGCTTCGCGCTCCACCACGCGGGGAGATTGGGATTGATCCCCACCGCCATGATGGGGGCCTTGCGGCAGCCACTCAGCGCCTCGGGGACCAGGGGTGCGCGCCCTACGTACTTCGCCGGGTGGACGATCCCCGGCTCAGGAGGCGGGCGATCCTCCACGTAGTCGTAGCTGTGGTAGCTCCCCCACTGACGGAAGTAGGCGCAGGGATGGGGCGGCCGGAGGGGTTCCTGCGCCGAGCGCATGGCGTTGCAGGGCATGAGCTCGTAGATGAGCTCGACCTCGGTAGGCAGGCTGCTCGTGGACATGTGTCCCCCCTTTGGCCACGACTCGAATGTAGGCCTCGCCCGGGTACAGTGGGGGCTCCCTGACGGTCAGGAGGCCCCCTGGTGAAAACGCTCCCCCTGCTTCCCCTGCTCTTCGCCTGTGTGGCGGCGCCCGGCGGCCCCGTGCTCGCGGCGGCGCCCTCGCCCACGGTCCTCGCGGGCCTGGACGCGCTCTACCCCGAACTGGACGCGCTCTACCGCGACCTGCACCAGACGCCCGAGCTGTCACTCCAGGAGGAGAAGACGGCGGCGAAGCTGGCCGAGCGCCTGCGCAAGCTCGGCTTCGAGGTGACCCCGAAGGTGGGCGGGCACGGCGTGGTGGCCCTGTTGCGCAACGGCAAGGGGCCCACGGTGATGCTGCGCACGGACCTGGACGGGCTGCCGGTGGAGGAGAAGACGGGGCTGCCCTACGCCAGCAAGACAAAGGCGAAGGATGGAGCCGGGACGGAAGTCCCGGTGATGCACGCGTGCGGACACGACGTGCACATGACGTCCTGGATTGGCACGGCCACGCTGCTGGCGCGGACGAAGGACCGGTGGCGGGGCACGCTGATGCTGGTGGGGCAGCCGGCCGAGGAGATTGGGGCGGGGGCCCGGCAGATGATTGCGGACGGATTGTTCAAGCGCTTCCCCAAGCCAGACGTCGCCGTGGCCATGCACACCGTGGCCAACGCCGCGGCGGGGACGGTGCAGTTCACCCCCGGCTATGCGCTGGCGAGCGTGGACTCGGTGGACGTCACCCTCTACGGCAAGGGCGGGCACGGTGCGTACCCGCACACCACCGTGGACCCGGTGGTGATGGCGGCGCAAACCATCCTCTCGCTCCAGACGCTCGTCAGCCGGGAGAAGAGCCCGCTGGAGCCGGCGGTGATCACCGTGGGCTCCATCCACGGTGGCACCAAGCACAACATCATCCCGGACGAGGTGCGACTGCAGCTCACGGTGCGCACGTACAAGCCGGAGGTGCGCAAGGCGCTGCTGGCCGGCATCGAGCGCATCGCCAAGGCAGAGGCGATGGCCTCTGGAGCGCCCCGCCCGCCCGACGTCGCCGTCACCGAAGGCACGCCCGCCACCTTCAATGACCCTGCGCTCACGAAGCGGCTGGTGGACGCGGTGGCGAAGGTGATGGGCGAGAAGAACCTCAGCGAGACGCCATCCGTCATGGGCGGAGAGGACTTCTCCGAGTACGGCCGCGCGGGCGTGCCTTCCGTGATGCTGTGGCTGGGCATCACCGAGCCCAAACGCTTCGCCGAGGCCAGGGGCGCGGAGGAGGCGCTGCCCTCCCCGCACTCGCCCTTCTACGCCCCGGACCGCGAGCGCGCGCTGCGCACCGGCGTCACCCTGCTGACCACCTCCGCGCTGGAGCTGCTGGGCAACCCCTGAGGTCTCCACCCAGGCGGCTCGGGCCTTCCATACGTTATTGACGGGGCGCCAATAGCGACCTATCGTTCGATGAGCGAGGCGCCCGACCCTCCTCCTCCGCACGCCCCTCCGCCTCGCCGTCAGAGAAGCCCGCCGCGAAGCAGGAGGAGCTCATGCCCGTTGAGAGAAGGTCGTTCGTCGGAAGCGGCGCCGCCGTGCCATTCGTTCGCATGCTGTCTGTCCTGGCGGTGTTGTCAGTGCCTGGAGTCAGCGCCGCGGGTGATTTGCTGGGAAGCAGCCGAGGCGGCTCGGCGCAGTGGGACTTCTGCTATGGCAGGCCGGACAGCGCGCTCCTGCCGGTGGATCCCCGGACCCTGGTGCAGCCCGGTATCAGTGACGGGCGGGCGGTGCACTTCAATGCCTACTGGAAGAACTGCCATGTCGACCCGGAGGCCGTGAAGGAGCAGGGAGCGGCGAAGACCTGTGGCGAGCTGCGTGCGCGCTTCGCGCATGGCGAGGGGCTTCTGACCAACGGCCATCCCGGCGTGGGCGTGCTGTTCACCGGCACCGACTACACGCGGCCCGAGGCCGCGTTCGGCATCGCCACCTTCTCCGCGGCGCAGTACAACGAGCTGTGGCGCGTCTGGGGCTTTCCCTTCCGCCCCGACAACTTCGACACCCTGGTCGCCCAGCGCTATGGGTCGGGGCTGAACACCGAGCGCAATCCCTATCCATTGCCCGGGCAGTTTCCGAACCTCTCCAACGGCGGGAGCGGGCAGCTGCCGCAGATGCTCACGCAGCTCCGCAACCCGGATGGGAGCTGGAGCGGCCGTATCGGTGTCACCTGTCACGCCTGCCACAGCGGCATGGTGGGCAAGCCCGGGGACGGCCCGGGCCTCGGGGTGCAGGTGGGCGGCGGCAGCAGCCTGGCGGACCTGGACCTGTTCCTGAGCGACCTGTTGCCCCTGGGCTACCCGGCGTCGCTGGCCACGTTCCTGAACCTCAACCGGACCCGTGGCACCAACAACGCCAGCGACATCAACCTCGCCTTCCTGTTCCCGGACGAGAACCTGCTGACGCCTTCCGAGGTGATTGGCCTCATCAACTCCGGCTCGACCGCCGGAATGGATACGCCCGCCTGGTGGAACATGGGGCACCGGCCGGTGAAGTTCGTCGACGGCGTCTTCCCCATGGATGCGCCGCGCGTGGACATGGTGTTCTACACGCCGTTCATCGGCCTGTTCGGAAGCGCCGGCGGGCCGTTGAGTGAAGCGGGACAGGACTGGATGCGGGACAACGGCCCGTCGCTCAACACCTGGGTGGATTCCCTCAAGTCACCGCCCTATCCCCTGCCCATCAACCAGGCGCTGGCCGAACAGGGGGCGGTGCTGTTCCACACGCTCGACATGTGGGCACCGGGGCGCAACAACACCGTGCCGAGGCCGCAGGGCAACGGCTCGTGCGCGAGCTGCCATGGGGCCTACGCGCCTCGCTACGTCAACAACCCGGCCTTCCTGGCGACACCGGCGCTCGAGGGCATGGCGAGCTACATCGCCCCTCTGAGAATCATCGGCACCGACCCGGTCCGGGTGAACACCAATAACGCTGCGGTCCAGTCCGCGGGCGCCAAGAACTTCTTCGGCTATCCCTCGACGGCTGGCACCGCCAACGACTGTGGTCCGCAGAACCAGCCGCACATCCGAGGCAATCGGGAGCCCGGTTACCTCGCGCCGCCGCTGTACGGGGTCTGGGCCACCGCGCCGTACCTCCACAACGGCTCGGTTCCCAATGTCTGGGAAGTGCTCAAGCCCGCCGACCGCAAGCCCATCTGGCGCCGGGTCTCCGCGCCGCCTCGGTGGGATCAGCCGCTGACCGTCATGGGCTTCGACACGGACCTGCAGCGCGCCTACGACTCCACCAGGCTCGGCTGGAAGTACGACACCATCCCCTGCAAGTGGCGCACGCCCCTGAATCCAGCGGTGTCGCCGTACATCAACTGCCAGCCGGGCGACGAGTTCACCACGCCCCTGGCGCAGGAGATGATGAACGTGCTCTTCAGCAACCTGGCTCTTTCCTGGAACATCCTCTTCCCGCCCACCCGCACGCGGCAGCAGCTGGAGGACCGGAAGATCTACAACACCAACGCCTTCGGCCAGGACAATGGCGGCCACGAGTTCAACTCCGTGCTCACCGACCCGGAGCGGCTGGCCATCATCGAGTACCTCAAGACGCTCTGACGCGAGAGCGGGGCTCACCGGCGTGGGACGTGGCCCTCGACGGTCCGCGCCCCATTCCGGAGGAAGAAGCGCCCCAACGACCCCTGGGGAGGGTGCTCTCCGGTACAGTGTGGTACGAAAGATCCAGTCCTGGAACCGGAGGCTGCGTTGAAGTTGTTTCGAGTGTGTCTGACTTCGCTGTTGGTGTTGGTCGTCGCGTGCGGTGGTGATTCGACTTCTCCGGAGGCGCCTGACGCCGGGCAGTCCCGGCCGGACGCGGGCCCCCAGACGCCCGACTCGGGCGATCCGCTGCCGGACTCCGGCACCGAGACGCCGGATGCGGGCTCGGAAACGCCTGACTCCGGCACCGAGACGCCTGACTCCGGCACGGAAACGCCTGACGCGGGCTCGGAGACCCCGGACTCCGGCACCGAGACGCCGGACTCCGGCACCGAGACGCCGGACTCCGGCACCGAGACGCCGGATTCCGGCACTGAGACGCCGGACGCGAACGTCATCGACAACGGCGGCTTCGAGGAGTGGCCCGGTGCGCTTCCGGCCCTGTGGTCCGGGAGCACGACGAACATCGAAACCGTGGTGCAGAAGGTCACGTCGCAGCCCTTCGAGGGCGTGAACGCGGCCCGGCTGATCAACACCCTGACCGCGCACCGCCGCTTCAGCACCGCGGCGAAGTCCATGCCCGCGGGCCGCTACTCGTGCACCTACCAGGCGCGGGGGACCGGTGACATCCGCAACGGCTTCTTCGGCACCGACTTCTCCAGCTACTCGTCCTACACCTCCATCGACAGCCGGACGTGGACCCAGGTGAGCTACAACTTCAACCTGGCCAGCTCCGTCTTCGACACCTTCGAGCTCATCTTCAGCGTCCGGAACACCAGCGGCGACCACCTGCTCATCGACAACGTGCGCTGTGTGCGGGCCCCCGAGCCGTGCGACACGGTCAGCTGCGAGGCCTGGGCGCGTTGCGACAACGCCACCGCGACCTGCCAGCCGCTCTCCGGCCGCTGCGAAGACTCCGCGGACTGCAGCGAGTGGCAGGCCTGCGACGCGACCCACACCTGCGTGACCGCCGAGGACCGCTGCACCCGCCACGCGGATTGCGCGGGGACTCCGGAGACGCCCGTCTGCGACACCGCCTCGCACCTCTGCATCGAGGGCGACCCCTGCGCCGGCGTCACGTGCAGCAACCCGGCGACGAGCTGCAATCCCACCACGGGCGTGTGCGAGCTGGCCGAAGGCGCCTGCTTCACGACCTATGACTGCAAGGGCGCCCTGCCCGCCTGCGACCCGGCCACCCGCCGCTGCGTCGCGGCCGAGCACTCCGCGAACATCATCCGCAACGGCGGCTTCGAGAACTGGAGCACCCGCAACATCCCCTACTACGGGAACAACTACGTCCCGGACTTCTGGTACGGCCAGGACAACGGCATCGCGGACCCGGGCACGGAGATCAAGCCCTCGCGCCTCGCGCGCTACACGAGCGCGGTGCACGGCGGCTCGGCGGCGCTGCAGTTCGTGGTGCCCATCCAGATCGCTGAGCGCTTCACGACCGAGAAGTTCAACGTGCCGACGGGCAACTACTCCTGCTCGTACCGCGTGCGCGGCCACGGCAGCATCCGCCACCGCAGCTACTCGAGCGGCGGCTGGAGCCCGCAGACGGACTTCATCACGGTGGACAGCGACGAGTGGCAGCCGGTGTTCTTCCGCTTCACCGGCAACGTGCGCGACTGGCGCCTGTTCTTCTACCCGAGCCGCAGCGTCGCCGACCGAGACCACCTCCAGGTCGACGACGTCGTCTGCACGAAGGACTAGGAAGCGCTGCTGAAATGAAGGGAGCGATGGGGCGAGAAGCCTCATCGCTCCCCTGGCAACGGCTTGAGCCGGCTCAAGGCCTCAGCTGACGTGGAATGGCACCATCCGCTCGAACTCGCGGCTGGGGACTCCGATGACGGAGTACGCCGGAGACTGGATGGGCGGCATGGTGCGCAGGATGCGGCGGTGGAAGGTCGGGTAGCTGGCCGTGAACTTCCCTTCGTTCCAGACGCGCAACAGCTTGGCGGTGAAGAGGCCGTTGTATTCGCCATCGCTGGAGAGCTGGTTGTCCTGGCAGCCGGAGATGAGCAGCACCGTGGCCTTCAGCGTCAGCCTGGGATCATCCTTGGGCAACCCCTTCAGGATGGCGTCGTACATCTGCTTGTTCTCGCGGTACGTGCGCCGCTCGATGCCCAGGGGCATCTCCTTGAAGCGCCGCTCCGCGGGCACCGTCGTCCGCATCGAATCCGCCAGCAGCTGCAGGCTGCCGCTGGAGCGCAGGGCCGCGTAGGCCACGCTGCTCACCGAGCCGCTGTGGCAGCTGTCGGAGAGCATGAAGACCCGCACGCCCGCCTTGAGCTTCCCCATCGCCTGGTAGATTTCGTCGTCGACGAGCTCCCCGTCATACAGACACCACGTCTCATCCAGGCCGTCGTCCTCGTCGCCGTTCATGTCGGGGAGCTGGCCGCCGTGCCCCGAGTAGCTGAACAGCAGCAGGTCCCCCGCCTGGAGCACCGACGCCGCCTCGCCCAGCTCCGCGAGCACCTTCTCGCGCGTGGCGTCCTTCGTGAGGAAGGGGCGGACGCGGCTGAACCCCTGCGCATTCGCGATGCTGACCATGTCCTCGGCGTCCGCTTCGCACGCCAGCAGCTGGCCATCCCAGCCCCCATAGTGCTTCGGATCCACCGCGTTCAAACCGATATTGATGGAATATCCCTGCGCCATGACTGTCATTGCCTCCTTCACTCACGGTGGAGACGGGAGGCCGGGATGCCAGGGAGGAGGCGGCGCGCGCCGTGTCCTTCCGGCCCTTTGCCGACCGGGAGCCCGGGGCTCGCTCCCTCCGCTCCCCCGGTGACACGACAGGTGACGCAGGGCCCCTGGCTGTGACCTGACACGCCACGCGTCCTGGCCGCGTGATGCCCTGCCCGGAGGAGGGACCTCCGGGTCGCAGGGTGGCTCGGTGGGGGCAAGCGCGCCCCGCGCGCTGGAGGAGGATGGCAAGCGCGTCAGCGGCGACTTCCTGGAGATCGTCGAGGACATCGGCGACGGCCACCATCCGTACACCGGCTTCTCCGCCATCGACGTGAAGGCCGCCGCCAGCACCTTCAACGTCCTGGGCGAGTCCACCGTCGCCGCGAAGTAACACGGACTGACGGCACAAGGCCCCTTCCCCACGCACGCGGGAAAGGGGCCTCATGCTTCAACACGGCCGTGGGTGCTTCAGCTCCGGCGGCGGCGGATCACCGCCAGCGGCAGCCCCGCCAGCGCGAGCGCCCAGAACGGAGCGCTGCTCGCGGCGGCGCAGCCCCCGCCCTCATCCTCGTCACCGCCCGGCTGCTCCGCCACGGGCGAGCCAGTGCCCACCTTGATGCTCAGCTTCGTGGAGGCGGCACGGTCGCCGTCGCTCTTCTGGTCCGCGTTCGCCGAGTTGCCCGCGCCGAAGAGGTTGAGCGTGACGTCCGTGGCGGGCGCGACGAGCGAGAAGTTGAAGCGCAGCTCCGTGCCCGTGAAGGCCTGGGGCGCGGAGTGGGACAGCTCGGTGCCCAGCTTCTTCAGCCCGGTGCCGGCCACGAGGCTGGCCCCCGCGTCGTCCACGGCGATGCCCGCGCCGCCCGTCTTCGCGGCCCCGCCCCGGATGATGAGGGTGTACTGGCCGGTGGCGCCCTTCTCCAGCGTCGAGGGGCCCTCGAACTCCACGGTGGGGGCCTCACCGCCCTTGTGGCAGGTGTTGCAGGTCGCCGTGTCCTTGCCGGAGTTGCCGCTGATGCCCGTGCTGGTGGCGAAGGCGGACGTCGCCCCCAACAGCGCAATGACAAACACGCCCGCGTGACGCATCGAATTGCTGTTCATGGTTTTTGTTCCTGGGACTAGCGCAGCTGGAGGAAGGAGAAGGACAGGCCCTGCGTCTTCACCGTGGGCTTGCCGTTGTCGCCCAGCACCCGGAAGGTGGTGGACGAGGCGCCGGCGCCGAACTCGGTGTAGAGCGTCTGGTTCTCGGACTCGAAGAGGAAGACGCTGCCGGAGGTGGACGGGAAGTCGGCCTTCCGCGTCGCGGTCAGCGTGGCCAGGTTCAGCTCCCACCACTGCCAGCCCGTGCCGCTCGCGAGCGTGCGCGGATGCGAACCCTCCGACACCGGCGTGATGCTCTCATCGAGCACGCGCACATACGCCATTCCCGGCGTGTGGCTGGGGATGAGCGCGCCCGCGGTGCCACCGCCCACCAGCTCCGCCAGCGAGCGATAGAAGGTCTTGTCGAAGTCGCGCGTCGTGGGATCGAACCGGAGCAGGCAGGGCTCCGGCGATTCCTCGCCCACCACCCGGCGCGACGCCGCGCCGTACGCCTCCGTCGCGATGTAGACCTTGCCGTCCGTGCCGAGCGCGGCGTCGTGCGTGTAGCCGCAGCGGTCGTCCGTCGCGAGCGTGACGGCGTCCGTCGCCGTGTCGATGGAGACCACGCCCGCCTTCTTCGTGACGCTGTTGCCCTCCACCGGCCGCCAGCCCACGGGCATGATGATCTGCCCACCGGTCTGCACGACCGCGCCGGAGAACGCCATGACCGTGTCCGGGAGGACCAGGGCATCCAGCGGGCGGGTGCCCGTCACGGTCATGTCCTTGGGGTTCCAGATGACGATCTTCGCGGCGTTACCGTCGAAGAAGTACGCCTTCGTCTCCGAGACGAACTGGAAGTTGGCCTGGTACTCGCCCAGCGACGTCACGCCCTGCGGCGCGAAGCTCACGGTGCCCGAGGCCTCCAGCTTCCCCGCGCTGTTCAGCGTGTAGCGGGTCACCGTGGCGCTCACGTCGCTCACCACGTAGACGGAGCCCGTCTTCGGGACGCCCACACCCAGCGCGCGGCCGGTGATCTTGATGGCACCGTCCAGCGACAGCGTCGCGGCCTTCTCCGCGTCCGGCGTCACCAGGACGTAGCTGTCGGAGGGGTCCTCCGCGAGCATCTGGGTGGTGATGGCGTACAGCGGACCGTTCGTGTCCGTTCCTTCCTCTTCGTCGTCGCCGCAGCCCACGAACAGGGACAGGGCGATCGCCGCGGTGGAGAGTCGCAAGGAACGCAAGGCAAACAGATGCTTCATCGGCAATGGCCTCTTGGAGTGGGGGGATGAGCGCCTGCCCTTTCCAGCCGGGACGGGGACCCGGACATGAAAACGATAGGCATTCTCAATTTCACCTCCTGTAGAGGTCTAGACGCGCGATGTCAAGAAAGAGACGTGTTCTCCTTGAACCCCGACTACCTGGGGTGAGGTGGGACCCCGGGCACTCGCCCCTATAGTCCCCTCATGAAGGACGCTTCCGCCCCGCTCCGCTCCATCGTCGCCCTGCCCCTGACGCCGGAGGGCTTCGCTCCGTTTGGCGACGTCGTGTCCGCCGGGCTCAAGAGCGGCGCTTCGGCGAACCAGGGCACCGCGGTGCGCTTCGACTGGTCGGCGCGGCTGGAGAACGGCCGGCCGGGAGCGAAGCCCAACCTCGCGGTGTTCCGCTCCGTGCCGCAGCCGCTTCCCTTCACGGTGAAGCTGCTCGAACACCATCCCCAGTCCAGCCAGGCGTTCCTGCCCATGCGCTGCTCGCGCTTCCTCGTCTGCGTCGCGCCGACCGCGCCTTCGGGCGGGCCCGACCTGGACGGGCTCGTGGCGTTCGTCTGCGGCCCCGGCCAGGGCGTGAACTACCACCGGGGCGTGTGGCACCACCCCATCATCGCGCTCGATGAACCGGCCGAGTTCGCGATGCTGGCGTGGGAGGACGGGGGCGCGGAGGACTGCGTCGTGCGGCAGTTCTCCACGCCCGTCTCCGTCGTCGTCGGGGGCTGAGCGGTCCCCTACCCTTCCGTCTTCGGCTGACGCGCGAGCCACGCGCGCCACTCCTCGGCCGTTTCGTACTGCTCACCGGAGAGCTGCTTCAACACCAGGACCGCGGGGTCGCGGTTGATGGGCAACGTGAGCGCGGACATCCGGACCAGGTGGTCTCCCAGCTGGCGGAGCAGCCCGGCACGCTGCGCCTTCAGCGCCTCGGGTGAAAGGTCGTCCAGCAGGTAGTTGAGGAGGTGCGTCGCCTTGTTGCGGTCACTCGCCTTCGGCATCGTCACCGCGTCCGCCACCGTCGCCACGTCCAGCAGGGGCTTCGTCGCGGCTTCCTGCGTGGACGCCAGCACCCGCAGCACGCTGTTGCGCACGCCGGACTCCGGATCCCGGATGGAGGGCTGCAGCCGTTGCGCGGTCTCCTCGAGCGTGGGGGCGTAGGCCAGCAGGTAGGCCGCCGCGACCCGCTTCTCCGGGTCCGCATCCTCGCGCAGGACGGCGGTCAACGCGTCCAGCTGCGTTGGCACCTTCGCGAGGAACTCCGGCTCGAAGGACGCGAGGTCCGGATGGCCGAACCCACCGATGCAATTCGCGACCTTGCAGCTGGAGTCTTCAGACATCTTCCCCTGCATCTGGAGGTGCTGCAGGCGCTCCACATAATCGTTCCACCGGGCAATCAGTCCTTCCGGATCCGTGGGGTGTCCCTTGGGCGCGGGGAGGAAGCGCAGCCGGGCCGCGTCCTCGGCGTCCACCATGTCCACCACCACGAAGGCGGAGCCCTTGCGCTCCGCGGCGAAGTAGATGGACATGCTCACCTGGGCGTAGGCGAGGCCGTACTGCTCACGCAGCGCCGCCTCCTTCTGCCTGAAGATCGCGCCGCTGCCCACGATGGGCTTGCCCACCTCCAGCCCCATCAGCCGCTGGACCGTCTCCTGGTCCACCTTCCGCGAACCGAAGGCATCCACGCCCATGAGCGTCATCGTCATGAAGGGCGCCTCGGGTGCCTTCGCCAGGTTGGCGCGGGCCTCCGCGACGATGCCGCTCCACGCGGGCAGCGCGTGCAGCGCCGCCAGCTCCGGGTTGTATTCGAGGTGATCCGCGTCGTAGTAGCCGCCCTGGACCGCGCGCTTCAGCACGTCCACGGCCGCGTCCGCGTGGCCCGCGAGCGAGGCGCATCCCGCGGCCCGGTAGAAGGAATCCGCGCGGTCCGGCCCCTCCTGGGACGCCTCGCCGGCAGCCTGGAACCGCTCCGCGCACCGCTCGAAGTCCAGCGCCTTGTAGGCCTGCTCTGCTTCCGCCGAGAGCTGCTGGGCCCGCGCGGCCGGGTCGTCCGCCGGCTTCGGAGCATGGGCACAGCCCGCTCCCAACGCGACCACGCTCAGCGCCATCATGAATCGCATCTGGACCAACCTTTCGAGAAAGCGCGTATCTCATGCAAGCTGCGAGCAGGTTTCAAGGAGCTCAAACCATGGCCAACGCCATCTCGAAGACCGCGTACTACACCCTGGCCTGCCGGGCGGAGGACGCGCGCAAGCCACGGCCGCTGGGCAATGACACCTTCGCGTCCCGCTTCATGGATGACGAGGCGCGGCAGATCTGGTCCCGCTTCCAGTCGTTCGACCGGCCCAACGCGAGCAACGCCGCGCGGCATCAAATCATCGACGCGCTGGTTCAGGAGGAGCTGGACCGCGCTCCCGACGCGCGGGTGGTGGTGCTGGGCGCGGGCTTCGACACGCGGGCCTACCGCCTGCGTGGAGGCCGGTGGCTGGAGGTGGACGAGCCCGCCATCCTCACGCTCAAGGACGCGAAGCTGCCGGTGTCGGAGGCGAAGAATCCGCTCGAGCGGCTCCCCATCGACTTCGCGACGGAGTCGCTCGCCCGGAAGCTGGAGCCCTACCAAGACTCGCGGCGCACGCACGTCATCATCGAGGGCGTGCTCATGTACCTGTCGCACGCGCAGCGCCGGGACATGCTCGCGGTGCTCCAGCAGGTGTTCCCCCACCATGCCGTGTACTGCGACCTGATGCGCGCCCGCTTCCAGCGCGAGTACAGCGCGGACCTGCACGCGGTGATCGCCAGCATGGGCGCGTCCTTCCAGGACATGACGGACACGCCGGAGTCCCTCTTCCTGGAGGCGGGCTACACGGCCGTGTCCTCCACCTCCGTCCCCCTGCGCGCCCTGGAGCTGGCCGGGAAGCGCGTCCCGGCGTTCATCGTCCGGCGGTTCATGCAGCCGGTTCGCGACGGCTACCGCATCTGGAAGTTCGAGCGGCGCTGACGCCTCACTTCGCCTTGGGCGCGGAGGAGGACTGCCCCAGCGCCACGCTCCCCAGGATGAGGGTGCCCGCCACCAGCATGGTGGGCGTCAGCGGCTCGCCCAGCAGCAGCCAGGCCCAGGTCAGCGCGAACAGCGGCACCAGGTAGGTGACGACGGCGGCGCGCGGCGCGCCGATGCGCTGGATGAGGCGGTAGAACACGGCGTACCCCAGACCGGTGCAGACGACGCCCAGGGCCGCTCCCGCCAGCCAGGGGCGCATGCCAATGGACTCCGTGGGCCACGTGGCCACGGCGAAGGGCAGCAGCAGCACCGCGCCGCAGGCCAGCGTGGCGGAGGCGACCGCGGCGGCCGGCAGTCCGGCGAAGTGGCGGCGCACCAGGTTCCCGCCGATGCCGTAGAGGAACGCGCCCGTGGTCCCCGCCGCCACGGCCCAGGCGACGCTCGCGCCCGCGGACCTGCCGCTGGCCAGGACCACCACCCCGGCGAAGCCCGTGAGCAGCGCCACCGCGCGCCGGGCCCCGATGCGCTCGCCGTAGAAGACGAAGGCCACCAGGGCGGTGAAGAGCACCGCCATGCTGTTGGTGATGGCCCCGACGCCCGCGGGGGCCTGCCGCGCGGCCCAGGCGAACAGCGAGAAGGGCACCGCCGCGTTGATGACGCCCACCAGCGCCAGCCGGGGCCACAGCGCGGGAGGGATGGACGAGCGCGCACGCCACAGGAAGGGCATCAGCACCGCCGCGCCCAGCACCAGGCGCAGCTCCACCAGGGGAATGGGACCGAAGGCCGGCGCCGCGATGCGCAGGAACAGGAAGGACGCGCCCCAGATGGCGGCCAGCCCGCCCAGCTCCAGGGGCGTGAGCCACGCCCTGTTGAAGGTAGGAGTCACGGCCTGGGGATGGGTGAGACCGGATGCGCTCATGGCGGCCCTCGTGCGAGGAAGGAATCTGGTTTCTGTCTGGCCCTCTCTTCACGCCGGGGCCCTTTCTTCACAAGCGCATCCTTTCCGTGGCAGACATGAGCCAGATTTGAGGCTCGTCCCCATGCACCTGCGCACCGACCTGCTCCCCGCCCTGGCGGCCTTCGAGTCCGCCGCCCGACACCAGAACTTCGCCCGCGCCGCGGAGGAGCTGCACCTGACCGCGAGCGCCGTCAGCCACCACGTGCGCAAGCTGGAGGACCGGCTGGGGGTCGCCCTGTTCCAGCGGCATGCCCGGGGCGTGGCCTTGACGGCCGAGGGGCGCCAGCTCGCGGACGCCGCCAGCAGCGCGCTGTCGGACATGGACCACGTGCTCGGGGGGCTCAAGCATTCACGGGACGAGGACGCCGTGGTGCGGGTCACCACCGTGCACTCGTTGACCTACGCGTGGCTCTTGCCGCGCATGCCGGACTTCACCACGCGGCATCCGCGCGTGCGGATCCACGTGGACACGGAGATGGCGCTCACCCGCTTCGACGAGGGCGGGCCGGACCTGGGCATCCGCTATGGCCAGGGGCCCTGGCCCGGCCTCAGCGCGCAGCCGCTCATGGACGACGCCCTGTTCCCCGTGGCCTCAGCACGGCTCGCGGGCATCGAGCACGTGCACGACGCGGAGGGGGTAGCGAAGCTCCCGCTCATCGCGGACCTGTCCCGTCAGGGCTGGCAGGACTGGTTCCGCTCGGCGGGCGTGCGCGGGGCCCGGTTCGAGGAGCGCTACAGCTTCAGCGACACCACCGGCGCGCTGATGGCCGCGGTGCAGGGCCTGGGCGCGGCGCTGGCGCGAGAGAAGATCGCCACGCCCTACTTCGCGGACGGCCGCCTCATCCGGCTGCCCGGGCCCATCGTGCCCACCCGCGCCAGCTACTTCGTGGTGTACCCCGCGCACCGGAGGCTGCGTCCCGCCGCGCGCCTCTTCGTGGACTGGCTGCTGGCGCAGCGCGACACCGCGTCGGTACCGCCACCGCTCGCGACGCAAGGCGTTGCACCGTCACGCCGGAAAGTTTCCCAACAACACGTTTCATCCCAGGGTGATGACAAACCCTCCCAATGACATGCATTGACTTGTCTGGGAAACAGGCTCACGGTGCCCACGCCGTTCCCTCACGAGGAGCACGCATGCGCACGTTGGTGAAGTCCCTGTTGACTGCCTCCGCTGTGTTTTCGCTGGTCCCCACGGCTGCCCTTGCCCTGCCGCCCCAGTGCAGCAACAGCTTCTGTGCAGCCAATTACTGCGACACGGAGTGCTATCTGGGGCCCAAGTATTCCATGACGTGTGGTGAATACATGGGCACCCCCTGCCTGAACGGAACCCCCGCGCCCTCCGAGCCCACCGCCTCCGTGACCGGGGCCGAGGCCCGCCAGGCCGAGGCGGCCTCGCAGGTGTGCAGCGAGGAACACCCTTCCGCCGAGCAATCCCTCACCGCCGGCACCTGAGCCGCGGTCCGCATCCTCGCGAGGCCCGGGCTTCATGGCCGGGCCTCGCTGTCGTTCCAGCCGTGACACGTCCCGGCCGTGCGCTCCGACGGTGAGTCCGCCCGTCTGCCCCCCGGCGGCCTGGCATCCCCCGCACTTTTGCTTGTGCCCGCCCCCCCTGCTCCGTAGGTTGCGGGCAGTTATATGGGCTCCCATACAAATCGAACGCCGACGTCCCCGGACGTGTCCGGCGAGGTGCGCGCGGCCATGGACGGCGTGCGGCGGCTGGTGCGCCTGCTGCGGGTCTCCGCTCGCGCCTCCGAACGGCTGGTGGGCATCAGCGGCGCCCAGCTCTTCATCCTCCAGGAGCTGGCGGAGTCCGGGCCCTGCTCCATCAACACGCTCGCGGAGCGCACGCTCACGCACCAGAGCAGCGTGTCCGTCGTCGTCACGAAGCTGATTGAGCAGGGGCTGGTGAGCCGCCGCCGCTCCGACGAGGACGGCCGCCGCGTGGAGGTGGCGCTGGAGCCCAAGGGCCGCGCGCTGGTGCGCAAGGCGCCGCCCATGGCCCAGGCGCGGCTCATCTCCGGGCTGCGCGGGCTGAAGCCCGACGTGCGCGCGGGACTGGTCCAGGGACTGGACGCCTGGGTGCGCGCCCTGGGGCTCGACGGGGACGTGGCCCCGCTCTTCTTCGAAGAAGAAACCTCGCGCCCTTCGCGGCGCAGCAAGACACAGGAGCACACCGATGAAGAAACCTGACGTGGAACGCATCGAAGAGGGCCTGGGCGAGGGGGCAGAGACGCGCTCCAGCCTCCCCGTGGCCCCCTCGATGGGCCCCGCGCTCGCCAGCCTGCGCACCCCTCCCATCTCCGTGGCGGTGGACTCCCGCACCGTGCTCATCAGCGGCCTGGCGGTGGTGCTCGCGATCGCCGCGGGGCTGGTGGCCCAGGGGCTGGGCGCCCTCATCCACTTCGTCACGAACCTGGCCTTCTTCGGGCGGCTGTCCGCGCAGCCGGTGTCGCCCGGGGACAACACGCTGGGCGGCTGGGTGGTGCTGGTGCCCGTGGTGGGCGCCATCATCGTGGGGTTGATGGCGCGCTACGGCTCGCGGGCCATCCGGGGCCACGGCATCCCGGAGGCCATGGAGCAGGTGCTCTTCAACCAGAGCCGCATCCCGCCCCGCATGACGCTGCTCAAGCCGCTGTCGGCGGCGGTCGCCATCGGCACCGGCGGCCCGTTCGGTGCGGAGGGGCCCATCATCGCCACGGGTGGCGCGCTGGGCTCGCTGCTGGGACAGGTGCTCCACGTCACCGCGGATGAACGCAAGGCGCTGCTCGCCGCGGGCGCCGCCGCGGGCATGGCCGCCACGTTCGGCGCGCCGGTGTCCGCCGTGCTCCTGGCCGTGGAGCTGCTGCTCTTCGAGTTCAAGCCCCGCTCCGTCATCCCCGTGGCCCTGGCCACCGCCACCGCCACCGGCGTGAGAATCGCCTTCATGGGCGGCGAGCCCGCGTTCGCCATCCCGGACCTGACGACTCCGTCCGGTGGGGCGCTCGCGTTCTACGGCGTGCTGGGGCTCGTCATCGGCGCCGCTTCCGTGGTGTGCACGCGCGCGGTGTACTGGCTGGAGGACATGTTCGAGAAGCTGCCCATCCACTGGATGTGGTGGCCCGCGCTGGGCGCCATCGTCGTGGGCGTGGTGGGCTACTTCTCCCCGCGCACGCTGGGCGTGGGCTACACCAACATCGAGGACATCCTGTCCGGCCGCTTCGTGGGCACGGCGATGCTCGTCTTCTGCGCGCTCAAGTTCATCTCCTGGTCCGTCGCGCTGGGGAGCGGCACGTCAGGTGGCACGCTGGCGCCCATCTTCACGCTGGGCGGCGGCCTGGGCTCCGGCCTGGGGCTCCTGGCCACGCAGCTGTTCCCCAGCCTGGGCGTGGACGTGCGCGTCGCGGCGCTGGTGGGCATGGCCGCCCTCTTCGCGGGTGCGTCACGCGCGCTGCTCGCGTCGGTGGTGTTCGCCTTCGAGACCACGCGGCAGCCGCTGGGCCTGCTGCCGCTGCTCGCCGGCTGCGCGGCGTCCTACCTGGTGTCCGCGCTGCTCATGCGGCACTCCATCATGACGGAGAAGCTGGCCCGCCGCGGCGCCCGCATCCCCACGGAGCTGGGCGCGGACGCGTTGGGGACGGCGCTCGTGCGCGACCACGGCCTCAAGCTCGTGGTGACGCTGCAGGCGGACATGCTCCTGGAAGAGGTGCGCGCGTGGCTCGCGTCCGACGCCTCGGGCTCCAAGCACCAGGGCTTCCCGGTCGTGTCCCGCGAAGGCGAGCTCATGGGCGTCGTCACGCGCAGGGACCTGCTGGATGGCCACGCAAGCGAAGGCCGGCGGCTGCGGGACGTGGTGAAGCGGCCTCCCGCGGTCGTCTTCGATGACAGCTCCCTGCGCGAGGCGGCGGACCTGATGATGGACGAGGGCGTGGGCCGTCTGCCCGTCGTCACCCGCGCGCGGCCCCAGCAGGTCGTGGGCATCCTCACCCGCAGCGACCTGCTCGCGGGCCACCGGCAGCGGCTGGCGAACGCCCGCACGCGGGAGCGCGGCCTGGGCCCCGCGCGTCCCCCGGCGCCCCGGCCCGCGTGAGGGGAGTGCTCCGGCTCAGGTCGTCGCGGCGACCCGGGCCGGACCTGCCTTCGCCTCCTGCTCGCGGCGCAGCGCCGCGAGCGTCTGGCGGATGCCTTCCGGGTACGGCGTCTTGTGCACCGTGCCCAGCAGCCCACGCAGCGCGGAGTCGTCCAGCAGCACGGGGTTCGTGAGCAGGTAATACATCTCCACCAGCTCACGCATGAAGGGATCGAAGAGGCCCGCCAGCCGCACCATCCCCTTCCCCATCGTCATCGTCTTCGGCGCGTGGCCCGCCTGCGCGTAGATCTCCTTCACCATCTCACGCTGCGTGGTGGCGCCCGCGCCCGCCAGGTTCCAGAAGCGGCCGTACGCGCGCGGCTCGTCCATCAGCGCGGTGACGATGGGGCCCACGTCGTCCACGAAGACGAACTCATGCGGCGTGTCCAGCGGCCCGATGAGCGGGGCGCGCTTGCCCTGGTTCGCCGCGACGAAGGCCCGGTACAGGAAGCTGCGCTCCACGCCCGGCCCGTAGAAGTCCGGCAGCCGGAGGATGGTGCCCTTTATCTTCCCCGCGGCGTCCGCCTCCAGCAGCAGTTCCTCCTGCGCCTTGCGCATGCGGCCCTTGTAGGAGTTCGGCTCGCGCGGATGGGACTCCGTCACCGTCGTCGTGCGCGGCAGGCCGTACGGATACACCGTGCCGATGAGCACCACCCGCTCCACACCCTCCGCGATGGCCGCCTCCAACGTGCGGCGCATCAGCTCCGGGTGCAGGTGGAACTGCCAGTAGTTCACCCCCACCATGTAGATGAGGGTCCGCACGCCCCGCGCCGCGGCGCGGATGGAGGCCGGGTCCTCCGGATTCCACGTCACCACCTCCGCCCGGGGATCCGCGCCAGACTCCCTGCGCAGGCTGCCCTCGGAGCGCCCCACCACCCGGTAGGGCCACCCCTGCGCCTGGAGCGCTCGCGCCACAGACTGACCGATGACGCCCGAGGCGCCGAACAAGGCCACCGTTTCCATGTCGCTCTCCCGGAAAATTGAACGGACGAACTTTTTATAAACACCGTTCTGTGAACACCGTTCATCTATTGCTGGATGTTCATTTCGTCAAGCCCTACCCTCGTGACATGGGCATCACGGAGCGCAAGGAGCGACAGCGGGCGGAGCTGCGGGAGCACATCCTCCGCGTGGCGCGGGACATGGTGATGAAGGAGGGGTTCGGGGCCCTCTCCATGCGCAAGCTGGCGGACGCGGTGGAGTACGCGCCCGCGACGCTCTACCTGCACTTCGAGAACCGCGACGCCATCGCACGTGAGCTGTGCGTGCGCGGCTTCCAGGAGCTGCTCGCGATGCTGGAGCCGGCGGCGGCCGTGAAGGAGCCGGTGGAGCGGCTGTCACGCCTGGCCCAGGCCTACCTGGCCTTTGGCCTGGAGCACCCGGAGACCTACCGCCTGATCTTCATGGAGGATCCGAAGCTGTCCGCGGACCTCTTCCAGGACAAGCAGCACGGCGAGGGCCCCCGGTCGTTCGCGTTGCTGGTCAGCGCGTGCGAGGACCTGAAGGCGGCCGGCCGGGCCCCGGAGGCCACACCCGCGGAGCAGATGGCGGAGGTCTTCTGGGCAGGGCTGCACGGGATCATCAGCCTCAAGCTCACCTGCTCCGGATTCCAGGGATCTCCAGCAGAAGTGCTGGCGCAGACCCTCGTCGCCACGCTGGTGCAGGGCCCGAAACCCGGAAAGCGCTCCCGGTAGCTTTCAACTCCACCCGCAGGGTGGCCTCTTTCGGCACGCGCGCGTCCACGTGTCCGATACCGTCTTTTTGCGTCTTGTATTGGATGGCGTCCTGTTTCATGGGGAAGGCTGGCGCGCGACCGAGGGGCCGCCAACTGGCATCCCGGCAACACGCTGTGTGAACATTGGACGTCCCATGAAAAGGTCCCATTCAACCCATCCCGGTGAGTCGGGTCAGGCGCTCGTGGAGTCCGCGCTGGTCATCCCGGTGATGGTGTTCCTCATCCTGGGCATCCTCCAGCTGGGCACGCTCCACCATGCGCGGCTGATGACGGAGTACGCGGCGTACCGGGCGGCTCGCGCGGGCATCGTCAACAGCGGCGACTGCGAGATCATGAAGAAGGCCGCCTACGTGGCGGTGCTGCCCACCCTGGGGCCTCCCAAGTCCGGCGGCAAGGGCCGCGTGGACACGCTCGTCAACGTGGCGATGGTCCATGACGCGTACACGGACGAGAACCTGGCGGACCAGAACCAGCGCTACGAGCAGGTGGACCTGGAGCGCGTGCGGGTGGAGGTGCTCAACCCCCGGCGCAGCCAGCTGCCCACCCTCTTCTCCTCCTATGGCTCGCACCTGTCGGGCCTGGAGGTGGACTTCGACGACATCCGCAACGCGCAGGTCATCGAGGCCAACCTCCTCACGGTGCGCATCACGTACTTCTACGAGATGCGCATCCCGTTCGCGAACTGGCAGCTGCACGCCTTCTACATGGGCCGCGAGGCGCTCAACGGTCTGGCCATGCGGGGCGTCAACTTCACCACCCAGAAGGTGAACGGCGGCAGCCTCACGGCCCACCTGGAGGACCAGGGCGCGGGCCAGAGCAACGACCACCAGAAGATCCGCACGCTCGCGGACAGCAACGTCTTCGCCATCCCCGTCGTGGCCACCTATTCGATGCGCATGCAGTCCAACTTCCTCAACGGCGCGCATGGCCCCACCTCTTGCGCCGTGGACGGCTAGCGTCCCCCCGGCGCTGGCCAGAAGGACCCCCTCGGATGTTCCGGATGATGCGAAGACTGCGGCGCGATGAGCGCGGGCAGGCCATGGTGCTTGGGGTGGTGGTCATGCTGGTGCTGGCCGTCACCATCATGACGTCGGTAGGCATTGGCCAGGGCGTCTACGAGAAGATCAAGCTGCAGGACGCCGCGGACGCGCAGGCGTACTCGCTGGCGGTGAAGGAGGCGCGGGCCTACAACTTCCTCGCGTACACCAACCGCGCGATGATCGTGCACTACTCCGCGATGCTCACGCTGATGTCCTACGTGAGCCACGCGGTGTACCTGGACCGCACCATCGGCGTCGCGGCCAAGTACCTGCAATACATCCCCGGCATTGGCGCCGTCTTCGCGGCTGTGTCCGCGGCGATAAAAGCCTGGAAGGTGACGGTGGAGACCGTCACACGCCTGCTCATCCCCGTGATCACAGCGCTCAACATCGCGCTATGGCTGGCCCAGGAGGCCATGCTCACGGGCACCCTCTTCGACCTCTACACCACGAAGGGGCACGGGGACGTCATCTCGAAGACCGACCCCCGGGCGGACGTCACCGAGGACATGGACTCCGGGCAGTCCTTCAACAACGCGTCCGTGTCCTCGCTGTTCGGCAACCCGAGCGACATCAACTACTCCAACGCCAAGAACTTCCTGCACGTCCTGGACGACGGCCCCTTCAGCAGCAGTCCCACCATGGGCGTGGACCCCACCGGCATGCTCACGCGCGGGAAGCTGGTGACAGGCAACAAGCTGTCGGATCCGAACATGGCCAAGTACCGCCTGCTGATGGGCAACCTGGCCAACGGCGTGCGCCGGCCGTGGACGGCCGAGGGCGAGGGGCCCATCCTCATCGGGCGCAGATGGGAGTTCCGGCTGTGCGTCGGCATTGGCGAGCTGCGCATCCGCAAGACCGCGGACAGTCAGATCAAGAGCTTCGACGAGAACTTCGAGAACAACCGCAAGGATCAGCTCTTCGCGTCGGACGACATCCGCATCGAGGTGCGCCCCACCTGCTTCCTGTTCGGATGGAGCGACGTCTTCCGGCTGCGCTTCCGCGCGGCGGCGGACAACCGGGGCGGCTTCCACCAGGAATACGGCTCCAACAAGACGGATGACCACCACCCGTGGCTGGGCATCACGCCGTTCGTCACGTCCGACACCAGCTTCGTCAGCCCCCGGCAGAACCACTTCGGCTACCCGTGCAACCTCATCGTCCTGGGCAAGGACATGGGCGCGGAGCGCAGCGGCAACAAGCCCGTCTACGAGCTGGAGAACCTGAAGAACAACGCGTTCATGGAGGGCAACGGCGACGGCAAGTACAACACCGCGGAGAACAACGACGAAGGCATCCGCGAGTCGTACCTGGACATGACCTGGGAGTACGTGGGCGGCAAGCAGGACGGCTACGCGGCGGACTTCCGCCAGCGCACGGGCGGAATGATGGCCATGGCGGTGGGCCGCGCCATCTACCACCGCCCCAACGCGTGGAAGGAGGAGCCCAACTTCTTCAACCCGCTCTGGACCGCGCGCCTGGCGCCCGTGCAGACACACTGGGACGCGGATCACCTCAAGTGGCTGGTGCCCGCATGGGAGGACAGCGAATGGCTCATTCAAGGCATCAACTACTGATGCGCCCTCGTCCCCTTCACATCCGCCGCGCTTCGCGGGGAGCGGCCACGGTGGAGCTGGCGCTGCTGGCGCCGCTGCTCGTCGTGCTCGTCCTCTGGGCGAACTACTTCTGGGAGGTCCAGCGCGCGCGCATCAAGATGGCGGAGCTGGCGCGCTTCGTCGCCTTCGAGCGCACCATGCGCCAGGACGTCTCCACCATCGCGTCGGAGGCGCGGCAGCGCTACCAGGACCTGGATGGCTCCACCAAGACGGGAAACCTGGGCACGGCCTACCGCAACGGCATCACCCTCCAGGTCCAGGCCCAGAACGCGGACGCGCCGCTCGAAAGCGTGGAGATGTCCAAGATGGGTGGGCAGGCCGGCGTGGGGGGGCTGGCGGGCGCGGCCATTGGCGCGCTGGGCGGCTCGCCGGAGCAGCTGGTCCAGGACATGGGGTTCGACCCCAGCGTGGGCGCGGTCCAGGCGGACGTGCAGGTCCGGCTGGTCAACCGCATCATCCCCCGGGAGGTCGCGCTCTACACGACGGGCTTCGACGGCAACCAGCTGGACCTGAACTTCCAGGAGCGCTTCTACCTCTTCCACGACACGTGGAAGGCGTGGGGACCGGGCGACGCTCCGTCGCAGACGTATCCGCGCGTGGAGCAGCTCACGCATGACCGCTCCAGCCAGATTGTCTACGCGGGCGTCAGCGGCGGGGCGATGAACTCCATCTCGGCGGTGCTGTCCGTGCTGGGGCTCGATTTCCCCTTCTCCGACGAATACATCCGCCAGTCCGTGCTCATCCGCGCGGTGCCGGACGCGGGCCGCTTCAACTCGGTCCGGCCGACGCGCACGGTGCCCGGCGACGTGCTCCAGGCCGCCTACTGGCGCAACGACACCAGCTACTGCTACGGCAACTGCGAGCCCAACGCCATCCGCACGAAGCGCGGCCTCTCCAACTCTGGAGGCCGGGACGACAACTGGCCCATGCGCTCGTACCGGTGCCGGGGGAACTTCTTCCAGGGCGCGACCATCTCCAACCAGCCGGAGTCCGTCTACACGCAGTCCACGACAGCGGCGGCGGCGTACTTCCACTACAACAGCGACGCCTGCACCCCATGAGCGGACTGACGGACCACACGGGTGCGCTCACGCGCTGGCTGGGCCTGGGCGGGTTGCTCGCGCTCGTGGCCACCGCCGCGCTGCTGAAGGATCCGCCGGCCCCGGCGACGGAGGCCCCGGCGAAGCCGCCCGCCACGCCGGAGGTCGCCCTGCCCCCGGCGCCGCCGTTTCCGGATGCCGGCGTGGGCCGGGTGACGCGGGTCATCCCGCCCTTTCCCGGCGCGGTGATGGTGCCCATGGGCCGGCTGGTGACCAACGGCAGCCCCATGGAGATGCTCTACTTCGAAACGGACCACCCGCCGGGCGAGGTGCTGGAGTTCTACGCGCGGGAGTTCCGGCTGCGGGGCCGCCACATCGTCACGCAGGACGACGGCGCGGGGGGCGGCTCCGTGAACTACTACGACGAGCGGCTGGGCGCGCTGGTGGCCGTCACCACCATCCGCGTGGGTGGCGCCACGACGCGCACGCTCGTGTTCCCCTCGCTGGTGGAGGCGCGCGAGGGCATCCACCTGCAGGGCACGGCGCCCGCGTCGCTGCCGCAGCCGCCGGGCGCGGTGACGGTGCTGCGCGTGGACGAAGGCAACGAAGGGCTGGGCGCGGGCAGCACCACGCTCACGCAGGTGGCGCACGGCACGCCCCAGATGCTCGCGGAGTTCTACCGGGCGCAGCTGCCTTCCACAGGCTACGCGCCTTCGGGCCGGCGCCTCGCGCGCGGCGTGGAGGTGCTCGACTTCGAGCGCCCCGGTGAGCGGCTGTCGCTGACGCTGGCGCCGCTCGACAAGGACGGTCCCCCCGAATCCCTCATCACGTTCGTGCTCGAGCGTGCTCCGCTTCCCCAGGAGTCGAATCGATGAATGGCTGGTTGTCGCGTGGCTACCGGTGGATGCGGCGCTCCCGCTCGCGGGGGCAGGCCATGGCGGAGTTCACGGTGCTGCTGATGGCGTTCATGTTCGGCGTCGGCGCCATCACCACGTTCGCGCCGGAGATGTTCGCGGCGCTCACCATCTACATCCGCGGCTTCTACTGCGTGCTGGGCTACCCGTTCGGCTGAAGCCTCGGGTCAGGGCACGGGCAGCCGGGGCAGCGACAGCGGCACGGCGTCCAGCGAGGGCCGGGCCCCGGTGCCGCTCTTCTGCGCCGTCCAGGTGACCTCCGCGTCGCGCAGGGACTCCACGCCGAACACGGGCACCCGGGCCGCCGTCACCACGGTCATCTGCTGGCCGGACTCCAGGCGGAAGGTCTCCTCGCGGCCCTTGCCGGCGAAGGGGCCGGCGCGCACGTCGGTGTCGCGCTGGCGGACGGGCGTCCCCCGGAGCGCGGCGTGGTCCGCGAGGAGGTCTACCGGGATGGCGACGGGGGTGTTGGGCGGCACGGTGATGGCCAGCCGCTCCACCACGGCGCGGCCGGTCCCCGCGCGAGCCACCCAGGCGATGATGAGGGCGCGGGGCGCCGTCTGGTAGTCCAGCTCCACCTGGTAGAGCGTGTCGCGTTCGCGCGGCGTCTCACCCACGACAGCCGCGCGCACGGGGAAGGTGACCTGCTTCGAACGGACGGTGTATTCCACCCACGTGCCCACGACGGGCTGGAGCTGGCCGTAGAGCAGCAGGGGCGGCACCAGGGCGCGCGCCTCCGCGAGGCGCTCGGGGGCGATGGGCGGATCCGCGGGGGCGGGCGTTCCCGCGTCGGAGGGGGCCACCGTCGTGGCGGGAGCGAGGCCCGCGTCGGGCGCGGCGGACATGGCCGGCGTGGCGGAGAGCAGCACGGCGGTGCACACGGGACACAGGAGGCGGCGCATGGGAACAGCACTATCGGTCCGGGGCTCGACGCCGGACAAGTCCGGGGGACACATGGGACGGTTCCTGACGCTGCTCGCGTTGCTGCTCGTGGGCCTGGGGGCCCTGCCCGCGCGGGCGCAGGACGGCGCGCCGGATGCGTTGTTCGGCCTGCCGCTCGTCGTGCGTGAAGGTGGCTGGGCGCGCTACGTGAACATGTCGCCGGACGGGCCCCCGCAGTTCGTGATCAAGCTGGGCGGTGCGGGCCGCCACGAGGGCAAGCGCGGCCGGTGGGTCATCATCGAACTCGACGTGCCCGCCGCCGGACGCGTGGGCTTCGACTTCCTGGTGGAGGGCGAGCGCTTCAGCGCGAAGAGCGTGCTGCTCCTGCGCCTGCGCGTGCCCGGCCGTCCGCCGAAAGACACGCCCGCGCCGTTCAACCAGCCGGGCGCCGACCGGAGACCCCACCCGCTGCGGGAGACGACGGAGAACATCGCCGGAAGGAAGCTGGCGGTGTCGGAGTACTCGTACGCGGGAGGCATCATCGCCCAGTGGTCTCCCAGCGTCCCGGTGCTGGGCCTGGTGCGCGTCTCCGGCACGCAGTCCTTCCAGCTGGAGGCCTTCGGCGTGGGCGGAGACCCGTGGAAGGACGCTACCGCCGCCGGGAAGTAAGGCCGGCTCCGACGAGCGCGGTCCGCACCGCGTCCTCGTCCGAGCTCGCGAGCCGCGCGGCCAAGAGCAGCCGCGTCCCGTGACCCGCCTGGAGGCGCACGCGGGGCAGGTCCCCCTTTTCCCGCTGGAACGTGAACCACTCCAGCCGGGAGAACGGCGTGCGCCGCCCCAGCGAATCGATGAAGCCCGTGGGGCCCAGGAACAGCGCGGGCACGCCATGCAGGCCCACCCCCGCGAGCCACCCGGCGACGCCCAGGCAGAACGTGGCGAGCGCGGGCCGTCCCTCCGAGGAG
This sequence comes from Corallococcus coralloides DSM 2259, assembly GCF_000255295.1. The sequence continues at coordinate 3,489,471 of NC_017030.1, read as the reverse complement.
AAGAGCCGCAGGCCCACCAGCGCCAGCACGGCCATGGTCGCGAGCACCAGCGCATAGGTGCCCATCTCCGCGCGTGAGCGCAGCGCCAGGAGTCTTCCGCTCCGCAGCAGCCCCACGAGCGCGCCCAGCGCCACGAGCGCCAGGCCCGCCGAGGCCACCGCCACGCCCAGCGCCATCATCCCGGGACGGCCTCCCAGCTCCCGCGACTCGCGCACGAGCCACGCGGCGCAGCCCGTGAAGAAGGCCAGCGTCACACCCTGGAAGGCGGCCGTGGAGATGGGGCGCGAGGGGAGGCTTGGAGGCGTCACGAGGTCTTCCTACACCATCGCGCTCCGCCGGGAGCACTCAGGGCGCGGTGTACTCCCGCCGGCGGTAGTTGAGCCGGACCGCCTCCGTCTGCCCGTGCAGCAGCGGGTCCTGGTAGCGGCAGACGCCCCCGGGCAGGTCCGCGCAGCTCGGCGGCAGCATCCGTTCCATCACCTGACGGATCAGCGCGTCCGACAGCTCCTGCCCCTCGAAGTGGGCGGACCGTGCGTGGATGAACCGGGAGAGGGCCAGGGGCGCGACCCAGGACGTGGTGGCCCGGGTGATGGGCAGGATGTCCACGCCAAAGGCATCCACCTGGAGCAGCGGCGTCCGGTTGTGCTCGAAGGGCCGCTGGGGCAGCACGCCCGTATTCACATACACGTCCACGTTGGCCTGCCCCGGCCAACCGCCGAGGGACGCGTGCGAGCCCCGGCCCTCCGCGTCCAGGCCGGACTCGAGCACCGAGAAGAACCCCACCCGCAGCCGGTTGGGAAACAGCAATGACGCGAAGTCGAAGGGGTTCTCCTCCGGGCTGATGGCGTCGATGGCGGACTGGGCCGTGAAGACGCCCGGCGTGTGGAAGAGCGCGGCATAGATGGGCATATAGGCCGCCAGCTTCCCGCGCAGCACGGAGTCGTCGGGGAGGGGCCCCTGGCAGGACGCCAACCAGTCCGCACGCACCGAGGCCAGCGTCACGCCCGAGCTCAGGTTGACGTAGCGCACGCCGTGCTCCGCCATCAGGGTGCGCAGCCCGTCCGCGACGACCGAGGCCTTCGCCCGGAGGCGCTCGAAGGACGCGGGCGTCCCGGAGGTGTCGCAGAACTCCTCGGCCGCGAAGGTCTGGAAGCGCAACGTGTCCAGCAGGACCAGGGACTGGTGCGGATTGGTCTCCACCAGCACCGAGAACACGAAGCTGCCATGGCCCGCGCTGTCGTTGGCCTGGGCGCGGTACGTCTCCGAGAGCAGCGGTTCCAGGGAGCGCAGCTGCTCCGCGGGGATGAAGTCCGGCGACGCGAAGGACTGGAGCACCCGGTGGAGCGTGACGGGGAGCCGCCAGGAGAAGGAGACCGGCGCCAGCTGCCCCTGCCCATCCACCCGGTAATACCCCCGGAGGCGGTTCTGGTAGCGCAGCGTCCGGAGCGGCAGCGTGGGGAAGTCGTCGATGACGAGGATGGCCTCGCCGCTGTCGTGGCTCATCGCGAACGCGCCAGGGTCGAAGGGGAAGTCGCCCCACTCGCACCCGTCCCCGTCCGGCCGCTCCCGGAAGCACGTGTCCGCCAGCACCGCCTCGCGCGCCGCCTGGAGCCGCGCGGCCAGGGCGGGATCCATCTGCTCACTCAAGGGCGGCGGGGCCTCGGGAGGGACCGGCTCGGGGACAGGGGTGCCGCAGGCGCAGAGTGCCCCCAGGAGCAGCGCGGAGAACCAGGACCAGGGTGGGACGGGTGGCATCACGGCCTCGCGGGAAGACGGTGTCGCCATGCATACGACCCGAGCCCCGCATCCTGGCGAGGAAATCCCCTTTCGCGCTCGGCTACTTCAGCTCCGCGAGCACGTCGAACACGGAGGGCCGGTGGGGCTTCCAGCCCAGCGCGCGGGCCCGCTTCGCGCGGATGCGGCTGTTGGACGCGAGCGCCAGCCGTCCCAGCTCCACGCCCCAGCGCTTCTCCCCTTCCTGAAGCGGCATGCTGCCCACGGGCAGGTGGAGGCTCTTGCCAATGGCCGTCACCACGTCGCGGAAGTTCGCCTCGCCATTCTCCGCGAAATAGAACGTCCCGGCCGGCGCGCGCTCCAGCACCAGGAGGTACAGGTCCGCCAGGTCCTCGATGTGCACGTTGGACCAGACGTTCTCCCCCTTGCCGATGTAGCGCGCCGTGCCCGTCTCGCGCGCGTACTGGATGAGCGGCGGCAGCTGCACGCTGTCCGGGTTCAGTCCCAGGCCCTTGCCGTAGATGAGGCACGGGCAGATGACGTTCGTGTGGATGCCGTCCTTCGCGGCGTCCAGCACCGTCTTGTCCAGCGAGATGCGCGCCACCTTCTCCGGCACGGGCTCGATGGGCGTGTCCTCGTCGTGCACTCCGGCGGTCAGCTCGCCGCCCGCGTCGGTGGCGACGATGCTGGAGCCGCTCGTGTGGATGAAGTGCTTGCCGGAGCCCTTCAGCGCGGCAATCAGCGCCTCCACCACCTTGCGCTCGTCCGCGGACGCCGCGTTGATGACCGCGTCGGCGTCCTTCGCCAGCCGCGCGAGCGTGTCCAGGTCGTCGAACGAGGCGACCGTGGCCTGGATGCCGCGCGCCTCCAGCTCCCGCGCCTTGTCCTGCGTCCGGGCGGTGCCCACCACCTGGTGCCCCGCCGCCATCAACCGCGCCGCCACCGACCCGCCGATGTACCCCGTCGCGCCCAACACGAAGACTTTCATGATCCGCTCCCGTGAATGGGAGGGAACCTGCAGTGTTCCCCCGTGGCCGGGTAGTGGCTTGTCGGGCACATGTCCTGTTCCTAGAGTTCTTGAATGACCCTCATCCAGGAGCCGCTCGCCGGGCTGGGCGCCTTCGTGCGGACGCTCGAAACGGGCAGCTTCAGCGCGGCGGCCCGGGCACTCGGCGTGTCCCCTTCCGCGGTCAGCAAGACGGTGGCCCGCCTGGAGGGCCGGTTGGGAGTGCTGCTCCTCCAGCGCGGCACCCGGCGGCTCCAGCCGACACCCGAGGGGCTGTCCCTCTTCGAGCGGGGCCAGCGCATCGTGGCGGAGCTGGAGGCGGCGCAAGGCGAGCTGCGCGAGTCGAAGGGGCCTCGCGGCCCGCTGCACGTCACCGCGCCCATGGACCTGGGCCGTCACTGGCTGGTGCCACGGCTGCCGGCGTTCCTCGCCGCGTATCCGCAGATTCAGTGCGCGCTGGGGCTCACGGACCGCTTCATCGACCTGGTGGAGGAGCGCGTGGACGTGGGGCTGCGCATGGGAGAGAGCGCGGACACGCGGCTCGTGCGGCGGCGGCTGGGAGAGTCTCGCGCCGTCATCTGCGCCTCGCCCGCGTACCTGCGCCGGCACGGCACGCCCCGGAAGGTGGCGGACCTCCAGCGCCATGCGTGTCTGGCCTACCTGCGCGGCGGGCAGCGCGTCTCGTGGCGGCTGGATGGCAAGGAGGTGGAAGTGCCCGGCCCCTTCGCGTCCGACAACAACGAAGCGCTGCTGACGTTGGCGCAGGAGGGCGTGGGCATCGCGCGCCTCCCGGAGTTCGTCGCCACGCAGGCGCTGGCCTCCGGACGGCTGCGGGCCGTGCTCGGCGAGGTGCATTCGCCGGGGCCCGACGTGTTCGTCGTCTATCCGGAGCGCCGGCACCTGTCGCCCCGCGTGCGCGTGTTCGTGGACTTCGTGGCGGACACGTTCGCGCGCGAGGAGACGAGGCCGGGCACGAAGCCCCGGCCCCGGCGGTGACGGCGGTCAGTAGATCTTGTCGCCCTTCTCCACGCCGAAGGGGGAAGCCGGCAGCTGGATGCCGTTCACCGACGTCCCGCCGTTGTGGATGGCGGGGAACATGGGCTCCATGCTCTGCGGGAACCCGAACGTGGGCTTCGTGAGCTCATCCAGCCGGCCCAGCTCCTCGGCCGTGAGCTTCACGTCGGCGGCCTTCAGGTTGTCCTCGAGCTGCGCGATCCGCCGCGCGCCGATGATGGTCGAGCCCACGCCCGGCTTCGCCATGACCCAGGCCAGCGCTACGCGCGCCGGAGTGCTCTCATGCGCGCGAGCGATGGCCTCGAGCGCGTCCACGACGGTGTAGGTCTTCTCGTTCAGGTAGGGCTCGATGAAGGCGCCCCGGTCTCCCTTCAGCTGGCCCGCGTTCTTGCGGGTGTACTTGCCGCTGAGCGCGCCGCTCTTGAGCGGCGACCAGGGGGTGATGCCCAGCCCGTGCTCCAGGGCCATGGGGACCAGCTCCTGCTCCACGCTGCGCTCCAGCAGCGAGTATTCGATCTGCAACCCGATGAAGGCCGACCAGCCCCGGAAGCGCGCGGTGACGTTGGCCTCGACGACCTTCCAGGCAGGCGTGTCGGAGACGCCGAGGTAGCGGACCTTGCCGGCCCGGACCAGGTCCTCCAGCGCGGCCATCGTCTCGTCGATGGGCGTGTGCTTGTCCCAGTTGTGCAGCCAGTAGAGGTCGATGTAGTCGGTCTGCAGGCGGCGGAGCGAGTTCTCGCACGCAGAGATGATGGACTTGCGGCCGGAGCCGCCCCCGTTCGGGTCCCCGGGGTAGAGGTTGCCGCTGAACTTCGTGGCGATGACCAGGCGGTCGCGCCGGGCAGCGTGCTTGCCGACGTGGTCACCGATGATCTTCTCGGAATGGCTCTTCGTGTAGAAGTTCGCGGTGTCGATGAAGTTGCCGCCCAGTTCGATGAACCGGTCGATGATGTGCTGGGACTCCTCCACGCTGGTGCCCCAGCCAAGGTCTTCACCGAACGTCATCGCACCAAGGCACAGCGGGCTCACGCGCAGGCCGGAGCGGCCGAGCGTCACGTAGTGGTCGAGAGGCATGGGGTCTCCTGGGGTTGTGTTACCGTTTCAGGGAGGCCGAATTGGTTCAGCCTTGAATTGATTTAATTTTGTACCAATTTCCGCGCAAGGGCCCATGTCGAAGATCGACCCGGCGAAGATCTGGTCGCTGAACTACAACCTGTTGATGTCGGTCATCGCGGGGGTCTCCCCCGACATCAGCGGGCTGGGGTTGGACACGAAGGAGTTGTTCGTGCTGTCGCAGGTGGAGGAGCACCCCTACCCGGCCGAGCTGGCGGCGACCCTGAGCATGCCGAAGCCGACGATCACGGTGTACGTGAAGCGGCTGGAGGCGGCAGGCTTCCTGCGCAGGGAGCTGGACGCGGAGGACCTGCGGCGGCACCGGCTGCAGGTGACTCCGGCGGGTCGCAAGGTGACGGCGAGGGGGCTCGCGATGCTGTCGGAGGCGTTCAGCGTGAGGCTCGGCCGCTTGAGCGCGGCGGAGCAGGCGGAGCTGCGGAGCCTGCTGGAGAAGATGAGCTGACGGCGGCTTGAATCCAGCCGATCCCCTGGTGCGTAATTCCGGCCATGACGCCGGGCGGTTTCCGCACGGCCGGGAGTTCCCCACACATGCAGACGCGTCGCGCGGGTGAAGTGGTTCTGGGTGCACTGGTGTGCTGGATGCTTGCTGCCTGTGGCGGCGGCGACAAGGTGAAGGTCCGGGGCCATGTCACCAACGGAGGCGGTCAGCAGTCGCAGGGGCTCATCGACGGTGCGCCCGCGCTGGCCGGGGATGGAACGGTCTCGGCGGCGGCCACGGTGCGGATCAGCCGTGTGGTGGCGTCCGGTGACCTGGCCACGCTGGCGGAGGCCGATGTCGCGGCGGATGGCAGCTACACGCTGGAGCTGGACGACGCGGGGCAGCGGCTGGTCATCGAGGCGGTGAACCGGGCGGGTGTCACGGTGGGCTCCGCGGTGCTGGACTCCACGACGCCGCAGTCCGGTCAGGAGGTGCGCACGGCGCCGCCCATCACCAGTGAGTCCTCGCTGGAGGCGGAGGTCTTCGTCCAGATGGCGAGGGGCGGGGACGCGGCGAACAGCGTGGACACGGTGGACCTGCGCGCGCGGCTGAACGCGGAGCAGGCGGCGGCGGTCCGGGGCCAGCTCAAGGAGACGGCGACCGAGTCCGTGGAGGCGCTCGCCGCGGCGGTGCGCGCGGCGCAGGCGACGCGGATCAAGGCGTACACCCGGGCCGGCGTGGCCGTCACGCAGGAGCAGCTCTTCAGCGCGTCATTGGATGCGTCCGCGCAGCTGGACGCGGCGCTGGATGCCGGTGGACAGTCCGCGGCGGGTGCCTACGACGCGTTCTTCGCGGCGGTACGCGCGGCCACGCCCCAGGCGAACGACGCGCAAGACCAGCAGGCGGAGCGCGAGGCCAGCGTGGCCTATCGCATGGCGGTGGATGCGCGGCTGTCGTCGGGAGCGGGGACCGCGGTCGCGGACGCGTCGATGCGGGCCGCCGCCGCGTTGGAGGCCCGGGCCACCGAGGCCGCCGTGAAGGCCCTGCTCCAGGGCGCGAGCGCCACCGACCTGACGGTGCAACAGGCGAACACCGCGGCCACGTCGCTGCGCGCGAGCCTCTCATCCGCCACGTCGGCCAGCGCCGCCGCGACGGCCTGGGCGAACTACAACGCCCAGCTCGCCACTGGCGGCAGCACGTCCGTGATGGGGGCGCAGCTGGGAGTGACGAGCAGCAACCAGCTCGCCTTCGACTCGGCGGTGCATACGGGCGCGCAGGCGGGCGCGACACTCGAAGCCACGCTGGGCACGGTGCTGGAACAGTCCGGAAAGGCGTCCGCCACGGTGCTCGCGGACGCGGTGGTCAGCGCCTTCTCCACCTATGACGCCGCGGTGCGCAGCGGCGCCACCGCCACCCTGACGGCCTTCGGCCCCAAGGCCACCACCGGCGTGGAGCTGCTGATCATCTCCGAGGGCTCGTTCCGGCTGCGGTAGGTGTGGCGCCCGGGGCTGCGTCCATCCGGACGAGGCCTCGGTGCTGATTCAGGAGCTGGCGGCGGATGAGTTCACGAGGTTTGGAACTGACCCGCTCCGCAACGTAGCCCGCACCAATAGGCTCATGAGGCTGCGATGGAACACGCGCTCACGATCAAAGAGGCCTACGCAGCGATGTACGAATACCTCAAGGGACTGTACGGGCTGACCCCTTCGGACGAACTCGGCGGACTGCTGGGCAGCATGTCCCTGCTCGATGACGGCACTCCCGCGGACCCCGCCGTCTGGGCGGACTGGTTGCTCGCCGTGCAGAAGGCGCGGCAGGGCGCTGTCGACATGCGCCTGAAGCTCAATCGGGAGTGAGTTCATCGGCAGGGCGACCTCGTCCCTGCTCCTCCCGCCGCAGCGAGCGGTCCAGCACGAAGCTCCCAAACGGCACCAGCGACGCGCCGAACACCGCGAGCGAACGGCGCGCCGTCCAGCCATGTTCGGACGCCGCGCGGAACAGGGACGACACAAAGAGCAGGAACAGCAGCCCGTGGACGCTGCCGGTAATCCGCACCGCCAGGGGTTGATCCAACAGGTACTTCACCGGCATCGCGATGAAGAGCAGCCCCAGGAAGGACATCCCTTCCAGGAAGGCCACCCACCGCAGCTGTCTCAGCGCATTCATGTGTCCACCCAGGGCCAGCGCGGCCGGAAGACCATCAGCACCAGCACACAGAAGAACGGCACGGCCGCCAGCAGCGCCCCCGCCAGCGTGCGCTGCCCTCTGGTCGCCATGGCCACCAGCGCCAACTGCGACACCAGCGAGAGCACCAGGCCGCCCAGGATCCATGCCTCGGTCAACGCGATGTTGAACTGGAGCGTGAGCAGGTAGCCCGCCGTCCACGTCACCACCAACCCCGGTGACGCGATGGCGTGGACCGCGCGCTTGCGGTCCCGGGACTCCGTCGCGGCCAGCGCCCCCACGAGCCCGCCGCCATAGAGCACCACACCCACGAACTTCAGCAGGAGCAGCAAGCGGTAGATCAACACCCGTCACACGTCCCTGGCACGCCGTGGCGGCCATCGCCACGAAGCCCCGTCCGTATGACACGGGCCCCGCCCCCGCCGTGAGTGGCGGAAACGCCATCTTTCGACGACTTCCCGCCACGGCCCCGGCTGGCGGGAACACCCCCATCCTGGCATCTTCCCGCCATGCACACCGTGGCCATCGTCGCGCTGGAGGGAGTGGTGCCCTTCGACCTCTCGATTCCCACCGAGGTCTTCGGCCGCGTGCGACTGCCCGGCGGCGGCGCGGGCTACGCGGTCCGCGTCTGCGGCGTGACGCCCGAGGTCCACGCGGGCGCATTCCGGGTGAAGACGCAGCACGGCCTGGGCGTGCTGGCCCGCGCGGACACCATCGTCCTGCCGGGCATCGCGGATGTCTCCGCACCGTTTCCACCCCAGCTCCTGAAGGCACTGCGCGCGGCGGCCCGCCGGGGCACGCGCATCGCGTCCATCTGCTCCGGGGCCTTCATCCTGGCCGCGACCGGGCTGCTCGACGGACTGCGCGCCACCACCCACTGGCTGGGCACGGAGGAGCTGGCCCGGCGCCATCCCCTCATCCAGGTGGACCCGAACGTCCTCTACGTCGACAACGGCCAGCTGCTCACCTCCGCGGGCGCGGCGGCGGGCCTGGACCTGTGCCTGCACCTGGTGCGGCGCGACCATGGCTCCGCCGTGGCGGCGGACGCGGCGCGGCTGGCCGTGATGCCACTGGAGCGCGACGGCGGCCAGTCCCAGTTCATCACCCACGCACCGCCCTCACCGGAAGGCGCGTCGCTGGAGCCGCTCCTGCGCTGGATGGAGGACCACCTGCACCGCCCGCTCACGCTCCCGGCCCTCGCCCGGAAGGCGGCGATGAGCGAGCGCACCTTGAGCCGCCGCTTCCGGGAACAGACCGGCACCACGCCGCTCCAGTGGCTCCTGCGCGCCCGCGTGCGCCGCGCCCAGCACCTGCTGGAGACCACCGGTCAGTCCGTGGAGGCCGTTGCGGCGGAAGTGGGCTTCCATTCGCCCACCACGTTCCGGGAACACTTCCAACGCTTCGTCACCACCAGCCCCCTCGCCTACCGCCGTGCGTTCCGGGGAGGAGCACGCCTCAGTGCTGGTGGCCGAAGCGCACCTCCACCTGCGGGTGCGCCGCGACGAAGGCGCGCAGCTTCTTGAAGCTCTCCACGCCCCGGGGCCCGTCCTGCGTGAAGGAGCCCGGCTCCACGTCGTGCTCCCAGCCCCAGCGCGTGTGGCTGGCGTCGCCCAACAGCAGCACCGGCCCCTTCGTGGAGCGCACGAGGTACGCGGTGCTGCCCGGCGTGTGTCCCGGCACCCAGAGCGCCCACACGGAGCCGTCTCCGAAGATGTCCACCGCGCCGTCAAAGAGACCCTTCGGGTCGGCCGTGTAGTTCCACTCCGACAGCGCCGGCTTGCCCTTCAGCGCGCGGTCCGTGGCGCCCTGCACCACCAGGTTCACGAACGCGCGGCTGCCCGCCTCGCCCGGGCCGGTGTAGACGGGCGTCCCCGCCGGAGCGTCCGCCATGCCGCTGATGTGATCCGGATGCAGGTGCGTGAGGAAGACGCCGGAGAGCGGCTGGGGCTGCTTCGCCAGCCACTCGCCCAGCGGCGCCAGCACCTTCATCTTCTCCATGTGCATCGCGCTCGTGACGATGCCGTCCAGCGCCGCGCGGTCCGGCGCGTCCCGCAGCGCCGTCTCCACGCCCGTGTCCACGATGTACATCCCCTGCGTCGGGTGGCGCAGCGCGTGGAAGAAGACCTGGATGGGCTCATCCCCGTCCTCCAGGTGCGCCGCCTTCGCCGTCGGGTGGTCCAGGTTGATGAGGCCGCTGCGGTCCACGGCCCAGTCGCACGAGGTGACCGTCTCCAGCTCCACCGGCCCGGGCACGTCCAGCTCCGCCAGCACCGCGTCCGCCGGGCGCGTCACGCCGAGCGCGGACTTCTGGACGGCGTGCGAGGACGTGGCGCAGCCGGTGGTGAACCCAGCGATACCGAGGCAGAGCGCGAGCAGGGAGGACTTCATGGCGGACTCCTTCTTCCTTCCGGCGCGAGGCACCGGCGTTCGGGACAGGCGGCAAGATGCGGGATTCGCCCGTGGATGGAAATCCGCGAAAACGGCATGATGCCATCCATTCATGGATATCTCCTGGGACGACGCCCGGCTGTTCCTCGCCATCGCGGAGACGGGCAGCTTCAGCGGGGCCGCGCGGCGGCTGCGCATCGGACAGCCCACGGTGAGCCGGCGGCTGGCCGCGCTGGAGTACGCGGTGGGCTCGGCGCTGTTCCGCCGGAGCGTGGATGGCGCGGCACTCACGTCGGCGGGAGAGCGGCTGCTCGTGCCCGCGAAGAAGATGGCGGAGTGGGCCGGAGAGCTGCACCGCGCGGCGGAGTCCGCGGACAGCTCGCCCCGGGGCATCGTGCGCGTGACGGCCACGCCCTACATGAGCTTCGACTTCGTGGCCCCCTTCGCCGCCTACGTCTCCCAGAAGCACCCGGACCTGCGCCTGGAGGTGCAATCCCAGATTCAATACCTGGACCTGGGACGCGGCGAGGCGGACCTCGCGCTGCGCGGACGGCCTCCCACCAGCGCGGACCTGAAGCTCGTGGACACGCTGGAGGTCCCCAACGCCGTCTTCGTGTCCAAGGCCCTCAAGGCCCGCCTGCCGAAGAAGGTGTCGCTCCAGCAGCTGCCCTGGGTGGCCTGGGCGCCTCCCTTCGAAGCCGTCGCGCCCAACCCCCAGCTGGAGTCGATGATCCCCGGCTTCAGTCCGTCATTCACGGCGGACCACTACCTGGTGATGCTCGCCGCGGCGGAGGCGGGCCTGGGCGCGATGGTGATGGCGCGCATGGAGCACCGCTTCCCCCGCCCCACGCAGCTGGTACCGCTGGAGCTGGACCTGGGCCCCTTCTCCCGGAGCCAGACCCACCTGGTGTGCGCGAAGTCCGCGCTGGATATTCCCCGCGTGCGGCGCGTGTCGGAGCTGTTGTTGGAGGAGTTCCAACGAATTCGCCTGGGTCGATGAAAACCCCCAACGGCCAGCAGCCCGCGTATTGTGCCCGCCATGCAATCCGCCCGCCCCGCCGCAGCATCCTACGTCCTCATCGACGCCGAGAACGTTGATTGGGCCGTCTCCAACATCGTCGGGCGCAAGCCCGAGCCCCAGGACCGGGTGCAGTTCGACCGGCTGGTTGCCTTCTGCGACACGTACTTCCCCAAGCCGGTGCGCTGCGTGGTGGTGCTCAACGCGCGCGGCGAGCAGCTGCCGGACGCGATGATTGGCTTCGTGCGCGCGCTGAAGTCCGCTGGCTGTGAGGTGGCGCTCCTGCACGGCCGTCCGGACCAGAAGGTCGTGGACCTGGGCATTCTCAAGCTGCTGGAGAACATCCGCACCCAGCGACCGCAGGCGGCGGTGGGCCTGGCCAGCCACGACGGCGCGGACTTCGCGGAGGCGCTCAAGCCCCTGCTGGAGGAGAAGCGCCAGGTCGCCGTGCTCGGCCTGCGCGAGTACGTGAGCCAGAAGTTCCGCGAGCTCACTCCCATGGGACTGAAGGTCGTCGACCTGGAGCTCAACGCCCGCGTGTTCCAGCGCCCCCTTCCCCGGCTGCTGCCGGTCAACGTGGACGAGTTCGATCCTTCGCTGTTCGTCTAGCCGCGGTTTCCCTTCCGGAGTCCGTCCATGTCATCCGAGTCCGTCCCCCAGCGCGGCGCCGCGTCCGCTTCGCTGCACGCCCTGCTGGAAGCGGAGTGGCAGTACTCGCTCCAGCAGTACCCCACCTACGCGTCGCTCCTGGGGGACCGGCGCTGGAATGACCGGTGGGATGACCTGAGCCTCGCGGCGCTGGATGCGGATCATCAGCACAGCCACGCCGTGCTGCGCCGGTTGCAGGACGTGGACCGCGCCGCGCTGGACAGCGACGCGGACCGGCTGCACCTGGATCTCTTCCGCCGGATGCACGAGACCTGGATTGAGGAGTACGGGGTGAAGTGGCACCTCCTGCCCCTCAACCAGATGGGAGGCCTGCCGGAGGGGCTCAAGCAGCCGCCGGGGCTCCAGACGGCGTACCAGCTCGCGGACACCCTGCGCTTCGAGACGGTGCGGGACTACGAGGACTGGGTGAAGCGGCTGGAGGGCTTCGGCGCCTACGCGGATCAGGTGGTGGCGCTGATGCGCGAGGGCATGCGCCAGCACCGCATCCACCCGCGCATCGTGCTCCAGCGCATCCCGCCGCAGCTGGAGCGGCAGGTGGTGAAGGACCCGACGCAGAGCGGCTTCTACGGTCCCTTCACCCGCATGCCGAAGGACTTCTCCGCCGAGGACGCGCGGAGGCTTTCGCAGGCGGGCCGCGACGCCATCACGAACACGGTGGTGCCCGCGCTGAAGCGCGCCCTGGACTTCGTCACCTCGGAGTACCTGCCCGCCGCGCCGGAGACGGTGGGCGTGTGGCAGTTCCCGGACGGCGAAGCGCTGTATACGGTGCTCGCGCGCCGGCACACGACGACGCGGATGACGCCGGAGGAGATCCACGCGATGGGGCTCGCGGAGGTCCAGCGGCTGCGCGCGGAGATGGACGCGGTGATGGCGCGCACGGGCTACACCGGCACGCTCCAGGGCTTCTTCGAAAAGCTCCGCACGGAGACCCGCTTCTACGAGCCCACGGGCGAGTCGCTGCTCGCGCGCTACCGGACGCTGGCCCGCCGCATCGACCCGCTGCTCCCGCGGCTGTTCCGGACGATGCCGAAGAAGCCCTACGTCGTCGAACCCATCGCGGAGGCCATGGCCCCGGACGTGACGACGGGTTTCTACTTCCCGGCCGCCGCGGACGGCTCGCGCCCGGGCACCTTCCAGGTGAACCTCTACCGGCCGGAGACGCGGCCCGTCTGGGAGATGGTGCCCCTGACGCTGCACGAGGCCGTGCCCGGTCACCACTTCCAGGTGTCCCTGGCCTCCGAGCAGACGGACGTGCCGGACTTCCGCCGCTTCACGTCCTACGTGGCGTTTGACGAAGGCTGGGCGCTCTACAGCGAGTCCCTGGGCGACGAGCTGGGGCTGTACGACGACCCGCACGACAAGTTCGGCCAGCTGGCCTACGAGATGTGGCGCGCCGTGCGGCTGGTGGTGGACACCGGCCTGCACGCGAAGCGGTGGACGCGGAAGCAGGCGCTGGACTTCTTCATGGAGAACGCGCCGCGCCAGGAGCTGGACGTCACCAACGAGGTGGACCGCTACATCGCGTGGCCCGGCCAGGCGCTGGCGTACAAGGTCGGCCAGCTGCGCATCCGCGCGCTGCGAGACAGGGCGGAGGCCGCGCTGGGAGCGCGCTTCGACGTGAAGGCCTTCCACGACGAGGTGCTCCTGACAGGCTCCCTGCCGCTGGACGTGCTGGAGGCGAAGGTCGACGCGTGGGTGGCGCGGGAGTCCGCGTGAAGCATCCGCTCGTCGCCGGGCTGGTGCTGGGAGGCGTGGCCCTGCTGGCGATGGCGGCCTGGGTCGCGGTGCGCAGCGCGCGCTACATCTCCCAGGAGGTGCACCCGCCCCGGCAACCGGTGGGCAGTCCTCCAAAGGACGCGGAGCTCGCCGGCCTGCGTGACGTGGCGTTCCAGGACCGCGACGGCCTCCAGCTCAAGGGCTGGTACCTGCCGCCACGCGACGGGGCGCTCGTCGTCCTGGTCCATGGGCTGTCGGGCAACCGCACGCAGCTGTTGCCCGAGGCCCGCTTCCTGGCCCGGGCCGGGTACGGGCTGGTGCTCTTCGACCTGGGCGCGCACGGCGAGAGCGGCGGAACCGTGTCCACCTACGGTGACCGCGAGGCGGCCCAGGTGCGGGCGGCGGTGGACTTCGCCGCGCTCCAGCCGGAGGTGGACGTGAAGCGCATCGGCGCGCTCGGGTTCTCCCTGGGGGGCTACTCCGTGCTGAAGGCCGCGGCGGAGGAGCCGCGCCTCAAGGCCGTGGTGGTGGAGGCCGCGGCGGTGGCGCCCGCGCAGGCGCTCCAGGACGAACTGGGCCACTGGGGTCCCCTGGGGCTGTGGCCGGCGCTGGGGGTGATGAAGCGCGCGGGCGTGGACGTGGACGCCGTGCAGCCCGCGCGGGACATGGCCGCGCTCGCGGGCCGCCCCGTGCTGCTGGTGGCGGGCGAGTCGGATCCGTGGGTGCCCGACGCGGCCCTGGACGACCTGCTGCGCCAGGGACAGGGGCCCTGGGAGAAGTGGCGCGTGCCGGGCGCGGGGCACGAGAGCTACCTCCCGATTTCGCCCGAAGAATATCCACGCAGGGTGCTGGCGTTCTTCTCGCGCTTTCTCTGAATGTGGTGGTTGGGGAGCGGCCGAGGGGCCGCCCGGATGTAAGGAATCTGCCCAGACGCGATCATTCCATTCCAGGCATGGCATGCTGCGTGACCGGGTTGGCTCGTCTTTCCCATTCTCTTCAATCTCAAACGCTCGGTACCTGACGCTCGGATGGCCCTGGGGGATAAGTCCGTGGACGCAGCGCACATGCAGACAGTGGTGGCTCGTTTCACCGCGCAAGCGTCCCGGACGCCCGACACCGAGGCGGTCCGGTTCGAGGGAGTGGGGCTGACGTACGCGGCGCTGGACCGCCGCTCCAACCAGCTCGCGCACCACCTGCGGGGCCTGGGCGTCACCACGGACGTGCTCGTGGGCGTGTGCCTGGAGCGCTCGGTGGAGATGGTGGTGGCGGTGCTGGCCGTGCTGAAGGCTGGCGGCGCGTATCTGCCATTGGACCCGGCCTATCCCGCGCCACGTCTGGCTTTCATGTTGGAGGACGCGAAGGCGCCGGTGCTGCTCACCCAGGCGAAGCTGCGCGCGGGACTGCCGGCCTTCGCGGGCCCGGTGCTGTGCCTGGATGAGTCCCCTGCCCTCTTCGCTCCGGAGGCCCCGGCCTCGCCGGTGGACGCGTCCAGCCTGGAGGGGCTGGCGTACGCCATCTACACGTCCGGCTCCACGGGCACGCCCAAGGGCGTGGCCATGGGACACCGGCCGCTCGCCAACCTCATCGCGTGGCAGCTGGGCCAGTCCATCGCGGGGCCGGGCACGCGCACGCTCCAGTTCTCCCCGCTGTCCTTCGACGTGTCGTTCCAGGAGCTGTTCGGCACCTGGTGCTCCGGAGGAACGCTGGTGCTGGTGCGGGACGAGTTGCGGCTGGATGCCGTGCTGCTGTTGCAGCTTCTGGCGGACGAGCGCGTGGAGCGGCTGTTCCTGCCCTTCATCGCGCTGCAGAACGTGGCGGAGATCGCCACCTCGCACCAGAAGGTACCGCCCGCCCTGCGCGAGGTCGTCACCGCGGGCGAGCAACTCCAGGTGACGCACCACCTGCGCGCGTTCTTCGCCGCGCTGCCGGGCTGCGCGCTGCACAACCACTACGGCCCGTCGGAGACGCACGTCGTCTCCAGCTACGTGCTCCGGGGCTCGCCCGACACGTGGCCCGCGCTGCCGCCCATTGGCAAGGCGGTGGATGGCTGCGAGTTGCTGGTGCTGGACGAGCAGAAGAAGCCCGTGCCGCAGGGCGAGTCCGGCGAGCTGTTCCTCGCGGGCGTGTGCCTGGCGAAGGGCTACCTGCACCGCGAGGCGCTGACAGCGGAGCGCTTCGTGCCGCACCCGCTCAAGCCCGGTACTGGCGAGCGCGCGTACAAGACGGGCGACCTGGCGCGTGTGCTGCCGGACGGCAACGTGGAGTTCCTGGGCCGCATCGACGGCCAGGTGAAGGTGCGCGGCTACCGCATCGAGCTGGGCGAGATTGAAGTCGCGCTGGGCAGTCACCCCGCGGTGAAGCAGGTGGCGGTGGTGGCGCGCGAGGATGTCCCCGGCGACAAGCGGCTGGTCGCCTACGTCGTCCCGGACGGCACGCTGGAGCACGCGGCCGGGGCGCTGCGGCGACACCTGTCCACGCGGGTGCCGGACTACATGGTGCCCTCCGCGTTCGTGGTGATGGACGCGCTGCCGCGCACGCCCAGCGGGAAGATTGATCGCCGCAGCCTGCCCGCCCCGCTGCCCACGCGGCCGGAGCTGCAGCAGGCGTTCGTCGCGCCGCGCTCGCCGCTGGAGCGCACGATCGCGGACGCGTGGGCGCAGCTGCTCCGCATCGACCGGGTGGGCGTGCACGACAGCTTCTTCGAGCTGGGCGGCAACTCGCTGCTCGCGCTCCAGTGCGTGGCGCGGCTGCGTCAGGCGCACGGGCTGGAGATCCCCATCGTCCAGCTGTTCCAGTCCCCCACCGTGGCGCAGCTGGCGGCGGTGCTGACAGGGGATGCGTCGCGTCCGTCGCTCAAGCAGCTGGCGGAGGCGCGGCAGGCGAAGCGGCGGCAGGCGGCGGGCGGCGCGGAGCCGGTGGCCATCATCGGCATGGCGGGCCGCTTCCCGGGCGCGCCGGACATCGAGACGTTCTGGAAGAACCTGGTGGGCGGCGTGGAGTCCGTCGCCACCTTCACGCGCGAGGAGGTGGACCCGTCCGTGCCCGCCGCCGAGCGCGACGCCCCCGAGTACGTGCGGGCGCGCGGCATCCTGGACGGCGTGGAGCTGTTCGACGCGGCCTTCTTCGGCATCATGCCGAAGGAAGCGCAGGTGATGGATCCGCAGCAGCGCCTGTTCCTGGAGACGGCGTGGGAGGCGCTGGAGTCCGCTGGCTGCGTGCCGGAGACGTACCCCGGCCTCATTGGCGTCTTCGCGGGCACGCACAACAACAGCTACGGGCCGCTGCACGTGCTGCCCCGGCAGGACATCGTGGGCCGGGTGGGCGCCTTCCAGGCGATGGTCGCCAACGAGAAGGACTACGTGGCCACCCGCGTCGCGCACAAGCTGGACCTGCGCGGGCCCGCGCTGTCGCTCAACACCGCGTGCTCCACGTCGCTGGTCGCGGTGGCGCAGGCCTTCTGGGCGCTCCAGACGCACCAGTGTGACGTGGCGCTGGCGGGCGGCGCGTCCGTGACGGTGCCGCAGAAGTCCGGCCACCTGTACCAGGAGGGCGGCATGCTCTCCCAGGACGGGCACTGCCGCCCCTTCGACGCGAACGCCACCGGAACCCTCTTCAGCGACGGCCTGGGCGCGGTGGTGCTCAAGCGCCTGTCGGACGCGCAGGCGGACGGCGACGTCATCCACGCGGTGCTGCGCGGCGTGGGCATCAACAACGACGGCGCGGCCAAGGTGAGCTTCGCGGCGCCGGGCGTGGAGGGCCAGGCCACCGCCATCGCGACGGCGCACGCGAACGCGGGCATCGACCCGCGCACCATCCGCTACGTGGAGGCGCACGGCACGGCGACGCCGCTGGGCGACCCCATCGAAGTGGAGGCGCTGTCGCAGGCGTTCCGCGCGCACACGTCCGACACGGGCTTCTGCGCCATCGGCTCGGTGAAGAGCAACTTCGGCCACCTCACCGCCGCGGCGGGCGTGGCGGGCCTCTTGAAGACGGTGCTCTCCCTGAAGCACCGCGAGCTGCCGCCGACGCTGCACTTCCAGACGCCCAACCCGAAGATCGACTTCCCGCGCAGCCCCTTCTTCGTGCAGGCGAAGCGCTCCGCGTGGCCGGAGGGCACGGGCCCCCTGCGCGCGGGGGTGAGCTCGTTCGGCGTGGGAGGCACCAACGCGCACGTCGTGGTGGAGGAGGCCCCGGAGCGTCCGGCCTCCGGTCCGTCGAAGCCGCGCCAGCTCCTCACGCTGTCGGCGAAGACGCCCGCGGCCGTGACGCAGGCGGCGCTGCGGCTGGCCGCGCACCTCCAGGCGCATCCGGAGGACTCGCTCGCGGACGTGGCGCACACGCTGGCCACGGGTCGCAAGGCGTTCCCGTTCCGCCGCGCCGTGGTGGCGGGCACCCATGAGGAAGCGGTGCGGGCGCTGACGGCCGCGGAGCCGGAGGCTTCCGGGCTGGAGTCGACGCCGCCGGTCGCGTTCCTCTTCCCGGGTCAGGGCTCGCAGCACCCGGACATGGCGCACGGGCTGTACCGCCATGCGCCGGCCTTCCGCGCCACGGTGGATGCGTGCGCGGAGGTGCTCAAGCCGCTGCTCGGGCGCGACCTGCGCGAGGTGCTCTTCCCCAAGGACCCGGAGTCCCCCGAGGCCGCGGAGGCGCTGCGCCAGACGTCGTTCGCGCAGGCGGCCCTCTTCACGGTGGAGTACGCGCTCGCGCAGCTCTGGTGGAGCTGGGGCGTTCGGCCAGGCGCGCTCGTGGGCCACAGCGTGGGCGAGTTCGTCGCCGCGTGCCTCGCGGGCGTCTTCACGCTGGAGGACGCGCTGCACCTGGTGGCGAAGCGCGGCCAGCTGATGCAGGCGCAGGCGCCGGGCAGCATGCTGTCGGTGCGCCTGTCCGCGGAGGCGGTGGCGCCCAAGCTGACGGACGGACTGGCCATCGCGTCGGACAACGGGCCGCGCCTGTGCGTGGTGTCCGGGCCCACGGAGGCCGTGCAGCGGCTTCAGGCCGCGCTGGAGGCGGAGGGCACCGCGTGCCGGATGCTCCAGACATCGCACGCGTTCCACTCGCCGATGATGGACGCCGCGGTGGCGCCCTTCCTGGAGACGGTGAAGGGCGTGCGCCTGTCCGAGCCGCGCATCCCCATTGTGTCCACCGCGACGGGCACGTGGCTGAAGGCCTCCGAGGCGACGTCCCCTGAGTACTGGGCGCGGCACCTGCGCGACACGGTCCGCTTCTCCCCCGCGCTGCGCACGCTCTGGGACAAGGGCGACCACCTGATGCTGGAGGTGGGCCCGCGCGTGACGCTCGCCACGCTGGCGCGGCAGCAGGCCACGGCCGACCAGCGCTCGCGGGTGTTTGCCTCCCTGGGCGAGTCCACCGGCGATGCCTCGGACTGGACCGCCCTTCTGACTGCCGCGGGCCAGCTCTGGCGCCGGGGCGTGGCCCTGGATTGGCGGGCCTTCCACGCCGACGAGCAGCGCCAGCGCGTCACCCTTCCCACGTATCCCTTCCAGCGGCAGCGCCACTGGATCGACCTCGAGCGGGCGTCCGTGCCCGCCCCCACCCTCTCCACCGGAGTCGCCTTGAGTCCCGCCCCTGTTCCCCGTGCCGAGCGTCTCGTCCCCACCCTGCGCAACCTGTTCGAGGAGCTGAGCGGCCTCGAGCTGGCCGACGCGGATCCGGGCGCGAGCTTCCTGGAGCTGGGGCTCGACTCGCTGGTGCTCACGCAGGCGGCGCTCGCGGTGCAGAAGCAGTTCGGCGTGAAGGTGACGTTCCGGCAGCTTTTGGAAGAGGTCCCGTCGCTGGGACAGCTCGCCGCGTTCCTCGACGGCCGCATGCCCCCTGAGGCCGCGCCCGCGCCGGTGGCCGCCGCGCCGACCGCGCAGCTCACCGCGAACATCCTCGGACAGCCGCAGGTCGCCCCGTCCGCGGGTGCCGCGTTCCCTGCCCAGGCCGCTCCTGCTGGCAGCACCTTCCCCGCGCAGGCCGCGCCCGCGCAGTTCGCCGCCGCCGGTGCCGCGTTCCAGGCCCAGGCGATGGCCGCGCCCGCCGGGAGCCTCCAGGCGGTCGTCGCGCAGCAGCTCTGGCTGATGACGCAGCAGCTCGCGCTGCTCTCCGGTCAGCCCGCGCAGGCCGTGGCCCCGCAGGCCTTCGCTCCGGCTCCCACCGCGCAGCCGCAGCCCGCGCAGGCGCCCATCGCGCAGGCCCAGGCCGAGCAGGCTTCCGCCGCGCAGCCGCAGGCCGCCCAGCCGGCTCCGGCTGCCGCGACGGATGAGGCCGACCTCAAGGGCCCGGTGAAGTACGACGTGAAGAAGGCCTTCGGCGCCATCGCGCGCATCAGCCTGGCGCCGAAGGACGCGCTCACGCCCCGCCAGCAGACGTTCCTGGAGGACTTCACCCGCCGCTACAACGCGAAGACGCAGGGCTCCAAGCGCTACGCCCAGGACAACCGGAGCCAGCTGTCGGATCCGCGCGTGGTGACGGGCTTCCGCCCGCTGCTCAAGGAGCTCATCTACCCGCTCGCGGTGAACCGCTCCAAGGGCTCCAAGCTCTGGGACATGGACGGCAACGAGTACCTGGACGCGCTCAACGGCTTCGGGTCCGTGATGTTCGGCCACGCGCCGGACTTCATCACCCAGGCCGTGCACCAGCAGGTGAACGACGGCTACGAGCTGGGGCCCATGCACCCCTTGGCCGGCGAGGTCGCCAAGCTCGTCTGTGAGTTCACCGGCGCGGACCGCGCGGCGCTCTGTAACACCGGCTCCGAGGCGGTGATGGGCGCGATGCGCATCGCCCGCACCGTCACCGGCCGCAGCACCATCGCCATCTTCAGCGGCAGCTACCACGGCATCTTCGACGAGGTGCTGGTGCGCGGCACCAAGAGCCTGCGCACCGTGCCGGCCGCCCCGGGCATCATGGCGGGCGCGGTGCAGGACGTGCTGGTGCTGGACTACGGCACGCCGGAGTCGCTCGAAATCCTGCGCGCCCGCGCGGACTCGCTGGCCGCCATCATGGTGGAGCCCGTGCAGAGCCGCCGCCCGGACTTCCAGCCGCGCGAGTTCCTGCACCAACTGCGCGACCTCACCCAGAAGTCCGGCTCCGTCTACATCTTCGACGAGGTCATCACCGGCTTCCGCATGCACCCGGGCGGCGCGCAGGCCCTCTTCGGCGTGCAGGCGGACGTGGCCACCTACGGCAAGGTCGTGGGCGGCGGCATGCCCATTGGCGTCATCGCGGGCAAGCGCCCGTTCATGGACGCGCTGGACGGCGGCCACTGGCAGTTCGGCGACGACTCCGTCCCCACGGTGGGCGTGACGTACTTCGCCGGCACGTTCGTGCGCCACCCGCTGGCGCTCGCCGCCGCGAAGGCCGCGCTGGAGCACATGAAGGCCGCGGGCCCGGAGCTCCAGCGCAGCGTGAGCGCCAAGGCGGACACGCTCGCCACCACGCTCAACGCCTTCTTCGACGAGGTGGGCGCCCCGCTGCGCATCAAGCACTTCGGGTCGCTGTGGAAGACGTTCGTCACGTCGGACGTCGCCAACGCGGACCTGCTGTTCTGCCTGCTGCGCGACAAGGGCATCCACATCTGGGACGGCTTCCCGTGCTTCTTCACCACGGCGCACTCGGACGCGGACCTGCAGCGCCTCATCACCGCGTTCCAGGACAGCGTCACGGAGCTGCAGGACGCGGGCTTCCTGCCCGGCACAGCCCGTGCCCAGCAGCAGGTCCCCGCCGCCTTCGATTCCAACCAGCCCCCCGTCCCCGGCGCGCGCCTGGGGCGTGATCCGCAGGGCAACCCCGCCTGGTTCGTCCCGCACCCCACGGTGCCCGGCAAGTTCGTCAAGCTGAGCGAGACCCGATGAAGACCCCCGCGACCCCGATGCAGGACCTGCCCGACGACTTCGACCCGTTCGCCGGGCCCGCGCTGCTGCTCACCGCGCCATCCACCGAGCCCCAGCGCGAGGTGTGGACCGGCGTGCAGATGGGCCCGGACGCGTCGTGCGCCTTCAACGAGTCCATGTCCGTGCGGCTGCACGGCCCGCTGAACGTCGAGTCCCTGCGCGCCGCACTCCAGGACCTGAGCGAGCGGCACGAAGCGCTGCGCACCACGTTCAGCGCGGATGGCCTCACGCTGTGCGTGGCCGCCTCCACGCCCTTCCCGCTGGAGGTGCTCGCGCTGGACGCGCTGCCGCCCTCCGAGCGCGACGCCCGCGTCCGCGAGCTCGTGGCCCAGGAGGTGGAGACGCCGCTGCCCCTGGAGTCCGGGCCGCTCTTGCGTCCGCGCCTGGCCCGGCTGTCCGCGGAGGAGCACCTGCTGACGCTGACCGCGCACCACATCGTGTGCGACGGCTGGTCCATGGCGGTGATGCTGCGCGACCTGGCGACGTTCTATTCGGCGCACGCGCGGCGCACCCCGCACACGCTGTCGCCCGCGCCCACGTTCAGCGACTACGCCCGCGCGCAGGCCCAGTTGGCCACGACGCCGGAGTACGCGGAGCACGAGCGCTACTGGCTGAAGCAGTTCTCCGGTTCGCTGCCGGTGCTGGAGCTGCCGCTGGACCGGCGCCGTCCGCCGTCCAAGACGTACAGCTCCCGGCGTGAGGACTACGTCCTGGAGCCCGCGCTCGTGGAGCAGCTCAAGCGCGTGGGCGCGCGCCACGGTGGCAGCTTCTTCACCACGCTGCTGGCGGGCTTCAAGGCGCTGCTGCACCGGCTGACGGGGCTGGAGGACGTGGTGGTGGCCATCCCCGCCGCGGGTCAGTCCGTGGCGGGCCTGAAGGACCTGGTGGGCCACTGCGTGAACGCGCTGCCCCTGCGCAGCAACGTGGCCGCGGAGGCGCCCTTCACGCAGGTGCTCAAGCAGCTGCGCACCACGATGCTCGATGCCTACGAGCACCAGGAGTACACGTTCGGCACGCTGCTCAAGCAGCTGGCGCTGCCGCGTGACCCCAGCCGCCTGCCGCTGGTCAACGTGCTGTTCAACGTGGACCAGGCCGTCACGGGCGAGCAGCTGGAGTTCCAGGGCCTCACCTGCACCCTGGCGAGCAACCCGCGCCACTACGAGAACTTCGACCTCTTCATCAACGCGGCCGAGGCCCATGGCCGCGTGGTGCTGGAGTGCCAGTACAACACCGACCTCTTCGATGGCTCCACGGTTCGCCGCTGGATGTCATGTTACGAAGAATTGCTGCGGGGCGTGGTCGCCGACGCGGAAGCGCCCGTGTCGCGCCTGCCGCTCTTGCCCGCCGCGGAGAAGCAGCGCGTGCTGGTGGATTGGAACGCCACGGAGAAGGCGTTCGACCGGAGCGCCTTCGTCCACACGCTCGTGGCCGCCCAGGCCCAGGCCACGCCCGACGTGGTGGCCCTGCGCGCGGGGGACGTGACGCTCACGTACCAGCAGCTGATCCAGCGCGCCCATCAGGTGGCGAACGCGCTGAAGCAGGAGGGCGTCGCGGCCGGGAGCCTCGTCGGCCTCTTCACGAACCGCGGCGCGGACATGGTGGTGGGCCTGCTGGGCATCCTCGAAGCGGGTGCTGGCTACGTCCCGCTCGACCCCGGGTTCCCGCCGGAGCGTCTGGCCTTCATGGTCGAGGACGCGAAGCTCTCCACCATCCTCACGCAGCAGTCCCTGGTGGCGTCCCTGCCGTCCACGAGCGTGAAGCCCCTGCTCATCGAGGACACGGCCTCGCAGCCCGAGTCCGCGCTCCCGGCGCAGGACGTCACGCCCGAAGCCGTGGCGTACGTCATCTACACGTCGGGTTCGACGGGCAAGCCCAAGGGTGTGCGCGTGCCGCACCGGGCGGTGGTGAACTTCCTGGGCACCATGCGGGAGGCCCCCAGCCTCTCCGCGCAGGACGTGCTGCTGGCCGTCACCACGCTCTCCTTCGACATCGCCGTGCTGGAGCTGCTGCTGCCCCTCACCACTGGCGCCCAGGTGGTGCTCGCTTCCCGCGACACCGCCTCCGACGGTGCGCTCCTCAAGGCCGCGCTGGAGGCCAACGCCGTCACCGTCATGCAGGCCACGCCCTCCACCTGGCGCCTCTTGCTGGAGGCCGGCTGGCAGCCGCGTCCCGGCTTCAAGGCCCTCGTCGGTGGTGAGGCCCTTCCCCGCGAGCTGGCGGAGGCGCTGCTCGCTCGCGTCGGCAGCCTCTGGAACATGTACGGCCCCACGGAGACCACCGTCTGGTCCACCACGTGGCGCGTGCAGCCTCCGCTCTCCTCCATCCGCATCGGCCGGCCCATCGCCAACACCCAGCTCTACCTCCTCGACGCGCACCTGGCCCCCGTGCCGGTGGGCGTCGCGGGCGAGCTGTACATCGGCGGCGACGGCGTGACGCTGGGCTACCTGCACCGGCTGGAGCTGACGCAGGAGCGCTTCCTGCCCAACCCCTTCCGCGCGGGCGAGCGCATGTACCGCACGGGTGACCTCGCCCGCTGGCTGGCCGATGGCACCGTGGAGTACCTGGGCCGCAATGACTCGCAGGTGAAGCTGCGCGGCTTCCGCATCGAGCTGGGCGAAGTCGAAGCGGCGCTCGCCTCGCATCCGTCCCTGGCCCAGGCCGTGGCCCTCGTTCGCGAGGACCGTCCCGGTGACCGCCGCCTTGTCGCGTACCTCATCGCGCGGCCCGGTCAGACGATTCCGGCGGATGAAGCCCTGCGCGCGCACCTGAAGCAGGGGCTGCCGGAGTACATGGTGCCGCAGCACTTCGTGGCCCTGCCCGCGCTGCCGCTCACGCCGAACGGCAAGGTGGACCGCAAGGCCCTGCCTTCGCCGCAGGTGGAGTCGCAGGAGGACGCCTTCGTCGCGCCTCGCGACGAGACGGAGCAGAAGCTCGCGGCCATCTTCGCGGACGTGCTGGGGCTGCGCCGGGTGAGCGTCACGGCGGACTTCTTCCGCCTGGGCGGCCACTCGCTGCTGGCGTCGCAGGCCCTCACGCGCGCGAGCCGCGACCTGGACGTCAGCCTCACGCTGCGCCGCATGTTCGAAGCGCCCACCGTGGAGAAGCTGGCCCGGCTGGTGCGCGGCGACGACGGGGCCACGAGCCCCGCGCAGCGCATCTCGCCCCGTGCGGGCACCGCGCCCGCGCCGCTGTCCCTCATGCAGCAGCGGCTGTGGTTCCTGGAGCAGCTCAACCCGGGCACCGCCGTCTACAACCTGCCCTCCGCGTTCCGCCTCCACGGCGCGCTGGACGTGGGCGCGCTGCGCTTCAGCTTCAACAAGCTGCTGGAGCGCCAGTCGTCGCTGCGCACCTTCGTGCGGTGGGATGAAGGCACGCCGGTGCAGCACGTGGCCCCGTCCCTCACGGTGGAGCTGGAGCCGGTGGACCTGGAGTCCGTCCCCGCGAACACGCGCGAGGAGGACCTGCTGCGCCGCCTCCAGGCGCTGGCGGACGAGTCCATCCCCATCACCGCCGCGCCGCTGTTCCGGCTGACGCTGTTCCGGCTGGGCGCCAACGAGCACGTCCTCTTCTTCATGCCCCATCACCTCATCTGGGATGGGTGGTCGTTCGACGTGTTCCTGCGCGAGCTGGACATCATCTACTCCGCGCTCACCCGGGGCCAGGAGCCCAAGCTCCCCACCCTGCCCATCCAGTACGCGGACTTCACCGAGTGGCACCGCAACTGGCTCCAGGGCGAGGAGTTGGAGCGGCAGGCCCGCTACTGGAAGGGGAAGCTCTCCGGGAACCTGCCCGCGCTGGAGCTGCCCACGGACAAGCCGCGCCCCGCGCAGATGAGCCTCAAGGGCGGCACGGAGCCCTTCGTCCTCACCGGCGCGGAGGTGGACGCCCTCACGAAGCTGGGCCGCGAGTCCAATGCGACGCTGTACATGGTGCTGCTCACGGCGTTCAAGACGCTGCTGCACCGCTACAGCGGCCAGGAGGACCTGGTGGTGGGCACGCCCATCCGGGGCCGCTCGCATCCGGAGGTCGAGGACCTGCTGGGCTTCTTCGTCAACACGCTCGTCCTGCGCACGCAGCTGGCGCCGGAGCAGACGTTCCGGCAGCTGCTGGAGCGCGTGCGCACCACGTGCATGGAGGCCTTCGGCCACCAGGACATGCCCATCGAGCTGCTGATGCAGCAGCTGGGTGTGCAGCGCGACCTGAGCCGCACGCCGCTGTTCCAGACGTTCTTCACCTTCCAGGACGTGCGCAACCGAGGCTCCAGCCTGGGTGACCTCACCTACGGCCAGGTGCACGTGCACGCGCACGCGACGCCGCTGGACCTGAGCTTCTGGGTGAAGGAGACGGCGAACGGCATCGTCGGCGGCATGGACTACAACACCGACCTGTTCGAGCGGGACACCGTCGTCCGCATGCTCGAGCAGATCCGCACGCTGCTGCGCGCCGCGGTGTCCGACGCGGAGGTGCCGGTGTCGCGCATGCCGCTGCTGCCCGAGGCGGAGAAGCAGCGCGTGCTGGTGGACTGGAACGCCACGGAGAAGCCGTTCGACCGGAGCGCCTTCGTCCACACGCTCGTGGCCGCCCAGGCCCAGGCCACGCCCGACGCGGTGGCCCTGCGCTCCGGCGCCGTGACGCTCACGTACCAGCAGCTGATCCAGCGCGCCCATCAGGTGGCGAACGCGCTGAAGCAGGAGGGCGTCACCGCCGGAAGCCTCGTCGGCCTCTTCACCGAGCGCGGTCCGGACATGGTGGTGGGCCTCTTGGGCATCCTCGAAGCGGGCGCGGGTTACGTCCCGCTCGACCCCGGCTTCCCGCCGGAGCGCCTGGCCTTCATGGTCGAGGACGCGAAGCTCTCGCTCATCGTCACGCAGCGCGCGATCCAGAGCACCCTGCCCTCCACCACGGCGAAGTCGCTCTTCGTCGAGGACACCACGTCGCAGGCGGACACGGCCCCCGAGGTTCCCGGCGTCACGCCCGAAGCCGTGGCGTACGTCATCTACACGTCGGGTTCGACGGGCAAGCCCAAGGGCGTGCGCGTGCCGCACCGGGCGGTGGTGAACTTCCTGGGCACCATGCAGGAGGCCCCCAGCCTCTCCGCGCAGGACGTGCTGCTGGCCGTCACCACGCTCTCCTTCGACATCGCCGTGCTGGAGCTGCTGCTGCCCCTCACCACCGGCGCCCAGGTGGTGCTCGCCTCGCGTGACACCGCCTCCGACGGTGCGCTCCTCAAGGCCGCGCTGGAGGCCAACGCCGTCACCGTCATGCAGGCCACGCCCTCCACCTGGCGCCTCTTGCTGGAGGCCGGCTGGCAGCCGCGCCCCGGCTTCAAGGCCCTCGTCGGTGGTGAGGCCCTTCCTCGCGAGCTGGCGGAGGCGCTGCTCGCTCGCGTCGGAAGCCTCTGGAACATGTACGGCCCCACGGAGACCACCGTCTGGTCCACCACGTGGCGCGTGCAGCCTCCGCTCTCCTCCATCCGCATCGGCCGGCCCATCGCCAACACCCAGCTCTACCTCCTCGACGCGCACCTGGCCCCCGTGCCGGTGGGCGTCGCGGGCGAGCTGTACATCGGCGGCGACGGCGTGACGCTGGGCTACCTGCACCGGCTGGAGCTGACGCAGGAGCGCTTCCTGCCCAACCCCTTCCGCGCGGGCGAGCGCATGTACCGCACGGGTGACCTCGCCCGCTGGCTGGCCGATGGCACCGTGGAGTACCTGGGCCGCAATGACTCGCAGGTGAAGCTGCGCGGCTTCCGCATCGAGCTGGGCGAAGTCGAAGCGGCGCTCGCCTCGCATCCGTCCCTGGCCCAGGCCGTGGCCCTCGTTCGCGAGGACCGCCCTGGTGACCGCCGCCTCGTCGCGTACCTGGTGACGAAGCCGGGACAGGCCTACACGGACACGGAACTTCGCAAGCACCTGCGCTCGCAGCTGCCGCAGTACATGGTGCCGCAGCACTTCGTGGAGCTGGAGTCGCTGCCGCTCACGCCGAACGGCAAGGTGGACCGCAAGGCCCTGCCGCCTCCGGCGGGCACCACGCGCCCCGTCGAGGACGCCTTCGTCGCGCCGCGCACGCCGACGGAGCAGCACCTGGCGCGCATCTGGCGGGAGGTGCTCGGCATCGCGCAGGTGGGCGTGCACGACAACTTCTTCAACATCGGCGGGCACTCGCTCCTGTCCTTCCAGGTGGTGATGCGCGTCCGGAAGGAGCTGAACCAGGAGCTGCACCCGCGCACGCTCCTGCTCAACACGCTGGAGCAGGTGGCCTCGCAGCTGGCGCCCGCGGCGGTGGCGCCCTCGCCCGCTCCCAGGACCCAGCCCGTCACGTCACCCAAGACTGCCCCCCCGGAGACTTCTGTTCCCCTGGCGCAACGCTTGTTCAATAAGCTGAAGGGGAAACTGCCGGGACGCTCGGACTGAGCGCCCCATGAGGAGAGTGGTCAGACCGTGACGCCCTGTTTCTTCGGCACCTCCGAACGACAGCTCTTTGGCATCCACCACCCCGCGCAGGGCGCCGAGCGCTCCACCGGGGTGGTGCTCTGCTATCCCGCCGCGCAGGAGTACATGTTGACGCACTGGGCCTTCCGGAAGCTGGCCGGGATGCTCGCGCGCGAGGGCTTCCACGTCTTCCGCTTCGACTACTACGGCACGGGTGACTCGGCCGGCGAGGTCCACGAGGGCCGCGTCGCCACGTGGGTCCAGGACATCCGCAACGCCGTCAATGAATTGCAGGACGTGACGGGCGTGCAGCGCGTGGCGCTCGTGGGCCTGCGGCTGGGCGCGGCGCTCGCGGTGCGCGCCGCGATGGAAGGACTGTCCACCGCCGCGCTCGTGCTCTGGGAGCCCATGGTGGAGGGCGAGGCGTGGCTCCGGGAGCTGGAGCTGCTCCAGGCGCGCCGCGACACCCGCACCCTCTTCCCCCGGCCCGAAAGCCCGCTGGAGGTCCGCGAGGAGCTGCTCGGCTTCCCGTTCCCCCGCGCCCTGCGTGACGACATCGTCGCGCTGGACCTGGCCGCGCTGCCCGCGTGGCCCTCGACGCGCACCCACCTGGTGGTCAGTGCGCAGAAGCCCGAGTACCAGCGGCTCCAGGAGCACCTGGGGAAGACGGGCCTGCCCTTCCAGCACCACCTGGTGCCCGAGGAGGGCGCGGGTGGCCAGGAGTCCGCGCTCCTGTCCAACCGCATCCTGCAGACCATCACCACGCTCTTGAAGGAGGCCGCGTGATGCGCGAGCGCATCTGTACCTTCGGCCCCGAGCAGAGCCTCGTGGGCATCCTCACGGAACCCGACCCGGCGAAGGTCCTGCCGGAGGCGCCCACGGTGGTGCTCTCCAACGTGGGCCTCAACCACCACGTGGGCCCGTACCGGCTGTGGGTGGAGCTTGCGCGCCAGCTGGCGGGGCGCGGCTTCACCACGCTGCGCTTTGACTTGTCCGGCCTGGGGGACAGCCGCCCCCGCCGCGAGGGCGGCGCCGACGAGTTCCAGCGCGCTCGCGAGGAGACGCGCGCGGCGCTCGACTACCTGGAGCAGAAGAAGGGCCAGAGGCGCTTCGTGCTGATGGGGCTGTGCTCCGGCGTGGACAGCGCGCACGCGGTGACGGTGGCGGATCCGCGCGTGGTGGGCGCGGCCTTCATCGACGGTTACACGTACCGCACGCTGGGCTACCACCTGCGCTTCCAGCTGCGCTACCTGAGCCCCCGCCGGTGGACCCGCTTCCTGCGCAAGCGCAAGCTGCCCGCCCAGCTGCGCGAGGCCGGCGAGGCCGACGAGGTCTACACGCGCGAGTACCCGGAGCGGTCGCAGCTGGTGCAGGACTACAAGCACCTCCTGGAGCGCGGCGTCAGCCTGTGCTTCGTGTTCTCCGGAGGCATGGGGCTGTCCTTCAACCACGAGGGCCAGTTCTACGAGATGCTCTCGCCGCTGAAGCTGGAGGGCCGCGTCACCTACGCCTTCTATCCGCGCGCGGATCACCTCTTCTCCGTGCCGGAGGACCGCGCGGAGCTCCTGCGCAAGCTCACCGCCTGGGCCGTGGGTACGGTGCCTCCGCGCGCGCTGGCGGGCTGACGGCCGCCTGCCCGCTCAGCAGGCGGGGACGCGGCTGGGGGCCGGGTGTGCGTCAAGCGCTTGTTTCCCACCCAACGGTCGCCACCTTCGAAGCACACACGTTCTTCGAAGGAGAGCCACCCATGAAGCTCCCCCTGATGGCAGCACTTGCAGCCCTCGCGTTCTCCGGTCAGGCGTTCGCGCAGAGCCACACCGACCATGAGACGCCGCCCATGCAGGACCCGTCCACGGACGCGCCCCAGGACAGCGCGGAGCGCTGGGACAAGGCCACGGGCGGCTCGGGCACCGCCTCGGAGGACCTCCAGTCGGCGGACGAAGTGGATGACAACGCCGTCGACGCGGACCGCGTTGATGAAGGCGTGGGCGGCTCCGGCTCCACCGAGCAGGGGAGCAACAGCACCAGCGACCACTCGTCCTCCGCGGAGCCGGGGGACCTGAACTCGGGTACTCCGGGCAACAAGGGGGCGAAGATGGAAGTGACGCCGCCGGCCTGGGACCAGAACAAGAAGATGGGCAGCTCCGCCAGCCCCACCACGGGCACCCCGCCGGTGGAAGGCAGCGCGGGCAACTAGCGTCCGTCCCGCTTCGATAGACATCGCAATGACAGACGTGGACGGGCTTCGTGTGAGCGAAACCCGTCCATACCCATTGTGGGGGACAGACCTCCGGGCCTTCCAACCTGTAAGTCCTTGCATGGACCGGTTGGAAGGAGGCCCGTCGGATGAACCTTACCGCGCACGAACAGGGGCTCGTGCTCGAGCTGACCCGGGCACTCGCCAGCTCACTGGATTTGACCGAGGTCCTGGCCCGCGCCCAGGGAATCCTCACGCAGCTCTTGCCCTGCGACTACGCGGCGCTGTGCGTGTCCAGGCCGGAGCGGCCCGGGGACTACGAGTGGCTGGGGCTGGGGGCCCCGGGCGTCCTCTTCGCGCACTACCCGGAGCTGGCCACGGACCTGATGTCGCGCAAGGAATTGAAGCGCAATCTCCTGTACCTGCGCTGCCGGGAGATGGGGCTGCCCCTGGAGCATGTCCTGGCGGTGCTGCTGGACCTGCGGCAGGACTGGCACGGCGGCTTCACGCTGTACCGGGAGCACGCCCTGCCCTTCTCCGAACGGGAGCAGGCCCTGCTGGAGGACCTGACGCCCTACCTGGCGAACACGGTACGCAACTGCCGGATGTTCGCGCACGAGGCGACGCGGGGAGACCTGCTGGACGCCCTCTTCCACCACCAGGGCGCCGAGTGCGTCGTGATGGAGCCACCCGAGCACGAGAAGCTGAGGACTCCGGGAGCGACAGCGCTCTTGCGGCGCTGGTACCCGGAGGAGCTGAAGGCGGATGACTCGCGCCTGCCCCAGGAGCTGCGCGAGCACCTGACGCGCCTCCAGGTCCTGGGAACGAAGCGGGCCCCGGGCATGGACACGTGGACACGCTCCGGAGCGAAGCATGACCTGAAGGTGACGTTCGTGGAGCTGCCGGAGCAACGCGGCCACCAGCCCTGGGGACTGGTGTTGCAGGAGTGCTCGAGGGGCATCCCCATGCCGGAGCCCTGGCGCCAGAAGCTCTCCCGGCGGGAGGTGGAAGTAGTTCAAGGGGTCCTCAGCAACTGGACGAACGAGCTCATCGCCGAGGACCTGGGCCTGACGCTCAACACGGTGAAGACGCACCTGCGCAACATCTTCCCCAAGCTGGGCATCGAGAGCCGCACGGACCTCCTCTACCAGGCCGCCTGGAGGCAGAAGCCAGGGTGAGGAGGTCCGGGGGCGCGCTCAGGGCTCCCGGAAGAACTTCGGGAACAGGGTGCGCGTGGTGCGGGCGGAGAGGAGCAGCGCGGCCTGCTCCTCCGGGGACGTGAGCTTGCGCAGCTCCGTCTCCAGGTCCGCCACGTGGTCGCCGTCCGCGGCGCCGTGGCCCTTGAGGAAGAGGACGGCCTTGTGGATGTTGGGGATGCCGCTCTCCGCGATGAGCCGGTCCACGGAGCCTGGGGCCCGGTTCACGGACAGATACTCCAGCACGTAGGCCGTGCCCAGGAACGCGGTGGGCACGCCCGACTGCGTGGTGAAGCGGTTCCACTCCACGTAGGCGCGCACGGCGGGGCAGATGGGCGCGCGCTCCACGCGCTCCTCCGTCCAGCCCAGGGCCTTCAGGTCCTTGAGCAACCACTGCTCATGGCCCTTCTCCTCGCGCGCCTTCTGGAACAGCAGGTCCGCGAGCGCGGGATTCTGGCCCTCGCGCTTCGTGCGCTCGCCGGACTCGGTGAAGAAGCCCTCGCTCCACCGCACGTACTGGTACGTCTGGATGAGGTAGTGGACGTAGTCGTCCTGGCGGATGCGCCCCTCGAAGAGGCGCCGGACGCCCGGCGTCCCATCCAGCTCATGCACGAGCATCCGCGCCTCGTGCCGCAGGGAGTCCAGCCAGTCCATCTTCGCCGTCTGCTCATGCCTGGGCTGCTTGCACATACACGTCTCCTGACAGGGGCCCTGTGAAAGGCCCGGTGGGTGTTGCGTTGAGGGTGAAGGGGGGAGGAAGGAGCGCGCCGGCCTTACGTCAGGCGGCGTCGGCGTCCAGCGAGTCGAAGAGGTTCAGCGTCCGCTGCGGAATGGCATCCAGCGCGGCGACGAGCGGCACGGTGAAGCGGTTGAAGGCGGGATCGAAGTGCGGCGGCGCGATGAAGCGCGCGCCCATCTTGTCCGCGAACAGCGACAGCACGGGCGGCATGCGCAGGGCGTCCAGGTGGCCCTCGCGGGCCTGGGCGCGATCCTCCACGGTGAGCCGGGCCGCCAGGGGCT
Source organism: Corallococcus coralloides DSM 2259 (assembly GCF_000255295.1). The sequence goes on along the minus strand of NC_017030.1, from coordinate 3,457,454 downwards.
CCGCGGGCGGCGGGGGAAACTCCCGGGTCCGCACGCGGAAGCCGTCGCTCACCCAGCCCCGGCGCGCGGCGGCGAGGAAGTAGAGGTCCGCCTCCTCCTGGCTGTCCGTCTCCATGTTCGCGGCGGCGATCCAGTGGGTGACGCCGCGCCTGCGGCTCTCGCGGTACAGGCCGGCCTGGAGGCGCAGCACGGCGGAGTTCCGGTAGCTCCGGGTGACGCAGTAGCGCGTGGTCTCCGCGAACACGCGGCCCGGCGCGACGAGCTCCGACAGGTCCAGCTTCTTCTCGATGTCCAGGCCCACGACCGTGTCCGCGAAGGCCGCCACCTCCGCGTTGGGCGTCAACAGCCGGGCGGTCGCCACCGGCTCGGCGCCCGCGTAGACGACGACGTGAGAGGTGCTGCGGAGCGTGTCGAAGCAGTCCGCTTCGCGCGGGGCCCGGGGCCGCTTGGGCCCCAGCATCCGCATCTCCTCGCCAAAAACCCGGTAACGGATGCGGAGCGCGTCATCCAGTTCGCGCTGCGCGGTGGCGACACGGCAACTCAATGAAGACATGGCGGGTCTCGCTTCCACGGTGCTTGCCGGACTTGTGTGTCCGGCCCCGACCTTTCATTCGTTGCTGCTCGGCCGAGTGCGCTCGCGGGTCGTCTTTTTTCGCTGAGCCCGGCCAACCGCCCGCCACCTCCGCCCGCCCCACCCCGTGGCGCATGGCCCACGTCCCCGCAGGTGGCTCACCTTGGACAGACGATGGAGGAGGACACCATGACCGAGCAGACGCCCGAGGCCCCGGGAGCCCCTTCCGAACGCAAGCTCCACAGGCTCAGCCCCTTCGAGCTGAAGGGCGCGCTGCTCCCGGTCGCGGACGAGGCCGTGAAGACCCGCGAGGCCGTGATGCTCAACGCCGGCCGGGGCAATCCCAACTGGATTGCCACCACGCCGCGCGAGGCCTTCTTCCTCCTGGGGCAGTTCGCGCTCGCGGAGAGCCGGCGGGCGTGGGACGTCCCCGAGGTGGGGCTCGCGGGCATGCCCCGGTCCCCGGGCATCGCCAGACGCCTGCAGGACTTCCTGGAGGCCAGCGATGACGAGCCCGCCGTGGAGCTGTTGCGCGGCGCGCTGACGTACGGGGTGCATACGCTCGGCTTCAACCCGGACCGGTTCGTCTGGGAGCTCACGGACGCCGTCATCGGGGACAACTATCCGGTGCCGGACCGGATGCTCGCCCACGGTGAGCGCATCGTGCAGGAGTACCTGGCGCAGGAGCTGTTCGCGGGACGGCCGCCGTCCGGGCGCTTCGATTTGTTCGCGGTGGAGGGCGGCACCGCCGCGATGACCTACCTCTTCCACTCCCTGATGGTGAATGGCCTCTTGCGCAAGGGAGACACCCTCGCGCTGGGCGCGCCCCTCTTCACGCCCTACCTGGAGATTCCCCGCCTGGAGGAGTTCAGCCTGCGCACGGTGGACATCCTTCAGAGCGCCACCTCGAAGGATGGCCGCCTCACCTGGCAGTACCCGGACGCGGAGCTGCGCAAGCTGGAGGACCCGCGCGTCAAGGCGTTCTTCGTCGTCAACCCATCCAACCCGGGCGCGGTGGCGATGCGGAAGGAGTCCGTCCACAAGCTGGTGGAGCTGGTGCGCAAGCGCCGGCCGGACCTGTTGATCATCACCGATGATGTCTACGGCACGTTCGTCAACGGCTTCCGCTCGCTGGCCGCGGACCTGCCGCGCAACACGCTGCTGGTGTACTCGTACTCCAAGCACTTCGGATGCACGGGCTGGCGGTTGGGCGTGGTGGCGCTCCACGAGGACAACATCCTGGATGAGGCGCTGGCGAAGCAGCCCGCGTCGGAGCGCGCGCTGCTGGAGGCGCGGTATGGCGCCATCTCCCTGCACCCGGGGCGGCTGAAGTTCATCGACCGGATGGTGGCGGACAGCCGGGCCGTGGCGCTGAGCCACACGGCGGGCCTGTCGCTGCCGCAGCAACTCCAGATGACGTTGTTCTCGCTGTTCGCGGTGTTGGACAAGGACGGCGCCTACAAGAAGTACTGCCAGCGCATCTGCCAGGACCGGCTCCAGGCCCTGTTCGAAGGCATGGGCATCCCGCTGCATGAGGACCCGCTGCGCACGGCCTACTACCAGACGCTCGACCTGGAAGCGTGGTGCCGCGAGCACATTGGCGAGGACTTCGTCCGCTTCATCAAGGACCACCACGACCCGCTGGAACTCGTCTTCACGCTGGCCCGGCGCCACGGCGTGGTGCTGCTCAACGGCAGTGGCATTGACGGACCTCCCTGGTCGGCCCGTGTGTCATTGGCGAACCTGGAGGACACCGCGTACCCACGGATTGGCCGGGACCTCCAGGAGGAGGTGCGCCGCGCCATCGATGCGTGGAAGAAGGCCGGCGGGGACCTGCACTGAAACACGTCTCAACGGGATGAAACGGACCCTGGTCTCCCTGCACGGAGGCCAGGGTCTTTTTCGATCCCCGGGGGGATCACGCGAGACCCTGACCCCAAAGGCAGTACCACCTCCGAGGTACAGACACGGATCCTCGACCTCGCCAACCTGCCGGCTTGGAAAAGCGACATCGCGCAATCGAACTCAGCAGGGCTGTAGCGAACGTTCAGGCGAATCGCAGTCCAACCTGAAGCGGGGGCACGCATGCCGGTGAGGAGTGGGGGATGACTCGTCCATCACGACAAGAAGTGGAACACCTTCACGAACGGATGATGAGCAGTGACCCGATGGCCTCCTATGACGTCTTCGACACGTTCATGGACCCGCTCATCCGGTCACTGAAGAATCATCTGGGGTGCACGTATGACGACGCCAACGCCTCGGCCGCGGATGCCGTGTTCGCCTACCTCCGGCACCCCGAACGCTTTGACGCGGGTCGCTCCACCCTCTGGAACTTCCTGAGCCAGATTGCCAGGCGCCGGGCCCATGACAGCTACCGGTCGAGGACGTCGCGGACCCGCCGGGAAAAAGACCCACGAACGATTTCCGAAGTCCACCCATCGGCTCCGAAGGATGGCGTGGAGGGTTTCGCGGTGGTGCAGCAGAGACTGGAGCGACTGGAGGAACGCATCAGGAAGGCCGGGCTGCCGCAGCGCGACATCGCCGGCATCCGCGTCATCTTCCTCCACGAGGGCCGTGTCCCTGCCCAGGAGATGGCGGAGGCCCTGGGGTTGTCCCACCTCCCACCCGGTGAGCGGCTGCATCAGGTGAGACGCCACACCGAACGTCTGAGGGGGCTGCTGCGAAGCCTCTACATGGAGGATTCCGATGTCGACTCTTGATTGGCTGACGTACGCGGCGAAGCGAAGCACCACCGAGCACGGACTCCTGGGTCAGGTGTTCGCGACGTACCAGTCCCTCGAGGACTGCTCGCGGGACGCGCTGGCGGAGGAGCTGGGCTGCGACGAACAGACGCTGAACATGCTGTCCTTGTGCCGCAGGCCGTCCGGTGACGCGTTCGCCGAGCAGGTGAAGATGCTCTGCGGCCGGTTCGGACTGGAGCCCTTCGCGCTCGTCAACGTGCTGCGGCAGGTGGAGATCATGGGCTCGGACTCCGGTGAGGTGGAGACCAGACTGCATCCCACCGGGACGCTCCAGCTCGCCGCGCGCGACCGGCGCAAGAAGGACGAGCCTGCCACATGAAACCGGCCTGGTTGAGGGAGGCGGTGGAGGCCAGCGGCCTCCCTCCGCCGGACGTATTTCCCCATGACCTCGCGGCGGACGCGTCCATGCGTCTGCCCGTGAGACCCGTGGGCTTGCGGGACCTGTCCTCGGAGAAGGTGCGCCAGTGGCTGGCCCAGCGGGGCCGCACCGTGGAGGTCGGCTACCACCGCCAGATGCACGGCTGCATGGTGGCGTGGGAGGGAAAGGGGCTCGTGTTCTTCGACCGGGATGATGGTCCGGCCGAGCAGCGCTTCACGGTGGCGCATGAGCTGGGCCACTTCTTTCTCGACCATCTGCTGCCGCGCAAGCGGGCACTCGAGTTCTTCGGCGATGGCATCCGGGACGTCCTGGACCAGAAGCGGCCTCCCACCCGGGAGGAGTCGCTGACCTCCGTGCTGGAGGGCGTTCCCATTGGCGTGCAGATCCACCTGATGGACCGGGGGCCGACAGGGGACATCGGCAAGGGAGTGGTGGCCCGCGCCGAACAGCGCGCGGACCGGCTGGCCCTGGAATGGCTCGCGCCCTCGAAGCACGCGCGCCAGGTGATGCAGGACGGCCCCGAGGACACGCAGGAGCAGCGATTGGCGCAGCACTTCGGGCTGCCGGAGCACATGGCGGAAACCTACGCGCGGATCCTGCGCCGCGAAGAGGGCCGCTCCCGCTTTTCCATTGTTTCATTTCTCGGTGAGGACGCAGGGTGACCATGGCGGGCCACAGGCGCTTTGACGACGATGACGATGAGGAATTGACCGGCGATGAGGACTTCCGCGGCTCGTTCCGCGAGGACCTGGAGCGCACGCTCAATCTGGAGACATGGGCGGAGGGCCTGGACCTCCAGGTCATCATGGAGCGCTACCGGAAGGAGATTGGCGGCGCCATCCAGAAAGAGGACCAGCTGCGGTCCATCATCCGCCAGGAGTTGCTCCCCCGGCTCCAGACACGCCCCGGAGCGCCCGAGGGCGCAGGGCTCTACCAGCTGAGCCCCGAGCAACTGGCGGACATCCACTCGGGCCTGCTCTTCGCCGGCCAGGTGGAGGCGGTCAATGGCATCTCCGTGACGCACGAGACGCTGCCGCTGGACATCACCCAGCTGGGCATCGCGGCGATTGGCTATGGCGGCACGGCGGGCACCTTCTCCCAGCGGTTGTTCCGCCGCGAGGTCACGGTCGACGCGCCGGACCCCTACCAGGAGGCGCTGTCCTATATCGAGATGCGCCAGAACCGCTCCCACCCGGGGCGGGGCGGGCCGGACAGCCTGTCGCGGCTCGCGCGCCGAGGCATCCGCGCCTACGCGGAGCGCGCCATCCTGGTGGAGAAGCTGAAGGCCCCCTGGCGCATGGGCCAGGGCAATCCCTTCTCCCGCGAGCTCCTCACCGGCTCTGGCTACAAGAGCCTGCTGAAGGTGTCGCTGGACATGCTCCAGCGGCTGATGAACGCACATCCCCGCTTCGTCTTCGTCTCCGCGCGAATGGACGACCGGGGCTTCCTCACCATGGGCCACGCGCTCAGGCCGGGCGAGTTCGTCATCCTCGAGTCGCTGAAGCAGGAGGGGAAGGACATCCTGGACGGATGGCAGTACGACCTGGAGGAGTACGGCCTGGCGCGCGACTTCATCAGCGCGTACTCGCACAAGGTCGTGAAGGGCTTGTTCCGCGCCTCGGACAACGCCCCGCCCCGCGTCTTCTACGCGCACGTCGACCACGCCCACATGGCCGCGTGCGTGGCCATCGCGGACAGCATGCTGCGCCCGGAACAGGGCTACCCCATGCTGCTCGACGTCGCGGAGGCCACGTGCCGCAGCGCCTTCGGCGTCGACGGCTTCGAGGGCCTGGTCCAGGACGCCTACGCACAAGCCGATGCACGCCTTCAGTACTTCAACGGTCGCAAGCCACGTCGCTGATGGGGGAACGACAGCATGTCTGACAATGGAAACACCACCGTACCCGGCCGCAATCCCACGCAGAGCGGCGTGGCCCACAACGGCAGGCCCGTGAATGGCCACGCCGCCCCCGGTCCCAATGGCCAGCGGCCGGCCACGCCCCCGCAGGCAGCCCGTCCTCCGGGCCCCGCGCCCACGAGCATCCAGATGACCGGGCCCCGTCCGGCGCCGCCCCCCGGTGCCCCCGCGAAGCCGCCCGCCAGCGCGGCCTCCCCCACCCCGGCCCCGGTCGCGCGGGCCCCGGTTCCCCAGCCGCCGCCGCCCGCGGAGCCGCCGCGCAACGAAGTCGCGCTGCCCCTGCCGGACAGGGCGAAGGGCGAAATCGACGCGGCGAAGGAGCGGGCGGAGGCGCTCAAGGCCGACCCGGAGCTGGAGAACGCCGTGGGCTTCACCCACTTCGACACCAGCGCGAGCCACGACAACCTCGTCACCGTCCTGTCCACGAAGGAGGACCTGCACCGGCTGGCGTCGCAGACGCTGGTGCGCATCAAGTGCCGCGAGGACGACAGGGCCTACCTGGGCGTCGTCGTCCGGGGGCCGTTCGCGGAGCCGAACGCCGTTCCCGCGAACTCCACCATGGCCATTGGCGTGGTGACCCACGGCAAGAAGCTCTCGTACACCTTCGAGTACCACGGCCGCGCGGAGGTGGAGATCCTCGGGGAGGAGGTCGCGGGCGTGCTCAAGCCGCACCGCTTCCGTCCCCGGCCGCAGAGCCCCGTCTTCGTGCTCGACGAGGAGGAGAGCGCGAAGGTGCTGGGTGTCAGCGGGGAGATGAGCATTGGCACGGTGGTGGGCTACGAGCGGATGGAGGCGCGCATCAACGCCCGCGACAAGTCCGTGCTGCCCCGGCACACCGGCATCATCGGCACGACGGGCGGCGGCAAGTCCACCACGGTGGCCACGCTCATCCACCGCGCGCAGAGCTCGGGCATCGCCACCATCGTCTTCGACGTGGAAGGCGAATACACGCACGTGGACCGGCCCACGGACCACCACGCCATGGTGGAGACCCTCAAGCGCCGGAACCAGAAGCCCGAGGGCGTGAAGGACCTGCACATCCATCACCTGGTCGGCCGCGAGAGCCGCAACCCGCGCCACAAGAACAAGCACGCCTTCTCGTTGAACTTCTCCAGCCTGTCGCCCTACGCGCTGGCGGAGATCCTCGACATGTCGGAGGCGCAGCAGGAGCGCTTCCTCAAGGCGTACGACGTCACGAAGCTCTTGCTGGAGGACTTCGAGGTCTATCCGGTGACGGAGGAGGAGCGACGGGACGCGCTGGAGGTGGACGAGCTGTCCACGGGCTACCCGAAGATGACCATCCAGCACCTGCTGGACGTGGTGAACGCCTACCTCTACAGCATGAGCGACGAGGGCAGAGCGGAAGGACGAGCCCGCCCCCGCCGCGCGGCACGAGCGCGAGGAACGGTCACCGAGGAGATCGAGGCGCTGGAGGAGGACGAGGGGCCTCCGGCCAACTCGCTGACGCTCTACAGCGTCTTCAAGAACGACCCCGGCAAGGTGATGCGGCGGGTGATGGCGCAGAGCAGCCGCAACGTCATCAGCTGGAAGGCGCTGGCCAGCAAGATCCAGCGGCTGCGCCGGCTGAACATCTTCGACATGGGGACCACGGAGGGCGTGAAGTACGACACCATGCTCTCGCCCGGGCGGGTGTCCGTCATCGACCTGTCGGACACGGAGTCCCCCCAGCTCAACAACCTGGTCATCGCGGACATCCTGCGAGGCATCCAGGAGCGGCAGGAGGCCAGCTACGAGAAGGCCCACCGCGAAGGCAAGGACATCACCCCGGTCCTCATCATCATCGAGGAGGCCCACGAGTTCCTGTCCGCCAGCCGCATCACGCAGATGAAGACCCTCTTCGAACAGGTCGCTCGCATCGCGAAGCGGGGCCGCAAGCGCTGGCTGGGGCTCGTCTTCGTCACCCAGCTCCCCCAGCACCTGCCTTCCGAGGTGCTGGCCCTGCTCAACAACTTCATCATCCACAAGATCACGGACGGGGCCGTCATCAACCAGCTGAAGAAGAGCGTGGGCAGCATCGACGAGAGCCTGTGGAGCCGGGTGTCGCGGCTCGCTCCAGGCCAGGCGCTGATGTCGTTCAGCCACTTCACCCGTCCCCTGATGGTGGCCGTGGACCCGGCGCCCGTGAAGCGGCTGCTCGTCGACTAGGGAGGATTGACCCAAAGTCCAGGAACCCCGGGGGCGAGGAGCGATATAGAGCCAGCTTCATGCTCGGCTCCGCGCTCCTCGCCTCCGTCATCGTCGCCCAGGCTCCTGTGTCCCCGGCCTCACGTGCCGCGGAAGAACTGGGCCTGGGCCCCGTCCTCGACTCCGTCGTCCATCAGGGGGTGAGCTACGTCGCGCTCGGCCGTGGCGGCATCGCCGTGCTCAAGCTGGACGGCGCGGCGCCCCAGCTCGTGCGGCGCATCGAGGAGGGCCGGCGCTTCGTGCGGCTCGTCGTCGTGGGCCAGTCGCTCCTCGCCATCGAGCAGCGCGAGGAGGCCCATGCGTTCTCCCTCGCCACGCCGGAGCAGCCCCAGCCGGACTCGCTGGCCTCCGCGCTGGGCGCGGCGCGCGACCTCACCGTCGTCACCCAGGCGCCACCTCCGCCCCAGGCCCCGCCGCCCACCGCGGTCCCCTCCTCCACCCGGCTCACCGTCACCGCCGTGCACGATGGCGACGTGACGCTCTCCGGCGGCGCCCTGGCCGGCCTGGGCGAAGGCACCCGCGTCCGCGTGCGCACGCAGGACTCCCGGGAAGTGGTGCTGAAGGTCATCGAGTCGCGCGAGGACACCGCCATCGCCCGGCTGGGCCGCGGGGAGAACGTGCGCGTGGGCGACACCGCCGTCGTCACCGACGCGCCCGCCACCGCGCGCCTCTTCTTCCCTGAAACCGGTCTGCCGCGCCTGCGCTACGGCTTCCATGCCCGGCCCTTCCTCGCGCTGGATGCGAGGACGGAGTCAGGCAAGTCCGCTCGCGCGGGCGGCCTGCTGCTGGATGCGTTCATCGCGTGGCGGCCCGGGAACCTGCCCCTGGTGCTGAGCGCGCAGCTGGATCCCGTGGGCTTCGGCCTGGGCACCGGCCTGCGTCACACGCCAGGCTCCGCGTACGTGGCCGCGGCCTACTCCACCGACTTCCTGGAGGTCGGCATCGGCGCGGGTGCGCTGTTCGGACAGAAGGAGTGCAGCACCCAGTTCGACTACGACCCCAACACCTACGAGCAAATCAATCCCAGGACCGTGTGCGACTCCAACGCGGGAGTGTCCTTCCAGCAGGTGCTGCGGCTGGGTGCGCTCGACGGGTTCCACCTCGCGTGGAACTCCGCCATCCTCTCGCGTGACAACCAGTTCCGCTTCGGCTCCGGACGCGGCGAGGTCCAGGTGCCCCTCACGCCCAGCCTCTCGCTCTTCGGCGCGGGCGGCGGCTCGGCGAGCGGATGGAACTTCGGCGAGCTGGGCGTGCGCAGCTTCATCAAGGGCACCGGCGGCTCCGGCACCACCGTGCTCTCCGCCAGCCTGGGCATCGTGTCGCTGTCCGACGGCACCGGAGAGGCCCTCACCGGCCCCTCCATCGCCATCGGCATCGAGCGCCGTCCCTGAGCGTCAGTGGCCGGACGCCATCGACGCGGAGAACTCCTCCGGCACCATGGCGCCGGTGATGGGGAAGTCCTTCGGCGCCCGCTTCCACGCCTTCCCACCCGCCGGGCGGACAGGCCCCCGAGGCAGCTGCCCCAGGCCGATGAGCGTCAGCGACACCAGGCCCAGCCCCACGGCCCCCGCGGCCAGCTCGTCCATGAGGCCCACCCGGCGAAGGCCGCCCACCCCCAGGAGCGGCAGCGCGGCGATGGGCATGGCCACCCACGCCAACCACGTGCGCCAGTTCGCGCGGGCCTGTTGCCTCAGTGCGTCGATTGAAGCCATCGGGGCATCCTTCCGGACAGGGAGGTTGTCCAGGAGGATGGGGATGGACCGGGGTCCAATGAAAGGCCCCCTCGTCGCGCTCGCCTGCCTCCTCACGGGCGGGGCTGGAGTGCCCGCATGACGCCCTCGCGCATCCTGCGATTCCCCTCCGACCGCTCCGTGGGCTGGCTCCGGGCCCGAGGCCTGCGCATTGAGCACAGCCTCGAGCAGTGACGGCGACCGCGGCCCCCGCGTCAGGCCTTGCGCCGGGTGAAGCCTTCCTCGCGCAGCTTCTTCATCAGCCGGTCCGCGGCGGCCTTCGCCTGCCACTCATGCGCGAAGCGCTTGGAGGACGTGCGCCCCTGCGTCCCCAGTTCGCCCTTGCGGGCGTTGAGCACGTGGCGAGCGACCCGCACCCCCTGGAACCGGCCATCCTCGTGCGCGTAGAGCACCTCGCCCTTGCCGCCCGCGGGCCTCTTCGGCGCCACCAGGGGCTTCGCGTCCTTGAGGCTCACGTCCAGCCAGGCCGCGCGGCGTACGCGCACCTGGGGCTTCGTGCCGAAGACGAACGTGACGTGCCAGCGAGCCTGGGCCTCCGACTCGAAGAGGGCCTCCCCCCACGAGCGGTACCCGGACGCGGGCGTGCGCGGCAGGAAGGACTCCACCGTGCGGAGGAACGCGAGGTACTCCTTCTCCGACCGCTCGTAGCCGAGAAACCGGGTCGACTCCGGCAGCTCCAGTTGGAGCTCGCCCGCCTTCGTGGGCCCCTTCAGGAGGACCGCGTCGAGGAAGACATTCCTCCCCTGGAGCGCCGCGCACTGCTTCCAGAACTCCGCGGACACGCGCACGTTGCGTGCGCCCTCAATCCTTGTCGGATCACCCATGGTGCGGGACCGTAGCAAGCCCGGGCCCGCGGGGGACACCGCCGCGTTCAGCCGCTCAGCGCCCGCACGCGCGCCGCGAGGTTCTGCGTGAAGAGCCGGTAGATGTGCAGCGAGGCCGCGTCGTGCGTGGCCAGGAAGTGCTGGAAGCTCTCGCGGGTGATGCGCAGCGCGCGCACCGCCGTCTTCGCGCGCACGTTCGCGGACACGGGGCCGTCCTGCACGAGCGAAATCTCCCCCAGGAACGAGCCCGGCCCCAGCGTGTTGAGGTGCCGCGCGTTGGACTCATTGCCGGAGAAGACATCCACGGTGCCCTCCAGCAGCACGAGCAGCCCCGTCCCGGGGACGCCCTTCTCCAGCAGCACCGTGCCCGGCGTGGCCGTCACGGGCCGAGCCAGCCGGTACAGGTCCTTCATGTCCTCCAGCGGCAGCTCGCCGAAGATGGGAATGGCCTTGAGGAAGCGGTAGCCGCTGGCCTCCGGCACGGTCGCGCCCGCGGCCAGCCGCGCGAGGAGCGCCTCCGCCTCCACATCCAGGCCCATGCGCCGCAACAGCCGCGCCTTCTCCGTCACCAGCACGGGATCCGTGCGCAGGTGATCGGAGCTGCTCAGCGCGTCCGCCAGCACCGCGAGCGCGCGGTGCGTGAAGCCGCCGGCATCCAGCACCTTGCAGGTACGCAGCACGGCCTCGACGTAGCGGGGGTCCTCCGCGAGCACGCCGCCCAGGGCCTCGGCCTCCGCGTGGGCCTGTCCCAGCTCGTGGTAGAGGTCCGCGGCCTCGAAGGGGCGGCCCAGGCGGACCAGGCAGTGCGCCATGGACTCGCGGGCACCCAGGCCCCGGTAGACCTCCAGCGCGCGCTCCAGCGCCCCGCCCCGCTCGAAGGCCGCCGCGGCGCGCTCCACCTCGCCCGCGCGCAGGTACGCCTCCGCGGCCGCCACGTGCTGGCCGCCCTGCGCGTACAGGTCCGCCACGGACACGTCGTCGCCGCTGCCGTCCAGCAGCCGGGCCGCGCCCGTGAAGTCACGCGCCCGGCGCAGCACGTCCACCAGCCAGTGGCGCTCCTTCACCGTCCCCTGCGCGGCCTCCTTGCGAAGCCGCTCGCGCTGCGCCGCGCCCAGCTCCTCGTAGAGCTGGGCCGCGCGTTCCGGCTCGCCTTGCGCCGCCAGGGACTGCACGACCTGGAGCGTGCTGCCCCGCAGCGAACCGCCCCGACTGTTGCCCGCCGTATCGCCTGCCATGTCACACGTCCCTTCCCAGGCCCGCCCCGTCGAGGCGGCGCGCCCGGTTCCGCCAGCGCCTGACAAACCAGGAACCCGGGCGTAAAGCCAGTCTCGACCGGCCCCCCCGTGGCCCTGGAGACACCGGGTCCGGTAGGGTCCGGCCATGGTTGTTCCCGTCCTGGCCGGGGTGGCTCCGGACCGTCTCCCCGGGCCCTCGCGCCCGCGCTCCTGGTACCTGGTGGCACCTTCCGCGGCTCTGCGGCCCGGCCACGCGATGGGCGTTCAGGTGGGTGGCCAGGAGGTGGTGGTGTTCCGCGGCCAGCAGGGCCGGGTCCACGCCCTGTCCGCGCACTGTCCCCACCTGGGGGCCCACCTGAAGCACGGCACCGTCCAGGGCGAGCTGCTGCGCTGTCCGCTGCATCATTGGAGCTTCGACGGAGGGGGCCGCTGCCGGGCCGTGCCCGGCCGGAGCGACGTGTCCGCCTTGCCGGGGCCCCGGGCGTGGCCGGTGGAGGAGCGCTTCGGCGGGGTGCTCGTGTTCAACGGCCCCGAGGCGCTGTTTCCCCCACCCGACCTGGAGGGTGGGGAACACGTCTGGAACGTGGGACCCGCGGTGACGGTGGGCTGTCCGTGGCTGCCGCTGGCGGCGAACTCCTTTGACCTGGACCACCTGCGCACGGTGCACCACCGGGAGCTGTGGGACACACCGACCTGGGAGACCCCGGACCGGTACACCCTGCGGCTGCGCTACACGTCGCGAGTCACCGGCACGGGCGCGAGCGACCGGCTGATGAAGGCGCTGTCGGGCAACCGCATCCGGGTGGAGCTCACGCTGCACGGCGGGACGTTGATCTCGGTGAAGAGCGACCTGGGCCGGGCGCGGGGGCTGCTGCTCGCGAGCCTGACGCCGGTGGCGGAGGGGACGTCGGTGCGGCTCGCCGTCGCGGCGAGGCGGGGGCGGATTCCGGGCGCGGCGGCGCTGGTGCTCGGGGTGTCGAGGTGGCTGTACACGTCGTTCCTGCGCCGGGACCTGTCCGTGCTGGACGGCATGCGCTTCAACGTCGCGACGGCGACGGCGGATCCGGTGATGCGCCAGCTGCTCGACTTCGCAGTGGGCCTGCCCGAGGACGGCGACGATGCGCGCCGATGACGCTCCGCCGATTCCCGCCGCGCTCAACGCGGTGCTGCTCGTCGCGGCGATGGGTGCGGGGGCGCTGTGCCTGTGGACGGCGTCCCACGCGGAAGCCCTCTGGGTGCGGCTGGTGGCGGCCGTGTTGTTCTCCTACGTGAACAACACGGTGTTCTCGCTGTTGCACGAAGCGACGCACGGGGTGCTGCACCCGTCGCGGCGGATCAACGACGGGCTGGGCCGGCTGGCGGCGACGTTCTTCCCCACGTCGTTCACGTTGCAGCGCGCCTTCCACCTCACGCATCACCGGTACAACCGCACGGCGCGCGAGCAGTTCGACTATCTGCACCCGGGCGACCACCGCTTCCTCAAGTATGCGCAGTGGTACGTCATCCTGACCGGCGTCTACTGGCTGTTCGTGCCGCTGGGAGCGCTGGTGTTCGCGCTCGCGCCGGGCCTGCTGCGGAGGCTGCGAGGACCGGGCACCCGCTACGGAGAGCAGACCGGAGCGGACGCGTACCTGGGGCGGCTGGAGGATGCACCGGGGATGGCCATCCGGGCGGAGGTGTTGGGGCTGGTGGCGGTGCAGGCAGGGCTGGCGTACGCGCTGGAGCTGACGCTCGTGGGTTGGGCGCTTTGCTACGCGGCGTTCGCGGTGAACTGGAGCTCGCTCCAGTACGCGGACCACGCGTGGTCGCCGCTGGACGTGCGCGAAGGCGCATGGGACCTGAAGGTCGCTGCGCCGGTGCGCTGGGTGTTCCTCAACTACCACTACCACCGGGCGCACCACCGGCACCCGCAGGTGCCCTGGCTCTACCTGGGCCGCTACGTGGATGAGAGCGTGCCCCGGCCGTCCTTCCTGGGCATCTGGCTGTCCATGTGGCGAGGACCCCGGCCGTTCCCGGAGCAGCCCAAGTGAGCGCGTCCGATGGCCCCCTCTTCGGCCGGCCCGCGCCGGAGGAACTGAAGCGCACGGGCGCGATGACGTGCGGCTTCGCGCTGTTCTTCCTCGCGGTGTACGGCGGCGCGAGCTGGGTGACGGGCTTCTATTCCGGCGGCCTGCGCGTGGACCTGCCCTTCGAGCAGCACATTCCGTTCATGCCTGGCTGGGCCGCCGTCTACGTCAGCATGGATGTGCTGTTGCTCCTGTCCCTGTTCATCTTCCGGACGTGGAGACAGATGCTCCCCTTCGCGCTGGCACTGTGCGCGGAGACGGTGCTGGGAGCACTCTGCTTCCTCGTCCTGCCGGTGGAGGTGGCGTGGCCGCCGCGTGCCGTCACTGGAGGCTGGGCATCCATCTTCCAGGCCGCGGACACGATGAACCTGGAGCGCAACTACCTGCCGTCGCTCCACGTCGCCTTTGCCTGCACGGCGGCCCTGGCCTACCGCGAGCGTTCAGGGCCGGTGGCGAGCACCGCCTTCGCGCTGTGGGCCCTGGCCATCGCGGCGTCCACGTTGCTCATCCACGAGCACCACCTGATGGACGTATTCGCGGGAGCCCTGCTCGCCTGGGGCACGTGGCGTGTCGTGGCGCCCCGGCTCCGGAAGGAAGCATTCCTCGAAGCCGTGCGAGTGGAAGCCCTCTGCGCGAGGGAGATGTACCGCTTCGCGCGCAGGCATCCGCGTTACGGACTCATCGCGCTCGCGCTGTATCAGCAGTCCCTGGGACGCTGGCGCAAGGCGCGAAGAGCGCGAGTGGGGTTCTGCTTCCTCCAGGGGGTGGATGACGTGCTGGATGGAGACCGTCCCGTCGAAGGCGAGCCACTGGACGCCATCGACGCGCTCCTGCGAACGCTGGAGACCGGAGCGCCGGGACCCGCGACGGAGTTCCACGACACTGCCGTGTCGCTGGGCCGGGTGCTGCTCACGGAGCTGACCGACCCTACGGCCCGCGAGCAGGTGCTCGAACTCGTGCGCACGATGCGCCGGGACCGCGAGCGGGTGCGCGATGGGCACTGGTGGGACGCGGCAACGCTCCAGACCCAGCTGGGGAACACCTTCCGGCTGTCCGTGAGCCTGATGCTGCACGTCGCGGATGCACAGGTGCGAGCAGATGACGCTCCGTCCCTGCTCGCGGCCTTGGGTTGGTGCTCCGTGATGCGCGACCTGCGAGAGGACCTGGCGCAGGGTCTCTTCAACGTGCCCGCGGACGTCGCCGCGGAGGTGCGCGCGCAGGGACATGATCCCCAGGACTTCGACTCACTGCTCACGGCGCAAGCAGGACGAGCCTGGGTGCGCGGCGAGTACCACCAAGCCCGCGCCCTGTTGGACCGCTCCGCGAAGGAGCTGGCTCAGCTGGAAGGCAGGCAGGGTGTCGCGCTGCTGCGCCTCTTCCACAGGTCGGTGGAAGCCTTCTGGGCCCGGAAGCTGCCGCGTCGCATGCCCTTCCTGCGCGAAGCGCCGGTGCTCGAAATCTCCTGAGTCCTTCACGCACGGTCACCCTCCATGCGCGTGGGGTGAGGTCGCCGAGGATGACGTGGCGCATGCGTTGACGCGAAGCGGACGCAGGCATCTGCTGGACGCATGTCCGACTCCGTCCCTTCCGTTTCCAGCGCCCGTCCGGTGGATGTCTCTGAGCGGTTGCCGCTCCTGGATGTGCTGCGCGGCTTCGCGTTGTGGGGCGTCTTCGTGTCGAACAGCTTCGCCTGGTTCAGCGGCCGGGTCTTGATGCCACGAGAGCAGGCCCAGGCACTGGCGGCGCCGCCCTTCGAGGCGGCCGTCACGGCGATCTACCACTTCTTCGTGAACCAGAAGTTCGTCACGCTGTTCGCCTTCCTCTTCGGGCTGGGGTTCTCCATCCAGCTGACGCGTGCCGAGTCACGAGGAGCCTCCGTCGTCCCGGTGTATTCACGGCGCCTGCTGGTGTTGCTGGGCATCGGGGTCGTGCATCTCACGGCGCTCTGGGCGGGAGACGTGCTCTCCACCTACGCCCTGCTGGGCTTCGCGTTGCTCCTCTTCCGCAACCGTTCGGACCGGACGCTGCTGGTGTGGGTAGGCCTGTCGGTGGTGGTGGTGCCATTGCTGGTGCCAGCGCTCCTGCACTTCGGTCCCATCCTGCTGCACGGAGCACAGGCAGCGGCAGACGCCGCGAAGGCCACGGAAGCCATGGAGGCCCAGACGCGGGGGCAGTTGCTGTTGGGACTCCAGAGCGACTCGCTCTGGACGACGCAGGCCGCGAACGCGCACTTCCTCCAGTACATGCTGCCCACGCTGAAGCGGCTGCTGTGGATGATCTTCATCCTGGGCCGGTTCCTGCTGGGGCTGCTCGCGGGCCGGCACCTGTTGCTCCAGGACGTGGAGCGCCACCGCGCCTGGCACCGGAAGATGCTGGCCTGGGGTCTGGTGCTGGGCGTGCTGGGAAATGGCGCGGGAGCGGTGGTGCAGCACCTGCGGCTCGCGGGGGTGCTGGATCCGTCGAAAGCCCACTGGATGTTCACCCTGTCCGCGATCCAGGAGATGGGCTACCTGGGCCTCGCCGCGGCCTACGTGGCAGCCTTCGCCCTGCTCTTCCAGCAGGAGCGCTGGCGCAGGTGGCTGGGCGTCCTGGCACCGGTGGGGCGCATGGCGCTCACCAACTACCTGATGCAGACGGTGGTGAGCCTCTGGATCTACGACGGCTGGGGGTTGGGGCTCATCGGAAAGCTGCCGCCATCACGCTGCGTGGCGCTGACCCTGCTCGTGTTCGCGCTCCAGATTCCACTGAGCCAAGCCTGGCTGTCGCGCTTCCGCTTCGGTCCGGCGGAGTGGCTGTGGCGCTCGCTCACCTACGGCCAGCGCCAGCCCATGCGGCTCGCGCTCAAGCCGTCGCCGGCCGGCGTCCCCGACGCCCGATGAAGAACCCCGCGCCGAGCGCGGCGACCGCAACCAGGGCGCCGAAGCCCAGGGCGGCGTTCTTCACCTTGGTGAGCAGGGGGTTGTCGAACACGTTGGTGGAGTAGTGGAACGCGGCGATGAGCCACCGGTCCCCCTCCTTCACCAGGGTGCAGGTCCACCGCCCATTGACGACGAGGTCCGTGCCGTCGTTCAGGATGTAATGGTCCAGCGACGAGCCGTACGCGACGCCCGAGTTGCCATAAAGCCGCGTGAGCGCATCCACGTCGAACTTCGCGGTGACCTTCTTCACGACGCTGTTCGGGCCGCCCAGCATCTGCGCGTAGTACGCGCGGATGGCGTCCTTCCCCACGCGAACGTCGTTGTTCATGGTGGAGAACACGACGTCCGGATGCAGGTGCGACAGCAGCCGGTCCAGGTCCTGCTTGTTGAGCGCATCCTCCATGTCCTGCTTGATGGCACGCAGCGCCTGGTGCGTCGCTTCATCGCCAGAAGCCACCGCCGCCGGAGCCACGGCATCCTGAGCCCCCGCCAAAACGGGGACCGCGACGAACAGCAACGCCAGGAGACCTACGAGCCGGGTGCGCACCATCGAAGCTCCATGAAGGAAGAGGACGGCGCGCATCCTAAGCAGGTCGCCTGGGATTCGTTAACAAACCCGTCGACTCAATGGTCCCCGTGATGACGCGTGCCTCACGAAGCGCGCCGGAGGATCGCGGCGGAGTGCATACGCGGAAGCCAGCATGGGGCCACGGAGGGAGGACCGACCCGGGCCCGTTTCCCTCAAAACCTGTCCAACTGTCGGACAGGTCTCCGCCGCATGGACCCGAGACCGCATCGGCCCAACAGGGGAGCAACGTCATGCGCGCTCAAACGCCAACCCACAGGGTGCACGGATGGAAGCGCCCGCCCGGGCCCGGTTGCCTCAAAACCTGTCCGACAGTCGGACAGGTTTTTCACCGCCCGGGCCCGGGGGCGCGCTCGCCCGGCAAGCGACGCTGAGGGTGGGCCCTCAACGTCCATGTCAGACCCCTGTGGTTGGATGGCGATACTGGGACGAGGAGGAGCGTGGGGATGGAACGGGGAGGACTCGTGGCCTATGTGGAGGCGCAAATCGAGCGCGACATCGCGCTGGGGCGGCTGCACCCGAGCGGGCAGTTTGGTTCGGAAGCGAAGCTGGCGCGTCGCTATGAGGTATGCCGGGGCACCATCCGTGAGGCGCTGCGACGGCTGGCGGCGAGGGGCCTGGTGGTGCAGCGCTCCGGACGCAAGACGCGCGCGGTGGCGCTGGATGAGTCGCTGACGCTGGAGAACCTGGGCCTGGCGCTGCATGACGCGCGAAACCCGGACGCCCGGTGGCTCCTGGAGGGCTACTTCAGCCTCAAACGGCAGGTGCTGTTGGAGCTTCTGGCCGATTGCTGCGCGAGGGCCTCGGACCTCGACCTGGACCGACTGGGAAGTACGTGCTTCCAGCTCCAGGACGCGGCGCGCTGGGAGTCGGGGGCCACCTGCGCGCAGGTGGAGTTCGAGTTGCTGCGGCAGGCCGCGCGGGTGGCGGCGCGTCCCGGCCACGTGCTCCTTGTTCAGTCCCTGCAGCGGGCATTCCTGGGAGGCGCAGCCCAACTGCTGCCGCTCATGGGCGGAGAGGCGCTGCGCGAGTGGGCCTTCCGCGTGACGGCGATCCTGCACGAGCGCGACGTGCAGGCACTTCAGAACGAGCTGCCGGCACTGCTGAAGGCTCGAGATGAGCGCGTACTGAATGCTTTCGCTCCTGCTCCCCAGGAACCTGCGTCCCCAGAGGCCCCATGCGCCCAGGAGGTCCACTTCGGCACGCCCGTGGCAGCCACGGGCCAGGACGCCGCATTGGAGACTCCCCCCAGCAGCGAGGAAGGTACCGTCGACCGCCCTCCTCCAGCCTCCGCACAAGACGAGACGCCGGAGGCACCGCTCCGTGTGGAGGAGAGTTCGTCGGGGGGACGTGACGGACGCACTCCCATCTCTTCTCTGCCCCCGGATACCCCATAGGAGGTATGGCCAAACACAATCCAACGGATTGTAGTCCTGGACGTCGCCAGTCTGTTCTCACTGCTGGCACGGCCCGGGCTCGACGGGTTGCAGGGGGGATAACCGTGGACGCGAATCAATTGCTGGAGCTGGTCAAACGCTATCAGGATTCCAAATCCTTCATCTCCAACGAAGAGACCGCAAAGCTGGCGCTGGTGGTCCCCTTCATCCGGCTGCTTGGCTACGACCCCGGTCTTCCGCGGGAGGTTCGCCTCGAGTACGCGGCGGACTTCGTCCAGGGCGACGGCAAGAAGCTGCCGGACCGCATGGACTTCGCCATCTTCGACCAGACGGGACAGAAGCCCCTCATCGTCATTGAAACCAAGCCCCTGGGCACCGACCTCAAGTCGCGCGCCCAGCAACTGGCCCGCTACCTCTCCCAGCTCCCGGAGCTCCACTTCGGCATCATCACGGATGGGTGCCACTACCTGTTCTTCGGGGACCTGGAGAACCCCAACGTCATGGACCCGGAGCCCTTCTTCACGTTCTCCCTGGAGGACACGAAGTCGGACTGGGCCAAGGTCGCGAAGTTCCTTTCCAAGTTCAGCCGCGAGTCCTTCAACGCCACGACGCTCATCACCGACGCGGAGAACAGCCGCTACCGCCAGGGGATGATCGACAAGCTGTCCGCCGCCCTCAAATCGCCCGGCGAGCACGAGGGCTTCCTCAAGTGGCTCACCGAGGACATCTACAAGGGGAAGCGGACGACCGCCGTGATGGAGCGCCTCGCGGAGGTCGCGAAGGAGGCCATCGAGCCCACCCTCCTCCGCGTCATGGGCGACGACTTCCTCGACAAGCTCAAGGAGCGCATCCAGCGCCTGAACGAAGGCACCGAAGCACCCGCCGCCAAGGACGGCCCCAACGTGGTGAAGCCGGACAGCGCGAAGCCTTTCGACACGGAGCCCCGCGCCTCGGGGGACGACAAGACACGCGTCGCCGTGGAGCCCACCGAGGAGGAACTGGCCTTCTTCGGCGTCGTCCGGGACATCTGCACCAAGAACGGCCACGCGGCGGAGGATGTCCTCTACCGGGACACGTCGAACTACTTCAACGTGTCCTTCAAGAGGCCCACGAAGTGGTTCGTGCGGTTCTTCGGCAATGGCAAGCGCAAGTGCATCGCCACCTGGGTCCCTGTCGAGGAGGCGAAGATGCTCGCCGCGGGGTTCGAGGTCGAAGCGTCCCCCGCGGCGTTCGGCATCAGTCGGGTCTACATCCAGACGATTCCAGAGGTGTGGGCGCTCAAGGCCCTGGTCACCCGGAGCCTGGAGCTGTCCCTCACCGCCAAGGAGGAGGCCCCCTCGGAGCCCGCTCTCCGGGTGGTCGCCAGCCCGTAGCGGCCCTGGTGCCTCACACTGCTGGCAGCGGCTTCACCGTGAGCCCCTTCGACGCGAGGAACTCCGGGTTGAACACCTTGGAGGCATAGCGGCTGCCGTGGTCGCACAGGAACGTGACGATTCGCAGGCCCTGTCCCTGGTGCTTGCGCGCCACCTCCCAGGCGGCCCTCACGTTCAGGGCCGCGGAGGTGCCCACCACCAGCGCGTCCTCTCGGGCCAGGTGGTAGAGCATCTCCAGCATGCCCTGGTCCTCCAGGCGCATCGCTTCATCCACGCGCGCCTGCCGGAAGTTCTCCGTCAGCCGCATGATGCCAATGCCTTCCGTGATGGAGCTCCCCGCCGTCTCCATCTTCCCCGTGCGCACCTGGCAGTAGAGCCCCGACCCCGGCGGATCCACCAACACCACGCGCAAGGCCGGGTTCTTCTCCTTCAGGTAGCGGCTCGTCCCGGACAGCGTTCCGCCGCTGCCCACCGACGCCACCAGCACGTCCACCCTGCCCTCGGCCTGCTCCCAGATCTCCGGCCCCGTCGTCTCGTAGTGGAAGTCGCCGTTCGCCGTGTTCTCGAACTGGTTCATCCACGCCCAGCCGTTCGCTTCCGCCAGCACCCGCGCCTGGTGGAAGAAATGCGAGGGATTGGAGAATGGCACCGCCGGCACCCGCCGCACCTCCACGCCCATCGCCTCCAGGTACTCGTATTTCTCGCGCGCCTGGTTGTCCGGCATCGTCACCACCACGCGGTAGCCGCGCTCGCGCCCCAGGAGTCCCAGGCCAATGCCGGTGTTGCCCGCGGTGCCTTCGACAATCGTGCCGCCCGGCTTCAGCAGCCCCGTTCCTTCCGCGCGTTGGATCATCCCCTTGGCGGCCCGGTCCTTGATGCTCCCGCCCGGGTTCATGAACTCCGCCTTGGCGACGATGTCACAGCCCGTCTGACGGCTGAGCGAGCCAATGCGCAACAGCGGCGTGTTCCCCACCGCGTCCCAGAGCGAACCCATTCGTGGCGCCATGTCCGTCCTCCCCCGAGCTACAGCTTGCGCATCCGCACGCGGCGGACCTTGTGGTCGTTGCCCTTCACCAGGATGAGCCTTGCCCGTGAACGCGTGGGCGCGATGTTCTCCGCCAGGTTGGGCCCGTTGATCTCCGCCCACACCGACGCGGCCCGGGCAATCGCCTGCTCGCGCGTCAGTTCGGAGAAGCGCCGGAAGAAGGACCGCTCGTCGCGGAACGCCGTCTCCCACAGGCGCAGGAAGCGCTCCACGTACCAGTGGCGGATGTCCGTCTCGCTCGCGTCCACGTAGATGGAGAAGTCGAAGAAGTCCGACAGGAACGTCTGCGGCAGCCGCCCACCCTCCACCGGCCCCGTCTGCAGGACGTTGAGCCCCTCCAGGATGAGGATGTCCGGCTGCCGGATGGACTGCGCCTCCTCCGGCACGATGTCGTAGACGAGGTGCGAGTACACCGGCGCCGTCACCTCGTCGCGCCCCGCCTTCAGCTCCGCCAGGAACCGCACCAGCGCGCGCCGGTCATAGCTCTCCGGAAAGCCCTTGCGGTTCATGATGCCCCGCTCGGCGAGCACCCGGTTCGGATAGAGGAACCCGTCCGTCGTCACCAGCGACACACGCGGATGATCCGGCCAGCGCGCCAGGAGCGCCTGGAGGATGCGCGCCGTCGTGCTCTTGCCCACCGCCACGCTGCCCGCGATGGCGATGATGAACGGCACCTTGCGCACCGAATAGCCCAGGAACGCCTGCTGCGCCGCCCACAGCGACTGCGCCGACGCCACCTGCAGGTGCAAGAGGCGCGACAGCGGCAGGTAGACGTCCTCCACCTCCTGGATGTCCAGCCGGTCCCCCAGGCCTCGCAGCTTCTCCACCTCTTCCGCCGTCAACGTCAGCGGCGTGGAGGCCCGGAGCTCGCGCCACGCGTCGCGGTCCAGGTCGACGTACATCGATGCGGCGCGGGGCTTGGTCACGGACATGCCCCCCAGCTTGAACCAGACCACCCCGGATCCGGCAAGTGAAGGTGACAACAGGTCTTCCCCGCGATTCTTGACAGCAAGACTTTCCCGCCACCAACGTGCCCGTCCGCATCCCGGTCGCGCCCGACGGACGCGGGGGCACTCCGCCCTCCTGGAGCCCGTCCCCCGAGGTCCCGCGTGTCCACCTTCTCCGCCCCCGCCCTCGTTGCCACGGGCCTGCTGCTCGCCGCGCCCTGCGTCCACGCACAGGCCGCGGAGCCCACGCCCAAGCCCGCTTCCGAGCCTGCCTCCGAGCCCGCTTCCGAGCCTCCCCGGGCCGCGGAGCCGCCGGTCATCCACATCTCCGAGGAAGGCTTCACGCTGTCGTCCTCGGACAAGGCCTTCGTGCTCAAGCTGCGCGGCCAGCTCCAGGGCGACGGACGCTTCTACTTCGAGGACACGGACCGCACCGGCACGAACACGTTCCTCATCCGGCGCATGCGCCCCATCCTGGACGGGACGCTCTTCGGCTTCATCGACTTCCGCTTCATGCCGGACTTCGGCGTCGGGCAATCCGTCATCCAGGACGCGTTCATCGACTTCCGTCCAGGGGAGTGGGTCCGCCTGCGCGCGGGCCGGTTCAAGACGCCCTTCGGCCTGGAGCTGCTCCAGTCCGACATGGACAACCCCTTCATCGAGCGCTCGCTCACGGTGGACCTGGTCCCCAACCGCGACGAGGGCCTGGAGCTGCACGGCGAGGGCGAAGGCGGCCGGTGGCAGTACTCGCTGGCGGCGGTGAATGGGGACCCCGACGGCGCCAGCACCGACGCCAACCCCGACGACAGCTTCGACCTGGTCGCCCGCGTCTTCGCCCTGCCCTTCAAGGGCCGCGAGCCGTCCTTCCTCCAGGGCCTGGGGCTGGGCCTCGCGGTGACGCGCGGCCTCCAGTTCGGAAACACCACCAACACCGGGCTCGCGCCGTGGCGCAGCCCGGGCCAGGAGATCATCTTCAGCTACCTCAACAACGCGGGCACCGGCGAGACGGTGACGGCTCACGGCCAGCACCTGCGGATCACGCCCCAGGGGCACTTCTACTGGGGGCACTTCGGCCTCCTCGCTGAGTACGTGCGCTCGTCGCAAGAGGTACGGATCGCGGATGCACGCGCGCGACTGCACCACCACGCGTGGCAGACGTCGGTGTCGTGGGTGTTCGGAGGGAAGGCGTCCTTCGAAGGCGCCCGGCCCACGACGCCCTTCAATCCGAAGACGCTCGAGGGCGGCGCGCTGGAGGTGGCGGCGCGCTACCACGCGCTGGACGTGGACGACGCCACCTTCCCCCGCTTCGCCAACCCTGCTCAGTCCGTGAGCGAGGCGAGGGGCTTCGGCGTCGCCACGACGTTCGCCTTCAACCGGCGCGTGCGCTTCGCCCTGAACTTCCACCGCACGAACTACGTGGGCGGCGCCCCGGATGGCGGCGACCGGCTCCCCGAGAACGTCCTCCTGTCCCGCTTCCAGCTCACGTTCTGAAAACCCCCGCCCGCGAGCCGTGAACCCTGGGCTGACGCCGGGTGTCATCCAGGGCTTCGTCCTGGTGCGTCTTGAAGCGCCCACGTCAGGTGCACGACGCTCCCGCCGCCCGCGTCGGGTGGCCCTTCCCGGGGGCCGCTCCCGCGGACTCCGCCGAGAGGACGCATGCCCGCGAACGTGTTCCCGCAGCGCCCGACGCCTGTCCGCACCCCGTCCCTGTCGAAGGCGCTCACGCGCGCCGCGCTGCTCGCCCTGCTGGGCCTGGGCGCGCCCGTGGCCGCGCAGCAGCCCCAGGCGCCCATCACGGAGGACGTGCCGCCCCCGGTGCTGCCGCCCCTGCCCGAC
This sequence comes from Corallococcus coralloides DSM 2259, assembly GCF_000255295.1. Next base: position 3,433,638 of record NC_017030.1, on the reverse strand, counting down.
AGCCGCGTCTACTTCACCACCCTCAACGTGGTCCGCTACAACCCGCTGGGGCTCGAGTCGCAGAACCGGCTCGTCTACCAGAAGCGCCTCGTCGACAGCCCTTCCCTGCTCCTGCGCGACACGTACGCCAGCGCCGGCGCGAGCCTCAGGCTGAGCCCCGCGTTCTTCAAGCTGGGGCCCGTGGTGGAGCTGCAGCCGCTGGCGATCTTCAACGTCCGCGCCGGCTACGAGTACGTCCAGTTCTTCGGCACCTTCGGCAGCGTCCAGTCCTATCCGGACTCCTTCCAGCCCTACGACGACGACCTGCGCAGCGCGACCAACGACACCGCCTACGGCACCTCCGGGCACCACTTCTACGTGGAGCCCATGCTCCAGGCGAAGGTGAAGTCCCTGGCGCTGCGCTCGAAGCTGGCCATCGAGTACTGGAACATGTCGCTGCGCGACGGTGGGACGCGAGGCACGTTCTACGACCCGACGCTGGACACGCTGGTGCCCGGCAAGGGCTGGGTGCTCGCCAACGACACGGACCTTCTCTGGCTGGCCGGACAGTGGACGCTGGGCGCCCGGCTCTCCGCGGTGTGGCCCCGCTACGACGAAGACACCAGCGCGGTGGAGCCGCTGCCCGGACGAACGCTTCCCACCAACTCGCACGTCCGCGTGGGCCCGCTCGTCGCGTATGCCTTCGACACGAAGCCGGGCGGCCTCATGGGCAAGCCCACCGTGGTGGTCATGGCCGGCTGGTACCTCAAACATGAGAACCGCATGAACGCCATGCCCTACCTGCTGGGCGGCTTCTCCTTCACCACGGAGTTGCTCTCCGGCCGCTGACCGCGCCCCCTCGGACCGTCCAGGGGCCAAAGCCCACCTGCCCTCCAGGGCAGTGTGCCGGGGTCCGGGTCGTTCCTAATTCGCCCTGTCTGTCTTTGGGGACAGCAGGGGGAGATATGGGAACGACTCGCAGGGAGATGGGCTGGCGGCTTCTTTGGAGCGTCGTGGCGGCGGTGACGCTCGGAGCGTGCAGTCCCTTGGAGGCGCCCGAGTCATCCCCCCGGATGCAGGGGGCGGGGCTCGCGGGAGGTGACCTTGTCTGGGTGAAGCACCTGGGCTCCCCCCGGTTCGACCAGGCCCACGCGGTGGCCTTCGACCGCGACGGCAACATCCTCGCGCTGTTCCTCTATCAAGGCAGCGTGGACCTGGGCGCGGGCCCCGTCGGCTCCGGGAACCCGGACAGCTTTGGCTTCGCGGTGGCGAAGTACACGACGGCGGGCGCGCTCTTGTGGACCCGCGCCTACGAGGGCGTGCTGCCCCCTGGCGGACAGAACTTCGTCGACGCGGTGGCGCTCACGGTGGACCGGGAGCGCAGCGTCCTCATCGCGGGGAGCTCGAACGAGCCCATCGACCTGGGCGGGGGACTCCAACCGGCGGGCGCCTTCCTGCTGAAGCTGCGCAAGACGGGGCAGTTCCAGTGGGCCCGGCACTTCACGGGCAGCATCTCTCCCCAGGACCTGGTCACCGACTCGCAGGACGGCATCGCCATGACGGGCAACGCCTTCCGCACGGTGGACTTCGGCCTGGGGCCCAACTCCTCGCAGGTGACGGACGTCGTGACCGCCTTCCTCACGAAGTTCAACGCCGCCGGCACCCCGCAGTGGACCCTGAGGGAACAGCAGGACCTGAGCAGTGGTGCCAGCGTCGCGGTGGATGAAACGGATGCCTTCTACTTCGCGGGCATCCGGTATCCCGACCCGGAGGTCTGGAAGGTGGCCCCCTCGGGCACGGTGGTCTGGACCCGGCCGCTGGTGGGCGCGTCGGGAGGGGCCGCGGGCATCGCCGTGCACGGCAACCGCGTGGTGGTGGGAGGCCGGTTCAGCAGCGCCTTCACGTTCCGGGGCCAGACGGTGACGCCCCCGGCCTCGGGCGGCGGCGGATTCCTTGTCGCGTGGACCCGGGCCGGCGAGGAGCGCTGGGCGCGCGGCTATCCGCAAGCCGTGGGCGCGGTCGCCATGGCCGAGGACGACGCCGTGGTCGTGGGCGGTGCCTCCATCGATCCGGACTCGGCCTCCGGCTATACGCTCTTCACCGCGAGGCTGGAGCGCATCGAGGGCCAGCAGCAGTGGCGGCACACGTACAGCTCGACCGGGCGCCCCTACTTCACGGACGTGGCGGTGAACAAGCAGGGCGCGTTCGTGGGGATTGGCTACTTCTCCGGCACCCTTCATCTCGGAAGGAACCTGGTCTCGCGCGGCTTCGAAGACGACTTCCTCTTCAAGGGGTCGACGGCGCCCTGACCGTCATCCGAAGCCCTGGGCGCGCAGCACCGCGCCCAGCGGCACGGTGCCCGCGCGGTACGCGTCGAACCAGCGCGCGGCCTCCTCCGGCGTGGGCTGCGTCCACCGCCACCTCCCAGCCCCGCCCCCCACCTCGCAGCGGATCAACGACGTGCGCAGCTGCTCCGCGTGGGTGAACTCCAGCTGCTCCAGCAGCAGCGGGTTCTGGCTGGTGACGAAGGCCTGCCTTTGCCCCATGTCCCGCACGCACGCGCGCACCAGGTCCGGGTGCAGGCCGTCCGCCAGCTCGTCCGCGATGACGAAGGCCCCGTGCACGTCCAGGTAGTAGAGGAAGGACAAGAGCCGCTTCTGGCCATGGCCCAGCTGCTCCTGCGTCACCGGTGTGCCGTCCGGCCGCACGAACGCGAAGCGGAAGCCGCTGAAGCCCAGCCTCCCGCCCTGGGACAGCGGCGTCGTCTCCGTCACGTCCACCGTGAGCGTGCCGGAAGCAAACCCCGCCAGCGTCACGAAGCGCGCGAGGAAGCCCTGGGGCAGCGCATCGTGGCGCAGGAGCAGTGAGGGGGGCACGGGCTCGCGCTCCACCTGTTCGCGCAGCCAGGCCGGCATCCACGTGGGCAGCGCCATCAGCCCCAGCGGAAACAACTCCTCACCGCGCTGCTCCATCGCGTAGCGGATGGCGCCGATGCGCTCGAACATGCCCAGCGCTTCGTCGAAGCGCGGCGGCGCCAGCAGGAACGTCTCCCGCAGCAGGTCCTTCAGCCGGTCCTTCACGCCGCGCTCCAGGTACTGCGCGGCCATGAAGAGCAGCGTCCACACGGACCGGTCCAACACCGACCAGTGCATGCGCTTGGAGAAGCCCGCCGAACCCGACACCTCGCACGCGAAGCCCGTGGCGCTGGCGCGCATGACGAGCCGCGCATCCTCCGCCGCATCCCACCGCACCGTCGCCACGATGGAGGGCATCAGCCCGTGCGCCAACGCCGCCGGAGGCAGCGCCAGGGCGTCACCCGGCCCCCCTTCTCCGGCCGTGGCGGGCAGCGCCGCGGGCGGCTCGTTGCGCACGGCCACGTCCACCGTCAGCGCGTCGAAGCGCAGCGCGTAGTCCAGCGCGAACGACTCCCGCAGCAGCCCGGAGAAGTCCGAGCACAGCACCGCGGACACCAGCTCCAGCAGCGTCGTGCGTCCGCTGCCCGTCGCGCCCACCACCACGTTCAAGGCAGGGCCAAACGTCAGCACCGTGTCCGGCGCGAGCCCGCGGTAGTGATGGACGTGCAGGCGGGTCAGCTTCATGGCGTCCGGCCCTCCCCTTGCCTTGGACCGCCGTCAGCGTAGGCCCTTCGCCAGCTGATGCGCGAGCCGGTGCAGCAGCTCCGTGTTCTCCGCCTCCGCCGCCTTGAGCCTGGGCAGCTGCCCCTTCAGCGCCACCACGTCCTTGCCCCGGGTCACCAGGTCCTCCTCCCCCAGCTCCAGCCAGCGCCCCAGCTCCTGCGCCGTCAGCTCCAGGTGGAACTGGAAGCCATACGACCTCCCCAGACGGAAGGCCTGCTGCGTGTACCGGTCCGTGGACGCGAGCAGCGTCGCGCCGGGCACCGGCGTGTATGTGTCCCCGTGCCAGTGCGCCACCGCCGTGCGCGGCTTCACCCCCGCCACCACCGGGTCCGTGAGCGCATCCTGCGTCCAGCGCACCGGCCCCACGCCCACCTCGAAGCCGTTCTTCCCCGGCGACACCGTCGCGCCCGCCGCCGCCGCCAACAGTTGCGCACCCAGACACACGCCCACGCACGCGCGGTCGTTCGCCAGCCGCTCTCCCAGCAACGCCAGCTCTTCATTCAGGAACGGATGGGCGTCCGCCTCGTACACGCCCATGGGCCCACCCATCACCACCACCAGCGGCGCGTCCACGTCCTCGCGCTTCACCGTCCGGAAGCGCCGCACCAGCGTGAAGCCCGCCGCCTCCAGCGCCGGCCCCAAGAGGCCTGGCCCCTCGTGCTCCTCGTGCTCGAACACCACCGCGCGCATTTTCCGCCACCCCTTCCCTGTGTCTTGGTTTGTGCCACACGCAATGCATGCCGCGTGAAGACTAACGCTCCATGCCACGGCTGGCCGCGACGCGCCGTGAACCCGGATAGCCGGTAGGCATTTATTTCACAGTATTTCGTGCCATCATCAACGGACCCGGTTTCCCCTATAAGCATGCGGCCCCGGGCATTCCCCTTGGGTGTTCCGTCGCGTCGTTTCCGAAAGGAAGTTCCTCGTGAGCAAGAGCCTTCGCGGTTTCAAGTGGCTGATGGGCACGGTGGTCGGCGTCTCCCTGCTGAGCGGTTGCGGCGCTCCTCCGGCGGAGGGTGAGCCCACCCCGACCGAGGCCACGGAGCAGGCCCAGGGCGCCCTGACGGCGCAGGTCACCGCGGGCAAGGCCTCCATGGCCGCCAGCGAGCGCGTGGCGGTGGAGGTGACGCTGACGAACACCTCCTCCGCGCCGGTGACCCTCTACAAGTGGGACGCGCCGGGAGAGGGCCTCAACGAGGGCCGCCTGTCGGTGTCCCGCGATGGCCAGCCGGTGGAGTACACGGGCGCGCACTTCAAGCGCGTGCAGGGCCGCGCCGAGGACCTCATCACCCTGGCCCCTGGCCAGAGCATCTCCGGCCCGGTCGTCGTGTCGGACGCGTATGACCTGTCCGTCTCCGGCACGTACACCATCCGCTACGAGCTGGAGGCGCGCGAGGGCGTGACGGCGCTGTCGTCCAACTCGGTCAGCCTCTTCATCGAGGGCCGCCGCACCAGCCGCGATGGCGCCGAGGCGATGGGCACGGTGACGGCGCAGGGCCTGTCCTACTCCGGGGCCTGCACCAGCTCCGAGCAGACCATCATCACCAACGCGTACAACAGCGCGAAGACCTACTCCAACAACTCGTACACGTACCTGAGCGGCACGCCGTCCGCGACCAGCCGCTACACCACCTGGTTCGGCACGTACTCCAGCAGCGGCTGGAACGAGATCAAGACGCACTTCAACAACATCAAGAACGCGTTCGCGTCCGCCAACGTCGTCGTGGACTGCAGCTGCAACGACAGCGGGACGTACGCGTACGTGTACCCGTCCTCGCCGTACAAGATCTACGTGTGCGGCGCCTTCTGGAGCGCCCCCAACACGGGCACGGATTCGCGCGCGGGCACGCTGGTCCACGAGATGAGCCACTTCACCGTCGTGGCCGGCACGGACGACTGGGCCTACGGCCAGACGGCCGCGAAGAACCTGGCCAGGTCCAACCCCACGCGCGCGCGTAACAACGCGGACAGCCACGAATACTTCACGGAGAACAACCCCTCGCTGCCGTAAGGTGACGCGGGACCGTTGACTTCGGGGCGCGGGCCACATGGGCTCGCGCCCCTTTTCTTTTCGCCGCACGAACACAAGGAGCGTCACGTGATGGGCCTGGGACGAAAGAACCTCGCATGGCTCGCGGTGCTGACCGCCGCCGGTGTCACCGCCTGTACCTCGAAGCCCGCGGAAGCCCCCGCGCAACAGCAGGCCCCCGTCGCCGCGACGCCGCCTCCCGCCGCGACTCCGCCGCCCCCCGCCGCCGAGCCCACGAAGGAGCCCGCCGCCGTGACGACCCCGAAGCTGGAGTGCGCCCTCAGCGTCCACCCGAAGGCGAAGGCGGGCGAAGCCATTGAAGTCCTCTTCAAGCTCACCAACCGCTCGGAGTCCCCGGTCTGGGTGCTCAAGTGGCAGACGCCGCTGGAGGGCATCCTGGGCACCGTGTTCCAGGTCACTCGCGACGGCGAGGAACTGCCGTACCAGGGCCCCATGGTGAAGCGCGCCGCCCCGAACGCGGACAGCTACGCGGCCATCGCCCCGGGCGCCACGGTGGAGAACACCGTGGAGGTGACGCAGGCCTGGGACTTCAAGAAGCCGGGCACCTACCGCATCACCTTCCGCGACGCGCTGATGGACGTGGCCACGCGCAAGGAGGACGTCCCCCGGCAGGGCGGCGATTACCAGTCCACCCCGGTGACGTGCGCGCCCGTGGACGTCACGGTCGCCGCGCGCTGAGGGGAGCCGTGAGGCGGTAGGGGGCACTTCCAGGATTTCCCCGGAAGCAGGAGGGGGCATGCAGGCACGGTCCCCCTCCTCAGCCGGGCCCGGGCGCGATACACCTGGGCCCACCATGGCGGACACCCCCACGATGAACATCCCGACGGTCGACCTGCTGGACCTGGCGTCGGGTGAACCGGCGCGCCTGGAGCGCGCCGCGGCGGCCCTGCGCGAGGCCTTCGGCGTCTTCGGCCTCGTGTTCGTGAAGAACCACGGCGTGGACGCGCCGGCGCTGGAGCGCTTCTACGACGCGTTCTCCGCCTTCGTGGCCCGCCCGGACGCGCAGAAGCGCCCCCTGGGCCGCGCGGACCTCTGGTACCAGCGCGGCTGGACGCCTCCCAACACGGAGGTCGCCGTCGCCAGCAACGGGCAGCCGGACTTCAAGGAGTGCTACTTCGCGGCGCCCACGCCCACGGACGCGCAGTCCGCCATGGAGTTCCCGGAGCTGTACCCGGAGAACATCTGGCCGGACGACGCGCCGCCCTTCTTCCAGGAGGGCCTGCTCACCATGGGCACCGCGCTGCACGAGGCCGGCCTCAAGCTCCTGCGCGGCGCCGCCCTGGCGCTGAACCTGCCCGAGGACACCTTCACCGCCGCGTGCGAGAAGGCGCCCCACGTCACGCGCGCGCTCCAGTACCTGCCGCTGGGCCCCACCCAGGTGAACACCGGCATCCTCTGGGGCGAGGAGCACACCGACTTCAACCTGCTGACGCTCCTGCCCGGAGGCCGGTTCCTCGACCCGGCGGGCCGCCCCGCGCCGAAGCCGGATGATCAGAGCGGCCTGTACCTGCGCACGCGCGCGACGCCGGACGCGCCCAACGGCCAGATGGTGCGCGGCACCGCGCCCGCGGGCTGCATCGTGGCGCAGGTGGGCCAGCAGTTGGAGATCCTCACGGGCGGCACGTTCCTCGCCACGCCGCACGTCATCACCGCGCCGGGCGTGCCGGGGTGGCAGCGCCAGTCCGCCGCGCACTTCATGCACGTGCACACCAGCCAGGTGCTCTTCCCGCTGCCCGGCTTCCGCACGCCGGAGGCGGTGGCCAACTACGCGCCGCCGGTGCTCGCGGGCACGTACGACATCAAGACGCTGGTGGACATCGGCCTCGCGCCGCCCGCCGCGCTCGACAAGCTGGGCTACCGCCACTACGACCGGCTGAACCGGATGCGCGCGACCTCATAAGGCGCGCCCGGGGCCCAGCGCCCCTTGTGGCTGGCGGAGGGGGACGGGCTGCGTTACAGCGCAGCCACCTCCATGGCCGATACCCCCTCCGTCCTCGCTGCTTCCGTCTTCCGTCACCGCGACTTCCGGCTGTACCAGGTCGCCCGTCTGTGCGCGGTGCTCGCGGCGCAGATCGAGTCGGTGGCCATCGGCTGGCAGGTGTACGAAATCACCGGGAGCGCGCTCGCGCTGGGCTACACGGGCCTGGCCCAGTTCGTCCCCTTCCTCGCCTTCAGCCTGCTGGGAGGACAGGTGGCGGACCGCTACGACCGCCGCCGCATCCTGGCCATCTGTCAGGGCGTGATGCTGGTGTGCAGCCTGCTGCTCTTGTCCTTCACGCTGGGCCACATCACGGACGTGCGGTTCGTCTACGGCGTGCTGGTGCTGTTCGGCACCGCGCGCGCCTTCTACGCGCCCGCGGGCTCCGCGCTCACGCCCTACCTGGTGCCGCCGGAAGAGCTGACGCGCGCGGTGGCGGTGAACTCCACCACGTGGCAGGTGGCCACCATCGCCGGCCCCGCCGTGGGCGGCCTGCTCTACGGGTGGCTGGGCGGCACGGGCGTCTACCTCACGTCCGCATCGCTGTGCGCGCTCACCATCGTGTGGATCCTCTCGCTCAAGGTGCGCACCGGCAGCGCGTCGCGCGAGCCCATCTCGTTGACGACGCTCGTCGCGGGCCTGCGCTTCGTGCGCCAGAAGCGGCTGCTCCTGGGCAGCCTCACCCTGGACCTCTTCGCGGTGCTCCTGGGCGGCGCGGTGGCGCTGTTGCCCATCTACGCGCGCGACGTGCTGCAGACCGGCCCGTGGGGCCTGGGCCTCTTGCGCAGCGCTCCGGCCGCGGGCGCGGCGGTGGTGGCGGTGCTGCTCGCCTTCCGTCCGCTGGGGGGCCACGCCGGGTGGAAGATGTTCGGCGCGGTGGCGGTGTTCGGCGCGGCCACGCTGGTGTTCGGCCTGAGCAGGTCCCTGCCCCTGTCGCTCGCGGCGCTCGCCGTTGGCGGGGCGGCGGACATGGTGAGCGTGGTGGTGCGCCACACGCTGGAGCTGGTCTCCACGCCGGACGACATGCGCGGCCGCGTGGGCGCGGTGAACATGATGTGCATCGGCGCCTCCAACGAGCTGGGCGAGTTCCGCGCGGGCTCGCTCGCGGAAGCCCTGGGCGCCGTGCACGCGGTGGTGATTGGCGCCGTGGGCACGCTCGTCGTCGTGGGCCTCTGGGCCTGGCTCTTCCCGGAGCTGCGCAACGTGGACCGGCTGGAGTCCGCCGCCCACCGCCCGCCCCTCCCCGAACAGGACCCCACCGAGTCCGCGCCCTCCGTCTGAGGCCTCCCGGGCGCCGGGTGAAAACCATGGCTCGCGAAGGTTTGACGCCGGGTGAGGCGGCTGTTGCCTGGACGGCCACCTGCCGGCAGGGCCTGTAGCCAGGAAGGACACAACTGGGGCGCGCCGGCCCCCACCTTCAGAGGAGGGTCATCCGTGGTATGGTCCGTGCTTGGACTCTCGTCCCATGGCGTACTACTTCCACGTGCTGGCACTCTGCGTAGGGGCCGCGCTCTGCCTCGTGTTGGGCCGGGCCCTCTTCGAGCCTGACGAGCCCGCGTCGACCCCTGTCCCCATCTCCGCCCAGCAGGCCCCGGGCGCGCCCCGCGTGGTCCGCATGGACGCCGGCCACCACCCTCGCAAGTAGGGCCCCACGCGGGGGCGCCCCCGCGCGATGATGCGCGCCGACCGTGAGCGCGACCGGCTCCTTCCTTCTCTTCCTGCTGCTCTGGGCGGTGCTCCTCGTGGGGGTGCTGTCCATCGTCGTCTCCACGCTGCGCACCGGCGCGCCGCCCATGCCCAGCTCGCCCCGGGTGCGGCGGGCGCTCCTGGCCATGCTCCCGGCGGACACGCGGGGCACCGTGCTGGACCTGGGCTCGGGCTGGGGCGACGTGGCCTTCAACCTGGCGGACCACTGCCCCCAGGCGCGCGTCGTCGCGTACGAGCTGTCCTGGCTGCCGTGGCTCTTCAGCCGGTTGCGCCAGCGGCTCTTCCCCCGGCCCAACCTCACGCTGCTCCACGGGGACTTCTTCGCCGCGTCCTTCCAGGACGCGACCTGCGTCGTCTGCTACCTGTCCCCGGGCATCATGACGCGCCTGGCGCCCCGCTTCGCGGCCGAGCTGCCGGAAGGAGCGCGCATCCTGAGCCACACCTTCGGGCTGCGCGGCTGGACACCCGTGCGCAGCGTGCGGCTCCAGGACCTCTACCGCACGCCTGTCTACCTCTACGAAGTGCCGCCCCGCGCGCCGCCCCGTGAGTAGAGTCTCCGCCCGTCCACCCCTTCTCGAAGAGAACCGCCCGCGATGAGTGACTTCCAGTTCCAGGACATGCTGCCGCTTGGCAAGGACGAGACGCCCTACCGCCTGCTCACGAAGGACGGCATCTCCACGTTCGAGGCCGGCGGCCGCAGCTTCCTCCAGGTGGAGCCTGAGGCGCTCACGCTGCTCACCCGCGAGGCCATGCGGGACATCTCGCACCTGCTCCGGCCCGGCCACCTGCAGCAGCTGGCGAACATCCTCAAGGACCCGGAGGCGTCGTCCAACGACAAGTTCGTGGCGGTGGAGCTGCTCAAGAACGCCAACATCGCCGCGGGCGGCGTGCTGCCCTCCTGCCAGGACACCGGCACCGCCATCGTGATGGGCAAGAAGGGCCAGTACGTCCTCACCCGCGGCGGCGACGAGGCGGCCATCTCCAAGGGCGTGTTCGACACGTACCTCACGGCCAACCTGCGCTACTCGCAGATGGCGCCCCTGGACATGTACAAGGAGGTCAACACGGGCAACAACCTGCCCGCGCAGATCGAGCTCTACGCGACCGACGGCGACGCCTACAAGTTCCTCTTCATGGCCAAGGGCGGCGGCTCCGCGAACAAGAGCTACCTCTTCCAGGAGACGAAGGCCGTCCTCAACCCGCAGAGCCTGCTTGCGTTCCTGGAGCAGAAGATCCGCTCGCTGGGCACCGCCGCGTGCCCGCCGTACCACCTGGCCATCGTGGTGGGCGGCACGTCCGCGGAGTTCGCGCTGAAGACGGCGAAGTACGCCTCCGCGCGCTATCTGGACACGCTGCCCACCAGCGGCAACGCGCTGGGCCGGGGCTTCCGCGACGTGGAGCTGGAGCAGGAGGTGCTCAAGCTCACGCAGCGCACCGGCATTGGCGCGCAGTTCGGCGGCAAGTACTTCTGCCACGACGTGCGCGTCATCCGCCTGCCCCGCCACGGCGCGTCCTGCCCGGTGGCCATCGCCGTGTCGTGCTCGGCGGACCGCCAGGCGCTGGGCAAGATCACCCGCGACGGCGTCTTCCTGGAGGCGCTGGAGACGGACCCCGCGAAGTACCTGCCTGAGACGACGGACACGGACCTGTCCGGCGACGTGGTGAAGCTGGACTTGAACCGCCCCATGAGCGACCTGCGCGCGGAGCTGTCTCGCTACCCCATCAAGACGCGCCTGTCCTTGTCCGGCTCGCTGGTGGTGGCGCGCGACATCGCGCACGCGAAGATCAAGGAACGGCTGGACCGGGGCGAGGGCATGCCCCAGTACCTCAAGGACCACATGGTCTACTACGCGGGCCCGGCGAAGACGCCGGAGGGCTACGCGTCCGGCTCCTTCGGCCCCACCACCGCGGGCCGCATGGACGCGTACGTGGATCAGTTCCAGGCGGAGGGCGGCAGCTTCGTGATGCTCGCCAAGGGCAACCGCTCGCCGGCCGTCACCGAGGCCTGCAAGAAGCACGGCGGCTTCTACCTGGGCTCCATTGGCGGCCCGGCCGCGCGCCTGGCGCAGGACTGCATCAAGAAGGTGGAGGTGCTGGAGTACGCCGAGCTGGGCATGGAGGCGGTGTGGAAGATCGACGTGGTCGACTTCCCGGCCTTCATCGTCGTGGATGACAAGGGCAACGACTTCTTCGCGAACATCAACAAGCCGTCCGCGAAGAAGTAGGCCTCGACAAGTCGCCTTCCGGCGCGGGCTCTTCAGTCGAACTCGAGCGCGCGCTGGAAGTCCGCCGGGTTGGAGGCCGCGCTCTGCGCCGTCTCCAACGTGATGTCGCCCGCGCGGTACAGCTGCGTCAGGTGCTGATCGAAGGACTGCATGCCGAACATGTCGCGGCCCTTCTCGATGACGTCCTTGAGCTCCGCGGCGCGGTCGTCCCGGATGTACTGCTCCACCGTCTTCGTCTGCACCATGATCTCCAGCGCCACCGTGCGGCCCTTGCCGGTGGCCTTGGGCAAGAGGCGCTGGGATACGGTCGCCTTGAGCGAGTCCGCCAGGCGCATGCGCACCATGGTCTGCTCCTCCGCGGGGAACACCGACACCAGGCGGTTGATGGTGCGCGACGCGTCCGTGGTGTGCACCGTGGACAGCACCAAGTGGCCCGTCTCCGACGCCTTCAGCGCGATGTCGATGGTCTCCGTGTCGCGCATCTCGCCCACCAGGATGACGTCCGGGTCCTGACGCAGCGCCGCTCTGAGCGCGATGGCGAAGTTCGCCGTGTCCGGGCCAATCTCGCGCTGGGAGATGGAGGACTTCACGTTCTTGTAGATGAACTCGATGGGGTCCTCGATGGTGAGGATGTGCAGGCTCTCCGTGTGGTTGATGTGGTTGATCATCGACGCCAGCGTGGAGCTCTTCCCGGAGCCCGTGGCGCCCGTCACCAGCACCAGCCCTCGCTCGTTGCCGGCGATGGTCTTCAGCACCTGCGGCAGGCCCAGCCCGTCGATGCTGGGAATCTCATCCGGGATGATGCGCAGGATGCAGGCCAGCGAGCCGCGCTGCCGGTAGATGTTCACTCGGAAACGCGCCACGCCCGGCAGGCTGTAGGACGAGTCGCATTCCTGCACACTGTCGATCTGCGCCTTCACCAGCGGATCGTTCATCACGTGCAGCGCGACCTGCTTCGTGTGATCCGCCTGGAGCTTTTCCATCTTCAGCGGCCGCAACACGCCGTTCACGCGGTAGATGGGCGGGTCGCCAGGACGGAAGTGGATGTCCGAAGCCCCGTTCTGGACGCCGACGGTGAGCAGCTTGTTCAGGGTGTTCTGGTCCAGGTAATCCCTCTCACTTCACGAATGGAGCGGAGGATTCTAGGAGAAGGGCACCCGGTCCCTCCATGGTTGCAATGTGGAAAGCATTCCCCAGCCTCACTGTACTAAGTTTTCCCGCAAATCAAGGAATGCGAGTACCCCGAGGGATGAAGGAACTGTCCTCGACTGCTCACCAGTGGCCGTCTTCCTGCCCAAGCGGCCCGGATGCCCTGCCCCAAATCCGTGGCGAACATCCGGGCATGAACGCACAAACCGAGCAGGCCCCCCACTACGAAGAGCTGTCTTCCGCTGACTACGCCGCACTGGAGGTGTGGGATCCCACCCAGGTGGTGATTACGCCGCGCATGGCGGCCCGGCTGTGGCTCCAGACGAGCCTGCGGCTGACCCGCGCCCAGAAGGAGTTGCACGACGCCATCTTCGCCAACGACCTCAGTGAAGCGGCGAAGGACCGCTATGCCGAGGCCCGCGCGGAGCTGGACTCGGCGGAGGCGTGGGCCCTGCACGTGGCCCGCAACATCCCACGCCACCGGTAGTCGGACGTACCACCTCCTCCCCCCCGGACGTGGCACACGGGTGGCGGCGGGGCGGCGGCGGGACGGGCATCGCGCCCGGCCTTCCACCTCCCGTCGTCACCCGTTGTCGTTGGAGGGGGGCGGCCCGCAGGGCGGGTCGTCCTTGCGCGGCGGATGCGCGGGCTCGTTGCCCAGGAGCTGGAACAATCCCGTCTGCAGCTTGTCCAGGAGGCGTGACAGCTCCTCGACCTCCGGCGGCGCCAGGAACGCGCGCGCCTGGGCATCCAGCCAGTGCGCGGCGAGCTCCAGGGCCTGGATCTCCCGGCGCCCCGCGTCGGTGATCTCCAGGCGCACGCAGCGGCGGTTCTCCCCCGCGCGGCGCTCCACCAGACCATCCTCCTCCAACCGGTCCACCAGCCGGCTCACCGCGGGCGCGTCGATGAGCAGCCGCTCCGCGATCTGCGACTGACTGTGGATGCCGTGGATCCCGATGTTCTTGAGCACGAGCAGTTGCATCAGCGGCCGATCCGTTTGCTCTCCCACTTTCTGGGTGAGCAGCCGGACCACTGCGCGTCGCGTCGATGCCACTTGCTCAGCGATGGTCATGGGCGTAAGAGATGATTGCATTCAACAACGGTTGTCAATTACATCTTGACCGCGCGCAGGGAACCCGGGGTGGGTACCACCACTCGCTCCTGCCGGAAAGACCTGCCGCTCCAGAGTATGGCCACCCCCAGCGCCCTTCTCGTCCTTCTCCTCGCCGCCGCGCAGCAGGCGCCGTCCGCGTCCCCGGCCCCTCAGCAGCCCCCACCTGAAGCCAGCGCCGCCGCCTCCGCGCCGGCCACCGTCCCCTTCCAGCCGAAGGTGGACGACCCCATGCTCACGCCCGTCCCGCCCGCGCCGGAGCAGGTGAAGACGTGGGACGACGCCCTCACCCGCGTGCGCCAGCGCTCCACGGACCTGCGCAACGCGGAGGCCGGCGTGACGCGCGCGCAGGGCCGGTGGCGCCAGTCGCTGGGCCTGCTCCTGCCCAACGCTCGGGCCACCGCGGGCGTGGGCGTGGACGTGCTCCACCCGGACGTGCCCTCCGCCGCGGGCGGCGGCTTCGTGGGCGGCTCCAACACCGGCACCGGCGTCAGCTCTCCCAGCGCGCCCCTGGGCACGGTGTCCGCGTCCCTCACCCAGACGATCATCGATGTGGGCGCCTGGCGGGGCCTGTCGTCCGCGAAGTCCTCCGAGTCCGCGTCCGTGGCCAACCTCCAGGACGTGCAGCGCCGCCTCACCCAGGGGCTGGCGCAGGTGCTGGTGGCCACGGTGGCCGCCGAGCGCGCCGCGGAGATCAACCGCGTGGGCCTGCGTCAGGCGCTGGAGCGCTACGCCATCACCCAGCGCTCGTTCGAGCTGGGCGCCGGCACGCAGCTGGACGTGGTGCGCGTGAGCCAGGACGTGGCGGTGGCCCGGCAGACGCTGGTGGCCGGGGATGAGCAGCTGCGCCGGACGCGGGAGTCGCTGGGGCTGTCCCTGGGGGAGGACCACGGCGTGGGCGTCAACCCGGAGTTCAACCTGGGCGGGCTGGTGGAAGCGACGCGCCAGCAGTGCGTCCCCCTGCAGGACCTGGCCAACCGCCCGGACCTGGTCGCCCAGCGGGCGAACGCGGACGCCGCCCGCGAGAGCCGCCGTCAGGCCTCCGCTGGCTACCTGCCCACCCTGGGGCTGAGCAGCACGCTGGTGGGATTCACCACCGACCCCGGCTTTGGCCGCTTCGCCACCTGGAACGTGTCCGCGGTGCTCTCCGTCCCCCTGTGGGAGGGCGGCCAGCGCGAAGGGCTCGTGCGCGAGCGCAAAGGCATTGAAGAGCAGGCCGCCCAGTCGTCCGAGGCCACCCGCCGCAACGTGAGCGTGGAAATTTCCCGCGCGCGGCGTGGAGTGGAAGTGGCCGAAGCATTGTTGAAGACCGCCGCCGAGTCCCTGGAGCTGGCGGACCGGACGGACCGGCTCTCGCGCCGGGCCTTCGAGGTGGGACGCGGTAGCAGCTTGGAGCTGGTCCAGAGCGGAGCCGCCCTCCGCCAGGCCCAGCTCGCTTTGGTTTTGAGGGAATTCGAGCTCGTCCAGGCCCGCCTGGACGCGTTCCTGACGGAGGCCCGGTGCGACTGGTGACGAGGGTACGCCCCCTGAAGGCGCTGATGACGAAGACGGTGTGGGGCGCGGCGCTGGTGGCTGGCGTGGCCGGGTGCTCGGGCAAGCCGGAGGCGAAGGCCGCTCCGCCGCCGCGCGAGGTGCAGGTGGTGGCACTGGCGCCGCACGAGGTGCGGGACACCGGGGAGTACCTGGGCTCGCTGCTGTCACGGCAGAGCGTGTCCGTGCTGCCCCAGGTGAACGGCTACATCCGCAAGATTCTGGTGAAGCCCGGCCAGAAGGTGGAGGCCGGCACGCCGCTGATTGAAGTGGACGCGCGCCAGGAGACCGCGGCGCTGGACAGCGCCCAGGCCCAGCAGAGCTCCTCCGCGGTGGAGCTGGAGCTGGCGAAGCGCACGCTCGCGCGCACCGAGTCCCTCAACCGCGAGGGCCTGGCCAGCGTGCAGGAGCTGGAGCGCGCCCAGGCGGCGGTGAAGGCGGCGGAGGCAGCGGCGCGCGCGGCGGGCGCGGCGGTGGCCCAGCGCCAGGTGCAGCTGCAGTTCCACGTGGTGCGCGCGCCGTTCGCGGGCACCATGGGCGACGTGGTGGTGCGCGTGGGTGACTACGTGAGCGCCACCACGGTGCTCACGTCCGTGGCCCAGGCGGACGCGCTGGAGGTCAGCGTGTCCGTGCCGGCGTTCCGCGCGCGGTCGCTCAAGCCGGACACCCAGCTGGAGCTGTTGGATCAGCAGGGCAGGGTCATCCTCTCCAGCACCGTCTTCTACGTGGCGCCGCAGACGGACCCTCGCACGCAGCTGGTGGAGGTGAAGGCCGCCTTCCGCAACACGGTGGGCCTGCGCCCCAGTGAGCTGCTGCGGGCGCGGCTGGTGTACTCCACGCGGGACGCGCTCCAGATTCCGGCGCTCGCGGTGGTGCGCCAGAGCGGCCAGCCCTTCGCCATGGTGGTGGAGACGAAGGACGGCAAGACGCAGGTGGAGCGCCGCCCGGTGGCCCTGGGCCAGCTGGGTGACATGTCCTACGTGGTGGAGGGCGGCCTGAAGCAGGGCGACCTCGTCGCGGTGTCGTCGCTGCATGCGCTGCGCGACGGCATGCCCGTCATCCCCAAGCAGGTCACCGTGAACACCGACGAGTCCTCCCAGCCGCACCGCACCGCGTCCGGTGGCGGCGGCACCACCGGCGGCAGCCGCTAGCAGGCGATTCTCAAGAGAGGCGCCACACCGTGTTCGTCGACTTCTTCATCCGCAGGCCTGTCTTCTCCATCGTCTGCTCCATCATCCTGACGCTGGTGGGCGTCATCGCCATCCCGACGCTGCCCATCGCGCAGTACCCGGACCTGGCGCCGCCGCAAGTCACCGTCACCAGCACCTACGTCGGCGCCAGCGCCGAGGTGGTGGAGTCCGCCGTCACCATCCCGTTGGAGCAGGAGCTCAACGGCGTGGAGGACATGCGCTACATCACCTCCACGAGCAGCAACGACGGCACCAGCACCATCACCGTCACCTTCGCCCCCACGCGCAACATCGAGGTGGCGGCGGTGGACGTGCAGAACCGCGTGAGCCGCGCCGCGGCCCGCCTGCCCGCGCAGGTGAACCAGACGGGCATCGTGGTGAACAAGGCCTCCAGTCAGATGCTGCTGACGGTGGGCCTGTCCTCCCCGGACAACCGCTACGACGCGAAGTTCCTCTCCAACTACGCGGACGTGAACCTCAAGGACGCCATCAAGCGCGTGCGCGGCGTGGGCGAGGTGCGCATCTTCGGTGAGCGCAAGTTCTCCATGCGCCTGTGGTTGGATCCGTCCGAGCTGGCGCGCCGGAACATGACGCCGCAGGACGTGGTGCGCGCGCTCCAGGAGCAGAACCTCCAGGTGGCCGCGGGCCAGGTGGGCCAGCCGCCGTCCAGCGACGAGCAGCCGTATCAGATCGCCGTGCGCGCCCGGGGCCGCCTGGTGGAGCCGGAGGAGTTCGGCGACATCGTGCTCATGCGCAACAACGACGGCAAGGCCGTCACGGTGAAGGACGTGGGCCGCGTGGAGCTGGGCGCGGAGAACTACGGCACCGTCCTGCGCTTCAACGGCCGCACCGGCGTGGGTCTGGCCATCTTCCAGCTGCCCACCGCCAACGCGCTGGACGTGCGCGACGGCGTCATCAAGGAGCTGGACCGCCTGGCGCAGTCCTTCCCGCCGGGCCTGGAGTACCGCACCGGCACGGACACCACGCTCGCGGTGCGCGCCTCCGTCAACGAGGTGATCCACACCCTCATTGAAGCCATCGCGCTCGTCATCCTGGTCATCTTCCTGTTCCTGCACGGGTGGCGCAGCGTGCTGATTACCGCGCTCACCCTGCCGGTGTCGCTCGTCGGCACGTTCGCGTTCGTCTACCTGATGGGCTTCTCCATCAACACGCTGACGCTCTTCGGCCTGACCTTGGCCACGGGCCTCGTGGTGGACGACGCCATCGTGGTCATCGAGAACATCGAGCGCCTGATGGCGGAGCGCGGGCTCAACGCGTTCCAGGCGGCGCGCGAAGGCATGAAGGAGGTGGCCGGCGCGGTGGTGGCCATCTCCGTGGTGCTGGTGGCGGTGTTCATCCCGGTGGCCCTCTTCCCGGGCACCACGGGCTCCATCTACCGCCAGTTCGCGCTCACCATCGCCGCGTCGGTGGCCCTGTCCACCTTCTGCGCGCTGACGCTCACGCCCGCCCTGTCCGCGCGGCTGCTCAAGCACCACCACGGCCCCAAGTGGGTGTTCTTCCGCAAGGTGGACCAGGTGCTGGACTGGACGCGCGACCTGTACGGCCGGGGGCTGCGCAAGCTGCTGGTGCACCCGCTCATCGTGCTGGTGGCGTTCCTCGCCTGCATCGGCGTCACGGTGATGCTGTTCCGCTCCGCGCCCACGGGCTTCATCCCGGATGAGGACCAGGGCTACGTCATCATCTCCGTGCAGGGGCCGGAGGGCATGTCCCTCACCCAGACGGAGAAGGTGCTCCAGGAGGTGGAGGCGGTGCTCAAGGCCCAGCCGGAGGTGAACGTGATGTTCGCCATCGGTGGCTTCTCCCCCAGCGGCAACGGCTCCAACTACGCCACCGTCTTCACGGCCCTGAAGCCGTGGGAGGAGCGCACGGGGAAGGACCAGTCCGTGGCCGCGCTGGTGGAGCGGCTGCGCGGGCCGCTGGGCAAGATTGGCAGCGCGCGCGTCCTCCCCTTCCAGCCCCCCGCCATCCGCGGCGTGGGCAGCGTGGGCGGCTTCCAGTTCATCGTGGAGGACGTCGCCGGCAACCACTCGCTGGAGGACCTGGCCAACGCCACGCAGGAGATGGTGCAGAAGGGCAACGAGGAGGGCCGCCTGCGCGGCGTCTTCACCCCCTTCAACGCCAACACGCCCATCCTGGACGTGGAGGTGGACCGCCAGAAGGCCAAGGCGCTGGGCGTGCCGATTGAGCAGATCTTCGGCGTGATGCAGCTCTACATGGGCAGCCAGTACGTCAACGACTTCAACTACGCCAGCCGCACCTACCGCGTGTACGTCCAGGCCGAGCAGCAGTTCCGCGACAGCCCCCAGGACATCGGCTCCTTCTACGCACGCACGGACACCGGCGACATGATTCCGCTGGAGTCGCTGGTGAAGGTGACGCCCATCGTCTCCGCGCAGGTCATCAGGCACTACAACCTGTTCCGCTCCGTGGAGATCAACGGCCAGGGCGCGCCCGGCGTGTCGTCCGGTCAGGCGCTGGACGCCATGGAGCAGGTGGCCCAGCAGGTGCTGCCGCAGGGCATGGCGTCGGAGTGGACGGGCATCAGCCTGGAGCAGAAGGAGTCCGGCGGCCAGACGATGATCATCTTCGCCCTGGGCATCCTCTTCGTGTTCCTGGTGCTGGCGGCGCAGTACGAGTCCTTCAGCCTCCCGTTCGTCATCATCCTGTCCGTGCCGCTGGCCATCATGGGCGCGCTGGGGTTGCAGGTGGCGCGCGGCTTCGCGAACGACGTGTTCTGCCAGGTGGGTCTGGTGATGCTCGTGGGCCTCGCGTCCAAGAACGCCATCCTCATCGTGGAGTTCGCGGAGCAACTGCGCGAGCAGGGCAAGAGCGCGCTGGACGCGGTGGTGACGGCGGCGGAAGTCCGCCTGCGCCCCATCCTCATGACGTCCATCGCGTTCCTCCTGGGCGTGGTGCCGCTGATGACGGCGTCCGGCGCGGGCGCGGCAGCGCGCAACTCGCTGGGCACCGCGGTGTTCGGCGGCATGCTGGTGTCCACCATCGTCAACCTCATCTTCATCCCGGGCCTCTACATCCTCATGCAGAAGGTGCGTGGGGACGCGAAGCGGTCCAGCGGTGAGGAGGAGACGCCCCCGTCGCACGAGCCGGCCCCGGCCCACGTGCCGTGAGCTGACGCACCGAAGCACAGCGCTGCAAAAACAGACCGCCCTCCTCTTCCGGTACCGAAGAGGAGGGCGGTGGTGTTTCCGGGGCTGCTCGTCAGATTTCGTGGGCGGTCTGCTCGTACACCATGACGTGGCGGGACTCGGGCAGCAGGATGATGTTGAGCGTGCGCCAGTTGTCGCCGTTGGGGCCGGTGCTGAACTCGCGGAAGTAGCTCTTCACCTGCGCGTTCGCGCCGCTCTCGCCGTAGTGGTCGAGGATGAGCTGGTGCAGCGGATGGAACTGCGAATACATGTGCGGCAGGAAGTCCGCGTAGGTGTACGTGTCCGGGGACGGGTCGTTGCGGTAGCCGCGGTACTCGCTGCGCGCGAGAATCACCGCCGCGGCGGCGTCCAGCGACGGGGGCGTCGAGTACGGCCACGCGAAGTCATACCGGTCCAGGAAGGAGTACTGGTCCTCGCGGTACCAATTGCCCGAGAGCCCCGCGTTGACCTCCCCGTCGAGCGGGAACGCCACCAGCGTCAGCGGGGCGTTGGCCGGCGCCGGGGTGGGGTTCGGCACGCACGCGCCGCCCACGCAGGAGGCCTGGAGGCGGTAGTTCTTGGCCAGGCCGTTGCTCCAGCCCACCACCACCAGGTACTCACCCGGCTGGTTGAGGGTCGCGAGCGGGAGCTTGCTCAGCTCGCCGTAGCCGGAGTCGTCGTCTCCGTAGCGCGGCATGAAGCCCCAGCCGTACTGCGTCTTCGGGCCGTACACGTACAGGCCGGTGTCCACGCCCATGCCCGTGCCCAGGTGCGTCACCTCCAGCGCCACCTGCGTGTGCGCCGCGACGGTGAGCTTGTAGCCCTCGTAGTTCGCGGTCACGCCGGTGTTCCCCGTCACCGCGCTGCCCACGGAGAGGTTGCCCGCGATGTAGAGGAAGGAATCGAACGGCGCGGGCGGAGCCGGCACCAGTTGCTGCGTCGCCGTCGTCACCGTGTCGCCGGCCTCGGGGGCCGGGGTCTGCTCCGGCGGACCGCCACAGGCGCCCATCAGGCCCACCGCGGACATGCACAGCACGACTGCCGTTCCACGCTTCATCGCGTCCACCTTTCAAGGAGGGCGAGTGGGGGAACCCGCCCTGGGAGTGAAACGCTCCCTGTGACAGCTTGAAGCCTGGAACTCAAGCAACAGATGAAACACAGGCGCCCCTGGCAAGACATGCAACAGGGGCACCTGTCTCGGCGTCTTAGAAGCTGGCGGTGGCGGTGATGCTGCCGCCGGCGGCCGGGGTGGTGACGGTGTTGTTGCTACCGCCCTGCCAGACGACGTTGCCGCTGCCGTCGCGCTTGAGGCACTTCCACTGCACGGTGGTGTTCGCGGGCAGCGCGTAGGTGCCGCGCCAGGTGGGGTACGCGGTGGGGCTCAGAATCTTCGTGGTGGTGGGGCTCCAGCTGTCGAGCGCCGCGATGCTGCCGGTGACGTAGACGTTCTGGCCCATCACGGTCGTGCCGTTGTTGCACACGAACTCCACGTTGGCGGTGGTGCCGGTGGGGGGCGTGCCGGTGGTCCACACGGTGTAGTCCGTGCCGGAGGCGGCCTGCGTCCAGCCGGTGCCGGGGGTCCAGGAGCCGCTGCCCAGCTTCACCGCCACCTTGCCGCCGATGATGGCCGCGTACAGGCCGCTCTCCGCGCGCTGGATGCTGACGGTGGACTCAGACGTGAGGCCCGCGTTCTTGCGGATGTCCATCAGCGTCTTGATGGAGCTGCCCAGGCCCCAGTTGAAGTAGTGCGCCCAGTAGACGGTGGGGATGCCCGGGTGGGTGAGCACGTAGGCGTAGCCCTGCATCACCTTGGTGCACGGCACCGGCCAGTGGTTCTGCCCGTTGCCGCACGTCTCGCTGGGGCCCGTGTCATGGTTGTCCACGAACGTGACGTGGCGGCTGGCCCACCAGCCGATGCCGCCCGCGGGCTTGCCGTCGGACGCCTTCAGGCGCGAGTAGTTGTTGTTGGTGAGCGCGTCGTTGAGCAGACCCTTGGTGGCGAAGTCGAACGCGGCGCAGGAGCCCGTCGTGGCATCCACCCAGTTGGTGATCTGCTGCTTCCAGTTGTTGGGGTTGTTCGCGTCGAAGTAGTTCGTGGGCCAGAACTCACCCACGCAGAACCACGGGTCCGTCGCGGTGACGTACTCCTTCACGTAGCTGCCCGCGAAGCCCTTCACGAAGTCGAACCGCCAGCCCGTGAAGCCCACGCCCTTCAGGCGGGTGTTCATCCACGTCTTCAGGTCCGCGCGCACGTTCGCCTGCGAGTGGTCCAGGTCGCGCGCCGCGGCGTAGCCCTCGCCGCTGTCCGCGTTGCCGCAGGCGCTCGGCCATTCGTCACCCGCGGCCACCGCGCTGCAGCCGCTCCAGGTGGGGTTGGTGAAGTCCGCCCAGTTGGCGGTGCCCACGCGGTGGTTCACCACGATGTCCGCGATGGGCTTCACGCCCTGCGCGTTGAGCGCGGCCAGCGCCTGGGTGAGCTCCGCTTCCGTGCCGTAGCTGGAGTTGAGCACGTTGAGCTGCCGGGGCAGGTAGCCCTCCGTGGACGCCGCGTCGGACGGCGGCGGCAGCCAGATCATCGTGAAGCCCGCGGCCTTCACCGCGGCCGCGTTGTTCTTCACCGTGTTCCACCACCCGCCCGCGCTGGCGGAGTTCCAGTGGAAGCCCTGGATCATCACGTCGGTGCTGGCGCCATCCAGCGGCTTGGCCACGGCGGGCGCGGCGGCGAACAGGCCAGCCGTGGAGACGACCAGCAGTCGGGTCTTCAACGTCATCGGGGGACCTCGGGGTTGTGGGGGAAAAGCGCGGGCAAGCTAGTCCCGGCTTCCGACACGGACCAGGACTCCCCGTTGAAGGGGACTCTCCCACCCCGTGCTTCCGAGGGGACGGCGCGTTGCGTTGGGCTGTGCAGGACGCAGGAGGTGTCTAGAATCCCACCCTCCCCTGTCCTCCCCTGTAGGTGTCGCCCTTGATTGAACAAGAGACCGCTCTTCCGGCCACCGCTCCCGCCGAGGAACCGCGCTGGGCCTGGCCCCCGCTGTTCGGCCTCTTGGAGGTGCAGTTCGGCGCAGCGGTGGGCTACCTGCAGACGGCGGTGCCTTACTGGCTGGCGAAGGACGGAATGCCGCTGGCGGAGATTGGCGTGCTGTCCGGCACGGCGTTCTCGCCGCACGCGTGGAAGCTGTTGTGGGTGCCGCTCATCGACCTGGGGCCGTGGCGCCGCGTCTGGTACGGCGTGAGCACGCTGCTCACCGCGCTGCTGCTCCTGGCGTGCGCGATGTTCCCGGAGCCCGCGCAGCACCTGGGCGTCTTCACGCTGATGCTCACCGCGCTGCAGGCCGCGGCGACGACGGCGCACGCGGCGCTCAACGGGCTGATGGCCACGACGTCCAAGCCGTCCGACAAGGGGCGCACGGGCGGCTGGCAGATGGCGGGCAACGTGGGCTCCACCGCGATGATGGGCGCGCTGGCCATCTTCCTGGCGACCCAGTTCTCCCGGCAGGTGGCGGGCATCGTGCTGGCCACGCTGGTGCTGGCGAGCGGCGCGGGCATCTTCTGGATCACCGAGCGGCATGACCCCGCCACCACGCCCACCGGGCCGCTGTTCAAGGCGGCGGTGGACCGGGTGAAGAGCATCGTGATGGACCTGGTGAGGACGGCCTTCAGCCGGGACGGGCTCATCATGCTGGTGCTCTGCCTGGCGCCGGTGAGCTGCGGCGCGCTCACCAACCTCTTCAGCGCGATGGCGGGCGCGTACCAGGTGCCGGAGCACACGGTGGAGATGGTGAACGGTCCGGGCATGGCCGTCACCGGCGCGGTGGGCTCGCTGCTGGGCGGCTGGATGTCGGACCGGATGAACCGCAAGCTCGCGTACGCGCTGATGGGCGGGGCCACGGCGATGGCCGCGTTCGCCATGGCGGCGGGGCCCATGACGACGGACACGTACATCTGGGGTTCGCTCGCGTACAGCTTCGCGAATGGCGCGGGCTTCGCGGCCTTCGCCGGCATGGTGCTGGAGATGGTGAGCGACGGCGCGGCGGTGACGACGAAGTACTCGCTCTTCGTCGCGGCCTCCAACTTCGCCATCAGCTACACGACGGCGCTGGACGGGCACGCGTCGGAGTTCCGCGGCATCGGCACGCGCGCCACCATCGCGGCGGACGGGCTGATTACGCTGGTGGGCATCAGCATCGTGGCGCTCATCTTCGTGCTCTTCCTGCGCAAGAAGCCCGCCGCGACCGCCGCCACCGCGTGAGCGCCATGGCCCCTGCTTCCGTCCAGGTCGTCCCCTACCGGCCGGAGCTGCGCGAGCACTTCGCGCGGCTCAACCGGCAATGGATTGAGAAGGACTTCCGCATCGAGGGCTCGGACGAGGCCTCGTTCGCGGACCCGCACGGGATGTTCGTGGCGCCAGGGGGCGAGGTGTTCTTCGCGCTCGTGGACGGACAGGTGCTGGGCACGTGCGCGCTGAGGCGCGAGGACGCGGACACGTTCGAGCTGTGCAAGATGGCGGTGGCCCCGGAGGCGAGGGGCCGCGACCTGGGTGACGCGCTGATGCGGGCCGCGCTGGCCACGGCCCGTGAGCGCGGAGCGAAGCGGATGTACCTCGTCACCAACAGCGCGTTGGGGCCCGCGCTGGGGCTGTACCGCAAGCACGGCTTCGTCACCACGCGCGAGGGTCCGGAGATTGCCCGGGAGACGGGCTACTCGCGCGCGGACGTGGAGATGGCCGTCACGCTCTGACGGCATGCGGTCTGACACGTCAGACACCGGGCCTGCCACGTCAGGGTCATGGGGAGGGCCCACCGCTTCGCCGGGCCGCCCGAATGGTTCCAGCCAGTTGGGGCCCGAACATCCTTGGCATTGAGGCTGCACTTGCAGGGCCACACCCCTGCGAGCCACGCCGCACGGGGAACGTCCCCCAAGCCAAGGTAGACACCCATGACCCAGTACAATGACTTGTTCTTCCGTGTGAACACCGGTGACACCGGTGAGCGCACCTTCGGGAACGAGCCGAAGAACACCATTGCCTATCAATCGCCAGACATCATCCCCCAGGGCCTCAGCCCCACGCTCAATCCTGCGGATTTCTTCGCCGGGAACTACAGCTCGGACGTGGGGCAGAACCTGATCCACGACGGCGACAACTACATCTACCTGCGCGCCAAGAACCTGGCGGGAGCCGCCCAGTCCGGAAGCGTGTCGCTGTATGCCGTGCCGGCGAGTCTGCTCTTGTACCCCTACCTGTGGGCGAACAATGAGTTGCAGACCAGCGACAAGAACGTCGACAACGGGAACAAGAACATCATCAAGGCCGACAGCGGCAAGATCGCCGTGACGGACAACCCGTTCGTCTGGAGAGCCCCCACCCCTGACCACTACTGCCTCATCTCCCGGGTCTCCACCACGGCGCACCCGAACCCCGTTCCCACCACGGCCGTGGGCAACATGGACCAGCTGACGGAGTTCGTCCTGGACAACCCGGGGTTCGGCTGGCGGAACGTCACCATCGTGGATGCCAACAAGCCGGACTACACCACCAAGGGCATCAACTTCGATCAGGGCTCCTCCACCGCGATGGTGACCTTCGACATCAAGTGCGTGAACGTCCCCGCGGGGGCGAGCGTCGCCTTCTCGGCGGGGACTCCGGGGCCTTCGCCGCTCATCAGCCTGGGGAAGACCACGGTGCCCGAGACGCTTCCGGACCAGGATGGCAACCGCAACTGGCACACGGGGATCGACTGCCTCGTACCGGCCAACTACAAGACGACCATCGACTATTCGTATTGGTCCAACAACCACGCCCCGCTTCCGGGGATGTCCATCACGGTCCGGGTCCTCCCGTTCGTCTCTTCCGACCACCGGCTCTACGGCCGGCTCTTCACGCCGGAGCAGCTGGGGATGACTCCCGAGCGGAGCAAGGCGCTGGCGGGCAAGCGCGGCATCGTGCTGGGCTCCCACACCACCGTCTTCCGCTAAGCCTTGAGGAGTGAAAGCGGCCACCGGCTCTTGAGCCGGTGGCCGCTGTGTTTCAGCGCTTCGTCACCCGGGCCTCACCCAGGACCATGGACCAGTTGTTCATGACCTCCGTGGGTTGGGTTGCGCCGTAGGTCTGGCCCTGAATGGACGTCTTCGTGTTGAGGTGGCTGCTCATGTAGATGAGCCGGCTCATGGCGGGCCCCGGCTTCTGGCCTCCCTGGAGCGCGTCCTTGAACCGCGCGCCCAGATAGCCCGGAGGGATGCTCTGGTAGTTCAGCCGGACCCGGATGGAGGCCCAGGAAGAAATCTCCGCCAGGGGGACCTGGTACACGAGCGTGTCTTCGCCCTCGGCCTCCCGGGGATGGCTGTCGCTGGGGTAGTCCGGATCACTCTCAATGCTGGGGAGGGTTCCCTGCACCTCACTCAGGGGCATGGTGATCTGCGCCAACTGGTGGAGGTCCAGCCCCAGCTGAAGCTCGCCGGACTTGCGCAGGCTCGGCGGCTTCCAGCCCGCGGGGAGGATCCGGTTGTCCTTCAGGTCCTTGAACTGCTGGAGCTCCAGGCTGGTGACCTTCTTCGTGTCGTCCATGACGCGGACCTCGTAGATTTGAACCTGGTCCTGCCGCTGGAGGCTCTGGTAGTGCGGCTGGAGTTGACCGGGGGCGGCCGAGAACTCGCTGACAAGGATGTTGTCGCCATTGGCATTGCAGCGGCCATTGCAGATGGCGCCTTGCGCGTTCGGTTGTCCCGAAGCCCAGAGCACGTTGCCGGACGGATCCAGGACCTCGAACTGGATGAACGCCCGGCGGAAGCCCGCGCCGCTGGGGAACTTGTGACCCGCGTTGTTGATGAGCGTGACGGGGACGCTCAGCGTGCCGTTGTCGGTGGACAGGTTTCCCAGGGAGATCTGCACGGCGGGGAGCTGTGGATTGTAGGAGCCCTGGGCCGTGCTGTACGCGAGGTCCAGGATGGACTGCTCGGCGTTGAGCAGGTTCTGCGCGACCACGTAGTTGCGGCTGGCATCCGTCAGCGGTGCGACGGTGCCATCCGGGAAGCGCAGGGCGAGGAAGAGGTCATCCAGGAGAAGCACCTCGCCACTCCGGCCGGTGAAGCCAAGCTCCAGCCGCTGGATGCCCGCGCCCAGGGCCGTGGTCGCCTGACGCGCCTGCCACCTCGACTGTCCCGGGTCGACCGCGAGCGGAGACGTCGTGGACGCCAGGGTGCCTTGCGCGTTGAAGGTGCGCACGACGAGCTCTCCGCAGGAGAGCTTGTCGCACCAGGCGGTGGCGCCCCAGAGGAGGGTCGTCTTGTCGCCGGCCTTCTGGAGGGCGGCCTGGTAGCGGCTGAGGTCGATGCTCAGCGTCGCGCTGCCCTCACTGAGCTGGAAGAAGTAGCGGCCGTGGCTCGGGTGGATGGAGCGTCCCTGCTCTGCCGGGAGCTTCTGGACGGCGGCGATGGCGCTGTGGTCGCTCCAGCCCGCCGTATTGCCATCCTCGGCGCCCGGATTGGGGACCAGGTTGGGCGTGCGGTTCAGGATGTCTGGGGATTGGAGATAGGGCGGGATGCGTGAGTCCTTCGACAGGTAGAAGTCCAGCCCGAGCACGTCCGGGAACTGCTGGAACATCTCGTGGACGAACAGGTTGATGCCCAGCAGCGTGTGCCGGTTGTACTCGCGCGCCACCGGGGGCGGGCTGCCTTTGTAGAAGGGATCCAGGTCATCGTTGTACTGCGCCACGTACACGCGGTTGTCGTGGGGGGATGACGGCGAGGTGAGCGGCATGTGGCAGCCCTGGCACGTCGTCTTGGAGTCGGGGTAGCCGCTGTTGAGCCACTCGAAATAGGTGGTCTGCTCATAGGCGAGCGCGACACAGGGGTCCTTCGTGAAGTCGCCTTTGGCGTCGAAGGTCGTCCTGCTGGAGTCGCAGCTCGCGGGGCGCTCGTAGCCTTCGCTCGCTTCGGAGATGGGCATGCCCGGCCGGTAGTTGGTGGGCACCTTGGGCAGGATGACGACGTGGCAGGCGCCGCAGACCATGGAGTCGCGCAGGTAGCTGTGTCCGTCCACGTGCGCCGCGGTCTCCAGGCTCACCCCCGCCGCGGCCATGGGCTTCGCGTTGAGGCCGAAGTCAGGCCCGAGGATGGCGCCGGGGTGCAGGTTCATGGACGAGGTGAAGGGGAAGGACGGCGGCGTGAGCGTCTTCTTTTCCTCCGCGCTGACCAGCCGGTCCGACACGGTTGCGCCGAAGAGGTCTCCGTCGGAGCCATAGAAGAAGCTGTAGTCGGCGCCACTCCAGGGCTGGCCCTCCTTCGGCGCCATGGAATGACAGACGGCGCAGGAGAGTCCGTCCCGGGCCAGCGCGCCGTAGGTCGCGTATTGCGAAGCCGCCGCGGACTCCGAGGGGAACGGGTTCTTGTAGGGGGCTCCCTCGGGCGTCGCGTAGAGGGTGAAGTGGTCGAACGGGGCGTTGTTGGCCAGGGCCTGGCGCTCCGCCAGGGGGGAATGGCATCGCAGACAGAGCTGGTCCACCTGATAGGGCTGGTGCGGAGACAGTGAACGGGTCGTCTCCACCTGGGCGAGGAAGACAGGGTCCCTGCCCGCCAGGGCCTTGATGGACGCGCTCCAGTCTCCGAACGGGGACCAGTTGGCGGACAGGTTCTTGGGGCCCGCGCCACCGCTCGGCCAGAGGCTGTTGACCGTGGGCTGTTGCCAGAACGCCATCTCCGGCAGGTCGCTGCCCTGGGCCTTCCAATCCGAGTCATGGCAGGACTGGCACACCAGGGAGGAGTTGAAGTCCTGGCTGCCGAGGTTCAGTCCGTTGTGCGCGATGTCCAGGTTCCGGGGCGGCAGCTTGACCAGGTCGCCGCTCTGGATCCTGGGCAGCTGAACGCCCAACTGCTTCGTGTAGAAGTTCAGGAAGGCCTGGGCCTCGTCGCTGGACTCGGCGAGGGGCGTGAGCAGGGCATTGCCTCGCGGGAACACGGGATAGGGAGGCGGGACGAGGCCATCCCCTCCACTGCCGCTCGTGGCCAGGACCGCGGGCCTGGGCTCCCTGCTCCGCACGACCACCGCGGCCGTGATGGCGAGCATGGCGCCCGCCGCGACAATCACATGACGCTGATACCTCGTCTTCATGGGTTCACCTCGGTGGAGTGGGGGCGGCGGAGCTGCGCTGGGGGTGCGGCGGGAGCGGGCAGCGACTCCCACCGGTTCTTCCAGAAGGGGGCCTGGGGCCACCGCTGTTCCTGGCGGTAGTAGGCCGCGCGGGTGCGTTGATGGTCCTGGAACCGCGCGTTCAGCGTGGACGCGTAGGCCTGGAGCGCCTCCGCGTCGCCGCGCAGGCAGCGCTCCAGCGCGTCGGCGGCCAGGAGCGCGGAGTCCAACGCCTTGGTGATGCCCTGGGAGGACAGCGGATCATAGGTGCAGGCCGCGTCGCCCACGGCGAGCCACTGTTCCCCCCACGGCCGGTCCAACTGACCGACGAGCACGGGCACCGCGACAAGCGCCTCGCCGGCGAAGTCACAGACGTCCAGCCGCGCCCAGGTCGCCGGCGCCTGCCTCAGCAGGTTCATCCAGGAAGCGGGCGTGGCCCAGCGCAAGCCGCGCAGGGAGTCGCCATCGCCGACGAGCGCGACGACGACCCGCCCCCTCGGCAGCAACGCCGAGTACCACCAGCCCTCCGGGCAGGCATCCACCAGCGCGTGGGTGGGGAAGGCCGCGCCGCCCTGAAGCTGGAAGGCGCCATACACGGCGAAGCAGCGGTCGCTCACCAGCCGCCGCGCGCCTCGTGCGGAGGCGAAGGTTGCCTTGCTTCCCGTCGCGTCCACGACGAAGCGCGCCCGCAGCGTGCTGGGGTCTGCTGCCTCATGGGCCAGGCGGAGCCGGTAGCCGTCGCGTCCCAGTGACTCCGAATCCAACAGGGTCGTCGCGCGAAGCACCCGAGCGCCCTGCTGGGCGGCTTCGACGCTCAGCCGTTCGTCGAAGCGCGTCCGGTCCAGGTGCCACGCGGAGCCCCAGGGGGACATCATCGTGTCATGGAAGCCCGGCTCCGCCCTGCCCCAGCATGACGCCGTGCCGCGGGAGGCGAGGTGTCCGTCGCGCAGGAAGCCTTCCCAGACGCCCAGCCGTGACAGCGGCAGGCGGACGTCCGGAGGCAGGGTCTCTCCCAGTCGGGGGGCGTCATAGGTGGTTCGTTCGACCAGGGTGACGGAGAGCGACGGCGCCTTCCTCCGCAAGGCCACGGCCATTGCCGCGCCCGCGGGGCCGCCCCCGATGATGGCCACGTCGCAGGAGTCCTCGCTCACGAGTTGGCCACCTTGGCGAGGGCCGGTTCCTCTTGGCCCGTGGCGGGCGCGTACGTCCGCTCCACCTCGATGAACGTGGGCGCGGGCGGCAGTCCTGGCGCGGCCTCAGGGCCCTGCTGGGAGGGGGGCGCATCCGACCGCTTGAGGACGAAGCCCAATTCCTTCCAATGGAAGACCATGTCCTCGTCCGTTTCGAAGTTGATGTCCGTCGGACGCGTCCAATAGTCCTGGTGCCACTGCTGGTCGTCGCCCAGGTAGCTCACGAAGTAGGGCCGCTGCGCGGGCCACCACCAGAGCGATGTCCCCTGGACGGTCTGGTTGGAGCACTCGTTGAAGTCGGCCTGCCAGGGCAGCGCCATGTACTTGCTGGCATCCCCCGGCTCCAGGCCCAGCCCGTCGTGCGGATTGATGTTCCATTGAAGCGGCTGGCCCTGGGGCCTGGCGCGGTGCTTGAAGCGGAAGCCTGCGGCCGGGTCCTCCTGGAAGAAGTTCGCGTCCCGGGCAATCCACGTCATCTCGATGCCCGGGCAGAACGCGCCGCCTACGCAGTTCTCCAGCACGGCGCGGTCCAACCGCGCTCCCTCCGACGCGGGAGCCTTGGGAGACGAGTGGTCGACCTTGCCGGCGCTGTATTGCTGGAGGAGGAAGTACTGGGTCCGCGTGAGGCTCAGGAACTTCCGGGGGATGGTTTCGGAGATGGGGTTGTCGCCCGCCATCTTCGGCATGAGGTCCGGCGTCGGCGCGTTGACGTCCTCGGGGTTCCGGATTCTCTGAAGGAAACGGGGGCCCAGGTTGCCGCCCTGGATTGCGTCGTGCCTGCCATTGCCCTGCGGGCCCACGTCCGCGACCCACTGGTAAGCGGCGGGGCGGCTGAGGATGGGAAGGAGCTCCCCCTGGAAGTTGGGCGTGTAGTCCTGCTGGAACTGCCCGTTCTGGTAGAGCCCGGGGACCAGCCCCCGCTGGGTGACGAAGGTGTCGAAGAGCGTGTCGTAGAGCGTGATGACGTTGAGGATCTGCGGCGCGTACCCGGGCGGTCCCACCACCACCCACGCGGGGAACTCCACCTCGTGCTCGGAGTCGTCATCCATGACGAGCGTCGCGGTGACGGGCCCGTCCGAGATGTCATCCCACCAGAAGGTGTTGTTGGCGTACGTGTCCAGCCGGGGCTGGGGGTAGGCCATCTTGTCGATGAACTCCTTCGCGGCGGCCTTCTGTTCGGACACGAGCCCCAGACCCGGCTCCGCGAGGACGGAGTCGACGGCGGCATCGAACGCCTCCTGGGTGTCGTAGCCGATGTCCGCGATGGCCTTCAGCGCGACGAGGATGTCCGGCGCCTTATCGTGCAGGCATTTGACGTCTTCCAGCGTGTGGTACCGCGCCCAGTTCTCCAGCAGTCCACTCGTGATGTCGTAGCGGACCGACACGCCGGACCTGCCGTAGCCGCCCACCGCGTGGAGGTAGCCCCGGGCATCCGTGACGAGCTTCCCCAGGGTGGTGATGTCGCTGCCTTCGGGGAGAAGCCCCGAAGGGCGGGCCGACGCCGGGAGCAGCGCGCACTCCACGGTGGTGGGACCGCCCGCGCTCCCCAGGCAGGTGACGGTGCGCGGCCCCGCGTCGAGGATGAGCGCGTTGCGGTCATTCCCCACGGTGCGAGGATTTCGCAGCGGGTGGTTGACGGCGTAGGTGCCGTCCGCGCCCTGTTGCTGCCGGAACTCGTACCAGGCGGACTTCTTGTTGGCCAGGTGGACCGTCCAGCGGATGTCTTTGATTCCGCCTTCACCCGGCTGGACCCTGCGCCCGTTGGAGCCGGGCGAGTCGTAGGCGTGGATCTGGAAGCGCGCCGCCTGCCTGCGCACCGCCATGCTGGCATCGCGGAACCGGGTCACGCTGCCGCCCGCCACCTCCAGCGGAAGCCCTCCTGCCTCCTCAGGCCCCAGGTAGTAGTCCTCGCTGTCTCCGACGCGGGCCACGCCGATGGCCGGGTGAATCTTGTAGGTCGTGCTCATGCCTTTGCTCCTCGCGGTGGAGGAGGAGCTGATGCAAGACACACTCCTCTCGATGGAATCGCAGCAACTCCAGGAATAGCGGTCTTTTACAGACAGGGACCCTGTCCCGGCAGTGCCAGAGGTGGCGCTTGACGCGTCAAGGATTGGCCATGACGTGTCAGCCCCAAAAAGAAGCGCCGCGTCCCTGTGTGGGGCGCGGCGCCGGGGTGTGGGCTTTCGGCCTGGGACCTACTTCGTGTGCACCGTCACGTCGGCGGAGAGGCCGGCGCGCAGGGCCATTCCTTGCGGCGGGTGCACCCAGGAGATGCGCACGGGCACGCGCTGCACCACCTTCACGAAGTTGCCGGACGCGTTGTCGGGCGGCAGCAGGGAGAAGCGGGCGCCAGTGCCGCCGGACAGGCTCTCCACCCTGCCCTCCAGCTTCTCACCGGAGAAGGCGTCCAGCTCCACCTCCACGCGCTGGCCGGGCTGCATGTGGCCCACCTGCGTCTCCTTGAAGTTGGCCACCACGTAGGTCGTCGTGGGCACCAGCTCCGCCACGGCCTGCCCGGGGGTGAGCAGCTGGCCCGCGTGCACGGACAGCTTGGACACCTGGCCGTCCGCCAGAGCCACGATGCGCGTGTCCTCCAGCTGGAGCTTCGCCTGGTCGAGCGCGGCCTCCGCGCCCTTCACCCGCGCGTGCGCCAGCGACGCGTTGGCCTGGGCGGCGGCGATCTTCTCGTCGATGGGGGCGCTCACGTCCAGCTGGCCCCGGGCCTCCGCCACCTTGCTCTCCGCGGTGCGCCGGCCCTCCTCCGCCAGGGAGAGCTGCGCGCGAGCACCTTCGAGCGCGGCCTGCGCCGTCTCATTGGCCGTCTGCGCGTCATCCAGCGCGCTCTGCGCCACCACGTTCTGCTGACGCAGGCTCCGGGTCCGATCCAGATCCAGCGTTGCCTTTCGGGCCTGGGCCTCCGCGCGGGTCAGCGCCGCGCGGGCCGCCGCCACCTGCGCCTGGGCGCCGCTCACCGCGGACGTGCTCGTGGACACGAGCGCCTTCGCGCTGGACAGGCCACCCTTCGCGCCGGCCTCCGCCACCGTGGCCTGCGCGTCCGCCGCGGCCGCCTGGGCACGCGCGGACTCCAGCTCGGCTTCCGCCTGCTTCACGCGCGCCTCATACGGACGCGGGTCGATCTGAAGGAGCACGTCGCCCTGGTGCACGGTGGCGTTGTCCAGCACGGCCACCTTCACCACGGGGCCGGACACGCGCGCGGCCAGGGGCACCACGTCCGCCTCCACCTGCGCGTCGTCGGTGGTCTCCTGTCCGGCCGTGACGATCTTGAAGCCGCCAATGGCCAGCAGGATGGCCGCCACGACACCGCCGAGGATGAGGAAGCCCCGCTTGCCGCGCTTCGCCTGCGCCGCGGAGGCGGGCGCGGGCGCCGCTTCGGGGACGAGTTGGGGAGCTGTCGTTGTCGTTGCCATGTCTTAAATCTCCACGTCGATGTGCGGTTTCTCGTGGGAGCCCCCGACGCTCGGGGGGTCCTTGAGGAAGTAGATGAGCGGCAGCACCACCACGAACATCAGCGCCGCCAGAACGAAGAGCTTGTCGAACGCGAGCACCATGGCCTGCCGCGACACGTTGCCCACCATCAGCTGGAGGCTGGCCATGCTGGCGCTCGCGGCGTCCAGACCGTGCTGCATGAGCCCCTTCTGCGTGGAGGCCATGCGGCTGGCCACCTCCCACCGCTCCGGGTTCAGGTGCGCCGCGATGGAGGCCTTGGACAGCACGGTGTAGCGCGACAGCAGCGTGGTGAAGATGGCCAGCCCCACGGACCCGCCAATCTGGCGCAAGAGGGAGTTGAGGCCCGTCGCGTCCGCCATCCGCTCACGCGGGATGCTGCCGAGCGCCGTGGCGCTGAGCGGCACGAACATCAGGCTGAAGCCCACGCCCTGCAGCGCGATGGCCGCGATGATGTTGTTGGAGCCGGTCGCGAGCGAGAAGTGGCTCATCTCGTAGGCGCCAAAGCCCGCGAACACGATGCCCACCCCCACCAGGATGCGCGCCGGCACCTTGCCGTACAGCCGCCCGACGATGGGCATCATCAGCATCATCACCAGCGTGCGCGGCATCAGCGAGAAGCCGGACTGCGTCGCGGTGAAGCCCAAGAGCTCCTGCATGAACACCGGCAAGAGGAACATGCTGGCCATGAGCACCGCGAACACCAGCGCGCCCAGGAGCGTGCCGGACGCGAACACCGGGTCCTTGAACAGGCGCAGGTTCACCGCGGGGGCCTCCGCGGTCAGCTCGCGGATGACGAAGGCGATGAGGCACGTGGCGGAGAGCAGCGCGCAGATGACGATGATGGGGGACTCGAACCAGTCATCCGCCTGTCCCTCTTCCAGGAAGTACTGGAGCGTGGCCAGGCCCATGCAGAGCAGCGTGATGCCGGACCAGTCCATGTGCTTGCGCTGCTTCTCGGCCTCCTGGCGCGCGGTGGCGCGCAGCTGTTCGTCCTCCTGGACGAAGCGGGCCACCATGAAGAAGCCCAGGATGCCCACGGGCACGTTGATGAAGAAGATCCAGGACCAGTGCCAGTTGTCCACGATGTAGCCGCCCAGCGTGGGGCCAATGGCCGGGCCCACCATCACGGCCATGCCGAAGATGGCCATCGCGGTGCCCTGCTCCTTGGGCGGGAACGTCTGACGGAGGATGGCCTGCTCGGTGGGTTGCAACGCGCCGGCCCCCAACCCTTGCAGGAAGCGGAAGAGCACCAGCGTGGGCAGGTTCCACGCGAGCCCGCACAGGAACGAGCCCGCGACGAAGAGCACCAGGCACGCCAGGTACACGCGCTTCTGGCCGAACATGCGGCCCAGGAAGCCCGTGAGCGGCATCACCATCACCGTGGCGATGACGAAGCCGGTGGTGGCCCAGGTGATCTCCTGCACCGTGGCGCCGACCGCGCCGCGAATCTGCGGCAGCGCCACGTTCACGATGGACGAGTCGATGGCGCCCATCAGCGTGCCGAACGTCACCGACAAGGTGACGAGCCACTTGTTCACGGGGGCCTTGGGCGCAACTTGCGCCAGGACCTCCGGTGTTGCGACGGCTGTCGCCATGTCAGTCGACCTCGATGCCCTTCAAGAAGACGCGGAGGATCTCCTCCGCCCAGGCGGCTGCCGGAGGGTTCGCGGCGTCGTCCTCGCGCAGGCGGTCCAATGCGCCGCGCACCATTCCCATCAGGAGATTCGGATGGAACGCGCGCCCTTCCGCGCGGACCTCACCAGCCTGGATGCCCCGGTCGAGGATGACCGCCACGCGCCGGCTGAGCTCCGCCAGGATGCGGCTCTTGCGCGCCGGATCCTCCGGCAGCTGCACCAGCACCCGCACGAACGCGTCGCGCTCCGCCGCATGGGCGAACAGCGCCGTCACGAAGGCGCGCAGCTGTTCGCGCGCGGGCCGCCCCTCCACGGGGGCCAGGGCCGCGTCCAGCCGGTCCAGCATCAACTGCCGCCGCTTCGCGCGCAGCGCGTCCAGCAGGGCCGCGCGGTCGGTGAAGTGGTTGTAGAGCGTCCCCACCGACACGCCTGCCTGCTCGGCGATGGACTCCATCTTCGCCGCATGCAGGCCGTCGCGAGCGAACACCGCCGCTGCCGCCGCCAGGATGGCGTCAGCGGTGGCCTCCTTCAGACGAGAACGCAGCTTTTTGACGGGCGCCTCAGATTTTGAATCTCGATTCATTTTCTGAAGGGAGATTTAACCCTCTCCGCGCCGGAGTCAAATCGACCGGGACTCTCAGAGGGAGGAAGCGGCCAGACGCAAGAAGGGCCGGTGGGAGCGCACTCCGCCGGCCCTTCCCAGGCGCTTCTGGATTTTCAGCGACGGCGGCTCAGGGCGTGAGCATGCCCAGCTTCGGCGCGGGCAGGTCCACGGACAGGTCCTGGGTGAAGCCTTCCGTGGCGTGGAAGCCCTTGCCGCTCACCTCGCCCGCGCGGAACAGCGCCCAGCTCTGGAGGCCGCGCTGGAAGGAGCGCGTCATGTGCCACAGCTCCAGGCCGCTGTTGGCGACGAAGAGATACAGCGTGCGCTTCGGGTTCCAGGGGTTGGGCAGCGCCAGGGCCAGGCCGTCATCCGCGCGGCCGTACGTCTTGCCCTGCCAGCGGAAGTAGCGCCGGCCCAGCTCCACCGGCAGCTTCTTCTCCGCCGCCAGGCGCGCCATCAGCCCGTTGTCCTCCAGGCCTCCGAAGACGACCAGGTCGCGGTCCGCCAGCTCCGCGTCCGTCACCTCGGCGTCCGGCTTGAGCGGGGCCAGGCGCTCCGGAGACGCGTCCGCCAGCTGCTCGCGGTAGTTCGTCGCCAGCGTGCGCATGGACTCCACCTGGCGCGCGGAGCCGTACACGAAGAGGAGCTTGTCCCAGTCATCCAGCGTGTTGGCCAGGGTCTGGTAGCGCTCGCGGGCCACGGGGATGTCGTTGCCCACGTTGAACACCACGCGCACCGGCCGGTCCGCGACCTTCACTGTGAAGGTGTCGCTGCCGCTCTTCACCTCCACGCGCTCCAGCACGCTTCCCTTCTCCGTCTGCACCTCCACCAGCGTGGCGAAGCGCCAGGGCGCACCGGACTGGTCCACCTTCAGCGTCACCTCGTAGCCCTCCTTCGCCTTCTGGGCGCGGGAGGTGAGGCGCGGCGCGGGCAGGCCTCCGCGCTCCACCCACTGCTTCACCCACGGGCCCACGTCCTGGCCCGCGGCTTCCGACGCGGTGCGGATGAAGTCCTGGGTGGTGAGCTTCTTGTTCGCGAACTTCGAGTGCACCGCGCCCATCACCTTGGCGAACTTCGCGTTGCCCAGGGTCAGCCGCAGCTGGTGCAGCAGGTACGTGCCCTTGATGCGCGGCACCGCGTACTGGCCATAACGGCCGTAGTCCGTGCGCGCGGCGGTGGGCACCACGTCGCCCTCGCGGGCCGTGACGTACAGGTAGCGGGCGTTGAGGTCCGCGAGCGCGTCACGCTGGGCGTCGAAGGCCTTGGAGAGGTCATCCCCTTCCGGCAGATCCCTGAGCTGGGTCCAGTACGCGGCGGAGCCGCTGCCGAACCAGTTGTCCGCGTCCGTCGCGGGGAACACCGTGTTGGCCCAGAGCTTCTTCTCGTCGAAGGACAGCGCGTCCTTCACGCGAGCGAAGTCGCGCTTGGGCTTGTCCGCCTTGGGCTCCGGCTTCTGCTTGGCCTTGGCGGCCTTCAGCTGATCCGCCACGTAGATAGGGCTGAAGGCGGTGTAGCCCAGGGACAGGTGCGGCGTGGCGCCGGGCAGGTCCGGAATCCAGCGGCTGCCGACCATCTTCTCGCGCAGGGTCGTCTTGCCGTAGTGGGCCAGGAACATCAGCTTCTCGGTCATCTCCGAGGTGGTGATCTTCCCATCACACGCGTGCGGACGGTTGATGGGGCTGGACGCCATCATGCGCGTGGCGCTGTCCACGTCGAAGCCGCCCTTGCCGTACTTCGCGTAGGCCTCCTGGAAGGCGATGTCGCGGTTCCAGGTGTTGAAGGCCAGGTCCACCGGGGCGTTGCTCGCGTTGGGCACGGACTCCTTGCGGACCTCCGGGTCGCGGTTGTTGTTGTTGGCCCAGATGAAGTCCTTGAGGTTTCCGGGCGTGTCCGCGGCCTTGCCCTTGCTGCCGGTGCGCCACAGGCGCGTCTTCGCGGTGCCCAGCAGGAGGCACGCGCCCTCATCCGTCTTGGTGTCCGCGAGCGTCCAGTCGTTGGTGTAGAGGCCGTTGTTGCGGTCCTTGAGGATGCGCTCCACGTCGTCGATGGAGTTCGCGTACTGCACGGCCTTGCGGATGCGGTTGCTCTGCGGGGTGCCGTCGATGTTGAAGGGCGTCTGGCCCACCGTCGTCTCGCCAATGACGATGCCTGCGTCGTTGAGCATCCAGTCGGAGCCGCTGTGGATGCCGCCCGGGAAGGTCTGCATCACGAAGCGGTGGCCCTTGGTGGGTTGCACGTCCAGCATCACGTCCCAGTGGACGCCGGTGTAGCCGTTCCACATGAAGATCTGGCCCATGACGACGCGGCCATCCTTCGTCGCGGACTTCGTGGCCACGAAGGACGAGCAGTGGTCGCCCGCCCCTGCCCGGCCGTTCTCGTCCTCGCCCTTGAGGAAGGTGCGGCCGGAGAGCGGGGACGCGGTGACGCGGTTGGCGTCCTCCAGCTGGCCCAGGTCCACGGCGGAGTTGATGGCGACGACGTCGAGCACGTCCAGGTCGCGCTCCTTGCCATCCGGGCCCTTGAACTTCGCGCCGCCCACGTTGGCGCCGTCGGCGATGCCCTTCATCTCCTCCAGGTACTCGGGGTCGAAGCGGCGCAGGAACAGCGAGTCCGCGAGCAGGCGCACCTGCGCCCAGCCCTTCGCGGCGTCCGCCTTGTCCTTCTGGATGCCCAGCTTCTCGATGTAGCGGACGATCTCCTGGGACACGAGCTCGCCGTACTGCCGGCCGCGCTCGTAGGGCTCGCCCTCGATGTGGACGTACACCCAGCCGCCGTCGTCGTAGCGGAAGCCCTTGCCGGCCCACCGCACGCTCTCCATGGGGATGTACTGGGTGATGTCGTCCACCGGCTCCAGCTTCACGTCGTCGAACCAGGCGGTGCCGGTGGCCTTGCCGTTGTGGCCCAGGTGCGCGCGCACGCGGTCATTGGACTGGGTGGCGAAGAACAGCACCTGCACCCGGCCGCTCTGGTCCGCGCCCTGTGGCGGAGAGCAGTTGGTGAAGGGGAAGCTCTGCATGGACAGACACGCGCCCAGCGCCGTGGGGTAGCGGGCCTGTGCGTCCGCCTGCACGCCCTGGGTGCGCACCCAGGCGGAGAGCCGGTAGAGGCGGCCCACCTGGAGCTTCACGGGCTCGGAGACGACGGTGGTCTCCGCGCCGCCCTGGGGGCTTTCAATGACGAGGCTGCGGCTGCCCTCCGACTTCGCGTCGGTGCGGGCGGACACCTTGCCCTGGCCCGACGCCGTCCAGCCCTGGGGAAGGCCGGTGGCGGCGGCGGTTTCGAAGCCGGCGTTGGGGACGGCGATGGACGCGGGGGCCGCCCAGGCGGAGGCGGAGGCGCATGCGGCCAGCGTGGGCCAGAGCAGACGGGAGCGTTTCCACATCAGACGCAGGTGGGACATGGCTTGCTCATGGGAAGGAGGAAAAGGTGCGGCATCCTGTCACGTCGTACGCGGGCGTGCTGGCACGCATTGCGTGGATGTGGCTGGGGGTTCACTCCTGGCGCGATTGGACCGCGTCACGGCATGACGCCCCGTTCCATGACGGTCCGAATTCGACCGCAAGGCGCGGAGTGCTGGCCCGGGAACCGGGAGTTAGGTTTCGCCTCGTGGACATCGAAGGGAGGCGGAGCATGGCGACGAAGACGGAGGCCCTCGCGGCGGCGACGGTGGGCGACCCGCGCTGGGCGGCGGTCGTCGCTCGGGATGCGGCGGCGGATGGGCGCTTCTTCTATTCCGTGCGGACGACGGGGGTGTACTGCCGTCCGTCCTGTGGCGCGAGGACGCCGCGGCCGGAGAATGTGGGGTTCCACATGACGGTGGCGGCGGCGGAGCAGGCGGGATACCGGGCGTGCAAGCGGTGCAAGCCGGGGGAGCCGTCGCTCGCCGTGAAGCACGCGGACCGGGTGGCCGAGCTGTGCCGCTTCATCCAGGCCTCCGAGGAGATGCCGACCCTGGAGCAGCTGGCGGAGCGCGCGGGGCTGTCGCCGTATCACCTGCACCGGGTGTTCAAGGCCGTCACGGGGCTGACGCCGAAGGGCTACGCGGCGGCGCAACGGGCGGAGCGGATCCGCACGGGGCTGACGAAGCGCGGCTCCGTCACTGAAGCCATCTACGACGCCGGCTTCAATTCGAGCGGCCGCTTCTACGAAACCTCCAGCCAGGTCCTGGGTATGACACCGACGAACTTCCGCGCCGGGGGCGCGAACACGGAGATCCGCTTCGCCATCGCGGAGTGCTCGCTGGGTCCCATCCTGGTGGCCACGAGCGACCGGGGCGTGTGCGCCATCCTGATGGGAGATGATCCGGACGCGCTGGCGAAGGACCTCCAGGACCGCTTCCCGCAGGCGACGCTGGTGGGCGGGGACGCGAAGTTCGAGCAGCTGGTGGCGAAGGTCGTGGGCTTCGTGGAGGCGCCGAGAGTGGGGCTGGACCTGCCGCTGGACGTGCGGGGCACGGCCTTCCAGCAGCGCGTGTGGCAGGCGCTGCGGGAGATCCCGGCTGGGGAGACGGCGAGCTACACGGACATCGCTGAGCGGATTGGTTCACCGAAGTCCGTGCGGGCCGTGGCGCAGGCCTGTGGCGCGAACGCGCTGGCCGTGGTGATTCCGTGCCACCGCGTGGTGCGGAATGACGGCGCGCTGTCTGGCTACCGGTGGGGCGTGGAGCGCAAGCGCGCACTGCTGGAGCGGGAGGCGCAGCGGTGAGGAACTGGGAAGAAACGGGCCGGGAGCTGGATACCCGTGGGTGCGCGGTGCTGGAGCAACTGCTCACGCCTGACGACTGCGAAGCATTGGCAATGCTCTACGACGTGGACGATGCCTTTCGCAGCCGTGTGGTGATGGCGCGGCACGGGTTTGGCCGGGGCGAATACAAATACTTCGACCACCCGCTGCCGGAGCTCGTGACGGAGCTGCGCACGGCGCTGTACCCGTGTCTGGCGCCCATCGCGAACCGCTGGAACACGGCGATGGGCATTGACGTGAGGTATCCGGACTCGCACGCGGACTTCCTGGCGCGCTGCCATGAAGCCGGGCAGGTGCGGCCCACGCCCCTGCTCCTGCGCTACGGCGCGGACGACTACAACTGCTTGCATCAGGACCTGTATGGGGAGCACGTCTTCCCTCTCCAGGTGGCCATCCTCCTCTCAGAACCTGGACGGGACTTCACGGGCGGCGAGTTCGTGCTGACGGAGCAGCGTCCCCGGATGCAGTCACGAGCGGAGGTCGTCCCGTTGCGTCAGGGAGACGCGGTCGTCTTCGCGGTGCATCATCGCCCGGTCCAAGGAACGCGAGGCACCTACCGCGTCAATCTGCGGCACGGTGTCAGCCGCGTGCGCTCCGGCATGAGGCACACGGCGGGCATCATTTTCCATGATGCGGCGTAGCGCCCGGGCATCAGGCACACATCAAAGACATAGTGGATTCCCCCATGGGCAGACATCACCCTGACGGGGCCAATCCTACCCACACAGAGAGCCCTTGATTTGAACGCCTGAGATTGTCCATTCTGAGAAAATGACAAAACTCAGGCATCTCCTGCTGGCGGCCTTCGCACTGGTTTGCATTGCCTCGGTTCCAGCCCAGGCGGCAATCGGGGTCACGACGGTGACCGCCCCCTCGACGATTTCCAATCCCTACTCCATCTTCACGGTCAGTTATGGTCTGACTGGAAGCAGCATCATGGCGTCATCGCAGATCCGGTTCTACCTGGCGAGCTCCCCGCAGGGGACCGCCAACCGGGTCTTGATGAGCTCGCAGCAGATCCTGCTCGGACGGGCCGGAACAGGGGTCTACCTTCCGCCCACGGGCACCCTGTCGGCGTCCTTTTCCTACGCCACGGTCCAGGCCAGCGCGCAGACCGTGCTGGCGGCGGCAGCGGCGGCCTGCGTTCCGCAAAGCGTTTACATCCAGGTCGAAGCGGACTTTGGGCTGCCGTGGGGCGACGACACGCTGATTGGCACCACCAAGCTCCCGGACTTCTACTTCACGGCCGGAACGCTGACGCCCGCGACCATCACGCCGGGGGGGACCGTCAGCTTCACGGCGGACCTCTACACCGCCTGCACCGCGCCTTCCGCGTCCACGCTGGGGGTCTTCTTGACGGACGCCAACTACAACGTGCTCAGCTACATCGGCGGGATTCCCGTGAGCGCGGGCGCGGGGACGTTCTCCGTTGCGCCCACGGCCATCACCTTCTCGACGGCCATTGCGCCGGGAACCTACTACCTGGTCCTCGTGGCGGACGTGGATGGAGACGTCGCGGAGACCAACGAGAGCAACAACCAGGGTGCCTTCACCTTGACGGTCGTCGCGAGCCAGCCGTTGACGGTGCAGGACTCGGCCAGCGCTCTGGATTCCGACCTGCCCGGCCCGGTCCGCGAGCACCTGGATCAGTACACCCCGACGATTGGGTACGTGGACGGCTTCGCTTCGATGTCGCGCTGATGGAGTGAGCCAGCCGCGGGGACCGGGCTCATCCGGCCCGGGTCCCTGCAACGAGAGGTGGCCTCACTGGGAGTGGATCACGCAATCCTGATTTTCTTGTATATCCAGGAACACAGGCCGTGATGAATAATGGCAGGTCAGCGTTGCCGTGCACCTGCGGCTGCTGGCCCAGCACCCTCTCTCACCCACCGGAGAATCCAATGAAGCGGATAGGGATGGTCATCGCGCTGTTCATTTGCGTGAACGCAGCCCCCCAAGCTCGCGCCGCCGCCATGAAGCCAGCGGCGCTGCGCGAACGCATCAGCGTGTCGCTGGCCGCCGACAAGCGAGAGGTGGCGCTGACCCTGGCGAAGCAGGACCCGGTGCTGCGAAAGGCTCTCGCTTCCCGCTTGAGCGGCGAGCAGCTCGCGGTGGATCTGAAGCAGTGGCTGAGCACCGTGTCGGCCCCGTCCTCCGTCACGGGCGTGGCGGAGCGAGCGGACCTGAACATCCGCCGGCTCAAGGGCCTCGATCGTGAGCTCGACAGCCTGTTGCAGCTTCGTCTGGCCAGCGCGTCCATGCTGGCGGCATTGCAGCAAGGCGTTGAGCCCCTCTACGCGTACGAACCGGATGGCAATGACTCCCAGTGGCGATTCATCGAGGCCTTCGATGGCCTTGGCCGTGTGCACCGCCTCGACGTGCACCGCATGCCCGAACAGCCGGTGTTGGTGGTGGACATCGACGCGCGCAGAGACCTGGCCGCCGGCATCAAGCTGATGCGCGAGCACCTCGTGGCCCTCGGGCAACGTCCCCTGCCCGTCCTGGACACGGCCGCCGCGGCGACCAGCACGCCGGTGACGATCCTCGATCGCATCT
Organism: Corallococcus coralloides DSM 2259; assembly: GCF_000255295.1. Next base: position 3,390,595 of record NC_017030.1, on the reverse strand, counting down.
ACCTGAACGACGACGAGGAGCCCTGGATCTCCGGTAACGCGGAGGTCTATGCCATCGTCAATGGTGTTGACCCCAGCCGTGACGCACCGCAGTTGGACATCGTCGACATGCCCTATCTGGACACGGATGGGAGGACCTACTTCCCGAACCAGGTCCTGATCTTCTGGGAGCGTTACCGTTGGGCGGCGGCGAACGTCATCCTCATGGAGCACGACGACAACACCAGCTACCAGGAACTGGTGAGCTACCTGTTCAATGTCGCGAGCCAGATCCTGACCGCCATCGGCCAGCCGGAGATCGGCGCCCTGGTGGCCCTGGGCAGCGGGCTGGTGGATCGCATGCCGGGTGAATGGTTCACCAACGACGACGACTATGTCGATTCGTTCTACACCCTGGAGAAGAACCACACGTACACCAACTACAGCGGAGCACGCGGCAACGCGGTGGTGTCTCTCAAACCGTACGAGCTCGTGGGCCAGTAGCAGCCGGTAGGCACCGAGAGTCATATCGGCTCACCTGGTCAGCGGGGACCGGACTCAGGGCTCCATTTCTTCGGGAAGTGGCGTGCGGAGAAACATCAGCCCGCCGCCCTTCCTACGAGGAATGACCCGAAAGCCCTTCCCCGCGACGCGAACCATGTCGCCTTCCTGTCCCAGTCCCTGCGCAAGCCACGCGTCAGCTTCTTCCGTCGTGGAGAACGACTGGGCCACGACAATGGACTTCGAGGCAGGGATGAAGAACTTCCGGAAGTACTCGCGGTAGTCCTCCAACTTCCCGTTCTCGCGAACGTAGAGCAGCGCCACCGCGGCGATTCTCAGCGCTTCGTCTTCGGAAGTTCCATCCTGGAACCGCTCTCCGATCGTCCCAAGGACGCCCATCACGGCATCGACATCGAAAACAGAGCCAGGATCAAAGCTCCAGCGGCCCCCATGGCCAGAGGTCAGCGGAATGAATCGACGATGTAGGCAGCCGCAACGGAGCCGTCGAGAATCGCCATTCCAGGCTTTGACTCAGGCAGCTTCCGCATCTGATCCCGGCTGAGCCGAGCCACGGCGCAGATGGGAACCTTGTCGCCGTCTGGCGGGTGGGCCTCGTACCAACGAATGACGACCTGTGGCCCGCTCGTCCAGACCTGCCCATACAAGCGTGTCGTCGCCTCAAGGGTGCCAATATCGTCCTTGAGGATGCTCTCAATGGGCCCGTCGTAGAGCGAGATGCGCCTTGCGTCGATCTGGTTGGCATCGAGATCCGCCAGCGCTGCATCCCCGACACGCAGCCGCAGGTACCGCATGACTTCGAGCGCCTTCGCCGGGCACTCCTGCGGTCCTGGAGTGCCATCCGGGCGCAGCGCTACACCCCCCGCCGTAGTGCAGCCGGAAGGGACGCCAAGCAGGAGAACGGAGCCGAGCAACAGGACCTTGGGCATGCGCATGAGCGCCACTTCTACTGCCGAAGCAGGGTGTGATCCATCGCGACAAACACCTGGAGGAGTCCATCGTCCCGGAATATCTGGAGGGCCAGATCGGCCAACTGCCCGTCCTTGTCCTCGAAGGCGCTCTTGTCGACAACGACGGCGATCCTTCCCGACTGTCCCGAAACGAGGACGGAGCGATTCATGCGAAGCGCGAACGGGCGAGCGGTGTCACTGGAGAAGTCGCGAGTGAGATAGGCCCCGTCGAATCTCCATGTCTGGCCATGGTAGGTGTTCGTCAGGTGAATCACGGCCGCCGCCTTTTCCGGCCCCGAGAAGACTTCAACGACCACGTCCATGTCTTCGTTCTTCGAGCGCCAGAACTTCGCGCGCCGAAACGGCGTCTTCTTGACCTGTCCATTCGCGAGAAGCGTCGCATAGGCGTGGTCAACCGAGTTCTCTTCCTTCTTGAAGCGCTCATTCTCCTCACTCAGCCTGCGCTCGCGGCTGAGCGAGTCATAGAGCGACGAGAGGACCGCATTGTAACTGTCTGGGTCCTTGAACACGTTGACCTGATAGTCGATCCAGCCCCAATCCTCCCGGCTCTTGGCCCTCACGAGGAACGTGAACTCTGTTCCATCAACGAGTGTCACCAGCAGGGGTAACGCTTCGCCGCTATCGAGTTCACGCAGCGGTTCGAGGATGACCTTCTTGCCGCCGATCAGCGGCGCCTCGAAACGTCCTTCCCATCCCAGGAACTTCGTCCGGGCGGGATCAACTTCCGCCTCGAATCGAAGCGCTGTCACCACCTGCCAGGAGACATAGATGGACGACGACTCCTGGGCTGGATGGGCTGGGACCTTGAGCGTCCGGATTGTCAGCCTGTCTGACACCTCCCTCGCCAGGGACGGCGAGGCAACCAGGACAAGCAGGAGGCCATACCTGAGAAGAGGGAGGACGCGCATGGAGTACCAACCTACCAGGGCAGGTACAGCTCATCCAACCTTTGCCTTGAGTGACGCCTGAGCCGTCCGCGCGACGAGCTTCCCGGTGACTCCCTTCGGGAGCACCACTCCGAAGAAGAAGCCCTCCTCGAAGGGCTCCGTCGAGTCGAGCTGGACCTTCACGCGGGAGGCAATCGTCGTCAGTGCCGTCTTCAGAAACACCATCGCGAAGTCCGCGCCCACGCACGCGCGCGGGCCCCGGCCGAAGGGGAAGAAGTGGCCGCTCCCCAGCGGGTCTCGCGTCGTGCCCCCGTCCAGCCAGCGCTCCGGCTTGAACGTGTCCGGGTCCGGCCAGTGCGCCGGATCCCGGTGCAGGTGCTGGTTCGAGATCATGATCATCGAACCCGCCGGCAACGTGACCCCGGCCAACTGCGCGTCCTTCGGCGGCGTGCGCGTCATCACCCGGACCGCCGGCAGGATGCGCAGCGCCTCATACGCCACCGCCTCCGCCCACTTCGCGGACTCCACCTTCTGGAACGTCAGCGGCCCGTCCGCCACCAGCGAAGCGGCCTCGGCGGCGAGGCGCGCGTCCGCACCGGGGTACTTGTTGAGCTGGTGGAACGCCCCCACCAGCGTGACGCTGGAGGAGAACGCCCCGCCGAAGTACGTGCCCCCGAGCATGTGGGCCAGCACCTGATCATCAATGCCCGGTGTCTCCCGCAGGTAGCGGGACATGAGGTCCACGGCCCCCGGGTCCTGCCGCTTGCGGGCCTCGCGGATGCGGTCCACGAAGTGCCCGTAGAAGCGCGCCTTCACCGCCTCGAAGTCCTTGGGCGGCTTCACGAACTTCAGCGGCAGCTTCGCCTGGATGCGCGCGTCCGCCGCCCTCGCGAGCAGCATGAAGTCCTCGAACACCTGATCCGGCAGCTTCTCCCCCACCTGAGCCACCGAGAACGCGTCGAACGTCAGCCGGCGCAGCGCGGGCGCGAAGTCGATGCGCTCCTGCTTCAGCAGCGCGTCCACGAACTCGGAGATGGCCGCCTGCATGGGGCCTACCAGGTCCGCCAGCGCCTCCGGGGCCCACGGCTGCGCGGAGGGCTCCAGTGCGCGCTTCTGGACCCAGTCCCCGCGCAGCTCCGCCGTGAAGGCCGTGTCGTCCGTCGTGGAGGGGCGGATCTGCTCGCTGATGTTCCCCTTCTCGAACTCCATCCGGCGCGGGGACTCGTAGACCTCCGCGATGAGCGCCGGGTCGTTGAGCACCAGTCCGGGATTGGGCCCCATCCAGATGAGCGTGACGCCGCCGTACTCGCGGCCATAGCGGGCGCAGACGTCCCAGGGCGAAGCCCCCAGGAAGTCCCCGGCCGTACCAAGGATCCCCGGCTGGGGACCGGGCAGTGACGCGAACGGCTTTCGCTTCGCGCCGAAGAACAGGTTGAAGAGGCCGCGAGAGAGGGCGTTGGGCACGGGTGATGTCTCCTGACGGCGCTAGACGGTGATGCCGCAGGGGATGCGGTCGGCCTGCAGGACGGTGTAGGGCACCGCGAGCTTCGCGTTGCGTGCCTTCACGGCCTCGCTCTGCGCGCGCAGGCGGGAGTGGAAGCGGTCGCGGATGGCAATGAGCTCCGGCTCCTGGAAGTAGTCCTCGCGCCAGCCGCCGTCGTGGAGCAGGTACTCCTCGTCGTCCCCGAAGCTGGACAGCGCGCGGCCCACGGCCACCTGCCAGAGCATCTGCGTCTTGGAGGGAATCATCGCGTCGATGTCCTTCTCCCCCAGGACGCCCTTCTTGCGCGGCGGAGGCTGGCGCATGCAGAGCGGTGCGTTGGGCACGAAGGCGTAGTGCTCGTACTGAAGGTAGTTCACCGCCGCGTGCTGGACGCTGACCGTGAAGAGCACCGTCGTGAGGATGTCCGTGAGGTCGGCCACGCGCTTCAGCTCCGCGCACGGGAGCTTGTCCACAGGCAGGCCGTGCTCGGTGAGGTCCTTCCACCAGCGCTGCATGTCGGCGTCGTGCACCAGGTCCTCGTCGGACTTGTAGAAGTGCCCCAGCACCCCTCCGACGTACTCCTCGATCGCGTCCCACAGGAGCAGCGCGTCGTCGCGGTACGGGTAGTGCGGAAGCACCGACGGGTCGAGCACCCCACGCCGCTCGATGTCCAGCCGCGGCTTGTTGTCCGCGAGCGTCCAGGCCCGGTACCCCTTCTTGCCCAGGAACACATGGCCCTGGTCGGGGCCGCCGGTGGCGATGAGGTCGTCGAACACGCCGCCTTCGGCGAGCAGGCCCTTCCGCGCGCCCTCGTTGATGGCGAGCGTGTAGCGGAAGTGGCGGCGCAGCAGCTTGTAGACAGGGTGCGGGTCCGGGAGGTTGCGCATCGTCGCCATGACGAACGGCTCCGCCACGAAGTGGGTGCGCAGCGCGTGGCCCACCATCTGGTGCGTGTTGCCCTCGCTGCACCGCAGGTAGATCTTCGCGGCCAGCCAGTCGTGCGGACTGTCATTGGGCGTGAACACCGGATCCTGCTCCGGGTCACGGCCGAGCTGGATGGCGATGGGCCGCAGCTGCTGCGTGTCGTCCAGGTACAGCAGGCACCTGGACGCGGGCGCCCACCGGCGCTCCTCGACGCCCGCCTTGTCGGTCTTCTTGAACATGGGCACGTCGCCCAGGATCTCGAAGTCGAGGAGGAACACGCGTCTGGCCGCGAGCGCCTGCTGGAGCGTCATGCCCGGCGACAGCTGCCCCTTCAGCGCGTCATCCGTCACGGGCATGCCCTCCGGCAGCGCGGTGATGGACTGGATGTGGACGGGGCTGATGCCCTGCACCGCCTGCCGGGCGAACTCGAAGTCGTCCTGCCAGCGCCGGGCGATCGTGGGCAGCTCGATGCCCTTGAAGAAGTCGAAGATGTCGACGAGGCCGTTCCACGCCTTGCTCAACACGGGCATGTGCAGCTTGATGGCCGCGAGCGTCTTCGCGATGACGACCTCGTAGCTGCCATCCACGAGCCCCCGGTAGAGCTCGTCCTTCGGCAGCGGGCGCGCCTCCGTGATGTCGAGCGCACCGGGCAGCCCGGCGGTCGCCTCCGCGGGGCGCCACGGATACATGCGCTGCCGGGCCTGGAGCAGCTCGCTCCGGGCGGCCCTCTCCCGCTCGTGCTGGACCTGCTGGGGCAGCCGGGCGGTGCCCTCCAGGACGTCCGCCGTCGTCCTGGCCAGCACCCAGCGGTAGTAGGGGAAGAACCAGTGCTTCCCCGTCGCGGTGACGGTCACCGAGTCCAGCAACCAGTCGCCCCCCACCCCGCCCCCCGCGTTGGTGAAGCGCAAGAGCAGCAGGTCGCCCAGATCCTCGGCCTTGATGGGATAGGCATCCACCGCCCCGGCCTCGAAGTCGTTGTGGAAGCGCTTGTCCAACAGGTGCGGCTGACTCTCACCTTTGGTGCCCACCAGGACCACGGAGATGGCCGCGTTCGTTCCGGCACCGAGCTTCGAGCTCGTGCGAATCGTCAGCGTGTATTCGACAGTCATGGCTTTCCCCACTAGCACGTCAAATCCAAGGTACGCCGCTGAAAGGCGCGGCGGACAAGCCCTGGCTCGCGGGGACAGGTGATCGCAGGCTTGGGCTTTGGATCCAATCGTGGATCCCCCCGAGGGTGGTACCTTCCGGCGCGATGAAGCACGCTTCCGGTCGTTCCCTGTGGGTTGGTGGTTCCAGCAAGGCCTCTCGCACTGGGATTGAGGCCCGGCGCTGATGCGGACCGCGTGGCGCCGGCTGTTGACCTCGCTGGGGTTCTCGTCGAAGGCCGTGGAACCGCCCCTCCTGGAGGCGGAGGAGCTGGCCCGGTGGTACGCGGGGCTGGGGCTGAAGGAGCGGCTGGCGGTCAGCCGCAACCTGGTCAAGCAGGTGCGTGCGCCACGAGCGCTCCGGGCTTCGTCGGCCCTCCCCGCCGTCGTCACCGGCAGGTTGATGTTCGAGCAGGACGGGCCCCAGGGACCCATTCCCTTGCATCACATCAAGATCGAGCTGTGGGACCGGGACTTCGGCACGCCGGACGACTTCCTGGGCGAGGGCTTCACGGCCGCGGATGGTTCGTTCGAGATCCGCTACGACCCGGCGGACGCGGGGGAAGGAGACCTGCCGGACCTGGAGCTGCGCTTCTTCGAGCCGCAGCACACGTTCCGCCAGGACGGCCGCGTGGTGGAGACGTGGCGGCGCATCGGTTCGGAGCGCGGGCCGGACGACCACGCTGGACTGGTGCACGACTTCGGGACGCTGCGGCTGCCCTACTGGGAATACGACCCGTCGACACCACTGGCGCGGTTGCTGGTGGTGGAGGAAGGCACCCCGCCCACGGCGTATGCGCCTGGACGCGCGCTGGCGATGCTCAAGGCCGTCGCGCCCATCGAGCTGGTGAAGCGGCAGCACCAGCTGCAGATCCGGCTGGGCCAGGCGCCGAGCCTCGCGAAGATCCAGGCGGACTACCCGGAGACGATGACGGTCCGGATGGAGCGCGAGTCCCCGGGCTCCACTCGGAGCGACGCGTGGTTCGGAGAGCGGCTGCTCAACGGGATGTTCTCCACCCTCCTGGACCGCGACCCGGAGGTGCCTGGGGATGACCAGGCCTTCCGGCTGTACCTGCCGTGGAATGCCTATGAGCAGGACGGCGTGCATTGCCTGCCGGACGTGGACCTCCGGCTGCGGCTGGTGGACGGGAAGCTGATGCCCCAGCGGATCATCCTGGGGATGCGGGAACCCGGAGCGACGGCGCCCGGCTCACCGGTGACGCGGCGGACGTACACGCCCGCGGATGGCGCGGCCTGGGAGGCTGCGAAGCGGATGGCGCGGGTGAGCGCGACGCTGGACGTGGAGCTGGGCAATCACCTGGGGCAGTGCCACTTCAACGTGGAGCAGTACGCCATCGCCGCGCACCGCAACCTGCGGCGCAATCCCTTGCGCTGGCTGCTCATGCCGCACCTGCGCGAGGTGGTGTTGATCAACCACGCCGCCAATGGGTTCCTGGTGGGGCCCACGGGGTACATCACGCGGGCCAGTGCGCTGACGGAAGGGGGCATCCACCAGCGGCTGGAGCACCTGATGGGCAGCTATGACTGGAAGGGCTTCGCGCCCGCGGCGCCAGTCTGCGCGGGGCACCGCTACGCGCACGCGGGCCAGCTCTTCTGGAAGCTGCTCGGGGAACACATCGACGCATTCTTCGCGGAGCACGGCGCGGCGGTGGAGGCGCAATGGCAGGAGGTGCGCAGGTTCTCGGATGACCTCGTCGCGCACTCAGCGCCAGCGTTCGTGTGCCGCTATCTGCGGGCGAAGGTGCCGGGCAAGGACGCGCCGTGGTTCGTGCGCTCGGAGCGAATGGACCTGGACGCGAAGGTCGCGGCGCCGGCAGCCAGGGCCGTGAGCGCGGTGACGCGGACGGAGACGCCCCAGCCCGGTGAGATGGAGGCGCTGAAGCACCTCTGCCGCTACGTCATCTTCTTCGCGACGTTCCGGCACGCCTGGGCGAACAACCTCCAGTGGGAGGACGCGGGCGAGGTCCTGTACTCGTGTCTGGGATTGCGCTGGGGCAAGGGCGGCGCGCTGTCCCCGGAGGAAGACCTGGACGTCGCGCCGACACCGGATGAGGCGACGGAGATGCTGTGGATCTCCTGGATGCTGTCCAAGACGAACTACGGCTTCATCCTGTCCAACGAAGAGGAAGACGTGCATCCCCGGCTGCTGGAGCTGCTCCGGGCCCATGCCGCGGACTTCGCGGCGCTGGGCCTGGACGTCAGGACGGTCAGCTCCCGCATCAACATCTAGGCGGCTTCAGTACGTCCAGGGGAAGCGCTTGAAGTCGCGCTTGCGCTTCTGCACGAACGCGTCGCGGCCTTCCTGTGCCTCTTCCGTGCCGTAGCCCAGACGCGTGGCCTCACCGGCGAAGAGCTGCTGGCCCACGAGCCCGTCGTCCGGGAGGTTGAAGGCGTACTTCAACATCTTGATGGCCGTGGGGCTCTTGGTGTTGATCTCCGCCGCCCACTCCAGCGCCACCTTCTCCAGGTCCTTGTGCGGCACGGCCTTGTTGATGGCGTTCATCTGGAACGCCTCGTCCGCCGTGTAGGCCTGGCCCAGGAAGAAGATTTCGCGCGCCCGCTTCTGCCCCACCTGCCGTGCCAGCAGCGCGCTGCCGTAGCCCGCGTCGTAGCTGGCCACGTCCGCGTCCGTCTGCTTGAACATCCCGTGTTCCTTGCTCGCGATGGTCATGTCACACACGACGTGCAGGCTGTGCCCGCCACCCGCCGTCCAGCCCGGCACCACCGCGATGACCACCTTCGGCAGGAAGCGGATCTGCCGCTGGACCTCCAGGATGTGCAGCCGTCCCAGCCGCGCCGGGTCCGCCGCGTCCTCTCCGGGCTCGTACTTGTAGCCGTCCTTGCCGCGGATGCGCTGGTCGCCTCCCGAGCAGAACGCCCACCCGCCGTCCTTCGGCGACGGCCCGTTGCCCGTGAGCAGCACCACGCCCACGTCCGTCATGAAGCGCGTGGCCTCCAGCGCCCGGGCCAGCTCGTCCACCGTCTTCGGACGGAACGCGTTGCGCACCTCCGGCCGGTTGAACGCGATGCGCACCGTGCCCTGATCCACCGCGCGGTGGAACGTGATGTCCTTGAACTTGTGGCCTTCCACCGGCTGCCAGCGGGACGCGTCAAAGAGGTCCGAGACCATGCGCTGTCTTGCTCCGAATTGGGGAGAGTGAACGGCCCGGAACCCTAGCGGTTTCCGCTCGGAGACGCCCGCGCTACCGTGCGTGCCATGCCCACGAGCCTGCTCGTCGTCCATGTCCACGTGCACGTGCTTCCCCAGCACGTCGACGCCTTCCTCCAGGCCACCCTCGCCAATGCCCGCGAGAGCGTGAAGGAGCCCGGCATCGCCCGCTTCGATGTCTGCCAGGACAACGAAGACCCCACCCGCTTCGTCCTCGTGGAGGCCTACCGCACGGCCGAAGCCCCCGCCGCGCACAAGGAGACCGCCCACTACCTCACGTGGCGTGACACCGTCACCCCCATGATGGCCGAGCCCCGCGCCGCGCGCCGCTACTCCAACCGCTTCCCTGACGACGCGGCCTGGTGACATGCCCACCGCCCCCTTCGAGTTCGCCACCGCCACCCGCGTCCTCTTCGGCCCGGGCCGCGTGCAGGAAGTCCCCGACCTCGTGCGAGGCCTCGGCGGGCGAAAGGTCCTGCTCGTCACCGGCACCAACCCCACCCGCGCCGAACCCGTCCGCGCGGGGCTCGAACGGCTGGGCATCCCTTCCGTCTCCTTCCGCGTCCCGGGCGAGCCCACCGTCGAGCTCGCGCGCGAAGGCACCGCCGCCGCCGTGGACTCAGGCTGTGACGCCGTGGTCGCCATCGGCGGAGGCAGCGCGCTCGACGCGGGCAAGGCCATCGCCGCGCTCGCCGCCAACGGGGGCGACCCGCTGGACTACCTGGAGGTCATCGGCCGGGGACAGGCGCTGACGAAGCCGTCACTGCCGTTCGTGGCCGTGCCGACCACGGCGGGCACCGGCTCGGAGGTGACTCGCAACGCGGTGCTGGGCTCGAAGGAGGCCGGCGTGAAGGCCAGCCTGCGCAGCCCGATGATGCTCCCCCGCGTCGCCCTGGTGGATCCGGACCTGCTGGAGCACGCACCCGCGGACGTGCTCGCGGCCGGCGGCCTGGACGCGCTGTCGCAGCTCATCGAACCGTTCCTGTCCATCCGCGCCCAGCCGCTCACGGATGCGCTCGCGCGCGAAGGCATGCAGCGCTCAGCTCGCTCCCTGCGCAAGGCGGTGCTGCACGGCCCCGGCCCGGCGGAGCGCGAGGACCTGGCCATCGCCAGCCTCTTTGGCGGCCTGTGCCTCGCCAACTCAGGCCTGGGCGCGGTGCATGGCTTCGCGGCACCTTTGGGCGGGATGCTCGGTGCGGCCCATGGCGCGCTGTGCGCCGCGCTGCTCGGGGCCACGCTGGAACTGAACCTGGAGGCGCTGCGCTCGCGCGCTCCGGACCACCCCGCCCTGCCCCGCTTCCGCGAGCTGGCGGTGCTGCTCACCGGCCAATCCAACGCCCGCGCCGAGGACGGCATCACCTGGGTGAAGGACCTGGTCCACGCCGTGCGCATCCGGGGCCTGCGCGACATGGGCCTCACCGACACTGCCATCCCGGAGCTCGTCACCAAGGCCCGCGCCGCCAGCAGCATGAAGGGCAATCCGCTTCCGCTCACGGACGCGGAGTTGACGGCGCTCGTCGAACGGTCGATGTGAGGACCTACCCATGAAACCCGCCGCCCTCGTCCCCGTGGTGCTCGAACGCCTTCGCGAGAAGTACCCCGACGCGAAATACGAGCTGAACTGGAACACGCCCTTCCAATTGCTGGTGGCCACCATCCTGGCCGCGCAGTGCACGGACGAGCGCGTCAACCGCGTCACCGCCGAGCTGTGGAAGAAGTACGACGGTCCCCAGGCGCTCGCGGACGCGGACACCGCGGAGCTGGAGGAGGACCTCAAGCCCACCGGCTTCTTCAAGCAGAAGACCAAGACGGTGCAGGCCGTGAGCCGCGCGCTGCTGGACGCCCACGGGGGCGAGGTGCCCGACCGCATGGAGGACCTGGTGGAGCTGCCCGGCGTGGCGCGCAAGACGGCCAACGTCGTGCTCAACACCGCCTTCAATCAGGCCTCCGGCGTCATCGTGGACACGCATGTGGCCCGCGTCAGCCAGCGCCTGGGCCTGACGAAGCAGGAGAAGCCAGAGGCCATCGAGACGGACCTGATGAAGCTGGTGCCCAAGGACGACTGGACCTTCTTTGGCCCCGCCGTGGTGCTGCACGGCCGCTACACCTGCGTGGCCAAGAAGCCCAAGTGCGCGGAATGCCTCTTCAACGACGTGTGCCCCAAGCTGGGCGTGGCCTGAGCCGTCACAGGTGCGCGAGCACCGCCAGCGTCAGCAGCCAGTCCAGCCCGGCTTCGAGGAAGTAGTACGTGGAGCCGTCCAGCGAGGTACCAAAGCCGGTGCCCAGGTGGCCGATGGGCCCCGCGAAGAACTTCATGCCCAGCTCGGCCCCCACGTTGATGGGGATGCGCCGAGAGGGCGAGTTGTCCAGGTACGGGCCCACCAGCGCCCGCCCATAGGGCGCGAACCAGTTCGTCACGAAGTGCTGGTAGCCCACGGTGGCGTTCAGCGACAACTGGTTCGGGCCCAGGCCCAGGTTGGCGCCCAGCGTCAGCCGCCGGGCCTTGAGCCCCATGGGCTGCACGTTCACATCCAGCGCCATGCCCATGCCGCCGTCGAACGGGACGCGCCAACCCAGCGCGAACTCCGTCGTCGACTTGTCGATGGACAGCGCCTCGTAACGGAAGAGCGCCGCGCCCGCCACGTCCCCGCGCGCGGCCTCGAGGTCCGCGAGCGCCAGCGTGGCCTCCTCCGACTCCTCGTCATACGCCTTGAGCAGCGGCGGCTCCGCGCCGTCCAGGTCGCCCCGCGACAGCCGGTCCTTGCCCTGCGACAGGCAGGCGGACGTGGAGCCCATCGCGCACGCGAGCCCCAAGGCCCGGTCCGCCTCCTCCATCCGGTTGTCCACCTGGAGCTGCTTCGCCCAGGTCTCGCAGGCCCAGGCGCTCCCGCCGTTGCACTTCTCCTCCAGCGAAGGGGCGCGCGTCGCCTCGCTCGTCGTCACGCACGCCACCGTCAGCAGGCACGGCAACAGGCACGACACACGGAGGAGGGACTGAAGAGGACCACGGAGGGCTGGGGCCGCAACCATGGTCCACATTCAAACACACCGCCGGGCCGCGGCGTGTCCGGCGCATTGCGTCTTTCAGCGTTCTTCCAGCGGCCCTTCCCCGTCGTGGATGACGCCCGGGTTGCGGCCGATGTCCGGCCCGTCCCCGCTGCGCTCGTCGGCCTTCTGCTCCTCGGAGGTCGAGTCACCCGAGCCGCCCACGCCTTCCCGGAAACCGTCGGCGGCTTCGCGGCTGGACTCGCTGAGGCTCTCCGCGGCCCGGCTGGCGCCGTGCTGGACGTCCTTGGCGGCCTCGCCTACCTCTTGCCCGACCTGCCGGGCGTTCTCGTTGACGGCCTGCTGTTGGCGCTCATTGCAGCCGGCCGTAAAGCTCACGGTCCCAATCACACCCAGCACGACGAGCCCGTTGAAGGTGCGTGTCCACATGGTGGTGTCTCCCCGAGGGTCCCGGCCCTCTGGGGTGAAACGTAGGCACGCCTGCTCTCCAACGAAGGCCTGGCGACCCTCCCGGAAGGGCTCGGGGCGCCGCTTGCCTGTCAGCCCCCGGCCGCCCGGGCCTTGCGGAAGGCTTCCGGGGACGTGCCCCACCAGCGCTTGAAAGCGCGGTGGAAGGCGACCGGATCCGCGTACCCCAGCAGGAAGGACACCTCCGCGATGGACATGCGCCGCTGGAGGTAGCCCTGGGACAGCTCGCGCCGCAGCGCCTCCACGATGCCCGCGTAGGTGCGGCCCTCCGCCGCCAGCTGGCGCTGCAACGTGCGGGATGGAACGCGCAGGGCCCTCGCCACCGCGGCGAAGGAGAAGTCGCCTCCCGCCAGCGTCCGCCGCACCTGTTCCCGTACGCGATCCGACAGGGTGTCCGCGACGGGCAGCCGCTCCAGGGCGCGGCGGGCGTGATGCTCGAACACGGCGTTGAGCAGCGCGTCCGCGTGGACGAAGGGCCGGTCCGCGTCTCCGGCGGAGAACTCCAGGTCGTTCGCCGGAGCTTTGAACTCCAGTGGACAGCCGAAGAGGGCCTCGTGTTCGCGCAGGTCCATGGGCGCCGCGTGGACGAAGCGCGCGCGCAGGGGCCGCACGTCCGCGCCAGTGAAGACGCGGATGCCCGTGGCCAGCTGCACCAGCGCCACCTCCGCCAGGTGCCGGTGCGCGGGTCGCCACGAGGGCCCCACGGGGGTGAAGCGCATGCGCACGCCGCGCGGCGTGTCCTCCACGACGAAGCGCTCGCCGTCGCCCCAGACGCGCTGGTAGCGGCAGCCGCGAACCATGGCCTCGCGGAGGTTGGCGCTGGTGAGGATGACGAGCGACGCGGGGTCATCCGCGTCCATCACGTCCATGCCCGCCATGTGCAGCCCCAGGTTGTCATCCCCGGTGAGCGACACGGCCCGCTCCAGGATGTCGTCCAGCACGGCATAGGGGATGCGCGCTTCCGGGTCGCCCAGGTCCGCCCACCGCAGTCCCACCTCCTCGCAGAGCCGTTCCGCGGGCACGCCGCGCTTCGCCGCCGCGAGCAGCCCCTGCCGTGCCAGGCGGGCGGAGAGCGAAGGGGGAGCGGAGGACGCCACGGGCAGGGACGCTAGCGACCGTCTGGCGCGGGCGGCAAGCCGTTCTGGCGCCAGCGGTCAGTGCATCGCCCGCACGCGGGCGGCACCTTGTCCCGCATGGATTCCACCGCCACCGAGCACCCCACCCTGCTGCCCCGCCTGCACCTCTTCGAGCTGATTGATCAGCCCTGGTATCCGCGCGCGGCGCGCAACCTGTCCACGGACTACCTGCACGCGGTGTCCACGAGGATGGGGTTGTTCGACGCGGCGGCGGACGTGCTCGCGAAGGGGCTCCAGGCGTCCGGCACGGACACCCTGGTGGACCTGGGTTCCGGCGGCCAGGGGCCCGTGCCCCGCCTGCAACGGCTGCTGGAGGCCCGCCACGGATTGAAGACACGGGCCGTGCTCACGGACCTGTACCCCAACGCGGAGGCCGCCGAGCGGGCACGCGCGGAAGGCGCCACGTACCTGCCCCGGCCCGTGGATGCGCGGCAGGTACCCGAGGACCTGCGCGGCATGCGGACGCTCTTCAACGCCCTGCACCACTTCCGGCCGGAGGAGGTGCGCGAGGTGATGGAGGACGCACAGCGGCGGGGCGAAGCGTTCGCGGCCTTCGAGGTCGTGCACCGCACACCGGGCGGGGTGCTGGGCACGCTGTTCGTGCCGCTGCTGGTGCTGCTCTTCACGCCGTTCATCCGGCCGCTGACACCCCTGCGCCTGCTGTTCACCTACGCGGTGCCCGTGGCGCCGTTGGCGCTCGCGTGGGACGGGCTGGTGTCCACGCTCAGGGCACACCGGCCGGAGGAGCTGAAGGCCCTGACCCAAAGCCTCCAGCGCCCCGGTTACACGTGGGAGGTGGGCGAGGTGCGCGAGAAGGGCAAGGGCGCCGTCACCTACGTGCTCGGGATGCCCGTGCGCTAGACGGGGATGTCCTCCCACGGCTTCGTGGGGTGCCGGGCGCGGAAGGTCTCGATGCGCGCGCTCACCTCCCAGCTCGTGGTCGTGTCCCGCAGCGGCTCCAGGTACAGGCAGCGCCGGGCGACCGCGTCCAGGTCGAAGGCCCAGTACATGCTCATCAGCGGGTTGATGAACAGCTTGCTGCCCTGCGTGCGCGACGTGCGGTGCTGGTCGCCGTAGTCGCCGTCGATGGCGCCCACCACCGACAGCGACACGATGCTCGGGCGCCGGGCCATCTCCTCGGAAGAGAACATGACCGCCTCGCGGTAGCGGTCCACCTCCGGCATCCCCGGCAGCAGCGCGGTGACGCCCAGGTAGGCCCCGCGCCGGCTCAGGTCCGCGACCGCCTCCAGGTAGTGCGCGTGACAGATGCCGTGGAACGCATCCACGCCGAAACCCAGGCAGACGATCAGCTTGTCCCGCAGCGTCAGTGAATCCACCGCAGCCAGGCTCGAGACGTCCTCCTCGGGTGTGCCCAGCCCGGCCTCGTCGCCGCGCATGAGGATGTCCGTGCCGCCGTCCACCAGCACCACCGTGTCGAAGCCCAGCTCCGTTTGCAGTGCCGCCCAGGCCGCGCTCAACGGCGCGACCCCGACCTTGTCGAAGCAGTAGATGGAGACGGACTCGCCTCGCGCCTGGAACCACCGGGCGAGCACGCCTTCCGGGAAGTAGTGCGCCGGCCCCTGCGTCTCCGCGCGGACCTCCATCAGCCCCGGGGCCACGACGCGTCCGTCCACACGGTCCAGGACCGTGAAGCTCAGGTTCGCCAGCGACACGCGCTTGCCCATCTCGCGCAGCCGGAAATACAGCGGCAGGCCGCAGTAGATGTCGAAGCCGCCTCCCGCGCCCGCGAGGAGCACATGGTCCGCGCGCTGGAGCCGTTCGAATAGTGGGGATGTCGCCAGGTCCATGGGAACGCCCTCTTCAGTCCGCCGTCTCTTCATCCGCCGGAGAAGACGGCTCCTGCGGAAACTCCACTTCAGGGTCGTAGGCGTCGCTCTCGTCCATTCCCGTCTCCTCTTCGTCGGGGTCCCTGGCGTCACCCTCGTCCAGCGCCGTCTCCGTATCCTCGTCGGGCTCGAAGGCGTCGCTCTCGTCCAGTTCGGGCCCGCCCTCGCCGGGAGCACGGACGTTCTCGGGCTTGTCGAACCGCAGACGGGCCGGCGCCGCCTCTGGCTTCGACGCGCACCCCCGCGCATCGAGGAACAGGTCCAGCGTGGCCACTTCGTCCCAGCGCCGGGGGTCGGGGAAGTTGACGGGGTCGGTGAAGGTCACCGTCGCGCCGGCGGGCACGCTGAACGTGTCCAGGGTGCTCGCCACCAGGGTGGCCCTGTCCTCGTCCGGCTCCGGGACCGCTCCGTACCCCTGGAGACAGGCCTGACCATTGATGCGCCGGGCGCTCACGTTCTTCACCGTGTACCGGAGGCGATACTCGTCGCTCCTGCCTTGTTGCGTCAGCTCGACGTCGGACAGCGTGAGTTCCCCCGGCTTCGGCTTCTCCGGCCGCCCGGGTGCCGGCGCGTCCGCGGGGGCGGGGCTTCCCGTGGGGAGCAGCCGCAACGGCTCGCTGGCCTCGCTGAAGGCGTCGTTTTCACAGTGGTACTCCCGGGCCGTGTACAGCAGCACCGTCCGGGTCTGCGGCCAGAACTCCTCCGGAAGAAACACGCGATCCATGAAGACGTCGTCCGTGCCGCCCTTCACGGTGACGTGCCCCAGGCGCAGCGTCCGGACGACGAAGCCCTTCTCATCCAGCAACGACAGGCACGCCTCTCCCCGCCCCTGCGCCGTCCCCGGGTTGGTGAGCGTGTACGTGACGTCCAGGTAATACCTGTCGCGCTTGAGCCGCACGCCGGAGAACTTCAGCGGCTTCGCCACCGGCTTCGCGTCCTGGCCCCCCGCCTGGGCCACCGCCACCACGCCAGCGTCGGGCAGGGCGCTCGCCTGGGGCTGTTCCTTCTGGCACCCCGCCCCCCACACCGCCGCGCCCCCGACGAGCAGCACGCCCAGGGTCCTCCTTCGCCAGTCATTCCTCGTCATGGTGAGCCTCCCCACTGCCAGTTCCGCCCGGCGCCGCGTCACCTGGCTGGACCTCCGATGGACCGCTGAGCGGGAAGCCCGGGTTCTCCGGCCCCTCCGTGTCCACGCAGCCATAGGGGCTCGCGAAGAAGCGCAGCACCTTCACCGCGGCCCAGTGCGTGGCGTCAGCGAACTTGAGGGTCGCCGTCCGGGTCTCTGAAGCGTTCGGAGCCAGGTCGAACTCCCCTGCCTCGAGCTCTTCCAGGGCACGGGTGCCCTCCTGCGCATAGGCCCGCAGGCACCCCGTCCCCGCGGCCCGGTGGTCGCTCACGTTCTTCACCGTGTAGGTGACGGAAGCGCCCGCGGAGCTCCCGGCCTGGTTCACCCGGATGCCGGACACCGCGAAGTCCCCTGACGTCACGTCCTGCGGCTGCGCGGGCACGGGCAGGCCCGCTGGCGCGGGCGCTCCCGTCGGGAGCAACCGGAGGAACTCACTGATCGGCTTGAGGTCGCTGGTGGAGCAGTAGGAGCCATACTCCGTCGAGTAGAGCATCACGGAGCGGGCCTGTTTCCATTGCAGGTCGGCCACCTTCACCGTGTCCTCGAACGCGTCCTCCAACCCGCCCTTCACGGTGATGCCCCCCAGCCGCGACACGGCGATGGCCCGGTTCTGATCATCGACCAGCATCAGGCACGCGTCCCCTCGACCCTGCGCCGTCCCCGGGTTGGTGAGCGTGTAGCTCACGTTCACGGTGTCGTCCTGGCGTTTGAGCACCACGTTCGAGAACCGCAGGGGCCTCGGCCCCTTCGCCACGGACCCCGCATCTGGCACACCCGCGGCCACCACGCCCGCGTCCACGGGCGCGCTCGCCTGCGGCTGCTCCTTCTTGCACCCCGTGCCCCAGACCGCCGCGCATCCCAACAACAACGCCCCGTACCGCATCATGATGTCTTTCCTTGGTGACGACACTCCGGCGTCAGTTCCCCGGGGACTCTGACGACGCGTCATCATCGTCATCGTCCGATGAAGGAGGCTCCTGTGGGAACGCCGGTTCGGGTTCGACGGCATCACTCCAGTCCGTCCCGGTCGCGTCCTCATCGGGAGAATGGACGTGGTCAGGCTTCCTGAACTCGATGCGGGAGGGAGCCAGCTTCGAATCGGCCAGCAAGCACATCTGCTCAGCCACGAAGAGGTCCAGCGTGGAAACCCGGTCCCAGGCCTTGGCGTCCGAGGCGTCGACCTCGTCGGTGCGCGTCTCCTCCGCGCCGGGCGCCACGCTGAGCTCACCCATCGAGGCGAAGAGCAGGAAGTCGTCCTGCTCCCCTTCGTACCCCCGGAGGCAGACCCGGCCATTGATGCGCCGGGCGCTCACGTTCTTCACCGTGTACGTAAGCTCGTAGCGTGTGCCCCCACCGGGCTGCGCCAGCGTGACGCCGGACAGCTGGAGTTCCCCCGCTGTCAACGGTTGCGTCCGACTGGGCGCGGGTGCTCCCGCGGGCGCGGGCTCTCCCGTGGAGAGCAGGCGCAGGGGCTCGCTGGTCGCCCCGAAGTCGTCATTCTCACAGAGACGTTCGGCGGCCGTGTACAGCAGCACGGTCCAGGCCTGCGGCCAGCCTTCCTCGGGCAGGTAGACGAAGTCCTCGAACACGTCGTCCGTGCCGCCCTTCACGGCGATGTGGCCCAGCCTCCGCACGTGGGCGAGGACGCCCTTCTCGTCGAGCAGCGCCAGGCACGCATCCCCACGCCCCTGCGCCGTCCCCGGGTTGGTGAGCCTGTACGTCACGTCCAGGCGCCTCCCGTCCCGCTTGAACACCACGTCCGAGAAGCGCAGCGGCTTCGCCACCTTCGCCACCGGCCCCGCGTCGGGAACGCCCGCGTCGGCCACGGCGACGGCCACCGCCCCCGCATATACGGACGCTCTGGGCTGGGGCTGTTCCTTCTTGCACCCCGCCCCCCACACCGCCGCGCAGCCCAGGAGCAGCACGCCCCACGCGTGCCCTCGCCGCTGATCACTCCGCGTCATGAAGCCCCCTCGACTCCACTCTCTGTCGGGGTTTCATATGGGACACCGCCACGGCGCGGCAAGACGGCCCCCACCGCGCGTGCTTGACGCCGCAGGTCCGGAGCGCTCGGATGCGCGGCACCTATGCCCACTCCCAAGCTGCTCACCCGCGCGGAAGCCACCGACTACCAGGAAACGTCCCGCAGCGCCGACGTGGTTGCCTTCGTCGACGCCCTCTGTGCCCAGACGAAGCTCGCGAAGCGCGTGGACTTTGGCCAGAGCGGTGAAGGTCAGCCGCTCATGGCGCTCATCCTCAGCGACCGCAACTGCTTCACGCCGGAGCTGGCGAAGAAGCAGAAGAAGATCGTCGTGATGGTGGAGGCCAACATCCACGCCGGTGAGGTGGAGGGCAAGGAGACCCTCCAGGCGCTCGCGCGCGACCTCACGCTCACGTCGCTGGGCAAGAAGATCCTGGACCGGCTGTGCCTCGTGTTCGTCCCCAACTTCAACCCAGACGGCAATGATCGCATCAGCAAGGGCAACCGCGCGCTGGACCTGAAGAACCTGGAGGGCCAGGTCAACCCGCCCGGTGGCGTGGGCATGCGCTACACGGGCGAGGGCTGGAACCTCAACCGCGACAACATGAAGCAGGAGGCGCCGGAGACGCGCGCCCTGGCGAAGCTGTACCAGGCGTGGTGGCCGCACCTCTTCGTGGACTGCCACACCACCGACGGCAGCATCCACGGGTTCGACCTCACCTTCGACATCCCGCACGGCAACGCGGAGCTCCTCCACACCTCGCGCGACTACAACCGCGAGCTGGCCGAGCGCGTGTCCGCCGCCGTGAAGAAGAAGCACGGCTTCGACAGCTTCTGGTACGGCAACTTCCTCAAGGAAGGCGACCCGACCTCCGGCTGGCACACCTACCCCGCGCTGCCCCGCTTCGGCAGCCACTTCCGCGGCCTCCTGGGCCGGCTGGACGTGCTGCTGGAGACGTACAGCTACATCGACTTCCCCCGCCGCTGCGCCGTCATCCGCGCGTGGGTGCTGGAGCTCATCCGCGACGCCGCCCGCTACGCCAAGGACTACCGCCGGGTCACCGAGTTCGAGGAGGCCGCCATCATCGCGCGCGGCAAGTCCCCTGACGCGAAGGAGTGGGTGGGCATCAACTTCGGCGTCGCCCAGCGCGACGCGGAAGGGGCGCTGGTGTTCGACTACCCGGCCTACGTGCTGGGCAAGGACATCGCCGCCATCAACTCCTTCGACGAGGCCAGCATCCAGGCGCGCCGCTACCCGGGCAAGCGCAAGAAGGTCTACAAGACGCCGCACTACCGCACCTTCGTGCCCACGCAGTCGGTGAGCACGCCGTCCGCGTACCTGGTGCCCGCGTCGCTCGCGTCCCGGCTGGAAGGCCACGGCATCCGCTTCGAGAAGCTCGCCAAGGCGCAGCGCTTCCAGGTGGACAGCTACCGCATCGCCCGCCGCGAGCAGACCTTCAGCCCGGACGTCGCCGCCAACGTGCCGCCCCCCGGCCAGGACGAAGTCCCCTTGAGCCAGAAGCCCAAGCCGGTGCGCTTCGAGACCATCCTCACCGTGGCCCCCGAGCGCTCCGAGCGCGAGTTCCCCGCCGGCACCCTCAAGGTCCCCACCGACCAGCGCACGGGCACGCTCATCACCTACCTGCTGGAGCCGCACTCGGACGACGGCTTCTGCCGCTGGCAGTTCCTGGATGACAGCCTCACCGTGGGCGAGCTGTACCCCATCCACCGCGTCGTGGAGGCCACGCGCCCCCCCCTGAAGGTGGAGTAGGCAGTACACCTCCGGACGCCTCCTCGCCCCCGGGTTTGTCAGCCCCGGGGGCATTGGCCCTAGACTGGAGCCCGCAGGACCCGCGGAGATGGTGCGGGGGCACGCGGGAGGCCCCGGATGGCTGGCATGTGGCAAACGCCCCGAGGCACACGCCTGCCGGGGCGCACAGGCGTGGCGCGCGTCTGGGGACTCGTGGCCCTGGCGCTCTGCATGGCCCTGGGCTTCGGCGCCGTGCGCGTCTGGAAGCAGCAGGGCGCCGGGCCGGAGACGCCCGCGCTGTGGCTCGCGGACGCGACCCACCGTCCCCTGGAGGTGCGGCTGAGCCTCCCCGCCGCGGACGTATACCGCCCCCATGCGCCCCCCCGACGGGATGCGCTGGCCCCGCCGGTGCCCCTGGGCGCGCTGTCCCGCCTGGAGGAGCGCGGCGACGCGCACGGGGTGGGCGTCAGCTACCTCCTGCATGGCGACACGGAGCAGGGGCTCGCGTACCTCAGGCGCGCGTCGCCGTCGTTGGACCGCGACAGTGACCTGGCCGCCGTCGCCATCCTGCGCGGCCACTCCGACGAAGCCCTGACCCTGCTGGACGCCACGCTGGAGGCCATGCCCGAGCACCCGCAGGCGCGCTGGAACCGCGCCGTGGTGGCGCGCGAGCTGGGGCTGACGCTCCTCTCCGCCACGGCGTTCGAGGCGGTGGCCGCGAAGGGCGAGCCCGGCTGGAGCGACGAGGCGCGCGAGCAGGCGCGGACGCTGCGCGCCCGGTTCCAGGCCCGGGCGGACGCATGGAAGGCCACGCGAGAGGCCTTCCATGCCCGGCTGCGCTCGCCCCAGGCGCCCGTGCCGGTGGAGGGCGCGGCCCGCTTCCCGGGCATGGCGCGCGAGTCGTTCTACGAGCTGCTGGCGACCTCGGAGAGCTCCGAGCAGGTGGAGGCCCTGCTGCCGCTCGCGGGGGTGCTGGACCACGCGGCCGGCGGAGGCACCGTGCTGGAGGACACCGTGCGGCGGATGGCGGCGCAGGACTTCGCGCGCCGGGCGCCGCTCGCGCGCGAGTACGCGAAGCTGGTTCAGGACGCGCACCCCACCCCCGCGAGCCTCATCGAACGGCTGCGCCAGGAGCCCACGGCGAAGGACCTGCTGCTGGGCGCGCTCTTGCGCACGCCGGGCGTGGCGCGCACGCACGAGGAGCTTCGCGCCCTGACGACGGGCGAGACGGATCCCTGGATCCTCTCGCGCGTGGCGCAGGAAGGCGCGCGGCTGGACGACCTGTCGGGACAGGGGACCCAGGCCGGGGACCGGCTGCGGGAGGCGCTGGGCGAGTGCCGCGCGAAGAAGCTGCCCCTGCGCTGCGTGGATCTGCTCATCCGGTTGAGCAGCCGCGCGACCGCGTCGAACCGGCTGGTGGAGGGAGAGGAGTCCGCGAGGGCCGCGTGGCAGGAGGCCGCCGCGCTGGGCGAATGGGAACGCGAGGGCCAGGCGCTGGTGATGCTGGCCAACGCGACCCGCTTCCAGGTGCGGGTGGCGCTCTCGCGCGCCTATCTCACCGAGTCCCTGGCCCGTCAGCCCGACGACTGCGTGGCGCGCACCCTGGCGCACCGCAACCTGGCCTCGCTGGCGCTGATGCGCTTCCGTCCGCAGGAGGCGCGGCAGGAGCTGGAGGCGTCGCTGGCGTGCGGCCAGACGCCCGGGCTCCAGGGCGCGTGGATCCTCGCGGACCTGGCGCGGCTGGCGCCCCGTCCGTCCGACGAAGCGCTCCTGATGGAGGAGCTGGCACGCGTGAGTCCACTTCGGGAGAACGCGGGGCGGCGCGTGCTGGCCACGCTCATCCGGGGACGCTTCGCCGTGGACCGCGACTGGCGCGAGGGCCAGCGGGTGCTGCGGCAGGCCATCGCGGAGGCGGAGCCGCTCCTGCGGGTGAACGCGGATGCGCGCGACGCCAGGGCGGTGGCCTTCCAGACGCTCGCGGTGAGCGCGGGCCACGCCGGGGCCTTCCGGGAGGCCATGGACGTGGTGGCCGAAAGCCTCCAGGTGCCCGTGCCGGAGGGCTGCGTGCTGGCGGCGGCGGTGGAGGCGGAGCGCACCGTGACGGTGGTGCGCGGTCCACAGGGACAGGTGCAGGGGCACTATGACGCCTCGCGCACGGTGCCCCTGCGCGATGACCTGACGGGGCTGGTGCCCGGCGAGCTGGTGGAGCTGCTGCGCGACTGTCCCCGAGTGGCGGTGCTGGCCGCGGCGCCCCTGGACAGCCGCGCGGGCATCCTGCCGGCGGACCTGGCCTGGAGCTACCGGGTCAGCACGGGCGTCCCCGCGACGTCCCCCGCGAAGCCGCCCCTGCACGTGGTGGTGTCGGACGTGGAGCCGCCCCAGACGCTGAAGCTGGCGCGGCTGCCCTCGGCGGCGGAAGTGGACCTGGCGGGCGCGCAGCGGCTCCTGCGGCTCAAGGGCGCGCAGGCCACGCCCGAGCGCGTGCTGGAGGCGATGGAGCAGGCCACGGACATCGACATCCACGCGCACGGCGTGGTGGACCGCGCGCTGTCGGACGCCACGGTCATCGCGCTGTCGCCGCAGCCGGACGGCCTCTATGCCCTCACCGCGGAGCAGCTGCGCCGCCGGCATCTGCACGGCGCCCCCCTGGTGGTGCTGGGCGCGTGCAGCGCGGCCCGCCTTCCGCCCATCCTGCATGAGACGTCATCGCTGCCGCAGGCGTTCGTGACCTCCGGAGCGCGGGCCGTCTTCGCCGCCACGGCGGAGATCCCCAACGACGCGGGCGCCTTCTTCCGCTCGGTGCGCGAGCGCATCCAGTCCGGCGAGGAGCCCTCCCAGGCGCTGCGAGCCGAGCGCCTCGACTGGCACAAGAAGCAACCCCACATGCGCTGGGTGGACAAGGTGCTGCTGTATCAGTAGCGCCCGCGTCCCTCAGTCACGCGGTGGCAGCGGCGAAGGCTGGGGCTCCGCGTCGGCGTCCCACGTCACGTTGGCTTCAGGCAGCGCGAAGGCCTCGAACGAGACGGCGACACCGCCGTCTGGCGCGCTGAAGCCGTACCACCAGCCCACCGGCAGCAGCACGCACTCTCCCGGAGACAACGTCACGTCCAGGCGCAAGGGGGCATCGCCAGCCCCCGTCACGCGCCGCAACTCGAACGCCGGAACGAGCTGGAGCCGCCGCTCCCCGTGCACCTGCGCCAGCAGCACGTTGCGCCGCGCCGCGCGCAGGGGAACCTCCGCGCCGGTCGGCTCCCACCACAGGCGGGGCTCGCACGCACGCGCGTCCTCCGCCGTGAAGCCCCGAAGCGGCCTCAGCCCCCGGGCCAGGGGTTCCAGCCGCGAGTCCTCGAACAGGGGCACGCAGCACGCGTGTCTCGCCTCACGCTCGCCCAACAGCGCGGCCACGTTCCCGGGGCTCCAGACCTCCGGCTCCAACGACGCGCTCCAGTCCGCGCGCAGCACCACGGGCAGGTTGTCGAAGTAGTAGCGCTCGAAGAACGCGGCGGGCGTCAGCGCGTCATGCCGGTCCACGCGCGGCGGGCCTTCCGTCTGCTGGAACAGCTCCGCGTACACGTCCAGCAACCCCTCCAGCTTTCGCTGCATGCCCACCGCTCGCAGCGCGCCCGCGACGAAGGGCTCCTGCTGCTCCACCTCCACCGCCCGCCGCGCCTGCTCCGCCGGCACCCCGGCCTTCTCCAGCGACGCCACCAGCTCCTTCGGCGACGCACCGCGCACCAGGTTCTCCACCAGCCACCGCCGCCACTCGGGTGTCAGCGGAGAGGTCCCCGCCTCCACATCGCGCGAAGCTCTCATCGGTGCTCCTCCGGAGGCGTGGCGCCCAGCCAGCCCTCCCGCCAGCAGGTGTTCATCCCAGGTGTCTCTTCGAAGCTCACGAACGTCACCGACAGGCTCGGCTCCAAGGCCCGCAGCGCATGCCACCACCCCACCGGGATGAAGAGCGTGTCCCCCGGCCCCACCTCCACTGTGTGCAACGCCACCCGGGCGAAGTCCGGGAAGCGCTCCAGGTCCGGCGCCAGCACGTCCACCGCGCTGTAGAAGCCGCGCACGTTGGACATCCATGGCGTCTCCCACGACGGCGCCAGCCACACCTGCTTGCGTCCCCACACCTGGCAGAACAGGACGTTGAGGTGATCATGATGCAGGTTGGACAGCGTCCCCGCCGGCCCCAGCCACAGGTGAACGCGGTCGGGCTCGCGCAGGTCCGGCTGGATGTATCCCTCCGGCGCACGCAGGTCCTCCAGGAGCGGCCGGAACGCGTCACGCAAGAGCAGGCTATTTCGCGCCACCAGATACATGTCGTTCGCGGGCGCACCCTCGAACCGTGCCAGCAGTTCCCGCAGCGGCACGTCCCGGCGCAGGCGGTCCGCGTGCAGGTCCGGCATCTCCTGGGCGTCGCGCCCCGCCATCACCTCCACCGTCTCGTCACCGAAACGCTCGGCCATCCACGCGGGCGTCCACCGCGTCCGCGCCGGCCAGTCCTCCATCAAGCCTTCAATGACAACCGGCCGGTTGCGCCGGTAGTAATCCGTGAAGAATTCCGCGGGTTCCAGCCGCGACCGCCGCTCCACGCGCGGCGCGGGCAATGCCTGTCGGCGAGACACCGACCGTGTCTCCAGCAGTGATTCAAGCAATCCCAGACGTGCCGTGAATTCACGCGCCCGTCTCACCGCCGGGTGTGTCTCCGCGGCCCGAATCGTTTCCCAGACAACCTCTGGCGCCAGTCCCACCGCCTCCAGACGGGCCGCGAGGCGCTCGGAAGACACCCCACGCGCAAGGTTCTCCGCGAGCCACGTTCTCCATACAGGGGGAAAGGAAGACGTCATCTCCAGACCCCTTGAATCGGGCTGAACCTTTTGGGTCGTCCACATCCACCCCGAGCGGACTCCATGACGCCTCCCGAGAACTCATACAAAATCGTCCCGAACCCCAATCCCCCGTCTGACCCCGCGCAGGAGGACCTCAGCCGGAAGCGGACGCCTGAAGTCCCGCCGCCCACGCCGCCGCCGTCCACACCGCCCCTTCCTGAAACGCCGAAGGACGAAAACCTCAACGGCTGACCTGAAGCCATTGAAGCGGCGGGCACACCTCAGCCGAAGGTGTGCCACCGCGCGTTTCCGCCCGGAACCTCCAGCGACTGGAACGTCAGCGACACGCTGACATCCAGCGCGAGCACCTGGTGCCACCAGCCCACGGGGATGAAGAGCATCTCCCCCGGGCCCACCACCACCTCGTGCACGTGCGCGCGGGCGAAGTCCGGGAAGCGCTCCAGGTCCGGCGCCGCCGCGTCCACCGGGCTCCACACGTGCTCGCGGTTGTACAGGCGAGGCGTCTCGAAAGACGGCACCAACCAGAAGCGCTTGCGCCCGTGGACCTGGCAGAACAGCACCGAGTCCACGTCATGGTGCAGCGCCGTGTGCGTGCCCGCTGGCCCCACCCACAGCTTGAGGCTCCCGTGCTGCCGCTTCGGGTACACGAAGCCCGGAGCCGGCCGCAGGTCCTCCAGCAGCCCCCGCAGCTCCGGCCGCTCCAGCGCGAAGTTGCGCGCGGTGAGGTACAGGTCGTTGGTGGGCCCGCCGTGCTCCAGCCGGTGGAGGAAGTCCGAAAGCTTCATCACCGTGCGGCACGCATCCGGTGACATGTCATGGTCCGCGCGGGCTTCGCGGCCCGCCATGACCTCCACCTCCACGTCGCCGTAGTCCCGCGCCAGCGCTTCCGGCCGCCAGCGCTCCATCAGCGGCCAGCCCTCCAGGAAGTCCTCCAGGACGACGGGCCGGTGCGCGCGGTAGTAGCGGGCCTGGAACTCCTCCGCGGACACGCCCCGCCGCCGCTCCACCGTCCGGCGGGACTGCGCATGCAGCGCCGCGCGCACGTCCAGCAGCGACACCACCTCCGCCCCCAGCGTCCCGCGCGAGCCACCGGCCTCCACCGCCGGATGCCGCCGCGCGCGAGCCACCTCCGAGCGAGCCTCTTCCGGAGCCACCCCTCCGGCGACCAGTGCCCGGGCCAGCGCCTCCTCTGGCACGCCCCGCAGCAGGTTCTCCGACAGCCACGCATCCCACGAGGGTGACAGGGCCATGGCCCCACTCTAGGCCACCCACGAAGCGGCACGGAAAGGGGGCCCTCTCCCCACATGCCCTACAGGGTGAGCGCCCCCTTGAGGCCCAGGACGAGGATGTTGCGCGCGTCCTCGTCACCGCCGGGGCGGATGTATTGGAGGTTGGGCCGCAGCACGAGCCACGGCGTCGCATGGAGGCTGTAGTACAGCTCGCCCAGGTACTCCGTGCGGGGGATGGGCGTGTCGGAGCCTTCCGCCTGCTTCTGCCGCTGCGCGGTGACGTAGCGCCCATTGGTGTGCGTGGCGCCCAGCGCGAAGCCCACGTCGTCATCCGCCCGGCCGAACACGCCCGTGTAGCCCAGGCCCAGCGTGTACTGGCCATCCTGCGTGGAGGTGTCCTGGTCCGTGTGCGTCAGGCGGGCGAAGACGTTGAGGCCCTGCGCCTTGTTCTCCACGCCCGCCACGTGCGTGAGCTGCTGACGCGCGACGAAGTAGATGCCGTAGCGCCCGTCGCGCTCCACGCCGGCCAGCAACACGTCCGGCGCATTGGACGTGTCGTACCAGACGCCCACCTTGTAGAGCCCCTCCAGCCGGTCGCCGTGGAACTTCGGGTTCCAGCCCAGCTCCAGGGGCAGCATCACGCCCGTCGCCCCGCTGAAGCGCCCCAGATAGAAGCCCTCCTCCAGGTTGCGAGGGTTCATCTCGTACGCGGCCAGCTGCACGTAGGCCACCTTCGCCAGGTCCACGCGCAGCCGCGTGGACCACTGGCTCACCGGCCAGTTGAACCAGTAGTTGCCCACGATGTTGCCGGGCTGCGCGCCGCAGAAGGACAGGTTCTGGAAGTCGCAGGGGAAGTCCGCCGAGTCCTCGCCCACCGTCATGCGCCCCAGCTTCAGGTGCACCCGCTCGCCCCAGAAGAGCTGATCCCACCAGAGCTGTGTGAGGCGCCCCACGTTGCCGCGCCCGTACACCTCCTGCACCAATTGGAGGTTCCCCAGCGCCATGTCCGCGTTCAGGTTGTTGCCGTTGCGGTGCGTGAACGTGAACTGGAAGGTGCCGCCCTCGAGCCCGGCCAGCTTCTCCATGTCCAGGCCCAGCCCCACGTCGAGCTGTCCCGCCTGCCGCAGCGCGTGTCCCTTGCCACCGCGCGCGTTGAAGGCGAGCTCCGTCACGTAGCGGACCTGGATTGCCACACCGAGCTCGTAGAGAAACCCGCGCATCCCGCCCCAGCCACCACTGAGGCCCGGGGGCATCTTCGTCTCGGCCGCGGAGGCCGGCCCCGCGCACAGCAGGGCCCACGCCAGCACCCACGCCCCGAACGCCCGTCCCCGCATCGCGCCCGCCCCCTCGCACGCCACGGGTCCCCAATGGCCACGGCCACCGGGGTGTCCAGCCGTTCCGAGGGGCCGTCCGTCGGCTTCCAGCCACTCCCCCAGGCCTTTCGCAGGGCCCGGGGTGCGGCGAGCAACGAAAGCGGCGCGCCGGGAGTGTCCTCCTCCCGGCGGGACGTGACGGACTACTTCTGCGGCAGCGGCACCGGGCGCACGTGCAGCTCGCGCAGCTGCTTCTCGTCCACGTCGCCGGGAGCGCCCGTCATCGTGTCCGTGCCCGTCTTCGTCTTGGGGAACGGAATCACGTCGCGCAGGGACTCCGCGCCGGTCAGCAGCATCACCAGGCGGTCCATGCCCAGCGCGATGCCACCGTGCGGGGGCGCGCCGAACTTGAGCGCGTCCAGCAGGAAGCCGAACTTCACGCGCGCCTCCTCCTCCTGGATGCCCAGCGCCTTGAACACCTCGCTCTGCACCTTCGGGTCATGCAGGCGGATGGAGCCGCCACCAATCTCGAAGCCGTTGAGCACCACGTCGTAGCGGTGGCACTTCACGCGGCCCGGGTCGGTCCCCAGGTACTGCACGTCCTCGTCGTGCGGACGGGTGAAGGCGTGGTGCGCCGCCGCCCAGGTGTTCGTCTCCTCGTCGAACTCGAAGAGGGGCGGGTTCACCACCCAGAGGAACTTCCACTGGCCGCCGCTGCCGTACTCGGGGATGAGCCCCAGCTTCTTCGCCACGTGCACGCGCAGGTTCGCCATCACCGTGTGCACCAGCGACTCGCGGCCGAACTGGAACAGGATGAGGTCGCCCGTCTTCGCGTTCACGGCCTGGTTGATGGCCTGCCGCAGCGCAGGAGTGATCGTCTTGGACAGCGGGGACTGGGTCCACTCACCGCCCTCGCCCACCTTCGCGCGCGCCAGGCCCTTGGCGCCCGCCTGCTTCGCGAAGTCCTCCAGCTTGTCGCTCTCCGCGCGGGACAGCGCCTTCTCCGCCGGGACGACCATCGCCTTGACGATGCCCTTGTCCTGCACCGCCTCCCACATCATGGGCACGCCGCCCGCGGCGCCGTGCTCGCGGATGACGTCCGTGAGCACCACGTGCTCCAGCCCGAAGCGCAGGTCCGGCTTGTCGTTGCCGTACTTCGCCATGGACTCGTAGAAGTCCATGCGCATGAAGGGCGTCGGGATGTCGATGCCCAGCACCTCGCCCCACAGCTTCTTCAGCAGGCCTTCGATGATGGTGAAGATGTCGTCCTGGGTGACGAAGCTCATCTCCACGTCGATCTGCGTGAACTCCGGCTGCCGGTCCAGGCGCAGGTCTTCGTCGCGGAAGCACTTCACGATCTGGAAGTACCGGTCGAAGCCCGCGACCATGAACAGCTGCTTGTACAGCTGCGGGCTCTCCGCCAGCGCGTAGAACTTGCCCGGGTTCAGGCGGCTGGGGACCAGGAAGTTGCGCGCGCCGCCCGGCGTGTACTTGCCCATGAAGGGCGTCTCCAGCTCCAGGAAGCCGTTGCCCGCCATGTACGAGCGCGCGAGCGTGTTCATCTTCGAGCGCGTCATCAGCGTCTTCTGGAGCGGCCCGCGGCGCAGGTCCAGGTAGCGGTGCGCCAGGCGCTTCTCCTCGGACGTCTCCACGTTGTCCTCGATGAGGAACGGCGTGGGCTCCGAGCGGTTGAAGATGGTCAGGTCCGAGGCCTTCACCTCGATCTCCCCCGTCTTCATCTTCGGGTTCACGTTCTTCCCGCGCGACAGCACCTTGCCCTTGATGCCCACGCAGTACTCCAGGCGCAGGTGGCCGGCCGTCTCATGGGCCTCCTTGCTGTCCGGCTCGAACACCACCTGGGTGAGCCCTTCGCGGTCCCGCAGGTCGATGAACACCGCGCCGCCGTGGTCGCGCCGGTTGTGCACCCAGCCGAAGAGGACCACTTCTTCGCCAACGTTCGCGGCCGTGAGCTGACCGCACGTGTGGGTACGCTTGACCTCGGAAATGAACGGGACCGCCATGGAGACCGCCTGCGTTTGGTTCGGGAAGGGAAGGCCGGGCACCATAGCGGATCGAGGAAACGACGCGTCAAGGAATCCAAGGCCGGAACGCCCCCTCACGTTTGCCCGCCCGCCCGGTCCCGTTCGCAGAGGGAATCGAGGGGGAATACACGTTCCGAGCGGTCCGGAGTAAAACGGGCGTCATGCTCCGAACAGTCACCACCGCCGCCGTCGGGCTGACCCTGGCCGCGGGCTGCGCGCCGGACAGCGAGGCCCCGGTCAAGGTCTCCGTCCTGTCCCGCTCCAGCAACGGCCAGTACGTCCCCACGCAGGTCGAACTCACCACCATCGAGGACGTCGTCGGCCTGAAGGGCTCCGTCGGCGACCTCCAGGGCGGTGCGCGCATCGTCATCGACGCGAACGACCCCGCGCTCCAGAACGCCACGGCGGACACCGTCGCGGAAGTGCTGCTCAAGAACACCGGCTACGACGTGAAGGCCAGCTACATCACCCAGAAGGACGCGAAGACGGGCGAGGACGTCCTCTGGCCCGCGGACTTCCACTCCTGGAACATGGTGACCTCGTATTACAACCTCGAGCGCGCCAACGAGTACTTCCGCACCGTCGCCAACGTGAAGGGCGCGTCCTTCGACCCCGCGCCGACGCTCTACTACTTCCCGGACTTCATCCAGACGCAGGTGAGCAAGGAGCCGGCGCGCGACAACGCCATCTTCTACCCGGTGCTCCAGGCCTTCATGGTGCTGCCGTTCGATAAGATCCAGCGCGCGCCGCTGCCCCTCAACGCGGCGGTGATGGCGCACGAGTATTCGCACCTGGTGTTCAACCGGCTGGCGTACGCCGGTCAGAACCTGCCCGTGTCGCTGTCCAACTGGTCCTCGGAGAGCCCCAGCCAGGGCGCCAACGTGCTCAAGTCCTTCGACGAGGGACTGGCGGACTACCACGCCTACGGCGCCACCTGCCGCAGCGTCAGCGGGTGTGATCCGCGCTTCATGGCCACCTCCTTCGACGGCGGCCCCTACGCCGGGGTGACGGACGCGCGCGACCTGTCCCGCGCCGACCGCTGCATGAGCGCGCTCCTGTGGAACCGCCTGCAGCAGCAGGACGTGGGCACCTTCTCCAGCGACGGCGCCGAGTACCAGGTGGGCACGCTGATCGCGACCGCGCTCTACCAGGCGGGCCGCTCCACCGGCCAGGAGGCCCAGCTGCAGCGAGACATCGTCTCCGCGTACTACGACACGGACCCCGAGAAGCCGGGCATCTACCAGTACACCCAGCAGGTGATCGGGGATCAGACCCTGTTCTCGCTGGCCGTCCCCGCCGCCGCCATCATCTCGCACATCTCCGACCTGGAGCTGCGCAAGGCCGTCTGCAACGAGTTCATGGACCACCTGCGGATCCCGCGCGAATGGCTCATCGGCCCCAGCCTCTGCCCGGCCAGCGCCGCGGGCGGCACCACCTGCCCCAACATCTTCTAGTGAGGCCCGCTCCCTTGAACACCTGGCTCAAGGCCTGCCTCGCCGGCAGCCTGCTCTTCACCCCCGTCGCGTTCGCCCAGAGCGCGGATGACGACGACCCCTACGCCTATCCCGAGGAAGAGGCCGACCGCGCCCAGCAGAAGGCCCAGAAGGACGACGACGACGCCTACGAGCGACGCCGCAAGCTGGTGGACGAAACGGACGAGTTCCGCGAGGCCGCCGAGGCCACCAACGACGACGGCTTCCGCGGCATGTCCCGCCTGGACGACCCCAACCTGGGCGTCGCGGTGGAGCTGGTGGGCGGCCTGCTGTTGATCGACAGCGCCCGCGGCGACTTCTCCGACAACAAGCCCGGCCTGGGCGTGCGCGCCACCTGGGAGTTCGGCCGCACGTTCTTCACCGAGAACGCCACCCTGCGCGAGGGCCTCTTCGCGGACCTGCGCTGGCTCTACGGCAGCCTCAGTGACGGCACGGAATTCATCAAGGGGGACACGCGGCTTCACTACTTCACGCTCGCGCCCGCCTGGCTGTTCCAATTCGGCGACTCGCCCTTCGGTCTGTTCCTTCAGGCCGGTGGCGGACTCGCGTACCAGAACACCGGCATCACCGTGGGCGAGGAAGAGACGAAGGTGAACGGCCTCAAGCCCGTCGTCCAGTACGGCCTGGGCCTCCGCGGCCGGCCCGCCCTGTCGCGCAACCTGCACCTCACCTTCCGCATCGAGGCCATGGGCCTGCGCCGCGGCTACGCCAACGACTTCTTCCTGGGTGGCAGCGCCGGCGTCGGCTTCTGAAGCGCCGCTCCGGTTTCGTCCCTTCGGCCCCCGCGCCCTTCCCACCCGGGAAGCGGTGGCGGGGGCTGAACTTTTTCCCCTCCTCCGCGCCCCGGACGTGTCCCCTTCCTTGGCCTTCCAAGGAGATGGACCGCTGGCATGCCCCCTGCTTACATTCGCGCCAGGTTGGGCAGTCTGGGGCGTCGGGCTGGAGGCGGAAGATGAACGGCGAACAGGAACACGGGCAGGGCAGCACCAGGCACTGGGATCCGGTGTGCGGCAGGCACCTGGAGGCCCCGGAGGGCCATCCCTCGTCGGAGTACAAGAAGCGCCGGTACTTCTTCTGCTCGGAGGGCTGCCGCACCGCCTTCGAGCGGCAGGCGGAGCGCTTCCGCCTCAACGAGCTGGCGCGGGCCGGCGCGCTGATGTCGCCGGGCCGGGTGCGCTGGGGGCTCGCGTAGCGCGGGCTTGAGGCCTCGGACGTGGGTCAGGCGGCCTGACGCACGTCCTTGAGGCGCAGGGACAGCTTGCGCTGGCCGCGGAAGGTGTCGAAGCCGGCCTGGAAGGCCAGGTCCACCGGCCCCTCCACCAGCGACACGCGGTCCGCCATGCCGAAGCCAATGGCATCCAGCTCCGGGGCATCCACGAGCGCCAGCTTCAGGTGCCCCGCGCCGGGCGCCCCGGACTTCGCGGGCAGCACGCGAGGCCGGGCCTGCTGGCCGCGCAGCACCAGCACCGGCTCCGGGTTGCCCTGACCGAAGGGCCCCAGCTTCTGCAGCGACTCCACCGCCGTCGCGTCCAGGTCGCCCGGGTTCACCACCGCGTCCACGCGGCAGCGCGGAATCATGTCCTCCGGCGTCAGACGCTGGAGGGCAATCCTGGCGAAGGCCTCGCGGAAGGCGGGCAGCTGCTTCGCGTCGATGGTGAGGCCGGCGGCGTGCTTGTGCCCGCCGTAGCGCATGAGCAGGTCCGAGCACCCGGTGAGCGCGTCGTACAGGTGGAACGCCTCGATGCTGCGCGCCGAGCCCTTCCCCACCCCGTCCTTCACGCCCACCATCACCGTGGGCCGGTGGAAGCGCTCCACCACGCGCGACGCGACGATGCCGATGACGCCCGGGTGCCAGCCCTCGTCGAAGAGCACCAGCCCGCGCGAGTCCTTGTGCTCCTCCGCCTGCGCCAGCGCCTGCGTGAGGATGCTGCTCTCAATCCCCTGCCGCTCCGCGTTCGCGCGGTCCAACACCTGCGCCAGCGAGCGCGCCGTCTCCACGGAGTCCGCGCAGAGCAGCTGCAGGCCCAGCGACGCGTCATGCAGGCGGCCCGCGGCGTTGATGCGGGGCCCCAGGCGGAAGCCCACCTGCCCCGCGGTGACGGTGGCGTCCGGCTCCAGGCCGGCCACCTCCTTCAGCGCGCGGATGCCGGGACGGCGGCCCTGGGACAGCTCCTGGAGGCCGTGCGCCACGAGGATGCGGTTGGCGCCGGTGAGCGGCACCACGTCCGCCACGGTGGCCAGCGCCACCAGGTCCATCAGCGCCTTGAGGTTGGGCTCCTTGCGCGTGGCGAAGAAGCCGTCGTCGCGCAGCCGCTTGCGCAGCCCCATGCACAGGTTGAAGGCCACGCCCGCGGCGCACAGCACCTTGGTGGGGTACTCGCAGCCGGGCTGGTGCGGGTTGAGCACCGCGGTGGCGGGCGGCAGCGTGGGCGGCACCGTGTGGTGGTCCACCACCACGACGTCCAGGCCCAGCTCCTTCGCGCGGGCAATCTCCGCCACGGAGGTGATGCCGCAGTCCAGCGTCACCAGGAGGCGGGTGCCGTCCTGCGCGATGCGCTCCACCGCGCCCAGGTTGAGGCCGTAGCCCTCGTCCAGCCGGTGCGGGATGTACGTGGCGGGGGCCACGCCCAGCTCCTTGAGGAACAGGTACATGAGCGACGTGGAGGACACGCCGTCCACGTCGTAGTCCCCGTAGAGCGTCACCTTCTCCTTGAGCCGCACCGCGCGCAGCACGCGCTCCACCGCGGGGCCCATGCCCTTCATCCGGAACGGGTCCGGCAGGTCCGCCAACCGGTCCGACAGGAAGGCCGACGCCGCCTCCGGCGTCCGGTAGCCACGGTGGAGCAACACCCTCGCCGCCAACGGGTGCAGCGACAGCTCACCCGCGAGCGAACCCACCTCCTGCTCGACGACATCTGGAAGCAACCACCGCATGGCGAAGGACAGTACCTCAGACGTCCGACCAAGGCAGTCCAACCCGCCCACTCACACCACCCTCCTGCACGCCTGTTCAGACGTGCGCTCGGCTGCCTCCCTGCTCCCAACCTGCACGGCGGGTACGCGGTGCCCAGCTTGAGTGCACACCCGTGGACAGGGAGGTCCGCATGCTTCGCAGGTTTCTCCAGGGCGGTGCCCTGATGGCCGTCGTGTTGGGCGCGGGGCCCGCGCTCGCGCAGAAGAAGCAGGGGGACGTGAACGTCTTCCTGCGCGGCGGGATTGGGGACTACACGGGCGACCTGGGCGACCTGGCCAGCACCGGTCCGCTGTGGGGCCTGACGCTCAACCTCCAGCCCACCACCTTCCTCGGCTTTGAAGTCGGCTACGAGGGCTCGCAGAACAAGGTGAGTGACACCCGCCTCTTCGACGCGCCCTCGCTGGTGCGCAACGGCGGCAGCGCGCTGGTGAAGGTGTCGCCGCCCTTCCTCACCGCGGTGCGCCCCTTCGCGGGCGTGGGCCTGGGCCTGTCCTACGTGGACGTGCGCGGCGCGGGCGAGGGGCTCTACGACAGCGACTTGATGGAGGAGATCCCGCTCGCGGTGGGCCTGGAGTTCAACACCGGAGGCCTCACCGCTGGCGTGCGAGGCACCTACCGCCTGCTCATCGACCAGGACTTCGCGAACGTCACCTCGACGGACGACAACGGCGGCGGCCTGATGGACGCGTCGCTGACGCTGGGCGCTCGCTTCTAGAAAAGCGAAGGGCCCTCGCTTCCACGTGGGAAGGAGGGCCCTCGTCACTTCAAGCCGTCAACCAGCCAGGGGGCCGGCTCAGGCCGTCTTCGGCTCCTGCTTGGCGCCGCCGCCGTGACCCTCGCGGGCGTGCGCGCGCTCATCCAGCCAGATGACCAGCGGGCTGGCGATGTACACGGACGAGTACGTACCCACGAGGATGCCCACCAGCATCGCCATGGCGAAGTCGAAGATTTCGCCCACGCCGAAGATGAGCAGACCGATGAGCGACAGCGCCGTCACGCCGGAGGTGAGGATGGTGCGGCCCAGCGTGTCGTTGACGGCGATGTTGATGACCTCCGGCAGCGGCTTGCCCTTGTACTTCACCATGTCCTCGCGGATGCGGTCGTAGATGACGATGGTGTCGTTCACCGAGTAGCCCACGATGGTGAGCAGCGCGGCGATGGACGTGAGGTTGAACTCGCGCTGGCTCACCAGGTAGTAGCCCGCCACCATGATGACGTCGTGGAGCATGGCGAGCAGCGCGCCCGGGCCGAACTTGAAGTCGAAGCGGAACGCCACGTAGATGAGGATGGCGACCATCGAGTACACCAGCGCCATGATGCCGCGGTTGCGCAGCTGCTTGCCCACCTGCGGACCCACGTAGTCCACGCGGCGCTGCTCGAAGTCGGGCTTGTCGGAGCCCGCGCTCAGCGCGGCGAACACCTTGTCCGCCATGCCGCTCGCGACGACCTGGTAGTCGTAGCCGTTGCCGCCCTGGTTCGCGCCCAGGTCACGCACCTCCTGCACGCCGATGCCCGCCGCCTCGACGGCCTTCTTCACCGCGTCCGCGGACATGGGCTGCACGGAGCGGAAGTTCACGATGCCGTTGGCCATGTCGGCGTAGACGTTGCGAACCTCACCCAGGCCCTGGATGGCCGTCTTCGCGTGCTCGGCGTTCTCCTCCGTGAGCTGCGTGACGCCGCCCATGCGCAGGAGGAAGGAGTTCTCCTCGGCCGCGCCCACGCCCTGGACGCTGACGTCGTGCAGACCGCCGGCCTGGGCCTTCTCACGGACCTGCTGGGCCGTGGTGGGCGTGTTGTACTTCAGCTCCACCACCGTGCCGCCGGCGAAGTCCACGCCGAAGTTGAACCCCACCGCGGCGATGCCGACGATGATGGCCAGGTTGATGAGGGTGGAGATGAAGAGCGCCGGCTTGCGCTTGCTGATGAAGTCGATGTTCGTCTTGTGCTTGAGAATCTGCATGGCGGATTTCCCGAAGGCGCTGGAGGCCCGTTAGACGGACACCGACTGCGCGTTGCGGCCGTGGACGAAGTAGGTCGTGATGACGCGCGTCACGACGATGGACGTGAACAGCGACGCCAGCAGGCCCACGATGAGCGTGGTGGCGAAGCCGCGGACCGGCCCCGTTCCCGTGAAGAACAGGATGAAGCCCGCGATGAGCGTCGTCACGTGCGCGTCGAAGATGGTCCAGAAGGCGCGGTCGTAGCCCTGGTCCACCGCCGCGCGCGCGGACTTGCCGTGGGACAGCTCCTCGCGGATGCGCTCGTTGATGAGCACGTTCGCGTCCACCGCGATGCCCAGCGTCAGCACGAAGCCCGCGATGCCCGGCAGCGTCAGCGTGGCGTTGAAGAACGCCAGGCCGGCCAGGATGAGCAGGCCGTTGAGCAGCAGCGCCACGTCCGCGATGAGGCCGGACTTGCGGTAGTAGACCGCCATGAAGACCACGACGAGCGCCAGGCCCACCAGCGCGGCCAGGCTGCCCTTCTTGATGAGCTCGTCGCCCAGCGTCGCGCCCACCTGACGGATTTCGCCCACCGTCACCGGCGCGGGCAGCGCGCCCGCCTTGAGCACCAGCGCCAGCGTCTGCGCCTCGCCCAGCCACTCCTCGAAGCTGCGCCCGCTGGCGCGCCCCATGGTGATGCGCGCGCGGCCGCCGCCGATCTTCTCGTTGATGCGCGGCGCGGTGTGCACGTTGTCGTCCAGCACGATGGCCATCCGGCGGCCCACGGCGGCCTCGGTCAGCTTCTCGAACTCGCGCGAACCGGCCGGGTCGAACGCGATGTTCACCTCCGGCTCGTTCATCTGGCTGACGGACGCGTCCGCGCCCGCCAGGCTCTCACCCGTCAGCGGAACGTTCTTGTCCAGCAGGTAGCTGCGGTACGCGATGCAGTCGTTCTTCTTCACCGGGTTCGCCACGCACTCGGTGACGACGTCGCGGCCTTCCGGCGTCTTGTCCTTCGCGTACGCCAGCAGCGCCTCGCGGTTGGGCGAGGACAGCTGCGGGAAGCCCTCTTCATCCACCAGGGTGATGTTGCTCTCCGCCGGGGGCGGGTGCTGCTGGTACATCTGCGCGAACACCTGCGGGTTGGTGTCGTCCACCATCCGGAACTCCAGCTGCGCGGTGGTGCCCACCAGCTCCTTGGCCTGCTCCGGGTTGCTGCGGCCGGGCAGCGAAATCTGGATGGAGTCCGTGCCCAGCTTGCGCACGTCCACTTCCGCCACGCCCCACTTGTCGATGCGGCGGCGGATGACGAGCATCGCCTGGTCCACGGCCTCGTCGCGGAAGCGGTTCACCTGGCCCTCGTCCGGCTTGAGCACCAGCGTGCCGCCGTTGCGGGACTCCACGGTGAAGTCCGTGAAGGTGGCGAGCACTTCCTTCTGGATGGCGTCCATGGTGGCCGGGTCCTTCGCGGTCAGCACCAGCTGCAGCCGCTCCGGATCCGTGTCCGCCGTCACCTCACCCAGCTTCTTGTCGTTGACGTAGGTGGCGATCTGCGTCCCGCGGCGCTCCGTGCGCTTCTGCAGGGCCGTCTTGGTGTCCACCCGCATCACCATGTGGATGCCGCCCTGAAGGTCCAGCCCCAGGTTGAGGCGGTACTTCGCGGGGGGCGCCCACGCGGGCAGCCGCTGCTCCAGCACGGCGATGTTGTTGCGCTCGTTGCGGTCCAGGACCACCAGCGAGTAGTACGTCGGGACGAGGAACCAGATCGTCCCCAGCGTCACCGCGACGATCATTCCGAACTTCCACCACCAGCCGCGGTCCATTACTTCTCCTCCTTCTTCTCAGCGGGGGCCGCCGCCGGGGCGCCCGCCACCGGAACGGTTCCCTTCGCACTGACAGCCGTCTTGAGCACGCGCACGCGCACCCCGCTGGCGATCTCCAGCGTCACGGTGGAGTCGTCCACCTGGTGGATGCGCCCGAGGATGCCGCCGGACGTCACGACGTCATCGCCCTTCTTCAGCCCCGCGAGCAGGTTGCGGTGCTCCTTGAGCTGCTTCTGCTGGGGGCGGATCATCACGAAGTACATGATGGCCACCAGCACGGCGAGGAAGCCGAAGGTCCCCAGGGGGGAACCGCCAGCCCCGGCCTGCGCGAGAATCAGGAAACTGTCAGCCACGTACTGCCTCGTCGTTTGGGAGGAAGGACTCGGAAAGGCCCCGACCCGGCGTACGGGTGGGGTCAAAACATCCGAAAGGGTGGCCTCTTAGCAAGGGCGCCCCATGTGAGCAAGTGAACGCCGGAAGCGCGGCAATCCCGTTGGCCGCTCACCGACCGCCTTTGCGTTCGGCCTCCTGCGCCACGGCCTTGGCCCGGAAGTCGCGTGCGAACGCGGCGAACCGGTCCTCGGCGATGGCGCGGCGCACCTGGGCCATCAGGTCCAGGAAGTAGTGGAGGTTGTGCAGGGTGTTGAGCCGCATCGCCAGGATTTCGCCCGCCGCGAACAGGTGCCGCAGGTAGGACCGGCTGAACGTGCGGCAGGTGTAGCAGGAGCACGCCGGGTCCACCGGCCGGGGGTCCTTGGCGTAGGCCGCGTTGCGGATGACCAGCTTGCCCTCCGAGGTGAAGAGCAGGCCGTTGCGGGCGCACCGTGTAGGCAGCACGCAGTCGAACATGTCCACGCCGTGCTCCACGCACGTCACCAGGTCCAGCGGCGTGCCCACGCCCATCAGGTAGCGCGGCTTGTCCCGGGGCAACAGCGGCGCCGAGTAGGCCACGCCCGCGTGCATGGCTTCCGGCGCCTCGCCCACGGAGTAGCCCCCCAGCGCGTAGCCGGGCAGGTCCACCGCGCACACCTCCTCCGCGTGGCGCTTGCGCAGGTCGTCATGGAGGCCGCCCTGCACGATGCCGAACAGCGACGAGCGCTCGCGGCTCCACGCCTTCACGCACCGGTGCAGCCAGCGCGTGGTGCGCGCCAGGGACTTCTCCAGGTAGGCCCGGTCCTCGGTGGACGGAGGGCACTCGTCGAACGCCATGATGACGTCCGCGCCCAGCGTCTCCTGGATTTCGATGGAGCGCTCCGGCGACAGGAAGTGCCGCGAGCCGTCCAGGTGCGACTGGAACGCGGCGCCCTCCTCGGTGATCTTCCGCTTCTCCGACAGGCTGAACACCTGGAAGCCGCCGCTGTCGGTGAGCATGGGCCGGTCCCACGAGATGAAGCGGTGCAGGCCGCCCATCTCCCCGACGAGCGCGTCCGTGGGGCGCAGCATCAGGTGGTAGGTGTTGCCCAGGATGATCTGCGCGTCCAGGGTCTTCAGGTCGTCCGGCCCCACGCCCTTGACGCTGCCCACGGTGCCCACGGGCATGAAGATGGGCGTTTCAATGGGACCATGCGGCGTGTTCAGCCGGCCGCGGCGCGCCTTGGTGCCGCTCTGGTCCTCGTGCAACAGCTCGAAGCGCACCAGCCCCGGGGGCACGCGGGTATCGCCCTTCTCGCCCTTTTCCCTGCCCTGCTCGTCGACCACGGCACTCACTCCTTCACCAACATGGCATCGCCGTAACTGAAGAACCGGTAGCCCGCGCGCACGGCCTCCTGGTACGCGGCGAGCGTGCGCTCCCGGCCCAGGAGCGCGCTCACCAGCATCACCAGCGTGGAGCGCGGCAGGTGGAAGTTCGTGAGGAGCACGTCCACCTGGCGGAAGACATAGCCGGGCCGGATGAACATCGCCGTCTCGCCCGGGCCCACGCGCAGCCTGCCCGTGTCCGGGTCGGTGGCGGACTCCAGCGTGCGCACCACGGTGGTGCCCACGGCGACCACGCGGCGCCCTTCCGCCTTCGCGGCGTTCACGGCGTCAGCGGTGGCCTGGGGCACGGTGAAGCGCTCCGGGTGCATGTGGTGCTTGTCCAGCACCTCCTCGCGCACGGGGAGGAAGGTGCCGGGCCCCACGTCGAGCGTCACCTCCGCGCGCTGGACCCCCTTCGCCGCGAGCTTCGCGAAGACCTCTTGCGTGAAGTGCAGGCCGGCGGTGGGCGCGGCCACGGCGCCGGACGCGCGGGCGTACACGGTCTGGTAGCGCTCGGCGTCCGCGGCCTCGGGCTCGCGGGTGATGTACGGAGGCAGGGGCAGCCGGCCCGCCGCATCCAGGAGGCTGGCGAGCGAGGTGCCCGGCGCCGCGTGGAAGCGCACCCGGTACTCCCCTCCCCCCAGGGCCTCCAGGATTTCGGCGGACAGGCCCCCGGCGAAGGTGACGGACTGGCCGGGCTTGAGCCCCTTGGACGCCTGGCCCAGGCAGACCCACTCGAGCGACTCAGGCGCGCCCCCGAGCGCCGCGGAGGTGAGCGTGGCCGTGGCGGCGGGGCGGACGACCAGCAGCTCCACGCGGCCGCCGGTGCCGCTCTTCTGGCCCAAGAGGCGCGCGGGGATGACGCGCGCGTCGTTGAGGACGAGCAGGTCGCCCTCGCGCAGCAGGTCCGCGAGGTCGGTGAAGTGCTGGTGGCTCCAGGCGCCGGTGGCGCGGCTGACGACCATCAGGCGCGACGCGTCCCGGTTGGGCAGCGGGGCCTGGGCGATCTGCGCCTCGGGGAGCTCGAAATCGTAGTCGGAGAGGAGGGACGACACGGGGTTGGCGCTTGTAGCAGCCCCCGCGCCCTCACGGAACCGGCGAGGGCGTCAGTAGAGCTGCTGGAACTCGGCGCCCGGGTAGTAGTGGGAAAGGATTTCCCGGTACGTCTTGCCCTGGTCGGCGAGGGCCTTGGCGCCCCACTGGCACAGCCCCGCCCCGTGGCCGAAGCCACGTCCGGTGAACACGTAGTTCTTGCCGGACGCTTCCACGTCGAAGTCCAGGCTCTTGAGGCGCGTGTAGCCCAGCTTGCGGCGGAACGACACGCCGTCCACCGCGGAGCCATCCGACATCGTCACGCGGGTCACCCGGTGCGTGGGCGTGCGGCCGGTGACGCGCAGGCCGCCCGGCGGGGCCTTCAGCGCGCCGCGCAGCTCCGCCTCGGAGAGGGTCGCGGACCAGCGGCTGGCGGGCAGCTTGCCGCAGGGGCAGTCAACGGGCTGCAGGTACGGCAGGTTCCGTTGGAGGGCGTCCTGGCCGGACTCGGTGCGCCCGCCGCAGGAGGCATGGAAGTACGCCTCGATGGGGGCCAGGTCGTACGTGAGCACCTCGCCGCGGGTGGCCTCCACGGCGGCGCGCGTCTTGGCGTCCTCGCGGTTCACGCCGCCGTACACCTGGTGGAGCACGCTGCTGCCCATGTGGAAGGCGGCGCCATACGCGTCCAGCTTCTTCTGCAGCGCGTACGTCCGCGCGGCCACGGCCTGGGCCTTGAGGGCCTCCAGCGGGAAGGACACGGGCATCTCGCTGCCGAGCACCGCAGCGAGGTAGTCCTCCAGGGGGATGACGTTGATGAGCTGGAGGCTGTTCTTGAACAGGCGCACGACGACGTCGCCGCGCACCTGCGCGCTGCCCGCCTTCAGGGGTTCGTTGCCGGGGCCGCCCGCGTCGGTGGCCTCCAGGCCGCCACGGAAGCGGATGGCGTCCCCGATGAAGGGAGCGCCGTTGACCTCCAGCTTGCCGTTGCGGCGGCGCACGGTGGCCTGCCCCGCGGTGACGGCGACGAAGGTTGCGTCCTCGGCATCGGGGCCGAAGCCCAGGCCCCGGCCGCTCACGCGGACCTCGTCGCCGGGGTCGTCCATGGCAATGCGCATCGTCTCCACGGCGAACGCCCGCGACGACGCGAGCAGGAGCAGCAGCAGTGCCACACGTTGCAACATGGTCCAACAGTCTAGGGGCGGAGCGATCCGCCTCAAGAAATCGGCCGGCAGCCAGGACATGTCCCCGGTAGGAGCCCGCGAAAACCCCAGGCGGATGCCGCAGAATGGAGCTCCGTGACCGCCTCCGTCCCCGACGTCGCCCGCCTGTCCCCCGAGGCCCTCTCCGACGCCCTCCGCGCGCTGGAGCCCCGCACGGCCGCCGTGCTGGTCCGCCGGCTCGTGGAGCGCCGCCCCCAGGCGGAGTGCGCGACCTGGTACGGGATTTCGAGCGACGCCTTCTCGGTGCTGCTGCTCCGTTCGGCGGTGGCGCTGGCCCAGCAACTGGGCCAGCCCGCGAGGCCCCCGGAGAGCCCGGAGGAAGCCACCGCCTGGGAGCGGATGCTGGCCATGGCCGTGGAGAAGGACACCGCGCCCGTGCCGGTGCCGCTCGCGCCCGTGGCCTGGCTGTGCCGGCGGGTGCAGGCCCTGGGGCCCGAAGTGGAAGCCGCGTTGGAGAAGGCCGCCCAGGCCGACGCGGACTCACCCGGACGGGCGCGGGAGGAATGGCTGCGGAGGCTGGCCGTGGCCGCGCTCCTGGCCCTGACGGCCTGGCTCTACTGGAGCCGTCCTCCTGAACCGGAGCCCCGCCCCGAGCGCCGCATGCGCTCCCCCGAACGCCGCTGACTGGACGCGGCCACGAGCGGGCGCATATGGGTAGGACCATGCGAGCGACCCGGTCATGGCTGGCCCTCCTCACCGCAGCAATCGCGCTGGCAGGCTGCGCGAAGCACGTGGACACCCGGGTGGCCGGGGACGACGACGCGGCCATCGACGGCATCGAAGCCCGCCTCGACGAGCTCCGCGCCCGCGAGCAGGGGGACGACCTGAGCTGCGCCGAGCAGTGCGACGTCTCCACGCGGACGTGCGCCACGGCGGAACAGCTCTGCGGTCTCGTGGAGCAGCAGGCGGACCGGGACGACCTCCCGCCGCGCTGCGCCAGGGCCCGCGAGCAGTGCGCGGGCGCGAACGATGGCTGCACGCGGTGTCAGTCGCCCTGAAGAACCAGCCATGCGTGGGCTCTGACTCCGTGCCTATGATGGGTCGGATTGAGGAGCCTCCCCATGACCACCCGTCTCTCGTTGATGCTCGCTGCCTCGTCGCTCGTCCTGGCGACCCCTGCCCTCGCGGAGGAGGAAGGCCTGACGCCGGAGAAGGTGGCGGCCATCCAGCGCGATGAGGCCGCGGCCCAGGCGAAGGTGAACGAGGAGTTCGGCAACCGGAAGCCGTCGGAGATGAGCAACGCCGAGCGAGGCCAGTCCATCCGCGCCCAGCAGAAGGAATCCGCCAAGGTCATGGAGAAGCACGGCGTCTCCGCGAAGGAGTTCGCCACCTTCACGGCCCGGATGACGCCCGAGGACAACCAGCGCGCCGCCAACGAGGCCAAGCGGCTCGAAGACAAGGCCAAGGCCGAGAAGGAAGCCGAGGCGAAGAAGCGCAAGGGCGACGGCGAGGTCCACATCCAGCAGGGCTTCAGCGACTCGGACCCCGTGGAGCTGGAGTCCGCGGATGGCGCGGAGCCCTCCGTCGACGTCGACGGCAGCCTGGACAGCTCGAGCACAGCGGGTGCGCCCGTCGTGGAGATTGGCGACACCGCCGGCACGGCGAAGGGCATGAGCCGGAAGGCCTCCAAGCGCCGCAGGTAGCCCCGCGGCGTCCGGCATCCTCCGGGGCCGTCAGCGGCCGCGGAAGCCCAGCTCCCGCGAGCGCGCCTGCCAGACCTCGTCGTACGGGCAGGAGCAGTCGGTCTCCTCCGGCTCCGGGTACGCGTACGTCTGCCCCTTGTAGTTGCGGAACAGGGTCTCCCGCTCGCCGCGCTCGATGACGTAGTCGGGCTGGAGGGTGACCTTCCCTCCTCCACCTGGCAGGTCCACCGCGAGGTGCGGCACCGCGAGCCCGCTGGTGTGCCCGCGAAGCTGCTCGAGGATCTCCAGCCCCTTGGCGATGGGCGTGCGCAGGTGCTCGCACCCTTCCGCGACGTCCATCTGGTGCAGGTAGTACGGGCGCACGCGGCTGCGCAGGAGCACGTGCGACAGCTCCTTGATGATGCGCGCATCCGAGTTGAGCTGCCGCATCAGCACGGCCTGGTTCTCCACCGGCACGCCATGGTCCACCAGCCGCTCGCACGCCTCACGCGCTTCCGGCGTCACTTCCTTCGGATGATTGAAGTGGGTGATGACGTAGACGGGCGCGTAGCGGCGCAGCAGGCGCGCCAGCGAGTCGGTGACGCGCATGGGCAGCACCACCGGCACCCGCGTCCCGATGCGGATCATCTCCACGTGCGGAATCTCGCTCAGCGGCGCGAGCAGCGACTCCAGCCGCTCCTCGCTGAGGAGGAACGGGTCTCCGCCGGAGATGAGCACGTCGCGCACCTCGGGGTGGTTGCGCACGTAGTCGATGCCCCGGCGCATCTGGTCCTTGGTGAGCTCCGCCTCACCGCCCTTGGTGATGCGCCGCCGCGTGCAGTGGCGGCAGTAGACCGAGCACGTATCCAGGGCCAGGAACAGCACCCGGTCCGGATACTTGTGGACGATGCACTCCTCGGGGCGCGTCTTGTCCTCGCCGAGCGGATCCTCCAGCTCCCCGGGCCGCACCCGGGCCTCCGCGCGCACCGGAATGGACTGCATGCGCACCGGGCACAGCGCGTGCTCCGGGTCGATGAGGGACAGGTAGTAGGGGCTGATGCCCATCCGGAACAGCGAGGACGTCTCCTGCACCCCGGCGCGCTCCTCCGGGGTCAGGCGCACGTAGCGCTCCAGCTGCTCCAGGTTGCGCACCGAGTGACGCTGCTGCC
Organism: Corallococcus coralloides DSM 2259; assembly: GCF_000255295.1. The sequence continues at coordinate 3,345,743 of NC_017030.1, read as the reverse complement.
AGCGCCAGTCCGTCCACTCCGCGTCGGTCGCGGAGGGAAACAACCGGGCCCGCCCCTCGGCACTGAGCGAGGGACGGGGGGACGACAGGGGCGCCGTGGCGCCCACCGAGGAATCCATCACGCCGCCTTGGGCTGATCCCGCCACCACGCCTGGCCGGACTCCGGCAGCGTGTCGATGGGATCGAAGTACTCGTACTTGCGATCAAGTGCGCCGGCGTCGTTCGCTTCCACGCTCGTGCGGTAGTTCTTGGTCCAGTAGGAGATGCCGCGCTCGCGGTCATACTCCGCCACCTGGTGGATCCACCGCTTCCCCACGAACGGCACGTCACAGACGATGCGCGGCGTGGCGAAGCCCGGCATGTAGCCCATGATGTCGTGCTGGAGCTTCTGTGCCTGCGCCACCGACAGCCGCCAGTGCTCGCTGTTGGGGATCATGTCGCACATGTAGAAGTAGTACGGCAGGATCTTCGCGTGGTCGAGCAGCGTGAAGCACAGGTCCAGGAGCGCCTTCGGGCTGTCGTTCACGCCACGCAAGAGCACGCCCTGGTTGCGCACGTCGCGGAAGCCCATGTCGAGCAGCTTGCGCACTGCCTTGCCCACGAGCGGCGTGAGCTGCTGCGCGTGGTTCACGTGCGTGTGCAGCGCCAGGTCCACGCCGCGCTCCACGGCCTTCTTCGCCAGGCGGTCCAGACCGGCCAGGACGCTGTCCTGGAGGAAGTGCTGCGGCAGCGCCATGAGCCCCTTGGACGCCAGGCGGATGTCGCGGATGTTCGGGATGTCCATCAGCGCGCTGACGAACGGCTCCAGCGCCTGGATGGGCAGGTTCGCGATGTCGCCGCCGGACACCACCACGTCGCGCACGGTGGGCGTGCGGCGCAGGTAGTCCAGCATCTGCTCGTAGCGCTCCTTCTGCCCCGTCGCGAACTTGTGCTTGGACACCTGCGGGACGTCGTTGCCCACCAGGTCCATGCGCGTGCAGTGGCCGCAGTACTGCGGGCACGTGGGCAGCATCTCCGCCAGCACCTTCGTCGGATAGCGGTGCGTCAGGCCTTCGACGACCCACATGTCCGCCTCATGGAGGCTGTCACGGCTGGCGCGCGGGTGGTTGGGCCAGTCCGTGCGGCGGTCGGCGAGCGCCGGCAACATGTACTTGCGGACCGGGTCGTTCCACAGGTCCGCCAGGTCCATGGTGTTGAGCATCTGGGGCGGGACGAGGATGGACATCGTCGCCCGCTCCTTCTGGTCCAACTCCATGCTCGCGGCCAGGTCGTCCGGCAGCAGCGCCCCGAGCGTCGCCCGCAGCTCGCGCAGGTTCTTCACGGTGTGCTTGCGCTGCCACACCGAGCTCTCCCACTCCGCCGCGGTGACGTCCTTGTAGCCCGGGATGCGCGTCCAGTCGGGCTCCACGAACTCCTTGCGAAGGGGATAGGTGAAAGGCTGCTGCGCGGGGCCAGCGTCGGGCTTGCCTCGAGTGGACGTCGTGCTCATGAACACATCACCTCAACGTAAGGAGCGTCGTGGGCGAGGCGTCATAGCCTGCCCCCTGACATCCCTGCTCAACAATCGCCAGGGGCACAAGATGCCCCATGGCGCAGTGCGTCCGTTCAATTCACCGGGACGTTGATGAGCTTGGCCACATTCTCCGTATCGATGACCACGACCTGGGGCTTGGTCGACTTGCCGTTGAGCTTGAAGACGACCTTCCGCTTGCCCACCGGCAGTTGCAGCGGATTGCCCAGCGGTACGGGGCTCACACGGCCCGTGTTCTTCCCATCCACCCAGATTTGAGCACCCGCCGGCGACGTGCTGCAGGCGAACTTGCCCATCGCGGCAGCGGCGGGCTTCGGCTTGGGCTCCGGAGGAGGCTTCGGGGTCGCGACCACGGGCGGAGGCTTCGGCTTGGGCTCCGGAGGCGTGGGCTTCGGCTTGGGCTCGGGCGGCGGAGCTTCTTCCACCATGTCCACGGCGACGCGAACCTCGGTGTCCCCGTTGGACGTGAAGTCGCCGGCGAACGGCTTGAAGCCCGAGCGCTTCGCCGTGAACGTGTACTTCTTGCCCATCTCCAGGTCGCCAAGCTTCGCGCCGGGCAGCTTGCCCAGGGACTTGCCGTCGACGGAGATCTCCGCGCCCTCCTGTCCTTCGAACAGGGCGGTGAACGTCTTCGGAGCGGGAGGCTCGACCGGCTTCTCCGGGGGCGGCTCCGGCGTCGTGGGCGGCGGCGTGTTGTCCACCACCGGAGGCGACGTGGGCGGCGGCGCCTGGGGTTCCGGAGGCTTGGGCTCCGGAGGCTTCGGAGTCGGGGCATCCGACTTCAGACTGAGGAGGATGGGGGCCGCAGCCTGGCCCGCGGTGACCTCGATCTGCTGCGTCACGGGCTGATAGCCCGGAGCCGAGGCGGTCACGTTGTGGATGCCCGCGGACAGCTCGATGACCTGGTTGGCGTTCACGGGCTCACCGTCCACGAGGACGGTGGCGCCCACGGGCGCGACGAAGTTCACGGAGCCCGTGGACGCACCACGGACCACGAAGATCACCGCGAGGAGGAGGAGCAGGCCCGCGCCCGCGGCCATGCCGATGATGGCGGGCTTGGGCAGCGGCTTCTTCGGTCCAGCGGGCGCCTTGGCCTTCTCGACCTTGGCGGCCGGGGCCGGCTTCGCCATCTTGGAAGCCTTCTGGGGGATGGTCGCGGGACCGTCGGCCTCGTCGTCGTAGGGCGGCTCTTCGGAGTCCTGCCCTTCGTCGCCGTAGTCCTCCTGGCCGTCGCCCTCGAACTCGTCGCCCTGGTCGTCGTAGGCGCCATCCGGGTCCTCCTCGGCCGCCTGGGCGCGCAGGCCGTTGTGGCGGGAGCCCACCGGGAGGGTGATGTTGCCCGTGGTCTCCTCTTCCTCGGGATCCAGCACCGGAGCCGCCGAGCCACCGCGGGAGCGCGAAGGCGGCGCCGTCGGAGCCGGACCAATCATGGTCGCGCCCGCGTAGGCCTCCCCGCCCTCGTCCCCGATGATGACCTGGGACTTGGGGCCGCTCTTGCCCTTGCCGCCGCGCCCTTCGTCCTGCGCATAGGGAGAGGCGCTCGTGTGGTGCCCGGCCCGGTCGATGGGATTCTCCGAGCGGCCGGTGATGCTGTCGTCCACGACGACGCTGCTGTCCGCGATCCGCGTTTCCGGGGCACGGAACGTGTGCGTGGAGTCGACGATCTGCGTCTTGTCCGCGGCGCCATCCATCTCCGCCAGCTCTTCAGCGCTGGGCGGAGGGATGTAGCCAGGCGCGGGCTGGGCGGGCGCCGTGGAGGCGCGGCCCACGGGAGAACCGGTAGCGGACGGCGCCTGCGCCTTCTTCTGCGCGGTCGCACGAGGGGGCGCGGCCACCGGAGGAGGCAGCGTCACACCCGAGTGCTCGATCTGGTCCGGGCGCTCGACGGAGGCGTAGCGCTCCATCTTCTCCGCCTCGCGGAGCATGTCCTCGGCGAAGGCCTCCTTCATGAAGCCGGACAGGTGCTTCGAGGAGTAGATGGCATCCCCCGCGAGGAGGAAGCGCATCAGGTCCTCCTGGAGGTCCGAAGCCCACTGGTAGCGGTCCTCGGGCTCGCGCGCGAGCGCCTTGAGGACGACCTTCTCCAGCCCCGCGGAGATGTTCGGGTTGAACTCGCGCGGCAGCGGGATGTCCGCGTTGCGCACCTTCTCCAGCGTGGAGAAGTCGGACTCGCCCACGAAGAGCTTCTCGCCCGTGAGCATTTCGTAGAGCAGCACGCCGACCGCGAAGATGTCGCTGCGCCGGTCGATGGGCATGCCCCGGACCTGCTCCGGGCTCATGTAGCCGAACTTCCCCTTGAGGATGCCGGCCTGCGTCTTCTGCGAACGGTTGGCGGCCTTGGCGATGCCAAAGTCGATGATCTTCACCTCGCCTTCGTACGAGACGAGGATGTTCTGCGGAGAGACGTCGCGGTGGATGATGTGCAGGTCCTGGCCGCGCGCGTCCTTCTTGCGGTGCGCGTAATCCAGGCCCTCACACATCTTGGAGACGATGAACACCGCCTGTGCGGTGGGCATGATCTCCTTGCGGCGACGGTAGCGCTCCAGGAGCGTACGGACGTCACGGCCCGCCACGTACTCCATGGCGATGAAGTACGTGTCCTCGTGCTTCCCGAGCTCGTGGATGTGCACGATGTTGGCGTGGTTCAGCTGAACGCTGATCCGCGCCTCGTCGATGAACATCGTGATGAACTCGTCATCCTCCGCCATCGTCGGAAGGATCTTCTTGATGGCCAGGATGCGCTCGAAGCCTTCGACGCCAAAAGCCTTCGCGATGAAGACCTCGGCCATACCGCCGACGTTGACGCGCTCGAGGAGCAGGTACTTCCCAAAGAAGGTCGGCTTCTTCATCTCGCGGGGCTGCCCGGCGCCGGCGAGTACGGACCGCGGCAGGCGGTGCGCAAACCGGGGGGAGCAGCGACTCTAGATCCAGTGGGAACGGCGGTCAAACATCCACGACGACGCGATTCCCCAACGAATCCGAGAGCTTGGCGTCGCCTTGCCCCAAAACTGACCCACCCGGCATCCCGCGTCGCGCCAGCATCGCCTACCGCGAGCGCAGGAACCCGCGCACGCCCGGCGAAATCGCTCCACGACGCGGGCCCCGGAGCCTCCGGCGAGCGCGTCTCAGCGCTCAAGCCAGGTGCAACGGCCGTATCACAAGCCCGCAAAGACAAAGCCCCCGGCGCCTTGCGGCACCAGGGGCTTTCAAAAAGAATCCGGCAGCGACCTACTCTCCCACGCGGTTTCCCGCGGAGTACCATCGGCTCTGGAGGGCTTAACTTCCGTGTTCGGGATGGGAACGGGTGTGACCCCTCCGACATTGCCACCGGAAAAACGAATGACGGTGCATACGAAGGGTAAGTTGCAAGCTTCTAGCTTGAGTGAAGCCTCTTCGAGAAGTCGAAGAAGCAATTGAAACAGCTGCCTTCCGGGCGGACGCGCATGTGGCGTCCTGGCCTCGGCCTTGGCCCCGAGTCCCTTACTCCCCTTGAGGGGGCATGCAAGAGAATGGGGGAAGTAAGCCGCTCGACTTATTAGTACTGGTTAGCTTAACGCGTTACCGCGCTTACACACCCAGCCTATCAACGTGGTAGTCTTCCACGAGTCTTCAGGGGCTTGCGCCCGGGATACCTGGTCTTGAGGTCGGTTTCCCGCTTAGATGCTTTCAGCGGTTATCCAATCGGCACATGGCTACCCAGCGATGCCTCTGGCGAGACAACTGGTACACCAGCGGTGCCTCCAACCCGGTCCTCTCGTACTAAGGTCAGAGCCTCTCAAGTATCCTACGCCCACAGCAGATAGGGACCAAACTGTCTCACGACGTTTTGAACCCAGCTCGCGTACCGCTTTAATTGGCGAACAGCCAAACCCTTGGGACCTGCTCCAGCCCCAGGATGCGATGAGCCGACATCGAGGTGCCAAACCTCCCCGTCGATGTGAACTCTTGGGGGAGATAAGCCTGTTATCCCCGGAGTACCTTTTATCCGTTGAGCGATGGCCCTTCCATTCAGGACCACCGGATCACTATGACCTGCTTTCGCACCTGCTCGACCTGTCGGTCTCGCAGTCAAGCTCCCTTATGCCATTGCACTCGACGCCCGGTTTCCAATCGGGCTGAGGGAACCATCGCGCGCCTCCGTTACTTTTTGGGAGGCGACCGCCCCAGTCAAACTACCCACCAGACAGTGTCCCAGTCCCGGCTGACGAGACGTGGTTAGACACCAGAAATCAACAGGGTGGTATTTCACCGTTGCCTCCACCGAACCTAGCGGCCCGGCTTCAAAGGCTCCCACCTATCCTACACAGTCAATCCCTAGTGTCACTGTCAAGTTGTAGTAAAGGTTCACGGGGTCTTTCCGTCTTGCTGCGGGTAAACTGCATCGGCACAGCTATTTCAATTTCGCTGAGTCCCTCTCCGAGACAGTGCGGAAGTCGTTACTCCATTCGTGCAGGTCGGAACTTACCCGACAAGGAATTTCGCTACCTTAGGACCGTTATAGTTACGGCCGCCGTTTACTGGGGCTTCGGATCATCGCTTCGCCTTGCGGCTGACGAATCCCCTTAACCTTCCAGCACCGGGCAGGAGTCAGACCCTATACGTCGGCTTGTCGCCTTCGCAGAGTCCTGTGTTTTTGGTAAACAGTCGCTACCGCCATTTCTCTGCAACCTCTCTCGGCTTCGGCTGTACGCCTACACCTACCAGAGGCCCACCTTCTTCCGAAGTTACGGTGGAAATTTGCCTAGTTCCTTGGAGGAGAGTTCTCTCAAGCGCCTTAGGATTTTCTCCTCACCCACCTGTGTCGGTTTGCGGTACGGACACCCTGCAGACTCCCTGCGGGACTTTTCTTGGAAGCCGAGCATCAGCGACTTACCCCTTGCGGGGCGCCATGGGGTCTCGGGGATAGCTGCCGCGCCTTTATTCGTACGCGACACCCCTACGCCTTTAGACTGACACAACCACCGGTCAGCTCGCCTAGCTTTCTCCGTCCTCCCTCAGTTCAACGTCTGCAAGATGGCGCAGGAATATTAACCTGCTTGCCATCACCTACGCCTTTCGGCCTCGGCTTAGGACCCGGCTAACCCTGGGAAGATTAACTTGACCCAGGAAACCTTGGGTTTACGGCGAGGGGGTTTCTCACCCCCTTTATCGCTACTCATTTCGGCATCAGCACTCCCAGTCGCTCCAGCGGCCTTTTCAGTCCACCTTCGCTGCAACTGGGACGCTCCCCTACCGCCATGCATGCCAAACATGCATGACCCGAAGCTTCGGCACTAGTCTTGAGCCCCGTTACATTTTCGGCGCGGCCTGTCTTGACCAGTGAGCTATTACGCTTTCTTTAAAGGATGGCTGCTTCTAAGCCAACCTCCTGGTTGTCAATGACCTGCCACATCCTTTCTAGTGTTCACTTAGACTAGATTTGGGGGCCTTAGCTGTCGGTCTGGGTTATTCCCCTCTTGCCAATGGACGTTATCACCCACTGACTGCGTCCCGGGATAACAATTGCCGGCATTCGGAGTTTGATACGGTTTGGTAATCTGGTGAGACCCCTAGCCGTTTCAGTGCTCTACCTCCGGCATTGAATTACCCGAGCCGATACCTAAATATCTTTCGGGGAGAACCAGCTATCACGGAGTTTGATTGGCCTTTCACCCCTACACACAGCTCATCCCAGAAATTTTCAACTTTCATGAGTTCGGTCCTCCATGCGGTGTTACCCGCACTTCAACCTGGCCATGTGTAGATCACCCCGCTTCGGGTTATAATACACGCAACTTAGCGCCCTATTCGGACTCGCTTTCGCTCCGGCTCCACCTAACGGCTTAGCCTCGCTACGTATATTAAGTCGCCGAATCATGATGCAAAAGGTACGCTCTCGCACTGGCTTGCGCCGTAGTGCTCGAACTGCTTGTAGACATGCGGTTTCAGGTTCTTTTGACTCCCCTCACCGGGGTTCTTTTCACCTTTCCCTCGCGGTACTTGTTCACTATCGGTCGCCAAGGAGTATTTAGGCTTACCGGATGGTCCCGGCAGATTCAGACAGGATTGCACGTGTCCCGTCTTACTTGGGTAACCCGCTCAGCTCCAAAAGGCTTTCGTGTACGCGACTATCACGCTCTTTGGTGCGTCTTTCCAGGACGCTTCCACTAGCCTCTCAAAGTCCTACCGCGGACCCGCTACCCCATCGCCATTTGCATGGCGCTGGTTTGGCCTCTTCCCATTTCGCTCGCCACTACTTTGGGAATCACTCATTGTTTTCTCTTCCTCAGGGTACTGAGATGTTTCACTTCCCCTGGTTTGCTCTGCAAACCTATGAATTCAGTTTGCAGTAACGCAGCTATTCGCCGCGCTGGGTTTCCCCATTCGGACATCTCCGGATCAACGTTTGGTTGGCAACTCCCCGAAGCTTTTCGCAGCCACCCACGTCCTTCATCGCCTCTTGGCACCTAGGCATCCACCGCACGCCCTTAGTAGCTTACTTGCCCTAATCTCTTGTCTAACGCCCGCCTCCCGGCGGATTGTCGAAACTCGGAGACCAAGGCCCAGACCTCTGCTCTTCGCTAGCAGGCCCGGAAGACATTCTTTATTGCTGTTTCTCACTGCTTCTTCTTGTGTGGGAGACTTCGTTCCCCTCTACCCGGCTGCCTCGCGGCGCCTGGTAGAGCAGATTTCGAAGTCGGCACTTCTGTTGAGAACTTCACTCAGCAGAAATTGCAACTTACCCTTCGTATGCACTTGTCAAAGAACGTCCCTGCGACTTCCAGGAAACTTGTGGAGCTGATCGGGTTCGAACCGACGACATCCAGCTTGCAAAGCTGGCGCTCTCCCAGCTGAGCTACAGCCCCGACTCTCGCGTCAGCACCAGTCACCCTTTCGCTTCCCTCCAGTGAGGAAAGAAGAGTGGTGGGCCTAGGTGGACTTGAACCACCGACCTCGCGCTTATCAGGCGCGCGCTCTAGCCAGCTGAGCTATAGGCCCAGGGGGGCTAAAGCATCGGCGAACCCTACAGCGTCCTTCATTCTCAAAGAGCCGAGCCGCCTTCGCTCGGTCCTTCAAAACCAAACAGCAAGCCCTTAAGCACATAATGGATTGTTTACCGGAAACATTGACCTAGAGATGACCTGACAACCCGAAGGCTGCTGGTGTTGCCTACTCGCCCGAAGGCTGAGTCCAACACCCGGTCTCCTTAGAAAGGAGGTGATCCAGCCGCAGGTTCCCCTACGGCTACCTTGTTACGACTTCACCCCAGTTACCGAGCACTCCTTGGGCATCTCTTGGTGAGATGACTTCTGGAGCAATCGACTCCCATGGTGTGACGGGCGGTGTGTACAAGGCCCGGGAACGTATTCACCGCAGCGTGCTGATCTGCGATTACTAGCGATTCCGCCTTCATGGAGTCGAGTTGCAGACTCCAATCTGAACTGAGACCGGTTTTCTGCGATTAGCTCCCCCTCGCGGGTTGCAGCGCTCTGTACCGGCCATTGTAGCACGTGTGTAGCCCTGGTCATAAAGGCCATGAGGACTTGACGTCATCCCCACCTTCTCCGGTTTAACACCGGCAGTCCCTCTAGAGATCCACTTGCGTGGCAACTAAAGGCGAGGGTTGCGCTCGTTGCGGGACTTAACCCAACATCTCACGACACGAGCTGACGACAGCCATGCAGCACCTGTCTCTCGGTTCCCTTGCGGGCACTCCCTCATCTCTGAAGGATTCCGAGGATGTCAAGACCAGGTAAGGTTCTGCGCGTTGCGTCGAATTAAACCACATGCTCCACCGCTTGTGCGGGCCCCCGTCAATTCCTTTGAGTTTTAGTCTTGCGACCGTACTTCCCAGGCGGAGAACTTAATGCGTTAGCTACGGCACCGCGGGGGTCAACTCCCACGACACCTAGTTCTCATCGTTTACGGCGTGGACTACCAGGGTATCTAATCCTGTTTGCTACCCACGCTTTCGCGTCTCAGCGTCAGTTACCGTCCAGGTGGCCGCCTTCGCCACCGGTGTTCCTCCCCATATCTACGAATTTCACCTCTACTTGGGGAATTCCGCCACCCTCTCCGGCACTCAAGCTCTGCAGTTTCGGGCGCACTTCCTCAGTTGAGCTGAGGGCTTTCACACCCGACTTGCAAAGCCGCCTACACGCGCTTTACGCCCAATAATTCCGAACAACGCTTGCACCCTCTGTATTACCGCGGCTGCTGGCACAGAGTTAGCCGGTGCTTCTTCTCCCGGTACCGTCAAGGCAAAGCGTATTAGGCTTTACGGTTTCGTCCCGGTCGAAAGTGCTTTACAATCCAAAGACCTTCATCACACACGCGGCGTTGCTGCGTCAGGCTTTCGCCCATTGCGCAAAATTCCCCACTGCTGCCTCCCGTAGGAGTCTGGACCGTGTCTCAGTTCCAGTGTGGCTGATCGTCCTCTCAGACCAGCTACCCGTCGTCGCCTTGGTGGGCCATTACCCCGCCAACTAGCTGATGGGCCGCGGACTCATCTGGTTGTGATAGCTTGTATACAGAGGCCACCTTTTCCCTCAGTCTCCGAAGAAACCGTGGGCTTATCCGGTATTAGCCAGTCTTTCGACTGGTTATCCCAGGCATCCAGGCAGATTATCCACGTGTTACGCACCCGTGCGCCGCTCTACTAAGGGTTGCCCCTATTCGCGCTCGACTTGCATGTGTTAGGCACGCCGCCAGCGTTCGTTCTGAGCCAGGATCAAACTCTCCAATTGTATTCTTGGTTTGCTTGAACCGGCGTTCCCCGAGACCCGGCTAAGGAGTCTCGGCTCGCTGATTCGTCGGCACTTCCCTCCTCGCTGCGCTTTTCAGCGCTGCTCTTGGAGGTGAAGATGCCCTCAAAAAATTGACTGCGGGTTTCCGCAATCCATTACTGCTTGGGCTTGCTATTTGGTTTTCAAAGACCGAGCCGCTTGTCCTGCTTCGCGACTTCTGCTACCGTCTACTTCGTTGCCGGTTTTGCTTCAACCGGCGGGGCTGCAGCTTCTATTTCAGTTCGCAGTCAGCGTCAACTTCGCTTTTGCGTCCTGCGGGCTGCTTCGAAACTCGTCGGCGCCGTCCAGTGACTTCCGCCGCTTCGTTTCGAGGGAGGCGGCTTCTACTTCAGCGCCGCGCTTCCTGTCAACCGCTTGCTGTCAGCTTCCTTCACCGCTTTGCGTCCGTCGTGTTGCCTTCCGGACTGCTGCTTCTTCGGTGGGGCGCGGCTTCTATCTCTTCGCCGCGTTCGCTGTCAACCCGCTCGTTGACTGCCCTATTTCCTTGTCGGTGCTGCTCTCTCTCCGAAGTGCCTTCCGCGCCAGTGCGCGGGCTTCGAAGCGAGGGGCGCGGCTTGTACCACCGCCGCGTTTTGTGTCAACCGCCTGACTGCTGCTTCTGCTTCCCGATCTGCTCCGCCTCCCGTGAGGCGGCAACCCGCTCCGACACCTTCAACGCCCGCTGATCGACTGCCCTGCTGCGGCGAACATCTAAGAATCGGTTCGGAGAATGTCAACTTCCCGTCACCGCCACCGCATCGCGCAGGTGCCACCGAGGTGACGCCTGCGTGTCGCCGCGAGGTGGGCGGCTTATCCATCAGGCGATCGGGCAGCGCAAGATATTTGATGCAGGCTGCCAGCGCGGTGCGACGTGGTGGAGGGGGAACCCATGGGGCGGCTCCACCCATTCCCCGGCGGATTTCAGCTTCCGAGCTTGAGCTTGGAGAGGTCCACCCTCCCCCGCCGGCACTTCTCCGCGACCACCACCGAGCGCAGCTCCTGATAGGCGCGCTCGAAGTCGTCGTTCACCACGACGTAGTCGTAGGACGCGATTCCCCGCTCGATCTCCGAGCGGGCGGCCAGCATCCGGCGGCGGATGGTTTCGTCCGAGTCCGTCTGACGATCCCGAAGCCGCCGCTCCAGCTCCTCCATGGAGGGGGGCAGCACGAAGATGAGGACCGCGTCGGGGTGCTTGCGCTTGATGGCCTGCCCGCCCTGGACGTCGATGTCGAAGATGGCGGTGCCACGGCGCGTGCGGGCTTCATCCACCACCGACTGGGGGCTGCCATAGAAGTGGCCGTGTACCTCGGCCCACTCCACGAACTCGCCCTTCTCGATCTTCTCCTGGAAGGCGGCGACTCCCACGAAGTGGTAGTCCACGCCCTCCTGCTCCTTGCCCCGGGGGCGCCGGGTGGTGACGCTGGTGGAGAAGATGCCGTCCGGCATCTCCTTCAGCAGCCGGTGCGCGAGGGTGGTCTTTCCAGCTCCGGACGGCGCGGAGAGGACGAGGAGCAGGCCAGGCTGGAGTCCAGTGGGTTCGTTCATTCGACGTTCTGCACCTGTTCGCGGATGCGCTCGACCTCGGCCTTCATCGAGACCACGCGCGCGGAGATCTCCGCGTGCTGGCTCTTGGAGCCTGTCGTGTTCACCTCGCGGTGCATCTCCTGCACGAGGAAGTCCATGCGCCGGCCCACCGGCTCGGGGCTCGCCATCAGGAGCCGGAACTGCTCGAGGTGGGTCGCGAGCCGGGTCACCTCTTCCGCGATGTCCGTGCGCTCGGCGAAGAGGGCCACTTCCTGCGCCAGGCGCTGCGGATCCACCGCGACGCCGCGCGCGAGCTCCGCGACACGATCGGTGAGCCGCTGCTGGTAGTCACTGACCGCGCGAGGCGCGAGCCGGGCGACCTCCTGGCTCCAGCCCTCGATGAGCTTCATCCGGGCGTCCAGGTCCGTGTGGATGGACTCGCCTTCGGTGTTCCGCATCGTCTCCAGGGCCGCGAGCGCCTGCTGGAGCGCGGTCTGCGTGGCCTGGGTGGCAGACTCCACGTCCACGCCCTTCTCCTCCAGGCGGATGACGCCCGGCTGGTTGGCCACCTGCGACCAGGCGATCTCCACCGACTGGCCCATGGCCTCGGCGACTTCGCGGAAGGCGCGCGCGTATTCGCGGGCCAGGGCGACATCCACCGTGGGGACGTTGCCCGACACGGTGGCGGCCTGCCGGCGCACCAGGATCTCCACCGAGCCCCGCGCGAGGCGGTCCTTCACCTGCTTCACGAGGGTAGGCTCGAGCGCGGACAGCTCGCGCGGCAGCCGGACCTTCACTTCGCAGAACTTGTGGTTGAGCGAGCGTGCTTCCACGGAGACCTCTTCGTCCCCCACGCGGGCGCGGCCCGAACCAAATCCGGTCATGCTCTTGAGCATCGGGCCGGGTGCTAGGGGCTTTCGGTCCCAAGGTCAAGCCAGCGTCTTGTGTCCGTTCCAATTCTGGTAGGGTCCGCCGCCGATGGCGTGGCACAAGCGGCTTGAAACGTGGGCGAAGCTGGCACTGGCGCTCCTGGCTTCCCTCCTGTTCTGGCGCCCCGGACGTCGCCGTTCTCCCGGGACGCCCCTCCCCCACCCGCGAAAGGTCCTGCTCGTCCGGCCCGACAACCGCGTGGGCGAGGCCCTCCTCACCACGCCGCTGATGCGGACCCTCAAGGCGCACCTCCACCCGCCTCCGGAAGTGCACGTGCTGGTGCACGCCAAGGTGGCTCGTGTCCTCCAGGGACACCCCGACGCGGACGCGGTCCTGGCGTTCGACCGGCGCCTGCTCTGGCTGGGGCCTCTGGCGCCTGGCATCCGTGCACTTCGCCGCGCGGGCTATGACATCGTGGTGGACTGCGCCAACTGGAGTGCTCCGTCCGTGACGAGCGCGCTCGTCGCCCGGATGGTGGGGCCCAAGGCGGTCGTCATTGGGCCCGGCATCTGGCCGGTGTCGCTGCTGCAGTCGGTGTCCGTGCCTGCCCGGTCCGATACGCGGCACGAGGCCGTTCAGCGCACCCACCTGCTGACACCCCTGACGAAGGGTGCTGTCGCCCAGGGGCTTTCGTTCCGGGAGCCGGTGCTCGGCGAGGCGTTCCGCGGCTATCTGGCGACGTTCTCCGGGACGGGTTCGCGGCGCGCGGTCATCAACCCAGGGGGGCGGTTGGGTGAGCGCCGCATTCCGGCGGAGGCGTTCGCGGCGGCGGCCCGGGAGCTGATTTCGCTCGGCTATTCGCCTGTCGTGACGTGGGGGCCGGGAGAGGAGGCCCTGGCGCGCACCGTGATCTCCTGCGCTCCGGGGGCAGAGCTGGCTCCGGCGACGAGCATCGATGAGCTGGGTGCTCTCATGCGGACCGCGGGCCTCACCATCTGCAACAACACCGGGCCCATGCACCTGTCGGTCGCCGTGGGCGCACCCACGCTCGCGTTCTTCCTGCGCATCGAGATGGAGCGCTGGGGCCATGCGGTGTCTCCCCACCGGATGGTGGACCTGACGCCCATCGTGGATGGGACTTCCGGCGTGGGGTTGGAGCAGCGCGTGGCCACGGAGGTCCGGTCGTTCGTCGCGGAGCGGGCCTCGCTCACGGGGTGAGCGGTCGCTCCTGCTCGGGCACCATCTGGGGGACGCCTTCCTCCACGGGCCAGGCTCGCAGGCAGTTGCCGCAGCGGACTTCGGGCGGAGGGCCCTGGTGCTCTTCGAGCCGGCCCTTGCAGTGGGGACACCCCAGGATGGACCGCAGCGCCGGGTCCAGGACCATGGGCTACTTCGCGCCTTCGCGGCCGAGCCTGCGGGCCAGCTCCGTGGTGCTGTGGTCCTTCGGGTCTCCCGCCACCGCCGTCCTGCCTCCGTAGGCCCGGACCTCGTCACCTTCCGGAATGGAGTCCGGCGTGTAGTCCGTCCCCTTCACGTGCACGTCGGGCTTGAGGGCTCGGATGATGGTCCGCACGTTCGGCTCATCGAAGACGACGACGCGGTCCGTGCAAGCCAGCGCCGCGACCAGCTCCGCGCGCTCCGCTTCCGGGATGTGCGGACGGCCCGGCCCCTTGTAGGCCCGGGTGGAGGCGTCCGAGTTCACCGCCACCACCAGCACGTCCGCCAGGGCCTTTGCCCCTTCCAGGTAGCGGACGTGACCGACGTGCAGCAGGTCGAAGACGCCGTTGGCCAGGGCCACCGTGCGGCCCTGCTCGCGCCAGCGTTCCCGTTCCTCCGCGATGGCGGCGAGGGGCCGAAGCTTGTCCAGGGTGTTCATCTTGAGCTCCGCAGCGCTTCGAGGAGTTCTTCGCGGGAGACCGTCGCCGTGCCGGGCTTCTGCACCACCAGCGAGCCCGCGACGTTCGCGAGCCTCGCGGCTTCACCGAACGAGGCTCCGGCCGCGAGTGACAACGCGAAGCTCGCGATGACCGTGTCGCCTGCTCCCGTCACGTCCACCGCCGACTTCGCTCCGTGCACGGGGATGAGGTCCACGCCGCCCTTCGCGTCGAAGACGGCCATGCCATGCCGGCCTCGCGTCACCAGCAGTGCCTGACAGCCCAGCTTGCGGACCGCTTCGTGGCCTGCCTCCAGGAGGTCCTCCTTCGTGCGCACCGGACGGCCCGTGAGCGCTTCCAGCTCCGGCTCGTTGGGCTTGCACACCGTGAGGCCCGCGAAGGCCGCGAGCGCGTAGCGGCTGTCCACGCAGACCGGGAGGCCGTCCGCGGCGAGCTTTCGCAACACGGTCCGGACTTCATCGCTGACGACGCCCGCGCCGTAGTCCGAGACCACCACCGCGTCCGCTTCCTTCGCCGCGGCCTCCACCTGCCTGGCGATGGCCTTGCGCATCCGGGGCGGGAGGGGACCACGCTGGCCCCGGTCGACTCGGAGCATCTGCTGCCTCGTCGTGCTGATGCCTCCCGCGAGGATGCGCGTCTTCGTCTCCGTCTGGATGCTCCGGCTGCTGACCGCGTCCAGCCGGATGTCCGCGGCTTCGAAGAGCTTGCGCAGCTCGCTGCCCATCGAGTCCACGCCCAGGGCGCCCACCGCCGTCACCTGCCCCGACAGCGCGCGGATGTTGGCCGCCACGTTGGCCCCGCCTCCGAGCTTCACCTCCGAGGACTCGTACCGGACGATGAGCACCGGGGCCTCGCGGCTCACCCGGTCCGTCTGTCCGTAGAGGTAGTGGTCGGCGACCAGGTCTCCCACCAGCAACACCCGACGGCGCGCGAAGGCGAGTGGCAGGCGCGAGGACGAAGCTGCCGGACGTGAAGACGGGGCCGCTGGCATGGGCGCGCGTTGTCCCACAGCGGTCCAGCCCTCACAAGTCGCGCGTCTCTCCTGCCAGCCCGAGCGCCCGCTTCAGATGCGCTTCGCCCTCCAGGACCTCCACTCCCAGGCGCACCACCCAGGCCTCGAAGCCGGCGGGCAGGCGCACCGCGTCCTTCTCCGTCGTCACCACGAGCGCTCCCTGCTGGCGGGCCCGGACTTCGACCTGTCGCAGCTCGTCCGCCGTGAAGCGATGGTGATCCGGGAAGAGGGCCGCGTCCCGGACCTCCGCTCCGAGTGAGGTCACGGTCTTCAGGAAGCCTCCGGGCCGGGCCAGCCCCGCCAGGGCGAGGACCGGCTTTCCTTCGAGCGCTTTCGTCGCGTGCTCGGTGCCTGAAGGGTCCCACCATCCCGTGGGCCCGTAGCGCGTCCGGACCCTGGGGGCGGTCACTGTGTCGAGCCATGGGTTGGGGGCGGCGTCTCCCGAGGCGGCTCTCAGCCAGAGGAGCGTGGCGCGGCGCAGGGCCGATGGGGGCTCTCGCAGCGGGCCTCTTGGGAGCAGCTGGCCGTTGCCCAGCCCCACGGCTTCGTCCACGACCACCAGGTCTTCGTCACGGTGCAGGCGGCGGTGCTGGAAGCCGTCGTCCAAGAGGACCGTGTCCAGGCCGAAGTCGTCCCTGGCCCGGAATGCAGCCGCGACGCGGTCCGCTCCCACGAAGAGCCGGGCCCCTGGACACCGGCGTGCGAGCAGCAGGGGTTCGTCTCCGGCTTGTGTCACCTCGGGCAGGGGCTCCGCTCCCGTGAAGGTGAGTGGCTCTTGGGACTCGCGTCCGTAGCCTCGGGTCAGGATGCCGACCTTGCGCCCTTCGCGAACCAGCAGCTCCGCGAGATGGAGGACCGCCGGTGTCTTGCCCGTGCCTCCGACGTTGAGGTTGCCGATGGAGATGACCCGCAGGCCTTCGACTTGTTCAGCTCGCTTCAGTCCCGAGTCGTAGAGCGCACCGCGGAGACGGACCGCTCCGCTGTAGGTCCAGGACAACAGCGTGAGCGGTGACAGGAGGGCACGACGGGTCCAGGGCTCCGGTGCCGGCGGATAGAAGATCCGCTCCAGGGCCGTGGGTCCGCCCGTCATCGCCGTGGCTCCGCTGCCTTCTGATAGAGGGCCAGGATGTCCCGGGCGATGTGCTCGTTCGTCGGGTGACGGGTCCCTGCTTTTGCTCCGGACAGCGCGGCGGTGACGACGGCCTCTACCGTGGGCGCTTCCACCTTCGCGTCCGCCAGTTCGGGGAGCGCTCCCTCATTCACCGCGACCACTCGGACTCCGCAGGCCCTGGCCTGGGCCGCGGCCCTCGCGCTCCAGTCGTTTCCCAGGCCGAGGATCCAGACTTCATCCAGGGCCTGCAGCCACTTCGCGAAGTCCGCGCCCTGCTGGTAGCCCGCGAACGTCACCTGTTCGGTGAGGCCCCGCTCCGACACCTGCGTCCGGGTCGCTCCGAGCAGCGCCCCATCCCCCACCAGGACGAGGCGGGATTCGGGACGTTGCTGTCGGAACGCGGCGAAGGCTTCGACTCCCAGCGAGTGCCGGCGGCTCTGCTGGAACGTGGAGATCATCCCCACCAGGTGCGTGTCCTCGAGACCCAGGGTCCGGCGGAGGGCCTTGCGGTCCTGGGAGGGCTCGAACATCGGGTCCACCAACGCGGGCAGGACCTGGACGGGGCGATGCCGGCCTTCGAGCTGCTGCATCAGGTGGCTCGCGGGCACCGTGTACGCGGCGGCTTCGGGCAGCGAGGAGCGCAGCGAACGGGGCGCGTGGATGGAGCGGATCCTCACCGCGCCCTTCGGCGTTCCCCAACGCGCCACGAGATGATCATGGGTGAAGTGGGCGTGGACCACGTCCACCGTCCTGCGCCGGAGGGCTCGCAGGTCGCTCCAGATCTCCCAGGGTGGGGACTTCACGGACAACGTCAGGCCCCCGTCGTCCAGGAGGCCCAGTTGCTGGAAGCGGGGAACGGCGGGCTCCTCGGCGGCGATGTCCCGGCGCTTGCGGTCCACCGCCACCGTGACCTCGTGGCCCAGCGCCCGCTGCGCCTGGGCCAGCAGCGCGATGTTCTCCGCCGGGCCGCTCCAGAAGGGGCTCGCGAACAGGTGCAGGATGCGCATCAGCGATTCACCAGCGAATGGTAGAGGTCACGGAGCGCCCGGGCTTCGTGCTCGACGCCGCAGCGGCTGCGCGCCTCCTCCGCCGCGTTGCGGCCGACCTGGCGGGCCCGCTCCGGTTCGCGGGTCAGTTCGTCCAACAGGTCGCGCAGGCCCTTCACGTCTCCGGGCTCGAAGAAGAAGCCCGTGCGGCCGTGCTCGATGAGGGTGTCCAGGTACGGCAGCTTCGAGGCCACCACGCAGCACCCGGAGGCCATCGCCTCCACGTGCACCAGCGAGTAGCCCTCCGCGTAGGAGGGATGCACCAGGATGCTCAGGCCCTGGTACCAGGGCTCAATGGTGGACTGCTCTCCCGCGAGGACCACCCGGTCCTCGATGCCCTGGCGCAGTCCGTTCACCCAGGCCAGGTCCGGGCCCTTCGCGAGCCCCACCAGCACCGCCTGCCAGTCTGGCCGCTGCGGCAACAGGGGCCTCAGCGCTTCGATGAAGTCGCCCTGCCCCTTCTCCTTGCGGATGCGTCCGATGACGCCAATGCCGTAGCGGCCTCCCTGCTGGAGCCGGGCCCAGGCCGCGTCGCGGTCCTCCGGTGGGTGGAAGCGCTGGAGGTCGATGCCGTGCGAAATCACCGTGGAGGGAAGCGCGATGACGTCGGAGATCTGCTTCGTGAGCGACACGAGCGCGTCCGCGCCCCTGGCCAGCCAGCGGGTGAAGCGCGTGGGGGCCACCGACGTGTGTCTCGTGAAGACAAGTTGGACCCTTCCTCCCAGCGCCTTCAAGAGCATTCCCGCCAACAGCTCGTTGTTCCGGTGCGCGTGCCAGACGATGGGCTCCTGGTGTGAGCGGCGGATCAGCTCTCCCCAGGTGATGCGCGGCAGGGCTTCCGTCAGGCCGGAGCCGATGACCCGTGTCTCGTCGCCCTGGGCCAGCGCTGGCACCACGGACTCCACGTGCCGGGTTACTCCCGTGTAGCGCTTGTGGAAGTGTGGATGGACGATGAGGGTCATCGAGGAGCCCTCCTTAGCGCGGCCATGGCCTCCGCGTTGCGCTCACTGGCTCCGGAGATGCGCCGCACCGTGGCTTCTGCCTGGGCGCCCAGCTGCTGCCGGCGCTCGGGATGGGCGAGGAGGTCCTCCAGCGCGGCGTGCAGGGCTTCTCCGTCCGCCACTTGAATGCCTCCGTTGCCTTGCAGCACCGCGACGCTGTCGCGGAAGTTGTCCATGTGCGGGCCGAACAGCACCGGCCTGCCCTGCCCCGCTGGCTCCAGGATGTTCTGGCCGCCTCGCTTCGTGAAGGAGCCTCCCACGAACACCACCGTCGCCAGGCGATAGGCTCGCGACAGCTCGCCCATCGAGTCCATCACCACCACCGGCGCTCGCTCCGGGTTGCCCTGCGAGCGCAGGCCCACGGTCAGGTTCCGCTCCCTTGCGAGGGTCTGGATCCGCTCCGCCCGGTTCAGGTAGCGCGGCGCGATGACCAGGCTCAGCGTGGGCCAGCGCTCCCGTAGACGCTGATACACCTGCAACAGGATTTCTTCCTCGCCTTCGTGCGTGCTCCCCGCGAGCCACACGGGATCCGCTGCGGTCAGTCCGAGGGCGGTTCTCAGGGTTTCGTCCTCTGGGGCCGGTCCCGCCGCGAGGGCGTCGAACTTGGTGTTCCCGGTGGTGAGGACCCGCTCGGCTGGTGCACCGAGGGCCTTCGCTCTTTCGGCTTCCTCGTCCTGCCTCATCAGCAGCAGGTCCAGGTCCTTCAGCGGGTTCTCGATGAGACCGAAGAGCGTCCGGTACTTCCCTACGTTCGCGGGGGAGAAGCGCCCGTTGGTCATCACCACGCTGGCTCCGGACTGCTTCGCGGCGCGGATGAGGTTGGGCCAGACCTCCGTGTACTCGAGGACGAGGAGGTCCGGCTGGAGGGCTCGCACCGCCCTTCGCGTCGCGCCCCAGAGGTCGTAGGGCACGTACACGACTCCGTCGATCTGCTTCGCCAGGCGGTCCCTTGCCATCGCGTGGCCGCTGTCCGTCATGGTCGAGAGCACGATGCGGCAGCCGGGGAAGCGCTCGCGCAGGGGGCCGAACATGGGCGCCAGGGCCAGCAGGTCTCCCGCGCTGGCTCCGTGCAACCACAGCAGCGGGCCTTCTCCCGTTGGCAGGTCGCCCGGCCCGTAGAAGCCCAGCCGCTGCTTCAGCCCGTGACGCGTCTTCCGGTACACGCAGAGCACCGGGAACAGCAGCGCGAAGAGGACGTAGGTGGCGACGACGTAGAGCAGGCGCATGGGCGACGTCCCGCGCTCTATCAGATGCCCGGCGGTCTCGGCACCACTCGCACCGGGCTGGGGACCAGCCAGGGCCGCCACTCGTGGCCGAAGAAACGTCCGGGCGCGTGGGCCCAGACCTCCACCTGGACTGCTCCGGGGCCGGTCAGCTCGATGTGCTGCCCGTCGGGTTGCAGGCGGCCGTCGCCCCACACCCGGACCTCCAGCGTGCCTGGGGTGTGTTCCGGGAGGCGGACCGTCAGCACCGTGCCCACGGGGGCTTCCCTCGTGTTCGCGTCGAAGCCTTCCAGGGTGAAGCCCTCCGGGGCTCCGAGCGCACGGAAGACGCAGAGGGCCTGACCGCTCGCCAGCGCCTGCGTGACCTGGGACGCGGCTTCTCGGGCGTTCTGGGACAGGGGTCCTGACAGCACGGCTGGCGGGAGCTCCATGTCGAGCGCGTTGAAGATGTCCTCGTACGCGGGCACGCCGTGCGCGTCATTGCCACACAGGGCGATGCGCTTGCGCTCTCGCGCCAGCTCCAGGAAGCGCTCTGTCGGGCGTGGCTCCGGGACCGCGAGCAGCATCACGCCGTGCACCGGGTTCACCAGGGAGGCTCCCACCGCGGGCAGGAGCCGGCTCACGGGGCTTCGCAGTGCCTGCCGGAAGAAGGTGTCCGCCGAGTACAGCTCGAAGCCCGGGACCTGATGCGCCGTCGCTTCGTCGTTCCAGGGGTTCTTCGTCTGGACCGGATGCGCGAGGACCGCAGTGCCTCCGGCGGCTTCCACCGCGGCCACCGCAGGTTCCGGTGGCCCCCAGGGCTTCACGCCTTCGATGGGCTGCTGCATGCCGAACGCGGCCAGGTGGCCCGCGTTGGTCGAAATCTCCACTCCAGGGATGAGCAGCACGCCGTCCACCCAGGTCGCGGCGGGCGGCTTGAAGTCGTTGTGGTCGGTGAGCACCACGAAGTCGAGGCCCGCGGCCTTCGCCGCCCGGGCGACCTTCGCGGGCGTCCCGTTCCCGTCCGAGCGCGTGGTGTGCACGTGATACGCGCCGCGGATCCACGGCTTCGCGTTCGGTGCGGGCTCAACGACGGGGTAGTCCGCGAAGCCCGCCGCGAAGGCGAAGAAGCCCGCGACTCCCAGGAGCAGGAGCAGCACACCGAACACGGCGCGGATCGCCAGGGCGAGGGGCCGCTTCGCCGTGCCCGCCTTGCTCACGCTGCTCCCCGCTCGATGGGGCCTGACGTCTGCAGGCGCCACATGGCGGCGTAGCGGCCTTCCTTCTGGAGCAGGTCCGCGTGGCTTCCGCTCTCCACGATGCGGCCCGCCTCCACCACGTGGATGACGTCCGCGTTCGTGACCGTGGACAGCCGGTGCGCGATGACCAGCGCCGTCCGGCCGGGGAGCACCTTCGCCAGCGCGGCCTGCACCTCGCGCTCGTTCTCCGGATCCAGGCTGCTGGTCGCTTCGTCCAGCACCAGCACCGGGGCCTTGGACAGCACCGCCCTCGCGATGCACAGGCGCTGGCGCTGGCCTCCGCTCAAGGTCACGCCTCGCTCGCCGATGCGCGTGTCGTAGCCCTGGGGCAGGCCCTGGATGAAGGCGTCCGCGTTCGCCACCTTCGCCGCGGCCTCCACTTCCTCCTTCGTCGCTTCGGGCTTCGCGTGCCGCAGGTTCTCCAGCACGGTGCCGTGGAAGAGCAGCGGTTCCTGCGTCACCAGCGCGAACTGACTCCGGACGCTCGCCGCCGTGTACGTGTCCGCGTCCACGCCATCCAGGAGGATGCGCCCCTGCTGGGGACGCTCGAAGCGCAGCAACAGCGATGTCACCGTGCTCTTGCCGCCTCCACTGCCGCCCACCAGCGCCGCCACCTGCCCCACCTTCAGGTCCAGGGTCAGCCCGTCCAGCGCGCGGCGCTCGCCGTAGAAGAAGCGCACGTCCTCCATGCGCAGCGACTCATGCAGCGCGGGCGCCGGCACCGCGCTGGCGGCGTCCTCCACGGGGTGCTTCAGGTCGAGCAGCGCGAAGAGGCGCTCTCCCGCCGCTCCCGCCTGCACCGCGAACTGCGTCACCCGGCCCAGGTCCTTCACCGGCTGGTACACCAGGATGACCGCCGTGAGCAGGGACAGGAGCGCCTCCGGCTCCATCGCCCGCGTCGCCGCCGCGTAGCCCAGCGCTCCCGCGAGCGCCGCCGCGGCGAGAACCTCCATCAATCCCGGCACACCCCCTCGCGCCCAGGCCGCGCCCACCACCGCTTCCTCGTGGGCCTTCGCGTAGGACTCGAAGCGCGCCAGCTCCGCCTCCTGGCCGTTGAAGGCCTGGATGGTGCGCAGGCCTCCCAGGCCTTCGTGCAGCTGGCCCGCGAGCTGGCCCAGGTGGGCCTGCCCTTCTCGCGTTCCCTTCAGCACCTTGCGCGTCAGCTTCGAGGCGGGCAGCGCCGCCAGCGGAATCACCGCCAGCATCAGCCCTCCGAGCACCGGGCTCATCGCCAGCGCCACGCTCGCGAGCACCAGCACCTGGATGGTGTCTCGCAGGTACGAGCCCACCGTGTACATGGCGGCCAGCTCCACCGCCATCACGTCCGAGGAGAAGCGGCTGAGCAGATCTCCCGTCCGCTCCTTCGACAGCTGCGACGGCGACAGCGCCGTGAGCCGCAGGAACAGGTCGCGCCTCAGGTCCTTCACCACGCGCTGCGCGAACAGGCCCATGAAGTAGAACTGGCCCAGGTACCCCACGCCCTTCAGCGCGCCCACCGCCAGCACGAACACCGGGAAGCCCCAGAGCGCCGCCTCGCGCGGCAGGTCCGCCAGCCACGGCACCCGGTGCGCGCTCGCGAAGCCTTCCTCTCCTCCCGACAACAGGAAGCGCAGCGCCGGGCCCAGCAGGTACGCGTACGCGCCCGTCGCGAGCCCCAACACCGCCATGCACGCGAAGGCCAGGACGAGGATTCCCACGTGCGGCTTCGCGTACCGGAGCAGCCGCCAGAGCGCGTGATGCATGACTACTTCACCACCTTCTGCAACGCCGCTCTCGCGAGCACCGAATACGGGTTCAGCTCCAGCACCTTCATCAGCTTCTTTCGCGCGAGCGGCGCGTCAGCCAGGTCGATTTCGATGATGGCCGCGATGATCTGCGCCCGCTCCAGGTACGGGTCCAACGTCAGCGCCTGCTTGAGCACCTTGCGCGCCGCGAGCGCCCGCTGCATCAGCGACCCGGGCGAGCCCCGGTACTTCGCCCAGGCGAGGTACGAGTAGTACTCGGGCTCGCTGCCGTTGAGCGACACCGCTTCCTCGAAGCCCTGGATGGCCGCCTTGTAGTCGCCCCGCTTCATCGCGGACTCGCCCCGGCGCAGCGCGAGCTCCGCGTCCACGTTGATGGCGGTCGCGCGGCCCACCACCTCCTGCCGGCTGAAGAAGTACTGGAGATAGGCGCGGCGCTTCTCGTCCACGCTCAGCACGCGGTACGCCGCGGACAGCTTCTCCTGCACCTGCTCCAACAGGTCGCGCAGGTCGGAGATGTCGAACTCCGCGTAGGTGTCCGGGTGAAAGCGCATCGCCGTCTCGTGATACGCGCGCTCCACTGCTTCCTTGTCCGCCGCGAGGTCCAGGCCCAGCCCGCCGAAGTAGCTGCGCGTGATGATGCGCACCGCTTCCTCGCGCAGCGCCGCCGCCGTCTCCGCGGGCAGGCTCTTGCGCTTGCGCGGCGCGATGACGTCCGGCACCGCCGCCGCGCTCAGCACATCCGTTCCCGTGGCCACCGGCGTCGCGGAGAACGTCACGCCGCCCGTCAGCTTGAGGAACCACAGCAGCGTGTAAGCCGCGCGCAGTTCCGCGCGCCCGTGCGCCAGCAGGTCCTTGAGCACGATGCGGCCATTCACCTGCATGGCCAGCTTGATGTCCTCCGTGTCCAGCGCCATCGACTGGAGGTCCCGGCCGAAGTCCGCCGAGCGCACCGGGTACTCGTTCAGGTGCGCCTTGAGCGCGCCCGCCACCACCCGCAGGGGCATCCGCTTGCGCGCGGCCTCCAGCAGCGGCGCCAGGGCGGGCTGATCCACGGAGGCCACTTCGGAGGAGAACTCGTCGCCCGCGTAGAACGCGTAACGGCCCTCGCGCATGGCCAGCACGCGTCCGAGCCGGTCCCGGGTGAAGTCGCGCAGGAGCGCCAGCAGGTCCTCGCCCACCGCCTCCACGCCCACGTCCGCCAACGCCGCGCCGATGCGCAGCCCGGAGGCGAGCGACTCCACCACCGGCTGCTCCTGCGCCTCCGTGAGGACCTTTCGCTCGCGCAGGAAGCGGGGCAGCGCGTCCTCCTTCGCGGAGGAGTCGAAGTTCACCGGCCCGCCGCGCAGGAAGTACACCCGGCGCGACAGCCCCTTGAGGGCCACCACCAGCACGCCGTCACGGCGCAGCCGGTAGAGCGAGTGCAGCAGCGCCGGCAGTGGGAAGGACTTCAGCTCTCCCGCCGCCACCGCGGGGCGCGACAGCGTGGCGGCCAGGCCCGTGAGCGGGATGAGCTGGGCGGCCTTCACCAGCGCCTCCAGGCGGGGCACCAGCTCCCCCGGCTTGAGCGGATCCGGGATGTACGCGTTGACCTTCAGGTCCAGCACCGAGCTCACGCCCTTCGCGCGGCCCAGGTGCCCCTTGTCGATGGCCACGATGGGCACCCGCCCGCCCTGGCTGTGCCCGCGGATGAGGTGCACGACGTGCTGCCCCTCCACGCGCGGCAGGTCCACGCCCAGCACCACCACGTCCGGGTTGTCCGCCGAGAAGTGCTCCAACGCCATCACGGCGTCATTCACCGCCCGAACGGTGTACCCGGCCTGCGAGAGCAAGCCCGTCAGGTGCTCCAGGGTCGGGGGGTGGCTCTCAGCGAGCAGAAGCGTCTTCAAGGGGGCCGCAGTCTACAACCTCCCTCCCTCCGCGCATCAGCTACGATGAGGGTCTTGCCTCCCATGACGCAGCCATCCTCCCCCCGCATCCTCGTCGTGGCCGGCGAGGCCTCCGGCGACACCCACGCCTCGGAGCTCGTCGCCGCCCTCCAGGCCCTGCGCCCCGACCTCACCTTCTTCGGCATGGGAGGCGCCCGGCTGGCCGCTCGGGGAGTGGAACTCATCCACGACGCCCGGGAAGTGTCCGTCATGGGCATCACCGAGGTGCTCCCCCGCATCCCCCGCATCCTGCGGATCATGAAGGACCTGGCCCAGGCCGCCGAGGAGCGCCGCCCCGACTGCGCCATCCTGGTGGACATCCCGGACTTCAACCTGCGGCTGGCCAAGAAGCTCAAGGCACTGGGCATCCCGGTGGCCTACTACGTGTCCCCGATGATCTGGGCCTGGCGCCGGGGCCGCGTGCGCACCATCCAGCGGCTGGTGGACCGGATGCTCTGCATCCTGCCCTTCGAGGAGGACTTCTACCGGGAGGCCGGGGTGCCCGCACGCTACGTGGGAAGTCCCGTGCTGGAGCAGATGCCCAAGTCGGCCAGCGCCCGCGAGTTCCGCCAGCGCCTGGGCCTGCCCGAGGACGCTCCCACGCTCGCGCTGCTGCCCGGCAGCCGGATGAGTGAGATCCGCCGCATCCTCCCCACCCTCGTCGGGGCCGCCAAGCAGCTCGTCTCCGAGCGGCCGGGACTCCAGGTGGTGGTGCCGGTGGCGCCCACCATCGCGAAGGAGGAGATCCTCTCCCGCTTCGAGGGCAGCGGCGTCACGCCGGTCCTGGTGGACGGGCGCGCCCCGGAGGTGGTGGGCGCGAGCGACGCCGCGGTGGTGGCCTCCGGCACGGCGGTGCTGGAGGCGGGGCTGATGGAGCGGCCGCTGGTCGTCGTGTACCGCGTGTCGCTGGTGACGTACTGGGTGGGCCGGATGATGCTGAAGGTGGCCTTCGTGTCGCTCATCAACCTGCTGGCGGGCCGGCGCGTGGTGCCGGAGCTGCTCCAGGGGGAGATGACTCCGGAGAACATCGCCTCCGAGGTGCGGCGCGTGTGGCTGCCCGGCGAGCCCCGCGACGCCATGGTCCAGGGCCTGGCCGAGGTGCGCGGGCGCCTGGGCGAGGTGGGTGCCGCCCACCGCGCGGCCCAGACGGTGCTGGAGCTGCTGCCCCCGCGCCCTGTCTCCTGAGCCGGAGAACCGACCGGGTTGGCGTCGGTTCTGCTGTTCCAGCGCCGGGTTTGGGGTATGTCCGCCGGGTCATGAACCGTGCGCTGGTCTGCATCCCCACCTACAACGAGCGGGAAAACATCGGCCCCATCACCCAGGCGGTGCTGGCGGCGGACCCCCGTGTGGACATCCTCGTCGTCGACGACAACTCGCCTGACGGGACGGGGCAGCTGGCGGACGAGCTGGCCGCGAAGAACCCTCGCGTGCGCGTGCTCCACCGCGAGAAGAAGGAGGGCCTGGGCCGCGCGTACCTGGCCGCCTTCCGGTGGGCCCTGGCCGAGGGCTACACGTTCATCCTGGAGATGGACGCGGACTTCAGCCACGACCCGCGCTACCTGCCCACCTTCCTGGACGCCGCGGAAGGCGGCGCGGACCTGGTGCTGGGCTCGCGCTACGTGGATGGCGGCGGCACGGTGAACTGGGGCGTGGGCCGGAAGATCATCAGCCGCGGCGGTTCGCTCTACGCGCGCAGCATCCTGGGCGTGGACGTGCGCGACCTCACCGGCGGCTTCAAGTGCTTCAACCGCCGCGTGCTGGAGAGCATCAACCTGGATGAGGTGCGCAGCACCGGGTACGCGTTCCAGATCGAGCTCACCTACCGCACCCTGCGCAAGGGCTTCACCGTGCGCGAGGTCCCCATCGTGTTCGAGGACCGGCGCGTGGGGCACTCGAAGATGAACAAGAAGATCTTCGTCGAAGCGCTGGGCATGGTCTGGAAGCTGCGCTTCACGGTCTAGCCGCCATGACGATGTCCGGGATGGTGTCCACCTTCCTCGTGTCGCTGTCCGCCATCTTCTTCGTGGTGGACCCGATTGGCGTCGTGCCGCTGTTCCTGGCGATGACGGCGGGGGACACCAAGCAGCAGATAAGAAGCACCGCCCTGCGCGCGTGTCTGGTGGCGTGCGGGATGATGCTGTTCTTCGCCGTCTTCGGCCGCGTCATCTTCCAGGTGTTCGCCGTGTCGCTGGGCGCCTTCCGCGTGGCGGGCGGCATCCTGCTGCTGATTACCTCCCTGGACATGCTGCGCGCCCGGCCGTCCTCCACGCGCACCAGCCCCACGGAAGAGGAAGAGGGCGTGGTGAAGGAGGACGTGGCCATCGTCCCGCTGGCCATTCCGCTGCTCGCGGGGCCGGGCGCCATCGCCACCGCCATGGTGCTGATGGCGCGCTCCGGGACGTCCTTCGTGTCCGCGCTGCCGGTGGTCGCGGCGGTGGTGCTGACCTTCACCGCGACCTACTTCATCCTCAACGCGTCCAGCCTGGTGCAGCGGGTGCTGCGTCAGTCCGGCGTCGCCATCCTGGAGCGCGTGTCCGGACTCATCCTGGCCGCCATCGCGGTGCAGTTCATCGCGGACGGGGCGAAGGACCTGCTCAAATAGCGTCCGCGCCCGCCACCCACACGGTGCCGTCCTTGCGCACGGTGCCCTGGGGACGGCCCTCCATGGTGAGGCGGTCCGGGCTGGAGCGCTGCGCGTCGTACGCGTAGCCGCCCTGGACCTCCTGCAGGTACACCACCACGGCGTCCACCACGTTCTCCTGCACGACCTTGAACGACTCGTTCGCGCACTGGGTGTCGCCGGTGAAGAAGCGCTCCAGCGTGGCCTCCTCCGGGTGGCGCACGTAGACGACCACGGGGGCCCTCTCCTCCTTGCCCTCGGCGACGAACTTCTGGATGGCCTTCGCGGGCTCGGGCTGGCGCATCAGCGCCTGGAGGAGCGTGCACTTCTCGTCCTCGACCCGCACGCGCTGCGCGAGGGGGACCGAGTGCGCGCAGCCCACCGTCCCCAGCAAGCCCAGGCCCGCCACGGCGAGCGCCCAACGGATGCGAGGAAGTTCCACCATGTGACACCTCAAGGCTTGCGCCAGCGAGGGGTGAAGGGCGCGTTCGTCAGGGACGGGTCCTCCACCGCGATGATGTATTCGGCGCGGCGGTTGGCCGCCTCCGCCGTCTCGTCCGGCGTGGGCACCGCCGGGGACTGCTCACCAAAGCCCTCGTAGAACACTGGTACCTTCAGGCCGCGCTGGCGGAAGTAGGACGCGATGCTCTTCGCCCGCTTGAGCGAAAGCTCGCGGTTGTCGTTCGTGCTTCCCACCGTGTCGGTGTGCCCGAGCACGTACAGGCGCAGCGACGCCCAGCGGCCATACTTATTCAACGCCTCCGTGATGCTCTTGTAGCTGGCGTCCAGCTTGCCCTTCTCCGCCGGCGGGATGTCCGAGCGGCCGGAGGCGAAGGTCACCTCCTCATGCGGGATGTCCACCTGCCACGGGTACAGGTCCACGCCCGTGTAGAAGTCGGAGGTGTCGTAGGCCCTCAGGCGGATGTGCATCACCTTGCCCTCCGCCGGCAGCCACTTCACTTCCAAGGGCGTGCCCGCGGGCGCGCCCTTGAAGTCCACGTCGCCCGCGAAGGCCGTCTTGCCGGTGTCCATCTTCACCGTGACTTCCGTCTTCGCGGCCGGGCGGGACAGCGTGAAGCGCAGCTTGCGGCCGGGCACGTCCACGTCCTCCGGGCGCACCTCCATCTTCAGCGGGCCGTTGAGCTCCGTGTCGAACGAGAGAGGCATGCTTCCCGGCTCCGCCCCGCCCGGGAACCGCACGGTGAGCTCGCCCTCGTAGTGGAACTTCCCTTCCGGCTGCTCCAGGGCGACGCGGCGGGTGATGCCCGGCTTGCCGCCCCCCTTGAGCTCCACCGTCTTGCCGTCGCTGCGCTTGAGCTTCACCTCGAAGCCGTCGATGGGCTCTTCAATGTGGACGAGCAGCGCGGGCACGCCTTCACCCAGCGCCGCCTTGCCTTCCAGCGAGACCCGGATGGCCTCCGCGGAGGCAGGGAGCGGCAGGCCCAGCAGGGCCACGAGAGGTAGGAGTCGGACGGACATGCGGCGTCAACCTCGGCGTCGCGGGGGGAGGTGGGGAGGCAACTCCAGCCCGGGGGAACGGATTCCCGCGGAAGCCTACCGCACGCCCACCAGGGTGATGCCTCGCGCGGTGGCCCCGGCGAAGAGGGCGGGTGCGTCCAACAGCACCGTACGCCCTACCTCCAGCGCCAGCACCCGAGCGCCCGCCTCCTCCATGACCTCCAGCGTGCGAGGCCCCACGGCGGGCAAATCAAAGCGCAAATCCTGATCCGGCTTGCAGCGCTTCACCACCACCGCGCCCGGGCCGCCCAGCTTCGCGCCCCGGCGGATGGTCTCGTCGGTGCCCTCCACGGCCTCCAGCGCGAGCACGTGGCCATCCCGCACCACCACCGTCTGGCCCACGTCCGCCTGCCCCAGGAGCACCGCGACCTCCCTGCCGAGGGCCACGTCCTTCTCCTGCGCGGGCTTCAGCGCGGGGCCGGCCAGGTGCCCTTCGGGGCACAGCACCTCGCCCAGGAAGTCCGTGGGCGCGATGATGGTGATGCCCTGTGCCTCGAAGTCCGCGGCCACGGCGCGCAGGAGCGCGTCGTCCCGGAAGCTGCGCAGGCGGGAGATGATGCGCACCGCGCCCAGGTCCGGCCGGGCCTCCGTGAGCGCGCGCACGTGGCCGATGCCGCCAGCCATGGCCGCCCGGGTGACGCCCGCCTGGCGGAAGACCTTCTGGATGCGGCCCACCTGCCCCACGCGCACCCAGGCGAAGTGGCCGACCTCCCGCTCCAGCGCCGGGTCCGTCTCTCCCCGGTGCGCGGCCACCACCACCTCCAGGCCGCGCGCGCGGGCGGCCCGCGCGAAGAGGAAGGGAAGCTGGCCGTTCCCGGCGATGAGCCCGATGCGCTCCACCCACTCCCCTTTCGTTCCCTCGTGAAAGGGCCTAGCGCGTGACGCCGCGCTTGCTCGTCTCCACGAACCGGACCAGGTGCTCCACCTCCGGGTGGCCGGAGAGCTCCCCGCGAAGCTGCGCGAGCGCGTCCTGGAGGCCCAGCTTGGAGCGGAAGAGGATGCGGTAGGCCTCCTTCACGCGGCCAATCTGCTCCTCGGTGAAGCCGCCGCGCTCCAGGCCCACGGTGTTGAGGCCCACCAGCGTGGCCCGGTCCCCCTGCACGGTGCAGTACGGGGGCACGTCCATGGTGACCATGGAGCCGCCGGAGATGAACGCGTAGCGCCCCAGCCGGGTGAACTGGTGCACCGCGACCAGACCCGAGATCTTCACCGAGTCCTCCACCGTGACGTGGCCCGCGAGCGCGGCCCCGTTGGCGAGGAGGACCTCATTGCCCACGATGCAGTCGTGCGCGATGTGGCTGTTGGCGAGCAGCAGGTTGCGGTGGCCGAGCCGCGTGGCCCCGCCGCCGGCCACCGTGCCGAGGTTCACCGTGACGAACTCACGGATCTGGTTCTCGTCGCCAATGACGAGCTCCGTGTCCTCGCCCGCGTACTTCAGGTCCTGGGGCGCCGCGCCCACGGAACAGAACTGGAAGAGGTGGTTGCGCTCCCCCAGCGTGGTGCGGCCCTCGATGACGACGTGCGGCCCGATGCGGGTGCCCGCGCCAATGACGACCTGGGGCCCGATGACCGAGAACGGCCCCACCTCCACGGTGTCGTGGAGCCGGGCCCCCGGATGGACGACCGCGGTGGGATGAACCTGCGCCATGTCCTTCTCTCCTCAGCAGCGCGAATGACGCGCCCTACGGCGCCGCGCTCTCGTCGCCCTTGGCGGCCTTGTTCTTGTCCACCACGGTGGCGAGGAACTCCCCTTCCGCCACCTTGGCGCCATCCACCGACGCCACACCCTTGGTCTTCCAGATGGCGCCCTTGTGGCGGATGACTTCAATGTCCAGTTGGAGCCGGTCTCCGGGCACCACCGGCTTGCGGAAGCGCGCGTTGTCCACGCCCATCAAGTACGTGACGAGCCGCGTCGGGTCCATGGCTTCCGTCTTATACGCAAGGATGGCCGTCGCCTGGGCGAGCGCCTCCAGGATGAGCACGCCCGGCATCACCGGGTGCCCCGGGAAGTGGCCGTTGAAGAAGGGCTCGTTGATGGTGACGTTCTTGTAGGCCGTGAGCTTCTGGCCCGGCACGATTTCCACCACCCGGTCCACCAGGAGGAACGGGTAGCGGTGCGGCAGCAGCGCCTGGATCTCGCCAATGTCCATCATCCGCCCTTCTCCTTCTCCAACAGCTCCACCCTCTTGCGAAGGGCACGCACTTCCTTGAGCAGGTCCGCCAGCTGCCCCGACGCGGCGCTGGCGCGCAGCCATTCCTTGTGGGGGATGGCGGGGCTGCCACTGACGACCTGTCCGTCTGGAACGTCATGGGCGACGCCGGACTGCGCGCCCACCTTGGCAAGGTCTCCCACGCGGATGTGGCCCACCACGCCCACCTGCCCCGCCAGCACCACGCCGGTGCCCACCTCCGCCGACCCCGACACGCCCGCCTGCGCGCAGATGAGCGACAGCGGGCCCACGCGCACGTTGTGGGCGATCTGCACCAGGTTGTCGAGCTTCGTCCCCTGGCCCACCACCGTTTCACCCACCGTCGCGCGGTCGATGCAGGTGCAGGCCCCGACTTCCACGTCGTCCTCGATGCGGACGATGCCCACCTGGGGAATCTTGAAGTGGCGGGGGCCGTCCTCGCCCTCCGCGTCGAAGGCGAAGCCGAAGCCGTCCGCGCCCACCACCGACGAGGCGTGGAGGATGACGCGCGAGCCCACCACGCACCCCTCACGCACCGTGGCGTGCGGGTAGAGCACGCAGTCGTCGCCGACGCGCGCGTCCTCGCCCACGTAGGCGCCGGGGTGCAGCACCGTGCGGGCGCCGACGTGGGCGCCCTTCTCCACCACCGCCCCGGCCTTCACCGTGGCCTCCGGGTGCACCGTGGCCTCCGGGTGCACGTGGGCGGCCGGGTGGATGCCCGCGGCGGGCCTCGTGGCCGGGTGGAACAGGGTGAGGAGCTTCGCGTAGGCCAGGTGCGGGTTGGGCACCCGCACCAGGGCCACGCCGTCGCGAGCGGGGGCATCCGTCCCCACCAGCACCGCCGAGGCGCGGGTGGCCTCGAACTGCTTGCGGTAGCGGGGGTTGCCGTAGAACGACACCTCCCCCGGGACTGCCTCCTCCAGGCCGTTCAGGCCATGGACGAGCAGCCCGGGGTCGCCGAGGAGCTCACCCCGGACGTGGGTGGCGATGTCCCCCAGCCGGTGCGCGTTGGGTGCGGAAGGCACGGGGGTGTCCAACGCCTACTTCTTGACCGGGGCGTCCTTGGCCGCCGGCGCAGGCTTCTTGGAGGCGCTGTTGTTGTAGCTGCGCACGACCTCGTTGGAGATGTCGTACTGGGACAGCGCGAAGACGATGCCGGAGTCGCGCTTGTCCAGCACCATGCCCAGGCCGTCCCGCTCCGCGATGGACGCGATGACCTGGTCGATGCGGTTGACGATGGGCTCCATCTCCTGGCGCTCCTTGTTGGCGGCCTCGGCGCGGCTGCGCTCGTACTTCTGCGCCAGCTCCATCACCTTCTTCTGGAGCTCGGTGGCCTTCTGGGTGCGCGTGGCCTCGCTCATGGCGCTGGCCTGCTTGTCCAGGGTGTCCTTCTCCTTGCGGAGCGTCTCCTGCTCCTTGTCGATCTCCTTCTGGCGGTCCTCCAGCCACTTCTGGAGACGGGCCTTGGCGGCCTTGCCGTCATCCACCTCCAGCAGCACGCGCTGCAGGTCGACGTAGGCCACCTTGAGCTCGGCGGCCGAAGCGGCAACCGGGAGGGCGAGCGACAGGACAGCGGCGGCGGCCGCCAGGGTGCTTCGAAGCGACATGGGTTACGGCTCCTCGGAAAGGGTGCTGCAGGCTCCGACGTCCGCCCTCCCGGCCTGTTCACTTCCGCCCGGGTGGGGCGGAAAGCGGTGGGCCGGGAAGGCCTTGGGGTCAATGCCTATCAGAAGAAGTTACCGATCGTGAACTCGAACAGGATGTTGTCGTCCGACGGCCGCTTGGTCAGCGGGATTCCCCACTCGAAGCGCAGGGGCCCGATGGGCGAGAACCAGCGGAAGCCAAAGCCCGCCGCGTGGAAGAGGCCCAGCGGCAGCTTGTCCTGCCGGTCCTCGAAGAACTTCTCGTTTGAGCCGAAGGCATTGCCCGCGTCGTAGAAGAGCACGCCGCGCAGGCCGGCCTTCTCGAAGATGGGGAACTCCAGCTCGAAGTTGAAGATGAGCTGCTTGTTGCCGCCCACCCGGAACTCGGTGACGTTGGCGTCCGGGTTGTCCGCGCGCGGCACGAGCAGCGTGGGGCTGATGCTGCGCAGGTAGTAGCCGCGGATCGTGTTGATGCCGCCCACGTAGTAGAGCTCGCTGATGGGCAGCGGCTTGCTGGAGTCCAGCTGCTGCACGTAGCCCAGCGTGGCGTTCGTCTTGAAGACGAAGCCCAGCGGCAGGGGGAAGTACAGGCGCGAGTAGGCGGTGTAGCGGTTGAAGAGGAACGTGCCGCCCAGGAACGAGGGCGCCGTCTCCACCGAGCCGTAGTGGATGAAGCCGCGCGACGGGAAGAGGCGGTTGTCGCGCCGGTCGAAGGACACGGACAGGCGCAGCGCGCTGGTGACGCCGGACTGGAACTGGTTGGCGAGCAGCACCGCGCCAATGCCCTGCCCCGCCTGCACGTCCACGTACTCCCGCGAGTAGCCGACGGTGGCGAGCACGTCATCCACCAGCTGGCGGCCCAGGGAGATGGTGCCGCCCGTGGAGTTGCGGATGAAGCCTTCGTAGTCCGCCTGGACGCGGAAGAACTCCGCGGACAAGAGGTAGTTCGTGTCCAGGAAGTACGGGTCGTAGAACGACAGCTGGACGAGCGAGCGCAGGCCCGAAATCTGGGCGGACGCGGACACGCTCTGGCCCCAGCCGAGGAAGTTGTTCTGCGACACCTGGGCCGTGAAGATGAAGTTCTCCACGTTGGAGAAGCCCAGGCCCACCTGGAAGGTGCCCGTGGCCTTCTCCTTCACCTCCACCTGCAACACGATGGCGTTGTCGGAGCTGCCCGGGTGCTGGGTGATTTCGACGGTCTCGAAGAAGCCCAGCGCGGTGACGCGCTCGCGGCTGCGCTTCACGCCGGTGCCGTTGTAGAGCTCGCCTTCGTAGACGCGCAGCTCGCGGCGGATGACCTTGTCGCGCGTCTTCGTATTGCCGACGACGTCGATGCGCTCGATGTTGACGAGCGGGCCCTTCTGGATGTCGAAGGTGAGGTCCACCGTCCGGTCTTCCGCGTTCACGGAGGTGACGGGGTTGATGTTGGCGTACGCGTACCCCTTGTCGAAGTACACGTCGGAGATGTTGGAGATGTCCGTGGAGAGCTGGCCGCGGTTGAAGCGCTCCTTGGGGCGCGACTTCATCAGCCGCAGCAGCTCTTCCGGCGGGCGCTCCAGGTCGCCCGCGAAGTCGATCTTCCCGATGTCGTACGGCTCACCCTCGGTGATGTGCAGGGTGATGTAGATGTCGCGCTTGTCCGCGGACAGCTGCACGGTGGGCTTGTCCACGCGCACGTTGATGAAGCCGCGGTCGTAGTAGGCGATCTGGATGACGGCGAGGTCGCGCTGGAAGGCCTCCTCGCGGTAGGTGCCCTCGCCGGTGAAGAAGGACAGGAAGCCGCCCTCCTTCGTGATCATGGTCGCCTTGAGCTCCTCCGGGGACACCTTCTCCGCGCCCTGGAGGGTGATCTGCTTCACCATCACCTTCGAGTGCTCGTTGATGATGTAGACGACGGTGACCGCGGCGCCGCCATCCACCGGCTCCAGCTTGTAGTTCACCTCCGCCAGGAAGTAGCCCTTCTCGACGTACTTCTCCTGGATCTTCTTCTGCGTGGCGCGCACGGCCTCGATGTCGAGGATGGTGCCGATCTTGAGGTCCAGCTGCTCCTTCAGGTCCTCCGCGTTGAGCTCCTCGTTGCCTTGGAGCGCCACGGCGCGGATGGTGGGACGCTCCGCCACGCGCACCACGTACGCGATGCCGTTGGCCATGCGCTGCGCGAGCAGCTGCACGTCCGTGAAGTAGCCCAGGGCCCAGATGGCGCGGAGGTCCTCCGCGGAGCGGTCGAGCGGATCACCGACCCGGGTGCGCATGGCACGGCGGACGGCCTCCGACTCCACGCGGCGGTTGCCCTCGATGCGGATCTCCACCACGCGATCCGAGGGGGAGACGTTCGTGTCGTCGTCGTCCGGAGAGGACGCCAGCGGCGCGTCCGCGCCCGAGACAGAGCCCCCATCCGGAGGCAGCACGGGCGTGGCGGCGGGAGTGGACGGGGGGACGACGGCGGGCGAACCCGCGTCCACGTCCACCTGGGCGTACGCGGAAACGGGCCCGAGCGCCCACAGGGCGACCGCCAGCAGCGGGAGCAATGACTTGCGCAGAACGGTGAGCCTCAAGTGCAGTCCGGCCAGGAAAAGGCGGGGCAATGTACGGGATGGGGGGAGGGCCCCTCAATCCAAAAGCGAGCGGCCATCAGGCCTCCGACACCTGCCCGCCAGCCAGTCTCAGGCGGCGGGGCATGGAGCGAGCAAGCGTCTCGTTGTGCGTGACGACGACGGCGGTGATGCCCAGGTCCCGGTTGACGTCCCGGAGCAGCTGGTGGATTCCCTCGCCTGTCGTGGGATCCAGGTTGCCCGTGGGCTCGTCCGCGAGCAGCACCGCGGGCTTGAGCACCAGGGCGCGCGCCAGGGCCACGCGCTGGGCCTCGCCGCCGGACAGCTCGCCGGGGCGGTGGTCCACGCGGCTGCCCAGGCCCACGCGCTCCAGGAGCTCGCGGGCGTAGGCGTACGACGGGCCGCGGTCCCGGCGCTGGATGAGCGCGGGCATGGCCACGTTCTCCAGCGCGGTGAACTCCGGCAGCAGGTAGTGGCTCTGGAAGACGAAGCCGATGGTGCGGTTGCGGAACTCGGCGATCTCCGCGTCGTTCATGGCGAAGACGGACCTGCCGTCGAAGAGGACTTCACCGGCGGCGGGGGCATCCAGCGTGCCCAGCACGTGCAGGAAGGTGCTCTTGCCCGCGCCGGACGCGCCAATCATGGAGACGAGCTCGCCGGCGTTGATGTCCAACGACACGTCGCGCAGCACGTCAATGCGCTTGCCGTGCAGGAAGTAGCTCTTGAAGACGTTGCGGATGGACAACAGCGCCATGGCTACTCCGCCTTCAGACCTTCCACCGGTTCCACGCTGCTCGCCTTGAGGGCCGGGTAGATGGACGCCAGGTAGGTGACGAGCACCGCGATGATCACCGCCAGCGCCGTCTGCACCGGTTCGATGCGCACCGGCAGCGCGGGGATGTAATAGACCTCCGGATCCAGCTTGATGCCGACCTTCTCGATGAAGAGGCACCACGCGAGGCCGGAGAACAGGCCCAGCACGCCGCCGGCCACGCCAATCTGGAGCCCTTCGGCGAGGAAGATCTTCACGATGCCGCCGTCCGGGACGCCCAGCGCCTTGAGGACGGAGATCTCCTTCCGTTTTTCCAGCACCAGCATGATGACCGTGGCGACGATGAGGCCCGCGGCGACGATGATGATGATGGACAGGATGATGCCCATCACCAGCTTCTCCAGGCGCAGCGCGGAGAAGAGGTTCTTGTTCATCTCGCCCCAGTCGCGCGCGCGGTAGGGGTAGCCGCCCAGCACGCGCACCACCTGGTTGGCGATGCGGCGCGCGTCGTCGATGTCCGCCACCTTCAGTTCGATGCCGGTGGCGCCCTTCACCGCGAAGAAGTCCTGCGCTTCCTTGAGCAGGATGTAGACGAACTTGGAGTCGTACTCGTACATGCCCGAGTAGAAGACGCCCGCCACCCGGAACGCGCGGCTCTTGGGGATGGGCCCGGACGGCCCCAGCTCCGTGCCCAGC
The DNA here is from genome assembly GCF_000255295.1 of Corallococcus coralloides DSM 2259. The sequence continues at coordinate 3,308,868 of NC_017030.1, read as the reverse complement.
GGGGAGACGACGTTCACCCGGTCCCCCACCACCACGCGCAAGGACGCCGCCAGCTCCCGGCCGATGATGATGCCCGGCAGCACCGTGGGCTTCGCGGGCTTGGAGGGCTTGCCGATGATGGGGTCCTCCTCCTCGGCGTCCTTCCGGCCTTCCGCGTCCTCCACCGCGCTGCTGGGGAGGATCTTCGCGGGCTGCTCCAGGTGGCCCAGGTCGCCGCCGGGCAGGATGTTCTCGGGCAGGTCCGTCACCGAGCCGACCGTGTGCGGGTCGATGCCCTTGATGATGACGCCGTCGACGTTGCCCTCCGAGGCGATCATCACCTGGTTGATGATGAAGGGCGTCTGGCCCACCACGCCGGGCACGCGCTTCACCTGGTCCATGACCTTCGCGTAGTCCGGCAGGTCGCCCGCGTAGCGCGACACCACCGCGTGCGCGTTGGTGCCCAAAATCTTCTGCTGGAGGTCGGCCTCGAAGCCGCTCATCACGCTGAGCACGATGATGAGCGCCATCACGCCCACGCCCACGCCTCCCACCGACAGGGCGGTCATCATCATGGTGGGCGACTGCTCATGCAGCTTCATCCGGTGCTGCGCGGACGCGGCGGCGAGCGGATCCGCCAGGCCCAGGTTCTTCACGCGCGTGCGCTCCACGGCGGCCTCCGCCCCGCGGATGATGAAGTAGACGATGAGCGGCGGGATGATGCCGAACATCAGCACCGCGAGCGCGCCCAACAGCAGCGACGGGCGGAACACCGCCACGTGCCGGCGCGCGACGAAGAGCTCGAAGCCCAGCCGCAGGTCCACCCGGCCGCTGCCCGCCGCGATGAAGCCCGTGTTGATGCCCAGGACGAGCGCCAGCACCAGCGCCGCGAAGACGAGCCAGTACGCCAGCTCCGGCCGGCCGATGAGCCCCGCGACGTACGTCACTTCCCGCAGCCGGTAGCCCAGCGCCAGCTGCAGGGACGGCACGCGCTCCATCAGCGACAGGAGGATGGGCACCGGCAGGCCCAGGTAGAACACGCCGATGGTGGCTTCCGGGAACGACAGCCGCTGCGCCCGGGACGCGCCCACGAAGCCGGACGCGAACGCCACGCCCATGCTCACGATGAACGCGATGGCGAAGGCGATGGTCGGAGGCAGCGAAAGCCCCCCGCCCGCCTCGCGCGCCGCGCCGCCCAGGTCGGACGGCACGCCGCTGGAGAGGACGGTCTGGAGGAGCAGCAGCACCAGCTCCGCCAGGAGGATGCCGCCGCCGTAGGCCCCCAGCGTGCTCCAGTAGAAGTCCCGGTAGCGCGCGAGGCGCGGGTACAGGGGCGCACCGGCGGCGGGGCTCGGCCCCTCACCGGAGGCTGGCGCGCGGCGGATGCCGGCGGCGATGAGGCCCCAGCCCGCCAGCCAGACGAGCGTCCCGGCCACCAGCGCCTTGGGGCCGGCCACGGCCGAGGCCTTCTGGGCGCCCAGGGCGAGCGCCCCGGCGTCGAAGGACTGGACGAGCCCGCCCCACCCCACGAAGGAGAGGCCCAGGGCGCCGGCCACCTCGGCCCACGCCTCGGACTCGGAGATGGCCACCCCCAGGAGGATGGCTCCCACGAGGGCCACGAGGGCGCCGGCCCACAGGAGGGGCCAGCGATAGTCGGTCTGCCGTTCGGCGGGGTGCACGAGGCCTCGTGGCTACTTCGCCAGCGGCTTGAGGAGGGGGAAGAGAATCACGTCACGAATGCTGGCGGCGTCCGTGAACAACATGGCGACGCGATCAATCCCGATGCCTTCACCGGCCGTGGGCGGCATGCCGTGTTCGAGGGCGCGGATGTAATCCTCGTCGTAGTCCATGGTCTCCTGCTGGCCCCGCTGCTTCGCGTCCAGCTGGGCCTGGAAGCGGCCCTTCTGGTCCAGGGGGTCGTTCAGCTCGGAGAAGGCGTTGGCGATTTCCCGGCCCGCGACGAAGAGCTCGAACCGGTCCGTGATTTCCGGGTTCTGGTCGTTGCGGCGGGCGAGCGGGGAGACGGCGGTGGGATACTGGGTGATGAAGGTGGGATGGATGAGCGTGTGCTCGACGTGGGCCTCGAAGAGGGCGCCCACCAGCTCACCGTGGTTCATGGCGTCCACGGCGCGGCGCTCCACCTCCGAGTGCACCGTCTTGAGCAGTTCATGGCGCAGGCGGTCCACGTCCACCATGTCCTTGTCGGACAGGCCGGGGACGGCTTCCCGGATGGCCTCCGGCATGGGGATGCGCTTCCAGCCCTTGCCGAAGTCGATGACGTGCTCGCCGTACTTCACCTTGGAGTCGCCGGTGACGTGGCGGGAGGCCTCCGAGAGCATCTCCTCCGTGAGGTCCATCAGGTCTTCGTACGTGGCGTACGCCTGATAGAACTCCAGCATCGTGAACTCCGGGTTGTGCCGGGTGCTGATGCCCTCGTTGCGGAAGTTGCGGTTGATTTCGTAGACGCGATCCATGCCGCCCACCACGAGCCGCTTCAGGTAGAGCTCGGGCGCGATGCGCATGTAGAGGTCGATGTCGTACGTGTTGTGGTGCGTGATGAACGGCCGCGCCGCCGCACCCGTCACCAGCGGGTGCATCATCGGGGTCTCCACCTCGACGAAGTCGCGCCCGTCGAGGAAGCTCCGGATGAACTTCACCAACTTGCTGCGCTTCAAGAAGACCTGCTTCACGTCCGGGTTGGAGACGAGATCCAGGTAGCGCTGGCGGTAGCGGACCTCCACGTCCGTGAGGCCATGCCACTTCTCCGGCAGGGGGCGCAGGGACTTGGTGAGGGGCACGAACTTCGTGGCGGACAGGGACAGTTCGCCCGTCTTGCTGCGGAAGACGGGGCCCTGCACAGCGACGAAGTCGCCCAGGTCGCACTGCTTGAAGACCTCATAGAGGTCCCCGAGCGCGTCCTTCTTCACGTGCGCCTGGATTTCCCCGGAGCGGTCGCGCAGCTTGATGAAGGCGGCCTTGCCGAACGAGCGCATGGCCACGATGCGGCCGGCGACGTCGTAGACGGGCGCGTCCTTCTCCAGGTCCTCCATGGAGTGGTTGGCGTGCGTGGCCAGGATGTCCGCGGCCCGGTGCTTCGGGGCGTAGCCGTTGCCGTAGGGGTTGAAGCCGGCCTCGCGCCACTTCTCGGCCTTGTCCAACCGCTGCTGGTAGATCTCCTGCTCCTTGGAGCTGGAGTCCGCCGCTTCGCCGCTCTTCTCACCTGGGGGGGTCTTGTTCTCGGTGTCGGCCATGACGCGCTCGTATGAAAGGCGCGGCACCGTAGCCAAGCCTCCCCCGGTACGCAACGCATCCCAGGGGGTGGCGGCCCCGGAAATGACCGTCAGGAAGACATCAAGAGAAATGCGCCCACCGCCGCGGCCAGCAGCAGCGGGATGAGGATCTCCACCGGGAAGCGGTGCTGGGCATGCGCCAGGTGCAGGCCCTTCAGGCCGAAGCGGCGCTGGCGGCGCACGCGGGCGGCCACGAGCGACGCGAGCGCGGGCGGGGCCTTCTCCCGCTCCACCGTGCGCACCCGCTCCACCGTGCGGGCGTACCGGTCCCACCCCTGGCGGCACTCCTCACAGCCGTCCAGGTGGCTGCGCACCGCCTGCTCCTGGGGGGCTGCCAGCTGTTCGTCGGCGAGCGCTAGAAACAGCGCCCTCGCCTCGCGGTGATCCAATCGCGGTTCCACGTCCGTTGACCTCCACCCGCCGCCGCTCATGGTTCGAAGCGCCCCAGCAGGTCCGCCAGCTTCTCGCGTGCCCGGTGGAGCCGGCTCTTCACGGTCCCCTCGGGCAGCTCGGTGATGTCGACAATCTCGTCGTAGCTCAGGCCCTCGATGTCACGCAGCGCCACCAGCATGCGCGCATCGGGGTCCAGTTGGGAAATGGCCCGCTGCACCCGGGCCCGCTCACGCGCAGCCTCCAGGGCGGCGTCCGGCTGCGGTGGGGCTCCCCCACCCTCCGCGATGGCGGCGGCGCTCACCTCGTCGAAGACGTCCGAGCGGCCCCGCCCCCGGCGCTGGAGGTACTTCAGCCGGTTGAGGCAGTGGTTCTTGGAGATGCGGAACAGCCACGTGGACAGGCGCGCGTCCTCGCGGAAGCGCCGGACGTTCTGGTGCACGCTGACGAAAATCTCCTGCACCAGGTCGTGGGCCTCCTCGCGGTCGCCCAGCATGCGGAAGCAGAAGTCGTAGAGGCGGTCCTGGTGCTGGTGCACCAGCGACTCGAAGGCCTCCGGGTCGCCGCGCCGCAGCCGGACGAGCAGCGCCTGTTCCTCGCGGCGCGGGTCGGCCAGGGCCTCGGAGGCCAGGGCCTGCTGTCCGACGTCGAGCACTCCGCCCGGTGACACCCGCGCCTCCTGTGTGTACGGCCTACTCCATCCTACCGCACCACCCTGCCCCGCCCCCTGACACCGGCTCCGGGAAAAAGGTTCCCGGGCAAAGAAAAACCCCTCCCGGCCTTGAGGCCCGGGAGGGGTGGGATGCGTCCGGACAGGACCGGTGCCGGTTAGTCCGCGGCGGCGTTGCGGTTGGGGTTCTTCACGCCCAGGAGCTGCGCGGTGACGAACTCCTCCAGGTCACCGTCCAGCACCTTGTCCACGTTGCCCGTCTCCACGCCGGTGCGCAGGTCCTTGACCATGCGGTACGGCGCCAGCACGTAGCTGCGGATCTGCGAGCCGAAGGAGATGTCCTTCTTGGCCGCCTCCGCCGCGTCGCGCTCGGCCTCGCGCTTCTTCATCTCCAGTTCGTACAGGCGGCCGCGCAGGATCTTGAAGGCCATGTCCTTGTTGGCCGACTGCGAGCGTTCCGTCTGGCAGGTGATGATGATGCCCGTGGGCAGGTGGCGCAGCTGCGCCGTGGACGACGTCTTGTTGACCTTCTGTCCACCCGCGCCACCGCCGCGGATGAACTTCAGCTCGATGTCCTTCTCCGGCAGGTCGATTTGGATGCTGTCGTCGACCTCCGGGTACACGTCCACGGACGCGAACGCCGTCTGCCGGCGCGCGTTGGCGTCGAAGGGGCTGATGCGCACGAGCCGGTGCACGCCCACTTCCGCCTTGAGGTAGCCGTAGGCGTTCTCGCCCTCGATGCGCAGGGAGACGTTCTTGAAGCCCGCCTCTTCGCCCGGCACCTCGTCGCTGAGCTCGACCTTCCAGCCCTTCGTCTCACCGTAGCGCGTGTACATGCGCAGGAGCATGGCGGCCCAGTCCATGGAGTCCGTGCCGCCCGCGCCCGCGTTGATGTCCATGAAGCAGTTGCTGCGGTCCTGCGGCCCGGAGAGCATGCGCGCCAGCTCCAGCTTGGCGACCTCGCCCTCCAGCGACGCGAGCGTGCCTTCCGCTTCCTGCGCGCTCGCCTCGTCGTTCATCTCCGCCGCCAGCTCCAGCAGCGTCTGCGCGTCGTCCAGCCCGCGCATCGTCTTGTCGAAGGCGCCCACGCTGGCCTCCAGCGTGGACTTCTCCTTCAACAGGCCCTGGGCCTTGGTGTTGTCGTTCCAGAAGTCGGGCTGCGTGGAGTCGCGTTCAATCAGCGCGATGCGGGACCGCTTGCGGTCGAGGTCAAAGATGCCCCCGGAGCGCGTTGAGGCGCTCCTTCAGGGCGTTGATCTTCTCCATCGAATCGTTCGCCATGGTGTTCGTCGTCTCCTTCGTTGCGAAACAGTTGGGAAAGCCGGGGTGTTTCAGGAGGCCTTGAGCGAGGTCACCCGTGCATCCTGACGGGGCGGCGTGCGCGCCGTTCCTGGCACGAGCGCCCGGAGCCGGTCCAGCCAGAACGCGCCGGCCATGCCCAGGGAGATGGGCAGGATGAGCGCGATGGCGCGCCAGTTGTCCTGGTCGAACCAGGGCAGGACCTTGAGGACCAGCCCCAGCGCGCCGGTGGCCGCGAGCAGGCCCCACACCCACTTGAGCCGCGCCCGCGCCTTCGCGCTGTTCCAGGTGAGGCGCAGGCCGTACGGCACGGCCAGCAGCGTCAGGGGGTTCGCGAGGAAGAGGTTCTCGTTGTGGTGCGTGACGACGTGGTTCGTGCCCGCCCACATGACGACGAGCGCCAGCCCCGGGATACCCAGCACCAGCCCCACCACCACGTTCTCCAGACCCAGGAGGATGCGCGCCGTTCGGCTGCCCTTCTTCTCCCACGCGGCCAGGCCCAGCGCGGCGCCGCCCAGGAGCACGCCCAGCGCGAGGATGTACGGGCCGAAGGCGGGCGGCTGCGCGGGGGGCCGGGGACGCGTGGGCGACGCGTAGAAGTTCCACTGCTTCTCCACCAGCGACACCGGCTGTCCGTCCGGGCCCGGCACCTTCAGCTCCGCCACCTGCTGCTCCAGTTCGTCCGGGAGGAAGGCCTCCTCGCGGCGGGTGATGGGCTTGTCGATGGAGTCATTCATCATGAAGTCGAGCAGGAAGCTCACGGGCGGGCTCACCGCCGTGTAGCGCCGCGTGTGCTCGCGCAGCGTCATGCGGGCCGGGGCCTTCTCCGCCTCGGACAGCCGGCCGCCCACGGCCACGTCGATCATGTCGCGCAGCCGGGTCACGCAGTTGTCGCTGTAGTGCTCGTAGAGGTAGTCGCGGTTCTCCGGCAGCACGTTGTCCGCCAGCTTCTTCGCCACCGTCACGCGCTGCTCGGGCGTGAGGTTGAGCTCCTGCACGCGCACGTCACGCCCCAGCGACTTGTAGAAGCGGAAGGTGCCGTTGACGCTCGACTCACCGACCCAGAACTCCAGGCGGCCCTTGGCGAAGTGGACCACCGTCTGGTCGTCGAACGAGTACATCCCGTAGTTGTAGAGCCGCTGCATCTGCCGGGCGCGGTCCTCCACCACCAGCGAGCCGTGACCCCACCACGAGAAGACGTCGTCGCCGGGGCTGAAGGTCACCAGCCAGATGGACAGGTCCTCGCCCCGGCTCTCGCCCGTGCCCCACGGCGGCACCGACGCGGCGCGCGCGGGGGACGCGGACAGCAGGAGACCCAACAGGCTTGCGACGATGAGAGACGACAGGCGGGGCATCGTTCCATCCAACACGAGGCACGGGGGGCCGCAAGCCCCCCGGCGGGGATTTCAGATGAGCTTCGCGCGGCGCTCGCGCGAGTCGATGGTCAGCGAGTCCGCCACCATGCCCCGCTCACCCAGGAGCTGCTCCTCCAGGGCCGCCATGCGCTTCGCGTCGCGAGGCTTCTCATGGTCGTGCCCCAAGAGGTGCAACAGGCCATGCGCGAGGTAGCGGCCCATCTCCGACTCCAGCGTGCGGCCGTACTCCTTCGCCTGCCGCTTCGCCGTGTCCAGGGAGATGACCACGTCGCCCAGCGGGCGCGGGCCCGGGGTGCCCTTGGGCAGGTCCCCGGCGGGGAAGGACAGCACGTCCGTGGCCTTGTCCTTCTGCCGCCACGTGCGGTTGAGCCGGCGGATGGCCCGGTCCCCCACGAGCGACAGCGACAGCTCGCAGTCCGTGAGCCCCAGGCGCTTCAAGTAGTCGCGGGCCCAGGTGGTGAGCAGGCGCTCGTAGTCCGCGCCCTGCCCGTGCGCCACCTGCACCGTCACCTGGTTGTCCGCGGCCTTCACCTTGGGCGCCGGCTTCTCGATGTGCGCCAGCTCCACGCGGAACGCCGGGGCGCAGATGGACCAGTAGTCACACGCGCCCTGCGAGTCGTTGCGGTACACCACGCGCTTGCCGCGCGGCACCAGGCCCACCTCGCCCGCGCCAATCCGTTCGCGCTTGCCGTCCACCACCAGGGTGAGCTCGCCCGTGAGGACGAGCACCACCTCGTCGAACTCCGGCGTCTGCGCGGGTTCGCTCCAGCCCGGCGGCGCCCGCATGCGCGCCACGGAGGCGGACTCCGTCTGCGTGCTGGCCACGCCGACGAACTCCTCGATGCGCTTGCCGTCGTCGCGCGGAATCACCTTGCCCTTGCGCAGCTTCACGCCCTCCACCTTCCGGCTCATGACATGCCCGCCGTTCGCACCTTCGTGTCCTTCGCTTCCGTCTTGGCGGGCGCGGGCGCCATCATCAGCGGCGCGCCTCCGCCCTTGCCCCCACCCACCGCCCCCGCCGGGTAGACGGGCCGCGTGTGGTAGATGCCCTCCAGCGTGTGCAGGAAGGACTGGGAGATGAGGTTCAGGTCCTTGAGCGTCAGGTCGCACTCGTCGAGCTGGCCCTCGGAGAAGATGACGTTGATGATCTTCTGCACCTGCGCGTGGAGCTTCGCGCTGGTGGGCTCCGGCATGGAGCGCGTGGAGGCCTCCACCGCGTCGGCGATCATCACCAGCGCCGCCTCGCGGAACTGCGGCTTGGGGCCCGGGTAGCGGTAGATGCTCTCGTCGATGGGGGGCGCGCCTTCCTTGCCCTCCTGCTCCTTCAAGGCCTTGTGGAAGAAGAAGCCCACCGTGCGCGTGCCGTGGTGCTGCGGAATGGCGTCCGCCACCAGCTTGGGCAGGCGGTACTGCCGCGCCATCTCCAGGCCTTCCGTCACGTGGCGCTTGATGATGACCGCGCTCATCGCGGGCGCCAGCCCGTCATGCCGGTTCTCGCCCTTCTGGTTCTCCCCGAAGTAGAGCGGGTTCCGGCCCTTTCCGATGTCGTGGTAGTACGCGCACGAGCGGGCCAGCAGCGGGTTGGCGCCAATCGTCTCCGCCGCGTTCTCCACCAGCGTGCCGATGATGATGGAGTGGTGGTACGTGCCGGGCGCCTGGACGATGAGCTCCTTGAGCGCCGGGTGGTTCAGGTTCGCCAGCTCCAGGAGCTTGATGTCCGACGCGTAGCCGAACGTGGCCTCGATGAGCGGCGTCAGCGCCATCACCATGACCGGCACGGCGAGCGCGGTGCCGAAGAACGCGCACACCGCGGTGATGACCGTGTCCCCGGCCAGGCCCTTGCCCTCCACGAGGAACAGGAAGAGCACCGCGATGAGGTTGGCCACGCCGGTGACGAGGCCCGCGCGGAAGATGCCCACACGGTCCTTCGCCTTGACGATGCGGTCCGCCGCCACCAGCGAGCCCACCAGCGTGTAGATGCCGAACGCCAGCGAGTTGCCCAGCATCACGCCCGCGAGGCACGCGATGACCATGGCGAAGAACAGCGCCAGCTCCTGCGCCAGGATGAAGCGCACCAGCATGGCGCCCGCCGCCACCGGGAAGGCGTAATAGAACGCTTCGATGGGCAGCGCCGTGTAGCGGTCCTGCACCGCGTCCGCGATGGACACCCAGACCTGGAGCAGGCCCAACAGGCCCACCAGCAACAGGCCCAGCAGGACGCCGTCCTTGCGCGTGGGGCGGAAGCGGCGGAAGGCCGCGCGGCAGAAGCCGTAGAAGGCCACCACCAGCAGGGCCACCAGGCCCGTGCCGCCCACCTGCAACTGGAGCAGGTCCAGGCGGTCCGTCTGCGCGCGCATCCCGCGCAGCATGACGAGGTGCGTTTCGTTGACGAGCTCGCCGTCGCCGATGACGCGCTGGCCCTTCTTGATGGCGATGACGGCGTCCTTCACCGCGTCGCCCGCGAGCCGGCGGCGCAGGTCCGTCTCCGCGATGTTGATGGTCAGGCTGGGGCGCACGAGCCGCTTGGCGATTCTCAGCACCGCGCGGCGCTGCACCGCCGGGGCCTCCGGCATCACGTTGCCGGGCACGGAGGCGAACCGGTCCTGCTCCTGGTGCGCCTCCCGCATGTCCACCACCTGGGCGGCGCCCGCGGGCAGCATCTCTTCATTCTTGTGCTGCACGTCGCGCACGGTGAGGCCCTGGGGCGCTTCACGCACCAGCTCATCCCGCGAGCCGGCCACGTACACCTGGCTGCCGTCCGCGCGGTAGGCCCGGTCCAACAGCAACAGGGTGGCTGTCTCCGCCTCCTCCGAGAAGCCGTTGGCGACGAGCGCCTGGAAGTCCTCGGACTCCAGCCCCGCGTCCCGCTGACCGAAGAGCTGCTCCTGGAACCGGGCCTGCATCTCCTCGCGGTCGCGGCGCTGGCGCTCCAGGGCCTCCGGGGTGAGCGGCGTGGGGCGGCGGCGCTTGGCCTGGCCCTCTTCCGGCGGGGTCTCCTCGGCGCGGGCGTCCTTCTCCTCCTCCAGGTGCTCGCGCGCGGAGGCGAAGGCCGCGCGCACGGACGTGCGCAGGTTGCCCACCACCGCCGGGTTGAGGTCGTACACCGGGCGCACGGCGCTCCGGGCCTCGCGGCGGCGCTGCTCCGTCATCGACTGGTGGACGATGTCGTAGTCGCGCGCGGCCTTGAAGCCGGCGGGCGAGTTGGCCCGGAAGGGCTTGCCCAGGGCCTCCGTGGTGAGCGCCGGAATCTGCTGACTGTAGAGGCCCGGGGAGATGACGAAGCCCGCGCCCACCGAGACGACGAGCAACAGCAGGGCCTGCACGATGCGCCGGCCCCACTCCCCACGCCGCCCGAGCCCCAGGCGGACCGCGAGCGCGTCCAGCGGACTGGGCCCGGGGGTTGGTGATTCAGGATCGGCCATGGGGGAACTCCTCACCCTGCGAAGACGTCAGGCTCCCTAGAAGGAAGCAGCGACGGGGAAAATTCGTGAGGGTGGGACAGCCGCCGCCTGGACGCCAGTTCGCTCTGCGAAATTTGCGGGTAAGCCAACAGGCAGCAGTGTGGGTCACTCAGCGACTCCACCCCCGTCCCGGCGCAAGGCTGGGAGCGGGGGTGGCGGGTGCGGCGTCACGACTTCAGGACTCCGTGCCTTCCGCCGGAGGGGCGGCGGCCGGGGCTTCCTTCTGGGCGGCCTCGGAGCGCTCGTAGGCGCGGATGACTTCCTGCACCAGCGGGTGGCGCACGACGTCCACGTCGGAGAACTCCGAGAAGTGGATGCCTTCGATGTTCCGCAGCACGGAGCGCGCGTGGTTCAGGCCGGACAGCTTGCCCGTGGGCAGGTCCACCTGGGTCACGTCGCCGGTGATGACCGCCTTGCTGTTGTAGCCCAGGCGGGTGAGGAACATCTTCATCTGCTCCACGGTGGTGTTCTGCGCCTCGTCGAGGATGACGAAGGCGTCGTTGAGGGTGCGGCCGCGCATGAACGCGAGCGGCGCGACCTCCACGACTCCCTGCTCCACCAGGTGCTGGGCGCGCTCCACGGCCATCATGTCGTGCAGTGCGTCGTAGAGCGGGCGCAGGTACGGGTTCACCTTCTCCGCCAGGTCGCCGGGCAGGAAGCCGAGCTTCTCACCGGCCTCCACGGCGGGGCGCGCCAGGATGATGCGCTTGACCTTGCGCTCCTGGAGGAAGGCGACCGCCATGGCCATGGCGAGGTACGTCTTGCCGGTGCCGGCGGGGCCCACGCCGAAGACGATGTCGTGGGCGCGGATGGCGTCCACGTAGCGCTTCTGCGCGATGCTCTTGGGAGCGATCTGCCGGTTGCCGGAGCTCTTGAGGACGGTGCCGAGCATGACCTCCTGCAGCGACTCCGTGCCGCGGCCCAGGACCTTGATGGCCTGTTCCACGTCCTCGCGGTAGACGGGGCGCCCGGCGCGGATCATCTCCTCCAGGTTCTCCACCAGCCGCACGGCGAAGGCGACCGCGTCCGCGGGCCCCGACAGAAGCAGCTCCGTACCGCGCTGCCCCACCCGGACCCCCAGGCGCCGCTCCATCAGCTTGAGGTTTTCGTTCTGGTTTCCGCAAAGGGCCTGGGTCGTCTCGTTGTCACGGACGTCCACCTTGGCGGAGGTGGGGGTGGTTTCAGCGCGAGCTGCGGGCACTTCCAGCGTGGCGGGGTTTCGCAATGCGCGTCGTTCCTCGTTCAGTGATCGCTCGCTCTCAATTTAACGTCGCCCCTCCCCCCACGCCCGCCATCTCTCGACGGCGAGCCTGCCCGCGGGCTAGCGCACGGGCGGTAGGAGGATGAACTGCCGGGCGGCCGTGCGGCGGTAATAGTACTCCTCCCGCCACGGGTAGCGCAGTTCCTCCGGACTCAACAATCCGGCATCCACCAAAGCATCCAACCGCTCCGGGAGGGTTCCCTTCTCCAGTTGGAACACCTCCAGCGCGGCCTCGATGCGGACGCGCTGGGCGTGGGCAATCTGACGCTGGGCGGCGGGATCCCCCAACCGGGAGGCGCCGGGCTCGTGCCCCTGCCTGCCGACCCAGCGGGACGCGATGAAGGCCAGCCCCGCGATGACCGCCATGGTCACCGCGACGCGGCCCAGGAGGCCGGCCACCCGGGCGACGAGGCGGGTGTCCTCCGGTACGGGAGCGCGGCCTTCCGGGTCGATGGCGCGCACGTAGTCGCCCTTGACCAGGTTGTAGAGCGCCTTGCAGGTCTCGAACTCGCCCAGGCCGCAGAGGTCCACCATGCGGCGCAGGTCGCGCCCCACCGCGATCTCCTCATAGACGTGGCGCTCCGACGGACCAATGACGCCCAGCTCCCCGCCCTCGTCGGCGTGGGCGCGGGGCGGCGGGAGCGCCTTGACGCGCTCGAAGGTCATGTCGTCGCGGTGGATGCGCTTCCGGATGACGGGCCACTCGTCCACCATCCGGAAGCCCTCCATCAGCACCGTCTCCGCGCGCAGCGGGGTGATGCCTTCGGGGCCGGGCTCCACGGGCTCCTGGATGAACTCGTAGGTGCCCGCCTTCCAGGTGAAGAGGCGGTAGAGCGTCTCCGTCACCTGGAGCTGGGCCATCTGCTGGAAGCGCTCCGCGGTGAGCGCGTGGCTCTGCACCAGCACGTCGCCCAGGCGCTTGAGGGTGCGCTTCTGGACCTCCAGCGCGGCCTCCAGCTGGGTCTCCGTGATGATCTCGGCGCGCACCAGCATGGCGCCGATGAGCTCCTTGCGCTTCCGGGTGAGGCTTTCGGCCTTGATGATGTGGCCGTCCTGGAAGCCGACGCGCACCTCCTGGTCCTTGTTGCGCAGGTGGAGCGTGCCCGTCTTCTGCTGCTGGCCAATCAGCTGCAGGATGTCGCCAATGCCGAAGTCCTTGAGGGTGCCCTTGAGGGACATGGCTCAGGCCTCCCCCCGCTGGTGGCGGCGCAGGCCGCGCAGGGTCAGCAGGTAGACGAAGAAGAGGACCGTGCCCGCGGGCACGAGCTTGAGGTACAGCGGCGCGTCGCCGTAGGGCGTGCGGACCAGGCCCCGGTGGAGCACCAGCGCGGCCACGGCGAAGCTGAACACGAAGGCATAGAGGGCGCCCCGCACCGGCAGGCCCGTGCCCACGTGGCCCGCGCCGGACACCAGGCTGCCCAACGCGTACGTCACGCGCTTCGTCCAGGCCTGGTGGCGGTCCACCTCGCCCTGCTTGCGCGAGCGGAACTCCTTGGGCACCTGGCTCTTGCGTGCGTAGACGTGGACGCACTGGCCGCACATCGCGCCGCCCACGGACAGGTCCTTGTCGCAGCGGAGGCAGATGGCGTTTCCGCACCGCTCACAGCCGCGCGACGCCTTCATGCGCCGGGAGGCCTCTCCGAAGAGGGCGAAGAGGGCCGCGAGCGCCGCGGTCAGCCCCCAGCCCACCGGGCCTGCCGGCAGGACGGGCGACAGCCACCGGCCCACCTGGCCCTCCACGCGGGCGCCCTCCTGGGTGCCGTCCGCCAGGCCCATCCAGTCGCGCTCCGGCACCGTCGGGGCCAACAGCAGGAGGTTGAGCAGGGGGCGGTCCTCCGGAGGCGGATCCCTGCGCAGGAGCGAGCTGTCCAGGGCCTGCGCCTGGGCGATGGCGGAGGTGGAGCGGTCCAGTTCCTTGCCCAGCTGATCATCCGGCAGGAGCCGGGCCCGGCGCCGGTACACCTGCCCCAGGTTGTAGTGCGGCGCCGCCATGGACGGATCCGCCTTGGACGCCTGCGTGTAGAGGAGCACCGCGCCGTCCACGTCGCCCAGCCCCAGGAGCGCGTTGCCAAAGCGCGTGAGCATCCGCGCGTCGCCTGACTTGAGGGCGGAGGCGGCCTTGAAGTCCGCCCGCGCCTCCTCCAGCAGGCCCCGGCGCGCTTCGTACCAGGCGAGCGCGCCCAGCTCCTGGAAGCGGGCGGTGCGAGCCTCCGCGCGGGCGCGCACGCGGGCCGCCGCGCCCTCCGCGGACAGGCCCCCGCGCTCCAGCAGGTAGACGTCCTCCGCGGGCGTGCCGGCGAAGACGGTGAAGCGCGTCAGCGCCCCGGCGGCGAGCGGCATCACGCCCAGGCCCATCAGCAGCACGGCGGCCACCCAGCGCTCGGCGCGGCCGACGTACAGCGCGACCGAGGCGAAGAGCAGGAGCAGCACCGGCACCAGGCCCGCGCCCAGCACCACGGGCAGCGCCAGGAGCATCAGGCCCAGGAGCCCGGACTGCCAGCGCGTGACCGCCCGGGGGAACAGGTGGTGGAAGTCATGCAGCGCGTAGCGGATCCGCCGCAGGAAGAGCACCGCGACCACCGCCACCGCCGTGGCCGCCCACGCCGCGAGCACCAGCGCGCCCAGGTCCGTGAGCGCGGGCCGGCGGTAGCGGGCGTCACCGAGCAGCGTCACGAGGGCGGTCTTCCACTCGCCCAGCCCGCGCGACACCTTCAGCGGATCCTCCACCACGTACGTCTCCGCCCGGGCGAAGCGCGCGGCGGGCAGCCCGGGCGACAGGGCCACGGCCACATCCAGGAGCGCGAGCGCGCCCCTCAGGTCCCCAGCGCGGCGGCGGACTCCGGCCTCGCGCACGAAGCCCATGCTCAGGGGTTCCAGGTCGGAGGCGAGCACCTCCTCGCGCAGCGTGAGCAGCTCCTTCTGGGCGGCGTCCGCCGCGGCCAGGTCGTTGCGGGAGCGGGCCGCCTTCCACTTCTCCCAGACGGCCAGCAGCTCCGCGTCCGTCACCTTCGGCGCCATCACCGGGGTGACCGCGGGACGGGCCGGGACGACGACGGGCGGGGGCGCGGGTTCGGCGGGGGCCGCGGGAGTGGCGGGGGCTGCGGACTTCAGGGCCGGCGGGGCGATGACGCGGCGCCGGGTGTCGGGGCGGGGCTCGGGATCCGGTTCGTCGGCCTCCTCGGGGCCGGTGTCCTCCACCGGATCATCCTCCGTGGCGTGGAAGGTGCTGGGATCCGGCTCCGGCTCGATGACCTTCTCCTCGATGCGCAGGAGCGGCTCCTGCATCAACGCAGGGGCGCGCGCGGGGACAAGCAGCACGAGGCTGCAACACAGGCCGAGGAACGAGCGGAGCATCCGGACGTCCGATGATAGGCGACAGGCGGGACGATCCGAAATCATGTGGTGCCCACCGCCCGTGCTACAGGATCCCGCGGCGGGGGGATTGCTCGGGAGTGAATGAATGGCGGCGCCTGGAAACGAGCTGGAACGACTGGTGGAGATCATGCGGCGCCTTCGGGCCGAGGGCGGCTGCCCGTGGGACCGCGAGCAGGACCTGCGCTCGCTGCGCCCCTACCTGACCGAGGAGGCGTTCGAGGTCCTGGATGAAATGGACCGCGTCGCCGACGGCGGCCCGTGGCGCCCGCTGTGTGAAGAGCTGGGGGACCTGCTCTTCCAGATCGTCTTCCACGCGCAGCTGGCGGCGGAGCTGGGCGAGTTCACGATGGCGGACGTCTGCGCGGCGATCAGCGACAAGATCACCAGCCGGCACCCGCACGTGTTCGGGGATCAGCAGGTGAAGGGCGCCGAGCAGGTGCTGGCCAACTGGGCGCAGCTGAAGGCGGAGGAGCGCAAGAAGAAGACCGGGCGCGCGGGCTCCGTGCTGGACGGCGTGCCCACCGCGGCCCCGTCCCTGCTGCGCGCGGAGCGCCTGACAGAGAAGGCCAGCCGCATCGGCTTCGACTGGCCGGACCTGGCCGGGGTGCGCGGCAAGCTGGACGAGGAGCTGCGCGAGCTGGACGAGGCCATCGCGTCGGGCGACCGGGACGCCATCGAGCACGAGCTGGGGGACGTCCTGTTCTCGCTCGCGAACCTCGCGCGCTTCGTGAAGACGCCCGCGGAGGACGCGCTGCGCATGGCCACGCGCCGCTTCGTCACCCGCTTCCAGTATATCGAGGCGAAGCTGAACGAGGAGAACGTCCCCTTCGGCGGCGCCACGCTCGCGCACATGGAGCGCCACTGGCAGGCCGCGAAGGCCGTGGAGAAGGCGCTGCCCCCGCCCAGCCACCCGCCGCGCGCGTCCGTGGCCACCCTGCGCCTGGCCGTGCCGGACGTGGCGGCCCAGCGGGCCTTCTGGGATGAGCTGGCCTCCTGGCTGGGCTGGGTTCCCACCCGGACGACGGATGGCACGGCGGCCTACACGGGCGCGGGCCTGAGGCTCGTCTTCATGCCGGGCAGCGCCCAGGCGCAGGCCGGATCCGCGCTGGCCATCACCCTGGAGGCCCCCTCCGCCTCGGGGGTCGCCCGGCTCCTGGAGCTGTTCCGGGCCCACCATCCGGGGCGGCTGGTGCCGTGCGCCAACTCCGAGGCGGGCTTCCAGTTCGTGGATCCCGCCGGGCTGCGGTGGGAATACGCCGCCCCACCGGCTTGATTCTTCCGGCGTGAAGCGTCGGTGGAGGCCCCGGGAGGCATTCCGGAGGCCTCCCAGGGGTTCCGGAACTGGAAATCCTGATCGCGATCGCACGTGTGCCTTGACGCAACGGGGGCGTCGCAGTAAGGACGGCCCCTCTTTTTCCTTGCCTTGCCTTCCGCTGGAGCATTGCCTTGGCGAACACCAAGTCCGCAGAGAAGCGTTACCGCCAGTCCCTGAAGCGCCGCGCCCGGAACGTGAACGTCCGGACGACCGTGAAGGACGCCGTCAAGTCCGCCCGCGAGGCCATTGCCTCCAAGGACGGTTCGAAGTTGACGGACGCGCTGAAGGCGGCTTCCAAGACCCTCAACAAGGCGGCCAGCAAGGGCGTCCTGCACAAGCGCACCGCCGCGCGCCGCATCTCCCGGCTGGCCAAGGCCGCCGCGAAGAAGAAGGCCTAGTCGTCCCGTCGCACCACCGTGGGTCGAGGACCGGGCTCCCCGGTCCTCACCAGGTGCTGGCCAGCCGATCGTAGCCGTCGCGCATGAGCAGCTCCGCCAGGCGCGCCAGCGCGGCCTGACGGTTGGCCTCGGCTTCCAGGACGTTTCCGCGTCCCTGGAGGTAGTCCTCGGTCCCCGCCACCACTGTCTCCGACAGCAGCTGTCCCTCCTTCACGAGGCGCAGCCGCACGGTCGTGGAGATGCGGTAGTTGTTGGGGATGATGGTCGGGGACGTCCAGATGTTGAGCACCGCCCCTTCAATCGTGGACGCGCAGCCCGGAGCGGTATCCAGCCGGCCGGCCTGGATGAGCTGGTTGCGCAGGTAGCTCGTGAAGAGGTTCTCCAGCCCGGGCTCCGCCGTCTCGTTGGCGAAGATGGGAGCGCACACCTGGCCCGTGCCTGCCGGCAGCGCGGAGCCCCACGGGCTGAAGCGGTAGCCGCACCCGGCGCCCAGCATCGCCGCCGCCACCACGCCCCACCGGAACGCCTTCACCGCACCCGCCTGAACCGCGTTCCTTGAGGGCCGCATGGGCGCGCACCCTACCCGGCCGCGATCCTCCGTCAAGCGTCGGGGCCGGCCAGCGGGACGCCACGCATGCGCCCCGCGTCCGCCAGCGTGGCGCGGGCCGCGGTGAGCCTTCCCTCGCGGGCGGAGCCCTTCAGCGCCATGCCCAGGGGCCATTCCATGCGTGTGCCGTCATCCAGCTCCACGCGGAGGCCATGGTGGCGGTACAGCGCCGCGAGCCCCAGGCCGATGACGCCCGCCACGAAGGCCATGATCCGCACCTCCTGCGTCGGCGCCCAGAAGAGGCCCAGCGCGGTGAAGGCGAGCAGCCCCAGCGCTTCGAAGTAGGGCCGCGTGCGCCACTCCAGCCGCCGCACCCGGTTCCAGGGCACGTCGAGCGTCGGGCCCCCGCCCGGGCGCCCCTGGAACGACAGCTGCGCGTCGTTCACCGCCAGGGCGCGCCGGTTGCCCAGGTCCAGCGCCAGCGGGGAAACGCCCGGCAGCGACGGCGCGGGCGGCTCCGGAGCCTGGGGAGACCGGGGCGGCAGGGGCGCCTCCGGCAGCTCCGCGTTGCAGAAGGCACAGCGGCGCCGGGCCGCCGTCTGGGGGCGCCCGCAGGCGGAGCACATGACGAGCACTTCCGCGGGCACCGCCCCTCCCTCTCCCGTCGTCAGCCGACGACGAAGTTCACCAGCCGCTTGGGGACGAAGACGAACTTGCGCAGCGTCTTGCCTTCCAGGGCGGCCTTCACCTTGTCATCCGCCTCCGCCGCCGCGCGCACGTCCGCCTCGCCCGCGTCCGCCGCCACGCGCACCTCCGCGCGCAGCTTGCCGTTCACCTGCACGGCGTACGGAATCACGTCGTCCACCACCAGCGCCGGGTCGAACTCCGGCCAGGCCTCCGTGACGGTGGACGCCTTCGCGCCGTAGGCCTCCGCCAGCTCGTCCGCGATGTGCGGCGCGATGGGCGTGAGGATGCGCGCGAGCAGCCGCACCGCCTCGCCCATCGCCGCCTTCTCCGCGGGCGTCTCCGGCGTGCCCACCGCGTAGAGCGCGTTCACGCACTCCATGACGCCCGCGACGGCGGTGTTGAAGGACAGGCGCTCGATGGCCTCCGTCACGCGCTTGACGCACTTGTGCGCCGCGCGGCGCGTCTCCAGCGCCTTGCCCTCGTAGGGGCCCGAGTACGTGGCCTCCGCCGAGGAAGCGTGGTGCGTGGCGGCCAGCGTCCACACGCGCTTGAGGAAGCGGAACACGCCCTCCACCTGCTCGTGGGACCAGTCGAAGTCGCGCTCCGGCGGGCCCGCGAAGAGCACGTAGGTGCGCGCGGTGTCCGCGCCGTACTTCGCCACGATGGTGTTGGGCGCCACGCCGTTGCCGTAGCGCTTGCCCATCTTCCGGCCGTCCGCGCCGTTGACGATGCCCTGGGTGATCAGCCGCGTGACGGGCTCGTCCACCGGGGACAGCCCGAGGAGCTTCATCACCCGGGTCCAGAAGCGGAAGTAGAGCAGATGCATCACGCCGTGCTCGGGGCCACCCACGTAGATGTCCACCGGGAGCCAGCGCTTCCCCTCCTTCGGGTCGAAGGGCGCCACGTCGTACTTCGGCGACAGGTAGCGCGCGAAGTACCAGCAGGAGTCGACGAAGGTGTCCATCGTCTCCGTCTCCCGGCGCGCGGGGCCGCCGCACTTCGGGCAGGTCGCGTTGACGAACTCCGGCACCTTCGCGAGCGGCGGCTCCCCCTTGCCGGTGAGCACCGCCTGCGTGTCGATGTCCGGCAGCCGCACCGGGAGCTGATCCGCCGGGACGGGGATGCCCTTGCGCTCCGGGTCGCACTTCTCGCAGTAGACGATGGGGATGGGCGTGCCCCAGTAGCGCTGGCGGCTGAAGCCCCAGTCCTTCTGGCGGTACGTCACCGTGGCCTTGCCCTGCCCCTGCGCCTCCAGCTTCGCGGCGAGCTTCACGCGCGCCTCGGCCGAAGCCATGCCGGTGAAGTCACCGGAGTCCACGAGGACGCCGTCCTCCGTGTACGCCGCGTCGAGCGTCTCCCCGGCACCGAGCTTGTCGCCGGACGCCGGCTGGATGACCACGCGCACGGGCAGCGAGTACTTGCGCGCGAAGACGAAGTCGCGCGCGTCGTGCGCCGGCACGCTCATCACCGCGCCGGTGCCGTAGTCGCTCACCACGAAGTTGGCGATCCAGATGGGGACCGGCTGGCCCGTCACCGGGTTGAGCGCGTAGCCGCCGGTGAAGACGCCCTCCTTCTCCGCGTCCTCGCCCAGCCGCTCCGTCTTGTTCTGCGCGGCCATCTTCTTCGCGAACGCGTCCACGTCCGCGCGGCGGTCCGCCGTCGTCACCTGGGCCACGAGCTTGTGGTCCGGCGCGAGCACCACGTAGGTGCAGCCGTAGAGCGTGTCCACGCGGGTGGTGAAGACGCGCAGGGCGGCGTCATGCCCCTGCACGCGGAAGTCCACCTCCGCGCCGTCCGAACGGCCAATCCAGTTGCGCTGGGCCGAGGTGATGCGGTCCGGCCACTCCTTGAGCGTGTCGAGCGCGTCGAGCAGGTCCTGCGAGTACTTCGTGATGCGGAACGCCCACTCGGGCATCTCCTTGTCCTGCACCTCGGAGTCACAGCGCTCGCAGCGGCCGTCCTTCACCTGCTCGTTGGCGATGACGGTGTGGCAGCCGGTACACCAGTTCACCTTGCTGAAGCGGCGATAGACGAGCCCGCGCTCGAGCATCTGGAGGAAGAACCACTGGTTCCAGCGGTAGTACTCCGGCTGGCTGGTGTTGACCTCGCGTGTCCAGTCGTAGCTGTAGCCGAGCGTCTTGATCTCCGCCTTGAACGACTCGATGTTCTCGCGGGTGCGGATGGCCGGGTGGACGCCGTCCTTGATGGCCGCGTTCTCCGCCGGCAGGCCGAAGGCGTCCCAGCCCATGGGGTGCAGCACGTCGAAGCCGCGCATCTGGTAGTAGCGCGCGTAGACGTCCCCGATGAGGTAGTTGCGCACATGCCCCATGTGCATCTGGCCACTGGGGTACGGCAGCATCTCCAGGACGTACTTCTTCGGGGCATCCGGGCGCCTGCCTGCCCGGAAGAGGCCCTCCTGCTCCCAGCGGGTCTGCCACTTTCCTTCAATCGACTGCGGCTCGTAACGCTCGTTCATCGCCATGGCTTTTCGGACTCTTAGCGGGAGGTAGGACACGCGGGCAACAAGTCTTGGCGCGTCGAAAGCCTGGACGGCTGGCGCCCCCCGGGCCCTGACCGGGAAACCCGGATGGGCGGGGACCAGGCCGGCCCCGGGGCAGGGTCAGCCCTCGCTCGGTGCTTGCCCTCGGGGCCGGGCGCGACTAACTCGCCTTCCCGGTCTGGAGCAGAGGGAGAGCACCATGCAGGTCGTGAGTGTGAAGAAGGCCCTGTCGGGGGCCATCGAAGCGGGCTCGAAGGTGGAGGTGCGCGGCTGGGTGCGGACGCGCCGCGACTCCAAGGCGGGCATCAGCTTCGTGAACGTGAGCGACGGGTCGGTCTTCGACCCCATCCAGGTCGTCGCGCCCAATTCGCTGCCCAATTACGAGAAGGAAGTCCTGCACCTCACCGCGGGCGCCTCCGTCATCTGCCGGGGCACGCTGGTGCAGTCCCAGGGCAAGGGGCAGGCCTTCGAGATCCAGGCGGACGAGGTGCAGGTGCTGGGCCTCGTGGACGACCCGGACACCTACCCCATCCAGCCGAAGCAGCACTCGCTGGAGTTCTTGCGGGAGGTGGCGCACCTGCGCGTGCGCACCAACACCTTCGGGGCCATCACCCGCGTGCGCAACGCGGCGGCGCAGGCGGTGCACCGCTTCTTCCACGGTGAGGGCTTCTGCTGGGTGAACACGCCCATCATCACCGCGAGCGACGCGGAGGGCGCCGGGCAGATGTTCCGCGTGTCCACGCTGGATGCGCACAACCCGCCGCGGGGTGAGAACGGGAAGATCGACTGGGGCAAGGACTTCTTCGGCAAGGAGGCCTACCTCACCGTGTCCGGGCAGCTGAACGTGGAGGCGTACTGCCTGGCCATGTCCAAGGTCTACACGTTCGGCCCCACGTTCCGCGCGGAGAACAGCAACACCACGCGGCACCTGGCCGAGTTCTGGATGATTGAACCGGAGATCGCCTTCGCGGACCTCAACGAGGACGCGCTGCTGGCGGAGCGGTTCCTCAAGTACGTGTTCAAGGCCGTGCTGGACGAGTGCGCGCCGGACATGAAGTTCTTCGAGGAGCGCCAGCAGAAGGGCGTCACGGAGCGGATGGAGAAGTTCATCGGCTCCAGCTTCGAACGCATCGACTACACGGAGGCCGTCTCCATCCTCCAGAAGGCGAAGAAGAAGTTCGAGTACGCGCCAGAGTGGGGCAAGGACCTCCAGACGGAGCACGAGCGCTACCTCACCGAGGAGCACGTGGGCCGGCCCGTGGTGGTGATGAACTACCCGGAGGCCATCAAGGCCTTCTACATGCGCATCAACGAGGACGGGAAGACCGTGGCCGCGATGGACGTGCTCGCGCCGGGCATCGGCGAGATCATCGGCGGCAGCCAGCGCGAGGAGCGCCTGGACGTGCTGGACGCGCGCATGAAGAAGTTCGGCCTCGATCCCGCCCACTACCAGTGGTACCGCGACCTGCGCCGCTACGGCACGGTGCCGCACGCGGGCTTCGGCCTGGGGTTCGAGCGGCTCATCGTCTACATGTGCGGCCTGCAGAACATCCGCGACGCCATCCCCTACCCGCGCGTCCCGGGCTCCGCGACGTTCTAGCCCGGGCCATCGCGCACTGAAGTCAGCAAGGGCCTTCCGTGGCGCGTCCACGGAAGGCCCTTCGTCTTTCAGCCCTTCTTCGTGATGCCGGCGCGCTCCTGTGCGAGCGCGCCGAGCGCGGACCAGTCCTCATCGCCGCGCCCCTGGGCGACGCCGGTGAGGAAGTGGTCGCGCAGGAGGCTCGCGAGTGGCAGCGGCACCTCGGCGGCCCTTCCCGCTTCGAGCGCCAGCGACACGTCCTTGAGGCCCAGGCGCAGCGCGAAGCCCGCGGGCGAGTACTGCCCCTTCGCGATGGCGCCGGCGTAGTTCTCGAAGATGGGAGCCTTGGCGAAGACGGACTTGAAGACGTCCAGGAACGCGGCGCGCTCCACGCCGCACTTCTCCGCGAGCGCGAAGGCCTCCGACAGCGCCTCCATCATCGACGCGATGAGGAAGTTGCCGGACAGCTTCACCGTGTTCGCGGCGGAGGGCCGTTCCCCCAGCTCCGTGAGGCCGCGCCCCAGGGCCGTGAGCACCGGACGCACGCGTTCCACCTGCGCCTTCGGGCCCGCGGCGACCACCCAGAGCTGCTTGCCCGCGGCGGCTTCGGGCCGGCCGAAGACGGGGGCGGAGACGTAGCCCTGCCCCGCGTCCGTGTGCGCCTTCGTCAGGCGCTCCGACAACGCGACGGAGATGGTGCTGGAGGAGACATGGATGGCGTTCTTCGGAAGGGCACTGACGATGCCGTCCTTCCCCAGCACGGCTTCTTCCGCGGCGTGGTCATCCGCGAGCATGGACACGACGACCTCCACGTCGCGAGCGGCCTCCGCGGGCGTCTTCGCCACGCGCGCGCCCTGCTGCTTCAGCGGATCCGCCTTGGAGGCGGTGCGGTTCCAGACGACGAGTTCATGGCCCGCGTCGGCGAGGTTCTTCGCCATCGGCGTGCCCATGTTCCCCAACCCGATGAAGCCGACCTTCATGGAGATGCTCCCTTCGTGCTCGCGTTCACGCTTCGTTCGACTGTTCTTCCGACACGTCCAGCCGCTCGAAGGCGCGGCCCAGGACGGCGACGCCCAGCGCCACCTCCGCGAAGAGTGCCCCCGCCGCCGCCAGCCCCGCGAGCGGAACCGCCCACCGCCCCATGACAGTGAACAGCGGATAGCCCACGAGGAGGGCCACCACGGCGGCCGGCAACAGTCCCAGGAACGTCACCACCAGCGTGCCCACCAGCGTAAGCAGCCGCTGGCCCAGCGCCTCCACGCCGCGCGCCCGCTCGGAGTCCGCCGGAATCCACGCGGGCAGCAGCACCACCGCCGCGTTCTGCACGAACAGCCCCGCCAGCCCCAGCGCCGGCAACACCGGCAGGAGCCCCAGCACCACCGGTGTGGACCACGGCGCGAGCGTCACGTCGTCCGCGCCCACGCCCAGCACCAGCGCCAGGAGCAACATCACCCATTGCGCCACGCCCAACGTCAGCGCGGATGCCGCCAGCTCCGCGCCCACCACCTGCCACCCCGTGAGCGGCAGCGCGCGCAAGAGCTCCAGCTTCGGCAGGTCCATGCGCAGGTCGGTGCGGAACGCGCTCGGGCCAATCACGGCCATGGCCAGCGCGACCATCAAGGCCATGGGCCCCAGGAACTCACGGCTGTTGGAGAACAGCCGCGTGTCTCCCATCACCAGCGCGAACACGGCGCCCAGCACCCCGAAGGACAGCAGCATCACCAGTCCGCTGCCCATGCGCCTGCGCGCGATGAGGTTCTTCCATAGGAGCGCGACCTCCGGACGCCCCCGGGCCTTCAGCACGAAGGGCACCCGGCCCACGCGGATGGAGCCCGAGCGCGCGGCCCGCTGCTCCCGCCGCCGCGTCCGCGCTTCCGCCCCGGCCACCGCGGAGTCCTCGAAGGGCACCTCCACCGCGAGCACCCAGGCATAGTGCGCCACCAGCAGCGCCAGCGACGCGGGCAGGTAGCGCAGGAAGCCCTCCCAGCTTCGCGCCATCGCGGGGGCCACCAGCGCCCGGCCCGGCCACAGCACCGCTCGGGGCCCGGGGGCGTCGAGCACCTCGCGCAACCACTCGCGCACGGCGAAGGGACGAGAGAGGTTCTCCGGCAGCGGGTAATCGCGCAGCGTGGACAGCAGCGTGCCCATCCCCGCAACCATCACCACCGCCACGACCGCCCACCGCACCGCGCTGCCCCAGCGGCCTTGAGACACGAGCCACGCGCGCACGAAGGACGCCGCCGTGCCGTGCAGGTAGAGCGTCCCCATGGCCAGCGCCGCGCCCAGGAAGAAGAGCACCGGGCGGGGGCTGGTGAAGCGCCCCACGAAGAGGGTCGCCGCCAGCGCCGCGAGCATCGCGCTCAAGAGGCCGCGCAGCAGCTTGTAGTGCAGCAGCGCCTTGCGCGTGACGGGCGCGGCGAAGAAGGTCTGCACCTCCGTCTGCGTGAAGGTCAGTGCGGGCCGGTCCGCCCCCAGCACCCACGCCGTCACCAGCGTGCCCAGCACGGAGACCTCCAGCGAGAACTCCGCGAACAGCCTCGCGTTGGGGGACACCGCGCGGCCCGTGCCCTGCACGAAGACGCTGCGCCCCACCAGCGAGTACAGGTACGCGAGCCCCACCAGCGCGCCCAGGAGGTAGCGCGGACGCTTCAGCCGCTGCACCTGGCGCACCACCCGGTTGCGCCACGTCCTCACCCAGAGGAACGCCACCGCGCTCGGGAAGCTCACGCCGGTTCGTTCCCCCGCGCCCGCGCCTCCTCCGACGCCGCGCTGGTGATGCGCACGAACAGCTCCTCCAGCGACGCGCCGTCCCCGGCTCCGCCCGCCATCTGCTCGCGGATCTCCGGCAGCGAGCCCAGCGCCACCGCGCGCCCTCCGGCGATGACGAGCAGCCGGTGGCACAGCTCCTCCACCAGCGGGAGCAGGTGCGACGACAGCACCAGCGCCGTGCCCTCCTCCGCGCGGCGGCGCAGCGAGGCCTTCATGCGGCGGATGCCCAGCGGATCCAACCCCGTCAGCGGTTCATCCAGGAGGATGAGCCGGGGCTGGTGCAGGAAGCCGCACGCGATGGACAGCTTCTGCTTCATGCCCCGCGACAGCTCGCCCGGCAGCGACTTCTCCCGGCCGGTGAGCTCCATCTCCTCCAGGAGCGCGCGGCCCCGCTCCTCCCAGTCCTCCACGCCGTAGAGGCGCGCGGTGAAGTTCAGGTGCTCCCAGACGGTGAGGTACTCGAAGAAGCGCGGCTCGTCCGGAAGGAAGGCCAGCTGGCGCTTCGCCTCCACCGGGGCCTGTGCCACGTCGAAGCCCGCCACCCGCACGCGCCCCGCGGAGGGCGGGAGGATGCCGGCCAGACACCGCAGCGTGGACGTCTTGCCCGCGCCGTTGGGTCCCACGAGGCCCAGCACCTCGCCCGGTGCCACCTGGAAGGAGAGGCCGCGCACCGCCCGCACCGCGCCGTACGTCTTCTCCAGCCCCTCGACGTCCAGCGCCGGTTCCATGCGTGCCCTTGGGGGTCCTGTCGAAGCTCAGCCGAGCTTCAGCAGTTCCTTCACCGTGTCCAGCACCACGCGGGCCTGCACGGGCTTCACCAGGTAGGCCGTGGCCCCCAGCGCCATGGCCCGCGCCCGGTCCGCCGCCGCGCCCTCCGTCGTCACCACGACGATGGGCACCGCCCGGTGGTCTTCCGTCTGGCGGATGTGGTGGATGAGCTTCAGCCCATCCATCAACGGCATGTTGATGTCCGTCATCACCAGGTCGAAGCGGCCCTGCGTGGAGAGCTTCTTCAGCCCCTCCACGCCGTCCTGGGCCTCGATACAGACCACGTCGGCCAGGCGCTGGAGCGCGTACATGATGCTGCGGCGCATGGCCTGCGAGTCATCCACCACCAGCGCGCGGATCTGCTGCGACATGGGCACCAGCCTAGCACCCGCGCGCCGGCCGGCCCGGGATTGTGCGGCGGCTGTCATGCAGCCAGCGATTCACTGCCCGCCAGACTGGCGTCGGCGGCGCACCAGCGCGGCCAACTCCGTCCCGATGGCGTCCAGGGCCAGCACCCGGCTCACCGCGCCCGTGGCGATGGCCTCCTTGGGCATGCCGTACACCACCGCCGTGTCCTCGGACTCGGCCCACGTCTCTCCGCCCTCGCGGCGGACCGCGCGCACCCCCTGCGCCCCGTCCGCCCCCATCCCCGTCAGCACCACCGCCACCGCGCGCGGCCCCAGCACCTCCGCCGCGCTCTCGAAGAGCCGGTCCACCGACGGTGCGTACTTGTCCATGGGCACCGGCGACGGGGTGCGCAGCTCCAGGCGCCCGGTGCGGTCCGACAGCACCAGGTGGCGGCCTCCTGGTGCGATGTAGACGTGGCCCGGCTTCACCACGTCGCCCTCGCATGCCTCCGTCACCGTGAAGGGGCCGATGCGGTCCAACCGCTCCGCGAAGGCCTTGGTGAACTGCGAGGGCATGTGCTGGCCCACCAGCACGCTGACGGTCGGCTCGACGGCCAGTCCCTCCAGCAGCCGCTGCACCGCGGGAGGCCCGCCCGTGGACGCGCCCACGGCGATGACCTGCGGCACCTCCCCCGTCAGCAGGGAGGCGCGCGGCGGGGCCCCGTGGCGCCCCCCGGACTTCGCGTGGCGCGCCGCGAGCACCTTGTCGAGCAGCTCGCGCCGCAGGTGCTCCAGCGCCGCGGGTGTGCCCTGGGGCGGCTTGGCGATGAAGTCGAACGCGCCCAGCTCCAGCGCCTTGCCCACGTCCGAGCTGTGCGCGTAGCTGGAGATGACGATGACGGGCGTGGGCGCCGCGCGCATGAGCAGCCGCAGGAAGGTGTGGCCGCCCAGCCGGGGCATCTCCAGGTCCAGCGTCACCACGTCGGGCTTCAGGTCCAGGACCTTCTTGAGCCCCTCCTCGCCGTCCTGGGCCCAGTCCAGCACCATCACCTCCTGGGAGGACTCCAGCAGCGTGGTGAGCGTGCGCCGGTTGGTGGCCGAGTCGTCGATGACGAGCACCGTGAGCGGGCGTGCCATCAGCGGCCCTCCCCGCCCGGAAGCTCGGGCCGGCGGTAGACGAGGTCGCCCTTCAGGTGCACCAGCTCGAAGTCCGCGCCCAGGCTGAGCAGGTTCTCCGCGTGGCCCAGGAGCAGGTAGCCCCCGGGACAGAGCCGGTCGCGGATGACGCCCAGCACGCGGCGGCGCGCGGCCAGGTCGAAGTAGATCATCACGTTGCGGCAGAAGACGACGTCCGAGCGCGGCACCAGCTGGCTGCCCGCCACGTCCGACAGGTTGTGGTGACCGAAGTTCACCCACGCCTTCACGTCGTCGCGCACGCGGACGCGGTTCACTCCCACGGGGATGAAGTAGCGCTCCAGCAGGTCCGGCGGCGTCGCGCGCAGGGCGCTGGGGCCGTACTCGGCGCGGCGGGCCACGGCCAGCACGCGGCGCGACAGGTCCGTACCCAGCACCTCCACGTCCCAGTCGTCGAAGCGGCCGCTCTCCTTGAGCAGCATGGCCAGCGTGTACGCCTCCTCACCGGAGGAACACCCCGCCGACCACAGCCGCAGCCGCCGCGTGTGCGCGTTGCGCTTCTCCAGGATGGGGACCAGCTCCTCGCAGAAGGCCTTGAGCTGCGCGGGTTCGCGGAAGAAGTACGTCTCGTGCGTGGTGAGCGACTCCACCGCCGCTTCCAGCTCCGCGCTGCGCTGGGCGTCGTAGCGCAGGTAGCGGTGATAGGAGCCGAAGTCCTGGATCCCCAGCGCCTCCAGCCGGGGCCACAGCCGGCGCTCCATCACGAACTTCATGTTCTCGTGGATGAGGATTCCGCAGTGCGCGTAGACGTGGTCGCGCAGCAGGCGGAACTCCTCCAGCGTCATCTCCGGGCGGCCCTCGTCGAAGCGTGGCATCCGAGTCCTCCCCTCACCGCCCCGACAACCGGACGACCGCTTCCGCCAGCGCCACCTGCGCCAGCGCGTCCTGCTCCACCGACATCGCCTGCTGGAGCGCGGGCAGGCACTCCGGCCGCCCCATTCCGCCCAGCACGCGCGCCGCGGCCACCCGCACGTCCCAGCGGGGATGACCCAGGAGCGACATCGCCAGCGCCGCCCCATCCGCCGAGGCCTCCGCCGACCCCAGCGCCGGCAACGCCGCCTTCACCACCTCCGCGTCGTGATGGCTGAGCGCGTCCCACAGCACGCCCGTGCCCACCGTCCCCAGCTTCGTCAGCGCGCGCACCGCCAGCATCGCGAGCGCACCGTCGCCGTGGCGCACCAGGGCCTCCAGGTCCGGCGAGCGCTCCTTCGCGCCCGCCACGCCCACGGCCTCCACCGCGGCCACGCGCACGCCGCGGTCCTCGTCCTTCAGCGCGAGCCCCAGGAACGTCGCGGCCTCCCGGCCGCCTTGCTGCCCCAGGGAGCGCACCGCGGCGATGCGCACCTTGGGGGATTCGTCCGCCAGCGCGCCGCGCGCCAGCTCCAGGCCGGCCTCGCCGTCCGCACGGCCCGCGGCCTCCACCGCCGCCGCGCGCCAGGAAGCGTCTTCATCGCGGGCAATCCGCCGCAGCACGGGCAACACCCTCGCGCCGCCCAGCCGGCCCAGCACCGCCACCGCCGCGGGCGTCGTGCGCTGCTCCACCGCCGCCTCCAGCGCGGCCAGCGCCTCCAGCGGGTGGGCCACGGTCAGCTGCTCCAGCGCTCGCGCCGCCATGGCCGACAGCGTGGGGTCCGAGAGCAGCTCCACCAGCGGCGCCACGGCATCCGGCGAGTGCGTGCGCCCCAGCGCGCGCACCACCACCGCGCGCAGGTCGTCCTCCGCCCACTCCAGGAGCGCGCACAGCTCCGGCACCGACGTCGAGTCCACCAGCAGCACCAGCGCCTCGGCCGCCACCGTGCGCGCGGGCAGCGACAGCGTGCCCATGCTCCCGAGCAGCAGGCGCCGGCCCTCCGGCCCCAGCTGGCCCAGCGTGAAGAGCACCTCGCGCAACAGCCGGTCCTCGCGCGCCACCTCCGCCACCGCCACCGCGAGCGACGCTTCGCCCAGCGCTCCGGCCGCCACCAGAGCGCCGGCGCGCACCCGGACGTCATCGCCGTCCAGGGCCTGCGCCACGTGCGCCGTCACGCCCGGGATGCCGCTCAGCACCGAGCGCGCCACGGCATCCAGCTCACCCCGCTCATACGGGCCCAGCCCCACGGCCTGCTTCCCGAGCGCGACGAGCGCAGCCTCGCGCACCGAACGCACCGGCGACGCCAGCGCCCGGCAGATGCGCTCCGTGGCCACGCCCGGGGCGTACAGGCCCAACAGCCGCAGGGCGCTGCGCTGCACCCCCGGGTCCTCCACCAGCGCCATCACGCGCTCCAACGGAGGTGCGCGCTTGAGCGACGCGAGCCCCTCCAGCGCGGCCAGCCGCAACAGGAGCGTGGGTGCGTCCAGAAGGCCTTCCAGCGCTCGCGCCGCGGCGTCCCCGCCCATCCGGCCCAGCGCCTCCGCAGCCGCCACGCGCACGTTGAGGTCGTCGTCGGAGAGCGCGCGCAGGAGCACGTCCTCCACCTCCGGCCGGCCCAGCTGGCCCAGGATGTCCGCCGCCAGCTTGCGCTGATCCGGATCCTCATGCTCCAGCAGGTGCACCAGCGGAGGTACCGCCACCGGCCCCATTCCGGCCAGCGCCTCGGCCGCCGCGTTGCGCGCGCCCGTCTCGCCGCGCTCGCCCAGGACGGAGATGAGCCGCGCGGTGACGCCCGGCGCATCCGGCACGCGGCGCAGGCCCTCCGCCGCCGCGTGGCGCACACGCCAGCTCTCGTCATGCAGGCCGGTGGTGAAGGTCTCCAGGGCGCTGGGCGCGCGCGGATCCACCGCCTGCAGCGCCCGATACCGCGCCTCTTCCTGCCCTGCGGGGGACTGCATCGTGTCGCTCATTCGCCGTCCTCCTTCGGGGCTCGTGTTGCTCGGAATGCCCGCATCCTGCTTGAAGCCGCCGGGGGAGTCGCGTCCCACGAGACGGCTCCCACCGCCGGTGGGCAGCCCTGCGCCGGATGGAAACGTTCACCTTCGCACCCTTCGCCACACGCGGCGCGCTCAGGCCGCCTGGAGGTCCACGTCCCAGCCCTCCTGACCGAAGAACCAGAGGGAATAGACCCCCAGCACCGTGCCCAGGGGAAAGGTGGGCAGCGCCAGGATGGCGAGCAGCGTTGCCAGGCCCTTGGAGACGGGCCGGCCGCGCACCAGCCCCAGGCCCTGGGAGAGCCCCGCGAAGGCCATCGCCACGAGCAGCACGATGAAGACCCCCATGATGGGGACGGCCGGGTTCTCCCACACTGGCACGGCGCGCGTGGAGTTCCCGGCGGCCATGACGAAGACCAGATTCCAGGTGAAGTACGCCAGCGCGCCCGCGGCCAGCAGCACCAGCAGGTGCACGAACACGTAGAGGAACCCCAGCGACTTCCGGTGCCCGCTCAGGTCTCGCATGACGCCCTTCTCTAAATCCGGTGGGTGTCCGGCGAAAGCCGCGCGCTCAGCCCGCGGAGGGCGGGCGGGAGTCGCGCTCCAGCTCCGCGCGCAGGAGCGCCTTCAGGTCCAACAGCAGCCGCAGCCGCTCCGGCGGCCCGCATACGCCCACCACGAACGGCGTGCGGCCCCCGGCCATGAGCGCTGGCGCGGGCTTGATGTCACTGCGGCGCACGCGCAGCACCTCCGCCACGCGGTCCACCCGAGTCACCACGCGCCGCGTCCCCAGCCGGCACACGAGCAGCCGCGTGCGCCGCGTCTCTTGCGCGGGCTGCCCCAACAAGCGCCGGTGCAGGTCCACCACGGGCAGCATCGCGCCGCGCAGGTGCAGCACGCCCTCCACGAAGTCGGGCGCGTGCGGGATGGGAATCACGCGCTGGGGCGGGAGGATCTCCTCCACGCGCATGATGTCCAGGACGTACTCCTCGTTGCCGATGAAGAAGGCGCACAGCTGCACCTCCGCTTCGGCCGCGGGCGTCTCGGAGGCCTTCTCACCGCGCGGACGGCGGGCCAGCAGGTTTACGGGGTCCGTCATGGGGCGAGCGCCTGCTCCGGATCCAACAGGATGTAGAGCTGCGAGCCCTTGCGCCCCAGCCCCGCCACGCAGTCGCGGTCCCCGCGCAGCCCCGCGGGCGACAGCTCCACCATGGACGGCTTGAGCCGCACCACGCCCGCCACCGAGTCCACCCACACGCCCGCGGGCCCGTCCGCCGTCTTGAGCACCAGGATGCGCGCGGCCCGGGGCGGCAGGCCCGCGTCCGGCCCCGCCACCAACGGAGGCGCGTCCGCCAGCCGCAGCCGCAGCTTCACGTCGTAGACGGGCAACAGCTCCCCGCGCAGGTTCATCACGCCCAAAAGCTGCGGCTCCGCGCGCGGAATCTCCGTGAGCAGCGGCACCTTGCAGATCTCCCTCACCGCGAGGATGGGCACCGCGTAGCACTCCGCCTCCAGGCGGAAGGCCAGGTACTCGACGGGCTCCTCCTCCAGCAGCGGCCGCGCCAGGTCGTCACTGCCCGCGGCGAAGTCCAGCAGGCCGCCGACGTCCTCGTCCGGGCGGTAGAAGAACGCGTCGAGCAGGGCTTCGAAACGGGACACGCCCGGGAGGATAGCAGCCCCCGGCACGGACGCCTCAAGCGCGGCGCCGCTCCTGCGCGATGCCCTCTTCCAGGAGTTCCGCGACATCCAGCACCAGGACGGTGCGGCGGTTGCCCAGGTCGGTGGCGCCGGAGATGCCCTTCACGCGGCTCAGCCGGCCGCCCAGGGGCTTGGTGACGATGTCCTGCTGGCCGAAGAGTTCATCCACCGCGATGCCCAGCCGCTGCTGCGCCAGGCCCACCACGACGACGAAGTGGCGGCTCACCTCGCGCTCCGGCAGGTGGAACAGGCGCCCCAGCCGCAGGAAGGGCAGCGTCTGGCCGCGCAGGTCCAACACCTCGCGCCGCTCCACGGTGCGGATGTCGCGCGGCTGCACGGAGAGGATTTCCAGCACGCTGTTGAGCGGCACCGCGTAGGTGCGGCCGCTGACGCCCACCACCAGCGCGCGCACGATGGCCAGCGTCACCGGCAGCGTCAGGTGGAAGGCCGTGCCCTTCCCGCGCTCGCTCCACACGTCGATGATGCCGGAGAGGTTGCCCAGGTTGTTCTTCACCACGTCCAGTCCCACGCCCCGTCCGGAGAGCGAGCTGACGCTGGAGCGGGTGGAGAAGCCCGGCAGGAAGATGAGGTTGAGCAGCTCGCGCCGCGTCATCTCACTGACCTGCGACGGCGTGACGAGCCCGCGCGACAGCGCCACCTCGCGCACGCGCACCTCGTCGATGCCCGAGCCGTCGTCGGACACGCTGATGACGACGTGGTTGCCCTTCTGCTCCGCGCGCAGCCGCACCGTCGCGCGCCGGGGCTTGCCCGCGGACAGCCGCGACTCCGGGCCTTCCGCGCCATGGTCGATGGCGTTGCGGATGAGGTGCATCAACGGGTCGCTGAGCTCCTCGACGATGAGCTTGTCCAGCTCCACCTCGCCACCGGAGCTGACGAAGTCGATCTCCTTGCCGGCCTCGCGGGCAATCTTCCGCACCAGCCGCGCCAGCTTGTCGAAGACCTGGCCCACCGGGACCATGCGCGCTTCGAGCAACCCCTCCTGGAGCGCCTCCAGCTTGCGCTCCAGCTGCCGCGTCTCCCGCGACAGCTCCTGGCCGAAGAGCTTGGACAGCGCGACGGTGCCGTCCTGCCGGGACGTCTCCGCCAGCCGCTGGAGGTTGGCCTTGATGAGCAAGAGCTCGCCCACCATGTTGATGAGCCCGTCCAGCCGCCCGATGTCCACGCGCACCGTCTGCGTGAGCGAGCGCAGGGACGTCTCTTCCGCCTTGGGACGGCCGGCGGGAATCGGCGCGGACGCGGCGGCCTGGAGCCCCACCACCGTGGCCGGAGGCGTCACCGCCCGCATGCGCGGAGAACCGGCCCCCGGGTGCGCAGACACGGTCGCGAGGCTCGTGGTCTCCACCGGCGCTTCGGCGTCCTCGTCGGCCCCGTCCTCGTCAGCATCCGGAGGCAGGACCTCGACGTCCTCGCGCACGGCCGCGGCATCGCGCGGCGGAGGCACGTTGAACGCAGGCTCCGCCGAGCCTGCTTCCGGCGGACGGACGGACAGCGGCGCCAGCTCCGCGGGCGAGCCCCGGAGGCCGTCCTCCAGTGCCCGCGCGCCGACCTTCGCGCCGAAGATGAGGTCGAACGCGATGCCGTTGGCGCCACCCGGCCGCGACGAGGGCAGCGTGCTGATGACCTCGCCCAGGGGCTTGAGGCGCGCGTTCAGGTCCGCCAGGCCCTGGTCGAAGTCCGTGAGGTCGAACGCCGCGCGCACCCGCCACAGCGCCACGCCGCGCCGCACGTTCTCGCGCAGCCGGTGCTCTTCGTACTCGGTGAAGACGGCGCGCACCGTCGCGTCCAGCTCCAGCCGCTCCAGCGGATCCTCTTCCACGGCGGGCGGGGGCGACCCCAGCCGCGCCATGCGGTCCTCCATGTCGCGGGTGCGCTGGGAGAGTTCGGGGCCCTCCTCGCTCCGGGACGCTTCGCCCAGCAGCGCCTGGAACGTGTCCAGCGCGTCCACCAGCGTGTCCAGGACCCCGTCGTCCAGCGTCAGCCGGCCCAGCCGCAGCCGGTCCAGCAGGTCCTCCGCCGCGTGCGCCAGCTGGCTGATGCGCTCCTGGCCGAAGAGGCCCGACAGGCCCTTGAGCGAGTGCGCCGCGCGGAAGATGCCGTTGATGTGCTCGGGGTCCGCTTCCTGGCCCCGCGCCTCGTCCAGGGCCAGCAGGTCGCGGCCCAGCGCATCCAGGATTTCGGTGGCCTCGGCGACGAACTCCGCCAGAGCCTTGCCTCCGGGCGTCACAGCGGCTTCAGGAAGCGCCGCAGGAGCGCCTCCAGGTCCTCCGGCTGGAACGGCTTCACCAGGTAGCCGGCGGCCCCCAGCGCCATGCCCCGCGAGCGGTCCTGCTCACGCCCCTCGGTGGTGACGATGATGAGCGGCACGTCCCGGTAGTTGGGGTTCTTCTTGACGAAGTTGATGAGCTCCAGCCCGTTGATGTCGGGCATGTTGATGTCGGTGATGATGAGGTCGAAGCGCTGGCGCGGCAGCAGCTTCAGCGCCTCGAAGCCGCTGGCGGTGGCAATGGCCTCCACGCCATCCACGGCCTCCACGGTCGCGGCGATGTGCTCGCGCGACACCTTGGAGTCCTCGACGATCAACACCTTGAACTTCATCGCGCGCGCCTCAAGGGCCGGATGCTAGCAGAACCCCTGCCTGGCCGCTGTGCGTCAACCCTTCCGGGATGACAGCGACCCGACAAGCCCCTTGTCCGCGAGGAGCGACACCCGTCCCCCCTTGAACGCGGGCAGGAACTGCCGCTGGTACGCCTCCGCGCGGGCGGAGTCGCTCAGGGAAGACCCCTGGGGCACCTCCAAGGCCACGGCTTCCACCTTCGCGCGGCTCAAGACCTTCGCCGCGCCCGCCAGTGCCTCTCCCAGCGAGGCCGCGTCCAGGCGCTTCCGGGAGCCCAGCCCCACCACGAAGATGCGCGGCACGGTCAGCTTCCCGTCCGACGGCAACAGGAGCCAGTCGTCCTTCACGCCGGTGAAGAACCCGCCCTGGAGCACGCGGGACAGGGCGCCGCACAGCCGCCAGTCCACGTAGCCGGCGGAGGACGGCAGGGGGCGGTCGTCCTCGGCCACGAAGAGGCAGAGGGCGTCCACCCCGGTCAGCGCGTCCAGGCCCTCCAGGCCCACGTCCAGGGTCTGCGTCTGGCTCACGGCTTCCCGAGCGCCACCGCGACGCGGTCCAAGAGGCCGTTGACGAAGGCGCTCGACTCCTCGTTGCCGAAGTTCTTCCCCAGCTCCACCGCCTCGTTGATGGTCACCTTGCGGGGGATGTCCGGGCGGTACTTCAATTCGAAGATGCCCAGCCGCAGGACGTTGCGGTCGATGCGGGACATGCGGTCCAGGCGCCAGTTGTGGCTGTGGCGTTCGATGAGCCCGTCAATCTCCTCGCGGTGGGCCTCCACGCCCTCCACGATCTCCTTGGCGAACTTCACCGCGTCCGGCTCCGGTGTGCCGTCCTCCGCGGAGGCGGCCCACGCCGCGTCCAGGGCCTCCCGCGTGGTGGCGCCCTGGGTCATCTCCAACTTGTAGAGCGCCTGCAGCGCCCGCTCCCGTGCTGTTCTGCGCGCGCCCATCGCGGTTACCCCTTTCGCTCCGCGCCCGTCATGCGCGCGAAGAGGTTGACCATCTCGATGCAGGCCAGCGCGGCCTCCGCGCCCTTGTTGCCCGCCTTCACGCCCGCCCGGTCGATGGCCTGCTCCACGGTATCGCACGTGAGGACGCCGAACGTCACCGACGCCGGCTTCGGGCCGGCCGCCGCGCTGAACGCCACCGAACCAATGCCCTTGGCGCATTCGCCGGCCACGTAGTCGAAGTGGGGGGTGCCGCCGCGAATCACCGCGCCCAGGACGATGATGCCCGCGTACTGGCCACCCTCCGACACGCGGCGGGTGAGGCCGGGCAGCTCATAGGTGCCGGGGCAGCGGTACACGTCGATGGCGTCGTCCTTCACGCCATGGCGTACCAGGGTGTCCACGGCGCCCTTCAAGAGCTCCTCCGTGATGAAGCTGTTGAACCGGGACACGCAGATGGCGAACCGGCCCTGGGGGGGGAGGAAATCCCCTTCGAAATAGCGAGGCATGGCGCGCTCCTTACACCACCTGCGCCCCTACCCGCGAGGGCTGAAACCCGCTGCCCGTACCACCGCCTCCGTCAGCCCCGCTCCCTGGGCGGCGGCCTCCGGGGCCCCCCGGAGGGCGTACAGCCGGGCCACGTACTTGCCAATGAGGTCGCCCTCCAGGTTCACCTTCGCCCCAGGGCCCTTGCCGTGCAGGGTGGTGCGCGCTTGCGTCTCCGGAATCAGCTGCACCCGGAAGGTGCTGGCATCCACCGCGTTCACCGTGAGGCTGATGCCGTCGATGGTGACGGAGCCCTTTTCAATGAAGCAGGGCGCCAGCTCCGGGGGCAGCCGGAACACCATCACCCACGAGCCGCCCTCCGCGAACGTCTCCAGCACTTCACTGACGGCGTCCACGTGGCCCGACACCAGGTGTCCGCCCAGCCGGTCCCCCAGGGCGAGCGCCCGCTCCAGGTTCACCTTGTCGCCCGTCTTCCGGTCCCCCAGGGTGGTGCGCCGCAGCGTCTCCGGGGCCGCCTGCACGCGGAAGGTGTCTCCGCCCTTCTCCACCACCGTGAGGCACGCGCCGTCCACGGCGATGGATTCCCCCAGGGCGAAGGCCTCCGCGCCCAGCGAGGTGCGAATCCAGAAGTCGGTCATCGCGCCAGAGGTGACGCGGGTGACGGTGCCAGTGTCCTGGATGAGTCCGGTGAACATGGCCGGAACCTTAACGGATGCCCCGTCCGGGCGCTGGCCTTCAGAGCAGCGCGCGCAGGAGGACGTCGTCCCCCACCTTCTCCATCGTCAGGTCCTTCACGGCCAGGGCATGGGCCATGTCCTTCACGCCCAGCTCGCCCGCCCACGTCAGGCCCCCGGCCCCCACCAGCTTGGGGGCGAGGAACAGGGCGAGCGCATCCGCCAGGTGCTCGCGAAGCAGCGTGCCATACAGGCCCGCGCCGCCCTCCACGAGCACGTGGTTGAGCCCCTCCTTCTTCACGCGCTTGAGGACGGCCTTCAGGTCCACGCGGTCCTGCTTCGCGCGCACGTTCCACACCTCCACGCCCTGGGCCAGGAAGCGCCGGGCGCGCCGGCCCTCCGGGTCCTCCAGCGTGGCGATGACGGTGCGCGCGGGGCTGCGCTGCGTGAAGACGGTGTGCCCCGGGGACAGCTTGAGGTGCGAGTCCACCACCACGCGCACCGGGTCCTTGCCCCCGCCGCCCGGCAGCCGCGTGGTGAGCTGCGGGTCGTCCATGCGCACGGTGTTGGCGCCCACGAGGATGGCGTCCACCTGGTCGCGCAGCCGGTGCACCCACGCGCGTGACGCCTCGCCCGTCACCCAGCGCGAGTCGCCCGAGGGCGCGGCGATCTTCCCGTCCAGCGTCACCGCGGCCTTGAGCGTCACCCACGGCAGGCCCGTGCGCATCATCTTGAAGAAGGGCCGGTTGAGCGCGTCCGCTTCGTCCTTGAGGACGTGCGTCACCACCGCCACGCCGCCGCGCTTGAGCCGGTTGAGCCCCTTGCCACTGACGAGCGGATTCGGGTCCGACGAAGCGCTGAACACGCGCCGCACGCCGGCCTCCAGCACCGCCAGGCTGCACGGCGGGGTGCGCCCGTAGTGGTCGCACGGCTCCAGCGTCGTGTAGAGGTCCGCGCCGCGCGCCTTGGAGCCCGCGGCCTCCAGCGCGACGACCTCCGCGTGCGCCGTGCCGGCCTTCTTGTGGTGGCCGCGCGCGATGATGCGCCCGCCCTTCACCAGCACCGCCCCCACGACGGGGTTGGGGCTGGTGCGGCCCAGGCCCTTGGCGGCCTCCTCCAGGGCGATGCGCATGAAGAACTCGGCCACCGCGTGGTCGAAGTCCGCCGCGCGCTTGGAGCGGGGCGTCTTCACCGCCTGCAACCGTGACCGCGTGAGCAAGCGCATACCGCCCTTCCTAACCGTCCTTGGGCGGAGTCACAGGCGGCTTCGCCTTGCGCTCACGCTCCTGGTCCTCGAGCAGGTCCTTCAGCTCGTGCATGAACTCGGAGATGTCCCGGAAGCTTCGGTACACGGACGCGAAGCGCACGTAGGCCACCTCGTCCAGCTGCTGTAACCGCCGCATCACGTGCTCGCCAATGGATGAGGAGGGAACCTCTTTCTCCCCCATCCCCTGGAGCAGCCGCTCGATGTCCTCCACCGTCGCCTCCAGCTGCGCGGCGGACACCGGGCGCTTCTCACACGCCTTCTTCAGGCCGTTGAGCATCTTCTCGCGGTCGAAGGCCTCACGGCGCCCGTCCTTCTTCACGATGAGCGGGTAGAGCTCCTCCACCCGCTCGTACGTGGTGAAGCGGCGCTTGCAGGCCAGGCACTCGCGGCGCCGCCGGATGACGGAGCCCTCGTGCGACTCGCGCGAGTCGATGACCTTGTTCTCCGGGTCCTGACAGAAGGGGCAGCGCACGGGCTTTCTTTACTTCAGCCGCGAGGCGTACAGCGGGAAGCCCTGGGCCAACTCCTTCACCTGCCCCTTCACCCGCGCGAGCGCCGCGTCGTCCTGCGCGACGTCCAGCGCCTGGCCGATGAGCCGGCCCACCACCGCCATCTCCGCCTCGCGCATGCCGCGCGTGGTGATGGCCGGGGTGCCCACCCGGACGCCAGAGGTCGTCGTGGGCTTCTCCGGGTCGAAGGGGATCATGTTCTTGTTGACCGTGATGCCCGCCTTGCCCAGCACGTCCTCGGCCACCTTGCCGGTGAGCTTCTTGGCGCGCAGGTCCACCAGCATCAGGTGGTTGTCCGTGCCGCCCGAGCACAGCCGCAGGCCCGCGGACTTCAGCGCCTCCGCCAGCGCCTGCGCGTTGGACACAATCTGCTTCTGGTACGTCTTGAACTCCGGCGACAGCGCCTCCTTGAAGGCCACCGCCTTGCCCGCGATGGCGTGCATCAGCGGGCCGCCCTGGATGCCGGGGAAGATCTGGCTGTTGATGGTCTTCGCGAAGGCCTCGCGGCTGAGCACCATGCCGCCACGCGGGCCGCGCAGCGTCTTGTGCGTGGTGGTGGTGACGATTTCAGCGAAGGGAACGGGCGACGGGTGCACGCCCGCGGCCACCAGGCCCGCGATGTGGGCCATGTCCACCAGCATGGCGGCGCCCACCTTGTCGGCGATCTCCCGGAACTTCGCGAAGTCGAGCGTGCGCGGGTACGCGCTCGCGCCCACCACCAGCACCTTGGGCTTGTGCTCCAGGGCCAGCGACTCCACCTGCGCGAAGTCGATGGTCTCCGTGTCGCGGGACAGGCCGTAGTGGACGACCTTGTAGAGCTTGCCGGAGAAGTTGAACGCCGCGCCGTGGGTGAGGTGGCCGCCGGAGTTCAGGTCCAGCGACAGCATGGTGTCGCCCGGCTTCATCAGCGCCATGAAGGCGCCCATGTTGGCCTGGCTGCCGGAGTGCGCCTGCACGTTCACCGCGTCCGCGCCGAACAGCTCCTTCGCGCGCGCGATGGCCAGGTTCTCCGCCACGTCCACCACCTCGCAGCCGCCGTAGTAGCGCTTGCCGGGGTAGCCTTCCGCGTACTTGTTGGTGAGCACGGAGCCCACCGCCTCCAGCACCGCCGGGCTGACGAAGTTCTCGGAGGCGATGAGCTCCAGCCCCTCCTCCTGACGCTCCGTCTCGTGCCGGAGCACCTGGGCGATTTCAGGATCCACCTGGGACAGCGTGCGGGTGTTCTCCATGGGGGTTGCCTCCTGGCGTACGAACGAAGGGGACTGCTTGAGGGACGCCTGCCAGGCCCGTCAGCGCTGCTGGGCCTCGACGTCGCGAATCTTCTGGACGCGCTTCTCGTGGCGGCCGCCCTCGAAGGCGGTGGAGAGGAAGGCCTCCAGGATGCCGCGCGCCACGCCCGCGCCCACCACGCGCTGGCCCAGGCACAACACGTTGGCGTCGTTGTGCGCGCGGGTCATCCGCGCCTCGAACTCGGTGGTGCAGAGGGCCGCCCGGATGCCCCGGTGCTTGTTGGCCACGATGCTCATCCCGATGCCGGTGCCGCACACCAGCACGCCCAGCGTGTCGGACTCGGAAACCACCGCCTGCGCCACCCGCGAGGCGAAGTCCGGGTAGTCCACGGACTCGCGCGTCTGGGGGCCCAGGTCCTGGAAGTCGGTGCCGCGCTCCTTCAGGAGCGTCACCAGCTCCTGGCGCAGCTCGATGCCCGCATGGTCGGAGGCGAGGATGACTTTCACGGCCGGACTCCGGAAGGCGGGGCCCGCGCCGTGAGGGCGGGGCCGGGAAGGAGGGCCCCTGCCCGCCGCTGCCCGTCACCGGGAGCAGCGGGCCGGAAGGCCGTCAGGCGAAGCGCTTGAACACCAGCACCGCGTTGGTGCCGCCGAAGCCGAACGAGTTGCTCATCACCGCGTCGACGCGGGCGTCGCGCGCCGTGTTGGGCACGTAGTCCAGGTCGCAGTCCGGGTCCGGCGACGTCATGTTGATGGTGGGCGGCAGCACGTTCTTGGTGAGCACCTGCACGCTCACCACCGCCTCCGCGCCACCCGCCGCGCCGAGCATGTGGCCCGTCATGGACTTGGTGGACGACACCGCCAGCTTGCGTGCGTGGTCGCCGAACACGGCCTTGAGGGCCTTGGTCTCGTTGGCGTCGTTGAACGGCGTGGACGTGCCGTGGGCGTTGACGTAGCCCACCTCGTCCGGCCGCATGCCCGCGGACGCCAGCGCCAGGCGCATGCAGCGCGCCGCGCCCTCGCCCTCCGGGGCCGGCTGGGTGACGTGGTACGCGTCCGAGTTGGCCCCGTACCCCACCACCTCCGCCAGGATGTTGGCGCCGCGCTTCTTCGCGGCCTCCATCTCCTCCAGGACGACGATGCCCGCGCCCTCGCCCATCACGAAGCCGTCGCGCTCCTTGTCGAAGGGACGGCTGGCGCGCGCCGGGTCGTCGTTGCGCGTGGACAGGGCCTTCATCACGGAGAAGCCGCCCATGCCCAGGGGCGTGATGGCCGCTTCCGCGCCGCCGGCGATGGCCGCGTCCGTCTCACCCAGGCGGATGGACTTCCAGGCCTCGCCGATGGCGTGCGCGCTGGTGGCGCACGCGGACACCGGGGCCCAGTTGGGGCCCTTGCAGTTGTAGCGCATGGAGATGAGCCCAGGCGCCATGTTGACGATCATCTGGATGATGAAGAAGGGCGACAGCCGGTCGAACCCCTTCTCCAGCCCCTTGCGGTGCTGCTCCTCCAGAGAGGAGATGCCGCCGATGCCGGAGCCCACGATGACACCCACGCGCTCCGGGATGTAGCCATGGGGCGCGTCCGGGCCGATGGGCAGGCCCGACTCCTTCACCGCC
Organism: Corallococcus coralloides DSM 2259; assembly: GCF_000255295.1. Next base: position 3,267,738 of record NC_017030.1, on the reverse strand, counting down.
ATGTCGGCCGCGGCCATCGCGTACTGGGCGAACAGGTCCATCCGGCGCACTTCGCGCCTGTCGATGAACTGCTCGGGCTGGAAGTCCTTCACCTCGCCCGCGATTCGCGCGTCGAGCTTCCCCAGGTCGAAACGGGTGATCGTGCTGATACCGGATTGCCCGGCCAGCATCGCCTGCCAGTTCTTCTCGGTGCCGGTGCCCAGCGCAGAAATGATGCCGGTGCCGGTGATGACGACTCGACGGTTTGACACTGTTCTTCTCCGCTGACCGCGATGGGGCGCGGAAGCGCCGGTGAGGACGCTCCCCAGGCCCCGGACTTCCGGGTGTCGCGACTGCCTACTTCTTGTGGGTCTTCACGTAGTTCACGGCGTCGCCGACGGTCTTGATGTTCTCCGCCTCGTCATCCGGAATCTCGACCTCGAACTCCTCTTCCATCGCCATGACCAGCTCGACGATGTCGAGGCTGTCCGCGCCCAGGTCTTCGATGAAGGACGACTCAGGCTTGATCTCATCCTCACCCACACCGAGCTGGTCGGCGATGATGGACTTGATCTTGGTTTCCACGTCGGTTGCGGTGGTGGACATACGTGCAGAACCCTCCAGCTACAGATGGGGCCCGCCGTTTTGAGTCGCGGGCCGTCTTCAAGGCGGGCGCGGTATATCCCACGCCCGGCGGCAATCCAACCTTGGCTTACATGTACATGCCGCCGTTGACCTTCAGGACCTCGCCGGTGATGTAGGACGCCGCATCACTCGCGAGGAACACCACGGCCCCGGCGACCTCCTCCGGGTTGCCCAGGCGGCCGAGCGCGATTCCGCCCACCATCTTCTGCCGCAGCTCGTCGTCCAGGTGCGACGTCATGTCCGTCCCGATGAACCCGGGGGACACGGCATTGACGCGGATGCTCCGGGTGGCCAGCTCCTTGGCCACCGACTTGGTCAGGCCGATGAGCCCCGCCTTGGCCGCCGAGTAGGCCGCCTGCCCCGGGTTGCCCATCTCCCCCACGACCGAGGTGATGTTGATGATGGCGCCAGAGCGCTGCTTCATCATGGGGCGGCTGGCGGCGCGGATGAGCGCGAAGGCGCCCCGGAGGTTGGTGTCCAGCTGCCGGTCCCAGTCCTCGTCCTTGACGCGCATCACCAGGCCGTCAATGGCCATGCCCGCGTTGTTCACCAGCACGTCCAGCCGGCCGTGCGTCTTGACGACGCCGTCGATGGCGCCCGCGCACGCGGCGGTGTCCGCCAGGTCGAACTTCACGGCCTCCGCCTTCGCGCCCGCCTGCTGGAGCAGGCCGACCGTCTCCTGCGCGGCGGCCTCGTTGCCCACGTAGCTGATGACCACGGTGGACGCGCCCGCCTTCGCGAAGGCCTGCGCGCACGCCCGGCCGATGCCGCGCGAGCCGCCCGTCACCAGCACCACCTTGTCCTTGAAGCCGCTCATGCTGCCCCCAACGCGGCGAGCACCTTCTCCAGGGTCGCGGCATTCTCGACGTTGAACGATTCGATGTCCTTGGTGATGCGCTTGATGAGTCCGCCCAGCACCTTGCCCGGCCCCAGCTCCACCACGTGCGTGACGCCGTTCGCCTTCAGCGACTCCACGCATTCAATCCAACGCACGGGCGCGCTCACCTGATCCAGGAGCAGCGGCACGATGCGGGAGGCGTCCGCGTTGGGCCTGGCCTCCACGTTGCTCACCACCGGCACGGACGGCGCATTGATGCGCACGCCCGCCAGCACCTCCGCCAGGCGCGGCTTCACGGGGTCCATCAGCGCGCAGTGGAAGGGCGCGGAGACGGGCAGCGGCATGACGCGCTTGGCCCCGGCCTCCTTGCACCTCGCGCCCGCGCGCTCCACCGCGGCCGCGTGGCCCGCGATGACCGTCTGCTCGGGCGAGTTGTAGTTGGCCGGGGAGACGACCTGCCCTTCCGCCGCGGCGTCGCAGGCGGCCTTCACCGCGTCCGGGGTGAGGCCCAGGATGACGGCCATGCCGCCCGTGCCCACGGGCACCGCCTCCTGCATGAAGGTGCCGCGCGCGCGCACCGCCCGCGCCGCGTCCTGGAGGTCCATCGCACCCGCGGCCACCAGCGCGGAGTACTCGCCCAGCGAGTGGCCCGCGACGAACGCGGGGGCAGGTCCCCGCTTCTGGAACACCGCGTGAACCGCGGCCGACACCGTGAGGATGGCCGGCTGGGTGTTGGCGGTGAGCTTCAGCGCCTCTTCCGGGCCCTCGAAGCAGGAGGTGGAGAGCTTCTCGTGCAGCGCGTCGTCCACGGCGTCGAAGACGGCCCGCGCTTCAGGGAACTGCTCGTAGAGGTCCTTGCCCATCCCCACGGCCTGACTGCCCTGCCCGGGAAACACGAACGCGACCTTCGCCATGTTGCGGTCCTTCCTTGTGTCGTCCTGCCTACCAGCGCACCACCGCGCTGCCCCACGCCATCCCCGCGCCAATGGCCATCATCGCGATGACGTCGCCGCGCTTGAGGCGGCCGGCGCGCTGCGCCTCGTCCAGCGACATGGGCAGCGAGGCGGACGACGTGTTGCCGTACTTGTGCAGGTTGAGCCAGCATTTTTCCTTGGGAATCTCCAGCCGCTCCATCACGGCTTCCAGGATTCGCAGGTTCGCCTGATGGGCGATGACATGGTCCACCTGCGTCGTATCCATTCCGTGGGCCCCCAAGGATGCCTGGGTGGATTCCACCAGCGCGCGCACCGCGAAGCGGAACACTTCCTTCCCGTTCATCTTGAGCTTGTGAAGATTTGCATCCACGTTGTCCGCGGTGACGGGGGTCCGCGAGCCACCGGCGGGGATGCAGAGCAGGTTCGCGAGGTCGCCGTCGGTGCGCAGGTGGGTGGAGAGGATGCCGCGCGGCGCCATGGCGTCTTCGTCCGCGTCCTGCTCCGCCCCCAGCACCAGGGCGCCCGCGCCGTCTCCGAAGAGGACGCAGGTGTTGCGGTCCGTCCAGTCCACCGCGCGGGTGAGCAGGTCCGCGCCCACGACGAGCGCGCGCTTCACCTGCCCCGAGCGCACGAACTGGTCCGCCACGCTCAGCGCGTACAGCCCCCCGGCGCACGCGGCGGACACGTCGAAGGCGAAGGCGCGCTTCGCCCCCAGCTTCGACTGCACCAGCGCGGCGCAGGACGGCATGGGCATGTCCGCGGTGACGGTGCCCACGACGATGAGGTCCAGGTCGCCGGGCGCCACGCCCGCCATCTCCAGCGCGTTGCGGGCGGCGTTCACCGCCAGGTCGCTCGTCGCCTCGTCGGGGGCGGCCTGCCTGCGCTCCTGGATGCCGGTGCGCTCGCGGATCCACGCGTCGCTCGTCTCCACCAGGCGCTCCAGGTCCTGGTTGGTCAGGACCTGCGTGGGAGCATAGGAACCGGTTCCGATGATGTGCGTGCGTGCCACGAGGCCTCCGGAGTCGTCGGAGTCCAACGCATGGCCGGCGCGCTCTAATCGGCCCCTTCGTCCCCGTCCGCCTTCCTTCCCCGCTGGTGGGGAGGAAGCCAGGCGGCGGCGTTGGCAATGCAGCGCGTCAGCTCTTCCTGCACGCCCGCGCGCACATGCTGCAGCGTGGTGACGAGCGCGTTGTGGATGGCGCGGGGAGAGGAGCGGCCGTGCGCGACGATGCCCACCCCCTGGAGGCCCAGGAGCGGCGCGCCGCCGTATTCGGCGTAGTCCATGACGCGGCGCAGCCCCAGCAGGGTGGGCTTGAGCAGGAGCGCGCCCAGCTTCTCCGGCAGCCCGCCGCGCTTCTCGATGGCGGAGCGCAGGAGGCCGGTGATGCCCATGCCCACGCCCTCGGAGGTCTTGAGGACGATGTTGCCGGTGAAGCCGTCCGTCACGACGACCTCCACGTCGCCGGAGAACAGGTCCTTGCCCTCCACGTAGCCCACGAACTCCAGGTCCGAGCGGCGCAGGAGCGCGCATGCGTCCCGCGTGAGCTGCGTGCCCTTGGACTCCTCTTCGCCGTTGGAGAGCACCGCCACCCGGGGGCGCTTCACGCCCAGGCGAGTGCGCGAGTACGCCTCGCCGAGCACGGCGAACTGGGCCAGGTGCGAGGGGCGGCAGTCCACGTTGGCGCCCGCGTCCAGGAGCAGGCAGCGTCCTTCGCCCTTGAGGGCCGGGAACAGGGCCGCGATGGCCGGACGCTCCACGCCGGGGATCCGGCCGAGCGTCAACATGCCACCCGCCATCACCGCGCCGGAGTTGCCCGCCGACACGAGGGCGGACGCCTCCCCTTGCCGGACGAGCTCGAAGCCCACCCGGAGCGAGGAGTCCCGCTTGCGCCGGAACGCGGCGGTCGCGGGGTCGTCCATCTCCACCACTTCGGATGCGTGGTGGAGGTGGATGTTGGGAGGCGCGCCGGCGCGTTCCAGGACAGGGCGTACACGCGTGGCGTCCCCGACCAGCACGAGTTCGTGCCCGGGATACGCTCGCGCGAACAGCACGCCCCCGTCCACGACGGCGTCGGGGGCGTGGTCGCCACCCATCGCGTCGAGGACGAGCCGCACCGGCAGCCTTCCGCTTTCAACTACTCCGCGGCGGTCGCGATGACCTCACGGCCACCGTAGTTGCCACAGGCCGCGCAGGCGCGGTGCGGCATCACGGGCTCCTTGCACTTGGAGCACTTGATGACCTGCACGGGGGTCCGCAGGTTGTTGTTGCCGGCCCGACGACGGTCCCGGCGCATCTTCGACGTCCGCTTCTTGGGAACTCCCACGGCTCACCTCGGCATCGGACCCGTCCCCCCTCGCGACTTGCGAGGGGCATAGGGACCGTCAGTTCAGCTTGATGTTCTTCAGCGGCGACAGTCGAGGGTCCACGACCTTCGGCTCGCAGCCGCACTTCTTCTCATTGAGGTTCTGGCCGCACTGCGAGCAGAGCCCCTGGCAGTCTTCCCGACAGACCGCGCTCATCGGGAGCGCGAGCAATACCTGTTCCCGGACGATCGGATCCAGATCGATCGTCTTGCCATCGAAAACCTGCTCGTCCGTGTCGTCCAGTTCGAAGGTGCCCGCGGATTCACCCTGGGTGCGTTCCTTCTTCTCCATGGACTTTTCGTCGTCGTCCTTGAAGTCGTCGCCCCGGGCCAGGGACTCCGGCACCAGGTTGATGGTGAAGGACACGGGCAGGTCCAGCTTCACGTCCGTGAGGCAGCGCTTGCAGGGCGCGCCCACGTGGACGGTGAAGTTGCCCTTCAGCAGCACGCCCCCGCTGACCCTGCGCAGGGTGGCGTGGAGCGCGGACGGAGCGGTCGCCTGAAAGCCGGTGCCCTCGGCGGACCCCTGGCCTTCCAGGGCCTCCTTGAGGAGGCCAGGAGCGATGGGCTCGTCGAGCGTCAGCCCCGCTTCTTTGATTTGTTCAATCTTTACGACCATCTACAAGGCTTCCCGGCAAAAGGGCGCGCAACATAGAGGGACTCCCCCCTTCAGTCAACACGCCGGGTTGGACTCGCGAGCCGTGCCGCGTGGATCCACTCAACACCGCACGGCTCGCTTTCCATCTGATGCGCTCCCCCGCCCGACGTTCGCGGGCACACTCCGGGTCTGGGGGGCCCGGGCGGATGGCCGCCCTGCCGGCATGGGCCCGTACGCCCCCTCCCCCTCCCCGGCCGCACGGGTGGGGAGGCGGGCGGGCATGGGGCATGGATGTCACATGGATGTCCCGAGCGTGCCGGAACGAATCTGTTACGGGACGCCACGCATTCCATCCCTTCGCGGGAGCACCTTCATGGCGCGCATCCTCATCATCGAGGACGAGCAGGACCTGGCCGGACTCGTCGACTACAACCTCCGCGCGGCGGGCTTCGAAACGGACACGGCGAACTCCGGCGCGGGGGGCCTCGCCCGGGCGCGGGCCCATCCTCCGGACCTGGTGCTGCTGGACCTGATGCTGCCGGACGTGGCGGGCGGTGAAGTCCTGCGCATGCTCAAGAGCGACGCGGAGCTGAAGAAGGCCGCGGTCGTCATCGTCAGCGCCAAGGGCCAGGAGGCCGACCGCATCCAGGGCCTGGAATTGGGCGCGGACGACTACGTGGTGAAGCCCTTCTCCGTGCGCGAGCTGCTCCTGCGCGTGAAGGCCGTGCTGCGCCGCGCGGACGCGGAGGAAGGCCCCGCCGCGGTGCTGGCCGCGGGCGACATCAGCCTGGACACGTCGCGCCACCAGGTGCGGGTGAAGGGCGAGGAGATCATCCTCACCGCGCTGGAGTTCCGCCTGCTGCGCACGCTCCTGGAGCGCAGCGACCGCGTGCAGACGCGCGAGGTGCTCCTGTCCGACGTCTGGGGGATCCAGGCCGAGATCCACACGCGCACCGTGGACACGCACATCAAGCGCCTGCGCGAGAAGCTGGGCCCCGCGGGCGACATCATCGAGACCGTGCGCGGCGTGGGCTACAAGCTCAGCCCTCCGTGAGGCCGCCATGCCCCTGCGCTTCACGCTCCTGGCCCTGCTCGTTCCTCCCCTGCTGGTCTCGACGCTGCTCGTGCTCTTCGGGCACCCGGCGGGCGCGCTCGCCGCGGGGCTCGTCACGCTGGCGGGCTCCGCGCTGGCCCTGGGCACCAGCCGCGTGGCCATGGAGCGGCAGCTTCGCGCGCTGACCCAGAAGACGCAGTCGCTGGCCGAGGGCATGGACGTGGCACCGCCCGCGGGCCTGGAGCGCACGGATGACCTGGCGCAGCTGGAAGACGCCATCGACACGCTGGACGACAAGCTGTCCATGCGCGCCGCCGCGCTCAATCAGGAAGCGCGCATCCTCACCGCCGTGCTGGACGGCATGGCGGAGGGGCTCTGGGTAACGGACGCGGAGGGCACCGTGGTGCGTCACAACGACGCGCTCGCGGAGATGCTCCGGCCCCCCAACGGCGCCATCGTGGGCCAGCGGCCGCTCGCGCTCATCCGCAACGAGGCCCTCAACGACGCGGTGGCCCGCGCCTGTCATGAAGGCGCCTCCACGCGGCTGGAGCTGACGCTCGAGGGGCTGTACTCCCGCACCCTGGCCGTGCGCGTGACGCCCGTGGGGCGGGATTTGCCCGGCAGCGCCGCCGTCTTCCACGACGTCACGGAACTGCGCCGGCTGGAGAAGGTGCGCAAGGACTTCGTGGCCAACGTCTCCCACGAGCTGCGCACGCCCATCACCGCCATCCGAGGCTACGCGGAGACGCTCCAGGGCGGCGCGCTCCAGGACACCCAGGTGGCGCCGAAGATGGTGGAGATCATCCACCGTCAGTCCGAGCGCCTCTCCGAGCTGGTGGAGGACCTGCTGGAGCTCTCCCGCCTGGAGGCGCGCGAGATGACCTTCCAGCGCACGGAGGTCCCCCTGGCCCTGGCCGTCTCCCGCGCCGCGGAAGGCGTGCGCCCCAAGGCCGAGGGCAAGAACCAGCAAATCGGGTTGCACGTGCCTCCGGAGCTGGTGGCCATGGGGGATGGGCGGGCCATCGAGCAGGTGCTCCTCAACCTGCTCGACAACGCGGTGAAGTACACGTCCGCGGGCGGCCGGGTGGATGTGGACGGAGCGTACGAGGGCGGCCGGTGTGTCGTGCGCGTGCGCGACACAGGCGTGGGAATCGAGCCCAAGCATCTTTCCCGGATTTTCGAGCGATTCTACCGGGTGGACAAGGGCCGCAGCCGGGACATGGGGGGGACGGGACTGGGCCTTTCCATCGTGAAGCACCTGATGGGCGCGATGGACGGCGAGGTGAAGGTGGAGAGCCAGCCGAACGTGGGCAGTACCTTCGTCATTTTTCTACCCGCGGCGGCTGGCCCGACGGCGGCGACGGGCTAGGATGGGGGCGGCCATGCGGGTCGCCATCCTCGCGGACATTCACGGGAACCTTCCGGCCTGCGAGGCCGTGCTGGACGACATCACCAAATCGGTGGCGCCGGATTACATCGTCGCGGCCGGAGACCTGGCCCTGCGCGGCGCGCATCCGCGCGAGACGGTGGAGCTGCTCTTCAGCAAGTGCCACGCCCTCATCATGGGCAACACGGACGCGTACCTCGCCGGCAACTACCTGGGCGGTGCGTACCGCGAGCGCGACCACTGGAAGACGGAGCTCTTGCGCTGGACGCGCGACCAGCTGGGCGACGCGCTGCTCCATCAGCTGGGGCAGATGCCCTTCTCCCTGCGCTACACGCCGCGCAAGGGACAGGACCTGTTCATCTGCCACGCGAATCCCCGCAACCTGGAGGAGTCGCTGGACCCCACGCTGGACGACCACGCGGTGCGCCGCTTCTTCACGCACCTGGACGCGGCCGCGTGCGCCTTCGGGCACCTGCACTTCCCCTACCGCCGGCGCGTGGGCCGGATGCTCATCGCGGACGTGGCCAGCGCCGGCATTCCGCGCGATGGCGACCTGCGCCCCGCCTACGGCGTCTTCACCTTCACCCCCAAGGGCTGGCGCGTGCAGATCCGCCGCGTGCGCTACCCGGTGCGCAAGGCCACCCAGGCCCTCACCGCGCGCCGCGTGCCCGGCGGGCCGCTGCTCATCCACAAGCTCGTGGAGGCGCGGTACCGCCACCACAACGCCCTGATGGAGGCCGCGCGGCGGCACTCGGGGCTGCCTCCTCCTGGGCCCGTGCTGCGTCCGCCTCCCGGTGCGGGTGGCGCTCGCCCCGTGCTCGCCGCGCCCTTCGAGAACAGCCCTCCGCCAGAGGTCGATCCGTCCACGCTGCCCCTGGACATGGACGGCACGGTGACGGGCGCCTCGCCGCTGCCGCCTGACGCGCTCAACGACCTGGACGGGTGAGGCCCACGCCCACCGGGTGCGTGCGCATGGGGCCTGCCCGTCCGGGAATGGACACGCGCTCCGTCACTTCTGACGGACAGCGGGCTTTTCGCACCGCGAAATCCGCTCGGCCTCCCGCGCGCACAGATGCACGTGGGCGCTCCGGGCCTTAGCAACACCTCAGGCGACGACAACGCGGGAGGGGCCATGGTCGGGTGGATGGTCGGACTGTCGGTGGTGGCGGTGTCCCTGACCGCTGCCGGAGCAGAGGCGCCCCCCGCGACTCCACCGCCCACGGTGGAAGCGCCGCCGCCCGCGCCGTACTGCGAGGGCGAATACGCGGACAGCTACGCCGCGCTGTCCCCCAAGGCTCGGGCCTTCGAGCAGGCGATGCAGAAGAAGTACACGTACTGCGTGCGCAGCACCGCCGTGTACGAGTGCCTGTCCTACGGCGCGGAGGGCAACGTGCGCCGCACGCGCACGCCGGTATCCGCGCACGGCACCGCGTTCGCGTACAAGCAGCAGGCCGGGGAGACGCTGCTGCTCACCAACGAGCACGTCGTCGAGTGGCCGGACGTCACCAGCGACGCGCACCCGGTGGACGGCGTGCCTTCCGGCTGCAAGCGCGTGAAGGACGCGCTGAGCATCGTGGAGAACGAGGCGGACCACTACGACCGCGACGACATCCCGCTGTCCAAGGCGGTGGTGGATCCGCAGCTTGACCTGGCCGTCATCAAGTCCAAGGCGCCCCTGACGGTGATGCCGTGGAAGGTGGGCAAGAGCGCCGCCGTGCGCGAGCGCGACGTGGTGGACGTGCGCGGCTTCCCGCTGGGCGTCTTCAACGCCACCAACATGGGCAAGGTCATCTCCGCCTACGACCGCGACGAGTACAAGGAGTGGTACCACGACGACTTCGTCATCGACGCGCTGCTGTCGCAGGGCAACTCGGGGTCGCCCGTGCTCGCCATCTCCTGCAAGACGGGCGAGTTCGAGCTGGTGGGCGTCTACCACGCGGGCTACTCGCGAGGCAGTGCGCTCAACGTGGTGGTGGGCATCGACCAGGCGCGCGACCTGATGAACAACCTGCGCCGCACGCCCAGGCGCGCCATGGAGGACACGACGCCGCTGGACGCACTGGCCCGAGCCCGCGTGGCGAAGCGCGCGGAGGTGTCCGCCACGCCCTTCTTCCCCTTCGGCTCGCGCACCGCGGCGGTGTTCCCTCGTGCGGATGGCACCCTGCTCTTCGCGCTGTATGAACAGGACTTCCCGCGCCGCGTGCACCCGCTGCTCGTGCTGGAAGACCTGCCCTTGGCCTCCCCGGACGAGGGCTTCGGGAAGGTGGGGCGCGTCTGGTTCGGAGGCGAGCGGGGCCTGCTGGAGCGCCCGCGCGCGGAGCAGGACGCGGAGCTGCAACAGCAGCTGGCCCGGCTGCTGGATGCGCTGCGCCGGGACGCGACGCTGACGTTCTCGTACCAGGACTCGCTGCCGGGCTCGGACGAATCCCGGCAGACCTTCGACACGTCGGCCCGGCTGGGCAAGACGCTGGAGCGCACCATCGTCGCGCACCGGGAGCTGAGTGACGCCGTCGCGGAGCTGGCGGACCGCTTCGCGCCGGACGACACGGAGCCCGCGACGCGCACGGAGTCCGTGCTGAAGAACCCTCCGCCGCCCGGCATCCACCTGGGCCTCACAGGGGAGCCGGCGAGCCAGCCCCCTGCGCGCGCGCCGCCTCGTGACACCGGAGCGCGCCAACCCGCGAAGAGCACGCAGGGCAAGTCGGCCAGGACTCCGGCGGGCCGGTAGCCCTCCCGGAGGGCAGTCAGCCGGGCGGGCGCCACCGGTAATCACCACGCGGTTTCGGGAAGGCCCTTCCCGCCTCCGTACATTGGACAGGTGTGGAGGCCATGCCCGAACCCGCATCCGGAGCCGTGCATCCCGACTTGAGGACGGGGGCTCCCTCGCCCTGGCTGCGGCGGATCCTCCAGGGCCTGTTGGGGCAGGAGCGGCGCTTCTGGGTGCTGGTGGTGGGCGTGGGCCTCATCTCCGGCCTGGGCGCGGTGGCGCTGCTCGCCGTGCTGCGCTTCACCCAGCACCTGTTCTGGCAGAGCAACACGGAGCACTTCCTGGAGGGCGCGCTCGCGTCGCCGGGCTGGCGCCGGTTCCTGGTGCCGGTGCTGGGCGGCGCACTGGTGACGCTGGTGTCGCTGGTGGTGGGCCAGCCCCTGCGAGGCCACGGCACGGCGGGCATCATCGAATCCATCTGGGTGAAGTCCGGCCGGCTGCCCTTCCCTCGCGCGCTGTTGCGCGGCTTCGTATCCATCCTCGCGGTGGCGCTGGGGGCGCCTCTGGGCCGCGAGGGCGCGCTCCTCCAGACGGGCGCGGCCAGCGGGTCCGCGCTGTCCGGGTGGCTGAAGCTGGGGCCGGGCCAGGCGCGCGTGCTGGTGGCGTGCGGCGCTTCGGCGGGCATCGCGTCCGCGTACAACGTCCCCATCGGCGCGGCCCTCTTCGGCCTGGAGGTGCTGCTGGGCAGCTTCGCGCTGGAGCTCTTCGGCCCCATCGTCGTGTCGTGCGTGGTGGCGACGCTCGTGTCGCGCACGCTCATCGCGGACCACCCCAGCTACGTCATCCCCCACTACGCCCTCACCCACCCGCGGGAGCTGCTGCTCGCGCTCATGCTGGGCGTGCTCGTGGGTGGGGCCTCCGCGCTCTACGTGCGCGGCATCAACTTCACGTCGGACCTCCTGGACAGGCTGCCGTCGTGGCTCACCCCGTTCATGCCGCTGGTCGCCATGACGGTGGTGGGCCTCACCGCCATCGCGGGGCCGTACCTCATGGGCAACGGCTACGACTCCGTGAACATGGCGCTGCACGGGACGCTGCCCCTCACGCTGCTGCTCATCCTGCCCCTGGCGAAGCTGGCGGTGACGTCGCTGTGCGCGGGCGCGGGGGTGCCGGGCGGGCTCTTCACCCCGTCCCTCTTCTTCGGCGCGCTCCTGGGCGGCGCGTTCGGGATGCTCGTGGAGCGGGCGCTTCCGGGTGGCGCGGCGCCCAGCGGGGCCTACGCGCTGCTCGGCATGGGCGCGGTGCTCGCGGGCACCACGCATGCGTCCGTGTCCGCGGTGCTGATGATCTTCGAGATGACCGGCGACTACGATCTCATCCTCCCGCTGATGCTCGCCGCGGTGGTGGCGGCCGTCGTCAGCCGCCGACTGGAGCCGGAGTCGCTCTACACGTCCGTGCTCGCGAAGCGCGACGTGCGCGTGCCCGCCTCCGTGCCGCACTGGCTGCGGGAGGAAGGCGTGCGCTCGCTCTTGTCACCGGCCACGCAGCGGGTGCCACCTTCCGCGCCCTTCGACGAGGTGGTGGTGCTGCTCCTGGAGCAGCCCGCGGGCGCGGACCTCTACGTCACCGACGCGGAGGGGCGCCTGCTGGGCGTCATCACCCTGGACGCGCTCAAGGGCCACCTGCCGGACCACTCGCTGCTCCAGGCCACCGTGGCCGCGGACGTGATGGACACCGGCGTGCAGCCCATCACCCCGGACCTGTCCCTGTCGGAGGTGGCCGCGCGGTTCGGCCACACGGAGCTGGACCGGCTGCCCGTGGTGGACGGAAGCCGGCGCCTGCTGGGTTCGCTCTCCAAGGGCGACCTGCTCAAGCGGGGGCGCTTCTAGATGGAGCTGGAGCCCCGCACGCGCGCGTGGAGCATCGTCGTGATGAGCCTGCTGTGCGCCGTGCTGACGTGGGTGCTGCTGCGCACCCCACCCCGCCCCGGTCAGCATCGTCCCGAAGGACTCATACCCACGGAAGAACCCACCCGGGGCAATCCCTACCGGGGTTGGCCGCTGTTCCAGGGTTGGCCCGTCCCTCAGCCCCCGGATACGCCTCCGTCACACGACTCGAAGCCGTCCGACGCGCCCCGGCAACGTTGAAGGTCCACCGTCCTCTCACCCTGAAGGGACGGTCCAGGGCGGGCAACCAGCCGGGCTGCGCGTGAAGCGCTTGCATGCGGGAGGGTCGGGAGGAAGATGGCCACCGCCTTGGACGCCACTCCGTTCAACTTCGTCGCCATCGTGCTGTGCGTCTCCATTGGAGCGGGCCTGCTGGGTTCGCTGCTGGGCCTGGGCGGGGGTCTCATCCTCATCCCCGTCCTCACGCTCGTGCTCAAGGTGGACATCCGCTACGCGGTGGGAGCCTCCATCGTGTCCGTCATCGCCACGTCCAGCGGCGCGGCGGCGGCGTACGTGCGCGACGGCCTGGCCAACATGCGTGTGGCCATGTTCCTGGAGCTGGCCACCGTGGCGGGCGCCGTCACGGGCGCGATGCTCGCGGGCGCGGTGGGTGGCCGCGCGCTGTACTTCCTCTTCGGCGCGGTGATGGCCTATTCGGCGCTCGCGATGCTGCGCAAGCTGCGCGAGGACGACAGCCCCCGGGAAGAGCCACCGCCGGATGCCCTCGCGGACAGGCTCGCGCTGCACGGCAGCTACTACGACGTGTCCACCGGCGGCGAGGTGACCTACCGCGTGCACCGTCCGCTCATGGGCCTGGGGCTCATGTACCTCGCGGGCACGGTGAGCGGGCTCCTGGGCATCGGCTCCGGCGCGCTGAAGGTGCCGGCCATGGACCTGGCGATGGGGCTGCCCATCAAGGTCTCCACCGCCACCAGCAACTTCATGATCGGCGTCACGGCGGCGGCCAGCGCGGGCATCTACTTCGCGCGCGGCGACATCGACCCGTTCATCGCCGGCCCCGTCTGCGTGGGCGTCACGCTGGGCGCGTTCGCGGGCTCGCGCTACCTCACGAAGCTCAAGAGCGGCTCCCTGCGCAAGCTCTTCGTGGCCGTGCTGCTGTGGGTGTCGTACGAGATGCTGTCCAAGGGAATCCACGGATGAGCCCGGAACCCGAACCTCCGTCTCCTCGGGAGACGACGACCACCGCCGTCGCGCAGGACGAGGTGGTGCCGCTCACGCCGGAGCTGCTCATCAGCCAGCTGTTGCGCGGCGGAGTGCTGCTCAGCCTGTCGCTCGTCACGTGCGGCATGGTGATGACCTTCTTCCGGCACCCGGACTACTTCTCGTCCTCGGACGCGCTCCAGCGCCTCACCTCGCCGGACGACGCGCCGCACCAACTGACGGACGTCTTCGAGGGCGTCATGGCCGTGCGCGGCCAGTCCTTCGTGATGGCGGGGCTCCTGGTGATGATCACCGTGCCCGTGCTGCGCGTGGCGCTGTCCCTGGGCATCTTCCGCGCGCAGAAGGACCGCACCTTCGCCGCCATCACCACCGGCGTGCTCGCGCTGCTCCTGCTCGCCTTCCTGCTGGGCGGTGTGGAGTAGTCCACTCAGCAGTCCACCCGTTCGTCACATCCACGCGGGCGCGAATCGCACTACAACGCGCGCCCATGGCCGAACGCGATCTGCCCCTCCTCCTCGTGCGCCACGCCGTGGCCGAGGACTCCCACGCCCTGGGTGACGAGGCCCGCGCCCTCACGCCCCAGGGCCGCGCCGCCTTCCGTCAGCACGCGAAGAAGCTCACGCGCCTCACGCCGCTCATGGGCATCATCACCAGCCCCCTGGTGCGCGCGGTGCAGACCGCGGAGCTGCTCGCGGACGCGCTCGGCCTGTCCCACGTGGAGGTCCACCCCGCGCTCGTGCCCATGAAGGGCGCGGCCCGCAACGTGCTCAAGCTGGCGCGCGACGTGGGCCCGGGCTGGGCGCTGGTGGGACACAATCCCTCGCTGGAGCGCGCCGCCGCGCTCGCGCTGGGCCATGCGCTGCCGGACAAGCTCCGCAAGGGCTGCGCGGTCGCCCTGCGGCCCGAGGGACGCGTCTTCTCCCTGCAGTGGATGGCCGCGCCGGGGCGGTCCCTGCGGCGCCCGTAAGCCACGCTCGTGGCTTCAGAAAGATGCGGTTTCCCCGTACGAGGGCTTGCGAAGCACCCCCGTCACATGCAGGAGTACACGCTCCGTCAGGATGTTCGTGCTCCAGCGAAACATGCGTTTTTCACAGGCCACAGCCCTTGCGGCTCCCGGTGCCGGACACGGCCTGGAGCACGCGCGCGCGTCGGTCGTGGCACGCGTGCTCAGCCTGCTGAAGCTGAAGCTGATCACCCTGGTCGTCATCGGGCTCGGGGTCCTGCCCGGGGTGATGGCGCCCAACAAGCCCTTCACGCCCATCGTCCCGATGAGCCAGGGACAGGGCAATCAGGGCCCCTTCGAGGAAGACCACCACCGTGCCGATGTTGGCATCAAGGTCTTCGCGGAGAAGCAGCGCCGTTCGGGCGGCCTGTTCATCGAGCCGGTCCCCACCGAATGCGGCCTGGCCGCGTTCATTGCCTCGCTCCAGCCCGCGTTGCGCGGCGGGGCCTCCGTGGCCCCGCCTGACGCTCCGGACGAGCAGGGCATCGCGCTGCGCCGCAAACAGCTGCCGCGCCGCGGTGGCCTGGACGAAGCAGCCGCCGTCTGACGTCCGCCGTCCCCCGCGCCTTGAGCCCATGAGCCGCGCGGCGTGGATGCCGCCATGCGGGCGGTGCCCCACAGACAGGATCATGGCGACGGCCACGGCGCGGATGCGCTGGACCGCACGCCGAAGATGGCCTCGCGCAACCCGGGCGAGGACAAGCGGCGCGGACGGCCCCGTCCCCCTTCTCCCCGGGGCCCGTCCGCGCCCGTCGTATCTCGCGCACACCTTCCCGTGACGGACGTGACGCACTTGTTGCCGGCGCGTCACGTAGGCGCGAAGCGATGCGCGCACAGTACGTGCCCGCCATGTCCCACGTACTCATCGTCGACGACGAGCGCGACCTCGCGGAGCTCATCGACTTCAACCTGCGCGGCGCGGGCTTCACCACCCGCGTGGCCTTCACCGGAGAGGCGGCGCTCACCGCCGCGCGCGAGCAGCCCCCGGACGTGGTGCTGCTGGACCTGATGCTGCCGGACCTGTCCGGCATCGAGGTCTGCCGCCACCTGCGCGCCAACCCCCGGCTGCGTGACGTGCTCATCGTCATGCTCACCGCGAAGAGCGAGGAGGCGGACCGCATCCGCGGCTTCGAGGTCGGCGCGGACGACTATGTCGTCAAGCCCTTCTCCGTGCGCGAGCTGGTGCTGCGGCTCAAGGCCATCCTCCGGCGCGCGTCCTCGCCCCAGGAGGGCACACCGCCCCTGGCGCTGGGCCCCCTGCGCCTGGACGTCACCCAGCACCGCTTCTTCGTGGAGGAGAAGGAGACGCCCCTCACCGCGCTGGAGTTCCGCCTGCTGGAGTACCTCATGGCCCGGCTGGGCCGGGTACAGACCCGCGAACAGTTGCTGGAGCAGGTCTGGGGCCTGTCCAGCGCGCTGGAGACGCGCACCATCGACACGCATGTGATGCGCCTGCGCGACAAGCTGGGCCCTGCCCGAGCCCTCCTGGAGACGGTGCGTGGCGTTGGCTATCGCATCGTGGACCCGGCGGCCGGGTAGCCAGGGGCTCCCTTTCCGTTACCCATTTGTCACGCAAGGGCCGTCAAACAGCCACATCGGGCCCATAGATCGTCACGTGTCCTCGACAGCATCTTCGAGGGAGGAGACACCTCATGAAGAAGACTCTGCTCTCTGGCTTCGTCGCCTTCGGGCTTGCCGTCCTCCCTCTGACCGCCCAGGCAGGCACGGTGACGGTGAAGGGCTCGGACACCATGGTCATCCTCGCCCAGCGCTGGGCGGAGGCGTTCATGAAGAAGAACCCCGCCACGAAGATTCAAGTGACGGGCGGTGGCTCCGGCACGGGCCTGGCGGCCCTGCAGAACGGCACCACCGACATCGCCATGTCCAGCCGGGAGATCAAGGAGGCGGAAGCCGCGAAGATCCGCGCCCGCAACAACGCCCCGCCCACCGCGCTGTCCGTGGCCAAGGACGGCGTCACCTTCTACGTCAACGAGACCAACAAGGTGGAGGCGCTCACGGTGGAGCAGCTCAAGGCCATCTACCTGGGCGACACGACGAACTGGAAGGACGTGGGCGGGCAGGACGCCCCCATCGTCCCGTACTCGCGTGAGAACTCCTCCGGCACCTACGTCTTCGTGAAGGACCACGTGCTGGGCGGCGAGGACTTCGCCCCGGAGGCGCAGACGCTCCCCGGCACGGCCGCGGTGGTCAACGCGGTGGCCAAGGAGAAGAACGGCATCGGCTACGGCGGCGCCGCGTACGGCAAGGGCATCAAGGAGCTGAAGGTGAAGAAGGGCCATGAGGCCATCGCCCCCTCCGCGGAGAACGTGAAGAGCGGCAAGTACCCGCTGTCGCGCGACCTGTTCTTCTACCTGGGCAAGGCGCCCTCGGGTGAGGTGAAGGCCTTCATCGACTTCGCGCTGTCCGCCGAGGGCCAGGCCATCGTCACCCAGGTTGGCTACTTCCCTGTGAAGTAGTTGGCGTCACGCGATTGTCACCCGGCGCGGGGTTTCCATGTTGGATAGACAGGCCGTCATGCAGGAGCAGGACCTCGCGCCCCCCGTGGCGCTGCCCACGCTGTCGCACGCGGCACGCCGGCGCCAGCTGAAGGAGAAGGCCATCGCCGCGCTCATCACCGCGGTCGCCTTCACGGGCATCGCCGCGCTGGTGCTCATCCTCGTCTTCGTGGCGAAGGAGGCACTGACGCTCGTCACCGACGCGGCCGCGCGCGAGGAGGCCAGCTTCTCCAAGATGTTCCTCCCGCAGATGGTGCGGAAGGGAAAGCCCCTGGGCTACGTGTGGCAGCCGGTGTCCAACGTGCCCAAGGTCAGCATGATTCCGCTCTTCATCGGCACGCTGAAGACGACGGCCGTGTCCATGCTGGTGGCCGTGCCCCTGGGCATCTTCGGCGCGCTGTTCGCCGCGGAGTTCGCCCCGCGCCGCCTGCGCGAAGTGCTCAAGCCCACCATCGAGCTGCTCGCCGGCATCCCCTCCGTGGTGCTGGGCTTCTTCGCCCTGATGGTCATGGCCTCCTTCCTCCAGGAGACGTTCGGCTTCACGTCCCGGCTCAATGCCGTGGTGGCGGGCCTGGGCCTGGCGCTGGCCATCGTGCCGGTCATCTTCACGGTGACGGAGGACGCGCTCACCGCCGTGCCGCGCAGCTACCGGGAGGCGTCCCTGGCGCTGGGCGCCACGCCCTGGGAGACCGCGTGGAAGGTGGTGCTCCCGGCGGCGGCCCCCGGCATCCTCGCCGCGTGCGTGCTGGGCTTCGGGCGCGCCATCGGTGAGACGATGATCGTCCTCATGGCCTCCGGCAACGCGGCCATCGTGTCCTGGAACCTGGGCGACTCCGTGCGCTCGCTGTCCGCCACCATCGCCGCGGAGATGGGCGAGGTGGTGGTGGGCAGCCCGCACTACGCGCTGCTCTTCTTCATCGGCGTGGAGCTGTTCCTCTTCACCTTCGTGCTCAACCTGCTCGCGGGGATGTGGACGAAGAAGGTCATCCAGCGGCTCAAGGGAGGTGCGGGGTGAAGCACGCCACTCGCAAGGTCGTGGGCCTGTCGCTCGTGTCCCTCACGGCGCTGGCCGCGTTCATCATGGTGGCGATGCTCGCCTTCATCCTGCTGGACGTCGTCCAGGGCGGCTGGAGCCACGTGTCCTGGCAGTTCCTCTCCCAGGCGCCCACGGACGGGATGATGGGCGGCGGCATCTTCCCCGCCCTCTTCGGCACCGCGGCGCTCACGCTGCTCATGACCCTGGCGGTGATGCCGGTGGGCGTGCTCACGGCGGTGTACCTGCACGAGTACGCGCGGCCCTCCAGCTTCCTGGCTCGCGCGGTGCGCGTGGCGGTGGCGAACCTGGCGGGCGTGCCCTCCATCGTGTTCGGCCTCTTCGGCCTGGGCTTCTTCATCCTCTTCGTGGGCAAGGGCCTGGACCACGCGCTGGGCTACGAGGAGCTGCACTGGGCCCAGCCGGGCATCCTCTGGGCGTCGCTCACGCTGGCGGTGCTCACCCTGCCCGTGGTCATCGTGTCCACGGAGGAAGCGCTGCGCGCCGTGCCTCAGGAGCAGCGCACCGCGAGCCTCGCGCTGGGGGCCACCCAGTCGCAGACGCTGGCGCGGGTGGTGCTGCCGGGCGCGCTGCCGGGCATCCTCACGGGCGCGGTGCTGGCCGTCTCCCGCGGCGCGGGGGAAGTGGCCCCCATCCTCTTCACCGGCGCGGCGTACTTCCTGCCGGACCTGCCCACGAGCCTGAACTCGCAGTTCATGCACCTGGGCTACCACACCTACGTGCTGGCCACGCAGTCGCCGGACGTGGAGGCCACCCGCCCGCTGCTGTACGCGACGGTGCTGGTGCTGCTGCTGCTCACCTTCGCCCTCAACCTGGTCGCGGTCCTCATCCGCACGCGCACGCGCCGCAAGGCCGCGGCCGGCCACTGACGCCCTTCATCCCATGCCCCTCTCCTCCGCCACGCCGCACAACAAGATGGAAGCCCGCGAGCTCACCCTGCGCTACGGCAGCAAGGTGGCCATCAAGCAGGTGAGCCTGGCCATCCTCGAGCACAAGGTGACGGCACTCATCGGCCCGTCCGGCTGCGGAAAGTCCACCTTCCTGCGCTCGCTCAACCGGATGAACGACCTCATCCCCGGCGCGAACCACGACGGCAGCGTGTTCCTGGACGGCCGCAGCATCCACGACCGCTCCCTGGACGTGGTGGACCTGCGCCGGCGCGTGGGCATGGTCTTCCAGAAGTCCAACCCCTTCCCCAAGTCCATCTTCGAGAACGTCGCCTACGGCCTGCGCGTGGGCGGCCTCAAGGACAAGGCGAAGCTCGCCGCCCGGGTGGAGAAGTCCCTGCGCGGCGCGGCGCTGTGGGACGAGGTGAAGGACCGGATGGAGGAGAGCGCCCTGGGCCTGTCCGGCGGTCAGCAGCAGCGCCTGTGCATCGCGCGCGCCCTGGCGGTGGAGCCGGAGGTGCTGCTGATGGACGAGCCCGCGTCCGCGTTGGATCCCATCGCCACGGCGAAGATCGAAGAGCTCATCCACGAGCTCAAGGCCACGTACACCATCGCCATCGTGACCCACAACATGCAGCAGGCCGCGCGCGTGAGCGACCGGACGGCTTTCTTCTACATGGGGGAATTGGTGGAGTGCGGTCCCACGGAGCAGATCTTCACCAATCCCCACGAGAAGCGCACGGAGGACTACGTCACCGGGAAGTTCGGTTGAAGCCCTCCCGCGCGACGGAACAGGACGACATGGCGGCCACGCACACCGACAAGGCATTCGAGCAGGACCTGCGCAACCTGCGCGAGAAGCTGCTCGCCATGGGGGCCAAGGTGGAGACCCTCATCTCCCAGAGCACCCGCGCCCTCACCGACCGCGACTCCGCGCTGGCCGAGCAGGTGGTAGGGGCGGACCGCGAGGTGAACCGGCTGGAGGTCGACATCGACGACCTGTGCCGCCGCATCCTCGCGCTGCGCCAGCCGGCCGCCTCCGACCTGCGCCTCATCACCACGGCGCTGAAGATCGTCACCGACCTGGAGCGCATTGGCGACCTGGCGGTGAACATCGCCGAGCGCGCCATGGACCTGAACCAGGCGCCGCCGCTGGCGCCGTACGTGGACACACCGAAGCTGGCGGAGCTGGCGCAGCAGCAGGTGAAGAAGGCCCTGGACGCGTTCGTGTCCGGGGACGCGGCCAAGGCGGAGGACGTCCTCAAGGGGGACGACCTGCTGGATGCCCTCTTCCTCAAGATCTTCAACGAGCTGCTGGCCTACATGATGGAGGACTCGCGCAACATCCGCCGGGCCACGGCGCTGATGTTCATCGCGAAGCACCTGGAGCGCATTGGCGACCACGCGCTCAACGTGGCGGAGATGGTCATCTACATGGTGCGCGGCAAGGACGTCCGCCACCCGCGAAGCCGGGACCTGGAGTAGGCGGCTTCACCGGGGTGTCACGGCGAGTTGGCCGTCCCGCCGCCCCGCCGCCCCGGTCCCGCCTTGTGGGACCTCTAGGGTGGCGACATGCTCATCGCCTCCAGCCTCCTCCTGGCCGCGTCCGCAGTGGGCCTCGTGGCCCTCCTCCTCCAGGCGCTGTTCGTGCGCCGCCACCGCCGCACCGTCCCCGCGGCCCCCACGCACAAACCCGGCCTGTCCATCCTCAAGCCGCTGTGCGGCGTGGATGACGACCTGGAAGCCAACCTCGCCCGGTTCGCGCGGCTGCCCTACCCCCACTACGAAGTCCTGCTGGGCGTGAAGGACGCGCGCGACCCGGCCTGGGCGGTGGCGCGGGCCGCGCAGGCGAAGTGGCCCCACGTCATGCGCGTGGTGCTCCAGGAGGGCGAGCCCGGCCTCAACCCCAAGGTGAACCAGCTGGTGACGCTGTCGTCCGAGGCCCGCTTTGACTTGTGGGTCGTGAGCGACAGCAACACCCGCGTGGGGGACGGCTACCTGGAGGAGATCGCCGCTGCCTTCGAGGACCCCACGGTGGGCTGCGTGACGCACCCGGTGGTCGGCCTGGGTGAGCAGACCTTCGGTTCGCTCCTGGACAACCTGCACCTGTCCTCCAGCGCGGCGGCGGGGATGATCGCCGCGAAGCACGTGGCGGACCGGGACATCGTGGTGGGCAAGTCCATGGCGCTGCGCCGCGAGGACGTGGAGGCGCTGGGCGGCTTCTTCTCCGTGAAGGACGTGCTGGCGGAGGACTACGTCATTGGCCAGTGGGTGACGCGCAAGCTGGGCAAGCGCGTGGTGCTGGCGCACGCCCCTGTCTTCAACGTGTCCCTGCGCAAGAGCGTGGACGCCTTCTTCCAGCGCTACCTGCGCTGGAGCGTCATTCACCGCACAGCGGTATCGCCCTCGACGTACGTGGCGCAGGCGCTCCTCAACCCGGTTCCACTCGCGGTGCTGGGCGCGGTGATCCACCCGTCCGCCCTCACCGGCCTGGCGGCGCTGGCGGTGGCGCTGGGCAAGGTCTGGGTGGACGTGGCGGTGTTCCGGTCGCTGCGGCCCCAGCCGGTGTCCCTGCGCGCGGTGCCCGCGGTGCTGGTGAAGGACGCGCTGCTCTTCGCCGCATGGTGGCACGGAGCGTTCCGGCGCACGGTGGACTGGCGCGGCACGCGGTTGCGCGTGGTGTCAGGCACGCGCCTGGTGCCGATGCGTGCTCGAAGCACTCCCGCGACGGAGTGGATCCCCAGCAACGGGGTGGGGTGAACGACGCTGGCCCAACTTTTGACGAACCTTCGTACAGCAACCCTCGCCGCTCGAAGAACCGATGCCTATCTCCTTCAGCATGCCCTCCCTGAAGCTGGCGCATCTTTCGGATCTTCACCTGGACATGAGCCGCGAGAGCGACGCGTCAGCGTCCTCCCTGG
Source organism: Corallococcus coralloides DSM 2259 (assembly GCF_000255295.1). The sequence goes on along the minus strand of NC_017030.1, from coordinate 3,245,723 downwards.
TGAAGGCTCTGACAGCGCAGGAGGTGGATCACGTGGTGGTGACGGGTGACCTCACGCACCGCGGCTCCCACGCCGAGTTCCAGCGCTTCCGTGAACACTTCTCGCCCTGGATGGAGACCGGACGCCTCACCTTCATCCCTGGCAACCATGACCGGCCCGGCGAGGATGTGGGCAGCGGCTTCATGGAGGGTCGCAAGGTCCACACCGTGGAGAAGGCGGGCCTCTTCCTGGTCTGCGTGGACTCCACCGGTGAGCACAACCGCAACTATTTCCACAGCCACGGCGAACTGACGGAAGGCGTCGTGGACGAAGTGGACCGCGTGCTGGAGCACGCGCCGAAGGACGCGCTGGTCGCGGTGCTGCTGCACCACCACGTGATGCCGCTTCCGCTGGAGAGCTTCCCGGAGTGGATCGCCACGAAGTGCGGCCTGCCCCACGCGTCGGAGCTCGCGTTGGGAAGCCGACTGCTGGAGCGCGTGGGCGGCAGGGCGGACCTGGTGCTGCACGGCCACCGGCACATCCCCAGCGAGGCGGACCTGGGCACCCCGGGCGAGCGCTCCTTGCGCGTCTACAACTCCGGCAGCAGCACGGACCTGGGGCGCTTCCGCGTCTTCAGTCACATGGCCGGCCGGCTGGTGGGCGAGCCCGCGTGGTGTCAGGCGTCGGAGCCCGCGAAGCCGCGCACGGCGGTCCACAACGTCCGGCCTGCCCTCCAGTACCTGGTGGGCCAGCTGGGCATGGCGCTCTTCTAGGGCCTGACCGGCTGCCTGCTGGAGGCTGTCCCCAAGTCCAAGTGTCGCGAATGCCAGCCGGTCCCCGGAAGGTTCTCCCCAGGTCAGGAGGATGCTTGGGGAGACTCGCGCTGGATGATGGAGCCCGGAAGGTCCTGGTCGTGGACGACGACGCGGACTGGAGGGAGTTCCTCCGGGTGAGCCTGGAGGACCTCGGCTATGAGACGACCGAGGCAGCGGACGGACAGGAGGCGCTCGACTCGCTCAAGCGGGGCGAGCGCTTCGGGGTCATGCTGCTGGACCTGAACATGCCGGGAATGAGTGGCCTGGAGGTCGTGGAGAAGCTGCCACGCGCGGCCACCACCCCGCGCATCGTCTTCCTCACCTCCGCGGCGGCGCAGGATGTAGGCAGCGCACTCATGTCGGGTCCCCACTACTACCTGCCCAAGGGTGCGAGTCGCGACCAATTGTCGCTCCTCCTGCAATCGCTGGGGGTGTAGGACGGGAGGGTCACCCGCCGCCATGACGCGGGGTGGGTCCAGCCGGGAGGTCCGCCATCGTCACGGAGCTCGTCATCATCCTCTTGCTGGTCCTGGCCAACGGCGTCTTCGCGGGCGCCGAGCTGGGCCTCCTGTCCGTGCGCAAGACGCGGCTGAAGGAGCTCCTGGAGCAGGGCAGCAAGTCCGCGAAGGCCGTCGCGGCGCTGCGGGATGATCCGGAGCGGCTGCTCGCCACGGTGCAGATTGGCATCACGGTGATTGGCTCCACGGCGGCGGCCTTCGGCGGCGCGAGCATCGCGCAGCGGCTGGCGGGCGTCCTGTCCGGCCTGGGCGTGCCGGAGGCCACGGCGAGCCAGGTGGCGTTCGCGCTGGTGGTCGCGCTGGTGTCGTACCTGTCGCTGGTGCTGGGGGAGCTGGTGCCCAAGTCCCTGGCGCTGCGCTTCTCCGAGCAGTACGCGCTGACGCTGGGCCGGCCGCTCAAGGCGTTGGCGTGGGTGATGCGGCCCCTGGTGTGGTTCCTCACCGCGAGCTCCAACGTGGTGCTGAAGCTCTTCGGGGACAAGACGAACTTCTCCGAGTCGCGCCTGTCGCCGGACGAGTTGATGCAGCTGGTGGAGGAGGCGTCGAAGCAGGGCACGTTGGATCCGCGCGCGGGGGAGATTGCGTCGCGGGCCTTCGAGCTGGGGGATTTGACGTTGGGCGAGGTGATGGTGACGCGCGAGCACATCGTCGCGCTGCGTCGGCACGCGAGCAACGAGGAGATCCGCCAGGTGCTGCTGGAGCACGGGCACTCGCGGATGCCGGTGTACGAGGGCACCATCGACAACGTGGTGGGCTACATCGTGGCCAAGGACCTCCTGGGCGTGGCCTGGGAAGGGCACCTCATCGTCCTGGAGGACGTGCTGCGCCCGCCGCTGTTCCTGGTGGAGTCCATGCGCGCCATCGCGGCGATGAAGGAGCTGCAGCGCCGGCGGATGCAGCTGGCGGTGGTGGTGGACGAGCACGGCGGCGTGGTGGGGCTGGTGACGGTGGAGGACCTGGTGGAGGAGCTGGTGGGGGACATCCTCAGCGAGTCCGAGACGCCGGAGGTGCTGGTGCGGCGCGAGAGCCCCACCCTCGCGGTGGTGCAGGGCGAGGCGAGCCTGCGCGAGGTGAACCGCGCGCTGGGGCTGGAGCTGGAGGAGAGCGAGGACTACTCCACCGTCGCGGGCCTGTGCATCGCGCTCGCGGGAGGCGCCATCCCGGAGCCGGGCACGAAGCTGTCCATGCCGGACGGCACGGTGCTGGAGGTGGTGGAGGCGTCGCCGCGCCGCGTGCGCGAGGTGCGCTTCCACCTGCTGGAGCAGCCCGTGCAGCCGGAGGCGTGACGGCGGTCCCTCCCCTTCGTGTGAATCCGGACGCTGCCCCGGGGTCCCGTTGGAGATGCCGCACCGGGCACCTATATGCCCGGGAGGGGCACCCCAGCCCTGGGGAGGCGCGCGCAGCGGATGCAGTCCTCAGCCCCACGGATCGCGTTCGTCATCGAGACGACGCTCGGCAACGCGGTGTTCCTGGACAACCTCAAGCGGGCCATGGGGCGCCGCACCGACATCACGCCGGTGTGGCTGCCCATCGACGAGCACGTGAATGACCTCTGGGAGCACCTGCCGATGGTGCGCTCGCGGCTGTCGATGCGCGGAGGGCTGCGGGCCCGCGTCGCGCTGAACCAGGCCTCCTCGCGGGAGCCGGTGCGGGCCGCGGTGGTGCACACGCAGCGGCTGGCGCACCTGTCGCACGACTTCATGCGCCGCGTGCCGAGCGTCATCTCCACGGACGCGACGCCCAGCGGTCTGGAGGAATACCTGCGCTACTACGGCCTGCGCACGCAGCACGCGGGCTGGCTGGGCCGGGCGAAGAACGTGCTGCACCGGCGCACGTACGCCATCGCGAAGGGGATGCTGTCCTTCTCGCAGTACACCAAGCGCTCGCTGGTGGAGGAGTACGGCGTGCCCGACAAAAGCGTGCACGTGGTCTGGCCCAGCGTGGACACGACGCTGTGGCGGCCGGCGCCGGAGAAGAAGCCCCGGGACGGCGTGGTGCGGCTGCTCTTCGTGGGAAGCGACCTGGGGCGCAAGGGCGGCCAGCTGCTCCTGCGCTGGGCGCGGGAGACGCGGCGGAGGAACTGGCGGTTGGACCTGGTGACGTCCACGCCCTTCGAGGCGCCGCCGGGAGTTCACCTCCACGTGGGCGTGCAGCCGAACTCGCCGGAGCTGATTGGCCTGGCTCAGGCGGCGGACCTCTTCGTGTTGCCGACGATGGCGGACATGTCGTCCTGGGCCATCGCGGAGGCGAAGGCCGCGGGCCTGGCGGTGCTGTCCACGCCCGCGGGCGGCGTGGGCGAGCTGGTGCGCGACGGCGTGGACGGGCGCATCGTGCCGGCGGGGGACTACACGGCGCTGGCGCACATGCTGGACGCGCTGTTGCAGCGCCCGGCTACACTGGAGGCCATGGGACGGGAGGCCCGCCGCATGGCCGAGGCGCACATGGACCTGGACACGACGTGTTCACGGATGCTCGCGTTCATCCGTCAGGTGACGGGGGTCTGAGCAGGACATGCGCTCGCGTCACCCCGCCCTGGAGCATGTCCATCAGCAGGCCCGGGGCGGCCCCATGGATCGCCAGCTCCGGGTCACCCTGCACTTCCATCCGGATGTCCTCTTCGAGGGAGGCGGCATCCTGACCGCGATGCGGCGTGACGCGCGGTACCGTTCCCAGTTCGAGACGCGCACGAGCAACGGCGGGCTCACGGCGTTTCCCGACGGAGCCCGCTGGCGGTGGGAGAGCCGCCTCTTCAATGGCTTCTATGACGCGCGCCACGGCAGCGAGCGCCCCAAGTACGGCTCGCTGAACTTCCGGAGCGATGCCCATGGGGGTTCCCCCCGCTTCGGCTCCAGCTACTTCCGGCTGACGGAGCCCGCCCTGGACCGCTCCAGCTTCTGCTTCCCGGACAGCGTCTTCGAGCCCACGTCCTTCGGGACCTCCGAGCGGATGGCGCTGATTGGCCTGGCGGAGGCCACGCCGTTCGAGGATCCGCTGGACGGGTACGTCGAGGCCCACGTCCATGGCGACCTCCGGATTCCAGAGGACATCGAGGCCCTGGTGCTCGACCCGAGCTACCAGGGAACTCCCATCGAGGACGAAGCGCGCGCGCTGGGCGTCCGCGTGGAATGGCATCCGGGCTATGCCGTCACGCTGAACGAGCTGCGTCCTCACGCGAGCTACCGGGGTGAAGACATCCTCCGGCTCGCGGAGCAGCTCGCGGACGATGAACGCCTCACGCCGTTCATTCTTGGACGGGCCCGCGCGGACGCGTCGGTGGATCCCCAGGCCCTCAAGAAGGTCTGGCACTGCCTGGCCCGCTTCAGACGGAGCTGGGAAGGGCTCAAAAACAAAGGCCCGGAATCCCTGGGATTTCCCCAGTGATTCCGGGCCCTTGCATCTGCGCGCGATGCAGGATTCGAACCTGCGGCCTTTGGCTCCGGAGGCCAACGCTCTATCCAGCTGAGCTAATCGCGCAGAACCGCTTTCCGGTGTCGGAGGAGTAACCGAAGTCCCCAGACGACGCAAGCACGCAATCCTGACCTGCCCTGGACTAGACCCGGGGACATGAACCGCGCTCCCCTGCTATCCGCTGGTCTGCTCGCTGCCTGCCTGGCCTGCACGGAGTCACCCCGGACGCCCGCGGCGTCCCCTGCCCCGAGCCCGACCATGCCCACCCCGCCCAAGCCCGCCCCGCCCCCTGCTCCGCCTGCCTCCAAGCCGAGCGCCCCGGCCGCGGCGTCGTGCTCGGCGAGCCGGCTGAGCCCCATCCCCAGGCCCACCGCGAAGCCCCTGCCCCCGGCCGTGGCGTCCATGCGCGAGCGCATCATCAAGGCCGCCGTGGCGTGCGACTACGCGGGGCTCCAGAAGCTGGGCGACGAGAAGGGCCCGAGCGTGCGCTTCTCCTACGACCCCGACCAGGACATGGCCACCACCTGGCGCATCCAGGAGGAGTGGAAGGACAGCCCGCAGCCGGTGCTGGCGCGGCTGGTCCACGTCCTCAACCTCCCCTTCTACCAGGAGGGCAACCTCTACTGGTGGCCCACCGCCTTCCGTGAAGGCGCCACCGACGCGGACTTCGCCCTGCTCAAGGGCATCTATCCGGACGAGATGATCACCGACATGCGCGAGCAGAAGAGCTACATCGGCATGCGCGTGGGCATCTCCGCGGACGGCGACTGGCAGGCCGCCATCCAGGGCGACTGAGTTGCCCGCACGTCAGTCGCCGGTGACGAAGCGCGCGACGGCCTCCTGGACCTCCTCGTCGCCCATCATCCCCACGTGGTCCGCCTGCGTCTCCAGCCGGTCCACGTGGATGGGCGGCGGAGGCAGGGCCCGCGCCGTCAGGACCGAACCGTCTCCGTCCGCGAGCACCGGATCCTCGAACGTGGGCTTCCCGTCGATGATCCGGAACGACTTGATCAACGGATGCCCCACGCCCACCACCGCCAGCGTGCGGAAGGGCGGCGGCGGTCCGTCGATCTCGGAGAGGGCTCGCGCCAGCTCCGAGCGCGCCGCCAGCATGCGCTCCAGCCACTGGCGATACGCGGGCAGCTTCCGCACCGCCGGATCCTGGAACACGCCCCACCCGCCTTCGACCCACGCGTCCGGCCGGTAGGCATCGAACGACACGGGCTGGCCGCTCGCGTCCACGAAGAAGTCGCTCTCCGCCGGCAGCAACTGGAACGCGGACGCGAAGGTGAAGAGCGCCTCCGGTGACAGGAGCGCCCGGTTGCGCCCCACCGGCGTGCCCAGGGTGAAGTCGTCGAACATGCCCGGCGCGCCCCGGAACGGCGTGCCCAGGAACACCACGCGCTTCACGTGCCGGGCGCCCGCCCACGTGGGCTCGCCCGTGTCGTCCCCGGTGCCGTAGCGCAGGCAGTGCAGCGTGACGAGCCCGCCCATGCTGTGCGCCACCAGGTTCACCTTCACCCGGCCCCCCCGCGCCTCCGCGAGCGAGTCCAGCAGCGCGCACAGCCGCTTCGCCGTCACGCGGTTGTCCTGCCGCCAGTCGTAGTCGAAGACGACGAAGCCCGGCAGCCGCTCGCGCCCGAACTCCAGGAAGCTTTTGTAGATGTCGTAGCGCGCCACCCACGGCAGCACCGTGAAGCGCGTCATCGGTCCGTCCGCCTCCAGCGGCCCGAAGCCCGGCGACTCCCGCTGCCCGGGAAACGGCAGCGCCAGCGAACGCTCGCCGCGCGTCAGCAGGTCGCCCACGGACACCCAGGCCCGCTCGCGCTCGCCCTCCGCCGTCGTGAGGAACGACCCGCGGTACCCATGGATGAAGACCGTCACCTCCTCGCCCGTGGGTGGAGGCAACGCGACGCGGGAGGCCGTACAGGCGCTCAGCAACAACGAGACCGCGACCGGCGGGAAGAGGCGCATGCGCCGCAACGTCGGCCACGCGGTCGTTCCACGCAAGGCCCGGGAATCATGACCCCAGGCGGGTCAGGACTGCCCTCCTGTAAAAATATGGATTCAAAGCAACCCGACTTGCATGCCCCGGCCAGTCCCGTGCAAAAGGCAGGGCGCACGCCCGGTCCGGGTCAAGGGAGTTCGAGCCATGGATGAAATCGTCGTTCAATTGAAGTCACTTGCCCTGACCGAAGCGCTCCCGCTGCTGCTCAAGGTCATTGGGGCGCTGTTCATCTGGTTCATCGGGCGGACGGTCATCGCCGGCTTCCGCAAGGTGCTGGACATGGGCCTGCAGCGGCGGCAGTTGGACGCCACGCTGATCCGCTACGTCGGCTCGCTGTTCACCGGCACGCTCACGTTGATGCTCATCGTCGGCATCCTGGGGCTGATGGGCGTGGAGACCACGTCCTTCGCCGCGTTGATCGCCGCCGCGGGTATCGCCATTGGCGCGGCCTGGTCCGGGCTGCTGGCCAACTTCGCCGCGGGCATCTTCCTGCTGGTGCTGCGCCCCTTCCGCGTGGGCGAGGAGATCGAAGCCGGCGGAGTCGTGGGCATCGTCCAGGAGATCGGCCTGTTCGTCACCACGCTCGACACGTCGGACAACGTGCGGATCGCCGTGGGCAACAACCAGATGTTCAGCGACAACATCATCAACTACAGCCACCACCCGTACCGCAAGATGACGGTCAAGGTGCCGCTGATGCACGGCGTGGACGTGCGGGTGCTTCAGCAGGCCCTGGTGGATCGCATGACCACGGTGAAGGGCGTCCAGGAGAAGCCCGTGCCGCAGGTGGAGATCGCGGAGTTCACGCTCCAGGGCCCCGTCCTGGCGGTGTGCATCTTCTGCAAGCCCACCGAGTACAACGACACGCAGGCCAACGTGGGCGATGCCATCGCGGAGATCCTCCTGGCCGTGGGCTACACCGTGCCCACGCCGGCCGTGCTGGCCGCGCCGCCGCCGCTGGCGAAGGTGGGCTGAAACACAGTCGATGACGGGTGGAGAGCAGGCCAACCCCAGGCCTGCTCCCCCTCCATGCGGGGGGACGACCCCGCGAGAAGGTTCCCCTCTGAGCGACACCGTGAGTCCTTCCGGTGATGAGTTCGGGGCTCCCTTTTCTTCCCATAAATACCCGGATTCACTCGAACTTCCGGCTGGGCGCCCCCATGACAGCCTGGCTGCCCACGGAATAGCGTGGTCAGCGTGGATTCGACCCACCCCCTGCTTCTCGCGAGAGAGCAGCGCAGGGTGGCAATCCAGAATCATCAGCAGGCCTGAGTTCTCGCGAATGCCACTCCCCCAAGTGGCGCTCGCGATGACATCCCCGAGCGCGGAGTCCATGAGATGAGCCAGGAGCTGTCGAAGCGGATCGCGAACCTCTCACCCGAGAAGCGCGCGGAGCTGCTCAAGAAGATGGCCGCGCAGAAGGCCATCGCCGGCACCTCCGTCCAGGGCCTCATCCCGGTACAGGACCGTACGCGCCCGCTGCCCCTGTCCTTCGCCCAGCAGCGCCTCTGGTTCATTGATCAGCTGCAGCCCGGCACGTCCCTCTACAACGTGCCCATGGCGGTGCGCCTGGAAGGCGTGCTCGACGTGGCCGTGCTGGAGCGCGCGCTGCTCGAAGTGGTGCGCCGTCACGAAGTGCTGCGCACCACCTTCCGCGAGGACGAATCCGGCCCCGTGCAGGTGGTGTCTCCGGAGCCGGCGCTCACGCTGGAGCAGCACGACCTCCAGGGCTCGCCGCCGGAGAAAGCATGGCAACTGGCCCGTGAAGCCGCGGCCCGGCCCTTCCACCTCGACAAGGGACCGCTGCTGCGCACGCTGCTGCTGACGTCCGGGCCGAACGAGCACCTGCTCGTGGTGGTGGTGCACCACATCGTCTCCGACGGTTGGTCCATGACGCTGCTGGTGCGCGAGGTGGCGCTCCTCTACGGAGCCTTCGCGCGAGGACAGGCCGTGCCCCTGCCGCCGCCAGGCATCCAGTACGCGGACTTCGGTGTCTGGCAGCGCGAGTGGATGCAGGGGCCCCGGCTGGAGAAGCAACTCGGTTACTGGAAGCGCCAGCTGGCAGGAGTGCCCTCCGCGCTGGAGCTGCCCACCGACTTCTCCCGCCCCGCGGCCCGAAGTGGCCGGGGCGCCCGGCATGAGCTCGTGCTGTCGCGCGAGCTGACGGACGCGCTGAAGGCCCTGGCGCAGCAGGAGGGGGCCTCTCTCTACATGGTGCTGCTGACGGGCTGGCAGGTGCTGCTGTCGCGCTACGCGGGGCAGGAGGACGTGACGGTGGGCTCGCCGGTGGCGGGCCGCACGCGCGGCGAGGTGGAGGGCCTCATCGGCCTGTTCGTCAACACGGTGGTGCTGCGCACGCAGGTGGAGCCCTCCGCGTCCTTCCGCGCGCTGCTGCACCAGGTGCGCGAGACGGTGCTCGCGGCCCATGAGCACCAGGAGTTCCCCTTCGAGCGGCTGGTGGAGGAGCTGCGCCCGGAGCGCACCCAGGGGCGCACGCCGTTCTTCCAGGTGATGCTCACGCTCCAGGCCTCCTTCCGCGGCGCGGCGTCCGTGGAGGGCGTGAAGCTGGAGGCCCTGGAGCTGGACACGTTCACGTCGAAGTTCGACCTGATGCTCCAGGTGCTGGAGACGGAAGCGGGCCTCAAGGGCTTCCTCGAATACGACACCGACCTCTTCACCGCGCCCACGATGGCGCGCATGGCGGAGCACCTGCGCGTGCTGCTGGAGGGTGCCGTGCGCCGTCCGCACGAGGCCGTCTCCCGCCTGCCGCTGCTCACCGACGCCGAGCGCCACGAGGTGCTCCTCGCCTGGCAGCCGCCCCGCCCCGCCCCGCTGCCGTGGAGCTCGCAGCACGGCGCCTTCGAAGCCCAGGTGGACCTCACGCCGGACGCGGTCGCCGTCACCTTCGGGGACCAGTCGCTCACGTACGCGCAGTTGGAGGCCCGCGCGTCGCGGCTGGCGCGGCACCTGCGCCGGCTGGGAGTGGACACGGAAGTGCGGGTGGGCCTGTGCGTGGAGCGTTCGCTCGACATGCTGGTGGCGGTGCTCGCCGTGCTGAAGGCCGGGGGCACCTACGTGCCGCTCGACCCTGCGTTCCCCACGGACCGCCTGGCGTACATGGTGGAAGCGAGCGGGATGCCGGTGCTGGTGTCGCAGCGCCCGCTGGAGTCCATCCTGCCGCCGCACTCGGCGCGCGTGGTGCTGCTGGACGGGGACGCGGAGGCCATCGCGGCGGAGGACGGCTCGCCGCTGCGCGACGCGGTGCCGCCGGAGGCCGTGGCGTACGTGCTCTTCACCTCCGGCAGCACCGGCCGTCCCAAGGGCGTGCAGGTGCCGCATGGCGCGGTGGTGCGCTTCCTGGCGGCGCTGCGCGAGACGACCGGCATGTCCTCGAAGGACGTGCTCGTGGCCGTCACCACGCTGTCGTTCGACATCGCGGTGCTGGAGCTGTTCCTGCCGCTGTCGGTGGGCGGCCAGGTCGTCATCGCGTCGCGAGACATCGCGGTGGACGGTTCGCGGCTCGCCGCCCTGCTCCAGCGGTGCGGGGCGACGGTGCTCCAGGCCACGCCCAGCACCTGGCGGCTGCTCCTGGAGACGGACTGGAAGGGCCCGGAGCTGACGGCGCTCACCGGCGGCGAGGCCCTGCCGCGCGAGTTGGCCGAGTCGCTGCTCCAGCGCTGCCGCGTGCTGTGGAACGTGTACGGCCCCACGGAGACGACGGTGTGGTCCACCGCGCACGCGGTGGCCTCGGGTACGGGCGGCGTGCCGATTGGCCGGCCCATCTCCGGCACGCAGGTGTACGTGCTGGACAGCGGGCTGAACCCGGTGCCGCGCGGCGTGCCGGGCGAGCTGTTCATCGGCGGCGAGGGCGTCACCCGGGGCTACCTCCACCGGCCGGACCTCACCGCGGATCGCTTCATCCCGGACGCGTACGGCGGCGTGCCGGGCCTGCGCGTGTACCGCACGGGCGACCGCGTGCGGTGGGCCGCTCACGGCGTGCTGGAGTACCTCAACCGCGTCGACAACCAGGTGAAGCTGCGCGGCTACCGCATCGAGCTGGGAGAGATTGAAGCGGTGCTGAGCCAGGCCCCGGGCGTGCGCGACGCCGCCGTGGTGGTGCGCGGCAGCGGGGCCGACGCACGGCTCGTGGGCTACGTGGTGGCGCGTCCCGGACAGACGCTGGAGTCCCAGGCCCTGCGCGCGCTCATGAAGGAGCGGCTGCCCGAGTACATGGTGCCGTCCGCGCTGGTCGTGCTGGACGCGATGCCCCTGACGCCCAACGGCAAGGTGGACCGCAAGGCCCTGCCCGCGCCGGACGTGTCCACGGAAGCCGTGCGCGAGTTCGTCGCGCCGCGCACGCCGATGGAGGCCCAGATCGCGGAGCTCTACGCGTCGCTCCTCCAGGTACAGCGGGTGGGCGCCACCGACAGCTTCTTCGAGCTGGGAGGGCACTCGCTGCTGGCCACGCGGCTGATGTCGCGGTTGCGCACGGCGTACCAGGTGGACCTGCCCCTGCAGGCGTTGTTCGAGTCCCCCTCCGTGGCGGACCTGGCGGTGCGCATCGCGGCCTCGGCGAAGGATCCGCGCTTCGCGGCCCCGCCCCCGGTGGTGCCGGTGCCGCGCACCCAGAAGCTGCCCGCGTCCTTCGCGCAGCAGCGCCTCTGGGTGCTGGAGCAGCTCGATCCGGGCTCGGCCGCGTACAACATGCCGTTCTCACTGCGGCTGACCGGGGCGCTGAACCTGGAGGCCCTGCGCCGCGCCCTGGAGCTGGTGGTGCACCGGCATGAGGCGCTGCGCACCACCTTCCGTCAGGACGCCGGCGCGCCCGTGCAGGTCATCGCACCTCCCGAGCCGCTGGTGCTGCCGGTGGTGGACCTGCGCGCGCTTTCACCGGAGCAGCGCGACGCGGAGGTGAAGCGCCGCTCGGAGCTGGAGGTGCGGCTCCCATTCAACCTGGAGGTGGGACCGCTGCTGCGCGTGTCGGCGCTGGTGCTGGATGCGCAGGAGCACCTGGTGCTGTTGACCCTCCACCACGCCGTCTTCGACGGCTGGTCCATGAGCATCCTGATGCGGGAGCTGGCGGAGTCCTACCGGGCCCTGGTGGCGGGGACGCAGCCCGTCCTGCCCGCGCTGCCCTTCCAGTACGCGGACTTCGCGGTGTGGCAGCGCCAGTGGCTGTCGGGGGCGGAGAAGGAGCGGCAGCTCGACTGGTGGCGCCAGCAGCTCGAGGGGATGCCGTCCGTGCTGGAGCTGCCCACCGACCGTCCGCGCGGCCTCCGCGAGGCGCATCCCGGCGCGCTGATGCAGGTCGCGTTCCCCCTGGAGCTGACGCGGGCCGTGGAGGCCCTCTGTGTGCGCGAGGGCCTCACGCCCTTCATGTTCCTGCTCGGCGCGCTCCAGGTGTTGATTGGCCGCTACTCCGGTCAGGACGACGTGAGCATCGGCTCCTCCGTGGCGGGCCGGAACGACGCGCAGCTGGAGGGACTGCTCGGGTTCTTCATCAACACGCTCGTGCTGCGCACCCGGATGGGCGGCGAGCCCACCGTGCGGCAGCTGCTGGGCCGCGTGCGCACCACCACGCTGGGGGTGCTCGCGAACCAGTACGTGCCGTTCGAAGAGCTCCAGCCGATGCGCGACCTGCGCGGGTCGCCGTTGTTCAACGTGCTGTTCCTCATGCAGAACATCCCGGAGGTGGACCTCTCGCTCGCGGGCGTGAAGGTGCGGGTCGAGGAGCGCATGGGCGCCTCCGCGAAGTTCGACCTCACCCTGTCGCTCGCGCGGAGCGAGGACGGCTTCACTGGAGAGCTGGAGTACGACACCGACCTCTTCGACAGGTCGACCGTCGTGCGGATGATGCGGCACCTGCGGCTGCTCGTGGAGGGCTTCGTCGCGCATCCGGATCAGCGCGTGTCGTCGCTGCAGTTGCTCGCGGGGGAGGAGCGGCAGCAGGTGCTGGTGGAGTGGAATGCCACGCGGGCGCCCTTCCCCGAAGCGTGCATGCATTCGCTCTTCGAGGCGCAGGTGCGTCGCGCCCCTGAATCGGTGGCTGCCGTCTTCGAAGGAACGCACCTGACGTATGCGCAGCTGGACGCGCGCGCCAATCAGCTCGCGCATGCGCTGCGCCGCCGTGGCGTAGGGCCCGAAGTCCGCGTCGCCCTCAGCGTCGAGCGCTCCCTTGACGTCGTCATCGGGTTGCTTGGCATCCTGAAGGCCGGTGGTGCCTGGGTGCCCGTGGATCCGCTCCTGCCCCGGGAGCGCCTGGCGTTCATGCTGGAGGACAGCGCGGCCCAGGTGCTCGTCACCCAGCAGCCACTGGTGGACCGCTTCCCCGAAGCGCTGCATGCCCGCGCGCTCTGCGTGGACACGGAGCGCGAGTCGCTGGCGCAGGAGCCGACGGATGCGCCGGTGACGGGCGTGACGCCGGCAAACATGGCGTACCTGCTCTACACCTCGGGCAGCACTGGCACGCCCAAGGGCACGGCGGTGGAACACCGCAGCGTCGCCAACCTCGTCACCCACGAGGCGGTGGCCTACGGCATCGGCCCCGGCAGCCGCGTGTTGCAGTTCGCCAGCATCAGCTTCGACCTCTCCGTGGAGGAGATTTTCACCACCCTCTGCAACGGCGCCACGCTGGTGTTGGCACCGCTGGAGAAGCTGATGCCGGGCGCACCGCTGCCCGTGCTGCTGCGTGAGCAGGAGTTGAGCGTCGTCAGCCTCACCCCCGCGGCACTGGCGGCCACGTCCTCCGAGGGGCTGCCCAAGGTGTGCACCGTCATCTCCGGCGGCGAAGCCCTGCCCGCGGATGTCGTCGCGCGCTGGGCCCCGGGACGGCGCCTGCTCAACACCTACGGTCCCACCGAAGCCACCGTCATCGCCACCTTCGGTGAGGTGGTCGCGGATGGCAACGTGCCCTCCATCGGCAAGCCGCTGGCGAACGTGCGCGTCTATGTCTTGGACGCGCACGGACAGCCGGTGCCCGTGGGCGTGCGCGGTGAGTTGCACATCGGCGGAGTAGGCGTGGCGCGTGGCTATGCGGGACGCCCGGGCCTCACCGCTGAGCGCTTCGTGCCGGATGCCTTCTCAGGTGAAGAGGGGGCTCGCCTCTACCGCACGGGCGACGTGGTGCGCTGGCGCGCGGATGGCCAACTGGACTTCGTTGGCCGCATCGACGCCCAGGTGAAGGTGCGCGGCTTCCGCATCGAGCTGGGCGAAGTCGAGAACGCCCTGCGCGCCGCCCCTGCCGTGAAGGACGCCGTCGTGCTCGCCCGCGAGGATTCCCCGGGCGACAAGCGCCTCGTCGCCTACGTCGTGGGTGAAGCTCTCGACGTCACGGCCCTCCGCTCGCACCTCAAGCAGCACCTGCCTGAGTACATGGTGCCCGCCGCCTTCGTCCCCATGGACGCACTGCCGCTGACGTCCAACGGCAAGGTGGACCGCAAGGCCCTGCCTGCTCCGGACGCAGGCCTGCTCCGGGCCTCGCACGCTTACGAAGCCCCGGCGACACCGCTGGAGGAGAAGCTCGCGGCCCTCTGGAGCGAAGTGCTGCGCGTCCCGACGGTAGGCCGCACGGACAACTTCTTCGAACTGGGTGGCCACTCGCTGCTTGCTACGCAGTTGGTGGCCCGCGTGCGTGCCGCGTTCGACGTGGAACTGCCTCTCCGCGCCCTCTTCGAAGCCCCCACCATCGCCGCGCTCGCGGGGAAGTTGCAGCGGACCTCTACCGGTGCGCGCCTGCCGCCTCTGACTCGCACGCGCACCGAGGGCCCGCAGCCGCTTTCGTTCGCCCAACAGCGCCTCTGGTTCCTCGACCAGCTGGCGCCGGATGACGCGTCCTACAACCTCCCCGTCGCGCTGCGCCTCCTGGGCCGCCTCGACGTGGAGTCCCTGCGTCGTGCCTTCGAGGCGCTGGTGGCGCGGCACGAAGCCCTGCGCACCACCTTCTTCGAAGAGCAAGGCCAGCCCTTCCAGCGCATCCACGCCCCGGCGACCTGGGCGCTCCCCGTGGAGGACCTGTCCGGGCTGGAGGAGTCCGCGCGCGAGGCGGAGACCCTACGGCTTGCCACCCGTGAGGCCCGGCAGCCCTTCCACCTCGTCCACGGGCCCCTGCTACGCACGGCTCTCTTGAGGTTGGAGGAAGAGACACACGTCCTCCTCGTGACGATGCACCACATCGTCTCCGACGGCTGGTCCATGGGTGTCCTCGTGAAGGAATTGGCGACGAGCTACGCCGCCTTCTCCGCGGGCCGTGAGCCTTCGCTCGCGACACTGCCGGTGCAGTACGCGGACTTCGCCCTCTGGCAGCGCCAGTGGCTCCAGGGGGAGACGCTGGATGCGCAGCTCGGATACTGGAAGCAGCAGCTGGCCGGTGCCCCCGCCGCGCTGGAGCTGCCCACGGACCGTCCTCGGCCAGCCGTGCAGTCCCGCCGTGGTGCCACGGTGCCCGTGCACTTCCCCTCGGAGCTGACGGACTCGCTGCGCAGCCTCGCTCAGCAGGAGGGCGCGACGCCCTTCATGCTGCTGCTCTCTGCCTTCCAGCTGCTGCTATCGCGCTACTCCGGCCAGGACGACATCAGCGTCGGCTCCCCCATCGCCGGCCGTACCCATGCCGAGGCCGAAGGCCTCATCGGCTTCTTCGTCAACACGCTCGTCCTGCGTGCCCACGTGCGCCCGGCGGAATCCTTCCGTCAGCTGCTCTCCCAGGTGAAGGCCACCACCCTCGCCGCCTACGAGCACCAGCACGTCCCCTTCGAGAAGCTGGTGGAGGTCCTCCAGCCCTCGCGTGACTTGAGCCGCAGTCCCCTCTTCCAGGTGATGCTCGTCCTGCAGAACGCACCCGCCGAAGCGCTGCGTGTGCCGGGCATGGCCTTCCAGCCCATTCCCCTGGAGGGCAACTCCTCCCGCTTCGATTTGGCCCTCACCCTCTTCGAGGTGCCCCAGGGCCTCACAGGCTTCCTTGAGTACAGCTCCGACCTCTTCGATGCCGCCACCGTCCAGCGCCTCATGGGCCACTTCGGCGTCCTCCTCGCCTCTCTCTCCGCACAACCGGACGCTCGCGTGTCCACGCTGGAGGTGATGACTGCGGAGGAGCGGAAGCAGCTCCTCATCGAGTGGAATGACACGGACGTCGCCTTCCCGCGCGACACCTGCATCCACCATGTCGTCGCCGAGCACGCTCGCCGCTCGCCTGACGCGGTGGCTGTGCGCATGGGGGAGCGAAGCGTCACCTACTCTGCCCTCAACGCATGGGCTCACGGGTTTGCCGTCCAGTTGCACGCGGCCGGTGTCACTCGGGGCAGCCGCGTCGCGGTCCTCGCGGAGCGGTCCCCGGAGTTGGTGGCGGGCTTGCTGGGCGCCCTCAAGGTGGGTGCCGCCTACGTCCCCGTCTCTCCCGGTGTTCCTCCGGAACGCCTGGCTTTCATGCTGGAGGACTGCGGCGCTTCCGTCCTCCTCACCCAGCAGCACCTGCGGGACTCGCTGCCGCCCCTCCCCGCGCGCGTCCTCTCGCTGGAGATGGAAACGGGTGCAACGCAGCAGCCGCTGTCGGTGACGCCCGTGGGCCCGGAGGACCTGGCCTACGTCATCTACACCTCTGGCAGCACCGGTCGTCCCAAGGGCGTCGCCGTCCACCACCGCGCGTTGATGAACCTCGTCTCCTGGCACCAGCGCACCTATTCGCTGACGCCCCAGGACTCCACCGCCCTCACCGCGGGCGTCGCCTTCGACGCTTCCACCTGGGAGGTGTGGCCTTCGCTTGCTTCCGGCGCCAGCCTCGTCATCCCGCCCGACGCCGTGCGCGCGGAGCCTTCCCTGCTGCTTCAGTGGCTGGCCCGTGAAGCCATCACCACCTGCTTCATGCCGACGCCCCTGGCCGAGGCCGTGCTGCGTGAAGAGTGGCCGCGCCCCATGGCCCTGCGCGCCCTGCTGACGGGCGGAGACGCCCTGCACCACGGCCCGCCGCCTTCAGTGCCCGCCACCCTCTTCAACCACTACGGGCCTACTGAAAGCACCGTCGTCGCCACCTTCACCGCCGTCACGCGCGACGACGGCACGCGGCCTCCCATTGGCCGCCCCATCGCCAATACCCGCACCTACGTCCTCGATGCCTGGTTGCAGCCGGTGCCCGTGGGTGTCCCCGGTGAGCTTTTCCTCGCGAGTGAAGGCCTGGCCTGGGGCTACCTGGGCCAGCCCGCCCTGAGTGCCGAGCGCTTCATCCCGCACCCTTTCTCCTCCACCCCTGGTGCCCGCCTCTACCGCACCGGTGACGTCGTGCGCTGGCTGGCAGACGGCCAGCTGGACTACCTCCAGCGGCTCGACTTCCAGGTGAAGGTGCGTGGCTTCCGCATCGAGCTGGGTGAAATCGAGGCCTCGCTCCTCGCCCATGCTTCCGTGCATGAAGCCGTCGTCCTCGCCCGCGAGGACGTCTCTGGTGACAAGCGCCTCGTCGCCTACGTCGTGGGAGAAGCCATCGACGTCACGGCCCTGCGCGCCCACCTCAAGCAGCACCTGCCCGAGTACATGGTGCCCTCCACCTTCGTCCCCATGGACGCGCTGCCACTGACGTCCAACGGGAAGGTGGACCGCAAGGCCCTTCCCGTCCCGGAGGCCTCGCCTCTCGCGGACTACGTCGGACCGCGCAATCCCATTGAGGAGAAGCTCGCGGACGTCTTCGCCCAGGTCCTGCGCGTGGAGCGTGTGGGCGTCCACGACGACTTCTTCTCGCTCGGTGGCCACTCGCTGCTGGCCACCCAGCTCGTCTCTCGTATCCGCGCGGCCTTCAATGCGGAGCTGCCTCTGCGCTCCCTCTTCGAAGCCCCCACCGTCGCCGCCCTCGCTGAGCGCCTGCGCACCGCGACGTCCGGCCCGCGACTGCCACCGCTCACCCGCGTCGCGCACGAAGGGCCGCCGCCGCTCTCCTTCGCGCAGCAGCGGCTGTGGCTGTTGGATCAGCTCCAGCCGGGCAGCGCCGCGTACAACATCCCCGCGGCCCTCCGGCTGAAGGGCCAGGTGGACATCGAAGCCCTACGCCGCGCCTTCGAGGCCCTGGTCGCCCGGCACGAGACGCTGCGCACCACGCTCGTCCAGCACCAGGGCCAGCCCGCGCAGTGCATCCACGCGCCCGGAACGTGGACGCTGCCTCTGCTCGACGTGTCCTCACTGCCTGAGGCCCAGCGGGAAGAAGAAGCGCGCCGCCTCGCGAACCTGGAGGCCCGGCGTCCCTTCGACCTGGAGGCGGGTCCGCTCCTGCGCACGTCCCTGGTGCGCCTGGGTGACGCGGAGCACCTGCTGCTGGTGACGATGCACCACATCGTCTCCGACGGCTGGTCCATGGGCGTACTTGTCCGTGAGCTCACCGCGCTCTACGCGGCGTTCCACGCGGGACAGGTGCCGGCCCTCGCGCCGCTGCCCGTGCAGTACGCGGACTTCTCCGTCTGGCAGCAGGCGTGGCTCCAGGGCGAAACGCTGGAGACCCAGCTTGCCTACTGGAGGGAGAAGCTCGCGGGTGCACCCGCTGCGCTGGACCTGCCCACGGACCGTCCGCGTCCGCCCGTGCAGTCGCACCGTGGCGCCACGGTGGACGTGCGCCTGCATCCAGAGGTCTCACAAGCCCTCAAGGCCCTGGCCCAGCGCGAGGGCGCGACGCCCTTCATGCTGCTGCTCGCCGCCTGGCAGTTGCTGCTGTCCCGCTACTCTGGTCAGGACGACATCAGCGTGGGTTCGCCGATTGCGGGCCGCACGCAGGCGGAGACCGAAGGCCTCATCGGATTCTTCATCAACACCCTGGTCCTGCGCGCGCGCGTGGAGCCCCGGGCGACGTTCCGCGAACTGCTGGCGCAGGTGCGCGGCACGACGCTCGCGGCCTACGAGCACCAGCACGTGCCGTTCGAGAAGCTGGTGGAAGTCCTCCAGCCCGTGCGCGACCTGAGCCGCAGCGCGCTCTTCCAGGCGATGTTCTCCCTGCAGAACGCGCCCATGGAAGCGCTGCGTGTGCCGGGTTTGTCGTTCGAGCAGCTTCCGCTCGAATCGAACTCCGCGAAGTTCGACCTGACGCTGACGATGCAGGACTCGCCCCAGGGCTTCGTGGGCGTCCTGGAGTACAGCAGCGACCTCTTCGATGCGTCGACCATGCAGCGCATGGTGGGCCATCTGGGCGTGCTGCTGGCGGCCATCGCCACGCAGCCGGATTCGACGCTCGCGAGTCTGCCGCTGCTCACCGCTCCGGAGCGCCAGAGGCTCCTCGTGGACTGGAATGGCCCCAGCGCTGAGTTCCCTCGCGACCTCTGCCTCCATGAGGCCTTCAGCGCCCAGGCCCTTCGCACGCCCGACGCGCTGGCCGTCATCTGCCGCGAGGAGCAGCTCACCTTCCGGGAGCTGGACACGCGCGCAAACCAACTGGCCCACCGGCTGGTGAAGCTCGGCGTCGGCCCCGACGTGCGCGTCGTTCTGTGCGTGGAGCGCTCCGTGGAGGCCCTCGTTGGCATCCTCGGCGCCCTCAAGGCTGGCGGTGCCTACGTCCCCATCGACCCCAGCTACCCGCGCGAGTGGCTTGCCCACGTCCTCCAGGACACCGGCGCTCCGGTGGTGCTCACCCAGCAGCGCCTGCGCGACTCACTGCCTCCGCACTCCGCCCACACCCTCTGCCTGGACTCCGACTCCGCGGACCTTGCTCTTGAGTCCCAGGATGTTCCCGTGACGTCCGTCACGCCGGAGCATCTGGCGTACATCATCTACACCTCTGGCAGCACCGGCCGTCCCAAGGGCGTGATGATTCAGCACCGCTCCGTGCTCAATCTTCGCGTCGCGCTTGCCACGACGGTGCACGCCGGGGCCCAGCCGGGAGAGCGTGTCAGCGTCAACGCGCCGCTCTCCTTCGACGCCTCCGTCAAGCAGCTCATCCAGGTGCTTGACGGCCACACCCTCTGCATCGTCCCTGACGAGGCCCGCGCCGACGTGGCCGAGCTGGTGAATCGCATCGGCCAGGACTCACTGGACGTCCTCGACTGCTCTCCCGCGCACCTGCGCCTGCTGGTGGATGAAGGCCTGCTGGAGCGCAAGGCCATCCCCAGCCGCGTCCTTGTCGGCGGCGAGGCCGTGGACCCGGCCACCTGGCGCCACCTCGCCCAGGCCCCGCGCCCGCGCGTCTTCAATGTCTACGGCCCCACCGAGTGCACCGTCGACGCCACCGCCTGCGCCTTCGACGCTTCTCCCACGCCCACCATTGGCAGGCCTCTGCCCAACGTGCGCGTCTACGTGCTGGACCGCACGCTGCGCCCCGTGCCCATCGGCGTCGCCGGTGAGCTCTTCATCGGCGGTGAGGGCGTCGCGCGCGGCTACCTCAACCGCCCGGAGCTGACGGCGGAGCGCTTCATCCCCGACGCCTTCTCCTCCACCCCGGGTGCACGCCTCTACCGCACCGGCGACGTGGTGCGCTGGCGCGCGGACGGGATGCTCGACTACCTGGGCCGCGCCGACTTCCAGGTGAAGGTGCGCGGATTCCGCATCGAGCTGGGCGAAATCGAAGCCGCGCTCCTCAAGCATCCCCAGGTGCACGCCGCCGTAGTGCTGGCTCGCGAGGACGTGCCTGGCGACAAGCGGCTCGTCGCGTACGTGGTGCCTTCGGAAGGCACGGAGACGGCTCCCACGCCCGAGGCCCTCAAGGACTGGCTCAAGCAACTCCTGCCGGAGCACATGCGCCCCTCCGCGCTCCTCGTGCTGGAAGCACTGCCGCTCAATACCAACGGCAAGGTGGACCGAAAGGCCCTGCCCGCGCCTCAGGGCACCGCGCTCGACTCCACCTATGTCGCGCCGCGCACCTCTGCCGAAGAGCAGCTCGCGGCCCTCTTCACGCAGGTGCTGCACGTGGAGCGCGTGGGCATCTACGACGACTTCTTCGCGCTCGGAGGCCATTCGCTGCTGGCCACCCAGCTCGTCTCGCGCGTGCGCGCCACCTTCCGCAGGGAACTGCCACTGCGGGCTCTCTTCGAGGCGCCCACCGTCGCCGCCCTCGCCCGACGCATCGACTCCGAGGGGACCACCGCGCCGTCGGTTCCCCTTCGGAGGGCGGCGGCCCGCGGCGCCTTGGAGCTGCTGTCCTTCGCGCAGCAGCGGCTGTGGCTGTTGGATCAACTCCAGCCCGGAGACTCGTCCTACAATCTCCCCACCGCGCTCCAGCTCTCCGGACACCTGGATGTGGAGGCCTTGCGCCGCGCCTTCGAATCGCTCGTCCAGCGTCATGAAGCACTGCGCACCACCTTCCACGAACACCAGGGCCAACCCACCCAGCGCATCCATGCGCCGGTGGAGTGGACACTGCCTCGGGTGGACCTCTCTTCGCTGCCGGAGGCCCAGCGAAAGGAAGAATCCCGGCGGCTGGCCGACGCGGAAGCGCGACGGCCATTCGATCTCGCCAGGGGTCCGCTGCTGCGCAGCACGCTGGTGCGCCTGGAGGAGAATGAACACCTGCTGCTGGTGACGATGCACCACATCGTCTCCGACGGCTGGTCCATGGGCGTCCTCGTGCGCGAGATGGTGGCCTTCTACGAGGCCTTCACCATGGGAGGCACTCCGGCCCTCCCGCCGCTGCCCGTGCAGTACGCGGACTTCGCCACGTGGCAGCGCGACTGGCTCCAGGGCGAGGTGCTCGAAGCGCAACTGGGCTACTGGAAGCAGCAGCTGTCTGGAGCACCTTCCGCACTCGAGCTACCGACGGACCACCCGCGTCCGCCCGTGCAGTCCCACCGGGGCGCCACCGTGGAGGTGCGGATTCCCGCGCGGGTCTGTGACGCGCTCAAGGCCCTGGCTCAGCGTGAAGGCGCGACGCCCTTCATGACGCTGCTGGCGGCCTTCCAGGTGCTGCTGTCGCGCTACTCCGCGCAGGACGACGTCAGTGTCGGTTCGCCGATTGCTGGCCGCACGCAGGCGGAGACCGAAGGCCTCATCGGCTTCTTCATCAACACCCTGGTCCTGCGCGCCCGGCTGGATCCGCGCTCGACGTTCCGAGAGCTGCTCGCCCAGGTGCGCGGCACGACGCTCGCGGCGTACGACCACCAGCATCTGCCCTTCGAGAAGCTCGTCGAGGCCGTACAGCCCGTGCGCGACATGAGCCGCAGTCCGCTCTTCCAGGCCATGTTCGTCCTGCAGAACACGCCTGCCCGGGAGCTGCACCTGCCGGGCCTGTCGTTCCAGGCCGTGCCGCAAGAAGCCCACTCCGCGATGTTCGACCTCGCCCTCTCGCTGCAAGAGGTCCAGGGAGGGCTGGTCGGCTCAATGGAGTACGCGACGGACCTGTTCGACGCGGCGACCGTGCAGCGAATGGCGGGCCATTTCGGCGTGCTACTGGAGTCCATCGCTCAGAAGCCAGACACGAGGCTTGGCGATCTGCCGCTGCTCACCGACACGGAGCGCCGGCAGCTCCTCGTCGAGTGGAATCCCCCTGCCGCGCAGGCGCCGCGTGAGTCCAGCATCCCCGCGATGGTGGAAGCCCAGGTGCGTCGCACGCCGGATGCACTGGCTGTCATCACGCCCGAGCGGCAGCTGACGTACCGCGAGGTGGATGCGAAGGCGAACCAGCTTGCGCACCGTCTGCGCGGACTGGGTGTCGGTCCTGAAGTCCGCGTCGGCCTGTGCGTCGAGCGCACTGAGGACCTCGTCATCGGGGCTCTCGGCATCCTCAAGGCCGGTGGTGCCTACGTGCCGTTGGATCCCAGCTACCCGCGTGAGCGCCTGGGCTGGCTGCTGGAG
Source organism: Corallococcus coralloides DSM 2259 (assembly GCF_000255295.1). The sequence continues at coordinate 3,223,257 of NC_017030.1, read as the reverse complement.
GACGCCCAGGGTCCCGCCCTTGTGGCGCATTCGCACCTGCTCTCGGCACTGCCCGAAACCAGCGCCACGCCGGTGTGCCTCGACTCGGACGCGGAGCTGGCGAAGCAGCCGACGACGGCGCCCGCAGTGGGCATCCACCCGGGCCACCTCGCCTACCTCATCTACACCTCTGGCAGCACCGGCCGCCCCAAGGGCGTCGCCATTTCCCATGGCAATGCCGTCTCCTTCCTCCACTGGGCCTTGGAGACGTTCACCCATGAGGAGCTGAAGGGCACCCTCGCTGCGACGAGCCTCAACTTCGACCTCTCCGTCTTCGAACTCTTCGCACCGTTGAGCAGTGGTGGTGCTGTCGTCGTAGCGCGCAACGCCCTGCACCTGGCGGAGCTGCCGACGGCCGCTCACGTCACCCTCGTCAACACGGTGCCCTCCGCCATGGCGCAACTGCTGCGCCTGGGCGCGGTGCCGCCTTCCGTACGCGTCATCAACCTCGCCGGTGAAGCCTTGCCGGAGACACTCGCCAAGCAGGTCTACGCTGTCCCCACCGTCGAGAAGCTCTACAACCTCTACGGACCCTCTGAGGACACCACCTACTCCACTGCTTCACTCGTCGGCCGTGACGAAGTGCCCCTCATCGGCCGCCCGCTCCCCGCCACGCGGGCCTACGTGCTGGACGCTTCGTTGCAGCCGGTGCCCGTCGGTGTCGCAGGCGAGCTGTATCTCGCGGGCGAAGGTCAGGCTCGCGGCTACCTGCTGCGTCCGGAACTCACGGCGGAGCGATTCGTGCCGGAACTCTACGGTCCTCCGGGCGGCCGCATGTACCGCACGGGTGACCGCGTCCGATACCGCGTGGACGGGCGCCTGGAGTACCTCGGCCGCATCGACTTCCAGGTGAAGGTGCGCGGCTTCCGCATCGAGCTGGGCGAAATCGAAGCCGCGCTCCGCCGCGCTCCAGGCCTCAAGGACGTCGTTGTCGTCGCCAAGGGGGAGGCCGCCGACAAGCGCCTCGTTGCGTACGTCACGCCCAAGGCAAGTGCCTCGCTGGAGGTGGAAGCCCTCAAGACACATTTGCGCCAGGGGCTCCCTGAGTACATGGTGCCCGCCGCCTTCGTGGTGCTTGAGGCCCTGCCTCTCAACTCCAACGGCAAGGTCGACCGCAAGGCCCTGCCGGAGCCGGAAGCACCTCAGTCCGGCAGCACCTACGAAGCGCCTCGCACGGAGGTCGAAGCAAGGTTGGCCTCCATCTGGGCGGAGGTCCTGCGTCTGCCCCAGGTAGGCGTGAGGGACTCATTCTTCGAGCTGGGTGGGCACTCGCTGCTGGCCACGCAGGTGGTGTCCCGAGTGCGCGCCGAGTTCAACGTGGAACTCCCTCTGCGCGCGCTCTTCGAGTCCTCCACCGTGGAGGCACTCGCCGGGCGGCTGCACGGGAGCACGACCTCCCAGGCCCCGAAGCTCACCCGCGTCTTGCATGACGGCCCTCGGCCGTTGTCCTTCGCGCAGCAGCGGCTGTGGCTGCTGGATCAGATCCAGCCTGGGGACGCGTCGTACAACCTCCCCACCGCGATTCAGCTCTCCGGGCGCCTGGACGTGGAGGCCCTGCGCCGCGCATTTGAGTCGCTCGTCCAGCGACACGAAGCCCTGCGCACCACCTTCCACGCGCATCAGGATCAGCCCATCCAGACCATCCACGCCGCCAGCGGATGGACGCTGCCACTCGTGGACCTCTCCACCCGCCCCGAGGCGCTGCGGCTGGATGAAGCGCGCCTGCTGGCCAACGAGGAAGCGCGACGGCCGTTCGATCTCGCCAGGGGACCGCTGCTGCGCAGCACGCTGGTGCGCCTGACCGAGGACTCCCACCTGCTGCTCGTGACGATGCACCATATCGTCTCCGACGGCTGGTCCATGGGTGTCCTCGTCCGCGAGATGGTGGCCTTCTACGAGTCCTTCTCCACGGGCGGCACGCCGGCCTTCTCGCCCCTGCCGGTGCAGTACGCGGACTTCGCCACGTGGCAGCGCGACTGGCTCCAGGGGGAGACGCTGGATACGCAGCTCCACTTCTGGAAACAGCAACTGTCCGGAGCCCCGGCCGCGCTGGAGCTGCCCACGGACCGGCCGCGTTCCCCCGTGCAGTCGCACCGGGGCGCCACGGTGGACGTGCGCGTTCCCTCGGAGGTGTCTCACGCGCTCAAGGCCCTGGCACAGCGTGAAGGCGCTACGCCCTTCATGGCGCTGCTGGCTGCCTTCCAGGTGCTGCTGTCGCGCTACTCCGCGCAGGATGACATCAGCGTCGGCGCGCCCATCGCGGGCCGCACGCACGCGGAGACCGAAGGCCTCATCGGATTCTTCATCAACACGCTCGTCCTGCGTGCCCGCATGGAACCCCGGGCCACGTTCCGGGAGCTGCTGACCCAGGTGCGCGGTACGACCTTCGCGGCCTTCGAGCACCAGCACCTGCCCTTCGAGAAGCTCGTCGAGGCCGTGCAGCCCACGCGCGACCTGAGCCGCAGCCCGCTGTTCCAGGCCATGTTCGTCCTGCAGAACACGCCGAATGAGGCACTGCGCCTGCCGGGCCTGTCCTTCCAGTCACTGCCGCTGGAGACGCACTTCGCGAAGTTCGACCTTTCGCTGGGTCTGCGTGAAGACCGGGATGGATTCGTCGGTACGCTGGAGTACGCGACGGACCTGTTCGACGCGGCGACCGTGCAGCGCATGGCCGGGCACTTCGGCGTCTTGCTGGAAGCCATCGCGAAGAAGCCGGACACGAGGCTTGGCGACCTACCGCTGCTCACCGAATCCGAGCGTCGACAGATTCTCATCGAGTGGAATCCGGAAGTGGCTCCGGCGATTCGTGAGCCCAGCATCCCCGCGATGGTGGAAGCCCAGGTGCGTCGCACGCCGGATGCACTGGCCGTCATCACGCCCGAGCGGCAGCTGACGTACCGGGAGCTGGACGCAAAGGCGAACCAGCTCGCGCACCGTCTGCGCGGACTGGGTGTCGGTCCTGAAGTCCGCGTCGGCCTGTGCGTCGAGCGCACTGAGGACCTCGTCATCGGGGCTCTCGGCATCCTCAAGGCCGGTGGTGCCTACGTGCCGCTGGACCCCAGCTACCCGCGTGAGCGCCTGGGCTGGCTGCTGGAGGACGCCCAGGGCCCTGCTCTCGTCGCCCACTCCCATCTGCTCTCGGCACTGCCCGAAACCACCGCCACACCGGTGTGCCTCGACTCGGACGCGGAGCTAGCGAAGCAGCCGACGACTGCGCCCGTGGTGGACATCCACCCGGGCCACCTCGCCTACCTCATCTACACCTCCGGCAGCACCGGCCGCCCCAAGGGCGTCGCCATCTTCCATGGCAATGCGGTGGCGTTCCTCCACTGGGCCCTGGAGACCTTCTCACCGGAGGAACTGAAGGGCACCCTCGCTGCGACGAGCCTCAACTTCGACCTCTCGGTCTTCGAACTCTTCGCACCGTTGAGCAGTGGTGGTGTTGTCGTCGTGGCTCGCAACGCCCTGCACCTGGCGGAGCTGCCGACGGCCTCTCACGTCACCCTCGTCAACACCGTGCCCTCCGCCATGGCACAGCTGCTGCGCATGGGCGCCGTGCCACCCTCGGTGCGCGTCATCAACCTCGCGGGCGAAGCCCTGCCGGAGACACTCGCCAAGCAGGTCTACGCTGTCCCCACCGTCGAGAAGCTCTACAACCTCTACGGGCCCTCCGAGGACACCACCTACTCCACCGCCTCCCTCGTCGGCCGTGACGAAGTGCCCCTCATTGGCCGCCCGCTGCCCGCCACGCGCGCCTACGTGCTGGACGCTTCGTTGCAGCCGGTGCCCGTCGGTGTCGCGGGCGAGCTGTACCTCGCGGGCGAAGGCCAGGCTCGCGGCTATCTGCTGCGTCCAGAACTCACAGCGGAGCGCTTCGTTCCGGAGCCCTACGGTCCTCCCGGTGGCCGCATGTACCGCACGGGTGACCGCGTCCGTTACCGCGTGGACGGGCGGCTGGAGTACCTGGGCCGCATCGACTTCCAGGTGAAGGTGCGCGGCTTCCGCATCGAGCTGGGTGAAATCGAAGCCGCGCTCCGCCGTGCGCCGGGCCTCAAGGACGCCGTCGTCGTCGCCAAGGGCGAAGCCGCCGACAAGCGCCTTGTCGCCTACATCACCGCTCGAGACGGCCACTCGCTCGACTCCGAGGCACTCAAGGCCCACCTCCGGCAGCAGCTGCCGGAGTACATGATTCCCTCCGCCCTCCTCGTCCTTGACGCTCTGCCCCTCAATTCCAACGGCAAGGTCGACCGCAAGGCACTGCCCGAGCCGGGGAGTCTCTCGCGCTCGTCCGACTTCATCGCGCCACGGACCGACACCGAGGAGCAGCTCGCCGCCCTCTTCGCCGAAGTGCTTCGTGTGGAGCGCGTGGGCATCCGGGATGACTTCTTCGCCCTCGGTGGCCACTCCCTGCTGGCCACCCAGCTCGTCTCACGAGTGCGAGCGACGTTCGCGGTAGAGCTGCCGCTGCGGGCCCTCTTTGAAGCTCCCACCGTTGAAGCGCTCGCACCGAAGCTCGCGAGCGCCCGGTCCGCCGCGCTCGGCGCACCGCCGCTGCGGCCCTCGCCGCGTGAAGGCGCCATTCCGCTGTCCTTCGCCCAGCAGCGCCTGTGGCTGTTGGATCAGCTCCAGCCGGGTGACATCTCGTACAACATCCCCACCGCCCTGCGGCTGACGGGCCCGGTGGACCTGGAATCGCTGCGCCGCGCCTTCGAAGCACTGGTGGACCGCCACGAATCGCTGCGCACCACGCTCTCCGCCGAGCACGAAGAGCCGTCGCAATGCATCCAGCCTCCCTCCGGTTGGGAGCTGCCCCTCATCGACCTGACGTCCCTCCCCGAGTCGCAGCGCGAGGATGAGGCCCAGCGAGCGGCGGCCACGGAGGCCCTGCGTCCCTTCCACCTCACCACGGGCCCGCTGCTGCGCAGCACGCTGGTACGGCTGGGGCAGGACTCGCACCTGTTGCTGGTGACGATGCACCACATCGTCTCCGACGGTTGGTCCATGGGGGTCCTGGTCCGGGAGGTGGCCGCCTTCTACGAAGCCTTCAGCACCGGCCGCGCTCCCCTCCTCCCGCCGCTGCCCGTGCAGTACGCGGACTTCGCCGTGTGGCAGCGAGGCTGGCTCCAGGGGGAGGCCCTGGACGCGCAGCTGGGCTATTGGAAGCAGCAGCTCGCGGAGGCTCCGTCCGCGCTGGACCTGCCCACGGATCGTCCGCGTCCGCCCGTGCAGTCCCGCCGGGGTGCCACGGTGGACGTGCGCGTCCCGTTGGAGGTCTCCCAGTCCCTCAGGGCCCTGGCCCAGCGTGAAGGCTCGACGCCCTTCATGGTGCTGCTGGCGGCCTGGCAGCTGCTGCTGTCCCGCTACTCCGGCCAGGACGACATCAGCGTGGGCACGCCCATCGCGGGCCGCACCCAGGCGGAGACCGAAGGCCTCATCGGATTCTTCGTCAACACGTTGGTGTTGCGCGCCCGGCTGCAGCCGCGGGATTCGTTCCGACAGCTGCTCTCCCAGATGAAGGCCACGACGCTCGCGGCCTACGAGCACCAGCACGTTCCATTCGAGAAGCTGGTGGAAGTCCTCCAGCCCGCGCGCGACCTGAGCCGCAGTGCGCTCTTCCAGGCGATGTTCTCCCTGCAGAACACGCCCATGGAGACACTCCGACTGCCTGGACTGTCCTTCCAGACCGTCCCGGTGGACACGCGGTCCTCCAAGTTCGATCTCACGCTCACCCTCAGTGACTCGCCTCAAGGCTTCATCGGAGTGCTGACGTACGCGACGGACCTCTTCGATGTTTCGACGGTCCAGCGCATGGTGGGCCACCTGGGCGTGCTGCTGGAGGCCATCGCCGCCCAGCCGGATTCGACGCTCGCGAGTCTGCCGCTGCTCACGGCTCCGGAGCGACAGCGGCTCCTCGTGGATTGGAACGGCCCCAGCGCTGAGTTCCCCCGCGACCTCTGCCTCCATGAAGCCTTCAGCGCCCAGGCCCTTCGCACGCCGGACGCCCTGGCCGTCATCTGCCGCGAGGAGCAGCTCACCTTCCGGGAGCTGGACACGCGCGCAAACCAACTGGCCCACCGACTGGTGAAGCTCGGCGTCGGCCCCGACGTGCGCGTCGTGCTGTGCGTGGAGCGCTCCGTGGAGGCCCTCGTCGGCATCCTCGGCGCCCTCAAGGCTGGCGGTGCCTACGTCCCCATCGACCCCAGCTACCCCCGCGAGTGGCTTGCCCACGTCCTCCAGGACACCGGCGCTCCGGTGGTACTCACCCAGCAGCGCCTGCGCGACTCGCTGCCCCCGCACTCCGCCCACACCCGCTGCCTGGACTCCGACGCCGCGGACCTTGCTCTTGAGTCCCAGGATGCTCCGGTGACGTCCGTCACGCCGGAGCATCTGGCCTACATCATCTACACCTCCGGCAGCACCGGCCGTCCCAAGGGCGTGATGATTCAGCACCGCTCCGTGCTCAATCTTCGCGTCGCGCTTGCCACGACGGTGCACGCGGATGCCCATTCGGGAGAGCGTGTCAGCGTCAACGCGCCGCTCTCCTTCGACGCCTCCGTCAAGCAGCTCATCCAGGTGCTCGACGGCCACACCCTCTGCATCGTCCCCGACGAAGCGCGCGCCGACGTGGCCGAGTTGGTGAATCGCATCGGCCAGGACTCACTGGACGTCCTCGACTGCTCTCCCGCGCACCTGCGCCTGCTGGTGGATGAAGGACTGCTGGAGCGCAAGGCCATCCCCCGCCGCGTCCTCGTGGGCGGTGAGGCCGTGGACCCTGCCACCTGGCGCCACCTCGCCCAGGCCCCGCGCCCGCGCGTCTTCAACGTCTACGGCCCCACCGAGTGCACCGTGGACGCCACCGCCTGCGCCTTCGACGCTTCTCCCACGCCCACCATCGGCCGGCCTCTGCCCAATGTGCGCGTCTACGTGCTGGACCGCACGCTTCGCCCCGTGCCCATTGGCGTCGCCGGAGAGCTCTTCATCGGAGGTGAAGGTGTCGCGCGCGGCTACCTCAACCGCCCGGAGCTGACGGCGGACCGCTTCATCCCCGACGCCTTCTCCTCCTCGCCCGGTGCCCGCCTCTACCGCACCGGCGACGTGGTGCGCTGGCGCGCGGACGGGATGCTCGACTACCTGGGCCGCGCCGACTTCCAGGTGAAGGTGCGCGGCTTCCGCATCGAGCTGGGCGAAATCGAAGCCGCGCTCCTCAAGCATCCCCAGGTGCACGCCGCCGTAGTGCTGGCTCGCGAGGACGTGCCTGGCGACAAGCGGCTCGTCGCGTACGTGGTGCCTTCGGAAGGCACGGAGACGGCTCCCACGCCCGAGGCCCTCAAGGACTGGCTCAAGCAACTCCTGCCCGAGCACATGCGCCCCTCCGCGCTCCTCGTGCTGGAAGCGCTGCCGCTCAACACCAACGGCAAGGTGGACCGCAAGGCCCTGCCCGCGCCCCAGAGCGGTGCGCTCGCCTCCACCTACGTCGCGCCGCGCACTCCCGCCGAGGAGCGGCTCGCGGCCATCTGGGCAGCAGTCCTGCGCCTGCCCCAGGTGGGCGTGAAGGACTCCTTCTTCGAGCTGGGCGGTCACTCACTGCTGGCCACCCAGGTGGTGTCACGCATTCGTTCAGCGTTCAGCGTGGAACTCCCCCTGCGCGCGCTCTTCGAATCCCCCACCGTGGAGGCGCTCTCGGTTCGTCTCTCGGGACTCACCCGCACGAACACCTCGCCGCTCACCCGCGTCTCGCATGACGGGCCGCTGCCGCTGTCCTTCGCTCAGCTGCGGTTGTGGCTCATTGATCAGCTCGAACCGGGCAGTCCCCTTTACAACGTGCCCGTCGCCGTCCGGCTGGAGGGCCACCTGCGCACGGAAATGCTGGAGCGTGCGCTTCAGGAAATCGTGCGCCGACACGACGCCCTGCGCACCACCTTCGCCCAGGTGGACGGAGAGCCGGTCCAGCACATCCATCCCGACAGCCACCCGCCCCTGGCCCTCGTGGACCTCACGGACGTGCCCGAATCCCAGCGCGAGCCCGAGACGCGGGCCCGCGTGGAAGTGGAGATGCGCCGGCCCTTCGACCTGCGCACCGGGCCGCTCCTCCGCACGCTGCTCTTCAAGCTTTCCGAGCGTGAGCACGTCCTCGTCGTCACGATGCATCACATCGTCTCTGACGGCTGGTCGCTGGGCGTGCTGGTGCGGGAAGTTTCGGCCCTCTACGCGGCCTTCTCCGCGGGACAGCCGTCGCCCCTGCCTGCGCTTCCCGTGCAGTACGCGGACTTCGCCGACTGGCAGCGCCGCACGCTCTCGGGTGAGACGCTGCGGCAGGAAATGGCCTACTGGGAGGGGAAGCTCTCTGGCGCTCCGGCCGTGCTGGAGCTGCCCACCGACTTCCCCCGCCCGGCGGTCCGGAGCACCGCGGGCGCAACTCTCGGCTTCACCCTGTCACGTGAGTTGACCGAAGCCCTGCGTGGACTGGCCCACCGTGAAGGCGGTTCGCTCTTCATGGTGCTGCTCGCGGCCTGGCAGGGACTGCTGGTGCGCTACACGGGCCAGCAGGACCTCAGCGTGGGCTCGCCCATCGCGGGCCGCACGCGCGCGGAGACGGAAGGGCTCATCGGCTTCTTCGTCAACACGCTCGTCCTGCGCGCGAAGGTGGACGAGGCCCAGTCCTTCCGGGCGCTGCTCCAGCAGGTGCGCGCCACGGTGCTGGAGGCGTACGAGCACCAGGAGGTGCCGTTCGAAAAGCTGGTGGAGGTCCTGCAGCCGACGCGCAGCCTCAGCCACACGCCACTCTTCCAGACGCTGCTCGCGCTCCAGAACGTGCCTGCGGAGGACGTGCGGCTGCCGGACCTCCAACTGCGAAGGCTGGAGTCCACCCACTCGACGTCGAAGTTCGACGTGAGCGTCTTCTTCACAGAGACGCCCGAAGGGCTGCGAGGCACGCTGGAGTACAGCACCGCCCTCTTCAAGCAGAGCACCGTGGAGCGGATGGCCGCCCACCTGCGCACGCTGCTGGAGGCTGTGGCCGCGAAGCCCGAGCAGGCCATGTCCCACCTGCTGCTCCTCTCCAACGATGAGCGTCAGCGCGTCCTCGTGGAGTGGAACGACACCCGCGTCATCAGCCCGACGGACGTGCCGGTCCACGTCCACTTCGCCCGGCAGGCCCAGCGCACGCCTCACGCTGTCGCCTTGGTGCTGAGGGATGACTCGCTGACGTATGCCCAGCTGGATTCACGTGCGAACCAACTGGCCCATCACCTACGGGCTCTCGGCATCGTCCCCGGTGCGCGCGTTGGCCTCGCCGTTGAACGGTCCTTCGACTTGGTGGCGGCGCTGCTCGCCATCCTCAAGGTGGGCGCGGCCTTCGTCCCCGTGGACCGCAATGCCCCTGTGGACCGCATCGCGATGCTCCTGGAGGACGCGGGCGTAGACGTGGTGCTCACCCACCAGCCCTTCGCTTCGTTGCTCCCCGCCACCGGCACCCGCGTCTGGCTGGATGCACAGTCCGAGGAGATTGCCTCGCAGCCCACGCATGCGCCGGATGTCCGCGTGGGCGGTGAAGCCCTCGCCTACGTCATGTTCACCTCCGGCAGCACCGGCCGTCCCAAGGGTGTCAGCGTGCCCCACCGGGGCATTACGCGTCTGGTGCTCGGCAACACCTTCATGCGCTTCGGGCCGGATGAGGTGTGGCTCCAGTTCGCCCCCGTTGCCTTCGATGCGTCCACGCTCGAAATCTGGGGTGCGCTGCTGCACGGCGCGAAGCTCGTCCTCGCTCCGCCGCACTCCCTCTCCCTGGAGGAACTGGCCGCCCAGCTGCGTCACCACCGCGTGACGTCCCTGTGGCTCACCGCCGCCCTCTTCGAGCAGATGGCCTTGCACCAGGGTGAAGCCCTCGCGGGTGTGCGCCAGGTCCTCGCCGGTGGCGATGTGCTGCCTGCCGCCCGTGTGCGCGAACACCTTGCGCGCATTCCGGAAGGCGCCACCTTCATCAACGGCTACGGCCCCACGGAGAACACCACCTTCTCCACCACCTTCGCCATGCAGCACGGCGCGCGTGTGGAAGGCGCCATCCCCATCGGCCGGCCGCTCTCCAACTCCACGGTGTACGTGCTCGACGCGCACCTGCATCCGGTGCCCGTGGGTGTCGCGGGTGAGGTGTACGTGGGTGGCCAGGGCCTGGCCTGGGGCTACCTGAACCGTCCCGACCTGACCGCGGAGCGCTTCGTCCCCCACCCCTTCGCCTCCACTCCGGGCGAGCGCCTCTACCGCACGGGCGACCAGGCCCGCTGGAGGGAGGACGGCACAGTCGACTTCCTCGGCCGTGTCGACTTCCAGGTGAAGGTGCGGGGCTTCCGCATCGAACTGGGCGAAGTCGAAGCCGCCCTGCGCTCCGCCACTGGCGTCAACGAGGCCATCGTCGTGGCTCGGGGCACGGACACGGACAAGCGCCTCTTCGGCTACGTCACCGCGAGCGAAGGCCACGCGCTGGACGCGGACTCACTCAGGGCAGGCCTCAAGCAGCACCTGCCCGAGTACATGGTGCCGTCGACCGTCGTGGTGCTGGACGCGCTGCCCCTCAACGCCAACGGCAAGGTGGACCGCAAGGCCCTACCTGAACCCGATGCGCACGCCGTCGAAGCACGGGACTTCGTCGCGCCCCGTGACGCGCTTGAAATGCAGCTCGCCCGCATCTGGGAGGACGTCCTCGGCGTCCGCTCCGTCGGCGTCCGCTCCAGCTTCTTTGAGCTGGGCGGCCACTCCCTGCTCGCCGTGCGCATGGTCGCCGCCGTGCGCGAGCGTCTGGGCCAGTCGATTCCCCTCTCCGTCCTCTTCCAGCAGCCCACCATCGAGCAACTCGCCCAGGTGCTTCGCGATGACTCGCAGGCCTGGACGCCCCTCGTCCCACTGGAGCGCGGAGAGCCCAACCAGCGTCCTCTCTTCCTCGTCCACCCCGGTGGCGGCAACGTCCTGGCCTACTCGGAGCTGGCGCGCCGTCTGGGCCCCGCTCTGCCCGTCTACGGCCTCCAGTCGCGTGGCCTCGACGGACAGCCCGTCGCCGAGTCCATCGAGGAGATGGCCAGCCTCTACCTCGAAGCCATCCGCACCGTGCAGCCCCACGGCCCCTACCAACTGGGAGGCTGGTCCTTGGGCGGCGTCATCGCCTACGAGATGGCCCGCAGGCTGCGCGAAGCCGGTGAAGCCGTGGACCTGCTCGCCCTCATCGACGCCCACGTCCACGGCCTGACGAAGTCCGTCCAGGAAGCCACGCAGCTCGACTCCGAGGCCCGCGCGAGGCTCGCCTTCGCCCATGCCACCGCCACCGCCTTCGGCCAGGAGCTCTCCGCCGCGGACGAAGCCCTGGCGCAGGACGACGACGCGATGCTGGGCCACCTGCTGCAGGAAGGACTCCGGGCGCGCATCCTCGACGCGCACTCCGGCCCGGCCCAGCTGCGTGCCCTCTTCAACGTCTTCCGGGCCAACCTCTTCGCCCATGAGAAGTACGTGCCCCAGCCCTACGACGGCGCCGCCCTGCTCCTGAGCGCGAGCGAAGCCGCCGCCGGGACTCCGCGTCACCGCGGATGGGAGCCCCTGGTGCGCGGTGGCCTGCAGGTGCACGAAGTCCCCGGTGGCCACCACGCCCTGATGCAGGACCCGCACCTCGGGCCTGTCGTCGAGCACCTGCGAGAGGCGCTCGCGCGGGTCTCCGGTACCGCGCCCGGGCAAGCCACGGGGAGCTGACTCCGGGGTTGGAGTGAAGCGAGGCGACCCACCGTCGTGGATCATCACGACGATGGCGCGTGGCCCTTCCGAGGCGCGAAATCCGGCCCCTGCGCTCTCCTCGATCATGGAGGAGACGCTGGGAGCAGGTCTCACTCCGGAGGACACCTGACGTCCTTCCCTCCCTGCCTTCGGGGAACCAGAACAATCCCATAAATACTTGAATTCATTCGAGTGGGTATTGATCCGCCCTCATGACAGGGGCTGCGTAGGCGGAATAATCTCACCCATATGAATTTGACCCACCCTCGCGTCTCTCCCGGGAGAGCGGCGCAGGGCGGAAATCCGGCACCAGCCACACGCCGGAATTCTCACGAGTGCCACCGGCCCGGCTGGTGCTCGTGCGCAGTGGCGTCCCCCAGTGCGGAGTACATGAGATGAGCCAGGATCTGTCGAAGCGGATCGCGAACCTCTCACCGGAGAAGCGCGCCGAGTTGCTCAAGAAGATGGCCGCGCAAAAGGCCACCGCGGGCAACTCCGTCCAGGGCCTCATCCCGGTGCAGGACCGCTCGCGTCCGCTGCCGCTGTCCTTCGCGCAGCAGCGCCTCTGGTTCATTGATCAGCTGCAACCCGGCACCTCGCTCTTCAACGTGCCCATGGCGGTGCGTCTGGAGGGTGCGCTCGACGTGGCCGTGCTGGAGCGCGCGCTGCACGAAGTGGTGCGCCGTCACGAAGTGCTGCGCACCACCTTCCGCGAGGACGCCTCGGGGCCCGTGCAGGTGGTGTCGCCGGAGCCGGTCCTCCCCCTGGAGCGCAAGGACCTCACGGGCTCAGCGCCGGAGGAGGCGTGGCGCCTGGCGCGTGAAGCCGCGGCCCAGCCCTTCGACCTCGCGAAGGGCCCGCTGCTGCGCGCGCTGTTGCTGACGTCGGCACCGGCAGAGCACCTGCTCGTCGTGGTGGTGCACCACATCATCTCCGATGGTTGGTCCATGACGCTGCTGGTGCGCGAGGTGGCGCTCCTCTACGGAGCCTTCGCGCGAGGACAGGCAGTGCCGCTGCCGCCACTGGGCATCCAGTACGCGGACTTCGGTGTCTGGCAGCGCGAGTGGATGCAGGGCCCTCGGCTGGAGAAGCAACTCGACTACTGGAAGCGCCAGCTGGCCGGAGTGCCCTCCGCGCTGGAGTTGCCCACCGACTTCCCTCGCCCCGCCAACCGCGACGGCCGAGGCGCCCGGCACGACGTGCTGCTGCCGCGCGAATTGACGGACGCGCTGAAGGCCGTGGCGCAGCAGGAGGGTGCCTCCCTCTACATGGCGCTGCTCACGGGCTGGCAGATGCTGATGGCCCGCTACTCCGGCCAGGAGGACGTCACCGTCGGCTCTCCCATGGCGGGGCGCACGCGCGGCGAGGTGGAGGGCCTCATCGGCCTCTTCGTCAACGCCCAGGTGCTTCGCACCCGCGTGTCGGGCACGGCGTCCTTCCGCACGCTGCTGCGTCAGGTGCGGGAGACGGTGCTCGGTGCGCAGGAGCACCAGGAGCTGCCCATCGAGCGGCTCGTGGAGGAGTTGAAGCCCGAGCGCATCCCGGGCCGCACTCCCTTCTTCCAGGTGATGCTCACCTACCAGGCCTCCTTCCGCGGCGCCGCCACCGTCGAAGGCGTCAAGCTGGAGGCCCTGGAGCTCGACACCTTCTCCGCCAAGTTCGACCTCACCCTCCAGGTGCTGGAGACGGACGCAGGCCTCAAGGGCTACCTCGAATACACCTCCGACATCTTCACCGCCTCCACCGCTGCTCGCATGGCCGAGCACCTCCGCGTGCTCTTGCAGCAGGCCGTCGCTCAGCCTGACGCCCACGTGTCTTCACTGCAATTGCTCGCGGGAGACGAGCGCCAGCAGGTGCTGGTGGAGTGGAATGCCACGCGCGCGCCGTTCCCCGAGGCGTGCATGCATTCGCTCTTCGAGGCGCAGGTGCGTCGCGCCCCGGAGGCGGTGGCTGCCGTCTTCGAAGGAACGCACCTGACGTACGCGCAACTGGACGCGCGCGCCAATCAGATTGCCCATGCGCTTCGCCGTCGCGGCGTGGGGCCCGAAGTCCGCGTCGCCCTCAGCGTCGAGCGTTCCCTTGATGTTGTCATCGGGTTGCTTGGCATCCTGAAGGCCGGTGGTGCCTGGGTGCCCGTGGATCCGCTCCTGCCCCGGGAGCGCCTGGCGTTCATGCTGGAGGACAGCGCGGCACAGGTACTCGTCACCCAGCAGCCACTGGTGGACCGCTTCCCCGAAGCGCTGCATGCCCGCGCGCTCTGCGTGGACACGGAGCGCGAGTCGCTGGCGCAGGAGCCGACGGATGCGCCGGTGACGGGCGTGACGCCGGCAAACATGGCGTACCTGCTCTACACCTCGGGCAGCACTGGCACGCCCAAGGGCACGGCGGTGGAGCACCGCAACGTCGCCAACCTCGTCACCCACGAGGCGGTGGCCTACGGCATCGGCCCCGGCAGCCGCGTGCTTCAGTTCGCCAGCCTCAGCTTCGACCTCTCCGTGGAGGAGATCTTCACCACGCTCTGCAACGGCGCGACGTTGGTACTCGCGCCGCTGGAGAAGCTGATGCCGGGCGCGCCGCTGCCCGTGCTGCTGCGTGAGCAGGAGTTGAGCGTCGTCAGCCTCACCCCCGCGGCACTGGCGGCCACGTCCTCCGAGGGGCTGCCCAAGGTGTGCACCGTCATCTCCGGCGGCGAAGCCCTGCCCGCGGATGTCGTCGCGCGCTGGGCCCCGGGACGGCGCCTGCTCAACACCTACGGTCCCACCGAAGCCACCGTCATCGCCACCTTCGGTGAGGTGGTCGCGGATGGGAACGTGCCCTCCATCGGCAAGCCGCTGGCGAACGTGCGCGTCTACGTGTTGGACGCGCACGGGCAGCCGGTGCCCGTGGGTGTGCGCGGTGAGTTGCACATCGGCGGCGTAGGCGTGGCGCGTGGGTACGCGGGACGGCCCGGCCTCACCGCCGAGCGCTTCGTGCCGGATGCCTTCTCCGGTGAGGAAGGGGCTCGCCTCTACCGCACGGGCGACGTGGTGCGCTGGCGCGCGGATGGCCAACTGGACTTCGTTGGCCGCATCGACGCCCAGGTGAAGGTGCGCGGCTTCCGCATCGAACTGGGCGAAGTCGAGAATGCCCTGCGCGCCGCCCCTGCGGTGAAGGACGCCGTCGTGCTCGCCCGGGAGGACTCCCCGGGCGACAAGCGCCTCGTCGCCTACGTCGTCGGTGAAGCCCTCGACGTCACGGCCCTCCGTGCGCACCTCAAGCAGCACCTGCCCGAGTACATGGTGCCCGCCGCCTTCGTCCCCATGGACGCGCTGCCGCTGACGTCCAACGGCAAGGTGGACCGCAAGGCACTGCCTGCTCCAGACGCGAGCGTACTCCGGGCCTCACACGCCTACGAAGCTCCGGCGACGCCGCTGGAGGAGAAGCTCGCGGCCCTCTGGAGCGAAGTGCTGCGCGTCCCGACAGTAGGGCGCACGGACAACTTCTTCGAACTGGGTGGCCACTCGCTCCTTGCCACGCAGCTCGTAGCCCGTGTGCGCTCGGCACTGGGCGTGGAGTTGCCCCTCCGCGCCCTCTTCGAAGCCCCCACCATCGAGGCACTCGCGGAACGCCTCCAGCTCACGGCGGCTGGCACGCGACTGCCGCCCCTCACCCGCATCGCACACGAAGGCCCGCCTCCGCTGTCCTTCGCCCAGCAGCGCCTGTGGCTGTTGGATCAACTCCAGCCTGGCAACGCCGCCTACAACATCCCCGCCGCCCTCCGGCTGAAGGGCCACGTGGACGTCGAGTCCCTTCGCCGCGCCTTCGAGACCCTCGTCGCCCGGCATGAGACGCTGCGCACCACCTTCGTCCAGCACCAGGGGCAGCCCGCCCAGAGCATCCACGCGCCTTCGACGTGGACGCTCTCCCTGCTCGACGTGTCCTCGCTGCCCGAGCCTCAACGGGAGGAAGAAGCGCGCCGCCTCGCGAACCTGGAGGCCCACCGTCCCTTCGACCTGGAAGCGGGGCCGCTCCTTCGCACCTCCCTGGTGCGCCTGGGCGACGCGGAGCACCTGTTACTGGTGACGATGCACCACATCGTCTCCGACGGCTGGTCCATGGGCGTGCTCGTCCGCGAGCTCACTGCCCTGTACGCGGCGGTCCACGTGGCGCAGGCGCCCACGCTCGCACCGATACCCGTGCAGTACGCGGATTTCGCAGTGTGGCAGCAGGGCTGGCTCCAGGGCGAAGCGCTGGAGACCCAGCTCGCCTATTGGAAGGAGAAGCTCGCGGGCGCTCCCGCCACGCTGGAGCTGCCCACGGACCGCCCGCGTCCGCCCGTGCAGTCGCACCGTGGCGCCTCGGTGGACGTGCGGCTCGCGTTGCCTGTGTCCGAGTCCCTCAAGGCCCTGGCCCGGCAAGAAGGCGCCACGCCGTTCATGCTGCTGCTGTCCGCCTTCCAGGTGCTCCTGTCGCGCTACTCCGGTCAGGACGACATCAGCGTGGGTTCTCCCATCGCCGGCCGCACCCAGGCGGAGACCGAAGGCCTCATCGGCTTCTTCGTCAACACGCTGGTGCTGCGCGCTCACGTGGATCCCCGCGCGACCTTCCGGGAGCTGCTGGCGCAGGTGCGCGGCACGACGCTCGCGGCCTATGAGCACCAGCACCTGCCCTTCGAGAAGCTGGTGGAGGTCCTCCAGCCCGTGCGCGACCTGAGTCGCAGCGCGCTCTTCCAGGCGATGTTCACCCTGCAGAACGCGCCCATGGATGCGCTGCGCGTGCCGGGTCTGTCCTTCGAGCAACTCCCGCTCGAATCGAACTCCGCGAAGTTCGACCTGTCCCTGACGCTTCAGGAGTCGCCTCAGGGCTTCATGGGCGTGCTGGAGTACAGCAGCGATCTCTTTGATGCCTCGACCGTGCAGCGCATGGTGGGCCACCTGGGTGTCCTGCTGGAGGCCATCGCCGCGCAGCCGGACGCGACGCTCGCGGGCCTGCCCCTGCTCACGGCTCCGGAGCGCCGGCAGCTCCTCGTCGACTGGAACAGGACGGACGCGGAGTTCCCGCGTGACACCTGCTTCCACGAGGCCTTCGCGGCCCAGGCCCTTCGCACGCCGGAGGCCCTGGCCGTCCTCTGCCGCGACCAGCAGCTCACCTTCCGGGAGCTGGACGCGCGCGCCAACCAACTGGCGCACCGGCTGGTGAAGCTCGGCATCGGGCCCGACGTGCGCGTCGTGCTGTGCGTGGAGCGCTCCGTGGAGGCCCTCGTTGGCATCCTGGGCGTCCACAAGGCCGGCGGCGCCTATGTGCCCCTCGACTTCCGCTACCCGCGCGAGTGGCTCGCCCACGTCCTCTCCGACACCGGCGCGCCCGTGGTGCTCACCCAGCGGCGCTTGCGCGACGTGCTTCCCCTGCACACGGCCCACGTCGTCCTCCTCGACCCGGACGCGGAGGAGTTCGCCGCCGAGTCCCCCGAAGCGCCCGGCGTGGCCGTCTCCGCCGAGCACCTGGCCTACATCATCTACACCTCCGGCAGCACCGGCCGTCCCAAGGGTGTGATGGTTCAGCACCGCTCCGTGATGAACCTGCGGCAGGGGCTGGCCAGCACCGTGCACCAGGGACGGGGAGCCGCGGAGCGCGTCAGCGTCAACGCCCCGCTGTCCTTCGATGCCTCCGTCCAGCAGCTCGTCCAGGTGCTCGACGGCCACACCCTCTGCATCGTCCCGGAAGAGGCCCGCGCGGATGCTGGTGAGTTGGTGAAGCGCCTCGGGCAGGACGCGCTGGACGTCCTCGATTGCTCGCCCGCGCACCTGCGCATGCTGGTGGATGAAGGCCTGCTGGAGAAGGACGTCCTCCCCCGCCGCGCGCTGGTGGGCGGAGAAGCGGTGGACCCCGGCACG
The DNA here is from genome assembly GCF_000255295.1 of Corallococcus coralloides DSM 2259. The sequence continues at coordinate 3,205,594 of NC_017030.1, read as the reverse complement.
TGGAGCCGCCTCGCCCAGCACCCACGCCTGCGCGCATTCAACGTCTATGGCCCCACCGAGTGCACCGTCGACGCCACCGCCTGCGCCTTCGACGCCTCCCCCACGCCCACCATCGGCAGGCCCCTGGCCAACGTCCGCGCGTACGTGTTGGACAAGTCCCTGCGCCCGGTGCCCGTGGGCGTCGCGGGCGAACTCTTCCTCGGTGGTGAGGGCGTCGCTCGCGGCTACCTCAACCGCCCGGAGTTGACGGCGGAGCGCTTCATCCCCGACGCCTTCTCCGCCTCCCCGGGCGCCCGCCTCTACCGCACGGGCGACGTGGTGCGCTGGCGCGCGGACGGGATGCTCGACTACCTGGGCCGTGCGGACTTCCAGGTGAAGGTGCGCGGCTTCCGCATCGAGCTGGGTGAAATCGAAGCCGCCCTCCTCAAGCATCCCCAGGTGCACGCCGCCGTGGTGCTGGCGCGCGAGGACGTGCCTGGCGACAAGCGGCTCGTCGCCTATGTGGTGCCCACGGAAGGCACAGACTCCGCACTGACGGCGGACGTCCTCAAGGACTGGCTCAAGCAGCTGCTGCCGGAGCACATGCGGCCTTCCACGTTCCTGGTGCTGGAGGCCCTGCCTCTCAACGCCAACGGCAAGGTGGACCGCAAGGCCCTGCCCGCGCCCCAGGCAGCCGCGCTCGAGTCCACCTACGTCGCGCCGCGCTCTCCCGCCGAGGAGCAGCTCGCGGCCCTCTTCTCGCAGGTGCTGCGCGTGGAGCGCGTCGGCATCCACGACGACTTCTTCGCGCTCGGAGGCCACTCGCTGCTGGCCACCCAGCTCGTCTCCCGCGTGCGCTCCTCCTTCCGCGTGGAGCTGCCTCTGCGCGCCCTCTTCGAGGCCCCCACGGTGGCCGCGCTCGCCGAAGGCCTCCGGGCACGGACACCCGGCCTCCACCTGCCTTCACTCACTCGGACCTCCGCGAATGGCCCGCGGCCGCTGTCCTTCGCCCAGCAGCGCCTCTGGTTCCTCGACCAGCTCACGCCGGGAGACGCGTCGTACAACATCCCCACGGCGCTCCGGCTGACGGGCCCGGTGGACGTGGAGTCGTTGCGCCGTGCCTTCGAAGCGCTGGTTGCCCGTCACGACTCCCTGCGCACGACCATCCACGAAGTCCAGGGACAAGCCACCCAGCACGTCCACGATCCGGCCACCTGGACCTTGCCGCTCCTGGACCTGTCCGCGCTGCCCGACACGCAGCGTGAAGCCGAAGCCTGGCGCAAGGTCGAGGAGGAGGCGCACCAGCCCTTCCATCTGGAAACGGGCCCGCTGCTGCGCACCGCGCTCGTGCGGCTGGCGGCCGAAGAGCACCTGTTGCTCGTGACGATGCACCACATCATCTCGGACGGCTGGTCCATGGGCGTGCTCGTGCGCGACCTGGTCGCCTTCTATGAAGCGTTCAGCGCGGGCCAGACGCCCACGCTCGCCCCGCTGCCCGTGCAGTACGCGGACTTCGCGGAGCGGCAGCGCCAGTGGCTCCAGGGCGAATCGCTGGAGACCCAGCTCGCCTACTGGAAGCAGCAGCTCGCGGGAGCTCCCGCCGCGTTGGAGCTGCCCACGGATCATCCTCGCCCGTCCATCCAGTCCCACGCGGGCACGTCCCTCGCCGTCCGGATTCCGCGGGAGACGTCCGCGGCCCTCAAGGCCCTGGCCGGGCGCGAAGGGGCCACCCCCTTCATGGTGCTGCTAGCGGCCTGGCAGCTGCTTCTGGCGCGCTACTCTGGCCAGGACGACGTCAGCGTGGGTTCGCCCATTGCCGGCCGCACGCAGGCGGAGACCGAGGGCCTCATCGGCTTCTTCGTCAACACGCTCGTCCTGCGCGCTCGCGTGGAGCCCCGGGCCACGTTCCGGGAGCTGCTGGCCCAGGTACGCGGCACGACGCTCGCGGCCTACGAACATCAGCACGTGCCCTTCGAGAAGCTCGTCGAAGCCGTGCAGCCCGTGCGTGACACGAGTCGAAGCCCGCTGTTCCAGGTGTTGTTCGCCCTGCAGAACGCGCCCATGGAGGACCTGCGCGTCCCGGGCCTCACCTTCCGGCAGGTGGCCGCGGAATCGCGCTCCGCCAAGTTCGACCTCACCCTGACGTTGCAGGACTCGCCCCAGGGCTTCGTGGGCTGGCTGGAATACAGCACGGCGTTGTTCAAGCAGGGCACGGTGGAGCGGATGGCCAGCCATCTGCGCACCCTGCTGGAAGCCGTGGTCGCCACGCCCGAGCAGCCGATGGCCGGGCTGCCGCTGCTCTCCCGTGAGGAGCGTCAGCGCATCCTCGTCGACTGGAACGACACCACCGTCCCCTGCCCCATGGACGTTCCCGTCCACGTCCACTTCTCCCAGCAGGCCCGGCGCACGCCCGACGCGGTGGCCCTGGTGCAGGGAGAGGCGACGCTGACGTACGCCCAGCTTGAAGCCCGAGCGAACCAACTGGCCCACCATCTGCGCAGCCTCGGCATCGCTCCCGGCGCGCGCGTCGGCCTCGCCATCGAGCGCTCCTTCGAGATGGTGACGGCCCTCCTCGCCATCCTCAAGGCGGGCGCGGCCTTCGTCCCCGTGGACCGCAATGCGCCCGTGGAGCGCATCGCAATGCTGCTGGAGGACGCGGACGTCGGCGTGGTGCTCACGCATCAGCCCTTCGCCTCCAAGCTTCCGGCCTCCGGCACCCGCGTCTGGCTGGACACGCAGCAGGACGTTCTGGCTGCGCTGCCCACGCGCGCGCCCGACGTCTCCGTGGAGGGGGAGTCTCTCGCCTACGTGATGTTTACCTCGGGCTCCACGGGCCGCCCCAAGGGCGTCAGCGTCCCTCACCGGGGCATCACCCGCCTGGTGCTCGGCAGCACCTTGATGCGCTTCGGGCCCGACGAGGTGTGGCTCCAGTCCGCCCCGGTTGCCTTCGATGCGTCCACGCTCGAAATCTGGGGCGCGCTGCTGCACGGCGCGAAGCTCGTCCTCACGCCGCCGCATGCCCTATCGCTGGAGGAACTGGCCGAGCAACTGCGCCGCCACCGGGTGACGGTGCTGTGGCTCACCACCGCCCTCTTCGAGCAGATGGCCCTGCACCAGGGCGAAGCCCTGGCGGAGGTGCGTCAGGTCCTCACGGGCGGTGAGCTGATGCCCTGGGCGCGTCTGCGCGACCACCTGGCGCGACTCCCCGAAGGCGCGACGCTGATTCACGCCTATGGCCCGACGGAGAACACGACCTTTTCCACCACGCTGCCTTTGCATCGGGGCTCGGTGGTGGAAGGTCCGGTGTCCATCGGCCGGCCCATCCCGAACTCCACTGCCTACGTGCTGGATGCCCACCTGAATCCGGTGCCCGTGGGCGTCGCGGGTGAGGTGTACGTGGGAGGCCCCGGCCTCGCGTGGGGCTACCTCCACCGCCCGGACCTGACCGCGGAGCGCTTCGTTCCCCATCCCTTCGCCTCCACTCCGGGCGAGCGGCTCTACCGCACAGGAGACAAAGCCCGCTGGAAGGAGGACGGCACGCTCGACTTCCTGGGCCGCGTCGACTTCCAGGTGAAGGTGCGCGGCTTCCGCATCGAGCTGGGTGAAATCGAAGCCTCCCTGCGTGCGGCTCCGGGCGTCAACGAAGCGGTGGTCATCGTCCGAGGCGCCGACACGGACAAGCGCCTCGTCGGCTACGTCACCGCGCACATCGGTCACGCCCTGGAGGTGGAAGGCCTCAAGGCCCACCTCCGCCAGCACCTTCCCGAGTACATGGTGCCGTCGGCCCTCGGGGTCCTGGAGTCCTTGCCCCTCAACGTCAACGGCAAGGTGGACCGCAAGGCCCTGCCCGAGCCGGAGGACACCTCGCGCGCGGCCTCCTTCGTCGCACCGCGCACCGCCACCGAGGCGCAGCTCGCGGCCCTCTTCGCGGAAGTGCTGCGCGTGGAGCGAGTGGGCATCCACGACGACTTCTTCGCGCTGGGGGGCCACTCCCTGCTGGCCACGCAGCTCGTCTCGCGCGTGCGGGCGACCTTCGCGGTGGAGCTGGCGCTCCGCGGGTTCTTCGAAGCGCCCACGGTGGCGGCGCTCGCGGCGAAGCTCGATAGTGCTCAGAGCTCCGGGCATCGCCTGCCGCCGCTGCACCCTGCTTCGCATGAAGGCGCCGTGCCGCTCTCGTTCGCGCAGCAGCGGCTCTGGTTCCTGGATCAGCTCACCCCAGGCGATGCGTCGTACAACATCCCCACGGCGCTGCGCTTGACGGGCCGCGTGGACGTGGAGTCCCTGCGCCGCGCCTTCGAAGCGCTGGTCGCCCGCCACGAATCCCTGCGCACCACCTTCCAGGAGCATCAGGGCCAGGCCACCCAGCACATCCACGCTCCCGGAGCATGGGCCCTGCCGCTCATTGACGTATCCAGCCTGCCGGAAGCGCAGCGCGAGTCCGAGGCCCGGCGCCGGGTCGCGGAGGATGCCCGTCAGCCGTTCCACCTGGAGCGAGGACCGCTCCTGCGCACGGCGCTCGTCCGGCTGGGCGAAGAGGAGCACCTGCTGCTGGTGACGATGCACCACATCGTCTCCGACGGCTGGTCCATGGGCGTGCTCGTGCGCGAGCTCGTGACGTTCTACGCGGCTTTCACCCAGGGCACGGCGCCGGCCCTCAGCCCCCTGCCGGTGCAGTACGCGGACTTCGCGGCGTGGCAGCGCCAGTGGCTCCAGGGCGAAACGCTCGAAGCGCAGCTGCGCTATTGGAAGCAGCAGCTCGCGGGCGCGCCCGCCGCGTTGGAGCTGCTGACGGATCATCCGCGTCCGTCCATCCAGTCCCACGCGGGCGCGGCCCTCACCGTCCAGCTTCCATCCGAAACCACCCAGGCCCTCAAGGCGCTGGCCCGGCGCGAGGGGGCCACCCCCTTCATGGTGCTGCTCGCGGGCTTCCAGCTCCTGTTGTCACGCTACGCCGGCCAGGATGACGTCAGCGTGGGCACGCCCATCGCGGGCCGCACGCAGGCGGAGACCGAGGGCCTCATCGGCTTCTTCGTCAACACGCTCGTCCTGCGCGCCCAGGTGAATCCACGCGCGACCTTCCGCGAGCTGCTCGCGCAGGTGCGAGGCACGACGCTCGCGGCGTTCGAGCACCAGCACCTGCCCTTCGAGAAGCTCGTCGAAGCCGTCCAGTCCGTGCGCGACGCGAGCCGCAGCCCGCTGTTCCAGGTGATGTTCGCCCTGCAGAACGCGCCCACCGGGGACCTGCGAATCCCCGGCCTCACCTTCCAGCAGGTGGCCGCCGAAGCGCGCTCCGCCAAGTTCGACCTCACCCTGACGTTGCAGGACTCGCCCCAGGGCTTCGTGGGCTGGATGGAGTACAGCACCGCCCTCTTCGAACGAAGCACGGTGGAGCGGATGGCCAGCCATCTGCGCACCCTGCTGGAGGCCGTGGCCGCCACGCCCGAGCAGCCCATGGCCGGGCTGTCCCTCCTCCCCAGCGAGGAGCGTCAGCGCATCCTCGTGGAGTGGAATGACACCACCGTTGCCAGCCCCATGGACGTCCCCGTCCACGTCCACTTCTCCCAGCAGGCCCAACGCACGCCCGACGCGGTGGCCCTGGTGTTGGGAGACGACTCGCTGACGTATGGGCAATTGGACGCGCGCGCGAACCAACTGGCCCACCATCTGCGCAGCCTCGGCATTACTCCCGGCGCGCGTGTGGGCCTCGCCATCGAGCGCTCCTTCGAGATGGTGACGGCCATCCTCGCCATCCTCAAGGCGGGCGCGGCCTTCGTCCCGGTGGACCGCAATGCGCCCCTGGAGCGCATCGCAATGCTGCTGGAGGACGCGGACGTCGGCGTGGTGCTCACGCATCAGCCCTTCGCCTCCAAGCTGCCCGCTTCCGGCACCCGCGTCTGGCTGGACACGCAGCAGGACGTCCTGGCCGCACTGCCCACGCACGCGCCCAACGTCTCCGTGCAGGGTGAATCCCTGGCCTACGTGATGTTCACCTCGGGCTCCACGGGCCGTCCCAAGGGCGTCAGCGTCCCTCACCGGGGCATCACCCGCCTGGTGCTCGGCAGTACCTTCATGCGCTTCGGGCCCGACGAAGTCTGGCTGCAGATCGCGCCCATCGCCTTCGATGCGTCCACGCTCGAAATCTGGGGCGCGCTGCTGCACGGCGCGAAGCTCATCCTCGCGCCGCCGCATGCCCTGTCGCTGGAGGAACTGGCTGAACAACTGCGCCGCTACCGGGTGACGTCGCTGTGGCTCACCACCGCCCTCTTCGAGCAGATGGCCCTGCACCAGGGCCAAGCCCTGGCGGAGGTGCGCCAGGTCCTCACGGGCGGAGACGTGATGCCCTGGTCGCGCCTGCGCGAGCATCTCCCCCGCCTCGTTGAGGGGGCCACACTGATTCACGCCTACGGCCCGACGGAGAACACGACCTTCTCCACCACGCTGCCCTTGCACCGAGACATGCGCGTGGAGGGTCCCGTCCCCATCGGCCGCCCCATCCCCAACTCCACCGCCTACGTGTTCGATGCGAACCTGCATCCGGTGCCCGTGGGCGTCGCGGGTGAGGTGTACGTGGGAGGCCCCGGCCTCGCGTGGGGCTACCTCCACCGCCCGGACCTGACCGCGGAGCGCTTCGTCCCCCACCCCTTCCCTTCCACTCCGGGCGAGCGCCTCTACCGCACGGGCGACAAAGCCCGCTGGAAGGAGGACGGCACGCTCGACTTCCTGGGCCGCGTCGACTTCCAGGTGAAGGTGCGCGGCTTCCGCATCGAGCTGGGTGAAATCGAAGCCGCCCTGCGCGCCTTCCCGGGTGTCAATGAGGCCGTCGTCGTGGCCCGGGGCTCGGACGCGGACAAGCGCCTCATCGGCTATCTCAGCGCGCACGAAGGTCACGCCTTGGACATGGAGGCGCTGCGGGCCCACCTGCGGCAGCGGCTGCCGGAGTACATGGTGCCCGCCTCGCTGGTGCTCCTGGAGGCACTGCCCCTCAACGCCAACGGCAAGGTGGACCGCAAAGCCCTGCCGGAACCAGGGGACGCACCGCGCGCGGCCTCCTTTGTCGCGCCGCGCACCGCTACCGAGGCGCAGCTCGCGGCCCTCTTCGCGGAAGTGCTGCGCGTGGAGCGCGTGGGCATCCACGACGACTTCTTCGCGCTGGGAGGCCACTCGCTGCTGGCCACGCAGCTCGTCTCGCGCGTGCGCGCCGCGTTCGGCGTGGAGCTGCCGCTGCGCGCCCTTTTCGGAGCGCCCACCGTCGAAGCCCTCGCGCCGAAGCTCGACGAGGCCCCGTCCTCCGCGCTCCGTGCTCCGCCGCTGCGGCCCGTGTCCCGCGAGGGGGCCCTGCCGCTCTCCTTCGCCCAGCAGCGGCTGTGGCTGTTGGATCAGCTCCAGCCCGGGGATGCGTCGTACAACGTCCCCACCGCGCTGCGGCTGTCAGGCCGGGTGGACGTGGAAGCTCTGCGCCGCGCCTTCGAGGCGCTGATCGCCCGCCACGAGTCCCTGCGCACCACGCTCGCCGCGTCCCACGAGGCGCCGTCGCAGCGGATCCACACCTCCGCGGCGTGGGAACTGCCCGTCGTCGACGTGAGCGCGCTGCCCCAGGAGCAGCGCGAGGAAGAAGGCCGGCGCATCGTGGCCGAGGAGGCCCGCCGTCCGTTCCAGCTCGCCACGGGGCCGCTGCTGCGCGGACTGCTGGTGCGCCAGGAAGCGGAGGAGCACGTGCTGCTGGTGACCATGCACCACGTCATCTCCGACGGCTGGTCCATGGGCGTCCTCGTGCGCGAGATGGCGGCCTTCTACGAGGCGTTCAGCACGGGCAGCACGCCGGCCCTCGCGCCGCTGCCGGTGCAGTACGCGGACTTCGCGACGTGGCAGCGGAACTGGCTCCAGGGAGAGGTCCTGGAGGCGCAGCTGAACTACTGGAAGCAGCGGTTGGCCGGTGCGCCTGCGGCGCTGGAGCTGCCCACGGACCGTCCGCGTCCGCCCGTGCAGTCGCACCGGGGCGCCACGGTGGAGGTGCGGATTCCCGTCCCCCTCGTTGAGGCCCTCAAGGACCTGGCCCAGCGGGAAGGCGCCACGCCCTTCATGGTGCTGCTGGCCGCGTTCCAGGTGCTCCTGTCGCGCTACTCCGCGCAGGATGACATCAGCGTGGGTTCGCCCATCGCGGGCCGCACGCAAGCGGAGACCGAGGGCCTCATCGGCTTCTTCGTCAACACGCTCGTGCTGCGCGCCCACGTGGATCCGAGCGCGACGTTCCGCCAGCTGCTGCTCCAGGTGCGAGGCACGACGCTCGCGGCCTACGACCATCAGCACCTGCCCTTCGAGAAGCTCGTGGAGGCCGTGCAGCCCACGCGCGACCTGAGCCGCAATCCGTTGTTCCAGGCCATGTTCGTCCTGCAGAACATGCCGGGTGAGGAGCTGCGCCTGCCGGGGCTGTCCATGCGGACGCTGCCGCTGGAGACCCGCTCCGCGAAGTTCGATCTCTCCCTGGGACTGAGGGAGTCCCCCACGGGCATCACGGGCACGCTGGAGTACGCGACGGACCTGTTCGACGCGACGACCGTGCAGCGAATGGCTGGACACTTCGGCGTCTTGCTGGAGGCCATTGCATCGAAGCCGGATACCCGACTGGGTGACCTGCCGCTGCTCACCGACACGGAGCGCCAGCAGCTCCTCCTCGAGTGGAATCCCCCTGCCGCGCAGGCGCCGCGCGAGTCCAGCATCCCCGCGATGGTGGAAGCCCAGGTGCGTCGCACGCCGGACGCACTGGCCGTCATCACGCCCGAGCGGCAGCTGACGTACCGCGAGGTGGATGCGAAGGCGAACCAGCTCGCGCACCGTCTGCGTGGACTGGGCGTCGGCCCCGAAGTCCGCGTCGGCCTGTGCGTCGAGCGCACTGAAGACCTCGTCATCGGGGCTCTCGGCATCCTCAAGGCCGGTGGTGCCTACGTGCCGTTGGATCCCAGCTACCCGCGTGAGCGCCTGGGCTGGCTGCTGGAGGACGCCCAGGGTCCCGCCCTTGTGGCGCATTCGCACCTCCTCTCGGCACTGCCCGAAACCAGCGCCACGCCGGTGTGCCTCGACTCGGACGCGGAGCTGGCGAAGCAGCCGACGACGGCGCCCGCAGTGGGCATCCACCCGGGCCACCTCGCCTACCTCATCTACACCTCTGGCAGCACCGGTCGTCCCAAGGGCGTCGCCATCTCTCACGGCAATGCCGTCTCCTTCCTCCACTGGGCCTTGGAGACCTTCTCTCCGGAGGAACTGAAGGGCACGCTCGCCGCGACAAGCCTCAACTTCGACCTCTCCGTCTTCGAACTCTTCGCGCCATTGAGCAGTGGTGGTGCGGTGGTCGTGGCGCGCAACGCCTTGCACCTGGCGGAACTGCCGACCGCCTCTCACGTCACCCTCGTCAACACGGTGCCCTCCGCCATGGCACAGCTGCTGCGCCTGGGCGCCGTGCCACCCTCGGTGCGCGTCATCAACCTCGCGGGCGAAGCCCTGCCGGAGACGCTCGCCAAGCAGGTCTACGCCGTCCCGACGGTGCAGAAGCTCTTCAACCTCTACGGCCCGTCCGAGGACACCACCTACTCCACCGCGTCCCTCGTCGGCCGTGACGAGGCGCCGCTCATTGGCCGGCCTCTGCCCGCCACGCGCGCCTACGTGCTGGATGCTTCACTCCAGCCGGTGCCCGTGGGCGTGGCCGGTGAGCTGTACCTCGCGGGCGAAGGCCAGGCTCGCGGATACCTGCTGCGCCCGGAACTCACCGCGGAGCGCTTCGTTCCGGAGCCCTACGGTCCTCCGGGCGGACGCATGTACCGCACGGGTGACCGCGTCCGTTACCGCGTGGACGGGCGTCTGGAGTACCTCGGCCGCATCGACTTCCAGGTGAAGGTGCGCGGCTTCCGCATCGAGCTGGGTGAAATCGAAGCAGCCCTCCGCCGTGCGCCGGGCCTCAAGGACGCCGTCGTCGTCGCCAAGGGCGAAGCCGCCGACAAGCGACTGGTCGCCTACGTCACGCCCAAGGCAAGTGCCTCGCTGGAAGTCGAAGCCCTCAAGGCGCATCTGCGTCAGGGCCTCCCTGAGTACATGGTGCCCACCACCTTCGTGGTGCTGGAGACACTGCCCCTCAATTCCAACGGCAAGGTGGACCGCAAGGCCCTTCCGGAGCCGGAGGCGCCGCAGTCCGGCAGCACTTACGAAGCGCCTCGCACGGAGGTCGAAGCAAAGCTGGCCTCCATCTGGGCAGAGGTCCTCCGTCTGCCCCAGGTGGGCGTGAAGGACTCGTTCTTCGAATTGGGCGGGCACTCGCTGCTGGCCACCCAGGTGGTGTCCCGCGTCCGCGCGGAGTTCAACGTCGAGCTTCCTCTTCGCGCGCTCTTTGAGTCCTCCACCGTGGAGGCACTCGCCGGGCGGCTGCACGGGAGCGCGAGTGCCCAGGCTCCGAAGTTCACTCGCGTCACGCATGACGGTCCCAGGCCGCTGTCCTTCGCGCAGCAGCGGCTGTGGTTGCTGGACCAGCTCCAGCCCGGGGACGCGTCGTACAACATCCCCACCGCGCTTCAGCTCTCCGGGCACCTGGACGCGGAGGCCCTGCGCCGCGCCTTCGAGTCGCTCGTCCAGCGACACGAAGCCCTGCGCACCACCTTCCACGCGTACCAGGACCAGCCCATCCAGTCGATCCATGCGCCCAGCGGGTGGACGCTGCCGCTCGTGGACCTCTCTTCGCTGCCCGAGGCTCAGCGACAGGAAGAGGCTCGGCGGCTGGCCAACGTGGAAGCGCGACGGCCGTTCGACCTCGCCACGGGACCGCTGCTGCGCAGCACCCTGGTGCGAATGGGAGGCGACTCACACCTGCTGCTGTTGACGATGCACCACATCATCTCCGACGGCTGGTCCATGGGCATCCTCGTCCGCGAGATGGCGGCCTTTTACGAGGCCTTGAGCACGGGCAGCACGCCGGCCCTCGCGCCGCTGCCGGTGCAGTACGCGGACTTCGCGACGCGGCAGCGGGACTGGCTCCAGGGAGAAGTCCTGGACGCGCAGCTCCACTACTGGAAGCAGCAACTCTCCGGAGCGCCCGCGGCGTTGGAGCTGCCCACGGACCACCCGCGCCCGCCCGTGCAGTCGCACCGGGGCGCCACGGTGGAGGTCCGTATCCCGGAGAACGTCTCCCGCGCGCTCAAGGCCCTGGCGCAGCAAGAAGGCGCCACGCCGTTCATGACGCTGCTGGCAGCGTTCCAGGTGCTCCTGTCGCGCTACTCCGCACAGGATGACGTCAGTGTGGGGACGCCCATCGCCGGCCGCACCCAGGCGGAGACCGAAGGGCTCATCGGCTTCTTCGTCAACACGCTCGTGCTGCGCGCCCAGCTGAATCCGCGCGCGACGTTCCGGGAGCTGCTGGCCCAGGTGCGTGGCACGACCTTCGCGGCCTTCGAGCACCAGCACCTGCCGTTCGAGAAGCTCGTGGAGGCCGTGCAGCCCGCGCGTGACCTGAGCCGCAGCCCGCTGTTCCAGGCCATGTTCGTTCTGCAGAACACGCCGAATGAGGCGCTTCGCCTGCCGGGCCTCGCCTTCCAGGCGCTGCCGCTGGAGGCACACTTCGCCAAGTTCGACCTCTCGCTCGCCCTGCAGGAGGTTCAAGCAGGACTGGTCGGCACGCTGGAGTACGCGACGGACCTGTTCGACGCAGCGACCATCCAGCGCATGGCCGGACACTTCGGCGTGTTGCTGGAGGCCATCGCGCAGCAGCCCGACACGAAGCTTGGCGACCTGCCACTGCTCACCGACACGGAGCGCCGGCAGCTCCTCGTCGAGTGGAATCCGGAAGTGGCTCCGGCGATTCGTGAGCCCAGCATCCCCGCGATGGTGGAAGCCCAGGTGCGTCGCACGCCGGATGCGCTGGCCATCATCACGCCTGAGCGGCAGCTGACGTACCGAGAGCTGGATGCGAAGGCCAATCAGCTCGCGCACCGTCTGCGAAGCCTGGGCGTCGGCCCCGAAGTCCGTGTTGGCCTGTGCGTCGAGCGCACCGAAGACCTCGTCATCGGAGCCCTCGGCATCCTCAAGGCCGGTGGTGCCTACGTACCGCTGGACCCCAGCTACCCGCGCGAGCGCCTGGGCTGGCTGCTGGAGGACGCCCAGGGCCCTGCTCTCGTCGCCCACTCCCATCTGCTCTCGGCACTGCCCGAAACCAGCGCCACGCCGGTGTGCCTCGACTCGGACGCGGAGCTGGCGAAGCAGCCGACGACTGCGCCCGTGGTGGACATCCACCCAGGCCATCTCGCCTACCTCATCTACACCTCTGGCAGCACCGGCCGTCCCAAGGGCGTCGCCATCTCTCACGGTAATGCCGTCTCCTTCCTCCACTGGGCCCTGGAGACGTTCACCCCCGAGGAGCTGAAGGGCACCCTCGCCGCGACAAGCCTCAACTTCGACCTCTCCGTCTTCGAACTCTTCGCACCGTTGAGCAGTGGTGGTGCGGTGGTGGTGGCTCGCAACGCCTTGCACCTGGCGGAACTGCCGACCGCCTCTCACGTCACCCTCGTCAACACGGTGCCCTCCGCCATGGCGCAGCTGCTGCGTCTGGGTGCGGTGCCGCCTTCCGTGCGCGTCATCAACCTCGCGGGCGAAGCCCTGCCGGAGACGCTCGCCAAGCAGGTCTACGCCGTCCCGACGGTGCAGAAGCTCTTCAACCTCTACGGCCCGTCCGAGGACACCACCTACTCCACCGCGTCCCTCGTCGGCCGTGACGAGGTGCCCCTCATTGGCCGCCCGCTCCCCGCGACGCGGGCCTACGTGCTCGACGCTTCACTGCAGCCGGTGCCGGTGGGCGTGGCCGGAGAGCTGTACCTCGCGGGCGAAGGCCAGGCTCGCGGCTACCTGCTGCGCCCGGAACTCACCGCGGAGCGCTTCGTTCCGGAGCCCTACGGTCCTCCGGGCGGACGCATGTACCGCACGGGTGACCGCGTCCGTTACCGCGTGGACGGGCGTCTGGAGTACCTCGGCCGCATCGACTTCCAGGTGAAGGTGCGCGGCTTCCGCATCGAACTGGGTGAAATCGAAGCCGCTCTCCGCCGAGCCCCAGGTCTCAAGGACACCGTCGTCGTCGCCAAGGGCGAAGCCGCCGACAAGCGACTGGTCGCCTACGTCACGCCCAAGGCAAGTGCCTCGCTGGAAGTCGAAGCCCTCAAGGCGCACCTGCGTCAGGGCCTCCCTGAGTACATGGTGCCCACCACCTTCGTGGTGCTGGAGACACTGCCCCTCAATTCCAACGGCAAGGTGGACCGCAAGGCCCTTCCGGAGCCGGAGGCGCCACAGTCCGGCAGCACCTACGAAGCGCCTCGCACAGAGGTCGAAGTGAAGCTGGCCTCCATCTGGGCGGAGGTCCTCCGTCTGCCCCAGGTGGGCGTGAAGGACTCGTTCTTCGAATTGGGTGGCCACTCGCTGCTGGCCACGCAGGTGGTGTCCCGCGTGCGCGCGGAATTGGGTGTGGAGCTGCCCCTTCGGGCCCTCTTCGAGTCCCCCACCGTGGAAGCACTCGCCGGGCGGCTGCATGGGAGCACGAGCACCCATGCTCCGAAGCTCACCCGAACCACGCACGACGGCCCGTTGCCTTTGTCTTTCGCGCAGCAGCGGCTGTGGTTGCTGGATCAGCTCCAGCCGGAGGATGCGTCCTACAACCTCCCGGCTGCGCTCCAGCTCTCGGGACACCTGGACGTGGAGGCCCTGCGCCGTGCCTTCGAGGCACTCGTCGCCCGTCACGAGGCCCTGCGCACCACCTTCCACGAGCACCAGGGTCAACCCACGCAGTGGATCCATGCGCCAGCGGAATGGACGCTGCCGCTCATGGACCTTTCTTCGCTGCCCGAGGATGAGCGGGAGAAGGAGGCTCGGAAGCTGGCCGACGCGGAGGCCCGGCGTCCCTTCCGCCTCGCCACGGGCCCCCTGCTGCGCAGTGCGCTGGTGCGGCTTAGCGAGGACTCGCACCTGCTGCTGGTGACGATGCACCACATCGTCTCCGACGGCTGGTCCATGGGCGTGCTCGTCCGCGAGCTCATCTCGCTGTACGCCGCATTCCATGACGGCAAGGATCCCGGCCTCACGCCGCTGCCCGTGCAGTACGCGGACTTCGCGGCGTGGCAGCGGAACTGGCTCCAGGGCGAGGCGCTGGACGCGCAGATCCGCTACTGGAAGCAGCAGCTCTCCGGAGCCCCCGCCGCGCTGGAGCTGCCCACGGACCGCCCACGGCCGCCCGTGCAGTCTCACCGGGGTGCCACGGTGGAGGTGCGCATCCCGGAGAACGTCTCCCGCGCGCTCAAGGCGCTCGCGGGACGCGAGGGCGCCACGCCCTTCATGGTGTTGCTCGCGGCGTTCCAGGTGCTGCTATCGCGCTACTCCGCGCAGGACGACATCAGCGTGGGCTCGCCCATCGCGGGCCGCACGCAGGCGGAGACCGAGGGCCTCATCGGCTTCTTCGTCAACACGCTCGTCCTGCGCGCCCAGCTGAACCCGCGCGCGACATTCCGCGAGCTGCTCACCCAGGTGCGAGGCACGACCTTCGCGGCCTTCGAGCACCAGCACGTCCCGTTCGAGAAGCTCGTGGAAGCCGTACAGCCCACGCGCGACCTGAGCCGCAGCCCGCTCTTCCAGGCCATGTTCGTTCTGCAGAACACGCCGAATGAGGCACTGAGCCTCCCAGGTCTGTCCTTCCAGTCCCTGCCGCTGGAAGCCCACTTCGCGAAGTTCGATCTCTCCCTGGGTTTGCGTGAAGGCCGGGACGGATTCGCCGGCACGTTCGAGTACGCGACGGACCTGTTCGACGCGACGACCGTGCAGCGCATGGCCGGACACTTCGGCGTCTTGCTGGAGGCCATCGCGACGAAGCCCGAGTCACGACTCGGGGATCTGCCACTGCTTACGAATGCCGAGCGCCAGCAACTCCTCGTCGAGTGGAACCCGCCCTCCACGCAGATGCAGCGCGCTCCCAGCATCCCCGCGATGGTGGAAGCCCAGGTGCGTCGCACGCCGGACGCACTGGCCATCATCACGCCTGAGCGGCAGCTGACGTACCGGGAGCTGGATGCGAAGGCGAACCAGCTCGCCAACCGTCTGCGTGGACTGGGCGTCGGCCCCGAAGTCCGTGTTGGCCTGTGCGTCGAGCGCACCGAAGACCTCGTCATCGGAGCCCTCGGCATCCTCAAGGCCGGTGGTGCCTACGTGCCGCTGGACCCCAGCTACCCGCGTGAGCGCCTGGGCTGGCTGCTGGAGGACGCCCAGGGTCCCGCCCTCGTGGCGCATTCGCACCTGCTCTCGGCTCTGCCCGAAACCAGCGCCACGCCGGTGTGCCTCGACTCGGATGCGGAGCTGGCGAAGCAGCCGACGACTGCCCCCGCAGTGGGCATCCACGCCGGCCACCTTGCCTACCTCATCTACACCTCCGGCAGCACCGGCCGCCCCAAGGGCGTCGCCATCTCCCACGGCAATGCCGTCTCCTTCCTCCACTGGGCCCTGGAGACGTTCACCCCCGAGGAGCTGAAGGGCACGCTCGCCGCGACGAGCCTCAACTTCGACCTCTCCGTCTTCGAACTCTTCGCACCGTTGAGCAGTGGTGGTGCGGTGGTGGTGGCTCGCAACGCCTTGCACCTGGCGGAACTGCCGACCGCCTCTCACGTCACCCTCGTCAACACGGTGCCCTCCGCCATGGCGCAGCTGCTGCGTCTGGGTGCGGTGCCGCCTTCCGTGCGCGTCATCAACCTCGCGGGCGAAGCCCTGCCGGAGACGCTCGCCAAGCAGGTCTACGCTGTCCCCACCGTCGAGAAGCTCTACAACCTCTACGGGCCCTCCGAGGACACCACCTACTCCACCGCCTCACTCGTCGGCCGTGACGAGGTGCCCCTCATTGGCCGCCCGCTCCCCGCGACGCGGGCCTACGTGCTCGACGCTTCACTGCAGCCGGTGCCGGTGGGCGTGGCCGGAGAGCTGTACCTCGCGGGCGAAGGCCAGGCTCGCGGCTACCTGCTGCGCCCGGAACTCACCGCGGAGCGCTTCGTTCCGGAGCCCTACGGTCCTCCGGGCGGACGCATGTACCGCACGGGTGACCGCGTCCGTTACCGCGTGGACGGGCGTCTGGAGTACCTCGGCCGCATCGACTTCCAGGTGAAGGTGCGCGGCTTCCGCATCGAGCTGGGCGAAATCGAAGCCGCTCTCCGCCGAGCCCCAGGTCTCAAGGACACCGTCGTCGTCGCCAAGGGTGAGGCCGCCGACAAGCGTCTCGTCGCCTACGTCACCGCTCGCGACGGCCATTCGCTCGACTCCGAGGCACTCAAGGCCCACCTCCGGCAGCAGTTGCCGGAGTACATGGTTCCCTCCACGCTCCTCGTCCTCGACGCCCTGCCCCTCAACTCCAACGGCAAGGTCGACCGCAAGGCGCTGCCCGAGCCCGATGCCCACGCCATCGAGGCCCGGGACTTCGTCGCGCCCCGCGATGCGCTCGAAACGCAGCTCGCGCGCATCTGGGAGGACGTCCTCGGCGTCCGCTCCGTCGGCGTCCGCTCCAGCTTCTTCGAACTGGGCGGCCACTCACTGCTCGCCGTGCGGATGCTCGCGTCCATCCGTGAGCGTCTCGGTCTCAGCCTCCCGCTCTCCGTCCTCTTCCAGCAGCCCACCGTCGAGCAGCTCGCGCAGGTGCTCCGCGACGACTCGCAGGCCTGGACGCCCCTCGTTCCCCTGGAGCGCGGAGCGCCTGGACACCGGCCCCTCTTCCTCGTCCATCCCGGTGGCGGCAACGTCCTGGCCTACTCGGAGCTGGCGCGCAGGCTGGGGCCCTCACTGCCCGTCTACGGCCTCCAGTCGCGCGGCCTCGACGGACGCCCCGTCGTCGAGTCCATCGAGGAGATGGCCGCCCTCTACATCGAAGCCATCCGCACCGTGCAGCCGCAGGGCCCCTACCAGTTGGGAGGCTGGTCTCTTGGCGGCGTCATCGCCTACGAGATGGCCCGCCGCCTGCGCGAGGCTGGCGAAGCCGTGGAGCTGCTCGCGCTCATCGACGCCCACGTGCCCGGCATCACGCCACCTTCCGAGACAGAGCCCCACTTCTCTTCCGAAGCCCGGGTGCGGATTGCCTTCGCGCGGACGACGGCCACCGCCTTCGGCCAGGAGCTCTCCGTCTCGGACGAGGCGTTGGCACAAGGCAACGACGACGCGATGCTGGACCACCTGCTCCAGGAAGGAGTCCGGGCGCGCATCCTCGACGCGCACTCCGGGGCCACCCAGCTGCATGCCCTCTTCCGCGTCTTCCAGGCCAACCTCTTCGCGCAGGAGAAGTACGTGCCCCGGCCGTACGACGGCACCGCCCTGCTGCTGAGCGCCAGCGAGGCCGCGGCCGAGCTCCCACGTCACCGCGGCTGGGAGCCCCTCGTCCGTGGCGGCCTGGAGGTGCACGACGTCCCTGGCAGCCATCATGAGCTGCTGCAGGACTCGCACCTCGCGCCCATCGTGGAACGGCTGCGCCCATTCCTCACCCGCGAGTCCCCCACTCCCACGGGAAGCTGATTCCCGTCCGCCCCGCGCCTGATCGTCCAGGCGCGGGGCTTCAACTTCAGGAAAACCAAACGAGCCGTACGGTTCGCTTCGCCAGGCTCGTTGATGGCCCAACTCGCGGGGCCTCCGAACCTGAGATCCGGCTTTTGCGTCGAGCGGGCACGTCGACGTCAGAGCCCCCTCCTATGGTGAGGGCTGTAAACACAGGGATTTATTCATCCCCGGCTTGTGCCCCAGGAGCGCCGTGTCCGGCTCATGACACGTCATGTCGTTACGGAATAATGTAACCATCACGAATTTGCCCACCGTCGCGCTTCTCCCGTGAGAGCGGCGCAGGACGGCAATCCAGCAACAGCAGCAGTCTGAGATCTCACGAGGGCCACCGTCCCGGGTGGCGCTCGTGCGCAGTGGCGTCCCCCAGTGCGGAGTACATGAGATGAGCCAGGATCTGTCGAAGCGGATCGCGAACCTCTCACCGGAGAAGCGCGCCGAGTTGCTCAAGAAGGTGGCCGAGCAGAAGGCCGTCGCTGGCAACTCCGTCCAGGGCCTCATCCCGGTGCAGGGCCGCTCGCGTCCGCTGCCTCTGTCCTTCGCCCAGCAGCGCCTCTGGTTCATTGATCAGCTGCAGCCCGGCACCTCGCTCTTCAACGTGCCCATGGCGGTGCGTCTGGAGGGTGCGCTCGACGTGGCCGTGCTGGAGCGCGCGCTGCGCGAAGTGGTGCGCCGTCACGAAGTGCTCCGCACCACCTTCCGCGAGGACGCCTCGGGGCCCGTGCAGGTGGTGTCTCCGGAGCCGGTGCTCACCCTGGAGCGCAAGGACCTCACGGGCTCAGCGCCGGAGGAGGCGTGGCGCCTGGCGCGTGAAGCCGCGGCCCAGCCCTTCGACCTCGCGAAGGGCCCGCTGCTGCGCGCGCTGTTGCTGACGTCCGCGCCAGGAGAGCACCTGCTCGTGGTGGTGGTGCACCACATCATCTCCGACGGCTGGTCCATGACGCTGCTGGTGCGCGAGGTGGCGCTGCTCTACGGCGCGTTCGCGCGAGGACAGGCTGTGCCGCTGCCACCGCTGGGCATCCAGTACGCGGACTTCGGTGTCTGGCAGCGCGAGTGGATGCAGGGCCCTCGGCTGGAGAAGCAGCTCGACTATTGGAAGCGCCAGCTGGCCGGAGTGCCCTCCGCGCTGGAGTTGCCCACCGACTTCCCTCGCCCCGCCAACCGCGACGGCCGAGGCGCCCGGCACGACGTGCTGCTGCCGCGCGAATTGACGGACGCGCTGAAGGCCGTGGCGCAGCAGGAGGGTGCCTCCCTCTACATGGCGCTGCTGACGGGTTGGCAGGTGCTGATGGCCCGCTACTCCGGCCAGGAGGACGTCACCGTCGGCTCTCCCATGGCGGGGCGCACGCGCGGCGAGGTGGAGGGCCTCATCGGCCTCTTCGTCAACGCCCAGGTGCTTCGCACCCGCGTGTCGGGCACGGCGTCCTTCCGCACGCTGCTGCGTCAGGTGCGGGAGACGGTGCTCGGTGCGCAGGAGCACCAGGAGCTGCCCATCGAGCGGCTCGTGGAGGAGTTGAAGCCGGAGCGCATCCCTGGCCGCACTCCCTTCTTCCAGGTGATGCTCACCTACCAGGCCTCCTTCCGCGGCGCCGCCACCGTCGAAGGCGTCAAGCTGGAGGCCCTGGAGCTCGACACCTTCTCCGCCAAGTTCGACCTCACCCTCCAGGTGCTGGAAACGGACGCCGGCCTCAAGGGCTACCTCGAATACACCTCCGACATCTTCACTGCCTCCACCGCTGCTCGCATGGCCGAGCACCTCCGCGTGCTCTTGCAGCAGGCCGTCGCGCAACCGAATGAGGCAGTCGCCCGATTGCCGCTGCTGACCGCCGCCGAGCGGCGCGAGATGTTGGTGGAGTGGAACTCCACGCGCGCTCCCTTCCCCGAAGCGTGCATGCATTCGCTCTTCGAAGCGCAGGTGCGTAGCGCTCCAGAGGCGGTGGCTGCGGTCTTCGAAGGGACGCACCTGACGTATGCGCAACTGGACGCGCGCGCCAATCAGCTCGCGCATGCGCTGCGCCGTCGCGGCGTGGGGCCCGAAGTCCGCGTCGCCCTCACCGTCGAGCGTTCCCTCGATATCGTCGTTGGCCTTCTTGGCATCCTGAAGGCTGGTGGTGCCTGGGTGCCGGTGGATCCGCTCCTGCCCCGCGAGCGACTGGCCTTCATGCTGGAGGACAGCGCGGCACAGGTACTCGTCACCCAGCAGCCACTGGTGGACCGCTTCCCCGAAGCGCTGCATGCCCGCGCGCTCTGCCTGGATACGGAGCGCGAGTCGCTGGCGAAGGAGCCAACGGATGCGCCGGTGACGGGCGTCACGCCAGCGAACATGGCGTACCTGCTCTACACCTCGGGCAGCACTGGCACGCCCAAGGGCACGGCGGTGGAGCACCGCAGCGTCGCCAACCTCGTCACCCACGAGGCGGTGGCCTACGGCATCGGCCCCGGCAGCCGCGTGCTTCAGTTCGCCAGCCTCAGCTTCGACCTCTCCGTGGAGGAGATCTTCACCACGCTCTGCAACGGCGCGACGTTGGTACTCGCGCCGCTGGAGAAGCTGATGCCGGGCGCGCCGCTGCCCGTGCTGCTGCGTGAGCAGGAGTTGAGCGTCGTCAGCCTCACCCCCGCGGCGCTAGCGGCCACCTCCTCCGAGGGGTTGCCCAAGGTGCGCACCGTCATCTCCGGCGGCGAAGCCCTGCCCGCGGACGTCGTCGCGCGCTGGGCCCCGGGACGGCGCCTGCTCAATACGTACGGCCCCACCGAAGCCACCGTCATCGCCACCTTCGGCGAGGTGGTGGCGGATGGGAACGTGCCCTCCATCGGCAAGCCGCTGGCGAACGTGCGCGTCTATGTGTTGGACGCGCACGGGCAGCCCGTACCCGTGGGGGTGCGCGGTGAGTTGCACATCGGCGGAGTAGGCGTGGCGCGTGGCTATGCGGGACGCCCGGGCCTCACCGCTGAGCGCTTCGTGCCGGATGCCTTCTCAGGTGAAGAGGGGGCTCGCCTCTACCGCACGGGCGACGTGGTGCGCTGGCGGGCAGATGGCCAACTGGACTTCGTTGGCCGCATCGACGCCCAGGTGAAGGTGCGCGGCTTCCGCATCGAGCTGGGCGAAGTCGAGAATGCCCTGCGCGCCGCTCCTGCCGTGAAGGACGCAGTCGTGCTCGCCCGCGAGGATTCCCCGGGCGACAAGCGCCTCGTCGCCTACGTCGTCGGTGAAGCCCTCGACGTCACGGCCCTCCGTGCGCACCTCAAGCAGCACCTGCCCGAGTACATGGTGCCCGCCGCCTTCGTCCCCATGGACGCGCTGCCGCTGACGTCCAACGGCAAGGTGGACCGCAAGGCACTGCCTGCTCCAGACGCGAGCGTACTCCGGGCCTCACACGCCTACGAAGCTCCGGCGACGCCGCTGGAGGAGAAGCTCGCAGCCCTCTGGAGCGAAGTGCTGCACGTCCCCACCGTGGGCCGGACGGACAACTTCTTCGAACTGGGTGGCCACTCGCTCCTCGCCACGCAGCTGGTGGCTCGTGTGCGCGCGGCGCTGGACGTGGAACTGCCTCTCCGCGTCCTCTTCGAAGCCCCTACCATCGAGGCACTCGCGGAACGCCTCCAGCGCGCCGCGACCGGCACGCGCCTGCCCTCCCTGACGCGCACGAGCACCGAAGGCCTCCTGCCTCTCTCCTTCGCGCAGCAGCGCCTCTGGTTCCTCGACCAGCTGACCCCGGACGACGCGTCCTACAACCTCCCCGTCGCGCTGCGCCTCCTGGGCCGCCTGGATGTCGAGGCCCTGCGCCGAGCCTTCGAAGCCCTCGTGGAGCGCCAGGAAGCGCTGCGCACCACCTTCTTCGAGCAGGAGGGCCAGCCCTTCCAGCGCATCCATCCACCGGCCGCATGGGCGCTCCCGGTCGAAGACCTCTCTTCCCTGGGGGAGTCCGCGCGCGAGGCGGAGACGTTGCGGCTTGCCACCCGTGAGGCCCGGCAGCCCTTCAACCTCGTCCGTGGGCCGCTCCTGCGCACGGCCCTCCTCAAGCTTTCGGAGGAGTCCCACATCCTCCTCGCGACGATGCACCACATCGTCTCCGACGGCTGGTCCATGGGCGTCCTCATCCGTGAACTGGCGAGCCTCTATGAGTCCTTCAGTGGCGGCCGGGCTCCCACCCTGCCACCGCTGCCCGTGCGATACGCGGACTTCGCCCTCTGGCAGCGCCAGTGGCTCCAGGGCGAATCGCTGGAGTCGCAGCTCGGCTACTGGAAGCGGCAGTTGGCGGGTGCGCCCGCGGCATTGGAGCTGCCCACGGACCGCCCACGACCGGCCGTCCAGTCCCTGCGCGGTGCCACGGTGCCCGTGCACTTCCCTTCGCAGCTGACGGACTCCCTGCGCAGCCTCGCCCAGCGTGAAGGCGCCACGCCCTTCATGCTGCTGCTCTCCGCCTTCCAGCTGCTGCTCGCCCGCTACACCGGTCAGGACGACATCAGCGTGGGTTCTCCCATCGCCGGCCGCACCCAGGCGGAGACCGAAGGGCTCATTGGCTTCTTCGTCAACACGTTGGTGTTGCGGGCCCAGGTGGATCCGCATGCGACGTTCCGCGAATTGCTGGCCCAGGTGAAGGCCACCACCCTCGCCGCCTACGAGCACCAGCACGTCCCCTTCGAGAAGCTGGTGGAGGTCCTCCAGCCTGTGCGCGACCTGAGTCGCAGCGCGCTCTTCCAGGTGATGCTCGTCCTGCAGAACGCCCCCGCGGAAGCGCTGCGCGTGCCGGGCATGGCCTTCCAGCCCATCCCCCTGGAGGGCAACTCCTCCCGCTTCGATCTGTCCCTCACGCTCTTCGAAGTGCCCCAAGGCCTCACCGGCTTCATCGAGTACAGCAGCGATCTCTTCGATGCCTCGACCGTGCAGCGCATGGTGGGCCACCTGGGCGTCCTGCTGGAGGCCATCGCCGCGCAGCCGGACGCAACGCTCGCGGGCCTGCCCCTGCTCACGGCCCCGGAGCGCCGGCAGCTCCTCGTCGACTGGAACAGAACGGACGCGGAGTTCCCGCGTGACACCTGCTTCCACGAGGCCTTCGCGGCCCAGGCCCTTCGCACGCCGGAGGCCCTGGCCGTCCTCTGCCGCGAGGAGCAGCTCACCTTCCGGGAGCTGGACGCGCGCGCCAACCAACTGGCGCACCGACTGGTGAAGCTCGGCGTCGCGCCCGACGTGCGCGTCGTGCTGTGCGTGGAGCGCTCCGTGGAGGCCCTCGTTGGCATCCTCGGCGTCCACAAGGCCGGCGGCGCCTATGTGCCCCTCGACTTCCGCTACCCGCGCGAGTGGCTCGCCCACGTCCTCTCCGACACCGGCGCGCCCGTCGTCCTCACCCAGCGGCGCTTGCGCGACGTGCTTCCCCAGCACACGGCCCACGTCGTCCTCCTCGACCCGGACGCGGAGGAGTTCGCCGCCGAGTCCCGCGAAGCGCCCCGCGTGGCCGTCTCCGCCGAGCACCTGGCCTACATCATCTACACCTCTGGCAGTACCGGCCGCCCCAAGGGTGTGATGGTTCAGCACCGCTCCGTGATGAACCTGCGGCAGGGGCTGGCCAGCACCGTGCACCAGGGCCGAGGTGAAGCGGAGCGCGTCAGCGTCAACGCCCCGCTGTCCTTCGATGCTTCCGTCCAGCAGCTCGTCCAGGTGCTCGACGGCCACACCCTCTGCATCGTCCCGGAAGAGGCCCGCGCGGATGCCGGTGAGTTGGTGAAGCGCCTCGGGCAGGACGCGCTGGATGTCCTCGATTGCTCGCCCGCGCACCTGCGCATGCTGGTGGATGAAGGCCTGCTGGAGAAGGACGTCCTCCCCCGCCGCGCGCTGGTGGGCGGTGAGGCGGTGGACCCCGGCACGTGGAGCCGCCTGGCCCGGCACCCACGCCTGCGCGCATTCAACGTCTATGGCCCCACCGAGTGCACCGTCGACGCCACCGCCTGTGCCTTCGACGCTTCTCCCACGCCCACCATCGGCAGGCCCCTGTCCAACGTCCGCGCGTACGTGTTGGACAAGTCCCTGCGCCCGGTGCCCGTGGGCGTCGCGGGCGAGCTCTTCCTCGGTGGCGAAGGCGTCGCGCGCGGCTACCTCAACCGCCCGGACCTGACGGCGGAGCGCTTCATCCCCGATGCCTTCTCCGCCACCCCGGGAGCGCGCCTCTACCGCACCGGCGACGTGGTGCGCTGGCGCGCGGATGGGATGCTCGACTACCTGGGCCGCGCCGACTTCCAGGTGAAGGTCCGCGGCTTCCGCATCGAGCTGGGCGAAATCGAAGCCGCCCTCCTCAAGCATCCCCAGGTGCACGCCGCCGTGGTGCTCGCCCGCGAGGACAGCCCCGGCGACAAGCGGCTCGTCGCGTACGTGGTGCCCACGGAAGGCACGGGCTCCGCGCTGACGGCGGACGTCCTCAAGGACTGGCTCAAGCAGCTGCTGCCGGAGCACATGCGGCCCTCCACGTTCCTGGTGCTGGAGGCCCTGCCTCTCAACGCCAACGGCAAGGTGGACCGCAAGGCCCTGCCCGCGCCCCAGACAGCCGCGCTCGAGTCCACCTACGTCGCGCCGCGCACTCTCGCCGAGGAGCAGCTCGCGGCCCTCTTCTCGCAAGTGCTGCGCGTAGAGCGCGTGGGCATCCACGACGACTTCTTCGCCCTGGGGGGCCACTCGCTGCTGGCCACCCAGCTCGTCTCCCGCGTGCGCTCCTCCTTCCGCGTGGAGCTGCCCCTGCGCGCCCTCTTCGAGGCCCCCACCGTGGCCGCGCTCGTCGAGCGCCTCAAAGCCCAGGCGCCGAGCCTGCGCCTCCCTCCGCTCACCCGGACCCAGGCGGACGGCCCACGGCCCCTGTCCTTCGCCCAGCAGCGCCTCTGGTTCCTCGACCAGCTCACGCCGGGCGATGCGTCCTACAACATCCCCACGGCGCTCCGGCTGACGGGCCCGGTGGACGTGGAGTCGTTGCGCCGCGCCTTCGAGTCCCTGGTCGCCCGTCACGACTCCCTGCGCACCACCATCCACGAAGTCCAGGGACAGGCCACCCAGCACATCCACACGCCCGGCACCTGGGCGTTGCCTCTCATCGACCTCTCCACGCTGCCCGACGCGCGGCGCGAAGATGAAGCACAGCGGAAGGTCGAAGCGGAGGCGCGTCAACCGTTCGACCTGCGGCACGGCCCGCTGCTGCGCACCGCGCTCGTGCGGCTGGCGGCCGAAGAGCACCTGTTGCTCGTGACGATGCACCACATCGTCTCCGATGGCTGGTCCATGGGCGTGCTCGTCCGCGAGTTGGTGGCCCTCTACGAGGCCTTCAGCACCGGCCAGACGCCCGCGCTCCCCTCGCTGCCCGTGCAGTACGCGGACTTCGCGGCGTGGCAGCGCGACTGGCTCCAGGGCGAAACGCTCGACGCGCAGTTGGACTACTGGAAGCAGCAGCTCGCGGGGGCTCCCGCCGCGTTGGATCTGCCCACGGATCATCCGCGCCCGTCCATCCAGTCCCACGCGGGCGCGTCCCTCGCTGTCCGGATTCCACAGGAGACGTCCGAAGCCCTCAAGGCCCTGGCCGGGCGCGAGGGTGCCACGCCTTTCATGGTGCTGCTCGCGGCGTTCCAGGTGCTCCTGTCGCGCTACTCGGCGCAGGACGACATCACCGTGGGCTCGCCCATCGCGGGCCGCACCCAGGCGGAGACCGAAGGGCTTATCGGCTTCTTCGTCAACACGCTCGTGCTGCGCGCTCGCGTGACGCCGGATGAATCCTTCCGGAAGCTGCTCGCCCAGGTGCGAGGCACGACACTCGCGGCCTACGAACATCAGCACGTGCCCTTCGAGAAGCTCGTCGAAGCCGTGCAGCCTGTGCGCGATGCGAGCCGCAGCCCGCTGTTCCAGGTGATGTTCGCCCTGCAGAACGCCCCTGGAGAAGCGCTGCGCGTTCCGGGTCTCACCTTCCAGCAGGTCACCTCCGAGGGCCACTCCGCCAAGTTCGACCTCACCCTGACGCTGCAGGATTCACCGCAGGGCTTCGTGGGCTGGCTGGAGTACAGCACCACCCTCTTCGAGCGGAGCACCATCGAGCGGATGGCCCGCCATCTGCGCACGCTGCTGGAGGCCGTGGCCGCGAAGCCCGAGCAGCCCATGGCCGCGCTGTCCCTCCTCTCCAGCGAGGAGCGCCAGCGCATCCTCGTGGAGTGGAATGACACCACCGTTGCCAGCCCCATGGACGTCCCCGTCCACGTCCACTTCTCCCAGCAGGCACTCCGCACGCCCGACGCGGTGGCCCTGGTGCAGGGAGAGGCGACGCTGACGTACGCCCAGGTTGAAGCCCGCGCCAACCAACTCGCCTGGCACCTGCGCTCCCTGGGTATTACTCCCGGCGCGCGCGTGGGCCTCGCCATCGAGCGCTCCTTCGAGATGGTGACGGCCCTCCTCGCCATCCTCAAGGCGGGCGCGGCCTTCGTCCCGGTGGACCGCAATGCGCCCGTGGAGCGCATCGCAATGCTGCTGGAGGACGCGGACGTCGGCGTGGTGCTCACGCATCAGCCCTTCGCCTCCAAGCTTCCGGCCTCCGGCACCCGCGTCTGGCTGGACACGCAGCAGGACGTCCTGAGCGCACTGCCCACGCACGCGCCCGACGTCTCCGTGGAGGGCGAGTCTCTCGCCTACGTGATGTTTACCTCGGGCTCCACCGGCCGCCCCAAGGGCGTCAGCGTGCCCCACCGGGGCATCACCCGCCTGGTGCTCGGCAGCACCTTCATGCGCTTCGGGCCCGACGAGGTGTGGCTGCAGGCCGCCCCGGTTGCCTTCGACGCCTCCACGCTCGAAATCTGGGGTGCGCTGCTGCACGGCGCGAAGCTCGTCCTCGCGCCGCCGCATGCCCTGTCGCTGGAAGAACTGGCCGAGCAACTGCGCCGCTACCGTGTGACGTCGCTGTGGCTCACCACCGCCCTCTTCGAGCAGATGGCCCTGCACCAGGGCCAAGTCCTGGCGGAGGTGCGCCAGGTCCTCACGGGCGGAGACGTGATGCCCTGGTCGCGCCTGCGCGAGCACCTCCCCCGCCTCGTTGAGGGGGCCACGCTGATTCACGCCTACGGCCCGACGGAGAACACGACCTTCTCCACCACGCTGCCTTTGCATCGGGGCTCGGTGGTGGAGGGCCCCGTCCCCATCGGCCGGCCCATCCCCAACTCCACCGCCTATGTGTTCGATGCGAACCTGCATCCAGTGCCCGTGGGCGTCGCGGGCGAGGTGTACGTGGGAGGCCCCGGCCTCGCGTGGGGCTACCTCCACCGCCCGGACCTGACCGCGGAGCGCTTCGTCCCCCATCCCTTCGCCTCCACTCCGGGCGAGCGCCTCTACCGCACGGGAGACAAAGCCCGCTGGAAGGAGGACGGCACGCTCGACTTCCTGGGCCGCGTCGACTTCCAGGTGAAGGTGCGCGGCTTCCGCATCGAGCTGGGTGAAATCGAAGCCGCCCTGCGCGCCTTCCCGGGCGTCAATGAGGCCGTCGTCGTGGCCCGGGGCGCGGACGCAGACAAGCGCCTCATTGGCTATCTCAGCGCGCACGAAGGTCACGCCTTGGACATGGAGGCACTGCGGGTCCACCTGCGGCAGCGGCTGCCGGAGTACATGGTGCCCGCCTCGCTGGTGCTCCTGGAGTCCCTGCCCCTCAACGCCAACGGCAAGGTGGACCGCAAGGCCCTGCCGGAGCCAGAGGAGACCTCACGCGCCGCCTACGTCGCGCCGCGCAACCCCACCGAGGAGCAGCTGGCTGCGCTCTTCGCGGAGGTGCTGCGCGTGGAGCGCGTGGGCATTCACGACGACTTCTTCGCCATGGGAGGCCACTCCCTGCTGGCCACCCAGCTCGTCTCGCGCGTGCGGGCCACGCTGGGGCTGGAGCTGCCCCTGCGCGCCCTCTTCGACGCGCCGACCGTGGCCGCCCTCGCACTGAAGCTCGCGGATGCACGGCCCACGGCGGCCTGGGGCGCTCCTGCGCTCCAGCCCTCGTCACGCACAGGAGCCATCCCGCTCTCCTTCGCCCAGCAGCGCCTCTGGTTCCTGGATCAGCTCACGCCGGGGGATGCGTCCTACAACATCTCCTCGGCGCTCCGGCTGAAGGGCTCGGTGGATGTGGCGTCGCTGCGCCGCGCTTTCGAGTCCCTGGTCGCGCGTCACGAATCCCTGCGCACCACCTTCCATGAGCATGAAGGACAGGCCACGCAGCACATCCACGCTCCGGGAGCGTGGACGCTGCCGCTCGTGGACCTGTCCGCGCTGCCCGACACGCAGCGCGAAGCCGAGGCCTGGCGCCGACTCACCCAGGAAGCGAACCAGCCCTTCCACCTGGAGCAGGGGCCCCTGCTGCGCACGACGCTGGTTCGGCTGGCGGAGGAGGACCACTTCCTGCTCGTGACGATGCACCACATCGTCTCCGACGGCTGGTCCATGGGCGTGCTCGTCCGCGAACTGATCGTCTTCTACGAGGCCTTCACCTCCGGTCAGACGCCCACGCTGGCCCCGCTGCCGGTGCAGTACGCGGACTTCGCGGAGCGGCAGCGCCAATGGCTCCAGGGAGAAGCCCTGGACGCGCAGCTGGGGTACTGGAAGCAGCAGCTCTCGGGCGCGGCTTTCGCGCTGGAGCTGCCCACCGACCATCCGCGTCCGGCCATCCAGTCCCACGCGGGCGCTGCCATCTCCGTCCGGATTCCGCAGGCGACGTCCGAAGCCCTCAAGGCCCTGGCGCAGCGTGAAGGCGCCACGCCCTTCATGGTGCTGCTCGCGGCGTTCCAGGTGCTCCTATCGCGATACTCCGCGCAGGATGACATCACCGTGGGTTCGCCCATCGCGGGCCGCACGCAGGCGGAGACCGAGGGCCTCATCGGCTTCTTCGTCAACACGCTCGTATTGCGTGCTCACGTCCAGCCGCGGTCGACCTTCCGTGAGTTCCTCTCACAGGTGCGAGGCACAACGCTGGCTGCCTTCGAACACCAGCACCTGCCGTTCGAGAAGCTGGTGGAGGGCCTGCAGCCCGTGCGGGACGCGAGCCGCAGCCCGCTGTTCCAGGTGATGTTCGCCCTCCAGAACTCCCCGGTGGGAGAGCTGCGCGTTCGCGGCCTCTCCTTCGAGCAGGTCACCACCGAAGGACGATCGGCCAAGTTCGACCTCAACCTGGCGATGCAGGACTCGCCCCAGGGCTTCGTGGGCTCGCTGGAGTACAGCACCGCCCTCTTCGAGCGGAGCACCATCGAGCGGATGGGCAGCCATCTGCTCACGCTGCTGGAGGCTGTGGCCGCCCGGCCCGAGCAGTCCGTGTCCGAACTGCCTCTTCTCTCCAGCGACGAGCGCCGGCAGCTCCTCGTCGAGTGGAATCCCCCTGCCTCGCAGGTACCCCAGGAGTCCACCATCTTCGCGATGGTGGAAGCCCAGGTGCGTCGCACGCCGGACGCACTGGCCGTCATCACGCCCGAGCGGCAGCTGACGTACCGCGAGGTGGATGCGAAGGCGAACCAGCTCGCGCACCGTCTGCGAGGCCTGGGTGTCGGTCCTGAAGTCCGCGTCGGCCTGTGCGTCGAGCGCACTGAAGACCTCGTCATCGGGGCTCTCGGCATCCTCAAGGCCGGTGGTGCCTACGTGCCGCTGGACCCCAGCTATCCGCGCGAGCGCCTGGGCTGGCTGCTGGAGGACGCCCAGGGCCCCGCCCTCGTGGCGCATTCGCACCTGCTCTCGGCACTGCCCGAAACCAGCGCCACGCCGGTGTGCCTCGACTCGGACACGGAGCTGGCGAAACAGCCGACGACTGCTCCCGCAGTGGACATCCACGCCGGCCACCTTGCCTACCTCATCTACACCTCCGGCAGCACCGGCCGCCCCAAGGGCGTCGCCATCTCTCACGGCAATGCCGTCTCCTTCCTCCACTGGGCCTTGGAGACCTTCTCCCCCGAGGAGCTGAAGGGCACCCTCGCTGCGACGAGCCTCAACTTCGACCTCTCCGTCTTCGAACTCTTCGCTCCGTTGAGCAGTGGTGGTGCTGTCGTCGTGGCTCGCAACGCCCTGCACCTGGCGGAGCTGCCCACTGCTTCTCACGTCACGCTCGTCAACACGGTGCCCTCCGCCATGGCGCAGCTGCTGCGCCTGGGCGCGGTGCCCCCCAGCGTGCGCGTCATCAATCTCGCGGGTGAGGCCCTGCCCGAGACGCTCGCGAAGCAGGTCTACGCCGTCCCGACGGTGCAGAAGCTCTACAACCTCTACGGGCCTTCAGAGGACACCACCTACTCCACGGCATCCCTCGTCGGCCGTGACGAGGTGCCGCTCATTGGCCGCCCGCTGCCCGCGACGCGCGCCTATGTGCTGGACGCTTCGCTCCAGCCCGTGCCCGTGGGTGTCCCCGGTGAGCTGTACCTCGCGGGTGAAGGTCAGGCGCGTGGATACCTGCTGCGCCCGGAGATCACCGCGGAGCGCTTCCTGCCGGAGCCCTACGGTCCTCCCGGCGGCCGCATGTACCGCACGGGCGACCGCGTCCGTTACCGCGGGGATGGGCGGCTGGAGTACCTGGGCCGCATCGACTTCCAGGTGAAGGTGCGTGGCTTCCGCATCGAGCTGGGCGAAATCGAAGCCGCGCTGCGCTCCGCCGCTGGCGTCAACGAAGCGGTCGTCGTGGCTCAGGGCGCGGACGCGGACAAGCGCCTCGTTGGCTACGTCACCGCGAGCGAAGGCCAGTCGCTGGACGCGGACGCGCTCAAGGCCCACCTCCGGCGGAGCCTACCGGAGTACATGGTGCCGTCGGCCTACGTGGTGCTGGAGGCACTGCCCCTCAACGCCAACGGCAAGGTGGACCGCAAGGCCCTGCCGGAGCCGGAGGAGACCGCGCGCGCCGTCGCCTACGTCGCACCGCGCACCGCCACCGAGAAGCAGTTGGCGGCCCTCTTCACCGAGATCCTCCGGGTGGAGCAGGTGGGGCTCCACGATGACTTCTTCGCCATGGGAGGCCACTCCCTGCTGGCCACCCAGCTCGTCTCGCGCGTGCGGGCCACGCTGGGGCTGGAGCTGCCCCTGCGCGCCCTCTTCGATGCACCGACCGTGGCCGCCCTCGCACTGAAGCTCGCGGATGCACGGCCCGCGGCACCCCGGGGGGCTCCCGCGCTCCGGCCCTCGTCACGCACGGGAGCCATCCCGCTCTCCTTCGCCCAGCAACGCCTCTGGTTCCTGGATCAGCTCACGCCGGGGGATGCGTCCTACAACATCCCCTCGGCGCTCCGGCTGAAGGGCCCGGTGGATGTGGCGTCGCTGCGCCGCGCCTTCGAGTCCCTGGTCGCGCGTCACGAATCCCTGCGCACCACCTTCCATGAGCATGAAGGCCAGGCCACGCAGCACATCCACGTACCGGACGCGTGGACGCTGCCGCTCGTGGACCTGTCCGCGCTGCCCGACGCGCAGCGCGAAGCCGAGGCCTGGCGCCGACTCACCCAGGAAGCGAACCAGCCCTTCCACCTGGAGAGAGGGCCGCTGCTGCGCACGACGCTGGTGCGGCTGGCGGCCGAAGAGCACCTGTTGCTGGTGACGATGCACCACATCGTCTCCGACGGCTGGTCCATGGGTGTGCTCGTCCGCGAGCTGATCGTCTTCTACGAGGCCTTCACCTCCGGTCAGACGCCCACGCTGGCCCCGCTGCCAGTGCAGTACGCGGACTTCGCGGAGCGGCAGCGCCAATGGCTCCAGGGTGAAGCCCTGGACGCGCAGCTGAGGTACTGGAAGCAGCAGCTCTCGGGCGCGGCTTTCGCACTGGAGCTACCCACCGACCATCCGCGCCCGGCCATCCAGTCCCATCAGGGTGCGGCCGTCTCCGTCCGGATTCCCCAGGCGACGTCCGAAGCCCTCAAGGCCCTGGCGCAGCGTGAAGGCGCCACGCCTTTCATGGTGCTGCTGGCCGCCTTCCAGGTGCTGCTGTCGCGCTACTCGGCGCAGGATGACATCACCGTGGGTTCGCCCATCGCGGGCCGCACGCAAGCGGAGACCGAGGGCCTCATCGGCTTCTTCGTCAACACGCTTGTCCTGCGCACCCGCGTCGCATCGGAGGAGTCGTTCCGCACGTTGCTCGCCCAGGTGCGAAACACGACGCTGGCGGCCTACGAACACCAGCACCTGCCGTTCGAGAAGCTGGTGGAGGTCCTCCAGCCCGTACGGGACGCGAGCCGCAGCCCGCTGTTCCAGGTGATGTTCGCCCTCCAGAACGCCCCGGTGGGAGAGCTGCGCATTCGTGGCCTCACCTTCGAGCAGGTCACCGCCGAAGGGCGCTCGGCCAAGTTCGACCTCAACCTGGCGATGCAGGACTCGCCCCAGGGCTTCGTGGGCTCGCTGGAGTACAGCACCGCCCTCTTCAAGCGCGGCACCGTGGAGCGGATGGGCAGCCACCTGCTCACGCTGCTGGAGGCCGTGGCCGCCCGGCCCGAGCAGTCCGTGTCCGAGCTGTCCCTCCTCTCCCATGAGGAGCGGCAGCGCATCCTGGTGGAGTGGAACGACACCACCGTCGCCAGCCCCACGGACATCCCCGTCCATGTCCACTTCGCGCGGCAGGCGCAGCGCGCGCCCGAGGCCATCGCCCTCGTCCTGGGAGAGGCCACGCTGACGTATGCGCAGTTGGACGCGCGCGCGAACCAACTGGCCCACCACCTGCGCGAGCTCGGCATCGCTCCGGGTGCGCGGGTCGGTCTCGCCGTCGAGCGGTCCTTCGAGCTGGTGACGGCCCTCCTCGCCATCCTCAAGGTGGGGGCCACCTACGTCCCCGTGGACCGCAACGCGCCCGTGGAGCGCATTGCGTCCCTGCTGGAGGACGCGGACGTCCACTTCGTCGTCACCCACCAGCCCTTCGCGTCCCTGCTGCCCGGCACCGGCACTCGCGTCTGGCTGGATGCGCAGCGCGACGTCATCGCCACGCGGCCCACCCACGCTCCCGACGTCCGCGTGGACGGCGAGGCCATGGCCTACGTGATGTTCACCTCCGGGAGCACCGGCCGCCCCAAGGGCGTCTGCATTCCGCACCGGGGCATCACGCGAATGGTGGTCGGCAGCACCTTCATGCGCTTCGGCGCGGACGAGGTCTGGCTCCATGTCGCCCCCACCGCCTTCGACGCCTCCACGCTCGAAATCTGGGGCGCGCTGCTGAATGGCTCGAAGCTCGTCCTCGCTCCGCCCCACTCGCTCTTGTTGGAGGAGCTGGCCGCGCTGTTGCGCCACCACGGCGTGACGACACTGTTCCTGACGACCGCGCTCTTCGAGCAGATGGCCCTGCACCAGGGTGAAGCGCTCGCGGGCGTGCGCCAGATTCTCTCCGGTGGCGACGTGCTGCCCGCGGACCGCGTGCGCGAGCACCTGGCGCGCATCCCCGAAGGCGCCACCTTCCACAACGCCTACGGCCCCACGGAGAGCACCACCCTCGCCACCACCTTCGCCATGGGACATGGCTCGCGCGTGGAAGGCGCCATCCCCGTCGGCCGGCCGCCCTCCAACTCCACGGTCTACGTGCTCGACGCGCACCTGCACCCGGTGCCCGTGGGCATTGCCGGCGAGGTGTACGTCGGCGGTCAGGGCCTGGCCTGGGGCTACCTGCACCGCCCCGACCTGACCGCGGAGCGCTTCATTCCCCACCCCTTCGCCACCACGCCGGGCGAGCGCCTCTACCGCACGGGCGACCAGGCCCGCTGGCGGGAGGACGGCACGCTCGACTTCCTGGGCCGTGTCGACCTCCAGGTGAAGGTGCGTGGCTTCCGCCTCGAGCTGGGCGAAATCGAGACCGCGCTGCGCTCCGCCGCGGGCGTCAATGAAGCAGTGGTCGTGGCGCGAGGCACTGGCGCGGACAAGCGCCTCATCGGCTACGTCACCGCGCGCGCGGGCCATTCGCCGACCCCGGACACGCTCCGGGCAGGCCTCAAGCAGCGGTTGCCGGAGTACATGGTGCCGTCGGCCTTCGTGGTGCTGGACGCACTGCCCATCAACGCCAACGGCAAGGTGGATAGGAAGGCCCTGCCAGAGCCGGGGGCCACGCCTCGGAGCACCGTCTTCGTCGAGCCGCGCACCGCCACCGAAGAGCAGCTGGCCACCCTCTTCGCCGAAGTGCTTCGTGTGGAG
The DNA here is from genome assembly GCF_000255295.1 of Corallococcus coralloides DSM 2259. The sequence continues at coordinate 3,171,924 of NC_017030.1, read as the reverse complement.
CGCATCGGCGTGCGGGACGACTTCTTCGCCATGGGAGGCCACTCGCTGCTGGCCACCCAGCTCGTCTCGCGCGTGCGCTCCACCTTCCGTGTGGAGCTACCGCTGCGGGCCCTCTTCGAAGCGCCCACGGTCGAAGGGCTCGCGCCGAAGCTGGAGGAGGCCCGGTCCGCCGGGCTCCGCGCACCGCCCCTGCGGCCCATGCCGCGCGAAGGCGCCATCCCGCTGTCCTTCGCCCAGCAGCGCCTGTGGCTGTTGGATCAGCTCCAGCCGGGAGACATCTCGTACAACATCCCCTCGGCGCTCCGGCTGATGGGACAGGTGGACCTGGAGTCGTTGCGCCGCGCCTTCGAAGCACTGGTGGAGCGCCACGAATCGCTGCGCACCACGCTCTCCACGTCGCAGGAGGAGCCGTCGCAATGCATCCAGGAGGCCTCCCGCTGGGAGCTGCCCCTCATCGACCTGACGTCCCTGCCTGAGTCGCGGCGGGAAGAGGAGGCCCAGCGCGCGGCGGCCACGGAGGCACGGCGTGCCTTCGACCTCTCCACGGGCCCGTTGCTGCGAAGCACGCTGGTGCGGCTGGGACAGGACTCGCACCTGTTGCTGGTGACGATGCACCACATCGTCTCCGACGGCTGGTCCATGGGCGTGCTCGTCCGGGAGGTGGCGGCCTTCTACGAAGCCTTCGTCACAGGCCGGTGGCCTTCGCTCCCGCCGCTGCCCGTGCAGTACGCGGACTTCGCCGTGTGGCAGCGAGGCTGGCTCCAGGGCGAGGCCCTGGACGCGCAGCTGGGCTACTGGAAGAAGCAGCTCGGGGGAGCACCTTCCGCGCTGGACCTGCCCACGGACCACCCGCGTCCGCCGGTGCAGTCGCGCCGGGGCGCCACGGTGGACGTGAGCGTCCCGTTGGAGGTTTCCCAGGCCCTGAAGGCGCTGGCCCAGCGTGAAGGCTCGACGCCCTTCATGGTGCTGCTGGCGGCCTGGCAGCTGCTCCTGTCGCGTTACTCCACGCAGGACGACATCAGCGTGGGCACGCCCATCGCAGGCCGCACGCAGGCGGAGACCGAGGGCCTCATCGGCTTCTTCGTCAACACGCTGGTGCTGCGCGCCCACGTGCAGCCGCAGGCGACCTTCCGTGAGTTCCTCGCGCAGGTGCGCCGCACGACGCTCGCGGCCTACGAGCATCAGCACGTGCCGTTCGAGAAGCTGGTGGAGGTCCTCCAGCCCTCGCGCGACCTGAGCCGCAGCGCGCTCTTCCAGGCGATGTTCTCCCTGCAGAACGCGCCCACCGAAGCGCTCCGCGTGTCCGGCCTGTCCTTCCAGAGCGTCCCGGTGGACACCCGGTCCTCCAAGTTCGATCTCACACTCACCCTCGGCGAGTCGCCCGAGGGCTTCGTCGGTCTGCTGACGTACGCAACGGACCTCTTCGAGGCCTCGACGGTCCAGCGCATGTCCGGACACCTGGGCGTGCTGCTGGAGGCCATCGCCACGCAGCCGGACGCGACGCTCGCGAGCCTGCCGCTGCTCACTGCTCCGGAGCGCCAGAGGCTCCTCGTGGACTGGAATGGCCCCAGCGCTGAGTTCCCCCGAGACCTTTGCCTCCATGAGGCCTTCAGCGCCCAGGCCCGTCTCACCCCGGATGCACTGGCTGTCATCTGCCGCGATGAGCAGCTCACCTTCCGCGAGCTGGACACGCGCGCAAACCAACTGGCCCACCGACTGGTGAAGCTCGGCGTCGGCCCCGACGTGCGCGTCGTGCTGTGCGTGGAGCGCTCCGTGGAGGCCCTCGTTGGCATCCTCGGCGCCCTCAAGGCTGGCGGTGCCTACGTCCCCATCGACCCCAGCTACCCCCGCGAGTGGCTTGCCCACGTCCTCCAGGACACCGGCGCTCCGGTGGTGCTCACCCAGCAGCGCCTGCGCGACTCGCTGCCCCCGCACTCCGCGCACACCCTCTGCCTGGACTCTGACTCCGCGGACCTTGCTCTTGAGTCCCAGGACGCTCCGGTGACGTCCGTCACGCCGGAGCATCTGGCGTACATCATCTACACCTCTGGCAGCACCGGCCGTCCCAAGGGCGTGATGATTCAGCACCGCTCCGTGTTGAACCTTCGCGTCGCGCTTGCGTCTACGGTGCACGCCGGGGCCCAGCCGGGAGAGCGTGTCAGCGTCAACGCGCCGCTCTCCTTCGACGCCTCCGTCAAGCAGCTCATCCAGGTGCTTGACGGCCACACCCTCTGCATCGTCCCTGACGAGGCCCGCGCCGACGTGGCCGAGCTGGTGAATCGCATCGGCCAGGACTCACTGGACGTCCTCGACTGCTCTCCCGCGCACCTGCGCCTGCTGGTGGATGAAGGCCTGCTGGAGCGCAAGGCCATCCCCCGCCGCGTCCTCGTGGGCGGTGAGGCCGTGGACCCCGCCACCTGGCGCCACCTGGCCCAGGCACCGCGCCCACGCGTCTTCAACGTCTACGGCCCCACCGAGTGCACCGTCGACGCCACCGCCTGCGCCTTTGACGCGTCTCCCACGCCCACCATCGGCCGGCCTCTGCCCAATGTGCGCGTCTACGTGCTGGACCGCACGTTGCGCCCCGTGCCCATCGGCGTCGCCGGAGAGCTCTTCATCGGCGGTGAGGGCGTCGCTCGCGGCTACCTCAACCGCCCGGAGCTGACCGCGGATCGCTTCATCCCGGATGCCTTCTCCTCCACGCCCGGTGCACGCCTCTACCGTACGGGCGACGTGGTGCGCTGGCGCGCCGACGGCATGCTCGACTACCTGGGCCGTGCGGACTTCCAGGTGAAGGTCCGCGGCTTCCGCATCGAGCTGGGCGAGATCGAATCCTGCCTGCTGGGACACCCCGCCGTGCATCAAGCCGTCGTCCTCGCCCGCGAGGACGTCCCCGGTGACAAGCGGCTCGTCGCCTATCTCGTCCCCGAGGTGGGAGAGTCCCTGGACTCCACCGAGGTGCGCACCTTCCTCAAGCAGCACCTGCCCGAGTACATGGTGCCCTCCGCGCTCCTCGTGCTGGAGGCCCTGCCGCTGAACACCAACGGCAAGGTGGACCGCAAGGCCCTGCCCGCGCCCCAGGGCACCGCGCTCGCCTCCTCCTACGTCGCGCCGCGCACCCCCACCGAGGAGCAGCTCGCAGCCCTCTTCATGCAGGTGCTGCGCGTGGAGCGCGTGGGCGTCCAAGACGACTTCTTCTCGCTCGGCGGTCATTCACTGCTGGCCACCCAGCTCGTCTCGCGCGTGCGCTCCACCTTCCGTGTGGAGCTACCGCTGCGGGCCCTCTTCGAATCCCCGACTGTCGCCACGCTCGCGGAGCGGCTCCAGACGGCCACGCCGAACCTCCACCTGCCCGCGCTCACCCAGACGCACGCGGAAGGCCCGCGGCCGTTGTCCTTCGCGCAGCAGCGCCTGTGGCTGTTGGATCAGCTCCAGCCTGGGGACGCGTCGTACAACATCCCCACCGCGCTCCAGCTCTCGGGACAGTTGGACGTGGAGTCGCTGCGCCGCGCCTTCGAAGCGCTCGTCCAGCGCCACGAGGCCCTGCGCACCACCTTCCACGAGCACCAGGACCAGCCCATCCAGACCATCCACGCGCCCGGCGGTTGGACGCTGCCGCTCGTGGACCTCTCCGCCCGGCCTGAAGCCCTCCGAGAGGAAGACGCGCGGCGGATGGCCGACGAGGAAGCGCGGAGGCCATTCGACCTCACCAAGGGTCCGCTGCTGCGCAGCACGTTGGTGCGGTTGGCCGAGGACTCACACCTGTTGCTGGTGACGATGCATCACATCGTCTCCGACGGCTGGTCCATGGGCGTGCTCGTCCGGGAAGTGGCGACCTTCTACGCGGCCATCTCGACAGGCCAGTCACCTTCGCTCCCGCCCCTGCCGGTGCAGTACGCGGACTTCGCGGCGTGGCAGCGGAACTGGCTCCAGGGAGAAGCCCTGGACGCGCAGTTCCACTACTGGAAGCAGCAGCTCTCCGGAGCGCCCGCGGCGTTGGAGCTGCCCACGGACCACCCGCGCCCGCCCGTGCAGTCGCACCGGGGCGCGACGGTGGAGGTGCGCATCCCTGAGAACGTCTCTCACGCGCTCAAGGCCCTCTCGCAGCGAGAAGGCGCCACGCCGTTCATGACGCTGCTGGCGGCGTTCCAGGTGCTGCTGTCCCGCTACTCGGCGCAGGACGATGTCAGCGTGGGTTCACCCATCGCCGGCCGCACCCAGGCGGAGACTGAAGGCCTCATCGGCTTCTTCATCAACACCCTGGTCCTTCGCGCACAACTGAACCCGCGCGCGACGTTCCGGGAGCTGCTGGCCCAGGTGCGAGGCACGACGCTCGCGGCCTACGACCATCAGCACCTGCCCTTCGAGAAGCTCGTAGAAGCCGTGCAGCCCGCGCGCGACCTGAGCCGCAGCCCCCTCTTCCAGGCCATGTTCGTCCTGCAGAACACGCCCACCGAGGCGCTGCGACTGCCGGGCCTGTCCTTCCAGGCACTGCCGCTGGAAGCCCACTTCGCCAAGTTCGATCTCTCCCTGGGTCTGCGTGAAGACCGGGATGGATTCGTTGGCACGCTGGAGTACGCAACGGACCTGTTCGACGCGGCGACCATCCAGCGGATGGCCGGACACTTCGGCGTGCTGCTGGAGGCCATTGCCAAGAAGCCGGACACCCGACTGGGTGACCTGCCACTGCTCACCGACATGGAGCGCAAGCAGGTCCTCATCGATTGGAACCTGCCAGCCTCACGGACGCCACGTGAGTCCAGCATCCCCGCGATGGTGGAAGCCCAGGTGCGTCGCACGCCGGACGCACTGGCCGTCATCACGCCCGAGCGGCAACTGACGTACCGGGAACTGGACGCGAAGGCCAATCAGCTCGCGCACCGCCTGCGCGGCCTGGGCGTCGGTCCCGAAGTCCGTGTCGGCCTGTGCGTCGAGCGCACCGAGGACCTCGTCATTGGTGCCCTAGGCATCCTCAAGGCCGGTGGTGCCTACGTGCCGCTGGACCCCAGCTACCCGCGTGAGCGCCTCGGCTGGCTGTTGGAGGATGCCCAGGGTCCCGCCCTCGTGGCGCATTCCCACCTGCTTTCCGCCTTGCCGGAGACCACCGCCACGCCGGTGTGCCTCGACTCGGATGTGGAGCTGACGAAGCAGCCGACGACTGCGCCCGTGGTGGATCTCCACCCGGGCCACCTCGCCTACCTCATCTACACCTCTGGCAGCACCGGCCGCCCCAAGGGCGTCGCCATTTCCCATGGCAATGCCGTCTCCTTCCTCCACTGGGCCTTGGAGACGTTCACCCCTGAGGAGCTGAAAGGCACCCTCGCTGCGACGAGCCTCAACTTTGACCTCTCGGTCTTCGAACTCTTCGCACCGTTGAGCAGTGGTGGTGCTGTCGTCGTAGCGCGCAACGCCTTGCATCTGGCGGAGCTGCCAACGGCCTCTCACGTCACCCTCGTCAACACGGTGCCCTCCGCCATGGCGCAGCTGCTGCGCATGGGTGCGGTGCCGCCTTCCGTGCGCGTCATCAACCTCGCCGGTGAAGCCTTGCCGGAGACGCTCGCCAAGCAGGTCTACGCGGTCCCCACCGTCGAGAAGCTCTACAACCTCTACGGACCTTCAGAGGACACCACCTACTCCACCGCTTCGCTCGTCGACCGTGACGAAGTGCCCCTCATCGGCCGCCCGCTGCCCGCCACGCGGGCCTACGTGCTGGACGCTTCGTTGCAGCCGGTGCCCGTCGGTGTCGCGGGCGAGCTGTACCTCGCGGGCGAAGGCCAGGCTCGCGGCTACCTGCTGCGTCCGGAACTCACCGCGGAGCGCTTCCTCCCCGAACTCTACGGTCCTCCCGGCGGCCGCATGTACCGCACGGGTGACCGCGTCCGTTACCGCCTGGACGGGCGTCTGGAGTACCTGGGCCGCATCGACTTCCAGGTGAAGGTGCGCGGCTTCCGCATCGAGCTGGGCGAAATCGAAGCCGCCCTCCGTCGTGCACCGGGCCTCAAGGATGTCGTCGTCGTCGCCAAGGGTGAAGCCGCCGACAAGCGGCTGGTCGCCTACGTCACGCCCAAGGCGAATGCCTCGCTGGAAGTCGAAGCCCTCAAGGCGCACCTGCGCCAGGGGCTCCCTGAGTACATGGTGCCCGCCGCCTTCGTGGTGCTTGAGGCCCTGCCTCTCAACTCCAACGGCAAGGTCGACCGCAAGGCCCTGCCGGAGCCGGAGGCACCGCAGTCCGGCAGCACCTACGAAGCGCCCCGGACGGAAGCCGAAGCGAAGCTGGCCTCCATCTGGGCGGAAGTCCTGCGCCTGCCCCAGGTGGGCGTGAAGGACTCGTTCTTCGAATTGGGCGGGCACTCGCTGCTGGCCACCCAGGTGGTGTCCCGCGTCCGCGCGGAGTTCAACGTAGAGCTTCCTCTTCGCGCGCTCTTCGAGTCCCCCACCGTGGAGGAGCTCGCCGGGCGGCTACACGGGAGCACGACCTCCCAGGCCCCGAAGCTTGCCCGCGTCTCGCATGACGGTCCGCTGCCGTTGTCCTTCGCGCAGCAGCGGCTGTGGCTGTTGGATCAGCTCCAGCCTGGGGACGCGTCGTACAACCTCCCCACCGCGCTTCAGCTCTCCGGGCACCTGGACGTGGAGGCCCTGCGCCGTGCCTTCGAGGCACTCGTTGCCCGTCACGACGCCCTGCGCACCACCTTCCACGCGCATCAGGACCAGCCCATCCAGACCGTCCACGCGCCCAGCGGATGGACGCTGTCGCTCGTGGACCTCTCCACCCGGCCTGATGCCCTCCGGGAAGAAGAGGCGCGACGACTGGCCAACGAGGAAGCACGACGGCCGTTCGACCTCGCCAGGGGCCCGCTGCTGCGCAGCACACTGGTGCGACTGGCCGAGGACTCCCACCTGCTGCTCGTGACGATGCACCACATCGTCTCCGACGGCTGGTCCATGGGCGTGCTCGTCCGGGAAATGGTGGCCTTCTACGAGGCCTTCTCCACAAACAGCACACCGGCTTTCGCGCCCCTGCCGGTGCAATACGCGGACTTCGCGGCGTGGCAGCGGAACTGGCTCCAGGGGGAGGCCCTGGACGCGCAGCTCCACTACTGGAAGCAGCAGCTCTCCGGAGCGCCCGCGGCGTTGGACTTGCCCACGGACCATCCCCGTCCGCCCGTGCAGTCGCACCGGGGCGCCACGGTGGAGGTGCGCATTCCCTCGGAGGTCTCTCACGCGCTCAAGGCCCTGGCACAGCGAGAGGGCGCCACGCCCTTCATGACGCTGCTGGCAGCATTCCAGGTGCTGCTGTCGCGTTACTCCGCGCAGGATGACATCAGCGTGGGGACGCCCATCGCCGGCCGCACCCAGGCGGAGACCGAAGGCCTCATCGGCTTCTTCATCAACACGCTCGTCCTTCGCGCACAACTGAACCCGCGCGCGACGTTCCGTGAGCTGCTGACCCAGGTGCGTGGCACGACCTTCGCGGCCTTCGAGCACCAGCACCTGCCGTTCGAGAAGCTCGTGGAAGCCGTGCAGCCCACGCGCGACTTGAGCCGCAGCCCCCTCTTCCAGGCCATGTTCGTCCTGCAGAACACGCCGAATGAGGCACTGCGTCTGCCGGGCTTGTCCTTCCAGGCACTGCCGCTGGAAGCGCACTTCGCCAAGTTCGACCTCTCCCTGGGTCTGCGTGAAGGCCGGGATGGATTCGTTGGCACGATGGAGTACGCGACAGACCTGTTCGACGCGGCGACCATCCAGCGCATGGCCGGACACTTCGGCGTGTTGCTGGAGGCCATCGCGAAGAAGCCGGACACGAGGCTCGGCGACCTGCCACTGCTCAACGACTCCGAGCGCCAGCAGCTCCTCGTCGAATGGAATCCCCCTGCCGCGCAGGTGCCGCAGGCCCCCAGCATCCCCGCGATGGTGGAAACCCAGGTACGTCGCACGCCGGACGCACTGGCTGTCATCACGCCCGAGCGGCAGCTGACGTACCGGGAGCTGGACGCGAAGGCGAACCAGCTCGCCCACCGTCTGCGCGGCCTGGGCGTCGGGCCCGAAGTCCGTGTCGGCCTGTGCGTCGAGCGCACCGAGGACCTCGTCATCGGAGCCCTCGGCATCCTCAAGGCCGGTGGCGCCTACGTGCCGTTGGATCCCAGCTACCCGCGCGACCGCTTGGGCTGGCTGCTGGAGGACGCCCAGGGGCCCGCCCTCGTCGCCCACTCGCATCTCTTGCAGGCTCTGCCTGAGACCAGCGCCACTCCGGTGTGCATCGACACGGACGCGGAGCTGGCGAAGCAGCCGACGACGGCGCCTGTGGTGGACATCCACCCGGGCCACCTCGCCTACCTCATCTACACCTCCGGCAGCACCGGTCGTCCCAAGGGCGTCGCCATCTCCCATGGCAATGCCGTGACGTTCCTCCACTGGGCGCTCGCTACGTTCTCTGCCGAGGAGTTGAAGGGGACGCTCGCTGCGACGAGCCTCAACTTCGACCTCTCCGTCTTCGAACTCTTCGCTCCGTTGAGCAGCGGTGGTGCGGTGGTGGTGGCTCGCAATGCGCTGCACCTGGCGGAACTGCCGACCGCCTCTCACGTCACCCTCGTCAACACCGTGCCTTCCGCCATGGCGCAACTGCTGCGTCTGGGTGCGGTGCCTCCGAGCGTGCGAGTCATCAACCTCGCCGGTGAGGCCCTGCCGGAGACGCTCGCCAAGCAGGTCTACGCCGTCCCGACGGTGCAGAAGCTCTTCAACCTCTACGGGCCGTCCGAGGACACCACCTACTCCACGGCTTCTCTCGTCGGCCGTGACGAGGTGCCGCTCATTGGCCGCCCGTTGCCCGCCACGCGGGCCTACGTGCTGGACGCTTCACTCCAGCCGGTGCCGGTGGGCGTGGCTGGTGAGCTGTACCTCGCCGGTGAAGGCCAGGCTCGCGGCTACCTGCTGCGTCCGGAGCTCACCGCGGAGCGCTTCGTGCCGGAGCCCTACGGGCCTCCCGGTGGCCGCATGTACCGCACGGGTGACCGTGTCCGTTACCGCGTGGACGGGCGCCTGGAGTACCTCGGCCGCATCGACTTCCAGGTGAAGGTGCGCGGCTTCCGCATCGAGCTGGGCGAAATCGAAGCCGCCCTCCGTCGTGCACCGGGCCTCAAGGATGTCGTCGTCGTCGCCAAGGGTGAAGCCGCCGACAAGCGGCTGGTCGCCTACGTCACGCCCAAGGCGAATGCCTCGCTGGAGGTGGAAGCCCTCAAGGCGCATCTGCGTCAGGGACTTCCCGAGTACATGGTGCCCACCCTCTTCGTGATGCTGGAGGCCCTGCCTCTCAACTCCAACGGCAAGGTCGACCGCAAGGCCCTGCCGGAGCCGGAGGCGCCACAGTCCGGCAGCACCTACGAAGCGCCTCGCACGGAAGTCGAAGCGAAGCTGGCCTCCATCTGGGCCGAAGTCCTTCGCCTGCCCCAGGTGGGCATGAAGGACTCGTTCTTCGAGCTGGGCGGCCACTCCCTGCTGGCCACCCAGGTGGTGTCGCGCGTCCGCGCGGAGTTCAACTTGGAACTCCCCCTGCGCACGCTCTTCGAGTCCCCCACCGTGGAGGCGCTCGCGAGTCGTCTGACAGGGCTGACCCGCACCAGCACTTCGCGGCTCACCCGCGTCTCGCATGACGGTCCGCTGCCGTTGTCCTTCGCCCAGCAGCGGCTGTGGCTCATTGATCAGCTCGAACCGGGCAGCCCGCTCTACAACGTGCCCGTCGCCGTCCGGCTCGAGGGCCACCTGCGCACGGAAGTGCTGGAGCGTGCGCTGCAGGAAGTCGTGCGCCGACACGATGCCCTGCGCACCACCTTCACCCAGGTGGAAGGAGAGCCAGTCCAACGCATCCACTCCGACAGTCCGCTGCCCCTGGGGCTCGTGGACCTCTCGGACGTGCCGGAGGCGCAGCGCGAGTCCGAGGCTCGGAGCCAGGTGGAACAGGAGATGCGCCGGCCCTTCGACTTGCGCACCGGGCCACTCATCCGCACGCTGCTCTTCAAGCTGGCAGAACACGAGCACGTGCTCGTCGTCACCCTGCACCACATCGTCTCCGACGGCTGGTCGCTGGGCGTGCTGGTGCGGGAAGTTTCGGCCCTCTACGCGGCCTTCTCCGCGGGACAGCCGTCGCCCCTGCCTGCGCTTCCCGTGCAGTACGCGGACTTCGCCGACTGGCAGCGCCGCACGCTCTCGGGTGAGACGCTGCGGCAGGAAATGGCCTACTGGGAGGGGAAGCTCTCTGGCGCTCCGGCCGTGCTGGAGTTGCCCACGGACCGGCCGCGTCCGGCGGTCCGAAGCACCGCGGGCGCAACTCTCGGCTTCACCCTGTCACGTGAGTTGACCGAAGCCCTGCGTGGACTGGCCCACCGTGAAGGCGGTTCGCTCTTCATGGTGCTGCTCGCGGCCTGGCAGGGACTGCTGGTGCGCTACACGGGCCAGCAGGACCTCAGCGTGGGCTCGCCCATCGCGGGACGCACGCGTGCGGAGACGGAAGGGCTCATCGGCTTCTTCGTCAACACGCTCGTCCTGCGCGCGAAGGTGGACGAGGCCCAGTCCTTCCGGGCGCTGCTCCAGCAGGTGCGCGCCACGGTGCTGGAGGCGTACGAGCACCAGGAGGTGCCGTTCGAGAAGCTGGTGGAGGTCCTGCAGCCGACGCGCAGCCTCAGCCACACGCCGCTCTTCCAGACGCTGCTCGCGCTCCAGAACGTGCCCACGGAGGACGTGCGGCTGCCAGAGCTCCGGCTTCGCGGATTGGAATCCACCCAGTCGACGTCGAAGTTCGACGTGAGCGTCTTCTTCACGGAGACGCCCGAAGGGCTGCGAGGCACGCTGGAGTACAGCACTGCGCTCTTCGAGCGGAGCACGATGGAGCGGATGGCCACCCACCTGCGCACGCTGCTGGAGGCCGTGGCCGCGAAGCCCGAGCAGCCCGTGGCCGGGGTGTCCCTCCTCGCTGGCGAGGAGCGTCAGCGCATCCTCGTGGAGTGGAACGACACGGCCGCCGCCAGCCCAACGGACGTGCCGGTCCACGTCCACTTCGCCCGGCAGGCCCAGCGCACACCCAACGCTGTCGCCCTCGTTATGGGGGATGCCTCGCTGACGTATGCGCAGCTGGACGCGCGTGCGAACCAGCTCGCACATCACCTGCGCGCCCTGGGCATCGCTCCCGGTGCACGCGTCGGCCTCGCCGTCGAACGCTCCTTCGACTTGGTGGCGGCGCTGCTCGCCATCCTCAAGGTGGGCGCGGCCTTCGTCCCTGTGGACCGCAATGCCCCCGTGGACCGCATCGCCACCTTGCTGGAGGATGCGGACGTCAGTGTGACGCTGACACACGAGCCCTTCGCATCACTGTTGCCCGCTTCCGGCACCCGCGTCTGGCTGGATGCACAGTCCGCGGAGATTGCCTCGCGGCCCACGCATCCGCCGGATGTCCGCGTGGACGGTGAAGCCCTCGCCTACGTGATGTTCACCTCCGGCAGCACCGGCCGCCCCAAGGGCGTCAGCGTGCCTCACCGGGGCATCACCCGCCTCGTGCTCGGCAGCACCTTCATGCGCTTCGGGCCAGATGAGGTGTGGCTCCAGTTCGCACCCGTTGCCTTCGACGCGTCCACGCTCGAAATCTGGGGTGCGCTGCTGCACGGCGCGAAGCTCATCCTCGCTCCGCCGCACTCCCTCTCCCTGGAGGAACTGGCCGCCCAGCTGCGTCACCACCGTGTGACGTCCCTGTGGCTCACCGCCGCCCTCTTCGAGCAGATGGCCCTGCACCAGGGCGACGCACTCGCGGGTGTGCGCCAGGTCCTCGCCGGTGGCGATGTGCTGCCTGCCGCCCGTGTGCGCGAACACCTTGCGCGCATTCCGGAAGGCGCCACCTTCATCAACGGTTACGGCCCCACGGAGAACACCACCTTCTCCACCACCTTCGCCATGCAGCACGGCGCGCAAGTGGAAGGCGCCATCCCCATCGGCCGGCCGCTCTCCAACTCCACGGTGTACGTGCTCGACACGCACCTGCATCCGGTGCCCGTGGGTGTCGCGGGTGAGGTGTACGTCGGTGGCCAGGGCCTGGCCTGGGGCTACCTGAACCGTCCCGACCTGACCGCGGAGCGCTTCGTCCCCCACCCCTTCGCCTCCACTCCGGGCGAGCGCCTCTACCGCACGGGCGACCAGGCCCGCTGGAGGGAGGACGGCACAGTCGACTTCCTCGGCCGTGTCGACTTCCAGGTGAAGGTGCGGGGCTTCCGCATCGAACTGGGCGAAGTCGAAGCCGCCCTGCGCTCCACCACTGGCGTCAACGAGGCCGTCGTCGTGGCCCGGGGCGCGGACGCGGACAAGCGCCTCTTCGGCTACGTCACCGCGAGCGAAGGCCACGCGCTGGACGCGGACTCACTCAAGGCAGGCCTCAAGCAGCACCTGCCCGAGTACATGGTGCCGTCGACCGTCGTGGTGCTGGACGCGCTGCCCCTCAACGCCAACGGCAAGGTGGACCGCAAGGCCCTACCTGAACCCGATGCGCACGCCGTCGAAGCACGGGACTTCGTCGCGCCCCGTGACGCGCTTGAAATGCAGCTCGCCCGCATCTGGGAGGACGTCCTCGGCGTCCGCTCCGTCGGCGTCCGCTCCAGCTTCTTTGAGCTGGGCGGCCACTCCCTGCTCGCCGTGCGCATGGTCGCCGCCGTGCGCGAGCGCCTGGGCCAGTCGATTCCCCTCTCCGTCCTCTTCCAGCAGCCCACCATCGAGCAACTCGCCCAGGTGCTTCGCGATGACTCGCAGGCCTGGACGCCCCTCGTCCCACTGGAGCGCGGAGAGCCCGGGCACCGGCCGCTCTTCCTCGTCCACCCCGGCGGCGGCAACGTCCTGGCCTACTCGGAGCTGGCGCGCCGTCTGGGCCCCGCTCTGCCCGTCTACGGCCTCCAGTCGCGCGGCCTCGACGGACAGCCTGTCGCCGAGTCCATCGAGGAGATGGCCAGCCTCTACCTCGAAGCCATCCGCACCGTGCAGCCCCACGGCCCCTACCAACTGGGAGGCTGGTCCTTGGGCGGCGTCATCGCCTACGAGATGGCCCGCAGGCTGCGCGAAGCCGGTGAAGCCGTGGACCTGCTCGCCCTCATCGACGCCCACGTCCACGGCCTGACGAAGCCTGCCCAGTCCGAGACGCACCTCGACTCCGAGGCCCGCGCGAGGCTCGCCTTCGCCCATGCCACCGCCACCGCCTTCGGCCAGGAGCTTTCCGCCCCGGACGAAGCCCTGGCACTGGACGACGACGCAATGCTGGGCCACCTGCTGCAGGAAGGACTCCGGGCGCGCATCCTCGACGCGCACTCCGGCCCCGCGCAGCTGCGTGCCCTCTTCAACGTCTTCCGGGCCAACCTCTTCGCCCATGAGAAGTACGTGCCCCAGCCCTACGACGGCGCCGCCCTGCTCCTGAGCGCCAGCGAAGCCGCCGCCGGGACTCCGCGTCACCGCGGATGGGAGCCCCTCGTGCGTGGCGGACTGCAGGTGCACGAAGTCCCCGGCGGCCACCACGAGCTGATGCAGGACCCGCACCTCGGGCCTGTCGTCGAGCACCTGCGGTCCGCCCTGGCCGCGCTCACGCCCAACGACGCCACCGGCAGTTGAAGACAGCCTCCACTCCGTGTCTGTCTTTCAGGCACGGAGTGGAAGGGGTTACGGTGCGCGCATGTCGCGCGAAGAAAACAATCGCTATCTCCGCGGAGTCGCGGACAAGCAGCTCCGCAAGGTGCCCGTCCTGGGATGGCTGGGTCGCCATCCATTCCGGAAGCTCCTGCTCATCTGGGCCGTCCTGCTGCCGGTCTGGTACGGCTTCTACGTCTCCTTCTCCCATCCCTCGCCCCTGACCGGAGACGGCGAATGGCCCACCCCCACGCCCCAGGTTCCTCCGGGGTTGGGCCAGCAGTTGTTCCCCTTCCTCATCCTCTTCTTCGTGCTCGTGGGCGGAAGCCTGACCTGGCGGCAGTTCCAGGTTCGCAAGGCGCGCAGGAGGGAGGCCGAGGCACTCCAGCACCCGGACGCGGAGGCCTACCTCCGGCTCACGGATGAGCTCCTTCCTCCGAGCAGCCCTTTTCCCGACGCGGACGTCTTCCGGGCGCAGCAACGAGCCCTGGGGAGGATCCTCTACGGGCAGGACGCCCAGGCCCGCCACGAATTGAACGCAGTGAACTGGAGGAGCAAGGCGCCCCTGCTCCAGGCCATGGAGCGGAGCGCTGACGCCCTCCTCCACCTGCTCTGCAAGGACGACCCAGAGCAGGCACGGAGGCTCGCCCGCGAGGCCCTCTCCCTGGCCGACATCAACCCCGCCGTTCCCGGCGCCAAGCTGGGCCGCGTCTTCTACGACGTCCTCATCCACTCCGCGGAAGTCGTCACGGGCCAGTCAACGCCGGAGGGCCTGCGGGCCCTGGAGCACCACCAGGAGGAGTCTCCCCTCATCCTGATCCGCCTGCTCTGCGCCTGGGCACTCCGGGCCGAGTCCCTCCAGCGGAACGACCCGGAACGCGCGGAGCGGATGCTCCAGTTCCTCCAGACGCACGCGCCCCACTGCGCCCCGCTCCACCGGCTGCCCCCGCGGGCCCCGGCGGAAGCCTAGAGCTTCAGCCGCTTGAACACGGGCTCCGGGATGCTCTTGATGATGAGCATGATGAGCGCCCAGAAGCCGGGCACGTAGACCTCGTTCTTGCGCCCGTCCGCGGCCTTCAAGAGGCCGCGCGCCACCTGCTCCGGCGACGCGAAGAGCTTGTTCTTCGGCACGTGGGCCGTCATCGGCGTGTCCACGAAGCCGGGCTTCACCGTCACCACCGCCACGCCGGACTTCGCCAGGCGGTTGCGCAGGCCCTGGAGGAACACGCTCAGCGCGCCCTTGGACGCGCCGTAGACGTAGTTGCTCTGCCGGCCCCGGTCTCCCGCCACCGACGAAATCACCACCAGCGTGCCGGCCTTCTGCGCCTCGAAGCGGTTGGCCAGCTCCGTCAGCAGCGACGCGGCGGAGAGGAAGTTCGTGCGCAGCACCACCTCCGCCGCCGCCCACGAGCGCTGGCTCTCCGTCTGGTCGCCCAGCACGCCATGCGCCAGCACGGCCCCGTCCAGTCCGCCCAGGGCCTGCCACGCGCGCTCCACGAGGCTCGCGTGCGCTTCGCAGTCATTCAAATCCAGCGCGCGGAACTCCACCTTCTGCGCGCCGCGCGTGGACGCGTCCCGGGCCACCGCCTCCAGGTTCGCGGCGTTGCGGCCCACCAGGTACAGCGACGCCCCGCGCGCGGCGAGCAGCCGCACCGTGGCCTGGGCAATGGCGCTCGTGGCGCCGAGGACGATGACTTTCTTCATTGGAGGGCGGCCTGACGGTCTTCCTGCGCGGGCAGGGGCAGCGGCACCGGGTTCACCCGGCGCCAGAAGGAGGAGGAGAACGCGGGATCGATGTACGCGGAGAACTGCTCGCGCTTGGGGAAGTACGCCGCGAAGCTCTCCGGACTCATGCGCGCGTCCTTGGCCGGGTACACCGCCCCGCCCGCCTCGCGCGTCACGCGGTCCAGCGACTCCACCAGCTTCCACGTCTTCTCCCCCTGGTTGGCGAAGTCCAGGGCCAGCGTGTAGCCGGGGCGCGGGAAGGACAACCACCCGGGTGACGGCAGGTCGCCAAACGTCTTGAGCACGGACAGGAAGCTGGGCAGCCCGCCTCGGGCGCTGCGCTCCAGCAGCTCCTTCAGCGCGTCGCGCGCGGTGGCGTGGGGCACCACGCACTGGAACTGGAGGAAGCCCCGGCGGCCGTAGATGCGGTTCCAGCCGTACACGCTGTCGAGCGGGTAGAAGAACGGGTCGTAGTGCACGAGACGGGGAGACGGCTTCATCCGCTCCCGGTGGTAGTACAGGAAGTTGAACGCGGACACCGACAGCCGGTTGAGGCAGAAGCCCGGCAGGTCGATGGGCACCGCGAGCCCGCTGCGATGTGACAGGTGGCTCTTGGCCAGGGGCAGCCGGTCGAACTGCGTGGGCGCGAAGTTGCCCCGGTAGAACAGGCCACGCCCCAGCTTGCGCCCCCGCGCCAGGCAGTCCACCCACGACACGGTGAACTCGGAGTCCGCCTCGGACTCCGCGGACACGCGCATGAAGCCGTCCAGGTTCTCGAACGGGACGGTCTCCTGGATCACGAAGGGGTTGCGGATGGGCGTGAGCTGCACCTCCGCCCAGGTGACAAGCCCGGTGAGCCCCAGCCCGCCAATCGTCGCGCCGAACCAGTCCGGGTTCTCGTCGGGCGAGCACATCCGGCGGCTGCCGTCCGAGCGCACCAGCTCGAACCTGCGCACGTGCCGGCCGAACGTTCCGACCCGGTGGTGGTTCTTCCCGTGCACATCGTTGGCGATGGCGCCGCCCACCGTGACGAACTTCGTGCCCGGCGTCACCGGCAGGAACCAGCCGCGCGGCACGGCCAGCCGCAACAGCGTGTCCAACGACACGCCCGACTCACAGCGCACCACGCCCGTCGTCGGGTCGAAGTCGATGAGCCGGTCCAGGCCCGCGGTGAGCAGCACCGTGCCCCCGCCGTTGAGGCACGAGTCGCCGTAGCTGCGGCCCAGGCCATGCGGCAGGACGGGGCCGTCCACCTGGGGCAGCGCGTCCGAGCGCCACGTCAGCGCGCGCGTCCGCTGCTCCACGCGGGGGAAGCGGCCCCAGGAATCCGACGTGCTCATCGCCACGCTCCCGTCACGTCGCCACCCACAGCACCAGCGCAGCGACCACGCCCACGACGTAGCTGACGCGGTCCCTCAGCGCGAAGACGAGCGGGTCCTCGTTCACGAGCCCCCGGTGCGCCAGCAACCAGATGCGCCCCACCCAGTACAGCATCACCGGGCACAGCAGCCACAGCCGCTCCGGGTGGGCATACAGCGCCGTGACCTCCTTGCTGGTGATGTAGAGGGCCAGCACCAGCACCGACACCTGGCCCGACGCCGCGCCCAGGCTCGCGAGCTGCTCGTAGTCCTGCGCCAGGTAGCCGCGCCCGTGGGCGGACACCTCGTTGGACTGGCGCAGCCGCCGCACCTCGCTCAGCCGCTTGAGCAGGGCCAGCGACAGGAAGAGGAAGGTGCTGAACATGAGCAGCCAGCTCGACGTGGGCACGCCCACTGCCAGCGCGCCGCCGAAGATGCGCACCGTGTAGAGGCCCGCCAGCACCAGCACGTCCAGCATCACCACCTGCTTGAGGCGCAGCGAATACGCGAGCGTGAGCACGAAGTACGCGGCCAGCAGCCCGGAGAACGACAGGGGCAGCGTCGCCAGCGCCAGCGCCGCGGCGCCCACCAGCAGCAGCGGCGCCAGCATGACGCCCGCGCGCACCGGCAGGGCCCCGGACGCGAAGGGCCGCAGGGACTTGGACGGGTGCCGCCGGTCCGAAGCCAGGTCCAGCAGGTCGTTGATGATGTACACGCTGGACGCGCAGAGGCTGAACGCAAGGAACGCCAGCACCGCGCGCGGGGCCATGCCGCCCTGGGTGGCCTTGTGCGCCGCCAGCACCGGCACGAACACGAGCGCGTTCTTCGCCCACTGGTGCACCCGCAGCGCCTTCACCCAGGGGCGCAGCCCGCCAGGAGGGGCCTCGAAGACGCGGTGCACGGGGCGGCCCAGTCCCTGGGCCTGGCGCAACACGCCCGCCGGCGCATGCACCACGATGAGCTGCCGGCACTCGCGCCACAGGTGCAGGTCCACCGCGTCGTTGCCCGCGTAGTCGAAGCGGCCCAGCAGCTCGCGCAGCCGCTCCAGCTTCCGCGCGCCGGACAGGTTCACCCCGCCTTCACTGGCGACCACGGTGTGGAAGAGGCCCAGGTGGGCGGCCACCGCGTCGGCGATGCTCCGGTCCGCGGCCGTGGCGAGGACGAGCCGCCGCCCCCGGGCGTGCTCCTCGCGCAGGAAGGCCACCACGTCCGCGTTGTACGGCAGCGAGGTGACGTCCAGCCGCGCGCGGCGGGCCACCTCCGCCTTGAAGAAGGCCTTGCCCCGGAGCACCCACAACGGCACCAGCAGCAGCAGCCACGGCGCGTGCTTGAGGAGCACGAGCAGGTTCTCGTGCAGCGTGTCCGTGCGCACCAGCGTCCCGTCCAGGTCGACCGCGAGCGGGACGTCGGGGGCGTCATCGGGGATGGGAGCTTGAGGCTGCATGAAGGGGGCCCGCAGGGTAGCCCAAGGGCCCGGGGCGTCCACCGTTCCGTGCCCCTCCGGAAGCCGAAGCTCCTCCAGACGACGGTCCTCCTGGCCGCAGTCCGGACGGGAAGGCGGCTCGTCCGTGCCTCCGAGCCTCAGAGCGACTTCAGGAAGGCGAGCAGCGCGGCCCGGTCCTCCCGGGGCAGCCGCACGTAGCGAGCCTGCGCGGAGGCCGCCTCCCCTCCGTGCCAGAGGACGGCCTCCTCCAGGGAGCGGGCCCGGCCGTCATGCAGGAAGCGGGTGTGCCGGTTGACGGCCTCCACCAGTCCAATGCCCCACAGGGGCGGCGTGCGCCACTCGCTGCCCGTGGCCAGCCCGTCCGGACGCCCGTCCGCCAGGCCCTCGCCCAGGTCGTGCAGCAGCAGGTCCGTGTAGGGGTAGATGACCTGACGGGAAACCTCGTCGAAGCCCTCCACGGGCCCCGTCTCCTGGGGCGTGTCCACGTGGCACGCCGCGCAGCCGATGGCGCGGAAGACGGCATGGCCCCGCTGGACCTCCGGCGCCTCCCAGTCGCGCCGCTTGGGCACGGCGAGCAGGCGCATGTAGATCATCAGCAGGTCCATGTCGTCCTGGGACACCTCCGGCTCACCCGGTGCGTCCCGGCCCTGCTCCTGGCGGTAGAGCGTCGTGGTGACGCCCATGTCCGCCACGAGCGCATGCGCCACCTGCTGGCGCAGCGTGGGCTGGTTGGCCTTCCACCCGAAGCGGCCCAGGCGCGTCTCACCCGTCTCCACGTCGAGCACGCGGTTGACCCGGCCGGAGATGCCGTCCTGGTCGCGGTCCTCGGGGTCGGCGCGGGCCACGATGTCGGCCTCCGGCAGCGCCTCCAGCAGGCCCAGGCCGAAGTTCACGGGCGACACGCGGGCGGAGAACAGGGCGCCGTCGCCCAGGGGGCCATGCACCAGCCCCTGGAACTGGTAGCGCGGGCGCACGAGCGAGTACGGCTCACCGGTGGCGAAGGTGCCGCGCGTCTCCTCGAAGTCGACGCGGACGTGGCCCTCGGGGACCTGGCCCTCCACGGCGTGCGCGTCCAGCTGCATGCCGTACAGCGGGTGGGGACCGGCGCCGTCGGGCGCGCTCAGCTGGAACGCCAGCGAGACGGGCGCCTCCGTGGGGCTCGCGGGCGGCTGGCCCCGGCCGTCCTTCACGTGGCAGGTCATGCAGCCGGTGGCGCTGAAGAAGGGACCGGCCACGGCGGCACGCAGGCGCGAGTCGCTCCAGTCGCGGTCGAACACACCCTTGCCCGCGTAGAAGTCCGGCCAGCGCGAGCGCGGCATGTTCATGGGCGCGCGCCCGAAGGCATTGCGGCCGGTGTCCGCCACCGTGGTGGCCCCACCGGACTGCTCCACGTGCGGCAGGACGACGGGAGGTAGCGCGCCCAGCACCAGGGGTTCAGGGCGGCGGACGACGGTGGCCCACGCTGCGCCGATGAGCAGCGCTCCGGCGGAGATGCCTGCGAGAGACCAGGGCACGCGCATCGTCACGACTCCTCGACGAGAAGACAAAGACCGACACACACCACCGGGCGGGAACACGGAGTTCCCACCCGGCGGAGGAACAGCTTACTTCTCCTGGCCGAAGGACTCGCCCGTGACGAGGAAGTCCGTCGCGCTGGCGTTCACGTCGATGCCGGAGAAGTGGCGGTACGGGTAGGCGCCGTCGCCAATCTCCTCGACGAACTCCGCCGTGTCGCCGACGACGGTCTTGCCGTCCGCGCCCCGGACGGAGAACGTCGTGCCCGGCGAGCCAATGCGCCAGGCGCAGGCACCGTCGAGGCTGCGGTCACCGCCGTGGACGTAGTGACGCCAGTTGAAGAAGTTCCAGTGGGAATTCCACCAGTTCACGAAGGACCACCAGTCGTAGAACGTGATGGAGAAGGACGCAGGCTGGTGGGTGGTGCTCACCAGCCGGCCGTCGCGGTACACGTTCATCCGGTAGTTGCCCTCGGACGAACCGGTGAAGGCCGGAGTCACGTTCACCACGCGGTCGGCGCTGGAGGTGATGCGCAGCGCACTGACGACCTGATCGCCGTCACGCGCGGACAGGGTGATGCTGCCGTTCTGGCTGCCCACGCGGATCTGCGCTTGCTGGGACCAGGTGATGCCGGCGTTGAACGTGCTGGAGACGCCGTCCGTCTTCGCGTCCTTCAGCCCGAGGACCTGCACGCCCTTCTCGGAGGTGGCCAGGGTCGCGTTGCCCTTGGCGCAGGTGGTGATGCCGTCGAACCGCTGCACGCAATCCGCCTTGGCGGACAGCGTCGCGGACTGAGAACCTTCGGGAGACTGCGTTGGCTCACCCTGGCAACCAGCCACCAGGCTCAGGAACGCAGCCGCCAGGAGGCGACTCGTCATCTGCAGGTGCATGTGTGGGACCTCGACTGTGTGGGGGACACTGTCTGCTTCACTCACAACGGACGGAGCACGGAGGCCCGGCAGGCGGATGCAGGGGGAGGCACCGGACGCGCGTTCCAATCCGTCCACCTGCACCTGCCACGCCACATCCCAAGGTTTCGAGGCTTTCCTCGGAAGGCCCCGCTGCGGATGACACGGGTGTCGTGGCCGCTGTAGCGCCGCCAGTTACAGGAGCACGGGAGCGTGTGTCCCTCAGTGTCACAGCCACGCGCCCGGTTGCTTGCGCCAGGCCCGGCACGGGGCTAGGGAATCGCCCCTCGTATGTCGGCGCTCGCGGAACTGCTCGAAGCCATCCGGGAGGAGTCAGGCCCGGCCACGTGGTCCGCCGGACAGGCCCTCTCTCGCGCGGGGGTCGTGTCGGTGCAATCCGTGGACGAGGAAGAGGTCGTCCTGCGGGTCCGCATCCCCGGCCGCCCCACCCCGCTCACCACGACCCTCTACCCCGAGGACGAAATCTGGGAGTGCGACTGCCGGGGGAAGGTGGACCCCTGCGAGCACGTCATCGCCGCGGCCATCGTCCTGCGGCAGGCGGAAGGAAGGAAGGCCACGGCGGCGGCCTCCCCTGCCCGTCCAGGCCCCGCCGCCGCGGCGCCGCGCCCCGGCACCGCGCCGAAGACGGAGCGGCTGGTGTACCGCTTCAAGCGCGCGGACGGAGGCCTCCAGCTGGAGCGGCTGGTGGTCCGGCCGGACAACACCGCGCGGCTGCTGGCCCGGAGCCTCGCGTCCGTGCTCCAGAACCCCGTGGAGGCCGCGCGCATCCACGTGGATCCGTGTGACCTGCTCGCGGACAAGCTGCTCGCGCAGCCCACCCGGGGCGCGCTTCCGCAGAGCAAGCTGGACGCCCTGCTGCACGTGCTGGAGAAGGCGCGCACCGTCCTCTTCGACGGCGCGCTCGTCTCCGTCTCCAACGAGCCGCTCCTCCCGCGAGTCACCGTCGAGGACCGGGGCGAGCAGACCGTGCTCAAGGTGGAGAAGGATCCGCGCATCAACGAGCTGGTGAGCCCCGGCGTCGCGCTGTGCGCGGGTGCGCTCTGCCGGCTGGGAGAGCTGTCGCTCACCGGCGCGAGGCTGGAGAACCTGCCCCAGGAGCGGGCCTTCGCCCCGGAGCAACTGGCGGACCTGACGAGCAAGGTGCTGCCGGACTTCGCGAGGCGCATGCCGGTGGACGTGAAGAGCCGGCGGCTGCCCCCCATCGACCGGACGCTCAAGCCGCGCATCTCGCTGGAGTTGGACAAGCTCGATACGGGGCTCTCGGTGCTGCCCACGCTGGTGTACGGCTCGCCGCCCACCGCGCGAATCGACAACGGGAAGCTGGTGTACCTCCAGGGCGCCGCGCCGGTGCGCGACGAGCCCACGGAGACAAAGCTCATCCACCAGCTGAGGGACGAGCTGAACATGGCGCCGGGCCGGCGCGTGACGGTCCACGGCAAGGAGGCCGTGCAGCTCGCGGACAAGCTGCGCAAGTGGCGTGGAGGCCTCACGGGAAACGCCGCGGGCGTGGTCAGCCCGGACGTGAAGCTCCGGCCCATGCTCACGCTGGACACGGCCGCCACCGACGCGGGCGTGCCGAGGGTGGGCTTCTCGCTCAACTTCGAGGTGGAGGGCCTGGGCCCCGGAGAGAAGCGCACCGTGGACGCGGGCGCGGTGATGCGGGCCTGGGAGGAAGGCCTGGGGCTGGTGCCACTGGAGGGCGGAGGCTGGGCGCCCCTGCCCACGGGCTGGCTGAAGGCCCACGGCCAGCGCGTGACGGACCTGCTCGCCGCAAGAGAACGGGACGGCCGGCTCGCGAACCACGCCATCCCCCAGCTCACCGGCCTGTGCGAGGCATTGGAGCACCCCGCGCCGCCCGTCATGGAGCGGCTCGCGCCCCTGGTGCAGGGCTTCGAGAAGCTCCCCGAGCCCCACCTGCCCAAGGACCTCACCGCGACGCTGCGCCCGTACCAGTTGCAGGGCGTGAGCTGGCTCACCTTCCTGAGGCAGGCGGGCCTGGGCGGCGTGCTGGCGGACGACATGGGTCTGGGCAAGACGCTTCAGACCATCTGCACGCTGAGCCGGGGAACGCTGGTGGTGGCGCCCACGAGCGTGCTGCCCAACTGGGAAGCGGAGGTGAAGCGCTTCCGCCCGTCGCTGAAGGTGTCTGTCTATCACGGCGTAGGACGCACGCTGGACGAGTCCGCGGACGTGACGCTCACCACGTACGCGCTGCTGCGCCTGGACGCGGCCATCCTCGCGGCGAAGACCTGGGAAACGGTGGTGCTGGACGAAGCGCAGGCCATCAAGAACCCAGACAGCCAGGTGGCGCGAGCGGCGTATGAGCTGGACGCGGGTTTCCGCATCGCGCTCAGCGGCACGCCCATCGAAAACCGGCTCGAGGAGCTGTGGAGCCTGATGCACTTCACCAACCGGGGCCTGCTGGGTGGGCGCAAGGCGTTCGAGGAGCGCTGGTCCCGGCCGGTGTCGGAGAACCAGAAGGGCGCCGCGGAGGCCCTGCGCGCGCGCATCCGCCCCTTCGTGATGCGCAGGCTCAAGCGCGACGTGGCGCCTGAATTGCCACCGCGCACGGAGGCCGTGCGGCACGTCACCCTCACCGAGCAGGAGCGCGCCGTCTACGACGCGGTCCACGCCGCGACGCGCGAGGAGGTGGTGTCGCAGCTCGAGGAGGGAGGCAGCGTGCTGAAGGCGCTGGAGGCGCTGCTACGGCTGAGGCAGGCGGCCTGCCATCCGGCGCTGGTGCCGGGGCAGCAGGCGAGGACGTCCTCGAAGGTGCAGGCGCTGGTGGAGGCGCTCGGCACGGCGGTGGCGGACGGGCACAAGGCGCTGGTCTTCTCGCAGTGGACGTCGATGTTGGACCTCATCGAGCCCGCGTTGAAAGAAGCAGACATCGGGTTCATCCGCCTGGACGGCAGCACGGCGAACCGGGGCGCGGTGGCGGCATCCTTCCAGGACGAGAAGGGAGCACCCGTGATGCTCATCTCGTTGAAGGCGGGAGCGACGGGGCTCAACCTGACGGCGGCGGACCACGTCTTCCTGGTGGATCCGTGGTGGAACCCGTCGGTGGAAGCGCAGGCGGCGGACCGGGCGCACCGCATCGGGCAGCAGCGCCCGGTGATGGTGTACCGGATGGTGTCCCAGGGCACGGTGGAGGAGAAGATCCTCCTCTTGCAGGAGAAGAAGCGAGCCCTCTTCGAAGCCGCGCTCGGAGGCGCCACGGGAGGCGCCGCGCTCACGCGAGCGGACCTCCTGCAGCTCTTGGATTGAGGCCATTCCGCGGCGGGGTGGAGGGCGGCAGTCCGCTCCCCCGCCTTGCCTGCGTGGGGCCTGTGACGCTGAACGTCACGCGGAGCATGCGCATCGTCTCGGAGGACAAGCTTCAATCCGAGAGGGAGTCACAGCATGCCAGCATCCATTCCCGACAAGATGAGGGCCGCGGCGCTCGACCGCTTCGGCGGCCCGGAGGTCCTGGGCATCAAGACCATCTCCGTTCCCACCCATGGCGACGATGAAGTGCTCGTGCGCGTCGCGGCGGCGGGAATCGGTGCCTGGGATTGGATGGAGCGCGAGGGTCAGATGGCCGAGATGATCCCAGGCGGCCCGAAGTTCCCCTACGTGCCCGGAGCCGACGGCGCGGGAGAAATCGCAGCGGTGGGCAAGAACGTGAAGGACCTCAAGGTCGGTGACCAGGTCTACGGCTCCGCGTTCATGAGCAACAAGGGAGGCTTCTACGCGGAATACGTCGCCGTGAAGGCAGACCAGGCGGCGAAGATCCCCAAGGGCTTGAAGGTGGAGCAGGCGGCGGGGCTCGCCGCGGACGGGCTCACCGGGCTCCAGGGCCTGGAGGAACACCTTCAGCTCAAGTCAGGGCAGAAGCTGCTCATCTTCGGCGCCAGCGGAGGCATCGGACACATCGCCGTGCAGCTCGCGAAGAGGATGGGTGCGAAGGTGCTGGCGGTCGCGTCCGGAGAGGACGGCGTGGAGCTGGCCCGGAGGCTGGGAGCGGACGCGGTCGCGGAGGGCCACCAGGAGGACCTGGAGAAGGTCTGCCGCGACTTCGCGCCAGACGGCTTCGACGCGGCGCTGGTGCTGGCCCGGGGAGACGCCGCCGAGCCTCTGCTGCGCAACGTCCGCAAGGGAGGGCGCATCGCGTACCCGAACGGCGTGGAGCCGGCCCCCAAGGGCCCGGAGGGCGTTGAGACCAAGGCCTACGACGGCATCCCCAACCCCCAGCTGATGAAGCGGCTCAACGAATTGATTGAGGCAGGGCCGTTCCACCTGGAGATTGGCCGTCTCTACGCGTTGGAGGAAGCCGCGAAGGCCCAGCAGGAGGTGCTCAAGCACCACCTGGGCAAGTACGCGATGAAGATCCAATGACGCTCAATGCGGTCCAGCGTCCTTCGTGGCGGTGCTGAGCATCCGCACCGCCACGGAGCGGCACTGCGAACAGACGACGCCAGAGCGCTCCCAGTGCACCTGTGCCTCCAGTTCACCGGGGTCGGCGGAGCCTTCGTCCAGGCGGCGGACCAGCGCCGCGAGCGCCTCCGCGGGATTGCCCTCCAGGTCATCCGAAGGGTCGAGCAGGTCCTGCTCCCCTTCCAACACCAGACTGAAGCGGTAGTACACGGCATGCGCGGCGATGACGCGTCCGCACGTCGCACAGGTCTTCGCTTGCGGTCCCGTCATGGCGACAAGAATAGCGGCGAAGAAACCTGGCCGCTCGAACGAAAGCCAGACACTTGCCGCGCATTCACTTGCACGAGCCGGGGCTCGAACCCGGACGACCCTTGCGAGTCAGCGGATTTTAAGTCCGCTGCGTCTGCCAGTTCCGCCACTCGTGCGTCGTCCTGTTGGCACCTCCAGCTCCGTGCCCCGCCGTGTCCGGTCATGGAACCTACCAGATGCGAGAGGCGCCACGCAGCAAGAGCGGTTCCAGGATAGTGGAAAAACCGCGCCTTCTCACAGCGCGGCGGAGGCGCGTCCCAGGCCCTCGGCCACGGAGGTGAAGGCATCGCGGGTGCGCACGCGGCCCTCCCCGAAGCGTTCAATGTAAAGCCGGCGCACGGCGGGGATCTGCGAGGAGCCGCCCGTGAGGAAGACCGCGTCCACCTCTCCGGCGCCCGCGCAGCGCTCCAGCAGGCCCTCGGTCACCTGGCGCAGTTCCTGAAGCAGCGGCTCGCTGGCGGCCTCGAAATCGGCCCGGGTGATGCGCTCGCGCAGCTGGATGCGCGCCTCGTCGAACTCCAGCACCGTCTCGTCCTCGGACGACAGCCGCACCTTGGCGGCCTCGATGGCCCGGAAGAGGCGGTAGCCCAGGTTCTCCATGACGAGGTCATACAGCGCCTTCGCCTCGTCGGGCTTGTCACTGGAGACGAGCATCAACTCCAGCACCTCCTGGGTGGCCTTCTTGCGGATGAAGGACATTTCATGCCAGGAGAGCAGCTTGGCCATGACGTGCTGGGGCACGGGCAGCCGCTTGTCGCTCACGCCTCGCACCCGGTAGGTCGAGCCCGCGCCAAAACGCGGCAGCAGCGAGTGGCGCATGATCTCCGCGTCGAAGCGGTCACCGCCGATGCGCACACCGGTGGAACCAATCACATCCATCTTGCGGTCCGGCAAGCCTCGTCGCGAGGGCCCCAGCCGCATCAGCGTGAGGTCCGTGGTGCCGGCGCCGAAGTCGGCCACCAGCACCAGCTCATCCTGGGTGAGCTGGGCTTCGTAGGAGAGCGCGGCGGCGATGGGCTCGATCAGGAACTGGACGTGGGTGAAGCCCGCGAGCTCCGCGGCGCGGCGCAGGCGCTGCTCGGCGAGCGCATCCGCCTCGGGGTCCGAGGAGAAGAGCGCGGGGCGGCCGAGCACGACACGCTCGGGAGCCCCGCCCATGTGGGGCGCCGCGGCCTCGCGCACCCGGCGCAACAACAGCGCCGCCAGCTCCTCGATGAGCCAGGTGCGCTCGTGAATCTGCGTGGCGCGGAAGGAGGTGCTGTGAAGGAAAGACTTCACGGACTGGATGAAGCGGCCCGCGGGGTCGTCCAGGTAGCGCGAGATGGCGGGGGCCCCCGTGTACGCCTCGCGCTCGTCCTCGGGAAAGAAGATGACGGAGCGGTAGAGGCGCGGGTCGCTGTAACCGGTAGAAACGGGCAGCACCCTTCCGTCAGGAAGGGCGAGGGCCGAATTGCTGGTTCCGAAGTCGAGTCCACAGACAGGCATAGGGCTCTTCCTCTACGTGCAAATCGCGGAGATGGATAGCGCCGAGTGCCGGTCCAACCCAGGCTCCAGTGCAGACCCCGGGCCTTCCCCCGGACGCTCAAAGAACAGCGAGAATCTCGATCTCGACATCGGGCTCGGAACAGCTGTCGCCCGGCACCTCCATGCGGGCGCCCGCCTTGCGTCCGATGAGCATCGAACCCGAACCCAGCCCGCCCCGGTTGAAGACAATCTCGGTGCCGGCATAAGCGAAGGGCTTGTCCGTCTCCGAGGGAGGCGTGATCCATCGCCACTCCACGGCGTTCTCCCGCTCGTCCATGAAGCGCACCTGGACCAATGCACCCACGTCGATGGGCTCATCCGCCTGGAAGAGCCGCAGTCGCGAATTCCTCGCGGCCTCCAGTCCCAGGAGGAGCGTCTTGCGCCGCGCCTCCATGCCCTTCTCCAGAAAGGGACGGTTGTTCTCGCTCATCGTGGCCAGCAGACTGTCGCGCTCGGCTTCGAGCCCCTCGAGCAGCAACTGGAATCGCTCGCCCCGCATACCATGAATCTTGGTCTTGTCCTCGGAGCTCAACCTCTTTGCACTCATTTCAGGCACCCCATGTCTTGTATCGAGATGATTCCGCGTGTCCTCATCACCGCCGCGCCCCAGACACCTCACGTGACGGGCGGACGGCCTCCGTGAGCGGCAACTTCCAACCAGGAATGACGCTCGTCGCGCTCGTGGTGTCGAGGTGGCTCGCGATCTGGTAGAGGCGCCGCGCGTCCGGCAAGGGAACACTGAAGCGGTCGCGCAGGTAATACGGCGGGATGGCCTGATAGTGCAGCCGCGCGCGCACCCGCGCGTGTTGGGAGATGGCGGAGAGTGGCACGTGGTAGCTCACGACGTCACAGCCACAGGCGGCGGAGCCATCGGCGGGGTAGTCGGGATCGCCGTCGACCCCGTGCGGCGCGAGCCCCTCTGGCAGCTTGCCATTCTCAAGCAAGGGCTCGAAGGTGGACTTCCAGCCCGTTGGCAACAGCCGGTTGTCCTTGAGCGGTTGGTAGAGCCCCAGGAAGCTCGTGGTCAGCTTGCCGTTGGAATCCGCGATGCGCTCCTCGTAGATTTGCACCTCGTCCTCGCGGGTGATGACCTGGTGGTGAGGCTCGGGCGCGAGGGTGTCCAGCTCACTCGCGAGCACCTCGCCGTCATGCCCGATGATGGCGCCAGCGCCGTTGGTCCGGCCCGAGGCCCACAGCGTCCCGCCGCTGTCATCCTCGATGGAGACCTCGAGGAAGGCGCGGCGGAAGGCCACGCCCGAGGGCAGCTTGTGCCCAGCCTTGTTGGTGACCTTGACGGTGAAGTCGAGGTGGTCTCCGTTCACCGTGGGCACGCCAATCTCGACGGCCGCCGAGGCATCGGCGACGGCGCGTCCGCTCAAGAGCGCGGTCTTCATCTGCAGGCGCGTCGGCTCGCCATGCTGGTTGGACATGTAATCGTAGTCGGCGAGGCCGAACACACGCGGGGCCTGCGCGAACATGCTGAGCGCGAACAGGTTGATGCCGCTGAGCTGGTGTCGCGAATAGGGCGTGCGCTCCACGAGCTCCACTCCCATGTGCACGTCAGGTGCTCCCGGGATGCTCGCCGTCGGGAAGTCGGTGTCCTCGATGCTCGCGATCTTCTTCTTGAGCGGACTGCCGGCGAAGCTCTTCGGCATATGGCAGTCCTGGCAGCGTTGCGGCGTCGCGCCAGCGTGCCCCTCGTCCTTGATGAACGCGTCGTTCACCCGATAGCTGCTGTTGCGCCACTCGAGGAACGTCGCCTGCTCGAAGAAGAAGCGCTCGTTGGTGCAGGAGCCGACCTTGCGTACGGGCAGCTTCACCACGTGGCACGAGCCACAGAGCGCGGAGCTCCTCACCACCTGGCTCCGATCGCCCTCCCCCGACGGCGTCTTGCCTAGCGCGCGCTTCATCGGATCGGCACGTACATCAGCGGAGAACGGCCCCTGCACGTCATCCGCCGCGGTCGGCGTCCAGTTGCCCGTGTAGCTGGCGGGCGTCCCCAGGTCCTTGCCACTCATCTGGTGGCACACCGAGCAGGAGACACCGTCGCGCGCGAGCGCGCCGTATTTGCCGTCGGGGGCATCGGCGAGCGCGGAAACCATGGCGTGGTCGAACTTGCGTGAAGGCGCGTCCAGGCGCAGCTGCCGCTGACCAGCGGCGCCGTGACAGCTATAGCAGAGGTCGGTGATGTCGTCGGCGCAGGCCTCCCGGTGGTGGGCCTCCCACTCGCGCTGGGCACGGAAGATAGGATCGCGTCCCGCCAGGCCCATCATCGAAACCGACCATTCGCCGTAGGACGAGACATCGGCATAGCGGGGTGTGCCCTCGGCCAACTCGCCGTCGCGCGCCAGCAACGAGCCGGCACCCGCCAACCCCTGCGCGATGTGGCCGACTCCCGAGTGGCAACTCCAGCATTGATCCGAGGTGAGGAAGGTGTCCGGCTGCTGCTGGGCGGCCTTGGCGAAGACATGATCGAAGAAGCGCGGGATGTCCTCGGACGGCGCGCTCTCGTCGGCGGGAAGGCCGTATTGCGCGACGAATTCCGGATTGGCGCCGCCGAGTGCCGGGGGAATCGTGTCACGATCCGGATGAGGCGCGATGTAAGTGCTGGCAGGCTTGTTCTTGTAGTCGTCGTAGTGGTTGTCGGGATTCTGGGCATCGGCCTCGCGCCAGACGCGGCGGTAGTCATAGATCGTCTGGGTGCGCGCACGCGTGCCGCCGGTGCTCGCCGGCAGGTGCGTGGTCTGCGCGAAGGTGAAGTCACGCTGCGATGCGTGGCAGCGCAGGCAGACCTGATAGCCGAAGCCGTTGAAGGGACGGCAGTTGTCGAGGCGAAGCGTCTCCGACGAAGTCCACGCCAGCGGAGGTCTGCTGCACGCGACCACCCCGTGGCGCACTTCATCCTGGGCGATGTCGCTCCAAAACCAGCCATCGCGCGAGTCCTGGGGCCGGCGGATCATCGGCTGCCAGGCCACCAGCTTGAACACGCCGCCCTCCTCCTTGGCCTCGCCAATCGGCCGGAAGGTCTCCTTGATGATGATCGCCTGCTCGGGAACCTCTTTCTCTGGACGGCCTCGCTGGAGCCAGGCGCTCACCTCGGGGGAGTACCAGACACGCACCCAGCCGTGCGAACTCCCCTGAGTGGGTGTGCCCGTGAGGTGGACACCGTCCTCCCCACTCCAGCCGGGCAACTTGTAACACTGCCGCTCGAGGAAGGCCCGGAGCCGGTTGTTGAGCCCGGCCTCAAGCGGCAGATGCGGCGCCTCGAAGCTTGCGGGAGGCTGAGATGCGGTGATGGTCGCCGCGTCCTCGAACAGCGCCGCATGCAAGCGGCGACACTCCTCGGCGGTGCCGGGAATGTAGCCAGGCTCGTGGTCTGAAGGCACGGGGTCGGAGGAAGGGCTCGGGCTGCGGCAGCCCATGAGCAGCAGCACCAGAAAGACAAACTTCCCTGAGTGGATCGTCATCCCATCAACACTAGCGCACTTGGAGGCGCGAGCGGATGGATTGGACAGACACAGCCTGAGGGGGCGCGGCCCGCACGGGTGCAGCAGCCGGGGAGATGAGTCCATTCCAACCTGGCCGCCTCCTCATTTCACCCTGACGGCAATATCCACAACAATAGAATCAATGTTTGACGCTCCGCTTCCAAGCCCCCCGTCACCCTGGCGAGCCTTGGCCCCCACGACAAGCTATTGACACGGTTCGCTTACCATGTTCAAAAACGGACATGGCCGAAAGTCCAGTCAAAATCGATAGATCGGTCGAAACTGGCGCCCCCAACGGACATGCCTTTGAGAACACTCTCAAGGCCCTGGTGCGGGACAGGAAGCTCTCCTCGGAGGTCCTGAGCGCGCTCTTGGAGGGATTGCGCAGTCGGCCCGAGCGGGCGCAGCAAGCCCCACTGCCCTGCGAGATCGCGGTCGCGGGTATTGGCTGTCGACTGCCCCCCGATATCGACACACCCGCTCGGCTCTGGGAGGCACTGCGCACGGGTCACTGCGGTATCCGGGAGACTCCTCAAAGCCGCTGGGACGTGGAAGCCTACTACGATCCCAATCCTGACCGGCCCGCCAAGACGTACACGAAGTACGGCGGGTACCTTGACCGCATCGACGAATTCGACCCCGCGTTCTTCGGCATCTCGGCCCGTGAGGCGGCCGACATGGACCCGCAGCACCGGCTGCTGTTGGAGGTCGTCTGGGAAGCAATCGAGGACGCGGGCCTTCCCATTGAGCGGCTGAGGCAGCTCAAGACCGGTGTCTTCATCGGGATGAGCACAGACGACTATTACCAGCTCACCGTGGACGACCGCCGGCTCGATCTGCTGACCGCCTACACGAGCCTGGGAACCAGTCGCAGTGTCAGCGCGGGCCGCATCTCCTATCTCCTGGGCTTCAATGGCCCGACACTGCAGGTTGACACGTCCTGTTCGTCCTCACTGGTGGCGCTCCACCTGGCCGCGCAGAGCCTGCGCACGGGCGAGAGCGACATCGCCATCGTGGCGGGCGTCAACCTCATCCTCTCCCCCCTCAATCCCATCCTTCGCAGCCGCATCAGCGCGCTGTCGCCTACGGGCGTCTGCCGGGCCTTCGATGACTCCGCCGACGGCTTCGTCCAGGGAGAGGGAGTCGCCGCGGTCGTGCTCCGGCGGCTGCCGGAGGGTAAGGCTCATCAGGGCCGCGTCCGTGCCCTCCTGCGCGCCTCCGCCAGCAACCACAACGGTGGCGGCAATGGTCTCACGGCCCCCAATGGCAAGGCGCAGCATCAGCTCCTCGGAGACACCCTGAAGGCGGCGCGGCTCGGCCCCAACGATATCGATTACCTGGAGGCACACGGCACTGGCACCCGCCTGGGCGATCCGATCGAGGTCGAGGCCATCGCCACCACCTATGCCGGCCGCACCACCCCGCTGTTCGTCGGCTCGGTGAAGACCAACTTCGGCCACCTGGAAGCCGCCGCGGGCCTCCTGGCCTTCATCAAGACGGCGCTGGCCGTGGAGCATGGCGAGATCGCGCCGCAGCTCAACTTCTCCACGCCCAACCGGGAGATCGACTGGGAGCATGTTCCGATACGGGTCGCGGATCGTCTCCTTCCGTGGCCGAGCACGGGGCGGCCCCGGCGCGCCGCGGTGAGTTCCTTCGGCATCAGCGGCAGCAACGCCCACTGCATCCTGGAGCAGGCCCCCGCGGAGCCGGAAGAGGACGCGGCCCCCGCGGAAGACGAGCCGGTGTGCATCGCGCTGTCGGCCAAGAACGACGCGGCGCTCAAGGAGCTGGCCCAGCGCCATGCCTCGGCCCTCTCCTCCGGCTCCGCTTGCCCTCGCGACTGGGCCTACAGCACCTGCACCGGCCGCGCCCTCTTCCGCGAGCGCGGCGCCGTCGTGGGCCGCACCTCCCAGCAGCTCGCTCAGGGCCTGCTCGAGCTCGCCTCCGGCCGCCTCTCCTCCTCCGTCCTGCGCGGCAGCGCCCCCTCCTCCGGCCGCCCGCGCCTCGCCTTCGCCTTCAGTGGCCAGGGTGCCCAGTACGCCGGCATGGGCCGCGCCCTCTACCAGCGCTTCGCCTCCTTCCGCTCCGCCTTCGACGAGTTGGCCGCCCTTCACCGCGACTCCTCCGCTGGCCAGTCCCTCACCTCCCTCGTCTTCGACTCCCCTGACGCCGCCCTGCGCGACACGGGCCTCGCCCAGCCCTCCCTCTTCGCCTTCCAGTACGCCCTGTGCCGCCTCTGGCTCAGCCTCGGCGTCTCCCCCTCCGCCCTCATCGGCCACTCCATTGGCGAGTACCTCGCCGCCCACCTCGCCGGCGTCCTCTCCCTTCACGACGCCTACCTCCTGGTGCTCGCCCGCTCCCGCGCCATGGCCGCCCTGCCTCCCGGCGGCTCCATGCTCTCCGTCCTCGCCAGCCCCTCCCGCCTCGCCCCCTTCCTCTCCTCCTTTCCCTCCCTCGAGCTCGCGGCCGACAACGGCCCCGAGGCCTGCGTCCTGTCCGGGCCCCTCCCCGACATCGAACGCCTCCTGCCTCTGCTTGAGTCCGCGGGCCTCTCCTGCCGCCCGCTTCACGTCTCCCACGCCTTCCACTCCGCCGCCATGCTTCCCGCCATGGCCGCCCTCTCCTCCGCCGCCTCCCGCCTCCCACACCACTCCCCTTCCCTTCCCCTCGCCTCCAACCTCACTGGCGCCCTCGCCACCCCCTCCCTCTTCGTCCCCGACTACTGGGCCCGCCACCTGCGCCAGCCCGTCCTCTTCCGCCAGGGCCTCGAGGCCCTCGTCGCCAAGAAGTTCACCCACTTCCTCGAGATTGGCCCCAGGCCCGTCCTCACCGGCCTGCTGCGCTCCGCCTCCAAGGGCCTCTCCTGCATTCCCTCCCTCGACTCCTCCGACCCTGAGCGCGCCTTCTGCTCCGCCGCCGCCTCCCTCCACGCCCTCGGCCTCGACCTCGACTGGAAGGGCTTGTTCCCGGGGAAGACGCCGCGCTGGGCGAGCCTGCCCACCTACCCCTTTGAGCGCACTCGCTTCTGGGCCAGCAAGACCTTCGTAGAGAGCAAGAAAGACACCATGCAAGTCAACGCGCAGACCCGCCAAGCCACTCCGGACAGCACGACCGCCGTTGCCGCCACTGCCCGCGCCGTCCGTGCGCTGTTCGCCGAACAGTTGTCCACGGAGGCCGACCGCCTCGACCAGGACACGCCGCTTCTCGAGCTGGGCGCCGACTCGTTCGTCATGGTGTCCGCGATCAAGAAGCTGGCGGAGATCTGGCAGGTCCGGATGTCCGTGCGTGACTTGTTCGAGGTCCATCTCACGGTGAACCAGATCGCGGCCCACCTGGTCGCGACCTCACCGGTGGCGGACGGCGTCGCCGCCAGGCACAGCGGGCCGGCCATCCCCGCAGCCGAGCCGGTCCGTGCTCCGGCGCCCCCGGCCCCGAGGATGGGCACTCCGGCGCCCGCCGCGCCCCAGCAGGCCCTCGTGCCCGAAGCCCCCAAGCCCGCCAGGACGTTCGCACCGGCCCCCGCGCCGACGCGTGCGCCCGCGCCCACGGCAACCGGCGCCTACCAGCCGCCCCGGTTTGGAAACACGAAGCCCGCGGCCGCCCCGGGGATGACGCCGCGCCCGCCGGCCAGCCGCCTCACGACCGAGCAGGCCGAGTATCTGGCCCGCTTCACTGCGCGCTATACGAGCAAGACGGGCCGGTCGAAGGAGCTGGCGGCCGCGACTCGCGGCAAGCTGGTCAACACCCGAAGGTCCTCGTCGGGCTTCCGGCTGGAGACCAAGGAGCTCACGTATCCCATCGTCGCCACGGACTCCAAGGGCTCGAGGATCCGGGACCTGGACGGCAACGAGTACGTGGACCTCGCCATGGGCTTTGGCGCCACACTGTTCGGACACAACCCGGACTTCGTGCGCGAGGCCCTCGCCGCTCGCCTCGAAAAGGGCTACCAGATTGGCCCCGCGAGCGAGCTCGCGGGTGAGTGCGCCCGCTTGATCTCGACCGTGACGGGCATGGACCGGGTGCTGTTCCTGAACTCGGGCACCGAAGCGGTGATGACCGCGATGCGCATCGCGCGGGCTGCCACGGGCCGCTCCAAGGTGGTGGTCTTCCAGAACGCCTACCACGGACACTTCGATGCCACGATGGTGACGCCCGATATCGACGGTGGCGGCGCCACGGCGCGGCCCATGACGCTCGGCACGCCCCAGCGGATGATCGATGACGTCATCGTGCTGCCCTACGCAAACCCGCGGTCCATCGACACCATCCGCGCGCACGGCCACGAGCTCGCCGCGGTGATTGTCGAGCCGGTCCAGAACCGCCGTCCCGACCTGCACCCGACCGAGTTCCTGCAGGCCCTGCGCGAGGTCACCCGCGAGACGGGAAGCCTCCTCGTGTTCGATGAGATCCTGGTCGGCTTCCGCATCGCCCTCGGCGGCTCACAGGAGTGGTTCGGCGTCCAGGCCGACATGGTGACCTACGGGAAGATCATCGGCGGCGGACTCCCCCTGGGCGTCATCGCCGGCCGGCGCGAGGTCATGGACCGGGTCGATGGCGGCGCCTGGAACTACGGCGATGACAGCGCGCCCCAGGAGAACACCACGTACACCGCCGGCACCTTCAGCATGCATCCGCTGGCCATGGCGGCATGTCACGCCACGCTGACGGAGATGCTGCGCCAGGGCGGCGAGCTGCAGCGAGCTCTCAACCAGCGCGCCGACCGGTTGATGGAGATCCTGAACGAGGTCTTCACGAACAATCAGGTGCCGCTCATGGCGGTCAACTTCGGCTCGTTCTTCCGCTTCGCGCAATCGGGCAACCTGAGCTTCGTCTACCAGCCGATCGAGCTCGACCTCTTCTTCTACCACCTCATCGAGAAGGGCGTGTACGTGTGGGAGGGGCGGACCTGCTTCATCTCGACCGCCCATGACGACAAGGACATGGATGTCATCATCCAGGCCGTCCATGAGAGTGTGAGCGAGCTGAAGGCCGGCGGGTTCTGGCCCGGCCGGGAAGGACCCGGCGGAGGCTCGGGGCGTCCGGACTCCGGCTCGGCCGGACACGCCTCGTCGGGCGCGAAGACCACGGCCAGCCCGGTCGCCTCCGCGGTCCCGTCGCCGCGAGACGCGGGCCGCGCTTCGCTCCTCGGCCGGGCCATGCGCCAGGATGAGGGCAGCCCGGCCGCACGCGCCCCCGAGCCATCGCGGACGAAGCCTCCGCCGCGCGCGATGCCCGCGCCCATCGTCGACGACAGCTACACCGCTCGCCGCTCTGACGGCTCCACCATCGATTTCTCCCTCTACTACTTTGGCGACCTCGCCGAGGACGCCCAGGCGGACAAGTACAGCCTCCTGCTCGACGGGGCCCAGTTCGCCGATGAAAACGGCTTCCAGGCCGTATGGTTGCCCGAGCGGCACTTCCACTCGTTCGGCGGTTTCTCGCCCAACCCCTCCGTGGTCACGGCGGCGCTCTCACAAAGGACGAAGCGGGTCGATCTGCGCGCGAGCGTGCTCATCCCCCTTCAGCATCCCATCCGCGTCGCCGAGGAGTGGGCGGTGCTCGACAACCTCAGCCAGGGCCGAGTGGGGATCGCGCTGGCCTCCGGCTGGCACGCCAACGACTTCGTGCTCGACCCGGAGAGCTGGGAGCGCAAGCGAGAGGTGATGGTCGAGCGCCTCGGCGCGCTCCAGCACCTCTGGCGCGCCAGCGCAGTGCCGTTCTCCGGCCCCAACGGGCAGGATGTCCCCGTCCGTATCTTCCCTCGCCCCACCCGCGCCTCGCTGCCCCTGTGGCTCACCACGCTCGGCAATCGCGAGACCTGGTCCATGGCGGGCCGGCTCGGCCTCGGCGTGCTCACCAACCTCATCGGCCAGAAGATCTCCGACATCGCGGACAACATCCAGGCGTACCGGCAGGCCCGCACGGAGGTCGGCCTGGATCCGAACCGGGGCCACGTCACCGTGCTGCTGCACACGCTGGTGGGCGCGGAGCTGAACGAGGTGCGCGAGCAGGCCCGAGCGCCTTTTGGCCGCTATCTCGCCTCGTCCCTCGGCCTGTTCCAGCAGATGGTGCGCGAGCAGGGCCTCACCGCGGACTTCGACACCCTGACCCCCGAGGACCGCGCGTTCCTGCTCAACGCGGCCTACAACCGCTATGCGTCGGGCAACGCGCTCATCGGAACCGTGGAGAGCACGGCCGCCGTGGTCGATCAGCTCGTCGCGGCGGGGGTGGACGAGCTCGCCTGCTTCATCGACTTCGGCGTCGAGCACGACTATGTGCGCAACCACCTGCGCTTTCTCGGGGAGCTCAAGGACCGCTACCGAAAGCCCGCCAAGAAGGCGCCCCCCAGCAGCCTCACGTACACATCGACGGCGCCCATCGTCATGCCCAGCGCGAGGAGCTCCGCGGGCCGTCCGAGCTCGGCCCCGGCCGCGGAGACCGCCGTCCCCGCGAGCAGCGCGGACGAAGACGAAGGGAAGCGAATCGCGCTTCGCCTCCCCCTCACGGGGGACCAGCGCATGCTCTGGTTCCTCGCACGCATGGGCGCGGATGGCCTGATGGCCTATGCGCAGACCATCGTACTGCGCCTGACCGGTCCGTTCGATGTCGCGGCGATGCAACGCGCCTACGCGGCCGTCATCGCCCGTCATGAAGCGCTGCGCATCGTGTTCGCCGACGATGGCGAGAGCCAGTCCGTGCTGGCCCGAGGCGTGAGTGAGGTCCCGGTCATCAATCTGTCCGCACTGGACTCCGAGCCGCGTGCGCGGCAGTTGGAGGCGTGTCTGGCGGACGAGGCCGAGCGGCCCTTCGAACTTGACGAGTCGCTCGTGCGGCTGGCGGTGGTCAAGCTCACCGAGACCGAGCACGTGCTCGTGCTCACCAGCCATCACCTGGTCTGCGACGGGGTCTCGGTCGGCATCCTCCTGACGGAGCTCGCCGCGCTCTATGCGGATGCGAGCAAGGCCGCCAAGCTGCCTCCGGCCCCGAGCTTCGCCGAGCACGTGCACTGGAGACTCGCCCAGCACCAGGAGGCTGACTATTCCCGCGAGGAAGCATACTGGCTCCAGGTGATCGGCACGAAGCTGCCCGTGCTGGAGCTGCCCACCGACCGCCGTCGGCCCCCGATCAAGACATATGACGGCGACCGGGTGACGCTCACGCTGGAGGCCGCGTTCTTCAAGCGCCTCAAGGGCTTCGCCCAGGAGATTCGCAGCACCTACTTCATGGTCGTCCTCGGCGCGTTCGCCGCGTTCTTGCATCGCGTTTCCCGGCAGGACCAGGTGGTCGTGGGCGTACCGTTCGGTGGCCGTGGTCGCGAGGGAAGCCAGACCATGATCGGCTATCTGTCCAACGTGTATCCGATCGTGAGCCGGCTCGAGCTGGGCGACAGCGTGGCCACGTACCTCGACCGCCTGCGCGCCACGCTGCTGGATGCCTACGACCACCAGAGCTATCCCTTCAGCGCGCTCGTGGCCAAGGCGATGTCGAGCACCGGGTCCGGCCGCGCCCCGTTCTTCTCGGTGGCCTTCAACTGGGACCGGGTCGACCTTCCGCGGCTCGAAGGGCTTGCTGTCGAGCAGCTCGAGTTCCGCCCGCGATATGTCGACTACGACCTGATGCCGAACATCATGGAGGTGAACGGCGAGGTCGTCATCTCATGGGATTACAACAGCCAGCTGTTCGACCGGGGCACGCTCGAGACGCTGGCGAACCAGTTCGTCGTCATGCTCCGCGCGCTCGTGCTCGATGCCAACGCGCAGGTCCACGACCTGCCCCTGCGCGACGCGGCAGCGGAGGTGGCCTTCCTCCGGGCCCATGCCACGCCCCGTCGCGCGCCGGAGGGCCTCCGCGGCACGCTCTCCGCGCTCCTGGCCGACACGGTGGCCCTCCACGGCGCGACGGCCTCGGGTGAGGTCTATGTCGTCGATGTCCGCGGCCGACCAGCACCCGAGGGGCACGTGGGGGAGATTCTCGTTGGCGTGACTGGCGTGGCGGTGGGCGGGCAGATCATGCCCAACCCCTTCGGCCCGGGCGTCGTCTATCGCACTGGAGCGCTCGGCCGGTATCGCTCCGGTGGAGTGCTCGACCTCTTGGAGCACGGTCGCGAGGACGCGGGCCGCGCGGCCCCCGCCCAGGAAACGGAACGCGCCAGTTCGACAGGCTTGGGCCAGTCGACGGCCCAGGGCGAGGTATCCACCCTGACCGACATCTGGCTGGAGCTCCTGGGCGTTCCCACCGTGAGCGCGGATCAAGACTTCTTCACGCTGGGGGGCCATTCGCTGTCGGCCGTCCGGATGGTCGCGCGCATCCGCGAGCGCTTCGGCGTGGACCTGTCCCTCGGAGTGCTCTTCGACGCCCCGACCATCCGGCAACTGGCGCGGGTGATCGCCGACAAGCAGTCCAAGAGCGAATCGGCCTCGGCGCCGGACGAGGTGGGGGCGGTCGCCATCCGGCCCGACCCCACCCATCGCCACGAGCCCTTCGAGCTCACTGAACTGCAGCAGGCCTACTGGCTGGGGCAGTCCGATTCGCTGTCCGGTGGCGGCCTGCCGGGCGTTGCCTATCTTGAGCACGAGATCCTGGATCTCGACGTCGACCGCTTCGAGCGCGCCTTTCAGAAGGTCATCGAGCGGCACCCCATGCTGCGCGCGGTCATCCGGAAGGATGGCCTCCAGCAGGTGCTGTCCCAGACGCCCCCGTTCCGCATCGACTGCGTGGATTTGCGTGCCCTGGGGGCGGAGGAGCGCTCGGCCACGCTGCGACGGACCGAGATCGAAGTCGCATCCCGAGGCTTGTCGCCCGACACCTGGCCTACTCTCGCCTTGCGCGTGCATCGGCTGGACGCCCGGCGCTACCGCATCCACCTGGGCTTTCCTCTCCTGCTCGGCGATCTGCAGAGCGGCCGGATCTTCATCCGCGACCTCGACCAGATGTACCGCGACGTCAACGCCGACCTTCCGCCTGTCGGCTTCGACTACCGCGACTACGTGAACACGTTGCGCGAGACGCGCGCGACTGCGGCCTTCAAGCGCGCCGAGACCTATTGGCGCGATCGCCTGGCCACGCTGCCTCTGGCGCCGAGCCTTCCCCGGGCCAACAGCGCCCAGGACAAGGAAGCGCGGGACGAAGGAACGGCGTTCATGCGGCATGAGGGTCTACTGCCCCGGGCCGCCTGGGATGCCCTCAAGCGGCGGGCGCGTGCCGCGGGCCTGACGCCGGCGGCGCTGGTGACGGCCGTCTATGCCGAAGCCATCACGGAGTTTTGCGAGAGCCCGCACTTCACGCTGAATCTGCTCTATCAGAACCGGCCGTCCTGGCATCCGCGGATTCAAGAAGTGGTCGGCAACTTCAGCACCACCATCCTCCTCGAGGTCGACAACCGCGAGCCCCTGCCCTTCGAGAAGCGGGTGCGCGCTCTGCAGACACGGCTGTGGAGCGACATGGAGCACGCGCAGGTCAGCGGCATCCAGGTCGTTCGCGAACTGGCGCGGCAGCGGGGCTCGAGCGTGGCGTCGTCCATGCCCGTGGTCCTGGCCAGCAGCCTCCATATGTCCGCCGCGGAGGTCGAGTCGGACGCGCTCTTCTTCACGGTGGTCAGCAACCGGCTGCAAACCCCCCATGTGTGGATTGACCATCAGGTGATGGAGTCCCGCGCGGGCCTCCGCTTCCACTGGGATGTGCGCAAGGGAATCTTCCCGCCCGGCCTGACCGCGTCCATGTTCGCGGTCTTCACCGATCTTCTGGCCAAGCTCGCCAAGGGCCGTGGCTGGGATGAGATCAGGCCCGTCGAGCTTCGTCCTTCCGAGTTCGACGCTCGCACGCGGGCCAATGCCTCGGACAAGCCCCAGGCCCGCGAGATGCTCCACGAGCTCTTCGCGACACAAGCGGTCCAGCGTCCCCAACACCCCGCGATCATCGCGGGTGAGCGGGTCATCTCCTACGGTGAGCTCAGTGAGCGCGCCAACCGGCTGGCCCACCGCATCCGCGCCCACGGCGTGGGCCCGAACCAGCTCGTGGCCATCAGCATGGACAAGGGCTGGGAGCAGCTCGTGGCGGTGCTGGGAGTCCTCCACGCGGGCGCCGCGTACCTGCCCGTTGATCCCTCCCTCCCCACAGAGCGCCTGCACACGCTCATGCAGCATGGCCGCGCGGCCCTGATCCTCACGCAGCAAGCACTCGAGTCCACGGTGGCATGGCCTGAAGACGTGCCACGCCTCGTGGTCGCGCGTGAATCCGAGACGGGTGACGCCACGCCGCTACCCTTCACCCAGACCGCGTCCGATCTCGCCTATGTCATCTTCACCTCGGGCTCGACCGGGGTGCCCAAGGGAGTGATGATCGACCATCGCGGTGCGGTCAACACGGTCCTCGACATCAACCGGCGCTTCAACGTCGGGCCCGAGGATCGGGTGCTGGCGGTGTCGTCGCTGAGCTTCGACCTCTCGGTCTATGATGTCTTCGGACTACTCGCCGCTGGCGGCAGCGTGGTGATTCCGGATGCCGCGCAGGCCCGCGAGCCCGCGCACTGGGCCCGGCTCATCCACGAGCACCGGGTGACGGTCTGGAACTCGGTTCCCCAGCTGATGCAGCTGCTGGTGGATCGGGAGGAGCAGGAGCACGCCGCGCCCCTCGAGAGCCTTCGGGTCGTCATGCTCAGCGGCGATTGGATTCCGGTGTCACTGCCTGGCCGAATCCAAGCCCGGACGGAGCGATGTCAGGTGGCCAGCCTGGGCGGTGCGACCGAGGCGTCGATCTGGTCGATCATCCACCCCATCGATCGCGTGGATCCGTCCTGGCAGAGCATTCCCTATGGACGCCCCTTGGACAATCAGCGCTTTCACGTGCTCGACGCCGCCTTGCGTCCACGGCCGACGTGGGTCCAGGGAGAGCTCTACATCGCCGGCATTGGCCTGGCCCAAGGTTACTTGTCGGATCCGGACAAGACCCGGGATCGCTTCATTCATCACCCTGTGACCGGCGAGCGGATGTACCGCACTGGAGATCTCGGCCGCTACCTGTCGGATGGCAACATCGAGTTCCTCGGGCGCGCGGACCACCAGGTGAAGGTTCAGGGGTATCGCGTCGAGCTGGGCGAAATCGAGGCCAGTCTGGAAAAGCACCCGCGGGTCAAGGCCTGCGTGGTCTCCGCCTACGGTCCCAGCCGCGGAGAGCGGCGTCTGGTCGCCTACGTCGTGGGCCAGGACACGGAGCCCGGAGACACACCCGCCGCCGTAGACACCGAAGCCCTGCGCAAGCACCTCGCGACCCAGTTGCCGGCCTACATGGTCCCGGGCCAGTTCGTCCTGCTGTCCGAGCTGCCATTGACCTCCAATGGCAAGATCGATCGCCAGGCCCTGCCCACCCCCGACGCTGTGCTCGGCGTCGCTCGCCGAGCCAAGCGGGTCGCGCCGCAGACGCCGCTCCAGCACACCCTCGCGGAGATCTGGCGCGAGGTCCTCGCCGTCGACGACATCGGAATCCACGACGACTTCTTCGCCGAACTGGGCGGCCATTCCTTCGCGGCCGTCCGCCTCCTGGCGCGGGTGAATGCGAAGCTGGGCCGTGAGCTGCCCTTGTCCAGTCTGCTCGAGGGACCAACGCTGGCCCATCAAGCGGAGCGGCTCCATCAAGCGGCGCTGGAGGGCGCGGACCCGGCGCACGTCTCCGGCGCGGCGGCCGTGTCAAACGCTCCGGCCTGGTCGCCCGTGGTGCCGCTGCGCAAGCAGGGCTCCGAACGCCCCCTCTTCCTGGTGCACCCCGTCGGTGGAAACGTCTTCTGCTACCGCGCCCTGGTCGCGTCCATCTCGCCGAAGCGTCCGGTGTATGGACTGCAAGCGCGCGGCTTCGTCGGTGAGCAGACGCCGCTCGACAGCTTGCAGGAGATGGCCAGCGTCTATGTGGACGCGATGCGCGGAATCCAACCCCGAGGGCCTTATCTGCTAGGCGGCTGGTCCATGGGTGGATTGGTCGCGCTGGAGATGGCTCGGGTGTTCGAGGAGCAGGGAGATGAAGTCGAACTGCTCGCACTCATTGACAGCGTTGTGCCAGGCCGCAAAACCATGCTAGACGGTCTCGGACTCCTGGCGTGGTTCATGCGGGATTTGCTGGCGACCAGCAGCCGTGTTTGCGACCTCGACCTGAGTGGACTCGAGCACCTTGATGATGCCGCCCGGTTGACCGCGGTGCTGGAGCGGGCCAAGGCCGAGAATGCCATTGCCCAGGACGTCACAGCCGAGCAACTCGAGCGCCTGTACCGCGTATTCGTCCGCCACAGCGCGGCCATGGATGCCTATGCCCCGTCCCCCGTGCGAGCCCCCGTCTTGCTTCTGGACGCGGCCGATTCCGAGGAGCGCGAGCGGGTCGCTCCCTGGAAGCGATTGACCTCCAGCCTCAAGCATCACCGCATTGCCGGCAACCACTATTCAATTCTAGGCGAGCCTCACGTCGCCACGTTGGCCAAGCGGCTAGGCGTGGCACTCCGAGACAAATAGAAACCGAGCCATCCCCTCGTCTGAATCAGACAGGAGCAGCCGCGCATCTCTCATGCGCGGCATGGCTTGGTTTGACGTGCAGGGCGTCCTCGAGAACCTCCGGCAAGCAGACCCGCACCTGTTTTCGTCGAGGGCCACATTGCTCGAGTGCCGGGGCGATGTGTCCCTACAGCCGGACAAGCACCTGCGGCTCAACTTGTTAGATGCGGGCATCCCTCAGCAGCAACCCTGAAGAACAACCAACACCTGGCGAGCAGACGCACTGAGATGACTTCCTTCACCCAAGCACATTCCACGCATCGCACAGACGTTGTGATCATTGGCGGAGGCCAGAGCGGTCTGGCCCTGGGCTACTACCTGTCGCGACGCGGCCAGCGCTACATCATCCTCGACAGTGGTTCGGAAGTCGGCCACATGTGGCGCAATCGCTGGGAGTCGCTGCAGCTCATCACCCCATGCCCGTACAACAATCTACCCGGTCAGGACTTCGAAGGGCCTGCGTGGTCCTTTCCCACCAAGGATCAGGTGGCCGACTACCTGGTCCGCTACGCACAGAAGTTCTCCATTCCCGTCCGCACCCAGCACAACGTGAGCAGCTTGCGCCGGGAGGGAGACGTCTACCGGATCGAGACCAATCAAGGAGTCTTCGAAGCCCTTGCAGTGGTAATCGCCACTGGTCCGTACCATGAGCCCCGTATCCCGGACGCGGCGCGCGGCGTGGATGAGCGGGTGGTGCAGCTGCACAGCAAGGATTACCGCAATCCCCAGCAGATTCCCGGGGGCCAGGACGTCCTGGTGGTCGGCTGCGGCAATTCCGGTGCGGGCATCGCCCAGGACCTGGCGCGGGTCCACCAGGTCCATCTGGCATTGGGTCGCACGGCGTGGCTGCGGCGCCGCATCTTCGGGCGGGATCTCTTCTGGTGGTCCCATCTCCTCGGCCTCCCTCGGGTCACCGCCGACTCGCGACTGGGCAGCCGCATGAAGCAGCAGCCTGACGAGGTCATCGGCACCTCGCCGGAGCGGCTCGCCGCCGAGCACGGCATCAAGCTTCAGTCCCGGGTGATGGCCGTGGAGGGCAACGAGGTCCGCTTCGCCGACGGCACCCGGCACCGCTTCGGCGGGATCGTCTGGGCCACG
This sequence comes from Corallococcus coralloides DSM 2259, assembly GCF_000255295.1. The sequence continues at coordinate 3,127,947 of NC_017030.1, read as the reverse complement.
GGCTACCGGCCCCACTACCCCTGGGTCCAGGTCCCGGTCTTCACCGAGCATGGCGCGCCCGTGCACCAGCGGGGCGTGTCGAACTCGCCTGGTCTCTATTTCCTCGGTCTCAAGTGGCAGTACCACTTCGACTCCTCCCTGTTGGGCGGCGTCGGCCGTGATGCGGAATTCATTGATCAAGAGATCGCGTCGTACCTGTCCAACCGCGTCCCTCAAAAGGTCGCGTCTTGAGAGGCAACCCCATGAGCACCGAGCCTGACACGCTGTTGACCCCAGAGGAACTCACCCGCTTCAAGCGGGATGGGGTGATCGGTCCCTTCAAACTCTACGAGCCCGAGGTGGCTCGCGAGATGCTGCACACCATCCGGATGCGCAACGCGGACCGGACGAACATGCTGCACAAGAACGACGTCAACTACGACCGGCACTTCGACATCCCCGAACTGTCGCAGCATATCGGGCACCCGGGCATCGTTCGTCGCGTCCGCGGCATCCTGGGCATGAACCTCCTGGGCTGGCGCACCGAGTTCTTCCCGAAGTTTCCCGGTGCCGCGGGGACCGAGTGGCATCAGGTGGCAAACTACCGCTACGCGACTGGCGTGCCGATGCTCGAGCGCCTGGAGGGACGGGCCGACGACCATCTGGACATCACCGTCTGGACAGTGTTCACAGAGGCCACACGCGAGAACGGGTGCATGAAGTTCCTGCCCGGCAGTCACAACAAGGTCTATTACGACGAGTCCAAGGCCGTGACCCAGGGGCGCGCCGACGCGTACCGTTCGATCGAGGCGAAGAGCGATTTCTTCGGCTATGACTTCCAGGAGTTCAAGGTCGACCCCAAGTGGATGCCCGATGAGAGCCAAGCGCTTGCCATGGAAATGCAGGCGGGCGAGTGTGTCATCTTCACGGCCAGGTGCGTGCATGCGTCGTATCCCAACTCGACCCAGCGCAAGACCCGCTTCGCCATCACCAGCCGCTACACATCCACGGACGTGCGCGTCTATCCGTACGAGCGCAAGTTCCGCGCGCACGGTGGGGATTTCGATCTGGACGCGGCGAACTATGGCTGTGTGCTGGTGAGTGGCGAGGACCGCTACGGGCACAACCGCATCAGGCGCGAGAACAACCTGGGACAAGCCTTCCCCCACATGGCGTGAGGCGTTCCGCCTCCTCCGTGCACGGAAAGTCCGCGATGGCCGAGCTGCCCCCTTTGAGTTCCTGGCTGCGTCCCCTCCGGAGGCCGGCGTGTCCACGCCTCACGCTGGTCGCCGTTCCACCGGCAGGGAGTGGGGCCTCGCTGTACGCGCCCTGGCAGGCCCACCTGCCGGAGGACGTGGCGTTGATCGCGGTCCAGCTGCCTGGCCGCGAGAATCGCATCCGCGAGCCCTTGCTGACCCGTTTCGACGCGGCCGTCGAGGGCATCACGTCCGCGCTGGCCACCCTCCCGGGCCCCATCGATGGCTTGTTCGGCCACAGCTTCGGCGCGATCCTCTCCTTCGAGGTGATGCGCCGGATGCGCCGTCTGAGCCAGCCCCTGCCCCGCCACTTCTTCGCCTCGGGCCACATCGGCCCAGAACTCGTCAGCAACGTCGGAGCCATCCACGAGCTGCCCCGTGAGCAGTTCATCGCCGAGCTCAGGAGCTTCAATGGCCTGGTCGAGGAGATTCTCGCCCACCCCCAACTGCTCGACATCGTGCTCCCCATCGTCCGCTCCGATCTTGCGCTCGACCACTCCTATTGCATGACCGAGGAGCCACCGCTCCCCGTGCCCATGACGGGTCTGGCCGGCGTGGATGACCATGTCGCTCCGCCAGCTCAGGTGAGCGCCTGGTCGCGCCAGAGCAGCATTGGTTTTGATCTCAAGACATTCCCAGGAAGTCATTTCTTCATCCGAGACAACGTCCAGTCCACGGTCGCGACCATCCTCGCGGCGTTGAAGCCGCCCGTGGCCCTGCCCGCTGTGTCTCGTTGAGCCAGGAGACCGCCACCGATGAACCAGTCTCGATTTGCCGACAAGCATGCCTTGAATGTGGATGGGATTGCCGCCCGGTTGTCCGCGGCGCTGCTCACGGATCCCCAGGTGCGGGAGTGTGCCGTCCTGCCGCGCCAGGAGTCTGGAGGACACAGTCTCGTCGCGTATGTCGTCGCGACCGGACCGGTGACGCTGGAGGGCGCGCGCGCGCTCGCGGACAGGCACGGGGTTTCCGCGCGGGAACTCGTAGCCGTCGTCCCGCTCACCCGGCTGCCGCGCGATGGCGGCGGCCAGCTGGATCTGGCTCGGCTCCAGCGCATGCCGCTGCTCGACGAGAAGGCGTTCGCGACCCTGCGCGAGCGGTTGCTCGCCCTGGATCCAACGGCGGAACTGGTGTCCGAGGGAGTGCCGCTCAAGGCGCCCATGCCCCGCGCCGAAGGCCCGACGCAGGTCAGCATGCGGCAGGCATTTCTCCAGGGGCCTGAGCTGCCCGACTCGCCCGACACGCCCACGACGCTGGCCGAGGTGCTGGAGCGGGCGGCGCGCATCTCGCCGGAGTACGGGGTCCGCTTCCTCACCTCGGCGGGTGAGCGCTTCTCTTCCTACCCCGAGCTGCTCGCCGAGGCCCGTCGGATCGCGGGCGGACTGGTGAGCGCGAACCTCCCCCCCGGCAGCGAGCTCATCATGCAGTTGGCAAGTCCCGATGACTTCGTTCCCGCGTTCTGGGGCGCGGTGCTGGCCGGACTGGTCCCGGTGCCGCTCGCCGTACCGGTGTTGCTGTCCGCAGGAGAGCCGGCCAGCGAGAAGGTGCGCTTGACCATGGCGCGGCTGCCGTCCGCGGCGCTCATCACGCGGGAGGACCGCGCCGGACAGGTCGCCGAGTTGCTGCGTGCCGGTGGGCTCACCGGGCGGAGCGTGCTGTCCCTGGACAGCCTCCGGAGGGCGGCCCCCCTCACCATTCCCGTGGTCCGTCCGCCGGATGCTCCTGCGCTGCTGCTGCTCACCTCCGGCAGCACGGCCGAACCCAAGATCGTGCCCCAGACGCACCGCCGGCTGATCAGCCGCTCGCGCGCGACGATCCTCACCAACGGCTTCCGCCGCGAAGAAGTGTCCCTCAACTGGCTGCCGCTGGATCACGTGGGCGGCCTGGTCATGTTCCACCTGCGCGACGTGGTGTGCGGCTGTTCGCAGCTTCAGGCGGAAACCAACCTGGTGCTCAAACACCCGCTCATCTGGATGGACTGGTGTAGCCAGTACCAGGTCACCGTGACCTGGGCGCCGAACTTCGGCTACAGCCTGCTCAACACGCGCGCCAAGGAGGTCCGCACGAAGCGCTGGGACTTGTCCGCGCTCTGGTTCATCCTCAATGGCGGCGAGGCGATTGTCGCCGAGCAGGCGCGGGAGTTCATGGAGCTGCTGGCTCCCCACGGCCTGAGAGCAGATGCCATGCGCCCCGCCTGGGGCATGTCCGAGACGTGCTCGGGGGTGACCTTCGAGCACGACTTCCGGAGCATCTCGACCCGAACCGCGTCCGTATCGGTCGGCCGGCCCATCCATGGCATCACCGTCCGCATCGCCGATGACGATGGACACGTGATGAACGAAGGGGCGCGCGGACGGCTGCAGATCCGCGGGGTCAGCATCTTCGAGGGCTACCTGAACAACCCCGAGGCCAATCGGGAGTCCTTCCCCGGTGATGGCTGGTTCGACACCGGCGACCTGGGCGTCATCATCGACCAGGGTCTGCACATCGTGGGCCGGCGCAAGGACGTCCTCATCGTCAACGGGCTCAACATCGCCCCCACCGAAATCGAGCGCATGGTGGAGACGAACCCTGACGTCGTGCCCGCCCACACTGCGGCCATCGCCGTGCGCGAGGCGGGCGATATCACCGACCAGCTCGCCCTGTTCCTCCATACCGAGAAGACCGGCGAGGCGCGCGAGGCGCTGCTGTCGGACCTGCGCATCCAGCTCGCCCGCACCTTTGGCATCTCGCCCTCGGTGATCGTGGAGGTTTCGCCCGAGGAGATGCCGCGGACCTCCATCGGGAAGATCCAGAAGGACGTGCTCAAGTCCCGGCTTGAGAAGGGCCTCCTGGTGCCCGCCTGGCAGCGGGGTCGCAAGAACACGGCGGCGGCCAACAACCTGTTCGCCCCCCCCCGGGAGGAGGTACTCAACGGCAGCGTGTACCGCCGGAACTGGGTGCCGCACGGACTCACTCCCGTGCAAGCCCTCCCCGACACCGTGGTGGTGTTCGCGCCCGCGGGTGAGCCGGGCAAGCGGCTGACGGCGGCGCTGGCCACGGGACAGCGTCGGGTCCTCGTGGTCGAGCCAGGGACGGGCTTCGCGCTCAACGGCGGGGATCGGCTCACCGTGCTTCCGGGCGATGCCGGGGATGCCGCGCGGCTGGTCGAGCACCTCGCCGATACGGCGGCCGGCGCGCCGCTCATCTATGCCTGGCCCCTGGCGGGCAGGTCCGGAACCGAGGCGTCTTTCGACGCCACCGAGGCCCTCCTCGCCTTGCTGCCGCCGCTGGCCCGGCGCTTCGGCAAGAATCATCCGCGACTGCTGGCCGTGACCCACGGGGCCGCGCGTGTCGGCACGGGCGAGCTCCTCGGCGACCCCAAGGCGGCGATGATCGGCGCGCTCCTGCGGGTCGTGCGCGAGGAGACGCGGGCCGCCGTGCGCGCCGTGGACATCGACTCGCTCGAGGCGTTCGCCGAGGTGGTCCTCGGCGAGCTCACCGACCCGAGCGGCGAGGTCGAGTGCGCCTACCGCCGTGGGCTCCGGCGGGTCAGCCGGTTGGAGCCGGTCCGCCTGCAGGAACAGGGCGGCACCCTGCGCCAGGGCAAGCGTTATGTCGTCATCGGCGGACTGGGTGGCATTGGCCGCGCGCTGGTGCGCTACCTCGTGACCGCGTTCGGGGCTCGCGTCGCCATCCTCGGGCGCCGTGCCGAGCGCGCGCTGGATCCGGCCAGTGCGGCGGCGTTGACCGGACTGCGCCAGCTCGGCGCGGTCACCTACGGCGCGGGCGATGTCTCCGACGGCGACGGGCTGAGGGGGGCGCTCGCGCGCGCCAGTGAATCCTTGGGGGGAACCCCCGATGGCGTCTTCCACCTCGCTGGCGGCTTCTTCGAACAGCCCCTGGAGCAGCTCGAGTTGGGCAAGGCCCTCGGCGGCATGATCGCCAAGGTCAGCGGCAGTCGCGAGGTCGTCGAGGCGGCGGAGGCCCTGGGCATCCCCTGGGTGGCCCTGTTCTCGTCGGTCAATGGCTACTTCGGCGGACCGGGGCTCGCCACCTACGCGGCGGCCAACCGCTTCCAGGAAGCGCTCGCGGGCTCCTGGAATGGCAAGCGAACCCGGGTGTGTACGCTCGCCTGGTCGATGTGGGACGAGACGGGCCTCAGCCGCGGCTACGCGAACAAGGAGCTTACCCGCGAGCGAGGCTTCGTGGTGTTCTCGCCCGACGCCGCGCTGCAGTTGCTGGACAGCGCCCTGAGCCAGGCCCAGGACACCCTGTTCATCGGACTCGATGCCACCCGGCCGCGCATGCGGGTGGAACTCGACATGTCCCCCGAGCCCCTCACGTGTCTGACCGCACGCACCAGCGCGGAGCCGCGCGCGATCCACGCCCTGGGTGATGCGTTCGGCATCGAGCTTACCGTGAGGCCGCGCTCCAGCACCGCCGCCCCAGCCAAGGCGGCCGGAGTGGAAGCGCTCGCCGCGCGTACCGCCACGGACCCTGCCGCCATCGCCGAACAGCTGACGGCGCTCTGGTGCGACGTGCTCAAGCTGGACACGGAGGAGCTGGCGCACGACGCCAACGTGTTCGACCTGGGGGCGCACTCCCTGCTGCTGCCCAACATGCAAGGGCGCATCCGGGAGTCCTTTGGCGTCGAGCCGACCGTGGTGGACCTCTTCCAGTATCCCACGGTGGCCAAGCTGACGGCGTACCTGGCGAGCCGGCTCTCCGCCATGGCTGGACAGCAGACCCCGGCTTCGGTGGCACCCGCCACGGACCCGGCCGCCATGGCCGAACAGCTGGCGACGCTCTGGTGCGACGTGCTCAAGATGGACACGGACGAGCTGACACACGACGCCAACGTGTTCGACCTGGGGGCGCACTCCCTGCTGCTGCCCAACATGCAGGGGCGTATCCGCGAGGCCTTTGGCGTCGAGCCGACCGTGGTGGACCTCTTCCAGTATCCCACGGTGGCCAAGCTGACGGCGTACCTGGCGAGCCGGCTCACCTCGACCGAGAGCTAAGACCATGCCTGGGAAGTGGCTCCTGAACCATCACCGCGCGCCAACACGGGGCCCCAGGCTGCTGGTGCTGTTTCACTACGCGGGCGGCGCGGCGTCCGCGTTTCGTGACTGGCCCGCTCACGTCGGTGAGCGGGCCGAGACCCTGACGGTGCAACTGCCTGGCCGTGAGGGCCGGCTGGGTGAGGCGCTCGTCGAGGAGCTCGCCGCGGTGACGGAGCCCCTGGTGACGGCCATCGCTCAAGCCGCACATGGGCGCCCGGTGATGCTCTACGGCCACAGCATGGGTGCCGCGCTCGCCCACCACGTCGCCCGAGAGGCGGTCGCGCGTCGTGCCTTCGCGCTCGCCGCGCTCGCCGTCTCTGCGCGGCGTGCGCCCCATGTCCCACCCTATGAGCAGGATCTCCGCACCCTGGATGACGCGGGTGTGCTGAGCGCGCTGCGTGTCTTTGGCGAGATACCCGCTGAACTCCTGGCCGAGTCCCATCTGGCCGACGCCCTCGTGCAACGGACCCGGGCCGACTTCTGCATCGCCCAGGGCTGTCATTGGCCCGTTCCCCCCAGAACCTCGCTGCGGCTCGCGGTGCCCTTGCTGGCGCTGGGTGGAATCGACGATCCAACGGTCGCGATTGGCCATCTCAGATCCTGGCAGGCCTTCACCCGGGGCCCCTTCCAGGTGCGAATGCTGCCTGGCCACCACTTCTTCATCCGGGATCCGCGCAACGTGAAGCACACGGTGGAGGCCTTGTTCGCGCATGCGGCGGCATCGGCTGGAGACGCCGTGCCCGGCGTGAGCAATCCCTTCCTTCAAGCAACCTCCACGCGAGGCGAGACATGACCTTCGACAGCACCCGCGACGTCGCCATCATCGGACTGTCCGCCCGCCTGCCTGGCGGGCCCGACCTGGACGCCTTCTGGCGGAATCTCCTGGAAGGACGCCACGCGATCCGGACCTTCACCCGAGACGAGTTGCTCGCCGACGGGGTTCCCGAGGGACTGGCCTCCCGCGAGGACTACGTGCCCCGGTCCGCGTTCGTCGAGGACACGCATCTCTTCGATGCCTCGTTCTTTGGCTTCAGCAGGCGCGAAGCCGAGGTCATGGATCCGCAGTTCCGGCTGTTCTTCGAATGCGCCTGGGAAGCCCTGGAGGATGCGGGCCACGCGGGTCGGGCCGCGGGAATGCGCGTGGGTGTGTTCGCCACGTCTGGCATGAGCCTGTATTCCGGCAAGACGATGAACACCTACTTCCGGACCAACGTTCAGCATCAGGCCGAGGCCCTGGAGCACTTGGATCAGATTCAAATCAAGGTGCTCAACGAGCGGGACTACCTGCCGACCCAGCTGTCGTATCGCCTGAACCTCACCGGGCCCAGCCTCACGGTCCACACCGCGTGCTCCTCGGCGCTGGTCGCCCTCCACTTCGGGGTCGAGAGTCTGCGCAAGCGGGAGTGTGATGCCGCCCTGGTCGGCGCCGCCGCCCTGCATGCGCCACGCATGGCGGGCTATGTCCACACCACCGGGAGCATCTTCTCGGCGCATGGCGTCTGCCGGCCATTTGATCAAAAGGCCGATGGCATCGTCGGAGGCAACGGCGTCGGAGTGCTGATGCTGCGCCGGTTGAGCGACGCCCAGGCGGATGGCGATCGCATCCTCGCGGTCATTCGTGGCACGGCGATCAACAACGACGGCGCGCGAAAGGTGAGCTACACGGCGCCCAGCATCGACGGTCAAAAGGAAACCATTCGCGGTGCGCTCTCCGACGCGGGCATTTCCGCTCGGGAAATCGGCTTCGTCGAGGCCCACGGCACCGGCACCGGCTTGGGTGATCCCATCGAAGTGGCGGCGCTCACCCAGGCCTTCTCGGTGGATCAAGCCACCGCGCCGGGAAGCGTTGCCATCGGTTCGGTCAAATCGAACGTCGGACACCTCGACACCGCAGCCGGCATGGCCTCGCTGCTGAAGACCGTGCTGGCACTGAGGCATGGCCAGGTGCCCCCCACTGCGGGTTACGAGCGGCCCAATTCCCATATCGCATTCGACCAGACCCCTTTCCTGGTCAACACCCAGCCGCTGCACTGGGAGCCGAGGAACGGTCGCCGGCATGCGCTGATCGGCTCATTGGGCGCTGGAGGGACCAATGCACACGTGGTGCTCGCCGATTGGCCCGTGGAGGCCCAGCCAGCAGAGCAATCGAGCACGGACGAGCCGGTGTGCATCGCGCTGTCGGCCAAGAACGACGCGGCGCTCAAGGAGCTGGCCCAGCGCCATGCCTCGGCCCTCTCCTCCGGCTCCGCTTGCCCTCGCGACTGGGCCTACAGCACCTGCACCGGCCGCGCCCTCTTCCGCGAGCGCGGCGCCGTCGTGGGCCGCACCTCCCAGCAGCTCGCCCAGGGCTTGCTCGAGCTCGCCTCCGGCCGCCTCTCCTCCTCCGTCCTGCGCGGCAGCGCCCCCTCCTCCGGCCGCCCGCGCCTCGCCTTCGCCTTCAGTGGCCAGGGTGCCCAGTACGCCGGCATGGGCCGCGCCCTCTACCAGCGCTTCGCCGCCTTCCGCTCCGCCTTCGACGAGCTGGCCGCCCTTCACCGCGACTCCTCCGCCGGCCAGTCCCTCACCTCCCTCGTCTTCGACTCCCCGGACGCCGCCCTGCGCGACACGGGCCTCGCCCAGCCCTCCCTCTTCGCCTTCCAGTACGCCCTGTGCCGCCTCTGGCTCAGCCTCGGCGTCTCCCCCTCCGCCCTCATCGGCCACTCCATTGGCGAGTACCTCGCCGCCCACCTCGCCGGCGTCCTCTCCCTTCACGACGCCTACCTCCTGGTGCTCGCCCGCTCCCGCGCCATGGCCGCCCTGCCTCCCGGCGGCTCCATGCTCTCCGTCCTCGCCAGCCCCTCCCGCCTCTCCTCCTTCCTCTCCTCCTTTCCCTCCCTCGAGCTCGCGGCCGACAACGGCCCCGAGGCCTGCGTCCTGTCCGGGCCCCTCCCCGACATCGAACGCCTCCTGCCTCTGCTTGAGTCCGCGGGCCTCTCCTTCCGCCCGCTTCACGTCTCCCACGCCTTCCACTCCGCCGCCATGCTTCCCGCCATGGCCGCCCTCTCCTCCGCCGCCTCACGCCTCCCCCACCACTCCCCTTCTCTTCCCCTCGCCTCCAACCTCACTGGCGCCCTCGCCACCCCCTCCCTCTTCGTCCCCGACTACTGGGCCCGCCACCTGCGCCAGCCCGTCCTCTTCCGCCAGGGCCTCGAGGCCCTCGTCGCCAAGAAGTTCACCCACTTCCTCGAGATTGGCCCCAGGCCCGTCCTCACCGGCCTGCTGCGCTCCGCCTCCAAGGGCCTCTCCTGCATTCCCTCCCTCGACTCCTCCGACCCTGAGCGCGCCTTCTGCTCCGCCGCCGCCTCCCTCCATGCCCTCGGCCTCGACCTCGACTGGAAGGGCTTGTTCGAAGGGCCTTCGCCCAAACGCATCAGCGTTCCCACCTACGCTTTCCAACGCCAGGCGTACTGGCTGCCCGCACGGCCCCGGCAGACCGAGACGGATAGCGTCGCCCCGGTCCCCTCGGCGCCCACGGAGCCGGTCGCGCTCACGGGGCTCTGCCATGCTCCGCTCTGGGTCCGCGTGGAGGGCAAGGAGACAGCACCCCGGCGCTGGGCACTGGCGGCGCTGGGGGGCGCGGGCCCGCGCCTCGCCGAACTCAAGGCGGCGCTGAGCCAGGACACGACTGTCACCACCGAGCTGCTCGTCACGCCAGCGGATGCGGTGCGGCTGCGGGCCGACGTGGCGGGCATCGTTCTGGTCCAGGAAGAGCAGCCCGTGGTGTCCGCGCTGAGTGAACTGCGCCGCTGGCTGCTCGGGCTTGAGGAGCCGATGACGGCTGGACGGCCCATCGTGCTGGTGACCCGGGGGGCCTATGGAACGGGGGCGGGCGTAGCGTCTGCCTCGGCGCTCACGGCTCGCGCCCTGTGGGGAGCGGCGCGTGCTGCCTACCTCGAGTTCGCGAAGGGCGCCAGGCTGGGTCTTGTCGACATCGGCACGACGGCCGCGCCGTCCGGGCTCTCGGCCGCACTGGCCACCGCGGCCGCGGGAGATGAGCTGCGACTCGGCCGGGAGGGATGGCTACGGCAGCGCCTCGCGCCGCTTCCTCTCCCTCCCGTACAAGCACAGGCCTTGGAGGAGCCTGGCCATGCAGCGATCATCACGGGCGGCTTCGGAGGCGTGGGCTGGCAACTCGCCGTGCACCTGGTCCAGCGCGGTGTGCGCGAGCTGGTGCTTGTCGGCCGGTCCGCGCCCGGAGCGGCCGTGGACGCCACGCTCGCCGCGTGGAGGCGAACCGGCATCTCGGTCACGGTGCTGCTGGGCGATGTGGCCGAGCCCGCGACGTGGGAGGCGCTCCACCGCGAGGTCACGGCACGGGGGCATCGCCTTGGAACCCTCTACCACCTCGCCGGAGTGCTCAAGGATGCCACGCTGGCGAACATCTCCGAGGCGGATCTGTCACGGGTGCTGCGGCCCAAGGTCCACGCCGCGAGTGCGCTTTTGGACGCGGTCGCCACGCTCGCACCAAGGCGGATTGTGCTCGCAGGCTCGCTCGCGGGAGTGCTTGGATCGCCCGGACAGTTCGCGTACGCGGCCGCCAATGCAGCACTCGGGGTGGCCGCGGAGCATCTCGTGGCGGCGGGAATCCCCACGCTCGCCCTCGCCTGGGCACCGCTCGACGCCGGAATGGCGGCGAGCACACGGCGTGGCGGGAATGTCGAGCGCATACCGAGGATGGCGTTGGCCCAGGCCTGGGAACTCATGGCCCGCGCCCTGGCAGCCGGGCTCACAGAGCTGTCGGCCGGAGCGCTTGAGCAGGCCGGGCTCACAGCACATGAGTTCGAGGTCCTGTCTCCCGGAGACCTTGGCCGACGGCTCTTTGTCGAAAAGCCCGCGCCGGCCGTAGAGCCCCAGGCGGTGCGGCCCGCGGCCGTGCAGGACGAGCCTCGCGCCGCGGAGCGTGAACGCCCCGCCACGGGTGCCCTGCTCCAAGTCCAACAAACCCTCGCAGAACTCCTGGGTGAGCGTACCGCCGACGCCATCGACCCCACCACCAACTTCCAGAACCTTGGCCTCGACAGCCTCATGCTCATCCGTCTTCGCGAGCAGCTCAACACCCGGTTGAAGGCGAAGCTCACTACGGCGACCCTCTACAGCTATCCGACCTCTCGTCTACTGGCCGAGCACATCACCGAGCAGCTCCGCACGAAGACGGAGCCAGCCTCGTCCAATGGGGGGGACGCGGCGAGGTCCGCCGAGCCACCCGACCTGGCGACGGCGGTCGCCGAGCCCCCTGCGGGGCCGTTGGGGACCGAAGTAATGGACGACCTCGCGCAAGCCGAAAGACTCGCGGAGGAGCTGCTTCGGGAACTCGGCCTGCGATGAGGGTGTGGTCGCTGGGTCCCGGGCGGCATGCGGTCTCCCCGGCAAAGTGGTTCCAGTCACACTGACCGGAGCGGAAGGCCCCACACCTTGCGCGGCTCGGCGCCAGGCAGCGTGCTGCCCCCCTTTCGCCGGGCGTTTTCATGGCTCGCCGAAACACCGCACGGAGTGCTCAGGCCGCTGTCTGCACGGGACGGTGGGACGAGGGCCTCCCACACGTCGAGGCTGCGCACGATTCCTACGACCAGGAGGAAGGTCCTTGCTGCTCGCGCAGTCACTCGTATGTCGTTGATGCCTTCGCGCGGGCAGGAGCGATAGAGGAGGCTCACAAGGAGCATGCGCTCGGCTCACGTCACGACAGGGTCCAACGAGCTGTTGCGGAACTTGCGTCCTTGGGCCGCCAGGTACGGCCACCCGCCAGCCGTGCTCGAACCGACTCAGAGTCGCACCTCCCACGAGGCCTCCGAGGGGTAAGGTGCGCGCCGTGCGGCTGCGGACGCTCATCATCGACAACCACGACTCGTTCACGTTCAACCTCTTCCAGCTGCTGGCGGAGGTCGGAGGGACCGAGCCCCTCGTCGTGCGCAACGACGAGCGGTCGTGGCGGGAGCTGCGCGAGCTCACGTTCGACAACATCGTCATCTCCCCGGGCCCCGGGCGTCCTGACCACCCGACGGACTTCGGCGTCTGCCGCGATGCGCTCCTCGAAGCGGACGTCCCCATCCTCGGCGTATGCCTGGGCCATCAGGGCCTGGGCCACGTCCACGGCGCGCGAATCCAGCACGCACCAGAGGTCATGCACGGACGGCTGAGCCCCGTGCGCCACACGGGGACGGACCTCTTCCAGGGCCTTCCGCAGGACTTCCAGGTGGTGCGCTACCACTCGCTCTGCCTCGCCCGGCCACTGCCCGAGGACCTGGTGGAGACCGCCTGGGCCCCCGACGGCGTCCTCATGGCCCTGCGCCACGCCTCGCTCCCCCGCTGGGGCGTCCAATTCCATCCAGAGTCCATCGCCACCACCCACGGCCGCCAGCTCCTCGCCAACTTCGTCCGCCTGAGCCGCGCGCACCACGTCCCCCGTCCCAGTCGCCCCCCTGAAGCGCCCCAGGAGAAAGCACCCCTCCCTCCGCCTGGAACCTTCCGGGTCCATCACCGGAAGCTGCGGCTCGATGCCGACCCGGAGCAGGCCTTCGTCGCGCTCCTCGGAGGCAGTGACCACGCCTTCTGGTTGGACAGCAGCCGCGTCGAGGCCGGCCTGTCACGCTTCTCCTTCATGGGGGACGCAACCGGCCCACACAGCGCCGTCATCCACTACCAGGTGAATCCACGCCGACTCACCGTGCGCCGGAGTCAGGGAACAGAGGAGCACTCCACCGAGCTGTTCGAGTTCCTCCAGCAGGAGCTGACGCGGCTGCGAGTGGTCCCGTCCGGGCTGCCCTTCGACTTCCAGGGCGGCTTCGTGGGCTCCCTCGGCTACGAGCTGAAGCACGACTGCGGCGCGACCACCCCGCATGCCTCACCGGATCCAGACGCCAGCCTCATCCTTGCGGACCGGCTGCTGGCCTGGGATCACCTCGAACGCACGGTCTATCTCGTCGCGCTCGCCCCCGAACACGAGGCGGCCCAGGTCCAGGCCTGGTTCGACGCCACGGAATCCAGCCTGCGCGCCCTGCCCCCTCTGGCGCCCCTCGAGCCCCGCTCCGGAGCCCCCTTCCCGGTCCGCCTCGCCAGGGACCGCGAGACCTACCTGGCCGACATCCAGCGCTGCCTGGAACAGCTCCACGAAGGCGAGACCTACGAGGTCTGCCTCACCAACAAGCTCCTCGCCCGGACGCACGTCGACCCCCTGGACCTGTACCGGAGCCTGCGCCGGCTGAACCCCGCGCCCTACGCCGCCTACCTCCGGATGGGACCGCAAGGCATCGCCTGCTCCTCCCCCGAGCGCTTCCTGCGCGTGGACGCCGAACGCTGGGTCGAGTCGAAGCCCATCAAGGGCACCCTGCGCCGCGGCTCCACGCCAGCCGAGGACGACCGGCTGCGCCAACAGCTGGGCTCCCAGGAGAAGGACCGGGCGGAGAACCTGATGATCGTGGACCTCGTGCGCAACGACCTCGGGCGCGTGTGCGAGGTGGGCTCGGTCCACGTCCCCCGGCTCATGCACGTGGAGTCGTATGCCACGGTGCACCAACTGGTGAGCACCATCCGGGGCCACCTGCGCCCGGGGCTCACCGCCGTGGACGCGGTGCGCGCCGCCTTTCCGGGAGGCTCCATGACCGGGGCCCCCAAGGAGCGCACGATGGAGCTCATCGACCGCCTGGAGGGGGAGGCCCGGGGGGTGTACTCGGGCGCCATCGGGTACTTCTCCGCCACCGGCGCGGCGGACCTGAACGTCGTCATCCGCACAGCGGTGGTCCGCCCCGGCGAGGTGAGCATCGGTGCGGGCGGAGCCATCGTGGCGCTCTCGGACCCGGCGGCCGAACTGGACGAGATGCTCCTCAAGTCGCGCGTGGTGCTGAACGCGCTGTGCACGGCACTCGGGCGCCCGGACGGACTGCCCGAGCCCGGAGCCGATTCCAGGGCCTGGACGGCACCGGACTGAGCCCGGACGGGGCCAGAAGGGCCTTCCGGGGTGGGGCTCCCGGGGCGGAGGCATCCCGGGTGGTGGGGAAAGCCCCTCGATTCCTCCACTGCTGGACGACCGGGGCTTCCGTGACCGTCGCATCCGGCGGGACGCTGTTATAAAGCGCCCCCCATGCTTGAGACCGTCACCAAGGGCTTCCGGGCCGCCAAGAACCGCCTCGCCGGCAAGAGCGAACTCACCCCCGAGCTGGTGGACGAGTCGCTGCGAGACATCCGCGTCTCCCTGCTGGAGGCCGACGTCGCCTTCGACGTGGTGAAGAAGTTCGTCGCCCGCGTCCGCGAGAAGGCCGTGGGCGAGGTGGTGCAGACGTCCGTCACGGATGCGGGGGGCCAGAAGCGCAAGGTCAGCGCGATGGACCACTTCATCAAGATCTGCCACGACGAGCTGGAGGCCCTGATGGGCCCGGTGGACACGAGCCTCCACCTGAAGCCCAAGGGCCAGCTGTCCGGCATCATGATGGTGGGCCTCCAGGGCTCCGGTAAGACGACGACCACGGGCAAGCTCGCCAGCCGGCTCCTCGCGGAAGGGCGCAAGCCCCTCCTGGTCGCGGCGGACATCTACCGCCCGGCCGCCGTGGATCAGCTCAAGGTCCTGGGCGAGCGCCTGAAGGTCCCTGTCTACCACGAGCCCGGCGTGCAGCCGCCCGAGCTGGCGAAGCGGGGCTACGCGGCCGCGCGCGAGCAGAAGTGCGACGTGGTGCTCATCGACACGGCGGGCCGGCTCGCCATCGACGAGACGCTGATGACGGAGCTGGAGTCCATCAAGTCCAACGTGCAGCCGGACACCATCCTGCTGGTGTGCGACGCGATGATCGGCCAGGACTCGGTGCGCACGGCGGCCGAGTTCGACCGGCGCCTGACGCTGGACGGCTTCATCCTGACGAAGCTGGACGGTGACGCGCGCGGCGGCGCGGCGCTGTCCATCAAGGAAGTAACGGGCAAGCCCATCAAGTTCCTCGGCATGGGCGAGTCGATGGACAAGCTGGAGGAGTTCCGTCCGGAGGGCCTCGCGGGCCGCATCCTGGGCTTCGGCGACATCGTCGGCCTGATGAAGGACTTCGAGAAGGTCGTCGACGAGAAGAAGGCCGAGGACGACGCGCGCAAGCTGCTCTCCGGCCAGTTCTCGATGAAGGACTTCGTCGAGCAGATCCGCATGGTCCGCAAGATGGGCCCGCTGAAGGACCTGCTGGAGAAGTTCCCTCTCTTCGGCGACCTCACCGAGCACCTGAACCCGGACGAGAAGGAGCTCACGAAGATCGAGGCGATGTACGACTCGATGACGCAGAAGGAGCGCCTGCGTCCGGACATCATCAACGCCAGCCGCATCAACCGCATCTCCAAGGGCAGTGGCCGCAAGCCGGAGGAGGTGCGCGAGCTCCTGCAGAAGTTCGGGATGATGCAGCAGGTGATGGGCACCATCGGCCAGAACCCGGGCCTGCTGGGCCGCATCCCCGGCTTCAAGCAGTTGGGGCAGCTGGGCCAGATGAAGAACATGGACCTGGGCAGCATGTTCGGGAAGGACCCGAAGGCGCTGGAGAAGGCCATGTCCGCGATGGGCGGAGGCATGGGCGGCATGCCCATGCAGCTGCCGCAGATCGCCCCGGGCTACACGCCGCCCATGGGTCAGGCCGCGATGGCCAAGGCCCGTCTGATGGGCTACGCGCCCCCGTCCGTGAGCAAGCCGGACGACCGCGACGCCATCAAGGAGCGGCGCAAGAAGGAGAAGGAGAACAAGAAGAAGAACCGCAAGAAGAAGTAGTCCGCGGCCTTCTGAAGTCCCTCCCCTGCCCGCGCGTCCCCACCCGAAACCCGGGGGCGGCGGGCAGGCGTGTTTCCAGCGCCGGACGCCTGTCCTGTTCCGCGGACGGGCATGGCAGTGTTCTCCCTCGGGACCGACCGGCCCCGACCTTGCTGAACACGCCCCCATGCCCAACCTGAAACACCTGTTGCTGCTCAGCTGCATCGGCCTGAGCCCCGCATGCATCGACGTTCCTCCGCTGGATGACCCGCCCAAGGAAGACCCGCAAACGGACCCCGACGCGGACTTCACCTTCACGGCGACGCCTGCCCAGGAGCAGGTCCTCCCAGGGGGAACCCTGGACTGCGACGTCCGGCTCGCATGGGTCGACACCGCGGGAGGCGCGGTCACCTGGAGCCTCGTGTCCCCGCCCGCGGGCATTGAGCTCCAGTCCTTCACCCTGCCCAAGGGAGAAACGCGAGCGACCCTGAGCATCCGCGTGGGAGCGGGCACGGTGCCCGGGGCCTACACGCTGACGCTCCAGGGCAAGAGCGGCTCGGTCACGAAGCAGGCCACGGTAGCGGTGACGGTGGGGAAGCCCGGCGACCTGGTGGTGAACTGGGTCGTGCCCACGCCCGGAAGGGCGTACACGCGGGGCCCCCTGCTCCTGCAGTTCACGGTGGAAGGAGGCGCAGCGGAGCAGGTGGAAATCATGAAGGACACCACGGTGCTCGTGAAGCCCACGGGGAGTCCCTACTCGTTCACCTGGGACACCACTTCAGAGGCCGAGGGCACCTACCAGCTATCCATCCGCGCGACCCGCGGCGGAGCGGTCTTCACCAGTGCGGCACGCACGGTCACCGTGGACCGGACCGCGCCCACGGTGGCGACCTTCCTGCCGGCCAGGGACGCGGCGACCGTGGGGGTCCACGAGTCCATCCAGGTCACCTTCAGTGAGCCCATGAATCCGCTCTCGGTGACGGAGGCGACGGTGGGGCTCAAGACGGGGACCGGGGATGCCATCGCGAAGTCCGTGGCGCTCTCCGCGGACGGTAAGACGCTGACCGTGACGCCCCTGAGCGCCCTGAGCGCACCGAGCACCGTCCAGGTCGACCTCACTGCCGCTGCGAGCGCGCTCACGGACCTGGCGGGAAACAGCCTGGTGAACGCCCCAACCTGGGCCTTCTCCGCGCCGACGTGGTTGCCTTTGGGCGGCGCAATCAGCGCGGTGGAGGGCAGGACATCTGCCGAAGGCGTCGTGCTGAAGATGGATCGGAATGCTCAGCCCGTGATCACATGGGCAGAGTCAGACGGAGCGAGCAAGAATATCCATGTGGCTCGTTGGACAGGGACTGCCTGGTCCATGCTGGGGGGCGGATTGAGTGGCTTGGCCGGCGCAGGTACGGACGCAACGCAGCCTACGCTCCTCATTGACTCCGCGAACCGACCAGTCGTTGCATGGCATGAAGAGACTGGAACCGGAGAGAATGTCTCTCTCTTTGTACGCCGATGGACTGGAACGAGCTGGGAATCCCTCCCATCCATTCCTCCACACTCTGGCGACTTCGAAATATCAGCACCTTCCCTCGCAGCGGAGCTGAACGGAGTCCTTCACCTCTATGCACTCAATGGCAACGAAGTCATCGCGGAGATTGGCCACTACCAGTTAAGTGCTGGGGGACAATCGTGGACACGTACAGTCATTCCGCGTCCCCCGGAATCGCCACGCGTCTACTCGTTCTCCACTGTGGCTTCCGCGAGCAGCATCTACGTCTCGTATAGCATCCTGGACACGAGCACCTACGACGGCCGGGTCGTCGTCGGTGTCGCCGAGAACGAGTCAAATCCGATGGGGGGAAGCGTTCTTGGAAACGCATCCTGGAGTCCATCCATCGCAGTCGACAGCAATGGCCGCCCTTGGGTCGCGTGGTCTGAGTCCGCTTCGAAACCGACCTCAGATGGTCGGATTCAATGGGCGCGGTGGGAAGGGACAAGATGGACCTCACCCGACTCACTCAGCGCATCATCCACCGGCAATGTAGAGCCCGTGCTGGCCATGAGCACGGGAACCCCACATATCCTGGCGTGGAGTGGCATCACTGGCGCAGAGAGAAGCGTATTTGTCAGCCGCTGGGTTTCTGGTGGCTGGCAACCCATTACCGAGCCACTCAATGCACTAACGACCACAGGCACGCCAGCCTCCAAGCCCTCCGTCGCCATGAGTTCGAATGGCCAACCCCTGGTCGCATGGCTTGAAGAGGACGCAACCGCAGTAAGCATCCACATTTCTCAACTCAACAACTAACTTCACCCCGAAAATCCAATGACCGACAAACGCTTCGTTCTGATCAAGGCTGTCACGGCAACCCTTACGCTTTACAGCTGCGGCCCGGCGTTCTCCACAGACGAAGTATCAAACCAGGCAGAAGGTACCGCTCAGGCGGCCCCCCTTGAGGGGCTCTGTCATAGGAGTGCCTATCAACCAGCGGGATGCAGCTATGGCGACTACTGTCATCCCGATACTGGTCGGTGCTCCGCATCACCGAACTCCGCCTGTGACAACTTCACGATTCACGGCAGATCCTGGGATGCCAGCACGTCGACAGGCCCGGT
This sequence comes from Corallococcus coralloides DSM 2259, assembly GCF_000255295.1. The sequence continues at coordinate 3,109,315 of NC_017030.1, read as the reverse complement.
AATCTATGAAGCCACAGCGATCAGGTTTGCGCCCGACTTTACCTTCTGCGGGCGGGAGGGGCTAACGCGAGCAACGTTCCGACTCAAAGCGTATGCGCCAGCCGCCGATCTGCCGACTTCGCGCGAGGAACTCTACGGCCGCATCTACTTCGTTAGTCCTGCCGGGGGTGAGTTCAACGCACTGGCCCTTCAGAACGTCACGACCACAAACCAGGGCAAGCACATCACCTTCGATGTGAACCTGTGCGTTCTGACAGTGGCTGCAAGCTATACAGCCGGATTCTTCTTCACTGGCGGCAACGAGGTTTGCGCTACAGCCTCGTAGACGGGCGCCTGCAGGAAAGCCATCAACGCACGGATACGTCTACGCCATGAGGTGGAGACTCATGGCGTGGCGTTCACAAAATTCGTCGATGTGTTCCAGTCAATGACAACCTACCCCTGACGCTTCGGCACGACCAGTCCGCGGCTCAGGCGGTTGAGGACTCGTCGCTTCTGCCGACGCTTGTAGCTCTCATGAGCGTTGTCTCCGAGTTCATTGCGACGTGCCGTTTCCTCATCCGCCATTTGAAATTCGACGAGCGCGAAGGTGACCCGCCCCTTTCGAGGGCGGGTATCACTTTCGGGCGGAGGCAGGTAGGGGTCCATCCGCAGAGGAAGGTCCACGACGAAGTTGAGGACCCGGTAGGAATCCCCCGAGAAGGCATTCCCCGTCCGGTCCTCACGGTCCTCGAAGTCCCGGTCCAAGTGGAGCTGAGGGATGAATTGCTCGAAGTGAGGGTTCTCATCAAGCAGTCCCTTGAACGGCAGCAGCGAGTTCTCCGTCTGCCCGGGGACGACGAAGTTGAAGGGGAACAAACGCTGCGTCAGGAAGTAGAGGACCGGCAACAGGTCCTCCCGCTTGCGGGTGATGACGCGGAACCGCGTGCGGTCATAGACCTGCGCCGCCACGGTCTCCTTCTTCGCGATCAGCTTCGTGACCAGGGAGTCCCGCGTCTTGATGGAGTGGGCGAACTCCACGATGGGCAAGCCCATCTCCTTCATCTCTCGAGCAACGCCCAGCACCTTCTCCGTGACCATCTCCGCCAGTTCAGCCTCGGAGGCGGCCAGCCGGAAGATCAGGTCACGCCCTTCAATGTGCTGGATGACGTGCATCACCTTCAGAACGATGCAGGCGATCCGCCGGTACCGAGCAAGGCCCTTCGCCCCTGAGGCAAACAGGAAGAGGTCATGGAGCTCTTCCGGCTGGGCCACCGCGTCCGCGACCCGGTAGTCGAAGGTCTTGCGCAGGTACTCCACTGCATCGGCTAGCACCGTCCGGCCCCAGGCATCGTCGTAGGGCCGCGACACATCCAACTGGCAGAGGCGCAGGAACCGGTCCACCTCATCCCGCGTCTGGAAGTGCATCCGCCGCCAGTCGATGACCGAGCCACCTCTCAAGATGAGCCGGATGCGCTCAAGTTCACGCAGTCCCATCTCCGACACCGTGCGGACAGGGACAGCGGAGAGGACTGGAACGAGAGAGGGGGCCTTCACAGCGTTGTTCCTATCTGGCTGGGGCCCCAAGGGAAAGCCCCGCAATGCGAAGGGCCCCGGCCTGGAAAGCAGGCTGGGGCCCTCCTGACCACGTCCGCCTGGCTACTTGGCGGCGACTTCCTTGCCCTTCTCGAAGCGGCTCTCACGAACGACCTTGCCGTCCTCGCTCAGCTCCTGGAACACGCCATCCTTCAGGCCGTTCTGGTAATGCTCGATGAACCGAGGCTTGCCGTTCGCGAAGGAGAGCGTCCGGGCACCGTGATAGTTGCTCTCACGGAACTCAATCTTGTCGTACTCGTTGCCAGCCTCGTCGTAGAAGAACCAGGTTCCCGTCTTGTGGCCGTTCAAGTACTGGCCCACCGCCGCCTTCTTTCCATTCGCGTGGAACGAGCGGTAGGGGCCGTGCGCGACGAGGTTTCCACCGGCCAGTTCCGGCTTACGGCAGAACAGCCCGTCCGCCTTGGAGCCGGCCTGCTTGGTGCCTTCCGGACACGCCAGCTGCGTCGTGGTGTCTCCCGCGAAAGCCACAGGAGTTGCGAGAGCCAGGCCCAGGGTGAACATCCGCATCAGCTTCTTGGACTGCATGGAGTCTCCTTTTGAAGTCGCCGGAACGCCCCAGCGCGCACCAGACAGGACGGAGAAAAACCGACTGAAATTCATGGGACATCCTCGCGCCTTGAAGCCTCCACCCAACCCCTGGATGTCCTGACCGCGGAAGAAACGAAGAGCCCCGCCCCGTGATTCCTGGGCGGGGCTCCAATGACTTCGATGGACTGCGGTCCCTGGATACGTCAGGGGCCCGTCATCCAGGCCTTAGTAGTTGGCCTGGTGGCACGCGAAGTTGCCACCCGTGAAGTAGTAGCCCAGGGAGGTGGTGTTGGACGACGGCAGCACGCAGATGTTGGCGACGATGTCCGCGCGGTTCCCCGAAACCGTGTAGTTGCCAGTGGAGGAGCTGATCGACGGAGCCTGGGTATTGCCGTTCACGAGGACGTAGAGGAAGCCGTTCAGGCCGGCGGACGTCGCGGGCCAGGCCGTGTCGGAGTACGCGGAGATGGTGATCTTCACGCGCTTGGTCGAGGTGTTGCCGCAGAAGGCCGTGTCCGTGGTGGCGGTGCCGGTCGCGACCTTGAAGATGATCGGGCCCGTGGTGCCCAGCGCGGCCTTGTTACCGAAGTTCTGGTAGTTCTCGCAGGTCGGGGTCGGGGGCGCCGAGCAGGTGCCGCTGTAGCAGGCCGAGCCGTACGCGCAGGTGGCCTTGCCCTCACCGGTGCAGGTCGTCGCGGCCGGGCTGCACTCACCCGTGGTGGTGTTGCAGGTGTTGCCGGAGCCGCAGTCAGCGTCCTTGGTGCAGGCCGCAGGACCGGAGCCGGGCTCCTCGCAGCGCTTGGACACGGTGCCGCAGACCAGGGTCGAGGAGTCGTCCGTCTTGCACAGCTCGTCGGTCTTGCACTGGCAGACCTTCTGCGTCTTGCTCGAACCGGCCAGCACGGCGCACTCCTTCTCGCTGTCCGGGCAGTCCGCGGCGCTCTCGCAGGTCTCCATGCACACGCCGGCGGTCGTGTTGCAGAAACCGGAGGAGCAGTCGGTGTCCGACGTACAGGAATCAACCGTCGTCGCGTCATCGCCACAGGCCGTCAGGGCCAGGCTCATCGAGCTCACCGCGGCGAGCATCACCATCATCTTACGCAGCTGCATTCGGAACATCCTCCTGGATGGGTTACGTCGCCCGGCGTCTCCGGCCACCTGACTCCAGACACCGGGTTTGAAGTCGAGCGGGCTTTAGTCCTCTCGCTCCAGATGTGTCAACGAGTGTCGACCGACCTTTCCACGGCCCCCAGCCGAGGAAATTCACTGTTCACGAAAGCGCACAATCCTGACGCACGTCACAGCGACATCGCCGTCATATGTGACGGCGATGTCGCTGCTGGATTTCAGAACGTGAACGGGAAATCGATGGGCTCGCCCTGCTTCTGGTGCTTCGGGAACGACCAGCTCTTGATGAGGCCCGTGATGCACGTGGCCATGTGGCTCGAGCGGAACTCATCCGTGCGGCACGACACGGCGGTCGTCTTGCCGCTCGTCTGGACCGTCCAGCGCATCACCAGCTTGCCGCTGAGCGATGGGTCCTTCTGCTTCTGCTCGTTCACACACTTCACGATGGCCGGCTTGTTGTTCAGCACCACCTGCATGATGTCCGACTGCTGCAGGCGATCCAGCGTGCCGCCTCCCGGCTCGGGCGGGATGTACGCCGTCGCCGTCGGCTTGCTCGCGGGCTTCGCGGCCGTCGTCTTCTTCGTGCCGAACAGCTCGTCGAAGTCGTCATCCCCGCCACCGGAACTCGATGACGAAGACGACGACGCAGCGGAAGGCTTCGACACGGTGATCGCGTCGCCCTCGTCGTCATCCCGCGAGGAGCCTCGGCTCCCGCTGGAGCCCGACTTGCGATGGTTGCGCGAGTCCACGCGCGCCACCGCCGTCCCCGTGTTGGGCGACGCGGAGGCAGGCTTCACCTCCGCCGCGGGAGGAGGAGGCGTCGGCGTGGCGGCCGGAGCCGTGGCCACGGCGGGCGGCGTCGCCCCCGCCGCCGGAGTGCCAGCGGCGGCAGGCGTCCCCGCAGCGGTCGCCGCCGTGCCTTCCGCCGGCGTTCCGGCAGGAGGGGGCGGCGTCGCCGCGGGCTGCACCGCCGCCGGAGGAGGCGTCTGCACCGCCGCGGGAGGCGGCGGCATGGGCGGCATCTCCGCCTTGGGGGTCGGCGCGGCCGCGACCTGGACCGGCTGCTCCGCGGGCCGCTCGGACGAATTGCCGCGCGCGACGAAGACGACCGCGGCGCCCGCCATCACCAGCACGCCCGCCGTCACCGCGACCATCATCCCCGTGCGGCCCTTGCCGCCCGCCGGTGCCGCCGCGGGCGGAGGATAGGCCGCCGGATACCCCGGAGGCGGATAGCCCTGCGGCTGCTGTCCGTACGGCATCTGGGGCTGCTGCGGCGCATAGGCCGCGGGCGGCTGCGGCGCGTACTGCTGCTGCACCGGCGGCTGCGGCGCGTAGCCCTGCGGCTGCGGCGGCGCGTAGGCCTGGGGCGCGGCGGCCATCATGGCACCGGGCATCGCCGGAGAGGACACCGGCTCCGGCGGCGGCACGGGCACGTCCAGGAGGCGCGACTGTGACAAGGGCTCGCGCTCCAGCGACGGCGCCGGACGCGGCGGCGGCTTGCTGAGGGCGTCGTTCTCCTCCTTCACCAGCGAGGCCAGCACGCTCGCGGCCGAGGGCTTCCAGCCCACCGGCTCCTCGGCCACGGCCGAGTTGCCACCCGCGCCCGGACGGGAGGCGCCCGCGCTGAAGGCGGACTCCACCGGACCGGCGGGAAGCGTGGGCGACGACGTGGACACCGGCGCGGGCGCGACGATGACCGGCTTGGCCGGGCGCGGCGCCAGCACCGATGCCAGCTCCGCCGTCTCCGACAGGGGAATCCAGTCGCTGAAGCCCGAGCGCCAGCAGAGGTTGTCCGGGCCCACCTCGCCGCGGTCCCAGGCGTCCTTCACCTTCTCCACCGTCCAGGGGCCCACCTGCTTCTCGTCGATGGCGACGTACCACTCGTGCGACGCGGCGGCGGCCTTCTCCTCCGCGGTCGGCTCGGCGGATTCGGCCTCGGCGAGCTTGCGCACGGCCTCCGCCTTCGCGGCCTTGGCCTCCGCTTCCGCTTCCGCTGCCTTGAGCTTCTGCGAACCCGTGCTCAGGACCTGGTCGAAGACCGCTCCAATCTCATCCTCTTCCACGTCCGTGAAGAGGCCACCCTCCGGCGGCGTGCCCAGCGAGGCGGGCAGCCCCGTGCCGGACGACTCCACGATGCGGGGCGCGTTCGCATCCGCGCTGCTCTTGGCCTCCGTGGACGCGGAGACTTCCGCCCCGCCCTCCTTCGACGCCGATGCACCGGCGGGCCTCACCAGGATGGTGTGACCGCACTTCTTGCAACGAAGCTTGACCCCCTTGGGGCCAATCTTGTCGTCGCTGATCATGTACTGCGCGCGGCAGCTGTCGCAGACGAAACGCATCGTTCCCGTAAGCCTCAGAAATGACGGGCGAAATCCCGTCTGAATCGTAGAAGTGGCCGCAGGCGGAGATCAAGGACACCTGCCTTGAACGCCCGCCTGCTTTCAACGCGTGAACCCTCGTTGCGGTCTGAGGGCCCTACTTTCGCACCTGGACCTCGACGTGTGTGCCAACGGCCACACGCAGCTCATGCAGGTCCTCGGAGGTGGCGAACACCAGCAACTCCCGCAGCTTGGTGCGCGGCGCGACACGGAAGGAGGACCCCGTCTCGCCCTGCACCATGCGGCGCACGGGCTCCAGCTCGCCCGCGGCGAAGAGGCCCGCGCGCGACGCGGTGAGCTCCGCGCCCTCCAGCCACGTGCGCACGTCCTGCGGCGTTGCCGTGGGCAGGTAGGCCCTCGCCACCTTCGCCAGGGCGGCCCGGTCCGGCTCGCTCAGGCTCTTCTGGAGCAGCTGCCGCTCCACGTCCACCAGCCGCGGATCCACCGTGTAGCGCACGTTGCCCACCACCAGGCTGAGCGCCGCCTGCACCACGGCCTCCAACCGCTCGGGCGCGACGCGCTGGCTGAACGCCAGCTCCGGACGCGCCAGCGCCAGGGTGCGACCCAGGAGGTAGTACACTTCCTTCTGTCCCTGCTCCGCGAAGTACTTGCCGCCCACACGCACACACGCGGGATGCGTCTGGAGCAGATCCACGTTCACGAGCGGCTCGGGGGCCGGTTCGTTGGAGCGCTTCGCCAGCCGCTCGCGCGTGGCCACGAGGAAGGGCGAGTACAGCTCCACCGCCTCCATGCCGAAGAGCCGCGCGACGTAGCGGTAGTGGTTGACGTGGTACTCCTGTGCCGTCGCCACGTCGATGCGGTGGCGCTTGGGCACCAGCTGGTACTGCGGGAAGGGCACCGCGTACAGGTGTCCGGCCTTCTCGAAGAGCAGGCCCAACAGCTCCGACAGCGGCCCGCGCACCTTCGGGTGGAAGAGCGCGGTCTGCCACAGCCGGTCCGTCAGCGGACGCTGCGCCAGTTCCTTCTTCTTCGCGTAGGGCCCCAGCTTGGTGAGGATCTCCTGCTCGTCCTCGCCCGCCTCGCCCAGGAGGCCCGACACCGCCTGCGCGGCGAGCCACGCGGCGTCGTAGTCCTTACGCACCGCGGACAGCCGCACCAGGTGGCCCACCACCTTGCGCGGGTTCTGCGTGTTCGGCAGCGCGCGGCGCAGCGCCACGATGGCCTCTTCCTCGCGGCCCGGCATCTGGCCCGCGACCTCCGCGAACGTCTCCTGCATGGAGGCGTCATCCGGCAGGCCCTTCGCCGCGACGCCGTAGGCGGCCACCGCGCCTTCCGGATGCTTGAGCACCTGGAGGTACAGGTCGCCCAGCGCGCGCCACAGCGTCATGCGCGCGGGGTGCGTGTCCGGCGTCTTGGGCAGACGCGCGAGCATGCGGGTGTAGTTCTCCTCCAGCACCTTCCACTGGCGCGCGCCGCCGAGCATCGCCTCCAGCGCGCTGAAGGCCTCCACGAAGCGGTGGTCCAGGTCGAGCGCGGCGTTGAAGGCCTGGGTCGCGCCCTCCACGTCCTTCAGCTCGTCGCGGCGGATCTCGCCGAGCGCGAACCACACGCGCTTGGCCTTGTGCGGCTCCAGGGCGAGCGCGGGCAGCGCCAGCATGCGGCCCAGCACATCCGCGGCCTTCTGGCCCTGACGCGTCTCGCGCAGCAGCCGGTAGAGCGCGTCCATCACCTCCGGCGCGTCCGGCTGCGTCTTGAGGGCGCCGGTGAACGCGTCGATGGCCATGTACGGGTCGTGCAGCTCGTCGCGCGCGATGCGGCCCAGCTCCAGGTAGACCTTGACCTTGGCCTCGCCCTCCAGGCTGTTGACGAGCTCCTGGCGAAGCTCCGCGGACTTGTCGTAGTTGCCCGCCTTGTCCATCAGCGTCACCAGCGCGCGCAGCGTCTGCTCGTGCTGCGGGTCGATGGCGAGCGCCTTCTCGAAGTGGTTCTGCGCCCGGTCCGTCTGGCCGAGCGCGGCGTGCACGTCGCCCAGCTGCCAGTAGACCTCCACGACCTCCAGGTCCGTCAGCTCCTCGCGGTGGTGGATGAGGATGGTCTGGAAGACCTTGAGCGCGTCCTCGTACCGCTTCGCCTGCACCAGCAGGTTGCCGTAGCCCTCGAGCGCGGGCAGGTACGTGGCGTCCAGGCCGTAGGCCTTCTCGTACGAGGACAGGGCCTTGTCGCGGCGGCCCAGCTTCTCCGTCACGTAGCCCAGCCGGTAGAGCTGGCGGCAGAGGTCCTGCGCGATGGCGGGGTCCTTCTCCGCCATGGCCTTCTCCGCCATCTTGCGCGTGACGATGTCCAGCATCCGCTCCGCGGACGACCAGTCCTCGCGCGCGATGTAGACGTCCGCCAGCGGGCGCGCCGCCTCCAGGCTGTCCGGGACGTGCTTGAGCGTCTCCTCCCAGTAGGGCGTGGCCGTGTCGCGGTCCTCGCGCGTCTCCGCGTGGTAGCGCGCGACGTCCAGCAGGGCCTTGCCCTTGGCGGCCGGATCATCCGTCTGCTGCGCCTCCTGCAGCAGCGTCTGCTCGTAGCCGCTCCAGTCCTGCTCCTGCTCCTGGATGCCCTTGAGGGCGCGGATGGTGGGCAGGTGGCCCGGGTCGATGGCGAGCGCCTGCTGGTACGCGTTCCGCGCGCTCGACATGTCCGAGAGCATGTCCTCGTTGATCTTCCCCAGGCGGTGCCACAGCTCCACCGCCGCCGGGTCGCTGCCCACGACCTGCGCTTCCTTCTGGAGCATCTCCAGCGCGAAGGGCCAGTTGCCGCTGCGCTCGTAGAGGTTGCCCAGGGCGTGCAGCGCCTGACGGGACTCGGGGTCCGTAGCGAGCGCCGCGTGGTAGCTGTTCACCGCGCGGTCCACGGCCTTGAGGTTCTGGTACTGGACGTTGCCCATCTCCACGTACAGCTCCGCCTGCTCCTGCGGACTGGTGGCGAGCGCGAGCTGCCGCTCGTACGCGAGGAGGAGGTCCTCCCACCGGGACTGCGCGCGGCGCAGCCGGATGAGGGACTTGATGGCCGGCACGTTCTGAGGGTCGATGGAGAGCACGCCCTCCACGCACGCGTCGGCGTTGGCCGGGTTCTGGTACGTGTCCTCCCAGATGGTCGCGCTGCGGAAGAGGACGCGGACCTTCTCGCGGTAGTCCTGCGACAGCTCCAGCATCCGCTCGTAGATGGCGAGCAGGTCCGCCGGCTGGTCCAACCGCGTGTGCAGCCGCTCCAGCGACTCCAGCGCCTCGCGGTTGTAGGGGTCGAACTCCAGCGCCATGCGGAACGCGGAGACCGCGGACTCGTCGTCCTTGAGGTCGCGCTCGTAGACGGTCGCCACCTCCACCTGGATGCGCGCACGCTCCTCGTTGGACGCCGCGAGGTCGCGGGCCCGGAGCAGCGTGGTGGCCACGTCGCGGAACGCGTTCCCGCGCCGGTAGAGGTTCGTGAGGACGCCGAGCGTCTCCAGGTCCGGCTCCAGCTCCAGCGCGCGCAGCAGGGCGCTGGCGGCCTCCGTGGGGTCGTCCAGCGTCTCGTCCCAGACGCGGGCGATCTCCTTGAGGATGCCCTTGCGCGCCTCGATGGAGCCCGCCGCCTCCAGCTTCTGCTCCAGCGCGACGACGTACTCGCGGTCGCGGCCGCGCCGCTGGAACACCGCCGCCAGCCCGTCCAGCGCGGTGGCGTTGGTGGGGTCGAACTCGAGGATCTTCCGGAACGCGGCCTCCGCGGCCTGCGGATCATCCAGCCGCGAGTCGTGGATGCGCGCGAGCGTGGCGTAGATGCGCTCCGCGAGCGGGCCGCGCGGCAGCTCGTCCGCGACCTCCTCGTAGACCGCCGCCAGTTCCTCGTGGCTGCCCGTCTCGTCCGCGAGCCGCTCCACCTCTTCGCGCAGCGCGTCCTCGGCCGCGTCCAGTTGCAGCGCGCGGCAGAGCGCCAGGAAGGCCACGTCCTTCTGGCCCAGGCGCTCCTCCTGTACCCGGGCGATCTCCCGCAGCGCCGCCATCTTCTCCTCGTCCGTGACGAGGTGGGGCATGTAGCGGTCCATCACCGTGGCGTAGGCGCGCCAGTCGTTGTTCGCGCGGTACAGCGTGCACACGCGCTCGTAGGCGGTGCGGTTGGCGGGGTCGAGCTCCAGCACCTTCTCCAGCGCGCCGGCGGACAGCTCCGGCTTGCCGCCCTGCCCTTCCCACAGGTCCGCGACCGTGAAGTACGCGGCGATGGCGGGGTCGCGCTCTTCGGTCGCCAGGTGCACCTGGACCTTGAGCTCCAGGGCGCGCACGGCGTCGTTCCACGCGCGCAGCGACACGGACAGCGCGTACACGCGCTCCAGGTCGGCAACAGCGTGCGGCTCCACCTCCAGCGCGCGGCGGGCCGCGTCCAGCGACTCCTCGCGCCGGCCCATGCCCGCGAGCACCTCCGCCATCCGCAGGCGGAGCGCCTTCACACCGTCGCTGCTGTCCTGCAGCGGGATGAGGCGGCGCAGCACGCCCACCAGCTCCTCGCGCTGACCGGTCTCGTCGTACAGCTCGCGCAGCGTGTCCAGCACGCCGCGGTGGCGCGCGTCGCGGTCCAGCGCCGCCTTGAAGTACGGCACCGCCGCTTCCGGCTGCTTGAGCAGGCGGTACACCACGCGGCCCAGGCGCTCGTTGAGGCGCACCACCTCACGCGGATCCAGCGTGATGGCCAGGCGGCCCTCGAGCATCTCGCGCAGCTCCTGCGGACGGTCCGCGCGCTCGTACAGCGACTCCAGCGCGTTGAAGACCTGCTCGTTGCGCGGGTTCTTCGCCAGCAGCTCGCGGTACAGGTCGATGGAGCGGCCCAGGTCCGACAGCCCCTCGGCCGACACCTGCGCCATCTTGCCCAGGACGCGGTCCCGCTCGCTGCCGGAGACCTTGTCCGCCTGGAGCTTCAGGATGGCGTAGAGCTTCTCGGACGCGCCCGCGCCCTCGTAGATGCCCTCCAGCAGCCGCGCCGAGGCGAGGTGCGACGGATCCAGCGCGAGGATGGCCTCGTAGGCCCCCGCGGCGCGGTCCGGGCTGTCCATCCGCTCCTGGTAGAGCTGCCCCAGGCGGAAGAGGAAGCCGATCTTGTCCGCGGGCTGGGTCGCGCCGGTGGCCAGCGCCTCCAGCACGCCGGCCAGCTCCGGCCATGCCTCCAGGTGCAGGTAGAGGCGGTCCAACGCGACGAGCGAGCTCTGCTGCACCGACGTGTGCAGCGTGCGCGCACGCTCGAAGTAGGACACCGCGCGATCCGGGTCGCGCAGGCGCGTCTCCAGCACCTGGCCCAGCTTGAGGCACACCTGGGCCGCGTCGGCGGCCTCGGCGATGCGCGGCAGGGCCTCCTCGTAGAGCACCACCAGCTCGTCGTAGCTGCCCGCGACGTCGGTGGCGTTCTCCAGGCGGCGGCGGACCTCGCTGTCGTTCGGGTCTTCCTTGAAGCCGCGGTAGAGCGCGAGGAAGGCCAGCTCGCCCTCGCCCTGCGTCTCACGCAGCGTGGCCAGCTCGCCGAGCAGCTGCTTGCGCTCGATGGCGTCCGGCGACACGCCCACGCGCGTCTCGATCAGCTGCGCCAGCCGCGTGACGTCGCCGCTCGCGCGGAAGGCGCGCAGCAGCGTCTCCACCGCGAGCAGGTTCTGCGGCTCGCGCGCCACGATGGCTTCCATGCGGCCCACCGCGCCCGGGTGGTTGGGCTGCATGGACAGCACCTCGCCGAACAGCGACAGCGCGCCCGCCTTGTCGAGCAGCTTGGACTCGCGCACCGTCGCCAGGCGGAACTTCAGCTCCAGGCCCTCCTCCGGCGGCATCAGCGCGATGCGCCGCGCGAGGACGTCCGCGAGCTCCGGCCAGCGCTCCTGCTTCTGGCAGAGGCTGTCCATGCGCGCGAGCGCGACCGCGTCGTCCGGCTGCAGCTCCAGGAGGCGCCGGAACGTGGCCAGCGCGCCCAGCGGATCCTTGAGCTGCTCCTCCTGCAACGCGCCAATCTGGTGGAGCACCGCCGCGCGCCGCGCCGGCTCCTCCGACAGCGCGAGCTGACGGCGCAGCACCTCCAGCAGCTCCGAGGGACGGCCCGTCGAGGCCACCAGCCGCGCGGTGCCATCCAGCGCCTCGGTGTCCGTGGGCTTGAGCTCCAGCACGCGCTTCCACGACTGGAGCGCTTCGGCCGGCTCACCCAGGTCCACCTGCATCCGGGCGAGCGCGCGGTACAGCTCCGCGCGGGCCGCGTCGCTGGCCTTGGGGGCCACCTCGGTCAGCACCGCGCACAGCTCCTCGGGCGCCTCCGCCTTGTCCACCAGCTGGATGCACAGCTCCAGCGAGCGCGGGTCCTCCGGCAGCTCGCGCAGCGCGCGCGTGGCGGAGAGGAACCCCATCTCCGCGTTCTCCAGCGCGTTGGCGTAGATCTCCGCGATGCGGCGCAGGAGCGCGGCCCGCTCCTGCGGCACGGCCTCCGCGGAGGCGCGCGACTCCAGCATCTCCACCTGCTTCAGGTGGTTGCCCACCGAAGCGAAGATGGGCTCCAGGGCGCTCGCCGCAGCACCACGCAGCGGGCTCTCCGAACGCGCCAGTTCCTCCAGCGCGCCCACCGCACCCGGGTGGCCCGCGCGCCGCGCGAGCACCGCCTGGTACAGCTCCAGCGCGCCGCGCGGATCATCCAGACGCGACACCTTGAGCCGGCCCAGGCGCACGCGCAGGTCGGACGCCTCTTCCTGCGCGTCGCGCGCGTCCGCCATCTGGATTTCGCGCTCGACGTGCTGCGCGAGCTCCGCCCAGCGCTCCATGTCCGCGAGCACGCGGCCCAGGAGCTTCAGCGCGTTGGCGTTCTCCGGCCGGCGCTCCAGCACCTCGCGGTACGCCTGGGCCGCCAGCGACTTGTCCGCCAGCGTCTCCTCGGCCAGGTGCGCCAGCTCGAAGAGCAGGTTGATCTGCGAGGACGCATTCGGCTCCGCGGCCACCTGCCGGCGCATGACGAGCGCCAGCTCCCGGTGCGCACCCGTGCGGCGGTGCACGCGGGCAATGGCCTCCAGCACCGGCTTGTTCATCGGGTCGCGCCGGCTCACCTGCTCCAGGGCGCGCACCGCCAGGTCGTAGCGCTTCAGGCGGTTGTCGTAGATGGCCGCCAGGCGCCGCCACAGGTCGCCCGCCAGGGGCTCCGCGGGGTCGCGCTCCAGCTGATCCTCGTAGGCCGCCGCCACCTCCTCGAAGGAGCCCGAGTCCGCCGCGAGCCGCTCCAGTTCGTCGCGCACACCGGCTTCCGCGGGCAGTTCGTTGAACGCACGCAGGCGCGCGACGAAGGCCAGCGACGTCTGGCCCAGGCCCTCGCGCAGGACGGCGATCTCCTGCAGCCGCTCCAGGCGCTTCTCCGGCGGAACACCCGGCAGGAGCACCTCCAGCACGTCCACCAGCTTCCGCGTGTCGTTGAGGCCGCGGTAGACGGGCTCCAGCAACCGCGCCGCCTCCAGGCGGGGCCCGTCGTGCGCGAGCAGGCGCTCCAGGCCCGCCACCACCTGGCCATCGCCCGGCGACAGCTCCAGCAGCCGGCGGTACACCGGCAGCGCTTCCGTGGGGCCGACTTCCTTCTCCAGCAACTGCGCGCGGCGCAGCAGGTACGCGCGGCGCCCCGGCTCGTCCGGCGCGAGCTCCGCGAGCTGATCCAGCACGTCCGCCTGCTCCACGAAGTGGCGCGTCTTCGCATACAGCTTGTCGAGCGCCAGCAGCCCCTCGGGCACCTTGCGGATCGCCAGCGCGGAGCGCAGGACCTCGATGGCCTTCGCGTCCTCGCCCGCGCTCGCGTAGGCCTCGCCGGCCTTGAGCAGCAGGCCCAGCCGCGCCTCCGGGTCGGTCGAGAGCTGCGCCTGCCGGGCGTAGACCTCCGACAGGCTCTTTGCGTTCTGGCCCTTCTCGTAGAGCCGGGACAGCGCCTCCAGCGCCTGGCGGTCCTGCGGCGCGTCCGCCAGCAGGTTCTTCCAGAGGCGCGTGGCCTCCTCGGGCTGATCCAGGCTCTCGCGCAGCTCCGCCGCGCGGCGCAGCAGGTCCAGCGTCGCCGGGTCTCCCGCGGTGAGCTCCACCGCGGTGCTCTCGTAGATCTCCGCCAGCACCTCGTGACTGCCCGTGTCGCGGGCCAGCCGCTCCAGGTCCGGACGCACGCCCTCGCGGTCCAGGTCGTTGGCGAACGCCTTCACCGCCGACATGAACGCGAGCGACGGCTGCTGCATGTCGCGCTCGTAGATGCGGCGGACCTCTCCGGCGAGGATGATCTTCTCCACCGTGAGCGCGGACTCCATCCGCGTCTCGCGCAGCGCCACGCGGCGGGCATGGTCGCCCACCTGCTCGAGCACCTTGTCCAGCACCTCCAGCGCCGCGCCGCTCATGGGCACGGCCGCCTTCACCCAGGCCTCCAGCGCGGCCCTCGCGCCCGGGTGGCCGGGGTCCTCGGTGAGGATGCGCTTGTAGAGGCCCAGCGCCGCGTTGGCGTCGTCCAGCACCGTGCGCAGCAGCTCCGCCAGGCGGAAGGACACCTCACGCCCCTGCGGGCTCTGGCCTTCCTGGTTGCGCCGCAGCGTGAGCGTCCACGCCAGGTCCTTGGGACGGTTGAGGTCCGTGTAGAGGCGATCCAGCGCCGTGGCGGCCTCGCGCTGCGCCGGGTCGCGCTCCGCGATGGCGCGCCACGCGGACGCCGCGCTCTCCTTGTCGGTGAGCTTCGCCTCGTGCAGCAGCGCGGCCTCGCGCAGGCACACGAGCTGATCCGCGGGCTCCTGGATGGCCGCCGCCAGCTTCTCCAGCACCTCCGCCAGCGCCGCCCACTCCTCGCCCGCGCGGTGCAACCGCTGCAACGCCCGCAGGCTGTCGAGGTTGCCCGGCTCCAGCTCCAACAGCGCGCGCAGCGCCTTCACCGCGCCGGGCCGGTCGTCGAGCTTCTTCTCCTGCACCTCCGCCAGCTCGCGCAGCAGCGCCGCGCGCGCGGGGCCCACGTCACCCTCCTCCGTCAGCTCGGAGAGGATCTCCGCGAAGCTGTCGAGCGCGTCCGCGTCCTCCGCAGCCTGACGCGCGGCGGCCCGGAGCCCTCCGTCCGCTGGGGCCAGGCGCATCGCCCTCGCGAGCGACGCGAACGCCAGCTCCGGCTGCCGCAGGTGCGCCAGGTGCACCTGGGCCGCGTGACGCAGCGCCTGCACCCGCCCGGCGTCGTCGCGAGCCACCTCCGCGAGCACGTCCAGCGTCGCCACCAGCTTGCGGTGCTCCTTGGTGCGCTCGTACGCCGGAATCAGCGCGCGCGCCGCCGCCTCGCGCGACGGGCCCGAGGCCAGCATCGCCTCCAGCGCCGAGAGCGCGTCCGGATCCGACGGGCGCTGCCGCAGCAGGTCCGCGTAGCTCTGCACCGCCTCAGCGCTGCCGTCCTGCGAGCCCTGCAGCAGCTGCGCACGGCGCAGCTTCAGCCGGGACACGTGGTCCGCGTCACCGGCCGTCTCCGCCAGACCGATCATCCGCGCCAGGGTGTCCCCCAGCTCGCGCTGCATGCCGGCCTTCTCGTAGAGCTCCGCGAGGCGCGGCAGGTGCCGGCCCTCCTCGCCACCATGCGAGATGGCGGACTGGAGCGCTTCGGCGGCCTGCTGCGGACGGCCCAGCTCCACGTTCAGGTCCACGAGCCGCAGGAGCAGGTCCAACCGCTCCGGCCCGCGCGTGGCGTGGATGCGCTTGCGCAGCAGCGTCTCCGCGTCCGCGGAGCGGCCCGCGCGTCCGTACAGCCGCACGAGGCGCTGGAGCACCTGCGGCGACTCGGGCGAGCGCGACAGCGCGGCCTCCAGCGCCGTGATGGCCTCCGCCGCCATCCCGCCCTCTTCCGCCAGCACCGACGCCTCGGAGAGCAGCTGCACCGCGAGGACGGGATCCTCGGACTCGGTGGCGAGCGTGCGCAGCACGCGGCCCAGCTCCGCGTGCGCGGACAGGTCGCGCGCCAGACGCGCCGTCTCCGCGCGTCCCGACTCGTCCTTCGGCTCCTCGCGCACCATGCGCAGCCGCGTATCGAAAGCGGCACGGCTGTCCGCGAGCTGCTTCTCGTGGATGCCGGCCAGCACCGTCAGCAGCCGCTTGCGCGTGGGCGCATCCGTCGTGGCTTCCAGCTGCTGCTGGAGCGCCGCCACCTGCCGCTGGTGGTCGCCCGTGCGGCCGTAGTGGTTCGCCAGGGCGTCGGTCAGCGCGGCCGTGCGCACGCCTCCGGCAGCGAGGCGCTCCAGGCCCCCCACCACCACGCCCGTGGACACGTTCTCCGCCAAGAGCGCGAGGAACAGGTCCGCCGCGTCCTCCTGGCGGTTCAGCCGCTCCGCGTACAGCTTCGCCTGCCGCGCGGTCCACTCGTTGCGCTCCAGCTGCGTCTCGGAGAGCGTCGCCAGCTTCCCCGCCAGCGCCGCCGCCTCCTCGAACTTCGACAGCGCCACGCACAGCGCCTGCAGCCGCTGCACCGCCTGCATGTCCTCGGGCGCCAGCTGCACCCACTGACGCACGAGCGGCTCCAGCTCCACGGGCGAGGCACCCGCCGCCTCGCGCCGGGCGATGTCCGTCTCCAGCCGCGTCTTCGGATCATCCGCCAGCGCCGCGGCCGCCTGCAGCGACTTCACCGCCTCGCTCGCCGCGGTGTCACCCGGCGCACGCGCGAGCACCTCGCGCCATGCCGCTTCCGCCCGCACGGGGTCCGCCAGCGGGCCCTGGAGCAGCTGCGCCAGGTGCCGCCACAGCGCCACCGCCACGGCCGGAGGCGTCGCGCCCTGCGCCGCGCGCAGGAGCGCGTGCGCCAGCGCGGGCTGCGCGTTGGCCTTCTCCGCGTGCTCCACCACCGTGTTGAGCAGGAGCGGCCGCCCCGGCTCCAGCTCCAGCGCGCGCGCCAGCACCTCGAAGGCGCCTCGCGCGTTCTCCTGCTCCTCGAACATCAGCGCCAGCGCTTCGCAGAACGCCACGCGCTCGGCGCGCGGACGCGGGGCGAGCATGGCCAGTTCCAGGAGCGGCAGCACCTCGTCCAGCTTCTCGTCCTCCGCCAGCAGGCGCGACAGCTGGAAGGCCGCGAGCGCGTTGGTGGGCTCCAGCTTGAGCGCCGCCTCCAGGTGCTCGCGCGCCGCGTCCGCGTCCTGCAGCTGCTGCATGCACAGGTCCGCCAGGCGCAGACGCAGGCTGGCCTGCTGCGCGCGGTCCTTCACCGTGCCCAGGTAGCGCTCCAGCGTGGCCACCGCGTCCGCGTAGCGCTCCTGGCCCAGCATCAGCTCCGCCGCCAGGCTGGCCGCGTCCGCGCGCGACGCATCCGCCGCCACGGCCTTCTCGAAGGCGGCCAGCGCTCCGGCCGCGTCGTTCATCCGGCCCAGCTTCAGCGTGCCCACGCGCAGCCACAGGTCCACCTGCGCCGTGCGGTCGCGCGCCTCGCCCGCCATCGCCTCCAACTGCGCGAGCGCCGGTCCGTAATCGCCCGCGCGCCCCGCCATCCGCTCGATGAGCGTGAGCGCTTCCGGCATGCCCGGCCACAGGAGGAAGCAGCGGTCCAGCGCCTCCTTCACCTTGGCGGCGGAGCCCGGGTCGTACCAGGCGAACAGCTTCGCCACGAGCAGCGACAGGCGCGCGGCGCTCTTGCGGTCGCGCTCCTCCAGCGACATGCCGCGCAGCATGCGCACCTTGTCGCGCCACACCTGCTCGAAGCGCTGCATCGCGCGGATGGCCTTGTCCGCGCGCGCGTTCTGCGGATCCAGCTCCCGCGCCACGTCCAGCACCTGCTGCGCCAGCGCGTGCTCGGTGGGGTCGTCCACCAGCCGCTCTGCGAGCGCGGCGTACTCCTCCGCCATGCCCGCGTCGCCCAGCGCGGCGCGCTCGCGCTGCAGCGCCTCGAACGCCGGCTGGAAGCGCTCCTCGGACAGGAGCAGCTGGCGCACGCGCCGGAACGTCGCGCGGTCCGGCTTCACCCGCGCCGCGCGCTGCAGGCACAGCACCGCGCGGTCGCGCCGGAAGAGCTTCTGCTCGTAGAGGTCCGCGGCCTTCAGGTAGTGGCCCGCGCTCTCCTCGCCCTGCGTCGCGGCGCCCAGCCGCTCCAGCACGTCCACCAACGACGACGAGTCCTGGCGGATCTCATGCAGGCGCTTGAGACCGCGCAGCGCGGGCATCGGGTCCTTGGCGACCAGCAGCGCGCGCTTGAGCAGGTCCTCCGCGCGCGGCGCGTTGCGCTGACGCTCGTGGGCCAGCTCCGCCGCGCGGCACAGGAGGCGCGCCGCCTCCTCCGTGGGAACGTCCCGCGAGCGCCCTTCGTACAGGCGGATCAGCTCCTCGACACGGCCCGTCTTCTCCAGGGCCGCTTCGGTTTCAACGAAGGAGCGGTCGTCGGTCACACGCAGCGTGGGACGCGCAGGGGCGGAAGGCTGTTCCATGATGCTCGTTGGCCAAAGGGGGAATGAAACGAGGGCGCCAGCGGCCGGAGTGTACCGGCCGCGGGCGCCCCCGGGCAATCATGCAAAACCTGTCAACCGGCGGGAATTATTGGCTTTCTTGCTCGCCAGCCGAGGAAGCATTTTCCGTCGGCGACGCTGCGGATTCGGCGTCGTCAGCGGCTTCCGGCTGGCTGCCGGCGGGGGGCGTCGCGGGGGCCTCGGGGAGGGCCTTCGCGCGCTCCAGACCGGCGCTGTCGTTGAGCTGCGTGTACAGGGCGATGGCCTTGTCACGCTGCTGCAGCTCCTCCGCGAGCTGCGCGGCGCGGGGCAGGTGCTCCCCACCGAGCTTCTCGTAGAGGGGCAGCGCCTTGTCCTTGCGGCCGGCCTGCGTCCACGTCTCCGCGGCGGCGGTGAGGTCACCCAGCAGCTCCAGCCACCGGGCGCGGCCGGCGGGCTTCTGCTCCTGTTCGGCGCGGGCCAGCTCGCGCTGCGCGAGCTCCTTGGCCTCGTCCTCCAGGGTGAGCCGCTGCATGAAGTGGAACGCCTTCGGGGGAGGCAGGGGGCTCAGCACCTCCACCGCTTCACGCCGCTGGCCCACGGCCACCAGCAGGGTCGCCGCGCCCAGACGGTCGCCGCGCTCCACCAGGGCCTTCACCTCCAGGCCGCGGATGCGGTTGGCGCTGACCAGGTCCCGGGCGCGCTCGTACGCCTTGCGCGCCAGGGTCAGCTTGTTCGCGCGCTCGTACGCGAGGCCCGCCTGGTCGAACTGCCGCGCGCGCTCGTAGAGGCGGGCGACGTTCTCGAAGTCGGCCTTGGCGACGTAGTGCTCCATGAGCAGCTCGTACGCGCCGGCCTTCTCCAGCGTGGGGCCAATCTGCTCCGCGGGCAGCGTGCCCACGAGGCGACGGGCCGCGTCGTTGTCCTGGCCGGACAGCGCCGTGCGCAGCGCGCTCTTCAGGTCACCGCCCGCCTCGAACAGCCGGGTGGCATCCGCGAAGCTGTTGTTGCGCTCGTGCAGGCGCGCCGCGTCGCGCGTGCGGCCCATGCCTTCCAGCTGGGTCGCCTGCTCCTTCCAGTCGCCCGTCAGCTCCGGCATCGGCGCGCGCTCGGGGCGCTCACCGCGCGGAGGACGCTCGCCACGCTCGGGGCGCTCGCTCCGGGGAGGACGGTCGCGCCGCTCACCGGCCGTGCCGCGCTCCGGACGCTCACCGCGAGGAGGACGCTCACCGCGCTCACCCCGGTCCCGGCGCTCGCCGCGCTCCGGACGGTCGCCGCGCGGAGGACGCTCGGCGCGCTCCTCCCGGGCAGGGGCCGCGGGCTCCGGCGTCGGCTCACGGCCGCTGAGCGCGAAGGCCGCCTGGGAACGGTCCGCGTCGCCCGCGGCGCGCCAGACACGACCCACCAGCGACATCACGTCCACCCAGCCGTCGTACTTCTCCTTCGCGGGGTCCACGGCCGGCTTCGCGGGGGCGGCCTCGGCGGGCGCGCTCCCTTCAGCCGGCGCGGCACCCTCGGCCGGAGCAGCACCCTCGGCGGCCGGAGCCTCCGCGGGAGCGGCCTCGGTGGAAGCGCCTGCTTCCGGCGCCGCGGCTTCCGCGCCCGCTTCCGGCAGGGCCGGCTTGGACTGGCGCTGCACGCGCAGGAGCGTGGTGATGAGGCGGCCACGCGTGTTGAGGTCCAGGTCCTCCAGCGACTTGAGGTTCATGGTCCGCAGCGAGCGGACGATGGCCTCCAGCGGACCCTTCTCCGCCGTGAAGTCGTTCTTGGAGAGCGCCTTCTCCAGGACGCTCAGCTCGGCGATGACACGCTGGCCGGGCCCCACCGGGCCGGCGTCGCGCTCACGGCCACGGCCTTCACCCCGGCCGCGCCCTTCACCCCGGCCACCGCCAGGACCGCCACGACCGCCGAAGCCTCCCGGTCCGTCACGACGGGGCCCCTGGCCCGGCGCGCCCCCGTTCGGACCGCGTCCACCCGGACGCGATCCACCGCTTCCATTCTCCTGAGCCACGTGAATCTCCCGCTAGAACGCGTAGCGAATGTTGGGCGCCACCGCGAACCCGAAGGCGCCCTTGGAGGCGAGGTAGTTCCCCACGACCTCCAGCCCCACCGAGAAGTGGCGCAGCCGCGTGTAGTACTCCACTCCGGGCCCGGCAAACACAAGAATGTCGGAATCGGGGAGGAGCTTCTTGGGAGAGAACATCGCGTAGCCCACGCCGGCACGGGCGTAGATCCAGGTGCGCTTGACCTCCTGGCTGTCGGCGAAGCCCACCAGGCGGGCGCGCAGCACGGCGCCGGGCACCAGCATGGTGAAGTCACCGGACGCGGCGCCCTGCGAGTAGCCGACGTATTCGGCGCCCGCGCGGTTGGCGGAGCCCATGAAGAAGACGCCCAGGGACAGCCGCTCGCCCAGGTCCACGCCCAGCTCCACCTGGGCCATCTGGCCCGAGGAGAAGGGCCGCGGGCCGGTGTCCGCGGGCGGGTTGGTGATCCACGACGGCCCCCCGTACACGCCGAAGTACACACCGCGCTCGACCTCGTTGAAGGTCACCGCGGGCCGGTCCTGCATCGCGGAACCGGCGCTGGGGGTGTCCTGGGCGCCCGCCATCGCGGGAAGGAGGAGCGCGGCGCTCAGGGCAAGAGGAGCAAGGACTTTCTGCATGGAGGGCAGCCTGGTGGGGGGCAGTCCTCCCGCGGGGGCGGGAGGTTGAAGTGAAGAAGCGGGCAGCCCTGGAACCAGGACCGCCCGCGCGGATTACGGATGTGTTGATTCTACGTCAGTCACCGGCCTGCTTGAAGATGAACGGGTAGGTGA
The DNA here is from genome assembly GCF_000255295.1 of Corallococcus coralloides DSM 2259. Next base: position 3,088,500 of record NC_017030.1, on the reverse strand, counting down.
CGATCACGGAGCCTCCACCCTTGGGCTCCGGGAACTTCCAGGTGCGCACGCGGCCGGCCACACAGGTCTCCAGGTCCGAGTTGCCCGCCGTGGACTGCGCGACGTTGGACGTGGCCACCGAGCCGTTGGCGCTGATGACGAACTTCACGGAGACCTTGCCGCCCAGCTTGGGGAAGCGGTTGAGCAGGCTCTCGTAGCAGTAGCGGATCTGCCCGCGGTTGCGCTGGATGACCTGGCGGATGAGCTCCTTGTCCAGCGAGCCCATCACTTCCGGATCCGACGAGGTGATGCCCACGTCCACGCTCTGCTTGCCGCCGAGCGTGCCCACGCCGGTGCCGTAGCTGCCGCTGCCGCCGCCACGGCCCTTGGTGCCGATGCCGCCGATACCGATGCTGTCACCGGTGCCGCCGCCACCACCGCCGCTGCCGCGCAGACCCATGCCGCCGAAGCCGCCCGCGTCGCCCGCCTTGGCGCCGAACATGTTGCCCATGGCGCTCTTGAGCTCGCCGCCCAGGCCCGCCTTGCCGAAGATGGTGGAGATGCCGCCCTTGCCACCGCCGAAGATCTTCGCGGTGAGGGCGCGCGCCTCGTCCTTCTTGTTCGGGTCGCCCTTGGGCGCGGCGCGGTTGTTGGTCTTGGGCGCGTCCTTCTTGCCCATCTGACCTTCGTCGCCGCGCTGCTTCTGGGCCATCTCGCCCGACTTCTTCTCCTTCTGCTGGTTCAGCTTCTCCAGGAACTTGTTCTTCTGGGTCTCCGGAGCCTTGATGATCAGCTTCGCGATGCGCGCGTCGTTGCCCGCGAGCTCATCCGCGTACTCGTCCCCTTCCCCACTCTGGTTCATGGAGTGGATGACGAACGCGGTGCCGATGAAGAACATCACCAGGAAGATGTTGAGCGCCGTGTAGTCGATGTTCTCGCCCATCGGCACGACGACGCGCTTGGGCACCGGCTGGAACTGCGCCTCCAGCGTGAGGCCGCCCAGGTCCACCCAGACGAAGTCGTCCGCTTCCAGCGTGAGGCCGTAGGCGTCGCCGTCCTGGGAGGCCTTGCCGGACTCCATCACCGCTTCCAGGTCCAGCGTCTCGCCCTTGCGGGTGAGCTCGCCCTTCATCTTGCGCGCGAAGCGCACGGTGAAGGACTGGCCGTCGGTGCGCAGCACCTCGAAGGTGGGGGCACCCAGCTTGGTGTCGCCCATCACGAAGTCCACGCCCTTGGCGCTGCCGACCGTGAAGGCCTTCTTCGCGCCGGGGGGCACGAAGAACTCGCCCACGCGCTGGTCACCCCAGAGCAGGCGCAGCGACACGCCCTGCGGGCCGTTGGACTTCGTCTTGCGCACGGTGCGCACGCGCGGCGCGGCTTCCTGCTCCTCGTGCGCGTCGTCCTCCGCCACGGGCGCCTTGGGAGCCCGCGCGGGCGCCACGGCGTTCTTCTGCGTGGGCGCGACGGACGCATCCAGCGCGGCAGGCGCGGGCGTCGCGGCGGGCGCGGGCGTCGCGGCCACCGGAGCCGGCGCGGCGACAGGCGCGGCCACGGCCTGCGCGATGGCGGCGGCGGGGGCCACCGGCGCGACGGTGGGGTTCTTGTCCGTGGGCGCATCCGCCTGCGCGACGGCGGCGGCCAGGTTCACCGCGGCGACAGCAGCCGGGTTCTCCAGGCGGATGGTGGTGCCACCCACGCGGACCTCGTCACCGAAGGAGACCTGCCCCTTGTTGACGCGCTTGCCGTTGACGTAGGTGCCTTCGACGCTGCCCATGTCGATGATGGACATGGAGCCGTCGGCGGCAACTTCGATGACGGAGTGGATGCGGCTGACCTTGTCGTCCTCAAGGCACAGGTGCGCGGAAGAAAGACGACCAATCTTGATGATGTCGCGCTCGTAGTCCTTGGAGGCGACCAGCGTGTCGCCCTTGAAGACCTTGAGTGTCAGGGGTACGGCCATGGAGGGCTCCCGGTAGGCTTTGGCGCTCTTGGACAACGGTGCCGGCGGAAGGTTCCCGCCGCCGGTTCAATCCGTGGTGGGGGGTTACAGCTCGCCCACGGACTGCATCACCTTGTCCTCGAAGTCTTCGCGGATGCGGATGAGGTTGGAGTGCTTCACGGTCTTGCGCGCCTCGACGTACTCGCCGTCCGGCTTCGTGAGGTCACCCTCGATGGTGTCGTCCTCGAAGTCGACGCTGGTCGTCTTCTGCATCCTGGCGCCGCCACCCTCACTCTTGCCGCCCTCGTCCTGGGCGAAGGCCGGGGCCACCGACAGCGTCATGCACAGCATCAGCCACTTCCGCATCCTGCCTCCACGTGGGGCCTTCCCAAGGCCCACTGGTGTTTCCGCATGGTGGGCCCCCGCCATGAAAAGCGAGGGGCTCACAAGGTTCGCATCTTCCCGAGCCGCGCCGCCAGCGTGAAGCCACTGGCGGGCGTCTCCCACATCACAGCAGGTCGTCCGTAGGCTCGTCGGAGTCCACCGGGGCTGCATTCTTCTGGGCAGGGGCCGTCTGCGTGCCGCCCGCCGGGGTGGCGGCCGGCTGCTGCGCGCCCGTGCCGGAGGCCGGCGTGGCCTGCGGAGCGGTGCCGGTAGCGGACGCGGGCGTCGCTCCACCCGGGGGCGGCTGGCCCTTCTGCTTCGCCTCTTCCGCCTTCATCGCGGCCTGCTGCTGGGCCTGGAGCGCCTCCAGCTGCTTGGCCTGGGCCTCCGCGGCCGACGCCTCGCGCTTGGCCTGCACGATGCTCTCCGCCTCGCGCAGGAGGCCGAAGACAGGCGCTTCGGCGTTGAGCGCGACCTCGCCGCCGGCGAGCGCGACGTACTTCTTGTAGAGCTCCACCGCGCGCTCGGGAGCGTCCTTCACCTTGTGCAGGATGATGCCGCGGTTGAGGTACGTGGCGCCCAGGTCGGGGTTGAGCTTCTCCGCCTCGTCGTACTCCTGCATGGCCTTGTCGTACTGGCCCTGGCCCTTGAGCGCGATGCCCAGGTCCACGTGCGCGGCGGCGTTCTTGCCGTCCGACTGCAGGATGCGGCGCAGGTGCTCCTCCGCGCCGGGGAAGTCCTCCGCGCTGAGCGCCAGCTGGGCCAGCTCCACGTGCGCCGGCACGTAGTCCGCCTTGGCCTCCAGGGCGCTCTTGAACTGCAGGCGCGCGCCCTCCGTGTCCCCTTCCTTCAGGAGGATGAGGCCCACGGCCTGGTGCAGCTCCGGATCCGTGCCGTCCAGCTTCACCGCGCGCAGCGCGACGAGCTTCGCCATGGCCAGCTGCTTGCGGTCCAGGTAGCTGCGGATCATCACCTTCAGGGCGTTGGTGTTCATCGGGTCGCGCATGAGCGCGGCGCGAGACAGCTCCATCGCCTTGTCGTGGTCGTTGTTCTGCCGGTAGATCTCCGCGAGCCGCGCGCGCGAGCCCGCGTCGTCCGGGTAGCGCGTGAGCACGTCCTGGTAGAGCGCCACGGCGCCGGCCACGTCGCCGCCGTTCTGCTTCATGATGGCCAGGTTGTCGGACGCCTGCCGCAGGGACGGCTTCTTGGTGAGCGCGGCCGCGTAGCGGGCCTTGGCCTCGTCGGGCTTGCCCATGCGCTCGGCGATGACGCCCAGGTTGTACTCGGCCTCCGCCAGGTTCTGGTCCGCCTCCAGGGCGGCCTTGAACTTGCGCTCCAGCCCCGGGTAGTCGAACGCCTTGGCCTTCTTCTGCGCGTCGAAGGACTTCACCGCGTCATCGAACAGCAGCATGGCGCGGTTGGAGATGGACACCGGGCCCGTGGCGGCGGCCACGGGCTTGGCGACAGGCGCCGGGGTGTTGGTCTGCGTGGTGGAGCAGCCGACAGCGGTCAGCGCCAGCGTGGCCAGCAGGAGGGGGCGGAACGGGTGCATGCGGCGATTCATTAGAGGAAGTCCTCCGGCTCCTGATCATCAACGGTCTTCTTGGGGGCGCCGTCCTTGGACGCGGCGGCGGGCTTGGCGACCTCGGACTCGGTCTGCTGGCGAAGCGCGTTCGTCAGCGCGGACAGGTCCTCGTTGAGCGCCTCGCTCTTGGCCTGCTTCTCCGGTTCCACCTTGGTGACCGGAGGCGGGATGTCCTGCACGGCGGCCAGGAGGTCGCCGCCCAGCACAAACTCCTTGTTCTTCAGCGCGAGCTTCTCCTCCAGCACCTCCGGGTAGCGGTCCGGGGCGTAGGTGGTGCGGAGGATCTTCAGGCTCGCCGCGGCGCAGTCGTTGAACACGCCCAGCTCACGGCTCTTGGCCACCGCGCCGGAGAAGGCCTCCGTGGCCTTGTCCTTGAGCGGCTGGGCCTGGTTGGCGAACTCGTCGCGCAGGGCCTGCTGCGACTCCTCGTCCAGGCCGCGCGGCATGGGCGCGTTCACGACGAGCTCCGCCATGTGGTCATACGCGAGGCCAATGCGCTGCAGCGCGCAGATGGCCGGCTCCGGGGCGCCCAGGGCCACGGTCTGCACGTACTTCTTCTGCACGACCTCCAGCGCGCGGCCCTTGTCGGCCAGCGAGCCCTTGAAGCGCTCCGGCGACGGCGGCACGCCCCAGTACAGCTTCAGGCGCTTGAACTCGTTCCAGTCCGGCTCGATGGCCAGCAGGTTCGCCTGCGCGGCGGCGGCGAGCGCCGGCTTCTCCAGCGCGGTCTGCTGACGGCGGGGCAGCTGGTCGAAGTACTCGAAGATGCGCTTGTTCATGCGGCGCACGTCGTTCGTCTTCTTCATCTTCGCGTAGATGTCGACGATGCGGCCCTCGGCCATGAGGAACTTGCTCTGGGAGCGCATGTTGTCGCGCTCGTACTCCTCCAGGAGCTTGATGGCCTTCATGTACGCGCCCTGCTTCACGTGCAGGTCCACGACGGACAGGAAGGCGGCCTCGGCGTCCTTCGACTTGGGCCACAGCTCGATGTAGTGCTCGCGGTTCTTGAGCGCGGCCTTCAGCTGGCCCAGGCCCTCGCGGTAGGTGGCCGCGTTGAACAGGGCGATCTGCGCCTTGGACTCGTCCCACTTCTGCACCACCGCGGGCTTCGCGGGGGCGTCGGAGTTGGAGGCCTGCTTCGCCTTGCCCCTGGCCTTGCCCTTCGCCTTCGCGGCCGGGGCGCCGCCCTTCTCGTTCAGGTTGCGCTCGTAGCCCTTCACGTAGAGCTCGTAGGTGCCCGCGGCCTCCTCGAAGTCACCAATGGCCTCCAGCGCCTCCGCGTTCGCGTAGATGGAGTCCGGCACGTACTTGGACCGGGGGTACTCCGCGAACAGGCGCTTGCGGACCTCGATGGCCTTATCCAGGCTCTTCGCCTTGTAGTAGTCGACGGACGCGTTGTAGAGCGCCAGGTCCGCGATCTCCGTCTGCGGGAAGTCGTGGACGAAGTTCAGGTACGCCTCGGCCGCCTTGGAGAACTCCTTCTTCTCCTCCAGCTGGCTGACCAGCTTGAACGACGACTGCTCGATCAGCTTCGCCAGGTCGTCGCGGAACTTGCCGGTGGCCAGCTTGTCGTTGGCGTAGAAGCGGCGGGCCCACTCGTTGACCTTCGCGAAGTCGCCCAGCAGGTTGTACGAGTCCAGGATGAGGTTGGCGGCGATCTCGGCCGCGCGCTGCCCGTCCTCGAACTTGTACTCGGGGTAGCCGAGCGCGATTTCGGAGAAGCGCAGCACGGCTTCGTCGAAGTGGTTGTGGCGGTAGTAGATGTTCGCCGCCTTGAAGGCGATCTCCACGCGCTTGTCGCCCTTGGGGACGTACTTGAGGTAGCGCTCGCACGCGTCGAGCAGCGACTTCTTCAGCGTGGGGATGGCGATCTTCTTCTGGATGTCCGTGCCGGCGGACTCGGACTTGGCCTCACCGCGCGCCTCAGCGGCCTTCACGACCTCGTCGTAGGCGAGCACGGCGTTGTAGGAGGCGTTGGTCAGCCACTTGCCCGGCTTGCCCGGCTTGGGCTTGCCCTTGTCGTCCTTGGCCTCCAGCACCTTGGCGTCCTGGAGGACGACGAGCGTGTAGTTGGCGGCGGCCTTGTCGAAGTTCTGGAGGTTGTCGTTGAGGAGCTCCGCCCAGAAGAAGCGCAGGTCGTACGCCTTGGGGTTCTCCGGGAAGAGCGTGAGGTAGTCGCTGTACACGGCGTCCGCGTACTTGAAGGTCTCCTCGCTGCGCGTCTTCTTGCCCTCGTTGTGCCAGGTGACGGCGAGGTTGGAGAGCGTGCGCTCGGACAGCTCCTTCGCCTCCGCGAGCGCCTTCTTGTCCTTGTCGTCCTTGATGACGCCGGAGGACTCGACGTCCTTCATGATCTTCACGAGTCGGCGCACCTGGGCCACGGTGCGCTCCTTGTTGCCCATGCGCAGGATGCAGTCGACGATCTTGCCCTGGAAGCCGGGGGCCTCTGGAGACAGCGGCTTCTCCTTGATCAGCGCGTTGAAGGTGATGGCCGCTTCGCGGTCCTTGCCGTCGCCGTAGTACAGGTTCGCGAGCTGCTTCATCATCGCGAAGCGGTCTTCCGGATTGGTGGCGACCTTGCCGAAGTCCGCGCGGGCCTGCGTCACGTCACCCTCGCGGGCGAAGGCGCGCACGTAGTCGCCGCGCGCTTCACGCACCAGCGAGCCCTTCGCCTTGGCCTTGCCGTCCTTCTCCACGGCGCCGGCGCCCGCCAGCTCACCGTAGAGGACCACGGTCTTGTACTTGTCCTTCGCGGACTCGTACTCGCCCATGTTGAAGTAGCACCAGCCCTGCTTGTAGAGGGCGAAGGCGTAGACCTGGTTCTCCGGGAACTCGGCGGCCTTCTTGTACGCGGCGAGCGCCTTCTCCAGCTCCGGGCGCTTGCCCTTGGAGTTGTTGAAGTAGTACTCGCCGAAGGCGAAGTACGCGTCCGGGATGTACTTGGACTGCGGGTACTTTTCGATCAGGCGCTTGAACGCGACGAGCGCCTTCTTGTCCTGGCCGTCCTCCATCAGGTACTGGCCGAGGAAGAAGAGCACTTCGTCCGTGCGCTCGAACTTCGGGTACTCCTGGACGATCTTCGTGTACTGCTCGACGGCGTACTTGCCGTTCTCCTTCACCTTCGCCATCAGCTCCGCCTTCTCCGCCTTGGCCCTCTGCTGGGCCGCGGCGTCGTTGCGGTTCATGGCGACGATGAGCTCGTCGTCCTTCCGGTTGGCTTCGAAGAAGAAGAACTTCGACTCCTCCCAGTAGAGTTCACCCAGGCGGAACAGCAGGCTGGGGGCCTCCTTCTGATCAGGAGACAGCGAGATGATCTTCCTCAGCGATTCGATCTGTTCGCGGCGCTTGGAGGCGACCTGCACTTCCACGCCCAGGCGGAACTGATCATATTGAAGCGCGGGAGCGGCCTGCTGGGCTTCCTTCGGGCGCGTGATGTCGCCTGCGAGGGACTTGTCCACGGTGGTGGTGGACTTCTTGCCCAGGTCAGCGTCGCGCAGTGCTTTCTTCTCCTGGGCCGAAGCCATGGAAGTCAGGAGAACGAGGCAAACGAGTAGCGAGCGGCGCATGGTCTTCCTAGGAGCGGGTAACCGGTGTCCTCGGATGCCTGCTTGCTTGGCAAGTGTCCGGGAATCTTCGGGAATTTCCATGAGGGGACCCGTACTATGCGCGGTTTGCGCAAGGCGGGTCAACCCAGACGACGGGACGTCCGGTCCGTCGGATAGCAAGCGGGAAAACTTCAATTTCGCTGTGAAACATCACCGCTCCAGACAGCGACAGGAAGGTTGCACCGGCTGCCCCAACGGGTATGGGAGGCTGGCGGCTGTTCGTCTGGTCGCCCTGCCTGGAGTGGTTGTCGGATCATGAGTCTTCTGCCGGAGAGCGCCAGCTTCGAAGAGCTGGTGCAGGACTACTTCCTCGCGGTGCGCGGCGCGGGCCTGATGTTGTCCGCGCTGGACACCGAGCTCGTCATCGCGTGGGCTCGGGAGGGCGTGCCCTTCGAGGTCGTGGCGCGCGGAATCTCGCGCTCGGCGGAGAAGGCGCTGTGGGACGCGCGGCCCGGAGAGCCGGTGCTGCGTTCGCTGCGCTCGTGCCGGCGCCAGGTGGAGACGGAGATCCGCAAGTACCGCGACCTGTCCGCGGGCCAGGGAGAGGAGGCCCCCGCGGCCACCTCGAAGAAGCGCCCTGCCCGTTCATGGGAAGAGGTGCGGCACGCGCGGTTGTGCGCGGCGTTGCGGGCGCTGACGGAGCGAGAGTCCGCGCTGGCGCCGCGGGTGCACCGGCTGCTGGACACGGTGCTCGCGTGCGTGCCGCGCGAGCCCGCGGCCATGGATCAGCAGGAAGCCTGGGCGCTGCTGGTGCTGCTGCGCGCCCTGCCCTTCGCGGAGCGACGCACGGTGTGGCGAGATGCGCGCACCGGTGAACAACAGCTGATGACCGCCCGCGCGCGGCGTGTGTCCCGGCGCTTCCGGCTCCAGGCGGCCGTCAGACGGAGGCTGGACATGAAGGAAACCTGAAGGGTTGTCCTCCCACCGCGCGCCTGAACGAAAGTTCAGCAGGCTGACGGCCAGGGGGGACGGTGTTATGGCTGGGCGCGATGGCTGCCAAGGCGAACGGCGAGGCGTGTGGGCTGTGCGGCGGGCGGACGTACCTCATCGAGCGGCGCGGAGAGCTCGCGACCGCGCGGGTGTGTACGTGCTCGGTGGACTGCCCGATGTGCGGTGGACGCGGGCACAGGCTGGTGCAGAAGGAAGGCACCTTCAGCGCGAAGGTGGGCCCCCGGACGTATGAGGTCCTGGAGCCCTGCGTGTGCACGCTCCGGCGCACGCGCGTGGCGCTCTACAACGACGTGCAGATGCCGGGCGTCATGGCGCACGCGTCGTTCGACAACTACCGGCCCTTCAACGAGGCGCAGGACCGGGGCCGCGGCGTGGCGATGCACTTCGCCAATCAGTACGTGAAGGGCGCCACCAACAAGGGCTTCGTGCTGAGCGGGCCGGTGGGCACGGGCAAGACGCACCTCATCGCCGCGACGCTCGGGCACCTGGTGCTGGAGATGGGCGTGAAGACCCGCTACGTCGAAATCTCCCTCCTCTACGCGACCATCCGGCGCGGCTTCCAGGACGGCAAGAGCGGCGGGGAGATCATCGGGCCCCTGTCGGAGGTGGAGGTCCTCGCCATCGACGAGCTGGGCAAGGGGCGCGGCAGCCCCTTCGAGATGGAGACGCTCGATGAGCTGATCGCCCGGCGCTACAACGCGGGGCGCACGACGCTCTTCGCCACGAACTACTCGCTGGAGCCGGAGCGCAAGGGCGCTCGGAGCAGCGCGCCTTCGGGCTACCGCACCACGGACGACGCCCGCTCCGCCATGAAGGACGCGGAGCTTTTGCGCGAGCGCGTGGGCGAGCGCATCTACAGCCGCCTCTGCGAGATGTGCACCTTCGTGGAGCTGCCGCGCGACACCCCGGACCGGCGGCGCACGCGGCAGGAGATGGACGCGCCGCCGCCCATGGGTGGCATGCGCAACCCGGGCCGGTGATCAGCGCTTGATGGCGCGCACCAGCGAGTTGCCCGCGTCCGCCACGTAGAGGGTGCCATCCGGCCCCAGCGCGAGCCCGGCGGGCAGCACCAGCTGGGCCTCCCTGCCCGTGCCGTCCTCCGCGCCATAGCGGCCACTGCCCGCGAGCGTGGTCAGCTTCTCCGGCTCGCCGGACGCGTTGAAGGTCAGCCGGCGCACGCGGTAGTTGCCGGGGTCGGAGATGGCGAGCGAGCCGTCCGGCAGCAGCGCCAGGCCCAGGTACGGCAGCATCTGGCCCTCCTTCGGGTCACCGTCGCGGAAGCCGGGCGTGGAGCCCGCCACCACGGTGGTGACGCCGTCGCGCACGCGCACCACGCGCGCCATGCCGCTCTCCACCACGTAGGTGGTGCCGTCCACCGCCTGGACCACCGCGGAGGGACGGTAGAGCCAGTCGCCCTGGAGCGTCGTCACCGGGTTGCCGGGCGTCACCATGTCGATGCGGCGGATGACGCTGTTGTTCAGGTCCGCCACGAGCAGCGCCGTGCCGTCCGGCGTGAAGGACAGGCCCGCGGGCTGGTTGAAGGCCGCCGACAGCGCGGGGCCATCCTGATAGCCCCACGTGGTGCCCGCGAACACCTCCGCCTTGCCCTCCGGAGAGATGCGCCGGATGACCGCGTTCTCGGTGTCGGACACGTAGACGTTGCCCAGCGCGTCCGCGGCGATGCCCATGGGGCCGTAGAGGCCGGTGAGCACCGTGCGGATCTTCCCGTCCGGAGACACGCGCTTCACCGTGTTGCCCAGCGAGTCCGCCACCGCCCAGCCGCCATCCGGCAGCACGGCGACGGCGAGCGGCGCGCCCAGCTCATCCGGCGCCACCTTGGCCCCTGCCTGGCAGCGCTTGCCGGGCTGTCCCGCCACCGTCGTCACGGACGCGGCGAACGGCCCCATCGGAGTGGCCGCCGCCGGGGGCTGGAACTTCACCAGGTCGCCCGGCAGCTTCCGGCCCAGCGCCTTGTAGAGCACGTTGGCCACGATGCGGCCCGCGCGCGGATCCGCCACGCGGTCCGCCACCCCGGCCAGCTTCTGCACGAAGTCGATGCCGCCCGCGGAGAAGACGTACGCGTCCCCCTGCTTGCGCACCACCATGTGCGCGAAGCCGAAGCCGCCCTGGAGCGACAGCGAGGGCGATTCCGCGAGCACCTCCACGCCCGCCGGCTGGCGGCCGTTGGACACCAGCTGATCCACCTCGTAGCCGTTCGCCATCCACAGCGTGTCACCGGCCTTGAAGCCCGTGCCGTTGAAGACCCAGTGCTCCGGGTTGGTGATGACGGTCGGGAAGGGCCACTGGTGCCAGCGCGCGGCGAACTGCACGCCCAGGAGCGCGTTCTCCGGACGCGGCGCGGGCAGGTCGCGGAACTTCACCGTCCTGCGCTGGTCCTTGTACGGATCCTGGGGCGCGCCCTTGTAGCAGGTCACGATGCGGCGCGGGCGGCCGTCCGCGGAGGGCTCCATCCGCACCTGCCAGTACGCGTTGTTCGCGCCCAGGTTGATGATGGACCGCCCTTCCGACAGCGCGCGGTCCGCATGGTCGCGCTGCCTGGCGGACCAGTACTCGTCGTGGCCGGACATCACGAGCACCTTCGCGCCACGCAGGAAGTCGTAGCTTTCGTCCATGTCCTCGTCGGTGAAGTAGCCCACGTCCAGATCCTGCGACTCCAGCCACGTGACCAGGCTCAGGTCGTCCAGCATCAGGTGCCCGGAGCCCTGGCCCCGGTAGTAGGGCCGGTCGTAGGAGGACTGGAAGGCGCGCGCGACGCCGTGCGCCTTCATCACGCCCTTCTGATCATCGTAGAGACTGGTGCCGCCCCAGGTGTTGTACGCCGCCCAGTTCGCGGTGGGCATGAGCACCGCGACCTCCGCGCGCGGGTTGGCGTCCCGCACGAAGAAGGGCACGTAGCGCGACGGCCGGTCGTCACGCACGAGCTTCACCACGTACACGCCGCGCACCCAGTCCTCGCCGATGGGGATCTCCAGCGTGGGGGACCAGGAACAGGCGATGACGCCCGTCGTCGGATCCGCGGGACAGTCCGCCTGCCGCGTGCCCTGCACCGGGCCGCCGCGCGCGATCTCCCGGGCACCCACGCCGCCGTAGTAGCCCAGGCGGTAGACGAACCAGCTGAACTTGCGCTCCTCGGACAGGGACACCGCCACGCGCAGCGACTCGCCCTGCGTCAGGGTGGCCTTGAGGGGGTAGCCTTCAATCTCACGGCTGTTGGCGTTCTTGTCGATGCGCCAGCCGTTGGTGCCCTTCTTCTGGTTCTCCTTGTGGACGGCGTCCGGGTCGCGCTCGGGCAGCGCGCTGCCGCCGTCGGGCAGCGTGCCCGCGTCCGGCTCTTCTTCCGGCGTGCCCGCGTCATATTCGGGAACGACGATGCCGCCGTCCGGACCGATGACGCCCGCGTCGTCGTTGCTCAGCGGCGGATCATCATGGCGGTCGCCAGGGGGAGGCGTGCCGGGTCCGGGACCGGAGTCCTTGCAGCCCGAGGCCCCCGTCACCAGGAGCGCCAGCACCACCCCCAGTCCCATCCAGCGCCGCCCCTGTGCCATGCCCCACCCTCCAAGGTGTTCAGGCGAGGAGGGTAGGCATCGACTTCTCAGAGGGAAGCGCCCTGCCCCCACTGAGTAAGAAAGTTCGACGGAGGATGTCGACTCGTCCCCAGGGACGGCCCGCAAGTCCTCGGATCAACGGAGGTTGCGCGGATGAGGCACGTGTCAGCTACCGAGCAGTTCGCGATGCAACCGGGCCGTGAGGGTCTTCAGGTGCGCCTTGTCCACCAGGAGGGTCACTTGAAGGGGCGAGGTGCTTACCGCATGGACCCGAGCGGACAGGGCTTCCGCGGCGGAGAGGGCCTTGCGCAGCGGCACCCAGTCCGCGTTGAGGCCCACGCCCACACAGGTGACCGTGCCCCAGCCGTCCTGCCAGTCCACACCCGCGCCAAAGCGCGTGGCCAGCTCGCGCTGGAGCGCCTCCGGGCCGTGAATGTCCGCGAGCGGCACCGCCAGGAACGTGCGTCCCGGCGCGCCCGGCAGTCCGTCATGGGCAAGCGTGCGGCCTCGGACGGCGCGCGCGTCCAGGAACTCCAGCAGCTCCTGGAGGGGCACGCTGGCGTGGGCGACGAGCACGGCCATCTCCGCGTCCGCCGTCACGCCCTTCACGCGGCTGTCGGTGGGCACGGCGAGCTCCTGCACGCTGGTGCCGGTCCCCTGCCCGTGCGCGGTGCGCGCGAGGATGGTGATGCCGCGCGCCTTGGCCCACTCCACGGCCTGCGCGTTGAGCACCTTGGCGCCGGCGCTCGCCAGCTCCTGCATCTCGTCGTAGCTCAGCGACTCCAGCTTGCGCGCGTCCGGCACCACGCGCGGATCCGCGCTGAAGACGCCGTCCACGTCCGAGTAGATTTCACACGCCTCCGCGTCCAGCGCCGCCGCCAGCGCGACCGCGGTCGTGTCGGAGCCGCCGCGCCCCAGCGTGGTCACTTCCTTCTTGTAGGAGACGCCCTGGTAGCCCGCGACGATGACGACCTTGCCGTGCGCCAGCTCGTCCTGGATGCGGTAGGGCCGCACCTCCACGATGCGCGCCTGGGCGTGGGCGTCGTTGGTGATGATGCCGCTCTGGCTGCCGGTGAAGCTGATGGCCGGGACGCCCTGCTCCTGGAGCGCCATGGACAGGAGCGCCATGGAGATGCGCTCGCCGCAGGTGAGGAGCATGTCCAGCTCGCGCCGGGGCGGGTCCTGGGACACGCTCTTCGCGAGCGACAACAGGTCATCCGTGGTGTCGCCCATGGCGCTCACGACGACGACGACCTGATAGCCCGCGTCCCGCTTCTGCTTCACGCGCCGCGCGACCTTGCCGAGCTTCTCCGCGTCAGCGACCGATGAGCCGCCGTACTTCTGCACCACGATTGGCATCCACGCCTCGCTTCCAGGGCAGTGTAGAGTTCGCCCCCGCGCATGCCAATCACCGAGAAGCCCATCATCGAGGTGCGCAACCTCACCCGGCGCTACCGCGATCGCGTGGCCATTGAAGACCTGTCCTTCACGGTCGGTGAGGGCGAGCTCTTGGGCTTCCTGGGCCCCAACGGCGCGGGCAAGTCCACCACGATGAAGATCCTCACCGGCTTCCTGCCCCCGTCCGAGGGCAGCGCGAAGGTGGCGGGCTTCGACGTGTCCACGCACCCCATGGAGGTCAAACGGCGCATCGGCTACCTGCCGGAGACGCCGCCGCTGTACCCGGAGCTGACGGTGCACGGCTACCTGGCGTTCGTCGCGGCGCTCAAGCAGGTGCCCGGCCGCGCGGTGAAGGCGGAGGTGGAGCGGGTGGCGGGTCTCACCGGCGTGAGCGACGTGATGGGCCGCGTGCTCCAGAACCTGTCCAAGGGCTACCAGCAGCGCGTGGGCATCGCGCAGGCGCTCATCGGTTCGCCGCCGGTGCTCATCCTGGACGAGCCCACCGAGGGCCTGGACCCCGCGCAGCGCGCGGACCTGCGCGCGTTGATCCGCAGCCTCTCCGGGAAGCACACGGTGCTGTTGTCCACGCACATCCTCCCGGAGGTCACGGTGACGTGCGAGAAGGTGCTCATCCTCCACCAGGGCCGCGTGGTGGCCCATGACGCCATCCACCAGCTGGCGAAGGCCCATGGCCAGGTCGAGCACGCGTCGTTGGAAGAAGTCTTCATCAAGCTGACCGCCGCCTGAACAGGAACCCTCAAGCGCATGCGCACTGCCCTGGCCATTGCCCGCAAGGAGCTGGCCGTCGCCTTCACCACCCCGTGGGCCTACGCCGTGTTCACGGCGATGGCGGCGCTCTCGTCGTTCTTCTTTGTCAGCCTGCTGGAGCAGTTCCAGCAGGTGCAGTCCCTGGCGCGTGAGAACGGCTGGAGCAAGCTGCCGCCGGACTCCATCGTCTACCGCAACCTCACGGACGGCGTGGTGGTGCAGCTGTGGGGCGTGGTGTTGATCCTCACGCTCTTCGTCGCGCCCTTCCTGTCCATGCGGCTGTTCGCGGAGGAGAAGCGCCAGAAGACGTTCGCGCTGCTGCTCACGACGCCGGTGCGGCCGCTGGACATCGTGCTGGGCAAGTACCTGGGCGGCCTGGGCCTCATCTTCGTCACGCTGGGGCTGACGCTGGTGTTCCCGGTGCTGCTGTCGGTGGTGGGCACGGGCCCGTCCGGCTCCGCGCTGGAGTGGCCCACGGTGCTGCTGGGCTACGGCGCGGTGCTCATCTGGGGCGCGACGTGCATGGCGGTGGGGCTGTTCATCTCCGCGTTGACGGAGAGCCAGATGCTGGCGGCGTTCCTCACCTTCACGGTGCTGCTGCCGTGGATGCTCCTGCGCGGCGTGGCCCAGTCCACCGCGGAGCCGCTGCGCTCGTTCCTGAACTACCTGTCCTTCGATACGCAGTTGCAGGGGATGATCCAGGGCGTCCTGGAGGTGCAGGCGCTGGTGTTCTTCGCGTCCGTCATCCTGTTCTCACTGCTGCTCACCCACCGCGCGGTGGAAGCGCAGCGCTACGCATGACCATGAGAGCGACCCACGTCACCCGGGTGCTGGGGCCTTTTGGCCTGCTGCTGCTCGCATCCAGCCCCTTCACGCTGTTCCTCACCTCCGGCAGCGTGGCGCTCGCCGCGGGCAAGGCGGTGCTGGGCGCGGCGATGCTCGCGGCCTACTTCGTCATGCACCGCCAGGAGCTGGCGCGCGCGGGCACCCGCCGCACGGGACGGTTCCTCGCGTCCTCCGTGCTCACCACGCTGGCGGTGCTGGGCGTGCTGGTGGCGCTCAACATGCTCGCGTTCCGCAAGAACAAGCGCTGGGATTTGACGCAGGAGCGCATCTTCTCGCTCGCGCCGCAGACGGTGCAGACGCTGGCGGGGTTGAAGGAGAAGGCCCACGCGCTGGCGCTCATCCCGCCCACGCACCCGTCCTATGGCGAGCTGGAGGAGCTGTTCCGGCGCTACCACGAGGCGGCACCGGAGGCCTTCGACTACGCCTTCGTGGATCCGCGCCGCGAGCCGGCCCTGGCCGCGAAGTACCAGCTCAAGGACGGGCAGACGCTGGTCATCGTCTCCCGCGGCGAGGGCGATGCCGCGCCCCACACCACCCTGCCCGTCCCCGCCGAACAGGAGCTGACCAACGCCCTGCTCCAGCTGAGCGCGACGGGCGCGCAGAAGGTCTACGTCCTCGAAGGACACGGCGAGTGGTCGCTGGAGGCTGCTGGCGAGGGGCTGACGGAGCTGCGGCGCCAGCTGCTGCGCGAGGGCTACCGCCCCGAGCCGCTCAACCTCCTGGGCCGGAAGGAAGTGCCTCGCGACGCGGGCCTGTTGATCATCGCTGGCGCGAAGCAGGCGTACACGGCGCCGGAGGTGGCGGCGCTGCGCACCTACCTGGGCGAAGGCGGCCGGCTGCTCTACTTCACCGACGCGAACACGGATGACGGGCTGGGCCTGTTCCTCGCGGACTACGGCGTGCAGGTGGACGAGGGCGTAGCGGCGGACCCGCAGTTCAACTCGGGCAACCCGTTCGTCCTGGTGTCGAACTTCTACGGCAAGCACCCCATCACGCGTCCGTTGCAGGAGCGCGGCTTCAACATCCAGCTGCCCACGCCGCGCAGCTTCACGCTCGTCCGCGAGGGCTTCCTGCTGCCCGGTGTGACGGTGGAGCCCGTGCTGCTGAGCTCCCCCTATGCGTGGGTGGAGTCGCGGCCCCTGGAGGACACCACTCCGTCCAGCGGCGAGAAGATGGGGCAGCTCACCCTGGTGGCCGCCGCGTCCCGGGACACGCGTGCGGCGGAGCACAAGCGCTACGACGAGGCCCGGCTGGTGGCCGTGGGCGACTCGGAGCTGCTGCTGGATCCGAACTGGGGCTACGAGGCCAACCGCAACCTGGTGATGAACGCCATGGGCTGGGCGTCCCATCAGGCGGAGAAGGTCACCCTGCGTCCTCCCGACCGTGAGACGTCCACCCTGGAGCTCGGCGAGGACCAGATGCGGACCCTGCGCTTCGTGTCCACCGACCTGTTTCCGCTGTCGCTGCTGGGTGTGGGACTCGCGGTCTGGTTGTCACGGAGGAACCGGTGAGGACTTCCACCGTCGTGATGCTGGGGCTTCTGGCCGTGGGCTGTTCGCGCGACGCGGAGAAGCCCCCTGCTCCGCCGAAGCTCTTCGCGACGGAAGCCGCCGAGCCGACCCGTGGTGCGGCTCCGGACCCGGCGCCCGTCTTCACGCACCTGACGGTGAAGGCTCGCGGCGCCACCACGGAGCTGGAGCGGACGCCGGAGGGCTGGCGGATTGTCTCGCCCGTGGAGGCGAAGGCGGATCCGTACGCGGTGGAGGCCCTGGTGCAGCAGCTGACCTCGGCGAAGTTCAAGGCCACCGTGAACGCGTCGCCGACGGACGCGGACCTGAAGAAGTACGGGCTCACGTCCCCGACGTTCACCGTGACGGCGCGGGCCTTTCTTCCGGATGCCAACGGTGAGGGCTCGGAGGATCCGTCCCGCCAGCGCACCGTGACGCTGGCAGGTGGAGATGAGAACCCCTTCGATGGCTCCGTCTACGTGCGCCGTGAAGGCGACGCGACCGTGTACGCGGCGGACGGTGCCGTGCGGTACTCGCTGGACAAGGGCCCGTTCGAGCTGCGCGCCAAGGAGTTCCTGGGGCCGCTGGACCTCGCGTCGCTCCAGTCCATTGACGTCAAGGCGAAGGACCACGCGTACACGCTGACGCGCGAGGCGGACGGCAAGTCGTGGCGGATGGAGAAGCCGGAGCCCACCCGCGCGAACGCCAGCCGGCTGACGGACCTGCTCAAGGCCTTCGAAGGCCATCAGGCCCTGTCCTTCCCGCAGGACACCGCCGCCACGCGGAAGGCACTGGGCCTGGACACGCCCACCGTGGACGCGCGCTTCGTGCCTGCCTCCGGTGAGCCCATCCGCGTCAGGCTGGCGCAGGTGACCCGCGACGGAGCGACCGTCGTCCATGCCCTTCGCGAACAGGGTTCGCGGTCCACGCTGGCGGAGGTGGAGGCCCGCGCGCTGACGACGCTGGACGTGGGCGCGCAGGAGTTGAAGGACCGGCGCGTGCTGTCCTTCCCGCGCGACGCAGTGCGACGCCTGGAGTTCCTCCCCGGCGGCAAGGCCGCCCCCGTGGTGGTGACGCGCGGCGCGGGCAACAGCGACGCATGGCAGGTGGAGGGTCCCGGCGGTGGCCGCGCCCTGCATTTCCGCGTGGTGAAGCTGCTGGGCCGGCTGGAGGCGTTGAAGGCCACCGCGTTCGGCGAGGCGAAGGTGAAGCGCTGGGAGCGCTACGGCATCAGCGACGCGTCCCGGGGTGTCGTGCTGCGCGACGCGGACGGGCGCGAGCTGGCGCGGCTGTGGCTGGGCGACGCCGTGCCGGACACGGAGGACCGGCTCTACGCACGGGGCTCCGGGCCGGACCTGGTGGAGGTGTCCATGAGCGCGGTGGCGGACCTGCCCACGCGCGCCTCGGACCTCCAGGAGGCGCCGCCCGAAGCTTCGGACGGCGGGGCTCCCGCGCCCTGAGGCGGCGCTACACCTCCATCAAGGCGAAGCGCTGCTCGGGCGTGAACTTGGTGAGCAGCGGCATGGCGACGTTGAACACCGGGATGCCGCTCTTCGTCTTGCCCTCGAGCGCGCCGTGGTGCGCGTGGCCGTGGAAGACGTAGGCCGCGCCGTAGTGGTCGATGGGCATCGACAAGCGGCTCGTCCCCAGGAAGGGGCGGATCTCGATGTTCTCCCCCTCCAGCGTCTCCGGGATGGGGGCGTAGTGCATGATCACGACCTTCTTGGGCGTGTCCAGGTGGCTGAGCGCGGCCTCCAGCTTGAGCGACTCGGTGACGGCCTCCTGCACGAAGGACTTCGTCTGGCCCTCGCCGAACGCCTGCAACGTCGCGTTGCCGAAGCCGCCCCCGAAGCCCTTCACCCCCGCGACACCCAGCGTCTTCTCGAAGATGAAGTGGTCCCCGTCGAGGATGTGCACGCCGACCTTGGAGAGCTCCGAGCAGATGTCCTTCACCTGCCCGTGCTCGTAGTCGTGGTTGCCCAGCACCGCGGCGCACGGGACACGCAAGGCCGAGAGCTCCTCGGCCAGCACCTTGCCCTCTTCAATCATCCCGCGGTCCGTCAAGTCCCCGCACAGGAGCAGCAGGTCCGCCGAGGCATTCACCTGTTTGACGAGCTGCCGGAAGCGCCCGTGCTGGTCCTCGCGGCAGTGCAGGTCACCGACCGCTGCCAGCCGAATCTTCGAGCTCGGATCTCGCGCCACGGGTTCCCCCCTCGGGTCTGTCCTGTTCGTCCCACGCCCTGCCGTCCCCAAAGCCCCAGTGGTGGATGTCCACGTGATAGTTCACCTTGGACACCAGGTTGCCCCGGCACAGCTTCTCGTCCCAGCTGCCGTCGCGCACCGTCTGGAGCGTGCGGCTCATCAGCTCCGTCATCACGTAGTTGGGCACGATGTCGCGCTCGCTCGGATAGGCGAAGCGGAACATCATCAGGTGGCTGAGCAGCACCTCCCAGTAGCGGTCGAAGCGCCGGAGGATGCGGTCCCAGTCCATCTCCCGCCCCGCCTTGAGGATGAGGTGGTTGATGTCCGCGCCGTCATAGCGCTCGCGCTCGGTGACGAAGGCCTTGGACCAGATCATCTCCTCGGCCGGCGCGATGAGGCACTCGTAGCCGAAGATGGTGGCCTTCCTGGCGTTGGTGAACCACTCGTCGTCCACCGTCGCCACGCCGTTGCCGGAGGAGAAGATGAAGTCGACGAAGTAGTCGCCCTTGTACGCCTTGTAGAGCCAGACCTCGTCGGGCCGCTCCGTGCGCCAGCCATCCTTCTCCAGCACCTCCAGGGCGCGGATGGCGTCACGCTTGCGCGGGAACAGGTCCAGGTCCTTGGTGTCGCGGTAGATGCCGGTATAGGTGGCGTAGGCATACGCACCACCCACGACGAACGGCACCCCGGCCTCATGCAGCAGACCGACGGCTCTGGCGCGGGCGTTGATCTCGTCCGGCGCACGCTCCCGCTCGGCCAGCGTGGCGTCCGTACCCATCTCCCCGGGATGGTTCGGGTGTCGTTTTTCCATGGGCGAAAGGTAGGGATGGCCCATTTCAACCGTCGGGCAGGCGGCCGCGGGCGGCCGGAGAGCAGGCAGCCAGACGCCAAGCGCTTGGTTTCACTGTGCTTTTCCACTCCTAGCGAGCGCCTTTTCTGTTTTTCGGCCGGGCTGTGTCCATAGGGGCGAATTCACTGCCGCACGGCCCGCACAAGACGGGCCCTGAAAGGACGCCCGACCATGCTGCGCAAGAGCTTGCTGTGTGCCTCCCTGCTGTTCGTGGGCTGCAACGACGTTGGGAGCAACGACGCGGACACGTTCCGTGAGGGCCTGCCTTCCAAGGAGATGACGCAGGTGAAGGCGCCGAAGGCGAACGGTCAGGGCCTGACGGCGGCTGGACCTTCCGCGCAGTACGGCCAGGGGCAGAAGGCGGAGTACTACCAGGCGACGGTGAACGCCACGGTGGCGGTGAACGGCGGCACGCTGTGGGTGCTCAACCTCATCGAGCAGATCTCCAAGTATCCGCCGACGACGTTGGAAGAGAACAAGGCGGTGTGGGGCCCGAGCACGGAGGCGCTGAGCCCCACCACGTGGCGGCTGACGGTGACGAAGTCGGGGGAGGCGTCGTTCTCCTGGGTGCTGGAGGGCAAGGCGAAGGGCGAGGAGGACAGCGCCTTCCGCGCGGTGCTGTCCGGTGCGCAGCAGGTGGCGGTGGACGCGGACGGCGAGCGCGTGAAGGGCTACGGCTCCGGCGAGCTGTTCATCGACTGGGACGCGGCGCACACCCTGCCGGATGCCGACGACAACGTGGGCACGGTAGAGATCCGCTACGCGCGCCCGAGCGCCTCCGCGGAGGCCACGGTGGACGCGGACTTCCACCAGGTGCGTGACGACAAGGACCCCAACAAGCGCGTGGACGGGACGTATCACTACAAGGCGTCCGCGGCGGCGGGCGGCGAGTTCGAGTTCGCGACGCAGGAGGACATCGACCGCGGCGACCCGCTGCGCGCGAAGCTGGAGAAGCTGTCCATCAAGAGCCGCTGGACGGCGACGGGGGCAGGCCGCTCGGACATCAAGGTGACGGGGGGCGACCTGGTGGGCGAGGCCACGCTGAACGAGTGCTGGGACAGCAACTTCCTCAGCACCTACTTCCGCGTCAGCCTGGACCCGCGCGTGGGCTACGGCGAGGCGGAGGCGGCCTGCGGCGGCTTCACGGCGGCGGTGTACTCGTCGCTGTGAGCCGGGTCGCGGTAGGCTTGCGCCGCGCGTGACCGGACCGACCCCGCTGGCCCTGAAGGTGGTGCCTCCCCGTCCCAATGAGGACCGGCGGGCCGTCCTGCGCGAGCTGTATGTGAAGTATGGCGGCAGCGTGCGTGAGCGCTGCCGCTACCTGCTGAAGGACGCGAGCCGGGCGGAGGACGCGATGCATGACGTCTTCGCCCGGGCGCTCGTGCACGGGGAGTCGTTCCGGGCGGAGGCGTCTCCGCTGACGTGGCTGATGAAGATCGCCACGCACCACTGCCTCAACCAGCTGCGCTCGGAAGGGGCGGCGTGGAGGAAGTGGTTCGCGCGGGACGAGGCGGCCCGTTCCGAGGGCCATGGTGGCGCGGAGGCGATGGAGACGCGCGACCTGGTGCGCAAGCTGCTGGCCCGGGTGGACGCGGAGACGCAGGCGGCGGCGATCCACTACCACGTGGACGGGATGACGCTGGAAGAGGTGGCCGCGGTGCTGGGGCGTTCGGTGCCCACGGTGCGCAAGCGGCTGGAGCATTTCGCGGAGCTGGGTGGAGAGGAGCTGAGCGTCCGATGAGCGCGCACGAGTCGAGCTGGACATTGCGCCGCCTGCACGCTGGCGAACTTCCCGCCCCGGAGGCCCAGCGCGTCCAGGCGCATGCGGAGGCGTGCGCGGCGTGTGGAGCGACGCTGAGGTCCTTCGCGGACGCGCAGGCCGCGTTCGAGGCGGAGGTGCCCTTCGAAAGTTTCGAGGCCGGCGTGGAGCGGGCCCGCGCGAGGGAGGCTGCTTCGAAAGAGCCGGCGACGCGCTCGCAGTGGGTCCGGCCGCTGATGGCGGTGGCTGCGTCCGTGGTGGTGCTGATGCTGGCGCGTCCGCTGCTGGAGACCGGTGGGAGGACAGATCCGGTCCAGCCGCCCGTCGCGGGCAACCGCATCAAGGGTGGCGCGGGCGCGGAGCTGCGAATCGGTGGAGGCGCGGATCCGCAGCGGGTGGCGAGCACGGAGGCGCCGGAGGCGCTGCAAGCCGGTGAGCGCGTGCGGCTGGGCTACACAGCGGATGCGTACCGCTACGTGGCGGCGCTGTCGGTGGACGCGCAGGGAGAGGTGACGCCGCTGTATCCGGAGTCCGGGGACAGCCTCGCGGTGGAGCCGGGCGCGGGGCAGCACTGGCTGCCGGAGAGCGTGGAGTTCACCGGCGCGGGTGCGGAGCGCGTGGTGCTGGTGCTGACGGACGCCCCCGTGTCCATGGACGCGCTGAGCGACGCGGCCCGGAAGGCCTTCGTCGCAGCGGGCCGGGACGTCACGCGCATGGCCCCGCTGGACGTAGCGGGAGCGCAGACGCAGTGGATTTTGCAGAAGCCATGAGCGACGGCCCCGTGAGACAGGTGTTCGCTCCCGTGGCGGCCTGGGCACGGGCCGTGGGCTCGGCGATGCGGGCTTCGATTCCCGCGCTGGTGCTGCTCTCCACTGCCGCGCATGCGGACACGCTGCACCGCTTCGCGCTCATCGCGGGCAACGACACGGGCGGCGCGGACACGCGGCCCTTGAGCTACGCGCGCGACGATGCGCGCAAGATGCACGACCTGATCACGCGGCTGGGCGGCGTGTCTCCGGCCGACGCGAAGCTCCTCCTGGATGACGACGCGAAGGACTTCCTCGCCGCCCTGTCGGAGCTGGAGCAACGGGCCCGCGCGGCCCAGGCACGCGGCGAGCGCACCGCCCTGTTCGTCTACTACTCCGGCCACGCGAAGGATGGCGCGCTGAGGCTGGGGGATTCGCGGCTCGCCTTCGATGCGCTCAAGCGACGGCTGGCCGATGCGCCCGTGGACATCCGCATCGCCATCCTCGACTCCTGCCGCTCCGGCGCGCTCACCCGCACCAAGGGCGCTCGCAAGGCCCCGGCCTTCGACGTGGAGTCCGGCGCGGCACGCGATGCCCGGGGCGTCGTCATCCTCACTTCCAGCGCCGCGGACGAGGACTCGCAGGAGTCGGACGCACTGGGCGGCAGCTACTTCTCCCATCACCTGGCCAGCGGCCTGCTGGGAGACGCGGACCGCAGCGGCGATGGACGCGTGACGCTCTTCGAGGCGTATTCGCACGCCTACGCCCGCACGGTCGCGGACACGGCCGACAGCAGCGCGGGCCCGCAGCACCCCACGTTCAGCTACGACCTCGCGGGCAACGGCGACCTGGTCCTCACCGACCTGCGCGCGAGCGCCGAAGGCCTGGTCGTCCCCGGCAGCGCTCCCGCGGGCTCCTACTACTTCGTGGATCCGGGCGGACTCGTGGTCGCGGAGCTGGACAAGGCCGCGGACACCGAGCGCCGCGTGGCCCTGGCCCCCGGCACCTACCGCGTGAAGCGCCGGCTCAGCGACCGGCTGCGCATCGGTGAAGTCGAGGTCGCTCGCGGACGCACGACCATCCTGCAGGAGCCGCGCTTCAAGGACGCCCCCTTCTCCGACGACCCCGTGAAGGGCGCCATGCTGGACAAGGGCGCGTGGTGGGCGTTCGGCCTCACCGGCGGCTTCCAGTCCTTCTTCGACCCGCGGACGCGCCAGTCCCTCTTCCTCTCCGTGCCCCTCTTCGGCGCGGAGGCCGAGCTGCACGACTACTTCCGTCGGGACTGGGTCTGGGGCTTCGACGCGGCGGTGGGTGGCACGAACGGCGTGCTGTCACTGCCCACGCTGGCGGGACCCGCGTACCGCTACTCCGTGGTGAACGTGGGCACCAGCCTCACTGCTGAATGGCCCGTGGGCCGCTTTGCCCCCTTCGTGGGCGTGCGCGTCGCGTACCTCATCATGGGCCGCAAGTTCGATGACGCGGCGTTTCCGGATCAACGCTTCGCCATGGTGTCTCCGGGCCTGGCGACGGGCGCGCGCTTCCAGCTCACGCGGAAGTTGAACCTCACCGCGCGCAGCCGCTTGCAGTACCTGCAATACACCGTCGACGCGCAGCGCTCCCTGGGGTTCTGGGAGCTGGCCGCGCTCCTCACGTACCAGCCATGAGGGAGCACGTGATGCGAACCCCAGCCCTTGTCCTCTGCTGCCTCCTCGCGGTCGCGTGCGGCGGCGACTTCTCCAACGACGACCTGGAGTTCCAGAACGCCCTGCCCCAGCGCGAGGACCTGGCCGCGAAGCTGCCGGACAGCGCCCGCTCCGGCCAGGGCCTGGGCACGCGCGCCCAACGGCTGAGCGCGTCGCTGGTGCTGGGCGGCACGTCGGAGCTCGCCCTCCAGGCCTACCAGGCGGGCACGCGGTTCAACACCAGCGTGGACGGCCTGCTCTCCCTGCTGGAGCTGTTCCGCAATGCCCCGCCCACCACGCGCGAAACCGACCGGCGCATCTGGGGTCCCTTCGCCTCCGACGACCACCCGGGCCACGAGCTGCGCTTCGTGATGGAGCGCCAGGACGCCTCCTTCGCCTACCTCCTCCAGTTCCGCCCCCGAGGCGGTGGCGAGGACGCGTGGTGGACCTACCTGCCCGGCACCTTCAGGGCGGACGGCGGCATCCGCAAGGGCACCGGCACGCTCGCGTTGGATCTCAAGGCGGCCCGCGCGCACGGCTTCGAAACGGGGGATGCGAAAACGGTGGACCGGCTGGACATCGACTACCAGACGAAGGCGCTGCCCACGCGCGTGGAGCTGCTCTTCACCGGCGCGGGCGCCGCGACGCCCAACACCCGCTATGCGTCGCGTCAGACACCCGAGGGCCTGGGAGAGATGGCGTTCCGGTTGCCGAGCACGGACCTGATTCCTGGCGGGCTCCTGGAGACGCTGGACATCCTGGCGCGCTGGACGCCGGATGGCCGGGGCGTGCTGGTGCTCAACATCCTGGACGGGGACGCAAAGGGCGCGCAGTACACGGAGTGCTGGGACGCCCGGACGCGCATCACGTTCATGCAGCGCAACTGGGACTTCATCACCCCCACCGAGGGCGACCGCCGCACCTGTCCGGACGTGTCCGCGCTGGACCCGAAGCCCTGAAGAGGCCGCCCGGGCTCAGGGCCGGACAGCAGCCGGGCGGACAGTCCCTGGCCGTTGGAAGGTGACGCGCGGGGTGGATTCTCTATGCTGGCGGCTGTTTCCCGCGCCCCCATGCCCAACTCCTCGCTTCTCACCGTCTTGAAGAGCCGGCGCATCTGGCTCCTGGTCGCCGTCGGCTTCGCGTCCGGCCTCCCCCTGTGGCTGACCGGCGTCACGCTGTCCGCGTGGATGAAGAACGAGGGGGTCAATCTCAAGACGATTGGCATCTTCAGCCTGGTGGCGCTGCCCTACACCTTCAAGGTGCTGTGGGCGCCGCTGATGGACCGCTACACCCTGCCCTTCCTGGGCCGGCGGCGCGGTTGGATGCTGCTCACGCAGGTGCTGCTCATGGGCGGCATCTCCGCCATGGGCCTGGTGAACCCGAAGGACACCCCGCTGGCCATGGCGTGCATGGCGGTGGTGGTGACGTTCCTGTCCGCCAGCCAGGACATCGTCGCGGATGCGTGGCGCACGGACATCCTCACCATGGAGGAGCGCGGGCTGGGCAACTCGATGTACGTCACCGGCTACCGGCTGGGCATGCTCGTGGCGGGCGGGCTCGCGTTCATCCTGTCGGATCACCTGGGCTGGTCCCAGACGTACTACGTGATGGGCCTGCTCATGGGCGTGGGCGTGGTGGCCACGCTGCTGGCCCCGGAGCCCCAGAGCGTGCGGCCTCCGCGCAACCTGGCGGACGCCGTCGTGCGGCCCTTCGTGGACTACTTCCGCCGCAAGTACGCGCTGGGGGTGCTGGCGTTCCTAGTGCTCTACAAGCTGGGGGATGGCATCGCCGCCAGCATGGTGACGCCCTTCTACATCGAGCTGGGTTTCTCCAACACGGAGATTGGCGCGCTCAGCAAGACGCTGGGCATGGTGGCCACCATCAGCGGAGGCCTGCTGGGCGGCGTGCTGATGGTGAAGCTCAGCATGCGCCGCGCGCTGTTCATCTTCGGCGCCGCGCAGGGCCTCACCAACCTGGCCTTCATGGCGCTGGCGCTGGTGGGCAAGAACGACCTGATGCTCGCGGGCACCATCGCGGTGGACAACGTGTGCACGGGCCTGGGCGTGACGGCGTTCGCGGCCTTCATCATGTCGCTGTGCCACAAGAGCTTCAGCGCCACGCAGTACGCGCTCCTGTCCGCGCTGGGCACCATCGCCAACCGGCTCATCGGCTCCCTGTCCGGCTTCCTGGCCGAGTGGATGGGCTGGCCCACCTTCTTCGCCTTCACCGCCGCGGCGGCCATCCCCGCGCTGGTGCTGCTGATGTTCCTGCCGGAGCACGCCGCCCAGCCGCAGGAGGACGAGCCCCCCGCGCCCGAAGCCGCCCCGCCCGCGTCCTCTTCCGCGGCCTCCGTCGCCGTGGCGCGCTGACGGCTTCCGGACACGCGCCCCCCGTCCCGGCAGCCCGCGCTGCCGCCCGCTACTGGACGGAGCGCGTCAAGACGGGTGAGGCGCGCGACAGGGCCTGAGACTTCGGCTCCCCTCTCAAAGCGCGCGCGGCTAGGGTGGCCCCGACATGGCCCACCCTTCCGCTGGCAAGCCCCTTTCGCGCGACCTGCTGATCAACCCCGAGAAGCTGCGCGCGCAGTACTACGACGACACGCCCGACGCGTCCGTGGCCGAGCAGCGCGTGGCCTTCGGCACCTCCGGTCACCGGGGGAGCGCCGCGCGCCGCGGCTTCAACGAGGCACACATCCTCGCGGTGGCGCAGGCCCTGTGCGAGTACCGCAAGCAGCAGGGCCATGACGGCCCGCTGTTCCTGGGCATGGACACGCACGCCCTCTCCGAGCCCGCCCAGCGCACCACGCTGGAGGTGCTGGCCGCCCATGGCGTGGAGGTCCGCTACACGGACGGCGCCACGCCCACGCCGGTCATCTCCCACGCCATCCTCACGTACAACCGGGGCCGCACGAGCGGGCTCGCGGACGGCATCGTCATCACCCCGTCCCACAACCCGCCGGAGGACGGCGGCATCAAGTACAACCCGCCCAACGGCGGCCCCGCCGACACGAACGTCACGTCGCTGGTGGAGAAGCGCGCCAACGAGCTGATGGCCGCGGGCAACAAGGGCGTGCAGCGCGTCCCCTACGAGAAGGCGCGCGCGAGCGCCTCGGTGAAGGCGTACGACTTCATCACCCCGTACGTTGCGGATCTGGCGAACGTGGTGGACCTGGACGTCATCCGGGGCGCGAAGCTGAAGCTGGGCGCGGATCCGCTGGGCGGCTCCAATCTCGCGTATTGGGCGCCGCTCGCGGAGAAGTACGGCCTGGACCTCACGGTGGTGAACCCCACCGTGGACCCCACCTTCGGCTTCATGCCCGCGGACCATGACGGGAAGATCCGCATGGACTGCTCGTCGCCGTACGCGATGGCGAACCTGGTGAAGCTCAAGGACCAGTACGCGCTCGCGTTCGGCAACGACACGGACTCCGACCGCCACGGCATCGTCACCCGCAGCATGGGGTTGATGAACCCGAACCACTACCTCTCGGTCGCCATCAACTACCTCTTCCGCAACCGCCCGGGCTGGAAGGCGGACGCGGCGGTGGGCAAGACGCTGGTGAGCAGCAGCCTCATCGACCGCGTGGGCAAGGACCTGGGCCGCCGCGTGGTGGAGGTGCCGGTGGGCTTCAAGTGGTTCGTGGACGGGCTGCTGGACGGCTCGCTGGGCTTCGGCGGCGAGGAGAGCGCGGGCGCGTCCTTCCTGCGCAAGGACGGCACCGTGTGGACCACGGACAAGGACGGCATCATCCTGGACCTGCTCGCGGCGGAAATCCTCGCGCGCACCGGCAAGGACCCCGGCGAGCACTACCAGGAGCTGGCGAAGAAGTTCGGCGCGCCGCTGTACACGCGCATCGACCAGCCGGCCACGGCCGCGCAGAAGGCCGCGCTGAAGAAGCTGTCGCCAGAGGCGGTGAAGGCCACGTCGCTCGCGGGCGAGCCCATCCTCCAGCGCCTCACGCGCGCTCCGGGCAACAACGCGGATATTGGCGGCCTCAAGGTGACGACGGAGAACGGCTGGTTCGCCGCGCGTCCGTCCGGCACGGAGGACGTGTACAAGATCTACGCGGAGAGCTTCCGCGACCAGGCGCACCTGGACGCCATCGTCCAGGAGGCGCGCGCCATCGTGGGAGAGGCGTTCGCCGGAAAGTAGGCGTGGACGCAGGCGCCTCGCGCAGGCTTCGATGCCGCGCGAGGAGCCCCACCGCCCATGGAAGTGAAAACCATCCTGCAGTACGTGCTCGCGCTGTTCATGATCGCCGCGGGGGTGAACCACTTCCTCAAGCCCCGCATGTACATGCGCATCATGCCGCCGTACCTGCCCCGGCCCCGGGAGCTGGTGCTGCTGAGCGGCGTGGCGGAGGTGCTGCTGGGCATCTTCCTGCTGGTGCCCGCCACCACACGGCTCGCGGCCTGGGGATTGGTCGCGCTGTTCGTGGCGGTGTTCCCCGCGAACATCTACATGGCCCAGCACCCGGAGCAGTTCCGGAAGATTCCCCGGTCCCTGCTCTGGGCGCGGCTGCCGCTCCAGGTCGTGCTCATCGCGTGGGCGCTCTGGTACGCCTGAGCACGCCGGAGCCTCGTCAACGCCAGAGCGGCGCGTGGTCCTCGATGTACTGGCGCACCGTGCGCGTGGGACGGCCCAGCAGGTTGGTGAGCGTGGGATCCACCTGCTCCGCCTTCCCGAAGCGAAGCCCCACGTGCATCAGCGTCTGCATGCCCAGCTGGCCCCACGACAGCCGGCGCTGGTGCAGGTGGCGCACGTAGCCGGGCACCGACGCGGGCACGTAGCGGATGGGCCGGCCCAGCACCTCCGACAGCACGGACGCGACCTCCTCGAACGTCACCGCCTCCAGCCCGGTGAGCGTGAAGGCGCGGTTGCGCAGCGACGTGTCCAGCAGCGCCCGCGCCGCCACCTCGCCCACGTCGCGCACGTCCACGAAGGCCACCTTGCCGTGGCCCGCGGGCATGTAGAGCCGGCCGTCCTGGCGGATGTCCTCGCGGTACGCGTCCCCCAGGTTCTGCGCGAAGAACGCCGGGCGCAGCAGCGTCCACCCGACGTTGGAGCGCATCAGGTGCGCCTCCACCGCGTGGTGCGGCGCCCACGCGCGCGTCTCCGCGCCCGCCATGGACAGGAACACCACCTGCTTCACGCCCTGCGTGGCGGCCGCGTCGATGAACGCGTTGAGCGTCCCTTCCACAGGGGCGATGGCCGGCGGATGCATCAGGAACACGCCCCGCACGCCCTCCAGCGCGGGGAGGAACGTCTCCGGCCGCAGGAAGTCCAGCGGCATGGGCATCACGTCCCCGTCCATCTCCTTGAGCAGTGACACCGTGTGCTCCGGCGACTTCACCGCCGCGCGCACCGCCACCCCTTCGGACAGCAGCGCGCGCACCACCGCACGCCCCACGTTGCCCGTGGGCCCCGTGACGAGCACCGGCCCACTCACCACGGCCCACCCTCCGCCACCCGCCGGCCACGGCCGGCGCCAGACGACGCTCCTGCCCTCATGAGGAACCTCCTCCCGCGAACCCGCCACCCCGGATACCGGCCGGCGACGGGGCGATTTGGACCCACCCTGGCGTCCCATTCCCTACGCGTAGAAACGCGCCCCTTTCGATCCGTTGCGGCCTTCGCTCTCAAATTCCGGAAGGTGAGAATGGAGCGTGCGGCAGCCAACACCTTCCGTGTGGGAGGGTCGGCTGCCGAGCACACGGCGGAGGGTGGAGGGCGGACGGGGAGGCGGTGCCCGGCTGGTCGCCCGGTGGAGCATCCGGCCCGCCATCCTTCCTTGACTGATCCGAACCCGCTCTTTAGGTTCAGAGGCTTCCATCGGCTCAAGTCAGAGCCAAGAAGGATGTTCCATGGCTCGCGTTACCGTTGAAGACTGCCTTCCCTACGTGGACAACCGGTTCGCGCTGGTGCTCCTGGGCGCCAAGCGCGCGCGCCAGCTGATGGCCGGCGCCCGGCCCATCATCGAGACCTCGAAGAACAAGCCGCCCGTGCTCGCCCTGCGCGAGGTCGCCACCCAGCGCGTGAAGTTCGACCGCGACGTGCGCGAGGCGCTGTCCGGCAAGTACGTGGGCGAAGAAGCCAAGAAGTAGCCTTCCCGCTCTACCCCGGCTCCTTCCCCTCCATGGGGGGAGGAGCGCCGGGCGCCAGGCCCTGGGCGCGCATCCACCGCAGCGCCCGGCCGGCGACGGCCTTCTCACCCTTGTAGCCCAGCGCCGGAATCAGCCCCTCGAGCGGCATCCAGCGCACCTCGTCCACCTCCACGCGCGGCCCCGGCAGCGGCCCCAATTCCCCCGCCTCGTAGCGGAAGAGGAAGAAGTGGACGCGCTTGAAGATGCGCTGCCCCCGGAACTGGTAGACGTAGCGGATCTCCCCCAGGGGCGCGAGCAGCGCCACGGCGGTGAGGCCCGTCTCCTCCTTCACCTCGCGCCGCGCGGTCTGCTCCGGCGACTCGCCGGGATCCACGTGGCCCTTGGGCAGCGCCCACAGATGGCGCCCGTGCGGACGGATGACGGCGACCTCCCAGGCCCCGTCCTGGAAGCGGATGACGATGCCTCCTGAGGACGCCTCGCGCGGCATGCCTCCACCCTACCCGATGCAGGCGGCGGCCGGGATCCTCAACCGCCGTGCGCGAAGTGGCGCAGCTTGGCCTCCGCCCCCAGCCGGTAGGCATAACGCAGGTCGCCGAGGAGCCGGTCCAACCGCCGGCTCAGGACATGCCCCATGAGCCGCGCGCAGAAGCGCCGGGACAGCCGGTTCGCCTCCTCGTAGCGCCAGCGCTCCTCCACGGACAGCAGGGGCTGGTAGGCCACGCGGTCGAAGAGGCGCCCCAACAGCTCCCGCGCCCACCCGGCCACGCCTTCGCCCCAGCGGTGCATGAGACACACGACGAACTTGTCCACCTCCGCCTGGGCCTCCAGCTCCAGGAGCGACACCGTGCGCTCGTAGTGCGCCGTGTGCGCGACGTAGAGGAAGTGGCTGACGCCCTCGGTCACCTGGCAGTAGCCGTCCAGGTCGCCCTCCAGCACGGAGCCCAGGGGGCTGCCCGCGTAGCGTTCCATCCGCTCGCGCAAGCCGGGGTCCAGGTAGAGCGCCACCTCCAGGCCGCCCCGGGCCTCCATGACGAGCAGCTCCTCCGGCGCGCGTCCGGTGCCGCCCAGGAGCGCGGCGACCTCCGCGTCCACCACGACGAAGGCCTCCGCGCGGGCCTCGCACTTGAAGCCGTAGATGGCCTCCAGGTGGGCCTGGAGGCGCCCCACGAGCGGGAAGTCCCCGGCGTCAGTTGGCAAGCGGCCCCTTGCGCGGGATCCACCCCGCGTCCACCAGCACGCGCTCCAGTTTGTCGTTGCCCGTGCGCACCCAGGACTCGTAGACGCGCAGCGCGCCCGCGGGCCCCGCGCTCACCAGGCCTCGCGCGCTGATCTCCTCCAGCACCTCCACGAGCGAGCGGAACTTGTCGCACAGCTCGCGGTACACGCCGGTGAAGCCGCTCGCGGGCACCAGCTCCGCCACCTGCCCGTACGCGGCGCCGCCCATCTGGATGTAGTAGTCCGGGCCCACCATCCCCTGCTGCAGCGCGCCGGAGAAGAAGCCGACCTTGTAGAGCGACACGTCGCCCAGCCGCCGCAGCGTTCGGATGCGCTCCTCGCGCTCCTGCTGCAGCGAGCGGTGGTACAGCTCCGCCAGCGGTTCGTGGTCCCGCCGGCCCTCCGCGTCACGGCTGAACAGCTTGTCCGTGGCCGCGAACTCCGCCAGCAGGTTCACCAGATAGAACTCGGTGGACTCGCCCAGCGCCACCCGCTGCCGGGCCGCGACCTCCAAGAGGAGCTCCCGGAAGAACTCCTTCAGCGAGGAAGAGGACGTCACCAGTCCGCTCATCGAGCACACCTCCCGGATGAAGCCTGGAAGGCCCCCGGGCCGGCGCCCGGACCTTCCAGGACACGCTTCCGATAAGCGTAGCCATGTCGCACGGCGTCGGCAAAACGGACCCAAGTCTTATCAAGCACTTACGTTGGCACTCGCCCAGGGCGAGTGCCAACGTCCGGACACCCGGCACGGCCTTGCGGGCAGGTGTGACCAGCGGGAATCTTTTTCGGAAAAGCCCAATCAGGACGGGGCTTTAGCGGCATCCGGACAGATGTCCCGACGTCGCTTGACGAGGTGAAGTCCCTGGTTATTATCCGCCGCGCCTGGGCGTTAGCACTCAGCGGGTGCGAGTGCCAACGCCGGGGCCCACAGGACCTTTTCAATCACCCCTGCGGCATCCCGGTCCGGACCTTCCGTCCGCCTCCGGCCGCCGCGATTCACAGGAGCAAGCCATGAAGATTCGTCCCCTGCAGGATCGGCTCATCATCAAGCGCGTCGCCGAGGAGAACAAGACCAAGGGCGGCCTCTTCATCCCCGACACGGCGAAGGAGAAGCCGCTCGAGGGCAAGGTGATCGCCGTCGGCAACGGCAAGGTGCTGGAGGACGGCAAGGTGCGCGCCATGGACATCAAGGCCGGCGACACCATCCTCTTCTCCAAGTACGCGGGCACGGAGATCAAGCTGGACGGCGAGGATCACCTCATCCTCCGCGAAGAGGACGTGCTGGGCATCATCGAGAAGTGAAGCCCGCCGTTCGTCTTCCCACTCCCAACTTCTAGAGGATTCAGACCATGGCGAAGGACATCATTTTCGAAGTGCGCGCGCGTGACGCCATCCTGCGCGGCGTGAACATCCTGGCCGACGCGGTCAAGGTGACCCTGGGGCCCAAGGGCCGCAACGTCGTCATCGAGAAGAGCTTCGGCTCCCCCACCATCACGAAGGACGGCGTGACGGTGGCGAAGGAAATCGAACTGGAGAACAAGTTCGAGAACATGGGCGCCCAGATGGTCAAGGAGGTCGCCTCCAAGACGTCTGACGTCGCGGGTGACGGCACCACCACGGCCACCGTGCTGGCGCAGGCCATCTTCCGCGAGGGCGCGAAGCTGGTCGCCGCGGGCCACAACCCGATGGACATCAAGCGCGGCATCGACAAGGCCGTCGCCGCCATCACCGCCGAGCTGAAGACGCTGGCGAAGCCGACCAAGGGCAACAAGGAAATTGCCCAGGTTGGCACCATCTCCGCGAACGGTGACACCACCATCGGCCAGATCATCGCGGACGCGATGGAGAAGGTCGGCAAGGAGGGCGTCATCACGGTGGAAGAGGCCAAGGGCCTGGACACCACCCTGGACGTCGTCGAGGGCATGCAGTTCGACCGCGGCTACCTGTCCCCGTACTTCGTGACGGATCCGGAGCGCATGGAGGTCGTGCTGAACGACGCCCTCATCCTCATCCACGAGAAGAAGATCTCGTCGATGAAGGACCTGCTCCCCATCCTGGAGCAGGTGGCGCGCGCGGGTAAGCCCCTGCTGATCATCGCCGAGGAAGTGGAGGGCGAGGCCCTGGCCACCCTGGTGGTGAACAAGATCCGCGGCGTGCTGAACGTGGCGGCGGTGAAGGCGCCGGGCTTCGGCGACCGCCGCAAGGCCATGCTGGAGGACATCGCGGTCCTCACCGGCGGCCGGATGATCGCCGAGGACCTGGGCATCAAGCTGGACACGCTGACGCTCCAGGACCTGGGCCGCGCGAAGCGCGTCACCATCGACAAGGACAACACCACGGTCGTCGACGGCGCGGGCAGCCAGTCGGAGATCGAGGCGCGCGTGAAGCAGATCCGCGCCCAGGTGGAGGAGACCTCCAGCGACTACGACCGTGAGAAGCTCCAGGAGCGCCTCGCGAAGCTCGTGGGCGGCGTGGCCGTCATCAACGTGGGCGCCGCGACCGAGACGGAGATGAAGGAGAAGAAGGCCCGCGTGGAGGACGCGCTCAACGCGACCCGCGCGGCCGTGGAAGAGGGCGTCGTCCCCGGCGGCGGCGTGGCGTACATCCGCTGCCTCAAGGCCCTGGAGACCCTGAAGGTCGCCGACGGTGAGAAGTCCGGCGTGGACATCATCCGTCGCTCCGTCGAGGAGCCGCTGCGTCAGATCGTCGGCAACGGCGGCCTGGAGGGCAGCGTGGTGGTGAACAAGGTCAAGGAGGGCACGGGCGCCTTCGGCTTCAACGCCGCCACGGGCACCTACGAGGACCTGCTGGCCGCGGGCGTCATCGACCCGGCCAAGGTGAGCCGCACCGCGCTGCAGAACGCGGCGTCGGTCGCCTCGCTGATGCTCACCACGGAGGCCATGGTCGCCGAGCGCCCGAAGGCGGACGACGACAAGGCCGCCGCCGGCGGTGGCATGGGCGGCATGGGTGGCATGGGCGGTATGGGCGGCATGGGCATGTAGTCGCCCCACCCTTCCCCGCCGCATCAGGGGACGGGATTTGACGGCCTCCGGCGCCCACCTGGGTTTGCCGGGGGCCGTCGTGTTTTCAAGGGACCAGGCGCGCGGGAAGGCCGTGGCCACCCGCGCAACGGCCCCTTAGGTTTGGCATCAAGAAACCAGGAGGAAATCCATGAAGCCCGTGAAGATCTACACGACGACCTACTGTGGCTTTTGCGTGCGCGCGAAGGACCTGCTCAAGCGCAAGGGCGTGGCCTACGAAGAGGTGGACGTCACCGGGGACGACGACGCCCGCGCGAAGCTGGTGGAGATGAGCGGCGGTCAGCGCACCGTGCCGCAGATCTTCATCGGTGACACGCACGTGGGCGGCTATTCGGACATGGCCGCGCTCGACCGCGACGGCAAGCTGGACCCCATGCTCCAGGCTTGAGCAGCCAGGCGGTCGGGCCCCGTGCCCGGACGCCACCCGCGTCCCCCGTGCCTACCTTCTCCGTCAAGGCATTCACCCCTTTCACGGGAGGAACACCATGGCGGGCGGACAGGAAGTCACGGGGACCCGGGATGAACATCACGACCTCATCAGCACGCTCTACCACCTGCTCAAGGGCGCGTCGGTGAGCGAGCAGTACCTGCGCGACGCGGAGGCGGCGGGAGATCAGGAGCTGGCGCAGCTCTTCCGCGACTGGCAGGACGAGCAGCGCAACCTGGCTGAGCGCGCCAAGAACCTGCTGGGCGCGCGCATGGTGAACGCGCAGGCCGGCACGGGCCGTGCGGCCAGCCCGGGCGCGGAGTCCAAGGGCACGAAGCGCAGCAGGACGAACGCGGAGGTGCCGACGCGCGAGGTGAAGGGCCCCACCAACGCGAGCGTGCGCTCCGGCGGGAGCCCCGGCGACGACGAAGTGGACGAGCAGTCCAAGGAGTCGTTCCCCGCGAGCGACGCACCCGCGAAGTACTGAGGCGCGGGGAAAATCCAGGAGGCAGGCCCGACGTCCCCGGTTGGGGCGGCCGGGCCCCTTCTGTCTTCATCTTCAACGGACGTTTCCGCGTCTACTTGTTCCGCTTGCCCCCTGTGTGCAGTCCCCCCTAAAGAGGCGGGATTCAGGGCGACGAGGGGTGTTTTTGCCCCCCACGCCCCGTTGCGACCAGGGGTTCGTGACCATGATTGACAGACCGGATGTCACCGAAACCGTCCACGCGGAGCGCGAGGCCCAGGCCACCCGCGTTCCCCTTCATGAGTGGACGGTCGAGGTGGTGGGCGGTCCGGACAAGGGCAAGAAGGTCACCACCCAGGACTCGCTGGTGCGCGTGGGTTCCGACGCCGCGGGCGACCTGGTGCTGAGCGACCCGACGGTGAGCCGCCGCCACCTGGAGGTGGAGCGGCTGCCGCAGGGGCTGCTGCTGCGCGACACCGGCAGCCGCAACGGCACGTTCCTCGACGGGCGCCGCATCCTCCAGGCCTTCGTCACCAGCGGCGACAAGGTGGAGCTGGGCAAGACGAAGCTCGCGGTGAAGGTGGCCGCGCGCGCGACGGAGGTGGAGGTCGCCGGCGCGGAGTCCTTCGGGCAGCTGGTGGGCAGCTCGGAGAAGATGCGCTGGGTCTTCACGGAATTGCGCCGCATCGCGCGGGAGGACATGAACCTGCTCGTCGAGGGTGAGACGGGCACGGGCAAGGAGCTGGCCGCGCGGGCGGTGCACCAGCACTCGCTGCGCCGCCACGGCGCCTTCAAGGTCGTGGACTGCAACCTCATCTCCGAGGAGAAGGCGGAGCGCGAGCTGTTCGGAGGGCTGCGCGCCGGGGAGAACGAGGACAAGGGCGCGCGCGGCATCTTCGAGGCGGCGCGCGGCGGCACCCTCTTCCTGGACGAGGTGGGCGAGCTGCCCCTGTCCGTGCAGGGCAAGCTGTTGCGCGTGCTGGAGACGCGCGAGGTGCCGTCCCTGGACGGGCAGCCGGTGGCGGTGGACGTGCGCGTCATCGCCTCCACGCACCGCAACCTGGAGGAGGACGTGCGCCAGGGCCGCTTCCGCGCGGACCTCTACTTCCGGCTCGCGGTGGCGCGCGTGAAGCTGCCGCCCTTGCGCACCCGCCGCGACGACATCCCCACGCTGTCACAGGCCCTGTCGCGCGGCATGAAGGCCGCGCTGGAATTGACGCCGCAGACGCTGGCCCTCTTCGAGGGCTACGACTGGCCGGGCAACGTGCGCGAGCTGCGCAACGTGCTGGAGCGCGGCGCGCTGATGCAGGAGACGGGCAACACCAGCTGGCTGGACTTCCTGGCGCACGCGCCCAAGCGCACGGAAGGCACGGAGCCCGCCACCAACGTGGCCGCCATCGTCACCGGCATGCCGTACCACGAAGCCAAGGACCGGGTGCTCGCGGACTTCGAGCGGCTGTACTTCGCGGAGGTGATGCGCGAGGTGGCCTTCGACATGAAGGCCGCGGAGCAGCGCACCGGTCTGTCCATGCAGAGCCTCTACCGCCTGTTGAAGAAGAACGGGCTCCGCCTCAAGGACCTCAAGAACGCCGAGGGCCTGGAGAAGTGAGCGCCCGACCGCAGTCCCCACCACCCCAACCGGGAGAAAGCCTCACCATGCTGAAGCGTCTCGCCGTCGCCTCCGTCATCCTCACCGCCGCCTGTGCGGGCCAGCAGAAGACCGACGCCGCCGAAGGTCAGAAGCAGATGACCAAGGAAGAGCGGCTGCGCATCACCAACCAGCCTCCGTTCGACCTGGCGACCTGCTTCCCGCACGAGCAGACCCTGCCCTCCCCCGCCAACGAGGGTGTCCTCGTGGGCGCGCTCCTGAGCGTCCGCCCGGACGTGCTGGAGTGCCTGGTGGATCCGGCCAACCGCGGCCCGGCGGCCAGCACCAAGGTGGCGGTGAAGTCCACCGTCAACGCCCAGGGCGCCACGCACACCGTCTCCGGTGAGAACCTCACCCCGGCCGGCACGGCCTGCATCCAGCAGGTGCTGGACACGCACGTGAAGCCCGCGGCGCTGGCGGCGGACGCGAAGCCGGTGGAGGCCTCGTACGAGTACGACCACGCCACCGCCAACAACCCCTCCGTCACCATGGGCATCAACGAGGGCTCGGACTTCTCCGGCACGGTGCGCCTGGCGCAGAAGGGCTGGTGCGACTGCTACGCCGGCTTCAAGGCGTCCACGCCGCCGGTGCTGAGCGCGGACATCCACATCGTGAAGGGCCAGCCCACCCCGACGGAGGTCGTCTTCAAGCCCTCCGGCAGCACGGAAGGCGACCAGCTGGCGTCCTGCATGCAGGCGAAGATCGCCGCCATGCCGGCGACGACGTCGGGCGAGCTGAAGTTCCCGTTCCGCTTCGTGTTCTTCAACTCGCAGGCCCCGGTGGAGGCCTCCGCGAGCATGCCGCCGGAGCTGCGCTTCTTCCAGCTGGAGCTGGCGCGCACCCAGACGGCCGCCGCGTCCGCCATCGCCTTCGGCGCGCGCACCAACGCGGCGGACACGTATGACGCCGTCGTGCAGAAGTACACCAAGACGAAGGACTACAAGCTCTTCGACGAGCTGTCCTCCAAGTGCCAGGCGCTGGTGGACTCGGCCACCAAGTGGGTGGACGCGCTCAAGGCGCAGGAGACGGTGGACCAGACGACCCTGACGCTGGTGCAGCAGCTCAAGGCCCAGAAGGAAGACTGGGCCCCGGTGGAGACCGCCAGCCAGGAGGCCCTGGCCAACACCCAGAAGGACCTCTCCGCCGCCCAGCAGCGTCTGGCCGCGGACCAGGGCGCCTGCCCGAAGAAGAGCTACGCGCCCGCGAAGAAGAAGTAGTCCTTCGACGCCGAGCCGCTGAAATGACAACGGGCGCTCCGGGGAACATCCCGGGGCGCCCGTCTTCTTTTCGGCGTTGGGACCCCGAAGGGGCCCCCTGCCCTACCGCCGGCCCTCAGGACGCGGCGGGGACCTTGTCGTCGTTGTGCGCGGAGGCCTCGCGCATCTTCACGCTGACGAGCTTGGAGATGCCGGGCTCCTCCATGGTGACGCCGTAGAGCGTGTCGGCGATCTCCATGGTGCGCTTGTTGTGGGTGATGAGGATGAACTGCGACTGGCGGCTCATCTCCTTCACCATGTCGTTGTAGCGGCCCACGTTGCCCTCATCCAGCGGGGCGTCGACCTCGTCCAGGAGGCAGAAGGGGGTGGGCTTGATGAGGAAGATGCCGAAGATGAGCGCCACGGCGGTGAGGGCCTTCTCGCCACCGGAGAGCAGGTTGACGCTCTGGAGCTTCTTGCCCGGCGGCTGGGCGACGATCTCCACGCCCGGCTCACCGTTGGGGCCCTCCTGCGTGAGGATGAGGCTGGCGCGGCCACCGCCGAAGAGGCGCGGGAAGATGGCCTGGAACTTGTCGTTCACCACGTCGAAGGTCTGCTTGAAGCGCTCGCGGCTCGTCGCGTCGATGCGGACGATGGCTTCCTTCAGCTGGCTGATGGACGCCTGGAGGTCCTGACGCTGGGCGGAGAGGAACTCGAAGCGCTTGGACAGCTCCGCGTGCTCGTCGATGGCGGTGAGGTTGATCTCCCCCATCTTCTCCACCTGCGCGCGCAGGTCCTTGAGCTCGCTCTCCACTTCCGGCGAGAGCGGCGCCAGCAGGTGGTAGTTGTGCAGCTCCGCGGACAGCTCCAGCTGGTAGCGCTCGCGGATGCCGGCGGCCAGGTGCTCCAGCTCCAGGCCAATCTCCTTCTCGCGCAGGGTGATTTGCGACAGGCCCTGCATGAGCTCGTCCAGCCGGCCGCGCAGCTCGCGGAAGGCGGTGTCCTGCTCGCGCACCTCGGCGGTGGCGGTGGTGTGCGCGGTGCGGCGGGCCTCCAGGGCCTCCGCGGCCACGCGGTGCTCCTCCGCCCGCTGCTCCTTGGTGGACTCCAGCTCCGCGAGCCGGCCCTGCAGCGTCTCCACCTTGGCGCGGCCCTCCGTCACCGTGGCCTGCAGGCGGCTGACGCGCGCCTCCATGTCCCGGCGCTGCGCCACCAGGCTCTCCAGCTCCTTGCGCGCGGACTCGCCGCGCTCGCTGCCGGCGGCCACCTTCACGCGCAGGCCCATCAGGTCCGAGGACGCCGTGTCCGCGCGCTGGCGCAGGCCTTCCAGCTCACCCGCGTACTGGCGCACGCGCTCCTCGCGCGCCTCGCGGTCCGCCTGGCCGTGGGCCACCTCGCCGCGGCTGGACTCCTCCTCGTTGGCGAGCGCGGTGTGGCTCTGCGCCAGCTGGCCCTCCTCGCCCTCCAGCGAGCGCAGCCGCTCGCGCACGCGGGCCAGGTCCTCGCTCGCCTTGTGGAGGTCCTTCTCCTGGCTGGCCAGGTTGACCTCCTCCGCGTGCTGCTCCTTGCCCAGGCCCTTGAGGACGGCCTCCGCCTGCCCCATCTGCTTCTGGAGCGTGTAGTGGCGGGTCAAAATCTCGTTGTAGCGCTCCTCCACCCGGGCGACTTCGGCCGCCAGCTCCGCGATCTCCCGCTTCTTCTGGAGCGCGCCCACGGCCGCGCCCTCGCGCTCGCCGCCGGTGATGGAGCCGTCCGCGCGGAACACCTCGCCGTCCAGCGTGACGAGCGTGACGGGCACGGGGGTGCTTTCCGCGTACTCGCGCGCGGCGACCAGGTCCTGGACGATGACCACGTCGCCCAGCAGCAGCTTGAGCACCGGCTCCAGCGCGGGCTCGCAGGACACTTCCTTGAGCGCGTGCGCCAGCACACCCGGGCGCGAGAGGTCCGGCTCCACGTAGCCCCGGGCCTGCTCGCCGGAGGGCACCGGCAGGAAGGTGCCGCGCCCTTCCGCGTGGCCCTTCAGGTACTCTACCAGTTCCACGCCCTTCTCGCGGCTGTCCACGATGACGTGCTGGAGCCGCTCACCCAGGGCGGCCTCCACCGCGCGCTCGTAGCGCGCGTTGGTGACCGTGAGGACGTCCGCCACCAGGCCGAAGATGCCCTGCTCGCGGGCGGCCTCCGCGGCGCGCACCATGACGGCGCGCACGCCCCGGTCGAAGCCGTCGTAGTTCTTCTGGATGTCCTCCAGGGAGGACAGGCGGCTGCGCTTGTCGCTCAGCTCCTCGCGCAGCGCGATGACCTGGACCTCGTTCTCCGTGAAGGCCTCGCGCGTGCGGGTGAGGGCCTCCTCCTCCTGGCCCCGGCGCTCGGCCAGCTCGGAGGCCAGGTGGCGCGTGTCCTCCACGTGCTTGGCCGCCTGGGTGCGCACGGCGTCCAGCTCCTGCTCCTGGACGCGCAGGGCCTCCAGCTCACCGCCCAGCTTCGCGCGGCGCGCCTCCAGGTCCGTGCGCTGGCGCGCGAGGTTGACCAGGTTGCTCTCGTGGTTCGCCAGGCGCGTGGCCACGGCGACCAGCCCCGCCCGCTCCTGCTCCAGGCGCAGGGAGATTTCCGTCTGGAGCACGGAGACGCGGCGCTGCTCCTCCAGGGCCACCGCCATGGCCACTTCGTCTTCCTTGTACGAGCCGGCGATGCCCGACAGCTCCGCCTCGCGGGCCGTCATGGTCTGCACGACCTCGGCCTGCCGCGCGAGCAGCGCGTCCAGCTCCGCCTGCGCGGACGCCACGCGGGTGCCCGTCTCCTCGAAGTCGCGGCGGCCGTAGGACAGCTCCTGCGCCTCGCGCTGCAGGGCGCTCTCCAGCGCGTGCACCTCGCCGGCGTACTGCTGGAGGGCCGCCCCTTCCGCGTCCAATTCCGCGCGGCGCCGGGTGATGACCTCCTCCAGCTCCTTCACCTTGTCCAGGCCCTCGCGCTCCTCGCCGCCCAGGTTCTCCAGGCGCGACTGGAGCACTCGCTTCTCCGCCATCAGCTCCAGCGAGCGGTGGCTGGTGGAGTGCAAATCAATCTCCCGCATGCGCGCCTTGAGCTTGCGGTACTTCTCCGCCTTCTTCGCCTGGCGCGACAGCGTGTCGAGCCGCTTCTCCAGCTCGCCGGTGATGTCGTTGACGCGCAGGAGGTTGGCCTCGGTGGCCTCCATCTTGCGCTCGGCGGCCTTGCGGCGGGCCTTGTACTTGGTGACGCCCGCGGCCTCCTCCAGGAGGTGCCGGCGGTCCTCCGGCTTGCTGGAGACGATGAGGCCCACGCGGCCCTGCTCGATGATGGAGTAGGCCTTGGTGCCCACGCCCGTGCCGAGGAACAGCTCGGTGATGTCCAGCAGGCGGCAGAGGGTCTTGTTGATGAGGTACTCGGAGTCGCCGTTGCGGAACAGGCGCCGGGTGACCGTAATCTCACTGAAGCCCTGGTACTGGGGCGCCAGCGTGTCCGTGTCGTCCACGAGGAAGGTGAGCGACACCTCCGCCATGGACAGGGGCGGCTTGTTCTCCGAGCCGTTGAAGATGACGTCTTCCATGCCGCGGCCGCGCAGGTTCTTCGCGCTCTGCTCGCCCATCACCCAGCGGATGGCGTCCACGACGTTGGATTTGCCACACCCATTGGGGCCGACGACGCCCGTGACGCCCTCGTCGAAGGAGAAGACGCTCCGCTCCATGAACGACTTGAAGCCGGTGATGTCCAGGCGCTTGATTCGCATGCCAGCGGTTCTCCCAACAGGCCGTCGGTAAGACGGGTGAAAACGCGCGCGAGGCCGGAAAATCGGCTCCGCAGCGTTCGGCAGGAGTACCAACGCACCCCACCGCGGATCAAGCGTGACCATGCCACGCATGACCCTATGTCTAGTGCTACAGGCCGGTAGGTGAGCGAGCTTGCGTCACCCTTGCAAAGCAGCCGGCCCACCCTACCTTCCTCTTGATCTTTCTGGAGGCGTCCTACGTTTCAGCCCTTGCTTGCCATGTCGCTCCTCGTCGGTGCGTCCCCGACGTCCCAGGTAGCACCCCGGTCTGACATGGTGGTGGCGGCGGCGCCGGCCCCCTGTCCGAACCCCTGGTTCCCCATGGAGGAAGGCCTGTCGCTGACCTACCGGGCGGGCCGCTCGTCGGAGCTGGTGCTGGCGACGAAGGACGTCGCGCCCAACCCGGATGGGACGGTGAAGGCCACGCTGGCGGTGAGCCTCAAGGGGCGCAGCGGCCAGACGGACCTGACCTGTGATTCCGATGGTGTCCGCACGGGCCTGGGCGGCCTGGAGGGCACGCTCCTGTCCGCGTCCGGCATGGACGTTCAGGTGGTGAACGCGGAGGGCGCGGCCGTGCCGGCGCCGTCCGTGATGGTCCCCGGGGGCACCTGGAAGAACAGCCTGTCGGTGAAGCTCCAGCCGCCGGCCAAGAAGGGCGGCCTGCGCCCCACCATCGCCACGACCTTCGACAAGGAGGCCACGGTGGTGGGCGAGGAGGAGATCACCGTCGCGGCGGGGACCTTCAAGGCGCTGAAGATCAAGAACATCACCACGGCCCGCGCCAGCCGCCCCGGCGCGGAGGGGCGCTCCATGGAGAGCTTCATGTGGTTCGCGCCGGACGTGGGCATCCTGAAGCTGACCACGGATGGGGAGACGAACCTGGAGCTGCTCAAGGTGGACCGCCCCAACGCCAAGGTGAAGCCGGCGGCCATCCAGGGCGGCGCGAAGAAGAAGGCCGTGAAGCCCACCAAGAGCTAGGGCCTGTTTGCAAGGCACACAGGGGATAGGAGCACGGGGATGTCGTGCAGCTTCATGGCGAGCCCGTGCGGACGCTTCAGGCACTCTGGAGATGTCACCCAGGGTGTCCTAGTGCAGGGGACCGGGACCCTCCTGGGGCCCCTCCGGGAAGGGCTCGCGCGCCAGCTCCGTCGTCGGCGGGGGGCCCTTCACCATCCGCTCCGGATGCGTGCCCGCCGGGTCGATTTCCTCCCGCGTGTAGGCCAGGGCGGACGCGAGCTGTCCCACCACGCCGTCCCACTGTGCGCGCAGCGCGACGTAGTGGCGGGCCCCCGCCTGCTCGTCCGCGACGGTCCGGATGCCGGCCTGCTGCAGCCGGCGGAGCGCGACGCGGTACCGCCGATGCCAGCGCTCCTCCACCTCCGCGCTCGGCGGCCCCGGATGGGCAGCGCCCTCCGACAGGAAGGTTGCAGCCAGGGAGGTGATGGCGAGCCTGGACGCCGCCCACAGCTCCGCCACCGCGCCCGACTCCTGAAGCCAGCCGTACTCCCGCTCGTCCAGCGCGCTGCGGATGAGCGACACGGCGTCCAGGCTCACCGTGCTGATGGAGGACGCCGAGTAGTACGTCACCGGGAAGCGGAAGTAGAAGAGCACCGGGTAGAAGTGGTGCGTCTCCTTCATCTCGGCGACCGCTCCGGCCAGCTCCGATAGGTTGGAGTAGCCGCCTTGGAACTGCCCCCGCGGGCCGAGCCGGGCGATGAGCCGATGGAGACGCTGTTGCCGCCGACGTACATGGCGGTGAGAAAGTCGGTGGGAGTCGGTCCGCTGTTGGCGCGGACCGCCGTGCCGAGCACCGGGTGGATGACCAGCGCCGTTCCGAGCGTCAGCCCCAGGGCCCACGTCACCACCAGCACCCCGAGGATGACCGGCCCGCAGAAGGACATGGCGACGCGACGCTGCCTGCCCAGGGGCCGGGACGCCCAGAGGAAGAGCCGCCAGACCCCCTGTGCAATCCGCGGCGCCAGGATTCCCGTGCCCAGCCGCGCGTAGAGCACGGTGAGGAACACGTCCAGCAGCACCAGCGCGAGCAGCAGGAGACCACTTGTCTGTTCCAGCCAGCCAGGCATGTGCGTCCTTCAGAGCCAGCGCCCGACGATGTCCAGGCACTCGTGCACGGTCCTCCTGGAGAGGGCGTTCGGCCTGCGGCGCGGGCTAGCGGTTGTTCGAGAAGTACAGGCGGCCGACGAGCCCCACGGCCGCGAGCGGCAGCGCGACGGGCGCGAGCCTGGCGAGCCGGTGCTCGAACGAGTCCACCCGGTCCCCCAGCATCTTCAGCAGCCAGTGCTGGGGCTTGTGGTCCGGGAAGCTGTACGCGAACTTGCGCACCAGGCCGGAGAGGCCCTTGGGCTGGCAGACGGTGCCGAAGACCGGCGGCCACTCCCGGTTGCTGCGCCCGTGCTTGAAGGGCGCGGAGCGGGCCGGGTCCATCCGCGTGATGTCGACCTGTGCGTTGGGCCAGAGCCGCGGCTCGCGGTGGCTCGGCACGCCGGGGCGGCGTGCGTAGTCGCGATCCACGCCCCAGTGCGCGGGCCGGCGCGGCGCCTGCACGGCCTTGTAGCCGGAGTGATGGTAGATGTCGTCGAGGCTGGTCACCTTCGGCTCGCTGAGACTCTCCTGCGTCACTTGGGTCTGCATGGTGTCTCTCCGGGGCTAGTGGATGGTGGGGCCGTTGGGGAACAGGGCGACCTTGATGCAGCCGTCGTGCTTGCGCGCCATGGTCCGGTAGAGCGCGGGGGCATCCTCGAGCGGCCCGCGGTGCGTGAGCACCTCCGAGGGACGGATGCGTCCGGCGCGGATGTGCTCGAAGAGGCGGGGCATGTAGCGCTTCACGCTCGCCTGGCCGGTGCGCATGGTCTGCGCCTTGTTCATGTACGTGCCGAGGTCCATGCCGGTGAAAGGCGGGCCGTACGCGCCGATGACGGAAATGACGCCGCCCTTGCGCGTGGCGTGGATGGCGGTGTTGATCGCCTGCGGGCTGCCTGCCTCCAGCTTCGCGTAGATGCCGAGCGCGCGGTGCGTGGCCGAGCCCGCGGCCTCGGCGCCCACCGCATCGATGGTGGCGTCCGCGCCGAGGTCCTCGGTCATCCCCTTCACCGCCGTCACCACGTCCACGTCGCGGAAGTTGAGCGTCTCCACACCGAGCCAGCGCCTCGCGAAGGCAAGCCGGTAGTCCTCGCCGTCCACGGCGATGACGCGCCCGGCGCCCATGGCCCACAGCGACCACATGGCGAAGAGGCCCACCGGACCGCAGCCGAGCACCAGGACGGTCTCCCCGCCCTTGATG
The DNA here is from genome assembly GCF_000255295.1 of Corallococcus coralloides DSM 2259. Next base: position 3,043,553 of record NC_017030.1, on the reverse strand, counting down.
TCGCACATCTCCGCCGCCTGGTAGCCGGTGGGGAAGGCGTCGGTGACGGGCAGCGCGTCCAGGCTCGACACGTCCTCGGGCACCCGCTCCGCGTCCACGCCGATGAAGGGCACGCGCACGTACTGGGCCTGGCCACCGTCGTAGCCGCCCATCGTGTGCGAGTAGCCGTACATGCCGGTCGCCGCGTCCGTGCCCGGGTTGGTGTTGTTGCAGCAGGAAGTGAGGCCGCGCTGGCAGTAGTAGCAGGCGCCGCAGAAGATCTGGAATGGCAGCGCCACGCGGTCGCCGGGGCGCACGCCCTTCACCTGGGGGCCCACCTCCTCGATGATCCCGACGAACTCATGACCGAAGGTGGAGCCGACGCGGGTGTCGGGGATCAACCCGTGCAGGATGTGGAGGTCCGAGCCGCAGATGGCCGCGGTCTCCACGCGCACGATGCCGTCCTGCGGATGCTCGATACGCGGGTCCGCCTTCTCCCTGACCGTCACCCGCCAGGGTCCTTCGTACGTCAGCGCTTGCATAAGGGGCCTCGCTCGGGGCACGCCGTGACGCCCGCATGACGTAGGCGGTCCCGCACGAAGGCTGCACATCCCTTCCGCCGCACGGCACCCTCAGGGAGGCCGCCAAGCCCCCGGTGCACGCTCACGCCGCGACCAGACGGCCCTGCCCCATCGGCGGGGGGAAGGCCCCCCGCGAATGTCCCCTCTCCCGTCACAGGGGGCGAGCCGCGCGCGGTGCGGACGACGGGCCGCTCCTGCGTTGCGCGAGCGGCCGCACCCCGTCAGGCAAGCAGGAGATGCGCGGGTAACGGCAGCAAGGGAGCGAGCCGCTCCTACTCGCGTCTGTCAGGCCTTCGCGGCCCATGCCGTGGGAACAGCCGGACCTCCTCGACCCCTCTTGCCAACAGGACCCGGGCCTTCACCCCGTCTCGCCGGAGGGCACGGGCGGCTCCGCGGAGCGGCTGCCGTCCTTGGGCAGCGCCGTGGGCCGCGACTGCGGCTCCACCGTGACGCGCACCACGCGGGGGCCGTCCACCTCCTCCACGAGGATGCGCCACATGTCGAGCTTGAGGCTGTCACCCTTCTCCGGCACCCGGCCCAGCTTCGTCATCAGGTAGCCGGCGATGGTGGTCACCTCGCCCTTCTCGTCGTCGCTCAGGTCGAAGGTGACGTCCAGCTGGGCCTCCAGGTCGTCCAGCTGCGCGGTGCCGGGCAGTTCGAAGCGGCCTCCGGGCAGCGCCCGTACCTCCTCCACGCGCCGGCCCAGCTCCGCCACGTCGCCCACCACCTCCGCCACCACGTCCGCGATGGTGACGAGCCCGGACGTGCCGCCGTGCTCGTCCACCACCATGGCGATCTGCCGGCGCCGGCGGCGGAACTCCGCCAAGAGCTGCTCCAGCGTCGCGTTCTCCGGGATGAAGAGCACCGGGCGCTGCACCTGCGACAGGCTGCGCAGCTCGCCGCGCGACAGGAGGAAGAACAGGTCCTTCACGTTCACCACGCCCTCGACCTCGTCGAGGTTGCCCCGGCACACCGGCAGCCACGTGTGCCCGGACGCCCGCGCGTCGATGACGTTCCGGTCCAGCGCCTCCTCCACGTCCAGGTAGCGCATCTGGTTGCGCGGGACCATCACCTGCCGCGCCGTCTTCTGCGCCATCTCCAGCGCACGCTCCAACAGCTCCGCCCGCGCCGTGGTGATGGCGCCGGCCTGCGCGGAGCTGTGCAGGATGACGCGCAGCTCGTCCTCGTTGGTGGCCTCGTGCGTCTCGCTGGCGGAGTGCAGGCCAAAGGCCTTGAGCACCAGCCCCGCCAGCCAGTTGAGCAGCCGGATGGCCGGGTAGAAGAGGAAGTAGAACGCGCGCATGGGCAGCGCCACCGCGAGCGTCGTCTGCTCCGCGCGCTGGATGGCGACGCTCTTGGGCGCCAGCTCTCCCATCACGATGTGCAGGAACGTGATGATGCTGAAGCCGATGATGCCCGCCGCCGTGGAGCCGTACTTCGCCGCCATCGCCTCCGGCAGCACCTTCTCCACCACCGGGTGCAGCAGGTGTTCGAACGCGGGCTCACCCAGCCAGCCCAGGCCCAGCGACGCGAGCGTGATGCCGAACTGCGTGGCGGACAGGTACGCGTCCAGCTCGCTGACCATCTTCAGGGCCGTGGCCGCGCCGGGCGTGCCCTCGTCCACCAGGGACTGCAGGCGCGTGGCGCGGATCTTCACGATGGCGAACTCCGTCGCCACGAAGAAGCCGTTCGCGACGACCAGCAGCAGCGCCAGCCCCAGGAAAACCCATTCCATGTGTGATTCCCTCAGAAGAGGGCTTCGAAGTCCGGATCGCCCTTGAGCACGTCGAACATGGGGTCCGCGGACAGCCACCCCAGGACCTTCTGCCGGTCCGCCGCCAGCGCCTTCTGCAGGTACTGGACGGCGTCCTTCGGACGGCCCCACAGCGCGTACAGCGCCGCCAGGTTGTAGTTGAGCAGGAGGTCTTCCGCGTTGAGCGCCCGGGCGCGCTCGTAGGCGCGCTCCGCTTCCGCGTAGAAGCCCTTCTGGGCGTAGCAGATGCCCAGGTCCAGCTGCGCCTCGAAGTTGTCCGGCTCCAGCCGCACCACTTCCTTCAGCTGGGTGATGGAGGAGCGGTAGTCCCCCTCATCCATCATCAGCGCCGCCAGTTCGTGCCGGGGGAAGGCGTCCTGCGGGTCCAGCTCGATGGCGGACTGCAGCTCCCGCATCGCCTCCTCCACCCGCCCCTGGTCCGCGTAGGTGAGCCCCAGGTTGAGGTGGGCGTCCGGGTACTCCGGATCCAGCTCGATGGCTTCCTTGTACTCCTCCACGGCCATCTCGCTGGCGTGGGTGGAGAGGAAGCAGGCCAGGTTGTAGTGCGCGGTGGCGCTCTCCGGCTCCAGCTTGAGCGCGGTGAGGTACTCGCCCAGCGCCTCGCGGAACTGCTTCTTCTCCGCGTAGACCGTGGCCAGGTTGTCGTGCGCGTGCGCCGACGTGGGGTCCAGGTCGATGGCCTTCTTGAACTCCTTGATGGCCTCGTCCAGCCAGCCCCGGTCCGCCAGCTCGATGCCGCGGGTGTTGTGCTCGTCGGACAGAGCGATGTTGTCCTTTTCCCGGGCCATGAGCGCGCGGCAATCTACGCGTCGCGCGTTTCCCCGTGCAAGGTAGAGTTTCCCCTTGCCCATGCGCCACGCCGCCCTGCTGCTCCTGCTGTCGCTTTCCGCCTGCCACCCCCGCCCCGTGACGCCCGCCTCCCCTCCCCCGGGGCTGGAGCCTGGCGCCGCCACGGCGGCCCCTCCTCCAGAGGCCGCTCCGGCCGGGTCCGATACCGGACATCCCGCCGGCCAGCCGACCCCTCCAGCGCCCGCCCGCCCGGTGACGCTGGTGGTGGGCGGCGACGTGACGGTGGGCTACCACTACGAGGAGTACTTCGATGATCAGGTGGCCAAGGGGAAGACGCGCGAGGAGATGTTCGCGTACGGCTTCCGCGAGGTGATGCCCATCGTGGACTCCGGCGACCTGTTCGTCGTGAACCTGGAGTGCCCGTACACGGACAGCACGGTGAAGCTGCCCAAGAACTTCAACTTCCGAGCGCGCCCGGAGCTGGTGAACGTGCTCACCGCGGGCCGCGTGGGCGTGGTGAGCCTGGCCAACAACCACATGATGGACTACGGCGCGCAGGGGCTGCTGGACACCCTCACCGCCCTGGACGCCGCGCGCATCCCCTACTTCGGGGCGGGCCGCACCCTGGCGGAGGCGCGCCGCCCGGCCATCCTCACCGTGGGGGGGCTGAAGGTCGCGTTCCTGGGCTACTTCTTCCTGGGCACGCGCAACATTGAGCCCCGGGAGGTCTACGCCACGGACACCACGCCGGGCGTGGCCGGACACTTCTCCGACGTGGAGGTGATGGAGCGGATGCTGCGCGAGGACATCGCGGCGGCGAAGGCCCAGGCGGACCTCGTATTGCCCTTCTTCCACTGGGGCATCGAGGGCAACACCACCCCGGAGCCGTACCAGGTGCGGCTGGCGCACGCGGCCATCGACGCGGGGGCGGCGGGTGTGCTGGGCAGCCACCCGCACGTGCTCCAGTCCATGGAGTTGTACCAGGGCAAGCCGGTGCTCTACTCGCTGGGCAACTTCGTGTTCGGCGGGAACTGGAACCCCCGGGACAAGCGCAGCGTCCTGTGGCGGGCGCGCTTCGACTCCACGGGTTATGTGTCCAGTGACGTGCTGCCCCTCAGGACCGACCGCTACCCCGAGTTCCCCGTCCAGCCGGTGCCCGTGACGGGTGCCGAGGCTGAAGGGGTGATGACGCTGCTGCGCACCGCGTCGCAAGGGACACAGGGGCTCGAGCGGATGCTCCCGGCGTTGGAGGCAGGGGGAGCAGGGAGCCAGCCGCCCCCCTCCTCCAGTGTGAGAGGGGGGCAGTAGCTGCAGGGACTACTTGTTGTTGCGCTGGCCGCGCTTGAAGCGCGTGCGGCGGCGCTTCAGCTGCGCCTTCCGGGTCTTGGCGCGGTTCTTCAGCTTCTTCTTGGAACGATTCCCCTTCTGTGCGGCCATGTGGAAGGACTCCGTGTTGAGCGTGATTCAAGCCGCACCGGGCGGCGACGGGGGCCGTTCTTACATGCCGCTGCCCATACGGCCAAGGTTTTCCTTGACGCCCTCGGCCCTTGCCACGGGGCGCCCAACGGGGCAAGACGCCCCGGGAACCACGCATGATTGACAAACTGGAAGAGGTCGAGCGCCGTTTCGAGCGGCTCACGGCCGACCTGTCGAACCCCGATATCCTCGCCGACACGGCGAAGCTCCAGAAGGTGTCCAAGGAGCGCGCCGGGCTGGAGAAGCTCGTGGAGACCTTCCGCGGCTACCGCAAGGTGCTGGCGGACCTGGACGAGGTGGAGACCTGGCTTTCCAGCTCCGACCCCGACGAGAAGGCCTACGCCAAGGAGGCCCTGCCCGGCCTGAAGGCGCAGCGCGACGAGCTGGAGGCGTCGCTGAAGATCCTGCTGCTGCCCAAGGATCCCAATGACGAGAAGAACGTCATCCTGGAGATCCGCGCGGGCGCGGGCGGCGACGAGGCGGCCCTCTTCGCCGAAGAGGTCATGCAGATGTACCTGCGCTACGCGGACCGCCGGGGCTGGAAGGCGGACATCCTGGACATGAGCGCGGGCAACGCCGGCGGCGTGAAGGACGCCACGGTGACGCTGTCTGGCGACGCCGTGTTCAGCAACCTGAAGTACGAGTCCGGTGTGCACCGCGTGCAGCGCGTGCCGGCCACGGAGACGCAGGGCCGCATCCACACCTCCACCATCACCGTGTCGGTGATGCCGGAGGCGGAGGACGTGGACGTGCAGGTGAACCCGGCGGACATCGAGATGCAGGTGATGCGCTCCACGGGCTCCGGCGGCCAGAGCGTCAACACCACGGACTCCGCGGTGCGCCTCATCCACAAGCCGTCCGGCATCGTGGTGAAGTGCCAGCAGGAGAAGAGCCAGGGGAAGAACCGCGCCATGGCCATGCGCATGCTGCGCGCGAAGCTCTACGAAATCGAGCAGGAGCGCATCCGCAACGAGCGCGACTCCATGCGCCGCGGCCAGGTGGGCACGGGCGACCGCAGCGAGAAGATCCGCACCTACAACTTCCCGCAGGATCGGCTCACCGACCACCGCATCGGCCTCACCGTGCACAACCTGCCGGCCATCATGGTGGGCAACGTGGACGAGGTGATCACCGCCTGCCGCACCCACTACCAGGCCGAGGCCCTCAAGGCGCAGACGGGTGGCGGGCGGCCCCCCAGCGAATCATGAGCGACGTCTGGACCATCCGCCGGATCCTCACCTGGACGACGGGGCACTTCGAGAAGCGCGGGGTGGACGCGCCCCGGCTCACGGCGGAAATCCTGCTCGCGCACGTGCTCAAGACGGGCCGGGTGCGCCTGTACGTGGACCTGGACCGGCCGCTGTCCAAGGACGAGCTGGCCGCCTTCAAGGCGCTCATCGAGCGCAGGCTCGCGGGCGAGCCCACGAACTACCTGACGGGCACGAAGGAGTTCTACAACCGCCCGTTCAAGGTGGACGCGCGCGTGCTCATCCCCCGGCCGGAGACGGAGCTGCTGGTGGAGGCGGTGCTGCACGCGGTGCCCAGGGACGCGCCTTCCCGCGTGCTGGACGTGTGCACGGGCTCCGGCTGCATCGCCATCAGCGTGGCGGCGGAGCGCCCCCAGGCGACGGTGGTGGCCACGGACCTGTCGAAGGACGCGTGCGCGCTGGCGCGTGAGAACGCGCAGGCCCTGGGCATGGCCGAGCGCGTGAGCGTGCTGGAGGGCGACCTGTTCTCTCCCCTGCCCCCGGACGCGACGTTCCGGGTGGTGGTGTCGAATCCGCCGTACATCGATTCCGGTGACATCGCCGGGCTGTCCGCCGAGGTGCGGCGCGAGCCCCGGCTGGCGCTGGATGGCGGACCGGACGGGCTGGTGGCGCTCAGGCGGGTGATTCACGGTGCCCGCCGGGTGCTGGAGCCTGGCGGACTGCTTGCATTGGAGATGGGTGAGACCCAGGGCAGCGCCGTCCTGGAGCTCCTGCGGGCCGCGGGGTACTCGGACGCGCGCGTGGAGAAGGACCTGGAGCGGCGTGAACGCATGGCGTTCGGGACACAGCCCGCGGCCTGACGGCCACGGGACGCGCGGCCCGGCAGCCGCACGCAATAGAGAAGGCACGTCAAAGACATGGACAAGATCGTCATGAAGGGTGGCACCGCGCTGCACGGCGAGGTGGAGGTCTCCGGCGCGAAGAACGCGGCGCTGCCCATCCTGGCCTCCGCGCTGCTGGCGGATGGCACCACCACCTTCCGCAACGTGCCGGACCTGGCGGACGTGGCCACGATGCTGGAAGTGCTCCGCACCATGGGCTGCGAGGCCGCGCGGCTCACCGGCAAGAAGGCGGACACGTGTGAAATCAGCATCGCGGGGAACATCACCCCGGAGGCCCCCTACGACCTGGTGAAGACCATGCGCGCCAGCGTCCTGGTGCTGGGGCCGCTCGTGGCGCGCTTCGGCCGCGCGCGCGTGTCCATGCCGGGCGGATGCGCCATTGGCGCGCGTCCCATCGATCAGCACCTGAAGGGCCTCAAGGCGCTGGGCGCGGACATCCACCTGACGGAAGGCTACGTGGAGGCCCGGGCGAAGCAGCTCAAGGGCGGCATGGTGAACTTCGACGTCATCACCGTCACCGGCACGGAGAACGTGATGATGGCGGCGGTGCTCGCGAAGGGCCGCACCGTGATGGAGAACTGCGCGCGCGAGCCGGAGGTGGAGGAGCTGGCGCGCGTGCTCAACAAGATGGGCGCGAAGGTGGAGGGGGCGGGCACGTCCGTCATCACCATCGAGGGCGTGGAGTCCCTCAACCCGGTGGACCACGCCATCCTCCCGGACCGCATCGAGGCGGGCACGCTGCTCGTCGCCGCGGCCATCAGCGGGGGCAACGTGCTGGTGAAGCACGCACGCCCGGAGCACCTGGACGCGGTCATCGACAAGCTGCGCGAGGCGGGCTGCACGATTACGGCGGAGGGCGGGGGCCTGCGCTGCAAGGCGCCCAGGTCGCTCAAGTCGGTGAACATCACCACCACGGAGCACCCGGGCTTCCCCACGGACATGCAGGCGCAGTTGATGGCGCTGATGACGGTGAGCCACGGCACGTCCGTCATCTCCGAGAACATCTTCGAGAACCGCTTCATGCACGTGCCGGAGCTGCACCGGCTGGGCGCGGACATCACCATCCAGGGACACACCGCGGTGGTGAAGGGCGTGAAGGCGCTCAGCGGGGCGCCGGTGATGGCCACCGACCTGCGCGCCAGCGCGTCGCTCATCCTGGCTGGCCTACGGGCCGACGGGCAGACCGAGGTCAGCCGCGTCTACCACCTGGACCGCGGGTACGAGCGGCTGGAGCGCAAACTGCGGGGCCTGGGGGCGGACATCCGCCGGGTAAAGGAGCGGGCCTGAGCGTCGGCCTGAGCGCCGGCCTGAGCCTGAGGGGCCGGCCGAAGGCACGTTGCCAACAGAAGCCGCCGCACGGGTTGCATCCCAATTTTTGGGCGACTTATCATTCTCCATTCACTGGGGAGCACTCTTGGCTCCCCCTTTCAGGAGAACGAGCCGCCCCATGAATTGCCCCGGTTGCAGCGTCGAGATGACTGATCTCGAAGGAGATCACGACGAGACGTTGCGGAAGTGTGGAGATTGCGGAGGCCTGTGGACCGATGTTTCGGACCTGCGCCGCATCCTCCTTCACAACAACCTGCCCGGTCTGGAGCAACTCGGGGGCAAGGTCGACGCGGAGGCCCTGACAGGGCAGTGCCCGGACTGCCAGGTGGACTTCGTACGCATCGACGGTGGGGACCGGAATCACCCCCTGCACTACGACACCTGCGAGTCGTGCGGAGGCATCTTCCTGGAGTCGGAGTTCGCGGACGCCACGGACGCGAAGGCCGCCGAGCAGGAGATCGTCACCTTCTTCCGCAACTTCGACGCGAAGCGGAAGGCCAAGGCCGCCATCTAGGCCCCAGGCTCGGTGGGCGCCCGGTTCTTCCAGGCGCCCGCGGAGCCTCACGGCTGGCCGCGGAAGGTGCTCCCCCACTCCTCGGGGAGCGCCCCGTCCAGCGACAGCGCGGAGGCCGCCTTCGGCCCCTCGCCAGCAGGGGTCCGCTCGAAGCGGGCCGTCACCTTGCCCTTCTTCGGGATGTCCAACGTCACCTTGTTGCCGGACACCGTGTAGGTGCCGCTGACGACGGTGGTGGGCTCGGGCGTCTCCAGGGGCTCCAGTGAGAAGCGCCAGGTGCCGTCCACGAAGAAGGACAGGAAGCGCTCCGGGGCGCCTTCATGGCCGCCGAACCAGGTGCCCACGAGCGGCGCCACGCGCGCGTCGTACTTGTACCGGGTGGCGAGCGCCGGGCCGTTGAGGGCCTTTCCCCCCGAGTAGAGGACGAGGTCGGTGAGGCACACCGGGCTGTCGTCCCTGGCGCCGGGGAAGCGGTCCGCCACCTCCAGGATGAAGCGCGCGCCGAACAGCGGCTGGGACAGGGGCACGGCCTGCAGGCCGCGCTTGTCCTGCACGGTGACGCTGCGGGACGCGTCCACGCTGGTGAGGGTGAACTTGCGCACGCGGCCGTTGGCCTTGAAGGCGTCGCGGGACGTGCCGTCGCCCGTGTAGACGCGCACCTCGTCCAGGGTGACGGGCTCCTTGAAGCCGATGAAGACGTGAGAGGGCTTCTCCCCTTCCGCGCACCAGACGGTGGTGTCCCGGCCGTCCAGCAGGTTGAGGGGCACGTAGTGGTCCGGGCGCGCCTCCTTCTCCAGCCAGGCCTCCGCCTGGGCATAGCCGGGCGCGGCGGGCGCGGCGGCGAGGACGGTCGGAGACACGAGCAGCAGGGAGGCCAGGGACAGGCGTCGCATGGGGCGCATCTTGGATCGTCCCTGCCCCCTCGCTCCAGTCCGGGTGTGCACCTTCCGCCAGCACCGGACATGGCGTTCTCCACGTGACGCGCCGGGGGCGAGGATGAAAGCGGCCCGCCGGGGGTTGGGGGTGCTTGACACCCGGACACGCCCAGGCCGACAAGGCGGACCGACCGAGGAGGAGGACGTGATGCGACGTTGGGGCTGGGTCTGTGTCCTGGGGCTGATGGGGGTGGCCTCCTGCAAGAAGGACGTGCCGGCGGAAGCGCCGGACGCGGGCGTGGAGGAGACGGGCCCCGCCGCCCTCACGGAGAAGGAGCCCAACGAGCGGCCCGACCAGGCGCTGGCCGTCACGCGCGACAGCGTGGTGACGGGCGGCCTGGCGGCGGAGCCCAACAAGCTGGACGAGGACTGGTACCGGCTGGCGCCGGGCACCCCGCGCATCGCGGACGTGACGGTGACGGGCCTGCCGGGCGGGGACGTGAAGCTGGACGTCTACGACCAGGACCGCAACCGGCTGGTGGGCGTGAACAGCGAGGGCGAGGGCAAGGGAGAGCGCCTCCCGAACCTCTACATGGAGAAGGAGCGCTGGCTGGTGGTGTCGCCCGCGCGCAAGGGCATGGGCGGGGCGTACACGCTGGAGGTGAAGTACCGCCAGCCCAACGACGGCGAGGAGCGCGAGCCCAACGACCGCGCCGTGGACGCCGCCGCGCTGCCGCTGGGGCAGACGGTGACGGCGTTCCTGGGGCACTCCGGCGACGAGGACTGGTACCGGGTGGAGCTGCCCGGCCCCGCCACGCCCGAGGGTGAAGTCCCCGCGGCCCAGGACAGTGGCGCACCAGCGCCGGGCACGACGCCCGAGGCCCCGGGTGCGCCGGCTCCGGGTTCGACACCCGCGGCCGTGCCGCCGCCGTCCGTGCCGGACGAGACGCCGGTCATCGACGACAACGCGGCGCCCTCCCCCGAGGGCACGTTCGGAGGCGGAGAGCCGCCCGCGCCGCCGCCCGAGGGCGCGATGCCCACGGCGCCCGGAGAGCTGGGCGGGTCGATGGCGGCGCAGGCGGTGGACGCGGGCCTCCCGCCTCCCGAGCCGGAGATTCCGTCGGTGGCGCTGAAGATTGAATTGTCCGCCGTGGAGGGCGTGCGGCCGGAGATCTCCGTGCTGTCCGCCGCGGAGGCGCCGCTCTTCACCCTGCAGGGCAAGGAGGGCGAGCCGCTCGCGCTGCGCAACATCGGCGTGAGGGCCACGGACCGGGTGGTCTACGTGGTGGTGAAGGGCGGCTGGACGGGGACGGGCAAGGCGCAGCGGCGCACGTACAACGCGCAGGTGCCCTACACGCTGACGGTGTCCCAGGAGGAGGCGGGGGCGCACGCGGAGCTGGAGCCCAACGACGAGCTGCTCAAGGCCACGCCGCTGACGGGCGCGGGCTTCCGCGAGGGCTTCCTGTCGCCCAAGTCGGACGTGGACCACTACGTGCTGAACGCGCGCGAGCCGGTGCTGGCGAAGGTGGAGCTGTCGGGCGTGGACCGGTTGGACCTGACCCTGTCCATGGTGGAGCCGCCGCAGGGTGAAGGGCTGAAGGAGACGGTGCTGCTCAAGGCCAACGACGGCGCCATCAAGGAGCCGGAGCGGCTGAACAACGTGGCGTGCAGCGGCACCTGCTACTTCCGGGTGGAGGGGTCGTTCCGGAAGGTGAACGGCAAGTTCGTGAAGGACTTCGAGAACGCGGACCAGCCCTACCGCATCAGCGTGACGACGGTGCCGGACAACGGCAGCGAGGAGCGCGAGCCCAACAACACCGTCGACCGCGCGCAGGACCTGACGTTGGGCAAGGCGGTGCGCGGCACGGTGTACCCGGCGAAGGACGTGGACTACTTCCGCGTGGACCTGTCCGACCGGCCGGTGCGCACGGCCATCACCGCGACGCTGCTGGGCATCCTCAAGGTGGACGTGGGGCTGTACCTGCACCGCGTGCAGCCGGACGGGAAGCTGACGCTCGTGCAGACGTCCGACCGGGCCAAGGGCGACCAGCCGGAGACCATCCGCTACAGCGCGGAGCCCGGCGTCTACGTCTTCGAGGTACGCGACGCGAAGAACCGCGAGGCGAACTTTCAGGACTCGTACCAGCTCACCGTCGAGGAGGGGGAGTAGCGGCGCACCCACCAACGGCTGGTATCACGCGCCCTCTGCCGCCGTGATGCCAGCTGTTGCTAGGCTCGCCATGGCAAGCCAGCCAGGAGGACGTGTTGACGGCGGTCGTACCCGAGAAGCAAAGGATTGCCATTATCGGTTCGTCGGAAACCCAGACGAACTTGAGCCGCCTCATCACGGAGGCGGAGCAGCGACTCCTCCTCGTCAGCCCGTACGTGCAGTTCGACAAACTCCGGAAGCTGGTGCGTGAGGTCCAGGGCGCGCTGGCGAAAGGCGTGTCGGTGACTTTGGTGCTGAGGGAGAAGGACTTCAGCACCGGCAAGAAAGACCCGCTGGACTCGGACGCGCTCACGCAGTTGCGCCAAGCCAACATGAAAGTACTGCTCGTGAAGGACCTTCACGCGAAGGTCTACATTTCGGAGAAGAACGCCCTCCTCACATCACTCAACCTTCTTGAGTCGTCCATCAACAACAGCATCGAGATTGGCACGTGGATCCCTTCAGGCACCGCTGAGTACGCTGCGGTGGAGGCCTTCCTGAAGAGCGAGATTCTTCCGACGGCCCAGGTCGTGCCTTCACTCTCAGCTCCCGCCGCGAAGACGCCCGAGCCCCCTGCGCCCAAGCGCGAACCTCGTGCTGCGCCAGCCCGGGAGGCCAGGGTCCCGCGACAGGTGGCCGTCCCTGACGCCTTCGCCACGGGTCACTGCATCCGCTGCCGCGATGGGCTCGAGTTCAACATGGACCGGCCGCTCTGCCGTGGCTGCTTCAGCTCGTGGAAGAAGTACGAGGACAAGAACTACGCCGAGAAGTACTGCCATGGCTGCGGCGAGCCCAAGAAGACGTCGATGGCCAAGCCCCTGTGCCATCCCTGCTTCGACGCCCTACCGCCTCCCAGCGACGACGATATTGAGTTCTAGTTCCTGGCCATGAAGATGCCCTGATGTTGGCGCTGCCTACAGGAGATGCCGATGCTGGACGAGACGGAGTTCGCGGAGGTTTCGAGCCTCTACCGCGCCGCATTCCGTTCGGAGAAGCCGAAGGGGCTCAGCCTGGAGGCGCTCTTCGCTCCCGTCAGCCAGGCCTACGAGCGGCTGACGGGCTACGCCGGCCGCCAGCCGAACGCGGTGATTCACCACCGCATCGCCCAGTACGGCCCGCCGAGCACCGCCTGCGGCAACCCCCTGCGTACCCCCGAGGCCCGGTACTGCGCCGCATGCGGAAAGGTTCGCCACGAACAGGGCGATTCTTCCCGTTGACAAGGCAGGGCCCCGCCCCTACTTTTGGCCCCGCTTCACGCGTCGCCTGCGGTGGTAGCTCAGTTGGTAGAGCACGAGCTTCCCAAGCTCGGGGTCGAGGGTTCGAATCCCTTCCGCCGCTCTGAAGAGACACGGGCCGGTGGTTCCTTCGCGGAACCACCGGCCTTCGTGTTTCCGGGCCACCCTCCCGCCGGTAGATTCCGGCGCATGGCCAGCCACTTCCAACAGACAGACAGCACTCGCGCCAACGAACTGCTCGCCGATGTGTTGGAGACCCCCTTCGAGGACGACGCGGAGGACTTCCACTTCGCGTTGCGCGAAGGCGACCTGGAGCTCGACGGCGACTTCGTGCTGGAGGCCAACGAGGTCCTCATCGTCGTGGGCAACCTGACGGTGAAGGGCTGCTTGTCGGACGCGTTCCAGAACGAGGATGACGCCTCCAAGCTCTACGTGCTGGGCGACCTGCGCGCACGCGACCTGGTCTGCGGCTCGGAGGTCCGGGTGACGGGCAACCTGACCGTGGAGAACGTGCTGTACGCCAACTCGTTCGACATGGACACGCTGGGCGTGGGCGGAAAGCTGAGCGCCAGGGTCTTCATCGAGGAAGGCCACCAGGTGGAGTTCAAGTCCCTCGCGGTCGACACGCTCATCACCGACGACGAGAGCTGGCGCGAGGTGGTGCCGGAGGCCGTCGTCGGAGACTTCGCGTCGGTGCTCCCCGCCCACCTGCTGGGACAGGAGGGCCAGTTCATCCTGAGCGAAGCGCTGCACCGCGACCTGCTGGCGGGCAGGCCCGTCCTGCGCTGAGCGTCACATCCGAACGCGAAGCCGCCTGGAGATGGCGGGGGCGCCCTGGAGGGCAGCTAGACTGCCCGGCAGTGAACATTGCCGTCCCCTCCTGGGCCCTTCCGCCATGTACGACACCGAGATCAACGACGCGCTGAACGAAGTGACGACGTTCATGGGGACGGCGGTCATCCAGGGCGCCCCCCCGCACGTGAACGCGGTCAAGCCGTTCATCAAGGACGCCCTCAAGCAGGTCGTGAACCAGTTGGCGGGCGTGCTCAAGCTGGCGGGGTTCCAGAGCCTGACGGGCACCCTGCTGGCGAACAACTTCCTCCACCGCACGGCCATGGACCTCTACGGCCCCTGCTCCGCCGCCGCCGGGCTGTCCGCGCGCAGGGAGTGGGGCGCGATGGACAACGCCTGGAACCTGCGTCCCCTGAGCTTCACCTGGAGCCTGGGCCGCAACGTGCTCGGCTCGGTGAAGACGCTCGCGGAGACTCCGACGGATCGCGTCTGGCGGATGATCCAGGACATGGTGCGGGCCCACGTGGACTTCGGCGCCTCGCTGGTGGCCCGTATCATGGGGGACCGCGCCCTGCTGCAAAACGCCTTCGGCATCACCGGAGGCCTCGCCGACGTGAACGTCACCGGCAGCGATCCCCACCACACGGGCCACCGCGTCGCGCTGCTGCGGTTCTCCTGTGGCGGGCGGGTCGTCTACAAGCCGTCGGACCTCACCTTCCAGCTGCTGCTCATGGGCGACACCCAGTCGTATCAAATCTGCCGCACGCACTACCCCGCCCTGATGCCGTACACCGACAGCCTCTTCACCACGCTCGACGCGGACCTTCCGGCCATCCGCATCGTCGCGTTTCCGCACGCGCGGGGTGAGTACGGCTACATGCAGATGGTGGCGAAGACGCGGCAGATTGCCCTGGTGGATCAGCCCACGTACTTCCGGAAGCTGGGCCGACTCATCACGGTGGCAGCGGCGTTCGGCATCACCGACCTGCATCACGAGAACGTGATGGCCACGGCCCAGGGTCCCCACCTCATCGACGCGGAGATGGGCTTCAACTACCCGGGGCCGCACGACAACCCCATTTCCCACGCCGCGCTGTCCCAGGTGCTCCGCATCGCCCCGCCGCCGCACAGCATGGTGGGCGGCGTCTTCACCACCGACCTCTACCGGGGCCAGTGGCAGGCCAGCAACGTGTCCGCGCCCTACGACCAGACGGAGGTCAACGCGGGGTTCAGCACCGGGCACGGCGGCCCGTGGGTCCAGGCCGCCACGTACCCGAACGAAATCCTGGCCGGCATCCGCGAGGAGGTGGACCGCATCGTCACCGCCCTCAACACGGGCCGGGTGGACGCCTGGCTCAACCAGTTCCAGAACGTCGCCCCCATGGCGCGCGTGCTCCTGATGACGACGGACATGTGCCGCGCGCACGCGGAGGGAATGACGCAGAACATGAACGGCGCCCTGAGCACGGAGTCCCATGCCATTGGCCAGGGACTGTTCGACTGGCTGACGTGGTACGGCGGCCAGCACAACGCGGTCCCCGGGGCCCTGTTCGAACCCCACAACCGCCAGCACTTCTTCACGCCCCTGCGCACCCAGGGCGTCACCTACCTCGCCGCGACCGCGCAGGGCGTGACGGTGGCGAACCTCACGGAGGTGCGCAACAAGCTGAACCCGCTGCGGGGCGCCATGGGCCGGCCACAGCTCAAGACGAAGCTGCGCAAGGCACTGGAGACGACGCTCGGGTGTGGCCCGCTGCTCTGAAGTGACACAGGCCGGTGGATCCTTCGCGGAACCGCCGGCCTTCGTGTTTCCAGGCCCCCGTGAATCTGGAAGACTCTCCGCATTCCCCGAGAGGAGCCCCATGGTTGAGGCAGAAGCCGGGTCCCATCGTGGCACGCGTCGGCCCGGGCTGCTCCTGGTGCTGGTGCTGACCGTGGTGCTCATCCCCCTCTCCCGGGCCGAAGCATTCCCCATCGAGCCGCGGACGCTCTGGGAACTGACGCAGCAGGCACACTTACGGCGTGCGTTGACGTGGTCAAAGGGAGGGCCTGCCTCCACCGGCAGTGAGTGAAAGAGCCTCAATAGGACTACGACGCCAGCTCAAAAAGGACCTCACTGAAGTGTCCCTTCCGTGCCGTGCGAATCGACGTGAGGATTTTGGGCAGGACCTTTGCGTACCCGGTCTTTGCCTGCACATCACAGTGCAGTTCAAGCTCAACGATGACCTTGTTCTGAATGATGGCTGCCTGGGTGAACGCATGCCCCGAGCAGAATCCGCTGGCTTGGACAGCTTTTGAGCTCTCATGACGGGAGAGCACCTGCTTGCCGCTCTCCTTGCTCGGATGGGCAACATCCTCACGACGCTGCATCCATGCGGAGCCCTCATAGGCCCGGACCACGAAATGCGCGCTTTTGTCCTTCGCGAGGAACAGGTACTCGAAGACAGGCTCAGGTCCTGTTCTAGAAGAAGCCTGGATGATGCCTATCGAGCCTTGAGGAGCTCCCTGGAGTGAGAGCATCCGCGGATACCGCGCCAGAGAAGGCATCTCACTGGCGGGTTCGCCACGGCGGTGATGGAAAGCCTCACTGAACAGCGAAGGAAGTTTCAGCCTGACACTTAGGTCCTGGTGGGCAACACGGAAAGTTTCATGGACCGCGGAGCCCACGATCGCGGCAGCAATCTTGCGCGGGCTTCCAGCCCAATCCCCATCTGAACGAATCTCGTATTCAACATCCTTGACCTTCCCGTCCATGCCCAAGGCATACGCTTGGAATTCGGCTCCCCGCAGCTCAACCGAATAGATGAAACGCCCCCCCGCCGCCCACTCCGGAGAGGGAACGGGAAGTTGAGTGCCATCACTGCGCTGGACGGGCTGGAACCCCAGGGCCTGGAAGCTCGTGCTGTAGCGATCTTTCTCCCCAAAAAATGCTTTCTCGCCCGTGAAAATCGCCTTCAGGTTGGTTTTCGCCTCCGCCTCGTGGGACGACGCGCTGGCCTGAAGAAAGCGTTTGAGCATGAACGAAGAGGGAGGAGGTGTGGGCGCAGTGCTCCTCCTGCGCCAGTCCGAGGCAATGCCCGTTCGCTTCGCGGCCGGTGCGACACTGCGATACCTCGCAATCTCCAGAGCGCCGATTCCCTCGCCAGCTTCAAGCGCCAGTGCCAGGACGCGCATGGGTGCGGACTGGGCAATCCAATCACGGACAGGTTGACTGTCCCCCAGGTCAGGGTTCCCCTTGCCGGTAGCGAGCTTCTGCTCCAGGGCCAGCAGGAGGGTGGCGTCCCGCTCCGCGGCATCGAGAAGCCTGGGCCACCAGAGTTCCAGGGCCACCAACTTCGCCATCTTGATGAGGTTGAGCTGGGTCGAGGGCTCCTGCCCCTCTGTCACGTCAAAGTGACCCAGCTCACTGAAGATGAAGGCATTCAGGCGAAAGACATTGATGAACTGCTTCAGCCTGCGCGGATTCGAATCCAGGACTGGAGCGAACATGGCCACGATCTTGCGCAGAGCCGGAGAGTCCGCATCCGCCGCCTCGATCATCATGATCGCCCTTCGCTGCGGCGCGCCCCACTGGAATGACCAGTCGAAGCCCGACGCGCTTTGCCATGCGCGCTCCTTCTTCTTTTCTGTCAGCAGCGCGGGTTCCAACATCAGCGAGTCACAGAATGACAGGAGGCTCCTGCCATTCATGCGAGGAACGCGGAAGGGGATCTGGATGAACCGGTCGAGAAACGAGTGACCGAACGCAAGGCTTTGACGGGCGGCATCCGGGTCCGGTGAGCCACCGGGGACGGCCTTCACCAGGAGCGGGAGGATGGCGGACTGTCGCTGGGCAATGCTCGCCGCCACGATGTTCCGGTCCATCCCCAAGATGAAGATCAGCTTCGAGTTCTCCGGAATCATCAGGTGGAGCGCGTGCATCAAGTCGGCGGCCTTGGATACTTCGCACCTGTCGAGGTCGTCGATGAATACGAAGACCTTGTCGACAGAGGACCCCACGTAGGTGTCGATGACACTCTTGAAGTCTTCTTGGAATGCATCCAGGAACCGGCGCCGCCCGCGATAGTCCGGGTCCTGGAGGTGCTTTCGCAGGTCCATATTGAATGGATTGCCCACGAGGCCGGCGAGCGCCTTGGTCCCCATGATTCCGGAGAGGAAAGTCACCAAGCCAATCACGGCCGTCTGGGCCGCCGCGGAGGTTTCCGTGAACCAGCGAAGCCATTCAGGCTCAGGGGCCGGCGAGAAGGCCCACCGCACCAGAGAGAACACGACAAGCCCCAAGAGCAGAAGGGCCGCGACGAACTGCACCAGGACGGGAAGCCCTGAGGGAAAACGCCAACGGCGCCAGGAGAGGGCAAGCCACCGGCTCCCGCGGGCGAGGAGCCCTGGAGGACCGCTCTGCCGGATGAACTCCAGCGCAAACGAGGCCCACAGCGCCTCATCCTTGTCGTGCTTCCAGGCGTTGAACTTGACGGTTCGCTTCCCGTATTTGCTTTGGAGGACCTGCTCCAGCTGCCCCATGAACGAAGACTTCCCGCTGCCCCACTCTCCCTCGACGGACAGGGTCAACGGGGCGCGCGTCCGCTCATTGACGAGGAACGCCGCGATGGCGTCGACATAGGGCTCGAAGCCAATCTCATCCTCGACTGCGGGCGTGTCACTGAGTCCCGAGCGTCGGACGGACTCCTGCAAGAGCCCCTGGGACAGGTCATCACCTGAGCTTCGAGAATCAACAGGCACGGAGAACCTTCTCGTTGAGCAGTGGGCCCTCGGCTCCGGGCCGGGGGTGAGACTGCCATGTGGCGGGCCTCACAGCTTCGTGACCTCCGTCCATGAAGTGCCGTCCCGGGCACTGACGCCTTGACTGAACGGGCTTTCAGCCTCACCCTTGAAGGGTGAAGGCCCGCCCTGTCGACAATCCGCCCAACCCCTGGGCGAGCACCGCGGTGGAGTACCTGGACGAGATTCCCCCCGCGCGCCTGGAAGTCTGGGAGGACCACAGCCGCTCCATCATCGCGAGCAACGACAGCCCCGACGTGTGCTTCTCCTGGAGCGTCAACCCGTACCGGGGCTGCCTCCACGCCTGTGCCTACTGCTACGCGCGCCCCACGCACCAGTACCTGGACTTCGGCGCGGGCACCGACTTCGAGACGCGCCTCGTCGTCAAACCCAACGCCCCGGAGCTCCTGCGCGAAGCCTTCGACCGTCCGTCGTGGAAGGGAGAGACGGTCGTCTTCAGTGGCGTCACGGACTGCTACCAGCCCCTGGAAGCGTCGCTCCGGCTCACCCGCCAATGCCTGGAGGTCTGCGCCGAGTACCGCAACCCCGTGGGCATCGTGACCAAGGGCGTGCTGATCGAACGAGACCTGGACGTGCTCCAGCGGCTGGCGGCGGAGACGCGGCTGTTCGTGAGCATCAGCCTCCCCTTCCACAACGAGGAACTGGCGCGCGCCATGGAGCCGCTCGTCGCCACACCCAAGCGGCGCCTGGCCACCATCCGCAAGCTCACGGAGGCCGGCATCGACGTGGCCGTGTCCGTGGCCCCCATCATCCCCGGCCTCAACGACGAGGACATCGCGCGGGTCCTCGCCTCAGCGCGTGAGGCCGGCGCCACGCGCGCGCACTACACGCTCTTGCGGCTTCCCGGCCCCGTGCAGGCCGTATTCGAGGAGCGCCTGCGCGCGAAGCTGCCCCTGCGCGCGGACCGGGTGCTGCACCGCATCCGCGAGACGCGCGGCGGGGAGCTCACCGACAGCCGCTTCAAGCACCGCATGCGCGGCGAAGGGCTCTACGCGCAGACCATCCACCAGCTCTTCGCGACGGCGGCGCGCAAGGTGGGCATGCGCGCCTCATCCATCACGGAGGCCGCGCCGGACACCTTCCGGCGCCCCGCGCGGCCCTCCACCTCCCCCCAGCTGTCGCTCTTCTAAAACACGGCCCCTTCCGGGCGTGTCCGGCCCTCACCTTGATTTCACGGGGTGTGAACGGATTTCATCCCGGGGGCCGCCATGAAAATCCTGCCCTTCCTGTCCCAAGCGCTGCTCCCGCTGACCGTCGGTTGCGGCACGGGCCTCATCACGCATGCCGCCTACGGCAGTTACGGCTACGGAGGCTTGCTCTGGCCCATCTCCACGGGCGTGGGATGCTTGAGCTTTTCCCTGACGCTCCTCGCGGTCCTCCGTAAGGACCGGGCACGTGCCATCCTCCAGGCCACGCTCTTCACCGCCAGCTTCGGCCTGCTGGCCTTCTCCCTCTTGAACGAGCTGGACCTCCGCTATGCCCGGGGGCTCTCGCTGTGGGTGGGCGCCATGCTGGGCGCGCTCGCCATCATGACGTTCTTCCTGCTGCCCCGCCCGGACACCGAGCCGCTCACGCGCAGCAAGGATCCGGTCGTCCAGCAGGTCATCCGCAACCTGCGGCAGCGCGCGGAGAATCTGCGCAGGCTTGCGTGGCTCTTCCTGACGCTGGTCATCGCGTCCATCTCCGCCGCGCTGGCCATCTTCGTGCTCGCCCAGGACATCATCCAGCCCCGGCCTGCCGTGACGGCCTCCACCCTCAATCGCGAGCTGTCGGAAGCCCAGGAGCAGCTCAGGCTGGCCCGCAGGGAAATCGAACCGGCGGGCAGGGTCCTCCTGAAGGAATATGGCCAGTTCATCATCAACAAGCTCATCCTGGTCGATCAGGCGCTCCAGAACGTCAACAGCCAGGAGACCCAACGGCAGGAAGCAGTCCTCGCGATGAAGGCGGAGATCGACCGGCTGAACCAGGTGAACCGGAGCTACATGGTGGACGTTGGCGTGCTCTCCCTGCGCATCACCATCACCGTGCTGGTGCTGTTCCTGGTGCGGGTGCTGCTGCAGGCCTACCGCGACAACCTCTCGCTGGCGGCCTTCTACGACGCCAAGGGCGACATCCTCCAGCTGCGAAGCGGGATGGAATCGGGCGATGACCTCCCGGCATTCCTCGCCTCGCTGCACCCGGTGGACGTCACGGGCCGGATGCCGCCCAACCCCATGAAGGAGGTGGGTCAGGCCTCGGAACGGCTCGCGAAGGCGCTTGCCCAGGTGATGCAGTTCCAGCAGGCGGCGGGCGGCGGGCCCCGGAAGGAGCCCCCAGCGCCCTGAAGGCCCCGGCGGCCGCGCCGCCAGGGCCCACCTCAGGGGACCGCTATTTCCGGATGGCTTGCAGGATGGACAGCAGGATGACGGCGCCCACCGTGGCCACCAGCAGCGAGTACAGGTTGAAGCCCGTCACGCCCCGGCCACCGAAGAAGCTGAACACCCAGCCGCCCAGCATGGAACCCACGATGCCGGCGAAGATGTTGGCGAACATCCCCATCCGGGCGTTGGTGCCCTTGATGATGCTGGCCAGCCAGCCCGCGATACCGCCCAACACCAGCCACGAGCAGATAGACATGCCGTCCTCCAGGTAGGGCCGAAGCCTTACCAGACCTCACAGCGGTTCGCAGCGGGCGCCACCATCGGCGAGCCCGCGGGGCAGGAGAAGGCCTGCTGGAACTGCGGCAGGTTCACGTCCGGCCCCTTCACGCGCAGGAACGCCGGCGAGTGCGAATCCGTCAGCGCCCGCTGCCGTGCAGCCTCGTTACGAATCTTCGAGCACCACGATTGCGCGTGCGCGAGGAAGAACTGCTGCCCCGGGGTGAAGCGGTACGAGTTCGCCTTCGCCGCCTGGTCCGGGTGCTTCGCCAGGTACGCCTCCATGGCCGCGTACGCCAGCTTGAGGCCGCCCAGGTCCGCGACGTTCTCGCCCAGGGTGAGCTTGCCGTTCACCTTCACGTCGTCCACGGCGGTGTACTGGTCATACTGGTTCTTCACGCACGACACGCGCTCGCGGAAGGCCTTGTCCGACGCCGGGGTCCACCACGTGCGCAGGTTGCCGTCCGCGTCGAACTGGCGGCCCTCGTCGTCGAAGCCGTGGGTGATTTCGTGGCCCACCACCATGCCCATGGCGCCGAAGTTCACCGCCGCGGACGCGTCCCGCCCGAAGAACGGCGGCTGGAGGATGCCCGCCGGGAACACAATCTCGTTGGTGGCCGCGTTGTAGTAGGCGTTCACCGTGGGCGGAGACATGAACCACTCCTGACGGTCCACCGGCTGGCCCACCTTGCGCAGCTGGCGCGCCTGCTCGAACGCGTCCGCCGCCAGCAGGTTGTCCAGGTACGAGTCGCGCGTCACCGTCAGCCCGTCGTAGCTGCGCCACTGGTCCGGGTAGCCAATCTTGTTGGTGATCTTCTTCACCTTCACCAACGCCTGCGCCTTCGTCTCCGCGTCCATCCAGGACAGCGTGTCCAGGTTGCGCTCGAAGGACTGCTCAATCTGCTGGACCATGTCCAGCGTGGTGGCCTTGCCATCCGCGCCGAAGGTGCGCGCGATGAAGGGCTTGGCCAGCGCGTGCGGCAGCGCGTCGTCCGTGGCGTCCACGCACTTCTTCCAGCGCGCCAGGTCCGCCTTGGCGCCGGTGAGCACCGAGGACTCGAAGCGGAAGAACTCGTCGCGCAGCGCCTTGGGCAGCGCCGTCTGCACGTCCTTCACCAGGTGGTAGGAGAGGTACGGCCCCATGTCCGTCGGGCGCTGCTGACGCACCAGCGCGGACACCTCCGAGAAGAACTTCGGCTCCGTCACGTTGAGCGCTTCACCCGCGGGCAGCCCCACCTCCGCGAAGTACGTGTCCCACTGGAAGGCGGGCGCCAGCTTCTTCAGGCCCTGGCGCTCCAGGCGGTGGTAGACCTTCTCCGGCTCGCGCCGCTCCTCCTTGGGCAGCCGCGCGTTGGCCAGGCGCGTCTCGATGGCGAGGATGCCGATGGCCTTGCGGCTGGCCACGAAGGGCGCGTCACCCAACAACTCGAAGACCTTCTGCACGTGCGCCTGGTAGGCGTTGCGCGCCTCGCGCATCTTCACGTCGGGCTTGAGGTAGTAGTCGCGGTCCGGCAGGCCCAGGCCCCCGGCGTCCACGATGGCGATGACCTGCGTCGCGTCCTTCTGGTCCTGATCCGACCCCACGCGGAACAGCGCGTTCACGTCGCGCGCGTGCAGCCACGCCACCGCGCTGGCCACCGCCTGCTGGCTCTTCAGCCCGTTGAGCTTCGCCAGGTACGTGCGCAGCGTGGGCAGCGACTGCTCCAGCTTCGCCTCGTCCATGCAGGAGCCGTAGAAGTCCCCCAGCTTCTTGTCTTCCGGGGTGCCCTCGCCCTGCCCTTCCGCGGCCTTCGTGAGGATGTCGCGCAGCACGGTCTGGTTGCGCTCGGCGACGGTTTCGAAGCCGCGGCTCCAGCGCGCGCGCTCGGCGGGGATCTCCGTGGCCTGCAGCCAGCCGCCACACGCGTACTGGTAGAAGTCGTCACAGGGGTTCACGGACGGGTCCATCACCGCGGCGTCCAGGCCCGGGGGCATGGGGCGCTCGGACATGGGCACGGCGGGGGCCTCGGGCGCGGGCGTGGCCGGCGCGGCGGCGGCCACGGGGGCCGGGGTGGTGGCCTGGGGCGGCTCGGGGGTGGGCTCCGCCGTCTTGCAGGCGGCGCCAAGGACACAGGAGGCGGCGAAGAGGGCCAGTCGCTTCAAAGCGTTCTCCAGCACGGACAAGGGGTGAGAATCCGGCGCGCATCAACCCCTGATGCGCGGGGGCATTCCAGCTTCAACTCCTGCGCGTGTGACAGGGGCACCGTCCGCTGTCCACCACTGAAGCAATGGCGTGGCCTCCGCAAACGACGGCGCCCCACGAAACGCCCCTTCCGTGAAGAAGGGACGCTCCGGGGGCGCGCGCAGGACTCCAGGTGAAGCACTGAAGGAGCGTCAGTCCTCCTTGCCGAGGATGCCGTCCTTGAGGCCGCCGTCCACGGGGTCCTTGCCCAGCCACACGGAGAAGAGCGCGTCCGCGAAGTCCTTGCCCTCCACGTCGATGGACTGGCCGCCCGTCACCTGCACGGTGGTGCCCTTGCCCGGCACGTAGGTGAGGTTGAGCTCCTGGCCCTCCTTCACCTCCGCGGGGATGGCGGCCTTGAAGGCGTCCAGGCGCGCCTGGAGCTTGGGCATGTTCGCGCCCGCGCTCTTCTTGAAGCCGTTCTCGATGGCCTCGGTGATCTGATCCTTCTTGAGGTCGCGCTTCATGAACATGCGCACGCGCTTCACTTCGTCCGCGTTGAGCAGCGCGGTGGCGTCCTGCGTGGGGTTCTCCACGTAGAGGCCCAGCGTGTAGACCTTGAAGATGGCCTTCTTGCGCAGGCCCACGCCGTTGAGCTTCAGCTCCTTGCCGGCCACGGTGGCGGTGTCCGGGTACTTCACACCCGCGATGTCCTTGGCCATGACGGGCGCGGCGAGGGTCAGCGACAGCAGCACGGCGGTCAGCGTCTTCTTCATGGTGAAAACCTCCGGGTCGGTTTCTGCGCGATGTTGGACGCAAACCTAGCCATGCGTCTTCACGAAAGGATCCATGAAGAACACTTGCGTCTTGACGTGCTGCGGCGAAACCGCTCGGAAGACAACAGGTTCTTCAGTGAATGCGGGATGCCGGCGCCAGCACCAGGCCGTCCTTCGCGAAGCGCACGACCTCCGCGTGGAGGTCCGCGGCGGACATGCCGGTGGCCTGGACGACGGCCTCTTCGGACAGGCCCTCCACGGCCATCTTCAGCACCAGCAGCGCGGGCGGCGTGGCCGCCATGAAGAAGGTCACCAGGCGCTCCGGGTGGCGCCAGAGCAGCGCCAGCTCCTCGCCTTCCGCCGGCACGCTTTCCGCGCCCCGGGCCCGCACGAACGCGCAGAGCCGGTAGGGATTCTCCAGCACCGTGAGCGTGGGGTTGGGCGTCAGCCGCTCCACGGCGTCCGGGATGTCCTCCTCGGAGGCGAACACCGCGAAGTCCGTCCACTCGAAGCGCGCGAGCGCGGGCAGGAATGGCGGCAGTCCCTTCGCGGCGGCGGCATCCGAGACGAAGGGGGCGAAGCCCTCGCCCAGGCGGTTGAGCTCGTAGTGCCGCGCGGGCCGCGTGCGGGTGTAGCCGTCCACCAGCGCGTCCCACGTTTCGGGCGTCACCGCCTTGCGCGTCAGCGGGAAGAGCTTCTCCAGCGTGGAGCGCACGTGGCCGCGCACGAACTGGCCGTAGAGCGCCATGCGCTCCGGATCCACATCCCAGCCCGGGTGCGACGCGGACAGCTTCAACAGCCCCTCCGCGCCGGGCGGCCCGGCGAGGTACGCATCCATGCTGTCGAAGAAGTGCTTCAGCGACGACTTCATCGCGCACCCTCCGCGAGCACGGCGCGCGCCTGATCCGCCTCATCCAGCACGGCGTCCAGGGACGGGATGGCCTGGTCCCACTCAATCAACGTGGACACCGGTCCGGTGCGCTCCAGCGTGTAGCGGTACAGCGACCACACGTCATCGCAGACGCGGTCGCCGTGCGTGTCGATGAGGACCGTCTCGCGCACGTCGTGGCCGGCCAGGTGCACCTGCACCACGCGCTCCAGGGGCAGCGCGTCCACGAAGGCGCGCGGGTCGTAGCCGTGGTTCCTCGCGTTGACCCAGACGTTGTTCACGTCCAGCAGCAGCCCGCAGTCCGCGGCCTCCACCACCTGGCGCAGGAAGTCCGCCTCCCTCAGCGTGCCTCCCGGCATGGCCGCGTAGTAGCTGGGGTTCTCCAGCAGGAAGGGGCGCTCCACGCGCGCCATGACCTCGCGCACGCGCGGCACCACGTGCTCCACCGCGGCCTCCGTGAAGGGCAGCGGCAGCAGGTCATGCAGGTGCACGCCACCCAGCCGCGAGTAGCACAGGTGGTCCGAGAAGAACGGCGCGTCCAGCCGCTTCACCAGCGCGGCCAGGCGGGTGACGTAGTCGTCATCCAGCGCGTCCGGCCCGCCGATGTTGAGGCCCACGCCGTGCGGCAGCAGCGTCCAGCGCTCGCGGCACGCGTCCAGGGCGCGCTGGGAGCGGCCGCCCAGCGTGAGGAAGTTCTCCGGGATGATCTCCACCCAGTCCAGCGCGCGCGGCGTGCGCGGCAGCGCTTCGTAGAAGTCGCGGCGCAACCCGATGCCCGCCCCCAGCGGTTTCAATCCATGGCGGTCTGCGTAGCGGGGGGACGGCATGCGGCGCTTCTCCTTGGAGCTTGGGAGCTTGCAGGGTGGAAACAACACGGGCGGCAGGAAGGACTCTTCCCGCCGCCCGCGAGCCTGGGAGGAGACCTGTCACGCAGGCCCTCCCGGGGAGTGACTACTTCTTGCCGCTGCAGGAGCCAGCGCCGCAGGAGCCGGCGCCACAGGAGCCCTCGGCACCCTTCTCAGGGGCCGCGGCGGGAGCAGCACCCTCGGCGGCAGGGGCCGCGCTGGACTCGGAGGCCTCGGGGGCGCCCGGGGAAGCGGCGTGCACCTTGCTGCCCTCCGCCGCCTTGTTGGACGCACAGCCGGTGGCCAGCGCGCCGAGGGACAGGGTGCCGACAACCGCCGCAAGAGCCTTGACGTTCATGTGTTGCTTCCTTTCGTACCGCGTGGGGTGTGACTACGGGGGAACTGACGACACATCGCTACGGCTTGAACTGCGTGGAGCCCCAGGCGTCGACCGTGACCTCGGCCCGCTCGCCCACCTTCAGCACCAGCGCTTCGGTGCGCTGGATGCCGTAGGCCTCCAGGGGAATCTGGAACTTCGCGCGCACGCGCAGGAGCTCGCCCGCGGCGCGGTTCTTCGTCTCGGCCGTCTCCTGGAGGTACGTGGCCGTCACCTCCACGGGCTCCTCGCGCGTGACGCCGTGGATGGTGAAGGTGCCCTTCGTCTTCAGCACCACCGGCTTCGCGTTGGCGAGCGGCGCGGGCAGGGCCACGTCCTTGAACTCGAAAATGATGTCCGGGTGCTTCGCCGCGTCCAGCCAGCGGTCATTCTGCAGGTGGCCGTCGCGCGTCTCGTTGCCCGTCTTGATGGACTTCACCGGCACCTGGAAGCGGCCGCTGGCCTTCTGCCCCTTCACGTCCACGCGGCCCGTCACCTGGTTGGACAGGCCGTTGATGACCTCCAGCGGCGCGTCCAGCACGAACATCACCGTGTCGCGGCTGTTCGGATCATGGAAGACGAAGTGCTTGTCGGAAGCCGCGGGCTCCGCGGCGGACGCGGACAGCGACAGGGTGGCGGCGAGCATCAGGACGCTGCGGAACATGGCGGACCTCATCTACGGATGCCGCGAACCTCGCGGATGCATGCGATACGCGACAGCCGGGAATGGGTTACGGCCCTTTCTCTTTCCAGGTGTTCACCCCGCGTCGTCCGGGGTCCGCTCGCCGTCCAGTGCCTCACGCACCCCACTGCCCGGCGCAGCATGGAGCTTGACGCCGCCTGGGTCAATTCGGACGCCCAGGTCTTCGAGCAACGGGTCCAATGCAGCGAAGGCAGGCCCTGAAAGGTGACGGGCAAGCAGCGCGTCGAACAGCGGCTGGCCCGCGACCGTGTCCACGGCGTCACCGAAACTTTCGAGCGTCGCGGTGGGGCCGCGCGTGGCGAGCAGCTCCAGCACGTCCTCCAGCCGTGCGCGGCCGTTCGTCACGCGGCGCAGCTCCACGTCCAGGTGGAGCGCGAAGAGCGCGCCGGTCCAGTAGATGCCCATGAAGTTCCGCTCCTCGGCGACGACCTCCTTCATGGGGCGTGAGCGCGAGGCGGCATGACCGCGAGCGAAGCCGTTCACCAGCTCCTGCCAGGCCTGCTGGGCCGGCTGGCGTCCGGAGCGCGCGCGGGCGAGCTCCGTGTAGTAGGTGGTCAGCCCCTCGGTGAGCCAGGCCACCCGGGGCACCAACGCCGGGTGCGTCAGGTGCAGCATCTCGTGGACCGCGACCCAGTCCTTCGCGAAGGACACAGCGGTGGCGTCCTGCCCCACGAGGATGGAGATGCTGGGCGGCGAGCTCCATAGCGTCATGCCGAAGACTCCGGGCGTGTCGTCGCCGGGCACGGGCACGACGCGCACGGTGACGTGCGGATACGGGAACGCCCTGCGCACGGTGACGACCTCACGCCCGGCCTGCTCCAGCCACGCG
The DNA here is from genome assembly GCF_000255295.1 of Corallococcus coralloides DSM 2259. The sequence continues at coordinate 3,015,875 of NC_017030.1, read as the reverse complement.
CAGATGTCCGCGTCCGTCAGGTGCGTGAAGTGGCCCAGGAGCGCGACCTCCAACACGGAGGCGCCGACGTGCACCTGGCACCGCCTGCCGCCAAACGAATGGAAGCCCGCGTCGATGAGGTCCTCGCCGCGCAGGTGGTAGACGCCCCGGTCATCAGGAGTCCATGGCAGGAGCGCGTCCGCGCCGGACACGGTGAGGTCCACGCGCAGGTCGGGCGTCACGCGGCTGGGCGTCAGCAGGTAGGCCTTGCCGCCCACGTGCCACGTGTCGCCCTCCCCCATGCCCCCGAACAGGTGCCTGCCGCCCCCTCGGGAAGAGGAGGCCAGCGGGTAGTGGTAGCGAAGGCTTCGCGCTCCTTCGGGCACCCGCACCACGCCGTCCCGGGGGAAGATCTCGGCCCTGCTCCCGTTCCCGAACGTCGCGATGACGGAGCTCTCGCGCCCCGGCTGCCGGAAGAGGAACGAGCCAGGGAAGACACCAGGAGGCGACGGAGGCAGGGTGACCTCCACCTTCAGGCGCGGCGAGGGGTCGTGCGTGTACGTGATGTCGTAGCGGAGGGGCACGTCCTCCCAGGGAGGCGCGAGCGGCACGGAGGCGCACGCCCCCAGCGTGAGAGCGAGCGCCACCCGCCACGCGCGGGCCACCGTCGTCATCCTTGCGTGCACCCTGCCCCCACGGTCCGCGGTCCGCGCGGAAGGACTCCACGGCGGCCCCCATGCCGTCCAGCCCGGAATGTCGACGCACGAGGACGCGCCCATGGACGTCCGCTCAGAGGGGCTTCTTGCGCGCGGAGCCCACCTGGCGCTTCCGGGAGGGCGCCTTCTTGCGCGAGGCGGGAACCCTGCGCGGCGCCGCGTGCGCGCGAGGCGCGTCATTCCTGGCGCTCCCCTCCACGGGAGCCCCCGCGACGAGCAGCGCACGCGCCGCGTCCAGTATCTCCGCCGCCAGCGGCTGGGACGCGGTGGCCCGCGCGAGCGTCATCGCGCCGAAGCACAGCGTCACCGTCGCCAGCATCTGCTGCCGGGGCGTGGCGCCCTCGCGCGCGGGCAGGTGCGTCTGGGCCTGGCCGACCAGGTCCTCCAGCCCCTGGGCGAACGCGGCCTGCACCTCCGGCGCCGCGCGCGTCAGGTCCGACAGGAGCGACGGCATCATGCAGGTCGTGTCGCCCGTGTCCCGGTTGTACTGGTCCAGGTAGCGCCGCGCGAAGCGATCCAGGAACGCCGGGCCCCGCATCCCCTCCAGCCCCGCGAGCCAGGGCGTCCTGCGCGCCGTCATGAAGGCGCGCAGCGACTCCGCGAGCAGCGACTCCTTGGAGGTGAAGTGGGCATAGAAGCCGCCCACCGTCAGGCCCGCGGCCCGCATCACCCGCTCCACGCTCGCACCGCTGAAGCCCTCCGCGCGGAACAGCATCTCCGCCGCCGCGAGGATGCGCGCGTGCGTGGCCTGCTTGTGTTCAGCGGTGTAGCGCATCGCCCCTACTCCTTGCCGCCCGCGCCCGGCGGCCGGAACACCATGCACGTCGTGGTGCCGTGCGCGTAGAGCGTGCCCTTCTCATCCACCAGCCGCCCCTGCGCCGTCGCCACGCGGCCGCCCAGGTGGATGACCTCGCCCCTGCACAACAGCGGTCCCGTGTCATGGGCAATGCCCTTCACGTAGTTCACGTGAAGCTCCAGCGTCGTGTAGCCCGCGCCCACCGGCAGCATCGTGTGGATGGCGCACCCCATGGCGGAGTCCATCAGCGTCGCGGCCAGTCCGCCGTGCACCATGCCAATGGGGTTGTAGTGGTGCTCGCCCGGCTTCACCGCGAACACCACCCGGCCCTCCTCCACCTCCACCGGCGCGAAGCCCATCAGCTCCGCGATGGGCGGCGCCGGCAACTCCCCGCGCTGGATGGCGCGCAGGTACTCCAGCCCCGACAGCTTCTTCGCCGCGGAAGCGCCCTCTTGCGGGTCCCTCCATGTCACCGTCCGCGTGCGCGGATTCGCTGCCTGCTCGCTCATCGGGGCTCCCTTGGGCTTGAACTCATGGAAGGATGGTCATAATACCATCCCGGTTCAACGAACAGGGTCAAGGAGTGCGCGATGGAACAGCGGCGCGTCGTGGTGACGGGAATGGGGCTCATCAGCCCTTGTGGCATCGGCGTGGAGAAGAGCTGGGACGCGCTGGTGAACGGCAAGAGTGGCGTGGGGCCCATCACCCTGTTCGACGCGAGCGCGCTGGACTGCCGCTTCGCCGGTGAGGTGAAGGGCTTCAATCCGGAGGACTACATCGAACGGCGCGAGGTGCGCCGCATGGACCGCTTCGCGCAGTTCGCGGTGGCCGCGTCGGACATGGCCCTCGAGGACTCCGGGCTGGTCATCACCGAGGAGAACGCGGAGCGCGTGGCGGCCGTCATCGGCTCCGGCATCGGGGGACTCAGCAGCCTGGAGGAGACCCACCGCAAGGCGCTGGAGAAGGGGCCGGACCGCATCAGCTCCTTCTTCATCCTCCAGATGATCATCAACATGGCGCCCGGCTACATCTCCATGCGCCACGGCATCAAGGGCCCGTCCTGGTCCACCAACTCCGCCTGCTCCACCAGCGCGCACGCCATCGGTGAGGCGCTGCGCGGCATCCAGCGCGGCGAGTTCGACGTGGCGCTGGCCGGCGGCGCGGAGGCCCCCATCTCCATGCTGGGCGTGGGCGGCTTCGCCGCGATGAAGGCCCTGTCCAACCGCAACGACGCGCCCCAGGCGGCGAGCCGCCCGTTCGACAAGGACCGCGACGGCTTCGTGCTCGCGGAAGGCGCGGCCATCCTCGTCCTGGAGGAGTACGAGCACGCCCGCGCCCGGGGCGCCCGCATCCTCGCGGAGCTCACGGGCTATGGCGCCAGCTCCGACGCCTACCACGTCACCTCGCCCGCCCCCGGCCACGAGGGCGCCCAGCGCGCGATGAAGGCCTCCCTGAAGAACGCGCGCCTCAACCCCGCGGACATCGGCTACCTCAACGCCCACGGCACCTCGACGGACATTGGCGACCTGCTGGAGATGGAGGGCATCGCGAAGGTGTTCGGCGACGCGGCGAAGACGCTCGCCATCTCCTCCACCAAGTCGATGACGGGCCACATGAACGGCGCGGCTGGCGCCGCCGAGGCCGTCATCAGCATCCTCGCCCTCACCCGCGGCGTGCTGCCCCCCACCATCAACCTGGAGAATCAGGATCCGCGCATCCCGCTGGACTGCGTGCCCAACACCGCCCGTGAGACACGCGTGGACGCCGTCATGAGCAACTCCTTCGGCTTCGGCGGCACCAACGTCGCCCTCATCTTCCAGCGGCTTCCGGAAACGCGCTGATTCTCTGTAAATAATCTGGCGCTTTTTTACTGACTTTTCCCCAGTCCCGCCGCGCCGCGTCAGTCAAGGGTTGACAACGTGGTGCACGGGCGCCGCCGCCGCACACCGGGAGCGCCTGAAAGCCCCGTGATTACATGGGATTACGTCCCTGTAAGGCCAGGGTGGAGGCAGTCAACCCTTCGCGCGTCGCCTGCGGGACAGCGCTGCGGCGTTCCGAAAACGTTGATTGCAAATCGGTAAATCGGTTTGCAGAGTGGATCCAGAGACCCGGTGTCGGAGCGCGGCTCCTGACGCGGCCCACCGGGGGTTGGAGCCATGAACAACGACAACGCTCTGAATGCGAACGTGGGGCTGAAGCTTCGCGGCCTGCGCTTGCAGCGAAACATCAAGCAGGCGGACGCCGCGAAGGACCTCGGTGTCTCGCCCGCGTACTTGAACCTCATCGAAAAGGGCAAGCGCGTGATGCCCTTCCCGCTCCTGTGGAAGGCGCTGCGCTACTTTGAACAGGACCCCGAACAGTTCATGTCCACGCTGGGCGAGGGCCGCGTGGACGAGGCCCTGGCGAAGCTCCTGGATGAACCGCTGCTCAAGAGCCTGGACATCGACTCGGAGTCGCTCCAGTCGCTGTCCGCGGAGCCGAAGCTGGCCGGCACCGTCGCCGCGCTGTTCAACCTCTACAAGAACACGCGCACGCAGCTGGAGAACGTGCTCGCGCAGCTCAACGTGGAGGAGCGCACGCGCACGCAGGGGTCCACCTCCGGTCTGGGCAGCACGACGCCGGGCGTCCGCTTCGACTACTCGCCCTTCGACGAGGTCAGCGACTTCCTGGAGAAGCACCGCAACTACTTCCCGGAGCTGGAGGAGCAGGCGGAGAGCCTGCGCCGCGACTTCCGCCTGGAGCAGCAGCTCACCAGCAGCAACCTCATCCGCATGCTGGAGGAGCGGTTCGACTTCAAGGTGCAGATTGAGCGCGCGGCCAGCGGTTCGTCCGTGGTGCGCCGGTTGGACCTGGACGCGCGCACGCTCACGCTGTCGCCGGACCTCACGGAGCAGCCGCTGAAGTTCCAGGTGGCCGCGTCCATTGGCCTGATGGTGATGGACCGCGAGAAGCTGGTGGAGCGCATCCTGGGCGCGGGCCGCATGCGCCACGGGGAGACGGAGCGCCTCATCAAGGTCAACCTGGCGAACTACTTCGCCGGCGCGCTGATGCTGCCCTACGGTGAGTTCTTCAAGGAGGTGCAGCGCACGCGCTACGACGTGGAGCTGCTCTCCAACATCTTCGGCACCACCTACGAGACGGTGGCCCACCGCATCTGCAACCTGTCCGACCCCAAGCGACAGGGCCTGCCCTTCCACTTCCTGCGCGCGGACATCGCCGGGAACATCTCCAAGCGCTACAGCGGCACCGGCATCCGCTTCGCTTCCGGCGGCGGAAGCTGCGCGAAGTGGGCGGTGCACCTGGCGTTCCTCAACCCGTCCCAGATCACGCGCCAGTACTCCATCATGCCGGACGGCACGACGTACTTCTGCTTCGCGAAGGTGCAGCTGCAGCCGATTGAAGGCTCCATCGTGAAGGGCACGGCGTACTCCATCGGCCTGGGCACGCACGCGGAGAACGCGAAGTACCTGGCGTACGGCCTGCCCACCAACGACCTGCGCAAGGACGCCATCCCCAGCGGCATCTCCTGCCGCTTCTGCGAGCGCACGGACTGCAACCAGCGCGCGGCGGCCAGCTACCGCTTCGCGTTCGCCTTCGACGAGTACACGAAGAAGGACTGCTTCTTCTCCCCGCTGCTGGTCCACGAGAAGGAGAAGGCCGAGCGCAACGGAAACGCCGAGCCCGATGGCAACGGCACTGAATCCAGCGAGAAGCAGGATTCGTTGGACAGGGGCGCCCGCCGCCGCAAGGTTCACGAGAACTGACATGCACCCGTCCGACAACGAACGCGCCCACATCACCGACGCCATCCAGAAGCAGAAGAACGCGCTCGCCCCGCTGCGCATCACCGGCTCACCCTCCGAGGTGGGCCAGGGGCTGGTGGCGCTGGCGGAGCTGTACGGGATGCTGGAGGACCACGCGGCGAGCCGCGAGCACTATGAAGAGGCCTTCGGCTTCTTCAAGACCGCGGGCAACAAGCCCGGCCAGGCGCAGGCGCTCTTCGGCCTGGGCGTGGTGAAGGCCCACTTCGAGGATCACAAGGGCGCCATCGAGCACATGGCCACCGCCGCCCTGCTCTTCAACGAGGCGCGCGACCGCGAGGGCGAGGCGCTCACCCGCGCCTGCATCGGCGAGTCCCTGCGCGCCATGGGCGAGGCCGACGGCGCCGAGGAGAAGTACCAGGAGGCGCTCATCCTCTACCGCCAGACGCGCAACAACGAGCGCATCGCGCGGCTGCTGCTGGACATTGGCGATCTGCGCATGGCCAAGGGCGAGTACGAGCCCGCCAGGAAGCGCTTCCTGGAGGCCGTGCCGCTCCTGGAGCAGGGCGAGGATCCGGAGGCGCTCGCGCTGGGGCACCTGCTGTTGGGGGAGTCCGAGGGCCTGCTGGGCCACCACGACAACGCGCGGCCGCACCTGCTGCGCGCGGTGGACGTGTACGGAGAGCTGCACGACCACGTCTACGAGGCCCGCGCGCGCTGGGACCTGGGGCTGTCCTGCTACTACCTCCAGGACTACGCCGCGGCCCGCGAGCAGTTCGAGGCCGTGCTGCCCATGTACGAGGACCTGAAGCAGCACGATGAAGTGGCGAAGGTGAAGAACGTCCTCGCGCACTTCGCCGCGCGCGGCGTGTAGCCCCGCGCGCGGTCTTCACTGCGTCTGGCCCCGGTTCAGGCCTGGAAGCCCGCGCCCACCGCCAGCGCGAGCAACCCGATGACACCCGCGGCGATGGCGGCGTAACGCCACTCGCCGCGCAGGCCCAGCAGCGTTCCCGCCATCGCCAGCCGCGCCACCGGCGTCACCAGCAGCATGGACGCCGCGCCCTTGCGCAACAGGTCGATGGCCACGTGCACGGACTCGTCGCGTGGCAATAACTCCAGCGCGAGCGACGTGACGAACATGCAGCCACTGGTGATGGCCCCGGTGCGCAGCATTCGGGCAATCCATCGTTCCCCGGCGGCGAGCCTCCGGGCCCCCCGGCGCTCACGAGGGAGCACCTCCGGCTGGGTGATGGGTTCCTGCGGGAGCTCCTCGTGGAACTCCCCATCCAACGCCACCGACGTCGCCTGCGCGTTGCGACGTGGGGGTCCTGCCTCCGGAACCATCATCGACGGATGGACACCGGGTAGTTCAGGCTCCGTTTCACTCATTTCCATACGCTCGGCCACAGCCCCTCCCCTCCCTTCCACAACATCTGTCCGGCCACAATCAACAGGACCGCCGCGAAGAGCTTCTTGAGCACCGCGGTCGGGGTCCTCAGCATCAGCTTGCTGCCCACGGACGCGCCAGCCAGCACCCCTACGACCAACGGCGCCACGAGCCCGAGATTCAATTGGCCGCGCCACGCGTAGGCTGCGACGCTGGCGGCGCCGGTGACGCCCACCATCAGGTTGCTGGTGGCGCTGGCGACCTTGAAGGGCACGCGCATGCCGTAGGTCATCAGCGGCACCTTCAGCGGGCCACCGCCCACGCCCAGGAGCGCGGACAGCCCGCCCGCCACGAAGGAACCGGAGATGCCCAGCGGGTAGTTGCCGGGCTCGTAGTTGGCCGCCGTCGCCGGCTCCACGACGGGACGGCGCATGAGCAGCATCTGCAGCGCGACGAAGAGCGTGAAGAGGCCGAACACCACTGCCACCATCGCCTCCGCGACGAAGGCCGCCACCAGCCCGCCGACGATGGCGCCCATCACCGTGGCCAGCTCCAGGGTGAGCCCCAGCCGCAGGTCACTCAGCTTGTTCTCCACGTAGCTGGCGGCGGCGGCGCAGGAGTTGGCCACCACGCACATCAGGCTCGCGGGGACGGCCTGCTCGAGCGGGATTCCGAATCCCAACACCAGCACCGGCACCAGGACGATGCCGCCCCCGATGCCCAGGAGCGCCCCCAACCCACCCGCCAACACACCCGCCGCCATGAGGAGCAAGACCGTCATTCCCTATCGAGGATAGGAGGCACTCCCCGCTTCGGATAGCGCCACATCCCCGAGGGCAACCTGCTCGATCGGTCGGATGCCCTGCACGCGAACACGGCACCGGGACGCGGGCCGTGTGGATCCGTTCACTACGCGGCGGTGGCGCCCAGCGTTCCCTCTGGAAACTCCTCCAGGAAGCGCGCGCGCGTACGCGGCGTGTAGGTGCCGCGCGTCATGTAGCCGTGCAGTCTGCGAATCAGTCCGCGCGTCACTTCCAGCGCGGCGTCCAGCTCCACCGCGAAGTCAAAGTGATCATTGCGGTACAGCTCCTGGAAGGAGAGCTGTGAGTACGCCGGAAGGGCCCGCATGCGGCCGAGCGGACTGGAGAGGAAGAGCCCGGAGACGTAGAGCCCGCGCACCCAGCCATCCAGCTCCGCCTTGGTGGGGGCCTGTCCCACGCGGTCCTGCGACGCCAGGCGCACCAGCTCGTAGATGCCCCGGCCAATGCCTCGCAGCGGGATGCCGGAGCTCTTCACCACCTGGAACTTCTCGCGGATGCGGGCGGTGCCCACGCCATCCGTGCCGTCCTGCTGGCGCAGGAAGAAGAGCGTCTGGGCCCACTCCACCTGACGCCGTGCGTCCCAGGCCCGCTCGCCCTTGCGGCGGTGGCGCAGCACCAGCTGGTCCACCAGCGGGTGGAGGCGCCGGTCCAGGCTCAGGTGCGTGAAGTACCCCGCGAGGATGGCCAGGCCCGCCTCCGTGCCCACGAGGGCGCCCGAGGCGACGAGCTCCGCCATCTTCAGGCCCAGGCCCACCGGGGCGCGCTCATGGTACAGCCGCGCGAAGAGGGGCCAGCCGGCCTCCGGCTGCATCATCACGCCCAGGCCCCCGCGCACGCCGGCGCACAGCGGCAGGTCCGGCAGCGCCGCGCCGAAGCGCGCGTACGGCAGGTCCTCGGACAAGGCGCGCACCCAGTCGGCGGGGAGGCCGTCCGGATGGGCGGCCAACCGTTCGATGGCCGTCAGATGCAGCAGCAGGGTGGGCATTGGGAGTGCACAGCTATCCAGCGCGCCGGGGCATTGCAATGCCCGAGTGGCAACCAGCGCTTTGCGAGCAACACGCGGCGCGTCTACAGTCGCGCCCCTCGGATCACCCCCTCCCTCTGTCCAGGAGTCCAAGTCGCCATGCAATTCAGTCTCGTCTCCGGTGAAGCCGCGCCGGTGAGCGGTGAGCTGCTCGTCATCCCCCTCTTCGAGGGCGAGCTGGGTGATTCCGCCCCCGCGCCGCTGACGGCCGCGGATTCCGCGCTGGACGGCAAGCTGCGCGCCGCCGCCACCCAGGAGGGCTTCAAGGGCAAGGTGGACCAGTCCTTCCTGGTGCACACCCTGGGGAAGCTGGGCGCGGACCGCGTCCTCTTGCTGGGCCTGGGCAACCGCGCGCGCTTCCAGCCGGAGGTGCTGCGGCTGGCCGCGGGCCGCGCGGCGAAGACGGCGCAGCGGCTGAAGGCGACCGCCATCGGCTTCCGCGTGCCCGCCACGGACGACGCGGCGCTGGCCGTGCGCGCGGTGGTGGAGGGCCTGGAGCTGGGCGTCTACCGCTTCGACAAGTACAAGTCCGCCGCGCGCGAGGACAAGGGCAGCCCCAAGCTGACCCGCGCCACGCTGTCGCTGCCGGAGGGCACGGAGAAGTCGCGCGCGCTGGACGACGCGCTGACCCTGGGCCTGAAGCTGGCGGAGGCCGTCAACTGGGCGCGCGACCTGGTCAACGAGCCCCCCAACGTGGTGACGCCCACGAAGCTGGCGCAGGCCGCGCAGCAGGCCGCCAAGGAGGGCGGGCTCACCGCGGAGATTGGCGGGCGCAAGGAGATTGAGCGCCTGAACATGGGCATGTTCCTGGGCGTCACCGCCGGCAGCGTGCAGGAGCCGCGGCTCATCCACCTGGTCTACACGCCGAAGAACGCGAAGGACGCGAAGCGCGCCCCGCTGGCGCTGGTGGGCAAGGCCATCACCTTCGACTCGGGCGGCCTGTCGCTCAAGCCCACCGAGGGCATGGTGGAGATGAAGACGGACATGGCCGGGTCCGCCGCGGTGCTGGCGGCGATGAAGGTCATCGGCTCCGTGGTGAAGCCGCCCTTCCCCGTGCACGCCTTCATCGGCGCGTGCGAGAACATGCCGTCCGGCACGGCGTACAAGCCCGGTGACATCCTCACCGCGCGCTCCGGCAAGACGGTGGAGATCACCAACACGGACGCGGAGGGCCGCCTGGTGCTGGGTGACATGCTCACCTGGGCCGGCGAGCACGAGCCGTCCGCCATCATCGACCTGGCGACGCTCACGGGCGCGTGCATGGTGGCGCTGGGCAGCTACATCGTGGGCGCCTTCGGCGACGACGACGACGCGGTGAACAGCGTGCTCGCCGCCGCGCGCGCCGCGGGCGAGGAGATGTGGCGCCTGCCCGTCAGCGACCTGCAGAAGGACGCGCTGCGCTCCGAAGTGGCGGACATGAAGAACTCCGGCGAGCGCTGGGGCGGCGCCATCAACGCGGCCCTCTTCCTCAAGGAGTTCGTGGGCGACACGCCCTGGGTGCACCTGGATATCGCCGGTCCGTCCAACAGCCCCAAGGAGCGCGGCTACCTCAACAAGGGCGGCACGGGCGTGGGCGCGCGCACGCTGGTGGAGCTGGTGCGCCGCAAGGCCGCGGAAGTGGCCTCGCAGCCGGAGCCCACCAAGGCCGAGGCTCCCGCGAAGGCCCCGAAGGCCGCCAAGGCCCCGAAGGCCGCCAAGGGCAAGCCGGCCCGCGCGTAGTCCCGCGGGCAGTCGACGTGTTGTCTTGAAGGCCTCGGCCCCCACGCACCCATCGCGTGGGGCCCGGGGCCTTTTGAATCAGGGCGTGCGGGGCGTTGAACGCACCGCCACGCTCGGCTCCGGCAGCGGACGGACGCCCGCCATCAGGGCGTCCACGCTCTCCGTGATGCCGGCGGTGGCCTCCGTGGGCCAGGTGGCCAGCATCATCAGCACGCGGCCGGAGTTGCCCTCGCGCACGGCCACCTTGCCGCGCACGCCCTCCCCCACCTGGAAGTCGAACCCCACGGCGTTGTCCGACAGCGCGATGGGCTGCGGATCCGTGGTGGTGAAGCCCGGCTGCTGGCGCAGCCCCTGCGTCAGCCGCTCCGCGAACTGCACGGGCGTGGCCACGCCGGGCGCCACCTGCAGCACCACCTGCGCGCCCGTCACGCGGTGGCGCAGGATGACGGGAATCGCCAGCCCCTCCGGGGTGCGCTCGTTCGTCTCATCCAGCTGCCACTCCGCCGTGGGCCGGATGATTTCGAAGCCCAGGTCCTCGTCCACGTAGCGCCGCGTGGTGGACGCGACAGCGGCCTCATCCGACACCATTCCGGAACCGCCCGTGCCGGGCTCCGCCTTCGTCACCGCCGTCCGGGACGCGCCACACGCAGTGCTCAGCAGAAGCACACCCCAACCCAACATCCGCATCGCGCCCATGTCGCTCGTCCCCCGCCAGCCACCAGCCGTGGGGAGGAACGTGGACACCCACCTCCGGGCCCGCCAGGGGCACACGGGGGCGGTGTGTGCTGTCAGACGGTGGAAACTTCCCGGAGGTACCGGCCCTACGACAGGCCGCCCTGGAGGGTGCGGTAGGTGTTGGCCAGCCGCTCGGCCACGTCCGCCGGCAGCACGTTGCGGGCGGAGAACAGCGCGTAGGACACGAACGCGTCCAGCGCCTCCAGCGCCATGGCCCGGCCCACGGCCTCGCCGCCGCTGGTGGACACGTTGGCGCGCAGCCGGGCCACGTCCACCCGCCCGTCCGGCCCCAGCGTGACGCCGTGGTAGGCCTCCTCCAGGCCCGGCGGAGGCGACTCCACGAAGCCGCGCAAGAGGTCCACGTCGCGGCCCGCCTCGCGCAGCGCGCGGTGCACCAGCGACAGGAGGAGGTTGTAGCGCTCCTCCGCGGACAGCAGCTCCCAGGCCATGCCCTCCACCGCGGGGCCCGGGGCCGGAGCCGGCTCCGCGGCCTGGACGGCCAGGTGGCCGCCGCGCACCGCCTCCTCCACGCCGCTGTAGAAGGCGTACTGGCTGCCCGCGTAGACCGCCCGGAGCGCGCCCAGCGTCGTGCCCTCGCCCAGCTTCGCGAACAGGGCCTCCTCGCCGGGCAGCGCGCCCTGGGGGCCGGGCGTCACGCGCATGTCGTCCGGGAAGCGGCGGCGCAGGCGGCCCGTCTCCTCCGCGCGCTTGATGCCGGTGAGCACCAGGTCGCGCGTGCGCTCCGGCAGCTTCACCGCGTCCACGGCGGGGGACTTCGCCTCCAGGAAGAGGAAGCTGCCCTCCACCATCTCGAAGAGGTTGAGCACCACCTCGCGCACCACGAACGTCATGGCGCTGTAGAGGCTGGCCTCGGAGACGATGCCCTGCGACGTGAGCACCTGGCCGATGCGGCGCGCGGGCGTCACCTGCGCCAGCGCCTGGGTGAGCCGCGCTTCCGTCAGGAGCCCCAGCCGCACCATCACCGCGCCCAGGCGCTCCCAGCGCTCGCTGGAGGTGGCGAACACCACCTGCCCGTCGCGGAAGGCCACCGTGCGGCGCACACCGCCGTGCTGCACGACGAGCTGGCCGGTGCGGATGCCCGAGAGAATCTGGGCGAAGACCTCCTCGACCGAGAGCGTGCCCAGGCTGCCGGCGAAGAAGCCGGCGGAGCCGTGGGACTCCGGGAGGAGCACCAGCCCCTCCGGCGCCAGGAAGTGCGCCGAAAGGGGCCGGGTGGGAGAGACGACAGCGGCGAGCGGCCGCTCCAGTTCGAGCGAAGCCGCCTCACCGCTCACGCGGGGCGTGGCCCTGGGTTTGGACGCCACCGCATCCCTCCCTGCAGGTATCGCCGGACTACTTCGCGCCCTTCAGCTCCGCGTCGATGACGCTCTTGAACTCGTCCAGGGGCTGCGCGCCGGACAGCATGATGCCGTTGATGAAGAACGCCGGCGTGCCGCTGACGCCCACCTTGGAGCCGTCCGCCATGTCCGCCTTCACCGTCGCGGCCGTCGCGCCGGAGTCGAGGCAGGTGTTGAACTTGGCCGTGTCCAGCTTCAGCTCGCCCGCGTACTTCTTCAGGTCATCCACGCCCAGCGCCTTCTGGTTGGCGAAGAGCTTGTCGTGCATCTCCCAGAACTTGCCCTGCTCGTTCGCGCACAGCGAGGCCTCGGCGGCCTTCTGCGCCTGCTGGTGGAAGTCCAGGGGGAACTGGCGGAACACCAGGCGCACCTTGTCGCCGTAGAGCTTCGTCACCTCGTCCACCGTGCCGATGGCGCGGCTGCAGAACGGGCACTGGAAGTCGCTGAACTCCACGATGGTGACCGGCGCGCTCTCAGGACCCTTGGACGGGCCCGTGGCGGCCACCTGCTTGCGCTCCGCGGGCGGGCGCGGGGGCTCGGGCAGCTCGTACTTCACGTTGGCGCCCGCGCGGAGCGAGTCGAAGAACTTCTGGGCCGCCTCCTGCTTCTGCTGGCCGGACAGGAAGTCCACGATCTGCGGCTTCATCTGCTCGTAGGTCGCGCCCGGGGGCAGCTGACCCTTGGCGCCCTCGAAGACCTCCTTGATCTTCTCTTCCGGCGGCGCGGGGATCTTGTCGTCGATCTCCGCCTTGAGCAGCTGGTCCTCGGTGATGCCGCGCTTGGTGGCCTCGGCCTTCACCAGGCGCTCCGTGACGAGCCCTTCCAGGCCGCGCTTGCGCAGCTGGAACTTCTGCTTGTCCAGGTTCGCCAGCGGCTCCTTGATGCGCTCGTTGAGCTCACCGAAGGTGACCTTCTCGTTGTTGCCGTAGGTGGCCACCACGGTGTCCGGCGCCGGCTCGGCGGCGTTGGCGGCCTGGGCCTGCGCGGCGGGCGCCTGGGCATTGGCCGGCGCCTTCTCCTTGTTGCAGCCGGCGGTGAGGGATGCCGCGAGGAGGGCGGCCAGGGCGATGCGAGTAGAGCGCATGGACATAGCCCGCCGACTTAATAGAGGTCCCCGGGACTGGCAAGGAATTGCCAGTCTGGCGTTCAGGCGACCAGGGGCTCCAGCTCCAACGCGCCGGCGAGGCTTGCACGGCCCGGCTCACGCCCCTCCACGTCCCGGCGGCGCGCGGTGACGATGTCGAAGCTGGAGGGGTCCGCCAACACCTTGCGCACGAGCTTGTGATTGAGCGCGTGGCCCGTCTTGAACGCCGTCATGTGGCCAATGACAGGCCGGCCAAAGAGCGACACGTCGCCAATGGCGTCCAGAATCTTGTGGCGCACGAACTCGTCCGGGAAGCGCAGGCCGTCCGGGTTGAGGATGGCGGCCTCGTCCACGACGACCGCGTTCTCCAGCGAACCACCGCGCGCCAGGCCCAGCGTCTTGAGCTTCTCCACGTCGCGCAGGAAGCCGAACGTGCGGGCGCGCGAGATTTCACGCGAGAAGCCCCGGTCGTTCACGTCCACGTCGAAGGACTGGCCCTGGATGACGGGGTGCTCGAAGTCGATGGTGCAGCTGATGCGGAAGCGCCGGGCGGGGGTGAGCGAGGCCTGCTTGTCGCCGTCCGTCACCGCCACGCTCTTCTTGATGACCAGGTACTCGCGCGGCGCGTCCAGCTCGTGCGACCCGGCCTCCATGATGGCGTGCGTGAAGGGAGCGGCGCTGCCGTCCATGATGGGCACTTCCGGCCCGTCCAGCTCCGCGCGCACGTTGTCGATGCCCAGCGCCGCCAGCGCGGACATCAGGTGCTCCACCGTGCCCACCTTCACGCCGTCCCGGCCCAGGGTGGTGGCCAGCGACGTGTCCACCACGTACTCCGCCAGCGCGGGGATGCTCACCGGGCGCGCCAGGTCCGTGCGGACGAAGACGATGCCATGCCCCGCGGGCGCGGGCTTCAGGGTCAGCGTCACGGGCAACCCGGAGTGGAGCCCCACGCCGCGGCAGATGGCCGGCTGGGAAAGGGTGCGCTGGAAGTCGTTGAACTGGAGCATGTCGGTGTCGCCTCTAGGGACTGCTTCGTACTGACATACGCGGGGTATGGCCCCGTCAGGCCGTTCCACGGCGGTCTGACGCGCTGCACATAGGAGCAATCAACATGCCACGCGGCCGTGACACAAGAATTGCCTGATGGGGTGGCCCCGCCCTTCCCAACCCCCTGGAACTGCTGGAGCGCTGGACGCCGGGACGGAGGATGGCCTGGGCCGGGGTCCGGACACCCCTCTTGGGAAACCCACCACTGCTCCTCCCACCGTGACAGCGATGTCCGGAATTCATCCTTCGAACTCCGGGGCCCCCGAATGGTTTCGCGCCAACCGGGAGTGCGTGTCACCCACGTGACAGCGGCGCGTCTCTATCGCAGGCGAGTGCCTGGAAGCAAACGCACAGCCCGGACATACCGGGAGTCCGGGGCTTGACGGGAATCATGACTGGGAGGGTGGGTCAGCGAGCAGGCGGCAGGAAGCGGTCGCGCAGGGCTTCCGCGTCCGGCCTGTCGAAGCCGCGGCCCTGGAGGAGGGAGCGGCGGCTGACGGCGTGGAAGGTGGTCTCCAGCGTCTGCGAGAAACGCCGGAGGTCCTCCGCCAGGCGGCTGCGGATGCCGGGGCCTTCCGGGGGCCAGGGCAGTTCCACCAGCAGCGAGGTGAAGCGGTCGAAGGCGTCGTAGTCCGCGTAGCGCAGCAGCTGGTAGCCGCCGTCGTGGAAGTAGTCGAGGAACGACTTGAGGGCCTCCAGCACGCGCTCGGCGGCGGGGACGTCCTCCGAGCGCAGGTGGCTTTCGGCGGCGCGGCACAGCTGGGCGTAGACCCACAGGTCCTTGCGCAGGCGCAGCGCGGCGTCCTGGGCGCTGGTGAGGTGGCCGAAGGCTTCATCCCCCAGCGAGCCGTTGGGGGCCAGCGCGTCCACCAGCGCGACGATCTGCTGGCGCAGGAGCGTGGTGAAGGCCTCCGCGGCGCGCAGGGGGGCGGCGGGGTCGCGGTCCAGGTCCACCAGCACCTCGCGGGAGATGCGGTCCGTCTCGCGGGCCAGGTCGCGCGCGGCGCGCAGCGTGGCGGCCTGCAGGTGCTTGGGGCCGGCCTTGGGGGACAGCTCCGTGTGCAGGTAGCTGGCGACGGCGGACACTTCACCGCGCACCAGCGACAGGAGCACGCGCACGCGGCGCGGCACGGGCGGCTGGGACTCCGGATCCACGTGCGTCAGGTAGTGCAGCACGCGGAAGAGGCCCAGGAACGCGGTGGTGAAGAGGGGCCGCGTGTCGGAAGGCAGCGTGCCCAGGACATCCAGCAGGCGCACGGAGCGCAGCCGGTCGTACTCGACGCGGAACTCCAGCGGGCGGAAGGGGCGGAAGTAGCGGTTGAGGACGATCTCCCGCAGCGTCAGCTTGCCCACGTCCTGGAACAAGGACAGGCCGATGAGCGGCAGCTGGAGCAGGTTGTCGAGCAGGTTCTTCAGCGCGTCGAACGCCTCGCGCACGACGAAGAGGCTCTCCGGCGGGGTCTCCTGGTCCAGCTCTTCTTCAATCAAGAGCCGGCGCACGCGGTCGTCCGCGAGCTGGGTCTCCACGTACTTGCGGAAGACCATCTTCGGGTCGCTGTCCGGGTCCTGCAGGTGCCGGGCGACGCGCACGGCGCGCTCCATGGCGTCGCGCACGTCCACCAGCTCCTCGTGGAAGTCGCGCGTGACGAGCGGCCGGGCGCGGGCGTCCACCACGGAGTTGTGGAGGTTCAGGTAGCGCTCCACGGCGCGCAGCCACATCTCGAACTCGAAGAGGAGCTCCTCGCGGCCCTCCACCGGGACGCCACGGAGCCAGCGCTCGCGCTCGGCGAGGAAGCCCGCGCGCGTGGCCTGCGAGGCGCGCATCAGGTCGCCGTAGTAGTCGCGGGGACTGGGGAGGACCGTGGGCACGGCGGGCGCGGAGGCTTGGCTCATGGCGGAAGTGGGTGCGGGCTAGAAGAGCGCCCCTTGCGGGGAGCTGGGGGGCGGCGTCTTCTTGAAGTACTGGTAGGTGCGCAGCGTGGCGGTGCGGCCCCGGGGCGTGCGCATGAGGAAGCCCTCCTGCATGAGGAAGGGCTCGTAGACGTCCTCGATGGTGTCGCGCTGTTCGCCCACGCTCGCGGCGATGGTCTCCACGCCCACCGGGCCGCCGCCGAACTTCTCCAGGATGGTGAGGAGAATCTTGCGGTCCATCGCGTCCAGGCCGCTGGCGTCCACGCCCAGGCGGCTCAGCGAGTCGTGCGCCAGGTCGTAGGTGATGCGGCCGTTGCCCTCCACCTGGGCGAAGTCGCGCAGGCGGCGCAGCAGGCGGTTCGCGATGCGAGGCGTGCCGCGCGAGCGGGTGGAGACCTCGCGGCTGGCGGCGCGGTCCATGGGCACGCCGAGGATGCGCGCGGAGCGGTCCAATATCTGCTCCAGGAACTTCGGCTCGTAGTACTCCAAGCGATCTTGAATCTGGAAGCGGTCGCGCAGGGGGGACGTGAGCAGGCCCGTGCGCGTGGTGGCGCCCACCAGCGTGAAGGGCGGCAGATCAATCTTCATCGCGCGGGCGGCGGGCCCGGTGTCGATGGTGATGTCCAGCCGGAAGTCCTCCATCGCCGGGTAGAGGTACTCCTCCACGGCGGCGTTGAGGCGGTGGATCTCGTCGATGAAGAGGATGTCCCGCTCGTTGAGGTTGGTGAGCAGGCCCGCCAGGTCGCCCTTCTTCTCCAGCGCGGGGCCGCTGGTGACGTGGATGCCCACACCCAGCTCGTTCGCGATGATGTGCGCGAGCGACGTCTTGCCCAGGCCCGGAGGGCCGGAGAACAGACAGTGGTCCAGCGCGTCACCCCGGCTCCTGGCCGCGGCCACGTACACCTTGAGCTTTTCGACGACCGTCCCCTGCCCCACGTACTCGTCGAAGGTGCGCGGGCGCAGGGAGGCCTCCAGCCGGATGTCTTCCGGCTGAACATCTCCCGAGAGGGTGTCGTCGGACTTCCTCGCCATCGCCATTCCGACCCTATACAGCGAAGGGGGCGCGTGTCGCTGCCCTTCTGGCGGCGCTAGACTCGGAGCGGCACGCCGACCGGCCAGCCAGGGGGCACGTCCCCCTGCCCGAAGGGAGTCGCGTCATGATTTCCGCTTCTGCCCCGTTCCGTCCCCTGCCCCTCCTGCCCGAGGCCCGCGCCGAGCGTTCGCCCGGCCCCCGTCTCCAGAAGCTGCGCCGCGCCGCGCAGGAGGCCCGCGAAGCCTTCGTCCGGGAGGGTCCGGTGGCGGCGGTGGCCACCTGCGACCTCATCACGTTCCCCTACCCCACGCTGTTCGCCTTCAGCGGGGCGGCGCTGTCACCGGCGCCCTACGTGATGATGACCAACCGCATGCAGGTGGTGCAGTTCGCGGAGGCCGGCACCGGCCAGCGGCGCACGCTGCTCTTCAACCCCACCGACTACGAGCGGGGCCACGCGGCGCCCTTCTACCGCGCGCTGCGCGAGCGCTACGGCGCGTTCCTCTCCGACAAGGTGATGTCCACCCGCCACGGCACGGTGCAGGGCTACCTGGAGCAGCTGGGGCTGACGCCGTCGGACGTGGACTACCTGGCCTTCGACCACCTGCACATCCAGGACCTGCGCGGCTGGCTGGGCGGTGACGGCGCCCCGCCCGTGTTCCCCCGGGCGAGGCTGCTGGTGCAGCGCGCGGAGTGGACCATGGTGAAGCACCTGCACCCCATGCAGCACGTGTGGTTCGTGCCCGGCGGCGCGGACATCCCGGACGAGCGCGTGGTGCTCCTGGACGGCGACACGTGGCTGGGCCAGGGCGCGGCGCTGCTCAGCACGCCCGGCCACACGCAGGGGAACATGTCCCTGGCGGTGGCCACCGCGAATGAAGTCTTCGTGGTGAGCGAGAACGGCGTGAGCACGGAGAGCTACACGCCGCTTTTGTCGCGCATCCCCGGCGTGCGCCGCTTCGCGGAGCAGATGGGCTGGGAGGTGGTGCTCAACGGCAACACGCGCGAGGACTCGCTGGAGCAGTACGCGTCCATGGTGGTGGAGAAGCTCTTCGCGGGCCCGTCCGCGCATGACGCGTCGTTCGTGAACTTCCACCCGTCCTCGCTGCTCACCGCGCACCTGCTGGCCCCGGGCCTGGGGCCCACCGTGGTGCTGCCCGCGCCGAACACGGGCGGGCTGCACCCCACGCCCGCGCTGCGGCGCGCGGCGTAGTCCTCAGGGCTCCAGGCGGGCGCAGCGGGCCGCGGGGAGGAAGGGCAGCGCCCAGGGTTCCTCCCCCTGCCCCGGCTCCGTGGCGATGAAGAAGACGGAGCCCCCCGCGCGCACGAACCCGCGGGGGTTCGCGTCCAGCCCCGCGGGCGCGATGTCGCGCATCGGGTCCACGCGGCCCGGTTCGCCGTTGGAGTACCAGCCCTCGCGGCCCCGGCCGGCCGTCGTCGCGGAGAAGAAGAGCCACCCGTCCACCACCGCGAAGGCCGTGGGGGTGCTGCCCGCGGGGCCCGGCTCCACGTCCTGCACCAGCACCGTGCCCTGCGCCGTGCCGTTGGAGCTCCACAGCTCGCGGCCGTGCACGCCGTCATCCGCCGCGAAGTACAGCCGCCCGTCCAGCACCGTCAGCCCGGAGGGCAGCGAGCCGTGGCGCCCCGGCCGCACGTCCTTCACCATGCGGGTGCCCAGGAGCGTGCCGTCGCTCCTCCACAGCTCGCCGCCGTGGAACAGGTCCCCGGGCTCGCCGAAGAAGCCCTCCGCGCCTGCCATGAAGTACACGGCGTTGCCCAGCGGCGTGAGCTCCGACGGGTAGTCCCCCTCGAAGTGCCTGAGCGGGAAGGTGAAGAGGGGCTGGCCCCGCGTCACCCAGAGGTCCGCCTCGCCAAAGCCCAGGTCCACGAGGAAGAAGAGGCGGTCCTTCCCCGCCGGCGTCAGCGAGAAGACGACGGACTGCTCCGGGCCACGGAAGAGCGCCCGCGAGCTGCCGGTGCTCCCCTCCACCACCCACAGCGTCACCGCGTTGCCGTACGCCACCAGCGCCAGCTTCCCGTTCCACTCCGTCAGGTCGTCCAGGAAGAGCGAGCTCGGCCCGGGCGCGAACTCCTGCGTGAGCTGCGTGCCCTTCGCCGTGCCGTCCGTGCTCCACAGCTCACGGCCGCGCACGCCGTCATCCGCGGTGAAGTACAGCCGGCTGCCCACCACCGTCAGCCCGTCCGGCACGCTGCCTCGCGCCCCGCGCCGGATGTCCGCCACCAGCACCGTGCCCTTCGCGGTGCCGTCCGACACCCACAGCTCCGGCCCGTGCACGCCGTCGTCCGCGACGAAGAACAGCCGCCCGCCCATCCGCGTGAGGAAGCGCGGCGTGCTGCCGTACGCGCCGGGCCGCACGTCCTTTACCCGGC
Organism: Corallococcus coralloides DSM 2259; assembly: GCF_000255295.1. The sequence continues at coordinate 2,996,116 of NC_017030.1, read as the reverse complement.
GCGCTTCCGTGGCGTTCCCGTCCGTCACCCACAGCTCGAGCCCGGACACGCCGTCATTCGCGGCGTAGAAGACCTGCCCGCCCACCTCCACCAGCGTCTCCGGCGCCGAGCCCTCCGCGCCGCGCCGGACGTCCCCCACGGACCGCGCCGACGGGCCACACGGCTGCGGGCCTCCGGAGGCCGCCGAGTCCAGCGCCGCCGACACCTCATCCACCGCCGACACGTCTTCTCCTTCGGCCGCGCCGCACCCCACTCCGATGACGCCGGAGAGCAGCAGCACGACGACCGGAACACCACGCCACGCCGCCATGACACACGCCTCCTGGGCGCGACGCGGCCCTTTCGGGACCACCGCACCTGCGCTGGAAATTGATATTTGCAGCGGAATGGGCCAGCTCATGGCCGGCCAGGATTGCTCAGGGGTGTCGGCCCGTGAGCGGCGTGGATCCCCAGCTGATGGCAGGCAAACCAATGGCGCGTTCGCCGTGCGACGACAGCGGATTCCTACAGGAAAAAGAGTTGCGCGTAATTTCCGAGGATTTCCCACCCCAGGAAGCACCGCGTCTCGCCCTGGAGGGCGGAGCGGTGTCTGGAAGTCACGGGCTGGAGCGCAGGGCCTTGAGGGCTTCGCGGAAGAGCGCCTGGAAGGAGGCGTCCGGGCCCAGCTGCGCGATGACGACGTCCGCGGCCTTCTCCGCCTGGGGCTGCTTGTAGCCCAGGTTGAGCAGCGCGGAGACGAGGTCCGCCTTGCTGCCGGAGGTGACGGGCGCGCGCGGGGTGGTGCCCTTCGCGATGCCCTCCGAGTGGAGGTTGCGCACCTTCTCCTTGAGCTCCAGCACGAGCCGCTCCGCGGTCTTCTTGCCCACGCCGTGGATCTTCGCGAGCCGGCTCGTCTCACCGCGAGACAGCGCCGCGATGAGCTCGCCCACCTCCATGCCGGACATCACGCCCAGGGCCATGCGCGGACCGACGCGGGACACGGTGTTGAGCAGCTGGAAGAGCTCCTCCTCCGCCGGGGAGAGGAAGCCGAAGAGCTCGAAGGCGTCCTCGCGCACCACGGTGCGGATGCGCAGGTCCACCGGCTGGCCGTCCGCGGGCAGCTTGCCCAGCGAGACGGTGGACAGGTTCACGCGGTAGCCCACGCCGTTCACGTCCACGACGGCGTCTTCAGGGCCCTTCTCCAACACGTTGCCACGCAGCCGGGCGATCATCGGCGGGTCTCCGGGCGCTGGTAGGCGGACGACAGGCGGTCCGCGAGCACCGACGCGGCCCCCTTGCGCTTGCCGTTGCCGGGAGCGCTGGCGCGGGGCATGCCCACGCGGAACTGGTTCAGGTGGCACACCGCGACGGCGAGCGCGTCGCTGGCATCCGCGCGCTCCAGTGTCGCGTCATCCACGCCGAGCAGCGTGCGCACCATGCGCGCCACGGCGTCCTTGCCGCCCGCGCCGCTGGCCCCCACGGACTTCTTCACGCTGGCGGGGGCGTACTCGTGCACGGGCAGGCCCGCCTGCGCCGCGGCGAGCAGCGCCACGCCGCGCGCATGCCCCAGCACCAGGGCGCTGCGGGCGTTGCGGTGGGTGAAGAGGCCTTCCACGGCCACGGCCTCCGGCTGGTAGCGCCCGAGCGCGGCGCTCAAGGCGGCGTGCAGGTCCTTCAGGCGTTCAGCGAGGGGCGCGGACTCCACCACCTTGATGACGCCATGGCCCAGGTGCACGAGCTTGCCCTTCTTCTCCTCCACGACCCCGAAGCCCATGAAGCGGCTGCCAGGGTCCACGCCGAGTACCCGCACCGGCCCGTTCCTTTCCCACGCGCCCCTTGCCAGGGCTTTACGTGGACAGCGACTCCATCAGGGACTCGTCGATTTCGAAGTTGGCGTGCACATGCTGCACGTCGTCGTTGTCGTCGAGCGCGTCCATCAGCTTCAACAGGCGCTTCGCGTTGTCGCCTTCCACCTTCACGGTGTTCTGCGGCACGAAGGTCCACTTCTGTTCGCCCAGGGGCAGGCCCGCGGCCTCCAGCTTCGCGCCCACCGCGTGCAGGTCCGCCGGGGCGGTGCGCACCTCGAAGCCGTCCGGCCCCTGGTCCACGACGTCCTCGGCGCCCGCGTCCAGGGCCTGCTCCATCACCTGGTCCTCGGTGGGGCCGGGCTTCACGGTGATGACGCCCTTCCTGTGGAACATCCAGCCCACGGCGCCCTCCGCGCCCATGTTCCCGCCGTAGTTGCTCAGGAGATTGCGCACGTCGCTGGCGGAGCGGTTCCGGTTGTCGGTGAGGCACTCGATGATGAGCGCGACGCCGCCGGGGCCGTAGCCCTCGTACGTCACCTCTTCGTAGGACTCGCCGGCCAGCTCGCCCGTGCCCTTCTTGATGGCGCGCTCGATGGTGTCGCGCGGGATGTTCGACTCGCGCGCCAGGGCCACGGCCACGCGCAGGCGGGCGTTGCTGGACGGGTCACCGCCGCCCAGGCGCGCGGCGACGGTCATCTCCTTGATGGCCTTGGAGTAGAGCTTGCCCTTGGCCACGCCCAGGACGGCATTCCGGCGTTTGAGTTTCGACCAGCGGTTATGACCGGACATGGCGGCGGCTTCGGCGAGGGGTGGACGGGCGTTCAGCCCGTGGCGCTCCCGGCCTTGTGCCCCGAGCAGGCCGCCCGAGTCAAACCCTCACGACGCGTCCGGCCCGGGCTCCGCCCCGGATTCGGGAGTCAGGACGGGCTCGAAGAGGCGGGGCGGTCCCGCGGACTCCCGGGCGCGCTCGCGCTCCTCCACCAGGATGGCGGGCACCAGCACGCCCAGCATGAACAGGCGGGTCGCCGCCTCGTAGGCCAGGGCCTCCGGGAAGCGGCACTCCAGGAGCATCGCGCGCACGGTGCGCCGCCCGTCGAACAGGCGCACCACCTGCTCCACGTCCTCCGGCAGCGAGGGCAGCTCCTGTGAGAGGCGGTTGAAGTCCACCGTGAGCCGCGCCGCCAGGGGCAGGCCCTTGACGCGCAGCTGTTCGAAGCGCTCCAGGCCGGGCACCACCTGGTCGCACAGGAACGCGCGGTCCATGGAGAAGCTGCCCCGCTGCAGCTCCGGGCCGAACGTCACCGTGTACGCGCCCGCGCCGAAGCACAAGAGGCGCCGGCACGCGAGGCTGCCGCGCTCGCCGTGGAAGGCCGCGTCCACCACCAGGCCATGGCGGAAGAAGAGCGCACCTGAGTCCTCCGACAGCACCACCCGCCCCGAGCGCACGCCGGACAGGAGCGCGCGCATCAGCGCCACGAGCGGCAGCGTCGCGGTGTGCGCGTCGTAGACGCCCTCCTCGCCGCGCCGTCCCGCCTTGAGACGGGCGAGCACCGCCACGTCGCGCGCGTCCACCGGCTCCACCAGGTACTCGTCCGCGCCCACGCCCGCGGCGAGGTCGCGGTGGAACTCCTCCGCGCACTTCGCCACCAGCAGCACGGGCAGGTCCGCGGACTTCGGGTCCGCGCGGAGCACGCCGCAGAGGCTGAAGCCGTCGCCGTCCGGCAGGTCCGCGTCGATGATGACCAGCCGGGGCAGGTCCGCCTTCGAGTCCGTGGGCGCCGCGTCCGGCAGCGTCCCGCCCGCCTCCACGCCCAGCCGCTCCAGCGCCGCGCGGGCCCCGTCCACGTGCACGGGCTCGAAGCCTTCGCGGACGAGCGCCTCCGCCACCGCGGGCCGCGCCGCCTCCCCCACGAGCAGCACCCAGCCCCCGGCCCCACCCGACAGGTCGAGTGCGTCTCGACCGCCCGCGGGCGTGGAGGTTTCTGGAGGCGGTGCGGCGTGCAGGTAGGCAACCATGGATTCACATTCTTCCAGGGATCCCACGAGAATGCACAACCTGCCCCCAAGTCCCTGGGTTCGTTGGGTTTTTGCCAGGCTGCAAGCCAAGCTAGGGTGCGCGCCCATGACGCACCTCGGACCGCTGCTCGCCCTCCTCGTTGTGCCCGCCCTCGCCTCCGCCCAGGACGCCGACGTCTCCTTTTCGCAGGAGGACCCGCTGGGCTCCGTGGTGGCGCCGGTGATGCTGCCCGCGGGGGCGACGGCGCTCTATGGCTACACGGGCGCGCCGGAGGTGGGCCTGGGGTTCCGGCAGGGCCTGGGCGCGCTGGAGGTGGAGGCGCGGGCGCGCTTCGACTGGTTCAAGCTGGGCGCGGCGCTGGAGCTCGTGGGCCGCAAGGAGGTGGTGCGGAGCGGGGCGTTCAGGCTGGCGCCGACGCTGGGCGTGGGCCTGGTGCTCAACTCCGGCTCCACGTACATGGATGACGACAACTTCTCCGGCGTGCTGGTGCGCATCCTGCCGGGGATGGTGGCGAGCTACCGCGTGGCGGACACCGTGGCGCTGCTGGGCCTGGTGGACCTGCCCCTCGACCTGGGGCTCACGGGCGACAAGCAGCGTCGCTTCCAGGCGCTGGGAGGCTTTGGCGTGGAGGTGTACCTGGGCAGCAACGTGTCGCTGCTCGCGGCGGGACAGGTGGGCGTGGAGACGTTCCAGGAGCGCGCGGGCGCGGGCCACACGCGGCTGGGGCTCACCGGGCGCGTGGGCCTGGGGACGCGGCTGTTCTAGAAATCCGGCAGGGGGCTCTGGCGCGGCGTGCCCATCAGATCGAGCGCGCGCATCGCGACGCGGATGAGCGTCTGGGCGCACGGCTCACAGCCTCCGCCGCAGCAGTGGGGCCAACGTCCTTCCGGGTTGCGGAGGAGCGGGCGCACGCTGGACTGGTAGTAGCTGGGGAACTGGAGTTCCTCGCTCGCACGCGCGAGCGCGTCATCGAGGGACAGGGGCGAGGGGGCGGGAACGTCGGACACGCTCCCGTTCATACCAGCTCAGAGCAGTGACGTCTGCGCCGGGGCCTCCGTCGAGGCGCCGTCCGCGGGCTGGCAGTGCGCACACCAGTGCGTGTTGCGGCCGCCGATGCGCAGGTGAGACACGGGCGTGGCGCAGCGGGGACACGGCGCCCCCGTCTTGCCGAAGATGTTGCGCCGGTGCTTCGCCTGCCCCTGCACGCCGAACAGGTCGCGCTGCGTGCCGCGCAGCCGCAGCCCTTCTTCCAGCACGTCGCGGATGCCCTGGTGCAGCCGGACGATTTCAGCGGGAGACAGGGACGACGCCAGCCGCCGGGGGTCGATGCCCGCGACCCACAGGCTCTCGTCCGCGTCGCGGTTGCCCAGCCCCGCGAGCACGCGCTGGTTCAGGAGCACCGTCTTGAGCGGACTGCGCCTGCGGCGAAGCTGCTTCGCCAGGACCTCCGGAGTGAACGTCTCATCGAGCGCCTCCGGTCCCAGCTCCTCCAGCTTGAGCTGCGAGGCCAGCAGCGCCGTGGGCCCCAGCGCCACGCGCGCGTAGCCCAGCGTGTCCGTGAGCTGGAGCTCTTCGTTCCCCTCCAGCGTGAGGACCACGAGCGTCTCGGGAGGCCGTTCGCTTCCAGCGGGCCGCAGCTGCAACTCCCCCCAGAGCATGAAATGCAGCGCGAGCGTCTGCCCGTCATCCAGCGTGAGCAGCATGAACTTCGCGCGCCGCTCCGCCGCGAGCACCTTGCGGCCCTGGAGGTTCTGGATGAAGTCCGGCGGCGCGGCGAAGCGCACCGCCGCGGGCATCAGCACCTCCGCGCCCACGAAGCGCCGGCCCACGACGGCCTGCTTCAGGTCTCGGACGATGATTTCGACTTCAGGGACTTCCGCCACGCGCAGCCTCCCCCACGGGTCACAACGTAGGAAGGCTGCGAGGTAACGTCATGGGTTGAGTCCTGCTGAGCACGTGCCTCGTCCGACCGCCGGGCGTCCGGCCGGACAAGGGTCACCGCCCTGCCCTGCTTCAGGCGCGCACCGTCACCTCATGGACGTCGCGCTCCAGCTCCCGCACGTCCACCTTCACGTCGAGGAAGTGCGCCATCGTCTCGCGCTGCGTGAGCGAATGGCTGTCCAGCGCCACCGTGCGGAAGTGACCGCCCTTCGCCAGGGCGCACAGCAAGAGGAGCTGATCACACAGGTGCTCGCCCACGGGCACCCCCGCGTCCAGGTAGCGCTTCACCTTCGCGGCGACCTCCTCGGCCACGGTCTCCGCGCGCTTGCCGCGCTCGCCGAAGCCGGTGAAGACCTCCGTCACGTGCTCGCTCTCCACTTCGACGCGCAGCACGTTGCCCGGACCGTAGGCGCGCTTGAGCTCTTCCGGCCGCTGCTGATCCGGCCGCAGCTTCAGCACGGCGGCCACGGTGTCCAGCTCGCGCTTCGCCACGTCGAAGGGGATGGACGCCACCTGGGCCACGGCCTCCGTGCGCAGCACCCGGCCTCGCTCCAGCAACTGGAGTGGCTGGAGCTTCGCGGGATGGATGTCCACGCGGAACCGTCCGCCGCCCGCCGGATAGTAGCCGGGCCGCTCCAGCGTCACGTCCACGCGCGGGCCCATGCGGCGCAAGAGCGGCAGATATGCCTTCTCCAGGAAGTCGAACGGCGGCGCCGCCGGGTTGTGCGTCCCACCCTCCAGCATCAGCGTGGAGGCCCCTTCCGCGTGCAGCAGCGCGGGCAGCACCGTCTGGAGCACCAGCGTCGCGCTGCCCGCCGTGCCCACCGCGAAGTGGTAGTTGCCCGCGGACAACGCGCGCGGATGGAAGGACAGCTGCTTGGAGCCCAACTCCGCGCCCGTCACCTCAGCGGCGCCCACGGTCTCCGCGGCCTTGAGCGCGGTGAGGTGCTGGCGCAGGAGGCCCGGCTTGGCGCGGCCGGCGCGCACGTTGACCATCTCGAACGGCGTGCCCGTCACCAGCGACAACGCCAGCGCCGTGCGCAGCACCTGGCCGCCCCCTTCCCCCTGTGAACCATCGATGCGAACCATGTGCGTGGTGCTCCTTTGCGCGCTCGCGGACGGATGCAGCATCCCATCCCTGATTACAAAAAATAGCGGCGCCCGCTCCCCCACCCTTAACGGCCGCTTGCGCGGACCTCTTGGGGGGAACGGGCGCCTCGGTGTCTTCATCCCGGCATGAGCACCTCCGCAGGACGGCGGGTGGGACTGCTTCGGCTATCCCTTCACGCACACCACCTGCTTCAGCGTGTGGACGACCTCCACCAGGTCCGCCTGCGCGGCCATCACGGCGTCAATGGGCTTGTACGCGGCCGGCGTCTCGTCAATCACGTCCACGTCCTTGCGGCACTCCACGCCCGCGGTCGCCTTCGCGTGGTCTTCCAGCGTGAAGCGCTTCTTCGCCGCTTCGCGCGACATCACCCGGCCCGCGCCGTGGCTGCACGAGTGGAAGGCATCCGCGTTCCCCTTCCCGCGGACGATGTAGGAACGGGCCCCCATGCTGCCGGGGATGATTCCCATGTCGCCTTCACGCGCCCGCACCGCGCCCTTGCGGGTCACGAAGCAGTTCTTTCCGAAGTGGTGCTCGCGCGAGATGTAGTTGTGGTGGCAGTTCACCGCGGACTCGGACAGCTCGAACGCAGGCAGCTCACCGCTCGCCTTCAGGGCCTCCACCGCCGAGTGCAGCATGAGCTCGCGGTTCATCGCCGCGAAGTCCTGCGCCCAGCTCACCGCGAAGACGTAGTCATCGAAGTGCTCCGTCCCCTCCGGCAGGTACGCCAGGTCCGCGTCCGGCAGGTGGATGAAGAAGCGCTCCATGTCCTGCTTCGCCAGCTCGATGAAGTGGCTTCCGATGCGGTTACCCACGCCGCGCGACCCCGAGTGCAGCATCAGCCACACGCCGTCCGACTCATCGACGCACAGCTCGATGAAGTGGTTACCCGTTCCCAGCGTTCCCAGGTGCGCCAGCTCCGGCCCACGGCCGATGCGAGGATGCTTCGCGACAATCTGGGCGTACCCTTCCGCCAGGCGGGCCCACGCGGAGGTATGCGTCGCGGGCGAGTCCTTCCACGCGCCACGGTCATTCCGGCCGCCGTTGTCCGTACGGCCGTGCGGCACCGCCGCCTCGATGGCCGAGCGGACCCCGCGCAGCGAGTCCGGCAGCTGATCCGCGCGCAGCGTCGTACGCACGGCGATCATCCCGCAACCGATGTCCACGCCCACCGCCGCCGGCACCACCGCGCCCACCGTGGGCACCACGCTCCCGACCGTCGCGCCGTAACCGCGGTGCACGTCCGGCATCACGGCGACCCACTTGTGGATGAAGGGCAGGCCGCGGAGGTTGCGAAGCTGCTTCTTCGCCTCGTCCTCGAACGGCACCCCCACCGTCCACGCCTTGATGGGGCGACCCGCTTCGTCCGACATCACCTCGTAGTTCGCGTTCATGCGGTCCATGGCTCTGCACCTTTCGGTCGTTCGACCCGGGCTCTGTGTCCCGGTCACGTGGGGGAGCTAGAGCAGCCGGCGTGCCAACACCGCTCCCGAGGGGAACCCCCAGGGCAGTATGGAAATCCGTATCCCCTGGGATAAATACCTATCCTGATGGCTCAAAAGGCGAAGGCACGGCGGACGGTCGTCATCGGGATGCTGGGGACGACACTGGACACGGGGGTGGGGTCGCAGCGCTGGGTGCGGTGGCGGCCCACGGTGTCGCTGTGTCAGCAGGAGGACCTGCTGGTGCACCGGCTGGAGCTGCTGCACCCGCCCCATGGGACGTCGCTGGCGGCGGTCATCCGGGACGACATCGCGCAGGTGTCGCCGGAGACGGAGGTGCGGCTCACGTCACTGCCCATCCGGGATCCGTGGAACCTGGAGGAGACGTACGGCGCGCTCCTGGACCACGTGCGCGCGAGCTCCTTCCATCCGGAGGAAGAGGACTACCTGGTGCACATCACCACGGGCACGCACATCGCGCAGATCTGCATGTTCCTCCTCGTGGAGAGCCGGCTGATTCCGGGCCGGTTGGTGCAGACGTCCCCGGGCAAGGGGAAGGACCACGGGGCGGTGGGCACGCACGCCATCATCGACCTGGACCTGTCGAACTACGACACGCTGGCGGCGCGCTTCCGGCAACAGCAACGCGAAGGCCTGTCATTCCTCAAGTCCGGCATCGACACGCGCAACGCCGCCTTCAACCGGATCATCGAGCGGATTGAACAGGTGGCGGTGCAGTCCCGAGCCCCCCTGCTGCTGACAGGCCCCACGGGCGCGGGCAAGTCACAGCTCGCGAAGCGCATCTACGCGCTGAAGAAGGCGCGCAACCAGGTGACGGGGCCGTTCGTGGATTTGAACTGCGCCACGCTGCGCGGTGACGGCGCCATGTCCACGCTCTTCGGCCACGTGAAGGGCGCGTTCACGGGCGCGGTGGGAGACAGGCCCGGACTGATGCGGCAGGCGAACGGCGGCGTGCTGTTCCTGGACGAGATTGGAGAGCTGGGCGCGGACGAACAGGCCATGTTGCTGCGAGCCCTGGAGGACAAGCGCTTCCTGCCGGTGGGCGCGGACAAGGAGGCGGAGAGCGACTTCCAGCTCATCGCGGGAACAAACCGCGACCTCCAGCTGGACGTGGCGCAGGGACGGTTTCGCGAGGACCTGCTCGCGCGCATCAACCTGTGGACGTTCCGGCTGCCCGCGCTGCGCGAGCGTCCGGAGGACATTGCCCCCAACCTGCAATACGAACTGGATCAGGCGTCGCAGACGCTGGGGACGCGGGTGACGATGAGCAAGGAGGCCCAGGAGCACTTCCTGCGCTTCGCCACGTCCCCTGAAGGCCGGTGGAGCGGCAACTTCCGGGACCTCAACGCGGCGGTGCTGCGCATGTCCACGCTCGCGGCCGGCGGGCGGATGACGCGCGACGTGGTGGACGAGGAGCTGGACCGCCTGCGTTCGCAGTGGCGACCCGCGGGCGCGGCGATGACGTCAGCGGGTGAGGACGTCCTGGTGGAGGTGATGGGCGCGGCACGGGCGGCGGAGCTGGACCGGTTCGACCGCGTGCAGCTCGCGGACGTGGTGACGGTGTGCCGCTCCGCGCGCTCGTTGTCGGACGCGGGCCGGATGTTGTTCGCGCAGTCACGCGCGCAGAAGAAGAGCGTCAACGACGCGGACCGCCTCCGAAAGTACCTGGCGCGCTTCGGGCTGGCGTGGGCCGACGTGAGTGGTCGCGACGCGGAGTGACAGCGTCCTCGACCGCGGGCCCATCCCGCTGGAACGCGGGAACCTGTCCGACTGTCGGACAGGTTCTGGACGACCGAGGTCTCTCCCTGTCCGAACGGCTGCGTCACCAGCCGTGGCTGAAGGCCCTGCTCCCGTCGAGTCGCGGGAACCTGTCCGACAGTCGGACAGGTTTGGACGGCGCGACTGGCGGGGGCGAGCGTGAACCTCCGGGCCATGGAGGCTCTGCCTCAGCGGAAGGCGGCCGCCACGGACCTGCATTGCGGCGTGGCCTGCGCCTCGTCGAGCACACGGACCGTTCCGCCCTCGGGCGATGTCGGGACGGGCGCGGGCGCGGCTTGCGCGTTCGCTCCGCCCAGCCATGCGGGCGGCACCGTGCACTCGACGGTGAGCGGTCCTTCGAACGTCGCGCGCACGCGGCCGTCCTTCATCCGGACCTCGCCCTTCGCCTGCTTCCCGGTGACGGTCAGCTCCAGGGTGCCCTCGTCCATCGCCATCGAGGGCCCCTGGGCCTGCTGATAATCCACCACCGCCAGACCCGGGCCCAGCGCGGTCCGCGGGATGAGCCGAGCGGTGGCGTGCTTCGACTTCACGAACGTCTCATCCACCGCCATGCGGAACTGCCAGGTGCCCCCGTCCTCCGACCGGGCGCTCAGCGCGACCAGCATCAGGGTCACAGGCGGATCCCCCAGGAAGTCGGCGCTGAACCGCACGGACGGAGCCGAGTAGGTGCCCTGGTCCATCCGCACCGTGGCCGCGCCGCGTGGCTGGGGAAGCTCCGCCGCCGTGAGGCCCTCACGCGACGTCACCCGCTCCTCCTTCGGCTTCGCGCAGGCGCCCAGGAGCAGCGCCACCACCAGGGCCCCGTGCCGCATGCTCAGCACCCCACCCGCAGGAGCATGGCGCTGACGGTGGTGTTGTCGTTCTCCCGCAGCTCGTCCACCGCGCCCGCCGGATCCATGTCCAGGTAGACGTAGTACGTGTTGTAGGGCAGCGACGACGGCACCGTGAAGCCCAGCGAGTAGATGCCCTCCGAGAACGCCCCCAGCGAGTGGTTGAACGTGCCCACCACGTTCGTGGACTCGTAGTAGCCATTCGGCGGCGCCGTCGGGCTCAGGCGCACGCGCATCGAGTACGACGACACGGCCGCGTTGCCCAGGTTGCCCACGTAGAACTTCACGCTCTGCGCCGTGCCCCGGCACACCGACTTCGTTCCGGCCGGGTCCAGCGTCTGCGCCACGTCCCCCACCACGCCCATGGAGGACGGCAGCAGGTTCGGCTTCGTCACCGAATAGCCGTACAGCGTGTTCATGCCCTGGGCGTTGGTGGGCCACACCGTGGAGGACTCGTAGCCGCCCGTCACCAGGTGCGGCGGCGAGGTGCGCAGGATGCTGTGCCCACCCTCGTGCTTGAAGCCGAAGAAGTGCCCCGCCTCGTGCACGAACGTGCTCCGGCCCGACGTGCCGAACGAATTTCCGGTGCGCGGCGTGAAGTCCAGGTCGCTGGCGATGCAGACGTCCGCCTCGTCGATGCCGTTGCTCCCGATGAAGCACAGCCCCACGACGGAGTACGTCACGCCGTTGTTCCCGTCGATGGACGCCCGGTCACACAGGCCGATCTCGTTCTGCCCGTCGCTGTGGTCCAGCGAGCAGTCCGTCGCCGCGTTCACGTTGTAGCCCGCGACGATGTGGGACAGGTCGTCCCACTGCCTCAAGCCGTTCCAGTACGCCGCGTTGACGTTGCCGGAGTCCGGGATGCTGCACCGGTTCCGGTACACGACCGGCCCGCTGTACCACTTCACCGGCGTCCCATTGCACGTGTCCCAGGCGGCGGCACCCGCCTCCATGCCGCCCAGCACCAGCGCCGCGACGACTCCCACGAATGTCGTTGTCTTCATGGCGGACCTCATCACGGCTGGCCGGGCGGGACGTCCCGCTCGGGCTGGAGGGGAACGGCACCCGGCACCACCGGCGACGCCACGGCGGGTGTCACCGGCACGGACAGCGACGACGCGGTGGTGACGGGCTCCTCGCGGAACGCCCCCGTCACCGCGAGCCCGCGCGCGCGCAGGTGGCTCTGGAGCAGCGAGAGGAACGCCTCCCGCTCCATCCCCTCTGGAGCACCCCGCGCCTGAGCCTCCGCGCGCAGCGCCGGACGGGCGCCCATCAGGTCCACCGTCTCGAACACCGGCGCCGTCTGCCGCACGCCCGCCGAGCCCAGGCCCGCCACGAGCCCGCCCTCTGCGCCCACGAGCACTTCGCGGCCCGCCACCGACTCCACGCGGAAGGCGTGCTCATCCAGCACCGGCGACAGGCTCCACCCGGTGTTGCGCAGGAAGACCACGTAGCGCCCCCCCCGGACGAAGCGGGGCACATGGCTCACCACGAGCTGCCGTCCATCCGGAAGCACCCCTCCGGCCTGCTTGAGGCGCAGCTCACGCGGAGCCGCGCCCAGGTGCGCCCGCACGTTCCCCAGCGTCACCACCGTCCACGGGCCCGTGCGCGGCGAGTACTCGCTGCGCACGTCCGTGACTTCCCCCTCCACCACGGAGGCCGTCTGGTCGAACAGGCTGAGGATGCTGTCCACCGCGCGTGGCGGCCGGAGCGACGCTTCCGCGGCCAGGGGGCTGTCCTGCCGCTCGGGGGCTTCGTCCCCACTGGCGGCGCTGCACCCCGTCACTCCCAGGAGGAGCAGTACGCACGCCCCCCTTCCGAACGTCGTCCATGGTCTGCCCACGCGCATCACGTCCGCTCCCTTCGTGTCGTCAGTGGATGAGATAGAAGGCGTCCTGGCGCGGCACGAAGAACCGCCAGCCTTCGTCCGTCAGGTACGCCGGATCTTCCTGCATCACCGCCACCTTCTGCCCACCCCACTCTGGCACGGGCGTGACGGTGTTGAGCTCGACGGCGAGGTACGAGCCTTTGCGCAACAGTCTGGGTGCCTCCGAGCGCGACGCCGCGCGGAAGTCGATGGAGGCGCCCAGCGCATGGCCCTGCGCGCCCAGCGGATGGCTGTAGACCTTGGCCTCGATGCCCCGCTCGTTCATCTCCGCCATCGTCGCGTCGTAGACGTCCGCCGACGAGCGCCCCGGCCGCGACGCCCGCAGCATCAGCGCGTCCTGCAGCGTCCGCGTGTTCTCCAGCGCGCGCTTCAGCCCCTCTGGCGCGTCTGTCTCTCCGTCCTTCAGCACGTACGCCATCTTCTGCCAGTCCGTGCTCAGCCCCAGCGCCGAGACGCCGAAATCCACGTGCAGCAGGTCGCCGCGCTGGATGACCACCGCCTCGTCCGCGACCGCGAGGAAGCCTCGGGAGAAGCCGTCCTTCATGCCCTGCCGCTGCACGCGCAGGTCCGGCTGGAACCACGTGCCCACGCGCGCCTCGAAGAGCGCGTCGTAGAGCCAGCGGCGCACGTCCCCCACCGTCGTCTTGCCGGGCACCACGACTTCATTGGAGAGCGCCCGCTTCACCAGCGACTCCGTCAGCACCACCAGGTCGCGGTAGGGCGCGAACTCGCCGGGCAGCCGCGTGTCCAGGTACTCCTCGATGAGCGGCGCCGCGCTCATGAAGCGCGCCTCCGCGGTCGGGCCCAGCGCCTCCACCAGCCACTTGTAGGTGTCGTGCGTCAGGCTGCGCGTCACGCCCCGCCGCCCGTCCATGGCCAGCGCGATGGTGCGCGGGTGGTAGCGCGCGTCCAGGTCCGCGAGCGCCTCCGTCTGCTTGCGCTCCACCGGGGGCGCCTCGAAGAAGCGCGCCACCGCCTCCGTGGCGTAGCCCGTCAACGCGACCTTCTGGAGCCCCGCGTCGCCCGCGTCCACGAAGACGAACACGTCGCGGTTGCCCGCGTACGGCAGCGGCGGCGCGACCCAGGCCGTCAGCGGATCATCGTGGAACTCCTCGTTGACCACGACCCACATGGCCACGCCGTGCCGGCGCATCATGTCCAGCAGCAGCCCGTGCCGCTCCTTCAGCCAGGACTCACGCAGGACCCGCTCCTGGGATGGCGGCGGGACGGGTGAGCTCTTGAGGGCGGTGGGGGCACTCGCGGGGACGGTGGCACAGGCCACCAGGCAGCCCAGGCTCAGGGCGGGCAGAACTGCGCGCCAACGGTTCATGTCGGGAACTCCAGGTCGGGAAGGAGGCGGAGCAGCCTAGCTCGCCCGAAAAACCGAAGCCCCCCGCTCCCGGAACCCATGGGGTCCGGGAACGGAGGGCCTGGGGCGCATTCCCACCTGCTCACCCGCTCGGATGTCCTCGATCCCGCACGCTTCCGGATCCCGTCCCCCCCGGTCCGGGACACCTGGAACCCGCCGGCCTCACGGCCCGCGAATCCACTGGAAGCGGCGGCCCTCCCCCGAAGGCCGCGTGGAGCGCGGACGTCCAACCGCGCGCGCCGTTACCTCAGTAGCTGGCGACCCAATCCAGGTCGCTGTCCTCGAAATCGAAGGGCGATTCCTCGCCTTCGTGCCGCGAGTCCTCGTCCCCGTCCCCCACCTGCTCCCCAACCCGGTACCCCCGCGCCTCCCGGGCCTCGTCCTCCGGCCGCACGCCCGCGCCCCCGTTGGAACCGGGCGCCCACAGCGCACCGTCCCCCTGGCTCCACGCATCGATGCGGTACATCGCGTCCCCCCGGTGCGGTGTCTTGCCGTCCACCCCGCCGCCGTCGCCACGCCGCGCCTCGATAATTAGACGCCGACCGCCAGAATCCTTGGGTCGCGCCTCATCATTTCAAGAAGGAGCCCCCCTGCCGGAGCGCCAGGGCCCGGATTCCGGCCTCTTCGCTCCACCCCGGCTCCCCCCGGCGGGCCACGGCCTCGAAGGCCTCCGCCGCCTGGAGCGGGAGCCCCATGGCCCGGAGCACCAGCGCCCGGTTCCACAGGGCCTGGGGATGGTCCGGTGCCTGACGCAGCACGCCTTCGAGCAGGTCCAGGGCGCGCCGCCAGTCCCCCGCCGCCATCGCCACCACGGCCCGGTCGCTGTCCCGGTCCAGCGAGGGGGCGCTGCGCGCCAGGAAGTCCGACGCCTGACGCAATTCGCCACGCACCAGGTAGGCCGCCGCGATGCCGTGCAGGTCCCCCCGCTCCTCCAGCGCCGCCAGGGTCCGCAGGGGCACCGGCGGTTCGGTCGCGAGCGCCGCGGTGCCCCCCGCCCCCGTCCGGACGGGAACGTAGGGGAGGTAGCGGTCCGCGGCCGGGTACGCGATGCGCGCCTCCAGCTCCCGCGCGGACGCATCCGCCCGCCACGCGTCCCCCGGCCGGAAGCCGTCCCCGGTCATGAACGCGGCGAGCGCGCCCAGCCCCATGGCCAGCACCGCGCCCAGCGCATGGCGCCACCGGCCGCGCGGCAATGAGAGGCGGAACGGCGCGCGGACGGAGGGGGTGGGCGGTGGCGGCGCGTCGTTGTGGGCCACCGCGCCACACAGGGCCTGGACGCTGAGCATCTCCAGCTGCATGGCATCATGCAGCCCGCTGGCGCACGCACGGCAGAGGGCCAGATGGAGCCGGAAGTGCTCCTCGTCCCCCGATTCCAGCTCCCCATCCAGGAACCGGTAGAGCTTCTTGCACCAGAGATCCATCACGCGTCAGGGCCCGGAGTCGCGCGGCCGCCTCCCGTCTTTTGACGCGAGCGGGAGCAATCCTTGGTGGATTCCGCTGACAGCGTTCGCCGCTGGCTCCCCCGCCTGCCCCCCAGGGAGGAGCAGGCGGCCGGGGTCCGCGTCTAGCGGCGTGTGCGGGGGCGCAGCAGCGTCGCGCCGGAGCGGCTGGTGCGCGGGCACGGAAGGCGCGGCGCGCTGACGGCCTCCACCGCCTCCGTCTTCGCGAACCAGGGGCAGCAGTTGGCGCACCCCGGGCAGCGGCGGCGGAAGCGGCGGGCGCCCTGGTGCCAGGCCCGGCCCTCGCGCTCCGGGGGCGGAGGCACCTGCGCGGCGAGCACGTCCCCGGGCCAGTTCTCCGGCACGTCGTCCCAGTCGGACCCGGGCACCGTGTCGCGGGCCTGGCGGGCGGACACCCAGCGCTCGCTCTCCGCCGGGTCCTCCAGCGCGAGCCTCGCGAGCATCTCCAGTTGCAGGAGGTCGTGGAAGCGGCGGGCGCAGACGTCGCAGGTGGCCAGGTGGCCCCGGACGCGGCGCTGGTCCTCGGCGGACAGGCTCCCGTCCAGGAAGGGCTGGAGATCCTCACACGCGGCGGTGCTCATCGTTCCCTCTCCTGGCGGCGGCGTTCCGCGGTGTCGTGGAGCATGGCCTTGAGGCGGCGGCGGGCGTGGAAGAGCCACGTGCCCACCGTTCCCGCGCTGGGGGTGTTCATCCGCCGGGCGATCTCCGCATGGCGCAGGCCCCGCGCGTGCAGTTCGAACGCCTGGCGCAGCTTCTCGTTGAGCCGCGCCACGGCCTGGCGCAGCTCGTCCTCCGTGACGCACTCCCACTGCTCGGGCTCCGGCGCGTCCTCCGGATCCTCGAAGAGCATGTGGACGTTGTGCAGGTCCACCCGGCGGTCCGTCTCCGCGCCCTGGCGGCGGCACTGGTCCAGGAACCGGTTGTGCAGCACGCGCACCAGCCACGCGCGGCGTGCGGGCTCCGGCCAGCGCTTGAGCCGCTCCCATTGCAGGAGCGCGCGCAAGAGCACGTCCTGCACCAGGTCGTCGCAATCACTGGCACCCTTGCCACAGACATTGCGCGCGATGGCGACCAGCACCGGCTGATGGCGGATCGCGAACGCGGCGAACTCCCCTCCAGAGCCCTCCCGGACTGGCGGCTCCTCCCTCCCTGGCACCATGCGACCGCCTCCCTTCCCTCCAGAGAACGCCGAGGGTCGGATTCTTTTCTTCTCACGGATGCGACAAACGCTGTCGCGCTTCTTCACGCATCACGGCGACCAGTACGGCTGCAACACTTCAAGCAGACGCCAATTCCTTGCATGGAATAGACAGACATCCAGGGACTCCCCGGTTCAATGTCTCTCCATGGGTGTGACTTGCCTCCGGGGTGGCTCGCACCAGACCCGGCGTGAAAATGGGGGGCGAAAAAGGACGTTCAGCATGCCCCAGCGGCCTTCCGGCGGCGGGAGCGTTTTCGTGAACGCGCGGATCCGCGCGGCGGGACCTCCTGGTGCGTCAGGCGGGGGGATGTGGCCCGCCGGGTCGCGTTCCGGCCTGGGAGGAGGCCCCCTGGGGGCCCGGGGAAGCGTCCTCGGACGTAACTCCCCCCTTGCGTGCCTGGGGAGTCCTTTGGTCCTCTTGGGTCACCGCCGTATGCCCATGGAAACCGCCGCCGACAGCCGAGAGTACCGCGTGGTCTTCTTCTGCCCCGCGTCGAACGCCCGGCTCGAGCGGCTGGAGGTCCCGGTGCGCCGGCTCCTGTCGCGCATCCAGGCGCCGCCGGCGGAGCTGGCCCCGCTGAGTGAGGCCGGGGCGCTCACGGAGGCCGGGTGGCAGGTCTACCTGGTGCGTTCGCTGACGGAGCGCAGCGCGGCGCAAGCCATGGCGGCCTACGTCAGCGAGGCGACCTGCGCGCTGGCCGCGGAGGTGGACGCGGAGGTGCTGGGGCTCTACGTGGACGTGTCCGGGGACTCCGCGCGCATCTGTCGCTGCGGTCCAGAGGACGGGCCGGAGACCTTCGCCGGGCGCCGGCAGGCCGCGCTCACCCGCACGTCCGAGTGGCTGGAGGTCGCCCCCGCGAGCCTGTCCGCCCTCTTCCAGCTGGATCCGCCGGACGCCGAGTACGAGCCGGACGCGGACGACCGCTTCGTCGAGGAGAAGCTGCGTGAAGCGCGAGCCCTGATGGAGCGCTACCGCACCGCGGCGAAATGAGGTCGAGCACCCCGGAGGACCTGTCGGGCCGCTGTGAGCGGTGCTACCTGCCCACGGCCCTGTGCCTGTGCGCGGACGTGCCCGTCATCCCCACGCGCACGGAGCTGCTGATCATCCGGCACAACAAGGAGTCGCAGAAGAGCACCAACACGGCGCGCATCGCGGCGCTGGCCCTGCCCCGCTGCCACATCGTGTCCTATGGCGCGCCCGGAGCGCCCTTCGACGCGTCGGTGCTGGACACGCCGGACACGTGGCTGCTCTTCCCGGACGCACCGGAGGCGGAGGGGCCGCCGCCGAAGCGGCTCGTCATCATCGACGGGAGCTGGGCGCAGGCGCGGCGCATGGTGCAGCGAGTCCCCGCCCTGCGCCGGCTGCCAGGCCTGAGGCTGCCGCCGCCCGCGCCGGACACGCGCCGCCTGCGCAAGCCGCCGCACCCGGACGGGATGTCCACGCTGGAGGCCATGGCCGGCGCGCTCGCGCGGCTGGAGGGCGAGGAGCTCGCGAAGCCGCTGCTCACGCTGCACGAGCTGATGATCGAGCGCGTGCTCGCGAGCCGCGGCCGGCTGGGCTGGGAGAACTACCTCTAGCGACGACCTACTGGAGGACGACCTTCTGCATCTCCGCCGCGAAGGGCACGGGCTCCAGGAAGCCCGTCACTCGCGGCTTCGTCAGCACGGTGCCGTCCGGGTTCACGAAGGCCACCGTGGGCAGGCCCTCCACGCCCAGTTGCTCCATCAGCGCGTCCAGATGGTCCTCGCTGTGGGTCGCGTCGATCTTGATGGTGAGGAAGCGGCTGTCCTGCGCCTGGGAGATGACCTCCGTGGACGGATACGTCAGCCGGTCCAGCTCCTTGCAGGCCGCGCACCAGTCCGCGAAGAAGTCGATGAGCACCGGGCGGCCCTCCTTCTTCGCCGCCGCGAGCACCTGCTCGAACTGGCTCGCGTCGAACGTCGCCGCCTTCTGCGGCATCACGTGGTGCCACTGCCAGGACGGCGCCACCGGGCGCTCCTGGAGCCCCATGCGCACCCACAGCTCACCCGCGGGCCGCGCGTCCAGCGCGCCGCCGCGCACCACCAGCGCGCCCACCACCAGCGCCACCCCCAGCGCCTTGAAGCCGAAGTCGCGCGCGCCCTCCTTGAACGAACGGTGCACCGCGCCCACCCCCACGCCCACCACCACCAGCACCGCGGCCAGCACCGCGCCGGGCACCTGGCCCACCTCGGCGCCCAGCGCCTTCACGGTGTCGCGCGCCCAGGGGAAGGCGTCCTTCAGGTACGAGAACGCGAGCGCCACCAGCATGATGCCCAGCACGCTCTTCACCCACTCCATCCACACGCCACCGCGCGGCAGGCGCACGGTGAAGACGCCAATGAGGAAGAACGGCACGCCGATGCCCAGCGCGTAGATGAACAGCAGCGTCGCGCCCAGCGTCGTGTTGGCGGACTTGGCCACGAAGGCCAGCAGGCCCGTGAGCACCGGCCCCGTGCACGGCGCCGCCAGGAACCCGGACACGCTGCCCATCACGAACGCGCCCGCGATGCCCGTGCCGCCCACGTTGCTCAGCTTCGTCTGCATGGACGACGGCAGCGCCAGCTCGAACGCGCCGAACATCGACGAGGCCAGCAGCAGCAGGAACACCGCCAGCCCCACCACCACCACGGGGCTGCCCAGCATGGAGCCGAAGGCCTGGCCCGTCTTCGCCGCCAGGATGCCCAGCGCGCTGAACACCACGCCCATGCCCACGATGTACGCCGTCGTCAGCGCCAGCGAGCGGCCCCGCGCCTCCGCCTTCCTCGCGCCGAACACCGACACGGTGATGGGGATGAGCGGGTACACACACGGCGTCATCGCGGTGAGCAGGCCACCGGCGAACACCACCAGCGCGCCCCACGCGAGGTTCCCGGACTCCAGGAACCGGGCCGCGTCCAGCCCGGCGCTCGGCCCCGTGGGCAACAGCCACGGCACCACCGCCACCGCCACCCCCGCCACCACCGCCGCCAGCATCAGCTTCTTCGTGTCCATGCGTGCCTTACGCCTCCGCGCGTCCGGACCTTCGGAGGCTCCCTTCTATATGCGGAGGCCGGGGACGCGGCTACCCCGCAGGCGGCTGCGCCGGGGAGGCAGGCACCTTCAGCCCCGCGGAGCGCGCCAGCCCCATCACCCCCTCCACGGCGGCGGCGATGTAGCCAAAGGGGTTCGCTCCATCCACCGCCGTCACGTGCACCTCGCCCATCTGCTGCTGGAAGGCCGCCGCCACCTGCGGCAGCTGCCGCGCCAACGTCAGCTGGATGACCTCCGGACTCACCGAGTTCTCGATGTCGCGCAGCGTCTTCGCGCGCTCCATCTCCAGTCCCTGCTGCGCGCGGGTACGCCGCAGCTCCAGCTCCGCGATGCCGGCCTCCGCCTCCGCGATGGACTGCTTCGCCAGCAGCACCTGGAGCCGGGCGGACAGCTGCTCGGCCTCCTGCCGGGCCTCGGCCAGCTGGATGTCGTGACGCGCGGCCTCCGCCTCCTGCTGGCGGCGCATCCGCTCCAACTCCACTTGCGCCTTGGCGGCCTCCGCCTCCTGCTCCCAGCGCAGCTCCTCCAATTCTCCCTGCGCTCGGTTGTAGGCGAGCTGCCGTTCGCTCGTGAGCCGCGCCTCCTCCAGGCGCGCGTCCGTGGCCAGCGCCTCCAGCCGGGCCTGCTCCTTCAGCGCCTCCGTGCGCGTGCGGACCTCCTCCTGCGCGGTCAGCTTCGCGAGCGCCACTTCGCGCTCCACGGAGGTGCGCTCCTGCTGCTGCTGGCGCGCCTGCTCCATCTTCGCCTGGGCCAGCCGTGCTTCCTGCGCGAGCTGCTCCATCTGCGCCTGTTCCTCCGTGGCTTGGGTGCGCTGGCGGACCTCCTCGCGCGCGGCGAGCTTCTGGAGGTTGAGCACGCGCTCGGCCTCCGTCTCCTCGCGCCGCACGAAGCGCTCCTTGGCCAGCTCCGCCTCGCGTGCCTGCCGCTCCTGCTCCCGTCGGAAGCGGGCCTGCATGTGCTCGAAGACGGAGGAGGACAGGACGCGCACGTCCTGGATTTCAATCGTGTCCAGCAGCACGCCCCAGCCCGTGTCGGTGCGGTCCTCCAGCCGGCCCCGCCCGGAGAGCACGGGCGCGATTTCGCGCATCAGCTCCTCCGCGATGCCCTCCTTGCGCCGGGTGAGGCACTCCTCCACGGTGAGGTTCGCCACCAGCCGGCGCGCCGCGCCCACGAACATCTCCCCGAGCAGCTCCGCCAGCTTCTCCTGCGCGCGCTCCGGGTAGCTGAAGTTGAGCATCCGGAAGGCCACCAGCGGATCCGCGATGCGGTACACCGCCAGGCCCGTCACCGCCACGCCCACCTTCTCGCTCGTCACCTGATCCGCGGTGAACTGGAAGCGCTGGATGCTGGTGGGCACGATGGCCACCGAGTCTCCCGGCAGCTTGAAGCAGCTCGCCCCCTGGCCGCTCACCTCGCGCACGCGCCCCCGGCGCATGTGGATGAGGAACTCGCTGGGCCGCGCCGTAATCAGGCCCCACTTCTTCACCTTGTCCGGGTCCTCCGCGGGCTTGCCCGCCCGCCAGCCGTCCGCGTAGCGCGAGCGCTCCAGCCCTCCCTCCAGGCGGATCAGCGACGGCCGCCCCATCCCCTCCTGCTGCGTGTCCTGGGCGTTGCTCCGGGCCTGCGACTTCGCGTTGGCGCTCATGTTTGGCACCCTCCGCGCTGTCTCCAGTGCAGGCGCCCGGCCATGCCCGGCGGGGCCTCGAAACGGGCACTTATGGGCGCGCGAAGCACCGTTTCGGATCACCCCGCTCCAACCTGGCACAGCCGGAGTGCTCCACTCTGGAGGAGCGTTGAACCATCCCGACACACTCCTCGACCGGGTGCGTCGCGGACAGGGCCCTCGGACCCCATGTTCCCTTGACCCGAGGGGGGTCGATTTTATAATTGACCAGTCCGGTCCACATTCGTGTGGGCCCATGTAGACCCTGCCGCTGCGCGCGGACCCACCGCGTCGCCGGGGAGCGGAGGGGTGTTCCACCCTCCTGCGTCACTTCTTCCTGAGGACTTCATGCTGAACCTGCCCATCTACATGGACAACCACGCGACCACCCCGCTCGACCCGCGGGTGCTGGAGGCGATGTTGCCCTACCTCCGCGAGGACTTCGGCAACGCGGCCAGCCGCAATCACGCGTTCGGCTGGAAGGCCGAGGCCGCGGTGGAGAAGGCGCGCCGGCAGGTGGCGGACCTCATCGGCGCGTCGGAGAAGGAGATCGTCTTCACCTCCGGCGCCACCGAGTCCGACAACCTGGCCATCAAGGGCGTCATCGAGTTCTACAAGTCCAAGGGCGACCACATCATCACCCTGAAGACCGAGCACAAGGCCGTCCTGGACACCTGCAAGCGCCTGGAGCGCGTGCGCCAGGAGCGCCTGGACGAGCTCAAGCTCCTGCGCCTGGGCCAGCTGGCCGAGCGCGACGTCACGCCGGAAGAAGTCCCGGAGCTGGCGGCGAAGTTCAACCTGGACGCGGACGACACGTACAAGAAGTGGGCGGAAATGCCCACGGGTGGCGCGCGCGTCACCTACCTGGACGTGGAGCGCGACGGCCGCGTGAGCCTGGAGAAGCTGGCCGCGGCGATGACGCCCAAGACGGTGCTCGTCTCCATCATGTTCGCCAACAACGAGATCGGCGTGGTCCAGCCGGTGGCGGAGATTGGCAAGCTGTGCCGTGAGCGCGGCATCCTCTTCCACTGCGACGCGGTGCAGGGCGTGGGCAAGGTGCCCTTCGATGTGGAGAAGATGAACGTCGACCTGGCCTCCATCAGCGCGCACAAGATGTACGGCCCCAAGGGCGTGGGCGCCCTCTACGTGCGCCGCAAGCCGCGCGTGCGCATCGCGCCCATGGTGGACGGCGGCGGCCACGAGCGCGGCATGCGCAGCGGCACGCTGAACGTGGCGTCCATCGTCGGCTTCGGCGCGGCGGCGGAGGTCGCGAAGCTGGACCTGCCGGAGGAATCCGCGCGCCTGTTCCGCCTGCGCGAGCGCCTGCGCACCGGCATCATGGAGCAGTTGGACATGGTGACGGTGAACGGCAGCCTGGAGCACCGCATGCCGGGCAGCCTCAACATCTCCTTCTCCTACGTGGAGGGCGAGGCCCTGATGATGTCCATCAAGGACGTCGCGGTGTCCTCTGGCTCCGCGTGCACGTCCGCGTCGCTGGAGCCCTCCTATGTGCTGCGCGCGCTGGGGGTCGAAGAGGACATGGCGCACAGCTCCATCCGCTTCGGCCTGGGCCGCTTCAACACGGAGGAGGAGGTCGACTTCGTCATCCGCCTCGTGGTGGACAAAGTCCGCAAGTTGCGAGACATGAGCCCCCTGTACGAGATGGCCAAGGAAGGCATCGACCTCAAGAGCATCGAGTGGACCGCCCACTAGGCGCTCCCCTCCCCTCAAGACTTCCCGCCGGGCACGGAACCCCCCGCCCGCCCGGCCGCGCATCGGTTGCCCGGATGGCGCATCAGTTCAAGCGTTGGTGGATGAAGGAGCGTTAGACGCATGGCTTACAGCGAGAAGGTCATCGAGCACTACGAGAACCCCCGCAACGTGGGGACGCTCGACAAGAACGACCCGAACGTCGGCACCGGCCTCGTGGGCGCCCCCGCCTGCGGCGACGTGATGCGCCTCCAGCTGAAGATCAGCGATACGGGCGTGATTGAAGACGCGCGGTTCAAGACCTTCGGCTGCGGCTCCGCCATCGCGTCCAGCTCGCTCGTCACCGAGTGGGTAAAGGGCAAGACGGTGGATCAGGCCATGACCATCTCCAACAAGGACGTGGCCCGGGAGCTGGCGCTGCCCCCGGTGAAGATCCACTGCTCCGTGCTGGCCGAGGACGCCATCAAGGCGGCCATCGAAGACTTCAAGAAGAAGCGCGCGTCGCGGCAGGCCTGAAGCTCCGCACCGCACCTCTTCCAGGATTGAGGACGACCCCATGAACGAGCAGGCCCAGACGACCCAGGCCCCTCAGGCGCCCCCCAAGCCGGCCCCCAAGGGCATTGGCCTGGCGGACAGCGCGGTGGCGCGCCTCAAGCAGTTGCTGGCGGAACGGCAGACGCCGGACGCCGGCCTGCGCATCGCCGTGAAGGGCGGCGGGTGCTCCGGCCTCCAGTACTCCATGGAGTGGTCGGAGAAGTCCCGCGAGCGCGACAAGGTGTTCGAGCGCGACGGCGTCCGCGTCTTCGTGGACCCGAAGAGCTACCTGTACCTCATCGGCACGGAGCTGGTGTTCGAGCAGACGCTGATGGCGTCCGGCTTCAAGCTGAACAACCCCAACGTCAAGGCCGCCTGCGGCTGCGGAGAGAGCTTCTCCGTCTGAACGCAGCGGCCTTCCCGCCCGCCCCGTCGGTCAGGGAGCGGGCAGCAGGGGTCCGGCCCGGTGCCGGGCCCCTTTTTCGTTTCCCCCGTGAGGATGTGCGCACCGTGAGGACCCACTTCGACGTGTTCGGGCTGCCCCGCTCCCACGCCGTGGACGTGCCGGCCCTGGAGAAGCAGTACCGGGAGCTGTCGCTCCAGCTGCACCCGGACCGCGTCGGCCCTGGTGACGCGAAGGCGCGCCTGGCCGCCGTGGAGGGCACCACCGCCCTCAACGAGGCCTTCAAGACGCTGAAGGACCCGGTGCGCCGCGCCTTCTACCTGCTCAAGCTCCACGGTGTGGACCTGGACCGCGAGGACGCGGGCGCCCAGAAGGACATGCCCCTGGAGTTCCTGGAGGAGGTCATGGAGCTGCGCGAGGCCCTGGATGAAGCCATCGCGGCGAAGGATCTGCCCAGGGCCCAGGTCATGGCGAAGGACGTGGCGGGCCGCAAGGCGGCGGCGCTCCAGGAGGCCGTGGCGTCGCTCGGTACGCTGGAGGCCGCCGGGGATTCTCCGGATGGGGTGAGAAAGGCATCGCACGCGCTGGGGCGGGTGCGCTACTTCACGCGCTTCCTCGAGCAGGTGGACGCGTTCGAGGAGGAGGTGCTCGCGTGAGCAACAACGGCTATCTGCAGATCCACGACCCGCTCAAGCCGAAGGGCCACGTGGTGGGCATCGACCTGGGCACGACCCACTCGCTGGTGGCGTCCGTGTCCCAGGGCAAGCCCCGGTGCGTTCCGGTGGACGAGGGCGACTCGCTCTTGCTCCCGTCGGTCGTGCACTACGGTAGGGACGGCGGCGTGGTGGTGGGCGTTCGCGCTCGGAAGCTCGCGGCCGAGGCCCCCACGGACACCATCGTGTCGGTGAAGCGCTTCATGGGCCGCAGCCCGGACGACCCGGAGACGCGCAAGCTGGGCCACTACGACTTCGCCCCCGGCGCCAATGTGGTGCGCTTCAACGTGGCCGGTGGCCAGCCGGTGACGCCCATCGAGGTGTCGGGCGAAATCCTGCGCTCCCTGAAGCGCCGCGCGGAGGCGCACTTCTCCGGCAAGGTGGAGCAGGCCGTCATCACCGTGCCCGCCTACTTTGACGACGCCCAGCGCCAGGCCACCCGCGACGCGGGGAAGCTCGCGGGCCTGGAAGTCCTGCGCCTGCTCAACGAGCCCACCGCCGCCGCGCTGGCGTACGGCCTGGACAAGGGCAGCCAGGGGATGTTCGCCGTCTACGACCTGGGCGGCGGCACGTTCGACATCTCCATCCTCAAGCTGGAGGACGGCGTCTTCGAGGTGAAGTCCACCGGCGGCGATTCGGCCCTCGGCGGCGACGACTTCGACCGCGCCATCGCGCAGCACGTGCTCCAGAAGCGGGGCGTCCAGGCCCCCACTCCGGCGCAAGTGGCGGAGCTGATGGTCGCCGCTCGCAAGGCGAAGGAGGCGCTCACCGACGCGGCGGAGGTCACGCTCAGCGTGGAGGGCCACTCCCAGCCGGTGTCCCGCGCGGACTTCGAGGCGTGGATCCAGCCGCTCGTGGCGAAGACGGGCGCGGTGTGCCGGCGGGCCCTGAAGGACGCGGGCGTGGCGGCGGGCGAGTTGGACGGCGTCATCCTGGTGGGCGGCTCCACGCGAGTGCCCGCGGTGCGCCGCTTCGTGGCGGAGCTGTTCGGCCGCGAGCCCCTGGGCGACATCGATCCGGATCAGGTCGTGGCGCTGGGCGCCGCGGTCCAGGCGAGCCTCCTCACCGACACCGGCCGTGAGGACGAGGTGCTGCTGCTGGACGTCATCCCCCTGTCGCTGGGCCTGGAGACGATGGGCGGCATCACGGAGAAGCTCATTCCGCGCAACTCCACCATCCCCACGGCGGCGGCGCAGGTGTTCACCACGTTCAAGGACGGCCAGACGGGCCTGGACGTGCACGTGGTGCAGGGCGAGCGCGAGCTGGTACAGGACAACCGCAGCCTCGCGCGCTTCACCCTCTCCGGCATCCCCTCCATGGCGGCCGGCATGGCCCGCGTGGAGGTGCGCTTCCAGGTGGACGCGGACGGCATCCTGTCCGTCACCGCCAAGGAGCAGAGCACCGGCGTGGCGCAGGCCATCACCGTGAAGCCCAGCCACGGCCTGACGGAGGAGGAGATCGAGAAGATGCTCCTCGACTCCATCGACTTCGCGGAGGACGACATCCAGGCCCGCCAGCTGCGCGAGCAGCAGGTGGAGGCCGAGCGCGTCCTCTCCGAGGCCGACCGGCAGCTTCGCGAGAACGCGGCCCTGCTGGAGGCCGGCGAGCCGGAGGCCATCCAGGCCGCCATGGCCCGCGTGCGCGAAGCGGCGCAGGGCAAGGACTACCTGGCCGTGAAGGAGGCCCTGCACGCGCTGGACGAGGCGTCCCGGGCGTTCATCGAACGGGTCATGAACCGCGCCATCACCCAGGTGGTGTCCGGCCATTCCGTGGAGGAGTACTGAGCCGTGCCCAAGGTCACCTTCAAGAGCCCCCTGGCCGAGGTCGCCGTGGACGTGCCCCCGGGCACCACCCTGCTGGACGCCGCCGAGAAGGGCGAGGCCCAGGTGGGCCACAGCTGCGGCGGCGTGTGCGGGTGCTCCACCTGCCATGTCTGGGTCCGCAAGGGCCTGGACTCGCTGAGCGAGCAGCGGGACGACGAGATGGACCGCCTGGACATGGGCTTCGACGTCCGGCCGTACTCCCGCCTGTCCTGCCAGACGGAGGTCGGCGGCGAGGACGTCACGGTGGAGATCACCGAGGAGTCCCTGGTCGCCTTCATGGATGAGAACCCGGCCATCCGCCGGAAGCTCGAGTCCGAAGGCCGCTGGCCGCTGAAGAAGTAGGCCGAAAAAGGGTGTTGACCGGGCGGGGGAGGTTCTCTATACGTCTCGCTCATCACGGCGCCGCGAGGCACCGCGAGCCACCTGCCCAGGTGGTGGAATTGGTAGACACACTAGATTCAGGGTCTAGCGCCTGCAAGGGCATGGAGGTTCGAGTCCTCTCCTGGGCACTGCAGTAAAGAAGGGCCCCGACCACAAGTCGGGGCCCTTTTTGTTTTCCGGCCCTGCCCTCTTCGCTCGGGTGGCTCAGGGCGGCGCGGGCTCCACGGCTTCATGCGCCACGTGGTGCGCGGCGGCGTTGGCCAGCCGGCCGCCCTTGCGCAGGTCGCGGATCCGCAGCTTGGAGCGGTGCACGCACCAGGCGCCCACGGCCACCTGGCTGATGACGGTGCCCAGGTGGGTGAGCGTGGCGAAGGCCGCCGCGTCCTCCGGGTGGGAGCCCAGCGCGCGCGCCGCCCAGCTGGTGACGAAGTAGTAGATGCCCATGCCCGCCGGGACGCCCGGCAGCGACTGCCCCAGGGAGATGGCGCCCAGCACCACGGCACCCGCGAAGAGGCCCCCGGGGATGTGGACGCCGTGCAGCGCCAGGCCGTACGCCAGCGCGGAGGCGAACACCGGGAAGATGGAGAAGAAGAACACCTTCGCCATGCCCTTGAAGGAGCGCGCGGTGCCCAGGCCCTCGCCCACGTGGTTCAGGAAGCTGTCCACGCGGGGCATGGTGTGACGCTGGTGCAGCCAGCGGCCCAGGGGCGCCGCCCAGTGGGCCAGCAGCACCACCAGGGCGACGAGGCCGATGCACAGCGACAGCGCCACGTGCAGCTCCGTCCGGAAGTGGGCCATGGTCTCGCCGAAGGGGCCCAGGAAGGACAGGGCCACCAGCAGCATCAGGCAGGCGAACTCCATCAGCTTGCACACGCCCACGGAGCCCAGGCTCCGGATGAAGGGGATGTTGTGCGTGCGCGACAGGAGGAAGGAGCGCGTCACCTCGCCCAGCTTCCCCGGCAGCGCGTTGTGGACGAACACGCCAATGCCCACCATCTGGAAGCGGTCCTTGAATGGGATGTGCTTGCGCAGCGTGGCCTGCCACTGCACCGCCCGCAGCGGCACGAGCGACGCCTGCAAGAGCATGAACGGCACCAGCCACACCAGGTGCCCCGGCAGGTCGCGGACGAACTTGTCCAGGGGGAAGCGCGGCGTCAGCAGGTCCCCGGATCCGCTCAGGTTCCACTTGAAGAACGCGGTGGAGAGCAGGAGCAGGGACAGGACGAGTCCCACCACCCCGCCCAGCACCTTGAGCCACGTGCGTCCACCGGCGTTGGGAAGCCGCATGGTCCTCCCCTTCCTCGGTTTCAATGGAGAATCCGCGGTGAGCCGGTGTCCAGGTAGGCCTCCGCCAGGCGCTCGTGCAGCCGCGCGCAGTGGCTCAGGCCGGACAGGTCCACCGGGCCGTTCGCGGGCCACATCACCAGGCTGTCGGACTCCACGCGCGTCAGGCCGCCGTGCGAGCCAAACTCCCACGCGAAGCCCACCGTGCCGCCCTTCTGGACGGCTTCACCGAAGAGGACCAGGTCCCCCGCGGTGTCCATGCGCGGCAGCCCGTGGAGGAAGTCCGCCACGGCGCGCTTGCTGTACTCGGTGGTGAGCGGCGCGCGGTCCAGCTCCTCCGGGCCGTAGACGCCCCCGCCCATCACCACCACCGCCTCCGCGCCCCGGCGCATCGCCACCATGCCGATGTCCGGGTTGCTCGTGGCCCGCGCCAGCACCTCCGGATGCCGCGCCAGCAGCTCGCGTGCCTCCAGCGGAGCGGGACGGCCGCTCAGGTAGATGTGGGCGAAGTTGCCGGCCTCCACCACCACCGGGATGAAGGGCTCGCGCGCGGCGGTGTCCGGCGCCGGAGGCTGGCGCCCATCCAGCAGGCCTCGGCGCACGTCGTCCTTCAGCGGCGGCACCTCGCCCTCGAAGAGGACGGCCTCCAGGCGGCGGCCCTGGCGCTGCTCCAGCGGCAGGCTGTCCACGTGGCCATGGTCCGACAGGAGGATGACGTCGTAGGGCTCCGGCGCGGCGCGGGCCACGGCGAACAGCTCCGCCAGCGACGCGTCCACCCGGTGCAGCTCCTGCATCGCCAGCTCCGAGCGCGGGCCGCGGCGGTGGGCCACCTCGTCGTAGTTGCCGTACACCAGGTAGATGAGCGGCACGCCGCGCACCATGTCCACCAGGGACTTGGTGTACGCGAAGCTCCAGCCCAACCGCTGGAGGAGGATGCGGCTCACGAGGAAGCCCTGCTCGTGGCGCCAGTCATTGAGCGAGCGCGCCCACTGGCGCACCTCGCGCATGGCCTGCCAGGACTCCATGCCGAAGGAACGCAGGAAGTTCCACGCGCTCTTCGTGCGCGCCGACCCCAGGCCTTCAATCTCGTACGCGAACGAGCGCGCCATCAGCTTGAAGCTCGACAGCGTGCTCATGCACATGCGGTTCATGGCGCCCGCGTGGAAGAGCGAGAAGTACGTGTGGCCGCCGTGATCCAGGAGGCTCGTGCGGCCGTGGCCGCGCAGGCGCGCGTCGATGGCCATCGCGTCGCCCGGGCTGTTCATCTGCACCTTGCGGCCGAGCGCCCGGTCGTACCAGCTGTAGCCCGGCAGGTTCGGGTGTTGCAGCCCGTAGAGCAGCCCCGCCTGGAAGAACGGCGTGGACGTGGGCGCTCCCCAGAATGCGTTCTCCAGGTGATACGCGCCAGAGCGGACCAGCTGTGAAACAAAGGGCATGCGCCCTGTGACAATGGCCTCGTCGAGGAGCGCCTTGGGCACACCGTCCAGGTGGACGAGCAGAGCGTTCCGAGGCCGACGCGCCGCCACGGGCGGAACTTTCGAACCAATCCTCCGGACGAGGGTATTCGCCCAGTTTCGTGAATTCTCGCTGACGAGCTCGTTGAGACTTTCGCGCACGTTGACGGCTCCCCCATCCCCCAAGGCAAAATGGGCATTCAGGGGGACAGGAGCTTCCGGGGCCGTGCTGCTCTCTTGGAGAGCAGGCGGGCGGATGAGCCACCTGTCCCGGGCTGGAATCGATGCGCCCCCTCGGGGCTTCACGGGGTTTCGATGCTGGCTCCAGTCGTCTTCCTCTTCTTCATGCTGATGTCGCTGAGCGCCGTGGCGGCAGGCCGCTCGGCGTCCGGCCTCGCTCCGGTGAAGCGGACGCCGACGATGGACGGCATCGCGCTGCCGCTGTTGTCCTTCAGCTCGGATCAGGGCTTCGGCTACGGCGCTGTCGGCGGCATGTACCTCTATGGCGACGGCAGCAAGACGCCCTACGCGCATGCCCTGTCCGCGCAGGTGTTCTTCACCGCGCGCGGCGCCATGAATCATTACCTCCGTTACGACGGGCCGCAGTTGCTGGGGCCCCTGCGTTTGGAGGGACGGCTGGAGTACCGGCAGGAGAAGAGCAGCCCCTTCTTCGGCGCGGGCAACCTGTCCGCCCCGGACTTCCGGGGTGACGTGGATGACGAGCGCTACAACTACGACAAGGGCTCGCCGGGCCTCTGGGTGCGTCTGCGCGGGCGGCCCTTCGGTGAGAAGCACCCGTTCCAGTCGTACGTGGGCTACGGCTGGCGCTACACGAGCGTGTCACCCTACGCGACGTCCATCCTGGCGCAGGAGAAGCCCATCGGCATCGAGGGCGGGCCCAGCGGGCAGCTGCTCGCGGGCGCGCTCTGGGACACGCGCGACGACGAGTCCGACCCCACGACCGGCGGCGTGGAGGAGATCGCGCTGCGCGTGTCGGGCCTGGCCACCTTCAGCCGCTACCAGTACGCGGGCGTGACGCTGAGCGAGCGCCGCTACATCCGCATCACCCCGCGGCTCATCTTCGCGCAGCGGCTCACGCTGGACATGCTCTTCGGGGAGGTGCCGTTCTTCGAGTGGATGACCACGGGCGGCGTCAACGTGTCCGAGGGCATTGGCGGCATGAGCAGCGTGCGCGGCATCGAGCGCAACCGCTTCGCCGGCAACGTGAAGGCGTTCAGCAACTCCGAGCTGCGCTTCCAGGCGGCTCGGATGGCCTTCTTCGGGCAGCCGCTGGCGCTGGGCGCGGTGGTGTTCCTGGACCTGGGCCGCGTGTGGCATCCGGGTGTGACGGACGGCAAGTGGCATGAGTGGCACCCGGGCATCGGCGGCGGCCTGCGCTTCTCGCGCCGCGCGGCCGTGGTGCGCATGGACTACGCGCGCTCCACCGAGACGGGCCGTCAGCGCTTCTACATCACGTTCGGTCACATGTTCTAACGGCGGGCCCGGGCGCGCGCCGCGCGGAATTTCACGTGAGCGCGTCCACCCAGCCGCGAAGCCGCGCATCCACCTGCGCCTCGCCGCGCACGCCCTGCTCCACGTCCAGTGTCAGCGTGAGGAAGCCACGCGACTCCAGGCCTTCTCGCAGCGCTTCGCGCGCCTGGGCGTTCGGGGCGAAGAGGATGCAGCCGTCACCACCGCCCGCGCCGGAGAGCTTGCCCGCGCAGTGGTAGGACGCGGCGATGGCCAGCACGCGGCGCATGCCTTCGGTCTCCAGCGGGCCCAGTTCCAGGAGCAGCGCGTGCTGGGCCTTCACGGCTTCGGCGAAGGCGCGGAAGTCACCGCCGCCCAGGCCGTTCTCAATCGCATGGCCCAACGCGTCGGAGCGCTCCACGTAGGCCTTGCGGCCAGCCTCCGCGAGGCGGGCCTCCACCTGACCGATGAGGAGCTTCGTGGACGCGCTCTCTCCGGTGAAGGCGTAGAGCATGGACACGCGCGGCACGGGCATGCGCCAGAGGTCCACTGGCGGGGACTCCGCGAGCGCGGCGTTGAAGCGACCGGTGTTGGCGGCGTCCGCGAGCGCGGTGACGTCGTAGCGCCGGTAGCGCACGGCCCCCCCAGCGAAGCTCGTGGCCACGTCGCCGCCGCTGCCCTTGCCGCCCTGCCCCAGCGTGTGCGCGGTGAGGGCGAGCTTGAGGACGTCGAACTTCTCTTCCAGCACGAAGCGCGCGGCCTCCGCGGCGAGCACCGTCGCGGACGCGCTGCCGCCGATGCCCAGCTTGTGGCCGCCGGGCCCAAGAGCGCCCGGAGCGACCGCCACGTCGAAGCCCACGCTCGCGCGGCCGTGCGCGCGCAGGGCTTCATCCAGCGTGCGGGCGACGAAGGAGAAGCCGGCGGGCACTTCGCGGTCCCACTTCACGCCGCGAGGCGTGGTGAGGCCCTGGAGCGTCCCCTCCTCCAGGCAGATGTGCACACGCGAGTCCTGACGCCTGCGCACATAGGCGGCCGTGCGTGGCGCCACCGCCGCGAGACGCGACACGCCGCCCCACAGCACGGCGTACTCACCGGAGATGAACAGCTTGCCTGGGGCGGAGAGCGCTCGGTCCATCCGTGTGTCACCTCGTCCACGCGCGGCACGCCGTGCGCAGGCACAGCGCGTTCATGGGGATCCGACCCGCGTCCCGGGCCGTGCGCCGTACCGTCGCACAGCGGCAGCGGCCTTGCGAGGCAAGTCCCAGCAAGCGTGGGACGTGTCAATCGATGCCACAGCGGACCATGCGGCGGGGCTGTGGTTGCCAAACCTGTCCGACAGTCGGACAGGTTCGAGCGGTGCGCCGCGGCCGGCCAGTCCCAGCGGGACTCTCGCCGTGCATCCGCTGGAGCATCAGGGCTGCTCCAGCGTCATGCGCCGTTCGTCAGAACAGGTGTTCGGTGAGCAGCGTCGCGTCACCACCGGGCACGCAGCGCACCACGTCCACGGCTCCGCAGGCGCGGGCCAGGGCTTCCGCCGCGACCTCGTGGGCCGCGTCCGTCAGCAGCACCGGGTTCGGCCCCGCGTCGAGCGTGAACCACACCGGCACGCCCTTCTTGCGCTGCTCGCGCAGGTGCTGGATGAGCCCCAGCGTCGCCGAGTTCAGGTAGCAGAGCGGCGGATCCGCCGCGAGCGAGGTGGAGTGCATGCGCCACGCGTTGCGCTCGCACAGCTCGCCCAGCGCCTCCAGGTCCTTCTTCGCGATGAGCTCCCGGGCGCGGGGGACTTCCGCCTCCGCGTCCTTCACCCACGCAGGATAGTAGGGGCTCGTCTCCACCGTGTTCTTCATCCCGTCCCGCGACTTCACCTCCTTCTCGCCGCGGTCGAGGATGGCCACCACCATGCGCAGGTCCGCCCAGTGGCCCGCGTCGAAGCGCTGCACGGCGTAGCTGTCCTCGCCGTCCTCGCGCTCGCCGCGCATCCACTCGCAGAAGCCGCCCTGCACGCTGCGGCACGCGGAGCCGCTGCCCCGCCTCGCCAGGATGCTGGACGCCCGCGTGTCCTGGGGCAGCCCCGCCGCCGCGCGCCCCGCCACCGCCAGCGCCGCGAAGCCCGCCGCGCTGCTGGCCAGGCCCGCCGCCATGGGGAAGTCCCCGCGCGACACCACCTTCGCGGGGCCCAGGTCGCGCCCCGCCTGCACGCGAACCGCGTCCAAGAGGCGCAGCACGCGGTCGCGCTCGCTGCCCCTGGCCGCGTGGCCGTGCAGTTCCACCGTGTCCGACGGCGCGCCGAACTCCACCGTCGTCGTCACGTGGATGGGAGCCAGCGTCAGCGACAGGCTGGACTGGTGCGGGAGGATGAGCGCCTCGTCGCGCTTTCCCCAGTACTTCACGAGCGCGATGTTGGGATGCGCCCGGACCGTTGCCTTCATGGAATGTCTCCCTGGACCCGAGGCCCCGCGAGCTGACTCGCGAAGCAGCGCACGCCGTCACGCGTCAGTTGCGCGACCACGGGCTCCGGTTCGGGGAAGAGGCCGATGACCGCGCCACCGTCACCTCCCGCCCCGGTGAATTTGGCCCCCAGCGCGCCCAGCGAGCGCAGCCGGAACACCATGTCCTCCAGCGCTGGTGACGACAGCCCCAGCGCGTTCAGGAGGCCCTGGTTGACGTTCATCGCGTCCCCCAGCCCCTCCAGGTCGCCCGCCTCCACCGTCTTCGCCGCCTCGGTGACGAGCCTTCCCACCTGGCCGAAGAGCCGCTTGTAGCGCTCCGGCCACCGCGCCTGCCGCTCGCGCAGCGCCCCCACCGTCAGCTTCGTGGGACTGCGCGCGCCCGCCAGCGCCACCACCACGGACACCGGCCGCGGACTCTTCAATTCGCGCGCGCGGCCCGTGACACCCGCCGGGGCCTGCACCCGGCGGTAGAGGATGAGCTTCTCCTCCGCGCTGGTGGTGTGGTCCACGCCGGACGGCGTGCCGTGGAACTCCTGCTCCATCTCCCACGCCAGCCGCGCCGTCGCCTTCGCCGTGGGCTCCTGCCCCGCCGCCTGCAGCAGCACGCGCGACGTGGCCACCGCCAGCGCCGCGGAGCTGCCCAGCCCCGCGGACAGGGGCAATTGCGGCTCCAGCGTGACCTTCACCTTCGGCTCGCCCACGAGCTTCGCCGCCCGCGCGAAGGCCTTGCGCATCATCCGCTTCTGCGCCGCGTCCGCCGTCACCGGCACGTCCAGCACGCACGAGCGCGAAGGCCCACCGCGCGCCACCACGCCGATGCTCAGGGGACCGGCGATGGCGGGGTAGCCGTACACCACGCTGTGCTCGCCCAGCAGGATGACCTTGCCGGCACCGAAGGCGACCAGGGGTTTCATTGCGGAAGTCATGGCACCAGGCACGCGAAGGGGGCGGGCGCCTTCATTCCGCGCACCGCCCCGCCCCGTCAAGCGCTCCCTGTGTCAGGGGAGCGCCCGGGGGCGGACGTCAGCCGTTGGTGAGGGTGGCGACGGCGGGCGGCTCCGGCGGCAGGTTCGCGAGGATCTCCCGCGCCTTCTCCACCTTCACGTGCCCGGCCTTCACCAGCAGGTTGGCCACCTTCTCCACGTCCCCGCCGCGCGCGCCCGCCGTGACGGCGACGCTGCGCGCGTGCATGGCCATGTGGCCCTTCTGGATGCCTACGGAGCCCAGGGCGCGGAGCGCCGCGAAGTTCTGCGCCAGGCCCACCGCCGCGAACACCATGGACAGCTCGCGCACGCTGGTGGCGCGCATCAGCTTGAGCGCCACCTGCGCGCCCGGGTGGATCTTGATGGGACCGCCCACCAGGCCCAGCGCCAGCGGCAGCTCGATGCGGCCCACCAGGTGCCCTTCCTCCAGGTACCAGGTGGACAGCGGGCGGTACTGCCCCTTGCGGCACGCGAACGCGTGGGCACCGGCCTCGATGGAGCGCCAGTCCTGCCCCGTGGCGATGGCCACCGCGTCGATGCCGTTCATCACGCCCTTGTTGTGCGTGGCGGCGCGGTACGGGTCGGCTTCCGCGAAGCGGCTCGCCTGGGCAATGCCCTCGGCGATGACCTCGCCCGGCAGGCCGAAGTCCGCCAGCAGCGGCAGCGGGATGCGGCACGTGGCGCGCGCGAGCCGCTTGTCCGCCAGGTTCGACAGGATGCGCAGGTACACGCGGCCGCCGGTCAGCTGTTCAATCAGCGGCGCCACGCCCTCCGCCATGGTGTTGATGAGGTTCGCCCCCATCGCCTCCTGCGCGTCGATGAGCAGGTGGACGATGAGCAGCGGCTCGCCGCGCGGCCCCTCCGGCGCGGGCAGCAGGCGCACCTCCACGTCCTTCGCGCCACCGCCGCGGGCCACCATGGCCGGGTGGAAGCTGTTCGCCAGGGCGAGGATCTCATCCTTCGCATCCAGGATCTTCTCGGACGCGCGGCCGGGGTCTCCGTAGTTGGAGACCTGCACCTGGCCGATCATCATCGACTCGTCGGCCTCCGCGTAGAAGCCGCCCGACTCGCGGACGATCTTCGACGCGAACGACACCGCCGCCACGACGGAGGGCTCCTCCACCGCCATGGGCACCAGGTAGTCGCGCCCGTTGACGTTGAGGTTCAGGCCCAGGCCCAGCGGCAGGGAGAACGTGCCCACCGCGTTTTCGATCATCTGGTTGGCGATGGACAGGTCCAGGCCGTTCTCGCCGCGCAGCTGATCCAACTCCGCCTCGGTCAGCCGGAACATCTGGCCAATGCGCGCCAGGCGCTCCTCCAAGGGCAGCTTGTGGAATCCGGCGAGCCGGGACGTCACGGTGTCAGACATGTTCTTCCTTCCCAACCTGGGATCCACCCTGCATCACAACGCCGCCAACCAATCCTTCAACGCGCCGGTCACCACGCGAGGCCGCTGCCGCAGCTGCGCGACGGTGCGGCTGCCCGTCAGCACCAGCGCCTGGCGCAGGCCCGTGAGGATGACCTTCAGCGCCTCCTCCGCGGCCGGCAGCCCGCCCTGCTGCTGGGCCCGGAACAGCGGCAGCGCCATGCCCGCCAGGTCCGCGCCCAGCGCGAGCACCTTCGCGGACTCCAGCCCGCCGCGAACCCCGCCGCTGGCCACGAGCCGGACCTCCGGCCCCACCGCCTTGCGCACGCTGGCGATGGCCGCCGCGGTGGGGATGCCCCAGCCGCTGAACTCCTCACCCACCTGCGCCTGCGAGCCCACCGCGCGAAGCTGCTCCACGCGCACCCACGACGTGCCGCCCAGCCCGGAGACGTCCACGTTGCGCACGCCCAGCTCCACCAGGCGCCGCGCCACGTCCGGACCGATGCCGCACCCGGTCTCCTTCACCAGCAGCCGGTCGCCCATCGCGCGCGCCAGCTCCTCCACCACGCGGTAGCCGCCGCGGAAGTCGCGGTCGCCTTCCGGCTGCGTCAGCTCCTGGCCCGCGTTGAGGTGCAGCGCCATGCCGTCCGCGCCAATGGCGTCCATCAACCGCCGCACGCCGTCCACGCCCAGGCCAATGGCCTGGTACAGCCCGATGTTGCCCAGGAGCGCCACCGTGGGCGCCACGTCGCGCACCGCGTACGACGCCGCGCGCGAGGGGTGTTCCGCCATGGCGCGCTGGCTGCCCACGCCGAAGGCCAGGCCGTGCCGCTCCGCGAGCAGCGCCAGGTCCCGGTTCACCGCGCCCGCGCGGTCCGTGCCACCCGTCATGCCGGTGACGAGCAGCGGCGCCTGGAGGCGCTTGCCCAGGAACGGCGTGGACAGGTCCACGTCCTCCACCGCCATCTCCGGCATGGCGCAGTGGATGAGGTGCACGTTCTCCAGCAACGTGGAGTTCTGTGCCGGTTCCACATCGCCGGTCGCGCACAGGTCGAGGTGGGCATCCTTCCGCCTGGCTGTCGTCTCGTCGCCCATGTCGCTGAAAGCCACCCGCGCTGTCGCTGCAAAAAACCTGTAAGCCTGGAAGGTCGTTAGGTTCCTACCAAGCGCCAGGGCCGAGGTGCAAGCCAAAGGGCCCCACCGGTCGCCCCCCGGGTGTGAATGGACGCGGTGGCTTCTGGACGGTATGAGCGACCGCGTGAGCACGCCGGACAACAGGGTCGTCGTCTTCCTGCACAGTGGCGAATACGACCGGGTGCACCAGGGGCTCTCCATCGCGGCGGCGGCGACAGCGGCCGGACGGCGTGTGGAGGTGTACCTGTTCTGGTGGGCCCTGGAGCGCTTCCTCCTGGACAGGTTGGACGAACCGGACTTCGCCGGCCGTGAGGACGTGGCGGACCGCTTCGAGGCGCGGGGCATGCCCACCGTGCGAGCACTGCTCGAGCACGTGCGCGACTCCGGGCTGGGCACGGTGGCGGGCTGCACGGGCTCGCTCGGTGCCCTGGGGAGCGAGTCGAAGGCGGGCGACAGTGGCATTGACGTCTGGCTCGGGTGGAGCGCCATCCTTCAGCGTACGGCGGGCGTGGCGGATCGTTTCTATCTTTAAGACCGGCACTACCTTTGGGACGGGCGGCAGCCGGGGCCATGGGCCTCCGGGGTAGCCTGGACCCGTTACATTGACGCCCCCCTGCTCCTGCTTACGTTTCGTGTGGCCCCCATGGCGGGGCGAAAGGCACGGAACGAGGAACATGGCGCAGCGTGACCCCCACATGACAACCCGAGGACCGGCCGCACCGGCGCTCAAGGGCGGCGGGTGGCACCGGCTGGGCAATGCATTGAAGACGACCGTGCTGCTGGCGGGCTTGACGGGCCTGGTGCTCGTCATCGGCCAGCGGCTGGGCGGCGCGCAGGGGCTGATGATGGCGGGCCTCTTCGCGGTGGTGATGAACTTCGGCTCGTACTGGTTCAGCGACCGCATCGCGCTGGCCATCCACGGCGCGCAGCCGCTGTCCTACGAGCAGGCGCCGTGGCTGCACGAGATGGTGGAGCGGCTGGCCGCGAGAGCGGGCATGCCGAAGCCGAAGGTCTACATCCTGCCCACCGCGCAGCCGAACGCGTTCGCCACGGGACGCAACCCGAGCCACGCGGCCGTCGCGGTGACGGCGGGCATCATGGACATCCTGGACCGGCGCGAACTGGAGGGCGTGCTGGCGCACGAGATTGGCCACGTGCGCAACCGGGACACGCTCATCGGCACGGTGGCGGCGACGCTCGCGGGCATCATCAGCTACGCGGCGCAGATGCTCTTCTGGTTCGGCGGCAGCATGCTCAGCCGGAGCGATGATGACGAGGGCGGCGGCGTGGCCGGGGCGCTGTCCAACCTGGGCCTGCTGCTGCTGGCGCCCATCGCGGCCACGCTGCTGCAGCTGGCGGTGAGCCGCTCGCGCGAGTACGGCGCGGACGCCACAGGCGCGGAGCTGTGCGGCGACCCGGATGCGCTGGCGAGCGCGCTCCTGAAGATGGAGCGCGGCGCGGAGGCCATGCCGTATGACCGGGCCCCCGCGACGTCGCACCTGTTCATCGTCAACCCGCTGCACCACGGCGGAGTGATGTCGCTGTTCTCCACGCACCCGCCCATCCCCGAGCGCGTGCGCCGGCTGCGCGAGATGAGCGCGCGGATGGGCCAGCGCACCCGCGGCCGTGGCGGCTGGGAGTACGCGTACTGACAGGCTCCCGGAGGGTCACGCCGACCGGGCCAGCGCCACCGCGTCTGGCCCGGCGGGGAAGCGGAGCGTCTTCGACGTGTCGTTCGCGGCTCGCCAGATGGCCTCGGCCACGTCGGACTCGCGCGTCACCGCGGAGGGCTGTCCGAGCGAGGCGAAGATGCGCTGGGCGAAGGGCGCGTACGCCTCGGGGAACAGCCCCTCCATGCGGGGGGTGCCGTTGCTCGTGAAGCGGGTGCTCGGGCAATAGCCCGGCTCGACGAGCTTCACGCGCAGGTGGAAGTCCTCGAGCTCGAAGGCGAGCGACTCCGTGAACCCTTCGATGGCCACCTTGCTCGCGGTGTAGACGGCCACCAGCGGCATGGGGGCCAGGGTCGCGCTGGAGGTCACGTTCACGATCACGCCCGACTTGCGTGCACGAAGCTGTGGCAACACCGCCTGCGTCATCGCCATGACGCCGAAGACGTTGGTCTCGAACACCTCGCGCACCGTGGCCATCGGCGTGGCCTCGAAGGCGCCCATGAGTCCGATGCCCGCGTTGTTGACGAGCACGTCGATGGGCCCGCTCGCCTCCAGCGCGGCGGCGATGCTCTCCGGCTTCGTCACGTCGAGCGGCACCACGCGCAGGCGGTCCGAGGAAGGAAGGACACCCTCACGCGGCGTTCGCATGGTGGCGACCACGTTCCAGCCCTGCGCGTGAAACTGGCGTGCCGTCTCGAGTCCATATCCAGAAGAGCACCCCGTGATGAGCACCGTCTTCATGCCGTCTCCTTTGGCCGCGATTCGCGCGGCGTTGATGTTCTGAAGGTACCGGCGGCATTCAGGACGCTCCACTACGGAGAGTCCGTGTTTCTTTTGCTAGCGTCCGGACATGACCGACCCTCTTTCGGAAGTCATCGCGCTGCTTCAGCCCAGGGCCATCTTCTCGAAGGGCATCAGCGGCGCTGGCGCATGGGGTGTTCGCTACTCGGACTTCGGTCAGCCCAGCTTCTGTGCGGTGCTCGAAGGGCGCTGCCGACTCGCCGTCGACGGACAGCCGGCCCTCACGATCGAGGGGGGCGATTTCGTGCTGCTGCCGGCGACGCCGGGCTTCACCATTTCCGGCTTCGAGCCGGTGACGCCCGAACGTGTCGACCCCAAGGTGGCCCCGTCCCCCACCGGGGAGGTGCGTCACGGCCGGCGTGGTGGCCGCCCGGACGTGCGACTGCTTGGGGGTTACTTCGTCTTCGACTCGCCTGACGCGGCCCTGATGGTGTCGTTGCTCCCGGTCCTGGTGCACGTGCGCGGCGTGGAGCGGCTCTCCACGCTGGTCCAGCTCGTCAGGGATGAAACGAGCGAACAGCGCTCGGGGCGCGAGCTCGTGCTGACGCGGCTCGTGGAGTTGCTGCTCATCGAGGCGCTGCGGTCCACGCCGAGCGGCGACACACCTCCGGGGCTCCTGCGCGGACTGGCGGACGCGCGGCTCGCACCCGCCATCCGGCAGATGCACCGCCACCTCACGCGACCCTGGACCGTGGCGCAGCTCGCGAAGAGCGCGGCGCTCTCACGTTCGGTGTTCTTCGAGCGCTTCACGCGCACCGTGGGCCTGCCCCCCATGGAGTACCTGCTGGACTGGCGGATGGCGGTCGCGAGGGGACTGCTTCGCGGCCAGGAGCTCTCCATCACGGAGGTGGCCGAGCGCGTGGGCTACAGCTCGGCGAGCACCTTCACCGCGGCGTTCAGCAAGCGCGTGGGCCAGCCTCCCGGACGCTTCGCGCGTGGGAACGGACAGCGTTGACGGCGGGCTATTCCGCCGATGGAGCCGGGAGCGGACCGAAGGCCTCCTCCGGATGCTCCAGCATCTCGCGCAGCGTGCTGGCGATGACGCCCGCGTGGTAGCCGTCGAGGAAGCGGTGGTCGAAGGACGCGTTGATGTTCATCACGTGTCCGGGCACCACCCTCCCCTCCTCCACCACCGCCACCTCGCGCACCGCGCCGGGCGCGAGGAAGATGGGCACGCGGGTGAAGGGCGCGAGTGGCAGGTACGCCGTCTCCAGTCCCAGCTCGCCCACGTCCACCACCACCGCGGCACCGAACGGATCCCTGGGCAGGCCGAGCCATGACGGATCCAGGTTCAGCGTGTACGTGAGGAACGACACGAGCCCGGTGAAGCGGTGCAGGAGCAGGTGTGGCACGCGCGTGAGCAGGCTCCGGCCCTGCTCCACCTGGGCGTCCCGGCCCTCGCGCACGCGCGCTGCGGTGGACTCCACCTCCAGCGCCAGCGCGTGCACGGACTTCTGGTCCACGTCCTCGATGCGCACGGGCGTGAGGCCGCGCTGATCCGCACCGGGGAGCGCCGCGCACACGGTGATCCGCTGACGCAGATAGATGCGCTGGTAGCGCAGCAGCGCATTGGCGTCCGGACAGCGGCGCAGCGCTTCACCCATGGCCTTGAGGACCAGGTGGGTCGCGGTGAGCCGCACGCCGGTGCGCTGGTGGAAGGCGTCCAGCCAGGCGAGCGCGGCGTCCATGCGCACCGTCAGTGTGCCGTAGACCGTGGGGTCATACGCGGTCGCCCAGCTGCCGATGGCGAGCTTGCGGAAGCTCGACACGTCCCGCTTCGGCTTCAGCTCCAGGTGCGCCATGGGACGCGAGCGTGCCCCAGGACGGCGCTGATGGGGGAGCCGGAATGCAGGCGGACGCCACGACCCGGCCAGCGCGGCGGGTGGGGCCCGCCGGGTTGCCTGCCAGTGAAGCCTTGACGCGCCATGTCCCAGCGGTAGGCTGCCCCGCTTTTTGCATCCTTCTGTGGAGGTCGTTCCCTTGCTGGTTGCACTCATCCTCGTATCGATCGGGTTCGCCGTGACGCTCGGTCTGCTGCTCTTCGGAGACAAGAGCGGCGCTGGTGCCAACGCGGGCCGTCCCTCGCTCTCTTCTTCCTCTTCCGCGCCGTCGTTCCGGGGCGAGCTGGAGTCCGAGAGCAAGGCGCGCGCGAAGGCGGAATCGGAGGTCCAGCGCAAGCAGAAGGAGCTGGACGAGCAGCGCGCGCAGCTCCAGGAGGTCAAGGAGCAGCTCAAGCAGACCAAGCGGAAGCTCTTCGAGCAGAAGGAAGGCGAGAAGGGCTCGAACGACCTGGTGAAGGCTCGCGCCGAGGTGGAGCGCAACGCCAGCATCCAGCTGGAGCAGACCCGCGCGGAGCTGGCGCAGGCCCTGACGGAGAACGCCCGGCTGCGCGCGGAGACCGAGTCGCGCAATGGCCCCCGCCGCCGTGAGGCCCCTGCCGCAGCCGTCCCCGCGCCTGTCACGGCTCCCGCCGCCGCTGCTCCGGCCGCGGCGCCCGCGGATCAGATCGCCGCGCCCGCGAGCGAGCCCGTGGTGAACGCGGCGGTGGCCGTGACGCCCGCGCCCGTCGCCCCGGCGGAGCCCGTGCGCCGCTACCGCGAGCTGAACGACGCGGACCGCGAGAAGATGAACCGGCTGGAGCAGGCGGCGAACAAGGACCGCGCTCGCGCCGCGGAGCTGGAGAAGGAAGTCCGCCGCCTCAAGGGCCGCGCCGACACGCACGCGCGCATCCTGGCGGTGACGAAGTCCGAGGCCGACCTGGGCAAGGACAAGTACAAGGCGCTGGAGAAGCGCCTCAACCGCACGCTCCTGGAGCGCGACCTGCTTCGCCGGGCCATCAAGGACCTGGAGAAGAAGACGGGCATGCTCGCGGACCGCACGGAGCTGACGCCGGACGAGGTCGCCGCCAGCGACCAGCGCAGCGACGAGCAGGCCCGCGCCCGCGCCGAAGCAGAGGCCCGCGCCGCCGCCGCGGCCACGCCCACGGAAGCCCCGGCCGCCACCGAGCCGACGGCGTCCACCGAGGGCGAGGCGAAGCCTTCCGAAGCCCCGCCGTCCAACGCCTGATCCGACTCCCGGATTGAAGCAGGAAGGCCCCGCCGTCCCCTCACCGGGACGCGGGGCCTTCGTGTTTCAGCGGTAGGACTCGACGATGTCGACGCCCGCCGAGGAGAACTCCAGGATGGCCGTTCCGGGCTTGGAGTCAGGCCGCTTCCGCAACTGCCCCTTGGAGAGCCTCGCCACGGCACAGATGGGGATCTTGTCGCCGTCGGGTGGATGCGCCTCGTAGTACCGGACCACCACCTGGGGTCCTCCGGTCCACACGCGCCCGTAGAGACGGGTGGTCGTTTCAAGAGGCCCGAGGCTGGAGATGAGCATGCTCTCCACGGGCCCCTCGTAGAGCGTGATGGGGCTGACGTCGTCCTGATTGATGTCGAGCGTGACATTCGCTCCGTCACCCACGCGCAGGCGGAGGATGCGCATCGTCTTCAGCGCATCCTCGGGGCAGTCCTCCGGCTTGGGCGTCCCGTCCGAATGAAGCCCCACGCCCCCTCGGGTCGTGGTGCAGCCCAGCGACAGGGCCAGCACGAGGGCAACCGGGGACCACTTGCGCGGTGCGTTCATGTCGCGTCGATCTACTCTCGGATGAAACGCTGTTCCAGGACGAGGTAGGCCTGGGACAGGCCGTCGGACCGGAACAACTCCAGCGCCAGTTGCTCCAGACCCTGCGGTGACTGGAAGGCGCTGTCGTCAGCGACCACGGCGATGCGGCCCATGGCGCCCGGAGCAATCTCCTCCTGCTGCATGCGCAGCGCGAACGCACGTGAGTTCCCGCCGGAGACCGTGGACAGCCGGGCCTCCATCATCCGCCAGGGCTTCTTCGCATCGCGGTTGGTCAGGGTGAACAACACCGCCATCTTCGGAAGCGTCTTGCTGGAGAGCACCTCCACCAGGATGTCCGCCCCTTCTTCCTTGAGGCGCCAACCCTGGCGACGGGTGAAGGGCGTGTGCTTGAGGTTTCCCTGGGCCAGGAGCGTCGCGAGCGCGTGATCCGCGGAGTGCTCTTCCTCCCGCAGGCGATGGTTCTCGTCCTCCAGGGCGCGACGCTGTTTGAGCGAGTCCATCAGCGTCGAGTACATGGCGTCATAGCCGCGCGGGTCCTCGAACACGTTCACCTGTTGATCCACCGCGTTCCGCCCTCCCTCCTCCGCGGGCTTGAGCAGGAACGGCACCTGCTTGCCGTTCGCGAGCGTCACCAACAAGGGAACACCTTCGTCCTCCCCCAGGTCCCGGAGAGGCTCCACGACCACCTTGCGTCCGCCCGCGAGCAGCGGCTCGAACCGGCCCTCCCATGCCAGCATGCGGGTCCGCGCGGGGTCCACGGACGTCTCGAACCGGAGGACGGTGGCCACCTTCCCCTTCACGTAGAGGGTGGGCGCAGAATCCGACGGGTGCTCCGACAGCAGCACCGTGCGGATCGCGAGTTCCTCCTGCGCACGCGCGATGGCCTCCGCGGTCGTCAGGAGCAACGCCAGGGCCAGAGCAAACCGGGCAGGTAGACAGTCCCTCATGGGACCTGGAGCGTAGCAGCTTCAGTCGCGCGGGGGCGGCATCACAACCAGGGCTTCGGTGTTGGCGCGAGTCTCCCCGGTGCTGTCATCCACGCCGCCCACCACGAGCACGGAGCCATCCGGAAGCGCGGAGCACGTGTGCCACACGCGCGGCTGCGGCATCAACGTCAGGCCCAGCACGGTGGGCTGCGCGCCCGCATGGGGGGTGATCAACTCCGCCCACGGGACCGCGTACGTCGTGCCGATACCGGTGCCCCGCCCACCTAGCGCCACGATGCGGCCGTCCGTC
Source organism: Corallococcus coralloides DSM 2259 (assembly GCF_000255295.1). The sequence goes on along the minus strand of NC_017030.1, from coordinate 2,951,522 downwards.
AGCGTCACCGCGCACAGGTTGCTCCGGGGCATCAACGCGGGACCGTCCTCCACGTGGATCACGCCATTCAGGAGCTCGGAGGCGCCCACCGGGCGCGCGCCCTGCGCCGGATCCACGCCGTCGAAGCCGCCCATGACCAGGGGCAGTGGCTCCTCGTCCGCCCTGCCCAGCAGCGCCACGGCGGCGCCCACCCGAGGGACACGAAGGTCAGCCCCCGCGGCCAGTGAGTGGATGTCGTCGTCGCCGAACGAAAAGGCATCCACGTCTCTCCTGGCCCCTACGACAGTCGCTCCGCCCACGACCTGGAAGATCTTTCCGCTCCGCTCCACCGTCAGCGCCGCGTCCACGAAGGCATACGGGGCGGCGTAATAGACAAAGCGCCCTGTGGCCGCGTCGAAGCCTTCCATCGTGTCCACCGTGCTGCCGTCCGCCGCGCGTCCGCTGACCAGCAGCACCTGGCCCGCCGAATTCACCGCCGCCGCATGCTGGTAGCGCGCCGCCTTGGGCGTGAGTTCACTCACCGCGCCTGCCGTCACTTCCACGAGGCGCGCAGTGGACTGCAATGACACCGGAGCGAAGGACTCCGCGCCGCCCGCCAGGAACACGCGGCCATCCGGCAAGAGCGACGCCGTGTGGAAGGCCCTCGCGCCCACGTCCGGCCCGGGGCTGAACGTGCCGTCCGCCGGATTGAACACCTCCGTCGTTCCCGACACAGGGCGCGTGCCATTCGCCTGGGGAAGGTAGCCTCCGGTGATCAACACCCGCCCATCCGGCAGTGTCGTGGCCGTGTGCGCCGCGCGCGCTTCGGCCGGCAACGAGCACGTCCCCGGATCCGACGCCAGGTTCACCGGCACGAACTCCCCCAGCCGCCGCAGGAACAGCCTCACCTTGGGCGCCTGTCCCTCCGCCACGTCGAACGGCGGGGTGCGCCCCAGCGACACCAGCTGTCCGCCCTGGTCCGGGGCTCCCACGTAGGCCCGCACCTCCAGCACCCGCGCGCTGCCGGGCGGCAGGGCCGGCACGTCCTCTTCCGCCCACTCCACCGTCGACACCCGCTCACGGGGCGTGTCGAGACCCGGGCCCGTCACGCGGAAGCGCAGGTGCGTCACCCCGGCCAGGGGCTGGGTGCCGGCACAGGATGCGGAGAGGAGGGTCAGGCCGGGCCGGACCTCCTTCTCTCCGCAGGCGGGGGTGAGGGCCACCAGGGCGGCGGCGAGGAGCGTGGAGCGGACGAAGCGCGGAGCCATGTGGTGGACGCTACCAGCCCCCTTCCCCGGAGGGGTGGAGTCCAGGCGGCCGGAAGCAGGCGGCGCGGAGGGGATTGCGCTGTAATGCGCCCGCTCCAGGACGTATGTCCTGTCCCCTCCTCCATGAAGCTCTCGCTCGCCACCCGCATCTTCCTGGGCTACGCGCTGGTGCTGCTGACGTTCGGGGCGGTGTCCCTCTTCAGCGTGGCGGAGCTGCACCGCAACCGGCTGGAGATCCGGCTCGTCAGCCAGGGCTACCTCCAGCTGTCCCAGGACGCCGCCGCGCTGGAGACCTTCCAGACCAGCCAGGAGAAGGACACCGAGCGCGTGCTGGAGCAGAACAGCGTGGAGACACGCCGCGCACTCATCCGGCTGGCGAGCCTGTACTACGCCCCCCAGATGGCCCAGCGCCTGGAGGCCGCACGCGCCAAGGCCCGCGAGGTGCTCACCTTCGCCCCGGAAGGCGAGGTGCCCTTCGTGATGGAGCTGGACTCGCGCTTCGCGGAGCTGGCGCGCAACTCCCAGGCCTACGGCCACGCGGTGGAGGCCGTGTTCACCGCGCTCGCGTCCGAGTCCCCCGAAAGCCAGGAGGTGGCGCGCGCCACCAACGAGCTGCGCCAGTTGGAGAGCGCCATCGGCCGTGAGCTGCGCGTGCTGCGCGCGACGCTCACCAACCGCATCCGCGAGCGCGTGGACGGCGCGGAGGAGCGCGAGCGCAGGACGGGCCTCACCATCATCGCGCTGTCCATCATGGCCATTGGCGTGGGCGTGGGCGTCACCGCGTGGTCCGCTCGCACGCTGCGCCCGGTGCGCACGCTGATTGAAGGCGTGTCCCGCATCGGCCGAGGCGACTACTCCGCCCAGCTGGGCGTGCGCGGCGAGGACGAGGTCGCCCTGCTCGCGCGCGAGTTCGACCAGATGGCCCGCTCGCTCCAGGCGCGCGAGGCGCAGCTCAAGTCACAGGCGGAGGCGCTGATGCGCGCGGAGCAGCTGGCCGCGGTCGGCCGCATCTCCGCTCAAATCGTGCACGAGGTGAGAAACCCCCTGTCCTCCATCGGCCTCAACGTGGAGCTGCTCCAGGACGCGGTGGACAGCGCGCAATTCGATTCGCAGGACACCGCCACGGAGGCGCGCGAGCTGCTCTCCGCCGTCACCCATGAGGTGGACCGCCTCACCGACGTCACCGAGCAGTACCTGCGCATGGCCCGCCCCGCCCGGCCGGACCTGGAGCCGGAGGACATCACCGCGGTGCTGGACGGCGTGCTCGACTTCACCCGCGAGGAGCTGGTGCGCGCGGGCGTGGAGGTGGTGCGCGACTTCGCGCCCGGCACGCCCCGCGTGCTCGCGGACCAGGGCCAGCTGCGGCAGGTGTTCCTCAACCTGCTCCGCAACAGCCGCGAGGCCATGCCCACGGGAGGACGGCTCACCGTGGCCACCATTCCGCAGGAAGGCGACGTGGAGGTCACCGTGCGCGACACCGGCAACGGCATGACGGAGGAGGTCCGCCGCCACCTCTTCGAGCCCTTCTTCACCACCAAGGAGGGCGGCACGGGCCTGGGGCTCGCGGTGAGCCAACAGATCCTCCAGGCCCACGGGGGCTCGCTCTCCTGCCAGAGTATTCCCGGCCAGGGAACGACCTTCGTGTTAAGGCTTCCTCGCGCATGAGCTTTACACCGTACCGGGACGTGCTGCCCTCCGGGCTGCGCGTCGTCACCGTCGAAACGCCCCACCTGCACACCGCCCTCCTGGCCGTCTACGTCAGGACCGGCAGCCGTCATGAGACGGTGGAGAACAACGGCGTCAGCCACTTCCTGGAGCACCTCTTCTTCCGGGGAAGCGAGGCCTGGCCGGACACGGTGAAGATGAACGCGGCCGTGGAGGAGGTGGGCGGAAACCTCAACGGCGCCACCACCCGCGACCACGGCTACTACTACACCCCGCTGCACCCGTCGCACCTGAGCGTGGGCCTGGACGTCATCGGCGACATGCTCACCCGCCCCCGCCTCACCGACATGGAGGTGGAGCGGCAGATCATCCTGGAGGAGATGCTCGACGAGGTGGACGAAAAGGGGCGCGACATCGACCTGGACAACCTGTCCAAGCGCCTGCTGTTCCCCGGCCACCCGCTGTCCCTGAAGATCGCCGGCACCCGCGAGTCCGTGAAGGCCCTCACCCACGCCCAGGTGCTGGAGCACTTCGCCCGGCACTACGTGGCCGGCAACCTGGTGGTGTCCGCCGCGGGCAGCGTGAAGCACTCGGAGGTGCTGGCCCTGGCCGAGCGCGCCTTCGCCCACCTGCCCAAGGGCAGCGCCACCACGGAGAGCGCGCCGCCGCCGCTGGGCCCCGGGCCGCACTTCCACTTCGTCTCCCACGACGAGTCGCAGACGGAGTTCAAGCTCACCTTCCGCGCCGTGCCGGAGCAGCACGAGGACTTCCCCGCGCTGCAAATCCTCCGGCGCCTCCTGGACGACGGGCTGTCGTCGCGGCTGCCGTTCGAAATCGTGGAGAAGCGCGGCCTCGCGTACTCGGTGCAGGCCGGGCTGGACACGTACCACGACCTCAGCCTCTTCGAGATTGAAGCGGCCAGCGCGCCGGAGAAGGCGTCGCTCGTGGTGGCGGAGTCGCTGCGCGTGCTCTCCGAGCTCTGCGAGAAGGAGGCGGGCGAGGAGGAGCTGAACCGCGCCAAGCGCCGCCACCGGATGCTGCTGGAGTTCTCCCAGGACTCGCCGGGGGAGCTGGCCGGGTGGTTCGGCGGCGTGGAGCTGTTCCGCCGGCCGGAGACGTTCGGCCACCGCGCGGATCAGGTGGACCGCCAGACGGCCGCGCGCGTGCGGGAGGTGGCCCGGCGCTACTTCACGCGTGAGAACCTGCTCGTGGTGGCGGTGGGCCAGCGCAAGGGGCTCAAGGCGCTGGAGAAGGTCGTCATGGACGCGGAGGGGCTGCCCTCCTCCGCGCCCGCTGTCAGCGCCGCCCGCGGATGATGACGGGCCCCGTCGGGGCCTTCTTCTTCTTGGGCGTCGCCTTGTCGATGGCCTTCTGGATGCGCAGGTACTCGGGGTTCTGCGGCTCGCGCTTCAGGGCCTCTTCGATGAGCTTCTTGCCGCGCGGCAGCTGCGTCTCGAACTGGGCGTAGAGGTTCGCGAGCGCGGCCTTCTCCTCCACGGTCGCCTCGTTCAGGCTCGCCAGCCGCTCGAGCACCTCCTGCGCCTCCGGCTTGCGGCCGGCCTTCAGGTGCAGCCGCCACAGGCGTGACAGCGCGGGCGGGAAGGCGGGCTCCGCCTTGAGGGCGAAGCGGTAGCTGTCCTCCGCCCCGCGCGCGTCGCTCTGCTCCTCCAGCACGCGGCCGCGCACGTACAGCGCGCGGGCGAAGCGCGGGCGAAGGTGCAGCGCGCGGTCCACCAACTGCTGGGCCTCCGACGCGCGGCCCTGGGCGCAGACGATCTCCGCCAGCCACGCGACGGCCTCCGCGTTCTCCGCGTCGTCCTCCAACAGCTTGCGGAGCGCGCCTTCCGCCTCGGCCGGGCGCCCGAGCGCCATGAGCACGCGGGCCTTCATCGCCACCACATCCGTGGTGTCCGCGTCCTCGGGCGGCACGGACTGGAGGTCCGCTTCCGCCATGTCGCTGACGCCGCTCATCAGGAAGTAGCGTGCGCGCAGGAGCCGCGCGGGCGTGAAGCTGGGCGTGCCCTGGAGCACGCGGTCCATCAGGTTCGCCGCGAGCAGCTCCTCGCCCTTCATGAGCAGGATTTCGGCCTCCACCGTCTTCGTCGGGGCGTCGTCCGGGTTCTCCCGGAGGATGCGCTCCAGCGTGGTGAAGGCCTCGTCCGGCTGCCCCTGCCGCGCCTGGAGGCGGGCCAGCGAGAGGATGTCCTCGTTGGACAGCTTGCCCTCGTTCCTCAGCGCCACGAGCGTGGAGATGGCCTGGGGAATCTGCCCCTCCCCCATGTACAGGTCGGAGAGCTGCTTCTGGATGACGGGGTCCGTGCCCGGGATGAGGCCCTCCGCCTGCTTGAGCGTGAGGATGGCCGCGCCCGGGTTGCCGGCGCCCTGGTGGGCCTTGGCCAGGAGGAGGAGCGGCTCCACGCTCTCTGGCGCGGCGTTGGCGGCCTTCTGCAGCTCGGAGATGGCGCGGACGTACTGTCCCTTCGTGAGCGCTTCACGACCCTGGGACAGGGAGTTCTGGACCTGGACGGCCTGTTTCTGCGCGGCCGCTGTCTCTGGGTCCTTGCAGGCAAGCGGCAGGAGCAGGACGAGCGTCCAGGGGCGGGGGAAAAATCGAGGGGGCATCGCTGAGGGACAGGGTAGCGGATGTTATCCTTCTCCGTCGATGGACCCTTTCGTGCGCCGCCTCGTGGAGAGGCTTCATGATCCCAGCCGGCCGCTGTCGCGGAACCGGCATTTCCACACGTTCGACACCCCCGAGGGTCGAATGGCGCTGAAGGTGTTCCGCCGTCTGCGCAGCCTCCAGCAGGACATCCTGGCCTGTCACAAGGAGGGCCGCCGCGCCCGCATCTCCCGCCAGGTCAACCCGGATGGCGACCACCGCATCGAGCTGTGGATGGAGCGCGTCGCGGGCCGCCGCGTGTCCATGCTCCAGCCCGCGGAGTACGAGCTGCTCGCCCGGCTGCCGGGTGTCCGGGACGCGCTGGAGATTCTGGACGAGGCGGCCTGAAGCCCCGGCGCCACTAGAAGACCCAGGGCCCCAGTCCCGTGGGTGCCCCGTCGCATGCCGCCCGCAGCCGCGCCTGGGCGTCCTCGTAGGAGAGCCGGGCCGCGTCCGCCTTGAGCGAAGGTGACGCCCAGTCCCGCCACGAGCGCAGCACCGCGACGTGGCGGCCGTCGTCATCCTGCGCCTCGGAGAAGTGGACCAGCAGCCGCTCCTCCAGCGCCTCGCGCGCCTTGGTCCACGGGCCTTCCTTGTCCAGGGGGACGCGCTTGTCCCGCTCCACGGTGGAGAGCAGCGCGCGGGCGTCCGGGGACAGGCCCTGGAGTGACGGGCGGCGGCGCGCGGGCTCCATGGCGACGCGGTAGACGGCGGGCCAGAGCGTGGGGTCCACGAAGGCGACCTTGCCCTCCACCAGCCGCACCGCGAGCACGTCCTTCGACGCGCGCAGCATGCGCCCCAGCCGGTACGCGAGGCGCCCCTTCGCGTGGTCGCGCCAGCTGCCGGTGGGCCTGCCGCCCATGACCTGTTCGACGAGGGACGTGGGCCCATGGGTGGGCACCTCGGTGATGACGTGGCGCGTGCGCACCAGCTCTTCCGCGTCCCTCAGCGTCTTGATCATCCGTGTTCCCCTCTCCGGTGCGGCCGTGTGCGGACGCCCATGGGGAAAACATTCCGCGCGAGGGACGGATTCCGTCGCCTGCCTCCTTCAGGGCTTCGCGGCCTGGGACACCTGCCACTGTCCCGGCGTCATTCCGCTCCAGCGGCGGAAGGCGCGGGTGAAGGCGCTGGGGTCGCTGAAGCCCAGGAGGAAGGCGATCTCGAAGTGGGGCAGCTGTCCGTCGCGCAGGAGCTGGAAGGCGCGGTCGCGGCGCACGGCGTCCTCCAGGCCCGCGAACGTGACGCCCTCCTCCCGCAGGCGGCGCTGGAGCGTGCGCTCACTCACCGCGAGCCGCGTCGCCACGTCCGAGGGGATGAGGTCCCCCGTGCGGGGCTGGGCCGCGAGCACCTCCTCCACGCGCTCGCGCCAGGAGCGGACCTCGTGGGCCTCCACCCGCGCCAGCTCCGCTTCGGCGCGGGCGTGGAGCAGGTTGCCCAGCTCGATGTCCGCGTGGCGGATGGGGAGGTTCGCGGCGGCCTCGTCGCCCTGCACGAGGTTGGCGCTCGCGCCGTATTCGATGCCGACGCCGAGGAACTCCTCCACGTCCGAGGACGCAGCATGGCGCGGATGCGTGACGCACACGCGCGTGGGGCGCCAGTCCTCGCCGCTGAGCTCGCGGCCGCTGGCCACCATCGCCACGAGCAGCCCCTCCACGGGGTGCTTCAGGCGCGAGGCCCAGGCATCCTGCGGATCCAGCTCCAGCTCCACGCGCATCATCCCGGGCAGCTGGAGGACTCGCCATGTCGTGCGCGGATCCAACAGCGCGTGGATGCGGCAATAGCGCTGGAGGGACGTGCGCAGGTCGGGGCTGTTGACCAGCACGTAGCCCACGAGCCCCACGTGGGTGGGCTCCAGCGCCTGCGCGAGCCGCACGGCCAGCGGCTCGGAGCCGCCCACCTCGACGAGCAGGGTCCACACGCGCTGGAGCGCCGCGTAGGGAACCCGCACGTCCGGCCGCGCGAGCAGGGCTTCGTCCACGCCTACCGCTTCGAGCAGCCGCTCCCGGGCGATGCCCAGCGACAGGCCCACCTGGAACAGGGGGCGGAACAGCGAGGATTGGAGCGTCTGGGGACGCATCACGGGACAGCATGGCCTGACGCCGCCTCGCCTCGCAATGCGCGGTGGCGCCCGCGGACAATGCGTTGGCGCCCCGGGACCATGCACGCGGGGCATGGCGGCGCGATACCTCCCTCCAGGAGGAAGCGCCCGATGACCACCGCCGCCGCCACCGCCACTGTCACCCGTCAGCCCCCAGGCCCCCGGGGCCATCTGCTCATGGGCATCCTGCCCGACGTGCGCCGCGACATCCTGGGCTGCCTGGGCACCCTCCATCGCGAGTACGGCGACGTGGTGCGCTACCGGCTAGGCCCCATGCGCTCGCACCTGGTCGCGCATCCGGATGCCGTGAAGCACGTGTTGCAGGACCACGTGAAGAACTACACGAAGGACCACCTCACGTACCGCATGGGCCGGTGGATCACCGGCAATGGCCTGCTCACGAGCACGGGGGACTTCTGGCTCCGTCAGCGGCGGCTCGCGCAGCCCGCCTTCCACCGGCAGCGCATCGCGGGCATGGCCGCGGGGATGGTGCGGCAGACGCAGGGACTGCTCCAGCGCTGGGAGACGGCCGCCGCGAACGGCACGCCCGTGGGCATCAACGAGGAGATGATGCGGCTGACGTTGGCCATCGTCGGAGAGGCCCTCTTCGGCACGTCCGTGGAAGCCCAGGCCGGACAGGTGGGCGCGGCCTTCACCGAGCTGAGCCAGCAGATCGCCGAGCGCTTCCGCACCTTCCGCATGCTGCCGCCCGTGCTGCCCACCCGCTACGACCGCGCCTTCCGCGACGCGCGCGCCACGCTGCTGAGAACCGTGCGGGGCATCATCACCACACGGCGAGAGCGCGGCGACGACACGGGCGACCTGCTCTCCATGCTGATGCTCGCGCGCGACGAGGACACGGGCGAGGGCATGACGGACGAACAACTGGGGGCCGAGGTGATGACGATGCTCCTCGCCGGCCACGAAACGACGGCCACGTCGCTGAGCTGGGTGTGGGGCCTGCTGTCGAAGCACCCGGAGGTGGAGGCCCGGCTGCACGCGGAGCTGGACGCGGTGCTGGGGGGACACGCGCCCACGGTGGAGGACGTGCCGAGGCTCACGTACACGAAGCAGGTGGTGGAGGAAGCGATGCGGCTGTACCCCGCCGCGGTCATCTTCAGCCGCAGCGTGCAGGAGGACGACGTCATCGGAGGCTTCCGCATTCCGAAGGGGACGTCGGTGGACGTGAGCCCCTACGTCACGCAGCGCCATCCGGACTTCTGGGAAGAGCCGGAGGCCTTCCGTCCGGAGCGCTTCGCCCCCGAGGCCGCCGCGAAGCGCCACCGCTTCGCGTACTTCCCTTTCAGCGGCGGGCCCAGGCAGTGCATCGGCAACAGCTTCGCGATGATGGAGGCGCAGCTCGTGCTGGCCACCGTGGCCCAGCGCTACCGATTGCGCGAAGCGCCCGGCTTCACGCTGGATCCGGATTCGCACCTGACGCTGCGGCCCAAGGGCGCGCTCCCCATGTACCTGGAGCGTCGGAGCTGAGCACTCATTGGGACGGCACGGACGCGCGCTCCGGATACACCGACTCGCAGTGCGCGTTGGCGCCCGCGGCCCCCTGCGTTGGCGTCCGCGGCCCATGCACGCGGGGCATGTCGGCGTGCTACCTTTGCGCCCGATGACCACCGCCACCGCCGCCGTCACCCGTCGGGCTCCGGGTCACCGGGGCCACCTGCTCATGGGCATCCTGCCCGACGTGCGCCGCGACCTCCTGGGCTGCATGAGCACGCTTCATCGCCAGTACGGCGACGTGGTGGGCTACCGGCTGGGCCCCCAGCGCGCACACCTGATCGCGCATCCGGACGGCGTGAAGCACGTGTTGCAGGACCACGTGAAGAACTACACGAAGGACCACCTCACGTACCGCATGGTCCGGTGGCTCACCGGCAACGGACTGCTCGTGAGCACGGGGGACTTCTGGCTCCGTCAGCGGCGGCTCGCGCAGCCCGCCTTCCACCGGCAGCGCATCGCGGGCATGGCCGCGGGCATGGTCCGTCGCACGGAGGCGATGCTCCAGCGCTGGGAGCCGGCCGCCGCGAGCGGGACGCCCCTGAGCATCAGCGAGGAGATGAAGCGGCTGACGCTGACCATCGTCGGGGAGGCCCTCTTCGGCACCTCCGTGGAGGACCAGACCGAACGGGTAGGCGTGGCCTTCACCGAGCTGGGCAAGCAGATCGCCGAGCGCTTCCGCACCTTCCGCATGCTGCCGCCCGTGCTGCCCACCCCCTACGACCGCGCCTTCCGCGCTGCGCGCGCCTCGCTGCAGGAAACCGTGCGGGGCATCATCGCCACGCGGCGCGAGCGCGGCGACGACTCGGGTGACCTGCTCTCCATGTTGATGCTCGCGCGTGACGAGGACACGGGCGAGGGCATGACGGACGAGCAGTTGGGGGCCGAGGTGATGACGATGCTCCTCGCCGGCCATGAGACGACCGCCACGGCGTTGAGCTGGACATGGGGCCTGCTGTCGAAGTACCCGGAGGCCGAGGCCCGGCTGCACGCGGAGCTGGACGCGGTGCTGGGAGGACGCGCGCCCACGGTGGAGGACATGCCGAGGCTCACGTACACGAAGCAGGTGCTGGAGGAGACGATGCGGCTGTACCCGTCGGTGCCCATCTTCAGCCGCACCGTGGACGAGGACGACGTCATCGGAGGCTTCCACATCCCGAAGGGGACGTCGGTGAACTTGTGCCCCTACGTCACGCAGCGCCATCCGGACTTCTGGGAGGAGCCGGACGCCTTCCGTCCGGAGCGCTTCGCCCCCGAGGCCGCGGCGAAGCGGCACCGCTTCGCGTACTTCCCCTTCAGCGGCGGACCCAGGATGTGCATCGGCAGCGGCTTCACGATGATGGAGGCGCAGCTCATCGTGGCCACCGTGGCCCAGCGTTACCGACTGCGCGAAGCGCCCGGCTTCACGCTGGAGCCGAACGCGAACCTGACGCTGTGGCCCAAGGGCGAGCTCCCCATGTACCTGGAGCGCAGGAGCTGAGCTCGCCGCGGTGCCGGGGTGCGCTCCCGCTACACCGGGAGCGCCGGAACCCGCCGCTTCACGGGGGCGTCACGGAAGCACGCTGCACCTGCGTGACACCGGGCAGCGTGGGCGCGGGGTTGAGCGCCTGGACCAGCATGGCGCGCAGGGCCTCCGTGAGGTCCTCCCCTGGAGCAATCACTCCGGCCGGAGCGCCCTGCAACGGCGCCGGCACCTCCGTGCCCACCACCACGATGGGGATGCGGACCTCCCAGGCAAGGTAGTGCGCCAGCCGCACCGCCGGCTCCGAGTTGTCCATCAACAGCGCGCCAATGGCCCCCGCGCTGAACGGACGCCACAGCGGACGCGCGGCCTCCGCGGGCGGCAGCACGCAGAAGTCCACGTTCAGCACGTCGCTCAGCTCCAGGCGTCCCAGCGTCCCGAAGCCGCTCTTCACCGCGGTCGGGTCCGCCGACATCGCCTCCAGCCCCGGCACCCGCGCCAGGATGCGGCGCGCCGCGGACGAACCGCTGCCACACACGAAGACCTTCGCCGTCGCCACCTTCGCCAGCGTGCGTGTGCGGAGCAGGCGCCCGCGCAGCGCGTGCACCTCCGCCGCGCCGATGAGGTCTCCCGCGCCCAGGTTCTGGCCTTCGCTCTCCGTGGGGCGCGCCACGCCCTTCTGGAGCAGCGTGGACAGCACGCCCAGCACTTCCATGTCCGTGGCGGGCGCCAGGTCCAGCACCTCGCCCAGCGCGCGTGGCTGGCGCAGCAGCTCCATCACCTGCGCTGTCACCGGGTGCTGCTCCTCGGACAGGTCCACCTCCGGCGCCAGCATCAGCCGCGTGTGGCGCGGCGGCAGGCCCGGCAACAGGCGGTTCACCTCGTCCGACTGGCGCATGCCTTCCAACAGCGCGTCGTCCATGGCGCGGTTGATGCGCGGACGCGCGGCGCTGGTGCCGGGCGTGAAGGTGAAGTTGCCCTCCGTCCACGCCAACAGCCGGAACAGCGCCTTCTCCCCTTCCACCCTCCCCAGCCGCGCGTTCACCGTGCGCCCATCCGAGACGGTGATCTCCCCGCGCTCCGAACCGCGCTCCAGCGACAGGCGCCCGTTGCGCTTGTTCATGCCCAATATCTGCATGAGGTCCGGGATGCTGAGCTGGCTGAGCGAACCTTCGATTTCCTGCTGCTCGCTCTTGAGGTCCTTGGCCGCTTCGTTGCGCCGGAAGATGTGCTCGATGCGGCTGAGCACTTCATCCAGGTTGAAGGGCTTGCGCAGCGTGCCGTCCCGCATGCCCCGCGCCCGGTCCGAGTCCAGGCTGGACGTGGTGAGCACCACCGGGATGTCTTCCGTGCGCGGGTTGGTGCGGAGAATCTGCACGAACGTGCGCGCGTCCAAGAGCCGGCACGCCTCGTCGAAGAGCGTCAGGTCCGGGTGCCGGAGCACCGCGACCTCCAGCGCCCGCGAGCCATCCGGCGCGTAGTGCACCTGATAGCCCTTCGTGCGCAGCGCACGCGACAGGGCGCGCACCGAGTCGAGGTCGGGGTCGGCGATGAGGATCTTCCGCACCTGGGCCAAGGTCGCTTGCTCCGCTTCGTGACGTCAGTAGGGCTGCAGGTCGTATTCGGCCTGCAGCTTGGAGATGAGCCCGTCCACCACCGCGGTGTCCGAGGTGTGGAACCCCCACGTCGCGCCCCGCCCCCGCCGCTGGATGAGCGCGTACGACGCACTCTCCGACAGCCAGAGGATGAACTCGTGGCGCGCCACCCGCTCATCCCCTTCCAGGAACACCGGCGTGAGCGCCGCGTGCGACTCCAGGTCCACGCGGCGGCCCAACAGGTAGATGCGGGACGACAGGTCCGGCGGCGCCTGCTCCAGGCCCACCGCGAGCGGCAGGTCCGCGCGGATCTCCGGGCCGCCCACGTAGAGCAACCCGCGCGAGCCCGGGTCGCGCACCAGCTCCCGGGCGATCTCCACCTGGAGCTCGTCGAAGAGCACGTCCGCCACCTTGCCCCGGCGGCTGGGCTCCGCGCGGTCGTCCGTGGGCAGGCGCGGGCTGTTGGGCGTGCCCAGCAGCAGGTCCACCTCGTCCCAGAACGGCAGCCCGTCCAGCATCAGCCGGCGCTGGAGCGACGCGCGGCGCTCGTCCATGCGGCGGCGGCAGCGGTGCACCAGCTCGTCGAAGTCCTCGCCGTCCTTGGGGAACGTGCTGGCACCGCCCACGAGCGCGAGCGGCAGGCGCTGCTCCACGTCCTGCACGTCCGGCTCGTCGCGCACGGCGGCGACCGCGCGGCGCACGAACATCATCGCGCCGAAGAAGTCCGTCTCCGGCAGCAGGAGGTAGAACTCCTGGTCGCTCGCCTTCGCGATGACGTCCGAGTCGCGGATGATTTTACTGAGCGCCTTGATGATGCCGCGCACCGCCTTCTTCGCGTCCTGCGCCCCCAGCCGCACGCGCACCAGCGGCAGGTTGTCGATGCTGAAGGTCAGGAGCGAGAACGTGCGCCCGTACCTGCGCGCCTTGTAGATCTCCTTGGACGCGTAGTCGGTGAAGTAGCTGAGGTTGTACGCGGCGGTGTCGCGGTCGCGCAGGCCCAGGCGCTGGAGCGCCATCAACTTGCGGCCGTTCTTCACGCCCACCGCGGCGAAGTCCGCCAGCACCTTCGCGTCGCGCGTGTGCTCCAGGCGGAAGTCGCCGGTGAGCGGATCCGACAGCTGCGCCAGGCCCATCACTTCCCCGGCGGCCACCAGCGGCACGTACAGCACCGGCGAGCGCTCATCGCGCGCGAGCCACGGAGCGGCTTCGCGCAGGCGCAGGGACAGCGGCCCCTCCGGGCTCATCTTCTCTGGCAGGAACTGCTTGTCGAGCAGCCCCCGGTAGGAGCGCAGCGCCAGGTCTCCCCGGTCGTCCACCACCCACAGCGCGGCGCTCTGCGCGTCACACACCGCGCCCAGGTCCGCGATGACGCGCTCCTGGAGCCACTCCAAGTCCGGATGGGAGAGCAGCTCCAGGCAGCGCTGCTGGAGGTTGTGGAAGCGGGCGAACTCCAGGTTCTCGTCCTGGAGCCGGGCGCGCTCGTGGCGCAGCTGGGCGCGCTCCATGGCGCGGTCCACCGCGAGCAGCAGGTCGGACTCCTCCACGGGCTTGACGAGGCAGTCCGCCACGCCCAGGCGCAGCGCGACCTCCGAGCCCTGCACGTCGTCGCGCGTGCTGACGAGGATGACCTCCTGCTCGGGGTCGCGTTCGCGCAGGCGCGCGGTGAGCGAGAAGCCGTCCACGCCGGGCATCACCACGTCGGTGAGCACCAGGTCGAACGTCGCCCGGCCCACCTCTTCCAGGGCCAGGGTGGCGTTCTCCACCGCCACCACGCGGTGCCCCCGGCGCGACAGCAGGTCCGTGGCGAGTTGTCGGAAGAACAGGTCGTCGTCGACGACGAGGATGGGACCGGCCACGGCGCTCGGGGGGCGAAGGGAGGAAAACCGAAGGCTATCGGGCCCTTGGAAGCGCGACAACGCCTTCGAAGACGAAGGCCACGGGGCCTCGGAGCCGGATGTCGGACAGGTCGTCCGGAACGCGGATTCTCAGGTCGCCGCCCGGCAGCGTGACGCGCAGCCAGGCATTCGAGGGCAGGCGCTTCGCCAGCACGGCCGCCACGGCGGACGCACACGCGCCCGTCCCACAGGCCTGGGTGAGGCCGCAGCCGCGCTCCCAGACGACGACGGTGAGGCCGTCCTCGTCCACGCGGACGAACTCCACGTTGGTGCGGTCCGGGAAGGCGGGGTGCCGCTCCAGGCCGGGGCCCAGGCGCTCGGCGGCCTCCAGGGGCTGGTCCAGGAGCACCAGGTGCGGGTTGCCCATGTTCACCGCGGTGCCGAGCAGACCCTCATGGCCGGGCACGGGGGCGCCCACGAAGGGCTGGCCGGTCGTCCCGGAGGGCAGGTTCGCGGCCACCAGCCGGGCCGGGCCCATGGAGATGTCCACGCCGACGACGCCGCCATCGCCGTAGCCGGGCTCGCAGGTGAGGACGCCGGCCCCGGTCTCCACGTCGATGAGCGCGGGGTGCTGGCCGGAGTGGTCCACCAGATACTTCACCGCACAGCGCAGGCCGTTGCCGCACATCTCCGCGATGCTGCCGTCGGCGTTGTGGACGACCATGCGGGCAAGGCCGCGGGACGACGGGAGGATGGCGAGCACCCCGTCCGCGCCGATGCCCCGGCGCCGGTCGCACAGCCAGCGGGACTGCTCCGCGTCGATGTCCACGCCGGTGCGGCGCCGGTCCAGGACGACGAAGTCGTTGCCCAGGCCGTGGTACTTGAAGATGCGTTCGCTTGCGTCCACGGGGGGAAGTGTAGACGCCCGCGTTTATTCGCGCTCGCCGACCTTCTTGGGTGAGGCGGGAACGTCCAGGGCAGGCATGGCCCGGCGCGCGGAGCCAGGGGCAGCGGGGGCACTGCTGGCGCGGCGCAGCTCGGCCAGTTCGGCCTCCCGGGCGGCGAGCTGGTCCTGCATCTTCTCCACGTGGGCCTGGAGGACCTCCATCTCCGCGGCCATCTCCAGCACGTCCTCCGGGGGCGCCGGGGTGGCGGACTTCGCCTCCTCCAGGGCCTGGACCAGGGTTTCGCGTTCGGTCTCCAACGCTTCCAGCCGGGCCTGCTGCTCGCGGATCCGTGCGGAGAGCTGGTCGCGTTCAGCGCGCTCGGTGTCCAGGAGGCGCGCGGCATCCGCGGCGGCGGTCTCCAGGGAGTTGGTCCGGCCCTCCAGGCGGACGCGGGCGGCGCGGGCGACCGTCAGGTCCGACTGGAGGCGCTCGCGCTCGGAGTCCGCGCGGCGGGCATGGGCCTCGGCGTCGGCGGCGGCCTGGGTCAGGGCGGCGACGCGGGACTCCAGCGCGGCCTGTTCGGTCCGCGCGTCCTCGAGCGCCGTGGCGAGCCGGGCCTCCATGGCGGCGAGGGCTTCGCGGGTCTGTTCGGCGGACCGGGCGAGGCGGGCTTCGAGTTCGGCCTGTTCCGTCGAGGCGCGCGCCTGGGCTTCCGAGAGACGGGCGTCGCGCTCCGCGTTCGCGGAGTCGGCTTGAGCGGTGAGGTCCGCGATGCGGGCCTCGAGTTCGGCGCGCTCCGCCGCGGCGCGGGCGGTGGCGTCCGCGAGCTGGGCCTCGATGGAGGACTTCTCCTCGCGGGCCTGTTCGGTGAGTTCGGCGAGACGGGCTTCGAGTTCCGCCCGCTCCGTGCCGGCCTGGGCGAGCGTTTCGGCGAGGCGCGTCTCGAGTTCCGCCTTCTCCGTCCCGGCGTTCGCGAGGAGCTCGTTGAGGCGCGTCTCCAGCTCAGCCTTCTCGGTCCCGGCGTTCGCGAGGAGTTCGTTGAGGCGCGTCTCCAGCTCGGACTTCTCGGTCCCGGCGTTCGCGAGGAGCTCGTTGAGGCGCGTCTCCAGCTCGGCCTTCTCGGCCTCGGTGCTTGCGAGGCGCTCGTTGAAGCGCGTCTCCAGCTCGGACTTCTCCATGCTGGCTCGCGCGAGCGCTTCGTTGAGGCGAAGCTCCAGGGTGGCCTTGTCCGTGCCGGCGCTGGTGAGCGCTTCGGTCAGGCGCAGCTCCAGCTCGGCCTGCTCCGTGCCGGCCTGGGCGGAGGCTTCCGCGAGCCGGGCTTCCAGGTCGGTCCGTTCCCGCTCCGCGCGAGTGGTGAGGTCCGCGAGCTGTGCTTCCAGGGTGGCGGTGCGCTCGTTCCCGGTCTGGACGGTCTCCGTGAGACGGGCTGCTTCCGCGCGCGCGGTTTCCAGTTCCGCGCGCAGGCCTTCCAGCGCGGACTCCAGGTTCGTGGCCTTGCCCGCGAAGCGGCGTGCGGTTTCGAGCTGCACCACGAGCACTTCCGCGTGCTCGCGCGTCGCGGCGAGCCGGTCGCTGGCGTCCACCAACTCCGCTTCCAGCCGGCCGACCTGCTGGCTCCGCTCATGCAGCGCGGCGTGCGCCCGTTGCAGCTCGGAGCCCAGGCGCATCAACTCCTGGTGAGCAGCGCCCAAGCGAGCCGTCTCGGCGCGCAGGGCCGTCAATTCCTGCTCCTTCAGCCCCAGCTGCGCGCGCAGCTCGTCCAGGTCCTGCTGCTGTCGCTCGGTCCGCGAGAGCGCGCCTTCCAGTTGCGCTTCCATGGAGACCCGCAGGGCGCTGGCCTCGCGCAGCTCCTGTTCGCGCGCGGTCAGGGACTCCGTGAGACGCGCGGCCCGGGCTTCGGACTCGCGTGCCGCGTCCTGCGACTGCGAGCCCTCCGCGAGCCGGGCCTCCGCCTGCGCGAGCGAATCCTCCAGCGCGCTGAGGTTCGAAGTTTCCGCGGCGAGCCGGAACTCGACCTCCGTCAGGGAGGCTTCCAGTCCGACCCGGCGCGAAGTCTCGGAGGCGGCGCGCGTCTCCGCGTCCGCCAGTGCCTGCTCCAGGGTGGAGAGGCGGGCCTCCGCGTCCTTCAACGAAGCTTCCAGCTCGGAACGGCGAGCGGACTCGGCGGCGATCGTGGACTCCGCCGAGGCGATGGTCGCTTCCAGTTCGGAGCGGCGGGTGGACTCCGCGGCCTGCCGGACATCGACCTCCGAGAGCGATGCTTCCAGTTCGGCACGGCGAGTGGATTCAGCGATCTGCCGGGCCTCAGCCTCCGCGAGCGCCGCTTCGAGTTCAGCACGACGCGTGGACTCAGCGGTCTGCCGGGCCTCCGCCTCCGCGAGCGCCGCTTCGAGTTCAGCACGGCGCGTGGATTCGGCAGCCTGCCGGGCCTCAGCCTCCGCGAGCGCCGCTTCCAGTTCAGCACGGCGCGTGGACTCCGCGGCAAGCCGGGCCTCGGCCTCCGCGAGCGTCCGCGCCAGCGATGCATGGCGCTCGGTCTCCGTGGTCTGCTGGGACTCCGCATCCGCCAGGGACTGCTCCAGCGAAGTCAGGCGTGCGGCATCCGCTGCATGACGGGCCTTCGCGTCCGCGAGCGCCTGCTCCAGCTCGGCCCTCTGCGAGGACACGGCGGCAAGCCGAGACTCCGCCTCCGCCAGGGCCTGCTCCAGCGTGGTCCCACGCGTGGTCTCGGTCGCGAGGCGGGCTTCGACCTCCGCGAGCCGGGCCTGGACAGCGGCCCGCGCCTGCTCCGCTTCGGTCAGGCGCTCGCGCTGAGCCGCGGACTCCGCGCGCAGCGTCTCCAGCTCCGAGCGGAGCGCAGTCTCATCCTTCGCGCGCGACTCGCGATCGCGAGCCTCCTGAGTACGCGCATCATCGAGCGAGGACAACGCCTCGACCTCGGACCGCCGCGCCTCGGTGAGCTCCGCGCGCAGCTCGCGCACCGTCGCATCCAGGGCCGACTGAGACTGCTTCGCCTCCGCCAGCGCGGTGCGAGCCTCTTCCAGCTCCCGGACGTAACCACGCACCTCGTCCGCCGACGCCGCGTGCGACTGCCGCAGCTCCAGCAGCGCGGCTTCGTTCGTCCGCTGCGCTTCGGCGAAGGAAGCCTGGACCTCCGAAAGGGTCTGGCGCGTCTGCTCGAAGGCGGCCTCGGTGGACAGCCGCGCGGCACGCGCCGCCGACAGGTCCGTCTCGAGCTGCGCCCGGGCCTCCTGAGCCGAAACCCGCGAGGCTTCAGCCCGGGCACGCTCCTCTTCCAGCGCCGAAGCGGAGTCCTGCTGGAGCTGGGCGAGCGACGCCTCCAACCGGGCCCGCTGCGAGCGCTCTTCCTCAAGGACCGTGCGCGCCACGCCCAGCGCGGCATCCAGCCGCAGCCGGTCCGCTTCCAGTGCGCTCTGCGCCTCGTTCCACGAAGACTCCGAACCCTCCAGCTTGGAGCGCAGGGCCCGCTCCGCGTCGAGCGACTCCTGGAGGTTCGCGAGCGCGACCTGTGCACGGGCCTGTTGCTCACGCTCCGACAACAGCTGCGCCTGCGTATCGGCGAGCAACGCCTCCCAGCGAGCCGCGCGCTCCTGCTCGTTGCTCAGCGCTTCGCGAGCCGCGTCGAGCTCCGCCTGCACCGAGGCCCGGGCCTTCTGCTCCCGAGCCAGGTCCTCCTGGATGAGCGCCGCCAGGGCTTCCGAGTCGGTCAACTCCTGCCGCAGCGAGCGGAGCGTTGCCTCCAGCTCCGTGTTCCTCGCCTCGGCGGCTTCGCGCGCCTGGTTCGACTCCGCGAGCCGGGCCCCGTGTTCCCACACTTCACGGGCCAGGGTGTCCCGGGCTTCGGAACGGGTCTGTTCGACCGCGGCCTCGAGTGCCTCCGCGGCACGAGCCTCCGCCGCCGCGAGCCGGGCCTCCGCCTCTGCACGCACGTTGGCGAGCACCTGCTCCGTCTGGCCGCTCGACTCGGCGCGGGCGTCGGCGAGCGCGGTGGCCGCGCGGGCTTCGACTTCGGCACGCACCTCCGCGAGCATCCGCGCCGCGCGGACCTCGGCTTCCTCCAACTGCCGGACCCGCTCGGCCTCGGACTCGGCGCGGGCTTCGGCCAGCGCCTGGGCCCGTTCGGCTTCCGCCTCGGCACGCGCTTCCGCGAGAGCCTGCTCGGTCCGAGCCTCGACATCCGCCAGTTGCCGGCTCCGCTGAGCCGAGGCCGTGGCACGGACCTCGGTGAGCGCCTGCTCGCGTCGGTGCTCCGCCTCCGCCAGGGCCGCTGCCCGTTCAGCAGCGGCGTCCGCGAGCGCCTTCGCCATCCGAGCATCCGCGTCGGCCCGAGCTTCGGCCAGAGCCCGCTCGACACGAGCATCCGCATCGGCCCGCGCCGCCTCCAGCGCCTGAGCCGCGTCCGCGACGGCGCGTTCGACACGGGCATCCGCATCGGCCCGAGCCGCCTCCAACGCCTGAGCCGCGTCCGCGACCGCGCGTTCGACACGGGCATCCGCATCGGCCCGAGCCGCCTCACGCGCCTCCGCCAGCGCACGCTCGACACGGGTATCCGCGTCGGACCGGTTCGCCTCCAGCGCCTGAGCCGCCTCGCGCGCATCCGCCAACGCACGCTCGACACGGGCATCCGCATCGGACCGGGCCTCCTCCAGCGACTGAGCGAGCCGCGCCGCCGCGTCGGACCGGGCCTCCTCCAACGCCTGCGCGAGCCGGGCCTCCGCCTGCTCACGAGCCTCCGTCAGCGCGAGTTCCGCGTAAGCCCGTTCATCCTCCAGCGCCTTCGCGAGCCGCGCCTCCTCCTGCTCGCGGGCCTCCGCCAGCGCGCGCTCCTGCCGCGAATCCGCGTCCGCGTGCGCGGCGGCCAGCGCGTTCGTCACCCGCTCATCGGCCTCGGCCCGAGCCTGGGCCAGCGCCTCGTCCAGCCGCGCCTGCGCCTGGCCCCGCTCCGCGTCGATGGCCTGAACGAGCGCGGCCTCCACGCGGACGCGCTCCGTCTCCGCCGCCGCCAGCCGCTGCCCCGCTACGTGCTGCGCGGACTCAACCCGCTTCTGCTCCGCCTCCAGCGACTCCAGGCGCAGCCCGGCCGCGTGAAGCTCCTCCTCCAACCGCGCCGCCAGCGCCCGGGCCGCCGACTCCGACTGCGCGCGGCCCTCCAGCTCCTGCCGCAGCCGCTCTTCCGCCGCACGCGCGCTGGCAAGCTCCGTCTCCAGGCCGCGCTGCAACGCCTCGCGCTCCGCGAGCCGCGCCTCCGCGTCCTTGCGCGCCCCTTCGGCGGAGTGCATCCGCTGCTGGGCCTCGGCGAGCTCCCGGCGCGCCCGCGCCAGCTCCGCGTCCTTCACCGGAACCGCGTCGCCCGCCGTCCGCGCCGACTCCTGCGCGCGCGCCAGATCCGCCTTCAGGTGCTCCACCGCCGCGAGCGCCGTCGAGTACTGCTCCGCGATGCGCAGCTCCCGCTCGCGAGCCGCCTCCGCCTGACGCCGCCTGTCCTCGGCCGAGTCCTGCGCGCGCTCCGCCGCCAGCCGGTCCCGCTCCCGGTCGATGCGCAGCGAGCCCAGCTCATCCTGCAGCGCGCGCACCTCCGTGTACGCCTGCGTCAGCCGCTCGCGAGCCTCGTCCAGCGTCGCCGCCGTCTCCTCGCGCCGCGCCCGCTCCAGCCGCAGCGTCTCCTGCGCGGCCAGCACCTGCACGCCCGCGTCCGCCTGCGCACGCTGCGCCGCCTCCACCTCCAGGCGCTGCGCCGTCAGCCGCCGGTCCGCATCCGCGATCCGCTCCGTCGCGACCTGCAACTCCAGCTCACGGCGCCGCAGCCGACTGCTCAGGTCGTCCCGCTCACGCGCGGACTCCACCGTGCCCCGAGCCTGCTCCAGCTGCGCGGTCAGCCGCGCCATGTCGTGACGGGCACCCTCCAGCGCCGGCTTGAGCGCCACGACCTCCGCCTCGCGGTCGCCAATCTCCGCGCGGAGCTTCGACACCGCCTCCTTCAGCCGCCCGGCCCGCTCCTCCCACGTCTTCGCCCGGGCCGCGACCTCGTCCAGCTTGCCGCGCGTGAAGGCCAGCGGCTCCGGCGGCAGCTGCACCCACGTGGGGTCCACCACTCGCGCCGGCTCCAGGCCCGCCATCACCACGAAGTACGCCGCCTCGCTGTGCCGCACGAGCGAGCCGTCCACCTGCAGCCCTTCGCCCCGCTCGAACGCGAGCTGGTAGCCCAGCACCGGCGACTGCGTGGCCACCTCCACATGGGGGAAGTGCGCCGTGAGCGCGTCCAGGAGCTGCCCGTACGTGGGCGGCACCGTCTCTTCCGGCTCCAGCAGCTGAGGCAGCGCCAGCCCCGCGATGTTGCGCAGGCCGCCCACCAGGAAGCCCTGCCGCGCCACCAGCCGCGCCAGCTCCGCCAACAGCTCCGGCGCCCGCACGTAGGGCGCCAGGTCCGTCACCAGCACCAGGTCGAAGCTTCCCGCCTCCAGGTCGTCATAGACGTTGGCGCGGTAGCGAACCTGCGGGTGCGCATGGGCCTTCTGCGCCGCCTCCACCGCGGCCACGTCCGCGTCGCACGCCACCACGGTGCGCGCGCCGCGCTCCACCAGGAAGCGCGCGCTCTCGCCGCCCGTGGACGCCACGGCGTCGACCTCGAGCACGCGCCGGCGCGCGAACAGGCTCTCCGCGAAGATGTAGCGGGGCAGCAGCTCGCTGGGCCCCATGCGACGAAAGGTGGATTGCAAATGATGATCCCGACGGGGCGGTAATCGTAGCGTTGGAGTCTCAGAAGACCCAATTTCAGGTTTCGACCCTCACGGGCCCACGCCCGTCCGACCGGAGAGCAGGCGACATGACCACCCATTCACCGCAGGGATTCGGCTACCGGGCCCGCCGCACCTTCACCCGGCTCGTCGTCTTCCTCGTCATCCTGGGCCTGGGTGGCGGCGTCGTCTTCCTCCTGGGCCAGCTCAACGCCCGCACCTTCACCGTCGTGCAGGAGAACGGCGAGTTGGTGGTGATGAAGGGCCGCGCCCTGCCCACCGGCGCCGCCGCCTACCGCCCGGGAGACCCGCGCCTCGCGGACGCCTACGCCCCCCTCCCCCTGGAGGGCCAGGACGTCACCCTGCTGACGCAGCAGAAGTTCACCGACCGGGACGACCTGGACCGCGCCCTCTTCCCCCTCCTGGAGACCCTGGCCCGCCCGCGCATCGCGTCCGGCGAGCCCGCCAAGGTGGAGCGCGGCCTCTATTATCTGCGCCGCGCGGAGAAGCTCTCCGGCATCACCGAGGAGCAGCGCAGGAGCCTCCAGTCCATGCTCACCGACGTCGCCTTCTACCAGGCGCGTCAGAAGCTGGAGGACGCCCGCCGCCTCGTGTCGGAAGGCCTGGCCCAGCTCAAGCTCGCCGCGGAGACGGAGAACCGCCACGCCCGCGCCGCCAACCAGATGCTGACCACCGTGGGCCCCACCGCCCGCGACCTGGAGGAGGCCCTGCGCCGCGCCGTCCACAGCGAGAGCGCCCCGAACAACACCCCTGTAGCACCGGCGCCCCGGCAGCCCGCCCCGTCACCCGCCGGTGACGCGTCTGGAACGCCTCCGTCAGCCGCCCCAACCTCCGACGCGGGCGCGCAGCCCTGATCTCCAGGGGTTGGGTGACCCCATGAAAAAGACGGTCCCAGACGGGCTTTTCCGGCCCTGTAAATGTCGTGCGGAAGACGGCCGGAACCGTGTTGGTGAGTGATCATAGATTGCAATGATCGATCCGACCCGAGCGGCAGGTTTACACAGGATCTAGCGTTGACACACCGGGGGACCCCCCATAGCTTGGGTTTGTCCGAGCGGTTGCCCCCAAGTCCGGGGGCTCGCTCCCGGAACCCGGAGGCTGGTGTGGTTTTCTTGATCGACACACACACCTGCCCCACAATTCGCTACATGTCGGGCCGTTGTCGCCAAGCCCCCGGGTCCTGATCGGAAGTCAGTTCCTCCCTGCCATCACCGGAGCCTTCACCCACGGGGTCAGTCCGCCCTGGTGGCTCCGCTTTGCCTTGTCCTGGAAGTGAGACGCCCGTGACCGTCCAGACGCCCTTCAAGCCGAACGCCGTCGCTTCGCCGCCCCCCGACTCCGCCACCGTGGCGCCCGCCACGCAGGCCTCGTCGGCCCCCGGCGACTTCACCACCACCATGCGGGTGAAGAAGCGCAACGGCACGGCGGAGCCGGTGGACCTGAACAAGATCGTCCGCGCGGTGGGCAAGTCGTGCGTGGGCCTGTCGCGCGTGGACGTGATGCGCGTGGCCACCAAGACCATCAGCGGCCTGTATGACGGCGCCACCACGCGGGAGCTGGACAGCCTGTCCATCCAGACCGCCGCGGCGCTCATCGTGGAGGAGCCCGAGTACGCCCGGCTCTCCGCGCGCCTGCTGTCCACCTTCATCCAGAAGGAGGTCAGCAACCAGGACATCCAGTCCTTCAGCCAGTCCGTCGCCGCCGGCCACAAGCACGGCCTCATCGCGGACCGCCTGCTCACCTTCGTCCAGGCCAACGCGCGCAAGCTCAACGCCGCCATCGACCCGGTCCGCAACGACCTGTTCGAGTACTTCGGCCTGCGCACCGTCTACGACCGCTACCTGCTCAAGAACCCGCAGACGCGCGAAGTCATTGAGACGCCGCAGGACTTCTTCCTGCGCGTGGCGTGCGCCCTGTCCGGCGACAACGCGCGCGAGGCCATCGAGCTCTACCGCCTGTTCAGCTCGCTGGAGTACCTGCCTTCCTCCCCCACCCTCTTCAACTCCGGCACGCGCCACGAGCAGCTCTCCAGCTGCTTCCTCCTGGACTCGCCGGCGGACGAACTGGACGCCATCTACAAGAAGTACTCGGACATCGCGATGCTGTCGAAGTTCAGCGGCGGCATCGGCGTGGGGTACCACCGCGTGCGCGCGCGCGGCTCGCTGATCAAGTCCACCAACGGCCACTCCAACGGCATCGTCCCGTGGCTCAAGACGCTGGACGCGTCCGTGGCGGCGGTGAACCAGGGCGGCAAGCGCAAGGGCGCGTGCTGCGTGTACCTGGAGACGTGGCACGCGGACATCGAGGACTTCCTCGAGCTGCGCGACAACACCGGTGACGAGGCCCGCCGCGCGCACAACCTGAACCTGGCCAACTGGGTGCCGGACCTCTTCATGCGCCGCGTGGAGGCCGACCAGGAGTGGAGCCTCTTCGACCCGAAGACGACGCCCCACCTCACCGACCTCTTCGGTGACGCCTTCGACAAGGCCTACGTGGCGGCGGAAGCGCAGGGCCAGGCCGTGCGCAAGGTGAAGGCGCGCGACCTGTACGCGCGGATGATGAAGGTGCTGGCCCAGACGGGCAACGGCTGGATGACCTTCAAGGACATCTCCAACCGCAAGAGCAACCAGACGGGCCAGCCCGGCAACGTCATCCACCTGTCCAACCTGTGCACCGAGATCCTGGAGGTCACGAGCCAGGGTGAGACGGCGGTGTGCAACCTGGGTTCGCTCAACCTGGGCCGCATGGTGAAGGACGGGAAGTTCGACTTCGACCTCCTGCGCTCCAACGCGATGCTCGCGCTCAAGCAGTTGGACCGCGTCATCGACCTCAACTACTACCCCATCCCCACCGCCGCGGACTCCAACCGCCGCTGGCGCCCGGTGGGCCTGGGCCTGATGGGCCTCCAGGACGTCTTCTTCCAGCTGCGCCTGCCCTTCGACTCCGTGGAGGCGCGCAACCTGTCCAAGAAGATCTCCGAGGAGATCTACTACGCGGCGCTGGTCACCTCCTCCGACCTGGCGGAGCAGTTCGGCGCGCACCCCTCCTTCCCGGAGACGCGCGCGGCCAAGGGCGAGCTCCAGTTCGACAGCTGGGGCATCGTCCCGGAGGACACGCTGCGCTGGGACGCGCTGCGCTCGCGCATCATGAAGGTGGGCCTGCGCAACTCGCTGATGATCGCCATCGCGCCCACGGCCACCATCGCGTCCATCGCCGGCTGCTACGAGTGCATCGAGCCGCAGGTGTCCAACCTCTTCAAGCGCGAGACGCTGTCCGGTGACTTCCTCCAGGTGAACCGCTACCTGGTGCGCGACCTGCAGCAGCTGGGCCTCTGGAACGAGAACACCCGCAACCGCATCAAGCTGGCCGAAGGCAGCGTGCAGGACCTCACGGAGCTGCCGGAGGAGCTGCGCGCCATCTACCGCACCGCGTGGGAGATCCCCATGCGCTCGCTCTTGGACATGGGCGCGGACCGCGGCGCCTTCATCGACCAGAGCCAGTCGCTCAACCTCTTCGTGGAGACGCCCAACATCGGGAAGCTGTCCTCGATGTACTTCTACGCGTGGCAGAAGGGGCTCAAGACGACGTACTACCTGCGCTCGCGCCCGGCGACCCGCATCGCCAAGGCCACCGTGGGCCAGGGCGGCCCGACGATTACGGCCGCCCCCACGCCCGCGCCGCAGACGGTGACCGCGGAGGCGGAAGCGGTGGCGTGCTCGCTGGAAAACCCCGAGGCGTGCGAGGCGTGCCAGTAGTCCCTGGCCGTCCCCACCCCACCCGTCCTTCGTTTCGTAAGGGAGTGCCGAAGCAATGCTGCTCGATCCGGGAATGAACCTGACGCTGCGCCCCATGGCGTATCCCGTCTTCTTCGAGATGTACCGCAACGCCATCAAGAACACCTGGACGGTGGAGGAGGTCGACTTCTCCACGGACCTGGTGGACCTGCGCTCGAAGATGACGGACGCGGAGCGTCACCTCATCCACCGGCTGGTGGCCTTCTTCGCCACGGGCGACTCCATCGTCGGCAACAACCTGGTGCTCAACCTCTACAAGCACCTGAACGCGCCCGAAGCGCGCATGTACCTGTCGCGCCAGCTGTACGAAGAGGCCCTGCACGTCCAGTTCTACCTGACGCTGTTGGACACCTACGTGCCGGACCCGGCGGAGCGCGCCAAGGCCTTCGCGGCGGTGGACAACATCCCGTCCATCCAGCGCAAGGCGCGCTTCTGCATGAAGTGGATGGACAGCATCCAGGCGCTGGATCAGGTCCGCTCCAAGTCGGACCGCCGTCAGTTCCTGCTCAACCTCATCTGCTTCGCGGGCTGCATCGAAGGCCTCTTCTTCTTCGCGGCCTTCGCGTACGTGTACTTCCTGCGCAGCAAGGGGCTGCTGAACGGCCTGGCCGCGGGCACCAACTGGGTGTTCCGCGACGAGTCCGCCCACATGGCCTTCGCCTTCGAGGCCATCAAGACCGCTCGCAAGGAGGAGCCGGACCTCTTCGACGCGGGCCTGGAGAAGGACGTCGTGCAGATGATGCGCGACGCGGTGGAGTGCGAGACGCAGTTCGCCCAGGACCTCTTGAGCGGCGGCGTGATGGGCCTGTCGGTGCAGGAGATGCGCGGCTACCTGGAGTACGTGGCCGACCAGCGCCTGCAGATGCTGGGCATGGCCCCCATCTTCCACACCAAGAACCCGCTGCACTTCATGGACCTGCAGGACGTGCAGGAGCTCACCAACTTCTTCGAGCGCCGCGTGTCGTCCTACCAGGTGGGCGTGGGCGTGGGCGCCGCCAACGACGTCGTCTTCGACGCCGCCTTCTAGGCCCCCTCCCCTGCTTCACACACCAAGGCCGTGCCCCGCGACAGAAGCGAGGCACGGCCTTCGTGCTTTCAACACGCTTCAGACGGGGCGCTCCACGTCGCGCTGGCCCACCACGCGCTCCCGGCGCTCCTCGTCCAGGGCCTGCTCCGCGCGGGCGGCGGTGATCTGCACCGCCGGGCGGTTCACCAGCCGGTACACCGCGGACGCGAAGGCCGCCCCCAACAGCGGCGCGATGATGAACAGCCACAACTGGCGCAGGGCGTCCCCTCCGGCGAAGAGCGCCGGGCCCAGGCTGCGCGCCGGGTTCACCGACGTATTGGTGATGGGGATGCCCACCAGGTGGATGAGCGTCAGCACCAGGCCAATGGCCACGCCCGCGAAGCCCACCGGCGCCCTTGAGTCCGTGGCCCCCAGCACCGTCAGCACCAGCAGGAAGGTGAGCATCACCTCCGCGATGAAGGCCGCCCCGCCGCCATAGCCCTCCGGCGACGCCGCCCCGTACCCGTTGCTGCCCAGCCCCTCCGCGCCCGCGGAGTAACCGCCCGGAGCGCCCTTCGCGATGAGCAGCACCACGCCCGCCGCGACGATGGCGCCCAGGCACTGCGCGACGACGTAGCCAGCCAGGTGACGCTTGTCGAACTTGCCCGCCATCAGCAGGCCCACCGTCACGGCCGGGTTCACGTGGCAGCCGGAGATGGGACCAATCGTGTAGACCATGGCCAGGAGCGACAGCCCGAAGGCGAAGGCCACGCCCAGGAAGCCGATGCGGTCGCCCGCCAGCACCGCCGCCCCGACGCCGCCGAGCACCAGCACGAAGGTGCCCACCGCTTCCGCCAGGTACTTCTGCATCGCATCGCCGTTCACGGAGGCCGCCCGGGCGGCCCTCACGTTCCCGTCTCGCATGTTCAAGCCTCCTCAGGTGTCCAGAGGAGAGGCTGTGCATGCGTGCACCCCTCGACGCACGAAGGCCCTGCACACGGCCGCAGTGCGGCGCATGGACAGGGCCCTCGCAGTCCCGAGGCTCCCACCCCGAAGGGAGGGGCACCCGAGCCCATCAGGCGTTTCTCAGACGTGCTTCCAGATGCCGATGAACGGCAGGTTCCGGTACTTCTCGCCGTAGTCCAGGCCGTACCCGACGACGAACTTGTCCTCGATGACGAAGCCCTTGTAGTCGATGTCCACCTTCGCCTTGGCCCGCGCGGGCTTCTCCAGGAGCGAGCAGATCTTCACCGACGCCGGGTGGCGCGCGCGGAGGTTCTCCAGCAGGAAGCTCATGGTGAGCCCCGTGTCGATGATGTCCTCGATGATGAGCAGGTGCTTGCCCGCCATCGGCTTGGACACGTCCGTGGTGATGCGCACCTCGCCCGTGGACTCCGTGCCGCCGTGGTAGCTGGACACGCCCAGGAACTCGAGCGTCAGCGGCAAATCAATGGCCCGCGCCAGGTCGATGGCGAAGAACGCGGAGCCCTTGAGCACGCAGATGAGCGTCAGCTCCTTGCCCTGGTAGTCGCGGGTAATCTGCGCGCCCAGCTCCTTCACGCGCGCCTGCACGGCCTCCTCGGAGATGAGGACGCCGACATCCTTCTCGTGGAACGTCGTCACCGGGTGCTCCCTCTACACGTAGGCGTTGTTCATGATCTCCCCGAAGCCGCCGCCGCCGGGGACGATGTATTGCCGGTCATCCAGCCCCCGCTCCTTCTCCCAGAGCAGGCCCGGCGCGGTGCCGAACACCTCCGGCGGGGACAGGCCGCGGTCCAGACGGAGCGCGTAGATGATGACGTCCGGGTGCTCCGTCGTCATCCGGCGCAGGTACTCCGGCGTGACGATGAGGTTGAGCGTGATGATGCGCCGGGCCCGCCCGGGCACCTTCGTCTTGTACAGGGTGATGGCCGTGGACAGGCTGCCGCCCGTGGCCCCCATGGGGTCCGGGAACAGCACGAACGCGTCATCCACGTCCCCGCCAATCTTCGCGCCGCCAATCTCCGAACCCACCACCGCCTGGGCCGCGTCGATCATCCGGCTCATGATGATGTGGTCCTGGCGCACCAGGGACGGATCCACCGTGAAGTTGAGCAGGTCGTACGTCACCTGCGACGGCAGCGTGCCCGCGCGCGCGATGTTCACCGTCACCACGCGCAGCTGCGGGTCCACCACCTCGCCCTGGTAGATGCCCAGGGGCGTGGAGTCGATCATGCGGGTGGGGAGGGTCACCATCTTGCGCGGGAACTCCGCGTTGATGACCGTCTTCACCAGGTCCGCGTAGAGCTGCTCCACCAGCCGGTTGATCTGCGGCTGCAGCGTGCCCTTGGCGCACAGCGTGGCCAGCTGGGAGAGGAGAAACGGATTTCCCACCAGGTGGACGTTGGGCCCATAGTGGTGGGCCAGCTCGTTCAACTTGAAGGGCACGTTCGCGTAGAGAGTGTCGCGCATCGGATGGGGCTCCCGCGCCGGTGAGAGGCGGCTTTCGGCTTTCAGTCGAACAGCTTCAGCGTCTGCGGAGGGCTCGCCTCCGCGGGTTCCGCCACGTGACACTTGCGGCAGCGCGGCTCGTAGGCACCCGCCGCGCCCACCACCACCCGCTCCTCGCTGCCAATGATGCGCTGCGAACGGTTGGCCGGGTTCCCGCACACCGCGCAGATGGCCAGCTCCTTCGTCACGTACTCCGCCACCGCCATCAGCTGCGGCATCGGCTCGAAGGGCCGCCCCTGGTAGTCCTGGTCCAGGCCCGCGCAGATGACGCGCATGCCCCGCTGGGCGAGCGCCTCGCACACCTGCACCACCTCTCCGCCCAGGAACTGCACCTCGTCGATGCCCACCACCTGCGTGTCGGGAGACAGGTGCCGGAAAATTTCTTCAGCCCTTTCGATGGGCAGGGACGTCAATTTCAACTGGCTGTGGCTGACCACCTGCGTGTCGTCGTAGCGCGTGTCGATGCGCGGCTTGAACACGCGCACCTTCTGCCGGCCGTACAGCGCGCGCTTGACGCGGCGGATCAACTCCTCCGTCTTGCCGGAGAACATGGATCCGCAGATGACCTCTATCCACCCGATATCTTTGGGGAATTGATGCAATGGACGCTCGTCGGGGTGTGGCTGGGCGGGGCCAATCTCCGCGACCCACCCCTTCCCGTCAATTTCGTTTCCAGCCCGGTAAGCCCCCCGCTGCGCTGCCTGGCCGGCTGCTTCCCATGAAGTCCTGGAAGCCCTGGCAAGGGATTTGAATAGCCCTGGCCCCAGGTAGCAGGACGGGAACCGTGGGGGTGGGGCGTGGCGGCGACGGCGAATGAGGTGCAGGCGGGGAGTTGGGCGCAGCAGGCTTCTTTCTACTTGTCACCGGCTTCGGTGGCGCTGCTCATGCTGAACCTGCTGGACGGGCTGTTCACCCTGCTCTTCCTGCAGCTGGGGGTGGCGGAGGAGCTCAACCCGGTGATGCGCGTGGCGTACGAGCAGTCACCGCTGCTCTTCATGTTCTCCAAGCTGCTCATCGTGAACGCGGGCCTGTGCCTCCTGTGCCTGCACCGCCGGCTCAAGGCCAGCCGCATCGCCATCCGCGCGGGCGCCGTCGTCTACGCCATCATCGTGGTCTACCACCTGGCCTTCCTCACCCACCTGGTGAGTCATTGGCCCTTCGGGGCATGACGGCTAGGGGAGCAGTGAACGGTCCCCAGCGCGACAGGTAGGGGGTGCTTGCTTTTCACCTTCAGTCTGTCCCAGGCTTCCCTGTAGCTCCGGCCTTCCAGGTTCGGGGGGGGACCATGAACATCACCGACGTCCGGGTGTTTCCGGTCGAAGAGGACAAGCTCAAGGCGTACGTCACCATCACCCTGGATCACTGCTTCGTCGTGCGCGACCTGAAGGTGATCCACGGCTCCACCGGGCTCTTCATCGCGATGCCCGCGAAAAAACGGAAGGACGGGACCTACAAGGACATTGCCCATCCGTTGAACGCGGACACACGAAGCCAGATGGAGCGGGTCATCCTCATCGAGTACGAGAAACACCTTCACCAGGCGCAGAACGGGACGCTCGGTCCCGTGGCGGCTGAACTCGACTAACGAACTTCCATTCGGGGCGCTCACGGGTTAGTCAGCGCCCCCATGCAGCCGTCGCGTGACTTCAAGGTGTTCGCCGGGAACT
The DNA here is from genome assembly GCF_000255295.1 of Corallococcus coralloides DSM 2259. The sequence goes on along the minus strand of NC_017030.1, from coordinate 2,920,829 downwards.
CCAACCCGGCGTTGGCGCATCGCATCTGCGAATACCTCCAGCGTCCCCTGGGCAAGGCGACGGTGGACACGTTTTCCGACGGGGAGATCCACGTCGAGATCGGCGAGAACGTACGCGGACAGGACGTGTTCATCGTCCAGTCCACGTGCCCGCCGACGAACCATCACCTGATGGAGCTGCTGATCATGTGCGACGCCCTCAAGCGGGCGAGCGCCGGCTCCATCACCGCCGTGATGCCGTACTACGGCTACGCGCGGCAGGACCGGAAGGTGGCGGCCCGCACGCCCATCACCGCCAAGCTGGTGGCGGACATGCTGGAGGTCGCCGGCGTCAACCGGGTGGTGTCCATGGACATGCACGCCGGGCAGATCCAGGGCTTCTTCAACATGCCCTCGGATCACCTCTACGGCTCGCCGGTGTTCCTCGAGGACATCCGCAAGCGCTTCCCGGAGTCGAGCGAGCTGGTCATCGTCAGCCCGGACGCCGGCGGCGTGGAGCGCGCGCGCGCCTACTCCAAGCGGCTGAACACGGGGCTGGCCATCATCGACAAGCGCCGCCCGCGCCCCAACGCCTCTGAGGTGATGAACCTCATTGGCGACGTGAAGGGCAAGGACGCCATCCTGGTGGACGACATGGTGGACACCGCGGGCACGCTCGCCCAGGCGGCCCTCGCGCTGAAGGACAAGGGCGCGCGCCGGGTGCTCGCGTACGCGGTGCACCCCATCCTGTCCGGCCCCGCCATCCAGCGCATCACCGACTCCGTCCTGGAAGAGGTCGTCTTCACGGACACGGTGCCGCTCGCGGCCAACGCCAAGGCGTGCCCGAAGATCCGCGCCCTGCAGACGGACGCCCTCTTCGGGGAGGCCATCGCGCGCATCCACCGCGCGGACTCGCTGAGCTCGCTGTTCGTCTGAAGTCCGTCCGGGCTTGAGGGCCGCCTGGAAGCCGGGCGGCTTGACGAAGGACCCCGGGGGCTGGCATGTCCGGCCCCCTCCACCGGTTGCATGGGCCTTCAAAACGGCCCGGGCGCCGTCTTCGGGGCCCACCATGGGGGTGGGATGCCGAGGGCGCCCAGACGCCGGTGAACACCGCGGTACCCACCGAAAAGAGAGATTTCCATGGCCACCGACAAGAGCACCCTCGAAGCGCAGGCCCGTGAAGGTTCCGGCAAGGGCATTGCCCGCCGCCTGCGCGCCGCCGGCCAGGTTCCCGCCGTCGTCTACGGCAAGCACCTGAAGGCGCCGCTGCACATCTCCGTGGACCCGAAGGCCATCCGCACGGCCATCAACACCCCGCACAAGCTGAACACGCTCATCCAGCTGAAGCTGGCGGGCAATGATCAGCAGGTCCTCCTGAAGGACTACCAGATGGATCCGCTGACCCGCGACATCCTGCACGCGGACTTCATCGCCGTGACGGAGAAGGAGCAGGTCAAGGTGAACCTCCCCGTCGTGCTGACCGGCAAGGCCGCGGGCGTGGCGGACGGCGGTCTGCTCACCCAGGTTCGCCGCAACCTGGAGGTCTGGGCGCTCCCCGGCAACATCCCGCTCCAGATTGAAGTGGACGTCACCAACCTGAAGATCGCGGAAGCCCTCCACGTGAACGACGTGAAGCTCCCCGAGGGCGTGTCCGTGAAGACGCACGTCAACTACACCATCGCGGTCCTCTCCGCGCCGGAAGCGGCGGAGGCGGCTCCGGCGGCGGCCGCGGCGGCTGCGGCCCCGGCGGCGGGCAAGGCGGCGGACGCGAAGGCGGGCGACGCGAAGGCCCCCGCGGCGGCCGCGGCCAAGGCCCCGGCGAAGAAGTAGTCCTCTTCCGCCGTTCGGTGTCTCTTCGCGGGGCGGGCCTCTTCCAGGGCCTGCCCCGCTGTCTTTTTTCAGGGTGTGGGCCTCTTCCAGTCCCACCCTCCTTGGGAGCCGTCCATGAAGCTCATCTGCGGGCTGGGCAACCCCGGGCGCGAATACGAGCGCCACCGCCACAACGTCGGGTTCATGGTGGTGGACGCGCTCCTGTCGCGCGCCCGCGCGGAGCTCACCCAGGACAAGTTCCAGGCGCGGGTGGGCCAGGGAAGCCTGGGCGGCGAGCGCATCCTCTTCGTGGAGCCGCAGACGTACATGAACCTGTCCGGCCGCTCCGTGGCGGAGGCCGCGCGCTTCTACAAGGTCGCGGTGCAGGACGTGCTCGTGGTGCACGACGAATTGGACCTGCCCTTCGGGCGGCTGCAGCTCAAGGCGGGCGGCGGCGCGGGCGGGCACAACGGCCTGAAGAGCATGGTGCAGTGCCTGGGCGAGGACGCCTTCATCCGCGTGCGGGTGGGCATTGGCAAGCCAGAAGGCCCCAACGCCAAGGAGCGCGTGGCGGGCTATGTCCTGTCCAACTTCGATGACGGCGAGCGCCGCCAGTTGGAGGAGCTCATCGGCAAGGCGGCGGACATGGCGGAGAGCTGGGTGCGCGACGGGCTGGCCACGGCGATGAACCGCCACAACCGCCGGGCCTGAAGCGCCGGGCCGGCCGCCTGCCGTCCCCTCAGCCTCCTGGCTGAGCTTGACTTTCCGGGAGGGGTCCTCTTAGAAGCCCCTTCCCCCGGAGTGCGTCCCGCGCGGTCCGGTGGATGTTCTTTCAAAGCTTCCCGTGTTCACGCACGGGCCAAGGCGCGACGGTGACGGGCGCGCGAGAGGATTTCCCGTCCCCGGTGGTGGCCTTCGAGGGCCTCCGGCCGTTTCCCCGCTCCCCGGATGGTCCGGGGGGCACTCGACCCCAAGGGGAGAGAAACATGGCAGAGACGCAGGCCGCCAAGCGGCTTCGTGAGTACGAGACCATCTTCCTGGTCAAGCCGGACGTGACCGACGACAACGTGGACAAGCTCAAGGAGCGCGTCCGCGGCATCGTTTCGCGTGAGGGCGGCAAGGTCCTCCGCTTCACGGTGTGGGGGAAGAAGAAGACCCTGTTCCCCGTGGCCAAGCAGCCCCGCGCCATCTACGTCCACACGAGCTTCCTGGGTGACGGCAAGCTGGTGGCGGAGATCGAGCGCAACCTGCGCAACATCGACGACGTGACGCGCTACATCTCCGTGAAGATCGCGGACGAGGTGGATCCCGAGTCGCGTCCGGTGCTCGAGGACCTCAAGCTGGCCGGCGACGTCGAGGAGACCCGTCCGGGCGCTCCCGCCGAGCGCGAGGGTGGCTTCCGCGGCGAGACGGCCGAGTTCGCGGGTGGCGATTCGGAAGAGGAGTCCGCGGAGGAGGCGTAACGCCTCTGACGGGACCTTCACCCAACCTTCCAGGAAACGAGAACGTTCATGAGCAACGGCATGGATAGCAAGCAGGGCGCGGGCGCTTCCCGCGGCCCCGGTGGCGGTGGCGGCTACGGCGGCGGTTCGCGCGGTGGCGACCGTGGTGGTGATCGCGGCGGTGACCGCGACCGTGGTGGTGATCGTGGCGACCGCGGCGGTATGGGCGGCGACGACGACAAGCGCGGTGGCCGCGGCTTCGGCCGCAAGAAGGTCTGCCGGTTCTGCGCGGAGAAGAACGCGTCGGTGGACTTCAAGGACCAGGCGACGCTGAAGTACTTCGTCACCGAGCGCGGCAAGATCATCCCCCGCCGCATCTCCGGCAACTGCGCGAAGCACCAGCGTGAGGTGGCGGTGGCCATCAAGCGCGCCCGCGGCATCGCGCTCCTCCCCTACAACGCGGTGGTCGGCTAGTCGCCGGTCCGCAACACAGGAGACAGGAACATGAAGGTCATTCTGCGTGAGGACATCGACAACCTCGGCAAGTCCGGCGAGCTCGTCACGGTGAAGGACGGCTTCGGCCGTAACTTCCTGCTGCCGCGCAAGAAGGCGGTCCTGGCGAGCGAGCAGAACCTGCGTCAGCTGGAGCACGAGAAGTCCGTGCAGACGGCGCGCAACGCCAAGCTGAAGGGCGCTGCCGACGAGCAGGCCAAGAAGCTGGGCGCCGTCAAGGTCACCATCAAGCGCAAGGTGGGCGAGCAGGACAAGCTGTTCGGCTCCGTCACGGTGCTGGACATCGCCGAGGCGCTCGCGGCCCAGGGCCAGCAGGTGGATCGCCGCCAGCTGCACCTGGCCGAGCCCATCAAGTCGCTGGGCAGCTACGACGTGGAGCTGCGCCTGCACCGCGAGGTGACGGCGAAGATCAAGGTCGACGTGGTGGCCGAGTAGTCCACCGCTTCACCTGAAGCGCTCCATCGCTTCAACGGGAAGGGCCGTCCGGGCAACCGGGCGGCCCTTTTCGCGTCTGGCGGGCTCCTGGCCTGTCCGGCTCGCGCCGCGGGCGGTCCGTTTCACGGCATCCGCGTGGTGCCAGGAGCGCGGGCGTGGGTACTTCAGCGGCGGACACCGTCAGGAGGTCCCCACCGCATGAGCGCCCCACCCCGCCCCGCCGCCGCGCACCACCCCGACCTGGACTGGCTCCGCGTGCTGGCCATCGTGGTGCTGCACCTGTTCCACACCGGGATGATGTTCAACACCTGGGAGTGGCACATCAAGAGCCCCCAGGCGCTGCCGGTGCTGGAGCCCGTGATGGGAGTGCTGCACCTGGTGCGCATGCCGCTGTTGATGGTCATCTCCGGCGCGGGCACCGCGTTCGCGCTCCGGCGGCGCTCCTTGAGGGCGTTCACGAAGGACCGGGCGAAGCGGCTGTTGTTGCCGCTGGTGTTCGGCATGTTCGTGGTGGTGCCGCCGCAGATCTACGTGGAGCGGCTGTTCCAGGGCCGCATCCAGGGAAGCTACGCCGCGTTCTACCCGACGGTGTTCGACTTCGTGCCCTACCCCGCGGGCAGCTTCAGCTGGCACCATCTGTGGTTCGTGGCCTACCTGTTCGTCTACTGCCTCCTGGCCCTGCCCCTCTTCGCGGCGCTGCGCACGCAGGCCGGGGGACGGTTCCTCGCGTGGGCGGACGCGTGGCTGTCGCGAGGGGTGAACGTGCTGTGGCTTGTCGTGCCGCTGGCGCTCAACCGGGTGCTCTTGCGCGACTTCCCAGAGACGCACGCACTGCTGGATGATCCGCGCACGTTCGTGCACTACGGCCTGCTGTTCCTCTACGGGCACCTGCTGGGCCGCTGCCCGGGCGTGTGGGGCCGGCTGGTGGCGCTGCGCCACGGGCTCCTGGCCGTGACGGTGGCGGCACTCATCGTGGAGCTGGTGTGGCCGTGGCCGGTGATGCCGGTGGTGCCCGCCATCGTGGGGGGCACGGTGCTCATCTGGAGCGGGCTGCTGACGGCGATGGCCTTCGCGCGGCACCACGTGCGCACGGCCCCCGCGTGGCTTTCGCACGCGCAGGCGCTGTCGTATCCGTTCTACATCTTCCACCAGACGGTCATCCTCTGCGTGGGCTACCTGTGTCTGCGGCTGCCAGTAGGTCCCTGGGCCATGCTCTTCGCGGTGCTCACGCTGTCCTTCGCCGTCACGCTGGCGCTGTGCGAGGGCGTGTCCCGCGTGTCGTGGCTCCGGCCGCTCTTCGGCATGAAGCCCCGGGCCGCGTGTCCGGCCGTCCTCACCCCGGAGGCCGTGGGGTGAGCGCCTGGGACGACGTTGCATCCACGCGGTGGCGCTGGCCCCGGGTGCGCATGCGCCCGGCGCTGAAGGTCCTGGCGTTCGGGCTGGTCCTGGGCGTGTGGCAGGGCAGCGCGGTGCGGCTGATGCAGCTCATGCGGCCGCATCCGGGCCATTGGGCACCCGCGTTCATCTGGGAGATGACCAGCGCGATCGCCGTCACGCTGCTGCTCCCCGTCCTGATGACGGCGGTGCTCAACGCGCCGTCGCCGCGGGTGGGCTGGGCGCGCTTCCTGGGCATCCACGCGGCGGCGTTCATGGTCTTCACGTCGCTGCACATCGCGCTGATGGCGGGGCTGCGGCATGGCGTCTACGCGCTGATGGAGCTGGGGGACTACGACCTGGGGCCGCCCGTGTACGCGCTCCCCATGGAGGCGCAGAAGGACCTGATCACCTACGGCCTGGGCTGCGCGGTCATCTCGCTCCTGCACGAGTGGCGGGAGCGGCAGGCCCGCGCGCTGCGCTCGGCGGAGCTGGAGGGCGAGCTGAGGGCCGCGCAGCTCCAGTCGCTCACGGGCCAGTTGCACCCGCACTTCCTCTTCAACGCGCTGCACACCATCGGGTCGGTGATGTACGAGGACCTGCCGCGCACGGACCGGCTGCTGAGCGACCTGGGCCAGCTGCTGCGCGCGAGCCTGGAGCGCACCGAGCCCACCTGGACGCTGGCCGAGGAGCGCGGGCACACCGAGCGCTTCGTCGCGCTGCTCGCGGCGCGCTTCGGCGACCGGCTGGAGGTGCGCTGGGACGTGGCGCCGGGGCTGGAGGCCCAGCGCGTGCCCAGCTTCGCGCTGCAGACGCTGGTGGAGAACGCGGTGAAGCACAACCAGGACCTGCGCGGCGCGCTGGAGGTGCGCATCCGCGCGCGAGCTGAAGCCGACCGCTGGGCGCTGGAGGTGGAGGACACCGGACGCGGCTTCGGGGCACCCTCCCCTGCCTCCGGGCCTGGAGTGGGGCTGACGCAGCTTGCGCGCGTGCTCACGCTGCTGCACGGCGACCGGGCCCAACTGGAGCGAGGCGCGGGGCCCGAGGGCGGCGCGCGCGTGACGGTGTGGCTGCCCCGGGTGGAGGTCGCATGACGGTGTTCCGCGTGCTGGTGGTGGACGACGAGGCGCCGGCTCGCGCGAAGGTGAAGCGCCTGCTGACGGCAGACGCGCGCTTCACCTGCGTGGGCGAGGCCTCGGACGGGACGGAGGCGCTCGCGCGCATCGAAGCGCTGCGGCCGGACCTGGTGGTGCTGGACGTGCAGATGCCCGGGCTCACCGGCTTCGAGGTCCTGGAGGCGCTCGGGCCGGACGCCTGCCCCGCGGTCATCTTCTCCACCGCCTATGAGCGCTTCGCGCTCCAGGCCTTCGAGGCCCACGCGGCGGACTACCTCCTCAAGCCCTATGACGCCGGCCGCTTCACCCGGGCGCTCGACAAGGCCCATGCGCTCTTGAGCGCGGGCACGCACGGCTCCGCCGCGCTGGACGCCCTGCTCGCCACCGTGGCGAAGGCCCGCCCGGAACGCCCCCTGGAGCGGCTGGTGGTGAAGGTGGGCGAAGGCTGGGTGCCCCTGCGCCTGGACACCGTGTGGCGCCTGTCCTCGGAGGACAAGTACGTCCGGCTCTTCACCGCCCAGGGAGAACACCTGGTGCGCCAGACGCTCCGGGCCCTGGAGGAGCGCCTGGACCCCACCCGCTTCGTGCGCGTGCACAGAAGCGACCTGGTGAACCTGGAGGCCGTGGCCCGGCTGGAGCCCTGGACGCATGGGGACGGCATCCTGGTGCTCAAGGACGGCTCCACGGTGATCCTCAGCCGCACCTACCGGGAGGCCTTCCTCCAGCAGTGGGGCGCCGCCGAATAGCCCGACGCGCCGGGTCGGTTCACCGGGAGACCGGGCGGATGTCCTACGGCGGGTCGTGGCATCCCTCCCGGACCTACCGGGTGCTACAGGTCTGTTGCCTGGAAACTGGACGTCCGCTGGAACGTGTCAGACGCTGCCTGTAGAGGTTCCAAGCAGCCATGCAGAACGTCCTGGACGGTAGGGAAGGACGGCGGGTCCACGAGGATCTCGCCGCGGAGCGCGCGGTGCTGGGCGCCGTGCTGGCGGACAACGGGCTCATCACGCCCGTGGCGGAGGTCGTCCACGCGGACGACTTCGCCAGCCCTTCGCACGCGCAGATCTTCGCCGCGATGATGCGGCTGGATCAGCAGAGCAAGCAGGTGGACCACCTGACGCTCGCGGAGGAGCTCAAGGTCCTCGGCCAGCTCGTCGCGGTGGGCGGCCCCGCGTACCTGATGGGCCTGGACCAGGTGGTGCCGCTGGCGGCCAACGCCGTCCAGTACGCCCACATCGTCAAGGACCAGGCGCTGCGCCGGCGCCTGGCCAACGTGGGCCGGGAGATTCAAGACCTCGCCAGCCAGGAGACGGGCGAGCTGGAGGTCCTGCTCGACGAGGCCGAGCGCAAGGTCTTCCTCCTCGCGGAGAAGAAGCGCGAAGGCGACCTGCGTCCGGTCAGCGAGCTGATGGAGCAGACGCTCGACCTGCTGGACAAGATGAAGACCGCGGCGACGGGCGTCACGGGCCTGTCCACGGGCTACATCGACCTGGACAACCAGCTGACCGGCCTGCACGCCGGTGAGCTCATCATCCTCGCGGCGCGTCCCGGCATCGGCAAGACGTCCTTCGCCATGAACATCGCGGTGCACGCGGCGCTGAAGGAGAACAAGGCCGTCGGCATCTTCAGCCTGGAAATGCCCGCGGATCAGCTGCTCATGCGTCTGCTCGCGTCCACCGCGCGCGTGGACATGAAGAAGCTGCGCGGCGGCCGGCTGTCCCCGCACGACGAGGAGAAGTTCCAGGAGATGGCGGGCGCTCTCTACAACGCGCCCATCTACATCGACGACTCCGGCGGCCTGTCCCCGTTCGACCTGCGCGCGAAGGCGCGGCGCGTGAAGCAGAAGGACCCGCGCCTGTCGCTCATCGTCATCGACTACCTCCAGCTGATGCACCAGAAGGGCAAGGTGGAGAGCCGCCAGTTGGAAGTCGCTGAAATCTCCCGCGCGCTCAAGCAGCTGGCCAAGGAGCTGGAGGTGCCCATCATCGCGCTCAGCCAGCTCAGCCGTAAGGTGGAGGAACGCAAGGGCGGCAAGCCCATGCTCTCCGACCTGCGTGAGTCCGGCTCCATCGAGCAGGACGCCGACGTGGTGATGTTCATCCACCGTGAGACGGAGGAGGACGGCGAGGGAGGCGGAGGCGGAGGCGGGGGTGGTGGCGGAGGAGGCGGCGGTGGCGGAGGCAACACGGTCATCCCCGTGGAGCTCATCGTCGCCAAGCAGCGAAACGGCCCCATCGGGTCCGTCGAGCTGGTGTTCCTCGCGGAGTACACGCGCTTCGAAAGCCGCGCCCGGAGCGAGTAGTCCCCGAGTCAGTCCCGGCCGGTGCGCAGGTAGCCCGTGACGTGCTCACGGGCCGCCCGCACCGAGGCCTCCGGCCCCGTGCCCCGGCCCAGCTCCGCCGCCAGCGCGGACGCCAGCCGGCAGCCCGTGCCCCGGCGCTCGGGAGGCCGCTTCAACCGGCGCCCCCGCATCACCACCGTGCGCCCGGAGTACGCCAGCACGTCCGCCAGCCCCTGCCCTTCCGGCAGGTGCCCGCCCTTCACCAGCACCGCGCCGAAGCCGCGCTGACACAGCGCCTCCGCCGCCTCCTGCGCGTCCTCCACCGTGCCCAGCGCGGGCCGGCCCAACAGCCACGCGGCCTCCTCCAGGTTCGGCGTCACCAGCACGCGCGGGCCCGCGAGCGCCAGGTAGTGCCGGGGCGTCAGCCGTGACAGCACCTGCCCCCGGGAGGAGCGCACCACCGGGTCCACCACCCACCACGCGTCCGCGCCCTTGAGCGCCGCCCTCGCCGTGGACAGCTGCGACGGCCCGGGCACCACGCCCCACTTCACCGCGTGCAGGGGGCCCCACTCGCGCGCGGCCGTCACCTGCGCGGTGAGCATGCGCGGGGACGCCGGCACCACCGCGAAGGTGTGCGAGCCCTGCGCCGTCTGGGCCGTGGGCACCGCCACCGCGTCGCCGCCCCGCGCCCGCACCGCGGCCACGTCCGCCAGGAGCCCGGCCCTGCCCGTGGGCTCCAGTCCCGCCAGGAGCAGGACGCGCGGCCTCACCGGCGGTGCTCTCGCGCCTTCTGCACCAGCGCCTTGTAGACGCCCAGGTGCACCGGGATGGTCCCCAGCATCAGCTCCGGGTGCCACTGCACGCCCAGCGCGAAGGTGTGCGCGGTGGACTCAATCGCCTCCACCACGCCGTCCGGCGACACCGCGCTCACCGTCACGTCCGTGCCCGGCTTGTTCACCGCCTGGTGGTGCGTGGAGTTCACCATCAGCTGCCCGTGCCCCACGGCCTCCGCCAGCATCGTGCCGTTCTTCACCTCCACCGGGTGCTGCGGCTGGGTGCGGTCGTGCTTCTGCTCGTGGTCGCGCGCGCCCGGCACCTCGCGCAGGATGTCCTGGAACAGCGTGCCGCCCAGCACCACGGCGAGCAGCTGCATGCCCCCGCACACGCCCAGCACCGGCAGGTTGCGCTTGAGCGCGCCGCGGATGAGCTGCGCCTCGAAGGCCGTGCGGCCCTCCTTCAGCGGCCCCATGCCTTCGCGCACCTCCTCGCCGTACGCGGACGGAGGGATGTCGAACGCGCCGCCCGTCACCACCAGCCCGGACACCCGCTCCAGGTAGGCGTCCACGCAGGACGGGTCGTCGGTGTACGGCAGCACGAAGGGCAGGCCCCCCGCGCGAAGCACCGCCTCCGCGTAGGGCACCTTCAACTCGTAGCGGGGGAAGGCGGAGTCGGCCGGCTGGGCCCAGTCCGGGCTGAGGCCGATGTTGGGACGACGCGGCGTCGTCCCGTGATGACGCGGAGGCGGATGGTTCATGGTGGGGGTACCGCCTCTTAGAGGCCAGTCCCCCGCGCGCTGTCAAACGCCGCCGCCAGCTGCCGCACCCGCTCGGCGATGTCCTGGGCGAGCAGGGCGTCGGACACCACCGCCGCGCCGTGCGCTCCCGTCGCGGCCACGCTCGCGATGTTGGACAGGCCCACCCCGCCAATGCCCACCACCGGCAGCGGGCTGTCCGCCACCACCCGCCGGAAGGCCTCCAACCCCAGCACCGGCGCCGCCACCACCTTCGTCGTCGTGCCGAACAGCGGCCCCACGCCCACGTAGTCCGCCCCCGCCGCCCGGGCCGCCTTCGCCCCTTCCGTCCCCCGCGCCGTCACGCCCACGTACCGGCCCGGGCCCAGCAGCTCCCGCGCCGCCTCCGGGGGCAGGTCCTCGTCGCCCACGTGCACCCCGTGCGCGTCCGACAGGAGCGCCAGGTCCACCCGGTCGTTGATGAGACACACCGCGCCCGCCCGCCGGCACAGGGCCACCACCGCGCGGGCCGCCGCCAGTGCCTCCCGGGGAGGGGCGTGCTTCATGCGCAGCTGGATGACCCGGGCACCGCCTTCGAGCAGGCGCCCGGCCTTGTCCACCAGGGGCAGCTCCGGGCGGATGCTGTCGTCGCACAGCAGGTAGGGGCCTTGGGGAAGCGGGGGGCGGGGCGAGACGTTCATCGGTTTCCGGGCCTGGGGACACCAGCGTTGACAGGCGCCCCTCCTGCTATAAGGTGCCGCGCTGTTTTCCAAGCAATTCCGAGGATTTGAATCATGGCCGAAGGCATCAACCCGAAGCACCTCGACAAGCGCACCGCCGAGCGCTACCAGCGCAGCGGCCAGGTGGACGAGGAAGCGTACAAGAAGCACCTCGAGGAGCTGCCGGACGTGGCCGACAAGGCCGTTCCCATCGACACGCAGATGGACGGCGACATCGACGACGACTTCGATGACGAGGACGAGGACGACACGGACGACGACGCCTCCGACGAGGACGAGGCGGACGAGTCCGACGACGCCGACGAGCCGGCCGACGAAGAGGACAAGGCGTCCGAATGAGCCCTTCGGAGAAGCGGGGTGAGACCTTCGTGATGACGGGGGATGCGAGCCCCGCCTCCGAGGAGTCCCTGTCGTTCAGCACCTTCGTCGTCGGACTGGGCTCCGCCGTCCTCATCCACCTGGGTGGGGCGCCGAACCCGGAGACGGGCCGCCTGGAGAAGGACCTGCCTTCGGCCCGGCAGAACCTGGACCTCCTGGCGATGCTCCGCGAGAAGACTCGCGGCAACCTCACCGCGGAGGAGGAGAAGCTGGTGGACAACCTCCTGTCCGACCTTCGCCTGCGCTACGTGGAGGCAAGCCGGAAGTGAAGCCTCCTGAAGTCACCCGCCCGGGGGGGTTGCCCCGGGGTGTGCGGATCGCCGCCGGGCTGTGCCTGATGCTCTCCACCCTGACGGGGTTCCTCGCCTGCAGCGAGGCCTCCGTCATGATGAACTTCGAGGCCCACCGCGAAGCGCAGCGGGAGCACACCCCCACCATTGCCCTGCTGGGCAAGGACCCCGCCGTCACCCAGGCCATCATGGAGGCGCAGCTGTCCGCGCTCTCCCCCATGCGCGAGTCCCGCGCCCTGGTGCTGACCGGGCTGACGGTGGCCTGCACCCTGCTCTTCTTCGCCTCCAGCCGCATGCTGCGCTCCCCCGACGGCATCCCCCGGGACGGCTTCCGGCAGCTGATCGGCGGCGCGGGCATCTTCGCCGCGCTGATGCGCACCATCGACGGGGCCCAGTGGACCGTCGTGGCCCGCCACACCAGCCAGGCCATGGTGGAGGGGCTCAAGGGCCTGCCGGAGTTCCAGGACCCGGCCACGGCGCAGCAGCTCTACGCGCTCGTCCCGTCCCTGATGACCCTCACCGCGGTGGTGCCCACGGTGCTCGTTGCCGGTGGCTTCGCGGTGCTCGCACAGTACTTCCGCAGCGAGGGCGTGCGCGACGCCATCGTCACGCTCGACGGGCCCACGGAAGACCCCTGAAGTCCCAGCAGGGCTGACGCGGCGCGGCGCGAACAGGCCGTCCGTGCTGCTTCAGCCCGCGTCCGTCTCCGCGCGAGGCAGCGCGGGCCCCAGGAGCAGCGCCTCCAGGGCGGCCATCGCGTCCGCTTCCGAGACGGCGGCCGTGCCCTCCAGCGGCAGCACGCGGGCCAGCGGGGCCTGGGGGATGCGCAGGAGCTCGTCCCTCGTCAGCCCGAACACGTACGCCAGGTGCCCCATGGGCCAGCGGGACTGGAGCCGGGCGAAGGCCTCGTCGTCCAGCTCCTCCAGGGGGCACGGCAGCTCCGCGTCCTCGTACACCACCTTCTCCCCACCCACCCGGCGGCCGTTCCCGTAGGCGATGACTTCCTCGCCCTCGTCCGCGTCGTACACGTAGGCGTGCACGGTCGCGTTGGCGGCGGCGGACAGGAGGCGGGCCATGGCGTGGTGCGCCGCGTACCAGTGGGCGCCCTGCCGGCCCTGGGAGAAGGGCCCCAGGAAGGCCAGGCGCACCACCTTGCGGCGGCGGTTGATGGTGACGCGCAGCGCCGTGGCGGACAGGACGCTGTCCATCGACAGGGCCTCCCGGGCCAGACGCACGAGCGCCAACCCGGAGAAGGTGTCGAGTCGAACGAGATAGCCGCCGTGCGCGTCCAGAGTGAAGCCCCCGAGGATGGGCGCCGCCTATAACCGACCCCCCCACCCCCTGGCAACTTCGCCACCACGATTACCCGGCCGCTTCCAGCGGCTCAAAGTATTCCGGGGAAAACGCAGGGCATACGGGCAGTGTCGCCTTGCCAAGGGGTCCCCGGCCCTTACGTTGAGATCATGCGACTCGACAAATACACGGTGAAGGCACAGGAGGCGATCCAGGAGGGTCAGTCCCTGGCCCGCCGGGCCGACAATCCCCATTACGAGCCGGAGCACCTTGCCGCGGCACTGCTGGGGCAGAAGGACGGCATCGTCGACCCTCTTCTGCGCAAGATTGGCGTGGACGTGAAGCTGTTCGCGGGCCGGCTGGGCGAAGCGCTCCAGAAGCTCCCGCGCATCCAGGGCGGCGAGAGCGCAATCCTCAGCCAGCGCCTGATGAAGACCTTCGACAAGGCCGAGGACGAGGCCAAGGCGCTGAAGGACGAGTTCACCTCGTCCGAGCACCTGCTGCTCGCGCTGACCCAGGACAAGGGCGCCGTCGGCGAGGCCATGAAGTCCTCCGGCGTGACGCGCGAGCGCGTGCAGGCGGGCCTGAAGGAAGTGCGTGGCTCCTCGCGCGTGACGAGCGCCGACGCGGAGTCCACCTACCAGGCGCTGGAGAAGTACGGCCGCGACCTCACGGAGGCCGCGCGAAGCGGGAAGCTGGACCCCGTCATCGGCCGCGACGAGGAGATCCGCCGCTGCATCCAGGTCTTGAGCCGCCGCACCAAGAACAACCCGGTGCTCATCGGTGAGCCGGGCGTGGGCAAGACGGCCATCGCGGAAGGGCTCGCGCGCCGCATCGTGGACGGCGACGTGCCAGAGGGCTTGAAGAACAAGCGCCTCATCACCCTGGACCTGGGCGCCATGGTGGCCGGCGCCAAGTACCGCGGCGAGTTCGAGGAGCGCCTCAAGGCGGTCCTCAAGGAGGTCGCGGACGCGGCGGGCGAAATCATCCTCTTCATCGACGAGATGCACACGCTCGTGGGCGCCGGGAAGGCCGAAGGCGCCATGGACGCGGGCAACATGCTCAAGCCGGCGCTCGCGCGCGGCGAGCTGCACTGCATTGGCGCGACGACGCTGGACGAGTACCGCAAGCACATTGAAAAGGACGCCGCGCTGGAGCGCCGCTTCCAGCCGGTGTTCGTGGGCGAGCCCACGGTGCACGACACCATCAGCATCCTGCGGGGCCTGAAGGAGCGCTACGAGGTGCACCACGGCGTGCGCATCCAGGACTCCGCGCTCGTCGCGGCGGCCACGCTCAGCCACCGGTACATCTCGGACCGCTTCCTGCCGGACAAGGCCATCGACCTGGTCGACGAGGCCTCCAGCCGCCTGCGCATCGAAATCGACTCCATGCCCACGGAGATCGACGACATCCGCCGCAAGGTGACGCAGCTGGAGATTGAACGCGAGGGCCTGCGCAAGGAGACGGACCCGCACTCGCGTGAGCGCCTGTCCACCATCGAGAAGGAGCTCGCGAACCTGAACGAGAAGTTCAACTCGCTCAAGGCCCACTGGGACGAGGAGAAGAAGGCCATCGCGGCCCTGCGCTCGCTCAAGGAGAAGCAGGAGAAGGCGCGCAATGATCAGGCCGCGGCCGAGCGCCAGGGCGACCTGAACCGCGCGGCGGAGCTGAAGTTCGGCGTCATCCCCTCGCTGGAGAAGGAGGTCGCCGCGCAGAACGAGAAGCTGGCGGAGCTTCAGAAGAACCAGAAGTTCCTCAAGGAGGAGGTGGACTCCGAGGACATCGCCTCCGTGGTGGCCAAGTGGACGGGCATCCCGGTCTCCAAGCTGATGGAGGGCGAGATGCAGAAGCTGGTCAAGATGGAGGACCGGCTCGCCGAGCGCGTGATTGGCCAGCGCAGCCCCATCGAGGCCGTGTCCAACGCCGTGCGCCGCGCGCGCAGCGGACTGCAGGACCCCAACCGCCCCATCGGTTCGTTCATCTTCCTGGGCCCCACGGGCGTGGGCAAGACGGAGACGGCGAAGGCGCTGGCGGAGTTCCTCTTCGACGACGACACGGCCATGGTCCGCATCGACATGTCCGAGTACATGGAGAAGCACGCGGTGTCCCGGCTCGTGGGCGCGCCCCCGGGCTACGTGGGCTACGAGGAGGGCGGCCAGCTGACGGAGGCCGTGCGCCGCAGGCCGTACACGGTGGTGCTCTTCGACGAGATCGAGAAGGCCCACCACGACGTGTTCAACATCCTGCTGCAAATCCTCGACGAAGGCCGGGTGACGGACAGCCAGGGCCGCACGGTGGACTTCCGCAACACGGTGCTCATCCTCACGTCGAACATCGGCTCGCAGGCCATCCAGGAGGGCATGGCGGGCACGGACACGCTCAACGAGAAGACGCGCGGCGAGGTGATGGAAGCGCTGCGCGCCCACTTCCGGCCGGAGTTCCTCAACCGCGTGGACGAAATCGTCATCTTCGAGCCGCTGCGCAAGAAGGACATCTACCGCATCGTGGACATCCAGCTGGGCAAGCTCCAGAAGCTGCTCCAGGCCAAGCGCCTCACGCTGGACCTCACGGACAGCGCGCGGGAGCTCCTGGCGGAGCGCGGCTACGACCCCACCTACGGCGCCCGGCCGCTGAAGCGCGCGGTGCAGAAGTACCTGCTGGATCCGCTCGCCATCAAGGTGCTGAACGGCGAGTTCGCGCCGGGCGAGCACATCCAGGCGGACGCGGGCCCCGACGGGCTCACCTTCGCCAAGGTGCTGGTGGACAACTCGAAGGGCGTGAAGCAGGCGGGCTAGCGCGCTTCACGCACCGGTGATTCACACGGCGGGCCGCCTTCCACCTGGGGAGGCGGCCCGTGGTGTTTTCAGGTGCGGCGGTGCTTGTCGTAGAGCGCGTCGCGCCACGCGAGCAGGTCCGGGAAGCGGGCGGCGAGCCCCGGATGGGTCCACACCTCGCGCGTGCCCGGCCCCATGGGCAGGTGCCGGTCCGCGGGCGGCCCCAGGAGCACGAGCATCGCCGCGGTGGTGATGTCCGCGTAGGTGAAGGCCTCGTCCAGCAGGTAGGGCCGGCCGCCCAGCGCGGCGCGCAGCTTCTCGTAGGAGGGGGCGACGGCGGCCTCGATGGCGTCCGGAGAGGTGTCCGCCACCTGGTGCTTCTTCACCACGAAGCGCATGCCCAGGCGCGCGGAGGGCGCGAACACCGGGCGCAGCCAGCGGGGGACGAACTTCGGCAGCATCTCCGCCTGGGCGCGGGCGTTCGTGAGCATGCGCGGCATGGCGTACGCGCGCGCCAGGTCCAGCACGTGTTCGCTGATGTCGTTCCACGCGGTGATGGCGTCCACCTGCGCGGCCGGGAAGAGCGGGCTGCCCTGCCCCACCGCTTCCGCGTGCTTCGCGATGGCGAACGAGCCGTGCGTGGCCGGCTGGGGCGGGTCCACGAGCAGCGGCACGGAGGGCTTCACGCCGGGCCCCACCTGCTTGCGCAGCCAGGGCTCCTGGATGAGGGGGACGTAGTCCTGGTAGCGGTAGGCGACGCGGTGGTGGTCCAACGCCCACCGGGCCTTCTCCGTCCAGCCCGACGAGGTCAGTCCGACGAGGATTCGCATAGGGGGCGGGACCCTAGCAGCCCCGCGTGCCTCAGTGCTCCCGCAGGAACGCGTCCAGTTCGGCGAGCTTGAGCAGCCGGGGCTCGGCGGTGGGGAGCACGGCGTCGCGGGCGGCGGTGGCCAGGGCACGGGCCCGCTCCGGCTCCAGTTGGGACTTGCGCAGCGCGCGGGCCAGGGTGAAGCGGATGTTGGCCATCTCCAGGGGTGGGGCCGCCGTCTGGCTCCAAGCCTCCAGCGAGCGCTCCCCCCACTTCCGGGCTTCGTCCACCTCGCCCCGCGCCAGGGACAGCTCGGCCATCATCTCCTCCATCTCCATGGGAGGCCGGGTCTCTTCGCCCGCGAGCTTGTGGTGCAGGGCCAACAGCTCGCGCGCCACGTCCCGGGCCTCGTTGAGCTTCTTCGCGCGGGTGAGGGCCACGGTCAGGACTCGCAGCGATTCTCCCAGCTCGGTCTCCCCCTTCAGCTCCCGCACGATGGCCACGGAGTGCTTCGCCGCCGCGACGGCGCGCTCGGTCTGTCCCAGCCGCATCCAGGCTTCCGCCTGGCATCGCGGCACCGCCGCGAAGATGGGATCGCTGCGGCCATCGGCCCGGGCCGCCGCCACCTCCTCTTCCATCTCCTGGAGCAGCCCCTGGGCGTCCGCCACCCGGCTCTGGTTCATGAGGATCTGGGACAGGTTGGTGCCCGAGCGGATGCGGAAGACGGAGCCCTTGGGAAACAGCTGTTTGTAGATGGCCCGGGCTTCCAGCATGCGGCGCTCGGACTCCTCGTAGCGCCCCATGCGGAAGGCCGCCGCGCTCAGGTTCGACCGCAGGCCGGCGACGTAGCGCTGGGGCTGGTGGTCGGGGCCGTAGATGCGCTCGTAGCGGCGCAGGGTCTCCAGGAAGGCCGCATATCCCTCCTCGTAGCGCCGCAGCTCCACCAGGGTGCCGCCCATGTTGTTGATGGTGATGGCGACCTTCGGGTGGTCCGGGCCGTACGCCTTCTCCAGCGCGTCCTTGGCGCGCCGGATGGTGGCGAGCGCATCCTCCGCGCGCCCCATCGACCGCTGGGTGGAGGCCATCGTGAGCAGCGCGCGGGCGAGTCGTGGCGAGTCGCGACCATGCAACCGCTCCTGGAGCGCCAGCGCCTGCTGGATCACGGGCAGCGCCTCCGACGAGCGCGACTGCTGCTCCAGTGAGTTGCCTTCGTACGCGAGCAGCTGGGACTCCAGCTCCAGGTTGCCTCCGGAGCGCTCCAGGAGCGCGCGGGCCTCGTCGGCGTGGGCCTTGGCCTGCTCCGGACGCTGGGTCACTTCGCCGTCGACGAAGACCTGGTAGACGACGGCCTCCGCGGCGCGCAGGTCGTCGCGGCCCGACAGGGATGCGAGCATCGCGCGGCGCAGCGCCGGTTCCGCGGACTCGTCGCGCAGGAAGGCGCGGGCCTCGCCTTCGATGAGCAGGGCTTCGCCCAACAGCGGCTTGTAGCCCAGGCCCTCCGCCTCCTTCACGATGGGGGCGACGCGGTCCACGGCGTCCTGCCACCGGTCCGCGTTCAGGCGGGCCCGCGCGTCGTCCAGCTTCGCGTACGCGGCCTTCACGCGAGCGGCGACCTCGGGCCGCTCCGGCGGGGGCACGGGTTGGGACAGGGCCTCCACGTCCGCGCAACGCGACAGCGGGCTCAGCGCCTGCGCGGCTTCGGGAGCGCTGGCGACGCCCACCCGGTCCGCGGAGAAGAGCACCTCCGTGAGCGCGGTCAGCTCCCGCCGGCGACGCTCCAGGCAGTGGGTTCGCAGGTCCAGCATCGCCGTGGACTGCGTGCCGTGTTCGTGCGTGGCCAGGCAGGCATCTCGGCGGCTGTCGTTCCAGCCGGAGGCATAGGCGTCCAGCGTCCGGGCGGTGGTTTCGTAGGTGGCGACGGCGTCTGGAGCGCCCGTGGCCTGGAAGGCCTTGAGCAGCGCCGCCTTGCGGTCCGCGTCCCAGATGCCCTGGAGCCGCGTGGGGTCATCCGCGCAGGGCGAGGGGCTCCGGGTAACAACCACTGCTGCCGCGATGGCGAGCAGGCCCACGCCCACGCCCGCCGCCGCCATCTTCGCGCTGGTGCGTGGGAAGGCCGCGCGCTCCAGCGCGTCGAGCAGGACCGGCATGGAGGGATGGCGGGCGGCCGGATCCGCTGACAGCCCGCGCACGACGAGCGTGTGCACGGCGCGCGGGACATTGCTCCGGTTCGCCAGGCCGCCGGACTCAGAGGCGGAGGGTTTCTGGCCGTGCAGCCCTTCGTACAGCGAGACACAGAACGCGTACTGATCCGACCGCGCGTCGGCAGGAGAGCCCGTGAGCACCTCCGGCGCGATGTACCCCGGCGTACCCGCGACACTGGTGACCAGCGGAGCGCCCTTCGGCGGCGTGGCATCTCCAGGGGGCAGCGCGGGGATGGCCGCGGCGGGGCCCACGTCGTCGGGGGACTCCAGGCGGGCCAGGCCGAAGTCCGTCACGCGGGCTCGGCCCTCCTTGTCCACGAGCACGTTGTCCGGCTTGAAGTCGCGGTGCACGACACCCGCCGCGTGCGCCGCCGCGAGCCCCCTGCCCGCCTGGAGGTACAGCCGCACCACGTCGCGCCACGGGCGGGTGGCCTCCCGCAGGTGCTGGCGCAGCGTGCCGCCGTCCACCAGCTCCATCGCGATGAAGACCACGTCCCCGAACGTCCCCACGTCGTGCACCGCGACGACGTGCGGGTGGCGCGTGCGCGCGGCGGCCTGGGCCTCCCGAAGGAGCCGCTCCGTTCCGCCCTGAGAGCCTCCAGCCGAGGGCGGCGCGCGCAGGAGCTTCAGTCCGATGCGGCGGTCGAGGCTCGGATCATACGCCGCGTGGACGACGCCCATGCCTCCCGCGCCCAGCCGCTCCAACACCACGTAGCGCCCCAGCAGCGTCCCCTGCGCCACCTGCGGGATGCGCGGCTTGACGGAGCGGGTCAGCGGATCCGACAGCATCACCGCCGTGCGCGCGGCGTGCACGTCCGGCGCGGGCACGGCGCGCACGCGCAGGAACTCCGCCAGGGACTCGCGGCATGACGCGCAGGCGTCCAGGTGGGCTTCCGCGCGCTCGCGCAGGGACTGGGACGGGATGCCGTCCGCGAGGTCGAGCAGCTCGACCTCGTCGAGGTGGGCAGTGGACTCGGGCATGGAGGGAATCACCCTTCCTTCAGGAGGGACGCGAGGCTGAGCTCCAGGCTGCCGTCGAGCACGCGCAGCAGGCTGTCCAACTGGGACGTATTGAGCGCGAGCCGCCGCGCCAGCCCCTGCCGGGTGTGCTCCAGGAGCGCTTCACGCGCCTTCGCCATCCACCGCGACACCGTGGAGGCATGCACCTGGTGCAGGGCCCCCAGCGACTCCACGCCCAGACCCTGCACCAGCCCCATGCGCAGCAGGTTGCGGTCGCGCGGCGAGAGTGAGCCCAGGGCCTCCGTGAAGGCGGCACGGAAGGCGGGACGGTAGCGGTGGCGGATGTGCTCCAGCTCGGGATCCGCCGCGCCCAGGTCCGCGGCGATGAGCGCGTCATCCAGCGGAGTGCTCCGCTCCGGCTTGCGCTTGAGCGACAGCGCGATACCCAGCGCCACGGCCTCGGTCCACCGCCGCAGCGGTCCCCGGCCCGCGTACTCCGTGAGGCGCGGCGCGCGGCCCCCCTCCTCCACCAGGAGCCGCAGGCGCGTGAGCTGGAGCACCTCGTCCACGAACGCGTCCGAGTCCTCCACGCGGCGCACGGCTCGCCCCGCGGGCACCAGCACGGCGGACTCCAGCGCATCCTGCGCGGTCCGCTGGCCTTCCAACGCCGCCAGCGCCAGGTACAGGTCCTCGCAGTGCAGCGCGGCCAGGGCCTGCGCGAGAGGCTCACCCGAGGGCGTGTGCCTCCCCAGGTGCGCGGCGAAGACTCCGGGCTCCAGCCGGATGCCGGACCACGCCGCTTCGCAGCGCGCCAGGACGTCGGTGAGTGCGGGAAGGAGCCCCGCCTCCTCCTCGGAGGTCAGGGGTCGCGCGGCCCCCCGGAATGCCGCGACCAGCTCGGATGGAATGTTTGCCATGGCAACGGCCGGGCCCCCAAGGACCGGTTAAGCAGGAATGCTAGCGAAAGGGCCCGCCCCTGCGGAAGGCCCCCTCCCGGGCCTCCCTGCTCGGGGGCCGCGGGGAAAACCCGCCAGGTCCCGCGCATCGCGGAAAAAGGTCGGGCATCCGACCGGCGCTAGCAGTCGCAGGACTCACTTCCCGGACGAGGACGACATGAAGATCGGAATCATTGGCGCGGGGCTGATCGGCGGGACCCTTGCTCGCAGGTGGACCAGGCTGGGCCATGAGGTGTCCATCGCGAACTCACGCGGGCCGGACACCCTGCGCGACCTCGCGAAGGAGACGGGCGCGAAGGCCGTCACCGTCGAAGAGGCGGCGAAGGCGGGCGAGGTCGTCGTCGTGACCATCCCCCAGAAGGCGGTCCCCGACCTGCCGAAGGGCCTGTTCGCGAACGTGCCGAAGGACGTCGTCATCATCGACACGGGGAACTACTACCCCGTGCGCGATGGGCAGATCCCGGACCTCCTCGGCGGCGCGACGGAGAGCGAGTGGGTCGCGAGCCATCTCGGCCGCCCCGTCATCAAGGCCTTCAACAACATCTTCTTCCAGAGCCTCCTGGACAAGGGCCTTCCGAAGGGCGCGCCCGGCCGGGTCGCGCTGCCCGTCGCGGGAGATCCCCCCGAGCACCGCGCGAAGGTGCTCAAGCTGGTGGAGGAGCTGGGCTTCGACGCCATCGACGCGGGCAGCCTCGCCGACTCGTGGCGCCAGCAGCCCGGCACGCCGGTCTACACCCACGACTTCGACGCGCCGGGCGTGAAGAAGGCTCTCGCCGAGGCCGAGCGCTCGCGCCTGCCGGAGTACCGCAAGAAGGCCGACGATTCGCTGCGGGCCTTCTTCGCGTCGCAGAAGTAGGCCCCTCTTGTCCCCCCGGGGCTTCGGACCGAAGGTGTGCGCCGCATGGCCGCCCTCCCCGAAGCCCCGCTGCTCATCACCGCCGAGCTGGAGCCAGAGGCGTTCGCGCGCCTGGATGGCCTGCGCCGCCGCTACTTCCCGCCTGAGCGCAACGTCATCCCGGCGCACGTCTCCCTCTTCCACCACCTGCCCGCGCACGAGCAGGACGCCGTGGAGGCCGCGCTCGAGGTCGTCACCGAGCGCCCTGCCCCCACGCTGCGCTTCACGAAGTTGCGGAGCCTGGGACGCGGCATGGCGGTGGACGTGGAGGCCCCCGGCCTTGCGCCCGTGCACCGCGAATTGACCCGCGCCTACGCGGAGTGGCTCACGCCGCAGGACCGTCAGTCCTTCCGGCCCCACGTCACGCTGATGAACAAGGCCACCTTGGAGGAGGCGAAGGCCGCCCTCGCGGAGCTGGGCGCGGGCTGGTCCGCCTTCGACTCGCACGCCCCCGCGCTGCTGCTCTGGCGCTACCTCGGAGGCCCTTGGGAGTCCGTGCGCCGCTTCCCGTTCACGGGCCGCGCTGGATGAGCTCCTCCACCGCCTCGCGCACGTCGCGCAGGTACGATGGATCCCTCACCGCGATGAAGATGGTGTCGTCGCCCGCCACCGTGCCCGCCAGGCCCTCCACCTCCTCGCGGTCCAGCGCCAGCCCGAAGATCTGCGCGTAGCCGGGCGCCGTCTTCAGCACCAGCATGTTGGGCGGCGCTTCGATGATCGTCACGCGCGGCGCGAGCGGCACGGGCGCCACTGGCGGCTCGGCGCGCTGATAGCGCCCGTTCACCTTCTGCACGCTCAGCTTCTTCAGCCGCCGCGACAGCGTGGACTGGCTGGGCGTGTGCCCCGCCTCTTCCAGCAACGACTGCAGGACGAACTGATCCGGCACGTCCTGCCGGGAGATGAGCTGAAGGATGGCGTCGTCCAGGTTCATTCACGTTCACCATGCATGCGGCTGAATACGCACGCAAGGCGCATGAAAAATCCCAGTGAATGTTCTTGCGCGCTGCGCCGTTCTGCATAATATCCGCGCCTCCTCAGCGAATATGCACGAATTCAAGTGCATATTCAGCAGTCCCCATCCATCCGGCGCGGCCGGGGGAGCACGAAGCCCATGAAGCATGTCACCCGCATTCAGGACCTGGGCCCGGAAGGCGTCGAGGCGGTCCTCTCGCAGGCGGCCGCGTGGAAGCAGAAGGATCCGGGGCACATCTTCCCGGGGAAGCTCCTGGGCATGGTGTTCTTCAACCCGTCCCTGCGCACGCGCACGTCCTTCGAGGCGGTGATGCTGCGCGCGGGCGGGCACGCCATCGTGCTCGACGTGGGCTCTGGCGTGTGGAAGCTGGAGGACCGGCCCGGCGCGGTGATGAACGCGGACCGCGCGGAGCACATCAAGGAGGCGTCGCCCGTCCTGTCGCGCTTCGTGGACATGCTCGGCATCCGCACCTTCTCCCAGGGTGGCGGTGACGAGGAGGACGAGGCCGACCCCGTCATCAACGCCTTCCGCAAGTGGGCCACCGTGCCGGTGGTGAGCATGGAGTCCGCGCGTGAGCACCCCTGCCAGGGCCTGGCGGACGCGCTCACCCTGCGCGAGACGTTCGGCACCACGAAGAAGCTGCCGGTGACGCTCACCTGGGCGCCGCACATCAAGCCGCTGCCCAAGGCCGTGCCCAACTCCTTCCTCCTGTCCGCGGCGGCCGCGGGCTGTGAGGTGCGCGTGGCGCATCCGCCGGGCTTCGACCTGCACCCGGCCGTGCGCGCGGAGGCGGAGGCGTACGCCAAGGCCACCGGCGGCAGCATCACGTACACGCACGACCAGGACGAGGCGCTGGTGGGCAGCCGCGCCGTGTACGCGAAGTCCTGGGGCCCCACCGCCCAGACGGCGAGCACGCCCACGGACGTGGCGGCGCTGCTCGCGTCGTACTCGGGCTGGATGCCCACGCGCCGGCACATGGCGAAGGCCGCGAAGGACGCGGCGTTCCTGCACTGCCTGCCCGTGCGCCGCAACGTGGAGGTCGCCGACGAGGTGTTGGATCACGCCAGCAGCCGCGTCGTGGATGAGGCGGGCAACCGCTACCACGTGCAGCGCGCCCTCCTGGCCTGGATGCGCGGCGGCTAAAGCCGTAGCAGCCCGCCGCCCCACCCTTCTTCGTCCCTTTTCGAATTTCCAGAGGTCCACCGTGCCTTTGTCTCCCGACCCGTACGCCGCACTTCGCAACGCGGCGAAGTACGTGAAGCAGTTCCGCAGCAAGACCTTCGTGGTGAAGCTGGGCGGAGCCGTGCTGACGGATCCGCGCACCCGCAAGGCCGCGTGCGAGCAGATCGCCCTCCTGTGGGCCTTCTCCATCCGCCCCGTCGTCGTGCACGGCGGCGGTCCGGAGCTGGACTCGCTCTGTGACGCCCTGCACCTGCCCATCGAGAAGGTGGCCGGCCGCCGCGTCACCTCCGCGCCCGTGCTGGACGCGGCGAAGATGGTGCTGGCGGGCAAGCTGCACACGGACCTGCTCGCGGACCTCCAGGCCGCGGGGGTGCCCGCGGTGGGCCTGTCCGGCGTGGACGCGGGCCTCATCAAGGCGCGCAAGCGCCCGCCCGTGCTGGTGACGGAGCCCGGCGAGACGCAAGGGCGCATGGTGGACTACGGCCTCGTGGGCGACATCGAGTCCGTGGACACGCGCGTCGTGGAGCACCTGCGCTCCGCGGACTACGTGCCCGTCATCGCCCCGCTGTCGGGCGGCCAGGACGGCGCTGTCTACAACACCAACGCGGACACGGTGGCGGCGGCCCTGGCGGCGGCGCTGCACGCGGAGAAGCTCTTCTTCCTGGTAGAGGTGCCGGGGCTCCTCAAGGACGTCTCCGACCCGTCGTCGCTCATCTCGCTGGCCACGCTGTCGGACCTGGCCTCCCTGGAGGCCGAAGGCCGGCTCACGGGTGGAATGCGTCCCAAGGCGCACGCCATGCGCCACGCGCTCGTGGGTGGCGTGGGCAGCGTGCACCTGGTGAGCGGCAAGCAGTCCGATGCGCTGTTGGAGGAGGTCTTCACCAACGAGGGCAGCGGCACCATGGTCGTGCGCGAGCACCCGGTGAAGCACGGCGAGGCCAAGGGTTGAACCCCGCCGAGCTGCTCACCGCGCTGGTCGCCACGCCCAGCGTCTCCGGCGACGAGGCCCGCATCGCGGACCTCGTCGCGGGCCATGCGGAGTCCTGGGGTGCCCGCGTGCACCGCCAGGGCCACAACGTGTGGTTCAGCGTGGGCAGCGGGCCGAAGCGCCTGCTCGTGAACTCCCACCTGGACACGGTGAAGCCGTGCGCCGGGTGGACCACGGAGCCGCACGAGGCCGTGTGGAAGGACGACACGCTCTACGGCCTGGGCGCCAACGACGCCAAGGGCTGCGTCACCGCCATGCTCCTCACCGCGAAGGCGCTCCTGGAAGAAGGCGCGCCGAAGGGTGTGGAGTGCGTCTTCGCGCTCACCGCCGAGGAGGAGACGGGCGGCAAGGGGCTGGGGCCGCTGCTCTCCACGCTGGGGCCGCTGGACGCCGCCATCGTGGGTGAGCCCACGTCGCTCAAGCCCTGCACGGCGCAGCGGGGCATGTTGCTGTTGCGCTGCGTGGCGCACGGCAAGAGCGGCCACGTGGCGCACGCGCACACGGGAGGGCTGGACAACGCCATCCTCAAGGCGGCCCGGGACATCCAGGCCGTGTCCGCCTTGCGCTTCCCCGCGCACCCGCTGCTGGGTGAGGCGCGGGCGCAGGTGACGCAGGTATCCGGCGGACTGGCTCGCAACCAGGTGCCGGACCGGTGCGAGTTCTTCGTGGACCTGCGCACCACGCCGGGCATGGACCACGCGAAGGTGGCGGAGGACGTGGGCCGGGCGCTGGAGAGCGAGGTCGTGGTGCACTCCGCGCGCTACCTGCCCAAGGGCACGGACGCGTCGCACCCGCTGGTGCGCGCGGCGGTGGTGGCGTCGGGCCAGGACACGGTGGGCTCCAGCACCACGTCCGACTGGGCGTTCCTGGGAGACATCCCGGCGGTGAAGGTGGGCCCGGGCGACACGCTGCGGAGCCACCAGGCGAACGAGTACCTCACGCGCGCGGAGCTGGAGGCGGGGCTCGCGTTCTATCGACGACTGCTGCACGGCTATGCCGGGGAGGTGTCGCGTGGCTGAGACATTGTGGGGCAAGGGCCAGCCGCTGGACGCGGCCATCCACGCCTTCACCGTGGGCGACGACCCCGTGGTGGACCTGTCGCTCGTTCCGCACGACGCGCTGGGCAGCGCCGCGCACGCGCGCATGCTCGCGCACGTGGGGCTGCTCGCGCCGGAGGCCGCCACGTCACTCGTGAGCGCCCTGCACGCGCTCCACGACGAGGCGCGCGCGGGCCGCTTCACCATCCGCCCGGAGCAGGAGGACGGCCACACCGCGCTGGAGGCCGCGCTCGTGGAGCGCACCGGCGAGGCGGGCAAGCGCATCCACCTGGCGCGCTCGCGCAACGACCAGGTGCTGCTGGCCCTGCGCCTGTTCATGCGCGAGGAGCTGCTCGCGCTGGGCGCGCGCACGGCGGAGCTCGCCGGCACGTTCCTGGACTTCGCGGAAGCGCATGCGGACCTGCCCCTGCCCGGCTACACGCACCTGCGCCGCGCGATGCCGTCCACCTTCGGCCTGTGGGGCATGGCGTTCGCCGAAGGACTGCTGGAGGAGCTGGAGGCGCTGAAGGGCGTGTGGGGGCGGCTCGACCGCTGCCCGCTGGGCGCCGCCGCGGGCTTTGGTGTTCCGCTGCCCATCGACCGTGAATATGTCGCGCGGTTGCTCGGTTTTAGTCGCGTTCAACGCAGCCCCATCGACGCGCAGGACAGTCGGGGGCGGCATGAAGCGGCGCTGCTCACCTGGGCGTGCTCGGTGGCGGGCACTCTGGAGAAGTGGCTTTGGGACGTGCAGCTCTACAGCATGGACGAGTTCGGCTTCCTGGCCCTGCCGGATGCCTTCACGACCGGCTCGTCCATCATGCCGCAGAAGAAGAACCCGGACGTGGTGGAGCTGGCCCGGGGCCGCTGCCGCGAGCTGCGCGGCCTTGCGCACCAGGTGGAGGCGGTGGCCGGCGGGCTTCCCTCCAGCTACCACCGTGACTTCCAGCTGCTGAAGCGCCCCACCCTCCAGGCCCTCACCAGCGCGAAGGCGCTGTTGGAGGTGCTCTCGCGGCTGGTGCCCGCGCTGAAGGTGAACGCGGAGAAGGCGCGCGCGGCGTGCGACGACACGCTCTACGCCGCGCACCACGCCTACGCGCTCGTGGCGAAGGGCCAGCCCTTCCGCGACGCGTACCGGGAGGTGGGCCGTCAGCTCAACGACGGCAGCTTCCAGCCGGACCGCGGCGCGCTGACGGCCACCCACCTGGGTGGCGCCGGAAACCTGGGCCTCGCCACCGCGCGCGAGGAACTGGCGGATGCGCGCGACTGGCTCACGCGCACCCACGCACAGCAGGCCCAGGCCGCCTCTCGCGTCTGGGCCCCCTGAACCCTTCCTCACCCCCTTTCGCAGCAACAGGAGTCCGAAGATGAGCAAGAAGTCCGTGGTGCTGGCGTTCTCCGGCGGCCTCGATACCGCCTTCTGCACGGTGTACCTGCGCGAGCAGGGCTGGGACGTCACCACCGTCACCGTGGACACGGGCGGCTTCCCGCCCGAGCAGCTGGAGCGCATCCAGGCCCTGTCCCAGAAGCTGGGCGCGGTGGCGCACCACACGGTGGACGCGCGCGACACCCTGTTCCAGGGCTACCTGCGCTTCCTCATCGCCGGCAACGTGCTGCGCGGCCAGCTCTACCCGCTGAGCGTCTCCGCCGAGCGCGCCTGCCAGGCCGTGGAAGCGGTGCGCATGGCGGAGAAGCTGGGCGTGCAGGCCGTGGCCCACGGCAGCACCGGCGCGGGGAATGATCAGGTCCGCTTCGACGTGGCCTTCCGCACGCTCGCGCCGCAGCTCCAGCTGATTACCCCCATCCGCGACCTGGCGCTCTCCCGTCAGCAGGAGATCTCCTTCCTCGCGGAGCGCGGCTTCCACATGCCGGCGAAGACGGGCACGTACTCCGTCAACGAGGGCATGTGGGGCACGTCCGTGGGTGGCCGCGAGACGCTGGACTCGTGGAGCACCCTGCCGGAGGCGGCCTTCCCCGGGGGCGAGATCCCCACCGACCTGAAGCCCCAGCCGCTGATCATCTCCTTCGAGAAGGGCGTGCCGGTGGCGCTCGACGGCAAGGCGCTGTCCGCGGTGGACGTGGTGGAGAAGCTCAACGCCATCGGCCGTCCGTACGGCATCGGCCGGGGCGTGCACCTGGGCGACACCATCCTGGGCATCAAGGGCCGCGTGGGTTTCGAGGCTCCCGCGGCGCACCTGCTCATCGCGTCGCACCGTGAGCTGGAGAAGCTGGTGCTGTCGGGCAAGCAGCTCTTCTGGAAGGAGACGGTGGGCAACCTGTACGGGTCGCTCTTGCATGAAGGGCACTTCTTCGACCCGGTGGTGAAGGACCTGGAGGCGTTCCTCGCCTCCTCGCAGGACCGCGTGACGGGCGAGGTGAAGCTGGTGCTCACCCCGCGCGCCCACGTCGTGGAAGGCGTGCGTTCGCCGCACTCGCTGATGGACGCGAAGGTGGCCACGTACGGTGAGGCCAATGTGTTGTGGACGGGGACGGAGGCGGCGGGGTTCGCCAAGCTCTACGGCGTCGCGCAGATGCTCTCGCAGAAAGCGAAGTGATGACATGAAGATCCACGTCGACAAGGTGGGAAGTGTCACGCGCAACCTCCAGGTGGGGCGCACGGTGCACCTCACGGATGAGGTCAAGTGCGAGGAAGGCGCCGTCATCGCGGTGCGCATCCACGGGGAGAAGAGCGTCTACAACCAGCTGGAGGACGTGAACGGCCGGCTCGTCACGCTCCACGCGGGCGACATCGTCGTGGGCGCGCTGGGCCACCGCAACGCCCTGCACGGCTACGAGGGCATCGTGCCCGCGTCCGTCACGGTGGGCGACAGGCTCCACATCCTCAACATGGGCGGCGTCATCGGGAAGTGCACGTCGCACAACCCGGGCGTGGGCGCGCCGTTCGAGGCGGAGGTGCTGGGCCAGGTCCTCACCTTCCCGGAGTTCCAGTCGCGCGCGGGCCAGCACGCGCACATCTCCACCGGCGCGCTCAAGGGCACGTCGCGGGCGGTGACGTGCCCGGTGGTGTACGTGGTGGGCACCTGCATGAACGCGGGCAAGACGTACGCGGCCAGCGTGGTGGTGCGGAAGCTCTCCCAGGCGGGCTACCGCGTGGGCGGCGCGAAGCTCACGGGCGTGTCGCTGATGCGTGACACCCTGTCCATGCAGGACAGCGGCGCGGACGTGGTGATGGACTTCACCGACGCGGGCGTCGTGTGCACCGGCGCGCGCACCGCGTCCAAGGTGGCGCGGATCGTCTTTTCGGAGATGGCGGCCCAGGACGTGGACGTCATCGTCGCGGAGACGGGCGACGGCATCATGGGTGAGTACGGCGTGCAGGCCATCCTGGCGGACCCGGAGCTCAAGGCGCTGGGCGGCGCGTACATCCTGTGCGCGAACGACCCCGTGGGCGCGGCCGGCGGCGTGCGGCACCTGCGCGAGGTGTACGGCATCGAGATGGACATGGTGGCCGGGCCCGCGACGGACAACGCGGTGGGCGTGCGCTTCGTGGAGCAGGTGGTGGGGCTGCCCGCTCGCAACGCGCGCGCGGATCCGAACGCCCTGGGGAATCTCATCGTGGAGAAGCTCGCGCCCAAGCTGGGAGCGGGGAGGAAGTCATGACGTCGCCTGCGCACATCTACATCCTGGGGGCCTCCGGTTTCGGCGGAGGCGAGCTGTTGCGGCTGCTCGCGGGCCACCCCGGCAACGCCGGCATCCGCGTGGTGTCCCGGCACCACGCGGGTTCGCCCATCCACAAGGTGCACCCACACCTGCGCGGCCTGGTGGACGGCCGCTTCGAGGCGGAGCCGGACTGGCGCTGGCTGGCGGACTCGCAGCGCCCGGTGGTGTTCAGCGCGCTGGGGCACGGCGACCTGGCGTCGCAGTTCGCCGGGATGGAGAAGCAGTGGGCGGACGCGGGCCTCACGGACCGGCTGCTGCTGGTGGACCTGTCGTCCGACTTCCGCCTGGACCACCCGGGCCGGTACGCGGGCGCCTACGGCCGGCCGCACCCGGCGCCGGACCTGCTGGGCACGTTCACCTACGGCCTCACGGAGTGGAAGCGCGAGCAGGTGAAGACGGCGAAGCGCATCGCCAACCCGGGCTGCTTCGCCACGGCGGTGCAGCTGGCGCTCCTGCCCATCGCGGCCACGCCAGGGCTGGGGCTGCTGGCGGTGTCGGGTGTGACGGGCTCGTCCGGCTCCGGTTCGCTGCCGGGCGAGGGCACGCACCACCCGACGCGCGCGCATGACTTCCGCGCGTACAAGCCGCTGGAGCACCAGCACGAGGCGGAGGTGGAGGTGATGCTGGTGGCGCACGGCGCGCAGCGGCACCGGCTGGCCTTCGTGCCGCACTCGGCGCCCATGGTGCGCGGCATCTTCGCCACGGTGCAGTTCGAGTGGCCGGAGCACGGCGGCGCGGTGGTGACGCAGTCGCTGACGGAGAAGTACCGCCGCTACTACGAGGGCTCGAAGTTCGTGCGCATCGTGGAGGGCACGCCGCGCGTGGCGGCCGTGGCGGGCAGCAATTTCTGCGACATCTCCGTGGCGACGAAGGGCCGCTCCGTGGCGGTGATGGCGGCGCTGGACAACCTGGTGAAGGGCATGGCCGGCCAGGCCGTGCAGAACTTCAACGTGGCCCTCGGCTTCCCCGAGGACACCGGCCTGCGCCAGGCGGCCTGCTACCCGTAGGTCGTTGAGCCCGAGGCGGCTTCGGCGAGGAGCCGGGGCCGCCTCTGTCGTTGGCCGTCATCCGTGCGGCCGAGCCCGTCCCGCGCGCTCAAGCCGCGGGCGTCTTCGGCACGTCGCTCGAGGTGGCCTCTCCCACGCTGCTCGCATCGCCCGTCTGGGCGGTGGCGGCAGGTGCCTGCGTCGCGGCGGAATCCCCAACGGCGGGCGTTCCCTGGGATGCGGCCGGAGCTTCGGCGGCGGCGCTCCCCTCGCGCTGTTCCAGCCTCGCGCCCCCGGCTTCCGCAGCCTTGAGGAACTCGTCGTACTCCGACTTGCGGGCGGCGGCCTTCGCCTCGGCTTCCGCGGAGCCCTTCTCGGCGGCGGCACGGCCCGCGCGGATGGCCCGGGCGCTCAGCAGGATGCCTCCCACGAAGGCCACGATCCTCAATGCCGACGCGAAGCCCCAGCCCGTGGCGAGTCCCTCGAAGCCGTCGCGCACAAAGTTGAGCGCGATCACGAACACGCCGCCGGACACCGCGGCCCCCACGGCGGTGGTCCACGTGCGCAGCGCGACGATGCGCGCGGCGCCGTAGCAGAGCACCGGCAGCACCGCGAGCACCCACAGGTCCTCCAGCACCACCGCCACCGGAATGCGCAGGAAGTCGGACGGCAGCGCGTTCACCCGCGCGTGCAGCCGCAGCACCAGCGACACGCTGAGCATGGCGCCCACCACCAGCGACAGGAAGCCCAGTCCGACGATGAACTGGAAGCGGCGGACGCGGACGCGCAGGGGTTCGAGGACACTGGGCTTGGAGCTCACGGCCCGAAAGCCTATCGCACTCTCACCCTTCGTCCTCTTCCCCGACAGCCGCGTCCCCCGCCGAGCGAGGAGGCGGGCCGTCGCCGTAGAAGACCTCCTCCATCACCAGCCCCTGCGGCGGCGCGGTGACCCCGGCCAGCTTGCGCTCGCGCGAGGCCAGCACTTCGGCCACCCAGGCCTCGGGGCGGCGGCCCTTGCCCACCTCCACCAGCGTGCCCACCAGGTTGCGCACCATGTGCTTGAGGAAGGCGGTGCCCTCCACCACGAAGGCCACCGTGTCGCCGGAGGCGCCCTCCACGCGCACCTGCCGGATTTCGCGCACCGCGTGCTTCGCCTGGCAGTCCGCGGCGCGGAACGCGGAGAAGTCATGCCGGCCCACGAGCGCCTGGGCCGCGCGGCGCATGGCCTCCACGTCCAGCGGGGCGAACAGCTCCCAGTGCGTCGTGCGCAGCAGTGGAGAGCGCGTGCGCCGGTTGCTCACCCGGTAGCGGTAGCGCTTGCCGCGCGACCAACGGCGCGGGTCGAACTCCGGCGACACCTCCTCCGCGGCCACCACCGCGATGTCCGGCGGGAGGATGCTGTTGAGGCCCATGGTGTAGGCCTTCATTGGCAGCACGCGCTGCGTGTCGAAGCTGGCCACCTGCCCCGTCGCGTGCACGCCCGAGTCGGTGCGTCCGGCGGAGGCCACGAACACGCGTTCTTCGCCCAGGAGCTTCTGGAGCGCGTCCTGGAGCGTGGACTGGATGGACGGGCCATTGGGCTGCACCTGCCAGCCCACGTACCGGGTGCCTTCGTATTCGAGCGTCAACTTCAGCCGGGGCATGGGCAAGGCAAGCCAAGGCACGCGGTCAGCGCGACTTCAGCCATCCCTCCAGCACATCCGCCGCGAGCTTCGCCAGGGAGACATTCGCCTTGCGCGCCTGGGACTCCAGCTTCTCGTACAGCGCCGGATCCAACGTCAGCGCGAGCAGGCGCGGCTCGGTGGCGGGGAGATCATCCATGCGCATGGCCTCCGTGGGCGGGCCATCCACGTGCGCCGCCACCTCCGCCAGCTCCAGCGCCATCTCCGACGTGGGCGCGGAGGACTGGCGCGTGGACAGGCGCTTCAATTCCTGCGGGCGCTCGTCCTCGAAGAGCTGCTTGACGAAGTTGGCCAGGTGCAGCGGCGAGGGCGTGAAGTCGTAGGACTCCAGGAAGGCGTCCAGGTCGCGCTGCATCTCCAGCGCCGTCTGGTAGCGCCGTTCGCGATCGCGGGCGAGCGCGCGCATCAGGATGGCCTCCACGCGCTCCGGCAGGTCCTCGCGGAAGTACGACGGCGCGTAGATTTTCGCTTCGGTGATGCTGCGCATGACGGCGACGTCGGATTCGCCGGTGAACAACTTGAAGCCGGTGAGCCACTCGTAGAGGACGGTGCCCAGCGAGAAGATGTCGCTGCGGCAGTCCAGCGGCCGGCCCAGACACTGCTCCGGGGAGAGGTAGCTGAGCTTGCCCTTGATTTCCCCCGACCGCGTCTCCTCCACCTGGTTGGCGGCCTTGGCGATGCCGAAGTCCAGCACCTTCACCGAGCCGTCGAACGCGACGACGATGTTCTCCGGCGTCACGTCGCGGTGGACGATGTTGAGCGGGTTGCCGTAGCGGTCCTTCTTCTGGTGCGCGTAGTGCAGGCCCGCGCAGACGCAGGATGCGATCTTCAGCGCGTACACCATGGGGAAGGGAATCCCCAGGGACTCGGCCTTGGGCACGACGCGGCGCATGTCGCGGCCGGACACGTACTCCATGGCGATGAAGTAGCTGTCGACGATCTTCCCCAGGTCGTGGATCTGCACGATGTTGGGGTGGTTGAGCTGGGCGGCCAGCCGCGCCTCGTTGAGGAACATCTTCACGAAGGCCGCGTGCTTGGACAGATGCGGGCGGATGCGCTTGATGACGATGGGCGTCTCGTCACCGCTGGCATCCAACTGGTGCGCGAGGAAGATCTCCGCCATGCCCCCCACGGCAATCCGATCGATGAGCCGGTAGTTGCCGAAGCGGAACGCATCGCGCGGGGGCGAGGAGGCGGCGGGAGCCATGGAAGCAATGTAGCCGCGCCCCGCCCGGAGGCGCTAACGAAGTTGGACGACGTGCACCTTGAGCGCCGGTTCCTCACCCGGAGGTGTCGGAAAGTCGAGCCCCGAGGGACCGAGCGACCCCACTGTCTTCCCGTTCCTGCCAGCCCGCGTCACGCCTTCCAGCACCATGGCTTCGAAGCGGCGCGAAGGCAGTCCCGCCAGGTTGCAGCAGGCGACCAGCCGGCCCCTGGGAGCCACCACCTTCGCGGCGGCCTCGGCCAGCCGGGCGTAGTCGCGAGCGGCGGAGAAGCGCGTCGTCTTGGTGGTGGAGAACGACGGAGGGTCCGCGACCACGACGTCGAAGGACTCCCCCTTCTTCGCGAGCCGCCCGAGCCAATCGAAGACATCGCCCGCCACGTAGTCGTAGCGATCCACGGCCTGGCCGTTGAGGCGCGCGTTCTCCTCGCCCCACTCGAGCACGCGGCGGCTGGCGTCCATGTTGAGCACGCGCTTCGCGCCCCCGGCGGTCGCGGCGACGCCGAAGGCGCAGGTGTACGCGAAGAGGTTGAGCACGGTGAGGCCGGAGGCCTGGGCCTGGAGCCACGCGCGGGTGTCGCGCATGTCCAGGTAGAGGCCCACGGAGAGGCCCTGTCCGGGGTGGATGTGGAAGGACAGGCCGTTCTCCTTCGCGACGAAGTCCTCCACGGGTTCACCCCGCGCGGCGGACTCCGGAGCGAGCGCGTCCTTCGCCACGTTGGCGAGCACACGGGCCTCACGCGGGCGGCGCTTCAGGTAGACGCTCCGGGGTGTCCATGCGGCGACGGCGGCATCGAGCAGGGTGACCTCCTCGGCATCGGTCAGGTCCCGGTAGAGGCTGACCACGACGACGTCGCCGAAGAGGTCCGCGGTCACGTCCGGCACGCCGTCCGCGGCGCCATTCAGCAGGCGGAAGGCCGAGGTGGCGGAGTCAGCGAGCAGCGGACCCCGGCGGGCGCGGGAGGCGCGCAGCAGGTCCACGAGGCGGGGAGGCAGGGCACTCACGCGCCCCTTCTACCCTACGAACCCAGCCGTGCGCGGGACCAGACACGGCCGAGCGCGGCAGCGGCGTCGCGGGCCAGGTCCACGAAGTCGCTGCCCAGCAGCTGTCCCTCGCGGACGCAGACGCGGCCATCCACGATGGTCCACGCCACGCGGGCGGCGGTCAGCTGCCCCAGGAGGAAGGGCGAGTAGCCCGTCTCCGGGTCCGCGGCGGGGATGGCGTCGTAGACGACGAGGTCCGCGATGCTGCCCTCCTCCACGCCGCCCGACGGCTTGCCGTACAGGCGGGTGCACAGCTCCGCGGGGCCGCTGACGAACAGGTGCGCCAGCGAGTCATCCAGGTCCGGCATGCGCCCGGAGCGCGCCAGGGACAGCATGCTGACGAGCGCCCCGGCCAGCTCCTCCTGGAGGGTGCCATGGCCGCCGGTGCCCAGGCCCACGAGGTGGAGGCTGGACAGCGCGCCGTCGGCGGACTCGGCCGCGCGGTCCATGGAGCGGGTGGCGCGGGGTGTGAGGGCGATGAAGGTGCCGGAGGCGGCCAGCCGCTCGGACTCGGAGCGCTCCACGGCGCGCGGGTAGCCGGCGATGGCGTGGGGGCCCAAGAGGCCCAGCGCGTCCAGGCGCGGCACGACGCGGCGGCCGTGCGTGGCGTAGGTGGTGGAGAGGTCGTCCTCGTTCTCCGCCAGGTGGAACACGACGGCGGCGTTCAGCTCCTTGCGCAGCCCCGCGATGCGGGAAAGGAGGGCATCCTCGCAGGTGTAGGACGCATGGAAGCCGAGCGCGCCACGGACGCGGGGGTGTTCGCGGTAGCGGCGGACGAAGTCTGCGTTGGCGTCCGCCTGGGCGTTGGCCACATCCGCGCCATCCAGGCTGTGCGTGGAGTGGGACGTGACGAGTCGAATGCCCAGCGCGTTCGCGGCGCGGGCCTGGGCCTCCAGGCCACCGGCGACGTCGGTGGGGCACGACAGGTGGTCCACGACGAGGCTGACGCCATCGAGCAGCGCGCGGGCGGAGGCGAAGCGGGCCAGGACCTCCACGTCCTCGGCGGTGAGGAGGTTGGCCACCGAACGCATGCGCTCCAGGCGCGAGCGGGGCTGGCGCAGGAGGAAGTCGCCATTGGGGGGCAAGAGCTGCCCGTTGACCATGTGCGAGTGACAGTCCACGAGCCCGGGGGCGACGAGGCGGCCTCGACAGGCCACTTCCCAGTCACCGGGGAGCACGGGCACCTCGGCGTCCGGGGCGACGCGGCGGATGATGCCCTCTTCGACCACGACGGCCATGCCGTGGCGGACGCGACCGTCCGCACGGAACACGGCGCAGTTCTTCAGAAGCAGTCGGCCTTCCATGGACATCCCCGTTTTAGCACGGGGTGGGTGGAGGATGAACCCCGTCCTACGGAGAGTCCTCGAAGGGCGGATCCATGCAGGGCGCGGGTTTCAGGAAGAACGGGCCGTCATGCGCCACGACCATGGACCACTCCATGGACTCGGGGCAGATGGCGCACCACCCAGGGGATCCGAGTCTCGGAGGCTCCCAGACCATTGCCTCCAGGATGTTCAGGGGCGGGGGTGACGCAGCCTCGATGCGAAGGACCGGAAGCAAGGGCTCGGACACGACGTGGAATACACCGCCCTGCTGCTGCCGCGAGTAGTGCACCTCTGCCTTCAGAGCGATCTTCACCTGGACCTTCTTGGCGAAGTCAAAAATGAAAGAATAAAATGGCCCTGACGTGGACAATCCAGGCAGGAAGGTCTGCCACCATTGGTCGCGCAGTTCCTGCGACAACTCCGGGCCGAGCAACTCCAGGCCCGAAACAACGCCGGCCAATGCCTCAGTAGGCCAGGTCCAATCTTTTCTCATCGACACCTCTCAATCCGAATAGATGCAGTGCATCGTCACCGGATCGAAGACCGCGTTCTGTCCCCGGCCGAAATCGACGCCCACGTAGGGAGGGACGGTCCTCATGAGGCGAAGCCTGACGGGTTCAGGTTCTGTCTTGAACTGGAAGGTGACGGACTGCTCCAGCAGCCACGCCTTCGCCCGCTCGTACTCCTCGTTCGACAAGACCCCATCGGCCCGGCTTGAAAAGGCCCGAACCCGGGGCTCGTTGTCCTGAAGCATGGTCTTGAGGCGGCCCCACTCCCCCCAATGCCTGCCGGCAACCTCTGCAAGGGCCGGCGACATCGCGAGGAATGACAGCAAGGTGAGCGGAGGAAGCACCCACCGCCAGAGCCGGACGATCCGATCGGACTCCTTCCGAGCGACGAAGAAGAAACCATAGCCGACCAGAAGGAACAGCCACCCGCAGAGCGCCACCTCCACCAGCAGGTCCGCGACAGCCGGATCGCCAGGGAAAGGGTGCGCATCCAACGACGAGAATCCGGCAAGCCCCAAGCCAATCAGTACGACCGCGACGCCCACCGATGGCACGAACCAGCCCAGCAATCCGATGATTCCACAGCGGGTAGATGTCTTCATTTCAGTGTCGCGGCCCGTTGAGGGAAGAAGATCTGGAGGCTGACCCTCCCGAACTGCTGTCGCATCGGCGAATCGGAGTGGATCCAATCCAGGAGCAGCGGTTCATAGGGGGCCAGGTCCACGCCCCTCCTCTGCAACTCCGCCAGGATGAGGTGTGACAGGAAGCACTCCTCCACCAGCCGTCGCTCCAGCTCCGCCACGGTCGCCCGCGAGAGTTCTTTCGATAGCTGTCGGCGGGCGAGAAAGAGCGGCAGCCGTCCCAGCCGCTCACCCACAAGGAGCCCCAGCACGCCCCCCACGATGCCACCGATGAGCCCTGCCTCTACGTGCCCCACGCCCATCCCGAGGCCCGCCCCAATCGCGGCGCCCATGATACGGGCCATGTCAAAGACGGTCACCATGCCGCCCCTCCCTCTTCTGGTTCCGGCGCTCGAAGCGCATGACCATCCTACGGAATGGGTGTTCCCTGCATGAGCAGTGACCAGGCAGCAGGTGCCATGGGCTCACCTACCAGCTCATGCGTCTCGGGCTTCCACCGCGAGGGAGCAATCCCCAGGTCCCGGAAGAATCGCTCGTTTCCCCAGACGGTGCCAAACCCCTCGTGGCTGCAGACGAACAGCTTCAGTTTGGGTCCTTCGAACAGCTGGAAGTCGTCCCACCTGTCGATTCCGTTCCAGAGGCTCTCTTCGTTCAGGGGCAGGCGCACGCCGCCATTCGTCCGGCACCGCACCCACAGCGCGGCACTGGACCCAGAAGTCGTCCCCGGCCAGGACGAAACCCACCGCGACTCCACCGCCGCCCCCCGGATCCGCTCGAAGTCACGCTGAAGGCGCTTCAGCTCCGGCGTGGGCACGACGACGTCCGCGCCGTCGACCCGCATCCGTCCCCGCCGGATGAGCGCGAAGTGCGTCGACGACCGCCACGCACGCTCCAGCACGGCGTCAAGGCGCTGCTGCCGGTCCAACTGCATGCAGACATCCCCAGCCACCTCCAGGACCTCTCTCTTCACTGAAGCCATGACCTTCAACCTCACTGCGCAACGGAGGCCCTTACAAATCCGGGAAGATCCCTGGCGGCAATCAGTCCCACTCCAGGCTGACTCCACCGTCCGCGTTCACGGTGGCGACTCCTCGCAATCCGAACAGCGGATTCACGAACGCACCGGTTCCCAACTGGACCTTGCTGCCATCCGTGAACTCAAGGTCAATGAACAGGTCCCCATCCCCGTTCGCGCGTCCCTGACAGACGACACGGCCATGAACCGGGACCTTCTCAAAAACACATTGCTCGCCAGGAATCCGAGCCGTCAGGACACGCAGCTCCCTTCCGGTTTCGTTCACGAGG
Organism: Corallococcus coralloides DSM 2259; assembly: GCF_000255295.1. The sequence continues at coordinate 2,882,505 of NC_017030.1, read as the reverse complement.
ACAATGCGCGTTCTTCCCATCAGATAGCTGGCAATCGCAACCATCGCCACGCCGATCAGCAAAATTGCCGCCAGCGTCCACACCCAGTTCCTGTTGATGGCTCACCTCCGTTACATCTCCGAAGCCCGGAGGCAATGTCCGGGAAGCCCCGCGGCTCGTCCGTCGAAGGCCTTCACGCAGACCCACCCCTCGGGACACGACGGGTCGCTCCTGGCATCACAAACAAGCTCACAGGCAAACCCCGCATCGACGTGAGCGAAGTTCGTGCGCTGGGCACACACCAGCCCCTGCCCGCAGCCCCCTTCTGGCAGACACTCCGAGCCAATCCGCTCAAGAGCGCCCGCGGGGACCTCCCTGGCTCTCGATTCCCGCTGGCAGCCCATCAACACGCCGGGCAGGACGAACAGCATCATCGCGACAACGCGCTGCCGACAGCTCAGTTCAAGGAAGGACGTCATCGAGGTCAGGCCTTTCAATGATGCGCTCAGCAGTGCGCAGATAGAGGACCTCCTCATCGACACCCCAGAAGGTCTTGAGTTCCACCTCGACCGCGAAGACGCGTCCTGACTCGAAGGAGACGTAGACCTTCGGATACTGCCGGACCTTCTCAACCGGCTTCGCGTAGTTCCAATAGAGCCTCCCGGATGGACTCACCTCCCGCGCCAGGGGCATGCCCAGGCGTTGAATCACCTCATCTTCGGACATCCCCGACGATACGGAGCGGACCTTCTCCTCGGTGAGTCCCGGCGCCAGATGGCTTCCGGACCAGGGGACTCCGAAGCCGGCGTAGAACAGCGCTGCGACCGTCGACACCAGGCCCAGGAAGAGCCGGTCCCACCAGGCCTGGGGTCTTCCCAGCGAAGCGCGAAACAGAACGGGTGCCTCTGGCGTGTCCATCGGGAGTCACCCCCTCCTGCCCGGCAGGCAGGACAGCACGAGGGGCCCGGGTTCTGGGCCCCTGGAGACCCGGTATACTCCCAGTCCCATGACACCGCTGAGCCCCGGAGTCGCCACCGCCACGGAGCAGGACACGCCGGCCGCGCCCGGCTCCCTGCGCTTTCGCCGCCTGTGGCTGTTCTCCCCCCGGGCCGACCTCGCCATCCTGGGCATCCCCCTGGCCCTGACCGGGGTGGCCGCCGTCGCCAGCGCGTTCCTCGCCCCTTCCGCCGCGGACAACGCCCACCGGCTCCTGGGATGGACGGCCCAGAACCTCCTGGGCAATGCCACACACGTCATCCTCACGTTCCTGCTCTTCGGCGTGCACCGCGACGTGCTCACCGCCGCACCCCACCAGCCGCGAAACATCCTGGCCGGCACGCTGGCCATGCTCGGCGTGGGCGCGGCGCTGTTCTTCACCTTCTACGCCGATCGCTCCATCCACACCTTCGCCGTGGCCGTCATCTTCAACGTCTTCGGCATGCACCACACGCTGTCGCAGCACCGGGGCCTGTGGTCCCTGCACGGCCTGCGCGGCGGACAGGAGGGCCTCTCCCCGCCCTCACCGCTCGAGCGCAAGCTCCAGCAGCTCTACGTCCCGCTGCTCCTCACCGTCCTCCTCACCCGCATCTTCTTCGTCGCCGAGTCCGCCGCTCCGGGCGCCGCCCCCTACCTCGACGTGGGCCAGGGCGCAGTCCTCCCGTGGCAGACGCTGCCCCTGCTCATCGCCGTCTGGCTGGGCTACTTCCTCCTGCTCTTCCGCAGCGTGCTCCGCTCCGGCACCGCCAGCGGCCCCAAGGTGCTGTACCTCCTGGGCATGGCGACCGCGACCGGCCTGGCGCTCGTGGCGCCGTCCTGGGGCTACGTGATGCTCCCGGGCATGCACGGCCTGGAGTACTACGTCCTCAGCGCCCGCATGCTGGAGCCTCGCGAGGGCGATGCTCCCCGCCTGGGACAGAAACTCATCTGGCCCGCCATGGTCGTGTCCATGCTCCCGCTGTTCGCGCTGGGCGTGGTGCATGGCTTCCTGCTGGATGGCCCCATGCGCGGCTCGCTGGGCATCGGCGGCGGCGCGCAGGCGCATCCCCTGCTGCGTGCGTTCACCTCGCTGGGCTTCGCGTGCGTGCTCGCGCACTACTTCGCGGACGCCTTCATCTTCCGCTTCCGCATCCCCTCCATCCGCAAGGTGATGCTGCGCCGCCTGGGCTTCTCCACCCCCTGAGCCCGGGGGTCCTCCACCTCGCAAAAGCAAAAATGGCAGGCCCTTCCAGATGGAGGGACCTGCCATTTCCGCGCACCGCCGAGCGTGGCTCAGTAGGTGTTGTTCTGGCCGAAGTTCTTCATCGTCTTCTTCTTCAGCGCGTCGGTCGCGATCTGGCCGTCGTTCGCGACGTTGTCCTCACCGGCCAGCGCCGCCGCGGAGGCGCCGAACAGCTTGCGGATGTTGTCGCCGAACAGGGTGATGACGCCGATGGCGGCGATCGCGATGAGGGCAACGATGATGATGTACTCGGTCATGCCCTGACCACGGTTCTTGCGGAACTGCTTCTTCGGGGCCTTCGCGATCGCGTTCATGGGAAACTCCGGGGGTCGTTGCAGCGGTGGAAAGACACACCCTGCGGGAAGTCAGGGTCGATACAGACAGTACAACGGGCGGGCAAGCGCCTCCATCCGTCATCGGGAGGATGGGGGGCCGGATCAAGGAATATCGCGGGTCTGGCCCCACTCAAGGTTTCATTCCCCCCCTGTTTCAGGGCTCGCCGGGCGCCGCCGTGGGCGCACGAGGGGGACTCCCGCAGGCCCCCGGCGGAAGGGACTCGCAGTAGGCCTTGAACGCCTTCTGCAGCTTCTTGTCCTGGGGGTGGCGGGCCACCACCTCCCGGGCCACCTCCAGCGCCCCGTTCGCGTCCACCGGCGTCCACACCGTGCGCGACGCCCACGTCCGGGCGGTCACCAGCTTGAGGTATTCCGTCACCAGCTCCGGTGAACGGCCGCCCCGCGCCACCTCCGGCTCCAGGAGGGACGCCGCCAACGTCAGGTCGCCCTGCGCCAGGACGGTCCGGCCCAGCGCGAGCGCCGCCGCGGGGTCCTCCGGCGCCAGCGAATGCCACAGCGCCGCGACCCCCCGGACCACCGGGTTCTTCTCCGAATGGTAGCGCTCCACGTTGCGGTACAGCCCCGCGACCTGCTCGGCGGTGGGCGGGTGCTCGCGCAGGTACTGGTGCAGGAGCAGCCCCGGCCCCAGCTCCGGCGACCGGCGCTCGTCCTTCACGCGCACGTCCAGGTTCGCGAGGAAGAAGGCCACCGGCGAGGCGTACTCCAGCAGGTTGTGGTCGTCCGTGTTGATGGGCCCCTCGCCCGCGAAGTCCTTCTGCCCCTCCTCGGTGTGCACCTGCTTGGACAGGAGGCCGAACAGGTCGTGGATCTCCACCCGCGCCAGGTCCGCCTTCACATCCGGCCGGGCCATGCGCGCCGCCACCGCCGCCGCGTCGAACGACAGCGGCTTGCGGCTGGCCACCATCACCAGGTCCTCCGGCCCCAGCCACGTCGTGGCATGCGGGAAGGTGTCGTGCAGCGTGCGCATCACCAGCTTCACCAGCTCGGTGTTGCTCTCATAGGTGTGGATCCACTGCACCAGCACGCCATCGTCCGTCAGGTGCTTGTCCACCAGTTGGAAGAAGTCGCGCGTGAACAGGCCGGACACGCCCGTCACCCAGGGATTGGACGGCACGCTGACGATGAGGTCGTACTGGATGGGCGCCAGCGCCATGAACGTCTTCGCGTCGTCGATATGCACGTGCGTGCGCGGATCATCCACCGCGTTGCGGTTGTCCGCCTTGAACAGGCGCGCCGCCTCGATGACCGCCGGTGAGATCTCCACCATGTCCAGCCGCTCCACCGGGTGCGCCAGCACGCTGCCCGTGGTGATGGCGGCGCCGGACCCGACGACCAGCACGTTCTTCGGGTCGCGCGGATGCAGGAGCACGCCCAGGTGGCCCGCCATCACCTGCGTCTCGATGTCGCCTCCGTTGGTGGCGTCCGTCTTGCCGTTGATCTTCATGAAGCGGAGGCTCTCGCTCGTCAGGTCCCCCACCATCACCGAGGCGAACGTGTCGTCCTCGTAGAAGCGCGGCTCGATGGCCCGCTCCGTGTCCTCCACCAGCTTCGCGTAGCTCTCCGGCGGCTTCTGATATGCGCGCACCGCCGCGATGCCAGACAGCCGCTGCGGCCAGCCGTGCATGCCGCCCAGCACCACCGCCGCCAGCACCGCCGCCACGCCCACCGGCAAGAGCGTCCGCCACGCGGGCACCACCGCCGGGGCCCCCTGCCCCTCCTTCGTCGCGGACAGCGCGTGGAACGCCAGCCCCGCGGCGACGAGGTTCGCCACCGCGCCCGCGATGAAGTTGCCCTGCATGCCCCAGAAGGGCATCAGCACCAGGCCGCCCAGCACGGAGCCGGACAGCGTGCCCGCCGTGTTCCACAGGTAGACGCCGCCCAGCTCGCGCCCCACCTCGGACACCTTCGCCGTGGCCACGCGGGCCGCCGCCGGGAACGCCACGCCCATGATGAACGTGGGCACCAGCAGCACCGCGCAGCAGAACGCGAAGGTGACGCCCTGGAAGATGGGCCACGTCTCCACCGCGCGGGTGAGCATCCACTCCGACCAGCGGAACAGGTGCGGCAGCCGCACGTACAGGGGCAGCGCCACGCAGAGGCTCAACACCAGCCCCACCTGCGTCCACCCATACAATTTCAGCGAGTCCCCGCCCTCCTTGCGCGTCATCAGCCAGAAGCTGCCCAGGCCAATGCCCAGGATGAACGCCGTCAGGATGAGCGTGAAGGCATACGTGGACGCCCCCAGCACGATGGCCAGCAGGCGGATCCACGTCACCTGATACAGCATGGACGTGAAGCCTGACAGCATCACGCCAATGAGCGCCGCCCGCACCGCCCGCCGGGGATAGGCCACGTCCTCCGCCCCCGGCGCGGCCCCCACCACCACCGCCGGTGGGTGCCGCCGGGCCAGCGCCAGCGCCGCCAGCGCGAGGAACACGTTGAGCGCGGCGGCGATTTGAGCGGACGCGGACAGGCCCACCAGCGGCACCAGCCGCGTGCCCGCCACGTACACGCCTACCGCCGCGCCCAGGCTGTTGATGGCATACAGGCGCGCCAGCTCCTTGCGCACGCTGGCGAGGCTCGCCGCGAAGTGGCGCACCAACGCCGGCAGCGTGCCGCCCATGAGCAGCGTGGGCACCACCAGGGACAGCGAGGACACGAGCAGGCGCGGCGCCACCCGCAGGCCCTCCGGCACGTGGGGCGCCAGGGCCAGCCACAGGTGCTCCAGCGCCCCCAGGACGTACGGGAACGCCAGCGCGTACAGGCCCACGCCCAGTTCCAGCACGCCGTAGAGCGCCAGGGGGTTCTTCACCCGGTCCGCTGTCCGCCCGAAGACAAACGCCCCCAGCGCCAGCCCCCCCATGAACGTGGCCAGCACGACGGCGTGCGCCTGGCCGCTGTTGCCCAGCACGTTCCCCAGGTATTTGGACCAGACGAGTTCGTAGACGAGCGCCGTGGCCCCGGACAGGAACAGAAGGGCGGCCACAAGGTTCTTCGGAGGACGTGGAGTGCTGGTCATAAGGACAGCGCTCGACGTTACCCGGTATGTTTCAGGTCCACCAATGAACGCCCATCTCCTGCAAGCCGCGCAACTCGCCTGGTCCCCCCACCTCCGGGTGACACGCGCCGAAGGTGACTGCGCCCAGGTGCTGCGCCGCGACGCCAAGGCGCTCGTGGGCATGCCCCTGCACACCGCGCTCGGGGTCCCGCAGGAGCGCGCCCGCGAACTGGATGCGCGAGCGCGCGAGGACCGCCGCGCGGTGGAGTTCGTCACCGTCTCCGCGGGAGGCCCCGGCGGCACCCCGCCCCCCCACCACCTGCGGCTCGTGCTGGGCATGGACGGCGAGGAGGCCGCCGCGGGCGTGCTCGACCTGGGCGCCGTGCTGGAGGGCGCCCCGCCGGTGCAGATCTCCAAGCTGTCTTCGTCGCTCAGCCATGAGATCCGCAACCCGCTGTCCTCCGTGAAGATGGCGGTGCAGACGCTGGCCCGGAACACCGGCCTGTCGGACCGGGACAAGCGGCGGCTCACCATCGCCAACCGCGAGATCCGGACCATGGAGCGCATGCTCTGGCTGCTCTCCGAGTACGGCCGCGAGAGCGTCGCGAACCTGGACGCCCACGCCCTGCGCTCGGTCGTCCAGGAGGCGACCGCCATGGTGGCCCCGGAACTGGCCGAGCGCCGCATCGAGGTGGACGTGAAGGAAGAGGCGGACCTGCCCCGCGTGAGGGTGGATCCCAACCGGTTGAGGCCCGTGCTCGCTCAAGTCCTGCTCAACGTGGCCATGGGCCTGCCAGAAGAGGGCCGCGTCCAGGTGACGCTGCGCCAGGACGACCCCGGCCACGTCAGTCTCATCCTGGATGATCCGGCCGCGGCCCTGCCTCCCGAGGAGCGGGGCACGCTGTTCGACCCCTTCGGCTCGCGGCTGGCGCGAGGCGCGGGGCTGTCCCTGGCTGCCCTGCGGCGGGTGATGACGGGCGTGGGGGGCGATGTGGCGGCCCAGGGGAGCGCGGAACCGGGGATGGTGTTCACGCTGACGTTCGCCGCCTGAGGACCCCATGGAGACCCTCCTCATCGTCGACGATGACGTGTCGCTGCTCGAAACCCTCACGATGCACTTCGAGGAGATCGAGCAGGACGACGGGCAGCCGCGCTACCAGGTGGTGACGGCCACCAGCGCCGCCGCGGGCCTCAAGGCCGCCCAGGAGAACATGCCCAGCGTGGTCATCCTGGACATGATGCTCCCGGACCGCACGGGCCTGGAGATCATCGAGGAGATGAAGACCCTGTGCGGCGACGCGCGCATCATCCTCGTCACCGCCTACCACGACATGGAGACGACCATCCGGGCCATGAAGGCCGGTGCGTTCGACTACATCCACAAGCCCTTCCCGGATCCGGCCGCCCTGGACCTCGTCGTGGAGCGCGCGCTGGAGTACCGCCAGCTGTCGCGCCGCGCGGACGAGGTCCACCGCGAGAACGCCGTCGTCCGCCTGGGCGATATCGTGGGCACCAGCCCCTCCATGCAGCAGCTGGTGAAGGAGATTGGCAAGGTGACGGGCAGCACCGCGACGGTGCTGATCAACGGCGAGAGCGGCACCGGCAAGGAGCTCATCGCCCGCGTCATCCACAACTACTCCTACGACGAGCCCCGCCCCTTCATCGGCATCAACTGCTCCGCCATCGTGGACACGCTCCTGGAGAGCGAGCTGTTCGGCCACGAGAAGGGCGCCTTCACCGGCGCCGTCTCCGGCAAGCCCGGCAAGTTCGAGCTGGCCGAGGACGGCACCGTGTTCCTGGATGAGATTGGCGACATGTCGCTGATGCTCCAGGCGAAGCTCCTGCGCGTGCTCCAGGAGCGCGAGTTCGAGCGCGTGGGCGGCGTCAAGCGCGTGAAGCTGCGCGCCCGCGTCATCGCCGCCACCCACCGCAACCTCGCGGACGAGGTGGCCCAGGGGCGCTTCCGCGAGGACCTCTACCAGCGCCTCAAGGTCATCACCCTCGTCATCCCGCCGCTGCGCGAGCGCCGCGAGGACATCTCCCTCCTGGTGAAGCACCTCCTGGAGCGCATCAACGAGAAGGTGCACAAGCGCGTCACCCGCGTGCCCCACGAGGTGATGGAGCGCCTCACCCTGCTGCCCTGGCGCGGCAACGTGCGCGAACTGGAGAACGTCCTCACCCGCGCCGTGGTGCTCGCGCCCGGTGACGTGCTCCGCGGCGACGACCTGCCCGCCCTGGAGGCGAACCCCTCAGGCCCCCTGGACGCGGGCCAGCGGGCCCCAGGCGCCGCGAGCAGCATGTTCGCCGCCCCGGCCGTGGACGACGTGAGCCTCATCCCCACCCTGGAAGAGGCCGAACGGCAGCTCATTGCCCGCGCCATGGCCGTCACCAAGGGCCACAAGGGGCGCACGTGTCAGATCCTGGGCATCAGCCGTCCCACGCTTGAACGAAAGCTTCAAAAGTTCGGTCTCGCACAGGGGCATGGTCCACAGGTTCACCCTTATCCGGTGAAGGATGCTTCCTGACACTGTCCCAGCCCGGACAAACCGGTGCGGCGCTTTAACGTTTCGTTCAAACTGATCAGACTGTTTGAACGTTCTGTTTCAGGTTTTGGACACAGTGGGGGGGGCCGAACCGGGGTGTAGCGCTAAGTACCCGGCATTCCTCGAACTGTTCCCCCGGGAATACTTCAAGTGCTCATGGCACGCCTCTTGGAAAGGGCAAGGTCCGTCCGCAGCAGCAGCAGCGACCAACCTTCCCCATCCCTTTCCGTCTTTCCAGGAGACTCCCATGCACGGCTTCAACCGCCCCCTCGGCCCCATCGGTTCCAACGTCGTGGCGCCGCTGCAGGCGACGTCGTCCGGCATGATGGTGACCGCGAACAAGCTGGTCCCCGGCCAGGAGGCCATCGACTTCAAGGGGTACTTCAAGGTCGAGTCCTTCCCGCACAACTCGACCATCTACCGCCCCGGCGACACGTCGGACCGCGTGTACCTGCTGAAGTCCGGCCGTGTGCGCCTGATGCGCATTGGCAAGAACAGCACCCGCTCGGTGGTGTCCATCCTGCGCCCGGGCGACCTGTTCGGCGAGCTGTTCCGCCCGGAAGGCACGCCCATCGAGGAGATGGCCGTGGCGGCGGGCGAGGCCGAGGTGTGGAGCATCGAGGGCCGTGACTTCCGCGCCCAGCTGGAGGCCCGTCCGGCCCTGGCGGTGGACGTGGTGCGCGCCTACGCGGACCGCGTGCGCTCGCTGCGCAAGCGCGTCCTGGGCCTGACCTTCAAGGAGGTTCCGGCCCGGCTGGCGGACACCCTGCTCACGCTGGTGGAGGCGCACGGCGAGCGCTGCCCGCACGGCGGTGAGACGGACCTGCGCGGCATCACCCAGCAGGACCTGGCGGACCTGGTGGGCGCCTCGCGCTCCTTCGTGTCCACGCTCATCAACGAGATGAAGCGCGAGGGCGTGCTCGGCAACGTCGGCCGCATCCTCTGCGTGCGCGACCAGAAGGCCCTGCGCAAGCTGGCCTCCAAGGAGAAGTAGACCCCACGTCCCTTCCAAGGGACCGTGACGTCCAACGGGCCTGACCGCGAGAGCATCCGCGGCCGGGCCCGTGGTGTTTTCAGCGCATGGCGTTCAGAACACGAAGCCCAGGCCGAACTCAGGGGTGAAGCCGAGGGCCATCCCCAGCGGGGCGACCTCGGAGTCCAGGTTGAGGTAGCGCACCCCGCCGCGCAGCATGAGTCCGCCCAGGTGCAGCGCGAGCCCTCCGCGCGCGTCCAGCTGCTGGTAGGGCCCGGGCGTCATCTGCAGGCGCCCTTCCACGTCCAGGGGGCCCAGGAGGCACGCCTCCACGGACATGCCCAGGCTGGGGGCCACGTAGACGCGCCCGGGCGCGTCCAGGGTGGAGACGCCGGCTTCCACGCGCAGGCGGAGCGCCTCCCGGACGAGGGGGGAGTAGGTCACATGCATCTCCCCCAGGGTGCGCGTGTTGCGGTACGCCGAGGTGTCCCACGTCCCCGTCAGCCGCGACAGCCGCAGGTCCATGCCGAAGCGCTGGGCCTCCCAGCCGAGGTCGAAGTCCACGCCGATGCCGCCCCTGAGGGGTGACACCAGCGCGCCCATGCGCAAGGAGAACGGCGTGGCGTGCCGGAGCGAGTTGCGCTGGGGCTGCGCGTCCGGAGCGTTGATGTCGTGGCCATGGTGGGTGCCCATGCTGGCGATGGCCTCCCCCACTCCACGGAACATCAGCTCGAAGAGCGCACCCAGGACGACGGCGACGGCATCGTCGGAGGCGCTCGAGTTGAATGCATAGTCGTCATCCGTGGAAGACAGCGTCGTCCTCTTGCTCCTGGACGAGCGGTTCTTGTTCTCGTCGTCGTCCTTCTTCGAATCGTCGTCCCTGTCCGAACCGATGGCGGTCGCCTCGTGGACGGGCTTCGACGATTCGTGGGAGTCCGAGCGCTTGCCGAAGCGGGCCTCGGCGGGAGGCGCGGCGAGCAGGCTCGCGAGGAGCCCTCCGCCCAGCACGACCTTGGGTAACGACATGGGGTGAGCCCCCTCGGTGAGACACGGCCGGCCCGACCGTCCCTCATGGGCCGCATTCAAATCCCGGGGGCCCCCTGGGAGTCAACTTGAGGCCCCTGGGACATCCCTTGCGTTGCGCGCTTGCCCTGGGATGGGGGGCCGCACAGCATGCGCGACCATCGTGCCCGTCCCGACCGAGTCCCAGAGCCCGCATCGCACGTACACCGACCGCCGCGCCGCCGCCCAGGCGGACCTGACGGAGCTGGACCGCGTCAGCGCCAGGTACGCCAACCTGCGCACCGTGGCTTTCGTGGCGGCGCTCGTCGTGGCCGCGCTGACGCTGATGGGCCGGCTGCCCAAGCCCTGGTGGTGGGCGGCGGCCGGGGCGCTCGCCGTCTATGGCGTGCTGGCGGTGCTGCACCACCAGGTGTTCCTCAAGGAGCAGCGCGCGCGCCTTTTCGTGCTGCTCAACGAGCGCGGCCTGGCGCGGCTGGAGGGCGGCTGGCATTCCTTCACGGACACGGGGGAGCGGTTCCTCTCACCCAACCACCTCTACGCCACGGACCTGGATGTCTTTGGACAGGGCAGCCTCTTCCAGCTGATCAATGAGACGGCGACGCGCGCGGGCGAGGAGCGGCTGGCGGCGTGGCTGTCCGCGCCCGCCACGGCGGAGACGGTGGTGACCCGCCAGGGCGCCGCGCGAGAGCTGGCCCCGCGCGTGGACTTCCGTCAGGACCTCTGCGTGGACGCCCGCGTGGTGGCGAAGGACAAGGCGGACCCTGCCCTCTTCATCCAGTGGGCGGAGGCCGGCCCGTCGCTGGACGCCATCCGCTGGGCGCGGCCCCTAGCCATCCTGCTGCCCCTGGTGACGCTCACCCTCTTCATCCTGGGCACGGTCGGCGTGATTCCGGACAGCCTCGTCTGGCTGGGGCTGCTCGCGCAGCTGGGCATCGCCGTGGCCACGCGCCGCACGCTGCGGCAGATGGACGAAGGCGTGGAGCGCGGCGAGCGCGGCTTCGCGCGCTACGCGTCCCTCTTCGAGCGCGTGGAGAAGCAGTCCTTCGAGCACCCGCGCCTCAAGCAGCTCCAGTCAGGACTGACGGCGCAGGGCGGCCCGCCGGTGTCCGCGCTGTTCCAGCGCTTCAGCCGGCTGTACTCGCTCATCGAGTTCAAGCGGCATCAGTTCCACCCCCTGGTCCACTGGCTCACGCTCTGGGACATCCACGCCCTCTTCGCGCTGGAGAACTGGCGCGCCGCCCACGGCCGCGACGTGCGCCAGTGGTTCGAGGGGCTCGCGGAGCTGGAGGCCCTCTGCTGCCTGGGAGGCCTCGCCCATGACCGCCCTGCCTTCATCTGGCCCCAGATGCAGGCAGAGGGCCCGAGCGTGGAGGCCACCGCGCTGGGGCACCCGCTCCTGGACGCGCCCGTGCCCAACGACGTGTCCCTGCCCGGCCCGCGCCACGCGCTGCTGATCACCGGCTCCAACATGAGCGGCAAGACGACGCTGATGCGCGCGCTGGGCGCGAACGTGGTGCTGGCGCTGGCGGGCGCCCCGGTGGCCGCGGCGTCGTTCCGGCTGTCCCCGGTGCAGGTGCTCACCAGCATGCGCGTGAAGGACTCGCTGGAGCGCGGCGTGTCGTACTTCCACGCGGAGGTGCTGCGGCTGAAGATGGTGCTGGACGCGGCGGCGGCCGCGAAGGGCCAGGCCCTCTTCCTGCTGGACGAAATCCTGCTGGGCACCAACACCCGCGAGCGCCAGATTGCCTCACGCGAGGTGCTGCGGCTGCTGCTCGCCTCCGGCGCGTGTGGCGCGGTGACGACGCATGATTTGTCCCTGGCGGTGCTGGCGGACGAGCCGGGCTCGCACGTGGTGAACGTCCACTTCCGCGACCACCTGGAGGACGGGAAGATGGTGTTCGACTACCGGCTCCGGCAGGGGGTGGTGGACACCACCAACGCGCTGCGGGTGCTGCGCCTGGCGGGCGTCCCGGTGAATGACCCGGACGCCCCGGCCTCCTGACAATCCCCTTCGCGCCCCCTTGAAGCCAACAGGGGGCGCGAACGGGAAGCGGATTACTTCGCCAGTTCCACCAGCGCCGCGGCACCCATGCCGCCGCCGATGCACATGCTCACCACGCCGTAGCGGCCGTCCCGGCGCTTCAGCTCGCGCAGGATGGTGGCCACCATGCGCGCACCGGACACGCCCAGCGGGTGGCCCAGGGCGATGGCGCCGCCGTTCGGGTTCACCTTGTCCTGGGGGATGCCCAGCTCACGGATGCAGTGCAGCGCCTGCGCCGCGAAGGCCTCGTTGAGCTCGAACACGCTGATGTCCTCAATCTTCAGCTTGTTGCGCTCCAGGAGCTTGCGGATGGCGGGCACCGGGCCCACGCCCATGATTTCGGGCGGCACGCCGGCGACCACGTAGTCCACGAAGTAGCCCAGCGGCTTGACGTTGAGCTCCTTCGCCTTCTCCTCGCTCATCACCACCGCGGCCGCCGCGCCGTCCGTCAGCGGCGACGCGTTACCGGCCGTCACCACGCCCTTGGCGTTGAAGGCCGGGCGCAGCTTGGCCAGGCCCTCCACCGTCGTCTCCGGGCGCAGGATGGTGTCCACCGTGACGGTCACCTGCTTCTGGTTGCCGTCCTCGTCGAACATCGTGGTGGTGACGGGGAAGATCTCCTCCTTGAACTTCCCCTGCTCGCGGGCGGTGGCCGCGCGGCGCTGGGACTCGGCGGCGAACTTGTCCGCGTCCTCACGGGTGACGCTGTAGCGGGAGGCGATGTTCTCCGCCGTCGCGCCCATGGAGGTGTAGACCTCCGGCAGCTTCTGCATGATCTCCGGGTTGGCGGAGACCTTGTTGCCGCCCATGGGCACCATGGTCATGGACTCGGTGCCACCGGCCACGGCCACCTGGAGCATGCCGGACTTGATGCCCTGCGCCGCCTGCGCCACGGACTGCACGCCGGAGGAACAGAAGCGGTTGATGGTCAGGCCCGGAACGGTGTCCGGCAGGCCGGCGAGCAGGCTCGCGTTGCGGGCCACGTTCATGCCCTGCTCCGCCTCCGGCATGGCACAGCCCATGATGACGTCCTCCACGTCCGCCGGCTTCAAGCCGGGGACCTGGGCGACGGCCTCCTTGATGGCAAGGGCCGCGAGCGTATCCGGCCGCGTGTCCTTGAACTCTCCCTTGTGGGCGCGGGTGAAGGGGGTGCGCACCGCGCTGGCAATCACGACTCGACCGGACATTTTAGATGTCTCCCTGCCCGGACAGCGTCCGGGCGTGCTTCGGAATTCGCGTCTGGAAAACCATTGGGTAAACGCCTCGCGCTAGTTGCGCAGCGGCTTGCCCTTCTCGAGCATGAACATCATGCGGTCCTGGGTCTTCTCCTCGCCGATGAGGCTCAGGAACGCTTCCATCTCCAGCTCCAGCAGCTTCTCCTCGGTCACCAGCACGGAGGGGCTGGTGTCACCACCGGACAGCACGCGCGCCAGCTTCTGCGCGATCTTCCGGTCGTGGGCGCTGATCTGATTGTTGAGCTGCATGTCGTACAGCATCATGTCGATGGTGGCCGCGCCGTTGGGGCCCGGCAGCCGGAAGCGCGTGGGACGCGGCGGGCGGAAGCCGCCGTTCGCCAGGCCCAGCACGCGCGACTTCGCGTCCGACAGGAGGAAGTCGCGGTTGCCCGTGATGCCGTCCTGCTGCGACAGGAAGCCCATCTCGCGCGCCTCTTCCGCGCTCGTGGCCACCTTCGCCATGCCGATGGCGAGGAACACCTTCTTGAGGAAGGGCAGCGCGTCGAAGTCCTTGTCCGCCGCGTAGGTGCCGAACACGTTGCGCAGCAGCATCATGGTGCCGCCGCCGCCCGGGATGAGGCCCACGCCCACTTCCACGAGGCCCATGTACAGCTCCGCGCTGGCCTGCACCGCGTTGCCACCCATGGTGACCTCCGCGCCGCCGCCCAGCGTGAGGTTGAAGGGCGCCGTCACGACGGGCACGGGGCTGTAGCGCATGCGCTGGTTGGCCGCCTGGAACGCGGACGCCATCTTGCGGATGGAGTCGAAGTCCTCGCTCTTGGCCGCCATCAGCATGGCCATGATGTTCGCGCCGGCGGAGAAGTTGGAGCCGTCGTTGCCAATCACGAGGCCCTTGAAGTTCTTCTCCGTCTCATCCAGCGCGGTGTTCATCATCGCGATGATGTCATCGTCGATGGAGTTCATCTTGGAGTGGAACTCCAGGAGCGTGACGCCGTCGCCCGCATCCCACAGCGAAGCGCTGTCGTTGCCGGCGATCTTCTTGTTGCCGCGCTTCAGGTACTCCACGCGGGACGTGCGCGCGTTCTCCACCACCGGCTTCACGGACTTGGACGGGATGTCCCAGTAGGTGTCGCGGCCGTCCTGCACGCCGTAGAAGGACGTGCGGCCCTTGGCCAGCATCTCCTCCACCCAGGCGGCGGGCTTGAGGCCCAGCGCCTTCATGCGCTCCACGCCCTTCTGGACACCGTAGGCGTCCCAGACCTCGAAGGGCCCCAGGTCCCAGCCGAAGCCCCAGCGCACGCCGCGGTCCACGTTGACCAGGTCGTCCGCGATCTCCGGGATGCGGCGGCTGGAGTACGCCAGCACGTCCAGGGTGACGCGCTCGGCGAACTTGCCGGCCTTGTCGTCCGCGTTCATCACGGACGCCACGCGCTCCTTCACGTCGTCGATGCCCTTCGCGGCGCCCAGCGAGTCGAAGCGCACCTTGCCCTGCGGCCGGTACTCCAGCGTCTTCAGGTCCAGCGCGAGGATGTCCTTGCCACCGGAGGAGCGGTCCTTCTTGTAGAAGCCGCCGCCGGTCTTGTCGCCCAGCATCTTCTTCTCCACCATCTTCTGGAGGAAGTCCGGGGCGGCGAAGACGTCGCGCTCTTCGTCGTGCGTCAGCGTGTCGTAACAGTTCTTCGCCACGTGGGTGAACGTGTCCAGACCCACGATGTCCGCGGTGCGGAACACGGCGGACTTGGGACGGCCCATGGCCGGGCCAAAGATCTTGTCCACCTCTTCGATGGTCATCTCCGACTTCTGCATCTCGGAGATGGTCCGCATCATCCCGTACACGCCGATGCGGTTCGCGATGAAGTTGGTGGTGTCCTTGCCGTAGACGATGCCCTTGCCGAGCACCTCTTCACCGAACTTGTGGATCGTCTTCACGACGTCCGGGTTCGTCTCCTGGCCCGCCACGAGTTCCAGCAGCTTCATGTAGCGAACGGGGTTGAAGAAGTGCGTGACGAGGAAGTTCTTCTTGAACTCCGCGCCGCGGCCCTCGGTCATGCCCACGATGGAGAGACCGGAGGTGTTGGAGGAGATGATGGCGTCCCTGCGGGCGTGCTTCTCCACCTTGGCGAACAGGGCCTGCTTGACGGCCAGGTCCTCCTTCACCACCTCGATGATCCAATCGCACTCGCCCAGGCGCGCGAGGTCGTCCTCCAGGTTGCCCACTTCGATGGCGGCGAGCACCTGCTCGGACACGATGGGGCTGGGCTTCGCCTTGCGCAGGTTCGCGATGGCGCCCTGCGAGAACTTGTTGCGGAACGCCTTGGAAGCGGTGTCCTCGCCCGGAGCGGCCTGGGGCGGAACGATGTCCAGCAACAGGGCGCGCACGCCGGAGTTGGCCAGATGCGCGGCGATGCCGCTGCCCATCACGCCAGCGCCAAGCACCGCCACTTTTCGGATCCGGGTCGTCATCGGAAATCGGCTCCCATGAAAGGAAGTAGGGGACTGCACAAATGTAGGCGATTGACCCGGAAGTCAACCGGCATTGCCGTCGGGTGTGCTCGCCAGGAGGTCGGCTCCCCGACTACAAGTCAGGCCCCATGGCTCGCCTCGACCCGCACTCGTACAACGACAGCACGCAGCCTGAGACCGAAACGCTGGACTGGAAGGCCCGCGTCGATTTCCGGACGCGGCGCCTGCACGCGGAGGCCACGCTGACCCTCAAGGAGGCGTCAGCCGGTCCCCTCGACCTGGACACCCGCGACCTGGACATCCGCGGCGTGGTGGATGCCCAGGGTCGCCCCTTGCCCTACATCCTCTCCCCTCCTGAGCCCATCCTCGGCAGCCGCCTTCGCATCGAGCTGCCCTCGGGGGTGAAGCAGCTGACGGTGCGCTACCGGACGTCGCCGGAGGCGAGCGCGCTGCAGTGGCTGACGCCGTCACAGACGGCGGGTGGGCAGCAGCCGTTCCTGTTCAGCCAGTGCCAGGCCATTCACGCGCGCAGCGTGGTGCCGCTGCAGGACACGCCGCGCATCCGCATCCGCTACCGCGCGTCCCTGCGCGTGCCCAAGCAGCTCAAGTCCGTGATGGCGGCGTCCTTCGTGGCGCGCGAGGAGCACGGCGTGGAGGCGGAGGAGCACTACGAGATGCCGCAGCCGGTGCCCCCGTACCTGCTGGCGTTCGCGGTGGGCAGCCTCACGTCCAAGGAATTGGGGCCGCGCTCGCGGGTGTGGGCGGAGCCGGAGGCGCTGGAGGACGCGGCGGACGAGTTCGCGGGCGTGGACGACATGCTCAAGGCCGCGGAGTCGCTCTTCGGGCCGTACGACTGGGAGCGCTTCGACCTCTTGCTCATGCCGCCGTCGTTCCCCTACGGCGGCATGGAGAACCCGCGCCTGACGTTCCTCACGCCCACGCTCATCGCGGGGGACAAGAGCCTGGTGAACGTGGTGGCGCATGAGCTTGCGCACTCGTGGACGGGCAACCTGGTGACGAACGCGTCCGCGGAGCACTTCTGGCTGAACGAAGGCTTCACCGTCTTCGCGGAGCGCCGCATCCTGGAGGCGCTGGCGGGGCCGGAGGTCGCGGCGCTGCACGCGGCCCTGGGGCGCCGTTCGCTGGACGAAGCGCTGCACCACTTCCGCGCGCACCCGCAGCTCACCGCGCTGCGCACGCACCTGTCCGGCGTGGACCCGGACGAGGCCTTCTCCCAGATTCCCTACGAGAAGGGCTACCTGCTGCTGCGCGCGCTGGAGGACGCGGTGGGCCGCCCCACGTTCGACGGCTTCCTGCGCCGCTACCTGGCGAAGTACCGCTTCCAGGCGCTCACCACGGAGGAGTTCGTCCGCTTCACGGAAAGCGAGCTGCCGGGTGCCCTGGCGAAGGTGGACGCGGACGCGTACCTCAACCGGCCCGGCGTGCCGCAGAGCGCGCCCCGGCCCACCTCCGCGCGGCTGGAGGCGCTGGAGAAGCTGCGCGGAAAGGTGCCTTCGCAAGCGGACACGAAGGACTGGACGCCCACCGAGTGGCAGCTGTTCCTGGAGTCCATGCCGCAGGACACGTCCCAGGACGTCTTCCGCGAGCTGGACGCGAAGTACTCGCTCACGGGCAGCCGCAACTCGGAGGTGCTGGTGGCGTGGCTGGTGGCGGCGCTGCGCGCGGGCTTCGATGCTCCGCTCGGCCGGGCCGAGGAGTTCCTCGGCGAGGTGGGCCGGATGAAGTACCTCAAGCCGCTCTACAGCGTGCTCGCCTCGTCGCGCGACCACCGCAAGGTGGCGCGCGCGGCGTTCGAGAAGAACGGGGCGAGGTACCACCCCATCGCCCGACAGGGCGTGGAGCTCATCCTCGCCCGCGCGTGAGACGCGGGGCTACTTGAGGGCAGCGTCCAGGCGCTTCTTGGACAGGGCCAGGTACTCCGGGTTCATGTCGATGCCCACGTAGCGGTGGCCGTGCTTCAGGGCGGCCACGCCGGTGGTGCCGCTGCCGTTGAAGGGGTCCAGGATGAGCGAGTTCTCCGGGCAGCTCGCCTCCAGGATGCGCTCCAGCAGGGCCACCGGCTTCTGCGTGGGGTGGCTGCCGAAGGCCTTCTCCTCGCCGCGAGGGGCCGTCTGCGTCCACATGCGGCCGGCGCCGTCGGCGGTGAGCTCCTCGTCACCGTTGCGCGGCAGGTTCCACACGTCGCGCATCTGCTTGCCGCCGTTCTCCGCCTTCATGCGCTGGTAGTTGAAGACGTGCTTCAGCTTGCCGCCGGACGACGGCGAGGCCCAGATGAGCAGCTCCGTGGAGTGCGTGAAGTAGCGGCACGCCAGGTTGGGGCTCGCGTTGGGCTTGTACCAGGTGACGGTGTTGAGCAGCTTGTAACCCAGCTTCTGCATGGCGAAGCCGGCGTTGAAGATGACGTGCTGGGTGCCGCTCACCCACAGCGTGCCGGTGGGGCGCAGGAGGCGCTGGCAGGCGGCGAGCCACTTGGTGGTGAAGGCGTGGTCCTCCTCCACTCCGCGGGACACGTCCCACTGGCCCTTCGCCACGGAGACGCGCTTGCCACCCTTGCAGGTGGTGCCGCCGTTGGAGAGGAAGTACGGCGGGTCCGCGAAGATGAGGTCGAAGGACTGCTCGGGCAGCTGGGCCATCAGCTCCAGGCTGTCGCCCTGCAGCAGCGTGTAGGCCTCCCCGCGCTTCGCGAAGACGCTGTCGTTCTGGGAGCGTCGGACAATCTTCAGGGCAGGGGCAGCAGCTTCCGCGAACATCACGCCTCCGTCTTTGGGACAGACGTCTCTGGGACGCGGCGGACTGTGCGGTCAGTTGGCTGCTACGTCGAATTTCTGGCCTGTAATTGGCTGTAGCACCGAAAGCGCGCGTGAAAATTTGACGAGCGCGTGAAGCTGAAACACCGCGAGCAGGGCGGGAGCGCCTCTGTCTTTCGAGGCCCTCCACGACCCTGCTCGTGGGCTACCGCGGATGCTGTAGAGCGGAAGGACTACGCCTTCTCGGGCTCGGCGGCCTTGGCGCCCTTCTTGGCGGCCGGCGCGTTGTTCGCGTACTTCTTCTTGAAGCGGTCGATGCGGCCGGCCGTGTCCAGCAGCTTGTACTTGCCGGTGAAGAACGGGTGGCAGTTCGAGCAGACTTCCACGCTGAACGAGCCGCGGGTGGACTTGGTCTCGACGACGTTGCCGCACGCGCAGGTGATGCGGGAGGGCGGATAGACCGGGTGCAGTTCGGGCTTCATGGCTTCTCTCCAGTGCGCCTTGCCCCCACCCAGGATGGGAGGGAGGTCCAGCGTTGTAGTGGGTCGGGGCTTATAGCTACCGCCCCGGCCTTTCTCAAGGATGCGCGTCCGGACCGGGGGTTTCTCCTCGGGGACGCCTGCTCCGGGCCCGGTGGCGGCCGGCTGGCGGCCAGCCAGGGGTACGGGGGCTAGGTAGGACTCGGGGTGGTGGCGGGTGGGAGGGCCTTCGCCTCCGGGGCGGCCCGCCACAGGCGCTTCGCGGTCAGGGCCATGAACACGCCCATGGTGCCGTTGAGGTACAGCCACGCGACGTGGAGGTGCTGCTTCGCGGTCCAGAACCACGCCATCAGCGCCAGGTTGAGGACGAAGACGAGCGCCACCACGCCCAGCGCGGAGAGGATGCCCGCGCGCCGCTTGAAGATGAGCAGCACGATGGTGAGCGGGTTGAGCACCGTGAAGAACTCGTTCACCACGCGGAACGGCATGGGCAGCGGATCCGCCGGATCCGTCGCGAAGAGGCCGTACTTCGCCACGATGGAGATGTGGGCCAGGGAGCCCACGGAGAAGCACACGAACCAGATGGCCAGGATGATGCGGTTGGGCCACGGTGAGCCCCCGCTGGATGTTTCAACGGTCATGACTTGTCCTCCAGGGCCTCGCGCAACAGCGTGGCCACGTGCCGCACGTACGGCTCCTGCATGAGTTGATGGTGTCCCCCAGGGACATCCCTCACGTCCAGTCCCCCCCGGACGAAGGGCTCCCAGCCGCGGTGGCGGGGCACCCCGGGGGTGGGGGTCGCTTCCGTCGCGGCGAGCAGCAGCGCCGGTCCGTCGTAGGGGCTGGGGACGTAGCGGTCCATGGCGCGCAGGTTGGCCTGGTAGACGCGGAACAGGGCGCGCAATTGCTCGCGGCCCGTCGCTTCCTCCAGGAGGCCGGCCTGGACACCCACGGCGAGGAGCGTCCCCAGCATGGTTTCGTCGTCCATGCGCTCCAGGGCCTCGTCGGACACGGGCAGGGTCAGGGAGAAGGCCTGGGCCACCGTCTGGGCGAAGGCGACGCGCGTGCTGGCGTCAGGGTCCTTCCTGGGGGCGTCACCGGAAGGCGCTCCGACGCCGGGGACGAAGGCGTCCACCAGCGCCAGCAGCCCCATGGCCTGGCCCTGCGCGCGCAGCTGGCGGGCCATCTCGAAGGCGATGACGCCTCCGAGCGACCAACCCGCGAGGAGGTACGGCCCTTCCGGCTGCTCCGCGCGGATGGCGGCCACGTACAGGGCGGCCATCTCCTCCACGGTCTCCACCACGGCATGGCCGGCCTGGAGGCCGCGAGCCTGGATACCGAAGACGGGCTGCTGGGGCCCCAGGAGCCGCGCCAGCTCCGGATAGGCGAGCACGTTGCCGCCACCCGGGTGGACGAGGAACAGGGGCCGGCGGCCCGCGTCGCCCTTCTCCAGCGGGACGAGCGGCGACCACGTCTCCGTCTCCGCGCGCAGCAGCTTCGCCAGCTCCTCCACGGTGGGGTGCTGGAAGAGCGAGGCCAGGGGGACTTCACGGCCCAGCTGTTCGCGCAGCGCGGCCACCAGACGGACCGCGAGCAGCGAGTGGCCTCCCAGCGCGAAGAAGCTGGTGCGCACCCCGATGGGCTTCACGCCCAGGACCTCTTCCCACACCGCCACGAGCTGGGACTCCAGCGCGTCACGGGGCGCGACGAAGCCCTCGGACTGGGACGTGGAGACGTCCAGGTCCGGCAAGGCCTTGCGGTCCACCTTGCCGTTGGCCGTGAGCGGCAGTGCGTCCAGCACGCCCATGGCCGACGGCACCATATACTCCGGCAGGTGCTTGCGCAGCTCCGTCTCCACGGCCTTCGGGTCGATGTTCTGGCCTGGCTTCGCGACGAGGTACGCGACCAGCCGTTTGTCCCCGCCGACGTCGCGCACCACGACCGTGGCTTCCGCCACGCCCTGCTGGCGCAGGAGCGCGGCTTCGATTTCGCCCAGCTCGATGCGGAAGCCACGCACCTTCACCTGGAAGTCGGTGCGGCCGAGGAACTCCAGCGTCCCGTCTTCCTTCCAGCGAGCCTTGTCTCCCGTGCGGTACAGCCGCGCGCCAGGCTCCGTGCTGAAGGCATTGGGGACGAAGCGTTCTGCCGTCAGGTCCGCACGGTTCAGGTACCCCCATGCGAGGCCTTCACCGCCCACGTACAGCTCCCCGGGCACGCCCACGCCGGCCACCTCTCCGTGCGCGTCCAGGACGTACGCCGTCGAGTTTCCAATCGGCTTGCCAATGGGCACCGATGAGGTGAGCGACGTGTCACGCGTCAGCGTGTGCGTGGTGGAGAACGTGGTGTTCTCCGTCGGGCCGTAGCCGTTCACCAGCACCGCGCCTTCCGGCAGATGCTTCAGGTGTTCGCGCACGCGCTGGGCTGGCAGCACGTCGCCGCCCGCGAGCACTTGAGCCACTCCCGCCAGTGCCTCCACCTGGTGTAGCGCCATCTGCTCGTACAGCGCCGCCGTCAGCCACAGCGCGCTGATGCGCTCCTGCTTCAGGAGCGTGCCCAGTTCCTCCAGTGTCAACGCGTGCGGCGGCGCCAGTACCAGCTTCGCCCCGTGCAGCAGCGCGCCCCAGAGTTCCAGCGTCGACGCGTCGAAGGCCACGGGTGCCAGTTGCAGCCAGACCTCCTCCGGCCCGAAGTGCAGGAAGTCGTTGCCCATCACCAGCCGCGTGATGCCCCGGTGCGGGATGCACACGCCCTTCGGGCGGCCGGTGCTTCCCGACGTGAACATCACGTACGCCAGGTCTTCGGCGTTGACCTCGACCCGTGGCGCCGTCCGCGGCTGATGGGCGACTTCGCTCCAGGCCGTGTCCAGCGACAGCGGTCGGCCCGCGCTCGTCGGCAGCTTCTCCACCAGTGACTGCTGAGTGAGCGTCACTTCGACGCCCGCGTCCTCCAGCATCAGCGCGATGCGCTCCACCGGGTAGTTGCGATCCACCGGAGCGTACGCGCCCCCCGCCTTCAGGATGGCCAGCAGTCCGACGACCATGTCGAACGAGCGCTCCACGTACACGCCCACTCGCGTGCCGCGCTTCACGCCCAGGCTCCGCAGGTGGTGCGCCAGCTGGTTCGCCTTCGCGTCCAGCTCGCCGTACGTCAGGGTCCCCTCCCCTGCTCCGAGCTTCAGCGCCACCGCGTCCGGCGTCTTGCGTGCCTGGGCCTCGAAGTGCGCGTGCACCGGCACCTCGCGGGGGTACCGCGTGGCGGTTGGGTTCCGGTCCTCCACGACCTGTCGACGTTCAGCCGCGTCCAGCAGGGGGAGCCGTGTCACCAGGGCTTCCGGATGTTCCAGCACACCCTCCAGCAGCACGCGCAGGTGCTCCACCATCCGGCGCATGGTCGCGGCGTCGAACAGGTCGGTGCTGTACTCCAGCATTCCGCTCAAGCCCTCCGCGGTCTCCATGAAGAAGACGCTCAGGTCGAACTTCGACGTTCCACCCGCGATCTCCACGGGCTTGAGCGTCATGCCCGGCAGCCGGGCTTGTCCGATGGGCACGTTCTGGAGCGCCAGCAGCGTCTGGAACAGCGGCGTGTGGCTGCGGCTGCGCTCGGGCTGGAGCGCCTCCACCAGCTTCTCGAACGGCACCTCCTGGTGCTCCTGCGCCTCCAGGACCGTCTCACGCACCTGCTGGAGCAGGCCCCGGAAGCTGGGGTCTCCGGACAGGTTCGTGCGCAGCACCAGCGTGTTGACGAAGAAGCCGATGAGGCCTTCCACCTCCGCGCGCGTGCGGCCCGCGATGGGCGAACCCACGCTGATGTCCGTCTGCCCTGAGTAGCGAGACAGCAGCACCTGCCAGCCCGCCAGCAGCACCATGTACAGCGAGGCTCCTTCGCGCTGCGCGAGGGCTCGCAGGCCCTGGGCCATCGATTGCGGCCAGAGGAAGCCCTGGGTCGCTCCCGCGTTTCCTCGCACCGCGGGACGCGGACGGTCCGTGGGCAACTCCAGCACCGGCGGCGCACCGGCGAGCTGCTGCTTCCAGTAGTCCACCTCCCGCTGGAGCGTCGCGCCCTGCAACCAGCCGCGCTGCCACGCTGCATAGTCCGCGTACTGCACTGGCAGCTCCGGCAGCGGCGAGGGCTGGCCCTGCACGAACGCCGTGTAGAGCGCACCGACCTCGCGGACCAACACCCCGAGCGACCATCCATCCGATACGATGTGGTGCATCGTGACGACGAGCACGTGCTCACGCGCGTCGAGCTTCAGCAGGAGCGCGCGGAGGAGCGGGCCGTGTGCCAGCTCGAAGGGCCTCAACACCTCCTGCTCCACTCGCTTCTTGAGCGCGGCGGTGTCCGACGTCAGGTCATCCACCGCCAGCGAGAAGGCGCTATCGGACGAGGTCCGTTGCTTCGGCTCGGGGTTGCCCACGACAAACGTCGTCCGCAGGGCCTCGTGACGGCGCACGACCTCACGCAAGGCCCGCGCCAGAACCTGCACGTCCAGGTCGCCTTCCAGGCGGATGGCGACAGGGATGTTGTAGAGCGCGGTGCCCGGCTCCAGCTGATCGATGAACCACAGCCGCTGCTGCGCGAACGACAGCGGCAGCGGTGCGTCCCGTGACACGGGCACGAGGGCAGGTGCCTTCGCGCGTCCGGCCTTGTCCAACCGGCCGGCGAGGGCTTCCACCGTGGGCGCTTCGAACAACGCGCGCAGCGGCAGCTCCGCGCCCAGCTCCGCACGCACCCGCGACACCACCTGCGTCGCGAGCAGCGAGTGTCCGCCCAGCGCGAAGAAGTCGTCCTTCACGCCGACCCGCGGAACCCGCAGCACCTCCGCCCAGATGGCCGCCAGCGTCGCTTCCATCTCCGTCCGCGGTGCTTCGTACGTATGGGTGGAGACCGGTGCCTCCGGATCCGGCAGCGCCTTGCGGTCCACCTTGCCGTTGGAGTTGACCGGCAGTGCCTCCAGCACCACCACCGTTCCGGGCACCATGTACTCCGGCAGCCGCTGACGCAGGCTCGCCTTCAGTGCCTCTGCTTCCAGCGTCGCGCCTGCCTTCGGCGCCACGTACGCCACGAGGCGCTTCTCCGCGCCCTCCCCCTTCGCCACCACCACTGCTTCCTTCACCGACTCCTGCTGGCGCAGCGCGGACTCCACTTCGCCCAGCTCGATGCGGAAGCCTCGCACCTTCACCTGGAAGTCGACTCGGCCCAGGTACTCCAGCACTCCGTCCGCCCGGTACCGCACGCGGTCCCCAGTGCGGTACATGCGGCTGCCTTCGGGGCCATGGACTTCCGGCAGGAACTTCTCCGCCGTCAACTCCGGCCTCAGCAGGTAGCCGCGCGCCTGGCCTTCGCCCGCCAGGAACAGCTCTCCCGCTACGCCTACCGGTACGGGCTGGAGGTACCTGTCCAGCACGTATGCCCGTGTGTTGGTGAGAGGGCGACCGATGTTCGGCACTTCTCCACGACCCACCAGCGACCACGTCGAGTACGTCGTGTCTTCCGACGGGCCGTACAGGTTGTAGAGCTTCTTCACCGTCGGCACTGCGTACACAGCCTTCGCCAGCGTCTCAGGCAGTGCTTCACCCGCGAGGTTGATGACCTGGACCGATGGCGGCACTGCGTTCAGCCGCACCAGTTGCGCCATCGCCGACGGCACCGTGTTGATGAGCGTCACCTCCGCGTCCGGCTTCTCCTCCGCCAGATGCAGGGCGTTGCGCACCACCACCACGCTGCCTCCTCGCACCAGCGGCGCGAAGAGTTCGAAGACGGAGAGGTCGAAGTTCAGGCTCGTCGCCGCGAGCACCGCCTTCGTCTCTTCCTCCGTGAACGTCTCCGTCGCCCACGCGAGGAACGCCACTGCGTTCCGGTGTGTCACCGCCACGCCCTTCGGGCGGCCTGTGCTTCCCGAGGTGTAGATGAGGTACGCCACATTCTCCGGGCGCAGCCCTGCATCCAGTGCCTCATTCGGCTCGGTGGCCAACGTCGCGTCGGTGTCCAGGCACACGGCCTGCGCACTGAAGGCGGGCAGCGCCTCCAAGAGATGCGAGTGCGCCACCAACGCCGGCCCTTGTGCATCCTCCAGCAGCCAGCCCAGCCGCTCCTTCGGGTAGCTCGGATCCAACGGCACGTAGGCACCACCGGCCTTGAGAATGCCCAGCGTGCCCACCACCACGTCCGCCGTGCGCTCCACGCACAGGCCTACCCGTGACTCGGGGCCCACGCCCAGCTTGCGCAGCTTGTGCGCCAATTGGTTCGCCTTCGCCTCTACCTCCCGGTACGTCAGCCGCTGCTTGCCGCTCACCACCGCCACTGCATTCGGCGTCCGCTTCGCTTGCGCTTCGAAGAGCTGCGGAATCGTCGCGTCGCGCTCGTACTCCGCCTGCTGCTGGTTCCACGTCACCAGCACCTGCTGGCGCTCCGCCTCCGTCAGCATGGGCAGCCGGCCCACTGCCTCCTCCGGCTTCGCCACCACGCCTTCCAGCAACACGCGCAGGTGCTCCACCAACCGACGCACCGTCCCCGCCTCAAACAGATCGGTGCTGTACTCCACGCTTCCGCTCAGGCCCTCCGCGGTCTCCGTGAAGAAGACACTCAGGTCGAACTTCGACGTGCGGTTCTCCAGCTCCAGCTGCTTCATCGTCAGCCCGGGCAGCTGTGCTTCTCCCTCGGGCGTGTTCTGCAATGCCAGCAGTGACTGGAACAGCGGCGTGTGGCTCAGGCTGCGCTCCGGCTGGAGCGCTTCCACCAGCTTCTCGAACGGCACGTCCTGGTGCTCGTACGCGCCCAGCACCGTCCCTCGCACCTGCTTCAGAAGCGCCCGGAAGGACTGATCTCCATCCACCTGGGCACGCAGGACCAGCGTGTTGACGAAGAGGCCGATGAGGCCTTCCACCTCCGCGCGCGTGCGGCCCGCGATGGGCGAACCCACACTGATGTCCGTCTGCCCTGAGTAGCGTGACAGCAGCATCTGCCACGCCGCCAGCAGCACCATGTACAGCGACGCGCCTTCGCTCTGCGCGAGGGCTCGCAGGTCCTGGACCATCGATTGCGGCCAGAGGAAGCCTTGGGTCGCTCCCGCGTTGCCTCGCACCGCGGGACGCGGACGGTCCGTGGGCAACTCCAGCACCGGCGGCGCACCGGCGAGCTGCTGCTTCCAGTAGTCCACTTCCCGCTGGAGCGTCGCGCCCTGCAACCAGCCGCGCTGCCACGCCGCGTAGCCCGCGTACTGCACCGGCAGCTCCGGCAGCGGCGAGGGCTGGCCCCGTACGAACGCCGCGTAGAGCGCGCCGACTTCGCGGACCAACACGCCGATCGACCATCCGTCCGACACGATGTGGTGCATCGTGACGGTGAGCACGTGCTCGCGCGCACCGAGCTTCAGCAGCAACGCCCGGATCAGGGGACCTTGTGCCAGATCGAAGGGCCGCAGCACTTCCTGTTCCACGCGTCGCCGGACCTCGGCGGTGTTCGCCGTCAGGTCCTCCACTTCCAGCGTGAAGGCGCTGTCAGACGCGGTCTGTTGGACTGGCTCGGGGTTGCCCGCGACGAACGTCGTCCGAAGGGCCTCGTGACGGCGCACGACCTCGTGCAGAGCCCGTTCCAAGGCCCCCGCATCCCAGTCGCCTTCCAGACGGATGGCGACAGGCACGTTGTAGAGGGCGGTGCCCGGCTCCAGCTGATCAATGAACCACAGGCGCTGCTGCGCGAACGACAGCGGCAACGCAGCTTCTCCCGACACATGCACAAGGGCCGGCGCCTGCGCACGTCCGGCCTTCTCCAGCCGACGGGCGAGGGCTTGCACCGTGGGCGCTTCGAACAACGCGCGCAGCGGCAGCTCCGCACCCGTCTCCGCACGCACCCTCGACACCACCTGCGTCGCGAGCAGCGAGTGGCCACCCAGCGCGAAGAAGTCGTCCTTCACACTGACCTGGGGCACTCGCAGCACTTCGGCCCAGATGGCCGCCAGCTTCGCTTCCGTTTCCGTGCGTGGCGCTTCGTAGGTGCTCCCGGCCTTGGCAGCCTCTGGCTCCGGCAGGGCCTTGCGGTCCACCTTGCCGTTGGAGTTGAGCGGCAGTGCCTCCAGCACCACTACGGCCCCCGGCACCATGTACTCCGGCAGCCGCTGACGCAGGCTCGCCTTCAGTGCCTCTGCTTCCAGCGTCGCGCCGGCCTTCGGCGCCACGTACGCCACGAGGCGCTTCTCCGCGCCCTCCCCCTTCGCCACCACCACTGCTTCCTTCACCGACTCCTGCTGGCGAAGGGCGGCTTCGACTTCGCCCAGCTCGATGCGGAAGCCGCGCACCTTCACCTGGAAGTCCGCGCGCCCCAGGTACTCCAGCACTCCGTCCGCCCGGTACCGCACGCGGTCCCCAGTGCGGTACATGCGGCTGCCTTCGGGCCCGTACACCTCCGGCAGGAACTTCTCCGCCGTCAACTCCGGCCTCAGCAGGTAGCCGCGCGCCTGGCCTTCGCCCGCCAGGAACAGCTCTCCCGCCACGCCCACCGGTACGGGCTGGAGGTACCTGTCCAGCACGTACGCCCGCGTGTTGGTGAGAGGGCGACCGATGTTCGGCACTTCTCCACGACCCACCAGCGACCACGTCGAGTACGTCGTGTCTTCCGACGGGCCATACAGGTTGTAGAGCTTCTTCACTGTCGGCACTGCGTACACGGCCTTCGCCAGCGTCTCCGGCAGTGCTTCGCCCGCGAGGTTGATGACCTGGACCGATGGCGGCACTGCGTTCAGCCGCACCAACTGAGCCATTGCCGAGGGCACCGTGTTGATGAGCGTCACCTCCGCGTCCGGCTTCTCCTCCGCCAGATGCAGGGCGTTGCGCACCACCACCACGCTGCCTCCTCGCACCAGCGGCGCGAAGAGTTCGAAGACGGAGAGGTCGAAGTTCAGGCTCGTCGCCGCGAGCACCGCCTTCGTCTCTTCCTCCGTGAACGTCTCCGTTGCCCACGCGAGGAACGCCACCGCGTTCCGGTGTGTCACCGCCACGCCCTTCGGGCGGCCCGTGCTTCCCGACGTGTAGATGAGGTACGCCACATTCTCCGGACGCACTTCCGACGTCACGGGGCAGCAGGACTCCTCCGCCCACTCCTCTTCACGGTCCAGGCACACCGCCTGCGCGCTGAAGGCAGGCAGTGATTCCAAGAGGTGCGAGTGCGCCACCAACGCCGGACCCTGCGCGTCTTCCAGCAGCCAGCCCAGGCGCTCCTTCGGGTAGCTCGGATCCAACGGCACGTAGGCACCACCGGCCTTGAGGATGCCCAGCGTGCCCACCACCACGTCCGCCGTGCGCTCCACGCACAGGCCCACGCGGGACTCGGGGCCCACGCCCAGCTTGCGCAGCTTGTGCGCCAACTGGTTCGCCTTCGCCTCCACCTCCCGGTACGTCAGCCGCTGCTTGCCGCTCACCACCGCCACTGCATTCGGCGTCCGCTTTGCCTGCGCCTCGAAGAGCTGCGGAATCGTCGCGTCGCGCGCGTACTCCGCCTGCTGCTGGTTCCACGTTACCAGAACCTGCTGCCGCTCTGCCTCCGTCAGCATGGGCAGCCGGCCCACTGCTTCCTCCGGCTTCGCCACCACGCCTTCCAACAGCACCCGCAGGTGCTCCACCATCCGGCGCACCGTCGCGGCTTCGAACAACTCGGTGCTGTACTCCACCGCACCACTCAGGCCCTGCGCCGTCTCCGTGAAGAAGAGGCTCACGTCGAACTTCGACGTGCGGCCTTCGAAGTCGACCGGCTTGAGCACCAGGCCGGGGAGCTTGGCCTCCTCGGTGGGCACGTTCTGGAGCGACATCAACGTCTGGAACAGCGGCGTGTGGCTGAGGCTGCGCTCCGGTTGCAGCGCCTCCACCAGCTTCTCGAACGGGACCTCCTGGTGCTCGTACGCGCCCAGCACCGTCCCCCGCACCTGATTCAGCAGCTCACGGAAGGACGCCTCCCCGTCCACCTGCGTCCGCAGCACCAGCGTGTTGACGAAGAAGCCGATGAGCCCTTCCAGCTCCGAACGCGTCCGCCCCGCGATGGGCGAACCCACGCTGATGTCCGACTGCCCGCTGTAGCGCGACAGCAGCACCTGCCATCCGGCCAGCAGCACCATGAACAGCGATGCGCCCTCCTTCTGGGCCAACGCGCTCAGCTTCTGGGACAGCTCCAGCGGCAGCATGAAGCCCAGCGTCGTGCCGGCATTGGTGCGCACCGCTGGACGCGGACGGTCCGTCGGCAACTCCAGCACCGGCGGCGCTCCCGTCAACGACTGCTTCCAGTAGTCCACCTCCTGCTGGAGCGTCGCACCCTGCAACCAGTCGCGCTGCCACGCCGCGTAGTCCGCGTACTGCACCGGCAGCTCCGGCAGCGTCCCCACCTGTCCCCGCGCCAGCGCGCTGTACAGCGTGCCCAGCTCGCGGAGCAGGACCGCCACGGACCAGCCGTCGGACACGGCGTGGTGCATCGTGAGCACCAGCAGGTGGTCGCGCGCGTCCAGGCGCAACAGCAGCGTCCGCAGCAGCGGGCCCCGCCTCAGGTCGAAGGGCTTCGCCATCTCCTCCAACACCCGCTGCCGGGCCTCGTCCTCTCGCGTGGCCCCGGAAGCCGACAGGTCCACGGTGTTCAGAGACACGTCCACGGACGCGTGGATGCGCTGGACGGGCTGGCCCGACTCCTCCTCGAAGGTCGTGCGCAGGGCTTCGTGCCGTTGCACGAGCGCCCGCAGCGACTGCTCCAGCGCCGCGGCGTCCAGGTCGCCCTCCAGCCGCACCACGCCAGGCACGTTGTAGAGCGGGCTGCCCGGCTCCAACTGGTCGATGAACCACAGCCGCTGCTGCGCGAAGGACAGCGGCAGCGACGCCGGACGCACTCCGGCGCGCAGCATGGGCACGCCAGAGCGCCCCAGCTGCGCGAGCCGTTGCGCCAACGCCTCCACCGTGGGCGCCTCGAACAGCAGGCGCAACGGCATCTCCACGCCCAGCGACGTGCGCAGCCGCGACACCACCTGCGTCGCCAGCAGGGAGTGGCCGCCCAGCGCGAAGAAGTTGTCCTTCACGCCCACGCGCTCCAGGCGCAGCACCTCCGCCCAGATGGCCGCGAGCTTCGCCTCCGTCACCGTGCGCGGGGCCACGTAGGCGTCGGCCCCAGTCGCTGCATCCGGCTCCGGCAGCGCCCGGCGGTCCACCTTGCCATTCGCGTTGAGCGGCAGGGCGTCCAGCACCATCAGCGCCGAGGGGATCATGTACTCGGGCATCCCCTGGCGCAGGCCCGTGCGCAGCGTCTCCACGTCCAGCGCGTGGCCTTCCTTCGCCACGACGTAGCCGACGAGCCGCTTGTCCGCGCCGTCGCCCCGCACCAGCACCACGGCCTCGCTGACGCCAGGCTGCTGCGCGAGCGCGGTCTCGACCTCGCCCAGTTCGATGCGGAAGCCGCGCACCTTCACCTGGAAGTCCAGGCGGCCCAGGTACTCCAGCTCGCCCGTGGACAGCCAGCGGACGCGGTCGCCCGTGCGGTAGAGCCGTGCGCCCGGCTGCGCGCCCAGGCTGTCCGGGATGAAGCGGTCCGCCGACAGCTCCGGCCGCTCCAGGTAGCCGCGCGCGAGCCCCGCGCCGCCAATGAACAGCTCGCCCGGCACGCCCACCGGGACGGGCTGGAGCTCGGGGTCCAGCACGTAGCCCTGCAGGTTGGCCATGGGCCGCCCCAGCACCGGGCGCGGCGTGTCCGCCACGATGGGGCGCGCGGTGGCGTCCACCGTGCACTCGGTGGGGCCGTACACGTTGAAGCCCTTGAGGCCCGGGAGCGCCGCGAGCCGCGCCCACAGCGCCTCGTCCACCGCTTCGCCGCCCACGAGGACGCGCATGGGCCGGCGCGTGCCGAGCCCCTCGTCCAGCAGCAGGCGCAGGTGCGCGGGCGTGCAGTCGAGCACGTCCACTTCCTGTGCCTCCAGCCACGCCGCCATGCGGGCCACGTCCTCGCGCACGTCCGCCGGCACGATGCACAGCGCGTGGCCGTCCGCCAGCTGCACCAACTGCTGCACCGACGCGTCGAAGGCCAGCGGCGCGTTGAAGCTCACGCGCAGCGGCGCGGTGACTCCGGCGAACGTCGTCGCCTTGTGCGCGGCGCGCAGGTTCATCATCGACGCGTGCTGCACCATCACGCCCTTGGGGCGGCCCGTGCTGCCCGACGTGTAGATGATGTACGCCAGGTGCGTCGGGAGGCTCACGCGGGCCGGGTTCTCCCTCGGCTGCCGCGCCAGCTCCTCCAGCGGACCGGCGTCATCCAGGCACAGCACATCGAGCCCCTCCGGGAGCGCCCCGGCGAGCCGCCGCTGGGTGAGCACCCAGCGCGCGTTGCAGTCCTTCGCCAACCAGCCCAGCCGTTCGGAGGGCCAGGCGGGATCCAACGGCACGTAGGCGCCGCCGGCCTTCATCACGCCCAGCGCGGCGACCATCATCTCCACCGAGCGCTCCACGAAGAGCGCCACGCGCACCTCCGGCCCCACCCCGCGCTGGCGCAGCCAGTGGGCGAGCTGGTTGGCGCGCGCGTTGAGCTGCGCGAAGTCCAGCTGGCGCGTCCCGTCCAGCACGGCGAGCGCCTCCGGCCTGAGCGCCGCCTGCGCCTCCACGCACTCGTGGAAGCAGCCATCCCAGTCGACGGCCAGGGCCGTGTCGTTCCAGGCGGAGACCACCTGGGCGCGCTCGGCGGCGGTCAGCAGGGGCAGACGGGCCACGCGCGTGTCCGGACGCTCCACCGCGCCCTCCAGCATCGTGAGCAGGTGCGAGACCATCCGCTGGAGGGTGCCCGCGTCGAACAGCTCCGTGCTGTACTCCAGCGTGCCGGAGATGCCGTGAGGCACCTCCACGAACGTCACGCTCAGGTCGAACTTCGCGATGGGGCTCTCCACGTTCACCGGCTGGAGCGCCAGGTCCGGCAGCCGCAGCTCGCCCAGCGGCATGTTCTGCAGGGCGAGCATCGTCTGGAAGAGCGGCGTGTGGCTGCGGCTGCGCTCCGGCTGGAGGACCTCCACCAGCTTCTCGAACGGGACCTCCTGGTGCTCGTACGCATCCAGCACCGTCTCGCGTACCTGGGCGAGCAGCTTCCGGAAGGACAGGCCGCCATCCACGTTCGCGCGCAGCACGAGCGTGTTGACGAAGAAGCCGATGAGCCCCTCCAGCTCCGCGCGCATGCGGCCCGCGATGGGCGAGCCCACGCTGATGTCCTGCTGGCCGCTGTAGCGCGCCATCAGCACCTGCCACCCGGCGAGCAGCACCATGTACAGCGAGGCCCCCTCCCGCTGGGCCAGTGCCTTGAGGTCCGCGGTGAGCGACCGGGACAGTGTGAAGGTGAGCGTCGCGCCCGCGATGCTCCGCTCGGGTGGACGCGGGCGGTCCGTCGGCAGCTCCAGCACCGGCGGCGCACCGGCGAGCTTCCGCTTCCAGTAGTCCACCTGCCGCGCCAGGACGTCGCCCTGGAGCCGGCCGCGCTGCCAGGCGGCGTAGCGCGCGTACTGGATGGGCAGCGCGGGCAGGGGGGACGGCCGCCCCGAGGAGAAGGCCGCGTACAGCGCGCCCACCTCACGGATCAGGACGCCCAGCGACCAGCCGTCCGACACGATGTGGTGCATCGTCACCACCAGGACGTGCTCGCGCTCCCCGAGCGTGAACAGCCGGGTGCGGATCAACGGCCCTCGGCCCAGGTCGAAGGGACGGAGCATCTCCTGCTCCACCTGCCGATGGGCTTCCGCCTCGCGGCGGGCCTCGTCGACGGTCCGCAGGTCCACCCGGCCCAGTTCCAGAGACAGGGTTGGCTGGATGACCTGGATGGCCTGACCGCCGCGCTCTTCGAAGGTGGTCCGCAGGGATTCATGCCGGCGCACGACTTCGTGCAGGGCCTGCTCCAGGGCCGCCACGTCCAGCGAGCCCGCCAGCCGCACCGCCACGGGCACGTTGTAGAGCGCCGTCCCAGGCTCCATCTGGTCGATGAACCACAAGCGCTGCTGCGCGAAGGACAGCGGCGGCGCCGTGTCCATGAACGTGTCGCCTGTCAGGGCGTCCTGGGCGCGGTTCGCCGTCTCCATGCGTCGGGACAGGGCCTCGAGGGTGGAAGCCTCGAACAGCGCGCGCAGCGGCAACTCCGCGCCCAGCTCCGCGCGCACACGTGACACCACCTGCGTCGCGAGCAACGAGTGTCCGCCCAGCGCGAAGAAGTCGTCCTTCACTCCGACCCGCGGAACCCGCAGCACTTCCGCCCAGATGGCCGCCAGCTTCGCTTCCGTCTCCGTCCGCGGTGCTTCGTACGTATGGGTGGAGACCGGTGCCTCCGGATCCGGCAGCGCCTTGCGGTCCACCTTGCCGTTGGAGTTGAGCGGCAGTGCCTCCAGCACCACTACGGCCCCCGGCACCATGTACTCCGGCAGCCGCTGACGCAGGCTGGCCTTCAGTGCCTCCGCATCCAGCGTCGCGCCTGCCTTCGGCGCCACGTACGCCACGAGGCGCTTCTCCGCGCCCTCCCCCTTCGCCACCACCACTGCTTCCTTCACCGTCTCCTGCTGGCGCAGCGCGGACTCCACTTCGCCCAGCTCGATGCGGAAGCCGCGCACCTTCACCTGGAAGTCCACGCGCCCCAGGTACTCCAGCACTCCGTCCGCCCGGTACCGCACGCGGTCCCCAGTGCGGTACATGCGGCTGCCTTCGGGGCCGTACACCTCCGGCAGGAACTTCTCCGCCGTCAACTCCGGCCTCAGCAGGTAGCCGCGCGCCTGGCCTTCGCCCGCCAGGTACAGCTCTCCTGCCACGCCCACCGGCACCGGCTGCAGGTACTTGTCCAGCACGTACGCCCGCGTGTTGGTGAGAGGGCGACCGATGTTCGGCACCTCATTCCGCCCCACCAGCGACCATGTCGAGTACGTCGTGTCTTCCGACGGGCCATACAGGTTGTAGAGCTTCTTCACCGTCGGCACCGCGTACACGGCCTTCGCCAGCGTCTCCGGCAGTGCTTCGCCCGCGAGGTTGATGACCTGGACCGATGGCGGCACCGCATTCAGCCGCACCAACTGAGCCATTGCCGAGGGCACCGTGTTGATGAGCGTGACGTCTGCCTCTGGCTTCTCCTCCGCCAGATGCAGGGCGTTGCGCACCACCACCACGCTGCCTCCTCGCACCAGCGGCGCGAAGAGTTCGAAGACGGAGAGGTCGAAGTTCAGGCTCGTCGCCGCGAGCACCGCCTTCGTCTCTTCCTCCGTGAACGTCTCCGTTGCCCACGCCAGGAACGCCACTGCGTTCCGGTGCGTCACCGCTACGCCCTTCGGGCGGCCCGTGCTTCCCGACGTGTAGATGAGGTACGCCACATTCTCCGGACGCACTTCCGACGTCACGGGGCAGCAGGACTCCTCCGCCCACTCCTCTTCACGGTCCAGGCACACCGCCTGCGCGCTGAAGGCAGGCAGCGATTCCAACAGGTGCGAGTGCGCCACCAACGCCGGCCCCTGCGCGTCTTCCAGCAGCCAGCCCAGGCGCTCCTTCGGGTAGCTCGGATCCAACGGCACGTAGGCACCACCGGCCTTGAGGATG
This sequence comes from Corallococcus coralloides DSM 2259, assembly GCF_000255295.1. Next base: position 2,847,908 of record NC_017030.1, on the reverse strand, counting down.
CCCAGCGTGCCCACCACCACGTCCGCCGTGCGCTCCACGCACAGGCCCACGCGGGACTCGGGGCCCACGCCCAGCTTGCGCAGCTTGTGCGCCAACTGGTTCGCCTTCGCCTCCACCTCCCGGTACGTCAGCCGCTGCTTGCCACTCACCACGGCGACGGCATTCGGCGTCTGCTTCGCCTGCGCTTCGAAGAGCTGCGGAATCGTCGCGTCGCGCGCGTACTCCGCCTGCTGCTGGTTCCACGTCACCAGCACCTGCTGCCGCTCTGCCTCCGTCAGCATGGGCAGCCGGCCCACTGCCTCCTCTGGCTTCGCCACCACGCCTTCCAGCAACACGCGCAGGTGCTCCACCATCCGACGCACCGTCGCGGCTTCGAACAACTCGGTGCTGTACTCCACCGCACCACTCAGGCCCTGCGCCGTCTCCGTGAAGAAGAGGCTCACGTCGAACTTCGACGTGCGGATCTCCAGCTCCAAGGGCTTCATCGCCAGCCCGGGCAGCCGTGCCTCTCCCTCCGGCGTGTTCTGGAGCGCCAGCAGTGACTGGAACAGGGGCGTGTGGCTCAGGCTGCGCTCCGGCTGCAGCGCCTCCACCAGCTTCTCGAAGGGTACGTCCTGGTGCTCGTACGCTCCCAGCACCGTCCCCCGCACCTGATTCAGCAGCTCACGGAAGGACGCCTCCCCTTCCACCTGCGTCCGCAGCACCAGCGTGTTGACGAAGAAGCCGATGAGCCCTTCCAGCTCTGAGCGCGTCCGTCCCGCGATGGGCGAACCCACGCTGATGTCCGTCTGCCCGCTGTAGCGCGACAGCAGCACCTGCCACGCCGCCAGCAGCACCATGTACAGCGACGCGCCCTCGCGTTGCGCCAACGACTTCAGCCCCTGCTCCAGCGACGACGGCAGCACGAAGGAATGAACCGCTCCCGCGTTGCCTCGCACCGCCGGACGCGGACGGTCCGTGGGCAGCTCCAGGACGGGCGGCGCCCCGGCGAGCTTCCCCCTCCAGAAGTCCACTTCCTTCTGGAGCGTCTCTCCCTGCAACCAGCCGCGCTGCCACGTCGCATAGCCCGCGTACTGCAACGACAGCTCCGGCAGCGGCGACGGCCGTCCTTCCGTGAAGGCCGCGTACAACGCTCCCACTTCACGGATCAGCACTCCCAGCGACCAGCCATCCGACACGATGTGGTGCATCGTGATGAACAGCACGTGCTCGGCGGCTCCCAGCCTCAACAGGCTTGCCCGGATGAGCGGCCCCTGGTGCAGGTCGAAGGGCTCCGCCAGCTCCACCCCGAGCCGGCGCCGGACTTCCGCCTCCCGCTGCTCGCTGTCCAATGCCCCCAGGTCGATGTGCACCATGGGGAGGCGCGCTTCGGACTGGATGCGCTGGATGGGCTGACCTTCGTGCAGCTCGAACGTCGTGCGGAGGGCTTCGTGGCGCCGGACGATCTCACGCAGGGCCCAGTCCAGGGCTCCCACGTCCAGCTCGCCTTCCAGGCGCACCGCGACGGGCACGTTGTAGATCGCGCTTCCCGGCTCCAACTGGTCGATGAACCACAGGCGCTGCTGCGCGAACGACAGAGGCGGCGGCCCACCGCTCGCGGTCACCTCCAGCGCCACGGGCAGCGGACGCGCGGCTGTCTCCAGCCGCCGGGCCAGGGCTTCAAGCGTCGGAGCCTCGAACAACGTCCGCAGGGGCAGCTCCGCGCCCAGCTCCTTCCGGATCCGCGACACCACCTGGGTCGCCAGCAGCGAGTGCCCGCCCAGCGAGAAGAAGTTGTCCCTCACCCCCACCCTGGGCGCCCGCAGCACCTCCGCCCAGATGGCCGCCAGCTTCTGCTCCGACTCCGTGCGAGGCGCCTCGTACTCGTGCTCCGAAAGGGCCGCTTCGATTTCAGGCAGCGCCTTGCGGTCCACCTTGCCGTTGGCCGTGAGCGGCAGCGCGTCCAACACGCCCATCGCCGACGGAACCATGTACTCCGGCAACCGCTGCCGCAGCTCCGCTTCCACGGCCTTCGGGTCGATGCTCTGCCCCGGCTTCGCCACGAGCCACGCAACCAGCCGCTTGTCTCCGCCGACGTCGCGCACCACCGCCACGGCTTCCGCCACGCCCGAGTGCTGGAGCAGGGCCGCTTCCACTTCGCCCAGCTCGATTCGGAAGCCGCGCACCTTCACCTGGAAGTCCGTGCGGCCGAGGAACTCCAGCGTCCCGTCTTCCTTCCAGCGCGCCTTGTCTCCCGTCCGGTACAGCCGGGCTCCTGGCTGCGTGCTGAAGGCATTGGGGACGAAGCGTTCCGCCGTCAGGTCCGCACGGTTCAGGTAGCCCCACGCCAGGCCTTCTCCGCCCACGTACAGCTCGCCTGGTACGCCCACGCCGGCCACATCGCCATGCGTGTCCAACACATAGGCCGTCGAGTTTCCAATCGGCTTGCCGATGGGCACCGCTGAGGTGGGCGACGTGTCGCGCGTCAGCGTGTGCGTGGTGGAGAACGTGGTGTTCTCCGTCGGGCCGTAGCCGTTCACCAGCACCGCGCCTTCCGGCAGGTGCTTCAGGTGTTCGCGCACTCGCTGCGCCGGCAGCACGTCGCCTCCCGCGAGCACCTGGGCCACTCCCGCCAGCGCATCCACCTGGTGTAGCGCCATCTGCTCGTACAGCGCCGCCGTCAGCCACAGCACGCTGATGCGATCCTGCTTCAGCAGCGCGCCCAGTTCCTCCAGGGTCTGTGCGTGCGGCGGCGCCAGCACCAGCTTCGCTCCGTGCAGCAGCGCGCCCCACAGTTCCAGCGTCGAGGCGTCGAAGGCCACGGGTGCCAGTTGCAGCCAGACCTCTTCCGGCCCGAAGCGCAGGAAGTCGTTGCCCACTACCAGCCGTGTGATGCCCCGGTGCGGCACGCTCACGCCCTTCGGCCGGCCCGTGCTTCCCGACGTGAACATCACGTACGCCAGGTCTTCGGCGCTGACTTCCACCTGCGGCGCGGACATCGGCTGGTGCGCGATCTCACTCCATGCAGTGTCCAGCAGCAGCGGCGTTCCCGCGCTCGCCGGCAGCTTCTCCACCAGCGACCGCTGCGTCAGCGTCACGCCCACGCCCGCATCCCCCAGCAGCAGCGCGATGCGCTCCGCCGGGTAGTTGCGGTCCACTGGCACGTACGCGCCTCCTGCCTTCAGGATGGCCAGCAGCCCCGCCACCATCTCCAGCGAGCGCTCCACGTACACGCCCACTCGCGTGCCGCGCTTCACTCCCTGGCTCCGCAGGTGATGCGCCAGCTGGTTCGCCTTCGCGTCCAGCTCGCCGTACGTCAGCATCCTCCCGTCATGCGCCTGGAGTGCCACCGCGCCGGGCGTCCGCTTCGCCTGTGCCTCGAAGCGGGCGTGCACCGACATGTCGCGGGGGGACTGCTTGGCCGTCGGGTTCCACGACACCAGCACCTGCTGGCGCTCCGCCTCCGTCAGCATGGGCAGCCGGCCCACTGCTTCCTCCGGCTTCGCCACCACGCCTTCCAGCAGCACCCGCAGGTGCTCCACCATCCGCTGCACTGTCGCGGCTTCGAACAACTCGGTGCTGTACTCCACCGCACCGCTCAAGCCCTGCGCCGTCTCCGTGAAGAAGATGCTCACGTCGAACTTCGACGTACGGATCTCCAGCTCCAAGGGCTTCATCGTCAGCCCGGGCAGGCGTGCCTCTCCCTCCGGCATGTTCTGGAGCGCCAGCAGTGACTGGAACAGGGGCGTGTGGCTCAGGCTGCGCTCCGGTTGCAGCGCCTCCACCAGCTTCTCGAACGGCACGTCCTGGTGCTCGTACGCCTCCAGCACCGTGCCGCGCACCTGCTTCAGCAACTCACGGAACGACGCCTCTCCGTCCACCTGGGCACGCAGCACCAGCGTGTTGACGAAGAAGCCAATGAGCCCTTCCAGCTCTGCCCGCGTCCGCCCCGCGATGGGCGAACCCACGCTGATGTCCATCTGCCCGCTGTAGCGCGACAGCAGCATCTGCCACGCCGCCAGCAGCACCATGTACAGCGACGCGCCTTCGCTCCGCGCGAGGGCACGAAGACGCTGCTCCAGCGACGACGGCAGCATGAAGGAGTGAACCGCTCCCGCGTTGCCTCGCACCGCGGGACGCGGATGGTCCGTGGGCAACTCCAGGATGGGCGACGCCCCGGCGAGCTTCCCCCTCCAGAAGTCCACTTCCTTCTGGAGCGTCTCTCCCTGCAACCAGCCGCGCTGCCACGCCGCATAGCCCGCGTACTGCAACGACAGCTCCGGCAACGGCGACAGTCGGCCTTCTGTGAAGGCCGCGTACAACGCCCCCATTTCACGGATCAGCACTCCCAGCGACCAGCCATCCGACACGATGTGGTGCATCGTGATGAACAACACGTGCTCGGTGGCTCCCAGCCTCAACAGGCTCGCTCGGATGAGCGGCCCCTTGTTCAGATCGAAGGGCTCCGCCAGCTCCGCTCCGAGCCGCCGCCGGACTTCCGCCTCTCGCTGCTCGGTGTCGATTCCCTCCAGGTCGACGTCCGCCACCGGCAGGCGCGCTTCGGCCTGGATGCGCTGGATGGGCTGACCTTCGTGCAGCTCGAACGTCGTGCGGAGGGCTTCGTGGCGCCGGACGATTTCGTCCAGGGCTCGCACGAGCGCTCCGCGCTTCAAGGTGCCCCGCAGCCGGACCGCGACGGGCACGTTGTAGAGCGCGCTTCCCGGTTCCATCTGGTCGATGAACCACAGGCGCTGCTGCGCGAAGGACAGGGGCGGCGCTTCATCACTCGCGACGGACTTCAGCGCCGCGGGCTGGTGACTCGCGGCCGTTCCCAGGCGCTCGGCAAGGACTTCGAGCACGGGTGCCTCAAAGAGGACTCGCAACGAGAGCTCCACTCCGAACTCCGAGCGGATCCGTGACACCACCTGGGTCGCCAGGAGCGAGTGGCCACCGAGTGAGAAGAAGTTGTCCTTCACGCCCACCTGGGGCACCCGCAGGACCTCCGCCCAGATGGCCGCCAGCTTCTTCTCCACCTCCGTGCGGGGCGCCTCGAAGGCGGTGCCTGCCTCCTGCGCCTCCAGCGCCATGAGCGCCTTGCGGTCCACCTTGCCGTTGGCCGTGAGCGGCAGTGCGTCCAACACGCCCATCGCCGACGGCACCATGTACTCCGGCAGGTGCTCGCGCAGCTCCGCTTCCACGGCCTTCGGGTCGATGCTCTGCCCCGGCTTCGCCACGAGCCACGCGACCAGCCGCTTGTCTCCGCCGACGTCGCGCACCACCGCCGCGGCTTCCGCCACGTCCGAGTGCTGGAGCAGGGCCGCTTCCACTTCGCCCAGCTCGATTCGGAAGCCGCGCACCTTCACCTGGAAGTCCGTGCGGCCGAGGAACTCCAGCGTCCCGTCTTCCTTCCAGCGCGCCTTGTCTCCCGTCCGGTACAGCCGGGCTCCTGGCTGCGTGCTGAAGGCATTGGGGACGAAGCGTTCCGCCGTCAGGTCCGCACGGTTCAGGTAGCCCCACGCCAGGCCTTCTCCGCCCACGTACAACTCGCCCGGTACGCCCACGCCGGCCACATCGCCATGCGTGTCCAACACATAAGCCGTCGAGTTTCCAATCGGCTTGCCGATGGGCACTGAAGCCATGACGGCCGTGTCGCGCGTCAGCGTGTGCGTGGTGGAGAACGTGGTGTTCTCCGTCGGGCCGTAGCCGTTCACCAGCACCGCGCCTTGTGGCAGGCGCCTCAGGTGTTCGCGCACTCGCTGCGCCGGCAGCACGTCGCCGCCCGCGAGCACTTGGGCCACTCCCGTCAGCGCGTCCACCTGGTGCAGCGCCATCTGCTCGTACAGTGCGGCGGTCAGCCACAGCGTACTGATGCGCTCCTGCTTCAGCAGCGTGCCCAACTCCTCCAGCGTCTGCGCGTGCGGCGGCGCCAGCACCAGCTTCGCCCCGTGCAGCAGCGCGCCCCAGAGTTCCAGCGTCGAGGCGTCAAAGGCCACCGGCGCCAGTTGCAGCCAGACCTCTTCCGGCCCGAAGCGCAGGAAGTCATTGCCCACCACCAGCCGCGTGATGCCCCGGTGCGGCACGCTCACGCCCTTCGGACGGCCCGTGCTTCCCGACGTGAACATCACGTACGCCAGGTCCTCTCCCGTCACCTCCACTCGCGGTGCCGTCTCCGGATGCCGGGCAGCTTCGGCCCACACCGTGTCCAGCAGCAGCGGCGTTCCCGCGCTCGCCGGCAGCTTCTCCACCAGCGACCGCTGCGTCAGCGTCACGCCCACGCCCGCATCCCCCAGCAGCAGCGCGATGCGCTCCGCCGGGTAGTTGCGGTCCACTGGCACGTACGCGCCCCCGGCCTTGAGGATGGCCAGGAGGCCCGCCACCATCTCCAGCGAGCGCTCCACGTACACGCCCACTCGCGTGCCGCGCTTCACTCCCTGGCTCCGCAGGTGATGCGCCAGCTGGTTCGCCTTCGCGTCCAGCTCGCCGTACGTCAGCGTCCTCCCGTCATTCGCCTGGAGCGCCACCGCGCCGGGCGTCTTCCGGGCCTGCTCGGAGAACAGTGCGTGCACAGGCGTGGTGCTCGCGGCCTCCGCTCCCAGTCGGTTGCCTCCGTCGAGGATCCTCTGCCGCTCCTCCGCATCCACCATCGGCAGCCGGGACACTGCGGCCTCCGGACGCGACAGCGCCGCATCCAGCAACACGCGCAGGTGCTCCACCATCCGGCGCACCGTCATGGCGTCGAACAACTCGGTGCTGTATTCGACCGAGCCCCTCAGCCCTTCGCCCTCCTCCACGAAGAAGACGCTCACGTCGAACTTCGACGTGCGGCTCTCCATCATCACCGGCTTGAGCGCCATGCCCGGCAGCCCCAGGTCTCCCTGCGGCACGTTCTGGAGCGCCAGCAGCGTCTGGAACAGCGGCGTGTGGCTCAGGCTGCGGTCCGGCTGGAGCGCCTCCACCAGCTTCTCGAACGGCACGTCCTGGTGCTCGTACGCCTCCAGCACCGTGCCGCGCACCTGCTTCAGCAACTCACGGAACGACGCCTCTCCGTCCACCTGGGCACGCAGCACCAACGTGTTGACGAAGAAGCCAATGAGCCCTTCCAGCTCCGAGCGTGTCCGGCCCGCGATGGGCGAACCCACGCTGATGTCCGTCTGCCCTGAGTAGCGCGACAGCAGCACCTGCCACCCGGCCAGCAGCACCATGTACAGCGATGCACCCTCTCGCTGCGCCAGCGCTCGCAGCCGCTGCGTCAGCGCGGGGGACCACTGGAAGAAGTGCATCGCTCCCGCGTTGCCCCGCACCGCCGGACGCGGACGGTCCGTGGGCAACTCCAGGGCGGCAGGCGCTCCCGCGAGCCGGCCCTTCCAGAAGGACACCTCGCGCTCGAGCGCGTCGCCCTGAAGCCAGCCGCGCTGCCAGGCCGCGTAGTCCGCGTACTGGAGCGGCAGTTCCGGCAATGAGGAGGGCTGCCCCTGCACGAATGCCGCGTACAGCGCGCCAATCTCCCGCACGAGCACGCCCAACGACCAGCCATCCGAGATGGCATGGTGCATCGTGAGCGCGAGCAGGTGGTCGTGCTCCTCCAGCCGCACCAGCTGCGCGCGGACCAGCGGCCCACGCGACAGGTCAAAGGACCGCAGCCCCTGCGCCGTCACCCGGCGGCGAGCTTCCTCCTCCCGCTTGCCCACTTCGACGCCGCGCAGGTCCTCCACCTCCAGCGGCATCGCCGAGGGCGGATGCACCACCTGCACCGGCGTGCCTTCATGCGACGTGAACGTCGTGCGGAGCGCCTCGTGACGGCTCACCAGAGCATCCAGCGCTCGCTGGAGCATCGCGACGTCCAGCGCGCCCTCCAGACGGACCGCGAGCGGGACGTTGTAGAGCGGGCTGCCCGGCTCCAGCTGGTCGATGAACCACAGGCGCTGCTGCGCGAACGACAGCGGCAGGGGCTGCTCGCGCGACACCGGCACCAACGGCGGAGCGACAGAGCGCGTGGCGCGCTCCAGGCGGAGCGCCAGGGCCTCCAGCGTGGCGGACTCAAACAGCTCCCGCAGCGGCAGCTCCACGCCGAACCCCGCGCGGATCCGCGAGGCCACCTGCGTCGCCAGCAACGAGTGGCCGCCCAGCTCGAAGAAGTTGTCCTTCACGCCCACCTGGGGCACGCGCAGCACCTGCGCCCAGATGGCCGCCAGCTTCGCTTCGGTCTCCGTGCGGGGCGCCTCGTGGACCTTCTCCGAGCGCGGGGCCTCCGGCTCCGGCAGCGCCTTGCGATCCACCTTGCCGTTGGCACTGAGCGGCAGCGCGTCCAGCGACATCAGGACGGTGGGCACCATGTACTCCGGCAGCCGCTGCCGCAGGTGCGCCTTGAGCTCCGCCGCGTCGAGCGTCCGCTCCGGCTTCGCGACCGCATACCCCACCAGCTGCTTGTCCACGCCCTGCCCCCGCACCACCACCGTGGCCTCCGCCACATCCGGATGCAGGCCGAGCGCGGCTTCGATTTCGCCCAGCTCGATGCGGAAGCCACGCACCTTCACCTGGAAGTCCGTGCGGCCGAGGAACTCCAGCGTCCCGTCTTCCTTCCAGCGGGCCTTGTCTCCCGTGCGGTACAGCCGCGCGCCAGGCTCCGTGCTGAACGCGTGGGGCACGAAGCGCTCCGCCGTGAGGTCCGCGCGGTGGAGGTAGCCCCATGCGAGGCCCTCGCCTCCCACGAACAGCTCACCCGGCACGCCCACGCCCGCCAGGTCGCCGTGCGCGTCCAGCACGTACGCCGTCGAGTTCCCGATGGGCTTGCCGATGGACACCGACCCTTCGAACTCCGTCCGCCCGGTCATCCGGTGGGTGGTGGAGAAGGTGGTGTTCTCCGTCGGGCCGTACGCGTGCACCAGCACCGGGCCTTCCGGCAGCCGCGCCAGGTGCTCCCGCACGCGCTGGGGCGGCATCACGTCACCGCCCGACAACACCTGCGACACGCCCGCCAGGACCTCTCCCTGGTGCAGCACCATCTGCTCGTAGAGCGCCGTCGTCAGCCACAACGTGCTGACGCGCTCCTGCTTCACCAGCGCGCCCAGCTCCTCCAGCGTCAGCGCGTGCGGCGGCGCCAGCACCAGCTTCGCGCCGTGCAGCAGCGAGCCCCACAGCTCCAGCGTCGAGGCGTCGAAGGCCACCGGCCCCGTCTGCGACCAGACCGCGTCTGGTTCGAAGCGCATGAAGTCGTTGCCCAGCACCAGGCGGGTGATGCCCCGGTGGGGGACGCACACGCCCTTCGGACGGCCCGTGCTGCCCGACGTGAAGATGATGTACGCGAGGTCCTCGCCGCCCACCTCCACGTCCGGTGCCGTGTCCGGTTCGCGGCGGATGGACTCCCACGCCGTGTCCACGCAGAGCGGCTTGCCCGCGCCGGCCGGCAGCTTCTCCACCAGCGACTGCTGCGTCAGCGTCACTTCGACGCCCGCGTCCTCCAGCAGCAGCGCGATGCGCTCCGCCGGGTAGTTACGGTCCACCGGCACGTACGCGCCCCCGGCCTTGAGGATGCCGAGCAGCCCCACCACCATCTCCCACGAGCGATCCACGTACACGCCCACCCGCGTGCCCCGCTTCACTCCCAGCCCGCGCAGGTGATGCGCCAGCTGGTTCGCCTTTGCGTCCAGCTCGCCATACGTGAGCGTCCGGCCATCCACGCCCTGCACCACCGCCCCCCGGTCCGGCGCCTTGCGCGCCTGCTCCGCGAAGAGCGCGTGCACCGGCCGCTCCCGCGGATACGCCGCCTGCGTCCGGTTCCAGACCTCGGCCAGCAAGCGGCGCTCGGCGGCCTTCACCATGGGCAGCCGGGCCACCGGCATCGCCGGGCGGGCGACGGCGGACTCCAGCAGGCCGCGCAGGTGCTCCACCATCCGCGCGACGGTGGCGGCATGGAAGAGGTCGGTGTCGTACTCCACGTAGCCGCTCAGGTTCCCATCCACCTCCGTGAGCTGGAGGAGCAGGTCGAACTTGGCGGTCCGGGTGTCCACCTCCATCGCGTTCAGCTTCAGGCCCTGCACGGCGACCGGGCCGCGCGGCGCGTTCTGCAGCGCGAACATCGCCTGGAAGAACGGCGCGCGCCCCGAGTCACGCTCCGGCTGGAGCGCCTCCACCAGCTTCTCGAACGGCACGTCCTGGTGGTCCGTCGCGCCCACCATCGTCTCGCGCAGCTGGCGCACCAGTCCCTGGAACGACAGCTCCGGCGTGAAGCGCGCGCGCAGCACCAGCGTGTTGACGAACATGCCGATGAGGCCTTCGAGCTCCGAGCGGGTCCGGCCCGCCATGGGAGAGCCCACGCTCACGTCGTCCTGTCCGGAGTAGCGCGACAGCAGCGACTGCCACCCGGCCAAGAGCACCATGAACAGCGTCGCGCCCTCCTGCTGCGCCAGCGCCCGGAGCGAGTCCGTCAGCTCACGCGGCCACTGGATGGGCGTGCGCGCGCCCCGGAAGCCGCGCGTCGCGGGACGGGGCCTGTCCGTCGTCAGCTCCAGCGCGGGCGGTGCGCCCGACAGCTGCTCGCGCCAGTACGCCAGCTGCCGCTCCAGCGCCGCGCCCTGCAACGTCTCCCGCTGCCAGGCCGCGTAGTCCGCGTACTGCACGGCCAGCTCCGGCAGTGGGGACGGCTGGCCCTGCAGGAACATGGCGTAGAGCACCGCCACCTCGCGCACGAGCACGCCCAGCGACCACCCGTCCGAGACGATGTGGTGCATCACCACCAGCATCAGGTGGTCCGCGTCCCCCAGCCGCACCAGCAGCGCGCGCATCAGCGGGCCCGTGGCGAGGTCGAACGGACGCAGCGCCCCTTCCCGCACCCGGCGCCAGGCCTCGGCCTCGCGCGCTTCCGCCGCGAGCGCGCTCACGTCCGTGCGCTCCAGCTCCAACGCGGGCGCGTCCGCGAAGTGCTGCACCGGCCCGCTCTCCGTGCCCTGGAAGGTCGTGCGCAGCGACTCGTGGCGCCGCACCACCTCGCGCAGCGAGCGCTCCAGCACCGCCACGTCCACCGCGCCCTCCAGCCGCACCGCCACGGGCACGTTGTAGAGGGGGCTGCCCGGCGCCAGCTGGTCCATGAACCACAGCCGCTGCTGCGCGAAGGACAGCTCCGCCGGCTTCGACCGGTCCCTCAGCGGGAAGGCCGCCCGCGCTGGAGTCCCCGCCGCCTGCTTCTGCGCGGCCATCTTCTTCAGCAGCTCCGCGCGCTTCTCCGGAGACAGGTTCGCGATCCGCTTCGACAAATCACCGCTGCTGCTCATCGAAATGACTCCGAACTCTGGGCGCGACACGGCCCAGAGGGACGCCCGGAAGGTGGGACGCGGAGCCCTCGGTCAGTGCCGGCAAATGTCGATCACGCGAGGCCCGCCACTCGTCGCGCGAGCAGCGTGGGGGAGGCCAAAAACCTGTTGATCACATTATTCGGTCGAAGAGCGACCTGCCATGCGTTCCATGCCCCCGAGCCTGCCTGCTCTCCGGCAGGGCTGGAACGGGCGTGGCACATCCCGCGACAGGGAATGAAACAGATGTTTCAGCCCCCATCCCAGGATGGACGGGGTGGGTTCCGCGAGCGGAAACTCAGTGACCCGCGGAGCCGGGCGGCTCGACGCGCTCCACCTGCTTCTGTACGGCGGCATCCGACGCCACGTCCGCCCCCAGCTGCAGGTAGGTGAGCTGGTACGTGCGCCCTGTCGCCGGGCCCTGCGCCGCCGCCGTGCGGGCCAGGGCGTCGCGCCGCGCCTCGAAGGAGGTCAGCGTCTCCTGGAGCGAGCGGCGCGCGTCCTCGTTCTTCTCCGTCTTCAGGCGCTCCTGCACCCGCGCGATGTTCGCCTCCACCATGCGCTGGCTCTCGCGGGCGCGGTTCGCCTCGGACAGGTCCGCGAAGGGACCGGTGCCCTCCACGGACAGCTCCAGCTTCGCGACCTGGCGGCCCCGCTCTCCGGGCGGCACCAGCGTGGACACGCCCTGGCGCTGCGCCATGCCCACGCCCCGGCCGTCGTGTGACTGCACCACGAAGTCCACGCCCTCGGCGCCCTGGGCCAGCTTCACGGCCTCCACGTAGGGCACCGCCGCGAGCACCACCACCAGCGACACCTGCTCCTTCTGGCGCAGGCGCTTCACCTCGGAGGTCACCGCCGGCCCCACCGGCAGGCCCCGCACGCCCGCGGGCAGCACGGCCGTGCCATCCGCCGACTCCGGGGACACGCCGAGGATGCCCACCTTCAGCCCGCCCACCGTCGTCACCACCGACGCGGGGAAGAGCGGCTGCCCCTTCGCGTCCACGAGGTTCGCGGACACGAGCTTCAGCTTCGTGCCCTTCGTCTTCTTCTTGAGGAAGTCCACGCCCAGCACGAGGTCGCGCTGGCCCACGGCCATGGCCGCGTAGCCCTGCGCGTCCAGCTGCTCCAGGAGCAGCTCCGCGCGAGGCTTCGCCTCCGGGCCCTCCGCCAGGGTCTTGAAGAGCGCGTTGCCCGCGTCCAGTGCGAGCACCGGCACGCCCTTCGCGCGCTCCTCGTTCAGGACCGTCTTTCGTCTGGCCAGACCGCCAGACGGGTTGTGGCGTCAACCACAGGGGGCGACTTCGCCCCCATTGTCTCCGGTGAAGAGCAGCACGAGCTTCTTCGGCGCGGCCCCCGCCACCAGCGGCAGGAGCAGCAGGAGCGCCAGGGCGGCGAGCCGGGGGGCGCGGGGGCTCATCACTTCTTCGCCTTCTTCGGCGCGGGGGCCGGCGCGGCCTTCTTCTCCAGCTCCGCCAGCTTCGTCTTCGCCGTCTTGGCCGCTTCCGACTTGGGGTAGCCCTTCACCAGCTCCTCCAGCGCCAGCTTCGACTCCTCCTTCATCTTCAGCTTCAGGAAGCAGTCGGAGGAGCGCAGGTACGCGTCCGGCGCGGACGGCGTCTTCGCGAAGTCCTGCACCACCTTGCCGTACTCGAAGAGGGCCTCGCGGCACTTGGACTCGGTGAAGTACGTCTCGCCCAGGCCGAAGTGGGCCTCGCCCACGAGCGCGTCCTTGGGCCACTTCTTCACGAACTCGTTGTAGAGCTGGCGCGCGATCAGCGCGTCGCCGGCCTTCGCCTTCTCCTGCGCGAGCGCGAGGAACTCCTTCTTGTCCGTGGGGCGCTGGAGTTCCTCGGCCTTCTTCTTGGCCTCGGCCTCCTTCACCGCCTCCGTGCCCTGGAGCGCCAAGAGCCGCTGGTTGGTCTCCTCCGTGCTCTTGCCGAGCGCGGCCTCCAGCTCACCAATCTTGTAGAGGTACGTCTCCACCTGGCCGCGCAGCTGCGCCAGGTCCTCCACCGTCTTCTGGAACTGCACGCCGATGTCCGCGTCCTTGCGGCGCGCGGCGGTGTCCAGGCTCTGCAGGGCCTGCGTCACCTGGGCGATCTTCTCATCGAGCTTCGGCTGGGTGACGGCGAGCTGGTCGCGCGCCTCCTTCAGCTCCGCGGCCAGTTTGGCGTTGTCCGCGCCCAGCCGGTCCACCTTGGCTTCGAGGGCACGGCCGCGGTCGGCGGGGTAGAAACAGCCGGGAACGGCGGCGGTCAACAGGGCGAAGAGCACGAGCCTGCGCATGGGCCGCGCATCCTAGGTCCAAAGTGCCCCGCGCGCCGCTTCTGTTTCCTCCCGCGCCCGGCCGCCCCCCTGCCCCTCAGCGCGCCCCTTCCGCCTCCAACCGCTCCACGGCCCGGGCACAGGCCACCCGGAGCCGGGGCAGGTTGAGGAAGAAGGGCACCGGCCGCGCCCGCCCGGACTCCACCGCCCGCAGGGCCCGCCGGTAGGCCTCCAGGGCGGCGCCGGGCTGGCCGCACTGCTCCAGGAGGAGCCCCAGCAGGTAGCGGGCGGCGACGTGGTCCGGATCCAGGTCCAGGCACCGGCGCAGGTCGCGCTCGGACTTCTCATCCGGGACGCCCGTGGAGGCCCCGTCCAGCACGCACGAGAAGAGCCAGTCCGCCTCGGCCATCGCGGTTTCGTCCGGAGCCGAGGGCGGAACCGGGGGCGCGTCCGGCTTCGGCGCGGCGGATCCGGAGGCTCCGGTGACGATGCTCGGGAACCGGCCGGAGTCCCGCTTCGGCCGGACAGGCTCCACGGGCGCCGCGTCCTCGCGCACGTAGAAGAACGCGTGCTCGCTGGGCAACAGCCGCAGCTCCGGGGGCACCTGGAGCAGGGGCTCCGCGGCGGACAGCACCAGCACCCCGCCGGGCGCGAGCCGCTCGCCCAGGCTCCGCACCGTGCGCTGGAAGGCTTCCGGGGTGAAGTAGATGAGGACGTTGCGGCAGAAGATGATGTCGAACCCGCCGCCCCCGGGGGCCTCCGGATACGGGGCCTCCATCAGGTTGTGGCGCCGGAACTCGGCCTGCGCGCGCAGCGACTCCACCAGCGCATGGCGCCGGCCCTTCGGCTCGAAGTAGCGCGAGCGCGCGGCTTCCGGCACGCGCCGGAGCGCATCCGCCGGGAAGCTCAGCTCACGCGCGCGGGTGAGCACCTGCTCGGAGATGTCCGTGCCCAGCACGCGGCTTGAGGGATCCGCGCCCTCCTGCGCCATCAGGAGGAGCAGCGTGGCGACCTCCTCGCCCGCCGCGCAGCCCGCGCTCCAGATGCGCAGCGGTGTCTTGGAGCGCTGCACCCGGGGCGACAGCACGTGCTCGCGGAAGGCGGACAGCTGCACCTCGTCCCGGAACACCTCCGACGTGTGCACCGCCACCGCGTCCACCAGCCGCGCCAGCTCCTCCGCGCCCGCCGGCGTGCGCAGGTGGGCCACCAGCCGCGCCGCGTTCTGGTCGTGTCCCAGCGCGTCCAGCCGCGCGTCCAACCGCCGCCGCTGGGCCCCGCTCAGCGCCATGCCCGTGTGCGCCTGAAGCCAGGCGTGGACGGGAGTCCAGCGCTCGGAGGAGGACGTCATGGCGCGCGAGGTCAGCGGCTTGCGGCCAGCGACTCTCCGCGCGCCAGACGCGACAGGGTGGCGGCGACGTCATCGCCGTGGATGAGGTGGTCCACCGCCTTGCGCTCCACCGCCGCGCCCGGCATGCCGAACACCACGCAGGACTCCTCGTTCTGCGCCAGCGCCAGCCCACCGGACTGCTTGATGGCCAAGAGCCCGTCCGCCCCGTCCGCGCCCATGCCGGTGAGCACCACGCCCACCGCGCGCCGGGCGTAGGCCTTGGCCACGCTCTCCAGCAGCACGGTGCCGCTGGGCATGTGCCCGTCGCGCTCCACGCCGGACTTGAGCGCCACGCGGCCTCGCACGGGCACCACCATGTGCTGATCCGGCGGCGCCACCAGCACCAGCCCCGGCTGAAGCGTGTCCCCGTCCACGGCCAGCCGGACCTTGAGCTTGCTCGCGTTGGCGAGCCAGCTGGCCAGCGACTCGGAGAAGGCGGCGTTGATGTGCTGGACGATGACGATGGGCGCCGGGAAGTCCGCCGGCAGCTCCGACAGCATCCGGTAGAGCACCTGCGGGCCGCCCGTGCTGGCGGCCACCGCGACGATGCCCATGGAGGCCGCGGGCAGCGCCGGCACGGGGGTGTGCGGCATCCCCGGCGCGCCACGCTTCTGGCCGCGCACGTGGCGGATGACGCGCACGGAGGAGATGAGCTTCACCTCCTTGGTGAGGTTCCACGCCTCCGGCCCCGCGTCGATGGAGGGCTTGATCTGCAGCGCCAGCGCGCCCAATTCCAGCGCGCGGTACGTCAGCGCGGGGGCCTGCGAGCGAGGGTCGCCCGTCAGCACCAGGATGGGCGTGGGGCACTCGGCCATGATGTGCTCCACGGCCGTGAGCCCGTCCATGACGGGCATGTCCACGTCCATGGTGATGACGTGGGGGCGCAGCTCCTTCGTGAGGGCAACGGCCTCCTGGCCGTTCGCGGCGGTGCCAACGACCTGGATGTCCGGGTCGTCGCTCAACGCCGCGCTGATGAGCTGACGGCAGATGACCGAGTCATCCACCACCAGCACCGTCACTTTCTTGCCCATGTCCGTTCAATACCCCGTACGCGCCGCGGGAGTATAGCAATGCGATGGCCCCCGGGCGTCTCCCCCAGTCTTCGGGGGCTTCAGGCCAGGAGCCGCCCCACGACGTCCACCAGGTCCTGGCGGACGAGGTCGCCCTTGGTGATGTAGCCGTCCGCCCCGGCCGCCAACCCACGCGCCCGGTCCGCCTCCCCTCCCCGGGTGGTGAGGATGACGACGGGCAGCCCGCGCCGGGCCGGGTCCGACTTCAGGCGTCGGGTGAGCTCCACGCCGTCCATCTCCGGCATCTCCAGGTCGGTGACGACCAGCTCCACCGGGGGCCCCTCCTGCCCCAGCTGCTCCAGCGCCGAGGGGCCGTCCGCCGCCCGGAGGGTGTCGTACCCCACCGCCTCCAGCAGGTTGGCCACCAGCTCCCGGGTGAGGGGAGAGTCGTCCACCACCAGGATGCGGCGGCGGCGCGGCGCGGGGGCCCGCACCGGAGGCCGGGCGAGCTTCAGGGGCGCGGTGCCGTGAACGCCCGCCGCCAGCGCGGCCGCGGACAGCACCATGGCCAGCCGCCCGTCCGCGAGCGACGTGGCCCCGGTGAGGTGCGTGTAGCGCGCGAGGATCCCCTTCAAGGGGAGGATGGCCTGGACGCGCTCCTCCAGGACGCGGTCCACCGCCAGTGCGGCCTCCATGCCCTGGCCCTTCACCACCAGCACCAGCTCGCCCTCCCGGGCGGGGCGCTCGGTGGCGAGTCCCAGGAGCGACGCCAGCGAGGCGAAGGGCAGCACGCGTCCCTCCATCCGGAGGGTGGGACGGCCGGCGACCTCTCCCACCTCGGAGGCGTCCACCTTGAGGGCGCGGGAGACGTGGACGGCGCTCAGGGCGAGCGTCTCGTCGAAGACCTGGACGAAGAGCAGGGGCGCCACGGTGAGGGACACCGGGACTCGCAGGGTGAAGATGGTGCCCCAGCCGGGCGCGGACTCCACGCCCACATCGCCGCCCAGGGCCTGGAGCGAGGTCCGCACGGCATCCAGCCCCACGCCCCGACCCGACAGGTCGGTGACGACGTCACGCGAGGTGAAGCCGGGCAGGAAGACGAGGTCGCGCGCGGCGGCGTCGGACAGGGCGTTGGCGGCGGGCTCGTCCAGGACGCCCCGGCGCACGGCCACGCGGCGAAGGAGCGCCGGATCCATGCCCGCGCCGTCGTCCTCCACGCGCAGGATGATGCGGCTGCCCTCGCGGGCGGCGCGCAGGGTGAGGCAGCCCCGGGGGTGCTTTGCGGAGGCGACGCGGTCCACGCGCGTCTCCAGGCCGTGGTCCAGCGCGTTGCGGACCAGGTGCATGAGGGGTTCGCGCAGGGCCTCCACGACGGAGCGGTCCGCGCGGGTGTCCTCGCCGTCCACGACGAGCTCCACCTCCTTGCCCAGCTCCCGCGCCAGGTCGCGGACCATGCGGGGATAGGGTTCGAAGAGGACGGAGAGGGGCAGCATGCGCAGGCCCTGGATCTCCTCCGACACCTGATCCAGGTCGCGCAGCTCCGCGTTGGCGAGCAGCTTGGCCTCGCGGTGCAGGGTGGCGGCCAGCTCCTTGGCGCGGCCCAGGCGCTCCGCGAGCGCGACGCCCGCGGGGCCCAGATCTTCCGCGGTGCGGGCCAGCTCGCTCAGTTCGCGCGCGAGCTCCAGGCGGCGCGCGGTGGCCAGTTCGCGGCGGCGGGCCACCTGGCCCAGGTTGGTGACCGCGCTGGTGAGCATGTCCAGGCTGGCCACGCCGATGCGCACGGCCGTGTCCATGCGGACATCGCCGGTGCGGACCGTGGCGGTTCCGTGCTTCGGCGCGGCGGGCGGGCGCGAGCGAGCGGTGTCGACCATCCGCGTGCCGGGCGACGCGGCTGGATTCGCGGGGTGCGGGTTCGAAGACGTGCCCGGAGCCGAGCCTACGAGGTGCGAGTTCCCTGGACTGCCGGCGGCGCCGCCCAGGTGCGCCCCCGTGCTTCCGGGAGCGGACGCCACGAGGTGCGCGCTGCCCGGGCCTCCCGTCACCGGGGCGACGAGGTGCGAGCCTTCCTTGCCTCCCGTCACCGGAGCGACGAGGTGCGAGCCTCCCGGGCCTCCCGCCACTGGGACCACGAGGTGCGACTGGCCCGAAGTACTCGGATGGAGACCGTGCGAGCCGGGCGCGGCCCCCGCGATCTGACCGGGAGTGGGGCTCCCGTGCGCGGCGCCCGGTGCGCCCCCAGCCGTGGACGGCTCCCCGTGCGTTCCCGCCGGACTCCCGGGCGTCTCCGTCCGGAGGGCCGTGGCGAGGAACTGCGATGCGCCGGCTCCCGGTGATGCGCCTCCCGCCGACGCGTCCGGGCGTGATGCGGGCGCGCTCCAGTGCGCGGGGACCACCACGGCCGCGGACGGCTCCCGGCGGTCCGTCACGATGAGGTGCGACGCTCCCTCCCCCTTCGAAGTCCGGCCGCCCTCTGCCGGACGCGCGGACTCCACGATGACCCGCTGCTGCAGCGTCGCCACCAGCGTCTCCACCGCCAGCAACGGCTCACCCGCCTGGAGCGCGCCCGACAGCGCGAGCACCGTGTCCGCCGTGGCGAGCAGCGCGTCGGTGGACTCCGACGACAGCCGGTAGCGCTGCGGCTCCGCGCACCGGACCAACTCCTCCATCTCGTGCGCCAGCGTGTTGATTTCGCTGAAGCCCATCATCCGGGCCTCGCCCTTGAGCCCGTGCAGCTCGCGCAGCACCCGCTGCCCGGCCTCCAGGTTGCCCCCGGACTCCAGCTCCATCAGGGAGCGGTTGATGCGCTCCAGACGGACCGTGACCAGGTCGCGAAACTGCTTGAGGAGCCGTTCGCTGGGGTTCACCCGCCGCCCCCCTTGCGCAGGGTCGCCTGATGAATCTGGAAGCGCTCCACCACGCCGCGCAGATCCTGCGCCAGCCCCAACAGGTCCCCGTTCGCCGCGCCCACCTGCTTCGTCGCGTTGAGGCTCTGCTGCGTGATGCGCAGGATGTCCGCCATCGTCTCCGCGAGCTGATCCGTACCCGCCTGCTGCTGCTGCGTGGACCGGGAGATGATCCGCACCGAGTCCGACGTCCGCCCCGCCAGGTCGACAATCTGTCGAAGCGACTCGGACACCTGCTCCGCCAGGCCCGTCCCCGTCTCCACCGCGCGCACGCCGCCGCCCGTCACCGTCACCGCCGCGGCGGAGGCCTCGCGCACCTCCTCGATGAGCCCCTCAATCTCCTTCGTGGACTCCAGCACGTTCTCCGCGAGCCTTCGCATCTCCGCCGCCACCAGCGAGAAGCCCCGCCCCACCTCGCCCGCCTTGGTGCCCTCCAGCTCCGCGTTGAGCGCCAGCAGGTCCGACTTGTCCGCGACGCCGTTGATGAACTCGACGATCTTCCCGATCTGCTGCACGCGCTTGTCCAGCCGCCCCACCGCCGAGCCAATGGCCTGGTTGTCCTGGCGCATGCGCGACATGGCCCCCAGGAAGGACTCCGCGCTGCGCTGTCCACCCTGGGCCGCCGCCAGCGTGCGCTGGGCGATCTCCGCCACCGAGCTCGCGTTCTCCGCGATCTGCTTCGCCGAGCGCGCCAGCTCCTCCGTGGTGGCGCTCGTCTCGTCCAGGCTGCTGGCCTGCTCCGCGGCGCCGGCCTCGTAGCGCCCGGAGGTGCTGAGAATCTCCTCCGTGGTGGCCGAAATCTGCGAGCCCGCGCGCTGAAGCTCCGCCAGCACGTCCGCCAGGTGCGTGCGCATCGTGGTGAAGGCCGCGGACACCGCCCACACCTCATCCTCCGCGGGCACCAGCCGGGGGCTGGCCAGGTCACCCGCGGCGATGCGGCGAGCCTCGCCCGACAACTCCCGCATGGGCCGCCCCAGCAGCGTTCCGCCCAGGTACGCCGTGGCCAGCGCCAGGCCGAACACCACCGCGCACAGGAGCGCGCTGGACGTGTACGCGTCCACCAGCACGCCCTGCGCGACCGGGCTGTCCGCGCCCACCAGCCGGTCGAAGAGCCGGTCCGTCAGCGCCGTGACGACCTGCGCGCACATCACCGCGGGCGTCACCACGCAGATGGCGGTGAAGGCCACCAGCCGCGCACGGATGCGCGAGCGCCGGGGCAGCGCGGCGATGACCTGCGCGTGCGTCAGCCCCTGCTCCGCCACCCACAGCACGCCGCGCCGCGCCCTCAACGTGACGAGCCCGTAAACGAGCAGCGACGAGAGCGGGCCGAACAGCGCCCCCAGCCCCGCGACCCGCAGGGTCTCCTTCCCAGGCAGGCTCCCGGTCGACCAGAGCGACATCGCCACCACGCCCGTGGTCAGCCCCCACAATCCCAGCGAGCGGAAGAACGCCTCGCCCGGCGCGCGCGCCACCTCACCCACCGCCTTCGCCAGGTGCTCCGGCGTGGGCGGCAGCGCTCCGCGCTCCAGGGCCCGCAGCCGGGGGAAGCGGCGCAGGGACACGCCCACGCCCAGGAGCATGTGCAGCGCGCTCACGCCCACCACCAGGACGACGAGCTGGCCCAACGGCAGCGTCAGGTCCCCGCCCACCACGAGCGACGCGAAGTGCAGCCCCAGCGTGGAGCCCACCAGGTTCGCCAGCGGCACGGGGAACATCAGCTGCTGGCTGAAGGCGGCCCGCCGGGAGCCCGAGTGCGAGTAGCGGTCCATGTCACCCGCCTCCCGTCGCGCCAGGCGTGCCGAAAGCTCCGCCAGGAGCTCCGCCGGAAGCTCCTGTCGACTCGCCGCCGGCAGACTCGACATGGAAGCGCTGCACCACGTGCTGCAGGTCCGCCGCCAGGGTGGACAGGTCCGCGTTGGCCGCCACCATCTGCTTGGTGGCCGCGGCGTTCTGCTCGGTGACGCGCAGGATGTCCCCCATGGCCGCCGCGAGCTGATCCGTGCCCGTCTGCTGCTGCAGCGTCGCCAGCGAGATGCTGCGCACCGCGTGAGACGTCTGCCGCGCCAGCTCCAGGATGAGGCTCAGGCTGTCGTCCACCTGTGCCGCCAGCAGCGTGCCCAGCTCCGTCGTCTTCAGGCCCGCCTCCGTGGCCATCACCGCGCCGTTCGTCGCGTCGCGGATCTCCCCGATGAGGCCCTCAATCTCCTTCGTGGAGCGGATGACGTTCTCCGCGAGCCTTCGCATCTCCGCCGCCACCAGCGAGAAGCCCCGCCCCACCTCGCCCGCCTTGGTGCCCTCCAGCTCCGCGTTGAGCGCCAGCAGGTCCGACTTGTCGGCGATCTCGTTGATGAACTCCACCACCTTGCCAATCTGCTGCACGCGCTTGTTGAGGCGCACCACCGCCTCCGCGATGGCCTCGTTGTCCTCCCTCATGCGCTGCATGGCGCCCAGGAAGGCGGTGGCGCCGCGCTGGCCGGACTGCGCCGCGCCGAAGGTCGTCTCCGCGATGGCGGACACGGACTCCGCGTTGTCGGCGATCTGCTGCGCGGACCGGGCCAGCTCCTCCGTGGTGGCGCTGGTGGCGTTGAGCGCCCCGGCCTGCTCGTCCGCGCCCACCTCCTGCTCCGTGCTGGTGGCCACCAACTGCTCGGTGGTGGAGGAGATCTGGATGCCCGCCCGCTTGAGCTGCGACAGGGCCTGCACCAGCTGCACCTGCATCTGGGTGAAGGCCGCGGAGGTGGCCCACACCTCGTCCTCGGCGTGGATGACGCGCGGGGGCCGCACCTCGCCGCGCGCGATGCGCGTCGCGTCCTCCGTGATGGCGCGCAGGGGCTCCGACAGCGCCGTGCCCGCGAGCGCCGCGGTGCCCAGGATGAGCAGCGTGACGAGCCCCGCGATGAGCCCCAGGGGCGGCCCGTCTCCCTCGCGCGCCCGCGCCATCACCTGCGCGCGCGCCTCCGGCGTGGTGGCCTGCGTCCACGCGTCCACCACCGTCACCGTGCGCGTGAAGGCCACGTCCAGGATGAAGAGCGACGGGCTCAGGACCGCGATGGCGGTGAAGACCACCAGCCGGCGGCGGATGTGCATGCGCCGGGGCGGCAGCGCGGCCAGCACCTCCAGCGGCGCCGGCCCCAGCGACACCAGCCGGTCCAACGTGGCCCGCGCGCGGCGCACCACCATCAGGTAGGTGAGCATGGCGCTCAGGGGGCCGATGGACAGCCCCAGCACCATCACCCGCACGCCCTCCGTCCACGGCACGTCCGCCAGAATCGGGAAGGCCAGGGCCACCGTCAGCGTGCCGCCCAGCCAGCCCTGCATCACGAACCAGAAGCTGCGGCCGGGAATGGCCGCCACCTCCTGGACCGCCACCAGCAGGTGCTCGGACGTGGCGGGCA
This sequence comes from Corallococcus coralloides DSM 2259, assembly GCF_000255295.1. The sequence continues at coordinate 2,825,684 of NC_017030.1, read as the reverse complement.
GCCGGCCCTCGCCCAGCGCGAAGAGCGTGCGCAGGGCCCGCGTGTCGCGCGCGTACCCCACGCTGATGAACAGCACGAGCGCGCAGAACATCAGCCACGTCAGCGGCGTGCGCCCGGCCTCCGGCAGCGTGTGCGACAGGTGGATGTGGAGGAACGCGATGCCCACGCCCAGGCAGCTGCCCGGGATGCGGGGCCGCGTCGTCCAGCGGCCCAGGGCGCGAAGCTCCGGCGGCGCGATCATGCGCCCTCCCCGTCCAGCCCGCGCAGGTAGCGCTGGAAGGCGTCCAGGCTGAGCAGCGGCCAGAGCACCCCGCGGGTCATCACGAAGCCGCGCAGGCTGCCTCCGGAGGCCCCCGCCACCACCGGCGAGGGCGGCAGCACGGACAGCACCTCCGAGTCGATCTCCAGCCCGTCCACGCCCACCGTCCCTCCGGTGGCCGTCACCAGCACGCGCTGGGCGCCCCCGGCTCCCAGGAAGGCCCGGTGGGCGGACACGGTGCCCGCGTCCGGCGCGGCGATGGAGGCCACCTCGCCCGCCTCGAAGGCGATGCGGTGCGGCCCCACGTGGCACAGGAGCGTCCCCTCGACCCGGCCTGAGGGAAACATGGGGCCTATCCGCCCTGACTGAGGTGGTCGAAGAGGCCTTCCGGGTCGATGACGGCCACGTCGCGCGAGCCGCTCTTCACGGGGCCGCGCAGGTGGACGTGCACGCCCGAGGGCCCCAGGGGCTCCAGCGGTCCCATCAGCGCGGACACACCGGCGACGCTGCTGGCGGTGAGGGCGAGGGTGCCACGGGCCAGCCGCACCAGGACGGCGCGGCGGGACCCGGCGGAAACCCCGCCCACCAGCAGGCTCATGTCCACGACGGGGATGACTTCACCCCGGTGCGCGAACACGCCCAGCAGGTGGGGCGGGGAACCCGGTACCCGCGTCAGCTCGGGGAAGGTGACGACCTCCGCCGCGGCTTCCGCGGGCACCGCGTACCAACTGCTTCCACACGCGAAGACGAGGTAGGACTGGCGTGTTTCCGACTCTAGGGCGGCCATGCGCGCCAGAGCCTACCCCAGAACTAGCGCTGGAACTCCACGCGGCGGTTCTCCGCCCAGCCTTCCTCGGTGGCCGCGCTGGACAGCGGGCGGGTCTCACCATAGCCCACCGTGGACAGCCGGTTGGACGGCACGCCCAGGTCGACCAGGTAGCGCTTCACGGCCGCGGCGCGGCGGTTGGACAGCTGGAGGTTGTACTCCTCCGTGCCGCGCTCGTCCGCGTGGCCGCCCAGGGTGATCTTGCCCTGGCTGGCCTTGATGCAGGCCGCCAGCTCGCCCAGGCGCGACTGCGCGCTGGAGTCCAGGGTGGACTCGTTGAAGCCGAAGGGCACCGGCGAGTAGTCGCACTTGGAGCTGGCGTCCGCCGTCACGCACTTGCCGGACTGGCACTCCTGGCCCTCACCGCAGTCGGTGTTGGCGGAGCAGGTGTCGCGGGGCGCCTGGCAGCGGCCGGCCTGGCACTTGCCACCGTTGCACGCGGAGTCGTCCTTGCACTGGGCCTCGGCGCACTTGCCGGCCTCGCAGATGCGGCCGGTGCCACAGGCCGCGTCCGTGGTGCACTCAGGAGGCTTGGGCGCGCACTTGTTGGCCTGGCAGGTGAAGCCTTCGCGGCAGTTCGCGTCCGTCGCGCACTCCTGGCACTGGCCCTGGACGCAGACCTCGCCCTTCTCCTGGCACTGCTCGTCGTTGTTGCACTTGGGGTAGGTGGGCGGGCACCCGGTCAGCACGGCCACGGCGAGGGCCAACCCGGCCCAAAGCGAAATCCGACGCATCATTCCTCCGACAGCAACCACGGGAAAAGAGAGGCCCACAGGGGGTGAGCCAGGCTGTCCGCGTGTAGTCGGACCCACCGGGGAGAGTCAAAAGATTTGTCTTTTCCCCGCCCCTCCGGGCAGCACGAGACCCTTGATGCCCCGATTATTTCCGTGAGAGTGTGACCGGTTTGCCCATGCCCGCTGCGGTCCTGATTGTTGATGACGAAAAGAACATCCTCCTCACCCTGAGCCAGTCGTTGCAGCTGGCCGGCTACCGTACGGAGCTGGCCAGCAGCGGTCAGGTGGCGCTGGACGTGGTCAGCGCGCGGCCGGTGGACGCGGTGTTGATGGACGTGAAGATGCCGGACATGGACGGCCTCACGGTGCTGGCGCGGCTCACGGAGCTCAAGCCGGACCTGCCCGTCATCATGATGTCCGGCCATGGCACCATCGACACGGCGGTGAAGGCGACGCAGCTGGGGGCGCGCGACTTCCTGGAGAAGCCGCTGGCGCGCGACCGGCTGCTGGTGGCGCTGCGCAACGCGCTCAAGCACCAGGCGGCGATGGAGGAGTTGCAGGAGCTGCGCGCGCAGCTGGGCCGCTTCGACATGGTGGGCGGCGGGCCCGCCATGCAGCGCATCTTCTCCCTCATCCAGCGAACGGCGCCCAGCGAGGGGCGCGTGCTCATCACCGGGGAGAACGGCACCGGCAAGGAGCTCATCGCCCGGGCGCTGCACCAGAACTCCCGGCGCAAGGGCGGGCCGTTCGTGAAGCTCAACTGCGCCGCGGTGCCGCACGACCTCATCGAGAGCGAGCTGTTCGGCCACGAGAAGGGCGCCTTCACCGGCGCGGTGAGCGTGCGGCGCGGCAAGTTCGAGCTGGCGCACGAGGGCACCCTCTTCCTGGACGAGATTGGCGACATGCCGGCCGCCATGCAGTCGAAGCTCCTGCGCGTGCTCCAGGAGGGAGAGCTGGAGCGCGTGGGCGGCGCGGAGACGCTCAAGGTGGACGTGCGCGTCATCGCCGCGACGAACAAGAACCTGGAGAAGGAGATCGCCGCGGGACGCTTCCGCGAGGACCTCTACTACCGGATCAACGTCGTGCAGATTCACTCGCCGCCGCTGCGCGAGCGCCGCGAGGACCTGCCGGACCTCATCGACACGTTCCTGCGCGAGGCGTGCGCGAAGAACGGGCGGCGGCCGCTGGCGCTGTCGCCGGACGCGCTCGCGGTGATGAGCGCGTACGACTACCCGGGCAACGTGCGCGAATTGCGCAACCTGGTGGAGCGCCTGGCCATCCTCTGCGAGGGGCCGGTCGTCTCGCGCACGGACGCGCTGGAGCTCCTGCCCCGGGGCCGTCCCCTGCCCCCCATGCCCGAGCCCACCGTGGGCGGTGACGTGCCCGTCGCGCAGCCCGCCACGGTGGTGACGGCGCCCACCGAGCCCGCGCCCTCGAGCCCGGGCGGTTGGAAGCCTCGCGTGGACCAGACCTTCCGCGAGCAGGTGGAGGACGCGGAGCGGGAGATCATCCAGCGGGTGCTCGCCCACACGCATGACAACGTGACGGAGGCGGCGCGGATCCTCGACCTGGAGCGGGGTCACTTCTACAAGAAGATGAAGGCCCTGGGCCTGCGCCGCGGACAGTCCGAGTCCTAACGAGCGTTTGACGACCGTGGGACGCGTCTGGTCTATTCGTCCCACGGGTGCCGAGGGGTGCCCGCCGCCCGGAAAGACGACGTCACCCTCGCTTCACCCGCTGTCGCCAGACTCCCGATGAAGTCCTTCCACGGTCCCCCAACGGGTGAGGGCCAGCACCGGAGGATTCGTCATGGGAACCGGCAGCACCCTCCCCGTCACGCTTCATGAATACAAGGTCCGCGCGTCCCTGCTCCTCAAGGACCTGGACTCGTCCGACACGGCCCGCGCCACGCGCGCCGCGGAACGGATGCGCGCCCTGCCCTTCTTCGCGGCCCTGCCCCTGGGCGAGGTGCTCGCGCGCCGGGACACCGTGCAGCACAAGCACGGGCTCGCCGTCGTCGCGCGGGAAGCCGGGCACACCACCTGGACGGAGCTGAAGCAGGCCCTGGAGGCCCGAGCGCACACGCTGGACACGCGCGCCTTCTTCCAGAAGGGCCAGAGCCCGTTCCTCAACCGGTGGTTCTCCACCTACGAGGAGGCCGCGCGCTCGCTCGAAGCGCAGGGCGGCTTCCTCTTCCCCTTCCGCGAGCAGTGCTTCATCTGCGAGGCCGACTTCCTCCAGGCGCTGGGCATCGACGCGCGCGACGCGGACTGGGAACGGATGGGCCGCGACTGGGTGCGCCCACGCGACCCTGCCGCGAAGGAGCGGCTGGAGGCGAAGCTCGTCTCGCGGGGCTTCGGAGGTCACCATGACGTCCGGTGATGACTCGCGCGCGGCCCGCTCGGAGCGCAAGCGCGCCTACAAGGAAGCGGAGGTGCCCATGGGCATCTACGCCATCCGCTGCCACGCCAACGGCAAGCTGTTCGTGGGCCATGCCCTCAACCTGACCGCGATGTTCAACCGCATCCGGTTCGAGTTCGCCCAGCGCATGCACCGCGTCCCCGAGCTGCAGGCGGACTGGGAGCGCCACGGCGAAGCGGCCTTCTCCTTCGAGGTGCTGGACAGGCTCAAGCCCCGCGAGGAGCCCGGTGGCCCTCCGCCCGTGGAGGAGCTGAAGGTGCTGGAGGAGATGTGGCTGGAGCGGCTGAAGCCCTACGGCGACGCCGGCTACAACATGCCGCCCAGGTCCTGACACGGTGGGTTCAAGCGACCTCCGCGCCCAGGCGAATGGCGCCGGCTGGGAGCACCCCTGAGCACATCTTGCCCGTCGTGCCGGGTGCCCCGGCGCGGCGGGACGTGCGAGGATGGCGGCCCCACATGAGCACGAGCGCCGCCCCCATCCTCGGCATTGACTTCGGGACCACCAACACCGCGGCGGCCTTCTTCGACAAGGCGAACAAGCTGCGCGTGGTGCCCATCGCGGACAAGAGCCTCACCCTGCCCTCCATCGCGTGGTTCCACGCGGGCGACAAGGCCATCGTCGGCCCCGCGGCGCGGCGGCAGATCATCGACGACCCGCGCCACACCATCTTCGGCGCCAAGCGCTTCCTGGGCCGCCGCTTCCAGTCCGAATACGTGGCCCGCCACCGCAACCGCTTCGCCTTCGAGCTGGTGGAGGGCCCGGACGGCTACACCGCCGTGGAGGTGTACGGGAAGGTGACGCCGCTCATCGACGTGGCGCACTTCATCCTCAAGCACCTCAACACGCTGGCCACGCACGCGGCCGGGGCCCCGTTCAAGGAGTGCGTGCTCACCGTGCCCGCGCACGCCACCATCCGCCAGCGCGAGGCCATCCGCCACGCCGCGGAGAAGGCGGGCCTGCGCGTGCGCGCCATCGTCAACGAGCCCACCGCCGCGGCGCTCTACTACGCCAACCTGCGCAACCCCGAGCAGACGGTGATGGTGTTCGACCTGGGCGGCGGCACCTTCGACGTCACGCTCATGTCCGTGCAGAACCGCGTGGTAAAGGTGCTGGCCACCGGCGGCGACGCGTTCCTCGGCGGCGCCAACTTCGACGAAGCCATCGTGGAAGCGCTGGTGGACGACTTCCAGAAGGAGCACGGCATCGACCTGCGCGGCAACAAGGTCGTGATGCAGCGCCTGGTGTTCGCCGCCGAGTCCGCGAAGATGGCGCTCTCCAGCGGCGCGTCCGTCCCCATCCGCATCCCCTGCATCACGCAGAAGGACGGCGCCTTCGTGGACTTCAACGTCACGCTCACCCGCGAGCGGATGGAGGCCATGGTGTTCCAGCTCATCGAGCGCACCGCCGCCGCGTGCGACGACGTGCTGGAGAAGGCGGGCCTGAAGCCGGACGCCATCGACGAGCTGGTGATGGTGGGCGGCCAGACGCGCATGCCCGCCATCCGCAAGCGCCTGGCCCACTTCAAGAAGCTGTCGTCCGACAAGGAAGTGCACCCGGAATTGGGCGTGGCCGTGGGCGCGGCCATCCTGGGGCGCAACCTGGCGCGCGGCATCAGCGGCCTGTCGGACGTGGTGCCCATGCCCATTGGCGCCATGGTGCCCGGCGGCGGCCAGCACGAGGTGCTCCCCGCCAACACGCCCGTGCCCGGCACGCGCACCGTGGACCTGGAGCTGCCGCCCTGGCCGGGCCCCGTGCCGGTGGCGCTCTTCGAGGCCCTGGACCGCACCACCGTGGAGCGCGAACTCCTGGGCACCGTGCGCATCGAGCCGGACTGGCGCGTGGCCCACCCGGGCCCCACCACGCTGGAATTGCGCATGGGGCCGGACTTCGCCCTCACCGCGAGCCTCGTCGCGAAGGATGGACAGCGTCAGCCGCTCACCATCAGCGACCCGAACGCGCCCCAGCGGGCCTGACGCGCGTCAGCCCGCGGCCCGGGAGACGACGGTGCCCTTGAGCTGCTCCAGGAGCCGGCGGCTCTCCTCCAGCGCCTCCTGGCAGTGGGCGACGAGCGGCTCCAGCCCCTCCAGCACCCGGGCGTCCGCGCGCTGCTCGATGTCCCAGCACAGCGACTCCAGCGTGGCCGCGCCGAAGTAGGCCGCGTTGGACTTGAGCGTGTGCGCGGCGCGCGCCAGGTTCTCCAGCTCGCCTCGCGCGAGCGCCCCGCGCGCGTCGTCCATCAGCCGGGGCATGCTCTCCAGCGCGGTGTCCACGAGCTCCGGGAGCATCCGCTCCACCTGCCCGTCCAGGGACTGCCACAGCCGATCCAGCGCGCCCGCATCCAGCCCCCGGATGCGCGGGGCCCCCATGCGAGGGGCCTCCGGAGCACGGGTGACGGGGGCGCCCCCGGGCTTTCCCGGCAGACGCTCCCAGGCGCGGCGCAGCGCGGAGATGAGTTCCTCCACGCGGATGGGCTTGCTGAGGAAGTCGTCCATGCCCGCGTCCAGGCACTCGCGGCGGTCCGCCGTCATCGCGTTGGCCGTCATGGCGATGACCCACGGCTGCTCGCTGACGGGCATGTCCTGGCGCAGCTGGCGCGTCGCCTGCAGGCCGTCCAGCTCCGGCATCTGGACGTCCATCAGCACGACGTCGTAGCGCTTGCGCGAAATGAGGCTCAGCCCCTCGCGGCCGTTGTTCGCGGTGTCCGCCGGGTAGCCCAGCCGCTCCAGCACCAGCAGCGCCAGCTTCTGGTTGGTGGGGTTGTCCTCCACCAGCAGGATGCGCAGCGGCATCTGCTCGCCGGGGCGCGTGTTGAACACGGAGCGCTCGCGCGTGGCGGGCGCGGGCGTGACGGGCATGGGCCGGGCGGAGATGAGGTCCTGGGCCAGGCACGTCATCAGCGCGTCATGCAGGTGCGACGCCTTCACCGGCCGGGGCAGCACCGCCGTGAAGAGGCCGGGCGGCTGCGCGTCGCGCTGATCAAACGAGGTGAGCAGCAAGAGGGGCAGCTCGCGCGCGTCGCGCTGCTGGCGGATGTGCGCCGCCAGCGTGGGGCCGTCCATCAGCGGCATGCGGTGGTCCAGGATGGCCAGGTCGAAGCGGGCCCCGGACTCCAGCTTGGACAGGGCCTCCGCGCCGGAGCCCACCTCCACGATGGCCATGCCCCACGCGGCCAGCTGGCGTCCCAGCAGCTTGCGGTTGATGGCGTTGTCGTCCACCACCAGCACGCGCCGGCCGTGCAGCTTCAGCGCGTCCGGGCGCAGGGGCTCCCCACCGCGAGGAGCCTCGCGCGCCTGGAAGGTGAAGTGGAACGTGGCGCCCTTGCCCGGGACACCCTCGCTCTCCATCCACAGCCGCCCGCCCATCGCCTCCACCAGCCGCTTGCTGATGGCCAGGCCCAGCCCCGTGCCGCCGTAGCGGCGCGACACGGATTCATTCAGCTGGTTGAAGGGCTGGAAGAGCCCCGCGCGCGCGGCCTCGGTGATGCCCAGGCCGGTGTCCTGCACCGCGAAGTGCAACTCGAAGAGGCCGCCCGGCGCGAGCGGCTGGCGCGGCGTGTCCACGGAGATGGACACCCCGCCGCGCTCGGTGAACTTCACCGCGTTACCCACCAGGTTGAGCAGCACCTGCCGCAGGCGCGCGCCGTCGCCCACCACGCTGACGGGCGTCTCGTCCGTGACGTGGTAGCCCAGGTCCAGGGACTTCTCGCTCGCGCGCATGGCGAGCAGGTCCAACACGGACTCCACGCACTGGCGCAGGTTGAAGGGCTGCTGCTCCAATTCGACCCGGCCGGCTTCGATCTTGGAGAAGTCCAGCATGTCGTTGAGCAGCCCCAGCAGCGCGTCCCCGCTCTGGCGGATGGTGGACGCGAAGTCGCGCTGCTCGGGCGTGAGCGCCGTGTCCATGAGCAGCCCCGCCATGCCGATGATGGCGTTCATCGGCGTGCGGATTTCGTGGCTCACGGTGGCCAGGAACAGGCTCTTGGCCTGGTTGGCGTCCTCGGCGGACTGGCGCGCCCGCTGGAGGTCGGTGACGTCGTGGTAGATGGCGATGAAGCCCATGGACTGGCCCGCCACCGTCACCGGCATGGCGCGCAGCTCCACGTCCACCACCGTGCCGTCCTTGCGCACGCGCTTGGTGACGACGTGCACCCGGTCCTTGCGCAGCACCTCGCGCGACGTCTCCTCGGCCTCCGGACGGATGTCGTCCAGGTTGGCCACGAGCTTGAGGATGTTGCGCCCCAGCGCCTCCTGCGGCGTGTACCCGAAGAGCCGCTCCGCGGCGGGGTTCCAGGACAGCACCTCGAAGGCGCGGCTGATGGTGACGATGGCCACCGGGCTGTGGCGCACCACCGCCTCGAAGAACTCCTTCTGCTGGCGGAGGATGGACTCGGCCGCTTGAGCGGCGTCCAGGCCCCGGAGCAGCAGCAGCCAGCCGCCGTCCTGCGGCACCGCCTGCACCCGCACGGAGCGCACCGGGCCCACGGGGAGCTCCGTCTCCAGGGGCGCGGCGTCCGGGGAAGTGACCTGGGGGGGCGTCCAACCCGGCAGGACGCTGTCCACGGACTGCCCCACCCACAGGTCGCGAGGGCCCAGCAGCGCCTCCGCGGCACGGTTCACGGCCACGACCCGCAGGGTCGGGTCCAGGACGAGCACGCCGTCACGCGTGTGCTCGAACAAGGCCGGATACGTGCTGGGTGGCAGTTCGGGCAAACTTCCCCCTCCGTTCAAGAACTGTAGGTCAGTCGAGGCGCCAGTTCCATGTCATCCACGGAAAACCGTGGAGGTGGGCAGGCGCAGGCCTTTTCCCGGCGCTCCCGGGACGGCGATTCAGGGGGTTGGAAGGCCTGCCTGGCCCTGCAGGGGGGCGGGATGTTTCGTTCTGTTTCCATGCAACGGTGTGAGGTCTCCCAGGGCGCTGGCGAGGACGCCCCGGGCAAGGTGTGAGCGGGCCTGGCGGCCGGGGGCCCAGGGGATCCATGCCACGGACGAGGCCAGGGAGGACATGCCGGATGCAGGGTCCTCCACGGTCACGCCCCGGGTGCGCACCTCGTGCGCGGCGAGCGTGGGGCAACCGGCGTCCGCCAGGGCGCGGTCGAGCGCGGCGGTGGCCTCCTCCAGGGAGGGGGCCCCGACGGGCTCCACGACGGGCTCCAGGAGCCGCGCCAGGAAGGCGGTCTCCGTCAAGGCGATGCACCGGTTCGCCTCCGTCGCGCAGCCGCGGGCCTTCCGGGCCACGTCCGGGGGCGCGGCGAGCCCCGCGAACTGGGGAGCCGCCTGGAGCAGGGCGTTCATCCGGGCCGTCTGCTCGGCGGGCATGGGCGTCCAGCCCGCCGGGGGCGAAGGCATGGCTTCGTGCGCGAGCCGCTCGATGTCCAGCAGGTTGACGGCGAGCGAGCCCCCCACGAGCGAGTCCGTGCGCAGGCTCAGCCACGCCAGGTGGCGCACCTGCTGCGCGGCCTCCACCGGGTGGCCGGTCCTCAGGCCGTGGAGCATGCGGAACTTCGCCCAGCGCTGGAGGAGGAAGAGGTCGGGGACGTCACCGGCGGCCCAGTTGAAGCGGCCCTCGGCGCTCAGGGGGCTGCCGTTGAACAGGTCCCACCGGTCATACGCCAGCAGCCGGACCATCCAGTCGAAGTCCAGGCGGGACACGTCGATGTTCGCGGTGAGCCACCGGCCCTGCTTCAGGTCCAGGGCCCCCTCGCGAAGTGAATCGGGAAGGACGAGCGGCGAGCCTTCCGGAGGGGGCCGCTTCAGGTCGCGCGACCAGGGCAGCCACGCATTGAGCAGCAGGCCCGCGTCCCCTTCCGTCCGGCCTTCATGGAACCAGGGGTCGGCGCCCAGCGCGGCCTCTTCGGCGCAGTAGGCGTCCACGTTCGCCGCCAGCGCCTCGCGGTGGAGGCGCAGCGGGGTCTCGAACCTCCGCTGGTACCACGCCTCCGCTCCCAGCAGGCCGGCGCCTGCCAGCACGGCGAGCCCTGTCAAGGAGGCCACGGCGATGCGCCGGCGCCTGCCCGGCACGGCCCTGTCGGAGGACGTCATGGCGCGAATCCTAGGGGGCTTTTTCAGGCGCACCCAGGAACTGTCCAGGGGGCAGCGCGCCACTGTTTCGGGGCAGACGGCCAGGCAGCCTCCTGACCCACTGGCCGTGCCAGGAACCGCCGGCCCGGAATCAAAGGAAGGCCCTGGTCAGTGCGGCGTTCGGGCGACCTAGCTTTCCTTTGACCCCACGGAAGAGAGAGCCGTGCCCGACGCGACGACCCCACCCCTGATCCTCCTCATCGACGACGAGCCGGAACTGGAAGTGATGGCTCGCTACCTCGAACTCGAAGGCTACGCCGTGCTGACCGCGACCAATGGCGAGGAGGGGCTGCTGGCGCTGGCATCCTGCCGCAAGCCCTGCATCGTCCTGCTGGATTTGATGATGCCGGTGATGGACGGCTACGGCTTCCTGCGGCGGTTGCACGACGACGCGACGCTGTGCGGACTGCCCGTCTTCATCCTCACCGCCAGCTTCCAGACGGAGCGGATGGCCGGCGTCGTCGGGACCCTGAGAAAACCCCTGCACATGGAGCTGCTGAAGGAGGCCGTCGCCCCGTACTGCCCGCCTCCGGGGGAAGAGGGCAGCACCACAGCGGGATAGCGCTCCCGAGCGTCAGGCAGCGATGCGGGCCACGCACTCCGGGCCGTCGTTGGCGGGCGAATTCACTCCACGTGCCACTTCGTAGACGTCCAACGGCGCTTCCGCCGCGGGGACGAGCAGCGGCAACAGGACGGACGCCTCCTGCGGCTCCGGGCGAAGCCACACCGACTGGCCTTCCGGCGACAGGATGACGGGCATCCGGTCGTGGATGGGCGCCATCAGCGCGTTGGGGCCCGTGGTGATGATGGTGCAGGTGCGCAGCACCTCGCCCGTGTCCGGCGCCGTCCACTCCTCCCAGAGCCCCGCCAGGGCCAGCGGCTTCCCGTCGCGGTGGTGGAAGAAGTACGGCGTCTTGGGCTTCGTGGACTGCTTCCACTCGTACCAGCCGTCCACCACCACCAGGCACCGCCTGCGCTTCAGCGCCGAGCGGAAGCTGGGCTTCTCCGCCACCGTCTCACCGCGCGCGTTGATCAGCTTGTTGCCGATGGACGCCTCCTTCGCCCAGGAGGGGATGAGCCCCCAGCGGAACACGTCCAGCAGCCGCGCGCCGTCGTTGGGCACCACGGGCAGCAGCTGCGTGGGACAGAGGTTGAAACGCTCGCGCTCCAGCGTCGCGCGCGCGCCCGCGAGCTCCAGCTCGGCGACGAGCTGCGCGGGAGAGGTCCGGACGGTGACTCGGCCACACATGGGGCACAAGCGTAGCGCCCGGCGGCCGGCGCCGCACGTTCCCGGTGCCCGAGGGCCTACGTGGGCAGCTGGATGCCAGACAGGCGCTGGTAGAGCTCCACCGCGCGGCTGTCCGACAGGCCGGTGATGTAGTCGGTCACGCACAACAGGCGCTGGTACGGCGTGAGCCGCTGGATGGCCTCGTCCCTGCGCAGCGGCCGCGGCGCCGCTTCATCCGCCTCCGCGAACTCCGGGCGCTGGAAGCACTCCATGGGCAAGAGCTGCCGCAGCTTCTTCTCCTCCGCGTTGGGGGACTCCGCCACCACCGACAGGGCGAACATGTCCAGCAGGCCGCCCAGCGTCTTGAAGCCGGCGCTTTCAATCTGGAGCACGCGCTCGCTCCAGTAGCCATGCTCGCGGGTGAAGTCGGTGATCTCCTCCAGCTGCGCGCGCACGTCCGGCTTGAGCTCGGTGAGCGGCGTCTCCGTCCGTCCCGCCTCCAGGTCGTGCGCGTGCTCCACGAAGGCCTCCACGCACTGCGGGATGAGCTTCCCGATGGCCCTCGCCCGCGCCTGCGCCATCCGCGTCTCCAGGTGCCGGGGCGGCTTGCGGACCGTGGGCTCCGGCAGCACCGACTCCAGCAGCTGACACGCGCGCTCCATGGGCACGAGCCCCAGCTTCGCGGAGTCCTCCAGGTCGATGACCGCGTAGCAGATGTCGTCCGCCGCCTCGACGAGGAAGGCCAGCGGGTGGCGGCTGAACACGCCGGGCTCGCGCTCGCGCAGACCCGTGGCGCGGAACGCCTCCAGCGCCAGGTCGACGTCGTCCTGGAAGTAACCGAACTTCCTCTCCGACACGACGCCCTTCGTCTTCTGCCGCGAGCCGGGCAGCACCGACGGACGCGGGTACTTGCTCATGGCCCCCAGCGTCGCGGCCGTGTAGCGCAGCCCGCCCCGGCGCTCGCGCGACTGGAGCCGGTTGAGGATGCGGAAGCCCTGCGCGTTGCCCTCGAAGTCGCGCAGGTCGCGCCACTCGGCCTCCGTCGTGAACGGGCTCTTCCTCCCCTCCCCCGGTGGAGAGAGCCGCTGTCCCACCCAGTGCTGGATGGCCGCTTCGCCGGAGTGCCCGAACGGCGGGTTGCCGATGTCATGCGCCAGGCACGCCGCCGCGACGATGGTGCCCAGGTGCGACGGGTCCAGCTCCACGCCCTGCGCCTTCAACCCCAGCCCGGCCTGATGGCCCAGCGAGCGGCCCACGCAGGACGCCTCGATGCTGTGCGTGAGGCGCGTGCGCGTGTAGTCGCTCGTCGACAGCGGGAACACCTGCGTCTTGTCGTGCAGGCAGCGGAACTCGCTGGAGAAGACGATGCGGTCGTAGTCCCGCGAGTAGTCATTGCGCTCGTCGAGCTGCCGGTGCGCGGCGTCCGCGCCAGCCTCCTCCGCCTGCGCGGAGCGCGAACCGACGCGGGTGTCCGACAGGAGCCGCCGCCAGCGCTCCGTCCGTTCCTGACTGTCATTGCGGCTCACGCGGTGAGGACCTCCCGGTGGGAGGAGAGCCCCGCCGCACCGGGGGCGCAAGTTCCCGCGCCATCCGGTGCGCGACGCATGGGGGACCGGGCCCCAACTCCCGGTCCCCCGCGCGCGCCCTACTGGAACATCCGCCAGCGCGATGGCGCCTTGGGAGGTTCCGAGGGCAGCACGACGGGTGCCTCCCAGGTGATGTGGTACTCGGTGTCCAGCAGGCCCAGCTTGCGCCCCTGGACCCGAGGGTTCCGGGCCCCCACCATGGTGAGCACCTCGCGCAGCACCCCCTCGTGGTACGCCGGCGGCATGAAGTCGCGCCGCATGATGAACAGCGCGTCCCCCTCTCCCTTCCAGTCGACGGTGCGCTCCCCGTAGCTCACCGCCATCTGGTAGCCGGACGGCAGGTTCGTCACGAGCTTGCGCGGGTCCCCCGCGGCCAGGAGCAGGAACGTGCGCCCCACCGCGGACTCCAGGAAGCTGCGCGTGGCCTGCATCCCCATCTGCCGCAGCGCCTCGTCGAACCCGCCCCACCGGGGTGACAACTGCCGCGCCGCCACCTGCGCCAGCTTGAGGAAGGTGGACACCGGGTAGTTGAAGAAGCCCACGAAGCGGCGCTCGTCGGTGACGGCCCGGCAGGCGGCCACCGCCTCCTCGCCCGCACCGGTGCGCACCGTCTCCAGCACCCCCAGGAAGAACATCCCCCGGGCGGTGTCCAGCTCCGTCGCCGCCATGCGCCGCACTGCCCAGTCCGCATCCACCGCACCCGCCTCCGGGTACGGCTTTGCCTGTGCCTGCATGCCTGCCTCCGTTATCGCGTGAGCCCACACCCCACGCACGAGTCACCCACCTGCCGCTGCTCTCTTCAGGAATGCGCCACGGCCGCCGGTGCGCACGCGTCCGGGAAGAGGACGGTGAAGCGCGAGCCGTGGCCGAAGTCGCTCTCCGCCTGGATGCGCGCGCCATGTCCCTGCACCAGCCGCTTCACGATGGCGAGCCCCAGCCCGGTGCCGCGCAGCTTGGTGGTGAACATGGGCTCGAAGATGCGCTCCAGGAGCGGCGCGGGGATGCCCGGCCCGTCATCCGTCACGCGCAGGCTCCAGCCGCCGTCCCCCCGCGCGTCGGCGAGCACGCACACGGTCCCGGAGCGCTCCGCCGGAATGGCCTCCACCGCGTTCTGGATGAGGTTGACCAGCACCTGGCGGAACTGCTCGCGGTCCAGGTGCGGCACCGGCAGCCCGTCCGGCACCTGGTTGTTCACGCGCACGCCCTCGCGGCGCGGCACCACGCTGATGGCCTCTTCCACCAGCGGCTTGAGCGGACAGGGCATGCGGCGCGGAGGCCGGCCCTTCGCGAAGTCCAGCAGGTCGGAGATGATGACCGAGCACGCCTGCAGCTCCCGGTCGATGATGTCCAGGAAGCGCGCGATGCGTGGATCCGAGGGGAAGGTCTCCCCCTTGCGCATCCGGCGCAGGACGAAGGCATGCGCGGTGCGCGCGGCCGCCAACGGGTTGCGCAGCTCGTGGCTGACGCTGGCGGTGAGCTGCCCCAGCGACGCCAGCCGCTCCATCTGCTCCACGTGGCCGCGGACGGCGTGCACCTCGCGCACGGCGGCGTCCAGCTGGCCCGCGCGCAGCGCCAGCTCCTCCTCGATGGTGGCCTCCGCCAGGGCCTGGCGCCCGGCGCGCTCCCGCAGCTCGCGCAGCGCGTCCCGGCAGGCGACGACCAGCACCACGTCGATGGCCGCCACCCAGAAGGCATGCTCCAGGAAGCGCCACCACTCCGGATGCAGCTGGCCGTAGACGGACTCCGGCCACAGCGCGCCCCGCATGCAGTGGTCCACGACGATGGCCAGGCTGGCGGTGAAGAGCACCTTCGGGTCGCGGTAGAACGACAGCACCGCCAGCGAGCCGAAGATGTGGAAGTGCGTCTCGATGCGGCCCCCCGTCAGGTGGATGAGCAGCGCGGACCAGAGCATCTGGCTGATGGCCACCACGTGGCGCGTCGCCGTCTCCCCCGCATGCAGCCGCGTGAGCATCACCGGGAACACGCTCAGCGCCGCGCCCAGCAGCACCGCCGTCTGCACGTGCAGGTGCAGCGCCCGCACCTTGCCCTCCCATCCATAGGGAGACACGAACACCGCCACCAGCACCGCCGCCGCCCACTGCCCCAACATCAGCCAGGTGAACAGGCCGTCCACCCGCTTGCGCGACTCGCGCAACTGCAACGCCAGCAGCGCCGCCGCCCGGCCCTCCAGGCCAGGAGAGCCCTTCACCGGGGCATGAATGGAAAAGGCTGACATGAACGAAGTCATCTCTTCACCCGACCGGACTGGTGGCGAAAGCGACTAATCCTGCAAAATAGGAACTACACGGAACTTTTCAGGCCAACCATGCTGCCTGGGGGCACCCGGAGTGCCCGTGCTTGAACACTGCCGGCTCCCACCCACGCCGACGGTGTGAGACGTCGCCAGGGTGGCGGCATCCCGTGCATTCGCAGCCAACAATGACAAGCGGGCCATTCCCGCGTCCACCGAACACACGGAACTCAGGACTGGAGTACGAGTCCCGCGCTCACGTCTGATCAATAGGGCCCGGCCCCGGGTCCCAAGGGGGAACAGGGGGCATCCGCGTACACGCGCTGCGGGCGTGTGTCAGGAGGCGGCGGCGTGGGCGCGCGAGGGCGCTTCGAGCGTGGCGTCCGTGTCGCCGCGGGGCAGCTCCCGGGCGGCGGGGATGAAGGTCATGGCACGCTCGGCGAGCGCGGCGATGGTGAGCGAGGGATTGACGCCCGGGTTGGCGGAGATGGCCGCGCCATCCACCACGTACAGGCCCTCATAGCCATACAAGCGGTGGCGCGCGTCGATGGCGCCTGTCGTGGGCGAGTCCCCCATGCACGCGCCGCCCAGGATGTGCGCGGTGGTCGGGATGCCCATGAGCGTTTCGCTGACCATGGTCATGGGGTAGCCATCCAGCTTGTCGGACACGCGCTTCGCCAGGTCGAAGGCCTCCGGCATGTTCGCGGTGGGCGCGGGGCCCGCCTGCAGGCCGGTGGTGAGGCCGGAGCGGAAGCCGGTGGTGAGCGCGCGGCCCCGGCGCATGCGCAGGTGGCCCTCCATGGTGCGCATGTACAGGAGGATCATCGTGCGGCGCGCGAAGTCCGGAACGAAGAAGGCCTGGAGGAAGCGCAGGGGACGGCGCGCGAGCAGCCCCACCAGCCGGGCCACGCGCGACCACGCGGTGGCGCCGGGGACGTGCGGGGCCATGAGCAGGCGGAAGAAGCCGGAGCCCGCCGGGTAGCGCACGGGCTCCAGGTGCGAGTGCTCGTCGGTGTGGAGGATGGACCCGATGGCGATGCCCCGGGACAGGTCGCGGTCCTTCTGCTTCTTGCCGCTGATGACGCCGATGAGCGCCTCGGAGTTGGTGCGCACGCCATCGCCCACGCGCTCGGAGAGCTTGGGCAGGCCGTCTGGCGCGCCCTTGAGCTTGAGCAGCAGGTCCATGGTGCCCAGCACGCCGCCCGCGAAGATGACGTGCTTCGCGGTGAAGCGGCGCGTCTTCTTGAAGAAGCCGGTGCCCTGCTTCGCCGTCACCTCGTAACCGTCGCCACCGGGCAGGGGGCGCACCCACGTCACCTCCGTGTCCGCGTGGAGGGTGAGGCCCTTCTTCTCCGCGAAGTAGAGGTAGTTCTTGTCGAGCGTGTTCTTGGCGTTGTTGCGGCAGCCCAGCATGCAGCCGCCGCACGCGTTGCAGCCGGTGCGGTCCGGGCCCTCGCCGCTGAAGTAGGGGTCCTTCACGGTGACGCCGGGCTCGCCGAAGTAGATGGCCACGGTGGTGGGCTGGAAGTCGGGGCGGCCCAGGTCCTCTCCCACTTCCTTGAGCACCTGATCAGGGAAGGTGTTGAGCGGGTTGACGGTGGCGCCCAGCATGCGGCGCGCGGTCGCGTAGTGCGGCGCGAGCTCCTCCTTCCACGGCGCCAGGTGGCCCCAGGAGGTGGCGTCGAAGAAGTCGTCCCGTGGGATGGGCAGCGTGTTGGCGTAGACGAGCGAGCCGCCGCCCACGCCGACGCCGGACAGCACGGTGACGTGGCGGAAGAAGGTCATCTTGAAGAGGCCGCGCCACCCGAGCCGCGGCATCCACAGCCAGCGCTTCAGGTTCCAGTTGGACTTGGGGAAGTCCTGGCCCCGGAGGCGCCGGCCCTTCTCCAGCATCACCACGCGATAGCCCTTCTCGACGAGCCGCAACGCGCTGACGCTGCCGCCAAACCCCGAGCCGATGATGAGCCAGTCGCAGTCCATGACGTCCTCTCCGTCTCCTTCGGGCGTGTGAGCCTCCCGCCTTCAGGAGGTCCGCACTCTATGCCACGAGCGCGGGCCGTCCTTCGCGGGACCTGTCGCACGCATCTGAATCAGGGAGGACCCCTGAGCGCGGGCTAGCGCTTCGTGGCCTGCTTCCTCGCCCGGCGTGCGGCGGGCGTGTTGGCGACGAACTGGCGGCCGGCTCGGGAGCCCGCGCGCTTGCGCCGCTCGGTGGCCTTCTTCTGCGCCGGGCTCAGGTGGGCCCAGGCCTTCTTGGGCAGGTAGCGCGCGGTGGTGCGGCCGTGGCGGGCGCGGGTGCCGCCGTCCTGGGTGCCCCACTTCTCCTTCGTCCAGGAGGTCAGGTGGCGCTGCGAGGTGCCGCGAGAGCCCCGGTAGCCACCGCCGGCCTTCTTGTACTCAGTGGCGAGGAACTGGGCCTTGCGCGCGCTCCATTGGCCCGCGCGACCGCCCTTGTCGCTCTTCATGATGCGCTTCTTGAGGCGCTCGCGCAGCGCGGGGTTCGTATAGCGGCTGCTGGCGCTGGCGGACGCGTGGCTCTTGCGCGCGGCGCGCTTCGCGGGCGTGGCGGCGGCGTGCTTGCGCCGGGGGGCGGCGTGGGTCTTGCGACGGCTGGCCATGAAGGCTCCTTTGCTTGTGACAAAGGTACGGATGCCTCGCGGGGAATGGCCGCTGCCGCCCCGCTGCCTGCTCGGCTTCGGAGCCGAAGGGGGCTTACGCGGGCGTGGCGCCGGGCTCCGTGGGACGGAACAGCGAGCACGCGCGCACGGGCTGGGGCGCGTACTTCTGGGGCAGGAGCGGACACATGATGAAGGTGGAGGTCCGCGTCTGGACGTAGCGGGGCGGCGCGGCGCAGCGGTGGCAGAGGCTGTCCGGGAAGGGCAGCGGATCAGGGGGCGGCGTCATGACAGTGGACAGCATCGCACGGGCCCGGAAGGAAAGGCGGGTGCGGGCCGCGCGCGCTCCCTAGATTCCGAGGCATGCACGTCACTGACGCCCACGTCGAACCCCACCGGCTGCGCCTGTCCGGCCGGCACGCCGTCCTGGAGGTGTCGTGTCCGCTGCCCGGAGTGCTGCGGCTGAGGCACGCGCCGGTATCGTCGGAGATCGGATTCCTCCATCCCGAGCTGCCCGGCAAGCGGTCCTGGTCCGTCATCGCCGAAGAAGGCCACCCCTTGAAGGTCGAGCGCGACGGCGAGCGCGCACGGGTGACGGCGGAGGGCGTGTCCCTGGAGGTGGACGTGGAGTCGGGGACGTGGCGCTTCCAGGACGCGCAGGGGCGGGAGCTGGCGCGCTGCGTGGAGGTGTCCGGTGAGGTGCAGGCCGCGTATCCGATGAGCCGGCACCGCGCGCGGATGAAGCTGCGGGCGCCGGAGGGGGAGCGCTACCTGGGGTTCGGCGAGAAGGTGGGGCCGCTGGACAAGCGCGGCATGCACTTCACGTTCTGGAACACGGACGTGGTGCCGCACCACCCGGACACGGATCCGCTCTACCAGTCCATCCCGTTCTTCGTGGGCCTGCGCGGCGGCGTGGCGTGGGGGTTCTTCCTGGACGAGTCCTGGCGCTCGGAGGTGGACGTGGCGCTCGCGGACGCGTCGCGGGTGGCGTGGGAGTCGTGGGGGCCGGAGCTGGACTGTTACCTCTTCGCGGGGCCCATGCCCGCGGACGTGGTGCGCAGGTACGCGGCGCTGACGGGGCGGCCTCCCCTGCCCCCGCTGTGGAGCCTGGGCGCGCAGCAGAGCCGCTGGGGCTACGAGAACGCGCAAGACATCCGGGGCGTCATCCAGGGCTACCGGCAGCGGAACCTGCCGCTGGACTGCGTGTATCTCGATATCGATTACATGGATGGGTACAAGGTCTGGACCTGGGACAGCGCACGCTACCCGGATCCCGCGGGCCTGGTGCGCGAGGCGGCGGCGCAGGGCGTGCGGCTGGTGCCCATCATCGACCCGGCCCTGAAGCTGGAGCCGGGCTGGAACGTGTATGAGGACGCGAAGGCGCGCGACTACCTGGTGCGCTACGACCGGGGCGGCGTGCTGGTGGGCGAGGTGTGGCCCAAGCCCGCGGTGTTCCCGGACCTGACGCGGCCGGAGGTGCAGCGCTGGTGGGGCGGCCTGCATCGCGACTTCGTGGCGCTGGGCATGGCGGGGTTCTGGAACGATATGAACGAGCCGTCGTGCTTCGGGGTGCAACCGGACGTGGGCATCCTCACGCTGACGAGCGAGCGCGCGGAAGGCATTGGCCAGGTGGAGGGCAAGACGCTGCCGTATGACGCGCGTCACGGGGAGAAGCGGCACCTGGAGGTGCACAACGTCTACGCGCTGGGCATGGCGAAGGGCGCGTTCGAAGGCTTGCGCGAGCTGCGTCCGGAGGCCCGGCCGTTCCTGCTGACGCGAGCGGGGTTCGCGGGCATCCAGCGGTACTCCGCAGTGTGGACGGGGGACAACTCCAGCCACTGGACGCAGCTGGAGACGTCGCTGCCCATGTTGATGGGATTGGGCCTGGCGGCGGTGGCGCACACGGGGGTGGACATCCCGGGCTTCATCGGCCGAGCGAACGGCGAGCTGCTGGTGCGCTGGATGCAGACGGGCACGTTCTACCCGCTGATGCGCAACCACGCGGGCAAGGGAACGTCGCCGCAGGAGCCGTGGCGGTTCGGAGAGCCCTACCTGACGCTGGCGCGGGCGGCGCTGGAGCGGCGGTATCGGCTGCTGCCTACGCTGTACACGCTGATGCACGAGGCGTCGGAGACGGGGATCGCGCCGCTGAGGCCGCTGTTGATGGAGGCGCCCGGGGACCCGGAGGCGGCGGGTGCGTTTGATCAGTTCCTGTTCGGCAGGGACCTGCTGGTGGCGCCGGTGGTGCGGCCCGGACAGACGAAGCGGCTGGCGTACCTGCCTGCGGGTGCGTGGCTGGAGTGGCCGGGGTTGGAGCGGACCGGAGAGGTGCGCGAAGGAGGCCAGCACGTCATCGCGGACGGGCCCCTGGACACGGTGCCGGTGTGGCTGCGCGCGGGAGGCGCGGTGGCGCTGACACGGCCCGCGATGCACACCACGGACGCGAACTGGCAGCACCTGGAGTGGCACGTGCACGCGGCGCCGGAGATCCACGGCCGGCTCTACGAGGACGCGGGAGACGGCTACGGCGAGTCCCGGCTCACGGAGCTGCGCGGCGGAGTGACCGCAGGGGTGTTGCGGTTGGAGCGGAGTGAGATGGGGACGCTCACGCGAGCCCGCACGGAGGAGAAGATCCGGGTGTATGGATTGACGTCAGTGCGGAAGGTGACGGGAGCTCGGGCACACCACTTCGAGGACGGTGTGCTGGAGCTCCAGGTCGCTGCGGATTGGACGCGACTGGACGTGGCGCCGTAGGTCAGAGGACCGGAATCTCCTTGAACACGACGCCTTCGAATCCGAAACGGTTCACAGTGTCCACGAAGCGCTCCGTAGCGATGATGATGGTCGTGTAATCGCTGAGGCGGAACAGATCCAGGTCGCCGGTCAGAGTGCGCCCATCGAGAATGGGGGCGTCTGGATAACTGCCTCCTTGCCGCCCGCACCGTTCGCAGGGGCGTTCCCGTCCGCCCGGAAAGCAGCTGTCGTGCAGGCGGCCTCGGCAATGGATCTCGACCTCCCGCAGCTCCACCTCGACCTTGCTCCGAAAGCGCAGATCCATCTTGCTCGCGCGAAGGGCGATGCCTGCCTCACGCAGCACATCCACGATCTCGCTCCGCATCACCAGGGTCCAAGGGTCATACAGATCGATTGCACTCCACTTGCCGGAGGCCTTGCCGATGAGCGGCCCGAACTCGGCCCCTGGTAGCAGTGGCGCCTCGAAGGGCACCTGAAGCCTAACGAGATCACGCAGTCGCTCGTACTCTTCGAGCGGAACCTGCCTTGCTTCCGCAAGCTCCTCACGGTGGGCCCAGCCAGAGAGATCCACGGAGGGATACGCCTCTCCCAGTCCACCAGGGCTGGACCCACACACAGGACACAACCCTCCCGGCAATCCCCATCGGTGCGCGCCATCGATGAATCCGGTGAAGCGCGCCCCTTTCGCAGCATTCACTTCAAAGAACCTCACGGCTCCTCCGGCGACTAGCGAAGCTGATAGTAGGAAACAATGGGACCCATGATGTTGAAGTCAACGATCATCCGAGCCAGTTGATCCTGGATCTCCTTCGGAGTCGCATTCGAGTTCTTGCGAGCGAAGTCACGCCACGTCTCATTCCAGGGACCACCCCGCCCTCCCGGCCCATGGATTCGTACGTGCTCCGCACGAGGAATGACCATCGTGAAGTCATGCACGTTGATTTTTCCCCTCCGCCAGAAGAACTCTGCGAGGCGTTCCTCTTGAGGATAGAGGTGGTGCTTCACCCATCCTGAGCCGGAGGGCCTCCTGCCATCAGCTGGAGGAGGAGGCGCGGGATGGTTGTACCAGCGGATGACGAAGATGGCTTCGCGGTCCCCCGGAAGCGGCTGGGCACTACCCCAATTGCGCCGGGGACCTGAACCGGGTGCCGCTGACGACACGGGAGGCCGGATGCCGCCTCGCGCCAGCAACACACCGGTGTCCTCGCAGTGATAGAGGCCGCAGAGGTCGTCGGCACAGACCAGCGCCACGCACCGGTCGTGCCCTTCGCAGGCGTCGTCCTCCGCCGCGCCCCAGTCCTCCAGCGCCGGCAAGGGCGTGGACGCGCACCCCACCAGTATCAGGGAGAGGGCGAGCGCGAAGACATTCATCCGGAGGGCGCTCACCACAGCGGCGCCATGTTCTCCACGTACTTGAAGCCCGTGCCCGTGTTGAATACGACGACCGTCTCCTCGGGCTTCACGTCCCCGGTGGCCTGAAGCTTCTTGAGCGCCGCCACGCATGCGCCTCCTTCCGGCGCCATGAACAGTCCTTCCGCCGCGGCTGCGTCCTTCGTGCCCTGGACGATCTCCGCCTCCGTCACCGACACCGCCGTGCCGTGGCTGTCCTTCACCGCGCGCAGGATGAGGAAGTCCCCCAGCGCCTTGGGCACCCGCAGGCCGTGCGCGTGCGTCGTCGCGCCCTGCCACATGGGCGCGTCCGGCTTGCCTTCCGCGTGCGCCTTCACGATGGGCGCGCACCCTTCCGCCTGCACCGCCACCATCCGGGGCCGCTTCGAATCAATCAGCCCCATCGCCTCCATCTCCTCGAAGGCCTTCCACATCCCGATGAGCCCCGTGCCCCCGCCCGTTGGATAGAGGATGACGTCCGGCAGCGTCCACCCGAGCTGCTCCGCCAGCTCGTAGCCCATCGTCTTCTTGCCCTCGACCCGGTAGGGCTCCTTCAGCGTGGCGCACTCGTACCAGCCATGCTCCTTCGCCAGCCCCGCGCACACCCGGCCCGCGTCGGAGATGAGCCCATCCACCGTCTCGACATGCGCGCCGTAGGCCCGCGTCTCCATCAGGAACAGCGACGCGATGTCCTTCGGCACGAAGACGTGCGCCTCCAGCGCGCCCCGCGCCGCGTACGCCGCCAGCGCGCTGCCCGCGTTTCCCGCGGATGGCAGACACACCGCCTTCGCGCCCAGTACCTTCGCCATGGACACCGCGGCGGACAGGCCTCGCGCCTTGAAGGAGCCCGTCGGGTTGCCGCTCTCGTCCTTCACCCACACCCGCTGCAATCCCAGCCATGAGCCCAGCCGGGGCGCGGGGAGCAGCGGCGTGAAGCCTTCGCCCAACGTCAGGCGCTGAGCCGGGTCATCCACCGGCAGCACCTCGTGGTAGCGCCACATGGAGCGCTCACGTCCGGGCAGCGCTTCCTTGCGCAGCGTCTTCGCCGCGCGCTCCAGGTCGTAGCGGGCGAACAGCGGCGCCTGACACGCCGTGCACAGGTTCCACACCTTGCCCGGCGCAAACGTCTGGTCGCACTTCGTGCATTCAAGTCGGAGGACGGACATGCCTCCGACTCTACTCAGTCCTTCAACTCCAGCCACACCGGCGCGTGGTCAGACGGCTGCTGTCCCTTGCGCTCCTCGCGGTCCACGTCACACGCCGTGAGCCGGGGCACCAGCGGCGCCGTGAGGAACAGGTGGTCGATCCGCACGCCCTTGTTCTTGGGGAACATCAGCATCCGGTAGTCCCACCAGGAGAACTTCTGCACGTCCGGGTGCAGCTTGCGGAACGCATCCGTCAGCCCAAAGGCACACACCTGCTGGAGCGCGTCCCGCTCGCGCAACGTGAAGAGCGTCTGCCCTTCCCACTGCGCCACGTCGTACACGTCGATGGGGTCCGGCGCGATGTTCCAGTCCCCGCCCATCACCACCAGGTCGTCCGGCTTGTGGCGCGTGTCCAGGTAGTTGCGCAGCCGCCGGTACCACTCCAGCTTGTAGACGTACGCGGGTGAGTCCACCTGCTGGCCGTTGGGCGCGTACGCGCTCACCACGCGGATGCCGTTCACCGTCGCGGAGATGAAGCGCGCGTGCGTGTCATCCACCCCGTCCGACAGGCCCCGGATGACGTCCGTGGGCTCCGTCTTCGCCAGGATGGCCACGCCGTTGTACGTCTTCTGCCCGTGCACCGCGGCGAAGTAGCCCGCCTCCTTCACCGCGTCGAAGGGGAAGTCCGCGTCGGTGCACTTGAGCTCCTGCAGGCACAGCACGTCTGGCTGGGCGCTCTTCAGCCAGTTGACCAACCGCTGCTGCCGAGCCCTCACCGAGTTCACGTTCCAGGTCGCGATTCGCATGCGGCGCGGACCGTCGCACGCGGCCCACGCCCCTGCCACGCTTTTCCCCTCGGGCCTGTGGCCCCAGGGACACACCCGCCGTCCGCCAGAGGGGGAATCCGTTGGCACACCGGTCGCAAAGGGGATGGCCATGAACCCGAAGACGCGCACCCGGTCCCGTCGCTCCGCCTCCTCCCGGCGCTTCACCGTGCCGCCCGCGCTTCGCAAGGCCCTCATTCCCGCCGCGCTCGCCGCCCTGGGGCTCGCCGCCTGGGAGGACGTCCCCCTGCCCCGCCTGCTCAAGCCCTGGCTCTCCCACGCCCTGGAAGCCCGCGCCGCCCAGGGACCTGTCGCCGCCGCTCCCACCCTGCCCCTGGAGGCCCCGGGCTACGAGCCGTCGCTGATGCCCGCCCCACGCCTCGTGGACGAAGCCGCCCCGGTGGAGGCCCCCGCCCCCGGTGACGCCCTGGCGCTGCCGCACACGCACGCCCGCCGGGTGGACCACGTGGCCCGCGCCCTGGGCCTGCGCGAGCTGGGGGACGTGTCCGGCGCCGTGACGGAGCTGCGCCGCGCGCTGCACGACGACCCGGGCGCCACGGACGCCCTGGCGCAGCTGGCGCGCACGGCCCGGCTGGCCGGGGACACGGCGCTCGCCATCGACGCGTATGCCCGGCTGGGGCAGGCGGAGCCGCATGACGCGGGGGCGCTGGTGCAGCAGGCGCGGCTCCTGGTGTCGGAGGGCCGCTTCCCGGACGCCGTCCGCGTGGGCGAGGAGGCGCTCCTGCGCGACCCGGAGGACGCGGAGGTGTACCAGGTGCTCGGCCGCGCGCACCTGGGCGCCCATGAGCTCACCTCCGCCATCCTGCGCTTCCAGCAGGCGGTGCACCTGGACCCCGAGCACGGCCACGCGCTCAACAACCTGGGCTTCGCCTACCTCCGCGCCAACGACAACGCGCGCGCCGTGGAGGTCCTCACCCAGGCCGCCAGCCTCCTGCCGCACGTGGCCTACGTGCAGAACAACCTGGGCGTCGCCTGCGAGCGCCTGGGCCGGCTGGAGGAGGCCCGCGCCGCCTACGCCGCCGCCACCCGGCTGTCGCCCCGCTACGTGCAGGCCCGCGTCAACGCGGAGCGGGTGGGCCGCGTGGCCCGGGCCGACCCGGCGGGTCCTGCCCTGGCGGAGCCGCTCCCGCCCGTCGCGCCGTAGGGCGGGCGGGCAGGAAACAGCGCCGTTCCCGGGGGGATGGCCCGGGCGGGTTCACCCCGCCCGCCCCCCGGTCTAACCTTCAGCCCTTCACCCCGCCTTCACGAGCGTCATGACTCCGGCCCGACCGATGCCTCCCTCTCCCGAGCCCCTCCCCCCGGCCCCGACCGGAGCCCCGCCGCCCAAGAAGGGTGGCTTCGGCGCCGCGCTGTGGCGCTGGACGAAGCGGCTCCTGGTGCTGGGCGTTGTCGGGCTGGTGCTCCTCATCGGCGTGTGCGTGGGCACGTACGTCTACTTCAGCCGCGACCTGCCCTCCGTGGAGTCGCTGCGCAACTACCAGCCGCCGCAGGTGACGAAGGTGACGTGCGCGGACGGCTCGCTCTGCGCGGAGTACGCGCTGGAGCGCCGCACGCTCGTCCGCATGGAGGACCTGCCCCCGCACGTGCGCAATGCGTTCCTCGCCGCCGAGGACGCGGACTTCTACAAGCACGAGGGCCTGGACCCCTTCGGCATCCTGCGCGCGGGCGTGAAGAACCTCATCCCCGGCAGCCGCAAGTCCGGCGCGTCCACGCTCACGCAGCAGGTCGTGAAGAACATGCTGCTCACGCCGGAGCGCAGCCTGGGCCGGAAGATCCGGGAGTGGATCCTCACCCCGCGCCTGGAGCAGGCACTCACCAAGGATCAGATCCTCAGCCTCTACATCAACGGCGTGTACTTCGGGCAGCGCCGCTACGGGCTGGAGGAGGCCGCGCTCTACTACTTCGGCAAGCACGCCAAGGACCTGACCGTGGGCGAGGCCGCCGTGCTCGCGGGCACCGTGCAGTCTCCCCACCGCATCAACCCGGTGGCGAACATCACCCGCGCCAAGGCGCGCCAGCGCTACGTGCTGGAGCAGATGGCGGGCCAGGGCTTCGTGCCTCGCGCGGTGGTGGACGCGGAGAAGGACAAGCCCATCGTGCTCGCGCCGCGCAAGACGGTCAGCGCGGGCGCCTACTACGCGGAGGAGATCCGCCGCACGCTGATTGAACGCTACGGCGAGAAGATGGTGATGGAGGGCGGCCTGCGCGTGGACATCGCGCTCGTGCCCAAGCTCCAGGCCACCGCCGAGCAGGCCGTGCGTGACGGCCTGGAAGCCGTGGACCGGCGCCAGGGCTACCGGGGCGCGCAGGGCAAGCTGGAGGAGGCGCAGTGGAAGCGCTACCGCGAGCTCATCGTCCAGCGCATCGACGAGGCCGGCCGCCGCCAGAAGGACCAGGGCTATGTCGCGGACCTGGCGCCGCTCGCCCAGCCGCTCGCCGCCGCGGCCCCGGAGGCCAAGACGCCCACCACGCAGGAGGTGGAAGGCGCCGAGGAGCAGCAGCCCGCCGCCCTGGCCGCGGACACGGACTCGGAGGAAGAGGAGGCCCGGTCGCCGGAGCGCGAGCGCGTGGGCCAGGTCCTCCTCAAGCCGATGGAGGAGGGGCTGCGCCTCACCGGCTACGTCACGGAGGTGGACGCGAAGCGCAACGTGGCGCGCGTGGACCTGGTGGGCCGCACCGCGGAGGTGTCCTTCGATTCCGTCGCCTGGGCGCGGCAGAAGAAGAAGAGCGCGCCAAAGAACATCTCGGACGTGTTCACCCCCGGGGAGCTGGTGTTCGTGCGCGTGCTCAAGGCCCCTCCGGCGCCGGCCTTCGTGGAGGCCACGCTGGATCAGGTGCCCGTGGTGCAGGGCGGGCTCGTGGTCATCAACCCGGCCAACCGCAACGTGGTGGCCATGGTGGGCGGCTATGACGCGGAGCGCTCGTCGTTCAACCGCGCCACGCAGGCGAAGCGCCAGCCGGGCTCGTCGTTCAAGCCCTTCATCTACGGCGCGGCGCTGGCCAGCGGCCGCTTCACGCCGCTCTCCATGGTGAACGACGCGCCGGAGTCCATCCGCGACCCGTACACGGGCAAGACGTGGCGGCCCAAGAACTTCGACGGGCGCTTCGAGGGCCCCATGACGCTGCGCACGGCGCTGAGCAAGTCGAAGAACACGGTGTCCGTGCGGCTCATCGAGTCGATCACCCCCGCGACCGCCATCGACTTCGCGCGCCGGGCGGGCATCCGCTCCGCGATGCCGGAGAACCTCACGCTGGCCCTGGGCACCGGCGAGGTGACGATGCTGGAGGCCGTCAACGCGTACGCCACGCTCCAGGCCAACGGCCGCTACGCGGAGCCGCTGACGCTCCTGCGCGTGCGCGACGCGAAGGGCACGGTGCTGGAGGAGCACCAGCCGGCCTTCGAGGAGACGCTGCCTCCGGCGGTGGCGTTCCTCACGACGTCGCTGATGCGCAGCGTGGTGGAGGACGGAAGCGCGCGCGCGGTGCGGGAGCTGAACCGGCCCGCCGCGGGCAAGACGGGCACCACCAACGAGTCCAAGGACACGTGGTTCAACGGCTACACCATGGACTGGGTGGCCAGCGCGTGGGTGGGCTTCGATGACAACTCGCCCCTGGGCAGCAGCGAGACGGGTGGCCGGGCCGCGCTGCCCATCTGGCTCAACTTCATGCGGGTGGCGGAGGACGGCCTGCCCGCGCGCGACTTCGAGGTGCCGCCGGGCGTCACCCAGGTGCGCATCGACCCCGTCACCGGGCTGCTGGCGGGCAACGCCGTTCCGGGCCGGATGGAGCCCTACCTGGAGGGCACCCAGCCCACCGCCGAGGCCCCGCCGCCCGGACAGGTGACGCCGGACAACTACTTCCTGGAGGAAGGTGGCAAAAGGGGGCTGTGAGTCGCTCGCTCCTTCCGCTGGTCCTCGCGCTCGCGTTCGCCCTGCCCGCC
Source organism: Corallococcus coralloides DSM 2259 (assembly GCF_000255295.1). Next base: position 2,797,613 of record NC_017030.1, on the reverse strand, counting down.
TTCGCGGAGTCGGACGAAAGCGCGCCCCCTGCCTCCGCCCGGCTGGCCCTGGCCGTGGCCGACGCCATCCGCGGTGCCCCCGCGGAGGCGCCCGTGGCCCTCTCCCTGTCCGGAAGCTCTCCCGAGCTGCGCCGGGCGTTCGGGACACTGCTCGCCGCGCGGCTCTCCGCGATGAACCTGGGGCCGGTGGTGCTGGACGTCCCGCCCGAGCGCGCCGAGGCCGCCGCCCGCGAACAGGGAGCCCGCTCGCTGGCGCGGCTCACGCTGGACGTGGAGGGCGGCGAGCTGGTGGCGCGGGGGGACGTGCTGGGCACGTGGGTGAACTTCTGGTCCGGCCGCACGCCCACGCGTCCGCCGAAGCCCGCCGCCGCCGTGGCCGAAGGTGTCGAGGCCGATGCCGCGGTGCTGACGCTGGCGGCGGTGGGGACGCCGTCCTCGGGAGTGACGGGTCCGGGTCCGCGGGAGCGGCGGCCGGTGCGCCTGCTGGGCGCGGTGTTCGCGAGGCTGGAGACGCCGCTGGGGGCTCTGGCGGCGGGGGACCTGGATGGCGATGGCCGCGATGAAGTGGCCGCGCTCACCGAGCACGAGGTGGTGGTGTTCGGCGCGGACGGGCGGGTGCTCGCGCGGCGGGAGCTGGAAGGGGCCGCGGCCTCGGCGACGACGCGCGAGCCGTTCGGAGCGCTGGCGGTGCTGACGGGGCCTCCGCGGCTGGCGGCCTGGAGCACGCGGTATGCGCGCGGCGAGGTGCTGGTGCTGGACAAGGCGAAGGGGACGCTGCGTCCGACGGGGACGCTGGACGCCGCGCCGCTGGGGACGGCGGAGCGCGGGGCGTTCGTGCCGGGCCAGACGGTGTTCGCGCCCGAGGTCCGGCTGGCGGACGGACGAAGCCTCACGGTGCCCGCGCCCTTCGGCACGGCGAGCTTCGCGGCGCCGCGGATGCTGTTCGTGCACGCGGACAGCACGGCGTCGCTCTACGCGCGTCCCGCGTCCGCGCCGCTGAAGGTGTCCGGGCTGGGAGCGGGCAGCGCGCTGGGGGACCTGGATGGGGACGGAATGCCGGAGCTGCTCACTACGTCACCGCAGCTCCAGCCGTCGCCGGACGTGCTGCGGGTGCTGTCGTTGAACTCCGACGCGCCGATGGCGCACGAGCCCCTGTGGCAGGGAGCGCTCCCGCCGGGCCGGGCGCTGTACGTGGTGACAGCGGACCTGGATGGCGACAAGCGCCGCGAAGTCGTCGTGGGTTCGTGGAAGCCGGACGGCACGAGCGAGCTGTTCCTCCTGCGCCAGGGTGCACCGTGATGACGACGCAGTCGATACGAGTCCCCGCGGACGACGCCGGGATCCGCGACACGGGCGAATTGTTCCTCCTGCGCCAGGGTGCACCGTGCTGAAGGATCACAAGCGCCATGAAGTCCTGGTGAGGCAGACGAGCCATTCCGTTCCTCGCCAGCAGGTGCACCGCGGAGCAGCAGCGCCGCTGCATCGACAAGAGGGCACCGCGAGGATTCGCACCGCCCTCGCGGGACTCCTGCTGCTGGCGTCGACTCCGGCACTCGCGGCCAGCCGTCCGCGCTACGGCGGAGAGCTGCGGGTGGCGCACGCGGGGCCGCCTGAAATCGGTGAGCCCGCGCTCGCGGACACGCCGATGGAGGCCGCGCTGCTGGGCCTGCTGACCCGGCCCGTGTGCCGCGTGGATGCCGGCGGACAGGTGCACCCGACGCTGGCGCGAGAGATGACGCGCCCCGTGCCGCAGGCCCTGCGCGTGGCGATGCCCTCCGCGGCCAGCGCGACCGCCGTGGCCCGTGCGTGGACGCGGCTGTCGTCCACGGAGTCGCCGTCTCCGTACCGCGCGCTCCTGTACCCCCTGCGCGGCGATGGCCGTCAGGTGACGTCCACGGGCGCCACGCTGGACCTGGCGCTGGCGTTTCCGTGGCCCGACCTGGAGCGCTCGCTGTGCCACCCTGCCCTCGCGACGCCGCCGTCGCCCGCGTCGGGACCCTTCAGCGCCGCGGGCCGGGGCGTGCTGGAGGCGCAGGCCTCGTGGCCCGAAGGCCGGCCGTACCTGGACCGGCTGGCGCTCACCGCCACGGATGAACGAGGCCTCGCGCGGCTGTGGTCCGCGCGGCAGGTGCAGGTGGCGCTGGGCACGCCGCCCGACGACAACGCCTTCACGGGCGCCGCGCTGTACGCGACCTATCTGGCGTACTCGCCCCGGAAGGTGCCCGCGGACTTCCGCCAGGCGGTGGAGAGCGCCATCGACCGCGAGGACCTCACCCGGCTGTTCGTGAAGGGCCCCGCGGTGCCCATGGCGAACCTGCTGCCGCCCGCGTTGATGCCCCAGGGGCCCAAGCCCCGGCCCCATGCACCTCCAGCGGGCGCGACCCGCAAGGTGACGCTCGTCTATGACGCCGCGCTGACGGATCAACGCGCCGTGGCCGAGCGCATCCAGGTGAAGCTGCACGACCAGGGCTACACCGTCGCGCTGGAGCCCCAGTCGCGCGCCGCGCTGCGAAGCCGTCAGGCGAAGGGCGACTTCGAGCTGATGCTCAGCGCGTTCCTGCTCCCGCCCATTCCCGGTCCCGCGCTGGCGGTGGTGCTGGAAGCCGGCGGACGCCGCGACCTGCTCGGCGTGGAGCTGCCGCCCATCGGGGCCCTGACGGACGCCGGAGCCCGGGATGCGCGAAGCCGTGAACGGGCCCTGGCGCTCGCGCCCTCCGTGCCGCTCATCCCGCTGTACGCCCAGGGGCTCGCGCTGCGCGCGGCGCCGGAGGTGACGGGGTTGGTGCTGGATGCCCAGGGCCTGCCCGTGCTCGAAGGCGCCTGGCTCGCCCCCGTCGAGGCCTCTGGCGGCGGAGGCCGGCCGTGAGCCCTGTCGATGAAACGCGACACACAGCGCGTTTGATGCGGGAAGCCCCGGACCTGCCGGGGCACGACGAGCCCGGTGGCGCCTTCAGTGGCCGCTGGCAGCGGAGGCCGACCATGAGCCCCATCCACGCGGTGGCCCCCAGCAAGGACCGGCCCGCATGCGGCTGAGGACCCGGCTCGCGCTCGCCTTCGCCCTGCTCGCGCTGGTGCCACTGGCGGTCGTCGTTCCCCTGACGCTGACGCGCCTGCGCGACACGCTGTCGCGCGAGCTCGACGCGCGCATGACGGCCGCCACCGCCTCCGCGCAGGAGTCCCTGGAGCGCTCCGCCGCCAACTCGCGCCGCGCCGTCGAGGAGCTGGTGGAGAGCCCCGCGATGGAGGACCTCGTGCGCGACGCGCGCACCGCCCCCTTGCGCGTCATCCAGGCCAACACCGCCGAGGGCCTGATGAAGAGCCGCGGCCTCACCGTGCTCGCGCTCTTCGACCGCAACGGCACCGTGCTGTCCTCGGGCCACCTGCCCGCCCGGCGCGGTGACCCGGACCCCGCCCTCTTCGCCGTGACCAAGGAGAAGTCCCCCAGGCCCGTGCCCGTGCGCGTGGACGTCCGGGGCGACGCGGGCCTGCGCCAGGTCCCCGCGCTCGTCACCGCGCGCCCCGTGGACTACGGCGACGTGCGCCTGTGGGCCGTGGGCGGCGTGGTGCTGGACGACGGCCTGGCCCAGCACCTGGCCCGCCTCACCCAATCCGACGTGACGCTCCTGTCCGGCGGCACCCAGGTCGCGCACGCGGGCAGCGCCGCTCCGCCCACCGTGGAGCAGGAGCTGCCCCTGGGCAACGTGGCCTCCGTGCGCCTCACCTTCAGCCGCGCCGCCGCGCGCGAAGCCGAAGAGGGCGTCATGCGCGCGTTCCTCCTCCTCGCGGGCCTGGGCCTGGGCTTCGCGGCGCTCCTGGGCCTCCTGGTGTCCCGCTGGATGACGCGCCCCGTGGAGGCCCTCACCTCGGGAGCCCGCCGCGTCGCGGAAGGCGCGCTGGACGTCCAGGTGACGGCCCGCGCCACCGGCGAGGTGGGCGAGCTCGTCCGGACGTTCAACCACATGACGTCCGAGCTGAAGAACACCACCGAGCGGCTGATGGCCACCGAGCGCATCGCCGCGTGGCAGGAGGTCGCCCGGCGGCTGGCGCACGAAATCAAGAACCCCCTCACCCCCATCCGCATGTCGCTGGAGACGCTGATGGCCGCGCACGAGGCGCGCCACCCCAGCTTCCCCACCCTCTTCAAGGAGAGCGCGGGCGTGGTGCTGGAGGAGGTGGAGCGGCTGCGGCGCATCGTGGACGAGTTCAGCCGCTTCGCCCGCCTGCCCAAGCCCCAGCTCGCCCCGGTGGACCTGAGCGAGCTGACCCAGAGTGTCCTGTCGCTCTACGCCGCGCCCCCCGAAGGCATCCAGCTGGTCCCCGCGCTCCAGACGGGCGTGGTGGCCCGCGCGGACCGCGACCAGCTCACCCAGGTGCTCGTCAACCTGGTGAAGAACGCGGAAGAAGCCATGACGGGCAAGGGCGGCTCTCTGCGCGTGCGCGTGAAGGGCACCGACGCGGACGCCATCGTGGAGGTGGAGGACGAAGGCCCCGGCATCCCCCTGGAGCACCGCGCCCGCATCTTCGAGCCCTACTTCACCACCAAGGACGGCGGCACCGGCCTGGGGCTCGCCATCGCCGCGCGCATCCTCCAGGAGCACGGCGGCCGCCTGGAGGTCGGCGGAGAGCCGGGCCAGGGCGCCCGCTTCAGCGTCGTGCTCCCCCGCGCCAGCTGACGGACGAAGGCCTCACGCAAGAAGGCCCGGCACCTCGTGGAAGAGGTCCCGGGCCTTCGGGCACCACACGGTGGCTTCGCGGCCGTCAGTCCTTGACGGGCGTCGCCTTGAGGGCGGCCTTGCCCTCCTTCACGTAGACCTGGAAGCGCACCGTCTTGCACGCGTACTTCGTGACGAGCTGCTCCTTGTTCTTGCGCAGCTTCTGCACGAACTTGTCGTACGTCAGGCCGTCCGCCTGCTCACCGCAGCGCTCGCGCGTGGTGACGAACTCGCGGAAGACGTCCTGGAAGTGCTGCTCCTCCGACAGCGCCGCCGCCGCCGCGCCGTTGGCGCCCGGCATGGGCAGCGGCACCGCGTTGGAGCGCGGAGCCGGCATCGGGATGGCCTCCGACGTGGGCCGGGTGCTGGCCTGGAGCAGCTCGCGCGGAATCGCCGCCACGCGCGTCGTCTCCGGGGACTCCGGCTCGGAGGACTGCGCCGCCGCCAGCGCGAACGGATTGGCCGCCTGCTGGAGCGAGTACGCCGCCGTGGGCTGATCCTCGAAGGCGAACGCGGCGTGACGCGGCGCCGCCGGGGCAATGGGCTCGGCCGACGGAGCCGGGTGCTCGAAGGGCACCGCGCCCCCCTGCGCGTACGCCGGAGGCGGCGCGAACGGCTCCGCGGCCGGCGGCGGATAGGCCGCGGGCGGAGACGGGAACGGGAACGACTCCACCCCGGCGAACGGATCCGCCAGCGGCGCGGCCTGGGGAGGAGGCATCGCGAACGGATCCGCCAGCGGCGCGGCCTGGGGAGGAGGCATCGCGAACGGATCCGCGGCCGGAGCCGGAGTGCCCGGGAAGGGGAACGCGTCCGCGCCCGCGAACGGATCCGCGGCCGGCGGAGCGGCCGAGGCGAACGGGTTGGACAAGGGCTCCGCGGGAGCGGCCGAGGCGAACGGGTTGGACAAGGGCTCCGCGGGAGCAGCCGACCCGAACGGATCCGCGGCCACGGGCGCCACTGCGGCCGGAGCCGGCGGCGACGTGTTGGCCACGGGCTGCGCGGCGGGAGCGGACTGCTGAGCGGCCATCGCCGCGCCCCAGCCCAGCGTGTCCGAACCGCCCGACACGGTCTCCTCTTCGGAGGCCTTCTTGCCCCCGCCCATCAGCGCCGTCCACACCAGGCTCAGCACGAGCAGGCCCGCGAGCGCGAGCAGCGCGGTGTGCTGGTACGCGGCCAGCGGAGCCAGCGTCGCCGCCGTGCCCGCGAGGACCACGACTTCATACGGCGTGCCCGCCAGCGCCTGGCGCGAGCCCACGAGCAGCGGCGCCTGGCCGCCCATCGCGTCGCCGCGCGTGAAGGCGGGCAGCTGCACCGGACCCAGCGCCTGGAGCGAACCCAGGTCCAGCACCGTGTCCTTCGAGCCCGCCGTCAGCCGGGGCAGCGAGCCCTCCAGCTTCTCCTTCTTCTCGCCGACGCCGCCCACCACCTTGTCGCCCTGCACCAGCCCCACCGCGGCCGCGCCGGACGCATCCAGCGCGCCCTGCAGCGCGGCCTCCGCGGCCAGGGGCGCGCCCACCACCAGCGTCACCGCCGGAGCAGGAGTCCCCTCACCGCTCCACGCGAGCGGCACGGACGCGAACACGTGCGGCGCCCCGAAGGCGTCCACCACGGACGTGCCCGCCTTGGCGAGCGCCGCGACGTCCAGCGCCGCGGTGTCCGAGGAAGGCTCGGCGCCCGCGCGGGCATGGAAGACCGCGTCGCCTGCCACCACCGCCACCACCGCGCCCTGGAGCTCCTGGGGCAGACCGGCTTCCGCGGCGGTGCGCAAGCCACCGAAGCGCTCCGCGGTGAGCGGCAGCATGCCGGCCGGCTCCTCCGCGTCCTTCGACGACGAGCCGTAGCGGTCGCGCGGAGACTTCGGCGCGGGCGCGGGCGTCAGCGCGCGCACGGCGGCGGCCACCTGGGGGCTGCCGGCGAGCTTCAGCGCCAGGGATTGCACTTCCGCGCGGCGTGCATCCACGCGACGCGCGACCTCGCCGGTGCCCGACGCGGCCTGGAGTGCCGCACCTTCCACCGCGCGCGCACCCAGAGGCGCCGACAGCGTCGGAAGGTGAGCCAGGCCCAGTCCGAGGACCAGGAGTGCGAACAGCAGGAACTTGAGGCGGACCATCGCCGTCCTTTAGCCCAGGGGTGAGGGGTCCGCTTATAGCGTCCACCGTTCGACCCCAGCAAGGAACTGGCCCGAAGGAACCCGGGGGCCGGATGCCTGGCTGGCATCCGGAATTCCCGGGCCCTTCGGTCTGTCACGCCCGATACGACCGGTCGGCTGCTGCTAGTAGTTCGTCGCGTCGGCGTTGAGGTCGAACGGCATGCCGCTGTTCCCCGTGCCCTGGCGACGGCGCTCCACCGCGCGCTTGATGGCCCGCTCCAGGCGGTCACGCGTTGCGTCGATGGCCTGGAACAGCGTCTCCGACGTCTCCGTCACGTGCACGGCTTCCAGGCCCGGCATGCGCACCGTCACCCGGCACTCCTTGTCCACGCCTCCCTTGGGCCCGTTGATGTCCACGAGCGCGATTTCGATCTCCGACGCCTCGTCCTCGGCGAACCGTTCGATATGCGCCACCAGATGCGTGTCCACGTACTGCTTCAGGTTGTCCGTCAGCCCCAGATGCACTCCCCGCAGCTGCACCTTCATGGATTCACCTCCGGGCACAAACATGGGCAGTCCCCCGCCCGCCCGTGAGGGGCTGTCGCAAGCCTTCCCGCCTGCCCTCCCCCGAAGCAGCCGGCCGGACGTCACCGCGCCCGGGACGCGTTGGACGAATCCCGCGTGGCACCGGGTTGCTCTAGTCGCATGGATGGCGAGCGAATCAAGGTCCTGCTGGTGGAGGACGACGGGGACAGCCGCGAGCTCCTGGCGGAGCTCCTGGAGGACGACTTCGAGGTCACCACCGCGTCGGATGGCGTGGCGGGACTGAAGGCGTTCGAGGCCACGCACCCCGACGTCGTCGTGACGGATGAATCCCTGCCCGGAATGAACGGCACGGAGCTGGCGCAGCAGGTGAAGGAGCGCGAGCCCAGGGCCCGCGTCGTCCTGGTCTCCGGCTACGCCCAGGTGGAGGGCGCGGACTACTGCGATGCCGTGTTGCGCAAACCCATCGACGTGGAGCGCCTGAGCCGCATGGTGGGCGAGCTGGGAGACGCGGCGCGGCACTGACGGGAAATTCGCGCCGGGCACAGCCTGCCATCCGCGCGAGCCGTTCCTAACATTCCAGCCATCGCCCAGGAGGGCCCCATGAGGTACTGCGCACGGTGTGGCTCGGAGTATCAGGACAGTGTCGTGGACTGCACGGATTGCCCCAACCACCCACCTCTCGTCTCCGCCGAGGAGATGCACGAGCGGGGGCTGCCCCTTCCCCATGAGCTGGATCAACGCCGCTTCGTGAGGGCGGGCGTCGCGGACGATCCCGTGACGGCCCAGGTCTTCGTGGACGTGCTGGACGAGCACCGCATCCCGCTCATCGTGCGCCCCGGCCGCTCGGGCGTGGTGGACGAGCTGACCACGGGCAACCTGCTGCCCTGGTGGGAGCTGCTGGTGCCGGACACCGAGCAGGCCCGCGCCGCCCTGCTCCTGGAGGAGGAGAAGATCCAGACGCGCGTCTACGCGGACGAGGCCGCCCGCGCGGCGGAGGAAGAGGAGCTCGAGGACGAGCGGGCACGCCAGGCGCCGGCCGACAACAGCGCGCCCCCAGCGTACTAGCGGCCCGTTGCCGTCAGGGCGTGCCCACGTCCGCGCTGCCTTGAGCGGGCGCGGGCTGGGACGCGAGCGTGTCGGGCGGACGCCGGGCCTCGAAGAGGCTCACGCCCGTCACCTTCCACTTGTCGTAGCGCGCGTTGCGGGCGAGGAACGTCTCCAGGTCCTCGTCCACCACGCGGTTGTAGCCGCCCCTGGACGCGTGGCGCAGGTACGTGCGCTTCTTCTTCTGCACCACGAAGCCCAGGTGGGTGATGCGCGTGGCCTTCAGCGGCAGGTCCTCGCGCATCACGACGAGGATGGTGCCAGAGGCCACGCCGCGCGCGTGCTCGAGCACCTTGTCCAACGGAATCATGTCCAGGGTGAAGGTGCCCACGGGCTGGCGCTCGCGGGGCAGCTGCAGCGCCATGGACGACTTCGACCGCCAGGTGTGCGCGGTGAGCGTCTTGGTGACGGAGACGGTGTCCGCCTTCGCGTACTTGCGCGTCACGTCCACCAGCAGGCCCTTCTTGATGTTGTTGGGCAGCCACTGGGCTTCCATCAGGTGGTTGCGGTCCTCATAGGTGGGCGTGCTCGCGTAGCGGATCCGCTCCAGCAACGCCGGCACCTCCGGCTCGCCCTTCGCCAGGCCCAGGGCCAGCGACTCCTCCACGAACGTGAGGCAGTCCACCGCGTCCAGGCGGAAGGTGGGGTCGGGATCCACGCCCTGCCCTTCCCCCAGCGGCGACAGGACATAGGGCGTGTTGAGGAACTTCTCGCTCATGCCCAGGAGGCGCTCCGCCAGCGGGGACTCGGCCTTGTCGGCGATGAGGGCCGCGCGCTGCTCGGGCGTGAGCGCGCTCCAGCCGTTCTCCCGCACGGGCGGAGCCACCGGGGCCGCCGGGGGCTGCGCGGGCGCGGTGAGTGACGCGGGCACCGCGCGCGCCGAAGGCACGGCCGGCGGGGCCGGGTCCTTCGCGGGAGCCTGGGACAGGAGCGCGAGCGCGCAGACACCCCACACGCTCACGGCGCCACCCCGGCCTTGCGCAGGATGGCCTTGCGGCGGTCATCCGCGAGCTGGAGCGTCTCCAGCTCCTTCTCGTAGACGAGCTTCTCTTCACCCTTCGCGTTCCACGAAGCGAGCACCAGCCAGTCCAGCGACGCGGCATCGCCGCCCTGGTACAGCACGCGCGCGGCGGTGGCGGCCAGGGTGCGGTCCGCGTCCTTCAGGAGCGGCGACAGCACGGGGCTGGCCTTCTTCGCCGGCACGCCCTCGAAGAGCACCAGCCCCTGGCGGCGCACGAACTTGTCCGTGTTGCCCAGGAGCTTCTGCGCGAAGGCGAAGCCCTCCGGGGCGCCCAGCCGGCACAGCCCCCGGGCCGCGGCGAAGCGCGTGCTCTCCGAGTCGCTGTCCAGGTACGTCTTGAGCGCGGCCTTCTGCTTCGCGTCACCGGTCGCGCCCGCGGCCTCCAGCAGCGCCGCGCGGACCTCCAGCTCCTGTTCGTCCTTCGCGGCGGCCATCAGCGGCTTGCCCATCTTCGGGTTCCTGGACGCCCCCAGGGCCCGCGCGGCCTCGCGGCGCACGCCGCTGCTCTTGTCCTGGAGCAGCGGCAGCACGGCGGCGGTGTTGCGGCTGCCCAGCCGGGCCAGCCCCTGCGCCGCGTACATGCGCACGGTGCTGTCGCCGTCCGACGCCAGCTTCACCAGCGTGGCCTCACCGTTGCGCGCGCCCAGCGACGCCAGCAGCGCCACGAGGTTGCGGCGGGTGCGCTCCTCGTAGGTGGTGCGCAGCATCGGGCCAATCTCCTCGGCCGCGTAGGCCTCCTCGCGCAGGAAGCGCAGGCGCGAGGTGGCGGGGGGCACGGCGGCGCCGTTGGCCACCTGGGCGAGCACCGTGTCCGCCTCCGCGCGGCTCTGGGCCTTCTTGGACGCGGCCCCAGGGCCCGCGAGGCCGGTCAGGGGCAGGAGCAGCACGACGAGCAGGGCACGGACGGACGGTGGACGCACAGGGGCGGAACGATGGCAAGCAGGGCCCCCGCCGTCAAAGTCCACCCCTCCCGCCCGGCCCCCTGCTTCACACCAACCGCCCGATTCTTGACCCCCCCGGAGGCGATTGATACGACCGGCGACCAGTCTGTCTCCGCTCTGTCGACCGAGGCCCCCGTGATGACGAAGCAGTCGCTCCTGTTGGCGTTCGCGGGCGTGCTGACCGCATGTGGCCCCGTGAAGTCCACGTCCAACATCCTCGACGCCGAGGTGCAGATCCAGGCCGCGCGCACCGCCGGGGCGGAGAAGGAAGCCCCCTACGAGTGGACGGCCGCCAACCTCTACCTGCAGAAGGCGCGGGAGGAGGTCGGCTATTCGGACTACCAGGCCGGTGTGGACTTCGCCGTGAAGGCCTCGCGCTTCGCCAACGAGGCGCGTGAGAAGGCCATGTCCGCGGCCAACAGCGGCGATTCCCAGGGCCGCCCCCAGAACCCGTGACGCCCGAGCGTTCTCCGATGAAGCGTCTGACCCAGTCCGCGCTTTTCACCCTGCTGCTCACCTCCCTCGCCTGCGTCAGCGGCAACAAGATCCGCGCTGACACGGAGGTGCTCACCGCCGACGTGGAGCGCGCCCGCCGTGGCGGTGCCCTGCGCTGCGCGCCCGCGGAGCTGGCCGCCGCGGAGGCCAACCTCGACTTCGCCCGCGGAGAGCTCAGCCAGGGCAACAGCTCGCGCGCCGCCCAGCACGTGCGCGACGCCGACACCGCGGTGAAGCGCGCCCTGGAGCTGTCCAAGAACTGCGGCCCGCGCCAGGTGCTGGTGCGCGACCGTCCGGAAGCGCCGCAGCCGGAACAGCCTCAGCAGCCCAACCAGCCCCAGCAGCAGGTGGTGGTGAGCATCGAGGAGACGGACAACGACGGCGACGGCGTCCTGGACAAGGACGACCCCTGCCCCGAGCAGGCCGAGGACGTGGACGGCTTCCAGGACCAGGACGGCTGCCCGGATCCGGACAACGACGGCGACGGCGTGCTGGATACGGCCGACAAGTGCCCGCTCATCCCCGGCGTGGCGGAGAACAACGGCTGCCCGCCGGAGGCCCCAAGGACCGCGACGGCGACGGCGTGCTGGACAACGCGGACAAGTGCCCGGACCAGCCCGAGGACAAGGACGGCTTCGAGGACGAGGACGGCTGCCCGGACCTGGACAACGACCTGGACGGCATCGTGGACGGCACGGACAAGTGCCCCAACGAGCCGGGTCCGCTGCAGAACCTGGGCTGCCCCATCGTGGACAAGGACGGCGACGGCCTCAACGACGACAAGGACAAGTGCCCGGACGAGCCGGAGGACAAGGACGGCTACCAGGACGACGACGGCTGCCCGGACCTGGACAACGACAGCGACGGCGTGCCGGACGCGCAGGACAAGTGCCCGAATGAGTCCGGCCCGCAGGAGAACGGCGGCTGCCCGGATCCGGACCGCGACGGCGACGGCGTGGTGGACCGCCTGGACGCGTGCCCTGACGACCCGGGCGTGAAGGAGGAGCGCGGGTGCGCCAAGCAGTACAAGATGGTCATCGTCAAGAAGGACCGGATTGAGATCAAGAAGCAGATCCTCTTCGGCACCGGCTCCGCGAAGATCATCGGCAAGCAGAGCACCACCATCCTGGATGAGGTGGCGCAGGCGCTGAAGGACGCGCCGTGGATCCGCAAGATGCGCATCGAGGGCCACACCGACTCGATGGGCAACGACACGGCGAACCTGAAGCTGTCCCAGAAGCGCGCCGACGCCGTGATGGCGCAGCTGCTCAAGCGCGGCATCGACCCGGGCCGCATGGAGGCCGTGGGCTTCGGAGAGACGAAGCCCGTGGCGCCCAACAACACGAAGGCGGGCCGCGCGCTCAACCGCCGCACGGAGTTCAACGTCATCCGGCAGTGACATGACGCGCCCCACCCCGCTCCGTCCAGGACGGAGCGGGACGAGCGGTTCCTACGCGCCTCCCCGGGCCTCACGCCCAGGGAGGCGCGGTCGTTTCAGGGCAGAAGCCGAGCCAGGATGCAGCGGCCGTCGCGCCCATCAGAGTGGACGCATCGCGAGCGCGGGGCATCCGCCCCAGCGCCGCGCCCGCACGGGCCGGCGGCCTCAGCCGTCCTTGAGCAGTTCGTGCAGCACTTCGGTGGCGTAGGCGCCGCGCGGCAGCTCGAACGTGAGCAGCGCGTCCTCGCCCTCCACCGTGAGCTCCGCCGCGCCCAGCCGCACGCGGTACGGACGGCGCGTGCCTTCCGTCTCGTCGCCGCCGCGCTGGAAGTCGCTCAGCGTGACACCCGCCTCCGCGAGCAGCCGCGCCTCGAACTCCGCCACCTCGCCCTTCGAGGCGGTCATCTTCGGGCCGAACATCGGGCCCGCCGGGCTCACCTCGAAGGAGGCGACGCGCGGACCGTCCACGTCCGGCGCCTCGCACACGAAGAGGCCGCCCGTCTCCTCCTTGCGCAGCACGTCGCCCAGGAGCGCCGTGGCGAAGGTGCCCGCGGTGAGCCGCGCGGCCAGCGCCTGGTTGAAGAGGCGCGACTGGAAGGCGGACAGGTACAGCTTGCGCTGGAAGCGGTCCGGCCGCTTCGGCAGCCGCTGCCCCAAGAGCAGCATCCGGCCCAGGTCCGCGTTGTCCCCGGCCCGCCCGAAGCGCTGCTCCCCGAAGTAGTTGGGTACGCCCTGCGCGGCCAGCCGGGAGAAGGACTCCCGCGCCGCCTCCAGGTCCTTCACGCCGCGCAGCCGCAGCCGGAAGCGGTTTCCCTTCAGGTGCCCGGTGCGCAGCTTGTTGCCGTGCCGCTTCGCCTCCAGCACGCGCACCCCGTCCAGCGCGAACTCCGGCAGGCGCGCTTCCGCGTTCGCGGGCACGGACAGCCACTGCCGCGTCACCGCCTGCCGGTCCTTCATGCCGGCGGAGCCGATGTCGTCCTCGCGCACGCCCAGCGCGGTCGCCAGCGCGCGCACCACCTCGCGCGTGTCCCGGCCGCGCTTCTCCACCCAGAGGTACAGGTGCGTGCCCTCGCCGGACGGCAGGTACGCGGGCAACTCCTCCACCTCGAAGTCCTCGGGGGTGAGCTTGAATGCACCGCCGCACCCGGGCACGCCCGCGGTCAGCCTCGGAAAGCCAGTGTCCGTCACGGCGCCTCGAGCGTGGCCAGGAGTTCCTTCACCCGGCGGGCCAGGTCCTCGTCCGCGCGCGACTCCAACAGCTCCCCCACCTGGAACAGCAGGAAGAACATCACGTCGCTCAGCGCCTGGCGGAACGAGGCCAGCGGCTCGCTGCCCAGGTGGGCGCGGTGCTTGTCGAAGGCCTCCATCAACCGGCCCTCCGGCAGGCTCCCATCCGCCGCGAACACCAGCCCCTCCAGCACCGGCGACGACGACAGCGCCTGGTTGGACAGCGCCGCGTTGGCCGCCGCGATGAACTCGCGGTCCATGCCGGAGCGGGCCACCTCGTCGCGGATCTCCCGGAAGATGAAGTTGAAGACGCGCGCCACCGGCCGCGCATCCACCGGAGCCGCCGACCGAACCGGCGGACGCACGCGCGGAGCGGCCGTCTTCTCCGGCGCCACGGCCGAGGCGGGAGCCCCCGCTGGCTTGTCCGTCAGCCCCGCGAAGCCGCCCTCGAGCAGGCGGAAGACGACCTTGGTGACGTCGAACTCGGACAGCCGCGCCGCATGCCCCAGTTCCAGCACCGTGCGCCGCCCGTCCAGCATGGCCAGCACGCGGTCCTCGTCCTCCTCCAGCTTGCCGTCGGACGGACGCTTGCGCGCCACGTACATGCGGCCGTGGGGGATGCGCTTCCGGAAGTGCGCCATCTCGTCGATCTTCCGGATGCTGTCCATCAGCAGGCTCTGCGTGGACAGCTGGAGGGAGTGGCCCGTCTTCTCGTCCAGCGGCTGGTCGATGAGGAAGAACGACCCCTCGCGGCACAGCACGATGGCATGGAAGATCTCACTCACCTGGTGCGTGACGCACTTGAAGAGGTCGTGCGCCTGGAGCACGCCCTTCTCCACCAGCGCCCGGCCCAGCTTGGACGCGGACTGCTCGCGCAGCACCGCCTCCACCTGCGCGCGATCGGCGTAGCCCAGGCGCACCAGCACCTCGCCCAGCCGGTCCGCGGGCTCCTCGGAGGTGGCGCCGCGCACCTCGCCCTCGCGCAGCGTGAGCGAGCGCTCGCCGCCCGGCGTGTGCACGCGGATGACGCCGCTCCAGCGCGACTGGCTGAGGAACGCGATGAGGTCCGACAGCGGAAAGCCGCCCGCGTCCCCTGAAAGCACCACGCGCGGCGTGGGGATGGAGCCGCCTTCCGGCGGCGTGCGGGAGAACACCAGCAGGTCGGGCGCGGTGGGCATCAGCGCGTACGTCCCCGAGCGTCCCGCGAGCGCGGGGATGCCGGTGCGGTCCTCGGGGACCAGCTGCGCGGCGCCATCGATGCGGAAGCGTTGGGTCATCGAAGGGTCAGTCAGCGGCCCACGCGTTGTTGTTCGCGCGCCACTCCACCTCGTCCTCCATGCTGTGCTCCAGCTGCCCCTCCTGGAAGCCCAGCTCGTAGGCACGTCCATTGAAGAACACGGACGGGGTGCTGTTGATGGCCGCCCTGCGCCCCTGCGCCTGGAAGCCTTCAATCTCGTCCTTGTACTGATCCGTCTTCAGCACGGCCGCCAGCTTGTCCCCGTCCAGCCCCACCGACTTCGCCAGCGCGGGCAGCGCCTCCGGCTTGAGGTTGTTCTGCTGGCCGAAGAGCGCGTCGTGCATCTGCCAGAACTTGCCCTGGTCGCGCGCCCACAGCACCGCCTGCGCGGCGGGGACGGCGTTGGCGTGCATGGAGAGCGGGAACGGCAGGTAGCAGAAGCGCACCTCGCTGGGGTGCTTCTTCGCGAAGCCCTCCAGGATGGGCCGGGCCTTGCCGCAGAAGGGGCACTCGAAGTCGGAGAACTCCGCCACCGTCACGGGCGCGTTGGCGTCGCCCTGGCACATGCGCGGATCCACCTTGAGCTGCACGCGCGGCTCGCGGAAGGACGCGTAGTACTTGGACAGCGTGACGATGACCTCGCTCGCGGGCCCTCCCTCCGCCACCATCCGGGCGGACAGCCGCGCCATCCGCTTCGCGTGCTTGCAGGGCGTGTGCTGCTTGAGGCACGCGCCCAGCGAGTGGGGACAGCCGCAGTAACAGAACTCGTCGCTGAACACCGTGGCCAGCTCGCGCTTGGCCGCGGGCGGCAGCGCGGAGAAGTCCATGCCGGGGATGCCCGTCAGCACCTGGGCCGGATCCGCCGACGGCGCCTCCGCGGCGGGGCTTGGGGCCGGAGCGGCGGGCGCAGGAGCCGGAGCGGCGGCCGCCGGGGCCTTGGGGGTGGCCGGAACCTCCGCGCTCTTGGCGCAGCCGGCGCCCATCAGGGTCGCCGCGGCCAGCACGGGAGCAACACGCATCCATCGAGGGAGGAGCACGGCTCCGGGGTTTAGCCACGCGCGCCGGGCTTGTAAAGCAAGGCGGCCTTTGGCAGACGGCCCTTCGCCCATGCCCAGAGTCCTGATGTTGCACACGGGAGGCACGCTCGGAATGGCCGGTGGCCGGCCTTCCGCCCTGCGTCCCGCGGCCTTCTTCCAGACGCTCCGCAAGCGAGCCCCGGAGCTGTTCCAGCTGGCCGACATCGAACTGGAGCTGTTCTCCAACCTGGACAGTTCGGAGATGCAGCCGGAGCTCTGGAGCCGGATGGCCGCCCACCTCCACCGTCGACTGCCGGACTTCGACGGGGCGGTGGTGACCCATGGAACGGACACGCTCGCCTTCACGGCCAGTGCACTGTCGTTCATGTTGCGAAACCCACCCTGCCCGGTGGTGCTGACGGGCTCGCAGCGGCCCCTGGGGGAGATCCGCTCGGACGCGCGGCTGAACCTCATCGACGCGGTGCTCTCCGCGCTCCAGGGTCCGCGCGAGGTGACCATCTGCTTCGACTCGCACCTGTACCGGGGCAACCGCACGCGCAAGGTGAAGGTGGCGGAGTACGACGCCTTCGAAAGCCCCAACTTCCCGGTGCTGGGCACGCTGGGCGTGGACGCCACCTTCGAGAAGGGCCTTGCGTCCCGGGGCCCCTTCCGGCTCCACGACAAGCTGGATCCGCGCGTCTTCCTCCTGAAGGTGTACCCGGGGCTGGACCCGGCCCTGCCCCTGCAGCTGTTGCCGCACGTGAAGGGGCTGGTGGTGGAGGCGTACGGGGCGGGCAACGTGCCCATCGCGCCGGAGCTGGGCCGCTCGCTCTTGCCGCTCTTCGTCCAGGCGCGGGAGCGGGGCGTCCCGGTGCTGGTGGTGAGCCAGTCGTACCGCAACGGGGTGGACCTCACGCTCTATGAGTCCGGGGCCAAGGCACTGGCGGAAGGGGCGGTGGGGGGCGCGGACATGACCCCGTCCGCGGCGCTGGTGAAGCTGATGCAGGGGCTGGCGGAGCATCCCCGGGGGGGCGAGGCCCTCTCCCGCTTCCTCCGGACGCCCGTGGCCGGCGAGCTGTCCGTCGGGCGGCCGACAGTTCCGCCACCGGAGAAACCCAGGCGCCGGCCGGTGCGGGTGGGGCGGGTCGGCTGACACCGGGTGCGTGAAAGGAGCGTGGGTGTGCTTGCCGCCGTGAAAAGGCGGCCCGTAAGATGGGAGGCGCGATGTCCGAGGAGAAAACTTCCGTCCATTCGATTTCGGACCTGCTGGGCAGCGCCCAGCAGCAGAGCGCCTATCTGATCGTGATCAGCGCCAAGTCCGCCGCCGGCATCGGGCGGATGTTCAAGCTGGACCGTTCAGAGGTGGTGCTGGGCCGCAGCTCGGAGGCCCAGTTCCAGGTCGAGGACGACGGCATCTCGCGCAAGCACGCGAAGGTGGTCGCCATTGGCGACGGCCGCTTCCAGCTCGTGGACCTGGGCAGCACCAACGGCACGTACCTGAACGGCCTGAAGGTGAGCGCGGCGCCGCTGTACGACGGCGACAAGATCCAGATCGGCTCCAACACGGTGCTGAAGTTCAGCATCCAGGACGCGCTGGAGGAGCAGTACCAGCGCAGCATCTACGAGTCCGCCACGCGCGACGGCCTCACCCGCGTCTACAACAAGAAGTACTTCATGGAGACGGTGCGCAAGGAGTTCGCGTACTGCCTGCGCCACCGCGTGCCGCTGTCGCTGGTGCTCTTCGACGTGGACCACTTCAAGCGCATCAACGACGTGTACGGCCACCCGGCCGGAGACTTCGTGCTGACGCGCATCGCGCAGCGGGTGGCGGACACGGTGCGCACCGAGGACCTGCTCGCGCGCTACGGCGGCGAGGAGTTCGCGCTGATGCTGCGCGAGTCCGCGGAGGACGCGGCCCTGGCGTGCGCGGAGCGCTGCCGTGTGGCGGTGGACCGCGCGGACTTCATCTTCAGCGGCACGCCCATCAAGGTGACCATCAGCCTGGGCGTGGCGACGCTCTTGGACTCGGACTTCTCCCAGCCGGAGGACCTCATCTCCGCCGCGGACAAGTACCTCTACCGGGCCAAGCACGCGGGCCGGAACCGCGTGGACGCCAAGGCCATCAGCGGCCCGTGAGCGTCAGGGGGAAGGCCGTGATCCACGGCCCTTCCTCCTTCCCAAGTCGTCGGTGCTCGAAGCCTGAGCGGCCAAGGGCCGCTCGCAACGTCAGCGCTCAGCGTCCGAAGCCCAGCCGCCGCAGCCCTTCCGCCGACACGTGCTTCACGTGCGTGTCCGCGTCGTGCGCCGCCGCCTCGCTCAGCGCCGACACCGCATGGGGCCCGCCCAGCGTGCTCAGCGTCCTGGCCGCCGCGATGCGCACGTCCGCCACCGGATCCCCACGCAGGCGGTCCGCCAGGACGCGCACGTGCGAGGTGCGGCCCACGAACTCCAGCGCCCTCGCCGCCGCCGCGCGCACCACCGGGTGCTCGGACTCCAGCAGGCCCGCCGCCTCGTCCCCGCGCGACGGCTGCCGGTAGGCGGACAGCACGTCCAGCGCGGCCACCACCACCTCCGGCGCGCCGTCCTCCAGCGCCTTCGCCGCCAGCGCCATCGCGTCGCCATTCCGGGGCAGCGACCCCAGCGCGCGCACCGCGCCCGCCCGGACCGGAGTCACGTTCGACGAAAGGAAGGGCGCCAGCCGCCGCGTGGGGGCCGGGCCCTCCGTGCAGTCCCCCATGAACGCCACCGCCTCCCCCTGCACCTCTGGCGTCCGCGCGTTGCGTCCCTCCGCCACGTCCCGCAGGAAGGCGAAGCACCCCTTCTCATGCGCCATCGCGCCCAGCCACGGCCGCGCGGACTCCGCGGACTCCGCGTCCTTCACGCCCTGGAGCGCCACGTCCCGCAGGGGCTTCCCGGCGGACTCCGCCAGGCCCCGCGCCGCCAGCTCCCGGACCCGGCCGTCGTCGTCCCCCAGCGCCGACTCCAGCTCCCGCTTCGCCAGCGGACCGTAGCGGCGAAGGGTGGCCACCGCCGTGCGCCGGCGCTGCACCTGACCGGAGGTGAGCTCCGGCCGCAGCGAGTCCAGCTCGCGCGAGTACACGGCGAAGAGCCGGTTGATGGCCGCCTCGTCCGGGGGCTTCGCCTCCGTGAGGAGCAGCCGGCCCACGGACGCATGCTGCCGCTCGGCGACAGCCAGGAGCAGCTCCGCCATCACCGCATCACCGGCGACGGGCCGCGACGCCACCGCGTCCAGCACCACGCGCGTCGCCGACCGTCCCTGGAAGGTGGCCAGGTGCAAGAGCGCCGGCAGCCGCACGGACGGCTCCTGCGAGAACATCTCCAGCGACAGCGACTGCCGGACGGCGTCCCGCTTCGCCCAGACCCGAGCCGCGGCGGAAGGCCCCCGGGCGCCCGCCTCCCGCAGGAAGTCCGCCGTGGACCGGCCGGAATCGGCGGCGGCGCGGACGGCGGTGAGGCAGGCCCCCAGGTCCGCGTCCGGCGGGGTGTCCATGATCCAATCCGCCAGGGCCCGCCGCTCCGTCAGGCCCCGGCTCCGGGCCTCCGCCCGCACCGCGGCCCAGCGCACCCGCCAGTGGGAGTCCTGGAGCGCCGAGGCCAGCGCCTGCTGCGCCTCCACCGCCCCTGTCCCCAGGGACGCCACCCAGCTGTCCACCCGGCCCCCGGTGACGCAGGCGCCACAGGTCCGCGCTCGCAGGGAGGGGTCCGCGATGTGGCGGCGGCAGGAGGCCCAGCACTCGGAAGCGACCGTGCCAGCCCGGGAGGGGCTGGCCGCCAGCAGGAGGACCAGGAGGAGGAGGCGGGACACGCTCCGGACACTCTAGCGCACCCGGCCCATCCTTTCCGTGCGGGTCTCCTTGCCTTTTCCGGCCCGCTGCGCCATACCCCCCGACCCTCTGAAGATTTCCAGATTGCATCCAGCTAGGCGGAAGGAGGTGACTGCATGCCCGGTATTCGAGTGAAGGAAGGTGAGTCCATCGAAAGCGCTCTCAAGCGCTTCAAGAAGGCCACCGAGAAGGCCGGAATCCTTTCCGAGATCCGCAAGCGCGAGCACTACGAGAAGCCTTCCGTGAAGCGGAAGAAGAAGGCCCTCGCCGCCAAGAAGCGCGCTGTGAAGAAGGCCCGCAAGTCGTACTAAGCAGGCCCGCAGTGAGGAGCCGGGGCTCCAGCAGTCAGGTGCCCTGGCTCCCGCCGTCCCATCCGCTGGCGCGGCGACCCTTTTCCCCGCCCGTGAGGAATCCCGACATGACCACCCTGAAAGAGCGCCTGACCGCGGACCTGAAGGACGCGATGAAGGCCAAGGACGAGCTGACCCTGAGCGTGGTGCGCATGCTCAAGAGCGCCGTGAAGTACAAGGAGGTCGAGCCGGGAGCCAGCGAGCTGGACGACGCGGGCATCCAGCAGGTCATCGCCACCCTCATCAAGCAGCGCCGCGACTCCGTCGAGCAGTTCAAGGCCGGTGGCCGCCCGGAGCTGGCGGAGAAGGAAGAGCAGGAGATCTCCGTCCTGCAGCGCTACCTGCCCCAGCAGCTCACCCCGGCAGAGCTCACCGCCGCCGTCCAGGCCGCCATCGCCGAGGTCGGCGCCAAGGGCCCCAAGGACATGGGCGCGGTCATGAAGAACGTGAACCCCAAGGTCCAGGGCAAGGCCGAGGGCAAGGCCATCTCCGAAGAAGTGAAGGCCCAGCTGGCGAAGCTGTCCTGAAGCACCCGTGATTCCAGGGGAAGGGGCGCCGGGAGTGTGTCCCAGGTGCCCTCCCCACCCCGGGCTCGAAGCGGATTTTTTGATCCCTCGCCCGCTGCCCATTAAGCGCTGATCCTCAAGGCCCTTCCGCCCGTCCCCCACCCCGGGAGGCGAGCGGGCAGCCATCAGGAGTGCGCGCCGTGTCCCAGATTCCGTCCGTTTCCGTCAGAGGGGGCCGTCAGGATGGCGGGCGGAAGGCCGCGCTCATGCGGATGGATGGAGGGGCGTCGTGATTCCGGAGCACAAGATCCAGGAGGTCCTCGACCGCGTGGACATCGTGTCGCTGGTGTCCCGTCACGTGGAGCTCAAGAAGGCCGGCCGTGAGTTCAAGGGCCGCTGCCCCTTCCACCAGGAGAAGACGCCGTCGTTCTATGTCGTCCCGGAGAAGCGCTTCTATTTCTGCCACGGCTGCCGTGCGAGCGGCGACGCGGTGTCCTTCATCCAGCGCTACCTGGGCAAGACGTTCCAGGACGCCGTGCGCGACCTGGCCCAGGAAGTGGGCATCGACCTGGAGGCCGCGCAGGACCCCGGCCTCAAGGAGCGTCAGCAGGTCAAGGAGGCCACGGACTTCGCCGCGGAGCACTTCCGCGGCCTGCTCTGGCACGAGGACGAAGGCCGCGCCGCGCGCGCCTACCTGGCCAGCCGTGGCGTGTCCGAGGAGGTGGCCCAGGGCTTCGGCCTGGGGTGGGCGCCCGCGCAGTGGAGCCTCCTGGCGGACCGCTTCCAGAAGAACGGCATGCTGGAGTGGGGCCTGAAGGCAGGGCTCATCACCAAGCGGAACAGCGGGGATGGCTGCATCGACTTCTTCCGCAGCCGCCTGATGGTGCCCATCCGCGCGCCGGAGGGGCGGCCCATCGCCTTCGGCGGCCGGCTGGTCGCGGCGGAGGACGGGCCCAAGTACCTCAACTCGCGCGAGTCCCGGCTCTACAACAAGAGCGAGACGCTCTTCGGCATGGACCAGGCGCGCGACGACATCCACAAGCGCAAGACGGCCGTGCTCGTGGAGGGGTACTTCGACTGCATCGGCCTGCACCAGGTGGGCGTGCGCAACGCGGTGGCCCTGTGCTCCACCAACCTCACCGCCGGGCACCTCCAGGTGCTCAAGCGCGCGGAGGCCCGCGACCTGGTGCTGCTCCTGGACGGAGACTCCGCGGGCCTCGCCGCCGTGGAGCGGCTGGCCGGTCCCCTGCTCGCCGCCGGCGCCCCCACCCGGGTGGCGCTCCTGCCGCAGGGAGACGACCCGGACGTGTTCGCCCGCCGCGAGGGAACCGACGGCGTGGAGCGTCTGCTGGAGGGCGCCCAGCCCCTCACCGCCTACCTCTTCGCCACCCTGCTCCCCGCGGGCAAGCAGGCGAGCTTCGAGGAGAAGATGTCCGCCCTGGAGCGGCTCAAGCCCGTCACCTCCCAGGTGCCTCCGGGCCTGACGCGCTCGGCGCTCATCAGCGCGCTGGCGGGGCACTTCGGCTGGATGCCGGCGCAGATTGAGTCGTCGCTCCAGTACAAGCCGCCCCCCACGCCCAAGCCCGCTGTCTCCTCGCCGTACCCCAACGCCGTCCCCGCCCAGGCTGTGCCGCGCCCGGTGCCCAAGCCCCAGGCGGAGCGCCCTCCGCCGGAGTCGGAAGCGCTCTATGTGGCCGCAATCCTTCGGGATTCTCGGCTGCTCGCCCGGGACACCTTCCGCGTGTGTGATGAGCTGTCCCACATGGGGCTGCGGATGGTGCTGGCCCAGACGACGTCCGGACAGGGGCTGGAGGAGGCGCTCTTCGAGGCGTCCGAGGTCGTCAAGCGGACGCTCCTGGAGGCCGGCCGCCGGCTCTCCCCTGCGGGAATGGAGCTGGAAGCGGAGTTCATCCTCGCGTGCCGCGACATCATGAAGAAGCGCATTGACGAGCGGCTCGTTTATATAAAGCGAGCGACGGAACAGACGCAGGGGGCTTTTGATTTGACAGAGGAGACGCGGTTGCTCCTGTCAGAGCGCAAGGAGCTGCTGGCCCTCCGCAAGCGCGTCCTGGATGAGCTGACCCCTGCTTCCTCGGCAACGGGAACAAAGGGACCAATGCAACCGGTTTGAGTTCGCGTTTGTAAGAAAGCTCGACTTTGCGGTAGATCGGCCGGCTCGCCCAGGCCAAAGCACCTGATTTTCTTAAGGAGAAGTATCCGAATGCCGACGCAGAAGCCCCCCAAGGCATCCGTGAAGCCCACCAAGAAGAAGGTGGACCCGGTGATCCGCAAGAAGAAGGCCCCGGACAGCCCTGCGGCGAAGGTCACGAAGGCAGCGGAGCCTGAGGAGAAGGAGCTGCTGGCGAAGGACGCCCCCGCCGAGGCGCCCGAGAAGATCAAGAAGAAGAAGGGCGTCGCCGCCATGGCCGACGACGTGGACCCCGAGGAGGCCGCGGAGGAAGCCGCCGCCGCCGTCCAGGTGGACCCGGACGCCGTGGAAGACGACGTGGAGGAGGATCCCGTCGCCGAGCGCAAGGAGGTCAAGGACCTGCTGGCCGCGGGCCGCGAGAAGGGCTTCCTCACCTATGACGAGGTGAACGACGCCCTCCCCGCCGACATCGTGTCGTCCGATCAGATCGACGACGTGATGAGCATGTTCGGCGACAACGACATCGAGATCGTGGACGCGCAGAAGGCCGCGCAGTCCAACGAGATCAAGCCCACCGTCGCGGTCGAGGAGGAGAAGGAAGACCAGGACGAGGACGAGAAGGACGAGGACGACGAGCCGGGCGGCAAGTCCAACGATCCTGTCCGGCTCTACCTGCGCAAGATGGGCAGCGTCAGCCTCCTCACCCGCGAGGGCGAGGTGGAGATCGCCAAGCGCATCGAAGAGGGCGAGAAGGAAGTCCTGCGCGCGCTGCTCGCCTGCCGCGTCGCGGTGGCGGACATCCTGGACATCAGCAACCGCCTGAAGACGGGCAAGCTGCGCGTGCGCGACGTCATCAAGGACGCGCCCGAAGAGGCCCAGTCGGAGAACGCGGAAGAGCCCGCCGAGGAGGCAGCCGAGGGCGAGGCCCCCGCGCAGCTGGCGCAGAGCGAGCTCAACAAGATCGAGCAGATCTCCAAGCAGATCGAGCGCTTCCGCAAGTTCGCCAAGGACTGCGAGGTCCTGGAGGAGGAGCTCTCCGGGAAGAAGAAGCTCACGGAGGTGCGCAAGAAGGAGCTGAAGCAGGAGGTGAAGGACCTTCGGACCAAGATGATGGAGGTCCTGGAGGAGATGCGGCTGAACAAGAAGCAGGTGGACCGCATCGTCCTGAACCTCAAGGGCCTCATCGAGCGCGTGGAGAAGGCGGAGGAGGAGCTCGGGGACCTGGAGCGTCGCTACCAGGTCAACATGAAGGACCTGCGCCCTCAGCTGAAGGAGTCGCGCGAGAACCCGAACATCGCCAAGAAGCTCCAGAAGCAGCTCAACTTCACCCCGGAGCAGCTGGAGGTCCTGGACCGCGACGTGCGCACGGCGGTGCGGAAGATCAAGCGCGTGGAGGAGGAAGCCAACCTCCCCGTGGACGCGCTCCGCCGCAACTACGACGCCATCCGCCTGGGTGAGAAGCGCGCCGAGCGCGCCAAGAGCGAGCTGGTGGAGGCGAACCTGCGCCTCGTGGTCTCCATCGCGAAGAAGTACACGAACCGCGGCCTGCAGTTCCTGGACCTCATCCAGGAGGGCAACATCGGCCTGATGAAGGCGGTGGACAAGTTCGAGTACAAGCGCGGCTACAAGTTCTCGACGTACGCCACCTGGTGGATCCGTCAGGCCATCACCCGCGCCATCGCGGACCAGGCCCGCACCATCCGCATCCCGGTGCACATGATCGAGACCATCAACAAGCTCATCCGCACGAGCCGCTACCTCGTGCAGGAGATTGGCCGCGAGCCGACGCCGGAAGAGATCGCGGAGAAGATGGAGCTGCCGCTCGACAAGGTGCGCAAGGTCCTGAAGATCGCCAAGGAGCCCATCTCCCTGGAGACGCCCATTGGCGAGGAAGAGGACAGCCACCTGGGCGACTTCATCGAGGACAAGAGCCTGGTGTCGCCCGCGGACGCGGTCATCAACATGAACCTGGCCGAGCAGACCCGGAAGGTGCTCGCCACGCTCACGCCGCGCGAGGAGAAGGTCCTGCGCATGCGCTTCGGCATTGGCGAGAAGAGCGACCACACGCTGGAAGAGGTGGGCCAGGACTTCGAGGTGACGCGCGAGCGCATCCGCCAGATTGAAGCCAAGGCGCTGCGCAAGCTGCGCCACCCCAGCCGCTCCAAGCGCCTGCGCTCCTTCGTGGAGAGCTAAAGCCGCTGGAGTAGACTGACCGCTGAACTTGAAGGCCTCCGTTCCTTGAGTGGACCGGGGGCCTTCGTCGTTTCCACCCCTGTGTGAGGTGCACCGTGGCCGCGAAGAAGCCCGCCGCAAAGCCCCTGCCCTTCTCCGACAGCGTGATGAAGCAGGTGCGCTCCATTCCCCGGGGCGAGGTGCGCTCCTACGCGCAGGTGGCCATCTACGCGGGCAGGCCGGGCGCGGCGCGGGGCGTGGGGCGGGAGCTGAAGCACCTGCCGGGGCAGGCCACGCAGGTGCCCTGGTGGCGGGTCATCCGTTCGGACGGGACGCTGGCGCCCCCGGTGGCGCACGAGCAGGCGCGCCGCTTGCGCGCGGAGGGCGTCACCGTGGACGAACGCGGTCAGGTGTTCCGCGTGGTGGTGAAGAAGGACGGCTAGGCCGTATAGTCAGCGCGAGGGCCCTTAGCTCAGCGGTTAGAGCTGTCGGCTCATAACCGATTGGTCCCTGGTTCGAATCCAGGAGGGCCCACTCCCCTCACCTTCCGGCTGCCGCTCCTCCGGCTCCAACCCCAGTCAAGTCAAGACCAAAAGCAGAATCAACACTTCAGGATTTGAAGTTGTTGCGAGACTCGCGAATGCCAGTCTTGAGTGATTGCGAACGCAAGAGCAGTCAGACACACGTCGGCCCGTGCTCTGTCTATTCGAAGTCCGTCGCGGAATCCCAATCACTCCCCCTTGGCGGACGTGAACGCGGACGGGCGCGACGACTTCATCTGGTATGAGTCGGCCGGAACCCTCCGGGTAGCACTTTCCAACGGGTCCACCTTCTCGTCGTCCTCGAGGTGGAGCTCCACGGCCTTCACCACGAGCTACGGCGTCTGGGTCGCGGATGTGACGGGGGATGGCAAGTCCGACATCGTCTACCGGTATTACACCGTGAGCGGTGGCTGCCCTCTGAGCTGCCCTCCCGTGGTGTACCTGTGGGGCCGGGTTCGCCGATCTGACGGCGCGACGTTCCTGGCCGCCACCACCTGGTATTGATGGAACGCGCATGGTGCGCGAGGCCTGCCTGCGAAACGGGGCAGGCCTCGCACGCTAGAAGCGGATCGCGGCGCCGAAGCGCACGCCGAAGCCATTCTTCGAATCGGCCGAGGCCGCCGCGAAGAAGCTCGTGTCAGCCCCGGGCTTGTAGCTGACCTGCCCTTCGAGCTTCTTCGTCCCCTTCATGAAGTCTTGAAGCGCGTTGCCCTGAAGGGTGAGGCGGCCCTTGTCGAGCGACCACTTGAACTTCCCATCCACGCTCGAGAGGACTCCGTTCTTCAGGCTGGCCCCCGAAGTCACCTCGAAGGGGTTCGTGGTCCCGCGCTTCAGGCTGCCCTCGACGCGCGTGGAGCCGTTCTGGAAGTCCTGCAGGGCCTTGAGGCCGAAGACGCCCTGAGGGTTCTTGAAGGTCACGCCTCCTTCCGCCTTGAAGCCTCCCTGGGCGTTGAGCGTCCCGGTCGCCGTGGTGGTGAAGCGTCCCTGCGTCCGTTCAAAGCCTCCGGACACCCGCTCGAAGCCATCCTTGTTGAAGGCACCCGTGGCGGTGAGCTTCGTCCCGTCCTTCGACCAGGAGACGCCGCCCGACGCCTTGTCGAACCCGTCCCGGTTGAAGTTGGCGGAGCCCGTCAGCTCGGTGTTCTTCGTGAGCTGGAGTTTGACGGACGCGCTGCCTTTGGGGTCGGCCTTCTGCAACCAGTTGCCGAGCTCCGCCTTGAGCGTGAAGTCACCCTTGTCCCCGAGCTTGAGCTTCAGCCCTTCCGACCCGACGAGCTTCTTGAGGGTTCCGAGGACGGCCGCGGCCTGGGGCGAGTTGGCCTTGGGGCCCAGGAGGTACTTCTCTCCCTGGTCCAGTCCCACCTTGAGGAGGAAGTCGGAGACGGCCCGCTCGGCCTGGGCCTTGTCGGCCGCGGGCAGCTCACGTCCCGGCCGGGGCGGCAGCTTCCCGCCCGCTAGGGCTTCGGCGTCGGGCTTGAAGATCTTGCCCAGCTTCTGCTCGAGCTCCTTCAGCGCCGCCTCGACGTCCGACGGCGGCTTCTGCACCGGGTCACTGACCTGGTTCGGCCCCCCGGTGTTGTTCGCCTGACCTACCGCTGTCCGGGGACGCGTCCCCGCTCCGCTGACTGGCGCCATTCGAGTTTCCTCCCAGGGCTTGTGAGCGCCCCCCACACCTGGAGGAATCCGGACCGCGATTTCTTTTGCATTTCGTCCCGCGAAACCATCGCCAGCGGGCCCTACAGGCCGACGAGCAAGGGGCGCGGGTCGAAGGTGACGCGAATGCGGGTGATGCGCCCGTTCTCGACATGGCTCCAGTTCGCCACTGGCACGGGCTCGTGCCCGGAGGGATGGATCTCGAACCAGGTCATCACGTCGTCGCCGTCCACGAAGCGGTGAAGCACGGTCACCCGGGGCGACACCTTCCACATCCCGTTGACGAGCCCCTTCACGCAGGCCTCCGCGCCCTCCGCCTTGCCGAGCGCGCCGACGAAGCCCACGTCGGGCGCGAGCGTGTCCCGCAGCATCGACTCATCCTTCGCGCTCCACGCATCGAAGTACGCCTGCACCACCTCCACGGGACGTTTCACGTTCGCCTCCAGGTGCTCGACGGTGTCGCGTCGAGAATGGAGGTGAGCATCTCCCCGGCTTTGGACAACCCTGTGTCAGGTTTGGACGCGCAAGGCCTCGCGGACGAAGAGCGTCGCGATGCGGAAGGCCCACCGCAGGCGCGGCGTGGATGTCTGGGATTGGGGTGGACCTGACCCGCCCTGGCCGTATGTCTTTCCTGGCATCCAGGGAAGGCGCGTTCCTGGGCTGCCTTGCCACGGGAGGCCCTCTTCCCCCGTCCCCCACGGCCATGCGATGTGCAGTGGGTCGTCCTCACGGCCCTTGAGTGAGGCGCAACCGTTGTCTGTCTGGACGGCGTGGCTCCGTCACCCCCGGAAACCCGCGGTCCACCTCGCCTTCGCTCTCCGAGAAGCCTCGTGCGCGCTCCCGCCTCGCCCCTGCTCTCCGTGTCCTTCCGTATCGGATGCCTGCTGGCGCTGTCCCTGGCCCTGGCGTGCACTCGCGACGCACCGGCTCCCGCCGCGGCGGAGCCTCCACCGGAGGCGGTCCCGGAGGTTCGCGCCCCGCGGTCGGAGGGCGCGCCCTTCGACGTGGGCGCCATCATCCGTCAGGTGCACTTCGCCTGGCGCCCGGAGAACGGGGCGTGGAGCGGCGGCCACTCCACGTACACGGTCCGCTCCGGCGCGGAGGGCCTCACCCTCACGCCATACCACCACCTCCGGAAGCCGGATGGCTCCGCTCTGGAAGAACTCCAGCTTCATCCACTGGTAGGCCACGAACACGAGGATGAGCACACCCGGCGTGAACATGCTGATCAACGGCGTCAATCGGGCGGTGACGGGCGCGGGGATGCTCAATGCCTTGTATAGCCGTGCTCACCGTGCCTCCCTATCTGCTGCGGTTCAACCAGCTCACCGAGGAGAGCGACCTGTAGCGCGCAGACGCTGTGTCACGTGGAAGCCCGGGTAGGATGCGCCGGCATGGACTTCCAGGCGCGACTCGAGGCGCTCACGCACCAGCTCCGCCCCTGGTCCCCGCTCTGGTCCCGATCCATCCTCCAGGGCTGGCCTGGGTCCGCCGCCGCCTTTCCCGAGGACTGGCGGGCCTATGCCCGGTCGCTCGATGAAACAGGCGAGCGCCAGCTGGACCAGGGGGTGCTCGTGGGCGCCCCACCCTCGTCCCTGTCCGCGCTCCTGGGCTCGCTCCAGGAACTGACGGCGCTGCCCTGGCACGAGGGCATCCACCCGCTGACGGTCGCCCAGACGCAGGGACTCAGCGCCAAGAAGACCCATGAGCTCGAGCGGGTGCTCGCCCTGCTCGCATCCAGAACGCGCTTCATCCACCAGGCGGTCGATATCGGCGGCGGCATGGGACACCTCGCGCGCCTCTGTGCGCGGACGTTCGGGTGGACCTTCCACAGCATCGACCGGGACGCCGCGTTGCAGGACAAGGGCCGGCGATGGCTGACGAAAACCCGCCCCCTGGGTGGTGACACCCTGCATTTCATCCAGGCCTCCGTCGAGGACGGGGACCAACCGCGAATCGATCCGCTCTTCTCCGGCCGGGACCGGGCCTCCATCGGTCTGCACACCTGCGGGCCGCTCGCCCTCACACAGCTCCGCAAGAGCCAGGGGGCGGGCTTCGTCCTGAACGTCGGCTGCTGCTACGACAAGCTGGAGGCCCCGCGGGATTACCCTGTCTCCCGCTTCGGCGCCGCGCATCCCCTGCCCTTCACCCCGCATGCCCTGGCGCTGACGACGCGGGGACGGCATCACAAGACCGAGGAGGAGTTCGCGCGGATGAAGCAGGTGTACGCGTGGCGCTTCGCGTTCGATCTCCTGTCGAAACAGCGCTTTCCCGAGCGCGGCTTCGTGCGGGCAGGGGACGCACCCCGGACGCTCTATGACGGCCCCTTCGCCGTCTACGCGCGCGACCGCCTGGAGCGCCTGGGCCTGGAGCCCGGCATGACGGACGCCGAGCTGGATGCCTTCGAGGTCTCCGTTCGCGCCGAGACGCGGGAGCTCCTGCTCTGCCATCTGCTGAGGGACCGCTTCGCGCGGGCGTTGGAGGTCGTGCTCCTGCTCGATCGCGCCATCCTCCTGGCGGAGCTGGGCTTCCAGGTCGAGTTGCTCCAGCTCTTCGATCCGCGACTGTCCCCGCGCAACCTCGCGCTCATCGCGTCGCGGGGCGCTTGAGCGCGGCCCCAGGAGTTTGGTGAGAGGACGGGGTCTCGGATACAAACGAGGCCCCGTCGAAAGGTTTCCGGCTCATGTTCCGCTGGTGGTGGTTGTCTGTCTGTCTTGTCCTTGCCGCGTGCTCCGGAAGCGACCTCCCCGAGGACGTTCCTCCCGGCTCGGACTCAGGGACGTCCATTCCCTCGCCGGATGCCGGCGGAGATGCAGGCACCGACGGCGGCCTGCCGGATGCCGGCGCCGATGGAGGCATCCCGGACGCGGGCTTTGACGCCGGCGCACAGGATGCGGGCAGCGATGGCGGCCAGGGGGATGCGGGCAGCGATGGCGGCGCGCAGGACGCGGGCACCGACGGAGGCAGGGATGGGGGGAGTGACGCGGGGTGCGTCCGCTGCGAGTCCCCGCCGCCTCCGAGCTGCTACGACGCGAAGACAATCGTGACGTGGTTCCTGCCTGGCTATTGCGGTAGCGACGGCGGCTGCCAGTACTCCTCCCTCTACGAGTCGTGCCAGTACGGCTGCTCCAACGACGCCTGCCAGCCCTGCCCTCCCCAGTGCGACGGCCGGGAGTGCGGTGACGATGGTTGCGGCGGCTCGTGCGGGACGTGCGACGACCCCCAGAGCTGCGGCGGCGGTGGACTGGCGGGCATCTGCGGCCCCGAGCTGGGCTGCGGCAGCTGGAGCGTGGGCGCTTCGCTCCAGGTCGCCCGCGCGCATCCGGCGGCGGCCATGCTCTCGGATGGGCGCCTCTTTCTCGCGGGCGGGCTGACGGGCAGCGGAGCCACG
Organism: Corallococcus coralloides DSM 2259; assembly: GCF_000255295.1. Next base: position 2,767,179 of record NC_017030.1, on the reverse strand, counting down.
CGCACGGCGGAAGCCTTCAATCCGGGCACGAACACCTGGACGTCCCAGGGCTCCATCCCCGACGGCGGGACGACGCCCGGGGGCGCGAGCAACAGCTTCTACTCCTTCCCGGGCGCCGCGCAGCTCGGCACGGGGAAGGTGCTCGTCACCGGCTACGCGGACAATGCCTACGCACGCTTCGACCCTGCCACGGCCACCTGGACGCCCGGCAGTGGCATCACGACGCGCCTGCAGCCGCTCGTCCTCCCGCTGGCCAACGGGCAGGCCCTGGTGGCCAGTGGCATCACCGAGGGCGGCGACCGCGTCCTGCTGAGCTACACGTACGACGACGTCGCCGCGAAGTGGAACTACAGCACCTCGCGCGAGGGCCGCTACCGGGCCGCGGGAGTCCAGCTCGCGGACGGGCGGGTGATGGTGACCTCGGGCATCGCCGATGACGTCTATGGACAGGCCGCTCGCAGCGCGGAGCTGTACGACCCGGTCACCAACACCTGGAGCTACACCGGAGCGCCGCGCCGTCCCCACGCGGCGGCGGCACTCGCGCGGCTGCAGGACGGCCGCGTCCTCCTCATTGGCGGCACCTCCGTGCGCGGCTTCTTCACGGGCACGGCGGTGCGCTCCACCAGCGTGGAGCTGTACGACCCGGCCACGGGCCTCTGGCGCGACACGGGCTTCCTCAATGTCGCGCGCAGCGGACACACCGCGACCGTGCTCGCGGATGGCCGCGTACTGGTGGCGGGCGGCGTGGGCGCGGACGGCAAGGTCATCCCCTGGGTGGAGCTGTATGACGTGGAGACGGAGAGGTGGACGCTCACCGCGCCGCTGTCCACCGCGCGCACCTCCCACGTGGCCACCCAGTTGGAGGACGGGCGCGTCCTCGTGACGAGCGGCACGAGCCCCACCGGCGCCGCCCTCGCCTCCACCGAAGTCGTGCAGCCCGCCGGCTTCTGCCCGGCCCACGGCTGCGTGCCCGAGTCCGACGATGCCCTCTGCGCGAGGCAGGAGGCCGGCTGCGGCACCCTCAGCGTGCAGGATGCCTGTGGCACGACACGGCAGGTGTCATGCGGCCAGTGCTCCCTGGCCTCCTCCTGCGGCGGAGCGGGCATCCCGTACCGCTGCGGCGCACCGGGCGGCGCGGGCTGGCAGGTGGAGACGCTGGGCACGGCGGGCGGGAGGCGGCCGGGCATCGTCATCGAGGCGAACGGCGAGCCGGCGGTGGCCTATCTCTGGTACGACGTGGGCGGGGGCGGGGGCTTCACCTACGAAGTCTTCCTCGCGCGACGGCACTCCCAGGGCTGGAGCGCCGCGCCCATCCAGGGCGGCGTCCTCTCCAGCAACGTGGCCCTGGCGCGCACGAGCACGGGGCAGCTGCGCGCCGCCGCCACGATGCGTGTGTACATCTATTCCTCCAGCAACGAGGTTCCCACCCTCCTGTCCTGGGACGCGGGGCGCTGGCGGGACGAGGTGGCCGCGCCCACCTACCCGGTGGTGAATGCGAGCCAGCTGGCGATGGGCCTGGGCCCCACGAACGAGCCGCTGGTGTGCACCATCGACCTGGTCAACTACTTCCACACCGCTGAGCTGCTCTGCTACGCGCGCGACGACTCCGGGGAGTGGAGGCGGGACCGCGTGGACGCGCCGGGTTCCTACGGCGGTGCGCCTTCGGTGGCGGTGGGCCGCGACGGCATTCCGCACCTCGCCTACTACGACATGAACAAGAAGGCCCTCATCCACGCGGTGAAGGGCGACACGGGCTGGACGCTCGAGACGGTGGACGCGAGCGCGGACGTGGGGCGCGACGCTTCGTTGGCGCTCGACGCGCAGGGCCACCCGCACATCGCCTACCGCGATGCGACGAACAAGGACCTCAAGTACGCGCGCTGGACGGGCAGCGCGTGGAGCCTCCAACAGGTGGACACCGCCGATGACGTGGGAGGCACCCCCGCGCTGGCACTCGATGCGCAGGGCCGCCCGCACATCAGCTACGAGGACCTCACGCGCCACAACCTGAAGTACGCGCGCTGGAGCGGCACCGCCTGGGAGCTCACCACCGTGGACGCAAGTGGAGTCGGTGGCGCGAACTCCGCGCTGACGCTGGATGCCTCCGGCCGGGCCCACATCGCCTATTACGGCCAGGACCTGCGCTACGCGCGCGGACCGTAAGGAGCGGGTCGCCGTCTGTCTGGCGAAGGTTTCGCCGTGCCTTGGACACGCTCAGGAGGCGTTCCACGGACATCGCATATCGGGGTAGCAGGCAGGACGGCCGGCTGGAGGTGAAGGCCGTCCGCACCGACGATGTCTGGGGCTTCAGCCGGCTGCGCGTGGTGGCGGCCAACGGCGAGATGGTGGACGTCGGAGGGTACAGCCGCCACTGAGCTCGCCGCCGCTCAGGCGCTCTCTCAGAGCAGCTTCGACATGATGTCGCGCTCGCGCTGGTCGAGCTTGATGGAGTCGAGCGTCCAGTTGATGAGCTCGTCGGCGACCGCGGCGTCGTAACCGAAGGCGGTGGCGGCCTCCTTCACCGACGCGCGCTCCTCGGTCGCGAGCTCTCCGTCGGCGCACGCCACTTCGACGAGCATGCGCAGCAGGGAGGCGCGCAGCTCGCGGATTTCAATCTTGCCGACGATGTCGGCGAGCCGGCCGGGCTTCTGGAACTCCGCCTCGATGAGCGCGGCGACCTGCGGGTCGCGGGGCGACAGGCCGATGTTCAGCACCACCTCATCGAGCTGCTGGCGCTCCTCTTCGGTGATGCGGCCGTCGCTCGCCGCCACGTTGGCCATGGCCTGGACGAACGCCAGCAACTGCTCCTGGGGGTACTCGCGCGTCATGTCGTCTCCTGGGTAGACAGCGCGCGGCTGGCCGGGAACTCACGGACAGCCACGATGCCGGGCTTCTCGGCCACACAGGATAGTGGGGGCCCATGAGGAGCGAAAACGGTTTCAGCCGGATGCCTGCGGCCGCGCGCGCTCGGGGCCTCGCACGGCAGTGCCTCCCGCTCTTCCCATTGCCGTCTCCACACCGGACCGAAGATCGCGGGTTGGGGTCAATCCAGGCTTGTCGCCAAGGGGCGATGACGCGGAGGGACAAGCCGGCTCGCTTCTCGTCACGGAACCCGTGACAATCCGCGGCATGACCCTGCGACATCCGATTCTCTCCCTGTTGATATTCTCCCTCGCGGTCGTACCTACCCTTTCTGCGTGTGGCTCCGATGACGGCGATACCCCGTCGGATGCGGGCACCAGACCCGACGCAGGCCCCCCGCCCGACTCAGGTACCGAGTTCGACGCGGGCACCGAAGTGGACGCGGGCACCGAGTCTGACGCGGGCACCGAAGTGGACGCGGGCACCGAAGTGGACGCGGGCACCGAGTCTGACGCTGGCACTGATGTGGACGCGGGCACCGAGTCCGATGCGGGCACCGAAGTGGACGCGGGCACCGAGTCTGACGCTGGCACGGAGCCCGACGCAGGCACCGAGCCCGACGCAGGCACCGAGCCCGACGCGGGCACCGAAGTGGACGCGGGCACCGAAGTGGACGCGGGCACCGAAGTGGACGCGGGCACCGAGCCGGACGCAGGCACTGAGCCCGACGCAGGCACCGAGCCGGACGCAGGCACTGAGCCCGACGCAGGCACCGAGCCCGACGCGGGCACTGAGCCGGACGCAGGCACCACTCCCGACGCGGGCACCAGCACGGATGCAGGCACCGACCCCTTCACCACCTGCGAGGGCACGTGCCAGGACACCGCCGTCACGGTTCAGATCGACGGGAACCAGCGCGTCCTGCCCCACGCCTTCTTCGGCTACGAGGAGCCGGCGAACGCCGGGGACCCGTGGACACTGTGGCTCGAGATCAACAACGGCTCGACGGGTGAGTGCCCGTCCGAGACTTCGCCGCCCCCTCCGCAGCTCGTCAACGTCTTCTCGGTGAGGGTGCCGGTGGACACGACGCCGGAGGTGGGCTCCTCGGGGGCGGGGGGACCGACCGCGACGCTGATCGACTTCGATGGCGAGCTCCTCTCCTCATGGCCTCCTTCCGCTCAAAGCACGAACCTCACCTTCACGCCCGTAGCGGCCTCGCTCTGCCCGAGCTGCATCAAGGCCGGGACGCCTCCCGCGAAGCACTTCGTGGCCTTCAATGTGGACGGCACCTACGCGAACGGCGCCATCTCCGGCCACGGGTACGCCACCTACTGCCCCTCGTTCGACCGCCTCCAGAACACCGAACCGGACGCAGGCACCGAACCGGACGCAGGCACTGAGCCGGACGCGGGCACCACTCCCGATGCGGGCACCAGCACGGATGCAGGCACCGAACCCTTCGGCACTTGCGAGGGCACGTGCCAGGACACCACCGTCACGGCCCAGTGGGACGAGAACCAGGTGGCCCTGAACCACGCCTACTTCGGCTACGTGGAGCCGACGAACGCCGCGGACCCGTGGAGGCTGGTGTTCGAGCTCAGCAACGGCGAGACGGATGAGTGCCCGTCTCTGACAGCGCCACTCCCCCCGCAGATCGCCACCCTCGAACTGGTGAAGGTACCGGTGGACACAACCCCGCAGACAGGCTCCACGGCGGGTGGACCGATATCGTACTTGTTCGACTTCGATGGCGCGCTCATGCCGGAGTATGCCGCTAGCGACACGGGCCTCACCTTCACGCCCGTGGCGGCCTCGCTCTGCCCCAGCTGCATCAAGGCCGGGACGCCTCCTCCCGCGAAGCACTTCGTGGCCTTCGACGTGAACGCCGCCTACGAGAACGGCGCCGCCGTCTCCGGCCACGGGTACGCGACCTACTGCCCCTCGATGGACAGCCTCCAGAACAACTGAGCGCGGTCCGTACACGCGTTCCCCCGGCCCTCCGATTCGGGAAGGCCGGGGGAGCCTCGGTCAGCCCTTGAGGAGCAAGAGGCGGCGCATGCTATCCATGCCGCCATGAGCGACGAGAACCCGAGCATCCTGTCCCACGTCTCCATTGGCACGAACGACTTCGCGCGCGCCGTGGCATTCTACGACGCGGTCCTCACTCCGCTGGGCTGCCGGCGGGTGTTGGACTTCCCGAACGCGGTGGCCTACGGCCGCCAGTTCCCGGAGTTCTGGGTCCAGACTCCCATCGACGGGAAGCCCGCGACCGTGGGCAATGGCACGCACTTCTGCTTCATCGCCACGTCGAAGCAGGCGGTGGACGCCTTCCATCAGGCGGCCCTCAAGGCGGGAGCCACCGATGACGGCGCCCCCGGCCCGCGCCCCCTGTATGGCCCGCCCTACTACGGCTGCTTCGTGAGGGATCCGGACGGCCACAAGGTCGAAGCGCACTTCTGGGACACGTCGCTCGGCGGCCACGAAGGGGCCTGAGACGCAGCGGGCTCAGTGGGCCCGGCGGTACTCCTCGACGCTCGGCGGGTACTCCGACCAGAAGTACAGGGTGCCCTGGTGTCCCATCAGCGTCTCCTGCTTGCCGGCCTGGTCCGCGTCGGAGACGAAGACAGACAGGCCCGTGCGGAGCGGTGATTGGGGGGCGCGCACGGCGGTCAGTGGCAGACGCAGGTCCACCTCGTAGCCCCCCCGGTTCCGACGCCAGCTGCCTTCCGCGCCGTCGAAGGCTTCGTCCTCCTCCTTCATCGCCGTCTCCACCCACTTCTGCCAGCGGCGCACCTGGAGCTTGCCACCGGGCTCCAGGAGCACGCCCAGCTTGAAGGTTGCGGAACCGGGCGACACGGAGAGCTCCAGGTGGTCCGAGTCCCGCCCGGCGGCGTTCTGGGTGAAGGGAACGACGACGTCATCATCCACCTTGGCGTGCAGCCACAGCGCCTCTCCGACGCGCATCACCTGCCAGGCGAGCGCCAGGTCCCGCTCATCGCGCCAGGCGTCCGATCCCCACGGGATGTGGATTCGCGTGTCCGCATGCGCCGTGGGGGCAAGTGCCCGTGCGGCCTTGATGGTGGCCGCCTGCCGCACCGGATACGGCTCTGCTCCATTCACGTGCAGCCCTTGCGTCGGGGTGAACGCCATGACGTCTGGCCGCAGACGGGAGAAGCTCACGCGGCTTCCCCGCGAGCCATAGGGGCCATCGCAAGAGGTGAAGACATACTCGGTCGAGGTCACCTCCTCGAAGACCGACAGGTCCTGGTCTACCGCAAGAGAACGCACCTGGCCGTTCTTCAGCACGACCGGACACACGAAGCCGTCGCAATTCCCTTCGTCCGTTCCCGCTCGGGTGACCAGCAGCGTGCACGTGTCTCCATGACACTCATGGTGCAGGGGGACGGTGTGGTCGTCGCCGCAGATCTCGCGGGCCTTGGCGAGCGAGGCCTCCGGCACCGGGGACAGGAGCCGGGGCCCCGCGGGCAGGGCCGGGGCGGGCGGAGGTCTCGGAGCCCGCGGCGAAACCATCCACGCGGGAAGCCGCGCCGCCTTGAGGTCTCGCGTCACCTTCCGGCCATCCTGGGACAGGCGGAAGACGCCGCGGCTGACGTACGACTGATCGACCCCGACGTCCTGGGCCGGCGCGATCGAGTCGTAGCCCCTTCCGTGGAAGGGAGGCATGAAGTCGAGGACCTGGAGCGTGCGCTCCGCGATGAACCGCACGTCCTTCGTGGTCCGGTTGATGATGGAGTCCTGCCTGGGGTCAGGCTCCCAGAGCACCCGGCCTTCGCGGTCGGTGATGACCAGGGCATCGTTGGCGCAATAGTCCGTCGAGCAGGGCCCTAGCGCCTGGTGGACATGCCACGCGCAGAACGCTCCCCGGCAATCCTTCCGGTGTACGGACTCCCCCATCAGCGGGTCCGGGCTTTCGACTTCGACGAGGCGGCGTGGCGCGGACTCCTCTTGCGCCAGCGCAGGAGCACCGGCGCAGAGCGCCGACAGCAGGGCGAGCGCCCCCCACGTCCATCCACGTCGCAAGGCTTCACTCATGGGTCCGCCCTATTGCAGCACGCATGCCTGGACCTTCGCGGCGGAAAAGCCACACCGGAGCGGGCACGGGGCGACACCCCTGGCCCCTCCCTCCCCCACCTGCCCCGTCCCGTCCCTATCTTCAAGGCAAGCCTGTCGCCACGGGAGGCGAGCCATGAACACTGGAGCACCCGAGCCCACTGACACCGTCCCCTGCTACATCCTGGAAGGCCGGGTGGTGACGCTCAACTCCCGGGACGAAGTGATTGAACGGGGGCGCGTCCTCATCCGTGGCAGCCGCATCGTCGCGGTCGAGCCGTCGGGCGGCCCCCTCCCCGAGGCCTTCCGGAACGCCCCCAGGATCGACACCGGCGGGACGCTCTATCCAGGGCTCATCGACCTGCACAACCACTTCGTCTACGACGTGCTGACGCTGTGGCGGGTGCCGAAGCGCTACCTCAATCGCACCCAGTGGCCGCGCCACGCGGAATACGCCGCGCGCATCTCCCTGCCCATCCGCGTGCTCGCCGGCCACTCCCCTTCGGCCCGCGCCGTCGTCCGCTACATCGAAGCCAAGGCGCTGCTCGCGGGCACGACCACCGGCCAGGGCATCCGGACCCGCGTGTCCGGCGGAGAGGCCCTCTTCCGGGGCGCCATGCGCAACGTCGAGGAGCCTCGCGACGACCACCTGCCCGCGGGCAGCACCCGCGTGATGGATCTGCATGACGACGCCGAGGACATCGAATCCTTCCGCGAAGCCCTGAAGTCCCGCGCCGCGTACTTCTACCACCTGGGCGAAGGCGTGGATGACTACGCCCACCGCCGCTACGCCGACCTGGCCGAACATGACCTCGTCCAGCCTTCACTGATTGGCATCCACAGTCTGGGATTGCAGCGCCCGGACCTGGACAGGATGGCCGCCATGGGCGCCAAGGTCGTGTGGTCCCCCTTCAGCAACCTGCTGCTGTATGGGCAGACCTTGAGCATCGCGGACCTGCTCGGCGCGGGCGTGACGTTCTCGCTGGGCTGTGATTGGTCCCCCACCGGCAGCAAGAACCTCCTCCAGGAGCTGAAGGTCGCCCGCCACGAAGCAGCGCGCCAGGGCGTGTCCCTGTCCTCCAAGACCCTGGTGCGCTCGGTGACGGCGGACGCCGCCCGCGTCACGGGCTGGCAGACCCAGCTGGGCACGCTCCGAGCCAACGCCCTCGCGGACCTGCTGGTCATCGCGGGCACCGACGGCGACCCCTATGACGCGTTGATCTCCGCCACGGAGAAGCAGGTGCGCCTCGTCATCGTGGATGGCGTGGCCCGCTACGGAGACCGAGCGCTGATGGAGTCGCTCGCCTTCGACCCGGGCCATCCCACCGAGCCCTGGACCGTCGACGGCGTCGAGAAGGCCTTCTCCCTGTGGGCGGACGACTCCCCCCTCAACGACGTGGGCTTCGAAGCGGCGCGCGCGCTCCTCGAAGAGGCCATGGCGGACCTGCCGGACTTCCGCCACCGGATGGACCGCGAGGAGCGCGCACAGCTGCGCCCCGGCGCCCCCAGGCCCTTCGAGCTCGTGCTCGACAATGAGCCGCAGGACGTCTTCGCCACCGGTCCTGAAGCCTCCGCGTTCATCACCGACCTGGACCGGGTGGCCGGGCGCATCACGCTCGACGCGCCCACCGTGGGCGGGCCGGACTACTGGGAGCTCCTGTCCGCGCAGCTCAATCTGGATGACACGCTGAAACAACAGCTGAGGTCGGATTACGCGTGAGAAACGTCCGGGGTCGAGTCGGCGCTCACCCCGGCCCGGAGAATAAATGCCCCTGACGGCGTAACCCCGGTGCAACGGCGGCACTGGAACGACCGGAAGGGACATCTCGAATGAATCACAGCGTGCGGAGGGCTGCGTGGGCGGCACTGGTCGCGAGCGCCCTGCTCGTGGGCGGCGGGGCCTGCGGAGGCGACGACGGCGCCCCTGACGACAACCCCTCCCCGGACGGAGGGACGCAGCCGGACGCGGGGACGCCACCGGATGCCGGCACGAAGCTCCCCGCGGAGGAGGGCCGGGCGCTGGCGGTGTCCAACGGAGGCCTCATCGTGGTGGGCTCCACCGAGGCGAACCTGGCCACCACGGGCGTGGACCTGCTCGTGCGGCGCTACACCGCGTCGGGTGAGGTGGACACGTCGTTCGGCACGCAGGGCTCCGTGGTGCTCGACTTCGAAGGCCCCGCCAAGGGCCCCATCTCCGGCCAGCGGGAGCAGGACGACCGCGCGGACACGGTGGCGGTGCTCGCGGACGGCAGCCTCCTGGTCGCGGGCTTCGCCCGGGGCGGCAACAAGACGAACTCGCGCGACTTCGCGGTGGTGAAGCTCAAGCCCGACGGGCAGCTGGACACGGGCTTCAACAAGAATGGCCGCTCGCGCCTGCACTTCGGCGAGGAGAACTCGGTCAACTTCGTGGGCACCGTCCGCGGCATCCTGCCCCTGGCGGACGGCCGCTTCTACGTCGGCGGCTTCCTGACCAAGTCCGACGGGCTGGACGAGGACTTCGCGCTGATCCGCTACAACGCGGACGGCTCGCTCGACACGACGTTCAAGTCCGCGGGCAGCCCGTCCGGCAGCTGGATTGGCGGCGCGTACACGGATGCCGAATCCGTGCAGGGCATGGTGCTCCAGGGCTCCAGCGTCGTCCTGGCCGGGGGTGACCACTTCGCGGCCGTGCGCATCACCTCCAGCGGCAGCCAGGACATGACGTTCGGGACCGCTGGCATCGCGAAGAGCGAGGACGGCCAGGCCCACGCCCTGGTGGCGCGGCCCAACGGTGGCCTGCTGCTCGCGGGCGAACGGCAGGACGTGAAGGTCGGCGGTGAAGCGCACGGCGTGCTCAAGCTCGTGGCGTACACGGCGGACGGCAAGCCGGACGTCACCTTCGGCCCCGCGGGCGTGCGGGAGCTCACCGCACCCGCGGGCGTGCTCGACGTGGTGGACGTCAGCGGCCTTCGTATCCAGGCGGATGGGAAGATCCTCGTCTTCGCGGACGTGTACGCGAAGCCCGTGCTCTTCCGCCTGCTGCCCAACGGCGACCTGGACACGTCCTTCGGCACGGACGGCATGGTGCGCTGGCCGGAGACGCAGCTGGCGGTGCCGCTGTTCATCCGCTCCACCACCGGGCCGAAGCTGGCCATCCTGGGCGACCGTGCCTTCGTCACGGACGCGAACGTCTTCTCGCCCGGGTACTTCCCCAGCGAGAACGCGTACGTGCTGCTCGAGAGCACGGGGCTGTAGGCCCCCAGACAAGAAGCCCGGCGTCCCTCGTGGGTGCCGGGCTTCTTGGACAGCTGCGCGGCGTTGAAAGGCCTAGCAGGTCTTGTTGTAGAGGGCGATGCAGTTATTGCGCAGCTGCGCAGCGGTGCACTTGCCGTTGTCCTTACAGACGCCGATGTCCGTGCCGGGCCACTTACAGTACAGGAGCGTGACCCAGCAGTTGGGGCCCATCGCCGAGACCTCGGACGGCGACTCCATCGACGCCAGCGGCTCGTCCGACGACGTCATCGGGTTGTGGTCGAGGATGATGCTCTGACCGGACTCGGTGGAGATCATCTCGGCGTTGTCGGAGGGGTAGTCCTCCGCGCCCGTACCACATCCCACCATCGGAACGGCGGCCAGCATGAGCCCCAGGAGCAGCTTCTTCATGGTTGGTCTTTCTCTCGTCAGTCGGGGACGCCCAAAGGGACGCACCGCGTGGATGACCTCATCCACAGACTCGAACATTACATCCAAGAACAAACCGAACAAACTGGATTTACCGCCAACAGTTGGGAGGGTTGCGGATTCTGAACAGAATGTTCCTGCAAGGACCTCCTGGGTTCTCCTGGCCTGCGGCATGCGCAAGCGTCAGTCGTTGAAGACCGGCGGAGTCGTCTGGGTGAGGATGGGCACGGGCTTGTCGCCGGACATCGCCAGCAGGCCCTTGAGGCACCGCGCGGCGAGCAGCCAGTTCTTCGGGTTCTTCATGTCCAGCCCACCGACGAGCTGTTTGAGGATGCTGAGCGTGTCGAAGTAGACGCGCTCGCACACCAGCGTCTCCGACGCGTCGAAGATGAAGTACGCCGACATGCGCACCCGGAACGTGTTGCCCGTGGCGGGAATCTGGCCCAGCGGCCCCAGGTGCGTGCCCATGAGCCAGAACTCCACGATGACGGCGTCATCGCTGTGCCGCAGCGAGATGATTTCGTGGTGCTGGTCCGGGAAGGCCACGCGGGTGTCGCGGTAGTAGTCGCGCACCGCGCTGTTCCCGTCGTGCACCGTCAGGGTGGGGATGAGCTCGTAATGCGGGTGCGGGAAGGTCGACAGGACAGAGTCCCAGTCCTGCCTCACCTCGTCATGGAAGTGGGCCAACACCAGCTTCTGCCGTGCCTTGCGGACCTGATCCGTGAGCATGCCTGTCTCTTTCGTGGGGGGAACTGCTGCGCGGGGAGAATGCCCGCCGCGCCACGACACGGGAAGTCATGAAGTCGCCGGGCACGGCCCCTGCAATCACTTTCCGGCGCAGGACCCCCAACCCCTCTCCACGGAGCAAGGCCATGGACATGCGCTGGAAGAATCGCGGCTCACTCATTCGTAACGCACTCGGACTCGGATTGGGCGTCGGGCTGCTGTTCGCCGCGACGCCGGGCATCGCCAGGGATGCGGCGGGCGAAGGCTGCACGTGGTTCGACGGCGTGGAGAGCTGCCCGGTGGACGCCTCGAAGCTGTCCGCCACGAACGAGGGGCTGCTCGTGGAGAGCACGGACGGCAAGCAGTCGGGAGTGAGCCTCCACCTGGAGGGCGCCACCGGCTGGGATGCCTGGCTGAGCCCGCTGGAGCCGGATGGGAGCAGCCGGATGCTGCTGACCTACATCGGGGCGCAGCCGGACGGCACGTCGGAGTTGCTGGAGCGGGTGGTGGTGGCCCGCTCGAAGGCGGAGGGCCAGGGCGCCATCTACGTGGACCCGTCCGTGCACGGGGCCTCCACCTACACCGTGCGCGGCTACGTCGGCGGGAAGCTGGCCTTCGAGCGCTTCGGCGTGGCCCCCGTCCCGGAGAGCTTCGGTGGGCCGGCAGGCCCGGGGGATGACGCGAAGTTCTCCCGGCTGGTGGCCTTCCCCGGGAAGTGGGGCAGCGGCCACGGCGTCATCGCCGGCCCCAACGGTGAGGGCTGCACGCCCGGCCTGGACTTTCCGTTCCCCAAGCCCGTCCGCTTCCCCGACCACACGCTGTCGGTCGCGGTGGACCTGGTCACCTTCCGGCCCGAAGGCGTCCAATCCCATTCACACGCGCTCCGGGAAGTGTCCCTCCAGGGAGTGGGGCTGCAAAGCTTCACCCTCCAGAAGGTGGCACGCACGCCCTGATGTCTGGGCTGCGATAGGCGTCAGGACCTTCGCGTGTAGCCGGATTCGCTACGAATCCGGCTTCATGCGTGACAATTCCTGTCACTGCCAGAGGCAGCGCGTGTCCAGGTGGTAGAGGTCCGAGGGCACGAACGGATCCCACGTCTGCCGCACGAAGTAGAGCTGGCCCAGGTCACGGCTCAGCGTGGGGTGGAACTCGTCCTTCTCCGTGTTCACCGCGGGCCCCAGGTTGGCGGCGGGCGTCCAGTGGCCCGCGACGTTGAAGCTCACGTACAGGTCCCCCAGCCCGTAGCCTCCGGGGCGGTTGAGCGAGGCGAAGACGAGCACCCGTCCATCCGGGGACACCCAGGGGTTGTACTCCCACGAGTCCGGGGTGTTCACCGCGGGGCCCAGGTTCTCCGGCGCGGTGTAGTGATTGCCCTGACGCCGGACGCGGTACATCTCGAAGTCCGTCTCGAACGTGCCGCTCGCGAAGTAGACCGTCCCGTCGCGCGTCACGCTGGGGTACAGCTCCTCTCTCGGCGAGTTCACGAGCGGCCCCAGGTGTTCGGGCGTTCCCCAGCCGTTGCGGACGCGGTGCACGACCCAGAGGTCGGTGTCCGGGCGCTCGGCGCCCCCGTTCACGGGGCGGGTGGAGGAGTAGAAGAGGGACTGCCCATCCGGAGAGAGGAACGGATCCGAGTCCTTGTACGTGCCCGAGAACGACACCACCTCTCCGGGCCCCCAGTGGCCGTTCTTCAGCTGGGTCACGTAGATGGCCTGGTACGGCGGCGTGTCCGAGTCGACGTGGTAGTACGCCGTCTTCCCGTCCGCGGACAGCGCGAGCCGGTACTCCGAGCGCTCCTCCAGGGAGATCTCCCCGGGCGCGAAGAGGCTGCCTCCCGGCTCGCACCGGGGCCGCTCCCATGACGCGAACTCCGGCTCCAGTTCCTGGGCCCCGGCGGCACCGGACACCACCATCGAGGAGACGGCGAGGAGGACGTTCATCGACCACTGCCTGGCGAAACGATGCATGTGCATCTCCTTTGTTGAACGCACCGTCGCCCGGCGGCGGCGAAGGGGTCCAAGGAGATGTGACGAACCGTGGAGGGTCAGGGACGAACGGTGGAAGTCCGCCTCACGTCGACAGCTCCAACGCGCGTTGCACCTGCGCGCGGTAGCTGCGGCCCGACGTCAGCCGCGTGCCATCCCGCAGGACGAACACGAACTCGCCGGGGGCCAGCGGCTCCACCTCCTCGATGCGGTCCAGCCGCACGATGAACGAGCGATGCGCGCGCAGGAACTGCCTGGGGTCGAGCTTCTCCTCCAGCGCCGCCATCGTCTCGCGCGTGAGGTGCGACTGCTTGCCCACGTGCACGGCGACGTAGTTGCCCTCCGCCGTCAGGTAGTCGATGTCCTCCACCGGGAGGAAGCGCATGCGCCACCCCACCCGCGCCACGAGCCGCGACACATAGCGCGCGGGCGCGGCGGCGGGACGGGCGGCGAGCGACTCGAGCCGTTCGAGCAGCGCCGCGTCCAGGGACGACGGCACGGTCCGCCGCCGGTCGCGCGCACGCTCCAGGCTGGAGCGGAAGCGCTCACGGTCGAAGGGCTTGAGCAGGTAGTCGAGCGCGTTGGCCTCGAACGCCTGCACCGCGAAGTCCCGGTGGGCCGTCACGAAGATGACCGCGGGCGCGGGGCCCGGGGCGAGCGCCCGGAGAACGCCGAAGCCGTCCTGCCCGGGCATCTCCACATCCAGCAGCACGAGGTCCGGACGCTCGGAGCCAATGGCCGCGATGGCCTCATGGCCGTTGCGGCACTCCCCCACCAGCTGCATGTCGGGGGCCTCCGCCAGCAGGTCCTTCAGGCGCTGCCGGGCGAGCGGCTCGTCGTCGACGATGAGCACGCGCAGGGCGGCGCTCATGGCGAGGGCTCCGTGCGGAAGGGAATGGCGAGCGCCACCGTGGTACCGCCCCCCACCGCGTCCCGGAGCTCCAGCCGGTGGGCACCGCCATACAGCTGCACCAGGCGCTCGCGGGTGATGCGCAGGCCCCGGCCGCCGCGCACGCCCTGGGAGATGTCCGCAGGGGGCTCCTTGAGACCGACGCCGTCGTCGCGGACCTCCAGGTGGAGCTCGGGCCCTTCACGCCGGGCGACCAGCGTCACCGTCCCCGGCTCCGAGCCCGGCGCGATTCCGTGCTGGATGGCGTTCTCCACGAGCGGCTGGAGGACGAGGTGCGGGACGTGGGCCCCGAGCGCGTCCTGCGCGATGTCGTGCTTCACCGTGAGCCGGTCCGCGAAGCGCACCCCCTGGATGTCCAGGTACGGCTGCAGCGCTCGCAGCTCCTCCTGGAGCGATACCTCTTCCGTGCCCGCGGCTTCGAGCGTGCCGCGAAGCAGGTCGCTCAGCCGCGCGATCATCCGCTCGCTCCCGTTCGGGTCGCGATGCACGAGCGCGGAGATGGAGTTCAGCGTGTTGAAGAGGAAGTGGGGGTGGAGCTGCGCCTTGAGCGAGTGCAGCTGCGCGCGGGCCAGCTGGGTCTCCCTCAGGTGGAGCAGGTCCGCGTAGTAGACGGCGTGCGCCACGCCGAGCACGGTCAGATAGACGAACGGGTTGGAGAGCAGCGCGTGTTCGAGCACGTCCACGAAGGGGGGACGTTGCGCGTACCAGCCGACCCAGGGGTCCAGGGAGAAGATCATCGCCGCGCGGATGAACGAGACGGCGAGCGCTCCGCCCACGTGGAGCGCGACTCGCGACGTCACCTGCCGCCGCTCCAGCGGGAAGCGCAGCCCGAACGCGACGATGGTCATGGTGAGGGGCACCCAGAGGACATGGGCCGCCATCGACGTGAGCAGCGCATGTCCCCATTCCATCCCACCCACGGAGTGGGATTCGCTCGCGGCCGCCAGGCCGGCCAGCGTCCAGTAGGCGGATGCGACTGCCCATCCCTGCCAGGTTCCACGACGTGCCATGACGCCGCACTCTACGCCTGGCTTATGCTCGGAATGCCATGTCGATCCTCTACGCGGTGCCCCCCATCGGCAATTCGACCAACGCCCAGAAGGGCCCGACGTGCTGGTACTACGCAGCCAAGATGGTGGCCCGCTGCCATGAGCCATGGCCTCCCGCCGGACAGAAATGGATCTCCCTGATCAGGAAGATCAGCACCTTCATCGCCGACAACAACCAGAACCTGAACAACCTGGGCGACCAGGAGCTGCTGCAGGCGCACCAGGGCTTCATGGGCTCGGCGAAGAACAAGACCACGGACAAGGTGCAGCTCAACTCCGCGTTGAGCCGGACGGGGTTCAAGGCGCTGGACCCCGTCTACAAGTGGGATCTCCTGCCGGACTCCATGGTCAACCCCACGAATACGCAGCGGGTGCCGATGCCGACCTTCATCCGGCCGCAGGACATGCCGTTGCCGTCCGGCATCAAGAACTCCCTCAGTCAGCTTGAGGGAAGACGGTTCGATGGGCTGGACCAGGTCATCCAGTTGCTGACCGGGCAGCACGGCGAGAAGGAGATCCACTTCTATCGCAGCCAGATTGAAAGCAGCTTCGTCGCCGCCAGGAAATACGGCGAACAGGATGTCCAAGCGTCCCTGCAACAATTCATGGACTGGAAGAAGCAGGGTTTCGCCCGCGGCTATCTGCTGACGATGCTGGGCTTCAGGGGCCTGGACAAGCTGACGACGATGGACATCCTGGGCAGCACCAGCAAGCTCGACGTCTTCATGAAGGCCCACGGCCCGCTCTGGTGTGGCTCCCCGCTCAGCATGGGGACCGTCGACGCCACCACGGTGCACAACTACACGAAGTCGGTCGGCTTCCCCGCCTACAAGTGCCCGCTGGTCCCGACGTCGGGTGCGGCCACGCATGCCATCGCCCTCTGCGGGGTCAGCGTCAACAAGGACTGCATCTACTACCGCGACCCCAACTTCAGCGGGCACGTCTTCTTCACGGACTTCAACGCGTTCACGTCTGCCTTCGGGTCGGTCCTCAGGGATCCGAACGTGGGCCTGATGTATTACGTGAAGAACGCCAACGGAGGGACCACCTGCCAGCAGCTGTCGAATTGAGGCCCCTCCGAGGGCAGCTCACCGCGCCTTCGTCTTGAGCGGGACGACCTGGAACTTCGATTGGACGTACTCGAGGGTGCCCAGGTCCTTGCCATAGGCGGAGCTGGGCTCATCCACATACGACGTGATGCGGATGACCCGGCCCTTCCGGGGCAGGTGGTAGGCCAGGATGGAGCCTCCCCAATCCTTGAGGTCCTTCCGGGTCAGCCCGGGTTTGCCTTTGGGAGCAATGAGCCCCGCCTTCTCGTAGAGCTGGATGGCCTTCTCGAGGGGCACCTCCAGGCCCTCCCTCTCCAGCGTCAGGCCCGACTTGTCGCACCGGTAGACCGCGGTGTTGATCACCGAGTCCCCGGTGCCCACGATCGCCAGGTGGTAGCCCTCCGGGTTCTTGAAGAGAGCGGCCTCGTAGCGCGTGCCGGCATCATTCCCCGTGGACACATAGCCGTTGGGCACGTCGCGGACCGTCCAGGTCTGCCCCACGGCCTCTTCCGCGAAGTACATCGCGGAGTTATCCACCGAGTCGTCCTTCGACGCTTCCGGCACGGCCGTCTTGAGGTGTGCCGTCAGGTGCTGGAGCGCGGTCTCGATGTTGGTGGTGGCACACGCCGGCTTCTCGGGAGGTGCCGAAGCCAGCGACAGGAGGACGACAGCCTTCAAGAGCATCACGGATTATTCCTTGCTCAGAATTGGAGGAGGGTACCTGGGACAGCGTCACGTGAGGTCTTGATCGCATGAATGTGCGTGAACTTCCAGCGAGGCTCCGCACGGATGACATCGAACCCCAGGCGATAGAGCCCTCGATTGAACTCTTCAAGACTTGCAAAGCGAGACGACGCCTCCCAGATGTGCAAGTGGCCGTCCAGCTTCAACGTGCGGCGCGCCTCACGGAGATAGTCCGTGAAATTGGCGCCCATGAGAGAGAGTGAGAATACCGCAAGATCAAGGACGCCATCCGCAAGTGGGACATGAGAGATGTCTGTCGCGACAACGCGGTCGTCGATGGCGACGTGGTCAAAGCTGTGGATGGTGTGGCGGCCTTCGAGCGCCCGGGCGAGGAGCGCCTCGCCACACCCGAAATCTCCCACGACATAGTCGGAGCGCTGGGAACACCAGCGAATCACCTCCTCGACGGGGGTGAGCTGCCAGTCGGCACGTGCCGCTCGATAGAGCGCGTGGTATTGAGACCATTCCTCTGGATGCGCCGCCAGACGCTCGTGCGTCGTGGCACTGGCGGCTGTATTCCATCGCCCATTCATCTGGGAGAAATCCCCGTAGCCAGAGCGACGCGAGGTCTCCTCGGGCATGAGGGGAGACAAAGGCGCATGAATGGGTGTCCGCTCAACCTGAGCAATGCGCCCCTCATCCAGCCGCGCCATCCAGCTCATGACATCCTGGTATGCCTGCTCCGGCGTGCGCAAGTGCCCCTCGGGCACGACTCCATCCACTGCTGCATCCGCCACGCTCTTCTTGAAGTTGAGGCGGTCCATCTTCGAACCGCACCAAGACCATCTTCCGCCCGGCAACTCCGCATAGGTAAGAGGGAGAACCAGCGTCACATCCCTCTCACCCTGCCCCTGTCGATAGATGCGGCCTTTGAGTTGCTCGAACTCGGCATTCGTCCAGGGAAGCACATTGACGATGAGACGATTGCACACGAACTGCAGACCATCCACACCCGTGCCAATGGATGCCGTGCCAATCAGGACGTCAACCTCTCGCCTGAGAAAGCGCTGGAGCCCACTCTTGTCGTCTCCCGTGTAGAAGCCCACGCTCCACCCGGCTTGGGTGATGGCCTCCTCAAGCTCACGGCCAATACCATCAATGAAGTGGGTGTAGATGACGGTCTGCGGGCGGATGTGCTCGAGAATGACTGGCAGGCGTGCTCGGGTCAGGATTTGCTCGAGAGCGAGGGGGCTGCCCTTCGTCCCAAGCGCTCGAACCTCATCCAACTGAGCGCTGCAGTCTACCTCCGCTCTGACCTCTCGATACTCAAGGCCATACTCCGGCATCCATCGCGTCCCGATTGTCACAAGGCGCTGATGAAGGGCCATGCAGTTCGCCACGGTGGGCTGCGTTCGAAGCTCATCATACTGCAGGCCCGTGATGAGCTCGACGAGGCTCTTGCCTTCCTGCAGGTTGTTGATGACAGGCGTCGCCGACATCCCCAGCACACGAAGTCCCGGATTCTGCTGGGCCGCACAGGACAGAAGCGCGGCGAGCCGCTGTTTGCGCAGCGACATTTCTTCCGCGTTGCGCTGCTTCGCGAAATGAACTTCGTCGATGATGACGAAGTCGATGCTCTCCCGCTCAATGAGCGCGTGAATCAGTCCATCCGAGTCAGGCTGCTGCAACTTTTCATAGTTGAGCACCAGATAACGTGGGCGCGCAGCGCCCCCCGCCATGCCGGTCTCATCCCCCGCGAGTCGGGCCCACGGCGGCACGAACGTCTTGGTTGCGACGACGCTGTCGGGAAACGCCGCCATGATGGCACTTGCCCAACCCTCCACGACGGCATTCGGACAGCAGATGACGGTGAGGCGTGCCTCGACGATCCGACTGGCAAGCACCGCTGACAGTGTCTTGCCCGCACCAGTGCCAGACCAATTGCCCACGCGGCGTCGATCACGCACGCGTGCGGCAACGAAGCGCTGCATGAGGTTGGGCGGTGCGAGTCTTCCATCAACCCGGAATGCGTAGCCCGAAGGAATCGTAAGCGCCTTCGCCTCCCCATACTCCTGCAGGAAGCGGTCACGGACTTCCGTGGAGTATCCAGCACCCTTGTGCTGCTCGGCCTGGGCGACGGCGCCCGCCTCGTCCACGAAGGCATGCTTCCAGAGCTTCGAGAGCCCCGAAGCAATGAGGAATTGAACGGCCTCCTCATCAGCGCTCACGATCAACCTTGTGTCCAACGCACGCAGGACGACCTGCGTCTCGACCGCTGGAAGGTCCTCGCTCTGAAGTTCCCCGAGATCCTCGCGGGATATTGGCTCGACGAGCTCTCTGTTCCCCCCTTCAGCCGTCCTCACCGCATTCCTTGAGCCTTCTCCCCCGGCGGCGACAGAATCATCCTCTGAATCGCCAACCGCAGCGAGAAGCGTGTCAATCGACGACGGTTGACCGAGCGAGAACTTCTCGAGTTCCGTGCGCGGCAGCCGCCCTGTCGAAAGGGCTCGCGCGAAGATCTTTCGGGCTTTGCTATCAAACAGCCCGTTCTGCTGAAACAGGAGGTAGAGCTCGGCTGGCGTGAATGCGTCCAGATGCTCGATCAATGAGGCTACGAAATAGCGCACATTGGCGACGGTCCATCCGCGGTTGCATCGAGGACATCCATTGCCCTGTTGAGTGCGACTTCCAATGGATGCCTCGTACTCATGCGAGGCGTCCTTACGGCAAATCCACCAGTGCTTTTTCGTGCTGGTGCTAAAGACGTCTCCAGCTGTAAGCGAACCATTGCGAGTGGGGTGCCAGTCCTGGGCAATGTCGGGAAAGCGGTGGGCCAGGGTGAGGGTTTCACGTTTGAAAGTGGCGGCCCAACCAACCCAGTTCTTGCGCAGTCCAACGAAGCCGTGGGTCCGCCCGAGAATCGACCGAAGATTGAACGGGTTCAGATTCCCCGTACCGAGGCCATCCTTGCGCATCTCATCAAGCAGGGCCGCTGTTGAAAACGGCCCCGATTGATTCTCGATTTTCCGAACACACCAGGCCTTGACCGCAAGGACATCGTCAGCGGTAAGCGTCAGCAGGCGTTGATGACCGTATACGGACTTATCCCAGAGCAAGACTTCGGGACTGCGAAGAAGGATGCTCTGCAAGACTCGAAATGGCTGTGGCTCCTCCTGGTCAGAAGGAGCAGTCAGCACACTGGCGTCATCCAGATCGGATGGTCCTGACTCCTCCTCGTCATTCCCGGCCGCGTCTATGCCCAGCTTTTCGGCGATTTCAATCAACCGCATGGGCTGGGTGGCCAGCCGCATGAATTCACCCACGCGTTGAGGAAGCCTGGCTGCCGCCGCGACCCATCTCCCGTTGGAAAGAGCCTGCAAAGGAGTGAGCTTCGCTGCAAGGCGCTCCGCCACGGCCGGAGTGAGTCGCAATCCCTCCGCATGCTCAAAGTGACTCGACAAGTCCTCCGGCGACACGCCCGTAAGCGCATTATCCTGGAGACGTTTCGCAAGGCGTGAACGCGTTTTCTGGAAGGGCCCTACACGGGCATCAACGAGGAAATCATCCAAACGAAATTCAACCTCGTTCGGACCCGCGATGGTCAGCATCAGGCGAACTTGAGCGGGCGAAGCACCCGCCACGCTCGCGACCTCATCCACGTGTAACAGCCCACCTGCTGTTTCCATCTCAGGCAGAAGAGAGCCGAGGGCATGTCGCATCCGTGCCCCCCATTGGTGCCGAAGCGCCTTCAACCCCTTCAAGACAAGCTGCCGGGCATATTCGCGCGTGTATTGGCCCTCCTTCCCGACACCCTCCAGTCCAATCTCCTCCAGCGTCAGCCCCTGATAGAAGCGAGCCTCAAGAGGCAGGCGCACTTCGTTTCGCAGCGCGCTCAACGCACTTTCCAGCAAGGCATGTGCTGGAATCGAGGCCGCCCCATCCATCACGGGTGAGACACCCTGAGGCAGCCCGACATACGCCAGGGCTTCCAGGCTCCGCAGGAGCTCATCCCCGGGCCCAATCGATGTCTCGTTGGAGGCCTGGTCCTGAACGTCGTCACGGGACGTCAACACCCGAAACACATCTTCGAGTGTCACGGCGTTCGCCGAGGCCAGGAATCGCTGGGTGGCCTTGGACATCGAAGGCATTGCCTTGGCCCATGGGAGGGTGAGGACAATCCCGCGCTGCGACAACGCCTGCTTGATCACCTGATCCTGGCGCGGCGTGCTGACGGCACCTTCATCCGCGGCAACCTCGATGACTGGAAGCCGCTCCAGTGCGTCGCGAAGCGCTCGCCGTGAAACCCGGCCGAAGTTGGATGTTTCCGCCCCCTGAGCTTGCCAGCTCACCACGTCACCGACTGTCGTCAGGCCTGCTCGGCGCAGTGCATTCGCGACCCGAACGGGCAGCGTTCCCAGTATCTCCTGCCAGGGCGTCGCAAGGATGGCCGCTGAGAACTGGTGCTGCATGCCACGCCCTGGTGGCTCGCGCGCGGCTTCCTGACCTCGGTCTCTCTGGTCGCCATCAGTTGAGTCAGGGGCCTCCGTCGGTGTGACGATGGAAGCATTCTCCGATTCCAGGGAAGGCGATGGCTCGGTCATCGACAAAGAGCCTAGCAACTTTTTTGTGTTGCCTCCCCTGTACGAAGGCAGACCTGGCGACTCACCCCTGACGGAGCACCAGCAGCCGCACTTCCGTCATGTCCTCGATGGCGTACTTCACGCCCTCGCGGCCCAGTCCGGAGCCCTTCACGCCGCCATACGGCATGGTGTCCACCCGGAAGCTGGGCACGTCACCGACGACGACCCCGCCCACCTCCAGCTCATCCCAGGCGCGCATCGCCCGGGACAGGTCCTGGGTGAAGAGTCCCGCCTGGAGGCCGTAACGACTGTCATTCACCCGGCTCAGGGCCTCGTCGAAGTCGCGGAACGGCTGGAGCAGCACCACCGGACCGAAGGCCTCCTCCGCGCACAGCGCCGCGTCCTCCGGCACACCCTCCAGCACGGTGGCCTCGAGCAGCGCGCCTCGCCGCCCTCCTCCCGTCAACACCCGGGCCCCCCGCTCCACGGCCTGTTGAATCCATCCCTCCAGCCGCCGCGCCGCGGGCTCGTCAATCAGCGGCCCCAGCGTGGTGGTTTCGTCCCGGGGGTTGCCCGCGCGCAGGGCCTTCGCCCTCGCGACGAGCCGCTCCTTCAGCGCGTCGTACAGCGACTCGTGCGCGAGCACGCGCTGCACCGAGATGCAGCTCTGCCCCGCCTGGAAGAAGGCTCCCTGGGCGATGCGGTCCGCGACGAAGTCCAGGCGCCCGGCCTGGTCCGCGTCCACCACGCAGGCCGCGTTGCCCCCCAGCTCCAGCACCACCTTCTTGCGGCCGGCGCGGGCCTTCAAATCCCATCCCACCTTCTCCGAGCCGGTGAACGACAACAGCTTCAGCCGGTCGTCCTCGATGAAGGGCCCCACATCCTCCAGGCGCGTGGGCAACACGGAGAAGGCGCCTTCGGGCAGCGCTGTCTCCGCGAGCACCTCCGCCATGAGCAGCGCGCTCACCGGCGTGCGGTCCGACGGCTTGAGGACGAAGGGGCAGCCCGCGGCGATGGCGGGCGCCACCTTGTGCGCCACCAGGTTGAGCGGGAAGTTGAACGGCGTGATGAACGAGCACGGCCCCACCGGCACGCGCTGCGTGAAGCCCCGGTAGCCCGCCGTGCGCTGTGACACCTCCAGGTTGAGGACCTCGCCGCCGCCGCGCACCGCCTCCTCCGCCGCGGCCTTGAAGGTCTCGATGAGCCGGGTGACCTCCGCCCGCGCGTCGCGCAGCGGCTTGCCCGCCTCGATGCAGAGCGCGAGCGCGAACTCCTCCGCCCGCTCCTGGAAGCGACGCACGCAGTGCTCCAGCACCTGCTGCCGGGCATACGGCGCCAGCCTGCGCATGGGCCCCGTCGCGCGCACCGCCGCGGCAATGGCCTCCTCCACTGCGGCCGCGTCCGCCACGGCCACGCGCGTGACGACCTCCCCTGTGTACTTGTCGGTGACGGGCAGCTCCGCGTTGGGCTGCATCGGCCGGTTGGCCAGGTAGTAGGGGTAGCGCTCAGCCAGCATGGGGTTCCTCTCCTTCGCGTGTGTGCCCATGGCTCACGACTCCACCAGGGGACCGGCACCGAGCGCCCGCGCGGTGTCCGTGTAATCAATGGGCAGGTCGATGACGTGCACGCCGCCCGACTCCAGGCAGCGCGTGAGCGTGGCGCCGAACTCGGTGGCGCTCGACGGGCGGTGACCCCGTGCGCCGTAGGCCTCCGCGTAGCGGACGAAGTCCGGGTTGCCCAACGTCATCCCGAAGTCGGGCAGGCCCATCTCCTCCTGCTTCCAGCGGATCATCCCGTAGCCGTCATCGCGCACGACGATGACCACCAGGTCCAGCTTCAGGCGCACCGCCGTCTCCAGCTCCTGCGAGTTCATCATGAACCCGCCGTCACCGCAGACGGCCACCACCTTGCGCCGGGGGTGCACGAGCTTCGCGGCGATGGCGGACGGCAGCCCCGCGCCCATCGTCGCGAGCGCGTTGTCGAGCAGCAGCGTGTTGGGCCGGCGGCAGCGGTAGTAGCGGGCGAACCACAGCTTGTACATGCCGTTGTCCAGGCACACGATGCCGTCCTCCGGCATGGCGCGGCGCACCTCCGCGACCAGCCTCGCGGGGTAGATGGGGAAGCGGTCGTCCGCGGCGCCACTGACGAACTGCGCGTCGAGCCCCGCGCGCGACTTCTCGAAGGGCGTGAAGTCCCAGTGCGAGCGCGGCCCCACGCCCTCCGCGATGCGCCACACGGCGTTCGCCAGGTCTCCCGTCACCTGCACCTGCGGGAAGTACACGGGGTCGACCTCCGCCGAGGAGAAGTTCAGGTGGATGACCGTGCGGCGGCCGTCGCGCATGACGAACGGGGGTTTCTCGATGACGTCATGGCCCACGTTGAGGATGCAGTCCGAGGCCTCGATGGCGCGGTGGACGAAGTCGCCGTCGGACAGCGCGGCGGTGCCCATCCACAGGGGATGCGTTTCATCCACCACGCCCTTGCCCATCTGCGTGCTGAAGAAGGGCAGGCCCACGCGGTCCACGAAGGCACGGAGCATCTCCGACGTCAGCTTGCGGTTGGCCCCCGCGCCAATCATCAACAGCGGACGGCGGGCCGACGCGAGCGCCTCCACCGCCTGGGCGATGGATGACTCATCCGCCACGGGCCTGCGCGCGACACCCGGCGACAGGGGCAGGGCCTCGGTGGGCTCGCGCGCCACGTCCTCGGGCAGCTCCAGGTGGGTGGCGCCGGGGCGCTCCTCCTCGGCGCGGCGGAAGGCCTCGCGGACCGCCGAGGGCACGTGCTCCGCGGAGACGAGCGTGCGCGTGGACTTGGTGAGCGGCCGCATCATCCCGACGACGTCGACGATCTGGAAGTGGCCCTGCTTGCTCACCTTGATGGGCTTCTGGCCGGTGAGCATCACCATGGGCATTGCGCCCAGCTGCGCGTACGCGGCCGCGGTGACGAGGTTGGTGGCCCCCGGCCCCAGCGTCGCCAGACACACGCCCGCGCGTCCGGTGAGCCGTCCCTGCGTGGCGGCCATGAACCCGGCCGCCTGCTCGTGCCGGGTGACGACCAGGCGCATGCCGGCGGTGCGCATGGACTCGAGCAGGTCCAGGTTCTCCTCGCCGGGCAGTCCGTAGACACTGCGCACGCCCTCCGCTTCGAGCGCCTTCACGAACAGATCCGATGCCTTCATGGGGTGCCTCTCCTTGGCGACGAGGAAGATGTACCCAGGGGCTTCGATTCGTACATTCGTCTGTTTTCATCGACCCGATAGATGCCATCTATGATGGCGCCATGGAGCTCCGACACCTCCGCTACTTCTCCGCCGTCGCGGACGCGCTGCACTTCGGGCGCGCCGCGCGGCGGCTGCACGTCTCCCAGCCCACGCTGTCGCATCAGATCCACCAGTTGGAGGAGGAGGTCGGCACACCGCTCTTCGAGCGGGCTCGCACCGGCGTGCGGCTCACGCAGGCCGGGGAGCTGTTCCGCACCTATGCCTCCCGCGCGCTGGAGGACGTGAACGCGGGCCTGTCCGCGGTGGGTGCGTTGCGAGGACTCGCCACGGGGGCGCTTCGCGTGGGTTATCCCCCGAGCATGCGCGGCCTCGTGGTGCCCGCGCTGACGGCGGTGCTCCGCAGACATCCCGGGCTGGCGCTGAGCGCGCAGGAGGCCGTGGTCCGGAAGCTGGAGCGGCAGTTGGCGGACGGGAAGCTGGACGTGGGCCTGGGCTATGCGCCCGCGCGGCTGGCGGACCTGGACGCGGAGCCTGTCTTCGACAGCCGGCTCGCGCTCGTCGTCGCACGGGGACATGCGCTGGCGGGCGCGGAGTCCGTGGGGGTGAAGCTGCTCGCGGAGGAGCCCTTCGCGCTCCTGTCACGCGGCCTGCGGGTGCGCGCCCGCGTGGACGCGCACTTCGCGGCGATGCGGTTCGCGCCTCGCATCGCGCTCGAATCGAACGCGGTGGCCACCGTTCTGGCCATCGTCCGCGCGGGCCTCGCCGTCACGGTGCTCCCGGAGCCACGGCTCGCGGACGCGGAGCGGCTGGTGGTGAAGCGGCTGTCTCCCGCGCCCCGCTCGGAGCTCGCGGCGCTCCTCTGGCGCAAGGGTGCCCCGCGCACTCCCGCGGCGGAGCTGTTCGCGGCCGAGGTCCGGACGCGGGCAAAGGAAGACGTGGGTTAGATCCACCCCCTTGCAATCTCATTCGCTGGAAGGCCGAGAGAGCTAGGAATCCATATTATCCACAAATGGCCCGTGTCGTGGCCGGCTGGGGCAATGGCTGTCATTCATGGGCGGATGCACCCTTGGGTTCAAGGCGGGCACAGCCATCCATGTCCGTCCGGCCGGATTTCCCCATGCGGGGGAGGCGGGCCTTCGTGTCCCGGATGGCGGCGTGCCCAGGTGAACCATGGCGAACATCGGCAAATCCCTTGTGGGTGTGGCCTCGTGTGCGTTGTTCCTCGGTGCTTGCGGTCCTCTTCCGGAGGGTGAGGAGTTCGACGGCTCCGTCCCCGGGGAGGCCGAGGTCCTGGACGACAGCCAGTCCGAGGAGCCCCGGCGCGTGGAGGCGCAGACGCTCGCGGGAGACCTGGCGAGCACCCTGGGGAGTCCGGTCGCGACCTATCCCACGAGCTGCACGGCGAGCAATCAGTGGACGACCACGTGCGGGTCGGGCTCGTCGCGAGACGTCTCCTGGGTGTGGAAGGTCCCCGCGACGGGGACCTATGCGTTCTCCACGAGGAACTCCAACTTCGACACCATCATGGAGATCCGGAACTACAAGGCCACGAACGAGGTCCTGAAGTGCAACGACGACTCGGGCGACCTCTTGACGTCCGGCATCACCCTCACGCTCATCAAGGGCAGCCAGTTGCTCATCGTCGTCGAGGGTTACGCGGGTGAGTGCGGCAACGTCCAGCTGAACATCGCCAAGCGTTAGCCCCAGGGCCTCAGCCAGAGCACCCAGCCCGCCAGGCCCAGCTGCACGACCAGGGTCAGCGTCGCGCCAACCGCCTGGATGGGGTTGGTGCGGAGCATTCCGACGGCATGCGCCAGTCGCGCCACGAGCAGCGCACCGCCGAAGACATGGAGCGCCGTCGAGTTCCCACCGCTCAGCTCCGCCAACAGCAGCAGGATGAGCGCCAGGGGGACCTGTTCGACGTTGTTGCCATGCGCGCGGATGGCGGATCCGAGGCCGGCATGGCCTCCGTCGCCCCGGAACACCTTGAGCTTCGTGCGGACCAGGCTGACGTTGATGGAGAGCGCCAGCGTGAGGAAGGCGTTGAGCGCGGCGTAGAGCGAGGTGACGGGGACCAGGGAGAGCGTGCCGAGCAGGGGGTTCGTCAAAGCGAGAGCCTCCAACCACGAGAAGGCCGGGACGCTAGCCGTTTCACGACGCCCGTGGGCGGCTCATGCACCGCGAGGGAAGCCTTGCACCGGGGTGCGTCCTCACCGAGCATCGCCCCGTGTCTCCCCTCCCCTCGACGTCGGCCCCCGTCCTGGCTGACCGCTTCGTGCGCACGCGCGCGCAGGAAGCCGCGCTCGTCCTGGGCGCGGCGCTGTTCACCGCGCTACTCGCCCAGGTCGCCCTCTCCGTGCCGGGCTCACCGGTGCCCATCACGGGACAGACGCTCGCGGTCGTCCTCACGGCGGCGGCGCTCGGCCCCGGGCGTGGCCTGGCCGCGCAGGCCGCCTATCTCCTGCTGGGAGCGGTGGGACTGCCCTTCTTCGCGAAGGGCGCCAGCGGCTGGGGAGCCCTGGTCGGTCCGACGGGCGGCTTCCTGGTGGGCTTCCTCCCCGCCGCGTTCCTCGTGGGCCTCGCGGCGCGCCACGGCTACGACCGGCGGTGGTGGACGGCGGTTCCGCTCTTCTTCGCGGGCCAGGTCCTGGTCCTGGTCATCGGCGTGTGCTGGCTCCAGGTGAAGGCCGGGCTCGACTTCGCCACGGCCTTCCAGAAGGGCTTCCTCCCCTTCGTCCCCGGGGGCCTGCTCAAGGCCGTCATCGCCGGCCTGTTCATGCCCCTTGCATGGAGACGCGGCCAGGGGCTCAGGCCAGGAGGGTGACCAGGCAGCGGCGCTGCACTTCCCCGTGCCTCGAGTATCCTGCCAGGTGGCGCAGCAACTGCTGACGACGTTCCGGCTCCCAGTGCTGACTTTGGGTGAGCAGTTCCTCCAGCCATTGGCCCGGCGGCAGTTCAGGGAGTTCCGGAATCTCAGCAGGGCTGCGCGCCGCCTTCCAGGCCTCCTCCCAGAAGCGCGCGGAGGGGACATATCGCCCCTGGCTCGCCCGAATCAGCAATGGCCGCAACAACTCCGAGCGGTTCTCGCGCTGGCGGAGCGACTCGATATCGAGTCGCGTCAGCGCATCCACGAGTCCCAGACCGCAGTCCACGGGCTCCAACGAATCGAGCATGGCCAACACTCTGGCACTCCCGTGTTTTTGAATGAGCGCGCTCCAGAAGGCACTCGTCTTGTCCCTCCACATCGAACGGAGGAGTTCAGGCGAAAGCGCCTCCTCCAGGACCTCGCTCGCGTGCTCCTGGTGGTATTGGTTGAGGTCTGACAGTGCCTGGCCAAGCACCAGGGCGAGATCGCCGCTCTGAGCAATGGGAAGGCCCTTGAGCTGACGAAAGAGCGTGGAAAGCGGCACGGCGACATCCACACCATGGGCCGCCGCGCAGGCGAGAACGACTGCTCGCACCACCAACTTCGGCCACTGGACTTCTGTGCTCCACGGCGTTTTGAACCGTTGCTCGAAGCAGCGCAGCAGTCTCCGGGCCTCGGCTCCTTCATTCTCAGGCACAAGGGCTGGAGCCCCCTGACTCATCGAGAGTGCGCGAGGCTTCAACAATTGCAATGCGAGTCCAAGCCAGAGCTCGGACTCGTCATTGGGGAGGGGGCTGGCCCCAAAGAAGAACATCACTCCTGGGAAGCCATCCCGCTCGATGTGGGCATAGAAGGCCTCGCGCCCCTCAGGGCGGTGAATCACCCGCGGCCAGAGCACCATGCTGAGTGGCGGGGAGATGTTCATCTCAAGCTTGTCCATCGGGGGATCAAAATGACCAGGGCTGGAACCGGGAGATAGACACGCCTCGGCCAGAACGGAGAGGGCACTCGCGTCCCCTTCATCCAGGATCCAGCTGAGTGCCTCCCGCGACTGTTGGAACGCGAGCTGCCAGGAGCCGGTACTGAGAACCTGGGCGTTGTGGGTCAATACACCCACGGGCCCGTCACGGTAGCCCTCCGGAGCCTGGCTCTGCTGCAGCCCCTTCTGGATGCACCACCCTGCGATGTCCTCCTGGGGAGCTCCTGCCGCAAGCAGGGTCCGCCATGCCAACGCGGGCTGCTCTGTCCACTTGGCAATCAGCTGCTTCCATTCAGGGGCAGTCAAGTCGAGCAACCGTAGGATTGCCACCTGCGTCTCGTGCCGCTCCCCTTCCCTGTCGACCGTGTCGTTCTGGGAGACACAATCCTTTCGCAGCGCGGCCAGTGCCTCGGGTTTCAAACCGCGATCACTCAAGAACTTCAGGCAATCATCCAGCAGGAGCTGTCGGAGTTCATCCGAGGAGTCATCCAGACCGGAAAGGTGGATGACCGCCTTCACCCAGCCCTGAACAGCATCCTTGGGATGGGATTGAGTCAACTGCAGCCATGCCGAGTGCCACTCGGTCATGAGCCCGGCACGGTTGAGCAGATATCCAGCGGGGTGTCCGTCTCCAGGAATCGCCAGCGCGCGCCAGGTCTCGGGCCGGTTCGCGGCCTTGAGAGCGCGGAGGCCATGACTCCGCATCCACTCCTCCAGGAAGGGCTCCTGGACCAGCGCTTCCATCCGTCCGCGCGCCGAGAACACCTGCTTGAAGAAGGAAGACTCAAGCAGTCCTCCGCGAGATGCGAGATACGGCGCGCACAGGGCTGACAGAGCGCGTGACTCCTCTGTGGAGAGTCTCGCTGGGAGCCCCAGTGAGGACAGCAGTTCCGCCAGGGGGCTCGGAGTGGAAGCCCCGGGCTCGCTGCCGTGGCTGGCAAGGCTCGCACTCAACGCCCAGGAAGCATCCGCGAGATCCAGCACACACTGACGCCAGAGCTCGACGGGCAGGAACCAGGGCGAGTCCGGATCATGCTCGATGCGACGTGCTACCCCCTGCATCCATGCAGGGAGTGACTCAGGCAGATTGAGTTCCACCCAGCGGGGAGCAAAGGCCACCAACGCGGAGACACAAAGCGAGAAGGCCTTTGCCACCTCATGTGAGGCCGCTGTCCCAGGGCGCACCGCGGCGAAAGCGGCGCAAGTCACCACCACCCGCTCGAGCAACCAGAGGGGATCCCGCTCGGCCAACAGCTGACCAGTCCAGGAGGACAGATCGTCTCCAGAGGAAACCGCCATCCAGGCCGCCTCTCTCCAGGAGCGATCCTTTCCCACCTCTCCACGAAGCTGGCTGGCCTGGGCACCGGAGCGGGCAAGATGGCGCCCCACCAGGAGCGTGGGGAAGCAGGCGTCCTTGAATCGAAGTCCGGGCCCTTCCGCTTGAGAGAGCCAGCCCGCCTCCAGACATAGGGAGGGATACCGGTTGATGAGCGGAAGCAGATGGCGGAGCCGGTCCGCATCCTCGGGCGACAGTCCCTTGCTACCACCGCGCAAGAGGAGTTCCTTGGCCTCTGCCTCCAGGTAGTCAGAGAGGAGCGAGAGCGTTCCTGAAGCACGCTGGTTCGTCGCCAGCAAATCCAGCGCATGCCGGGTCAAGAACGTCTCGGCTTCCAGTTTGAGCGATTCAATCGTTGCATCGTAGTGCTGTGAGCGTCCCTGCCGGAGCTGCTGGATTCCCTCCTGAAGGGTGCGGGTCATCCAGGCATCGCCTCCCAGATGACGATGGACGGGCCGGAGCGCCGAGGCCAGCTTGTGGGCAGGCGGCGCTACGGCTTCGCTTTCGACTTCCAGCGGAGCGGCGAGTTGCTCCTCCAAGGCAGGCAGATAATCGCTCAGGATGCGGCGGACGACTCGGATGGCTTTTCGCAGCTCCGGATGATGCGCGGATGCAGCCTGGTGCTGAATGAAGTTCCGCAGCCGGCGAGCTTCATGGAGCGCACGCTTGCTTTCCCTATCGAGGCTCGGATGGGCCTTCCGTGCGAGCTTCTTGAGCAGCTTCTCGAATGTCAGAGGGGGCGCATTCCTCAGGTCCTCCTCGGTCATCTTCTCCGAGTAGAACTGATCCAGACAGTGCTTGACTGCCCACTCCAGGGCCCCCACGACGTCCACGAAGGATGTACGGCTCTCCGCTTCGCACTTCGAGGGATCCACGGCCCGGGCGGCCCATGCGCGCTCGAAAGCAGCACACCCCTGGTTGAACCGCTGGATGGCGTCCTGAAGATTCGGAGTTTTTTCCATGGGGCCTCGTGGAGCGGGAGCATAGCCCCACGCGTTCCCCTCCGTGATGTGGCTGCTCAGCCCCCGCTCCGGGCCGTCCGGCTCAAGGACAGTTCAACGTCGCTGGAGACGGGAGGTTGTTCGGGTTCTGGGGAAGCGGCTGGGGATCCGCTGGAATGGCCCAGGAGAAGTCCGTGGTCGTGAAGCCCGTGAACCAGGGGTACGTGGCGAAGTCGATGGGCGCCTTGTAGTCACACGGATACGAGGGCGTCTGGAGCACCCACGTCGCGGGCGGACTGCTGGCGGTGTTCGCGAAGGCGCTGGCCACGGCGGCGGTGCCATGGCACGTCATGCAGTTGCTCTGGACGCCCTTGGGGATGTTCGGCGAGGTCTCCAGGTAGGGATTGAAGCAGACGGTCATCTTGCTGCTGCCCTGGCCCTGGGTCTGGTTGTAGGCGGTGCACATCGCGTAGTTGCGCCCCGCCCCCGTGACCTTGTCCGTCATCCCCTTCTTGCTTCCGGGAAAGTCATCCGGCGCGTCGCTGCCGGGCTGCCACCAGAAGGTCTGCCAGGTCCAGTTGACGAGCTCCTTCGTGTTGACGTGCATCGCCGTGAGGACGGCGTAGTCGCCCGCTTCCGCCTGGAGCCCTTCGATGTTGGTGTCGTTGAAGGCCTTGGCCTCGTCCGCGTTCATCTGGAAGGAGTAGATGGCGGAGAGCGGCGTGTGCAGGTAGTGCTGGCAGCTGAGGATCGCGGCCCCGGGATGGGCGTTGTTCACCTGGTCGATGAGGGGCGCGACGCCCTGGATCTGCTCGGGGGTGGCCTCCGTGATGGGAACATCCGCTGGCGCCGAGGGGTCCACGATGGCGCACGTCAGCCACAGTGAAGGCGTGGGATGGCACTTGTCCGCCTCTTGTTGCTCGGGCGTGCACGTGGTCCCGGCGTCAGCGCTGCCCGCGAAGCCCCTCCACACGGGCACCAGCGTGGGCTTGTGCTTCTTCACCAGGTACAGCACGGGCTTGAGCTCCATGGCCGCCGAGCCCCGGTTCCCCGCGGAGGGCGCGGTGTACGGCGCCTGCTGCACCGTCCTTTGCGCGGTGGGGGTGTTGGCCGGCCATTGGCTGTTGAGGTCGGCCAGGCTGGTGAACCGGTTGTAGAAGTACGACGGTCCTCCTGGCACGGCCGGATGGCCCTGCGTCAGGTACGCAGCCATCTCAGGATTGAACTTGTTGAAGGAGACGAGCTGGTCGGTCGGGGTGACGACCGGGCTCGAGCCCGCGGGGTGGTGGAACTGGCGGGGCCCGTGGAAACCATGGGTGGCCTTGCGCCGTGACACGTCTGGCGTTGGCGCACCCGGGGCCGGGAAGAGCTCCTCGCCGCTCCAGGTGTCCCACACGGGCATGGGGAGCCCGGTTCCCGGGTAGACCTGTCCGGAATCGGCATGCAGACCCGCCCAGAGGTTCCAGGCCTTGGGGGTGATGCGGGCGGTGATCCACGCGTCCGCCCACTGCTGGATTTCCTCCCGGTTGCCTGGAAAGTCATATCCGGGAGGGATGGGGGTGGGTGTGATCCATGGATCGCGAGGCTTGCAGGCGAGCAGGGTGCAAAGGCTGGTCAGCACGAGCGTAGGAATGAGGTGGCGCATTGACCTGCGAACGCACGCACCTGGAATGTATTGGTTCCCCCTGATTCCGGAGCAGGAACGGACCAGACACCGCAGGTCCGGACCGTGTGTCCGCCCCCGGTTTCGGGCCCAATCCCCCTCCCCACCGTCACCCCCAGGAGTCTCAAGACCATGAGCACGTCCCCGGCGCCCTCCCACCGCGGGCTCGAAGCCCTGCTGACACCCCAGAACTCCGTGCTGGTGCTGATCGACCATCAGCCCTACCAGTTCGCCAACCTGCACAGCCATGAGCCGACGATGGTGCTCAACAACGTCATCGGCCTGGCCAAGGCGGCCCGCGTCTACAAGGTGCCCACCCTCCTCACCACCGTCCTCGAGGAGCGCGGCGGCTACCTGGTCAAGGGCCTGCAGGACGTGTTCCCCGAGCAGAAGCCCATCGACCGGACCTTCATCAACACCTGGGAGGACCGCCGCGTGGTGGACGCGGTGAAGAAGACGGACCGCAAGAAGCTGATCATCGCCGCGCTGTGGACCGAAATCTGCCTGGCCATGCCCGCCATCCAGGCAGCGGGCGAAGGCTACGACGTCTACGCCGTCACCGACGCCTCGGGAGGCGTCAGCCGCGAAGCGCATGAGATGGCGGTGCGCCGCATGCAGATGGCGGGCGTGACGCCCATCACCTGGATGGCGGTGGCCGCCGAGTGGCAGCGCGACTGGGCCCGCGAGGAGAGCGCCACCGCGCTCGCCGGCGTGCTGTCCGAGCATGGCGGCGGTAGCGCCGTGGCCTTCGCCTGGGAGCTGCAACTGCTCGCGGGCCGGGCCGGCAAGGGCGTCTGACGGCACGGCGGGCCCCCATCCAAGGGGATGACTCGCCCGCGGACTGCTGACATCGTCCTCCCTGGATGTGACTCCCCGCCGCATGGGGAATGGGAGGACGGTGTCGTGGAGACGCGAGCGGAACGGCTGAGCCCGCTGCCGGAGAACGTGGTGGACATCTCCGTCACCCGGCGGAAATGGAATGGCATCAGCGTGGATGTGAATGCCACCCGCTGTTCGGGGCCCGCCGAAACGCCCCTGTGCCTGGAAAGCCATACACGCCTGAGCGCGTTGCTGGAGGAGGTCGGGTCGCCCTGCGAGCCGCGCCTGCGCGAAGGCCGGCCCTGCCCCATCGGCTACGTCCCCCGGCAGCTGAACCTCATGCCCGCCGGCATGCCGCTGTGGGGCTACAGCGCCGATTCGCGCCTGGTGCGCGACGCCGTGCTCACGTTCGACCCGAAGGACCTGGGCGAGCGCCTGGGCCAACCGCTGAGCCCCACCGAGCTGGGCACGCCAAGGCTGCGCTTCTCCGATGACCGCCTCTGGACCCTGATGCGGCTGCTCGCCGAGGTGGTGGATGACGACGATCCTTCCACCCAGCTCTACGGCGATGGATTGACCGCCGCCCTCTTCGCCACGCTGGGGTCGCGTCGCGCGGAGCGGCCCTCGAAGCGCCAGGGGCTGGCGCCGTGGCAGCTCCGGCGGGTGCTCGACTTCATGGAGTCGCGCCTGCCCGGACGGGTCGAGCTGTCGGAGCTGGCGGCGCTGGTGGACCTGTCGCAGGCGCACTTCAGCCGCGCCTTCAAGGCCTCCACCGGCGTGGCGCCCTATCAATGGCAACTGCGCGCCCGACTCGAGCGCGCGCAGGCGATGATGCTGACCACGCCCGCGTCGCTGGAGCAGGTCGCCGAAGCGACGGGCTTCGCCGACGCGGTGCACTTCGGCAAGGCCTTCCGGAGGGCCCACGGCACCACCCCCGCGAGGTGGCGCCGGGACCGGAAGGGCTAGGGGCGCTTGAAGGATGCCAGGCAGCCCAACGTCACCCCCGCCATGAGCGAGGCGTACCCCACCAGGGGCCACGCGGTGTCGCCGTCGAGCAGGACGACCATCAGGGTCCCCACGACGGCGACGACGAGGCTCTGGATGCAGAAGTAGAGCGCGACCGCCGTTCCCGCCACGGCGCCAAAGGCCTGGAGCGCGCCATTGGCGGTGACGGAGACGGCGAAGACAATCCCCGCGGCGATGACCCACATGGGCACGACGAACGTCCAGAAGGACGGCGCCGTGAGGAGCTGCCCGGCGGTGAGCAACACCGCGCCCAGCAGCAGCAGGAGCATGCCGCGGGCAAGGCTTCCCGCCAGCCCCCAGCGGGCCACGAGGTGCTTCGCGAAGCGCGTGGTCACCATCATGGCCAGCGCGGCGGTGGCGAAGGCCAGGCTGAAGCCAAGCTCCGAGAAGCCGGCCCGTCCCATGAGCACCCGGGGCGCCGTGGAGAAGAACACGAAGAAGGAGCCCATGGCCGCGCTGAAGCCCAGCGTGTACGTCCAGAACGCGCCGCTGCGCAGGATGTGCTGGACGGACACCGTCTGACGGGCCACGCCGGAGGGACGTGTCTCAGGCCAGCGCGGCAGGGCCTGGAGCAACGCCGCCGTCGCCAGGACGCCGAGCGTGACGAAGAGGGCCCGCCATCCGAAGTGCCGCGCGAGCAGGGCCCCGGCGATGGGGCCCAGTGCCGGAACGAAGGCCAGAATGGCGCTGAACAGGCTGTAGATGACCGTGCCTTCGGGCCGCTCCGCATAGACGTCCCGGACGGTGGCGAACGTCGCGACGAGCGCCGCGGAGGCCCCCACGGCTTGCAGGAGCCGGAGCCCGACGAACATCGCGGCATCGGTGGTGCCCGCGAGCAGGAAGGAGGTGGTCGCGAACACCCACGCGCCCCCCAGCAACACCCTGCGCCGGCCGATGCGGTCGGAGAGCGGGCCGAACACCAGCTGCCCGGCCCCGAGAATGGCCATGTAGAGGCTCAGCGTGAGCTGGATGATGGAGGGAGAGGTGCCGAGGACTCCGGTCATGGCCGGGACCACGGGGAGGTAGATGTCCATGGCCAGCGAGGCCAGGAGGTCGAAGGGGGCCATCAGCAACAGCGCTGCTGGCACGGTGTGATTCCACGACAGGGCTTTGGGGTCAGACATGAAGGCATCCGCGCAAATGAGAAACATCTGGCGGCGATCTGCCTCTCCACGGGGACCGGGATGAGCTGGGGCAGAGGGCCGCGGCAACGGTGGACGTGTCGCCGCGGCTCACTCATCTGCGGAACTGGGGTCTCCCATCCGGTGGGCTCCTGGGTGCGTCAGGTCCGGGCGGGACGAAGACACCGGGCCCGTCCTGACAAGGTGCCCGAAAAAAGGAGGGCCCGCCCGCCCCTGTTCAGCCCCTCGGCGCGCGATAGGCCGGGAAGAAGCCCGTGCCGTCGCGGCCCGCGGACAGGCGCGCGTACACCGAGGGCTCGCAGATGACCTCGTGGGTGTGGAGGCGGGAGCTTGCGTTCGCGAAGCTGCGCTTGAACTGCTCCAGGCCGTCCCCCGGCCGCACGCCGCCCCCCAGGTGCAACGGCAGCCCCAGGCGGATGCTCAGCTCCACCATGGACTCGAAGACGGTGTTCTTGGTCGGAGAGCGCGACAGGTGCGCATCCGCCGTCCCGCCCAGGTAGTAGTGCAGCACGCCGTCACTGGCGACCGCCACCCCCGAGGAGGCGATGCGGCCGTCCGGGGCACGCGTCGTCACGAGCCAGGCCACCGGCGAGGCGAACAGGTCCTCGAAGTACGCGTCGGAGAAGAAGTACCGGGCCTGCGCTTCGTCGCGGACCATGGTCTGCCGGTAGACCTCCTTGAAGCCCTCGCGCTCCTCGAGCGAGGCCTCGCGCACCAGAGCGCAGGTGCTCACGTAGCCCAGCCGCGTGTTGCGCCGGATCTGCCGGCGGGCCTCCGCCTGGAAGTCCAGGGGGCGCCGGGAGTCGACGAAGAACACCTCGTTGCGCTCCGTCCCGCCCGCGAAGCACCGGGGCCCCGAGACGCGGTCGCGCACGAACAGGCTCACGAGCCCGATGCCGGTCCAATCCACGGCGTCCTTCGAGACCTCACTCAAGCCATCCAGCCGCCCTCCAGGAAAGCCATACGGGGAGATGGCATCCTGGTAGGGCGTTCCCTCGACGGAGCGCACCAGGAGGGGCACCTTCAGCGCGCGCCCCTCGCCGTCCTCGATGACCAGCGTATGCGTCACCTGTTCGGCCCGCAGGTGGTGCGCGGAGCGGAAGTAGTCCTCCGACAGGGCGGACATTCCTGCGTCAGGAATCAGGACGGCGTGGCAGGGTTTCAGGCTTGGAGACGGCCGTCGCATGGCTTCGATGTGATTCATTCGAGCGCATCCTTTCCATGAGCGATGCAGGGCCCGCCGACCCCCTGCTCCAGCGCGGGGCGCGAAGGCCCTCAGGCGAGGTGTGACGGAACCGCTGTCCGGGCTCCTGCCCTCCGCCGCCACTGCCGGAAGGCACGCAACGCGGGCTGCTCGACCCCATAGGTGATGACGATGGCCAGCAGGAACCCGGCCGTCATCGCGACCACGATGGCGGCCTCGGGGCGCCAGGCCGCGGCCTCGAGCCGCCGGATGATGACGTAGCCGATGTTCTGGTGGACCAGGTAGAACGGATAGGAGATGAACCCCATGAAGAGCAGTGGGCGCCAGGTGAGCCAGCGCAGCCAGCCCCGGGACAACGCATAGGCCAGGCCCAGCACCACCGGGAACACGGGGGCGGGGGCCTCACTCCCCACGAACACCTCGTGAGCGAAGCTGACGGCCACGAGCACCAGCGCGGACGGCAGGGAGACCTCGCCACGGCTCTGCTTGAAGGCCAGCACACCCAGCGCGAAGTATTGCAGGTGCGGCCGGCTCGCGAGTCTCGACAGGAAGGTCATGCCCAGGGCCTGGGCCGCCAGCTCCGCCAGGGTCTGCAACACGACGAGCACGATGAAGATGGGGATGACCCTGGGAAGCGTCCGCGTGTACGCGAGCACGAACATCAACAGGTAGAACGACAGCTCGATGGTCAGCGTCCAATACACGGTGTCCACGTGCGGGACGCGAAGCAGCTCGTGAAACATGGTCAGGTTGACCAGGGCCGTCTGGAGGCTGAATTCACGCTCCGGCAACCCGAACAGCGTCACCACCGTGAAGGTGAGCGCGACGGCCGTCCAATAGGACGGGTAGAGCCGGGCCGCGCGGCTCCACACGAAGTCCCGGGCCCGCTCGACGCGCTCCAACGACATCAGGATGACGAAGCCGCTGATGGCGAAGAAGAGCTGCACCCCATACTTCCCGAAGCGCATCTCCCAGAGGGGAACCGTGTGTCCGTAGAGGTCGCTGTATTCCGCCGTGAAGTGATACAGCGCGACCGCCAGCGCCGCGAACCCCCGGAGCGCATCCAGCTCCACCAGACGCGGCGGATTTGCCTCCGGAGCGGCAGGAATGCGTGTCATCCGGGGTCACCCTTCCTGGATCGCTCCGTTCAGCGTTTGGAGCGAGTCCAACGGTAGGTGTCACCCGGTGTTCTCACCATGCCCCCTTGGGTCGCGGGCATGTGTCACGTCTTCCGCATGCGCCGGCCCCCGCGTTGGAGGGCCGGTATGCGACATGTCACTCAACTCCGGGGTGCGCGATACGCAGGGAAGAAGCCCGTGTCGTCGCGGCCCGCCGAAAGGCGCGCGTACACCGAGGGCTCGCAGATCAGCTCATGGGTGTGGAGGCGGGAGCCCGAGTTCGACAGGCTCCGTTTGAACTGCTCCAGGCTGTCTCCCGGCCGGATGCCGCCACCCAGGTGGAGCGGGACGCCGAGTTGTGAGCAGAGGTCCGCCAGCGTTCCAAAGACATTCTTCGCCGGCGAGCGCGCCAGATGCGCATCCGCCGTTCCGCCCAGGTAGTAGTGCAGCATGCCGTCGCTGCTGACACACAGCGCGGCGGAGGCCACGTCTCCTTCAGGTGCATGCGTCGTCGCCAGCCAGGCGCACGGGGATGAGAACAGCTCCTCGAAATAGGCGTCGGAGAAGAAGTACCGGGAGCTCGCCCCTTCGCGGACCATGGTCTGCCGGTAGGCTTCCTGGAAGCCCTCCCGGTCCGCGCGCGACACCGCGCGAGCCTCACGCGCGGTGCTCACGAAGCCCAGCCGGAGGTTGCGCCGGATGTGCCGGTAATGCATCTCCCGGAACTCCACCGGCAGGCGCGGGTCGATGAAGAACACCTCGTTGCGCTCCGTCCCGCCCGCGAAGCACCGGGGGCCCGCGACGCGGTCGCGCACGAAGATGCTGACGAGCTCCGTTCCCGTCCAGTCCACCGCGTCCTTCGACACCTCCCGGAGCCCGGACAGCGCGCCGCCGGGAAACCCATACGGGGAGATGGCATCGCGGTAGGGCGTCCCTTCAATGGGCCGCACGATGAGGGGCACCCGCAGCGCGTGCTGCTCGCCGTCCTCGATGACCAGCGTATGCGTCACCCGTTCGGCTCGCAGGTGGTGCGCGGAACGGAAGTAGTCCTCCGACAGCGCCGACGCCCCTTGATCAGGGACGAGCACGGCCCTCGTTCGCATCATCCGCATGGCTGTGCCCCCCACCACCTGAGTCATCACGAATGTATTTCTATTTGTTACTGGCTTTCGCGTTGCAGGGTAGCCTTCCAGGCCCTGCGGTGGAGCCGCCCGCCGGGGCAACACCGCTGTTGGGATCCGGGCGGTGATGCGCCGGGGCCTCGCCCTGTCGTCGCGGTCTTCGGGTTCGCCAGCGGGAGTGGCGCGCCGCGCCTGCTGCTACGCTCGACGGCGACCTCTCCGGGAACCTCCAACCGATGAAGCGCGTCCTCCTCGTCCTGCTGGCCCTCGTCCTGCTTCTCGTGGGCGTCCTCGTCATCCGCACGCTGCGCTTCGGTTCACGGCAGGTGCCCGCCGAGCCCGCCGAGCCCTTCGCGGTGGATGCCGCCCAAGCCGCGGGCCGCCTGGCGGAGGCGCTGCGCCACCGCACCATCGCCGCCTCCGACGGCATGCGCGCGGAGGACGCCGCCTTCCAGGCGCTGCACGCCGGGTTCGTGGCCCGGTTTCCCCGCCTGCACGCGGAGCTCGCGCATGAGGCCGTGGGGGCGCATGCCCATCTCTATACCTGGAAGGGTTCGGAGCCCGACCTGCGGCCCGTGCTGCTGATGGGCCACCTGGACGTGGTGCCCGCGGAGGCGGAGGCCACCTGGAGCCACCCGCCCTTCGACGGCGTCGTGGCGGATGGCTACGTGTACGGACGTGGGACGCTGGACGACAAGGGCAGTGTGCTCGCCATCCTCGAAGCCGTGGAGGGCCTCCTCGCCGAAGGCTACCGCCCCCGCCGCACGGTGCTGCTCGCGTTCGGCGCGGACGAGGAGGTGGGCGGGCACGACGGGGCCGCGCGCGTGGCCGCGCTGCTGCGCGAGCGGGGCGTGGCCCTGGAGTCGGTGCTGGACGAGGGCGGCCCCATCGGCGTGGGGCTCGTGCCCGGCGTGGCCGCGCCGGTGGCGCTGGTGGGCGTGGCGGAGAAGGGCTCGGCGCGCGTGGAGCTGGTGGTGCGGAGCACGGGCGGACACGCGTCCATGCCGCCCCCGCAGACCGCCGCGAACACCCTGGCCCGGGCGCTCGTGCGGCTGGAGGAGCACCCGTTCAAGCCCGAGCTGCGCGGCGGGACGCGGGCGCTCTTCGAGTACGTGGGGCCGGAGATGAACTTCGGCATGCGCCTGCTCTTCGCCAACACCTGGCTCTTCGCGCCCGTCATCGAGCGGCAGATGGCCGGAGCGCCCTCCACGAACGCCAGCATCCGCACCACCTTCGCGGCCACCATGCTCGAAGGCAGTCCCAAGCCCAACGTGCTGCCCTCGCAGGCCCGCGCGGTGCTCAACGTCCGCCTGCTGCCGGGAGACAGCCTGGAGGACGTGCGCGCCCACGTGCGCGACGTGGTGGATGACGCGCGCGTGGAGCTGACCGCCCAGGGCGACGAGGCCTCGCCGGTGTCGCGCCTGGACACGGAGGGCTGGCGGCAGCTGCAGCGCAGCATCCGGCAGGCGTTCCCGGACGTGCTGGTGGCGCCCTTCCTCACCGTGGCGGCCACCGACGCGCGCTACTTCCATTCCCTGAGCGACAGCGTGTACCGCTTCGTGCCGGTGCGGATGAGCCGTGAGGACCTCACCCGGATGCACGGCCGCGACGAACGGCTCTCCGTGGAGGAGCACGCCGCCGCCATCCGCTTCTACGCGCAGTACCTGCGCAACAGCACGCGCCAGTGAGCCGCGCCCTATGCCGCGGCGGCTTGCAGCAGCTCGTCGAGGCGGGTGAGGACGACCGTGGGCGCGCGTGAGCGCAGCAACGCCTCCGTCGCGTAGCCCCACGTCACCGCCGCGGTGGCGATGCCCTCGGCCGCCGCGGCCTCGATGTCGCGCACCTCGTCGCCCACGGAGAGGGCCTCGCCGGGACGCACGCCCGCGGCCTTCAGCACCTTCCGGAACTTCGACCGCTTGCCGAAGAGCCCCGCGCCGCAGGCATAGTGGCGGATGCGCGCGGACGCCACCGGCCCCAGCACGCGGCGCACGTTCTCCTCCGCGTTGGAGCTCACCACGGCCAGGGTGATGCCTCGCGCCTCCAGCTGCTCCAGCATCGCCTCCACGCCCGGGAAGGTCGGGATGCGGTGCGCGTCACGCGCGACGAGCTTGCGCATGTGGGAAGCGATGAAGGGCAGCTTCCACAGGGGCACACCGAGCCGCGCGATGATGGCCCGGGTGTCCTGCCCGCGCAGCGCCTCCAGTTCCTCACCGCTGACGGTGCGAAAGCCGTAGCGCCGGGCCACGTCGTTGAAGATGCCGCGAAACCAGCCCGCGCTGTCCGCGAGCGTCCCGTCGAAGTCGAAGATGATCAGCCGGTATCCCATGGCGCTCAGTTCAGCGTCCCACAGTCGGCGATGCGCTGCACCCGGAGTGCGGCCAGCCGCGCCAGTGGCGCCGCCACCTCAGGGCCTTCCAGCAGGGCCACGGCGCGGGCCACGGCGTCCAGGGTGGACATCCCGGCGGGGTGCGAGGGTTCGCGAAGCATGAGCAGACCGGGCTCTGGCGGGGGCAGCACCAGCCGGGGCAGTGCCCGCAGCTCCGGGAGCCGCTGGGTCATCCGCCGCGCCTGCGACCAGTTCGCGTCCAGCACCACCACCTGCCTGGGAGGAGGCGCGTCTGGCGGCGCGGTGGGACCGTCTGGGAAGAGCAGCCAGGTCCCCGGTTCGGAGAGGACCTCCATGTCGAAGGTCCCCGCCATGGAACCGTGGATGAGCAGCTTCGCGTTCGAGAGGGCGAGCGCGGCCACGCCCCCGGTGTTGCTGCGCTTCGACACCTCCATCACGTGCTGGAGGAAGACGAAGCGGGTGCGGGTCTCCACCTGGGGAACCTCCGCGCACAGGCACAGGTGTTTCGCCAGGTTGCAACGCGTACAGCGGGGTGGACGGGCAGCGCGGGGAGGCATCCTCCCGTCATCCTGTGCCCGTCCCCGCTCGAAGAGAAGCACTCGTTGCAGGCGCTTCAGCCCCCCTGCGTGCGGCGCCAAGCGATGCGCAGCGCGGACAGCGCGTAGGGAGAGTCCACCGTCACGGTGTCGGTCCCGGAGGGCACGGCCGCCAGCTCCGTCAGCGGCGCTTCGAGCGCTGTGACAGCCTGCATCTCGGCATTGGATGCCTTCGCCAGGAAGGGGAAGCGCACCGTGAGCTGGGTGGCCTGGCTGCCCCGCTTCTCCGTGCGCACCACCAGGCTGGTCGGAATCGCACCGCTCGTCGTGGCATTTCCAGCGCTGGGGTAGCCGCCCTCAGCCCCGGGAGCCTGCACCCGCGCCACGCGGATCATCACGTCCTGCGACTCCACCGGCGTCCCGGCGTTCGTCGCGGTGACCTGTCCCAGCGAGCCTGTCTCCGCCAGCGCGCCCCCCTGCCCGCCGGAGATGAAGCGGGCCTCCAGCGGGGTGGTGACCGACAGGGCGTCCTTCAGGGGCGTGCCGAGCCGGGGCGTGCCATTGACAGACAGCGGGGGCGCCACGACGTACTCCTGCTCATGCCAGCCGGAGTCGCTGCCGGACGCGCCCCGGCCGCCTCCGGGGGTGTTGCGGAGCACGACGCCGAGCAGGACGCCTGCATCGTCCAGCGTCCAGGCCGGGATGCCCTGGTGGTAGATGCCTCCCACCGGCTGGCTGCCCTGCTGGAGGCAGGGGAACACGTAGTCATGGGTGGCGACGAACGTCGGACCGGGCCAGTTGGGGACGGGCAGGACGTCGTGCTGGTAGTGCGGCGTGCCGTAGCTGAGGTTCGCGGGCACGTTCCCGTTGGGGTCCACCATGGGGAACGCCACCACGACCGACCTGCCGGAAGGCGAGGCACCCGTGAGCTTCATCCGGAGGAAGCGCTCGCCCACCACCAGCGAGTACTCCAGCGTGAACCGGTGGCCGCTGACCTGCTCCGTCACCTCCGCCTGCAAGCGATAACGGTACGGCCCCTGCTCCAGCCACCGCGCGTCTCCTCCCACGAACCTCGCGGACGTGTCCTCGCTGAACGTGCCATAGGAAGGCGGATTGGTGGAGCCATACGGCTCATTGCCGAACTGATAGATGTTGCCGGTGTCCTTGTAGAACCGCAGCTGATTGCCCACGCTCTGGGAGGCGAAGAGGCTGCTGCTCCCGCCGTCCACCCCATATGAGAACTGGCTGATGCTCCACGCGTTCGCCTTGGAGAGGGTCACGCGGATCAGGTCGTTCTCCAGGATTGCCGTGTCTCCCACGGCCGGCTGCGCGACCACGATGGGCCCCGGAGGGGACAGGGTGGAGAGGTAGACCGTCTCGTAGCCCGCGCTGGGGGGCGCCGCCATGAAGAGGAGGTTCCCGTTCGCGGCTCGCTGGATGGGCAGCAACCCGTCGCGGGTCCGCACGCTCTTCACGGCGTGGAAGCGCAGGTCCGCCGGAGGAGGGGTGAGCTCCGCCAGCAGCCCGTGGACCCGCTCGAACCCGAGCGTGTTGCACACGACGACAGGGAGCTCCTGGGACTGAGGCTTCGCGGAGATGCCCTGCGCGAGCAGCGCCATCCCCTGGTCGAGGGCGGCCTTCGCCACCGAGACGCCCTGCCGGCTCAGCGGCAGCTGCTCGCCCTCATACACGTTGTCCGGAGACGTGCCCGTCACGAAGTCGTGATGGGAGCTGGGAGCCAGCACCTCCCAGCCATTCCAGACGGTGGAGTCGAACGCGTCCAGCGAGGAGGTGGCGTAGCTGCTGCTGGTGCGCAGCAGCGCGCTGATGACCTCCGCGGACATCAGCGCGCGCACCGCCGCGTACTGGTTCCGCTTCAGTTCGGGGCGGCTGGCGAAGTAACCCGTCCAGTAATTCTGCGCGTTGAGCGGAGCGTTCACGGGGAGCGCGGCGCCGCTTCCCAGGACGGCGTCCATGTATGTCTTGAACGTCCCCGTGGTTCCCTTGACGCCGTTGGTGTTGCCGAAGCTGCTGTTGTAGCCGTGGGTCACGTTCAACCAG
The DNA here is from genome assembly GCF_000255295.1 of Corallococcus coralloides DSM 2259. Next base: position 2,723,221 of record NC_017030.1, on the reverse strand, counting down.
CTGAACACCTCGCCCGACGAGGAGGTGACGGAGGGCGTGGCGAAGTCGATGCCCACGGGGATGAAGCGGAGACCCCCGGGCCAGCCCGAGCGGTACTGGTTGACGAACTGGTTCACCGTCTGGGCATTGCTGGAGATGTCGTCCGCGTCCAGGTAGCCCACCGTGCCGTAGGTGTTGGGCATGAAGAGCGCGGTGATGCGGGAGCCGTCCCCCGCCTGCCAGTGGAAGACCAGACCGCTGGAGTTCAGCTGCGACGCGATGGAAGGGCCGGGAGGGTCGATGGGCGCGGCCCCCGGCGACCCCTGCGGCGAGCCGGGCACGCGAGAGAGTCCCGCGGTGGTGAGACCCATGGCGTTCAGCACCACCGGCAGCTGGGGATCATGCCCGAAGTCATCCGGGAGCCACGCCGAGTCGTACAGGTTGGACTCGAGCCCGACCTGCTTCGCCCAGGTGCGTCCCACCAGGTAGTTGCGGATGAAGAGCTCGCCCGCGCAGACGAGGTTGTCCGGCGACGTGATGCCGCCGCCCATCAGGCAGAAGTCGTCACCCGCCGCCGCGAGGGCCGTGATGCCTGCCGGGTTGTCCCGCGCATAGCGTTGCAGGAAGCCCACCTCCGTCACGGAGAAGGTGAAGCCAATCCGCCGGGAGAACAGCGAGACCGCGGCGTTGTAGATGTTCTGGACCGTGTCGCGTCCGGAGACCGAGCCCGTCGCCTGGCTGTTCGAGGCGTAGTACTGGTCGAACGTGTAGACCCAATCCCAGTCAATGTGCGTCGTCGGGCAGATGAGGATGCCCTGGGTGAAAGGCGTCTTGGCGGTCATGGGCGCTTTTCCAATGCGAAGGGGGATGCCCAATCCCTACGCAAATCGGATGCCACGGTGCGCCCGCCTCTGGAGGGCCTGGGGTGGGCCTCAGCGCCGCGTCACCATGGCAAGCGGCTGCGTCGGCACGGAACGCGACACCGCTCACTTCGCCCTGGCGGAGCGCGCGAAGGCCTCGCGGGCGCGCTCCATCTCCGGCCGGTGCTGCTGCGCCCACATCGCGAGCACGGACACCGGTTCGAGCAGCGTGCGTCCCAGCTTCGTGAGCGCGTAGTCCACGCTCGGCGGCGTCGTCGGGTGCACGGTGCGCGTCAGCAGCCCGTCCCGCTCCAGGTTGCGCAGCGTGAGGGTCAGCATGCGCTGGGAGATGCCCTCGATGGCGCGCTTGAGGTCGCTGAAGCGCACCGGGCCTTCGCCCAGGTTGACGATGACCATCACGCTCCACTTGTCCCCGATGAGGCTCAGGATTTCGCGCGTCGCGACGCAGTCATCGTCGTAGCGCCCGGTCATCTTTCCGTACCCTGGTGACTTCAATGTGCCTCCTTGTCCGGCCTGTGCACGGTATGCCAGAGAGACGTGGTCATCATCCGTAACCAGGCACACGGAAGTAACCCCGGAGCCACGTATGGATACGCTCTCCCCTCCCGTTGGCGTTTCAGCGAAGCCGTCCAAGGCCCTTCACGTGGGCCTGTGGGTCGTCCAGGCGCTGCTGGGTGTCACCTTCGTCGGCTCGGGCATCTGGAAGGCCCTCACGCCCCTGCCGGAGCTCGCGGCGATGATTCCGTGGGCGGGTCAGGTGCCTGCCGCGTTCCTGTACTTCATCGTCGCGGTGGACCTGGCGGGCGGGCTGGGCGTCGTCCTGCCCTCGCTCACGCGAATCCAACCGGGCCTGACGGTCCTCGCGGCCCTGGGCTGCGCGCTGCTCCAGGCCAGCGCCATCGTCTTCCACTTCTCTCGCGGCGAGGCGGCGAACACGCCCTTCAACTTCTTCCTGGTCGCGCTGTCGCTCTTCGTCTTCTGGGGGCGCTGGAAGCGTGCGCCCATCAAGCCCCGGCACGCCTGAGAATCACCGCGCGCGCATCCACGTTGAGGACCTGGGTCCCGCTCGCGAGCGTGACGAGCGGCACGTCCCAATGACAGTGGCCGCAGATGACGAGGAGCCGGCTCCAGGGCTCCACCGCCTCCCGGATGACGGCGTTGCCGCGCAGCCCCGTCCCGGGGGCATCCGGGCCCTCGTGGAGGACCAGCACCTCCGGGTCCTGGAGCAGCACCGCTTCAATCCGTTCCAGCTGGGCGGACTGCTCGCGCCGGTTGAGCTTGTCCGGGCGCCCGATGATGTAGCTCACCCCGCCCACCGGAAGTCCGTCCGGCGCGACGACTCCGCCATCCAGCAGTTCCCGCCCGGGTTGGCGGAAGAAGCGCTCGCGCTCCTGGACACCGCCGAAGGTGTCGTGATTTCCCGCCACGCCGACGACCCAACGGAAGTACCTGGAGAAGGCGGTCCAGACGCTCCGCACATCGCCGGAGGCGCCCCGTTCGTCCGCGGTGTCGTTGGAGAAGAGGTCTCCCGCCAGGATGATGCCGGTGCGGTCCGCGGGAGGGAGGTCGCCCGCCTTGCACATCATCATCAGCTCGTCGGCCACGACTTCGCCCAGGAGCGCCGCCGCCCCGCCCTTCAAGGCATGCGGCGCCATCCCCTGGAGGTCCGAGAGCGCGATGACCGCCTCCAGGTCCCCGGGAAGGGCGTCCACCTGGCCGCGGAGCAAGGGGAGCCGCTCCGCACGGGTGCCTCCGCGTGGCGACGCGTTCAGGTACCACCATTCATGAAGGGGCTTCTCTTCAACGGATAGGATTCGCATGCGCCCCGGACGGAGCCTGCCCGTGGGGCTGACAGGAGCGGGGCCTCCCTGATGGAAGGCCCCGCGCCTCGCGTCACCTCAGGTCACGCCTTGGCGCCCTTCGGGGCCTCGTGCTCGTCGCGGCCGTGCGCGGAGGAGACGGGGCTGGTGGCTTCCACGGCGGAGAAGGTCTCCAAAATCTTGTACGTGTGGCTGGCCCCGCGCGGCACGAGCCAGGAGTCGCCGGGGTTCAGCAGGATGGTCTGCCCCTCCAGGTGCAGCTCCGCGCGGCCCTTGAGCACGAAGCCCACGGTCTCGTAGTCGCGCGTGCTGGCGGGCTTGGCCTCGGCGGGCGGCTCGTCCTCCCACAGCCGCATGGCCACACGGACGCCGGATGCGAGGTACTTCTGGCCCATCTCCCCCTTGGGGGAATGGCGGCTCTCGACCTTCTTCACGCTGGTGTCGCCCATGTTCGCCTCTCCTTGGGGGGCGGCGTCCGGCGCCGCGCTCCTCCTGGGAGAAGGTAGGGAAGACCCCGGACCGTGGCGGACCGCGTCGCGATGGCCGCCCGCCCGCCCTGCGTCCAGAAAGACGAAAGCCCAGCCTCCGTTGGGGAGACTGGGCTTCGAAGACTCACCTCAAGGGGTGAGTCGAAGGTTCAGCTCGCTCAGGCCGCGCGAACGTTCTGCGCCTGCAGGCCCTTGGGGCCCTTGGTGACTTCGAACTCCACCTTCTGGCCTTCAGCCAGGGTGCGGAAGCCATCCATGTTGATCGCAGTGTGGTGGCAGAAAACGTCTTCGCCATTGTCCTGCGCGATGAAGCCGAAACCCTTCGCGTCGTTGAACCACTTCACGGTACCAGTTGCCATTGTGAGTCTCTTCTCTTTCTCTGCTCTGAACAGGTGACAGGCTCGCGCCTGCTACCGGTGCCGGAACGAACACCGCCCCGGCACGCCGGGCACTCTACCCACTTCCGGCCCGAACACCACTCCAGAGGGTGGAATCCTGCCGGCAGTCGTCCTTCATCCGACACAGCGGACTTGGACAGGCCCGGCGGAAGAACATCCCATGCCCCGCCGGGCATTCCGGACCCCCTTCCGAAGGCCCTTCACACTTCTTCACCGCCGCCGGGCGTGGGCTTCACACCCGTTTTCTACCTTGAGCTCCGTCAGCAACGACACGGGCCCGCCGGTTCGGCGCCCGCCTGCTTCCTGGAGCCAAGACCATGTTCGGATTCATCTTCGGTACCGCCTGCCTCGCCGGTCTCTTCGCCACCCTGCGCCGGGGGCGCTACGGCCACCACTCCTATGCTTACGGCCGTGGAGGCCGCTTTGGCATGCGCCCCCGGCTGCGCTGGCTCTTCGAGCGGCTGGAGACGTCTCCCGGCCAGGAGAAGGTCATCGTCAAGGCGGTGGAGAACGTGCGCGAGGCCTTCGCCAAGGTGAAGGACCAGTGGGGCCCCAGCCGCACGTCGCTCGCGGGCTCGCTGCGAGGAGAGCACTTCGACGGCGCCATGCTGCGCGAGCTGTTCAGCCGCCATGACGTGGCGCTGGAGACGCTGCGCAACGCCGTGCAGGACGCCCTGTCCCAGGTGCACGAGGCGCTGGAGCCCAACCAGCGCCGCGAGCTCGCGGACATCATCGAGCACGGCTGGGGATACGGCTGGCGCGGCGAGGGGCGCGGCTGGCACGGCCGGCGCTGCGGCGGGTACGGCCGCTGGGGTGGCCGCCCCCACAACGATGACGGCCCCGCGTCCTTCGTCTGAAGCCCCTGCCCTCTTTTTGGAGATTGCCCATGCGCCACCGTCTGCTCGTCGTCCTCCTCGCCGCGGGTGCCATCGGAGGCTATGCCTCCGGCTTCGCGAGCCTTTCCCGCCACCACCGCTCCCACTGCCACCGGGGTGACTGGGGCGGCCCCTCCTACCGCAACGGGATGCCGCCGTACTGGGACTGGCACGCGCCCAGGCCCCAGGGCACCGCCGGCCCCGCCGACGCACCGGGAGCGCGTTAGGATTTGCCCCGCCCATGCCCACCCGCGTCCTGCTCATTGATGACGACACCCGGATGTTCGAGTTGCTCGCGGAGTACCTCGGGCAGAACGGCATCACCGTCAGCCACGCGCCCGACGGGGGCCGGGGGCTGGCGGCGCTGGAGGCGAACGCCTACGACGCCGTGCTCCTGGACGTGATGATGCCGGGCATGGACGGCCTGGAGGTGTGCAAGCGCATCCGGGCCAAGAGCCGCATCCCGGTGCTGATGCTCACCGCCAAGGGCGACGAGACGGACCGCGTGGTGGGGCTGGAGCTGGGCGCGGACGACTACCTGCCCAAGCCCTTCGGTCCGCGCGAGCTGCTCGCCCGCCTGCGCGCGGTGCTGCGGCGGGCGCAGCCGGCGGCGGTGGCGGACCGGATTGAGTCGAGCGGGGTCTCCATCGACGTGTCCGGGCGCGAGGTGAAGGTGGAGGGGCGCGCGGTGGAGCTGACGGGCCTGGAGTTCGACCTGCTGCTCGCGCTGGTGCGGCGCGCGGGCCGGGTGATTCCCCGCGACGCGCTCCTGGGCGAGGCGGGCCGCAACGACACGGTGGTGAGCGAGCGCACGGTGGACGTGCACATCTCCCACCTGCGCCAGAAGCTCGGGGACGAGGGCACGCGCCTCATCAAGACGGTGCGCGGCGTGGGCTACGTCTTCGCCAAGGAGGGCGCCTGATGGGCTGGGGCCACCGCCACTGGCCGCCTCCTCCCGAGGACGGACCCTGCGGGCCGGAGCTGCGGCGGAGGTTCGGCCGACACGCCCAGGCCCACGCCCGCCGCCGGCGCATGTTCCACCTGGGCCGGCTGGGCTCCTACGTGCAGGCGCGGCTGCGGCGGCGGCTGTTCGTCATGTTCGGGCTCACCATCCTGGTGACGGTGCTGGTGGTGTGGTCGGTGATGAACCTGACGGGCGGCAACAGCTGGCGGCAGGAGACGGAGCGCATCCGCACGTTCGTGGGCCACCAGTTCGCGGACGTGTGGGACGCACCCGCCGAGCGCGACGCCCTGATGCGGAGCATCTCCGACGACCTGGACGTGGACGTCGTGCTGACGGACCTGTCCGGCGCGGTGGTGGCCCGGGGCGGCGCTCCGTGCTCGAAGCCGGACGCGACCCTCCCGGTGATGCGGCAGGACACGCAGCTGGGGTCCTTGCAGGCCTGCTATCTCCAAGCCCGCTCGCGGGGCCCCTGGCGCGCCGTGCTGCCGCTGGGCATCGCGGTGCTGGTGCTGTGGACGGCGGCGGGCGGCATCTCGTTCCGGCTGGCGCGGCCGGTGGACACGCTGGTGAAGGCCACGCAGGAGCTGGGCGAGGGCCGGCTGGGCGCGCGGGCGAGCCTGGACCACCACGCCACCGGGGAGTTCGCGGTGCTCGCCGAGTCCTTCAACGACATGGCGGCGCGCATCGAGAAGCAGCTGGCGGATCAACGCGAGCTGCTGGCGGCGGTGTCGCACGAACTGCGCACGCCGCTGGCGCGGCTGCGGGTGCTGACGGAGCTGCTGCGCGACGGCGGGGGCAACCCGCGCACGTTGGACCAGGTGGACCGCGAGGTGGTGGAGCTGGACGCGCTGGTGGGCGAGCTGCTGGCCAGCTCCCGCCTGGACTTCGGGCAGCTCACGCCCAAGGCGCTGGAGGCGGGGGTGCTCGCCGCGCAGGCGCTGGAGCGCGTGGGGCTGTCCGCGACGCTGCTCCAGCCGGAGACGGACGACGTGGCGCTGATGGCGGACGCGACGCTGCTGGGCCGGGCGTTGGTGAACCTGCTGGACAACGCGCGCAAGCACGGCGTGGGCGTGGAGGCGCTGCGCATCCAGGAGCACGGGAAGGAGCACCTGGCCTTCAGCGTGGAGGACCGGGGCCCGGGGCTGCTGCCCGGCGAGGAGAAGCGCATCTTCCAGCCGTTCTACCGCAAGGACCGGGGCGGCGAGGCGCGCGAGGCCGGCTCGCTGGGGCTGGGGCTCGCGCTGGTGCAGCGCATCGCCAAGGCCCACGGCGGTGAGACCTTCGCGGAGAACCGGCCCGCCGGAGGCGCTCGCGTGGGCTTCACGGTGCGCAAGGCCGGACCGCCAGGGCCTCCGTCCAGCACGCACGCCTGACCGCCGGCGAACGGCATGCATCCCGGCTGTCCGCGCCTTTCGCGCACGGTGCTCGGGCCAGGGCGCGGGAGGCTCCGCGACGAAGCCTCCCGCAGGGTCCGGGACCGCGCGGATGCGCCGTCCCCGTTGCCCTTGACGGCCTACTGCTTCGCCTGCGCGTCCGTCGCGGCGAAAGAGAACGTCGCCTCCGCGGGCGCGCCGTCCTTCACGGTGACTTCCGCCGTCTTCGTGCCCAGCGTCTCGTGCCACGCCTCCAGCGTGTACGTGCCCGCGGGCAGGCCCGTCAGCGTGAAGGCGCCGTCCGCGCCGGTGGTGGCGAAGTACGGGTTGGGGTTGCTCACCACGTAGGCCGTCATCCACGGGTGCACGTCGCACTTGAGGCGCATCACCTCCGCGTCCGTGGGCATCGGCTTCTGCACCGGCGCTCCCATGGGCGGCTGCGCCACGTTGAACAGGGGCTTCGTGCCCACCACGCCGCGCACGTTGTGCAGCGTGCCGTCGCTGTTCTTGAACACCACCTGCTGGCCCACCACCGCGCCCTGCACGCGCGGCACGTAGGTGCACTTGGACTGGTCCACCTCCACCGGAGTGGACGGCGCCGCGGGCGCACCCGCGACCGGCCCCTTCACGCGCACCAGCACGTTCTGGAGCTTGCCATCCTTCACCAGCACGGACTGGTCCTTCTCCGGCCGCCCGTCACACGCGGGGTCCGCGCTGGGCGCCAGGTCCGCCATCACCGGCGGCGTGCCGGTGAACGACACCGTGCCCTTCACCACGCCGTTGCCCGCGGGCGCCGCCGGGGCCGCCGCCTCGCCCGTCCCCGCTCCCGCCGTGGGAGCCGGAGGCACGGCCTGCTGCGTGGGGGCCGCCGGAGCCGCGGCGGGGGGCGCGGGCGCCTCCTCCTTCTTGCACGCCGGCAGGGCCAAGAGCCCCGCGACACCGACCATCGACAAGCCAAACAGACGCAGCTTCATGAGGCGGTCTCCTCTGGAGGATATTTCGTGATGCGGTGCCCGCCGTCGTAGTGGAAGGCACCGGGCAAGTCCACCGACACACGGCTTCGCGGCTACTCGCGGCGGCTCACGCTGAAGGCAGCCAGCCCCACGAACACCGCCGCGAACGCCAGGAGCGCGGGCACCTCCCACCCCACCGTCGCCCCACCCTGCGAGCCCACCGCCAGCGACGCCTGCGCCCCGTACAGCGCGCGGCGCACGCCCTCCACGGAGAAGCGCATCGGGTTGAGCGCCATCACCCACGACAGCACCGGCCCGGCGCCCTTCACCGGGAACATGGCCCCGGAGAGCACCCACATGGGCAGCATCACCAGGCTCATCACCGCGTGGTAGCCCGCGCTCGACTTCACCCACCAGGCGAGCGCCATGCCCATGCCGGTGAGCGCCAGCGCGGACAGCACCATCACCGCCGCGAGCAGCGGGTAGTCCACCGCCTTCACGTCCACGCCCGCCAGCGGCGCGAAGAGCAGGAACAGCGACGCCTGCATCAGCGCGATGCTGGACGACCCCAGCGCCTTGCCCAGCACCACCGCCAGCCGCGAACCCGGCCCCGCCAGCACCGCCTGGAGGAAGCCCTCCTTGCGGTCCTCGATGACAGTGATGGTGGCGAAGATGGCGCTGAAGAGCACCACCATGGTGACGACGCCCGGGAAGAAGAACTGCTGGTAGCCCAGCCCCTGCGCGCCCTCCACGCGGAAGGAACCCGCGAACCCGGAGCCGATGACGAACCAGAACAGGATGGGCTGCGCGAGCGCGCCCACCACCCGGCTGGGCTGCCGGAAGAAGCGCACCACGTCGCGCGAGAGCAGCACCCACACGGTGGCCCACTGCAACGCCAGCGTCCCCGGCTCCCGGCGGTGGACCGGGGCGGCGGGCGCGTCTTCCAACGAGGAGGACGGAACAGGCACGGGAATGTCGGCGCTCATCGGCGTTTCCTCGGCGCGGGCGTGGGCGAGGGAGCATCCGCTCCCAGGGCCTTCCCGGTGAGCTGGAGGAACACGTCCGCCAGCGTGGGCCGGCGCAGCGACACGGAGGCGAACCGTCCCGGGGGGAAGGCCTCCACCAGCCGCGGCACCAGCGCGTGTCCCTGCGAAGCCTCCACCTGCACCCGCCCCTCCACCACCGTCGCCGCAAGCCCCAGCCGCTCCGTCACATGCGCGGCCAGCGCCTCCGGCTCCGGGCCCTCCAACGTGAGGATGTCCCCGCCCATACGAGAAGCGAGCGCCCGGGGCGTGTCGCACGCCACCAGCTTCCCGGCGTCCAGCACCGCCAGCCGGTCGCAGCCTTCCGCCTCATCCGCGCGGTGCGTGGTGAGCAGCACGGTGACGCCCTGCGCGTCGCGTAAACGCTTGAGGTGCGTCCAGAAGGTGCGGAAGGCCGCTTCGTCCAGGCCCTGCGTGGGCTCATCCATCAGCACCACGCGCGGCTGGTGTACCAGCGCCCGCGCCAGTTCCAGCCGCCGGCGCATGCCGCCCGACCAGGTGCCCACCTTCTCATCGCCCCGGTCCTGCAGGCCGATGAGCGACAGCATCGTCTCCACGCGCGCCTTCGCGTCCGCGCCCGTGAGGCCGTACAGCCGTGCGCCCAGGAGCAGGTTCTCCCGGGCGGTGAGCAGGTCGTCCAGGCTGCTCCTCTGGAAGATGATGCCCATCTGGCGCCGCAGCGCCGGGTCGCTCAGGGACAGCACCCTGCCCGCGAAGTGCACCTGCCCCGCGTCCGGGGCGAGCAGGCCCGCGAGCAGCTGGAAGGTGGTGGACTTGCCGGCGCCGTTGGGCCCCAGGAGGCCCAGGATTTCGCCCGGCTGCACGGACAGCGACAGCCCGTCCACGGCGGTGCGCTCGCCGAAGCGGCGCGTGAGCCCCTCGATGCGCAAGAGCGGCGGGGGCGGGGTCGGAACGGAGGTGTCAGGCATGCGAAGGGCGGCCTCGCACCCGGACGCCGCGAGGGGGTGCTAGCCGCGGGGGATGCGGTCCAGCGCCATCACGGCGAACAGGCCGGTGAGATACACGAGCGAATACAGGAACGTCTGGCGCGCCCAGGGCTTTCCCAGGTGCTTGAAGAAGCCCCACGCCCCCAGGCCCAGGAAGCCCAGCCCCAGCACCACCGCCGCGGCCAGGTACCACGTGCCGGCGATGTGCAGCTGGAAGGGCAGCAGCGTCATGGGCACCAGCGCCACCAGGTAGAGCACCACCTGCGCGCGGCTGGACTCGTCCCCGCGCTCCAGCGGAACGGACTTGAGGCCCGCGGCGGCGTACTCGTCCTTGCGGAACAGCGCGATGGCGATGAAGTGCGGCATCTGCCAGAGGAACATGATGGCGAACAGTGCGAAGCCGCCCGCGTCCACCTGGTTCGTCACCGCCGTCCAGCCCATGAGCGGCGGCAGCGCGCCGGGAATCGCGCCCACCAGCATCGCCGCGGACGTGCGGGCCTTGAGCGGCGTGTAGGCCAGCACGTAGCTGAGCAGCGCGATGAGCCCCAGCACGCCGGTGAGCAGGTTGGCGCCCATCACCAGCGCGGGCAGCGACACCGCCGCCAGGGACAGGCCGAACCACAGCGCCGTGCTGGGGTCCATGCGCCCGGCGGGCAGCGGCCGGTTGCGCGTGCGCGCCATGAACTGGTCGCTGTGGCGCTCCCAGTAGCAGTTGAACGCGTTCGCCGCGCCCACCGTGCCCGCCGTCGCCAGCAGCGTCACCAGCGTCCGCACCGGCGTGAAGTGCCCCGGGGCCATGAACATGCCGCCCGCCGCGGTGATGAGCACCAGCGACGACAGCCTCGGCTTGGTGAGGGAGATCAGGTCGGACGCGGTGGACGACTGGGACAGGGCACGCGCGCTCAAGCGGACTCCAGCAGGTAGTCCCTGGACCGCGGTCGCTCCCGGCTACCGGTCAAGGGGGTGTGGGGTGGACCCTCCCATACCGTCACCTGGGAGGGGTGGCAAGGCTGGGGCTCCCCGCCACATCAGCCTGCCTTGTCGCCCCCCGTCAAAAACGAAACGCCGCGATGCCCTGCAAGGGGGCATCGCGGCGCGTGGGGACAGCGAAGGGCGGGGGTTCAGTTCCCCGCGAGCCGCTGCGCGTCGGCGAGGAACTCGCCCTTGGGCTCGCGCCGCACGTACTCGGCGGCCAGCGTCTTGACCTTGCCCGACTGCTTGGCGTCCTTGGAGAGCAGCTGCGCGTAGAAGTAGTACACCGGCGAGTAGTTCTCGTCGGCCTGCAGCGCGCGCTGGTAGGTCTCGTCCGCCTTCGCGGCGTCGCCCTTGCCCTGGTAGACGCGGCCCAGCTCCGTGAGCGCGTTGGCGACGCGGTCCGGCTGGCCGAAGAACTCCTGGCTGGCCTTCTCCAGCTGGTCCTTCGCCTTGTCCCAGTCCGAGCGCTCCCGGTAGATGGCGCCCATGGCGAGCCGGGCCTCCGGGTTCTTCGCCTTGGGGTCCTTCACCGCGCGCTGGTACTGCGCGAGCGCGTCATCCAGCTTGTTCTGGCGGCGGTAGGCGTTGCCCAGCATCACCACCAGCTTGGGGCTGTCGCCCATCGTCTTGAGCGCGGTGACGAGCGCCTCGGAGGCCTCCTTCTCACCGCCCGGCTTGCCCATGAGGGCCTTGGCCAGCTCGACGTGGAACTGCGCGCGGCTGCCGTCCGCGCGGATGGCCTTGCGGATCTCTTCCGCGGCCGCGTCGAAGTTGCCCTCCGCCAGCAGGCGGCGGCCCTTGATGAGGTTGAGCTCCGGGTTCTGCTTGTCGAGCGCGAAGCCGGTCTCCTCCGCCTTCGTGACCTCCTGCTTCGCCTTGGCGGGATCCGCCGGCACGCCCGTGGCCTCGGTCATCTTCTGCTGCATGTCCGGCTTGAGCGAAGGCATGGCCAGCGCCACGCGGGCGATGAGCAGCGAGCGCGCGAGCTGCGCGGTGGCGAGCTGACGGGGGCTCGGCGGGGGCTCCGCCTCCAGCAGCTTCTTGATGTCCCGGCTGGCCACCGCGTAGTTCGGCTCGTCCTGCTCCAGCATCAGGAGCGAGCGACCCAAGAGGGACTCCGGGTGGTCCTTCTCGTAGCGAAGGGCGAAGTCGTAGTTCTTCCAGGCGGTGTTGTCCTGGCCCAGCCGGCGGTACACCGCGCCCAGGCCCGCGTAGACGCGCGGATCATCCGGCGCCAGCGCCTGCGCGCGCTCCAGGCTGTCACGCGCGCGCTCCAGGTCGCCCGCGTTCATCTGGATGAGGCCCAGCGTGAGGTACAGGAGCGAGGACGCCTTGTTCTGGTCGTTGAGCTCCTTGACCTGCGTCTCCAGGGAGGCCAGCGCGCCCTTGCCGTCACCGCTGTACGTCTTGATCAGCGCCTGCGCGGCGATGAGGTGGCTGGACAGCTCCTTGCCCTTCTGGGCCGCCGCCAGGTGCTCCTCGGCCTGCCGGCGCGCATCGTCGCCGCCGCCGTGCTCACCCCAGCGGATGGCGTACGCGTACGCCAGGTAGCCGTGGGCCGCGGTGGAGTCCGGGTCCACCTCCAGCGCCAGGTCCGCCGCCGCGCACGCCTTCTTGTAGCTGTCGAACGAGTCGTGCTTCAGCTGCTCGGTGGCGGCGTCCAGGTTCTTCTTGAGCTCGCGGCCGCGCTTCTTGGCCTGCGCCGAGTAGAAGCCGTATCCACCCGCGAACAGCGGGATGAGGATGAGCAGGACCAGCGACAGCATCTTGCTGCCGTTGCTCTTGGGCGCGCCCTTGCGGCGCGACGCCGGCTCGTCGTCGTCGTCCTCGACCTCTTCCACCACCACCTGCGGACGACGCTGGGTGGGGCGCGGGGCAGAGTCCGACGCAGGGCGCGCCGTGCGGGCCGCCTGCTGCGAAGGCGCGTTGATGCGGCCCACGGGCGTGGCGGCGGGCGCTTCAGCGGCGGCGGGCGGGGCCGTCACGGGGACGGTCGCCGCGGCGGGCGCTTCAGCGGCGGCCGGGGGCGGCGCGGCCACGGGCGCGAGCACCGGCGTGGGTGCCGCGGGGCGGGGGATCTCCACCTTGTACTGCTGGAGGAGCGTGACGGTCTCCGGATCGCCGGGGTCCGCCTGGTAGGCCTTGAGCAGGTTGCCGCGGCCGACGTCCTGCTCGCCGCCCTTGATCTGCAGCACGCCCGCCATGCGCAGGGCGGCCTTGTCCTCCGGCTGGACCTGGAGGGCGCCCATCACCTCTTCGAGCGCCTTCTTGTCCTTGTTCTGCGCCGCGTAGACGCGCGCGAGCAGGAGGCGGGGATCGGCCGCGGTCGGGTGCGCCTTGACGCCCTTCTTGCAGACGACCATCGCCTCCATGAAGCGACCCAGGTCGAGGTACGCCTCCGCCAGGGGCTTGTAGGCATCCGACGAGGGGTCGGAAGCGAACGAATGCTCAAGCTTCGCGAGCTCGGTGGGGCTCAACGTCTTCGATGGGGAGGTGGACATGAACCAGAAGGTGCCCGGATTGGCCGGGAAGGATGCGGTACCGGAAGGCGGTTTTTATGGCATCCACAGTGCGGCACGTCAATCGCAGGGTTGGTGCCGGAAACGAGCTGCTTGACAGCAAGGTGAGGCTCCGGTACTAGCCCACTCACTTCGCGGGACCCAACCCCCGCGAGGCGCAGCAGGCAGCAAGCAGTCCCCATGTGGGGGTGTAGCTCAGTTGGGAGAGCGTCGCGTTCGCAATGCGAAGGTCGTCGGTTCGATCCCGTCCACCTCCACCATGAAGAACCGAAGGGCCTCACGGGAAACCGTGAGGCCCTTTGCATTTCAGGCCATTGGCGAATTGCAAAGGCTTCCGGCTTTGTTATCCGGGGCCGATGACCGACCCGTCCGCCTCCCTGTCGTTCTTCGCCCGCTTCTGGCTCGCCTGGCTGTGCTTCTGGCGCTGCCTCGTGTCCCGCGAATTCGCGCAGGCCGTGCTGCCGACCAGCCGCGCCTATGACGCCGGCCAGCTCAAGGAGCTCCCGTCCGGGGACACGCAGGCCCCACCGCCGGTGAAGACGCCCGTCGTCCCGGCGCCCGTGGCGCCCGCTCCCCTGCCCCCCGAGCGCGAGCACGCCAGCGCCCTGTCGCTGCTGGCCATGCTCCAGCGCGAGGGTCGCTTCCTGGACTTCGTGCAGGAGAACGTCGCGGCCTTCCCGGACGCGGACGTGGGCGCGGCGGCCCGCATCGTCCATGAGGGCTGCCGCAAGGTGGTGCACCAGTACCTGACGCTCCAGCCGGTGCTGCCGCAGGGCGAGGGCGACAAGGTGACGGTGCCGCCGGGCTTCGACGCGCAGCGCATCCGGCTGACCGGCAACGTCGCCGGTGAACCTCCTTATGGTGGCACGCTCCGGCACCACGGCTGGGTGACCACGGAGGTGAAGTTCCCCACCGTCAGCTCCGCCATGGAGCCGCGCGTGCTGGCACCGGCGGAAGTCGAGCTCGCCTGACGCCCGCCCGGGCAGCAGGCGGCGCATCTTTCGAAGTCCCCTTCCCTTCGAGGAACCACAAGGCCCCTTCCCGGGGTTCCTGACCGATATGGCCCGATACGCAATCGGCATCGACCTGGGCACCACGCACTCCGCGGTGTCCTACTTCAACCTCGAGGACGGCAAGCCGCGCGGCCCCTCGCAGTCCATGCTGCCCGTGCCGCAGGTGACGGCGCCCGGCACCGTGGAAGCGCGCCCGCTGCTGCCCTCCTTCCTCTACCTGCCCAGCGCACAGGAGTTCCCGGAGGGGAGCCTGGGGCTGCCGTGGAGCCAGGAGCCGGGCGTCATCGTGGGTGACTTCGCCCGCTCGCACGGGGCGAAGGTGCCCACGCGGCTGGTGTCCTCCGCGAAGAGCTGGCTGTCGCATCCGGGCGTGGACCGGCGCTCGGCGCTGCTTCCCTGGCAGGCGCCGCCGGAGGTACAGCGCGTGTCGCCGCTGGATGCGTCCGCGCGCTACCTGCGCCACCTGAAGGAGGCGTGGGACCACACCTTCGCCCGCGCGCAGGAGGAGTCCGGCAACGCGCTGTCGAAGCAGGAGGTCATCGTCACCGTCCCGGCGTCCTTCGACGCGGCGGCGCGCGACCTGACGCTGGAGGCCGCGAAGGCGGCGGGCCTGGAGCACATCACCCTGCTCGAGGAGCCCCAGGCCGCGCTGTACGCGTGGCTGGAGGCGATGGGGGAGAACTTCCGCAGGCAGGTGCAGCCCGGGGAAGTGATTCTCGTGGTGGACGTGGGCGGCGGCACGTCCGACTTCTCCGTCATCACCGTGAAGGACCGCGAGGGCGACCTGGAGCTTTTGCGCGTGGCGGTGGGCGACCACATCCTGTTGGGCGGCGACAACATGGACCTCGCCCTGGCGCACACGCTCAACCAGCGGATGGCCGCGGACGGCCGCAAGCTGGACGCGTGGCAGTTCAACGGCCTGACCTATGGGTGCCGGCAGGCGAAGGAGACGCTGTACGCGGACCCTTCCGTGGACCGGGTGCCCATCGCCATTCCGGGCCGGGGCTCGTCGCTCATCGGCGGCACGCTGCGCACGGAGTTGACGCGCGAAGAGCTGGACCGCGTCCTCACGGATGGCTTCTTCCCGGTGACGCAGGTGGCGGACCTGCCGCGCACCGCCCGGCGCACGGGCCTGGCGCAGATGGCGCTGCCGTACGCGCAGGACCCGGCCGTGACGAAGCACCTGGCGGCCTTCCTCACCCGGCAGGCGCAGGCGCTGGCGGCCAGCGCGGACTCGCCGGTGGACGTGACGGGCAAGGGCTTCCTGCACCCCACCGCGGTGCTCTTCAACGGCGGCGTCTTCAAGGCCGGGCCGCTGAAGGGCCGCGTGATGGAGGTCCTCAACCAGTGGCTCGCCGCGGAAGGGGCGCCCCCGGCGAAGGAGCTGGAGGGCGCGGACCTGGACCTCGCGGTGGCCCGCGGCGCGGCCTACTACGGCTGGGTGCGTCAGGGGCACGGCCTGCGCATCCGCGGCGGCACGGCGCGCGCCTACTACGTGGGCGTGGAGACGGCGATGCCGGCGGTGCCGGGCATGGAGCCGCCGGTGAAGGCGCTGTGCGTGGCGCCCTTCGGCATGGAGGAAGGGACGCAGGCGGACGTGCCGCCCCAGGAGTTCGGACTCGTCACCGGCGAGCCCACCAGCTTCCGCTTCTTCGCGTCATCCGTGCGGCGCGATGACCGCGTGGGCGACATGCTGGAGGACGTGGAGTCGGAGCTGGCCTCCGGAGGGCTGGAGGAGGTGGCGCCGATTGAAACGACGCTGCCCGGACAGCCCACGCCCTTTGGCGACCTGACGCCGGTGAACCTCCAGGCGGCGGTGACGGAGGTGGGCACGCTGGAGCTGCGGTGCCTGGAGAAGAACGGCTCCGGACGCTGGAAGCTGGAGCTCAACGTGCGCATGAAGGAGTAGAAGGGGCCCCGCACACCGGAGGCGTATGCGAATCGTCGGCATCGACCTGGGCACCACCCATTGCGCGGTGGCATCCGTGGATCCAGGCAAGGGCTCGGGGGCGCCCGTCGAGGACTTCCCCCTGCCCCAGCTCGTCCGCCAGGGCGAGGTGGCTCCCCGCGCCCTCCTGCCTTCCACCGTCTACGTCCCCGCCGGCCACGAGCTGGCCCCGGAGGTGCTGCGCCTGCCCTGGGGCGATGACGGCGGCCCGTATGTCGTGGGTGAGCTGGCCCGCTGGCAGGGCGCACGCGTGCCGGGCCGGCTGGTGGCCTCCGCCAAGAGCTGGCTGTGCCACCCGGGCGTGGACCGCTCCGCGCCCATCCTCCCGTGGGGCGCGCCCGCGGACGTGCGGAAGCTGTCCCCGGTGGACGCGTCCGCCCTGCTGCTCACGCACATGGCCCGGGCGTGGGACTTCGCGCATCCGGCCGAGCCCCTGGCGAAGCAGGAGGTGGTCATCACCGTCCCCGCTTCGTTCGACGAGGCGGCGCGCGCCCTCACGGTGAGCGCGGCGCGCAAGGCGGGGCTGGAGAAGTTCACGCTGCTGGAGGAGCCGCAGGCGGCCTTCTACGACTACACCGCGCGGCACCGCTCGGACCTGGAGCAGACGCTGTCCCAGGTGCGGCTGGTGCTGGTGGTGGACGTGGGCGGCGGCACCACGGACTTCACGCTGGTGCACGCGGGCGTGTCGCCGGAAGGCCCCATGCTGCGGCGGCTGGCGGTGGGCGACCACCTGATGCTGGGCGGCGACAACATGGACGCGGCGCTCGCCCGGCGCATGGAGGAGAAGCTCACCCAGAACGGCCGGCGCCTGTCCGCGACGCAGTGGACGCAGGCCATCCAGGCCGCGCGCACCGCCAAGGAGGAGCTGCTGGGGCGCGCGCCGCCGGAGAAGTACGGCGTGTCGCTCATCGGCGAGGGCAGCCGGCTGTTGGGCGGCACGCTGTCCACGGAGCTCAGCCGCGACGAGGCGCACGCGCTGGTGCTGGACGGCTTCTTCCCGCTGTCCCCGCCCGGGGACCGGCCCCGGCGTTCGGCGCGCATGGCGCTCCAGGAGCTGGGCCTGCCGTACGTGCAGGACCCGGCCGTCACCCGGCACCTGGCGGCCTTCCTCGCGCAGCACGCGGCGGCGGGCTTCGCGGCGCTGGGCGAGACGCCGTCGCACGAAGGCGCCCTGCCCCGCCCGGACGCCATCCTGCTCAACGGCGGCGTCTTCAACTCGCCGCAGATTTCGGCGCGGCTGGTGGACGCGCTGTCCGCGTGGTGGCCCCAGGCGCCGCGCATCCCGCTGCTCAGGCACGAGTCGCTGGAGCTCGCGGTGGCGCGCGGCGCGGCGTACTACGGGCTGGTGCGGCGCGGGCATGGCCTGCGCATCGGCGGTGGCGCGGCGCGCGCGTACTACGTGGGCCTGCAGCGCGGCCCGGACAGCGCGGAGCAGCCCACGCTGTGCCTCATTCCCCGCGGCTTCGAGGAGGGCCAGAAGGTGGACCTGGGCGAGCGCCCCTTCACGCTCACCCTGGGCCGGCCGGTGCAGTTCGCGCTCTACTCCACGACGAGCGACCGCATCGACAAGCCGGGGGACCTGGTACCGCTGGCGGAGGACCTGAAGCCGCTGCCGCCCATCCACACGCTGCTCAAGGGCGCGTCCGGCAAGGTCAGCGAAGTGCCGGTGCACCTGCAGGCGGCGCTCACGGAGATTGGCACGCTGGAGCTGTTCTGCGTGTCGGACGTCGCGGACGAGCGCTGGCGCCTGGAGTTCGAGCTGCGCGGCACCGGCGGCTCGCACGAGCTGACCGTCACCGAGTCCATGCCCGCGCGCTTCGCCGAGGCGAAGGACAACGTGGAGCGCGTCTACGGCAACAAGCCGCTGCCCCTGGGGCCCAAGGACGTGAAGCAGCTGTCGCGCACGCTGGAGAAGGTGCTGGGCCCGCGCGAGACGTGGCGCGTGCCCGTGCTGCGCGAGCTGTGGAGCACGCTGTACGCGGGCGCGAGCAAGCGCCGCCGCACGGATGACCACGAGCGCGTCTTCTACAGCCTCACCGGGTTCTGCCTGCGCCCCGGCTTCGGCTACCCGCTGGACGGCTGGCGCGCGGAGCAGACCTTCAGCCTCTTCGACGCGCTGGTGCAGCACCACACGGACAAGGCGGTGTGGACGGAGTTCTGGGTGATGTGGCGCCGCATCGCGGGCGGCCTCACGGAAGGACAGCAGCAGAAGCTGTACGGCTACCTCCAGCCGCACCTGGCCCGGCGCGTGCCGCCGGACGCGCCCACGCAGGGCGGCAAGCTGAAGGGCATCCAACCGGAAGGGTTGGACGAGATGATCCGCACCGCCGCCTCGCTGGAGCACCTGGCGCCGGGCGACAAGGCGGAGGTGGGCCGGTGGATCGCCGCGCGGCTGAAGGCCGAGTCCCGCTCCGGCGGTCCGTGGGCGTGGGCCCTGGGCCGGCTGGGCGCGCGCGTGCCGCTGTACGGCAGCAGCCACAAGGTCGTGGACGTGGAGACGGCGGAGGCGTGGCTGGAGCTGCTCTTGTCCCTGGACCTGCGCAAGGTGGATGGCGCGCCCTTCGCCGCCGCCCAGCTCGCGCGCCTCACCGGCGACCGCACGCGCGATCTGGATCCGGCGCTGCGCGAGCGCACGGCCCAGGCGCTGGTGGCCGCGAAGGCCGCCGACACCTGGGTGCGGATGGTGCGTGAAGTGGTGGCCCTGGAGGCCGCGGACGAAGCCCGGGCGCTCGGCGACACGCTGCCGGCGGGCCTGCGACTGTCCTGAGAGGCAGGAGGCGGGCCGCCCCGGGCAGATCCGTCACATGCGGGGCGCGAACGGTGCGCGCCCCAGCAGGGCGGATCATCCCGGGCGGTGGATCAGACCAGGGGGGTGGCCGTCGCGCTGTCCGCGACCGGGGCGTCGACGAGCGTGGGAGCCACGGGCGCGGCGTCGAGCGGCACGGCGGCGACGACCTGGAGCACGGGCTCCGTGGCGGCGACGGCGGGCACCTGGACGGTGGCGGCCTGGGACTCGTCCTTCTTCGGCTTCTTCGTGCCCGCGCCCGAGCGGCAGCCCCGGCACCACGGCTGGTTGCGGATGGCGCCGTCCGCCATCTTCCGCAGCCCGAACTGCGCCAGCGGCTTGAGCGTCTTGCACTTCAGACACATCAGCGAGATCAACACCTCGTGGCCGTCGGCGTCGTAGACGGAGGACTTGCGCCGCTTGCGCGGCTGGCCCGGCTCGCGCGCCTCTTTCTTCTCAGGCGCAACCGGGACCATCATCGGGGTCACTTTGTAGAGCATCTCTTCTGTCCCTCCCACGCACGGGCTCCAACTTGCTCGCGCTGGCTCGGGGCCGCGCCTGCAAGGGATCTCGCGTGCCCTAGAGTAGGGAGGTTTCCCGCCGTTGGAAACTGATCCCAGGCCGAAAATTCGGCCCTGGGCGCCTTGTGCTGATCTTCCGCTGGGTTGCACCGCGATCCAGCCCCAGCGGATCAGCGCGGAGGGAAAATTTCCAACGCCGGGCGCACTTTTTTCAGGGCTTCGCGTCTGCGCAGGGCCCCGCCGCCTTGACCAGGTGCACGCGCCCGAGCGCCGGAGGCTTCAGCGCGTTGCCGTGGGCGCGGCCGTACGCGGTGAGCACCTCGCGCAGATCCTGCGCCTGCAACAGGTTGATACGTTCCCGTGGCAGCGTGGACGTCAGGGGCCCCACCCCGTCACCGCCGCGCAGGAGGAAGTCCGGCACCGCGACCCGGTAGGTCGCCTTCGCCTTCAGCGGCTTGCCCCCCGGAAGCGTCACGCCCTGGAAGCGCTCCGGGCCCGGGCACGCGCCCAGCGTCACCTCCAGCCCGGACACCGCGAAGACGCCCTTGCGGCCGCCATAGGCCAGCGACAGGAAGCGGCGCAGCTCGTCCGCGCTCAGCTCCAGCACCGCGAGCGTGTTGTCGAAGGGCAGGATTTCATAGAGCTTGCCGAAGGTGAGCGGCCCCTGCGGCAGGTCCGCCCGGATGCCGCCCGCGTTCATCACCGCCGCGTCGGCGCGGGCCGCCTCCCGCATCGCGTCCGCGATGAGGTTGCCCAGCGCGCTCTCGCCCTCGTACACCTGGGGCATGCGGGCCTGGGTTTCCACGCCCACCGGGCGGCGCTGCTCCTCCTCCACGCGCGCCTCCGCGGGGGCCACCAGCGCCTCCACGCGAGCATCCTGCGTCACCGGCTGGCCCAGGAACGTGGCCGGCACCAGCCGCACGTCCTTCGCGTCCTTCAGCTTCAGCGGATCACAGGACTTCAGCGTGGCGTCCACGGCGCCGCATACCGGGATGGCGGCGTTGATGCGCGTGCGCTCGGGCAGCACGCGGTGGGTCACCGGATCCACGAAGAGGTCCACCACGCCGAACGAGCGCGCCAGGCCTGTCGTCTCGATGACCGGCACGTCGCCGAAGAAGTGCCCCATGACCTGGTGCGTATGGCCCGCCACCACCGCGTCCACCGCGCCCTTCGGCAGCGCCTCCAGCACCGCGTAGATTTCGCCGTCGTCGCGCTCGCACCCGGACGTGTCGCGAGGGTTCGCCAGGTCCGTGCACTTGCCGCCCGCGTGCGCGACGGCGACCACCACCTCCGCGCCCTGCTCACGCAGCGACTTCGCGGCCTGCTTCGCGGCGTCGGCCAGGGACTCGAACTTCAGGCTCGCGACGTTCGCGGGGTTGGTCGTCTGCGGCGTCTGCAGCGTGGACAGGCCCAGGAGGCCCACCTTCACGCCCTTCACTGTGACGACCGTGGTGCCGTCGTTGCCCAGCCACGCCGGAGGGCGGCCGTCCATCTCACGCACGTTGGCGGACAGGAAGGGGAACTTCGCCTGCGCCACGCGGGCCTTGAGCGCGCCCAGCGGGTCCTCGTCCGGACGCGTGGCCACGGGCCCCGGGCCCACCGGTCCGTAGTCGAACTCGTGGTTGCCGATGGCGACCGCCGTGTAGCCCAGCAGGTTGTACACGTCGACGACGATGGCGCCCTCGCCCAGGTTGGACGCCAGCGTTCCCTGGAACAGGTCGCCGCCGTCCACCAGCAGCACGCCGCCCGGGTTGTCCTCGCGCAGCCGCGCCACGTAGGACGCGAAGAGCGCCGCGCCCCCCTGCTCCACCTTCTGCCCGTCCGGCAGCGTGGCGCGGTGGGGCATCACCCAGCCGTGGAAGTCGTTGGTGCCCACCAGCGTGAGCCGCAAGGGCTCGGCCGGCGCAGGCGGGGTGATGGCGGGAGCGGGCGTCGGGCCGCCCTTGCAGGCGGAGGCGAGCACCGCGAGCGCCAGGACGGAGGAACGAAAGGTGCGCATGGGGCGCGCACTTCATCCCGCCCCCCTGTCGCTTTCAACCCGCTTCGAGTGTCAGTTCCGGCGCCGGCGGCCCAGGAGCGACAGGGCCAGCAGCCCCAGCGTCGCCATGGCCGGCACCGACGTGCTGGTGCACCCGCATCCGCTGTCGTCGTCGGTCCCGCCGCCACCGCCATGGGGGTTGCCGCCCGGATCGATGATGACGCCGCCACTCCCGCCGTCCTTGCCGGTGCCGCCGTCCACGCCGCCATCCGCGGGCTGCTGCGCGATGACGAGCGGCGGCGTGAACGCCCGCGCCACGTTGCCCCACGAGGTGAGCTTCAGGTTGTCACTCAACGTGCTGCTGCTGACGCCGTCATGCGCGACGAAGAGCCCCTCCGGGAAGGCCGTGCCCAGCGCGCCCGAGAAGGCCACCAGCCCGCGCGACTGCTCCACCGCGTCCGTGCCGCCGTCCTGCCCCAGCTGGAACGCGCCCACCCGGCCCAGCGTGCGCCGGTCGAAGACGACGAAGGTGTTCGCGCTCGGATCCGACGCCACGAGGTAGCCGTCCAACCCGGACGCCTCGTACAGCGCGATGCGCCCCACGGACGTCAGGCCGCCGTCCCCCAGGCCCACCACCTGCGTGCCCGTGACGCCGGCATCCGCGTCCACGCCGTAGCGGTAGAGCCCCTGCCCCTGCTGCGCCACGTAGAGCGCGCGATACGCCGGGTCCACCGCCAACCCCTGCACGTCACCGGCCGGAATGTCCCGCAGGGGGGTCGCCGTGACGCCACCGTCGGTGGGCGTCAGCAGGAACTGCCGCAGGCCACCGCCTGACACCAGGCCGCCGAAGGCCTGGATGGTCCCATCCGTCAGCCGGGCCAGGCGCACCGTTCCGTAGGTCACACCTACGTCCAGCGGGGCCGACGTGGGCGACAGGCGGGTGAGTCCGCCACCATCCGCCGTGGCATCCATCACGTACGGCACCAAGCCCTGCAGGGTGGGACTGGCGCTGAGCACCAGCGCCGCGGACGTGCCGCCCGCCAGGGGGAAGCCGCCCAGCACGTCCACGCTCGAGGACGTGCCCTCGGTGACGGCCTGCAGCTCCCCGCCGTCCAGGGCGTAGGTGAACAGGCCGTTGTTCTGGTCCGCCGTGATGAGTCGGCTCGCGGCCGGGTCGGCCGGGTTCACCCACAGGGCCACGTCGTTCACGGTGCCGCCGCCGGAGCGCGCCCCGGGCTGGGTCTGCACGGTGTAGGGCGCTGTCACGGGAGCCGTCTGGGCTCCCGCCGCCGTGCTCAGGAGCACGGCCGTCAATGCAGGGAGGGAGGGGTTGCGCATGGGCGGCTCCTGGGCAGGTCGCTCCCTACCTAGGCATGGGCGCGGCCCCGTTCAAGTTCCCTGAAACCCTGGGACTGTTGGCAGACGGCGAAAGCCTCGGGTACAACGACCAGCGTCTTCCAGCGAACAGACAAGGGCCATGGCCAAGCGCGCACTCATTACGGGCATCACGGGGCAGGACGGCAGCTATCTCGCGGAGCTGCTCCTCAAGAAGGGCTACGAGGTGCACGGCATGGTGCGCCGCTCTTCCGAGGAGAAGTTCGAGCGCATCGCGCACCTGCAGGGCAAGGTGACGCTGCACCAGGGCGACCTGCTGGATCAGTTCTCGCTCGCGGCGCTCCTGAACCTCACCCAGCCGGACGAGGTCTACAACCTGGCGGCGCAGTCCTTCGTGCCCACCAGCTGGAACCAGCCGGTGCTCACCGGTGAGTTCACCGCGCTGGGCGTGACGAAGATGCTGGAGGCCATCCGCCACACCCGTCCGCAGGTGCGCTTCTACCAGGCGTCCTCCAGCGAGATGTTCGGCAAGGTGCTGGAGGTGCCGCAGTCGGAGGACACGCCCTTCTACCCGCGCAGCCCGTACGGCGTGGCGAAGGCGTACGGCCACCACATCACCGTGAACTACCGCGAGTCCTTCAAGCTCTTCGCGGTGAGCGGCATCCTCTTCAACCACGAGTCGCCCCGCCGCGGCCTGGAGTTCGTCACGCGCAAGGTCACGTACAACGTGGCGCGCATCAAGATGGGCCTCCAGGAGAAGCTGCCCATGGGCAACCTGGACGCCAAGCGCGACTGGGGCTTCGCGGGCGACTACGTGGACGCCATGTGGCGCATGCTCCAGCAGGAGACGCCGGAGGACTTCGTCGTCGCCACCAACGAGACGCACACCGTGCGGGAGCTGGTGGAGATCGCCTTCGCGCGCGTGGGCCTGGACTACCAGAAGCACGTGGTCATCGACCCCGCGTTCGTGCGCCCCGCGGAGGTGGACCTGCTCATCGGCAAGTACGACAAGGCCAAGGAGAAGCTCGGCTGGGAGCCCACGGTGCGCTTCAAGCAGCTCGTGGAGATGATGGTCGACGCGGACCTGGAGCGCGTGAAGGCAGGAACGCGGTAAGATGCGCGTCCTCGTCACGGGAGCGGATGGATTCGTCGGCCGGCATGCGTGCGCTGCGCTTCGCGCGGCCGGCGACGAGGTGGTGGAGGTGCACGGGCCCCGCGGCGAGGGCATCAGCAGCACCGCGTTGCACTTCGACATCGCCGACGAGGCGAAGGTCAAGGCGGCGGTCTCCGAGGTGAAGCCGGACTCGGTGCTGCACCTGGCCGGCTTCAGCTCGGTGGCCAAGAGCCACCAGAACCCCGCGCGCGTCTTCGCCGTGAACACCATGGGCGTGGTGCACCTGCTCACCGCCCTGCGTGAGAGCGCCCCCAAGGCGCGCGTGCTGCTGGTGGGCTCCGGTGAAGTGTACGGCCCCGTCGCGGAAGGCACGCTCGCGAAGGAAGGCCACCCGCACGTGCCGCTCAGCCCCTACGCGGCGTCGAAGTCCGCGGGGGAGCTGGCCGGCGAGCAGTTCTTCCGCAGCTACGGCATGGAGGTCATCCTCGCCCGGCCCTTCAACCACCTGGGCGCGGGGCAGGACCCCACCTTCGTGGTGCCGTCGTTCGCGGCGCAGATCCGCGCCATCGCGCTGGGCACGGTGGACCCCATCCTGCGCACGGGCAACCTGGACGCCATCCGGGACTTCTCCCACGTGAAGGACGTGGTGGACGCGTACCGGCTGCTGCTGCTCAAGGGCGAGGCGGGCCAGGCCTACAACGTGGGCAGCGGCGAGGGCCGCACCATCCGCAGCCTGCTGGAGGAGATGCTCCAGCTGTCCGGCGTGCAGGCGCGCATCGAGCTGGACCCCGCGCGGCTGCGCCCCTCGGACATCCCCAGCCTCGTGGCCGACACCGGCAAGCTGCGCGCGCTGGGCTGGGCCCCCAGGCTCACCGTCGCGGACGCGCTGCGCGACGTGCTGGGCCCCCGGGTGGGCTCGAACTGACGCACCGCTGGCGCGCGCCTCTAGGCGGGGCGCGCCAGCGACTGCCACGCCTCCAGGCGCCGGTCCAACGCGGTGAGGGCCCACAGGTCCGCCGCGTTGCCCGGCGGCACGGCGGCCAGGTCCCGCTGGAGGTACTCGCGGGCCTTCACCTCTCCCCACTCCGACAGGATGCGCAGGGCCATCAGCGACGGCTTGCGCGCCACGAGCCGCAGGAGCACGTCCTGCACGCGCGGGCTTCGCTCCGCGTCCGCCAGCCGCTGCACGGCTTCGTGACGGGCATCCGGCGTGGAGTCCTCCGACTCCAGGGGCGAGGCCAGCTCCGCGAAGCGCGCCTCGTCCAGCAGCGCCGCGGGACGCCGGCTCTCCCAGTGCTCCACCGTCACGGTGGTGCGGCCCCGGGCCACGCACTCGCGGCGGATGCCGTCGTTCTTGAGCACGTCCAGCACCCGCTCCGGCGCGGGCGTGCCGCCCTCCACCGTGCGCAGCGCGCGCTGGGACAGCATGGGGGACTGGCCCAACAGGTGCGTGCGCAGCACCGTGGCCTCCACCGTCTTCTCGTTGCCGGGCGGCACCCGGTCCCACTTGAGGAACACCTCCGCCATGCCGCGCTCGCGCACGTACCAGCGGTACTCCAGCCACACCGCCCCGCCCCGCTCCGCGAAGCGAGGGTCCGAGGGCTCGTGGAGGCGCGGCGCGCCCTCCCGCGTACCGGTGAAACAGCGGTCCAACAGCTTCTGGGCTTCTTGAAGTCGCATGGGGAGCGGGCGGCCATTGTAGGCGCCTGCGTCAGGTTCCTCCATCGCCGCACGTTCGTGTCACTATTACACGAAGATTTCGAGGAGGCCTGGGATGGGCACGACGGCGACGGCGCGGTTCACGTTCTTCTGGAAGGAGGACTCCTTCTTCTCGCAGTGGCACCCGTCCGTCTTCACGGTGGACGGCGTGCGCTACACCTGCGCGGAGCAGTACATGATGGCGGGCAAGGCGCGCCTGTTCGGCGACACGCGCGTACTGGACCAGGTGCTGCGCGCCGCCACGCCCAAGCAGCACAAGGCGCTGGGTCGCAAGGTGAGCCCGTTCGACGCGGCCCTCTGGGAGCGCGAGCGTGAGCGCATCGTGTACGAGGGCAACCACGCGAAGTTCACCCAGCACCGGCACCTCCTGGAGGCGCTGCTCGCCACCGCGGGCACGGAGCTGGTGGAGGCCAGCCCGCTGGACCGCATCTGGGGCGTGGGGCTCTCCGCGGAGGACCCGCGCATCCAGGACCCGTCCACGTGGCGGGGGCTGAACCTGCTGGGCAAGGTGCTGACGCGCCTGCGCGAGGACCTCCTCGCGCAGGAGCCTGCACCGGTCAGAACTTGAAGCTGGCGGACTGGTCCGGCACGCCGTTGAAGTCCAGGTGGAGCGTGGCGTGGTCGCCGTGGCCCTTCTCGCTCCACTCCTGCTGCAGCGTGGACAGGTCGAACGCCAGCTCCTTGTAGACCAGCGCCTTGCACCGGTCGTTGTTCGCGTCGTGGATCAGCGTGAGCTCCGCGCGCGGCTCGCCCGCCGCCGTCTGGGTGAAGCGCCCATCCCACGCAAGGCCGTAGCGGTGCTGCTTGCAGCCGCCGCCGTGGCGGACGTTGAGCGTGAGTACGTTGCCCTTCACGCTCTGCGACTCAATGGCGAGCCGGTCGCGGGGCGCGGGCGTCTCCGTGATCTCCAGGGGCATGACGATGGCGGCCTCCTGGTTCTCCGCCTCCGCCGCGGGCGACTCGGCCTTCTGCTCCGGGGGCGTCACGGGGGTGGGCGGCGCCTCTTCCTGCTGGGCGGTGGGGGCCGGCTCCTGGGCCTCGTCCTTGCGCGCCGCGTTCGACCCCGCGCACCCGAGCAGCATTCCGCAGACGATTCCACTCCACACGAGCAGTCGCATGTTCCTCCAGGAGGCCCTTCACGGGCCGGTTGACCACGGGCGCCTGCGCCGACCCTACCGGTGGCGCAGCGCCGCATCGTAAGCGGCCCGCGTGCCTTCCGCGGCGCGGGCCCAGGTGAACTTCGCGGCCTGACGCTGGCCCGCCTCCGACAGCGCGCGGCGCTCCTCCGGCGAACGGAGCAGCCGGTCGATGACCGCCGCCAGGCCCTCCGCGTCGTCCGGCTCCACCGCGGGCGCGGCATCGCCGCACACCTCTGGCAGCGAGCCCGCCGTGGACACCACCGTGGGCGTGCCCAGGCGCATGGCCTCCAGGGGCGGCAGGCCGAAGCCCTCGTAGCGCGAGGGGAAGACGAACAGCGCCGCGCGGCGCATCAGCGCATAGAAGATGGCGGGGGTCTGGTAGCCCAGCGGCCGCACGTCCAGGCCTTCCGAGCGCATCCGCTCGATGCGCTTCTCCACCTTGCCGGAGCCGTACCAGGCCTGCCCCGCGAGCACGAGCGTGAAGGGCCGGCCGCGCGCGTGCAGCCGCTCCTGTGCTTCCAGCACCAGCTCCACGTTCTTGCGCACGTCGAGCGAGCCCGCGTACAGCACGTAGTCCCCGGGCAGGTTGAGCGCGTGGAGGAACTCCTCGTCCGCCTCGTTCAGAGGGGCCGCGTTCACGTGGTCCACGCCGTTGTGCACCACCACGGTGCGCGGCTCCACCTGGGGGAAGCGGCGCACCAGGTCCTGGCGCGTGCTCTCGCTGATGCACACCAGCCGGTCCGCGAGCATCAGGCTGCGCGCGAGCCACAGCCGGAACTGCCAGCGGTACGGCGCGGAGACGGTGTGTGGCAAATCCAACGGCACCAGGTCGTGCACCGTGAGTACGTACGCGGTGCCCGGCGTGCGCCGCAGCGGCAGGTTGAAGTTGCTGAGCGCGTGGTAGACGGGCGGCGGGGAGGCCTTGAGCAGCCGGGGCAGCGTGGCCAGCGTCCACGACGTTCGCTTCTGGACGCCGCGCGGGTGCTCGCCGGACTTGCGCGCCCCCATCCGGTCCAGGCGGACACCCTGGGCTTCGAGCGCCTCCGCGAGGCAACGGGTGTACAGGCCGATGCCGGTGGTGGGCTCGTCCCACAGGGTGGCGTCGAAGGCGATGGGTCCGGGGGTCGACACGGGCCGCCTCATACCATGCCCGTGTGCTACACACGGCCCTCCATGGCGGTCCATCAGCTGATCCCAAGCTTCGGCCCCGGCGACGCTTCCGGTCAGGCCGCGCTCCACCTGCAACTCCTGCTGCGCCGCATGGGGCACGTGGGGGACATCTACGCGGAAGAGGTCGCCGGAGGGCTGCAGGGCCTGGCCCGCCACGTCTTCACGCTGAAGCCGAAGCCGGACGACCTGGTGCTGTACCACCACGGCATCGCGTCCCCGCTGAGCGGCCGGCTGATGCACCTGGACTGCAAGCGCGGCGTGGTGTTCCACAACATCAGCCCCGCGCGCTTCTACCGGGACACGCCGCTGGAGCACGCGCTGGTGGCCGGCCGCGCGCAGGTGGCCGCGATGGCGCCCTTCCTGGACGTGTCCATCGGGGACTCGGACTACAACAGCGAGGAGCTGCGCGTCGCGGGCCACCGCAACGTGCACACCGTGCAGCTCTTCATCGAGAAGGAGCGCTTCGCGGCGTCCGTGGCGGATTCAGCGAAGCTCGCGGAGCTGGCCGGGCCCGGCCCCACCCTGGTGTCGGTGAGCCGGGTGATGCCGCACAAGCGCTTCGAGGACCTGCTCGCGCTGCACCGGGAGCTCTTGCGCATCCGGCCCCAGGCGCGCCTGCTCGTGGTCGGCGGCTACGAGGCGGGCAGCCGCTACTTCAAGTCGCTCCAGCGCGAGATGAAGGACTTGAGCGGGGTGCACTTCCTGGGGCGCCTGTCGCATCCGGAGCTGGTGGCCGTGTACCGCTCCGCGTCCGTGTTCGTCTCCATGAGCGAGCACGAGGGCTTCAGCGTGCCCATCATCGAGGCCATGGCCTCCGAGGTGCCGGTGCTCGCGTACGCGGCGGCGGCGGTGCCGGAGACGCTGGGCGGCGCGGGCATCGCGTTCGACCAGAAGCGCTTCGCGTTCCTCGCGGAGCTGGCGGTGGACCTGAGCGAGGACCCGGACCTGCGCAAGGCGGTGCTCGACGGTCAGTCGCGCAGGCTCCAGCACTTCTCCCCCACCGCCGCGCAGGTGTCGCTCACGCGCGCGCTGGAGGGCGTGGTGGCGCCGCCGCCCCGTCCGCGCAAGGCCCCGGCGAAGCGGCCGCGCGTGGCGCTGGTGGTGCAGCGCTATGGCGAGGTGACGGGCGGCGCGGAGGCCCACGCCGCGCAGGTGGCGGAGCACCTGGCGCCGCACTGGGACATCACGGTGGTGACGACCTGCGCGAAGAACCACCTGACGTGGGAGAACACCTTCCCGCCCGGCGAGGAGCGCGTGGGCCGCACGAAGGTGCTGCGCTTCCCGGTGACGCGCACGCGCAACATCCACGCGTTCAACGACATGTCGCGCCACGTGTTCGGCCACGGCAACGAGCGGCTGCGTGAAGAGCAGTGGGTGGCCGAGCAGGGCCCGCTGAGCCCCGGGCTGATGGAGCACCTGGCCACCACGCAGGACTCGTACGACGGCTACCTGTTCTTCACGTACCTCTACGCGCCCACGGCGTGGGGGCTGCCGCTGGTGTCGGACCGCGCGATGCTGGTGCCCACCGCGCATGACGAGCCGCCCATCCGCTTCGGCGTCTACGGGGACGTGTTCAACCGTCCGCGGGTGCTGATGTGCAACACGCCGGAGGAGGTCGCGATGCTCGGGCGCTTCCACCCGCACCATGCGCGGGCGCGCGTGGTGGGCGTGGGCGTGGACGCGCTGCCGGCGGTGCCCGACCGCTTCCGGGCGAAGTACGGCGTGCACGGCCGCTACCTGCTCTACGTGGGCCGGCTGGAGCCGGGCAAGGGCGTGCCGGACCTGCTGAAGTTCCACGGCCAGCTGCGGGGCAGCTACCAGGACGCGCCGGAGCTGGTGCTCGCGGGCGAGGCGCACATGGACGTGAGCGGCGAGGGCGTGCGGCACGTGGGGCGCATCTCCGAACAGGACAAGCACGACGCGCTGGCGGGAGCGCTGGCGGTGGTGGTGCCGTCGAAGTTCGAGAGCCTGTCGCTCCTGACGCTGGAGGCGTTCGCGCAGGGGACGCCGGTGCTGGTGAACGGGCACTCGGACGTGCTGGTGGGACAGGTGGAGCGCAGTGGCGCGGGCCGGGTGTACCGGGGGCTCGCGTCGTTCGTCGAAGGGCTGCGCGAGCTGGGCGAGGCCCGGGACGCCATGGGCCAGCGGGCCCGCATCTACGCGCAACGGCACACGTGGCCCCAGGTGGTCGCGGCGTACCGGGAAGAGATGGCGCGCATCGTGGAGGAGACACACCGATGAAGCTGCTCGGACGGGACATTCCCACGAGGGCCCTGGTGGCCCGCATCGAGGAGCGCCTGCGCGTGCGCGGGCTGCCCACGTCGGAACCGGCGGAGGTGCCGGAGGACGGCGTGGAGCCGCGCGTGGATCCGCTGACGTTCAACATGCACGCGCTGGAAGAGAACGCGGACACCACGCGGGCCCTGCCGCTGCACACGCACCGCGCCGGCATGGGACAGGCGGTGCTGCTGGCCAAGTGGGCCTTCCGCAAGACGTGCCAGGTGTTGATCAACGAGACCCTGGGCCGCCAGCGCGTGTTCAACGGGCTGGTGCGGGACTCCTACGCCCAGCTCTCCGCGGAGGTCCTCCGGCTGCGCAAGGAGGTGGACACGCTGAGGGCCCAGGCCGCGAAGGCACCGCAGCCCGAAGCGCCCCGGCCGCCGAAGCCGCCGCCCCCGGCCATCAGCCACGGCCGGCCCGCGCCCAGGCCTCCTCCCGCGGAGGAGGGTGAAGGCCGCGCGCCCCGGGAGAGGCCGCTTCCGGCCATCGACTACGGGCGCCCGCCGAAGCCGCCGCATGCCGAGCAGGGCCATCCGCCGAAGCCGGCGCACGAGGAACACAGGCGTCCGCCGAAGCCTCCCTCCGGGCTGCAAGGCCGTCCTTCCAAGCCCGCACCGGCCACCAGCTCCGCGCGTCCGGCGAAGCCCTCCCGGTCCAAGAACGCACGGGCCACGAAGCCCTCACGCGAGCAGGCGCCCCAGCCGGAAGGCACGACTCCCCCCGCCTCCCCTGTCCCGCGCGGCTCGCGCTCGAAGCGCGGAGGACCGAAGAAGCAGTAGCATCGCGGGCGGTGCGGTCATGCACCACGAGGGGGAACCGCCATGCGTTCATGCATTCTCGTCCTGGGCCTGCTGGCCTTCACCGGAGCACTCCAAGCGGAAGCCGCGGGCAAGCCCGTCGCGCTCATCTGGAAGGGCTCCAAGGACAAGGCCGAGGCCGAAGCCCAGGCGGAAACCTGGGCCGACCTCGGGAGGCTGCTCGAGCAGACGGGCCTCACCCTTCCGGATGGCCACCCCAAGCTCGTCGAGAGCAAGACCGTCCCTGGCCTCAAGCCCGGCTTCTGGGTCTGGCTCGTGGGCACGTGCGCTTCCGACGACGCGGGCCCCGTCCTTGAGCACCTCAAGCTGCTCGCCCCGGGGACCTACTCCCGCCCCGTGAAGCTCGCCGCGAAGAAGCTCGCCTGTCCCAAGCCGCCGGACTCCCCGCTGCGGGCCCGGGACGAGGTCCTCAAGCGCTCCTCGGGGGAAACCCTGCGCGTGTTCACCCAGGAGGAGTCAGAGTCCCCCGACGAGGAGGGACGTGGAGAATCCATCTCGCGGACCCGGTTCCACTTCGTCCTCTTCGGCAAGGACGGCGAGGTCCTCGCCACGGCGGACGCCGAGGGCGACCTGGACGTCAGCGGAAACGACTCAGCGGGCCCCATCTCCTATCGCTGCACGGGCACGAGCCTCGAAACGCAGGAGGACGACGGCAAGGTGGTCCTCACCCGCCACTGCTCCGCCAACGCCTCCGCCGAGTGCGGCTCCATGCTGTCCGCGGACGAGAGCGTCACCGTGACCGTGACCGACAGCGCCGTGTCCGCGAGCGCCGTGGAGCGCACGGACGTCGAGTACGCCGAATGCGACTGAGCGCCCCGCTCAGGGGAAGCGGTACACGGTGACGTAGCCGTCCTGGTGCACCATCTCGCCGCCCAGTTCGTCCGTGATGAACTGGTGGCGGACGGGGTGGAAGTAGTGCGTCACGTACCACTTGAAGTGGTGCTCCTTCAGGTAGCGCCGCATCTCCTCGCGCTCCTCCGGCGTGACGGTGCCGAACGCGTTGCGCATCCCTTCCGCCGCGCGGATGAGCCGCGAGTTCACCATCGCCGACTCGCGCACCGGCAGCCGGGACACCCGGGCGTAGGACACCGGCTTGCCGTGGAACATCTGCTCCCACTGCCCCTGCACGTTGTCCGTCAGCACCGCCGCGGGCATGGGCGCGTCGCGAATCTCGTCGAACACCGGCGGCAGCCGGGGAATGGAGGGCACCACCATCTCGAGTCCCCGGTACTCCACGTTCGGAATCAGCGCCACCGCGAGCGCCACCGCCACGCCCAGCCGCGCATCACGCCGGGACGCCCACGCTCCCGCGTGCGCCGCGGCGAACGCCACCAGCACCGACAGCGACAGGACCGTGAGCAGGATGAAGCGCACCGGCATGCCCCCGCGAGAGAAGAGCGGCACCACGTGCTTGAACACGACGTAGGGCATCGGAATCTGGACCTTGAGCGGCACGTTGAACGCCGTCAGCGGCTCCGACAGCGCCAGGTACACGGCCAGCCCCAGCAGCAGCAGCACGTCCCGCCGCCACACCCGCTCCCGCCACGCGGGCACCAGCGCCACCACGAGGAAGGTGACGATGAGCAGCACCACCGGCGACACCCGGTCCTCCAGGCCGATGTTGAGCACCGTGCCCATGGACAGCACCGCGAAGCCCAGCCCCAGCCCCAGCCACCGGCGCCCCTCGGGCACGCCCCGCCACAGCGCGAAGACGGCCAATAGCGGCGTCACCCAGCCCAGGAAGGTGCCCGTCTCCTCCGCGTTGGTGGACATCTTCATGCGCATGACGTTCAGGGAGAACTCACGCGCCTTCGCGGGCAGCTCCGTCATCCAGGCCGAGCGCGTGTCCGGAATGAAGAACGCGTACAGGTCCGTGAAGTAGTCGGAGTCGCCGTGGTGGATCTGCAGCGGCGCGGGGAACGCATGCAGGAGCAGCGGCACCAGGGGCGGCACGCACGCGAGCCCCGCCGTGATTCCCGCCACCGCCGCCCGGCGCACGAGCGGATCCCTCCACGTGTCCACGGACAACAGCGGCCCCCGCTTCCACCGCTCCGCCACCACCCACAGGAGCGAGAAGAGCGCGATGTAGACGAGGTAGTAGTAGTCACACAGCAGCACGTACACCGCGCACAGCGCCAGCCCCACCAGCCACTTGCGCTTGCCCTCGTCCAGCCAGCGGAAGAAGCAGAGCAGGTAGAGCGGCAGTCCCTCCAGCGCGGAGAGGTTGAGGTGCGCCGTCGCGTGGGTGAGGTGGTAGCGCGAGAAGTTGAACACGCACGCGCCCGCCAGTGCCGCCGCCGCCGCGAGCCAGGGCCCATGGCCCGCGCGCTCCAGCAGGTAGCGAAAGAGCAGCCACGACGTGTAGCCCGTCAGCACGAACGAGCCGAACAGCACCACGTTGTACGCCGTCTCCACGGACATGAACGGCAGCAGCACCACGCCCCACAGCGTCTTCGCGGGCGCGAGCGTGTGCCAGTACAACTCCGCACCCAATGGCCAGTGGAGGAAGGGCGCGAAGAAGGGGTTCTGCGGCTGCACCCAGAGGGCCTGCCGCATCCACCACAGGTGCCACATGTTCATGTAGACGTCTTCGCGCCCGCCCATCACGTATCCGTTCAGCTGGGACACGAGCGGCCAGGTGTGGAACGCCGACAGCGCGAAGAACGTGAGCAGCACCAGCGGGTGCAGCACCCGCCGCATCAAGGGGGACATAGGCGCGGGGGACGGCTTCAGAGGGGCCGCTCGGCGGACATCAGCATGTTGTCGCCCAGGTTGAACGGGATGGACCAGCTGGACGGCACGCCCCGCCGCACCAGCTCCAGCACCGGCGCCGAGGGCGTGAAGCTCGCGCCCACCTTCCGCAGCAGGTAGTCCGCGGAGATGATGTGCGTGTACGTCCGGACGTCCGTGACGCGGAAGCCCACCTCCTCCAGCAGCATCGCCAGGGTGCGGCGGCCGAAATAGAAGAGGTGCATGTCCATCAGCCACGGCCACTGCCCGCCCATGAGGCGCGCCAGCAGGCTGCCCGCGTCGATGGTGGACAGGTAGATGCGGCCGCCGGGACGCACCAGCTCGAGCGCCGCCTTCAGCTCCTCGCGCGGATCCGCGAAGTGCTCCACCACGTCCCACAGCGTCACCACGTCGTACTGAAGGCCCTTCGCCGCCAGCTCCCGCAAGGGGACGCCGTGCACCGTGAAGCCCAGGCTCCGCGCGTTGCCGGCCGCCCAGCGCGACAGCTCCAGCCCCTCCGGGCGGAAGCCCGCTTCGCGCGCCACGTCCAGGAAGTAGCCGCAGTAGGCCCCCACATCCAGCAGCGTGCGGTCCTGGGCCGGGCCCAGCTCGCGCAGCACGCGGCGGAAGGTGTGGTAGCGGTTGTCCTTCTCCGCGACGTAGAGCGGGTCCTCCACGTCCTGGTACGCCTGGAGCAGCGTGTCCGGGGACAAGAGGGGCCACTGGAACATCATCCCGCAGTCCTCGCAGCCCCAGATGGGCGGGTGGCTCCGGTGGCCGAAGGACGTGCAGTTGTAGGCCGCCGCGCCCTGGGCCTGGGTTCCGCCGCGCGCCCGGTGACGCAGCCGCAGGCGCCCTCCCCTGCACAGGTAACAGGCATCCGGCACGGGGGCCAGGTGCGGTTCGGAGGCACGACGAGCGGCGTTGTCCATCATGGCGGCGCACCGTAGCCGCAGAGGCCCACCGCCTCAACACGTCGGGAAGGGCAAATCCGGCCCATGACGTCCATCGCACCCGCCAGCCTCCAGGCCCTAAGCTGCCTGCCTCCCATCTCTCTCGAAGTCCCGTGACATGCGCGCCTTGAACGACCCCGTCTCCGCCCCTGCCCCGACGCTCCAGCTGGGCCTCCCGGGCTTCTCCTTCGAAGACCTGTACCGCCCCAGTGGCCTGCGCCGGCTGGCGGAGCGCTTCGACGCGCGACTCCAGGGCGATGCGCCCGACCTGTTCCAGGCCTTTGACACCTACCGCGGGTCCGGAGGCACCAGCCTCTCCGGCCCGGCGGAATCCGAGCTGCTCATCCAGGTGGCCCGCCACGTCTCGCGCTTCATCGCCACGCTCTTCGGCATCACGCCGGAGTCCGAGCGGCTGGCGCGCCACCTGCGCGGCGAGCTGCCCCTCTTCGACTTCAAGCGCGAGTTCATCACGCGCCGCGTCTTCAAGAAGGGCGCGCAGGACCGCCCGACGCTCGCGGAGTTCCCGTCGCTGGACGAGCGCATGCGCCTGCTCATGCGGCTGGGCTTCCCGGACGCGCTCGCGCACGGCGACCTGGAGCGAGGCCTCGCGGAGTCCATCCTCACGCTGCTCGACCTGGAGCGGCTCTACTCCGGCAACCTGCCCCCCGCGAACCAGGAGCGCGCCCCCGCCCTGCGCGAGCGATGGGCCGCCCTGCGCGCCGCGCTCACCGCCACCCCCGAGGGCATGGAAGCGTTCGGCTCCAGCCTGGTGACGAAGGGCGACGACGCGGCGGAGCTCCAGGCCGTGCGCGCGCTGCTGTCACTGGCGGACCGGTGGACGTACGCCCGCGCGCTGCACCCGGAGACCAAGGCCCTCTTCCACACCTGGGCCACGCTCAGGCTGCCCAAGCCGCTGGTGTTCGACCAGCTGGTGCAGCTGCAGCGCCCGGACGCCCAGATGGAGGAGAAGACGGAGGGGATGGAGCACCACCTGCGCCACCGCGACGGCTTCAAGCTCACCGACCGCCGGGGCACCCCGCGCGACGTGATGAACGAGGTGGACTACTGCGTCATCTGCCACGAGCGGCAGAAGGACTCGTGCAGCAAGGGTTTCCCCGCGAAGGACCCGGTGGCGGAGGGGCACTCGTTCAAGAAGAACCCGCTGGGCATCCCGCTCACCGGCTGTCCGCTGGACGAGCGCATCTCCGAAGCGCACGCGCTCAAGCGCGAGGGAGACTCCGTGGCCGCGCTGGCCATGGTGACGCTGGACAACCCCATGTGCGCGGGCACCGGCCACCGCATCTGCAACGACTGCATGAAGGCCTGCATCTTCCAGAAGCAGGAGCCGGTGAACATCCCGCTGGCGGAGACGGCCACGCTCACGGACGTGCTGGAGCTGCCCTGGGGCTTCGAAATCCACGGCCTGCTCACGCGCTGGAACCCGCTCAACATCCGCCGCCCGTATGCCCTGCCCTACGTGGGCCGCAACGTGATGGTGGTGGGCCTGGGCCCCGCCGGCTACACGCTGTCGCACTACCTGCTCAATGAAGGGTTCGCCGTCACCGGCGTGGACGGCCTCAAGATTGAACCGTTCCCCGACGAGCTGGTGGGCCGCAACGGCCACGCGCTCCAGCCCATCCGCGACTGGAGCAAGCTGACGCGAGAGCTGGACGAGCGCGTGCTGGAGGGCTTCGGCGGCGTCTCCGAGTACGGAATCACCGTGCGCTGGGACAAGAACTTCCTCACGCTCATCCATCTGACGCTCGCGCGCCGCGAGGGCATGCGCATCTACGGCGGCATCCGCTTCGGCGGCACGCTGACGGTGGAGGACGCGTGGGAGTTGGGCTTCGACCACGTGGCCATCGCCGCGGGCGCGGGCCGCCCCACCATCATCGGGATGAAGAACAACCTCATCCGGGGCATCCGCAAGGCATCCGACTTCCTGATGGCGCTGCAGCTCACGGGCGCCTTCAAGCGCGACTCCCTGGCGAACCTCCAGGTGCAGCTGCCCGCCATCGTCATCGGCGGCGGCCTCACCGGCATCGACACCGCCACGGAGCTGATGGCGTACTACCCGGTGCAGGTGGAGAAGACGCTGGAGCGCCACGAGAAGCTGGTGGCGGACCTGGGTGAGGCCGCCGTCCTCGCGCGCCTGGACGCCGAGGAGCGCGCCACCTACCAGACCTTCCTGGAGCACGGCCGCGCCATCCGCGCGGAGCGCCAGAAGGCCCACACGGAAGGCCGTGCTCCGGACTTCATCCACCTGGTGCGTGCATGGGGCGGCGTGAGCCTGGTGTACCGCCGGGGCCTCACGGAGTCCCCCGCCTACCGCCTCAACCACGAAGAGGTGTCCAAGGCGCTGGAGGAGGGCATCCGCTTCATCGAACGGATGAGCCCCACGGAGGCGCTGCAGGACGACTCGGGCGCGGTGCGCGCCATCCGCTTCGAGCGCATGGTGACGGTGGAAGGCAGGCTCAAGGGAAGCGGCCAGTTCTTCGAGCTGCCCGCGAAGACGGTCTGCGTGGCCGCGGGCACGTCCCCCAACGTCACCTACGAGAAGGAGTACCCGGGCACCTTCCAGCTCGACGAGGCGAAGGAGTACTTCCAGGGCCACGAGCTGGTGGAGGACGGCAGCGGCCTCAAGCTCCAGCCGGTGGAGGCCCAGGAGGACCCCGAGGCGAAGGTGGGCTTCTTCACGTCCTACCAGCGCGACGGCCGCTTCGTGTCCTTCTACGGTGACAACCACCCGACCTACGCGGGCAACGTGGTGAAGGCCATGGCCAGCGCGAAGGACGGCCACCCGCAGGTGGCGCGCCTGTTCGCGAAGGAGGTCGCGGGCCTGGACTTCCACGACACGGCCGCGCAGGAAGCGCGCGAGTCGAAGCGCGCCGCCCACTTCGCGAAGCTGGACGAGGCCTTCCTCGCCACCATCGTCGGAGTGAACCGGCTCACGCCGACCATCGTGGAGGTGGTGGTGAAGGCGCCCTTCGCCGCCAGCCACTTCTCCCCCGGCCAGTTCTACCGGCTCCAGAACTTCGAGCGGAACGCGCCGCTCGTGGACGGCGTGCGCCTCACCATGGAGGGCCTGGCCCTCACGGGCGCGTGGGTGGACAAGGAGAAGGGCCTGATGGGCACCATCGTGCTGGAGATGGGCTCTTCCTCACGCCTGTGCGCGGCGCTCAAGCCCGGCGAGCCCGTCGTGCTGATGGGCCCCACGGGCGCGCCCACGGAGCTTGGCCACAACGAGACGGTGGTGCTGGTGGGCGGCGGCCTGGGCAACGCGGTGCTCTTCTCCATCGCGCGCTCGCTCAAGGCCGCGGGCTGCCGCGTGGTGTACTTCGCCGGCTACCGGCTGAAGTCGGACTCGTTCAAGCAGGATGAGATTGAAGCCGGCACCGACCAGGTCATCTGGTCCGTGGACTCCGGCGACCTCCTGGACGTGCGCCGTGCGCAGGACGCGGCCTTCCGGGGCAACGTGGTGCAGGCCATGGTGGCGTACGCGGAAGGGAAGCTGGGCGTGAAGCCCGTCATCTCCCTGAGCGAGGTGGACCGCATCATCGCCATCGGCTCGGACCGGATGATGCGCGCGGTGGCGGAGGCGCGGCACGGCGTGCTCCAGCCGTTCCTCAAGCCGGGGCACGAGGCCATCGGGTCCATCAACTCCCCCATGCAGTGCATGATGAAGGAGATCTGCGCCCAGTGCCTCCAGCGGCACGTGGACCCCGTTACCGGCAAGGAGACGTGGGTCTTCTCCTGCTACAACCAGGACCAGCGGTTGGATCACGTGGACTTCGTCAACCTGAACCAGCGCCTGCGCGGCAACACGGTGCTGGAGAAGCAGGGTGACGCCTTCCTCGCGCAGCTGTTGAAGAAGGCGCCCCAGCTCAAGCGGGTGTAGCTACCGCCGCACGCCCGCGAAGGCCTTGAGCATGTCCTGGTAATTCTTCGTCAGGTCGGCCTCGCGGGACAGCACCACATCCACGTTGGCGTCGCCGAACTCCCGGCGCGCCTCCGGGAGCTTCTGGAAGGTCTCCACCTGGAGCCGCATGGACTCCACCTGCGGCGCCAGCTCCTTCTGCTGCTCCTCCGGCATGCGGGCCTGGAGTGCCTCCAGCTTCTTGAGCTCCTCCTCGTACTGGAGCGTGCGCCCCATCTGCCGCTGGCTGATGACGGCGGTGACGACCTCCGCGATGCGGTTGACCTCGTCCGTGGACAGCCCCGCCGCCTGGCGCGCGTCGGCCTCCGCCTGCGCCTTGCGCTCGATGAGCTTCAGGCCGCTCTTGGCCTTCTCCATCGCCTGGGGCGTGCCCGCGTCCAGGAGCGGCCCCATGTCCTGGAGGCTGCGCATCAGCGACCCGTACACCTCCAGCATCTTGCGCTGGTAGCCGACGTACGCCTCCAGCTTCTCCTTCGTCACGGTGTAGGGACCGGACGGCGCATCCTCGCCGGCCTCACCGGCCTCCCCACCTTCCAGGCGGGCGACCGTCTCCCTGGCGTCACCGCCCCCTTCCGGGCCTTCCGCCGCGTCCTTGCGACAGGCGGACAGGGCCAGGACGACGGCCAGACACCCCCACGACTTGCGCATGCCACCTCCCGTAACCGCCAATGGGTGGCCAGTGTATGCTCCGGCTGGCCCCGCGAACGGCGGTTCCCGAACGCCCGCAGTGGGCAGGCTGTTCCGGGCACTGAACATTCGACTCATTACCTTTGACCAACCGGGCCACGGTCATGTACGAACCGCGGTCCTGTCGCGATCGTTGGAGGGACTTTGAGGATTTTCCTGGTAAGGCACGGCGATGCGGACGCGGAGATCCCCGAGGGTCTCGGCGACGAGGCGCGCGCGCTGACCGCGAAGGCCCGTACGAACGTCGCAGCGCATTTCGCGTCGCTGTCGGAGCGCATGGGGCCCATCAGCCTCATCCTCACCAGCCCGCTGGTGCGCACGGTGCAGACGGCGCAGATCCTCTCCAACTCCGTGAAGCATGAAGGCCTCCTGCGCGTGCACCGCTGCCTGCTGCCGGACATGCCGGTGGGCGCGGTGGAGCCCGTGCTCAAGGAGTACTCCGACGAGAACCTCGTCCTGGTGGGCCACCAGCCCTCCATGGGCGCGCTCGCGGCGCACCTGTTGGGGATGCAGTCCTTCCCCAAGCCGGTGAACCCGGGCACGGTCATCGCCATGGAGTGGCCGGACACGCCCACCAGCACGGAAGACCAGGTGCCCGGCGAGAAGGGGGAGAACCCCCCGGCGCAGCACCTGAAGTTCCTGTTCTACGCCGCCCCCGGCCAGCAGGTCCTCGACGTCATCCAGTGACGTCCGGAAGCGCGGCCATGATGGACGAAGCCCGCTACCATTCCCTCGTGGCCGCCGCGTTCAAGCGCATCCTGGCGGCCGCGGACACCTTCGACCCGGACGTGCTGGAAGCCGAAGCCACCGGTGACAAGGTGACGCTCACGGCCGCGTCCGGCGAGAAGTGCATCATCAACACCCAGCGCGCCGTGTGGCAGATCTGGGTGGCCGGCCAGGGCCAGGGCATCCACTTCAGCCACGACGACGCCACCCGCGCCTGGAAGGACGACAAGGGCAAGGGGCTGGAGCTGTTCGCCTTCGTCTCGGACGTGGTGCGGCACCTCACCGGCGAGCCGCTCGTCTATCCGTCCTGAAGGCCCGCCTGAAGAAGCCGTCCTGAAGGCCCGTGGCTTGAAGGCCACGGGCTTCCAGCGGTGAGACGGCTCAAACCGTCATCACTTCCTTCTCCTTCTTGGCGACCAGGTCGTCCACCTGCTTGATGCCGGCGTCGGTCGCCTTCTGGACCTCGTCCGTGCGGCGCTTGAGGTCGTCCTCGGTGATCTTCTTGTCCTTCAGCTGAGCCTTGAGGGCCTCGTTCGCGTCGCGGCGGATGTTGCGGATGGCGACCTTGTGCTCCTCGCCCTTCTCCTTCACCTGCTTCGCGATCTTCTTGCGCGTCTCCTCGGTGAGCGGAGGAAAGGGCAGGCGGATCATCTCGCCGTCGTTCATCGGGTTGACGTCGAGGTTCGCCTCACGGAGGGCCTTCTCGATGTCCTTCAGCACGCCCTTGTCCCAGGGCTTGATGACGATGAGGCGGGGCTCCGGGGCGCTGATGCTGGCCACGCCGTTGAGCGGCGTGGGCGTCCCGTACTGGTTCACCTTGATGCCGTCCAGGATGTTGGTGTTGGCCCGGCCGGTGCGCGCCTTGGCCAGCTCCCGCTTGAGGTCTTCCACCGACTTGTCGATACGGCTCTTCAGATCCGCCGCGTCAGCCATTGTGCGTCTCCTGTCAGAAGTGGGGTTGTTGTCAGTCCCGTCCGTGGCTTCCCTAGGCCCAGACCGTCTCGGCCGCGCCGACGACGGTGCCGAACTCGCCATGGCCCGTGACGGCGCGCTGGATGTTCCCGCGCGTGCCCAGGTCGAACACGATGATGGGCAGCTTGTTGTCCATGCACAGCGAGATGGCCGTGGAGTCCATCACGTTGAGGTTCTGCTTGAGGACGTCCATGTACGTGAGCGTCCGGTAGCGCTTCGCGGTCGGGTCCTTCTTCGGGTCCGCGTTGTAGACGCCGTCCACCTTGGTGGCCTTGAGGATGACCTGCGCGTTGATTTCCATCGCGCGCAGCGACGCGGCCGTGTCGGTGGTGAAGTAGGGGTTGCCCGTGCCCGCGGCGAAGATGACGACGCGGCCCTTCTCCAGGTGCCGCACGGCGCGCCGGCGGATGTAGGGCTCCGCGATCTGCTCCATCTTGATGGCGGACTGCACGCGCGTCTTCAGCCCCTGCTTCTCCAGCGAGTCCTGCAGCGCCATGGAGTTGATGCAGGTGGCGAGCATGCCCATGTAGTCCGCGCTCGCGCGGTCCATGCCCTCCGTGGCGCCAGCGACGCCGCGGAAGATGTTGCCGCCGCCAATGACGATGGCGATCTCCAGGCCCGTTCTGGAGAGCTCCGCGACTTCCTCCGCGATGCGCGTGAGGGTGGGCGGGTGGATGCCGTACTTCCCCTCGCCCATCAGGGCTTCGCCCGACAGTTTGAGGAGGATGCGCTTGTAGGGAGAGGTGGATTCGGACATACGCGACCGCTTCTATCCCCCGCCCCGCGCCCAGGCAACGACGGAAGTCGTGACGCGCGCCGCACCGTCAGATGCCGGGCGGACGGACGCGAGGAAAACGGGTCCTGGAATACCAAGGGCCGCGTACCCGGCGCCCTTCCCCTCAAGAGGAAGAGCCCCAGTCACGCGGCCCCGAGGGCACTGCGGTCCAGCGAGAGGCGCTTAGGCCTGGCCCAGCGTCTTGGCGACCTCGGCGGCCAGGTCGTCCTTCTTCTTCTCGATGCCCTCACCCACCTCGTAGCGGACGAAGCGGCGCACGGAGACCTTCTCGCCAATCTTGGCGGCGCGCTCGTTGATCATCTCGCCGACCTTCTTCTTGTCGTCCTTCACCCAGAGCTGGTCCACCAAGCAGACGCCCTCGTAGTACTTCTCCATCTTGCCCACGAGGATCTTCTCCAGCATCGCCTCGGGCTTGCCCTGCTGCTTGAGCAGCTCGCGCTGGATCTCCTTCTCCTTGTCCATCGCCTCGGTGGGGACCTCCTCGCGGCGGACGAACTTGGGGTTGGCCGCGGCGATCTGCATGGCCACTTCCTTCGCCAGGTCCTGGAAGTCCGGGTTGCGAGCGACAAAGTCCGTCTCGCAGTTGACCTCCACGATGACGCCGATGCGGCCGCCGTGGATGTAGGAGGTCACGATGCCTTCGGCGGCGACGCGGCCGGCCTTGCCCTCGGCCTTGGAGATGCCCTTCTTGCGCAGCCACTCCGCGGCCTTCTCGAAGTCGCCACCGGACTCGGCCAGCGCCTTCTTGCAGTCCATCATGCCCGCGTTGGTGCGCTCGCGGAGGTCCTTCACCATCTGGGCGGTGATCTCAGCCATGTCGTGTCTCTTTCTTCATCGGCTCCGAGCCCGGCGGCGTGCGCAGGGGGCGGAGGACTGGGGTTCTCTGGGTACTGATGCCAAGGACGTAGAAAACGGAGACGGCCGGACAGCGGGCCTTGAGAGGTGCCGCCCGGCCGAACTCCGGATACCGCGTTGGGAAAGCGATGAGGCGCTGGCGGTTACTCCGCCGCCGGCGTGCTCTCGCCGCCACCCTCGGGCGCCTGCTCCGTGGAGGAGGCCGCGCCGCCCTTCATCTCCACGACGGGGCCGCGGCGGTCACCGCCACGGTCACCACCACCCCGGCGGTCGTCACGGCGGTCGCCGCGGTCGCCACGGCGCGGACCCCGGCGGTCGTCACGGCGGTCGCCGCGGTCGTCACGGCCCTCGCGCTCCTCCTGCTCGTCGCGCTCGGCGGCGCCGGACGCACGGTAGCGCGCCGCACCCTCGAGGCACGCGTCCGCGATCTTCGACGTGAAGAGCTTGATGGAGCGGATAGCGTCGTCGTTGCCCGGGATGACGAAGTCGATGCCGTCCGGATCGCAGTTGGTGTCCACCAAGCCGATCACCGGGATGCCCAGGCGGGTGGCCTCGTGGATGGCGATGTGCTCCTTCTTCGGGTCGATGACGAACACGCAGCGGGGCAGCTTCGCCATGTTCTTCACGCCGCCCAGGTTCTTCTCCAGCTTCTCGCGCTCGCGCTCCAGCTGGGCGACTTCCTTCTTGGGCAGCACCTCGAACGTGCCGTCCTCGGCCATCTTCTCGAGCGTCTTCAGGCGGTCGATGCCCTGCTTGATGGTCTTGAAGTTCGTCAGCGTGCCGCCCAGCCAGCGGCTGGTGACGAAGAACTGACCGGCGCGGCCGGCCTCCTCGTGGATGACGTCCTGGGCCTGCTTCTTGGTGCCGACGAAGAGCACGGACCCGCCGCGCGCCGTGATGTCCGCCACGAAGCGGAAGGCCGCGCGGGCCATGGTCACGGTCTTCTGCAGGTCGATGATGTAGATGCCGTTGCGGGCACCGAAGATGTAGGGCTTCATCTTCGGGTTCCAGCGCTTGGTCTGGTGGCCGAAGTGAACGCCGGCCTCGAGGAGCTGGCGCATCGTGATGCCGCTCGCGGCGGCCATCGCCTGGGCCTGGGTCTGCGTATCCTGCTGGATGTCCATGGTGCGTATACCTTCCGGTTGTTCCGCCACGCGCGTTTGAGACAGCTGCCAGTCCTGGCCCTTCCACCGTGGAGGGGCACCGGGGACCGGTGACACGCGTGTGAGTAGTGGGTGTTGCGGTGCTGCCGACTGCCTCGGGCGGTGAAGCCCGGCCCCTACATAACAGGGCGCGGCGTCCTTAGCAGAACGCTCGAGAGGGGCGCAAGCTTCGGCACACCGGCCGTCCGGCTCCCACCGTCCCGAGGCCGCTCCCCTCCCCTCCAGCCGGCCAGGAAGACGACCGGCGCGGCCCCCGCTCCCCTTTCCAGGGAGGGCGACCGCGCCGGAGGGCGCTTCCATCAGGTGTTCAGCGGCCTTACGGGTTCGCTTCGTTGGCGCCGTGGCACTTCTTGTACTTGCGGCCACTGCCGCAGGGGCAGGGCTCGTTGCGGCCCACGGGCTTGGGGCCGGCCGCGGCCTCGCG
The DNA here is from genome assembly GCF_000255295.1 of Corallococcus coralloides DSM 2259. The sequence continues at coordinate 2,678,943 of NC_017030.1, read as the reverse complement.
CTGGGCGACCGGGGTGGCGGTGGCCTCCTCGAGCTTCCCCTCGGCGTCCGCGCGGCCCGCCACGGCCTGCTTCTGCTGCTGGGCCAGCTGGCGCTGGATGCGGGCGGTCTCCTCCGCCGCGTTGGAGGCGGAGCGGGCCTGCACGCGCATCATCTGGCTGACGAACTGCGTCTTGATGGCGCCCAGCATCTGGATGAAGCCCGAGTAGCCTTCCTTCTTGTACTCCTGCTTCGGGTCCTTCTGGCCGTAGCCGCGCAGGCCGATGCCCTGACGCAGGTGGTCCATGGCCAGCAGGTGGTCCTTCCACAGCTGGTCGATGGTGGCCAGGTACCGGTACTGCAGGAAGCGCATGAAGTCTTCGCCGAACTCCTGCTCGCGGGCGGTGAAGACCTTCTCCGCCGCCGCGTAGATCTGCTCCTGGAGCTCGTCGCGGTTGCCGACGCCCTCGAAGGCCATCTCCAGGTTGAGCGACTCCTTCACGGAGTTGGAGAGCGAGGCGATGTCCCAGGTGTCGGAGCTGCGCGTGGGGGCGTAGGTGTCCGTCATGGACACGACGACGTCCTCCACCGCGTCCAGCACCATCTCCCGGAAGTCCGCCCAGGAGATGACGCGCTCGGAGCGCGTCTTCACGCGCGTCTTCACGTCCTCCTCGTACTCCACGAGGGGGATGCCCGCGCCCGACGCGAGCACCTGGCGGCGCAGCTTGTAGATGGTGCGCCGCTGCTGGTTCATCACGTCGTCGTACTCGAGCAGGTTCTTGCGGATGTCGAAGTTGTGGCCTTCGACCCGCTTCTGCGCGCTCTCGATGGCGCGAGAGAGCCACACGTGCTCGATGACCTCGCCCTCCTCCATGCCCAGGCGCTCCATCAGCATCTGGATGCGCTCGGACCCGAAGATGCGCATCAGGTCGTCTTCGAGGGACAGGAAGAAGCGGCTGGCGCCCGGGTCACCCTGGCGGCCGGCGCGGCCACGCAGCTGGTTGTCCACGCGGCGGGACTCGTGGCGCTCCGTGCCGATGATGAAGAGGCCGCCGGCGGCCATGACCTCTTCACGCTCGCGCTTGGTGAGCTCCTCGTTGTTGGCCTTGACCGTCGCGAAGCGCTTCTCGTAGTCCGCCAGCGCCGCCTGGTAGGCGGTGAGATCCAACGGCTGGCCGTCCACCGCTTCGGGCGGCTCCGGCGGCGGGCCCATCTCGCTCTTGGTCATGACCTCCGCGTTGCCGCCCAGGAGGATGTCCGTGCCGCGGCCGGCCATGTTGGTGGAGATGGTGACCGCGCCCTTGCGGCCCGCCTGCGCGACGATGTCCGCCTCGCGCTGGTGCGCCTTGGCGTTGAGGACGTTGTGGGCCACGCCGCGCTTCTTGAGGAAGTTGGACACCACCTCGCTCTTGGCGATGGACACCGTGCCCACGAGCACCGGCTGACCGGCCTTGTGCAGCTCTTCAATCTGGGCGGCGACGGCCTCGAACTTCTCGCGCTCCGTCTTGTAGACCACGTCCTGGTCGTCGCGGCGCTGCGGCGGACGGTTGGTCGGGATGACGCGCACGTCCAGGTTGTAGATCTTCGCGAACTCTTCGGCTTCCGTGTCCGCGGTGCCCGTCATGCCGGACAGCTTGGAGTACATGCGGAAGTAGTTCTGGAACGAGACCGTGGCGAGCGTCTGGTTCTCGTTTTCGATCTTCACGCCCTCCTTGGCCTCGATGGCCTGGTGGAGGCCGTCCGACCAGCGGCGGCCCTGCATGAGGCGGCCGGTGAACTCGTCGACGATCTGCACCTCGCCGTCCTTCACCACGTAGTCCTTGTCGCGCTTGTAGAGCGTGTGCGCGCGCAGGGCCTGCTCGACGTGGTGGAGGGTTTCGATTTCCCCCGGGTCGTAGAGGTTGCCGACGTTGAGGCGCTTCTGGAGCTTGTCGATGCCGTCGTCGGTGAGGGCCACCGAGCGGTGCTTCTCATCCAGCGTGTAGTCCTGGTCCGGCACGAGGCCCGGGATGACCTGGTCCACCCGGTAGTACTTGTCGGTGCTGTCCTCGGTGGGGCCGGAGATGATGAGCGGCGTGCGGGCCTCGTCGATGAGGATGGAGTCCACCTCGTCGACGATGGCGTAGTTGAGCTCGCGCTGGACGTAGTCCTGCAGACGGAACTTCATGTTGTCGCGCAGGTAGTCGAAGCCGAACTCGTTGTTCTGGCCGTACGTGATGTCCGAGCGGTACGCCTCCTGGCGCTGCTTGTCGGACAGCTCGTGGAGCACGCAGCCCGTCGTCATGCCCAGGAACTTGTAGACGCGGCCCATCCACTCCGCGTCGCGGCGGGCCAGGTAGTCGTTCACGGTGACGACGTGAACGCCGCGGCCGGACAGGGCGTTGAGGTAGGAGGGCAGCGTCGCGGTGAGCGTCTTGCCTTCACCGGTGCGCATCTCCGCGATGCAGCCCTCGTGCAGGAACATGCCGCCGATGAGCTGCACGTCGTAGTGACGCTGGCCGATGACCCGGCGCGCCGCCTCTCGGGTGAGGGCGAAGGCCTCGAACAGCAGGTCGTCGAGCGGCTTGCCGTTCGCGATCTCCTGCTTCATCCGGGCGGTTTCGCGCGCGAAGTCCTCGTCCTGGAGGGCCTTCATGCGGCCTTCCAGTTCGTTGATGCGGGCGACCTTCAGGCGGGCTTTCTTGAGCTCGCGCTCATTCTTGGTCCCGATGAGCTTCTTTAGCGTCCATTCAATCATGTTGGCTCTCTCGCCGGAGGATCCACGAAGGAGCGCGGCGAGTGAAGGGAATTCCCAGGAGATGTAAGGGAGAACCAGACCAAAACCACGCGCGCCCCCCGAAACTTCCTCTCGGCTGGCCGCCCGGCGCGCGGTGGCCCAGAGTAAAGCGGAACCGAGTCCACGCAATGTCCCCTAAGCAGATTCACCGTCCCCGCGCCGCGAAGAGTTCTTCCGGCCGCTCCTCCCCGGGCCCCCGCCGGCCAGGCGCCCCCTCCCGGCCCGGCAAGGCTTCACGCCCGGGTCCCCCCTCTCAAGGCAAGTCCGGCCCCAAGCCCGGCCCCCGTCCAGGAGGCAAGCCGGGCCCCAGGCCTGGCCCCAAGTCCGGCTCCCAGACCGGCTCCAAGACCGGCGGCAAGCCCGCCCCCACACCCCGTGCCGGTGGCCCCGGACGCTCCGCCCCGGCCCCCATCGCCTCTCCCGCGCCACGCATCCCACCTCGGGCGCGCGTGCCATCCATGCCCGCACAGACGCTGGCGGCCCAGCCGGGCCGGTGGCTGTGGACCTGCCGGGAGGGCTTCGAGTCGCACCTGTTCGAGGAGCTGACCTGGGCTGGAGCGGGCCCCCGCCTCCTGGGGCCGGCCCTGCTGGAGTCCGAGCAGCGGCCGGAAGTCCCCCCCGCCTTTGGCCGGGCGGTGGAGAGGGTCGTCGCCACCTGGGCGCCCCCGGGCGGAGCCCAGGTGCCGGTGGAGGACCTGGTGGCGGCGATGTCCGGGCTGCCCTCCCGAGTGCCCTGGCTCGTGCGGGCCTACACGCCGGACAGCGCGAAGGGCAACACGCAGGCGGGCCGCGCGGAGGCCCTGGAGGCGGCGGTGCGAAGCGCGCTCCCCGCGGGGCGCGTGCTGGAGGACGACGGCCGGGCGCGCGAGGCGGGGGCCCTGCTGGTGGGCCTGTGCGTCGCGCCGGATGGGGTGCTGATGCTGGGCGCGGTGAGCGCCCGTGAGGCCCTGTCGCTCGCGCCGGGCGGGCGGCGGCGGATGAAGCGCGCGGGTGAGTCCCCTTCCCGCGCGGCGATGAAGCTGGAGGAGGCGCTGGACGGGCTGGCGCATGAGCCCGGGCGCGGCGATGTCTGCGTGGACCTGGGAGCGGCGCCGGGCGGCTGGACGCAGCGGCTGGTGGCCCGAGGGGCGCGGGTGGTGGCGGTGGACCCCGCGAAGCTGATGCCGGAGCTGGCGAAGAACCCGCGCGTCCAGCACGTGCAGGAGAGCGCCTTCGCCTACGCCCCGGAGGAGTCCGCGGACTGGCTCTTCTGCGACATGGCGTGGCGGCCCCTGGAGGTCGCGCAGCTGTTGGCCAAGTGGGGCCGGCGCCGCTGGGCGCGCAACCTGGTGGCCAACATCAAGCTGCCCATGAAGGACAAGAACCCGCTGCTCCTGCGGGTGCGCCAGACGCTCGTGGAGGACGGGGGCTGGGAGGGCCTCACCGTCCGCCAGCTCTACCATGACCGGGATGAAGTCACCGTGACGGCGCACCGGATGCGCTGAGGGCAGTGGAGCGGGCGCGCAGGAGAAGCTTTCCTGCGCCCGGGGCGGGTCCGCGCTACACACGCGGACACGATGCCCTACTCACTCGACGACGCCACCGCCACCGCCCTCGTCGCCCTCCACCCCCGGGCCGCGCGCCCGGGGCACGCCCAGGAGGCGCCGCAGGCGGCCGCCCAGGAGCTCATCGCCGCCGAACAGCGCCGGCGCGGCCAACCGGATGCCACCGGGGCCCTGCACGTGCTGGCCCTCACGCAGGGCACGCTCCTCAAGGAGGAGTTCGACCTGTCCACGCACGCGCACCACGACGGCTGGCGCGTGGGCGCACTGATGGTGGACGTGAAGGAGATGATCCACTTCAACGCGCGCTTCGGCTTCCCCGCCGGGGACGCGCTGCTCAAGGGCGTCGTGGCGTCGCTCGGCGCGCAGTACCCGGGCGCGCGCATCGTGCGCTTCCAGCCGGACGGGTTCGCGGTGCTGCTGCTCCCCACGTCCCAGCTCACCGTGCGCGAGGACAGCGCGGAGGCGACGCGCGCGAAGCTTGCGGAGGACCTGCGCCCCGCGCTGCCTCCGGGCGCCTCTGACACCGACGTGCCGGGCTTCACCGTGGCGCTGCTGGAGCTGACGGTGCACCAGCCGTCACACTGGCAGGTGCTGGGGCCGCTCCTGTGGGCGGAGGTGGAGCGGGCCTACATCATGGAGCGCACCGGGCGGACGCACGGCCTGCAGCGGCGGCGCCTGCGCCTGGATGCGTTCCTTCCGGAGCCGGAAGGAACCTGAGGCGTCCTCGAACGACTCGACGCCTCCTCGTCTCCTACTCTTCGAGGATGAACTTGCGCGGGTTCTGCGGCACGCCGTTCACGCGCACCTCGTAGTGCAGGTGCGGGCCGGTGGAGCGGCCGGTGTTGCCCACCGCCGCGATGGCCGCGCCGCGCTTCACCCGGTCCCCGGCCTTCACCAGGATCTTGGACAGGTGGCCGTAGCGCGTCTTGATGCCGTAGCCGTGGTCGATGACGAGCACGTTGCCGTACCCGCCCTCCAGGCCCGCGAACACCACCGTGCCGTCAGACGGCGCGGTGACTTCCTTGCCGTGCGGCGCCGCGATGTCCAGGCCCGCGTGCGTCACCCGGTCCGCCGTGTACGGGTCCAGGCGCTGACCGAAATCGCTGGTCACCCAGCCGCGCGCCGGCCACACCGACGGCGTGGAGGCAAGCAGCGACTTCTGGTCCTGGAAGTAGGCCTGCAGGTCCTGGAGGCTCAGCTCCTGGCGGGTGGCCTCCGCGGAGAGCCGGTCCAGGCGGCCCAGCATCATCTTGGGCGTGTCCGTGGTGGTCAGCTGGGTGAACTGCGTGTCCGTCGCGGGCGCCGTGGTGCCGGCCTCCGGCTCCGTGGGGCCCATGGCCAGGTTGCGCTGCGGGTCCGACAGCAACGTCACCGCGCGCAGCTTCTGGTCGAAACGCTCCACGCGGTCCAGCGTCGAACCGATGTGCTCGATGCGCTCACGCACCGACTTCAGCTGCGAGCGCAGCGTGAGGTTCTCCTCACGCAGGATGCGGTTCTCCGATGCGTCCGCCGCCACCTGGAGGTAGTGGATGCTCGCACCGGCGCCCAGGCCCGCCACCAGCATCAGGCCCATGCCCACCTGCACCAGCCAGGAGCGCTGGATGGTGTAGCGCTTCACCGGAGCGTCGTGGTCCGGGATGACCATCAGCGTGAAGGACTTTTTGGCCACGGACCACTCCTGGGGAAACTCTTTCTCAACGTGGGACTTCCGGCGCCAGAAGCTAAGTCGCTCCCCGCGCTCGCAACACCTCCCCCACCCGCCGCCCCTCCCGCACCGTCACCCACTGGCGATTCTCAGTAAGTGGAAAGGTTGGGGCAGCTATCATCCGCATTTGAAGAGTGTCAAGGTCAACAGACTCCAGGGCGCGCCCCAATCGCGCCCCGAGTCCGGGCCCTCTTCAACCGCCCTGCATGCGCACGACGATGACGCTGATGTTGTCGTCGCCGCCGCGCTCATTGGCCAGGTCGATGAGGTGCTTGGGCACCTCCTCCAGGCTCGCGTGGCGCGCGACGGTGTCGTGGATCTCCCGGTCCTCGAGCATGTTGGCGAGGCCGTCCGAGCAGAGCAGGAACACGTCACCGGGCTCGGACACGAGCCCCATGACATCCACCTGGACCTCCTCCTCGAAGCCGACGGAGCGGGTGATGATGTTCTTGTACCGGGAGTGCTTGGCCTCTTCCGGTGTGATCATCCCCGCCTTGATCTGCTCGTTGACCAATGAGTGGTCCTCGGAGATCTGCTGGATGAGGTCCCCGCGGATGAGGTACGCGCGACTGTCACCCACGTGGGCGAAGAAGGCGTGCTCGTCGCGGACCACCAGGGAGATGACTGTCGTGCCCATGCCGGACAGGCGCGCGTCATCCTGGGCGGTGAGGTAGATGGCCTGACAGGCCTTCTCCACCGCGCCCCGGAGCGCTTCCGGAATGGGCGAATCCTGGAGGTTGGGAACGCTGACGAAGGGATTGTCCCGCCCTTCACGCGCGCGCCGCAGCTCTTTGTCGATGGTCTCGACGGCGATGCGCGACGCGGTACCGCCACCCGCGTGCCCACCCATGCCGTCCGCCACGACGTAGAGCTGGAGCTCATCGTCAATGAGGAAGCTGTCCTCGTTGTGATTGCGCTTGCGCCCGACGTCCGTCAGGCCAGCGGAGATGACTTTATGGCGGGGGGCCGCGGTCTGCCCTGCGGTGCTGGACACGCGCCGGATGCTATGTGAGCCCATAAGTGGGGGCAAGGACGCGGACGAAAACTCGCGGTGCGTCATGCCCCTCCCCCTGGGTCACCCCTACCTTGTAGGCCCCCATTTCAGGCCGTCCGGCGCAGCCGGCCCCGGGGGCTATTGCCTTCCGGGCCGGACTCCCGGCGCGCGCGGGGAGTCGCCCGGTGGGCCGAACGCACCAGCGCCTCCGCCGCGCCCAGCGCCTCGCGGGTGACCTCCACGCCCGACATCATGCGCGCCAGTTCCTGGGTGCGCTCGGCGCCCGCCGAGAGGGGAAGCACCTGGGACACGGTGCGCTCGCCCTTCACGCTCTTCTTGATGAGCAGGTGCGCGTCCGCGTAGGCCGCCACCTGGGGCAGGTGCGTGATGCACAGCACCTGGCGGTGGGAGCTGACCTCGCGAATCATCCGGCCGACCACGTCCGCGATGGCGCCGCTGACGCCCGCGTCCGCTTCATCCAGGATGTAGCAGCCGCACGCGTCACTGTCCGCCAGTGCACGTTTGAGCGCGAGCAGGAGCCGGCTCGCCTCACCGCCCGAGGCCACCTTGGCCAGGGGCCGCGCCGGCTCACCCGGGTTGGCGCTGAAGAAGAACTCCACTTCATCCATGCCGTCCGGACGCAAGCTCTCCCCGGCGGTGACGCGCACCTCGAAGGCGGCCTTGCCCATGGCCAGCCCGCCCAGGCCGTCCCGCACCTGCTGGGAGAAGGCCCCGGCGGAGGCCTTGCGCGCGCGGGACAGCGTCAGCGCCGCCTTGCGCGCCCGCTCCTCCACGCGCTTTCGCTCCTGGTTCAGCTCCTCCAGGATTTCGCGCCGGTTCTCCAGCGTGCCCAGCTCCGTCTCCAGCTCGCCGCGCTTCTTGAGCACGCCGTCCAGCGTCGCGCCGTGCTTGCGGCACAGCCGCTTGAGCGCGTCCAGCCGCTCCTCCACCTCGCCCAGCCGCCCGGGGTCGGACTCCAGCCCCTCCACGTAGCGGTTGAGCCGGCGCGAGGCCTCTTCCAGCTCCGACAGCGCAGTGGAAAGCGACTGCGCCACCGGCGCGAGCGTCGCGTCGCACTTGACGCCCTCGTGCACGAGCCCCAGCGCGCGCCCCACGATTTCGACCGCGGACGGCGCCTCGCCCGACACCAGCAGCTCGGCCTCCGCGCCCTGACGCTTGAGCTTCTGCGCGCTGCCCAGCCGCCGGCGCTCCGCGTCCAGCTTCACGTCCTCGCCGGACTCCGGGTCCAGGCGCGTGATTTCGTCCAGTTGGAAGCGCAGGAACTCCGCGCGCTCGCGCACCTTGGCGTCGTCGCCGCCCAGCGCGTCCATGCGGGCGTCCACTTCGCGCAGGTTCGCCCACTCGCGGCCGTACGCGGCCAGCGTCTCCTCCAGGCCGCCGTACTTGTCGAGCAGCACCCGGTGCAGGCCGGAGTCGAAGAGGCTCACGTGCTCATGCTGGCCGGCGATGTCCACCGCGCCCCGGGTGAGCTTCCCCAGCACGCCCAGCGTCACCAGCGCGCCGTTGACGTAGACCTTGCCGCGTCCGGTGCGCCCGAGCACGCGGCGCACGAGCACCTCTTCTCCCAGGTCCGGAAGGCCCAGGTCCTCCAGGCGCGCGGCCAGCACCGGTGTCCGGGCGAACACGCCCTCCACCGCCGCGTCCTCGCAGCCTGCACGGATGACGTCCGCATCCGCCCTCCCCCCGAGCAGAAGGCCCAGCGCGTCCACCAGAATGGACTTGCCGGCGCCCGTCTCACCCGTGAGGACGGTGAGGCCCGCGCCGAACGCGACCTCCACCTCCTCAATCACCGCTACGTTCGAAATCCGAAGACCCAGCAGCACGCGCGCCCTCCGCGATCCGTACGACGCCCCAACACCTGAACACCCTAGCAGGTCTTGGTGACACTGCACAGGTGTTCGGGTCGGGCGGACGGTGGGAGGGCGAGTGGGAGGGCGTGGCCTGTTGGCGCCACAACCATCTCCCACTCCCCGAGTCGCATCAGATTTCGGTGAACAGCTCCTGGATGTCCTGTTCGGTGAGGGTGCGGCCCATGTCGTCCCCGTCCGCGCCGAGCACGCCGGCGGCGAGTTCGCGCTTGCGGCGCTGGAGGCTGAGAATCTTCTCCTCCACCGTGCCGCGCGTAATGAGCTTGTAGCTGATGACCGCGCGCGTCTGACCGATGCGGTGCGTACGGTCCGTGGCCTGGTCTTCCACCGCGGGGTTCCACCACGGGTCGAAGTGGATGACGTAGTCCGCGGCGGTGAGGTTCAAGCCGGTGCCGCCCGCCTTGAGGCTGATGAAGAAGAGCGGCGGGCCGTCAGGGCGGTTGTACTCGTCCACCTTGCCCATGCGGTCCTTGGTGCGGCCGTCCAGGTAGAGGTAGCGCAGGCCCTTCTTGTCCGCCTCCTGCTTGAGCAGCTCCAGCATCTCCGTGAACTGGCTGAAGACGAGCGCGCGGTGGCCTTCCGCCACCAGGTCCGCGACCAGTTCCATGAAGCGCTCGAGCTTCGCGCTGGACGGCAGCAGCGTGCCGGGCGGCATCTTGAGCAGACGCGGATCGCAGCAGACCTGACGCAGGCGCATCAGCGCGGCGAGGATGGAGACGCGGCTTCGCTTGAAGCCCACCTTCTCGATGGACTCGTTCACCTTGCGGCGGCTCTCCTCCAGCACCTCGCGGTAGAGCGCGGCCTGGCCGGGCTCCATCTCGCACCACGCGACGCTCTCCGTCTTCGGCGGCAGGTCCTTGGCCACCTCCGTCTTGAGGCGGCGCATGATGAAGGGCTGGATGCGGCGGCGCAGCCGGTCCTTCGCGGTGGCGTCGTTGGCCACCTGGATGGGCTGCTCGTAGCGGTCGCTGAAGCCTTCCGCGCTGCCCAGGAAGCCGGGCATCAGGAAGTCGAAGATGCTCCAGAGCTCCGACAGGCGGTTCTCCAGCGGCGTACCGGTGAGCGCCAGGCGCGTCTCGCTGGGCAGCGACTTGCACGCCTGCGCGGTGGCGCTGTCCGCGTTCTTGATGTTCTGCGCCTCGTCCAGGATGACGTAGCGGAAGCCCACCTGGGACAGCTGCTCCAGGTCGCGGCGCACCAGCGCGTACGACGTGAGCACCAGGTCCATGCCCTTGAGGTCCTCCGCGCGCTCGCGGCGGTCCTGCCCGTGCCACACCATGGCCTTGAGGCCCGGCGTGAAGCGCTCCGCCTCGCGCTCCCAGTTGGCGAGCACGCTCGTGGGCGCGACCACCAGCGAAGGCTTGCGGCCCTCGTCGTTGGCCACCTTCTGCATCAGGCTCAGGGACTGGATCGTCTTTCCCAGACCCATGTCGTCCGCGAGGATGCCGGACAGCCCGTGGCGCCGGAGGAACCAGAGCCAGGACAGGCCCGCCTCCTGGTAGTGGCGCAGCGTGGCCTGCAGGCCTTCGGGCACGGCCACCTTCGGCACGCCGGAGGACTCGCGCAGGGAGAGCATGGCCTGACGGGCCTTGGCCTCCACCTCGGTGAACTCGCCCAGGTCCGCGAGCAGGTCCAGGGCCACCGCCTGGTGCAGCGGCAGCCGCGTGCGCGTGCGGCCCGGCATGGCGCCGGCCTCCTCCAGGAGGTCCGCCACGCGCTTGATCTCCGCGACGTCCGCCTCCGCGAAGGAGCCGTCCTTCAGCGGCACGAACTTGCGGCCGGAGTCCAGCCACATGCGCACGGCGCCCAGGTCCACGGCCTGGTCGTCGGTGACGAACTCCGCGTCCAGGTCGAACCACTGCACGCCGCTCATGCCCACGCGGATGCGCGGCTTGAGCTTCGGGCGCAGCCGCACCTTGGGCGCCTGCACGCCGTAGCGCTCCCACTCCGCGGGCAGGCTCGCCAGGCCCCGCGCCCAGAACTCCAGGGCCACGTCGCCCGTCGCGTCGAACGCCTGCGCGGCCTGATCAAAGCGCAGCCCCTGATCGAGCAGCAGCTTGCCCGCGGCGCGCTCCACCTCGTCGCGGCGGCGGTACAGCTTGCGCGCGTCCTCGCCCACGCCGCTGGCGTAGCCCAGGTGCGTGGCCGTGGGGGACACCGCCACCGTCGTCTGGCCGTAGCGTGCGGCCAGCTGCACCTTCACGCGCTCGGCCGCGCCTTCCAGCGTGAGGACGAAGCGCGGCTCCACCGACTCGTCCACTTCGATGTCGTCCGCCTTCAGCGACATGCGGAAGCGCGGCAGGTGCGCGGCGAAGAACGTCAGCACCCGGTCCAGCTGCCCGGACGGGAAGGCCATGGTCGGTTCCAGCAGCCACTTGCGCAGCAAGCGCGGCGGGAAGTCCGGCTCCACGGCGTGGAGGTTCTGCGCCTGGATGACGTACGTGCGCCGGCCCGCGAGCACGATGACGTCCTTGAGCGGGTAGCCCACGCCGTCCGGGAACAGCAGCTCAATCTGCGCGGTGGCTCCGTCCGGACGCGACTCCAGATGGATCTGCGGCCGCACGGGCTGCTCCATGTAGACGAGCGGCGTGCCCCGGTAGATGACCCGGCGCTGGCGAAGCAGCTCCAGCACCTCGCAGAGGTCCTCGTCGGAGAGGACGATGCGCGAGTCGTAGCGGTGCTCGTGGCGCGACAGCACCATGAAGATGCGCTCGTCCGCGGGCGCGATGCGGCTGCCCGCCTGGAGCAGGCGCTTCACGTGCACGGGGCCCTTGGTCTGCGCGTCCTGACGGCGCACGTCCACGACCCAGTGGCGGTTGTTGGAGCCGCCCGCCCCCGTGCTCGCGGGGGTGAGCCGGTAGAGGAACTCGTAGTCGGGCAGCGACGACAGGCCCAGCCAGCTCTCCACCTTGGCGAGCGCGGGCAGGCTGACGCCTTCCATCCCCGGCGCTCCGCCTCCGGGAATCTCCTCCTCGTCGGCCGGCCCCAGGTCCTCGGGTTCGGGCGGCGGAGGAGGCGGCGCCGCGGCTTTCTGCGGTGGCGGCGGTGGCCGGAAGCGGGCCGCGTAGATGAGTGCCACGGCGACCACGTGCTCGCAATGCGGGCCCGTGGTGTTCCACACCGGGCAGGTGCAGGAGGAAACGACTTTTCCCTCTCCGGGAATCAGGGCCACGTCGTAGCGCTCGCCGGACGGACCCGCGACCTGCGCGCGGATGCGTTCGGGTTCACGCGTGAGGCCGAAGACGCGGCGGCCTTCGGCCACCTCGCGGCCTTTCTTGAACGTGGCGGGCTCGACCTCGGCCTTGAGGGCGCGGAGCCAGAGTCCGTCCTGGGGGGAGAGAGGGTCTCGGGTGTCAGCGGTGGTTTGCACGGCTTGCAAGGGCCCCAGACTCCTTGGTCGGGGGGAACCGCCTCGCTTAACACAGTGAGGGGATCCCCGCGCGTGGGAAAAAATACGGCGTCCGCCAGCCGATGCGGCCGGGCGGCGCGAAGCTGTGAGATCATCAACGTCCGCCATGTCCCGGTCCCGTCCCAGTCCGCCCATCCTCCGGCCGTTGGCCCTGGGACTCCGCGTCCGGGGGCCCGCCAGGCCGCCTGTCACCCGGGCCGGGTACCCTTAAGTCCCAGTTCCACCCCGGGTGTCATCCCTCGGGCTGAATGCCGCCGTCCTCCCCTCGGAGCTCCACCCCATGTCCCTCGACCCCACGCTCCTCTCCGACCTCCAGGCCACCCTGCGGGATGTGCCGGACTTCCCCAAGCCCGGCATCGTCTTCAAGGACATCACCCCCATGCTGGCGGACCCGCGCCTGTTCGGCCGGGTGGTCAACGCCATGTCCGCCCCCTTCCGGGGCCAGCACATCACCAAGGTGGTGGGCGTGGAGTCGCGCGGCTTCCTGCTCGGCGCCCCCATCGCGCTGGCGCTGGAGGCGGGCTTCGTGCCCGCGCGCAAGCCCGGCAAGCTGCCGCACAAGTGCATCGTGGAGCGCTACTCGCTGGAGTACGGCGCGGACGGCGTGGAGATGCACGAGGACGCCATCCTCAAGGATGAGCGCGTGCTCGTGGTGGATGACGTGCTCGCCACCGGCGGCACCGCCGACGCCACGGGCCGGCTCGTCAGCCGGCTGGGTGGACAGATTGTCGGCTACAGCTTCCTCATCACGCTCGACTTCCTGGAGGGCGCGAAGCGCCTGGGACCGGACAAGGTGACGTCCGTCCTGCGCTTCTAGCCCCCCGCCCGGCGCCACTGGACTTCACGTCCGGTTGACGCCCGCGCCGGCCCTGTTTATAAGTTGGTCACACAACCTAGAAACAAACCCACGCCATGCCTCGCCCCTCCAATACCGAAGCGCGCCGGGAACAGATTGTCGCCGGGCTGCTCAAGGCCATGGCCGAGCGCGGCTACGAGGGCGCGTCCGTGGCGGAGATCGCCCGCGCGGCGGGCCTGAGCGCGGGCCTGGTGCACTACCACTTCGAGGACAAGCAGGAGATCCTCCTGACCCTGGTGCGCTCGTTGGCCGCTCGCGCGCGGCAGCGCTTCGCCACCCGCGTGACGAAGCTCGCCTCGGATGATGCGCGCGGGCGGGTGGAGGCGTTCGTGGACGCGTTCCTCGCCACCGGGCCGGACGCGGACGTGGCGGCGGTGGCGGGATGGGTCACCATCAGCGCGGAGGCCATCCGGCAGCCGGAGGTGCGCGTCGCCTACGAAGAGGTGGTGCGCGCGGACCTGGAGCAGTTGGAGGCGCTGGTCGCCGCGGTGGTGGGCAAGCGCCGCGCGCGTCCGCTGGCCGCGGGGCTCTTCGCCGCCATCCAGGGGTACTTCGTGCTGTCCGCGAGCGCGCCCGGGCTCGTGCCCCCGGGCTCCGCGGCGGGCACCGTGAAGCGCATGGCGGCGGGGCTGTTGGACGCGGCGACTTCTTCTTCACCGGACCGTGAGGTGTCGTGATGACCATCGCCATCTACGCAGGCAGCTTCGACCCCGTGACGGCGGGACACCTGTCGGTGGTGCGACAGGCGGCGCGCCTCTTCAGCCACGTCGTCGTGGTGGTCGCGGTCAACCCGAACAAGCGCACGCTGCTCACCGCCGAGGAGCGCATGGCGCTCATCCGGGAGGCCGTGGCCCGGCATCCCAACGTCTCCGTCACCTTCACCGAAGGGCTCATCGTGGAGCTGGCGCGGGAGATTGGCGCGAGCGTCCTGTTGCGCGGCGTGCGCGGCGCCACCGATGCGCAGTTCGAGACGGAGCTGGCGCAGATGAACCGCGCGCTCGCGCCGGAGCTGTCCACCCTCTTCCTGCCCGCGGAGGCGCACCTGGCGGAGGTGTCCAGCAGCGCCCTGAAAGAACGCCTCACGCGCGGCGAGGACGTGTCCGCCTTCTGCCCTCCCGCCGTCGCCGCGAAGCTGCGCGAGCGGCTGTCCCCTTCCCTCCGGAGCCATCCATGAGCCTGTCCTTCATTCCCCTGGGCGTCGGTGATGCCTTCTCCGCGCTCTACTACTCGTCGTGCCTGGCGCTGGAGGCGGAAGGGCAGGTGCTGCTGCTCGACTGTCCGCACCCCATCCGGAAGATGATGCGCGAGGCGTCCGAGTCCTCCGGCGTGCACCTGGACGTGGAGCGCGTCAGCGCCGTGGCCCTCACGCACCTGCACGCGGACCACGCCTCCGGCCTGGAGGGACTGGGGTACTTCTCCTTCTTCGTGCTGCAGCGGAAGATGGAGCTGCTCGCGCACCCGAGCGTCACGCGCCGCCTCTGGGAGGGCCACCTGGCCGCGGGCATGGAGTGCCTCATCGAGCAGCAGGGCGCGGGGCCCAGCCACAAGCACTTCGAGGACTACTTCACGCACACGCCGCTGCACCTGGAGCGCTCGGTGAAGCACGGCCCGTTCGAAATCGAGTGCCGCTTCACCTACCACCACGTGCCCACCACCGCGTTCCGTATCCGCGCCGGGGGCCGGTGCCTGGGCTACAGCGCGGACACCGCGTTCGACGAGGGGCTCATCTCCTGGCTGTCCGAGGCGGACCTGGTCATCCACGAGACGAACTACGGCGTGCACACGCCCTACGAGAAGCTGGCGGCGCTGCCGGAGGCCACGCGCGCGAAGATGCGCCTCATCCACTATCCGGACCTGTTCGACACGAGCGGCAGCGTGATTGAACCGCTGGTGCAGGGCCGGCGCTACACCGTCTGAGGACGGAGCGCATGGTGGGTTGGATGCCCTTCATCCTCCGGGAAGAAGGGCTTGCGCGTTGCGCCATGTCCGGTCCGCTCGCCTTCATGCGCCGAGTGCGCTAGGCCGAGATGGGTTGGCGCATCCCCCCTTCGTGCCCCCGCAAGAGAACGACTGTCCGATGATGAAGAAGACCGTGAGCACCTGGGCGGTGCTGCTGCCGCTCGCAATGGTGCTGGCCACCCGTTCAGCCGGGGCCGCCGAGCCGACGCCTCCCGCCGATACCGTCCGCCTCACGATCCTCCACCTCAACGACGTCTATCAATTCCAGCCCACCGCCCAGAACCGGGGCGGCCTGTCGCGCGTGGCCACGCTCAAGCAGCAGGCGCTGAAGGAGTCGCCGCACGTCCTCACGCTGCTGGCGGGTGACACGATTTCTCCTTCGGTGGAGTCGTCAGCGGAGGTGGCGGGCGAGGCGCTCAAGGGCAAGCAGATGATCGACGCGTGGAACGCGCTCGGTCTGGACTACTCCACGGTGGGCAACCACGAGTTCGACTTCGGGGACGACGTGCTGCGCGCGCGCCTCCAGCAGTCGCGCTTCCCGTGGCTGGGCGCCAACGTGATGAGCGTGAAGTCGGGGCAGGTGTTCGACGGGCTCAAGGCGTGGGACCTCCGCGACGTGGGCGGCGTGAAGGTGGGCATCTTCGGCGTGGTGCTGCCGGAGACGCAGACGTCGTCCAAGCCGGGCAAGGACACGCGCATCACGCCTTACTGCGAGGCGGCGAAGCGCTCCGTGGACGAGCTGCGGGCCGCGGGCGCGCAGTTCGTGCTGGGGCTCACGCACCTGACGGTGGAGCAGGACCGGGAGCTTGCGAAGTGCGTGCGCGTGGACCTCATCATCGGCGGGCATGACCACGACCGCGTGGAGGAGACCGTCGCGGGCACGCCCATCTTCAAGCTGGACGAGGACGCCATCGACCTGGGCCGCGTCACGCTGGACCTGGATGCGAAGACGGGCGCGGTGAAGAAGCTCACGTGGAAGGTGATTCCCATCACCTCCAAGACTCCGGACGACGCGGCGTTCGACGAGCAGATGAAGCCCTATGCCCCGCTGCTGGCCACGCTGGCGGAGCGGGTGGGTCGCTCGCCGGTGTCGCTGGATGCGCGCAGCGCGCAGAACCGCCTGGGGGAGACGAACCTGGGCTCCTTCCTGGCGGATGCGTTCCGCGAGGCGATGGGCGCGGACGTGGCGCTCGTGAACGGGGGCGCCATCCGCGCGGACCGGGTGCTGCCCGCGGGGACGATGACCCGGCGAGAGCTGTACTCGCTCATGCCCTACCGCAATGAGTTGGTGGTGCTGATGGTGAAGGGGGCGGTGCTGCGCGCGGCGCTGGAGAACGGCGTCAGCCTGAGCAGCGTGGACGGCAAGCCGCCCGGCCGCTTCCCACAGGTGTCCGGCCTGCGCTTCACCTACGACCTGCGCAAGGCGCCGGGCGCGCGGGTGACGAAGGTGGAGGTGAAGGGCAAGCCGCTGGACGACGCGGCGACGTACCGGCTGGCCACGTTGAGCTTCGTGGCGCAGGGCAACGACGGCTACTCCATGTTCAAGGACCTGCCCGCGGTGCCCAGGGGCCTGGATGTGTCGCCGTGGGAGGCACTCGGCACCGCGTTCCGCACTGGCAAGCCCGCGCCGCGCGCGAAGCCCCAGGGCCGCATCACGGTCATCGGCGCGCCCAAGGGCGGACTGCATGCGCCGCCGTCGATGAAGTAGCGCGCAGGCTACCGCCAGGGTGTGGTCCAGCCTCGCGCCCGGTAGACGACCCGTCCCGCCAGCTCGCGCAGCATGTCCGTGCTCTGGTTGAGCGCTCCCGAGCGTGGCAGCCAGCTCAGCTTCGCGGGGGGAATCGTCGAGGAGCGGAGGTCCACCGCGAGCGTGTCCGCCTTCAGCCCCACCGCCGCGAAGCAGCCGGCCGCTCGGGGCAGGTGCGCGGCGCTCGTCACCAGGAGCAGCGACTTCCAGCCGTGCGCGCGCACCAGCGGCTCTGACTCCAGCGCGTTCTCGCGGGTGTTGCGGCTGCGCCCCTCCTTCACGATGCGCTCGGGCGCGATGCCCCAGTGCACCAGTTGCGCGGCCAGTACGTCCGCCTCCACCACCGCTTCCGGCCTTGCGTCCAGGTTGCCGGCGGTGATCAACACCTGCCGTGCCCGGCCGTCGCGCAGCAGCTCGAAGGTGCGCATCATCCGCTCCGGCGCGGCGTTGTACTCCGGCTGCCCCGAGCGCTCCGTGGCCGCCGCGTCCAACCCTCCGCCCAACAGGATGACCGCGTCGTAGACGACGTCCGGCCGGTACGTGCTCACCGCGTCCGCCTCCGTCGCGCGCGTCAGCAGCGCCACCGTCGGCTCGATGGAGAACACGTACAGCAGGACCAACGCCGCGAGCTGGGACGCCAGCGACAGGCGCTTCCACCGGCGCAGCACCACGCCCCCCACGCCCAGGATGAGCACCCAGGTGAGCGGGGACAGCAACAGGTCCAACAGCTTCGACAGGACAAGGAACATCGCCGTTCGCTTCGACTACCGCGCCGTCTTCGCGTGGAGGTACTTGCGCGCCTCGGTGGCCGCGACGCCTCGCGGACGCAGCTCCAGGTAGCGCTGGTAGCCCTCGCGGGCCATGGAGTCCCGGTCCGTCATCACGCCCACCCGGCCCAGGCCCAGGTGGCACTCCGCGGCCGTCTCCTTCAGCTCCAGGCACTTCCAGAACTTCTCACCCGCCTGCATCGCACTGCCCGCCGCGAGCATCTCCTGCCCCAGCGTGTACGCCGCGCCCGCGTCCGGCGACCTCGCCATCCAATCCGAGGCCTCGCGCGATTCGCCCCGGGCGCTCGCCGCGCTCCGCTTGCGGGGCGCTCCTTCTGCCTGCGACTCCTTGTCCTTCACCCGTGCATCCACCACCGGCTCCGGCGGAGGAGCCGGAGGCGGCAGCCGCTCCAGCGACACCTGCACGCGCTCCGGCACGGCGGCCTGCGACACGGTGGTCGCCCACGGCTGGTACCCCACGAACCGCAGCTCCAGCTGGTGCGAGTCCTCTCCCGAAGCGACGTTCAGCACCGTCGGCGTCATCCCGACCTGCTTGCCGTCCCAGCGCACCTCCGCGCCCGGTGGCACTGAGACCACCTGGAGCTTGCGCGAGCGGGGCTCCGACATGTCGGGCATCACTGCCCGCCCCACGAAGAAGACCACCGCCGCCGCGATGACGGCCGCCCAGACCCAGCCGGGCACTCCCGCGCCCATGTCCGCCGCGGGGCTTCCGCCCACCAGCGCCCCGGGCACGTGCTCCTCCGGGAACGCCTCGGCGTGCGCGCGGTGCACCGCGGACGCCCGCTCCGGCTCGTCCATTCCCGCCGGGCCGCCCTCCCCCGTCCACACCGCCGCCTGGCGCAGGAAGGACTCCGGAATCCGCGGCGGCTGGCCCGCGAGCTTCAGCTCCTCCTCGAACAGCCAGCCCATCAGGTGGCGCAGCGTGGACGCGGGGAACAGCGGCGCCCGGTACGCGAGCCACTCCGCCAACGCGCGCTGGAAGTCCTCCGCGCTCGTGAAGCGGTCATCCCGCCTCAGCGCCAGGGCCCGGGACACCACCGCGCCCAGCGAGTGATCCAGGTCCGGGACGTACGCGTGCGGGGGCGTCAGGTCACCCGTGGCGATGCGCTCCATCACCGAGGCCTGGTCTCCCTCCGCGGGCCTGCGGCCGGTGAGCAGCTCGAAGAGCACCACGCCGGCCGTGTACACGTCCGAGCGCGCATCCAGCGCCTCCGCTCGCGTCTGCTCCGGTGACAGGTAGAGGAACTTGCCGCGCACCACGCCCGCGTCCGTGTCCTGCCGGCCGGCCCACTGCGCCTTCGCGATGCCGAAGTCGGTGAGCTTCACCTCGCCCTCGTAGCTCACCAGGACGTTGTCCGGCGACACGTCGCGGTGCACCAGCCCCAGCGAACGCCCCTCCTCGTCGCGGCGCGTGTGCGCGTGGTGCAGGCCCTTGCAGACCTCCACCATCAGCTGCACGGCCAGCGGCGCCGGCAGGTGCGCCATCCCCTTCAGCTTCAGGCGCTTGAGCACCTTGGACAGGGGCTGCCCGTCCACCCACTCCATGGCGAGGAAGTACTCCCCCGCCTCCTGCCCGAAGTCGAAGACCTGGACGATGTTGCCGTGCGACAGCCCCATGGAGATGCGCGCTTCGTTGAGGAACATCTGCACGAAACCAGGGTCCTGCGCGTACGGGTCCCTCACGCGCTTGATGACGACGGACCGGGACACGCCCTCCGCCACGGTGTAGCGCGCGCGGTGCACCACGGCCATGCCGCCCGCGCCCAGGCGCTCCTGCAGCTCGTACTTGCCGAAACGCGTCGTGTGCCCACCCGTTGTCACGGGCCGGACGCTACCCCACCGCTCCCCCCCGAGGGGAGCCCCACCCCCGGGCCCGGACGCTCAGCGCTCACCCCAGTGGAGCTTCTGGCGGAGGATGGTGAAGAAGGCCACGCGCGGGTTGCGCACCAGGCCCACGCGGTTGGGCGAGCGCACCACTTCAATGCAGTCCCCGCCCTGGAGCGAGTGGCCCGTCTGCCCGTCCAGCGTGAGGTACGTGTCCGCCGTCTCGCTCTTCAGCGTGACGCGGATGGTGCGGTCCGCCGGCACCACGATGGCCCGCTGGGTCAGCGCGTGCGAGCAGATGGGCGACAGGATGGTGCAGTCCACCGACGGGTGCACGATGGGGCCCCCCGCGGACAGCGAGTACGCCGTGGAGCCGGTGGGCGTGGCCAGGATGACGCCGTCCGACTTGTACGTGGTGATGGGCACCCCGTCGATGGACGTCTCGTGGTCCGCGATGCGCGCGAGCGCGCCCTTGTTGATGACCACGTCGTTGAGGATTTCATCCTCGATGAGGACCTTGCCCCCGCGCAGCAGCCGGCAGGACAGCTTCATCCGCGAGTCCACGTGGAAGTTCCCCGCCAGCACGTCGTCCAGCCGGCTGAAGAGCTCCTCCACGGGCACTTCCGTCATGAAGCCCAGGCTGCCCAGGTTCACGCCGATGATGGGCACGTTGCGTCCGCCCAACAGGCGCGCCGCGTAGATGAGCGTGCCGTCACCGCCCAGCACCACCACCAGGTCCGCGCGAGCCGCCAGCTCGCGGTCCTCGATGCGCGGCCAGTTCAGCGCATGCGCCAGGGCACGGTCCGCCAGCACCGTCAGGTCCGGGTGGCGCTGCTGGATTTCCGCCGCCAGGGCCACGGCCTGCGGGGTGTCTCGCTTCGCGACGATGACGAGGGTCTGCACGCCCCCCGGGTTCTAGTCCAGCCGGCCAACCGTCCTCCGCAGGAAAATGACGCACCTGCTTGGCCCCGGACATCACAAGGGTGCGCGACGGGGCGGCCGGGACGCTAGGTTTGGAGGCCCCATGGACCTCTTCGACCACGCCAGCCAGAAGGAACAGGCCGTCCTGGCGCCGCTCGCCGAGCGCATGCGCCCCACCTCGCTCAGCGAGTACCTGGGCCAGGAGCACCTCACCGGCGAGGGCCGCTTCCTGCGCCGCGTGCTGGAGAGCGACCAGGTGCCCAGCCTCATCCTCTGGGGCCCGCCCGGCACCGGCAAGACGACGCTCGCCCAGCTCATCGCGCGCTCCACCGGCGCCGCCTTTGAGACGATGTCCGCCGTGCTCGCGGGCGTGAAGGACATCCGCGAGACGGTGGCGCGCGCGCAGGACCGCTGGAAGTTGAACCGCCAGCGCACGCTGCTCTTCATCGACGAAATCCACCGCTTCAACAAGTCGCAGCAGGACGCGCTCCTGCCCCACGTGGAGAAGGGCACCGTCACGCTGATTGGCGCCACCACGGAGAACCCGTCCTTCGAGGTGAACGCCGCGCTCCTGTCCCGCTGCCGCGTCATCACCCTGCGCGGGCTGGAGCAGGAGGAGCTCATCGCCGTCATGCGCCACGCCGTCGCGGACCCGCGGGGGCTGGGCGGCAAGGTGGCCGTGGACGACGCGGCGCTGGAGTTCATCGCGGACGCGGCGGGCGGGGACGCGCGCAAGGCCCTCACCGCGCTGGAGGCCGCGGCGGCGTACGGCCGCACGGCGGTGGACCGCAAGGTGGCGGAAGAAGCGCTCCAGCAGAAGATGCTGCTCTACGACAAGGGTGGCGAGGAGCACTACAACGTCGTCAGCGCGTTCATCAAATCCATGCGCGGCAGCGACGTGGACGCCGCGCTGTACTGGATGACGCGCATGCTGGAGGCGGGCGAGGACCCCGTCTTCATCTTCCGCCGCATGGTCATCTTCGCGTCGGAGGACGTGGGCAACGCGGACCCGCGCGCGCTGGGCGTAGCGGTGGACGCGCTGAGGGCCTTCCAGCTCATGGGCCTGCCGGAGGGCACCCTGCCCCTCACCCAGGCCGTGACGTACCTGGCGCTCGCGCCCAAGTCGAACGCCGTCATCGCCGCGTACGCGGCCGTGCGCGAGGCCGTGACGAAGGAAGGCGCGCTGCCGGTGCCCATGCACCTGCGCAACGCGCCCACCAAGCTGATGAAGTCGCTGGGCTACGGCGGCGGGTACAAGTACCCGCACAACTTCGAGGGCAACTACGTCCCGGAGGACTACCTGCCCGAAGCACTGCGCTCCCGCTGCTTCTACACCCCGACGCGCAACGGCTTCGAGGCGGAGCTGTCCGAGCGCTACGAAGCCATCCAGCAGCAGCTCGCGGCCCGGAGAACCGAGCGCGAACCCGGGGAGGACGGCTGAGCCGCCCTCCCGCGGGACTTCATCAGGACACGGCTTCCAGCGCGGGAACGCCCGGGCCGTTGTCCGAGTCCGGGCCCTTGGGCGAGCGCGGCTTCATGCTGCGGCCGGCCACTTCGTACTGCTTGAGCAGGCGGCGGAAGTTGGAGCGGTCCACGCCGGCCGCGCGCGCCGCGCTGGACACGTTGTGGTTGTTCTTCTCCAGCAGCGCGGACAGGTAGCGGCGCTCGAAGGCGCGCATGGCCAGGCGCTTGGCCTGGGCGTACGGCAGGTGCGCCAGGCTGAAGACCTCCACCGCCGAGTCGGCCTGGGGCGCGGCCTGGAAGCCGGGCGGCAGGTCCTCCACGTCGATGGCGTCGTTGGCCGTCAGCACCACCGCGCGCTCGATGACGTTCTCCAGCTCGCGCACGTTGCCCGTCCACCGGTTGCAGGTGAGCGCCTCCATGGCGCGCGGGCTGATGCCGGTGACCTTCTTGTCCGCCTTGGCGGCGTAGACCTTGAGGAAGTGGTGCGCGAGCAGCGGCACGTCCTCGGGGCGGTCGCGCAGGGGCGGCAGGTCGATGGTGATGACGTTGAGGCGATAGAAGAGGTCCTCGCGGAACTTGCCCTGCTCCTTCGCGCGGGACAGGTCCACGTGCGTGGCGGCGATGACGCGCACGTCCACCTTCACGGGCTCGTTGGCGCCCACGCGCTTGACCTCACCCTCCTGCAGGACGCGCAAGAGGCGCACCTGGGTGGCCGGGGGCACGTCGCCAATCTCGTCCAGGAAGATGGTGCCGCCGTCGGCCGCCTCGAAGAGGCCCTTCTTGTTGCCGGTGGCGCCGGTGAAGCTGCCCTTCACGTGGCCGAAGAGCTCGCTTTCCAGCAGCGTCTCCGTCAGGGCCGAACAGTTGACGGCGACGAAGGGCTTGTCGCGGCGCGCGCTGCGGTAGTGGATGGCGCGGGCGACCAGCTCCTTGCCCGTGCCGCTCTCACCCTGGATGAGCACCGTGGCGGTGGAGTGGCTGACCGTCTCCACCAGCTTGAACACGGCGCGCATCTGCGAGGACTGCCCGATGAGGTCCTCGAACTGGCTGCGCGCGGTGAGCGCCTCCTCCAGCGCGCGGGTGCGGTCCTTCAGCGCCTTGCGCTCGGCGGCCTTGGCCACCGTGAGGCTCACCTCGTCGATGTTCTCGAAGGGCTTGGTGAGGTAGTCGTACGCGCCCGCCTTCACCGCCTCCACCGCCGTCTCCACGGTGGCGAAGGCCGTCATCATGATGACCTCCACGTCCGGGCGGTCCGCCTTGATGGCGCGCAACAGGTCCATGCCGGAGAGGTGCGGCATCTTGATGTCGAGCACGACCACGTCGATGGACGGGTCCTTCGCCGCCGCGAGCCCCTCCACCGCGTCGTCGATGGCAACGACCGGGTGGCCTTCCCGCTGGAGGATCTGGGTGACGGCCTTGAGGACGACGGAGTCGTCATCCACAACGAGGACCTTGGCGCGCTTGACTTGGTTCACGGCAACCTCTCGAGCTGCAGGGGAATAGGCAGGTAGACGGTGAAGCGGGAGCCCTGACCCACATGGGTATCCACCTGGAAGGTGCCCCCGTGGTCCTGGACGATGCGATAGGCGATGGACAGCCCCAGGCCGGTGCCCTCGCCGGGCGGCTTGGTGGTGAAGGACGGCTCGAAGATGCGCGGCAGGTGCTTCTCTTCGATGCCCGAGCCGGTGTCCGTCACCGCGAAGAAGGTCCGGTCGCCCTCGCGCCCCGTCTCCAGGGACAGGCGCCCGTCCGCGTTGGGCAGCGCCTGGAGGCCGTTCTGCAGCAGGTTGAGCACCACCTGCGCGAGCGTGCCGGGATCGCCGTACACCTTGGGCAGCCCGTCCTTCAGGCCCAGCTTCATCTCCACCTTGGGCATGGACTTGAGCTGCGCGCGGAAGAGGACCGCGGCGTCCTCCACGCACTTGGACAAGTCAAAGAGGCGGCGGTCCTCCACGCGGCTGTGCCGGCTGAACTTCAGCAGGCTCTCCACGATGCGCTTGCAGCGCAGCGCGCTCTCTTCAATCAGCTTCAGCGACTCCAGGTCGCTCTCGCTGCGGCCCGCGTCGCGAGACATCAGCTGCGCGAAGGCGAGGATGCCGCCCAGCGGGTTGTTGATTTCGTGCGCCACGCCGCCCGCGAGCTGGCCCACCGCGGCCATCTTCTCCGTCTCGATGAGCCGGCGCGTCATCGCCTGCTCCTCCGTGACGTCGCGGTAGGTGCACACCGCGCGGTCGTCACCCGCGAACGGGTACGCGGCCACCACGTAGCTGCGCCCGCCCTGCTGCACTTCCCCGCGCGCGCCCTTGCCCGTCTCCATGGCGGAGGGCAGCGGGCAGCCCGCGCACGGCGTGTCCCGGCCGAAGAGGTACTGGTGGCAGGGAACGTCCGAAGGCACCTCTTCGATGGAGCGGCGGGCCACCTGCGCGTAGGCCACGTTGGCCCGGCGCACCGCGAAGTCCCGCGCGCGCACCACCGCGAGCGGCGTCTCCATGCAGTCGAAGGACAGCTCCCACTCGCGCTTGGCCGTGGAGAGCAGGCGCGTGCGCAGCGCGACGCGCTCCTCCAGGTCCGCGTTGAGGTGCTTGAGCTCCGCGTTCTGCTCCTGGGTGACGCGGTAGAGCCGGTCGTTCTCCGCGTGGAGCGCGTACTGCTCGAAGGCGCTCTTCACCGTGAGGACCAGGTGGCTGTCGTTCCAGGGCTTGGAGATGAAGCGGAAGATTTCGGAGCGGTTGATGGCCTCTTCGATGGCCTGCTGATCCGCCTGCCCCGTCAGCATGATGCGCTGGGCGCGCGGGGCCTGGAGCTTCACCTGGTTGAGGAACTCCACCCCGTTCATCCCAGGCATGCGGAAGTCGGAGATGACGACCTCCGGGTGGAAGTGCTCCAGCGTGCGCAGCGCCGTTTCGGCGTCCGTCGCCGTTTCGATCTCCCACTCACCGCGCCGCAGCACCCGCCGGATGGACTTGAGGATGTTCTCCTCGTCATCCACGAGCAGCAGCCGGCCGCGGGTGACCGGGTCCTGCGCCTGCGCTTGAGCTCCGAGGGTTCCCATGGACTTTCCGGAGTTCGACATTTGCAATGGCCTTGCCAAACCGGAGATTTGGATAAACCCCGGCAATCACGCCCTTTTTCAGTGACATGACAAAAAGGGGCAAGGTCATTGTAGACCCATGGGACCCATTGGGGTCAAACACGACTCAGGGTGTTTGACCCTCTGGGTCAGCCAGCCCGGGAGGGCGGCGCGGAGAACAGGGGCGCGGGAGGGTGGAGACAGATGCGGTCGCGACCCTCCCGCTTGGCCCGGTAGAGGGCCTCGTCGGCGGTGAGCAGCAGCTGCTCCGGCGCGAGGATGGCGCGGTGCGGGAAGCTGGAGACGCCCAGGGACGCGGTGACGCGCAGGGCACCCTCCGGGCCCGCGTGCAACTCGTTGATTCCCTTGCGGATTCGCTCCGCCACGGTGAGGGCGCCGGGCAGGTGGGTGCAGGGCAGGAGGATGGCGAATTCCTCTCCCCCATAGCGGGCCACCAGGTCCGTCTCACGCACGCTGTGCTGGAGGGAGGCCGCCACCTCCCGCAGGACGCGGTCCCCTGCCCCGTGGCCGTGGGCGTCGTTGATGTTCTTGAAGTGGTCCAGGTCCACCAGGATGAGCGACAGGCTCTCGTCGTAGCGCTGCGAGCGGCGGAACTCCTCGCGCAGGCGCTCCTGGAAGTAGCGGTGGTTGTGCACCTGGGTCAGCCCGTCCGTCACCGCCAGCCGCCGCAGCTCCTCTACCTGGGAGTGAAGCGACCTCAACCGTGAGTGCGTTTCCAGGCTCCGGAAGAGCCTCAAACGCAGCTCTTCGTCGTCCCAGGGGGTCAGAATTACCTCAGCCCCCCGGCGCAGCGCGGCCAGGTGCAGGGCGCGGTCCTGTGGAGGTGCAAGGACCACCACGGCGGGTCGGGGCGCGGGTTGAGGTGGGGTGAGGGCCTCCAGGAGGCTTTGGGCCTGCGCCTCGTCGGGGCCGCCGGAGCAGAGCAGGACGCCGTCTACCTCCTGGGTCAGCCCCAGCGCCTCCGGCCCGGACCGGGCTACACGGAGCGCGAAGTCCTCCGGGCCGAGCGTGCGCACCAACTGAGGCAGCAGTGCCTGCGAATCGTCCACGACCAGAAGCGTGTAGGGCTGGGTTTTCACCGTGTCCCCATAAAATGATGGCTACGCGGTACTATAAGGGTTTCCCGCGAGAAGGGCCAAGGGGTTTGCCAGCGAGGAGGCCCTCTGCTAGCGAGCGCGCGTTTCCTTCCTGACGGAACGCGCGCGACATGACGACCGTGGCCAAGTACCCGAGCATCAGCCTCTTCTTCCCCGCCTGGAACGAAGAGGACTACGTGGAGCGCGCGGTGAGCCGCGCACTGGAAGTGCTACCGAAGCTCACCGACGACTTCGAAATCATCGTCGTCAATGACGCCTCCACGGACCGGACCCAGGAGGTCTGCGACGCGCTGGCGGCGAAGGTGCCTCAGCTGAGGGTCATCACCCACCCCGTGAACCTGAAGCTGGGCGGGGCGATGCGCACGGGGCTGGCGGCGAGCACGAAGGACCTGGTGCTGTACTCGGACATCGACCTGCCGTGGGACATGCGCGAGCTGGAGCGGGCGCTGCACCTGATGGACTACCTGGAGGCGGACATGATCTGCGCCTTCCGGTTCGACCGCACGAGCGAGGGCGCCAAGCGCATCGTGTACTCGTTCGTCTACAACCTGCTCATCCGGGCGCTGTTCGACATCCAGATCAAGGACGTGAACTTCAGCTTCAAGCTGATGCGCCGGCAGGTGCTGGAGTCGATGGAGCTCCGGAGCCAGGGCTCGTTCATCGACGCGGAGCTGGTGGTGAAGGCCATCCGCAAGGGCTTCCGCGTGTTCCAGATGGGCGTGGACTACTTCCCGCGCACGCGCGGCGTCTCCACGCTGGCGTCCCCGTCCGTCATCATGAAGATGGTGAAGGAGCTGGTGGCGCTGTACCCGGAGACGCGCTCGCCGTCGCCGCCAGTCAAACCGGTGCGCCTGCCGCCGTCGGTGCAGCCCCTGCGTTCGGTGCCGGGCCAGGCGGGGCGCGGGTAGGACGGCCATGGCGTCGCGCACCCGCCTCATCGTCAACGCGGACGACCTGGGCCTGCACCCGTCGCTGGACGCGGGCATCCTCAAGGCACACCGCGAGGGCATCGTGACCAGCGCGACGCTGCTGGCCACGGGCCCTTGCGCGGCGGAGGCCGTGGGCCGGGCGAACGCGCAGGGGCTGCCGGTGGGCGTGCACCTGGCGCTGTCCACGCGGCTTCCCTGCGCAGCGCCCTCGGAGGCCGTGCGGACGGTGGCCCCGGGCGGGCGGCTCATGGGCAACTGGGCGGAGTTCGCGAAGGCGTGGATGACGGGGCGGGTGCGGCACGAGGAGCTGGAGCGGGAGCTGTCCGCGCAGCTCGCCCGCGCGCGGGAGCTGGGCGCGAAGGTGGACCACCTGGACGGGCACCAGCACCTGCACCTGCTGCCGGGGGTGCGGTCGGTGGTGGAGGGCATCGCCGCGCGCGAGGGCCTGCCCCTGCGGTGGCCGGATGCACTGCCGCGTGCGTCGTGGCTGCGGGCTCCCGGGCCGGCGTTGAAGACGACGGTGCTGGCGGTGCTCGCGCGCACGGCGCCCCGGGCCCGGCCGGGCGTGCGGCGGGTGAGCGCGGGCGGCGTGTTCGAGGCGGGCCGGCTGGATGAGCCCGCGTTGCTGGCGGTGCTGGACTCGCTGCCGGCGGGGGACTTCGAGCTGGGGTGTCACCCCGGCGAGGGGGCTCCGCGGGTGCCGGAGGATCCGGCGTGGACCTATGGCTGGGAGGCGGAGCTGGCCGCGCTCACCAGTCCCCGGGTGAAGGCGAAGCTCGTGGAGCGGGGCATCACGCTCGCGAACTACGGCGAGCTGGGCTGACAGGCCGTGGAAACCTGTCCGACAGTCGGACAGGTTTGGAGGTGGCCCGCCACGCACGCGTGGGCTTCTTCAGCGGGCCTCGGCGTCGTAGAGCAGGTGCGGCGTGGTGTAGCCCTCGCCCAGGCCCACCACTTCACGGACTTCAAAGCCCGCATCGCGCAGCAGCCGCACGCCGTCGACTCGCGGCTTGAGGACCATGCCGCCGCTGGCCTTGGTGCGCCCCAGGAGCGACACCATCACCCACTCCTGCGCGAGCGCCTTGGCGTGCTTCCAGGAGCGGTCGCCCTCCACCTCCTTCAGGAGGAAGCGGCCTCCGGGCTTGAGCAGGCCGCGCACGGACTGGAGGAAGCCGGGCCACCGCTCATCGGGCAGCAGGTACAGCACGTCGCAGACCACCACCGCGTCGAGCGTGTTCGGCTGGGTCCTCGCGAGCGCTTCCACGGAGCCCACCTCCAGCGTCACGTTGGGCAGCCCCGACAGGGCCTGCTTCGCCCAGTGCACCTTGCGCTCATCCAGGTCCACTCCGAGCACCCGGCGCTCTGGCACCGCGAGCGCCATCACCGCGGACAGCAGGCCGTGGCCACAGCCGATGTCCGCCACCGTCCCTGATGGCAGCCGCGACGCCACCGCGAGCAGCGGGGCCGACGACGCCCGCGCGTGCACGTGGAAGCGCTCGCTCGCGGGCAGGTGCGCGTAGAGCTCCAGCGCCTGGGACATGAGCCCGCTCATGACGCGGCCTCCACGCTCGGGTCCGCTGCTCGTCCCATCCGTCCGCTCATGACACGTACTCCGCTGCTCCGAACGCCGCCGCCAGCGCCAGCATCACGCACGCGCTGGTCGCGAGCACGCCCCACCTCATGCGCGGCCGTTCCTTGAGCAGCAGCGCCAGCGTGAGGAACAGCGGGAAGGCGGCCAGCAGGTAGCGCCCCATGCCCATGAAGTCCTTGCTGGACAGGGCGGGCAATCCCACGATGGCCAGCGTGTACACGCCATAGCCCCACCCCAGCCGCTTCGCCGTGGGCCACAACAGCGCGAGCGCCCCCACCGTGACGGCCGCGTGCCCCACCAGCCGGAAGGCGTCCGACAGCGACATCTCCCGGCTGAAGCCCTGGAACCAGCGCAGCTTCGCCCACGTGCGCCAGCCCGGCTTCTGGTCCCACCCCGGCGCGGACTGCACCTTCACGAACGCGAACGGCTCGCCGAACGCCTTCCACTGATAGAGCACGTACAGCACGAAGCCCGCCGCCGCGAACACCGGCAGCAGGTCCATCAGGCTCCACTTCAGGCCGCGCTCGTGCTTCCACTCCAGCCGCCGCGCCAGCAGGCCCACCACCAGCGCGGGCGCCACCGGCCGCGCCGCCGTGGCCACCGCCGCGAGCAGCACCGCCCACCCCAGCTGCCCCCGCTCCAGCAGCAGGAACGCCCCGATGATGAGCAACAGGAACAGCGCGTCCGAATACATGGCCCCATAGAGGAAGAACGCGAACGGATAGAACGCCAGCAAGAGCCCCGCGTTCCTCGCCGCCTCTTCATCCGCCCGCGTGCGCGCCCACAGCGTGAAGACGTACAGCGCGCCCAGACCGCACAGCATGGTGACGACCACGCCCGCGAGGAACGTGTCCACCTGCAACAGGCCCAGGCCGCGCAGCACCAACGGGTACAGCGGGAAGAACGCCACCGAACACTGCTGGCCGGGCAGGTAGCTGTAACCCACCTGCGCGATCTGCGCGTACCAACCGGCGTCGAAGTGCGTCCAGCCCAGGAGGATGGGGGCACCCGGCCACGTCAGCCGCGCGGGGCTGTAGCCCTGCGGGAACGCAATCGCGGACACCGTTACCAGCGCGGTGCACACCACCAGGGCGGCGAGCCCGGCGGTCAGAACAACACGAGGAGCGGAACGGACCATGTGGGTCATGCCCCTTGGTCCAGAACCGCCCCTCGCGTCAAGTCAGGCCCGGAAACGGGGAGAGAACCGTTTGAGGTCCCCTCACCGCCCGGTGCGTCACGCGCTCAGGACTCGTAGAAGCCCTTGCCGGCGCGCACCTTCTCCACCAGCAGCGGCGCGGGCGTGAAGCGCTCGCCGTACTTGTCCTGGTAGTGCTCCAGCTTGCGCAGCAGGTTGGCCGGGCCCAGGGCGTCCGCGTACCGGAACGGGCCGCCCAGGAACGGCGGGAAGCCCAGGCCGAAGATGGCGCCCACGTCGCCGTCGCGCGCGTTGCGCAGGATCCCCTCCCCCAGGCAGCGGATGGCCTCGTTCACCATCTGCAGCGCGACGCGCTCGGCCATCTCCGAGGCCTCCAGGGACTTGCGGTCCTTGCCGTGCGGCAGGAGCAGGTAGACCTGCGGGTCCACCTCCTTCTTCTTCCCGTTCTCGTACAGGTAGAAGCCCTTGTTCGTCTTGCGGCCCAGGCGGCCGTCGGACACCACGCCCTCCAGCGCCTTGGGCGCCGCCATGCGCTTGCCGAACGCGGCCTCCATGATGGGCCCCACCTTCTGGGCCACGTCGATGCCCACCTCGTCCAACAGCGTGATGGGCCCCACCGGGAAGCCGAAGTCCACCAGCGCCTTGTCCAGCTGGACGATGTCCGCGCCTTCCGCCAGCAGGTACGCGGCCTCGTTCATGTACGGCGCGAGGATGCGCGACGTGTAGAAGCCCGGCCCGTCGTTGACGACGATGACCGTCTTGCCCTGCTTCTTGCCCACGTCCACGCAGGTGGCCGTCACCCACTCCGCGGTGCCCGGGTGCGTGATGATCTCCAGCAGCGGCATTTTGTGGACCGGGCTGAAGTAGTGCATGCCAATCACCTGCGAGGGGCGCTTGCTGCCCTTCGCCAGCTCGCCAATGGGCAGGCTGGAGGTGTTGGACGCGAAGATGGTGTTCTCGCCGGTGACGGCCTCCACCTCCGCGATGACCTGGTGCTTGAGCTTCAGGTCCTCGAACACCGCTTCAATCACCAGGTCCACCGACTTGAAGCCGCTGTAGTCCGTGCCCGCGGTGATGTTGGACAGCTTCGCGTTGGACTCCAGCCGGGTGAGCGAGCGGCGCTTCACGCGCTCATCCAGCACCGTCTGCACCTGCTTGAGCGCGCGGCCCGCGCCCGCGTCGTCCCGGTCCTTCACGCGCACGGGCACGCCCTGGAGCACGCCGGCCACGTAGGCGATGCCGCCGCCCATGAGGCCGCCGCCCAGCACGCCCACCTTCTTCACCTCGCGCGGCTTCAGGTTGGGGTTGGCGGTGCCGTTCTCCTTCTTCAGCGCCGTGGTGGCGAAGAAGATTTCGACCAGGCGCCGCGACACGTCCGTGAACACCAGCTCGCCAAAGGCCTTCGCCTCCGCGTCCAGGCCCGCCTTGCGGCCGGACTCCAGGCCCACACGGATGACCTGCAGCGCCTTCTCCTGCGCGGGGTACTTGCCGCGCGTCTTCTTCAGGAGCTGCTTCTTCGCCTGGTCGAACATCACCTTGCGGCCGAGCGGGTTGTCCTCCAGCGCCGCTTCCTTCCACAGGTCCTTGTTGATGAGCCCCTGGAAGATGCCGGCGATGCCCTTCTTCTTGCCGCTCTGGGCCACGGCCTTGAAGCCCTGGTGCGAGCGCTCCACCTTGAGCGTGCCCGCCGCCAGCTCCACCGCGCGCTTGAGGGCGATGTCCTTGAGCATGGGCACCGGCACGACTTCATCCACGATGCCCAGCTTCTTCGCCTTGGACGGCTTGACGTTCTTGCCGGTGAGGATGAGGTCCAGCGCGGCCTCCGCGCCAATCAGCGCGGGCAGCCGCTGCGTGCCGCCAGCGCCGGGGATGAGGCCCAGCTGCGTCTCCGGCAGGCCCACCACCGACTTGGGGCTGTCCGTGACGATGCGGTAGTGGCACGCGAGCACCCACTCCAGGCCGCCGCCCAGGCACGCGCCGTGGATGGCCGCGACCACCGGCTTGGAGAAGGACTCCAGCCGGTCGAACTGCTCGTGCGCGCCGCGGCTGATGGCCTCCACGTCCGCGGGCGTCTTCAGGGTCTGCAGGAAGTCGATGTTCGCGCCGGCGACGAAGTTGTCCTTCTTGCCGGAGATGAAGACGACGGCCTTCACCTCCGGGTCCCGCTCCGCCTGCACGAGCAGATCCGAGAACGCGGTGCCCACTTCCGGAGACAGCGTGTTCACCGGCGCGCCCGGCTGGTCCACGGTGATGACCGCGACGCCGTTCGTGACGTCGTAGCTCAAGCCCTGCTTCGCTTCGACTGCCTCTTGCTTGGTCGCCATCACGCACGCTCCAGGATGACCGCGGCGCCCAGGCCACCCGCGGCGCAGACGGTGCACAACACCGTGTTCTTGTTCCGACGCTTCAGCTCATTGAGGGCCTGCGTGATGATGCGCGCGCCCGTCGCACCGAACGGGTGCCCGATGGAGATGGAGCCGCCCGTCACGTTCAGGATGGACCGGTCCACTTCACCGACGGGCGCGTTGAAGCCCGCCTTCTTCGCGAACTCCTTGGACGCCAGCGCCTGGAGGTTGCTCGCCACCTGCGCGGCGAAGGCCTCGTGCATCTCCACCAGGTCGATGTCCCCCAGCTTCATCCCCGCGCGCTTGAGCGCCACGGGCGCCGCGTACGCCGGGCCCTGGAGCAGCTGGTCGCCCGGGTCCGTGGCCGCGAAGGCGTGCGAGCGCAGGAAGCCCAGCGGCTCGTAGCCCAGCGCCTTCGCCTTCTCCTCGCTCATCAGCAGGAGCGCCGCGGCGCCGTCCGTCAGCGGGGACGCGTTGCCGGCGGTGACGCTGCCATAGCGGCGGTCGAACACCGGCTTGAGCTTGGAGAGCGCCTCCAGGCTGGTGTCGTCGCGCACGATGTTGTCCTTCGTGGCGGTCTGCTCGTACTTCGGCGGCACGGTGACGTGCATCACCTCACCGTCGAAAAGGCCCTCCTTCCACGCGCGGGCCGCGTTCTGGTGCGAGTTGAACGCGATGAGGTCCTGCTCCTCGCGGGTGATGCCGTTCTCCTTGGCCATCTTCTCCGCGCTCTCGCCCATCGTCTCGCCGGTGGAGTACTCGGCGATGGCGGGGGGCACGGGGATGAGGTCCTTGGCCTTGAGCTTCTGGAAGGGCTTGAGCTTGTCCGGCAGGCTCTTGCCCTTGGACGACGCGGCGAGCGCGTGCGCCAGCGGGCGGCTGGTGAAGATGGGCGCGTCCGACAGGGACTCGGTGCCGCCGGTGATGACGACGTCCGCGTCCCCCAGCGCGATGGCGTTGGCGCCCGCCACCATGGACTGGATGGACGTGGCGCAGGCGCGCGCCACCGTGAAGGCGTCAATGCGCTTGGGCAGGCCCGCCGCCAGCACCACCTCGCGCGCGATGGACGGCGCGGTCAGCGTGGGGATGACCTGTCCGAAGACGACCTGGTTGATTTCGTTGGGGTCCAGGTCGCTGCGCTGCACCAGCTCCTGGACCACCATGCGGCCCAGGTCCAGCGCCGTCAGGTTCGCGAAGACGGTGCCCGCCTTCGCGAACGGCGTCCTCAGCCCTCGGACGATGGCCACCCGCCGGTGGCCGTTGCGCTTCTCGCTTGCCATGTGTGCCTCACCCTCTGTGAAACGAGTGAGGCGCTTCTAACGGCGGGCAATGCACCGCGTCAATGTCGGATTGATTCTTGAGTCAACTGCTCGCCAGTCGGGCGGGCGGGGGATTGTTCAGCCGAGCGTGCCCTGGCGGAGGGCGGCGCCGTGCTTGTGGACGGCCTCCACGAGGAACTTCGCGGCGTCCGGGTCGGTGGGCGGGAGGATGCCGTGGCCCAGGTTGAAGATGTGCCCGGTGGGGCCGGCGCGGCGGAGGATGTCCTTCACGCGACCGTCCAGCTCCTCGCGGGGCAGGAAGAGGTGGAGCGGATCCAGGTTGCCCTGGGTGGCCACGTCCGGCCCGAGGATGCGGCGGCCCTCGTCCACGGGGCAGCGCCAGTCCAGGCCGATGACGTCCGCGCCGGTGCGCTTCAGGAGCGGCAGGTGCGGGGTCATGTTCACGCCGAAGAGGATGACGGGGACGCCGGTGGCCTTGAGCTCCGTGACCATGCGGGTGAGGTACGGGAGGCTGAAGCGTTCGAAGTCCCAGGGGGACAGCTCGCCGCCCCAGGAGTCGAAGATTTGGACGATGCTGGCGCCGGCCTCCACCTGCATCTTGAGGTACGGGATGAGGGTGTCGGTGAGCTTCTGGAAGAGGCGGTGGGCGACTTCGGGCTGCTCGAAGAGCAGGCGCTTGATCTGGATGTAGCTCTTGGAGCCGCCGCCCTCGACCATGTACGCGGCCAGGGTGAAGGGCGCGCCTGCGAAGCCGATGACGGGCACGGAGTCGTTGATGGCCTTGCGCGTGCGGCGGATGGCTTCGGCGACGAAACCGGTGCCTTCGACGGGGTCGGGGACGCCGAGCTTGTCGATGTCCGCGGGCGTGCGCAGCGGGTTGGGGAAGTGGGGGCCCTTGTCGCCCAGCTCCAGGTGGATGCCCATGGCCTCCACGGGGATGAGGATGTCGGAGAAGATGATGGCCGCGTCCACGCCCAGGCGGGTGATGGGCTGGACGGTGACTTCCGCGGCCAGGTCCGGGTTCTTGCAGAGGTCCAGGAACGCGATGTTGCCGCGGATGGCGCGGTACTCGGGCAGGTAGCGGCCCGCCTGACGCATCAGCCACACGGGGGTGGTGTCGGTGGGCTGGCGGCGCGCCGTGCGCAGGAGTCGGTCGTTCACGTCGTCACCTTCGAGGGGCGAGAGGGAGGCAGGGGCTTCACGGCCCGGGGTGTACCCTATCTTCATGCTCCAGGCGTACCGCTTCATTCCAGGTGTGGTTGGGCTCGCATGCATGGCCTGTGCGACGGGGCGGACGGCTGCTCCCGCCTGGCCCCAGTGGCCCCTTCCGGAGGATCTGATCCGTTGGGAGCCCGTGCCTGGAATCAGCGTCATGGCGCCACGTGTGCCACTCCCGAGGCCGGAGGGGATTCCCCCAGACCTCCTCGAAGGATGCCGGACGTACAAGCCCACGGAAGTCACTGGTCTGGATCCCCAGGTCACGGCCTTCGTCGTTTGCGCGTGGTACCGGGAGGACCTGAGCCGGCATCTGAGCGTGACCTGGGAAGCAGACTCCTTCCCGCCTCACGCATCGACCCAGGAGAACGTCGAGCAACTGCGAAAGACCCTGGTCCAGAGCTACGGCTTTCCCGAGGACACACTCAGCCGCCTGCCCGCGCCCTGGAATGGGTGGGAGATGCGCACGGTCTCTCGGGGGAAGGAACAGCCTGGATTCATCCTGGTCGGACCGAAGGAGATGCTCCGCATCCGCTGGATCGTCCTCGGCACAGGTCGCGTCACCCTCCATGCGCCCGGGCTGGAGCAAGACCCGTTTCCCGAGGGCGAAGCCTTCTTGGATTCGCTGCGAATCACCGCTGCGGAATCACGGTGAAGCCGAACCCCACCTGAAGTGCCGCTCAGCCACCATCGCGGCCGCCGTGGTCATCGCCGCCGTCGTCGTCCCCGCCGCCATCGTCATCCGCGGGCAGCGTGATGGGCTGGAGCCGCTCCTCGCCTTCACGGACGCAGACCTCGGTCTCCACGTCCTCCAGGTCGTCGGCCTTGACCTCCAGCGCGTAGCAGCCCGCGGGCAGTGGCCCCAGGCGCACCTCTCCGCTGCTCGTGTCCACCTTCGCGCGGTCTTCCCCCGTGCCTCGCAGCTCCACTTCGACGTCGGGCGGGATGGCGCCCTGCTCGTCCCGCACCCTCACGGTGAGGAAGGCCCCGGGCTTCCCCTGGATGTCGCCCACGTCGGTGACCCGGGCTCCTTGCGCCAGCACGGGCGTCCTCGCCGCTTTCGTGCGTGAGGCGACCACGTACAGCTCCAGCGACACCGCCGGCACTCCGTCCAGTTCGAAGCGGCCGTCCGCGGCCACCGTCGCGCGCAGCTCCTCATGGCCCAGCACGCTGACGCGCGCCACGCCGGACTCCGCGCCCAGCACGCGGCCTCGCACGGTGCCTGTGCGCAGGTCTCCGTTCTCGAATCCGCCACAGCCCACGAGCGCCAGCACCAGCGCTCCGCCGCATGTCCTGGCTCGCATCAGAAGCGGTACCCTCCGGCCAGCATCAGGCCTCCAAAGCCCACCGTGCGCGTCTGCCCGTCCACCGGGACGTAGGCCCACAACGCCTGCGCTCGCGCCTCCACCATCCACACCGGACTGAAGCGGAACGACAGCGCGGCCATCCATCCCGGCCAGGCCGTGACGTACTGCTCGTTCCTGTCCAGCAGCTCCAACTGGAAGGAGCGCTGCAACCACAAACCGGCCACGCGCGGACCGGTGGACAGGCCCAGCCGGCCCCATGTCCACGTGGGCCCCACCGCCACGCCCACGAGCAGCGTGCGGTGCCGCACCGGCACGTCGCCGCCTGGATCCAACCGCAGCGACTGACTCCCCTGCCCCGCCGCCACGTCCACCCAGAGGTCCAGCTTCCCGTCCAGGAGCACGCCCTCCCAGCCCAGCCCCACGCCCGCCTGCGCCGACGCCGGCAGCACCTGCTGGCGGCTCTGTCCATCCAGGAAGCCGAGCACGCCTCCGCCCAGCGTCACCGTGCGCTTGGGCCCGTCCGCGATGGGGCGCAGGAACGCCTCCAGTTCGCGCCGCTCGCCGGAGCGCAGCGCCACGGTGTCCTCCCACAACACCTGGCCGCCCTTGCGCAGCTCCAGCTTCCGCCGGCCCTCCGGCACCACCACGCCACCGGGCAGCTCGCCCGCGTCGTGGCCGTCCACCTTGAGCGTGAAGCCCTCCAGCCTCGCGCTGTAGGAGAAGACCTCTGGCTGCCCCGGACGCTGCAACGAGCCGGACAGCAGCACCGGATCCGCGCCCACTTCCAGAATCTGCGCGCTGGGGCGCTGGCGGCCTTCCGTATAGGCCCAGGTGTTGCGGCGGGCCCAATCGTGGGCCTCGGTGGCGCTCACCGCGCCGTCGCGGTTGCGGTCGCCGCTTCCGTCGAGCGCCTGGATGAGGAAGTGCGTGTAGATGTCATTGGCCAGCGCGTCGTCCTCTCGCGCGGCCTCGCCCCAGTCGCTGGCGGACAGCACCAGCGAGGCGCGGCTCGCCGCCTCCAGCGGCTGCGGCAGGAAGGACGCCTTGGTGTGGGCGAGCTCGTCGCGGACCTCCGGCGGCAGCAGCGACTTGCCCGTGCCGCTGTGACAGGTGGCCAGCACGAGCACGCGCCGCCGCGAACCCAGCCGCTCCAGCGACTGCTCCAGCGTGGCCATGTCCAGTCCCGTGCCGGCCACGTCGCGGTAGCGGGTGTCGGACGTCACCAGGTAGCGCTGCAATTCGCCCCTCACGTCGCGCGCCAGCGAGCCGTGCCCGGACACGTACACGACCACCGTGTCCTGGGGCCTCCAGGGACGCGCCTCCAGTGCCTGAAGCGCGGCGAGCACCGACGTGCGCGTCGTCTGCTCGGGCCTCGTGAGCACCGTCACGGAGCGGAAGCCTCCGCGCGCTGGATCCGCCAGCACGCGGCCCAGGTCGTCCGCGTCCTTCGCCGCGTAGCGCAGCCCGTTCCATGCGGGGTCCGTGTACGCGGAGATGCCGATGAGCAGCGCGTGCCGTTCGCCCTCCTGCGCCGAGGCCAGCACGCCATCCTCCAGGCGCACCCGCACCGCGCGGCCCTTCTCCCGCGGCTCCACGGAGCGGCACGCGCCGAGCACCACCAGCGCCAGCACCACGGGGATGAACAGCAGGCGGGACACGCGCGGCTCCTCAGGGAGCAGCATGCCCCGACTCCACCTTCAAGCGAAGGCGGGCCTGGGCCGCGTCCGGGGGCACCTGTCCGCTGACGCGCACCACTTCCAGCGCCGCGTTCCCCTGTTCACCGTGCGGCCAGGCGACCAACACCAGCGTCACGGGTCCGCGCTCGTCCTCCAGGGACACGCCGGCCAGGTCCTCGCCGTCGCGCAGGTCGTGCGTGCCCGGCGTCAATGCATGACGGCCCAGCACCTGCGGCGGCACCCCGGGGGATTCGCGCACCAGCAGTGCGTCCGCGGACTCACTGGCGTGGTAGCGCAGCAGCACCACGGCTTCGGGCGGAAGCATCGCGTCCGGGGCGACCGCGCGCACCTCGCCCGTCGGCAATCGCGCCACCGCCGTGAGCTCCAATGCCAGGGGCGCGGTGCCCTTGATGCGCTGCGAGGGCGCCTCCACGCTGCCCGGCCCTCCGGTCCCCGGACGCACCACGAGCGCCAGGAGGACCGCGGCGGCCACGGCTCCCAATCCTCCTGTCACCCATACCCGCTGGGGCGCGCGCAGCTTCCGGCGCACCCGCGCCCAACCGACCGCGTCCTCCCGGACGGGACGGTCCGAGGCCGCGACGAGCGCTTCGTCCGCCAGCGCATCCACCCCCCGAAGTTCGCCGGGCTCCGCGTCGTCGCGCGCGAGGAACGCCTCGCACGTCTCACAGGGATGCGAGAGGTGCTCGGCGAAATAGCGCACCGCTTCGGGCTCACGCCGTTCGAGCTGCTTCGCGGACTCCACGTCCAGATGTCTGTCGCTCGCGCCCATGGTTCAGCCCACCTCCGCAGCCAGCAGCCTCGCCAGCAGCTCGCGCTTCACGCGGGCCCTGAAGCGCTCCAGCCGCATCGTCACCGCGCTCTTGCCCAGCCCCAGCCGGTCGGCGATCTCCCGCGCGCTCAGCTCTCCCTCCAGATAGAAGAGGCGGGCGGTCTCCTTCTCCGGGCCTTCGGGCAGCCCTTCGATGAGCGCGCGCACCACGGCCACGCGGCGCTCCAGCGTCAACGACGGCGGCAGCGCGGGCGCGACGGTGTCCAGTTCGCGCGCCAGGTCCTCCTCCACGCGGGCCCGGGCCTTCGCGCCCCGGCTGAGCGCATAGGCGTGATGCCGCGCGATGGTCAGCAGCCAGCTACTGAACGCGCGCGGATGCTGGAGTCGGGGCAGCTCGCGGAAGGCGCGCACGAACGTCTCCTGCACCGCGTCCTCCACCTCCGCCGCGCCCAGGACGCCCGAGCCCTGGGCCACGCGGCGCACGGCCCCGTGGAAGCGCTGGTAGAGCTGACCGCACGCGGACTGATCACCGCGCGCCGCACGGCGAATGCAGTCCGCCAGCTCCTGCTCCGTCACGGCACCCTCCCCGCCCGCTCCGCGCACGCGCGCGACGGCCACGTGCCGGGGCAGGGCCTCCGAGGCGATGCCGGTCCAGGTGAGAGGATGCAAGCCATGTCCCCTGTTCAGTACTCCGTCCCCAGGGAAGGAGTCACGGAGGGCTTTTCCGGCCACGCCCGCCCGGCCGAGCCCCCGGAAAATCGCCCGGGAAAATCCGGCCTGTGGCCGTTTTTCGCGGCCGGACTCCTTTCCTTCAGCGGAAGGGATGACGGGCGGGCATCGCACGGCCGGTGCGAGTCCACGGGCCCGGCATCCCCCACCGGAACCAGGAGACACACGTCATGCGTCGTTTCATCGGTCTGTTCGCGTCCCTCATGTGGCTGTCCGCGTGCGGCAACAGCACGTCGTCGGTGGGGTTGAGCACGCGGATGGGGAGCGCGGTCACGGGCTCGGCCCTGACGCGCACGTCCAGCCAGCGGCTGGTGCTCTCCAATGGCATCACCGTGGATCGCGTGCGGCTGTCGGTCCGCGAGCTGGAGCTCAAGCGCGAAGGCCACCATGACGACAGCTCGGACGACGATTCCGACGCGGGGACCGACGCCGGGACTGACGACAAGAGCGAGCACAAGCAGCGCACGGGGTCGTTCCTCATCGACCTGTCCGGAACGGCGCTGGAAGGCCAGCTGGTGCGCCTGCAGGACATCTCCGTGGATGTCGGCACCTACGACGAGATCGAATTCGACATCGGCAAGGTCGACCCCGCGAACGCCACGGGCGGATTGAAGGAGCTGGCGGACCAGGGCGCGTCGCTGATCATCGACGGCCACATCGACGGCGAGCCCTTCCAGTTCGTCTCCAGCCTCCGCGTGGAGCAGGAGCGCGAGGTGAGCTTCGAGATCGCCGAGGGTGACGACCAGAACGTGACCTTCAACATCGACCCGAGCGGCTGGTTCACCGACAAGGACGGCAAGCGGCTGGACCCGCGCGAGTCCAGCGCCCGGTCGGAGCTGGAGAACAACCTCCAGAAGTCCATCGACGCCTTCGACGACCATGACCGCAACGGCGGCGAGGACGACGACGACAACGGCAGCCACCACGACGGCAAGGACGACTGAGCGCGCCGTCCCCCTACGTCATCTGAGCACCCGCGCCAGATAAGGCGCGGTGCGGCTCTCCTTCACCTTCGCCACCTGCTCCGGCGTGCCCTGCGCCACCACGCGGCCTCCGGCGTTGCCCGCGCCGGGCCCCACGTCGATGACGTGGTCGCTGACGGCGATGACGCGCAGGTCGTGCTCCACGACGATGACCGTGTTGCCCGCGTCCACCAGTCCCTCCAGCTGCGTCATCAGCTTGTCCACGTCCGCCGGGTGCAGGCCCGTGGTGGGTTCATCCAGCACGTAGAGCGTGTCGCCGTGCTGCGTGCGCTGAAGCTCCGTGGCCAGCTTGATGCGCTGGGCCTCGCCTCCGGACAGCTCCGTCGCGGGCTGGCCCAGGCGCAGGTAGCCCAAGCCCACGTCCCGCAGCACCTTGAGCGCGCGCTGGAGCGGCGGCTCTTCGGTGAAGAAGTCGAAGGCGCCGTCCACCGTCAGCCCCAGCACGTCCGCGATGTTCTTCTCGCGGTAGCGCACCTCCA
Source organism: Corallococcus coralloides DSM 2259 (assembly GCF_000255295.1). The sequence goes on along the minus strand of NC_017030.1, from coordinate 2,638,421 downwards.
GCGTCTTCGCGTTGTAGCGGGTGCCGTGACACGTGGGGCACGGCGCGTACACGCTGGGCAGGAAGAGCAGCTCCACGCTCACGAAGCCTTCGCCCTCGCACGTGTCGCAGCGGCCTCCCGCCGTGTTGAAGGAGAAGCGCCCCGCGCCGTACTTGCGCGACTTCGACAGCGGCGTCGCCGCGAACAGCTTGCGCACGTGGTCGAAGAGGCCCGTGTACGTCGCCAGGTTGGAGCGCGGCGTGCGGCCGATGGGCTTCTGGTCCACCGTCACCAGCCGGCGGATGGACTCCATCCCTTCCTGGATATGGCCCTCGCTCGCCATCACCGGCTCGCGGTCCAGCGGCTCGCCCTCTTCTTCTTCCGGCGCCAGCGTCTGGCCCAGTCTTCCCGCCACCAGCTCCACCAGCGCCTGGCTCACGAGGCTGGACTTGCCGGAGCCGGACACGCCCGTCACCGTGGTGAAGACGCCCAGCGGGAAGTCCACGTCCAGGCCGCGCAGGTTGTTGCGCTTCACGCCCTCCAGGCGCAGCCGCCCGGTGGGCTTCCGGGGCTCGCGGCGGCGCAGGGCCTCCTCCTCGAAGAGGTAGCGCCGCGTGCGGGACGCCTCCACCTTCGCCAGTCCCTCTGGCACTCCGCTGTAGAGTACCCGCCCGCCGTGCTCACCGGCGGCGGGGCCCACGTCGACGATCCAATCCGCGTGGCGGATGACGTCCACCTCGTGCTCCACCACGAACAGCGAGTTGCCCGCCTCCTTCAGCCGGTCCAGCGCCGTGAGCAGCGACTCCGTGTCCGCGGGGTGCAGGCCGGCGGACGGCTCGTCCATCACGTACACCACGCCGAAGAGGTTGGAGCGCACCTGCGTGGCCAGCCGCAGCCGCTGCAACTCACCCGGCGACAGCGTGGGCGTGCTGCGCTCCAGCGACAGGTAGCCCAGGCCCAGGTCCGTCAGCACCTGGATGCGCGCGAGCAGGTCCTTGGTGATGCGCTGGGCGACGATGAGCTTCTCCGGGTGTTCGCGGGCCATGGTGTCCGCGTCCTTCCCCTTCCCTTCCGCCGTGGGTTTGATCAGCTCCGCGACCTGCTCCAGCGGCAGGCGGGACAGCTCGCCGATGTCGCGGCCCGCGAACGTCACGGACAGCGACTCGCGCTTCAGGCGCTTGCCCTCGCACAGCGAGCAGTCGCTGGCGACCATGTACCGGGCGACGCGCTTCTTCATCATCGCGCTCTGCGTCGTCGCGAAGGTGGTCATCACGTAGCGCTTCGCGCCCGTGAAGGTGCCCATGTAGCTGGGCGGCTCCTTGCGGGCCATGGCCCGCTTCACCTCCGCGGACGTGAAGCCCGCGTAGACGGGGACCGTGGGCTGCTCGTCCGTGAAGAGGATCCACTGGCGGTCCTTCTTCGGCAGGTCGCGCCAGGGCTTGTCGATGTCGTATCCGAGCGTCACCAGGATGTCGCGCAGGTTCTGGCCGTGCCACGCGGGCGGCCACGCGGCGACGGCGCGCTCGCGGATGCTCAAGGAGTCATCCGGCACCATGGAGCGCTCGGTCACCTCGAACACGCGGCCGATGCCGTGGCACTTGGGGCACGCGCCCGCGGGCGTGTTCGGGGAGAACGCATCCGAGTCCAGCCGCTCCAGCTTTGGCGGGTAGTTGCCCGCGCGCGAGTACAGCATGCGCACGGAGTTCGACAGCGTCGTCACGCTGCCCACCGACGAGCGCGACGTCGGCGCGCCCCGGTGCTGCTGGAGCGCCACCGCCGGGGGCAGCCCGTCGATGGCGTCCACCTCCGGCACGCCCACCTGATCAATCAGGCGCCGGGCGTATGGGGCCACTGATTCGAAGTAGCGCCGCTGCGCCTCCGCGTAGAGCGTCCCGAACGCCAGCGACGACTTGCCGGAGCCGGACACGCCGGTGAAGACCACCAGCGCGTCGCGAGGGATGTCCACGTCCACGTGCTTCAGGTTGTGTTCGCGGGCGCCCCGGACGCGCACGAAGCCGGAGGGGTCGGGGGTCTTGCGGGAACGCGGTGCTTTCGGAGGTGCCATGCGAGGGCGGACGTTGCCCACCCGTCAGCGCGCGGTCATCCCAGAAGCGAACCGCCCCGTCGGAATCCAGATGCGGCCCGGGACTCGACCGTCTGGCGGACGACACGAACCCTGGCGGATCAGCCCCCCCGCGCCCCCGGCCGCTCCAGCCCGAGCGCCGCCGGCAGCACGTACTGTCCGAACAGGACCAGGGGGAGCGCCGAGCCAGCATCATTATAGTAGCTGCCGGTGAAGGCCGCGGTGAGGCCCAGCGAGGGCGCGACGAAGACGTACTGCCCGCCGTTGCCCCGCGCGAAGGACACCTCCACCGGCGTGCCCTGGATGACGAAGCGGGCGCTCCACCACAGGAGTCCATGGTTCGCGTCGCCCAGCGGCCCCAGCGCCTTGCCGGACTCCGCCACCCACGCCTCGGAGACCCGGCGCTCGCCCTGCCACGCGCCGCCGTCGAGCATCAGCTGCCCCACCTTGAGGAAGTCGCGCGGACGCAGGCGCAGGTGTCCGCCGGTGTCCGTGCCCTTCTTGCCCGCGGGCTGCCAGGTGACGTCCTGCACCTGCATCGGCGTGAACAGCCACTCGCGCGACAGGTCCGGGATGGAGCGGCCGCTGACGTGCTCCAGCACCGCGCCCAGCAGCACCACGCCGCCCGTGCAGTAGCGCGTCACGGTGCCCGGCTCGTCCCGCATGGGCACGTCCACGATGAAGCGGGCCCAGTCGTCCGTGTCGTACATCCGCTCTTCGTTGCCAGGGGACTCCGGGTCCCAGTCGTCGCACGACAGCCCGGAGCGCATCTGGAGCAGGTGGCGCAGCGTGATGCGCTCCTTGCGTGGATCCGCGTTCTTCACCGGCGCCAGGTGCGGCAGGAGCGGGAGCACGGGCGCGTCCAGGTCCGGCAGCAGGCCGCGCTCTTGCGCCATGCCCACCAGCAGCGACGTGACGCTCTTCGTGGCGGACCTCAGGTCGTGCGCCTTCTCCCGCGTGAAGTCGTTCCAGTAGCGCTCGTAGACGAGCTGGCCCCCGCGCGCGACGAGCACCGCGTCCGGCGCTTCCACCGTGCCCTCCGACACGTCGTGCTCCAGCGCGTCGAACCAGGGGCGCTGCATGCCCGTGTCCTCGAAGGAGGCCACGGCCCAGCCGTCATCGAGCCGGTCCGGCGGCGAGCCGGGCCCCGTGGGCACCCGCTTGCCTCCGCACGCCAGGAGCCACACCGCGCACAGCAGCACCATCCGCTGGAACATCACTGCACCTGCCTTCGCTCCGGCCCTGGAAGCGCGGCAGCCTATGTCACGCGGAGGCGCCATCGTGACTACCGGCGGTTCTTCGCGCCCTGCTCGCGAATGCGCGCTTCCTGTTCCCGCAGCTCGGGCGTGAACTCGGCGCCGAAGTCGTCGTCCTCGAAGACCTGGCGCAGCTCCAGCTCCACGTTGCCGCCCGCGTCGATGGACGGCCAGCGCTTGAGCCACGCCAGGGCCTCCTCCCGCGACTTCACCTGGATGAGGGTGAAGCCGGCGATGAGCTCCTTCGTCTCCGTGAAGGGACCGTCGATGATGGCCGGCTTGCCGTTCGTGAACTTCACGCGGGCGCCCTTGCTGCTGGGATGCAGGCCCTCGCCCTGGAGCATCACGCCCGCCTTCACCATCTCCTCGTTGTAGGCGCCCATGGCGGCCAGCAGCTTTTCATCCGGCATCACGCCGGCTTCGGTGTCCTTGTCCGCCCTGCGGATGATCATGAATCGCACGGTCGTGTCTCCTGCCGCGCGCCGAGGGGCCGCGGGGGTGTGCTTCTGCTGCCTTCAGGGACGCAACGAATGGGCCTGGGGAAAATCGACACGGCCTTTTTAATTTCCCGCCGAGCCTTCCAAACCCTCGCAATCACGGGGCTTCCCATGTCCCGGCCGCGAATGTGACAGTGCCCCCATGCACGCGGGCGTGACATCCCCCGGGACGAAGCCTTTTCCGGCCAGCGGCCTCCTGCACCCGGCGGTGCTCGTGGCCGTGGTGCTGCTCGTGCTGAACGACCACGTGTTCAAGGCGCGCTGGCCGTCGTGGTGGACGGGGAAGCTCTCCGACGTCGCCGGGCTCGCGATGTTCCCGGTGCTCCTCCAGGCGCTGTGGGAGCAGGCGTTCCAGCGCCGCGCGAGGGAATTCCGTCCGTCGTTCCCGGTGCTCGTGGGGGCGGTCGTGCTGACGGGGCTGTGCTTCGGCGCGACGAAGATTTCCTCGGACGCCGGGGATGCGTGGCGCTGGGCGCTGGGCGCGCTGCAGTGGCCCTTCTACGCGCTGCGTGCAGGGCTCGCGGGCACGCGCATTCCCTCGGTCCGGCCCACGGTGCACACGGTGGACATCACGGATCTGCTCACGCTGCCGTCGCTGATCATTCCCCTGTGGCTGGGATGGCGGCGTGCTCGCGTGGCTCGCGAACAGGGCGCGCATATTCCCGCGCGCGAGGAGTCTTCACTCCCTCCTTGATTGCTGCGAGCTGTGCACGTCGCTTCGCGGCGCGTGTCAGACCCCCAATTACAGTCGGCCCCGTCACGCATTGAACCGACAGGGGTCGTCATGTCCGCGCGTTCTTCCCAATCCCATACATCCACGCCTTCGAACATCCTGGAGCAGGTGCGGCAGTGCGCCGCGTCCGTCACGCGGTATCCGCTGGACATCCTGACGGAGCATGCGCAGCTCGAGGACGAGCTGGGCATCGACTCCGTGAAGCTCGCGGAGATCGCCGCGGTCATCGCTCGCGAGTTCCAGCTGCCGCCGGACCGGCTGCCGCGAAACGGGAAGGCGCGCACGCTGGGCGCCATCGCCGGGGCGGTGACGGAGGCGCTGGGCACGCAGCCCGGACCGTCGCTCCATGTCGCCGCGCCCGTCGCCCCCGCCCCCGCTGTCGCTGAAGCGAAGGCGGGCACCGGTGCTCCCGCCACGCAGGACCTCCTGCCACGCGTGCGTGCCGTGTTCGCGCGTGTGACGCGCTACCCGGAGGAACTGCTCACGCCGCACGCGGACCTGGAGGACGAGCTGGGCATCGACTCCGTGAAGCAGGCGGAGGTGATGGCCGTGCTCATGAAGGAGCTGGGGCTGGGTGACGCGCCGAAGCCGTCGCAGCGCCTGCGCACGATGGCCGCCATCGCCGACGCGGCCCGTGCGCTGCTGCCGGCCGCGCCGCCCGTCGCGGAAGCCAGGCCTCGCGCTCCCGTCGTCCACGCGGCGCCCGCGCCGGTCGTGTCGCGCACGGACCTGCCGTTCGCGGGCAAGGTCGCGCTCGTCACGGGTTCAGGGAAGGGCATCGGTCGGGTCATCGCGACGCGGCTGGCGCGCGCGGGCGCGACGGTGGTCGTCAACTCGTTCCACTCCCGTGAGGACGGGGAGAAGACGGCGCGGGACATCGTCGACGCGGGCGGCAAGGCGGTCCACCTGTGGGGCTCCGTCGCGCAGGAGGAGCACCTGGAGCGGATGTTCGCGGCGATCCGTGAGCAGCTGGGTGGGCTCGACCTGCTGGTGTGCAACGCGTCCAACGGGCTCATCGGTCCGTTCGACCGCATCGCGCCCCGGGATTGGGACAAGGCGTTCCGCACCTGCATCACCGGCACCTACGAGTGCGCGATGCGCGCGCGCCCGCTCATGGCCGCGCGTGGAGGCGGGAGCATCGTCACCATGTCCACGTCCATGTCGCAGCGGTACATGCACGACCTGGGTTGCCAGGGCGTGGTGAAGGCGGGTGTGGAGTCCCTCACGCGCTACCTGGCCGCGGAGCTGGCGCCGGAGGGCATCCGCACCAACTGCGTGTCCGCGGGCCCCGTGCACGGAGACCTGCTGGGGATGTTCCCGGACGCCCCGGAGCGCGTGGCGCGCTGGGAGTCCGCGACGCCCGGCGGACGGCTGTGCACCGCGGACGACGTCGCGGACGTGACCGAGCTGCTGCTGGGGCCGAAGACGCAGCGAGTGAATGGCGCCATCTGGGTGGTGGACGCCGGCCTCTCCGGAACCGTGGACGGCCTGCTGCCGGCCGCGCGCGCGTCCTGACCCCACACCTTCCAGGAGCCATCACCATGGACTTCTTCGCCGTCCCGTATGACATCCACTTCGACGACACGATGGCCTACGGGAGCCATCACTTCCTCACCAACTTCAAGTTCCAGTGCGCCGGCCGGGAGCACCTGCTCTTCAGCCCGCACGCCTTCGAGGAGCCCGAGTTCCGGCGCGACTTCGACCAGGTGCTCCTGCTCACCTACGAGGGCTATTCGCGCAACCTCTCTCCGGCGGTGCTGGGCGACCGGCTGATCATCCTGACGTCGCTGGAGGAGCGCGGCGAGGTGTCCCTGCGCTTCTGCTTCCGCACGTTGAAGAGCGACGGCACGCCGGTGGCCTGCGGCTACCAGACCGTGCTCTGCGCGGACCGGCAGGGAACGCTGCGCGCATTTCCGAAGTCCTTCCAGCGCAGCTTCGAATCGCTGGCGGCCCTGCATGAGCCGGCGGGCCCGAAGAGCTTCCGTGACCTCGCATTGCAGGGAGGCGGAGGCGTGCAGGCCCTGTTCCCGGAGGCCGTGCGCGAGCTGGCGCGAACGCTGCTGTCGGACACCGCTCCGCGCGGCGTTTCGAGGACGGTGCACCTTCCGGATTCGGTGTCCGCGCCCGGCCTTCAGCTGCCGGCCAACGCCACTGCGTTCCTATTCGCGGGCCAGGGCACGTTCGAGCCTGCCCTCTTCCTCCAGTTGAAGGCGCTCCAGCCGGAGCTGCGTGACGAGCTGCTGGCGGTGTCGGAAGCCTGCCGTTCGCAGGGCATCGACGTGGGCCCGCTGCTCGCGGCGGAGGACGTGGCCCAGGTGGGCCGGGCGTTGGACGCGGCGCCGCTGTTGGATCAGCTCGGCATCTTCCTGTCCGGGGTGCTGGGGGCGCGGTGGATGGAGCGTCAGGGCACCCGGCCGGATGTGTTCGTGGGGCACAGCTTCGGGGAGATCGCGGCGATGACCGCGGCCGGAGCCCTGGACCTGCGCACGGGCGCGGCGGTGGTGTGCCGTCGCATCCGAGCACTCCAGACGGTGCCGGACGACCTGGGCACGCTCGCGGCGGTCGCCCTGTCGGAGCCGGAGACCGTCCGGGCCGTGGCGGAGAGTGGGGCCAGGGCGCTGGAGGTCGCGGGCCTCAATCACGCGCGGCAGACCGTGGTCGCGGGGCCTCGTGAGGAACTGGAGCGGCTGCGCGCGTTCCTGGAGCGGCAGGGCAAGGGCTTCACGTTCATCTCCAGCCGCTACCCGTTCCACCACCCGAGCCTGGCGCCCGCGGTCACCGCGTTCCGCGTGAGCCTCGCGGACCTGGCCGTGCATCCGGCGCGGGGCCCCATCTATTCGCCCATCGAGCGCCGGGTGTACGGGCGTGGCGGGTCCGAGCTGGCGGGAGCGCTCGCGTCCCACCTGGTGCGTCCCTTCGACTTCCCGGGCGCGGTGGAGACGTTGGTGGGCGCGGGCTGTGCGCGGTTCGTGGACTGCGGCACGGGGGGACGGCTGACGCGCATCGTGCAGCGCATTCTTCCCCAGGACACGTCCGTGGCGCTGACGTCCGTGGACCGGTCGCTGCCCGAGAGTGCACCGGCTGTGACGCCTGTCGCTCGGGATGTAGCGGCCGTGGTTCCGGCCATCGCGGTGGTGTCGTTGGGCTGCATGCTTCCGGGCGGCGCGAAGGATCCGGAGACGTACTGGCGGAACATCCAGCGAGGCATCAGCGGCATCGTCGACACGGGGGTGAGCCATCCGGACCAGGTCGTGGACTTCGTGGGTCCGGCGGTGACTCCGGACCGCACGTACACGCTGCTCACCGGGCGGGTCCTGGACAGCGACCTGGTTCCGCCGGCGGGAATCACGCCGGACCGCTTCCAGCGCTATGGCCGTGAGCAGCGGTTGCTGGCCATCGCGCTCAGTCAGGCGATGGAGTCCTTGCGGTCCACCGCGCCGCGCGCGCCGGGACGCATCCAGTGCCTGCTCGGCTCCACCGCGGACGGTTCGCCTGAGTATGACGACGCGCTCTGCGTGGAGGCGGGAGAGGCCCTGCTGCGTGCACGCGGCGAGACGGCGCGGGAGTTCTCCACGCTGATGCGTGAGGCGCTGGGCGTCACCGCGACGTCCTCCGAACTGGCACCGCACCCCACCCTCCAGACGGTGGTGACGGACGTGGTGGGCCCAAGCGTGTCCACGGTGCTGCTGGACGCGGCGTGTGCCTCTTCGCTCTACGCCATCGCGCTGGGGATGAAGGCGCTGGAGCGCGGCGAGGCCGACCTGGTGCTCGCGGGAGGAGTGTTCTCTCCGGGCCCGGGCAACAGCTGTCTGTTCTCCCAGTTCAAGGGGCTCTCCGCGACAGGGAGCCGGCCGTTCGATGAGCGCGCGGATGGCGTCATCTTCGGCGAGGGCGCGGGAGTGGTCGGCCTGATGCGCCTGGAGGATGCCCTCTCCGCGGGGCTGAAGGTCCACGCGGTCATCCGTGGCGCGGGGCTCTCCAGCGACGGGCGCAGCAGCTCCGCCAACGTGCCGCGAGCGGACGGACAGGTGGCCGCGATGGAGGCGTGCTACGCGGCGGCGGGCGTTGAACCGGCGTCCATCCAGTACATCGAAGCGCACGGAACGGCCACGCCGGCCGGCGACACCACCGAGTTGCAGTCGATTGGCCGCGTCTTCGGAGGCAAGCGCAAGGGCTTCCAGCTCGCCAGCGTGAAGGCGTTGATCGGCCATGTGGGGTGGGCCGCGGGTGCGGCTTCGGTCATCAAGCTGTGCAAGGCGCTGGAGCACCGGAGCTTCCCGCCGCAGTCCCACTTCGACCGTCCAGGCGCGGGGCTGCGAGCGCTCGGGCCGGACTTCGAGGTGACCACGCGGGAGCAGCCGTGGCCGGAGAACGGAGACCATCCGCGCCGTGCTGCCACGAATGGCTTCGGCTTCGGAGGCACGAACGCGCACCTGGTGCTGGAGGAGTACCGGGGAGGCCCGCTCGCGCCGCGAGCCAGGGCCGTGCAGCCCATGAGCGAAGAGCTGGTGGTGGTGGCCGCGGAGGGGATGTTCCCGGAGGTGCGTTTCGACGCGACCGGGATGCGCCTGCCCGCGTCCGTGCGGCTGTTGCCGGACATCACCGAGGACATGGACCTCACGCAGCACCTGGGGCTCATCGTCGCGAGCGACGTCGTGAAGAAGCTCGGGGCGTTTGATTCGCTGCGGATGGGGACGGCCATCGTCCTGGGGTTGGAGGGCAAGACGCGCCGGGGCGTGGAGGCCACGCAGCGAGTGATGGCGGGCTCCACGCGGCGCAGGCTGCGCGAGCACATCCAGAGGACTCCGGACTCCGGGCGGCTGCTGCCACTGGTGGACCGGCTCCATGCGGCGGTGAGCGCGCTGCGGCCGTCCGGGCCGTACACGCTCCAGGGGATGATGCCCAACGTCACTCCGGGACGGGTAGCGGGGGTGCTCGACACCAAGGGTCCGAACTTCGTGGTGGACGCGGGGGCCGGCACGTTGGCCGCGTCGCTGCGCGCATCGAGGGCCCTGTTGGACAGCGGCTTCGAGCTGGTGCTCGTGGGCAGCGCCCACGTGAAGAGACCCGGGGAAGGCCCCGCTGCGTCCGCGCCTGAAGAAGGCATGGCGATGCTGGCGGTGACCACGGCCGCGAAGGCGGAAGCGAAGGGCTTGAAGCCGCTGTGCCACCTGCGGGTGTCCGAAGAGGCGGGCTCCGGTTCAGGGCCGGGCGTCACGTTGCCGCCCCACTCCGCCCGGGAAGCCCGGGAGGTGCTGAGCGCGGTGCGGGCCGCCGCCGAAGGTCAGGCCATCACGCTCCGGTTCCATCCGGATGCCGCGACCGGCACACGGCTGGTCCTCCACCTTCATCCAGGCCTCAGCGCCCGGACTGGAGCACCGGAGGAACAAGCGGTGGCGGCAGGGTCTCCGTCAGCGGAGCGCCGCGATTTGGAGAGGCCCACCAGGCCCTCGGGCATGCCTTCTGTCCCCAGTGCTGAGAATCGAGACCTCGGCGAGACCGCCCCGTCGGCGGCGAACCACACGAACCTGTCCGACAGTCGGACAAGTTTGGGCAACCCGGTCGGCCAGGACGGGCTCCCCCTTCAGCCGGGCCGCGAAAACCTGTCCGACAGTCGGACAGGTTTGGGCCACTCCGGTCCGGAGGCAGGCAGCTCGGATGCCCGTGGGCCTGGCGCTCCGTTTGCACCAGGAGCCATCGCGACGCACCCCGCGCGTTCTGAACCTGAGTCGGCCGCTACGGGGGCCGTGCAGACGCGGGCGGGCGCGGTTCGCACGGATGAGGCACATCCGCCGTCGACCTCCGCTCCCATTCCGGAGGCTGCTGACGGCTTCGACCACTCGGCTGCCATCCGCTACCACTCGCCGGTGCTCGTCGAGCGCCCGGCCCTGACGACCGGAGCATCGCCACTGCGTGGCCGGCGGGTGCTGTTCATCGCTCAAGACGAAGCCGTGGCCCGTGAGCTTTCGGCCCAGGCACACGACATCTGCGGCCCCGAGTTCCGCATCCTCCACTCGGGTGCATCCGATGCGGGTGCGCGGATCCATGGCATCGACCTTGCGCGGGAGGAGACCGCGGAGGCGGGCCTGGAGGCACCTGGCTTCGAGCCTCAGGTCATCATCTCGGTGTGCCGGATGCCCTCCGCGGAAACGGAGTCCTCCGTCGTCGCGGACACGGCCCTGCGCCACGAGGCGCTGGAGCTGCTCTTCCTGTCCGCTCGCCGCGCCTATGAAGGACTGTCCACCGGCACCGTGATGCTGGCGAGCCTGTGCATCGGCGGCGTCGGTGCTCGCCGGACGCTGCACCCTGTCACCGGCCTCTTCGCCGGCCTGCTCAAGTCCCTGGGCCGCGAGGTCCCTGCGCGCGGCATCCGTGCCGTCGCCACCGGTCCGCTTCCGCTCCGCACGGCGCTCGACCATGTCGCGTCCGAGCTGGGCACCGGTGACGACACCGGCCCCGTGGAGGTCTGCTTCGACGGCTCCGTCCGCTGCGTCCGGCTGCTCCAGCCCACGGACGTCCCGGCACGTCCCGCCGTCACCCTCGACTCCAAGTCGGTGGTCCTGCTCACGGGCGGTGGCCGCGGCGTGACGGCCGTCCTCGCCGGAGCGCTGCTCAAGCGGTATGGCTGCAAGGTCATCCTCCTCGGCCGCAGCGACCCTTCCGATGCTCCCGAGCGCGTGCTCCAGGCACGTGACGAGGAACTGGGCGCCGTGGAGCGAGAGTTCTACGCCTCCGAGCTCGCCCGTGACCGCACGGTGCGGATGCCCGCGCTGCGCGCACGCTTCGAGCGCCACCTGGCCGTGCGTGAGCTGAGGACCACGCTCGATGGACTCATGCGGCTTCCCGGCCAGATGACCTACCGCGCCGCGGACGTCACCCGTCCCGAGGACGTGGACCGCGTGGTGGAGGAGCTGATCCGCGAACACGGACGGCTCGACCTGGTGGTCCACGGCGCGGGCACGCAGGTCTCCAAGAAGCTCCACCGCCGCCGGCTCACGGAGCTCCGGAGCACGCTGGACACCAAGCTGCTGGGACTGCGCAACCTGCGCGAGGCCTGCGCTCGCCGCCTCCCGGCTCCCGTGCCCTTCCATGTCCTGACCTCCGCGTTCAGCTACATCGGCAACGACGGACAGGCGGACTACGGCGCGGCGAACGAGGCGCTGGACCGGCTCTGCGCCTGGGTCAGCGACGCGCGCCAGGACGTGCAGTGGTGCAGCGTGGGCTGGCTCGCCTGGGACGGCATCGGCATGACGCGCGGTTCCGAGTACCGCGTGCTCGGAGCCAGCCGCCGGCTGCGCGGCATCCGCGCCGACGAGGGCGAGGCGCTCTTCCTTCAGCTGGTGGACGGACAGCCCGTCCAACCCATCAACGTCCAGCTCACCGAAAGCGAGCGCGCCTTCTACGGCCTGGAGGTGCTCACCCCGCCCGAGCCCACTCCGGAACCTCCGCGTCCCACGCGAAGGAACCTCACGGTCGACGCGGCAAGCGTCCCGTGCCTGGAGGACCACCTCGTCCGAGGCACGCCCACCCTGCCCGGCGCCTGGGCGCTGGACCTGATGTTCCAGGCGGCCCTGGACGACACGCGCCCGGAGCTGCGCACCGTCACCATCGAGGACATCCGCTTCTCCCGCTTCATCCGCGTGAAGCCCGGAGGCCAGCAGTCCCTGCGCGCCGAGTGCACTCCCCTCACCGACGCTCCGGGACAGCACAGCGTGCAGGTGAAGCTCACGGGCGACATCGTCCACGCCTCCGGCGTGGTGCTGGAGCGCGACCTTGTCTACGCCGAGGCCCGCTTCACGCTGACGGCGGAACCGCCCCGGCCCCCACCCCGGCTGGAGGCCGCCCGCGCTTCGGGCCACGGCCTGTCCGTGCACGACCCGCACTGCGCCACGGGCTCACCCATCGAGCTGCGCAGGATGTTCGACTGCCTGGAGGAGATCCGCCTGGAGGAGGACGCCCGCTTCGCAAGGCTCGGGCTGCCGGAGGTGACACGGCAGGCGGGCCACGGCGTGCCGGCGCTCGTGCTGGACGCGGCCCTGCGCCTGAGCGCGATGCACGTGGAGGGCGTGTCCAATGACGTGTTCGCTCCCGTGGGCGTCCAGCGGGCCACGTTCGACCGGGACCTGGTGGCGCACGACGCCAGGGCGCCTCGCCGCCTCACGCTGAAGTCGCTCGCCCCTCGTGTGGAGGGAGACCTGCTCCAGTGCGGCACCGTGGCGGCCCATGACGAAGCCGGCCGCCTGCGGATGCTCATCGAAGGCGGCATCGCCCGCCCCATGGCTTGAACCCTCTTTCCGCTCAGGCAACCGCCATGACTGACTTCTCTTCGTCTCTTCCCATGCCCCCGGATGACGCCAAGCGGCTCCGCTCGGAGCTGCGCCGCGTGCTGCCCCCGGAGGCCTTCGAACGACAACCCCTGCGCGGCATCGTCGCGCTCTGCCTCGTGCCGGTGGAGGCGGCGCTCATCTGGGTGCTCGGCACCTGGACGCTGCCTCACTGGGCGTGCCTGCTCATCGCCTTCGTGCTGGGCCAGCTCGTCACCGCCGTGGGCCTCGCCGCGCATGAGGCCCTGCACCACTCGGTGTTCCACAGCCGCAAGTGGGAGAGCCTGCTGGGCTGGGTGGGCTTCGCGCCCTTCCTGGTGACGCCGGGCAACTGGAGGGCCTGGCACGTCCAGGCCCACCACAGCGCCGCCAACGTCCTTGTGAGGGATCCAGACATCCTTCCGCGCAGGACGGACTGGCACACCCAGGGGTTCGCGAAGCTGTTCCACGCCATGTCCCCCGGCTCCGGGCACTGGCTGAGCTTCATCAGCTTCAGCGTCTTCTTCACCGCGCAGGGCCAGGCCTTCCTCTGGCACCACTGCCGGCTGCCCGCGTTCCAGCACGTGCACCTGCACCGGGCCCGGGAGCGCGTGCTCACGGTGCTCGTCACCGCAGGCTGGGTGGCGCTCGGGTGGGTCCTGGGCCCCAGGGCGGCGTTCTACGCGCTGGTGCTCCCGCTGCTCATCGGGAACGTCACGCTGATGATCTACATCGCCACGAACCACTGGATGCAGCCCGCGGCGGAGGAGACGGACAACCCCTTCGTGAACACCGCCAGCGTGGAGACCCACCCGCTGATGAACTGGCTGCACTTCAACTTCAGCTACCACCAGGAGCATCACATCTTCCCGGCGCAGAGCCCGAAGTACGCCCCCCTGCTGCGCAAGCACCTGCGGGAGCTGAGCCCCCGGGCATCCATCGTCTACCCGCACCTGCACGCGCTGCGCACATTGTACCGGCGTCCAGCGCTCTACTCCGCGGATGGCCAGTCGCTGATGGGCCGGGACGGCACGCGGGAGGTGAGCACCACGGAGCTGCGACGACAGCTCGAAGCCACCTGATCAGACTCAGCAGCCCGGACGCCCGCTCGGTGGGTGGGCGTCCGGGTTGGCCCCGCTCCGACAGGCGAGGACTCACCACGCGCCGCGGCATCCCCACCCTTCCTCCAACGGAGGAAACGGATGCGCACGGAGTCGGTGACAGGTGGTCCCCGCGTAGAAATCCCTTCACGGGCGGAGGCGCTCCACGAAGCGAAGGTCGAAGCCATCAGCCAGCAGTTGCGGCAGCGCAAGGGCAAGGGCCCCGCGTCCTTCAAGAAGAAGTCCCCACCCCACAGCGTCCCCAAGCGGTTCGATGCGCGGCGCCGCGACGAGAAGGTGGACCTGGGCGACCTGGACGCCATCCTCGACATCGACCCCGTGGGGATGACCTGCACCGCCGAGCCCGCGGTCACCTTCGACGAGGTCGTCCGAGCGACGCTGCCGCACGGGCTCATCCCGTTCATCGTCCCCGAGCACAAGACCATCACGCTTGGGGGTGCCATCGCGGGGTGCTCCATCGAGTCCATGTCCTTCCGCCAGGGCGGCTTCCACGACACGTGTCTGGAGTACGAGGTCATCACCGCGAAGGGAGACGTGTTGCGCTGCTCACCGACGAACGAGCCGCTCCTCTTCCAGATGATGCACGGCTCGTTCGGGACGCTGGGCATCCTGTCCAAGGTGCGCTTCAAGCTCACGCGCTGCACGCCCTACGTCCGGGTGACGAACGAGACGCACTCCACCCTGGAGTCCTTCCAGCAGGGCATCTGGCACCACTTCCAGGAGCCGGGCGCGGACTACCTGGACGGGCAGATCTTCTCCCCCACGAAGCACGTGCTGTGCGTGGGCCACTTCGTGGACCGGGCGCCGTACGTGAACCGCTACGACTGGCTCACGGCCTACTGCGAGAGCATCCCGCGCCGGAGCGAGGACTACCTCCCGACGTATGACTACCTCTTCCGCTACAACCGGGGTGTCACGCACGTCAAACCGAAGAACCTCCTCGCGCGGGCGCTGTTCGGCAGGCTCATCCACTCCGACAGCGTGCTGAGGACCGCCAACCGCTTCACCCAGCTGCTGCCGAAGAAGGACCCGCCGGTCATCGTGGACGTGTTCGTCCCGTTCTCGCGCACGGCCGCGTTCATGGACTGGTACCACCGCGAGATGCGCCACTCCCCCGTCTGGTGCGTGCCCTTCCGGCGGACGCGCGACTACGAGTGGCTGACGCCCCAGTGGTGGTCCGGAATGAAGGACCCGCTGTTCCTCGACCTGGCGGTGTACGGCATGCCGCAGCCGCCGGGCCGCAACGTCTACAAGGAGCTGGAAGAGGAGCTCCAGCGCGTCAACGGCACCAAGACGCTCATCTCCTACAACTACTACGACGAGCAGACCTTCTGGAGCATCTGGAACCGCGAGACGTACCAGGCCGTGAAGCAGCGCACGGACCCGGACAACCTCTTCCGGGACCTGTACGTGAAGACGTGCAAGGCGGCGCTCGGCCTCTAGTCAGCGCGAGCCCGCCAGGCGTCAGCCGATCTCCGTGCGCAGGTTCAGCGGACCGGCGGGGACGCCCACGTCGTGGAGCGCGGGGTCGTCCTTCTCCGTCTGCCAGGCGTTGGCTTCCGTCACGGTCTTGCCGGTCGCCTCGTTGGTGATGGACATCTTGCCGTTGTGGCCCGCGGGGGCAATCTGGCTGGTGTCGAAACCGCTCCAGCCCGTGCCGGAGTTCGCGAAGGTGGCCTCGCCCCAGGTCTGACCGGAGTTCGCGCCGGGCTTCGCCGTGCCGTCCTTCGACGCGGCCCACGCCACGCTGGTGTTGCTGTCGAACGCCACCACCTGCGACTGGCCGGGCTGGAGCGTGAACGTCTTGGGCGTGCTCTTGTCGAAGTTCTGCCCGTCGTTCGGGTTGCCGTTCTCGCCCGTCTTGTTCCAGAGCGTGATGGTCTGCGGCTCGTTCGTCTTGTTGGTGAAGGTGTTCGTGTACTTGAACTGGCCCTTCTGGCTCTCGTCGATGAGCTGCATGTTGCTGTTGTAGGGCGAGCCGACGTTGTTCTTCGCGAGCCACGGCGCGTTCGCGGGCGCGGGCTCCGTGGAGCCGGCGGACGGCGGACCGAAGCCGGGGCCCGCGTCACTGTTGTACGTGGGGTGCGCCGGAGCGGACGCGCTGGAAGCCGGAGCCGCGCCCTGGGCCGCGGGAGCCGCCGCGGACGCCGCCGGACCCTCGAAGGTGGAGGCCGAAGACGCGGACGCCGCCTTCTGCGCCGGGGCCGCGCCGCCCACGCCGCCCACCGCGGACGCGGCACCCTCGGCGCCCTGGCCCTGGCCCGCGGGCGACTGCATCTGGAGCATCTGCACCAACTGCGACAGCTGGCTCACCAGCTGCGACAGCTGCTTCTCGAAGCCCCCACCGGAGGCGCCACCCAGACGGCTGGGGCCCGCCTCGAAGGAGTCGGTCATGAGCATCCGGCGCAGGTCGTTCCGGGGCTGCTGCGCCGAGGTGCCCATCACCCCCTGAGCCGGCGCGGCGGCCGGCTTGAGCTGGGAGAGGCTCGAGGAAGGCTGGAAGGAGGACGCGCGGTTCAGGGAGGAGATGGACATGCCGGGACCCAAGAGCAGGACGCATGCCAGCCCCCGGACTCCGTGAAATCAATCACTTGGGCCGAGCACTCCCCGCCCATCGCGATGACGCCATTCACCAGCTGATGTCCCGAGTCACCAGGGGGCTTTCAGCCAGCGTGGGCCGCGAAGACGTCCCGCAGGCCCGCGATGAGCGCGTCGCCGGGATACGGCTCGCCCAGCGGCCCCAGCGCGTCGCGCAGCGCTCCGAAGAGCGCGTGGACGTGCCGGGGCTTGTCGCCGTCCCAGTCCAGGTACCGGGCGATCCCCTGGCTCTGCCCCCGGAACTTCGCCAGCGCCTCTTCGTAGGGAGCCGCCGTGGGGATGTTGATGCGCAAGAGCAGCGCCAGCAGCGCGAGGAGCTCCGCGAAGTCGTAGCGGTCCGTCTTCGCGTCGTAGAAGGACTCCAGGCTCACGGTCTCCGGCTTGAACCAGTAGCCGATATAGGCCGCCGCCTTCTCGCGGCTGCGCTCCACGTCCACCTGGAGCTGGGCGTGCAGCTCCGGATCCACCTGCGTCACCAGCGACCTGAGGACCGTGGCCTTGCTCAAGGCCGTGCTGTCGAAGCGCCGCGTCGGCAGCGTGCGCAGCGGCGTTCCCTCGAAGGTGAGCACCTCCAGCTTCGGCAACCGCGTGAGGACCTCCGGGAAGTCGAACATGAGCTGGACCTGCTTCCAGCTCCCGAAGGCCCGCCGGACGTAGGCGTGGGGGTTGTTGATCAGATTCACCCGCCGCAGCTCGACGCATCCGGCCAGTGACTCCGGCAGCCGCCAGAGGCAGTTGGCTTCCAGGTCCAGGACCCGCAGCTTCTTGAGCTCGCCGATGGACTCCGGCAGCTCCAACAGGCCATTGCTCCGCAGGTCCAGCTCGCGCAGCTCCGTGAGCTGCCCCAGCTCCTCCGGGAGCACGCGGAGGTTGTTGCGCCGGAGGTTGAGCTTCTCCAGCTTGCGGAACAGGAAGAGCTCCTCCGGCAGGGACGTGAGCCCCTTGTCCTCCAGCGTGAGGCTCTTGACCTTGTCGGGCTCCGCGATCTTCTTCGCGACGAGCTGACGGAACGCCTCCCGGATGCTGGTGAACGCGTCGCGAGCGACGGGCTTGCCCGCCGCCAGCCGGGCCCGCACCTTCTCCAGATCGACGCGGCCGTCCCTCACCACCGCCGGGACGAAGACGCCCTTCCCTTCGTAGGGGTCCTTCACGTCCTCCACCCCGCCGGCCACCGCGAACACCTTCGAGTCCTGGCCCAGGTAGCGGTGCGCATCGACAGCGCCCGCCACGTTGAAGGAGTAATGCGAGGCAAGGGTGCGGGCCTTGAGGTTGCCTCCCACGGAGACGCTGCCGTGGTTGTAGACCGCCACCAGGTCTTCGGTCGTCACATCGCCGGAGACGTGAAGCCGGGCACCGCCGATGGCGATGCGCTTCGCGACGAGGTTGCCGTGCACCTGGAGGAACGGCCCGAAGTCGTTCTCCCAGTTGAGCACGCAGCCTTCGACGGTGAGGTCGCCTCGCACGATGAGGCCGGTGAACGGAGGCGCATCCTCGTCGTCCTGCGCGAAGATTCCCTGGTGGAAGTCCAGCCCCAGGTCGTAGGGCATGACGACATTCCCGGTGAGGACGAGCACGCGGTCCCAGTCATCCTCGCGATTGCCAGGGGCCTTCACCTCGTCGCGAACCTGGGACCAGGTGAGGATTTCGAACGGCAGGTCGCGGGCGGGAGACGGGGACGCCTTCTTCTTCATGGCCCGACCTCTACCCCATCCGGTCGGAAGCAGGCAGGGCCTTCGGTGCGCTCTCCCGCACCCGCTGGATGGTGGAGTCCCACAGCAAAGACCAGGCTTCGCGGTTCCCGTCGAAAGCACCCTGACGGATCCGCGCCGCCAGCTCGCGGTTCAGCTCCGCGAGCTCCCCTTCGCGCTGGAGCAGGGCCACCAGCGCCCCGCGTTCCTCCTGCGCTGGCCCCTCACCCGCGCGGAGTTGCCGCTCCGCGATGCCCATCGCGTTGGCGATCATCCGCGCCGCGTAGACCTTGTCCTCCGGCAATCCAGGCAGCAGCTCCCGGAGCAGCACCTCGCGGGCAATCGCCAGCAGCGCGGCCCCGTCCGGCTGTTCACGCATTCCGTCCTCCCGTCATCGAAAGAAGTTCCAGCTCCAGTTCCGGCACCACATGCGCCGTCAGCGCCAGCTCCAGCGAAGGCTCGCGGCCGGACACATGGCGCTCCCCCTGCTGCACGGCAATCACAGCCCAACGCGCGTGGGCGAAGACCTCCCAGTAACGCACCGACGCCCAATCCAGCTGGCGTCCGCTCACGCGCGCATAGCCTCGCGCCAGCGCCTCACGGGAGCCGATGCCTCCCGCCTCCTTGTCGAACTGGCCGAAGCGCCAGCACCGCGCGCAGAACCACCCGATGTCCTCCAGCGGGTCCGACCACGCCGCGAACTCCCAATCCAGCACGGCCGTGAGCCCGGCTTCGTCCAGCATGTAATTGCCCGTGCGGAAATCCCGGTGCGTCAGCACCAGCTCCGGCGTCCTGGGCGCATGCCGCTCCAGCCAGCGGATCCCCCACTCCAGCGCGGGGAACGCCGTGTGGTGGCCGGCCAGGAAGGATTGGAACTCCTTCACCCCCCGCAGCGCGGGCGACAGCGCCGGCACCGGAAGGAAGGACAGGGCCTCCACGGGAGGACGGATGGCATGCAGCCGCGCCAGCTCCTCTCCCAGCCGTTCGGTCAGCGCCTCGCGGTCTCCGCCCAGCCCCAGGTCCTTCACGATGCGATGGCCGGCGGCGGTCCCGCGCGCCTTGCGCATCACGAAGAACGCGCGCCCGAGCACGGAGCTGTCTCCCAGCCACAGCGGCTCCGGCACCGTCACGCCCGCGCGGAAGGCCTCTTTCAGCAGCGCGAACTCCTGGGCCCGGCCGTGCGACACGGAGACGCCCGACGCCGCATCGGAGCGCAGCACGCACTCCAGCACGCCATCATGCGGCCCTCCGCTCACCGCCGCCGTCAGCAGCCAGTTCTCCTGGATGGCGCCCCCGGAGAGCAGTCGCGCATCAATGAGCCGCACCTCGCGGGCCTCCGCCTTCGTTGCCAGGAAGGACTCCAGCGCGTGCTTGTGTTCCTCGCGCATCGTCACCCCACTCCCCACCGGAAGAAGTCCGCGCCCTCCGCCAGGTACGCACGCGACAGCACCATCTTGTGGATTTCGCTGGCCCCATCCACCAGTCGCGCCTGGCGCGCGTACCGGTAGATCCATTCAACGAGCGTGTCCTTGGAGTAGCCCCGGGCGCCCATCAACTGGATGGCCGTGTCCGCGGCCTTGTGCAGCGCATCCGCCACGTGGATCTTCGCGATGGAGATGTCCGTGCGCGCGAAGTCCCCCTGGTCCAGCTTCCAGGCGGCGCTCATGGTCAGCAGCCGCCCGATGTGGATGTCCTTGGCCGCATCGCCCAGCATCCACTGCACGCCCTCGTGCTGAGCAAGGGTCTCCCCGAAGCTCATCCGCCGCGAGACGTAGCCGCCCGCCTCCTCCAGGCACCGCTTCGCCAATCCCAGCCAGCGCATGCAGTGCGTGAGACGCGCCGTGCCCAGGCGGATCTGCGTCACCTTGAGGCCATCACCCACGCCCAGCAGCCGATGCTCGTCCGGGATGCGCAGCCCTTCGAAGACGAGCTCGCAATGCCCGCCGTGCTCCTCGGGGCCCATGATGGGGATGCGTCGCTCGATGCGCCATCCAGGCTGGCTGGCGTCGAAGAGGAAGGCAGTGAGCCCCTTGCGCTCGTCGTCGGAGGTGCGCGCCACCACGATGAAGTGCTGCGCGCCCTGGGCCCCGGTGATGAACCACTTGCGGCCCGTGAGCACCCATTCGCCGCCCTGCTTCTCCGCCCGCGTATAGGTGAGGGACGGGTCGGAGCCGCAGCCGTCTGGCTCCGTCATCGCGAAGGCGGAGCGCACCTTGCCGTCGATGATGGGCTGCAACCAGCGCTGCTTGAGCGCCTCCGTCGCGAGCACCTTCTCCAGGACGATCATGTTGCCGTCATCCGGAGGCGCGGCGTTGAACATCACGGGCCCGAAGGGCGAACGGGCGGCCTCCTCGTAACAGGCCGCCATGCCCACCACGCCCAGGCCCTGCCCTCCGCGCGCCTTCGGCATCTGGAAGGCCCAGAGCCCCTGCGCGCGGGCCAGCTCGCGCACCCGAGCCACCATCTCCTCACGGAGGTTCTCGTGCGCGTCGAACGCGTCCGGCTGCTTCTCCAGCGGCAGCACATGCGTGGCCACGAACTCACGCACGCGCAGCCGGTACGCTTCGATTTCAGGGGAAAGAGAGAAGTCCATCTGGGGCTCCTGGGAACTACAGGGTCGAGCAGAGGTGGCCACCATCCACTTCAATGACCGAACCGCTCATGTAACTGCCGGCCTCCGAAGCCAGCAGCAGCAGCGGCCCATCGAGCTCCCGCATGTGGCCCAGCCGCCGGAAGGGAATGCGAGCGAGCAGCTTCTGTCCCGCGTCCTTCGCGAAGAAGGTCCGGTTGAAGTCCGTCTCGATGTAGCCGGGAGCCAGCGCGTTCACGCGGATCCGGTGCCGCGCCAGCTCCAACGCCATGGCCTTGGTGAGGTGGATCAACCCGGCCTTGGAGGCACCATACGGAGCCACGCCACCGGCCACCCGCAGCCCCAGGATGGATGCGATGTGGATGATGCTGCCCGGAGAGCCCTGCTCCACCAGCCGCCGCGCCACGGTCCTCGACACGAGATACGACCCCTTGAGGTTCGTATCGATGACCGTGTCCCAGTCCGCCTCCTCCACCTGGAGGAAGAAGCCCTCGCCGGACACGCCCGCGTTGTTGACGAGCACATCCAGCACCCCGCCCGCCAGCGCCTCCGCCTCGGCCACGCCCGCCTGCACGGATGCCGCGAGCGTCACGTCCATGGACACCGCGTGGGCGCGCAGCCCCAGCTCCCGCAGCCGCTCCACCTCCGCGGCCAGCCGGTCCGCGCGCCGCGCCGCCAACACCACCTCCGCGCCCGCCCGGGCCAGCACCTCCGCGAAGTGCAAACCCAATCCTCCAGAGGCGCCCGTCACCAGCGCACGGCGTCCCTCCAGACCAAACGCATCCACACTCATGAACGGGCTCCAGGGCAGGCAATCGATGACGCAAACCGTCGAAAAATCCCGGGTGTTGTCTGGCGATTCTTGCTGTTGACGCCGCGCCAACAAGTCTCCACTATACCCATCACATGAGCCAGGATTTCCAACCATGAGCTACCAACACATCCGCGTTTCCTATGCGGACCGGGTCGCCAATGTGGAACTGCACCGGCCTGAAGCGCGCAATGGCTTCACCGTGCTCATGGCGGACGAGCTGGCGGCCGCGCTCGCCGCTGCGGACGCGGACGAAGCGGTGCGGGTGGTCATCCTGTCGGGGGCCGGCAAGGACTTCTGCGTGGGGGCGGACCTCAGCGGCCAGTCCCTGGAGGTCACGAACACAGACATCCCCGGCGGTGCCTGGGTCGAACCGGCGACGCGTGTCGCGCGCCAGCTGTTCATGTTGAGAAAGCCAGTCATCGCCGCCATCCAGGGCGCGGCAGTGGGCGTGGGCTCCACGATGATCCTCCCCGCGGACTTCCGGCTCGCGGCCAGGAACAGCCGTTTCGGATTTGTCTTCAGCCGGCGAGGCATCTACCCGGAAGCGGGCTCCTGCTGGTTCCTGCCCCGGCTGGTGGGCCTGGGCCGCGCAATGGACTGGATGGTGAGTGGCCGGCTCGTGCCGGCGGAGGAGGCGCTCGGCGCGGGGCTCGTCCAATCCCTCCATGAACCCGAGGCCCTGGCCGACGCCGCGCAAGCACTCGCCAGGGAGCTGGTGGATTCGACCGCGCCGGTGTCCGTGGCCGTCATCCGTCAGGCGCTCTACCGGATGAGCGCCCTCCCCTCGCCGGAGCCCGCGTTCGCCCTGGACAGCCAGCTCATCGCGAGCCTCGGAGAGAGCGCGGACGCGCTAGAAGGCGTCATGGCCTTCATGCAGAAGCGACCCGCGCGGTTCTCCCGGACGGTGACCCAGGACCTACCCACGTTCCTCCCCTGGCAGGAGGCCCGCCGATGAGCGCGCTGGCCCCCCGCTGGAAGCGGCTGGAACCGGACGAACGCCGGCAGCAGATCCTCGAGTGCGCCATGCGCCTGTTCGGCGAGCGCCCCTACGCGGACGTCTCCACCACCGACATCGCCAGGGAGGCGGGCGTCGCACGGGGGCTCCTCAATCACTACTTCGGGCAGAAGCGGGATCTCTACCTGAAGGTCGTGAAGCGAATGCTGCTCATGCCCGGCATCGAAAAGAGCGTCCCCATGACCGGAACCCTGCGAGAGCGCGTGGAGCGCAGCGTCGAGTGGTACCTGGACACCGTGGCGACCCACGGCAAGACGTACCTGGCCGTCATCGGGAGCGGCGGCATCGGCGCGGATCCGGACGTCGAGCGCATCATCGCCGAGGCGGACGACGTGGCCGCGTCGCGAACGCTCGAGTTCCTGGGGCTCAAGGCGGAGGTCGGCAACGATTCGCGGCAGCGGGCAATGATCCGCTCCTACGGCGGACTGGTGAAGTCCTCCATCCGCGAGTGGCTCCGCGACGGGACGCTCAGCCGCGAGGAGACGCACCTGCTCCTGAGCGAATCGCTCCTGCTCATCGTGCGCGACCTGCTCCCCCAGCTCGCCCGGACGGCGACGCCCGGACGTGCCACCCCGGCGAAGCCGAAGGCCCAGAAGTGACGGGGCCCATGGCCGGTCCGGGCCCGCTCACCGGACGCACGCTGCTGATGTCCGGGGGAAGCCGTGGCATCGGGCTGGCCATCGGTGTCGCGGCCGGACGGCTGGGCGCCAACGTCGCGCTCCTGGCGAAGACGGGCACGCCGGATCCGCGCCTGCCAGGCACGGTCCATACGGCCGCGGCTGAGATTGAAGCCGCGGGCGGCAAGGCGCTCGCGGTGGTGGGCGACGTGCGGGACGAAGCGGACGTGCAGCGCGCCGTGGACGAAACGGTGGCGCGCTTCGGCGGCATCGACTTCTGCGTCAACAACGCGAGCGCCCTGGCTCCGCTCAAGACCGAGGAGCTCCCGCTCAAGCGCTTCGACCTGATGCAGCAGATTCAATTGCGCGGGACGTTCCTGCTCACGCGCACGGCGCTGCCGCACCTGCGGCGCTCGACCCACGCGCACATCCTTTCGCTGTCCCCGCCGGTGAACCTGGCGCCCCACTGGATGGGCCTGCACCCCGCGTACACGATGGCCAAGTACGGCATGACGCTGCTCACGCTCGGCTGGGCGGCGGAGCTGGCGGAGGCCGGCATTGGCGCGAACACGCTCTGGCCTCGCACGCTCATCGCCACCGCCGCCGTGAAGAACCTGCTCGGCGGGGACGCGTCGATGGAGCGGGCCCGCTCGCCGGACATCATGGCGGACGCGGCCGTGGCCCTCCTCCAGCGCCCGCCGCGCGAGTGCACCGGACAGACCTTCATCGACGAGGACGTCCTGCGCGCGGCCGGAGTCACTGATTTCAGCCGCTACGGCGGCGGCCCGGACGTGGCGCTCGACCTGTACGTCGACGCCTGAAGAGGAAGCACGACAGACAAGCGGATTGACCTTTGACCTTGGCGGAGGTGTGTCCATGGGTGCGTTTGACGCGAACCTGGAAGCGCAGTGCCTGTCCCTCGCGGCCCAGCTCACGCTGCCGCGCCTCCTCCAGCGCAACGCCACGGAGTACGCGGACGCGCCCGCCCTCACCTCCGGAAACAGCACCCTCACCTGGGGCCAGCTGCGCGAGCGGACCGCCGCGCTGACCCGAGGGCTCTGCGTGCTGGGGCTGAAGCGGGGCGAGCGGATGATGATCATGATGTCCGGCCGGCCGGAGCATTGGATCATCGACTATGCGGCGGCCCACCTGGGCGCCATCTCCTGTACCGCGTACCAGACCCTGAGCACCGAACAGGTGGGCTACGTCGCCCGGCACAGCGCGGCCACCGTGGTGGTGCTGGAGGGCGCGGACGAGCTGGCCCGGTGGTGGCCGGTGCTCGAATCACTCCCCGCCCTCAAGCGCATCGTCGTCGTGGACGCCTCCGCCCTTCCACGCGGGGACTCGCGGTTCATCTCCTTCGCGGACCTGGAAGCCGAAGGCCGCGCCCTCCACGAGGCCAACCCCCAGGCCTTCGAGGACGCCTGGAAGGACCTCCGCCCGGAGGATCCGCTGGCGATGATGTACACGTCCGGCACCACCGGTGACCCCAAGGGCGTGGTGCTGAGCCACCTCAACGCCTTCTATGAAGCCGTCGCGGTGGACCAATGCGTCCCCATCCCGATGCGGGCCCCCTCCATCGCCTATCTCCCGCTGGCCCACGTGGCCGAGCGCGAGCTGGGGCTGTACCGGGCGCTCTACAAGGCCCTGCACATGCACCTGTGCACGGACCCGGCGGGAGTGGTGCCGCTGCTCGCCCGCTCGCGCGCGCCCGCGTTCTTCGGCGTGCCGCGCCTGTGGGAGAAGCTCGCGTCGAGCCTGCGCCTGAAGGTGGACGCGTTCCCGCCCGCGCAGCGTGAGCCCCTGCTCGCCGCGCACGCCGCCGCGCTGGAGTCCTTCCGGCTGCGCGGCGCAGGCAAGCCCGTGCCGCCAGAGGTCCAGCAGAAGGCCGCGGACGCCGAAGCGCGCGTGCTCGAACCGCTGCGCAAGTCGATGGGGCTGGATGCGCTGCATTGGACGAGCAGCGGCTCCGCGCCCATCCCCGTGGACATCCTCGAGTACCTGGGCGGCTTCGGCATCCAGGTGCTGGAGGTCTGGGGCATGAGTGAGACGACCGGCTGCGCCACCATCAACATCCCCACCGACTTCCGCGTCGGCTCCGTGGGGCGCCCCATCCCCGGGCTCCAGCTCAAGCTGGCGGAGGACGGAGAAATCTTCGTGCGCGGCCCGGTGGTGTTCATGGGCTACCTCGCGCCGGACGGCCAGATTGTCCGCGCGACGGACGAGGATGGCTGGCTCGCCACCGGCGACATCGGCACGCTCGACGCGGACGGCTTCCTCAGCATCACCGACCGCAAGAAGGAGCTGATCATCACGTCGAGCGGGAAGAACATCGCCCCCTCCAAGCTCGAAGGCATGCTGCGCGCCCACCCGCTGGTGGCCCAGGCCCTCGCGATTGGCGACGGCCACCCCTACGTGACGGCGCTCATCTCCCTGGATCCAGAAGCAGCGCCCGTCTGGGCCAGGGCCAAGGGGCTGTCCTCCGTGGCAATCGAGGACCTCTCGCGAGACCCCATCATCCAGGCCGAGCTGGAGTCCCTCGTCGCAGCGGCCAACGTCCGGCTCTCCCGCTCGGAGCAGATCAAACGCTTCCACGTCGTCCCGGAAGCGTGGTCCCCGGTGACGGGAGAGCTGACGGTCACCCTCAAGCTCAAGCGCCGCGTGCTGCTCGCGCAGTACGCCGAACGCATTGCCGCGCTCTACGCGAACGCCTGACGCCCCTTCGGAGAACCGCCATGCATGTGAGAACCCCGGAGCAAGCCTCGTTCGCCGACGCCATCGACGCGTTCTGCCGCGCCAGGACCGGCACGCGCGCGCAGCGGGACGCGCTGACCCACGACGGCACGGAGGCCCACGCCCCCGGCCTCTACGCCCAGATGGCCGAACTGGGCTGGCTGGGCGTGGGAATCCCCGCGGAGTACGGCGGCTCCGGCGGAGGCATGTCCGACATGTGCCTCTTCGCGGAGCGGACCGCCTATGGGCTCGCGCCCGTGGGCGGCTACATCACCACCGCGGTGGCGGCGGGCCCCTACGCGAAGTTCGGGACCCCGGCGCAGAAGGAGACCATCCTCGGCGGCATCGCGCGCGGCCGGGTGGAGGCCATCTCCATCTCCGAGCCCGGGGCCGGCTCCGACGCCGCGGCCATCACCTGCCGCGCGGTCCGGACGCACGGAGGCTTCGTGGTCAACGGCCAGAAGACCTGGTGCTCCAACGCGCACTTCGCGGACCACGTGCTGCTCGTGGCGCGCACGAACACCGTGAGCTCGCGGCATGAGGGTCTCACCATGTTCTGCGTCCCCGCGGGCACGCCCGGCATGGAGATCCGAGGCATCCCCACGATGGGCGGCAAGGAGGTCAACGACGTCTTCTTCACGGACTGCTTCCTGCCGGAGTCCTCCGTGGTCGGCCTCGTGGACCAGGCCTGGCCCCAGCTGATGTCGGGGCTCAACAGCGAGCGGCTCCTGCTGGCCGCGTCCATGCTGGGGCGGGGCCGGCGCGCGTTCGACGACGCCGTCACCTACGTGAAGGAGCGCAAGCAGTTCGGCCGCGCCGTCGGCTCCTTCCAGGCGCTCAAGCACCGCATCGCGGACCTGGCCACGGAGCTGGATTGCTGCGAGCTGCTCGTCTACCGCGTGGCGGCCATGGCGGATGAGCACCCGGACCGGATGCTCCCCCGCGAGGCCTCCATGGCGAAGCTCAAGACGACGGAGACCGCCAAGCGCGTGGCCCTGGAGGGCATGCAGATGATGGGCGGCTACGGCTACGCCACCGAATACGACATGGAGTCGCACCTGCGCGCCACGGTCATCTCCACCGTCTACGGCGGCACCAGCGAGATCCAGCGCGACATCATCGGCAAGACCTTCGGACTCTAGGAGACAGACATCATGACGACGGCACGTCCCCGCTGGAGCTCGGATGACGTCGAGCAGGTGCGAACGCTCGCGGCCACCTACTTCACGAAGGAGGTCCTCCCCAACGTCCCCAAGCACGTGGAGCAGGGCCATCCGGACAAGGCGCTCTACCGCCGCGCCGGAGAGCTGGGCCTCCTGTGCATGTCCATCCCGGAGGCCTACGGCGGCGCGGGCGGCACGTTCGCGCACGAGGCGGTCCTCATCGAGGAGCAGATCCGCGCAGGGGACCCGACCATGGGCTTCCCGGTCCACTGCGCCATCGTCGCGCACTACCTGCTCGCCTATGCGTCGGAGGCCCAGAAACAGAAGTGGCTGCCCCGGCTGGCCAGCGGTGAATGGGTGGGCGCCATCGCCATGACGGAGCCGGGGACGGGCTCCGACCTCCAGGCCATCACCACCCGCGCGGTGCGTGAAGGCGACTTCTACCGGGTGAGCGGCGCGAAGACGTTCATCTCCAACGGCCACGTGTGCGACTTCATCATCATCGTCGTGCGCACGGGACAGCCGGGCCACGCGGGCATCTCCCTCTTGTGCGCGGAGGTCTCCGACACGACGCCCGGCTTCCAGCGGGGCCGCATCCTCGACAAGCTGGGGGGCAAGGGTCAGGACACCACCGAGCTCTTCTTCGACGACCTGCGCGTCCCCGCCGTCAACCTGCTGGGAGGCGAGGAGGGCCGGGGCTTCGCCCAGCTCATGCAGCAGCTCCCCCAGGAGCGGCTGACCACGGCCATCATCGCGGTGGCGAGCCTGGAGCGCGCCGTCCAGCTCACGGTCGAGTACACGAAGCAGCGTCACGTCTTCGGCAAGCCGCTCTTCGCCCTGCAGAACACGCGCTTCGAGCTGGCGGAGTGCGCCACCCTTCAACGGGTTTGCCGCACTTTCGTGGATGACTGCATCGCGTCCCACCTGGAAGGCAGACTCGATGTGACAACGGCGGCCATGGCGAAGTACTGGGTGTCCGACCAGGCCTGCCTCGTAGTGGACCGCTGCCTCCAGCTGTTCGGCGGGTACGGTTATATGAAGGAATACCCCATCGCCCATCTGTTCGCGGACACCCGCGTCCTGCGAATCTTCGCCGGCGCGAACGAGGTCATGAAGGAGCTCGTCGCCCGGTCCCTGTAGCCCCTCCCTTCTCACAAGGAGGCTCCCCGTGAGCCAGGAAGCATTCATCTTCGACGCCGTCCGTACCCCTCGCGGCAAGGGCAAGAAGGGCGCCCTGCACGGCACCAAGCCGGTGTCGCTGCTCGTCGGCCTGGTGGACGCGCTCAAGCAGCGCCACCCGAACCTGGACCCGAAGCACATCGACGACGTGGTGCTGGGCGTCGTGTCCCCCGTGGGTGACCAGGGCGCGGACATCGCGCGCACGCTGGTGCTGGCCGCGGGCCTGCCGGAGACCACCGGCGGCGTGCAGCTCAACCGCTTCTGTGCCTCCGGCCTGACGGCGGTGAACATGGCCGCGCAGCAGGTGCGCTCCGGCTGGGAGCACCTGGTCATCGCGGGCGGCGTGGAGAGCATGTCCCGCGTCCCCATGGGCTCCGACGGCGGCGCGTGGGCCATGGACCCCGCCACCAACTACGACACCTACTTCGTGCCCCAGGGCATCTCCGCGGACCTCATCGCGACGATGGAGGGCTTCACCCGCGAGGACGTGGACCGCTACGCCGTGCGCTCGCAGGAGCGCGCGGCCCACGCGTGGAAGAACGGCTACTTCCAGAAGTCCGTCGTCCCCGTGGTGGACCAGAACGGGCTCACCATCCTGGACCGCGATGAGCACATGCGTCCGGACTCCACCGTGGCCTCGCTGGGCCAGCTGAGCGCGTCCTTCACGACCATGGGTGAGATGGGCGGCTTCGACGCGGTGGCGCTCCAGAAGTACCACGCGGTGGAGCGCATCAACCACGTGCACACGCCGGGCAACTCCTCCGGCATCGTGGACGGCGCGGCGCTGGTGCTGGTGGGCTCGGAGAAGGTGGGCAAGACGCTGGGCCTCAAGCCGCGCGCGCGCATCGCCGCCGTGGCCACGTCCGGCGCGGAGCCCACCATCATGCTCACCGGTCCGCTGCCGGCCACCCGCAAGCTGCTGGACATCGCCGGCCTGTCGGTGAAGGACATCGACCTCTTCGAGCTCAACGAGGCCTTCGCCTCCGTGGTCCTCAAGTACCAGAAGGACCTGGACATCCCGGACGAGAAGCTCAACGTCAACGGCGGCGCCATCGCCATGGGGCACCCGCTGGGTGCCACCGGCGCCATGATCCTTGGAACCGTGGTGGATGAACTGGAGCGGCGCAACGCGCGCCGCGCGGTCGTCACCCTGTGCGTCGGCGGCGGAATGGGTGTGGCCACCCTCGTCGAGCGCGTCTGAACCCACCCTCCCCTTTCAAAGACTTTCGAGTGAACGCCATGAGCGAACAGAACACCCTGCGCTGGGAACAGGACGCGGACGGCATCGTCGTCTTGACGATGGACGACCCCTCCCAGTCCGCCAACACCATGAACGCCGCCTACGTGAAGTCCATGCGCGCGGCGGTGGACCGGCTGGTGAAGGAGAAGGACAGCATCACCGGCGTCGTCATCACCTCCGCGAAGAAGACCTTCTTCGCGGGCGGCGACTTGAACGACCTGCGCAACGTGAAGAAGGACGCGGCGAGCCAGGTCTTCAACCTGGGCCAGGAGATCAAGGCGCAGCTGCGCACGCTGGAGACCCTGGGCAAGCCCGTGGTCGCGGCCATCAACGGCGCGGCGCTGGGCGGCGGTCTTGAAATCGCGCTCGCCTGTCACCACCGCATCCTCGCGGACGTGAAGGGCGCGGTGGTGGGCCTGCCGGAGGTGACGCTGGGCCTGCTGCCCGGCGGCGGCGGCGTGGTGCGCACGGTGCGCATGCTGGGCATCACGGACGCGCTGATGAAGGTGCTGCTCCAGGGCCAGAAATACCGCCCGCAGGAGGCGAAGGAGCTGGGGCTGGTGCAGGAGGTGGTGCCGTCCGTGGACGCGCTCCTGCCCGCGGCGAAGGCGTGGGTGAAGGCGAACCCGAAGGCGCAGCAGCCGTGGGACCAGAAGGGCTACAAGATCCCCGGCGGCACGCCGTCCCACCCGGCGTTCGCGGCGAACCTGCCCGCGTTCCCCGCCAACCTGCGCAAGCAGCTCAAGGGCACGAACATGCCCGCCCCGCGCGCCATCATGGCGGTGGCGGTGGAGAGCACGCAGGTGGACGTGGACACCGCGTTCACCATCGAGTCGCGCTACTTCACGGAGCTCGTCGTCGGCCAGGTCGCGAAGAACATGATCCAGGCGTTCTTCTTCGACATGCAGCACATCAACTCCGGCGGCGGCCGCCCCCAGGGCTATCCGAAGCACACCGCGAAGAAGGTGGGCGTGCTGGGCGCGGGCATGATGGGCGCGGGCATCGCCTACGTGTGCGCCAAGGCCGGCATCGACGTGGTGCTCAAGGACGTGAGCCTCGCCGCCGCGGAGAAGGGCAAGGGCTACTCCGTCAAGCTGGTGGAGAAGGCCGTCGCCAAGGGCTCCGTCACGAAGGAGAAGGGCGACGCGCTGCTGGCGCGCATCACCCCCGCGGAGGACCCGGCCGCGCTCGCGGGCTGCGACCTGGTCATCGAAGCCGTGTTCGAGGACGTGAAGCTCAAGCACAAGGTCTTCCAGGAGATTCAAGGCGTGGTGGCGCCGGACGCGGTGCTGGGGTCCAACACCTCCACCCTGCCCATCACCCTGCTCGCGGAGGGCGTGAACCGGCCGCCGGACTTCGTCGGCATGCACTTCTTCTCCCCCGTGGACAAGATGCCGCTCTTGGAGCTCATCGCCGGCAAGCAGACCAGCGACGCGACGCTGGCGAAGGCCATCGACATCGCGGTGCAGATTGGCAAGACGCCCATCGTCGTCAACGACAGCCGGGGCTTCTTCACCAGCCGCGTCATCGGCACGTTCCTCAACGAGGCCATCGCCATGGTGGGCGAGGGCATCGCGCCCGCGTCCATCGAGCAGGCGGGACTCCAGGCGGGCTACCCCGCCGCCCCGCTCCAGCTGGTGGACGAATTGACGCTCACGCTGCCCCGGAAGATCCGCCAGGAGACGAAGGCGGCCGTGGAGGCCGCGGGCCAGCCGTGGGCGGACCACGGCAGCTACGCGGTGATGGACGCGATGATCGACCAGCACGGGCGCAAGGGCCGCTCCACGGGCGGAGGGTTCTACGACTACGCGGACGGCAAGCGGACGAACCTGTGGCCGGGGCTGAAGCAGCACTACACGAAGCCCGGCTACACCATCCCCTTCGAGGACATGAAGGAGCGGATGCTCTTCGCGGAGGCCATCGACACGGTGCGCTGCTTCGACGAGGGCGTGCTGCGCTCGGCGGCGGACGCGAACGTAGGCTCCATCCTGGGCATCGGCTTCCCGCCGTGGACGGGCGGCGTCGTGCAGTACATCAACGGCTACGAAGGCCCGTCCGGCACGGGGCCGCGCGGCTTCGTCATCCGCGCGCGCCAGCTGGCGGAGCGCTACGGGAAGCACTTCCTGCCGCCCGCGTCCCTGGTCGCCAAGGCTGAACGTGGAGAGCTGCTCGAGTAACCCCTCACTCACATAAAGGGTCGTCCCATGAGGAATCAGCGGGAGCATGACGTGAAGGCACTCGTTTCAAGGCAGCGCGCCTGTTTCGAAACCCGCGTCACGCTCCCGCTGAAATGGCGGCAGGAGCAGCTGCGGGCGCTCGAAGCAGCGGCGCGCAAGCACGAGGAGGCCATCCTGGCCGCCCTCAAGGCCGACCTCGCGAAGAGCCCGGAGGAGGCCTACCTGACGGAGGTGGGCAGCATCCAAGGGGAGCTGAAGACAGCCCTCAAGCACGTGAAGACGTGGATGGAGCCCCGGAAGGGCTCCGCCCCGCTCGTCATCCAGCCGGCGCGGGCCTGGCAGTACGCGGAGCCCCTGGGCGTGACGCTCATCATCGCGCCCTGGAACTATCCCTATCAGCTGTCGCTGGCGCCGCTCATCGGGGCGCTCGCCGCGGGCTGCACCGCCGTGTTGAAGCCCAGCGAGCACGCGCCCGCGACCTCACGCGTGCTCGCGCGGATGCTGGGCGAAGCGTTCCCGCCCGAGGTCGTCTCCGTGGTGGAGGGCGGCGTAGAGGAGAGCCGCGCGCTGCTCGACGAGCGGTGGGATCTCATCTTCTTCACCGGCGGCACGCAGGTGGGCCGGACCGTCGCCGAAGCAGCGGCCCGGCACCTGACGCCCACCGTCCTGGAGCTGGGCGGAAAGAGCCCCTGCATCGTCGACCGGAGCGCGGACCTGGAGGTCACCGCGCGCCGCATCGCCTGGGGCAAGTACGTCAACGCCGGGCAGACCTGCATCGCGCCGGACTACGTGCTCATCCCTTCCGACCTCCAGGAGCGCTTCACGGCGCTGGTCCAGAAGGCCGTCCGGAGCTTCTACGGCGACGACGCGAGCACGAGCGCCGACTACGGCCGCATCGTCAATGACCGCCACTTCGAGCGCGTCAGCGCGCTCGCGGACCACGGCAGGATTGCCTTCGGCGGAGAGCGCGACGCGCGAAGCCGCTACTTCTCCCCCACCGTCATCACCGACGCGCCCCTGACGAGCCCGCTGATGCAGGAGGAGATCTTCGGCCCCCTGCTCCCGCTGGTGGACTGCGAGAACGTGGACGACGCCATCCGCTTCGTGCGCGCCCGCCCCAAGCCGCTCGCCCTCTACACCTTCGCGCGGGACGCCGCGGTGAACGAGCGCGTGCTTTCGGAAACCTCCAGCGGCGGCGCCGTCACCAACGACGTGTGCGTCCACTTCGCCGCGGAGGGGATGCCCTTCGGCGGCGTGGGCGAGTCCGGCCTGGGCGGCTACCACGGCCAGTCCAGCTTCGACGCCTTCAGCCACAAGAAGAGCGTGGTGAAGCGGCCCTTCGCGCTGGACATGAAGCTGCGCTATCCGCCCTACACGGGGAAGCTGGGCCTCTTTCGCCGCTTCCTGTGACGGGCCGGGGGCGCGGACCCTTCTTCCGCGCCCCCTCCCCTGCTGACTACAGCGTCTTCATGTACTCGATGATGGCCCAGCGCTCGGGGTCGGTGAGCGACTGGGTGAAGTCATGCCCCTCGTTGCCCATGCCGTAGAAGTGGCTGTTGAAGATCATGCGGGAGCGGATCTGCTTCTGCGTGATGGGCGGCGGCGACTGGTAGGCGAGCGAGTTGTAGTTGGCGGCCAGGTTCGCGATGTTCGCGAAGAGCACGTCGGCCGTCGCCATCTCCTCGCTGCACGGGATGAACGGATCATTGGTCGGCTTGTCGGCGCAGGCCAGCGCCGTCACCTTCCACCCCAGCTTCGCGAAGTCATAGGACGCATAGCTGGAGTCGTAGCCCGCGTTGGTGCCCAGGATGTTGGCGGAGGTCTGCTGGCGCTTCCACACCGCCGGCCGGTCCGACGGCTTCAGCACGTCCCAGAGGGAGGGCACGCTGCCATTGTGGAAGAACGGCGCGGAGGCCCACGCGCCATAGAGCGGCGGCGCGATGTAGCCGAACGGGCTGAGCCACACGTTGGGACCCTCGGGTGAATAGACGGGGCCCAGGCCGTTGTCATACGCGCTGCGCGGCACGCGCCGCAGGGCGCTCATGATGATGTCGTCGTAGAAGGGGCCGTGGTCGGGGTGCTCGTCGTTGTAGGCCAGGTACGACGTGTTCCAGGCCCTGCGCTTGCGGATGTCCGCCATCAGGTCCTTGCGCGCCGGATCCGTGCGGATGGTCTCGATGGGGGTAATCACGCCCGCCACGCCCTTGAGGCGCGGGTCCGGCAGGTACGCCGGGTCCGCGGCATGGCGCGGCGAATAGACGCCGTGGCAGGACGCGCAGGAGCCATTGCCCGGCGCCTTGGGGATGTTGGCGTTGGCGCCGTTGGCCCACAGGTCCCTCTCGTGGAAGAGCACCGCGCCCTGCTCGGCGAGCGCGGTGTTGACCGTCTTCGGATACGTGGGGGGCGACATCGAGATGAAGAAGTTGTCGTTGTCCTCGAACTCGACGGTCAGCGCCCGGCGCTGCGCGGGCGAGCGGCCCAGGTTGGCGATGCCGAAGGCCATCTCCGAGCGGACGTTGTCCGACGTGAGGGCGCCATCCCAGAACTGCCGCGTCTTGAAGGCGCGGTGCCACCAGCTGGGCGCGCGCGACTGGCCGCCCGCGTGGGTGGGGAAATACTCGAGCAGGCTGGGCGCCAGCGCGAGCGAGTCCATGTCGAAGAGCGCGGGCAGCAGGTCCACGATGCCGATGGCGTCACTGGCGCCGCGGCCCACGCTCCACGGCACGGGCGCCAGCTGCAGCACGGTGCCCACGCCCGTCGAGCGGAAGAAGTCGGATTGGATCAACCCCGCGTCCAGCGCGTCGTTCGAGCGCCCCCACACGAAGCCGGACTCCTGCTCGGTCCCCAGCCGCGAGTCATGGCACCCGGAGCAGCTGGAGGCGATGGCGCCCGTGAAGCGCCCGTTCGCGTCCCGCTCCTGCACGAGCCCCAAGGGGAGCTGGCCGCTGCCGCCATTGGTGAGGTTGGGGTTCTCCCACGGCAGCGGATAGGGATTGCGGAACGGCGCCTTCGCCAGGCCGTAGCGCTTGATGACCTGCTCGTCGAAGTCCGAGGGGCGGATGAGGTAACCCCACAGCGTGTACATGTTGTAGTAGGCCAGCGAGGTGGTGAACGGCTGGAAGTAGGCGCGCGTCTCGATGTTGTTTCGCCCCCGGGCCACGCTCGCGCGGAACTCGCCGCACGTCGTGGGGTTGGGCGGCAGCGTGGAGACGAACGGCGGCGGCGGATTGTGCAGGTCCACCCAGTACGCGTTGAACTGCACCGCCGCCCCGGGCTTGTTGACGCCCGGCACCACCAGCGTGCGCGGGTCCACCGGCAGCGGCGTGGAGTCCGGCTTCCCATTGCAGGCCGCCACGAACGGCGACCGCACCGCCGTGGTCTCCAGGAGCGGCAGCGGGTCGGCGGCAGCCGCGGCACTGAGCAGGAAGAGGACCAGGGAACTCGGACACGCCCACGTACGGCTCCATCGCAGTCTCATGCACGGCCTCCGACGCCTATTGGCACTTTGACAACAAGGAGTCTTGTAGGCCCCGGATTCCAGGTCCTCAATACGCAGCGCGTTAGCGCGTCTGGAAAAAACAAAGGGCCCGGAACGTTTGTGTCCCGGGCCCTCGCGTGTTCGTGGATGTTGCAGTTTGGGGTCAGAGCATGCCTGGGGATGTCTTTGCCTGAGCCTTGGCGAAGATTTCACGCAGGCGGGTGGCGACCTTGGGCATCACGTCCTCGAAGGCCATCTCGGTGGACTGCCGCAGGGCCTCCTGCCCCGCCATCGCCCCACCGAGCCACGCCGAGGCCGCCTTGCTCTTCTGGGACTCGCCTTCAATCAGGTCATTCACCTGGACGGCGTCCTGGCTCCCCCGGGAGCGCACCGTCAGCTTCAACTGCGACACGAAGCCACCGCCGTTGACGTCGAAGTAATTGATCTCCGGGACGATGAGCACGTCCGCGTCGCCCATGTCATCAGGGCCCGAAGCCTCCTGGACGGACTGGAAGACCGTGCCCAGCATCTGCGGGAAGCTGCGCGTGAGCCCTTCGCCAATGGTGATGTTCCAGGTGTGCCCGGCGCCCAGGACGAAGTAGCTGTCCGAGTCGATGCGCGCCTTCTGCTCGGGGGAGATGAAGTAGCGCGCGCGGAGCGCCAGCGGCGTCCCCGCGTTGGACATGGGCGCGGGGCTCGGCCGCACCTGGTGGGTACAGCCGACGAACGCGAGCAGCGCGAACAAAGGCAGAACAAGGTTTCTGGGCATGGTGACTTCATAGCCCACCCCTCCCTTCCCACCCAATCCCAGGCAGGAATGACCCGCCGCGATGAGTAGGGGCGAGGGCCCCCCATTGACCCAAAGCAGGGAAAACTCGTTTGATTCATCCATGCTCAATCAAACCCCGGAGTACCAGTCCTGTATCCAGAGTTCCGAACGGGTGTCCTGGCGTCTGGATGAGCTGTTGCCAAAGGACACCGTGCTCGACTTCAGCCACCGCTTCCTTTCGGATGCGCTGACCGGGACGGAAGACATCCCCTTCCTGAGCGCGGAGGAGCGGCTGATGTTGAATCACATCCGCTCCAACAGCTACGCGCACCTGTTCCTGTTCCTGGAGGAGTACGCCGTCGCCCTGGCCGCCCAGCGCGCCGGCCTGGAGCTTCACGGGAACGGGACACACATGCGGGCGCTCTTGCGCTTCACCGAGGAGGAGCTGAAGCACCAGCAGCTCTTCGCGCGCTTCACCGGCGCGTTCGCGAAGGGCTTCAAGGTCGCCCCTGCCCTGCTCGACAACCAGGTGGAGGTGGCCCGGGCCATCATGTCGAAGTCGAACCTGGGCGTGCTGATCTTCAACCTGCACATGGAGCTGATGACGCAGCAGCACTACCAGGAAACGGTTCGCGGAAACAAAGACGAGACGTTGGATCCGCTGTTCTGCAACCTGCTCAAGCACCACTGGCTGGAAGAGGCGCAGCACACGCGGCTGGACTTCCTGGAGGCCCAGAAGATCCTCGCCCAGGCGCCCGAAGCCCTGGACGCGGCCCTGACCGAGTACGCGGAGCTGCTCCAGGCGCTGCGAGGCACCCTGAACGCACAGCTCGCGTTGGATCTCCAGACGCTGGAGAAGGCGGTGGGGCGCACGTTCACGCCCGCTGAACGTCAGCAGTTGTCCGAGTCCCAGGAGCGTTCATATGTCTGGGGTTTCATCGGGATGGGAATGAAGGCGCCCCTCTTCCTCTCCCGCTTGCGCGCGCTCTCCCCCCTCGCGGAGCAGCGCGTGCTGGAGCTGGCCCCGACGTACTACTGCGCCTGAGCGGGCCCGGGAGCGAGGACTCGCGCCGACGTGGCCTGGAGCCGGCAGCGCGCCTCGGCGGCCCGCGCCTGCACAGCGTCCTCGTGTTGTCCCAGCGACAGCATGAGGGCCGCGGCCCGCGCGTAGTGCTCCGCCGCCAGCTCGGGCGGAAGGACCTGTTCGTCGGAGCGCGCGGACGCCATCAGATGCGGCAGTGCCTGCGCCGTCCGCCCAGCCCCCAGCCAGTGGTGCGCCAGGAGGATGGAGGGAGCGCCGTCCTCCTCGAACACCGTGGCGAGCCGGGCGTGCAGCACGCGCTCCTCGCCCGGCCCCATTCCCGCCAGGACCGCCTCCATCACCAGGTCGTGGCTGAAGCGCTCGCCCAGGAGGACCTGCGCCGCCTCCAGCTCCGCGAGCGCCTCGTGCGCTTCCCCCGGCTTCACCTGGAGCACCCCGGGCACGAGCGAGGTCCGGAAGAAGGCCCCCGCCAGCGCCGCGACCCGCGCGCACTGGAGGGCCAGCGGAGACAGCCCTTCCAGACGCCGCTGGATGAGCGGGCCCACGCGCCCCGGCGGAGGCAGCCGCTGGGGCCACTCGCGGTGCAGCGAGTCCGTCTCCAGCAGGTGCTTCAGCGTCTCCACGACGTACAGCGGATTGCCGCCCGTGTAGCGGGCCAAGGCCTCCAGGTGCGCCTCCGCGCCCGGCAGCCCCATGCCCGTCACCATGCGCTTCACGTCCTCGTCCGTCAGCGCGTCCACTTCCACGACGCGCGCCAGCCCCGCCTCCACGAGCCCTGCCACGTGCATCCGCGTCTCGGGCGACAGCTCTCCCCGGCGGTAGCAGTCGATGAAGCGCAGGCTGCGGGCGCCCGGAGGGGCTGCGTCGGCCAGCCGGGAGAGCGCGAAGGTGAAGGCCCGGGCGCTGGCCGCGTCCCAGTACTGCACGTCGTCCGCGACGCTGATGTCCTCGTGCTCGTGAAGCAGCTGGAGCGCCGCCACGATGGCGTCGTAGAAGCGCAGCATGCCGGCCTCGGAGTCCAGGGGCGGCAGGAGCCGCGCATCTCCCAGCTCGGGCAGGATGCGCGACAGCTCGGTGCGCACCCGGTCCGGCAGCTTCACGTCCGGCCAGCGCCGCAGCTGCGTGCGGAAGGCGCGCGCCTGGGACGCGAACGGCACGTCCCGGTCCCCCGCTCGCGCGTCGATGCGTCCCCAGCGGCCCTGCGTGGCCGCGAACTCCTCCGCGAGCCGCGTCTTTCCGCTGCCGGGCTCACCGGAGATGAACAGCAACTGGCCCGCCTCCCAGCCGGCTTCCAGCTGCCGCCACGCCGCGTCCCGGCCCACCAGCACCGGAGGACGCAGCACGGACAGGGGCAGCGAGGGCCGAGCCCCCTGCGGTGAGCGACGATGCCGCGGGGCCTGCTCCACCTCCCGCACCAGCGCGAGCGTCTCCGGCATGGGGGTGACGCCCAGCTCCCGGTCCAGCACATCACGCAGGTGCTCGAAGGTCGCGAGCGCGGCGCCCCGGTCGCCTCGCAGGTAGTGCAGCCGGATGAGGTGGCGGCCGGCCTGCTCGGATTCGGGCTCCTGCCGCGCCCACGTCTGCGCGAGCCCCAGGGCGGCGGTCCAGTCCCCCGCGACGGTGAGCTGGGCGATGCGGGCCTCGCGCGCCTCGCGCACCCACCCCTCGATGCCCGCGCGGGCGCCATCCAGCCAGCGCGCAAGCTCCGGGCAGTCATCGAAGTCGAAGCCGGCCAGCAACGTGCTGCCTTCGGCATCGATACACGCCAGGGCCTCCGCGTGGGCGCGGGCTTCCGCGGCGGCCTTGAGGCACGCGGCGTCCACGGACACAGGCGAGACCAATGCCAGCCGGTCGGTGTCGCCCTCCACCAGGGGGGCCTCCTCCGTGGCGACCCGCAGGCGGCGCAGCAACTGCCGCAGGTTGCTTCGCACCGTCGTCGGGGATGAATCCGGCCACAGGAGGGATGCGAGCGCGAACTTGGGCGAGGGGCCCTGCAGTGCCAGCCACGCCAGCAGCGCCGCGGTGCGCCGCTCCAACCTCACGCGTTGACCGTCGGGGCCGCACAGTTGCGCCAGCCCCAGGACCCGCACCCGCCATTCCCTGCCATCCACCGGAAGTCTCCCCAGGTTTCACGCCCGCATGCGAAGCGCGCACCTTACTCGACCAGACGTGGAAGCAGGCCATCGGTGGCGGCTCCTGTCTGGGTCTGGTGTTGTCCTCCGACATACGAGCCGGTGAGCGCTGGTTGGCTCGGATGACGGGACAGCCGGGAGGCTGGAGCCGTGCACGGCCCGTGCGCATCCATTCCCCATGGTGGCTCTTCGACAGTGTGGGCTCGGTTGGCTGGCGTTGTCCGTGGCCTGGCCGGTGTACGCGGCGGACCCCGCGGTGTGGGGCGAAGGGATGATGGCGAAGGTCCGCCCCGACGAGACCGCGCCAGGAAGCAGCACCGAGGTACGACTCACCGCCGCGCGCAATGAGTTCGTCTCCTTCCAGGTGGCATTGCACGGCGGCGACCAGGGCCTGCGGGGCGTGCGCGCCCGCCTGCCCGGGCTGGAGGGGCCCGTGACGCTGACGGGGCCGGACGTGACGCTGTACCGGCAGGCGTACCTCACCATCCAGCAGTCCTCCGGGCCCGGGCAGCCGGCGGGGCGATGGCCGGACGGGCTGGTGCCGGACATGGACGAGATCGTCAGGGAGCCGCGCAACGCCTTCCCCTTCGACGTGCCCGCGCGCGAGGCGCGAGCCGTCTGGGTGGACGTGCACGTGCCCGCGGACGCGCCGCCGGGCGAATACACAGGCACGGTGACGGTGGAGGCCGAGGGCGGCTTCCAGCGGCAGGTGACCGCGCGGCTGACGGTGGTGGACGCGGTGATGCCGAGCACGTCCTCGCTGGCCTCGGCGTTCCCGCTGTTGCCGACGCAGGTGTGCCGCGCGCACCTGGGCCGGAATGACTGCACGCCCGCGGAGCTGCAGCCGCTGCTCGTGCGCTACCAGCAGCTGTCGTTGGAGCACCGCCTCACGCAGCCCCGGCTCTTCCTGAGCGGGTCCGGAGCCCAGGCATGGAGCGATTTCTACGCGACGTGGGGGCCCAGTCTGGATGGCACCGCGCCCTCGCGACTGTCCGGCGCGCGGATGACGAGCGTGGAATACACGGGCCCCTTCACCGCGGGCGGCCTGGCGGACTTCGCCGGACACATGAGCGAGCGCGGCTGGCTGGCTCGCGCCCATGCGAAGATTGGCGACGAGCCGTTCGACGCGACCACCTTCCAGCAGGTGCAAGCCACCGGGACCCTGGTGCGGCAGGCCGCGCCCGGTCTTCGCACCATGCTGACAGTGAACTCCATGCAGTTGAAGCTCAACGGCCTGGAGCCCCTCGTGGACATCGCGGTGCCGCTGGTGAACCACCTGGAGGGCACGACTCCGGACTTCGTGGGAGACCAGAGCCCGACGTACGCGGGCTTCCTCTCACGTCCTGGAACGGAGTTGTGGATGTATCAGAGTTGCGCGAGCCACGGCTGCGCGCCCGGAAGCCTCATGCCGGAGAACCAGCCAGGGTCGGGCTGGCCGTCCTACATGGTGGACCGCTCCTCGGCGAAGGCCCGCGCGATGGAGTGGCTGGCCTTCCGCTTCGGCGCCAAGGGCGAGCTGTACTACGAGGCAGGGGCCATGCTCCCCACCGCGTGGACGGACCAGTACCACTTCGGTGGCAACGGGGACGGGACGCTGTTCTACCCGGGCACGCCCGCGGTGATTGGCGGGCAGACGGACGTGCCGGTGGCCTCCCTGCGCCTGAAGCTCATCCGCCAGGGCCTGCAGGACTATGAATGGCTCAAGGCGGTGAGCGACGCGGGAGACCCAGCCTTCGCGCGCCAGGTGGCGCGGGAGCTGATTCCCAATGCCTGGCAGGTGCCGGATGACGGCGCCATGTTCGATGCGGCGCGGCTGCGGCTCATCCAGCGCTATCAGGAACTGACCACGGGCAACCCCTCCGCCCCGCGCATGGGCGGGGATCCTGTCTCCATGCCCCTGGAGCCGCAGGTTCCCGGCGGGCCGGGACAGCCGGGCGGGCAAGGCAACACGGACGGCTGCGGCGCGGCCCCTGGCGTCTCCATGGCGGGAGTCCTGCTATGGGCGGCCTGGGCGCTGGGCAGGACACGCCGGGCGCGGGGGCGGCGGCCTCCTCACGGCGTCTCGGGCAGCTGAAGGCCCGCCTTCACCAACTCCGCCCTGATGGCGCGGGACTCCCGGGCCCACCGCCGGAGGAAGTCCGCGTGCAGGTCCCGTTGCTCCTGGACGCGGACCCCGCCCGCGAAAAGGGCCTGAAGGACCTGCACGGCCCTGGCCTCCGTGCAGAAGTCCCCCGAGCGCAGGGCCTGGGCATACAGATAGGTGCCCGGCTCCTCCGCGATGGCGCCACGAGACATCCGGCCCAGCAGCAGGGAGACGGCCTGAGCGCTACAGCCGTTCGCGGCAAGCGCGATGGGCGAACCGGCGGTGCGTTGGATGTCCACGCGTGCGCCGGCCTCCAGCAACAGCTTCACCAGCGTGGGGTCCCCCTTGTCCTCCTGGAGCCGCCGCACCGCCTCCAGCAGCGGGACGGGAGTCGAGAACCTCGTCGCGTTCGGATTCGCGCCCGCCTTCAGCAGGAGCCGGACGACCTCCACATGTCCCTTCTCCGTGGCCAGCCGCAACGGCGTGCTTGCGTCCCCCGGCTGGCCATCGGGCGAAGCGCCCAGCTTGAGGACTCGCGCCACCTGCGCGGTGAGGCCGGACTCCGCCAGCATCGACAGTGGAGGCCGCACCCCACCCTCCAACAGGACGTCCACCATCGCCGGGCCCTTGTCGTCGACGTCGCGGAGCCAACGCCTGACGACGTCGTCCACCTCGGGCGACGGTGAAGGCACGCCCCCGGCCAGCACGGCGCGCATCAGCGCGAGGTCCCAGTGGGCGAAGGCCTCCCCCATGGCGTCCTGCATGACGGAAGGGGAAAACCCATCCCGCCGCTGCAGGGCCAGTCGCTTCACCCGGGGAGCCTGGCGCGCTTTGACGGCGGCGAGGAAGTCCGCTTCCGGCAGACACGCGGACCGGGCGGAGGCCCCCGAGGCCAGCAGGCGCTGCTCGATGCGCTTCAAGCCGCTGAGGCGCGCGAAGCACAGCGCGTTCCACCCGGGTGGAGGCCAGTACCGCGGGTGCCGGGGCACGACGAGGTGCGGATCCGCGCCCGCGTCCAGCAAGACGTTGGCGGCCTTCTCGCTCCCGGACTCACACGCCACCATGAGGAGGGAATACAGGCGGGGATGAACCAGCTCGCCGGTGTCGTTGGGGGACGCGCCCTCGGCCAGCAACGCACGCAACGCCCCGGCATCGTCCCGGGTGATGGCGCGCATCACCGGCGGCGACTGGGGAAGCGGGGACGTCGCTTGCGCGGCACGCCCGCCCAGGAGCAGCACCCCGAGCGTGGCGAGAAGGGTCGCACGGCGGGCGGAACATGGGGACATGAGGTGCTCGGGGGACATGGCTAGGGGCCCAGCACCTTTCGCAGACGCGCGTCCTTCGTCCGCTGCTGGAGTGCATCAAGACAGAGCTCGCGACGGGAGCGGTCTCCAAACGGCCCCCGGTCCTCGTCCTCGTCCAGGCACTCCAGCAGGTCGAGGTCGAAGCGAGTGAACGGCGCGATGTCCACGGCCTGCCGCAGCTCCTTGGAGGACCTGCGTCCCAGGAGCGCCTGCACCCATTGCCTCAAGCAGTGTCGAACGGCGTCTGGCTTCTCCAGCACATCCAGGCACTGTCCGGGGCGGGTAACGCCATCGGTGCTGCGATGGCCGGACGGCCCTTCAGGCTCGCTGCCGCGATAGCGGACGCCGGGCCGCTTCGCGGTGACGGCGCAGTCCTCGGGGCAGTTGCAGCGCTGCTCAAAGACATCACAAACGCCGTCGCCACACGCCAGGCAACTGGGCATGTCCATCGGGTCGCGCTGGGGCTTACAGGTGTCGTCCGGGGTCAGCTCGCCGCAGCGGCTCACCAGCCCGGGGCAGCACGGCTCGCCCAGGCCATAGACACTCACCGAGCCACACTGGCGGTCCCTCGGGCGGTTCATGCGGGAGGCACAGAACGGCTGACCATCGCAGTACGTCAGCCGGATGCAGTGCTCGGGAAATTCGCCACACCGCTCTGGCGGAAGGCCCTCGCACCAGACGTCGGAACGGCGCTTGACGGTGGTGGCCGGAGTCACGCCCGCGTCGGGAGATGGCACGGACGCGGGGGGCTCGGCATTCGAGGAGAAGGCAACCAGCACCATCCCCAGGAGCGCCGCGAACAGCGACGTCGGGACGAGGCTCCGGTCCTGGGTTCTTTCCATCGGCATGCTCCTCCACCGGATGCCCATCCGGGGCTCCCAGTCTAGACTCCCCGCATGAACCTCGTCCGTGGCCTCCTCCTCTTCGCGGCCGCCCTGTCCCTGCTGTCCGGCTGCGCGACGCTCGACACGTCGAACATGTCGCCCTCCTGCCGCGACCAGTACGACGCCTGTCTCGACAGTTGCCAGCCGCGCGGCCGGCCCGCCTCGAGGCAGCCGCCGGACTCCGCGCAGGGCTACGCGGAGCGGCTCACCCTCGATACGCAGACGCCAGCCTGTACCGACTCCTGCAAGCAGCAGGCGAAGACCTGCTCCTGAAGCCCATGACCCCGGAGCGCTACGAGACGCTGGACGGCTCCACGCCGGACGTCACCCCACTGGCGGCGGAGGTCGGGCTCAAGCAACCGTTGAGCGCCTTCACCCTGCTGGAGGGAGGCGACGTCTTCGAGTCGCGCGCAGGCCGTCCCCCCGCGGAAGGCCCCGCGCGGGCCCGCGCCTATGTGAGCGCGAAGCTGGAGCTCAAGCCGTACGGCGCCCCGGCTGCGCAGGTGAAGCGGGTGCAGGAGGAGCTCATCCGGCAGCTCGCCGGGAACCTCCAGCTCATCGCCCGCCTGGAGGCCGCGAGGCCCCTGACGCTGGAGCTGATTCCCCCCGGGCACACGCTGGCGAAGTACGGCTATCCGCGGGCCGTGTCCCCCCAGGCCGCGGGCCTGTTCTGGGACCACCCGGACTGGCCCCGGGCTCGAATCGCGCTGCGGCAGGACCGGCTGGAGTCGGAGCAGTACCTGGTCTTCCACGAGATGGCGCACGCCATCCAGGGGCTGGCCTTCACCCAGAAGGAGAGCGAGCTCATCTACCGCACGATGCTCCGCACGTACCGCAGCCGCGCGGCGGTGGACGAGGTCTTCGCCATCTACAGCGAGCGCGAGTTCGTCACCGGCGTCTCCGCGCACGACCTGCGCGCCCCCGGCGTGTACGGCATGGCCCGCCAGCGGTGGAACGAGGAGCACCTGTTCACCCGCTTCGTGCGAAACCTCTATTTCCCCTACAAACCCCTCGCGGGCGGCACGGCGGGAATGACTCCGTCCAGCTTCGGTTGAAGCGTTTTCCCGGGTGCACGACGCCGTCCGGCTCGCGAGGCATGCGCGCGGATTGAAGCCCGATTCCGCCGCATGGTAGGAGGAGGCGGGCCGGTCGCCTCGACGGAACATCATGGACTCCCCCGGTGCTGAGCGGCCTCGTCGGCGGTTGACGCG
The DNA here is from genome assembly GCF_000255295.1 of Corallococcus coralloides DSM 2259. The sequence continues at coordinate 2,593,732 of NC_017030.1, read as the reverse complement.
AATCATCGCGGGCGCGGCCCTGATCCTCCTCGCGACGTTCGTCCTCCTCCTCATCGCGGTCGTGACCGCGCTCCACCACCTCGACCACCCCTGGCTGAAGCCGCACGTCGTCTCGCAGGTGGAAGCGGCCTCGGGCGTGCGGCTGGACTACCAGACCGCGCGGATCGACGTGCTCTCCGGGCTGCGCATGGAAGGCCTGGTGGTGTGGACCCCACCGCCGTTCCAGGACGTCGCGCCCGAGTTCGTGCGCGTCGGCACGCTGGAGGCCGCGTGGTCGTTCGGGGCCCTGGTGAAGGGACCGGTCCGGGTGGAGCGGGTGGCGGTGCGCGACGCGACCGTCGTCCTGGTGGCGGATGACCAAGGGACCACCTCGCTCACGAACCTGACCGGACCGCCGGAGCCCGAACCGGTGGAGGAAGTGTCCCCCGGAACCTCCCGGCAGGTCGCGGACCTCTTCGCCTCCCCGTTCCCCGTCTCGAGCATCCAGCTGTCCAACGTGGCGCTGACGCATGTCCGCGTCCAGGGCGGCGCGGTGGTGGACCGCTGGTCGCTGCGCGGCCTCGAAGCCGGAATCGAAGCGAAGCCGCAGGACAAGAGCTGGAAGCTCCTCGTGGACCTCGGCAAGGCCGAGAAGCCCCTGGCCCTGACGTTGAACCGTGAAGCGCCCGCCGCCGAGGCCCTGCTGGAGCTGGCCCTGTCGGTGGAAGCCAGCACGGACGCCGCGCACGTGAAGGTGGACCTGGACGTCGCGAAGCAGAACTTCGATCCGCGCTTCACGCTCCGCTCGCTGCTGCACGGCGCGGTGACGGCGAAGTTCGACGCTGGCAAGCAACACACCACCATCGAGCTGGCGCGCACGCAGCTGACCGACAGCGCCGAGGTCCAGGCCCAAGTGGTGCTCCCGGATGCGACGGAAGTTCCTCCCCTCCTGACCCAAGCCCTGGCGGACGTGGACCTGGGGCGGCTGCTGCGGTGGATCCCCGAGGACCTGCGTCCGTTCTCCCTGGAGCGCGGCAAGGTGCACCTGGAGGCCCGGGAGGTCACGCTCAGCGACATGCCCCAGCTGGGAGCCCAGGGCCGGCTCGGGCTGGACGTGGACGTGGCGAAGCTCCTCCTCGTGCAGGAGGCGCTCAAGGTGGAGCTTGGCGAGGGACGCATCTCGCTGACGGCGACCCCGGATGCACCCCAGGGACTGGCCGCACGGCTCGCGTTCGCGCTCCAGGGGCTCGACGTCGGAGGGGCCACGCCGATCCGCGTTCCGAAGGCCTCCGGCGAGCTGACGGGGCATCAGCTGCGGCCCGACCTCGCCTCGCCCTTCAGGGTCGCGGGGGACGCGGCCCTGGCTGCCAGGGTGGAAGCCTTGGATGTCCGTGCCTCCGGATACCGAGCGCTGGCGGAGCGCCTGGGCTTCAACCTCCAGCTGCCCCTGACGGCGAAGCCCCCCTTCGCGCTGAAGGCGGACCTGCCCGTGGAGGCACTGCGGGTCACCGCCGAGGGCCGCGAGGTGCTGAAGGGTCCCGCGCGCGTGCAGCTCCACGTGACGGACGCCTTCCCCACGATGGAGGAGCCACGGCTGAGCAAGGCCCGCGCAAAGCTGGAGCTGGACGTGGGCACGCTGCACGCATCGCTGGACGCCACGAAGGGCACCGACGACGTGGCGTACACGCTGGATGCCCAACTGCCGGACCTCGTCATGGCCCGGCCCTTCATCCCGGATGACGTCGCCGCACGCTTCCCCTGGAAGCAGCTCGCCGTGGCGCTGACCTCCAAGGGCAGACTGACGGCCCTCTTCGCGCCCTCGCCGCGCGTGGACCACCGGACGGAGCTGCGCCTGGGGAAGCCCGGCTGGGACGACATCTCGGCCGCCAGCACCACCGTCGCGCTGCGCTCACAGGGCGACGCGTGGAAGCACAAGGGAGACCTGGACCTGAAGGTCGAAGGGCTGCGCCTCGGAGAGACCGACGCGGGCACCCAGCACCAGACGCTGACGTTCGACGTCGACCGCCGCAAGCTCTCGCTCAAGCTGGGGCTCAACGGCCGTGAGGGCCTGAAGGTCGCCGCCGACGCGGCGCTGGCGTTCAACCCGAAGGCCCGCGCGCTCCGCATGGACGTGAAGGGCGACTTCCCGCCGCTGGGCCCCTTGTCGCCGCTGCTGGCGAAGGCGCGGGTACCCCCGGAAGTAGACCCCTCCAAGCTCGCGATGACCGGCGAGCTGCACGGCACCCTGACCGGGCTCATCACGCACCTGGGCTCCGACGGAAGCTTCCGCCTGGCCCCCATGCCTCCGCGCGCCGCCAGCTTCGAGGGCAAGGCCCACATGGACCTGCGCGGCGTGCGCTGGAAGCAGGCGGACCAGACCATCAACGTCCCCGCGCTGCGCTGGCAGGGCGAGTCCCACGCCGAAGGCTCCCAGCGCACCGTCCGCACGACCCTGGCGGTGGAGAAGCTCACCGTCAACATGAACGACCGCCGGTTCACCTTCGCGGACCTGTCCAGCGACAGCACCGCCACCTTCACCGACCAATGGGAGAAGGGGGACATCGAGCTGAAGCAGCTCGTGAAGGTCCGCTCGATGGAACAGAAGCCGGCGCTGCCCTACCCCGTCCAGGATGTGGAGGCGTCGTTCTCCGTCGTGCGCAAGCCCACCGGCGTCATCCGCATCCCGGACCTGAAGCTGTCCAATGGTGGCACCCAGACGCTGCTGAAGGTCCGGGGACGGCTCGACCTGAGCAACGAGCAGCAGCGCATGGGGCTCCGGGGCTCGCTGGAGCAGGACCTGGCCCACCTCGCGCGGCCCGGCCAGGTCGAAGGCAGCGGCAAGGTCACGGTGGACTTCCGGGTGGCGTCGCCGGACCTGGTGGTCTTCCGCACCTCCTCCAACCTCAAGCTCCAGGACGTGAACGTGCGGATGCCCGAGTCCGGCATCGTGGTGGAGGCCCTCAACGGCGACGTGCCGCTGACGGAGAACGTGGAGGTCTCCCAGGACGGCGTGCGACTCCTGAACGACCTGGACGTGAATCCGTACTCGATGCTGCGCTTCGCGGATCAGCACCCGCTGCTCACGCGCAGCGGCTTCATGTCCGCGGACCGCATCACCACGCCGTGGGTGACCATCGCGCCGCTGGCGGGCAACCTGGCCATCAACCAGAACGTGTTCTCCATGAGCCAGCTGGAGATGGGCGTCCGGGGAGGACGCATCACCGGCCAGTGCATGCTGGACTGGCAGGGCAAGAACTCCACGCTGGAGACCCACGTGCGGGTGACGGGCGTGAAGTCCTCCCGGGGTGAGCCCTTCGACGGCAACGCCGCCATGGTCATCTCCGCCAGGGACCGCAGCATCAACGGGCGCGCGGAGATTCTGCGCATCGGCAACCGGCACCTGCTGGACCTGCTGGACCTGGAGGACCCGCACCACACCGACCCCGCCACCAACCGCGTCCGCTACGCGCTGGGCCTGGGGTATCCGGAGCACGTGCGCGTCAGTTTCAAGCAGGGCTTCGGCAGCCTGCTCATCACCATGGGCGGCCTGGCCCGGCTGATCAGCATCAACGAGATCCGGGGCATCCCCCTGGGCCCCATCGTCGACCGCCTCATCACCTCCATGACCCCTCCAGAGGCCCTGCAATGAGACACCGTGGGTTGCTGCTCGTGGCCGCCCTCGCCGCTTCCGGGTGCATCAGCGCGCCGGAGATCGTCATGGTGGACCGGGCGACCGCGCTCGAGGAGCAGGCCGCGGGCTCGTACAAGGACGTGGAGCAGCGGCTGGCGCGCGCGGGCATGAACCCCACGCCGGTGCCGCTCACGCCCAACCAGCTGGAGGACCTGGGCATCCAGCCTCCGCCGCTGGTGGAGAACCTGGGCAAGACGCAGGCGGACCGCATGGACGACCTGGTGCGGCGCCACTGCGTGGGCGAGGGCAAGGACGGGCTCCTGGTGGTCACCCGGCGCCAGTGCACGGCCGGGCGCGTGTCCGCGGATGACACCGCCCTGGTGGAGCGGGTGAACCGGGCCCGGCGCCAGCTGTGGCAGTGGATGAAGACCGTGCGCCCCGGCGTGCCGGAGGCGACGCTGCGCGAGAACTGGCGCCAGGCGCACGCGGAAGGCGTCGTCTGCGGCGGCTGGGTGGAGGCCGAGGACGGCACCTGGGGAGAGAAGAAGTGCTGATGCGCCCTGGCCGATGGGTCCTGGCCCTGGCCGTGCTCGTCGCGGGCGGAGCCTGGGCCCAGGACGACGAGAACGACGGAGGCATGGTCCTGCCCGAGCGGCTCACCGTGGGCATGGGCGACCAGTTCCTGGGGCAGCTGGGGCCCGACGAGAACTCGCTGCTGTTCGTGTCCAACCGGGACATCGCGACGGAGATCTTCGTCCAGGACCTGGAGAAGGGCCGCGAGCGCCGCCTCTTCGACGAAGGCGCGGACGTGACGTGGCCGCGCATCAGCCCCAATGGCAAGCAGCTGCTCTACATCTCGTTCCGCACCCAGGCCGGCGGACAGCTCTGCGTGCGGGATCTGCCCGAGGCCAAGGAGCGCCACTGTCTGGAGGAGGAGCTCAGCGCGCTGCAGGCGGAGTGGATCGACGACACGCACATCGCGTTGGTGAGCCGCGCGACCATCCAGGGCGACCTGCGGCTGTCGAAGGTGGCGCTGGGGTCCGGGTGGCACGTGACGCCGCTGCTCGACCGCAACCTGACCAGCCCCACCTTCTCCCCGGATGGGCGCTGGCTGGTGTACGTCCCGGTCCAACGCTCCGTGCAGGAGGTGGGGCCGGGCTTCGCCGCGCGAGCTGCGCCGCACCTGGAGGCCGTCCGGTTGGATGTGCCCGGCGCGGCCCCCGTCCCGCTGACGCTGGACATCCCGGGGCAGACGGGCCAGCCGGTGTTCGCGCGCGATGGACGCTCGCTGTACGTGGTGCAGTTCTTCACCGACTCCAACGGGGACGGGGTGATTGACGCGAGCGACAGCGGGGTGCTGTTCCGCGTGCCCTTCGCCTCCGACCGCGACGACGCGCCCGCCCTGGCCGCCGCGGCCAGCCCGGACCAGCTCACCAGCGAGGCGTGGAACTGCGAGTACCCGTCCCCCACCGCCACGTCGCTCATCACGACCTGCTCCCGGGGTCAGTCGCTGGACGTGTATCGACTGCCGCTGGATGGACAGGTGCCCGGCGACTGGGACGTGAAGCGCCTCAGCGAGGAGCTGGGCATGGTGGGCCGGCGCGCGGATCAGCTCATCCTCTACCGCCAGCGCCTGCTGCTCGAGACCCGGCCCAAGCTCCGCCGGTTGTTGATGATGCGCCTGAGCCAGCTGCACCTGGCCTACGGCGACTTCGACGCCGCGGACTTCTACGCCCGCCAGATGCCGAAGGTGGACGACCCCGTCACCGCCGGACTGTCGGAGCCGCTGCGCATCCTCATCGCCCACCGGAAGGCCCTGAGGGAGCGCGACCGGGGCCGCATGGTGGACGAGCTGCAGGAGGCCGAACGCCAACGCATGGCGGCCCTGGACCCCGCCGCCGCGCCCAGCCCGCCCTCCGCCGTCTACCGGCACGTCGTGCGCAGCGAGCTGGCGCAGTCGTCCGGCGACTTCACGCTCGCCCGCCAGGAGCTGGAGGCGGCCCAGCTGACGGACACCACGCCGCGCGCGGTGCTGGAGGGCTGGTACGAACAGGCGGACGCGCTGTACCGCGAGCTCGATGACCGGCAGGCGCTGGTCGCCGCCGGCATCAAGCTCTCCCAGAACAAGGTCTTCAAGCAGGACGACCAGCTCGACTTCGCGCGCGGCGCGGTCCGCGCCCTGTACCGGGGACGCCCCTACGCGGAGGCGGACGCCGCCATGGCCCAGGCGCTCGCGGCGGAGCCCCCGGGGACGCCGTACGCGTTCGCCCTGGAGCTGGGCCGCCACGTCAATGCATTGAACGAGGAGCGCCCTCCCCGCCCCGTCCGGGACGCCCTGGTCGCGTTCTACAAACAGCAGACGGATCCGCTCCGCCGCCGAATGGTGGTGCAGGACGCCGCCGAGCGCGCGGCGAGCCTGGGCGCCGATGGCGTGATGGAAGCTTTGGCGACGCTCTACGTCGACGACGCACCAGCAGGCACCGAGGAGCGGCGCCGGGCGGAGCGGCTGTTCCGCCGCGCGCTGATGGGCCGCGCCTACCGCCGCATGGCGCGAGACCGGATGGACGAGGCGCGCGCGGACTTCGACCTCGTGACGCGCAGGACGGGCTCGCTGGAGAGCGCGGTGGAATCCATGAGCCTGCGCCTGCGCGCGGGCGTCGCTCCCGAGGTGGTGATCAAGGAGGTCACCACGGAGGTGCCGGGCAAGGCCAAATCACTCTCGCACTTCGTGAAGGCCTACGTGACGACGCGCCGGCTGTCCAAGCTGGATGACGACGCCCATGCCCAGGCGGTGAAGACCGGCCTCGCGGAGCTGCGCGCGGCGTGGCAGGAGCTCAAGAACCAGCGCGAGGTGCAGGCCCTCATGGGGGCCATCCACCACGAGGACTTCCTGCGAGGCCGCAACCCCGCCGCCGCCGAGCGCGCCAACCGGCACTACCTGGTCGCCCTGGACCTGGTTCGCAACAACGCGCGCTACAAGGCCATGATCCTCGGCGCGCTGGGGCTGCTGCACACGCAGGTGGGCAACTACCACATCGCCCTGGGCTACCTGGACGAGCGCGACAAGCTGCCCTACACGGACAACGGCGCGGGACTGTCGGTCTCCCTGGCCCGGGCCCGGGCGCTCCTGCACGTCAATCGCGAGGCGGAGGCCGCGCAGGCGGCGGACAAGGCCCTGGCCACGGTGGAGGCCACGCCGAAGATGGAGCGGTTCCTCCCGTTGGTGACGGACCGCGCGGCGCTCTACAACCTGGCCGCGGGCCGGTTCGAACGGGCCCTGACGCTCTACGACCGCGCGCTGCCCGGCATCGAAGCCGGCCCCCGTGACGAGGAGGGCCTGCGCAACCGGCTGGTGGTGCGGCTGGCCCGCTGCGGCGCGGCGCTGGGCGCGGACCAGCCCCAGCGCGCGCTGGAGGACCTGGACCAGGTGGACCGGGACCTGGCGACGCCCGCCGTGAAGGCCACGCTGAGGCAGGCGCACGCCACGCCCAAGTTCGTGCAGCGCGCGTATCGCATCATCGCCGCGGGGCTGCGCGCCAACGCGGAGACGCGGCTGGGGCGCATGGACGCCGCCGCCCGGGCGCTGGAGCAGCGGCGCGCGCTGTTCCTGGAGCAGTTCGACGAGCTGGATCGCGACGAGGACATCCGCGCGGTGACGCTGGCGGAGCTGCGCCTGGCGGAGAACGCCGTGGACCGCCGCGACCCTGCGCAGGCGGCGCAGTGGCTGGGCAAGGCGCTGGAGCACGCCGACTCGCTGATGGCGCGCACGCACGCGCCGGTCGATGCGGGCCAGTTGGACGTGCTCTGGTTCGCGGCGCAGCTGCAATCCGAGGACAAGACGCGGATGCCTTTCGACGTGCCCCAGCGGATGGAACAAGCGCGGCGGACGCTCATCGAGCAGCGCGACCCGGCCTGGCGCGCGTACCTCGCGTGGTTCAACATCTACCTCGCGCTCGACGGCAAGGTCCCTGCCTCGGCGGACAAGCCAGTCCCGGCGCAGGAACTCCAGACCGCGGCTGAATAGCGGCGGCGAACACATTCGGTAACGCGCGGGACATTTTCGCGGCACATGGCGGGAGCACCTTGCACCGTGTCAGCCCGGGAGCCCGGGCCTGGACGGCACGGGACGCCGTGGGGGGACAAACCCCTCCCACTGGCCCCTCGCGGTGTCCCCCGTGCCATCAGGCCATGGGCTTTCCGGGTGCGGTCATCACGCGCAATCTGGAGGCACCCATCACCATGAAGCGCCATCTGTTCATGCTGGGCCTGCTGTTCGCCGCTCCCACCTTCGCCGGATCCACCACCACCACGACGCAGGACGCGTCCCAGGGCGCGCGCCGCCCGCCCCCGTTCGAGCGCAAGTCGCCCGTCCAGGTGCTCATCGACCACCGCCAGGACCTGGCCCTCACCGACGCCCAGGCCGCGAGCCTGACCCGGATTCAAACGGCGCTCGACGCGAAGAACGCGCCCGTGAAGCAGTCCCTGGAGGCCCTCCGCCCGCCCGCGCCGCCGGACCGCGCCCAGGGCACACCGTCCGCCCAGGACCCGGCCGTCCATGAGGAGGCCCGCGGCCTGTTCGAACAACTCCGCGCCAACGACCTGGCGGCCTGGCAGGAGGCCGAGCAGGTCCTGACGGATGCCCAGAAGTCCCAGGCCCGCACCCTCCTGGAATCGGAGCGCCGCTCGCACGGACCGGGCCACGGCGGCCGGGGCGGCCCTCCCCGAGGCGAATAGCGACTCACCGCCAGTCCGGCCCCCTGCCCGCCAGGACGGCCGGAAACCCGGCGGCTTGGAGTGTCGTTTCCTGAAAGTCACGAACTCCCCGTCAGGATGTCAGAGGGCCTCCGTATGTTGTCGGGCATGGAGGCGATGATGCAGACGATGTTGGTGTTCGTGCCGGTGGCCCTGCTGGTGGGCGCCGTGGTGATGATTCCCCGCTCCCGCCGCCGCGTGCGGCGGTGGAAGGTGCGGGCCGGGTAGCAAGCGGATCCGCGCCCGCCGGATCCGCTCCCTTCCGAGGGAGCGGAACGTGTCGAAGGGGGCTCGAAAACAGATGCTTGACGGAGCGGAACGAGGACGGTACAAGCCGCCTCACTGAATCACGGCGGGGCCGCGCAGGGGCGGATAGCTCAGCGGTAGAGCGGCGCCCTTACAAGGCGATGGTCACAGGTTCAATCCCTGTTCCGCCCATATAGAGTTTTGTGGGGAGTTAGTTCAGTTGGTTAGAACGCCGGCCTGTCACGCCGGAGGCCACGGGTTCAAGTCCCGTACTCCTCGCCACTAGAGAGGCCCGGAACCGAAAGGTTCCGGGCCTTTCGCTTTTTCGGCCGGTCGAACCGGCGGCACCACTCAATCGACCGTCACCAGCACGAACTTGTTGTTGAGGTCCCGGTCCACGGGCGTCACCACCTGGTCCGGCCCCACCGCGCTGCGCAGCAGGTTGAGGCGGTTGTGCTCCACCAGCACCCACACCCGGCCCGGCCGCGCCGCCAGGTTGCGCATGCGCGTGTTGGCGTCGCGGGCGCGGTACTGCTCCACCGTGTTCTGCGAGTAGAACGTCTCACCGCGCCAGTTCATCATGTACGCGACGATGGGCTCGTCCGCCTGGCGCTGCGCGTAGTAGCGCCAGAAGAGGTCACGCTGCGTCCAGTGGTGGGCGAGGTCCACCCAGTGGCTCCAGTTGAACCAGAGCGCCACGCCCGCGGCGAGCACCCAGAAGGTGCCGAACAGCATCACCCGCGCGCGCAGGAGCGCCGCCACCACCGCCAGCGTCCCGGCCACCGCGAAGGTGAAGCCCAGGGTGCTCTTGATGTTGACGGGCTCGGACAGCGCCTTGAGCAGCGAGTCCCCCGCCACCGGCTGGCGGAAGCCATGCACCGCGAGCGCCACGCCCGCCACCGCGAGGAGCCCCGCCACCGTCCGCGGCGACGAGCGGCCCCCCGTGTCCGGGCGCGAGGACTGCCAGCCCAGGAAGCCGGCGACCGCCAGGAACGCCAGCCCCAGCAGCGCCTCCGCGGACACCTGCGCCCGCGACGCCACCGCGCCCAGCGTGGCCACGCCAGACAGCACCAGCAGCAGCGCCACCGCGCGAGCCCCCGGTGACGCCTTCTGCTTCGCGCGGGGAGCGAACGCGTCGAACGCGAGGTACACGCCGAAGGTCAGCAGCACCAGCGTCACCAGGTCCCCCATCCACAACGGGCGCGAGGCGAAGAAGGCGATGGGCTTCGTCACCAGGTCCTGCGGGTACGGGCGGTCGTAGTTGAAGACGAACAGGTCGGTGAAGTTCTTCGGGTTCTCCGCCAGGTCCTTGCCCACGAGGAGGAAGAGCACGAGCCCGAAGATGAGGCTCACCGCGTGCGCGGAGATGCCCTCCTCCCACAGCCGGTCCGCGAAGAGGGCCAGCAGGATGGCCAGGCCCGGCAGCACGGGGAAGACGTAGTGGTGGAACTTCGTGGCGCTGGAGGACAGCAGCCAGAACGAGAAGGCCACCCACAGCACGGCGATGAGGGCCAGGTGGTCCGCCTTGCGCGCCGAGCGCAGGCGCAGCCGCGACACGACGGCGAAGGCGCCGGGCAAGAGCGCCACCCAGGGGAAGATGGCGAAGCCGCCCTGCTCGATGAAGTAGATGAAGGTGCCGCCCGGCGTCGTGGTGTAGACGCCCGCCGTGAGGCGGTTCAGGTGGTCGTGGATGAAGAAGCGGTACCAGAAGAGCTTGCCCTCATCGTCCACCTCCTTGAAGAGAGACAGGGCGAGGTACCAGGGCACCGCCACCGCGAGGAAGACGAGGATGCCCGTGCCCAGGTGCATCCGGTACATCTGCCCCCACAGCACGGGCATGGGCAGGCGCCCCTCGCGCACGTCCTTGCGGAAGTTCGTGTCCGACAGCCAGCGCAGGTGCTGCTCCACGCTGGCGCCATCCCAGGGAATGACGGCCAGCACCGCGTACAGCACCAGGATGACGGCGGGCAGCCCCACGCCGAGCAGGCCCTTGGCCAGCGTGGCCAGGCCGGCGAAGAAGTAGAAGCCGTACCACCACGCGGCGCGGTGCTTCGTCGTCTCATCCAGCTGACCGATGAGCGCGCACGCCATGGCGCAGATGAAGGTCGTGACGAAGGGCGTGTCCGTCACCGTCTGCCGCGTGAGCAGGAAGTACAGCGGCATGGTGGCCAGGATGAAGCCGGTCGCCAGGCCCGCGCGGCGGCTCACCACGCGCGACACCGCGAGCGACAGGAGCGCCACCGCGGTGATGCTGAGGAGCGCGAAGGGGATGCGCATGCCCCACTCGGTGTAGAGGGCCACCGCACCGTGGGTACGCACGGTGCCCACCACCTGCATGCCCAGCGCCTGCATCCACATGGTGAGCGGAGGCTTGGAGAAGAAGTGGGAGCCTTCCCAGAAGGGGTACACGTAGTCGCGGCGCTCGATCATCATCCGAGCCACCTCGCCGTAGTGCGTCTCCCAGCAATCCCACAGCCCCACCGCGCCCAGGTACGGGAGGAACAGGAGGGCCGCGAAGCCGGCGGTGGCCACCACGACGCGCGTACTGAAGGGCAGCTGAAGCCACCGCTTCATCCAACTCGCGGAGAGGGTTTCCTTGCCGAGAATGGCCTCGGTGAAGGTCTGCTCCGGCTGCTGTTCGCCTTCGCTCGCCACGGGCTGAAGCTCCTTGAGTCGTTTCGGGTGGATGGCCCGCGAATACCGGCACGGGCCGCGGCTTTATATCTCACCGTCCCCGCCTGACTTGACGCTGAAATATCCAAAACCCTATCGTCCCCTCCCTCATGAGGGGGAAGTCCATGCAAGGCTTGAAGAAGTGTTTCATGGCAGCGATTGCGCTGCTGGCGGTCGCATGCGGTGGCTCGTCCGAGCAGCCCACGCCCATCATGCGCCAGGGTGAGGGGGTGCTGGAGTTGCCCCTGGTCTCCACGACAGCGTCGGGGCGGAGCTACAAGCTCGTGGGGGCGACGTTCGTCATCACGGGGGCACAGTCCGTGACCCTCACCGACACGTCGGCGGACACGGTGAGCGTCCCGCTCATCGCTGGCGACTATTCGATCAGCATGAATGGCTCGTGGCACATCGAGCGCACGGACGCGCCCGGCCAGACGGTGCAGGCCACGTTGGTGTCTCCGAACCCCATGCGGTTCACGCTGGCGGAGGGGGAGATGCGCCCGGTGCGGTTCCTCTTCAAGGTCCCCGGAGAGCTCAACACGGACGTGGGGTTCAGCGTGGATGACGGTGGGTGGATTTCCGGATCCTTCAAGTTCGGCGCTCGCCCTCCGCCGCCCCCCTACTTCCCCCCCGAATACCTCGGCTTCTTCAATGAGCTGTGGGAGAAGACCGTTCCCTTCGTCATCAGCTTCGAGTCGGTGACGACGACCCGGGCCGAAGAGGATTCCCGCAAGCTGCTCATCATCCAGACGAGCCCCATCACCCTCCAGTTCGGCGGCGAGCACTCGGATATCCTGCAACACCAGGTCATCCCGGCGTTTCGGGGCCTCCCCATGAAGTTCATCCTGGAAGCGGAGTCCTCACAGCCCATTTCCTACGTCCACATGAGGCCCGTCGAGCTGACGAGCCTGTCGGGCGAGCTCGCGCTCCAGATGGATTTGTACATCACCGAGCTGCTGGGATTGGACCTGGACGGCTACCCGCAGTTTCCGCGCGCCACGTCGGTCGAAGGCTCCGTGGGCATGGTGCTGCCGGGCAATCCGACGTTCTACGGAAACAGCATCCACGGCTCGATCATCGAGGGCACCTTCTCCCCCCGATAGCGCCCCCACGAAAGCCGGCGGGCGGGCTCCGCATGGGGGCCCGCCTCCGGATGCCCAGGAGCCACGCCTTGCCCTCCCGTTCCCGAAGCCTGTCGACGGCTGTCATTGGCACGCTCCTCCTGTGCTGCGTTTGCCTGCCGGCATGGGGCCAGACGCCCTCCTCCGCGAAGCCCACGCGCACCGCCCTCCGTGCCGCCCGGCTCTTCGACGGGAAGAGTGAGCGCATCCTTCCGGATGCGGTCGTGCTCATCGAAGGCTCGCGCATCCAGGCCGTGGGCACCGGCCTCTCCATCCCCTCGGGAACACGGGTCATCGACCTGGGCGACGTCACCCTGCTGCCCGGGTTGATCGACGCGCACTCGCACCTGCTGCTGGACGTCGACCCGGAGAACGGAGGCGACAGCCTCCTCACCTCCGTCGCCCAGAGCAGCACGGCCGAGCGCGCGCTCCTGGGCGCGAAGCTGGGCCGCGAGCTGCTCGAGGCGGGTGTCACCACGGTGCGCGACGTCGGCAACTCGGGGGTCAACGGCGACGTGGCGCTGCGCAACGCCATCCAGCGTGGCTGGGTGCAGGGCCCGCGCATCTCCGCCTGCACCCGCGCGCTCGCGCCCCAGGGCGGGCAGTTCCCCACGCTCCAACCTCCGGCTCAGTCCCTCATCGAGCAGGAGTACGTCACCCTCTCCGGTGTGGAGGAGGCCCGGCGCGCCGTGCGGCAGGCCCTCATGGACGGCGCGGACTGCATCAAGGTCATCGTCGACAACGGGCACAACCTCCTCTCCTTGGAGGAGCTGAAGGTCATCGTCGAGGAGGCCCACCGCAAGAAGCGCCCGGTGGCGACGCACACCACCACCGACGAGAGCATCCGCATCGCGGTCCAGGCGGGCGTCGACTCCATCGAGCATGGGTATTCCCTCCCCGATGACGTGCTGGCGCCCATGGTCCGCAAGCGCATCTTCCTGGTCCCGACGGATGGCCCGATGGACGTGTGTGATTCCTTCGAGGCCCAGGGCGGCAATGCGGAGCGCCAGCGTCAGATGAAGGAGCGCTGCAAGAAGGCCATCGCCAGGGCCCAGGAGCGCCTCCGCCGTGCGGTGGCCGCGGGTGTTCGGCTCGCCGCCGGCTCGGACATGTACCTCGTGATGCCGGGGCAGACGCGAGGCCAGGCCAGCGTGAACGTGTTCATCGCCTATGCCGAGGCGGGTCTCAAACCCGTGGACATCCTGCGAGCAGCGACCGTGAACGCGGCGGAGCTGCTGCGCATGCAGGACCAGCTTGGCTCGCTGGGGCCGGACAAGCTCGCGGACCTGCTCGCGGTGGAGGGGGATCCGCTGAAGGACATCCGGGCGCTGAGGCAGGTCCGGTTCGTGATGAAGGACGGGCAGGTGGTCCTGGACGCCCGCGCTCAAGAGAAGTGAGTCAAGGCGCCAGCTCCACTCCCGCGCGTGCAAGGTAGGCCACCGCCTCGACTTCTCCTGGCCGTCCCGGTGTACCCGTGAGCGCGGCCATGAACGGCCCCTCCCACGCGTTCGCGTCATCAATCAGGCCTTCGCGAAGGAATTTCTGGAAGGCGTCCTGGCTCGGATGGGACATCTGGAGCCGGCACATGGAGCTGCGGCACTCCAGGGACACGATGCGCGCGCCCTGAGGCAGCGCCTCGCCAAGCCGCTCCGCGCGCCGTGTGGCGTCATGGCTCCAGGCGGTGTCCACGCCTTCACCGAAGAAGCGCGCGTCCATCCGCGCGACCGCCTCGTCCGGCGTCGGCTCCGGGGGGGGCGCTGCCATGCCCTCCGTGGCGAGGCCCGCGTCAGGCGGCCTCATGGCCACGGAGGCCGGCGCTGGAGCCATGGGCGTGTCCAGGCGCGGCCCCTGGGCCCGGGCCGCCACGTGGGCCTCTCGCGCCAGTCGCTCGGAATGGGCAACCGAAGCCTCGAGCTCGCGGACCTGCGCCTTCAACCGCTGCAGCTCGGGGGTGTCGCTCGCGCCGGGCTCCCGTGCATTCACGTCGCTCGCGCCGCCGAGCCGGGACACGCCGTAGGAAAGCAGCCCCACGAACAGGACCGCGCCCACCCATACCTGATTCCTTGTCATGCCGTATGAACCGGGGTGCCCACGAATACGCGGGCACCCCGCTCCGAGAATCATGGATGCAGCCGGCTTCTGTCAGGCCGTGTGGTCAACGGCGTTGATCTGACCGCCCGGGTCGACGAGGCAGTTGGCGTACAGGTAGCCACTGTTGGGAATGTAGGCGTCGGTCAGCACGATGTACTGCGCCGGACCGAAGGCGGGGAGCCACTTGCGGGTGCCGCCCCAGACGAGCGTGGCCTCACGGTTCATCCCAATCGCCATGCAGCCCACGTTGTTCGAGGGCGTGGCGCCCAGGGCGGTGACGACCACCGTCTTGGAGCCGGCGGTGTCGGCCACCAGGGGAATCTCGAAGCTCCTCTGGGTCGAGCAGCCATTGCGCATGGTGCTGTATGACATGAGGAAACAGGAGCCGTCGCTCCAGATGACAGGCCTGCCAATGCTCGCGGGCACGGCGCGGGCCATCGCCGCGAGCGGAAGGAGGACCACCACCGTGAGAATTGCCTGCTTGAGTTGCCTCGTCATGCGCTTCGCTCCTTGAGTGGGGTGTTTCGCGCAAACTGTGATTGCAAGCAGACGAACCAGCAATTCGCTAAAATTAGGGAGCATGCTCCCTGGGAGCGACTCTGGAGGTCCGATGGCCGCAGACAGCCTTCGAAGTTCTCAAGTCCGTGTCCTGGTTCGACTGGTCAACGAGGCGCACGAACTGCCTGAGTGGCGGGGGGCGCGGACGCGGCATCTGCTCTCCGGCATGTGCCGCATCCTGGGCGCCGATGCGGGGGCCTGCGTGCTGGAGTGCGACTTCAGACCGGGAGGTCGCGGAGGCTTCACCGCCGCCGTCCTGGAGGGGTGGGACGGCGCCGCGCGGCCCGCGCTCGAGGCGCTCCAGAGCATGGGCAGCGCCTGCAACCCGGGCATCCGTTCGCTGATGGATCGGCCTCCGGTTCCCGGCGCCGTTGTCACCGCGCTGCGGCGGGAGCTCGTCGGAGACCGGGCCTGGTACGGCGCGCCCTACGTGGAGCACTACCTGCGGCCAACCCAGCTCGACGACTCGGTGTATTCAATCCGGTGGTCCGAGGTGCCGGGAGCGGTGCGAGGCATTGGCATCTACCGGGGGCGGAGCGAGCGCCCCTTCGATGAAGCGGACCGCGAGCTGCTGCACCTGTTCCACGCTGAATGCGAGGCCTTGCTCTGCCTGCCGGAGCCCACGGAGGAGGCGGCCCTGGGCGTGCGGCTCACGCCTCGCGAACGCCAGACGCTGGAGCTGCTCCTGCAGGGGTTCGGTGACAAGCAGATCGCGGCCCGGCTTGGCATCAGCCGCTTCACCGTGAATCAGTACACGAAGACCCTCTACCGGCGCTTCGGCGTGCAGTCCCGGACGGCGCTCATCGCAAGACTGCTCGGCCGCCAGGGCCAGGGCACGCGTGAGTCAGCGCCCCCGCGCGGAAGCTCCGCGTCCGACAGGCGGGCTCAGCGGGTGGGCCGCCCTACTCTGTTCCCTTGAAGTCAGCGGCGGACAGCCCGTGCCGCTTGAGCAGGTCGTAGAAGTCGCTCCGGTTGCGCCCGGCCATTCGAGCCGCGGCACTGACACTGCCGCTGCAGCGGCGCATGGCCTCCGCGAGGTAGGCGCGCTCGAAGGCATCACGGGCTTCGCGCAGCGAGGGCAGGTCCGCGGTCCCGCCTGGAACGCCAGGCAGCTGCGAGCTTTCGGCCGGGGGCCGCTCCAGCGCCTGCCCCAGGCGAGGCACATGTCGAGGCTGAAGCTCGTCCGCGCCGGCCAGGAGCACCGCGGCCTCCATCTCGTGGATGAGCTCCCGGACGTTGCCCGGCCAGTTGTAGCGCTGCATGAGTTCCACCGTCGCGGGCGCGAGGCGCGGCGGACGCAGGCCATAGCGGTTCGCCGTGCGCTCCAGGAAGAGCTGCGCGAGCAACGGGATGTCCTCGAGCCGCTCGCGCAGGGGCGGCAGCTCGATGGGCACCACGTGCAGGCGGAAGTAGAGGTCCTGACGGAAGCGCTTCGCGGCCACCTCTTCCGAGAGGTCCCGGTTGGTGGCGGCGACCACCCGCACGTCCACGGACTCCTCCACGTCCGCGCCCACGCGCGTGAGCCGCTGCTCCTGTAGCACGCGCAAGAGCTTCACCTGCACGGACGGGGACGCCTCGCCAATCTCATCCAGGAACAGCGTGCCGCCATTGGCCGCGCCAAACAGGCCTTCGCGCTCGCGCACGGCCCCGGAGAACGCGCCCTTCACGTGTCCGAACAGCTCGCTCTCCAGCAACTCCGGCGGAAGGGCGCCGCAGTTGACGGCGACGAAGCGCCCCGCGTTGCGGCGCGACAGCACGTGGAGCATCCGCGCCGCCAGCTCCTTGCCTGTGCCACTCTCGCCGGTGAGCAGGACGGTGGCGTCCGTGGGGGCAATGCGGGCAATCACCTCGCGCACGCGCGAGATGGCGTCGCTGATGCCCAGGAGCAGGGGCTCGCCCTCTTCCCCCATGCGACGCCGCAGCTCGGCCACCTCCCGGCGCAGCAGCGAGCGCTCGAGCGCGTGCGTGAGCTTCTGCATGAGCTCGTGGTCGTGGAACGGCTTGGTGAGAAAGCCGTAGGCCCCCTCCTGCATGGCCTGCACCGCGGTTTCGATGGAGCCGTGCGCGGTGAGCATGATGACGGACAGCTCGGGGGCACGCTGCCGCGCGGCCCGGAGCACGTCCATGCCATCCATGTCCTCCAGACGCAGGTCCAACACCATCGCGTCCACGCGCTCCTGCGCGAGTCTGCGCAGGGCGCTCCTGCCCTCGCCCTCCACGGTCACGCGGTAGCCGCGTGAAGTCATCCGCATGGACATGAGCTCCGCGAGCTGGAGGTCATCGTCCACCAGGAGCACATGGGGCTGCTGGGCGGTGGGCTCAGGCGTCAAGGCGGACTCCAGGGGAGGCGGGGTCTTCAAGGGGAATCCAGAAGGTGAAGGTGGCGCCAGGCCCGGACGTCTCCTCGAGCGACAGCTCCCCTCCGTGCGCGGTGATCATCTCACGCGCGATGGTCAGGCCCAGCCCCGTGCTGCGGCGCCCGCCCACCTCCAGGCTCGCGAAGGGCCGGAAGATCCACTCGCGCGCGTGCGCGGGCACGCCCGGGCCCTGGTCCGCGACGGACAGCTGGACCGCGGGCACGGGGCTGGCGGCGCCAGGGCGCTTGCGGCTCACCAGCTCACACGTGATGCGCACCGTCTTGCCCGCGCTGGAGACGGAGATGGCGTTGCTCACCAGGTTGGACAGGGCACGCTCGACCAGAGGGTCATCGATGGGTGCGCGCACGGGCTTGGGGGCGGCGTCGTACACCAGCTGGACCTTGCGCTCATCCGCTTCGAAGGCGAGGTCCCGGAGGACGTTCTGGACGATCTGGTCCACCGAGGCGCCGGCATTGCGCTGCAGCGGCTGGCCGGACTGCACGCGCGACAGGTCCAGCACGGAGGTCACCATGCGAATCTCACGCTCGCACGCCGCCTGGGCGAGCTTCACCACGCGGGCCTGCTGCTGCGTCAGGGGGCCCGTGCTGCCATCCGCCAGGAGCGAGAGGGCCTCGCGCACCCGGGCCAGCGGCGTGCGCAGGTCGTGGGACACCGAGGCCACGAACGCGCTCTTGAGCTGATCCAGCTCCGCCAGGCGCCCACGCATGCGGTCCAGGTCCAGCGAGAGCGCGCGCAGCTCCTCGGGCCCGCGCAAGGGGGGCAGCGGGCTGAAGTCCCCCTGGCCGATGCGGCGCGCATGCGTGGAGAGCAGCGCCACCGAGTTCGACACCGCGCGCGCCTGCGACAAGGCGAGCGCTCCCGCGGCGAGGATGCCCAGCAGGCCGAAGAGTCCGCCGGTGCGCAGCGCCGTCGAGCCGATGCCACGCGCCTGGTCCTCCTTCGCCTGGATGGCCAGGCGCATGTCCCGCGTGCGCTCGGACCACACGGTGGTGAGGACCTCATCCAGTTGGAGCCGCCGCTCCCTCAGGGGAAACGACAGCATCGACTCACAGGTGCCGGCCTGCTCCAGCTGCAGGGCGTACTGCACATAGTCCTGGGCGCTCGCGCGGATGCCCGCATCGAGCTGCACCGTCCCGGCGCCGAGCGCGGTCTGGAGCTCCTTGCGTGCGTTGGCGACAGCGCGGTGCACGTCAGCCGCGCTGCTGTCGTGCTGCTCGCAGGCCACCACTCCGCGCCGCACCGCCAGCTCGAGCGCCCAGGCCGCGACGTACACCCGCTGCTCGCGCTCGAAGGAGGCAAGCTCCTCCTGGCCCACGCTCGCCACCACCTCGTGGGTGCGCATGAGGCCCACGGCCATCTGTGAGAACGCCGCCACCAGCAGCGCGGTGACCACCGCGTAGGACAACAGGAGCCGGGCGCGCAGTCGAAGCACCAACATGGCGCGCAATCTAACGCGCGTCCGTGCGCACGGCCCGTCACTTCGCACGCCGTCTGTCGCTCCCAACAGTGTTGGTCCCAGCCGACAGGGGGGTTGCTGGGGTGGACCGACAGCGGAGGCGCCCTCCCCTCTGACACGGCGTCTGGCACGGCATCTGAAAGACGCGTCGACCATGCGTTCGACGACCGCTCTCTCCAAGCGACCCTTCTCGACCCGGCGTGCGGGCGAGCTCATCCACAGCTGGCGCGAGATGGTAAAGCCCAGCAGCCTGCCAGCCGACGCGGCCGCGGGCTTGAGCGTGGCCTGTGTCGCACTTCCTCTCAACGTCGCGCTCGCGACCGCCGCGGGGCTGCCCGCGAGCGTGGGACTCGTCTCCGGCGTGGTGGCGGGCATCGTGGGCGGGCTGCTCAGTGGCAGCCGCTACCAGGTCACGGGCCCCGAAGCAGCGCTGCTGCCCATGGCCGCGGCCATCGTGGCGGTCCATGGGGCCGCGGGCCTCGCCATCGCTACGGTGCTCGCGGGCGCCATGCAGGTTGCGTTGGGGCTCGTGCGCGCCGGACGGTTCGCGCGGCTCATTCCCCGGCCGGTGGTGATGGGCTTCACGGTGGGCATCGGGCTCCTGCTGCTCAACACGCAATTGCCGCGGCTGTTCGCGGTGGAGGACACGCACACGAACGCCGTGGCGCTCGTGCTGCAGCGCACCTGGGGCGAGCGCATTGGCTGGCTCGGGGTCGCCGCCGGAGCCCTCACGGCGCTGGCCATGGTGGGCCTGCCCCGGGTGCACAAGCGCATCCCCGCGGTGCTCGTGGGCCTGACGATCGGCACCGTGCTCATGGTCTCGCTCGGCGCGGGCTACGACGCGGTGGGCGCCCTGCCGCGCTCGCTGCCCATGCCGACGCTGCCGTCCTTCGAGGGCGTGCACTTCGCGAGCCTCCTGCCGGCGGCCTTCGGACTCGCGCTGCTCGCGTCGCTCGGCTCGCTGCTCGCGACGAGCTCGCTCGATACGCTCACGGGTGCGACCACCCACAGTGACCTGGACCAGGACCTGGTTGCGCAGGGCCTGGCCAACATCGCGGCCGGCGTGTTTGGCGGCTTCCCGGTGATGGGCGCCATCGTGCGCGCCAGCGCCTCCATTCAAGCGGGCGCGCGCACCCGCGCTGCTTCTGTCCTGCATGCCCTGTGGCTCTTCGTGGCCATGGCGCTGCTCGCGCCGCTGGTGGCGCGCATCCCCATTGCCGCACTTACCGCCATCCTGCTGGTCGTGGGGGTGCGCCTGCTCAATCTGGAGGGCCTTGTTGCCATGTGGAATCAGTCCAAGTCGACGTTGGGCGTGGTGCTCGTCACCGCGCTGGGGATCGCTATGTTCAACGTGTTTGTCGGCATCGGGGCCGGGCTCGCGCTGGCCAGCCTCCTCTACGTGCGGCGCCATGGCGCCCTGCGGCTGGAGGTGCAGCGGGTAGAGGATGCGTCGCAGCTGCAGCGCGGCCTGCACATGCAGGCCCCGGAAGCGCCCAACGCCCCCGAGGCGCTGGACCTCCTGGTCGCGCGCGTGGACGGGCCCATCCTCTTCATCAACCACCTCAAGCTCTACGACCTCGTCGAAGGCCCGCCCTGGGCGAAGCTCGTCGTCATCGACCTGGCGCGGGTGTCGCTCGTGGACGCCGCCGGTGTGGCGACGCTCCAGTACCTGGCGGAGTTCCTCGCCGTGCGCGGCTCGCACCTGGCGCTGGTGAAGGTGCCGCCCCATCTGGAGGCCGCGCTCGAGCCGCTCACGCAGCACCTGCTCGAGAAGCGGATGCACGGCTCGCTCGAGGGTGCGCTCCTGGGAGCAGGCCTCATGCAGCCCGCGCCCATCGAGGAGCCGCTCGCCCACCCCGCGCACGCCGCGGCCCTGGAGCCTGTCGCCCGCACCGCGCACTCCGCGCACCCGTAGAGCGCTGGCGCTCACCGTGGGAAGCTGGCGCGATGTCGGGCACGCACCCTAGCGTGCCTGACATCATGCTCACCACCACGCTGCTGCTGCTCACCCTCTCCTCCGCCCCTGCCGCGCCGGCCACGAAGCCCGCGGCGGCGGCCGAGAAGAAGCTCGAGTTCGACAAGCACTACCTCGTCCTGCTCAAGCGGGCGCCCAACGCTCCCAAGATGGAGCCCGACGCCCTCCAGAAGCTGCAGGGCGAGCACCTCGCGCACCTCACCCGCATGGGGGAGAGCGGAAAGATGGTGCTCGCGGGCCCCTTCGACGAGCAGGACGACGTGGGCATGCGCGGCGCGTGCATCTACCGCACGGCCACGAAGCAGGAGGCGCGGCAGCTCGCCGAGCAGGACCCGATGGTCAAGGCGGGCCGGCTCCAGGTGGAGGTGCTCGCCTGGTACACCGAGAAGGGCTACCTCGCCTTCCCCAAGGCGCCTCCCGCGGAGGCACCGAAGCCCCCGCGGAAGTAGCCTCCCTCAACGGCTCAGGGCAGCGGCGACAGCTCGATGTTGTCGAAGTTCGTGTCCCAGCCGTTAGACGTCGCGAAGGTGACGGACGAGCAGGTGCCCTGCCAGTTCGTCACCACGTGGGTCACCTGCCCCGCCGTCAGGTTGAAGGTGCGCGTGGGCTGGTTGAAGCAGCTCAGGGTCAGCGTCGCGCCCGCGTCCCAGGTGAAGGCGTCGAGGCCGACGATGGTCCGCGCCCCGTACAGGTTCAGCTGCCCCTGGTTCACCCCTCCGCCGTTGAACGAGATGCTCTTCGTGGAGAACCCGCCCCAGGGCGACCCCAGGTACCACTTGTTCTGCACGAAGTAGAAGGGGCCGTGGGGGCCGGCGATGGCCTCGTCCGCACCGTCGAAGCCATCGAAGGTGACCAGGTTCGTCGAGGGGCCCACGGGGATGGTCAGCGTGCTCGTGTTGTTGCCCGGCACGTTGTCCGTCTCGGAGGCCGTGACGATCGCCTGGAACTGGAACGTCCCGGCGAGCGAAGGCACCAGCGTCATGCGGACGACGGCGTCCTGCCCGGCCGGCAGGCTCGTGATGTCGCAATGCATGACGTCGTTGGTGCGGTAGCCACACGAGCCCACCGACGCGGACGGAGTGAAGGCGAAGGGCGCGAGTCCCGTGGGAACGGGGACATCGAGCGTGAGGTTGGTGGCCGTCCGCGTGCCGTGGTTCGTCACCGTGATGTCATAGAAGAGCGCTTCGCCCCGGACGCCCGACCCGGCGGGGAAGGCATGCTGCACGGACACGTCGACCGGGGACGCGTTGCCCGTCGCGGGCACGAAGGCGACGTCCACCCAGAAGTTGGCGTTGTAATACGTGTCCGTGGGGAAGGCGCTGCCATTGAGATGGCGCACGCCGTTGCCGCCGGCCGCGGGCGAGGACAGGGCGTGCAGGGGCGGCATGTCCACGCCCGCGCTGGCGAAGTAGCTGGCCGTGATGCCGTAGTAGCCCCCGGGCGCGAAGTACGAAACGACATACGTCGTATTCGCGGCGATGCTCACCGGCGTCGGGAACGCCAGCTCACGCCAGCCGAAGCCGCTCTCCACGGGCGCCGTGACGGTGGTGCCCAGCAGCGTACCGGTGGCGCTCCACAGGTGGCCCACGGCCGGGGGGGTGTCCATGCCGCTCTTGTAGTAGCGGACCTTGGTCACCGTGCCCGCGACGTCCGAGTGGAACTTCAGGCCCACCTCGGCCGGCGTGGAGTCCCCGTTGATGCCATGCGGATCGCCCGTCACCACGTTCCAGAAGCTACAGGGATTGCAGCTGCTGCCCGCGAGCGTGGTGGCGGTGACGGTGGCGGAATCGGGCCCCACGTTGCCGGCGGCGTCACGGCCGCGCACGGTGTAGGAATACGCGGTGTCGGGCGTGAGGCCGGTGTCGCGGTAGCTCGTGGTGGTGCCCGGCAGCTCCGCGATGAGCTGGCCGGCCCGGTACACCAGGTGCCAGCGCGCGTTGCCCTGCATCTCGCCGTTGCCGTCCACGGACGCATACCAGGTCAGGTCGATGGCGGTGGACGAGTTGGGCGTCGCCACCACGTTCGTGGGCGCCGTCGGAGGCGTGGTGTCATTGGGCTGGAAGGCCACGTCCACCCAGTAGTTGCTGGCCTGGAAGCTGTCGGTGGGGAAGCCGCTCGTGCCGTAGCGGTAGAGGCCGTTGCCGCCCCCCGTCCCGCTCGCGGGCGCATGCAGGGGCGGAGCGGACAGCGCGGACGCGAAGCCATTGCTCGTCACCGCGTAGTGTCCCGCGGGCGCGTGATACGAGACGACGTAGTCCGTGTTCGCGTTGATGGACACCGGCGTGGTGAAGCGCACCTCCTGCCAGCCGGAGGCCGTCTCGTTCTGGAAGGTGGCGGTGGCCATCAGCGAGCCGGACGCCGTCCACAGGCTGCCGGTGTGCGTGCCCGTGTTGCCCGCGCCCTTGTAGAAGCGCACGCCCTTGATCTGCCCGGGCGCGTCGCTGCGGAAGCGCACACCCAGCTCCACCGCGGCGCTGTCATTCGCGGCCGCCACGGCCGGGACCGCGGAGGCGCCGAAGAGGGAGCGCTCACCCGCCAGCAGCGGCTGCGCGGCCTCCTCGGTGCGCGGTGTCTCCGGAGCCGCCGGCTGAGAGGGACCACAGCCCAGCTGGACCCAGGTGAAACCCACGACGCACGTCGTGACCCATCGTGATGCATGTCGAAGCACTGTTGGACTCCTTGGGGGAAAAACCCGGGGTGAAATCTCACACCCCAGGATTTCTTGGAAGGAGCCCCCCTCCTGGCTTGCGGCCCTGGAGGATTTTTCCGGGACGAAACAAGCCGTGGCAGCGCCAATCAAAACAAGCGCTGCCACGCGGTGGAGTTGCCGTGAGCCCCCGGTCAGTTCTTCACGCTGAACCACCCACCAATGCCGCCACATCGGGTCGCGTCATAGGTGGTGAGGGAGTAACCGGAGGGAATGTTCGTGTACGGGCAGACCCAGAGGCCCGCGCGCATGAGTTGATGGTACCAGGCGCCCACGCCGTTGCAGCCGGTGCGCATCCAGTTGGTGCTGACGTACCCATACGGGGTCGGTGAGCCTGAGCAGGTCCAGAGTCCGTCCTTTGCGGGCTGCTGGTACCAGGCTCCCGCGCCGTTGCAGCCCGTGGACATGAACCCCGTGAGAACGTAGCCGTCCGGAATGGGCGCCCCCGCGCAGTACCAGCCGGGGGTGGTCGAGATCTTCGAGATGCGCCACGCGCCAAGGCCACTGCATCCGGTCAGGTCGTTGCCGGAGATGAAGTAGCCGGAGGGAACGGGGGACTCCGGGCAGACATAGAGGCCATCCTTGACGAGCTGGTGATACCAGGAGCCGAGGCCGCTGCAGCCGGTGCGATTGTGGCCGGTGACGACGTACCCGGCCACGATCGGCGAGCCCGCGCAGGTCCAGATGCCATCGCGAGCGGGCTCCTGGTACCAGGAGCCCGCGCCGGCGCATCCACTGGCAAGGTACGAGGTGAGGACCCATCCGCTCGGGATGGACGCTCCCGAACAGGACCACCCGCCCGTGGGAGCAGGAGGAGGTGTGACCGGGACGGTCTGCGGGTCGACGGGGGTGCTCCAGACCTGGGTGCCCAGGCCGTTGTAGAGCCTCAGCGCCCCATCATCATGGAGCCGCAGGGTCGCCCCCGTGAACGGCGAGACGCCCGTCCCGGTGTGCCAGATGACCGTCGCCGGACTGGTCCGGTCGTCATACGCGACGAAGTTGGTGTCGCCTTGCACGACGACGACCGTGGCGCCGAGCTTGTAGTTCGCCCAGATCAACCCGTTGTCAGCGATGCGGGAGACCACGAGGTTTCCATCGTGCTGGAGCAGCAACCGGTAATTGCCGTTGGACGAAATGAGCGTGTCGCCCATTCGCAGGCCACCATCGTTGCTGATCGACCCGGAGTACGAGGCCGCGGATGCGCCGACCGACACCAGTGCCGCCACCAGACAGAGCATCACTGCACTTGTTCTATTCACGATTTGCTTTCCAGGATGTACTCGAACCCGATGTCCAAGCAGGATGTTGCTGTCTCCCTGGAGCGAGGCGCAGGCCGGGATGTGTCTCGAATCCAGCCAACGCGCCATCGCGCATGAAGACAATCAACGACGCGGACTGTGCACGAGCCCTTGAACAACCGTCAATTCGAAAGACATGCTTGACAGTAGATATCGGGAATCAGGGATTACAATTTCCCTCTCGGGGTCTGCCCTGGACACACGGACAGATGAAGAATGGTCCGGAAGTCCTAGAAGCAATGACTCTCAGTGAGTCCCAGGCAGCGTGTCCGGGTGAACTCCCATGCGCGGCGGGGCTCCAGCTTCAGTCCGGGAGCAGCGAAGCCTCTTCAACCCTTCCGTCGAGCAGCGAGGTGAGCTGCTCCGCGAAGCGGCCAGGCGCGCTGTAGCCCGTCGTGAGCTCCACCTCCGCGACGTGGGTGGCCTCGGGACGGTCGTGGGTGTTCGCGCGGGTGGCGACCCGCACGCGGACGCCCAGTTCCCCCCGGCTGTTGATGGGGTACGCGGAGAGCGCGACGTGGACCTGCTCGCGCCGGCCCCTGTCGGACACCTGCCAGGACGCGGCGACGATGCCCCGCCGCGCCTCCGCTCCCAGGGGGAAGGCGGTCAGTGCTGAAGCGAAGCCGCGGAGCGTCTCCACGTCGAACTCGTCACTTCCCTGCCCCGAGAATGCCCCCGAGCGGACCCGCGCCTGGAGGTCCACCGTCCCATCTCCCCCAGCGCCCGGGAGAAGCCTCAGCCAGAGTCCATCGCCGCCCATCGTGTCGGTCTCCCTTCCGCGCGGCATCGCGGCCCCCCACATACGGCACGGGCACGCGAACCGGGTGGTCCGGGCCGGAAAGGCAAGTGAGTGGGCCTGTCGTGACAAGGCTGACACAATCCCAGCCCGGAGCGGTGTCAGGGGCGCGTGATACAGATAACGCCTCACCTGGAGAGCCCCCCATGCATCTGCGTGCCCTTGCCTTGACCTGCTTCACCGCGCTCGCGGCCTGTGACAACACCCCCATCGAAGCCGAGTCCCCAGAGGAGCTGGGTGTCAGCACCGCCGCGGAGACGGCGACCCGCCTCTACGCCACGGTGGGTGACAACGAGCTGAGCTTCGAGACGCTCGGCACCTTCGAGCAGCGTGAC
Source organism: Corallococcus coralloides DSM 2259 (assembly GCF_000255295.1). The sequence continues at coordinate 2,567,736 of NC_017030.1, read as the reverse complement.
GGCGTCCGCGCGCTCGTCATCCGCGCCACCGCGAACCGCTACCTCGCGGACGTCCTCAGCTTCGTTCCGGACGACGCCTTCGGGGACGCGAACGTCATCAGCGAGCGCCGGTTCGAGATCGTCCTCCACGAGGGGCACGAGCTCAACACGGTGCTCTCGGGCCTGCCGCTCTTCGTCAAGGTCACCACGAACACGGGCACGCCGCGCTCGTACACCGCGCGCATCGTGGTGGCCCCGCGCTTCTTCGACTTCCGCGGCTCCTCGGGCATCTGGATCGACGAGGCGGTCACCCCCCGCTACGTCGTCCAGGGCAACGACAACCTCCTCTACCGGGGCCACGCCTCGGTCTCCGGGTACACCGACTGGCTCTCCGTCACGGCGCCCGACGGCATCCCGTCCGTCTACGGCCGGCCCAACTACAAGCTCGACTGGACGTACACGAAGCTGCACCAGGCCATCGACCCGCACACAGTCCCGCTCGCCTTCAGCGCGGGCGGCGACAACGGCGCGACGATGCAGAAGACCGCCCGGCTGGTGGCGCGCGTGACGGAGTTCGCGCTCACCGACGGCGACGCCTACGACGTCTGGCCCAGCGCGCCCTGCGACCCCGCCGTCTCCGCCTGCTATCACTCGCAGCCCGCGGGCACGACGGACTTCAGCCAGTGCGGCACCTACCGCCAGGTCCTGCGCTGCACGTACTGAGCGACCCGCGGCAGGTGTAACCTGACTTCGACGCGTCGAATCGACGTCGAACGGGCGTTTTCGACGCGTCGAAGGAGGGCCATTCCAGGCGCCGCGCGTGTGTCCCGAGGCGTCCGCGTGCTGGCACGCCCTGTGTACTGAGGGGATGCGTCGCGAGCGGCACGAAGCCGCTCCGGCCCAATCCCACCTCACGCTCAGGAGAGAACGACCATGTCCAGCACCAATGCCTTCAGCTCCACCAACTGCGGCTCCTCGATTGGCACGGCCACGGGTGGCCCGATGCTCCCCGGCTCCGCCCTGGTGTCCATCAACGGCAACACGGACCTCTCGCAGTGCATCAAGGGCGACGGAGGCTCGTACGTGCAGAAGATCTCCATCGAGAGCTACGATGGCGTCGTCTACAACAACAAGATCGTCGTCACGGGCCGCGGCCCGACCGGCATGGGCCACCGCTCCGACTTCACCTTCACCATGGCGAGCGGCGAGGCCGTCACGCTCACCATCGCGAGCACGTCGCTCGAGGACCACACGGTGAAGTGCAGGACGACCGGGCTCGTGAAGATCGACTGGAACCTGAAGGACCTCTAGGTTCACACGACCCGCTCCTGGGCACCGGGGGCCGGCCCCCCGGAGGTCCGGCGAAGCCTTGCGTCGGTCGTGGGCGACATCGCTTTCCGGCGCTCAGGGCGCTCGCGAGGGTGCTCCGGGCATGGCCGAAGCGTTTCACGGAGCCCGGCGCGGCTGAAGGTCCTCCGCTGCCGCGCTCGCGGCCTGCCTCCGGGCGACCAGGGCGCCGAAGACTCCGGCGGTGAAGAACATGATGACGCTGTAGATGGCCGCGGGAATGGCCATCACGCCGTCATTGAGCAACCGGGGGCTGGAGGCGATGGCGATGGCGAGCGTGCCGTTGTGGATGCCCACCTCCATCGCGATCGCCACCGCCTGCTTGCGCTCGATACGCAGCAGGACGGGCACCACGAACCCCACCGCCATGCTGGCCAGGTTGAAGGCCAGCGCCGCGAGCCCCACGCCCTGGAAGTACGTGACCAGTTGGTCCCGCTCCTTGAGCGTCGCCGCCAGCACCACGAGCACCAGGAACAGCGCCGAGATGATGCGCACGGGCCGGTCCAGGCCACTCGCGAGCGCCGGCCGCTTCGCGCGCACCCACATTCCCAGCGAGATGGGCACCAGGACGATGCCGAACACCTGGACGATCTTGGCGAACTGCAACGGAATGGCGCGCTCCTCCCCCATGAAGTGCGCCAGGGAGAAGTTCACGATGAGCGGCAGCGTGAACAGCGACAGCACGCTGTTGACCGCCGTCAGGCTCACGTTCAGCGCGACATCACCCTTGGCCAGGTGGCTGAAGAGGTTCGCGGTCGCGCCGCCCGGCGTGGCGGAGAGCAGCATCAACCCCACGGCCAGCTGGGGAGGCAGCCCGAAGCCGGTCGCGATGGCGTAACAGACCCCAGGCATGAGCAGCGTCTGACAGCCCAGGCCCACCAGCGCCGCGCGCGGATACACCGCCACGCGGCGGAAGTCCGCGAGGGTGAGGCTCAGCCCCAGGCCGAGCATGATCACCCCCAGGGCAATCGGCAGGAACACCTCGGTGATGGCACTGCTCTGCATGGCGGGCCCCCAGTGAAGGCACACACTCTGCCAGAAAAACCCGCATCGCAGGCCCCGGCGATGACGGAATCCAGTGGCCGCCAATTCCTTCCATGACGGAGGGCGTCATCCCCCCGCGGATGCGAGCCTTTACATGATGAAACATGCCGCTCGACTCGCTCGACGCCCTGCGCACGCCGTCGCTGAAGGCCCCGGCGGTGTCGAACGCCCAGCGGTCCCGCCTTCGAATGACGGACACCGCGGCGCCCATGCCCCCGAGAGCCGTTCAGCACTCGCATCGCGCCCGGACCGCTCAGCGAGCGATACGGCTGAGCGGTCCCCGGCGTTCAGGGCGTGTACAGCTCCGCCGTCGCGAGGGACGTGAAACCGAAGAGGCCCCCCACGATGAGGACCTTGCCATTGGGCAGCAGTACCGCCGGCGCGCGCGCCCGCGGTTCAAGCAAGGAGCTGGTTCCACTCCAGGTGCCCGACGCCGGGTCGTACACCTCCGACGTCACGAGGCCGCTGCCACCGATGGAACCGTATCCCCCTGCGACGACAACCCTGCCATCCGGCAGCAGCGCTGACGACGCAAACGAGCGCGCTTCGGCCATGGCTCCGGTAGGGCTCCAGATGCCAGACGCCGGGTCGTACACCTCCGACGTCGCGAAGACGCTGGTGTCGTTGCCTCCCCCCGTGACGAGCACCTGGCCGTTGGGGAGCAGTGCCGACGAATAGGCAAATCGCGCTTCGGCCAGGGACCCCGTCGGACTCCAGGTGCCCGACGCCGGGTCGTAGAGCTCCGCCGTCGCGAGGACACCAAAAAAGGGGTCTTGTCCTGCCGCCACGAGCACCTTGCCATCGGGCAGCAGCGTCGCCGAGCAATAGCGGCAAGGTGCGGCCATGGATCCGGTAGGGCTCCAGGTGCCCGAGGCCGGGTCGTACAACTCCGCCTCCGGGTTGATGCTGCCCCCCACCGCGAGGACCCTGCCGTCGGGCAGCAGTGTCGCCGTCTGTTCGACGTGGGACTGGTTCATGGAACCGGTCGGGCTCCAGGTGCCCGAGGCCGGGTCGTACAGCAACGCCGACGAAATGAAGCCGGCATTTTCGCCGAATCCCCCTGCAACGAGAACCTTTCCATCCGGCAGCAGGGTCGCCGTTTGCAGCCAGCGCTCCGCGGGCATCGAGCCGGTAGGGCTCCAGGTGCCCGAGGCCGGGTCGTACAGCTCCGCCGTCGCGAGGATGGTGCCGGTCTCCTGGTTGTATCCGCCCGCGGCGAGCACCTTGCCGTTGGGCAGCAGCGTCAGCGTGAAGCCCCAGCGAGGTTCGAGCATGCTTCCCGTCGAGGCCCAACGCCCCTCACAGGCCGGCAACCCCGTCACGGTGAAGGTGCGGGTGGTGGTCAGTTGGAACTCGTTGGTAACGATGGCGGTGATGGAAAGGGGCGTTGGGCCGCAGGCGGGAGCCGTCCAGGTGACGCGGCTGCGGGTGGCGTCGCTGACCGGCGTGCCCAGCGTGCCGCCAGTGAACGCCCAGGAGAAGGTGAGCGGGGAGCCCTCCAGGTCGCTGGCCACCACCTCGTAGGTGAGAACCTGTCCCGGGGAGGCCGTGTCCGACGAGCGGTAGGAGCGGATGATGACGGGGGGGAATTGGTTGGCCGGGGTCATGTCGCTGACGCACAGCGCGACGGTGCCCGTGGTCTGTCCGCCGCGCCCATCCGAAACAGCGACAGTCAGACGGCAATTGTTGCAGGCACTGCCGGGCAGGACCGACGGAGTGAACTGAGCCGAACTGGAGGAGGCGTTGGCCCAGGTGCCGTCACAGGATGCGCTCCAGGAGTAGGAGAGGCTGTCGCCGTCCGGGTCGGAAGCCGAGGCGGAGACGGACGTCGTCTGCCCCACGGCCAGTTGCGTGGGGCTGGCACTGACAGCGGCCACCACGGGGAAGCTGTTGAAGCAGATAGACAGCTCCGCATCTCCCTCCGGGCCAGGAGCGACGCTGATCGCCAGCACGGCGCTGGAGGCCAGGCCGCGCGAATCCGTCACGGTCAGCGTCAGGCTTTGAATGCCCGCGGTGGCAGGCGCGGTCCACGACGTCGCGGCCTCCGAGGGAGTGGAGAAGGAGCCCGCGGTGGCGGTCCAGGCGTAGGTGAGGGTATCGCCCGGATTGGCATCATGCGCGATGGCCATCAGGGAAATGGAGCCCCCCGCGGCCACGGAGGTGGAGGAGGCCACCAGGGCGTCAATGAAGGGCGCCTCGTTGTCGAAGGGAGGCGGAGGATTGAGCTGCTGAAGGGTGATGGCGACCAGGGTCGCCTGGTTGGCGGTGATGGTGACGCCCGTGGCGGAGCCTTCGAAGCGCAGGGTGCCGGAGGAGTCGAAGGCCTGGGCCACGAAGGAGCGATTGGAGCCTGCGGGAATGTTGCCAATGATGCCACCCCACACGCCGTTGGTCGCAGCCAGGTCCACGGTCACCGCGGGGATATCCGCGGCGCTCGAGGTGACCGAAACGCGAGCGATGTCCGAGGCAAGGGCCTGACTGGCGGAGACCGCGAACCGGACCGAGCCGACCTCGCCAGAGGAATCAGAGCAGCCCGCCAGCAGCGCCACGGCGAGCGCGAGCAACAACGGAGTGAATGCTTTCTTCATGAGGCGCCTCCCCCTGTTCTCAATCCCTCTCAGCCAGACTGAAGCCCAAGGGATGAGGCCGCGGAGTATTGGCAAAGGGAGACGGCCTTGGACATCACCCCGGCAGCGCAGGCGCCGTTGGTCGTCAGACGACGAGGAGCCCCCACGAACGCGCCATGGGGGCTCCAAGAAGCAGGATTCAGCGGGGCGCGACGCTCACGGGGTGAAGACACCCGTCACGGTCATCGCCTTCGCCTCCGGGTAGGTGGACCGGAAGGGGTGGCCCTGGAAGTCGGCGTTACCGGAGGAGCGGGCCTCGATGATGGCGAAGTAGGACTTGCCCGACATCAGGACCCCGGGGGGCAGCCGCAGCGACGTGCCCGCCGTGTACAACTTCGCCACCGGCCCGCCCGCGACCTGTGACGTGCGCCCCTGGGCGTTCACGAAGACCTCGTAGAGGTAGACCCCGTAGTGGGTCGCGGTGCCCACGGTGGGCGCCCCCCAGGAAAGGCGCGGCATCAGCCCCACGCCCGTCAGGTTCCCGGACGCGGCCTGCCCCGCCAGCGTCGCCCCGCGAGGCGGGCTCAGCCGGGGCGCGACCGCGTTCACCGCGAACGCGGGCATGACGTCGTTGAACCCCACCGATAGGCGCAAGGTCAGCGGCTGGGTCGCGCCCGGTGCCATCAGCGCCATGTTGAAATTCGTCTGGACCATCCCCGCTTGCGTGAACGACGGATAGGGATTGCCGTAGACGAATGAATAGACGCGATTCGGGCTCCCCGCCGGCAGCGAGCAGGTCAGCAGGTCCGGCGCCAGCGCGTAGCCTGCCCGCGTGCCGTCGGGCACCGCGATGAAGTACAGGTCGTGACGGACCACGCTGGCGGTGGGGTGCACCTCGGTGCGCAGCGCCTCGAAGGCCGGGGAGCGCAGGTCCAGCGTGAGGGACTGGTCCTGCAGCGCGGTCATCGTGCCCGTGAAGCTCGCCGTGCTCCCCTGGGTGACCACCAGCGGCGCCGTGAAGGCACGGGTGGCCGCGTTGTAGGTGATGGGCGCGCCATACGACGAATCGGTCTTCGCGGAGAGCTGATGGAAGGTCACCGGGTCTCCCGCGCTGGCGTCCACCAGGACCGCGTTCTCCATGCCCGAATACCTCAGCGTCTGGGTCCACCGCTGGGCCCCCGCGGCGAGCGGCGTCCCCGACTGCACGAGCCCGTTCGTGCCCGCGGCGTAGAGCGCCGTGCCCGGGGAGTAGATCTCCATGAAGTCACTGCCCTGCCACGAAGCCAGGCCCTGGAGGTCCACGGAGAGGAAGGTGCTCGTGTTCGCGGCCACCACGTCCGGACGCCCCTGGATGTCACTGCCCAGGTTCGGAGCGCGCGAGGACGTCACCACGTACGCATTGCCCAGCCGCAGGGTGTAGGGCCCCTGGGGGACGCCCGCGACCGTGAACGTGCCATCCGCCGCGCCCGTGCCGGGATAGAGGAGGAACGTGCCGTCACCCTGCTCCACCAGGGCCTCCACCGCCACGCCGGCCAGGTCCTGTCCCCGCGTCACGGACGCGTTCCCGGTGGTGAAGTAGCGGTGGTTCACCACGCCCTGCAGCGCCGTGGCGCACGCGGGGCCCGTCCAGGTCAGGGAGAAGGTCCGCAGCGCCTCCAGGCCTTCCGCGTCCGTCACGCGGGCGCGCACCACCGGCGTCGCCTGCGCGTCGAGGCACGCGGGGGCCGTCCAGGTGACCTCGCTGCCATCAGCGGTGGAGACCGGCGTGCCCAGGGTGCCCACCGGCGCCTCCCAGGCGAAGCCCAGGGCGGTGCCTTCCGGGTCCATGGCGCGGACGGTGAAATGCACCGTGCTCCCCGGGCCCACGGTGGTGGTCGACTGGGACGCGTCGGTGATGCGCGGCAGCGCGTTGGGTGACACCGGCGCGCCCACGCAGATGCCCAGGTGTCCCAGGCCCTCGCCGCCGCGGCCGTCCGTCACGCGCACGGTGAGCTGGCAGTTGGCGCAGGTGCTCTGCGCGGGCAGCGCCGTGGGGGTGAAGCGCGCGTTCGCGGTGCCCTCGTCCGTCCAGGTGCCCGCGCAGCTCGCGGTCCAGGCGTAGTGGAGGTTCGCCGCGGCGTCGTCGCTGTCCACGCCCTGGGCGCTCACGCCCAGGGACTGGTGGGGAACCACCTGCGTCGGGAAGCCGGTCAGGGACACCACCTGCGGCCAGGAGTTGAACTGCCCGGACACCACGGCCCCACCCGTGTCCTCGCCCTCCACGACGATGGGGAAGCTCACCGCGGTGGACGCGCCCAGCGGATCCGCCACCGTCAGCGTCACCGTCTGCGAGCCCTCCACCATGGGGGCCGTCCAACGCGAGGACAGCGCGGAGGGGGTGCTGAAGGTGCCTGCCGTCGCGGTCCACGCGTACGTGAGCACGTCCCCGGTGTTCGGGTCGGCGGCGGTCGCCCGCATGTCCACGAAGCCGCCCCGCTCCACGGACGAGCGGGACACCACCAGCGAGGTGATGACGGGGCCGGCGTTCTCGAAGTCGGGAGGCGGGTCCACCTGCTGCAGCAGGATGTTCACCTGGACCGTCTGGTTGGCGGTGATGGTGACGTCCGCCGCCTCGCCCCGGTAGAGGAGCCGCGCGCTCGCGTCATACGCGAAGGCCCGGAAGCGGCGCCCGGTGCCGGCGGGAAGCTGGCTCATGAGGACGGTCCACACCGAACCGTCCTGCGCCAGTTGCACGGTGAGCTCCGGCTGGCCCGGGCCATCCACCGTGAGGTCCACCCGCTGCACGTCGGAGGCGGTCACCCCCTGGTGCACGGCGACGACGAGGCGCGCGGCGCCCACGTCCTCGGGTTGGGGCTCGGAGGGAGTGGCCGCCTTCTGACAGGCGGCCAGGGTGAACACCGCGGACACGACGACCAGGAACCGCCCCCATGCGGGAGCCGGAGCCGGAAATGGCATTTGAGATGACATGGATGAGGAGGGGTGAAGAGGAAGTCCCGCGAAGCCTTCAATCCAGACAGGCGAAGCTTTCGTCATTGAAACAAGCCAACCCGTTGCATGGGTCGAACAGCATGTTCACGCGGGTGCGGACCCTGCGTCTCCATACGATGCCACGATGCATGGTTCCCCCTCTGGCGGAGGCGGCGAGGTCCCGAAGGCCACGCGTTCACCCCACACCCACGGCGCGCGTTCTAGCAAGCCATCACAGACGGTCAATAGCCCCAGGAATCACGGTCCGTCTGGCCTCACGGTGTCTCAAGCGACTCAAGCCATGGATTCACGTGTTGCGCGTTGAGCGCATGTCTATACGGAGCGCATCGCCCGGTGCACGAGGTGGATGTCCCGGAAGGACGGGATGCGCGCGGGGTCGAGGACGTGCATCAACGCCATCCGCATCTGGACGGCGCAGCGCCGGACATCCATCCCGCCAATGCCGGTGCCGAGCCCCGGGCAGACCAGGGTGCGGATGACCGGAGCGCCCGCGGCCTGGTTGTGGCGCTTCACGGCGAGCAGGACGGCGCGGAACGCGAGGTAGGCGTGGACCGTCTGCGCTACGCTCTCCGGGATGCGCATGGTCGGCGCGGCCACGAGAAACGGCCAGCGCGTGTCACCGGAGGGGACGACCACCGCGGCGCCGACGGGAAGCTCGCCGTGGTGCTCCGCCAGGATGGCGCGCTGCACGGCCTCCTGGACCTGGAGGCCCAGGGTGTCGCGGATCGCCAGGTCCAGTCCGCCGTCCATGATGCCGAAGCTGTTGGCCGGACTGACCATGGCGTCCGCCGGAATGGCGAAGAAGTCCTCCTCCCGCACAGCGACGAAGTCGAATGGCTCGAAGGCTTCCGTCCAGGCCCGCACCAACTGTGGTGAACGGTCGATGAGGTAGAGCTTCTCGAGGAGCATGGCCTGGGGTTTAACACTGGAAGGAGTCGACCATGAGCCTCCACACGTCACGCTTCGTCCTGGCCCGGGCCCCGGTGCTGGGCGTCCACCAGGGGTCGAGGACCGAAGCGCTCCGCCGGGGCGTGGTCCTCTTCTTCCACGGCCTGGGCGGGGGCAAGGAGGTCCACGAGCGCGAGCTGCGGCTCTTCGCGGACCAGGGACTCTTCGCGGTGGGGGTGGACGCCGTGGGACACGGCGAGCGCCGCTTCCCGGACTTCGACGCGCGCTTCGCCGAGGGGAATCCTCGCTGGATGGAGGAGTTCCTCGACGTGGTCGAGTCCACCGCGAGCGAGGTGTCCGCCCTGCTCGATGCGCTGGTGGGGGAGCACGGCGCCGACCCGGCTCGCCTGGGAATCGGCGGTGTCTCCCTGGGCGGCTACATCACCTACGCGGCGCTCGTGCGGGAGCAGCGGCTGCGCGCCGCCGTGCCGTTCCTCGGCTCACCGGAGTGGGGGCTGCCCAGGCCGGCCAGCCCGCACCGCCACCTGGAGCGCTTCTTCCCCACGGCCCTCTTCAGCCAGACCGGAGGGCAGGACGACGTGGTGCCTCCCGGCCCCGCGAAGGCGCTCCACGCACAGCTGGAGCCCCTCTACGCCCAGGCTCCGGAGCGGCTGCGCCACCGCGAGTTCCCGGAGTCCGGCCACATGATGCGAGAAGCGGACTGGCACGAGGCGACCCGCGACGCGGCGGACTGGCTGTCACGCTTCCTCCTGCCCTGAAGTGCAGGGTCCGGAGGCAATCAGGCCTTTCAAGGAGCAATCCCATGACGTCAGCGAAGCATCAACCCATCGTCGCGCCTGGACTGCCCAAGCCCGCGGGCCCGTACTCTCCCGGCATGCAGTTGGACCGGCTGCTCTTCATCTCCGGACAGGCCGCCACGGACCCTGCGACCGGCGTGCAGGCGGAGGGAATCGAAGCGCAGACGGAGCAGGTGCTGCGCAACCTGGAGCGCATCCTCGTGGCCGGCGGCTCCAGCCTCCAGCATGTCCTGCGCTGCGGCGTCTTCCTGGTGGACATGCAGGAGTTCGCCCGGATGAACGCCGTCTACGAGCGCGTCTTCGCCGGACACCGGCCCGCGCGCACCACCGTGCAGGTGTCCGCGCTGCCAGACGCGGGCCTGCGCGTGGAGATTGATTGCATCGCCTACGTGCCATGATTCGCCAGACACGAAGCGTCCAGCGCCCAGGGGCCTGAGCCGTGTGGCCTTGGGTTGGCGGCTCCCGTCCCCATGCCCGATGACACCGGATGCGAGCCCCCGAGCGCTGCGCGAACGCATTGGAGGTCCTGGGAGACTTTCCGCTTCCGGTGACACCGCGGCCGGAGAGGGGCGGGCAGGTCGACCGGCTCACGGGCCGGGTGTCCTCGCTGGGAATCCGTGGCGGCATGACGCGCCTGTCAGCCATCCGCTGACCGCGGTGGCGCACTGCCTCCCCGCGTCCTGAGCACAACCATCCTGGCATGGTGGTTGCGTATGGGGTGTGCCTCCATGACGGGGAACCCATGACGCCACGTTTCATCTGCCTGCTCATGTTGTCGCTGGTCCTCCCTGGCGCTTCCGCCAGCGCCGGGGAGCCGGCTTCCGAGCCTCCTCCGGCCTCGGCTCGGGGGTGGTTCGAGAACCCCACCCGCACGCGCGGACTGCTCGGCTCAACGGCGCTGCCGCTGCATGCGGGAGAGGGCTTCGTCGGACAACAGGCGCTCCTCGCCACCGTCGCGGAGGTGGGCCTGAGCGAGCGCGTGTCCGTGAACGTGGCCACGGCCGCCTTCGTCTACTCGATGGGCCGGGCCTTCGACGACGTCCCCTTCAGCCTCATCGGGGGCATCAAGGTCGCGCAACCGCTGTCAGAGCGGCTGCACCTGGCGTTCGGCGTCGAGGGCGGCAGCTTCGACACCGGCCAATATCTGGTGGACACGCTCAACGCCGTCTCGGTCTACGGCATCCTCACCTATGGGACGCCCGACGCCCATCTGTCGCTCACGGTCCGGCCCTTCCTCGCCTGGGGGACCTACCACTCCGGAAGCCTGATGGTCCTGCCCATGCTGGGCGGCTTCATCCGGCTGGGAGAGCGGTGGGGCCTCGCGGGGGAGGTCGCGCTCTCACCGGTCTCGGGCATCAGCGGCACGTTCGGCTTCGCGACGGCAGGCGCGCGGTTCATGGGGCGCCAGTGGTCCCTGGACCTGGGGCTCCTCGGCGAGCAGCAATGGAAGGACACGGACAAGCCCTCCGTGCTCCCCGGGTTCTCGTTCCTGTTTCACTGGCGCTGAGCCAGCAGCGCACTGAGGGGAAATCATGGCACCACGTTTCATCTGCTTGCTCATGTTGTCGCTGGCCCTCCCTGGCGCTTCCGCCAGCGCCGAGGAGCCGGCTTACGAGCCGCCTCCGGAATCGGCCCCGGGTTGGTTCGAGAATCCCGCCCGCACGCGCGGACTGCTCGGTTCAACGGCGCTGCCGCTGCATGCGGGAGAGGGCTTCATCGGACAGCAGGCGTTCTTCTTCACCGTCGCGGAGGTGGGCGTGAGCGAGCGCGTGTCCGTGCACCTGGCCACGGCCGCCCCGTTCCAGCTGGTGTACACCGACACGTCCTTCAGCCTGATGGGAGGCATCAAGGTGAGCACGCCGCTCACCGAGAAGCTGCATCTGGCGTTCGGCGCGCAGGGCGGCTCCTACGACAGCGACTTCCCGGGCTCGGGGGGGCTCCACAACGCCATCGCCGCCTACGGCACCCTCACCTATGGGACGGCCGACGCGAACCTCTCCCTCACGGTCCAGCCCATCTACATCTGGGAGCGGGGCAGGAATGGGAGCGTGATGGTGCTGCCCATGGTGGGAGGCTTCCTGCGCGTCAGCGAGCACTGGGGCTTCGCGGGGGAGATCGCCATCTCGCCGGTGGAGGCCATCGCGGACGCGTTCGCCTTCGCGACGGCGGGCGCGCGATTCATGGGGCCGCGCTGGTCCGTGGACCTGGGAGTCCTCGCCGGAACGCAATTGCAGCAACAGGACGCCCCCGCCTTCGTTCCCGGAGCGACCTTCCTGTATCACTGGCGCTGAGCCGTGGGGAAAGGCAGGCGGTCCGCGTTGGGATGAGCACGCGGACCGCCGCGTCCGTCAGCGAGCGCTCGGGGTGGTGCCGGCCACGTTCACCGTGGCCGTGGCGCTGGCCGCGATGCCGAAGTCCTCCTGGTGGATGATCAGGTCCACGGTGTGCGTGCCGCGCGCGCCTGGAGGCACGGTCTTGGTCATCGTGAAGGTGTACGCGCCGCCCGGGGGCAGGTTGACGCCCCAGTCGGACCAGGACGTGTCCCAGCCCTCCGGCAGGTTGGACCCAAAGTCGTACCAGACCCAATTGCACGAAGCGGAGTCGTTGTTGGTGACGCTCACCGTCCACGTGACGTCCGAGCCCGGGGCCGCCGTCACGGTCGCCGGCGAGAGCGACAGCGTGGGCGGCGTCGCGATGCAACGCTCGACGACCTCCACCGTGGCCGTGCCCTGCACGCTCTGGCTGCCCCGCGTGACGGTGACGCCCGCCGTGTAGGGCCCGGGCAGCGTGCTGTAGGGCACATACGTCTGGAGGCCCAGCGTGTCGGAGCTGGAAGCGGCGATCGTGCGTTGCGCGGGCAGCGGGTCAGCGCCCCAGCCCGGGGGAACGATGGCGGAGAGCTGGAAGGTGCTCGGCGCGCATCCCACCGAGTCCCGATTGATCACCTCCAGCGCGAACTCCGGCCGCGCTCCGGGCCAGAAGCTCGGCTCCAGGGGCGTCACCCGCACCTCGGGCACGGCCTGCACACAGGTCGTCGTGCGGTACTGGATGCTCACCGTCAGCCCCGCGGCCGTCGCCGCCTCCACCGTGAGGGAGAGGTCGCTGTACGGGTCGTTCCACGTCGTGCCCGGCAACAGGGCCGGGTCACTCCAGGAGGACGTCCCCGGCGTGAAGTCGAGCAGGTGGGTGCCGTCCCGCGTGTCCGCGTCCGCCAGGTGGATGAGCGCGCCGCCGAACACCTGGGACGCCAACGTCGACTCGTAGAGCCCCACGGGCCGGCGGTACTCCACCCAGAGCCAGTCATTGGCTCCAGCGCGCCGGCGCACCTTGAGCGCCTTGAGTCCACCGGACGCCACCACCGGCGCGAGCGTGAAGGTGCCGCCCGTGCCATCCACCTGGGCCACCGCGGAGGGAGCCAGCCAGCCGATGCGCGCCTTGTGCGGCGCCGCGTAGTGGCCCAGGTTCCAATCGCCCATCGACGAGAAGAGGTCCCCGTACTCGTCGATGACGCCCAGGGTGCCCGGCATGCCCAGCGGCTGCGCGCCGAAGTCGCGCGAGCTCGCGTGGTTCAGGGAGAGGTTGTGACCTGCCTCATGCGTCACCAGCTTCACGGCGGTGTCGTGGCTCGTCATCCAGTCCGCGACGAGCCAGGCCGTGGAGGCCGTCACGGTGCCATCCGCCGTCGCGACCTGTCCGCAGGACAAGGTGGCCTGCCCCGCGTAGGCGCAGCCCTGCGTGGGATTGGGATGGACGATGAAGATGCGGTCGTACTGCCGGAAGTCCACGTCCGCGTCCGCCGCCCGCACGGCCGCGTCGCGCATGGCGTCCGTCTCCGAACAGGAATAGGCGCGGTCCAGCGTGTACCAGCCCCGCACGGTGCCCGTGGTGGTGGTGCGGCCCTCGGACACCTCGCTCCAGTAGGTCGCCAGCGAGCGCTGCGTGGTAGAGAAGAACGCAGCATGGATCCCCTGCGGGGTGGCGGCGGGCTGGGGCATGCCGGGGAAGGCCGCGAGGATGACGAGGCTGCGCTGCACCCCGGTGACGCCACACGCGCCTGAAGGGGTCTGCACGGCCGCGGCGTGGCGGTCCACCTCCACGCTCCGGGCCATGAAGCGGTGCTCGCCCTGGGTTCCGCGCAGCGTCACCCGCTGACCGCTGCGCAACCCCTCCGGTGCTCCACCGGTGAAGGCCAGCGGCAGATGCCGCCCCCCGGCGACGAGGAAGTACTCCTCGTGTGAGGCCTTGAACGACGGCGCGTCCACGACGCGGACTTCGAGCTCGCCCTGGACCACCTCTTCTCGGGTGGCGTTGGCCGTGAGCTCCTCTGGGACGGAAACCTGCGTGTTACAGGCCGCGAGCCACACGGCCGCGGCGATGAGCCACTTGCGGGACATTTCCCCTCCGGCGAGCGGTGGCCCGGCGCGGGAGTGCCCCTGGCGACCGCCGCGCGCCTTGTGCCCCCGGCCGCGCGCGTGCGCAATCCGTCACTCGAGGATGTCACGCGGATTTTGAAGAGGCTCCGCCCCCCTCCCGCGCCTAACGCAGCTCCAGTTGGGCGCAGTTGGTGCAGTGGCTCCAGCTGGAGTCCGCCTTGCTCTTGAAGTCGACGACCGCGACGTCCTTGAAGGGGCTGGTGTTGTCGTCGATGCGCAGGGTGACGGGCTTGCCGCCCAGGCGCACCTGCACCTTGTAGCGGCCGATGGGCACGTCCTTCATCGCCCCGTCCTTGTCGGGCTTGAGGGTGAGCTTCTTGCCCGCGCTGCCGTCGATGAGCGGGCCCACCGGCTCCAGCTGCACCTCCAGGTTCGGGTACTGGTCGTCGCGGAAGCTGGACTCGTAGGTGGTGACCACCTTCAGCGTGCCGCCGTAGAAGCCGCCGCCCTGCTCGTTGGGGATGGCGCCCGACAGCTTCCAGGAGAAGTTGCGCACGCCGCCGTCGTTGCCCGGAACGAACTTCGGATTGTCCGGGTGCAGCGGCAGGGTGAAGGTGTCTCCGTTGTACTTGCGCTCCACCATCCCGAAGACGCGCCAGCCCCCGGGGCCGCACGACACCGAGTACTTGCCGGAGCCGTCCGTGAGCGCCTTCTTGTCGGTGTCGTCGTAGGTGGCGGTGGCGTGGTCCGCGTTGAGCGAGTCGTTGTGGTTGTAGACATCCAGGATGATCTTCGCCCCGGACAGCGGGCGGCCCTGGGTATCCACGGCCTTGCCTTGGATGACGTGGGCCTTGGCCCCCTCGGCGGAGGCCTGGCTGCAGGCGCTCAGCCCCGCGGCCAGGGCGAGCAGCGTGGGGACGGTGATGCGGCGCAGTGCGGTCATGGCTTCTTCTCCTTCACCTCGGGCGGCCACGTGGACAACAACAACACCGGGGAATGAACTGTTTCAGCGACGGCGATCATCCTGCCCCAACCCGCCCTGGTTCGCGGCCCGGAAATGGCCCACGATGGGAGGCTGTTGCACAGGCTCCACTGCAAGGCACCTTTGCGTATGAAGTGGCTCGCGCCCGTCCTGCTCCTGGCCTTCGCGGGCTGCGCCGAGCCACGGCGCTCGGAGCCACCCGACGCTCCGCTCGGTGCGTTCCACTTCACGCTGGAGTCGCGGCCGGCGGCCGCGCAGGTGGAGCTGCTCGACTCGCTCGGCTACTCCGGGGTGACGCTGTTCTGGCCCGGCCACGAGGTCTTTGACGGCTTTGCCCGCCAGCCCGCGGTGGAGGCGGGACGGATGCGGCTTCCCGCCGTCCTCTTCGCCCTGCCCTTCGACACGGCCTGGGACCGCGAGGAACTGAACAGCATCCTGGCGGCGCTCGCCCCCACGCGGACGGCGCTCTGGCTCATCCTGAGCGGGCCGCCGGACGCGAAGACGGCCATGGTCGCCTCGGTTCGTGACGTGGTGGACCTGGCCACCGCGCACGGCGTGGACGTCGTTCTGTACCCGCACGACGGCGAGGCCCTCGAGAACGTCGAGGAGTCGCTCGCCCTGATGGCCGCGGTCGACCGTCCCCAGTTGAAGACCTCGCTCCACCTCTGCCACGAGCTCAGGGCGGGGAACCGCGACCGGCTGGAGGAGCTCATCGCCACCGCCGCCCCCCAGCTCGCCCTCGTGAGCATCCACGGCGCCGCGCGCGAGTTCGATCCGAACGCCCCCACCTGGTCCGAGGTCATCCAGCCGCTGGACCGGGGCGACCTGGACGTGGGGACCGGGTACCTGCTCCCCTTGCGCCGGGCCGGCTACGAGGGCCCCGTGCTGCTCCACACCTTCGGCATCGGGGACCCACCGGAGGACCACTTCCGCCGCTCGATGCGGAAGTGGCGTGAGCTGTCGCGCTCGGTGGCGGACGCGCTCAGGGCTCGCTGAAGCCGCCGCGCACCCACGCGTTGGCGATGTCCCGGGTGAACTTGAAGTTCGCCGGCACGCGATGCTTCGCGACGGTCTCGCCAGCGTCGTCAATGGCCGAGAGCAGCGCGTGGGGGTCGTACTCATCGGGCACGAGTTCGACCCGGACCTCGTACCAGCGGCCCTCCCAGGCGATGGAGAGCTTCTTGGTCATGGCCTGGTCGCGCTGGCGCGCGGAGCGGTCCAGGACCTCCGAGGCCGTCTTCACGAAGGTCGCGAACGCCGTCGCATCGAAGGGCTTGGGGTTCTTCTTGTCGCGGCCCATCACCCACGGACTGATGAGGACGGGCTCCGGGATGCCCTGCTTGCGGATTTCCACGGCCCAGCCGTCGTCCTCCTCGTTCTTGATGACCCGGGCCGACCAGCCGTTCTTCCTCCAGAACGTAGGCTCCATGACCTCGGGCTCGGTGGGCGTTTGTTCATGGCTCATGGGCATTCCTCATACCCCTGATTGCCCTCGCGCGGTGCCTCCTTCGAGCATGGGGCCAGCCCAGCGGAGGAGCGTCCATGCGCTTGTCATTGATAGGGAAGCGCGCCGCCTCACGGACGGAAAGCGGACCTCCCGAGCGGGGCGATCCGTTACCACGCCTCGCGGCCACGCCCCTGTGCAACCGGGGATGGCACCGGCCCTGCAGTCGGCGCCCGTTGGAAGTTTCTCGACGGGGAGCCGGGACCGATGGGCACGAGACGCAGGTGGCTGGGAGCGGCGGTGGCGCTGGGGGTGGTGGGGTGCGGGCCGATGGAGCCGGCGGAGCTGGAGGACGGGCCGGAACCGGCCGCGCCCGCCGAGGCCTCCGAGCCAGGCCACGCCGAGCTCGCGGCGACCACCACCACGCGCACGATTACGGCGTACGCGGACACGATGGCGGACGCCACCCAGCCGGACAAAGGCTTCGCCTCCGCGCAGACGCTCTACGCGGACGCCTCGCCACAGCGCCAGCCCTACCTGCGCTTCAACCTTTCAAGTGTGGAGGGGGTCATCACCTCCGCGAAGCTGCGCGTGTACGTGGTGGATGGCAGCAAGGACGGCCCGGCCGTCTACGGGGTGAATCCGAACTGGGGCGTCTCCACGCTCACCTGGAACAAGGCGCCGGCCGTCCTGACGCAGAAGCTGGCGGACGTGGGCGCGGTCTCCGCGGGCACGTGGGTGGAGTACGACGTGTCCTCGTGGGTGAAGGCGAACCACTCCTCCTATGCCTTCACGCTCGTCTCCACCACGAGCGACGGCACGGGCATCGAGGCGAATGACGCGCCGGGCAGCAACAACCCGCGCCTGGTCCTCACCCTCCAGGATTGCCCGGGTCCGGAGACGGACGTCATCTACCCCGGCTTCGACACCTGGGTGTCCCAGGCGGAGCCCACGCGGCGCAACCCCGGCAGCAAGGCGCTCACGGCGGACAGCGACCCGGAGAGCGAGGCGTACCTGTCCTTCGACGTGGCCACGGGCGGGCGCACGCTGACGGGGGCGCGGCTGCGCGTCTTCGCGACGGGAGGAGGGACGGCGAACGCGCCGGCCGTCCACGCCACGACAAACTGGAGCGGCGAGGACTTCGACTGGACGGGCCGCCCGGCGGTGGCCCCCACCCCGCTGGCGGACAAGGGCAGCGTCAGCGGTGGAACCTGGGTGGAGTACGACGTGGGGGCGGCCCTCTCCGGAGACGGGCGCTACGGCTTCGGGCTTCTGCCCCAGAGCACGGACGGAATGACCTTCACCTCCATGGAGGGCCCGATCCTGCAATGGCCGCAGCTCGTCCTTTCGTACACGGCCTCGACGTGCGCGTACCGGGGGCTCAGCCGCGTGGGAGGCACCCTGGGGGCCAGCTGGCACATGTTCCACGGGGGCGAGGAGCGGGTGGTCTCCACGGCGGCGACCTCTGACGGGGGCTGGGTGGCGCTCGGGTCATACGTGTCCAATGGCAGCGCCAATCCGCCCAACTTTGGAGGGGGCCCGTTGCCGGGCATCCAGGGCTTCGCGGTGACGCGTTACCTCGACGGCGGGGTGGATTGGAGCGTGGGCCATGCCGGCCAGATGCTCCCGGCGGGACTCGCGGTGGCTCCGACGGGCCATATCCTCGTGGTGGGCCGCTACTACGGCGCACCGGACCTGGGCACGGGCCCGCTGCCGCAAACCACCGCGGCACGCCTCTTCGTGGCGCGGCTGACCCCGGACGGAGTCACGGAGTGGGTGCGGACCTTCGCCTCCACGTACAGTGGCCAGTCGGGCCTGCTCGAGTCCACCAGCCTCACCACGGATCCGGACGGTGCGCCCATCATCGCGGGCCGGTTCTTCGGTGAAGTGGACTTCGGCGGCGGGCCTCTGCGCTCGGACGGTTCGCAGGCGCAGGATGGCAGCGCCCTGTACCTGCTGAAGCTCGCGGCGGACGGCTCGCACGCGTGGTCGCGGAGCTTCGCGGCCGCGGATGTGGCCTCCCAGCTGGAGGTGGCGGCGGACAGCGCGGGCAACCTCTATCTCAGCGGCTCGGCACCGGGCGGCACGGAGCTCGCCCCGAGCGGCAGCGGGCCCACGCCCTTCGTGGCGCGGCTCACCGCCGCGGGCGAGCGGGTGTGGACGCGCGCCTGGACTGGAGCCAACGGCGCCACCGTGGCGGTCGTTCCCTACGGCGGCGACGTGTACTTCAGCGGCACCTTCACGGGCACCTTCACCTTCGCGGGCACGACGTACACCCAGGTGCCCACGGATTACAGCGGCACGCCGGACGACCTGTTCCTGGGGCGGCTGAAGGCGGATGGCACCGACGGGTGGCTGAAGCACGTGGGCTCGCCGTACGGCGAGAGCGCCCGGGGGCTCACGGTCACCCGCAGCGGCACGGTGGTGCTGTGGGCGCAGTCGAGCGGCCCGGTGAGCTTCGGGGGCGGCACGCTGCGGGCAGGCCCCATCTACGCGGGCTACTCGACGGCCGGCACCCACCGCTGGTCCCGCTACCTCCCCCTCACCGGACAGCCCACCGCGCTCACCACGGGGGAGGTCCTGTTGGGCACGACCCTGTCGGCCACGACCCAGGTGGACGGCCTCCTCTTCGAACCCTTCTCCTGGCACGGCACGATCCCCACGGACGACGCACTCTTCCTCCGGTTGCGGCCTTGATGGAGGCGTTGCCCCCGGGCCCGGGCGCAGCCAGTCCCGGGGGCAGCGTCCGTATCCCTTCGTAGAGCCCCTGCCCGTCCGGGCCACCGGGGCATCGCCACGGAGACGCCGTTGCAGACGTATGACCTGTTCGCTCCCACCACCGAGACGGAGCGCCACGCCCTGTATGCGCGCATGCGCGCGGAGTCCGGGCTCTGCCGCATCGCGCCCTTCGGCGCCTACGCCGCCGCCCGGTACGAGGACGTGCGTACCATCCAGAAGGACGCGCAGCGCTTCTCCTCCGAAGCGCTCGCGACGACGGCGGAGCCGCCCTGGCTGGGGCCCAACCCGGTGGCGCAATCGCTCGTCACCCGGGATCCGCCGCGCCACACGCAGCTTCGCGCCCTGATCAACCGCGCCTTCGGCCCCACCGGCATGGCACGGCTGGAGGCCCAGGTGCGCCAGGAGGCCCAGACGCTGGCCGAGGCCGCCGTCTCCCAGCGCGAGGTGGACCTGGTGGACGCCTTCTCCTTCGTGCTGCCCCGCAACATCATCGGGAGGATGCTCGGCCTGGAGCCGTCCACCTTCACCGAGTTCAAGCGCTGGTCGGTGAACATGGGCCTCATCACCTCCGCCGTGCCGGCGCAGCACGCGGGCATCCGCGACACCGTGAAGGAGATGGAGGACTACCTCGGGGGCGTCATCACCGCGCGTCGCCGCCAGCCCGGGGAGGACATGGTGAGCGACCTGCTCCGCGCCGAGGTGGAGGGACAGCGGCTCACCGACGCGGAGGTCCTCTCCTTCCTCTTCCTGCTGCTGCCCGCGGGCATGGAGACGACGGCGCAGCTCATCGGCAACGCGGCCATCCTGCTCGCGCGCCATCCTGAACAACTGGAGCAGGCTCGGGCGGACCGCGCGCACATCCCGCGCTTCATCGAAGAGGTGCTCCGCTGCGAGCCCCCCGCCCAGTTCGCCTTCCGCGTCGCGACGTCGGACGTGGAGCTGTCCGGGACGCCCATTCCGGCGGGCAGCCTCGTCATGGGGCTGGTGGCCAGCGCCAACCGCGACGAGCGCATCTTCGAGCAGCCGGACGTCTTCGCTCCCGGCCGGGAGAAGGCAAGCCAGCACCTCTCCTTCGGCCACGGCATCCACTTCTGTCTGGGCGCGCAGCTCGCGCGCATGGAGGCCCGGCTCGCGCTGGAGGCGCTTGTCCCACGCATCCGCGCCCTGCGGCTCCGCGCCCCGGACATCGAGTGGCTCCCAGGGCTCACCATCCACGGGCCCCGGACGCTCCCGGTGGAGCTCCTCCCGGCCTGAAGCCGGCCACCGCCGACTTCCAACCACATACAAACCGTGGCGCAGCCATCCAAGACCCACCACGTTCGGTTTTGACCCAGTTGCTGGAATTTATGGGCTTTCAATATACCCCGGCCAACTCCTGGCGCTGCCAACCCGTGCAGCGTGAAACGAGGAAGCATGGCCCCCGTGAAGCAGCGAAGGAAATCACCGTTATTGACGGCTGACATCCGGTTGTCCGCCGTCGCTCTGTTCTTGATGAATGCCTGTGGCCAGACCCGGGAGGAGGGACAGCCACAGCCTCCGCTGGGACAGGCCGAAGCAGCGGCCAATGGCGAGTGCGTGGTCCAACCGCCCTTCAATCCCAACTTCGAGCCGGAACTGGAGTGGGCTTGGAGTGGAAGCACCCTCCTGCCACAGCACAAGCAGGTCATGATGACGCCCATCGTCGTGGAGGTGAACGGCGATGGAATCCCAGACGTCATCTTCAGCTCCTTCGCGGGCGCCAACTACACGACGGATGGCGTCTTGCGTGCCATCAGCGGCGCGGACGGCAGCGAACTGTGGACCGTGACGGACCCGGCCCTGCGCGTGCGGGGAGCCGCGAGCGTGGCTGGCGCGGACATCGACGGTGACGGCCTGGTGGAGCTGTGCGCCATGCCATCGAGTGGCGGCGGCATCCTCTGCTTCGAGAACACCGGCGCCTTCAAGTTCCGGACGGAGGGAACGCTGAACAACTGGGGAGGCGTCTCGTTCTCGGACCTGGACGGCGATGGCACCGTGGAGATCATCAACGGCAACCAGGTCTTCAGCAATACGGGCGTGCTGAAGTGGTCAGGGATGGATGGCATGGGTGGCCAGTCCACCGGTCCCATCTCGTTCGCGGCGGACATTGACGGTGACGGCCTGCGGGAAGTGGTCAATGGCAGGGCCATCTACCGCCATGACGGCACGCTCAAGTGCAGGAACACGAACATCGGGCATGGACTGGCCGGCGTGGCCAACTTCGACAGCGATCCCCACGGAGAGGTCGTGGTGGTGTCCGCCGGTCGAGTCTCGCTGATGGATGACGACTGCACCCTGCTCTGGACCCAGGTCCTCCCCGGCGGCGGCAACGGTGGCGCGCCCAACATCGCCGACTTCGACGCGGACGGCCTGCCGGAGATCGGTGTGGCTGGCGCCACGCGGTACACCGTCTTCGAAACGAATGGCACCATCAAGTGGTCCAGCCCCGTCCAGGACGGGAGCTCGAACATGACGGGGTCGTCCACGTTCGACTTCGAAGGGGATGGGAAGGCGGAGGTGGTCTACGCCGACGAGGTCCGCCTGCGCATCTATGACGGTGCGACTGGCGCGGTGCGCTTCAGCGTGGAGCATGCCTCCGGGACGACCTACGAGAACCCGCTCATCGTCGACGTGGATGGTGACGACAACGCGGAGATCGTCGTCGCCTCGAACAACTACGGCTTCCCCGGTGCCACGGGCATCCGCGTGTTCCGCGACCGCTCGGATGGTTGGGTGAACACCCGCCGCATCTGGAACCAGCACGCGTATTCCGTCACCCACATCAACGACGATGGCACCGTCCCCACGCACCCCATCGATAACTGGCGGACCCCCGGGCTCAATACCTTCCGCTCCAACAGCCAGGGCACCGGCTCCACCAATCCTTTTGCCGCCGCGGATGTCACGGTGACGGAGGTCAGCGCCGGGTGCGACCGGACGACCGGAGCCCTCAGTCTCAACGCGCATGTCTACAATCAGGGGGATGCCGCCGTCTCCGCCGGGCTGCCCGTCGCCTTCTACCTGGGCAATCCCACCGCGGGCGGCACGCTGCTGGGCGTGGCCACCCTCCCCTCCGTGCTCACCGCCGGCCATGGCGCGGTCGCAACCCTCTTGCTCGCCTCCGCCCCGGGCGGGACCGCGGAGATCTGGGCCGTGGCGGACAACGATGGCACGGGCGTCGGCCGGGAAACCGAATGCGTGGAGACCAACAACAGCGGCAGCGCACCCGTCAGCCTGGCCTGCTCCACCAACGTCCCGCCTGTCGCTGTCTGCAAGGACGTCACCGTCAGCGCCAGCGCCATCACCTGTAGCGCCCAGGCGAGCGTGGATGACGGAAGCCATGATCCGGATCAGCAGCCCTCGCCCCTCATCCTCACCCAATCCCCCTCGGGTCCGTTCGGCCCGGGGAGCCACTCCGTCTCGTTGACGGTTTCCGACGGGCAGTCGAGCGACTCCTGCACGGCCACGGTCACCGTCGTCGACACCACGGCCCCCGTCATCACCTGTCCGGCCGAGCGCATCGTGGAAGCCACGGGCCCGGAGGGAGCCTTCGTCATTCCCGGGGAGGCCACCGCTTCAGACGCGTGTGGCGCGACGATCAGCGGCCCTTCCGCTGGGACCTATCCCCTGGGGACCACGGCGGTGACGTACACCGCCACGGACGCAGCGGGCCTCAGCGCTTCCTGCACCACCGCCATCCACGTGGTGAACCACGACTCGGCTCCCCCTGACCTCACCATGTGCAACATGCCGCGCTACACGTCCGCGGAAGTGATCAAGGCGTGTGGTTGGGCCACGCCCGGCTCCAGTGGCTCGGCCATCAGCGCGGTCCTGCTCACCATCGACGGTGGCGCTCCCCTGCGCCTCACGCCGGACCTCAGCGGCGGCCACGTCGTGACCTGGCTGGAGCTGCCAGAGGGCGAGCACACCCTCACCCTCACCGTCATTGATACCAGTGGCGGCACCGCGACCCGGAGCATGGAGGTGACGGTGGACCGCACCGCGCCAGTCCTCCGCGTCCTCTCCCCCGCGCTCGATGTCCCCCAGCCCTGGGTGGTGGACATCCTCACGGAGGTCACGGACCTGACCCCGGTGCGGGTGACCGCCAACTGGATCCACACGGCGGACGTCGGCGCGGGGACGAACATTGCCGCGCACACGGTGGCCTTCTCGAGCCCCGGCTACAACGCCGTGCTCCTTCAGGCCACGGACGCCGCCGGCAACACCTCGGAGCAGGTCATCCAGGTGCTCGTCCAGTAGTCCCGGACCACCGGGTCTCGCCCTCCTGGTGAGAGGGCGAGACTCGCGGACATGTGTCAGCGAGGCGCTTTTCCACACGGCCTTCACGAGCGAATGCCGTGCGCGTCGAAATGTGTTGAAGATGGGCGCATGTCGCCGCCCCCGGCCCATCCGTCCCTGACCTCTCTCGTGCCCCCACCGGGCGAGCTGCTTCGCACGCAGAGAAAAGCGGGCCGGTCCGCCGTGGTCGGCCTGATGCTCCTCTGGGGCGCCGCCTTCGTGAGTCCCTTCGTGACCTACCAGGCGGACGTGAAGGCCGCGGAGGGCGAGCTCCTCGTCCACCTGTCGGACCGCGCGGGCCTCCAGGCCCAGGCCCTGGGCGCCCACCTGGGCCTGCTGCGCGCGGAGCTGCAACGGCTGGCGGAACACCCGGCGCTCAGACCCGAGGATGGAGCGGCGGGACCCGAGGTGGCGCTCCTCGAGAATGCCTTCGGCCACACGTCCCTCTTCTCGGCGGGCGTCGCGCTGCTGTCAGCGGACGGAGAGCGCATCTGGAGCGACCCGGTGAACATGCCGCTGGGGCGCACACCGCTCCCCTCGCGCCCGTGGTTCCGGCGGATGATGGAGCGGCGGGCCGCTTCGGTCGGACTGCTGGACGAGGAAGGCGGAGGGCTCGTCGCGGTCGCGGTCCCCATCGTGCGCGACGAGCGTGTCGTGGGCCTCCTCGTGGGCGAGCTCGCCACGGCGAGCGAGCTGCTACCGCCCCATCGCGGGACGAACGAGTCCCTGGTCGCCCTGCTCGGCGAGCGCGGCCGGCTCCTCCTCCCGGCAACGCCCCCGCCACTCCTGCGCCAGCCGGAGCTCGCCGCGCACCTTCGCCCGCTGGTGGAAGAGCCCGGGGCCATCACGCTCGGAGGCACCCGGCTGCTCGGCGCGGCGGCGCTCGTTCCCGGAACCGAGATGCTGCTCGCCGTGCTCGAGGACGAGGCGAGGGACCGCGAGCTGCTCAAGCGCCGCTACCTCGGACAGCTCGGCTTCCACACCGCGCTGCTCGGCGGCGTGCTCCTGCTCTTCACGGTGCTCCTGCGCCGCTCCTACCGTTCGCTGATGGCCGCCGAGGAACAGCTGCGGCGCCAGGAGACGATGGCGGCGCTCGGCACGGCCTCCTCGCTCATCGCCCACGAGGTGAAGAACGCGCTCAACAGCATGCAGGCCGCGCTCAGCATGATTCGCGCGAAGGGAGGCGAAACGACCCTGCCCGTCCAGGCGCTGCGTTCCCAGGCGGACCGGCTCGGCCACCTCGCCCGATCATTGCTGAGCTTTGCCTCCCCCCAGTCCACGCAGCGGCGCAGCTGCGAGATGCACCTGCTCGTCCAGGACGCGCTTCAAGCCGTGAAGCTCCTGCCGGAAGCAGCGGATGTCACCATCGAGACCACGCTGCAGGAAGGACTCTTCGTGAAGGGGGACCCGACACTGCTGGTCTCCGCTGTCGACAACCTCATCCGCAACGCCGTCGAAGCCGGCGCCGTGGCCCATGACACAGGCCAGCAACCGACGCCTCGCGTCGAGGTCCAGCTGCTTCGCGAAGGCGCGGAGGTGGTGCTCGTCGTGGAGGACAACGCGGGAGGAGTGCCCCTGGCCTTCGAGCCCAGGCTCTGGGAGCCCTTCGCGGTGGGCCGGTCGAAGGGAATCGGGCTCGGGCTTCCGATGGTGCGCACGGCCATCCGCGCGCATGATGGCGGAAGCGTTTCCTATACACGCGTGCCCGGAGGCAGCCGCTTCACGGTTCGCCTTCCGCTTGAGAAAATGGCTTCATGAGCACCTCCCTGCTGCTCGTCGATGACGACAGGACCTTCTCCTCGCTCGCGGCCTCCATGCTGAGCCAGGAGGGTTTCCGCGTCCGGGTCGCGCGCTCGCTGCATGAGACCCGCGTCGCGCTCGCCGCCGAGGCGCCCGACCTCGTCGTGCTGGACCGGAGACTGCCGGACGGAGATGGGCTCGTCTTCCTGCCCGAGCTGCGTGCCCAGCTTCCGACGACCGTCGTGCTGATGGTGACCGCGCACGGCGATATCGAGAGCGCCGTCGAAGCCATCCGGGCGGGGGCTCGCGACTACCTGAGCAAACCGGTCGAGATCGACGACCTGGTGATGCGCGCGCGCCGCGCGGCCAGCGACCTCCAGCTCCAGGAACGGCTGCGCCAGGCCGAGAGCGTCCTCGAAGGACGGCATCGGATGGCGGAGTCCCGCTCGCCAGCGATGCAGCGGACCCTCCAGATGCTGGAGCGGATCGCCACCACGCCGCGAAGTCCCGTCCTGCTGCTCGGGGAGACCGGAACGGGGAAGGCGGTGCTCGCCCGCCATCTCCATGCCTTGCGCCAGAAGCAGGGGGCCTTCGTGCAGATCAACTGCGCCGCGCTCCCGGACACGATGATGGAGAGCGAGCTCTTCGGTCACGAGCGCGGCGCCTTCACGGATGCGAAGACGGCCAGGCGCGGGCTCGTGGAGCTCGCGAGCGATGGGCTCCTCTTCCTCGACGAGGTGGGGGAGCTGCCGCTCGCGCTCCAGGCCAAGCTGCTCACCTTTCTAGACAAGGGGGCCTTCCGGCGACTCGGTGGCATGACGGAGCTCACGAGCACCGCCCGGATTGTCGCCGCCACCAACAAGGACCTCGAAGCGGAGGTCACCGCCGGACGCTTTCGCGAGGACCTCCTCTTCCGGCTCAGCGTGTTCCGGGTGGACGTGCCCCCCTTGCGCGAGCGCCGCGAGGACGTGCTGCCGCTCGCGCGCACGCTCGTGCAGGAGCTCTGCTCGGAGCTCGGACGGCGCCCGGTCCCCTTCTCCCCCGCCGCGGAGGAGCGCCTGGTGAGCTATCCCTTCCCCGGCAATGTCCGCGAGCTGCGCAACGTGCTCGAGCGGGCGCTCGTGCTCGAGCTCGGCCCCGCGCTCGAGCTGCAGTCGCTCGCCAAGGGGGGCGGCGCGCCGGCCGCGGTCGACCCCAATGCCTTCTCCGTCTCAGGCCCACCCCGCCCGCTCGATGAAGTGGAGCGGCTCTATGTCCGGCACGTGCTCGAGCAGCTCGGGGGCAGGCGCATGGAGGCGGCCCGCGCACTGGGCTTGTCCTATCCGACCTTCCTCCGCCGCCTGGAGGAGAACCCGCCCTCGGAGTGAAGGACTTTAAAATTCGTTCATCGCCCGGGCCACGGGCTTCAAGATTCTTTCATCGCCCCGTCCCGAGGCCTCCCGCCCTCGACGGGAAGTGTCTGGAGCTGGCTGGCACAACGATTGCGTAGCCCCCCCTGTCACGCCAATCCCTGGTGTGGCGTGACAGCTGACAGGGGAGCTCAAGCAATGACTTCGGATGTAAAGGCAGCAGAGGCGAGGCCTTCGTTGAAGGCGATCCTCGCTTCGGATTTGCCAGCTTCGCTGGTGGTGTTCCTGGTGGCCCTGCCCCTGTGTATGGGCATCGCGCTCGCCTCTGGAGCGCCCATCATGGCGGGCCTCATTGCCGGCGTCGTGGGAGGCCTCGTGGTGGGCTTCCTGGGTGGCGTGCCGCTTCTGGTGAGCGGCCCCGCGGCGGGCCTCGCGGTGATGGTCTTTGGTTTCATCCAGCAGCTGGGCTTCGCCGTGACGTGCGCGGCGGTGGCCGCGGCGGGACTCGTGCAGGTGGCGCTCGGCGGGCTGAAGGTCGCGCGTTCGGCGCTGGCCATCTCGCCGGCCGTGATCCACGGCATGCTCGCGGGCATCGGCATTCTCATCGTGCTGGGGCAGGTCCACATCGTTCTGGGTGGCTCTCCGCAGAGCAATGCCTGGAACAACATCCGGGAGCTGCCCGGACAGATCCTCAACCTCCATGGCGCGGCCACGCTGCTGGGCCTGATGACGCTGGGAATCCTCATCGCGTGGGGGTTCCTGCCGAACGGCCGGCTGAAGAAGGTCCCGGGGCCGCTGGTGGCGGTCTTGGGCGGGACCGTGGTCGCGGCGGTGATGAACGCGGACGTGGCCCGGGTGCAGCTGGCGGCGGATGCCCTGTCCGCCATCAAGCTGCCGTCCCTTCCGGAAGGCTCCATGTGGGGCGCCTTCGCCGTGGCCGTGTTCTCCCTCGCGCTCGTGGCGAGCGCCGAGTCGCTCTTGAGCGCGGTGGCGACCGACAAGCTCCACACCGGCCCGCGGGCGAACCTGGATCGCGAGCTGCTCGCGCAGGGCGTGGCGAACACCGTCTCCGGTCTGCTCGGCGGTCTGCCCATCACGGGCGTCATCGTGCGCAGCGCGGCGAACATCAACGCCGGCGCGAAGACGCGCTGGTCGGCGATCATGCACGCGGTGTGGATGCTCGCCTTCATCACCCTGCTGGGGAGCCTCGCGGCCTACGTGCCCCTAACGGTGCTCGCGGGCCTGCTCGTGCACGTGGGCCTGAAGCTCGTGAACCTCGCCCACATCCGGGAGCTGCGGCACCGCGGTGAGCTGCCCGTCTACCTCATCACCGTGGCCGGCGTGGTGGGCATCAACCTGCTCGCGGGCATCGGTCTGGGACTCGGCGCGGCCATCCTCCGGCTCCTGTGGCAGCTGGGCCAGGTGCGCGTGGAGATCCACGCCGACAAGGGCGTCCACCAGGTCTGCATCAGCGGAGCGCTGACGTTCGTCGGAGTGCCGAAGCTTTCGACGGCGCTCGCGAAGATTCCGTCGGGCGCGAAGGTTGAGGTGGACGTGGCGGTGAACACGCTCGACCACTCCGGCTTCGAGGCACTCGAGAGCTGGGCTGACACGCATCGCAAGACGGGTGGCTCCGTGAGAATGGAGCCGCTCGAGGACGTCTGGACCCGGCGCAGCGCCCGTGCGGCGCTCGCCACGGGGCCTGCCGCCTCATCCCCTTCCTCCCCCGTTCATCACGTTTCGACTCTCTCTCCCGGAGGTGTGCAGTGAAGAAGCTCATCCGAGGCCTGCTCGATTTCCAGCGCCACACCCTGCCCTCGTACCGGGCGACCTTCGCGCGGCTCGCGAAGGGTCAGTCCCCGGACTGCCTCTTCATCAGCTGCTCGGACAGCCGCGTGGTGCCGAACCTGCTCGTCTCCACGGACCCCGGTGACCTCTTCACCGTGCGCAACGTGGGCAACCTCGTTCCGCCGGCCAAGCCGGGCGGTCAGCCCTCGGCGGACCGCGGAGAGGCGGCGGCCATCGAATTCTCCCTGGGCTTCCTGCCCATCGAGGACGTCGTGGTCTGCGGACACTCGAGCTGCGGCGCGATGAAGGCCATCCTGGCCGGCGGCACCGTGGACGGCGCCCCGAACCTCGAGCAGTGGCTCGCGCACGGAACGCCCTCGATGAAGAAGCTGCGTGAGAGCAACTCCAAGGTGGGCGAGGGGCTGCCGGACGCGGACCGCCTCTCCCAGCTGAACGTCCTCGAGCAGCTGGAGCACCTGAAGACCTACCCCATCGTGCGCGACCGGCTCGCGGCGGGAACGCTGCGGCTGCACGGCTGGTGGTTCGACATCGGGGCGGCGCAGGTTCACGCCTACCGGGCCGACCTGGGCCGCTTCGTGCCCATCGATGAGACCGAGGGTGATCGGCTCCTGACGTCGCTGTCCGAAGAGCCGCCCGCGCTGCGCGCCGTCCAGTAAGGCAGCACCAAGCATCCCAGGCAGCACCGAGCCTCGGCGATCCCGCGTTCAGCGTGGATCGCCGGGGCTCTGCTTTTCTCAGACAATGAGTCTGGGCCTGCTCGGCCGCGCCGTGCGTTTCCTGTGAATAAATGCGCGGACGGTGCGTGGAGATGGCACGGCGGCGGGAACGCTTGAGCGTACCGACCGCACCGAACCCGTTTCCCACCAGGTCTTCACATGAATCGCATCGTCCGTGCCGCGCTCGTTTCGTCCCTGTTCGTTTCGTCCGCCAGCTTCGCGCAGGACGCGGAGTTCAACATGCAGGTGGACATCGATGATCAGGACATGCCCTCCGCGCGCATCAAGATGAAGACCACGACGAACGTGGATGGCGAGGAGACGACCACCGTGAAGGTGCGCGGCGGCGGCGCCCGGATGGACGTGCGCATGACGGGTGGAACGATGGAGTCGGAGAGCCACAGCGAGCACCGCGAGACCCGGACGACCGAGACGCGCCGGGAGCCCCGGATGGACTCCCGGCCGGAGATGGCCGCCGAGCCCTCTCACCGCGACTGTGGCACGCGTTCGGACGAGGGCTGCATGATGCGGCGGGATGGGCAGTTCCCGATGGACGCCTCCACCTGGAGCGGCTTCTACCAGTCGCTCAAGAGCGAGAGCAACGAGATCGTCCGCCAGGAGAAGGCGGAGAAGATGCTCAAGCGCGTCTACCTGACCGCGGTGCAGTTCGGCATGGTGTTGGACCTGTTCAACAATGAGATTACCCGCCTGGAGGTGGCAAAGGAGGCCGCGCCCCACGTGGTGGATCCGCAGCACGCGCTGGGCTTCTCCTCCAAGTGGCGCAACTCCATCAGCGGCAGCGAGTACACGGACATCATCACCCAGTAGTCCAGACAGACATTCCGGGTCAGGGGTTGGAGACTGCACATTGACCCCTCCCCGGCGTCGGGGGCTGTCCTCACGTGAGGCTTGCCAGGATTGCCCCATGGCAAACCGGCACCGCGTCTATCTGGTCCCCGGCTTCTTTGGCTTCACCCAGATGGGTGACAAGGAAACGGAGCGCATCGCCTACTTCCAGAACGTCCCCCGTCTGCTCGAGCAGCGCTTCCACGAGCGCGGCATCGATGCGCGGGTGCACGCCATCGCCTCCGCCCCCACCGCCGGGCTGGAGGCGCGGGCCCGCGACGTGTTCCGGGAGATGGCACGGACCGCGAACGAGGACGACGCGCAGCTCCACCTCGTCGGGCACTCCACGGGCGGGTTGGATGCGCGCAGTGTCGTCTCACCGCGCATGGCGCGGGAGGCTCCGGACTTCGTGAAGCGCGTCCGCTCGGTCGTGACCATCGCCACGCCGCATCACGGCACCCCGCTGGCCAGCTACTTCGACCAGGGCGGCGTGGGGAAGACGCTGCTGCGCTACCTGTGGCTCTTCACCTTCCTCACCCTGCACCGCAAGGCCATGCCCTTGCGGACCGCCGCGCTGCAGGCGTGCTACTGGCTCGTCCTGCGGAGCGAAGAGGCGAAGCTGCCGCCCAACCTCTTCAATCAAGTCGTCCGGCTGACGGCGGACCTCTCCGAGGCCGAGCGCGAGGACCTCATCCGGTTCTTCGGCCAGGTGGGCGAGAACCAGGCGCTCATCCAGGACCTCATGCCGGTCCGCATGCGGGGCTTCAACGCGGACACGGCGGACCGGGAGGACGTGCGCTACGGCTGCGTCGTCACGGGCGCGCCGCCGCCCAGGCTGTCCCTGCACCTGCTGCTCACCCCGGACGCGCTCCTGAACGGACTCTTCGCCTTCCTGTATGCGAAGAGCGCGCCCTTGTCCCGGGAGCTCCAGATTCCCGAGCGCACGCCGGCCCAGACCCAGGCCCTCCAGGATGTCCTCGGCAGGAGGTTCGAATCCAAGAGCGACGGCATCGTCCCGAGCCGCGCCCAGGTCTGGGGAGAGGTCCTCCACGTCGCGAAGGGGGACCACATGGACGTCATGGGCCACTTCGACCAGCCCCCGGAGTACATCAGCTGGCTGAAGTCAGGCTCCCACTTCCAGGAGCCGCAGTTCCGGGCGATGTGGGACCGGGTGATTGATTTCACCGTGGGCGGCGCCGCGACTGTTCACCCAGGCAACGAAGAGGCGCAACGCATGTCCATCGACGGGTGACGTCCCGCCCGTCCCGGCGGAGAGTCAGCCCATGCGCCATGGACTCGTGACCTCGTTCCTCGCCTCCCTCCTGCTGAGCGCCGCCCCCGAAGCCCAGGCCCAGAAGCCCCAGCCGCTGGAGACCGCGCCCCCGAACGTCCCGGAGTTCAAGCCCGCGTTCCCGCAGCAGACGCGCGCTCCGGCGGTGAAGACGCGCACGCCCATCGTGGTGACGGAGATCGCCTCGGGCTTCAACAAGCCGTGGGCCATCGCGTTCCTGCCGGATGGCCGCTTCCTCGTCACGGAGAAGCCCACGGGCAAGCTCTTCATCGTCACCGCCGCGGGCAAGAAGTCGCCCCCGGTGGCGGGCCTCCCCAAGGTGGACGGCCGGGGACAGGGCGGGCTGCTCGACGTGGAGGTGGGGCCGGACTACGCGAAGAGCGGGCTCATCTACTGGACCTATTACGAGCCGCGCGAGGGCGGCAACGGGCTCGCGGTGGCGCGCGCGAAGCTGGTGGACGGCCCGAAGCCGCGCATCGAGGGCCTCCAGGTCATCTTCCGCATGCAGCCCACGCTCGAGTCCACGCTGCACGCGGGCGGACGGCTCGTCTTCACGCCGGATGGCAAGCTCTTCGTCACGCTCGGCGAGCGCTCCATCCTCCCCGGCCGCGTCCAGGCGCAGGACCTCAAGAGCGACTTCGGAAAGGTCGTCCGTATCAATCCGGATGGCTCCATCCCCCAGGACAACCCCTTCGTGGGCAGGAAGGACGCCCGGCCGGAGATCTGGTCCTCCGGACACCGCAACATCCTCTCCGCGGCCCTGGACGCCCAGCAGCGCCTCTGGATTGTCGAGATGGGGCCGCGCGGAGGCGATGAGCTCAACCGTCCGGAGGCCGGCAAGGACTACGGCTGGCCCACGATTGGCTATGGCGAGGAGTACTCGGGCGCGCCCATCCACAAGACGACGCAGGCCGCGGGCATGGAGCAGCCTGTCTATTATTGGGATCCGGTCATCTCGCCCTCGGGGCTCACGATCTACTCGGGGGCGCTCTTTCCGGAGTGGAAGGGGAACTTCTTCATCGGCGGTCTATCCAGCCAGGCGCTGGTGCGGCTGGTCCTGAAGGACGACCGCGTGGTCGGCGAGGAGCACCTGCTCACGGAGCGCAACGCGCGGATCCGCGAGGTGGTCCAGGGACCCGACGGCGCGCTCTATCTGCTCACGGACGATTCGAACGGCCGCCTGTGGAAGCTCACTCCGGGGACTCCATGAATTTCCGGGTGAGGTATGCTTCAAGCCGAAACATCCTCACCGGGAGACACACATGATGACGTCGTTGAAGAAGGCGGGCCGGGTGCTGTTCGCGATGGGCGCGGGTGCGTTCGTTTCCTTTGGCGCCACGCTGGCGCTGTCCACGCCCGCGACCGCGGAAGCGTCGCAGGTGGAGTGCTACGCCGAGGAGTGCAACGCCAGCTGTGTGGCGAAGGGCTTCCGCCTGGGCAAGTGTTACAAGGCGGCCTGCACCTGCTTCTAGGCTCGCCGTGGTGAGGCCCGGTGCCAGCGAGCCCGGGCCTCGCCCACGCTCACTACAGCTTGGACTCGAGCAGGGTCTGGATGCCCTTGGTGCGGTCCTTCACGTCGTCGATGTTGGTGTGGGGCCTGTGGTCCAGCCGCAGGATGCCGCCTTCGAAGGTGGCCATCCGCTCTCCGTAGCTGATGTCCGAACGGTTCTGGATTTCGATCTGCTTGAGGGCTCCCTTGAGCGCCTCCTTGCCCATGTCGTCGATGGTGATGCCCTTGAGCGCCTCGATGAGCGGCACGAAGTACACCTGGCCCCAACACTGATCATACAGATGGGACTCACCCTCCAGGGCCAGCGTGTCCCAAGCCACCGTCACGGGCACCTCGAAGCCAGCGGCTTCGTCGATGTCCTTCTTGAACTGCGGAAAGCGCTTGGTCTCGAACTCCTTGGCGGCTCGACGCTCGGCAAGTCCCATGATGGCTCCTGGTGGATGAAAGGTGCCGGAAGCTAGCGCGAGGATGCCAATGACGACCAGCACTGCGTGTCACGTCTCGCGTTGACGCGGCGCATGCCTCAGGACGGCCGTCGGGCCGAGGCTGCTCCACTCTGCGAGCGAGCCGGGTGTGCTACGAGTCGCACCCATGAAAAGGCACTTCGCGCTCGCACTCCTCCCTGTCCTCTCCGCGTTGGCTTGTGTTTCACCCGACACCGAACTCGGTGAGTCCGAACAGGCGGCCACGACGCCGCTGAGGCAGAAGGCGCTGGGCCGCATGCGGAACGCGGCGAAGTACTTCCATGACAACGTCGCGCGCCATGGCGGCTATGCGTGGCACCACAACGCCACCAACCTGAACGAGCGCTGGGGCGACATCCAGCTCGACGCGGATCAGATCATGATCCAGTCGCCCGGGACGTCGGACGTGACCATCGCGTTCGTCGAAGCGGCGCTCTCGGATCCGGCGACTCCGGCGCTCAAGACCTATGCGCTGGACGCGGCGATGGCGCTGCGCCACGGGCAGGTGAAGTCCGGGGGCTGGCGCCTCTACGCGGACTTCAAGCCGACGCCGACCATCAAGGCCTGCTACCTCAACACCACCGCGAGCTGTGGCTGTGGCGGCTGCACGGTGACGGCCTATGACGATCAGGTCACGCAGAACGCGCTCATCGCGATGATGCGCACCGACCAGCTCCTCGGGTTCGCGAACACGGACATCTCCGGTTCCTCCGCGTACGCCCGCGCTCGGGTGGAGACCTCGCAGTTCCCCACGAACGGCGGCTTTCCCCAGGGGTTCGCCGGCCCCGTCGCCGCGCGGCCCGCGCTCTCCGCGAGCTATCCGCCGTCGATTGGCACCTCGTGCGGTCTGGCGAATTGCTACGCGAACTCCTACACGACCGAGTACTGGGATGACCCCACGCTGAACGACAACCTGGCGACGTCCTTCGTGGAGATGCTGTATTGGGCGAAGGAAATCTATCCCGCGCAGGCCGCGACGTATCAGTCCATGCGCACCGCGTTCGGTGACTTCCTCCGCCGTGCGCAGATGCCCCAGCCCCAGCCCGCCTGGGCGCAGCAATATGACCTCCAGATGCAGCCGCGCTGGGCGCGCAGCTGGGAGGCGCCTGCGATTGCCGGCCAGGAGAGCCAGGACGTCATGTGGGCGCTCTTGCGCCTCTACCAGCTCGACCCGGGCGTCCCGGCGAACCGCGCCGCGGTCGGCACCGCGCTCGCGTACCTGGAGACCGTCGATTACGCCAACGACACCCTGCTCTCCCGCTACATTGAACTCGATGACACGGCGCCCTCCAACATCGGCTTCTACACGGTGAAGGCTGGCGGCTACCCGGCCCAGTTCTCCACCGCGCCGCCGACGTACCAGAACTACGCCTGGGAGGTTCCCTCGCAGCTTGCCGCCATCCGCGCGGAGTACAACCGGCTGGCGACCGACACGACCGTGATGAAGCGCTCGTGCCAGCAGCTGCGCGCCGACACGGCGCAGGCCGTGGACACCGCCGTGAACAACGAGCGGTGGATCACCACGTACAGCCCGGGCGGTCCGCGCAGTGGTGCCACGCCGGGCGACTACCTGGACACGAGCACGTTCGCGCGGAACCTGCGCACGCTGGCGGAGTTCGTCACTCGCACGACGACCGACTGCACCGCCTGGAATTATTGAGACGGCCCCGCGCCGCTTGACGCCCTGCCCGAATCAGGCGACGAACCGGGCCCATGCCCTACACTCCCATCGTCGCCACGCTGGGCTACGTGATGTCGCCGGACGGCCAGCAGGTGCTGCTCATCCACCGGAACGCTCGGCCGGAGGACGCCCACTACGGCAAGTACAACGGCCTGGGCGGCAAGATGGAGCGCGACGAGGACATCGCGGCGTGCATGCGCCGCGAGATTCGCGAGGAGGCCGGCATCGAGTGCACGCGCATGGTCCTGCGCGGCACCCTGTCCTGGCCCGGCTTCGGCAAGCACGGCGAGGACTGGCTGGGCTTCATCTTCCGCATCGACGCCTTCGAGGGCACACCCCTGGAGAAGAACGCCGAGGGCGCCCTGTCCTGGGTCCCCGTGTCCTCCATCCTGTCCCTGTCGCTGTGGGACGGAGACCGGCACTTCCTGCCGCTCGTGTTCGACGCGGACCCCCGCCCCTTCCACGGCGTCATGCCCTACGAGGGCGGCCGCGCGCTGAGCTGGTCCTTCACCCGACTGTAGGGCCCCTCCACCGCGGCAAGCCGCGAAGCGGGCGTCCTCCGACCAACGCTCGCGCCGGTTTTCCGGCCAGCGCCCCGGCCCGGACCGCTACAACCGCCGCCTCCCACTTGGGACTCACGTGAAGGAGCGCGGCGCATGGACCTCATCGGACAGCTCTCGCAGCAGCTTGGAGTGGATGGCACGCAGGCACAGGGGCTCGCGGGTTCGCTCCTGAAGCTGGTGCAGGGCACGGTGCAGGAGAAGGTCGGTCCGGACGCGGCCCGGCAGATGGACCAGGCCATCCCGGAGATGCAGGGCTGGCAGCAGCAGGCGCAGGCCCCGGCAGGCGACGGTGGCGGCGGCCTCATGGGCGCCCTGGGTGGCATGCTCGGCGGCGCGGGTGGCGGTGGCGGTGGCCTCATGGGCGCCCTTGGCGGCGCGGCGGCCCACGCGGGAGAGGTGGCCGGCGTGGTGGCCATCCTCCAGCGCTTCAACCTGGACACGAGCAAGGCCACCCTGGTCGCCCCCCTGCTCCTCAACTTCCTCAAGTCCCGCCTGGACCCGGGCCTGGTGGGGAAGATCCTCGCCGTGATGCCCCTGCTCGCGGGCGGCTCCGGTGGCGGCGGTGGCCCCCAGGGCGGCGGCGGGCTGGGCGGAATGCTCGGCGGCATCCTGGGGAAATAGGAACGACAGGGCCCCTGCAAGGCCCTGTCATTCCAGGGGGGTTCCGGGAAACGCCGGGTGGAAATGCAAAACAATTCCGCTCGCGGTGGCTTGAAGGGGAACGGCGGGCTTCCACCCGCCCTGGAGCCCCGGTCATGACCTTCCTGTCCCGCATGCAGCCTTCCCCCGCTCCCATCGCCCCCCGCCGGCTTCCGGAGGCCCCGTCGCAGGGCCCCGCGACCCGTCCGGCGCAGCGGCCCGCAGTCGGGCGTCCGGGAGACGGATTCGAGGTGCGCGGTGGGCGCGCGGGTCCGGCCGGGGCTCCGGGCGGCATCGCGGCGGGCGGTGTCCGCGGGAGTCCGGGACAGGGGCCCGTGGCTGGCGGGGCCGGGAGTGATGGCCCTGGAAGCCTGGGGCTCGAGGGCGGCGTCGCGGGACAGGTGCAGCCGGAAGGCCTGGCCGCGGGCGGCGTGGGCGGCACCGCGCAGCCGCAGGGCGCGATGGACATGCTGCTGCAGAGCGCTCGCGACAACGTGCCCGGCTTCACCTGGCTGGAGTCCAAGGTGGACGGGGCCCTCAAGGTGCTGGGGGCCGGCACGGACGTGACGGGCTCGCAGGTGGACCTCGAGTCCATGAAGCCGGGGGACAAGTTCTCCACGTCCGGCGGCTTCGACGGCGGCTACAAGATTGGCCGCCTCCAGACGCGCGCGCAGATTGAAGTCAGCTGCGAGGAGGGCATGCGCACCAACCCGACCACGGGCGCGCGCGAGCCGGGGCCCAACTACCGGCTGAGCATCGACTCGGAGGTCCTGGGCGGCGTGGGCTTCGAGAACAGCAAGCTCGACGCGAAGCTGCTCGCCGGTGGTGGCGGCAAGGTGGAGTTCAAGTTCGAGACGCCCGCCGAGGTGGCCCGGGCCAATCGCATCATGGACCGCATGAAGACCGGCATGCAGGCCAACATCGCGGGCGCGGCCGACATGCCTCCCAAGGAGGACATCGAGTGGCTGCAGAGCAAGATGGCCGCCGTGGAGCTGCGTGGCACGGGCGCCGCGCAGTTCGCCGCGGACATCCCCGTCCCGGGCGGCCCGCTGGTGAACAACCTCGACGTGGGGGGCAAGGCGCGCTCGGACCGCACGGTCCGCATCGAGTTCCCGGAGGGCAAGCCACCCGAGGTCGTCATCAAGGACGCCGTCCAGGTGGAGGTGGGTGGCGGCCCGAACCGGAACCTGGAGGTGGACAAGTCCATCGTCGGGCAGGACCGGATGAAGCTGCCCATCAAGGCCGGCGTGAAGGTGGGCACGTCGCTCAGGGGCAGCGGCAAGCTGGAGGTGGAGACGCGCATCCCACTGCCCGCCGGGTCAAAGACAGACGAAATCCTCAAGGATCCGAAGGCCGCGCTCGGCCCCGCGCTCAAGGACATGGCGGCGAACTCGCGCAGCAAGGTCACGCTGACGGTGGAGGGCGCCGGCCTGGTCCAGGGCAACGGCAAGGGCACGTCCTACGAGGTCAGCATCGAGGGCAACCCCGGCACGCTCGTGAAGAACGGTGCGTTCGGCAAGCTCCTGGAAGGCGACGTGCCGGGGGCGTTCGAGAAGGCCGGGAAGGACGCGACCGTGGAGTACAAGGAGACGTCCTATACGCAGCGGGGCGTCTCCATGGCGCCCGGCTTCAAGGTCGGCCCCGTGAAGGTGGGCTGGGAACTGGAGGTGGCGCGGCGCACGGTGGACGGCACGCCGACGGTGTGGAAGGGCAACGGCGCGGATGCGGCCCGCTGGCTGGAAGGCCCCCAGGGCCAGAAGGCCGCCTGAGGCTACAGCGCCATCGTCCCGGCGATGATCTCCTTCATCACCTCGGACGTACCGCCGCCAATGGTGAGCATGCGCACGTCGCGCCACGCCCGCGCGACGTGCGACTCCTCCACGTAGCCCATGCCGCCGTAGAATTGCTGGCAGTCATAGGCCACGCGCTGGGCCAGCTCCGTGGTGAGGAGCTTGGCCATGGCAATCTCCTTCACCGGCTTCTGCTTGCGTTTGCGATTGAAGAGCTGCACCGCCTGATAGGTGAGCTGCCTCGCCGCCTCCACGCGGGTGGCGTGGTCCACGAAGGTGTGGCGCCACACCTGGAAGTCCAGGAGCCGCTTTCCAAACGCCTGACGTTCGCGGCCGTAGCGGATGGCTTCACGGAGCAGGTCGTCCATCACCGCCACCGTGTAGAGCGCCGTCACCAGGCGCTCCGCGTGGAAGCTGTTCATGATGTGGAAGAAGCCGTCGTTCTCCCGGCCCAGCACGTAGCGGGCGGGGATGCGGCAGTCCTCGAAGTAGAGGATGGCCATGTCCGACGAGCGGTGGCCCACCTTCTGGAGCTTCTTCGACACGGAGAAGCCCTTCACGTCCGTGGGCAGCGTCACCAGCGAGATGCCCGGCGCGCCCTCCCCGCCCGTGCGCACCGC
Source organism: Corallococcus coralloides DSM 2259 (assembly GCF_000255295.1). Next base: position 2,529,232 of record NC_017030.1, on the reverse strand, counting down.
CAGCACCAGGAAGTCCGCGCGGGCGCCGTTGGAGATCCACGTCTTCGCGCCCTGGATGACGTAGTCGTCGCCGTCCTTGCGCGCGGTGGTGCGCAGCCGGGCCAGGTCCGAGCCCGCGTCCGGTTCGCTCATCGCCAGCGCCGCGATGCGCTCGCCGGTGAGCGCGGGGGCCAGGAACTCGCGCTTCTGCTCGTCGGTGCCCAGTTCGTTGATGACCGGCGTGGCCATCTGCCCCTGCACCAGGAGCGACATCGCCACGCCCCCGTTGCGCGCTCGCGCCAGCTCCTCCGCGAAGGCGGCCACGTACCAGTAATCCAGCCCGCTGCCGCCGTAGGCCGGATCATGGCTGATGCCGAAGAAGCCCAGCTCGCCGCAGCGGCGGAACACGTCGCGAGGGAACTCGCCGGCCTGGTCCCACTCCAGCGCGTGCGGGGCCAGCTCCTTCTCGACGAACTGACGCACGGTGCGGCGGAACGCGTCGTGCTCCGGGGTGAAGCGCTCATCCATGGCGCGGGATGCTGTCAGGGCCCGGCCCGCGCTTTCAAGCCGCGCCTCCTTCAGCGTGCGCGGATGAACGTGAAGGACAGCGCCTGGCCGCTCCGCTGGAGCGCGAGCACCGCGGGGCTGCCCGGCGCGCCCAGCTCACGCCGCCGCGCCTCACCCGTGTCCAGCACCACCGCTCCGTCGATGGAGCGCACCACGTCCCCCACCTGGAGGCCCGCCACGTCCGCGCCTTCCGCGATGCCGCTGATGACGACGTCCCGCCCCGTCATGCCGAAGCTCAGGCCCAGCCGCCCCGGCTCCACGCGCTGAAGCCCCAGGCGCCAGTCCCCCAGCGCCTGCGTCTTCCCTGCGGCGAGCGTCACCCGCCGGTCCACCAGTTCCCGCCCCCGGCTCCACGCGGTGAGCCGGTGCGCGCCCGGGGCCAGGTCCTTCAGCTCGAAGCGTCCGTCCGCGCCCGTGGTGGGAGACGCGATGCCGTCCGCGTCCACGTACGCGCCCGCCAGCGGTTCGTTCGTGCGCGCATCCACCAGCCGTCCGGACACGCCGCCGCCCGCGTCCACCACCACCTCCACGCGGGCCTCCGCGCCGGACGCGAGCGTCACGTCCACCTTGCCCGCGCGCCCGTCCGGCAGCGTGGCCGTGACGGTGACGCGCGTGGGGAAGACGTCGTCCACCTGGAACGAGTCCCCGGAGAACTGACGCTCCACGGAGGAGAGGAAGTCGTCCTCGCCACGCGCCGCGGTCACGGTCAGCGCGAAGCCCCGCACCTCGCGGCCTCCGGCGGAGCGCACGGTGCCCCTCAGCTGGGCCGCGGGCTTCAGCTGGAGCGTGAGCTCCTTCTGGGACGCGGACACGCTCGCGGCCTCGCCCTGCCGTCCGCCATTCGTGGACCAGACGCGCCACGCGTCCGAGCCCAGGCCGTCCAGGGCCAGCACCGCCTGCCCGGCTGCGTCCGTCATCTCCTCCGCCTGGATGTCCGTGTGGCCCGCCTCCGTGGCCATCACCGTCGCGTGGACGCTCGGGGCGCCGTTGGGCTCCAGCACCGTCACGCGGAGCGGCTTCCTGGGTTCGCCCACCACCAGGTCCACGTGGCGCCGGCCGCCCGCCTCCAGCTCCACCACCTGCTGCTGGTCGCCGTTCTGGAAGCGCAGCGCGGACAGCCACGCGCTCAGCTGGTAGCGACCCGCGCCCACGCGCATCGACCACGTTCCATCCGGCTTTGCGGGCACATCGACGGACTCGGAGGCCGCGGCCCCCACCCGGTGCGCGGTGACCGTCACCGCGCCGGACGGCCGTGCACCGTCCTCCTTGCGCACGGTGCCCTCCAGCACGCCTTCGCCCACCAGCGTCAGCCGCGCCGTGGCCGTCTTCCCCGCCTCCACGCGCACGGGCTGGCGCACTTCGTCCTCGCTGTCCGCGCGGCGCGCCGCGACGTACACGGTGCCCTCCGGCACGTCCTCCAGCGTGAATCGCCCCTGCGCGTCCGTCACCGAGGGCAGCGCGTCCGGCAACGGCCGCCACCTGAGCTGCGCCACCACCGACACGCCGGGGAGCGGCGCCTCCGAGCCATCCACCACCGTGCCCTCGATGCGCCCGGGAGCCGCGAGCTCCAGCACCAGCTCGAAGCGCTGCCCAGCAAGTACACCCAGCCCCGTGCGCGTGAGCGGCTGGAAGCCCGGAGCGCGCACCTGCACGTCGTAGGCGCCCGGCGCGAGTCCGCCCACCTCGAAGCGGCCATCCGCCTCCGAGCGCGCCTGGAGCAGGTCCGCCCGGTCGCCGTGCGCGCGCACGCCCACAGTGGCTCCCGCGATGGCCTCGCCCGAGTCCTTGCGCCGCACCACGCCCGCGAGCGAGGCCGCGCCGCCCAGGCGGATCCGCACGTCCTTCACCGTCATGCCCGGCCCCACGACGATCGGCCCCTCGGCCGCGCCGGTCTCCCCCTTCACCGTCGAGCCCGGTCTCTCGACAACCGTGCCCGTCTCCGCTCCGTGACGGGCCGTCACCTGGAACGACCCGGGCGGCACGTCCAGCGAGAAGCTCCCCGTGTCTCCGGCCTCCACCTCCACCGCGCCGTCCTCGCCCCAGGCGCTCACGCGCGCTCCCGGCGCGGGCGTTCCATCCGCGCGGGTGACGAAGCCTTCGATGAACGCGGAGCCATCCATCTCCACGCGCACGTCCGTCCCCGGCACGTGCACGCGCGCGATGCGGCGGGGCGCGTGGCCCGGGGCTCGGGCCTCCAGCTGATATTCACCGCGCGCCAGCCCGTGGAAGCCGAACGCGCCGCGTGCGTCGCTGAGCGCCTCATGCCGCGCCTCGTCCGGCACCGACGCGCCCGTCTGGAGGAACACGGGGAGCGCGTCCTCGAAGCCGGTGTGCGGCGTGAGCGTCAGCTCCGTCATCGGCACGGGCGCTCCGCCCACGCGCTCCACCGTCAGGCCCGTCAATGACACACCGGATTCCAGCAGGAGCCGGACCTTGGACAGCGCTTCTCCATGGGGACGCGTCACCTCCGCGCGCGCCAGCGCCAGCCCTTCCGCGTGCGCGGTGACGAGATAGGGCCCGGGACGCGCGGGCAGCACCAGCGCCCCCGCCGCATCCGTCCGGCCCTGCCCCGCCACGCGCCACGACGGCAGCCGTGAGCCCGGGGACGCGGGCCCTCGCAGGTACAGTGTCACCTCCGCGCCCGCGAGCGGACCCGAGGCCGTGACGGTCTCCACTCGCAGCGCCCCATCCGCGTCCTGCATGGGCTGTTCCACGGGCGCGGTCGCCCCGCCCCCATTGCGCACAGGGGCCCGCGTCGGGCCGGACGCGGGCCGCTCAGGGGTCGCCACCGCTTCAGCGCGCACCGCCGCGGCAGGCGCGGAGGCGCGCATCCAGACGAAGACGCCGGCCAGCAGGAGCGCCAGCCCGGCCACCACGACGAACACCTTGCGAGACGACATGCACCCTCCGGGGGAGGTGGGGAGCCGAGCCCCAAGACACCTCACCCGGCCCCCAGGTTCCAAGGGGGCGTCTCGCGCTTTCCACCGTCACGCGGTGCTACAGGGGCAGGAACGCCAGACGGATGCCCACGGTGAACAGCGCGTGGAAGCCGTCATCCACGGGCGTGAGCCCCTGGTCGCGGGTGCCCACGCCGGTGATGTCCAGCGTCTGCGTCCCGGTGCGCACCGTGTACTGACCCACGGACGCGGTGATGATGGGCCCCACCGCCAGGGACCGTGACACCCGCACGTCGCCCCCCAGCGTGAGGCGCGCGATGGTGGGCCCCCGGTCCGTGACGTGCGTGTCCACGTGCGTGGGGACGAACACGTTCGGCGCGACCTGCAGCTGCGTATCCCCCTCCACGTGGCTCTTGAGGATCTCCAGGCCCACGCCCAGGCCAATCCACGGATCAAAGCTCGAGCCCGGCCGGATGTGGTAGCGGACCTCCGGCCCCACGCGCCACTGGTAGGTGCTGCAGTCGAAGCCCTCCGGGCACGACAGGTCGTTCGTCTTGGTCAGCACCGGCTCCCAGCTGCCCCACACGCCCAGGTAGAACCGCGGCGTCACCCGGAAGCCCAACTCCGCGATGATGGGGAAGGAGATCTTCGCGGACTGGGTGATCTTCAGGTCCTCCAGGCCGCCGCCCGGGGCCTGACCGTTCGTGTAGACGTAGCCCAGGCCGAAGCCCACGTTGCCGCTCACCGCGAACTGCGGCCCGACGCGCCCCTCGGGGTGGTGGCCCCCCGACTTCTGCATCTCCTCCGAGCTCATCGTGGTGGTCGCGGGCGACGTGGACGTCTCCGTCTCCGTTTGTGGCTCCGGCTCCTGCGCCGCCGCCGACGTGGCGATTCCCAGCGCGGCTGCGAGTGACAGCGTCCAGCGGAACGGCGCATTCATCGAGGTCATCCGGTGCATCCTCCGTGTTCGGGATGGATGCGGACGGAAGCAAGCCGCGACTGCCGTTAGAAGCCACCCGCCGCCAGCGCGCGCCGCCATTCGACAGACAACCCCCCTCTGCGATCAGTCGCGGACATCCACCCCACCCCACGGGGAGGCAACCTGGCGGGGTGGATGGGAAGCGCGTGTGCGGGAGGACCCGGGAGAAAGGGACGGGCGCCTCCACCGCGATCCTCAATCTAGCAAGTCGGCCCGAAAATCCAACGGGTTGACCCGGCGGTGGCCAGCGTTCACCTTGCCCGCTCCACGCACGCCCACGGGCGGAAAGGAAAGACATCATGGCCGGCCAGGAGCAGGAGCTGTCGCCCGAGGCGCTCGCGCTCATCGCCGAGGAAGAGGCCCTGCTGTCACGCGTCCAGCAGGCGCTGGCGGAGGCGCGCCGTCAGGCCGCGGAACGCACGCTGGACACGCAGGGGCTGATGGCCCAGCTGGCGGTGCTGCGCGATGACGCCACCACGGCGCACGCCGCGGACCTGCCGCACGTCTTCACCCAGATGAACGAGGTGCGCTCCATGCTGGAGCGGCAGGAGGCCGTCCCGCTGCCGGACGCGCACGCCCCCTACTTCGCGCACCTGCGCCTGTCCGGGCCCACGGGCGCGCGCGACTACCTGCTCGGCCGCACCAGCTTCGCCAACCTCTCCGCTGGCGTGCGCGTCATCGACTGGAGGTTCGCCCCCGTCGCCCGCGTCTTCTACAACTACGAGGAGGGCGACGCGTTCGAGGAGTACTTCGGCGACCGGCTCTCCGAAGGCGAAGTGGAGGCGCGCCGGCTGGTCATCATCGAGAAGGGCGTCCTCACCCGCATCAGCACCGGCCCCTACCTGCTCCAGCGCGACTCACACGGCCGCTGGCACTCGCGCGGCCGTGACGCGGCCTCCGTGCTCGCGGGCGGCAGCGGCACCGCCGCGCGGCCGGGCTTCCTGGGCGTGGGCCGGGGCGAAACCCACGTGGAGGACGCCTTCGGCGTGACGGCGCTCCTGGACGCGGAGCAGTACGCCGCCGTCAGCACCGGCCCGGAGCAGCCGCTGCTGGTGCTGGGCAGCGCGGGCAGCGGCAAGACGACGGTGGCGCTGCACCGGCTGGCCAAGGTCGTCTTCGACGACGCGAAGACATTCCCGCAGGCGCGCACCAAGGTCGTCGTCCCGGAGGAGGGCCTGGCCCGGCTCACGCGCCGGCTGCTCGCGCCGCTGGGCCTGGGCAAGGTGTCCGTGGAGACGCTGGAGGCCTGGTCGCTGGCCACCGCGAGAAGCGCCTTCAGCGTGCCGGGCATCAAGCTGTCCCCGGACACGCCCGCGCTCGTCTCGCGCTTCAAGCGCCACCCCGCCCTGCGCCGCGCGCTGGCCGGCCGCGTGCCCGTGTTCAAGGGCAAGGCGCTGCCCCCCACGCTGGACCGGCTGCGCATCAAGCTGGCGGACGCGTACATGGACCGCGCCTTCCTGGAGGCCGTGGTGGCGGACGCGAAGGGAGAGCTGCCGCGCACCGTGGTGGCGGAGGTGATGGAGCACACCCGGCAGCAGACCGCCACGCCGCTGTCGCGCCAGTACAAGGGCTTCGACGAGGACCGGCTCGTCACCGTGGACGGGCGCGCGATTGAAGCGGACACGCCGGACGCGCTCGCGGGCACCGTGGACGCGGACGACCTGCCCGTCCTCATGTTCCTCAAGGCGCAGCGGGGCGCCCTGGGCGCGGAGCGGCTCGCCCACGTGGTGCTGGACGAGGCGGAGGACTTCTCCCTCTTCGAGCTCTTCGTCGTCAGCCAGCTGCTCGGAGACAGCCGCAGCTGCACGCTCGCCGGGGACGAGGTGCAACAGACGACGGCGGGCTTCGCCGGCTGGGACGCCGCCCTGGACGAGCTGGGCATCCGCGACGCCGCCACCTGCCGGCTCCAGGTGTCCTACCGCTGCCCGCGCCCGGTGGTGGAGCTGGCGCAGCACGTCCTGGGCACCCAGTCCCCCGCCACCGCCGCGAAGGCTGGCCGCGAGGGCGCCCCCGTGGGCTTCCACCACTTCCCCGACGAGGCCCAGGCGTGGCTCTTCCTGGGAGACGCCCTGCGCGACCTGGTGCTGCGTGAGCCGCACGCGTCGGTGGGCGTCATCGCCAGCAGCCGCGAGGCCGCCCAGTCCTTCCACCGCGTCATCCGGGAGATGCCCTGGGCGCGGCTGGTGCTGGAGGGCGACTTCTCCTTCGAGCCCGGCGTGGACGTGACGGACGTGGACAACGTGAAGGGCCTGGAGTTCGACTACGTCGTCCTGCCGGACGTCACCGCGCGCGCCTACCCCGCGGACGACGAGGCCCGCCGCAGGCTGCACGTGGCCGTCACCCGCTCCTCCCACCAGCTGTGGGTGGCCTCCTCCGCCGTGCGCTCCCCGCTCATCCGCACCTTCCCCGGCGCGGACGCGTTGAGTCAGGGCTGACGGCCGCCGCCCGCGCGCCACTCCTTCTGCCGCTGGGCGTGGGCCTCGCGGCGCGACAGCGCCTCCGACTCCTGGCGCGGAATCTCCGCCAGGCGCGTGCGGTGCATGTTCACGCTCAGCTCCAGCAGGCCCCGGTGCTCCGACGGCAGCTTGTCGCCGTAGTCCTGCAGCATCGTGGTGGCGAAGGCGATGGCGTCCTCGGACACCTGGCGGCGGTGCTCGTAGTACTGGTGCACCTCCTCCTCCGAGGCCTCGTTGGACAGCACCTTGCCGTAGAGCGCGTTCCACTTCGCCTTCACGCCCTCACGGCGGCGCAGCTCCTCCGGGTCCTTCGTGGGCGCGTCCAGTTCGAAGTACAGGTTGCCCGGCAGCTTCGCGCGCAGCGCCTCCAGGTCCACCGGATAGGGGGCGGGCTCCTCGTCCGGCGCCGCCTGCACCTGGGCCGTCGCCGCGCCCACCAGGTCCAGCCCGCCGTCCTTCGCGCGGGGCACCGCCGGCGTGGACGCGAACACGGGCGGCGGCGCGGGCGCCTGCGTCACGGGCGCGGGCGCCGGGGCCGGCGCGGCGTCCTCCGGAGCCTGCCCGCCAAAGACAAGCCACGCCCCCACCGCCAGGACCAGGACTCCCGCCGTGCCCAGGGGCAGCTTCCAACGCGCGTGCGTGCTCATGCCAAGGCCATACCCCGCGCCCCGCACCCGCCGCAACCCGTGTCAGGACCCGCCAGCGACGCAGCGCGCAATTGATACATTTAAAACATAGCCTGACGCGTCAATTCTCAAATCCCAGCTGACGCGCGACGGCAATCCCAATCGTTTCGGATGGAATGCTGCACCCGACATGGAATTCACTATTTTCACCGCAAGCGAAGTTTCCCCGCTTACGACTGATAAACAAAAACGTATCATCCCCGGCCGCAACCCCACTCACTACTCCCCCTTTTGGAGGAAGCCGCATGAGAAGTTTTCTCTGGATGAGCCTTCTGGCCCTCTCCGCCCCCGTGGGCGCCGCGCATGCCGAAGTGCTGGTGGAAGGCATCGTCGACGTGCTGGTGGACGGCGGCAATACCTACCCCTGGCAGAAGGTGACGCTGCCCGGCCTGAAGTGTGGCAACGGCTCGCAGTACAAGTTCTTCGTGCACAAGACGAACTCGCCCAACCTGCTGTTCATGATGGAGGGCGGTGGCGCGTGCTGGGACTACGATTCCTGTAGCGGCCGCCTGGGCATCCTGGGCGCGGCGAACCCCAACGGCATCGCCGACGACTACATGACGCAGTTCACGGCCAAGTACGTGTCCCCCATCGTCAACGGGGCGGACCCGGGCCTGCCCTTCCGCGACCGCCGGGACATCGTCACCAAGGGCTGGAACATCGTCTACCTGCCGTACTGCACGGGCGACGTGCACATCGGCAACAACGCCAAGACGTACGTGGACACCACCGGCGGCCAGGCGCCGCTGACCTGGTACCACAACGGCTACAACAACACGCTGGCCGCGGCGAACTACGCCAAGCAGAACTTCCCCAACGTGCAGAAGCTGCTGGTGACGGGCTACAGCGCGGGCGGCACGTCCACCTCCGCCGGGTACTACTTCATCCGCAAGGCCGTCAACCCGGCCAAGGGGTACATGATCAACGACTCCGGCCCCATCTTCATGGCGCCGAACGCGAACTCCCTGTCGCGCCCGCTGCACAACCAGATCCGCTCGTCGTGGAACCTGGACTCGGTGTTCAGCCAGCTGCCGGCCAGCTTCAACATCAACGACATGGGCTCCATCAACAAGATGGTGGCCACGGAGTTCCCGAACGACCAGCTCGCGTACACGGGCTACACGCTGGACTACAACTACTCGCGCTATTCGTATGAGCGCTTTAAGACGCCCAACGACCAGGCGTCCATCCACGCGTACTGGAAGCAGGACCAGGATGCGTTCGTGAACGAGCTGAACAAGTACAACAACTTCAGCTATTTCATCCCGCACCACCGCGCCATCAACCAAAGCCACTGCAGCACCATCATCACGTTCGTGGGCGCGCACGCCTGCCAGCGGATGGAGAAGAAGTACTGGTACGAGTACATCGACAGCCCGTGGCAGTCCTGGGCCTGCCACAGCGAGATGGTCCCCATGGACGTCTTCCTGTCGCGCTTCATCAACAACAACCAGCGCATCCGCATCTACGAGCCGGCCAACAACTACAACAACGAGGACGCGGGCATGAGCATCCTCGCGCCCCTCATCAACGGCGCGCTCGGCGGGTAGTCCCCACCGTCTCTTCGCTGAAATGAAAACGGGAGCGGGCCCCAAAGGTCCGCTCCCGTTGTCTTTTCCAAGGGCCTTCAGGCCGCCAGGGCGGCTGTCAGGTGAGGTCGAGCGTGCCCGCGTAGTCGTCGTGGCCGAAGCGGTCCACGTTCACGCCGAAGGCCTGGGCAATGGAGGTGAGCAGCTTGTTGTGCGGCACCGCGCCCTCCAGCGGCGTGCCCGGGCCCTTCCACGAGCCCAGCGGGTCCTTCCCCGCGCGCAGGGACAGCATGCGGCCCATGCGGAACTTCCCGCCCGCGCCGCCCGCCAGCACCGTGGGGATGGACACGTTCATGTGGCCGGCCGCGTCGCCCAGCTCGTTCCCCCAGAGGATGACGGTGTTGTCGAGCACCGTGCCGCTGCCCTCCGGGATGGACTTGAGCGTGTCCATCAGCCGCGCCACCTGTTCGGAGTACCACCGCTGCACCGCCACCATGCGCAGGCGGATTTCGGTGCGCGCCGGCTCGGACTGGGTGTCCGTGCGGTGGGCGATGTCATTGTGGATGTCCTCGTCGATGCCAATCCACGGCATGGACGGCCCGGGGATGGTCATGGTCACCACGCGCGTCAAGTCACACGCGAACGCACGGGCGATGAGGTCCATGTGCAGCTCGGTGAGGGCGGGCATGTTGCTGATGTCGCCCAGGTCGGTGTTGGCGGGCTTCGCCGGCGTGGAGCAGCTGAGCGCGCCCGAATTGGTGAGCCGCCGCTCGATGTCGCGCAGCGCCGCCAGGTGCGTGTCCAGCTTGGTGCCCTCCGCGGCCGCCAGCCGCGACTTCAGCCGGGTGGCGTCCTTGATGAGGTAGTCCAGCAGGCTCCTGCGCTTGGACAGGATGGCCTGCGCCTCCGCCTCGGAGCCGCCCATGCTGGCGAAGAGCCGCTTGTAGACGTTGGCGGGGTTCAGCTCGAACGGCACGCGCGAGCCGTTCTCCGTGAAGGAGATGCTGTTGTAGACGTGCTGGGCGCCGAACTGCTCGAAGGCGTGCAGCTGCAGCGAGCGGAACTGGGTGGAGCCGCCCACCGCGTTGCCAATCACCTGGTCCAGGGACGCGTTGGAGGGCAGCTCGTCACCGCTGGACACCTCCACCTGGCTGCCGGTGAGGAAGGTGACGGGGCCGCCCTCGTGGCCGGTGCGGCCGTGCTCGTAGAGGACGCGGTAGTCCAGGCCGTCCAGCACCAGGAGCTTGTCCCGGTGGCGCTGGAGCGGCTGGAGGACGGAGTTCTCGAAGTCGATGTTGAAGCCGGTGTCATTGCCCTTGGGCAGCCAGTACTCCGGCAGCAGGCCGTGGGGGGTGAACAGGGCGATGAAGCGCAGGGGCGCGGCGTCCGCCGCTTCGGCGACGGAGCTGGTGAGCAGGTGCGCGAAGGGCGCCGCCATGGCCGTGCCGGACAGGAGCTTCAGGATGCTGCGTCGGGAGAAGTCGCGGGGCATGGAAGTCAAAGCTCAACGGGTGGGCAGACGCCGCTGGGTGAAGGAAGACGAACGCACCAGGCTGACCAGCGCTTCGGTGATTTTCAGGCCGCCCGTGCGGTAGGGGCCCGTGCGCATGGCGGCGAGCAGCTCCGCGTCCGAGGCATGCTCGTCACGCCCCATGGCGTAGCGCACGAACTGCAGCGGTACGCAGTTGGCCAATTCCTCGCTCGTCGTCAGGTAGCGCGCCAGCTGCGCGCCACCGGTGAAGTTGCCCAGGTTGGTGGTGCCGTCCCTGGCAATCACGGCGCCGCTGGCGTCCACCCTCTTGCCGTTCTCCTCCGTGCGGTGCTGGCCCAGACCGTCGAAGTCCTCCATGCCGAAGCCCATGGGGTCGATGACCTTGTGGCAGCTGGCGCACGCGGGGTTGTCGGTGTGCGCCGCGAAGCGCTCGCGGGTGGTGGCGTCCTCCGACAGGGCCGGGGGAATGGTGGACACGTTGGCCGGAGGCGCGGGCACCGTGCGGCACAACAGGCGCGTGAGCACGAACTTGCCGCGCTTGATGGGCGAGGACGAGTCGAAGTGGGCGTACGTGGACATCACGCCCGCCTGCGTGAGGATGCCCAGGCGCTCCGGCGGCAGCGTCACGCGGCCCAGGCCCGTGGTGTCATCCACGTTGGTGCGCTCCAGCTCGCCGTAGAAGTTCGCCAGCGTCTCGTCCACGAACGAGTAGTTGGCGCCCAGGAGCTCCGCCACGGAGCCCGAGTGCTCCTTCACGATGAAGTCGAGGAAGGCGTCGCGCTCGCGGACCATGGAGTCGCGGAAGTCCACGCTGTAGTCCGGGTACACCAGGTTGTTCTTGTTGACCTTGGCCAGGCCACCCAGCCCCAACCACTCCACGAAGAACTGGCGCAGCTTCACCTGCGCGGCCTCCGTCTTGAGCAGGCGGCGCGCCTGGGCCTCGCGCTCGTCGGGCGAGGACAGCGTGCCGGCCTTGGCGGAGGCGAGCAGCGTGGCGTCCGGCGGTCCACCGGTCACCATGAAGGACAGCTCGGAGGCGAGCTCGTAGGCGGTCAGCTCCACCACCTGGCCCTTGCGGGCGCCCTCCGGCCCCAGCTCGGTGCGGTACAGGAAGGACGAGGAGGAGAAGAGCGCCTGGAGCACCAGCTCCGCGCCCGTCGCCATGGTGCCGCCCTTCTTGCCCTCGTTGAAGAGGGCCAGCAGGTCCGTCTCCTCCTCCGCCGTCACCGGCCGGCGGAAGGCGCGCTCACCCACGCGCTGGATGAAGGACCGCGCGCACTCGTCCTGCGTCTTGCCCTTGGGGCACGCGTAGAGGTCACTGAGTTGTGACTTGCCCTGCTCCGCCAGCGTCACCGCGGCGGTGTCGAGCTGATCCGCCAGCAGCGACGTCACCTGGAGCCGCTCGTGGGTGGAGAAGCCGAGGATGGTGTCCTCGGCCGCGAAGCCCTGGGCGATGTCCACCTCGGTGCCCAGCACCGCGGAGGCGGACTTGTTGTACTCGTCGCGCGTCAGCCGGCGCACCCGAGCGGGGGCCGCCGCGCTTTCAAGCTCCGCGTCCTGCCCACCGATGTTGCCGGTGCAGGCGGAGGCGGACAGCACGAGAGCGGAGGACAGGTAGAAACGACGCAATGGCATGATGTCTGGCATTCCTCGCATCCGCGCGGCCTGAAGCACCGGCGCACAGGCGACCTGCATTGTACTGGTTGCTCCCCACGCGGACAGGGGCGAATTCATTTCCGCGCGTTTCCACGCTTCCCCAACGAAGAAGCCGCACTCACGGAGCAGGAAGTGCGAACGCACCGGTCAGGTGCGCACACGGTGCGTAGCGACTCAGGGAGGAACTTCCTCACCCCGTGCCTTCCACCAGTTATCCCCGTAGCTGATGAAGATCTGCTCACCAGGGTGGATGTCCCGCAGTGCGTGATAACGGAACACATCGCGGTCCTCCGCGCGGCCGTACTCCGCGTTGGGATCGCTCGCGTGGTTGTAGATCATCCCGTAGCCCATCACGAGCGCGACCCAGTTCCCAGGGCGGTGCTGCTCGTGGCGGTGCCAACTAATCTCGAAAACATAATCGTCGAGCGGTTCTCCCCGGCACAACCGCTGCGGGACCTTGAGGTAGTGGCACTCCTCGATGAGCTCGCCCGCGGCGATGAAGGTGTCGGTGAAGACGCCCATGCCCCACTCACACGGCCGGACCTTCACGCCGGGATGGAGGAACAGCGCCGGGCCCAGATTCATGAGTGCTTCGCTCTCGCTTCCAGTGTCGTCCACGCTGGGGCGAACCATCGCGCAAGACGGGCAGCCACGGGAAGCGGCTGCGAGGGCGCGGAGCCTTCCGCGACTTCCGGAGAAGTCAGCCTGCCTGCCCACCGGCCACGGGGCGGCGGCGGAAGGTGTGGCGCAGCAGGTACAGGCCGGGAAGCAGGGGCAGCCAGAGCGTGAACCCGCGCAGGAGCAGCGTGCCCGCGAGCGCCGCCTCCACCGGGACGCCGAAGAGGTTGAGCATGCCCACGGACGCGGCCTCGTAGGTGCCTACACCCCCGGGGATGATGGACACCGTCTCCGCCATGGAGGCCACCATGAAGCTGACGAACACGGTGCTCAGGGGGACCTCCTGGCCCAGGGCCTGGAGCATGGCGCCCAGCGTGGCCGCGTCCAGCACGTAGACGCCCAGCTGCAGCAGGACGCCGCGCGCGAGCAGGCCGGGGTTGAGCAGCATGCCGGGCGGCACCTCCGCGATGGCCTTGAGCAGGGTGCCCAGGGACGGGATGCGCCGGGCGAAGCGGCCCGGCTTCCACTCGCGGTGCCGCGTGGCCCAGAGGATGCCCAGCGGGATGATCAACGCCACCACGCCGAAGCCGGTGACGAGCCATTGGATCCAATCGTTCAGCTCGGACCTGCGCCAGAGGAAGTAGAGGCTCACGCCCACGCCCAGCGCCTGCGCGACGTAGAAGCACAGCACCGTGAGCAGCACCGCGCCCGCGGCGACGCCGGGGTTCGCGCCCTGGCGGCGCAGCCCGCGTCCCACGAGCAGCGACCCGCCCACGCCGCCGGTGGGAATCACCTGGTCGAACGCGAGCTTCATCAGCGACAGCCGCGCCAGCGACCAGAGCGAGGTCTTGATGCGTGCCCGGTGCAGGACCATCCACCAGATGCCCGCCACGCACAGGTACGTGCCCACCTGGCACGCGGCGGCCACCAGCAGCCACGCGGGCCGGGCCTGCCTCAACAGCTCCAGGAACTGCTTCTCCTCGTTGTGCCGGGAGAGGATGAACGCCAGGAGCGCGACGAGCACCAGCACCCCTGGAATCCACCAGCCCCGCCGGCGCTTCGCTGGCACCTCCAGCGGCTCTTCCAGGGTGGGGATGGGTTCGGCGCGAGTGCCCTCCATGCGTCTCCTTCCGGGGAATGGGCTGGCTTCCGAAAGGATGCGCTTCACGGCCCCACGGGGCAGGTCCTGAAGCGTGGCGGCCTGCCTGCCCTCCAGGCGGGCGGGCAGGCGCTCCAGGCTCCGGCGGCTTTCGGGGTGGCCTTCCTCAGCGGGCGCAGTCGCCCGTCACCTGCGGGGCCGCCGCGCCGTTGACGGTGTTGCCGCTGAAGGTGTTGCCGGCGCCCAGCACGAGTTCGGTGGCGTCGCCGCTGCCCCGGTTGCAGACGATGACGCCCCCGGCGCCGGCCTGATTGCCGGTGAAGGTGTTGCCGCGCAGGGTGACGCCCGCGTTGGGCACGTCCTCCAGGTAGAGCGCCGCGCCGGGCCCTCGCACGGCGGCGTTGTTCTCGAAGACGTTGTTCTCGATGAGGTCGTGGTCGGGCTGGAAGTAGTGCAGCGCTCCTCCGCCGCCCAGGTCGTAGTGGTTCGTGCCATTGGGCCACACCTCGTAGGTGCGCGGCTGGAGCGCGTTGGCCCGGCTGCCCCGGAAGGCGGACAGCGTGTTGTTCCGGAAGGTGTTGCCGCGCACGATGGAGTTGCGCCCGTGGGTGACGCACATCGCGCCGCCGCCGGACGTGGCCCCGTCGCCGGTGGCGAACCGGTCGATGTCGCGGGTGCGGTTGTTCTCGAAGACGGTGTCCGTCACCACCGAGCCGTCGGTGAACATCAGGTCCAGCGCGCCGCACTTGCCGGAGGACTCGTTGTCACGGAAGAGCGAGTGCTCGATGGTGACCGACCCCGGGTAGTAGGCCCACAGCGCGCCGCGCGTGCGGTCCCGGTCGCCGTTGTAGTCGTTCTTGCGCACCTTCTCGAAGACCATGTGCCGGAAGACGGGGTCGCCGTCCCCCTTGGACTGGTCTCCGAAGAAGTTCATGCCCCACCAGCCGTAGGGATTGGTGGAGGTGAACGTCACCGGAGCGCTGGCGGTGCCCTGCACCAGGATGCGGCCGTACACGCGCAGCTCCACGCGGCCGTTCTGGTGGTTCATCACGTCCTGCGCGCCGTCGCGCACGTCCGCTTCCGTCACGGCGGGGTTGCCCTTGAAGTCGATGACCACGCCCGGCTCCACCGTCGTCGTCTGCCCCTTGGGGATGGTGACGACGTACTGGGCGTTGCCCACGACGCGGTACGGAGAGCCGGCCAGCGTCAGGCGCGCGGGCAGCGTGCCCGTCACCTGCGTGCCGCCGTCTGCTGGGATGACCACGCCTCCATCGGCGGTGCCCGCGTCCGGCGTACCGGCGTCAGCCGTGCCCGCGTCGGACGTGCCGGCATCAGCAGTACCTGCGTCAATCATGCCCGCGTCGCGGTCCGGGGCCCCCGCGTCGTCACGGTCCGGGGTGCCGCTGTCGGGCACGATGCCCGAGGGCACCTCTCCAGCGAATTCGACTTCGCCCGAGCACCCCACCCCGCCTCCCAGCAGGCAGAGGACGGACAGGACGGTGTGGAGCGTGGCGGGGCGGTTCATGGTCTCTCTTCCCGGAAGCGCTCTGGTAGAAGCCCGCGCATGTCCGATGACATCCTCGTGCTGGCGTACTCCGGATGTGACACCTGCAAGAAGGCGCTGAAGTGGTTGGAGGCGCGAGGCGTCTCCTACACGACGCGCGCCATCGTGGACCAGCCGCCCACCGTGGCGGAGCTGCGCCAGTGGATTCCCCAAAGCGGCGTGTCCGTGCGCAAGTGGCTCAACACCAGCGGGCAGAGCTACCGCGCGCTCGGCAAGGAGAAGATAGACGCGGCCTCCGACACGGAGCTGCTGGAGTGGCTGGCGAAGGACGGGAAGCTGGTGAAGCGGCCGGTGCTCGTCACGAAGAAGGCCGTCACCGTGGGCTTCAAGCCGGAGGCCTACGAGGCGCTCTTCCCCCTTCACGGGTCTTGAGGGCGGGCGGGCGGACGAGCCCCCGTCCGACCGTCGTCGCGTGCGGGGCCGGTTGCCACCTTGAGTGGGCATGGAAATCGGAACCAGACGCCCGTTGGGGGAGATCCTCCTGGAACTGGGAGTGGTCGACAAAGGCCAGCTCCGCCTGGGGCTGGTGCACCACCACGAGGTCCATGTCCCGCTGGGCCGCGCCCTGGTGAGCGAGGGCGTGTGCACGGAGGCGGACGTCCTGCGCGGGCTGGCCATCCAGTTCGACGTGGAGGCCGTGGACCTGGACCGGCATCCGCTCGACCGTGCGCTGACCAAACTGGTGCCCGCGCGCATCGCCCGGCAGTACGGCGTCGTGCCGCTGCGGCTGGAGACGCGCGAGGACAAGGAGGTCCTGCACCTGGCCGTGCCCGCGCCGCTGTCGCTGGACGCGGTGGATGACGTGCGGGCCGTGTCCGGCAAGGCACGCGTGGAGCCGCACCTGGCCTCCGACGGCGCCCTGTCCCGCGCGCTCAGCGCCCTCTATGGCATCCGCGAGACGGCCGGGGCCGCGCAGGAACCACCCCGCCCCGCCGTGCCCAGCCCGCCGCTGATGCTCTACGGCTGGCCGCCCGTCACCGCGGTGCTCATCTCGCGCACGCTGGCGCGCAACAGCATCCCGTCGCGCGTCGCCACGCCGCTGGACGTGCTGCACACGCGCGACAACGACGTGGTGCTCGCCCCCCTCCAGGCCATGGAGGGGCTGCTCGCGGGGGAGGTCCACATCGAGGGCGCGCTCATCGTCCACGGGACGTCGGACGACGAGGGCTTCGAACGGGCGCGCAAGCTGGGGGCGCGCGGCTTCCTGGCCAACCCGCGCGACGAGGAGCTGCTCCTGCGCGCCGTGCGCAGGCTGCGTCCCGACGCGGGCAGCGAGAGCTCCTGGCCGCGCCACTCCTGACGCGGGAAGGCCGCTACGGCTTCGTGGGAGCTTCCGGAGCCGCCGGGGCGACCGGTGCCAGGGCCTGCATCGCCGGCTTCACCGGAGCGCCCGCGGGGCGCGTGGTGTGCTGCTCCTCCGGCTCCGCGTGCTCCAGGCCCAGTACGCCCAGCACCTCCGGGTACACCTTGTTCGCGAAGTAGCGCCCGCCGGCCACGGTGAAGTGCACGCCGTCCGTCATGCGCAGGCGCATGGGCTTGCGGAAGCCCTCCACGCGGGCCTGCTTCAGCGCCTTGCCGCGCGCGTCGGTGAAGTAGGGCCGCGTGTCCAGGTGCACGGCGTCCCCGCGAGCGGCGATGACCTCCCGCTGCAGGTCGCGGATCACCGCGAGCTTCTGCTCGAAGCGCTGGCGGCCCGTGGCGGGCAGCTCCAGCCAGACAATCTTGCGGCCCGGCGCGGAGATGGCCGTGACGAAGTCCGACAGCCGCTGGCGGTATTCGCCCTGCCAGTCCGGCTTGCCCCAGGCCACGGTGGCGCGCCCCTGCCGCGTGTGCAGGGCCTGCCCGTCGTTGCCGCCCAGGATGACCACCACGACGTCCGGCTGGTGCTGCTGCACCTCCTGCTGGCCCACCTCCAGCCAGTCGAAGAAGTCCGGGCGCGCGAGGCCCGTGGACGACTTCGCGCGGCGCTCACACCGGATGCGAGGGTGCGCGGAGAGCTGGTTCTGGAGGTACTCCCCGAAGCCCGTGGCGATGAGGCTGTCACCCAACAACAGCACGGTGCGGCGGGGCGCGGGCGCCGGAGCGGCGGCCTGGGCCGGAGCGGTGGGCAGCACGGGCGAGGCATTCAGCCCGGGGGCGGAGTCCGCGGCGGCCTGTGCCGAGGTGGACAGGAACGCCAGGAAGAGGAGCGCGCGAAGAGGACGGGTCGACATCGGCGGAGGCGAAACTACTTCCCGCGCCCGCATCCGTACACCCCCCCGCCGGGAGGGTGGATCCGTTGTACCGGGCGCGGCTTGTCAAGCCGCGCTTCCCACGTCCGCCCCGAGCCCCCGGGCCGTCAGCACCGCGAGCCCCGCGGGCGCGAGCGCCTGGAGCCACGGCGTGAGCAGCCGCGCGCACTCCTCCGGGTGTGAGAAATAGGGAACGTGTCCCGCGCCGCGCAGCAGGTGCCGGGGCGTGCCCTCCGGCAGCGACGCGGCCAGTCGCTCCAGCGAGGACGGCGGCACCAGCACGTCACGGTCACCCTGGATGCACAGACACGACACGTTCAGCGGGCGCAGGTCCGGCGGCGGCGGCTCCGCGTGGATGGAGAACGCGCGCCGCAGCGTCGTCAGCCGCTCCAGCATCGTGGTGGGCACCACGTCCGCCACCTGATGGGAGGCCACCGGGCGCCACGCCGCCAGCGACGCCGCGACGCGCCCGGGACGCCCCAGCACCGCGATGGGTCCCATCATCGCGATGAGCCTTCCGCGAGGCCCCACGTGCTCCGTGCGGGTGAAGGCCCCCAGAAACGCCACGCCGCGCGTCGCCCCGCCCGCGGCCAGGTGCGCCGCCACCATGCCGCCAAAGGAGCTGGCCACCACCGCGTCCACCTTCCCCGTGACGCGCAGCACCTGCTCGGCCAGGGCCCTCGCGCCGCACGCGGCATGCTCGCCTTCCGGGTACTCGACCATGACGGGACGCGCCACGTCCGTCAGCCGCAGGGCGAGTTCACGAAAGCCCGATCCACGCGCACCCAGCCCGGGCAACAAGAGGACACGGGGTCCCTCGTCATTCCCTGCCATGTCCGTCAGCTCCACCGTGCGCCGCATGTCTCTCGCTTTCCTTGAAACGCGCCAAAGAACAACGCCGGCCCCCTGGGTCTGCCCGCTCCCACCGGGTGGCCCGCACGACCCACGGCCCGAGGGAAGTGCTCCCGGTCCCTCGCTTGCCTGGACAGAGAGTGATACATGATTCATCCCACCACCCTTTTCCACCGACACGATTCGCGGTGTCCGGAAGCCAAGGATTTTCGCGTCCGGCGTTCTGACATCGAGGGGGCGAGGGGTTAAGAATGGTCACCGTGAATCTGCATGCCTTCGGGGAGTTTGTTCGCAAGCATCGTCCGGCCCTGGAGGTTCGGGCCGCGAAGCTTTGCGCTGGGAGTGTGGTCGACTCCACGGAACTGGTGGGCGAGACGCTGGAGCGCGCCCTGTCCGTGTTCGAGCGGCTTCAGGACCAGGACACCGCCGCCGTGGCGCAGTGGCTGGATGGCGCCATGAGCCGCTGCTTCGCGCGGATGGGCGGACAGCTGCCGGACACGCGCGCCGCGGCGCCGGACCTCCAGCAGACGTTCGACCTGCTGCGCGCGCGTTTCCGTGAGGTGTACGCGCAGCCGGCGTTCGGCAAGAGCGCGGGCGTCCCTGGCGGCTGGCGGATGTAACAAGTCCCGCGCCCTGTGTTTCAGGGCGCCGGGCGGTGGCCGGACAGCGTCTCCACGTAGGACGCGGCCACCCGGAGGAAGCGGCCCCCACGCACGCCGGTGAGGTACTGGCGCTTCATCGCGCGGGTGGCCCCCACGTAGAACATCGCGCGGCGGATGCGTTCGTTCTCGCGCTCGTTGCGCTGGCGGGCGCCCGCCATCCACGCCTCGATGGAGTCCAGGGCCTCCAGCCCCGCGAAGAAGACGACGGGGCACTCGTGGCCCTTGCAGGAGAACACCGTGGTGGCGCGCACGTGGTCCACGCCGCTCACCCGGAAGTCCGTCACGTCCCGTCCGCCCTTGCCGCCGTAGGCCTCCGCGGGCACGCCCGCCTTGCGCAGGGCGTCCGTGAACGACGCGGGCATCACCGGCGCCACCACCAGGATGTCGCCCGGGTGGACGCCCTCCTCGCGCACGAGCCGGGCAATCTCCTTCGCCACCCAGCGCGCCTCGCTGGTGCTGGAGGCGAAGTCCTTCACCTGGGGCAGCACGCCGCCGCGCTCGGTGGACTGCACGCGGTAGAGGCCTTCCAGCGTCTCCTCCGGCAGCCACAGGAGCCGCTCGCGGGCCAGCTCTCCGGCCTTCATGTATTCGCGCATGCCGGGGTCGGTGACGCGGTGCTGGCGCAGCGGGTCCAGCACGACGTTGAAGGCCACGTCGAGGATGTCGCGCGTGGCGCGGAACGTCTCCTTGAGCACGCGGGTGCGGCCGCGGAAGGACAGCCCTTCGGGGAGCTGCTCCTTCAAGCTGTCGATGGGCACCTGGCCATAGACGTTCTGAGAGTCGTCCATGAACAGCTGGAAGCAGCGGGACTCGCGGCCGTCCTCGCCCACGATGGGGCGCACCAGCGCGTGCAGGGCCGCCAGCCCCTTGGCGTCCATGTCCTGCGCCTCGTCCACGAAGACGGCGTCGAAGGCGTGGGGCTCCAGGCGCCGGAGCGCGCCCACGTGCTTCACCGTCACCTGGGCCCGGAGCGGGCGGACCTGATCCGGGCCCGCGCGCACGGTGAGCGCCTCCATGAGCAGCTTGTCCACGAGCGGCGCGAGCGAGCGGTTGTAGAAGGACACCAGCACCCGGGCGCGCGGGTTCTCCAGCAGGTAGCGCGCGGCCCAGTGCGCCAGCACGTACGTCTTGCCGCTGCCGGCCACGCCGCGCACCAGGTGGTGGCCGTCGTCGAAGCGGCGCTCGAAGAGGGACACCTGCTCCTGCGTGAAGAGGGGGCCCGTGTCCTTGCCGCCCTCGATTTCACCGCCCAGGCCCACGGGCACCAGCGGCGGCGGGGGCGGAGGCGGGGGACGCGGCTGGGTGGCGAGCAGCTCCAGCTTCGGCGGCGTGCCGGCGTGGACGCGCACCCGGGGGAGCAGCGACAGGAAGCGCGCGGGCACGGGCGAGGCGCGGGCCTCCGCGCGCGAGGCGAGCACCAGCAGGTATTCCTTCGCGCGGCTGGCGGCGACGTTGAGGATGGGCACCAGCGTGTGCGGCGGGAAGGGCCGGCCGCCGGCCACGGTGTCCACCATCACCACGTCGTACTGGGTGCCCTGCTGGCGGTGGATGGTGGAGGCGCTGAACATGTCGTGGCGCAGCCCCGCCGCGTTGCCCAGCTTGCGCAGGAGCGCCGCCTGCGCGCGGTACGGCGTCACGCACAGCACCGTGAGGCCCAGGCGCACGGCCTGGCGGGCCAGCGTCACGGCGAGCTCCGCGGACAGCTCGCGCTGGTAGCCGGAGCCGGTTTCGCCACGGCCGTGCGTGAGGCGGCGGGTGTCGCGGCTCAGGCCATCCAGCACCAGCCACATCGCGCGGGACGGGAAGGCGGGCACGGGCGCGGGCTTCTGGGCCCGGTCCTTCACGAGGTCGCCGTCCTCCAGCGCGCCGCCGTAGCAGAAGTGGCTCACCACCTTCGCGATGTCCGGGTGCATGCGGTGCTGGGTGCGCAGGAGCAGCACGTCCGGGCGCTCCGCGTCCTTCACCGCGTCCTCCAGGTGGGACAGGGCGCTGGCGCGCAGCCACGTCTGGGTGCCCTTCCCCGCTCCTTCCGCCGCGCGGCTCACGGGGCCGATCTGCTTGGGGTCGCCCGCGAGCGTCACCTGCCGGGCCAGCGGGGCCAGCAGCGCCGTCGCCGCGCGCGTCACCATGCCGGCCTCGTCCACCACGAGCCGCTGGAAGGTCTCCTCGCCTTCCAGCTCCGACACCAGCCGCAGGGCGCGGTGCACGGTGAGGACCATGAGGGGGCTTTCGCCCTTCTCCGCTTCCTTCAGCGTGGGGTCCTTCACGCGGCCGCGCAAGCTGCGCAGCTCCGCCTGCATGCGGGCGAGCTCCGGCGCGGGGCCGCCCCGGGAGCGCTCCAGGGTGAGCTCACGCTCGCGCTGCTGGATGGTGTTGAGCAGCTTGCTCGTCTTGTTCTCCTCCAGCGCCACGGTGGGCAGCTTGTGGAGGGACTCGCTGGCGCCGGTGCCGCCGCGGAAGATGCTGCGGGCCAGGGGGCGCAGCGGGATGGGGTCGCGCTCCAACAGGGCGCTGACGCGCATCACCAGTTCGTCCGCGGCGCGGTTGGTGGGGGCCACCGCGAGGATGCGCTCGTGGGGGTAGGCGCGCAGGGCGCGGGCGATGAGGTCCGCGACGGCGGTGGTCTTGCCGGTGCCGGGAGGGCCCCAGATGCTGCCCCATGGCTGGCGCCACAGCCGGTCCACGGGGATGAGCTCCGCGTCGCGGGGGGACGGGGTGGACGGGAGGAGCTCGCCCTTCGCGCGCGCCAGGGCGTTGGTGAGGTCGGAGACGCGGTCCTCGTAGGCTGCCGCGGCGGCGCACAGGGCCTCCGCGAAGTCATAGGGCCGGTAGCACCAGCGCTCGCAGGAGAGGACGCGGCGGTCCAGGTCCTCGCCGGAGTCGGAGGAGGCGAAGACGCGGCCGGATTCGAAGTCCAGGTGGACGATGTTCCCGGCGAAGACCAGCTCCTCGCCCAGGAAGCCGAGCAGCGAGCCGCCGGACCAGTCCGGATCCGCGGCGGGGACGGGCACGAGTCCCAGCACGCCGGGCCCGGCCAGGCCCACCTCGCGGGCCTCCTGGATCCGCTGCGCTCGGTACTGGCTGCGCTCGGCCACCAGCGCGTCGCGCAGGTCTTCAGGAAGGTACGTGGGGGCGACCCACTGTTCCCGGCGGCGCCCGGAGGACACGGCGGCCTGCATGGCCTCGCGTTCCGCGGGGGTGACGTCGCCGGAGGCGGACACGTCGCGGGCCGGTGCTTCTTCCGGGGGACGCGCGTCGGCCACGTCGTCCACGCGGACGAGGTTCGGCGCGGGCGGCTTCGGCGCGCGGCCGTTCGAGCCTCCCGAAGCGGCGTCCGAGGCGAAGGGCCTCACGCCGGGCGTCACCAGCGCCTCGTTGTTCGGCGCACGGGCCGCGGCGGATTTCGCCGTGACGGTGCCAGCGTCGACCGGGAGCGGAGCATCCTCTCCGATGAGGGTTCCCCTCATCGCGCCCGTGGCGACGGCGTTCGCCTCGGCAGTGCCAACTCCGGCCGGAGCATCCTCTCCGATGAGGGTTTCCCTCAACGCGCCCGTGGCGACGGCGATCGCCTCGGAGGTGTCAGCTCCGGCCGGGCGAGGAGCATCCGCCTCGGCCGCGTCAGCTCCCGCCGCTCGCGAGGGCTCCCGCGACGGCGCGGAGTCATCGGCCACGCCCGCGGCACCCTGCACGGCGGGACGCGCGGGCACTGCGCGGTTCACGCGGTGGGAGGCGGGCATGGAGGCCAGTGCCGCGGAGTCCAGCTCCCGGAAGGTCAGCGTCCTCGCCTTCGCGGACGCCCTGCCCTTCACCTCCGTCACCCTGGGCGCGGGCGCGGGCTCCTCCGCCTCCTGCGGCGGCCACGACGAGCGGACCCGGAGCACGGGCGCGGTGTGGC
This sequence comes from Corallococcus coralloides DSM 2259, assembly GCF_000255295.1. The sequence goes on along the minus strand of NC_017030.1, from coordinate 2,506,070 downwards.
CCTCCTGGACGTCGGTGTCGTACTCCACGCGGAGCACGGGCATGAGGTCATCCGGAGCACGCTCGTCCCGCGGCGCCTCCCCCTGACCCGACTCCTCGTCCGTCCTGCGCATCATACGGGGTGCTCGCGGCGCGGGCCCTTCCTCACCTCGGGAAGGGGCGGTGCCGGGAGCCGGCCAAGCTAGGGGAGGCAGCGATCTGCGTCAACGCACGCGCGGGCCCCTCGCACGCCTGCACCACCGGTGAAGCCCATCCCCCCTTCACGCACGACAGCCCGGGCCGCGCACACTCGCGGACCCGGGCCGTCATTCACCGCCTTGGACCTCCGCGGGGACTACAGCAGCGGGCAGAGCAGCCCGTTGCCCGTGCCCGCGGGGCAACCCTCGCCCTGGCAGTAGTTGGGCCCCAGGCCCACGGAGAGGATGCCCAGGGGGCTGGGCACCTTCACCTTGCAGGTGCCGATGGTCGCGTTACCGGACGCGTCCGCCACCGAGTACACCATCGTGTAGACGCGGCCGTTGCCCAGCAGGCTGGACTCCGCGCGCAGCTGCGCGGACTTGCGGTCCGCGCTCAGCACGATGTCCTTGCACTTGAAGAGGGCCAGGCTGAACAGCGCGTCCTCGGACTCGTCCGACTCCACGCGGATGATGGAGGCCGACTGCTGCAGGTTCAGCGTCCCGCCGCAGGTGTCCGTCGCCGGCTGCGCACAGTCCGCCAGCGTCACCGTCTTGTAGTCCGCGCCCAGGGTGCGGGCCAGCACCAGGTTCTTGCTCGCCCCGGCCACCGGCGCGGCATCGTCCACCACCGTCACCGTCGCGGAGCACGAGGCCGAGTCCATCCCGTCCGACACCGTGAGCGTCACCGGCGTCGTGCCCACCGGGTACTGCCCCGCCGGGCTGGCCGTGATGCTCAGCGACTGCGGGAAGCCATCCGGATCATACGAACCATTGTCGATGGACGCCGCCGCCGAGCACGTCGCGCTCGCCGACACCGTCACGTTCTTGCACAGCGCCACCGGCGGCTGGTTCACCAGACAGCCGCCGCCGGGCGAGAGCGTCACCATCGCCGTGTTGTTCGTCTCGTCGTCCTCCGGAAAGAAGCCGAAGTTGTCCGCGACCACGTACAGCTGCTGCGTGCCCTCCGGCACCGTCACCACCTTGGAGAACGGGTAGGTTTCCTGGCCCACCAGCCAGGGCACGTTGATGGTGTCGAGCAGCGTCCCACCCTCCGCCGGGTTCCCCGCGTAGATGCCCGCGATGGACGGGTCGATGCCCGTCGGCGCCGCGTTCTTGATGGTGCCCGTCACCGTCAGCACGTCGCCCTCACACGTCACGCCCAGCTCCGTCACCGCCAGGTCGATGCCCGTGTGCTCGCCGTTCCCCGTGTTCACCGCGGACCGGGCCTCGCCCAAGGCGGCGCCCTCCTCCAGGGTTTCGGTACCACAGCCGCCCAGCAGCAGCAGGGAGGCGAACAGCGACAACGGATGGCGCAGGGACATGACTCTCTCCAATGAGAAGGGCGGTGCTGGGATGGGGGGAGCGGGACTGACGCCAGACAATGACAGCCGGGCCCGTGGACAATTCTCTGCCACAAACGGATTTTTCTAGCAATACGGGCAAAGTAGTACCCAGGCCCAGGTATACATAGACACCCTGTTGGAGCCCCAATGACCCTGCTGTCTGTCTTTGCAAGGAGTCGAGAAACGGAGCACTCTGCGTCTGGGTTTGGACGACCTGGCGGGTTGCCGGTCCCTCGGGGTGCAGGAGGGCAGGCGGCCGTCGCAGTGGACAGCGCCCGCCCTGATGGGGTTGGTTGGGCCCTCCCCCGCTGTTGAGGGGACTCAAGCCCATGGCCTCCATCACCCCGCGCTACGCCCACCCGTTCCTACCCGTCACCCGCGCCGACATGCAGGCCCGGGGGTGGGAGCAGTGCGACATCATCATCGTGAGCGGCGACGCCTACGTGGACCACCCGGCCTTCGGCCCGGTGCTCATCGCGCGCTTCCTGGAGGGGCGGGGCTTCAAGGTGGGGCTCATCCCCCAGCCGGACTGGCACTCGGCGGAGCCCTTCAAGGCGCTGGGGGCGCCCCGGCTCTTCTTCGGGGTGGCGGCGGGCAACCTGGACTCGATGCTCAACCGGCTGACGGCCCAGAAGAAGAACCGCTCGGAGGACCAGTACAGCCCGGGCGGACGCACCAACTGCCGGCCGGACCGGGCCTCCATCGTCTACGCGCAGCGCTGCCGCGAGGCCTTCCCGGACGTGCCCATCGTGCTGGGTGGCATCGAGGCCAGCCTGCGGCGCATCGCGCACTTCGACTACTGGAGCGAGAAGGTGCGCCGCTCCATCCTCTTCGACGCCAAGGCGGACCTGCTGGTGTTCGGCATGGGCGAGCGCCCCATCTGGGAGATCGCCGACCGGCTCCACCGGGGCGAGCGCATCGAGGACCTGAAGGACATCCGGGGCACCGCGCACCTCATCAACGACGCGGCGATGAAGGCCCTGGAGGCGGACCCGGCGAAGCGCGCGGCGGACCACGGCAAGGTGGTGGTGCTGCCCTCCTATGAGGACGTGGTGGCGGACACGCGCGCCTTCGCGGTGATGAGCCGGGACTTCCAGCTGGAGACCAACCCCGGCAACGCGCGCGCCATCGCGCAGCGCCATGGCAACCGCGCCATCTACATGAACCCGCCCGCCCGGCCGCTGGAGGACGGCGCCGGACAGAAGCCCGGGGACACGGCCACGGTGGCCATGGATGAGCTGTACGACCTGAAGTTCAACCGCGTGCCGCACCCCATGTACAAGGAGCCCATCCCCGCCTACGAGACGGTGAAGCACTCGGTGGTGCTGATGCGCGGGTGCTTTGGCGGCTGCACCTTCTGCTCCATCACGGAGCACGAGGGGCGCGTCATCCAGAGCCGCTCCGCGGCGAGCGTGCTGCGCGAGGTGCGAGAGCTGCGGCGCATGGGGGACTTCCGGGGGACGATTACCGACCTGGGTGGACCCACGGCGAACATGTACAAGCTCAAGTGCAAGAGCGAGGACATCGAGAGCCGCTGCCGCAAGCTATCCTGCGTGCACCCGGGCGTGTGCGAGAACCTCCAGACGGACCACGGGCCGCTCATCTCGCTGATGAAGCAGGTGCGCGAGGAGCCGGGCATCAAGCACGTCTTCATCGCGAGCGGCGTGCGGTACGACCTGGCGGAGCGCTCGCCGGAGTACGTGAAGGAGCTGGCGGCGCACCACGTGGGCGGCCAGCTGTCCGTGGCGCCGGAGCACGTGTCGCCGCGCGTGCTGGAGAAGATGAAGAAGCCCGGCATCGAGAGCTTCGAGCGCTTCCAGCACATGTTCGCGTGCGCCAGCGAGGACGCGGGCAAGGAGCAGTACGACATCGCCTACTTCATCAGCGGCCACCCCGGCTCCACGCTGGAGGACATGGTGATGCTGGCGCAGTGGCTGAAGGAGAAGGGCAAGCGCCCCCGCCAGGTGCAGGACTTCATCCCCACGCCCATGTCGGTGGCCACGGCCATGTATTACACGGGCCTGGATCCGCTGAAGATGGAGCCCGTGTACACGGCGAAGGGCCTGCGCGAGAAGCGGCTGCAGAAGGCGCTCCTGCTCTACTGGAACCCGGAGCACTGGCCGCTGGCGCGCGAGGCGCTGAAGCTGGCCGGGCGCGAGGACCTGATCGGCCGGGGCCCGAAGGCGCTGGTGCCGCCGGAGTCCGCCGCGGAGGCCGCGCGCCTGCGCCGTGCCTCGGAGGGCTCGAATGCCGAGGAGGGCCTGCCCACGAACGCGTGGCCCCGTCCGGCGCAGCCGCGTCCGTCCGGGCCTCGGGGTGGGGGCCGCACGCCGCGTCCGGGGCCTCGCGGGCGGTAGCGGGCCCCCGGCTTTCGTTCCGGGGGGAGGCTCGGGTATAGGGTGCGCCGCCTTTCTTCAAGCGGCCACACCGCCGGAGCCACACAGCCATGCCCAGGACTTCCCAGGAGCAGTCGCAGGAGCGTCACGCGTTCCTGCTCGACCTCTTCCGCAACCAGCCCGACCTGAGCCGCCAGGACGCCCTGGAGAGCTTCAAGGACCGCTTCGGCGCCACCATCAACCTGCGCACGTTCAACGAGCTGCGCGAACAGGCGAAGAAGGAGCTGGCCTCGCAGCCCGCCGCTCCGGTCGCCGCCCCCAAGGAGGAGCAGGACGTGGACGTGCAGGACGAGCGGGCCGAGGTGACGGCGGAGGACGCGGGGACGCTGCTGAAGGCCGCGGCGGCTCCGGAGTTGCACGCGGGTGCGGCGCCGGCGAAGAAGCCGAAGGCGAAGGGCCCGGGTTCGCGCAACGTGTTCGTGGACGCGTCCGCGGAGCAGCTCCAGTTCCTGGAGCGCGTGGTGCAGCAGCTCCAGGAGGCCGGTGCCGCCAACGTGCGCATCGACCACGCCACGGACCGGTGGATGGTGCTGGTGGTGGATTCCAAGTAGCGGGTTGCCCGTAGCCAGACAGCCAATGCCTGTCATCAAGGCCCGCCTCTCCACCACGGAGAGTGCGGGCCTTGCTGCTTCAGGACCGCCGCAAAGATATACCCAAAGCAGTAATTCATGACTAGTTTGATATAACATGAAAAGCCAACTATCCCCTTTGTCTGTGGATGCCCTCCCGCATTCACAAACTCAGGGGAAACCGATGACCCGTTCGATTCCTGCGCTGGCCTTGGTGGTGGGTGGGTTGCTGTTCGGCTGTGGTGGGATGCCCGAGGAGGGCGATTCGCAGGTCCCGTCGGAAGGCAATGTCTCCCAGAGCGCGGTGACGTACATCTACGGCAATGGCGTGACCGTGGTGTACAACTCCGCCAGCGACTCCTTCACGGTCCATGACACCCTGGCGGATGGCCACTCCGCCGTGGCGCGCATCTACAACAGCAATACCGGGTCCACGACGTACTGCTGGAATTCCAATGGTGCGGGGACCTCCGCAGTCTGCAACCGAAACTACCCGAACAACCCTCTGCTCAGGATCTCGGCATGTACGGGCGAAGCTGGGCCCGGCACGATCGTCGCGTGCTCCAGCGCCGTACCGGTCGACGCGTTCGCGCCGACGAAGTAACTCCGCGTTCAGACCCGCGGGCCGTCCAGGGGCAGTGACACCGTGAAGGTGGCACCGCCTCCTGGCGTTTCAGAAACACTGACGCTGCCGCCGTGGGCATCCACCACCTGACGGGCAATCCACAACCCCAGGCCCAGGCCTCCGAAGTTGCGCACGGACACCGCGCGCTCGAAGCGCTTCCAGATGCGCTCGCGGTCCTCCGGACGCACGCCCATGCCGTGGTCCACCACCGTCAGGCGCGCGTGCGGCCCTACCTGCTCCACGTGCACCTCCACCGGCTTGCCCGGTCCATACTTCAACGCATTGGACAGCAGGCCCTGCACCACCTGCTCCAGGCGCGCCTTGTCGAACCGGCCCCGCACCGGGCCCGCGATGCGCAAGGTCAGCTCACAGCCCTCCCGGCACAATTCCTCTCGCGCCTGGGCCACCTCCTCCGTCACCAGCGCGGCGAGGTCCATGTCCTCCACGTTCAGGCGCACCGGCCCCGAGGACAGCTGGGACATGTCGAGCAGCGTCTCCACCACCGTGGCCAGACGGTGCACCTGCCGCCGCGTGAACAGGAGCCGCTCACCCAACCGGGCGTGCACGTCCGGCCCCAGCCCCCGCTCGATGAGATCCAACTGGAGGCGGAAGCCCGCCAGCGGCGTCTTCAGTTCGTGGCTCACCACTGACAGGAATTCGTCCCGCGCGCGGACCGCATCCTGAAGCACCGCCTCGCGCGCCGACAGCTCCGCCACCTCCCGGCGCACCCGCGCCATCTCCAGCTGGGTGCGCACCCGCGCCGCCAGCTCGCGCGCGGAGAAGGGCTTCACCAGATAGTCATCCGCGCCCGCCTCCAGGCCCTCCACCGAGGCCTCCTCGCCCGCGCGAGCGGACAAGAGGACGAACGGGATGGCCCGAAGCCGGGGGTCCGCGCGCAGCTCGCGCAGCAGGCCGAAGCCGCCCAGGCGCGGCATCATCACGTCGCTCAGCACCAGGTCGGGCGGGCGCGCGCGGATGGCCTGGAGCGCGGCATATCCGTCCTCCGCTGTCTCCACCGTCACCGACGCGTCCAACAACCCCGTGATGTACGTGCGCAGGTCCGCGTTGTCGTCCACCACCAGCACCCTGGCCGACATGGGTGGCAGCAGCGGGGTGGCCCGCACTCCTTCCAGAACTCGCGCCCCATCCTCCAGCCCCGTCGGCGCCAGCCATCCGCGGATCTCCTCGACGTAGGCGGACGCGCTCCGCGCGACGGAGTGCGTGGGAATTCCTCCCTCGGGGACGAGCTGCTCGCGCGGCAGGTGGCCGTTGCCCAGGGGCACCGCGACACAGAAGGTCGTGCCCTGCCCCAGCGTGCTCGTCACGCCCACGGTGCCGCCGTGCAGCTTCGTCAGCTCCTGCACCAGGCTCAGGCCAATGCCGCTGCCCTCGTGGCTGCGCGAGCGGGCGTTCTCCACGCGGTGGAAGCGCTCGAAGATGTGCGGCAGCTCCGCCTCCGGGATGCCGCTGCCGGTGTCCCGGACCGTCAGCCGCGCCCTGCCCTCCTCCGCGCGCAGCCGGACGTGGACGCCGCCCTCGAACGTGAACTTCATCGCGTTGGAGAGCAGGTTGAAGACGATCTTCTCCCACATCTCGCGGTCCACCCAGACGGGCTCCGCCAGGGGCGGCAGGTCGAGCGTGAGCGTGAGCTGCGCGCGCTTCGCGATGGACTCGAACTGGCTCACCAGCTCCGCGGTGAAGGCGGACAGGTCCGTGGGCTGGAAGGCCGCGCGCACGCGTCCGGCCTCCGCCCGGGTGAAGTCGAGCAGCGTGTTGACCAGCTTGAGCAGCCGGGTGGCGTTGCGCTGGACCAGGGACAGCCGCTCCGCCAGACGCGGCGCCAGCGGCTCCGCTGGATCCGACAGCGCGTCCCCCACGGGCCCGAGCATCAGCGTCAGGGGCGTGCGGAACTCGTGGCTCACGTTGCTGAAGAAGGCCGTCTTGGCCCGGTCCAGCGCCGCGAGCCGCTCCATCCGCTCCACGGCCTCCTGCCGCGCACGGGCGCTGGAGGCCGCCGTGGCCAGGGCCCCCGCCACCAGCTCCAGGAAGCCCCGGTATTCGCCCGAGGGGTTCAGGAAGGGGCTCAGGCCCACCACCAGGAAGCCCAGGTCGCGGTCCCCTTCCGCGTGCGGCAGCGGCAGCACCAGTGCGGGCCGGGGCGGCTCCGTGGCCTCCGGCGCAAGCGGTGCTCCAAGCCACCCGTTCACGTCGTCCACCCGCCAGGCCTGGCGCGTGCTCGCCACGGGAGACAGAAGCCCTCCCGAGGGCCCTCCCTCCTCCGGCGTGCGCAGGTCGACGTGCGCGGGCACCGCCGAGCTCCGGGCGCCCATGCCGGTGGAGCCCACGAGCGAGGCCCGCGTCCCCCCCGCGTCCGTGACGTAGAGCCACGTGAAGGGCAGGTCCGCGGGGTTCTCCGCCAGGGCGTCCAGGCCGGCCCGGCACGCCTCCTCCACGGAGCCCGCGCCGCCCGCGCGCTGGGTGAGGAGGTGCAGCGTGCGCAAACGCCGCTGCCCCAGCACCTGTCCCGTCGTCTCCAGGGCCGGCGTGTAGAAGCCCACCACCGTGCCGTCGTCATCCAGCACCGGGGTGTAGGACCAGGTGAAGTAGGCCTCCTCGGCGAAGCCACCCCGCTGGATGGGCAGCGACTGGCTCTCCGCCCAGTTCGCCTGCTTCGTGCGCTCCAGCTCGTCGAACATGCTCCCCAGCTGGGGCCACAGCTCCGGGAAGACGTCGCGCAGCGGCCCCAGGGCATGGTCCGGGTGCTTGGCGCCCATGATGGGGATGCCCGCGTCGTTGTAGAGCTGCACGCGCTCCGGTCCCCAGTAGATGAACATGGGGAAGCGCGTTGTCAGACACATGCTCACCAGGGTGCGCAGCGTCGGAGGCCACGACGCGATGGGCCCCAGCGGCGTCCCGGACCAGTCCCGCTCCAGGATGAGCCGCCCCATCACGCTGCCGCCGCGCAACGACTCCAGCCATCCCTCCGGACGCGGCGCGGCCCCCGTGGCTTCCGCCGGCTGCGGCGCGTTCTGTACGTTCGTCGGACGGCTCAGGGGAGACTCAAGGGGTGCGGGACGCGTGGACGAGGTGACCAGGTGTGGACGTAGCCAGCTGCTCTCCCCACTTCAACGCCGGATTCCACCCGTACGGCCTTTTCCGTCGCCTACCGAGCAGGGTTTCTCAGCGGAGGAGTCGTGAACCTGCCCACTGCTTCCCCATGGGGGCAGGCGGGCCACCGCCGGTTGTCCTCCCCGGACGCAATGTCCGGGAGCGAGGGCTCCGCCGCTTTCAGCCGGGCAATCCCCGCGCGCTCTGGGTGAGATGACGGGATGAAGCGAACCACCACCGCCCTCGTCCTCGCGCTGTCCCTCGGCTGCGCCAGCAAGCAGCAGCCCTCGCCTCCTCCCGCGCGGGAGTGGGCCACGACGCTGCACCGGGACCACCCGCTGGTGGGACGCATCTGGGACGTGGCGGGAGGCCGCTTCGTGGACGAGAGCGCCCTGCGCGCGGCCGTGGTGCCCGCGCGCTTCGTGCTCCTGGGCGAGCGGCACGACCACCCGGATCACCATCGGCTCCAGGCGGAGCTGGTGCGCGCGAGGACGGCCTCCGGTCAGCGTCCCGCGCTCGCCTTCGAGATGCTGGATGTCACGCAGCAGCCCGCCTTGGACGCTGCGCTGAAGGCCCATCCGGAGGACGCGGAAGCACTGGCGAAGGCGGTGGACTGGGCGAACAGCGGCTGGCCCGCGTTCAGCCTCTATGAGCCCGTGTTCACCGCGGGCCTCCAGGCGCGCCTGCCCATCGTCGCCGCCAACCTGCCCCGCGCGCAGGTGCGGGAGCTGGTGATGAAGGGGCCGGAGGCGCTGCCTTCCGACCTGCGCTCGCGCCTGGGACTGGAGGCGCCCGTGCCCGAAGCGGAGGCGAAGGCGGTCCGTGAGGAGCTGGACCGCTCGCACTGCGGGCAGCTTCCTCAGGAGATGCTGGAGCCCATGGCGCTGGCGCAGCGGGCGCGCGACGCGATGATGGCGGACCGGCTGCTGGAGACCGTGCCCGCGGACGGCGCGGTCCTCATCACCGGCAACGGCCACGTCCGCAAGGACCGGGGCGTCCCCGCGCACCTGGAGCGCCGCGTGAAGGACGTCACCGTCTTGAGCGTGGCATTGCTGGAGGTGTCACCGGAGGCGCTGAACCCCCAGGACTACGCGGCTGTCGTGGGCGCCACCGCCCTGCCCTACGACTACGTCTGGTTCACGCCGGCCATGCCGGAGGACGATCCGTGCAAGGCCTTGAGGGAACGAAACAAGAAGCAATAAGTCGCACGCATCTCAGCTTCTCATGTCCTGGGATTGCCATACAGGACGCGGCAATGTCAGAGCCCATTGCTAAGGGAATGTGAGCACCGGCCGGTGCGCGGCGTCGCCGCGCCTCATGGCCTGTCACAACCTCCCTGGAGACACCTCATGTTCAAGAAGAAGGCTGCCATTGCACTGGGTCTGACCATGCTCGCGGGAAGCAGCACCGCGTGGGCCGGGGCTCAGGGCACGAACCCCGTCGTCATCAACACGACGAACAAGACCCTTGAGGGAAGCCTCGGGAGCGCCCGCAACAGCTCGGACCCCATCCAATCGCTCGACATCGGCTTCTATGGCGGCAGCAGCTACCTCTACGGCTTCATCTTTGCTTTTGACGCCAGCGGGACGATGGCGGCCTGCTCGACCTTCGACCCGAACATGATCGAGGTCCTCAAGGCCGCTGCGTCGGACTCATACATCAAGGTGTACCACGACGGCGCGGGCACCTGTACCGACATCGAGATGCGCAAAGCCTCCTACCTGGAACCCAAGTAGCCCCTGGGAGAACGGACCATGACGATGGCATCCAGGGGTTTGTACCTGGCGGCGCTCGTGGCGTCCGCGGGCGCCGGCTTCGGCATGGCCCGTTGGACCGGGCCCACGGCGGTCGCCACGGACGCGGAGCTCCCTCGACGGTTGGAGGGAGTAGAGCGGGAGCTGCGCGCATTGAGACAAGGCCTGGAGGGCCCCTCCCGCCCGGCGCCGGTGGCCGTGGCCGGGCTGGACGCCAGGGCACTCCAGGAGGACCTGCGCCGGATGGTGCGGGAGGAATTCCAGACCGTCACGGCCGAGGCCCGGGCGGAGTCCCCGCCGGACAGGCCAGAGCCCGCGCCGCCCATCCCCTCCGGAAACCTGGAGGCCTATGCGAAGGCCCGCCGAGTCCTGGAGGACGGCATCGCCTCAAGGCATTGGGGCGACCAGGAGCGCGGTGAGCTCAGGGCCCTGCGCGAGAAGCTGACCCAACCGCAGCTGCGTGAGCTGCTCACGAAGCTGGCGGTGGCCATCAACCAGCAGCAACTGCGCATCACCACCCACGGCCCTCCGTTCTGAATCCATCCCGAACGCAATGGATGCGGTGGCAATAACAATCCCGTCGCAATGTCGAATGAGATTGTCAATTCAAGACATCTTCGCGTAATCAATACCTCATCCGGGTTCCCCGGATCGGCTGTCGTCCCCCCCCTGACAGCCTGAAACCACAATCCAAGAGAATGACAATGACGACTCGAAGCCTCGGGTTTCGTGCGTGGCGTTGGAGTGCCGTGCTTTCCCTGCTGGCGCTGACGGGCTGTGCCGTGGAGCCCCAGCCGCAGGAGCAGGCCCCCGACCAGGAAGAGCAGGCGAAGGTCCTGGAGCAGCAGGCGCATGAGCTCACCCCACCCGCGGGGTGTACCGAGATCACCATGGGCGCGCTGTCGAACGGCGTCCAGCTGACGCCGGTGATGTACGGCGGTCAGCCGACCTATCAGGGCACGTTCAACGGCCTGGGAGACCCGGCGCTGAAGGACACCGCGTTCGTCCGGCTGGACGTGAACACGGCGACGGGCGTGCATGACCTGGCGGCCGGCGGCGCCAACACCTTCACCTGCGAGCAGTGCGTCTACGGCTACCAGGACGCGGGCACGGCGGGCCAGAAGCTGTTCGTCGCGGACACCGGCGCCCTGCTGCTGGCGCTCAAGGTGTCGCCGCAGCAGTCGGTGGGCGTGCTCTTCAACGTGACGCTGCGCGAGTCGGTGAACGCGGCGCCGCTCAGCGCGCCCTACAAGGGCAGCGCGGTGGTCCCGGGTGGCGAGTGCAAGTGGATCCGCTACGCGACCTGGAACACCGTGCGTCCCATGGGCTGCGACCCGCGCGAGGGCTCGTGGACGGCGAACGTGCCGGGGCACACCTGCGTGGCGGACAACTACTTCGCGGATGACGGCACGCTGGAGAAGTCGCAGGGCACGGGCACGCAGGGCGCGGCCTGCACCCGCACGCCCGCGGCGGATGCCAACCACCCGGCGACGACGGACTGCGCGGAGGGCTTCGCGTGCTCGGACCTGTTCACGGATGACCGGCAGTGCCTGAAGACGTGCGACCCGATGGCGGCGGTTCCCGGCTGCCCCACGGGCACCATCTGCGGCGTCTACGGCACGTGCATCGAGCAGGCGGTCCTGGAGCCGCTCGGCTTCGACTTCGATCCCGCCCTGATTGGTGAGACGTGCACCAAGACCTACGCCGAGTTCTGCGGCACGGAAGGGGCGCGCGGCGCGTGCGTCAGCCTGAACGGCCAGACGAAGTGCCAGCCCTACACCCGCGCCCGGTCGGAGTGCGGTCCGGGCGAGGAGCTGGGCTTCATCAACTACCCGCTGTCCGGTGGCGGCTACGACCGCACCACCGGCTGGTGCTACCACGACGGTCTGTAGTCCCGGCGTGGTGGGGAGCCCGGCCGTGGAGGCCATGGCCGGGCTCCCTGAAGTGACAGTGTCTCCAGGGACGACACTCAGGGTGTGAGCGACCCGGTATGCTGACGCACATGCTCTGTCCTGCCTGTACGGAACCGCGTGCGCTGGACTCCGGGCCCCTGTGCCCGGAGTGCGGTGCCGCCCTCGTGCCCGCCGCCGGGCGGCACCTGGATGACTTCGTGCTGGCGCGGATGCGACGGCGCATCGAGCACTGGCGCTTCGATGGGGTGCTGGACGCGGCCACGGCGGACCGGCTGGAGGCGTCGCTCGCGGCGCCTCCTGATGGGGTCGCGAGCATTTTGGAGGTGCCCGCGCCCGAGGCCGTGGAGGTTCCGGTTCCGGTGGAACCGGCGCTCGACTCCGCGGCGCGCGTGGAGGCCTGGGCGGATGAGGTGGCCCATTCGCTGCGGCGCGCGGGCGGGTGGCGTCCGGGGTGGCTGGCCTCGATTGCGAGCTCGCTGGATGAGACGGCGCGGGCGGAGCGGGAACAGGCGGCACGGCGGGTGTCGTCGCTGGACGTCGGAGCGTCCTCCCGCGCGGAGGACCTGGGTGACGGGTCAGCCCGGGCGAAGCGGGAACAACAGGCGGCACGGCGGCGGGTGGTGGTGGCGCCGGATGAGGGCGAGTCCTCCAGCGAGGAGGACCTGGGTTCGGCGCTGGGGTCGGGGCAGGCGTTGTTCGGCCGGGGGCATCTGGACTCGCTGGGAGGCAGTGGGCTGGAGGCGGTCATCGCGCTGGACGAGGGCGACAACCCCCCTCGCTTCAACGAGTACATCTGGTGGTTCCTCGGCGCGGTGCTCGTGCTGGGCGGCTCGCTCATGGGCGTCCGCGAGGCGTGGCGGGCGCTGGGTGGAGTGCCCCGGCAGCTCATCGTGACGGGCGCGCTCCTGGGCTACCACGCGGCCTTCATCGGGCTGGGGACGTTCCTGGCGCGGCGCTCGCGGTCGGCGGGGCGCGTGCTCGCGGGCATCGGGCTTGGCCTGCTGCCGGTGGTGTTCATCGCGCTATCGGCCCTGGTGGCCCTGACGCCCATGGTCGGCGTTCCCACCGCGCTTGGCGTCGCCGCCGTCGCGCTGTTGCCACTGCGAGCCGCCGGACGGCTGTGGCCCGGGGCTTCCGCCACGACCTTCGCGGTGGCGCTGTTCCCCTCGCTCCTGGCGGGGCTCCCGTTGATGGGTTGGGACGACGCGCCCTGGCTGCGTGCGCTGTGCGCGTTCGCGGGCGTGGTGGCGCTCGGCGCGTCCTTGTGGCGGGCGCGGGCGGCGGATGCGGGCGAGGGGGCGCCCGAAGCATCGCGGTCGCGGGCAGCGGCGGCCGGTGCGGTCGAGGCATCGCCGTGGCGGGCGGGGGCGGCTTCGTTCGCCGGGGTGGGCGCCGCGCTCTACGGCGCGCTCTGGCTGGTGGTCTTCTGCGTGGCGAGCGGCCCCTCCGGGTTCGATGCGCTGGAGCCCGGGGCGCCCCTGTTCGCGGGGCTCGTGCTGTGGGCGGTGGCGCTGGGCGCGGTGGTGGCGGTGGGGGCGTCCTCGGACGCCGTCCGGGCGGCGCATCCCCGCGCGGCCCCGGTGTTCGAGACGCTGGCGCACGCGGTGGTGGCCAGTGGCGCGCTCGCGGGGGCGCTCGGCGCCTTCTCGGTCTTCCCGGGTGAGGACGCCTGGGTGGATACGGCATCCATCTGCGCGCCCGTGCTGGCCGCGCTCGTCTTCTTCCTGTTGGAGTTCCGCCGGCGGGCCCTGGTGCATCCGGCCGTCATGGCCTCGCTGCTCGCGGGGGCGCTGGTCGCGCGCGTGCAGGCACCGGACGATCCGGCGTGGTGGTGCTTCGGTGTCGCGGCGGTGGCCTCCGGGCTGATGCTCCTGGCGCGCGTGACGTTCTCCGGCGTCCTGCGCCCCCGGATGCTCGCGTGGAGTGTCGTCGTCTCGCTGGCGACGATGCCCGCGTTCTCCGTGCTGGCGTGGACGCAGGGGACGAACGCGCCCTGGCCGCAGGCGTACACGGGTGCGGTCATCGCGTTCGCGGCCCACTTCGCGGGGCGGTGGAAGTGGCGGGGCCTCCATTATCTGGGGGGTGTCGCGCTGCTCTTCGGGGCGCTCTCGGCCGTGGACGGGACTCCGTGGCTTGCGTCCAGCGCGGCGGGCCTGGGCGTCTTCGCGCTCGCGGCGGTGCTCTATGGCCTGGGCGGGCTCGCGCAGTCGGCGTGGCTGGAGCGCCAGGGCCTGCGGGACGCGTTCCACCCCCTGGAGGACCTGTCGCTGGCCATCGCCGCGCTCGGGGTGGCTCGTGCGCTGGGGGTCGCGCCCGCCTTGCCGGACGTGCTCGCGGGGGTCGATGAGCCCTTCTCGACGCTGCTCGCCTGCGCGCCCACGGCGGTGGCCACGGCGGTGCTGCTGCTGCGCGTCCGGCGCGATGGCAGCCGGCTCGTGGGCTTCCTGGCGGCCATGGGGTTCGCGCTCACGGTGTCTCAGGGCCTGGGCACGGTCTCCGACTTCACTTCAGCTCGGGCCGCGCTCGTGGCCGCGGGCCTGGCCTTCGGCTTCGCGCTCTTCGCGATGCTTCGCGGCCCGGGACTCGACACGGTGAAGGGCCGGCGGCTGCTCGACGTCTTCCCCATGCCGTTCGGCGCTCGGGGACGGCCGCTCTTCACGGATGGCTTCGCGGGCGCGGCGCTCGTGCAGGCGGTGCTCGCGGTCATCACGCTCATCAACTGGGTCGCCCTGCCCGACAGCGCTGAGCGTCCGGTGGCCCTGCTCGCGGGGGGGCTGCTCTCCGCGGGCGCGCTGCTGGCGTTCGTGTCGCGTGGCTTCGTGGCGTTCCAGATGCGGGGTTCGGTGGTGACGCTCGCCCTGAGCGGCGGGTTCATCGCGCTCACCGGGGCCGTCAATCGCGCAGGCCGGCCGCTTCCTCCCGACGTGTCCGCCTGGCGCGTGCCGCTCATCGGCATCGCGCTGTGGGTCCTGGCGCTGGGCTTGCGGCGCGTGGGGCCGTGGGTGGCCCAGCGTCTGGAGCGTCCCAAGCACGGGTCGCTGTATCACCTGGTGCCGCACCTGGGCGTGGCCGTGCTGGCCGTGCTGCTCCTGCGCTCGGCCATCGCCGTGGGCCTGCCCGGTCCGTCGCGCGCGCTGGGGCTGGTGCCGCCGCTCCTGGTGCTGGGGCCGGCGCTGCTGATGGTCCTGCTCGCGGCCTCGTTCCGCTCGCGGCTCCTGGCGCATTGGGGGCTCGTGCTGGGGCTTCCCGGCGCCGCGCTCTGGGCCGCGCAGCAGTCGCTGCTCGGGAGTCCGCTGGTGGCCCTGCGGCCTCCCGACGGGCAGTGGATCCGCGCCACGGCGGAGCACCTCATCAGTCCTTCGCTGGGATGGTTGCACCCGGACGCATGGATGCCGCCGGACAGCACTCACTTCCTCCTGTGGCAGCAGGCGTTCGCGGGCATCGCCGCCGCCGGGCTCGTCTATGCGGTGTTCGCGGTCGCGGTGGCCCGCGTGGACGCGGGACGTGCGTTCTTCCGGCGGCTGTTGTCCCTGGGCACCGATAACCGCCCGGGCCCCTTCCTCGATGCCCTGAGCCGGGAAACGCTCACCGCCGTGGTGCTCGTGGCGGTGGCGGCCTTCTTCCAACCTGGAGTGCTCGCGGCGGACCTCGTCCTCGCCACCGGTGCCGTGCTGTTCGTGGGGGGTGCGCGAGGACGTGGGCGCGGCGTGGTGGGCCTGGGGCTCCTGCTGCTCGTCCATGCCCTGGCCCACCTGATGCCGCACCTCGAGCCGTGGCCGGGGCCCACGCTGGCGCTGCTGGGGCTCGGGGTGGTGGTCGTCGCTCCCTGGCTCGCGAAGCGGCGGGGCCACGACGAGGGCCGGACGCGACTGCGTGCCCACCTGGCGGTGCTGCCCTACTTCATCGCGGCGACGGTGTATGCGCTGGCCGTCGAAGGGCACTCGTCCTCGACGATGGCCGTTCCCGTCCTCGTGATGGAGATGATCTCGGGACTGACGGGCGAATGGCTGATGTCCTTCGCCTTCCCCCTGACGCTGGGGCTCCTCTCGGCGGCGCTGCTCGTGGCGGCCTTCCAGTGGCGCGGGGCGCTCGCGGGCTTCATCGCGGGGCTCGGGACGATGGTCGCCGGAGGCGCGGTCGTGGCCACGGGGCTGGCGTTCCTCGCGCAGGCCCGGGCCCCGTGGGACCCCACGTATCTCCCCCTCTTCACCCGGTCCGGAGCACAGCTGGCGCTGGCCGCCGCGGGGAGCGCGCTGGCCCTCCACGTCGCCCGCCGCATGACGTCCCGCCGCCGGAACGACGTCGCGGGAGGCATGGGCTGGGGCCGCGACCTGTGGCTGGTGGCGAGCGCGGCGCTGCTCGCGGCCGTCGCCGTGGGAGGCCAGGCCTCCGAGGACGTGCTGCCCGTGGCGCTGGCGGCCATCGGGCTGGCCGTGGGCGTGTCCCTGCATGCCGCGTGGCGCGAACACACGGGCCGCCACGTCTACTTCGTGCAACTCGCGGTCGTGGGCGTCTACGCGCTGGTGCGCGGGCTGTACGCGCAGGGCCTCCGCCCCGAGCATGACGCCCTCTTCGCGCTGTCGCTGGGCTTCGTCCTCGTCGGCGTGACGGTGCTGGCGCGCAGGGCGGGTGTGCGTCCGGTGGAGCGGGCGACGCGGCGGTTCGCGGCGCTCCTGCCCATCGCGGTGGCGCTCATCCTCCCTGGCGATGCGACGGGGGATGCCGCCCTGCTCGCGGGAGGCTCCGGCCTGCTGTACGCGGCGCTGGGCGCGGTGGAGCGCAGCCGGATGTTCGGCGCGTTCGCCGCGGCGGCCTGCAACCTGGCGCTGCTCATCGCCGCGCTCGCGTTCGGCCTGGAGGGGCTGGAGGTGTACCTGGCGCCGCTCGGGCTGCTGCTCCTGATGATGGGACAGCTCTTCACGTCCAGCCTCCCGCACGCGGCGCGCAACGCGGTGCGCATCCTGGGCGGACTGCTGCTGTATGTGCCCGCGGCGGCGAAGCTGACAGCCAGCCTGGGCGAGTCCGAGGATGGCACGTATGCGATTGTCTTCGGCGCGGTCTGTCTTCTGGGCGTGGCGGTGGGCATGGCCCTGCGCATCCGCGCCTACCTCGCGCTGGGGACCCTGTTCCTGCTCCTGGACGTGGTGGCCAACCTGCTCGACGCGGGCCTCAGGGACCACCGCATCGGCTTCCTGGTGATGACCCTCACCGGCCTCACCATCGTCGCCGGGCGCGTGATGGCGACGCTCAAGCGCCAGGAGTGGGACCTGCTGCTGCGGCGGGTGCGCGTCCAGCTGCGGGGCTGGGACTGACGGCCCGTGCGGGGGGCGGACGGATTCCTTGCATCGATTTCGGGCCCGGGGGCTCATCGGAAGCGATGAACGCGTCCTTCCGAACCCTGCCGGTATGCCTGTTCCTGCTCCTGTCCTCGCGCGGGCAGGCCGCGCCGCCGGCCGCCGCCCCGAAGCCCGCCCCTACCCGGTCCGTGAGCGGCCCGACCGACGCCGAGCGCTACGCGCGCCGGTGCCAGTCCCAGACCGCCCAGCGCATCGCCCGGCCCCAGGGGACGATGCTGTGGGGCACCAAGCGCGGCTGGGATGAGAAGCCGACGGACGAGCGCACCAGCGTGCTCGTCTCCGTGGCGCTGGACGCTCCCAAGCAGGCGGAGGACGGGGTGAAGGCCCTGCGCTTCGACCAGGGCCGGCTGTGGGCGGTGCCCGCGCCGGAGGCCGGGGCGACGGCCAGCGACGTGGTGGGCACCGTGCTCCAGGGCACCGCCAGCGACGGCAAGCCCGTGGAGGTGGCCATCTGCGGCGCGGAGCCCGCGGCGGATGACCCCACCCGCGTCTTCTACCGCATCGAGGCCTGGAACCCGGTGGCGCGCGAGTGGGAGAACCCCTGCGTCGCGCTGGACCGCTCTCCCGCGCCCCGCGCCCTGGCGGTGGGCGGCGTGTGGGACGCGAGCGGCGCCCACGCCGACGCGGCGGACCGGGTCACCTTCGCGTGTGAGAACGGCGCCATCTCCAAGTGCATCCTCTGGGGCTACGCGCCCTGGGCCACCCGGGACGGGAAGTCACTGGCCGGCCTCCACCAGGCATGCACCCGGCTGGCCCGCGCGGACTACTGCGGCAATGGCCGGAGCCACACGCGCCAGGACACCACCATCGACATCTACGACCGGCTGGGCGTGCTGGAGCGCGCGACGGAAGTGACGCGGGAGTGGGACCCGGCGAAGGGGTCCTTCGAAGCGGCCTGGGCACCCGACGGCGCCACCTGCCTCTCCCGCACCCGGGACGGCCGCGCGCTGGAGGGCATCCTCCAGGAGTGCCCCGGCCGCTTCCAGGCGGACACAGGCGACGCACTCGGGGAAGGAGAGGTGTGCACGGTGAGCCGGGGCGACGTGAAGCCCGGGGCCGCGCTGCTGCGAAACCTCTCCTATGGCCCCCCAAAGGCGGAGCCCGCGCGCGTGCAGTAGCTCAGCCTTCGGACGGGGGCTCGCGCTTCTCGTCGAGGAGCTGGCTCAAGGTCAGGTCCAGCTGGCTGTCCACGAAGGCGATGAAGCTCTGGAAGTCCTCCGTGGAGAGGCCCAGCTGTTCCTGCAGGCGGCGCCGGGTCTCCGTGTAGACCTGCTGCTGCACCCGCTTCAGCCAGCGGGAGATGGTGGACTGGTTGACGCGGAAGAGCGGCGCCATCTCATACGTGGAGAGCCGGTCGGCGAAGTGGAGGCGGAGCAGATGGCGGTCCTCGGCCGACAGCGTGGCGGCGGCTTCCCTCACGGCCTGACGGAAGGCCGCGTGGTGGCGGCGCTTCATCACGTCCAGCTCCGGATCCAGCCCCTGCGCGGGCAGCGCCTTGAACAGCTCCTCCGCGTCGTCCTCCGTGGAGGGCTTCTCCTGTCCGCGCAGCTTGTTGGTGATGCGGCTGGCGATGACGACCACCCAGCTCAAGAGGCCCCCACGCCCCGTGTAGTCCGCGATGGCGGGCGCGTGGCCCGCGTTGGCCACCAGGAGCTTCACGCCCACGCGCTGGCGGACCTCGTCGATCATCGCGTCGGGTTGGCGCAGGCTCCGCAGCCGCTCCGGCAGCCGGGCCAGGTAGTGGCGCTCGAAGGCCTCCAGCGCGACGGAGTGGCCCTGGAGGCACGCGCACGCCAGGTACAGCTCCGGCAGGGACAGGGCGGAGACGAGCGGCGCGATGGGCGCGGTGGGGCTCGCCGGGGGGAGCCGCTCCGCGACGTGGGTGACGAAGCGCTCGGCGGACAGCGGGACGCCGGGCCAGCGGGCCTGCGCGTCCTCCCAGGCGCGAGACAGCAGGGCGTCGAGTTCCGCGAGCGCTTCCGGCGAGGGGGCCACGAAGCGCGTCTTCGTGTGCGAGAGGAAGGTCGTGGCCAGTGCGGACACCTGGGACATGGCAACGCCATACCATGCCGCGCCCCGCCCCGCCCCGCACGCGCATTGCGCGCACGGTGCGGGGTGTCGTGTCCGCGTGTGTCATTGAACGCCGCGCGCCGCATGGCTAGCGTGAAGGTCCCCACTCCGTGAGCGCGCCCCCTTCCAGCTGCCTGACCGACGACATCCTGGTCCAGCTCCTCGAGGACCAGCTGACGGATGAGGCGCTGGCGCAGGTGCACCGCCACGCCGCGGGATGCAACGAGTGCCGGAGCATGCTGGCCACGCTCACGCCCGGCATCCAGCGCTCGTCCGTGGAGGACCCGGAGCCCCCCGACGAGAGGGAGACGGACCGGCTGCCGCCGCCGGAGCCGGAGCCATGGACGCCGCCACCGTCGTTCGATGCGTTCCGCCTGGAGCGCCCGCTGGGCCGGGGCGGGATGGGCATCGTCTACCTGGCGCACGACACGTCGCTGGACCGGCGCGTGGCGGTGAAGTTCATGGCGGCGGCGCAGCCGGATGAACGCTTCCGCGACCTGTTCACCACGGAGGCCCGGGCGCTCGCGCGGCTGCAACACGCGAACATCGTCAGCGTGTTCAGCGTGGGCGCGGTGGAGGGCCACCCGTACATCGTGTCCGAGTACGTCGTCGGCGAGACGCTCGCGGAGCTGCCCCTGCCGGTGCCGTGGCGCCGGGTGCTGTCCCTGGGCGTGGGCCTGGCGCGGGGGCTCGCGGCGGCGCACCGCCAGGGCGTCCTGCACCGCGACCTCAAGCCCTCCAACGCGCTCGTCACGCGCGAGGGCGAGGTGAAGCTGCTCGACTTCGGCCTCGCCGAGCGCTTCGAGGTGGGCGCGGAGCTGGCGTCCGGCTCTCCGCTGCTCGTGGGCACCCTGCCCTACCTGGCGCCGGAGGTGCTCACCGGAGGCCCGGCCTCCGCCCGCAGCGACCTGTACGCGCTGGGCCTCATCCTCCATGAGCTGTGCACGGGCCAGGTGCCCCGCCGGGCCTCGCGGAAGCCCGAGGACACCCCGCCCCGCGCCGCGCTGGGTCCGGAGGTGGACCCCGACTTCGCCGCGCTCATCCAGCGCTGTCTCGCGGTGGATCCGCTGGAGCGCATCAATTCAGCGGAGGCGCTGAGCGAATCCCTGGAGCAGCTGGAGCGCTCCATCGCGCCCGCGCCGCTGGCTGCTGGCAATCCCTATCGAGGGCTCGCACCGTTCGCGGCCGAGCACCGGGCGCTCTTCTTCGGACGCGAAGGCGATATCCGCGCCGTGCTGGAGCGCCTGCGCACGCGGCCGTTGGTGCTCGTCGCTGGCGACTCTGGAACGGGCAAGTCCTCGCTATGCCGCGCGGGCGTGCTGCCCCGGGTGGCGGCCGGAGACCTGGGCGACGGACGCGAGCCGCATGTCGTCACGCTGTGGCCCGGCCATCGCCCGCTCGAAGCGCTGGCGGCGGCGCTCGCGCCGGTGCTGGGGCGCAGGGAAGCAGAGCTCGTCACCGCCCTCACGGACACCCCAGCCTGGCTGGGACAGGCGCTGCGCGAGACGCATGGACGCGGGCGCGGGCTGCTGCTCTTCGTCGACCAGCTGGAGGAGCTGCTCACCCTCTCCGACCCCGGCCAGGCCGCGCACTTCGCCCGCCTCCTGGGAGAGCTGGCCCTGCCGTCGCCCGGAGTGCACGTGCTGCTGGCGGTGCGAGGCGACTTCCTCACGCGCCTGTGCGCGCTCCCGGGCCTGGGAGAGGAGGCGGAGCGGGCGCTCTACATCCTCCGGCCCCTGTCGCCCGAGGGCGTGCGCGAGGCCATCATCGGCCCGGCCCGTGCGCGGGGCGTGGCCTTCGAGTCGCCGGAGCTGGTGCAGACGCTCGTCGATTCCACGGCGCATGGGGTGGGCAGCCTCCCGCTGCTCCAGTTCGCGCTCGCCGAGCTGTGGGAGCGCCGCGACGCCGCCCGGGGCCGCATCACGCGCTCGGCGCTGGAGGCGATGGGCGGCGTGGCCGGAGCGCTGTCCCGGCATGCGGACGGAGTGCTCGCGCGCATGAGCCCCGCGGAGCACGCGGCGGCGCGGCGGCTGTTGCTCCAGCTGGTGACGGCGGAGGGCACGCGCATCGAGCGTGGCGCGGAGGACCTCGCGGACGCGTCGGATGAAGTCTCCCGCGCGGCGCTGCGTGTGCTCGTGGAAGGCCGGCTGTTGCACACGCGCACGGTGAGCGGCCTACCGCGCTGGGAGATCGCCCACGAGTCGCTCATCTCCAGCTGGGGCACGCTGCGCGACTGGCTGGACGACGACATCGGGCACCGCGTGCTGCGCAAGCGCGTGGAGGCAGCCAGCGCGGAGTGGGACCGCCTGCGCCGCGCCAGCGAGGCCCTCTGGGGTCAGCGCCAGCTGGATGAGGTGCGGGTGCTGGAGCCCGCCACCCTTGGCATCCGGGAGCAGGCCTTCCTCCGGGCATCCCACCGGGCCGTGCGCCGCGCGCGTTGGGGACGAGGGCTCACCGCGCTCGTGCTCGCGCTCGCCGTCCTCGCGTCGTATGGCGGGCTCCGGCTCCAGGCGTACCTGGAGGACTCGCGCTTCATCGCCGCGGAGCTGGGCACCGCGAAGGAGGCGCTGGCCTCGGGGCGCACCCTCGCCGCGAGGGCGCTCGCGAGCCGCGAGGAGTCGCTGGCGATGTTCGATGGCCGGCCGCCCTCCTCGCTGGGCCCGGAGACCGCGACGGATGCCACGGGCCTGCGCAGCGCCGCGGAGAAGCGCTGGACGGAGACGCTCGCCCTGCGTGACAAGGCGGAAGCGGCCTTCACCCGCGCCAGCCGGAGCCTGGAGCGCGGCCTGGACCGCGACCGCCACCATCCCGACACGCGCCGGCTCATCGCGGAGGTCCTGTCCGAGCGCGTCCTCCTCGCGGAAGCGTTCCACCAGCGCCACGAGCGCGACGCGTGGCTCCAGCGCCTGGAGCAGGAGGTGGACTCAGCGAAGGAGGGTGGAGCCTCCCTGCGGCGGTTCCACGAGCCCGCGGAGCTGGTGCTCGAAAGCACGCCGCCAGGGGCACACGTGTCCATCACGCGCGTCCTGCGGAGCGACGGGCCGTTCCGCCGCGAAGCCGTGCCGGCCACCGGAAGCTCGCGCTTCGTCCTCCCGGAAGGCTCCTACCTGCTCCACGTCACGCAGCCGGGACGGGTGCCCCTGGACGTCCCGGTGTTCCTCACGCACGGCGCCCGTGAAGCGTTGCGCCTCACGCTCCCCACCCAGGTGCCCGAAGGCTACGTCTACATCCCGCCGGGCTGCTTCCTCCTGGGCAGCGCGGAGCCGGAGGTGGTGCGCCGCTTCACCTTCAGCCCGCCCATGCATCGCTACTGCCTCACCGGCGGCTATCTGGTGGGCCGCGACGAGGTGACGTTCGGAGACTGGCTGACCTACCTGGAGGACCTGCCACCGGACGCCCCCGCGAGGAAGATCCTCGAACAGCCGCACTTCGGCGACGGAGGCACCATCACGCTGCGGTGGCGGCAGGGAACGGGCTGGGTCTTCACCTTCCATCGCACCCGCGAGGAGTTCCGCACCGCGAAGGAAGGCGAGCCCCTGCTCTACGCGGAGCGCACGCGGCACGCGAGCGTGGACTGGAAGCGGCTGCCACTGTCCGGCGTCTCCGCGCAGGACCTGGAGGGCTACTTCTACTGGCTCCACCGGACGAAGCGGCTGCCGGGGGCGCGCCTGTGCGGCCAGCACGAATGGGAGTACGCGGCCCGGGGCGCGGACGGTCGCCGCTATCCCCACGGCGACCAGCTCCAGCCCGACGACGCCAACATCGACGCGACGTATGACCGGCGGCCGTTGGCCTTTGGCCCGGACGCGGTGGGAACGCATCCCGCGTCGGTGAGCCCGTTCGGCCTGCGGGACATGGCGGGCAACGCGTACGAGCTCACGCGCTCCGTGACGCCGGAGTTCGGCAGCGTCGTGCTCCGCGGAGGCTCCTGGTATTACGACTCGTTCGTCGCGGCGAGCGCCGACCTGTCCCCCGGTGACGCGACCGCGCGGGACGTGCGCATCGGCGTGCGCGTCTGCGCTTCGTTCGATCCGCGCTGAAAGCGCTGCTCAGCCAATCACATACACGCGGTTCTGGATGTCGTCCTCGGTGATGTGCCGGTCCAGGCGCATCCCGAGCCGCTCCGCCACGCGGATGGACGCGGCGTTCTCCGGGTGGATGATGGCCACCAGGGGAACGTGCGGCAGGTGCCGCGCCGCCAGCGCCAGCGCCACGCGGGATACTTCCGTGGCGTACCCGGAGCCCCTGGTCTCGGGCGTGAAGCGGTAGGCGAGGTTGAGCACGCGCTGGCCCTCCAGCTCCTTGTGGCGCAGGCCGCCCAGGCCCACGACGACGCCGGGCGCTTCCAGCCGCTCCACCAGCCAGTACCCCACGCCATCGCGCGCCCAGTCCTCCAGCCAGAGGCCCATGACCCGCCGCGCGTCGTCCAGCGTCTCCATGTAGCCATGGCGGCTGAAGCGGTTCGTCGTCGGATCCGAATGGAGGGCGAAGACGGCGTCCAGGTCGTTTTCGCGGACAGCGCGGAGCAGCAGCCGGTCGGTGGTCGTGCGTTCGAAGTGCTGAAGAAGCATGCCGGGCAGCTTACGTGAGCCAGTCCCAGGCGTTGTCGTCCAGAAGCGGGAGCCGGCCCCTGCGACGCCGGGCGGAAACCTCTTCACTCCAGGTTTCCCGCCCACCCGGGAGCGGCCAGGCGCGCGAGACGGTTCCCCTGGGATTGGGAGTGAAATTGAGCAGCAGCATGCGGTTGACTCGGTCGACGGTCTCCGGCGTCGCGCCCGCGCGCAGCTGGAACTCCGCGCTGAACAGGGCGCCGTCCTCGCGCACGGCGTTCCAGGGGCGGGGCCGGTCGATGAACGGCCACAACCCCAGCAGCGGAGGCTCCACACCTTCGAGCAGCGCCGCGTGCAGGCGGTCATGGCCATCCAGCACCAGCCACTTCGCCAGGATGTCCACGTAGAGCAGCAGCACGGGCGGCAACGTCCCGTCCCTCGCGCGCTTGCGCCAGCTCTTCACGCGTCCATCCTCGGGCGAAGAGAGCGCACGCAGTCCGAGCACCACACCCGGCGTGTGTTCGGTCCGCGCGTCCCACCAGTCCTCCGCCCAGGCGAACAGGTACCGCTCCAGGGCCGCCACGGAGTGCGGCGGCATGGGCGGCTGACCGAAGCCCCATTCCATGGGGGAGACCGGATGCCGCTCCGCCTTCTCCGCGGCGATGGCGCGCACGGGGCGCAGACACCAGGACCCGGAGTGGAGCACCGGCAGTGGGGCCTCCACGAGCGCACGCGCCACGCGCCAGGCCCAGGCCTCCCACCAGGCCTCGGTGCCTGGCGCGGCTTCCACGGCCCGGACCTCAGGCGCGGACAGGGACGGTATGACATGGGGCGCGGGGGCCGTTCCCCGGAGGAGGACCGCGCGGTCCCAATAGGAATCGATGCGGGCCCAGAGCAGCGTCTGTCCCGCGCCGCGCAACCGGATGCGGTAGTCGCGAGCCGCCTCCAGGTGCACGGCGGGCCGCCGCGCCCAGCGGCCCGTGGCGGGGACGTGCAGCAGCAGGCCGGGGCCAGGGGTCTCGAGTCCCCAGCTCCGCGTGTCATCGGCGACGATGGAGACTCCCGGGTTCATGCGCCGCGCTCCTCGTGAGGCCCGGGCCACACGGGCCGCTGGAGCGTAGCCGACCGCACGCCAGGCATGCGGCCGTGCACGAACGCCCGCCTCCCCCTGCCGTCCCGTGCGGGCGCACCCCACCTTGGGGCAGGAGGTGATGCGATATGGCGGACAGGATTCTTGAACAGCAGCATGAGCACGAGCGGGAGCAGGAGCGCGAGCGGCTGCGCGAGCAGGAGCAGAAGGACCTGGAGGTGGAGTCGCATCGCGGCGCTCGCCCCCTGGAGGGCTTCGCGGGAGGCCACACCACGTGGACCGGCGACCAGGACGACGCGGCTGCCGCCCGCGTGCACGCCGGTGACGCCGAGGCCTCCTGGGAGGCCAGTGAGCGGCAGGCCCGTCTGGAGCCACCCGAGTCCGACGCCGAGGACGGCACCGGTCGCCGCGAGTAGCCGCCCTCAGCGCTTCCACCCCCCACAGCCGGCGCGCTTCTTCCACGAGGAGGTCGGACTCCTCGGGAAGAAGCGACTGGCGCCGGGCCTGCGAAGTCAGGGCGCGCAGTAGCGCAGCGAACGCAGGGTGTAGCTCCGGGGAGTGTCCGTGGCGGTCATCGTGAGCGCCCCCAGCTGATGCCCCGCCAGCTCATGCAGCCGCACCCATGACGCGGTGCCGTTCATGGGAATGGCCGCGGCGCCGGGAGTCCAATCCGTCACGACGCCGGTCGCGCTCCGCCCCCAGAGCCGCCCTTCGAAACCGAAGGCGGCATCCCCGCCGGGGTTGGGAACCATGGGCATGGAGAGCCACGCCAGCTGGAGCCCCCGCGAGGTCATCGTCGCGCCGAACAGGGCGGTCTGCCCCCGACTCGTCGAGGTCAGGCTCTCCGCCATGCCCTCGTTGAAGAGGGACCGCACCTGAAGGAACTGGGGAGTGAGTCCATGCGGGTCCCGGTAGAGCAACGTCGGCTCGCCCGCGCCGCCCTCTTCCGAGGGAGCCGTCAGCATCAGGCTGGGAGCGGCCGCGTACTTCACGGTGAGGATGCGCTCGTCCCCCACGGGCAGCAGCTCGCGGTCGTAACGCTGCAGCCAGACGCGCGTGTCATCGAACGAGCCCGCCTTGTTCTCGTTCGCCTTCACCAGGAACCCGCCATCCCCCAGGCCCAGCACCTCCGCCGCGGAGAGGTCCAGCGAGTCCGACCGGTGCAGCACGCGGGGAGCCGCCAGGACCTGGCCCGCGGGGTCCACGGTCATGCCCTGCACCTCGCGGGCACCGGCGAGCTCCCACGTCCAGGTCACCGCGAGCCGCTCTCCATCCAGGGAGGGGGCCACGTGTCCATTCGCCCAGGTGTAGGGCCCTTCGAAGAGGACGACGCCCTCACCACCGGGCGTGCCCAGCTCATCGAGCTGCGTGAGGCTTCCCCGGACGAAGTAGCTCGGCTCTGAGTACACGACGATGGAGAAGAGCGCCGGCCCGCGAGCGGTCCGCACCAGCTGGGTCCTCGTCACGCGAATGGGCGCGGGCGACAGCGGCAGGGCCGCCGAGCCCTTCAGGGTCAGGGAGGCATCGAGCCGGAGGAACTCGATGGCCGACAGGCCGTTGGAGGAGACGAACAGGAAGCCCCCTTCCACGGGAAGGCTGTCCGCCCATCGAGTATCAGGAGCCCACTGCATCGGCGCGACATCCGCCCACGTCGTCGGATCCGTCACGCCGTCGCAGTCGTTGTCCAGACCGTCGCAGCGCAGCTCCGACGCCTCGTAGTCCGCGCCATAGGAGCGCGCCGTGCACACGGGCTCGTAGGCACCGTCCACCCACGCCCGCTGCGCCCCCGCGCACACGCCCTGGGTCTTCTCGCAGGGCGCGCCTTCCGGCACGCCGCTGTCCACCGTTCCCGCGTCCGCGACGCCCGCGTCACCCGAGTTGCCCGCATCCGTCCCGGCATCCACCTGCGTGCCGGCATCCGGCACGGGGCCCGACGGGCTCGTGGAGGAGCCACAGCCCGAAACCAGCAGGGCCGCCACCAACGACAGACTTCCCCACGACATCATCCGCGATTGCATGTTCCCCTCTTCGTGCTGCCCTGAAACATCAGGTCCCCAACGCCCAGGATGTATCACGCGCCCCCGCGCAGCACCGTGAGCCCCCGCAGGAAGTCCTCGGGCAGCGGCGACTCCACCTGGACGAGCTGGCCCGTGGCGGAGGACGGCACCTCCAGCCGCCACGCGTGCAGGGCCTGACGCCCCACCGCGAGCGCCGCCGGGTGCTTACACGCCTCTTCCGTGCCGTAGAGCGAGTCCCCCAGCACCGGGAAGCCGGCCTCCGACAGCTGCACGCGGATCTGATGCGTGCGTCCGGTGTCCAGGTCGATGTCCAGGAGCGCTCCCTCCCGGAACCGCTCGCGCACCGTGAACGTCAGCGCCGCCCGCCGCGCGGAGGGCACGCGGGTCGTGAAGCGGCGTGGATCCTTCGGGTCCCTCGCGTACGGTCCTTCCAGGTGCCCGGTGTCCGGCGGACGCCCCAGCACCAGCGTCTGGTAGCGCTTGTCCACGCGCTTCTCCTGGAACGCCTTCAGGAGCGCCGCCACCGCGTCATCCGTCCGGGCCAATGCCAGACATCCGCTCGTCTCCCGGTCCAACCGGTGCACCACGCCCGGCTGTACCAAGCCCTCCACGTCGAACGGCGGGCACCGCGCCGCGAGCAGCCCCACCACCGACGCCGCCCGCCCCTCCGGCTCCACCACCAGCCCCGGCGGCTTCGCCACGATGATCAGCGCCGCGTCGTCGTACAGCACCGGCAGCTCCGGCCCCTCCACCGAGGCATGCGGCGACGGCCGCGGCTCCGGCACCTCCAGGGTGAGCTCCTCGCCGCCCCACAGTTTGCGCGTGGCCTGCGCCTTCTTGCCCCGGATGCGCACGCGCCCCGCGTCCAGCATTGCCCGGGCCCGCTCCGGCGTGAGGCCCGGGACGTGCTTCGTCAGGAACCGGTCGAGCCGCTCGCCGGCAATCTCCCGGGGAACCACGAGAACCTTGTGCCGCGTCATGGGTTTCCCCGTCTCCCAAGGCAGGCAGGGAGTCAACCACCGTGTAGGCGTGCGCCCACCGAGCATGCGTCAGGGACGCACTGTAGAAAGAGTATCTCCGTGGCCACCTCCTTGTTCTCACGTTCGGGCTCCGCCCGGGCCCTGTCTCATCGCGACTTCACCCTTCTCTGGCTGGGCACGCTCGTGTCGAACATCGGCACGTGGATGGAGTCCGTGGCCCTGGGGGTCTACGTCACGCAGGTGACGGGACAGGCCGCCTGGACGGGCGGTGTCGCCGCGCTGACGCACCTGCCCTCGCTGGTGCTCGCGCCCCTGGGTGGAGCGCTCGCGGACCGCTTCGACCGGCGCACCTTCATGGCCGTGTGCATCTGCGTGCAGGCGTTGCTGGCCGCGTTGCTCACGGTGCTGGCCGCGACGGGCAACCTGTCGGTGCCGTGGGTGGCGGTCCTCTCGCTGCTCAACGGCGCGTTCAGCACGCTGGTCATCCCCTGCGCCACGGCGCTCACCGTGGCCGTGGTGCCTCCGGAGGACCTGCACAACGCGCTCAGCCTGGACTCGGCGCAGTTCAACCTGGGCCGCATCATCGGGCCCGTGCTGGCCGCGCTCGTGCTGACGCAGGTGGGCATCGCCGGGGCGCTGTTCGTCAACACGCTGTCCTTCCTCGCCGTGCTGCTGGCGCTCGCGGGGATGCGCGGCGCGGCGAGCCCCCTGCCTCCCAAGGCGGAGGCGCTGTGGGCCGGCATCATGCGAGGCGTGCGCCTGGCGTGGACGGATCCGGGCATCGCGCTCGCGCTGGGCTCCGGGGCGCTGGTGGGCCTGCTCATCTCTCCCTTCGTGGGGCTGGTGCCCGTGTTCGCGCTGAAGGTGCTGGGCGGGGACGCGACCACCACGTCCATGCTGCTCACGGCGCAGGGGACGGGCGCGGTCATCGCGGCGTTCGGCTCCGGCGCCATCGTCGCGAGGATGGGGCGGCGGGCCTTCCTGGAGGCGGCGCTGCTGCTCGTGGGGCTGTGCTCCGCCGCGTACTGGCTGTCCCCCTCGCTGCCGGTGGCCCTGGTGACGCTGTTCATCCTGGGCGCCGTGTACCTGGTCGCCTTCACGGGCCTGAAGACGGTGTGCCAGGCGCGCACGCCGCCGGAGCTTCAGGCGCGCGTGAGCAGCCTGTTCCTGCTCCTGGTGAACGCGGGCTACATCCTGGGCGTCTGGGGACAGGGCGCGCTGTCGGACCGCGTGGGCGTGCGGCCCATCACCGCGGGCTGTGCGCTGCTCTTCTTCGGCATCGTGGTGGGGATGCGGACCCTGCGCGCACGAGGCCTGGCCGCGCTGGGCACCTGAGCGTTCAGCCTCCCGCGGTCCCCTTCGCCGGCAGCAGCGCCAGCACGCGCGCGAGCACGGCGACGCCCTCCTCGTACTCCGGCAGGTCGATGTGCTCGTGGGGCGTGTGGTCCAGCGCGGCGTCGCCGGGGCCGTACGCCACGGTGGGCACGGCCCACGCGGAGGCCACGGTGTTCCAGTCGGACGTGCCCGTCTTCAGGCGCAGCGTGGGCTTCACGCCGCGCTCGCGGATGGCCTGCTTGAAGACGCGGGAGAGCGCGTCGTTGCCGTTGGTGGACACGGCGTTCTTCCGAGCCACGGTGCGCACCGTCACGGTGGGCACGGAGGCCAGCGCCGCGAGCAGCGCGTCGGTGTCCGTGGACGGGCCGGTGCGGATGCTCACGGCGGCCGTGGCCCACTCCTCCGTCTCCGTGGCGCCGGTGTGGAAGGCGTTGAGGGAGGGCAGGTTCTGCTCGAAGAGGGACGGGCGCTCGCGGTTCCAGTCGTCACACAGGCGCTTGAGCGCGTTCCACGCATCGATGACGTGTTCCGCGGCGGCGCGGTAGTCGCGGCTCGCGGTGTGGCGGCGGCTGGCGCGGTGCTCCAGGTCCAGGCGCAGCAGTCCCTTGTAGCCAATGGTCACCGCGTGCGCGCCGCTGGGCTCGCCGTTGATGACGAAGTCCGGGGCGTACTGGTCGCGCACGTGCAGGGCGCCGCGAGTGATGGCGACCTCCTCCTCCACGCAGCCCAGGAGCAGGAACTGCTTGCCGGCGCGCTCCGCGTCGTCCAGCAACTCCACGGCTTCGATGAACGCGCACAGCGGGCCCTTGGCGTCCACCGCGCCCCGGCCATAGAGCTTCTGTCCCTCCAGCCGCACGGGCACTTCTCCGGGCACGGTGTCGATGTGGCCCAGGAACGCGATGACGGTGTCCCCGTCGCCGTAGCGGGCGACGGCGTTGCCCACGGCGTCGGTGTGGGCCCGCCAGCCGCGAGCGCCCAGCCGCTCCACCAGCGCTCCGGCGAAGGAGGCCTCCTGGTGGCTGGGGCTGTACTGCTCCACCATCCACCGCAACAAGTCGACGCCCGGCTCACGCGCCCGCATCCGCCCTGCCTCCATCGCGAAGGGTGAACTTCGTACCGCCCGCCTCCTCCAGCGCGCAGAACACCGGCCGCGCCACGCGCGACGCGCTCACGTACGCGGTCGGGACGCCGCCCTGCAGCGCGCGGCGCACGGCCTCCAGCTTGTAGCGCATGCGTCCGCCCGCCAGCGGCATGCAGCCCTCCACGTCGTCGCTGGAGCGCACCAGCGAGGCGGGGTCCTTCGGATCCGCGAGCAGCCCCGGCACGTTGGAGAGGATGACCAGGGCCTTCGCGCCCAGCGCCGCCGCGATGGATGACGCCACGTGGTCCGCGTCCACGTTCACGAGCACGCCGTCCTCCGTCACCGCGGGAGGACACACGACGGGCACGTAGCCGCCATCCAGCAGCGTGCCCAGGAGCGGCGCGTTCACCGAGGAGACCTCTCCGGCCAGGTGCTCGCGGTCGATGCGCATCCGTCCGTCGGAGTCCTGCAACTTGAGCGGCGGCCTGCGGCGCGCGGTGAGCACGCGGCCGTCCGCGCCGCACAGGCCCAGCGCGGTGACGCCCTTGGCGAGCAGCGCCAGCACCACGGCCTTGTTGACCTCGCCCACCCACGCCATGGTGAGCGCGCGAAGCGTGGGCGCGTAGGTGAGGCGCACGACGTTGCCGTTCGCGGTGGTGGCCTCCGGGCGCGCCAGGCCCAGCGAGCCCAGGAGCCGCTCCCCCGCTTCCGAACCGCCATTGACGACGACGACGCGCTCGCCCTGGCGGACGAGTTCCACGACGTCCGAGCAGACGTTCTCCAGGTCCACGCCCGCCGCGCCGCCAATCTTCACGATGACGGGACGGCGGGACGGAGCGTCGGGGGCGGCGCTCATCCGATGACGCTCGCGCCACCGTCCACGAGCTGCACGGTGCCGGTGATGAAGGAAGCGCGCTCGCTGGCGAGGAACACCGCCGCGGCGGCGAACTCCTCCGGGAGCCCCACGCGCTTGAGCGGGATGTGCGCGCCCATGGCACGAAGGCCTGCCTCCACGTCACCCGCGTTGCCAGCGGTGCGCTCCACCGGAGGCGTGCGCATGTAGCCCGGAGCCAGCACGTTGACGGTGATGCCGGCGTCGCCCAGCTCCTGCACCAGCGCGGCGGAGAAGCCGACGATGCCCATGCGAGCGAAGCCGGACAGCGCGAAGCGGGCCACCGGCCGGTGCACCGTCTCCGAGGTGATGAACAGCAGGCGTCCCCATCCGGCCTTCTTCAGGTGCGGAAGCGCCGCGAGCGCCAGGGAGATGGGCGGCAGCAGCACCGCGTCCGCCGCGCTCCGGTACGCGTCCACGCCGAAGGTGGAGGCCGGACCGGGAGGAGGACCGCCGCTGTTGGTGACGACGACGTGCAGCGCTCCCAGCTTCGCCACCACGTCATCCACCCAGCGGCGAACCTCCGCGTCGTCCTTCACGTCCACGCGAGTCGCCAGCACCCGGCCGCCCCGGGCCACGGACTTGAGCCGAGCCTCCGCCTGGGCCAGCCGGTCCGTATCCCGAGCGCCGATGGCGACATGCGCGCCCTCCTTCGCCAGTTCCTCCGCGACGGCGAGCCCCAGCCCGCTGGAGCCACCAGCGACGAGCGCGACCTTGTTGGCGAGTCCCAGTTCCATCCGCGTCCCTCCAGAAGTTGGAGCACGGCAGCTCTTCAGCGAGCACACCGCACATCACCGAACCACGCATTCACAGGTCGCGGCATTCCAGCCGGCCCCGCACGACATCCGCTCCGCCGACCGCCCCCGTCTGCACAAGCGAGCCCGGCGCACGTCCTCTCCGCCCAGGCCCAGCGCCGACGATTGGCCCATTGCGACAAGTCCCCACTTCGCGCCGGGCGGAGCCGCATTGACGGAGCCCCCTCCCCAACCCAGCCCAGCCGTCCCAGGTGGTCCCTCGTGCTCCCAACCGCGCCGGTGTACGGCCCCCGCAGAGCTCCGGATATCCCCACCCGGCACAGCCCAAACCTGTCCGACAAGATTCCGCAGCCCGACGGGAGCGGGCAGCCCCTCCAGCGACGGCGCTCCAAAACCTGTCCGACTGTCCGACAAGTTCCCTCTGCCCGTCGGGAGTGAGCAGCCTCCAGCCGCAGGACGGCCAAACCTGTCCGACTGTCCGACAGGTTTCCGCTGCCCGGATGGAACGACGGCCTCCCGGCCGCAGTGGGCCCAAAACCTGTCCGACTGTCCGACAGGTTTCCGCTGCCCGGATGGAACGAGGAGCCCCCAGCCGCAGGACGGCCAAACCTGTCCGACTGTCCGACAGGTTTCCGCTGCCCGGACGGAACGACGACCTTCCGGCCGCAGTGGGCCCAAAACCTGTCCGACTGTCCGACAGGTCTTCTTGGGACCCAGTTGGAGCGGTAGTTCCCAACCACTGTTCTCCAAGCCCTGCCCGACTGTCCGACAAGATTCTGGGGTCCGGATGGAACGGCTGCCCCAGCCCAGTCCCTCGAACCTGTCCGATTGTCCGACAGGTTTTTGCGGCTCGGGCAGGAAGAGGTTCCGGGCCCCGGTTCCCCAGAACCTGTCCGACAGGCTTCCGCAGCCTGAATTGGGCGGCAGCCCCTGCTGCGGTTCTCCAAAACCTGTTCGACTGTCCGACAGGTTTCCGGCGACTGCTGGCCCGGAGCCCCCAGAGACGGTCCACCAAACCTGTCCGACGGTCCGACAGGGTTTCGCGGCTCGGGCGGAGCAAAGCCCCTGGCCCCGGTTCTCCAAATCCGTCCGACGGTCCGACAAGTTCTCGTGGCTCGGGCAGAACGAAGCCCCCAACTCCGGTTCTCCCAATCCGTCCGACGGTCCGACAGGTTTCCTCCGCTTGGGAGGAACGAGGGCCCTGGCCCCGGTTCCATCGAACCTGTCCGACTGTCCGACCGGTTTCCGCTGCCCGGATGGATCGGCCGCCCCCAGCCACGGTCCTTCGAACCTGTCCGACTGTCCGACAGGTTTCCGCCGGTCCGACGGGACGAGGGCCCTGGCCCCGGTTCTCCAGAACCTGTCCGACTGTCCGACAGGTTTCCGGTGCCTGGCTGGCCCGGAGGCCTCCCTCCACGGTCGTCCGAACCTGCCCGGCTGTCGGACAGGTTTTTCCGGTCCGCTGCCGACAGGGGCTCAGCCGGGTTCTTGCCTTCTCATCCTTGAGGACAGAGCTCATGGCCGAAGGCTCAGGGCCGGGTTTCCACGCCCGCCGCATCCGGCCCGGAGCCTCCGCTGGGAGCGCGCCGGGCTCCGCTGAAGTACCCGTACTTCGCCATCAACGGCCAGGCGAGCGCCACGGTGAGCGCCTTCGCGCCGGAGGCCAGCTCCCCCTTCCATGCGTCGTCCTCGCCGCGCAGGAGCGTGGGGCCGCTGCGGAAACGGTCCGGGTTGCCGGTGACGGTGTGGTTCTTCCCCAGCACCACCGTGCGGCCCTTCACCGGGTTCTGCGCGCGCGGCACGCCCACCAGGTCCAACACCGTGTCCACGGCGCGGTCCGGCGCGGCGATGAAGTCCTCGTAGCGCAGGAAGAGCGACTGGGCGGGGAACCTCCGCGTCACCTCCTCCGACGCGGCGTTGAAGCCCAGCCAGTACGCCGTGCTGCGCGCGGCGGACATGGGGACGACGTACTGCTTCGTCTTCGTCCACGAATGCGTCACCGCACGCGGGTCGCGCACCAGGTGCAGATACAGCGGCCGGATGCCCTCCACGCGCGGCAACAGCGCCGCCTCGGACGGGAACTTCCCGCTGTCCACCAGCACCGTGCTCCCCGTGGCTCGCGCGATGGTGCGGTACGTCCGCGCGAGGAAGTCCGCGTGCGCATGGAGCGCCTGCGAATCCCCCGCCTCGTCCAGCACCCGCAACGTATGCCGCGTGCGCACGGCGGCCTGCTGCCTGCGCACCACCTCTTCCGCGTGCGCGCGCGGCGTCAGGCCCGCCGGCACGTCGGAGGTCAGCACCGTGTCCCAGATGCCGCACTCCAACAGCTGCTGGCCACAGCCGCACAGCGTGTTGGAGCCGTTCCCGTACGCGTTCTTCCAGAGGAAGCTCAGCTCCCCCACGTGGAAGAAGCCCGGCACCTCGTTGAGGACGTTGCCCAGGATGGTGCTGCCGCTGCGGCACCAGCCGGTGATGTAGAGGACCGTGAGCTGCGCGCCCTCGCCCTTCGCGCTCGCGGTGGCCATCAGGTCAGCGACGCCACGAAGAAGTGGGTGGGCAGGTGCACCGCGAGCGTCGTGTAGACCTCGCCGTAGGCGGCCAGTCCCTCGCGCGGGAAGATGCCCGGCGGCGGCTCCGCGAACCGGATGACCGAGCGCTGGCTGTCGTACAACGTCGCCGCGGCGGTGAAGTCCCCCACGATGATGGTGCCCGGGTTCACCATGCGCGTGCGGCACAGCCGGATGCCCATGGCCGCCAGGTCCGACAGGAGCGACTGCTGGCCCACCAGGTGCTCGTAGAAGTCCAACGAGTTGATGACGATGCCATCCGCGGACCCGCCCATCTGCTCCACCTGCGCGCAGGCGTTGAGCAGCGAGGCCACCGCGTTCTTCTTC
The DNA here is from genome assembly GCF_000255295.1 of Corallococcus coralloides DSM 2259. The sequence continues at coordinate 2,471,165 of NC_017030.1, read as the reverse complement.
GCCGGCAGCCGCACGATGCCCGGCGTGTGCAACAGGCCCCGCACGCCGTCCCCGCCCTTGCCGATGCACAGCGCCTGGTTCTCCGCCGTGTTCAGCCGCACCAGCAGCCGGAAGTCGATGAACTGCGCGAGCGACTGCGAGTCCTCCAGCAGGTTGCGCGGCACCTGGATCCACGCGCGCGTGGGCTTGAGCGCCTGCGTGTCCTGGTGGAACTCGAAGCCGGCTTCCGGGCGCAGCTCCACGTCCTGCACCGGCCCGGTGGGCTTCGTCTGGGGGTGCGTCTCGTACCAGAAGGGGACCGGGTCGCGCTCCGCCTTCGCCGTCTTGAACATGCCGCGCACCGCGATGCGCGGACGGCGCTTGAAGCCGGGGAACGCGTCCACGATGGACGTGTCGTAGTCCACGTGCGCCTTCGTGCCCTGCTTCTGGACCGCGGCCGCGAACACCTCGCCAGGGGATTTCGTGCTCAAGCTCATGGGTGCGGCTCCTCGGAATGAAAAGCGGTCTAGAGCGGATGCAGGCCCCGGAAGCCCAGCCCTTCCGTCTCCGGGCGACCCAGCATCAGGTTCAGCGCATGCACCGCCGTGCCGGCGGCGCCCTTCACCAGGTTGTCGATGGCGGCGTTCACCACGATGCGGCCCCGCTCCGCGTCCACGTCCACCGACAAGTCACAGTGGTTCGTGCCCAGCAGCGGCCCTGGCTCCGGGAACGGAGAGAGCGACGCACTGGGGCGCAAGAGCCGCACGAAGGGCTTCTCGCGGTAGCGCGTGGCGATGGCGCGCACCACCTCCGCCTCCTCCACCGGCCGCGCCGCGAAGGCGTGCACCGTCGCCAGGATGCCGCGCACGCCCGGCACCGCCGTGGCGCTGAAGTGGATGGTGGGCTGCTGGCCGGTGACTCGCGCCACCACGCCCTCCAGCTCGCCCGTGTGCCGGTGGCCCACCGGCTTGTAGCAGCGCAGCGCGTTCGCGCGCTCCGGGTGATGGGAGGAGCGGTCTGGAGTAGAGCCGCCTCCGGACGAGCCCGTCTTCGCATCCACCACCAGCACATCCGGACGCGCGAGCCCCGCGTGCAACAGCGGCAGCAGCGCCAGGAGTCCCGCGTGCGCCATGCAGCCAGGCACCGCGACGTGGCGCGCGTTCGTCAGCGCGTCGCCCATCCACTCCGGCAGGCCGTAGACGAACGCGGGCACGTCGTCCGGGCGCGGGTGCTTGCCGTACCAGCGCGCATGCCCCGCGGCGTCCAGGCGGAAGTCCGCGCTCAGGTCCACCACCCGCTCCGCCAGCCGGGCCACCTTCGCCCAGCGCTGGAGCAATTCGCCTTGAGGCAGGCAGCTCACCAGCACGTCGCAGGGCTCCAGCGCGTCGTGTGGCGTGTAGCGCAGCGTCCCCACTCCGCGCAGGTGCGGATGCGGGAAGTCCAGGCGCTTGCCGGCGAACTGGCCGGAGGTGGCCTGCACCACCTCCACGGCCGGGTGCGCGAGCAACAGGCGCAGCACCTCGCCGCCGGTGTAGCCCGCGGCTCCCAGCACCGCCACGCGCACGCTCATCGCCGGGCTCCTCCGGCTCCGGAAGCGACGTACTCCGCGATGAGGTCCGGCAGCGGGACGTTCGTCTCATCGATGCTGCGCGCGAACTCCACGCAGTGGTTGATTTCGTTGACGTAGATGTCGCCGCCGCGCGTCTCCAAGAGGTCCACCGCCACCATGTCCCCGCCCACCGCCTCCGCCGCGGCCTCCGCCAGCTTCGCGTGCACCACCGGCACCTCGTAGCGCTCCGGCACGGCGCCGCGCGCGGTGTTGGTGATCCAGTGCTCGGAGCGCCGCCGCAGGCCGCCCACCGCGCGGCCGATGACGTAGACGCGCAGGTCGTAGCCCGGCTTGTCCACGTACTCCTGCACCAGCGCCACATGGTCCTGCGCGCCGCCGGTGCCGAAGCGCGTGGACAGCACGCCCTCCGCCGCGGTGCGCGAGTCCAGCCGGGCCACCATCCGGCCCCAGCTGCCCAGCACGGGCTTGGTCACCACCGGGTAGCCCTTCTGCTCAATCGCCTCCAGGCACGCGTCCTCGTCGAAGGCCACGAACGACCACGGCATGGGCACGCCCTTCGCGGCCAGCGCGGCGCTGGTGAGCGCCTTGTCCCCGCACAGGGAGATGGTCCTCGCGCTGTTGAGCACGCGCAGCCCCTTCATCTCCAGGAACGTGGCCAGGTAGCGCGCACGCGTGAAGGACATGCTGCGCATCAACACGGTGTCGGCCTCGGTGACGCGCTGCCGGTCCATGGACAGCACCATCCCGGAGTCCTGCACCAGGTTGACGGCGCAGTCGCGCCTGCGCAGCGCCTCGAGGAGGAGCTTCTCCTCGGTGCGCACGCGCGTATAGACGAGGTCGACCTTGCGCATGGCGCGAGGCTACTCCCCCCAGTCTTCCTCGACCTCGGGTGCTTCCTCGAGCCGCAGCGGGTTGATGCCCACCACCTCCAGCTCGGCGGAACAGCCGTCACAGGAGAGCACCTCGCCCACGATCCGGTTGCCGCCCGGCACCGGCTGCGCGCACAGCGGGCACTGCTCCGAGGGAACGGACTGCGTCATCGGGTTCGGGTTCTGGACCTGCATGTCAGTCCCTCCTCGTTGCGGATTCCACGGCAAACACCGGGGTTCTTGGGAGCACTCCCAGGATGCGCTCGGCCACCTGCCCGCCCTCCAACCCATGGCCCCTGAGCAACGCCTCGTGCGAACCGGCGCGCGAGTCGTACCGGTCCTGCAAGCCCACGCGCAGCACGCGCCGCTGCAGGTCCAGCGAGCACACCGTCTCGCACACCGCGCTGCCCAGTCCGCCCAGCACGTTGTGCTCCTCCACCGTCACCAGGAGCCGCGTGCGCGCCGCCGTCTCGCGCACCGACTCCTCGTCCAGCGGCTTCAGCGTGTGCACGTTGAGCACGCGCGCGGAGACGCCCTGCGCCTCCAGCAGCTTCGCGGCGTCCAGCGCCACGGACACGCCCACCTCGCCGTGCGCGAGCAGCCCCACGTCGTCTCCCTCGCGCAGGAGCGCGGCGCGGCCCAATTCGAACGGCGGGCGCGGGAGGTCCAACCGGGTGACGCGGTTGCGACCCAGCCGCAGGTACACCGGCCCGTCGTGCTGGAGCATCGCGCGCGTGGCCTGCACCGTCTCCAGACCGTCCGCGGGCGACACCACCGTGAGGTTGGGCATCGCGCGCAGCACGGCCAGGTCTTCAATCGCATGGTGCGTGGGGCCGAAGAAGGCGCCCGCCACGCCGCCGTAGTCGCACACCAGCTTCACGTTGGCGCGCGCATAGGCCAGGTTCAGCCGCACCTGCTCGCACGCGCGCATCACGCCGAACGCCGCGAAGCTGTGCGCGATGACGGTGTGTCCGCCGTGCGCCAGGCCACACGCCATGTCCAGCATGGTGGCCTCGCAGATGCCCAGGTTGAAGTAGCGCTGGGGATGGCGCTTCTCGAACGGATCGCCTCCGCCGCCCAGGTCCGCCTCCAGGAAGACGACGCGCGCGTCATCTTGCGCGAAGTGCGCCGCCGCGTGCCGGAACACCAGCCGGCTGGACAGCTCCGGGTGCGCGGCGAGCCACGCCTCCGGCGCATGGGCCAGGTCCACCGCGGGGGCAAGCGACGCGCTCACTGTCCGTCCTCCCCCAGCGACGCGAGCGCCCGCCGCAGGTGCTCCGGCGAGAACACCGCGTAGTGCGGCCCCTTGCCCTTGAGCATCGGCACGCCCGCGCCCTTCTGCGTCCGGGCGACGATGGCGCGCGGACGGTCGCCCACGACGGGCGCCTCCAGCGCGGCCACCAGCGCGGGCAGGTCGTGCCCGTCCACCTCCAGCGACTGGAAGCCGAACGCGTCCAGCCGCTGCACCAACGCCTCCTGCGACAGGATGGACTCGGTGGGGCCGTCGTTCTGCCCGCCGTTGCGGTCGATGATCAGCGTCAGGCCGGTGAGCTTGCGGTGCGAGGCCACCTGGAGCGCTTCCCAGTTGGAGCCCTCGCCCATCTCTCCGTCGCCGCAGACGACGAAGGTGCGGTTGGGTTCCCCGCGCAGCACGTGCGCGAGCGTCAGCCCCACGCCCAGGCCCAGCCCGTGGCCCAGGCTGCCGGTGGCGAACTCCACGCCCGGCACCGCCGCGTTCACGTGGCCGGTGAAGATGCTGCCGTCCGCGTTGTACTCGCGCACCAGCGTCTCCACGTCCACGAAGCCGAACTCCGCCAGCGCCGCGTAGAGCCCTGCCGCCGCGTGCCCCTTGGACAGGATGAGGTGGTCGCGCTCCGGTGCCTTCGGCGCGCGCGGATCCACGCGCATCACCCGGCCCAGCAGCGCCACCAATATCTCCACCATCGACAGCGAGCCGCCCAGGTGACAGCCCGACGGCGTCGCCGCCAGACGCACGATGGTCCGGCGGATGGCCTTCGCCCGGCGAGGCAGCAGCGCCAACCCCGCATCCGACGCGGCGCCCGCAGCCCCGTCACCCGTGCGAGCAGCCGCCACCGGGCCGCCGGAGGCCGCGGGTTCTTCTGGCGTCCGCGCGTCGCGCGACAGCCCGGGGGTCGTTGGATTCGCCGAGAAAGTCATGCCCGTAGCGTCGCTGACACAGCCCCGGAATCCGGCTGTTGTGAGACACCCTAGGAAAACGCATCATGCGCCGTCAACGCGGATTTTCTTAAGATATAGACGTACGAGAAAAAACCGTCTTGCCCGGTAATCTCGCGGTGTTACACGCGCGGCAGGCCCGGCATTCCCGGTTTCGCGTCACTCGGAGGAGACCTTCAGATGGGGCAGCGTTTCCATAACGCAGCGGCATTGGAGAAGGGTTCGGAGTACCGCCGAAAGGGTTGGTGGCGTGACACCACGGTGGTTGACGATCTGCGTCGCTGCGTCCAGGCGCACCCGGACAAGACCGCGATCATCGCCGCACGGTACTTTTCCAAGGACATCACGCGGCTGAGCTACGCGGAGCTGGCGCGATACATGGACCGGTTCGCGCTGGGCCTGCGCGAGCTGGGGGTGGGGCGCGAGGACATCGTCGCGGTGCAGCTGCCCAACGGGTGGCACTTCACGGCGCTGGCGCTGGCGTGCGCGCGGTTGGGGGCGGTCATCGCGCCCATTCCGCCGGACTACCGGCGGCGCGAGGTGGAGTTCATCCTGGGGCGCACGGAGGCCTCCGTGTACGTGGGCCCCACGTCCTGGACGGGGCACTCACACCGGGACATGGCGCGCGACATCGCGGCGGTGCTGCCGTCGCTGCGCCACCGGGTGCTCTTGGGCAGCAACACGGAACTTCAGCCGGGCGAGCGGGACTTCGAGCGCCACTTCATCGAGCACGAGTGGGAGAAGGAAGCGTCGCTTACGGGCATCGCGCCCGCGGCCGCGGACGACGTGTGCAACATCCTCTACACGTCCGGCACCACCGGCGAGCCGAAGGGCGTGGTGCATTCACACAACACGAACTACGGCATCACGCGCGCGCTGTGCGACACGCTGGGCATCGACGCGACGGACGTGGTGGCGCTGCCGTCGCTGCTGACGGCGTCCACGGGGTTCACGTACTCGTACCTGATGCCCATCCTGCTGGGGGCCACGGCCATCTACATGGACGTGGGCGACCCGGAGCTGACGCTCAAGCTCTTCGAGGAGCACGGCGTCACGTTCACGTACGGCATCCCCACGTACCTGATGAACCTCATCGCGTTGCAGCGAAAGCGCCAGCGGAACACGTCCTCGCTCCGGCAGCTGGCCACGGGCTCCATCCCGGTGCCGCCGCACCTCATCGCGGCGGTGCGCGAGGTGTTCGGCGTGCGGCTGCACACGCTGTGGGGCATGACGGAGAACGGCGCGGTCACCATCACCCGGCATGAAGATGCACCGGACTGGCCCAGCCAGAGCGACGGGCGCGCGGTGGCGTGGATGGAGACGAAGATCGTCCCGGCGCTCGCGGAGGACGGCACACCGTATCCGGACGGGACGGGGCGGCTGCTGGTGCGAGGCGCCAGCCAGTGCCTCACCTACTTCAAGCGCGACGACGTGTACGCCGCGGCGGTCGATGCGGAGGGCTGGTTCGACACGGGCGACCTGGCGCGCGACGACGGACGCGGCGGCATCCGCATCGTGGGGCGGCTGAAGGACGTCATCTTCCGGTACGGGTACAAGATCCCCGTGGTGGAGGTGGAGTCCGCGCTGTACTCGCACCCGAAGGTGAAGGAGGTCGCCGTCGTCGCGCACTCGGACGACAAGATTGGCGGCGAGCGGGTGTGCGCCGTCGTGGTGGTGCGCGAGGGAGAGGCCCCGCCCACGCTCAACGAACTGCGCGACCACCTCAAGCAGCAGGGCATGTCCAATCAGTACTGGCCGGACCGCCTGGACCTCATCGACGAGATGCCCAAGACGGCCACCGGCAAGGTGCGCAAGTACCTGCTGCGCGAGCGGCTGAAGCCCGCGTGAGCGGGCGGAAGGAACGGCCTTGAACCCGAGCCCCGAAGAAGCCGCCAGCCTCACGGACACGGAAGCGAAGCTCGCGGCGTGGTGGAAGGACCTGCTGGGCGTGGAGGTCGTGCGCCCGGAGGACCACTTCCTGGAGATTGGCGGCAACTCCCTGATGGCCACGGTCCTGTCCAATCGCATCGAGAGCGAGCTGGGCGTGGAGGTGTCCATGGTGGAGCTGTTCAACACGCTCCGGGCCGTGGCCACGCTGTGCGACGAGCTGCGCCAGGAGCAGACCGCTTGAGCCAGGCCGCCCCCTGAGGGCGGCCCCTTCCCCCGCTTTCCCCCGAGCGAGACATGACGACCGAGCACCCCGGCTCCCCTTCCGCCTCCGCGCCGAAGTCCCCGGCGAGGCCGCGTCGTCGAGCGCCGCCCGTGCAGCCCGTCCCCCGTGACGTGTTGCTGCCGCTCTCCTTCGGGCAGCAGCGGATGTGGTTCATCGAGCAGCTCACGCCCGGGGGCATCTCCTACAACGTCCCGTACTTCGCGCGGCTCACCGGCGCGCTGGACATCCCCGCGCTGGAGCGGGCGCTGGCCGTGCTGGTGGAGCGGCACGAAGCGCTGCGCACCACCTTCACCGTCGTGGAAGGACAGCCGGTGCAGCGCATCGCGCCGTCACTGCCCCTGCCGCTGCGAGTGGAGTCGCTGGAGGCGGTCCCCGCATCCGAGCGGGAGCAGGCCCTGCGACAGGCCGCGGAGGCGGAGGCGCGCGTGCCCTTCGACCTGGGCGCGGGGCCGCTGATGCGAGTGCGGCTCTTGCGGCTGGGGGAAGCGGAGCACGTGCTGCTCCTGATGCTGCATCACATCTGCTGCGACGGCTGGTCGCTCACGGTGATGGAGCGGGAGCTTCAAGCGCTCTATGCGGCCTTTCGAGCCGGCACGACGCCCGTGCTGCCTCCGTTGCCGGTGCAGTACGCGGACCATGCGGTGTGGCAGCGGCAGTGGATCCAGGGTGAGCACCTCCAGCAGCAGTTGGAGTGGTGGCGGGGAGAACTCGCTGGAGCGCCCGCCGCGCTGGAGCTGCCCACGGACCGTCCCCGTCCCGCGGCCCAGTCCACGCGGGGCGCGGTGTACCGCCACGCCCTGCCTCCGGGATTGGGGAAGGCGCTGGAGGCGCTGTGCCGCAAGCAGGGCGTGACGCTGTTCATGGCGCTCCTGGGCGGCATGCACCTGCTGTTGTCGCGGCTGAGCGGCCAGGACGACCTCGTCATCGGGTCCCCCATCTCCGGGCGCACGCGCCAGGAGTTGGAGCCGCTCATCGGGTTCTTCATCAACACGCTGCCCCTGCGTGTGCGGGGTGAAGGCTCGCTCGGCTTCGGGGAGCTGCTGCGCCGGGTGCGCAAGACGTGCCTGGACGCGTACGCGCACCAGGAGGTGCCCTTCGAGCAGTTGGTGGACGCGCTCCAGCCCGAGCGCGACCTGAGCCGTCCACCCCTGTTCCAGGTGTTCTTCACGCTCCAGCACTCAGCCGTGCCCGCGCTGGAGCTGGAGGGGCTGCGCACGTCCGAGCTGGACTTCGAGCCGGGCGTGTCGCGCATGGACCTCACCGTCTTCCTGCGCGAGACGCCGGAAGGGCTCGTGGGACTCTGGGAGTACAGCACCGACCTCTTCGACGCCGCGACGGTGGCGCGCTTCGCGGAGCACTACACGCGCCTGCTGGAGGCCGCGGTCGCGGAGCCGGAGCGCCCCGTGGCCACGCTTCCGCTGCTTACCGCACAGGAGCGGAGGCACCTGCTCGACCAGGGTACCGGAGCCGCCGTCCCCTACCCTCGTGATGCGTCCCTGCCCGCACTCTTCGCGGAGCAGGCCGCGCGGACGCCCGGAGCCGTGGCCGTGGAAGCGGGGGGCCTGCGGCTCACGTATGCGGAGCTGGAGGCCCGGGCCAATCAGCTCGCGCACCACCTGCGTGGACTGGGCGTGCGGCTGGGGACGCCGGTAGGCCTGTGCTCGGGCCGGTCGCTGGAGATGGTCGTGGCGACGCTCGCCATCCTCAAGGCAGGGGGCGCGTACGTGCCGCTGGATCCGGGCTATCCTCCCGAGCGACTGGAGCTCATGGCGCGCGACGCCCGCATCACCGTGCTCCTGCTGGAGCAGGGGCGCGAGTCCTCGCTGAAGGGGTTGGCCTCACGGGTCGTGGTGCTCGACCCGTCCTGGCGGGCCTTCGAGGATCAACCGCGGGCCGCGCCTGACGTGCAGGTCCCCGCCGAAGCGCTCGCCTACGTCATGTACACGTCCGGAAGCACCGGGCGGCCCAAGGGCGTGGGCGTCCCCCACCGGGCCGTGACGCGGCTGGTGAAGGGCGTGTCCTACGTCCGGTTCGGCGCCGAAGACGTCGTCCTCCAGCTGGCCACCACGTCATTCGACGCCGCGACGCTGGAGCTGTGGGGTGCGCTGCTCGGCGGCGCGAAGCTGTTCCTCTATCCGCCGGTGACGCCGTCACTGGAGGAACTGGAAGCCACGCTGGAGCGCGAGCGCATCAGCGTGCTGTTCCTCACCACGGCGTTCTTCGAGCAGATGGCGCTGAACCGGCCCGCGGCGCTTGCTCGCGTGGGACAGGTCCTCACGGGCGGCGACGTGCTGTCCCCGCTGGCCGCGCGCAAGCTGCTGGACGCGGGCCGAGCGGTCATCAACGGCTATGGCCCCACGGAGAACACCACGTTCTCCGCCACGTACCAGGTGAAGCGGGACCTGGATGCGCGGATGCCCGTGCCCATTGGCCGTCCGCTGGAGAACTCCCAGGCGCTGGTGCTGGACGCGCGCCTGGAGCCGGTGCCGCCCGGCGTCGTGGGCGACCTGTACGTGGGAGGCGACGGCCTCGCGTGGGGCTACCTGCACCGGCCGGACCTCACTGCTGACCGCTTCGTGCCCCATCCGTTCAGTGGCGTCCCCGGTGCCCGGCTGTACCGCACGGGCGACCGTGCACGGTGGCTGCCGTCCGGCGAGCTGGCGTTCATGGGGCGCGCGGACACGCAGGTGAAGCTGCGCGGCTTCCGCATCGAACTGGGAGAGATTGAAACCGCCCTGCGCCACCTGCCCGGCGTGGAGGACGCCGTGGCGGAGGTGCGCGAGTACGCCCCCGGCGACAAGCGGCTGGTGGCCTATGTGACCGGCGAAAGCGTGGACGTGAACGCGCTGCGTTCGCGCCTGTCCGCCCAACTGCCCGCGCCGCTGGTGCCGTCCGCCTTCGTGAAGCTGGACCGGCTGCCGCTGACGCCCGTGGGCAAGGTGGACCGGAGGGCGCTCGCCACGCCCGTGGGCGATGCGCTCGTGGAGGACGCCTACGTGGCGCCCGTCACCCCGACGGAGACAGCGGTGGCCGAGGTCTGGGCCGCGCTCCTGGGCCGCACACGCGTGGGCACGCAGGACTCCTTCTTCGAGCTGGGTGGACACTCCCTGCTCGCGACCCAGGTCACCTCCCGATTGAGGGAAACGTTCCAGGTGGACCTGTCCGTACGCGCGCTGTTCGAGGCGCCCACGGTCACCAGCCTCGCGGCGCGCATCGATGCGCTGCGGAGGGAGAGCAGCCGGATCCAGTCCCTCCCGCTGGTTCCTGGTCCCCGCGACGGCTGGTTGCCGCAGTCATTCGCGCAGCAGCGGCTGTGGTTCATCTCGCAGCTCGACACGCTGGGGTACTCCTACAACGTGCCCATGGTCACCCGGCTGCGGGGCCCACTGGACGCGGATGCGCTGGAGCGGAGCCTCGCGGAGGTCATCCGGCGGCACGCGGTCCTGCGCACCACGTTCGACGAGGTGGACGGTCAGCCGGTGCAGCGCATCGGGCCGGCCTGGGACTTCACGCTGACGAAGACGGACGTGGAGGCCGCGAAGCTCCCGGAGCAGCTGGCCATGGAGGCCCGGCGCCCGTTCGAGCTGCGGCGCGGCCCGCTGCTGCGGGGGCTGCTCCTGCGCGTCGCGGATGACGACCACGTGTTGATGCTCGTCATCCACCACATCGTCTTCGACGGGTGGTCCATCGACGTGCTCCAGCGCGAGTTGAACGCGCTCTATCCCGCGCGCGGACAGAGCACCTTGCCGCCCCTGTCCCTCCAATATGTGGACTACGCGCGGTGGCAGCGTGAGTCGTTCCAGGGAGAGGAACTGGAGGACCAGCTCGCGTGGTGGCGAGAGGCGCTGGCGGGAGCACCGCCCGTGCTGGACCTGCCCACCGACAAGCCGCGCCCGCCCGTGCAGACCTTCCAGGGCGCGAACTTCGAGGTGCTGCTGCCCCAACCCCTCCATGGCTCGCTCCAGCTGCTGGGACAGCGCGAAGGCGCCACGCTGTTCATGACCCTGCTGGCGGGGTTCCAGGCCCTGCTCGCGCGCTACAGCGGCCAGGAGGACGTCGTCGTCGGTTCCCCCATCTCCGGCCGCAACCGCCGCGAGGTGGAAGGACTCATCGGCTTCTTCGTCAACACGCTCGCCCTGCGCGCGAACGTCTCTGGCTCGCGGTCCTTCCGGCAGCTGCTGCGCGGGGTGCGCGAGAGCTGCCTGGGTGCCTTCGCGCACCAGGACCTGCCGTTCGAACAGCTCGTGGATGCGCTCAAGCCGCCGCGAGACCTGAGCCGGACGCCCCTGGTGCAGACGATGTTCGTCCTGCAGCGGGCAGCGACGCCGCTGTCCCTGCCCGGCCTCGCGGTGGAGGACTTCCCGTTCCAATCGGGCGTCTCCCGCTTCGACCTCATGCTGTTCATGCGGCAGACGCCGCACGGGCTCGTCGCCTATTGGGAGTACAACTCCGCCCTCTTCGAGGAGGCGACCCTTGCCCGGATGGCAGGGCACTACGTGCGGCTGCTCGAAGCCGTCACCGCGAACCCCGAGCTGCCCCTGGCGGACCTGTCGCTCCTGTCGAGGGAGGAACGCGAGCAACTCCTGGTCGCGTGGAACAACCGTGAGGAACGGCTCCCCGCGCCTGGGTTGATCCACGCCTGGGTGGAGGCACAGGTCGCGCGGACACCGGAAGCAATCGCGGTGACGAGCGGCGCGGAGTCACTGACCTATGCGCAGCTGAATGCACGCGCCAACCAGCTCGCGCATCACCTCATTGCCCTGGGCGTCACGCCAGGAAGCTCCGTCGGGCTGTGCCTGGAGCGCTCCAGCCTCGACATGCCCGTCGCCGTGCTCGCCACCCTCAAGGCTGGCGCCGCCTACGTCCCGCTGGATCCGAACTACCCGACCGAACGTCTGGCGCTGATGGTGGAAGACACACGCGCTCCGGTCGTCCTCGCGCATGAGGGCTTCGTGCGGGCCCTTCCGCCGGGCACCTCCGCGCGCATCGTGACGATGGAGACCGTCTCGCTGGCCGCCCGTCCCACCACGTCTCCGAACGTGAAGCTGTCGCCCGAAGCCGTCTGCTACGTCGTCTTCACCTCGGGCAGCACCGGCCGGCCCAAGGGCATCGCCATGTCCCACCGGGGCATCAGCAACATGCTCGCGTGGCAGACCCGCCGCGCGGTCCGTGCACAAGCCACGACGCTCCAGTTCGCCTCGCTCAACTTCGATGTCTCCTTCCAGGAGATTTTTGGCACGTGGTGCATCGGTGGACGGCTGTTGCTCAGCTCCGCCGAGCTGCGCCGCGACCCACCGGCACTGCTGCGCTACCTCACCCAGCACCGCGTGGAGCGACTCTTCCTCCCCTTCGTCGCGCTCCAATCACTGAGCGAAGCAGCGCGCACCGCGACGGAGCTCCCCCCGCTCAACGAGGTCATCACCGCGGGCGAGCAGCTCCAGGTGACACCCGCCCTCGTCGCCTTCTTCGAGCGGCTGCCCGGCTGCGTCCTCGAAAACCAGTACGGTCCTTCGGAAACCCATGCGGTCTCCGCGTGGCGCGCCTCGGGCGCCCCGAGCACCTGGGCCGCCCTGCCTCCGGTGGGAACGCCGCTGCCTTCAGTCCAGGCCTACGTGTTGGATCCGCGCCGCGAGCCCTGCCCTGTCGGAGTGCCGGGCGAGCTGTACGTGGGCGGTGAAGGGCTCGCGCACGGCTACCACGGCCGGCCAGACCTCACCGCGGAGCGCTTCGTCCCCTCTCCGTTCGGTCCCACGCCGGGCGCCCGCCTCTACCGCACAGGCGACAAGGCCCGCTGGCTCGCGGATGGACAACTGGAGTTCCTCGGCCGCCTGGACGGGCAGGTGAAGCTGCGCGGCTTCCGCGTCGAGATGGGTGAGGTGGAGTCCGCCCTGCGCGCCCTGCCCGACGTGCGGGACGTGGTCGTCGTGCTGCGCGAGGACACGCCGGGCCACAGGCGGCTGGTGGCCTACGTGGTGCAGCCGGAAGCGTCCTTCTCACCGGAGGCACTGCGGCAGGCGCTGGCGCGACGGCTGCCGGAGCACATGGTGCCCTCCGCCCTGGTGCGCATGGACGCGCTACCGCTGGGCCCGAGCGGCAAGGTGAACCGCAACGGCCTGCCCGCGCCCAAGGAGGAAGCCACGGACGACACCGGCTTCCTGGCTCCCATGACGGCGGTGGAGAAGGTGATCGCCGACATCTGGGCGTCCCTGCTCGTGGTGCCGCGCGTGGGCCTGCAAGACCACTTCTTCGAGCTGGGTGGCCACTCGCTGCTCGCCACGCAGGTCGTCTCCCGGTTGCGGGAGGCCTTCCAGGTGGATCTGTCCCTGCGCGTCGTCTTCGAGGCGCCCACCGTCGCGCAGCTCGCCGCGCGGCTGGAGGAACAGCTGCACGGAGCGAACCGGAAGGCCATCCCGCCGCTGGTGCCCCAGCTTCGCGGAGAGCTCGTTCCGCAGTCGTTCTCCCAGCAGCGGCTGTGGTTCGTCTCGCAGCTGGACACCAGCGCGCACGCCTACAACCTGCCCCTGGTCACCCGGCTCCGGGGACGGCTGGATGCACAGGCACTGGAAGACGCGCTCAACGCCCTCATCCGGCGTCACGAGGTCCTGCGCACCACGTTCGACGAAGTGGACGGCCAGCCGGTGCAACGCATCGGGCCCGCGTGGAAGCTCACCTTGAAGCAGGTGGACGTGGATCCGCGCCTTCCGCTCCAGCGTCAGGTGGAAGCCGAAGCGCATGTGCCCTTCGACCTGCGCCGCGGTCCCCTGCTCCGGGCCACGCTGCTCCGGATCGCGGACGAGGATCAGGTCCTCATCCTCAACTTCCATCACAGCGTCTTCGACGGGTGGTCCATCGCCTTGCTCCAGCGGGAGCTGGATGTGCTCTACCTCGCCCGGCTCCAGGGCACGGAGGCCGTGCTCCCGCCCATCTCCATCCAGTACGCGGACCATGCGCTGTGGCAGCGCGCGTGGTTGCAGGGCGACATGCTGGAGGAACAGTTGGCGTGGTGGCGCGAGCAGCTCGCGGGGGCACCGCCCGTGCTGGACCTGCCCACCGACAAGCCGCGTCCGCCCGTGCAGACCTTCCAGGGCGCGTACATCGAAGTTCCCCTGCCGCCCGCGCTCACCAGCGCCCTCGTCGCCATGGGCCAGCGCGAAGGCACCACGCTGTTCATGACGTTGCTGGCGGGGTTCCAGGCCCTGCTCGCGCGCTACAGCGGCCAGGACGACGTGGTGGTCGGCTCGCCCATCTCCGGCCGCAATCGCCGCGAGGTGGAAGGGCTCCTCGGCCTCTTCGTCAATACGCTCGCCCTGCGCGCGGACGTCACCGGTTCGCGCTCCTTCCGCCACCTGTTGCGCGGCGTGCGTGAAAGCTGCCTGGGCGCCTTCGCGCATCAGGACCTGCCGTTCGAACAGCTCGTGGAGGCGCTCAAGCCGCCACGCGACCTGAGCCGCGCGCCGCTGGTCCAGACCCTCTTCGTCCTGCAACAGGCGGCCGTCCCCTTCTCGTTGCCCGGGCTCCAAGCGGAGGACGTCCCCTTCCAGACGGGCGTCTCCCGCTTCGACCTCATGCTCTTCGTGCGCGAGTCGGAGCAGGGCCTGACGGCCTTCTGGGAGTACAACACCGCCCTCTTCGAGGAAGCGACCCTCACCCGGATGGCCGGGCACTACGTGCGACTGCTCCAAGGAGCGGTCCGCCATCCCGAGCAGCCCCTGTCGGCCCTGCCGCTCCTCTCCGAGGAGGAACGGCAACACGTCGTCGTGACGTGGAACGCCGCGAAGGATGGCTCATTCGAGCCCGGGCTCATGCACCGCTGGGTGGAGACACAGGTCGCACGGACACCGGAAGCAATCGCGGTGACCAACGGCGCGGAGTCACTGACCTATGCGCAGCTGAATGCACGCGCCAACCAGCTCGCACATCACCTCATTGCCCTGGGCGTCACGCCAGGAAGCTCCGTCGGGCTATGCCTGGAGCGCTCCAGCCTCGACATGCCCGTCGCCGTCCTCGCCACCCTCAAGGCTGGTGCGGCTTACGTCCCGCTGGATCCGAACTACCCGACCGAGCGCCTGGCGCTGATGGTGGAGGACACACGCGCTCCGGTCGTCCTCGCGCATGAGGGCTTCGTGCGTGCACTGCCACCGGGCACCTCCGCTCGCATCGTGACGATGGAGACCGTCTCACTGGCCGCCCGCTCCACCACGTCTCCGAACGTGAAGCTGTCGCCGGAAGCCGTCTGCTACGTCGTCTTCACCTCGGGCAGCACCGGCCGGCCCAAGGGCATCGCCATGTCCCACCGGGGCATCGGCAACATGCTCGCGTGGCAGACCCGCCGCGCAGTGCGTGCACAAGCCACGACGCTCCAGTTCGCCTCGCTCAACTTCGATGTCTCCTTCCAGGAGATTTTTGGCACGTGGTGCATCGGTGGACGGCTGTTGCTCAGCTCCGCGGAGTTGCGCCGCGACCCGCCGGCACTGCTGAGCTACCTCACCCAGCACCGCGTGGAGCGGCTCTTCCTCCCCTTCGTCGCGCTCCAGTCCCTGAGTGAAGCAGCGCGTACTTCGGCGGAACTGCCCCCGCTCAACGAGGTCATCACCGCGGGCGAGCAGCTCCAGGTGACACCCGCCCTCGTCGCCTTCTTCGAGCGGCTGCCCGGCTGCGTCCTCGAAAACCAGTACGGTCCTTCGGAGACGCACGCCGCCAGTGCATGGCGGGCTTCAGGGCCTCCGAGCACCTGGCCCGCCCTGCCTCCGGTGGGAACGCCGCTGACCAACGTCCAGACCTACGTCCTGGATGCACGCGGGAACCCGAGTCCCGTCGGCGTCCCAGGCGAAGTGTTCATCGGAGGTGAAGGGCTCGCGCACGGCTACCACAACCGGCCGGACCTCACCGCGGAGCGCTTCGTCCCCTCCCCATTCAGCTCCACGCCGGGTGCCCGCCTCTACCGCACGGGTGACAAGGCCCGCTGGCTCGCGGATGGACAGCTGGAGTTCCTCGGCCGCCTGGACGGGCAGGTGAAGCTGCGCGGCTTCCGCGTCGAGTTGGGTGAGGTGGAGTCCGCCCTGCGCGCCCTGCCCGACGTGCAGGACGTGGTCGTCGTGCTGCGCGAGGACACACCGGGCTTCAAGCGGCTGGTGGCCTACGTGGTGCAACCGGAGACGGGCTTCTCCGCGGAGGCGCTGAGACAGGCACTGGCGCGTCGGCTGCCGGAGTACATGGTGCCCTCCGCCCTGGTGCGCATGGACGCGCTGCCACTCACGCCCAGTGGCAAGGTGAACCGCAACGGTTTGCCCGTTCCGACGGAAGAGGCCATCCCCGGGACCGTCTACGTGGCCCCGGTCTCCGCGGTGGAGAAGCTCATCGCGGACATCTGGGCCCCCCTGCTGGGCGTGCCGCGCGTGGGCACGCAGGACCACTTCTTCGAACTGGGCGGCCACTCGCTGCTCGCGACCCAGGTGGCGTCCCGTCTGCGTGAGTCGCTTCAGATGGAGCTGCCCGTGCGCGTGCTCTTCGAAGCCCCGACGCTCGCGGAGCTGGCCGCTCGAATCGAAGCCCTGCGCCAGGAAGCCCATCCCCTCCAGGCCCCGCCCCTGGTACGCACGGAGGCCGGAGACTCCGCGCCCCAGTCCTTCCCGCAGCAGCGGCTGTGGTTCATCGACGCGCTCGCACCGGGCGGGTTCGCCTTCAACGTCCCCTTGTTCATCCGATGCAAGGGGCCGCTCGACGTGGCCGCGCTGGAGCGGTCACTCGCGGCGCTCATCGACCGTCACGAGTCCCTGCGCACGGTGTTCGCGGAGGAGAACGGCCAGCCCGTTCAGCGCGTCCTGCCCTCGGTTCCCTTCGCGCTCGCCTTCGAGCGGCTGGAGGACGTGCCGCCCCCGCAGCGTGACACCGTCCTGCGCCAGCGGGCCGAGGAGCGGATGCGCCACGTCTTCGACCTGCGCACGGGTCCATTGCTGACGGCGACCCTGCTGCGGCTGGACGCGGAGGACCACGCGCTCTTCCTGCTCATGCATCACATCATCACGGACGGCTGGTCCACGGACGTGATGGGGCGCGAGCTGGGCATCCTCTACGACGCCTTCACCCGGAGCCAGACGCCGCGCCTGCCGCCGCTGCCCATCCGGTACACGGACTACGCCCGCTGGCAGCGCGCGACGTTGCAGGGCGAAGGGCTCGACGCGCAGCTCGCGTGGTGGAAGCGGCAGCTGAACGGGGCACCCCACGCGCTGGAGCTGCCCACCGACCGGCCGCGCCCGCCCGTGCAGGCCCAGGGGGGCGCGGCCCACATGGTGCGGATCCCCGCCGCGGTGGACGCCGCCGTGCGCGAGCTGTGTCACCAGCAGGGCGTCACGTCCTTCATGGCGCTGCTCGCGGGGTTCCACGCCCTGCTGTCGCGCTACAGCGGCCAGGACGACGTCGTCATCGGCTCGCCCATCTCCGGCCGCAACCACCGCGAGGTGGAGGGGCTCATCGGCTTCTTCGTCAACGCCCTGCCCCTGCGCGTGAAGGTCTCCGGCGCCGAGTCCTTCCAGGTCCTCCTCGCCCGGGTGCGCGAGACGTGCCTGGGCGCGTACGCGCACCAGGAGGTGCCCTTCGAACAGCTGGTGGACGCGCTCCAGACGCCTCGGGACCTGAGCCGCACGCCCGTATTCCAGGCCGTGTTCGCCCTCTTCAAGGACTTCCCCGGCTTCCCCCTTCGAGGGCTGGAGACGGCGCCGGTGCCCTTCGATCCAGGGCTTGCGAAGCACGACCTCACGCTGTTCATGCGCGAATCCGCCACCGGGTTGCTGACGCACTGGGAATACAACACCGCGCTCTTCGACGCGGCGACGGTGGAGCGCATGGCCGGGCACTACCTGCGCCTGCTGGAGCAGGTGACGCGAAACCCGGAGCGTCCGCTCGCGTCGCTGTCGCTGCTGACGGAGACGGAGCGCCAGCAGCTCCTCGTGGATTGGAACGACACCGCGCTCGATGTCCCCGCGGATCTGCGCGTGCCCACGCGCATCACGGAGCAGGCGCGGCTGAGGCCGGAGGCGCTCGCGCTGGCGGGTGACGGGCAGCGGCTGACGTTCGGGGAGCTGGAGGCCCGGTCGAACCAGCTGGCGAACCTGCTGCGCGCGCAGGGTGTGAAGCCGGAGACCGTGGTCGCCCTGTGCGTGGACCGCACGCCCGGCTACGTGTGGGGCGCGCTGGGCATCCTCAAGTCAGGTGGGGCCTATCTGCCCATGGACCTGACGTGGCCGGAGGCCTGGTGGCGGCACGTACTCACGGACAGTGGCGCGCGCATCGTCGTCACCCTGCAGGCCTTCGCCTCTCGCTTCGAGGGATGCGGCGTGCGCGTGCTCTGCCTGGACGCGGAGCCCGCGCTGGAGACGCAGCCGGACACCGCGCCCGGCGTGACACTGCACGCGGAGGCGATGGCCTACGTCATCTACACGTCGGGTAGCACCGGCAAACCCAAGGGCGTCGCGGTGACGCACGGGACGCTGGCGAACCTCGTCGCGGGGCTCGGCACGGCGGCGAGCATGGGTCCGGGTGACCGGGCCACGCTGCTGACGGGGCTCGCGTTCGACGCGACCGTCTTCGAGACCTGGCCGGCGCTCTCGCATGGCGCCAGCCTCCACCTGCCCACGGACGAGGTGCGCGCGGAGCCGGCCCGGCTGGTGCGGTGGCTCGCGGCGGAGGGCATCACGCTCACCACGCTGCCCACGCCCATGGCGGAAGCCGCGCTGGAGCAGCCATGGCCCTCCGGCATGCCGCTGCGCCGGGTGCACGTGGCCGGTGACGTGCTGCACCGCCGTCCGGGGCCCTCCGTTCCGGGACAGTGGCGCAACTGCTACGGCCCCACGGAGAACACCGTCATCGCGACCTCCGGCGTCGTGAAGCCCGAAGCGCCCGAAGGCCTGCTGCCCCCCATCGGAAGCCCGGAGCCCAACGTGCACGTGTACGTGCTGGATGGCACGGGGCAGCCCGTGCCGGTGGGCCTGTGGGGCGAGCTGTTCCTGGGAGGCGCCCAGGTGGCGCGCGGCTACCTGGGCCAGCCCGCGCTCACGGCGGAGCGCTTCGGACCGGATCCGTTCTCCCAAGAACCCGGTGCGCGCCTGTACCGCACGGGCGACGTGGTGCGGTGGCTCGCGGACGGCACGTTGGAGTTCCGGGGCCGCGCGGACTCGCAGGTGAAGCTGCGGGGCTTCCGCATCGAACTGGGCGAGGTGGAGGCCGCGCTGCTCGCGCAGCCCTCGGTGAAGGAAGCGGTGGCGCAGGTGCGCGAGGACGTGCCGGGACAACGCCGGCTGGTCGCGTACCTGGTGCTCCGCGAAGGGGCCGCGTTCACGGTGGACGCGCTGCGGGCCTCGCTGCGGCGGTCGCTCGCGGAGCACGCGGTGCCGTCGGCGTTAGTGGTGCTGGAGCGGCTGCCCCTCACCGCGAACGGCAAGCTGGACCGCAAGGCCCTGCCCGCGCCAGACGTGCACCGGCCCGAGCTCAGCGAGGACTACCGCGTCCCCGAGGCAGGCCTGGAGCAGACGCTGGCCGGCCTTTGGGCCGAAGTGCTGCGACTGGAGCGCGTGGGCGCGAGCGACAACTTCTTCGACCTGGGAGGCAACTCGCTGCTGCTCCAGTCCGTGCACGCGAAGCTGGAGGCGCTGGTGGGCCGCAAGGTCCCGCTGGTCACGCTCTTCCAGTACCCCACGGTGCGCGCGCTCGCCGGACACCTGTCACCGCCAAAGGACACGCCGCCCGCGGCGGCTCCCGCGCCCGCGCAGGACCCGGGAGCGCAACGGAGGGACAACCTGCGGCGCATGGCCCAGCGGCGCGGCCGTCCGGGCTCCAGCTGAGCGCCTCGTTCACGGAAGGAACGCCGCGAGCTTCGCGCCCAGCCCTTCGGCGTTACCTCCCGTGAGCATCGACTGGTGGTCACCGGGCACGGTCTCCACCCGGACCACCGCGCCCGAGTCCAGCCATTCGAGTTCCACGTGCTTTGGCATGTGCTCGATGACCGTCGCCGCGCGGAAGAACTGGAGGGTGCCGCCCTCGAAGCGAGGCATGGGGTAGTCGCGCAGGGCCGTCATGTTCGCCTCCCAGACGCGCACGTACCGACGCTGCTGCTCCGGATCCGCGAGGACCTGCTCCTGCGCGAGGCCCACTTCGCCTGCCCGCGCCCGAGCGATGTCCCCAGGGCCCGGCGTGTCGAGCATCGCGCACAGCGGCACCGCGTGGCCTTCCGCTGCCAGCCTGCGGGCCATCTCGTAGACCACCGCGCCGCCGAACGACGCACCCACCAGCAGGTATGGCCCCACGGGCTGCAGCGCGCGCAGGCCTTCCAGGTAGGCCGTCGCCATCTCGTCGACGGACGTGTGCAGCGGTCCGTCCGGCTCCAGGCCCCGGGACTCGAAGGCGTAGGCGGTCCGGCTCGCGTCGATGGCGCGCGCCAGGTCGCGGTAGAACACCGACTGGCCTCCGGCCGCGTGCACGAAGAAGAGCGGCGGACCGCGAGTGCCCTGCTGGAGCAGCGCCATGCCCGGCGGCAGGAACTGGGCATCCTCCCGTCCGCCCAGCTTCCGCGCCAACAGCTCAACCGTGGGCGCGGTCAGCATCTCCTTCAGCGCGAGCCGCTTGCCGAAGCGTTCGGAGATCATCGCGAGCAGCCGGAGCGCGACCAGCGAGTCGCCGCCCAACGCGAAGAAGTCGTCGTGGATGCTCACGTCGTCCAGGCGGAACAGCGTCTGGAAGCACTCTGCCAGGGACTGCTCCGTGGCGTCTCGGGGCGCCACGCGCTCACCGCGACGGGGAGCCCGCTCCTTCGGCTTCGAGGGCCCGGTCGCCTTCGCCTTGGCCGCCATGGCGTCGCGTGTGACGGGGCTCGGCGCGGCATCGTCCAGGCTGTAGTGCTCGCGGTCGAAGCTGTAGGTCGGCAGGTCCACGCGACGGCGCCGCTCGCCGTCCCGGAGGTGTTCCCAGTCCACGTCCACGCCCGCGGCCCACGCTTCGCCCAGGGCAGACAGGGCGCTCCCCGGTGCGTCGCCCTTCGTCGACAGGGTGGCCAGCACGGGCTGCGTCTTCCGAGCCGGATGCTGCCTCGCAAGCGCGGTGAGCGTCGTGCCAGGGCCCACTTCAATCAATGCCCGGTCGCCGGACTCCAGCAGGCAGCCCAGCGCGTCGGAGAAGCGAACCGTGTGCCGCAGGTGCCGGACCCAATAGTCGGGAGACGTCGCCTCGCGATCCTGGAGCCACCGGCCGGTGAGGCTGGACACGACAGGCAGCGAGGGCGCGCGGAGCTTCACGCGGGCCACCTCCCGTGCGAAGCCTTCCAGGGATGGCTCCATCATGGAGGAGTGCGCGGCGCGCGCGTAGCGCACCCGCTTGTGCTCGATGCCCCGCGCCGTCAGCGCCTGCTCCGCGGCCTCCAGCTCCGGCAGCGGTCCGGAGAGGACACAGGTCTCCGGGCCGTTGATGGCCGCCACCGACACAGCCGGCCCCACGAGCTCGGAGACCAGCTCCACGGGCGCGAGCACGGACAGCATCCCGCCTGGGGGCATCGCCTCCATCAAGCGTCCGCGAGCGACGACGAGGCCCAGAGCCTCCTCCAACGTGAACACCCCCGCGAGGCACGCGGCCACGTATTCGCCGAGCGAGTGCCCCAGCAGCGCCTCCGGCTTCACGCCCCACGACAGCCACAGCTGCGCGAGCGCCCAGTCGCAGACGAACAGTGCGGGCTGGGACCACAGCGGACGGTCCAGCTCACGGGCCGCAGCGTCGAAGCGCTCGGGTCCGGCGAAGAGGATGTCGCGGAGGTCCGCGCCCATGGGACCGCGAAGCCACTCCGCGCACCCATCAATGGCCGCGCGGAACGCGGGCTCGCGAAGGAACGCCTCGCCCATGTTCACCCGCTGCGCACCGCCGCCCGGGAACAGGAAGGCCACGCCACGAGACTCGCCCTCGTCGAACACGGTGCGCATCCGCGGAGGCGAATCCTCACCAGAGGAGGACCGCCCCTCCAGCACCGCCGCCGCGTCCTCGCCCTGGCGGACCACGACGAAGCGGCGCCACGGGAAGCGAGCACGCCCCACCTGCAACGTATGAGCAACGTCCGCGAGCCATGGTCCCGAAGCCCCCTGCACCCGCTCCGCGAGCGCAGCGGTCATCCGATCCAGCGCCCCCTCCGTCTTCGCGGACAGGAGCAGCACCTCTTCCCCGCGCCGGGGCGCATCCGTCTCCGGCAGAGCCGGCGCCTCCTGCAACACCACATGCGCGTTCGTGCCCCCAATCCCCAGCGCCGTCACCCCTGCGCGCAGCGGCAGCGGGCCCACCCACTCGCGCGTGCTCCCCACCACCTGGAAGGGACTGCCCTCCAGCTCCAGCATCGGATGCGGCTTCGTGAAGTTCAGCGTCGGAGGCAGCGTGCGGTGCTCCATCGACAGCACCGTCTTGATGACCCCCGCCACGCCCGCCGCCGCGTCCAGGTGCCCGAAGTTGCTCTTCACCCCGCCCAGGCCACAGGCCCCCGGCGACACCCCCTGGAACACCTGCTTGAGCGCCGCGACCTCAATCGGATCCCCCAGCGCCGTCGCCGTCCCGTGCGCCTCCACATAGGACACGTCCGACGGCGCCACGCCCGCCACCGACAGCGCCTCGCGGATGACCGCCGCCTGCCCCTGCACCGAAGGCGCCGCGAACCCCGTCTTCGCGCCCCCATCGTTGTTCAGCGCCGTGCCCAGCACGATGGCGCGGATGCTGTCCCGGTCCGCCACCGCGTCCGCCAGCCGCTTGAGCACCAGCATCCCCACGCCATTGCCCACCGCCGTCCCCGCCGCGTTCACGTCGAACGGCCGGCATCTCCCATCCGGCGCCAGGATGCCGCCCTCCTGGTTGCGGTGCGCCCCCAGCTGCGGCGTGCGGATGGACACGCCCCCCGCGAGCGCCAGGTCGCACTCGCCCGCGAGCAGCGACTGACAGGCCAGGTGCAACGCCACCAACGACGTGGAGCACGCCGTCTGCACGGTCATCGCCGGGCCCGTCAGGTCCAGTTCGTACGACACCCGCGTGGCGAGGAAGTCCCCGGAGAGCCCCAGCGCCCCCGCAAGCCCCGCGGCCACGTCCCGCCCCCCGTACGTCGTGAAGCCCGCCCCCGCGTACACCGCCGCCCGCATCGGCTGCCCCCGAGGCGCATACCCCGCGGACTCCATCGCCGCCCACGCGCACTCCAGGAGCGCCCGGTGCTGCGGATCCATCTGCTCCGCCTCGCGCGCCGAGTACCCGAAGAACGCCGCGTCGAAACCCTCTGCCTCCTCCAGCACCCCCGCCGCGGTGATCCACTCGTCGCCCTGGGGCAGCCCCAGCCGCTCCCGGCCCGCCGCGTCCAGCCGGGTGATGGAGTCCACCCCACCCACCAGGTTGCGCCAGTACTGGCGCGCGTCCTCCGCCCCCGGAAAGCGCAGCGCCAACCCCACCACCGCCACCGCCATGGGCGCGTCCTCGCCCCCGGCGGCCGCTCCGGCCTCGTTCGCGTGGTCCATGGCTCCCGAGCCTGCCAGGGAAGTCCGGACCCCGGGGAAGGACCAAGCCCGCCTGCTCGCCCTGGCGCGGTCAGCCTTGACGCGGTAGTTCTATTTTCCTCAATTTGCAGCAAATCCAGCCCCTGGGAGCAGCCACCATGAGCACACAGAGCGCGGTCCCCTCGCCCATGGAGGCGCGGCTGGCGGGTTACTGGCAGGAGCTTCTGGGGGTGGACGCCGTGCGGCCGGAGGACCACTTCCTGGAGGTGGGGGGCAACTCGCTCCTGGCCACCATGCTGGCCAACCGCATCGAGGACGACCTGGGCCTCCAGGTGGGCATGGTGGACCTGTTCAACACGCTGAGCGCGGTGGCGGCCGTCTGCGAGCGCCTCCAGCAGGAGACCCAGGCCGCCGGCTGACGCGCCCCGAAGCGTGGCAGCAAGACGACGGGCCGGGCGGGTGGACGGGGCTTGCCTCTTTTCCCCCCGCCCCCGGTTGGGCTAGCAGGGGGGCCATGCCCATCCTCGCCCTCGTCCGTCATGGTCAGTCCCTCTGGAACCAGGAGAACCGCTTCACCGGCTTCGTGGACGTGCCCCTCACCGAGCAGGGCCGCAACGAGGCCCGCAAGGCCGCCGAAGCCCTCCAGGACGTGAAGTTCGACGTCGCCTACACCTCCGCCCTCAGCCGCGCGCAGCAGACGCTGGCCATCCTGCTGGAGACGCTGAAGCAGACCCCGCCCGTCATCCGCGACGCGGCCCTCAACGAGCGCCACTACGGCGACCTGCAGGGCCTCAACAAGGCGGACGCCGCCAAGGAGTTCGGCGAGAAGCAGGTCCACATCTGGCGCCGCTCCTATGACGTGCCGCCCCCCAACGGCGAGTCCCTGGAGATGACCGCCAAGCGCGTGCTGCCCTTCTTCGACCGGGCCATCGCGGGCGACCTGCGCCAGGGCAAGAACGTGCTCGTCGTGGCGCACGGCAACTCCAACCGCTCCCTGGTGATGCGCCTGGACAAGCTGTCCGGTGAGACGGTGGTGGGCCTGGAGCTCGCCACCGGCGTGCCGCTCGTCTACGAGATTGGCGCCGACGGCCAGGTCGTCTCCAAGCGCGGCTGAAGACGCCCTGATGGCAGGGCCTTCCTGGGGAAGACGGGAGGGGGGCTTGAATGAGCAGGCCTCTGTCCCGTCAGATGGGACGAAGCAAGAACACCCCCAAGGATGCACACCATGAAGGCCCTGACCCTCGCCGTCGTCCTGCTGTCCTCCGCCGCTGCCCTGGCCCAGACGGCGCCCAAAGCGGCGGACTCAGTCAACATCGCTGGCGGCGCCGAGTTCCGCCGCCCCCCGCCCCCGGGCCACTCCACGCCGCATCCGGTGCCGATGCCGCAGCCGGTGCCCTCGCGCAACCAGGCCATCATCGACCGTGATCAGGTGGAGCGCCGCATCAGCCGGCTGGAGAACGCGCTGCGCGACGCGATGTCCCGCACGAAGGACGCCAAGGGCCGCGAGAGCATCCGCAACGCCATGGAGGAACTGGACAAGCTGAGCGAGTACGTGGACAAGGCCCCGCCGGTGGTGGTCAACCAGCCGGCGCCGATGCCGCCCCCGCCGCCGGTGGTGCGTCCCATCTCGGATCAGCAGTTCCGCAGCATCACCGCGGCGATGGTGCGCGAGTCCTTCCCGCGCGAGAAGCTGCGCATCCTGTCGCAGGTGGCCCCGAACGAGAACTTCCTCGTGACGCACATCCTGTCGGTGCTGGGGCAGTTCTCCTTCTCCAATGACAAGCTGGAGGTGGTGCGCCTGATGCGGCCCACGCTGCTGGATCCGCAGAACGGCTACCAGCTCTACCAGGCGTTCCCCTTCTCCAACGACAAGCAGCAGCTGCAGGCCATCCTCGACAGCGGCGGGCGCTACTAGCCTCGCGGCGTCACCGTCGGAGCGCGGACCAGATGGCCCGCGCCTCCTGCGAGTCCACGGTGGCGTGGACGCTGGCCACCACCCGTCCTTCCGCGTCCAGCGCCAGGACATAGGGGGTTTCGCTGGGGGAGAGCCCCAGCGCCTTGGACATGCCACCGTTCTTGTCCAGCCAGGTGTCCTCCCAGTACTCCCGGGGCACCTGGCCCTTCGCCTTGCCCCGCGCGGCGCCCTCGCTGACGAAGAACGGCAGCTTGAGGGCGATGAGCGACTGGCGATGCACCGAGTCCGGGAGGTGCTGGTCCGCCGCGTCGAACCATCCGCGCATCTGGGCGCCCGCGTCCTTGTCGGTGATGACGACCATCAGCGTGGGACGCCCCTTCAGCTCATCGCTCGCATGCTTCCCGTTCGTCAGGTCGCGCGCGGAGAACGCCGGCAGCGACTGCCCCGGGGAGGGCAGCGCGAACGCGCCCGGGGCCATGAGCAGCACTCCGGCCAACGCTGACACCGTGAGGATGGACCGTCCCCGTCGCGAGCCTCTGGATTGGCGAGCCATGGGAGGACAAGTGTTCACGCAGAGTCGGGTTCCCTAGCGCCCGGAATGCCTGCGCACGCCCGGCTGCCTGCCCTGTGCAGGGATCCGCTAACGTGGGTGCCCCCTTTCGTACCGGGAGTCCCCCCTTGAGAACCCTTTCCCTCACCCTGCTCCTGTTGCCCCTGACGGGCAGCGCGGCCGTGAAGAGCATCTCCACCGTGGCCGAGCTCCAGACCGCGCTTTCGTCCGCCAAGGCCGGCGACGAGCTCGTCCTGGAAGACGGCACGTACACCTTCAACGCGAACCTCACCTGCGCCGCGGAGGGCACCCAGGCCGCGCCCATCATCGTGCGCGCGAAGAACCGCCACGCGGCCCTCATCCGCTTCAACGCGCAGGAGGGCTTCAAGGTGTCCGGCCGGTACTGGACCTTCGACGGGCTCACGGTGGAGGGCATCTGCGCGAACGACCAGAACTGTGAGCACGCCTTCCACGTCACCGGCCACGCGGAGAACTTCGTCCTGCGCAACAGCCGCGTGCGCGACTTCAACTCGCAGCTCAAGGCGAACGCGACGCAGAACGGCAGCGGCGTGTGGGAGATGCCGCACCGGGGTCTCATCGAGAACAACGAAATCTACGACACGCACGCGCGCGTGACGTCCACGCCCGTCAACAAGCTGAACATCGACACCGGCGATGACTGGGTGGTCCGCGACAACGAGCTGCACGACTTCTCCAGGAAGGGCGGCATCTCCTACGGCGCCTTCATGAAGAGCGGCGGCAAGCGCGGCCTCTTCGAGCGCAACCGCGTCCTGTGCGTGAAGGACTTTCCCGCGGGGGACACGCGCATCGGCCTGTCCTTCGGCGGTGGCGGCACCGGCAATCAGTACTGCGCGCCGGCCTTCGACCCGGCCGTGCCGTGCTCGCCGGAGCACACGGACGGAATCATCCGCAACAACATCGTGGCCAACTGCTCGGACGTCGCGGTGTACCTGAACAAGGCCGCGAACACGCGCGTGCTGTTCAACACGTTCGTCGGCACGACGGGCGTGGACTACCGCTACGCCGCGTCCACCGGTGAGGCCTTTGGCAACGTCCTGACGGGCGTCATCCGCAACCGCGACAGCGCCACCGGCACCCAGAGCTCGAACCGCTCGAACGTGACCACCACCACCTTCGCGTCCTGGTACGTGGCGCCGCTCAAGGGCGACCTGACGCTCAAGGGCGACGTGTCGTCGCTCATCGGCGCGGCCGCGCGGAACACGCTGGCGCCGGAGGACTTCTGCGCGCGCGCCCGGCCCGCCTCGGCCACGCAGGGAGCGCTGGAGCACTCGCTGGGTGACTGCCCCGCGAACACGGGCGGCGGCACGGACGCGGGCACCGGCGGCACCACGGACGCGGGCACCGGCACCATGGACGCAGGCGTCGTTCCGGACGCGGGCCCCGAGCAGAACCCGTCCGGGGATGAGGACGAGGACGAGGACGGCGGTTGCAGCGCGAGCCCCGGCCTGCTGCCCGCGCTCCTCGGGCTGCTCGTGCCCCTGGCCCTGCGCCGGCGCGCCCGTCGCTAGCGAAGGCCTCGCGAGGCGGCTGGAGCCCCCAGCCGCTTCGCTGCCCTCACGCGCTTCAGAACGCGGTGGAGACGAACAGGCCCGGGCGGATGGCCAGGATGCCGCCCACCACCAGCGCCAGCGACACCAGGGTGCCCACCAGCGGCAGCACATAGCCGGGCGGCGTGCGCCGGCGGTTCGCGGACAGGGGGCCCTGGATGGCGCCCACCGCGAGGAACATCATCACCATGTGCCCGATGAGCGCCGGGTAGTACCCGCGCGTCACCAGCACGCCAATGCCCACGAGGAACTGCAGCTGCAGGAAGCCGGAGTAGGACGCTCCGAGGATGCGCCCCACCTTGTCGAACGGGCGCTTCGTGGCGACCGCGAACGCGAAGAACGCGAGCGCGATGACACCGGACAACAGCACCAGGTAGCGAAGACCCGAGTGGAGATGGAAGAAGAAGGTCATGGGCGCGAGGGTTTAGCACCCGCCGGGCGGGGCGCGACGTTTCCTGCTGGCTACGACGGGTCCGGCTTGGGCGTGCGCTTCGTGCTGGGGGGCAGGGGCGGCGCGGAGATGCGCTCGGCGGGGGGCAGCTCCCCGGTGAGGCTCTTGAGGAAGGCCACCAGGTCGTCCACCTCGCCGTCCTTCAGTGTGCGGCCCAGCTGGTAGCGGCCCATCAGGCGCACCATGGTGGGCAGGTCCTTCACGCTGCCGTCGTGCAGGTAGGGCCCGGTCATCTCCACGTCGCGCAGGGTGGGCACGCGGAAGTAGCCCCGGTCGTCCTCGTTCTTCGTCGCGTCGAAGCGGCCCGCGTCGGTGAGGGCCGGGTACGCCTCCACCAGCCCCAGCTTCTGGAACGACGCGCCGCCCACCGCCGGGCCATTGTGGCACGTGGTGCAGCCGGTGGTGACGAAGGCCTCCAGGCCGCGCTGCTCCTGCGCGCTCAGGGCCGCGTGCTCCCCCGCGAGGAAGCGGTCGAAGCGCGACGACGTGGTGAGCGTGCGCTCGAAGGCGGCCAGCGCCCGGGCGGCGTTCGCCAACGTGACGGGCTTGCCCCCCTTGGGGAAGGCGGCGCGGAAGCGCGTGGAGTACTCGGGGATGGAGGCCAGCGTGGCCTCGACGCGCTTCGCGTCCGGCATGGCCATCTCCACCGGGTTCATCATCGGCCCTTCCGCCTGGGCCTCCAGCGTGGCGGCGCGGCCGTCCCAGAACTGCGCGATGTGGTGGGCCGCGTTGTAGACGGTGGGCGAGTTGCGGCTGCCCTTCTGCTTCTTGTGCCCTTCCGACAGCGCCTTGTTGTCCACGCCGTAGGTGTCCAGGCCGTGGCAGCTGTTGCAGGACACGTCGTGGTTCTTCGACAGGCGGGGCTCGTGGAAGAGCATGCGCCCCAGGGCCACCTGCTCCGCGGTGTCCTCGGGCAGCGGGGCCCGGTTGCGAGGCGCCTGGAAGAAGTGCGACGCCAGCTTCGCCACCGCCGCGGCATCCGGCTCCGAAGGCTTCGGGGCCGGGGCCTGCTCCGCCACCGGAGCGGGCGCGGGCGGCTTCGCCTCCGGAGCCTTTTCAGGCGAGCGCTCACAACCGGAGAGCGCGCCAAGGCCCAACGCGGACAGCGTGAACCCGAGCAGCAGTCGATTTCGCGTCATGTTGGAGAGCCTCCCGTGTGCGGCGCGGAGCGCACCGTACCAGTGACCCGGGCGGCTGGCTGCGAGACGGAACGTCGCACCCTCGGCGCGGGCTTTCCCATTCCATCAGTCCGGCAGCGCCCGCCTGGACGCCGGCCCGGCGGACGCGGCCCGGAGCTCCTGCGGAACAATCCCCGCGCCGCTACCTCTTCTTCAAGGTCTCGGCGACACGCAGCGGCGCATCCGCCTGGAAGCGGGGCGCCACGGAGGACGGCGGATGCAGGACGGAGACACGGGCGGCAAGGCGCGGGAGGTGGACGTGCTCGTCTGCCGCAAATGCCTGGGGAAGAGCGCCCGGAGCGGAGGGCAGGACCTGCCGCGCTGGCTCCAGGGGGAGCTGGCCGAGCGGGGCCTCGCCGGTCAGGTGCGCGTCACGCCCACTGGTTGCATGAACCAGTGCCCGCGCCGGCAGGTCACCGTGCTCGTCTCCGACACCGATGATCCCGAAGGCCGCCTGCTGCTGGTGGAGCCCCGGCTGCAGCGCGACCTGCTCTTGAAGTTCGTGGAGCGCCGCGCGCGCCCGGACGCGCCCGCCGCCACGCCCGGCGACGGTGACGGTCCGGGGCGGGGGCAGGAGCACCTCGGTGATGAACCGGTCCACGAGGAACGAGGCCAGTAGCCCCGTCGCGGTGCCGGCGGTGTCCCACGCCAGGTCCTTCACGGAGAAGACGCTGCCGCGAGCCCGGTCGTACACCTCCTTGCCCAACCCCACGCCCAATCCCAGTCCCACGCCGGTGAGCGCCCGCGCGCCCGGCGAATCGAAGAGGAGGGCGCCCGCGCCGTAGCCCACGCCCGTGGCCGCCGCGCACGCCGCGAAATGTTTGGGCTTGTCGGTGCCAAACCAGTCATCGCCAGACGCGGCGCGGCCCGAGGCCGGGACGGCGAGGAGCACGAGGGCGGCGAGCGCGGAACGGGCGGACATGCATCCACCCTGTAGCATCCTCCGAGGAGGACGCGACCTGGGCTGAGAGTGAAAATCCGGGTCGCTTCCACGCTTGCCGACCCCCACGGTTGGTGCGTTTTGGAGACGAGTCCCGCAGGTGGGCTTATGCTCGGCTCGCTTTGAAAGGATTCGGTCCCTCGCTCAGCTTCCGGCAGACCCGGCACCCCGCGTTGGATGGCGCGCGCGGGCTGGCCGTGCTCGCCATGGTGATGGGTCACACGCTGGACGCGCTGCTGGCGCCCGCGTTCCGGGACCATCCGTGGGTCCAGGAGTACTGGAAGCTCCGGGGCATCACCGCGCCGCTGTTCCTGCTGGTGAGCGGCTGGGCGGTGGTGATGGCGCTGGGCACGAAGCCGGGCGCCGCGAAGGACTCCTTCGGCCGCCGGTTCCGCCGCGCGCTGCTGCTGGTCTTCCTGGGCTACCTGCTGCACTGGCCGGGCTGGGGCGCGGTGCGCGAGCTGGGCTTCTCCGACGCCATGTTGCGCAAGGTGTTCCAGTTCGACGCGCTCCAGTGCATTGGCGCGGCGCTGCTCCTGGGCGCGATGGCGCTGGTGGTGACGCCGCACCGGGGCGCCCGGGCGCTGCTGTTGGGCGGGCTGGCGGTGGGCATCCCCCTGGCGAGCGCCGGGATGTGGAGCGCGGGCGCGCACCTGCCGGTGCCGCTGCAGCAGTTCATTGGCAATGGCGAGGGCAGCCGCTTCCCGTTCTTCCCCTGGGCGGGCTTCTTCTTCGCGGGCGCGTTCGCCGCGCACGGGCTGCACCTGCTCAAGCCGGGCCTGCCGCAGGGCTTCTCCCTGCTCGCGCTGGGCGGAGCGCTGCTGGCGCTCACCCGTTGGGTGCCCGTGGAGTGGACGCCCACCAGTCCCACGATGGTGATGTACCGCGTGGCGCAGGGCCTGCTGGTGCTGGGCGTCGTGAACCTGCTGCCGCAGCGGGTGAGCGGCCTGCTGGCGCCGCTGGGACGGCTGTCGCTGTGGATCTACGTGCTGCACCTGCCGGTGGTGTACGGCTGGGCGGACATCGCGGGCCTCGCGCAGCGCATCGGTCCCCGGCTGGGCATCGCGGCGGCGCTGGGTGTGTCCGTGGCGCTGCTGGTGGGCTGCTACCTCGTCGCCCGGCTGGGCCGCTGGGTCCGCGAGCAGGCCCGTCCCTGGCGCGCCGGCTCCACCACGCTGGGCGCCAGCGTCGGCACCGCGCGCCTGGGCCAGTAGGCGGCTTCAGCCCTCGGAGCCGGTGCGCGGCAGCTTCGCGGGCGGCTCGGTCGCGTTGCCACGCGCCACCAGCTCGCGCGTCACGGACTCCAGCGCGCTGATGCGGCGGCCCGCGCGGCCCCGGGCCCACGCCGCCACCTCCGGCGACTTGAGCAGCCCCACCGCCTGCTCCACGCCGCCCGCCTTGCCCTTGAGCGCCCGCGCCGTGGCCAGCCGCACGTTGCGCGCGGTCCTGCGCGCCAGGCCGCTGCTCCACAGCAGATCCAGGGCGAACGTGGTCCACACCGTCAGCTCGTCGTCCGGGCGCAGGAACGCCTCGAAGCGGGCCAGCGCCTGGGCACGCGGCTCACCGGCGCGCAGCTCCTCCTCCGGCAGCTCCACGTGCAGCGACGTGCTGTGCGCGAGCGGCTGCTCCGGCGCGATGACCGCCTCGAAGCGCTCGCCCGTGGCGTAGCGGACCGCCACCAGGTGCACCAGCTCCGGCGGGATGCCCGACTCCAGCGGGTGCGCGTTCGCCTCCGCGTAGAAGAGGACCAGCCGGTCCGAGGCCTCCGCCAGCGAGCGCAGCTCCAGCGGCGGGCGCCACTCGCTCTTGTAGATGCGGCGGCGGTTGGGCCCCGTGCGCGTCTCCTGCCGCTCCAGCTGCGTGTCCACCATGAACTCGAACGCGCCCAGCATGCGGTCGAAGTACTCGGGCTTGCCCTCCAGCTGGCCCAGGATCTCCGCCACCGCCTCGATGGTGGAGACGCAGTGGTCCGCCGGCTCCGCGCGGATGCGGTAGTTGCTCGGGCGGCGGGGCACGAAGCCGATACGCGGCAGCGCCGCGAGCACCGGGTTGCGCATCACCACCTTCTTCGCCTGCGGCCAGGTGCCGTCCACGACGATGAGCGTCTCTGGCGGGTTCGCCTGCGCCTCTTCCACGGTGATGGCGTCCTCCCCCGGAAAGAGCACCGCGACGCGCTCGGGGTTCTTCGCCAGCTCCTCCAGCCGCGCGTGGCCCGTGAAGTCCACGCCCCGGTGCAGCTCCGAGTTGGTCAGCGACAGGTGCGCCATGCGCGCCGTGCCAATGGCCACGCGCCGCTCCCTCGGATGCTGGAGGAACACCACGCGCGTGCGCGTCTGGAGCTGGGGGACGTGCGCGCAGTAGCACGCGCTTTCAGGACGCAGACACTTGATGCAGAAGGTACGCACGCCCGGCCCTTTATCACGGCCCCGCCCCGGGCGGCCGGGAGCCTCCCCCCGCCCCGAAGGGCCGCCCCCTCCCCTGCCCGCCCGGGAACGGCTACATGGAGGGGACCGTGAACCTGCTCCTGCTCTTCGACGAGGACTTCCAGCCGGACGGCACCGCCCGGCTCACCGGCCGCCGCGCCCAGCACGCCCGTGAGGTCCTCAAGGCCGAACCCGGCGAATCCCTGCGCGTGGGCCGCCTCAACGGCCTCACCGGCACGGGCGAGGTGCTGGAGAACGCCCCCGGCCTGCTCCACCTGCGCGTCGAGCTGACGGACCCGCCGCCGCCAAGGGCCGGCGTGGACCTGCTCCTGGCCATCCCCCGCCCCAAGGCGCTCAAGAAGGTCCTGCCCGCCGTGGCGTCCCTGGGCGTGGACCGCATCGTGCTGGTGAACGCGGCCCGCGTGGAGAAGAGCTACTTCGACTCCAAGGTGCTCAACGAGGCCTTCGTCCGCGAGCTGCTCCTCCAGGGACTGGAGCAGGCCCGCGACACACGCATGCCGGAGGTGCTGATCCGCGAGCGCTTCCGCCCCTTCGTCGAGGACGAGCTGGACGCCGTCTTCGGCCCGGAGCCGCTGCGCCTGCTCCCCCACCCGCCCGCCAGCCTCTCCCTCCAGGCCCGGGACATCACGCGCGCCACGCGGGTGGTGCTCGCCATTGGCCCGGACGGAGGCTGGGTTCCCTTCGAGGCCCAGCTGCTGGAAGCCCACGGCTTCCTGCCCTTCTCGCTGGGCCCCCGCATCCTGCGCGTGGAGACGGCGGTGCCGGTGCTGCTGGGTCAGGTGACGCTGCTCAAGGCGCCGGCGCCGTAGCGGGCGTCGGAGCCGCGGCGGCCGCCACCGGCTCGGGCTGGAGCTTCTGCCAGTCCTCCAGCGAGATGGGCCTGGTGACCTTGAGCACGGACACGTCCACCTTCTCCTCGCGCGGTTCGGTGCGCGTGTCCTCGGTGACGGTGAAGTTCAGGCGGTTGATTTCATGCCCGGCCTCCGTCTCCAGCACGACGCGCCAGTCGCCCGGCTTGGGCGTGGTGCCCGGCTGCGCGTAGTAGCGGTAGCCACCCTCCGAGCCGTTGCTGCTCACCGAGGCGAGGAAGCCCTTGCCCAGCGCCGTCCAGCCCTTCTCCGGATGGTCGAAGTACCAGCGCACGCGCACGCGGTACGGCTCGAAGCCCTTGGGCGCGAAGATGCGGAAGAAGTACACGGGCTGCTCGCCCGGCCGCACCATGAAGTCCTGGTCGCCGTGGTGGAACGCCGTCCAGACCTTCCACCAGGGCTGCGCCTCCGACGTCAGGTGATACACGCCCGGGGAGACGCGCTTCACCTGGTGGTAGATGCCGCTGTATTGCACCGCCAGGGGCACCGGCGGAATCACGCCCACGAAGTAGCACCCGAGCAGCACCGCCTGCGCGCCGAAGCCGGGCACCGCCACCGTGCGCAGCAGCGCCTTCTCATCCGGGCGCCACCGCTTGAGCACGCGAAGCAGCCCATAGATGCTCCCGCAGCCCAGCACGACGGACAGCGTGAAGATCCACCACCCCACCCGCCCAAAGAGCACCGGCAGCAGCGACGCGAAGTACAGCGTCACGCACAGGCTGAAGACGGCCACGCGGATGACGGGGCCCAGCTGACGGAAGCGCGGCAGCTCGTTGGCCACCAGCAGCCCGAACATGCCCGCCATGAACAGGAGCGGCGTGAAGCCCGACGAGCTCTTGAAGAGGAACAGCGTGAACGCGCTCAGCAGGCTGCCCATGAAGAAGTGCAGCGCGTCCTCGCGGAAGCGCCATACCTTGACCAGCAGCTTCGGCGGCTCCACGCCTTCGGCGTAGCGCTGCTCCAGCACCAGCAGGCCCGCGAGGATGGCCAGGTAGACGAAGTTCTGCACCTCCGTGAGCGCATCGTCGATGGGGCTCAGCGTGAGGACGTCGTAGAGAAAGCCCGCGAAGAAGAAGAGGGCCATCTCCTGCTTCTCGTACTTCGCGCGGAAGGCCTGCACGCGGTCCACCAGCGTGGGCGTCTTCTCCGTGCTGACCAGGTCGTCCGGATCCGCGACCGCGGCGCCGGGCGTGGCCACCACGACGTTCGCGCCGGGAGGAAGGGGGCCCCCCTCGACCGGCACTCCGGGCGCTTCGTTGGACGCGTCCTGCGGCTTCGACTCAGGCGGTGTGACGGTGAGCACGGCGGCTTTCAACCCCTCTTGGCGACCGCCGCCCAGTCTACGCGGGGGACGGGGCCCGGGTCTTCCCCCCGGCCCCGCTCCCTCTTGAAACGCCTACTTGCCGCCGGCGGCGACCAGGTCCTGCAGCTCGCCGCGCTCGGCCAGCTCCATCAGGATGTCGGAGCCACCCACGAACTTCCCGTGGATGTAGACCTGCGGAATGGTGGGCCAGTTGGAGTAGTCCTTGATGCCCTGGCGCACGTTGGGGTCCGCCAGCACGTCAACGGTGTGCACCGGGCCCAGCGGCTGGAGCAGCTGGAGCGCGCGCGCGGAGAAGCCGCACTGGGGGAACAGGGCGTTGCCCTTCATGAAGAGGACGATGGGGTGCGACTTCACCGTCTCGTCGAACTGGGCCTTGAGGGTCGGATCCATGAATCGTTGCTCCTTCTTCAGCGGGGCCCGAGCTTCTTCCACTGCTCGGGCGAATAGGTCTTGAGCGCCAGCGCGTGCAGTTCGCCCGACTTCAGCCACTGCTGCAGCGGCGCGTACACCAGCTGGTGCTGTTCCACCATCGACTTGCCGGTGAAGGCGGGGGAGATGACGCGCGCCTCGAAGTGGTCTCCCGTCCCCGTGGTGTCGTTCAACTCCACCTCCGAGCCCGGCAGGGCGTCCAGGAGGTAACGGCGAAGCGTCTCGGCGTCGAGCATCAGTTCATCCCCTTTCCCATCACCAGCATGGCCGGGTCCACGCCCAGTCCGCGCAGGGTGGCATCCCACAACTTCGCCGGGTCCTGTCCCAGCACCGCGTCCGCGGTGGCATCGGCGTACAGCCACGAGCCCGCGGCGATTTCATTCTCCAGCTGCTTGGGGCCCCAGCCCGCGTACCCCAGGCAGAAGCGCACGCGCGGACTCGTCCGCTGCAAGAGAGGCCCCAGCGCGTCCAGCGTGACGCTCAGGTAGAGGCCCGGCAGGACGGAGTGCTTCTCCGCGACGGATTCATCGTCATGCAGGACGAAGCCCCGCTGGGGCTCCACCGGGCCGCCCACGAACACCGGCTGCGACACGCGGTCCGTCGAGATGTCCATCGACTGACCGCGCGCCAGCTCACCGAGCGTCAGGGGCGCTCCCCGGTTCACGACGAGCCCCATGGAGCCCGTCTCCCCGTGTTCGATCATCAGGATGACCGACCGGTAGAAGTTCGGGTCTCCAAGCTGGGGCATGGCCAGCAGGAAGCCGGAGGCGAGGTTCTTCACGCCAGGGAGCATCGGGCGTCCGGCGGGGGTGTGCAACCGGAACCCGCTCCCCTGCTGACTTCAGTGCCAGCTCTGGTGCTTGGACTTCAGCGCCTTGGCCAGCTTCTCCGGATCCAACGGCTTGCCGATGAAGAGGTCCGCGCCCAGGCCCTTGCACTTGCGAGCGGTGGCCGCGTCGCTCATGGCGCTCACGCCGATGAGCACCGCCTGCGGGAACTTCTCGCGCAGCTTGGACATGAGCGTGGTGCCGCTGCGGCCGGGGAGGAACACGTCCACGATGGCGGCGTCCATGCGCTTGTTGCGCACGGCGAACTCGGCCTCCTCGGCGCTGCCCACGGGCATGGCGTCGTAGCCCCAGGTGCTCACCAGCTCCACCAGGAGCTCGCGGTGCGCGGCGTCGTCTTCCACCACCAGCACCGAACCCCTGACGGTCTCCTTGCGCAGGCCGTCATCACGCGGACGCTCATCACGGGCAGGCGAGAGGGGGATTTCTTCCGTGGGGAGGGACATGGTGTTCACCTGAGGGCAAAGGGTTTCCGTCCGTGTGAAACCTTTGCCCCAATGTGCGGCATTCCTCACACTTCGCGACGGGTACCTCCCCCCAACGCCTGGGAAGCGAGCGAGGCGCCAAGCACCAGCAGCACGAGCAGTCCCCAGGCGGGAATCACCACGCGGCCGCCGCCCTCGTAGATGAGCGCGGCGTAGGACGTGCCCAGGTAGCGGCCCAGGGACATGGGCTCCATGCGGGCGATGCCGAAGAAGCTCACCGTGGACTCGGTGAGGATGGCGCTCGGCAGGCGGCTCAGGAACACGGCCAGCACGAAGGGGCGCAACAGCGGCCACAGATGGACGCGAAGGATGTGCACACCCCCGCCGCCCAGGGCCCGAGCCGCGGCCACGTACTCCTGGCCCTCCAGCGTGGCCAGGCGGTCGCGGAACATGCGCGCGGGGCCGGCCCAGCCCACAAGGGCCAGGGACGTCACCATCAAGCCAAAGGGCCCCAGGCCACCGCCCATGCCCGCGTCCATCAGGGACTGGCCCGCGAGCTGGAGCACCATCACCACGAGGACATCCGGGAGGGCGAACACGGCGTCCACCGCGCGCAGGAGCACCTGCTCCGTCACCCCGCCGGACAGCCGCGCGAGCGCCGCGACGGCCAGCCCCAGCACGGTGGACAGCGCGCCGGCCGCGAGCCCGATGGCCAGCGACACCCACAGGCCGCCGAAGGCCAGCACGCACACGCTCCGGTCCGGGCGGTTCAGGTCCCAGCCGAGCGGACAGGTGTTCGCGAGGGCTTCGGGGAACAGGCGGCCGGCCACGAGGCTCAAGGCCCCCAGGCCCACGAGGAGGACCAGCCCCACCCAGGCGCGCAGCGGGATGCGGCTCAAGCGCGGGCCTCCCGGGCGCGGGGATCCACGAGCATGCGCAAGAGCTCCACGGTGAGGCTCACGACGACGAGCACGGTGGCGAAGGTGGTGGTGGACACGACGACGACGGCGACCTGCTTGTTGAGCACGGCGAGCACGTAGAGCTGACCGAAGTACGGCAGGCCGAAGACGCGCTCCGCGGCGAACGAGCCCGCGAGCAGCGCGGTGGCGACGGGCGTCACGGCGTCCAGGAGCGCGGGCCACACATTGGGGAGGACATGGCGGCGCAGCACGGTGCCGGAGTCCAGGCCCTTGCTGAGCGCGGTGCGCACGTAGTCGCGGGACAGCTCCGTCTCCAGGGCATCCCCCACGAGCGTGCCCAGGAAGGTCCCCGGCCAGATGGCGATGACGACCGCCGCGCACAGCTCCGGCAGCAGGTGTCCGCGCTCCACCACTGCGGGGGCCAGGAGCAGCGCGGGGATGAACACGGGCGTCCCGAACGCGATGGCGGGGAGCACGTCCCCGAGCACGGCGAAGCGTCCCCGCCGCCAACGGGTGCGAAGGAGCGCGAAGCCCACGGCCCAGGCAAGCGCGAGGGGAAGCGCGACGAGGCCCACGCCCACGCTGCCGGAGAGTTTCTGGAGCAGCTCATCGCCGGTGATGCCCTGTGCGCTGGTGCCCAGGCGCTCCCCGGCGAAGAGCTTCTCCCAGGGCCGCATGAACCCGAGCGGTTCACCGATGCCCAGGTCGCGCTGATACGAAGCCGCCAGCTCCGGAGACACCTGCCGTTTGTTGTCGCTCTCCGTGGTGAGCGGCAGCGCGGCCATGAGGAAGTACGAGGCCACCGCCACCACCGGCACGAGCACGAGCTGGCGCACGAGGCGCGTCGCGATGAGGCGCATGCGCTAGGCCCTCGGATACGACGGCTGTCCACGTGATGAGAAGGTGGGAACGTGGCAGGGCGCCCCCGGCAACGGCATGCCGCACAAACCTGTCCGACAGTCGGACACGTTGGCGCAGCGGAACCAGCCCAACCGCTCCGCGCCAGCCGAGCAGTGGAAACCTGTCCGACTGTCGGACAGGTTTGGACCATGTCGGGCGGGAGGTGGACACCGTAGGTCTCCGGCGGCGTAGCCCCCCTGCCCCCTTCCCACTACGAGCGGCCCCGCGCCACGCGTGCACGACTGGCCCAAGGAGGCCCGGCCCGTCATGCCCACGCGCCAGGGACCTGATGCCATCGCGCCCAAGCGTGCGCACCGATGCTGCGCGGGACGCGGTGCCACAACACGCTCGCGGCACGCACGCAACGGGCCCTCGAAGCTCGGCGCCACATCTCGCATCACGGGGTCCATGTTCTAGGGCCCCTGCCCTTCCGCACGGGCCGAGGGCGTTTCATCCGGCCCCAGCCGCAGCGCGCGCAACGCGAGGAAGTTGAACGGATCCACGTCCAGGCCGTGCAGCCGCGCCCGTGCCCGGAAGTAGCGGTCCGGGTGGTACAGCGGCGCGATGACGGCCTCCTCCCCTACCAGCACCTCCTGGGCCTTCGCGTACAGCTCGCGCGCGTGCACGGGGTCGGGGTCACCGTCCGCCTCCTCCAGCAGCTGCTCGAAGCGGCGCATCGGCTCGCCGCCGCCCTGCGTCTCCCAACCCGTCTGGTGGTTGCCCTGCCGCTCGAACAGCGTGAAGAACGTGTTCGGGTGCGCGTAGTCCGCGCCCAACCGCCGCAGGTACAGGTCATACGCACGCGGTCCCTGCGGCGTCCTGCGCGCCACCTCCGCGGAGTAGTCCGACCGCGAATCCACCACCACCTGCACGCCCACCTTCGCGAGCTGCGCCGCGATGCGCTCCGCCAGCGCCTCCTCCGGCACGAACGAATCCCCCGCCTTCACCACCAGCCGCAGCGGCCGGTCCACCCCCTTCCCCCCCGCCAGTTCCGCCTTCGCCCGCTCCGGCTCATAGCGAGGCAGCCGGGCCGCCTGCTCCGGCGTCGCCGCATCCGGCAACTCCGGCGGCAGCAACACGTTCGTCGCACGCGCGGCCGGCAACAGCCCTGCGAGCAGCGCCTCCCGGTCCAACGCCCGAGCCAGCGCCCGGCGCACCTCCGGCCGGTCCAACGGCGGACGCTCCGTGTTGAAGGCCAGGAAGTACGTGGACAACAGCGGCTCCCGCTTCAGGTCCGCCGCCTTCATCCCGCGCAGCGCCGCCGCGCTGTCCACGAACACGAAGTCCACCCGGCCCCGCTCATACAGCGCAGGACCGATCTCCGACTTCATCAGCGTCAGCACCGGCGCTGGCGTCTCTCCAGGGCCCATCGGCGGAGGGAACGCACTGCGCGGGTTGTAGACCAGCCGCACGCGCTCCCCCGCGCGGTCCCACCGCTCGACCCGGTAAGGCCCCACCGCCAGCGGGCGCCCGTCGCGAGGCCGGTCGAAGTAGTCGCGCACCGCTTCGTCCGACTTCCCCTCCAGGTCCGCCGAAGGCGCGGGAAAGAACAGGTACACGTTCGCGAGCCGCGCCAGGAAGTAGCTCCGGGGCCGCACCAGCGTCACCCGCAGCGTCCGCGCATCCACCGCCTCCACCCCGACCCGCGACAGCGCCGCCGTCACCTCCGCCTCCGGCGCCCCGCGCTCCAGCAGCGCGAGCACCTCCTCCGCGCCCTGGAGATCCGCCATCTCGCCGCGCTCGCGGCCCAGGAGCGCCCGGTGCCACCCGAAGACGAAGTCGCGCGCCATGACGGGAGAGCCGTCCGACCACGTCACATCCTCACGCAGGTGGAACGTGTAGACCTCATGCCCGGCCGCGTCCGCTTCACGCTCCCACCGCTCCGCCAGGCCCGGCTGGACCGAGTGGTCCGCCCCCAACGTGGTGAGCCCCTTCTGCGTGGCCAGCATCACCGGGTAGTTCACCCAGCTCTGCGGATCCGAATGGCTCCAGTCGAGCGTGGTGGGCATCGCCGGCACCACCACCTTCACGCCCGGCTCGGGCTGGAAGCCGCACGGCCCGCAGGCCGCGGCCATCACCAGCACCAGGGAGTAGGACAGGATTCGCGCGCGGGGAGCCACTCCCCGCGTTGTACCCCGACCCGCCCGTAAAAAAGAGAGAAGCCAGGAGACCGGCGACTCCTGGTCGGCCGGCATCCTGGCTTCGTCACTGCCCGGCCCCCTCAAGGAGGCCGGCGCTCAACCTCAGGCCTGCGAAGGCGTGGACACCGACTCCGTCACGGACAGCCCCGGCTTCAGGTTGTCCCCGGCGCCCTTGCGGCCGAACTCCTCCGGCTTCTCGAGCACCAGCGCCTCACGCAGCACGTCGTCCACGAACTCCACCGGGACGATGCGCAGCGCCTTGCGGATCTTCAGCGGGATGTCCTTCAGGTC
This sequence comes from Corallococcus coralloides DSM 2259, assembly GCF_000255295.1. The sequence goes on along the minus strand of NC_017030.1, from coordinate 2,430,674 downwards.
CTTCTTGTTCGCCTTCGGAATCAGGACCGTCTTGATGCCCGCGCGGTGCGCCGCCAGCGTCTTCTCCTTCAGACCGCCGATGGGCAGCACGCGGCCACGCAGCGTGATTTCACCCGTCATCGCCACGTCCTTGCGGACCGGCACGCGCGTCAGCGCACTCACCAGCGCCGTGGCCATGGTGACACCCGCGGACGGACCGTCCTTGGGAATCGCGCCCTCCGGCAGGTGGACGTGGATGTCGTAGTTCTCGAACACCTTGCGGTCGATGCCGAAGCGCTCCGCGCGGCTGCGCACGTAGGACATGGCCGCCTGGGCGGACTCCTGCATCACCTCGCCCAGCTTGCCGGTGATGATGAGCTTGCCCTTGCCCGGCATGGACGTGGCTTCCGTGGTGAGGATCTCCCCGCCCAGCTCCGTCCACGCGAGGCCCGTGACGATGCCCACCTGGTCCTCGCGCTCCGCCACGCCGTAGCGGAAGCGGGGCGTGCCCAGGAACTTCATCGCCTGCTTGCGGTCCACCTCGATGAGGTCCCGCTTGCCGTTCTTCAGCACGTCGCGGGCAATCTTCCGGAACACGCCGCCAATCTCACGCTCCAGCGAACGCACACCCGACTCGCGCGTGTACCGGTGCACGATGGTCTTCAGCGCGTCGTTGGTGATGTCGATCTTCAGGTCCGAAAGGCCGTTGGCCTCCTGCTCCTTCGGAATCAGGTAGCGCCGCGCGATGGAGAGCTTCTCCGGCTCGGTGTACCCCGCGATGCGAATCACCTCCATGCGGTCCTGGAGCGGACCGGGGATGTTGTGCATCGTGTTCGCGGTGCAGATGAACATCACCTTGGACAGGTCGTAGTCGAGGTCCAGGTAGTGGTCGTTGAAGTTGTGGTTCTGCTCCGGGTCCAGCACCTCCAGCAGCGCCGCGCTCGGGTCGCCACGGAAGTCCGTGGACATCTTGTCGATCTCGTCCAGGAGGAACACGGGGTTGTTGCTGCCCGCCTTCTTCAGGGACTGGATGAGCTTGCCCGGCATCGCGCCGATGTACGTGCGGCGGTGGCCGCGGATCTCCGCCTCGTCACGCACGCCGCCCAAGGACAGGCGCACGAACTTGCGGCCCGTGGCCCGCGCGATGCTGCGCGCGAGCGATGTCTTGCCCACGCCCGGAGGACCCACGAAGCACAGCACGGGGCCCTTCAACTTCTTCACCAACTGCTGCACGGCCAGGTACTCGAGGATGCGCTCCTTCGGCTTCTTCAAGCCGTAGTGGTCCTCGTTGAGCACCCGCTCCGCTTCGGTGACGTCCAGCCGGTCCTGGGTCTCGTCGTACCAGGGCAGGCTGATGATCCAGTCGATGTAGTTGCGGACGACCGTGGCCTCGGCGCTCATCGGGCTCATCATCCGGAGCTTCTTCAGCTCCTTCTTGACCTTGAGCGTGGCCTCCTTGCTCATCCGCTTGTTCTTCAGCTTCTCTTCAATCTCCTGGATCTCGTTCTTGAACTCGTCGCGCTCACCCAGCTCCTTCTGAATGGCCTGCATCTGCTCATTCAGGTAGTACTCCTTCTGGGTCTTCTCCATCTGCTTCTTGACGCGCGTGCGGATCTTCTTCTCCACCTGGAGGATTTCGATCTCGCCCTGCATCAGCTCGTAGAGCTTCTCCAGGCGCTTGGCCGGGGACTCCGTCTCGAGCAGCGCCTGCTTGTCGTTCAGCTTCAGCGACAGGTGCGCGACGATGGTGTCCGCCAGGCGCGCCGGGTCGTCGATGCTGGCGACCTGCATCAGCATCTCCGGCGGGATGCGCTTGTTGAGCTTCACGAAGGCTTCGAAGACGGAGTGGACGGAGCGCACCAGCGCCTCCAGCTCCACGCTCTTCTCCAGCTGCTCCTCGACTTCGTCCACCTCGACCATGAAGAAGGCGTCGTTCGGGTGGAACTTCTTCACCTTGGCGCGGCGCACGCCCTCCACCAGGACCTTCATCGTGCCGTCAGGCAGCGGAAGGAGCTGGATGAGGTGACCGATGGTGCCGAAGTGGAAGATGTCGTCGGGCGAGGGGTCGTTCGTCTTGGCCTTCTTCTGGGCGGCCAGCAGGATGACCGCCTTGTCATCCGGCCCCTTGTGGGCCATCGCGTCCTTCAAGGCCGCGATGGACTTCTCCCGGCCGACGAACAGCGGAACCACCATGTGCGGGAACACGATGATGTCCCGAAGGGGCAAGAGCGGGATGGTGAGGCCCCGCTTCTGGGCTTCCTTCTTGTCGTCACGTCCGAAGAACATGTATCCGCCACCCGCTGGCCTGCCGTACAGGCAGGCCCTTCAAGAGTTGCCCACATGCCGCCCAAGCGCGCATGCAGGGTGAAACGCTGCTCTATAACACGCCGGTCGCAGGACCCGTTCCCCGCTCAAGATTAGGGGTCCGCACCCTGCCTTCAAGGGAACACCGGGAGGCTGGAGTGTGTCCTGCCCCGATTCTAGCGGCTCTCGGCCGCTACCCCGGCATCCGGCCATGCGACGCCCAGGGCCTGGAAGAGGAAGGCATACATGTCCACGCTGGACTCGATGGCCTTGGCCACCTGGTCCGCCCCGCCATGACCCGCGTTCGCCTCGATGCGTAGCAACGTGGGCGCCGGATTGCCCTTCACGTTCTGGACGGCCGCCACGAACTTGCGCGCGTGCATGGGGTCCACCCGGTCGTCGTGGTCCGAGGCCATCATCAGGAGCGGCGGGTACTGCACGTCCTGACGCACGTGGTGGTAGGGCGAATAGGCGTACAGGGTCTTGAACTGCGCGGCGTCCTCCGCCGACCCGTACTCCGGCACCCAGGTCCGCCCGCTGCCGAACAGGTGGAAGCGCACCATGTCCAGCAGCGGCACGCCGCACACCACCGCGCCGAACAGCTCCGGGCGCTGCGTCATGGCCGCGCCCACCAGCAGGCCGCCGTTGCTGCCGCCGTAGATGGCCAGCTTCTTCGCCTGCGTGTACTTCTCCTTCGCCAGGTACTCGGCCGCGCCGGCGAAGTCGTCGAACACGTTCTGCTTGTTCGCGCCCCGGCCCGCCTCATGCCACGCGGTGCCGTACTCACCGCCGCCGCGCAGGTTGGCCACCGCGTAGATGCCGCCCGCGTCCAGCCACGGCAGGATGCTCGCGCGGAAGCCCGGCTGCATGCTGACCAGGAAGCCGCCGTAGCCGTACAGCAGCGTGGGCGCGGTGCCGTCCTTCTTCAGGCCCTTCTTGTAGACGAGGAACATGGGCACCTTCGTGCCGTCCTTCGACGTGTAGAAGACCTGCTCCGTGGTGTACGCGTCCGGGTCCATGGGCACTTCCACCTTCGCCCACAGGTCCACCTTCCCGCTCTTCACGGACGTCCGGTAGACCTGACGGGGCGTGGTGAAGGAGCTGTAGGAGAAGTAGGCGTCGTCCTGGTCCTCCAGGCCCATCAGGTTGCTGGCGGCGCCCACGCCCGGCAGCTGCACGGTGCGCACCGGCTTGCCCTCCAGCGTGGTGATGCGCAGCTCCGTCGTCACGTCCTTGAGGTACTCCAGCGCCAGGTGGCCGCCCACCAGCGACACGCCCTCCAGCGTGGCCTTGGGGTCCTCCGGCACCAGCTCCTTCCAGTTCGCGCGCTCGGACTTCTTGGGGTCCACGGCGAAGACGCGCTGGCGCGGGGCGCCCTCGTCGGTGACGACGTAGAAGCGGTCCTTCCAGGCGAGGACGGTGTACTTGGCGCCCTTGCCCTTCACGAGCAGCCGCCAGTCCTTCTCCGCCGGGTGCTTCCAGTAGACGTCGTTCTCGCTCCAGCCGCGCAGGATGGACGCGAAGAGGTACTTGCCGTCACGCGACAGGTCGCCCTGGAGGAACGTCGTCGGGTCGCCGGTGCGCTCGTGCACCACGACGTCCTTCTTCGGGTCCTCGCCCAGCTTGTGGAACTTGAGCGTGGTGTAGCCCGGGCGCGCGTCCACCGGGATGGAGGGGTCCGTGGGCAGCCACTCGTAGTAGAAGCCCTTGCCGTCCGGCGTCCAGTTGGTGTTGGCGTACTTCGCGCCCTCAATCACGTCCACCTTGGACCACTCACCGGTGTCCACGTCGATGACGTGCAGGGTGGCCTCGTCCGCGGCGTTGGGGCGCACCGGGAAGGCCACGCGCTTGCCGTCCCACGACGGCACCCAGCGGCCCAGGGACACCGGGCCGTCCTTGCTCATGACGTTGGGGTCCAGCAGCACCTTCTCCTGTCCGGACTCGCCGTCCTTCCAGTAGACGATGGCCTTCTCCTTGTCCTTGTGGGTCCGCATGTAGAAGAAGCGGTTGCCCCGGCGGAAGGGCGCCGTCACCGAGTCCACGTAGAACAGCTCCGTGAAGCGCTTCTCCAGCGCGTCGCGGCCCGGCATCTTCGCCAGCGCGTCGCGGGTGAAGCCGTCCTGCGACTTCATCCAGGCCTGGACCTCCGGGGCCTTCTCGTCCTCCAGCCAGCGGTACGGATCCGCCACCTGCTGTCCGTGCAGCGTGTCCACCACCGCGTCGGAACGGGTCGCCGGGTAGGCCATGCGGGAAGGGCCCTCCTGGGCCGGAGCGCTCTGCGTCGCGGAGGACGCGGCGGGGGCTTCATCACGCGTGGCTTCCTTCGCGGAGGTGCAGGCCACGAGCGACAACAGGGCAGGCATGAGGAGCTTTCTCATGGGTAACAGCAGATACAAGAAGCCCCCGGCCCCGGCCCGCAAAAAGTGGGGCCCGCCCCCACGCCCGGAAGGCCCCCTTGGAAAGACGAAGGGCGCGCCCCGGTCCAATGACCGTGACGCGCCCCGTCATCCCCGTCAGGCCCTTGCGAGCCCCTAGAGGATGATTGCTCTTAAGCCGATTCCTTCTTCGGCTCCGGTGTCTCCTTGTTGTCCTGCGAGTGCAGGACGACGGGCTCGCTCTTCTTGAGGATGACCTCCTCGGAGATGAGCACCTCGCGGGCCGTCTTGCGGGACGGGATTTCGTACATCACGTCCAGCATGGCCGTCTCCAGGATGGAGCGCAGGCCGCGAGCGCCCGCCTTGCGGCGGATGGCCTCCGACGCGATGGCCTTCAGGGCCCCGTCGGTGAACTTCAGCGACACGCCGTCCAGCTCGAAGAGCTTGCGGTACTGCTTGGTGAGCGCGTTCTTGGGCTCGCCCAGGATGTTCACGAGCGCGCCTTCGTCCAGCTCCTCCAGCGCGGTGATGATGGGCAGACGGCCGATGAACTCCGGAATCATGCCGAACTTGAGCAGGTCCTCCGGCTCCACGTGCTTGAGCAGCTCACTCAGGTTGCGCTGCTTGCGCGACTGGATCTCCGCGCCGAAGCCCAGGCTGCGGCCGCCCAGGCGGCGCTCAATCACCTGCTCCAGGCCGCCGAACGCGCCGCCGCAGATGAAGAGGATGTTGGTGGTGTCCACCTGCAGGAACTCCTGCTGCGGGTGCTTGCGGCCACCCTTGGGCGGGACATTGGCCACCGTGCCTTCGATGATCTTCAAGAGCGCCTGCTGCACGCCCTCGCCGCTCACGTCGCGGGTGATGGAGGGGTTCTCCGACTTGCGGGCGATCTTGTCGATTTCGTCGATGTAGACGATGCCCCGCTGCGCGCGCTCGATGTCGTGGTCCGCGGCCTGGAGCAGGTTGACGATGATGTTCTCCACGTCCTCACCGACGTAGCCGGCCTCCGTGAGGCACGTGGCGTCCGCGATGGTGAAGGGGACGTTGAGGATGCGCGCCAGGGTCTGCGCGAGCAGCGTCTTGCCGGAGCCCGTGGGGCCGAGCAGCAGGATGTTGCTCTTCTGCAGCTCCACATCGTCCATGGCGACCTTGGACTCGATGCGCTTGTAGTGGTTGTGCACCGCCACGGAGAGCGTCTTCTTCGCGCGCTCCTGGCCCACCACGTACTCGTCCAGCACGGCCTTGATTTCAGAGGGCCGGGGGATGCGCAGCTTGGTGTCCTTGGTCTCCTCGCGGTCGATCTCCTCCGCGATGATGTCGTTGCACAGCCCGATGCACTCGTCGCAGATGTAGACCGTCGGGCCCGCGATGAGCTTCTTCACCTCCTTCTGCGACTTGCCGCAGAAGGAGCAGCAGAGGGTCTGGTTGTCTCGCTTCTCCACGTTCTTACCCGCCATGAAATCCCTCGCTGCGCCTGAAAGGCCCCAACCCGCTTCGCGTCCGGTCCCCTGCCCCCACACAATCTAGTCAGCCCCCATCCGGAACGTCCACGCACCTTCCGGGTACTTAACAAGGGGAAAATACCGGTGAGGGGAGAAACGCGAAGGCCGGAGGCGCGGGAGAAGATTCCCAGCACCCCCGGCCGCCGACCGGGTGATTGACACCCCGGCCGTCACGCGTCTCGGTGTGTCTACTTCTTCTCTTCCGGCTTCACACCCACGACCTTCCGGGGGTCCTGGATGGAGTCGATGATGCCGTACGCCTTCGCCTCCGCGGCGCCCATGAAGTAGTCGCGGTCCGTGTCCTTCTCCACGCGCTCGATCGTCTGGCCGGTGTGCTTGACGATGAGCTCGTTGAGCTTGGCCTTCATGCGAAGGATTTCACGGGCCTGGATTTCGATGTCCGTCGCCTGGCCACGCGCACCACCGAGCGGCTGGTGGATCATGATGCGGCTGGAGGGCAGCGAGTAGCGCTTGCCCTTCGCGCCGGCGAGCAGCAGCACGGCGCCCATGGAGGCCGCCTGCCCCACGCAGATGGTGGAGACGGGCGCCTTGACGTACTGCATCGTGTCGTAGATGGCCAGACCGGCCGTCACCGACCCGCCGGGCGAGTTGATGTAGAGGTTGATGTCCTTGTCCGGGTCTTCGGACTCCAGGAACAGGAGCTGGGCGACGATGGCGTTGGCCACGTCATCGTCGATCTCCGTTCCCAGCATGACGATGCGGTCCTTCAGGAGCCGGCTGTAGATGTCGTACGAGCGCTCACCCCGGTGGGTCTGCTCGATGACGTAGGGGACGGGCATGAAGGGCATGTCGGATGGACCTCTAGAAGGGACTCAGGTGCCTTGAAGGAAAAGCCTCAAGAATACTTCGCCCGGCCCTTGAGGAATTCAATCGTCTTTTCCTCGCGAAGTCGCAGAGACAACCCAAGGCGCTCGTCCGGGCCCTTGAAGTACTTCTTCACCTGGGCGACCGGCTGGTTGGCCTCGATGGCCAGGTCCTCGATGCGCTTCTCCACGTCCTCGTCGGACGCCTGGATGTTCTGCTGCTGGGCAATGGCCTCGAAGAGCAGCGTGCCCTTCACCTCCAGGGTGGCCTTCTCCCGCATCTCGTCGCGCAGGCGGTTGAAGTCCAGGCCCAGCTGGCGCGGGTCGATGCCCTGGCGCTGCATCTGGCGGAAGGCGCCCTCCATCATGGAGTCGATGGCGCGCTCCACCATGGCGCGGGGCACGTCGAACGGGTTCTTCTCCAGCAGCGCCTTGATGAGGCCGTCGCGCTCGTCCACGGTGGCCTGGTTCTTCTTGGCCTTCTCCAGGTCCGAGCGCACCTTGGCGCGCAGCTCGTCCACCGTCTGCGCGACGCCCGTCTGCTTGGCGAAGTCGTCGTTGAGCTCCGGGACCACCGCCTTCTTCAGCTCCTTGACGGTGATGTGGAAGACGGCCGTCTTCCCGCGGACCTCTTCGGCCTGGTAGTCCTGGGCGAAGGTGTACTCCACGTCCTTGGACTCGCCGACCTTCACGCCCGCCAGCTGCGGGATGTTGCCCTGGATGAGGTCGCCGTCCTGCACGCGCACGCCAATGCCGTCCGCCTTGCTGCCGGGGAACGCATTGCCGTCCACCTTCGCCTCGAAGTCGATGGTGACCTGGTCGTCCTGGGCCGCGGTGTCGCGGTCGGTGACGGGCTCGATGCGGCCCAGGTTCTGGCGCATGTTCTCGATCTGCTGGTTCACCGCGTCGTCCGCGACGGCGGTGTCCACCTTCGTCAGGGACAGGCCCTCGAAGTCCTTGGCCTCCACCTTCGGCTTCACCTCCACGCGCGCCTCGAAGCTGAAGGGGGCGCCGGGCTTGAGGCCGGAGTTGGTGACCTGGGGAGAGGCCACGGCCTCCACCTTGTGCTCGCGCACGGCGTCCAGGTAGGCGCGCTGCACGACGCGCTGGATGACGTCGTCCTCCACCTGCTCGCGGTACTTCTGCTCGAGGATGCGGCGGGGAACCTTGCCCTGGCGGAAGCCGGGCATCTTCACCTGGCCGCTGAGCGCGGCGTACGCGCGGTTGAGCTCCTCAACGACGCGGGCGTTGTCGACCTCGATGGAGAGCTTCTTCTCGATGGGAGAGAGCTCTTCGACCTGGACCTTCATGCGGGCCTCGCTCGCCGCCTCCACGGGCTGAACGTCCCGGGGCGGCAACCGGAAAGTGGGACGTGCGGCTTTAGGGGATAGGCACGAACGGGTCAACGCGAAATGGGCGAGGAGGGACTCGAACCCTCACACCTTGCGGTACCAGATCCTAAGTCTGGCGCGTCTACCAGTTTCGCCACCCGCCCGACGCGTCGTGCGACCGTCCTACCGCGAAACGTCCGTGGGGGACAGGGACTTTCCCGCGCGGCCCCCCTGGCCAGGGAGGGCCGGAAAAGACGAAGGGCCTCTTCCGTTTCCAGAAGAGGCCCTTCGAGTGAGAGCGGAGGGAATCGAACCCACAACCTATGGATTAAGAGTCCATTGCTCTGCCAATTGAGCTACGCTCCCGGCTTTGCTTTCGGCCGCGTTGGCTGCGCGACGTCCGAGGTGGCGCGGTGAATACCGGGCGCCGCCTGTCCTGTCAAAACGTTTTTGCACACCCCTCACATTCTCCGCGGCGGAACCGGATGCCCGGCGTGCGGCCGGCCGTCCCTGCGACCGGGAAGCGATGCGAAGGGTCTGCCCGGCTCGCATGTTGATCCACGCCGCGGTTCGCGCTGCAGGCCTGTAGCAGGTGTCCGTCCGGGCCCCTGCCCCACCGGTCATGCGTCGTGAGCACGGGCAACCATGTGGGCGGGCGAGGGTCGTCCGCCTTTTCGAGCGGTGCTGGAGACACAGTGATGGATGCGAATGTGAAGGCGGATGGAACGACGTCGCCGCAGGGCGCGGCCTGGAACCGGGAGCGGGTGGACCTGGTGAAGCGGACCATCTGCCCGCGGGGAATCAGCGAGGACGAGTTCGCCCTCTTCATCGAGCAGTGCAAGCGCAGCGGGTTGGATCCGCTCCTCAAGGAAGCGTTCTGCGTGGCGCGCCGGCAGAACGTGGGCAACCGCGAGCGGCCCAACTGGGTGACGAAGTACGAGTTCCAGCCCTCCGAGGCGGGGATGCTCGCCCGGGCGGAGCGCTTTCCGGACTTCAAGGGCATCCAGGCGAGCGCCGTGTTCGCCGAGGACGAAATCGTCGTGGACCAGGGCAAGGGCGAGGTGGTGCACCGCTTCAACCCGGCCAAGCGCAAGGGCGCCCTGGTGGGTGCCTGGTCGCGTGTCGTGCGCGAGGGGAAGCTGCCGGTCGTCGTGTGGCTGGACTTCTCCGGCTACGTCCAGCAGACGCCGCTGTGGGCCAAGATTCCCACGACGATGATTGAGAAGTGCGCGCGCGTGGCGGCGCTGCGCAAGGCGTACCCGGAGGCCTTCGGCGGACTGTACGTGCGCGAGGAGATGCCGGCCGAGGAGTACGACGCGCACGACGAGCCCGCGCCCGCCTCCGGTTCCTACGAGGTGCTGGGCTCGAAGCCGGGCCCGGTGAAGGCGTCCTTCCCCACCCTGGCTCCGGCCCCCGCCCCCGCGGAGGCCGCCAAGGCGGTGGAGACGGCGCGGACTCCGGAGAAGGAGGAGGCGCGGCTGGACGTGGACGTGCCGCTGGCGCCGGCCAAGACGGTGGCGGCGGTGCCCGTGGCCCAGACGCCCGAGCGTCCGAAGGCGAGCGCCGTGGTGGTGGCGTTCGGCCCGCACAAGGGCAAGACGACGTCCGAGCTGTCCGACGACGAGCTGAGCGAGACCATCGACCTGGCGCACGAGAAGCTGATGGAGCAGCCCCGGGCCAAGTGGGCGAAGGCCATGCGCGAGAACCTCACCGCGCTGGAGGCGGAGACAGAGTTGCGCTGCCAGGTGCCGTCCTCCAAGGACCGCGCCGGGACGAACCCGGACGCTTGAGCCCACGTCGTTCGCTGAGCTGAAAAGACGCCCGCGTTCCCGAAGAGGGGACGCGGGCGTCGTGCTTTCCTGCGTTCAACATCCGCTCGACAGATTCTGGGCCCTGAGGGAGCGGCCCCTGGCATTCCATGCGGTGCGTCCTCACCTGCACTCTCGGTCAAGGACATTGACCGGGATGGAGCAGGGCACATGGTTGGGCGCAGGGGATGGCGGTTCATCGTGGCGGGGTTGTTCGTGGGTGGCGTGGGCGCGGGTTGCGGAAACTCCGCGCCAGCGCATTCCACGGGGAATGGCATGGAGGAGCCCGTCCCGGGCCCTCGAGTGGTGGACGTGGACGTTCCGGACGAAGCGCCGGTCACCGGCGAGGAGCTCCCGCCGCCGGAGCAGCCGGATCCGGGAAACCTTCCGGAAGAGCCGGACACGGGCGGCCCCGTCGAGGATCCGGATCCGGGCACATCCCCCGAAGAAGAGCCGGATCCCCTCCCCGACCCCGCGGAGTGCGAGTCCATGCCCCAGGTCACGCCGGAAGCGCTCGGGGCGTGGCGGTTCATGGGGACCATGTGGGAGGAGTACGGCCAATACTCTTCACCCATCACGTGCGATGAGCCGGTGCCGGACGGGGCAGGCAGCGTGGTCCTCCCGCTGAGATGGAGCGGCGGCGCACAGGACCTCTATGTCGGAACACAGGACGGTTGGAACCTGTCGGGCAGCGGGACCACCTTCACGCCGACCTCCCAGTCCGGTGGCGTCCTGGGCTTCAGCACGCCCGCGGACGGAGGCCTTCCGTGGATGACGTACCTGGACACCACCTCCCTGGAGTTCACCACGCTCCCCGCCGAAACAGCGCGGGTCGTGATGACCGCGGAGGATCCCACGGGCGGGCTCCGGGCCTTCCTCGCGGATGGGACCCTCAAGGCCTACAGCGCGACCGGTGAGCTCCGCTGGAGCCTCGCCGTGTCATTGAGCGCCCCACTGAAGGCCATGGGAGTCGACGCCCAGGGACAGACCCTGTTGCTGGCCGCGGGCGACACCCGCTTCGGAGCCTCCGCGGTGGAAGGCGTCTGGGTGGACGTCGCAGGCCAGCCCGGCCTCCCCTTCCTCGCGCTGGGCCAGGCCCCAGCGGGAACCTACGAGCTCGTTCCCCGAGCCCAGGAGGGGTTGTTCCTGGGGGTCACAGGCTCCGCGAAGAGCTGGGCGGCGGCGTTCAAGTCGATGCAGCGCTCCAGCCGCGCTGTCCCCGCCTGGCTCGCACAGGATGTGGGGCGTCCCCTGCTCCGGCTTCCGGATGGCACCGGCTACCTGCGGTACTCGGTCAGCGGAGGAAGCAACTGGGACTGCCTGCATGCGGTGGAGCTCATCGCGCCGTCGGGACAGTCGTGCGCGCAGTTCCAGCTCCCCTCCCAGGGTGCCCCCGAACAAGTCTGCGGTCCCCTGAAGCTGGCCAGGGACGGGACGGTGACCGAGACGCTCTACAGCAGGTCCCGCTCGGATGGGTATTACGACTCCGAGGGGAACCGGCACACCAGAAACTCAAGCGCGTGCCGCGTCCGGTGGTGGCCTGCGCTGATTCAGTAGACGGCGTTCGCTGAGCACCACGACGCCCGCGTCCCGAAGAGGGGCGCGGGCGTCCTGCTTTGCCGCGCTCGTGAGCCATGCCCTTGCATTCCACGCAGAGCGCCTCCACCTGCACTCTCGGTCAAGGACATTGACCGGGATGGAGCAGGGCACATGGTTGGGCGCAGGGGATGGCGGTTCATCGTGGCGGGGTTGTTCGTGGGTGGCGTGGGCGCGGGTTGCGGAAACTCCGCGCCAGGGCGTTCCGTGGTGGAGCCGCCTGAGCGGCCGCAAGAGGTGGATACCGGAGTTCCGGATCCAGGCGGCGTCACCGGAGACGACACTCCGAAACCCGATCCGGTGGACCCGGGCAATCCTCCGGAGCAGCAGCACGATGCGGGTGTTCCGCCGGAGCAGGACGCGGGCACGCCTCCAGAGCAGCCCGACCCCGCGGCGTGCGAGGGGGTTCCGAGCATCTCGCCGCAGCAGCTCGCGGCGTTCGAGCTCTGGAGCCATCGGGGCGACAGGGAGATTTCATGCTTCGCCACCGCACCGGATGGCGCGGGCGGCGCGCTGGTCCTGCGAGGCAACGGCGTGACCTTCCAGATCGCGACGCGCTCCGGGGGTTCTCTGTTCTGGTACAGCGTGAACGACTTCAGCGCGACCGCGCAGCCCGGAGGGATGCTGGGCATCACCGACCCCATCCAGGACGTCCCCCAGTGGTTGCTGTTCGTCGACGGGCCCACCGGTTATGCCCGCCAGCAGCCGAACGAAGCGGCGGAGATCGTGATGACGTCGGTGGATCCGACGGGCGGGCTCCGGGCGGTCCTCGCGGATGGGACCCTCAAGGCCTACAGCGTGCACGGCGAGACCCGCTGGAGCCTCCCCGTGTCCCTGAGCGTGCCCTTGAGCGCCGTGGGCGTGGATGCCCGGGGTCACACCCTGGTGCTGGCCGTGGGCGATACCCGGTTCGGCCCCTCGACGGTGGAGGGGCTCTGGGTGGACAGCGACGGTCAGCCCGGGCAGCCCTTCCTCGCGCTGGCCCAGGCCCCGGCAGGCAGCTACGAGCTCATGCCCCAGGTGAACGAGGGCCTGTTCCTGGCCGTCAACCACGGCGCCAGAACGTGGGCAGCGGCCTTCCAGTCCCTGCAGCCCGAGGCAAGCCCCGCGCCCGAATGGCTCGCCCGGGGGGCGGAACGGCCCCTCCAACTGCTTCCGGGGGGCAAGGGCTACTTCCGGCCTTCGGCCACCGACACGGGCAACTGGAGCTGCGAGCGGCAGGCGGAGCTCCTCTCGCCGACGGGGGCTTCGTGCGGCACGCTCCCGTTCCTGTCCAGCCCCAAGGGGGACTGGTCTCCCTGCAAGCACTTGATGCTGGGCGCCGATGGGACGGTCGTCGAGCCCGTGGGCTGGATTGAACCCGAGTGGGCGGACCGGGAAGGCCACCCGGTGTATTGCTCGGTCCGGTACTGGCCGAGGCTGCTCCAGTAGCAGCGTTCCCACCGTGAGATGAACAACGCCCGCGTTCCCGAAGAGGGGACGCGGGCGTCTTCATTCCCAGACGGGCGGCCCCGTCAATGACAGGGTACCTAGAAGGTCATCGGGCCGCCTGGCAGGTTGTAGGCATACGGGAATGACGTATCAGGCACGGTGGCCCCCACGAAGCCCGAGCCATTGAAGTACGAAGAGGGAATCTGGAACCGGAAACCATGGGTCCCCGTGAGCCCGAACTGCTGGTTGATGTCCGGCCGGATCCGGTCGGTCTGGACCGTGAAGTTCGTGCCGATGGTAGGGAATGACGTCCGGACGAGGTTCACGGTCACCGTGACCTGGGCCTCCGGCGTCCTGCGGTCGAAGATCCACCCCGTCACCCAGCCCGCGCTGTCGATGCCCTCGATCGCGCCCTTGAAGTTGAAGCACAGCCGGCTGCTGGTGAAGCCCGGCGTGGCACAAAGCTTGTCGAGAATGGGCCGCATGGCATAGCCCGAGGCGGTTTCACGCCAGAGCGACTCATTCGCCACGTTGCAGGTGTTGGTGCTGTTCGGCACGTAGTCATCTCCACCTGCGCCAGCGAAGAGGACCCCTGCCACGGTATAGCCCCCCTGCGCGTAGATGGCGCTGCCAGAGTTCCCACCGAACGTATCCAGGTCCGCCTTGAGGTTGTTGTCAGTGGCCAGGGACCGCAGGATGCCCGCTGAATCAATCTTCAGCGGAATCCCACTGGGAGAGCCAATGAGGGCCATGGGCTGTCCCTGAGGGAACGGATGGTTCCCGAAGGCCACCCGGGCCGGAGTGAATCGCGGTGTCGCCGGACGATCCAGCCGGACGATGGCGTAGTCCTCAATCCAGGACGAGCCACTCTCGAGGCGCCGGTTGAGCACAATCTCCTTGCAGGAGAAGAAGTCCGCGCTCGACATGGAGGCGACCGTCGTGGCGTTGGTACGGTAGTACCCGAAGATCCAATCTTCCGCGCCACATGACGTCCCGACGCAATGTCCCGCGGTGAGGACAAGGTCGTCGTCAATCAAGACCCCTGAGCATTCTCCCAGCGTCGGGTCGTTGTAGAACCGCTCGCTTGAGCAAAGCCCCCTGGCCGCCCCGAGGATCTGGCTTGCAGCGACATTCGCCGGCGTAGGTGCCGCAGACCTGGTCATCATGGTCGGCGTCGAGTTGACGGCGAGATCGACCAGGGTCGCATCGGGATGCGCATAGACATCCTGACGGTCATCATAGAAAGAAATGGCTTTGTCCCGGCGTTCCTCCAGGTGTCTGGAGTCATCCAGGTTGCCCTCGGCGGATCCACACGCACCGGCCGAAAGCCCGGACACGACGGCCATCCACATCGCCACACTTCGCGAAGCGCCCCAACGCGCCACGTTCGTCTTGTTTGTCATAGTCCCCTTCACGGAAAGCGCGGGGGCTTTTAGACAAACAAGACAGGAATGAAAGGAATTATTTCCCCGTGAACAATTCCAGTGCCACACGGAGGGTGGTGGCTGCGTTTGACTGAGGGGAAGTCGAAGCGCGGAGCCGGGAGGCGGCGTCTGACGCGACTTCAAGAGGGTTGAGACAGTGCGCCCAGAGGGACTTGAACCCCCAACCCTCGGCTTCGAAGGCCGATGCTCTATCCAGTTGAGCTATAGGCGCGGGGAAGCAAAGAAGGGCGAATGACCGGGATCGAACCGGCAACCTCCGGAGTCACAGTCCGGCGCTCTAACCAGTTGAGCTACATTCGCCGTCACTTCGCACGTCCAACGGCGTTGCTGCGGCGGTCTCCTACCGTGGAAACCGGGGCCGTTCAAGGCCCAAAACCACCGGCCAGCAGATTAGCGCCCCAGGCAGGGCTCGAACCTGCGACCCCCGACTTAGAAGGTCGGTGCTCTATCCAGCTGAGCTACTGGAGCTGGCCGGTCCTCACTGCTGAAACATCACGGCACTTCAAGTCGGGGCGAGAGGATTTGAACCTCCGACCCCCTGCGCCCAAGGCAGGTGCGCTACCAGGCTGCGCTACGCCCCGAGAAGTGCTGCATTCTTCGCCTAACGCGGACGGACGCGCAAGCCTGCTCTTCCTGACGCCCGCCCGCCCGGTCAGAGCGCCAACAGATGGCGCCGCATCAGCTGGAAGGCCCGGGCCCGGTGCGACACCCGCGACTTCTCCTCCGGTGGCAGCTCCGCCATGGAGCGCCCGCCCTGCCCCTCCACCTGGAACACGGGGTCGTAGCCGAAGCCGTGGGTGCCCTTCGGAGCCCGAAGGATGACGCCCTCGCAGCGCCCCACCTCCACCCGGGGTGCGTCCCCCTTCCCCGTCACCAGCGCCAGGGCGCAGCGGAAGGACGCGGTGCGCTGGGCATCCGGCACGTCCGCCAGCTCGGTGAGGAGCTTCTCGTACCGGTCCTTGTCGTCCCCCGGCGCGTAGCGGGCGGAGTGCACGCCGGGCCGTCCGTCCAGCGCGTCCACGCACAGCCCGGAGTCGTCCGCTAGCGCGGGCAGCCCGGTGGCCTCCGAGTAGGCGCGGGCCTTCTTCACCGCGTTCTCCTCGAAGGTGGCGCCGTCCTCCACGGGCTCCGGCACGGGGGGCAGGTCCTTGAGGGACACCACCTCCACCGCGTCACCCACGAGCAGGCGCAGTTCGCGCACCTTGCCGGCGTTGCCAGTGGCGAAGAGGAGCTTCGGCTTCATCCCAGCACCTTCGCCTGCGCGGCGGCGAGCTGCTGGATGGCGGCCAGGCCTCCGTCCAGCATCGCGTCCATCGACTTGCGGTCGAAGAGTTTGTGCTCGGCGGTGCCCTGCACCTCCACGATGCGGCCGTCGCCCGTGGCCACGAGGTTCAGGTCCACCTCCGCGGTGGAGTCCTCGTCGTAGTCCAGGTCCACGCGCACCTCGCCGTTCACCACGCCCACGGAGACGGCGGCCAGCGGGGTGAGGCCCTTCAGGATGCCCGGCTTGTTGAGCGAGCGCATGGCCAGCACCAGCGCCACGTACGCGCCGGTGATGGACGCGGTGCGCGTGCCGCCGTCCGCCTGGATGACGTCACAGTCCAGCGTGAAGGTGCGCACGCCCAGGGCCTGCAGGTCCACCGACGCGCGCAGGGCACGGCCGATGAGCCGCTGGATCTCCATGGTGCGGCCGGACTGCTTGCCCTTGGCGGCCTCGCGCGAGCCGCGGGTGTGCGTGGCGCGCGGGAGCATGCCGTACTCGGCCGTCACCCAGCCGCTGCCCTTGCCCATCAGGTGCGGTGGGACGCGGTCCTCCACCGAGCAGGTGACGAGCACCTTGGTGTGGCCGAACTCCACCTGGACGGAGCCCTCCGCGTAGCGGTTGACGTTGGGCGTGAGGGTGACAGGCCGAAGGTCCAGCGCACCACGGTTGAACGAACGCACGAGGGAAGGCTCCTGACAGGGAGGGACAGGCGAAGCCCCCACGCTTTATCAGGGCGCGGTGGATCCAGCCACCGGTTGCGAGGGTGAGGAGTCCCGCCGCCGCGTCTCCCGGAGGAAGGCCAACACCCCGTCCGCGATGGCCTCCGCCAGCGTCTCCTGGTACGCGGCCTTCCCCAGCCGCGCGCCCTCCTGCGGGTGGGAGATGAAGCCCACTTCAATCAGCACCGCCGGCGCCTCCACGCCCGTGAGGACGAAGAAGGGCGCCTGCTGCACGCCCCGGTCCGCCGCGCCGCTCTTGGAGACGAGGCGCGGGTGGATGGCGTAGGCCAGCCGGGACGCATCCGTATGCGCCTCCGTGCGCGCCAGGTCATCCAGGATGAAGGCCAGCGTGGAGTGGCCACGCGCCGCACGGGCCGTGGGGGCTTCCGCGTTCTCGCGGTCCGCCACCGCGCGCGCCGCCTCACCGGAGGCGTTGGCGGAGAGGAAGTACGTCTCGATGCCCTCGGTGCGCTCGCGCAGGCGCTTCGTGGGCATGGAGTTGGCATGAATGGAGAGGAAGAGGTCCGGCCGCTGGATGTTGGAGAACTCCACCCGCTCCGACAGCGCCATCAGCGTGTCGCGGTCGCGCGTGAGGAACACCTCGCTGCCCGCGGCCTCCAGCTTCTCGCGCAGGCGCTGGGCAATCTGGAGCGCGACCTCCTTCTCCCAGAGGTCCCCGGGCCCCTTCGCGCCCTCCTTCGCCCCGCCATGTCCCGGGTCGATGACGATGCGAGCGCCGCGCTCCCCCGCCCCGGCGAGGGCCGGCAGGAGGCACGCGAGCACGGGGAGGTAGAGGGGGAAGCGGCGCGGCGACATTCGCGCCGGGATGTTAGCGGAGGCCCGGCCCGGAGGCGAAATCCGCACCCGGGCGCGTGTGCTTCAGCCGATGACGTCGATGCCGGGGCGGCCCGCCTGCACTTCTCCGATGAGGGCCGCGTCCACGCCCGCCTTCTCCAGCGCCTGGAGGGCCTTGAGCGCGTGGCGCGCGGGCACGCTGGCCAGGAGGCCGCCGTTGGTCTGCGCGTCCGCGAGCAGCCACTGGATGTGCTCCGGCAGCCCCTCCGGGAACGTCACCTGCTTCTTCACGTGGGCGAGGTTCGTCTTCGTGCCGCCTGGAATCACGCCGGCCTCCGCCAACGCGGGCACCTCCGCGATGAGCGGGATGCGCTCCAGGTCCACCGCCGCGCGCGTCTTCGCGCCGTTCATCATCTCCAGCAGGTGGCCCAGGAGGCCAAAGCCCGTCACGTCCGTGAGCGCGTTCACCTTGAACGCCCCCGACGCGAACACCTCACCGGCTGCCTTGTTGAGCGTGGCCATCTGCGCCGTCACGCGCTTCGTGAGCTGCTTGGACGCAAGGCCCCGCTTGATGGCGGTGGTGGCGATGCCCGTGCCCACGGGCTTGGTGAGCAGCAGCACGTCCCCCGGCTTCGCGCCCGCGTTGGTGAGCACCTTCTTCGGGTGCACCACGCCGGTGACGGCCATGCCGAACTTGGGCTCCGGGTCGCGGATGCTGTGGCCGCCCAGGATGGGGATGCCCGCCTCGTCCGCCTTGGACTGGCCGCCCGCGAGAATCTTCTGCAGCGTCTTGAGCGGCAGCTCGTCCGGGAAGCAGACCAGATTGAGCGCGAACAGCGGCTTCGCGCCCATGGCCCAGATGTCCGACAGCGCGTTGGCCGCGGCGATGGCGCCGAACTGGAACGGGTCGTCCACGAGCGGCGGGAAGAAGTCCACCGTCTCCACCACGGCCATGCCCGGCGCGACCTGGTACACGGCCGCGTCGTCGTTCGTGTTGAAGCCCACCAGGGCCCGGGGGTGGGACGCCGCCCCCTTCAGCCCGCCCAGGACCGTCGCCAGGTCCCCCGCCTTGAGCTTCGCCGCGCAGCCCGCGCAGTGGCTCATCTCCGTGAGGCGCTTCTTCGGCGCCACCGGCTTCTTGCCCGCCATGGTGTTCCCGCCCTACTCCGCGCGCACGTAGTCGCGCTTCATGAGCTGCACCACCGTTTCGGCGGTGAGCACGTCATCGCCGTCCGAGTGGTCCAGCACGCCGCCCAGCGAGCCGTGGTTGTGCACCAGCTGCAGCACGTCCAGGTGCTCCGGCGTCAGTTCCTTCAAGGGCGCCGTCAGCGGCTGCGCGATGCGCAGCGCCGTGGCCATGGGCGGCAGGTTCGGCTGCAGACGCTTGAACTCGTCCAGCTGCCGCAGGGCGTCCATCAGGAGCGCTTCGGTGGAGGAGTCCAGCTCCACCATGAACTCCTGCGTGTCCGCGGCGCGCAGCTCGAAGTCACCCTCTTCCCAGGTGACGATGCGGTTGAAGCTCTTCTGCGGGCCCAGGTTGTGGTTGTCGTCGATGACCGCGTAGTACACGCGGCCCTGGCGCAGGTAGATCTTCCCCTCGTGGGCGTTGTTCACCACGAGCACGCCGTTCTTCTTGGACGTGTGGAAGAGCTGGAGCAGGTCCGGGAGGGGAATCTCTTCAATCTTCCCCGTCATGGAGCTGGCCTTGGTGGTGCGCGCGGCCTGGGCGGCGGCGGCCTCCTCCAGCTTCTGCTTCACGACGCTCTCGTCCACCGGGGCGCTCTCCGCGCCCTGGTGCACGAGCTTGAGGATGGAGGTCCCGATGAGGATGCGGTCTCCCTCCTTCAGCTTGGCCTGCTTGACCTTCTCGCCGTTGACGAAGGTGCCGTTGGTGGACCCCAGGTCCTCGATGGTGATGGCTCCGTCGGAGAACAGGATCTTCGCGTGCTTGCGCGAGACCATGTCCTCCACCAGCACCATGTCCAACTCGCTCGACCGTCCGACGACGATCTGCTTGTTGGCCTTCAGCGGGAACTCACCGCCCTGGTACTTCCCGGAGATGAACTTGAGGGCAAAGGACTTCGCCGTACCGCCAGGAGTGCTCACGGTGCCGCGACCTCGATGATGGAAGTTGCCATGGTGCTCAACCCGTCACTTCCGCCTTCCCCGGGTCCTTCACCAGGTTGAGGTACATCTGCGCGCTCTTGTTGCCGGGGCTGCGCACGAGCACGTCTTCCCAGACCTTCACCGCCTCGTCACGGCGTCCCGCCGAGTACAGGGCGATTCCATAGTTGATCCGTCCAGGAATGTACGACGGATTCTGCGCGATGACCTGTTCGTACTCCGCCAGGGCCGCCGCGTTGTCGCCAGCGTCACGCAGGGCATTGCCCAGCTTCAGCCGGATGTCCACGAACTCCGGGAAGTGGGCCAGCGCGCGGCGGTACTCCTCAATGGCCTTGGCCCACACGCCGCTGGAGGCGAACACGTCGCCAATGTCGGCGTACATGTTGGCCACCTTCTTCATGACGTAGGGGTCCAGCTCGCCAGGGGCGCCCTTCTGGCGGGACAAGGCGGCCTGGTAGACCTCCTTCGCCTCCGCGTACTTCCCCATGTCGTTGTAGATGACCGCCAGGTTGAGCGCGGCCTCGGTGTACGCGGGGTTGAGCCGCAGCGCGGACTCAAAGGCCCGCTGCGCCCGGGCGAACTGGCCCTGGTCGTGGTAGATGATGCCGAGCATGTTGTAGACGTCGGCGAAGGTCGGATTCTGCTCGACCACCTTCGTCAAGAACTGCTCGGCCTGGGCGTACTGCTTCTTCTCGAAGGAGCCGCGCCCGAGGGTCAGTAGCTGCTTGAGGGCTTCGTCCATGACTCGGCCCGCGCGGGCCCCTGCCTCCTCGGGAAGCCTACATCAGCCCGGGCGAAAACAAGAATTGATCGCCCTCGCGCACGAGCAAAAGCGGTCGCTCGCCCCGGGTGTCCACCGGCCGGGCCGGAAGGTCTCCCTCCACCCGGTAGTGCTCCGTCACCGTCACGTCGTCCCGCTCCAGCCGGGCGTACCACGCCTGGACCGTCAGCCGCCGCTTGCTCAAGGGGGCGACCTCCGCCCACGCCCGCCCCGCCCCGCCATCCCCGCCCGGGCCCGCCAACCGTGCCAGCGCCTCCGGCCGGCCTTGTGCCAGGGCCTGCCGCCGCGCCTCCAGCGCCGCCACCACCGCCACCAGCCGCGGCGCCACCGAGGACTCGGGCTTCCACCGGCCGGACGCGCGGGTGAAGGGGACCACCTCCACGCCCGCGGTGCTGACCGTGGTGGCGCCCAGCACGCCCTCGAAGTCCAGCGTGGCGAAGGCCTCCGCGCTCTGGCCGTCCGGCGCCACGGAGACGGAGATGCGAGCGTACTGGAGCTTGCGCGAGACGAGCGGAGCCTGGGCACCGGGCACGGGCAGGGACACGCCGTCGTGCTCGGCTTCCTTCAGGGTGGTGATGATTTCGGCTTCCGGCCCGGCCGCGGCGCCCAGGAGGCGCGAGCCCAGGAACAAGAGGACGATGGCGGCGGCGAGCACGGCGATGCCAATGCCCCCCAGCCGGCCCCAGTCCTCCGAGCGCCTCACGAGCCCAGCATCTTCTGGGCACGCTGGGCGGCGGGCGTGCCCGGCAGGCGCTTGAGGACTTCCTTCAGCGTGTTCTGCGCGCGCTCCGCGTCGTTGAGCTTCACGTAGGCGTTGTGGAGGTCGAAGAGGGCCTCCTCCTCCAGCGGCGTGCCCGGATAGTTCTTGAGCAGCCCCTCCAGACGCTGGGCCACGGCCTTCCAGCGCTCGCGCTTCGCGTAGAAGGACGCGACGTACAGCTCATGGCGCGCCAGGCGCTGCTTGGCATCGTCCCGGTGCGCCGTGGCGTCCTTCACGTACTGCGAATCCGGGTATTCGCGCAGGAAGACGTTCATGGCCCGGAGCGCGTCGTACATGGGCTTCTGCTCCTTCTCGTAGGAAGGCGGCAGGGCGAAGAACTCCGAGGGGAACTCCTGCACGTAGGAGAAGGCCGCGCGGTAGGCGGCGTAGTCCACCTTGGGGTGCGTGGGGTGCAGTCGCATGAAGGAGTCGAACTTCTCGCGCGCCTCCGGGTACATCTCCCGGGCGAGGTCCAGGTCCGCCAGCTTCAGCTCCGCCTCGCGGGCGGCCTCCAGGTAGGGGAACTTGGTGCGGACGTGGTCGAAGTACTTCTCCGCCTTGAAGTAGTCGTTGTCCTCCAGCGCGGCCTCGCCCAGCGCCAGGTTCTCCGCGGCCATGGCGGCGTAGTCGGGCTCGCCCGCGGGCCCCGCGGAGAGGGCGGCACAGGCGGACAACATCAGGGCGGACAGGACGAGGACGACGGAGCGCATCACGCCCCCAAACTATTCGTCCTGCCCGGAGGGGTCCAGCGAAGGTTCTCCCACCAGCCGGGTCACGATGTCCGGCGCGAAACCCCGGCTGAGCAGGAGCCGCCCCGCCCTCGCCTGCTCCTTCGCGTCCAGCGGGCGGCCGGCCAGGCGCCGGCGCTCCAGCACCTGCCGTGCGGCCTCCAGCGCGTCGAAGCCCACCGCGTCCTTCGCCTCCGACAGCGCCCGCCGCGCCTCCGTGCCCTCCAGCCCGTGGGCCTGGAGCCGTTGGAGCACGGCCCGGGGGCCCAGCTTGCCCCTGCCCAGCAGGGCCTGGGCGCGTTCACGCGCGAACTTCGCGTCGTCCAGGTAGCCCCATTCCGACAGACGGGCGAGCACCGCGTCGCGCACGGATTCGGGATAGCCCTTGCGCTCCAGGGCGAGCGTCAATTCATGCCGGCTGCGGCCGCGCGCCTTGAGCAGGCGCAGGCAGGCGTCGGTGGCGCGCTGGACAGCCTCGGGGCCTTCGGGCTCGTCAACCATCGCGGAGTCCCTACCATGTGGTAACAGGCCGAAGCCATGCACCCCATCCTCGCCCGCTTCCTCACCGCAGACGCCGCCAGGGAAACGCTCCGCAAGGAGAAGGCGGGTGAACCGCTGACTCCGGAAGAGCAGCACTTCGTGACGGCCGCGGACGCCAACCCCAAGCAGAAGGCCATGCTGCTGGGCGTGAGCGGACGCGCGCTGTCCTCCGACGCCCAGGCCGCGCTGGTGCTGCTGGCCGCGCACGCCGCCGCCCGCGCGCTCACGCAGGACGAGTCCCTGTCCGCCGCGACGCAGAAGGCGCGCGAGGCGCTGAAGGAAGAAGGCGCGAGCGACGAGGAGTCCGACGCGTTCCTCGCGTCCATCCTGCTGGAGGAGGCCTTCGGCTACGAGCAGGAGGTGGACAGCTTCGACGCGGACTACGTGAAGGAGTCGCTGGGGGAAGTGCCCGCCCTGGCCGCGCTGTCCAAGGAGTCCGTGGACGCGCTGTTCCTCGCGTTCGCCAAGGCCGCGCCCAACGACGCGGACCGCAAGGCGCGCGAGCACATGGCGCGCGCGCTGTTCGACATCGCCTGGTCGGAAGGGCCCACGTCCATCAATCCGGAGCACCTGGAGACGCTGCTCGACAACGAGGTCGTCCAGGAGTCCGACGAGGTGCAGGACGCGCGCGTGCGCGCCACCGTGTCGCTGCTCCAGACGCTGGCGCACCAGGGGCTCATCGGGCCCATGCGCCTCACCCGGCTGCGCGCGCAGCTGGGGGACGACGACGCCTGAGCGGCGCCCTCCCCCCTTCGCACCGGGCTTCCTAGAAGCGTTCGATCTGGAAGTCGTCGTCGCCGCCGGCCGCCGGAGCGGGCGCGGCTACCGGGGCGGGCGTGGGCGGACGGGCCGCCACCTGCGGAGGCAGCGGCCGGCCCTGGACGACGCCGGGCGGCGGGGTGGCGGGACGCGGCGCCGCGACGCCGGGAGGAGGCGTCATGGGCCGGCCGGCCATGGGCGCTCCGGGACGCGGAGCCTGGGGCACCGGCGCGGGCGTGGGCGCCACCGGGGCCGCCTGGATGGGCGCGCCCTTCTGCGCGAAGGACTGCGAGCCCGGGATGGGCCGCTCCTCGCCGGCCTTGGCGTCGAAGGCGTCCCACTTGGAGTCGGACGTGCCGCTGATGCCGGAGAAGCGCAGCGCGAAGTCGTCCGGGTTGCTGGCCTGGCGGTGGGCCTCGTCGTAGGTGACCAGACCGTTGCGCACCAGGCTCATCAGCGACTGGTCGAACGTCTGCATCCCGTAGGAGTCCGTGCCCTGCGAGATGGCGTCGTGGATCTCCTTCGTGCGGTCCTTGTCTTCAATCAGCTCGCGCACGCGCGCGGTGACGCGCAGCACCTCCACCGCGGCCACGCGGCCCTTGCCGTCCGCGCGCGGCACCAGACGCTGACTGACGACGCCGCGCAGCACGCTGGAGAGCTGCAGGCGCACCTGCTTCTGCTGGTGCGGGGGGAACGCGGACACGATGCGGTTGATGGTCTCCGTGGCGTCCAGCGTGTGCAGCGTGGACATCACCAGGTGGCCCGTCTCCGCGGCGTGGAGCGCCGTTTCAATGGTCTCGTGGTCGCGCATTTCGCCCACCAGGATGACGTCCGGGTCCTGGCGCAGCGCGGACTTCAGGGCCTGCGAGAAGCTCATCGTGTCCACACCCACTTCGCGCTGGTTCACGATGGAGCGCTTGTCGCGGATGAGGAACTCGATGGGGTCCTCGATGGTCATGATGTGGTTGGTTTCGTTGGAGTTGATGTAGTCGATCATCGCCGCCAACGTGGTGGACTTGCCGGAGCCCGTGGTGCCCGTCACCAGCACCAGGCCGCGCTCCTCCCCACACACCTTCTCCAGCACCGTGGGCAACAGCAGGTCCTTCATCGTCATCACCTTGAAGGGGATGACGCGGAGCACGGCGCCCACCGTGCCGCGCTGCTGGAAGACGTTCACGCGGAAGCGGCCCAGGCCCGGCACGCCGTAGGCCAGGTCCACCTCGTTGCTGACCTTGAACTTCTCCTTCTGGAACTCGTTCATGATGCCGAACGCCATGCGCGCCACCTCTTCCGGGGGCAGGCGGCGGCCGTCCTTGAGCGGCACCAGCGAACCGTCCACACGGAACATGGGCGGCAGACCCGCCTTCAGGTGGATGTCGGAGGCTCCGCCGCGCAGGGCGATCTGCAGGATTTCGTTGAGTTCCATGAGGGTGTCCGGATGGTAGCAGAACGCCCGCGCGCGTCGCGACGGGGCGGCGCCCACCCGCTTGCCCGCAAAGCACGACGGCGGAGGCTTCCCGAAGGAAACCCCCGCCGACGAACGGCCGGACAGCTGGCCGACAAGCGTGATTAGCGCTTGGAGAACTGGAACCGACGACGGGCGCCGGGCTGGCCGTACTTCTTGCGCTCGACCGCGCGGGCATCGCGGGTGAGGAAGCCGGCCTTCTTCAGCGCCGGACGGAACTCCGGGGTGAAGGCGCACAGCGCGCGCGCGATGCCGTGACGGATGGCACCGGCCTGACCAGAGAGGCCGCCGCCGCGCACGTTGACCGTGACGTCGAGCTTGCCCTTCTGCTCCAGGATCTCCAGCGGCTGGTTGAGCACCATCTTCGACGTCTCACGGCCGAAGTACTCGTTGATGTCGCGGCCGTTGATGACGACAGCGCCGTTGCCAGGACGCACCCAGACGCGAGCGGTGGCCTCCTTGCGGCGGCCCGTGGCGTAGAAACCGAGTTCAGGATTGATCGCCATGGTTGTTCTTACGCCTCGACCTTGAACGCCACCGGCTTCTGCGCGGTGTGCGGATGGGTGTCACCAGCATACACCTTGAGCTTCGTCATCATCTGACGGCCCAGGGCATTGCGGGGCAGCATGCGGCGCACGGCGTTGAGGATGATGTCCTCGGGGTGACGCTGGCGCAGCTTCTGGAGGTTGGTGATCTTCAGGGCACCCGGGAAACCGGCGTACGGGTGACGGTAGTACTGCTTGTCCGTCTCCTTCGTACCCGTCACCTTCACCTTCTCGGCGTTGATGACGATGACGTGGTCACCCGTGTCGATGGACGGGGTGTACGTCGGCTTGTGCTTGCCCTTCAGGAGGGTGGCGATCTGACTGGCGGCGCGACCAAGCACCTTGTCGGACACGTCGATGACGTGCCACTGGCGCTTGATGTCCCCAGCCTTGGCGCTGTAGGTCTTCTGCGACATTTCGTGCACTCCAGACTTCGGCGCGACGCCCAGGTGCATGCCAGGGGTCGCGTGCTCGTGCGAACCAACCGCGGGTCCTCCGCCTAAACTCCGACAGAAGCCCGGAAAGGCTGACCCTCCTAGTAGGACGGCGGGATCAAGTCAAGGTTGGGCGTACGGGGGACCCCTCAGGGCGCCCGGCCAGGGGTGCCCGGGCCCGGTCCCCCGGCGGCGGGCTTCTTGAAGCGCTCCTTCAGGTTCGCGAAGAAGTTCTTCTCCTTCTCGTCCGGCGGCCCCTGACGCGGCGCGTCCATGTCCACGACCTCAAAGGCGTCCGGGGGCAGGTCCTCCAGGAAGCGGGAGGGCGTGCGGGGCACTTCCTTGCCGCGCTTCACGCGCACGGTGGAGCGGGTGAGGTAGAGCAGCTCCTTGGCGCGGGTGATGCCCACGTAGCAGAGGCGGCGCTCCTCCTCGAGGTTCTGGGCCTCGCCCTGCATGCCGCCGTGGGGCATCAGGTCCTCTTCCATGCCGATGAAGAAGACCAGCCGGTACTCCAGGCCCTTGGAGGCGTGCAGGGACATCAGCGTCACGCGCTTGTTCTGCCCCGGGACGTCCTCCTCCTCCTGGCGCGTGTCCAGGCTGAGGCGGTTGAGGTACGTGAGGAGGCTGGCCTTGGGGCCCTCTCGCTTCTCGAACTTCTCCAGGGACGCGAGCACCCCGTCCACGCCCTTGAGCTTCTTGTCCGCGGCAGTGCCGGAGACGGCCTTGGCGCGGGTGGCCTCGCGGAAGCCGATCTCCTCCAGCAGCTTGTGCGTGGCCTCCGACAGGCGGGGCGTCTGGGCGAAGGCCTCGCGGTAGCGCTCCACCATCTCCACGAACTCCAGCACCTTGCCGCCCGCGCCCGCGGGCAGGTCGTCATAGGTGTCCGCGCGGCGCATCACCGTCCAGAGCGTCACGCCCTCCGCGCGCGAGTGCGCGTGCAGCCGCTCCATGGTGACGTCGCCAATGCCCCGCGAGGGCACGTTGACGATGCGCATGAGGGAGATTTCGTCCAGCTTGTTCGCCAGGACCTTGAAGTACGCGATGACGTCCTTCACCTCGCTGCGGTCGAAGAACTCGCTGCCGCCCACCACTTCGTAGGCGATGTTCTTCTCGCGCAGCATCTCCTCCACCGGGTGGGCCTGGCCGTTGGTGCGGTAGAGCACCGCGATGTCGTCCGCGGGGACGCCCAGCGAGATGTGCTTCTGGATTTCGTGCGCGATGAAGCGGGCCTCCTCTTCATCATTGGGGCACGCCACCACCTTCACCAGTGGGCCGCCCTTGCGGTCGGTCCACATGCGCTTGTCCTTGCGCTCCGGGTTCTTGGCGATGACGGCGTTGGCCGCGTCCAGCACGCGCTGGGAGGAGCGGTAGTTCTGCTCCAGCCGCACCTCCTTGCCGCCCGGGAAGTGCCGGTCGAAGTCCAGGATGTTGCGCACCTCCGCGCCGCGCCAGGAGTAGATGCACTGGTCGTCATCCCCCACCGCGCACACGTTGCGCGACTCGCCCGCGAGCAGCTTGAGCAGGTCCAGCTGGGCGTGGTTGGTGTCCTGGAACTCGTCCACCAGGAGGTACTGGAAGCGCGCCGTGTACTTGCGGTGCAGGTCCGGGTGCTCGCGCAAGAGGCGCGCGGGCAGCACCAGCAGGTCGTCGAAGTCCACCGAGCCCTGCGCCTTGAGCGCGAGCTGGTAGTCCGCGAAGACCATGGAGGTGATGAGGTCGTAGTCGTCCCCCATCCCCTCCGGCTTGGGCTGGGGCGTCTCGCCGGAGTTCTTCGCCTTGGAGATGAGGGTGAGGACCTTGCGCGCGTCGAAGGCGCGGTCGTCGATGCGCTTCTCGCGCATGGCGCGGCGGATGATGGAGAGCTGGTCGCCCATGTCCGCGATGGCGAACTTCCGCGGCCAGCCCAGCCGGTGGATGTCCTCGCGCAGCACCTCCGCGCCGAACGCGTGGAAGGTGCACACCAGCACGCCCTGGGCGCGCGGCCCGGCCATGTGGATGAGGCGTTCCTTCATCTCCGTGGCGGCCTTGTTGGTGAAGGTCACCGCGAGGATGTTGCGGGCCATGATGTGGTTCGGCCGCTCGTTGAGCAGGTGGACGATGCGGTGGGTGATGACCCGCGTCTTCCCGCTGCCAGCGCCTGCCAGCACGAGCAGGGGGCCCTGGAGCGTCACCACGGCCTCGCGCTGAGGAGGATTGAGCTTCGAAAGGTCCATTGCGCGCGGGCCAGGGATACCCTTTGATTCGTTCGTGCGCGACTATTTCCTCCGGCTGGCCATCGCATCGTTCGCGCTCGGCGTGGGCGGCGGATGCCTTGACGACGAACGCACGACATCTCCCACCCCGCGCGACGTGGTGACGACCGCCGCACCGTGCGTGTACTTCAAGGACCTGGCGCCGTTCCTGCCGGAGTCGCTGGAGGGCTTCACGGTGGGTGCCACCGCGGGCTCCACCGGGAAGTACGGCGAGGTGTCCGTGTCGGAGGCGGAGCGCACCTACACCCGGAGCGAAGGCCGCGAGGTGAAGGTGCGCATCGTGGACACCACCATGGGGTTGAAGCTGGGGGAGGCCATCCGCGAGGCGGCGCAGAAGGCACGCGGCCGGGCAGCCAGCGACCCCACGGCGCCCATCCAGTGGAAGGAGGCCGTGGGCTTCGTGCGCTATGACGCGGACGAGGCCGTCGCGGAGGCGAACCTCCTGGTGGGTGACCGGTTCGTGGTGGCTGTCACCAGCCGCGGCTTCCCCAGCACCGTGGAGGTGCGGCGGGTGGCGCGAGGCATCGACCTGGCCGGGCTGGCCCGGCTGCAGTGATTCAGGACTTCAAGGAGCGTTTGTGGCGGTGAAGGAGAAGGGGTCGCGGCCCCAGACGACCCAGGAGTTGATGGAGCAGGAGAAGGCGGCGCGCCTGGGCGTGTCGTCCCTGGGCAAGCGCGAGTTCATGGACCAGTTCCAGAAGCTGTCCAAGAGCTACGCGGTGGACCCGGGCAACCCCGGCTCCTATGCGTGCGAGGGCTGCCAGCGCTGCGCCAACTGCATGTTCTGCAAGGACTGCGACAGCTGCCACCAGTGCACGCACTGCACGCGGTGCGAGCTGTGCACCAACTGCTCGCACTGCGTGGAGTGCAAGAACTGCCACGCGTGCGCCTACTGCGTGCAGAGCGAGAACTGCTCCAGCAGCGCGTACGTGGTGATGAGCAAGAACCTGCAGGACTGCAACTACTGCTTCGGCTGCGTGGGGCTGTCCAAGAAGGACTTCCACATCCTCAACGTGGGCTTTTCCCGCACCGAGTACTTCAAGGTCGTGGGCCGGCTGCGCAAGGAGCTGGGCATCCCGTAGAGCAGCCCCAGCCCCCTGCCTGCGCCGCGCACGGCCTTAAAGGGCGCGCACGTAGAGGGCCTTGAGGTACTCCGTCTCCGCGAGGCCCGCGAGCACGGGGTGGTCCAGCCCGGCGCCCCGCCGCTCCAGAATCTGCACCGGGCGCTTCGCGTCCGCGGCGGCGTCCAGGACCATGGACTCGAAGCCCTGCCGGTCCAGCTTCCCGGAGCACGAGCACGTCACCAGCAGGCCGTCCGGCTTGAGGCAGCGCAGGGCGCGCAGGTTGAGCTCGTGGTAGGCGCGCAGCGCGGTGGCCAGGCCCTCGCGGCGCTTGGCCAGCCCGGGCGGGTCCAGGACGATGGTGTCGAAGCGGCGGCCCTCCTGGTCGAAGCGGCGCAGCACGTCGAACGCGTTGCCGTTCTCCACCTTCACGTTGGCGCGGCCGTTGGCCTCCGCGTTCGTCTGGATGCGCGCAGCGGCCTTCGCGTCCTGCTCCACGGCGAGCACCGACGTGCAGTGCTTCGCGAGCGCGAGCGCGAAGCCGCCGTGGTAGCTGAAGCAGTCCAGCGCTTCGCCCCGGCCCAGCTCGCCCGCGCGCAGGTGGTTGTCCACCTGGTCCAGGAACGCGCCCGTCTTCATGTCGCCCAGCAGGTCCACTTCGAAGCGGTTGTCACCCTCGTGGTAGGTGAAGCGCGCGGCGCCCTCGCCGTGCAGCAGGCGCACCTCGCGGGGCAGGCTCTCGAAGTCGCGGCCGGAGGCGTCGTCGCGGCACACCACGTGGCTCGCGCCCGTCCTCTCCACCAGCGCTCGCGCGAGCATCTCCTTGCGCGCGTCCATGCCCTCCGACAGCGTCTGCACCGTGAGGCCCTGGCCGTAGCGGTCCACGAAGAAGCCGGGGAGCAGGTCCGCCTCGCCGTGCACCAGGCGCAGGCCGTCCCGGCCCGGCAGCACGGCGCGGCGGGCGAGCGCGGCCTCCAGGCGGCGGATGAAGAAGGCGTCGTCCACCTTCTCCTCATTCGGCCCCTTGCGCGTGAGCAGCCGCAGGGCGAGCGGGGAGCGGCGGGCGTAGAGCGCCTGGCCGATGGGGTTGCCCTGCGGATCCACCACGGCCACCACCGCGCCCGGCGTGTCGGTGGCGGGGGCATCGGTGAGCTCCGTGCGGTACACCCAGGGGGTGCCACGACGCAGCGTCTTGGCGCCCTTGAGGCTGACCCGGGCGGTGGGAAGGGAAGGCATGTCTTGAGCTCACTCCAGGCCGCGCGCGGCCAGTTCCTCGTCGTCTTCCCCGCGCAGATGCCCGATTTCATGCAGCAGTGTCACGCGAATCTGTTCGCGCAGCTCTTCGGGGGTGCGCACCGCGCGGGCCAGGTTGCGCCGGTAGAGGGCCACCGAGCGGCAGGGCGTCTCCGAGCCGTCGCACGGCTCCTGGAGGGAGGGCCCCCTGAAAAGGCCCAGGATGGTGGGCGACAGGGGCGGCTGGTTGGCGAGCAGGTCGTCCTCGGAGGGAATCTCCTCCGTGGCCACCGGCACGCCCTCCAGGTCGCGGCGCATGTCCGCGGGCAGGTCCGCCAGCGCGCGCGTCACCTGGGCCTTGAACTCGTCCGGCGACGGCAGGGGCGGCGGGGGGAAGTCCTCGGGCTCCAGCGCGCGGGCCTTCTGGAAGTGGTCCTCCGCCTTGGCCCACTGCCCATCGCGCTCCAGGAGCAGGCCCAGGTGCTGGTGCGCGTGCGCCGCGCGGTCCTTGTCCTTCAGGAGTGAGGCGAAGGCCACCTTCGCCTCGCGGAAGCGGCACAGCTCGAAGAGGGCCAGGGCCTTCTCGTACTTCGCCTCGGCGTTGCCCGGCTCGCGGGCGAGCACGATGGCAGCGCGGTCCAGCGCCTGGTCCGCCTGCCCCAGGTCGTTGAAGGCCATGGCGGCCACCAGCGCCAGCGACGGCACGAGCTCCGGGGGCGTGGAGGGCTGGGACAGGCCGCGCTCGGCGTAGAGGGCGCCCAGTTCGTCCCGCTCGCGCGTGGAGGGCAGCTGCACCGCGTACAGGTGCGCGGCGCCCAGGAGCGCGTCCGCGTCCCCCGGGTCGATGGCCAGAGCGCGCGCGTAGGCAAGCTGCGCCTCCGGCTCGCGGTTGAGCGCGGCCAGCGCGGCGCCCCGTTCCGCGTGGGCGGCGGCGAGGTCCGGCTCCAGCGCGGCGGCCTGCGCGGCACAGGAGAGCGCCTCCGCGTAGTGGCCGGCGTCGTAGTAGTCGCGGGCCGCGTCCAGGGGGGCTCCGCCCTTCGCGTCGCACACCGCCAGCGGATGCACCTCCGCCACCGCGTCGTCCGGGAGCGTCTCCGGAGTTTTCAGGGAGGCGTGGGGGCCCGCGTCCAGGGGGCCTTCCGCGAGCGCTCCCGCATCCGTGCCCGCGTCGGCGTCCGCCGGAGGGGGTCGTTTGCAGGAAGCGAGCAGGAGGAGACAGACAGCGAGCAGACCGCGCCGCGACATGGGCAGGGAGGCTATGGCATCCGCCCCATGCACAGGAAGCGGGGACGTGCCTGCCCGCCTGGGGGGTCCCCTCCCCTCCCCGGCTGCACTACCCTTCCGGCCTCCATGAGCGAACTCATCCTGGCATCCACCTCCAGCGCGCGCCGGGCCTTGATGGACGGGCTGGGCGTGCCCTACCGCACCGAAGCCCCCGGCGTGGACGAGCACGTCCCCGCGGACCTGCCCGCCGAGGAGGCCGTGCGGATGCTCGCCGTGCGCAAGGCCCGCGCGGTGCAAGAGCGCCATCCTGACGCCTGGGTGCTGGGCGCGGATCAGCTGGTGGAGGTGGGCCGCGACGTGCTGGGCAAGCCCCAGGACCGGGACGCGGCGCGCGCGCAGCTGACGCGCCTGCTGGGGAACACCCACGTCATCCACACCGCCGTGTGCCTGCTGGGGCCGGGCGGCCACCACTCCGAGACGGCGGAGGACACGCGCCTCACGTTCTTCCCCGTGCCGGCGGAGGAGCTGGAGCGCTACCTGGACACCGGTGAGTGGGAGGGCTGCGCGGGCAGCTACCGCGTGGAGGGCCGCGGGCAGGCGCTGCTCCAGAAGCTGGAGGGCGACCGCACCAACGTGCAGGGGCTGCCCATGCTGTCGGTGGTGCGGCTCTTGCGGCAGGCGGGCTTCGACCTCTTCGCCCGCCCCTAGCTCCCGCGAAGGCCCGGCGCTTCAGCGCGCGCCGGACAGCTCCGCGAGAATCTCCTGGTACGCGGCCCGGGCCTTGTCGGCCTGATCCGCCTTGAAGCTCGCCGCGGCCACCACCGGATGACCGCCCCCGCCGTAGCGGCCGGCGATGGCGGACAGGTCGTGCTTGCGCGTCTCCGGCTTCCACGGGTTGGAGCCCAGCGAGACCTTGGCGCGCGACGCGCCCTTCCCCACCCACAGCGTGTAGCGCGCGTCCGGATAGAGCGCGTACGCGATGAACTTGTTGAGGCTGTCCACGCCCTCGTCCACCAGGTCGAAGGAGACGACGCCGTTCTCGTACCGGGCCTTCTCGCGCACGAGGTCGATGTTGCGCTGGTGCTTAAAGAGCAGCGGCTCCAGCGGGGCGGCGATGAGGGGCGACGCGGCGATGTCCGC
Source organism: Corallococcus coralloides DSM 2259 (assembly GCF_000255295.1). The sequence continues at coordinate 2,398,252 of NC_017030.1, read as the reverse complement.
CAGGCTGTCCGTCTGCATGCGCCGGATGACCTCCGGGATGAGCGTGTCGTCCTTCGTCGCCTCCAGCACCGTCATGATGCGCAGCGCGGGCTCCTCCAGCGCCACCGCCATCTGGGGGCTGGGGAACTGCGCGCCGTCGATGATCTCCGCCCAGTACAGCAGGTCCTTGAGCGGGGACGCGTCCCAGCCGAAGCGCTCGCGCGCCACGTCCGCCAGGTACAGCGTGCAGCTCTTGCGGTGCGGGTCGTGGAACTTCCGGCCGCTGGTGTCGCGCTGGAAGTGGGGCTCGTCGCCGGGCTGCTGGAAGGCGGAGGCGTGGTGGTCGAACCACCAGGTGAGCCGCGCGTCCTGGCTGTAGCGGAAGTCGACGATGACGTTCTCGTCGCCGGTGAAGACGGCCGGGTCGATGCCCTCCGCCCCTGGCTTGTGGGCCAGCCCCCGGTAGCTGAACGTCGCGTCCGCGCGCACGCGCTCCCGGTAGAAGCGGGTGAAGACCGCGGCGCTGGCCGCGCCGTCGAAACAGTTGTCGTGGAAGAGGACCTGGACTCGCATGGGCGCCCGCCCTCTACCCCAAAGCCCCGCCGCGTCCCAACCGCACCGTGGTCGCCTGCCCGCAGGGACTGTGGCCAGGGGGTGACACCCGACCCAGCCCTGTCGTCGCACGACCTCGGGTAGGTGCGCGCCATTGAACGATGCGTGGAAATCGCCGCACTGGGTGAACGAAAAACTCGACAGAACGAGGAACGACCCTGAAGGGCTGAAAAAAGGAAGGCCTGCTCGCCCCTCGGAAACCCGCTACCCGCGAGGAAAACCCCTGGATTCAGGAACCTGACGGGGAGGCTGAGCCCTGGCACCTCGCCTGCATGGTGTCAGACCGACGAGGTACTCACCCGCGTGTCGGCAGTGGCGGGAGGAACCATGGCGAAGCGGACCGCAGGCAAGACGAAGGGTGGCACGGTGCGGCGGCAGGGTCGGCGGGTGATGCCCGCGCTGCGTCGCACGGCGAAGCGCGCGCGGGTGGCGGCCCAGAAGGCCCAGCTCACCGTGGGCGAAGTCATCGCGGCGGCGTTCGACACGGCGGGCGGAGAGATGAGCGGCGTGCTGGAGCTCGTCACGTCCCCGCAGATGACCCGCGCGCTGGGCCGCCGCATCGTCGTCGTGGGCTGAAAAGCGCCCGCGTCCAAGGCCCGCGAAGCCCAGGCCGTGCTCCATCACCAGGGAGCGCGCGGGCGCGGAGCCGCCGCGACACGGCTGTCAGTCTTCCTCCACCAGGTGCCGCGTTTCGCGTGAGCGCGGGTGGAGCCCTTCTCCCCTCCCTTTTCGTCCTGGAACGTGGATCCGCTGGACCGGGTAATGGATCCGCTCGGGGTTCATCCGGACCCTAGACTGCCCGCGTTCGTCACTTCGCGCCGGGTGTGCGGCGCGCTTCGCACCTGAAACACGACGGCCCGTGTTCCCTTGAGAAATGGGAAACACGGGCCGGGAAGCCCCGGAGTCCGGGGCTTGGGAGGCGTGTGGCTAGCGGGGCTGCCAGCGCGGGCGGTGGTCGTCACCCTCGCTCGTCAGCACCGTGTACGTGTCCTTCGGGTGGGTGATGGCCGTGCCGGTCGCGGCGCCCGTGGCCGGGTCGATGGCCCGCACGACGAGCTGGCCACCGAAGATGTAGGCCACGAGCCGGCCGTCCGGGGAGAACGACGGCAGCGTGGCGTTCTCCGCGAAGAGCACCGGCTCGCCCAGCTTCCCGCCCGAGCTGTCCACGCCCTGCACGTAGATGTCGTTGCCCCGGTCGGTGCCGCACAGCTCCGCGCCAACGTTGCCGCACAGCGTGGCCGCGTTGTTGACGAGCAGGAAGTTCGCGCGCACGTACGCCACCCATTTGCCGTCCGGCGACCAGTTCGGGTTCGCGATGTACGAATCCACCGAGCCGCCCTCCACGGCCCGGGTCGAGGTGCCCGCGAGCAGCTTCGGGTCGCCGCCGCCCGTCACCGGCAGCGAGTACAGCTTGAGCACCGGGGTGGCCTCCGTGCCGAAGTTCACGGTGGTGCCTTCCGGGTTGGCCAGGAAGAGCAGCTGCGAGGTGGTGCGGTTGTAGTGCGGCTGCTCGCCCGAGGTGGGCGACCCCGCCAGCGGAGCCGGAGCGGCGCCGCCCGTGGAGACGTAGATGCCGTTGCCCGCGGCGCTGTACGCGTAATCCGTGCCGTTGGGCGCCCAGTCCGGGAAGGTGCCGTTGCCGGTGGCCTGCGCGGGCGAGCCGCCCGTCGCCGCGATGGTGGAGATGCCCGTGCTGCCGCGCACCCAGGCGATGAGGCTGCCCGGCTCCCACTCCATGTAGCGGATGCGCGCACCGCCAGCGGCCGTGCCCGTGGTCAGCACGGTGGGCGCGTCGGCCGTGAGCGGCACGGGGCGCACCGCGAGCTCACCCGCGGCGCCGGTGACGTCACCCTGCACGAAGGCCACCTGGGCGCCGTCCGGGCCGAAGCGCGGGTAGGCGCTGGCGACGCCGTTGGCGCTGAGCGACGTCATCCCCGGCACGTCGTATTCCGTCACCAGCGCGCGCGTGCCGCCGTCGTTGCCCGTCACGGCGATGAGGAGCGACTGGCAGGTGGCGGCCTCGCAGCGCAGACCCGCCATGCAGTCCGTGGACGCGGTGCACGCGTCGCCCTTGGCCACGTTCATGCCCGCGTCGGTGCCGGCGTCCACTTCCGTCCCGGCGTCCTCGGTGCCCGCGTCGACCTCCGTGCCCGCGTCGACCTCGGCGCCCGCGTCGACCTCCGTGCCCGCGTCCTCTTCCGTGCCGGCGTCCTCTTCCGGCGGGAGCACGAGGTTCTGCAGCTCGCACTTGTTGTCCGCGTTGCAGATCCATTCCTGGCCCGCCGGGGCGGCGCCCTTGTCACGGCAGTCGAACTGATCGACGCACTCGTCGCCACAGCCCGTGCCCAGCACCGCCAGTGCCCCGAACAGCGCCCCCAACACCACACGCTTGGTCATTTCCACGCCTCCACAATCGCGATGGATCCAAAGTCAGGGGGCGCGTCTTAGCTTCGCGTTCATGGGTGCCGGGACGCCTTGAAGGGCACGCCATCCAGGGCTGTCAGTGATTGAACGGGTCTGCGAAGAAGGGTGCTCAATGATCGACACGCACTGCCATCTGGACGCCTCGCGCTTCGACCCGGACCGCGACAGCGTTGTCGCGCGTGCCTGGGCCGCGGGCCTGCACGGCATCCTCATCCCCGCGGTGGGCCCGGACACGTGGGAGCCATTGCTCGCGCTGCCGCGAAAGGACGCGCGCATCCAGGTGGGGCTGGGCATCCATCCCCAGTTCCTGCCGGACCTGCCGCCGGAGGATGACGGCGCGCACCTGGAGCGGCTGGACGCGCTGCTGTCCCAGGGCGGCGCGGTGGCGGTGGGCGAGTGCGGCCTGGACGGCCCGTCCCTCCCTGGCGCCCCGCTGGAGCGGCAGCTGGCGGTGCTGCGCGGCCACCTGGCCCTGGCGCGCAAGCACGGGCTGCCGGTGCTGATGCACTGCCACCGGCTGCACCCGGCGCTGATGGAGTTCCTGAAGGCGGAAGCCTGGCCGGAGGCCGGCATCCTGATGCACAGCTACAGCGGCGGCGCGGAGCTGGCGCGCTTCTACATCCAGAAGGGCTGTCACTTCTCCTTCGCGGGCCCGGTGACGTGGGCGGAGGCGCGCAAGCCGCTGGACGCCCTGCGCGTGATTCCGGCGGACCGGCTGGTGGCGGAGACGGACTCGCCGGACCAGGCGCCCACGCCCTTCCGGGGACAGCGCTCCGAACCCGGCTACCTGCCCCACATCCTCGCGGGCATGGCGCACGTGCTGGGGGAGCCGGTGGAGGCGCTCGCCCAGCGGACGACCGAGAACGCCCGGCGCCTCTTCCGGGAAGCTTTCCCCTCCCCTTCGCGGTAGGCGAGCGTCGCGTGATAGAGGAGCCCTTCATGAACCCGCAGCCCGCCCCCACCCCCACCGCCGAGCCCGAGGCGCCCCCCGCCTCCCCGGCCGCTTCGAACACCGTCGAGCCCGCGGCCTCGCTGGCCAAGCCCTTCAAGCTTTCGCGCCGCTTCGACCGCACGGCGCGCCTGTTGGGCGACAACGCCATGGAGCGGCTGGCCAACGCGCACGTGGTGGTGTTCGGCCTGGGCGGCGTGGGCAGCTTCACCGCGGAGGGCCTGGTGCGCAGCGGCGTGGGCCGCCTCACGCTGGTGGACCACGACGACGTGTGCGTCACCAACACCAACCGCCAGCTGCACGCGACGGTGAAGTCGGTGGGCAAGTCGAAGGCGGAGCTGATGGCCCAGCGCTGCCAGGAGATCAACCCGCAGGCGAAGGTGGAGGCCCTGCGCGAGTTCTACCGCGAGGAGCTGGCGGAGACGCTCCTGCCCGCGGGCCGCTACGACTTCGTGGTGGACGCCATCGACAACGTGAAGGCGAAGCTGCACCTGTTGCACCGGTGCGTGACGCTGGGCCTGCCGGTGGTCAGCTCCATGGGCGCGGCGGGACGCCTGGACCCCACGGCCATCCGCGTGGAGGACCTGAGCGAGACGCACATGGACCCGTTCGCCAAGGACATCCGCAAGCTGCTCAAGCGCAAGTACGGCGTGGAGACGGAGCGCCACACGGGCATCACCGCCGTGTACTCCATCGAGACGCGCCGGCAGCCGGTGCCGCTCAACTACGACGACGCGACCGACGGCTTCCTGTGCGTCTGCCCGCAGGACAACGAGTTCCACACCTGCGACCACCGCACGCAGATTGACGGCAGCGTGGCGTTCGTCACCTCCGCCTTCGGCATGAACGCCGCGGGCGTGGTGGTGCGCCGGCTCGCTTCCGCGCGGTAGCAGCGTTTCAGGCGACCCGGGGCCGGGCCTGCGCCACCGCGGGCTCCCGGCCACACGGACGGCGGAAGACGCAGCGGGCGCAGGCGTCCAGGTTCCCCGTCTGCGGGAAGGCCTCCGGCTCCTTCGGCGTGTTGGTGGCAGGGTCCTTGAGCAGCGCGCGCATCCCCTCCACGCTCCGGGCGAAGTGCTGGCGGAAGGAGTCCATGGCGGACGGATCCACCGTCACGTCGTGCTCCAGTCCCTCGTTGAGGTACACGAGCGACGCGCGCACCTTCTCCAGCGGGTAGCGGTAGCGCTGCGCGATGTAGAGCGCGTAGCCCAGCACCTGCTCGTCGTAGCCCTCGCGCGAGCGGCCCGTCTTCCAGTCCACCACCACGACGGAGCCTTCGGCGTCCACGTAGGCGAAGTCCGGGATGGCGAAGGTCTTCACGCCGTCCATGACGAAGTGGGCGAAGTCGAAGCCCGCGTCCACCTCCAGCCACTGCGCGGGCTTGAGCCCCTTCGCCACCGTGGGCCAGCGCGACTGGAAGAACCAGGTCAGCGCGTTGCGCACCGTTTCGAAGTTCTGCTTCCAGGACTCGTTGGGGACGTCCTCGGCGTACTCGTGCTCCGCGAGGCCGGTGAAGGGCTTGCGGTACTTCGTCGTCCAGTAGGCCTTGGAGCGCGAGTGCCGGAAGTCGTCCTGCATCAGCTTGTGCGTGCGCGCCTCCACCTTCGCGGGGTCCACGTCACGGCCGGCGCGCCAGTCCAGCAGCACGTCCTTGAGGGCCTCGTGCACGATGCTGCCCGCCCAGGTGTAGCGGTTGTGCAGCTTCTTGAGGACGTAGAGCTCGCGCACGTCCTTCGCCGCCTCCGCCTCCCAACCGCCCCAGGAGCGGTAGTAGTAGAGGTAGTAGGCCCGGAGGCACTCGGAGAACTTCTCGTGGCGGCTCTTGGACCAGGAGAAGTCGTTGGTGATGGGAGGGCGGGCCATGGACGCGGGGCATCCTATAGACGATCGCCCGCCCCGCCAGAAGAGGGACGGGCGGCCGGACAACCGCCCCCTGCCGTCGGTAAAAACGCCGGGTGCGCCCGACCGTACAGGTATGGTGCCGCGCCACCCCCGCGAAGAATCACATGAGCCCACGCAAGCGCACCGACAGCGCGGCACTCCCCGCCCCCGTCTCCCCTGAACGCCACGCCGCCATTCATGGTCCGCTGCTCTCCTGGTACGACCGGAACAAGCGCGACCTGCCCTGGCGCCGCACGCGCGACCCGTACGCCATCTGGCTCAGCGAGGTCATGCTCCAGCAGACGCAGGTGTCCACGGTCATCCCGTACTGGGAGCGTTTCCTCGCGCGCTTTCCCACGGTGAAGGCCCTGGCCTCCGCGCCCCTGGACGACGTGCTCTCCGGGTGGAAGGGGCTGGGCTACTACTCCCGCGCGCGCAACCTGCACCGGGCCGCGCAGGAGGTGGTGGAGCGCTTCGGAGGGAAGCTCCCATCCACGGCGGAGGAGCTGCTCACCCTGCCCGGCTTCGGGCGCTACACCGCCGGGGCCGTGGCCTCCATCGCCTTTGGCGAGGAAGCTCCCATCGTGGATGGCAACGTGGCGCGCGTGCTGTCGCGCCTCTTCGAGGTGGAGGGCCTGCCCGGGGACCGCGACCGCGAGGCCACGCTCTGGGCGCTGGCCTCCGCGCTGGTGAAGGGTCAGAGGCCCGGAGACTTCAACCAGGCGCTGATGGAGCACGGCGCCACGGTGTGCCGGCCGGAGTCACCGCTGTGCCTGTTGTGCCCCGTGCGCGACGGGTGCATCGCGTTCAAGAAGGGCCGCGTGGACGAGCTGCCTCCGGCCAAGGTGCGCGCCGCGCCCCGCAAGCTGTTCCTGGCGCTGGCCGTGTGGCCGCACGCGGGCACGCTCCTCTTCGCACGTCGCGCGGACAAGGGCCTCTTTGGCGGCCTGTGGGAGCTGCCCGCCGTGGAGGTGGAGGAGGACACGTCCGAAGCGGAGGCGACGGAGCGGCTGGCGACGACGCTGGGCGCGCCGCTCACGCTGGAGGGCACGCTGGACAGCGTGCGCCGGCAGCTCACCCACCGCGACCTCACGCTGCGGCTGCTGCGCGTGACGGGCGACAAGCGCCCCACGAAGTCCGCGGCGTTCCAGGACCTGCGCTGGTGCACGCCGCAGGAAGCAGAGGCGCTGGGCATGAGCACCGCGATGCAGCGCGCGCTCGATGCCGTGCTGGGGCACGGAGTGTTGGGAGGCGACGCCGCGCCCGCGAAGAAGAAGACGGCGAGCCGCCCTGCCCGGAAGGCGGCCGGCCGCTGAAGCGCATGGCGGCCATCCACTCCCGGACCGCACGTACGGGCGCATTCCGCTGATGGATTTTCCGAGCGGAATGGCCCGTTGGTCCCTCAACACTTCGCGACCTGGGATGTCGCTCCGGCAACCCCGTACGCCTTGGGTCTCTTCCGCGAGAGAGGGGCGCGGCCGAAGCTTCAGGTCGCCTTTTCCAGGAGGAAGCCCCATGGCCCGTCAGAACGCGCAGAAGTCGCAGCCGAACCCGGCCCCCAAGGCCGCGCCGGAGCGCACCGAGGACAAGAAGCCGGTGGCCACGGCGAGCGCGCCCACGAGCAAGACCGCCGCGCCCACGCAGGAGCAGATTGCCCGTCGCGCCTACGAAATCTTCCAGGCCCGGGGCGGCACGCACGGCAACCCCGAGCACGACTGGCACCAGGCTGAGCGCGAGCTGCGGCTCGGCCGTCAGTAGTCAGCCGCGACGGTCGCCCGCGCGCCTTCAGTGCGCGGGCGGAAGTCCCTGGAGCGAAGGGCGTTCGGATTCCAGTGCCCGCTTCAGCCGGCGCTGGGCCTGCTTGAGCTCCTCCAGGATGCGCTCGGCGTCCACCACCGAGCGCATCGCCAGCCCGCACGCGGGCGTCAGCAGCACCGTGGACAGCGCACGCGCGAAGCCGATGTCGTTGGGCAGCGCCGCCTTCAACGACGCCTCCACCGAGTCCGACAGCTCCTCCACCGAATACGTGGACGCCAGGTCCGTGGGGATGACGCCCAGGCTCAGCGTGGCGCCGGAGTCCAGGAAGCGCTTGAGCGCGTCCGTCTCCTCCAGCATCGCGTCCAGCGACAGCCGCACGTCCAGCGAGACGAGATCCGCCTGCGCGTCCAGCAGCACGCCCCAGTCCGTGTTGCCGCAGCAGTGGATGCCCACGAGCGCGCCTTCACGCTGCAGCGCCACCACCAGCAGCCGCAGCTCCTGCTGCGCCAGCAGGTGCTGCGGGTTCATCCGCACGTAGGCGTAGAGGCCCGGCTCGTCCAGGTAGAACAGGGGCGTGGTGCCCGTGCGCTTGAGGGCGCGCACCATGGCCAGCGCGCGCACCATCACCAGCCGGTACAGCGCCGCGTCCAGGCCCGGCACCGCCAGCACCGGCTCACCCGTCGCGGTGAGCACCACGGAGCGCACCGTGAAGGGGCCGGACAGCTGCGCCTTCGCGAAGGCGAGCTTGCGGTGCTCCACCTCCCAGAGGAACGGCTTCCACGCGCGGCACGCGTCCGCGGTGGGCTCGAAGGACTCCAGGTCCCCGGAGGCGAGCGCCGCCTCCAGCCGCTTCTCGAAGGCCTCGCGCCCCGCGTTCCACGCGCCCACGTCCACCGTGCAGACGCCGTCCTCGTCGAAGCGCAGGCCCGGCAGGCCCTCCAGCGCGGCGGGGATCATCAGCTCGGACGGATGGCCCACCGGCAGCTGCGGCAGGAACGGGATGTCCATGGCGAGCGCGGCCTGCAGGCCCAGTTCCACCTGGGTGTGCGGCAGGCTGCCAATGCCCGTCGTGGCACACGCGGGCAGGAGCTGGACGGCGCGACGGATGGTGGGCGAAGGCATGGCGGCAATCTAACCCGTCCGCCACGCCCGGGCCCGGCCTTCGAGCCCCCGACGCATCAAGTCACCGAGAAATACGTCGCGTTCGGGTGGTGGAAGACGATGGCGGACACGCTCGCCTCGGGCTCCATCATGCAGCCGTCGGTGAGCTGCACGCCGATCTCCTCCGGCTTGAGCGCGGCGAACAGCTTCGTCTGGTCCTCCAGGCGCGGGCATGCCGGGTAGCCGAACGAGTAGCGCTTGCCGGTGTACTCCGCGCGGAAGCGCTCCAGCATCGTCATGTCCGCGCGGTCCGGGAAGCCCCACATGCTGCGCAGCTGCGTGTGCAGCAGTTCCGCGTAGCCCTCCGCGGTCTCCAGCGCCAGCGCCTGCACCGCGTGCATCTTGAGGAACTCGCCCTTGGCCTTGAAGCCTTCGGACAGCTCGCGGATGCCCGCGCCCGCGGTGGTGACGAACAGCGAGAGCGCGTCCACCGGCTTGCCGTTCTCCAGCGGCCGCACGTAGTCCGCCAGGCACAGGCCGTTGTCCTTGTCCTGCCGGGGGAAGTCGAAGGACGTCACCGGCTCGCCCGTGGTGCCGTCGAAGAGCAGCACGCGGTCGCCGTCGCTGGCCGCCTTGAAGAACTGGAACACCGAGCGCGCATGCATCACGCCGCCGCGCAGGAGCGTCTTCAGCTCCTCCACCGCCTCCTTCAGCGCCAGCGCCTTGCGGCCCTCTTCCGTCTTCGCGAGGTCGGCCTCGGCAGGGGTGCCCAGCGCGCGCGACGACGTGCGAAGGCCCAGGTGGCGGCCGTAGAGCATCACCGGGTTGATGAACTTCCAGATGTGATCCAACGGCGTGTTGGTGAGCACGTGCCGCGCGAAGTCCGGCGCGGGCGGCACCGTGGTCAGCACCGGCACCTCCGTGCTGCGCGAGCGGCGCACCGGGGCGGCGGGCGCGGGCCGGTCCTTCGCCTCCTGCGCCAGCTTCAGCCGCCGCGCGGCCAGGTCATCCCTCAGCTTCGCGTGCGCGCCCGGCTCGACAATCTGCTTCGCCAGCTCCAGGCCGTTCATCGCGTCCTGCGCGTAGGCCACGGTGCCGCCGCCGTAGGCCGGGGCGATGTTGCGGTCCACGAAGTTGCGGCTGAGCGCCGCGCCGCCCACCAGGATGGGGGTCTCCACGCCCGCGCGCTTCAGGTCCTCCGCCGTCGCCACCATCTGGTGCGCGCTCTTCACCAGGAGGCCCGACAGGCCCAGGATGTCCGGCCGGTGCTCCTTCACCGCCAGCACCAGCTGCTCGGGCGGGACCTTGATGCCCAGGTTCACCACCTGGAAGCCGTTGTTGGCGAGGATGATCTCCACCAGGTTCTTGCCGATGTCGTGCACGTCCCCCTTCACCGTCGCCAGGACGATCTTCCCGCGCGACGCCGTCTGGGTCTGGCTCATGTGCGGCTCCAGGTGGCTCACCGCCGCCTTCATGGACTCCGCGCTCTGGAGCACCTCCGCGACGATGAGCTCGTTGGCGCCGAAGAGGCGGCCCACCTCGTCCATGCCCTTCATCAGCGGCCCGTTGATGATGTCCAGCGGAGACATCTCCTTCATCGCCAGGTCCAGGTCCGCCGTGAGCCCGTCGCGCGTGCCTTCGATGATGTAGCGCTGGAGCCGCTCGTTCAGCGGCAGGCTGCTCACCTGGGCGCGCGCGGGCTTGCGCTCGCGGAAGTGCGCCGCGAAGGGCGTCACGGGGTCCTGTCCCCGGTTGTAGATGAGGTCCTCGGAGAGCTTCCGCTCCTCCTCCGGCAGCGACGGGTAGCGCTCCAGCTTCTCCGAGTTGACGAGCGCCATGTCCAGGCCCGCCTGCACGCAGTGGTACAGGAACACGGAGTTCAGCACCTCGCGGCCCGCGGTGGGCAGACCGAAGGACACGTTGCTGATGCCCAGCACCGTGCGGCACTGCGGGAAGCGCTGCTTGATGAGGCGCACGCCCTCAATCGTCTCCACGCCGCTGCCGGTGTACTGCGCATCACCCGAAGCGCACGGGAACACCAGCGGGTCGAAGTACAGGTCCTCCGGACGCATGCCGTACTTCTGGGTGAGCAGATCGTAGCTGCGCTCGGCCACGGCGAGCTTGCGGTCGCGCGTGACGGCCATGCCCACCTCGTCGATGCAGCCCACCACCAGCGCCGCGCCGAACGCCTTCGCCAGGGGGACGACCTTCTCGAAGCGCTCCTCGCCGTCCTCCAGGTTGACCGAGTTGATGATGGCCTTGCCCTGGCAGTACGTGAGCGCCATGGCGATGACCTTCTCGTCCGTCGAGTCGATCATCAGCGGCACGCGCACCTTCTTGACCACCACCTCCAGGAAGTGGCGCATGTCCTCCAGCTCGTCCCGGTCCGGGTTCGCCAGGCAGATGTCGATGACCTGCGCCGCCCGCCGCACCTGGGCGCGGGCAATCTCCGACGCGTCGTCGAACGCACCCGCGACGATGAGCTCCTTGAACTTCTTGCTGCCGATGACGTTGGTGCGCTCGCCCACGATGATGGGGCGCTGCTCGTCCGTCACCTCCAGGTAGTCCACGCCGGACAGCGACGAGCGCGGCTTCGGCGTCTCCGTGCGCGGCTTGAGGCCCTTCACCATGGCAGCGAGCGCCTCGATGTGGCCCGCGTGCGTGCCGCAACAGCCACCCACCACGTTGATCCAGCCGTTGTCACAGAAGCGCCGGAGCGACCGGGAGATCATCTCCGGCGATTCCAGATACTGGCCGTTCTCGTCCGGCAGCCCCGCGTTGGGCACGCACGACACCGGGAACGGGCTCATGGAGGACAGCGAGCGGATGTGGTCCGTCATGAAGTCCGGACCCGTGGCGCAGTTGAGCCCCAGGTACAGCAGGTCCGTGTGCTCCAGCGACGTGGCCAGGCTCTCCACGGACTGGCCCGCGAGCATCGTGCCCATGGGTTCAATCGTGCCGGACACCGCCACCGGCAGCTTCCAGCCCAGCTTCTTGAAGGCCCGGTCGATGCCCAACAGCGCCGCCTTCACGTTGCGCGTGTCCTGCGCCGTCTCCACCAGCAGGTAGTCGGAGCCGCCCACCGCGAGCCCTTCGGCCTGCACGGCGAAGTTGTCCACCAGCTCCTCGAAGGTGATGCCGCCCGTGACGCTGATGGCCTTGGTGGTGGGGCCAATGGAGCCCGCCACCCAGCGCATCCGGCCGTCCTTCGCCTCCGCGGCCTTCGCGGCGTTGAGCGCCAGGCGGGACGCGGCGATGTTGATCTCCATCGCCTTGTGGCCCAGCTCGAACTCCGCCAGCACCACCGGCGTGCCGCCGAAGCTGTCCGTCTCCGTCACGTCCGCGCCCGCGGCGAAGTACTTCGCGTGGATGCCCTCGATGACGTCCGGGCGGGTGAGGACCAGGTGCTCGTTGCAGCCCTCGTACTCCGCGCCGCCGAAGTCCGCCGCGACGAGCTGGTGCCCCTGGAGGAGCGTGCCCATGGCGCCATCCAGCACCAGGATCCGCTCGCGCATCGCGGCCTTGAGCGCCTCCACGCGCTGGCCGTGCTCCCCGGGGGGAAGCGGCAGGGGGTGGGCGATGTGGCTCGTCATGACGGTTTGACTCCGGTCAGCAGGAAGACGCGGAAGGGACTGGCCCCGTCGCGCGCGTGCGTCTCGCGGGTGAACGACGTGAAGCCGGCCTCGCGAAGGGCCGCTTCCAGGACTTCGGGCGAAAAGCCCAGGTGCCGGTGCCCCAACCGCTCCAGCACCCACTTCTCTTCGTGCGGCAGCAGCTCCAGCACCACCAGCCGGCCGCCCGGCTTGAGCAGCCGCGCGGCCTCCGCCACCACCGCCGCGGGCGACTCCACGTGGTGGAGGCTCTGCGAAATCACCACCAGGTCCATGCGCCCACCGGACAGGGACAGCCGGTGCAGGTCCTCGCGCAGGAACGTGATGTTGGTGAGCTCGTCACGCAGGGCCAGCGTTCGAGCCTGGGACAGCGCGTCCTCGCTCTGGTCGATGGCCCACACGTGCCGCGCCCACCGCGCCATGGCCCGGCTGAACACGCCCGTGCCGCAGCCGAAGTCCGCCACGTCCAGCGGCGGCAGGAGCGACGCCAGCGCCCCCGCCCAGAGGAACCACGACTGGCCGGGCTCCAGCAGCCGCTCGTTGAGCGCCTGCCGGTCCTCCCGCGCGCGCAGCAAGTCACTGAGCCGCGCGGAGTCCCCCGCCGCGTCCTCCGCCTCGCGCGCCAGCCGGACGAGCGGCCAGCGCGAGTCATCCGACTCCAGCGCCAGCGAGTAGTAGGTGAAGCCCGCCTGCCGCTCCTCGCGGATGAGCCCCAGCCCCTTCAGCTTCGCCAGGTGGTGCGACACCGACGACTGGGCCACCCCCACCAGCGACACGAGCTCCGTCACGTTCAGCGGCGCCTGGGCCACCAACCGCAGGATGCGCAGCCGCGTCGTGTCCCCCAGGACACGGAAGGATTGGGAGAGGACGTCCATATCGAGCCATCAACATATATCGATGCTGGCCCCCAATCACAATGGCCCCGCCAACGCATTGCGTTGCCTTGGGATGCACCCATCCCGTAAAAATCCGAAATGGCTCCCTCCTCGACGCTGCACTCCCTGCTCGAAGGCAAGCGGTTCGGACTGGTCCTCTCCGCGGGCTACTTCGGCTTCTATGGCCACGCGGGCTTCTTGAAGGGGCTGCACGCCTCCGGCCTGAAGCCCCACGCCTACGCGGGCACGTCCGCGGGCGGGATGGTGGCGGCGTACGCGGCGGCGGGCATGCCCATGCCGGCGCTGGAGGAGCTGGTGCTGCGCCAGACGCGGGCCAACTTCTGGGACCCGGACCCCATTGGCGCGGTGCTGAACGTGGCGTCCCAGGGGCACGGCTTCACGGGCCTGCTCAAGGGCGAGCGCTTCCGGCGCCTGCTGGAGGACACGCTGCCGGTGTCCACCTTCGAGGACCTGCCGCACCCGCTGCTGCTCACCGTCGCCAACCTCACCCACGGCACGCATCAGGCGTTCACCACCGGCGAACTGGCCCCGCGCGTCCACGCCACCTGCGCGTACCCGGGCCTCTTCCGAGCGGTGCCGCTGGACGGCCAGCTGTTCTGGGACGGAGGGCTGGTGGACAAGGCGCCCGCGCTGTCGCTGCAGGAGAGCGCCATTGGCAAGGACCTGGACGCCATCCTCGTGCACTACCTGCCCAGCCGGACGCGCAAGGTGGTGGGCGGTCCCATGGCCTATCCGCAGGGCCTGGCCGCCGGGTCCGCCGCGCTCCGGCGCGACCACTTCCGCCTCCAGCTCACCGTGCTCCAGACGCGCAACGTGCCGGTGTACGTGGTCGTCTCCAACCTGCCGCCGGTGACGCCCGCCACGCTGGAGCGCGGCTTCGACGCGCTGGATCAGGCCCGGCTGTCCGCGGAGCGCGCCCTGGCCCGGCCCCCCGTGCCCTTCGAGCAGACGACCTGAGCCGGCACCAGAGCCGGGTGGGCATGCCCGCCTGTTTCAACAAGGGCCGAATAAGTCACCAGGAAAGAAATAACTGAATAGCCTGATTTGAATGACAGACCGGCGTGGCATGGTGGGGATGCTGTTCATCCCGGAGGAAGTCCATGCTGAAGTCGACGCTGTCCCCGCTCCGCCTGCGTGGCGCGGTCATGGCTGTGTCCCTGCTGGCGTTGGCCCCCGCTGCTGGCGCCGCCCCTTCGCTGGCGCCGCGCGCGCTCCTGGCGAAGCCCACGGGGCGGGAGCTGCCCGCGGGCACGTTCGTGGAGCGGCTGGTGGTGAAGTTCCACGAGGGCAGCCACGTGCGCCTGCGCGACAACGCGCTGCGCGCCCTGGCTTCCGAGCGCAGCGCCAGCGAGCGTGAGCTGCTGTCCGGCCTGCGCCTGGACTCCGCGCGCGTGGAGTCGGACCTGGCGGAGGTGGTGGCGCTGCTGGAGCGCGCGCCGCGCATCGGTGCGCTGGACCGGGTGTTCCAGGCGGAGGAGGCCACGCTGGACGCGAGCAAGGCGTCCGGTGAGCGCGCGAGCGGCGAGCAGCTGGCGGACCTGAACCTGTACTTCGAAGTACCGCTGTTGCCCGGCACCACCGCGGACACCGTGGCGGACCTGGTGGCCGCGCTCAACCGCGTTGGCAGCGTGGAGACGGCCTACGCGGCGCCGCCCCCGGAGCCGGCGATGGTGAACTTCGCCATGGAGGCGGGGCTGCGCGCGCTGCTGTCCGCGGCGGACCTGCCGCCCACCACGCCGCTGTACCAGGCCAACCAGGGCTATCTCAACGCGGCGCCCTCCGGCATCAACGCGACCTACGCGTGGACGCAGACGGGCGGCCGGGGCACCAACGTGAAGATCGTGGACATCGAGGGTGGCTGGCGCACGTCCCACGAGGACTTCCCCACGTTCTTCCGCGTGGGCGGCACGCAGTACAACGACATTGGCTGGCGCAACCACGGCACCGCGGTGATGGGTGAAATCGTGGGCGCGTCCAACGGCTACGGCGTGACGGGCATCGCCAACGCGGCGACGCCGGGCGTGGAGGCCATTGGCGCGCAGAGCAGCGCGAGCGCCATCACCAACGCGGCGGCGGCGGTGGGCGCGGGCGGCGTCATCCTCATCGAGCTGCACGCGGGCGGTCCCTCGGACGGCACGGCCTGCACGTGCAACACGTCCCAGTGCAACTACATCGCGATGGAGTACTGGCAGGACAACTACGACGCCATCCGCAACGCCACCGCCAACGGCGTCGTCGTGGTGGAGGCGGCGGGCAACGGCAGCGCGAACCTGGACGCGGCGGCCTACGGCGGCCGGTTCAACCCGGCCACGCGCGACTCGGGCGCCATCCTGGTGGGCGCCAGCACCGCCACCACGCGCGTGCCCATGTGCTGGACCAACTTCGGCCAGCGCGTGAACGTGCACGCCTGGGGTGAGTCCGTCGTCACCACCGGCTACGGCGACCGCTTCGGCAGCGGCTACGGCGAGGACCAGTACTACACGTCCACCTTCAGCGGCACCTCCAGCGCGTCGCCCATCGTCGTGGGCGCCGCTGTCAGCGCCCAGGGCGTGGCGAAGGCCAACGGCCGGCTGCTGACGTCCGTGCAGATGCGCGGCCTGCTGCGCAACAACGGCACGGCGCAGGCGGCGGACTCGCGGCAGATTGGCCCGCTGCCGGACCTGGCGAAGGCCCTGCCCAAGGTCATCTCCGGCAACTACTGACACCTGACAAAGGCCGCCGACCTCCACGCGCGGCCCCCTCGGCCCTCCGTGCCCTTCGGGTGCGGAGGGCCGTGGTTTTCCTGGAGCCGTCAGCGCCCGCTGTAGCGGCGGTGGTCCACCATCAGGCAGCGGTCCTGCACCACGCGGATGCCGGCGGCGGCCAGCTTCTTCGCCGCGACGTCGTTGCGGATGCCGGACTGGAACCACACCGCCTTGGGCTTCTTCGCGATGATGTCGTCCACGTGCTGGTCGATGTCGCCGGGCCTGCGGAACACGTCCACCAGGTCGATGTCGCCCGGGATGTCCACCAGCTTCCGGTACACCGGCTTGCCCAGGATGACCTTCGCGTCCGGGTAGTAGACGGGCACCGGCACCACGTCCACGCCCGCCTTCGCCAGGTACTCCGGCACGTAGTACGCGGGCTGGGCGGAGTGGTCCTCCGTCTTGATGCCCAGCACCGCCACGCGCCTGGCTTCCTGCACCACTCGCTTCACACCCGCGTCATCCTCGATGAGGTACTCGTCGTGGCTCATGGCCCATCCTCCTGGAGTGCTTCCGCCTGGGACTCGGTGGTGAGCGTCAGCGTGCCGCCCGCCCCCACCGCCTTCACCTTCAGCAGGCGGCGCACCGGGATGAACCGGGCCCACGTCACCACCTGCTCGCCTTCACACGTCACGCCCTTCGAAAGCTCGGGCGAACCGGCCTCCGCCCACACGGCCTTGAGCTCCGCCGGGGCCTTGGGAGGCAGCGCGTCCAGGCACTTCAGCGTCAGCACCACCGCGTCGCCGAACGTCGTGAGCCGAGTGCCCTGCACCGTGCGCTCCAGGAGGAAGGCGCGCTCCTCGCCGTTCACGTCCACGGAGTCCACGGCCCAGGTGCGCTGCCCCTCCACCAGGTTGCGCTGGAGCAGCCCCGCGTACTTCGCCTCCCACTCGCGGCGCGTGCGCGATTCCAGCGCCTCTGGGGAAAAGAAGCGCTCCACCTCCGGCACGCCGGTGCCTTCGGGCGCCACCTGCCGCAGCGCCTCCTGCGCGGCCTCCGGGCCCACCAGCTTCACGAAGGTGCCGTCCGCCGCCAGCTGCATGCGCAGCGTGAAGCGCTCCAGCACGGCGCCGGACAGGGACGCCACGTCGTGCCCATCATGCACCTGGCGCGGGGTGCGCACGGACTGGGCCACGCGCCAGCCGCCGTCGGACGGGGTGAAGCGCGTCTCGGTGGTGAAGGCCGCCTCGTCGCGCACTTCCGGCTGCCCCTTGCGCTGGAGGGTGCGGGTGGCGCTCACGGATTCGGTGAGGAGGCGATCCACGGGGGGCTTGAAGTCCAGACGCACCGGCGGCGGCAGCCCCGGCGCGGGGTTGAGCGGCGGATACCGGGACTTGCACCCGGCAGCCAGCGACAGCAGGAGACAGCTCCACAAGAGGCCCGTACGCATGCGCTCGCGAACGCTGGCAGAAAGCCAGGGCGCCCGCGAGCGTCTTGCAACGTCCTTGTGTGGAGTGTCAGCGCACGGTCGACACTAGGGGTGGCGTGTCTCGCCCTCGGAGGCACCCTCGATGCGGTCGCGTCCGATGTTGCGCCGGTCGCGGTCCACGCCATCGTCGTCCTTCAGGCCGTTCATCGCGAAGCGGCGCTCGGCCTCCGCCAGGTCGCGCAGCACGTGCTCGCGCAACATGTACTCCTCCTGCGGCAGGGACTTGAGGATGTTGATGATGTCGACCGGGGCCTCGTTGTCCGCGGCGGCCTCGACGAGTTCCTCGCGCTTCGCCGGGTACTCCACCCCATCCAGGTGCGGGGTGATGGAGCGCGAGGGATCCTCCGCCTTTCCGTAAGCCATCGTGTCTTCCACCTTTCTTGCGCCCGGAGCGTCCAGTGCCCGGACGGCCATCCATGCCTCAACGTGGGGATGACGCCCGCTCCGGGCCACCCTGCCGCCCGGCACCTCCTACGACGCCGGGCGAGCGAGGGACCGGCCGTCTTGCCCGCGTTCGCTTCAGGGTAGAGTCCCCCCGCGCCAACGCCCGCCGGAGTGTCCTCCCTGATGTCCGCAGCCTCCCTGCTCGCCGCCTGGCTCACGCTCGCCAGCCCCCCCGCCGACCCGCCGTCCCCTGCCCCCGCCACGGCCGCCAATACGGCCCCGCGCGACGTCTACTCACTGGACGATGCCGCCTTCGTCGCCCAGGCCCGCCGGGACCTGGCGACGCTGCGCCAGGGGACCGAAGGGCTGCGCCGGCTGCGGGAGGAGGCCTTCCGCTCCAAGGCACTGTACCAGCGCGGCAAGGACGCGCCGTACACCCCGGACGAGAAGCAGCTGCTGGTGTCCACCTGGGCCGCCTTCTTCGACTGCTTCGTCTCCACGGAGGTGGTGCGCCAGCGCTACTGGGACTTCCTCAAGGTGCCCGCCCTCACCCAGCCGAAGAAGCACGCCTGGGGCTTCCTCCTCACCCACGCCGCGCTCGCGTCGGAACTGGCGCAGGGCATGGCCTTCGCGGACCTCACCGGAGGCCAGGCGCAGCTGGAGGTGCTGCTGGATGAGCCCGGCCCCGAGTACGGCCTGCCCGCGCGCGCCTTCAGCCGCTTCAAGGAGAAGGTCGTCCACGTGGGCACCAGCACGCAGCTCTTTACGGGCGACGGCTACCGCGCCACGCTGCACCCGGTGCTGGCGAAGGCCGGCGTGATGAACGAGCCCGGCGTCCCCGCGCTCTTCCAGACCATGCGGCAGGACAGCAAGGCGGCCCGCGCACGCCTCTTGAAGCGCGGCCCGGTGCTCTTCGCCAAGGCCGCGGCGGACCTCACCCAGGACACCACCGCACGCGCGGTGTTCCCGGTCCAGAAGACCGTGGCGGAGTGGATGGGCGACACCCGCGTGCACCGCTCCGGCAGGCCGCTCATCTCCCGGGAGCAGGTGCTGGCGCTGCTGCCGCGCATGGTCCCGGGCGACGTGATGGTCGCGCGGCAGAACTGGTTCCTGTCCAACATCGGGCTGCCGGGCTTCTGGCCGCACGCGGAGCTCTACGTGGGCACCGCGCAGGAGCTCTCCCAGACCTTCGACGCGGATCCGGCGGTGAAGGCCTGGGTGTCCACCCTGCCCGGCCGTCCGGAGACGTTCACTGGCCACCTGGCGAAGGCCTTCCCCGCGAAGTGGGCCGAGTACACCGGCAAGGACGCGCACGGGGACCCGCTGCGCATCATCGAGTCCATCAGCGAGGGCGTGAGCTTCACCGGCGTGGAGCACGGCATGCACGTGGACTACCTGGGCGTGCTGCGGCCCCGGCTGTCCCAGGTGGACAAGGCCCGCGCCATCCTGCGCGCCTTCACCTTCCAGGGCCGGCCGTACGACTTCAACTTCGACTTCTTCTCCGACCAGTCCCTGGTGTGCACGGAGCTGGTGTGGAAGTCCTACGCCCCGTCGAAGGACATGAAGGGCCTGGACATCCCCCTGGTGAGCGTGGCGGGACGCAGGACGCTGCCGGCGAACGAAATCGTGCGCGTGTTCGACGCCGAGTACGGCCAGCCCGGGCGGCAGTTCGACTTCGTCGCCTTCCTGGACGGGCGGGAGGGCTCGGGAGACGCCGTCGAAGCAAACGCCGAGTCCTTCCGTTACACCTACCGGCGGATGAAGTGGGACATCGCCCAAGAGTGAGGCTAGAGGCACCACACCATGACGGAAGAGACGGCGAACGAGTTCCTGGCCCTGGCCTCCCCCCTCTACGAGCGGATGATTGCCCAGCAACAGGCGAAGGTGCTCAAGCTGGCGCGCGAGGCGGTGCCCAACATCGGGCCGGAGGAGCTGCGCAACCCGCACGACTTCCCCGAGCTGAAGGAGCACCCGACCTTCGAGTTCGAGGACGGCATCCTCGCGGGACTCATTTCGGCCCAAATGGCCCTGCGTGCGGAAATCAAGGGCCGGCTGCCCGCGGCCCCCCCGGGCATCTGACGCCCGCCTGCCTGCTTTTGCCGTGAGGAGCATTCGTGGGTTACTGGTGCGCACCGTGAGCTTTTCCTCTGGTTTTGGCCCTCCGCTGGCGCGCGAGCGGTTGGTGTCTTCCCTGGCCGCGGATCCACCGCGGCTGGACCTGGCGGCTCTCGCCATCGCGACGTTGGGCCGTGAGGATTTGGATGCTCCGGCGTGTCTCCGGACGCTGGACGCGCTCGCCGCGCGGGTGCAGCTGGAGGCGGAGCGCCTGCGCGAAAAGGGCGAGGCCCTGGCCCCGTTGCGTGCCCTGCGCCACGTGCTGGCGGACCTCGAGGGCTTCCGGGGCAACGAGGACGACTACCACTCCCCGGACAACAGCTTCCTGGACCGGGTGCTGGAGCGGAAGGTGGGGCTGCCCATCACGCTGTCGGTGCTCTACCTGGAGGTGGCGCGCCGCGCGGGCATCCCGCTGTACGGCGTCCCCTTCCCCGGCCACTTCCTGGTGGCGTGCGACGCGGGCGACCACAAGCTGGTGATGGACCCGTTCCACCACGGCGACATCCTCACGGAGCACGGCTGCGAGGAGCTGCTCAAGCGCGTGGCGCCGCAGCTCAAGTTCGACCGGGCCATGCTCGCGCCCGCGCCGGTGGAGCTCATCGCGTACCGCATGCTGTCCAACCTGCGCCGCGTGTACCTGGGGCGCGACGACAGCCAGCAGGGGCTGGCGGTGGTGGACCTGCTGCTCTTGTTGGCCCCGGACCACCCGGGAGAGCTGCGCACCCGCGCGTCGCTGCTCACCACGCTGGGCGCCTTCCGCGCGGCGCTCAAGGACGTGGAGCGCTGCCTGGAGCTGTCCCCGGACGCGCCGGACCGCGAGCGCCTGGAGCTGTCCGCCCGGGAGCTGCGCGAGCGCGCCGAGTTGCTCAACTGAAAGAAAGGGAATCCGTCGAATGTCGTCCGCGCCCGAGTCGCCCAAGTCCCAAGTGAAGCCCTGGCCGCGCCTGCGCCGGGGGTTGGAGCACGACTTCACGGTGGTGAAGGTGCGCGAGGACGTGATGGCGGATCCGCGCACCAACATGGAGCACCGCCGCGTGCGCATGGACTGCGCGGACTGGGTGAACGTCATCGCGGTGACGAAGCAGGACGAGCTGGTGATGGTGCGCCAGTTCCGCTGCGGCATCGACGCGGCGACGCTGGAGGCCCCCGGCGGCGTCATCGACCCGGGAGAGGACCCGGCCACGGCCGCCGCGCGCGAGCTGGAGGAGGAGACGGGCTACCGCGCCGGCCGGCTGGAGGCGCTGGGCGTCGTGCACCCCAACCCGGCCTTCCAGTCCAACCGCTGCCACACGTACCTGGCGCTGGACTGCGAGCGCGTGAGCGACGGGGACCCGGATGACGGCGAGGACATCGCCGTGGAGCTGCATCCGCGCGCGGACCTGCCCCGGCTCATCCTGGAAGGCCACATCACGCACTCGCTGGTGGTGGTGGCCTTCTTCCTGGAGCGGCTGCGCGCGGAAGCGAAGCGTTAAGCGGGCTCGCGCTCCCAGGTGCCGGAGCGTCCGCCGGACTTGTGGTCCAGCTGCACCGCTTCGATGACCATGCCGCGGTCCACGCTCTTGCACATGTCATAGACGGTGAGCGCCGCCGCGCACGCGGCCGTGAGCGCCTCCATCTCCACGCCCGTGCGGTCCACCGTCTTCACCCGCACGCGGACCTCCAGCCCTTCGTCCACGGGCGTGAGCGTCACGTCCACGCCCGCGAGCGCGATGGGGTGGCACAGGGGCACGAAGTCCGGGGTGCGCTTGGCCGCCATGATGCCGGCGAGCCGCGCCGCCGCGAGCACGTCCCCCTTCTCCACCTGCCCCGCGAGGATGCGCTCACGCGTCGCGGGCAGCATGCGCAGCCGCGCGGTGGCCACCGCCACGCGGTCCGTCTTCGGCTTGTCGCCGACGTCCACCATCTTCACCGGCCAGCCCCCTTCTCCACCGCGGCGAGCAGGTCGTCCGCCACGTCGTCCGGATCCTCCAGCCCCACGGACACGCGGATGAGGCTGTCGCGGATGCCCGCCTGGGCGCGCTCCTCGGGCGTCATCCGGCGCGCGCTGGCGCTGGCCGCGTGCATCACCAGCGTGCCCACGTCGCCCAGCGACGGGCCGGGCTTCGCCACGCGAAGCGCCTCCAGGAACCGGTCGCCTTCCTTCTGCCCCGCGCCCTTGATTTCGAACGCCACCATGGGTCCGAAGCCGCCCTCCAGCACCCGCGCCGCCACCGCGTGGTCCGGGTGGGACGAAAGGCCCGGGTAGATGACCCGCTCCAGCAGCGGCGACTCCGAAAGCCGCTTCGCCACATGGGCGGCGTGCTCGTTGTGGGCCTTCATGCGGACGGGCAGCGTGCGCAGGCCGCGCAGCGTGAGCCACGCCTCGAAGGGGCCCAGCACGTCACCGGACAGGATGCGCGCCGAGCGCAACGGGTCGATGCTCGACTTGGAACCACTCACCGTGCCGCCCAGCGCGTCGCTGTGGCCGTTGAGCCACTTGCTGGTGGACTGCACCGCGTAGTCCGCGCCCAGCTCCAGCGCGCGCTGGCCGAAGGGCGACGGGAACGTCGCGTCCACCGCGAACACCGCCCCCGCGTCCTTGCAGGCCTGCGCCAGCGCGCGGATGTCCGGCACGCGCAAGAGCGGGTTGGAGATGCTCTCCGCCAGCACCAGGCGCGGGCGCCACTCGCGGATGCGCGCGGGCGCGTCCGGGGATGTCTGGTCGAGCGGACGCAGCTCCACGCCCCAGCGGGCGCACAGGTTCTTGTAGAGCGCCCGCGTGACGCCGTAGCCGTCCGTGGGCATCACCAGCACGTCCCCGGCCTTCCACGGCTGCGCGTCGAACAGCGAGCGCAGCGCGGCCATGCCACTGGCGTAGGCGACACAGGCCTCCGCGCCCTCCAGCGCCGCCACCGCCTCCTCCAGCAGCGCGGCGTTGGGCGCGCTGATGCGGGCGTAGGCGTAGTCCTTTCCGTCCAGCGCGTCGGACAGGTCGTCGCTGCTGTCGAACCAGTTCACCGCCGCCGGGAAGATGGGCGGCATGACGGGCACGGCCTTGCTCCCGGTGAGCCGGGAGCCCGCGTGCACCGCCACCGTCTTCTGCTTCGTCTTCATGCGCGTGTCGTCTCGCTTGGGACGGAAAGGAAGTGACTACTCGCCGTGCTCGATGAGCCAGCGCTCCGCGTCGATGGCGGCCATGCAGCCCGTGCCCGCCGCGGTGATGGCCTGGCGGTAGTAGCTGTCCTGCACGTCGCCGCAGGCGAAGACGCCCTCGATGTTGGTGCGCGTGCTGCCCGGAATCGTCTTCAGGTAGCCGCCCTGGTGCGTCTCCAGGATGCCCTGGAACAGCTCCGTGTTCGGCGTGTGGCCAATGGCCACGAACAGGCCGTGCGCGTTGACGAGCTTGCTGTCGCCCGTCTTGAGGTTGCGCACGACGGCGCCCGTCATCCCCTTCGCGTCGCCCACCACCTCCTCCACCGCGGAGTCCCACATGAAGGAGATCTTCGGGTTGTTGAGCGCGCGCTCCTGCATCACCTTGGACGCGCGCAGCGAGTCGCGGCGGTGGATGAGCGTGACGTGGTTGACGATCTTCGCCAGGTACGTGGCCTCTTCCATGGCCGTGTCGCCGCCGCCCACCACCAGCACGTCCTGCTTCTTGAAGAAGGCGCCGTCACAGGTGGCGCACGCGGACACGCCGCGGTTCTTGTAGGTGTCCTCGCCCTTGACGTTCAGCCACTTGGCCGTGGCGCCCGTGGAGATGATGACCGTCTCCGAGCGCACCTGGATGCCGCTCTCGCTCTCCAGGAGGAAGGGCCGCTTGGAGAAGTCCACCTTGGTGACGTTCTCCATGTGGATGACGGTGCCGAAGCGCTCCGCCTGCTTCTGGAAGCGCTCCATCAGCTCCGGACCGGTGATGGCCTCCGGGAAGCCGGGGTAGTTCTCCACGTCGGTGGTGACCATGAGCTGGCCGCCCGGGACGCGCTGCGGGTGCTCCAGGGTGGGGCCGCCGGCGAACACCACGGGCTCCAGGTTGGCGCGCGCCGCGTAGATGGCGGCGGTGTAGCCCGCCGGTCCCGAGCCGATGATGGTGACCTTCTGGATCTTGTCCTGCGACACGGCGCCTCCTGCGCTCATACGTTGACGGGCCCGGACGGTAACAGACGCCGCCGTCCTGGCCATGATACGAACCTGGACCCCATGGATGCCGCTGTCCTCAAGAAGGTTGCGCTCTTCGAGGGATTGACCCAGGGCCAGCTCGCCAAGGTCGCCCGGATTGCACAGCCCCGGTCGCACACGGCCGGAGACTTCCTATTCCGCGAAGGTGACACCGGCCAGGACATGTTCATCCTCGCCGACGGCAAGGTGCGCATTTCCAAATCCGTGCCGGGCATCGGGGAGGAGGCGCTCGCCATCCTCGAACCCGGTCAGTATTTCGGGGAGATGGCGGTCATCGAGGATTCGCCCCGCTCCGCGGACGCCATCGCCCACACCTCCTGTACGGTGTGGGTCATCGAGCGCGCGAAGCTGGACCAGCTGATGTTCACGGACAAGGACCTGGCCTACGTCCTTCTCTGGACGTTCGTCCGCACGCTGAGCGAGCGGCTCCGCGAGACGAACGACAAGATCAAGGCCTTCTTCGCCATCTCCCGCTTCTAGCCAGCGGCCCACGCACTTCTCGGCTCCTCGCACGCCAGGAGTGCGAGTGGAGCACCGCTGTCCGTCCCGCCACGGGGCCTCTTCGCGCGCTGCTGGACGGGCCCTGCCCTGGCGTCCCGGAGTGGACCCCGAAGGGCACATGCCTTGCTCAAGCCCGCCGTCGCGTGGACGGAGGCGGGATGGAACAAGGTGGAGAGGCGTGGGCGGAGCCGGGCGAAGGGGAAGCCACGGGTGGCAGGTCGGTGAGGGCGCGAAGCCCGGGATTGGGAGATGCGCGCGAGCGCCTCTTCCGGCTGGGCGCGGAGGCCCTCACCGACCTGGAGTTGTTGGGACTCCTGTGGACGGAGGGGCTGGGGGACGCGGCGGACGGCGTGGCGAGGGATGGGCTCAAGGCATTGGTGCAGGAGGATCCGCGCGTCATGTGCGCGCGGCGGGGCGTGGGGCCGGCCCGCACGTCCCGGCTGCTGGCGGCGCTGGAGCTGGGACGGCGCGCGCAGCGTTCCCCGGAGAAGCGGCCCCGGCTGCGAAATCCGAAGGAGGTGCACGCGTATCTGGCGCCCACGCTGGGCGCGCTGAGGCGCGAGGTGTTCCACGTGCTGTGCTTCAACCCGCGCAACGTGCTGGTGCAGGACGCGCGGGTGGCGGAAGGGACGCTGAGCGCGTGCCCGGTGGACCCGCGGGAGGTGTTCGCGGCGGTGCTCGCCTCTCGGGCCACGGCCATTGTGTTCGCGCACAACCACCCTTCCGGAGACCCGGAGCCCAGCGTCCAGGACGTGGGGCTCACGGAGCACCTGGCGCGGGCGGCGGGGATATTGGGTGTGAAGCTGTTGGACCACGTCGTCGTGGGGGACGGCGCGTTCGTGTCCATGTTGGAGCGCGGCATCCTCCCGGACAGCGAGCGGGAGGGGCGGCGCAAGTGCGTCTCGGGCGGAGGCTGGTGATGGGGGCGTGCGTGCTGCTGGGGCTGGGGACGAGCCCCCTCCAGGTGGAGGTGCTGGAGGAGACGCGGGCCCAGGTGGTGCGGACCGACGGCGGGCAGGCGTGCACGGTGGAGCGCTGGCGGCTGCCACCGGGCGTGCGCGAGGGAGACATCCTCGTGGACGGCCGCCTGGACCCGGAGCGGACGGAGGCGCTGCGGCGCGAGGTGGCGTTGAAACGGGCCGCGCTGGCGGTTCCCCTTCCTCCGGGGCTCGAGCTGTGACGCGGGGACACCGGTATCCACGAGGGGATTGGCGTTGACGGCCCAGCCAGGATGATGAACATGCGCGCGATGACGGAGTCCCTGCCCTTCCTCGAAGATGCCCAGCAGGGACTGGTGCGGCACTTCGGCCTGTCGGAGTTCCGCCCCGGCCAGGCGCCCGTCATCAGCTCCGTCCTCAGCGGCCGCAACACCGTGGTGGTGATGCCCACGGGCGCGGGCAAGAGCCTGTGCTACCAGCTGCCGGCGCTGCTGTTGCCAGGCATCACGCTGGTGGTGTCGCCGCTCATCGCGCTGATGAAGGACCAGGTGGAGCAGCTCGCCGCGAAGGGCATCGCGGCCACGTACATCAACTCGTCCCTGTCGGACGTGGAGCGGGCGGACCGCCTGCGCAAGCTGCGCGCCCGCGAGTACAAGCTGCTCTACGTGGCGCCGGAGCGATTCCGCAGCGGAAGCTTCCTGGAGCTGGTGGCCGGGCTGGGCGTGGAGCTGTTCGCCGTGGACGAGGCGCACTGCATCTCCCAGTGGGGCCATGACTTCCGGCCGGACTACGCGCTCCTGGGACAGGTGCGCAAGCGGCTGCGGCCTCCGCGCACGGTGGCGCTCACCGCCACGGCGACGCCGGAGGTGCGCGAGGACATCGTCCGCGTGCTCCTGATGAAGGACCCGGCGGTGTTCGCGCAGGGATTCGACCGGCCCAACCTCTTCCTGGACGTGGTGAACGTCAGCGGGGACGAGGAGCGCCGGGACGCGTGCGCGAGCCTGGCGGCGAAGGGCGGCAGCGGCATCATCTACTGCTCCACGCGCAAGGCGGCGGAAGGGATGCACTCCGCGCTCGTCACGCGCAAGGTGAACGCGGTGCTGTACCACGCGGGCATGGAGGACGACGCCCGCCGCCGCGCGCAGGACGACTTCATGTCCGCGAAGGAGGCGGTGGCGGTGGCCACCAACGCCTTCGGCATGGGCATCGACAAGCCGGACATCCGCTTCGTCGCGCACGCCAACATCCCCCGGGCGGTGGAGGCGTACTACCAGGAGATTGGCCGAGCGGGCCGCGACGGCAACCCCGCCACGGCGGTGCTCCTGTTCAACCACGCGGACGTGTACACACAGGAGCGCCTCATCGAGGGCAGCCACCCGTCCGAGTCCGTGCTGTCGGACATCTGGGCGCAGCTGCAGGCCGTGGAGGAGTTCGACCGGGGCGTGCACGCGCTCGCGGGCATGGTGGGCGCCAGCGAGTTCGAGGTCTCCGCCGCCCTCAAGATTTTCGAGCGCGAAGGCAAGCTGGAGCGCGGCGGCCGGGGTGAAGGCGAGTACGGCATCACGCTGACGGACAAGGCCGCCAGCGCGCAGCCGCACGCGGCGGAGTCCCAGCGGCTCCTGCGCTCGCTGCTGGAGACCTTCCCCGTGGGACGGCAGGCCACCACGGAGCTGCCCATCCTCGCGCGGCGCACGGGGCTGACGGAGGACGACGTCCGGCACGCGCTGGGCCTTCTGGAGAAGTCGGGCGTGGTGCGGGTGCGCCGGCCGTTCGCGGGGCGCTCCATCCGCGCGCTGGAGCGCGTCCCGTTCCGCGAGCTTTCGGTGGACCTGTCCCGGGTGCGCGAGCAGGAGCGGCTCAACCGGCTGATGCTCAAGCGGATGGCGGACTACGCGTACACGCCGAAGTGCCGGCGTGCGTTCATCCTGCGCTACTTCGGGCAGACGGACGCGGCGGCGGTGTGCGGCAAGTGCGACCGGTGCGCGGGCAGCATGATGCCCAAGCCGTCCGGCTCCTCTTCGCGCTCCGCGCCGGCCGCGTCCGGGGCGCCGGTGATGGAGTACAGCGAGCTGGCCTCCATGGAGCTGCGCCGCTGGCGCAAGGACCTGGCGAAGGACCTGGACGTCCCGCCCTTCATCATCTTCAACGACGCGACCCTGCTGGGGCTGGCCGCCGCGCTGCCGGTGGACCGGGAGTCCTTCCTCGCGGTGAAGGGCACCGGGGAGAGCCGCTGGGAGCGCTTCGGCCCCAAGGTGGTGGAGATCTGCCTGATGGCGCGCGCGGCGGGCCATGAGCCGCAGGCGGCGCCCGTGGCCCCGCGCATCCGCAAGGCGAAGTCGCGCCGCTAGCCGTTGCCGGGCGGAGGCCGCTCACCGCCGCGGGTGGCGCGCAGCAGCGCCCACCGCAGCACGGCCATGATGGCGCCCACGACCAGCGCGAGCAGGAAGATGACCGCCACGGTGACGACGCCGAAGACGACGCGCACGCCCAGGTCGGTGATGCGGCCGTTGAAGTACGCCTCGCGCAGCGGCTCCATGGCGCGCACCAGCTCCAGCGCCCGCGCCGGCAGCGAGTCGAGCGCCATGGAGAGGCGCTCGAAGAAGGGCGCGTGGTACCGCCGCCGGATGGTCTCCACGACGATGCCCGTCAGCAGGTAGAGCACCGACAGCAGGAAGGCGTTGCCCCACATGACCTTCAGCAGGGGGGAGGACGGGGGCCGCGGGTCGCTCACATCGACCACGCTAGCGCGACGCCCGGCGCTTGAGGAGCGGAAGGGCCTTCTTCACCCGGTTCGCCTCCGGCGCGCCCCCGGCGAGCTTCAGGAAGGTCTCGTAGGCCTCCACCGCCCGGGGCAGCTCCGCCGTCTCGCGCACCAGCACGTCCGCCAGCGCCAGGTGCGCCAGGCCGTCCGTGGGCTCCAGCTCCACGGCCTTGGCCAGCGCCTCGCGCGCGGGGGCTTCCTGGCGCTGCTTGAAGGCCACCAGGCCCAGGGCCAGGTACGCACGCCCGTTGTAGGGGGCAAGCCGCACGGCCTCGTCCGCCGCCGCGCGGGCCTCCTTCACGGCCCCGGCGCCCAGCAGCACGCGCGCCAGCGTCACCTGGGCGAAGGCCTTGTCCCAGACAGTGGGCGCCTTGTCGGCCAGGTCCTGCAGCGTGCGCGCCGCGCCACGGCCACCGCCCGGCAGCTGCGTGTACAGCTCGCCCACGCGGCCACACGTCGCGTCCGGCCCTTCCCGCCGCGCCGCCGCGAAGGCCGCGTCCGCGCTCTCCACCTGCCCCTGGCGCAGGAACGCCTGGGCGATTTCGCAGAAGGTGTCCGGGTCCTTGGAGTCCAGCTTGTTGGCGCGCTCCAGCGCGGAGAAGCCGCCCTTCGCGTCGCCGTTGGCGAACAGGAGCGCCGCGCGCAGCCGCTGCCCCTCCGCGTCGTCCGGCGCCAGCTTCACCGCCCGGCCGGACGCGCCCTCCGCCTCCTTGCGGCGGCCGGACTGGTACAGCGCCAGCGCGAAGCCCTTGTGCGCGGCCGCGCTGCCCGGGTTGTCCAGCTGCCACGCCTCGAACTGCTTCAGCGCCTCCGGCGTGCGGCCCAGCGCCAGGAGCGTGCGGCCCAGGGCGTCACGGGCCTCGCCGTGCGCGCCGTTGCGCTCCACCGCCTGCGTCAGCGGCTTGAGCGCCATGTCCGGCAGGCGGCGCGACAGGAGCAGCCGCCCCAGCGAGCACGCGCCCTCGTAGTCGCGCGGGTCCTTCATCGCCTCGTCGAACTGGGCCTGCGCCTTGTCGAGCGCGCGCTCGCGCCAGTACACCTGTCCCAGCGCCACGCGGAGGTCCGTGCGGGGCTTCTTCGCCACCGCCTTCTCCAGCACGTCGCGAGCCTGGGCGGCGTTGCCCTCGTGCGCGTCCGCCAGCGCGAGCCACGCGACGGCCTCCGGCGGATAGCGGTCGTTCACGCGCGTCTTGCCCAGCTCCGCGCGGGCGCGCTTCCAGTCCCCGAGCCGCGCGTACGCCGCGCCCCGTACCAGCGACACCTTGCGGCCCCCGTCGGCCTCCAGCCGCAGCAGGGCCTCCTTCTCGCGGTCGCGGTCCAGCAGCGTGCGCCCCAGGCCCTCCTTCGCGGCCTCGCTCTTGGGCTGCAGCTTCAGCGCGGCCTCATAGGCCTGCTGCGCGGCCTCCAGCTTGCCCGCCGCGCGGCCCGCGGCCCCGAGCGCCAGCTGGAAGTCCATGGCCAGCGGCCCCTGCGTGCCCTTGGAGAGCATGGTGCGCGCCTCGTCGTACTTGCCCAGCGCGGACAGGATTTCACCGTGCACCAGCTGCTGACGGGGCTGGAGCGCGGGGGGCACCTTCGCGTCCTGCGCGAGCGGCGCCACGTCCGCCAGCGCCGCGTCCAGGTCCTGCTCCAGCGCGAGCCGGCTCTCCGCCATCCCGATGCGGGCGGCGGCGTGCTCCTTGGAGACGTCGCGCGCGCGCTTGAACATCTCCAGCGCCTGCGCGAAGTCCTCGGAGGCGAGGTAGTAGTTGCCCAGCGCCACCAGCGCGCGGACGTTGCCCGGCGACGCCTTGAGCGCGCGGTCGAAGCGGTCCAGGGCCTTCTTCTCGTCCTTGGCGGCGATGAGCAGGCTGCCCGCGAGCGCGTGCACCTCCGTCACGTCGTCCTGCGAGGCGAGCAGCGCGCGGTTCGCGGACTCACGGGCCCGGTCGTCGGCGACGAGCGCGTTGGTGGCCAGCACCAGGCCGTTGAAGCCGTCCTTCACGCCCGGCTTCTCCAGCGCCTCCAGCGCGAGCCGGCGGTCCTCCGCGTTGGCGCCGTGGTCCAGGTAGCGCAGCGCGTGCGCGTAGCCCGCGAGCGCCCAGGCGGCGGGGCTGGCCTCGTCCATGTCGCGCGCGCGGTCGAGCTGGCGGAGCGCTTCATCCAGCGACGCGCCCGTGTCCTGCGCCACGGCGCGCTTCGCGAGTTCCAGCGTCTCCGACAGCGTCTGGCCGCCCTGGCGGGAGCGGTAGAGGATGAAGAAGCCCGCGCTCGCGCCCAGGAAGATGAGGGCCACGAAGAGCGCCACGGTCTTCGCGCCATAGCGCTCGAGGAGGGACTGCTTCGCCCGCTCCTTGGCGATCTTCTCGTGCATCTCGCGCTCGTACTTCGCCGCGAGTGCCTCCGTGTCCTTCGCGTTCGCCGCCGCCTTGTTGCGCGCCGCGGCCGCCGCCAGCTCCGTCGCATCCGGGATGTCGTCCAGCAGCGAGCGCTTGCCACCCGAAGCCGAAGCGACCGGAGCCGGCGTCACCGGCGCGGCCGCGCGAGCCCGCCCCGTCTCCGGAGGAGGAAGGTCCCCAAGCAATCCCCCGCCCTGCGACGCGGAGGGTTCATCC
Organism: Corallococcus coralloides DSM 2259; assembly: GCF_000255295.1. The sequence continues at coordinate 2,367,420 of NC_017030.1, read as the reverse complement.
GCGGGAGGTGCGTCGGGGAGATCCGCCAGCATCCCGGACTTGCGCCCACGGCTGGAGGCCCCCGGATCCGCCGCCTGCACGGGAGCGGGAGGAACCTCCGCGCCCTGATCCGGATCCGACGGCGCAGCGGCCGCCGGATCCGCGACGTTCCCCGACTCGGGCGCCTGAGCCGGATCCGCTCCGGCGTCCGACGCCGCCCGCCCGCGTCCCGAGCCCGGCTCCTGGCCCGGATCCGACGGGCTCCTGGACGCCGCATCCATCGGATCCGCGCCATCCCGTGGCGCACCGCGTTCCTGTTCACCCGCCTCCACGGGGCCAGGGCCCCGCGCGTCCTCCGGCACCGGCGTCCCGATGGGAGCCGTGGGTCCACCATGCGCCTCGACGGAGGCGACCCTGGAGACGGCCTGCGCATCCGTTCCACCCGCCGGCGTCTCCGTCCGGGCGGCGCGGCGCGGCTCCAATCCCGCCGCCGCGGCGGCACGCGCCTCGAACGCGGACGGGGCCACTTCCGGAGCCGGCGGCTCCGGCGCTTCCTCTTCGGGCGCGGCCGCGGGGGTCGCCAGGACACCCAGGTCCTCGAAAATGGGCGCCGGTCCACCGGACAGCGCCTGCTGGGCCTGGTCCAACCACTGCTTCACGCGCCCGTTGTTGGGCTGCAGCGCCACGGCCTTGCGCAGAATCGGCAGCGCGGAGCGGTACAGCCCGCGCTGCAGGAGCACGTCGCCAATGAGGTTGTAGGCGTACGGGTTGTCCCGCTCGATGGCGATGGCCTGGTCGAACTGCTCCATCGCCTCCGCGGGCCGCCCCAGCTGGATGAGCGCCTTGCCCCACAGCACCCGGCCCACGATGGACGTGGGGTGGTGGGAGATGCCCTGCGTACACACCTCGATGGTGCGCTGCGCGTCTCCCTTCTCCAGCAACGCCTTCGCCAGCTCCACGAAGACGGAAGAGGTCGGGTCCTGCCGGAGGAGCTGCTCGTAACGCTCCACCATCGACTTGGCCATGTTGAGTCGCGACTCCGGTGCGCTAAGCGGGGGAGCGCGGACCATACCACTGCCCTCGTCCATTCCGCCCAGCGGCTGGTAGCGTCGCGGCCATGAAACGCCTGTCTGCCCTGATGGTCGCCCTGGTCCTCGGTGGGGCCTGTGCCCACACCCCTCCCAAGTCGGACCTGGAAGCACTCAAACCCGCCGTCGAGGGCTTCCACAAGAACCTGCGCTGGAGGAACTACCGCACCGTGTCCACCTTCCTCGTCCCCGAGGAGCGCCAGGACTTCGACCGCAAGCGCCGCGAGCTCAACGACGACCGCGACCTCACCGTCACCGACTACGAAATCGAGGACGTGAAGCTCGCCGAGGACGGCCGCCACGCCACCGTCCAAAGCCGCATCCAGTGGATGCGCCTGCCCTCCGTCACCGAGCAGAACGACACCGTCACCTCGGAGTTCGTCTTCCGGGACGGCGTCTGGCTGCTGGAGAAGCAGCAGTCCGGCCCCTTCGCGGGCGAGCTGGAGCCACGGGAGGCACCGCCGGCGCCGTCTCCGTAGCCCGCAAAAAAGTCGCCCACCGTCTCGGGGCCGGCCGAGACGATGGGCGTCGAGGGTTCCCCAATGGAACCCCCTACCAGGGTGACGATGTCGCGCGGTACTTCCGGCCCGCTGCGACCCCGCCGTGTTGCCTGGTCTCTAGAGCAATGCTGGTGCCAACCGCTCCGCCCCCCCTGCCCCACCCCTGCTTCCCACGGGAAATCAGGCACTTGGCGACTCTCACTCCCCGTCGCCACCGTCCCATGCCTGACAGTGTTGTCAGGCCCTCCCTGCCATCCCGCCACGTCCCCCCTGACATGCCTGTCAGGGAACTGTCGCGGGGCCCCACGAAAAGCCGCCGCGCTCCCGCTACTCGCCGATGACGGAGCGGATGGTGTCGCGCATGGAGTGCCGGGCCTTCCAGCCCACATCCTGGACCCAGCGGTTGCCGTCCACGGCGCAGAGGAACTGGATGTGGTCCAGCTCCGGCGGCGGGAAGTTGGCCAGCCGGTAGCGGAACATCAGGCCCAACAGGGGCCGGGCCACGGGGTGTGGCACGGGGATCGCGGTGTGGCCCAGCTCGCGCAGCACGGCGGACAGGGGCACCTGGCCGGGGCCCACGACGTTGTAGACGCCCTTGGGCTCCGGGCGCAGGGCCTCCACCATGGCGCGGGCCACGTCCTCCACGTGGATGAGCTGCACCATGGGGTCGAAGCCCGCCATGGTCCACGGGTGGCGCAGCCGCAGGTAGTTGGACGGCGCGTTCTTGATGGTGGGCCCCACGATGTGGACGGGCCGCAGGATGACCGTCTCGATGTCGGGGTGCTTCCAGAAGAAGCTGTGCGCCAGCATGTCCACTTCGATGAGGTCGCGCACGCCGGAGAAGCGGCTGGCGGCCATCAGCGGCGCGTCCTCCGTGAGGAAGTTGGAGTTGTCCGGGCTGGGGCCGTAGACGTTCGCCGAGGACAGCACCACCACCTTCTTCACGCCGTACTTCGCGCAGTACTCCAAGAGGCGCGTGGTCCCCACGACGTTGAACGAGTGGTGCTCCTCCTCGCTCATGCGCGGGTCATGCATGATGCCCATGTGGATGACGGCGCGGACGTTGTTCTTGCGAAAGACGTCCTCCGCCTTCTTCTTGCGCAGGTCCAGCTGGTGCATCTCGACGTCCTTCGGCTTCCCGATGAAGGGACGCCGGTCGATGCCGATGATGCGCTCGCGCTTGTGCAGCATCTTCGCCAGCGTGCGGCCCAGGTTGCCGCTGATGCCGGTGACGACGACGGCCGGGCGCTTGTCCGCGACGACCGCGTCCTTCTCTTCCGTGGGGGCGCTCACCAGAACACGCCCCGGCGTTCCTTGAGACCCTGGTGGAGCATCGCCTGGATGGAGGCCTTCACGGTGCGCACCTTCTTGTCCAGTTCGCTGTCCTCGTCGTCCGCGCGGCCGGTGAAGTGGAGCGCGTCGCCGAAGTAGATGCGGTACTTCGTGGGCAGCGGGAAGGGCGTGCCCGTGGGGGTGATGGGGAAGGACGGGAAGCCCAACAGCTTCGCCACCGGCTTCAGGTTCATCAGCGCGGGCGCCTGCTCCTCCGCGCCCACCACGGCGATGGGCACGATGGGGGTGTTCGTCTCCAGCGCCAGGCGCATGAAGCCCAGGCCGAACTCCTGGAGCTGGTAGCGCTGGGGCCACAGCTTGTTGAGCCCGCGCGTGCCCTCCGGGAACACGAGGATGGCCTCCTCCGCCTCCAGCAGCCGCCGGCAGTTCTCCGGCGTGCCGACAATCTGGCCCACGCGCGCCATGAACGTGGAGACGTACGGCAGGGACGGCACCCACTTCTCCACCATGCTGCGGATGGCGCGCGGCGGGTTGCCCTCCACCATCAGGGCGATGCCAATCATCGCGCCGTCCAGGGGCAGCTGGCCGGAGTGGTTGGACACCAGCAGCACCCGTCCCGGTGGGATGCGGTCCGCGCCGTAGGCCTCCACGCGGAAGTAGTGGCGGTAGAGCCACATGAACGGGGCGATGGCGGCCAGGCTGTAGTCCAGGTTGAACCCGAACGGGTCCACCCCGTACTCGTTCTCCGTCCGGGCCAGGGCCTGGAGTTGGTCGGACTGCTGCTCGCCAGCCATGCGCTCGGTCCAGCCGCGCAGGCCCTTCTTCACCTTGTCGCTGAAACGCTCCAGCATGGGCCCGCTCTTAGCACCCCCGCCCGCACGCCGGGAGTGGGCCCACAACCCGCGATGCCCTTCTGACGATAATCCGCCGGAAGGTCCCCCATGCGCCTCCCCTCCAAGCCCTCCCTGCCCTCCCGGACGTCCGCTTCCGGCTCCACCGTCGCCGCCACGGTGCTGACGCTCGCCGCCTCCGGGGCCGCGGCGGGGCGGCTGGCCTCTGACGTCAGCGACTTCCAGCCCCAGGCCACCACGTCACGGACGGGCAACACCGTGGCGGGGAACCCACTGGCGCCCAAGCAGGCCCGAGCGTCCGGACTGGAGCGTCAGCCCTCCCAGGCCGTGGCCTTCGTGCGCGACTTCAACGCGCGGCTGGACCTGCCGCCCGCGCGCCTGAAGGAGAAGCTGGCGCAGATGCGGCAGAGCCCCTCCGCCATGTTCCGCGCCATGCCCGCCCTGTTCCACGCGGACCTGCGGGGCCCGTACGCGAAAGAGGCCCGGCTGACGGACCGGCCCGCGCCGGACCTCCGGGTGGTGGGCGACGCGCACGTGGGCAACCTGGGCACGTTCCGGGGGCCGGAGGGCAAGCCGGTGTGGGGGCTCAACGACTTCGACCAGACGGGCACCGCGTCGCCGGAGGCGGACCTCACGCGCCTGGCCACCAGCGCGGTCCTCACCGCGCGCGAGGCGGGCCTGTCCTCCAGCGAGCAGGTCAAGGCGGTGGAGGCGCTCGCGAAGAACTACTTCGAGACGCTGGAGCTGCTGGCGGACGGCGACGCGAACCCGGGGGCGTTCCTGGACAAGAAGGAGTCCTCCGGGCCGGTGAAGGACCTCATCAACAAAGCGCGTGACACGTCCGCCAAGGACCTGCTGTCCAAGTACGTGAAGCTCGACGGCGGGAAGGGCCCGCGCTTCCTCACGACGGACACGCTCAAGCCGCTGGGCGCGGAGAAGCAGGCGGCGGTGCGGACCGCGCTGGCCTCCTACGAGAAGACCCTGGACGGCACGGAGGGCGTGGCCGTCCCCCTGAAGGTGCTGGACCTGGCGGAGCGGCTGGACGCGGGGGGCAGCAGCTACGGCCTGGAGCGCGACTACGTGCTCGTGGGCGCCGCTGATCCGAAGGCACCGCCCGTGCTGCTGGAGCTGAAGGAGCTGCTCGCGTCCGGCGTGGCGTCGCCACCGGTGCCCGCGAGCGGCGCGGACGTGGTGAAGGCGCAAGAGGAGCTGGGCGGCACCATGAACCCGCTCACGGGCGCGGTGAGCATGGGTGGCCGGGCGTTCCTCGTGCGCGAGGTGGAGCCGGAGAAGAACAAGCTGGACGACGCCGTGCTCGGGAAGAAGAAGTCCCTGCGCTCCACCTTCGAACAGGCGGGCGTCGTGCTGGCCCGCGCCCATGGCAACACGCAGGCCCAGGCGAAGTGCCTGGAGGACTGGGTGGGCGGAGATACGAAGGAGGCCACGAAGCGGCTGGTCGCCTTCGCGCAGGCCTACGCGGATCAGACCGAGGCGGACTGGAAGGCCCTGAAGGCCGCGCGCTGATTCAGAGCGTCGCGGACAGCTGCCCCGCCGCGTCGCGCAGGGTGACGACGTCGAAGTCGTCCTTGAGCCACTGGAAGATGCTGCGCAGCCGCTCCACCTTCTTCGCGGCGCTGGTGCGCAGGTCCCGCTGCTGCCGCACGAGCTCCGGCGGGATGCCATCCGTGGCGTCCAGCACGTCGACACCGTGCAGTTCGAAGTTGAAGAAGGCATCCGCCCGGCACGTGCGGTACGCGGCGCGCATCGTGCCGCGAGGCAACGTCGTCGCGAACGTGCCGATGAACGGGAAGCGCACCACCGGCGTCACCGTCATGGGCAGCTCCAGCACCGGCCCCGAACCGCGCCGGTAGGGCCGCGCGGGGTCCGGCCGGTACGGCACGCGCGGCGCCAGCAACACGCGCGGGGTGTCCAGCACGGAGCGCGACGGCCGCCCCAGCGCCGCGAGCGCTCCCATCACCGCTGCCTTCGCCGCGTAGTACGGCGCCGCCGGAAACGCGGACGAACCGTACCGGTAGCCCTGCGCCACCGTGGCCGCGTACAGGTCCGCGTTCAGCGTGTAGCCCGGGGCGCGAAAGCCGGAAGGACGCACGCCCACGGCCTTCAGGATGGCCGCGTCCGCGCGCGCCAGGTCCTCCGCGATGGCGTCCGGCCCGCGCCGGGTGAGCGCGTAGTCATGAGCGTGGCTGTGGCTCGCCACCTCCACGCCCGCCGCGTGGGCGCGCCGCATGCCGTCCGAGGCACCGGGGTCCGACTCCAGGTCCTCCCCGATGACGAAGAACGTCCCGGGCACGCCCACCGCCGCGAAGAGTTCCAGGAAGCGCGGCACCGCCACGCGGTGGATCAGCGTCCGAGCCTGCTCATCGAGCAGCGACTCGGGCAGCCCGTGGATCCGGCAGTAGTGCGGCAGCGAATCCAGGTCGACGGAGATGGACGCCAGGCGCACTGCCGTCATGGAGCAACCCTCCGCTCAGGTCCCGCGGACGCGGATGACGTAGAACAGCTTGCCCACGTTCTTGAGCACGTTGGGCACGCGCTTGAACAGGTGGATGGACGGCTGGCGCTTCTCATGGAGCTGGATGGGGATCTCCATGACGTTCAGCCCCTCGCGCCACGCGCGGATGACGAACTCGCTGGCGAACACGTCCATGTCCACCACGCACTTCTGGATGACGGGCAGCAGCGCTTCGCGGCGGAACGCCTTCAGGCCGTGCGTATCCGTGCCCTGGAAGCCCAGCGCCACGCGCAAGAGCTTGTTGTGCACCCGCGTGGCCGCGCGGCGGATGAGGGGCCGCTGGTCGCTCGCGCCCTTGGCCGCCTTGGAGCCCACGACCATGTCCGCCTCGCCGCGCTCCAGCCGGGGCAGCGCCGCGTCGTAGAAGGTCAGGTCGCAGAGGTCGATTTCATCGCAGACCACATAGGTGCCCTGGGCCTTCAGGATGCCGGCCTTGAGCGCCACGCCGTAGTTGGGCGTCTCTGAGTGGAACCAGCGCAGGCGCGGGTTCTTCGCGCAGATCTCCTCCAGGAGCCGGGGCGTCGCATCCCGCGAGCCGTTCTCCGCGAAGATGATTTCGTAGTCGAGCCCGCGAGCATCCAGCCCCTGGCGCAGCTCTTCGGCTGCCTGGGCGATGATGGACTCCTCGTTGTAGACGGGGATGACGACGGAGAGGTGCAGGGCCATGGGTCCGGAAATCCGAAGGGAAGGCGTTGGGGCGTAGCACGCCCCCGGACCACCGTCGACAGGAGACGACTCCTTGCGTCAGCCGTTCAGCGTCCGGGCGCAAGCCCGCCCGTCCAGGATGGCGTCTTCCATGGAAGCGTATTCCCACTTTCCATAGCGCCCCGCCATGAGGATGCCGGCGTGCTCCAGGAAGCGCTTCACCTCCGCCATCGCGGGGCCGTAGGCGTCGTCGTAGAGGACGTACGCGTTCGGAATCTCCCGCCCCTTCGCGAAGAGGATGTCGTCCGCCGAGTGGATCATCCGCGAGCGCACCAGGTCCTCCACCGCGAACTGCTCCGCGTCCGCCACGGACAGCTCGCCGTGGTGGCTGAACTCCACGGAGAAGCTGGCCGTGTCCGGCGGAGCCAGGGGCGCGTACACCGCCGACGGCGCCCCGATGCGGTACGAGTGGAACTCCGGCTCCGGCAGGTAGATCCAATGCCACGGCTGGCGGTTCGCGCCCCGGGCGCCCACGCACACGTACGTGACGATGAAGGCGCGCAGGCGCTTCGCCGCGGCCTGCACCTCGTCCGGCACGCCGGAGGCGCCCTTCCCGAGGAGCTCCACCAGCGCCGGCAGCGCGATGGAGGACACCAGCCCCGAATACGGCAGGGTGCGCCCGTCCGACAGGGTGACCTGCTTCGCCTTCCAGTCGATGGAGACGGGCTCGGTGCGCACGCTCAGCTCGCCGCCCGTCAGGTGCTGCTTCATCGCGCGCGCCAGGCTCTCGATGCCGCCCTCGCGCGGGTAGAGGAACGACGCGTTGTAGCCCAGCTGATCACTGCCCGCGCCGAGCGCCCCGTCCACGACCTCCTTGAGGGTGGGGCGCGGCACGAACCGGCCGACCCACGCGGCGGACATCTCGCGCGGGTGCACGGTCCAGAGCTTCTGGTTGTAGGGCAGCATGAAGTTCTTCGCGAAGCCCTCGCCCATGTAGCGGAGGATGAACTCCTCGAAGTTCACGGGGTCGCGCTCGCGCAGGGCGCGGCCCTTCTCCCCGTAGATGGCCTCCACGTAGCCGACCAGGTTCTCCGCCACGACCTCCGGCGGCAGCCCGTGGGTGTTCACCTGGTAGGGGAAGCGGGTGAAGGTGTCGCGCGAGAAGATGGCGGCGCGGCGCTGGATGCGCACCAGCTGGTCCGGCATCCAGAGCGTGTTGACCAGCTGCTGGATCTCCGGGTCTCGCAGGTGGAGCCAGTGGCCGGTGGGGTCGAAGTAACACCCGTCGATGACCTCGGTCTTGATGAGGCCGCCGACCCGGTCGGACTTCTCGATGAGGCGCCAGGGGCGCTTGAGGAAGTGCGCGGTGGACAGGCCCGCCAGGCCCGCTCCGAGGATGACGATGGGATCCATGCGCCGCCGGGTCTACCACCCTGGGAGGGGGCCTGGAAAAGGGATGCACACTGTTGGTGTTGGCGGGCGCCCGCCCTCCTGCCCGGCCGGGTGACAACGGTGCGCACCAGGGACGCGTTCTTTCCGGGCTTGAAACGGCTCTGCTAGCCTGCGTGCGCCGCGCGGACCATCGCACGCCCCCGTCATTGCTGCGCGTGCGCGCGCCAGCCGGTCTCGTCGAAGGAAAACAATGAAAGTCTCCTGCCCGTCGTGCCAGACGAATTACAACATCGATGACAGGCGGATCCCGCCCGGCGGCGCGAAGCTGAAGTGCGCCCGGTGCCAGACCACGTTCCCCATCAAGGCCGATGGCGCGAGCTCCGAGGCTCCCGAGGCCGCGCCCCCCGCGGCGCCGCAGCCCGCCGCCATTCCGCTGCCGGGCAGTGCCGCGCCGCAGTCCGCCGCGATTCCCCTGCCGGGTACCGCCGCGCCCCAGTCCGCCGCCATTCCGCTGCCGGGCACCGCCGCGCCCCAGTAGTCCGCCGCCATCCCCATGAGCGCGGGTCCGGCCATCCCGCTTCCGGGCACGGCCGCACCGCGCGCCGCCGCCATCCCGCTGCCGGGCAACGCCGCTCCGCCCGTCCCCGAGGATCCGTTCTCCTTCGACGACGAGGTCCCGCCCGAGGCCTATGCCTCGCCGGGCGTGGCCGCGCCCCGGGCCATCTCGCTCGACGCGGGACCTGGCGCGCCGGTGGCCCTTCCGGACGACTCGTTCAACTTCGACATGGACGCCGCGCCGCCGGCCCCCGCGCCCGCGGAGGATGACTTCGCGGAGGTGAGCAGCGGCGAGTTCTCCTCGCTCGACACCAGCGACTTCTCCGAGCCGCGCGAGGACGTGACCCGCGTCGTCGCAATCCCCGTCCCCAACGCCGCCTTCCGCGAGCCCGCCGCGCCCGCCGACTACGGCACGCACGAGCCCGCCGGCACCGCGCGCGACTTCGACTTCTCCGAGGAGCCCGTCGCCGCCGCCCCGCCCGCCGAGGCCGACTTCGGCACGCCCGACTTCGACTTCGCGGACGACGGCACCCTGCCCGTCCCCGCGCAGCCCGCGCCGGAAGACGCGTTCACCTTCGACATCAACGACCCGAACAACGCCCACGGCCCCGCGGCGTCGCGGCCCCATCCGCAGACCTACGGCTACGGCGAGCCGGAGCCCCAGGCGGATCCGTTCGCCCTGGCCCCGCCCCCCGCGGAACCTGAAGCGGATCCGTTCGGCCTCCCGCCGCCCTCCGCCTACGCGGCCCCGGACCCCCTCGCCGACCCGTTCGCCCTGCCTCCGCCGCCCGACGCCGGTGCGCCGTCCTACGACATGGGCGGGCTGCCCTCCGCGAGCGAGGATCCGTTCGCCCTGCCGCCCTCGCCCGGCATGGACTTCTCGGACCTGCCCTCGCCCGCCGCGCCCCAGGCGATGGACTTCTCGGACCTGCCCTCGCCCGCCGCGCCGGCCGTGTCCTTCGACTTCGCGGAGCCGCCGGCCCCCGCGTACGGCCAGGCCCCCATGCCCACGGATGATCCGTTCGCCGTGGACTTCACGTCGCCGCCCCCGGCCGCGCCGCCCGCTCCGGACTTCCAGCTGGACTTCGGCGACCCCGCCCCGGCCGCGCCGCCCCCGCCCGCGCGCGTCAACCCCGCCGTGGACTTCGGCGACGTGGACTTCGGCGACCCCGCCCCCGTCCCGTCCTCCGCGGCCACGGGCCTGCCGGACGCGCTGGAGTTCGACCCCACCGCCGCGCCCGTGGATGACCTGGAAGCGGACCTCTCCGCGCCGCTGCCGCCCCCGCCCGCCGCGGGCCCCGCGGACGGCCTGGAGATGCTCAGCTTCATCGACGACAGCGCCGGCAAGGACGCCGGTGGCCGCGTGCAGGTGAAGCGCTTCCACGTGCGCCGCCGCTCCGGGAAGATGTTCGGCCCGTTCGAAGAGGGCGTCATCGTCAAGATGCTCGAGGACGGCCAGCTCCTGGGCAACGAGGACGTGTCGCCGGACTCAGAGGCGTGGTCCGCCATCGGCACCGTGCCCGTCTTCGCCGCCGCCATCCAGCGGCTGATGGAGGGGCCGGCCAAGGCCGTGCCGCTCGCGGCCACCCCGGGCGCGCCGGCTCCGGAGGCGGCGGGCGCCGCGGATCCCGCCAACCCCCAGGCCAGCATGGAGCGGCTGCGCCAGCTCTACGAAGGCCGCATGGCCGCGGTGTCCGTCGTGGACCGCAGCGCCTCCGACGCCAGGTGGAAGAAGCGCATGCCCGCCATCATCGCCGCGGGCGTGGCGGTGCTCGTGCTGGGCACCGGCGCCAGCTTCGAGGCCAGCCGCTACGGCGCCTTCGGCCGCAACAAGTTCTTCCCGTCGCGCGTGTCCTCCGGCTCCGCCGAGGCGAAGCTCGTCGAGGAGGCGCGCAAGGGGCTCCTGGCGGACACCTACGCCAGCTACAAGGAAGCGCGCACCAAGAGCGCCCAGGTGCTGGCGAAGAAGGAGTACCCGGAGGTCCGCGCCCTCTGGTGCCAGTCCGTCGCCTACCTGCAGCGCCGCTACGCGGCCGGAGAGCGCGCCGACCTCACCACGTGCGGCAAGCACATGGAGGCCATCGAGCTCCTGGGCGAGAAGAACGTGGAGGTCATCAAGACCACCGCCGGCATCGCGCTCACCCAGCGAAAGGCGGCGGAGGTGCAGGCCCGCCTGCGCGACGCCGCCGTCCGCGAGGACAACCAGGGCGACCTGGAGCTCTCCTTCCTCCTGGCGGAGTCCTACGAGCAGCAGAAGGACATCGGCAACGCCGTCGCCACGCTGACCAAGGTGCTGGAGAAGGACGCGAAGTCCGCCAAGGCCCACCACGCGCTGGGCAACCTGTACCAGGCGCAGGGCAAGGCCGACGAGGCCGCCAAGGCCTACGCGGAAGCACTCGCCGCGGATCCGCAGCACGCCGCCTCCGCGGTGGAGCTGGCCGCGGTGGAGCTGCTGGTGCGCAAGTCGAACATCGAGCAGGGCGCCCAGGCCGTGGAGAGCGCCCTGAAGCTCCAGGACGCGCTGGGGCCCGCCGAGCGCGCCCGCGCCCGCGGCCTCAAGGGCGTGGCCCTCTTCCAGCAGTTCAAGCCCAAGGAAGCGGAAACGGAGCTGAAGGAGGCCCTCAAGGACAACCCGAACTCCGACTTCATCAAGGCCCAGCTGGCCCAGGTGCTGCGCTCGCAGCGTGACTACGACGGCGCGCTGCCGCTCTACGCCTCGCTCGCGAAGGAGGACAGCGACAACCTGGGGTTCGTGGACGGCCACATCACCGCGCTGGTGATGACGGGCAAGATGCAGGACGCCCTCACCGCCGTGGAGGCCGCCAGCAAGAGCTTCCCCAACGAGGCGCGCATCGCGTACCTCTACGGCCGCATCGAGGACGCGCTCGACAAGCCCACGGAGGCGGAGGGCCACTTCAAGCGCGCCACCGCCGCCGACGCGAAGCTGGTGGACGCGGGCCTGTACCTGGGCCGCCTGTACCTCCGGCAGCACCGCAACGCGGACGCGCGCACCCTGCTGGAGGCCGCCGCGCAGCAGGCCCCGGAGCACGCGGGCGTGCACGCGGGCCTGGGTGAGCTGGCGCTCGCGGAGAACAACAGCCTGCTCGCGCAGCAGGAGTTCGACCGCGCCGTGCAGTTGGACCCCAACCTGGCGGACGCCCACCTGGGCCTGTCGCGCGTGGCCCTGCTCAACGGCGACGCCACCCGCGCGGAGACGGAGGCCAACCGCGCCCTGGAGCTGGATCCGCACCTGCTGAAGGACGGCCGGCTGCAGCGCGGCCTGGTCCTCTGGCGGCTGCACCGGCTGGACGAGGCCGCCGCGGAGCTGGAGAAGGCCAAGGCGGAGGACCCCCGCTCCATCACCACGCCCATCACCCTGGGCGCGGTGCTCCTGGAGAAGGGCGACCTGGCCGGCGCGGAGAGCAACCTGGGCCTCGCGCTGCGCAACGAGCCGTCCAACCACGAGGCGCTCTACTACCTGGGCCTCGTGCGCGCGAAGCGCTCCGAGTACACCCAGGCGCTCGACAGCATGAAGACCGCCGTGGACCGCGCGCCCAAGCGCCCGGACTACAAGTACGCGTACGGCGTCATCCTGCGCGACGCGAAGCGGCTGCCGGACGCCGTCGAGCAGTGGAAGGCCGCCGTGGAGCTGGAGCCCAACTACGCGGACGCGCATGAGGCCCTGGGCCACGCCCACCTGGAGCGCGGCGAGTTCGACGAGGCCATCGCTTCCTTCGAGGCGGCGCTCAAGGCGGATCCGCAGCGCACGCGGGTGCTGGGCGCCATGGGCGACGTGCTCTTCAACGCCGCCCGCTGGGACGACGCCGTCCGCCGCTACCAGGCGGCGCTCAAGGCGGATCCGAAGCTCACGTACGTCTACTACAAGGTCGCTCGCGCCTTCACGGAGCAGGCCCAGTACGCCAAGGCCATCGACTGGTACAAGAAGGCCACCACCGCCGAGCCGGACAACGCCCAGTCCTTCTACTACCTGGGCTTCGCCTACAAGGAGCGCAACAAGCGCAAGGACGCCATCACGGCCTTCAAGGAGTACCTGGTGAAGAAGCCGGACGCGGCGGACAAGAAGGACATCGAGGACGAAATCTACGACCTCGAACACTAGGCGGGCTTGACGGGCGGGCCCTCCGTTCCAGGCCCGCCCGGACCTCCGGTAGACCGCTGGCGGAGCCCTTCCGGTCAGCCCCCGGTGCCTGGGGGCGTCCGGCCCTGAGCACCCGGCGCGTGGTGAGCCTTGCCGGCTCACGCCCGGGATGACTACAAGGCGAGCCCCTATGCTGGACCTCCGGAACGTTGCGCAGAACTTCGATGCGGTCGTCGCCCGACTGAAGACTCGGGGCGGCAGCCTGGACCTCGGCCCCTTCCAGACGCTCTTCACGGAGCGTCGCGACCTCTATGTCTCCATGGAGGCGCTGGCCGCGCGCCGCAACGCCGCCAACGAGGAGATGAAGCGCAAGGCCAAGGAGGATCCGTCCGCCATGGAGAAGCTGCGCGGCGACCTGCGCGGCGTCTCCCAGGAGATCAAGGAGAAGGAGGCCCGCCTCAAGGAAGTGGAAGAGGAGCTCAACCGCATCCTGCTGGTCATCCCCAACGTGCCCCACGAATCCGTCCCGGTGGGCGCGAGCGCGGACGAGAACGTCCAGGTGAAGACCTGGGGTGAAAAGCCCAACCTGCTCTTCACGCCGAAGCAGCACTTCGAGCTGGGCGAGTCGCTGGGCATGCTCGACTTCGAGCGCGCCGCGAAGGTGTCCGGCAGCCGCTTCACCTTCTACAAGGGCGCCCTGGCCCGGCTGGAGCGCGCGCTCGTCACGTTCATGATCGACGTGCACACGTCCAAGGGCTACACGGAGCTCTTGCCGCCCTATCTCGTGCTGCGCGAGACGATGATGGGCACGGGCCAGCTGCCCAAGTTCGAGGACGACGCCTTCAAGACGTCCGGCGACCCCGAGCGCTTCCTCATCCCCACCGCGGAAGTCCCCGTGACGAACTACCACGCGGACGAAATCCTGGAGGGTGAGCAGCTGCCCATCCGCTACTGCGCCTTCAGCCCGTGCTTCCGCGCGGAGGCCGGCGCCGCGGGGCGCGACACGCGCGGCCTCATCCGCCAGCACCAGTTCCACAAGGTGGAGCTCGTGAAGTTCTCCCAGCCGGACAAGAGCCTGGACGAGCTGGAGGCCATGACGGACGACGCGTGCGACATCCTCCGCCGGCTGGGGCTGCACCACCGCGTGATGCTCCTGTGCACCGGGGACATGGGCTTCGGCGCGCGCAAGACCTACGACATCGAGGTCTGGCTGCCCGGCCAGGGCGCGTACCGGGAGATTTCGTCCTGCTCGGACTGCGGCGACTTCCAGGCCCGCCGCGCGAAGATCCGCTTCCGCCCCCAGAAGGGGGACAAGCCCCAGATGGTGCACACCCTCAACGGCAGCGGGCTGGCCGTGGGGCGCACGAGCATCGCCATCCTGGAGAACTACCAGCGGGAGGACGGAAGCGTCGCCATCCCGGAGGCGTTGGTGCCGTACATGGGCGGGCTGAAGGAACTTCGCCCCCTCTAGTCAGGGTGATGGGGCCCCGGACGTAAAAAGGGGCCAACATCTCGCTTGCCACGCGGAAGAAATGATGTAGAAGGGCGGCCCCACGGGCGCGGTTGGCCCGCCGGGAACCGAGCGGCACCTGCTGTGGAGGCGTGGCCGAGCGGTTGAAGGCAGCGGTCTTGAAAACCGCAGAAGGTGAAAGCCTTCCGTAGGTTCGAATCCTACCGCCTCCGATTTTGAGCTTGAGTTTCGTGGTTCTTTGACAGAGAAGAGTTGGAGAGATGGCCGAGAGGCTGAAGGCACAGGTTTGCTAAACCTGCATACTCGAAAGGGTATCGAGGGTTCGAATCCCTCTCTCTCCGCCACTTGATGTAAAGCAGCAGCCGGAAGAAATGCTCCCTTAGCTCAGCTGGATAGAGCGTCGGACTACGAATCCGAAGGCCGGAGGTTCGAATCCTCCAGGGAGCGCCACTTCTTCTTTGGCGCGCACGTCTCATGAGTGACGACATCGCTTTCATGCAGCAGGCTTTAGAGCTCGCGCGGGAAGCGGCTTCACTCGGTGAAGTTCCGGTGGGTGCTGTAGCGGTGCTGGACGGAAACGTCGTGGGCACGGGCTACAACCGCCGTGAATGCGACCGAAACCCCTTTGCTCATGCTGAGATGCTCGCGCTGGCAGCCGCCGCGAAAGCACGCGATGCGTGGCGACTCTCCGGGGTGACCCTCTACGTGACGCTGGAACCGTGTGCCATGTGCGCCGGTGCCCTGGTCCAGTCTCGTGTCACCCGACTCGTCTTTGGTACAATGGATCCGAAAGCGGGCGCGGTCGGCTCGCTGTACAACCTGGTGGAAGAGCCCCGGCACAACCACCGGCTTCAAGTGACAAGCGGTATCCTGGCGGAAGACAGTCGCCAGCTTCTCAAGACGTTCTTCGAGCGCTTGCGCGCGAAGCGACGTGAAAACTGAATACTCTGGAGAGCTGGCCGAGTGGTCGAAGGCACCTGACTCGAAATCAGGCGTACCGGTAACGGTACCGTAGGTTCGAATCCTACGCTCTCCGCTCCAAAGTCTCTGGAGAGGTGGCCGAGCGGTTGAAGGCGCACGCCTGGAACGCGTGTATATCTGAAAGGGTATCGTGGGTTCGAATCCCACCCTCTCCGTTGTTATTTTCGAAGTAGCAGTACGGATTTTGTGGTCGGGACAACGTGGGGGCGCGAACCCCGCCAGGTCCGGAAGGAAGCAACGGTAGCGTACTTCCGCGTGTGTCCCGGCCGTTCTGTTTCACCTGAAGCGCCGACATCCCTCCGGGGGTGCCGGCGCTTCGGCTTTGCGGGCTTGCCCTCCCCTGCCCGGCTGGCTGCCTCGTTTCAGTCGCGGACGAGGATGGTCTCGCGCCCCACTTCACGGACGACGCGGAAGCCGGCGGCCTGGAGCTCCGGCAGCGCCCGGCCCTCGAAGGTGACGGCGCGGTTGAAGGCCCGGTCGCGGATGGAGGCCTGGAAGGCCGCGTCCCGGGGCCAGTCGCAGGTGCGCCAGGGGATGTTCTTGCCGATGTAGAAGAAGCCCCCGGAGCCCCACAGCCCCTCATTGACGATGAGCAGTCCCGTCGCGTCCCCCCGCGTGGCCCGGACGATGGCGCGGAACTGGTCCGCTCGCAGGTCGCTGGAGGGGAAGCCGCGGCCATGCACGAAGCCCAGGGCCAGCGCGAGCACCGCCGCCCCGTTCCCCAGGCCCGGCTGGGAGAGCGCGGTGATGGACGCGGCCAGCTGGGCCGCCGCCGCGAGCAGCGCCACCACCAGCGCCGGGTAGAGGAAGCGCTCCTCCTTGTGGGGCGTGGCCAGGAGGACGGCGGTGTAGACGGCCGCGCAGGTGAGCGGCAGGGAGAGCGCGCGAAAGCGCAGCAGGGGGGCCAGCGACAGGGGCACGGCGGCCCAGGCCCAGAGGGGCACGGCCTGGAGCAGCGGCTCCCAGTAGAAGTCCGGCGGTGAGGCGCCGAACGCGGCGGCGGCCTTCCCGGAGAGGAGGTTGTAGTCCACGTAGGCCCGCAGCGAGTGGAAGGGCGTGCCCCAGGTGCCCCAGTCGAGCAGGCCCAGGCCCAGGGCCACCGCCGCGCCTCCCACGCAGGTGAAGGCGAGCAGGCGCCACCTCCGGGCGACGACCAGCCAGAGGAGCGCGGCCACCACGAAGAGGGCGGACGGGTAGCGCGTCACCACGGCGAGCCCCAGGGCCATGCCGCCCAGGAGCCCTGCCCGGCGCACGCGCGCGTCCGCGCCGGTGTCCGGCCGGTCCAGGGCTTCCATGGCCACGAGGAGGAAGGACGCGGAGAAGGACTCCGACAGGGTGCGTCCGGCGAAGAGGAGCACCGGCGCGCTCAGCCCCACGAGCAGCACCGCGAGCGCCCCACCCCACGGGCCCGCCCGGCGCTCCGCGAAGCGGTAGGTGGCCCACAGGCTCCAGGCGTGCAGGGCGAACTGGGGCAGCGCCACCACGCCCCGGTAGACGCGCGGGTCGGTGACGCCGAACCCATCCGCCACCTTGAGGA
Organism: Corallococcus coralloides DSM 2259; assembly: GCF_000255295.1. Next base: position 2,350,496 of record NC_017030.1, on the reverse strand, counting down.
AGGCGGCCAGCACGCCGGGGACGGCCCAGTTGCGCAGGCCCTCGCGCCACTCCCAGGCCAGCACGCCGTAACCGTGCACGCGCCAGTACGCGGGCTCCAGCGCCTGGAACACCTCGTCCGGGTGGATGCGGCCCAGTTCGCTCACCGCGAGGGCGCACGGCACCAGCGCCACCGCGAGGAGCCCCAGCACGCGCAAGCCCGCGGGCAGCCCCGTCCGGACGGGGACCGGAGCTTCCGGCGGAGCCTGGGGGAGGACGGGGGCCGGGGGCGCGTCGGAGTCGGGGGCGTTCACGTGGCGGGCGCGACTCTTTCCGGCCCTGACGTCCAGCGCAAGACGCACGGTGTTTGTCGGGGAGGCCGGGGCTCGGGTAGGAACGGCCTTTTCCCCAAGGAGGAAGACATGCCAGACGTCATCGTGGTGGGCGCGGGCCACAACGGACTTGTCGCGGCGGCGATGCTCGCTCGCCGGGGCCTGTCGGTCACCGTGTTGGAAGAGAAGGACCAGGTGGGCGGCGCGTGCAAGACGGAGTACCCGTTCCGCACGGCCCCGAAGCTGGGCGTCTCCACCGGCGCGTACCTCCTGGGGCTGATGCCGCCGGAGCTGCTCCAGGAGCTCCAGCTGGAGCTGCCCCTCAAGCGCCGCGACCCGCACTACTTCCTGCCCACGATGGACAAGCGCTACCTGCTCTTCGGCTCGGATGAGCGGGAGCTGGAGCGGCAGTTCCGCGAGTTCTTCTCCGAGGCGGACTGGAACGCCCACGTCGCCATGAACACGGAGCTGGCGGCGCTGCGCGAGGATCTGGCGCCCGCGTGGCTGCTGCCGCCCCGGCCGCTGGAGGAGACGGCGGAACGGTACGTGCGCCCTGCCCTGCGCCAGCACTTCATCCATCTGTGTCGCGGCACGGCGCGCGAGTACCTGGAGCGCTTCGGCTACAAGTCCGACTTCGTGAAGGCGATGTACGCCGTCACCGACGCGTTCTCCGGCCTGGACGGCGGCTACGACACGCCGGGCACGGGCATGAACCTGCTGGTGCACAACCTCTGCCGGCTGCCGGGCAGCGGCGGCACGTGGATGATTGTCGAAGGCGGCATGGGCACCGTCACCCAGCGCATCGCGGCGCTGGCGCGCAAGCACGGCGCCCAGCTGCGCACGAACGCGAAGGTGGCGTCGGTGCGCGTGGACAGCGGCGTGGTGAAGGGCGTGGTGCTGGAGAATGGCGAGGAGCTGTCCGCGAAGGTCGTGGTCTCCAACGCGGATCCCTTCCGCACGCTGAAGCTGGTGGACTCGGAGGCGATGCACAAGGAGTACCGAAGCATGGTGGACGGGCTGTCCGCGCCGGGTACCACGCTGAAGGTGAACCTGTGCCTCAAGTCCCTGCCCACCTTCACCTGCCTGCCGGAGGACCGGGGCCAGTTCGGGCCCACCATCCACCTGCTGCCCCAGGAGGACGACGTGCTGGGGGCGCTCGCGCACGGCTACAAGGAGGCGAAGGCGGGACGGCTGGCGGAGTTCCCCTCCATCGAGTGGTACGTGCACACCACGGTGGATCCTTCCCTGAAGGACGAGGAAGGGCACCACAACTCCGCCCTCTTCGTGGAGTGGGTGCCGGAGAAGCTGGAGGGCACCACCTGGGAGAAGGAGGAGGCGCGCTACGTGAAGCACCTCCTGTCCATCTGCGACCGCTTCGCGCCCGGCACCAGCGACCTGGTGCAGGAGTACTTCGCGCTCACGCCGCCGAAGATTGAGTCCCACTTCGGCATCACCCGCGGCCACATCCATCATGTGGACAACAAGCGCGGGTTCACCGACCGGCTGCCCTATGAGACGCCGGTGCAGGGGCTCTACTTCTGCAGCGCGGGCTGCCATCCGGCGGGAAGTGTCATCGGCGCGGCGGGCCACAACGCGGCCAACGTGGTGCTACAGGCGCTCGGACGCTGACACGGAGTGCGTCTCACGGCGGGCGGAATGGACGTTCCATGGATCCTTTTGCCCGCCGTGTTTAGATGGTTGTCCCCATGAGCTACCTCGTCCTCGCCCGCAAATGGCGCCCGCAGAAGTTCGATGACATGACCGGCCAGGAGCACGTGGTCCGGACCATCGGGAACGCCATCAAGATGGACCGGGTCGCGCACGCGTACCTGTTCTGCGGTCCTCGAGGGGTGGGCAAGACGACGGCCGCCCGCCTGCTCGCCAAGGCGCTCAACTGTGAGCAGGGCCCCACGGCGACCCCGTGCGGCACCTGCCGGGCCTGTACCGAAATTACCGCCGGCACCAGCGTGGACGTGGCGGAGATCGACGGTGCGTCCAACAACGGCGTCGAGAACGTCCGCGAGATTCGCGAGAACGCGAAGTACCTGCCGCAGCGCGACCGCCACAAGATCTACATCATCGACGAAGTCCACATGCTCTCTGGCGCGGCGTTCAACGCGCTGCTGAAGACGCTGGAGGAGCCGCCCGGTCACGTGAAGTTCATCTTCGCGACGACGGAGGCGCACAAGCTCCCGGACACCATCCTGTCTCGCTGCCAGCGCCACAACTTCCGGCGCATCTCCGCGGCGCGGATGCTCCAGCGCCTGAAGGAGATCTGCCAGGCGGAAGGCGCGGGCATCTCCGAGCAGTCGCTGTCGCTGGTGGTGCGTCAGTCCGAAGGCGGCATGCGCGACGCGCTGAGCCTGCTGGATCAGATTCTGGCGTCGTGCGGTCCCAACCCCACGGACGAGGCCGTCGCGGAGGCGATGGGCGCCATCGACCGCACGGTGGTGCAGGACTTCGCGGAGGCGCTGGTCCGCAAGGACGCGAAGCGCGTGCTGGGCCGGGTGGATGAGGTGTTCAACCGGGGCCTGGACCTGAAGCGGCTGGCGGAGGAGCTGGCGCTGCAGCTGCGGCACCTCTTCGTGACGAAGTCGCTGGGTGAGGCGCCCGCGGAGCTGGCGGAGTCCGAGCAGAAGGCGCTCGTGGCGCTGGCGAAGGAAGCGGACACGGCGCAGCTGTCGCGGCTGTTCGACATCGTGCACGGCTGCATCTGGGACGTGTCGCGAGCGGCGCAGCCCCGGCTGGCGCTGGAGATGGCGCTGCTCAAGGCCATCCAGCTGTCCCCGGCCGGTTCGATTCCCGACCTGCTGGCCCGCGTGGAGCGGCTGTCAGCGGGCCTTGGCGCGGAAGGCGCGAAGAACACGACCGGAGCGCCAGGAGGTCGCTCCGGTCCCGCGAACTTTCGCGTCTGAGGTCCAGGCCGAAGTCCGCGCGCCCGTAGCGGCAGCGCGTCCCGTCGAAGGGCCGGGTGCGTCCGCGCAGACGGGCGCCATGCCGCGTCCGTTCGATGCACAGGGCCCATCCGCGCACGCGGGAACCCCGCCGCGTCCCTTCGAAGCGCAGGGTCCGTCCGCGCATGCGGGATCAACGCCGCGAGCGACGGATGCGCAGGGCCCGTCCACTCACGCGGGTGCGACGGTCCGGCCATTCGATGCAGCTGGCTCATCGGCGCACCCGGCCTCCAACGGGCATTCACGTGAGGCCCAGGGCCCCACGGCCTACGCAGGCGCGAGCCCCCGTCCCTTCGGGGCGCAGGACGCGTCCACGCGCACGGGCCCGACACCGCAGCCTTTCGAGGCTCGCGGCGCATCCCCGCACTCAGGTGCCACCGCCTCACACGGGGCTCCGAGCGAAGCGCCTGCGCTCCCCTCTCGCGGTGAGCCAGCCGGTGCATCCGCCGTGGCCACCCGGACGCCGCCGGCCGCGCTGATGGAGGGCCTGTCCCCCGCGGCGGCCCGTCCCCTCTCCTTCCTTCGCAATGGCGGTGGCGCGGGCGGTCCCGTTCCCTCTCCCGCCGCCGTGCCTCCCTCGCCGGTGGTGATGGACGACCTGTCTCCGTCCGCCGCGCGCCCGCTGTCCTTTCTGCGCAATGGCGGCGGCGCGGCCCCCGCGATGGAGCCCCCTCCGGCGCCGGGCGTCGTCATGGACGGCCTGCCCCCATCCGCGGCCCGTCCCCTCTCCTTCCTCCGCAACGGCGGCGCCCAGCCCCCGGCTCCCGTTCCCACGCCCGCGGCTCGCGCGCCCGAACCCGCCACGCCCACCGTGCGCATCACCAACATGCGCAAGCCGGAGCCCGTGGCTCCGCCCGAACCTCCGCCCCAGGGCGACGAGGACGCGGACGAGCGCATGTTCCCGGAAGAGGGCTCCGCCGAAGGCTGTGCCTCCGGCGAGTGCATCCCCGTCATGGAGCCCGCCGCCCCGGAACCGGAACCACCGGAACCCGAGCCACCGCCCGCGATGGCGCCCGTCGCCACCAGCCGCGACAACCCCAACCGCTCCCTGCCCGAGCGCTGGCGCGCCGCCGTGGAGACCGTGAAGTCCACGTCCGTGCGCCACGGCACGGCGCTCGCCAACGGCCGCCTCCAGTCCATGAAGGCGGGCGAAATCGTCCTGGGCTTCCCGCCCTCCGCCGCCTTCCACAAGGCCGCCGTGGTGTCACCCGGGGGCAAGGCCACCGTGGACGCGGCGCTCGCGTCGCACTTCGGCCGGGCCGTGAAGCTCACCATCACGGACGTGCCCCAGACCCAGGACGCCCTCCCGGGCGGCATGGGGCTGAGCCTCTCCGAGGTGGACACCCAGACCCGCAACACCCACGAGAAGAGCACCGAGGGCAAGGTGCGCTCCCACGCCTCCGTGCGGGCCATCCTCAAGATGCTGGGCGGCGAAATCGAGCACATCCAGGTCTACGAGCCCGAGCGGCCACCGGCCAACCTCCCGGACGTCCCCGCCGCTCCTGACGACTGACAACGCCGCGCGGCCCCGCTAGGGTGCGCGGCAACGTCCCTGCTCCGAGCGGCGCCATGGCGGCCCCGCGCTCCCACGACCGGGGACCGAGGAAGCACATGCCCGGCATCGACCTGAACTACTTCATCCGGCAGGCGAACAAGCTCACCGAGAAGATCGAGGAGCGGAAGAAGCAGCTGGCGGAAGAGACCGTCGAGGCGAAGTCCGGCGAGGGCCTCGTGACGGTCGTCGCCAACTGCGTGCAGGAGATCCGCAGCATCAAGATCGACAAGAGCGCCATCGATCCCAACGACCCGGGGATGCTCGAGGACCTCGTCACCGCCGCCGTGAACGCTGCCCTGGCGAACAGCCGTCAGCACATGAACGCCGAGCTGGCGAAGATCTCCGGCGGCGTGAAGATCCCCGGCATTAATTAAAGACGGATGACCCCCGATCCGCTGAATCGCCTGGTCGCCCAGCTCGCGAAGCTGCCGGGCATTGGTGAGAAGACCGCCCAGCGCCTCGCGTTCCACATCCTGCGGGCGCCGGGCGAGTTCGCCGTCGACCTCTCGCAGGCCATCCGCGAGGTGAAGGAGAAGGTGCACCTGTGCGTGCGCTGTTTCTCCCTCACCGACTCGGAGCTGTGCGGCTTCTGTCGCGACAACCGCCGCGACGAGCGCGCCCTGTGCGTGGTGGAGACCTACTCCGACCTGATGGCCCTGGAGCGCACCCGCGAGTTCAAGGGCCGCTACCACGTGCTGCACGGCGTGCTGTCCCCGCTGGAAGGCGTGGGCCCGGAGCAACTGCGCATCAAGGAGCTGCTGCATCGCCTCAACGACAGCCGGGTGGAGGAGATCATCCTCGCCACCAACCCGGACATCGAGGGTGAGGCCACCGCGCTCTACCTCACGCGCCTGCTCAAGCCGATGGGCCTGCGGGTGACGCGCATCGCCCAGGGCCTGCCCATGGGCGGCGACCTGGAGTTCGCGGACCAGGCCACGCTCGCCAAGGCGCTGTCCGCCCGCCGCGACCTGTGACGGCGCTGGCTACTGCGTCACCTTCCATGAGAACGGCATCAACACGGTGACCTCCTGGTCGCGGTGCACCGGGAAGCGCAGGCTCTGGGCCTGCGTCTCCAGGCAGCGGCCCACCGGCGTGGACGCCAGCGGCCCGCGCGTGCCCGCGCGCACCTTGCCGGACGATACGATGGTGAGCTCCACCTGCACCTCGCCCGAGGCCGCCGGCAGGTCGGACTTGTAGCGCTCGAAGCAGCCCGTGATTTTCGAGCGGCCGCCAGACACCACGCGCTGGATGTCGTCGATGCCCAGCGACACGGGCTCCTTCGCCGCCGGCCTCTTCGCAACCTTGCGGTGGGACGTGTCCTCCGTCCCATCGTCCCCATGGGGCGAATCCGTGACGGACGTTGCCACCGCGTCACCGCCCGGCGTGCCGTCCTGCACGGTGCCCTGAATCTCTCCGGGCGTAGTGCCTTCAGGCCCCTGGGCCGGAGTCCCCTGCCCCTGAGTGCCCTGCGCCGCGACCGCGGGAGTCTGCGTGCCCGCCGGAGTCCCATTCGCCACGGGCGCGACGGCCTGCTGTACCGGAGGCGGAGTCGGAACGTTCGCCGGGGTGCCACCGGGCCGCGCGACGACGAACGCCACGCCCGCGGCCACCAGCCCCAGGCCACCCACCACACCCATGAGCCAGCGCCGGGACGCGGGCTTCGCCACAGGCGCGCTCGGCACGACCTCCGGCTCGAGCGCCTGCGCCTGCACGGGGGCCGCCTTGTTCTGAGAGGTCAGCGCCCTCACGCCCGTGCTGCTCGGACGGGACACCTGCGGCCCGTACGCGTTCGTCCCAGCGCCGGAGACGGGCGAAGCAATCGCCGCGAACTCGGGGTCCGTCGGACGCGCGGCGGTGAGCGTGGCCAGCGTGGGGATGCGCGTCTTCTCCGTGACGCGCTCCTCGCCGAAGTGGTTGCGCAGGAACGTGCCCAGCGTCGGGGCGCTCGCGGCGCCACCCTGGAACTCCGCCGCGAAGCGCTCCAGCGCATCCGCGAACTCTTCCGACGTCGCGTACCGGTCCTCCGGCTTGAACGCCATGGCCTTGAGGATGATGGCCTCCAGGCCCTCCGGCAGGTCCGGCCTCAGCGCGCGCGGCTTCTCGAACTCGCCCTGCAAGAGCGCGTTGAGCACCGCCAGGTCGTTCTCGCGGGAGAAGGGCCGCACGTGCGTGACGGCCTCGTAGAGGCTGACCCCCAGGGAGAAGACGTCCGCGCGGTGGTCGACCTCCTTCCCCTGCGCCTGCTCCGGCGCCATGTAGATGTACTTGCCCTTCACCACGCCCGTGCGCGTCTGGACCAGGCGCGACTCGGCCTTGGCGATGCCGAAGTCCAGCACCTTCACCTGGCCCTGGTACGTCACGTACAGGTTGGACGGCGACACGTCCCGGTGCACCACGTGCAGCGGCTGGCCCTGCTCGTTGGTGAAGGTGTGCGCGAAGTGCAGGCCTCGCGCCGCGTCGATGAGCACCCGCATCACCACCGGCAGCGGCACGTACTGGCGGCGCCGGCCCGCGAGCCGCAGCGTCGTGGAGAAGTCCTCGCCCGCGAGGTACTCCATGCAGATGTAGTAGCAGCCGTCCGTGAAGCCCAGCTCGTGGATCTGCACGATGTGCGGATGCGACAGCTTCGCCGCCAGCCGCGCCTCATCGCGGAACATCTCCACGAAGTCGGGGATGGCCGACAGCGTCGGCAGCATCCGCTTGAGCACCACGTTGCGCTCGAAGCCGTCCGCGCCCAGCAGCTTGGCGAGGAAGATCTCCGCCATGCCGCCCTCGGCCAGCTTGCGCACGAGCACGTACTGCCCGTAGGGCTGGAGGAGCGTCGCGGGGGACGCGCCGGCGGGATCCGGAATGGGAACGTGGGTCTGTGCCATCCCTCAAGGTCCTCGCGGTTTCAGGGTGCGCACCGTGAGTACGTCCGGGGCACCGGGACGCGTCATCTTAAACACCAGCAGGGGGGGCATTCCCATGGGGGCTACCCATGTATCGAAGCGGTGCTTGGCGTCCAAGGGCACGGCCCGTCCGTTGATAGACAGGCGGGCATCCACGGGCGCCACACCCGAAGCCCGCACCTTCTCCGCCGCCGGCCCCCCCTGGCGCGGGCTGTCCACCACCAGCCCCACCACCGAGTTGTCATAGACAAGCTCCAGCTTGTTCATCCGCCCGCCCTTGAGGGCCGCGCCCGCCTGCGACAGCGGCGTGACGGACCACAGGTAGCTGCCCTCGCCCAGCTGTCCCGCCTCCAGCGCCGCGCGCGGCTCCGACACCGTGCGCTGCACCACCGGCGTCGCCAGCGAGCCCGCCTTGTACACCGCCACGCGATAGCTACGGGCCTGCGGTTCCTCGCCGTAGGTGAACGTCACCGCCGGGGGCTTGTCCTGGTAGAAGATGGTCGTCTTCTCCGGCCCCTCCGGCACCACGTTGCGCACGCGCGCCAGCGAGCTGGTGGGGGACTCCGGCGCGAAGCGGATGCTGCCCGCCGCCACCTGCGTGCCGTCCTCCTTGCGTGCCCGCCAGTACAGCGTGCCCTTCGCCAGCGCGGACACGTTGACGGAAGCGCGGTGCACGCGCCCCCAGAGCACCGGGCGCTTGAAGGCCGAGTCCTGCGCCGCCTCCACCACCGCGTCGCCCTCGCCCTCCCAGGTGAGCGCGACCTCCGAAAGGCCCCGGTGGTAGACCTCCGTGCCGTCGCCCGGGCCCACCGCGACCACCGCCTCCTCCAGCGGCTCCACCTTGGCGTTGCCGTCCGTGCCCACCGTGGCGCGCTCGCCCGCGCGCAGCTCCTGCCGTGCCTCGCCCCGCCGCAGCGTCACGTCGCCCGTGTGCGCCGCCACCTGCATGCCGGCGTCGGTGCGGCGGATCTCCAGCCTCGCTCCACCGCCGGACTCCACCGTCATCTCCGGCAGCACCACGCGGCTCTCGCGTCCCATGGCGAGCTGCACGGCCAGCAGGCCCTGGAGCAGGTTGACGCGCGCCTCGTCGACGGTGCCCTGCTGTCCCGCGCTCTCCAGCACCGCCTCCGCGCCTGGAGCGAGCGTCAGCACCGTGCCGCTGTCCTTGAGGGACAGCACCGCCTCGCCGCCCTTCGTCCGCACACCGTCGCCAAAGGCCAGCACCTCGCCCTCGCGGCGCACCTTGCGCCAGCGGCCCGTGTCCTTCGCCTTCACCTCCGCGACGCCCGAGGTCGCGCGCACCGTCACCGGGATGGGCGCCAGCTCCACCACGCGCGGGGCCGCGGGCGTCACCTGCGCGCGCTCGCGGGTCAGGTCCACCGCGTCGCCCTGCGCCGCTCGCAGCGTCTTGCCGTCCTTGGAGACCAGCTCGATGGCGCCCAGCTTCACCTCCACCCGCGCCGAGTCCTCCGCCACCGCGACCTTCACCTCCGACGGATCCGGCCCCACGCGGGTGAGGCCGAAGGGGGTGAGGATGTTCAACGTCACCTTGGAGCCCGCGCTGTCGGCCTTCCCGCCCGCGGGCACGCGCGACAACACGATGCCGCGCTCCACCTTCATCACGATGCCCGTCGCGTCCGAGCCCACCGCGAACCGGCCCTCGCTGCCCACCTCCACCGTCCGGTCGCCCGGGAAGCGCACCGTCGCGGAGCCGCTCTCACCGGTCTCCACCGCGTCGCCCGCGAGCAGGGGCCCTTCCACCGCCGGGCCCACCTTGCCGCCGCGCTCCAGGCGCACGTCGCCGGACAGCCCTTCCAGGCGGCCGATGGGGACGACGGCCCCCGCGTCCACCTCCACCACTGGCGGAGGCTTCGGCGCCTCCTCGCGTTCACACCCCGAGCAGCCGGAGAGGAGGACGAGCAGCGACAGCGCCAGGATGCGGACAGGACTCACTGAAACCTCGACGACGACGGACGGGCGCGTCGCGGCACTGCCGCGCGACTCACCGGCCCCTCGGGAACAGATCAACGTTGAGAATCGCCTGCTCGCCTTCGCGCACGGTGACCATCTTCGTCTGGGTCACGTGCCCGGGCGCGGACAGGGTGATGCGGTACGTGCCGCCGCGGACGCGCGCGGTGAAGGTGCCGCTCTTGTCCGTGCGCGTGCGCACCTTCGCCTGGGGAATCGTCACTGTCGCTACCAGCGGCTGGCCGCTGCGCGCGCTGCGAACCTGGCCCACCAGCGTGGCCTGCTCGCCCTTGCGGTCCTGAGACAGCACCACCACCAGCTCCGACGTCTGCCCCGCCACCACCACCGCGGCCTCTTCGGTGGGACGGAAGCCCGGCGCGGACATCGCAATGGCCACGGGCCCCGGCTCCAGCCCCTCCAGCAGCACCTCGCCGGCCTTGTCCGTGCGCAGCTGCGCGGTGCCCGAAACCACCTGCACGTCCGGAACCGGCGCGCTGTTCTTGCCCTGCACCACCTTCAGCTTGAGGGAGCCCGTCTTCGGCGCCTTCTTGCTCAGGCGAAGCTGGACCGGCGCGCTCTCCGCCGCATCACCGCTGACGGTGGCGACCGCCGTTGCGTCGTCATAGCCGGCCACGCTGGCCTGCGTGGACTGCGCGCCCTCGGGGAGCAGCACCCTCAGCTGGCCCTGCGCGTCCGCGACCAGCTCCTCGCTCGTGCCCGGCGTCTTCAAGGAGGGCACTCGCACGTGCGCGCCCGGAAGCGGTGCGCCCGTCTCCGCGTCCACCACGCTCAGCGCGACGAAGGCCTGGCGCGGGCCCACGGGCCGCGACGTCCGGCCCACACTGCCCAGCGCCACCTCGAAGCCCAGGCCGATGCGGCGCATCCGCTGCTCGGAGCGCAGGCCGCTGTCCTCCAGCTCCATCGTGTCGTGGGCCTGCTGCACGTCCAGGAGCACGCGCCCCGTCCAGCCGTCCCGGTGCACCACCGGATACGACAGCGCCGCGCCCACCACGTAGCCGGATGACGACGCCTTCAGCCCGTCCGCCGCGTGCGCGGAGAGCGTCAGCGGCACCTCGCCTCGCGCCTCCAACTGGAGCCGCGCCGGCAGCGCCACCAGCACCCGGCCTGAAATCAGCGCCGCGTGCCGCACGCCCCGCTGCAACACCGGCGCATAGGTGAACCCGCCGAACAGCGGCAGCTGCGCGAAGCCATAGCCCGCGCCCAGCTCCAGCCGCACCGGCCCCAGCGACAGGCGCCCCCGAGGCCCCAGCGAGCCGCGCACCAGGCTGCCGCCCGTCACGCGCGACGACGCGTCCCGCAACTCGAACGCCTCGCGCTGCAGATCCACCTGGCCGCCCAGGTACTCGCCCGCCCAGCCCATCAACGTCAGCGCCACGTCGTTCGGCGTCAGCCCGCCGTAGGTGAGCCCGGGCCCTACATCCACCTGCTCACCCTGACGGGAGGACAGCCCGTAGCGCAGGCGCAGCGAGGCGCGCTCGGACTCGGGGGCCTGCGCATGGGCGGCCCCGGTACAGGCGAGCGCCAGGACGAGGACGACGAGGCGGGGGAGGATGTCGGTGAGGGGGCTCGAGCGGCGCAAGGCCCGGGAGAGTATAGAGAAGAGGGGCAGGTGTCCCAACCCGCGAACCCGTCATTCCTTCAAGAAGCGGCGCGGATCACGGCTGGCTTCTTGCTGGAGTGGAACTGCTTTGCTAAGCATGACGGCGGTCGGTAGCGCCTCGTCTAACCTCCGGGATTCACTCCAGAAACATCGGAGCGCCGCCGTGCGCGGGGCGAGCGAACGCTGAGGAGCGCATACGCCCATGGGCACGCAACTGGTGATGTACGAAGAGGAGTTCACCAAGATCAACGCCGTTTGCGACCGGCTCACCAAGGACGCGAACGCGAAGGTGGTCTTCCTCGTCGACAAGAACGGCCAGCTCATCTCCTCGGCCGGCCAGACGCAGAACATCGACACCACGTCGCTCGCGTCGCTGACGGCAGGCAACGTGGCCGCCATGGGCGGACTCGCGAAGCTCATTGGGGAGAACGAGTTCCCCAACCAGTTCCATGAAGGGGCGAAGGACAGCCTCTACATGACCATCGTGGGCAGCCGCGTGGTGCTGGTCGTCATCTTCGACAACCGCACGAGCCTGGGTCTGGTGCGCCTGCGCATCAAGAAGGCCAGCGACGAGCTGACGAAGATCTTCGAAAGCCTCGTGAAGAAGACCGACAGCCCCGGAGCCGGTTCGCCGTTCGCCGAGATCTCCGACGACGATATCGACAACCTCTTCAGCGAGTAACCCGGGAAGCCATGTCCTTCATCAATTACTCATCCCGCGAAATCAACTGCAAGATTGTCTATTACGGGCCGGGCCTCTGCGGGAAGACGACCAACCTTCAGTACATCTACAACAAGACCGCGGCGGACACGAAGGGCAAGCTCATCTCCCTCTCCACGGAGACGGACCGCACGCTCTTCTTCGACTTCCTCCCGCTGTCGCTCGGTGAGATCCGCGGCTTCAAGACGCGCTTCCACCTCTACACGGTGCCCGGCCAGGTGTTCTACGACGCCAGCCGCAAGCTCATCCTCAAGGGCGTGGACGGCGTGGTGTTCGTCGCCGACAGCCAGATTGAGCGCATGGAAGCCAACATGGAGTCGTTGGAGAACCTGCGCATCAACCTGGCGGAGCAGGGCTACGACCTGAACAAGATTCCGTACGTCGTGCAGTACAACAAGCGCGACCTGCCCAACGCGGTGACCGTGGAGGAGATGCGCAAGGCGCTCAACCCGCGGAACATCCCGGAGTACCAGGCCGTGGCGCCCACGGGCGTGGGCGTGTTCGACACGCTCAAGGCCGTGGCCAAGCTGGTCCTCACCGAGCTGCGCAAGGGCGGTTGACAGTCCGCCTGCTTCCCCGCCCGGCGGGCTGGCCCCCACCGGGCAGCCCCCGGCAAAGGGTGGTATGACCTCGTGCCGTCGGGCAGAGCCGCCTTCCGAGGTCGTACCGTGCGCGTCGCATCCGCCACCTTCCGTCTTCTTGCGCTCCTGAGCGCTGGCCTGTCCGGGCCGGTGTTCGCGCAAGGTGCGTCCCCCTCCCCTGCTTCCCCGCCTCCCGCCGCCGCGCCGGCCGCCGCTGCTTCACCGGCCGCCGGCACGCCGCAAGCGCCCGCCGCGCAGACACCCGCGGGCGACCAGACGGCGGATGAGGCCTTCACGTCCCGCGTGAAGACGCTGGAGGAGCAGGTCGTCGACCTGAAGGAGAAGATCTACCGCTCCAAGGCGCGCCTGCTGCTGCTCCAGGAGTCGGTGATGGGCGGCGAGCTGTCCACCGGCGCCCGCGCGGTGCTCGTGCACAAGAACGAGATGGGCAACGCGTTTCAGCTGGAGTCGGTGGTGTACGCGCTGGACGGCGCGCCCATCTTCACCCAGGTGGACACGCAGGGAGACCTGAACCGGCACCAGGCGCTGGAGGTCTTCAACGGCCGCATCGTGCCGGGCCAGCACCAGCTCGCGGTGCGCCTCGTGTACCGGGGCAGCGGCTACGGCGTGTTCAGCTACCTGGAAGGCTACAAGTTCAAGGTGCAATCCAGTTACACCTTCAACGCGGAGTCCGGAAAGGTCACCACTGTGAACGTGGTGGGCGTGGAGAAGGGCGGCCTCACCACGGACCTGAAGGACCGGCCCGCGGTGCGCTACGACATCGAAGTGGCCAAGGACACGCGCGCGAACCGGCCCGCCGGCTCCAGCTCGGAGAAGGAAGGCGCTCCGGGGACGCCCGCCGTGCCGGCCACCACCTCCAGCGAGCCGAAGTAGGAGCGCAAGGCCGTGACCGCGACGCTGCACGCCCTGGCCCTCGCGCTGTCCCTCGGGGCCGCGCCCGCTCCGGCGCCCCAGGCCTCCAATCCGGGCGCCGCGCTGCCGCCCATGCCCGCCTCGCTGAGCTCGCGCGCGGCGTCGGTGGAAGCGGTGGAGGCGCAGCTGCGCACCGCGGAGCTGTCGCTGCGCTTCGTGGAGACGCAGTTCACGGAGCGCCCCGAGCCCAGCAGCACCGACTCGCAGCTCAAGCGCTTCTCCGAGGGCGAGGTGTACTCGCTGCTGGGGGACTGGGCCGCCGCGTCCGTCCTCTTCTACGACCTGGTGAGCGACCCGGCGTTCAAGGCGCACCCGCGCTACCCGGAGGCGGTCTTCTACCTGGCGGACGCGCTCTTCCAGCAGAAGAACGACATCGGCGCGCGGGTGTACCTGCGCGACGTGCTGTCGCTGCCCCTGACGCCGCAGCGCTACAAGGAGGCCGTGAGCCGCTACCTCGCGGTGGCGGGCAGGCTCCAGCAGTTCGACGGCATCGACGCGTACGTGGAGAAGGCGCGGCAGCTGTCGGGCGGAGTGCTGGCGCCGGACATCGCCTACGTGCACGCGCGCGGCACGTTCAAGCGCATGGATTTGACGCCGGACGAGCACCAGCAGCGCTCGCGCGCGCTGTTCGCCCCGCTGGCGCAGGCGCCCGGCGCCTTCCGCGTGCAGGCCGTCTACCACCTGGGCGTCCTGAGCGTGCAGAGCGGGGACTACCCGGCCGCCATCGCGCAGTTCCAGCGCATCGTGGGCACCGGGCCGGAGGCCGTGGTGTCCACCGGCCTCGCGGAGGCGGAGGCCCAGCGCTTCCGTGAGCTCGCGTTCCTGTCGTTGGGCCGGCTGATGTACGAGACGGGCCGCTACGACGAGGCGCTGGACCACTACGGCCAGATTCCGCGCGAGAGCGAGCGCTTCCCGGAGTCGCTGCTGGAGGTCGCGTGGACGTACGTGCGCAAGCAGGACTTCACGCAGGCGAAGAACGCCACGGACATCCTCTTGCTCGTCGCGCCGGACTCGCAGCTCGCCCCCGAGGCGCGCATCCTCCAGGGGCACCTGCTCCAGAAGCTGCACCAGTACGACGAGGCGCTGGAGACGTATGACGGCGTGGCGCGCATGTTCACGCCCGCGCGCGACAAGGTGGACGCGCTCCTGCGCGTGAACCACGACCCGGTCGCGTACTTCGACAACCTGCTGGCGCGCAACGAGCGCTCGCTGGACGTGAGCACCCTCTTGCCCCCGCTGGCGCTGAAGTACGCGTCCACGCAGAAGGAGGTCGCGGACGCGGTGCGGATGGTGGGCGACCTGGACAGCGGCCGTCAGGGCGCGGGCGAGGCGAAGGCCATCGCGGAGCGCATCCTGGAGGCGCTGGACGCGCGCGGGCTGGAGGCCTTCCCGGAGCTGCAGGAGGGCTACGTCCGCACGGAGGCCGTGGACACCGCGCTCACCGCCGTGGAGCAGTCCCTGGTGCAGGCGGAGGCCGCGCTGGTGGAGGAGAAGCTGACGCCCGCCGAGCGCGAGAAGCTGCTCGTCGCCCAGGGCGCGCGCGAGGCCCAGCGGCTGCGCTTCGCGGCGCTGCCCACCACCAACAAGGAGCTGGAGGAGCGCCGCCACCGCATGCAGGCGAAGGTGGACCTGGTGGACCGCGAGGCCTTCCGCGTGGGCTACGAGCTCCAGAGCCTGCACGCCAACGCCGCCGCCATCCGCAAGTGGGTGGAGGACACGCGCGACGAGCGGCAGGCGGACCCCGCCGAGGAGCGCGAGTTCCTGGTGCAGCTCCAGGCGGAGATCGCCACGCTGAAGGACCTGCAAGCGGAGCTGGACCGCACCCGCGCCCGGCTCGCCAGCGAGCGCCAGTCCACGGACACGTCGCTGGAGGGCGAGGCCGCCATCCGCGCCCGCTACTCCGCCGCGCTCCAGCAGGAGCACACCGTCCTGCGCGCCGGTGAAGGCCGGCTGTCCGGTGAGGACACCCGCGTGCTGTTGCGCATGCACACGGTGCGCACTCGCATCGACTCGCTGCGCGGACGCGTGGCGGTGGCGCGGGTGGCGCTGCGCGCGCGGTTGGAGAACCGCGTGAAGTCCATCCGCGACAAGGTGCGCGTGGAGCAGGCGCTGCTCCAGGGCTACGAGCAGGAGGTGGCCGCCGCGTCCGGGGACGCGCGCAACCTGGTGGGCCGCATCGCCTACGAGAGCTTCCGCCGCGTGCGGCAACAGTTCTACGACCTGGTGCTCAAGGCCGACACCGGCACGGTGGACGTGGCCTTCAGCCGCACGCAGGACAACGCCGCGAACATCCAGAAGGTCGCCAAGGAGAAGTCGGACGCACTGCGCGCGCTCGACCTGGAGTTCAAGGACGTCCTGTCGTCGGAAGGGGGGGACTGACCATGCGCCGCCCTGCCCTCGCCCTCTTGATTGCACTGGCGCCGCTGGCCGCTCACGCCGCGAAGGCCAAGGCTCCCAGCCAGGCCGCGAAGAAGGCCTCCACGCCTTCCGCGACCACCCCTCCCGCGAAGGCACGGCCCGCGCCCGCGGCAGCGCCCGCGCCCAACACCTCGCGCTACCTGGATGGACTGGGCCACACGCCCGAACAGGAGAAGCTGCTGCGCGACGTGAGCCGCGCGCTGGAGGCGTACGAGGCGGAGTCGCGCGACTTCCACCGCGAGGTGAAGCAGCTCATCGAGCGGCGCTACCAGCAGAAGCGCTCGGCGCTCAACACCGGTTACGAGAAGACGCTCACCGCGCTGGAGTCCCAGGAGCGCACGCAGCGGCTGGACGCCATCGCCCGGGCCGAGGACTTCCTGCGCCGCTACCCGGACGAGCCTCGCGCCACGCCGGACGTGATGTTCCGGCTGGCGGAGCTGTACTACGAGCGCTCCGCGGACGAGCACCAGCTGGCGCGCAAGGACTACGCGGAGCGCGTGCGCACGATGTCCGACGAGGCGATGGCGGACCTGCCGCCGGAGCCGGACGTGGACTTCTCGCCGTCCATCGGCGTGTACCGCACGCTGCTCGCGCGCTTCCCGGACTACAAGCTCAACGACGGCTCCCTGTACCTGCTGGCGTACTGCCTCAACGAGCAGCACAAGGACGAGGAGAGCCTCGCCACCTACCAGCAGCTCACCACGCGCTACCCGAAGAGCCGCTTCGCCACCGACGCGTGGACGCGCATCGGCGAGTACTGGTTCGAGGAGGAGACCGACCCGGAGGCGCTGCGCAAGGCCGCGGAGGCGTACACCGCCGCCACGCGCGACACGGAGCACCGGTTCTACGACAAGGCCCGCTACAAGCTGGCCTGGACGTACTACCGGATGGACTGGTTCGAGGAGTCCGTGGACAGCTTCCTGCTGCTCCTGGACCACTACCAGTCCCACCAGCAGTCCGGCAGCAAGGCGGACGAAGGCGACCTGCGCTCGGAGGCGCTCCAGTACATCGCGCTGTCGCTCGCGGATGAGACCTGGGGCGGCGTGGCGAAGGCCCGCGACCTCTTCGCGAAGCGCGGCGGCCGGCCCTATGAGCCGGAGGTGTACCGGCGGCTGGGCAACGTCTACTTCGACCAGCTCCGCAACCCGGAGGCCATCGCCGCGTATCAGCAGGTGCTGGCCACCGACCCGCTCACCACGGACGCGCCCCGCCTGCAGCAGCGCATCGTCCAGGCCTACGAGCGCGACCGGCGCATGGACCTGTACGCGCGCGAGTCGGAGAAGCTGGCCAACGACTACCTGCCCGGCGGCGCCTGGTACGAGAAGAACAAGGACGACCCGAACGCGCTGTCGCACGCGCAGACGCTCGCCGAGCAGAGCCTCTACTCCGCCGCCGCGTACCAGCACCAGCAGGCGCAGGCCTTCCAGAAGGAGGGCAAGGAAGCGGAGGCCAAGGCCACCTACGCGGCCGCGGCGCGCGCGTACGGCACGTACCTGGAGCGCTTCCCGCGCAGCAAGACCGCGTACGCGATGCGCTTCTTCTTCGCCGAGTCCCTCTTCAACTCGGATGCGTACGGCGCGGCGGCGAAGGAGTACTCGGCCGTGCGCGACTCCAACCAGGACAACACCTACCGGGACGTGTCCGCGCACAACGCGGTGCTCGCCTGGAAGGCGCAGCTGGACGAGGACGTGAAGGCGGGCCGCGTGCCGGAGCGCAAGCCGCTGCGCGCCAGCGAGCGCCCCAAGGACAGCGCGCACGCCCCCGTGGCCCTGGCCCCGACGGAGGCCGCGCTCGTGAAGGCGTCCGACACGTACGTCGCGCTGCTGCCGAAGGAAGAGGCCGCGCCCGGCATCGCGTACCAGGCCGCGGAGCTCTTCTACACGCACGACGACTTCGCCCAGGCCCGCCCCCGCTTCGAGCGCGTGGTGCAGGCGTACCCGCGAAACCCCGTGGCCGGCTACGCCACCAACCTCATCATCGAGTCCTTCCTCATCGACCAGGACTGGAAGAGCGTGGAGGAGGTCAGCGCGCGGCTCGCCAGCAACGCGCAGGTGGTAGACCCGTCCAGCGAGCAGTACCGCGAGCTGATGAAGTTCAAGCTCGCCGGCCGCTTCAACCTGGCGGACCAGCTGGCCGCGCAGAAGCGCTACGACGAGGCCGCGAAGAAGTACCTCCAGCTGGTGGAGGAGGCCCCCCGCCACGAGTTCGCGGACAAGGCGCTCAACAACGCGGCCGTGGCCTACGAGGAGCTGCGCCGCTTCGACTCCGCGATGAAGCTCTACGAGCGCATCTACCGCGACTACCCGAAGTCGCCGTGGGCGCACACCGCGCTGTTCCGCGTGGCCCTCAACGCGCAGAAGTCCTACGACTTCGACAAGGCCGTCACCAGCTACCAGAAGCTGGTGAAGGACTACCCGAAGGCCGAGGAGCGAGAGGCCGCGCTCTTCAACGCGGCGGCGCTGCTCGAAGGCCAGCAGCGCTACGCGGAGGCCGCGGCGGCCTTCCAGCGCTCCGTGGAGCTGTACCCCCACGCGAAGAACGCGCCGGAGAACCAGTACCGCGCGGCCCGCATCCTGGAGAAGTCGGGCGACACGAAGGGCGAAATCCAGGCGCTGGAGGCCTTCGTCCGCAAGTTCGCCAGCAAGCCGGACCAGGTGGAACTGGTGGTGGACGCGAAGCGCCGCCTGGGCGACGCGTGGAAGAAGCGCGGCAACACGAAGGAGGCCCAGCGCGCCTGGACCAGCGCCGCCGACGAGTTCGACCGCCGCAAGCTGAAGCACGACACGCAGCCGCGCGCCGCGGAAGCCGCCGCCTACAGCCGCTTCCAGCTGGCCGAGCTGGAGGTCCAGCGCTTCGACGCGCTGAAGCTCAGCGGCGCCGGCAAGGCGCTGGAGAAGAGCCTCACCAAGAAGACCGAAGCCTTGAAGGCGGTGGACGCCGCGTACACGAAGGTCCTGCCGTACAAGCAGCTGGAGTGGTCGCTCGCGTCGTTCTACCGGCTCGGCTACGTCCGGGAGCGCTTCGCGGCCACGCTGCTGGACGCGCCGGTGCCTCCGGAAGTGAAGCGCATGGGTGACGACGCGGTGCTGACGTACCAGGACATGCTCACGCAGCGCACCGTGGCCCTGGAGGACGTCGCGGTGGAGAAATACGCCGCCACGCTCAAGGAGGCGCGCAACCACCGCGTCTCCAACGAGTGGACGCGCCGCACGCTGGAGTCCCTCAACCGCTTCCGCCCCAAGGAGTACCCCGTCCTCAAGGAGGCCCGGGGCGCGCTCGCGTCGGACACGGTGTATCCGGATGGCCTGCTGGGCAGCCTCGCCACGCCGCCCGCGCCCGCGCGCGCCGACCCGGACAAGGCGACCCGGCTCACGGAAGGGGGCACGCCATGAACGCGGGCCGCAAGTTCGCGCTCACCGGGCTCGTGCTCTGGCTGTCCGCCTGCGCCTCCGGTCCGGAGACGCGCAAGGACTCGAAGCTCACCGGGCCGGAAGCCGGCCCCGTCACCGCCGTCAGCACGTCGCCGAAGCCGGACGACGCGAAGCCCCAGGCGAAGGAACCGGCGCCGGTCGCGAAGTCGCTCGCGGGACCGGAGAAGGACTTCACCCGCGCGGTGGAGATCGCCCGGCGCGGCGAGCTGACCATCGCGGAGACCGCGCTCAAGGCCCTGCTGGAGAAGTCCCCGAAGCTGGGCCCCGCATGGACGAACCTGGGCATCGTGCAGGAGCGCCAGGGCCGCTTCCCGGACGCGGAGCGCTCCTACCGCCAGGCGCTGGCGCTGGACCCGGACCAGGAGGCCGCGTGGGACTGCCTGGTGCGGCTGGTGGCGCGCACGGGCCGCGCGGCGTCGCTGGAGGCGGAGCTGCGCGAGGCACTGGCGAAGCAGGACTCGGTGGCCCGGCGCACGGCGCTGGCGTTGAACCTCCTCTTGCAGAAGAAGCACCCGGCCGCCGTCGCGGAGGCCCGCCGCGCGCTCCAGGTCAGCGAGCAGCACGTGCCCGCCATGCAGGTGCTCGCGCAGGTGTACGCCCGCGAGGGCAAGTACGAGCTGGCGTCCATGGTGCTGGGCAACGCGCTCGCCATCGACGCGCAGGACGCGGCCACGCTCAATGCCCTGGGCCTGGTGCACCTGGGCCTCAAGGAGCGCCCCCTGGCGCTGGAGCGCTTCCGCCAGGCCATCGCGCTCCGGCCGGACTTCGCCGAGGCGCGCAACAACCTGGGCACCCTGCTCAACGAGGGCGAGGACTACGCCGGTGCCCGCGTGGAGCTGGAGGCCTCGGTGAAGGCCGCGCCGGACTTCGCCGCTGCCCACCTCAACCTGGGCAACGCCTGGCGCGGCGAAGGCGACTTCCCCCGCGCCCTGGCCGAGTACGAGCGCACGCTCCAGCTCCAGCCCGACGCGAAGGACGTGTACTTCAACCTGGGCCTGCTCCACCTGGACCTGGAGCCCGCCGGCATGGACACCCTGGAGCGCCTCCAGAAGGCCGCGTCCTTCCTGGAGCAGTACAAGTCCAGGGGCGGCACCGACGAGCGCACCGCGCAGTACCTCAAGGACGCCCAGAAGGGCATCGACCGGGAGACCCGCCGCCGCGAGCGCGAGCGCAAGGAGGGCCTGAAGAAGGCCGCCGAAGCCGCCGCCCCCGCGAAGGCCCCCGAGGTAAACCCGACCCCCGCCTCGCCCCCCGGGCCCCCTGCCACGCGGCCGGGCGCCTCGGGTAAGGTGTCCAACGACGTCCAGTAGCCACGACCTTCCGCCATGCGCCCCGCCCTCTTCCTGCTGCTCTTCGCAGTCTCCGGTCCGTCCTGGGCGGAGGACTCCGCGTCCACGAAGAAGGCGGCGGGCAGCGCGACGCCAGCGCCCCAGGCCTCGGCGACGAAGAAGCCGGCCAAGACCATCCGCCTGGAGGCCATCCAGGTCGAGGGGCGCATCCAGAAGCCGGAAGCCTTCTATTTCCTCGACCGCTCCAAGCCGAGCTTCGACGACCTGAACCGCACGGAGAGCTTCGTGCCCAAGGTGGTCCAGAGCGTGCAGCAGGACCCGTTCTAGTTCCATGGCCCTTCAAACCCGCCCCAAGTTGCTGCGCGTCGGCGTCATCCAGGACGGGCGCATCGTCGAAGAGCACCACCTGCTCCACGACTCCGTCACCATTGGCGAGGACGCCCGCAACACCGTCGTCCTGCCCCCCTCCGAGGCGCGCCCGCCGCGCTTCAAGGTGCTGGAGAACCGCGGCCAGCAGTTCCACCTCATCATCGACGAGCACATGCAGGGCCGCGTCAACCTGGGCTCGTCGGACGTGGACTTCGACGCGCTGCGCTCCCAGGGACTCGCCACGCGCCGCGCGGACGACACCTTCGACCTGCCCCTGCAGGAGAGCGCCCGCGGAAAGGTGGACCTGCCGGACGCCACGCTCTTCTTCCACTTCATCCCCGCGCCCGCGGAGGGCTCCAAGCCCACCCTGCCCCCGGAGCTGAAGGCCAGCCCGTGGCGCACGGTGGACCGCGTCTTCTTCGGCATCCTCCTGTCGATGCTGGTGCTCTACGTGCTGAGCGTGGCGCTCATCGTCGCCCAGCCCGCGCCGGTGGAGGCGGAGGTGGAGTTGGATCAGCTGGAAGACCGCTTCGTGCGCGCCATCATCCCGCCCCAGCCCCCCAAGAAGGAGGAGAAGCCCAAGGACCCGGCCGCCACCGGGGAGGAGAAGAAGCCGGACGAGCCGAAGACGGCCCAGAAGAAGCCCGCCTCCACGGACCCGGCGCCCGCCCCCGCAAACAGCGCGGAGCGCCGGCAACAGGTCGAGGCCAGGGTCGCGGGCACCGGCCTCCTCAAGCTGCTGGGCGGCAAGGGCCCCGGCGGCGGGGACGCCATCGCGGACGTGCTCGGCAGCTCCGGCAGCGGCGCCAATGTGGCGGATGCGCTCGCGGGCGCGACGGCGGGTGGCGCGCTCACCGCGGGATCCGGCGGCGGCAACGGCATCGCCAACCCGCAGGGGGACACTGGCGGCAAGATGGCGGGCATCGGCGCGACACAGACGTCCGGCGCGGGCAGCGTGAACACCGGCCAGAAGCAGGCCGTCAAGGTGCCCCAGGTCGCGGACTCGGTGCCGGAAGTGGACAGCTCCGAGGTCAAGCCCAAGGACCTGGCCCGCCACATCCAGAGCCGGAAGGCCTCCATCCAGCGCTGCTACGAGAACGGCCTCAAGCGCGACCCCTCCCTCAAGGGCAAGGTGATGATCCGCTTCGACCTGACGCCGCAGGGCCGCGTCAGCAACGTGGAGGTGGAGGAGTCCACCCTGCGCTCGGACGAGGTCATCAACTGCATCAAGACGACCATGCGCGCCTGGACGTTCCCTTTCAAACCGAGTGACGACGTCCCCGTCAGCTACCCGTTCATCTTCTCGCCAGGGGAATAGGCTCGACCGTCCGGACCTTCCGGAGGCACCGGACCCGCGGGGAGCACATGGAGAAGCTGGCTGTCATCGCCACATCCCCCCTCTTCGAGATGCTGGCTCCCGCCGAGCTCGCGCGGCTGGCGGAGCTGGCACGGCTGTACCGCTACGCGCACGGCGAGGTGGTGTTCGAGGAGGGCGACCTGGGTGACAGCCTCTTCGTCATCGTGCGCGGCCAGGTGGAGGTGGTGCGCCGGGGTGCGGGCAACGGGGTGAAGCCCCTCACCGTCCTGGGCCCGCCGGAGTTCTTCGGGGAGATGGGCCTCATCGACAAGGACCACCGCTCCGCCACCGTGCGCGCGCTGGGCGAGGTGGAGCTGCTCCAGCTCACCGCTCAGGATTTGCGGACCTTCCGGCTGGCGCACGCGGACGGCTTCACCTTCATCGTCGTGAACATCGCGCGCAGCCTGTCCGCCCGCCTGCGCGAGGCCAACGCCCGCCTGGCCCCCCAGGACTGACACCGGCGCCGGAAAGCCGGACTCCGGGGCGATGGGGCATTGCGTTGACACCCCTCCCCCTCACTCCTAGGCTCGACTCTCGAAGCTTGGGAAGGGCCGGAAGGACTCGTGAGGCGCATGCGCACCCTGGGAATGCTCGCCGTCGTGGGAGGACTCGTCACCTCCGGGATGGCGCTCGCGCAGTCGCCCGCGTCGCCGCCGCGCCCCGCGCCGCCCGCGCTGGACAAGGCCGGTGACGTGCCGGACAGCCAGAAGCTGGAGCGCAGCACGCAGGCGCTGGGCGGCATGCGCGAATCGCTCCGCCAGGTGTTCGAGAAGGTGGAAGAGGCGCGGCGCACCAAGGACGTGGTGAAGCTCAACTGCGCCAACGAGAAGCTGACGCAGATCAAGGGCCTCTTGCGCATCTCCGAGCAGGCCGACGTGGCCCTCCAGGAGGCCGTCAGCAAGAGCGAGGCGGCACCCGGCGAGCACGAGTTCACCAAGGTGATGATCGCCCAGCAGAAGGTGGGCCAGCTTCGCTCGGAGGCCGAGGAGTGCATCGGCCAGCTCGCCTTCCGCACCGACGAGAACCTCTTCGTGGAGGTCGAGGAGCCCGACAACCTGCCTGGCGGAGATCCCACGCGGCCCCCGCCGCCCCCGGACCTGGTTGTCCGGCCGCCTCCCGCGAGCCCCGTGGACTGAGTGCCTGGCCTCCTCCCACCCCTCGCGGTCTCGGCCCTGGACCGTTTGTTCCGGCGCGGGAACCCGCGTGCTATGCCCGCCGTCACATTGCCTGAAGCGCCTCTGACACCATGAAGCAGCCTGGGACATTCCGTCTGACCCTTGGGGCCCTGGCGCTCGCGGCGCTCCTGCCGGCGACGGCGTCCGCGCAGGCATTCGTGGGCGGACGGCCTCCGGGTGGCAATGGCCTGAAGGTGGGCAACGGGCGGCTGCACCCGACGCTGGAGCTGGAGACGCGGCTGGACAGCGGCGTGGGCTACTTCCGCGAGGCGGGCACGGGCCCCCTGTCCCCGGACCTGTCCGGGGAGCTGGCGCTGCACATCCGCCCCGGGCTGATGCTGGACGTGCCGTCCCCCAAGCTGGCCATCGCGCTGCGCGGCAACCTGGACTACGTGGCCTACACGGGCCTCATCACCGCGGGCTCCGGCGCGGCGTCGCACCTGGAGGGCGCGGCGGACCTGGCGCTGCGGTTCAACCAGGAGAGCGAGCTGTCCGTGGAGGTGGGCGACGAGCTGACGCGCTCGGACCGCACGCGCACGGCGGCGCTGGGCGCGGGCATCCTCAGCCTCTTCAACGAGGCGCGCGTGAAGGCGCAGTGGAAGCCCGGCGGCGGCGCGCTGGAAGTCACCCCGTCGCTGGCGTACGCGATGGAGTTCTTCGAGCCCCTGGGCGGCATGACGCCCATTGGTTGCACCGACGCCGCGTGTGATCCGCTCGCCGCCAGCCAGTTCAACTACGGCAACCTGCGCCTGGGCGCCGAGGGCCGCTGGCGCTTCCTGCCCAAGACGGCGGTGGTGGTGGACACGGGCCTGGAGTACCGGGGCTACTTCAACGACACCACCACGCCCAGCGCGGCCATCCTGCACGCCATGGCGGGCGTGTCCGGCCTGATCTCCCCGCGGATTACCCTGACGGCGAAGGCCGGCTGGGGCCAGAACCTGGGCTCGAGCGGCGGCGGCACCGTGGTGGGCCAGGTGGAGGGCACGTACCTCCTGGGCCCGTCGCTCACGGTGAAGGGCGGCTACCTGCGCGCCTTCGAACCGGTGGCCGCCTACGGCACCTTCCGCGACGACCGCGTCTACGCGGAAGGACGCTCCGTCATGGGCAGCCGGCTCGCGCTGCACGCCACGGGCGCGCTGGACTTCCTCTCCTTCGCGGGCAGCCGCGGCGACACGCTGGTGACGCTGGACCTGGGGCCGGAGTACCAAATCCGCCCGTGGCTGGTGGGCGCGGTGGGCTACATGCTGGGCACCCGCTCCTCGTCGCTGGGCGCCGCCGGCCTCAACTACACCCGCCACGAAGGCTACGCGCGGGTGTCCGTCTCCTACTGAGGCCTTCCGCGCCCATGCGTCCCTCGCGGCTCCGCTTCGTCCTGCCGGTCCTCCTCGCGGTGTTGGCAGCGTGTCACGCGGACACGCGCCCGGCGCCCCCTCCGCCCACGCCTGCCTCAGCCACGGAGGCCGCGGCGACGTCCGGCGGCAACCTGGGGCCCGGGGACGTGGTGGAGGTGCGCGTCTTCCAGGAGCCCGAGCACTCCGGCACCTGGCGCGTGTCGCCGGAAGGCACCATCGACTATCCGCTGTGCGGCAAGGTGGCGCTGTCCGGCCTCACCGCCAGCGCCGCGGCGGACGCGCTGCGCGACTGTCTGGCGCGCTACCTGCGCCGCCCGCAGGTGTCCGTGCTGGTGCGGGAGTACAACTCGCAGAAGATCTTCGTCTTCGGGGAGGTGCAGAAGCCCGGCACCTTCCCCGTCACCGGCGAGGTCTCCATCATCCAGGCGATTACGCTGGCCGGTGGCTTCACCAAGCTGGCGGCGAAGAACAACACGCTCGTCACGCGCGTGGTGGACGGGCAGGAGCGCAAGATTCGCGTGCCCGTGGAGGACATTGGCGTGGGCCGCGAGCGCAACTTCCTGCTCCAGGCCGGCGACATCGTCTTCGTGCCGGAGAGCTTCTTCTAGTCGCGCGACGTCCAGCCGATTTCATCCAGGAAGCGCTTCGCCTGGGTCATGAGCTGGGGCGCCAGGTTCGCGCCGCTCGCCAGCACGTCGCCCTTGAGCACGTCGAAGGGCCGCCCGTCGATGTGCACGATGACGCCGCCGGCCTCCGCCACCAGCAGGCCTCCCGCGGCGATGTCCCACGGCTTGAGGCCGAACTCGAAGTAGCCGTCGAAGCGGCCGGCCGCGACGTACGCCAGGTCCAGCGCGGCGCTGCCGGTGCGGCGCATGCCCTGCGCCAGGAGGATGAGCTGGCTGAAGAGGCCCACGGGCAGGTCCGGGCGCTCGCGCACGTCGTAGGGGAAGCCCGTGCACAGGAGCGCCCGCTCCAGCGTGGCCGTGGGGCTGGCCTTCAGGGGCACGCCGTTGAGCGTGGCGCCCTCCCCCCTCGCGGCGGAGAAGAGCTCGTCGCGCATGGGGTCGTAGATGGCGCCCGCCACGGTGCCCTCCGGGCCTTCCACCGCCACGCTGACGCAGAAGTGCGGCACCTGGTGCGAGTAGTTGGTCGTGCCGTCCAGCGGATCCACGATCCACCGGAACGTGTCCGTGCCCTGCGTGGCCCCGCTCTCCTCCGCGAGGATGGCGTGGTGCGGGTGGCGCTGGCGCAGGAAATCCAGCAGCGCGGCCTCGGAGGCGCGGTCCGCGTCCGTGACGAGGTCGATGCCGCCCTTGAACTCGATGGTGCGGTGCTGGGGGAAGCACTCGCGGAGGATGCCGCCGGCCATGCGGGCGCCCTCCTCCGCGGTGCGGCGCAGCGCGGCGGGCGTTTCCGGTTCGTGGGCCATGGATGCGTTTCCCTCGGGTGCGCTCTAGGAGGCAGGCTCGGCGAGCAGCTGCTCGATTTCCGTCTGGAACTTCTGGAGGAACTCCTCGGCGAAGCCCTCGTGCACGTGCCGGATGACGCCCTTGCGGTCAATGAGGAAGGTGGTGGGCATCAGCCGCACCTTCAGCAGGCGCTCGGACACCAGCGCGTTGGCGTCCAGGAGGATGGGCAGCTCCACCTTCGCCTCCTCCAGGAAGGCAGGAATGGCGCGCACGTCCTCGTCCACGTTGAGGGCGTAGGCCTTGAAGCCGCGCGAGCCGTACTCCTTCTGCAGCTGCGCGTACATGGGCAGCGCGTCCTTGCAGGGCTCGCACCACGTGGCCCACACGTCCAGGAGGACGACCTGCCCGCGGTCGCTCTTCAAGTCATACGGGCTGTTGTCCGGGTAGCGCTTCACCTGGAAGGCCAGCGGCTGGCCCGGGGCCTTGTTCGACGACTCCAGGGCGGAGCTGCTGGAGCGCGGACCGTCACCGGTCCGGTCCGTGAGCGGCGGCAGGGACGAAGCCGACGGCGCGGCACAGCCCATGGCGAACGCCAGGGCCCCCAGCGAGAGGAGGAACGGGCGGCGCATGGCTTCAGGTCCCCTTCCCCGCCCGGGCCTTCAGGGCGGTGAGCAGCTTGTCGATGAAGCCCCCGAAGGAGCCGTTGCTCATGACGAGCAGCACGTCGCCGGACTTCGCCTCGGAAGCGACGCGGTCCACCAGCGTCTGCACGTCGGTGGCGCCGTCCGCGGCGATGCCCTGGCCCTTGAGCGCTTCGATGAGCTTGGGGACGTTGAGCTCCTCGCCCTCGGGCACCTTGTCGTGGCGCTCGGGCACCTTGAGGCTGGCGCGCGTGGCGCCGGGGAAGGCGTGCGCGTAGTCCTCCTGGTGGATGTTGCGGCGGCTGGTGTTGGAGCGCGGCTCGAAGATGGCCCACAGGCGCCGGTCCGGGTAGCGGTGGCGGATGGCGGCGATGGTCTCGCGCACGGCGGTGGGGTGGTGCGCGAAGTCGTCCACCACGAGCATGCCGTCCACCTCCGCGCGCACCTCCTGCCGGCGCTTCACGCCCTGGAAGGTGGACAGGCCCTGCTGGATTTCGGCGAAGGTGAGGCCCAGACCGCGCGCGGCGGCGATGACCGCGAGCGCGTTCTCCACGTTGTGCGCGCCGGACATGGGCAGCGTCACGGTGCCCAGGTCCTGGCCCTTCTCCACGACGTTGAAGCGGGCGCCCTCGGGACCGAAGGAGAGGTTCCTGGGCGTGTAGTCCGCGTCCGCGCCTTCCTTCGCCACGTAGGTGCTGACGGGGGCGGTGCCTTCACGCGCGATGCGCACGGCGTTCGGATATGCGGCGCAGACGACCAGTTGGCCATCCTTGGGCACCAGGCGCACGAACTTCTCGAACGTGGCCTCGTAGTGGGGCAGGTCGCGGAAGATGTCCGCGTGGTCGAACTCCACGCTGGTGACGATGGCGGTGCGCGGCCGGTAGTGGAGGAACTTGGAGCCCTTGTCCCAGTACGCGGTGTCGTACTCGTCGCCTTCCACGACGAAGTGCGGGCCCTTCCCCACGCGGTAGTTGCCCGCGTAGTTCTGGGTGACGCCGCCCACGAGGAAGGACGGGTCCCTGCCCGCGGCCACCAGCACGTGGGCCATGAGCGAGGACGTCGTGGTCTTGCCGTGCGTGCCGGCAACGACGACGGAGTGCGAGCGGTCCAGGAAGAGCGTGCCCAGCGCGGCGGGGAAGCTCATCTGCTTGAGGCCCCGCTCGCGCACGGCGGTGGCCTCCGGGTTCACCCGGCGGATGACGTTGCCGATGATGACCAGGTCCGGCTTCGCCGAGTCCAGGTTGGCGGGCGCGTACGGCGTGCTGACGGGGATGCCCCACGTGCGGAGCATGTCGCTCATGGGCGGGTAGACGTTCTCGTCGCTGCCGGTGACGTCGTAGCCGGCGGCCTTGAGCATGCCTGCGAAGGAGCCCATGCCCGTGCCGGCCACGCCCACCAGGTGGATGCGGCGCACGGACTTCGGGTCGAGTGAGTCGAGGACGTTGCCGTTGTCGTCAGCCATGCTGCGGTTTCCTCAGGGGAGGACGTGAAGGTCGAGCGCCTCCACGACGAGCTCGTGGAAGGCGGGGCGGAAGTCGCGGATGCGCAGGTCCTGACGGCCCTGGGCCACGCGGTTGGTGATGAGCGCGACGACGAGCGACCGCCTCAGGTCCACCCAGAGGCTGGTGCCGGTGAAGCCCAGGTGGCCCACCGCGCCCGGAGGCGTGTCGCCAATGAAGCGGCCCGCGCTGGAATGGCCCTTCGACGGAGAGTCGAAGCCCATGGAGCGGGTGCTGCCCGCCACCAGCGGATCCGTGGCGAGCGCGCGGTGCCACAAGGGCCCCGGAGCAATCGCGGCATGCGTGCCCGCGGCGCCCTCCAGCACGGCCTGGCCGAAGCGGGCCACGTCCACGGCGGTGCCGAAGAGGCCCGCGTGTCCCGCGACGCCGTCCAGCACCCAGGCGTTGTCGTCATCCACCTCCGCGGGGCGGGACGGCTGGGACGGCACGTCCTTCCACAACGACTCCTGGCCGGGAGCGGGCTCGCGCGGACGCATGGCGCCGGTGGGCGCGGTGGCGCCGTCGGCGGGGAAGTCGGTGAGGCGGTGGAAGCGGGCCTTCAGGTCCAGCGGCTCCGCGACGTGGCGGTGGAAGAGCACGTCCAGCGGGGCGCCACCGGCGCGGGCGAGGATGTCGCCCAGGAGGATGAAGCCCACGTCGCTGTACACGGACTTCGTGCGCACGGGCGCGTCGAGCGGCGTGGCCGCGGCGGCATGCAGGACAGCCGCGTGAACCTGCGCGCGGATGGAGGCAGGGCAGCCGGCGTCGAGCAGCTCCGGATGGGCCTTGAGGGCCTCCGCGAAGAACGGGACGAAGGCGGGCAGACCGGAGCGGTGGTAGAGCAGGTCCGCGACGGTGACGCCCGCGTCGCCCGCGGGCGAGCCGGGGAAGTAGCGGGACACGAGCGTGTCCGGGCCCACCTTGCCCTCGGTCCACAGGCGCAGGAAGAGCGCCGTGGTGGACATGGCCTTGGTGAGGGACGCGAGGTCGAATCGCGTGTCGCCCTTCACGTTGCCAGCGACGCCGCCGAAGACCTGCATGCCCTTGTGGAGCACCACGGCCTGGGCGGCGGGGAAGATGCCCAGCTCCACGCCGTCATCGAGCACGGCCTGGAGGTTGGCGATGGGGTGCTGGCTCATCCGGGGCTCACCGCGCCTTCAAGGAAGGTGAGGCGCGCGGCGTCCGCGTCCAGGCGCACGTGGGTGCCCAGGGCCACGGGGTAGTTGATGGCACCATGGCCGATGGGGAAGCCCGCGGCGCAGGGCACCTTCGCATCGCGCGCCAGCTCCCGGAGCACGTCCGCGCTGGAGTAGTTCGCGTCCTTCTCCTCGCAGGCGGTGAAGTC
This sequence comes from Corallococcus coralloides DSM 2259, assembly GCF_000255295.1. The sequence goes on along the minus strand of NC_017030.1, from coordinate 2,320,677 downwards.
ACCCAGGACGATGCCGCGCACGCGGGAGAAGACACCGGCAAGCCGCAGATGGGTCCACATGCGGTCGATGCGGTAGGGGCGCTCGGTGACGTCCTCCAGGAGGAGCACGGCGCCGTCGAGCGGCGGCATGTACGGCGTGCCCAGGAGCCGGGAGAAGACAGACAGGTTGCCGCCCACGAGGACGCCCTCGGCGGTGCCGGCGACGTAGGTGGCGTTGCCGGTGAGGGGCGGCGGGGCCTCCGCGGATTCGAGCAGGCGGAAGAAGTAGTCATGGACCTGGGTCGACTGGCGGCCCAGCTGCGTGAGGACGGGCGCGTGGATGGAGACGCGGCCGAGGGCCTGGAGCGCGCAGTGGATGGACGTCAGGTCGGAGAAGCCGGTGAAGGCGACGGGGCCGGCCTTGTCGATGGGCAGCTCCGGCAACAGGCGAGAGCTGCCATAGCCGCCCCGGGCGCAGAAGATGGCGCGGGAGGCGCGGTCGAGGAACGCATGCGACAGCTCCTCCTGGCGGCGGAAGTCATCCCCAGCGAGGTAGCGGTGCGAGGCACCGATATCGGGCCGGACCACCGGGGAGTAGCGCTCGGAGAGGATGCGCAGGCCGGCCTCGAAGGGAGCCTGTTCGAAGGGACCCGCGGGGGCGACGACCTGCACCGTGTCGCGGGGACGGAGCGGAAGGGGCTTGAGCCAACGCACGCAGCGCTTCATAGCACCCGGTGCCGGGGCGCCACGGTGTTTCAGGGAGGCCCGGGCCCGAAGCGTTGAGTACCGCAGGACGGAGGAACGAGGCCCCGTGGAGCGCTCGTCCGCCCGGCCGTCACCGGAAACCTGTCCGACTGTCGGACAGGTTTGGCGCCAGGCCGCCCTACCCCGCCGTGCCGCGTTCGAGCACCGCCGCGAAGAACCCGTCCGTGCCGTGGCGGTGCGGAGTGACGAAGAGGAAGCCGTCCTGGAGGCACGCTTCCGGAAGCCATCCTGCGCCCGGAGTGACGGCCTGGAAGTCAGGGCGGGAGCGGAGGAAGTCCGCGACCACGTCCTGGTTCTCCGCCCGGTTGACGGTGCAGGTCGCGTAGACGACCCGGCCACCGGGGCGCACCACGTCCCCGGCATGGGCCAGGATGTCGCGCTGGATGGCGGTGTACCGGGAGAGCGAGTCCGGGGTGAGCCGGAAGCGAAGGTCCGGGCCCCGGCGGAGCGAGCCCAGTTCGGAACAGGGAGCATCCGCGAGGACGCGGTCGGCGTTGAGCCCTGGTGACGGAGGCGCCCGGAGCACCTGGACGCGGGTGAGCCCGGCCCTGGAGGCGCGCTGCTGGAGTCGATCCAACCGCTCCGCATCCGGGTCATAGGCGAGCAGCCGGCCGGAGTCCTTCATGGCCGCGCCCAGCTGGAGCGTCTTGCCCCCTGCCCCAGCGCAAAGGTCGAGCACAGTCTCCCCGGGCCGGGCCTCCACGAGGAGCCCCAGGAGCTGGCTGCCCTCGTCCTGGACCTCGAACAGGCCCTCACGGAGGGAAGGCAGGGCATAGAGGTTCGGCCGGGCCCCGTCGACATGAAGGGCCAGCGGGCTCCAGGCTCCAGGGCGGGTCGTGACGCCCTCGGAGGCCAGGCGCGCGGCCAGGGCCTCACGGGAGATGCGGGCCGGGTTCACCCGGAGCGTGATGGGGCCCGGAACGTTGAGATGGGCGCAGAAGTCCTCCGCCTCCGTCCCCAGCTCACGGACGAAGTGCTCCGCGAGCCAGTCCGGCAGCGAAGCCCGGAGCGCCAGCGACGGAGGCGTCCCGGTCCGCAAGGGCACCGGAGCCGCCAGCCCCGCCCACGACGTCGCGTCCGAAGCAGGAACACCCACGAGGCCATGCAGGAGCGCGAAGAGGAGTTGGGCGGGTGACGGATCCGGCGAGTCCAGGAGGAACCCCAGGCGGCGGCGCCAGAGGCCCACGTTGAAGACGGCCTCCTTCAGCGCCTGACGTCCCTCACGGGACAGGTCGCGGTGGGAGCGCAGGGTCCGGTCGAGGACGCGCTCGGCGGGGTCGCCCGAGAGGACGCGAGCAAGCGCCTCGGACACGACAGGGCTCAGTCCCTGGAGCGCGGACCAGGGCTGCGAGGTAAGCCGGGAGATCGGATCGAACAGGACAGTTGACAGGGCAGGCTCGGTTCTCTAGAAGTCGCATCCGTCACGGCAACGCACCGCCGCGACGGGACATATTCCCCGATAGCTCAGCTGGTAGAGCGGGTGACTGTTAATCACCATGTCCGTGGTTCGAGTCCACGTCGGGGAGCTACTTGAAGGGCCCTACCAACTGGTAGGGCCCTTTTTGTTTAACAAGGGCCTCGCGATGACATCGCGGGGCCTTCGTGCTTAAGCCGCTGAATCGCAAGGGATTCTGGCTCGCGGTGACGAAGAGGGCGCTCTCAGCGCTCTATCCCGCAGAGCGAGATGCCCCCTCTCCTCCGCCGTCAATTGGGCCCTCTGGACCGCTCTTTCACCCCTTCTAGGGAGAGAGAGACCGAGAGCGGTTAACAAGTGCTGTTAACTTTTGGGGCGGTGGTTAACAACATTCCCCCGGAGACCCGCTCTTTCCGCTCTGAGGTTTCTGGGAGGGCGTCTCTCTCTGGTTTCTGGGCGCGTGTCTTACCTGCTTTTCTGGTCCCCAAGGAGGCGGCGCAAGGCCAGCGCGGCACCTCCAAACCAATACTGCAAGTGAAGGCACTTTCAAGGGCCTCTGATCCAGCCGCCTCCGCCGCCGCGTCACGGGGCACTCGCCCCTCTTGAGGGGCGGCCAGCTCCTCCGAGAATCCTCAAGAGCACCAAGACTCCGCAGAGCGCGCGCCCCTCGCGCGACTTCGTGGAGCTGCGGCGACCCACTGGAACGGCGCGCAGTGCATCCAGCGCCACTCAGGCCCAAAGAGAGCCAAGCCAGGCGGTCTCGGAGTAAGGGCATCCACCCAGAAGCCTCGCGCCCACCGATGTGGGCAAGAAGCACGAGTCTCCGCTCAGTTTTCGGGCGAAGCGTGGACTGCTACCTTCGCCGCTTTTACGGCAAACGAAGGGGGGCCCTATGGCGGAAGGCAGCCTGCTGAACCTCATCAGTTCAGAATCAGCGCACCGGCATGGCCGCAAAAAAACCAATCACTTTGACGCGCCCATGACGCAGAGACCAAACCCAGGCAGGCACAACTCGCATTGACGCATCAATGACACGGCAACGGGTCGAGAGCGGCATAAAGAAAACCGGTTTCCACCAAAATGCTCCGCATTCAGGACTCCGAGACTCAATTACAGAGACCACCACAACCAAAACAGGGCAGCAGCGCCGACCAACCGCTAATCATTCCTTCGCCTCCGACTCCTGTGCGTCGAGGCACCTGAGGGTAAGCACTGCCTGATTGCGAACACCCAAAACAGAGTCACGAAGCGCAGAGTTCGCGAGGCGCAATGCCTCATCACGACCAATCCACTCCGCGGTAGAGAGCGCTTCGAGCATACGCCTGCGCAACGCTGCCCAAGGGGATTGAAGTAGTCCCATCAGTTCGTCACGAATCTTACGCAGGTGACTAGCATCTAGAGCAAGCACTACGTCCAGGACTAAAGCTGGGAGTTTCTGCTCTGCTCCCATTCGGACCAAACTAGTCAAACGCTCCGGCGTAGGCTCGGAAACGAGAGCAGTGGCGACGATGCGTTGAACCTCACTATCTGGGCTCTGGATGAGCCGAAGCCCCTGGTCGAAATCCAGGAGCCCCTTGCTCAATAGAAGCTGCAGAAGTGGCACTTTCGGATGAGGCCAGACGATGCGACATTCAGAGCATACCCTGCCCTCCACTCTCGCCTGTGTGTGCCGTTCACACTGGGGTTCTCCCTGGACCCATCGTTCGGTCGCGCGCACGAGCACCCCGAACGAGTCTGCAGGAAGTAGCTCAGCTATTCCGAGCAACGCTTCTGCCGACCTCAGTGCGACTGTGATGTCCGGCGACTCAACCCCGTTAAGCATACATTCAAGAATATCCTTGGAGCGATCTTCTCGATACATTCCCAGCAACGTCACATACAGCCGGGAGTTAGTTGAGGCAACGGGAGGCTCAAGCAATCGCAGGAGGATAGCAGCCATCCGTCGCGAGTCCCAAAGACGTGGCCCAAGCTCGAGCAATTGCTCAACCAGATTTTCATCCTTGAACTCTCGGAGCCTGCAAGCTCTCTGTTCAAGTAGATCGGGAACGTTCTGACCTCCAGCCCCGTGAGCCAGGAGCCGAGCTGCGCTATGGCTAACCACCCAGGAGGGATGAGAGAGAGCAAGAACAAGGGTGCTTCCGGGCAAGTCTATCTTGGCGGCCCTCTTCCAATCGGGCGTCACTAGTAGTTCGGGAATCCTCCTCATGACGCTCATGACTTCCATCGCGGAAGTCAGGGAGACAGGGCCGCGTGCGAATCCCAGCAACGCACTAGCTTCTTGCCTCAATTGGAAAGGGTCGATCCCAAATGCAACAACGGATGCACGACCAATTAGGTCCTTCTGGGTTGAGTCCTCGTGCTTCAAGAAAAAAGCAGCCGCGTCACCGAGCGACAGTTCGTCCGAAAACCCCAAACCACAGACAAAGCGCCCAAGCGCGAAGGCGTGACTCGGGTCTGCTCGGCCCTCAACGTTCGGCGGTGGTTCGGGAGTGATCCGCAGAATAAAATCCAGAATGTCCCATTCGAGCGGAGACTGTGGACTTGCCTCTATTTCCTGCCCTCCAGTCAAATTCAGGCGCTCAGCCACCTCCACCACAAGAGGCGCAAAAAACGCAGCATAGCGCTGAAAAAACGCACTAAACCGCGTGCGATCGAGTCGATGGAAAAGCTCATAAGAAGCGGAGAGAGAGCCCCGCTCCAGCAGGCATAACTGAGTGATCAACTCGTCATATTCTGGGTGTGCCTCTTCCCCAGCAAGCAGGGTCAGGCTCTTATCTATGAAGTGCCGCGGCAAATGAACCCCGCCCCGAACATATCGACCAGACATATTCGGCCCAGTACAAATCAACTGCTCCCACTCTGCCTCTGAAAGGTGCGCCACCTCTCGTACCATGTGGCGAACCCGCGATGGTGTCGCCCAGGCACCACCGCATTCTATCAGCAAGAGGTGTGCGCTAAGCCGGAGGGGAAGACTAGCGGAATCGCTCCACTCGAGTGCCATTGCACCAATAACATCAGGGATCCGGCGCGCCAACGGGCGTACGGCTTCTGCGGCTTCGAAGGCAAGCAAGGGGATGGATGATTCCAAGCGCGGCATAAGCTTTTCTAGCGTCTGTTTGACCAGCTCAAGCGGTAGCTCCTCGCATTCATCAAGCGCCTTGGCCGCCAGGATCGCATTATACGAAACCACATCGCTAGCATCGTCAAGCACGAGCAGGTCGGGAATAACAGCGTTAGGCTGGAGGCCTGCGGCCAACAGAAGAACTTCGTGCCAACGCTGATGGCGAGTGATGCGCGTCACGAGAGCCGCCCGAGATTCTGGAAGCATGCGTACCCAATGACGGGCCGCCGCGAACTCACCGAAGCTTGCGTGGACGAAGACATAAACTTCCGTGCTCCCTGCCCGTAGCCGCTCGATAAGACGCTGTCGCTCCCAGAACTCCAGCGATCGTTCCGCGCGAACTTCCCCCTGAAGCGGATCTACTTGCAGCCGGCGGGCCAACTCGGCGCCTAAACGCTTCGTCAGCTCGTCGGCAGTAATCACCGGCGTCTCCTGAAGCTCCCACGCGGCCCATTCCAAGATATGCCGCGATATGGAAATCTCCGGCGAGGCATTTATGGTGCCTTCGCGAGAGACCTTCTGCTCGGCCTGTCTAAAAATTTCCTGGTAGAGTCCAACACGACGCTTCCCGCGCAGTCGGTCCTGGCTCACCAGACTCACGAGAAAACCCAGCAGCAGAGGATTGCGAGCAGCGACCGATCCAGCTTGATGAGTTTCGACAGCCTGATCCAGACTCTGCATGGCGGCCTCGACTCGTTCCGATGGAAGAACGAGCTGGAAGAGCTGCCGCGCATGGTTCGCAATCTCCTCTTGGCTCAACGGAAGCAACTCAAGATGCAACCAGTCCGCAAAGCGTTCAGCCTCGTATCCCACTGGGCGCGTTGTAAGGAGGAGCGCGGTGTCTTGATGTCCATGGCTCCACTTCCTTAGTGCATCACCTATTGATAGAGCATCAGCCCCGCATTCATCCAGACCATCGGCCAGGACGAGGTCCGGGTGGGCCAACATCTGCTCACACATGTGCGCGGGCACTCCCGAGCCATCGCTGGCCACCCGACGCAGTGCGTGGTCAAACGTGTCGCCCTGCTGCATTCGGAGCGCAACGAGCTTCAAATTCACCCGAGCAACAAGCTGCCCCTCGCGGGATTTTTGATGGGCGACATACCGCAGGAGGGTGCTCTTCCCCGCCCCTGGGCCTCCGATAATGACTTGCCGGGAGCCGAACTCTGTCAGGTGCGCTGCATCGACAGAGCGCTCGGGCCGGTTACTCCCTTTTTGCTCCCACTGACGATAGGCATCTAGCTGCTTCTCAAACGTCTCCACAGCTAACTGTACGCGCGTCGGTATCTTTCGCGCTTGCAAGCGAAGCCACGCTGCCGAGATAGGAAGCTCCCTCCCAAGCCCCGGAATAAAGAGGGTGCGGGTTTCCTGAATGAGCCATTCCTGATACCCACTCTTGGCGGTCTCAATCTCGACGGCATCCCGCGAGCGAGGGATGGGCTGGCTCGCCAGGAAAGAGTGCCACGCCTGCTTTGTTCTGCGGCCTCCCAGCCTAATTAGGTTCATGGCTTCCGTGAAAAGAGCATTCCAAGCATCTTGTTCACGCCCGGCCGCCACGACCTGCTTCAAAAGCGGTAATGCTATCTTCTCAGGGGATTCGAGAGTCTCGACATGGAGGCGTTCAAGTACCTTCAAGTCGACGCCTTGGATACTGCGGAGGGCGCTGAGCACCTTACGGGTCGGTTCATGGACCCGATCCTCCCGTCCCTGGCGCAGCCGGACAAGATCATCTCGAAGATGCCTTCGCAGAGACTCGTGGGAGCCAGGGTCGATCATCAGGATAGCATGCATCCCCGGCTGCCCCATCAATCCGTGCACGATGGGACCAAGGGCGCCCTCAAGCTTCTTGCCAGGCTGCAAGCCACTCTTACACTGCACTTCGACGGGAATACCTCCGCAGAGTCTGAGCTGGAAGTCGTCTCCAGGCCCTCCCGTCTCTACCGACAAATCCACAGGGACGTCTCCGTCCTCAACCTCAAGCCATTTCAGAGGAACACCGGCTAGGATATGGGCTGCAGCATATGCAATGGCCTTCGCCTGGAAGGCAAACCCCCCACCTGCAGCCATTCCTCCCGTTGTGCTGCGTCGACCACCAGCCGAACGATTCTCCATGCGATCCATCTTTATCTCAGCTCGCAGGTCTGCGTCTTGCCCTTCACTTCGTTCTGGGCTCTCGCATGATGCTGAGTCAGCGAGATGCGACCACCAGCAGCAAATCGAGGGACGGCATGTCCCGGCGGGCGCACAGAAAGAGCAGCCAAGCACGTTTGCCACCGCACACCTGGGACTCCGCCAGCTTCTCGCGCGGCCTCCGCATCATTCCGCCCAGCCGCCGCAGCCACGTGCCCCCTGTTGGTGCCAGAACAGGAGGAGTGCCGTGCGTTCGAAGACAGAAGCAGACTGCCCGGTCCATACCACTGAGGGGTGACCATCCAGTTCCCGCCCAGCAGCAGCTCGCCTCACCACGATGGTGTAGTCTGCGCTGCCCGCCACGCAGGCCCAGTGTCCGTCCGGGAAGAGCGTCCAGATTCCCCGCCATCTCCGGCGCCGTGCATACTTGTGCCCCATGCGTCGACTCCAGCCCATAGCCAGGTCCCTCGCGCTACTGTTCCTCTCCCTGGGCCCTGCGGCATCAGCAGAGCCTAGTGGAGAAGGCGCCTGGGTCGACTGCCCTCGCCACCTCATGAAGCACGGGCGCCATCGCTTCGTCGGCCCGCCCGCACTGACTCCAACATGGTGGACTCGGGCAATTGTCGAGCGGGCTCGCTCGTGCCTCGATTGCGATGTAACGCGGCTTGGTGCGACACCATTGGTCGTGTCTATCCAATCCAACGACGTCGGTCGCACGCTTCGGCTCGTAGTCGAGCCCTTCGGAGATGGCGGTAAGCCGCGAGAGATTTCCCTGGGCCGGGCTCCAGACGGCTCTATGCGGGGACACCCCAGCGCCGCAGCAATTGGAGATGTCCTGGCCGTGGCTGCTCAATTTGGCAGAAGCAGCTACGCCATCTACTTCGTCGACACCAAGAAAATGCGCCTCACAAAGACAGCCAAGCTATCCATTCCACCCCTCACGCGGGATGGCTTAACCGACGGCCATGCACCTTATATCGCCGCCGGCCCTGACAGGTTCGGTGTCGCCATTGGCCATTCCGATGAACTCGTCTGGCTCGAGTATGACGTCCGCGGGCGAGAGCGCGTCTCACCTCGAGTCCTGACAAACAGCCTGGCTGTTACTACGAAGCCATGGGTCGTGTGGACTGGCGACAACTTCTCCGTACTCACCAATCGCACCGTCGGCACAGGAATTAGAAGCAGACAAGCTCCGGAGCTTCTCTCTATCTCTCCGGACGGAGCAGCCCTCAAGCAACTCACAACACTCGATAGCTTCGCCCTCACTCCGGACACCCAAACGTGGGTGGTTAGCGGCCGTCTCCTCTTTGAGGAAGGAGCACACTTCCTCGCAGCGAAAACATACCCACTATCCGTGTCGCAGAAATCGAAATTCCAGCTCTTTCGCGTAGGTCGCAGCGGGGCCGTCGACACTCGCGAGTGTCCTGATATCGATGAAGAATGAACGAGCCTCCGCGTCGAGGGCAGTTCGCTGATTCAGGCATCCCCTACGTCTACTCATTCACACGCGGGCTCGGGTAGCCCCGTCCAAGGCCGAGCCACAGACTGAATTTCAAGACCTTCACGAGAAACTGCGCATCAGCCAGCAAAAACATTCGAAAGAGCGACTCATGGAAGATAGCGAATTTTTACAGCCCTTAGACCCAAGATGGAAGAGCGGCCATGCAACCTTCGCCGACCACTACGACCTGCTCGTTTTCCACGCCTGCAACCTAAGAGGCGACAACCCACCTCGCGAATTCCGAGGCTCGCGCGACGACAAGAAGTGCGCACTTTGCGACAAGGGAAAAGGTGAGGCCACGTTCAGGAAAGAGGCGCACCTCATTCCCGCAGCCTTTGGGAATCGACATCTCTTCTCGAATGAAGAATGCGACAGGTGCAATGAAGGATACGGCGAGACACACGACGACCATCTGTCAAAAATGTTCCTTCCACAGCGCGCCGTTGGCCGCGTCAGGGGGCGGAGGGGCACCGCAAAATTGAAACATCCGGGAGGAGAGTCACACGTCGGCGGCGGCCAGTTTGACGGACCATTGCCAGTCGTACTGAGCGGCAGCGACACCACCGTGGAATTCAAGGTGTCCGAAGCGAGCAAAACAGCAACCCTCAGCATGCTCGCCCCGCCCTATCGCCCTGTCGACGCAATTAAATCAATCCTGCGATCCATCTGGCTGTCACTGGAAGCCGCGGAGCGGCAGAAGCATTCGCTCATTCGAGATTTCATTCTCGGAAAAACCAGCCTCTCACCCACAGAATACTTCGAATTCTTCATCCCAAGCGGATACTCAGCAACAATTCTTGAATGCTGGCAAAAGAAACCATCCAGTCAATTATCAACCGCGCCACTCATCGCTCGATTCTCCTGCGTCAACACATCCCTTGTATGGTGCGCCCCCGAGGCGCCAGACGGAAGACACCTCCCCTCATTGCTTCCTCCGTTTGAAGGGCTACCTAAAGACACGCACCCCACTGGAAGCATGACAGCGGTAGCGACCTCCGATGCCGTCTACAAGCCCAAGCGAACAACCTACTCTCTCACTTTTGCACAACGAATCACCAATAGCCCCAACCAACCAACCCCAGCCATTCTACCCGTCAGAAAAGAGCACCGAAAGGCAGATGTTCGCCTGGAACTAATCACACCAGACGGCGGCACACAGACCATATCGGGCGTCCCAATGACCGCGCAATGGCAGGCTCGAAAAGTCAGCCGCGTTCTGCTCAAGGGGGGCGCGTTCGCGGGATCCTTGACCGTTCATAGCAAGGCCTCCGGCCGAGCCAACGTACATGCAGAGTACAGGCTTCACTCCGCCCCTGCTCATGACGCGCGCAGGACGCTTGATTTTGTTCTAGCGCTGCAGCGCTCTGGCGGCATCCTCAAGGTGCACAGCATCGAGACTGGAGGACTCTTGATGCGGATTGAGACCCCTCCCACGGACATGACTGCCGAGGAGCCTCCGGTTGCAAAAATTCTCGATTGGCTTTCTGCAATCAATCGCGAGTTCGGCGTCGACCTTAGAGTTCCGCAGGACGAAAATGCCTTAATCCCAGAAGACGCAGAAGTCCTGGCGGTGGCCATTCAGCATGGTGCGGTGGAAATACCGCTAAAGGACCCCATCCAAGTTTTCATTCCGCGCGAAGACCTGGACGGCTTCCTCGAAACCCTCAACGCAGGATTGGATTTAGAGAACTTCTCAGAACCAGCGTACGAGGTATTCGGACACACGTTCCGACCAGGCATGGTGCGCACCATTTTAGTCAAACCGAAGTTAGAAAATACAGCCGACGCACCCAAAAATGAAGACGTAGGCACTCATCGCGACGAAACCGCGACCCTGCAACTCCACTGCAAGTCGGCAATCCATATCTTTGAGAGATGGGTAAAAGGCGAACAACTGCAGCCCTTTGACCGGGAGAGGTCTAGTCGGGACAGTCAGGCCTCGCCCGGGTCTTTGGCACGGTGAATCGCCATTGGCTTCGGAGTCGCTGGCGATTGGCTCGCCTCTTCCGTGCGCCAGCTTCCTCGTGGAGTTCATCGAGGGAGGGGATGCGCCGATTGACAGACACCAACGGGGGGCAAGGTGCCCCCCGCTTGGTTGCCCCAACTGTGTCGAGCAGACAGCACCCACTCCACGGGCTACAAGCATGCCCGCCTTCGCCTTAATCAGGGCCGGTACCGTTCCACCTCGTGGAAGAACTGCGTGAGCGAATACTCCAACAGCGACTGGCGGGACTGCATGTACCGGCGGGCCCGGAGGAAGGGCAACCAGACGAGCTTGCCCACGCGCACCTGGGACTCCTCCATTTTCGCCCGCAGTACCCACGTCCCGCCCAACCGCCGCACCAGCACGTCCCCCAGGTAGGCGCCGAGCGCCGGTGCAGTGTGACTGTCGATGAGTTCACGCGTGTACCGCTCCGGAAAGTTCTCCCGCCAGAAGTAGAAGTCCAGGTCCGTGAGAGACTCGGCCGTCTCGTCCATGATGGACGGCACCTTCGTATGCAGCGCTGCCACGAGACCTTCAGACAGGTCTCCGTAGGATTCGAGGACGCGCTCCGGATTCGCCACGTCCGATGGAAGGGCGACCGGCAGCCACTCTTCCGGAACAGGAGGCCGGAAGGCGTTGAGCTCGGCAATCTTCCGTTGCCGCTCGCTGATAGCGAACTCGTCCGGCAGTCGCGAGAGAACCGGCGCCACGTCAGGGTGGAAGCGCGGCTCGACGGGTAAGAGTGCGGCACTGCGCGCCCTCAGCGTGCGCAGCACCGTGTCGAAGTCGAGGTCTGGCCGCAGGTGGACATGCGCACGGGCCTGGGCCACACGTGCTTCGTCGCTCGCGAAGTCCGCAGCGGTGGGCCGCAGCACCAGGAGGACGGAGCCGTTGGGAAGCTCCTCCACGAGGTGCGCAGGCGTCGAGAGCATCCGCTCACGACCAACGCGTTCTACGAGCTTGGGACCGAAGACGTTCAGCCAGGACACTTCTTGAATCCTGTCGCCCCCATTCTCCTCCGAAGAATCCACAGCACAGTCAAGGCTGGATGCTTCCGCCAGCTGATCCTCAGCTAGACTATTAGCTGTGGCGCCAGTAACTGGGTAGTGAGAGGCCCATGCGCGAACCATGTCTACAAACTCGCAGCAGCGCTCTGTTTCCCTGAAAAGCGAAAGTGGCTGAACAGAGATCCAGACATACAACCTGGGGACTGATGGCGGCAGCCAGAGCCTAAGGGACATGTCCAACAAGGGCCACGTCGCACGAGAGAGGCCAGCGGACATGCTTTTCTTTCCGCGCTTCTCGTCCAGCGCCTTCAGGACGGAAACGCGGGAGTATGTGTACTGCCGTTTGCCTTCAACAACCTCCGGCATCCACGCGCCCGCGTGAGACTCAAGCACTTTGAAAAAAGGCTCCAATGCCTGATTCAGGTCTACGGCCTGATCGAAGGTAGCCTCAAAGGAGAGACGAAGACGGTCGTCGGTGTTAGGTCCGTGTTTCTCAGCTCCATTCATTGGAACGACACCTCCACTCCCTCTACTTCATTCTGAGCATCTCGCACGGCCGCTCGCGATGCTTTCGGATCCGCAGGCTTGAGCTTTCCGCCCTCATATATAAGGCGGACTCTCTGGATCTGTGCCGTCTGTTCGATTCCGGGGCGGCGGATGTTCAGGGTCTCCCCGTAGTACCTCAAGGCAGTGCTCGCGTCCTCGATCATTTGAGCCGTGAGAGCCTCAGCTCCGAACTGCGAAAGATCTCGACTCTTGAGGCTTAACGTCTCCACGCGTGGCGTCGCGCCAGCGGCGGGCCCCTCTTCGATGACGAGCACATCCGCGAAGCGAAGGTCCGCCTTCGCCACCCCCACGTGCGTCTCGATGCGGGGGAGGTCGAAGTCCTTGAGCCACCGCCGCTGCACCCGCGGCAAGGCTGCATCCTCCTCCAGGAGGGCGACCATCTTCCTCTCGAATTCCAGGCCCCGGGCGTACCTGTCGCGCACGAGCCGGTAGCCCGTCCACTTCAGGGGCCCTTTCTCCGCAATCCCCTGCTTGATTTCCGCGGCCCTCGTCTCCAGGTACGCCACGTAGTCGACCCAGAGGGGCTCCGCAGTGACTTCGGCAGGAGCCGCCTTCTGCAGGGCCTGGCGGTGCCTCGTCAGCTCCGCCACGTCCATCGACAGCCGCTCCCCCGGAAACTCCGCCTCCAACTGCTTGAACTTCGCCTCCGCCACCTCGGCCGGGAGCCCTGCCGCCTCGGGAGGCACGGAGGGCCGAGTACCGCCCCTTCTCCCGGAGCCCCCGCCTGTGGGCGCAGCACTCGGAGGCTCGCGGTATCGCACCGCCAATGTGGCTTGTGCCTGAGCGACGTTGCCTCGCGCCTCGCACAACGCCAGCGCACCCGCCTCGCCCCACTCCCCCACCAGAATGGCTGCGTCCCGGTCCTGCTGGAGGTAGCGGGCCAACTCCCCCACGACGCTTTCCCCGACTCGCGCCTCCAACCTCTCCAGCACCGCCTTCAGCGACTCCACGCGGGACAACACCGCCTGGAGGCGAGCGCGCTCCAGCCGGGAGACGCCAGCTTCACGAAGCGCGCGCGCTCCCTTCCCTCCCGCGTACAAGCCCACCATGAGGGCTGCGGGCGCCAACTGCCGCGTGGCCTCCTCGTACTCCCCCTTGGCGAGGGAAGCCCCGCCCTGCGCCGTCCCTGCCGCCAGGTGGTAGAAGCCCAGCGGTACGCCGAAGGTGAGGGAGTCAAAGGACGCCAGGGCCACGTTGCCTGGCGCGAAGGCCCCCAGGAATTGGGCGTTCTCCACCTCCCGGTACGCTTCCTGGTAGGGCGGTGGGAGCTGCGCGGGCAGCGCGGACGCATCCACGCTCCGGCTTCCTCCGACGAGGGGAATGGAGGCCGCGACGTCATCCGCGGCCCGTCCCAGCCCGCGCGCGATGTCGCCGCCGCGGAAGCTCCGCTCCGGGAAGTCAGCGAGGGACACGCCTCGCTGCTTCAGCGCCTCGCGCACCACCTCCATGGCCCCCAGAGCACGCTTCAGCAGTTTGTCCTCGGCCAGCAGGCGCAAGAGCTGCCGCACCTCGTCGTCGTGGGTGGTGTGCAGGACGAAGAGGGCGAGGACTTCCGCCTTGGCCAGGCCGTGCTTCTCGACGGCGGTGGCGAGGAAGGCGGCGCGCTTCTTGAGGAGGACGCGGGCGGCTTCGGTCTCCAGGGGGCCCAGGGCGCCCAAACGGACGGCGTTCCAGTCCGAGAGGGCCTCCACCAGCCGGGGCATGTCCGCCTGGCGCTGTAAGGCCAGGAAGGCCGCAGGCGTGGTGCACGCCAGGAAGGGCGCCAGCACCTCGTCTTCCGAGTCCAGGTGCGGCCAGCCCGCGGGGATTTCCCCGCACACGCCTGGCAGGGCGCCCACCCCCCCCAGGGGTGCCGCCTCTCCTCCGCCGGGATTCGGGGGAGACGGCGTGGCCCGGCGGCGGTGCAGAAGCGGTCCGGCCCCGGCCTCCTCGTCGTCGATGTCCTCGAGCGCGTCGTCTTCGGGGAGACTCGCGACGGCACCGTGCCCCAAAACCACCATGGGTGTCGCGCCCGAGACGGCAGCAAGGGCGCCTCCAGGGCCCGCCCGCGAGGGCAGCGAGGCACACCCCGACGTGAGGAGCGCCAGGGCCAGCACCAAGCCCACTGCGCCGCGCAGCAGTCGCTCAGCGCGCATTGTCCACCCCCAGCCCCACGGCCGCGAAGGCCCCTGGCCGCAGTGTCCCCTCCGGCGTGGGAAACAGCAGCGTGCCGCCCTGCCCCAGCGCGTAGAGGTTGCCTCCCAGGAAGCGCCACCGGGCCTCCCCCGAGACGACGTAGCGCGCCCCTGGCTGGCCCATGGCCGTCGCCAGCCCGCCGACGCCCAGGCTCAAGTCCCGGTGGAAGAGTTGCGCCTCCACCCGCCCGTCCATGTCCACCCGGCCCCAGGAGAAGGCCTCCACGCCCAGGGAGAGGAAGAGGTGCCGCTGGCGCATGCCACTCAGCCGCACCGCGTCCCAACTGAGAATCACCTCCCCGTAGGCAGAAGCCCCCTCCGGGAAGGACGCCTCCGCCAGCGGCACGGCCGCCGGGCCCGCCACCTGGAAGCGCGCCAGCTCGTAGTCCGGGCCGAAGGCGCCCTGCCGGAAACCTCCTCGCTGCAGGCGCCCCTCCAGGCGGGCTCGCAAGTCCACCGTCGGCGTCAGCGCATCCACGCCTACGCCTGCCACCGCGCCCCAGGCCCCGCCCTCGCCTGGGCGTCCACCCCACCCGACCAGCAGGTGCGCCTCCACCCGATTGCCCTTGCGCCCGCGCCGCAGCACCACTGCAGTGGCGTCCAGGTGCGCCAGCGTCATGGGCCTCGAGGTGCCGCCCACCCGCCCCCAGTCATGCACCGCCGACAGCGCCAGCGTGTAGCGGCCCGCGACAGGGGGCCGACCAAAGAGGACGTGCTGCATGTCCAGAGCCACTTCCGCCCCCGCCAGGCGCGCGCTCAGCACGTCCGAGGCGAAGGCCTCCGCGTACACTGGCCCCAGCGTCCCCGTCGCGATGACGCCGGCCGGGTGGTAATCGGGGTTGACGCGGTTGCCGTAGCGCCGCACCAGGTGTCCGGACAGGAGAGAGTAGCCCTCCATCATCCCCAACCACACCGAGTTGGGCGTGTCCCCTCCCACCATGAAGAGGCGCACCACCTGCCCCCAGTCAGACAGCGTGTCCCAGTCCTCTTTCCTCACGAGGCCCGCGCCCTCTCCTCCGCCCCACAGCCGCAGCCGCACCGGCGTACCGAGAATGAGGCGCACCGACTCCCCCTGCCCCAAAGCCACCATGGGCTCCACCTGCACGAAGCCTTCCGCAGTGCCCTCGCTCCTCCGAGGCAGCAACGTCAACGTCGCCGCGTCCATGCGCAGCAGGTTTGTCCACGGCGGTGTTGAGTCGGCCGTCGCGGACGCAGAGGCCTCCTCCTCGGGCTGAGCCTCTCCCTCTTCCTCCTCGCCGGGAGACTTGTCGGAGATGGCCTCCTCCAGCCTTCGCACGGTGGCGTCGAAGTCTTCTGGAGTGATGGCCTCCTGCGCCCCTCCGGCCCTGGGCAACAGCAGCAGCAAGACGACGGCCCAACTCCAACGCATGCCCATCGACGCCTCCGCAGCAGGCCCCAGCAGGGGCGCTCAGCACAGAGGTTCCCTGTTCAGTCCGACAAGGCGGAGGGCCGGGTGGGGCATTGCACTGAAAAAGTCACATAAGACCCGGCCTGCCGGGGGATAGACAGACGTGCCACGCTACGGCGCCAGCCGCGCGAATAGGAATGACCGTGGCGACACTCCACAGCGTCCGTCAGGCATGCTGCACGACGAAGCGCAGACCGCTACTCGCGCACGACGACTGCCAGCGAGGGCCTTACATGGTGCAGAAAGGCCCTGCGCAGCTCGCGAGACCAACACCGACGTCGAGGTGCAGTGATTGAAGATGGTGCAGGAGTGTCGCCATCAGGGCGCCCGCAGCCATCCGTGAGTCGCGCATTCACTCGCGCACACTCCAGCTCATGGGAAGGCGATTAAGCCTCAGCCAGCGACGTAGCCCCGTAAGCCTTGCACGCGGGCGGGCGAATCGCAGCGGGCGGGAACGCGACGCCAACCGGGGTCGCGTTCGGACACGCTGCTCTTCCCCCTAAACGACCGCGCATGAATCCCGATCGGCTCGGAGGGTAGGCAGGCGCTGGAGGAGGAAGGAAGGGGCAGGAGCTCGCATCGTTCGGCCTTGTGTGCGCAAGAACCGGATGAAGAAGCGAGCCCTGCCTCAGGGAAGGCAACAGCTGCGGATACGCAGTCGTGACCGCAGGCGGCTGATTCGCTGGGGCGAGAAGACTGGCTGCCCGCTCACCCTGCGGCGGTGCCTGGCGGTAGTGAAGGTGTCCAGTGGCCAGTCACGCGCGCAGGCCGCACGAGAGCTTTGGTGCGCCACGTCCACGGTCGTGTCCGCAGTCCAGCACTACCAGCAGTCAGGGCGAGAAGGCCTTCGAGACGGGCGCGCTCAGAAAGACGCTGTGCAGGGTGCTGGAAGGCACACCCCAGCAGAGCGGCTGGCGGCGCACCACCTGGACGCGAGAGTTGCTGGGACGCGAGGTGGAAAGGCGCGGCCAGGTGCATGTCTCGGCCGCGACGATGGGACGTGCCTTGGCCTCGGTGGGGGCCAAGAGAAGGCGTCCTCGTCCCGTGGTGCGCTGCCCCTGGCCTGCGCGTCGACGTCAGCGGTGCCTCTGGCAACTGAAGTGCCGGGCGGCCCATGCGCGGCCAGACGAGCCCGTCCTTTTCGAGGATGAGATGGACGTGCACCTCAAACCCGAAAACTCGGCCCGGACTGACGCTGCCAGAGCAGAGACGCGAAGTGGTGACGCCCGGCAACAACCAGAAGCGTTACGTGGCCGGAGCCCTGGATGCGAGCACGGCCCGAATGACGTGGGTGCAGGGCGAGAAGAAGACGAGTGCCCTCTTCATCGACCTGGTGCGTGCTGTCGACGCCGCCTACCCAAGGGCCAGGCGCCTACACTTCATCCTCGACAATGCCGCCACCCACTCCAGCAAGAAGACGAAGAAGGCGCTGGAGGCAATGGGGGAGAGGCTGGTGCTGCACTTCCTGCCGCCGTACTGCCCCGAGGGCAACCGCATCGAGCGCGTTTGGTGGGACGTGCATGCCAACGTCACTCGCAACCACCGCTGCAAGAAGATGGAGGCGCTCATGGCCGAGGTAGACGCCTACCTTGACGCACGCAACTCGCAGAAGACGGCCAGCCCCATACTGCGCGCCGCTCCTGCTCGACGCGCAGCTTGAGACCATTCGAGAATCACGATCGGTCGTTTAGGGCCTGTCCCCGGCCTGTCGTGTCTGCCGCGACTGTAGTCCCGAGGCAGTGAGCGCTCGGAGCCCGGTGGAAGGGGCTCCGAGCATCACGCATTGGAGACACATGTCCGATACTTTTTTTGCAGGTCCAGCAGGGCCTCGGCTCGCTTGAGGCGCACCTGGGCCCGGGCCAACTCCTTCACCAGCTCTGCGACGCGCCGGGCACTCGCCCATTGAAACCGGCGGAGGGGCGCCGCGAGAATGCGTCCCCCCGCACCTCGCGGCGAAGGCCCCCCATGCCCCAAGACCTCGCATCCCTCACCGAGCTCTCCACCCTCGAAGCCCTCATCGACGCCGAAGGGGTGGACGGGCTGCTCGCCGCGCTCGACGACGCGCTCGCCCGGACGCCCGCGGACACGCGCGTGCTGCACGAGGACGGCCCCACCGTGGGGCCTCGGACGCTCGGCGTGCTGCGCAAGGCCGTCACCCTCGACGCGGACTTCCTGCGCGAGCACCCCGAGGCAATCTTCCAGTGCCTCTACAACCGGCTGCGCTGGTACGACGCGCCAGACGCCGCTCGGCACTTCTCCGTCACGGGCCAGGGCCCCTGGGACGACCCGGAGGCGCACCTCCACCAGCTCGCGGCTTGGTGGCGACGGCAGCGCGAGTCCTCCGGCGGCGCGCCCTGGGTGGAGTCCCTCCTGCCGCTGCGTGGCGCGCTGGAGGGTGCCGACGTGTACCTCTGGCACGAGTCCCAGGTGTTGTGCGCGGCCTTCGATGCGACGGGGACGCGGCTCGCCACCGGCTCGTACACCGACGGCTCGCACGGCGACGGTAACAACGTCCACGTCTGGGACGTGGCGACGGGCAAGCAACTCCGGGTGATGGAGGGCCACGAGATGGAGGTGCGCGGGATTTCGTGGAGCCCGGATGGCAAGCGGCTGGCCTCGGGCTCCAGGGCGCATGAAGCGCGCGTCTGGGACGTGGAGACGGGAGAGCACCTGCACCTGTTCCGCCGTCAGGAGGGACAGGTGACGTCGGTGGCCTTCAGCCCGGATGGCACGCTGCTGGCGGTGGCCAACCTCGGCTGGCTCATCCACCTGTATGACCTGGACACGGGTGAGAAGGTCCGCACGCTCAAGGGGCACCAGCAGTCCGTGCTGAGCGTGGCGTTCCATCCCTCGGGGCGCTGGCTCGTGTCGGGCGCGTCGGACGACACGGTGCGCGTGTGGGAAGTGGCCACGGGCGAGCAGGTGGCGCGGTTGGATGCGCAGCGCTCCGTGAGCACCGTGGCCTTCAGTCCGGACGGCGAGTGGCTCGCGTGGGCGGACCTCGACGACGTCGGCGTGGCGGAGACGAAGACCTGGCAGCGGGTGCGCGGCATCCAGGGGGGCTCGCGCTACTCCCACGTGCAGTGGCTGGGGACCTCGCGGCTGGGCCTCTTGGGGTACGACCGGCTGGAGGTGCTGGACGTGAAGGACGGCGCCTCGGTGTGGTCGCGTCCCTATTCCTCGGACGGGCACGAGCGCGGCGCGGCCTTCTCGCCGGACCTGAAGCACTTCGCGCTGACGGCCGTCGATGGCGGTGTGCTGCTGAGCCGGCTCGATGCGCCCACTCCCCCCAGGCTCCTCTCCGAGCAGCACCGCGTGAAGCACCTGTGGGGACGGGCCGAGGGAGCCCTGGCCGTCGCGATGCGGATGGATGGCATGCTCGTCATCGATGCCCAGGGCCACGTACGCGAGCCACCGCCCGAGGCCAATGCATCCAACCTGCATGCCTGGCGCTTCAGCGGGAACGACGCGCTGGCCGCCTATCCCGTCACGAGCTACCTGGAGGACGGGTGGCGACGGGGCATCCAGTTGTTCGACCTGGCACGCCTCGCACCGACGATGGAGCTGACCGGGAAGCCGCTGGAGGGGCGGGATGCATCCAGGAAGATGACGATGAAGCAGGTCATGACCTTCTCCCCGGACACGACGCTGCTCGCGGGGACGTTCGAGCTGGGCGTGGTGCGAGTGTGGCGCGTGGCCGACGGCCAGTTGCTCCACACCCTCAAGGGCCCCGAGGCCCCTGTCACGATGGTGGAGTTCACCCCGGACGGCGCCTACGTCGTGTCGGGCCATGAAGAGCCCTCCCGGCTCCAGGTGCACGACGTGAAGACGGGCCGGCTTGTGCTCGACACGCAGGCCTTGATGAAGCCCGCGGTGGCGTACACGGCGGCCGCTCGCGTGCCGCGCATCGCGGTGGGACGGGCCTCGGGTGAGCTCGAGCTCTTCGACCTGACCGCGGGTTTCCGGCGCGTGCTCCAGGTCTCCGAAGAGCCGGTCATCGCCGCGAGCCTCTCCGAGGATGGCCTGCGGGTGGCCGTGTGCACACTAGACGACCGGGTGCGCCTGTATGAAGCGGACACGGGGCGGCTCATGTACGAGGTACAGCACCCCGCGCTGCCGTTCCTGGTGGCCATGGAAGGGGACGTGCTCGTCACCCGCTCGGATGACCAGAAGACGCGCTTCTTCGACCTCGCCACGGGGGCGCCGAGGGATGTGCTCGATGGTAACGCGGAGCCCGATGAGGTGACGCGCCGCGCGTACTGGGAGGTGCTCAGCGACGAGCCCGTCGCGTTCCATCGCCGGATGGACACCACGCCCCTGGCGCACTTCCACGACTCGCTGGAGGAGACGATCCTCCTGCGTGACGGGCTCGTCGTGGCACGCGGACTCACCGTCCCGGACTTCCTCTACGTGCTGAAGCTCCACGACGCCTCGGGCGGAGCCTGAGGCCCGGAGTCACTGGCAGCCCAGATGCCACTGGCGCTCCACGCCGTCGAGCCACACACGAGGCTCGGCGGCCCTGCGCATCAGCCTCCCCCGCGGACCGCGGCCTCGATCTTTGCGATGTCGATCTTTCGCATCGTCATCATCGCGTCCATCGCACGCTTGGCCGCCGCCTTGTCCGGGTGGGTCGTCGCATCGAGCAGCACGCGCGGCGTGATCTGCCACGAAAAGCCCCAGCGGTCCTTGCACCAGCCGCAGGCGCTCTCCGCGCCGCCATTGCCGACGATCGCATTCCAGTAGCGGTCGGTTTCTTCCTGGTTCTCGGTGACCACCATGAAACTGACCGCCTCGTCAGGCTTGAACGCCGGCCCGCCGTTGAGCCCGACGAAATCACGGCCGAGGACGGTGAACTCCACGGTCAGCTCGTCCCCCGCCTTGCCATCGGGAAAGTCGGTCGCGGCTTCGTGGACCGGGCCAACGCGGCTGTTGGGGAACACGCCGGCGTAGAATTTCGCAGCATTGCGCGCCTCGCCATGGTCGAACCACAGGCAATTGATAATCTTCTCCGCCATTTCGCCTACCCTGAGCGTCACCCGCTTCGGTGGACAGGTTGACTACGCTGCCTGCCTTTGCACCGCAGCCGTCCTCGCGTACTCGGCGGGACTGACATAGCCGAGCGACGAGTGACGGCGCCTGCGGTTGTAGAACACCTCGATATATTCGAACAGCGCAAGCCGGGCCTCCTCTCGCGTCCGGAAACTGCGCGGATGGACGAGTTCCATCTTCAGGCTGCTGAAGAAGCTCTCCACCACGGCATTGTCCCAGCAGTTGCCCTTGCGACTCATCGAGCAGGTGATGCCGCTCGTCGCCAGTCGCTCTCGGTAGTCGTCGCTGGCGTATTGACTGCCCCTGTCGGAGTGATGCAGCGCGGGTGCCTCCCGCCCCGCGAGCGCCATGTCGAGCGCGGCGAGGACCAGGTAACGGTCGATGGACTCACTCATGCTCCAGCCCACGACGCGGCGACTGAAGAGGTCGAGCACCACGGCCAGGTAGAGCCAGCCCTCGGCAGTCCAGACGTAGGTGATGTCGCCTGCCCAGGTGCGGTTGGGGGCGGGAGGGAGGAAGTCGCGAGCCACGACGTTGGGAGCGACAGGATGCGCATGCTTGCTGTCGGTGGTTCGCACGAAGCGGCGCCTCCTGCGTGCCGCCAGGCCCTCCCGGCGCATGAGGCGCGCGACGCGTTTCTCGGAGACGCGGCGACCCCGTGCGCGCAGCTCCGCATGGACGCGAGGGCTGCCATAGGTGCCGCGGCTCTCCTGGTGAATGGCCGTCACCTCCACGGCCAGCTCGCGGTCGCTCTTCTGGCGCTGAGACTCGGGCCTTTTCGCCCAGGCGTAGTAGCCGGAGCGAGAGACGCCCAGTTGGTGACACATGAAGGCTACCGACGTGGAGGCCTTCTGCGCGTGGATGAAGCGGAACTTCACTTCATCTCCTTCGCGAAGAAGGCCGCCGCATTTTTTAGCAGGTCTCGCTCCATCTCGAGCTGGCGCACGCGCTTGCGCAGCCCGGAGAGTTCCACCCGCTCCTCGCTGGTGAGCGCACCCGGCTTGCCCTGGCCCTTGTCGGCCTTCGACTGCTCCACCCACTTGCGGAGGGCCGTCTCGGTCAGGTCCAGGTCCTGCGCCACCGCCGCGACGGACTTGCCCTCCTCCAGCACCAGCTTCACGGCCCCGGCCTTGAACTCTGGGCGGAAGCTACGCCGCTGCCGCCTCTGCTTCTTCTCGCTCTCCGACATCGAACACCCTTCCATCACATCGCGGGTGTCCACGGAAGCGGGGGACTCTCACATCCTCATGCGCCAATTCTGAGATCGGCTCTGCTGACGCAGAGCAACTCAAACATCACGCAGCGGCCACGAACACAGCACACCCCAATCGACTCCCTCCTGGTCGGACGCCCGAAGAGCAGGGCCTCCAAGGGCTTCGTGCCCCACGGGCTCGACGAAGCCCACAGCTCCAGGCACGCTCCAGATCACAGGATGTCAGCACCGTTCTGCTGACGTCACGAGCCGGTCACAGCCACGGTCACGAGGCTTGCCTGGAGGCCCACCCCTCGGGGTGCCGACCGCCCTTCGGCCCTTGCACCGTGCGCAGATATCCTTGGGCTTCGCGTTCTCCAAGTACTCCGCGTGACCGCATGGACAGGACTGCCACCTTCTTTCGATGACACCCGACGATCCCAACCATTTCACGGCAGCTTTCCCGTGTCATGACAGTCGGTTGCGCTTCGCACTTCGGGGTCCTTCACATGGCCGAGTCCCGGACCTCCAGTCCGGTGAGTCGACACCCGATCGAAACCCCATGACCCCATTCCGAAGTCTGTGGCTCGCGGCCGCCCTACTGATGGCCGCCTGTGGAACGACTGAGCTCGCGCAGCCCGACGACGTACAGGATGCGACGACGGCCCAGGGCCTCTCCACGCTCTCCGTGCGAGGAACCACCAGCGCGAGCGGCCTGGCCACCACCACCCTCTCCATCCCCACCCCCGTCGGTACGGCCGCCGGAGATGTGCTGGTGATGCAGCTGAGCAATCGCGAGGCCGTCACCGCCGTCGCCACCCCACCCGCTGGCTGGACGCTGCTGCGCTCCGAGCAGAGCGCCTCGGCCATCAAGTCCTGGCTCTTCCTCCGCGTGGCCAGCGCGGCCGAGCCGAGCAGTCACACCTTCACCCTCGACCTCGCCAGCTCCATGGCGGCCACCCTGGTCGCGGTGTCGGGCGCGGATCCGCTCCAGCCGATCGACGTGCACGTGGGCCAGAAGAATGGCAACAGCGCGAGCCTCGCGCTGCCCGTCGCCACCACGTCGTCCGCGAACGGCCTCGCAGTGTGGTTCTCGGCCCAGGTCTGGGGAGGCGCCGCGTGCCCCGCGGTCCACACCCCTCCGACGGGCTTCACCGAGCAGCTCGACACCTGCCTCGTCTCGTCGTCGCTCGGCGTGCTGCACAGCGCCGCTACCTCGGAGCTCGGGGCCGCAGGTGCCCAGCCCGCCTTCACCGGCAGCTCCACGCTCCCCAACACCAACATCACGCACGCGGTGGTGCTGCGTCCCCTCCAGCCGCCGGCCACCGGGGAGATCACCCTCGTCGGCACCACGCACGCGAGCGGCAAGACGGTCACCAGCCTGACCCTCTCGACCCCTACGGGCGTCGCCGCCGGTAACGTGCTGCTGGCGCACCTTGCGAACCGGAACCAGATCGACGCCGAGCTCACCCCGCCTGCGGGTTGGACGCTGGTGCGCACCGACATGAGCACCTGGAGCATCCGCGGCTGGGTCTTCGTCCGCGTCGCCACCGCCAGCGAGCCCGCGAGCCACACGTTCCAGAGTTCCATCGCGAGCTACCTCGTCGGCAACCTCGTGGCGTATGCCGGCGTCAATCCGGCCAACCCGATCGACACGCACGCCGGCAAGAGCAACAGCGGCTCGACGGCCTTCACGACGCCGCAGCTGAGCACCTCGACCGCGGGCGGGGCTGCCGTCTGGTTCGGCGCGCAGGCGTGGACCGGCGCCGCGTGTCCGACCCCGGCGATCGAGCCCCCCGTGGGCTTCGCCGAGACCTACGACACCTGCTTGGTGTCCTCGTCCCAGGGCCTCGTCTTCAACGCCGCCTTCATGCCCCTCGCCGGTGCCGGCCTCCAGGGACCGTTCAACGGGAGCTCGACGTTCGCCGAGACCAACGTCGCGCAGGTCGTCGCCCTTCGCCGCGCCGAGGTCGCACCGTCCTCGGGGGTCGCGTTGCGTGGGAGCTCGCGCCACAGCGGCCTGTCGATCGCTTCGCTGTCGATCCCCAAGCCGTCGGGGACCGAGGCCAACGACGCGCTCATCGCGCGGGTGACCGTGCGCAACAACATCTCCGCGACCGTCACGCCGCCCGCCGGCTGGACGTTCCTGCGCTCGGAGCAGAGCGCCTGGGCCATCCGCACCTGGATCTTCTACCGCGTCGCGGGCGCCTCCGAGCCCGCGAGCTACGCGTTCGGACTGGACGCGACCACCCACATGGCGGGGAGCGTGGAGGCCTTCAGCGGCGTCGATCCGATCCAGCCAATCGACGTGCACGCAGGCCAGAAGAACGGCGACTCCGCGTCGTTCACCGTGCCCGACGTGGTGACCGGCAGCGCGGGTGGCCTCGCCGTCTGGTACGGCTCACAGGTCTGGCCGGACGCCACCTGCCCTGCCACCGGCATCGAGCCGCCGCTCGGCTTCACCGAGGCCTTCGACGCGTGCCTGGGTCACACCAATGGACTGCTCTTCAATGCGGCCTACCGGTCGCTCACCGCGCCGGGCCTCCAGACGGGCCTCTCCGGCAGCTCCGCGTTCGTGCAGACCAACACCGCGCACGTGATCGTCCTGCGCGCCGCCAACGCCCCCAGTTGCATGGTCGGCGACACGTACGCGAGCACCTTCACGCTCCAGGGCACCGTGACCGCGCCGGAAATCGTGGAGCCCTCGGGCCTGGCCGCGAGCCGCGTGGTCAGCAACGCGCTCTACGTGCACAACGAGGACACCACCGCGATCGTCGCGATCAACACCCTCAACGCGAGCACGATCGGCACGTTCAACGTGACCAACGTGACGCCGGCCGACTGGGAGGACCTCGCAACCGGGCCCTGCCCGAGCGGCTCGTGCATCTTCATCGGTGACATCGGGAAGTGGAGCGCCAACTTCCCTCCGGGTGGCAGCCCCACGTCGTTCACGATCTACCGCGTGCCCGAGCCGGATCTCGCCAACGGCCAGACCTCGGGGGGGCTCGTCGCCGAGGCCTTCCCGTTCGTCTATCCGGACGGCGCGAAGGACGCGGAGTCGCTGATGGTGCACCCCACCACCGGGGACATCTACGTCGTCACCAAGAACGGGGGCACGGGGCAGAGCGGCGTGTACAAGTTCCCCCAGCCGCTGACGCCGGGCGTGCAGGCCACGCTGATCCACGTCCACACGATCCAGCTGCCGCTGAACGGAGACGCCAACTTCTCGGCCGCGACCGCGGCGGCGATCCACCCATGCGCGGATCGCTTCCTCCTTCGCACCTACCGCACTGTCTACGAGTTCCGTGCGACGCCGGGACTTGGCTTCGAGTCGGCCGTCTTCGCGACGCCCGTCACGCTGACCGACACCTCCGAGGGCCAGGGTGAGGCGATCGAGTACGAGGCCAACGGCGCGAGCTACTTCACGATGAGCGAGAGCCCCTCGCCCTTCAGGCTCAAGCGCGTGCCCCTGCGGTAGGACCGCGTCGACACGCCGAGGAGCAAGGCCGGTCGTGGGGCACGTCCCCATGGCCGGTGTGCCTACCCCAAAACCGGTCGCTGCGTCATGCGGACATCAAGGCGAGTGAGCGCAGAGAGCACGGGGTCAGCGAGTTCCCGTAGCGGCGAAGCGGGGTCGGAATCACCAAGGCACCGCCCACGCCGTATCGCGCGACCAAGAGGCTGCGCGCTCGTGACGAGGGGCGTGCCAAGCTGGGCCCAACGCAAATGAAGTTCGCGGAGATTCAATCGGCCCCCGATTGATGGGCGCCAGCCGTCCCCTCCTTGAAACCACTGAATGTTATATTCGGGGAGCAAAAAAAAGAAGGCCCTGCCCCAACCCGGCAGGGCCTTCTTGCTTTAATGGCGTCGTTTCGTCCAGCGGGCCTTGGGAGTGAGGTTCCTCAGGTCCAACGCCTTATCAAGGCTGGCATCTCCAACATCCTCGTCCTTCGTGCCAAACAGCCCGAGGACCCTATCGCCCAGCGACTCAGACCGGATGGTCACCTCGCGCGGAAGGCCGTTGCCCAGCCCGTGCCGGACGATGGTGACGATGTGGAAATCCCTGCCATGGCCCAGGTGCTCGGTCTCCACGGTGATTGGCCGCCCGGCGTGGCGGCCTTCATCTCCAGCGTCCCCGCGGAGTACATGAACCCGGACCTCGCCATGAAGGACCAGCCGCGAGTCTTTGCGAAGCCCTCCCAGATCTGGAGTTGCTGCTTCCAGCGCCTCCAGCGGACATCGCCGATAAGACTCGCGACCCCAAGGCCGACTCCGAAGACGCTGGAGCAGATGCCAATCTGAATCGGTCATTCCCGTGAGCATCCCTCTCGGCCCGTATCCGCCAACCCTCCGCGCGCGGGCCGCCTCCAGACCAGGAGGTCCTCCTACGACGACGCGTCCTCCGAGCCGAAGTCGCGGGCCCAGTGCGCCCTCAGGATTCGCGCGAAGCTCTCACGCTGCCTCGCGCCGGAACGACGCAGCGAGTCTTGCGCGGAGATCCAGAACGAGTTGAACCGCTTCGGGTCCTCGAGCAGCACCTCGGCGAGCGCCTCGAGGAAGTGCCGGACACGCTCCGGCTCCCGTCGCGCGGAGGGCGGCACGAGATTCCATTCCTGCTCCTCCACGTTGGAGATGAATCCGTCCTCGAAGGTGACCACCCGGAAGAGGATGGAGAGCGACTCGTCGGGCTCCTGCTGGGTGTTCACCCATTCGAGGCGCACGGAGTCGGTCTCGCGCACCGCCTCGAGCGGCGGCAGGTCCTCAAGACAGTCCTTCAGCGCCCGGGCCGAGAGCGAATCTCCGGGAAGGAACGGCTCCGTGACGGTCTCCTCGGGATGGAGGTCGAGCGCCGGCAGGTCGGGCGAGCCCGTGGATGAGAAGCGCACCGAGCTGAGCCGTCTGCCTTCGCCTCCGACGTGGGTGGAGAACATGTCGAGCCGACGTGCCTCTACATCGAAGACATAGACATAAGCCACGGCACCGGTCTCCTCCGGTCCGACGCGCAGTCCCGGCTCCTCCTCCGAGAAGCGTTGGCCCTCCGGCTTCGCGGGGCCCGGCATGCAGAGCGACCAGCCCCAGGGGGCCTCATCAATGAGCTGGCGCACCACGGCCCCCAGGTCACCCTGCGCGCGCTGCGCGCGGTACAGAAGGTGTTGCCCGAGGCCAGTTGGGTAGCCATCCCAGTGATGATAGACGCCACGCCAGGGGCGCTCCGAGACGTGCTCGGGGATGCCCGAGCCCGACGTGTACACAGCGATTGCACCGGGAGTCGACATGGGATGGAGAGTGTAGTGTCTCCATCTCCAGGCCGTGAAGGCTTCACATCCTCCGGCTCAGGAGGCCTGTGCCTACCCTCTATGTCCGGGCGCTTAGGGCAGCATGGTGATGCGATTGAGCGCGGGGGCGGGCAAGGGGCTCGCCTGGCTGCTGTGTGCCTTCAGGTATGCCTCCAGCGCGTCGCTGTCCACGGCGCCACCCAGCCGGTTCGTCCCCTCGGCGAACACCTGGAAGCCATCACCCCCACTCGCGAGGTAGTTGTTCGCGGTGACGCGGTAGTTCGCCGCCGGGTCCACCGTCACGCCGTTGATCCGGATGGACGCCGGGTCGACGCGGCTTCCGACGGGCGCCGACGCGCTGAACGCATAGGTGAAGCCCACCGACGGAAGCAGCATGAGGGTGAATCCCGACGGCCGCCACTGCCGCTCCAGCAGTTGTTCGATTTGCGCGCCCGTCAGCGTCAGGGTGACCAGGCTGTTGCCGAACGGCTGCGTGGTGAAGGCCTCGCCGTAGGTGACCTCGCCCTGGGCGATGTCCGCGCGCATGCCGCCCGGGTTCATGAAGGCCACCTGCGCCCCACCCAGGTTCGCGGGCTTCGTCGCCTCCAGATGCGAGTCCGCGATGACGAAGCCCAGGGTGGACTGGCCCACGGAGTCCGACTGTGTCCTGAGCGTCTGCGACACCCAGCCGATGACCCGGTTGGCCCTCGGCGTGACGAGCTCCTGGTACTTCGTCACCAGCTCCTTCACCGCGCCGACCTCCTGCACGTCGCGAGTGACGATGACGTTGTTCGCTCGCGCCTCCACGACGTCGCCCGTCGCCTTGCTCAACGTCAGGTCGATGTCCGTGACGAGCTGCCCCATCGACGAGGCGCTCGTGACGACCTTGCCATCGATGACGCAGTTGTAGGCCTGATGCGTGTGGCCGCTGACGATGACATCCACCGCGTCGTTGAGGCCCTTGGCCACGCCCACGATGGCACCTGAGATGAGGCCGTCCGCACCCGCGCCCTTGCAGTCGTTCACCAGCGAGCCCGAGGTCGGAATTCCGCCCTGGTGCACCACCACGATGATGGCTTCGATGCCCTGCCGCCGCAGTTCCGGCACCAGCGCGTTCACCGTCTGCACTTCGTCCTTGAAGGTGAGCCCCGCCACGCCCGTGGGTATGACGCTTTCCGGCGTGGCCTCCAACGTCATGCCGATGAAGGCCACCTTCACGCCCTCGAACTCGCGCACGTCGTAGCGGGGGAACAGCGTGCGGTCCACGCCCGTGGCCACGTTGGCCGCCAGGAACTTGAACTTCGCGCCCGGGAAGCCATCCCCGTCCAGGCAGCCATCCACCGGGTGGCAGCCGCCCGACTGCATGCGCAACAGCTCCGTGCTGCCCTCGTCGAACTCGTGGTTGCCCACCGCGACCAGGTCCAGGCCAATCAGGTTCATCGCCTCGACGGTGGGCTCGTCGTGGAAGAGCCCCGACAGCAGCGGGGATGCGCCGATGAGGTCTCCCGCCGCTACCACCACCGTGTTCGGATTGGCGGCCCGCAGGGCCGCGATGTGCCGGGCGAAGTACGTCACGCCGCCCGCGTTCACCCGTACCGGTCCACCGTCGGGGGCCACGCCCGTCAGAATCTGACCCGCGGGCTCCTCGAGCTGCCCGTGGAAGTCATTGAACGCGAGCACCTGCACGCTCACCGTGGTGGGACCCGAGTCGGGAGTCCCCGCGTCGGGCGTCCCCGCGTCGGGCGTCCCCGCGTCGGGCGTCCCCGCGTCCGTGCCGGAATCCGGGGGCGGCACCTGGACGGAATGCTGCTCACAGCGCTTGTCCTCGCAGACCCACTCCGTGTTCGAAGCCGGCGGTCCCTTGTCTTCACGGCAGTCGGCGGCGTCCTGGCACTCATCACCTCCGCAGCCGCCCTGGGCGAAGAGGAACATGCCGGTGACGAACGCTCCGGCGAGCAGGAAGACACTGGGACGCGCGTCCAGAAGTGACGAGCGCGGTGTGGCTTGGGGCATCGACGGAACTCCAACGAACAGGGAGGGAGAACCTACTCTGGTTCGTGGACGATGGGGCGACTTCATGGCGGCACGGTGAAGCTCGCGCCCCGACTTCGTCTCGACACGGGTCTGCGGCTGCCGCCCGTACTCATGGCGCGGATGGCGGCGCTTCGTTGCCACACAGCAGCAACTCCGCCCCTGTTATTCGCCGTGCTAGCGACCCTGCATGGATTCGACCCTGTCAAAGAGGGGCGCCAGCGCGCGTTCCATGGCGTCGGCGGTCGCATCGCCGCTCTGGTTGGTGATGATGAACACCCCCAACTGATACTTCGGCACGAGGTAGAGATAGCATTGCGCGCGAGGCACGCCGCCGTGATGCACGTAGTGGGTGCCCAACTGGCTGCTCTGGCCGATGTTCCAGAAATAGCCAATGCTGAAGTCCTCCGCGAAGCGCACCAGCGGCTTGTGTGACTCTGTCACCGCGGGATGGTTGCTCAACTGCAAGCGCAAGTACTTCACCATCTCCGGCATCGTCGCCTTCAAGGCTCCCGCCGCGCCCCAGGGCAGGAGTGGCATCGGCGTGGTGCCGACCGGGTTGTCGCTGTGGTAGCCAGGAGCCAAGCGGTTGGCGTCCTGGGCACGCAGGCGCAGCCACGTGTCGTGCATACCGGCTTCCCGCGCCAGGAACTCCGCGAGCAACGACTCGTAGGAAGCCCCGTGGATCTTCTCAAGGGTGTGCGCGACCAACTCGGTGTCGGCGCTCGAGTAAGCATAGTCCTTGCCGAGCGGGCCCTTGATGCTGACGGTGTGCAGGTCCTGCCAGAACTGCGGCTGCCCGTAGTCCGCATAGGCGGCATTGAGCTTTGCCGGGGTGGCATGCGCAGTGAAGTCCCTCAACACCTCATTCACTTACAGTGGCAACATCCCCGGCATGCCGCTGGTGTGTGTGACCAGATGGCGCAGACGGATCGGCCCGCCGTCTGACTGAAGGTTCGGATAGGCGGACGGCGCACACTCAATGGGTCGACGCAACAGCACCTGCCGTTGATTGGAACCATGCATGCCGAGAAGGCGCCAGGAATTCTCAGCGGAGCAGCGGGCCGAGATTTGGAAGCGATGGAAGGCCGGGCAGTCGATGAGTGACATCAGCCGGGCAGTTGGACGTATGCCAGGAACCGTCCACGGAGTGCTCTCGGCGAATGGAGGCTTTGTTCCTCCACCACGTCGACGCTCTCGCCTGGCACTCACGCTCGAGGAACGGGAGGAGATATCGCGAGGACTCGCCAGCGGCCACTCCATGCGGAACATCGCCGAGACGCTGCGGCGAGCTCCGTCAACCATCACGCGCGAAGTGGCTCGCAACGGTGGTGCTCCGGAGTACCGGGCTTCTCCGGCGGACAGTCGCGCAGGGCAACGAGCACGTCGTCCGAAGCGCTGCCTCCTGGCGATAAACTCGCGGCTGCGGCGGTTCGTTGCCAGCAAGCTCCAGGAGGACTGGTCGCCTGAGCAGATTTCTGGAGCCCTCCGGCGAGAGTACCCACAGGAGCTGTCGATGCGGATTTCCCACGAGACGATTTACAAGAGCCTCTTCGTCCAAGCCCGTGGGGTGCTCAAGAAGGAGCTGCTGAAGCATCTGCGTTCCCGCCGGACGATGAGGCGTTCGAAGCTGGCGACGACGGCTGGCCAGCAACGCGGTCAAATCCGGGACGCGGTGTCGATTCGCGAGAGGCCACCCGAAGTGGAGGACAGGGCGGTGCCGGGGCATTGGGAGGGGGATTTGCTGGCTGGAGCGAGCAACAGCCACATCGCTACGCTTGTCGAGCGTCACTCTCGTTTCACGATGCTCGTGAAGGTGGCCGGCAAGGACAGCACCAGCGTCGTCCGGGCCCTGACGCGGGCTGCTCGCAAGTTACCCCGGGAGCTGCGGCGCTCTCTGACGTGGGACCGAGGAACGGAACTGGCGAAACACCGAGAACTCGCGATGGCGACCGACTTCTCCATCTACTTCTGCGAGCCTCAGAAGCCTTGGCAGCGTGGAACTAACGAGAACACCAACCGCTTCCTTCGACAGTACTTTCCGGATGGGACGGACGTTTCGACGTTCACGCAGAGGCAGTTGGACGCAGTGGCGCGCAGGCTGAATCAGCGCCCCCGGAAGACCCTGGAGTTCGAAACCCCAGCAGCCAAACTGAAGCAGGTGTTGCGTTGACCGATTGAGTGCACCGCTCCTAACAAATGTCAGGGCAGAGGCGGCGCAGGAGCATGACGCAGCAACCGAGGACGAGGAAGCCGAAGTGAACGTCATCCCTGCGCTCATCGCGCACGCGAAGGCGGCGCAGCTGGTTCTTCCAGGCCAGCGTGCGCTCCACGACCCAGCGGTAGCGTCCAAGCCGCTCCTTGGACTCGACGCCCGGACACGCGATGCGTGCGGTGATTCCGCGCAAGCGTAGCCCGCGCCTGTTCTTCTTGGACGCGTAGGCCTTGTCGCCGTGCAGCTTCCGTGGGCGCATCTGCCTCTGGCCCGACGGCATCCGCACCGCAGGCACGGAGTCGACGAGTGGGAAGATCTCGTGCGTGTCGTGCACGTTTGCCGCCGTCACGGACTCGGTCAGCGGCAGGCTGTGGGCCTCTACGAGAAGATGATGCTTGCTACCCGCCTTCGCTCTGTCCGTCGGGCTTTGGCCCGTGAGGGCCCCCTTTTTGACGCCCGCACGGACGAGGAGTCGATGGCAGCGCGAGAGAAATCCACCTTGCCGCGCAGCCCCAGTTCATCCAGCAGCCGCTCCTGGAGCTTTTCCCACACGCCCGCGCGGGTCCATTCCTCCAGCCTGCGCCAGGCCGTCATGCCCGACAGGCCGAACTGCTTGCGAGGCAGCATCTCCCACGGGATACCGCTCCTCAACACGAAGACGATGGCCTCCAGCGCAGCCCGGTCGTCCGCACGAGGGCGACCCAGCTTCTTTTTGGGCCGGGGAGGAGGCAGCAGCGGTGCCACGCGCTGCCAGAAGGCGTCGGGAACCAGTTCGCGGACCATGCTCCTCAAGCTGGAGATGGCACTTGCTGCTGACCAGTCCGCCCTTTCGTCAGGTGCTGTAAGCACATGGGCGTAGTGGATAGCACATACGCACTAAACGCCTAGTTCGAGCTGTTTAACAATTCATTGCGGGAAAATATACTTTAAATACTGTACCACCCCACACATATCGAGGACCCATGAGAGTCGCGAAACTGGCCTTTGTTTGCGTTACCCTTCTGTCCGCAGTCGCCGTCGCAGGCGACAAGACGAATTTTGAAATCTACCTCTCCATTCCTGCGTCGGGCACGGCTACCGCGGCGGGTTCGATCATTGGCGTGCAGAACTCGTCTGATTCAAAGTCCGTCATTCAGTGCCAGATCAAGGTGGACAATACGGTCTTGGGAGCAACCCAGAGATTGTTTTGCCATGCCAGGGACGTCAACGGCAACGACGGGACCTGTCTCCTGAACAACCCGCCTCAAGCCTTTGTCGATCTCGTTTACGCACTCAAGGACAATGACAAGCTGACATTCACCTGGGACGTCTCCAATCAACAGTGCAAGTCGCTGGAGATTCAGCGTGGGTCGTGGCAGGTCCGGAGCAATGGCGCCACGTAGTCCCGTACCAAGAGAAGAGTTGGCTGGTGCTGAGCGACATGAGCTTCGGCACCGGCCTTCATGCTTCGAGGACTGATCCATCTCCGCCACAGGCAAGCCGACGCGCACCCACGAAGGAAAATGAGCGTCACCCGCACCGTGGTCGTGCCGCTGCCCTGGCGGTTGACGTCCGCCGTCCCACGCAGCCATCCTGGCTGTAGCCGCACTTCCGCAGGCGCGTGGCGCATGCCACGGCGGTCGAGTACGTAAAGGCCCTGCTGGGGCGGGCACAGCGCAAGAATGTGTGGGGCCTTTCGGAGGATGCGGAGCATCGAGCGCCCTATGCCTTCCAGCACCTGCTGCTGCGAGCGAAGTGGGATGCGGATACCGTACGCGACGACGTGCTGGAGTACGCGCGCAGGGCGCTGGGCGCGGGGCTGAAGCCCGCGTGGGTGGTGGGGACGAAGTCTACGGACGCGACACCACGCTGCGCCGCTTCCTCGAAGACTTGCACCAGCCCTACGTGCTGGCGGTGGCCTCCAACACGCACGTCTGGCGCGGCTTCTGCCAGGTGAAGCCGGGCGACATGGTGAAGGAGATACCTCCGGAGGCCTGGGCGCGTCTGTCCGCGGGTGCAGGCACCAAGGGACCACGCCTCTACGACTGGGCGCGCATGCGTCTCAATCGACACCTGGGCCTTTCGCGCGGGCGGCTGTTTCGCAGAAGTCTCGCGGATGGGAAGGTGGCCTTCTATGTCGCCCATGCCCGACGCAACTCCTCGCTGGAGTCCCTGGTGCGCGCAGCGGGCAGCAGGTGGGCCGTGGAAGAGGACTTCGAATCCGCCAAGGGCGAAGTGGGCCTGGCGAACCATGAGGTGCGCACCTGGACGGCATGGCACCGGCACATGACGCTGTGCCTGGTGGCCCGCGTTAGCCTTCGCGGCCCCCGGTCCGGCTGGTGGCGGCGGTGGCACGTCTCACCGGCCGCGTTCGTACGCAGCAAACTCGTCGAGCTGCACCAGCAATGGCGGCGCCGCGAGGTGCGGTTCGAGAGGCCTCGCCAGTCCAGTGCCTCACATGATTGTCCACCGAGGCAGAGCAGGCCCAGTCGTTCGGATGAGCAGGGCCAGGCTTCCGCCGAACGCGCGCGTCTCGTGGGCGGTGTAGGCGGGGCCGTTGTCGGTCAGCCATTCGATGGTGTCGAACTTTTGCGCGCCGATACCCACCGGGGATGGGGCATTGCGTCGATGGCTCGGGCTGCTGCGCGCTGGGCGCGCTTTTCGTAGAATCCCACGCCATGGGCCTCCTCACCTTCGGTCTCAACGTGACTTTGGACGGGTGCATCGATCACACCCAGGGGATCGTGGACGACGAGTTGCACGACTATTGGACGCAGCTCATGGAGCAGAGCGGGGCGATGCTCTTCGGGCGCAACACCTACGAGCTGATGGAGGGAGCCTGGCCCGCGGTGGCACGCGACGAAAAGGCGCCGCGCGCGATGCGCGAGTGGGCACAGAAGCTCGAGGCGAAGGCGAAGTACGTCGTGTCGGGCTCGCGGAGCAAATTTCCGTGGCAGAACACGATCAAGGTGGAGGGTGACCTTCGCGAGGCGATCTCGGCGCTGAAAGTGAAGACCGCGAAGGGCGTCCTCGTCGGAGCGCCCAAGCTCGCGACTGCGCTCGAGGAGTTGGGGCTCATCGACGAGTACCGCATCGTCGTTCATCCCATCATCAGTGGCCGCGGGCCGACGTTGTTTCATGGCCTGTCGAGTGCGCGGCATCTCGAGCTCCTCTCGACGCAGCGGTTCAAGTCCGGCGTGCAGGCGCTCCACTTCCGTCGCAAAGCGGGATGAGCATGGAAGGACCCGAGCGCTTCACCGGCGGCCGCCTGTGTGGCAGCGTCCGCATCGTCGCGTCGGGACGGCCGTACCGCGTCGGCGTGTGCCACTGCCTCGACTGTCGAAAGCATCACGACGCTCTCTTTCATGCCGCTGCGATCTTCCCGCTGGATGATCGAAGCTCGTGCTCCATCATCGGCGTCGAGCCACGCAAAGGCCGGGCTCCCATCCAGGGGCTCTGGCCTCTCGACGTTCAGGGCTCCTGCTCTTTCAGGGCCGCAGAGCGTTAGGGAAGTCGCGCGGGCCTGTAGAACCCGAGTCCGACAGGGCCCGCTGGGTTCAACTCTCAGCGTCCCCACGCACAACTGCGTAGACAGGAGCAGGGGCATCGCCTGTCTCCAGAAGTTCGCAGCCAACCCACCGGGCCCCGAAATTTCCCGACCTGGCGCAATCCCATGATGTTTCTCGTGTTCCCGTCGCAATCTCTAGAGAGACGCAGAGAACGAGTTCGCGCAGGGCTTCATTCGGGGAGCTGAAGTACAGAAGGCCCTGCCAGAAATGGCGGGGCCTTTTTGCTTTCTACACGGGCCTCGCGGCGGACGTCGCGGAGCCTTCGTGCTTAACGCCCCCTCCCAAATCTTTTTTTGGGACGCCGGTTGCCGTCCTCCTTCTTTCTCCTCGATTGCAGGGGCAGACACGCATCGACCCGCGCAGGACGCACCACGTCTCGGGCCCGTTTCGTGTCCGCGTCTCCAATCACAGTCATCGCATCCGCCTTGCCTGACACAAGGCATTCCCCGTCGAGAGGAGATACGCCATGGGTTCAGTGACAGCGGTCGGTTCTGGCGGGAAAGTAGACCCTGCCGAAGCGCAGCGCCGCGCAGAGGAGGCCCGGCAGAAGGCGGAAGCGGCGCGGCTCGCGGCCGAGGCCAAGCGCAAGGCGGCGGAGGCGGCTCGGGACAACCTGGCGCAGGCCAAGCGCGACGCAAGTTCCGCGCGGAGACAGCAGAAATCAGCGGAGAAGGCTGTCGCCGACACGCGCAAGGCAGCGGAGAGGTCCGGACAGTCACCCGCGGAGGCGAAGAAGTCGAAGGAGGACCTTGCGGCCGCAGAGACGAGGCTCAAGGAAGCCACCGAGACCTCCATGAAGGCTGCCCAGAAGCTCCAGGAGGCGGAGGAAACGGCAGCCCTCACCGCGAAGAGTGCCGCGGAGGCCATGCGCAAAGCGAATGCGTTGGCCATCGAGGAATCCAAGAAGCCCCCCTACAGCCAGAAGGACATCGACAAGGTCAAGCCCACGAAGAATGAACTCGCCTCCGCCTTCGAGGGCACGAGTCGGAAGGCGGAGCTGGAGAAGCTGCTGGGTTTGACGCCCCCGCCACAGGAAGCCAACCCTGAAGCGACACCGCACGCCACCCGGCCCGCGGAGGCCCGGGACGCCGACGCGGGCGCACCGAAGAAGTCGCCGGTCGAGCTCAACCCGGGCGCCAGGAACACCGCCACGGCCAGCGGCACCGTGCAGGGCAGCGGAGCCCCATCCACGCTCGATGGCGCCCACTCAAAGCAGAAGCAGGCCCAGGACCTGGCGAAGCAGGGTCGGCTCGGTGAGGCCCTGGACATGGCCCTCAACTCCGAGGGCGACAGCGTGAAGCTCAAGCTGAGTGCCAACGGCAAGGTCCAGGCGGGCACCGCGCCGGTCAAGGCCGGTGGCGAGATTGGCAGTGAGGTCGAGGTGAAGCGGGGGCCCAACGGCACCTACGAATTCATCGCCCTCAACGAGGGGAAGCTCACCGCCGAGCCGAGTACGAACGGCCCCGTGAATGGCTCCGCGGAGCTCGGGGCCGGCGTCTCCCCGAAGTTCGAGTTCAAGTCCAAGGAGGACGCCCTGCGCGGCCTGGGCATCATCTCGGCCGCCGGCAATGAGTCCGCGCTGGGCGTCGCGGCGAGCTACGCCGTGGATGCCGGCACCAAGGTCGGTGACAAGGTCTCCGGCTTCCTGGCGGGCGCCGCCAAGGCGGTGGGCGCCGACAGCCTCGGCAAGTTCTTCGACAAGGCGGGTGACGCCAACCGGAAGCTGGACTCGTACGTCGGCACGGACGCGCAGAAGTTCCTCGGCGACCACCTGAAGGGCTTCTCGGTGAAGGGCACCCTGGCCGGGAAGCTCGCGGGGGACCTGCCGCTGCCCAACGTCCCGCTCGCGGGCGAGTTGAAGGGACAGCTCGAGACGAAGGTCGACATCGAGCTCGGCAAGAACGGCCAGAAGCCCACCATCACCGTGGAGCAGTCCGGGCAGCTCGAGGGCAAGGGTTCCGTCGGCAGCGGCACCACCTTCACGAAGGAAGCCGAGGGCAAGGGCTCCATCAAGCTCGCCCTGCAGAGCAAGTTCGAGGTCGATGGGAAGCTGGACCTGGCGGCGGCGCTGCAGGGCCGCTCCTCCGGGCTCCAGATCGACCTCGTGGACTCCACGCTCTCCGCCGAGGTGGGCGTCTCCGGCAAGAGCGGCGTGGGCCTGGCCACGCCGGGAGGCACGCAGACGGAGGCCAGCCTCAAGGGTGACACCGGCGTGTCCGGCAAGCTGAAGCTCACGGGGAAGACGGTGGACGTCGCCGCCGCGCTGGCGGACCCCAAGGCGCGCGAAGCACTGGCCAATGGTGACTTCGGGCCGTTGGCGAAGAACCTGGGGAAGGTGCCCATCACCGTGGAGGGCGAGCTCGCGGCGACGGCCGGCTTCACCGGGAAGCTATCGCTGGACGCAGGGCGCGCCAGCGGCGGTGTCTCCCTCGAGGGATCCCTGAGCGACGTGTTCCTCAAGGAGAAGCGGGACCTGAAGGGCGACGAGTTCGCCGCGCAGTTCGGCAGCATCCGCGCCTGGCTCCAACAGCAGCTCCACGCCTGAGCATCCGTCCCCACAACGTCAACCCATTGTGCCTGCCTAGAATTCGCTCGCTGTGTCATGAGCGCGTTGAGGTGAGCAAGCGAGGCACGCGCGGGCCGGCGAGTTCCTGTAGCAGTGAAAGTGGGGTCGGAATCATCGTGACACCGCCCAGGCCGTCTCGCGCAATCAAAGGCTGAGCACTCGTGATGAAGGGATCGCCAGGCCGGCCCTGCCGACCGCCAGCCCATCGAGGACAACCGCGTGCCCTGGCGACCAGGGCCGCGGTGCTCTCGGCCAGGGCTCACGGGAGGGTCCGGATACGAGAGTTCGTGGCCTCCGACCATGGGGGCACGAGGTCCCGTCCGCTCCATCGTCCCACGTGGCGCCCCACATCGTCTCCTCCTGGAGGATGGTGGGCGCCCTCCTCAATTCGCGATGTTCGGGAACAAAGGCGGCGAAGTTCGCGGCCACTCAATCGGACCCCGCATTTTCCGACTTCACGTAACGCCATGATGTTCATCGTGTTTTCCGTCGCAGTCTCTGGAGAGAGCGCTGAGAACAAGTTCGCGCAGGGCTTCGTTCGGGGAGCAAAAAAGAAGGCCCTGCCCCAACCCGGCAGGGCCTTTTTGCTTTTCCCAGGCTGCTGCGCGGGATTCGAGCGCGCACTCCCGCAGCCATCGTCACGTTGACTGCGCACCCAGGAACGCCTCGGTCCAGGGTATCGCGGAAGGCGAGAAGCCGCCGCATCCCGTCTTGCGCGACAGGAAGCAGACGGCCTCGCATGAGTCCGCATGCGTCGCTTCCAGCGTGAAACCGTGCGCACGCAGCAGGTCGCCATCGCCGTCGACGCGGTACGAGGAATCGAGGAACGGCATGCCATTCATTGGCTCGCCGTGGATGGAGCCGTGAGCGTCGCCGGAGGTGAAGAGGAACGCGGCACCGGGTTTCAAGGCCCTCGCGATATGGGCCATCGACTGTGCCT
This sequence comes from Corallococcus coralloides DSM 2259, assembly GCF_000255295.1. Next base: position 2,281,789 of record NC_017030.1, on the reverse strand, counting down.
GCTCCTCGTCGCGCAGGTGGACCCGGACGCTCAAATCATGCCCAACCGCCTGCTTCCGTGCTCGCGAACCACACGAAGTGCGGGAGAGCCACCGGACCCGGGCAAGCTCCTTGTGCATGCAATGCCGCGTTCGCGGCCACACGCGAGCACTGGACCCGCGTTTCCGGTAGCCACGGGTGGCTCGGACGGAGGAAGGGCACGGCCCGTCGAGCGGCGCCAACTTCCCGGCGTCCCCCCATCTTTCTCGGCATGAACCGAGCGTCTCATCGCCCTCGTCGAACCCTGAAGGTGGCGCTTGCCATCGTGGGCGCGGCATTCGTGCTGACGATCGCCGCGCTGGCCATCAAGCCTTCCTGGCTCGGTGAGCGGCTGCGCGCACAGGTCGAGGCTGTGGCGACGCGCTCACTTGGCCGCAAGGTGACCATCGAGAAGCTCGACGCGCACCTGCTCCCCACGCCCGGCGCCACCATCACGAACTTCCGTGCCGAGGGGGCGGAGTCCGAGCCGCCCTTCCTCGAAGCCTCCCGTGTCACGGCGACCGTCCAGCTCTGGCCTTTCGTGCGGAGCCTGGGCAAGGACGTGCGTGTTGGCTCGGTGCGGCTCGTGGAACCCACGCTGAACCTGGTTCACCACACGGATGGCTCCTGGAACCACGAGACGCTCGGGCATCCGCCCGAGGGCCCTTCCGGAGCATCGGGCGGAGCATCGGAAAGCGATACGGCCATCGAGCACCTGCGCCTCCGTGATGGCGTGGTGCGCGTGATGGACCAGGAGACGGAGGGAAGGCCCGCGGTGGTCGCCCTCCAGGACATCGACGCGGACTTGAATCATGTCGGGCGGGGCCAGCCACTCGAGGGCAAGGTGCGGATGGCGGTGGCCGCTCCCAAGCAGAACGTGGAACTGGACCTGAAGGTCGATTCGCTCCCGGAGAGCATGCCTCAGGCCGGGCAGCCCTGGCCCCGGGCGACAGCGCGCCTGAAGGGCAAGGATGTGTCCGTGAGCGCGTTTCGCCATTTCCTCCCGGCCTCCGCGACGGAGTACTTCACCGGAGGGGCGTTGGACGTCGACGCGGACCTGAAGACCGACCAGGACCGGTACGTGCTCTCGGGACATGGCTCTGCGAAGGGGCTGAGGCTGCGAGGAGACCCGGCGAACGGCTCGTTTGCCTTCGACTCGCGCATCGACCCGAACCAGCCGAAGGCGGCGAAGGTGGCGTTCACGCGAATCGCCCTGTCGGGCCCTGGAGTCGAACTGGGAGGAACCGCGTCCGCACGCCTGGAACCCGCGCGCGTACGCTTCTCCCTGGCGGGCAAGGAGCTGGACCTGGGGCACCTGCTCGGGGCGATGCCACCGCGCTCCGCCCCGGATGAGGCGCGCTCCTCCAACACTCCGCTCATCTCGAAGCGCACGGGGCTTGGAAAGGTGGACGCGGAGGGAACGCTCCGCATCGCGACCCTGCGCCATGGCCCGCTGACAGCGTCGGACGTCGACGTCCTGGCGACACTGGACGATGGCGCCCTCCTGCTCCGGCGAGGCACCGCGCAGGTGTACGGCGGACGCGCGAATCTCACCGGCTCTCGCGTGGACTTCACGAAGGCACAGCCTGCGTGGTCGCTCAAGGCGACGCTGGACGGAATGGACACAGCGAAGGCCTTCCAGGCTCTCACCGGACGCTCCTCGCTCCAGGGCGCAGCCAGCGGTGACCTCCAGCTCTCCGGAGCGGGCCTGGACTGGGAGCGGGTCCGAGACCAGATGACGGGCACGGGGAGCTTGCGGTTGCGGGAGGGCGTCTACACGTCGACGGACCTGGGCGAGACGGTGGTTCCCGCCGTCTCGCAGGGGCTGGAGGCACTGGGAAAGAAGGGGGCCTCCGAGTCCGTGCGGAAGGCGGGGCAAGGCACGCGCTTCAAGGACCTGGACGCGCGCTTCCGCATCCAGGATGGCTGGGCATCCTTCACCCAGCCCATGGCGTTCGATTCGGACATGGGAAAGGGAACACTGGACGGACGGGTGTCCTTGGATGAGCGCCTGGAGCTGAAGGGAACGATTCAGGCATCCCAGCAGTTCGTGTCCAACCTCACCCACGGCGCGGTCCCCCTCAAGGCGCCGGTTTCGGTTCCCATCACCATCACCGGCACGGTGAAGGACCCTCAGGTGAAGGCCGGCGGTCCCACGGGCATCGCGCAGGGACTGCTGCCGGCGGTGCCCGTGCCGAAGGAGCTCACGGGCCCTGCGAACCAGGCGCGCAAGGGGCTGAAGGACCTCTTCCAGAAGCGGCCCGGTGAGAAGAGATGAGCCCGCAGGCGGAGAACCTCCCGCCCCGATGCGCACCATAGGAGAGCGAGGTGTCGCGATGGCAAGTGTCGCGGAGAACATTCGTCAGCATCGTGAGGAGATCATCCACGGATGGTCCGAGCAGGCCGCCCACGCTGCGTCCGCACGAGGGCTGGATGGGCCTGAGTTCAAGAACATCATGCCTGCGTACCTGGCCTCGCTTGCCGACGAGGAAGGGCTCCCCGGTGCGCACGCCAACACCCGGAAAGCGCTCATTGAAAGCCACGTGGCCGCCCGCCTCCGGCAGGGCTTCAACGTGGCGGAGGTCATCGAGGAGTTCGCCATCCTGGGACGATGCATTACCCACGCGTGGGCGAACGCTCCGCCCGAAGCCCGTCCCAGCGCCCGGGACGTAGAGCGCCTCTTCACAGAGCTGCATGGCGCATCAACCGCCGTGGCGGAGCTCTTCAGTCGGCATCTGCTGGAGGATGAGCAGACGGAGAAACGATATGCGCGGCTCCTCCAGAAGGGAGCCAGCGAAGCGCTCATGGAGGGGACGACCTCCCTCCATCGGCACTTGAAGGGAGCCCTTGAATTGATCGTCGAGGCCATGGGCGCTCAGAGCGCGGCCGTGCTCCTGTATGAAGTCGAAGAGGAAAGGCTCGTGACCGCGGCCGCCGCGGGAATGGCGAGCGAGCACCTGGAGAACTACGCGACCTCGATGAGCCCTGCGTCCTTTCCTGGAATGGTTGCCGCTGGGGGAGAGGAGACCAGCTCGATCCTGGATGCCGGGACGACGCCGCTCGAGCTGAGCCCTCGGCTTCGCCAGAGCGGGCTGCGTTCGCTGCTCGGGGTTCGACTTCCCTTCCACCGTGCACTGATGGGCATCCTGTTCATTGGCCTGACCGAGGTCCGGGAGTTCACCGCCCGGGAGAAGGCCCGGCTGCTCTCGCTGGGACAACAGCTGAGTGTCCACCTGGACAACGCCAAGCTGTACGCGAAGCTGCGTGAGAAAATCGAAGCGCTGCAGGTCGAACGCGGCCTTCGTGAGCACTTCGTTTCGGTGCTCGCCCATGACCTTCGCGGACCGCTGTCGGCGGCGAAGTCGGGGGCTCAGTTGCTCCTGCGGCATCCCGAGCGCCTGGACCAACGACGGGACATGGCACTGCGCATCGAACGGAGCATTGAACGCACGGACCAGATGGTGCGGGACCTGCTCGACGCGAACCGCATCCAGGCAGGCCAGCGGCTCCCGCTTCGCCTCGACACCTGCGACCTCGGCGGCATCGCCCGGGAGGTGGTCGAGGAGTTGATCGCGATCCATGGAGACCGCTTCGTGCTCCATGCGGAGGAGCGCGTCCGGGGAGTCTGGAGCGCGGAGGAGCTCCGCCGCGCGCTCTGGAACCTGGGGAGCAACGCCATCAAGTACGGCTCCGCCACGGAGCCCATCACCCTCACGGTCACCCGGACTGGAGACACGGCGCGAGCGGCCGTCCACAACCGAGGTCCTGTCATCGCACTTGCGGACCAGGAACAGATTTTCAAGCCTTTCACCCGGACCCACTCCGCGCAGGAAGACCCTTCGAAGGGGTGGGGGCTTGGACTGGCGCTTGTCTGGGGGTGTGCGCAAGCGCATGGAGGAAGCGTCTCGGTCCAGAGTGACGCCGCGACGGGAACGACCTTCCCCCTCACGCTGCCGCCGGACGCCCGGCCCTACCAGCCTCGCGAGCCGTGAGCCGCCCCCCCGCGGCAACAGATGAGCGGTACCAGCGCCCGGCGTGTTGTCTGCCCACGCATTGCAATGCGCACGGCACTTCCATGCTCGCGTGTCCATTCTGTTGAGGAAGAGGAGAGTTGGCACATGCGATTTTCCGAGCATATCCACCCAGGTCGCACCGTTGTCGCCGCAGGGGGGCAACAGATAGGCGTCGTGGAGGCCCTGTTCATTGACGACGAGACCTGGAAGGTCGAGGCACTTCAAGTGAAACTGGGCTCCGAGGCCGCCGACCAGATTGGGGCGTTCTGGAATCTCTTCCACGCCGGCCGGATCGAGCTGCCTACCCGTATCGTCCAGTCAGTCAGCGACACCGTCGTGCTTTCGGTCTCCGTGGACGAGCTTCGTCAGGTACTGCCGTTGGAGTCGACACAGCGCTCACACGGAGTGCAGCCCTAGACAAGGAGCCGCTCCATGCCCTGCTCCTGGGTCGCCCCTTCAATCGCACACATGGACCTTCCGGGCGAAACGCAAGCATGGCGGCCCCATTCCTTCACTGAGGTGTCTCACCATGTCTTATCGCGTTACCGTCGTCTCCGAACTATCAGAGGTGTACGAGCAGCTTCCTCCCTCCGAGCGCCAACCCATCCAGGAGCGGCTGGACATGCTCGCTGCGGCGGCTGACGATGCCGCGCAATCCCCGTCCCAGGTGAATCGCCCCCATGCGAAGGAACTCGCGGTCGTCTCTCCTGGAGTTCACCGCGCATTCCTGGGCGACCAGTGGATTGCATACTGCGTCCAGGCGGAAGATCGCACCCTCCAGTTGCTGGACTTCGGCAGTTGGAGCATGAGCCCGCTGGCGCGCCAGGCATCGCCCGCCGCGGAATCGCGCGACTCGGGACACCCGGAGGATGGCTGGGACAACGAGGACGGCAGCCCCCCGTAGAGCCCCGATCACGGCGGCTGACGCGGGGACCGCGGTAGGCGAACCGGTGAATGCGTCCTGGGGCCTCACTGCCAAGAGGGCACTATTCCATCGCATCGATGAAGTTTGCGGAGGTTCAGTCGAGGACCGATTGAAGGGCGCTAGCAGCCCCTCCTTGAAAGCACTGAATATTACTCGCCTTCGACCGTTCAGAGGGTTTGAGTCCTCTCAGAGACGAGCAGAGAACGAGTTCGCGCAGGGCTTCATTCGGGGAGCAAAAAAAGAAGGCCCTGCCCTAAACCGGCAGGGCCTTTTTGCTTTTCCCCGGGCCTCGCGATGAATACCGCGGGGCCTTCGTGCTCAAGCCGCTGAATCCCCAGGGATTTCCCTCGCGGTGCTGAAGAGCGCGCGCTGGCATGGCGCAGCCCGTATGGCGGGGGGCCCGGCCGTCGATTCGGCTGGCCCGGCGCACGTCCCGCGTTTGGGCCACGTGCGGAGTCATCCGTCGCTCCCGTACAGCTTCCACGAAGCACTGCACGTCATACCCGGCATCCTCTGCGCGCCAGCCTCGACTCCGGGTCGGTCGTTGACGCGTGCGCGGCGCTGCTTCTCTTCTCGCCGTGGAAGTCGACGGTGGGGCTGCCCTTGTCGTCCGGAGGCTCCTGGCTCACCAGGTCAGGAGGAGACCCTGCTCCGGTGCGGGAGGTCGTCCCCGCACCGGAGTTTTTCAGCAGCCTGCTAGCTCACGGGCACCGTCCCGCCGTCGATCACGCACTCCGCCCCGGTGATCGCGCTCGCTCGGTCCGAGACGAGAAACCCGATCAGCTCGGCGACCTCGGCCGGACGCGCGGGGCGCCCGAGAGGAATTCCGCCGAGCGAGCGCATCACGAGCTCCTTCGCGCCCGCCTCGTCGGTGCCGTTCTTCGCCGCGATCTCGCTCATGAATCCGACGGAGGCCTCGGTTTCGACCCAGCCCGGTGACACGCGATTCACGCGCACGCCCTGCGGCGCGACCTCCTTCGAGAGGGCCTTGCTGTAGTTCGAGAGTGCGGCCTTGGCCGAGGCGTACGCGGTCGTCGCCTCATGAAGCGGCATCTGCCGCTGGATCGACGTCACGTGCACGACCGCGCCGGTCCGGCGCTCGCGCATTCCGGGGACCAGTGCCCGGTCGAGACGCACCGCCGCCATCAGGTTCAGGTCGATCGTCTTCTGCCACGCGTCGTCGTCGAGGACGGAGAAGCCGCCCGCCGGCGCCGACGTTCCCCCCACGACGTGGACCAGGATGTCCACTGCTCCGGCGGCCTTCACGACGCGCGCGCAGCCCTCGGCCGTGGCGACATCGGCGGCGATGAAGCCCTCGCCCGTTCCCTCCCGCGCGGTCGTCAGCACCGTCGCGCCGGCCGCGCGCAGCCATGCGACCACCGCCTTGCCGATGCCCTTCGTTCCGCCCGTCACGAGCGCGCGCCTACCCTCTAGCTCTCTCATCACGTCATCTCCTTCCGCAGGGTTGAAATAGGCATCGCGACTCACGCGCCGATGCTCAAAGCCGCGATCCGATCGCCCTTCATCCGGAACGCAAAGGTGAGCGTGATGGGACTGCCGGGAAACTGGCCCGTCACTTTCGCGCGAACCTCGCAGGCATCGTCCTTCGCGTTCACCTCGATCGGCTGCGCGACGGCCTGATACTTCACCTGGGAGTCACGCCACCATTCGTCGATGGCCGCATGCCCGACATGCCGATGTCCCTCATCCTCGACAACGGCATCGGGCGCGAAGGCGTGGAGCGGCGTGGCACTGTCCGCGTCGAAATAGGCTCGAACTGATGGGTGCATTGTCATGACCCAAGACGTAAGCCCGCGCGATTGCCCGCTCAACAGGGACAAAGTAGGATGTGACATCCCGACATACAGGACTATCAATGTATCAACCCGGACTGAATGATCTCGATGCCGTCCTCGCCGTCGCTCGCAGGAGCTCGTTTCGCGGCGCTGCCCTCGATCTCGGGATGTCGACGACGGCGATGAGCAGCACGATCGCGAAGCTCGAAGCACATCTTGGCGTCCGCCTCTTCAACCGCACGACGCGCAGCGTCTCGCTGACCGACGCCGGCAGAGCGTTCGTCGAACAGGTGGCTCCGGGACTCGAGGACATCCGCGGCGCGATGGACGCGGCTCGCGCCCAGCAGGCAAAGCCGTCCGGTATGCTGCGCATCAACACATTTGCGACAGCGGCGCGCGAGATCCTCGCGCCACTGGTGCTGGAGTACCTCCGCCGCCATCCGGACGTGCATGTCGACGTCGTGACCGAAGGCCGGCTGGTCGACGTCGTCGCCGAGGGGTTCGACTTCGGCGTGCGGATGGCGAACCTCGTGCCCACCGACATGATTGCAATTCCGCTGGGAGAGCCCCAACGCCATGCCATCGTCGCTTCGCCGGCGTACCTGAAGAAGCACGGTCGGCCGCGCGTCCCATCGGACCTCTTCCGTCATCGGTGTATCCGGGTGCGCTTGCCGAACGGCAGCCTCTTCCGGTGGGAGTTCCGTAAGCGGGGGCAGACGGCCCTGATCGATGTGACGGGGCCCATCACGCTGGACGAGGCCAGCCTCTCGCGGATCGCAGTCCTGGAGGGCATCGGACTCGGCTTCTTCATGGAGCCGGACGTGCGAGGCGACATCGAAGCGGGACGCCTCGTTCGCGTGCTCGAGGACTGGACACCGGAGCTCGCTCGGCTCTGCCTCTACTACCCTGGCCGGCGCAATTCCTCGGCCGCTCACACGGCGTTCGTCGCACTGGCCCGCGAAGTCGCGGTAGCTCGCCAATGAGGCTCGCAGAATGAAAAGTCATGAGCATCCTGCGGGAAGGCCGAAAATGCATAAAAAGGAATGCCACGATGGCAGCCGCCGGAAAAGCGCTCGGGCCCGTCCACGCTCATCCCGCTTTGCGACGAAGTGGGACTCTACGAAGAGCGCTCTCAGCGCACAGCAGCCCGAGCCATCCAGAGCAAACCCGAGAACGAGTTCGCACAAGGCTTCATTCGGGGAGCAAAAAAGAAGGCCCTGCCCTAACCCGGCAGGGCCTTTTTGCTTTTGGGCCTTCGCTCTTGAGCCCCTGAATCCCAAGGGATTCTGGCTCGCGGTGTTGAAGAGGGCGCCCTCGGCTCTCCACCCCCCGCTGAATCGAGCGCGGTCGCCTCGTGTTGAAGGGGCATGACCTCACACAGCTGCGCAAGCTCGACGGAGAGCGAAAGAGCATCGGTGCGAATGCAGATGGCCGAGAAGCCCAAAGCGACACTCTCGCTTCACGATGCTCGTGAAGGTGGCAAGCAAGGACAGCACCAGCGTCGTCCGCACTGGTGAGGCGCCGGGAGTTCGCGATGGCGACTGACTTCGCCATCTACTTCTGCGAGCCCCGGAAGCCTTGGCAGCGAGGAACGAACGAGAACACCCACTGGCTCCTTCGGCAGTACATCCCGGATGGAACGGACGTTTCGACGTTCACGCAGAGGCAGCTGTACTCGGTGGCGCTCAAACTGAATCAGCGCCCCCGGAAGACCCTGGAGTTCGAGTCTCCAGCAGCCAAACTGCAACAGGTGTCGCGTTGACCGACTGAGTGCACCGTCCCAAACACCAGACAACTCAACACACGCCGACGCATTCCGGACGAGGCTCGCACATCCCAACTGAGCACATGGGCGTAGCGGATAGCACTTACGCACCAAAAGCCTAGACCGGAGTCGTTTGACAATTCATTTCGGCAAAATATACCTTGAGCGCTGCACCAATCCACACACATCGAGGACTCATGAAAGTCGCGAAATTGGCCTTTGTTTGCGTTACCCTTCTGTCCACAGTCGCCGTCGCGGGCGACAAGACGAATTTTGAAATCTACCTCTCCATTCCTGCGTCGGGCACGGCTACTGCGGCGGGTTCGATCATTGGCGTGCAGAACTCGTCTGATTCAAAGTCCGTCATTCAGTGCCAGATCAAGGTGGACAATACGGTCTTGGGAGCAACCCAGAGATTGTTTTGCCATGCCAGGGACGTCAACGGCAACGACGGGACCTGTCTCCTGAACAACCCGCCTCAGGCCTTTGTCGATCTCGTTTACGCACTCAAGGACAATGACAAGCTGACATTCACCTGGGACGTCTCCAATCAACAGTGTAAGTCGGTGGAGATTCAGCGTGGGTCGTGGCAGGTCCGGAGCAATGGCGCCACGTAGTCCCGTACCAAGAGAAGAGTTGGCTGGTGCTGAGCGACATGAGCTTCGGCACCGGCCTTCATGCTTCGAGGACTGATCCATCTCCGCCACAGGCAAGCCGACGCGCACCCACGAAGGAAAATGAGCGTCACCCGCACCGTGGTCGTGCCGCTGCCCTGGCGGTTGACGTCCGCCGTCCCACGCAGCCATCGCACGCGCCACTCAGCGCCCGCGGGCTGGAGCTTGGTCCTACAGCTGTAGTTCGGAAGGCTCCGCGGGTCTCCTCTTGAAGAAACAGGAGGGGGGAGGAGCGAGACTTCCCATGCAGCAGCCATCGGCCATGGAAGCGCAAGCACCGGAAGTCCGGCTGGTTGGCTGTCTCGTGACGGAACTGGAGTCGGTAGGCGCCTGGCTGCCGCCGCACTTCCGCAGGCGCGAGGCGCATGCCACCGCAGTCGAGTACGTGAAGGCCCTGCTGGGGCGAGCGCAGCGCAAGAATATGTGGGGCCTTTCGGAGGATGCGGGGCATCGAGCGCCCTAGGCCTTCCAGCACCTGCTACTGCGTGCGAAGTGGGACGCGGATGCGGTGCGCGACGACGTGCTGGAGTACGCACGCAAGGCGTTGGGCGAAGGCGGCACTCTGGCGGTGGACGAGACGGGCTTCCTGAAGAAGGGAGAGAAGTCCGTCGGCGTGGCGCGCCAGTACACGGGTACGGCGGGCAAGGTGGAAAACGCGCAGGTGGGCGTCTTCCTCTCGTACGTGACCCCTCTGGGGCATGCGCTGGTGGACCGGGAGCTGTACCTGCCGGAGCCGTGGACGCAGGACAGTGCCCGCCGCCATGCGGGAGGGCTTCCCGACGAGGTGGGCTTCGAATCCAAGCCCGCTCTCGCACAAGGCATGCTGCAGCGGGCGCTGGGAGCGGGACTGAAGCCCGCGTGGGTGGTGGGGGACGAAGTCCATGGACGCGACAGCACGCTGCGCCGCTTCCTCGAAGACTTGCACCAGCCCTACGTGCTGGCGGTGGCTGCCAACACGCACGTCTGGCGGGGCTTCTCCCAGGTGAAGCCGGGCGACATGGTGCAGGAAGTCCCGCCGGAGGCCTGGGGGCGTCTGTCCGCGGGCGCGGGCACCAAGGGCCCACGCCTCTACGACTGGGCGCGAATGCGTCTCAACCGGCACCTGGGCCTGTCGCGGTGGCTACTGTTTCGCAGAGGCCTCAAACTGCAGCTGTAGGACTAATGTGCGGTGAATCCGCCATCGACCGGCAGGCCGACGCCGACCACGAAACTCGCGCCCGGACTGCACAGCCACAGCACGGCGGCTGCAACCTCGTCAGCCCGACCGAGCCGTCCAATCGACTGCTCCTTCAAGATCCCTTCCATCGCATCGGCCTGGCCCTTCAGCATGTCCTGCACCATCGGCGTGTCGATGGTACCGGGGCAGACCGCGTTGATGCGGATGCCGCGCGGCGCGTACTCAACGCCCGCGCTCTTGGTCATGCCGAGCACGGCGTGCTTGGTGCCATGGTACGCCGCGCGCTGCGGGAGTCCGATCAAGCCGCCCAGCGACGAGTTGTTCACAATCGTGCCAGACCCCTGCTCACGCATGACGCGCAGCTCGTGCTTCATGCTCGCCCAGACACCGAACTGGTTGACCGCCGTAACACGATGAAAATTCTCCGCCGGCTCCTCCGCGGCGTCACTCGGGGGGACCTGAATGCCAGCGTTGTTGAACGCCATGTCGAGCCGCCCATACTCGGCCACTGCCCGGTCGACCGCGGCGGAGACCTGCGCCTCGTCGGTGACGTCGCAGGCCACACCGATGGCGATACCGCCTTCTTCGACGATCTTCGCTGCTTCCTTCGCGGCAAGATCCCCATCACGATCCGCCAGCACCACAGCTGCTCCGCTCTGCGCGAAGGCTCGCGCCGCGGCGAGGCCCATTCCCATCGCTGCGCCGGTCACCAGGGCCACCTGCCCCTTGAAGTCATACGTCGGATTCATGTCTTATTCTCCAGGCTGATATCGAAATGCAGACCACCAGGGAGGCCCTCGCCTCCCTGCCCCGGCCAGATTTCATCCCGCCTCGCCGTCGTTTCGCCCGAGGACGAACTCAACATGCGCCCGACGCCCTTGATGCAAAAGGGCCCAGCAATGGATGCCTTGGTAAGCTGAACTTGACAATCGAGGCCGCACGGACTGAATCAAGGCCATGGACGACATCCCGTTTGCGCAACTCCAGGCATTCCTGGCGGTCGCCCGTGCCAACAGCTTCATCGGCGCCGCTCGCGAACTCAGCATCTCGCGCTCGGCCGTGAGCCAGTCCGTGCAGCAGCTCGAGGAGCGCCTGCGGGTGGTACTTGTTCAGCGCACGACGCGGAGTGTCTCTCTTACGGACGCTGGGCGCCGCCTCGTCGACCGTGTCGGTCCCGTTTTCGCCCAGACCGCCGCCGCGCTCGCGGAGGTCTCCGCGAAGCCCGGTGAGGTCGTCGGGCGACTCCGGCTCTCAGTGCCGCATGCGGCGGTGTCGCTCATCCTTGAACCCGTGCTGCCAACGTTTCGCGAGAGATACCCTCGTGTCGAGATCGAGCTCGTTCTCGACGAGCGCTTCGTGGACACCGTCGCAGGCGGCTACGACGCCGGCATTCGCCTCAGCGAGAGCATTGAGCGTGACATGGTGCAAGTGCGCCTCACGGAGCCTTTCCGCTTCGTCGTGGTCGGCACACCCGACTACCTGGCCAGGCATGGCCGTCCGCAGCGCCCCGAGGACCTGCTCGAGCATGAGTGCATCACGTTCCGGTCGCCGACAAATGGCGCGCTGTACGCGTGGGAGCTGGAGCGGGGTCGCAAGTCCTGGCGCGTTCCGGTGCGCGGCGGCATTGTCACCAACGACGGACTCCTGTGCTCGACGCTTGCGAAGCGAGGGCTCGGCCTCGCGTACTCGCCGGAAGCCTGGATTCGCGATGAGTTGCGTCGGGGAGAACTTGAGGTCATGCTCGAAGCGTATGCCCCTGTTGTGCCGGGGTACTTTCTCTACTTCCCAAGCCGCGACCAGCAATCGGCGCCCCTGCGCCTCTTCGTGGAAACCGCGAAGGGACTGCTGTTGGGGCGGTAACCATCTCCCATCCCGGCCTGGCTTTGCCAAGAACCTCGCTCCCCCTGCCCGGTTCAGCGCATTTCCCGAGCGAGATACCCAGCAGGGGAGTCATCTTCTCGGGCTGGATGTCCGTTCACCCTCCTCGCATGTGCGTGGGAGCACGGATTGCCCGAGGTGTGAACCGGTGCCGCCAGCTTGAGTGGCAACTCCGTGTCAGTTCCAATAGCGCCCCAACGAGAGGCGGGCCATGACGAAAATCATAAGCAAGGACATCCACTGTGCGCTCTGTGGGGCGTCGCACGCGCAGCACCTGATTGCCAGCACCTCCACGTTCGGCACTCCGGACCTGGACGGCAGGCCAGCTGGGATGGCGCGCTCGACCCTGACGCACTGGGTGCAAGAGTGTCCGAACTGCGGCTACTGCGCCGCCGAGCTCTCTAAAGCCCACCCATCCGCGCGCGCCCTGGTGCAGTCCGATTCGTATCGCGCCCTTTGTTCGGACATGTCCGCGCCCGCTCTCGCCACCCGCTTTCTACGCGCCGCCCTGGTGAGTGAAGCCGCAGGGGACCTGTCGGGAGCGGGCGATGCGCGTCTGCACGCCGCGTGGGTCGCGGATGATGCCGGCGCTGAGCAACTCGCGAGTCAGTGGCGATCCGATGCGGCGGACGCCCTGTTGGCCTCGCCCGGGGCCACGCGGGAGGCCGGCGATTGGAGAGGCTGGCAGGCTGCGTGCGTGGTCGACATTCTGCGCCGCGCCGGGCGAGCCGTGCAGGCCCGCCAGCACGCGGAGCGCATCCTCGACGGCGGGGCATCCGTCCTCGTCACGCAGGTGCTGCGCTTCCAGCTTGCCGCGCTGGCAAGCGGCGACAGGTTGCGCCACACCGTGGACCAGGCGTTGGGACGACCCGAAGCAGCGCCCGGCAGGCGGACGCTGGGTGACCCGCTCCTGGAGTACCTCCAGCAGAACCATGGACAGCTGTTGACGCAAGCCGAGCGCAAGGCAATGTGGATGGATACCGTGCAGACACAGGAGGGGCCACGATGGCTGACGGACGACCCTGCTGTACTTTCGCTCCTCACTGAAGGCAAAGCGGGCTTGGGCCGAGCGATTGAACAGCGGCTGCGCGCGGAGCTCGCTGGCGAGTTGGTCATCAACAGATGTCCCAAGTGCGGTGCGCTGGCGCGAACGTCGAAGGCACGCCAGTGCCGCCAATGCCCACACACCTGGCGTGACTCACCAGTTTGAGGGGCCTCGGCAAGCCGCATCTGAGCACCCTGGGCGTAGCGGCCGGGGAAAACCGCCAGGCTTTGGAGTCCCATTCGCAGTACCGTGCATGCAATAACGCGTTCGCTGACGCAGCACTGAGCGCGAATTTCCGGCAGCGACAGGTCGAGGTTCACGTGCACAAGCAGAGGGCGGCGCGAGAACGCCGACGACCTCCCTCGAGTGCGTGATGCGGAGTTCGTCCTCGACCGCGCCGCCGCGCGTCTGTCCTGTGGCTGCCCGTCAGTCGATTCTCGTCTGAGAGATGGCGCCACGGGTCTTGCCCCTCGCGGCGATAGACCTGCCGATTCATGCCGCACACGTGGAGCACTCCGGCGATGGCGCGGGCGTCGCGCGGCATGCCGTTCTGGGGCGGGCTGGCGTCGCCGTCCTGCACCAGATCTTCGTGCATGTCGCCGCCGCCAACCAACTGCGTCAGTACCGCGCATTCGCGCGAGTCACAGGGCGTGAGCGCCATTCCTGCGCTATCCTGTCATTCATGAGCAAGACCGAGGCGCGCGGAGAGGAGAAGGCTTTCCAGCAGGCGGCCCGACTGGAACGCGAGGAAATCCATCGGTGTATCACCCTCGCTGCAACCCATTTCCAATCGCGTCTCTGGGACGATGAGGAGGGACAGGCCGCGAGGGATTACATCGCCTCGCGCGGAGTCACGCGGGAGAGTGCCCGGGCCTTCGGTCTCGGCTACGCCTCTGCCTCGGGGACGGCGCTGGCGGAAGCACTCGCACGCGAGGAACTCCTCGATGCGGGTGAGCGTGCGGGCGTGTTGCGCCAGCCGAGGGCGGGCGACCGCCACACGGACTACTTCCGGCAGCGCGTCATGCTCCCGTTCTGCTCCCCGGAAGGACAACCCCTCTCATTCATCGGACGGGACCTCCCTCCCCATCAACGACTCAAGTACCTGGAGACCCGGAACTCCTCCATCTTCATCCGCGACACGACGCTCTTCGGGCTGACGCACGCCCGCGACGCCATCCGCGGCGAGGGCTCCGCCATCGTCGTCGAGGGAGGCTTCGACTGCATGCTGCTGCACCAGGCCGGCTTCCCCCACAGCGTCAGCCTCATCTCCACCACCCTGAGCACGCCCCGGATCGACTTGCTGCTCGCCGCGGGGGCCCGCGAGCTGGTGGTCATGTTGGATCCAGACATCGGAGGCTGGCGAGGCATCCAGCAGGCCAGCGACCTGTTGCTGCTCTACGTCCCGAGGACGCGCGTGGTGCAGCTCCCCGGCAAGGAGGACCCGGACGAGTTCATCCTCCGCGCCGGAGCCGGAGCCATGCGCCGCCTGCTCTCCGAGGCGCGCCCCCTCACCGACTACCTCCTCGCCACCGCCCTGCCTCAGGGGCGCGGCGCCTCCGCCTCCGAGCGGAAGAAGGCCATCGAAGAGCTCTCCCCCATCTTCCTCCGGCTGCAGGAGGGCCCGGCGCGCACGGCCCTCCTGGAGGCGATGGCTTCGCACTCCGGGCTCTCATGCCCGGAGCTGGAGGCGTTGCTGCGCTCCCAGGGATGACCCCGGGACCTACCGCACGTCGAACAGGCGAAGGTGCACGTCGACGTTCTCGTTGGAGCTGTTCCACACGATGAGCTGCTGGGAGCTGCTCGTCCCGAAATAGAGCTCCACCCTGACTTGCGAGTGGATCGGCCCGTTGTAGACGAAGTAGTGGTCATCCTCGTTTCCCTGAGGGACCAGCACCTTCAGTCCCAGCGCGACGAGCGGCGGCTGGGTGAAGCGGGGCAGCACCATCGACCATGACCCGCCATGGTTCAGGCTGAACGCCCACTGGTAGAGAATCGAGGGGTACCTCGCATCGTGGTGGTGGCTCGCGGAAGCGAATGCCGTGTTCGCTTCCGTTCGCGGGTAGTAGCGCGTGTCGTGGTCCGTGGAGTTCGACGCCACGTGGGTGTTGAGGTGGGTGACGAGCTGGGTGAGCTGGCTCCGGACCGTGCCCGCCGTCAGGTTCTTCGGCGTGCCGGTGATGGCCGCGCTGCCAATCAGGTTCGACCCATTCGTCGCGGAGTTCGCCTTGTTCAACACGGGGAGGAGCGAGCTGAGCTGTGACTGCACCGTGGTGCCCGTCACGTCCGCGTGCGCCTCCGTGCCGACGTAGTTCGCCCCCGAGTCCCCCACGGACGGCGACATCAGCCGTGTCAACGAGGGGAACCCCAGCGTCCGCTCCGGCGTGAAGGAGCCCGCGGCGATGACGCCCAGCTTCACGTAGCGGTGGAGGAGCCCCACGGGCTGCGCGCCGCTCAGGAGCTGGTCCCCCGCGGCATCCTGTTCGCGCACGGGCGCCAGCCAGTAGTCCCCGGCGACGAAGGCGCGGCTGGTGGTGCCCCCTCCCGTCAGGGTGAGCGCGAGCGCCAGGTCCTGGAGCTCCAGGTGCAGCACGCCGTTATCGATGCGCACATGGCCATGCACGCCCTGCGCGTTGGCCGTGGACAGCGGCGCGCCGCGATCCCTCCCGCCGCTGACGAAGGTCCAGACTCCCGTCGTGGTGTTGCGCGTCAGCGTGCACCAGCCGTCCCACCTGCGCACGAACGGGTACGTGGCCGCGTCGGGCACGGAGACCGGGTAGCCCTCCTTCAACAGGCCGCGCGAGGGGAACCCCGCTGGCGGCGTGCCGAGGTGCACGCCCAGGTGGCGCTCCGTCGCGGCGTTGTAGAACTCGTAGAGCCAGTCGTTGCCCTGGTAGTCCTGGGGCACGCCAGGCCCGTTCGCGTAGGCCTCGGCCGCGTTCTCGCTCGACCACTTCAACGTGAGCTCGCTGGGGGCCGTGGGCGAGCCCTTCACGTCATGCACCTCCAGCCGGAAGAGGTAGTTGCCCGTGAACTGGGCGGCGGGCCCCGTGCCCCCCACGCGCTGGGACAAGGTGAGCGGCGCGTTGCCCCGCCCCGGGTTGACGAGCGGATCCGTGGGTTGCTGGCCCGCGGGGCAGCGCTTGATCTGCAGCATCACCTGCGTGCGTGTGCACGTGTCCGCGCCGTGCAGCCCCGGGTCCTGGAGGTTCGGGTCCTCCAGGAACAGCACCGGCCGCTCCCAGACGTCCGCGTAGAGGCTCTCGTTCACCGCGGGTGTCCCCGGAGCCAACGGGAAGTCCGGCTGGGTGGCGTAGGTGAAGGGCGTCGTGCCGGGCAGCGTGGCCATCAGCCCGTCCGCGTAGACGCTGCCGGGCGTCATCTGCAGCGTGTTGGAGATGAGCAGTTTGCCGGTGGCAGGGCCGCCGCTGCCCACCACGTCCCGCAGCGCGCTGGTGACGCGGTCGTTGATGATGGACACCAACTCGTTCCAGTCCGCGTCGGTGAGCATCCGCCCCTGCTGCTGGTAGACGCCGGAGTAGCGCTTGGAGGAGTCGTGGGAGTCGCGTGAAATCTGGGTCTTCATGATGAGGAACTCCGCTGGAGTCGAAGCGGGAATCAGGTGGAAGGAGGCGTGACGACGGGCAGGGCCAGGCCGAGCCGCTCGTCGGGAACCAGGATGGCGCTCATGCCCGCGGGCAGGGATTCACGGAGCCGGGCGAGCACCGCCTCGTCGCGCAACGCATAGCGACGGTGGCGGTAGGCTCCCAGCTCCCCTCCATCCTCCGCGCCATCGAGCAGCCTCGCGCCGCTGTCGCTCGCGAGCACGCCAGCGCCGGGGGCTCCGAAGACGGCGGCGCGGAAACGGGGCACCTCGCTCGTACACGCGTACGCCTCCGCGGGCTGCCCCTCCACGGTGTACGCCCCCAGCGCGGCCGCTGGCAGCCGGCAGTAGCGGAAGCAGTTGCCCACCCCGGGGTGGGGAGTGACGGAGCCCGCGAAGAGCGAGTCGTTGGCGAAGCACCGCGCCGCGTCCATCGAGCCGAGCACCGTCACGCTCAGCAACGTGATCAACGCCGTGCTCTCCAGTGAACCCAGGAGGCTGTCCTCCACCGTCGCGCCGACCACGTCCAACGTGCCCGCCTCCAACTGGAGGTGGCCGAAGGCGGAGCGGCGGACGACGAGCTCGTTCCCCAGGTTCTTCGTCACCATCCCCGTGACGATGGAGTCCTCGATGACGTGCGAGGTATCGGAGACGTCGATGTACATGTTTCCCTGGACGACGCAGTTGCGCATCACCAGCGGCCGATTGCTGACGATGACGTCCTCTCCCTCAGGGAGGACGAGGTTCTCGAGGACGTAGGCGCCCGACTCCGGCTCGGGCGTCAGGGGCCCCTGACGGCGCCGGGGCAGCACGCGCGACGGCTCCGGGGGCACGGGCAGCGGGCGCGTGTCTCCGAACTCCCAGCCCGGAGGGAAGAACCCCACCCTGGGCAGCGTGAAGACCGCGACGCGCTTGGGGTGGACCTGTCCCTGCCTCGCGGAGGGCCGGCGCAGGTCCGGCGTCCGCCGGGAGACGTCGTCGAAGTGGCCGGGCGCCGCGGGGATGCCGTGCACGTTCTCCTGCAACGGCGGCCGCGACGAACCATCCCCACGCGGCGGCAGCGCCACCTTGCGGGACAGGTAACGAAGGTCCACCGTCGCCGCGGGCAGCGCCGGGTGCCGTCGCGCTGGCGCCCCCGCCGGAAGTGGCAGGGCCCCGAGCGACTCCGGCGGCAGCAACGGCTGTCCCACGCGCGGCGTCACCGCCACCCGCCTCCAACCCTCCTGGAGGTAGACAGGCTCGGACGGCTCGTTGCGCGGGTCCTCCGTGTCCCACGCATACTGGCCGACGTCCTGGGCGACCTCGGCCACCGACCCGGGCGTGCCCTTGCGCTGGCGCAGCGACACGGCCTGGGACAGCTCACGCCGCTGCTCCGGCTCCGCGGGCGACAGCAGCTTCACGTCCAGGAGCTCCGCCAGGTACGGCAGCGTCCAGCCCTGGGCGTCCGGATGGTCCGGGAACGCATCCGCCAACCGCTGGGCCATCACCCCGCGGACCAGGTCCAGCACCTCGCCACAAGACCCGAGGTAGTCGCGCAAATCGCCGTTGTCGCGCGTGCGGTACACCTCCGGCAGCAGCCCGTAGAGCTGCGCGCCGAGCCCGCTCCCCGTACCCCCGCTTCCCGAGCTCACAGTGAGTACTCCTTGAAGCGCACGGACAGGTCCTGCCCCTCCGGCGCCAGGTAGACGACGTGCGCGCCGGACGGCGCGTCCTTGCGCTGCAGTCCCGGCACACCGGCCATCACACAGATGGAACTCTCCACACCCGTCACGGCCTCCACCACCTTGTAGACGTCACTGAGGTACAGCGCCTGTCCCAGCCCCCGGTGCCGCAGCGACAGCGCGTCCAGCAGCGCTGCCCGCACCGCCTGCACCACCGCGTCCGGGTTGAAGGCCCGCGTGTCCACCTCCACCTCCACGTCGAGCGTCACCGGCTCGCTGAGATATCGGGAGAGCGACACCTCCACGCCCGGCAGCGCGTGGGCACGCAGGAAGTCCGCCAGGGACTGCTTCAGGGGCCCCAGCTCTCCACCGTCCGCGGGCACCACCACCACCTCCACCAGCTCCATGCGGGAGCCGGGGTTGCGCTTGAGCAGCGCGCGCGCCTGCCAGACGCTGCTGTGGCCCATGGCGAGGCTGGCAAAGTCCTCCGTCGACACCGCGCGCTCCAGCGTCAGCACCGTGGCGGGCGCGGTGCGGCGCAGCGCCTCCACGTCCTCCATGTCATTGCCCCCCGAAGCGGGCAGCGGCTGCTCCACCGCCTCCACCAGCGCATGCGGCCGGCTCGGCTTCGCGAGGCTGCCCGCGGGCAGGTTGCCTCGCAGCCCCGAGCCCGCGCGGAAGCCCACCCGCACGTTGTTCGCGCCCGTCGGCAGTCGCCGGCCGTTGCGCCCATCACCGAAGACGACCGCCAGCTCCCCGTCGCGCACCAGGCGCACCGTGTAGTGCGGGTCCGTGGGGCCCGACTCACGCAGGCTCTCCACCGCCTGCCAGCGGCGGCCCGCCACCTTCACCTCCAGGTCCGCGCGCACGCCCGACGCGCGCGTGGAGTCCGCGACGAACGAGAGGCCGCGCTCCCGCAGCACGAACGCCTGCCCGGTCTGGGTGGCGTCTCCGCTGCCCAGCACCTCCTCGGGCTTGCGCTCTCCGTGCCCCACCAGGACGACGTTCGCGTGGAGGACCAGGTTGTCCACCGTGCTGCCGGAAGGCAGCGGGTCCACCAGCGCGACGAAGCCCTCGCCGGTGCCCTGCACGCGCGTGAGCAGCGGCGGCGCCGTGCCGCCCTCCTGCCGCACCACCACGGCGCGGCCGAACGTCAGGCCCCGTGGCACCGTGTCCAGCGGCACCTGCGTGCCGGACAGCGGCGTGGCGTTCTCGTCCCACCCCACCAGCCGCGCCACCTCCTGGAAGCGGCCGTACACGCGCGTCTCCGCTCGGGGAAACTCTCCCCCGCCCCGGCCCTGCCAGCCGTCCACGGGGACAAGCTCCGTGCGCCCCAGCTCGGCGTTGTTCGCCACCGAGGCCAGCCGCCCCCACGAGGCCTGCACGCCCGTCACCACCACCGCGAAGTCCCCCGCCGAAATCCCCTTGGGCTTGTCCGCCCACAGGGTCCGTGGCAGCAACGACGCCGAGTCGTCCGCCATCAGGAAGGTGTCCACCTCCCAGCCCCCCGCGGACGCGGGCGGCGGCGCCAGGAAGGACTGCGGGTTGAGCAGCGACGCCTCCGTCTCTCCCGCACCGAGCCGCTGGGTGAGCTTGAGCAGGGTGTAGCCTCGATTCGCCTCCTCGGAGGTCTCCACCGGGACCTCGGCGGCGGACACCACGTGCACCTCGTACTCCCGCACCGGGTCCTCGAAGGCGCGCGGGTCCCCCAGCGTCTCCCCGTTCAAGCGCTGCCAGGCACCGGGGACCTGGACGAAGTACGCCGCCGTGGGCGGCTCGCTCGAGGTGAGGATCCGCTTCCCCATCTGCCGCGCCACCGGCACCACCACCGGCCGGGCCAGCACCGCCTGCGACAGGGCCAGCTCGCCGACGCCCTGGTCCAACCCCACCTTCTTCCCGTCCACGGCGGTGACGCGCCGGTAGTAGCGCCGCTGCCCGTCCGACACGGTGACGATGTCCCCCGCGAGCAGGCCCCGCGGCTCCACCGCCAGCCGCAGCGTCAACCCCACCGCGCCGCCCGTCCGCAGCGGCCCCTGGACCGGCAACCGCTCCTTGGGGCGGACATGCACGCGCGTGCGCCCGAGCGTGAAGACGTTGCTCGGGAGCGTGGGGGTCACCCGCAGGGTCGTGGTCCCCGCCTCCTGGAGGACGCTGTCCACCACGAAGGCCACGCACCGCCCATCCACCTCGCTCTCGAGGACGACGGGCTCCCCCGTGTTGATGCCGGAGAGGCTCCCCTCCAACACCAGCTTCTTCGTGGAGTGTCCCAGCGCGTCCGGACTCACCCCATGCCCCGCGGGCCGGAGCAGGTTGAGCTCCGCGTCCACGTCCAGGTCGTCGAGCGACTCGAACGTGACGGGCGCTCCCCCGTCCGGCGGCGAGTGCCGCACCGCGAAGCCGCGCCCCAGCCGTCCCCGCGTCCCCGCCTTCGCGTGCACCACCAGCGGCGTGAAGGCCGACGCGGGAGGCGACGGGTGGTAGTCGATCATCTCCACCAGCCGGCGCAGGCTCTCCCACTGGGTCGCCGTCCCCAGGTAGCCCTCGTTGGCATAGGCATCCACGTGCTCGGTGAGGACGTGCGTCGCACGCGCCAGGGCGCGGGCAATCTCCCACCCCCAATCCGGCACGGAGGCGCGCGGGGCCTCGTACTGGGCCACGAGCCGCGCCTGCCGCTCGGACTCGCTCTCCGAAACCGGAGCCTGCATCCCGGGCCAGCGGACGGACGCCTCCGGCCGGTTGAAGCGCTCGTCCAATCGCGCACGGAGCTCCTCGAGCAGCGTGGCCGCGTTGGCGTCCACGTAGCGGATGCGCCGCAACCCCGCCCGGTTCCACCGGGTGATGTCCATTGACTTGCTCACCCTCGCCTCCCGCCCTGCAGGTTCAACGTGTACGAGCCCCGCTCCGGATGGGCCGGGTCGTTGTCACACGTGGCCAGCTCGATGCCCTGGAGCAGGATGCGGCCGGTGGCGACCTGGTCCAGGTAGCGCGCGCCGAAACGCTTGAGCTGATCCAACTGCACCGTCTCCACGCCCTCCAGCGCGGTGAGCGTCTGGATGAGGTCGCTGGCGTTGACGTCCTCGCCGAAGCGCAGCCGGCCCGGCTCGAAGAACCCTCCCGGGCCGCGCCCGAGGGCCTGCTCCACCGCGGAGCGGACCTCGGACTGGAAGTAGTCCGGCCCCACCTGGACGGTGAACGCCAGCTGGATGCCCACCGGCACCGCGTCCTGGAGCTGCACCTCCTGGCCAATCATCCGGTACGTCTCCACGTAGCCGCCCAGCAACGTGCGCAGGGTGGTGTCCGGCCAGTGCGGCGCATCCAGCCCCCGCTCGATGTGGAAGCGCTCCACGCGCTTGCGCAGGTCCGCGGGCGTGGTGGCCGCGGCGCTCGTGCCCTCCACGGCATCCAGCACCCGGTCAT
Organism: Corallococcus coralloides DSM 2259; assembly: GCF_000255295.1. The sequence goes on along the minus strand of NC_017030.1, from coordinate 2,259,820 downwards.
TCCCCCCGATGATGGCCACCCGCACGACGGTCCACGAGCCGCCCCACTCCAGCGAGGCCTGCGCGTGGCGGACCAGCGGGTGCTCCTCCAGCATCCCGCCGTAGTCCTCCACCGTCACCATGCGCCGCTGGACGTGCAGCTCGCGAGGCCCCGCGCGCCGCGCCGCCTCCATCAAGAAGGGGTTCGCCGCCCAGGCCTGCTCCAGCTCCGTCCTCGCCCCCGCCCCATCCGCCGCCGGGTTGGTGCGGATGTCTCCCGCGGCGAAGGCCATGCGCTCCGCGTCGTAGCCGATGAGCCGCAACAGCCGCCGCACGGACTCCGGCCGGCGCGCGGTCTCCAGGAAGGACTCGGCGGCGACCCGGTCCGCCATGTCCGACAGCTGGTCGAGCACCGCCGACAGCACCTCCACCAGGACGACCTCGATGTCCGCCGCCGTCCAGCGCTGGCGCTCCGGGAAGCGCGCCGCCAGCTCCTCCATCATGAAGCGGCGGAAGCCGTCGAAGTCGCGCACCTGCCAGTCGAAGTCGTTGCCCACGTCGGGGAGCGGCCGGGGCAGTCCCCGCACCACGCGGCGGCCACACCCCGGCAGCCCGGGCTCGAAGATGATTTCAGGGACGGGCGTGTCAGCCACCGACGCCTCCCACCGCGAAGAGCTGCTGCTGGGGAACCCCCAGCGTGGTGAGGCGGTAGCGCACGACGAGCTGGAGCTTCTCGTCCTCGCCCGTCACCTCCAGCTCCAGGCTGCCCGGGTCCACCTCTCCGCGCAGCGCGTCCGCCAGCGCCGCCTGCATGCGCCGCCGCGTCACGTCCCACAGCGGCGTGCCGTTGGGTTCGAACACCAGCATCTTCGCCCCACCCCCGAAGTCCGGGCGGAACACCCGCTCTCCGGGCGTGGTGAAGAGGACCTGCTCGATCTGCTCCCGCACGTGCTGGCCGCGCCGGCTGATGGCCGGCCCCTGCGCCTCCACGCGGAACGGGAAGGCCAGGCACGGTGGGTCCCCCAGGCGCTGACGCTGATCGAATGGCTCGCTCATCCCTCGTCCCTTTCCCTCACTTCGTCATCACCGACGTCGACAGCGTGCTCATCTCGCCCTGGGGGATGGGCGGCGACGTGGGGCCCCCCGGCGCCGACGAGGTGTGCACGTGCGTGGCGAACAGGGTGAGGAAGCTCTGCCCCTTGATGACGGGCTCCCCGCCACTGCCGCCCAAGAGCACCTGCGTCCCCTCCACCACCACCTGCTGGCCCTTCACCTTCACCCCCGAGGACGCGGTCTCGATGGTGTTGCCGTGCGAGTCCTCCACCCGCACGCCGCTGGAGGACAGGACGAGCGAGTTGCCGTGACTGTCCTCGACGCGCAGCTCCTCGCCCTCCGCGTCCAGCACCACCGTGGCGCCCTTGGCGTCCGTCAGCGCCACCGTCCCCTTCGGGTCGATGCTCAGCTCGGCCCCCTTCGGGTGGTGGAGCAGCACCGCCTCCTCGTCCTTCGCGTCGTCGAACCGCAACACGTGGCCCGCGGGCGTGCGCAGCAGGCGCGTGGTGGGAGGCGTCTTCGCCGCGTCCTCCGGCACGTCCTCCTTCTTCTGCCAGAACGTCCCCGTCCAGATGGGCCTGCGCAGGTCCCCCTCCTCGAACTCCACCCACACCTGGGCATCCACCTCCGGAATGGCGAACCAGCCATGTCCCGCGGCGCCACCGAAGGGCACGCAGGGCAGCGCCCAGGGCGAGGGCTCGGCGCCCAGCACCGACGGCACCCGCAGCTTGAGGCGCCCCAGTCCTTCCGGGTCCTGGTTGTCCACGACGAAGCCCCGGTACTTGCCGAAGTACTTGTCGCGCGTATGCCGGACGAGCTCCGTGAGCAGCTCTGGCGTCACAGGAGACCTCCCAGCACGTTGAGCGCCCCGCCCCCGAGGTTGTCCCCGTAGGCATTGCGCAGGAGGCGCAGCCCCTGCCGGTAACCCTCGTGAGAGAAGACATGCGTGACGGCGTCCACGTAGTAGATGCCGCCCAGCCACTCACCGACGCCGTCCACGCCCACGGGCTGGCCCACCTTGAGGACATGGCCGTAGGCCGTGCCGTCCAGCTCCCCTTCCGCGCGCACGCGCAGGGAGAAGTCGTTCACCTTGCGCCGGGCCCGGGCGAGCAGCTCCTCCTCGTCCACGGCCCCCTCGCGGGTGAGCAGCCACGTGAAGTCGCGCCCCTCACGTCCACCGTGCGCCTGTCGGGTCCCGAGCAGCGGGAGGTCCGGCGTCACCTCCTGCCGGCGTGGCTCCGCGCCCGACAAGGGGGCCAGGTCCACCGCCACCGTGTTCGGGCGGTGCCCGTCCGTGGTGACGCTCAACGCGCGACAGTGCGTGTCCAGGCCCGCGTAGACGCGGATGGTCGGTTGGGGCTCGGCGTCCAGCCGCATGGGGCCGAAGTAGATGACGCCCCCCCGGACCAGCAGCTCGTACCCGTTGGCCTCGGCCCGGGCACGCAGGAACCGGATGTCGGAGGAGTCCTGCGGCACCACCAAGCCGCTCAGGCCGGCGCCGCTGGTGGGGTCCACCGCCAGACCGTGGCGCGCGGCGATCTCCGCCAGCAGCACGCCGTCCGACGTGGGGACCTCCGCGCCCCACACGCGCCGCACGTGCTCGCGGTCCATCGCCAGCGATTCGTCCTGGCAGGACACCGTGACGCGGGCGGTGCCCATGTCCTCGGGGTAGTCCGCGCGCACCTCGCGCACGAAGCCCCGCAGCACCTCCTCGGTGCGCTGACCGAAGCGGGCCTCGATGAGGATGGGCTCCCAGGGGGCCAGGACCTCCGCGTCCTGCACCGTCCAGCGCCCGCTCTCGTCGCGGCGCGTGTCGAAGACGAGCGTCGCCACGCCGACCCGGTCGCGGCTCATCTCCACGCGGGCTTCGCGCAGGAACGGATAGAGCGAGGTGATGGGACGGCCTCGCACCTCGATGGCGCACTCGACGGGTGCCCGGAAGCGCTCGCTGAACAGGTCGGCCAGCATGGCGCTATTCCGTGGCCCGGGGGATGAGGATGACCTGGCCCACGAAGCCGTCGAGCGTCAGGTCGCCGCCGAAGAGGAAGCCCGGGTTGGCGTCCAGGATGCGCCACCACAGCCTCGCGTCGTTGTAGTAGTGGCGCGCCAGCAGATCCAGGCGCTCACCGGAGCGGACCACGTGCTCCAACACGCCGGTGGCCGGGCCGATGGCGCGAGGCCTCACGCCGCGGAACACCTCCCCCAACACCGGGTCCTCGTCGAAGGCACGGGCCTTCGCATACCGCGAGTCACGCGGGAACATCACAGCACCCCCTTGAGCAGGTCCGCGGTGAGCCGGCCGCTGTTGACCGCCGCGCCCACGAGCTGACGGGCCTTCTCCCGCAGGTAGAACGGGTTGTTGCCCTCGATGACCTGCAACGTGAGCGACACCGTCGCCCGGTAGGCCACCAGCGATGGCAGGAAGTTCGTCTCCTCCACCCGGACGGACGTCAGGAACACGGGCAGCACCTGGCCCCCCCAGACGAACAGCAGCACCGACGCGAACTGCTCGCGCTGGAAGGCCCGCTCCGACCCGAGCCCCAGGCTGGCCAGCAGCTGGAGCCCTCCCGGCCCCTGCGACTTCGGCTCGACCAGCGTGCGCAGCGTGTCCAGCTCCGGCTGGATGCCCAGCGTGGCCGCCACCGCGTCGCCTTCGTGCATGCGGTCGGTGGCGTCCAGGAGGATCTCCAGCGTGAACGACTCCGGCTCGACCGACACGCCCTGTGCCACGCGGGGCGTCTCCGTGGGCAGCGCGAAGTCGTAGGCCCCGCGCAGCCCTGGCGTCCCCGGCGTGCGCAAGGTGAGCGTGCGCGTGCGCGAGAGCGTGCGCGGATTGAAGTCGAACACCAGCGCCAGGGGAGGCACGGACAGGCCGTACTCCACCAGCGCGCCCCTGCTCACCCTCACCATCCGCGGCCTCCTTCCTCTTCGACCCGGCCAGTCTCCACCGCGCCCCTGACATGGGTGACGAGCGCGTGGGCGATGCGCGAGGCCACCTCCCCATCCGGCAGCGACAGGTCCACGTGCAGCGACAGGTGCGCGGAAGGCACGTGGTGCGTCCCTTCATCCACCACGTGCACGCGGGACAGCTCGCGCGCGACGAGCCGGACGAGCGTGTCCGCGCGGCGCTCGAAGCCCGCTGGCAGCCGCAGGTGCAACGCGTCGATGGTCAGCATGGCCCGAGCTCCTTTGGCAGGTGCTTGCGCAAGGGCCCCAGCTCCGAGGCGGACACGTCGCGCCCCTCCTTGCCCAGCTCTCGCCACACCGCGAGCGCGATCTCCCGCATGCCAATGGGGGTCCCCGCGCCCGCGGCGAGATAGGCCGCGTGCAGCGCGGCGTTGCGGATGCCGCCACCGGACAGGCTCACCGCCGAGCCCAGCACCTCCGGGTCCACCTCCGGCGACAGCGGCGCGCGCGGCGGCAAGAGCCCCCGCCACAACCTCGCCTGCGCGCGGGCGTCCGGCCGGGGGAACTCCACCACCACCTGGAAGCGGCGGGCGAACGCCGGGTCCAGGTTGCCCTTGAGGTTGGTGGTGAGGATGCACGGCCCCGTGTGTTGCTCGATTCGCGCCAGCAGGTGGCTCACCTCCTGGTTGGCGTACCGGTCGCGGGCCTCGCGCACCTCGCCACGGCGGCCGAAGAGGCTGTCCGCCTCGTCGAAGAGGAGGATGACGTCGCGCCCGTGGGCCGAGTCGAAGAGCTTGCTGACGTTCTTCTCCGTCTCGCCGATGTACTTGCTGACGAGCGCGCCCAGGTCCACGCGGTGCAGCTCCCAGCCCATCGTCGTGGCGAGCACCGAGGCGGCGAACGTCTTCCCCGTCCCGGACGGGCCGGAGAACAGCGCCACGGGGCCGCCCATCGCGCGGCCTCCCCATTGCTCCACCACCGTCTCGCGATGCTGGAGCCACAACAGGAACTCCCGCAGGAGCGCCAGCTTCGCCTCCGGAAGCACCAGCTCCTCCCAGCGCGCCGTGCCCGGCACCCGCAACGCGCCCGGGAGCGACAGGGGCGGCTCCGGGGCTCCGAGCAGGCGCGGCGTGAGCCCCCGGCTCGGCCGGATGGGCGAGTAGGGGCCTCCCTCGTCGCGCTCCAGCAACCCCAGGCGCCGCAGGGGCGCGTCCTCGGACAACACCGACGACAACCTCGCGCCGTCCGCGGGCTGCAATGCGAGCAGCTCCTGGATGAGCGCCGCCGTGGGATACACCGGCTGCGCCGCGCCGGGCTGGAGCTGCTGGAAGAGCCAGCCGACGCGAGGCTCCATCTCGGGCGCCACCGCGCAGGCCAGCACGTCGTACTCGACGGGAGCGAGCTGGCTCGCGCGGAGCCGGCGCCACGCCGAGCCATCCTCCCGGGCCCCCCGCACCCGCGCCTGGGCCTCGCGCAGCCGCTCCAGCACCGCGTCCTCCAACGACGCCCCCTGCCGCAGCCGCGACAGGCACTGCCCCAGCAACTCCACCCGCTCCACCTCCGCCCGCAGTGGGTCCGTGCTCATGCGCCACCTCCATGCAAGGTGACGAAGACGGGGTTGCCCCGCGCCTCCAGCTCCACGCCCTCCGGTCCGTCCGCGGCGCGCCGGTAGCGGCGCACGGCATAGAGCACGGCCTGTCCCGCATGGTCCGAGAAGGGCAGCGGCACCGGCACACGCGACGCGGCGGGCGGCTGCTCCGGGTCCACCTCCAGCACGGCCGGCGTCATGTCGACCGCCGTGTCCACCGTGCGCCACCCCAGGGCCTGGTCCCAGACGTCCCACCGGAAGTGCACGCTCGCCCCGGCCGCTCCGGCCACCACGACCTCTGGCGTGAAGCCCGCCAGCTCCGGGCTGCCCACCTCGAACACGAGGCTCTGCGTGCAGGTCCCCGCGCGCACGAAGCCGACCTGCGGCGCCCAGTCCTCCAACCGGGGATCCACCCTCAGCCGCGCCAGGGGCGGCGTCCAGGCTGGCACCGCCGGCACCGGCCCGCGCTGTGTCCCAGACTGCACGTGTGCCCCCACGGACACCACGCGAGGCGCCTCGCGCGTGCGCGTGCGCGGCACCACCGGCACGAGCGCCACCTCGTAGGCCACGGACGGCCGGTAGACGACGTCCTTCTGCGTGGACCAGAGGCGGTTGATGTCATCCAGGCTCAGCGGCTGGAAGATGAGCTGCAGGCGGACCCCCTCGCCGGAGGCGTCCAGCGCGTCCATGACGGGCTTCTCGTGGAAGAAGCGGATGACCTCGCCCAGCAGGCGCAGGTCGTTCTCCCCCGCGCTCACCGTGTCCTCGGCGGCGGCGAACGCCGTCACCAGGCAGTGCACGCGCAGGAACCAGGGCTGACCGGGCAACACGTCCGCGCCCATGGGCGGTGGCTCGAAGCGGTGGAAGAACAGGTTGACCCGGTGGTCCGTGTCCCCCGTGGCGGGCGCGGCGGCGGCGGGCGTGCCAATGGGCACGCGGACCGTCTGCCCCTGCAGGCGGAAGCTCTCGCGAACGAAGTCCGCCAGCGAGCGGCAGGCCACGGAGACCGAGGATTCAGGCAGGGCCATCTCAGGCGTTCCGGAGGTAGTAATGGTTGAGCAAGTCCGAGCCCTGGCCCGGAATCGCGGAGGAAGACGCGGGCGCGGGCGCCGGCGCGGTGATGACCACGTGCACCTCGCCGATGTGCACACGGGGCTCCTGGAGCTCGCGCCGCGGCGGCAACGCCGGAGCGGCCCCTCGCGCGGCCTCCCCTGGCGGCAACGCCGGAGCGGCCCCTCGCGCGGCCTCCCCTGGCGGCGGAGCCTGGCGCGCGACGTCCCGAGGAATCGCCCGCGCCTCCTGCTCGGCGGCGGGCGCGCCCGGCACCGGGCGCTGGGCACGAGACGGAGTCTCGGACGCGGCGGACTCGGAAGCGGCGGACTCGGACGAAGCGGACCCGGGAGCGGCCCGCCCCTTCGGCGCTGGGGCTTCTTGAACGAAGCCCCCCGGTGCCGCCGGCCCCGAGGACCGGCCAGGCGCGGCCTCCTGGGACGCGAGCATCAATGGACCTCGAGCCTCCGGAACACGCGGAGGCACGGACGGCATAAAGGCGGGAGGGGTGGCGGACCCCTGTGGCTTTCTCCTGAGCAGGCCTGTCGAAACCAGAGGCGGAACGGAGGGGCGCTCGGTGTCCTGGGACCTGCCTTCTTCCAACTTCGCTCCACGAGGAAGCGACGTCAGTCCGGGCACGCCTTCAGGCACCTCGACCCCCCCCGCCCCACGTGACTTCACCAGGACCGGGTCGGGTAGAGAATCAAGGCTGTCGGGGTCGTCACCGGTCTCCCGGTCCGGTTCCCCAGCAGCCTCCACTGGAACTCGGACGGCACCTGCCAGGATGCCGCCCTGCCCCTGAGGGACCACTGCGCTAGCCACCTTTCCCAGACCTCGACTTCCGTTTCCGGAGTCAGGCCTGGCCTCCCAGTCATGGTCCGCGGACCGGGGGGCGGGCTCTCCGCCCCACGCCGGTGGTGCTTCCCCGACGACCTCGGACACAGGTGTGTCCTCCCGCTCATCCAGCGGTGCCTCGGGCACCCGGTGCGGGAGCGCATCGGCAAGGATGTCAGCCAGAAACCCCATCGCGGACTCCAAAGTCGTTTCACGTCGTCACACCCGCGCCCCGTTCCACGAGACGCAGGTACCGCCGCCGCCGGTGCCTCGGGAGCGCGAGGATGTCCCGCTCGCTCCAGTGGTACGTCGACGCCAGCGTGTGGACCTCCTCCAGCAACGCCTCCGGGTCCATGGACAGGCACCCATACGGGTCCACCTCCACCTCCCGCACATCCCCGCATGCAGCGCAGGGCGCCCGGACCCGTGTCACCACCGCTGGAGACACCGCCTCCAGTGCCTCGTCGATGCGCTGCACGTCCGCGGCATCCAGCCGCGTCACGTCCCACGTGGAGGCGTCCAACGGCTCCGCGCAGCGCGCCAGCAGCGCGTGCGCGTCCATCCGCCCTTCCTCCACGACGGCCTCCTGGTCCGCGCCCGCGGGCACGCGGACCCGGACCCGCCCCTGCCCCGTCTCCACCTCCGCGAAGGGGAAGCCCTCCCCCGCCTGCTTCACCGGCAGGCGCGACACCGGCAGCTCGAAGTCGAACCGCTCGCCGCACGCGCCGCACACCACCGTGTGCCACGGCCGCTCCAGGCCGAGCAGCCGCTCCAGTCCCCGCATCAGGAACTGGCGATCCGCGACACACAGCTCACCCGCGAGCACCCCGTCCACCGGAGCACCGCCCACGTGCTCCAGCGCCGCCGCCAGCACCCGCGAGACCTTGCGCGGCAGCGACCCGCGCCCCCGCGCCAGCTCCGCGAGCTCCAGCTCGAGGACTCCGTCCGGTTCGCGGAAGGAGAACTGTCGCCGGAGCGCGCCGGCGCGGAGGAGTCCACCCGGCAGCAGCATCAGGTCTCCGCGGGCTCGGCCACGCTCGTGTCACGCTGCCAGCCCTCGTGCTGGAGCGTGAGCGTCTGGATGCCCACCGTGTTCATCGCCTGCGAGTCCAGGTCCGGCAGCGCCTGGTACTCCGACACCCAGGCCCGGAGGATCTTGTAGGAGATGGCCACCTGCCCCTGCAGGTTGAGGACGTTGAGCACGAGGTCCTTGCGGAAGTTCTTCAAGGACATCGCCGCGTCACCCTCGACGTTGTTCACCAGGGCGGCCCAGGCCTCGAACACGGGGTCATGCGTCAGCCCCTGCTCCAGGGTGATGGGGTCGTAGCTGGTGCCTCCCGGCAGGATGCGCTCGTGCGACGGGTCTCCCGCCGTGCGCCACTTGATGGCCTCCGTCTTCTTCTTCAGGGCGCCCATCTTCTTGAGCCCGGCCACCGGACGGCCGTCGATGAGCAGTTGGAACTTGAAGGTCCGGTACGGGTCGTGCCGGTGCGTGTTCACCGTGAACATTGGTGCGGCCATGTCTCATCACCTCGGTCGTGGACCTACTGCTGGAGCTTCTGCTGGATGCGGACGATGACGAACTCAGCGGCCTTGAGCGGCGCGAACCCGACGACGACGATGACCTGCCCCCGGTCGATGTCCCCCTGGGTCATGGTGTCGCCCAGACCGCAGCGGACGAAGTACGCGTCGGAGGCCTTCTCTCCCTGGAAGGCACCGGCCCGGAACAGGCCGTCCATGAACGAGCCGATGTTGGTGCGCAGCGCCGCGTGCAACCGGTGGTCATTGGGCTCGAACACCGCCCACTGGATGCCGTTGTAGACGCTCTGCTCGATGAGGATGGCCGTGCGGCGCACGGACACGTAGCGCCACTCCGGGTCCGCCTTGGTGGCCAGCGTGCGCGCCCCCCAGATGACCGAGCCGAAGTTCGGCAGCGCGCGCAGCGCGTTGACGCCCAGCGGGTTGAGCTGGTCCTGCACGCCGTCATCCACACCGAACTCCAGGCCCGCCACGCCCGTCAGCCCCGTCTCCACGCCCGCGGGCGCCTTCCACACGCCCCGGCGCGCGTCGACGCGCGACCACATGCCCGCCGCGAACGCCGACGGCGCCACCTTCACAGTGGGGCTCTTCGTGCCCGGCGCCTCCGCCTTGTAGAAGGGGTTGGCCACCTTCACCCAGGGGTAGTAGGCGACGGCATAGGTGGACGTCGGCAGCTTGAGCTGGTCCACGCGCGAGGCCGACGTCAGCTCGAAGCCAGGCTCCGGGTCGACGATGAGCACCCGGTTGCGCATCTCCTCGCAGTGCGCGAGCGCCGCGGCGACGGCGCCGTTGCCCGCGCCGGTGCTCGGCAGCGCGTTGCCCGGCAGCACCACCGTGGTGATGTCGCGGATCTTCCTCAGCGCGCCACCGAAGACGGCCTGGAAGTCCTCCGGGCGGGGCGCGTTGGCCGCCCCGCCCGCGAGCTTCGCCGTCGAGCTGGCCTCCACCGACGCGGGCGTCAGCATCACGGCGCCGTGTGCCGCGGTGGGGTTGGAGGCCGGGTCCAGCCTCATCACCTTGGCGAGCGTGGGGCCCGAGCCCGTGTCGTAGACCTCCACGGAGGCGTACGACGACTTCGGCGACGAGAGCACGAACTGGCGCGTGGCCGTTTCGTAGGTGCAGGTGAAGTCCTTGAAGGGCGCGTCCGTGCCGGAGATGCCCCGCACCGCCAGCTGGATGGCGGCGGCCACCTTCGCCGCGTCCGCGTCCGCGTCCGTCCCCCCGAGCGCCAGGGGCGTCTTCAGGACAGTGAAGTTGCGCGTGCCCAGCGCGTCCAGGTTGATGCTGAACGACAGCTCCTCCGGGAGGCCGAAGGTGGTGAAGTAGTTGGCGGGAACCGCCGTCGCGTGGAGGGCCGCGCCCGTCAGCTTGCCGGAGTCGGCCAGGTCCTTCACGGAGGCGTTGGCGAACTCGAGCCGCACCGGCGAGGAGTCGCCGTTGACCACCGACAGCGCGTAGCTCGGTGAGCGCTCGTTCATGGACAGGTTCGGGAAGGACAGGTCCGCCTTGAAGCGTTGCAGCCCGTCCACCAGCTCCATGTGGCCCACTTCGAGCGTGAAGGTCGGCGCCGCCGTGGAGGCCGAGCGCACCACGCGATGGTGGAGGCCGTTGCCCCAGTCTCCGGGGCTGGTGGCGCTCAACTTGAGCACCGGGTCCGGCGACACATCCGCGTTGTTCAGCGTCGCGGTGGCCGCCACGGCCCCCGTGGGGTCCGCCACGCGGGCGATATACGCGTCCTTGCCGCCGTTCTGGTAGTAGGCCAGCACCGCGAAACCCATCACATCCTGCTCACTGCTGATGGCCCCGAAGGTGCGCTCGTACTCCTCCAGACTGTGCACCAGCACCGGAGTGCCCAGAGGCCCCCGCGTCGCCGCGCCCACGAAGGCAGCCAGCGACGTGGCGACTCCTTCGATAGGCTTTGCACCGCTCGGAATCTCCTCCAGGTAGACACCTGGATGCAGATAGGTCGCCATGCCACCTCTCCTTGAAATGAATATCAGGCGCCCGACCCATCAGGTCATGACGCAATCCAAGCCACACAGCCACTGGCCATCAGCAAGACAATTCTGTCCCACGAATGAACACGGCGGCGCGACTGGCGCCGGTTCCATGTCCCTGCGTTGACGAGGCTTATAACCAGGGGGTCTGACATCTATTTATCACTTCCCCCGCCAATCCATCAACTATACGCGCCAGCCTTTATGCCTTGGTTTTATCGCGGTGATTTTTCCAAGCCCCATCGGGTCTGTCTTTCGATCTGGCCCATGGTTTGAATCAAGCCGGATTCATCTGGGGATTTCGTGCCACCCGCCGGCGCCACGACCGAACACCAGCCCGGGCCCCTCCCCCAGGAAGAAGACGGCGCGGCCGAGCGTGTTGAAGAAATCCATGCCGGTCGTGCCCACGCCCGACGACTCCAGGTCCCCTTGGTTCGCCTCGACCCACTGGAAGGGCGAACCGCCCGACACCAACTCGATGGCCGAGACGGGACATGCGAGTGCCTTGGAGATGGCGATGACGCGTGCTTCGTCGAAGACGCCTGGGTGACGCAGTTCGACGAAGGAAGTCTTCAGGCTCGGTGTCAGTCCCGCGCGCCACCGTCCACCCGGGGCGAGCCGTCCGGCCACGGCGCTCCAGTCCGACGCCTCGACATTCGCCAACACCAGGAGGCTCTCGGTTGGCAGGGTCTCCCGCACATAGTCCGTGGCGGGAGGCGCCACCTCCCAGTGTCCCTCTTCGAGGACTTCTCCCACGTACAAGAGGGAGCCCACGGAGTTGCAGAAGTTGCCGAAGCGCTCCTCGTACACGCTTTCCAGGGAGGCGCCACCGAGGAGCAGGTGGGGCGGAGGAGCGCCCAGCGCGATGCGCGGGAGGCCGGCATCCTCGAGGGACACCTCCATCGTGCGTCCGGCGAAGAAGCTGGCGAGTCCCTGGCGAGACAGGAGGTCATACAGGTCCATGCCCACCACCACGCCATCCACCACCGAGGACAGCGCCCGGAAGAAGTCGAGGTCCCAGCTCTCGGCGGGTCCGTCCTGGAGGGTCAACGCCGTGCCGCCTCTCGCGGTGGCGCGGATCACCCGCCAGGAGAACCGCCAGGGGCCGGCCCCGGAGGAAGGCCCGGCCCCGTGGCGCCACTGCCGCGAGTGGATGGCCCTGCCAGTCTTCGCCAGGGCCTCCGCGAGCCGGTCCGCGGCCTCGGCGGTCCCCACGCCCGGCGCAAACGCTTTGATGAAGAGTCCAGCCATCACTTCTCCTAGAAGACGTGCGTCGTCTTGAAGACGTACGTTCCGTTCACGAGCTCGACCCGCAGTACCCCATTGGAACATTGGATTTCGATGAGCTTGATGATCTGATTCTCGAAGACGTCTCCCACCGTCCGGGGCCCGCCGTCCGCGCTCAAGGGGCCACCCCAGCCGGCCTGAACGTCCTTCATCTCCTTGCCATCCGACTTGATGTAGACCTCCACATCGTTGAATCCGGCATTGCGCGCCCTTTCCAGGGCGCCCATGGCCGTGCTGCGCGCGGCGGAGGCATCGGCGGACGTTGGGAGATACTTGAGCTGTATGGCGCGTGGCGGGGAGCCGATGGTGCCGTCGATGCCCGGAAATGAATTCCCCGCGGCGTCGCTGGCGAAGAGGACGACCGCCTCCTTGGAGCGCTGATGGAGTTCGGAGGCTTGCTCGATCTCGAAGTCGCGCATCTCGGCCTGCTTGGTCCCCGAAATGATTCGGACGTCCTTTTCAGTGCGTACATAAGGCAGGTCGGGACGGAGAGGATCTCCCACCAGGTTCGCGACATGCCGGTGGGCCTGCTCCGTCATGGTCATCGAGTCCGCCATGGAATCGACCTGGCCCCTCACGGCGGGTTCCTTCAATCCCTTCCCTCCACTGGTGTCCAGGGCCTTCTCAAGGTTGATGCCGCGGCTCACCTGAAGATCCGCCCAGAGGTCGAACGCGGCAACCTGGTCTTCCGAGAACCACTGGCGCGCGGCCTTCTCGCGCTCCCCTATCTGCCTGCGGGCCCTCCCGCCGCCAGCCGTCACGGAGGTCGTGAACGGTGCCGTGCTCCCCGAGGGCGGCGAAACCAGGGCCACGAGATCCGCGGGCGACAACAACGCCTGTTTCACGGCCCCGGAGAGTTCGCTCAGGCGCTGCTCCAGCAACCGGGGCGTCTTGTCGCGTTCCACGGCATTTTGGACCCAGGCCTCGACCCCCGTCATCCGTCCCTGCTGCTGGAGGAGCGCCGCCTGGTCGATGATCTTCGTGACGATCGACAGCTTCCCATCCTTCTCGAGCGCGGTCCGGAGGGTCGCCAGATCCCCCTTCACCGTGGAGAGCGTGGTCTTGGTCGCAGCATCGTACTCCGCGGCCACATAGCCACGCCCGGCCTCCAGGGAGTCGACGAGTCGCTCGTAGTGTTCGAGCTGGAGCTCCAGCTCCGCGATGTCCCGCTGGACGGACTCCTTCTCACGGGCCAGCGCCGAGCCCTCCTTGTCTCCGACCTTCTGGATGCGTTCGTCGATGCCCGCGTGGAGGGACTCCAGCTCGCTGATGATGCGGTTCAGCTTGCGCACCTCCAGCCGGGACTCGAAGCCGAGCGTGCCGTAGGCGGGGATGACGTCGCCGGCGATGCGCGTGACGGCCTGGACGAGCCGGCTCAGCAGCCGACGGATGTGGCCGATGGGCCCCTCGTAGCGGCGCAGGAGCCGCGCCGTCTCCACGTGCGTGCGGATCTGGTGAGGCCCCGCCTCGGGTCCCACTTCGATCTGGACCCGGCCCTTCCGGTAGCGCACCCGCGTGGAGCGCCCCTTCAACTCCGGGGGACCCACCTCCACCACGGCCACCTTGCCCTGGAGATCGCCCAGCTCGAGCTCCAGCGCCGTGACGCGTTCGCTCTTCGCGGGCGGACGCGCCGTCGGCCCCGCGGCATCCACGGGCAGCGGCCCCTCGTCGCCGGGCGCACGGGCCTCATGTGCCTCACGTGACACCGGCTCCATGACCTCGTCCGGCGTGGAGACCCGAGGCTCCCCCTCCGCCGGTCGCGTGGCGAGGCCGTCCTCGGAGTCCGCGGCATGAGGCGAGCCGCCCGCGTCGGGCGGGTGGAGCATCTGCACCGCCGAGCCCGCCGTCATCAACCCCGAACGGACCGCGCCGAGGATGGCCTCCGCCCGCCGCGCCGCCAGCTGACCCGGACTGAGCTGCCCCTGCAACTTCTCCAGCTCCGCCAGCTCCATCTCGAGCTGGTACGGAATGACGATGACCGTCGAGCCGAGCTGGGTGACGCCGTAGATGTGGAGGATTCCCTGCAGCCGCTCCACGCGCTTGGCCCAGCGGGGCGCGTTGCGCAGTGCCGACAGCGCGGGAGCTGCCACCGCCGCCACTCCGCCGACGATGGCCGAGACGTCCATGATGGTCTGGAAGTCCCACTGGAGCGCGCCCGCCGAGTGCCGCCGGGACAGGCTGTCCACCGCGACGACCGCCCCCGCCAGGCCACCGGCCAGTCCGACCGCCAGGCCCGCGGGGCCGGTGAGGAACAGGCCCGCGATCTCCGCCACGGTGGCCAGGTCCGTCAGGCGCTGCATCACCCGGCCGCGCGTGCCCGGGGCGCTGCGCATGCGAGGCTCCAGCCCCAAGGGGCCGCCCGCCGCGTCCTCCAGCGCCTTCGGCAACCGGAGGGCCAGCGTGCCACGCCCGTAGCCGTTGTTCTCCCGGAAGTCGACGAACGCCTTGCGCACCGCCTCCGCATGGCCCTTCGTCCCCGCCTGACTGCTGCGCCCCTCGAAGACGTAGCGGTCCTTCGGAGAGGGCGCCGTGACGTCCGCCAGCAGGTAGTGACGCGCTCCCTCGCGCGAGCCCGCCGCCTCGCCCAGCATCATGACGAGCTCGTGGACCTGACCGTTCTCCTCGGAGACCAGCGTCACGGCCGGCCGGAAGTTGGCCCCCGGGATGCGCGCGCCCACCTTGCCGATGAGCTGGAGCCGCTGGCCCACCTGCTCCTTCTGCTGGGCGAGCTGCTGCTGGTACTCCTCCAGCGGGATGCCCTGCAGCTCGAGCTGCGCATCCAGCAATCGCGACGCCGGTGTCCGCGAGTCCCTGGCGACGCTCCCCTTGCGATCCGCGGCGAGCTGGTTCGCCACCGCGATGCGCTCCTCGATCGCCGTGCGCGCATCGCCGCCCAGCTCCGCCACGCTGGCGGTCTCCACCCTTCGCAGGGCCGCGATCTGGGCGTCGAGCCCGTCACGCTCCTCCCCCGTGGCCTGGTCGCGCAGCGCCTCCAGTCGCCTGAGCTTCGCGAGGTTCTGGTCGTTCACCTGCGTCGCGCGCTGGTTCACGTCCATCACCTTGACGACGACCGCGGCCACGCTGGAGGCGCGACGGACGGGCGAGTCGTCGTCGAACTGGGGCGAAGCGACGCAGCGGATGAGGAACTCGCCCTCGTGGTCCCACCCCACGCCCTGCTCGCTCCGAGGCGTGGTGACCAGGTCGATGTAGCTGCTGATGCTCGCCTTCCCGAAGCGCACCACGTTGCTCAGCCCCACCACCCCCAACCACGCGGAGCGCGCGGGCCAGGTGGCCACCACGGACAGCGCCGAACCGGACGTGGCGTCGTCCACGTCCGCCGCCGTGTCCTCCGCGATGTCGTCCATCTTCCGCCCGAAGTCGCGAGCGATGGCATCCGTGCGCGAGAGCTGGTTGGCGGAGCTCAGGGCCGCGTTGCGCATGTCGCCCCGGCTCTCGGGCTGCATGTCCGTGACGTCGAAGATGTCCCAGAAGTACGTGATGGGCTGCATCCGCGCGCCCACCTGGTCCAGGGTCGTCGAGCCCGCGGACGTGTAATCCAGCATCATCTCGAAGCGGCTGCTCGAGCCGGTGACGGTGATCTCCGGGCCGTAGTTGGCGATCTTCGCGGGGTACGGCAGCGTGTTGGCGACATTCCGGGCGCCCGCCAGCCTGGGCACGTCCGCGGGCAATGCGCCCCCCACGAACTGGCCGTCCTTGCCCGTGAATCCCGTCTGCTTCGCCCCCTTCGCGACCTTCGTGCTGTTGGCCGCGTCGCGGGACTCGCGCAGCTCCTCGGTGGCCTCTTCCACGCGCGACTGGAGCGCCTCCTCCGTCTCGCCGTCCGACAGGGGCAGGACCTTGCAGACCCCGTCCGCCCAGACGTTGACGAAGGGGCCACGCTCGTCGGACCACACCACCAACCGATCCGGAACGCCCTTTCCCTCTCCGCCAGGAGTGGAAGTCCCCCCGTCCCCCTCCTTCGCGGCGACGCTCCGGGCAATGCGCTCGCGCACCTTCGCGACGAGCCGCTCGGCGTTCGCGGCATCCCCGGCGCTGGAATCGTCCGCGGGCTTCGTCTCGGGAATGCCCACCAGCGCCACCAGCGACCCCACCGGGGCGACCTCCGCCTGGAAGCGCTTCGCCTCCGCCGGTTGGAGCCAGTTGAGCAGGAGGCCCGTCTTGGCATTCTCGAAGGACCATGGCGCCCACCAACGCTCGTTCTTCTGCTCGACCAGGCGCACCAGCTCCGACTCCATGGCCAGGTAGTACCCCGTCGCCCAGATGACCGCGTCCGGTCGCATGGCGAACGTGCCCTTGCGCTTCCCGTTCGCATCGAACCAGAGGACGTCCTGTCCGGAGACGATGAGGTGCGTCAGGTCCGCAACGAGATGGCGCTGCTTCGGATCCAGCGCATTGGCGACGGCCTCCCGCCCCTCCACCACCATCTGCCGGTTCGTGCGCGCCGTGGGCCGCACGGGCACGACGTCCGCTTCCGGCCCGGCGTCCAGGTTCATGCTCACGTCGCGCATCACCGCGCCGGCGCCAGGCGTGAGCCGGGGAACCGGCAGGCCGTTCACCGCGAGCGAGGCGGCCCGCTCCGCCTCCACCTCGGCTGGGTGCGAGGGCGTGGACACGGATTCTGGAAAGGCCGCCAGCCCGCTCACGCCCGCCGAGCGCTGCTGCACCACATGCGCCAATTCATGCGCGATGAGGCGCTCTCCCGAGGGGACACCGGGGCGGTAGTTCCCCGCTCCGAAGACGATGTCCGTCCCCACCGTGAAGGCCCGTGCCCCGAGCGCCCGCGCCGCGCCCCCCGCCTCGGGCGAGGTGTGCACGCGCACGTCGCCAAAGCCCGTGCCGAAGGCGGACTCCATCGAGTGGCGCGTGGCGGGCGCCAGGGTCTGCCCGGTGTCGAGGATGTCCCGCACCTTCGCCCGCTCGGCCTCCAGGTCCTGCCGCGCATCGAAGCGAGGGCCCACGGACGACGTGGACCGGGCATGCACCGCTTCTCGAGTGGTTTGCGCCTTCACGCCTGACATGAAGCAACATCCCCCTGACATTCGCGTGCTTCACTCGAGTCAATGGCTCCGCGGTGCTGCCCCCTGGCGGAAACACAACCACTGTACCGCACCGAATTGTCGAGACTCCAGGTTGGGCGCAATCAGACAACCTGCTGCGACTGCATGAACAGGCACACACCGGGACGCGCCCCCTATTCACAGAGTCGTTTCCACAACGAACCGGAGGAAGCCCATGTCCGCCCCCACCTTTGCTCTCAATCCCTGTCAGAAAGCCTTTCTCCCCACCCAGGAATCCAACCGGATGGGTGACATGCAATGCGATACCCGGACGATGACCAAGGCCCTGCAAACCCAGCTGAGCTCCTTCCTGGCCCTGCCGGACGTCCAGAAGGCCATGGGGGGACAATGGTCGCTGGCGTGGGGCCGGCGGTCTTCGAGACCCAGGAGAGCGCGACGAGCTACGCGGACAATGTGATGGATGTCGCGGCGAGCCCTGACCCGTCCTCCTCTGTCGTTGCCATCGCGGGGACCGACATGCATTCCGCCTATGACAAGGTGGCCAGGTGCCCTCGGACATCACGAAGGCGGTCAACGGCGCGGTCCTGACCTCGGAGCCTGGCGGCGCCCTGCCCCAACCCGGCAGGGCCTTTCCCGCGCTCAAGCCGCGGGGAAGGCGCGAAGCGACATCGACGGCACGGAGTTGTTCGCGCTGATCGCGGCGCTGGCATGGCTCGGCAACCCACCATCACTCGGCCGGCACGCCGATCACCTCGTCGAGTTCATCGCAAGCGCGATCCCGCCCCATCGAGCGGGCGACGGTGGCCGGGCCCGGAGCTGAAACCTTCGGACCGTGTCCTTCCGAGCACACCTGCGGCCCCCGACCGCGCTCCTGAGGAGATGGATGCTGGCGGGAAGCTTGCTGTGCCCCCACGCCCATGTCCCAGTTCCTCCTGGCACGGCTCTACAGGGGACAGTTCCCGGTGAGCGCGGCCACCCAGGAGACCGTGAGGCGCACGCTGGTGCAGGGCCCCCAGACCGTGTCGCACGTCCGGGATGGCATCGACATGGGAGGCCCCTGGAAGGAGGGCGCGGTGCGCTCCCCGGGTGCATGGGTGTCACCCCATCCCGCGTTGGCCGCCGCCATCGATACGTTGAAGGCCCAGGGATTGCTCTGACCGTGAAGGCAGGGAGGCCTGGCTCCCGGGCCGCATCCGGTCGATGAACAGGATTTCATCCACGGGCTTGCGCGGCTTCTTCGTCCAGTTGCCCTCGCCTTCGTGACCGACACAGATGATGAGCGAAACGAGATGGTGGCTCGGGATGCCAAAGGCCTTGCTCACACCGTCGGCATTGAAGCCTCCGACAGGGCCGGAGACGTAGCCCAGGGCATGTGCCGCGGTCATCAGGTTCATCGACGCAAGCGCCGCGGACCGCAGCGCCTCGTCCCGGTTGACCTGTTCGTCCCTGTAGTTATCGGCCAGGCGGTTCCACGTCTCACGCATGTCCTCGCCGAAGATGTTGGCGCGAATCGCCGCATCGGTCAGCCGAGCCATCTCGTCCACCGCTCGCAAGTCCGCCAGCACGACGAACACCGCCGAACAATCACTGACCTTCCGCTGCCCCAAAGCGTACCCGCGCAGCAGGTTCTTCTGGTCGGGGTCCACCAACGCCAGGAAGCGCCAGTGCTGCAGGTTCGATGAGGAGGGAGCCTGCGATGCGTAGTACGCCAGGGCTCGGACGTCCTCGAGCGGCATCGGGCGACCGGGTTGGAAGTGGGTGACCGACTTTCGCGTCTCAAGTTGACGCAGCACCTGCGGATGTCGTTCGGGGAGGGCCATGCGTTGCGCATCTCCAGGGTTCGGGATGGGCGCAACCTGCCGGACTTCAGGCCTCGGGAAAATTGTCTGGAACGACAAGGTTTTTGCCATTCTCGCCAAATGCACGTCGTCATCCACCTGCCGCGCTTCTTCTACGCCACGCTGGCATCCACGGCCGCCGAGATGCTCTCCCTGGCCAACACCGTGGACAACGGACCGCGGTTCACGACGGAGTTCGTGTCATCGCACGTCCCCGCCGTGTCGAGGCTCGGCATCACCTTTCCCGCACGCACCAGGCCCTCGAGGAAGATGGACCTGCTGGTGCTCCTGTCGGCCCCACACCCGACCCCCGAGGAGTCGGTCTCCCTTCTGCTGGAGGAGGGACGGCGCGTGCAGAGACTGGTCGAACTGGCACTGCGCCAGGGTGCGACCATCGCGGCTCCGTGCGCGGCCCCCTTCTTCCTGGCCATGCACGGCCTGCTCGACGCGAGGAGGGCCACTGTCGGCTGGTGGCTGAAGAACGAGGTCGAGCAGCGCTTTCCGGCTGTGAAGTGGGACACGTCCCGCCTGGTCGTGCGCCAGGGCTCCCTCTACACGGCGGGAGCCTCGTTCGCCGTGGTGGACCTGATGTCGACGCTCTTGATTGACCTGGGCTTCGCTGCGCAGGAGCGACAGGTGCGCAGGCTGATGGCCTTGCCCGCGCGCCGGAAGGTGCAGACCCCCTTCGAGCTGCCTGATGACCATCGCAGCCACCCCTTCGTGAAGGAGGCCCTGCGACACATCCCACGCGACCTGTCGCTTCTCACGCCGGGGTTCCTGGCGAACAAGCTGCACCTGAGCGAGCGAACCCTCTCCAGACGCTTCGTCGTGGAGATTGGCACCAGCCCCGGACAGTGGATACAGGGGCTGAAACTCCAGGCGGCGCGGTCGCTTCTCGAGGACACCCACCTGTCCGTGTCCGAGGTGTGTCTGCGCTCGGGATATCTGGACCAGGCCTCGTTCTCTCGCTTGTTCAAGCGAAAGACAGGGCTGACGCCGGGCGACTACCGGAGCAACTTCCTCGTCTGACAACGGATCAGCTTCATGCCGTCGGGACCGTCCCACCATCGATGACGAACTCCGTCCCCGTCACCGAGCCCGCGCGCGGAGAAGCGACGAAGGCGATGAGGTCGGCCACCTCGCGAGGTTTCACCGGACGCCCGACAGGAATGCCCCCCAGCGACTGCATGATGATCTGCTTGCCACCCTCGTAGTCGGTGCCTGCCTGCTTCGCCAGGCGCTCGGCGAGGTGCACGGAGGCCTCTCTTCGGCGGGAAGAAGCTGCGCCTCTCCGACCTTGAGCGCGCCATTCCCGCCATCTCGCAGAAGATGCTCATCCAGCAGCTCCGGCAGCTGGAGCAAGACGGCATCGTCGCGCGCATCGTGCACGCCCAGGTCCCCCCGAAGGTCGAGTACCACCTGACTGACTGGGGCCAGTCCCTGTGCCCGGCCCTCGACGAATTGCTGACCTGGGCAGCGAAACGGCCCCTGCTGAAACGTGAAGGGGAGGCATCAAAGGCATAGGCGTCACCGCTCGAACCCGCTGACGCGGTGCCCGCCGATGGCTACCCTTACACCGGCAATGGCAAACCGGATCGCTCCGGGGCACTGGTCTGGCGGCTTCCGAGGCGCCTGGTGTTGGGCGTCCCCCGCCAGACCAGACAAGAGGAGATGTCGCTGGCCAGCGACATCGAAGGGCGGGTTCGGGCCAGCGACAACACGCTGTTCCGGTTCCTCGAAATCGCCTGTTTCTTCCAGGCAGACAGCCCTCTCGGCTGAGCCTCCTGAAGAAAGGGCTACCCTCCCCGCTCTTTCCACAGCCAGCAAATGCCAGACCCCGGGTGTTGCCGCAAGCCCCCCCGGTCGTGCTCCACCATCGCCCGTTTCGATCCAGGAACGGGAGGCCGAGATGCACACGGACACGGTAAAACAGCACGCAGTGGTGATTGCTGGAGGGGGCCCGACCGGGCTGATGCTGGCGGCGGAGCTGGCGTTGGCGCAGGTGGACGTGGCCATCGTCGAGCGGCGCACCCGTCAGGAGGTCGCCGGCTCCCGCTCGCGCGGCCTGCACGCGCGCAGCCTGGAGGTGCTCGATCAGCGCGGGGTCGTCGAGCGCTTCACCTCGCAAGGGCAAGCGGTCCAGAACGTCGCGTTCGGGCAGGCGCCCCTGGACCTCAGCGACTTCCCGACGCGGCACAACCATGGGCTCGCGCTCTTGCAGGAGCGCTTCGAGGGCATCCTGGCGCAGTGGGTGGGCGAGCTGGCGGTGCCCCTCTACCGTGGGTGCGAGGTGACGGGCTTCGCGCAGGACGACACCGGCGTCGACGTCAAGCTGTCCGACGGCCGTGTGCTGCGGGCGAAGTACCTCGTCGGGTGCGACGGGGGACGCAGCCTCGTCCGCAAGCAGGCGGGCATCGGGTTCCCGGGGTGGGACGCGTCCATCAGCTACCTCATCGCCGAGGTCGAGATGACCGGAGCGCCGGAGTTCGGCATCCGCCGGGACGAGAAGGGCACCTATGCCATGGGCCCGCAGGGAGACGGACGCGTGGGCGTCGTGCTGAGAGAGGAGCAGGTCAACACGGGCGACGCGCCAACCCTTGAGGGCCTGCGCGAGGGACTCGTCGCGCTCTACGGGACGGACTACGGCCTGCGCAGCGCCACGTACCTCTCACGCTTCACCGACATGACGCGGCAGGCGGCGTCCTACCGGGACCGGCGGGTGCTCCTGGCCGGCGACGCGGCCCACGTGCACTCGCCCATGGGCGGACAGGGGCTCAACCTCGGCGTGCAGGATGCCGTGAACCTGGGGTGGAAGCTGGCCCAGGTCGTGCGCGGCGTCTCGCCGGAGAGCCTGCTGGACACGTACCAGGCCGAGCGGCACCCCGTCGCGGCCCGTGCGCTGCGCAAGACCATGGCGCAGACCGCGCTGAGCCGCGGTGACGCACGGATGGACGCCGTGCGCGAGACGCTGACGGAGTTGCTGCGGATGGACGGACCCCGCAAGCAGTACGCGGCGATGTTGTCCGGGCTGGACGTCCACTACGACTTCGGCAACGGACACCCGCTGCTCGGGCGCCGCATGCCGGACCTGGACCTGGTCACCGCCGACGGCCCCCGGCGCGTGTTCCACCTGCTGCACGCCGCGCGGCCCGTGCTGCTCGACCTGGGCGAGCCCGGCACGCTCGACGTCACGCCCTGGGAGGACCGGGTTCGAAGGGTCGCTGCTCGCTACACGGGGGCGTGGGAGCTCCCGGTGCTCGGCGCGGTCACGGCGCCCGTCGCGGTGCTGATTCGACCGGACGGACACGTCGCATGGGTTGGACAGGGCACGGACCAGGGCCTGCGTGAGGCCCTGACCCGGTGGTTCGGTCCGCCACGTGCGACGTGACGCGTTTCGCGTCCTGGAGCGTCAGAAGTGGCAGGTCCAGTCCGAGCCGCAGTAGCCCGCGACGCCGTTGCAGCTGCAATCCCAGTTCTCGGTGCAGAACTGCTCGTGGCAGAACGGACCGCCACCACCGCCGCCACCGCCCGTGTAGGTGAACTCGCAGGTGTTCTGGACGCAGGTGGCGGTGCGTGCGCTGGAGCAGGCGTTCCGGCAGTCCTGGTCCGTCTCGCAAAGGCTCTCATGACAGAGGGGGCCGAGCATGGCCTCGCTGGAGGAGGCTTCGTAGCTCGCGTTCGGGGCTTCCGCGGAGGCCACGGAGGCGGCGAGGAGGGTCGCGGCGAACAACTGACGGAAGAAGGACATGGGGCTCCTTGAGGGGAAGGCGCGAAATCCAGAGATGTCGCGCCTTGATAAGCATACAGGATGCGCTCCCTCACATGGGCAGGCCCTTCAGTAGTACTTCGCGCACTCAGCCCAGTTGGGCAGGTAGCACTGCCCCTTGTGGACCTGCCCCACGCCGCCAGGGCACTTTCCCGGCTCCGAGGACTTCACCTTCACCCAGCACTTCGGGCGCGCCTCCAGGTCGGCGGCAAAGTCGTCCTCGTCTGGCTCTGCTCCGAAGGATTGCTCTTCCACTGAGCGACCTCGAAGCACCCCCACGGCCACTGCCGCTCCGGCAAGGAGGACAGCAACTGCAATCGCCAACACCCGCATCCGATTCATGACGTCTCCCGGTGAGTCACCCCATGGCCTCATGCCCCGTCGCCGGGGCCGGCGCCTCGCCGCGCGGCAGGACGCCCTGCATCACCAGGCCCAGCACCACCACCAGCGCACAGCCGATGACGTTGAACCAGAGGTAGCCCACGTCGGAGAGGAAGAAGAGGGCAATCACCGTCGCCTGGGAGATGACGGCCGCCGCGAACACGGCATGGCCGCGCACGCGCTTCACGAAGAAGGCCACCAGGAAGATGCCCAGCACCGTGCCGTAGAAGATGGAGCCCAGGATGTTGATGGCCTGGATGAGGTTGTCCAGCAGCGAAGCGAAGGTCGCGAAGGCCACCGCGACCAACCCCCAGAACACGGTGAACAGCTTGGACGCCACCAGCACATGCCGGTCCGAGGCGCCGGGCTTGAACACCCGCCGGTAGAAGTCCACCGTCGTGGTGGTCCCCAACGCCGCCAGCTCGCTGGCGATGGAGCTCATGGCCGCGGACAGGATGACGGCGATGAGCAACCCGAACAGCCCGCTGGGCAACCAGCGCTTCACGAAGGCGATGAAGATGTAGTCCGAGTCCTTCGTCTCCGCGCCCGGAAGCGCGCGCGCCACCATGGCCTTGGCCTCCTTGCGGACCGCGCTCGCCTGCTGCTGCGCGCCCTGGAGCAGCGCCCGTGACGCCTCGCCGGCCGCCACGTCGCCCGACTCGACGGCCGACAGGTAGCGCTCCACCTCCGCGCGCTTGCCGGACTGGAGCTGCTCCCACCTCGCTTCCAGCTCGGCGTACTCGGCCGCCTGCGCCGTGCCCTGCACGCGGGTGCGCAGCGCGTCGTTGAAGAGCAGCGGCGGCGTGCTGAACTGGTAGAAGACGAAGACGAGAATCCCGACGAAGAGGATGAAGAACTGCATCGGGATCTTCAGCACGCCGTTGAAGAGCAGCCCCAGCCGGCTCTCGGAGATGGAGCGGCCCGTCAGGTAGCGGCCCACCTGGGACTGGTCCGTGCCGAAGTACGACAGGGACAGGAACAGCCCTCCCGTGATGCCGGACCAGAAGTTGTAGCGGTCCTGCATGTCGAAGTCGAAGCTCACCACGTTCATCCGGCCGAACGCGCCAGCGACGTCCACCGCCTTGCCGAACGACACGTGCTCCGGCAGGCGCCAGAGGATGACCGCGGCGGCCACCACCATGCCGCCCATCATCACCACCATCTGCTGCTTCTGCGTCTGGCTCACCGCCCTGGAGCCTCCCGTCACCGTGTAGAGGATGACGAGCGCACCCATGACGATGACCGTGGGCTCCAGCGGCCAACCGAGGATGGTGGAGAGGATGATGGACGGCGCGTAGATGGTGATGCCCGCGGCCAGCCCGCGCTGGATGAGGAAGAGGAAGGCGCCCAGGAGCCGCGTCTTCAGGTCGAATCGCGACTCCAGGTATTCGTACGCGGTGATGACGTTCAGCCGGTAGTAGATGGGCACGAAGACCGCGCTGATGATGACCATCGCGATCGGCAGGCCGAAGTAGAACTGCACGAAGCGCATCCCGTCCTCGTAGGCCTGCCCGGGGACGGAGAGGAAGGTGACGGCGCTTGCCTGCGTGGCCATGACGGCCAGGCCAATGGTGGGCCACCGCAGCTCACGGCCCCCACGCATGTACTCGTCGCTGGTGGCCTTTCCTCGGGACTTCCAGAGGCCCCACACCACGATGAACGCAATCGTCCCGCCCAGGACCAGCCAGTCGAGCCCCGTCACGCGTACGCCTCGGTGAGTCCCCAGAACACGGCGACGAACAGCACGAAGGTGCCCAGCACCAGGATGTAGATGTTGCGCCAGGAGCCCAGCAGCGGCGGCGCGTCATCGAGTTCCGGCCGGCGCGCGGGGGCGGCGTCGGCGGGCTCGGGAGGGGTCAGGTTGGGGGCGGTGTTCATTGAGAAAGGATGTTGGCCAACAGGCGGTAGGCGCCGGGAACCCCGGCGGGGAGCTGACGGAAGAAGGCGAGGCCCGTGTAGATGAAGGTGCCCTTGCCATGGCGAGCGACCAGCAGCGCGCCCTGGAGCGGCGCCTCGCCGGCGTCGTGCATGGCGAACACGGGCTGATAGCGAGCGTCCCACGACGACGCGAAGTAGAGGCCACGCTCCTGCACCCAGCCCTCGAAGTCCGCGGCCGTCAGCGCATTGGGCGCGCGCAGCAGTGGTTCATTGGCGCGCAGCGGCGTCATCGCCGCCGTCTCATCCGTCACCCGGTCGCGGCCAATCTCCAGCGGATAGGGCCCGACGAACGACGTGAGCGGCCCCACGCGGCTGTTGGTGTTGTACTGCACCACCAGCCGTCCGCCGCCTTCCACGTACTGGAGCAGCCGCTCCCGGTGGACGGCCAGGTGCGCGTTGGCGTTGAAGGCGCGCACGCCCACGAGGATGGCGTCGAAGCGCTCCAGCGGCTCCCGGGCCAGCCGCTCCTCGGGAAGCAGCGTCACCTCGTAGCCCACCGCGCTCAGGCTCTCCGCGACGCGGTCGCCCGGACCGGGGATGTAGCCGATGCGCTTGCCCTTGATGGCCAGGGAGAACGGCACCCCCGTGGCCGTGGAGGGCTGGCGCACCGTCAACGGCGGGATGTGGGGATGGGACACGGAGTGGGCGCTCCACGACCAGGCGCGGTCCCCCACGTCGACCTCCACGGAGAGGACCCCCTCCTTCGTCGAGCCCGGGGGCGGCGTCACCTGGAAGGTGATGGTGCGCTCGTCTCCGCGTGCCGCGAGCTTGAACCCGATCGACGCGGGCTCCACGCGCCAGCCGGGCGGCGCCACCATCCGCACCGTGCCCGGCACCAGGTCCATCCCCGCGGCCAGTACCACCGGCACGGCACGGGACTCGCCGTTGGGGAACATGAGCACGTCCTGCGCCAGCGTGGCGGTGACGGGCGGGACGACCTCGAAGTCACGGTAGAGCTCGCCGCGCACCGGATCCGTCCAGGCGTGGAGCACCGGACGCACCGCGCGGAAGCGCCGGCCCGCGACCTGGTACTCGAACGCCACGGAGAGCGCGGGAACGCCCTCCGGCTGGCCGGTGAGCGCGCGGTCCTCGCCCTTGAGCGTGTAGAGCCCCCCGGTGACAGGCTCCCGGAGCCAGTAGGGCGTGGAGATGGGCGCCGTCGCCGGCAGCGTCACCGTGCGCGACAGCTTCAGGGGCACGTTCGCGCCCAGCGCCTTCCCCACGGCCTCGGGTTTCTCGCCTGGCAGCGTCAACCCCACCCACTCGACGGCGGCGGGCGAGCGGTTCAGCGCCACCACGTCCAACGCCACGGGCAGCCCCGGGATGCCGGTGGGCGTGGCGGCACGCACCTCCAGGAACAGCCCCGCGCAGTTGGCGATGAGCGCCTCCACCTCACGCAGCTTGAGCGCCTTCCACGGGTGGGTGTCCGGCAGCGCGGTCAGCGCCTCGTGGACGCGGACGAGCGCGGGCAGGGAGCGGTGGGGAGCGCGCGCATCGAAAGACTTCGTCGCGGCGGCCACCGCGCGGGACACGGCCTCCGAGCCCGCCCAACGCTTCCAGGAGAAGTCGAGCCCCTCGAACACGTCGCGCTTCGGGAGCGTCCCCGCCAGCGGCGTGAAGTACTCGGCGGCGGGGCCCCGGTCCGCGGCCTGGCCGAAGCCCTGGCTCTTGTGCTGGCTGCGGCTCTCCGCGGCCACCTCACCCCACGAACGCCCGAGCAACGCGTCGTAGCCGCCCACCTCCAGCTTCACGTAGCGGGACAGGTCCTCATCGGGCTTGAACGACCACGAGGAGGCGTTCTGCAACAGGCGGTCCGCCTTCCACGGCTTCACCTCGGACAGCTGCTCGGGGAAGCGCTTCGGGTCCGCCGCGGCGATGAAGGCCTCCGCCGCCAGCAGCGCGGAGGCCGTGTGGTGGCCGTGGTTCGGCGGCTCCGTGGTGAAGCGGGTGATGATGACGTCCGGCTGGAAGCGCCGGATGGCGAGCACCACATCCGCCAGCACCGCGTCATGTCCCCAGATGCGCAGCGCCTCTTCCGCGCTCTTCGAATAGCCGAAGTCCCGCGCCCGCGTGAAGAACTGCTCCGCGCCGTCCACGCTCCGCGCGGCGAGCAACTCATGCGTGCGGATGAGCCCGAGCAGCGCGCCCTGCTCCGTGCCGATGAGGTTCTGCCCACCATCCCCGCGCGTCACGGACAGGTAACCCGTGCGCAGGCCGCGCTCTCCCACCAGCCACGCGAGCAGGCGCGTGTTCTCGTCGTCCGGGTGGGCCGCGACATAGAGCACACTGCCGGTCACTCCGAGCCGCTTCAGGCCCGCCGCGATTTCACCCGCGTGGAGCTGCCGGGTAGGCCTCGCCATCGCCGTCGACCCGAATCCAAGGCTCATGGCCAGCGTCATTCCAAGGAGCAGGTTCCGCATTCGCACGGACCCTATACCAACCCGCGCAGTCCGCATTCATTCCGGGATGACGCCTGCCGTCACGGCCGGACGCGACGTGCGAGCACGCACTTCCGGTGGCGGGCCCGCCACGACCTGTTATCACCGCAGGCCGTGACGTCCTCCTTCTCGACCGCGTGGCTGCGCGGAGATGCGTCCGCGCTCTCCTTCCTTTCCGATGACTACCGGCACCGTGAAGCGCGCGCCCGGGCCGTGGCCGCCGCCGCGTCGCGCACGGTGTCGCCCGCGCTGCTGGACGTCCTCGCCGCGCAGAACGCGCGCCTCGCGCCGAGTCCCGCCCGGGAGCACAACCTCGCGCTGCTCGCGCGGCCCGGCACCGTGGCGGTGGTGACGGGACAGCAGATGGGCCTCTTCCTGGGCCCGCTGTACACGCTCTACAAGGCCGCCTCCGCCATCGTCACGGCGCGCGCGCTCCAGGAAGAAACCGGCCGGCCCTGTGTTCCCGTCTTCTGGCTCCAGACGGAGGACCACGACCTTCCGGAGATTGACCACTGTGTCATCCCACGTCCGGGCGGAGGGCCCTGTCGACTGGCGCTCGAGCTTCCGGATGCGGCAGCGTCTCGAGCGCCCATCGCCCACCGCCACCTGGGCCCGAGCGTCCTCCCCGCCCTGGCCACCCTCCGCGCCGAGCTGGGAGCAGAACCCCACGCGGAGGCGTTCCTCTCCCTGCTGGAGCAGGCCTACCGTCCCGAGGCCACGCTCGCGCAAGCCTTCACCGACGTGCTGTCGTCCCTCTTCGCCGACGAGGGCCTGGTCTTCCTCGACCCGAGAGACGCACGGCTGGCGCCCCTGGCCGCGCCCGTGCATCGCTTCGCCCTCCAGGAAGCGGGGACCCTCTCCGCGGTGCTCGCGGCCCGTGCGGAGGCGCTCACCCGCGCGGGCTACGCGGTGCAGGTCCATGTCCGCCCCGGCTCGCCGCTCAGCTTCTTCTCACCGGAGGCGCTCGATGGCCCGCGCTACCGGCTGGACCCGGCGGAAGCAGGCGCCTGGAGTCTGGTGGGCCACCCGGAAGGCAGCGCCCTCTCCCAGGACGCGCTGCACGCCGCCCTGGAGCGTGAACCGCTGCGCTTCACCACGTCCGCGCTGCTGCGCCCCCTCCTCCAGGACACCTGGCTCCCCACGGCGGCGTATGTCGGCGGCCCGGGCGAGCTGGCCTACTTCGCGCAACTGGCACCGCTCTACGCCCACGCGGGCCGGCCGATGCCGCTCGCCATTCCCCGGGCCCGCTTCCGCGTGCTCGATGACCGCGCGCGCCGGTGGCTGGGCAAGGTGGGGCTCCAGCCGGATGAGGTGAACGTGCCGCGCGACACGCTGCTCACGCGGCTGGCCACGCGGAATGCCCCGGAGCCGCTGGAGACGCCCGAGGCCCTGGAGGCCCGCCTCTTCGGCGCATTCTCCTCCGAGCTGGAGCGCGTCGCCGGACAGGTGTCGGCGGTGGACGCGAGCCTCCAGGACGCGCTGCGCCGCACCCGGGGCACGGTGCGGGTCGCGGTGTCCCGCCTGACGGGCCGCTACCGCCGCGCGCTCGCCCGGCGCGATGCCACGGCGGCCGAACAGGTGGACCGCCTGCGCACTTTCCTCTTCCCGGAGGACGCGCCCCAGGAGCGGGTCCTGGGGCTGCCCTACTTCGCCTGCCGCATCGGGATGCGTGCCTTCACGAAGCAGGTGCTGGACGCGTGTGTCCCCTTCCGCGGTGACTCGAAGGACCTGACGCCATGACTGCGACCGGCACCGCCTACAACATCGACGTCCTCGCCTTTGGCCCCCACCCGGATGACGTGGAGCTGTTCTGCGGCGGGCTGATGGCGAGCATGGCCGCCCGCGGCTACCGCACCGGCATCGTCGACCTGACGCGCGGCGAGAAGAGCTCGCGCGGCACGCCGCAGTCCCGCGCGGAGGAGACAGAAGCCGCCACCCGCGCGCTGGGGCTGGCCCACCGGGAGAACCTGGAGCTGCCCGACGGCTGGCTCAATCCGTGGGCGGGCTTCGACACGCCCGAGCCCGAGCGCGCCCGCACCGCCGCCGTGGTCCGCGTGGTGGAGGCGCTGCGCCGCCTGCGTCCGGAGCTGGTCGTCGTGCCCTGGGAGCAGGAGCGACACCCGGACCACGAGGCGGCCAGCGCGCTGGTGACGCGCGCCCTCTTCTTCGCGGGCGTGCGTAGGTTCGACGCGCAGCCCGCCGCGGAGCCCTTCACGCCGCGGCAGGTCCTCTACTACCCGCTGCGGCACCTGGCCGAGCCTGGCGTCATCATCGACGTCTCCGCCGTCTACGAGCGCAAGCTGGCCGCGGTGCACTGCTACGCAAGCCAGGTGATGCCCCGCCCGGACGCCCCGCCCACGCTGGTGGGCTCACCGCTGTCGCTGTCCTCGCTGGAGGCCCGGGACCGCTTCCATGGCGCGCAGATTGGCGTCACCCACGGCGAGCCCTACATCCTCCGCGAGGCGCTGGGACTGGCCGACCCGCTCGACCACTTCCGCCGGAATAGCTTCGCCCGGCCCCTGTTCTTCCCGGCACGCTCATGAACGCCCCGCTCAACGTGGCCATCACCTGCTTTCCGACCTTCGGTGGCAGCGGCATGGTCGCCACGGAGATTGGCCTCGCGATGGCGGACCGGGGCCACCGCGTCCACTTCATCGCCCGGGACCT
Organism: Corallococcus coralloides DSM 2259; assembly: GCF_000255295.1. The sequence continues at coordinate 2,229,520 of NC_017030.1, read as the reverse complement.
GCCAGTCCGGCTCCATGGCACGAACCGCAAGGTCGTCTTCCACGAGGTGACGGAGAGCGACTACCCGGCGCTCCAGCAGTCCAGCACCTATCCCATCGCGCTGGCCTCCAAGATGATCGAGGTCGCCAGCTACGAGCGCCTGGACATCCTGCACGTCCACTACGCGGTGCCGCACGCCACCGCCGCGTGGATGGCGCGCGAGGTGCTGGGCCCCAGGGCGCCGCGCGTCGTCACCACGCTGCACGGGACGGACACCACGCTGGTGGGAATCGACCCCAGCTACCTGCCGATTACCCGCTTCTCCATCCTGCGCAGCGACGCGGTGACGGTGCCGTCGGCCTACCTGCGCCGCGCGACGTGGCAGGGCTTCGACATCCCCGAGAGCGTCCCCATCGACGTCATCGCCAACTTCGCGGACACCGCGCGCTACGCCCCGGTGCGCGACCGCGCCTGCCTGCGCGCGCTCTTCCCGGACCTGCACGACGCCGAGCCGGTGCTCATCCACGTCTCCAACTTCCGGCCGGTGAAGCGCATCGCCGACGTGGTCGCCATCTTCACGGAGGTCCAGCGCCGCCGTCCCTGCCGGTTGGTGATGGTGGGAGACGGTCCGGAGCGCTCGCCCGCGGAGCGGATGCTGCGGGAGATGGGCCTGGAGGGCCGCGTCGCGTTCCTCGGCAAGCAGGACCGCTTCGAGGAGCTGATCGCCGCCTCCGACGTCTTCCTGCTCCCCAGCGAGCAGGAGAGCTTCGGGCTCGCCGCGCTGGAGGCGCTGAGCTGCGGCATTCCCGTGGTGGCCAGCGACCTGGGCGGAATCCCGGAGCTCGTCACGCACGGAGAGACGGGCTTCCTGGCGCCGCTGGGGGACGTCCCCGCCATGGCCCGGCACGTGCTCACGTTGGTCGAGGACGCGAAGCGCTGGCAGGGCTTCTCACACCGCGCGCGGGCGCGGGTCCTGGAGCACTTCCAGATGGAACCCGCCATCGACCGCTACGAGGCGCTCTACCGCCGGCTCCTGACGGGGCCCCTCCATCGCTGAGGAGCCCCGGGAGCGAAGGCGGGCTACTTCTTGTTCTTCCACTCCGCCAGGGCCTTGGAGACCTGGTCCCGGAAGAAGAAGTTCTTGTCCTTCTGCCCCAGGTCCCACGCGGTCTGCGCGGCCTTGCGGGCCTCGGCGTACTTGCCCATCTGCGACAGGACGCTCGCGCGGGTCCAGTGGGCGTACCACGTGGGGTTGGCGGCCACGGCCGCGTCGGCGTGCTTCAGCGCGGCGGCAGGGTCCTTGGCGGTGCCCGCCAGGTAGGAGGCCGCGCTCGTGTGCATGCTGGCCGCGTCCTTCTCCGCCTGCTCGATGTTGGCCTTCGCGAAGGCAGCGGTGTCCACCGTGATGGGCACGGAGACGCGCAGCTTCTCCCACTCCAGGTCCAGCCGCGTGCTGGTGTCCGTGGTGTCGGTGAAGAGGTACGTCAGGCGCTCGCGCGCCGGGATCTCCGTGGTGGTGGCGCTCACCGAGGCCACGTCCTTGGAGGCGTCATAGGGCGCGGCGCCCCGCCACAGGCCCAGGTCCGTGTTCAGCATCACCTTCCAGCCCTTCTGCGAGGGCAGGCTGACGATGGCGTAGGAACCGGCCGGGACGGCCTTGTCGCCGAAGGTGACCGGGTGGCTGAAGGTGATCTTCGTCGCCGAGTTGGCGCCGCTGCGCCACGCCTTGTCATGGGGGACCAGCTCGCCCCAGACCTTCCGGCCCTTCACGCCAGGGCTGGAATATTCGATGGAGATTTCGGAGACACCAACCTCCTGCGACACCTTCGCCGCGGGGCTGGGGGCCGGCAGTTGGAGCTGAGCCAGCGCGGGCGTCGCCGCCAGGGTCATGAGCGCGGAGGCCATACAGCCGAAGAGCGGGTTCTTCATGGTCTTCACTTCGTCCTTTCCGACCCGCGAAGGGTCGCAGAGCCCGCGGAGTGTAGAGGCGCGCAGTCCGATGTCCACCACCGCCACCCGTCGTAACGCGCCCTTCCCACTCGCCCCAAAGAACGCGATGTTCGGTTCTTCCTCCTTTTCCCCCCGTGGAGTGAGTCGCATGCGCATCCTGACAACGTCCCTCATCGTCGCCACCCTCCTGGTCGGTTGCCAGGACGATCCAGAGCCCACGTCACCGGACTCGGGCACCCAGCTGCAGGACTCTGGCGTTCCCTCACAGGATTCGGGCGTCCCTGAGAATGACTCGGGCGTCCCTGAGAATGACGCGGGCACCCCGGAAGACGACGCGGGCACCCCTGAGAATGACGCAGGCACCCCGGAAGATCCGCTCCCCAGCGGCCCCCCGGTTCCGCAGGGCCCGCCCAACGTGCCTGAAAACACGCCGGCCTTCCCCGGGCAGACGCGCGTCCCCGCCATCCAGACGAAGACGCCCCTCAAGACCACGGAGATTGCCTCCGGCTTCAGGAACCCCTGGGCCATCGCCTTCCTGCCGGACCAGCGCATGCTGGTGACGGAGAAGGCCACCGGCTCGCTCTACATCGTCACGCAGAAGGGCGAGAAGTCCGCCGCCGTCAGCGGCCTGCCCTCCGTGGACGCACGCGGTCAGGGCGGCCTGCTCGACGTGGAGGTGGGCCCGGACTACGCCACGAGCCAGCTCATCTACTGGACCTATACCGAGCCCCGTCAGGGCGGCAACGGGCTGGCGGTGGCGCGCGCGCGGCTCGTGGACGGAGCGCAGCCTCGCGTGGAGAACGTCCAGGTCATCTTCCGCATGATGCCCACGCTCGAGTCCACGCTGCACTCCGGGGGCCGGATGGTGTTCACCCCGGACAACAAGCTGTTCGTCACGCTCGGGGAGCGCTCCATCCTTGAAGGCCGTGCCCAGGCCCAGGACGTGAAGAGCCACTTCGGCAAGGTGGTCCGCATCAATCCGGACGGCTCCGTGCCCCAGGACAACCCGTACCTGAGCAACCCGGAGGCGAAGCCGGAGATCTGGTCCATCGGTCACCGCAACGTCCTGTCCGCGGCGCTCGACAGCCAGAACCGGCTGTGGACGGTGGAGATGGGGCCGCAGGGTGGTGACGAAGTGAACCGCCCCGAGGCCGGCAAGGACTACGGCTGGCCCACCATCGGGTATGGCGAGGAGTACTCCGGCGCGCCCATCCACCAGAGCACCCAGGCTCCGGGCATGGAGCAGCCCGTGTACTACTGGGACCCGGTGATTGCCCCCTCGGGGATGACCTTCTACTCCGGGACCCTGTTCCCCGAGTGGAAGAACAACATGTTCATCGGCGGCCTGGCGGCCAAGACGCTGGTGCGGCTCATGGTGCGCAACGACCGCGTGGTGGGCGAGGAGCACCTCCTCAAGAACCTGGACTCGCGCATCCGCGAGGTGGTGCAGGGCCCCGAGGGCGCCCTCTACCTGCTCACCGACGCCACCAACGGCAAGGTGATCAAGGTCACGCCGCAGTGAAGCATCCCTAGGCCACCGCGCGCCCCGCTCCCCGAGCGAATCAAACCTCGGGGAGCGCGGGGGCGCGCAGTGGGTTTCAGTCGTGCCTGGCCGTGTCGAAGTGCCGCAGGAGCGCCGCCGCGAGCGGTGGCACGATCGCGCGAGGAAGCGCGTGCCCCATCCCTTCAATGCTCACCAGGGTCGAGCGTGGCAGGGTCTCCGCGAGGAACCGGGCATTGGACGCGGGATGGGTGGGGTCCTCCGGCGCGGCAATGACGAGCGTGGGCACGGTGACCTGCGGGAGCTCCGCTCCGCGAGCCATCCCCGAAGGGTCGGCCCGGGCATGGGCTGTCGAAGTATCGTGACGGCCCGCATGCGCGATGACGCGCCGCTCGAGTGCACGGAACTCGTCGGCATCGAAGGGAATCACGTGGCCGTTGAGTCTGCGCCAGTTCTCGACCCGCCACTCCACCTGCTCATCCAGGCCGCGCGGGTCGAACATGTGGCTCCAGAACTCGAACAGTCCAGGGTCGATGGGGGCGCGTGCTGGGAGGCCGGCGCGTGCGGGGGCACCTTCGAGCGCAGGAGCCCCAATGACTGTCGCGCTGAGAAGCCGCGCGGGATGCGTGACTGAAAGCCACTGGGCCAGAAAGCCGCCCAGCGACAGGCCCACGACATGCGCGCGAGCGATGCCGAGCGCATCGAGGATGGCCAGCGCATCCTCGGCCATCCGGGTCGCCGAGTAGGGAACCCGGTCGAAATCCCAGGTGGACGCCCCGGTGTCCCGGTGGTCATAGCGGATGACCCGGTAACGCCGGGCGAGGAGGTCCACGAGCGCATCCGGCCAGAACAGCCCCGATGCCGTGGACCCCATGATGAGCAGCACAGCGGGAGCCTTCTCCGGGCCTCGTGACTCGACCCAAAGCGAGACTCCCTCAGCGACCTGGACGAAGTGTTCCATGCGCCCAGCTTCGCAGATCCGGGCAGGCCCGTACTCAGTCAAGAGAGGCAACGCACCGACAGGTCAGGCTCCGAGCAACTTCGCCGCGCCCGACCTCCCCTTCGCTACTGCAATCTCCCTGGGCGAGTCCCCGTGCTGATTCCCCGGCCGCGAGGGATCCGCGCCCCTGGCTCGCCGCGAAGACAAGCGCATCATCAATGGAAGCGATTGCACCTGCTCGATCGATGAGAAGCCGCACGATATCGGTGTGCCCTCCCCAGACCGCACTCTCCCCCGGGAGGCGTCCCTCGCGATTGAGCGTCCTCATGTCCGCCCCCGCCGCGAGCAGCATCTCGATCACGGCGGTGTGCCCGTTGTGGCACGCGCGGTGGAGCGCTGTATTTCCATCGCCATCCGTCGCCGTGACATCGGCTCCGGCCGCAAGCAAGAGGCGCACGGTCTCCACCAGGTTGCCTTCGGTTTGCGAGCCCGCCGCACCCGCCGAGTCCGGCGATGCGCCCTCGGCGAGGAGTCGTTGCACATCCGTGAGCGAGCGCGATCGCGCGGCATGCATGAGTGCAGGATTCAACTTCGGCCGCTTTTCCGCCGCCCTCGGCTTCGCTGACTTCTTGACCGCCATGCGTTCTCCTGGTGGTGCCCTGAACGACCGCGCCTTCGGCTTGTTGTGCCTGCTTGTCATTGCTGACAAGATGGTCAATCTGGCGGCTTCCGAGGCGCCTGGTGTTGGGCGCACCCCGCCAGACAGGAGGAGATGGTTATGACCAGATCGTCTAAGTCGAAGCAACTCCAGGCGCAGCTCAAGGCACTCGACAGCGTATTGCCTGCCTCTGAAGTGTCCGACCCCGGCTCGCCAATGCCTCCGAAGATCAACGAGGGCGACGACCGGTTCGGCGGCTATCCCTGATCCCAGCGGTTGACCGCGATGTTGCAAGCCGATCTTGCATTCGACGACCTGGCAGGCCCCCTTGGCCTCATCGAGGGGGGCTTTTCCATCGGCCGCTCGCGGGTCTTGCTCGTGCAGCATCGGATGTTGCGGACCGTGCTCCTGGAGGGCGCCGAGCGGATCGTCGCCATTGTCCTCGAGCGCTTCGCCGACGATCCGGAAGGGCTCGAACATGTCGTCGGCGCTACGGAAGGCCTGATCCAGGAACACCTCGACGGCCTCGAGGACTACCCGCTTGATTTCGCCGCGTTGACCATCGACCGTCGGCGGCGGGCCATCCGCTACACGGCGTCGCCGACGATATCGATCCCGGTCTATTGCCTCGCGACCGGGGGCCGCGCTCGCTTCGATTGGGACTATGCCCGCCTGCTCGGCATCGGCCCCCACGAGATCGTCTGGGATTACGCACTCGCCCTGATTGCCGGCATCTCCACCTATGGCCCGGCGACGATGGTGTCGGGGCTCCATCGCGCCACGGCAGGGGCGACCCTGGTGGTGACCCCGGCGGGGGTGGATGCCGTGCTGCCGGAGCCAGTGCGTCACGACGGTCCACGTGAAATGCCGCCCGGCGTCGATGTCGAGGCGCTGTTCCGTGAAACGGTGATCTCGATCCTCGACGCACGCCCCCTCGACTCGCGGCGAACCGCGGTGGAGCTGAGCGGGGGGATGGACTCGGCGCTGACCGCCCTGGCCACCGCGCACGTGACCGGCGACGGCGCGATGAGCATGGGGGCGCAGTTCGACGGTGCGATGGGGGAAGCGCAACGCGCGCGCCGCCTGCTGTTGTGCCGCGCTGGCGGCTTCGCCGACCTGTCCCTACCGGCCGGGCGCTATGCCCCCTTCGCCCCGCGGAGCTTGCGGCGACGCCGCTATCAGGTGTCGCCTGAAGATGAAAACTACCCGGAGATCTTCGAAGCCGCATTTCACCTGCTGCGCTCCGCGGGGATCGACACGCTTGTCTCGGGATTCGGTGGAGACGAACTCTACTTCGCCTATCAAGGTGAGGCCGGGGAGGATGGGGTCGCAGCCGAGCCTCCGTCGTGCCCCTTCCTCTCAGCCCGCGGCATGGCGACTGCGCTCAGCACGCGCAGCACCTATCCGTCGGCCTGGCTGCAACAGACCAGCTGGCAAAGTGCCGCGAGCCAATCGCAGCGCTTGCTGCGGTACGGCTTGTGGCCTGTCTATCCCTATCTGAACGTCGCCCTGGCGCGATTTGTCTCACGCTTGCCCGCCGCACTCCGGCGCGACCGCCGCATCCTGCGCCGGACGCTGACACAGTGGCTGGGCGATCCGGTGTTCGAGACAGGGTACGTCAAGGAGAGCTTCGACCCGGTGGCACGACGCGGCATCGCTGAGAACCGCGCCTACCTGCGACAGCTCGTCGAACAGTCTCCGCTATCGCGCCATCGCGAGATCGACACCGCTGCGATCCTCGCGGCGCTGGACAGCGACATCGACCGGCTGGACCGGGCCACCTACAACGCGCTGTTCCGGTTCCTGAAGATCGCCTGTTTCTTCCAGTCCGACCGCCCGCTCGACTGAGCGCTCTGGAGAACGGCGATGTTCGCGACGTCACCTCCCGCCAGGCGGCAGTCGACGACACCGGCGAGCCCGGCCATGGCGAGGCACGAGCGCCGGCACCCACCTTCGCGAGATATCGCTGCGCGCCACCGAGTGACTCCCGCGAACGGCCCGGGGATTTCGTCGCTCAGGACCATCGGGATGAGGCCTGGGCTCTCATGGAGAGCGGTTCACAACCGTTCCCTGCTTCGGACGAATCGTCGGCGGTGCCAGACGGGGGCGCGCAGCGCTTGACGTGCGGCGAATCTCTGACCAGAGTCAGAGAATGGCCATCGTCCAGACGATCCGGAAGTTCAACCGCACGTACACGCAGAGGATCGGCGTGCTCGACGAGTCGTATCTGGGGACTGGCCGCCCGTTGAACGTCTCGCGGCTCCTCTTCGAGATCGGGCAGTCGAGCGGCACCACCCTCCGGGAGTTGCGCGAGCGCCTCGATCTCGACTCCGGCTACCTCACCCGCCTCGTTTCCCGGCTCGAACGCGAAGGCCTGGTGCAAGTCACGCCCGATGCAAGCGACAAACGCCGGCGCGCCGTCAACCTCACGGAGCCCGGGCGTGCGGCGGTCGCCGAACTCGACGACCGCTCCGAGAAGCTCGCCTCCCGGCTGGCCGAACCGCTCACGCCGCGTCAGCGGCAGCGTCTGGAGGAGGCGCTGGCCACGGCCGATCTGCTGGTCCGCGCCTCCACCGTTCACCTGCGGGAGGTGGATCCGGACGACCCGGCTGGGCATGCCGCGCTACGGCGGTACTACTCCGAACTGGGGCAGCGCTTTCCCACCGGCTTCAACCCGGGCACTTCCGCGCCAGAGCCCGGCGCCCACTACGTCGTCGCCACCAGCGACGGAGAGTCGGTCGCGTATGGCGGCATCCGGCCCATCAACGCGGGGGGGCGGAAACCCGCCGCTGAAATCAAGCGCATGTGGGTCCACCCGGAGTGGCGGGGAGCCGGGCTCGGCGCTCGCATGCTGCGGCACCTGGAGTCGCTGGCCCGGTCGCACGGGTTCACGCGCATCGTGCTCGACACCAACAGCACCCTCACCGAAGCGATCGCCCTGTACGAGCGCGCGGGGTACCGGCGGATGGAGCGCTACAACGACAATCCCTACGCCGAGCTCTTCTTCGAGAAGCGGCTGCCGGCGCGAACCTGAACGAAGGGCCCTGCCAACTGACAGGGCCCTCTGGGTTCAACGCACCGGTTGCGCTGGGTGCCACCTGCGCAGGGTTACGGCGCGGGCATCCAGGCCAGACCCAGGTTCCTGGCGCCGCCCGAGTTCACGGTCTGGATATCTCCGCCGTCGGCCAGATTGGCGCTCCGGACCGCGGTCCCCAGCCAATCCGCCCAATACAGCCGCCCGGCCGTGACATCGATGGCAATCCCATGCACCGTGGACTGGTTGGTCACCAGGGCAGTAGGGCTGGCGCCGTCCAGGTTGGTGACATAGATGCTGCCGCCGCGGGTCGAGTAGTACACCTTCCCGCCGCTCGAATCGATCGCCAGACCTACGCCCTGGCCCCCCAGGCCTGAGGCGACGGTCTCCAGGTTGGTCCCATCCAGGTTGAATCGCATGAGCACAGTGTTGTTATAGGTAATGACATACACCTTGCCACGCGGCGCATCGACCGCGAGCGCGGACGGGCTGTCGATGCCGCCGACGAGCTGCGTGGGATTGCTGCCGTCCAGCTCGGCACGCATGACCCGTTTCCCGTTGAAATCGGACCAGTACAGCATGCGATTCGTCGAATCGACTGCCAGCCCGCTGGGGAAGCCTCCGTTCGCCACGACATCGACCGGGTTCGCCCAATCCCCGTCCGCTCGAACGATGGCGCTGTCGCGCGTGTAGAAGACGGCACGGGACACCGGATCGGTGGCGATGGCAGAGGTCCCGCCGAGGCCGGTCTTGAGCTCCATGGCATTCGTGCCGTTCACGTCCACCCTCCACAGCGAGCCGGAGGCAGTCGTCCAGTAGAGGCTCGCAGGAGCGGTGACGTCGACCGTGAAGGTGGTGGAGGTGGTGGCGGAGCCATCACTCACCGAGAGGGTGATGGTGGCGGAACCGCTCGCGCTGGCGGAGGGGACGACGTTGAGGGTGCGGCTGGAGCCCGAGCCGCCGAAGACGAGGTTCGCGGGGTCGTTCGGCACCAGGTCGATGTTGGAGGACGTGGCCGCGACCGTGAGGCTGTCTGCGGCGGTCTCCACGTCGCCCACGGTGAAGACCAGGTCGCCGGTCGAGCTGCCAGCAGGGATGCGCTGGCCGGCCACCGGGGAGAGGGTGGGAACGTCGTTCACCTCGGTGACGGCGACCGTGAAGGTGGTGGAGGTGGTGGCGGTTCCGTCACCCACCAGGAGGGTGATGGTGGTGGAGCCACTGGCGTTGGCGGCGGGAACCACCTTGAGGGTGCGGCGGGTGCTGGAGCCTCCGAAGACGAGGTTCGCGGGGTCGTTCGGCACCAGGACGGTGTTGGAGGACGTGGCCGTGACCGTCAGGCCGTCGGCGGGGGTCTCCACGTCGCTCGGGGTGAAGGCCAGGTCATCGGTCGAGCTGTCCTCGGCGATGGCCTGGTTGGCCACCGGGGAGAGCGTAGGCGTGTCGTTCACCGGGGTGATGGTGAGGGTCACCGTGCCCTGGGCGCTCTGGCCCTGGCTGTTGGTGGCACGATAGACGAGCGCATCTTCGCCGTTGTAGTCGGCGCCCGGGGTGTAGGTGATGGCGCCGTTGGCGCCGATCTCACTCAACGTGCCGTGGTCCGGTGCGTCGACGATGGTGAAGGTGAGTGCCCCGTTGCCGCTGGCCGGCAGCTGCACCGCGAGGGGCGTGTCCTCCACCGTCTCGAGGCTGACGCTGCGGGCCACCGGCGGCACGCTGGGCGACGGTTTGTCGTCGCGACAAGCGGCGAGGGTGCTGGCGGCCAGTCCCAGCACCAACCCGGTGCGCAATGCGGTGGCTGACGCCGTGAGCCATCTCAAAAACAAATATGACATGAAGGTTCCTCTACTCTGGGTGCTACAGCGGGGATATTGGCCCTAGTGCTTACACCGCGCGGGCTCAGCCCAGGCCCAGCCGGTCGACGAACCGCACCAGCTCCGCCACCGAGTCCACCTCCAGCTTCTGGATGACGCGGGCGCGATGCACCTTGATGGTCTTCTCGGCGGTGCCCAGCCGATGGGCGACCTCCTTGTTCGTCAGCCCCTGGGCCACCAGCGCGCAGACCTCGCGCTCGCGGGAGGTGAGGACGGCATGACGGGCCTGCAGCGCGGCGGTCTCGGCGCGGCCGGCGCGGGCCGCCGCGTCCTTGAGCAGGGCCTGGGAGATGGCTCCCAGCAGCTGCTGCTCATCAAAGGGCTTGAGGAGGAAGTCCACGGCGCCGGCCTTCATGGCCCTGACGCTGGCCGGCACATCCCCGTGGCCGGAGATGAAGATGACAGGCAGGTGGCAGCCCCGGGACTCCATGGCCTGCTGCAGCTCCAGCCCGTTCAGCCCCGGCATCCGCAGGTCCAGGACGGCGCAGCCCGGCGTGTCCCCGGACAGCTGTGCGAGGAACTCGGAGGGCGAGGAGAAGGGCTTCGTGGCATGGCCGGAGGCCCGCAGCAGCCGCCCCAGCCCCCGCAGCACGGACTCATCGTCGTCCACGAGGAAGATGGTGGCGGGGGCTTGTGTCATGGCAGGGACTCCGTGTGGGCCGCGGGAAACACGCACCGTAACAGAGCCCCCTGTCCCGGAGGACTCTCGGCATGGAGGCGGCCACCATGCGCCTCGACGATGGAGCGGCTGATGGACAGCCCCATGCCCAGCCCCTGCTCCTTGGTGGAGTAGAAGGGCTCGAAGAGGAGGGCCAGCCGCGACGGTTCGATCCCTCCTCCCGAGTCCTGCACGCTCAGCTCCACCTGCCCCGGGGCTGGCGAGGCGGTGCGGACCTCCACGTGGCGCTGGCCCGCGGGGACATCGGCCATGGCCTCCATGGCGTTGATGAGCAGGTTGAGCAGCACCTGTTGGAGCTGGACTCCGTCCCCCAGGACGGCGGGCAGCGACGGGGTCAGCGCCAGCCGCAGGGTCGCGCCGCGCAGGTGCATGTCGTTGGCCAGCAGGCGCGCCACCTCGCACACCAGGTCATTGAGCGAGTGGAGCTCCTGCCTTGGCTCCCCCCGCTTGAGCAGCGCACGCATGCGGTGAATGACTTCGCCCGCGCGCTTGTCGTCGGAGATGATGTCCGCGAGCGCCTCGCGCACCTCGTCCAGGGCCGCGGGGGTGGCGTTCAGCAGGCGGCGCGCGGCCTGGGCGTTGCTGAGGATCGCGGCCAGGGGCTGGTTGAGTTCATGCGCCAGTGAGGCGGCCAGCTCGCCCAGGGCGGACACCCGGCTCACGTGGGCCAGCTGATCCATCGTTCGACGCGCCTCCAGCTCCGCGAGCTTCTCCAGGCGTTGGCGCTCGAGGAGCTCGGCCTGGGCACGCATGCGGCGGCGGCGCTCCACCACGAGCCCTCCGGCCACCAGCGCCTGCAGGCCGCTGAGAATCAGGGCCCCCAGCCCCCACCAGCGGTAGCGCTCCCAGGGCGTGGGCTCGTCGAAGGCGAGCCGCACCCCGGGAGGCACCCGCTCCCGGGGGATGTCCCAGCGCCGCAGCGCGCGGGCGTCGACCGTCGGCGTGTCCACGGAGGCCGGCTTCAGGGGCGCGAGGAATTCCTCCTGGGCTCCGCGCAACACGCGGGAGGTGAGCATGCCCAGCTGTTGGCCCACGGCCTCGTAGCTGACGAGCGCTCCGCCGACGAACCCCAGCCCCAGGACGGTCTCGTGGAGGGCGAAGCAGGGCCGGTTGCTGGCGGAGAGCAACATGCGTGCGATCTCGCGCCCCACGAAGGGCCTCCCGCTGGGGTCGGTCATGAAGCTGGCGGTGAGGACCGTGGTGTCGTCCGGCAGGGTCCTCGCGCGCTGGAGCAGCTCGGCCAGCGGCAGGTTGCTCAGGTCGATGAACTCCAGCCCCCGCTGCGCCAGCAACGGTTGCAGCTCTCGCACCATCTGCTCCTGCTGCGCGCGCTCCCAGGGACTGGAGCCGTTGATGAGCGCCAGCCTCCGAGTGCCGGGCAGCAGTCGCAGGGCCAGCTCCGCGGTGGCCCGCATGTCATACCGCAGCCAGAGGCCCGCCACCCGCTCCCCGCGAGGCTGCTGCTCCCAGAGCCGCTCGTCCTCGGAGAGGACGATCATCGGGACGTCGGGCCACAGCTCCCGGCGCAGCTGCAGGGCCACCTGGATGGCGTCGGAGCGGAAGGCGATGAGGGCATCCGGACGGCGCTCCCGGTACTTGGCCAGATACCAGGTGTGCAGCGCGTGTGTGTAGGCAGCCCCGCGAGCCCACCCCAGATCCAGGCTCTCGACATCCAGGGTGATGGGACCGCCCTGGGACTCCCACAAAGAGGAGCGGAGACTGGCGACGAGCGTCGCCATGGCGGGCAGCGCCGTGTCCTCGGGAATGAGCAGGAGCACGGACTTTCCAGCCGGACGCGCCTCCTGCGCCAACGCCTGGGGGGATGGCAGCGATAGGACGCAGAAGACCCAGACGATGCGCCAGGACATGGAGCGCGACTCAGCGCCGGGCGGGAGGGATGCTCACCACCGTCACGCCCCGAGCGTCGAGCTCGAGGACGGTGGGCGCGCGCTCGCACTCCCACGTGGTGACGTTGGCGAAGCACGTGCCCCCTTGACGCCACAGCCCGCCATCCTCGTGGATGTGGCCGAACAGGTGCAGCCGGGGGCGCATGGCGAGCACGCGCTCGCGCAGGTCCGCGCAGCCAGTGCGTCCCCCCACCGACGAGCCATCCCCGAAGCCCGCCGGAGGCCCGTGGGTGATGAGGACGTCGAGTCCTTCGGGAATGGCCGCCCACTTGCTGGCGAGGGCCGTGCCCCGAGGCAGGTTGAAGGCCCAGTCGTTGTAGGCCGGCTGCCAGGGGCTTCCCCAGAAGCGCAGGCCCGCCACCGTGGCCTCGCTGTCCTGCAGGTAGATGACGTCCTCGCCCAGAAGCGCCCGGGCCTCCGCGGGCGAGTCGGCGAAGGCGCAGTCGTGATTGCCCGCGACGATGACCTTGTGACGGTAGGACAGGCCGCGAATCCACGACGCCACTCGCGCGAGTTCGTCCAGGTCCCCCGCGCGGCACATGTCGCCCGCGTGGACGAAGATGTCGCCCGGAGGCATCACGAGCTCGTCGTGGAAGAGGTGGGTGTCCGCGACGGCGACGATGCGCATCCTCGCAGTATGCCTCAGGACTGCATCGATTTCCGGAACGCTGCCGGACCCGTCCCCTGCCAACGCTTGAACGCGCGGCTGAACGCAGGAACGCTCTCGTACCCCACGCGGCCTGCGATGGTCTCCACCTTCTCGGTGGTGTCGCGAAGCAGCTCCGCGGCCCGTGCGATGCGCCTGCGCGCGAGGTACTGGAGCGGGGACGCTCCCACGAGGTCCGTGAAGCGCGCCGCGAACCCCGAGCGCGACATGCCCACGCGTCTCGCGAGCATGTCGACGGTCCATGGGTCGGCGACGCGGGCGTGCATGAGGCTCAGCGATTCGTAGATCCGTGGGTCGGACACGGCGGCGATGGCGCCGCGCTGACATGTCCCCTCCCCCACCGTCGCGCGGAGCGCGAGCACGAACAGCACGTCCGCCAGACGCTGGAGCACGATGTTGCTCGCCGGTCGGGGCGATGCGCTCTCGGTGAGCATGAACTGAACCGCGGCGGAGACCCCAGGCACCGAGGCAGGATCGCTCGCCGACAAGACGACGAGCGGCGGGACGCCTTGAAGGAGCACCGGCCCCAGTCCGTCGCTCAGCTCGAAGAAGCCAGCAACCAGGGTGGTCGCCGCGCCGCGCCCCCCGATGCGCAGGGGGCTCCCGTTGAGAGAGTACGAGCCGTCGCGGACCGGGAGCGGCTCGCTGTCAGCCGAATCCCGCAGCACGTGAGCCGTGCCGTGAGGGACGAAACCGACATCTCCAGTCGACAGGACACGCGTCCGCGTCCCCTCGACCTCCAGTCGCGCGCTGCCATGCGCGACCAGGTAGAAGCTCGCGCGGTTCTGGCGGGGCATGCGAAGCCCCCACGGCACGCGCGCCTCGATGGAGTTGTAGAGAGCGTGCCGGATCAACGAGGCGCCGAGCACGTCGGCGACCGCATCGCCACGTGGGTCTCGAAGCTCCAACGGCGTTGGCTTTTCAGCTAACTGCTTTGGAGTCTTGCGCATGGCTCGTCCATAGCGCAGGCGGTATCCCAAGCCCCATGAGCAAATCCATTCCTCGAATTGAAGCGCCCGCTCCGGTGGTGTCGGTGAGCCCCGTCGTCCTGTCCGCACCGGGGCGTGGCGCGGATCTGGAAGTGCGGGTCTCCGCACCCGTGACGGGAAGCGGCCTGCCCATCATCGTCTTCGCGCATGGCCATGGCTCGTCGTCGGATGGCTATCTTCCCCTCGCGCACTATTGGGCGGCGCGTGGCTTCGTCGTGATCCAACCCACCTTCCTCGATTCGAGGACGTACAGCCTCGGACCGGAGGATCCACGGAGCCCGTTGATCTGGAGATTCCGCGTCGAGGATGTCACGCGCGTCCTCGATCACCTGGACGTCATCGAAGCATCCGTTCCGGGGCTCGCGGGCCGCGTCGATCACAGCCGGATTGCCGCGGCTGGACACTCGTTCGGGGCGCAGACGACGGCGATGCTGCTCGGCGCGAGAATCCGGGGGCCCGATGGCCGATTGGGTGAGGACCTGGCCGATCCCCGGCTCAAGGTCGGCGTGTTGCTTTGCGCAGGCGGGCGCGGGGGCGATGCACTGAGCCCGCTCGCGCGTGAGCATTTCCCGTACTTGAATCAGGTCTATGCGGAGATGACCACGCCGACCCTCGTCGTGGCGGGCGACCAGGACCATTCTCCATTGACCGTCCGCGGTCCGGAGTGGTTCACGGACGCGTACACCTTGAGCCCGGGCCCCAAGTCGCTCCTGACGCTGTTCGGAGCGGAGCACATGCTCGGTGGAATCTCCGGGAATCGCGTGACGGAGACGACCGACGAGAACCCCGCGAGAGTCTCCGCCGTCCAGCGGCTCACCTGGGCGTACCTCCACGAGGCGTTCTACCCCGGCGAGCGTGCGTGGGCCGTGGCGTGCGAGGAGTTGATGGCAAGCCCCACCCCGCTGGGACGGGTGGAAAGCAAGACACCGCCCCCCTGATTCGAGTTCGCCTCGGCAGCCCTCTCCGCTCGTTCCACTGCCAGCAAATGCCAGACCCCGGACGGACACGTCGCGTGGTTCGGGCCGCCGCGTGCGACGTAGCAAACCCGATGGATGGAGCAGGCCGTGAGCCTCGGGGCGGGAGTCCTCGAACGAGGTGTCTCCCGCCCCAGACCTCATGTGGCCCGAGGCGCGAGGCGAGGCCTCACGGGTACGCCGTGACGGTCGGCGGCGTGGTGCTGGTGAAGAAGTTCGGGAAGCTCGCGGTGTAGTGGCTCCCGCTGCCGCTCTCTCCGAAGATGACACCGGTCTTCGAGCCCGTGACGGTGACCGTGGTGCCGTCCGCGGCAATCGCCACGTTCTCCGACACGATGTTGCCCGCCCCCAGGTAGACACCCAGGCCGCTGGTCCGGATGACGGTCAGCGTGGCCGGATCCACATGGTGCACGCTGAGGGTGATGGGCGCGCTGCCGCTGAGGCTCGACTTCTGGGTGTAGCTCGCGGCGACTCCCAGCGCGTTCACCGCCACGGACCGCGTCGGCTCATAGACGACGGACGTGCCCAGGGTCACGGTGCCGTAGCCATACGCACACGTCGGGATGGGCTGGCGGAAGAGCTTGATGTCATAGACGGTCGGCGTCACGTTCGGCTGCGGGTAGGCGGAGATGCTGTAGATGCATCCGTTGAACGACGCGGATGTCACCGCCGACTCCTGCTGCGCCAGCGTGTCGGCCTGCCCGGTCACCCCATCTCCTCCGCCGCAGGCAGAGACGAGAACAGCGACACAAAGACAGGCAGCCCGTTTGAAGAATTGCATCGTGCAATGACTCCTTGGTTCGCGGGGAAGCGCGGGCAAGGTAGCAGCAACGCGATTCTCTTCACCATGACATCCTGCCCCCTGCCCCCTCCTTCACGCAGGGCGAGGCGAGCCGGCATCGTCCGTCGGTCCGTGCGTGCCCCCATCAAGGTGCGCTGTCCATGGGACTTGAAGGCTTGTCAGCCGGTGGCCGGTGGACGTTGGCCATCCGGAGGTTGCGCGCCGAGCCGCCGAGCGCAAGGAGGGGTGTCGTTCATTCCACGGGGGGACGGCCCATTCCGGGCTGTATCCTGCTCCTCGGGAGGAGACACTCGATGCGAAGCCGTTCTGGTGGGCTGTGGTCTTGGGGGCTGGGCGTGATGCTGGCCTTATCGCTGGGGGCGTGTGGTGTGGAGCCCCCGGAGGAAAAGGTACGTCCTCTGGCGGAGGGGTTATCGCCAGAGGACAACGGAGCGTTGATGCGTCTGCGTCCGGAAGCCTCGGTGACGTGGGACCCGTATGCGGACGCGGTGGCGACGGGCACCACGGCGACGGTGCTCAACGCGAGCGCGGCGCTCGGCGCTCCGGACGGGCAGGCCGCGACCCTGCTGGGCCTGCTCAACACGGCGATGGTGCTGGACCTGGGCCAGGGTGAGGAAGGCACCGGCGACCTGCGCGTCTACTACCAGGGTCTATCGCTGGCGCTGGTGGCGCAGGTGGACTTCCTGAAAGCGGACGGGACCTTCATCGGCTCCAGCGCTTTGCACCTGGTGGAGCTGGGCCTGGGGACGCATGTGGCGGTGGCGACATACCCGGGGAACGTGCCCTATCGCTACGTGCGACTGAGGGGCTCGGTGCTCGCGCTCTACCTGGTGGACGCGGTGGAGACGTCGCTCCGGGTCCTCTGTGGTGATGGCGTGCTGGGCGGGTCCGAAGCCTGTGACGACGGCAATCAGCGCTCTGGAGACGGCTGCAACAGCGTCTGCCAGGTGGAGCCGGGCTACACCTGCACGGGACAGCCAAGCGTTTGCGACAACAACTCGGCGCCCACCGTCGAGGACGTCCATGCGACCACCCCCGAGGACACCCCGGTGGCCATCACCATCCCCGCGGCGGACCCGGATGGCGACGTGCTCGACTTCACCTTCACCCTGCCTGGCCATGGCACGCTCACGGGCACGGGGGCGTCCGTGACGTACACCCCGAACGCGAACTTCGCCGGAGTGGATACCTTCCAGGTCACGGTCTCGGACGGCAAGAAGCAGGCATCAGCCACCGTCTCGGTCACGGTGAGTCCGGTCAATGACGCGCCCGTGGCGGACTCCGCCGCGGTGACGGTGGGCTACAACACGTCGACGCCCATCACGTTGGTGGCCACGGACGTGGATGGGGATGCGCTCACGTTCACCGTGACGGCTCCCGCGCACGGAACCCTGTCCGGAACGGGCGCCCAGTGGCTCTACACGCCGGACGCGGACTTCCAGGGGGCGGACCCGTTCACCTTCACGGCCAGCGACGGCGCGCGGACCTCCAATACCGCCACGGTCAGCATCACCGTCAGGGGACCGCCTGTCTGCGGCGACAGCTACATCGATCCGGGTGAGGTGTGTGACGACGGCAACCGCGTCGCGGGAGACGGCTGCCGGGCGGACTGTCAGGGGGTGGAGGTGTGCGGCGACGGCCTGCTCGACAGCACGACGGGAGAGCAATGCGACGATGGTGGCACGACCCCTGGGGATGGCTGCGACGCCGCATGCCAGCTGGATGCTTTTACGAATGTGCCCCCCACGCTCATCAGCGGGACGCTGAACTGCACCAGCGCCAACACGAACACGGGGCGCAAGGCGGCGGTGGATGCACTGGGGCGCTTCTACGTCGTCATGAGGTGCGGGGGGGCGGTCCATGTCAGCGTGAGCGTGGACCGTGGCCACACCTGGGTGGGGCCCACGCCCCTGGGCATCACCGACGCGGCGGAGGTCGCGATTGAAGGCGGCCCCACCGGGGTCGCGTACGTCGCGGCCACCAGCGCGGGCGCACTGATATTCACCCGGACCGTCGACGCGGGAGCGACCTGGGAGGTGCCGCGAATCCTCAGCCCGGCGGCCACCCCCACCCTCAGCCTGGATTCCAGGGGGGATGCCCTCTACATCTCCGTCTCGCAAGGCAACAGCACAGGGGTGCGCGTCCTCCGGAACTTCGCGCGAGGCGCGAACGACTTCAGCGTGACGGACGTGAGCCAGAACAATGCCTTCTTCGACATCATCGTGGACAAGATCAGCGGAGATGTCTTCTCGGTGAGCGACGATCCCTCCTTCCGCATCCACCGCAGCAGCGACCAGGGGACCACCTTCGGCCCGCAGAGCGCCCCTCCGGGGCAGGCGTTCTTCTCAGACTGGACGGGCTCCAACGGCTTCATCTACGTCACGGGCTCCTTCGGAGACGACAACGTGGACGTCATCCCCATGTCCGCGTCGGGGACGAGCACCCAGGTGCCAGGCCTCCCCACGGATGTCGCTCCCGGTCCCCTCCGGACGATTGACGCGGACGCGCTCGGCAACGGCTACATCGCGTCCCAGCGGGGGACAGGCAGCATCCAGTTGGACCGGATGCTCGTGGGGGCCGCAATGATCCTCGCCACGGATGCCAGGACGGTGGGGCCGGGTGCCTCGCCAGCGGTCGCGGCGCTCCCGTCGAACGGGGGCGCCCTGGTGGCCTACACGAACGGCACCAGCATCTACGCCTCGGTGGTGGTGTACTGAATCCACACGGTCCTTGATGCGCGCCCTGGATGGCGCGCATCAAGGCCGCCGTCGGTCACGCTGCTGGCGTTTCCACTCGTCGTACAGCCCCTGCTCGCCCGCCGGACGCAGCGGCGTCAGAGGGAGGGACTGGCCTTGGGGCCCGCGCGCCAGCTGCGCGTAGATTGGCGCCGTGGAGAGACCGAAGGCTTCGCCCTCCTCGTTGGAGTAGGCGAAGAAGGCGCCCTGGATACCGCACAGGTGCATGGCGGCCAGACACATCGGACAGGGATGACCGCTGGCGTAGATGACGCAGCCGCTCAGACTGGCGCTCCCCAGGCTCTGGCTCGCATTGCGAATGGCCAGAAGCTCGGCGTGGGCGGTGGGATCCTTCGTCTGGTTGACCTCGTTGACCGCGCGCGCGAGCACCCTGCCCTCGCGCACGAGAACGGCCCCGAACGGGCGGCCCCCAGCCTGGACGTTGGCTCGGGCCAGGGCGACAGCCTCGCGCATGAACTCCTCGGTGGACGGCTCCATCAGCGACCTCCTGCGACAATGAGTATCCTGGCAATCACACCGTGTTCGCGCCCACGGGCGTGCTGGCGCCTGGAACCGGGGTCTCCTCACGAAGGCACCAGCGCGCGCTCCTGGGGCCGTCTGCGCAAGAGGAGGTATGCCACGCCGAGGTTGGGGAGCCAGCAGAGCCAGGCGACGATCCTGTAGGCCGGAATGAAGTCTCCCAGGGTGTAGCTCAGGACGGGCATCCAAAGTCTCAGCGTGACCGCCGCGAAGCAGGCGGCATAGCTGTAGGTCATCATGAGCCGGTGCTCTTCGAGCCGCCGCCTCTTGATGAGCCGATAGGCGGAGACCGTGGTGTAGAGCCAGACGATGCCCAGACTGACGAAGCCCGACGCCGCGATGACGCCCCCGGTGGCGAAGAAGCCGACGTAGACACCGGTGAGCCCGCTCAGCAGGACCGCTCCGACGTAGACCTTTCCGAGGAGACGGTGTGCCCCCGGGCGATGGAGTCGCAACCTCGCGACGAACTGGGTCCAGCCGATGGCCAGCGCGAGTCCTCCCAGGGCGATGTGCGTGTAGAAGGCCGCGTTCCAGACGGGGTCGGTCAGGAGCTCACTGCCCTTCAAGGCACGGAGTCCGAAGTTCGAGGCCGCGAAGAAGTAGCTGCCGGGATAGAGGCCCACGACCAGACAGAGGGCGGAGAAGAGGATCCAGCATGCCTTGCTTGCCATCAGGGAGACTCGTGGTTCGGAGTGGAGAGGCACACGGCGGGAGACTCAGCTCCACGGCGTGGACTTGATGAAGTCGACGAGCGTGCGCAGCGGCACCGGCAGGTGCTTCCGGCCCGCGTAGTAGAGGAAGGGCCCCGAGAAGCTCGGCCACCACCGTTCGAGCACGGGCTCCAGCTCTCCCCGGTCGAGGTAGGGGCGCAGCCAATCCTCCAACAGATAGACGATTCCACCGCCCGCGACCGCGGCCTCCACGGCGAGGTCGGTGCTCGTGTTGAGGCTGAAGAGCAGCGGCCCCTTGGGCTCGACGTGGAGCGTCTCTCCACGACGTTCAAACTCCCACGCGGGCACCGGTCCGCTCAGCAAGCGCCCGCGCAGGCAGTCGTGTTCGAGCAAATCGCGAGGATGCTTCGGCCGGCCCCGGCGATCGAGGTAGGCGGGCGATGCAGCCGCCGCGTAACGCTGCGTGCGCGGCCCGATGGGCACCACCACCATGTCCTGCTCGAGGCGCTCCTCGTAACGGATTCCGGCGTCATAGCCTTCCGCGATCACGTCGATGAGGCGCTCTTCGGCGGTCACCTCCAGGGAGATGTCGGGGTACTTCGCGAGGAACGGCTGCACGATGCGAGGGAGGATGAGGCGCGCGGCAGCCATCGGCACATTGAGCCTCAAGCGCCCCGCGGGTCGGTCACGGAAGGTGTTCACCACGTCCAGTGCGGACCGCACCTCCCCCAGCGCCGGCGCGAGCCGTTCTAGCAACCGCGCCCCCGCGTCCGTCGGAGTCACGCTGCGCGTGTTCCGGTGGAGCAAGCGAACGCCCAGACGGGCCTCGAGGCGGCGGATCGCATCCCCCAAGCGGGAGGCGCTCGTGCCCGACGCGCGAGCCGCGCTGCGGAAGCCGCCCTCTCGGGCAACCGTCAGGAACGCCGTGAGATCAGAGAAGTCATCCATCGGTGTGCGGATTTTCGCACGGCCTGTGTGGATTGCCACCGATAGTCGCGCAGTGATTCCTTGCGTAGATGAGGTGGGAAACCTCGCTCACCCCAGGAGTCCCACCGTGCCCCACCGTTCCATCCCAGACAGCTATCGCATTGGCACACACACCGTTCGCCGCGTGGGTTACGGCGCCATGCAGCTCGCCGGCCCCGGCGTCTTCGGCCCGCCCAGGGACCGCAAGGCGGCGGTCGCGGTGCTGCGAGAGGCCATCGCCCAGGGCGTCGACCATCTCGACACCAGTGACATCTACGGCCCCCACGTCACCAACCAGCTCATCCGGGAGGCGCTGCACCCGTATCGCGACGGTCTGGTGATCGCCACGAAGGTCGGCGCGGTGCGCGGTCCCAACGGTTCGTGGGAGCCTGCGTTCTCTCCTGCGGACCTGGAGCGCTCGGTCCACGACAACCTGCGCAATCTCGGGCTCGAGGTGCTCGATGTCGTGAACTTCCGGGCCATGTTCAGCGCGGCGGGCCCGGCGGAAGGCTCCATCGAGGCGCCGCTCACCGCGCTCGCGGAGCTTCAGCAGCGCGGCCTCATCCGCCACATCGGCCTGAGCAACGTCACGCCAGGCCAGGTCGCCGAGGGTCGAAAAATCGCCGAGATCGTCTGCGTGCAGAACCACTACAACCTGACGCACCGGAGTGATGACGCCCTGATTGACGAGCTCGCCGCCAGGGGTACGGCCTACGTGCCGTTCTTCCCGCTGGGCGGGTTCACGCCGCTGCAGTCGAGCGCCCTGAACGACGTGGCCGCGCGGCTGAGCGCGACACCGATGCAGGTTGCGCTGGCCTGGCTCCTGCGCCGGTCTCCCAACGTGCTGCTCATCCCGGGCACGTCGTCAATCACACACCTCCGGGAGAACCTCGCCAGTGCCCAGCTCACCCTGGGCACTGAAGACATGGAGACATTGAACCGTCTTGCCGAGCAAACCTGACCTCGCCGGCAGGTGAGCGAGCCCCCCATTCCGCCTATCCTGGGCCCGCGGACTCGAAGCGTGCATGGGGGGAAGCATGGACAAGCACCGGCTGGAAGCGTTCAGCGACGGCGTCATCGCCATCATCATCACCATCATGGTGCTGGAGCTCAAGGTACCGCACGGCAGCAACCTGGCCGACCTGCGGCCCCTGGTCCCCGTCTTCCTCAGCTATGTGCTCAGCTTCGTCTACATTGGCATCTACTGGAACAACCACCACCATCTCTTGCACACCATCAGCCATGTCACCGGCAGCGTGTTGTGGGCGAACCTGCACTTGTTGTTCTGGCTGTCGCTGATTCCCTTCGCCACCGGCTGGATGGGTGAAAACCATTTCTCGTCCGTGCCGCTGGCGCTCTACGGCTTCGTGCTCTTGATGTGCGCTTTCGCCTGGACGCTGTTGCAACGCCGCCTGGTGGCGATGCAAGGCCGCAAGTCGACACTGGCCCTGGCGGTCGGGCGCGATCTCAAGGGCAAGATTTCACCGGCCTTCTACGTGGCCGGCATCGTCAGCGCCTTTTTCAACGGGCATTTCTCCGAGGCCATCTACGTCCTGGCCGCGCTGATGTGGCTGGTGCCGGATCGCCGCTTCGAGAAAGCGACGCCCGCGGAGTAGTCCGCGTCGGCGCTCCTGAGTCCAGCCGCCGGGCCAGGTCCGCTACCGGCTCAGCTTCACCTGCTCACCGAGCCGGCCCATCTTGTGCGGGTTGCGCATGGCATAGATCCGGGCGATCCGGCCGCTCTCCACGACGACGCTGATCGCTGTGTCGAGGTTGCCAGCGATGTCGACCCGGAGCGAGGGCGCTCCGTTGATCCATGCGGTCGAGATCCGAGCGTCAGGCGCGAGCGTGGGGAAGCGGGACAGGAGCCGGGCCACATGCTCGACGCCGACAATCGGGCGCCGGACCGCCGTCACCACGCCGCCGCCGTCGGCGACCAGCACCACGTCGGGGGCGAGCACGTCGAGCAGGCATTTCAAATCGCCGGAGTTGACCGCGGCCAGGAACCGCTCCAGGACCGCCTCCTGCTCCGCCCGGCCGACCTGCATCCGGGGCCGACGCGCGGCCACGTGCTCCCGCGCCCGGTGGGCAATCTGCCGGACGGCGGCGGGCGTCTTGTCGAGCGCCGGAGCAATCTCGTCGTACGGCATGTCGAAGACCTCCCGGAGCACGAACACCACCCGCTCGGCCGGCGTGAGGGTCTCCAGCACGGTGAGCATCGCGATGGAGACACTTTCCGCGAGCGCGAGGTCCTCGGCGACGTCGGGGCTGGTGAGCAGCGGCTCGGGCAGCCATTCGCCGACGTAGTCCTCCTTGCGACGGGTGAGCGTGCGCAGCCTGTTGAGCGCCTGACGGGTGACCATCCGGACCAGGTAGCTGCGCGGGTCACGCACCTCCGCCCGGCCTGCGTCCCCCATGTCCGCCCACCGCAGCCAGGTCTCCTGCACGACGTCCTCCGCGTCGGCCGCGGAGCCGAGCATCTCGTACGCGATCGTGAAGAGCAGGCTGCGCTGGGTGACGAAGAGGTCCTCCGAGCCTGGCGGAGCGCGGGCCGCATCGGGCGGGGCCGTCATGACGCGGACGCCTCCCTCAGCCTTGCGCTCGGCTGGACCATCGGCTTCAGCCCGCACGAGGCGGCGAAGCCCTCCGACTCGATGCCCAGGGCGGTGTTGGAGCGGGTCGTCAGGTTGGCGAACCCGATCACCGTGGTGAGCTCGATGAGCGCCGCGTCACCCAGCTGCGCCCTCAGGCTGGCGACACTCTCGTCGGTCACCGTGGGGGGCGTCTGGCTCATCGCCTCGGCATACTCCAGCACCTCCCGTTCCAGGGAGGTGAACACGTCCGACTCCCGCCACCGCGGGACTTCCCGCGCCTTGGCCACGTCCAACCCCTGGTTGTGGGCCATGAAATAGTTGAAGTCGAGGCAGAACGAGCAGCCCACCAGCGAAGCCACCGCCATGTGCGCGTACGACTTCAGGCTCTCGTCGCACTGGTCCCACTTCTGGAGCTTCTGCCCGAAGCCCATGCTGGCCTTCAGCACCGGCAGGTGGTGCCACATCACGCCAAGTGACTTGGGGACCCGGCCGAACGTCCGGCTGGCGAACAGCTTCACCATGGCGCCGTAGAGGCCGGTGAGCTCCTTCGGGGGAATCCTGGTCGAGGTCATGTCTTCTCCGGGGTCAGAATCAGGGTCCGTCCCCCTGGAGACACCGGCCGCCCGCGGGATGTGACATCCCGAAGAGGACTTCGTGTTCGCGCACGTCCACGAGCTTCCCCTCCCCGGGCCCACCTCATGGGAGCAGTGGATCCAGGCGGGCCACCCGGCCCTTCTCCAAGGCGATCCACACCGCGCCATCCTGGCCCAGGGTCAGGCCGTGCGGCTCGGAGGCGGGCGTCGGAAGGTCGTACAGCTGGATCGCCCCGGTTCCGCTGATACTGCCAACGCGGTTGCCGCCCCATTCGGTGAACCAGAACGTTCCGTCCCTGCCGGCCACGATGGCGTGGGGTTTCGCATCGCGATGAGGCAGGGGGAACTCCACCACCGTTCCGTCCAGGGCCATGCGGTCAAGCTGTCCCGCGATGATTTCGACGAACCAGATGGCATCCGGCCCCGCGGTCGCGCCGACGGGCGCCGCGCCGGGGGGCGGGAGCGGGAAGAGGGTGACGGCTCCATCCAGGGTCATCCTGCCCAGGGCGTTCGTCTGGTTGAGGGTGAACCAGAGGGCTCCGTCTGCCCCCGTCGTGATGTCGTAGGGACCACAGCCGTCGTCGCAGATGGGGTACTCGCGAAGGGTGAATGATGGGGCGCGTGTCATGGAAGGCTCCCGTTGAAGCAAGTGGCGAGCAGCCGCCTCATCCCGTCCTTCGCGACAGGTAGTAGACGTTCCCGCCCGGATCCGTGTGCGTCGCTTCCAGCGTGAGCCCGTGAGCGCGCAGCAGGTCGCGATACCCGTCGACGCTGTACGAGTGATAGCGGAACGGCACGCCATTCATCGGCGCGCCATCGATGGAGCTGTGGGCGTCGCCCGAGGTGAAGAGGAACGCGGCGCCCGGTTTCAATGCCCTGGCGATGTTGGCGATCGCCTGTTCCTGCTCTTCGTGGCGCAGGTGGAACAGGACTCCCCACGAGATCGCGGCGTCGAATGCCCGGTCCTGAAGCTCACACGACTGGATGGGCGCACAGCGCACCGGGACATGGGGGAAGTTCGCTTGAAAGCGCGCCAGCAGCTCGCGGGAACTGTCCACGCCCATCACCTGGCAGCCGTGCTCCAGCAGCACCCGCGTCAGCGGCAGTCCCGTGCCACAGCCGGCATCCAGCACCCAGGCGCCGGCTGGAAGTGAGGCCGCGAGCGCTGTCACTTCCGGGACACCCCTGGGGCCTGCGCGGTGGGCCGCATACCAGTCCGCGATCAAATCGTACTCGTGCACGCGTCAGCTCCCTTCATTGGAGCCGAAGTCGCGGGCCACGTGCGCCCTCAGGATCTTCGCGAAGCCGAGCGCCGGCAGGTCGGGCACGCCTGTGGGAGAAAAGACCACGGAGCTGATCCGTTTGCCGTCGTCACCGACGTAGGTCGAAAAGGCGTCGAGCCGACGCGCCTCCAGGTTGAAGACGTGGATGTAGGCCACGAGCCCGGTCTCATCCTGTGCGACCCGTGGGCCGGGGTCCTCTTCTGTGTGGCGTTCGCCCTCCGGCGCATCGGGCCGAGGCATGCAGTTGGTCCAGCCCCAGGGAGCCTCATCGATGAGCTGGCGCACCACGGCCTGCATGTCGCCCTTCACGTGCAACACACACTCGATGAGGTGTTTCCCGAGTCCAGACGGGGAGCCATTCCGGAAATGATCGACCCCACGCCAGGGCCGCTCGGAGACGTGCTCGGGAACTCCCGAGCCCGACGTGTACACAGCGATCGCTCCTGGAGTCGACATGCCGCACCAGCCTTGAGCTCAGGGGATGAGGATTAGGATTAATGAGGATACGAAACCTGGCGACGGATTCATTCTGCTCGAACAGGCGCCGCGCGGTTGCCGCATGGGCCTTCAGGAAACCACCATGCCAATCCTACCGAAAGAGCGAGACCCCCGGCTGATCACCATCCGTCGTGGCGGGAGCCTGACGGACGAGGACCACCACCTGCTCGCGGAGTGGGCTGCTCTCTGCGCGGAGCACGTCCTGCCCTACTTCGAGAAAGCGTGCCCTGGGGACGCGCGCCCCCGTGACGCCATCGCCGTGGGCCGGGCGTGGATCCGGGGCGAGGTGTCCATGCGTGACGCCCACAAGACCGCGTTCGTGGCCAATGCCGCGGCTCGCGGGTTGCCTGACCCGGCGAAGTTCGCCGCGCTCGCCGCAGGCCAGGCAGTGGCCGTCGCCCACGTCGCCGCGCACTACCTGGGCGCGGCGGCGTATGCCATCCGTGCCGCCGCCGCGTCGGTCGCCGAGGGCGACGCGGAAGGGGCCCGCCTGAAGGAGCTCGGATGGCAGCGGAAGCGGATCCCCGCGCCCCTCCGTGAGCTCGTCCTCGAAGACCAGCGAGCGCGGAACGACATCTGCTGGGGCGCATTCACCGGGTGACGCAGGTCCATGTCAGCCGCGTCACCACCGCCACAGCGCGAACGAGAACATGCCGAACGTCGCGAGCCAGGTGCTCAGGCACACGACAGACGCGGACCCGAGGAGGCAGCGCCACCGGGCCAGGGCCGCGGGCTCTTGCCGCCAGGTGCGCACGCTGAGGACGACACCCGCCACCCCCAGCGCCGGGAACAGCACGGATGCCGCCCAGACGCCCACGGTCTGCCAGTTCTTGTGCGCGAGCAGGGTCAGCTCGAGGTTCGCCGCGCAGACGATGCCGAGCACCAGCGTCAACAGGGCAAGGCTCGGCAGGCGGCGCATCCAGCGATTGCGCAACGACGTGCGCCGTCCGAACGGCGTGCTCACGAGGAGCACGAGCGATAGCAGCACGCTCACGAGCGGCAGGACCGCCGCCACCATCGAAGTGCGCTCCAGGAAGTCGCCCCCCGTCTCGATTCCCACGGCGGCGCCGTTCCCATCCCGGACCAGGACCCCGTTGACCACGTCGCCGTAGTCGATGTCGGAGAGCAGTCCATTGCCGTGGTGCTTCAGCGTCGCCTGGTAGCCGAACCCCGGAAGGAAGGGCTCGATGGTCAGCGTGTCGCCCTGCGCCCGCACCCGGCTCGCATGGAGCAGGTATGTGGGCAGCCCCGCCAGCGAGATGCGCGGGTTGACGACGCGGTACCAGCCGTCGACGTCGCCCTCCACCGGGCGCAGGGTCGGCGCCGGTGGCTTCCACCGCGTCCGCTGGGAGATGAAGGCGGCGAGAGGGACCTCGAGCTTGCGAATCTCGTTCTCGCTGTTGAGCAGCAGCACGTAGCCCAGCCCCTGTTCGGCATGGAAGTGCATGCTCGCCTTTCCACCCAGGAGGCCGCCGGAGTGGCCCAGCCAGAGCATGCCCGCGACGATGCGGTGTTGCAGGCCCAGCCTGGAGCCATAGACCCCTCCCGCCCGGGTTCCCACCGTCGCTCCGGTCTGCTTCATGGCGCGGACGGTTTCAGGCCGCAGCACTCCGGGGGCGGTGGCGCCGTCGGTGAGCAGGAAGCGGCCAAGCCGGGCCAGGTCCTCAGCGGTGCACCACAGCGCGCCGTCCGCCTGGGTCTGCTCGAAGAACACAGGGGTCCGGTGCATGTCGTCACCGGTGTGGCCGGAGGCGTGGTCGCCCCGAGCCGCCTGCGTGGCGAGCGTGGCGAACCGCGTGATGCCCAGCGGGCCCAGAACCCGCGCCGAGACGACCTCATCCCACGGCTGCTGATAGTGGGCCTCCAGAATCGCGCCGAGCAACACGTAACCCGGGTTGCTGTAGCCCTCGTACACGCCGGGCCGCCAGCGCACCACCAGCGGCTCCGGATGCTGGAGGCTGCTCTCCAGGTGGCGTCCCCGCCGCTCCACCGGGCTGAAGAACGCCTTGGCGTGCATGTCGTCGAAGCCCGCGGTGTGGGTGAGCAGGTGGATCACGCGGACCGGATCGGTGTCGTTGAACGGGTTCTGGATGGGCGCGTCTGGCAGCAACCGCGAGACGGGCGTCTGCAAATCGAAGTGGCCCTGCTCGACCAGCTGCATGATGGCGATGGCCGTCACCGTCTTCGTGATGGAGCCAAGCCGGAAGAGCGTGTCGTCGGTGACGGGGGCACGGGTGCCGCTGTCGGTCAGCCCGATGGTCCCACGGAGCACCGTGCCCTCGCGGTCGAACACCGCGTAGCTCGCGCCGGGGATGTGGTGCGTGTCGAGCAGTGCGGTCAGCGACTGCCGCAACTCGGCGGCCGTCGTGGGCGCGGGGGCATCCGTCGCAAGGGCGAGTGTCGGAACGAGGAGGACGAAGACCCAGAGCGGGACAAGGCGAAGCATCGAATCTCAGGGGAGTTGGGGAAGGCGCCGAGCACGAACCCGCTCGGCTCGGACCTGTCTACGAAGCGGTCCCCGGCCCATTGCGCGGCACAGGGGTCGCGGACGGCGGCTTCGTCCACGACGACAGCGCGGTGCAGCTCCACCAGTCAGGGGGATTCCGTCAGGGCTTGGATCCACCGGGGGAGCAGCTCCTCCGCGCGCTCCGGGATGACTTCGATGCCGGGCACCCGCGAGGTGCCCGAAGGGTCGATGCTCAGGACCTTCGCCTCGCGCAGGAGCGCGAGGGTGCTCACCCGGTCCGTCACGCCCACGGAGAACGACGTCCCGATGAAGAGGACCAGCCGGCTGCGTTTCGCGCGCTCCTCCACCCGCTGGATGCCGTAGTCCTGGTGCTCGGCGTAGAACTCGTCGAACCAGGGGATGTGCGGCCGCATCCGCTTGTTGCAGCGGGGGCAGCGAGGCACGGTCCGTGGCGATGGAAACGCGTGGAAGGGGCCGAAGTCCACCGACGCCAGCGGCACCGAGCCTCGCGGCGCCCCGTTCTCACAGCCCCGTTTGGTGCACCGGGCGCGGTCCAGGCTTCCGTGGACCTTGATGAGCGCGCGGCTCCCCGCCTGCTCGTGCAGCGTGTCCACGTTCTGGGTCACGAGCGTGAACGCGCGGCCCCGCTGCTCCTGCCAGCGCTCCCACTGCGCGAGCGCGAGGTGGGCCGGGTTGGGCTTCGCCGCCAGGGCCACCTCGGCACGCCGGAGGTAGAGCTGCCAGGACTCGTGGGGCTTGCGCAGGCTGGGATTCGGCCCGTCAAATCGCTAGGGCCTCGGAGGGATCGTGTCGAACTGCCGCACCCCGTCCGCGACGTCGTAGTAATCGCCCTTGTTGGCCATGTAGACGTGGACCGCGATGCGGGTGTGGGTCGGCGTGTCGAAGGCGCCCATCGCGATTCCAATCCAATCGCGGTGGAGCGGGTCCCAGAACAGCGACGAGCCGCAGACGGAGCAGAACCCGCGACGCGCCTTCTCGGACGACTGGAACCAGCCGACCTTGTCCGCGCCCTCAATCGTCACGGCGGAGCGCGGCACGTCGGTCGAGACGAAGTAATGGCCCGAGTGCTTGCGGCACTTGCCGCAGTGGCATGCGTCAGGGGCGGGCAGCTCGCCCTCCACGGTGAAGCGGACCGCGCCGCACAAGCAGGAACCGCGATGCATGGACGACCTCCTCGTGAACGTCAGCGAACGTCCTCCGGCCACTTGCGCTCCACGCCAGTGGGGTTCTGACTGTACAGCTCCGCGAGCCGGGCCTTCACCTCCTCCACGGTGCCGACGATGACGTAGGACCGCGTCTGGATGTCAGCGGGCACGTCCTCCGACATGCCGAAGGTGACGCCGAGCTTGGTGCAGTCGTCCGCGGGGTTGCCGAGGTCGAACTGGTGCAGGCGGTACTGGAGGTCTGACCGCCTCTCATCCGGAGACCAGATGGCCATGGCATGCTTGCCATCCCCGGTGGCGACGATGAGCGGCACGTTGCCCCCCTCGTCCGGGAAGCCCTTTCTCTCCTCCGGGGGCTTCGGGGGCTCCGAGTGCACCCGGGGGTACTCGCGCGATTCGCCCGTCGCCGGGTCGAAGCGGTAGTGCTTCTCGAACTCACCGTTGACGTAGGTGGTGGGGACCTCGGCGTAGATCTTGTCGTGGGAGGCGGCGAGGTGGATGTGGCTGTCGTATTGGATGACGTTGTCGTGTCCCCCCACACCGACGGTGATGTCCTTGGTGATGACATCCTCGGACACCAGGGTCGTGTTCTTGGCTTTGGGAACGCTGTTGTACGGGCCCGCCTCCTCTCCCGGCTCCAGCCAGTAGGCGGGGTGCACGGAACTGGTCATGCGGCCGGGCTGCGCGCCGTAGCCCACCACCTCCGTCGTGGAAATGGGGTCCGCGCCATTCTGGTGGCTCCCTGCCTCGGTGGGCATCAGGGCCTCGTCGTAGCCATCCAGCGAGAAGGCCACCTGCATCTGCCGGCCATGGTCCTTGTTGTTGATGTACTCCTTGCCGTCGTAGACGAGGCTGGTGACAGCGCCGCCGTGGCTCGCGGAGGTGCCCATCTGCACCGTCGCGTTGCCGAAGGAGGTGTCCCCGTTCAACGGACCCGTGGTGCCGTAGGGGCCCGTCGGCGTCTGGACGCCCCCTGGGCCCTGCGTCGCCGTCGCGGTCATGTCCCCGCCGGGCCACGCAGTGCCCAGGCGCTGTCCGTCCTTGGAGAAGGCCTGCACCTTGCCTCCGAGGTCGACGAGGTAGCCGTTCTGGAACTCCTGGAAGGGCACCATGTCGGGCTTGCCGGCGGCGACCCGGGCGTCACGGAAGGCCTTCACCATCGGATCATCGAGGAAGGGCGGGCGGGCCTTCACGCCGTCCTCGAGGCCGGAGTTGGGGTAGCCCAGGAGCGAGTTGGTGCCCTGGCGGCCGTGGGTGAAGGTGTTGTCCGAGTAGGCCTTGCAGAGGTCGCCATGCACCTCGAAGGACACCCACTGGTTGCGGTCCGTGGGGTCCAGGGTCTGGCCCGGAGGCGGGCGGCAGAAGGTGTAGAGCTGCATCTGCCGCTCGCCGGTGGCGGGAAAGTCCTGGAAGAAGGCGGGGATGTTCTCGTTGCCGGGCACGGTGGAGCGGCCCGCCGCATACATGGGCGAGTGGGAACCATGCATGACCTGGTCGGCGGTGACGTCCGGCAGGGTGGTGCCGCGCTTGCGGTTGAGCTCGGCCTCGGCATTGCCTTTGAATTGCTCGCACCAGGCCTGCCAATCGCTGACGGACGGGTTGGACACGTCCGGAGGAGCCGTGGGCTGGGACAGGGCCCTGTAGGACGAGGTCGCCGCGGGGCGGGACGACGGCTCGAAGCTGCTGCGGGAGAACAGCTCGCGCAGCGTGCGCTCGGCGGTGGAGTCCTGGGACGGCGTTGGCTGCGAGGCCGTCTCCGAGACCGAAGACGTCCGGACACCATTCAGAGCCGATGAGAAACGAGAAATTCCGTCCATGTGAGCCTCCCCCCTGAGGCGCGCTACGCGATTCGCTGCACCTATGACGATGGTCGGGGGAATCCATTGCCGGATTGCTGAATCGGCCCCAGGCGAACAGGTCTTCAGTGTAAAAGCCGGAATCCCCCCACCCCCCCATGCGCCCGGGAGCAGCAGCGATGCCAGGAACGAGTGTCCGAGCGGAGTCCCCCCTACCGCTCTTCGTCGTATGCGCGGTCTTCTCTCTCCTCGTGGGCTGCTCGACGCAGGCGCCTCTGGAGCTGGAGGTCGCGCGAGCAGCCGCGGTCATGCAAGAGCCCAACTTTGCCGACTCGGTCTTTGTCAGCGGCCTCCAGGGCCCCACCACCATGACCTTCGCGCCCGACGGGCGCCTGTTCATCTCGGAGAAGAATGGCTCGCTGCGGGTTGTCGTGAACGGCCAGCTCCTGTCGACGCCGTTCATGACGCTCGCCGTGGATACCGGCAACGAGCGTGGGCTGATGGGCGTCGCGTTCGATCCCAACTTCGACAGCAACCACTATCTCTACGTCTATTACACGTCGGTCGCCGGCAGCATCCACAACCGGGTCAGCCGCTTCACCGCCAACGGCAATGTGGTGGTTCCCGGAAGCGAGCTGGTGCTCGCCGACTTCCCGACGCTCGACGCCGCCAACCACAACGGCGGCGCGGTCCGCTTCGGACTCGACGGCAAGCTCTATGTCTCGGTCGGAGAGAACGCGGTCTCCTCCAACTCGCAGAGCCTGAACACGCCGCTCGGCAAGCTGCTGCGCTTCAACCCGGACGGCAGCATCCCCACGGACAATCCGTTCTATGCGACCGCCACCGGGCTCGCCAAGGCGACCTGGGCGATGGGGCTGCGCAACCCGTTCACCTTCGACGTTCAACCCGGCACGGGAATCCTGTTCATCAACGACGTGGGCGAAGGCGGCTGGGAGGAGATCAACCGCGGTCAGGCCGGTGCCAACTACGGCTGGCCGATGACGGAAGGCTATTTCACCAACCGCCCGGAGCTCACGCAGCCGTTCTTCGCGTATCCGCATGGCTCTGGCACGGCCGCCGGCAACTGCATCGCGGGCGGTGCCTTCTACAATCCCCCCGTCACGGCCTTTCCCAGCGCGTATGTCGGTCAGTACTTCTTCGCGGACTACACCAACAATTGGATCTCCCGCATCGACCCGAACACCGGTGCGCATTCGCTGTTCGCGACGGCCGCCTCGGGGCCCGTGGACCTCGATGTCGGGCCGGATGGCGCGCTCTATTACCTGGCGCGCGGCGCGGGCCAGGTGGGCCGCATCGCCTACACGGCCTCGCTGCCGCCGAGCATCGCGCAGCAGCCCGCGAGCACGTTGGTCTCGGTCGGCTATCCGGCGACCTTCACGGTGTCGGCGAGCGGCGAGCCGCCTCTCACCTACCGGTGGCAGCGCAACGGCGTGGACATCCCCGGCGCGACCTCGCCGGGCTATGAGCTGACCGCCGCGCAGCTTGGCGACAGCGGCGCGCGCTTCCGCGTGGTCGTGACCAACGGCCTGGGCTCGACCACCAGCACCGAGGCCGTGCTGACGGTGACGTCCAACAAGCCGCCGGTGGCCACCATCCTGACGCCGGCCACGGGCGCGACCTATATCGCCGCCACGAACCTGACGTTCTCCGGCTCGGCCAGCGACCAGGAGGATGGCGCGCTGCCGCCGAGCGCGATGACCTGGAACATCACCTTCCATCACGACACCCACACGCACCCGGCCATGGCCGACACCACCGGCATCGCGAGCGGGAGCTGGCCCATCCCGAACATCGGCGAGAGTTCGGCCAATGTCTGGTATCGCGTACGGCTCACGGTGCGCGACTCGATTGGCCTCACGCACACGACGTATCGCGACGTCCACCCCGTCACGGTCCCGCTCACGGTGACCAGCGTGCCGAGCGGACTGCAGGTCCTGATGGACGGGAGGCCGGTCCCGGCGCCGCACGACACGACCGGCGTGGTCGGTGTCGTCCGCTCCGTGGGCGTCGAGTCGCCGCAGTATGCGAACGGGAAGTTCTGGGCGTTCTCGTCGTGGTCGGACGGCGGCGCGCAATCCCATACGTTCATCACGCCTGGCAGCGCGGCCACCTACACCGCCCTGTTCGTCGAGACCTCGGGCGGGAGCTGCTATCAGATTCAAAGCGAGCGCAGCGACAAGTGGCTCACCGTCGACACCGCGGGCAAGGTCGTCGCCGGCAGCACGACGCAGGCAGGCGGGCAGATCTTCCAGCTCGTTCCGAACGGCACCCAGTACAAGCTCAAGGGCTCCGGCGACGCGTTCCTGACGGTGGTGGCGAACCAGCTCACGATGGGCGCCAACTTCACCAGCGGAGAGTCGTTCACCCAGCTGGCTTGCGGCTACGGCGGGCGCACCCGCGTCGGCTTCCGGGCCTCCGTGGGGAGCGCGCCCCATTGGAAGGAAACCACGACGGGCGGGCCCATCCAGAGTGGTGACGGCGGCAATGGCGGCGCCTGCAATCCGGCCGATGGCGGTGCCTGGGAGGGCTTCTACCTCGAACCGGTGGCCTGCCCGGGCAGCGGCGGCGGCCCCGTGTGCGGCAACGGCACGGTCGAGAGCGGCGAGCAATGCGACGATGGCAACACCCAGCCGGGCGATGGTTGCGATGCGACCTGCCAGACCGAGGCCAGCGGCAGCGCGGGCTGCTTCCGCATCCAGAGCGAGCGCACCGACCAGTGGCTCACCGTCGACGGCGCGGGCAAGGTGGCCGCCCTCGGCACGACGCAGGCCGGTGGCGCGGTCTTCGAGCTCGTCACCAGCGGCGCGAAGTACAAGCTCAAGGGAGCGAGCGGCGCGTACCTGGCGGTGGTCGCGGATCAGCTCACCGTGAATGCCTCGCTCGGCACGGCGGAGGCGTTCACCCGCCACGCTTGCGGCGTCTTCGGCGGGCGCAATCGCTATGGCTTCGAAGCGACGACAGGCACCGCGCGCAACTGGAAGGAGAACACCCCCGGCGCTCCCATCCAGAGCGGCAACGGAGGCAACGTGGGCATCTGCAACCCCGCTGACGCCACCTCGTGGGAGGCCTTCTACCTCGAGCCCGCGACCTGCCCCCAGTAGGTCCAACAAGGCCTCCAGCACCGCCTTCTGGCTTCGTGCTGGGGGCCTGGGTTCGCCTGCGCTCACTTGAAAGGCGCTCAGCGCCGGATGCCCGTGAGCGCGAGGCGCAGCACCCTCCGCGCGGTGGTCGGATCGTTCTCGTTCGCGACGGCGATCGCGTTCACCAGCTTCACCAGGTCCTCCGCGGTGGCGCCCGCGTGAAGCGCACCCACGGATGACGCCCGCGCCACCAGCGCCTTCACCACGTTGAGCAACAGGTCGGTGCAGCAGATGTCTTCGGCGGAGAGCCCCTCCGGGCCGGCCAGCAGCGCGGCGGCGAGCCCGCGGTGGGTCACGGTGTAGACCGTCACCTCCTCCAGCCAGTCCGCCAGCTCGTCGGCGGGCGCCTTGCCCGGTTTCGCGGCCGCGCGCGCACAGAGCTGCGCGACGCCATCCCGGAAGACCGCCTCCAGCAGCGCCTGCCGCGACGGAAAATGCCGGTGCAGGGTCGCGGAGCCCACCCCTGCCCGCCGGGCGATCTCCTCGAGCGACACCTGCGCGCCCTCCCTGGCGACCAGCTCCGCGGCGACCTCCACAATCCGCTCCCGGTTGCGGCGGCCGTCCGCGCGCAACCGCTTCACCTGCTCCACGGCGCTCTCCTCCTCACAAGACCCTTCTCTTTGACAAACGGGGGCCCCCTCCATATTTAACATGAACATAAACGGTGGGGTCCCCCACTTACAAAGGAGTCGCCGATGAGCCGCAGCGAAACCGTTCTCGTCACCGCCGCCACAGGACGCCAGGGTGGCGCCACCGCCCGGGCCTTGCTGGCCGAGGGCCGCACCAAGGTGCGCGTCCTGGTGCGCAACCCGGAGGCGGCGAACGCCAGGGCACTCGCGGCGGCGGGCGCGGAGGTGGTCGTCGGGGACCTGGACGATCCGGCGTCGTTGCGCGCCGCCTGCGCCGGGACGCGGGCGGTCTTCTCGATGCAGTCACCCATCGTCTCCGCGACCGGCATCGACTTCAGCAAGGAGCGTCAGCAAGGAAGGAACCTCGTCGAGGCCGCGCTCGCCGAGGGCGTCGAGACGTTCGTGCACACCGCGACGTCCGGCGTCGGCGCCCACCGCGACGTCGAGGGTTGGGCGGAGGGGCGCTGGAAGTTCCATGAGGAGTACTGGGAGAACAAGCTGGCCACGTGCGACCTGGTCCGCACCGCGGGCTTCAAGCACTGGACCGTCCTCCTGCTCTCCACCTTCATGGACCACCCGATGTTCGATCCCGCCGGCTTCGTCGACGGACGCCGGTTGCTCACGGTGGTCAGGGCCGACAAGCCCCTGGCGCTGATCGCCCCCGAGGACATCGGGAAGGCGGCCGCGGCGGCGATCCACGATCCCGCGAGGTTCCATGGGGTGACGCTGGAGCTCGCGGGTGACGTGCTCACGCTTCCTCAAATCACCGAGGTCCTCTCGCGCGTCGACGGCAAGGAGTACGTCGCCTGGTCCTCCTCGATTGAAGAGGCCGTCGCGGCCGGACTGCATCCGGGCGTGGCGCAAGGCATGACGTACATGAACGTCGCCCCGCTGCTGGCCCGGCCCGAAATCGCGCGCTCCTACGGCCTTTCGCCCATGAGCTTCGAGGCCTGGGTACGGCAGCGTCGCGAGATGACCTGACGCGCTCGCATGCGTGTCTTTAATTACCCATCTTCCCGCGCGCCCGTTTCTCGTGGTCTTGCAAGGATACCGTGGCGTCAGACTTCTCCCCCATGATGCCGCGGCTGTCCCCCCACTGAGAAATGGAGCTCGTGATGAAACACCTTCTCTTGAGCATGTTCGGGTTCGCGGGCGTCGTCGGCGCCGCGGGTCTCCCCTCCGTCGCCGCGGCCCAGGTTCCCTCCCCGTCCTGGGTGGCGCAGCTCGGCGCCAATCTGGATGAGCAGGCCAACGCCGTGGCCGTGTCGGGCGCGAGCGTCTACGTGGTGGGTCAGACGACCAGCCAGCTCGGCGCCGACCCGAAGGTCGGCGGTCAGGACGCGTTCATTGCCCGGTACGACACCGCCGGCAACCTCCAGTGGGCCCGCCAGCTGGGCACCCCCGGGAATGACCGCGCCACCGCCGTGGCCACCGACGCGGACGGCAATGCGTACGTCGCGGGCACCACCTACGGCGGCTTCGACTTCTATACCAATGCGGGCGGCTTCGACTTCTTCATCGCCAAGTATGACGCCGCCGGCAACCGCCTGTGGTTGCGCCAGAACGGCACGCAGATGGATGACTTCGCCACCGGCATCGCCGTCGGCGCGGACGACACCCTCTACTTCACCGGATACACCGGCGGCAGCTTCGCCAACGGCGGCAACCCCAACAATTACGACATCATCGCCGGGCTCTATGACACGGCGGGCAACCCGTACTGGCTCCAGCAGTACGGCACGTCCGCGAGCGACGTGGCGCGTGGCATCGCCGTCACGTCCGGCCATGAGGTCTACATCGTCGGGAACACCTCCGGCAGCCTCGACGGCACCACCTCGTCGGGGAACAGCGACCTCTTCCTGCTGAAGCTCAACATCCTGGGCGTCCAGCAGTGGGTCCGGCAGATTGACGCGGGCGAACTGGATGACGCCAAGAGCGTCGCGGTGGGTCCTGACGGCGGCGTCTACATTGCTGGCGAGACGTTCGGCAGCCTGGATGGCAACACCAACAACGGCACCGTCGACGTGCTGCTCGCCCGCTACGACAGCGCCGGCAACCGCGCCTGGAGCCGCATGCTCGGCGGCGAGCAGCCCGACTACGCGTTCGGCGTCGCCGTCACCCCGGACAACGTCGTGCAGGTGGTCGGCTACACCTCCGGGCTCGACAACATCCCGTCCGCGGGCGGCTCCGATGCCTTCCTCACCCGCTACGACGCGCTCGGCACGAAGGTGGGCAGCCGGCTCCTGGGCACGTCGCGCCAGGACATCGCCCGCGGCGTGGCCGTGGACGCCTCCGGCAACGCCTACGTCGCCGGTCAGACGGCTGGCAGCCTCGGCGGCAACACCAGCGCCGGCGGCAATGACGCCTTCCTCGTCCGCTTCTGAGCGAGGTCTCCGATGAAACCGCGGCAGGGCCCAACGCGTTCCGGGCCCTGCCGCGGTTCGCGCGTGACTAGCGCCGGTGCTTCGCGATGAGCGCGTTCGCCGCGTCCGGATTGCCCTGGCACTCCAGCAGCGCGCGGAGCATCAGCGGGACGACGATGGTGGCGTCCGACTCGATGACGAACATGGGCGTCGTCTCCGTCAGCTTGTCCCAGGTGATCTTCTCGTTGGGCGTCGCGCCCGAGTACGAGCCGTAGGACGTCGTCGAGTCGCTGATCTGGCAGAAGTAGGCCCACGGCTTCACGGGCTTCTGCATGTCGTACTTCGTCGACGGCACGACGCAGATGGGGAAGTCACCGGCGATGCCGCCGCCAATCTGGAAGAAGCCCACGCCCGTGCCCGCGGACAGCTCCTCGTAGCGGTCGTAGAAGTCGGCCATGTACTCGATGCCGGACTTGGCGATGCTCGCGTTGCAGTCGCCCGTCTTCACGTAGGACGCGAAGATGTTCCCGAACGTCGAGTCCTCGTAGCCCGGGACGACGATGGGCAGCTTGCGCTTCGCCGCCTCCATCAGCCAGCAGGCCTCCGGGTCGCCTTCGTACGCGGAAGGCTCCAGGACCTGGATGAGCTCGTAGAAGTACTCGTGCCAGAAGCGGCGCTCGCCCTTCGCGGAGGCGTTCTTCCACATGGGGACGACGATCTTCTCCACCGCGCGGAACGCCTCGTCCTCGGGGATGCTCGTGTCGGTGACCCGGCGCATCCGCTGCTCGAGGATTTTCGTGTCGTCCTGCTTGGTGAAGTAGCGGTACTCGGGGAAGTCCTTGTACGCCGTGTGCGCGACGAGCCGGAAGAGCGACTCCTCCAGGTTGGCGCCCGTCACGGACAGGCCGTGAATCAGACCCGAGCGGATGGCGGGCGCGAGCGTGATGCCGAGCTGCGCGGACGACATCGCGCCCGCGACGCTCCAGAACATCCGGCCACCGCTCGACACATGCTCCCAGTAGGACAGGAGCGCGTCGCGCGTCGCGCGGGCGTTGAAGTTCTTGTAGTTCGTGAGGATGAACTCGAGGACGGGCAGTTCGGACGTGGACATGGGGGCCTCCAGAGACAACGGGGTCATGACCCGGGAGGCGCCAGCCGACGAATGCCACCCGAGGACACCCTACGGTCGCGACAGAACGTCGCACCGCCATCGGAGCGTCAAGTGGCTGCCGGCTGGGTACCACGGCAGGGGGCGCGCGGCTACGGCTTCTACATGGGCGCGGCGGCCAGGCGGTTCGCCATGTACCGAGCAGCCGGAGCCGGGGATCCACGGCGCGGATTGCGGCGGGACGATCCAGAGGGCGTTCGACCCTTCGCAGCTCATCTCTCCACGCACCAGGTACAGCAACTGCGATTCGCGGTGCGCGTGGGACTGACAAGCTTTCGCGCAGAGCGCCGAAGCGCGTCATTCATTGCGCCCATCAAAATACATCCATACCCAACCATCCCGGCTGCCCACCCGAGCGTCTTGGATTGCGGGACACACTGGGAGTACCATCCCCAACGCCTCTCAACCCAAGGAGCATCAGATGCTGCGGACGCTTGTTTCCGGAGTTGCCCTGAGTTTTGCCTTCGCGGTGGGAATGGCTGTCTCCACTTCTCAGCTCGCCCCGACCGAGGTCGTGGCGAACGACGAGGCCGTGCTTGTCTCGACCGCGCCCAGCAGCGCGGTTCCGGACGAGACCACGGACGAGTCCTCGCGGTTGCTCGGGTGCTGCACGGGTGATGGCTTGTTCTGCATCAACACGGCGGCATGTCAGGCCCGCGGTGCGGGCACCTGCGGCGCGCCCTGTAACTAGCCCTCTGTCGCTGGACCCGACTTGAAGCAGGCGCTGGGCGCGCGATACGTCCAGCGCCTGACCGCGTACGATGCGCGTCCATGACGCACATGCCGCGGTGGTTCGCGCTGCTGCCCCTTCCCGCCATTCTCCTGGGCGCGTTTGTCGCGTGGCGAAGTGGCGTGCCCGCCACCGCCTTCGCCGTCAATGTGCTGGCGGCGGCACTGGGTGTTGGGACGGCGGCCCTGGTGGGACGCCTTTCGAGCACGGCACTCCCGCAAGCCTCCGTCCCCATCGCCTTCGTCGCGGTGCTGCTCACCGCCTCGACGCTTCTCTTCCCGGGACTCGACGGGGTTCATCGGTGGCTGGTGCTGGGGTCCGTTCGCCTCCACGCTTCCACCCTGGCCGTCCCCTGGGTGCTGCTGGGGATGAGCGCGGCCCTGCACCAGCGCTTCGCTGTCTCCGCGGGCCTGGCCCTGGGGATGTCGGCCGTTCATGCCCTTCAGCCTGACGCGGGCCAGGGGACGGCCTTCGCATTGGCCGCGAGCGCCCTGCTCGCCTGCGCGCCTTCGACGCCCTGGCTCCTCCGTGCAGCCAGCTGCTCCGGAACGCTCGTCCTCGGCTTCGCCGCGTGGCTCCGGCCAGACCCGCTCGCCGCGGTTCCCCATGTCGAGCGCATCGTGCACCTGGCCGCGAGCGTGGCGCCCGCGCTCGGCGTCGCGGCCGTCCTGGCGCTGGCGCTCCTCCTGCTGCCGGCAGCGCTTGTCACCGAACGCGCGCGAGCGAGCGGAGGCCAGGAATGGGCCCTTCCCGCCAGTCTCGTCGTCTACATCGCCGCGACTCTTGGCGTGACGACGTTGGGCAACTTTCCGGTGCCGGTGATGGGGGCCGGGGCAGGCCCCATCCTGGGGTGGTACGCGGCGACAGGCATCCTCGCGGCAGCCTGGGCCACCGCGCGGGTATCATCCGCCGCGTCATGAAGCCGAGCGTTCCTGAAACGCCCCCGTTCCTCCCGGCACCGAAAGGGCCTCGGAAGCTCAAGCAGGGAGCGCCCGGGAACGCCCGCATCTTCTGGATGAACCTGGGGCTCGTCATCGGCTGACGAGGGCAGGTCACTCCTTGCCGAAGGCCTTGGCGAAGAGCTTCTCGATGCCCGACTTCTCGGGCTCGATGGCGATCGCGGGCGCCGGCACGGCCATGGCGCTGCCGAGGGCCGGGCGCAGGCCCGAGGCGATGCCCGGCTTGATGTGGTGACGCAGGTCCACCGCCACGTCCGACTTCACGTGGGTGCCCACACCCAGGGCGGTGCTCACATCAGCGGACTGCTTGAGGAAGCCATTCTCCAGGCCGAACTTGCCGCCCGCCTGGGCCGACGCGCCCGCCACCGCGCCCGCCGTGACCGAGCCGTGCACCCGGCCCAGGTGCCCGCCCGCCGTGCCGTACACGCCCGCCGTGGCGCCCGCGCCCACCTGCCCGGAGACCATCGCCGTGGCCGTCCTCGGGTCGAGGGTGGCCACGCCCTCGGCGAAGGCGGAGGCGGAGGCCTTCGCCTCACCCTTCACGTAGCCGCCCACGTGCCGGTTGAAGTCGTGGTTCGCGCTCGCCGTGACGCCCACGCCCGTCTCCGCCTTGGCCGTCAGCGCGGCGGTGTAGGCGTGCGAGCCCGTGTCGGCCGACACGCCGGCCTGGGCCTGCGCCTTGAAGCTGTTGGCCTCGCCGGTGACCTGCGCGCTCGACACGCCCATCCGGCCCGCGTGCGACTTCTGCCAATCGAAGGAGGCGTTGGGCCCCTGGACCTCGGCCTGGGCCGAGTAGTGGTGCACGCCACCGCCGCTGTGGCTGGTGGTGGAGGCCTGCATCGACCCCATGTTGCCGCTCAGCCGGCCACCGCCGAAGGTGTCCTTCTGGTAGGGCGTGGCCGGCTTGTCGATGAACATGGTCTGCTTCGCGGCCGCGGGCGCCGTGAGCTTGTTGTCACCGCCGCTCACCGCCACGTCCGTACCTGAGTTCAGCGACCACGGGCTGTAGGACGGCTGTCCTTCGGGAGCCCCCGCGTGCTTCGGCGGCGTCGCCGTGTTCGCGGCGGGCGTCGTCGCCGTGGGCTTCGTGGCCGTCGCCGCGGGCGTCGTCGTCGCCGTGGGCTTCGTGGCCGTCGTCGCCGTGGGCTTCGTGGCCGTCGTCGAGGCGGGGAGCGTCGACGCGCGCGCCGGCGGCTTGGGCTTGGACGCCGTGGAGGTCGGGAGGGTGGCGGAGCGGGACAGGGACGAACCGATGCGACGGGCCATGGCGGGAACCTCAGGAGTACGTCGAAGGGGGAGCAGAACAGCGACGCCACCCCCTACTGCACCCGTCATGCCGGGCCCTGGTCGAACGATGTGGCCCGTGATTCCAAGGGGTTGGCGGATGCGACGCCCCAGGAAGAGCCCGAGGACTGGTGACTGCCGTCACCAGGGCCACGACAG
The DNA here is from genome assembly GCF_000255295.1 of Corallococcus coralloides DSM 2259. The sequence goes on along the minus strand of NC_017030.1, from coordinate 2,187,789 downwards.
CAGTCATCACCCCCGCTTCGCAGACCGGGCCCCGCCACTTTTGCAGTGGCGCGTCAAAGGCAGCTCAATCCCTACCACGCTGGTACAGCCTTTGTATTGACCAGACACCGGGGGCGCGAAAGCAAGGGTTTCGGCGAAAGCGCAACCCACGTGCGGTAGCCAAAGGTAGAGGAGAGGGAAATGTCGGGGAAGAAGATGTGGCGGCGGATGCGCATGAGCGCGGGGTGGATGGCGGGACTGATGCTCTTGACCCACTGCGGCGGAGCAGAAGAGAGCGTGAAGGACGGGGACACGGCACAAGAGACAGCGGAGCTGGACGCGTGCGAAGCGGTGGTCCAGGTGGAGAACCTCCGGGTGGTCGTGACGGAGGACACCTACGCCTCCGCGACCGCCCCCACGGCCACCCATGGCGGGCTCGACAGGGTCGTCGTGGATGCCAATCCCCAGTCAGAAGGCTTCCTGAAGTTCAACGTCCCCCAGGCGCTGCTTCAGGGCGGCGTCATCGTCCGGGCGAAGCTCCAGCTGAATGCCGTGGACGGCAGCTCCGACGGCCCGGCGCTCTACCAGACGGGGACGGACTGGAGCGAGGCGTCGCTGAACTGGAACAACCGCCCCGGTCACGCGTCTGGCGCCCTGCTGGGAGACCAGGGCAGCATCATCACCCACCAACTCGTCGAGTACGACGTGACGTCGGTGGTGATGGAGCCGGGCACGTTCGGCTTCGTGCTGGTGCCCACGAGCGGCGATGGCACGGACTTCCGCTCATCCGAGTCCACGGGGACGACCCTGGTGCCGCGGCTGGACCTCACCGTGGCCAAGAGCGTCTGCACGCGCAAGGGCACGGGGGGAGACGTCGCGTGGACGAGGGTGCGCGGTGGCGAAGGCTTCCAGTCATTCCCCACCCGGGCGGGAGGCATGGACGCGGCCGCCGACGGCAGCTTCGTGACGCTTGCCGCCTACAATGAGCAGGGCAACTTCGGCGGACAGACCTTCACCAGCGCGAACAGCTTCGTCATCGCGAAGTACGCCGCGGATGGCTCGCATCAGTGGTCACGGGCCTATGTCCCCTTCACGCCCTCTGCCCGCCTCCACGCGAATGCCGTCACCCTCACCCCGCTGGGGAACATCCTCGTGGTGGGCAACTACAATGGCGCGCCGGACCTGGGAGCGGGCCCCCTGCCGCCGGTGGAGGACGAGGACGACGTGGGCCTCTTCATCGCCAAGTACTCGCCGAACGGCGACTTCGTGTGGGCCCACGGCTTCGCCCCCACGGGCAGCGCCCAGCTGTCCCAGCGCTACGTCAACGCCAGCAGGGTGACCAGCGACGCCAACGGCAGCCTCCTCGTCACCGGCGGCTTCGTGGGTGAGCTGAACCTGGGCGGTGAGACGTTTGTCTCCGGAACGACCGACTCCCAGGAGAGCCTGTTCCTCGCGAAGTTCTCATGGGAGGGCAATCCCCTGTGGTCCCTGGCGGTCCCCGCGGGCACCAGCGACCTGTATTACGACAGCGTCTCCGCGGAGGATGTCCTGACGGACGCGAACGGCCGCGTCTTCGTCACCGGCGTCGCGGGCACGGGCCGCATGGGTGCGACGGCTCCGTCAACGCCCTTCATCGCCGCCTACAGCCCGGAGGGCGCGCTCCTCTGGTCCCGTGCCTTCAATGGCGCGACAGGCAGCCTGGGGGGCCTCGCGCTCAGGCCGGATGGGTCCCTCGCCTTCGCCGGTGCCTTCTCCGGTTCCTTCAGCTTCGCGGGCGCCACGTTCACCAGCGTGCCCGGCAACAGCGGGCCTTCGTCGGATGCGATTGTCGGGGCGCTGTCGGCCTCGGGCGGCGACCTCTGGGTCCGGAAGCATGGCACCGGGCGGGATGAAAGCTTCCTCGACCTGGGGGTCGACACCGCCGGCAACATCACCGTCCGCGCCATGTCCAATGGCCTGTTCGACCTGGGCGGCGGGCCGCTGGGGCACCCGGCCGAGGGCCGTCACTTCGTGGCCCGCTTCAGCGCCTCGGGCGCGCACCTGTGGTCGCGGGTGATGGACCCCGACCTGAGCATGTCGGACATGGAGGTCCTCCCGGATGGGAGCACGCTGCTGGAAGGCACCTTCCGCAACCCGGTGACGCTCAACTCCCAGGAGTACGTCGCGCCCGGAGGTGCGGCCGAGCTCCTCTTCCTGCGCCTCACACCGTAACGACTCCAGGCAAGCATTGCCCCGTCCCGGCCCGGCATGAGGCCGGGCCGGGGCGATTGCCGCGCGGCGCGATTGCAGCGGAAGCTGTCTGGGAATGATCGACCCACGCTTTCCCGCCAGGCTCCTGGAAGACCTGTCCCAGCAGCGCAGCACCGAGGGGCCGCGCACGCGCCTCAACATCGACAGGCACGGAGATGAGAGCGAAGAGCTGCCCCCCGGTCTGGTCCCCTTCGCCAGGGATGGGGGCGGCGGCGTCTGGTACCTCGACGTCGAGGACTGTCTGAAGAAGGGCGTGGGGGCCATCTTCTACCTCCACATGAGCGAGGTGTACGGCGATACCCGCTACATCGCGGCCTCCTACGACGAGCTCCTCCAGCGCGTCGCGGAGGGCCTGCATCCGCGGGACATGCCCACCTTCGATGAGCTCGCGTCGCGGCAGGCTCCGAAGAGCGTGCGCGTGCCGGGCATCGAAGGCCTGGTGGACGTCGAGCGAGTCCACGCGAGCACCGGCAGACCCGCGGTCGTGACCGTGCATGACAACGCGCGCTGCGAGGGAGGCTTCGTGGCCCGGGCGGGCACGTCCGTCTACATGACCGACGCGGGCCGCATCCAATTCGTCACCCTGGCCGAACGCGCGGTCGTGGACGGCATCCCGTGCGCCGGGGACACGGTGCTCGCCCTTCATCCAAAGACGGGACGCCCGCTGCGCTTCACCCCGGCCGAGCCCATCGTCGTCGACGGCCTCCCGCTGGCCCCCTTCCACGAGGTCATGGTCGAGGATCCCATCTACGCCCCCAGCGTGTCCGGCATGCTGGCCCGCGACCACGACGTGGAGGGGCTCCCCCTGGCCGCCGGCACCCAGGTACGTCTCCTACGGGGGAAGCTCGACCAGGGAACGCTGCGCGCCGACGCGAACGTCGCGGGGACCCTGCTTCCCGCCGGCACCTGGTTCGAGCTCCTGAGCGGAACGCTCTACCGCACCCGCCCGCCGGCGACGTGACGCCAGCGGGCGGAGCTCCTGCTCACGCGGCCTGCGAGTCCGAGCGGTGCGCCTTCATGAACCGGTGCCGTCCCAGGTAGCGCTCGAAGGCCTCCAGCACCGCGTCCTGCTCCTTCAGCTTGCTCAAGCAGATGGAGCGCCCGCCCTTGAAGCGGCCCTCGCCGGTGACCTTCAGGTCCAGGTACTTCTTGAACATGCGGTCGGCGGTGGAGGCGGAGGAGATCCGCTCGAACTCGACGGGCTCCTCCCACTCCGAGCAGCTCACCTGCGCGTAGTCCATCCGCACCTCGTAGCCGGCCTCCTTGCCCTCGAAGACGAGCGCCGGGAAGAACTTCTCCACGTGCTGCCGCTCCTCGTCCGTGGACGGCCCGTAACGGCAGGCGAGCGCCAGGTCATGGGCCTGGGAGAAGCGCGCCTCGTAGGCGCCCCACAGCCGCGCCTCGATGGCCTCCGCGTCCTCGAAGGCCTCCACCCACGAGGACTGCACGGGCTCCAGGAGCACCTGCGCCATGTCCGCGGGCTTCAGCTGGACGCCCACGTTCTCCATGCGCGCGCCCAGCGGCGGGTGTGAGTCGAACGGATGAGGCGTCACGGCGCCCTGCAGGTCGTCGTGCACCACCTCGGACTGGGCGTACTCGGAGAAGCCCAGCGCGACCCGCTGGGAGATGGCCACCGACTGGTGCTGCTCGTCCTGGGCGAAGAGCTTCGCCTCCACGCGGTCCCGGAAGCTCGAGTACGCGCCCACCTTCACCAGCGAGCGGGCGATGTCCTGCCCCGACGTGACACCCGCCGCCAGCCGGTCCGCGGCGAGCTCGCTGGCGCGACGGCTGCGGCCCAGGGACAGCTCGAACAGCCCGCGGTAGGCCGCCATGAAATAGAAGACAGGGAGCGTCACGCCGCCGTCGCGCAGCGTCTCCAGGTAGTGACCGAAGTGCGAGAGCATGGGCGCCAGCCGCTTGCCGTGCCCCGTGTCTCCGCCCAGCAGGTGCCCCATCTCGTGCGCCAGGACGGCCTCCGCCTCGGAGCGCTCCAGCAGGCGCAGCAGGGACAGACTCACGAAGAGCGTGCGGCCGGTGAGGACGCGCCCGTCCACGCGCACGTCGCTCTCCGTGACGAAGAAGTTGGTGTCGATGCCCGCGAGGATGTGGTCGGGCGGCGGCGTCTGGAGCCGCGCGCACAGCCGGCGCACGCAGGCCCACAGCTCCGGGGCGCGAGCCTCGGGCACCTCCTCCGCCTCCACGTCGAAGTTCATGGGCGGGCGGCTGAAGATGGCCACCACCACCAGGAAGACGGCGCCGGCCGCCAGGAGGGCCATGATGCCGATGAGCTTCGGGTAGTAGCGATTGGCCCAGAGGGCGGTCACCCAATAGGAGAGCCACACCAGCAGCGCCCCCTGCCCCAGCACCTGGAGGGCGCTGGTGATGCGGAGCACGAACCAGCCCACCACGAAGCTGCCGTACTGGAAGGGACGCGAGATGAACGCGGCCAGGCCGCACAGGAGCGCGACCGCCGTGGAGCCAAGCCCGAGCGCCAGCAGGACCCAGGAGGCCAGGTACGCCCACCCGAACTGCTTCGCGTCCGAGCACGCCTCGCCCAGCCCGTCGCGGTAGCTCGCCAGCTCCTCGCTGTCGCTCTGACAGGCCGCCGACGCGGGGACCTCGCGGTAGAACGCGAGCGCCTCCTGACGGTCGGCCTCGCTCAGCGTCGTGTCCCGTCCAATCTGCTTCTCGATGACTTCGAGCACCTGCGCATCGAAGCGGTCGGAGGCATGACCGGCGAACCAGAGCCCGAGCAGCGGCAGGGCGAAGAGCAGCAGCGCGGGCAACACGAGGCTGCGGACGAAACCAGCGGATATACGAGAGGAGGCCATGGGGATTGGTGAGGCAGCATAGCGCGCGGCGCGCTCCACCCCATTCCCCCGCTGGAGAGCCCGGCCCCCCCTGCCATCCGGGTTCCCGATCGGAGTAGAGAGGAGGGATGTCCAGCCTCCGCCCCTATCGCGATGTGGCCGACCTCGAAGCCATGGAGCAGCTCGTGGCGCGTGCCTGGGCGGAGCGCGGGCCCCACGTGGAGTGCGCGGTGGGGGACCTGACCTGGAGGCTGCTGCGCAATGCCCAGGTACGGCCCAGGGAGGACATCGCCCTGTGGGAGCCCGAGCCCGGGCAGCTCGCCGGCTTCGCGTGGGCCTACGGCAACGGCGACGTAGACCTGCTCGTGCATCCGCTCACGCACGCGAACGCCTTCGTGCAGGACATGCTGCCCTGGGTGCGCGCGCGTCACGGGAGCACCTCACCGCCTGCCACCTTGTGGGCGCTGGAGAGCAACGGTCCGCTGCTCGCGGCGCTGCAACGGTCGGGCTGCCTGCGCACCCCGGGCGGGTGCTACCTGCATCTCGAACTGCCGCTCCACGCATTGCCGCCCCCACCGCCTCCGCTGCCCGCGGGCTACCGGGTGCGCGCGGTGCGAGGTCTGGAGGAGGTGGCCGCGCGCGCCCTCGTTCACCGGCGCGGCTTCGGCACCGAGCGGATGACGACGGAGGTGTACGCGCAGCTCATGGAGGCGCCGCGCTACCAGCCGGCGTTGGACCTCGTCGCCGAGGCGCCCGACGGCAGCCTCGCGGCCTGCGCGCTCGGTTGGTTCGACGAGGTCAACGCGGTGGGCGAGTTCGAACCGACCGCATGCGCCCCAGAGCACCGGCGCCGCGGGCTCGTGCGTGCGCTCCTGCACGAGGGGCTGGGACGCATGCACGGGATGGGCGCCCGGCGAGCCATCGTGTACGCCTTCGAGGACAACCCGGCGTCCGTCGCCCTCTATCAGTCCGCGGGCTTCACCGTGGTGGACCGCAACCTGGGCCACAGCGAACCCCCTGTGAAATAGCCCCCGCGGAGCGTTCGTTCTTCCGATAGGAGAGCAACCGACCCTCGAGCGGGAGCAGAACCCATGAGACGCTTGGCATTCCCCTCTCCTCATCCGTGGCGCATGCGGGCACTGTCGCTCGCGGTGATGGGGGCCGCGGCCAGCCTTACCGCCTGCGCCGCGCCGGCCGCGCTCGCGGTGTCCCCGTCCGGGGTGCCGGCGTTCAGCGAAGACATGCTGACGCCCGGGTTCTGGATCCGCCGCGCGCCGTCTCCCGATGCGGTGCTGCTCGATGCCGGCCAGGTGGCGGCGAAGCGCGAGCTCGCGTTCGGTCCGGAGGGCGGCCTGATTGACCTGAAGGGCCTCCCGGCCACGCTGACACGGGCACAGGTCGCTGGCTGGGTCAGGGCTGCGCAGCAGACGCCCATCCCGGCGGTCATCGACGAACAGGGCCAGCCGGTGACGGAGGCAATGCTCGACGGGCTTCGCCAGAACGCCGCGGCCGAGCACATCCCCGAAGCCACCGCCGCGCGCTACGGCCTCAGCGTGCGGCGCACGCACCTGCGCTCGCTGCCGTCCGACCGGCGGCTCTTCGCGTCGGAGGACTCGCGCGACTACGAAAGCCTCCAGGCCGGCATCCTGTTCCCGGGGGAGCCGGTCGTCATCGCGCATCAGAGCGCGGACCAGCAATGGCTGTTCGTCCAGACGACGCAGGGTCCCGCGTGGGTCCAGCGCGGCGACATCGCGGAGGGCACGGCGGACGCGGTGTTCTCCTACGTGGCGATGGCGCCCGGGCGCGTCGTCACGGGGGACCAGGTGCGCACGGTCTTCACGCCAGAAGCGCCGGGCGTGTCCGAGCTGGAGCTCGACATGGGGGTCGCGCTGCCGCGGGCCGACGTGGCGCCCGGCGAGCCCGTCAACGGCGCCAGCAGCTATGCATCCTGGCCGGTGCAGTTGCCGGTGCGCGAAGAGGACGGCTCGCTGGCCTTCCGGAGCGCCCTGCTGCGCCGGACCGCCGACACCGCGCCGGGCTACCTGCCACTGACGCGCGCCAACATCCTCCGCCAGTCCTTCAAGTTCCTCGGCGAGCGCTACGGCTGGGGTCACCAGTTCAATGCGCGCGACTGCAGCGGCCTGACCAGCGAGGTGTACCGCAGCATGGGGCTGCTCTTGCCGCCCAACTCCGGGATGCAGGGGAAGAGCGCGGCGCTGAACCACCGCCTCTTCACAGCGCAGGACTCACACGAAGAGCGGGTGCGCGCGCTGAAGCAGGCGGAGGTGGGCGACCTCGTCGTCGTCCCCGGCCATGTGCTGATGATCATCGGCCACGTGAACGGCGAGCCCTATGTCATCCAGGATGTCCCTTACGCCGTGTTCAAGGACCCGGCCACACAGCAGGTCCGCAAGACGAAGCTGAACCAGGTGTCGGTCACCCCGCTGCTGCCGCTGTACGCGGACGACACGACCCTGTACGTGGACGCGATGACGAGCCTTGTCCACGTCACCCGGCCATAGGCGCATTGGAATCGGCTGCGCCTGGACGTGCTTTCGCTATGCGGGACGAAGGGACGCCCGGTCGATCTCCAAGGAGTCCTCGTCACCCTCCAGCGAGACTTCGCTGGCCCGGAAACGCTTCCCGTCGGGCGTGACGAGGAACCAGGAGGTGGCGACCGCCGGGTCGTCCGCGGGAGGCGAGACCAGGACCTCTTCGCCGAGCAGGGCCGCGACCCGGGTGGCCACCTCCACCGACGTGAGTCCCGAGGACACTCGGGTGCGGGAGACATCGACGTAGAGGGTCACATCCGTGCGGAAACCCTTGGACCGGAGCGCGGTCTCGACGAGCACCGCCGCATCCGAGGGGCCGTCCACGTCGAAGCGCGCCACACCTTCGGGAGGGAGACCGAGCGCGCGGCCGATGCTGTCGAAGAGGCGCCCATCCTCCACGGCTCCCCGCGCGATGAATCCGACAACTTGTCTTTCCGGCTGCATGGCTTTCCCTCTCAACCCGCGATGTGCGCCTTGAGCGCGGCCTTCCTGTCGCCCTGGGACGTGCCCATCTTGTCCAGGATCTCCTTCGCGCGCGGGGTGTCGTCGAACTTGTTGTAGACCCCCAATGCCTTGAAGGCCGAGCGGTTCAGCTCATGGAACCCGGTGCCACGGATGGGATACAGCGTACCATTGTCATGGGCTCCGTAGGTCCGCCCGTTGAGCGTCCAGGTCACGGCCCCCGAATCGCTGCCCTTCTTCGCCTTGCCATCGTTGATGTCCTTCACGTCCCGGCTGACATCGACCCGCGACTCGATGACGGTGTTCTTGTCCTTGGCGACAGAGGACTGGTCGACCTTGCGGATGTAGTGCCGGTCCGCGGGCTTGGACGTGGGCTTCGCGGGCTTCTCCGCCCAGGCGTTCGGCGCGATGAGCAGGACACCGAGCGCCATCAGCACGGTGGCCAGGGTCAACGGGATGAAAGGCTTCCGGACAGCGGGACGAAGCATCGGATGCGCTCCTGCGGAGGGTGATGCGGCCGTCCGGGAAGCCTCTCACAGTTACTTCGGAGCTGGCTTGCGCTTCGCGCGCGAAGCCTTGGGCTTGTTGCTCTTGTTCTCCAGGTTGAGCACCACCGCGGCACGGATGAGCGTTTTGAAGGCCGTCTCGTTGATCTTGTCGCCTTCGTGGATGTCGATGGCGCGCCGGGCGTTCCCTTCGAGGCTGGAGTTGAAGAGCCCGGCGGGGTCCGGCAACGCGGCGCCCTTCAGGAACGTCAGCTTCACGGCGGCCTTGTACGACTCCCCCGTGCAGATGATGCCGTCGTGGGACCAGACAGGGGTCCCCATCCACTTCCACTCCTCGACGACCTCGGGGTCCGCCGCGTGGATGAGCGCACGCACCTTCGCGAGCGTCTTTCCACGCCAGTCCCCCAGGTCCTGGATCCGCTGGTCGATCAACGCGGACGCGGACTCCTTCGCGACGGCCTTCTTCATGCCCGTCCTCCCTGCAGGTTGCGCCAGGAGACGTAGGAGACCACCCAGAGCACGCTGGTGAACGCCGCGAAGGCCCACGCCTCCGGGCCGTCTCCCACCGCGAAGTGGGCAATGAGCGCCGAGACGAGATTGATGGCGAAGCCGGCGTAGGCCCACTCCTTGAGCCGCCCCGGCACCGGTGCGACCAGCACCAGCAATCCGAGGACCTTGGCCCACGCCAGCTCCACGCGGAAGTAGCCGGGGAAGCCCAGGCGGGTGAACCCATCCGCCGCATCCTGCAGGTTCAACTGCGCGTAGGCGGTGAAGCCCATCTCCAGGCAGAAGAGCGCGGTGGCGATCCAGAAGGTGATGGTCACGGCTTTGGGGGACGTCCTGGCGGCGACGAGCGCCGGCTTCGGCAGGGTCGATTCCATGGTGTGCTCCTTCACTGCTTCGAGTTGCTGGCCTTCCAGGTGGGACTCTGGACCCCGAACTGTTCCGCGTACTCGGAGTTCAAGCGCTGCCAGTCGTACTGCATCGCATCGGGCCCCACGATGCGGCCCAGCGGGTCGCCCGAGAGGAGATGGTCGAGGACGTCGAAGCAGATGTGCCAGCCCGAGGCGCCCCACGCGATGAAGCCGCGGTCGATGTTGTGCCAGAGCGTGAGCCGGGTGCCGCCAGCGCCCGTCAGCTCCAGCTCCCAGCGCAGGTCCTGCGGCCCCCAGCTGTACTCGAGCAGCTTCGGCGCTTCGGCCCGCTTCACGGTGGTCTCGGCGACCTGCGGCGTCGGCGCCCCGACCGTGGAGAGCTTCACCGGCCCCACGCTGGCCATGTTCCGGTCCGCGTCGAACGGCGCCCACTCGGCCAGGTGCGCGGGGTCGGTCAGCGCCTGCCACACCTTCGCCGGGGGATGACGCAGATCCCGGACGAGGACGAGCGTCCACTTCTCGCCTTCCTTCTGGACCCTGGCTCCGGCCGCGGGGCCGGGCGTGTACTTCGCACGGTGGCTCATCGTTTCTTTCCCTTCTTGGGTTCGGGTTCGGGTTCGGAGTCCATCCGGTCGAGATGGCGTTCGAGCGCGTCCAGATGAACCGTCCAGAAGCGCCGGAATGGCGCGAGCCATTCATCGACCTCCATGAGCGGCTCGGGGCGGATGCGATAGACGCGCCGTTGAGCGTCGACGCGCGACTCCACGAAGCCGGCGTCGCGCAGCACGCGCAGGTGCTTGGACACCGACGTCTGCGGCATCCGCAGCTGGTGCTCGATTTCGCCGACGGAGTGCTCCGACGCCGCCAGCAGGCTCAGGATGGCCCGGCGGTTCGGCTCCGCGATGATCGCGAACGATGATTCCATGCCCCGTATATGCCCACGAAGTCATATGCCCGTCAAGGCATATACGACTTCTGGCAGGGAACGCGCTGCATCCAGAGCCGACGAAAGACGCTCGCCGCGGCGAAGACCTGGTAGCGGCTCACCCAGCGACCGCCCTGCGCACCGCGGGGCGTTGAGAGTGGCGCCTGACGTACGCCACCAGCTCCGGATGCCCGCCAAGCAGCATCAGCGTGTTCGCCAGGTGGAGGATGGAAGCCATCACCACGTCGGCGGCGGTGAAGGACTCCCCCACGAGGACTTCACGGCCGCCGAGCCCCCTTTGGATGAGGTCGAGAGCAGCCGTGAGCCGGGTCCTGAGCTTCGCGGCCTCCTCCTCCGGGACTTCGCGCGCCCCCGGCGACTGCGCGTCCCGGTAGAACTCCATCACCACCGGGTCGAGGCTCAACTCGGCGAAGGCCATCCAGCCGTAATACGGACCGCGCTCCCTGCTCCCCACTGGCGGCGCCAGGTGCTTCTCCGGGAACCGGTCGGCCAGGTGCAGACAGATGGCCAGGGACTCGAGCAGCGTGACATCCCCATCCACCAGGGCGGGGAGGTCTCCCAGCGGATGCACCGCCAGGTACTCAGGGGTGGTGTTCTCCTGCCGGGCAAGGTCGAGCCTGACCAGCTCATAGGGCACGCCGAGTTCCTCCAACAGCCAGCGGGGACGGACCGCTCGGGTCCGGGGGGCGAAATAGAGCTTCATGGGTGGCACTCCTGCGGGTTGCGTGAGGCCACACACCATGAGGCTGGCGGAGTGCCCGGACAATGCGGCCCCGGACGAACTCATTGTCAGGTTAATCTTGACGGCCATGATTCCACCGGCCGACATGCTCCTCTTCGCGACGGTCGTCCGCGAGGAGAGCTTCACCCGCGCGGCGCTCAAGCTCGGCATCACCAAGCAGACCGTCAGCGAGCGCATCCGCCATCTGGAGGAGCGGCTTGGCGTGCGGCTCCTCGAACGGACCACGCGGCGCCTGCGTGTCACCGGGGCAGGCGTGACGTACTCCGAGCGCTGCGCCGCCATCGCCGCGCTCATCGAGGAAGCGAACAGCGAGGTGCAGCAGGGCAAGGCGGATCCCACCGGCCTGATTCGGGTCTCCTCACCGGTGCTCTACGGCCGGCGCTACCTCACCCCTGTCATCTCGAAGTTCCTCGGCCGCTATCCCCAGGCGCGGGTGGAGCTGGTGCTGGCGGACCGCCGTGTCCACCTCATCGAAGAGGGATTCGACGTCGCCATCCACATCGGTCCGCTCACGGATTCATCGCTCGTGGCGCGAAAGCTGGGAGAGGGCGCGGTCCGCTTCGTCGCGAGCCCCCGCTTCCTGTCGAAGCACGGCATCCCGGACGCCAGGGAGCTTGGCTCCGCGCGCTGCATTGGCTTCAGCGCGTTCGAGACGTGGGAGGCCGAGGGCGTGAAGTCCCGCATCGATCCGGTCCTGATGGTGAATGACAGCGAGCTTGCGTGCGAGGCGGCCATCGCCGGGGTCGGCATCGCGCGGGTGCCGGAGCTCCTCTGCCAGGAGGCCCTCCGCGACGGCCGGCTGAAGGTCCTCTTCGGCCCCAAGCCGGCGATGCTGCGGCCCATCCACGTCGTCTATCCCAGCCGGTCGAACCTTCCCCCCAAGGTCCGGCTCTTCGTGGATGCCCTGGCCACGCTGGCCGAGCCGACGCCGTCGAAGTCCCGCGGCCGGAAGCGGAAGTAGGGCTCACCGGGGCGCGGGCATGAAGAGCTCCCCGAGCTGCGCGGCCTGCTCCTCCGCGAAGTCCGCGTAGGTGTTGCCCAGCAGGGCCACGACGAGCTGGGAGTCCGGGAAGAGCATCAGCATGGCCCTTCCGCCCTCGATGGCGCCCCGGTGGTGGAGGATGCGCCGGCCCTGCGCGGAGACGCCGATGCGCCAGCCGATCCCCACGCCCGTCTCCTTGCCGGATTTGAGCTTCTGCGAGGTGAAGAGGAGGGCCAGCGTCTCCTTGCGCAGGAAGCCGGGCTGGAGGTGCGCGGAGCCGAAGAGGACCAGGTCCTCGGCGGTGGAGAGGAAGCCGCCACCGGGCCACTTGTAGCTGTTGTCCACGTGGGCGGCGTGCTGGTGGCGGCCCTCGGGGCCGTTCGCATAGAAGCGCGTGCGGTTCGGAATCAGCTGATGGGGATGGTCCGCCCCGGTGTGCCGCATGCCCAGCGGCTCGAAGACGGCGCGCTGCATGTAGCGGAGGAACTCCTCGTGCGCGGCGCCCTCCACCACGGCGCCCACCAGGTTGAAGCCATAGCTGGAGTAGGCGTAGGCCGTTCCGGGCTCGGACAGCAGCGGGTCGTCCTGGAAGAGGCCCAGGGCCTGGGTGAGGCTGCTGAAGTGCCTGGCCTCCTGGAAGATGGCGTCATCGCGGTCCAGGTAGTGACGGACGCCCGCCAGGTGCCCGGTGAGCTGGCGCGTGGTGATGGGCCATGGCTTCACGGGGAAGGACGGCACGTACTTCTGGATGGGGGCATCCAGGTTCAATCTGCCCTCCTCCACCAGGCGGGCCACGGCGGCGGCGGTGAGGACCTTGGACACACTGCCCACGCGGAAGCGGGTCAGTGGCGTCACGGGGATGCCCTGCTCCAGGTCCGCGTAGCCAAAACCCTCGGACCAGAGGACCTGACCGCGATGCGCGACCGCCACGGAGAGGCCCGGCAGCTGGAAGTCCTTGAGCAGCTTCTGGGCGAAGGCCCGCGCTTGTTGGATGGGTGCTTCATGGCGCGAGGAAGCAGGCGGGAGCGGATACGACGCGTTCGTCGCGGCGCTCGCGGGTGCCACCGCGAGCAGCGTGCCCAGGACGAGAGCGGACAACTTCAGGGCGGATGAAGCAGGCATGGAGTGCCTCCGTGGGGAGTGGACGGACGGCACCGTGCCTGTTCGAGCGCCCCGCTTGGGCACCGGGCAGCCAATGGAGTCATGGCCGCGGCGAACGGGCCCACCCGAGCGGCAAACGGGCAGCCCCATAAACGCAACACAGTTGCATTTAAATCCGTGACGCAGTACCTGGAACCCCCATTCGCCTTGGAGCACGACCATGCCTGAATCGGACAACAGCGCTGTCACGACGGAGGGGCGTCTTCCCGATGCGTCCTGTGACTGCCTCCACCATCGGGCGGAGGCATCACGCCCCGGGGGCCGCTGGGCTTCATGGTTACCGCTTCTGGCGTGTGCCGTGTGCCCGGGGCACCTCTCGGCCTATGCGCAGGTGCTGTCCTTCGTGGGGCTCGGCGTCTCGCTCTCCGAATCTTCCCATCTGCTCTTCATGGGGGTGGCCGTCTCCCTGTCGCTCGCCGTGAATGCATGGAGGGCGTGGCGCCTTCGCCGCCTGGCACCGCTTGCGATTTCAGGCACGGGGGGCGGGCTGCTCATCCTCAGTCATGCGCTGGATGAGAACGCGCTGCTGCTCTGGAGCGGCGTCGCGGTGCTGCTGGGGGGAGTGCTCTGGGAGCGCCAGCCGTGGCGGCGATTCCTGGTGCGCCGCACCTCCGCGTCCCTGGCTTCGTGACGAAGTCCTTCAGCGCAGGTGCTGGAACTTCTCGCGGTGACTTCGGGCGACGCGCAGCTCCGCGCCGGAGGTGAGCACCACGACCAGGTCCCTGCGGCCCTCGCTGCGCAGCTCGCGGATGCGGCGCGCGTTCACGATGGCCGAGCGGTGGATGCGCATGAAGCGCTCCGGCTCCAGGCGCGTCTCCAGGCTCTGCATCGTCTCGCGGTGGAGGTAGACCTTCCCGCCCGCGTGGATCTGCACGTAGTAGTCAGCGGCCTCGATGTATTCGATTTCATCCACGTCCAGGAACACCACCCGGCCGGCGTCGCGGATGGCCAGCCGGCGCATCCACGGCTCGGGCGGCGTGGGCGCCGGGGCGGGCGTGCCGTCCCGCTCGCCGTAGGTGGAGAGCACGGACATCAGCTTCTGGCTGAGGTCGGACATCCGCGCCATGCGGACCTGCGCCTTGGCGCGGCTGATGGCGTCGTGGAAGCGGTCGTCGCGGAAGGGCTTGAGGAGGTAGTCGAGCGCGTGGATGTCGAAGGCGCGCAGCGCGTACTGGTCATACGCGGTGACGAAGATGATGGCGGGCACCTCGCCAGGGTCCAGCCGGGCGAGCACCTCGAAGCCATTGAGCTCCGGCATCTGCACGTCCAGCAGGACCAGGTCCGGCCGCTGCTCGCGGATGAGGCGCACCGCCTCCGGTCCGTTGCCGGCCTCCCCCACCACGCGAACCTCCGGGTCCGCGGCCAGCAGCAGGCGCAGGCCCTCGCGAGCCAGGGGCTCGTCATCCACGACGAGCGTGCGGATGGCGGCGGCCGTGTTCATGCCCTGAGCGCCTCCGGCACGGCGGCCTGGAAGGGCAGCTCCAGGCGGGCACGCACGCCGCCTCCGGCGCGGTTCTCCAGCGTGAAGACGTGGCGGTCGCCGTAGAGCTGTCGCAGGCGGTCCCGTACGTTGGCCACGCCGATGCGGCCGTCCTGGCGGTCCCAGCCGGGTGCGAGCCCGGGGCCATCGTCGAGCACCTCCAGCACCAGCCGCGCCCCTTCGCGCGAGGCTCGCAGCTCCACGCGTCCCGCGCCGGAACGGGTGGCGATGCCGTGCTTGATGGCGTTCTCCACCAGGGGCTGGAGGATGAGGCTGGGCACGAGCGCGCCCAGAGTGCCCGGGTCGATGGCGCGGGCCACCTGGAGCCGGTCCTGGAAGCGGGTCTGCTCGATGTCGAGGTAGCGCTCCAGGAAGTCGACGTCCTCGTGGAAGGGGACCTGCTGGCGGCCCGTGGTGTGGAGGGCCATGCGCAAGAGCTCACTGACGCCGGTGAGCATGCGGATGGAGCCGGCGGTGTCCTGCTTGCGCACCAGCACGGAGATGGCGTTGAGCGTGTTGAAGAGGAAGTGCGGGTGGAGCTGGGCGCGCAGGGCGTCCAGCTGCGCGTGCGCGAGGCGCGTCTCCAGGTGGGCCTGGGCCAGCTCCCCCTCGCGGAAGCGGCGGTGGTAGTCCACCGCGTAGCCGATGGCGAGGATGCCGCCGTAGATGAGCAGGGACAGGATGCTGTACTTGGCCATCATCAAGGGCAGCATCCGCGCCCAGGTGCTCTCCTGAAGCCACGTCTCACCCGTGGTCCGGGCGGCGAAGTAGATGATGCTGACGTAGGGGACCATGACCGCGACGAGCGCGGCCAGGAGGACCGCGGCGCTCCGGGGCCAGACGCCGCGCTCCAGGCGGAAGCGCTGTCCGAGCGCGAGGATGAAGGGCGTGGCGAACGCCCAGTACTGCCATTGCGGCATCTGCACCAGCAGCGCCCGGCTGAGCGGGTAGCCCGGCTCCCGGGCCTGGGCATAGACCCAGGAGTGGAACGCGGAGACGACGCCCGGCACCGCGCAGACGAGCATCAGCAGCGGCACGCGGCGCAGCAGCGGCAGCAGCACGGACGGCGCGGACGCGGAGGGAGAGGTGGATTCCACGGCCCGTGGAGTCTACGCGCGAACCGGGTCCACTTCCGGACGGGTGCAGCCAAAGGGCTCCGGGTTGCAGCGAACGGGACGACGGCGCCCCGCCAGGGGGCATGTATCCTCGCGGGACCTCGCTTCCGCCATGGCCTCTCCCCGTCCCTCCTCCCTCGCCCGGTTCGCGGCCCTGGCCGTGATGGTCTCCAGCGGTGGGGCGCTCGCGGACAACCCGCCGCTCACCAGCTCGAACTACGCCATCGACGTGTACCAGGGCCCGGTGCTGGCGCCGGTGCGGGTGTCGGGGCTGGCCGGCGCGTACGCGCCCATCGCGGAGGGCGTCGAGGGCATCAGCGTCAACACGGCCGCTCCGGCCGTGCGCTCGCTCTATTCGTCCAAGCACGTGGACTACGACCTGTCGCTGGCCTTCACCTTTCCCAGCTCGCTGCGCGACACCGACTTCGACAACAACGGCGCGGTGGGCTTCGCCAACGACGACTTCATCTTCACCCAGCTTGGCGGGCTGATTCAGTGGGGCCCCTGGGGGCTGGGCGGCGCCGCGTCGATGCAGAACTATGCCCTGGGCCAGGACGCGAATGGACAGCTCCTCAACCTGAGCATGACCCGCTTCCAGTTCCAGCTCGCTCGCGGCTTCCTCGATGGCGAGCTGACGGTGGGCGTGGGGCTGCGCGCGGTCGTCCTGGAGATCAACACCGCCGAGGACCCGAACAACAAGTTCGCCAGCATGTTCGGCGGCAACGTGGAGGCTGGCGCCCTCTGGACGCCCATGGGCCTGCCGCTGCGCGCCGCGCTGACGCTCCGGGCCCCCGTCCAGGGAGGGCTCACCCCAGGCGGCCCGACCACCGCGGACGAGGCCGGCAACGTGAAGGTCGCCGGCCTCTACCTGCCCACCTCCGTCAGGCTCCCCTGGGAAATCGAAGCAGGCATCGCCTGGCAGTTCGGCGACCGCCCGCTCCAGCTGCCGTGGGGCCCGGACCGCGCGGAGCGCTACAGGGCCCTGCCTCGGTCGAAGCTGCTGCTGACCGGCTCCGTGCTCATCAGCGGCGCGGTGCCGAATGCCATCGGCTTCGACTCCTTCCTGTCGCAGCAGCTGGAGCGCTCGGGGCGGAGCCTCTCGATTTCACCGCGAATCGGCGCGGAGCTGGAGCCCATCGAGAACCGGCTGCAGCTGCGCGCGGGCAGCTACCTGGAGCCCAGCCGCTTCGACACCGTCGGGCCGCGCCTGCATGGCACCGCCAGCGCGGAGCTGCGGCTGTTCCAATGGTCCGTCTTCGGCTTGTTCTCGCCCGACACCTCGTGGCGCGTCAGCGGCTTCGCCGATGTGTCCCGCCTCTACTTCGGCTGGGGCTTCGGCGTGGGCACCTGGCACTAGCCGCGCCCGCGTCTTCCGCGGCGCTCTCGTGGCAACCCCTTACGTCAGTCATTTCGTGACGTCCTCGTGGCAATCCCTTACGCCATGACGTGACGTCTCCATTCGCGATGAACCTTTCCGCGAAAACGCGCAACACCCCCAAGGCTTGACAATCAATCAACAGCAAATGCCTAATGCGAGCCCATACGAACACCGCCAAATACCCGATTTTGGCAAAAACCATGAAAAACTACTTCAAGGCATTGATTGCCACCGTCACGCTTGCGTTCGCGCCAGCGGCCGACGCTTCCGGTGGCATGGGGATGACGTGGCGTAAGTCCAATCACGCCTCCGGCGTCGATGAAGTGGGCTGCCTGGACTGCGACGCCTACTTCGGAGACACGGCGTGCACCGCGCGGCTGCCCGTGCTGTGCATCAAGCAGGATGGCTCGCCGCGTCCCGCGAGCCTGCCTGGCCCTTATTACGCCGGCTGGGCGGGGGGAAACATCGCCACCACGCTCCCCGTGGCCGGAAACTTCCTGATGAGCCTGGCCCACGCCAATGAGACGTGTGTGCAGTTCTTTGGCCCGGGCTGGAGGATGGCGTCATTCCATGACGCCGGGGGATGGGGTTTCAACGCTTACGGCAACGTCCGCACTGACACGCGCTTCTGGGTCTACATCTGGGACCAACCCGCCAATTGCTGGAATCCGTAGCTGCTGTCGCGTCGCAGTCCAAGCACTCACACTGGCTGGAGAAGGAAGGCAAGCTCATGCGGAACTCGAAGGTATCGACCTTGGCTGCGCTCGCGCTGATCACAGGTGCCGTGAACGAGGCGGCCGCCGCGCCCATGCACCCGACGGCGCGTCCCCCGCCCGGCTTCTACTCCGCTCTGGTGTTGAGCGAGTTCGAGCTGCTGGCGGACTCGGACCAGCCCAACCTCGTCTACTTCGTGCCCAAGCTCGGCAACCTGGCGGTGCAGTCTCCGCAGAGCCCGAGCCCCATTCCGCGCTTCCAGATCAACTCCTACTTCCCACCGAACGGCGTCCTCATGGGCGAGGAGCTGACGCTCATGGGTGGGACGCTCTCGCCGACAGCGGACATCGCCGCCCTCCAGCGGCTCCAGACGGAGGCCGCCTCGCAGGGCATCCAGATCGCCCCAGCGCCCGTGAGGAGCGCCCGCACCACGTTCAACCTCTTCGCGCAGCAGGGGCTGACCGGACGCGTTGATACCCAGTGCATCATGGAGGAATACATCATCATCCTGCCCAACGGGACCCAGCTCAAGCAGCGGGTCCCCAAGTGCAAGGTCCTCGGCCTGGACGGCACCTACGTCGACTCGAACGTCGTCTACAAGTTCACCAGCAATCCCGCGCCAGCGAACAGCACCGCCAACCAGAACATCTCCTTCCAGGCCATGCTGCTGCCGGCGTGGACGCAGTCACTCAAGGACACCATGCTGTTCGGCGACCCGTTCGACGCGTCGCTGTCCGCCACCACCGAGTGGCAGATCTCCGCCAACACGCTGACCCGCCAGGCGCGCCTGACCATCAACTGGCAGTCCCTCTTCGAGCAGGCGAGCGCCTACACCGCGTTCCACCTCAACTCCTGTGTCGAGATCGAGATCAGCGCCTTCTTCGAGCGGCTCGCCACGTGCGAGGGCGGGACGCAGCCCTGCGGCGTCTACATCGAGTACCGGCAGACCGATGGCACCTGGTCCGATGACGCTCCCGAGGACGCGAACTTCATCGCCATCGTGGAGGCGCTCCGGCAGTCGCTGGAGAAGGAGCTCTTCACGAAGGTCGAGGCGGTCAATGGCCCTGTCTCCACCGAGCCGGCCGCCATCTTCACCCTGCGCGCCAACTACGAGAAGATCGTGACCACGCGCAACGAGGTCATGAGCATCGCCTACAACCAGGGCCCCGCCCCGTTCAACGCCAACACCACGCTGAACATCGATTGTGTCGTGGGCGGCTTCGGCTACCCCGTCGTCTACGACATGGACAAGCCGGCCTGCCGCGCGCGCGTGGGCCAGTGACGCCCTGAGCGCCTGCGTCTTCCCGTAGGGAGGAGGCACCCATCCCGGGTGCCTCCTCACTTTCCGCCGTTCCCCTTCCGCCCACGGGTCTTCCCATCCCATGTCTGCCTATCGGATCCTCGCCTCGGCCGCGGTGTGGCTCAGCTCCGCCGTGGCGCTCGCCGCACCGCCGTCCTCCCCCCGGCTCCCGGCCTCCGCCGCGGCCCCCGGGTTCACGCTGGACTACGCGCGCACGCTCGAACAGTCAGGCATGGTCTTCGTGCCCTATGAAGAGCAGAACCGCGGGCCGCTCTATTACACGCAATACACCCAGGTCCCGACCGGCACCGCCAGCGTGGGGGACTTCCGGCGCATCATCGTGAACCTGCGGCCCACGGCCCAGGTCCAGGGGCTCTACCTGCCCTTCGTGAATCAATACGGCATCCTCGACGCCAACATCAGCCCCATCCCCGCGTATGGCGACTGTCAGCCCACGCAGGCCGTCAAGGACTTCCTGTCCTTCATGCCGGTGGGCTACCGGCCGGCGCTCGTCGCGAGCAGCCATCCGGTCGTCTGTGCCGTGAGCCTCTACTTCCCTTCCGTGTATGAGCAGACGGTGAAGGACTTCATCGCCGCGCAGCCGGTCCTCACCCTGGACGCCACGGTGCCGCTGTGCGAGCCCACCAGCCTGCGGATGGATGTGAATGCCATCAACCTGGCGCTCCAGACAGCCGGGGTGCTCCAGGTCTCCGGTGCGGGCGTGTGGACCGGGAACCAATGGGACGTCATCTTCGAGTCCGTCCGGCTCACGCAGACCTCCCCGCAGCTCTTCGCGACCCAGGACCCCCAGGAGGGCTGGCGGGCCTATGTCCAGCTCTTCCAGCTGGACCCGGCCGCGGAGACGGCGACGATGAGCGCCGCCAACGCCCAGCAACGCATCTTCATGTGCATCCCCAGACCCCTGCACATCCGGTTCGGGCAGGTCGCGGAACCTTGAGCGGGGGCGGCACCGGATGAGTCTCTTCACGCGAGGATGGGCCCTCGTCATGGCGCTCGGAATGGGCGGCTGCCAGGACACCCCGGCCCCGGCCCCTGACGACACGCGGATGCAGAAGCTGCGGGCCTGCGTCCTCGCGGACCTGCCGCCCCCGGAGCAAGCGGGGGGGGACTGGACGGTGTCCGCGTATGTCTTCGTGGAGGCGTACCAGCGCTGCCAGCAGGCGTCGGGCGCGGCCAGCGGCACGGATGACTTCCGGGCGCTGGGCCGCGACCTGGCCCGGCCCCTGACCGAGGACCCCTCGCGCGTCCGCATCACCGCGGAGCCTCCCGGAGGCGCGCCTTGAGGCGGGCCGTGCTGACACTGCTGCTCCTGGTGGGACTCGCGGCGCGGGCCCAGGGGGAGAAGGCGGCGGAGTGCACGGGCTGCCACACCGAGAAGCGAGGGGTCGCCCAGCAGCGCTTCGGCAACGGGCTGGGCCGCTGGACCGATGCCCAATGCTACGGCTGTCACGCGGAGCTGAACGACGTGGCGGTGAAGCGCCAGCAACGCATCCGCGACCCGCGCTACGTCGCCGTTCCGGTGCGCGAGGAACGGCTGCGGAGCATGGCCACGACGTCGCCCCTGTCGTACATGAACGCGCCGGAGCGCGTGGAGCCCGGCGGGCCGGTGTCGCGCATCGCCCTGGAGCGGCTCGGCGACTTCCTGCGGCGCCCCAGCAGCCTCTCCGTCACCGAGGGCAGCCGGGTCCCCCGGATGATGGCCTATCCGGACCTCCAGCCCCGGGAGCTCGCGGAGATCGCCCGCATGCTGGGCGTGAAGACACCGCGGGCCCGCGCGAAGCCCCTCCCCTTGAGTGGCACGGAGCGGCAGCAGGCGGAGTCGCTGTGGGCCACGCGCTGCCGGGCCTGCCATGACGGTGCTCAGCGGCTCGCCGGACGGAGCGCCGTGACGCTCGGGCTCTACACCGCCGAGTGGCTCCATGCCTACGCGAGCAACACGGTCTCCGCCCCCCTTCCGCAAGAGCGCACCATGCCCGAGGTGCCGCTGAGCCTCGAGGAGGCCCGGCTGCTGCACCGCCTGTTCGGCGAGATGCGGACCCAGGCGGAGCAGGAGCTGGATGCGCGCGTCGCGGAGCTGAAGCTGGAAACGGGGCCAATGCCAGCCCAGCTCCCCCCCGGCTTCCTCCCCTTTCTCTGGGGGCCCTTCTTCCGGACCGCCACCTGCGTGCACTGCCATGCCACCAGCCCGCGGGCGGCGCGGGCCTTCACCGCCACCGAGGCGGGCCTGAAGGACTACCTGCGCGGCCACTCCGGGCGGGAGTTCTGGCTGCGGCTCGCGACACGCCACGTGGAGGAGCGCCACGGACTGGTCGCGGCACGCCCGGGGATGCCCATGGCGGGCGCGCCGATTCCCCAGGAGACCCTGGGGCTCATCGCGCGGTGGGCCCTGGAGGGCTGTCCGGATCCCCAAGGCCAGACGTGGTGCCGGCCGTAGCCATCCCTTCGAAAAGGAGCTTCACATGGGCCCGAGGAACGACGGCGTGACGAGAGGGTCCTGGCGGGCCGGCCTGCTGGCCCTGGGGGTCCTCTGTGCCGCGTGTGGCGCGGACCTCCCCGGCGCCGCCGCTCCCCGCGAGGCGACCGTCCGCCAGCGGGCCGGGGAACGCCTGCCTCCGGTCCGGCTGGCGCTCGGGCAGTACCACTCCCTGGCCGTGCACTCGGATGGAACGGTCTTCGCGTGGGGCTTCAACCGCCTGGGCCAGCTGGGCGACGGCACCAGCCGCGACAAGGCCTCCCCCGTCCAGGTGGCCGGGTTGACGCAGGTGACCTCCGTGGCGGCCGGGGATCAGTACTCCCTGGCGCTCGACGCGGATGGAGCGGTCTGGGCCTGGGGGGACAACGCCAGCGGCCAGCTGGGCGATGGAACACTCACGTCCCGGCTGCTGCCCCAGCGCGTGAGCGCGCTGTCCAACGTGGTGTCCCTGGCCTCGGGCTTCGCCCACGTGCTCGCGCTGCGCGCGGACGGCACGGTCTGGGCCTGGGGGGACAACCGCAACAACCAGCTCGGCGACGGGACGCTCACGCGCAGCAGCGTCCCCCTCCAGGTCCCCGGACTCAGTGGCGTCGTGGCCGTCGTCGCTGGAGGCTCGTCGTCCCTGGCGCTTCGCGCCGACGGCACGCTGTGGGCCTGGGGGGACAACCGTTACGGACAGCTGGGGGATGGCACCACCGTGCGGCGGATCACCCCGGTCCAGGTGGCGAGCCTGGACTCGGTCGTCAGCGTCTCCGTCGGCGCGTACCACGCCCTGGCGCTGCGCGCGGACGGCACCGTCTGGGCCTGGGGCCACAACGCGTACGGGCAGCTGGGGGATGGAACGAACACCCAGCGGACGCAGCCCGTCTCCGTCAGCCTGACGGACGTCCGCACCCTGGTGGCGGGGAACTACCATTCGCTGGCCGTGCGCACCGACGGCGCGGTGTGGGCCTGGGGGGACAACCGCTACCGGCAGCTCGGCACGGGCAACCTCACCAGCAGCCCGCTTCCGCTCCAGGCGGGCATGACGGGCGGAGTCACGCTGGTGGCCGGCTACAGGCACTCGGTGGCGCTGGGCGCGGACGGCACGGCCTGGTCCTGGGGCGACAACGTCTTCGGCCAGCTGGGGGACACCACGTTCGAGCCCCGCATGGCCCCCGTCCAGGTGTCGGGGCTCGCCCTGGGCCGCGCGGACGCGACCTCCGGCCAGCTCCACACCGTCATGCTGGGCGCGAACGGGCGGCTGTGGGCGTGGGGGGACAACCAGCAGGGCCAGCTGGGCAACGGCACCCAACAGGACAGCTCCCTGCCGCTTCCGGTGAACCTGACGGACGTCATCTCCGTCGCCTCGGGGTACCGGCACACCGCGGCGCTGCGCTCGGACGGCACGGTGTGGACGTGGGGGATGAACCGCTTCGGCCAGCTGGGCGAGGGCACCGTCACGGACCGGCCCACGCCCGTCCAGGTCGTGGGCCTCGGCGGCGTCACCGCCATCGCGACGGGGGACAACCACTCGCTCGCGCTGCGCTCGAATGGCACCGTGTGGGCCTGGGGCTTCAACCGCTATGGCCAGCTGGGGGATGGGACGGCGGTGGACCGGCGCCAGCCCGTCCAGGCGTCGGGGCTCTCCAACATCGTGGCCATCGCCGCGGGGGGAAGCCACTCGCTGGCGCTGCGCTCGGACGGGACGGTGTGGGCCTTCGGCTACAACTTCGATGGCCAGCTGGGGAACGGAACGCGGACCTGGACGCTCGTGCCGGTCCAGGCCGTGGGCCTGTCGAGCGTGGTGTCGCTGGCCGCCGGCAGCCTGTATTCGCTGGCGCTGCGCGCGGATGGCACCGTCTGGGCCTGGGGCTACAACGCAAGCGGACAGTTGGGCGTGGGCACGACCCAGGGCAGCGCTCAGCCCCTCCAGGTGCCGGGACTGAGCGGCATCACCTCCATCGCCGCCGGCAGCTACCACTCGCTGGCGCTGCGCTCGGACGGCTGGGTCTGGGCGTGGGGCTTCAACTTCGAGGGCCAGCTGGGCAACGGCACCAGCACGCCCCGCCTCTCCCCGGGCCTGGTGGCGGGCATGTCCAACGCGGTGGCCATCATCGCGGGCGACCAGCACTCGCTCGCCATGAAGGCGGACGGCACCGTCTGGGCCTGGGGGCTCAACATCAAGGGCCAGCTGGGCACGGGCGACACCACCGAGGCCTGGTTCCCGGTCCAGGTCCAGGGCATCCACTGACAAGGAGAGAGACACCATGTTGCCACGCATTGCCTCCAGGCTGGCCCGGCGCGCCGGTCTCGTGATGACGCTGCTGACCGGCGGCGCGGCGCAGGCCTACACGGAAGAGCACGTCATCGTGCTCATCGACCGCAGCGGCTCCATGCTGACGACGCGGGGCTCGGGGCTGACGCGCTTCGAGGAGGCGCTGTCCCTGGCCCGCAACTACGTGGGCCTGGCCAACGACCTTCCGCGCAAGTTCGCCGTCTGGACCTTCGAGGGCACCGGCTACATCAAGGAGCAGGGGTTCTCGGACGAGGCCACGACACTGCAGACCTTGAACCGGTTGACCGTGGGCCTGGGCACGACCCCGCTGGCCCACGCCGTCTGCGATGCCGCCGACGAGCTCCTCTGGTTCGAGCCCGGCGTCGACGCCCGCAAGCGGGTCCATCTCATCTCGGACGGGGAGGAGAACAACTCGCCCGTGAGCGCTCCCTGCTACGGGCCGCCCAGCACGACGCGCTACCCCGCCCTCGAACAGGATTCGTGGCAGTGGAAGGTCCGGAACATGCTCAAGACAGGCGACCCGCTGCGCGACAGCGAGACCTCCTATGCGCTCGTGCTGGACGCGAATGTCTTCCACAACTACCTGACGCTGGCGCCCCAGGCCGCTCAGGCCCTCCCGCCCTTCCTCGCACTGCTGGAGGGGCTCGCCCGGGAGTCGGGGGGCGTCTACACCGACATCAGCGACGCCCGTCCCCTGCCCTACCCGGGCGACGCCGACCAGAGCGGCTGCGTGGACATGACCGACTTCTACTTCGTGCTGGAGCACTACGGCCTGAGCGTCCCTCCCGCGCCTCCGCGGGCGGACATCAACCAGGACGGCGTGGTGGACCTCACGGACTACAACATCGTGCTGAACAACATGGGCACCGGATGCGCCGCCAGCGTCCGGAAGTGAGGGACGCCCCGGGCCCGGCGCGGGGATTCGCGCCGGGCCGGAAGCCGCGACGAAGCGCCTATTCGCCCCGAAGTGGCAGGGCGCACCTTCCGCCCATGCCCCAGTTGGCCATGACGACGGAGTAGTCGCCGTAGTCCACGGTCCGGTCCTCGTTCACGTCGGCCCGCACATCTCCCGGGGGCACCGTCAGGCCGAAGTTCTGGATGACCGTGTCGTAGTCCCCCATGTCGACACACCCATCCCCGTTGACGTCGCCGTACACGGGGCGGGGCGCGGCGTCGTCCACCACGCGCATCTTCCCGCCTGACTCCGTGGCCAGCATGCGCAGGTAGGTGACGAAGGGGCCTTCCACGGGGAGTGCATACCCCGCCGGGACAGGGCGCTGCCCGTTCCCGAGGATCTCCTGGAGGGTGGGCTGCGCCACGAAGCCGGGCTGGAACCTGAGGAAGCTGCCGAAGAAGACGATGTCCGAGACAATCGCATACGGAACCGCGTTCTCGTTCTGGGCGTTACCGGTCCGCAGCTTGTTGCGGACCTTCCACTGCCAGGACTGGGAAGCCATCACGGGACTGTCGGCGCCCTGGCACTGCGTGCCCACGGGGGAGCTGTTCTCCTCGCCATCCGAGCTGAGCTGGATTCGCTTGCGCGCCAGGATCTGCGGCCGGAACAAACGCAGTTCGTCCACGGCGGCGCACGCGGCATAGGCCAGCGGCGTGACGCCCTGCCCCACCTGGATGGCATTGAGCGTGTTCAGCACCGTCTGGATGTCCTGCGTGAAGTCGAGGTGCTTGGCGTAGGTGCTCCCCTCGAAGGACCAGATCGCGAAGTACCTGGGGAGGTTGTCGGGACTGGTGAACTCCACGGTGTCCCGCGCCATGACGATGCCCGCCTGGAAGCGCGTACTCCCGTCGGTGCGGGTCGAGGTCATGGACCCGCTGCGGTCGAGGAGGATGATGACGTGCTCCTCCTTGAACGAAGGCTGGGCATTCGCCACCTCGGGGAAGGCCAACACGAGCAGCCCCAACGCCGCCATCAGCCGGACCCATCCTTGACACGTTGTCATGTGTGCACCCTTTCAGAATCGAGCTTCAAGGATGCAATACCATCAACCCATCAAGACAATGAATAGCGGGAATCCCCGACAGACAAACCAAACCTAATCATTGATGGGATCCGGTTCGAGCGGCACCGCCGGTCCAATCCAGAGGATGTCCCGGAAGGACAGGAGCCGCTCGCGGTACGAGCCGATGGGTGCGCGCGGGTGGAGGAGGATTCCCTCGTCGGAGACCTCGAGCAGGGCCCCGAGGGCGTACCACGTCCCGTATTGCGTCTGGCGCAGCAGCACCCCCTTGCCGAGATACGGCGTGAGGTTGGCGCGGTTGATGGCGGGGCCGTGCGTGAACACAGGCTCGGCCTTGTAATGATTCAGGGGCCGCGTGGGGGCCTGGTATTGCTTCAGGAATCCCCACTTCCCGTGCCGGGCGTCCCGCGCCGCCAGCGTCTCGCCTTCGGGCACGGGGACGTGCCGCTCCTCGAACGCGGCCTCCGCCAGGGGCTCGACGGGCCAGGGGGCCTCTTCCTCCCACCGCGCATGCCGGGTCCCCTCGGCCCAGCGCCAGGGCCAGGCGTGGCGGCCCCCCACGGAGAACATCAGCCGGGGCTCGAGCTTCTCCCGCGAGCCCGGGGGACACACCACGGTGCCGTCCGGCTGCGCTCGCGTGAAGTCCCAGCCGCGCTCGGTCGGGATGAAGCGTGCGACTTCGTCCGGCCAGGGGTTCCAGTCGCTCGGGGGTGGCACGCGGCCCGGCTCCAACTCCAACGAGGAGCGGGAGCGCAGCTGTCCGGTGTTCACGTCCCAGAAGGCGATGTCATGGTGCCCCGTTCCGACGAGCGTGTCGTCCGCGCCCCAGGCCAGTCCGTCGATGCCGCTGGCGCCCTCGAGCCGCCGGAGCAGCTTGGCCGAGGACCCCACCTTCCACAGCTCGACCGTTCCGCCCTCATCACGCAGCAGGCATGCGCCCATGGAGCCATCCGGAGACCAGGCCCAGCGGCCCAGGTCGCCGCTCCTGGAAGCCGGCCCGAGCGAACGGCGCTTCAGGTTCACCTGACACAGGCGCTTGCCGCCCTCGAAGATGAGGACCTGGGGGAACTCGTAGTTGTTGATGAGCACCGCCAGACGCCGGCCGTCGCGGGACCAGACATATTCCTCGATCGCGTGAACGCGCAGCTCGGCGTCCCTGCTCAGGTCGGACACCCCGAGGCCGGTGTGTCCGTTGGCGAGCCGGGGCAGCTCCTCCCCGTAGGCCAGGCGCGCACCGTCCGGCGAGAATGCCCCCGGCAGCGTCAGCGCATCGAAGCGGTACTCGAGGTCGCCGCTCCGCACGTCGATGGAGGAGGCGGACGGATGGGGTTCCTGCGCCGCGCTGGCGTTCGGTTCGAGCACGAACTCGTCTTTGCAATAGCCCTGGATGCGTGAGCCATCCGGGCTCCACCGCACCCAGGTATGCGGGCGCGACTTCGAAGGCTGTCCGTCCAGCCGGGCCGGGCACCAGCGAAGCCCTTCACTGTCCTCGTTGACCCGGGCCCCTTCCTGGAACGGGACGATGCAGCCCAGCGCGCCGTCCGGCCCGGGAGTGGAGACGAACAGCCGGGTTTCATCCGGAGACCAGCACCACGCGGGCAGGTGCCCCTTGTTCGCCACGTGCGCGGGATTGATCACGGACCACGCGGGCGGCGAGCCCCAGCGCCGGGTGACGTCGGCGGTGAAGGAAGGCAGCGCTCCGGCGAAGGCCCGCATCACGCCGATGACGACCTGGTCCAGGATGACGCCGAGCCACGCCCCCGACGGCGACCACTGGAGGCAGGAGGGCTCCCGCGTCGAGCCGACCAGCGTCGTCTCGAACCCGACGGTGTCGACCACGCGCCCCGTCGCCAGTTCCCAGATGCGCACGTCTCCCCCGTGCGATTCGTCGAGGCGGTTGCTCGCGATGGCGAGATGGCGGCCATCCGGGCTGAGCGCGAAGCAGCGCTGCATGCCGATGTAGCGCGGGGTCTCCACGAGCCGTGCTCCCGCGGCCAGCACCTTGTCGGAGAAGCGCCGGTGGACCTCCGTGAGGCCGCGCTCGCGTTCAAGCCGGAGCAACCGTTCACGCAGCGGCGGAAGGTCCCGGCCGGGCTCGAAGTTTTCGAAGTCGGCCTGTTCCAACAGCGCTTCGAGCTCCGCGTCGGAGCATTGGGCCAGCTGGGTGAGGTTCGCGAAGGGTCCTGGCATCGGCATGGAGTCACTCCTCCGAC
Source organism: Corallococcus coralloides DSM 2259 (assembly GCF_000255295.1). Next base: position 2,159,576 of record NC_017030.1, on the reverse strand, counting down.
CCACGATACTGCATCCTCGGCAGCCCCTCGGCCCAGCGCCAGGGCCAGGCATGGCGCCCCTCCACGGAGAACATCCGCCGGGTCGCGGATTCCTCCCGCGAGCCCGGGGGCCCCACCACGGTGCCGTCCGGCTCCAGCCCGAACGAAGCCTGGAAGCGCGGCTGTCCGGTGTTCACGTCCCAGAAGGCCATGTCGTGGTGCCCCGTCCCCACGAGCGTGTCGTCCGCGCCCCAGGCCAGTCCGTCGATGCGGCTGGCGTACTCGAACCTCCGGAGGAACCCGGGCGAGGGCCCCACCTTCCACACTTCGATCCCCCCTTTGATCTCCTCCTGGAACCCGCTGTTCTCCAAGGTCAGGCATGCGCCCATGGAGCCATCCGGAGACCAGGCCCAGCGGAGCAGGTCATGGCTCCTGGAGGACAGCCCGAGACGACGGCCCTTCAGGTCCACCACGCACAGGAGCGTGCCCTCCTCGAAGATGAGGGCCTTGGGGTGGTCGTACTCGTTGATGAGGACGGCCAGTCGTCGGCCATCGCGGGACCAGACGCATTCAGCGACCGAGTGGATGCGCACACGGGCGCGCCTGGCCAGGTTGGCCATCGTCCGGCCCGTGTGTCCGTTGGCGAGCCGGGGCGGATCCTCACCGTAGGCCAGGTGGGTACCGTCCGGAGAGAACGCCACCAGCAGCTTCACGACATCGGGACGGAGCGGGAGGTCGAGACGGTACAGGAGGTCGCCGCTCCGCACGTCGATGACCGAGGCGGAGGAACGGGTGGGCTCGTGCTCCAGGTCAACGTTCGGGTCAGACACGAACTCGTCTTTGCAATAGCCATGGATGCATGAGCCATCCGGGCTCCACCGCACCCAGGTATGCGGCTGCGATTTCGAAGGCTTTCCGTCCAAGCGGGCCGGGCACCAGCGAAGGCCTTCACTGTCTTCGTTGATCCGGGCCCCTTCCCTGATTGGGACGATGCAGCCCAGCGCGCCGTCCGGCCCGGGGGTGGAGATGAACAGCCGGCTTTCATCCGGAGACCAGCACCACGCGGGCAGGTGCCCCTGGTCCTTGGAGTGTTCGGGATTGATCACAGCCCACGCGGGCGGTGAGCCCCAGCGCCGGGTGACGTCGGCGGTGAAGCAAGGCGGGGTTCCGGCGAAGGCTCGCAGCACGCCGACGATGACGTCGTCCAGGATGACGCCGAGCCATTCCCCCGACGTCGACCATTGGAGACAGGAGGGATCCCACACCGACCCGACCCCCGTCGTCTCGAATCCGACGGCGTCGACCACGCGCCCCGTCGCCAGCTCCCAGATGCGCAAGTCTCCCCCTTGCGAACCGCCGAGGCGGTTGCTTGCGATGGCGAGATGGCGTCCCTCCGGACTGAGCGCGAAGGAGCGCCGCATGCCCATGTAGCGTGGCGTCTCCAAGAGCCGTGCTCCCGCGGCCAGCACCTTGTCGGAGAAGCGCCGGTGGACCTCCGTGATGCCGCGCTCGCGTTCCAGCCGGAGGAGCCGTTCCCGCAGCGGCGCAAGGTCCCGGCCGGGTACGAAGCCGCTGAAGTCAGCATGTTCCGCCAATGCTTCGAGCTCCGCGTCGGAGCAGCCCGTCACCTGAGAGAAGTTCGCGAAGGGTCCTGGCATTGGACCGACGATACCGCAGCCGCTCAGGGGCGGATGAGCGCTCCTGGTGCCAGGCCGGCGCGCAGCAGCGTGCACTCGACGTGCTGGAACCCCAGCGCCAGCGCCCGCGCGGCGGCCCGGGTGTTGCGGACCTCGAAGGTGCCCTGCTCCTTCCCCGCCTCGAAGATGGCCGTCAGCAGCGCGACCTCGCGGGCCCGGGGACGGGCGAGCCGCGGCTCCACGAGCGGCATGAGCTCCCGCAGCGCCCGGGGCGTGACGCGCAGCTGCTGGACCATCCGCTCCGCCATTCCCTGGCGCACCTCGATGAAGGTCCGCATCTTCTCCGCGGGCGTCCACGCCGCGCCCACGGCCGCCTCCAGCTTCGCGCAGGCCTCATCACAGACGTCGTCCACCACCGCGTCGAAGAGCTCCTTCTTGCCCTTGAAGAACTCGGACATCCGGAGCGGCGACAGCCTCGCCCGGTAGGCGATGTCTCCCCATGAAGCCTCCAGGAAGCCCCTGCGTGCGAAGATTTCGCGCGCGGCCTCGAGGACGGCCGCGCGCTGCCTGGGGATGAGTGACAAGACAGTCATCTTGAGAGCCCGTGCCCCGAAGGGCGGCTAGAAACCGAACCCCACCGTGACGACGGGCAGGATGTCCCCTGACTCCGGATCGCGCACCGCCTCCAGACCCACGGCCGGAACGGCCACGTCGCGCAAGTAGACGCGGACACCCACGCCCGGAGTGGCGTACCGCGTCAGCGTGTCCCTCCACTTCACCCGGCCCACGTCCACGAAGACATGCGCGGTCACCGTCGCCAGGCGGGGACTCCAGAGCGGCACCTGATACTCCAGCGTCGCGGTGCTGGCAGTCTCCGCCCAGAGGGTCGCGGCGGTGAAGCCGCGGCTGCCTGGGAGCGCGCCCAGCAGCTGCGCGTCCAGGAACGGATCGCCCCGCGTCCGGGAGTACATGGCGGTCAGCGTCAGCGCGTGGGTGCCCAGGACTGGCAGCGTGTAGCTGGCGGAGACGGAGAGCTGCTGCAGGTCCCGCGCGGACCCCAGGGCCCTGACGCCCTCGCGGTAGGTGGCCCGGGCCACCAGCCCTTCGTTGAAATAGAAGTGGAAGTCCTGGCCCAGGTACTCCGCCATGAGCGTGACGCCGTGGACCGACCCACGCTCCGGCACGGCTCCGCCCAGGCCCGAAGCCAGCGGCTTGTTGGTGAGCGAGAACAGGCCCGCGCCGACATTCAGCTCCGGCGTCAGCTGGTAGCCGAGCGTCCCCGCGAGGTCGAAGCGGCGGTCGGTGTACCCATCCGTGATGACGTCGTTGACGCGCCGCTCGCGGTCCGTCCTGGAGGCATTGAGCGTGACGAGCCCCGTCCAGCGGCTGCCCGCGATGCCCGGGTCCTTGAACATCGTGAACAGCGTGCCGCCGCGGTTGCCGCCCAGGCCGCCGAACACCAGCATCTTGTTGAGCCCGAACAGGTTGCTCTCCACGGCGAAGATTCCCGCCTGCCATTGGCCGTCGCTGGAGGAGAAGACGGGGATGGGCAGCAGCGTCCAGCGCTCCTCCACCTGGACATGAAGCGCGACGCGGCCCGGGCCCTCGGCGTGCGTCGTCACGTCCACGCTCGTGAAGAGCCTGAGGTTCATCAGCCTGCGCTTCAGCTCGCCCACGTCCCCGGCGGACAGAGGGTCGCCCGGGGCCATGCGCAGCGCCCGGACGATGACGGACTCCTGGGTGCGGGTGTTGCCCTCAATCTCGATGCGCTCGATGCGCCCCGTCAGCACCTCGGGCTCCGGCGGGGCGGCTTCGGCCTTCAGCTCCATGGGTGACGCCTGGGCCAGGGCCAGGCCCGGAAGCCCCACGACGTGCAGCATGGCCAGCAGGAGGGTTTCGTGGGGCATGGCTACGGCTGCACCAGGGTGTGGCCCGTGGGGTCGAAGAGGCCCATGGCCCGCATCAGCGTCAGGCGGGACAGCCGCACGTTGAGCGACTCGGCCACGGCGGACAGCTGGGCGTTCGCGAGGGCCGCGTTGACGTCCGTCACCTGGAGGTACGTCGTGGCTCCCGCGTCGAAGTTCTGCTTCGCCAGCCGCGCGCTCTCCCAGGCCAGCTTCACCCGCTCCTCGGCCGTGCTGAGGTTGACCTCCGCGCTCTCCAGCTCGCTGCGGGCCTTGCGCACCTCGTCGCGAATCTTCTCTTCCAGGCCGCGCAGGTTGGCGTTCGCCTCGGCGATCTTCCCGGAGGACTCGCGCAGGTTGGCCTCGCGCAGGCCGCCGTCGAAGAGGGTCCACGACAGGGTCAGCCCCGCCGTCCAGTTGGTGCTCTGCCCGGTGAGCCCGGCGGTGTTCGCCGCCGAGTAGTTGCCGGTGGCGTACAGGTTGGGCAGGTACTCGAAGAGGATCTGCTTCCGGCCGCCGCGCGCGACGTCCACGTTGATGCGCGCCGCCGCCGCGTCCGGCCGCCGGTCCAGCGCGGTCTTCTCCGCGCCCTCCGCGTCACCGGCCTCGGTGGGGAGCGCGACCGCGTTGCCTTGCGGCGGTGCCACGTCGAAGTCCACCGGCCGCGCGAGCAGGGCGGCCAGGGCGCTCCTCGCGATGGCGTAGGCGTTGCGGCTTCGCACCACCGCCTGCTCCGCCTCCTTGCGGTCCAGCGTCGCGCGCAGGACGGCCAGCTTCTCCGCGTCTCCGGCCTGGAAGCGCGCCTCGGCATCGCGCTCGAAGCCCCGGCGGACATCGAGGAGCTGCTCATTCACCGCCAGGGCCTCCCGCAGGCTCGCGGCGCCGAGGTAGGACTGGGCCACCGCGTAGAGGATCTCCCGCCGGGTGTTCTCCGCCGTCAGCGCCGCCGCCTTCTCGCCCAGGTAGGCGTTCTTGATGGCGGGCCACAGCGTGGGGACGATCAACGCCTGCCGCGCGGTGAGCTGTCCGCCCAGCTGATCCTTCTGCTGCAAGGTGATGGGGTCCGTCGCTCCGGGGAACTCGAACGACACGTCCCTGGGGTAGCGGGTGTACGAACCGCTCGCGGTGATGTTGGGCAGGTAACCCGACCAGGCCTTGTTGCCCAGCTCCCGGGACTGCTGGAGCCGCGCGCGGGCGGCATCGAGGCTGGGGTTCTGCTTCTCCGCGAGGGCGATGGCCTCCTCGAGGGAGAGCAGCGGGAACGCGCCAGCCGGAGCCACCTTCGGCGCGGGGATGGAGGTCTGAACGGGCCGGTCGGACACACCGGGGGCCTGCGTCAGCAGAATGCTGGAGAGAAGAACAGGGATGATCATGTTGAGGGTCGAGCTGAAAGGGTTTGGGGATGGCCGCGCTCAGTGCGCGCCTTCTTCCGCGAGTTGGACGGCCACGGGAGCGGCCTCCTCACGGCGCTTGAAGCGCGCGGAGAGCCCGTCCAGCAGCGAGTAGACGACGGGCACCACCACCAGCGTCAGCACCGTGGAGCTGATGAGGCCGCCGATGATGACCAGCGCCATGGGCACGCGCATCTCCGCGCCATCCCCCCGGGCGAGCGCCACCGGCACCATGCCAGCCACCATCGCGATGGTCGTCATGAGGATGGGGCGCAGGCGCATGGGAGCGGCCTCCAGCAGTGCGTCGCGCGCGCTGCGGCCCGCCTCGCGCAGCTGCTGGGTGAAGTCCACGAGCAGGATGCCGTTCTTCACCACCAGGCCCATCAGCATGATGACGCCGATGAGCGCGAAGATGGACAGCGCGTGGCCCGACAGCAGCAGCGCGCCAATGGCACCGATGAGCGCGAAGGGCAGCGACAGCATGATGGTGAACGGGTGGACGTAGCTGCCGAACTGCGCCGCCAGAATCATGTAGAGCAGCAGGATGCCCAGCCCCAGCGCGGTGGCGAAGGCGGCGGTCGTCTTGCCCAGCTCCTTCGCGTTGCCGGCGAAGCTGCCCACCACGCCCTTGGGCAGGTCCTGCTGGGCCTGCGCCGTGAGGTACGCCATGCCCTCGCCCAGCGTGTAGCCCGGGGCCAGGTTGGCGAGCAGGGTGATCTGCCGCCGCTGGTTCTGCCGGTCGATCTGCACCGGGCCCTCCGAAGGCGTGATGTTGGCCACGTTGCGCAGCTCCACCAGCTGCCCGTTCGTGGAGCGCACGGTGAGCTGGCCCAGCGCCTCCTCGGAGGCGAGCGTCGCGTCCGGCAGGCGCAGCTTCACGTCGTACGTCTCACCGCCCTCGCGGTAGGTCATGAACTCGTCGCGGCCCAGGTAGGCCCGGAGCGAAAGGCCCACCTGCGCGGCCGGCACGCCCAGCTTCGCGGCCCGCTCCCGGTCGATGCGCACGTCGTACTGCGGCTTGCCGCTGCGGAACGTGGTGTCCACGTCGGTGAGGCCCGGGTTGGACTTCATCGCGGCGAGCAGCTTCTCGCTGCCGGCGACGACCTGGGACCAGTCCGTGCCGCGCAGCACGTACTGGACCTGCTGGTTGCGGCCACCGCCAATGCCCGCCGCGTCCTGCACGGTGAGCAGCACGCCCGGCCGCTGCGTCAGCGCGCTTCGCAGCTGGACCTTGAAGGTCTCCTGGTCGAAGGAGCGCTCCTTGCGCGGCACCAGGTTCACCAGCACCTCGCCCTTGTGCACCTCCTCCAGCGTGCCGCCGCCCGCGGTGCTGAACGTCTCCTTCACGCCCTCCAGGGTGCGCGCCTGCTGCGCCACGGCGGTCAGCTCGCGCTCGGTGTCCTCCAGGGTGGAGCCCACGGGCAGCTCCAGCGTCACGCGCACCGCGCCGTTGTCCGAGGGCGGGATGAAGGTGAACTTGAGGAAGCGGGCCATGCCCAGGGTCAGCACCAGCACGCCCACCGCCGCGGCCACCGCCAGGCCCCGCCGGTTGAGCACGGCGCCCAGCACGCGGCGGTAGCCGTTCTCCACCCAGACGAGCGCACGCTCGACAGCGACGCTCACGCGGTTCGTGGGAGCGCCATGCCCGTGCCCCTTGAGCAGGCGGCTGGAGAGCATGGGCGTGAGCGTCATCGACACCGCGTAGGAGATGAGCACCGCCACGGCCACCGTGACGCCGAACTGGAAGAAGAACTGGCCAATCATCCCTTCCATGAAGGCCACCGGGACGAACACCGCCACGATGGCCAGCGTCACCGCGAGCACCGCGATGGCAATCTGCTTCGTGCCCTCCAGCGCCGCCTGCATGGGCGTCTTCCCCTCCTCCAGGTGCCGGACGATGTTCTCGATGACCACGATGGCGTCGTCGATGAGCAGGCCGATGGAGAGCGTCAGCGCCAGCATGGTGATGATGTTGAAGGTGAAGCCCAGCAGCGCCATCACCGCGAAGGTGCCGATGACGCTCACCGGCAGCGCGATGGCGGAGACGAGCGTCGAGCGCAGGTTGCGCAGGAACACCAGCACGATGAGCACGGACAGCACGCCGCCCAGCAGCATGTCCTCCTGCACCGCGTGGATGGACGCGCGGATGTTGGTGGAGTTGTCGCTGATGGTGCTGACCGTCACGCCCTCGGGCAGCTGGGAGTTGAGCTCCGCCAGGGACTCCTTGACGGCCTCGGCCACCTGCACCGTGTTGGCGCCGGACTGCTTGCGCACCACGAGCGCGATGGCGGCGCCCGTGTCCGAGCGGGCCAGGCCGCGCGCCTCCTGCGCACCGTCCACCACCGCCGCCACGTCCCGCACGCGCACCGGGGTGCCGTTGGGGCTGGCGACGATGATGTCACCAATCTCGTTCACGCTGCGCGCCTCCGCCGTCAGGCGCACGATGCGCTCACGGCCCCCCTGGGTGGTGCGCCCGCCGGGCAGGTCCACGCTCTGCGACTGGAGCGCCTGGCTCACGTCGCCAATGGCCAGCCCGTAGCCGCGCAGCCGCTGGGGGTCCACCACCAGCTGCACCTCGCGCTCGCGGCCACCCACCACGCCAATGCTGCCCACGCCCGGCTGGCTCTGGAGGGCGGGCTTCACCACGTCCTCCGCCACGCGCGTCAGCTCGTCCACGGGCAGGGAGCCGGAGAGCGACAGCGTGAGGATGGGCGCCGCGCCAATGTCGAACTTCTCCACGACGGGCGTCTCGATGTCGTCCGGCAGCGAGCGCAGCGTGGCCTGCACGCGGTCACGCACGTCCTGGGCCGCGGTGTTCACGTCGGTGCCCAGCTTGAAGGCGATGGTCACCTGGCTCACGTTCTCCAGGTTGATGGAGTTGAGCTCATCCACGCCGTTGACCGTGTTGAGCGCCTCCTCCAGCGGGTCGGTGACGTTCTTCTCGATGGACTCCGGGTCCGCGCCCGGCAGGAGCGTGGTGACGGAGACGTACGGGATGTCGACGTTGGGGTACTGGTCCACGCCGATGCGCGGATAGGCATACAGGCCGAAGACGACGACCGCCGCCATCAGCATGACGGTGAAGACGGAGTGTTTGATGAAGGTCTGGAGCATGGGGATGGCGTGACGGAAGAAAGGGATGGAAAGGAAGGCGCCGGGCTACTGGACGACCTGGAGCGCGGTGCCGTCCTGGAGCGGCAGGCTGGCGTCGGCCACGACGCGCTCGGCGGGGCCCAGCCCCTGCACCACGCGCACGAAGCCGGGCAGCACGCGCTCCACCTTGACGTCGCGGCGCTGCGCCTTGCCGTCCTGCACCACCCAGACGAAGCCCTGCTGGCCCCGAGCGTTGACGGCCTGCGTGGGCAGGAAGAGGCCCGCCTGCTCCGGCGGGATGTCGGAGGCCGCCGCGCTGGAGAAGTCCAGCTCCACCAGGGCACCCGCGCGCAGCCGCGCCCCGGCGTCCTTCGCGGGCAGCACCTCCGCGAGCACCTCCACGGTGCGCGTCTGCTCATCGATGGTGGCGCCCAGGCTCTTCACCTTCGCCTCGAAGGGCGCGCCGGAGGGATTGAGCGTGCCCTTCACGACGGCGCCCACCGACACCCGGTCCACGAGTGATTCGGGCACCGGGGCGCGCACCTCCAGCGCCTGCGTGTTGACCAGGCCGAAGATGGCCGTGCCCGGCGACACGTAGTCGCCCTGGTTGCGGCTCCGGCTGGTGATGACGCCATCGAACGGCGCCGTGAGCGCGGCGTCGCGCACGGATTCCTGCGCGCTGTCCAAAGCCGCGGCGGCCTGCTGCGCCTGGGCCTGCGCCTGGCGGAAGCCCACCTCCGCCTTGTCGAGCGAGGCGCGCGGGAGGCTGCCCGATTGCGCCAGCACGCGGGCCCGCTCCACCTCCGCCGTCGCGCCATCCAGCGCCGCGTCCGCCGCCGACTTGGAGGCGCGCGCCTGGTTGACGGCGATGCGCGCGTTGGAGGTGTCCAGCTGCGCCAGCACCTGGCCGCGCTTCACCGTGTCGCCCACGTCCACGCTGACGCGCGTGAGCGTGCCGGACGCCTGCGCGCTCAACGTCGCGGACTGCTTGGAGCGCACGCTGCCGGTGGCCTTGAGGACGCTCGCCTCCAGCTGCGTGGCGGGCGTGACGGCGCGCACGCCCACCGGCTTCTGCACGACCTGCTGCGCGGCGGAGGCCTGCGGGACGACGGCCTTGTCGTTGCCACCGCACCCCGTCGCCACCACCGCCACCGCCACCACTGCCGCCTTCATGAAGGTCTTCATCGCTTCGTTCCTCGTGCTGTAGGCCGGCGAGTCCGGCACCAAATGACCGAATCGGTTTTCTGGTCAGTCCCGGCCAAACGAAAGCCCCACCGCGCCCGGGCGCGAAGTGGGGCCAGGTCAAGGAGGGTCAGTGGGGAGGCTGCTTCAGCAGGCCCCGGATGAAGATGTCGAAGCAGCGGTCCACGGACTCCATCAGCGCGGCCCCGGTTCCGTCCGGCATGAACTTGATGGTGAGCTGGGAGAGCAGCGACACGAAGCCCCGGGCCACGGATCGGGGCTCGGCCACGGTGAAGACCCCCTGCTCCACGCCTTCCTCCAGGATGCGCGCCAGGACCGCCGCGTCGTTCTCCAGCATCTTGGGCAGGAGGTGCGCCGCCTGGAGCCCCAGCTCGAAGATGGTGCTCAGCTCGAGGCGATGACCCGCGGGTTCGCGGGTGTGTTGCTCCTGCTTGCATTGGATGTAGGCCCGGACCTGGGCCTCGGGCGTCTTCGCCCGCCTCACCCGCGCATTGAGCTCGGCCAGGCTCTCATCGTGCGCCCGCTCCACGCAGGCTTCGAAGAGCGCCTCCTTGCTCTCGAAGTGCAGGTAGATGCTGCCCTTGCCCACGCCCGCGCGCCGGGCGATGTCCTCCACCGAGGCCTTCTTGAAGCCAAAGCGGGCGAAGACTTCGCCAGCGGCGCCCATGATGGCGGTGCGTGGGTCGGAACTCATGACCGGATTTATAATCCGGTCATCCAGTCAGCGCAAGCCCCTACGGCAGCTTCACGGTGATGGGTTGGGGGCTGTTCGCCGCCTCGCCATTGCCGAGCTGACCCGTGGCATTGGCGCCCCAGGCCCAGACGGTCCCGTCCGCCGCCACGGCCAGGGTGTGGGCAATGCCCGCCGCGATGCCGCGGGGATTACGAAGCGAGGCGATCTCTCCGCGCGACTGGTTCTCTTTTCGCTCGCCCAGCCCCAGCTGGCCGGAGGTGTTCTTCCCAAAGGCGACGAGGGGGCCTCCTTCGACCGCGGCCAGCGCATGCTTTTCGCCCGCGGCGATGCGCTGGACTCCCGCCAGGCCGGGCACCTGCCCGGGGGACTGGCGGCTGCTCGCCGTCACGTCGCCGAGCTGGCCCTCGTTGTTGTTCCCCCAGGACCAGACGGTGCCGTCCTCGCGCAGGGCCAGGGAGTGGTATTCCCCCGCCGCCACGGCGATGACGCCCGTCAGGCCCTGCACCTGCACCGGCGTGGAGCGGGACGTCTGCGTTCCATCCCCCAGGGTCCCCAAGGCGTTGCTACCCCACGCCCAGACGGTGCCATCCGCACGCAGGGCCAGCGCATGGCTTGCCCCCGCGGCGATGGCGGTGACCTGCGTCAGCCCCGCCACCTGCCCCGGCCTGGGACGTTCGTCGGTGGTCCCATCGCCAAGCTGGCCACTGGCGTTGTACCCCCAGGACCAGACGGTGCCGTCCTCGCGCAGGGCCAGCGAATACCAATGGCCCATGGCCACGGCCGTGATGCCGCTCAGCCCAAAGATGGGTTCAGGGATCTGGAAGATGGACGCGGACTCCGACCCCAGCTGCCCGAAGAGGCCGTAGCCCCACGCCATGACGGTGCCATTGGCGAGCACCGCCAGCGAGGAGTTCTCCCCCGCGGCGAGGCTCCTGACTCCGGCGAGCTTCGGCACCTGGACGGGCGTCGGGCTGGCGCCGGGCTCGTCGCCAAGGCCCAGGGCGCTGAAGCTGTTGTCGCCCCAGGCCCAGACCGTGCCATCCGCGAGCAGGGCCAGGGAATGGGTTTTACCCGCGGCCACGAGGCTCGCCTCCGTCAGCCCCGGCACCTGCACGGGTCCGCCGCGGTTCACGGACTCAGGGGGGCGCCCCAGCTGCATGAACTGGTTGTCGCCCCAGACCCGCGGGCTCCCGTCGGAGAGCACGGCCACGACATGGTCTTCCCCCGCCGACACGGCCGTGACGCCCGTCAGTCCCGGCACCGGCGTTGGAGTATGGCGGATGTACGTGCCATCCCCGAGCTGGCCGGAGTCGTTGTTTCCCCAGCTCCGGACGGTGCCATCCCCCATCAGGGCCACCGCGTAGTAGCCGCCCACGGAGACGGTGGCCACGTCGGTCAATCCGAACACCTTGCTCGGAACCCTGCTGTTGGACCGTTGCTCCACGCCCAGGGCCCCATCCACGTTGGAGCCCCACGACGACACGGTGCCGTCCGAGTGCACCGCGAACGAGAGCGAGGTGCTCGCGGCGACGGAGACCACGTCCGTCAGCTTGGACACCGCGACCGGGCGGGGGTTCCCCTCCAAGCTGAATCCTCCATCGCCAAGCTGACCGTAGATGTTGGCTCCCCACGCCCGGACCGTCCCATCCGCGAGCACGGCCAGCGAGTGCCCCCGGCCCGCGGCAAGGCCGGTGACCCGGACCAGGTCCAGCACCTGCACGGGCGTGAGACGTCCCTCCATCGTCCCGTCGCCAAGCTGGCCGGATTCGTTGTCCCCCCACGCCCAGACGGTGCCGTCCTTGCGCAGGGCCAACGAGGAGTAGCCCGCCGCGGAGACGGCGATGACCTCCGTCAGCCCCACCACCTGCACCGGCGTGGAGCGGGACGTCTTCGTTCCGTCCCCAAGCTGTCCAGCGAAGTTGCTCCCCCATGCCCAGACGGTGCCGTCCGTGCGCAAGGCCAGGGCGTGCTCGTTCCCCGCCGACACCGCCCGGACGTCGGTCAGTCCGGGCACCGGGCGGACGCCGCCGTCGAAGCGGAGATAGGAGAGGCCCCACTCCAGGACCGTGCCGTCAGGGCGGACCATCAGCGAGTGGTAGCGGCCTGCGGCGACGGCCGGTGCCCCGGGACACGCGACGACGGAGAGCCCGAAGCGATGCGTGATGGCGGGCGCCACGCCGTTGGTGATGGTCACCGTCACCTTGACGCGCGTTCCAGCGGGCAGGCATTCCGGGCCCTTCCAGCGCACGTCGCTGGTCGTCGCGGTGCTCTGCTGCTGCTCCAGGACACCCGCGCTGGCCTCCCAGCTGAAGCCCAGGGTCCGCTGCGCGCCGTCCTTCGCGGCGACGTGGAACGTCACCGTCTCGTTGGCCATCAGGTTGACGGCGGACTGCGTGCTCTCGACGAGCGTGGGGGAGTTCGGCTGGGGCCGCGGCGGCTCCGGGTCGGAATCACAGCCGGTGCCCAGGAGCGTCAGCACCGCCAGCAGTGCCAGGTGGAAGCGAAAGCCAATCAATGAGTTCATGGTGAATCCGCGTGGAGATGACAGCAAAGGCGGTTCATCTAGCATGGGCTGTTCACGGCTGGCATCTGGTGGCCCGCGTCCCTCTTGTGTGTAGGCTGGGCGCTGCGTGACCGAGCGCTCCCTCATCGCTGGCGTCTGCCTTGGCCTGGGCCTGTCACTGGCCGCGTGCAGGCGTCCCTCCCCCACACCGGAAGGCCCTTCCATGCCCTGGGTGAGCATCCCCGCCACCGACGCGCGGGTGCGGTACGTGGGCCGGACGTATCGCTCCGGGACAGGCGTCGTCTTCTCCCATCCGGGCGTGACGGTGCGCGCGCGCTTCTGGGGAGACGCCGTGCGGATGCGGCTCGATGACGCGGGCCTGGGCGGCGACGTGGGGACCAACCACTTCGACGTGGTGGTGGACGGGGCCGCGCCCAGGCTGCTCGCGGTGCGGCCCGGCCAGGGCAGCTACCTGCTCGCCAGCGACCTTCCCGTGGGCCTGCACACGGTGGAGCTCTTCAAGCGCACCGAGTCCCTGGTGGGCGCCAGCACGCTCCTGGCGCTGGAGGTCCATGGCGAGCTCCGGGAGCCGCCCCCGCGGCACACGGGGCTCAAGCTGGAGTTCATCGGCGACTCCATCACCTGCGGCTATGGCACCGACGTCACCTTCATCCCGGAGACGTCCTCCTCGAAGGTGCCCACCTTCACGTCGAAGCACCAGAATCCCAGACGCGGCCATGGCTGGCTCACGGCCCAGCGGCTGGGCGCGGAGGCCGTGTTCGTCTGCTATTCGGGCCACGGCGTGTACCGCAACCTGGACCTGTCCACGTCCGCGTTGATTCCCGCCATCTACGAGCGCGCCGTTCCGGACCACCCCGCCGCCTGGGACTTCTCCCACGATTCGCCGGATGTGATTGTCCTCAACGCCGGCACCAATGACACGTTCGCGGGCGCGGGCACCGCCGCGTTCCTTCCGGACGAAGCGGCCTTCAAGGCCGCCTACCGGACCTTCCTCGAGCGGCTCCGCGCGCTGCATCCCCGCGCGCATATCGTCTGCACGCTGGGCAGCATGACGGATGGCTTCAAGCGGAAGGAACAGCAGGGCGTGGTGACGTCCGTGCACGTCGGCGATTGGATTTCCCAGCTCGTGGCGGAGCGCCAGCGCCTGGGCGATGCCCGGGTCTACCGCCACATGATGGCCATGCAGAACCCCTTCGCTGACGGCGTCGGCGAGGACTGGCATCCCTCCGCCGCCACGCACCAGAAGATGGCGGAGTCGCTGAGCCGGTTCATCCAGGACGTCGTGCGCCCCTGAGCCGGGGCCCGCGAAACAAATCCCTCATCACGTTCTGATGGGCAAAGGCACGAGGGTGCCTTCCCCCGGCATGCCCGCCTGTGATTGCCGTACGCGCGGTGCGTGTCGAAGGTTGCGTGGAACGCGAGAAGGCCTTCGAGCACCACCGAGGTCGCCCCTCCCTCAGCACCGGGACAGGCAGGCTCCTCCTTCCCCAGGGCACGTATGAGTCCACTCTTCATCCTCTTCGCGGCCATGGCCCAGACACCCACGCCTCCTTCGGAAGCGGCGGATGCCTCCTCACCGGCGTCCGTCGCGTCAGCCACCGAGGATGAGGACGAGGACGAAGGGCCCTGGACGGGCTCGGCGGGGCTCGGCGCCTCCATGTTCACCGGCAACGCCCGCGCCTTCACCATCACGGGCGATGCCATGGCGGAGTACGAGTCCCCGGTGTGGGCGCTCACCCTGGAGGCGGATGGCGCCTACGGCAACGCGGCCTCGGAGGACGAGGAGGAGCGGGAGGTCACGGCCCTGACGCTCGGCGGCTGGGCGCGCGGCGACTACCGCTTCACGCGCCTGCTCAGCGCCTACAGCTTCCTGGGCCTGGAGACGGACCACCCCGCCAGCCTGGAGCTGCGCACCGAGGTGGAGCTGGGAGTCGGCCTCACGTTCCTGGAGCGGAAGAAGAAGAAGACGGAGAAGGAGCTCTTCCTGCGCACGTACCTGGGCGCGAGCTACGCCAAGGACCGCCGGTTCCAGTACACCCCCACGCGAGAGGACCTGCCGAACGTGACCCTGTGGTCGCCCGCGGTGGGCCTGGCGTTCCGCTACGACATCAACGAGCGGGTGCACCTGCGCGAGGACGCCATCGTCCTTCCGGGCATCTTCGACAACACGCGCGTCCTCCTGGACTCCACCACGAAGCTGTCCGTGCACCTGACGGACCGCTTCGCGCTCACCACGTACTTCGAACTGCAACACGACAGCGCACCCGCGGCGGGCAAGGTCAAGACGGATACCTCGCTCTCGGTGGGGGGCGAGCTGGAGATCTGAGGGATTGGAAAGGAGCAGCACTCCCATGGCCAAAGCGGCTCATTTCGACGACATCCAGGTCCCAGGCGAGACAAAGAACAAACAGCGCACGCCGCCGAAGAAGAAGGGCATGGAGCGGGTGCTCGACGCCATCGAGCGGGTGGGCAACAAGGTCCCCCACCCTGCGGTCATCTTCGTCGCGCTGATCGCCATCGTGATGGTGCTCTCCCACATCTTCTACAGGCTGGGTGCCAGCGTCACCTACGAGACCATCAACCCGGACACGCACCAACTGGAGGAGACAACCACCGCCGCGAAGAGCCTGCTGACAGGCGAGGGCCTGCGCTTCATGTTCGCGGGCGTCGTGCAGCACTTCATGGACTTCAACGCGGTGGGCGTCATCATCGTCGCCATGCTGGGTGTGGGCGTCGCGGACGCGGCGGGCCTGGTGGGCGCGCTCATCCGCAAGCTGGTGGCGGTCGCTCCGGCCCGGCTCCTCACGTACATCCTGGTGTTCGTGGGCATCCTGTCCAGCATCGCCGCGGATGCCGGCTACCTGGTGCTGATTCCCCTGGCGGCGGCCGCCTACCTCACCGTGGGCAGGCATCCGCTCGCGGGCCTGGCGGCGTCCTTCGCCGGTGTCGCCGCGGTCTTCACCGTCAACATCCTGATCAAACCGCTGGACGGCATCCTGACGGAGATCACCAACGACGCCATCCACATCATGGCGCCGGACCGCTCCATCGACCTGACGGCGAACTTCTGGTTCTCCGTCGCGTCGGTGGTGATGCTGACCCTCATCGTGTCGCTCATCAGCGACAAGCTCATCGAACCCCGGCTGGGTGAGTACAAAGGAGAGAAGCCGGCCACGGCGGGCGCGAAGCTGTCCCCGGAGGAGTCGCGGGGGCTGAAGTTCGCGTTCTGGGGGCTCGTGGGCGTGCTGGTGTTCTTCGGCCTGCTGGCGCTGCCCCCGGGGGCTCCGCTGCGCAATCCGGAGACGGGCGCGCTCATCGGGGACTCGCCGTTCATGAACGGCCTCATCGTCGCCATCACCTTGCTGTTCCTGGTGACGGGGGCGGCCTACGGCGTTGGCGCGGGGACGATGAAGAACAGCGTGGACGTCATCAAGGCCATGGAGAAGGCGGTCGCCGGGCTGGGCGGCCTCATCTTCCTCTTGTTCATCATCAGCCAGTTCATCGCCCTGTTCACCTACACGAACATGGCGACCATCGCGGCCGTGAAGGTGGGGGATGCCCTGGAGCACGCGGGCCTGGGCGCGCTGCCGCTGCTCGTCGGCTTCGTGCTGGTGGTCGCCGTCCTGGACCTCATCATGACGGGCGCCATTCCGAAGTGGGCCATCTTCGCGCCGGTGTTCGTGCCGCTCCTGATGCGGCTGAACGTGGAACCGGAGGCCGTGCTCGCCGCGTACCGCGTGGGCGACGGTCCGTTCAATGCCATCTCACCGCTGAACGCCTACTTCGCGCTCATCGTCACCTTCGCCCAGAAGTACCAGAAGGACGCGGGCGTGGGGACCGTGGTGGCATTGATGCTGCCGTACGTCATCGTGGTCTTCGCCGTGTGGATCGCCATGCTGGTAGCGTGGCAGGTGCTGGGGCTGCCCTGGGGGCTCGGGTAGACGGCTCGGGAGACACAACCATGTCGAGGGTCCACCTTCTGGCCACGGGCGGCACCATCGCGGGGAGGGCCGGCTCCGGCGTGGAGCCGGGCTACCGCGCGGGCGAGGTCGCCGTGGAGTCGCTCATCGACGCCGTCCCCGGCCTGCGCGCCCTGGCCACGCTCAAGGGCGAGCAGGTGGCCCAGGTGGGCAGCCAGGACATGGACGACGGCCTCTGGCTGCGGCTGGCGGCCCGGGTGAACGCGCTCTTCGCTGGCGACGAAGCGGACGGCGTCGTCATCACGCACGGCACGGACACGGTGGAGGAGACCGGCTACTTCCTCCACCTGGTGGTTCAAAGCGCGCGGCCGGTGGTCCTCACCGGCGCCATGCGGCCCGCCACGTCGCTGAGCCCGGACGGGCCGCTGAACCTCTACAACGCGGTCGCCGTCGCCGCCGACCCGGAGGCCCACGGCCGGGGCGCCATCGTGGTCCTCAACGACGACCTGCACTGCGCGCGCGACGTGACGAAGTCGAGCACCACGGACGTGCAGACCTTCATCTCACCGGGACCGGGCCTGCTGGGCACCGCGCGGTACGGGCGCATCCGCTACTTCCGCCAGCCCACGCACCGGCACTCCGCCGCGTCCGGGTTCTCCGTGGACGGGCTCGAGCGCCTGCCCCGGGTCGACATCCTCTATGCCCATGCGCACATGCCGCCGGACCTGGTGCGCGCCAGCGTCATGAACGGGGCGCGCGGCATCATCGTGGCGGGGATGGGCAACGGCAACGTCTCCACGCAAGCCGCGGGCGCGCTCGCGGAAGCGGCGAAGGCGGGCGTCATCATCGTGCGCAGCACGCGGGTGGTGAGTGGCGACGTGGGCCGCAACATCGAAATGGACGACGACGCCCTGGGCTTCGTCGCCGCGGACCAGCTCAACCCGCAGAAGAGCCGCGTGCTCTTGCAGCTCTGTCTGGCGCGGGGAATGGAGCGCCTCGCGGTGCAGGAGGCGTTCTACCGTCACTAGGGGGCTCTACGCTCAGCGCCGCGAGTCGCGCCGGCTCTGGGTCCGGCGGCCCCGGGTCGAGGCATGGGCCTGACGCTTGAGGGCGGGAAAGCGCTCCTGCTTCAGGGCCCCGCCCCGCTTCTTGCGGGACGCCTGCTTCGATTCAGGGGCCTTCGCGGTGCGGCCGGCGGCGCGCGTCCGGCGCGCGGGCTTGCGTCCTCCCGTGGCCGCGCGTGTCGTCCGCCGGGTGCCGCTCGGACGGTTCGCGGCGCGGGTGCGAATCTGCTCCTTGCGCTCGAGCACGGCGAGCCGCCTCTCGAAGCGCTCCAGGGTGAGGGCAAAGTACTCGGCCTTGCGGAGGGTGTTGCGGTTGCCCTCGGCGCGGCGGGAGCGGGACGGCACCTCCTTGCGGAGCGCCTCCCTGCGCTGCCGCTGCGCTTCGTCCTGGTACTTCTCCATCAGGCGGCGCGCTCGCAGGATGCGGCCGCGCAGCTCTCGTGGCGAAAGCTCGGTCAGGTTGCGTGGGGCGCTGGACAGGACGAGCTGGGCTTCGCGCTCGGTGAGCAGTGACATCCGCTTCGACGGCAGTGTGCGCATGGACTTCCCCCTCATGGGATTGCGTGGCGGAACATCCACACCTTCCATCCGCCGGCAAACCGCTCCCGGAGGCAGGGGCGAGTGACCTTCTGGATGTTGCACCCTCCTGGCGCCGTGCCCAGTTCCTCCATCAGGAGGCTTCCATGTTGACCTCGTTTCATTCACGCGCGCAGGCCGAGTTCCACCCCGCTCCCTCCATCGAATCCCCGGAGGAGACGAAGCTCGCCGTAGCGGCCACCGTCCCCACCGACGTCGGTTGCGTCGGCACGTTCGTGGGAGCGGACGAAGAGGTGAAGGCCCCCGGACTCGACCGCGCGGTCCTGAAGGCGGCGGGCTTCGAGGGCAAGGCCGGTCAGACGCTCCTCATCCCCCGCAAGGAGGGCCCGCCGCTGGTCGCCGTCGGCCTGGGGGCTAGGGCACAGCTGGATGCAGGCAAGCTGCGCGATGCCGCCGCCGCGTTCGCGCGGACCGTGGGCCAGCAGAAGCGCGTGGCGCTCCAGGTCCCGGACACCGGGAGCGTCCCGGTGGACCTCGCCGCGCAGGCCCTGACCGAAGGCGTCCTGCTCGCCCGCTACCGCTACCGGCCCTACAAGCGGCATTCGGAGCAGGAGCCGCCGCTCGAAAACCTCACGCTCGTCCCGGGTTCGGGGAACACCGAGGAGGTTGAGCAGGGCATGGTGCGCGGAGGCATCCACTCCCGCGCCACGGCGTTCGCGCGCGACCTCGCCAACTCCCCCGCCACCCTGCTGACCGCCGCACGGCTGGCGGAGGTGGCCGAGTCCCTGGCCAAACGCTGCGGCCTGGAGGTCGAGATCTTCGACGGCGAGGCCCTGGCCCGGCTCGGCTGTGGAGGCCTGCTGGGCGTCAACGCCGGCAGCGCGGAGCCGCCGCGGATGATCAAGCTGACGTACACGCCCCGGGGCAGCCGGGGCGAAGCCGTCCAGCCCCTGGGCCGCATCTCGCTGGTCGGCAAGGGCATCATGTTCGACTCGGGCGGCCTGGGCCTGAAGCCCAACGACCTGGTCCACGCCACCATGAAGGGCGACATGTCCGGCGCGGGCGCCATCCTCGCGGCCATGACGACGCTGAAGTCCCTGGGCTGCAGGACGGAGGTGACGGCGTACCTGATGTGCACCGACAACATGCCCTCCGGCACCGCCATGAAGCTGGGAGACGTGCTGACGGTGCGCGGCGGCAAGACGGTGGAGGTCATCAACACCGACGCGGAGGGCCGCCTGGTGATGTCGGACGCGCTCGTCCTGGCCACCGAGCAGTCGCCGAAGCCCGACGCCATCGTGGACATCGCCACGCTCACCGGGGCGTGTCAGCGCGCGCTGGGCGTGCTGAGCGCGGGGGTCATGGGCAACGACCAATCCCTGGTGGAGCAGGTGAAGGCGTCGGGGGAGCGCACCGGAGACACCGTGTGGCAGCTCCCGCTGGACCGGCGCCTGCGGCAGGAGCTGGAGTCGGAGGTGGCGGACATGAAGAACGTGGGCGGCGACAACGCCGGAGCCATCACCGCGGGCCTCTTCCTGGAGGAGTTCGTGGCCGGGCTGCCCTGGGCGCACATCGACATGGCGGGCACCGCGCGGGCCGAGCGCGACAACGCGTGGCGCAGCAAGGGCGCGACGGGCTACGGCACGCGCCTGCTCATCGACTTCGTCATGGGCTTCCAACCCACCCGCGAAACCCGCCACTGAAAGCCGGAGCATTCAGTCCGGCAGCCAGTCCGCGCGTCCCCGTTCGACGCGGGTCCGGCGCTCGCCCTGGAAGGAGGCCTGGACGCGCTCCGCCTGGGCGAGCAGGCGGTGGAAGCGGTCCTTCTCCGTGGAGCCCTGGACGTCCGCGAGCACGCGTGCGAGCAGCGCGTGTGCCGCGGCGCGGTCCTGCGCGTCGCGCGCGAGCAGGCCCACGGTGAGGGCAATCTGGAGCACCTCCTCCAGCACCTCCGGGTCGCCCCCCGCGTAATGGAGCGGGCCATCCACGGCGAGGAAGAGGTAGTCGCGCAGCCGCATGGCCACCAGTGACACGCGCGCCCGGCCATCCGGGTCCACGACGTT
Organism: Corallococcus coralloides DSM 2259; assembly: GCF_000255295.1. The sequence continues at coordinate 2,139,567 of NC_017030.1, read as the reverse complement.
CCAGTCCCCCAGGGGCAGGCCCGCCAGCCGGCGCATCACGGAGCGGATCTGATGGAGCGCCTGCCGCGCCGTGTACGGGTCGTTCGCGGACGAGGACAGGGCCCGGTTCGCGACGTCGACGAGGATGCGCAGCCCCAGCGCGGGGTCGCAGTCGGGCTCGCGCGCCGACTGGATGCTCAACGTGGCGGCGAGCTCGTGGAGCACGTGGGCCTCCACGGCGCCCCCTCCGTCCGCCACCACCCAGCCGATGACGTCCGTCTGGTCGATGTATTCGCCCACGGTGATGCAGACGCGGACCCGCACGCCCCAGTGCCGGGCGAGCCGCGTGAGGTCCTGGAGGTCGACGTCCGCGAGGTAGCCCGACGTCGCCGCCAGGAGCGAGGTGGCATCCGCCGGCAGCCGCAGGGCCACCGTGGGGTCCAGCGGAAGCCGCTTCAGTCGGGCCTGGATGCGCCGCTCCGTGGCGGCAACAATCAGGTCCTGCACCAGCCCGAGCACGCGCTCCACCCGCAGGAAGCGGAAGGTGCGGACCAGGAAGAGGATGAGCAGGCAGAGCGCCACCAGCACCAGGAAGATGGCCACGGACAGCACGGGCCGGGGCCTGACGCCGTGGTCCTCGATGATGCCCAGCTCCCGGATGGCCGCGAGGATGAAGCTGCTGGAGAGGGCGAAGAACGGCAGGGCCCGGCGCAGCGGCGCGTTCTTCAGGTAGATGGGAACCAGCCGGGGTGAGTACTGATTCGCGGCGGATTGGATGACCGGCGCGTTCAGGGACAGCACGATGGTGAGCACGGTGATTTCGAACCCGAGCAGCGTCCCCAGCGCGCCCCGGGTGTCGTCCAGGTCGCCCGGCCACGCATGCCCGAACACGCCCCAGGCGGTGTCCGTCTCCACGCGGGCGAGCGCGATGCCCGACACCACGCCCACGGCGATGATGCCGCCCAGGACCAGCCAGTAGGGCTCGCGGAGGAACCTGCGCAGGCGGCGGATGAACATGCGGACCTCGCGCGGAAGGGGTCTCCTAGTGCATCCCCTCTTCGTCCCCGGCCTCCACCCCATGGCCCCGGGTCAACCGCTCCGGAGAGAGCAGCTCGTCCAGCTGCTCGCGCGTCAGGAGCCCGGCGGACACCACCAGGTCCGCGATGCTGGCGTTCGTGGCCAGGGCCTCCCTCGCCAGCCGTGCCGCGGGCGCGTAGCCGATGTGCGGCATGAGGGCGGTGATGACGCCCACGAAGGACTCGACCTGGCGCGCGAGCCGCTCCTTGTTGGCGGTGATGCCCCGCACGCAGTTCACGCGCAGGGTCGCCATGGCGGCGGTCATGTACTTGAGGTTTTCGAACAGCACGTGGGCCATGACCGGCCCGAAGGCGTTGAGCTGGAGCTGCCCCGCCTCGGCGGCCATGGTGAGCGTCACGTCTCCCCCGGCGACCACGAACGCCACTTCGTTCACGACCTCCGGAATGACCGGGTTCACCTTGCCCGGCATGATGCTGGAGCCCGCCTGCATGGGCGGGAGGTTGATTTCGTTGAAGCCCGCCTGCGGGCCGGAGCCGAGCAGCCGCAGGTCGTTGCAGATCTTCGACAGCTTCATCGCGGTGCGCTTGAGGGTGCCGGACACCTCCATGAAGACGCCCACGTCGGTGGTCGCCTCAATCAGGTCCGGCGCGGTGACGATGGGGCGCCCGGTGATGTCCGCCAGGTGCGCCCGCGCGGCCTCCGCGAAGCGCGGGTCCGCGGCGATGCCCGTTCCAATCGCCGTCGCCCCCAGGTTGATCTCCCCCAGGTGGCGTGCGACGTCCCTCAGGCTCGCGTGCTCCTCGGACAGCGTGACGGCGAAGCCTTCGAACTCCTGCTGGAGCGTCATGGGCACGGCGTCCTGAAGCTGTGTCCGTCCAATCTTCACGATGCCCGCGAACTCCTGCCCCTTGTCGCGGAACGCCTGCTCCAGGAGCAGCAGCTCCGTCAGCAGCCGCTCGAGGGACAGCATCAACCCGACCTTGAGCGCCGTCGGGTAGGTGTCGTTCGTGCTCTGGCTCCGGTTCACGTGGTCATTGGGGTCCAGGTGCTGGTAGTGGCCCTTGGGGTGGCCGGCCAGCTCCAGGCCCCGGTTGGCGATGACCTCGTTGAAGTTCATGTTCGTGGAGGTGCCGGCCCCGCCCTGCATGACGTCCACGACGAACTGGTCATGGAGCCTGCCGGCCTTGATGTCCTCGCAGGCCCGGTCGATGAGCGAGGCCCGCGTCGCATCCAGCACGCCCAGCTCCGCGTTCGCCCTGGCCGCGGCCTGCTTCACGCAGGCGTAGCCGAAGAGCAGGTCGGGATAGACGGAGATGGGGCGCCCGCTGATGGCGAAGTTGTCCAGCGCGCGGCTGACGTTGATGCCCCAGTAGGCCCCCGCCGGGAGCTGCCGGGAGCCCAGGCCGTCGGTCTCCGTCCGGGGCGATGCGCCGTCCGGCGTCAGCGTGTGGATGCTCTTCTGGAACGTCTCTTCCGCGCGTGGGTCGGCCATCGCGGGCAACGTAGGGACGCGGGAGGCCCGGTGGGACGTGCCCTCCAGGGAAGAGGGCTGTCCACCGGGCGTCCCTGGGTCGCCTACGTCACTGCACGACGGGCGCGCACTTCGCCGGGCCGAGCGTGGCCTGGAAGTAATGCGCGTAGAGGTCCGGCGCGAGCGTGAAGTTGCAGGTGTTCACCGCGTCCGGCGACAGGTTCTGGTGCTCCTGCATGTAGCGCGCGACGTAGTCACGCACCCCGTCCGCGGAGGACCACAGCAACCGGCCTTCCTTGAACATGCTGTACCCGCCTCCGCCACCGCCGCGGTAGTTGTTCACGGCGATGCGGAAGAGCTGCTCGTCCTTCACGTCCTCGCCCTTGAAGCGCAGGTGCGTGAGCCGCGAGCCCGCGGGCTTCGTCAGGTCGTAGCCGTATTCGATGTGCGAGTAGAGGTCCCAGTTGTAGTCCGCGACGACGGGCGTGGTGGCCTTCGCGTCCGCGGGCTTCGCGGGCAGGTTCGCCGCGTCCAGCTGCTTGAAGTACAGCGTGTTCATCTCCAGCGCGCGCCGGAGGATGGAGCCGTTGATCTCCATCACGTACAGCGTGTTGTCGTAGATGTAGACGCTGTAGGCGTCCCGCAGGGTGACGTCCCCCTGCGGCAGCGCGACGTCATTGGAGAACAGGGCGGTCGCGGACAGGTCCACGGGGAAGCCGGCCTCCTTCGCGGCCTCCTCCTGCACGATGTTGAGCAGGTCCGACAGCGCGCTGTCCACGTAGCGGCCGGGGAAGCCGCCCGTGAAGGGCGCGGTGGTGCTGCCAATCTTCTGGTTCACGTAGTCCACCGTGGTGTCGTGGGCGGCCTGGGTGAGCTGCTTGACGTTGGCATCCTCATCCACCGTCTCGTCCACCGCGTGGAGCTGCGAGTCGTGCGCGTCCACGCCCCAGCGCTCCCCGTTCCAGGTGACGTTGAGCTCCACGTGGGCCAGGTGGCTGCCCCAACGGTTGGGCTGCGTGAGGAGGACCTCGCGGCCATCCTGCTGCTTCAGCAGCATCTTCGGGATGGGCTGGTGGGTGTGGCCGGTGAGGAGCACGTCCACGTCCGCCACCTGCTGGGCAATCTGCACGGCCTGGTTCTCAGCGGTGAGGTTGCCGCGGTCGGTCCACTTCGTGGCGTCCGCGTAGTCCGCGAGCCACGACTCGGGGCTGGTCGCGCTGCCCGTCGGCTGCTTGTCCGGGCCGCCGTGGATGGCCACCAGCACCACGTCCGCGCCAGCCGCCTTCATCAGCGGCACGTACGTCTTCGCGGTCTCCAGCGGTTCATCGAAGCGCAGCCCGGTGATGTTGTCCTTGCGCTCCCACGTCGCCACGCCCGGCGTCACCAGCCCGAGGATGCCGACCTTCACGTCGCACACCGTGGTCATCACGTACGGGGTGAAGGCCTCGGAGCCGTCCGAGCTCTTGCGCACGTTGGCGCCCAGGAGTGGGAAGTTCGCCTCGCCCTTGAACTTATTGAGGACGTCCTGGCCGTAGTTGAACTCGTGGTTGCCCATGGCCATGGCGGCGTAGCCCAGCTCGTTCATGGCGGTGGCCATGGGGTGCTTGGACGCGTTGTCCACCTGGGCGTAGTAGGTGCCGAGCGGCGAGCCCTGGATGGTGTCACCCGTGTCCACGAGCAGCGTGCAGTCCGGGTTCTTCGCGCGCTCCTGCTTGATGAGCGTGGCCACCTTGGAGAGGCCGCGCTTCGCGTCCGCCTTCCCGGTGAAGTAGTCCCACGGGAAGATGTTGGTGTGCAGGTCGCTGGTCTGCAGCACGGTCAGCTTTCGCGGCGACCGGTCCACCGGAGTCGGGTCGACGGGGGGATCATCGTTGGAGTCACAGGCGGTCATGAGCGAGCTGGCGCCCACGAGACAGAAAGTGCCGGTGCGCAGCGCGCGCATCAGGAAGGAGGAGCGGTTCAAGAGGCCTCGACCTTGTGTCATGCCGGAAGGGAATCCTCCGGAGGGTCGCGCACACTACAAGACCTCTCTGACGTTCCGCGAATGGAGGGCTCAATCCCCGGACGCCGGCTCCAGGTTGGCCACCACGCGGCGCAGGAGCGACATGAACGTGGCGCGCTCTTTTTCGCTGAAGCCCGCGGTCGCCTGCTCCGCGACGTCCTCCAGCTGTTCCTTCGCTCGCGGCAGGCGCTCCCGGGCCTTGGCCGAGAGCGAGATTTGACTGGCGCGCTTGTCGTCCGGGTGGGGATGACGCGCGATGAGCCCGTCGCGCTCCATGCGCGTGAGGAGCGCGGCCATGGTGGGCTGCTCGACGTGGGCGTACTCCGCGAGCTGCTTCTGGAGGAGGGGCCCATGCTCCTCCAGCGCGATGACCACCGGCAGGTAGGCCATCCCGAACTCGAGCGGCCGCAGCCGCTGCTCGAAGTGGCGCATCAGCAGCCGGGACGCATGGTTGATCCAGAAGGTCGGTACGGCTTCCGGGTCCCAGCGGGGAGAGGACTTCGCGCTCATTGGAGGTTGCCCGAGGAGTCCTCCGACTCCTCCTCGGCGGTCGGGTAGGCGGAGACGGCCAGCGCGATTCCCTGGTCCGCGAACCACCGGACGTCGTCCGGCGGGAAGTGGATGGAGCTGGTGAAGTGCCGCGCGGTGCCGACGAACAGCCCGAAGTCCACGATGCAGGGCACGGCCTGCTGGCGCAGCTCCGCGAGCAGGGGGGCCAGCACCTCCAGCTGCCGGCGGGCGGCGGCGACGGGGCCGTGCAGCGTGCCCTCGCCGTCCTCCACCAGGGTGAGGTTGAAGCCAGAGGTCGAGTGCCTCCCCTGGCGCAGGTGCTGCTCCCCCTGGAGCCAGACGGCATCCGGGTGGCACTCCGGGAAGCGGTCCAGGACGGACGCCACATCGAACTCCGGGGCCTGGGCCCGTAGGACCGCCACCGTCATGACACCGCTCCGTTCCCCTGCTTCGACACGTCCATGGCCCCATCCTCGACTGGAGCGGGCATTTTCGCGAGTCCGTCAGGTGCGGTGTGTTGGATCGTCCAGGGGGTCGCGGACGCTCCGGCGTCCCGACCGCGGCTGCTGACCCGAGGTCTCGAATCCATCGCTCACGTCCCCCGGGCCTCGAATCCGCCCGGGTCAGATTCCGAGAAGGTCATGCAGCCGAAACTGAACCGGCTCCTGCGGGCACTTGCCCGCGAGGGGCTCGACGTTGCCTACGACGGTCGTGTCTACACGGTCCGCCTCCAGGCGGATCCCCATGCGCCCCCCGCCGAAGTCCTCCTTCCCCCGGACCTGCCGGTGGAGGGCAAGGCGCTCCAGCAGCTCGCGGCGCTCGCCGCGCTCCATCACCCCGACGGAGGCCGCGTGAAGCAGGTGCGCGCGACGCCGGACTTCCACCCGGGTGACTCCGGGGTGGCCATCGGGTCGGTGGTCCACACGGAGGGCCTGGTGGTCCCCGGCGCCGTGGGCACGGACATCAACTGCGGCATGCGCCTGCACGTCGCGGACATCCCCGTGGACGCCTTCCTCGCCCGCCGCGACGCCTTCGTCGAGCGGATGAAGGGGCACTACTTCTTCGGCACGCGGGACGTGGCCCAGGGCTCGCGCGCCCTGGAGGCGCTGCTGCGGGACGGCCTGCCCGGCTGGCTCCTGGAGACGGAAGACCAGCCCCTGGGCATGGCGGCCCGGGTGGACCTGGGCCAGCTTCACCGCGAGTCCGGCCGCGTCCATCTGGGCGGGGCGCTGGAGGGGGACCCGGCGTGGGCGCCCACCGGGCTGCGGCGGGAGGGCGTGGTGCGCGACCCCGGACTGGCCACCATTGGTGGTGGCAACCACTTCGTGGAGGTGCAGCGGGTGGAGGCCGTGGTGGACCGGGCGCGGGCGTGGGCCTGGGGCGTGCGGGAGGGGCAGCTCGCGTTCATGGTGCACTCCGGCTCGCGGGACATGGGCAAGCACGTGGGGCGCACCTGGCAGGAGCGGGCGCGCGCCGCGTGGCCCTCGGGGGCTCCGCACCCGGCGAGCGGCATCTTCCCGCTCGCGGACCCGGCGAAGGTGCGTGAGTACCTGAAGGCGGAGGCCACGGCCGCCAACTACGCCTTCCTCAACCGGCTGCTGCTCGCGGAGCTGGTGCGGCAGACGTTGCGGGAGCTGTTCGGGGACGTGGAGGCGCCGCTCGTCTACGACGTGCCCCACAACATCACCCTGCCGTGGGAAGGCGGCTGGCTGGCGCGCAAGGGGGCCTGCCCGGCCGAGGAGGACCAGCCGGTCATCATCCCCGGCTCCATGGGCGCCACGTCCTACCTGATGCGGGGCCTGGGCAACGCGAAGGCCCTGGCGTCGGCCTCGCATGGGGCGGGGCGGGCCCACTCGCGCTTCTCCATGTCACGGGGCGGCGCGAAGCACCGGGAGGAGGACCTGGGGCTGACGGGGGTGGACTGCATCGCGATGCGGGCCGAGCGCCGCATCGAGGAGGCCCCCGCCGCCTACAAGCCCATTGGTCCGGTGGTGGCCTCCCAGGTGGACGCCGACATCGTCCGGGAGGTGGCCCGGCTGCGGCCGCTGATGACGTTCAAGGCGTGAGCCGGAGGCGCGCGGGTGACGCAGGGCGTCTGGACTCGTGGATCCAGAGGCCCCTGCGATTGGCTCGCGCGCCAATGGCTGTCCCGTTAGCTTGCGCGCCCATGTACTTCGAGACCTTTTCGCAGATGAAGAAGCAGCTGGGGCAGTTGAGCAAGTGGCTGGAGACGGCCGCGGCCCATGCCAAGGCGAAGTCCTTCGACCCGAACCTCTACCTGAACTTCCGGCTGGCGCCGGACCAGCTCCCGTTCGTGCGGCAGGTGCAGATCGGCTGTGACGCCGTGAAGCTCGCGGCCTCGCGATTGTCAGGCAAGGCCGCGCCGTCAAACCCGGACACGGAGCAGACGCTGGAGGAGCTCAGCGCCCGCGTCCGGTCCACCATCGCGTACCTGGACACGTTCACGGCGAAGGACTTCGAGGGCGCCGCCGGACGCATCGTCACCCACCCCCGGTGGGAGGGCCAGGTGATGAGCGGCGCGGACTACTTCCTGGAGAACGCGGTCCCCAACTTCTTCTTCCACGTCACCCACGCGTACGCGCTCCTGCGGCACAACGGCGTCAACCTGGGCAAGGCGGACTACCTGGGGTCGCAGAGCCTTCGCGCGCCCTGAAGGCTCCGGCCTGTCGCTCCGCGAGCGACAGCGCCCATAGCGGGAAGATGCGCAGGTAGGCGTCGTAGTGGATGGCGCAGGTGCGGCTGAACACGCCTGCCAGCGGCTCTCGCGGCCACTGGCCCTCCGCCTCCTGCCTCTCGCGCAGCCACGCCACGCCCCGGCGCGTGGCCTCCGCGTTCGCTTCGCCCGCGGCCACCAGGGACAGCACGGACCAGGACGTCATCACCGCGTGGCCCGTGCGCCCCTCCACCCAGCGGCGCTCACGGCAGGCCTGGATGGTCTCGCTCCAGGCCCCGTCCTCGCGCTGGTGGGCCTTCAGGAACGTGACGGCCTTGCGCAGGGCGGGGTCTCCGGTCCCCGCCCCCGAGGCCACCAGGCCGGTGACGCCGAACCACGTGCCATAGCTGAAGCACACGCCCCAGGCGCCCTCCCAGCTGCCATCCGGACGCTGCTGGCGGCGCAGGAAGTCCGCGCCCCGCGCGATGGACTGGCCCACCGGTGCGTGCGGCCATGCGCCGCGCCACGCGGCCAGCGCCTGGATGCAGGCCGACGTGCACTCCACGTAGCTGGGGTCCACCATGATGCCGGCGAAGACATCCGAGGGATTGAACCGCTCCAGCCAGCGCGGCCCCCGCTGCTGCTCGTAGGTGGCCCAGCCGCCGTCCCGGTTCTGCAAGGACAGGATGAAGGCCACCGCCTGCTCCAGCCGCTCGCGGGGCACGCGGTTGAGGCCGAGCGGCTCCAACAACAGACACGCCTTCAGTGCCTCCGCCGTGCAATCGCTGATGGGCCAGCCGTGCGCGCGGGTGCTGAAGGGCCACCCTCCCCGGCTCGGATGCCGGTGGTGTCTGGCGGCGTCGGGTGAATCCTCCAGCACCTGCTGCGCCTCCAGGAAGCGGCCCGCGCGCTCCAGCGTGTCCCGCGCCCAGGCGGACTCTCCGGCGGCCACCAGCGCCTGCACCGCGAAGGCGGTGTCCCAGAGCTGCGAGGAGTTGTAGCCGTTGACCGCGACGCCCTCATGCGTGTGCTGGAGGTAGTCCGGCAGGCGCTCCAGGTGGGCCCGCACCTCCGGGCCGTCCGGCCGCGCCACGTGCCACACCACCATGTCGAGCACCTTGTTGATGGGCCCGATGCAGACGAAGTGCGTCGCTTCGTCCTCGCCGCGAATCAACTCCAGGGACTCCTCCAGCGCGCGCTCCCGCAGCCGCTTCGAATGGAACCGCTCATACCAACCCAGCACACGGTGCACGGCGCGCAATCCCAGACCGTGGGGGCTGTAGGCGTCCGTGCGGGCCACGCGTCCGCGCGCCGCCTTCCAGTCCACGTCCGCGTAGGGTTGGGGATACAACTCGCGCCGCAGCTCGGCCAGCAGCGGTGTCTCCGGGGCGCGGGCCCGGCGGCCATAGAGCCAGCCCATGGGCAGGTACACCATGCGGCAATGGCACCAGAGCCGCGAGGGATGGAACGGCAGCCCTCGCGGCAACAGCCAGAGCTCGGGCGGCACGGGCGCGAGGCCCTCGTATTCGTAGAGTCCCAGCAGGGCGAGGAGGAACTTCCCCCAGGACGCGCTGCTCAGCGGGCCGCCTCGGGGAAGGAACCACGCCCTCGCGCGGACCAGCCCCGGGTCGTCCGCGCCGACGCCCAGCAGCCGCTGCGCGACGTAGTTGAGCACCGAGGTGAAGACGAGGCTGGGCGACTCCACGTCCAGCCCCCAGCCTCCATCCGCATTCTGGTGCGCACGCATGTGGGCGACCATGCCGTCGCGGACGGATGCCTCCGGCGTGCGCCCCATCACGTACAGCCCGGCCACGTACACCGGGCCCAGGAACAGCGGACCGCTGTAGTCGCCCTTCCAGGACCCGTCCGCCGCCTGCGTCCCGGCCAGCATGTCGCGGGCCCGCCGCATCAGCTCCAGGCCTCCGCGCCGTCCCGGGACCCCCGCGAAACGCTGGCATGGAGCGCCCGCAGCGCCTCATCCGAGCCCACCCGCTCCTGGGTGAGTTGCATCAGCATCGCCACCGTCTCCCGGGGGATCTTCACCGGCTCGGGTTCGAACACCGCGGGGTTGCCCTCCACCACGTCGAGCGTCGCGGCCGCGAAGAAGAGCGGGTAGAGGCAGAACAGCCGCAGGCCGGGCTCCTCCACGGGCAGCGCCAGCGAGTACTCCAGCGCGACGTCCAGCTCCCGGCGCGCCACCGCCACCAGCTCATCCAGCAGCGCCACGGCGTTCGCACGCAGCGAAGGCAGGGCCAGCGTGGCGGGCGTGAGGCCATGCGCGGCCATGCGGTCCCTGGGCAGCCAGCAGCTGCCGCGGTCCAGGTCCTCACGCACGTCCTTCAGGATGTTGGTGAGCTGCAATGCCCGGCCAAAGGCAGGCGCCCGCGACATGAGCCGCTCTTCGCGCCAGGCAACCCGGGGTGAGCTGGCGACGAAGAGGCCGGTCAGCATCTCGCCGACGACGCCCGCCACGTAATAGCAATACATGAACGTCGCCTGGAGGTCGGGCAGCCCCATGACCTGCCCGCTTCCTCCATGCATCCGCTGTATCTGATTCATGCCGCCGGCCATCGTCCGCACGCATCGCGCGATGGGCGGGTGGACCCAGGAGGGAAGCGAGGCCAGGGTTTCGAGCACGGTCGGTGTCTCTGAAACCAGCTCGGCCTCCGCGGGTGGCGCCTCGTCCCGCAGGGCGAGCCGTGCCCTTCGCGCGAAGGAGCGGGCACGGGCCTCCCAGCCCGGCTCCAGCGACACCAGCCCCCCCAGTTCGTCGAGCAATGCACCGTGAAGTGCCCCCGGGGCCTCGTCCTCCAGCGTGTCCGCGATGCGGCACAGCAGGTAGGCCACCGTCACCGCCAGGTCCAGGGGCTCGGGCAACAGCGGGATGTTGAGCGCGAAGGTCCGGGAAACCCGGGGCAATTGTGTGCGACAGAATGATGCAACCTGCACTTTCATGCCTGCCTCCTCCGCGTGCGGCGCCGCGCATCAATGGATAAGTCGTCAATGCCAGACATGGTGTCTGCGAATCGAGCGGGGGCGACGTGGGGGACACCGAGGTGGTGATAGCCGGGGGCGGGCCCGCGGGCTGCGCGGTGGCGGCGGCGCTCTCCGACCTGGGATGGTCCGTCCTGCTGCTGGACGCGGGCGTGGACCGGCACAAGCAGCTCGCGGGCGAGCTGCTCCACCCGCCCGGGGTGAGAGACCTGCGCGCGCTGGGCTTCGGGGACGTCGTGGATGGCTGGGCGGCCCATCCCGTGAGGGGCTTCGCGGTGCGCTTCCATGCCCCCGCCCGCACGCTCGTCCTGCCCTACGGTCGCGGGGTGACGGGTCTGTCGCTGGAACACGCCGCCCTCACCCTGCCCCTGCTGGAGTCGGTGTCGCGGCGGCGCGGCGTCACCGTATGCACCCGGGCCCGCGTGACGGCCGTGGAGCACAACTGCGAGCGCGGCGTGCGCCTGCGCTATTCGCACGAGGGCACCGAGCACACCGTGCACGCCCGGCTGCTGGTGGCCGCGGACGGACGCGCGTCTCCCGTGCGCCGGATGCTGGGCATCGCCGAGCACCACCAGCGCCTGTCCACCATGCTGGGCGTGACGGTGGACAGCGCCTGCCTCACCCACCCGGAACACGGCCACCAGTTCGTGGGCGGCGCCGTGCACGCGCTGGCGTACACCATCCAGCCCGGCGTGGCGCGAGTGATGGTGGACCTGCCCCTGGGCAGCACGGCCCAGACGCTGAAGGAACAACCGGAGCTGCTGCTCGCCCTGCCCTCGCGGCTGAGGGAGGCCGTCCGGCAGGCGCTGGAGCAGCGGCCCGCGGTGCGCATGGCCTCCAACGACGACTGGCTGGCGGAGACCGTCTGGATGGGGAGCGCCGTGCTCGTGGGCGACGCCGCCGCGTGCTGCCACCCGCTCACGGCCAGCGGCATGGCGTCCTGCTTCCACGATGCCCGCGCCCTCCAGGAGTCGCTGGACCGCTACCCGGGCCACGTCGCCCGCGCGCTGGAGCACTACGCGCACGCGCGAAGGCCCGCGCAGCGCACCCGCGTCGCGCTCGCCTCCGCGCTCTACAGCGCCTTCGCCCGGCAGGACGAGGGCATGCACGCGCTGCGCATGGGGCTGCTGCACTACTGGGAGCACAGCCCCGGCGGCGCGCGCGCCTCCATGGCCCTGCTGTCCTCCGAGGAGCCCCGCATGCGGGTGATGGCCCGCGAGTACCTGCGCGTCGTCGCCCATGCCTTCGCCGCGATGCTCTCCCCGAACGGAACGGGGGGCAGCCTGCGGTCCGCCGCGCCGCTGTTGCGCTCGGCCGGGCCGCCCTTGCGGGGCACCGTGGCGAGCGCGGTGGAACAGGTGGGGAGCTGGCTGCATCGTCGCGTCCGCCGTCCCGTCTACACGCTGGCCCGGGCGGGCTGGGCTTCACCCAGGCGCGCCTTCGCATCCAACCGGTAGCCCCGGCCGCGCCAGTCCACCTCGCGAGACAGCCGCGCGGACACGGCCACGCCCGCACCCAGCAGCGGAAGGACCGCCGGCACCCAGTAGTGCCGGGGCGCGACCTCTGGCCCGTGGCAGGCCCGCTGGAGCCGCAGCTGGCTCCACACGGAGAAGCCAATGGGCACCGCCGACAGGAGCGCCGGGCCCCAGGCCCTTCGCGCCGCCGCCGTCACCAGCGCGCCCCACGACAGCCAGCTCACCGCGCCCCGCACCCAGTGGGGCCGCGCGAAGGTCCCGGGGATGCCCGCCTCCGAGAAGAGGATCCACCGCCGGAAGATGCGCAGGAACGCGCCCAGCCCCAGCTGCCCCGTGACGACGCGCAGGGGCGCATGGACGACGCGGTTCTTCCACCCGGCCAGGTACAGCCGGCGTCCCAGGTACATGTCATCCACGAACTGCCCAACGGCGCAGCCCACGCCTCCGATGGCCTCCAGCGCCTGGCGGCGGAACACCATCAGCTGCCCCATGATGAAGGGCAGCGAGCCATCCGGCTCCGCGGTGCACGCGACCGACGCGCCGTACCACGCGTTCACCAGCAGCCCGTAGCCCACGTCGCCCGCGAGGGGCGCGTCCGCCGCCGCGTAGATGGGCGCGAACGTGGCGCCCGTCTCGCGATCCTCCAGCAGCGCGCCCACCAGCGCCGTGAGCACCCCAGGCGAGGGGCGCGTGTCCGAATCGCTGAAGGCCAGCAGCTGGCACCGGGAGCAGGCCACGCCCACCTGCATCGCGTTGAGCTTGCCCGTCATCCCCGCGGGTGGCTCGCCGGCGACAATCAACTCCACCCGCTTCGCGCGCGTCGGGCGGGCGGCCACCTCCTCGCGGGTGGGGAGGAACGCCGGGTCGTCCTCGCTGTCGAAGACGAAGAGCACCTCCCACTCGCCGGGATAGTCCAGCTCCAGCAGCGCGCGCACGTTCTCTCGCGCGTCCACGTCCAGGCCCCGGATGGGCCGGATGACCGTCACCGACGGTGGCTCGAAGTGCTTCATGGGCGGAGCCGCGCGCCGCCGCAGGCCAGCCATCAGCTCCCGGTGTCCATGCACGAGCACGCCCAGCGCTGCCGCCGTCCATGCGAGGTTCCGCGCGCTCATGACCGCACCTCCGTCCCCTGCTCTCGTGGATGCGAGCGCCTCCAGTGGCCGGGCCCCCACCAATTGAAGTCCCCCATCAGGCGCATCATCGCGGGGACGATGAGCACCCGGACCAGCGTCGCATCCAGCGCGACCGCGATGGCCATGCCCAATCCCATCGCCTTCACCACCACCACTGACGCCAGCGTGAAGGCGGCGAACACGGCCACCATGATGGCCGCCGCGCTGGTGATGAGGCCGCCGGTCTTTTCCAGACCCTCGGCCACCGCGTGGGTGTTGTCGCCGGTGCGCAGGTACTCCTCGCGGATGCGGCTGAGCAGCAGCACCTCGTAGTCCATGGACAGGCCGAACAGCGCGCAGAACAAGAGGATGGGCAGCGACGGTTCAATGGGCCCGGGTTCGAAGCGCAGCAGCCGGTGCAGGTGTCCCTCCTGGAAGATCCACACCAGGGCGCCGAACGAACCGGCCAGCGACAGCAGGTTCATCAGGAGCGCCTTCAAGGGCAGCACCACGGAGCGCAGGAGCACGAAGAGGACGATGCACGTCATCCCCATCACGAACCCCACCGCCGCGGGCGTGTGGTGCCTCACGAAGGCCGCCGCGTCCACGTCCGTCGCGGTCTGACCGCCCACCAGCCACCGTCCATCGCCCACCGTGCGGTCCTCGCGCAGAGCGCGGACCAGGTTGCGCGCCTCCAGGCTGCTGGGCGCTGACGACGTCAGCACCTGCATCACCGCCACGTTGCCGGTGACGTACGCGGCCCTCGCGGCCTGGAGCTCCGGTGGGAGGAATTGGGGTGGCGCCGCGGCCATCCGCAGGACGGTCGCCCGGTCCATGCCGGGGCCCAGGTCCACCGCGCTCTCCACGCCGACCACGCCGGGCATCGAAGCCACCCGGCGGCTGGCGTCGTAGAGGGCACCCGCGCGCTCCGGCGTGAGGGGACTGCCTCCTGGGAACTCCACCGCCACCAGGACGCGCGTGGCGGCCTCGCGGGGAAACAGGCGGGCCAGGGTCTCCGCGCCCTGGCGTGCCTCGGTACCCTCGGGCAGCGCGGTGATGTCCGTGGCCGCCAGCTGCAGCCGGCGGAACGGCAGCCCCATGGCGAGCAGGAGCGTCAGCGTGGGCAACAGCACCCACCAGGGATGCCGCATCACCCAGGTGGCCAGCGCGTGCCAGGCGCCGCCGCGCCCTTCCTTCCGAGCGAAGGGCAACCGTCCCCGGTCCACCCGGGGCCCCAGCCAGGCGAGGAGCGCGGGCAGCACGGTGAGCGCGAAGAGGACCGCGAAGGCCACCACCAGGGCGCCTCCCAGCCCCATGGCGCTCAGGTACGAGCCGCGGAAGAAGAGCAGGCCTCCCAGCCCCACCGTGACGGCCAGCCCCGAGAACGCCACCGCGCGCCCGGCGGTGTCCAGCGTGCGCGTCAGGGCGTGCTCCGTGGAGAGGCCCAGCGCGAGCTCGGAGCGGAAGCGGCTCACGATGAAGAGCGAGTAGTCGATGGCCACGCCCAATCCGATGAGCGACACGACGTTGAGCGTGTACTGGGCCATGTTCGTGGCGTGTGACAGCAGCATCACGCCCGCCACGCCGCAGAGCACCGCCAGCCCGCCCACCACCAGGGGCAGCATCGCCGCCACCACCGTCCGGAACACCCACAGCAGGACCACCAGCGCCAGCGGGAAGGAAAGCAGCTCCGCGCGCAGCAGGTCGTGCTCCAGCAATTCATTGAGCGCGGCCAGGAAGGCCACCTTGCCGGTGAGCGTCGTCCGGAGGTCCGGGTTCTCCAGCGCCGCGCGCACGGCGGGGAACGCGGCGGTGGCCTCGCGCTCGCCGCCCTTGAGCCGCACCAACGCCAGGAGGTCGTGGCCCGTCCTCGCCACGAAGCGGGCCCGGAAGGCCTCGGGTGCACCAATGGGTGACACCACCGACGCGACCTCCGGCAGCCGCTCCACGCGCGACAGCACGGACGTCACCGCCTGGGCGAAGCGCGGCTCGTCCGTGGTCCATTCGTCATGGTGGAAGATGACCGCCAGGGTCTGGTCGTTCGACCCGGCGGCGGCACCGCGCGCGAGCGCTTCGGCCCTCGCGGATTCGATGCCTTCGATGGTGCCGGTGGTGAGGTGCCCGCCCCGGAGCAGCGCCCACACCGCCGCGGCGAGGAGCAGCAGCGTGCCCACCAGCACCCGCCCCCGGTGCCGGAACACGCCCACCGCCAGCCGGGCGAACAGGGACGGTCCGCCCCCCACCGGTGAGTCGTCCCCCCGTCCCGCCATGCACGTCCCCCCGTTCGCACGCCCGTCCGTCACCAGGGAACTGGTGACGGAGGGAGCGCTTGGACAGGGGCTTCACCCCTTGGGGCAATCCGGAGGTGGACCGGCCTACTGGAAGGTCACCTTGCCGTCCCGTTGGTAGCAGACATGCGGCACGCCATCCGTGGGACGGATCGCCACGCTCGGACGGCTGTTGTCCTCCACCGTTCCCAGCTGCGTGTACGTCCAGAAGCCCTGCGCGTCCGTCGTTCCGAGCGTCAGCGCCGTCCCATTGCGCAGGACGACGACCGGCTTGCCTCCGCCGTAGGCCAGGGCCGACGAGGCGTACTTGTAATCCACCGTCGAGACCCTCCGGGTGCTGGACGCGGCAGGCGTCCCGACCGTGATGTCCTCGATGGCGTTCCATTCGCCTTCGGAGATGCCGTTGGAGAGCGCCAGCAGGTGCGAGTCCGGCCCCCAGGCCGTCGCGAGCCAGGGCGCGGAGGTGCTGGTCTTCAGCGCGAAGGACTCCAGGGTCGAACCCCGGAGGACCTGAAGGTACTGGCTGACGTAGCCGCTCGCGGACTGGTGCGTGATGAAGTGCAGCGCTCCGGTCGCGTCGAAGAGGGCGTCGCTCGTGAGCGCATGGATGCTGGTGGAGGGCGTCACGGTGGACCACGTGTTCGCCGCTGTCCGGGTCGCGACCTTGACGCCCGCCGAAGGGTTGGAGGTGAAGACGATGACCGGCTGCTGCGCCTGCGCCGGGTTGAGCGCGATGCTGAAGCGCATCACCACTGATGAGTCGACCTCCTCCCGAACCCAGGCGCCATTGACGCGCGTGGCATAGCCCACCCGCGTCGTCGTGTTGGTGATGTTGCCGGTTCCCTTGGAGTAGGCGACGTGCGGCGTGCCCGTGACAGGGTCGACGACCAGCTGGCTCTTCACGACGAAGACGCCCCCGTTGTTGAAGCCGGGACCGTCAATCTGCTCCGTCGTCCAGGACGCGCCGTCCCAGCTCGCGTACCACAGGCTGTTGTGGGTGTCGTTCGTGTAGATGACGTGCCCCTTGCCCGTGCTGTCGAACGCGATGTCGCAGCTGCTGCCGGTGACATCCGGCCTCGTGTCGATGGCGGAGTGGGAGGCGAGCGGCGCGGCCACCACACTGAACTGGAACGCGCCCTCCGCCGTCTTGCCGGACTCCGTCTCGACGGTGACGGACAGGGACGCCGTCCCCGCCGTGGGCAGCGTCCAGGTGACCCGCTCATCGGAAGGCTCGACGACACCCGCGTTGGCGCTCCAGCGCACGGACTTGATGACTTCGCCCGAGGCGACGACCCGGAAGCGCTCCGCCGTGCTTTCGACGTAGGGCCCTGTTCCGGCCTCCCGCTCGATGAGCAGCGCAACGCCTTCAGCCCCTCGGGATTGGATGACCTCCACGGGGCGGGGCTCACGGCCGCAACCGGCGAGCAACGTCAGACCACCCAACATCAGAATCCTGGGGACCCACATCTTCCGCATCGACATTCGAGTTCCTCTCAGATGGACGTGGCGAGCCCTGCTCGCCTCTCCCGGGGAGTGCGCTCAAACGGATACGCTCTGTGAAAGTTTTATCAGGACCCTTTTTCCACGAAGTCCGTGTCATTCCGGCACGGGCATGCGCACCCCCATGAGCTTCCGGTCCACCAACACGGAATGCAGCGCATGGATGCGTCCGCTGGAGTCCACGTCCACGCGAAGCACCGTGTTCAGGGCCAATAATGGATCCGCTCCCGGATGGAACACCGCCACCACGGCGGGCAGGCCATTGAGCATCCTCGCCTCCCACGCCACGGGCGGGCCTCGCATCTCCAGCAGCCGGCGCATGAAGAGGACGACGCGCTGAGGGCCCACGATGGGAACCAGGGCCGCGCGCACCTTTCCGCCACCATCCGACAGCGCACGCACATCCGAGGCCAGCAGCGCCTCCGCGGCGGCCACGTCTCCCGTCACCAGGGCACCCAGGAAGGCCTCCAGCGAAGCCCGCGTGCGCTCCTGCACGTCGCGCGTGGGCACGCAACGTGACTGGTCGTACGCGGCCATGGCCGAGCGCGCGCGGTGGTGCACCACCTTCACGTTCGCTTCGCTCATGCGCAGCGCCTCGGCCACTTCCAGCACCGAGTAATCAAAGACATCGCGCAGCAGCAGCACTGCCCGCTGCTTGGGCGACAGGGCCTCCAGCGCCAACAGGAAGGCGAAGGAGACGCTCTCCAGCAGTTCGTAACGCCCCTCCGTCGAGCCGCCGCCCGGAAGCCGTGCCTCCACGGCGGGTAGGACCTCCTCGTCGCCGGTCTCCACCGGCGAGGGCAACCAGGGACCGACGTAGCCCTCGCGGCGGCGGCGGCGCAGGTGGTCTCGCGCCAGGTTCACCGCCACGCGGGTCAACCAGGGGCGCAGGGTGTCCAGACGTTCCGGAGGTGTCGCGAGCGCGCGCGCATAGACGTCCTGCACCAGGTCATCCGCGTCCGCCGCCACGCCGGTCATCCGGTAGCAGAGCCCCCAGAGGAAGCGCTCGTGCTCGCGTGCGGCCTGCCCCAGTGCTCCTCGCGCCTGTGAATCCATCCCGTTCAAGCCCCCACGTTCCAACAATCCAAGAGCATCACTGGAGCACCACAGTGCCGGGGCCCCCAAGTCCCCGAACCTCCAAGCCAAGCCCCGCCGGGCCGGACCGGGCCAAACCTGTCCGACTGTCGGACAAGTTTCCAAGGTCCGCGGCCAAAGCCCACGAGCCCGACCAAGGTCCCCAACCTGTCCGACAAGTTTCCCCGGTCCGGAGCCAAAGCCCACGAGCCCCGCCAAGGTCCCCAACCTGTCCGACTGTCCGACAGGTTTCCTCGGCCCGAGCTGGGAGAGACCTCCCCCGGCGGCGGTGTTCCAAAACCTGTCCGACTGTCCGACAGGTTTCCACTGCCCGGACGGGGAGGAGCCCCCACCAGCCACGGTCCGCAAGACAGGTCCGACTGTCGGACAAGTTTCCGCAGGCTGGAGCCAGCACCGAAGGCCCGGTCACGGTCCGCCCAACCTGTCCGATTGTCCGACAGGTTTCCGCCATTCGGGGTCGCCCCAGGGCTTGCCTGGTCCCCCAAACCGGTCCGACTGTCCGACAGGTTCCCGCGGCCAGGAACCAGCGCCGAGGGCCCGGTAACGGTCCGCCCAACTTGTCCGACTGTCCGACAAGTCTTCCAACTGCCCGGGGCAGCGCGGGGACCTGCCACGGTCCGCCCAACTTGTCCGACTGTCCGACAGGTTCCCGCGGCCTGGAGTCGGCGCCTGGGAGCCCCGCCAGGATCCCCCAGCATGTCCGGCTGTCCGACAGGTTTTGCTTCCTGGATCCGGCCCCTGGGAGCCGGACCAAGGCCCCCAACCTGTCCGACTGTCCGACAGGTTTTCGCCGTCGGGATGGAACAGGAGCTTCCGGCTGAGGGCCGCCCAACCTGTCCGACTGTCCGACAGGTTTTCCTGCTGCCCGGGCAGCCTGGGGGGCCTGCCACGGTCCTTCCAACTTGTCCGACTGTCCGACAGGTTTCCTCGTCCAGGAGTCCGCGAGAGGACCCGGGCACGGTCCGCACAACCTGTCCGACTGTCCGACAGGTTTTTGCTCTGCGCCGCCGGGGAGGGGCTCCTGGCCTGTGCGCCCATCCACCTCAAGTTCCCGCCGCGCGGCGCTGGGACGTCGCGGTGCGTCGCACCAGGGCTTGCTCCACGGCCTCGGCGCTCGCCAGGGATGCGTCCGCGAGCATGCCCTCCGAGCCCACCCAGTCGCCCACGCGGAACAGTCCGCCCACGTGCGGCACCTCCACGGAGGGACGCCCGGTCAGTCCGCCGTTCACGGCACGGGGCAACCCGGCACTGACGGTGAGCGAGGGCCGGTAGCGCCGCGCCACCACCTTCGCGCGCCATCCCGGCTGAAGCGCGTCCATCACGGCCTCCAGCGCCGCTTCGCTCGCCTCCGTGTCCGCGCCGCCCAGGTACTTCGCCACGTGCACCATCGCGCCCCCTTCCGGGGCCAGCTTCGCGGAGGCCGAATGCACCGACGCGTACCAGGGCCCATCCAGTCCCAGCGCGAACAGCGCATCCGGTCTCGGCAGGGCCGACAGTCCCAGCTCCAACGTCGCCGCCTGGATGGGCACCGCCTCCCGCGCCTCCCGCGCGAGCACCGCGTCTCCCGGCATGAGCGCCGCCACGTCCGCGGGGCTCCCCGCCATCACCACCGCGTCCGCGCGGTGCACCGTGCCATCCGCGAGCCGCACGCCTTCAACCCACTTGCCCCCTTCCTGGAGGACGACGGCATCCACTCGCGCGGACAGCTCCAGCCGGGCGCCAGCCTCACGTCCCAGCCGCTCCACCGCGTCCACCAGGGTGCTCCAGCCTCCGTCCACGTACAGCACGTTCGCGGCGGTCGCGCACTGGAGCTGCTTCAGCCCCGCCTCCGCGCTGAGCGCTTCGAAGTCCGCGCAGTATGAGGACACGCGAATCAGCGCTCCGATGAGCGCCTGGCTGTCCTTGCGCGTCAGGTGCGTCTCCAGCCACTCGCGCATCGACATGGCCCCCAATGGCTGCGTGTCGATGCGGGCCAGTCCCGCCAACAGCTTCGCCACCTCCAGCTTCGAGGCGAGCGACAGCACATCCGTCGTCATCAGCGTCACGGCGCCCCGAGGCAGCGTGTGCAGCCGGCCGCCGACCAGCGCATGGGAACCCGTCTGATTCGGAATGCCTCCCGTGGGCTTCACGCCCAGGCGCTCCAGCACCCGGAACGCCGCGCCCGCCCGGTACAGGGCATGCGGGCCCAGGTTGAAGCGGAAGCCCTCCACCTCCGTCGTCCTCGCCCGCCCTCCCAGGTGCTTGGAGCGCTCGTACACCGTCACCTCGCAGCCGCCGCGCGCGAGCAGCGCCGCCGCCGTGAGCCCGCCCAGTCCCCCGCCCACCACGGCCACCTTCGTCGCCTGCATGTCCGTCCTCCGTCCCGGCGCCCGGCGCATTCCGGGCATCCAACGGCCACCACGAACGAGGACGGAAAAAGGTTACAGCGCCGGCTTCATCAGGCGCCCCGGTCGACCGGCAGCCCCGAACGCGCGAAGGAGAACACCAGCGACGTCTCGATGCGGCTCACCTCCGGGCGGCTGGTGAAGGACTGGATGGTGAGCACGCGCAGGTGTTCGGTGTCCCGACACACGACATGCACCAGGAAGTCCGTCGTGCCGCCCAGGCAATAGACGGCCACCGTCTCCGGCAGCGAGCGCAGGTGGTCTCCGATGCTGCCGAAATGCTCTCCCACGTGGAGCCGGAGCTGCACGCCGATGAGCGCCTGGAGCCCCAGCCCCAGCGGGCGCGGATCCAGCTCCGCCCGATAGGAGCGGATGACCCCATCCGTCTCCAGCCGCTTCACCCGCGCGAGGCACGACGACGGGGCCAGCCCCACCTTCGCGGCCAATTCCTTGTTGGACAGCCGTGCATTGTTCTGGAGGGCCTCCAGAATCACGCGATCAATTCGGTCGAGTGCGGCCATCCGAGGCTCCTGGGCGAATTTCATTCGATGGATGCCGCACAATCCTGGCTCGTATTCTGTCCGCATGCCACGACACAGAATCGCAGCATGCCTCGTCCTCCTGGCGGGCACGGCCTTCGCGGCCCCCGCTTCGTCGCCGGATGTCCTGCTCGCGCCCTGGTCGGGGCCACATGGGGGCGTCCCGCCGTTCGACCGCGCGCGGGTGGAGGATTTCGCGCCGGCACTCGAAGCCGCCATGGCGCAGGCGAGGAACGAAGTCGCCGCCATCGCGGACTCGAAGGAGCCTCCCACCTTCGAGAACACCGTCGCCGCGTACCAGGACTCGGGCCGGGCCTTCAACCGCGTCTACGAGGTCTACAACGCGTGGTCCTCGTTCGTGAGCTCACCGGAGTACCAGGCCGTGGAGCGCGAGCTGGCGCCCCGGCTGTCTGCGTTCTGGGATGAGGAGCCCCAGAACCGGAAGCTCTTCCGCCGCATCAAGGCGGTCCGGGACTCGGCCGCGAAGGCGAAGCTGACGCCGGAGCAGCAGCGCCTGGTGGCGTACTACTACGACGACTTCGTGCGCTCGGGCGCCCTCCTGGACGCGGCGGGGGCGAAGCGAATGGCCGCGCTCAACCAACGGCTCGCCACGCTCTACACGACGTTCAACCAGAACGTGCTCGCCGACGAGAAGCGCTACACCCTCCTGGAGAACGAGGCGGACCTGGCGGGCCTGCCGGAGCCGCTGCGCAAGGCCGTGGCCGCGGAGGCCACGGCGCGCGGGCAGCCGGGGAAGTGGGCCGTGGCGAACACCCGCTCGGTGGTGGCGGACTTCCTCACGTATTCGGAGCGACGGGAGCTGCGCGAGAAGGTCTGGCGCAACTACGACAGCCGCGGCGACCACGGCGACGCGCATGACAACAATGCCATCATCACGCAGATCCTCGCGGCGCGCGCGGAGCAGGCGAAGCTCATGGGCTTCCCCACCCACGCGCACCGGCAGCTCCAGCGCGCGATGGTGAAGACGCCCGAGCGCGCGATGAAGCTGCTGGAGACGATGTGGACGCCCGCTGTCGCGCGCGTGCGCGAAGAGGTCACCGCGATGACCGCCATTGCCCGGAGCCAGGGCCAGCAGGAGCCCATCGCCCCGTGGGACTACCGCTACTACGCGGAGAAGGTGCGCAAGCAGGCGTATGACTTCGACGACAGCGAGGTGAAGCCCTACCTCCAGCTGGAGACCCTGCGCGAGGGCATGTTCTGGGTGGCGGGCCAGCTCCTCGGCTACACCTTCACGCCCGCGCCGGACGTGCCCGTCTATCACCCGGACGTGCGCGTCTTCGCGGTGAAGGACCGGGAGAGCGGCCGGGAGCGCGGGCTCCTCTACTTCGACCCCTACGCGCGCGAGGGCAAGTACAACGGCGGGCAGACGGAGACGTACCGCGTCCAGGAGCGCTTCCGTGGCGAGGTGCCGGCCCTGGTGGCCATCAGCATGCCGTTCGTGAAGCCGGGAGCGGGAAGCCCCGCGCTGCTCGGCTGGCGCGACGCGCAGACGCTGTTCCACGAGTTCGGCCACGCGCTGCACACGCTGAGCGGGGACGTGACGTATCCGTCGCTCGGTGGTGGCCGCGTGGTGAGCGACTACGCGGAGTTCCCCTCCAAGCTGTTCGAGCACTGGCTCGCCACGCCGGAGGTGCTGAGCCGCTTCGCGGTGCACCACACGACGGGACAGCCCATGCCCCAGGCGCTCGTGGCCCGCATCCAGAAGGCGGCGACGTTCAACCAGGGCTTCTACACCGTGGACTTCCTCACCTCCGCGCTGGTGGAGATGAAGATGCATCTGGCGGGAGCGAAGCGAATCGACCCCGACGCCTTCGAGCGCGACATGCTTCGACAGATGGGCGCGCCCGCGGAGGTCGGCATGCGCTTCCGCATGCCCCATTTCGGGCACGTCTTCGCCAGCAACGCCTATGCGGCGGGCTACTACCGCTATCTCTGGGCGGACATGCTCGCTTCGGACGCCTTCGAGGCCTTCCAGGAAGCCGGAGGTGCCTACGACGCAAAGGTGGCCGCACGGCTGCGCGAGCACGTGCTTTCAGTGGGCAACACCATCGACCCCTTCGAGGGCTACCGGAAGTTTCGTGGGAAGGACGCGAGCCTCGACGCCCTGATGCGCGAGCGAGGCTTCGCGCCCATACACTGAGGACCATGATCGATCACACCGGCATCGGGGTCTCGGACGTCGCCCGCTCGGCGGCCTTCTACGACGCGGCGTTGGGCGCGCTCGGCCTCCGCCGAGCCATCCAGCTTCCAACGGACACCGGGGCGGATGGCATCGGCTATGGCCGGGACTTCCCCATCTTCTGGATCGACCGCTTCCATCCCCACGGCGTGAAGCAACACACGGCCTTCGCCGCCACGAGCCGCGCCCAGGTCGACGCCTTCCACGCGGCCGCGGTGGCGGCGGGCGGAACCGACAACGGGCCGCCCGGGCTGCGCGGCGTCGAGACGGGCTATCCCGCCGGTTACTACGCCGCCTTCGTGCTGGACCCGGACGGCAACAACATCGAAGCGGTCTTCCGGGAGCCTTCTCGCTAGAGCCACCCCAGGTCTTGTGACGGCGGCCTTACTGCACGGCGCGCGCGAACTGTCCCGGAGTGATGCCGACGATGCGCTTGAAGTGCCGGTTGAGCTGACTCTGGTCACAGAGCCCGACCTGGAGCGCGACCTCCGCGGGTGCCAGGCCCTGTGACAGCAGCCGCTGGGCTCGCGAGACGCGCAGGTGGGTGAGGTATGCGTGCGGAGGCATGCCCAGCTCCTCACGGAAGGCGCGGCACAGGTGGAACCGGTTCCAGCCCACCTGCCGGGCCAGCGACTCCAGGGTGATGCCCTCCGGAATGGCTTCGTGCAGGGCCTCCACCACGCGCCGGATGGGCCAGCGGTATCGCTGCTCCACCGAGCCTGGATGCTCCAGACATCCGACCAGCGAGGAGAGGGCTTCCGTCAGGGCCGTCTGGAGCGCGAGGGCGCTGGAGCGTCCCGCCAGGCCCGCATCCAGCACGGCGTGGAGGCGCACGAAGTCGGCGGCTGAGGGCTGCGACGTTTCGAGTTGGAGCTGGCGAAGCCGGGCGGAGGCCGGCGCGCCCAGCGCCTCGCGGGCCTCGGCGACGAGGGACTCGTCGAAGGCGATGACCTGGAACCGGGCAGGTCCGTCACGGCGCAGGTCCCGGTGCACCTCGCCCATCTGCTTGAGGTCGACCGTTCGGGGCGAGGAGGAATGGACCCTGCCCCGCCCCCACCACTCCGAGTGCCCCCGCTGCGTCACCATCACGGAGAAGCGTTCCTTCACGGAGCGCAGCAGCCGCCCGTCGGTCCGGTAGCGCACCAGTCGCAAGCCCGGCAGTTCCGGGAACAGGAAGGTCTGGATGGACAGGGGGCCATCCACGACGGCGTGATGGAGCGCGGGCACGGTTGGATTCTAGGAACGAGCCTTCCCCCTGGCTTGGGCGAAGTTGACCTGCGCGCCATGCCAACAACGCCCAAGCCCGGCGTGCCCCGGCATGGCTACGTCTCGCATTGAAGGCCCGGCCCTCCCCTCACCTGGCCGGGCAGGAAGGCGTCATGTCAGGCATCCAGGACAAGGTCATTGCCATCACCGGAGCCAGCAGCGGCATTGGCGAAGCGGCGGCGCTGCTGCTCGCCGGGCGGGGAGCGAAGGTCGTCCTTGGCGCGCGTCGGCTGGAGCGGCTGGGACCGGTGGTGGAGCGAATCACCCAGGCGGGAGGGGAAGCCCTCTCCGCACGGACCGACGTGAGACGGCGCGAGGACGTCGCCGGGCTCGTCCACCTGGCCTGTGAGCGGTTTGGCAGGCTGGACGTGCTCATCAACAACGCAGGCAGCCTGGCGACCTCTCCGCTGGATGACCTGCGCGTCGACGACTGGGAGGAACTGGTCGACACCAACATCAAGGGCGTGCTGTACGGCATCGCCGCGGCGCTGCCGGTCTTCCGCCAGCAGGGCTTCGGGCACTTCATCAACACCGCGTCGACCTCGGCGCACCGGATCGTGCCCGGCCAGGCGGTCTACGCCGGGACGAAGTTCGCAGTGCGAGCCATCTCCGAAGGCCTGCGCCAGGAGGCGGGCCCCAGGCTGCGGGTGACGGTCATCTCGCCAGGGATGACCCGGACGAACTTCCTCGAGCACGTGAAGAATCCAGAGCTCCGGGCCCGGTTCGAGGAGGTCCGGGACAAGCTCGCGATTTCGCCGGATGCGATTGCCCGCGCCATGGCCTACGCCATCGAGCAGCCCGCCGACGTGGACGTGGGCGAGGTGATTGTCCGTCCCACGGCGCAGGACTGAGCGGACAAGGAGCGATGAATGCCTCCCGGCTCGGCCCGGGTGCAGGTGCCATGTGCGGTTCCTCGCGTCATGCGGCGGTCTGGAAATCCAGCGGGTAGACGGTCCATGGAGACACGGGCCCCTGCCTCTCCGAGGCACCCCCTGGCTTCTTCATACGGAACACTTCCCTACGCGAGACCGACATTGCCTGGGTGATGCACCTCCACCCCGGCCGAGGAGCCAGGCTGCGCGCGCTCTTCGCCCAGATTGCGTGGGACTGAGGTCAGTCGAAGGTCCCGTCCAGCCAGGGCGCGCATGTGCGGTAGAATCCAAGGATGTCGCAGAACGAACGCGGTCTCTACGAGACCCTGATCACCGAAGCACTCGAAGGTCCTCTCGGCGCTTTGGACCATCGACTGGAGGCCAATCGATCGGCGCTGCATGAAGCAGAGGCGGCGGACCGCATCGGCCTTCACCTGGCTCGCGTGGTTGAACGAGCACTCGCCTCGCTCGACCGAAAAGAGCGTGTTGCTATCGGCACGGCCCTGGCGCGCAAGGTCGTTGAGCTTGTTGTTGATGCGACAGAAGCAAGCACCCTCCTGAGTGAACGGCCAGTGGAGCCCGGCAGCATGCTTCGCAGCATCCTCGGGAAGCTCCCGGATGGCAGCACCGAGACGCTCTCCGAGCCACTCATTCCACTCCTCGACACGACCCTGCTCACGAATGCCCCCGGCGAGCCTCGCATTGGCAGTCAGGTTCTCGCGGAGATTCACTCAGCGGACCATATTGATGTCGTCATGGCGTTCATCCGGCGCAGCGGCATCGCGCCCATGATGGGAGCTCTCCGCGCCCATTGTCAGGCAGGTCGACGCCTCCGTGTGCTGACGACGACCTACACGGGATCAACAGAGGCCCGGGCACTCGATGCGCTCCGGGAGTTGGGAGCGGACATCCGAGTGTCTTACGATCAGACCAGCACCCGCCTTCATGCGAAGGCCTGGCTCTTCCACCGGCAGTCCGGCTTCTCCACTGCCTATATCGGGTCATCCAACTTGACCCACTCTGCCCAGGTCAGCGGTCTTGAATGGAACGTTCGAGCATCGCGCGCACGCAATGAGAGCGTGGTCGACAAGGTCGCCGCGGTCTTTGAGAGCTACTGGAACAGTGGCGACTTCGTTCCCTATGACCGGGAGCAGTTCCTGGCGCGTACGGCAAGCGCTGACGATCATGGCTCTCAAATCGAATTGAGCCCTATTGAGCTTCGGCCTGAGCCATTTCAGGAGCGATTGCTCGAACAGATCGCCCTGTCGCGAAAGCTCGGGCATCACCGGAACCTGCTCGTCTCCGCCACGGGTACGGGCAAGACGGTCATGGCAGCGCTCGACTACGCGCGTCTAAGCGAGGAACTCCCGCGCGCACGGCTCCTCTTTGTTGCTCATCGAGAAGAGATCCTCACGCAAACGCGCGCGACCTTCCGCCATGCGCTCCGCGACCATTCCTTTGGCGAACTGTGGGTTGGCGGTGACCGCCCCAGTTACTTCGAGCATGTCTTCGCCTCCGTCCAGAGCCTGAATGCCTCAGGCCTCGAGCATCTAGATGCAGCCCACTTCGACGTGGTGATTGTCGACGAGTTCCACCACGCTGCCGCGCCGACTTACCAAAATCTCCTGGAGCACCTCCGCCCAGCTGAACTGCTCGGACTGACGGCCACACCTGAGCGAAGCGACGGAATGCCCGTGCTCGACTGGTTTGAAGGCCGGATTGCCGCGGAATTGAGGCTCTGGGACGCCATCGATCAACACCGACTCGTTCCCTTCGCGTACTACGCCATCCACGATGGACTGGACCTGCGCGAGATCCCATGGCGCCGAGGACGAGGGTACGATGTCGAAAGCCTCTCGAACCTGTTCACCCATAATGACGCCTGGGTACGGCTCGTCTTGAAAGAGGTCGCACGCCGCTCAGAGGACCTCTCTCAAATGCGGGCCCTCGGATTCTGCGTCAGCGTCGAACACGCTCGCTTTATGGCGCGGGCCTTCAGCGCGGCTGGCATTCGTGCCGTCGCGATCTGGTCCGACACGCCCGATGACGAACGCCGCCAGGCACTTCGAGACCTGGCGCAACGGCGCGTGAACGTCGTGTTCTCCATCGACCTGTTCAACGAGGGCGTTGACGTGCCAGCCGTTGATACCCTCCTGATGCTGCGGCCCACGGACAGTCCTACGCTCTTCCTTCAGCAACTGGGCCGCGGCCTTCGTCGGCATCCTTCTAAGTCGGTGTGCACCGTCCTCGACTTCGTGGGCCATCATCATTCTGAATTCCGGTTCGACCATCGTCTCCGCGCGCTCCTAGGTGGAACCCGCGCCGAGGTGATTAGGCAATTCGAGAAGGGTTTCCCCTTTCTCCCGGCGGGCTGCCACATGGAGTTTGATCGCGTGGCGAGTGAGATTGTCCTGGCAAGCATCCGCAACTCCGTCCCATCGCGCTGGAGCGAGAAAGTGGACGAACTGCGGAGGTATGCCAAGGGCGCCGCGGCCGTGTCTCTCACCGGATTCCTCGCCGAGACTGGGTTGGAGCTTGAAGACATCTATTCAGCGGACAAGAACTGGTCGGACTTGTGCCAGGACGCAGGGCTCGCCGTGCTTCCAGCAGGTCCCTACGAGCCGTCCTTGCGCCGGGCCTGTGGTCGACTCTTGCATCTTGATGACTCTGCGCGGATTGACACCTACCGTCGGCTCCTGGGTTCAGAAGCAGTCCCAAAAGCCGAGGCACTCTCGCTCGTGGACCGGCGCATGCTTCGGATGCTGGTCGCGTCGCTCGTCGACAAGGCAGTGACCAAGACATCCGCTCTTGAAGAGGGATGCGCAATCCTGTGGGGCCACCCCCAGGTTCGTCAGGAGGTCCTTGCACTCCTCAACACACTCAGTGGACGCATTTCCCACCTGCCTTCGCGCCTGGTGAGTCACCCGGACGTGCCGCTGACCGTGCACGCTCGCTACACTCGCATTGAGATTTTGGCAGCGTTCGGCGTGGGCGACGGGGCCAAAGTCGCTCCCTGGCAAACAGGCGTTTACTGGGCCAGAGAGTCCAAGACGGACCTACTCGCGTTCACGCTCGACAAAACGAGTGGGCACTTCTCCCCAACGACGCGCTATCGCGACTACGCCATCAGCCGAGACCTCATCCACTGGGAGAGCCAGTCAGTCACGCGGGCTGCTAGCGAAACGGGGCAGCGGTACCAACACCATGTCCAGCAAGGCTCAAGCGTCATGCTCTTCGCGCGGCAGCGCAGTGATGACCGTGCCTTTTACTTCCTCGGCCCTGCAACCTACATGAAGCACGAAGGCGAGCTGCCCATGGCGGTCACCTGGCGGCTCGAACACGCGCTGCCAGGCGACCTTTTCGCATCCTTCGCGGCGGCGGTCGCGTAGGGCGAAGTCGAAGCCCTTGCAATCGGGTGCGCGTCCACCCGTACGGGAAGTGCACCCCGCCCTGACACCGCGAGCCCTCCGCATGCGCCCTTCCCTCCTGAGGCTGTCACTCCTCCTGGCCGTCCTCTCCCAGGGAGGGGCCCTGGCCCAGGGCGCGGATCCCGCGAAGACGTTGGTCGGCACCTGGGGAGGAGAGCGCACCTACGGTCCCGAGGTCCAGGGCGAGCTCACCCTCTTCCGCGACCCGGGCGGCTGGCATGCCTCCATTGGAGGCTTCACCGCCTCCGGCGTCCTGGACAAGCAGACCCTGACGTTCACGCTCCCTGGAGGCAAGGGAGACTTCCGCGGGTCGCTGTCCGCGGATGGGAAGCGCATCCTCGGGCATTGGATCCAACCGCGCATCCTTGTGGGCGGCGTCCGCTACGCCACGCCCGTGGAGCTGCGCCTCCTCCAGAAGGACGTGTGGCGCGGCAGCGTCGCGCCCCTGGACGACACGTTCACGATCTACTTCGTCATCCAGGAGATGCCGGACGGCGCCATCCACGCCTTCATCCGCAACCCGGAGAAGAACCTTGGACGACAGGGCACCTTCCGCGTCTCCCTGAAGGACAACGCCGTCTCTCTCGTGGAGACCCGTCCCGGCGGAATGCGTTTCAATGGCACGTATGACGCCGACGCAGGGAAGCTGTCGTTGAACGTCCTCTTCCTGGGCACGCTCGACCTCACCCGTCGCGAGCGCGACCAGGCGGTGGGCCTCGATCCCCGCACGCCCGCCTCCCCCGTCTACACCTACCGCAAGCCCATCGCGGACGGCGACGGCTGGGCGACGGCGTCCCTCGCGGACGTCGGCATGGACGAGGCCCCCATCCGCGCGCTGGTGCAGGGCATCCTCGACACGACACCGGGCCCCACGCCCACGCCGCTCATCGAAGGCCTGCTCATCGCGCGCCACGGCAAGCTCGTCGTCGAGGAGTACTTCCATGGCCAGGACTCGGAGCGCCCGCACGACCTGCGCTCCGCGTCGAAGACCTTCGCTCCCCTGCTGGTGGGCGCCGCCATCGACCAGGGCGCGAAGCTGCGGCCGGAATCACCCGTGTACCCGCTGCTCCCCGGTGGCACCGACCTCGCCGCGCAGGACCCGCGCAAGGCGCGCATCACGGTGGAGCACCTGATGACCATGACGTCGGGGCTCGCGTGCGACGACAACGACGACAGCTCCCCCGGCAACGAAAACACCGTCCAGGACCAACCCTCCGGTTGGTACACGTACACGCTGAACCTTCCTATGGCCCGCGAGCCCGGCGAAGACACCGCCGTGTATTGCTCCGCGGGCATCCACCTGCTGGGCGCCGTCCTGCATGAGGCCACGGGCACCTGGCTGCCGGAGCTCTTCGAGCGCACTGTCGCCACCCCGCTCCAGATGCGGCGCCGCCACATCAACCTCTCGCCCGACGGCGACGCGTACCTGGGTGGCGGGCTCTACCTGCGCCCCCGCGACGCGCTGAAGCTCGGGCAGCTGTATCTGTCCGGCGGTGTCTGGAACGGACGGCGGGTCATCAGCCGGCGCTGGGTGGAGCGCTCCACGGCCCGCCACGCGGAGATGAGCCCTGGCAGGACCTACGGCTACGCGTGGTGGCGGCACGAGCTGAAGGTCGGAGACCGCGTCTACGCGGAGTACGAAGCGGGTGGCAACGGCGGGCAGTACGTCATGGTCGTCCCCGAGTTGGACCTGGCCGTGGCCTTCACCGGCGCCAACTACGGCCAGTTCGCGCTGTGGAAGCGGGTCCGCGAGGAATTGCTGCCCCGATACATCCTCGCGGCCGCGAGCTGGAAATGACTAGCGGTGCTGGGCGAGGAGCCAATCCCAGAACGCATAGTTGTCGTACTGCTGCGTCCAGCAGTCGTGCACGCCGCCGGGCAGCACGGTGAGGCGCGCGATGTCACTCCCGGTGGCCACCGCGCCGGGCTGGGGTGACGACCACACGGGGCTGCTGGCGCCCGGGAACAGGTACGTCACCTTCTGGGTCGGCGCGGTCACCTGGACCGGCTGGAACAGGCCGTAGTTCTTCGTCACGCCCGTCAGCCAGGACGTCTCCGCGGAAAGGGAGCTGCCGTCCGCGAACGAGTGCACCGCCCACACCGGCACGTTCTTCAGCTGGGTGATGGTGGGCCCCGGCGCGCCGATGTTGGTGGCCATGGGCGCCAGCGCCGCCAGACGGCTCCCATACGTGTACGCGTACTGCCAGGCGCCATAGCCACCGAAGCTGATGCCCGTCAGGTAGATGCGCGTCGTGTCCACGCGGTAGTTCGCCACGATGAAGCTGATGAACGCGTCAATCGCCGCCGGCTGCCAGTTCGCATGCGCGCGCGGCGTGAAGACCATCACCTGGTGCTGCCCGAAGTACGCCTTGCCCTGGGCCGTCTTGTGGATGTTCTTCAGCGCCCCATGGCGCGTCACGTAGCCCAACAGGTCCGCCTCCGTCGGAGACGTGCCGAACTCGCCAGCACCGTTCAGGTGGATGATGACCGGATAGGACGTGGTGGACGTCAGGTACCCCGGAGGCAGGTATTCACCGTAGCCATAGCCCGCCCCCGTGCTCGCGGGCAGCCGGGCCACGACCTGGTCCTCCGTCGTGATGGTGAGCCCCGCTTCGTGCGTTCCCCATGTCTCCGCCTCTCCCGGCTCGAAACTCCCGCCGCAGGCGATGGCCCCCAACACAACAACCAGCGCAATCCATGGCATCCGCATGGTGTTTTCTCCGGGTCTGGGTTTGACGCAGGAGCACTCTGCGATTACAGATAAAAATAGGAAAGTCGTGATTGCACGAATAATCACATTTCACTGCGAATGCGCAGCAGCGCCGCAGGATTCCGGTTGAATGGCAATACAGATGG
Organism: Corallococcus coralloides DSM 2259; assembly: GCF_000255295.1. The sequence goes on along the minus strand of NC_017030.1, from coordinate 2,107,884 downwards.
ACGCCGTGGAGGTACACCTCGCCACGTCCGCCCACGGTTCGTTCCACGCATGAAGCGCGGTCAGCGCCGGGCTTCTTCCAGCACCCAGGCCTTGAAGGCCGCCACGTCCCGCCGGCCCGTCAGGGGACGCGGGTGCACGAGCCAGTAGCTGAAGTCGTTGGGGAGGACTGCCTTGAAGGGTTGGACCAGCCGGCCCGCCTCCAGGTCCTCCGCCGCGAGCATCAACCGCCCCAGCGCCACGCCATCCCCGAGCCGGGCGGCCTGGAGCGCCAGCCCGGCGTCGTTGAACACGGGGCCCCGGTCCGCGTCCACGCCCGACACTCCGGCGGCATCCAACCAGCGCCTCCAGCCATCCTTGGGCGAGTCGTGGAGGAGCCGGGCCTTCCCCAGGTCCCCGGGCGCGCGCAGCCGCTTCGCCAGCGCCGGGGTGCACACGGGCGAGAGCCTTTCGGACGCGAGCTGCTCCGCCTTGAGCCCCGTCCACCGGCCCAGCCCGGAACGGATGCCCACGTCGAAGCGATCATCGAGGAAGTCCCAGAGCGCCTCCGAGCTGTTCACGTGCAGCTCGATGTCCGGGTGCTGCTTCCGGAAGCGCTCCAGCCGCGGCAACAGCCAGCACGAGGCGAAGGAGGGCAGCACCGTGAGGCGCAGCGGTCCCTGCTCGCGCGCGTACAGCCGCGCGGTCGCCTCGGACATGCGCTCGAACACGGGCGTCAGCTCGCGCAGGTACTCGGCGCCCCTCGCCGTCAGCGTCAGCGCATGGCCCCGCCGCTCGAACAGGGAGACCCCGAGCCAGTCCTCCAGCTGCCGCACCTGATGGCTGATGGCCGCCTGGGTGACCCGCAGCTCCGTGGCGGCGCGGGTGAAGCTCAGGTGCCGCGCTCCCGCCTCGAAGGCACGGAGGGCACCCAGCGGTGGAATGCGGCGCATGCTCGATGAGCCCCTTTTATCGAGCGCGCGAGGATAGCTCGCTGGGCCAGTGCCCCGAAGTGGAGTCTGTCTGTCCCTCGCGGTGAGAAGGCGCGATGGACGCGCCGCGCCCGCGAGGTGCCCCGTCATGATTTCCGCCGAGGTGTGGGTGTTGTTCCTGGGCTACACGGTGCCCATGGTGGTGAGCCCCGGGCCGGGCAACACGGTGCTCGCCACCGCCGGAGGCCGCTTCGGCGTCCGGGGCACGATGCCCTTCTGGATGGGCTTCGAGGCGGCCAACGTCGCGCTGTGCCTCCTCTACGGCATCGGCCTGGGGCGGGTGCTGCAAGGACTGCCCGCGCTGCACCAGGTCCTGCGCTGGGGCAGCGTCGTGTACCTGCTCTCCCTCGCGTGGGGCTTCTTCCGCGCCTCGGCCACCTCCGGGGAAACGAGCGACGCGAGCGCGCGCCTGGGGTTCGGAGAGGGGCTGCTCGCGGTCGCGCTCAACCCGAAGATCCACTCGATGATCCTGGTGATGTTCTCCCAGTTCCTCGACCCCTCCCGGGGGATGTTCTCCCAGACGGCGCAGCTCACCGCGGCCTTCCTCGCCGTCTGCATGGCGTGCCACTTCCCGTGGATCTACGGCGGGCAGCTCATCCTGGGGCGCTTCCACTCCGAACGCGCCCTGCGCATCCAGGGCTGGACCTTCGGCGCCTGCATGATCGCCGTCGCGGCCTGGGTGGCCTTCGCCTGACACCAGCGCTCCGGCCGGGGCCCGGCGTCCACTCCCTGTGACTCGGGGAACGGCGGCTCACGGCTCGCGTGTTTCACGACCTGGAGGGACCGTGGCACGCATGGAGTGCACGCACGCAGGCCAGAACACGGATGTGCTCTTCCGCTTCCCGGTCCAGAGCGCGAAGGACCGCGCCATCTTCGGCATCGACCTGCAAGGGCACATCATCAGCTGGAACCCGGGCGCCGAGCACATCAAGGGCTGGCGCGCCGAGGAGGTCCTGGGCCAGCACTTCCGCATGCTCTTTCCCGAGGACTACCGCCAGCAGGGGCGCGTCCGGAGAAAGAGCTGAAGGAGGCCTTCGAGACGGGGCACTACCAGGGCGAGGAGCCCCGGCAGCGCAAGGACGGGAGCCTCTTCATCGCGGAGATAGACCTGTGGCTCCTGCGTGACGACGCGGGCCAGCCCTGCGGGTTCGTGAAGGTCACGCAGGACATCACCGAGCGCAAGCTGGCGGAGGAGGCCCTTCGGCAGAGCGAGGCGCGGCTGAGCGCCATCCTCGCCTCGCTGGCCGAGGGCGTCACCCTGCACGACGAACAGGGGACCATCCGCTTCGCCAATCCCGCCGCAGAACAGAAGCTGGGCCTGTCCGCCAACCACCTGCGGGGCCGCACCCCCTTCGATCCGCGCTGGGAGGCCATCCGGGAGGACGGCAGCCCGTACCCCGGCGAGGAGCATCCGCACATGCAGCGCGCTTCGCACGGGCGAGGATGTGACTGGCGACGTGGTGGGCATCCACAAGACGGGAGGCGGCCGCATCTGGCTGTCGGTCAATGCCCGGCCCCTGCGCACGCCCGATGGCCGAGTCGTAGGCGCGGTCAGCTCCTTCTTCGACATCACCGCGCGCAAGCGGGAGGAGGAACACGTGGCGCTGCTTGCCCGGGAGCAGGCGTCCCATGCCGAAGCGGAAGCGGAGCGCCACAAGCTCTACGCCATCTTCGAGCAGGCCCCGGTGGGCATCGCCATCTACCGGGGCCCCCGCCACGTCATCCAGTTCGCCAACCTCGTCCAGTGCCGCTTCTGGGAGCGCAGCAGCGAGGAGGTGCTCGGCAGGCCCTTGAGCGAGGTCCTACCCGCGGAGCAGGGGCCGTCCATCATCGAGAAGGCCTGCGACCCCGTCTTCCAGAAGGGGGAGCCCCGGGTCTTCACGGAGGAGCGCTTCGAGTTCACCCGCCAGGACACGGGCGAGCGGGTGGAGCACTACTTCAACTACACGCACGTGCCCATGCGGGACCTGGAGGGAACGGTCGAGGGCTTCATGGCGGTGGCCTGGGACGCCACGGACGCGGTGAGGTCTCACCAACGCGCGGCCGTCCTGACCCAGCAACTCCAGGACCGCGTCGACTTCGAGCAGCAGCTCATTGGCATCGTCAGCCATGACCTGCGCACCCCGCTCAACGCCATCCACCTGACGGTGAGCGCCATGGCCCGCCGCGACGAACTGGACGCGCGCACCGCCCAGTCCGTGCTGCGCATCCAGTCCGCCGTGCACCGCGCGGTGCGGCTCGTGGGAGACCTGCTGGACTTCACCCAGGCCCGGCTGGGCAAGGGCATCCCCATCGCGCCCCGGGCCGCGGACCTGAACCAGGTGGCCCGGCAGGTGTTGGAGCAGGTGGACGCGGCGCACCCCGGCCGCACCCTGCGGGTGCAGGAGCGAGGCGACGCGACGGGAGTGTGGGACTCCGAGCGGATTGCCCAGGTGGTGCAGAACCTGGTCACCAACGCCATCAAGTACAGCCCCGAAACGAGCCCGGTGCAGGTGACGACCCGGGGCGAGGACGGCTGGGTGTGCCTGTCCGTGCACAACCAGGGCACGCCCATCCCCCCGGAGAAGCTCCCCGGCATCTTCGAGCCCCTCCAGCGCGCGACGTCGGAGGTGGACTCCACCGGCCGCAGCGTGGGCCTGGGGCTCTACATCGTGAAGCAGCTGGTGGAGGCCCACGGCGGCACCGTCGACGTCACCTCCACCCTCAAGCAAGGCACCACGTTCACCGTGCGCCTGCCCCGCGACGGGGCCTCACGCGGGCAGTGACTTCAGGAACGCCAGCAGGGCGGCGTTCACCTCCGCGGGGCGCTCCTGCTGGACCCAGTGGCCCGCGTCCGGAATGACGAGCACGTCCTGGAGCCGCGGCACCAGGGCCTTCATGGGGTCCAGCGGAGCGAAGGCGCGGCCCGGGTCCTTCTCCCCGGTGATGAACAGGGCGGGCTGCGGGATGAGGGTCGTCGCCAGTTCGGGCAGCTCCTCCCAGTCTCGGTCCATGTTGCGGTAGCGATTGAGCCCGCCGCGAAAGCCGCTGTGCCGGAGCTCCTTCGCGAAGTGCGCGAGGTCCGCCTCCGTGAGCCACGCGGGCAGCGGATCCGGCACCGGGAGGCCGGTGAGGAAGCCGTCGCCCTGGCGGCGCGACTTCACGGCCTCGGCCTGCGTGTCGAAGCCGGGGATGCCGCCCAGGGTGATGCGGAGCGTCCTCGGGATGTCCGCTTCGAGCTCCGCCTCGGCGATGCCCGGCTCCTGGAAGTAGAGGATGTAGAACCACTTGTCCCCGAACACATGCCGGAAGAGCTGGGTCGGCGGCATGGGCGTGCGGCCCAGGTGCGGCACGCTCATGCCCACGACGGCGCGGAAGCGGTCCGGGTGCAGCGCGGCGCAGTTCCACGCCATCGCCGCGCCCCAGTCGTGGCCCACCACCACCGCGGTCTTCTCCCCCAGCGCATCGAGCAGGCCCACGAAGTCCGCCAGCAGCTGCTTCATGCTGTACGCCTCGATGGGTTCGGGCCGGTCGCTCTGGCCGTAGCCGCGAACGTCGGGCGCGACCGCGTGGTAGCCGGCGTCCGCGAGCGCCCGGAGCTGGTGGCGCCACGAGTACCCGGACTCCGGCCAGCCATGGAGGAGCAGGACCAGCGGGCCCTGGCCGGCCTCGGCGAGGTGCAGGTGGATGCCATTCGTCCGGACGGTGCGGTGGGTGATGTCGGCCATGGGAGCGTTCTGCACGACGCGCGGCCCCCCTGTCATTCGCGGGGTGACGGCGGGTTCGGCTGATGACGGAGGGCATCGGGCCGGTGACGGGAGTCACCAGGCACGGGCCCCAGCGCCCCTGCGCGTTGCCCGTGAAATCCAGGGGTTGTCCGCGCCCGCCCGGTCCATGGGGGCTGGCACACCGGCTGCTATGGGGTCCTGCATCGCTTCACCGAAACCCAATCCCTTTCGAGGCCCCCCGCCATGGCCATCTCGCCCCTCCGCAGCCCCTCCGCTTCCATGTCCCGCATGCCGGTGCAGGACGCCGCCTCCCCCCGCCTCGCGGGCCGTCCGGGGGGCGGGGATGGGTTCTCCTCGGCCCAGAAGCCGGGGCTCGCCGCCTTCCAGAAGGACGGCTTCGACATCGGCTCCGGCAAGGGCGCGGAGCTGGGCAAGCTGCTGCAGGACACGCTGTCCGCGCTGACCTCCATCGTGCAGCTGGTGGCGCAGGCCGTGCCGGGTGCCGCGCAGGGCGTTTCCGGTGCGCAGGGCGGCAAGTGCGGCGCGGGTTCGCAGCCCTTCTCCGACAGCAGCTTCACGCCGCAGGACTCGGCGCGTCCTCCCGTGGCGCTCAACGGCAACACCGGCGTGGTGGGCCCGGCGGCGTCGCAGACCGCGGTGTCCAATGGCAACACGGGTGTCGTGGGGCCCACGGCCTCGTCTTCGAGCGGCGGCACGAAGCTGGGCGGCAACCTGCCCCCGGGGCTGGAGAAGTTCCGCAGCGCCATCGAGTCCGCCTCCGCCAAGACGGGCATGCCTGCGGAGATGCTGGCCGCGCAGATCTGGCAGGAGTCGCGCGGCAACCTGGAGGCCGTCTCCACCAACGGCGGCAACGGCCTGACGGACACCGGCCTGATGCAGGTCAACCCCAACACCTACGGGGAGCTGCAGGCGAAGCACCCGGAGCTCCAGGGCAAGAACCTCTCCGACCCGGAGACCAACATCCTGGCGGGCGCCTTCTACATGAAGGACATGAAGGCGCAGTTCGGCAGCGATGAGCTGGCCCTGCGCGCCTACAACTCCGGCCCCAACGGCGTGGACAAGAGCAATCCGGACGCCATCCCCGCCGGCACCGGCGACGCCACCTACGTGCAGAAGGTGAAGTCCTTCATGAACACGCTGGCCACCGGCCAGGGCACGCTGCCCGCGTAGAAGTCAGACGATGTCTGGCGGCCCATGACCCAACCGTGACGGAAGGATGGCAGCTCCCTGGGGACAGGGACCGGAGCAGCGTCTAGGTTCGCGCTCCTCATGACCTCTCCCCGCTTCCGTCCCTTCGTGCTGGCAGCCGTTTCCTCCTCCGCGCTGGTCCTGGGCGCGTGTGCTGGCGGCACCGCCGCGACCCGCCCCGCGGAGTCCCTCTCCGTCCGGGAGCTGAACATCGTCGACGAGAACGGCCAGACGCGCATCCGCATCGCGGCGCCGATGCCCAATCCCCAGGGCCTCAAGCGCGCCGCCACCGCCCACGGCCTCCAGTTCCTCAGCCCCACCGGGCAGGAGATTGGAGGCCTGGGGCTGTTCGACATCAATGGAATCCGCGCCCTCTGCTTCGACAGCGACGAGGGTTACGAGTCCATGTGCATGGGCCTCATCCAGGGCCAGCCCACCGTCACCTTCCGGCATGACTGGAAGGAGCGCATCACGATGGGCGTGGAGAATGGCGTGGCGAGCATCGTGATCCACGACGGCCAGGGCAACCCGCGCATCAAGCTGGAGGTGGACAAGGACGGCAAGACGCGGACCGTCGGCGTGACGCCCGAGCCGGCCGCCCCTTGAGCCACGTCAGCGCGCGGCGGGAACCCCGCCGCCCTGGCTGTAGCTGTCACAGAGCTCCATGTACTCGTCGCTGTCCATGGCGAGCGCGGCGACCCGCAGCTTCTTCACGCGGGGCTTCGCGAGCGTGGTCTTGATCTGCACCATCTTGAGGATCGGCAGGCCCATGTAGGACTGGGCGTAGTAGACGTTCTCCTTCATGTCCCCCCAGGCGATGAGCACGCCATCCGGGAAGCGGATGCCGTCCCGCCCGATGAGCAGCACCGGGCTGTCCAGCTTCCCCAGCGCGCGGATGCAGTTGAAGAGCATCCAGGCGGAGGACAGGGTGATGAGCGCGATGGCGATCCAGAGGTTGCTCACCGGGAGCGCATGCAAGGTGAGCGCGCCGAAGCCGCCCGTGGCCACCACCCAGATGACCACGCCCGCGATGAGCTTGCCCCGTGAGTAGTAGATGGCGCGCGGCTTCTCCGCCTGCTTCTTGGACTGGGGGGAGCGGTAGATTTCCATGTCGGGATGCCCGTGGGTGCGTCAGCCGGCCAGCCGGTCTGACAGATAGGCCAGCAGGACTGGCGAGTTGATGACCTTCGCTTCGTCGAACTTCCGGGTCCTGCCCTGGGCGACGATGACCAGGTCGCGGGACGTCTGTCCCTGCTCCACCTCGTCCTGGAGGCGGATGCTCTCGATGTCGCCCCAGCGCCAGAGCTTCCCCCGGTGGATGAGCCCCGCGTCGCCCAGGACGAGCGGCCCGAAGCGCACCGGCTTCCCCTCGGAGACCTGGTGGCTCACGCGCGCCAGCAGGCGCGACACGACCTGCTCCAGCACCGCCTCGTGCAGGACGTCCGGGTCGCTCCACAGGTACAGCCGCAGCCGCAGCGTTCCACCCGTGTGGCGCAGGATGAGGCGGTCGTCCGCGTGCTGCTCGATGATCTCCCGCACGTCCCGCCAGCGGATCCGCATGCCGTCCGCGCGCAGCGCTTCGTCGTCCACCGTCAAGGTGTGCGGCGCCATCAGCCAGGCGTAGAGGTCATTGGCCCGCCAGCCCAGGATCCAGATGCAGTAGGGGACGCACAGCAGCAGCAGGTAGAAGCCGAACCCGCTCCGGAGCACGTCCTGGACCACCTGATGCGGGAGCAGGGGCACGCCCAGGGGGTCCAGGAGCGCCGCGGCCTCCACGTAGAGCAAAGCCAGGCCCGCCAGGAACCAATACACCGAGTGAGTTGGAAGGATCTTGTGGTGAGAGCGCTTCAGTGCTGTCTCCAGACGGGCCTGGGCGGAACGTCTATAAACAATCACTTCTGTCTCCGCGACGTGTTTCGCCCCTCGGAAGCAAGTTCTCGCGCCCTGGGAAAAACACCCTCGCGCACTGAGACAGTGCTGTCTGGCTTTGCCTGGAATCTCCCCTTTCCAAAAGCAACACAGTCCCGGTGTTTCGCGACGGGCACAGTGGCCCCGGGGCGCAATCGCAGACATCCACGGTTCCGACCTGGCCCCAGCGTCCACCGCCCGGATTCACAAGCGGCGCGGCGGGGCTAGAGTCGCGGTCCATGCACGTCCTGCATCGCGGTCAGGCCCCCCAGAAGCCCCTCCTGCTGCGCCCCCTGTTCGGCGGGGTGCAGCGCATCGGCATGCGGTCGGAGACCACCACCACGCTTCGCGACGCGGGCCGCAGCAAGCCCGGCCCCGCGATGCCGGGGGTGCAGATGGTGATGGCCGTGGAGGTCCTGCGCGTGCTCCCGGATGGCAGCGCGCGCTACCGCTTCACGCTGGAGGAGGTGGACCTGCTCGTCGCCGCGCGCACGCCCGTGCGCACCGTGGAGGCGGCCCGCGCGCAGCTGTCTCCCCTGCCCGGCCTGAAGGGCGAAGGCCAGGTGGCCCCCAGCGGCCGCTCCAGCGGCTTCGAGTGGAAGCTGCCCGCGGACCTCTCCGCGCCCGTGCGCGGCCAGATGCAGCAGATGGCCGGACTGCTCAAGGACCTGGGCACCTTCCTGCCTGGCGAACCCGTGGGCGTCGGGGCCCGCTGGGAGGAGAAGGGCGCGGGAAGCGGCGCCCTCACCGGCGCGAACACGCGCGTGGAGCTGCGCAGCCTGGAGGGCCAGTCCGTGGGCCTCCGCCTCCAGATGGAGACGCCGCGCACGCCCCAGCCCATCCCCGCCTCGCTCCGCCCGCCTCCGGGCGTCAAGGGCGAAGCCTCCATGCACACCGAGGCCAAGGGCCACGGCGGCTGCCTGCTCTCCCTGGACCGGCTGTGGCCCATCCGCCTGGAGATGGACGTGGAGTCCCACGTCGCCGTCCGCGCCGGCACGCCGGAGGCCCCCAAGCGCTTCGACGGCTTCACCACCTCCCGGCTCCAGGTCCGCGAGCTGTCCTTCACTCCGCCCCGCCTGCGCGCCACCCGCACAGTGTAGGCCAGTGCCTACCTGGGATTCCGGTCCGCCCGGCTCGACAGGCAACCTGGAGGCGGGTTGATGCGATAATGGGGAAAAGGATTGCACCCGGTGGCGGGGGACGCCGCGGTTCCAGGGCGCCAGTATTGGACCCACCGAGGGCAGAGAAGTCTTCGGAGACAGACGATGGCGATCGACGGACCTCGTAACAACGGCCTTCCGCGCACGCTCCCGCAGCAGCCGCCGGCCCCAAAGCCTCTTCCACCGCCGCCGCCTCCTCCTCCCGCACCCAAGCCCGCGCCTCGCGACCGCTCCAGCTTCGAGAGCCCCCAGGGCCGGACCGGCCCGTCGCTGGGGACGCCGACCGCGAACGTCGCGACGACGCGCAACACCGTCGCCGGCCCGCCGGCACCGCCCGCGCCCGCCCCGCAGGCCCCGGCGCCTGCTCCCGCCCCGGCCGCGCCTGCGTACACGCAGGCCCAGGCGGACAAGGACGCCAGCGCCCTGCGCGAGGCCATGGACGGCGGCATGACCGGGTGGGGCACCGACGAGGACAAGATCTTCAAGACGCTCGAGGGCAAGACGCCCGAGCAGATCGCGATGATCCGCCAGAGCTACCAGGACCACTACGGCAAGAACCTGGATGAGAAGATCCGGGACGAGCTGGGCGGCTCCGACCTGCAGCGCGCGGAAGGCCTGCTCCAGGGCAACGGCGCGAAGAGCGACGCGGTCAACCTCCAGTCCGAGATGGACGGCCTGTTCGGCTCCAACGAGGACATGCTGAAGATTTTGGAGAAGCGCTCCCCCGCGGAGCGCCACGCCATCGCGCAGCAGTACGCGGACATGAACGGCGGCACCCCGGCGGGCCAGAAGCCCGAGGACGTCCTGCTGGCCCGCATGGGCCGGGAGATGGACGGCGCGCAGCTGGAGCGCGCCCGGAGCATGCTCAGCGCTGGGCAGGCGTCCACGCCCGCGGAGGCCACCGCGCTGGAGACCCAGGCGCTCAAGGCCGGCCTGGAAGAGGACATGGCCGGCTGGGGCACCGACGAGGGCCGCATCTTCGAGCGCCTGGAGCGGGCCACGCCGGAGCAGCGCGCCATCCTCGCGCAGGACGAGGGCCTGAAGGCGAAGCTCAAGGACGAGCTGTCCACCGAGGAGTACGACCGCGCCGTCGGCCTGATGCAGGGCAACCCGGCCCAGGCGGACGCGGCCCGGCTGCGCGAGGCCATGGGTGGCTTCTTCGGCGCGGACGAGAGCGGCGTGCGCGACATCCTCCAGGGGAAGACGCCGGAGCAGATCAACGCCATCAAGGCCGAGTACCAGAAGCAGACGGGCCAGTCGCTGGACGCCCAGATTCAGAAGTGGGACGGCGGCGACCGGGACGTCACGCTGCGCCTGCTCAACCCGCCCGCCGCGGACGACGCCAAGGGGCAGGCGGAGGCCTCCGCGGAGCGGCTGTTCCTGGCCATGGACGGCATGGGCACGGACGAGGACGCCATCCGCTCCGAGCTGAGCGGCAAGTCCAAGGCCCAGCTGAACGACATCGCCGCCGCCTACCAGCAGAAGTACGGCAAGGACCTGCGCTCGGAGCTGGACGGCGAGCTGGACGGCCGCGACGAGCTGGAGCTGCTCAAGCAGGACTACGACCTGGGCGCCATCGACCCCAACGACCCCAACGCCGCGCAGGAGCGCGTGCGGCGGCTGCGCGAGGTCCAGTCGAACGAGTCCGGCTTCGGCGTGAACCTGCTGGACGGCATCCAGCACCTCACCAAGGGCGAGTCGGACAACGACATCCTCAACCGCAACCTGGACCGCGCCGACCGGGCCATCGCGACGGGTGACACCCAGCGCGCGAATACGCTGACGGGCTACGCCACGGAGGACGTGAAGGCGCTCCAGTCCGCCAAGGACTCGCTGGCGGAGACCACGGCCACCGTGGCCGTCGTCGCCGCGACCACCGCGGCCGTCATCGCAACGGGCGGCGCGGCCACGCCCCTGGCCGTCGCCGGGTACGCGGCGCTGGGCGCCACCACGCGCGCGGTGACGTACGCCACCATCCAGGGCGGCGCGGCCGGGGCGCAGGACCTGAGCCGCCAGGCGCTCATCGGCGCCGTGGAGGGCGGCACGGCGGTGATTCCCATTGGCAAGGGCGCTTCCGCCGTCACGGGGGGCACGCGCGTGGCCGCCACCCAGGCCACGGAGGCCGCGGTCCGCACGACGGTGCGTGAGACGGCGGAGGGCACCGTGCGCACCGCCATCAAGCAGGGCATCAAGGAAGGTGCCTACGGCGGCGCGGCCGGTGGCGCCATGGACGCGGCCACCCAGTCCGAGACGTGGAAGGACGGCGCGCTCACGGGCGTGGGCCGCGTGGCCACCCGCGCGGTGACGGACGGCACCGTGGGCGCGGTGACGGGCGGTGTCGTCAGCGGCGGCCTGGCCAAGGGCGCGGACCTGATCAAGCCGCGCGAAATCCCGGTGATTCACAACCCGGACCTGCCGGGCAACACCACGAAGGTGCGCTACGACAACGGCCAGGTGCGCATCGAGGCGGGGCCGCACGCCACGCCCGCGGACATCGCCGCGCACCAGGAGACGGCGCGCCTGCTCCAGAAGTACGAGGGGCCCACCGGGCAGATCCGCCAGCTCAAGGACCGCGTCCAGCAGGCCCTCACCCGCACGCCGGGCTACGGCACGCAGGGCTTCGAGTCCAAGCTGGAGGTGCAGAAGCTCAAGAACATCCTGGGCGGCCTGGAGGCGGCGCAGAAGCGCATCGACGACAGCATCGCGGGAATGAGCGGCAAGCCCACCGCGGCCACCGTCGCCGAGCGCGCGGCGCTCCAGCGCGACATCGCCAACGTGGAGTTCCAGATCGAGTTCCACGCGAAGCGGCTGGAGTCGCTGGCGCCGGGCACGGGCTCCGTGGCCATGCACGGCACGCCGGGCGCCACGACGCCGGACTGGGCGGGCGTGGGCACGACGGTGAACACCGTGGGCCAGGTGACGCCGCCCCCGCAGGTGCCCATGACGGCCGCGGAGGACGCCGCCATCAACGGCCCGCGCAATGCCGCGACGGAGACGCCGCAGCAGTTCAAGGCGCGCCAGGCCGAGGGGCGCCGGGTGTACTCGGAGCGCACCTACGACCCGAAGACCCGGACCCAGGCGGAGCTCAACCGCGACGCGGACCCGGCCGTCTTCACGCAGCTGGATTCGGCGGGGAACAAGGTCCCCATCGAATCGCAGCAGATGGCCAAGGTGCGCGCGGAGCGGGCCCAGACGGAGATGCTGCGCCGGGGCGTCATCCGCGAGCAGCAGCTGGCCGAGGCCTTCCCGAACGGCCCCACGCTCAACGTGGCCGCCAACGACGCGGCGCACGGCGCGGCCCACAACGCGCACACCCTCGACCGGCACGGCGCGTCGGTGCCTACGAACATCGCGGACGCGCCCCCTGGAGCGCGCACCATCGAGAGCCGCGTCACCGACGGCGCCGGCTGGGGCAAGGTGGAGAACAACTCCTTCCAGTGGTCCAGCGACGCGACCATGGACGCCACCATCAACAAGTACGTGGCGGACAACTGGGACACCATCAAGACGAACCTGGCGCTGTACGGCCACAGCGACCACCTCAACATCCCCGTGCCTCCCGGCACGACGGTGGGCAATGGCTTCACGGCCACCGTGGACTCGGCGGGCCGCAGGGCCGTCCCCGCGAACGCGGGCAGCTACAACGTCAAGCTGCGCCTCATCGACGGCACCCCGCCGCAGGTGATGGTATTGACCGCCTTCCCTGGTCCCTGAGGCCCCCTTCCGATGACCGCCGACCCCAAGACGAGCGCGCGCCTCGAAGAGCTCCAGGCGCGCATGAACGCCCTCAAGAACGCGCCCCCGTTGGAGAAGGCGCGCACCTTCCTGAAGACCTATTGCGCGCCCAACTCGACCCTGTCCGACGTGGAGGACCAGGTCCGGCACGCGCTGGGCTTCAACACCATTCCCCTGTACACGGGCATCGACGGGCTGGAGGCCATCCTCGCCGACACGCGCCTGCCGTCCGCGACGCTGGTGTCGCTGGTGCGCGAGGACGCGAAGCGCCAGGAGCTGCCGGCGACCCCCACGGCGGCCCGCCAGTACCTGGAGCAGGTGCTGGGCGTGCTGCGCAAGTACCTTCCCAAGGAGCCCGAGGTCGAAGGCCTCGCCGGCTTCGGCATCGACGACGTCTACAACCTGCGCGACCCGGCCGGGAAGCTGGAGCGCCTGCGCTGCATCGACATGGTGGGCGTGGGCAATGAGAGCTTCGCGGTGCTCGTGCCGGAGCACGCCAGCGAGGACAAGGGCCCCTTCACGGTCTACCGCTACCAGTCGGGGCCAGGACAGCCCTTCAAGTACGACCGCGTGACGGACGCGGGCCTCATCGCGAAGGTGATCAAGACGTCCCGGAGCTGACCTTCGCGACACCATGCCCCTGCCGCGCCACGACTACGTCCCGCAGCTCGCCATCGTCGGCAACGCGCGCCTGCGGGGATGCGACCTGCGGGCGCAGGTGATTGACGACCCTGGAGGCGCGGCGCTCGTGCGGGGGCCGGACGACTTCGGGGGCTTCGCCCTGCCAGACGGGGGCTTCGAGCCGTCCTTCTACGCCTGGCTGGACGGGATGAAGGCGCGGGGGCTCGTCGCGCTGCGGGTGCTCACGGACAGTGACCCCGCGGATTGGATCCTCACCACGCCCCCTCATCCCCTGCCCCGGTTGCCGGACTTCGTCCTCGTCTTCGGGGACCGGGAGACCGGGTACGCGTTCCACTTCGAGACCGGCCCCACGGGCACGAGAGAGGTCTTCGTGCCGGTGGAGGTCCCCCGGCGCGTCGCCGTTCCGACCGTGGACGCGGCGGAGCGCGAGCTGCTGGAGGCGACGCGCGGCTACGTGCGGTTCCTGGAGGGCAAGGTCCGGCGCGACGATTCCACCGCCGTCTTCTACGAGAAGATGGGGCGCGATGTCCTGGAGCAGCTCACGGCCACCGAGCCGCGCTTCCAGGAACTGCTCGCCGAGCGGCGCAAGGCCCAGCTGCATCAGCTGCGCAAGGACTACAAGCCCCAGCCCGGCTACACGAAGGCGATGCGCCCGGGCGTGCTGGAGCAGGCGGACCGCGTCCAGCGGATGACGGACTTCGCGCGCGTCATGGAGGAGGCGGGGCTGTCCTGGCGGACGCAGCGGCTGGCGCTGGTGTCGACCGGGCTCTACCCGCTCAACATGCGCCACGAGCGCACGTCGGAGGACACGCTTCCGGACTACGTGCACCACCCCGGCTACATCGCGGTGGGCTCACGGCTGGCGAAGGCCGCGTGTGACGCGCACAACGCGGCCCTGAACGCCTCTGCTTGAGCCGCTGCTTCAGCGGCGCGCGTAGGAGCCGGTGCGCAGCTCCTCGAGGAGGCCCGGGCCCCTGGGCGCCCAGCCCAGGAGCTTCTCCGCCTTCTCGGACGTGAAGCGCTGATCCAACGCCAGCGCGTCCGCGAACGGGCCGAACTGCTTGCGGGCCTCCTCCAGGGACCACGCCACCGTCCTGCCGGCCACGCCCGCGCCTTCACTGGCGGCCTGCGCGGCGTCCTTCACCTTCACGCCCGGCCCCTGGGTGGCGACGAAGACGCTGCCCGCGGGCGCCTTCTCCACGGCGCGCACGTAGAGGTCCGCCAGGTCCTCCACGAACACCACCGCCCAGTGGTTCTCACCCGTGCCCACGTAGGTGACGGAGCCCTTGTCCTTCACGGAGCCGGTGAGCATGGCGGGGATGCCCGTCCCCTGCCCGTAGACGACGCCCGGGCGAAGGACGATGCCGCGCACGCCCGGCGTGCTCAGCGCGCGCTGCTCCACCGAGGGGCGCCACGCGACGATGGGCGTCGAGTTCAGCGGCGCGTCCTCGTTGACGACGCCCTGCGTGTGGCCGTGCACCCAGACGCCGCTCGTGTAGAGGAACGTCTTGTTCGAGCCCTGGAGCGCGCCCAGCATCGCCGCCACGGCCGGCGTGTCCACGTCCTTGTCGTTGGACGTCGCGGTCCAGATGACCGCGTCCACGTCCTTCACCGCGGCCGTCAGGCTCGCCGTGTCCTTCAGGTCGCCCCGCACCGCCTGGACGCCCTTGGCGGTGAGCTTGCTCCGCGCTTCATCCGACCGCGCCAGCCCCACCACCTGATGCCCCGCATGCTTGAGCGCGTCCACGACCGCCGCACCGATGTAGCCCGTCGCGCCCGTCACAAGGATTCTCATGGTCCACCCCGTCTTCCAATTCAGGTTGCGCCCCCCTGATGCGCGGCGGCCTTCCGGGTTTCACACGGAGAGGGCATCCCGCGCGCGGATGGCCTACGGTGGGGGGCCATGAGCTTCGCCGACAAGATGCGCGTCTGGATGCCCCTGCACGAGAATGGTGTCAGCCGCGCCGTGCACTTCGTGGGAGCCTACCTCTTCACGTTCGCCCTGCTGGTGCCGCTGTGCTGGGTGCGCATTCCCGGCACGCCGCTGACCGCCGCGCACCTGCTGGTGGCCGCGGTGGCCGTGTACGCCATGACGCTGGAGTGGACCGCGGGCCTGCTCATGGCCCTGCCGCTGGTGCCCACGCTGCTCGCCGCGGAAGCGGTGGCCCGGCTTCCCACGGGCACGGCCGCGGGCATCGCGGTGGGCGTGATGGTGTTCCGCTTCGCGATGGTGGTGGGCGCGCACGTCGTCTTCGAGAAGAAGACCCACGGCCTGTCCCTCGGCGGTCCGCAGCTCTTCTTCATCGAGCCCGTGTACCTGCTCACCCTGGTGCTCTTCTCGTTGGGCCTCAAGCAGGACCTGCGCGCGCGCGTGGCAGCCTCCAGCGTCTGACGTCATGGAAGGCCCCGGCATCCTCGTACGACATCCCGCCGCGCGGTGGGGACTGCTCACGCTGCTGTCGCTCCTCGTGTTCTCCGCCGTTCCCCTGTCCGGGGTGACGTCGCTGGGGACGCTGAAGGAGGGCTACACGGACCACGTGCGCCACCCATACGTGGTCTGGGTGGGCCTCCATCACGGGCTTCAGGCCCTCTACACCGCGCCGCTGGGCGAGCTGCGCGAGGGCATCTCCTACCGCCAGGCCACCGACCATTGGCTGGACGTGCCCTACGTGTATCCGCCCGGCGCGCTGGTCCTCTTCCTGCCGCTGGCGCTCGTGGGCGAGTGGGTGCCCATGACGCCCCAGACCTTCGGACACGTGTGCCTGCTGTACCTGCTCGTCTTCGCGCACGTGGCGCTCTACGCGGCGCTGCGGCTGTTGGACGGGCAACCGGCGGGAGGCCGCTGGGCGGTGGGGCTTCTCTGCTGGCTGGTGCTGATGCGGCTGGCGCTCAATGGCCAGTACGACGGCGCGTGGCTCGTCTGCGGGGTGCTGGCGTTGGCGGCGCTCGCGAAGGACCGCCCGGTGGTGGCGCTGCGGTGGCTCGCGCTCGCGGCGCTGCTGCATTACCGGGCGCTCGTCCTCATCGCGGTGGGCGTGGTGGCGCTGTGGCGCGTGGTGCATGCGCGGCCGGTGCGTCAGTGGCCGTGGGGCACGTTGCTCGGGGTGGCGGCGGCGGGGGTCCTCTGCGTGCGCACGTTCCTGTGGATGGCGCCGCTGGCCGCCCAGACGGATGCGGCGACGCCTTCCATCCTGGGCGAGCCCGGCACCGTGGCCTTGGTGATGGGCTTGAGCGCGGGGGTGCTGGCGCTGTCCTGGCGTGGGTCGGACGGACTGGTGACCGCGTCGGTGGGGCTGGGGGTGTTGCTCGCGGTCATCGACACACGCCACTGGTGGCATGCCTCCGCGCTGCTGCTGGTGCCCCTGTGCGTGGGCGTGCTGCGCGCTCCCCGCTGGCCCTCGGCGGTGCGGATGGGGCTTGTCGTCTGGGCGGGGGTGCTGGAGGTGGCCGTGTGGCACGGCAGCCCCCTCTGGTTGTTCCGCGACCTCAATCGCTTCCTGCGGATGGTGTGAGGCGGAACCGAGCCTCGTCCCAGACGAGCCCGTAGCGGCGCAGGAGCTCGTCGATGCCCGCTCCCGCCGGGGGCGGATGGGCCACGGAGTCGAACCGGTTCAGCTGGAGCTTCCGGTCGGAGGCCGCGGAGACGAGGAACGCGCCGTCCGGGGAGAAGGCCAGGGCCGCCACGAAGCCCTGCTGTCCCGTGAGCGTCCCCAGCGGTTCTCCGGAGGGCAGCCCCCAGACCTTCACTCCGGCCTCCATGCCCGACGAGGCCAGGAAGCGGCCATCCGGAGACATGGCCAGGGCGAGCACGCCCACGGTCTTCTCGCCCAGCGTCTTCAACAGCCGGCCCTCCGTCACGTCCCAGACGCGCAAGGGCTGACGCATTCCCGCCGTCACCAGGTGGGGTTCGGACGGGGTGAAGGCCACGGCGCGCACGGGCTCGCCCATGTCGAGCCGCAAGAGGGGCTGACGCCGCTCCACGTCCCAGGTCCGCACCGTCGTGTCCTTGCTGCCTGACGCGAGCCTGCGCCCCGTGCTGTCGAAGGCCAGGGCCCAGACCCTGGCGGTGTGTCCCTGGAGCAGTCCCACGGGCCTGCTATCGGCCACGGACCAGAGCTGGATGTCCGGATCGCCCGCTACGGCGAGGAGCGCCCCATCCGGGCTGAAGGCCACCGCGCGCACGGAGCCGTTCCCCCCTGGCAGCTCCAGCAGCACCCGCCCCGAACGCGCGTCCAGCACGAGCGCCTTCCCCTTCAGCGTGCCCACCGCGATGCGCTCGCGGTCCGGGCTCACCGCCAGGGACACCGCGGACTCCGTTCCTCCCACTTCCGGACGGAGCTCCCTTCCCTCCGCGATGCGCCACCGCCGCCAGCCTTCCTCACTGCCTGTCATCAGCTCGCGGTCCTGGGAGAACGCCAGCGCCTCCACCCAGACGTCGGGCCCGCGAAGCAGCACCTGCGCGGGGAACTCCGGCCGGCGCCACACGTCGAGGACGCCGTCCATCCCGCCCGAAGCGAACGTGCGCCCGTCCGGTGACAAGGCCACGCTCATCACGGCGGCGTGATGCGCATCCATCCGCTCCAGCAGCGCGCCCCCATGGCCCTCATGGCCATCGACGAGTTGCACGCGCCCTTCCCATCCGCCCTGGACCAGGAGCTGGAACCCGCTGTCGATGGCGGCCACGGAGACGTCGCCTGTATTGCGGAACACGTCGGTGAGCTGTCCCGAGCGGGCGTCCCAGAAGCGCACGGCCCGGTCGCCCGCCGCCGTCATGATGCGCTGTCCGTCCGAGGAGAACGCGCCCGCCACCACCCTCTCTGCATGCCCCACGAGACGGTGGAGCTCCTTGCGCGACTCCAGGTCCCACAGCCGCGCGCTCCGGTCCGCGCTCGTGGACAAGAGCCGCCTGCCGTCCGGAGAGAAGGCGACGGCGAGGACGTAGTCGTCGTGTTCGAAGCGCAGCTGCTCGGCGCCCGTCTCGAAGTCCCAGACGCGGACCGCCTTGTCCAGGCCGCCAGAGGCCAGCCGCCTGCCGTCGGGCGAGAAGGCCAGCCCGAGCACGACGTCGGTGTGGCCGGGAATCACCGCGTGCGGCTTGCCCTGGCGCCAATCCCAGACCCGGAGCTCGCCGGGTCTTCCCGCGGAAGCCAGCCAGCGGCCGTCCGGCGAGAAGGCCACGGCGTGGACCTCGGCCGTGTGGCCCTTCAGCTCCGCCAGCAGCTCGCCGCGCTCCACGTCCCAGAGCCGGACGACGGAGTCGTAATGCCCGGACGCCAGCACGCGGCCATCCGGCGTGAACGCCAGGGCGAGCACCGAGCCCTGGATGCGCTTCGACCAGCGCAGCGTGGAGGCGCGGTCCACCGCCTGGCCCTGTCCCCACTGCGCGGTGAGCGAATCCCGCGAGGCCCGAGCGAGCGCGAACGACGCCGCCGCCACGCTCCACTGCCGGGACTCGGCGGCTGCTTCGCCCCGGGCCTCGTGGATGCGGGCGCGCAGGTCCCGCGCGTTCGCTTCGTCCGGCACGCCGCCACCGGAGGACCGGTGCGCCGAACAGGAAGCAAGCAACAGCATGAGGCACCACCACCGCATGGGGCTCCCTCCGGACACGGGGCACGGCTTGCCTGGGCGCGGAGCGTCCGCACCTTTGGGCCAGGACCGTAACCCGAATGGGAGGAAGCCATGCCCGACAAGGCCACCGTTACACGAGCGAAGAAGGACCTGCGCGAGGGCAAGAGCCCCAGCACCGCCGCGGGTGAGTTCGTGCACGAGGAACTGGAGCACATCCGCGAAGGCGAGCATGGCGCACGCTCTTCGAAGCAGGCCATCGCGATTGGATTGTCGAAGGCGCGTCGCGCGGGCGTCCCGCTGAAGCCGCCCACGGAGAAGCAGGCCTCCGCGCGCACACGGCGCTCGGCGAAGCAGGACCTGGAGGTGGGGCAAGAGGAGCGCAAGCCCCGGGCACCGTCGAAGAAGCGGAGCAAGGCCACGCAGGGCGCGCTCAAGCGGGAGGGCCGTCAAGCGGCTTCCAAGCAGGCCCTGTCCGCCCAGGCGAAGAGCGCCTCACGCCAGCGAACAGCCACCGCTCGCAAGACGTCCGCCCGCAAGGCGGCGGCCACCCGCAAGGCGTCCAGCCGGCCCCGGAGGTAGCCGCGACTCCTGGCGACTACAGGCCCGTCGGATAGGTCTCCGGCGCCTCACCGCGCTCCCATCCGGCGGTGCGCTCCAGCGGTTCGAGCGCGCGCGTCTCGTCGATGTGCAACATCGCGTCGAACTGATCCGGCAGCCGCGTGTGGAAGTAGTGGCTCCTGCGCTCCGTCTCGGGCCGGTAGATGACGCCAATGGCCCGTTGCAGGCGCCGCTCGCGGAGTGCTCCGGCGGCCTCGCCCAGCTCACGGAGGTCCAGCAGGAAGCCCGGCAGGCCGACCTGATGGAAGAGGGACTCGCAGCTGCCCGCGAGCCCGTGGCGGACCTGCTTGCGCTCGGCGGTCCCACCCCAGTTGGAGGCCGCGGTGACGGTGCCCCGGTACGTGCTGAAGCCGATGTGCCGCGTCGCTCGCGGGTGCCGCTGGCGCGTCAGCTGGCCCAGGTTCACCTCGCCCGACTCCCCCATCTCCGTCGCGCGCGCGTCCCCGACGTGCGAGTTGTGCGCCCAGACCACGATGCGGGCGGCCCCCAGCCGGCGATTCAGGAAGCCCATCAGCGCATCCAGCGTGTCCGCCATGTGCGTGTCGCGCAGGTTCCAGGACGAGATGCGTCCATGGAACATGGAGCGGTAGTACTCCTCCGCGTTCTGGACGACCCGCGCGTTCTGCTCCGCCTCGAACTGCGAGTCCTCCGCGATGAAGCCATCCCGGCGCAGCAGTGCCTCGCGCTCCCGTTGCAGTTCGCGGAGCTGGTCCACGACCTGCCGCTCGCAGTCCGGCGACAGGCCCAGCGACGTCGCGTGGCCGTAGTCCTTCGGGTCCTCGCCGAAGTGCTCGAAGCACGCGTAGCGGTACCGGGCGCGCTTCGCGGCCTCGGGATCCGTCCGGTCCAGGTACTTCAGCACCGCGCCCATGGAGGCGTGGAGGCTGTAGAGGTCCAGCCCGTAGAACCCGACCTTCTCCCGCGCGGAGTGGCGGTCGTTGTGTGTCCGCAGCCAGCCCGCGAAGTCCAGCACGTCCGCGTTGCGCCACATCCACGCGGGGAAGCGCTGGAAGTCGGAGAGCGACTCCACCGCGTCCGCGTCGGTGCCCATGGCCCGCACGTAGCGGTTGATGCGGTACGCGTCCGGCCAGTCCGCCTCCACCGCGACGGCGTTGAAGCCCTTTTCCTCGATGAGCCTCCGCGTCAGCAGCGCGCGCAGCCGGTAGAACTCGTGCGTGCCGTGGGTCGCCTCCCCAATCAGCACGCACGTCGCATCCCCCACCAGGTCCATCAGGGGCCCGAAGTCCTCCCGCGTCCCCTGGAGCGGCCGCACGGACTCGGCAAGCGCTCGCACCAGCAGTCCGTCGTCTCGGTGCGCCATGGTGTCTCCTCCCCTTGTCTTCAAGGGTTGGGTCGCCCACGTCCCGAAGGAAGACGGCGGGCGGCCAGGCAGCCCCAGGGTCTACCGGGACTCTCATCCTCAGAGAATCAAGCAACTCCCGGCCAGGCATGCCGATAACCTTTCCAAAGGAATCTTCATGACCCAGATCAAATCCCCCACGGGCTTCGTCTCGTCGCTGCAGACCGCCCTGAAGACCGCCAGCACGGCTGGCAAGGCCGTGGGCGCCCCGGCCCTCAAGAAGGCGCTCCAGGGCGCTGACGCGAACCAGCTGAGCCCCCAGCAGAAGACCCAGGTGCGTGACGCCTTCGAGAAGGTCAAGTTGACCCCGAAGGCCCGTGAGCTCGCGGACCAGTTCGTGGGCGACGGCGTCGGCCTCAAGCCGCCGAAGGACAGCGGCATGGTGAAGGTCATGATGGATGACCCCACCCGCGGCTCGAAGCTGCCGGACTTCACTCCGCCGGACGGAGGCCGGGTGAAGATCCGGATGGATGATCCGACCGGTGGCTTGAACCTGCCGGACTTCACTCCGCCGGACGGAGGCCGGGTGAAGATCCGGATGGATGATCCGACCGGCGGCTTGAACCTGCCGGACTTCAAGCCGCGGGACGGCGGCATGGTGAAGGTCATGATGGATGACCCGACCCGTGGCTCGAAGCTGCCGGACTTCACTCCGCCGGATGGTGGCCGGGTGAAGGTCCGGATGGATGATCCGACCGGTGGCTTGAAGCTGCCGGACTTCAAGCCTCCGGCGGACAGCGGCGTGGTGAAGGTCATGATGGATGACCCCACGCGTGGCTCGAAGCTCCCGGACCTCAAGCCGCTGGATGGCGGCATCGTGAAGGTCAAGATGGACAGCCCGGTCTGAACACCGGGCGGGCGAAGTCAGGGACCCCATGACGTCTCGCAAGAAGGTCGTGGTCATCGGCTCGCGCTCGGATGACGCCACCCGCTTCGTCGCGGAAGCGGTGGAGCGGCGGCGTGCGCGAGCCATCGTCCTGGAAACGGATCGGGTCCCGGACTCCGCCGCGTTGAGCTGGGAGGACGGAGAGGTGCACTGGGACGGTGAGTGTCTCAGCGACCTGCGCTCGTTCTACCTCAAGCTCGTGCGCCTCTCACTCCCGGTCCCCGAGGCCGAGGCCCTGTCCGAGCGCAACTTCCCGCGCTGGCAGGAGCAGTACCTGGCGGAGCGGGAGCGCCAGTCGTTCCTCCACTCCGTGCTGCGTTCGCTCCACCGGCGCGGCGGCTCGTTCGTCAATCCGCTGGAGGCGGTGGAGCTGCACTACCTGAAGCTGCAACAGCTGGCCTTGCTGCGCCGCCACCGCATTCCCGTCCCCAGCACCCTGGCCACCGCCTCGCCGGACGCGGTGCGCGAGTTCGTCGCGCGCCAAGGGGCCGTCATCTACAAGCCCCTGAGCGGCGGCGCGCTGGTGCGCAAGGTGGAGGAGGCGGACCTCACCGAGGAGCGGCTCCAACTGCTCGCCAACTGCCCGGTGCTGTTCCAGGAGCAGATCCAGGGCGACGAGTTCCGCGCCTACGTGCTCGACGGAGAGCCCGTGTCCGCCTTCCACATCCCCACGGACGGCGTGGTGGACGCGAGGCAGAACCTGCACCGGGTGAAGCCCGCCCGCCTGCCGAAGGAGGCCTGGGCGGTGTGTCTCAAGGGCGCCAGAGCGCTGGGCATGGTCTTCACGGCGGTGGACCTGCGGCGCACGCCTGACGGCGCCTTCGTGGCGCTTGAGTTCAACCCCACTCCCGCCATCTCCTTCTTCGATGATCCGCGCGACGGCAAAGTCATCACCCGGCTCGCCAGCTACCTCGTCTCCAAGGCCTGAGCGCCCGAGCGGGTTCTTCATCACGGACTACGCCGACAGCATCTTCGGCCCCGTTCCGTCCCCGAAGCCGGAGGTGTTCCCGGCCTCCGCGACCGCGTGGACGCGCCTGGCCTCCGTCTCCGAAGCCCTGCACGCCACGCTCCGCCGGGAGTTCATCGAAGGCGGACGGGTGCCGCACCTCTGCCTCACGGACGCCCTCTTCCCCGAGCGCGCCGAGGCCCTGCACCAGGCCCTGCGAGACGCGCGCTTCGTGCGCCACCACCACGGGCCCTATCCGCTGCACATCGCGCCGCTGCATCAACAGGAGCCCTCCGCCCTGACGGACTTCTGCGCGTGGCTCAAGAGCGCGGACGGAGCGGCCTTCCACGCAGCGCTGGTGGGCTGGCCCGAGCCGCTGGAGACGCGGCAGGTGCAGGTGTCGCGCATGGACGTAGGCGAGTTCTTCCCGGAGCACCGGGACACGGACGAGGAAGGGCTCGCCGTCGTCTACAACTTCACGCGCCCGTGGGAGGACCGCTTCGGAGGCGTCCTCACCTTCCGGCATCCCGAAGTGGATGCGGACATGATGCGCGTCCCGCCGCTCTTCAACTCGGTGTTCATCTTCCGCGCGAGGGGCGCCCCCCACCGCGTGACGGAATGGACGTCCGAGGCCCGGGGCCACCAGCGCTATTCCGTCACCGCCTTCATCCTCGCGAAGCGCTGAAGCGCTGGCCTGCCTCCATGCATTTGGACTCGCGGCCGGCGTCGCAGGACTAGACTCAAGGCCATGCACCCACGCTCCGCCGCGCTTTCCCCGTCACGGCTCGCCGACGTGACCTCCGCCCTGCGCGGCCACGTCGAACGCGGTGACCTGCCCGGTATCGTCGCCCTGGTCGCTCGCGGAGACACCGTGCACGTCGACGTGCTGGGCACGCAGGGCCTTGCGCCCTCCGGTCCGCCCATGCGGCGGGACAGCCTCTTCCGGCTGGCGTCCATGGCCAAGCCCATCACGGCGGTGGCCACGCTGATGCTCGTGGAGGACGGGAAGCTCCCGCTCGACGGCGCCATCGACCCGTGGCTGCCGGAGCTGGCGGACCGCCGCGTCCTGCGCACTCCCGGCGGCCCGCTCGACGACACCGTTCCCGCGAAGCGCGCCATCACCGTGCGGGACCTGCTCACGCTGCGCTGGGGGCTGGGCGCGGTGATGGCGCCGCCCGGCACGCACCCCATCCAGCGGGCCATGAGCGAAGCCCGGGTGGCGCCCGGATTCCACGCGCTCACGGATCCGCCCGACGAATTCATGCGGCGGCTGGGCACGCTGCCGCTCATGCATCAGCCGGGAGAGCGGTGGAGCTATCACACCGGCTACGAGGTCCTGGGCGTGCTCGTCGCACGGGCCTCGGGCATGCGCTTCGACGACTTCCTGCGCGAGGCGCTCTTCGTCCCGCTGGGCATGAAGGACACGGCGTTCACCGTGCCCGCGGAGAAGCTCGACCGGCTCACGACGGCCTACGCGCTCGACGACGCCACGGGGAGGCTGGAGGCGTGGGACACACCGGCGGACAGCTTCTGGTCGCGGCCTCCGGCGTTTCCGTCGGGAGGAGGCCAGGGAGGGCTCGTGTCCACGGCCGATGATCTCCTCGCCTTCTGCCGGATGCTGCTGAGCGGAGGCCGGGCCGGGAACACCCGGCTACTGTCCTCCTCGAGCGTCCAGGAGTTGCTGACGGATCAGATTCCGGAGGAGCAGAAGGCCGCCTCGCCCTTCTTCCCCGGCTTCTGGGATGCGTCCGGATGGGGCTTCGGCGGAGCCGTGTGCACGAAGCCGGATGGCATCTCCCCCACCGCTGGACGCTACGGCTGGGCCGGCGGCTACGGCCCGACGTTCTTCATCGACCCCCGGCAGGACCTGAGCGCCATCCTCCTGACACAGCGAAGGGCGCAGGGCCCCGACGACGAGGCCCTGGCCCTGGAGTTCTCCAAGGGCGCCTACCGGGCGCTGGAGGACTGAGGCGTTCGCTTAGAGCGCCGGGGCGGGCGTCGCCGCGTCGACCTGGGCGCTCGCGCTGGAAGGCGGGGTGACTCCCCGCGCGACGGCGTCCAGGTTCGCGAGGCCCTTCTCGAACTCCTTGCCGAGCATCGTGTCCATGTTCACGACGAGCGACATCACCTTGCCCATCAGGGTGTTCTCGCCCTCCATCGCCCAGCTCACGCGAGTGCCGCCGTTCTCCGGCGTGAGCGTGAAGGTGGTCTGGTTCGTGGCTTCGAACGGCTTGATGAACTCCAGCTTGAGGACGACGCGCGCGCTGGGCTGGCTCTCCACGATGGTCATGCGCCCAGCCCCGGACTCACCGCCGGCATAGGCGAAGCTGGCGCCCGGTCCTTCGTTGGGCCCGTCGAAGACATTGGTCACGCCGGGCCCGGGCTCGGAGCGGAACGGGTTCCACGTGTCGAACCGGCGCAGGCTGTTGATCAGCGGGAAGACGGTCTCCGGGGGCGCGGCCACGTGCGCGTTGCGCTCGATGCGGAAGTGGTCCGGGCGGGTGGCGACGAAGGCGCCCAGCGCGACGACGATGACGAGGACGGCGATTGCGATCTTGATGGCCATGGGAGGCTCCCGGTTCGGCGGAATGAGTGCTCCCGGGTGACCGGGAGGGTTCATCTCCATGTCGAACGAGGGGCCGCGGAATCGACACGGCATTTCCGCCCCATTTTCCGGGGCCGCGGGCCCCCCCGGGACTACAGCTCACTTCACCGAGGGTCGGAGGGCCTGGAGCCGGGCCTTGTCCAGCTTCGCGGCGACGCCCACGCTGCGCCCGGCGAGGTTCGCGACAACGTACTGGACGGAGCTGCCCAGCACCTGCGCGCTCTCCGACAGGGTGAGCCCGTAGTCCTGCTCCAGCCACTGCGTCAGCCCCTGCGTCGCGGAGCGCAGGGCGTCGTCCAGTGAGCCGCCCTGCCCCAGCGCCATCAGGTGCGTGGGGGACTCCACGCGAGGCGTGGAGGGCGGCGGCTTGCCGTGCAGGACGTCCACGGTGAACTCGACGTCCATGGAGGTCTCCAGGGCGTACTGCGACGTCTCGCCGTCGCCCTGCGCGGCGTGCGCGTCGCCCAGGTACAGGAGCGCTCCGGGCTGCGCCACGGGCAGGTAGACGGTGTTGCCCTCCACGACCTCGTTGAAGTCCATGTTGCCGCCGTAGCGGCCCGTGTCGCCGGTGGACAGCGGCGCGGATCCGAAGCCGGGCGCCACGGCCAGGCCGCCCAGCATGGGCCGCAGCGGCACGGTGAAGGCCTTCAGGCGCTCCGTCGGGTTCTCCGGGGTCGCGACGCCGCGCTCGGGGTCGAGCTTCCAGCGCACGGGCTTGCCCAGCTCCGTCGCCTTCGCGGCGAGGCCCGGCGTGAGGGCCCGGCCCACGATGCCATCCAGGCTGTCCGCGAACGTGCGGTTGAGCTTGAGGCGGCGCATGCGGATGGCCAGCGTGTCGCCCGGGTTCGCGGTGGCGATGAAGAAGGGCCCCGTCTGCGGGTTGCCGAAGAGGGCGCGGGTGACGCCCTTCGAGTCCATGCCGCCAGAGTCGAGCGTCGAGGTGCGCACCGTGTCGCCCGGCCAGACGGTCAGCACCGGCGCACGGTGCGCGGTGAACTCGTTGGACCACGAGGTGGGCGTGAAGTCATGCACGCGGGGACCGCCCGCGGGGCGAGAGGGCAGCAGCCGGCCCGTGAAGGCATGGGACACCCGCGTCTTCGGGTTGTTGCTGTCCGGGTAGTCGGCGGTGCCGCGCAGCGATTCACCGCTCACCTTGCCGTCGAAGACATAGGTCTGCTGGCGCGAGTCCGTGACGACGAAGTGGATGGCGTTGCCCGTGCGCTCCCCCTTCAGCGCATCGCCGTCCAGTTCACCGGAGAGGCGCTTCCCGTCGCGCGCCAGCGTGAGGAGTTGGTAGGCGGGGTTGCCCCACAGGTCGGTCGTCACGAGCCAGGACTCGGAGGCCGCGAGCGCGCCGGCAGGCAGACAGCAGAGGAGGACGGCGAGGGAGCGGATCATGGGCCGGCGCAGTGTAGAGGAACGGTCCCGGTCCGCGTCGCATCAGCCGGTGGCCGCGGGCTCGCAGCCCGGGGCATCCATTCGCCCTCAGCCTTCGGGCATGAGCCCCCTCCAAAGGGATGAGAACACGAGAACCCTCCGGAGACGTCCCCCGCCGGCGGCGCACAGCCAAAACCTGTCCGATTGTCGGACAGGTTTGAAAAGGCACGGCCGGGAGGTGCCCACCTCGTCCAGCCGGCCGAAACCTGTCGGACTGTCGGACACGTTTGGAACGACGCGACTGGAAGCTGCTCGTTTCGTCCAGGCGGCCAAGACCTGTCCGACTGTCGGACACGTTCGGAGCGGCGCGGTCGGAAGGCGTCCGCCTCCGGAAGGCGGAAACCTGTCGGACTGTCGGACAGGTTCGGAACGACGCGGCCGGAACGCGCCCGTTTCCATCCGGGCCTCGGAAACATGTCCGACTGTCGGACAGGTTCGGAGCGGCGCAGCCGGGCCAGGCCGCCTCATCCAGGCGGCCGAAACCTGTCGGACAGGTTTGGAACGGGGCGGCCGGGACGCCCCCGTTTCCACCCGGACCTCGGAAGCCTGTCCGACTGTCGGACACGTCCCGGAAGGCGCGGCCGGGAGCCGCCTGCTCATTCCGGGCGGCGGAAACCTGTCCGACTGTCGGACAGGTTCGGAACCGCGCGGCGGAAGGGGTCCGCTTTTGGGCGGCTGAAACCTGTCGGGCTGTCGAACACGTTTGGAACTGCGTGGTCGGGACGCTCCCGTTTCCATCCGAGCCTGGGAAACTTGTCCGACTGTCGGACAGGTTTGGAACCGCGCGGCCTGGAGGCGTCTGCTTCGCCCGGCAGCAGAAACGTGTCCGACTGTCGGACACGCTTGAAACGGCGCGGCCTGGAGGCTCCCGCTTTGCCCGGTCGGCTCAAACCTGTTGGACTATCGGACGGGCCTGAAGCTGGGGGCCGGACGGCGCCCACTTTGTCCCGGCGGCTGAAACTTGTCCGACTGTCAGACAGGTTTGGAACTGCTCGACCGGGAGCGTCCGCCTCGCCCGAGCAGCGGAAATTTGTCCGACTGTCGGACAGGTTTGGAACTGCTCGGCCGGAGGCGTCTGCTTCGCCCGGGCGGCGGAAACCTGTCCGACGGTCGGACAGGTTTGGACCGCTCCGACCTGCCGCCGAGGTCATCCCTTGAAGCCGCGCCGGTCCGTCAGCGCAGCCTCTGACCGAAGGCCCGCAGGCGGTCGCGGGCCTTCAACAGCTTCTCCCGGGGAATGGAGAACACCGCGCGCACGCGCTCCGGGTCGCCGCACCACGCGCCGCTGTTGAGCACCACGTGCGTGTGCTCGTAGACGACGCGCGGCAGGTTCTCCGGCGTGAGCTTCACCCCATCCACCGAGCGCCCCAGCCAGGCCGTCATCGGCGGCGCGAGGAACAAGCCCCCCGCCTCCGTGGCCTCCGCGCGGCCATCGTCCGGCAGCGCCTCCGCCACCAACGCGCGCTTCTCCGCGAGGTCGCGCCGCATCCTCGCCAGGTAGTTCCTCAGCGCCTTGTGCCGGGCGGCGTAGAGCAGCTGTCCGTCCGGTCCGCGCGCATGGGCCGCGTACAGGTACGCCGCCGCGCGCGCGGTGGGCGTATGCAGCACTCCCGGGGCGCTGTCGCGCAGCGCCGCCACCAGTGCCCGGTCCTTCGTGGCCACCCACCCCACGCGCAGGCCTCCGGCCGCGAACTCCTTCGACAGTCCGCCCAACAGCACCGTCCGCGCGCCGATGCCGGGCACCGCACCCTCCAGCGTCACCGGGCTGTGCACCGTTTCCGCCGTGGGGTTGGTGAGGTTCACCAGGCCGAAGATTTCATCCGAGATCCAGAGACAGCGCTGCTCCACCACGAACGTCGCCAGCGCCATCAACTCCTCGTGCGACAGGTAGTGCCCCGTGGGGTTCGCCGGCTGCGACAACACCACCGCGTCCGGCGTCGCCCCCCGCGCACGGCGCGACAGCAGCGTGCCCAGCGGGCCGGACTCCACCTCGCACCCCGCCGCGAGGAACGTGGGCGCGAGCACTCCGTAACAAGGCGTCACCAGGAACACGCGCGGCATCCGGCCCAGCCGCTGGCGCAGCGCCACGCCCAGGTGGTGCATGAGCGGCCAGACGCCGGGCGCCACCACGACGTCCTCGGGGGCATAGCGGGCCCCTCGCGTCTCCAGCAGGAAGGCCGCCACGGCCTCCGCCAGCCCCGTCTGCGCCCCGTCCGCGCGCGGTGCGACGCCCGCCGCGATGAGCCCCTCCACCAACGGCAGCGGCATGGGGCCCTCGTTCTCGCCGTAGTCCAGGCGCACGAGCTCCGGGTCGTCCTCGCGGAAGAACCTGGGCGCGAACGCGGGCAGCTCCGACAGCCTCGCGATGCGGCTCGAGCGCGGCAGTGGCACCTCCGGCGCCCGGTGCGGCGAAGGCGGCACCGGCTCCGCGAAGGCCATGCGGAAGGCGAGCAGCTCCGAGAAGGTGCGCTCGTAGAACCACTCCGCCAGCACGCTGATGCGCGAGTACGTCACCTCCGCCGCCACCTCCAGGTCCGCGCGCAGCGGCTTCGGCACTGGGAGCAGCAACGTCAGTTCCAGGTCTGGCCACACCGCGTTCTTGATGAGGCCGTACAGGATGACCAGGTTGGGCGCGTGCTGCGTCCGCGCGAGGAACTCGAAGAGGGTGCGCGGCTCCACGTCGCCGGTGATGTTGAAGAAGGCGCTCTCGTCCAGCACCACCCAGATGCCCCGCCGCGCGGCCTCCGCCACGATGTCGCGCAGCACCGCCAGGTTGGTGCGCTCACCCGGCTCCACCGTCAGCAGCACGGCCTTCACGTCGAAGGCGCTCAGCAGGCGGCGGATCTCCCCCAGCGTGTTGTGCGTCACGGTGGCGCGCACGCCCGCCTTGTCCAGCGCGCGCGCGTAGAGCGGGTGCAGGCTGCGCGACACCAGCACCGTGTCCCCGGGGTCGCACGTGGCGAGCAGGAAGGAATAGACGGCCTGCTCGCGCTCGGGCGCGACGAACAGCGAGTCCTCCGACAACCTCAGGCCGAAGTGGCGATCCAGGTAGCGGGCCACCAGCCTGCGGAAGGACGCGTCGCCGGCCTCGTGCGCGTAGGGCAGGAAGGGCGCCTGCGACAGCCGCTCCGCGAGCGCCGTGACGAAGCCCAGCTGCTCCGCGGACGCCGCCCCCAGGTCCAGCTCCTCCTGGAGCGCCGCGATGCCCAGCGAGCGCAGCGCCGCGCGCAGGGCCAGCGTCTCCCGGGGTAGCGACAGCTGGGCCTCCCACACCGCGACCTCGTGCCAGATGGGCTGGCCTGACTGCAACCAGCCCAGCGCCGTCGCCGCGCGCAGGGGCTCCGGGCTGTGGGCCTCCATGAAGAACTCGAACTCCCGCCCGGTGCGCTGCTCCAGCGACACCAGCGGGCGGATGTCCGTGTCCGCCGCCTGCATCACCCGCCGGGCCACGCGCACGCGGGTGGTGAAGCCGCGCCGGGTGAACATCCGCGCGATGATGGCGCGGCCCGGACGGCCCGCCAGGTTCAAGAGC
The DNA here is from genome assembly GCF_000255295.1 of Corallococcus coralloides DSM 2259. The sequence goes on along the minus strand of NC_017030.1, from coordinate 2,077,602 downwards.
AGCCGGCCCCCAGGCAGCAGCCGCTCCGGCGCCTCGTTGAGCAGGCGCGCGATGAGCCCCAGGCCGAAGTGGTCCTCGTAGACGTTCTGCAACGAGGTGTAGTTGGACAGGTCCAGCAGCGCCTGCTCATCCGCCTGCGCCAGCTCCGCGGGCAGGTCATCACTCCGCAGCACCTGCGGGATGCATCCGACGATGAAGTCCCACTCCGGCTTCTGCGGCAGGCCGAGCAGCAGGTCGCTCTCGCCAAAGGACAGCCGGGACACCAGCGCCTCGTCGCCGTTGAGCCACGCATTGCACAACCCCACCGCCGGGGCCTGCGGGTTCAGGTCCAGCCCCCGGATGCGCGCGAGCCCCGTGAACTTCGCCAGCGCGATGCAGATCCACCCAGAGCCGGAGCCCACCTCCACCAGCTGCTTGCCGGCGTACTCGTCCAGCGGGACCTTCAGGAGCCCCTCCAGGAACGTGAACGCCCACGCCTCGGGCGCGAAGATGGACGGCGGAATCAACAACTCCAGCCGCTCCTGGGACGCGCCCACCGCCACCACCACCGACGCCAGCCGCAGCGGCGCACCCTCCGGCTGGTCGCGCGACAGCTCCGCCAATTCGCGCAGCTCCGCCAGCGCCTGAGCACGCTCTTCCGGCCGGGCCAGCGCCTCCGAAAGCGTACGCAATTGGACAAAGGCTTCACGGGCTGACGCGGGATAGGTGGCCATGGCGCGCCCGACTGTCCGGGCCCGCATGCCCCCTGTCAACGACCGCTTGTCCGCGAATGCCTGACGCATCGCAGTATCGTTTTACAGATTGTCATTCCCAGTTTACATGGGAAATCTTGAGTCAAACGCCAGTAAGCAGCGCGCACCGGACGGCCCCTCTCGTCCGGTGAGGACGCGCCATGAAAAGACAGCCGCAACTGGCCTTGCTCGCGGTGTTCGCCGTCATCCTGTTACACGCGCAACCGGCAAAGGCCCAAATCGCCGCCGCGCACGTGTATCACAATCACATGCCCAACTTCTGGGCGTACTACGACCTGACCCAATACAACGCGACGCCGGTGGGTAGCCCCATCCGCTACGCGTATGACGGGCAGGTCATCCAGATAAAGCAGTCACCTCCGGCCAACTACACCTATTTCCTGCCGTCGGGCGCGCCCATGCCGCACGACGACCTGGTGACGTATTACTCGCACCACGCGAAGGTGGGCGCGTATCAATACTGGCCGCCGGACGTGGCCGCGGACATGAAGGCCAACGCCTCCACGGGGCAGATTCACGTCACCATGTCCGGCGCGGTGGTGAACAACGTCAACGACCTGGTCACCCGCCGCAACGTGTCTGGCTACGACAACGCCAACTGGGGCGCCACCTGGCGCGACCGCTACGCCAACCTGCGCACGCCCGCGGGAAACCGCTCGTTGGACCTCATCCACTTCACGGGCCACCACTCCATGGGCCCGCTGGTGGGGCCGGAGTACTTCCTCAAGGACCTCATCTACCAGAGCGCCACGCTGTCCCAGTCGTACTTCCTGGGCAGCGGTTTCACGGCCTCCAAGGGCTTCTTCCCCACGGAGCTGGGCTTCAGCGAGCGGCTCATCCCCACGCTGGCGAAGCTGGGCGTGAAGTGGTCCGTCATCGGCGACAACCACTTCTCCCGCACGCTGAAGGACTACCCGTTCCTCAACGACCCGGGCTCGGACACGCTGGTGTCGCCGCCCAACCGCGCGGACCTCCAGAACACCAGCACCGTGGGCGCCTGGGTGAGCGAGTCCATGGCGCACGAGCAGCAGGTCATCCGCAACAAGTACCCCTTCGCCTCCACGCCGCACTGGGTGCGCTACGTGGACCCGGCCACGGGCGCCGAGTCGCGCGTCGTGGGCATCCCCGTCAACCAGAACGGCTCCTGGCTGGAGGGCTGGGAGGGGCAGGCCACCGTGGACGTGGTGGGCCTGCGCAACTTCGAGGGGCTGGTGTCCCAGAAGCAGTTCTTCGTGCTCGCGCATGACGGCGACAACTCCGGCGGGCGCGCGGGTTCGCTCGACACGTGGCTCAACGGCCGCGCCGTCACCTGCACCGGCGGCGTGCAGTGCCTGGGCATCGACGAGTACCTGGTCAACAACACGCCTGTCGCCACGGACGTGGTGCACGTGCAGGACGGCTCGTGGGTGGACACGCGCGATTCGTCTTCCGACCCGCAGTGGCACCACTGGCGGCTGCCCTTCGGCATCTGGAAGGGGCAGTTCCCGGCCTTCAACTCCGCCACCGGGCTCAACCTGGCGCCCAAGACGAACCTGAGCGGCGTGCAGGAGGGGATGACGGTGTCGCTGGAGCACGGCTGGCACTACCTGGAGCGCAACTTCGCGCTGCTCCAGGCCTCGCTCAACTACGCCAAGACGGCCGAGCAACTCTGGCTGGACGCGCACCCCAACCACTGGAAGCCCACCACGGCGCTGGACTCGCAGGTGACTCACGCGGGCAACCAGCTCAACCCGTGGATGCTGTCCTTCCCGGTGAAGGGCGACGCGGCGAATGACTGGGCGGGCGGCGCGAACCCCGCGGAGCTGGCCTGGTATTTCCTCCTGCCGGCCATGGACTCCGGCTTCGGCTACTACGACGAGAACGTGGACGACAACGTGAAGCCCACGCTGTCCTTCAACCAGTCGCTCTACTTCTCCAAGCCGTACGTGCAGGACCGGCTGGCGCAGGACCGCACGGGCCCGTCCGTCTGGTGGCCGCAGCGCTGGCCGTACAACCCGGGCAGCGCCAACACGGACAAGTCCGAAGGGTGGACGCTGCACCACTTCGACAACAACTTCGCGCTGTATACCTACGCGTTCGATGTCAGCGGCATCACCAGCATCAAGGCACGCGTGCGCGTGCACACGGCGAAGAGCATCGACCCGCTGGACAACACGCCTCGCGTCTACGACCCGGTGGCGCTGAAGGCCGCGGGCGTGCCTGGCATCGACCCGTCGCGCGTGGGCGCGTGGGCGGACTACCCGCTCCAGCGCCGCGAGCTGCGGCCGGTGATGAACGGCGTGGCGTGGCAGCCGGCGCACCTGCCGGTGATGCAGAAGGTGGCCGCGCAGGAGATTGGCGACCTCTACTACGTGTACCTCGGGGCCTACCGCGACCAGCTGCTCGACTACTACATCGAGGCCACCGACTCGCGCGGCAACGTCACCCGGAGCGAGATCCAATCCGTCTACGTGGGCGCCGGGAAGTACCGGTTGGAGGGCGGCAAGTACATCGAGGACATCAACGGCTCGGTGACGGGCACCTACCCGTTCCTCCGCGTGGACACGACCGCTCCGACCGCGCCCACGGGGCTCGCGGCGACGCGCACGGACCGCTCCGTGACGCTGACGTGGACGGCCTCCACGGACAACGTCGGCGTGACGGGCTACCAGGTGTTCCGCAATGGCACGCAGGTGGGCTCGCCTTCCACGACGAGCTACACGGACAGCGGGCTCACGGCGGGCACGGCGTACAGTTACACCGTGCGGGCACGGGACGCTGCGGGCAACACCTCCGCGGCGAGCAGCGCGCTCTCCGTCACCACCCTGCCCCCGGACACCACGGCGCCGTCGGCGCCCTCGGGGCTCTCCGCTTCGGGCGTCACCAGCTCCTCGGTGGTGCTGAGCTGGACGGCCGCCACGGACAACTACGGCGTGAGTGACTACCTCGTGTTTCGCAATGGCACGCAGGTGTCCGCGCCCACGGCGACGACGTACACGGACACTGGGCTGTCTTCGAGCACGGCGTACAGCTACACCGTGAAGGCTCGCGACGCGGCGGGGAATACCTCCGTGGCCAGCGCCGCGCTCTCCGTCACCACCGGGCTGGGGTACACGACGACGGTCTATTACAAGAAGGGCTTCGCCACGCCGTACATCCACTACCGTCCAGCGGGTGGCACGTGGACGACGGCGCCGGGCGTGCTGATGCCGGACGCGGAGGTGACGGGCTACGCGAAGTACACGGTGAACCTGGGCTCCGTGCAGCAGCTGGAGGCTGTCTTCAACAACGGCAGCGGGACGTGGGACAACAACAACGGCGGCAACTACCTGTTCCCCACGGGCACCTCCACGTTCAACGCGGGCGTCATCACGGCGGGCGCGCCGGTGAGCGACACCTCGGCGCCGTCAGTGCCCACCGGGCTGACGTCACCGTCGAAGTCCGCGACGACGGTGTCACTGAGCTGGACTGCGTCCACGGACAACGTCGGCGTGACGGGCTACCTGGTGTTCCGCAATGGCACACAGGTGGGCACGCCCACGTCCACGAGCTACACGGACAGCGGGCTGTCCTCCAACACGGCCTACAGCTACACGGTGAGGGCGCGCGACGCGGCGGGCAACACGTCCACGGCGAGCACCGCGCTCTCCGTCACCACCAGCGCGGGCAACACGGCGACCGTCTATTACAAGAAGGGCTACGCCACGCCCTACCTCCACTACCGTCCGGCGGGCGGCACGTGGACGACGTCTCCGGGCGTGGCCATGGCGACGGCGGAGGTCTCGGGCTACGCGAAGTACACGGTGAGCCTGGGTTCGGCCACGCAGCTGGAGGCTGTCTTCAACAACGGCAGTGGCACGTGGGACAACAACGGGGGGCTCAACTACTTCTTCCCCGCGGGCACCTCCACGTTCAACGCGGGGACCATCTCCGCGGGTGCGCCGTCACAGGACACCACCGCGCCCTCGGTTCCTTCGGGGCTGACGGCTCCGTCGAAGACGGCGACCACCGTGTCGCTGACGTGGACGGCGTCCACCGACGCGAGCGGCATCGCGGGCTATGACGTGTATCGCAATGGGGCGCTGGTGGGCTCGCCCACGACGGCCAGCTACACGGACACGGGGCTGACAGTGGGCACGGCGTACAGCTACACCGTGCGGGCTCGGGACACGGCGGGCAACGCGTCCGCGCAGTCCTCCGCGCTCTCCGTCACCACGTCCACCAGCGGTGCCACGGTGACGTTCAACGTCACCGCGAGCACCGTGATGGGACAGAACGTATACGTGGTGGGCAGCGTCGCCGCGCTGGGGAGCTGGAGCCCGGCCAGTGCCGTCCTGCTGTCCGCGGCCAACTACCCCACGTGGAGCGCGGCCGTCGGGCTGCCGGGCTCCACGGCGATTGAGTACAAGTTCATCAAGAAGGACGCCGCCAACAACGTCACCTGGGAGAGCGGCGCCAACCGCACCCTGACGACGCCGGCCACGGGCACCTCGACCGTGAACGATACGTGGCGCTGAGCCGTTGAAGACGACTCGCGGCGGGCCTGGAGGCCGGGCCCGCCGTTGAGTGTAGTGTCGGGCCGATGCAGCCACGAATCGCAGTGACGGCGGATGACACGGATTGGCGGATGCCCGTGGGTGGCCCCGGGCTGCTGCTGACCGTTCCCTCTCAGGGACGCTGGCTGCGGCGGCCCCTGCTCCATGTCGAGGCCACCCGGCCGTACCTGCTGCGCGTGATGCTGGGCGGGCAGCCGCTGTTCTGGATGCGGGTGGACGACTGGTGGAATGGGTGTGCCTGGCTGCGCGGCCCGGCGAAGCTCGCGGGCGCATTCCCACACATCACGGCCGAGGAGGCTCGGCGTCCTCCGGATCCGGGTTCGCCCGGGTGGTGGGCCGCGTGGAACCGGTGGTGGGTCCACCAGTTCGAGGCATCCGAGCCTTCACTGCTCCACGCGGGGCGCTGGTGCCTGAGGCCGCTCCAGACAGCCCCCGTCACGAAGGCCCAGGGCTACTCCACGGTTCCCATCATCGGGACGGGAGTTCTTCCGGCGCCTCCATGCGGGCTCGACGCGGCCTTGCGGTTCCCGCCCTTCCGCGCGGAGGACTGGTCCTGGGCGGAAGCCGGTGCCCTCCCGGAGCGCAGTGGCGGGGTGATGCCGCTGCGCGCCCCGTCCCCCAGGGATGACGGCCGGGTGAAGGCCTGGCGCAAGCACGCCCGGGACGGGACGCTTCCCCCGGTCCTGCTGACCTACTTCGCCCTGGTCGAGCGCTGGCTGGTGGTGGATGGCCATGACCGGCTGCACGCGGCGCTGCTGGAAGGCCGCGAACCGCCACTGCTGGGCCTCTGGTCCTTCACCGAGACGCCCATGGGGGAGGACCTGTCCACGCTGTTCCGCCAGGACGGCGCCATGAAGGCGGCGGAGCTGCGCCTGCGCGCGAGGCCCGGTGAAGTCGACGCGGTCAATCGCAGCCTCCTGCGCGAACACGAAACGGTCTACCGGCTCGCGGTCACGCGCGCGTTTCCCCTGAGAGGTGGCGCCGCGGCCTGGAAGGCGGAGGTCGCCGCCTGGCGGAAGGCGTCGGGCGTCACGGTTCAGTCAGACGACTGGGCGGCCTTCGTCAGCGAGCACGGGTAAAGGAGGGGTCTAGCGACAGCCTCCCACTGACAAGGACGTGCGCGATGGAGAGGCGGAGCCAGGAACGAATGCCGGAGCAGGTCATGCAGGCCCTGCTGGACCTGCTGGCGGAGATGCCCGACTACCGCGTGGGGCAGGCGCTCGCCATCGCCGCGGCCCGCAGGACGGGCTATTCGGATCCCTTCCATGTGGAGGACGAGGCCCTGTTCAAGGCCCTCCAGCAGATGACCACGGAGGCCCGGGACCGCAAGCGCGCCCGTCCCGCGAGCGAGGACAGCCTGGAGGCCTACCTCACCGCGAAGCACGAGGGCTCCATGTCGGAGTGGCTCCAGGGCTTGTCGCGCTGGGGCCACCGTCCCCTGGCGCTCGCGGCCTTCGCGGTGGCGGAGCCCTGTCTGGGCATCTGGGAGCACGGCGTGCCGGAGGATGGAGATTGGCAGTTCACCTTCGCCCGCGCCTCCAGTCCCCGGGATGCGCTCACGGCCTTGCGGCGATGGCTGGGAGATTCCCAGACGCCTCTCGCGCCGCACGTGGAAGCGCTGCGCAAGCTCATCCGGTCCGCGGAGCTCACCGAGGACGAAGCCGGCGGAGGTGCCGACCTCATCCGCAAGCGCCAGCGGTGCGTCGCCGCGGGCCGAGCCATCGTGCTCGCGCTCGAGGCCTCGGTGTGGACGCCGGAGCAGGCCACCCGCGACATTCCGGACGAGGCCGAGCGGCAGGCGGTGATGGCGGCGGGGCCGTTCCTGGAGACCCTGGGCGCGGCCCGCGCCTTCCTGTCCTCTGTTCCTGGGTCCACCGAGGAGAACGTGCGAGAGCACGTGCGGCGTGTCCTGCTGGCGCAGTGACCCCGGGCGCGCCTACTCCTGTGGCGCGGCCGGCTTCAGCAACAGGTCCGCCAGTCCGGGCTTGGAGCGGCGCAGCAGGTCCTCCAGCGAGTACTTGTCCAACGTGGCGAAGAACGCGTCGCGTGCCTCCGCCAGCACGCCCTTGAGGCCGCAGAGCGACGCGATGGGGCAGGTGTTGCGCTCCCGGTCGAAGCACTCCACCAGGTGGAAATCCGGCTCGGCCGCCCTCACCACCTTGCCCAGCCGGATGTCTCCCGGGGCCTTCGCCAGCAGCACGCCGCCGGCCCGCCCGGCCCTCACCTCCACGTGCCCCTCCTGCGCCAGCGTCTGCACCACGCGCACCAGGTGATGCTTGGAGATGCCGTAGGCGTCCGCCATCTCCTGCGTGGATGACGGCCGCCCGGGACGTGCCGCCAGGTACATGAGGACGCGCAGCGAGTAGTCGGCGTGAAGGGTCAGGTGCAAGTCAGGCGGCTCCGGCGACGGGCCCCGCTCGCGACACGCTCGGCAGGAAGGCATCCGCGTGGATGTCCTTCAGCGAGACCCCCGCGAGAAAGAGCTTCTTGCGCAGGGATAGCACCGCTTCGGGGTTGCCGCAGAGGAACGCTCGCCAGCCCACCGGGCGCTTCGGGAGGCAGGTGAGGACCTTCGCCTCCAGGGTCCCCTCCTCCACCTCCCCACCTCCCCCCGCCAGCACGACGGGCCGGTAGTGGAGGTTCGGATGGCTCGCCGCCAGGGCCCTCAGCGCGTCCACGAGGTACAGCCCGCCCGGGTCCTTCGCCCCATGGAACAGGTGGATGGGGCCGGTGTGGCCCGCCTCCAGCGCATCCCGCAGGATTCCGTACAGCGGCGCGAGCCCCGTGCCCGTCCCCGCCAGGAGCAGCGGCGCGTCCGGCTGACCGGGCACGTAGAAGCAATCCCCGGCCGGCCCCTGCACGTGCACCCGGTCGCCGTGTCTGACTTCGCGAGCGAACCACCCGCTCATGGCGCCCCCGGGCACGAGCCGCACGTGCAGTTCCAGCCGGCCCTCCCGAGGCAGGCTCGCCAGGGAGTAGCTGCGCGCGAGCCCGTCCGCGCGCACCACCGTGACGTACTGCCCCGCGCGATGGTCGAGCGGCGTCTCCACCTCCAGCCGCACCGCGAAGACGTCCGCGCTGAGCGTCTCCAGGTCCACCACCCGCGCGGGGACGCGCAGCTCCGACGCCCCCGCCACCTCCAGCGCCGTGCCCTCCTGGGGCCGGCACGTGCACGCGAGGAAGTAGCCTCGCGCCCGCAACGTGTCCTTGAGCCCCACCTGCGCCGCCTCGGGCACGGGGCCCGAGGTCGCTCGCATCAGGCAGGACTGGCAGGCCCCCGCCCGGCACGCATGCGGCACGCGCACGCCCTGGCGCAGCAGTCCGTCCAGCACCGTCTCTCCGGGCTCCAGCGGATACCACTCGGATTCATGCCGCACCTTCGCCATGACGTGCCTCCTGACGGCTGCTTCAGCGGTTCAACACGTCCGCCCGCGCCCCTTCGGCGACGGTCAGCACCTGGCCCACCAGCTCCGCGGGCACGCCCAGCTCCTCCAGCGTCTCCTTCAGGTGCCCCACCACCGCGTCGAAGTGCGTCGCGTTCAGCCCACGCTCCACCAGGTGCTTGTGCCCCGCGCGCATGTCCTTGCCCGAGTAGTTCGCCGGCCCGCCGGTCACCATCGTCAGGAACGCCTTCTGCTTCGCGGCCTGGCGCTCCATGTCCACGTCCTCGAAGAAGTGGCTGATGCGGTCGTCGGCCAGCACCTTCCGGTAGAAGACGTCCACCGCCGCCGCCATCGCCGGCTCTCCGCCAAGCTTCTCGTACACGCTCGTCATGACTTCGCTCGCTTTCCGGGCCCACGCCCCAAAAAGATGCATCCTGAATGCATCTTTAAGGGTCCCGCCGTCAACACCCCGGGGTTCCGGGCATCGGGCTAACTTCTGGCGCATGTGCCCTCGCCTCATGCTCAGCGTCGTGGCTGTGTTTGTCCTGGCAGGCTGCGGAACGCCTGCCTGGCGGGTCAGGGCCGTGCCTCGCGAGGAGATCCACCTGCCTCGCATCGAGCACTCCGTGGTGCTGGAGCTGCCGCCGCCGGGCTCCGTGGTACCGGCCACGCTGGGGGACGGCACGCCGGTGTGGCGGGTGCACCGGGAGGACGGCACCGTGTCTGTCTTCTCCGCCCTCATCCCCCGGACGCACGGTTCGTCCTCCGTGGGGCTCACCCAATGGATTCCCACGATGCGGCGCTTCATCGGCGTCTATGTCTGGGATGATCGGGGCACCGTGCTGGGCAACCAGGGCTGGGATGCGTGCACCGGAGGGTGCCCCTCCACCGACGACATGCCCGACTCGGCGCGCGACCTGGACGCGTTCCAGGTGGAGCGGCTCGAAGGCGAGCCCGCGCGCCTCCGCGTGGGTGCGCCCATCTCCGGCGCATGGCGGCGGATGCCCCGAAAGCCCCTTCCCTCCTGGACGCAGGAGCCGCACGAGGACGTCACGCCCCCGATGTCCCTGGAACAGGCGCTGAGGCTGCCCGAAGGCACCATCGTCCACGTCCAGGGCAGCGTGGTGCTCGCCAGCGCGTCACCGCCGCGCGTCTGTCAGCGCTACGGCCACTGGACCTGCTGCGGCGAGGGCAATCCCCGGCTCTACGACGTGGATGGCATTCCCCTGCGGCGCACGGGCCTGGAGGTCTACAGCCACGGCTTCGCGCTGCTCCGGCGCTACCGGGATGGCTTCGTCCAGTACGACGTGGGGGCGAGGCTCGACGCTCCGCATGCCGGGGGACACCTGGACATCCCCCCACCCGCGGACCTGGAGAGCTGGGACCCCGCCCAGCCGCCCCGCGTGCCCATCTGCAAGTAGGCGTGGGGCTTCAGGCGTGCAGCAGGCCGCGCGCCCGGCGCACCACGCGCTCCATGCCGCTCTTCACGTGGTCCAGCGGCAGGAAGCGGTTCACCGGCGTGGGCCGGTGCCCCAGCGGCCCCAGGTGCTTGCGCAGCGCATGATTGGTGCGCAGCGCGCGCAGGTGCCGGGCCGTCTCGCGGGTGTTGAAGATGATGGACAGCGACACGGAGACATCGTCCATGCCGTTCTTCACGTAGTGCGGCGCCACGAAGGGGATGTGCAGCGCGTCCCCGGGTCCGAAGGTGTAGCGCTCCGCCGTCGCATCGAAGGTCTCGCGGTAGTTCACCTTGGAGCCGGAGCGCGCGACGAAGGCCTCCAGGTCCGGCGCGGGGACCACCTGTTCGTCCCACGCCTTCGAGATGTGCACCGCCTTGCTGCCCCGGAACTGCATCAGCAGCGTGGAGTAGCGGTCCAGGTGGAAGGGCGTGACGCTGCCGGGGGACGCGATGAAGAGGTAGAGCATCGGATCCACGGCGTGGGTGCCCACGCCCTGCTGGCGCATCAGGTCCTCCACCTCCGACAGGAGCGCGCGGTACAGGTCGCGGAAGCTGGGGTCCTGCTCCGGCGCGCGCAGCATGATGTACGAGTTGCTCGTCATCATGTTCTCCACGGTGTCCTTCAGCGACAGGCCGGTGCGGTAGTCCAGGTGCGCGCGGTCGAAGTCCGCGTCCTTGGGCACCAGACCGGAGCTGAAGAACACGTTCTCGGAAGGCAGCCGCTGCACCACGCCCGCCAGGTTCTCCAGCTCCAACGCGGGATGTCCCAGGAGCGTGTGACGGCACCGGAAGGACTCACGGTCGAACTGCAACGGCGACCCGACAGACTCGAAGATGCGCTTCATGGAAGTGACTCCTTGCCGCCTTCAGCGACAGGTGTTCACTCAATGCCAGCAGAGCGCGAACAGAGGTTCAAATTGGGGCATTTTGCCCCGGGTTTTCATGGGGCAAATTGCCCCGCTCCTCTCTGAAGACAGTCGAAGTCGTGGGGTGTGAAGCGAATTGAAAACCACCCGGCGCCGGCTGCCCGGTTGCCCTGCCGTCGCCCTTGAAGGAGGGGCGGGCGCGGCCGGGAATCATGCCCATGTTCTGCCCATCACCTCGATGGGAGGAGGAGACATGGCGCTGGAGACAATCCTGTTGTGGGCGGTGATCGGCCTCATCGCTGGATGGCTCGCGTCCGCGGTGGTGGGCGGTGGCTACGGCCTGATTGGCGACATCGTCGTGGGCGTGGTGGGCGCGTTCCTGGGAGGTTTCATCCTCCGGGCGCTCGGCACGGGAGCCCCGTTCGGTGGCATCGCGGGCACCATCTTCGTGGCGTTCATCGGAGCGGTGGTGCTGCTGCTGATACTGCGGCTCATCCATTCGAGCACGGTCCGAAGGGTCTGATGACACCAGACACCAGGGCCTGACGGCAGTCATCAGGGCGGTGGCCCTCTGGCCGGGCCACCGCGTCTGGCCCCTGAGCGATTCCAAGGGTTTGCCTCGTCGAGATGGGTGTGGGGGGCATGGCACGCGCCGTGCTCTAGCCCCCTGCATCGCTGCACCGGACGGCTTCTTCCCGCCGCCCCATCCCATCTCCGAGGAACCCCGCCATGGCGCTCTCCCCCCTGTCGCAGTCGTCCGTTGCCAGCTCCTCCTTCTCGCCCCGCACGTCCGCCACGGAGCTCTCCAGCCCGGTGTCGCGCCCCACGGCGGATGTGGCGAAGGCGAAGTGCGGCGCGGGTTCGCTCCAGGGGATGTTCCAGGCGGATGGATTCGACGCGCCGGCGGGCGCGGGCAGGAAGGGCGCGCTCCAGGGCGGCAATCCCGTGGAGCAGCTGGCCCAGATGGTCCAGATGGTGAATCAGCTGGTGGACCTGCTCGGTGGAATGAACGGCGCCGGTGCGCAGCAGGCCGCGGGTCCGGGCGCTGCGCCTGCCACGGCCCAGGCCGCGGCTCCCGCCCCCGCGCAGGCGACCCCGGCCGCGCAGACGACCCCGGCCGCGCAGGGCACCCCGGCACCGGCGGCCCCCCAGAAGGACGCGGCCGTCGCCGGTCCCCAGTCCGTGGGCGGCTCGAGCGCGGCGAAGGGCAAGAACACCATCACCCTCAACAACGACGGCGACAAGCCGATGACGGTGAACTTCACCCCCAACGCGGGCGAGAAGCCCGTCGACTCCGTCACGCTCAAGCCCGGTGAGAGCCGCACGGTGCAGTTCCCGGACAACTGGTCCGGCAACTTCCGCAGCGACAGCGGCGACGGCAAGAACGCGACGCTCGGTGAAGTGAAGTTCGACGGCGGGTTCGGCAACACGTACTACGACGTCAGCTACATCGAGGGTCACAACACCGCGATGACCATCCAGCCGGATGGCGGCGGCCGCCTGTCGGGCACGATGGACAACCTGCTCGCCAACGCGCCTGACTCCGTGAAGGCCAAGGGAGCGGACGGCTCCGCGTACGGCATCAAGAAGAGCACCACGTCCAACGTGCAGGATCCGGAGGTGGTAGACTTCTTCCGCAAGCACGTCGGCGCGGATCAGGGCTACGTCATCCCCACGGATGACGCGAGCACGCTGGGCAGCAAGAACAGCAACCTCGTCGTCCACCTGAAGAACCTGGCCTGATTCCCCCCAGCGAGGCCCCCGTCCATGAGCGTCCGCCTTCCATCTGGCCTTCCCCGCCCGGGCCTGCCCCTGCAGAGCCCCGCGCAGGAGAAGGAGGAGAAGGCGCAGTCCGGTGAAGGCAAGTCATCGGGCAAGGCCTCCAGCAAGGGCGGCGCTGGCAAGGGAGGCGTCGCCGTCAAGGGAGGCTCCGCGAAGGGCGCCTCCGCCAAGGGGGGCCTGGAGCAGACCGGTCCCCAGGACGGCATGGACTTCGGCCGCTCCGGCGAGACGGAGCGCAACGAAGCCGGCGGTGGCGGTGCCAGGGGTGCCCAACAGCAGGCCGGGATGGCGCCTGGCACGTCGCAGGGCGCCGCCAGCCTGGGCACCCTGGAGCAGCCTCCGGCCCTCGCGGCCCAGACGCCCCAGACGGCCCCGGCGCTCCCCCAGCCTCCGCCCACGACACCCCAGGGGCCCGTGGCGCCGCAGCTCGAGCGCCGGCCCACGGCTTCCGAGTCCTCTCGGGAGCGCACCGCGACGGAGGGCCAGTCCTCGGAGGCCGCGAAGCAGGCGCTTGAGGGCCGCGCGAAGCTGCGCATCGCCGTCCTCAACCGCCTCTACCGCGGCCTCACGGAGGTGGAGGGGAAGATGACCGCCTTCCTCGCCAACCCCGGCCGCCAGGGCGTCGTCACCCTGCCGGTGGTCCTGAGCGTGAGCACCGTCACCTTCGAGTGGTGGAAGTCCGCGAACGCGGTCCCCGAGGACCGGGCCTACCTGGCCCAGGTCCTGGGCGAGCCCGGCACGGCGGACGACGCCACGCTCCTGGGCACGCTGCGCGCGGAGATTGCTCAGGCCTTCGCGGAGTTCCCGCGCACGCCGCAGGGCGTGGAGGCCCGGAAGCTCTACGACGCCGTCCTCCAGAAGTACGAGGCCGCCCGCATCCAGCCCATCATCGCGGGCCACGACTCCGGCCCCGTGGTGGAGGAGTGCGCGCGGCTGGGGCTGTCCTGCGAAGGGGACTTCACCCGGTCCCTGCTCCTGTCGCCGTGGATGCTGGCCACCAGTCAGAGCCCGGACGAGGGCTCCGCGACGCAGGTGATGGTGGCGGGCCTCACGCTGCCCCAGCTGGGCGCGCTGGTGGGCCACCTGCGCCAGCTCAACCCGCTGCTCAGCAATCCCCAGCTGCGCGCGCTGCTCCTGCGCGCCTCCACGGACAAGCGGCTCGCGCTGCGCAAGGCGATGGGCCTGGAGGAGGTGGAGCAGGTGCAGGAGCTGGCGCGCCAGCTGCTCCGGCTCCAGGCCGTGCAGCACCTCACCGTCTGAAGCCCGCGGCGGATGGACTCCTGTCCATCCGCCGTCCGTCTTCAGGGCCTATGAAGACTCGCGGCCGAAGTTGGACATGGCGCGGGAGCCGCCGCCGTCCGTGTTGCCCAGCGCGACGGCCTTCAGCCCGCCCTCCTGCGCGGCCTGGGCCTCCGACATGCCCTGGGCGCTTTCGACGATCATCTGCCCGCCGCCCTGGTGCCGGTCCCAGCTGATCTGCATGGAGTCCGCGAGCCGCTGGGCGTCCACCGGAATCTTGGAGCCGGTGCTGGGGTCCTTGATGAGGTAGCGGCCCTTGTCGTCCTTGCCCTCCACGGAGACCCAGTGCGCGCGGCCCGTCTCCCCCGGCTTCGTCGTGGGGTCCACCAGGCTGGAGTCCACCATCACCGCGCCCTTGGCGCCGCGAGCGAGCGCGTCATCCAGGGCCTGGGTGTCGAGCTTGGACGACGTCTGCGTCACCTTCGTGCCCTGGTTCGCCAGCATGTTGGACAGCTCATGCGGCGACGTGCCCTGGCCCTGCGTGAAGCGCGACTCCAGCGCGGACATCTTCTCCTTGTCCGACACGGGCTGGGCCTTGCTGGTACCAAGCTCCTTGCCCAGCATCACCGCCACCGCGGCGCCGCAGTCGTTCGGGTTGGTCTGCTTGACCACCTCGGGGTCCGCCCCCGCGGTGTCCCAGCCGCCAATCTCCGGAGCCTGGGGCGCGTTCGCGAGCTTCCCCGCGACGCCCACGTCCTGAGCGGAAGCGCCCGACACCGGCTGGAAGCGGTTCGCCCACGCCTGGTTGAGGGCCTGCACCGCCGCGAAGGCGTCCGTGGCCTGCTCCAGCTGCACGGGGGTGGGCGCGCCCTCCACCTGCGAGACGACCTTCTCCTCGGGCAACCCGGCCTGCTGAGCGGCCTGCTGCGGCTGGGCTGACGGCTTCGCCTCCGCCAGTTGCTGGAAGGTGCGGAGGACGTTGGAAGAAATGTTCACGCTCACGGTCGTGGCTCCGGAGGGGGATGGGGGACTCCATCCTACCTGGGATGGCGCCCCGTGTTAAGGGTCCCCGGACGGATCCAACCCGTGCTTGCGCAGGAGTTTCCGAAGGTAGACACGGTCGATGTCCGCCTCGCGGGAAGCCCGGGAGATGTTGCCCTCGCAGCGCTCGATGAGGTTCTTCAGGTAGTCGCGCTCGAAGACCTCGATGAGGTGCTCCTTGGCCTCCTTGAAGGGCAGGTCCAGGTCCGGCCCCTTGCGGCCGTCCGCGCCCGGGGGCGCCTCCAGGTCCGGCAGGGCCTCCTCGCCCAGGTTGACCACCTGCTCCACCACGTTGCGCAGCTCGCGCACGTTGCCGGGCCAGGGGTACTGCATGAGCAGCGCGCGCGTCTGGTCCGACAGCGCTCCCGGCGGCCGGCCCATCTGCTTGAGCATGTGGTCGATGAGGAACGGGATGTCCTCCGGGCGCTCGCGCAGCGCGGGCAGCGTCACGCGCAGCACGGCGAGCCGGTGGAAGAGGTCGCGGCGGAACTTCCCCTGCTGGACGGCCTGCTCCAGGTTCACGTGCGAGGCGGCCACCACGCGCACGTTCACCGTGAAGTAGTCGTTGCCGCCCACGCGCTTCACCTGCCGGCGCTCCAGCACGCGCAAGAGGCGTGGCTGCAGCTCCAGGGGCAGCTCGCCAATCTCGTCCAGGAAGACGGTGCCGTTCTGCGCGCGCTCGAAGGCGCCCGCGCGGTCGGCCTGGGCGCCGGTGAAGGAGCCCTTCACGTGGCCGAAGAGCTCGGACTCGATGAGGGTGGAGGGCACGCCCGCCAGGTCCACGATGACGAAGGGGCCCTTGGCGCGCGGGCTCTGCTGGTGGATGGCCTCCGCGCACAGGTCCTTGCCGGTGCCCGTCTCGCCGTGGATGAGCACGTCCGCGCCTCCGGGCGCCAGGCGCTCCAGCACGGTGAAGGCCTCGCGCATCTTGCGGCTCTGGCCCACGAGCGCGCCGAAGCGGTCGCGTGAGGACAGGGGCAGCGAGCGCTCGCGCGTGTCCTCCGGCACCAGCTTCAATTCGGTGGCGCCCAGGGTGATGACGCTGCCGGGGCGCAGCTCCATGGCGGTGAAGCGCAGCCCCTCCACGAACGAGCCGTTGTGCGAGCCCAGGTCCGTGGCGACGACGTGCTCGTCGTGCACCTCCAGCTTCAGGTGCTGGCGGGAGACGGCCTTGTCGGTGAGGACGATGTCACACGTGGGGTTCTTGCCCACCACGTACGTCCCCTGCTTGAGCGGATGGGACTTGCCGGCCTCCGCGCCGGAAAGCACCCGGAGCACCATCCGCACCTGTCCCGCACGGCCCCGGTTCAGGGTGGCCGTGGCATCCAGGAGCGCCTCGTCCTCGTCTGGTGGCAGCGACACGGCGCGGGACGGTAGCACGCCCCGCCAGGGTCGCCAGCAGCCGCGCGTGTCGTCCTACCTGCGCCGGCCCCGGGAAGGCTTTCGGGCAGGCGGGCGCGGAGGCTCCTTGGGCAGGGTCTCCAGCCACGAGTCCACCTCGCCCACGCGCTCGTCCATCCCGGACTCGCTGAAGCGCTCGCGGGCGCGGGTGGCCTCGCCCCGGGCCTCTGGCGACTGGCCTGTCTGGTACAGCGCCCGCGCCAGCGCGAAGCCGGACTCCGCCAGCGCATCCGGGGGCGCGGACGCGAAGGACACCGCCAGCTGGAGCGGCGCCACGGAGTCGCGTGCCCGGCCCAGGCCCAGCAGCGCCTGGCCCACGCCGTCGTAGGACGGCTGGAGGCCCTCGTCGCCCTCGGGCAGCAGCTCGCGCTTGAGGGCCACGGCCTGCTCGTAGGTCTTCAGCGCGTCGTCGTAGCGCTTCATCCCCAGCTGGCACATGCCCAGCTCATCCAGCGCCTCCGCCACCTGGGCGCTCTTCTCCCCGTGGAGGGTCTTGTAGAGGTCCACCACCGCCTGGGCGTGCGGCAGGGCGCGCTCGGGCTGGCCGGCGTCGCGCAGGGCCAGGGACAACAGGCCGTGCCGGCGGGCCACGTCCGGGTGCACCGGGCCCACGGCCGCTTCGGTCTTCGCGAGCGACGCCTCCAGCAGCGGCACCGCCCCCTTCGCGTCGCCCGTGCCCAGCACCAGCCGCCCCAGCAGGAAGAGCGCCCGCGCGCGCTTGGGGTGCTCGGGCGGCAGCGCCTTGTCGTAGAGGGCGCTCGCCTCCGTCAGCCGCTGGCGGGCCTCCTCCATGTGGCCCTGGGACATGGCGAGGTTGGCCTGGTTCACCTTCACGTCGGCCTGAAGCACGGGCTCGCCGCCCAGGCGCTGGAGGGTGGCCTCCGCCAGCTCGCCCCAGTTCGCGGCCGGGTCGAAGTGCTTCTGGCCGTCCTCCACGTAGAGGAGCTTGTTGAGGATGGCGACCTTCAGCCGGTCCGCCCTGCCCGCCTCCGCGTCGAACACGGCGCGAGACAGCAGGCGGGAGGCCTCCGGCGACTGGCCCGTCTGCTCCTGGAGCCAGCCCAGGTGGAAGCGCATCTCCGCCTTCAGCGGCAGGTAGCCCGTCTTCTCCACCGGCGCTTCCAACGCCTTCACCGCCGCGAGCGCCGCCGGGTAGCGGCCCGCGTCCACCTGCGCGCGCACCTCCGACAGCTGGTCCTCCAGCGCTTCAATGGCGTCGCGCAGGGCGGGGTCGGAGGGCCGGCGCTGCTGTTCGGCCAGCGACTCCACGTCCTCGCACTCGTGCAGCGCGGGCAGCGCGTGCGCCATGTCCACGGACTTCTCCACCATGGCGGCGTCCGCGCTCGCGAGCAGGTCCACCGTGGCGCGCAGGTCCTTGCGGCGGCGCTCCAGGCACACCACCTGCCGGTCCAGCTGCTCCTCCGGCTTCACGCCGCTCACGCGCGCGTCCTCACACGCCTGGACGCGCTGGTGCTTCCACGCGTCCGCGTACTGCCCCAGCACCTGCACGGCGCGCACGGCCATGCCTTCCGCGAAGGGCTTCCCGGTGGCGCGGAAGGCGGACTCCAGCTTCGCCTTCGCGTCCGGCGTCCACACGCTGTCCATCAGCGCGCCCGCGTCCGCGCACACCTGGGACTGCTGCCACGCCACGCCACCCGCCACCGCGAGCGAGGTGGCCATCGCGCCCGCCGCGCCCAGCCAGCGCTTGCGCTGTCCGAGGCGCTGCTCCTGGGAGAGCGCGTCCAGCAGGGCCTGCATGGACGGGAAGCGCGCGTCCGCGTCCAGCGCCAGCCCGCGCAGCACCGCCTGCCGCACCCAGCCGGGCACCTTCACGTCGCGCGGGGGCTCGCGGATGAGCGCGGGCGGCGGCGCGATGGCGGGGGCCTTCGCGGGCGCGGCGTTCAGCGACTGCGTGCCGCCCAGTGACTGCGTGCCGGTGGCCTCCAGCTCCGCGCTGCGGCTGGCGGACGCGTAGGCCTTGATGCTGCCCGGGTCGAAGGGGCGCGTGCCGTAGAGCGCGCCGTAGAGCGCCGCGCAGAAGCTGAACTGGTCCGTGCGCGCGTCCAGCTGCGTGCCCCGGAACTGCTCCGGGGACATGTAGTTGGGCGTACCCACCAGCAGGCCCGCTTCGGTGAGCGTGGTGTCCAGCATGCGCCGGTCCGAGGACTCCAGGACCTGCACCTCCTCCGGCGAGGCCGGGGCCTCCGGCCCTTCGCCCACCTGCCGCGCCAGCCCGAAGTCCGTCACGTAGACGCGGCCCGCGCGGCTCACCAGCACGTTGGCGGGCTTGAAGTCGCGGTGCACCAGCCCCGCCGCGTGCGCGGCCTGCAGACCCCGGCCCGCCTGGAGGTAGCGCTCCAGCACCTCCCGCCAGGACGGCTTCGCCTCCTTCAGCCACGAGCCCAGCGTGCCGCCTTCCACCAGCTCCATGGCGACGAAGACCTGGTCGCCCCACATGCCCACGTCGAAGACGGGGATGACGTTGGGATGGGAGACGCGCGCCATGGCCTGCGCCTCACGCAAGAGCCGGGACCGCGCCTCCTCGTTGTCGTGGTTGGCGTTCGGGTGCAGCAGCTTCAGGGCAATCTTGCGGTCCAGGTCCGGGTCATAGGCGGCGTACACCACGCCCATGCCGCCCTGCCCCAGCTTGCGCAGGAGCAGGTAGCGGCCCACCTGGGGAACGGGCGGGACGTCCTCCGCGCGGCGCGGACGGGGGCCCGTTCCGTATCCCGAGCCCCGGCCCGTCCCCGCACCCGAGCGCGCGGAGTCCCCTGAGCCGGTGCCTGTGTTTCGCCTTCCGGTGTCTCTCTTCGTCATGGGCCGTTGCCAGCGAGTCTACCGCCGGCCCTCGCCCGCTCCGAACATCCTTCCGCGGCGCGTCAACCCGGCCGCCTGCCTGGTGACAGTCGTCATCAGGGACAGGACGGCGGTCATCAGGGGCCGCCCTCGGCGTGGGACACAACCCCCTGGAATCAGGGAGGGCCCGGCAGGCTGGAGGCTGGCACGCCAGACGCAATGGGTACGGACAACGCGGGCAGGTTCGGGGTGCAGCCAGACCTCATCCGCGACAAGCCACATGAATATCGCCGAGCCGCAGGTCGACTGGATGCGTGGCTCGGATGGAGGCGGCGGTGAACGGAGACACCGCCGCCTTCTTGCTTTTCAGCGCTTCGCGCGCAGCGTGCGCGCGTCGTCCTCGTAACGCAGCTTCGCGAGGGTGCGCCGGTCGCGGGTGCGGACGACGATGCCCTCCGGGTGCTGCCCTGCCCCTGCATCCAACGCGCACCGGGTCGCGGGCGCGTGCGCGCGCAGCGAGGCGAAGGCTCCCTCCAGGTCCTTCGGCATTGCCGCGCCGTCCTGTTCGAGGATGCGCGGAGTGGTCTCCAGCCCGTGCTCGCGGGTGAAGGCCATGAGCGCGTCCTCGGTCACGAAGGACTGGCCTCCGGACTCGCGCCAGCCGGAGAGCTGTTCCGCGGACCAGGTGACGGGCGTCTCGTAGTCGGAGAGGCGCACCATGTCGAAGACGCGGTAGCCCCTCCTCCACGGAAGTACAGCGCTGACAAAGGCGCTAGAGCCCCATCAGCGCAGGAGCACCTCGCCAGGGGAGCGCGTGCGGAGCGCCATGACCGACAGAGACCGCGAAGGGCTGTTGCCGCTCATGAAACCAAGGGGCACGGAGAATGCGGAAGGCGGCAGTCTTCCCAGCGCGATATCGCGCTCAAGCTGCGCCTCCACGGACGCCACGAGCCCTCCCCGGTTCCTCCCCATCCTTGGCCCAGCATCGCCATCCAACCCTAGGGGTCTGACATGGGCACACGAGTACCCGTCCGCGCCGGCTACCGGGAGGGCGCCCCCTCCGGCCCCGAGCGGTGAAAACCTGTCCGACTGTCGGACAGGTTCATGGCTCCGGGCCGCATGGGGCGCGAACCTGTCGGACAGTCGGACAGGTTTCCGGCAAGCGCGCCCGACGGGCGGCCTCTGCCCGTGGTTCCGCCTTGAACTCGAACAGACATTGACTCGCGGCCCACCACGGCCTCCGCCCGTGGCTTCATCCTTGCTTCCGCGCAGGCACGACTTCGCGGCCCACCGCCCCGTCCGTGGTCCCCCTGGTGCCCGCTCCGGCACACCGTGGCGGCGTCGCTGCGCTCCACTCAGCGCTGACGCATCCGGACACGCAGGCACTCCGCGACGTCCTCCCTCAGCTCCTCCGGGAAGCCGGACAGGCCTGGCGTGTCGTTGCACTCCAGCAGCGTGTAGGCGCCGTCCTTCGCCTGGAGGAAGTCCAGGCCCAGCACGTCCGCGCCCAGATGCCGCATGGCCCGGCGCGTGTGCTCCGCGAGCTCCGGCGGCGGGTCGATGACGTGGTACTTGCGCGTGTCGACGTTGGCCTTCCAGCCCGCGCTCGCCCGCGTCATCGCCCACATGCGCTCGCCCACCGCGAGGCAGCGGACGTCGCGCTCGTAGTCGATGAAGGGCTCGACGACCGCGTAGTCATCCGCGGCGAAGAGGAGGTCCGCGATCTCCGGCCACGCACCCGCGTCGCGCACCAGCGCCTTGCCCAACCCCGCGTGGTGATTGCCGACCTTGACGACGAACGGCACGGGCCGCTCCAGCCGGCGCAGCATGTCGTCGCCGAGCGCTGCGTCGAACGGAATGACCGGCAGCCCCGCCTCACGCATCTCCGCCAGCATCGACAGCCGGTCGTGACAGCGCGCCAGCACGGACGCCGGGTTGGAGCAGGGCACACCGCTCAGGCGGATGAGCTCCAGCGTCGCACGGTGTCTGGGGTCCGGGCGGATGGCGCCCACCCGCCAGAGCACGCCGTCCAGCCGGATCGCGGACTCGCGGTTGATGCACCAGAGGTCGCCACCGCGCAGGACCCAGGAACACTCCTGGAGCCTGCGGAAGACGACCTCCGATTCCGGGAAGTAACGCTGCCAGTACTGTTCACCGTTGATGACCACGAGGGTGGGCCGCATCCGGCCATCGTTCCATGTCCCGCCCCCTGCTGCTCGCGGACGCACCCGCCGTCCCTGTCCGGCCGGGACGGAAGCCGGACTCCCCGTGACGCGCCGGTTGACGCGGGCCCCCGGCGCCCCTCTTATCTGCCTCTCCCCTTGAGCAGGAGTTCCCGTTGGCAGGCGTCCCGGTCGAATTGACCCCGGAGGATTTCGAAGCCGTCACCCAGAAGCCCGGCATGTGCGTCGTGGACTTCTGGGCGCCGTGGTGTGAACCCTGCCATGCGTTCGCCCCGGTCTTCACCGAGGCCGCCGCGCGGTTCCCGGACATCACCTTCGCCCGGCTCGACGCGGAGGCCCACGAGGCCGTGGCCGAACCGCTGGGCATCGACGCCTACCCCACCATCGTCGCGTTCAAGGACGGCCTGGAGGTCCGCCGCGTCTCCGAGGCGCTGCCCGCCGAGGCCCTGGACCGGCTGCTGATCGCGCTGCGAGCCGTGGACGTCGAGGAAGAGGAGCGCCGCAAGGCGAACCGCGAGCGGACCGAGGCGGGCCAGCTCCCCACCGGCGTCCCCGAGGGCGCCACCTGGGACGACGGCGACGAGGAGTGGTCCTTCGGCCCGAACGGACGCAAAAGGCCGGCCGCACGGCACGTGGCGGTACTGGCGCGCCGACGGCACCCTCTGCAACGAATGCATCCTGGAGCAGGGCCGGCCGCACGGCCCCTTCAAGCGCTTCCACGAGGACGGCTCGGTGTCCCAGGAGGGCGCCTTCGAGCAGGGTCAGCTCCACGGCCCCCGCACCTGGATTGCGTCCGACGGCTTCACCACCGAGCGCATGCACGAAGGCGGCGTGAGCGAGCGCGTGCGCAAGACGGTGATGCACTACGAGCGCGGCACCGTGCGGCAGGTGGAGCACTTCAACGGCGATGGGCAGCGCGTGGTGCCCTCCACCGGCGAGCCCTACCCCACCCGTCCGGCCCACCTGCCCGAGGACGCGGAGCTGCGCGAGGACCTGAACCAGTGGGCCAAGGTGACGCTCAACGCGAACCGCGAGCGCCACGGCCTCACCCGCTTCTGGGACGTGCAGGGCCAGCTGCTCTGGGAGGCCGAGTTCGACAACGGACGGCGGCACGGGCGTTACTGGTCGCGCGCGGAGGACACCTACGCGGACTTCCGCGTCCACTTCGAGGAGGGCCGGGCGGAAGGCGACTTCGCATGTGACGAGTGGTCCCTGATGGACGCGCAGCGGGCGGTGGTGATCAAGCGCGACCTGGGCCGGGCGATGGATGAACAGACGCTGGCGCGCTCGCCGGTGTTCTCCAACCTCCCCCGGAGCGCGGAGGGCTGGCGCGAGCTGGCGAAGGAGGCCCGCGCGGACCGGCGCTACCGCGAGGCCCTGCTGGCCACGGCGCGCGCGTGCGCCACGTCGCTGGACATCCAGCCGCTGAAGCAGGGCCTGGAGGAGCTGACGCTGCCGCGCACGCAGGACTCCGCGAGCCAGGTCGCGCACAGCGTGGTGGAGGACGCGGGCCAGGCGTGGGCCCCCATGGCGGACGCGCTCATGCGCGGCGGTGAGGCCGCCACGCTGCTGCGGGCCTACGCGGTGCTCTTGGATCAGACGGACCGGCCTCGCGCGGCGCTGGACTTCCTGCACGCGGCGATGCTGCTCGCGCCGGAGCGCAAGGCGTACCTGTTCACGCGCGGCCTCATCCTGTTGAACCTGGGCGTGGCGGATCAGGTGCAGAAGGACGCGGAGGGGCTCGCGGCAGTGGAGCCGGACACCGCCCGGTTCCTGGCCACGTACGCGCGGGCGCTGTTCCCCCGGTTCGACTTCTGGGCGGGACAGGAGCCTCCGCACTGCACCTACGACGGCCTGCCGGAGAAGCCCGAGCAGTCCCTGGAGGCCATCCAGCAGTTGGTGCGCAAGTACGCCACGCGGCTCCAGGCGATGCGCGGCGCGCTGCTCCAGCGTTACAAGCCCGGCGCGGCGGTGCCCTGGCTGCCGCCGGACCTGTCCGGCCTGCTGGGTGATGGGCCCGTGGAGCTGAAGCAGGAAGAGCTGGAGCTGGGCGAGGACGAGCAGGTGGAGATCGACGAGACGCTCAACCTGGAGATGGGGTTCGCGGACCTGACGCTGATGCTGCGCGGGGACTGGAGCGCGCTGTCGTGGCTGCTGTGGTCGTGCGGTGAGACGACGTTCCAGATGCCCACGCGCATCGCGCCGCCGGCGGGTTACGGACAGGCGGCGGGACAGGCCTCGCAGCGGCTGTGGCAGAGCCGGGACCGCAAGTACCGCGGCAATGCCAGCACGACGAAGCCCGGCCAGGGCTTCCTGTTCGAGGGCGTGGCGCTGGGCGACCTGCACCCGAACCTGGTGTCCATCGCGGAGCGGCAGTACGCGGAGACGCAAGCGATGTTCTATTGGCTCAATGACCCGGATCACGTCTCTCCGTGGCAGAGCAATCTGAGGGGCAGCTAGGCATGAATCGGATTCGTGAAACCATCGAGGTCGCGGAGCCCCTGTGGCGGGCGCTGGAGCAGATGAGCCACGACCTGGGCGTGGACCGGAATGCCCTGGTCGCCCAGGCGCTGTTCATGCTCGCGAGACAGAACGGGTACGTGGCGCCCACGCCCGTGGCGCTCGGAGTGACGGGCGCGGGTGAGCCCGTGCGGGCTCCAGCGGTCCGGGCCCCGGAGCCCGTCGTGCGTCCGGCGGAGCTCCCGGCCGCAACCGCTGTTCCCGCGACTGCCGCTGTTCCCGCTGCAGCTGCTGTTCCCGCTGCAGCTGCTGTCCCCGCTGCGGCTGCTGTCCCCGCTGCGGCTGCTGTTCCCGCTGCGGCTGCTGTCCCCGCGGCTGCCGTCGTTCCCGCTGCGGCTGCTGTCCCCGCTGCGGCTGCTGTCCCCGCGGCTGCCGCTGTCCCGGCGAAGGAGCCCGTGGCCGCCGCTCCGGCGGCCGTGGTGTCCGAACCCGTGAAGCCCCAGTCCGCCGTGGACGAGGCCGCTCACGCGCGGGCGCGCATGCAGGAGGTCCTCGCGGCGGTGGATGCGGTCACGCAGCCCCGCGACGTGCCGGTGGCGTCCGAAGAGGAAGAGGAGGCGGACGAGGAGGAAGAGTCCGACGCCGATGAGGACTCGGACGACGAAGCGTCCGACGACGAAGCGTCTGACGAATCTTCTGACGACGAGGAGTCTGACGAAGACTCTTCGGACGACGAGGAGTCCGACGACGAAGCGGCCGACGACGAAGCGGCCGACGACGAAGCTTCGGACGACGATGAGTCCGAGGAAGAGGACTCGGACGACGACTCCGCTGAAGCGGCGGCTGAGGCTTCGGACGACGAGGATGCATCCAAGGCGGCCGCCGCCGCGGACCAGGACTCGGACGACGAGGACGCGTCGCAGTCCTCCGAGGAGGACGACGCATCCGCGGCCGACATCGCAGCGGCGATCGGCTCCGAGGAACTCCCCGGCACCGATGACGACTCCGAGCCCGAAGAAGCCAAGACGGGGGAAGAGGCCACGGGCTCCGAGGAAGACGACGCGGCCGATGAGCCCGATGCGCAGGCCGCCTCCTCCAGTGAGGACGAAGAGCAGGACTCGGGCTCCTCCGACGAACCCGAGGAACAGGACCTGCCCTTCGTGGCGCCTCCGGCCGCGAAGGCCCCCGCCGCCCGCAGGCAGGGCCGTGTGCTCCGTCCCTCCACGCCGGAGGACGACGCGCCCCGCAGGCCCGCGCCCGCCGCCCGGCCCCCCGCGCGCATGGACCTGTTCGTGCGGCTGAGCCCGGACGGTCCCGCCACGCGGGTGGACGTGGAGCGCTTCACGCTGGGACGCGGCCCGCAGTGCAGCCTCGTCGTGAAGTCCGGCAGGGTCTCCCGCGAGCACGCCGCCGTCATGCGCGATGGCGCTGACTACTTCATCGAGGACCTGGGCTCATCCAACGGGACCTGGATCAACCACCAGCGCATCAAGCGCCAGAAGATCGCGGACGGGGACACCTTCAACCTGGGGACCGAAGCCGTGTACTTCTCCCTCCAGCCGTCCGAGGACTGACGCGCTCAGGCCTTCCGCGGGGGATCGCGGATGCCCAGGGCGGAGGTGGCTCCGCCCAGCACCAGCAGCACGGCGGAGACGATCATCGCCCGGTGGAAGCCCGCGACGTCCAGTCGCGGGCCCACGATGAGCCCCGCGAACGCGATGGCGATGAGCCCCGCGACCCGGGCGATGGCGTTGTTGATGGCCGAGCCGATGCCCGCCTGCGCCTTCTGGACGGAGCCGAGCACGGCCGCCGTCAACGGCGCCACCGTCGTCGTCAGCCCCAGCCCGAACACCAGCACGCCCGGCAGCATCTGCGTCCAGAAGTCCAGCGGCGTGCCGACGCGCAGCATGAGCAGGAACCCCGCGCCCGCGACACACGGCCCCACCGCCATGAACAGGCGCGGACCGAACCGGCCCGCGAGCCCACCGAACGTCGACGACAGCAGCAACATGATGATCGTCGTCGGCAACAGCGACAGCCCCGCCAGCGTCGCGCGAAGGCCTCCCACCTGCTGGAGGAACAGCGTGATGAGGAACTCGCTCAGCGCCAGCGCTCCATAGATGAGCGTCGTGGCCAGGTTGCCCACCCAGAAGTTCCGCGCCCGGAAGAGCCCCAGGGGCATCATCGGGTGCCGCGACCGCCGCTCCTGCCAGAGGAACGCGATGAACGCCGGCACACCCACGCCCAGCGACGCCAGCACCGTGGGATGCGTCCAGCCCACCGCCCCCTGCTCAATCAGCGCGTAGACGGGCCCGCCCAATCCCACGCACGCGAGCACCGCGCCCAGCACGTCGATGCGCGCGCCTTCCGGACGGGTAGGCTCCTCCATGCGCGCGAGCAGCGCCAGCGTCAGCCCGATGGGCAGCACGTTGATGGCGAAGATCCAACGCCAGCCCACCGTGTCCACCAGCAGTCCACCGACCAGCGGCCCCGCGATGAACGCCCCACCCGTCCAGCCGGTCCACGCGCCAATGGCCTTCGCCTGCTCGGGGCCGGAGAAGAAGGACAGGATGAGCGCCAGCGAGCCCGGCACCAGGAGCGCGCCCGTGGCCCCCTGCAGCGCACGCGCGAGGACGAGCACCGCGCCCGTCGGAGCCACCGCGCACAGGAGCGACGTGGCCCCGAAGCCCAACAACCCCAGCCGCAGGATGCGCTTGCGCCCGAACACATCCGACAGCGATCCCGCGGCCAGCATCAGCGAGCCCAGCGTGATGAGGTAGGCATCCACCACCCACTGCTGAAGCTTGAGCCCACCGCCCAGGTCCCGCACCATCGCGGGCAGCGCGACGTTGATGATGGCCCCGTCCAGGAACGTGACGAGCGAGGCGAGCACGGCGATTCCCAGGACCAGCCGTTGTGGAGGGGTCAAGGCATCCGCCAACTCCCCCAAGGAGTGCCGCCCCTGCGCGCCCGGGGAGTTCGGGACGCTCGACCCCTTGTAGCGAGCCCCCTGGCGCGCTGTCTGCCCCGGACGCCGTGGACTTCCAGGTCATCAACACTGCTCGGCCGACCCATCCGGCGCCATGCCTCCGTATGAACTGCAGGAGGCCAACGTCATGGCACAGCCGCTGTACACCGGACAGGTCCGCACCGTGGGGGAGAGCATGGCCCGCAGCACCACGGAGGCGCAGGCGTTCAAGATCTTCATGGACGAGCCCGTGGAGCTGGGAGGCCGCAACGGCGCGCCCAGCCCGCTCGACTTCATCCTCGCGGCGCACGCGGGCTGCCTGAACTACATGACCTTCTTCATCGCCCGCGAGCTGGGCATCCCCGTCACCGGCACCGAAATCACCGTGCAGGGCTCCCTGGACCCCGCGAAGTTCGCCGGCACCAACCGCGAGGTGCGCGCCGGCTACCAGTCCCTCACCGCCACCATCCACGTGCGGGGCGACGTCACGCAGGAGCAGCTGGCGCGGCTGCTTCGCGAAGTGGAGACGCGCTGCCCCGTCAGCGACAACCTGGCCCACGCCACCCCCATCCACCTCTCCATGCAGCCCGCCGCATAGGGCCGCCTTCCCACGCTCCATCCCCACTGCGGGCCCGGTGCCAACCCCAGGCGCCGGGCCCGTCGTGCTTTCCCTCCCCAGGTCGCCTTGACTTACAAATTACGCCGATAATATTACAGTCGAAATCAAAGGAGCCGCACATGACCGCCAGCTACATCATCGACGCCGTCCGGACCCCGCGTGGGCGCGGGAAGATGGGCAAGGGGGCCCTGACGGGACTGCATCCGCAGGAGCTGCTCGCCCAGACGCTCAACGCGCTCCAGCGGCGCGGCGGTTGGGATGCTCGGGAGGTGGGTGACGTCATCGCGGGGTGCGTGTCTCAGGTGAATGAGCAGGGCGCGAACATCGCTCGCAACGCGGTGCTCGCCGCGGGGTGGCCGCAGGACGTGTCCGCCGTGTCGCTCAACCGCTTCTGCGGCTCCGGGCTCCAGGCGGTGAACTTCGGCGCCATGGGGGTCGCCTCCGGCGCCATGGACTTCGTGGTGACGGGCGGCGTGGAGAGCATGTCGCACCTGTCGCTGGGCGCGGACGGCGGCGGCCAGGATGGCGGCAACGTGCGGCTGCGCGAGCGCGTCTACCAGGTGCCCCAGGGCATCAGCGCGGACCTCATCGCGACGCTGGAGGGCATCACCCGCGAGGACGTGGACGCGTGGGCCCTGCGCTCGCAGCGCCAGGCGGCCCGCGCCATTGAAGAGAACCGCTTCGCCAAGGCCCTCTTCGCGGTGAAGGACCCGGCCACCGGCGCCGTGCTGCTGGAGCGCGACGAGTACCCTCGCCCGGACACCACCGCGCAGGGCCTGGCCGCGCTCAAGCCCGCGTTCGTCGCCATGGGTGAGACGGCCGTGGGCCCGAGCGGAGAGACGCTGGACGGCATCGCACTGGCCGCGTACCCGCGGGCGAAGCGCATCCAGCACGTGCACACCGCGGGCAACTCCAGCGGCATCGTGGACGGGGCCGCCGTGGTGGCGCTGGCGTCCGAGCGCTACGTGAAGGAGAAGGGGCTCAAGCCCCGCGCCCGCATCCGAGCCATGGCGACGCTGGGCACCGAGCCGCTCATCATGCTCACCGCCCCCGCGCCCGTGAGCGAGAAGGCCCTGCGCATGGCCGGCATGAAGGCCGGTGACGTCGACCTGTGGGAGATCAACGAGGCCTTCGCCGCCGTGGTCCTCCAGACGACGCGCGCGCTGGGCATCGACCCGGACCGGGTGAACGTCAACGGCGGCTCCATCGCGCTGGGCCACCCGCTGGGCGCCACCGGCGCGATGCTCCTGGGCACCGCCCTGGACGAGCTGGAGCGCACGGGCAAGGGGACGGCGCTCATCACCATGTGCATCGGCGGTGGCCAGGGCATCGCCACCATCATCGAGCGCATCTAGCGCCTGGCGTCCAGCAGGCGGCCGCCCCCTCGCGAGCACCTCGCTGGCTCGCTGGGCGGTCGCGTTGACAGGAGCCATCGTCATTGACATGAGAATGGGTCGCTCCCGCAGGCACCGGGGCGCGCGGTCCAGTCGTTTTGCTGGCCGTGAGGCCAGAGAGACTGGAGCGCCCCATGGATGCACCCGCAGAGCTGCCCCCCCTCCTTGCCCAGGCGTCGCAATGGCCCTTGGTGCCCGTGATGACCCGGGTGGGGCTGGCCATCGCGATTGGCCTCTTCATTGGCCTGGAGCGAGAGCACAGCCGCAAGACGGGCGTGCGCACGTTCGCGCTCACCGCGCTGATGGGCTGTCTGGGCGGGCTCACCGGTCAGTCCTTCGCGCTGGTGGCCGCGGGCTTCGTCACGCTGCTGGTGCTGCTGATGAACGCCCGGGAGCTGCTGCTCCACCAGCGCCTGGCGCTCACCACGTCCACCGCCCTGATGGTGGTGGCCTTCTGCGGCATCCTGTGCGGCATGGGCCACACGTTCACGCCCATCGTCGTGGGCGTGCTGACGACGGCGCTGCTCGCCTGGAAGCAGTCCCTCGTGGGCTTCGTGGGCGGATTGTCCGACAAGGAGCTGAGATCCGCCGTCCTGCTCGCGGTGCTGACGTTCGTCGTGTTCCCCATCCTGCCCGCGCACCCGGTGGACCCGTGGGGCCTCATCGAGCCCCAGTCCAACTGGGCCAGCGTCATCATCATCGCGGCGGTGGGCTTCGTGAACTACATGCTCCTGAAGACGCTGGGGCCCAGGGGCATGGAGGTCACCGCGTTCTTCGGCGGGCTGGTGAACAGCCGCAAGGTCATCGTGGAGCTGGCCACGCGCCTGAAGGAGGTGGGCGCGCCGCTGCTTCCTTCCGCCTACCGGGGCATCCTCCTGGCCACTGTCGCGATGCTGCTGCGCAACGGCCTCATCGTCATCATCTTCGCCTCGCAGGCCGCCGTGCACTGCGCCATCCCGTTCACGTTCATGCTGCTGGTGAGCGCGGTGCTGTGGCGCCGTTCGCCCGAGCAGGCGCCCACGGAGGGCGCGCCCCGCCTGGCGTTGGAGTCGCCCTTCCGTCTGATGGCGGCCCTCAAGTTCGGCGGAGTGTTCCTGGCGCTCAACGTCGCGGGCGCGCTGGCGCAGCGCAACTTCGGGTCCGGGAGCTTCTACTTCGTCAGCATCCTGGGGGGCCTCCTGTCGAGCGCCTCCTCCATCGCCTCCGCCGCCACGCTCATCAGCCACCACGAGATCTCCGCGGTCACGGGCGTCAACGGCGTCATCCTCTCCAGCCTCACCAGCATCGTGGTGAACATCCCGCTCATCCGGAGCATGGCGAAGGAAGCGTCCTTCCGGCGCCGCGTGTCCGCCGCGCTGCTGTCCGTGGCGGTGGTGGGGCTGGTGGGCGTGGGGCTCAACCTGATGGTCTTCGAAGCCCTCCTCCACCGCGCCTGATGCCGGGTCTCATTGGAATCAGACAGGCGCGCCCTGGCAGCAAAGCCTGTCTGATTCCAAACGCCGGGGGCCGTCAGACCCCGCAAGGCCTTACGGCAGGTACCGCCACGGCGCCGTCACGGCCGGCTGGAAGCAGTGCACGTGGGCCTTGGTGGCGCTGGGAAGCTCCTGGACGACGCCAGCCCCGTAGCCCTGCGTGCGGCACCACTGGCTCACCTCCAGGCGCGAACCCGGGGCGGTGTAGTCGCCCAGGTTGGACACCGGCCCCAGCACGGACTTCTCCACGTCCGTCCGGAGCCCGGAGTTGAAGCAGCCCACCCACGGCCGGGACGTCACCTCGAACACCTGCCCCGTCGTCCAGCCCTGGCTGTTGCAGAAGCGGTGCGCGGCGGCGGTGCAGTGGGTGCTCGTCACGCCGCGCTCGTCGGTGCAGCCGGCGTGGATGCGCGCCAGCTCCTCGAACGTCACGGCCACGCTCTCATGCTGGATGGGCGCGCACGCCACCGTCAGGTCCGTGGCCGTGGACGTCACCGGCACGCCCGCCAGCGAGATGGGCGGACGGTTGCTGACGAGTTGGAGAATCGTGTTCCAGGTGTTGGTGCTGTTCGCCAGCGCGTCGCTCGCGCCCCGCTGTGCGCAGGCCCGGTGCATCGCGGACAGGCACGCCGCCGAATTCAGGGCGCTGGTGCCGTTGCACGCGGGCGCCTGGGCGCTCATCACGAACTGGCCCGCGGAGGGCGTGTGTTGGATGGCCTCCTCGCGGCAGTTGGCGCCGTGCGCGGTCATGCAGATGCTCCGGTTGGAGCGCGCGTGCGTGAAGATGCGCACCTCGTCGATGGCGCCCCGGAACGAGCCCTCGCCGTTCACCGGGCAGCGCTGCGTGTCCAGGTTCGCGCCCGCGCCGATGGAGAGCGTCCCCGTGCCCAGCCGGGCCGTCCCCGGCGCGACGGGCAGCGTGCGGTTCGTGGGCACGCCGTTGAGGTATTCGTGGAAGACGCCTGTGGTGCCGTCCCACGTATAGGCCAGGTGGCTCCACTGCCCCACCGGCAGCACCGGGCCGCCGCCCAGCCGCACGCGCTGGCCGTTGACGACCAGGGAGAACTGCACCTGGTTGCTGGCCTCGTAGATGATGTCCAGCCCGCCCGCCTTGTGCATCAGGTAGCGGTAGGGATTGCCGGTCGTGCATCCCTGCTGGATGTCCGCGTCCGGCCGCACCGCGAACTCCACCGACAGGCCGCGCACGAGCGCGCCCACCCCGGGCACCGTGCCGGACGGGTCCGCCAGGTTCACCGTGAGCGCGCTCCCTCCGGGAACCACCAACGCCTTGCCCTTGCCATGCGGCTGCCAGAGCGAGTCCGGCGACGAGCGCGTCAGCGCATTGCCCGGAGAGATGGAGGCGCCTCCCACCAGCGTGCCCGTGAAGAAGCGGCCGGACAGGTCCGGCGTGCGCGTCAGGTCATACGCGCCCGCGCGCGTGACGAGCTCGTTCATGGGCAGGAAGAGCAGGTGGAAGGGGTCCATCAATTCGCCCAGGTCCACCTCGTTGTAGTCGGCGGTGTTGCTGCCGAAGAGGGCCAGCACGTCGTGCGTCTTGGTCACGGGCAGGTAGTGCGCGGCGTTGCTCTGCCCGGGCGGGAAGCTCTGCGACGGCAGGCGCTCCTGCTCGAAGTTCCACATGGGCCCTGAATAGAAGAGGTGCGCGATGTCCATGCGGTCCGTGTTGATGGCCCCGTCGATGTGGTACGCGGTCCAGTTCGTGTCCGCGCCCACCAGGCTCACCGCCTCGCGCCGCGCGCCGTCCGTGTACGTGACGGCGATGTAGAGGAGGTTGCGGCCCTCGTGGTCCACCCACGCGTAGGCGCCGCGCACGAGCGCACCGGACGTCGTGTCGCCGAAGTCCTCGCCCGTCGCCGCCTTCAGCCGCTTCCACGCCAGCGGGTAGCGCTTCACGCCCGCGTTCGGGTCGTTGAACATCATGGACAGCGGACGCGGGGTGCTCCAGCCCGTGGCCGCGCACGGCGTGGGGTTGTACGCGTACATCATGTGGTCGATGCCGCCGGTGTTCGCGGGCGCGCCCTGCCAGATGAGCAGCCGGCCGTCGGACGTCATCGTGGGCTCGATGCCGCGAATCGTGGCGCCGGTGACGGTGCGCAGCGTCTCCAGCGGGCCGGTGGTGAACGACGCAATCTCCGCTGACGTGGTGAAGGGCTGGGACACGCGGATGTCCGTGGTGCGCCGCCGGAAGACGTTGTCCCCGTTGAACATCATCGAGTCGAAGATGAACGGCTGGTACACCGCGACGCCGCTCGACAGCGCGTAGGGCTGGGCGGGGTGGGTGAAGCAGAACGCCAGCGCGTTCTCTCCGTTGCGCACGGCCACCGTCTTGCCAGCGGAGAAGGCTTGCGCGAACGACGGCTTGCCGGCCGCGTCGTACGTCACCGCCTCCGGACGGAACACCCGGGCGATCCACGTCGTCGTCGTGGTCGCCTGGTCCTCGCGGATGTTGCCCACGAAGATGCGGCCGTCCACCGTGGACGAGTGCCCGTTCGCCCCGAAGGGCGTCCCGATGCGCGTGTTCACCAGCGACGGCCGGCCTTCCGCGAACACCGTCCCGGGCAGGCCCGCGAGCGCCGTCCCGAGCACCACACCGAGAGTCCCACTAAGTAACTTTTTCATGGAAATAAGGTTAAGCCATTTTACCTGCCCTGATCTAAGTGGGGCCAGGTCCCCGCTCCCTGTCGGAGCTGGACGCACCTTCGAGGAAGACGATGGCGACGAGAGCCGGGAAGACGCTGTGGGCGCTGGCGGCGGTGCTGGGGCTGACGGCCTGTGGTGGGGGTTCCGCTCCCTCGCAGGATGCGCTGCTGACGACGCCGGTGGTGGCGGAGCGGGAGCAGTCCGCCACGGCGGCGCCGCTGGGGCGGACGGTGTGGCTGAAGGCGTGCGCGACGCAGAAGTTCGTGTCCGCGGACCGGAACCTGGGGGCCACCGCGCCGCTCGTCGCCAACCGCGACAGCGCGCAGGGATGGGAGCAGTTCCAGGTGGCGGACGCGGGCAATGACTCCATCTCGCTGCGCGTGGTGGAGACGGGCCTGTACGTGTCCGCGGATCCGAACGCGGGCGGTCAGGTGACGGGCTTCCGCACGGCGGTGGGTGACTGGGAGCGCTTCACCTGGGTGCCCTTCGCGGACGGCTCCGTGGGCCTGCGCGCCAAGAGCACGGGCCAGTACGTGTCCGCGGACGCGAACCAGGGCGCCAGCGCGCCGCTGTACGCCAACCGCGCCGCGGCCGGCTGCTGGGAGGCGTTCTCCTTTGGCATCGTGGGCGGCGGCGAGGACCGCTGGGTGCAGATCTGGAGCGACGAGTTCGACGGCAACAGCGTCAACACGGCCAACTGGACGCCCAACACGACGGTGCACGTGAACAGCGAGCAGCAGCAATACACGAACTCCGGCGACAACATCTCCGTGAGCAACGGCACGCTGAAGCTCACCGCGCGCCTGCAGTGGAACAACGGCTACCCGTTCACCTCCGGCCGGCTGGAGAGCGCGGGCAAGCGCGAGTTCAGCCACGGCCGCGTCGAGGCGCGCATCAAGATGCCGGTGGGCGCGGGCCTGTGGCCGGCGTTCTGGATGCTGGGCAATGACATCAACACCGTGGGCTGGCCCGCGTGCGGTGAGCTCGACATCATGGAGAACGTCGGCTACGGCGACTGGGTGTCCGGGGCGCTGCACGGCCCGGGCTACTCCGGCAACACGCCCATCAACGGCCGCTTCTACCCGTCGTCCAGCGTGAGCGACTGGCACGTGTACCGCACGGAGTACTCGTCCTCGGACATCAAGTGGTACATCGACGGGGCGCTGGTGAAGACCACGACGCGCGCGGAGGTGCTGCGCTACGGCGCGTGGGCCTACGACAAGCCGCTGTTCATCATCCTCAACCTCGCGGTGGGGGGTGGCTATCCCTTCGGCGTGAATGGCGCCTCGACGCCGTACTACGGCGTGCCGCAGTCCACGGTGGACCTGGTGCGCAACGCGCCGCAGACCATGGAAGTGGACTGGGTGCGCGCCTACCAGTGGCGCTAGGCTCCAGGGAATGACGCTCCCGCCCCTCCTCCTGCTGGCTGACAGCGCTCCGCTGTTCTGGCGCGTGGAGGGGCGCCCCTTCCTGGACTACGTGCGCGTGCTCACCGGCGCGGAGCTGCGCGTGCCGCCGGTGAAGGCCGCGTACCTGGGCGCGTCCAACGGCGACGTGCCGGAGTTCTACGACATCTTCGTCGCGGCCATGGAAGGCATCGGGATCCAGCGCTGCCGGAGCATCCCTGCCAGGCCGTCCGGTGAGGACCTGGCCTGGCTGAAGGACGCCGACGTCATCCTCCTGGCGGGCGGCGACCCACGCGTGGGCTGGAACGCATTCCAGGCCCACGGAGTGGATGGGATCCTGCGTGAGCGGCATCAGGCCGGCGCCGTGCTGATGGGCGTCTCCGCGGGAGCCATGCACCTGGGCCTGGGCGCGTGGTGCGAAGACCTGCCCGGCGAGGGAGAGCCCTTCCCGGTGCTGGGCCTCGCGCCCTACCTCATCGGCGTGCACGAGCCGCCCGAGTGGCCCGGCCTCAAGCTCGCCCTCCATCGCCTGGGCCTGCCCACGCGGGGACTGGGCATTCCGCAGGGGGGCGGCGTGCTCCTGCACGCGGACGGCAGCGTGGAGCCCGTGCGGCAGACCGTGGTGGACGTGACGGTGGACGTGGAGGGGCGGCTGCACGAATCGCTGCTCTTGCCCCCGGCCACGCCGTACCGGGGCGAGTCCCCCGAAGCGCCGGTGAACCGGCGGACGCTCCAGTAGATGGCTCCCTTTCGAGGAACGACGATGGCGACGAGCACGGGCAGGGCTGCGACGGCGTGGGCGCTGGTGGCGGGGCTGACGGCGTGCGCGGGGGCACCGAAGCGCGCGGAGGCGGTGGCGCCCACGGAGGGCGGCTGGGTCCAGGTGTGGAGCGACGAGTTCGACGGCACGGCGGTGGACGCGAGCAACTGGCGCATCCAGACCGACGTGCACGTGAACAACGAGCAGCAGCAGTACACGACGTCGCCGGACAACGTGTCGGTGAGCGGCGGCACGTTGAAGCTCACGGCGCGGATGCAGACGGCGAACGGGTATCCGTTCACGTCGGGCCGGGTGGAGAGCGCGGGCAAGCGGGAGTTCAAGCACGGCCGCGTCGAGGCGCGCATCAAGCTGCCGGTGGGCGTGGGGCTCTGGCCGGCGTTCTGGATGCTGGGCAATGACATCCACTCCGTGGGCTGGCCCGCGTGCGGCGAGCTCGACATCATGGAGAACGTTGGCTACGGCGACTGGGTGTCCGTCGCGTTGCATGGGCCGGGCTACAGCGGCAACACGCCCATCAACGGCCGCTTCTTTCCGCGCACGCCGGTGAGTGACTGGCACGAGTACGGCGTGGAGACGTCGCCGGAGGCCATCCACTGGTACATCGACGGGGAGCGCGTGAAGACCTCCACCCGCGAGGAGGTGGAGCGCCACGGCGCGTGGGCCTACGACAAGCCGCTCTTCATCATCTTCAACTTCGCGGTGGGTGGCGGCTACCCGGAGGGCGTCAACAAGGCGAAGGAGCCGTACTTCGGCGTTCCGCAGGCCACCGCGGACCTGCTGCGCCAGGGGCCGCGGACGATGGAAGTGGACTGGGTGCGCGTCTCCGAAAAGCGCTGAGGCCTCCCTCCAACGGGGGATGGTTCGCACCGCGACCGGGTTCCTAGGGTGTTCCTCCTCGGGAGGAACAAGCCATGGCGGTCACGGTGGTGGTGGTGTCGGGGCCCATTGGCGCGGGGAAGACGACCCTCGCGCAGGGGCTCGCGCGGCGGTTCGGCGCGCTGCATCTCCGCTCGCGGGACCTGCTGCGGGAGCATGGCGGTGAAGGCTCGCGGCGCTCGCGTCAGGACCGGAGCCTCACGCTGGACCACGAGACGGGTGGGCGCTGGCTGGCGGATGGAGTGCTCGCGGCCCTGCGGGTGCACGGACTGGACGCGTCTGGCCGAACTCAACGGCTGATCACCGTGGATGCCGCGAGCAGCGAGGCGCAATTGGACGGCCTGCGCGGAAGCCCCGGGCTCCGCGTCGTGCACGTCCACCTGGAGGCGCCGGAACCGGAGCAGGCCTTACGCGATGCGGAGCGGCGTTCGCGAGACACGCAAGAGGACGCGGAGCCGCACGGCTTCGAGGCGGCCTGGGCGCATCCCGCCGAGCAGCATCCACGCACACCGCACGAGGGCGCAGGGCCAGCCACCGTCGAAGTGGCCAGGCGACCCGAGGAGCGCCCGTGCGCGGTGGACCAGGATTCCGAGCCGCACCGCTTCGAGGCGGCCTGGGCGCATCCCGCCGAGCGTGCGGTGCACGCGCTGGCCTTGCTGGCGGAGCTCGTGGTCGACACGGCGAGGACGCCGCCCGACGCGGTGCTCGTGCGGGTGGCCAGCCGGCTTGGACTTTATGGACGGCCTGGTGAACGGCTGGTGGACCTCATCGTCCCGGGATCGCATGACGGCGTGGACACGCGTCCCCTCACGTCGCAGCTGGCGCGTCACTACGCCGTGCTGTTTCGGCGAGGCGGGCCAGGCCCCTCCCGCGAGGAAATGGAGGACGCCTTCGCCAGGGGCCACCACGTGCTCGTTGAAAGCGCCGAGCCCTCCGCCTGCGCCTGTATCCAGGCTGCGGGCATCGCACCGGGTCGGGTGCGGCGGGTGGTCCTGGCATGCCGCTCGGAAGGCCGCGCGTTCGACTGGGTGGGACTGCGCGAGGCCGCCTCCCTCAATGCCCCCACGGACCTGGCGCTCACGCTCGCGGGGGAGCTGGCCGCGACCAACTGGGCCGCACGTCGCTTCGACCAGCTCACCGATGCGGCCCGTCATCACCTGGAAGAACTCGAGCGCGTCGCGGGTGCGCCCGTGTCCTTCCTCGCCCCCTTCCCAGAGGCGCGCCATCTCATCGAGCGGCGACCGTGGTGAGCCGGGCGCTCGCGAATTTCCGAAACCTTTTCTGATTTTCCGGGTTGAGGTGTCCGTACAGCAACCGTTCCCGGAGACCGCGTGCCCCTCCCCTCCCCCACCCCGCGCCGATGGCTGCTGCCCGCGCTCCTGCTGCTCGGGTTCGCGCCCCCGGCCGCGGCCATGCCCACCGGCCCCGGCTCCTTCTGCGCCGAGTACCCCACCGCGCCCGCCTGCCAGGGCACCCAGCCCGCCTGCACGTACTGCCACGTGGCCCCGCCCCAGCGGAACGGCTACGGCGCCGCGCTGGAGCCGCACCTCGCCCCCGGCAAGCCGCGCCCCCTCTCCGACGCGGACTTCGCCGCCGCCCTCCCCGCCGCGCTGCGCGCCATCGCCACCGAGGACACGGACGGCGACGGCGCCCCCAACCAGTTCGAGGTCGAACAGGGCTCGCTGCCCGGCGACGCCAACAGCGTCCCGCCCAGCGGCATCTGCGGCGGCGGAGAGAACCCCCAGTTCAAGGTCTGCCAG
Organism: Corallococcus coralloides DSM 2259; assembly: GCF_000255295.1. The sequence goes on along the minus strand of NC_017030.1, from coordinate 2,039,768 downwards.
TACGACCCGCGCTTCGCGTACCGTCGCATGCTCAGCGACTTCTGCGGCACGTCCCCCACCTATGCCCAGGTGGTCACCTTCCTGGAGCTGGGCAGCGAGGAGAAGCAGCGCGCCTTCCTCGACCAGGAGCTGGACCGCTGTCTCCAGTCCGACTTCTGGCGCGGCAAGCACGGGCAGCTCTGGAAGGTGGCCCACCCCAAAATCCGCCCCGTCGGCTCCATCAAGTCCGGCGAGGACGCGGGCATCATTCCCCTGGCGGACTACTACGACGACTACGCCCTCTTCACCTGGTCCCAGACGGACGACCACGACGCGCGCGACGTCCTCACCGCCAGCTTCTACGTGAAGCGCTCGGGCGCGAGCCCCACCACGTACACCGCCACCAACAACCTCTCCTCCCAGTTCGTGGAGGCCTCGCGCCGCGCCGGCAACATGACGAGCGCGTGGACGCTGACCTCGTTCGTCATGTTCACCGCGCTGCCGCGCAACGCAGCGTCGCAGATGTACCGGGCGTACCTGGGCCTGGACATCGCGAAGCAGGAGGGCCTGCACAGCGTCCCCAACGAGCCGCGCGACTACGACGCGAAGGGCGTCCAGGCGCCCCAGTGCGCCGCGTGCCACGCGACGTTGGATCCGCTGTCGTACCCGTACCGCAATTACAACGGCCTGGGCGGGCTGCCCAACCGGTACATCCCCAACCGGCTGGAGCTGCTCTTCCCCAACGAAGCGGCCACGCTGAAGAACACGCCAGAGCAGGGCGTCATCCTGGGCCAGCCCGTGAACAACCTCATGGAGTGGGCCCGCGTCGCAGCCAGCAGCGACGCCTTCGCCATCTCCACCGTCACGGACTACTGGAAGCTGCTCGTCGGCCACGCGCCCCTGCCGGAGGAGAACGAGGAGTTCGTCCGCACCTGGCAGGCCTTCCGCACGACGCACGCGTACCGCGTGCAGAAGATGCTTCACGACCTCATCCGCACGGAGGCCTACGGTGCGCCCTGAACGCCTGCTGTTGACCTGTCTGCTGCTCACCGGTTGCTCCGACAAGCTCCCCACCGCCGTCGACCTGGGACCGGACGCGAACCCCGGCGTGACGCCCGGATGGGACGGCGGCGTCGCGAAGTCCCAGAAGGGAAACCTGCGCTTCAAGGGCCCCGAGCGCCTGTCGCTCGACCTGGCCCAGGCGCTGGAGCTGCCCGCGGCCTCCGTGTGCAACGAGCTGGGCCAGTACCCCTGCCAGAACGTGCACGGCGTGGCGCTGGGCGGCGTGGACCCCTACCAGCACAGCGTCTACGAGACCGCCCCCGTCACGGGCGCCACCACGCCCATCGCCGTGGAGCGCACCGTGCTCTCCGCCTGCAACGCGCGCATCGCGCTGGACGTGAATACACCCGCCGCCGCAGTGGTGTTCAAGGACGTGGTCCTCACCCCGGATGGCAAGCTGGCGGACGCCGCGAGCCCCGCGGTCGCCACGGCCGTGACCTCCCTGGTGCGCCGCGCGTGGCTGCGCGACCCGACCCAGGATGAGCGGGACACGCTGGTGCGGCTGTCCGCCGACGTGCAGGCCACCGGCGTGGGCTCGCCAGGGGTCGCTTGGATGCAGGCCGCGTGTCTCGCCGTCTTCTCTTCCGCCGAAGCCGTCTTCTACTGAGGAACCCCTCCCATGACCCTCAAGACCACGGGCCGGCTTTCGCGCCGGGAACTGCTGCGGGCACTGTCACTCTGCGCGGCGGGAACCTCGCTCGCGCCCTTCCTCTCCGGCTGCCGGGACTCGCGCCAGACGCCCGAGTCCCTGGAGAAGCTGGGCCGGAAGCGCGACGCGCTCGACGGCAAGCCGAAGTTCCTCATCGTCATCGGGGCGGCGGGAGGCGCGTCCATCGTGGACAGCTTCCTCGCGGTCCGTCAGTCCGAGTCCGCCAACGCCGCCGCACTCAACACCTTCCCGGACGCGCAGGTGCAGGGCGTGGCGGACAGTCCCTTCCGCGCGGTGAAGTACAGCAACACGCGCCTGGGCAGCATCAACATCCCGGTCAACACCGACCAGTTGGCGTTCGTGAAGAAGCACGCGAGCGAGATGCTCGTGGCCACCTCCGTGGGCACGTCCGTGAACCACGGCATCGCGCAGAAGCGCTCGCTGACCGGCAACGGCGCCTGGCGGGGCCGCACGCTCCAGGAGGCCGTCGCGCTCCAGTGGGGAAGCGGCATGCCCCTGCCCAACGTCAACATGGGCACGGGCGGCTACGCAGAGCGCGGCACCGACGACAGCCTGCCCCTGTCCTGCTTCGGGGAGCCCGTGGTCAACCCGTCCCTGTGGCCCCTGGGCCTGGATGGCTCGCGAGGCATCGCCGGAGCGCCGCCGAAGGACGTCATCGCGCTGGCGCGCAGCACGCGGGACGCCCTGGACCAGAAGTCCATCTTCGGCCGCACCTTCCAGGACAGCAGCGCGCTGAAGCGCTGGAACGAACAGCGCGGCGTCCAGCAACCGAAGCTGGAGGCCCTGGACCTCATCACGAAGCTCAACGTGCTGCCGGACCTGCCGTCCATTCCCCTGTCGAAGTACGGACTGGAGAGCTCAGCGGACGGGGCGCGGCTGCGCGAGGTGTTCCCCGGCTTCTTCACGGACCCGGTGCAGGGCCAGGCTGCGCTCGCGTTCCTGCTGCTCAAGTACCGGGTGTCCGTGTCGGTGACGCTGGGGCCGGACTTCAACGTCGCGGTGGGCGGGCCCAACGGCATCGCCAATCCGCCGCTCGCGTTCGACATCAGCCACAACGACCACCGGGGCGGACAGGCCTTCATGTGGGCGCGCATCCTGTCCACGGTGGACTCGCTGATCACGCTGCTGAAGGCGGAGCCGTTCGACGCGGACTCGGGTGAATCCATGTGGGACCGCACGCTCATCTACGTGGCCACGGAGTTCGGACGCACGCGTCCTCGTCCCTCGGGCGCCACGGAGTTCGGTTCGGGCCACGACCTCAACAACGGCTTCCTGCTGCTGTCGCCCATGGTGAAGGGAAACACCGTGCTGGGAGGCGTGGATCCGAACACCACCCTCACCTACGGCTTCGACGCGCGCACCGGCGAGCGCCAGCCGGGCAAGGTGACGTCCAACGAGCCGGACATCTTCTCCGGAGTCCTCACCGCCATGGGCGCGGACCTGAGCGGCAGCGGCCTACCGGACGCGAGCGCCTTCAAGCGAACTTGAAGACTCGCCGGTCGCGCCTTGCTCCAGAACCTGTCCGACTGTCGGACAGGTTCCGGCACTTCGTCCGCGGAAGGGCGGCCTCCAGCTCGTTCAGCCGCCCCAAGCGGTTGTCCATGGAGAACCTACCTTGATAGGTTGCCCGCGCGATGCGAATCCCACCGTCCCTCCGGACCAGCCTGCTCAGCTTTTTTGTGGCCTCTGCTGCCGTAGCCCGCGACCGAGAACCGGCCATCCGGCCTCTGATGCTCTCAGAGCACCCGAGCGACGCCACCCACCGGGTCTATGTGCGGGGGCAGGTGGTCACGACGCTGCGCTTCGAGAAGGCCGTGGATACCACCAGGACGAAGTTGCTCGGATGGGAGGGGCGCCTCGAACCCTTGGTGGTGGTCCGCAACAAGGTCGTCCTGGAGCCCATGCATGACCTCGCCGACGACGAAGGCATTCCCCTGATTGTGACGCTGGTGGATGGGACAGAAGCGGCATTCCTCCTGCGTCACCCGGGCTGGAGGCATTCGAACGGCGCGGATCAGCAGGTCGATGTGTTCAAGGATCCAGAGAGCTACGCGAGCATGCACGCGGCGCTGCTCCGGGCGCTCAAGGAGAACTCCACACTGACCGAGGAGAATGAACGCTACCGTAAGGAAGAGGTCTCGGAGGACCATGCGCTCGCGGCGCTGCTGGCTTCAGAGGCCATCGCGCAGACCCCGTTCAAGCTCGCGGACCGCTTTTCCGGCAAGGATGATGAGAGCGAGGTGGATGCCCAGGTGTTCCAGGGCAAGGGAAAGGTCGCGGTCGTCTTCAAGGTCAAGAACACCCATTCTCAAGAGCCCTGGAGTCTGAAATCGGCACGTCTGGTGACCAAGGACGGCGGTCATGCTCGAGCGGTCGCGATTCGCGTCACGACGCGCGAAATCACGCTCGGAAGCTCCGGCGTGGTAGCTGCTGTCGTGGACAGCAGTGCCTTCATGGAAGAAGGCGTGTTGACGAGCCTCTTCCTTGAGATCTACCGCCAGGACGGCTTGAGGCAGGCGTTCGTCCAGCTAGATCCAGCGCTCCTGGCGCGATAAGAGCGCGAGGCATGGTATCCCGCACGTTCACACTTCTGGGCTGCGCGGTCCTGCTCATGACGGCACCTGGCTGCCCGGGCACCGCGACGGGCAAGGTGGCCCTGCGTTCCGATGGCACGCCGGGACCCGAGGAATGTCCCGAAGAAGCGCGCAAGGCGATGAAGTACCTGCGGCTGTTCGTGGGGGATTCAGCCTGGGTTCAGCTCGACGCGAACCAGTCGCGTGCCTATCCCATCACCCTGTATGCCGGCTCCATCGAGAGCGTCCTCGAAGACAACCTGGGTCCAATTGACGCACCGGCCCGGCTCTATGGCCGCGTCTGGGCGGACGGGCCGCAGGCCGTGATCCGGTACTACGCCGCCCAACCCCTGGATGGAGGAGAGCAGGTCCCCATCTGTGCGGTCGCAAGGCTCGGGCTCGGACAACTTCGGAAGCTGCCGGAGTCCAAGCCCGGAACAGCCGTGCTCGGTTCCCCCAGAGCAGGCGTCTACATCGTGAACGAATTCCGATAGGACCCTCCAGTCGATACCAGGACGCATTCAGCCTCGAGGGACCGTTCCTCGTGGGATAGGACGAGCACATGAAGCTCACCGTTCACAAGCTCGGTCGGATCACGGACGCCGAACTCGACATCCGGCCGCTGACGGTTTTCAGCGGACACAACGGAACGAACAAGACCTGGTTGACATGGGCACTGTTCGAACTGCTGTGGCCTGTGTCCACTGGCTTGAACACCATGGGCATCCAGGCTGCCAGCACGACCGATCCGCTCTACTCCAGAGTTCGTGAACGCCTTCAACCGCTCTTCGAGGCCTCAAGCCAGGGAACATCCAAGGCGGCTGTGACGCTGGGTGTCGACGAACTGGGCGTCTGGCCAGAAGGGACATTCGAGCCCTTGATGGACCAGGATCTGCTTGCATCGCTTCTTGGCGAGAGTGCGGGCATTGCTCCGGATGCCCGAGTCGAGCTTTCGCTTGGCATCCAGGAACTGCAAGCGCGGCACGACGCCGTGGTGGCTGAACTCGAACCCGAGTCGGGCCTGCTCAGCATCACGTCATTCTGGACCTTCACCGACAATCTCAAGAAGGCAATCAAGCGTACCCAAACCAATACGCACTGGGACGAGGACACGCTCACAAGCGCCTGTGCATGGCCACTCCGGCAGCTCTTGTTTAACGTGCTCTGTTTTCCTGCGGAGCGGGCCGGGCTCTTACTGGCTGCCGAAGGGGGGGATGACGATCTGGAACTCCCGCATCCCATGACGGACTTCCTGGGCGTTATGCGGCGAATGCGCGGAGCTTCGCGGAGGGAATCGGTCCTCAAGGAAGTCCTATTGCCGTTCCTCGCCCCCATTACCGGAGGCAACATCCATTTCACGGGAGATAGAGGCGAGGAGCGCCTTGTGTTGGAAGTCGGCGCCAGCCAGGAGCTTCCCATCTCCGTGGCATCCTCCCTCTCGCGGTCCCTGGCTGGGCTTTCGCACTACATCCGGTCCCTCGCATCGCCAGGAGACGTCCTCCTCATCGACGAGTTGGAGATGAATGCCCATCCCGTTGCACAGCTCGCGCTCGTCGAGTTGATGGCGGTCATGGTCAACCACGGGATCCGCATCATCTTCACGACCCACAGCCCCTACGTCATCGACCACCTCAACAACCTGCTTGAGGCGGGGCGCGCTCCCGAGGCACATCAAGCGAAGCTCGCGGATGAGTTCCGGCTCAAGACACGCGAGGCGTTCCTGCCTGCGGACAAGGTCGCAGTCTACGCCTTCGAGGCAACACCTGATGGCTCCGAGGTGAAGGTCACGAACGCAATTGCTCCCGAGACCGGTCTCATCACGAAGAGCACCTTCGCGCCCGTGACACAGCGGCTCAGCCAGATCTTCAATGCCGCGCTCGACGCAACAGAGGGGGGCGAATGAGTACGACGGTAGGGGGCGCCTTTGATCGACTCCTCTGGAACGGACTGCAGCCCGGTGACTACTCGCTCTCGGAAAGCGATGTGGGCGCGAAGCTCTCTCCCGAGGGGCAAGAAGCGGTGCTCCTGTTCCAGTTGGACGATCCGCACGACGAACTCCGCCACCAAGAGCCGGATGGGACGTCAATCTGTGACGGGATGTTCTTCTACCGGCGTAAGCTGCGAGCCCAGCCTTGGCTCCTGTTCTTCGAACTCAAGCGCGGCAGCGATTTCAACAAAGCCGTTGCGCAGCTCACCTCAGGGATTCTTCTGACCGCCAAGAACCTCCATTCTCGGTGCGTCCCTGCTCGAATCCATGCAGTGGTCGTGTCAGGTATCGAGTCGCCTCCCGACCAGCAAGTTCTCCAGAAGCACTTCCGCGCGGACCTCAGCAAGCACAAGATTCGGGCCAGCCTCGGGTTCGTGACGTGTCCTCTCAGGGGGGTTGCGGACCTCCGCGAGGAGTTACTGTCCAGAGTACGAGCCGTCAGTTGACTCGTGCCATGCGCGGTTTGAGCCGGGCGGCCCCTTGGGAAACCTGTCCGACTGTCGGACAGGTTCCAGCGCTTCGTCCGCTCAGCCGCCGTAGCAGTTCAGGGTCGAGCCGCCACAGTAGCTGGAGCCGGAGTTGCTCCAGGAGCCCGCCGAGTTGGTGCAGATCTGGTTCTGCCGGCGCTCCAGCGTGGGCGTGCAGCAGCCCACCTTGATGGTGCGCGTCTGGCCAGGGATGCAGCCGGCCTGCGCGGACACCTCCTGCGTGTCCTCCTCCTCCACCACCAGAGCGCCCTCCTCCGGCGCCTCCACGCCACAGCCCACGGTCCCCAGCAGGCAGCCCATCAGCAACAGTCCCCGCTTCAGCGTCTTCATGTGTCGCTCCCGGTTGTCGTGATTCACAGCGACCCGGGACGCTATCAGGGAGTTCCGTCTTCACCAGGATGGACAGGATTGCCTGAACCCGGCAGTCGGGCCCACAACACCGTGGCGTTGGGCCGGGCGGGCTCCGGGGTGATGCCCAGCTTCTTGAAGTCCTTCGAGTAGCGCGAGCCCTTCAGCACCACCACCCGGCGTGCCACGCGCCGGGCCTCGTCCACCGTCTCGCGCGTCAGCGGCGAGTAGTCCGCGTGGCGGCGCAGCGCTTCGAACGCGGCGGAGGACTTTCGCTCGCGCTCGAACATTGGATCGAAGAGCACCACGTCGAACGCGCCGTCCGGCAGCGTGCGCAGGAACTCCGCCGCGTCCGCGTACACCGCGCTCACGGGGCAGGCGGCCGGGTGGCGCTCGAGCCCCTGGAGCCCGTGCCGCACCAGCAGATACAGCGCCGGACTCTTCTCCAGCCCGATGACGCTTCCGCCCGGCCCCACCAGCCGCGCCGCCACCTGCGCATCCGCGCCCAGGCCCAGCGTGCAGTCCAACACGCGCTCCCCTTCGCGCAGGCCCGCGACTCGCACGAGCTGGTCCTCCATCACGCCCGCGTCCAGCTGCTTCACCCGCAGGTGCGCGAGCCCCGGTGAGAAGCGCAGCGTGCCTTCCGCGTCCACCAGCGACACCGCCGTGGACTCGAAGACGATGAGCGCGTCCGCCATGTCGGTGAGCAGCTTCTTCAGGGGCAGCTTGTGGTGGCGCTCCACATACGGCACGCCCACCGCCTCCGCCGCACTCCGCGCACGCTGTGCGAGCGGTGCGTCCACCCGGTCCGACGTGGTGACCAACAACGGCTGGCGGGAGGAAGGCAGGGTTTCTGACGGAAGGGACATGGACCGGCGCAGCCTACCGCGCGCGCAAGCCGTCCCTCCGGGACATGCGCCTGTCCACCGCCCGTCACTCCACCTTCCCCCTCGACGCATGGCCCCGCCCGGCGCCCCTTCTTACTTCTTCAACATCACGCGGGGATGTCCCGGAAACCGCGTTCATACGGCCTTGCCGGTTCAGGGCCGTGAATCGTGAATGAAGAGGGGGATGGACATGAGACACCCACGAATGGCCCATGCGGGCTTGATGCTGTTCAGCGTCGCGGTGCTGCTCGCCATGGCGCTGCCTCGGATGGCGGACAGCCCGGCCCGGCCGCTGCTGGACACGCCTCGCGCGTCTCCCACGGGGATGGGCCCCCGCGCGGTGGCGCTGGGTGACTTCAACGAGGACGGGCGCCTGGACGTCATCACCGCCAACCACACCGCGGGCACCGTGTCCGTGTTGCGGAGCCTGGGGGACGGGACGTTCGCGCCCGGCCTGGAGCGGCCCACGGGCGCGTTGCCCGGCGCGGTCGCGGTGGGAGACTTCGACGTGGATGGCCACCTGGACGCGGTCACCAGCCACTTCGGAGGCACGGTGTCCGTGCTCCTGGGGCGCGGGGATGGGACGTTCGGCGCGCGGACCGACCACTCCGTGGGCGCGGAGCCCTCGGCCGTGGACGTGGGCGATTTGGACGGCGACGGCCGCCTGGACGTGGTGACGGCCAACGCGCTCGATGACTCCGTGTCGGTGCTGCTGAACCGGGGCTCCGGACGGTTCGTGCACCAGAAGGACGTGACCACCGGCACCAACCCGTTCGCGGTGAAGGTGGCGGACATCAACCACGACGGGATGGCGGACCTGGTCACCGCGAACTTCGTGGACACGGTGTCGGTGATGCTCGGCAACGGGGACGGGACGTTCCGGCCGCGCATGGACTTCCCCACGGGCAACGCGCCCTACTCCGTCGCGGTGGTGGATGTGGATGACGACGGGAAGCTGGACGTGGTCACCGCGAACTTCCGGGGCCAGAGCGTGTCCGTGCTGCGCGGCACCGGCGCCGGGACGTTCCCCGCGCGCGTGGACTTCCCCGTGAAGGGAGGCCCGTACTTCGTCGCGGCCGGCGACTTCAACGGCGACGGGATGCTGGACCTCATCACCGCGAACTTCAACGAGGACACCGTGTCCCTCCTGCCCGGCCAGGGCCACGGCTCCTTCGGCGCGCCCACGCGCCTGTCCACCGGCGAAGGTCCCGCGGCGCTCGCGGTGGGCCTGCTCGACGGGGACCTGAAGCCGGACGTCGTCACCGCCAACACCCGGAGCCATGACGTGTCCGTGCTGCGGGCCGCGGCCTCCGCGGACGTGGAGGTGACGCTCACCGCCGTCCCCAGGCCGGGGGTGTCCGTGCCGCGCATCGACTACACGCTCACCGTCACGCAGCACGGGCCGGATCCGCTGAAGCGGGCCGTCATCACCGTGGCCCTGCCTCCGGGCCTCCAGGCCAGCACCCCGGACTGCCTCATGTCCGCCGGCACGCTCCAGTGCGAGGTGGGGCCGATGGCCGTGGGAGACACCGCCCTGCTGCGCTTCAGCGCGCCGCTGCCGCGCTCCAGCGTGGGCCTGTCCTACCGCATCACCGCGACCCGGACGTTCAGCGTCCCCGCGGATCCCCACTCCGCCAACGACGCCGCCAGCCAGGACTACGTGTCCCTGGGCGGACTCGCCGCGACGTGGTGGTAGCGGTCCAGTTGGAGCGCGCTCTCTGGAGCGCTTCAGCCCACGACGTGGCGAGCGCGGACTGCGTCCCGGGCGACTCGCCGCGACGTGGTGGTAGCGGCGTCCCTGGAGCGCTTCAGCGGGAGCGCTTCAGCTTGGACCACATGAGCCCGACGAAGGTGTCGGGGGCGGGCTCCGCGGTCATCAGTTCTTCGTCCTCGTGACCGCGCACGGGCGGCGGCAGGGGCTTGGGGGCCACGGGGAACGGCAGGGGCTCCGCGGTGTTCAGGCCCTGCGCGTGGCGCTCCATCACCTCCGCGAAGGAGCGCCGGGGCGCGTTGCGCTCCGCCACCGGCGCGGCGCCCTCCACGCTCTGGAGGGCCCGGATGCGAAGGATGACGCTGGCGCCTTCCGCGCGCGAGATGCCCGTCACCCGCCCGATTGGACCTCGCGGTCCGCGTGCCCGGCTCATCGGCTCCCTCCCGGTCCTCGCGAAGCACCGTAGCGCCTCCGGCCCCCCGCCGGCCACTGCCCGCCCCCCGGAGCGCCACGGGGAGGCCCGCCCGGCCGGCAGGTCATCGTGGCCCCGCTGTAACCGTCCCCCGGTGTCGCGCGTAAGTGGAGGTGGCGCCCTTTCTTCCGGCGGCGCCGGAGGCTTCGCGACCCATGTCGTCCGCCCGTGCAGTGCCGTCTCCCACCCCGCGGCCGGTAGCACGCCGGCTGTGGCCCGCCTTGCTGGTGCTGGCCACCGCGCTGAGCGCCTGCACCGAGGCGCGTGGCGCTCCGCCCGGCGCGAAGCCCGCGGCCACCGCGTCCGCGCCCGTGCAGGACGGCCGCAAGTACACGAAGCCGTCCGACGCGGAGCTGAAGCGGACCCTGTCCCCCCTGGCCTACCAGGTGACCCAGCACGAGGCCACCGAGCCGCCCTTCCGCAACGCGTACTGGAACCACCACGACGAAGGGCTCTACGTCGACGTGGTCAGCGGCGAGCCGCTGTTCTCCTCGCGCGACAAGTTCGAGTCCGGCACCGGCTGGCCCAGCTTCACCCGCCCCCTGGACAAGGCCCACGTGGTGGAGAAGCGCGACAGCACCCTGGGCATGGAGCGCGTGGAGGTGCGCTCGAAGGACGGCGACTCGCACCTGGGCCACGTCTTCGAGGACGGGCCCGAGCCCACGGGCCTGCGCTACTGCATCAACTCCGCGTCGCTGCGCTTCGTCCCCGTGAACGAGCTGGCCGCGAAGGGCTATGGCGCGTGGCTGCCCGCCTTCGGCCGCGCGGCGCCTGCCGAGCCCCAGGGCGCGCTCGCCCCCGCCGCGGGCGCCGGGGTGCTGGCGAAGGCGGCGGCCCCCTCGGAGGCCACGCGAGAGACGGCGTATCTGGCGGGCGGGTGCTTCTGGGGCATGGAGGACATCCTCCGGAAGATCCCGGGCGTCATCGACACGGAGGTCGGCTACACGGGCGGCTCGAAGAAGGACGCCACCTACGAGGACGTGCACACCGGGGAGACGGGGCACGCGGAGGCCGTGCGCATCGTCTTCAACCCGAAGCTGCTGACGTACGAGGCGCTGCTGGAGCAGTGGTTCTTCCGCATGCACGACCCGACGACGCTCAACCGCCAGGGCAATGACGTGGGCTCGCAGTACCGCTCCGCCATCTTCTACCTGTCGGACGAACAGCGCCGGACGGCGGAGGCGGTGAAGGCCCGCGTGGACAAGGCCGGCAAGTGGTCCCGGCCCGTCGTCACGCAAATCACCGCCGCCGGCGAGTGGGTGCCCGCCGAGGGCTACCACCAGGACTACCTGGTGAAGAACCCCGGCGGCTACACCTGCCACTACCTGCGCGACTGAAGGGCCCGCCGCGCCCTCACGCGGCGCGGTCGTGCACCTCGAACGTCATGCCCGCCTTGCGCAGGCGCTCCACCAGCACCATGCCCATGGCGGACGCGGGGGTGAGCACGCCACCCCGCTTGGGGAGGGTGTCGAAGGCGAGGCACAGCGCGGACTCGGCCAGCATGCGCGCCGTGGCCGCGTAGCCCGGGTCGCCCTTCGACGCGACCTTGCCCTCCACCTTCACGCGCTGACCGCTCTTGGGCGAGTGCCCCTCGCCGTAGAGCCGCACCTCGAAGAGGCCGCGCTCGCGCACGGTGGCGGACGGGCCCTCGCCCGGCGCGGGCAGCACGTGCTTCTCCAGGAGCTCCCGCACGGGGTCCACGTTGGACAGGACCATGAAGCCGCCCAGCCCCGCGGTGGTCGCCGTGGCGAGCGCCAGGCCCTTGGGCCCAGGGCCGAAGTCGGAGACCTCCGAGTAGAAGAAGTCGCGGCCCCACGGGTAGCCCAAGAGCGCGTTGGAGCGCCTCACGACGCGCGTGTTGACGGAGGCCATCACGAAGGGCGCGGTCCATGTGCCCGTGTCCGGGCTCTTCTTCACCGTGGCCAGGTCGCGCTCCTCCTTCGTCCCCCGGGAGGGCTCCGGGTCCAACGCGTGGGCGCTGGTCAGCACCTTCTTGAGGGCCGGCTCCGCCTTCACCGCCGCCAGGGTGTCCATCATGCTGGCGATGGTGCCGCCGCTGAAGCCGCCGCGCATGCGCGTCAGGTGGAAGCGCACCTGGTCGCAGTGGCCGCCGTGCTTCTCCCGCATGTAGTCCTGGACCATCAGCGTGCCCAGGTCGGAGGGGATGGAGTCGAAGCCGCAGGTGTGCACGATGCGGGCGCCCGTCTCGCGCGCCCGCGCGTCGTGGGCGTCGATGGTCTTGCGCATCCACTGCACCTCGCCCGTCAGGTCGCAGTAGTCCGTGCCGGCGCGGACGCAGGCGGCGACCAGCTCGTTGCCGTAGCGGGCGTAGGGGCCCACGGTGGAGATGATGACGCGCGTGCGCGCCACCATCGCGTCCAGCGAGGCCGCGTCCTTCGCGTCCGCGAGCACCACCGGCAGGTCCGCGAACTCCGGCCGCACCTTCACCAGCTCCGAGCGGACCTGGTCCAGCTTGCCTTCATCGCGCCCGGCGATGGCCCACTTCGCGCGGTGCGCATCCTGGTTGCGAGCCAGGTACTCCGCCACCAGGCGGCCGGTGAATCCCGTGGCGCCCCACAGGATGATGTCGAACGCGGGCTTCTTGTCGTGGGCCATGGGGCGGCGCGTAGCCGGACCCTCCATGTGAGCGCAAGCGCGATTCCACCGCCCGTGAACGCCCTGTGCAGGGCGCCACATCCCGGGACGTCAGGCTCGCAGGCGCAGCCGGATGGGTCCGCGAGCGGTGGACGGGTCCACCACCCTTCCCCCCTGGACGATGTCCAGCACGCCGCGAGCGACGAGCCTGCGCGCCGCCTCGCGCACGGGTTCCATGAAGGCGCGCCAGTCCTCGTCGCCGGACGCACGGGCGACTTCGGAGGGGCACACGGTGGCGCCGCCTGCCCGCTGGGAGAGCAGCTCCAGGATGTGCGCCTCCCACGGGGAATCCCGCGCCCCGGCACGCTTCCCCCGGCACGCGTCCGAGCAGTACCGCACCTGTTCCCAGTCGCGCGCCCACTTGCGGCGCCAGGTGATGGCGCGGCCGCAGACGGCGCAGGGCTTGGGAGGCGGAAGGGAGGCCATGCACTCCCATCGATGCGTCCTGCCGCCCCGGGTTTCAACCCCGGCCGACGCCGAAGTAGGTGAAGCCCTCGCCGCGGGCCTGCTCCGGGTCGAAGACATTGCGGCCATCGAAGATGACCGGGCGGCGCATCAGCGACTTCAGGCGGCACAGGTCCGGATGGCGGAACTCGCTCCACTCCGTGACGAGGAAGAGGCCGTCGGCGCCCTCCGCCGCGTCGTAGCAGGTGGAGGCATACGACACGCGGTCCGCGAAGCAGCGCCGCGCGGCCTCGCCCGCCACCGGATCATGGCACTGCACGCGCGCCCCCGCGTCCAGCAGCCCCTCGATGAGGTCCACGCTCGGGGCCTCGCGCATGTCGTCCGTCCTGGGCTTGAAGGCCAGGCCCCACACGGCGAAGGTGTGCCGGGACAGGTCGCCGTAGTGGCGCAGCGCCTTGGTGAGCAGGCTCTTCTTCTGCCGGGCGTTGGTGGCCTCCACCGCGCGCAGCAGGTCCAGCTTCAGCCCCACGTCCCGCGCGGTGGACATCAGCGCACGCACGTCCTTGGGGAAGCAGGAGCCGCCGTAGCCAATGCCCGGGTGCAGGAACGCGTAGCCGATGCGCTTGTCCGCGCCCACGCCCTTGCGCACCTGGTCCGCGTCCGCGCCCACCCGCTCGCAGAGCGCGGCCATGTCGTTCATGAAGGAGATGCGCGTGGCGAGCATCGCGTTGGCCGCGTACTTCGTCAGCTCCGCGGAGCGCGTGTCCATGAACAGGATGGGGTTCTCCGTGCGCACGAACGGCGCGTAGAGCTCGCCCATGATGCGGCGGGCGCGCTCGGAGCCCGTGCCAATGACGACCCGGTCCGGCTTGAGGAAGTCCTCCAGCGCGGCGCCCTCCTTGAGGAACTCCGGGTTGGAGACGACGTCGAAGTCGTGGACGGTGTTGCGCGCGATGACCTCGCGGACGCGGTCCGCCGTGCCCACCGGCACGGTGCTCTTGTCCACCACCACCGTGTAGTGCCGGAGCGCCCGGCCCACCTGTTCCGCCGCGGCGAGCACGTACTGGAGGTCGGCGCTCCCGGACTCCGCCATGGGCGTCCCCACCGCGATGAACACCACCGCCGCGCGCCCCACCGCCAGGGGCAGGTCGGTGGTGAAGTGAAGCCGCCCGGCGTCGCGGTTGCGGCGCACCAGCTCCTCCAGGCCCGGCTCGTAGAGGGGCAGCACGCCGCGGTTGAGCGCGGCCACCTTCGCCTCCTCCACGTCCACGCACGTGACGTCGTGTCCGGACTCAGAGAAGCACGTGCCCGCGACCAGCCCCACGTAGCCCGTCCCGATGACGGCGATGTTCATGGCTCCCCTCCCCCTGCTTCCTCGCCCCGCTCAGCCGGACGCGGCCTCGCGCGCGTATTGCTCCAGCGTCCGCGCGCGGTGCGCCGCCGTGTGCTCGGCGAGGACCCGCGCCCGGGCCCGCTGCCCCACCGCCTGACGCTCCGCCTCCGGCAGCTCGCGCAGGTAGCGCAGCGTCTCCCGGGCGTCGTGTGACACCAGGATTTCGACGCCCGGCGTGAAGAAGGTGTCCAGCCCCTCCCACGCGTCGCTGATGATGGGCACGCCGCATGCGGCCGCCTCGAACAGGCGCACGCTCGGCGAGTGCCCGGCGCGCACCATGTCCGCGCGGGTGACGTTCAGCGTGAAGCGCTGGGCGGTGTAGAAGGCCGCGTGCTCCGGCGGTGCCAGGTGCTGCACGCGCTCCACGTTGGGCGGCCACACCACGCCTTCGGGTAGCTCGGGCCGGCCACGACGAAGCGGCCCTCGGGCCAGCCTCGCGCGGCGTCCAGCATCAGCCGCTCCAGCACCGGCTGCCGGTCGTCGCTGTACGTGCCCAGGTAGCCCAGGTCCCAGCGAGGCCGCCCCGCGCCCGGGCCATACAGCTCCGGGTCGCAGCTGCAGTACAGCGGCCGGGCCGCGGGCGAGCCCAGCTCCCGTTCAATGCGCTGGAGCGTGGGGCCGCCGGTGAAGGACAGATAGAGCTGGTAGCCGGGCACCAGGTGGGGCGCGAGGTACTCGAAGTCCCCGCGCTCCAGCTTCGCCAGCGTCACCGGCGTGTCGAGGTCATAGAACGCCGTGACGCCCTTCGCGGTGCCCTGCACCCACGCGCCCACGTCCACGCCCTGCGGGACGTAGGAGCCCACCACCACGAGGTCGGCCCCGCGGACCTCGGAGGTGAAGCGCTGACGCAGGTCCTCCAGGCCCGTGTACAGCTCCGTGCGTCCGGCCCAGGTGCCGCCCGGGTCGCGGTGCGCGGCGTACCAGGGGACATCCCGCTCCAGGAAGAGCATGTCGTGCCCGCGCCGGACCAGCTCCCGCACCAGCGCCCGGTAGGTGGTCGCGTGGCCGTTGCCCCAGCTGGAGGTGATGGACAGCCCCAGGATGACGATGCGCATGCGCTGGGGCTCCATCACGCCCGACCTCCCGCGCGGTAGCCCAGCGCCGCCTCCACCTCCACCGCGCGGTGCGCGTACGTGTGCTTGGCCAGCACGCGCCGGAGCGCGGCCTGTCCCAGGCGGCGTGCATCCTCCGGGGTGAGGCGGGCCACGTGCTCGGCGACCTCTTCTCCGGAGCGGGCCACCAGCACCTCGCGGCCGGGCTCCAGGAACTGCTCCACGCCCTCGAAGGCGTCGGTGATGAGGCAGGCGCCCGCGCCCGCGGCCTCGAACACGCGCGTGGCCGGTGAGAAGCCGAAGCGCGCCATGCTGTCGCGGTGGATGTTGAGCACCGCGCGCGCCGAGCAGTTCAACGCGTTGTGGTCCTGCGTGTAGACGTGGCCCAGGCGCACGACGTTGGCGGGCACGACGCGGTCCTCCCAGCCGCTGCCCCCCAGGAGCATGCGCGAGCGGGGCAGCGCCTCCGCCGCCTTGAGGAAGAAGGCCTCCACGCGCGCCTCGCGGTCCGGCAACCGGTTGCCCAGGAAGGCCAGGTCCCCGGCGAAGCGCTGCTCGGGCGCCACGGGGTGGTGCGTGTCCGGGTCCAACGCGTTGTAGATGGGCACGCACTGCTTCGCGCCCAGCTCGCGGTACGCGTTCACCACCGGAGCGCCGCCCCCGTACGTGAGGATGCCGTCGTAGCGCGGGATGAGCGGGCGGAAGAGGTCATGGGCGTCCTTCGCCACGCGCTCCAGCGTGGCGGGCGCGTCCACGTCCCAGAACACCACCTGCGTGCCGGAGCGGCGCAGCTCCAGCACCCGCGCCTCCAGGTACGCGTCGAAGGTGCCCACGCCGCTGGCCTTCACCACCACGTCCGCGCCGAAGGCGTCATCCAGGCATTCATCCAGCGAGCCGCGGTCGTTGGAGTAGACGACGACGCGGGCCCAGTCCGGGTCCTGGAGGTCGCGGTGCTCCTGCCGGCCGTAGGCGTCCGGTTCGTAGAAGGTGACCCGGTGACCGCGCGCGTGCAGGGCGCGGATGAGGCCCCGGTAGTAGGTGGCCGCGCCGTTCCAGTAGGCGGACACCAGGCTCGAACCAAAGAAGGCGATGCGCAGGCCGTGGCTCATGCGAGGACCCTTTCGGAGGACAGCGGGTGGAGCATGTCGCGGGACATCCCCAGCGCCTGGCAGATGTCCAGGAGCTCCTCCACGCGGTGCGCGCAGGTGTGCCGCGACAGTACCGTGCGCAGGCCGGCCTCCGCGAAGGCGTGCCGCATCTCCCGGTCCGCGACGAGCGCGGACAGGTGGCGCCGCATCTGGGCGCCGTCGCGGGCGACGAGGTAGTCCTTCCCCGCGGTGAAGAGCCCCTCCGTGTCCTCCCAGGGGGCGGACACCAGCGGAATGCCGCACGCCAGCGCCTCGAAGGGGCGGATGGTGGGGATGCCGGGCAGCTGGGTGGCGTAGGGCCGCCGGGGGATGTGCACGGTGACGCGGGCCTGGGAGAAGGCCAGCGGCACGCGGTGGTTGGGCAGCCAGCCGGCGTACTCGATGCCGGCGTCGAAGAGGGCCCGCAGGGCGGGGGCCGGGTAGCGCACGCCGTGCACCCGCGCCGTCAGGCCCAGGGTGCGCACCGGCTCCAGGAGGAACGCCTCCAGCTCCTTCGTGCGCTCGTCGTCACCCCAGTTGCCAATCCAGACCAGGTCGCGCACCTCGCGGTTGCGCGGGTGCGGGTGGAACACGCGCACGTCGGCGGCCTCGTGCCAGGTCCATGCGCGCTTCGCCCAGCCCCGCTCCAGGTAGAGGTCCCGGAGCACGTCTCCAAAGGCGAGCACGCCGTCGTACTGGGACAGGTCCTGGCGGGCCACCACGTCGGGCGCGCTCACGCCCCGGTGGTGGGTGTCGTGGAAGAGGAGGCGGAAGCGGCCACCATCGCGGCGGTGCTCCCCGATGCGGCGCACCAGGTCCGGCGGGGTCCACTCGTGCACCAGCACCAGGTCCGCGCCGTCGAGCACGGCCTCCAGGTCCAGCGCGTCAGGCCGGTAGCGCTCCGGGCGCACGCGCGGATAGAGGGTGCGGACTTCATTGAGCACGGCCGTGCCGTGGGGCTCCTCCAGGAGGTTCTGGAAGCTCCACGCGTCCGCGGGCTCCAGCACGCGCACGGAGTGGCCGCGCGCGGACAGCTCCGTCACCACGCCGCGCAGGAAGTGGGCGTTGCCGTGGTTCCAGTCCGACAGCAGGGAGTGGCAGAAGAGGATGACACGCATGGGTGGGCAGGCTCCTCGGTTCGTCAGGACACACGGCGCTCGGGCCGGACGAGGCCCGCGTAGAGCTCCAGGTACGCCTCCGCCATCCGGCCGGGCGTGAAGGTGAGCGCGCGCTGACGGCCCCGCGCGGCCAGGGCCTCGCGCTCGCTGGAAGGGTTCATGAGCAGGCGCAGGGTCCGCGCCAGGGCCCGGGGGTCGTCCGGCGGCACGAAGCGCGCGGCGTCTCCCCACACTTCGCGCAGGCTGGGGATGTCCCCCAGCACCAGCGCGCATCCGGCGAGCGCGGCCTCCAGCGCGGACAGGCCGAAGGGCTCATAGCGCGCGGGCAGCGCGTACACGGACGCGCGCGCCATCCAGTCCGCGAGCACGGGAGGCGGAAGGTGTCCCAGGGGCCGGGTGCTCCGCGTCGTGGCGCGCTCGCTGCCTCCGGGGGACGTGGCGTCTCCGGCGACGTAGACGGGAAAAGGCAGCTGTGGCGCGGCGGCCTCCAGCGCGGCCAGGTTCTTTGCCTCGTCCCACAGCCGTCCCGCCGCGAGCACGAAGCGCTCCTTCACGGCGGGCGCGAAGGCCTGTGCGTCCCGCGCGTTGGGGATGACCCGCGCGGAAGGAAGCGCGCCGTAGTGCCGCGTGACGGCATCGAGCATGGCCCGCGTGGGCGCCACCACGACGGAGGCCGCGTGGAGTCCCTTCGCCACCTCGTCGCGGTAGCGCGCGTAGCGGGCCGGCGCGGGCTCGTGCTTCACCGCCTCCCACCAGGAGAGGACGCACGAGTGCGCCACCACCAGGACCGGCGCGCGGAAGGGCCACGCGCCATGGCAGTAGCCGTTGAGGTGAACCACGTCCGGTGACAGCCGGGCCTCCAGCTCCAGCAGCCACTCGCCGGCGGCGCGCACGTCGTCCCAGGGCGCGTCCATCCACTCCAGCCGCCAGGTGCTCTTGTGCACCGTGAGCCCGGGCAGCGCTCGGGCCTCCCGCCACTGGGCCGGGGACAGGGGCGCTCCCATCGTGGCCAGCTCCACGCGCACGCCGCGGGAGCAGAGCTGGCGGCACAGCTCCAGCGCGTAGGACCAGACGCCGCCCACCGTGTCGGCGGTCATCAACACCCGGCGCACGGGCGGTGGCCGCGCGGGCTCAGGGCTGGACGTCGACGGCTTCAAGCGTCTCCCCCCGCCCCATCGCCTGCCGCACCCGGCCGCCCCGCAGCTCCTCCAGCCAGTCCCCCAGCCGCGCCACCCCCTCCTCCACGCCCACCCGGGGCACCCATCCGGTGGCCCGCGTGAAGGCGCGCGTGTCGGAGACGTAGTAGCGCTGGTCGCCCGTGCGCCAGTCCTCGAAGCCGACGCGCGGCATCCGGCCCGTGCGGCGCTGGATGAGCGCCAGCAGCTCCAGCAGGCTCACCGTCTGCCCCGGCCCCCCGCCGATATTGAAGGCCCGGCCCCGGATGCGCGGCATGGCCTGCTGGGCCAGCCAGAAGGCGCGCACCAGGTCCTCCACGAAGAGGATGTCGCGCACCTGCATGCCGTCGCCGTAGAGCGTGAGCGGCTCGCCTTCCAGCGCCCGCAGGAGGAAGTGCGCCACCCAGCCCTGGTCCTCCGTGCCGAACTGCCGGGGCCCGTAGATACAGCTCATCCGGAACACCACCGTCGGCAGGCCGAAGGTGCGCGCGAAGTCCAGTACGTACTGGTCCGCCGCCCCCTTGGAGCACCCGTAGGGGCTCTCGAAGTCGAGCGGGCACTGCTCGCTGATGCCGTGCGCCAGCGTGCGCGGATCCGTGGGCGCGTAGCGCTGCCCACAGACCGCGAGCTCCAGCCCCGGCAACCCTCCGTAGACCTTGTTGGTGGAGGTGAACACCAGCGACGCTGGAGTCTCCATCTCCCGCAGCGCCTCCAGGATGTGGAGCGTGCCACGCGCGTTGACGTCGAAGTCGTGGAGCGGGGACTGGAGGCTGTGCGTCACCGCCACCTGCGCGGCGAAGTGGAACACCTCGCTCGCGCCGTGCAGCGCCCGCCGTACCGCGCTCAGGTCGCGCGTGTCCGCCACGTCGATGCGCAGATGCTCGCCGTGGCGCTCGCGCAGCCAGCGCAGGTTCTTCTCCACGCCGGGGCGCGACACGTTGTCGAACACGCGCACCGTCCGCCCGTCCTGGAGGTAATGGTCCGCCACGTTGGAGCCGATGAAGCCCGCGCCCCCGAAGATGACGACCGTCCCTTCCCCCCGTCCGGGCCTCATACGGTGAGCCCCCTCGCGTCCAGCTCCGCTCGAGCCTGCGCGGCCCGGTCCTGGGCCGCCTGGCCCACCAGCCACCGCGACAGCTCCAGGAGCCCCTCCTGGAAGCCGACGCGGGGCGCGTACCCCAGCACCTCGCGCGCGCGGGTGATGTCCGCGAAGCAGTGGCGGATGTCGCCCATGCGGTACTTCCCCGTCACCGCCGGCCGCATCCGGGACAGGCCCATCACCTCTCCGACCGCGCGCGCCACCTCGCGCACGGTGACGGCGCGGCCGCTGCCCACGTTGAGCACCTGCCCGGCGGCGCCCTCCACCTGGAGCGCCAGCCGGCAGGCCTGCGCCACGTCGTGCACGTTCACGAAGTCGCGCTGCTGCAGGCCGTCCTCGAAGAGCAGCGGCGCGTTCCCGTTGAGCAGCCGCGACGCGAAGATGGCCAGCACGCCGGTGTACGGGTTGGAGAGCGCCTGGCGCGGGCCATAGACGTTGAAGAAGCGCAAGGCCACGGTGGGGATGCGGTACGCGCGGCCCACCAGCAGGCACAGCCGCTCCTGGTCGAACTTCGACAGCGCGTAGACGGACGACAGCGTGGGCGTCTTGTCCTCGGGCGTGGGCACGGGCGTCAGCCGCGCACCGTTCGCGTCGCGCGGCTCCCAGTCCCCCGCCTGCAATTGGGACAGCGACCGCTCCGGCCCCGGCGCCGTGCGCCCGTCCGGCGTGAGGTACAGCCCCTCGCCGTAGACGCTCATGCTGGAGGCCACCACCAGCCGCTCCACCGGGCGTTCAATGAGGGCCTGGAGCAGCACGGCGGTGCCCTGGTTGTTCACCGACGTGTAGTGGGCGACCTCGTACATGCTCTGGCCCACGCCCACCGCGGAGGCCAGGTGCACGACGCAGTCCACGCCCTCCAGCGCCCGGCGCACCGCCTGCGCGTCGCGCACGTCCCCCACGTGGAGCTCCACCTCCGGCGACAGGTAGTCCGGGCGCTCATATCCGGGGCCGTGCACCTGGGGCACCAGGGCGTCCAGCGCCCGCACCCGGTGACCGTGCGCAAGCAGCTCGTCCGCCAGGTGCGAGCCGATGAAGCCCGCTCCCCCGGTGATGAGGATGTGTTTGCGGCCCATGTGCCCTCCCGCCCCCAGGGCCGCGTCCACGCGCGCGGCCACTGGCCTGTCCGAGAGAACGGTAAACACCACACCGTCCGGGTCACCCCTCCCTGATGGCTTGCCTGGATGCGCGCCCGCTCAGGCGGACAGGGGTGACGGAGGCGCCAGGGGGCGGTCGGGCAGCAGCCCCCGCGTCTGTCGGCGCACGAGCGACGCGTAGTAGCCACCGTGGTGCATGAGCTCCTCGTGCCGTCCCTGTTCGACGATGCGGCCCTCCTGGAGCACCAGGATGCGGTCCGCGTCCACCACCGTGGACAGCCGGTGGGCGATGGCGAACGTGGTGCGGCCCTTCATCAGGCGGCCCAGCGCCTCCTGCACCAGCGCCTCGCTCTCCGCGTCCAGGGCGCTGGTGGGCTCGTCCAGCACGAGGATGGGCGGGTCCTTGAGCAGCGACCGCGCGATGGCGATGCGCTGGCGCTCACCGGCGGACAGCCGGCTGCCCTTCTCCCCCACCACGGTGTCGTAGCCCTGGGGCAGGTGCTGGATGAAGACGTCCGCGTGCGCGGCGCGGGCGGCGGCTTCAATCTCCTCCTGCGAGGCCTCGGGCCGGCCGTAGGCGATGTTCGCGCGCACGCTCTCGTTGAAGAGCAGGCTGTCCTGGAGCACCACGCCAATGTGGCGGCGCAGCGACATCTGCTTGAGGGTGCGGACGTCCTGCCCGTCGATGCGCACCGTGCCCTGGATGGGGTCGTAGAAGCGGTACAGGAGGCTCATCAGCGTCGTCTTGCCCGCGCCGCTCGGACCCACGAGGGCAATCGTCTCTCCCGGCCGCACCTTCAGGTCCACGCCGCGCAAGAGCGGCCGGCCCTCGCCCGCGCTGGAGGGGTAGGCGAAGTGGATGTTGGAGAACTCCACCTCGCCCTTCACGCCCGTCACCTCGCGCGCGTCCGGCGCGTCGCCCAGGTGGTCCTGCGCGTCCAGGATGGAGAACACCTGATGCATGGCCACGGACGCCGTGCGCAGCGTGCGGTACACGCCGCTCAGGCCCTGCACGGGGCCGAACAGCCCGCCGATGTAGCCCAGGAACGCCACCAGCGTGCCGGTGGTGATTTCCCCCTTGAGCACCAGCAGGGCCCCCATGCCGATGGACGCCACGCGCGCCACCAGCACGACGATGTTCTGGCTGCCACTCACCACCGCGTCGTAGCCCACGCCCCGGACGACGACGGCGTTGGCCTCCCGCACGCCGTGCAGGAAGCGCTGCTTCTCACGCTCCTCCATGGCGCAGCTCTTCACGGTGACGATGCCGGAGAGCACTTCGTTGAAGCGGGCGTAGATGCTGGCCCAGCGGTCCATCAGCGTCTGCTCGCGCTTCGTCTGCACGGGCGCGGCCTTGCGGGCGATGAGCACGGGGATGGGCGCGAACGCGAGCGCCACCAGCGCCAGCCGCCAGTCCAGCCGCAGCATGATGATGACGGAGAGCAGCAGGTACGCCGCGGCGGGCACGACGTTGAAGGCCAGCTCCGTGATGGCGCCTACGAAGCCCTGCATGCCGCGGTCGAGCCGGGTCATGATGGCGCCCACGCCCTCCTCGCGGTGGAAGCTCAGGGGCAGCGAGTGGAGGCGCGTGACGGTGGCCTCGTTGAGCGAATAGTGCACGCCGATGCGCGTGCGCCAGGTGAGCCAGTTCGCCGTGGAGGCGAGCGACTCGCGCGTCAGGCCCATGAGCACCAGCCCCACGACGCCCAGGAGCACCGCCCGGGCGGCGCCTTGCGCGCCCAGCTGGTCGAAGATGTACTTGAGCACCAGCGGCTCCAGCGCGCTCAGCGCGGAGCCCGTCAGCACCAGCAGGAGGATGAAGACGACCGCGCGCCGGTGCGGCTGGAGCCAGGCCATCGCGCGCGACAACGATGCGGAAGGGACGGAGGCGTTCGGCATGAGCGTGGGAAACGCACCGCTGGCCCCACCCCTTCCCTGTGCGGCTCAGGCGTAGAGCCGGTCCAACGTGGTGGCCACGTCCACGAGCCGCTCCGCCTCCGCGTCGAAGCGCTCACCCTGCGCCAGCCGGGTGGCCCACGCCACGGCGGCCCGTCCGCCCCAGGCGTCGGGCGGCGCGCTCAGCCGCTCACGCTTCGTGCCCTGGAACACGTCCGCGGTGAAGTCGTAGAAGGAGCCGTCCACGTTGCGGAACGCGGCGCCGCCCTTCGTGCCGTAGAAGGCCGCCTCGATGACCGCGTCGCACCCGGCGGGCAGCTTCCAGGAGCAGGCGAGCTGCACGGCCGTGCCCGTGCCCAGGAGGAGCTGCGCGGCGGCGAAGTCCTCCACGCCCTCCTCGCGCGAGGCCAGCGGCCGGCCTTGAGCGAAGCGCCGGGTGGACACCGCCTCCACCGCCGGAAAGCCGAGCGTCCACAGCGCCAGGTCCACCAGGTGGATGCCCAGGTCCATCACGCAGCCGCCGCCCGCCTGCTTCGGGTCGTAGAACCACGGCTTGTCCGGGCCGTACGCGTTGTGGAACACGAGGTTCACCGCGTAGACGTGGCCCAGCGAGCCCTCTTGGATGCGCTCGCGCAGTTGCCGCATGCCGGTGGTGAAGCGGTAGCTCAGGTCCACGCCCAGGAGCCGGTCCTTCGCGCGGGCCGCCTCCACCACGCGGCGCACCTCCGCGGCCGTGCGGCCCAGGGGCTTCTGGCAGAACACGGACACGCCCCGCTCCAGCGCGCGCAGGGACTGCTCCGCGTGCACCGCGCTGGGCGTGGCGATGACCAGCCCGTCAAGCTCCAGGTCGAGCAGCGCGTCCAGCGACCCGACGCACCTCGCGCCAGGGGCGAGCGCCTGGGCTTCCCGGGCCGCGTCGGCGGAGGGGTCGCAGAGGCCCACCACCTGGACCTGCTCCGAGCGCACGACGGCCTCCATGCGGTTGCGTCCAATCCAGCCCACGCCCAGGAAGCCGACGCGGGGTTTCGCTGCCGGGGTGGCACTCATGGGGTGACGATCCCCTTGAGGAAGCCGTCCGGGCGCGCGCGCATGGCCTCGAAGGCGCGGTCCAGCTCCCCCATGGGGAAGGAGGTGAAGAGGGGGAATGGATCCAACCGGCCGGAGGCGACGGCGTCCACGGCCATGCGCATGCCCTCGACGTAGACCTGGGGGTCGCGCTCGTGGGCGTTGACGACGTCCAGCCCGCGCCAGTTCCACAGCTGCAGGTTCACCTGCCGTGGCCCGTCCTGGTGGTAGCCCGCGATGACCAGCCTGCCGCGCACGCGCGTGAGCTCCGAGGCGAGATCCAACGGCCACTGCTCGCCGACGACTTCGATGACGCGGTCGCAGAAGGTGTTCCCGGTCAGGGACTTCACGCGCTCGATGATGCGGTGGTGGTCATCCATGGGGATGCACTCGGCGGCGCCCTGGCCGCGCGCCAGCTCCAGCGCCCAGGGCCTGCGGGCGATGGCCAGCACGCGCGCGCCCGCGTGGGCCGCGAGCCGCGTCACCACCGCGCCCAGGAAGCCGATGCCGATGATGGCGACCGTCTGGCCCGGCTGGATGTCCGCGCGCCGGAAGATGTTCATCGCGCAGCCCAGGGGTTCGCCGGGAAAGGGCTTGCCCGCGAGCGACGGCGGCAGCACCACCGTGGAGGCCGTGTCCGCCACGTCGTACTCCGCGAAGGCGGCCGACGAGAGCATGGCCACGCGGTCACCGGGTTTCAGGCCGGAGACGTCCGGGCCCAGGGCGTCCACCACGCCCCAGCCCTCGTGGCCCGGAGCGCCGGGCGGCAGGGGGTAGCGGAACCAGTCGCGCCCTTCCCACACGGGGAGGTTGGAGCCGCAGACGCCGCAGCCCTCCAGCCGCACCCGCACCTGGCCGGGGCCCGGTTCAGGCCGGGCCACGCGCTCCACGCGGATGCCCCGAGGCCCACCCACGACCGCCGCTCGCATCGAGCCCGCCACCGCCGCGCCATCCATGTGCCGCCCTCCCCCGGTGAATCGCCTCAAGCTAGGACCGCCCTGCGCGGGTGGGACCCGGCGCGATGGGGCTGCCCTGCTGTGGACTCGTCGCCACGCGCGGGCGCAGAGCACCAATTCCATCATCCTGGCTGTGTGCCGTACGAACGGAGGCAGCGATGCCAAGGCCACATCGCCATGCGCATGCTCAGAGCACTGCCGCCATCACCCTGGCCGTGACGTACGAACGGAGGCAGTGATGCCATGGCCGCATCGCCATGCTCGGGCGCGGAGCACTGCATCCATCACCCTGGCTGTTCGCCGTGCGAACGGAGGCAGTGATGCCAAGGTCACGTCGCAACGCGCAGGCTCAGAGCACTGCCTCCATCACCCTGGCCGTGTGCCCTACGAACGGAGGCAGCAATGCCATGGCCGCGTCGCCACGCACGGGCTCAGCGGACGACCTCCACCACGCCAGCCGCGTGCCGCACGAACGGGGGCACGGTGAGCGACACTTCCGGGTCCGACACGAGCCGCTGCTCGCGGCTCAGCACCTCGCCCGTCACGTCGTTCCACCAGGTGATGCGGTACTCCCCGGGAGCAAGCCGCACGCGCACCCGGGCGTCGGACACGGGCTCGCCATAGCCCTGCTTCGCGCCCATCACCCACAGCGCATGGAGGCCCGGGCGGCCCATGGACCAGGCCCGCGTGCCGGCGGGTGACGCCGGAGGCGCCTCTTGTGGCAGCAGCGGCGTCCCCGGAGGCAGGCGGGCGAGGTAGTCCGCCAGCACACGGAAGTGACGGCCGCGCTCCGGCGTCATCGGCACGTCGGAGTCCTCGGTGAACGGCGGGGCGCTGTGCGCGAGCACTCCGGCACCACAGAAGGTGGTGACCCAGATGCCCACGTGCGTGTGGTCATACGTCCGGCGGTCGTCGCCGCCGTAGCCGAACTCGCCCAGGAGGATGGGCTTGTCGTAGCCCCACGTCTCCGCCACCTTGCGCGTCAGCTCCGCCGCGAGCGCATGCACCTCGTAGAACTCCTTCCCGTACAGGTGCCATTGCAGGAGGTCGTCCTGCCGGCTCGCGTACCAGGGGCGCTCATCGCCATCGACATTCCAGTGCAGCCCCACCGAGCCCACCGTGACCAGGTGCCCGTACGGGTCCTCCGCATGCCACGTCTGCGCGAGCTTCACCGCCCAGGGCATCCACGTCGCCTCGC
The DNA here is from genome assembly GCF_000255295.1 of Corallococcus coralloides DSM 2259. The sequence continues at coordinate 2,013,358 of NC_017030.1, read as the reverse complement.
CGACGTTGCCGTCCCACTCCGGCTCGTTGAGCAGGTCCACGGCCAGCAGGGCGGGGGACGCGCCGAAGCGCGCGAGCACGTAGCGCAGCCGCCGCTCGGCCAGCTGTGGCCGGTCGAAGAAGTCATCGGGCATGGCGGCGGGGCCTCCGCGCGCGGTGCTGTAGGGGTTGTCCTCCCAACTCTTCCACGTCTCGCCCGGCGTGAAGCCCACCGCGAAGAGGGTGAGGATGACCTGCAGGCCGTGCCGCTCGGCGGTGTCGAGGATGGCGTCGTAGTGCGCGGCGACCTCCGGGTCGAAGACGCCGGGGCGCGGCTCCAGGCAGCCGGGCTGGGGGCCGGGCTCCGGCTCCTCCCGCTCGCAGTCGGTGAAGATGAAGACGCGCAGCGTGTTCATCCCGCGCGCCGCCATGCCCGCGATGTACTCCGTGGCGGACTGCTGGCCCTGATTCCAGGTGGGGTCGTAGACGTTGAAGCGGTTCTCCCCCAGCGGAAGGAAGGGCGTGCCGTCGTCCCACGCCAGGTGGTGCGCGGAGACCGTGCTGCGGCGCACGAAGCCCCGGCGTGACGACGGCCGGGACAGGAACCGGCCCGAAGCGACCTCCTTCGCTCCCGCCTGGACGCGGTAGTGGTATTCGCCCACCTCCTGGGGCGTGAAGCGCACGCGGAAGCCGCCGCCCGCCACGGGGAATCCGCCCACGTCCATCTCCCGGCCAGAGGGCGCCACGAAGCGCGCGTGCACGGGGACATCGTCCGGGGCGCTCGTGATGCCGGGGACGGTGAAGCCGACCTCGAACCGGGCGAAGCGCTCCACCTCCTGGAGCGGAGCCGGGGCGGCGGGCGGTGGACGGTGGGCCGCGCAGCCCACGAGCAGCACGACCCACAGCGCTACCGGCCAGCCCTTCGTGAAAGGCGTCATGTCCCTTCCCCCACCACCGCCACTCAGCGGGCCGAGCGCCCGGAGCTCTTCGAGGCCGCCCGGCCGTCCATCACCGCGGGCCCCATCTTCCCTCCATTGCCCCAGGGTGCTGGAGCGGAAGGGAGCACGCATGCGCGTGAAGGAGCGGGAGCTCAATCTCGATTGGGTGACGCCGCTGTTGGCGGTGGGCGGAAGCTATCCCATGGATGCCGCCGCGCATCTGGCCCAGAAGCTGGGCGTGCGTCATGTGGTGGATGTCCGGGTGGAGTGCCAGGACGACGAGCACGTGCTCCGGGAGCACGGCATCACCTTCCTGCACCTGCCCACGGTGGACATGCGCGCCATTCATTTGCGGATGATCCACGACGGCGTCGCGTGGGTGCGCGAACGGCTGACGAAGGAGCAGAAGGTCCTCATCCACTGTGAGCACGGCATCGGGCGGAGCGCGCTGCTGGCGTTGTGCGTGCTGGTGGATCAGGGACTGGCGCCGCTCGAAGCGCTGGAGCTGGCGAAGACGCGGCGCCCCTGCGTCTCTCCCAGTCCGGAGCAGCTGAAGGCCTTCATCGCGTACACGCGGGACGTGCGCGCGGAGCGGTCCGTCATGTGGACGGAGCCCACGCTCGAAGCCCTGGGCACCATCGCGTACCGGCATCTGCGTGCTTGCATGGAAACGACGGGCGGAAGCTGAGAGGGCATGCTCGTTCATGGGGACCATCCGCGAGTGCTCGACCCCAGGGAGGTCCTCGGCCCGCTGAAGTCCCGGCTGCGAAGACTGGACACGCTCCCTCCAGGACTGGAGCGGCACGCGGAGCTGGTAACGCTGTTCATCGAAGCCAGCGTGCTCGCCCAGGGCCTGCTCGACGCGGACATGGAGGCCACGGGCGAGGACGGAGCAGGCCCCCAGCGTGAGGTCAGGCTCGCCTTGCCCCTGGCGCTCGCGAAGCGCCTGCGTGAATCGTGGGATGGCGTCACCGCACCGGGCACGGCCTCGCGCCACGCGCTGCGTGAATCGTCGGGGTGGAGCACTCTGTCAGCAAGACTCCAGTCACTGGAGCGAAGCGCCCTGCCCGCGCGGGTGACCCTGAAGGAGCCCGAGGGCTACGCGCACTTCGCGCTGTACCCGGAGCTGTATCTGGAGGCCGCGCGGGCCTCGCGGCTCGCGGGTTCGACGCGGGTGGTGGGCGTGCGCAGCATCGGTACCGGGCTCGCGTGCGTCGTCGCCGCGGGCCTCGGCGCATCCTCGCCGCCCGTCACGGTCCGCCCCGTGGGTCCTCCTTTCGAACGCCAGTTGCGTCCCGGCCTCCAGCTCACACGCGAGTTGGACACCGCGGCCCACTCGGACGCGGTGTCCATCGTGGATGAAGGTCCTGGGCTGTCGGGCAGCACCTTCGGCGCGGTGGCGGACTTCCTGGAGGCCCGGGGCATGCGCCGCGAGCGGCTCCACTTCTTCCCCAGCCACGCGGGCGCTCCGGGCCCCATGGCCAGCGAGCATCACCGTGCACGCTGGGCACACGCCCACCGTCACCCCCCGGATTTCGACACCTGCGCCACGCGACTCATGGCCTGGGTGGAAGACCTCACCGGACCCGCCATCGCTCCGCTGGAGGACATCAGCGCGGGCGCCTGGCGCCAGCACCTCTTTCCGGATCCGCGAGACTGGCCCGCGGTCCACGTCCAGCAGGAGCGCCGCAAGTACCTGCTGACCACGGAGCGCGGAACCTTCCTGCTTCGCTTCGCGGGCCTCGGAGTCCCAGCGAACCATCGGGTCCACCGAGCACGCCAACTCGCGAGCGCCGGCTTCACCCCTCCGGTCACGGGACTGCGGCACGGCTTCCTCGTCCAACCCTGGCTCGCGCGCTCGCACGCGGACGACCTGGACCCCGCCGCACCGCGAGCATGCCCCCTGCCGCTCGCACGCGCGCTGGACCGCGCCATGCTCCTGGAGCACGTGGGCCGCTACCTCGGCTTCCGCGCACGGGCCTTCCCCGCGCCGGAGCCCGGACGCGGCGCCTCCCTGCACCAGTTGCTGGAGATGGCCCGGTACAACACCGCCCGGGTCCTGGACGAAGGACTCGCGCGGGTCCTCGACGGATGGATGCCCCACCTGGACGCGCTCGCACAAACCACGCGGCCCGTGGAAACAGACCACAAGCTTCACGCATGGGAATGGCTTGTCCTCCCCGGAGGCCGGTTGCTCAAGACGGACGCAGTGGACCACCACGCCGGGCTCGATCTGGTGGGCTGTCAGGATGTGGCCTGGGACATCGTGGGCGCCGCCGTGGAACTGGACCTGAGCGAACCCGCGCTCGCCACGCACGTCGAGCACGCCAGCGGCCACCGCGTCTCCCCCTGGCTGCTGCGCTTCTACCGGCCCTGCTACCTCGCCTTCCAATGCGGCCACCACACCCTGGCCGGGACCACATTGGAGAGGACGAATCCCGACGAAGCCGCCCGTCTGAGATCCGCCGCGGCCCGCTACGCCTCACGTCTGCGAGAGCACCTGAGCAGCTCGCCGGCAGCTCGTTGACCCATCCTGGGCCCCGAAGCGCTCCGCGAGGACCTTTGCGTGGCGAAGCGCGGCGGTAGGCCATGGCGTGGTGCACGCAAGCGCCAGGTCAGGTTCATGAATGGAGGCGCCCGCCGCGCGCCCCTTTCCCAAACCTGTCCGACTGTCGGACAGGTTGAAGACGAGGACACGCATCGCCGAGCACGGCGATGGACCGCGACGTCGAGCGTGCGTTGACGCCAAGGGAGTGCCCCGGGTGGAGGCACCCGCCCGGGCCCGATTGACTCAAAACCTGTCCGACAGTCGGACAAGCTTCGCCACATGGGGCCCGAGGCCGCGCCAGCCCGAGCGGGGCACAACGTCATACGTGCGCGGACGCGAAGATGGGGCACAGCCAGAGGCGCCCGCCCGGGGCCGGTGCCCTCAAAACCTGTCCGACTGTCAGACAAGCTTCGCCGCATGAGGCCCCAGGTCGCGATGCTTCGCGGGGACGCGACGTCATGCCTGCGCGGACGCGAAGGTGGGGCACGAACAGAGGCACCCGCCCGGGACCGGTTGCCTCAAAACCTGTCCGACAGTCGGACAGGTTTTCGCCCCATGGAGTCCGCGAACTTGTCCGACAGTCGGACAGGTTTTCGCCCCATGCGGCCCGGGGGTGCACTGGCCCGGCAAGCGACGCGGAGGAGGGTGGGCCCCGAACGTCCATGTCAGACCCCTGTGGTTGGATGGCGATACTGGGACGAGGAGGGGGGAATGGGGATGGGACGGGGAGGACTCGTGGCCTATGTGGAGGCGCAAATCGAGCGCGACATCGCGCTGGGGCGGCTGCACCCGAGCGGGCAATTCGGCTCCGAAGCGAAGCTGGCGCGTCGCTATGAGGTATGCCGGGGCACCATCCGTGAGGCGCTGCGACGGCTGGCGGCGCGGGGCCTGGTGGTGCAGCGCCCCGGACGCAAGACGCGCGCGGTGGCGCTGGATGAGTCGCTGACGCTGGAGAACCTGGGCCTGGCGCTGCATGACGAGCGCTCCCCGGAGGCCCGGTGGCTTCTGGAGGGCTACTTCAGCCTCAGGCGGCAGGTGCTGGTGGAGCTGCTGGTCGACTGCTGCGCGAGGGCCTCGGACCTCGATCTGGACCGGCTGGGGAGTACGTGCTTCGCGCTTTGGAATGCGGCGCGCTGGGAGCCGGGTGCAACCTGCGCGCAGCTCGAGTTCGAGTTGCTGCGGCAGGCGGCGCGGGTGGCTGACCGTCCCGGGCACGTGCTCCTCGTTCAGTCCCTGCAGAGGGCGTTCCTGGGAGGTGCAGCCCAACTGGTACCACACATGGGTGGTGAGGCGCTGCGCGAGTGGGCCACCTGCACAATGGGGGCCCTGTCGGAGCGCAACGTGCAGGCGCTTCAGCAGGAACTGCCGGCACTACTGAAGGCTTGCGATGAGCTCGTGCTGAATGCCTTCGCTCCTGCACCCCAGGCGCATTGCTCGCCCGAAGAAGATCTCGCCCAGGAGAAGCAGGGGCCGCTTGTGGCCCCGGCATCAGCCAACGCGCAAGACGAAGCGCATGAGGCGCGTGACCTCGGAGTTCCCTTGGCAGCCACCGTGAAAGACGAGGCGCTGGAGGCATGCCCCGGGGTGGAGGCAGATGGCCTCCGTCACCTCGCGCCAGTCTCTCCTCCAGGACTCGCGTCCGGTGGGCACGGCGCGGAGTGCGCTGGGAAGGACGCGATGGGATCGGCCTTGGGCAACCTGTCCGACGGTCGAACAGGGTGGAACGCCTCCTCCCCAGGGAGGTGCATCCAGCCCGAGCCTCCTCGCACCAGCCTTCACGAACCCTCCCACGGGGTGAAGCCTTCAGAGGGCAGCCTCCTTCAGCGTACCCGGGCTCTCCTGGGCCGGTGGGCCTCACGCCTCTGGCGCTCCATTGCCCAGGCCGCAGGACCACCTGCTTCGTAATCGGAGACAGCCTCCTGGCGGCCTAGCTGGCGTAGCGCCGCGTCATCCGCGCGCAGAAGTCCGCGTACTCCTCCACGTGGTTCGGAGGGCTGGTGTGGTGCGCGGTCATGCCGCACGACTCAGGCGTGAAGCAGTAGGTGAGCGTCACGTCGAAGTCCTCCAGCGCGCGCATCTGCTGGTCGAACCACTCTTCCGCTCCGGGCCTCAGGCTGTCCGCCCAGCTCAAGCCCGTGCGCAGGTGGCGCACGCCCAGCTTCTTCAGCCACGCCACCGCCTCGTCCAGACGCGGGTCCTGGAAGTGGAACCACTGGCAGATGCCCAGCTGCGGCGTGTAGTCCGCGAAGTGGCGCAGCGCGCGCTTCGGCGTTCCGTCCTCGCGCAGCAGCCCCATGTGGAAGTGCCGGTAGTAGGAAGACCCTTCCGCCTCGCGGTGGCGCGTCGTGGCGGGCCACGCCCTGGGCAGGTCATAGAGGCTGTACCAGTGGAGCCGCTCCACCCGGCCCAGCAGCAGCTCCGCGGTGCGCCGGAGGCCGAACTCCTGCACCTCCTCCGCGCCGAAGGAGGACACCCCCACCTCCGTCACCCACACCGGGTGGCGGGACACCGCGCGCACCTCCGCGATGCGCAGGGGCCACTCGTCGATGGGCCAGTGGTTCCAATCCAGGGGGAAACCATGCACCGCCACCACGTCCACCTCGTCCAGGGCCCCCTGCCGGTCCAGGCGCTCCAGGAAGCCGGGGTCGATGGGCGACATGCCCCCCAGCACCCGAGGCAGCGTCGGGTGCTCCGCACGAACCGCCGCCCCCGCCAGCCGCACCATCCGCGAATAGATGAGCCAGTCCTTGTCGAGCTCCAGGTCCCAGTGGGACTTGTTGTTCGGCTCGTTCCAGAGCTTCACCGCTTCAATCATCGCGTGCCCCCTCCCCTCCAGGGTGTGCAGCGTCCGGGGCCTTTCAAGGCAACCACCCCCAGGGGGCTCCCCCGCGCCGCCTGCTCCTCCCTCCCTCCAGGGCATCCTGCCCACAAAGTACGAAAGGCTTCGTTGACACCTACGAAATCGTTCGTATAACTATGCGTAGGAAGCGGTGAGGAGAGAGGAAGCCATGAGCCGAGGAAAGCTGCCGCGACCCACGGATGCCGAGCTGGCCATCCTGCGGGTGCTGTGGGACGGGGGCGCGCGCACGGTGCGCGAGGTCCACGAGACGCTCCAGGATGGGAGCGGGTACACCACCGTCCTGAAGACGATGCAGATCATGACGGAGAAGGGGCTGGTGACGCGCGACGAGTCCCAGCGCGCGCACGTCTACAGCGCCCGGCTCCCCCGGGAGAGCACCCAGCAGCAGCTGGTCACCGACCTGGTGGACCGCGTGTTCGGCGGCTCTCCGGCGCGGCTCGCCCTGCAGGCCCTGTCCACGAAGAAGACATCCCCGGAGGAGCTGGCGGAGCTGCGCCAGCTGCTGGATTCGCTCGAGAAGGAGTCGGAGTCATGAACGGTCTCATCCTGGAAGCGGTGGGTTGGGCGCTCGTGCACCTGGTGTGGCAGGGCGCGCTCGTGGCGGTGGCCCTGGCGCTGGCGCTCCGGTGGGTGGGGCGGCGGTCGGCGAACCTGCGCTACGCGCTGGCGTGCGGCGCGCTGGGCATCATGCTGGCGCTGCCAGTGGCCACCGCGTGGCGGCATGCCTCGCGCGCGGCGGAGTCCCGTCCGGTGACGCGCACGGCGGCCGTCCCGCGGACCGTGGCGCCCATGCCGGCCCCGGCGTCCGTTGCGCTGACGCAGCTGCCCGCCTCGCGTCCCCTGGCGGTGGAGGAGACGGCGACGCTGCCCCGGCTGGACTGGGTGCTCCAGCAGGTGGGCGAGCACCTGCCCTGGCTGGTGCTGGCGTGGGGCCTGGGCGTGGCGGCGTCGTCGCTGCGTCTGCTCAAGGGCTGGATGGGGCTGCGCCGGCAGGTAGACGAGGCGGTGCATGCGTCGTGGGAATGGCAGCAGCGGCTGGAGGTGCTGGCGCGGCGGCTGAACCTCACGCGTCCGGTGCGCCTGCTGGTGTCGTCGAAGCTGGACGTGCCGTCCACGCTGGGCTGGCTGAAGCCGGTGGTGCTGGTCCCCACCGCCACGCTCACCGGGCTGGCCGTGCGGGAGCTGGAGCTGGTGCTGGCCCACGAGCTGGCCCACATCCGCCGTCACGACTTCGCGGTGAACATGGTGCAGACGCTGGTGGAGACGGTGCTCTTCTACCACCCGGCCGTGTGGTGGATGTCCCAGGTCATCCGCGTGGAGCGCGAGAACTGCTGTGACGACCTCGCGGTGCGGCAGGGCCCCGGCGCCCTCCCCTACGCCCGGGCGCTCACCGCGCTGGAGGCGCTGCGACTACAGGGCATGGACACCCGCGGTCCCGCGATGTCCGCGCTGGGGGGTTCACTGAAGGACCGCGTGCGGCGGTTGGTGGTGGCGCCCGCGTCGCGGTGCTCGTCGCGCTGGGTGGCGGGGGTGTCCATCGTCACGCTGGCCAGCAGCCTGGCGCTGGCGGTGCCGCTGACGGCGCTCGCCGTGCAGCCCCCGAAGGCGCCGGAGTCGAAGGCCCTGGCGTCCCCGGCCGTGAGCGCCACGCCCCGTTCCGATGACGCCGCATCCACGGGCCTGTCGCACGCTGCCGCGGTGCCCGCGCCGGCCGCCCCCGCATCCACGTCGATTGCAGCCTCCGCGGCAACGCTGAGCGCGGTGACCGCTTCGACGTCCGCACCGGCTTCGGGCCCCTTGCCCACCTCGCTTGCGACCTCCGTGGCGACGCCGCGCGCGGTGACCGCTTCGACGTCCGCACCGGCTTCGGGCCCCTCGCCCACTTCGCTTGCGACCTCCGTGGCGACGCCGCACGCGGTGACCGCTTCGACGTCCGCACCGGCTTCGGGCCTCTTGCCCACTTCGCTTGCGGCCTCCGTGGCGACGCCGCGCGCGATGGTTGTCCCGCCGCCCGCGCCGCTCGCGGTCCTCGCGGCGCCTCCTGCTCCGCCCCCGGCGCCCGTCCCGGTCGTCGCGCCTGCTCCGAACCCCGCGCCTTCCGCCAAGGAGAAGGTGCGCGCCGCGAGGAAGGAGTCGGATGACGCCGATGAGAAGACCCGCGTGGGCGTGGATCCGCTGAGCGTGGACCAGCTCGTCGCGCTGAAGATCGCGGGCGTCACCCCGGAGGTCGTCGAGCGCATCTCCGCCATGGGCTACGAGCCCACGGTGAACACGCTGGTGGGCTTCCAGCACGCAGGCGTCACGCCGGACTACGTGAAGTCCATGACGGACCGCTTCGGCCGCTCCATCCCCGCCGAGCAGCTGGTGGCCATGAAGCACCTGGGCGTCACGCCGGAGTGGCTGGGGCAGATGGCGGCCCTGGGCTTCGGCAAGGAGGACTCCGACGACCTGCTGGCCGCGAAGGCCATGGACATCAACGCCGCGTGGCTCAACGAGCTGAAGGCCGCGGGCTTCGGGAACCTGACGCTGGATGAGGCCGTGCAGCTGCGCGCGATGTCCGTCGACGCCAGCTTCCTGCGCGAGCTGGACGCCGCGGGCGTGAAGCCCGCCACCGTGGATGAGCTGGTGCGCCTGCGCGCCGGCGGCGTGGACGCGGACTTCATCCGCCGCATGCAGAAGCCCCGGAAGTAACCCCTCCCTTCCTCTCCCATGCGGTCCCACCGCGCGCGCCATCCCGGGCGCGCGGGCAGGCCGCGCCTTGCCCGAAAAGGAGTCGCCGTCATGACGTCGCGCCTGTCTCCGTGGCTCACCCTGTTCGTGATGCTCCTCGCCCTGCCCGTCCTCGCCGCCGATGCGCAGCGCACCGGCACGTGGGGCGCGTACGTGAAGGAGCAGCAGTTGCAGCTGTCGTTGCATCCGAAGGACAAGCCGGATTCGCACCACGGCTTCTCCGCGCCGCTCACCGACTTCCAGGGGCTGTCCACGGCGGAAGGAAGCAGCGCCCCCTTCAAGCTGGTGCGCGAGGCGGGCACGTTCGACTTCGAGGGCCGCTTCAAGGACGGCCAGGGCGTGGGCACCTGGCGCTTCAGCCCGGACGCCAGCTTCACGAAGAAGCTGGCGGAGCTGGGCATTCCCAAGCCGGACGCGGACGAGCAACTCCTCCTGGCCAGCGTGAACGTCGGCCCCCAGCGCGTCCAGGCGCTCGCGGCCACGGGCCAGAAGGTGACCACCGTGGATGAGCTGGTCCAGGTGGGCATCTTCCACGTCACCCCGGAGTACGTCCGGGCCATGGCCGCGGAGGGCTACCCGAAGCTGACGCTCGAGCAGCTGGTGGCCTCCCGCATCCACAACGTCACGCCGGAGCGCATCCAGGGCTTCGCGGCGCTCGGCTTCAAGGGCCTGCCCCTGGACTCGCTCCTGGCCATGAGCATCCACGGCGTGACGCCCGACTTCATCCGCGAGATGCGCGGCCTGGGCTTCAAGGACCTGAGCGCGGATGACCTGGTGTCCATGCGCATCCACGGGGTCACGCCCGCGTTCGTGAAGGAGATGCGCGACGCGGGCTACGAGAACGCCACCGCGGAAGACTTCGTCTCCCTGCGCATCCACGGCATCGACTCCGTCTTCGTCCGCTCGATGTCGAAGAAGCGCAAGTAGCCAGGCACGGTGTCGTAGGTTTCCCCTACGTCATCCGGCCTACCCCGCTTGTCATGCGAACGCAGCCATGCCGCAATCCGCGGTGCAAGGCATTGCCGCCCTGCACCGACCGGAGCGTTGCACATGCGAAGCATGATTCGAGCGTGGTTCCTGATGAGCCTCTCCCTGGGCGTCCTCACCGCCTGTGGCCCCTCCACGGGGGCTGACGAAGCCGCGATGCCTGGCGGCGAGGCCCAGGTGGAGCAGGAGATTGGCACGGATCCCAACTGTCCCATCTCCCAGATGCAGTCGATGATCACCTGGCAGGCCCAGTGCCGCACGCCCTGCTCGAACACCGCCGGGTACGATGAGCCGAACACCACCAACAGTGGCTACGGGTTGCCCGGCACCAAGTACAAGCGCTGCTGCCCCCCGGGCGGCAGCTGTACGGTCTGGAAGCTCATCGGGCCGGTCTGTCAGACCTGCGAGCTCAATTAGCCCACAGCCAGGGCCCCGACCGACCGGACGCACGGTCGGGCGGGGCGCAGGCCCTGACGTTGGGTGCGCATCTTGGAGGGGTGCGCCACCGCACCTCCAGCGCACGAAAGGAACGTCATGACCACCCAAGTCACGAGTTCACCCAAGGCCCTCGTCACGCAGACCGCCGAGCGGGAGATCCGCATCGAGCGCATCTTCAACGCGTCCCGCGAGCGGGTGTGGAAGGCCCTGACCGACCCTGCGCTCGTCGCCCGATGGTGGGGCCGGGGCAACAAGCTCGTCATCGAACGCATGGACGTCCGGCGCGGCGGCCACTGGCGCTTCGTCGAGCACGCGGAGGACGGCACGTATGGCTTCGAAGGCCGCTACCGCGAGGTGAAGCCCCTGGAGCTCATCGAGCAGACCTTCGAGTGGGACGGCGAGCCCGGCCACGTCTCGGTGGACACGACGACGCTGGAGGACCTGGGCGATGGCCGCACGAAGCTCGTCAGCGTCTCCCTGTTCCACACGGTGGAGGACCTGAAGGGCATGATCCAGGCGGGCATGGAGCAGGGCATCAACCAGAGCTACGCGGCGCTGGACACGCTGCTCGTGCTGCCCCATTGAGGCAGGGCCCAGGACGGGAGGCGCCACGTCTCCCGTCCCCGCCGCGTCACTTCGCGTTGCGCAGCTCCTGCCAGACGGGGCGGTAGTCGTAGGTGGCGTACATCTCCGTGCGGAACGCGCCCCACGCGCCCTTCTCGATGGCCAGGTTCACCGTGCGCAGCTTCTCCGGCGGGAAGCGCAGCGTGACGACCTGGCCCACGCCCATCATCACGTACCAGGACACCACCTCCACGCCCTCCGGCGGGAAGCTCTTCCGGAAGCCGGTGCGATCCAACTGCGCGTTGATCTCCTCCAGCGTCTTCGTCTGGTCATGCCGGAAGAAGATGGTGAGCATCACCGTGCCATCGCCCTGCGTGGGCTTGGGCGCGGCGGGAGGCCCTGCATGTCCGGGCAGCGCCAGCATCAGCGCCGCGGCGAGCGTCAGGGCCCAACGGCCCACGGACAGGGAACGAAAGGGCTGCATGCGTCGGCTCCTTCTTGGGGTTCAGGGAAGGTCGCCAGCGCTTCGCGGCTCCTTCACGGGCTGGCCATTCTGCTCCCTCCGGGCGCGTCCCACCGCCGCATACACCGCCATGTGCGCGCGCATGATGCCGCCCAGGGGCCGGTGCGCGGCCAGGCTGTGCGCGGGGCAGAACACCATCGCCTCGTCCACGGCGTCCTGCATGGCCGGGTCGTACGCGTCCTGTGCGGGAAACACGAGCCGCGCGACGGGCTGGTAGGGGCTCTCCTCTTCCGACCACTCCGCGTTCGCGTCCTCCACGGGCATCCGCTCCAGGTCCGTGCACAGCTGGATGCCCACCACGAACCGCGCCGGGTTGGAGCGGAAGAACTCCACCACCTCCTTGCGCAGGCCGTCGCAGTCCTTCACGTCCAGCCTCGCGTCCTTCAGCGCCCGGAGCGCCGGCGAGTCCGGCGTCACGCTCAGATTCGCGAGGGAGTCGCCGTACCGGAAGGGAACCTGGCTGTAGTACGACTCGCCCAGCGGGTGCAGGAGGGGATGGCCGAAGAAGTCCAGGACGGAGCTGTCCGCCCCCACCGCGTGCAGCCCCTTGCTCGCGGCGAGCGACACCGCGGACACCATTCCCTTCACGGCCTGCGGCGTCCGGGGCGCGATGTTCTCCACGGGCGTTATCTGCGCGAGGAACGACTTCACGTTCGACGCGTTGAACACCTTGCCGGTGTCCAGCACGAAGTCCTGCGTCGTCTGTCCGGCATGACCGGGCAGCATGGGGCCCAGGCCGTCCACGCCCAGGACCTTGAGGGCCATCCCGCGAGGGCCGGACGGAGCGGCCGTGCTTCGGGCGCGTCAGGGCCATGCCCTTCATCACCGCGGCGATGACCTTCTGGATGAGCGCGTCCTCGCCAGGCTCCACCACCTCCACGTCGTCGCTGTAGCGGACATAGGCGAGGGACGCCTGCTGCGACTCGGACTCGCTCATGCGAAAAGGCCCGTCCTGGACTCAGAGCGGATGGAGGTAGGGGCCTTTCCTTCATCCGCCAGGAGCCCCAGCGGATTTCCGCCTCCGGAAGGTCCGCTGCTGGATGCTCCAGCGGCGCAAAGTGGTGCGCGCCACACATCCCACCCACCCTTCACTCCGTCGTACCTTCCACCCGCTTTTCGGTGTATCCCTGGCTCCCCCCCTCAACGGGCTTCCCCCCTGCCCGGCCCATCAGGAGCGAGCCATGCATCACAGCCGACTCAGCACGTTCGTCATCGACTGCAAGGTCGAGGACTTCGACGCCGCCACCCGGTTCTGGAGCGCGGCGCTGGGGCGGGCGGTGAAGCCGGTGGATCCGGACTCGCCCAACTACCGCGAGCTGGAGGCGAAGGACACCGAGCCCATGCTGCTCCTCCAGAAGGTGGAGCACGAGAGCCGCATCCACCTGGACATCGAGTCGGATGACCTGGACGCGGAGCTGGAGCGGCTGGAGGCCCTGGGCGCGAAGCGCGTCGCCTACGTGCAGCGCTGGTGGGTGATGGAGGCCCCGACCGGACAGCGCTTCTGCATCGTCCGCCCGCAGCGCGGTCCCCTGGAGGGCCGCGCCAACGTGTGGGACGGCGAGGGCCGCTAGGAAGCGCGCCCTACCCCGGCCCCAGCGCGGCCTGGAGCAGGTCCAACAGCCCCGGCCACTCCTCCGCGGACAGCCACAGCCCTTCCGGCGCGTGCTCCGCGGTCATCCGGAGGGAGGAGGACTCGAAGAGGCGGGCCGCCAGCGCGCCCTCCTTCGGCAGCGCTCCCTCCACCCGGAGCAGCTGTCCGTCCCAGGCCAGTCCCGGCGGCAGCAGCTTGCGCGCCAGGGCCTGGAGCGCGGCCTTTCCGGCCCCCGTGCGCAGCGCGCCCATCAGCAGCGAGGACGCGCCGGGGGACTCCTCCAGCTCCACCCGGCCCGGCGTGGCCAGCCACAGCGTGTAGCGCCCCCCGGCCAGCTCCACGCGCTGGGGGGTGGTCTCCACCCGCAGCTTCCAGCCGCGCACGTCCAGCCGCAGGTCGTACACGGCCGGGGTGCTGTCCCAGGAGCGCAGGGTGAGCCCCTTCACGCGGCCCAGCACGCCGCTCGACAGCGCCTCCACCCGCGCGTGCGACAGGCGCACCCGCCGGCCGGCCACGTCCACCGCCACCTGGTTGGACAGCCCCGCCGGCAAGGCCCTGGCCCACGCGAGCACCCCGTCCAGCATTCCCGTCCACGGCTGCCCCGCCATCACGCGTCACTCCCTGGGGCCCGGCCGGGGCTCCCGTCGGGTGCACAATGGGGGACGCGGGCCCCCCGTGCAAAGCGCACGCGCGGTGCTACGGTGCGCCCCGTGCCCCAGAGCGAGTCCCTGTCAGAGCGGGTGGAGCGGTTGGAGCTGCCCTTCAACGAGTACGGTGTCGACCCGTACGGCATCTCCAAGAAGCACCTGAAGCTGGCGCTGGAGTTCTTCGCCTTCCTCTACCGGAACTACTTCCGGGTGCGCTGCACCGGCGTGCACCACATCCCGAAGAAGGGCCGCGGCATGCTGGTGGGCAACCACTCCGGCGGCGTCGCGGTGGACGGGATGATGGTGCTCACCTCCACGATGCTGGAGATGGACCCGCCCCGGCTCGCGCAGGGCATGGTGGAGCGCTTCATCCACAAGTTCCCCGTGGCCTCGCTGTGGGCCAGCCGCACCGGCCAGTTCACCGGCCTGCCCGAGCACGCCGTGCGCCTGCTGGAGGACGACCGGCTCCTCATGATTTTTCCGGAGGGCGCCCGCGGCACCGCGAAGCTCTACCCGGACCGCTACTCGCTGGTGGACTTCGGCACGGGGTTCATCCGGCTGGCGCTCCAGACGCGCTCGCCCATCATCCCCTTCGCCTTTTTGGGCGGCGGCGCGGCCATCCCCACGGTCACCAACGCGTACGCGCTGGGCAAGCTGCTGGGCGTCCCGTACGTGCCGCTGACGCCGTACCTGCTGCCGCTGCCCCTGCCGGTGGGCCTGGAAATCCACTACGGCGAGCCGCTCGTCTTCGAGGGCACGGGTGACGAGGAGGACCACGTCATCCAGGGCTACGTGGACCAGGTGAAGGCGAGCATCCAGCGGCTCATCGAAGACAACCGCGCCGAGCGCAACCTGCGCCGGGCCCGGAGGCTGTTGCCATGAAGGTGTTGATCGCGGGCATCTCCGGCGGCATCGCGCGGAGGCTGGCGCTGAAGCTGCGCGACAGCGGCCATGAGGTCGCGGGCATGGACGTCCGCCCGTGGCGGGACGCGCCCAAGGGCATCGAGGTCCACCCGGTGGACATCCGCAAGCGCGCCGCCGAGGACGTCTTCCGCCGCTGGAAGCCGGAGGCGGTGATCCACATGGCCACGGTGACGGCGTTCACCGTGCAGGGCCACGAGCGCGGCCGCATCAACCTGGACGGCACCAAGGCGCTGTTCGACCACTGCGCGGCGCACGGCGTGAAGCAGGTGCTCTTCGTGGGACGTCACACGTTCTACGGCGCGGCGCCGGACTCGCCGCTGTACCACAGCGAGGACGAGCCCCCGCGCGCGCTGGAGGCCATCCCGGAGCTGGCGGACCTGGTGGCCGCGGACCTGTACGCGGCGACGGCGCTGTGGCGCCTGCCGGACGTCACCACCGCGGTGCTGCGGCTTGTCTACACGCTGGGCACGCCGGGCACGGGCACGCTCGCGAACCTCTTGCGCGGCAAGCGCGTGCCCATGGTGCTGGGCTACGACCCGCTCTTCCACGTGCTCCAGGAGGAGGACGTGGTGACGGCGCTGCAGCTGGCGCTGGAGAAGCAGGTGCGCGGCATCTTCAACGTCGCGGGCCCCGCGCCCATCCCGCTGTCGGTCATCATCAAGGGCACGGGCCGCACGCCGGTGCCGCTGCCGTCGCCGGTGCTGTCGCTGCTGCTGGGCCGGGCGGGCTTCCCGAGGCTGTCCGTGGGCGCGACGGACCACCTGCGCTACCCCATCGTGGTGGACAACAAGCGCTTCCTGGAGGCCACGGGCTTCCAGGCCGCCTACGACGAGGGCCGCATCCTGCGCGCCTACGCGGACGCGCTGCCGGTGGACCGGGCGGGCCATGGTGGCTGAGAGCGTGGGCGCGGCCCCCGTGGCCACG
Organism: Corallococcus coralloides DSM 2259; assembly: GCF_000255295.1. The sequence continues at coordinate 1,997,706 of NC_017030.1, read as the reverse complement.
CCGGGCCTGCTGCGCCGGGTGGAGGCGGTGGTGTTCTTCACCGTGTTCCTGGACCTGGTGGGCTTCGGCATCGTCATCCCGATGCTGCCCTTCTACGTGCAGTCCATGGGCGGCTCGGCGCGCACGGTGGGCATCCTCCTGGGGTGTTTCAGCTTCACGCAATTGCTCGCCACGCCGCTGCTCGGGCGCTACTCGGACCGGCACGGACGGCGGTCGGTCATCCTCCTGAGCCTGCTGGCGAACGCGGTGGCCATGGTGCTGTTCGCGCTGGCCAGCCACCAGCGGATGCTGCCGCTGCTCTTCGCGTCACGCATCCTGGCGGGGGCGACGTCCGGCAACATCGCCGCGTGTCAGGCGGCGCTCGCGGACGTGACGACGAAGGAGACGCGCGCCCGGGCCATGGGGCGCATTGGCGCGGGCATCGGCCTGGGCATGGTGCTGGGGCCCACGCTGGGCGGCCTGTTCTCCGGCCTGGGTCCGTGGGTGCCGCCGCTGCTCGCCGGAGGCCTGGCGCTGGTGGGCTTCGTGGCCGCGTTCTTCGCGATGCCGGAGACGCACCCGGTGGAGAAGCGCGTGGAGGCGAAATCCCAGACGCGCTGGTCCGCGTTGCAGGACTCGCCGCGGCGCAAGGCCTTGGGGATGGTGCTGGGGTTGTTCTTCGCGGTGTTCCTGTCCATGACCACGCTCCAGGTGGCGTTCGCGCTGCTGGTGCAGGCGCGGCTGGGCTGGGGCTCCAAGGAGGTGGGCTACACCTTCGCGGTGGTGGGCGGCCTGGGCATGGTCATCCAGGGCGGGCTGATTGGCCCGCTGTCGCGCGCGGCGGGTGAGTTCCGGCTGATGATCTGCGGAGCGCTCCTGCTCGCGGGCGGCATGGCGGGGCTCGCGGTGTCGTGGCAGGCGATTCCGATGATGGTCTCCGTGGTGCTGGTGGGCGTGGGGACGGGCTTCCTGCAGCCATTGATTTCAAGCCAGGCCTCCCAGGTCGCCCCGCCGTCGCAGCAGGGCGCCGTGCTGGGGCTGGCGCAGTCGTGCGGTGGATTGGCCCGCACGGTGGGGCCGGTGGCGAGCGGCTGGATGTATGCGTCATGGAGCACCCAGGCCCCCTTCCTGACGGGCATGGTTTCCGCGCTCGCGGCGGCCGGCTTGGGACTGCTTCTCCATCGGGAAACCGGCGACGACGCAGGGCGCTAAAGCCTTTCAGACCCACCCGGGTCCCTTCCTTCCCGGCAACCCCATACCTCCTTTGGGGGGCTTGTCTTCACCCGACCCGTGGGAGCAGTCTTTTGCTCACGAGGGGGCGGTGAAGCCATCACTCCCGGGGGGTAGTGCTTGCCATTGGCGGGTGAAGTCGCGCTGCTGGATGCGCTGGACCGTCAGGCCCGGCGCAGGGCGGAAGGCATCGCGACGCTGAGCGTGTTGGAGGGACCGGAGGCCCTGGGAGGGACCCTCTGGAGCCAGTGGGCCGCGCGGCACGGGCTGACGGTGGTGGAGGTGTCCGGGGAGGACCCGCACGAGGCGGCGCTGGGCTGGGCCCGGGCGCTGGCGGCGACCCGGGACCTGGGGGCGGACGCGGAGGCGCTGGCGGCGTTCAGCCTGACGGCGGCGAATCCCAGACACACGCCGGTGTTCCGGGGAAAGACAGCGCATGAACGGCGCGTGTTGCTGGATGCGCTGCCGCCGCCCGCGATGCTGGCGGATGCCACGTGGGCGCTGTGCCGGGAACTGGTGATTGGACGGGAGGCGGTGGAGCCGGGAACGCTCCCGGATGCCGTGCGCACGGCGTTCGCGAAGAACCTGGGCGCGGGGCTGCGCGCGTTGCACGCGCTGGTGCCGCCCGGGAAGGCCCCGGTGGTGCGAATGGCGGTGGGGGAGGCGCCATCGCACCGGGGGCTCCAGGTCGCGGGGGTGCTGAGCAACGCGGTGCCCGCGCTCGCGGTGGCGTGCGTGGTGTCCAGCAAGGCACTGGGAGCGTTCCTGGCGGGCGGGGAGACGCGGCTGAAGGCGCTGGTGCGCGAGGGCGTGCTGGAGGTGCCCGTGGAGCCCTCCGAGGCCGCGAGCGCGGTGGCGACGCTCCGGAAGCTGGAGCGCACGGGAGCGCCCGAGCAGCAGCGGGTGAGCGCCGCCGAGGTGGCGCTGGCGGTGCTGACGGGCGCGGGCGAGGCAGGCGCGGACCGGGCAAGGAGCAAGGCGGAGGCGTACCTGCGCGACCGGCTGGAGGAGCATCCGGCCACGGCGGGCCTCTTCGAGCTCAACGCCCGGCTGCACCCCGCGGACAAGCGCAGCTGGGAGGTGGACCTGCTGTGCCGGTCGCTGCGCATCGCGGTGGAGATCGACGGCTACCACCACTTCCAGGATCCGGAGCGGTTCCGCCGCGACCGGCGCAAGGACCTGGACCTGCAGCGCGAGGGCTACTGGGTGTACCGGCTGCTCGCGACGGACGTGCTGTCCCAGCTGGAACACATCCTCCACACCCTCGACACGCTGATTGAAGCCCGCGGGCGCGAGCCTGGCGGGCGGGAGCCACGACATGGACACCGACACTCCTGACACCCGGCTTCAGGGCCTGGCTTTGGCCTGGTTGGCGACGCGCTCCGAGAAGAAGGCCGGCACGCGCAACGAGCTGGCGAAGACGCTGCACGCGTTCGTGGAGCACCGCTGGAGCCGCGGCGAATGGACCGGCCGGTTCGACGTGCTCTTGACGGAGCTGCTGGAGGACAAGCTCGTGGAGGCCCGGGGCCGCTCGGGGCTGGTGCTGACGGGGGCGGGCCGTCAGCAGGCGTTGAAGTTCCTGCGGGTGGATTCACCCAAGGGGCTCACGTGGAAGCGCGTGAAGCAGCAGCACCTGCTGGCGAAGGGGCTGGGCCTGCCGGGTTCCAAGCCCGCGCTGGGGCGCTTATCGGACGCGGACGGCGTGCGCGCGCTGGTGCTCAAGCGGGCGCACAAGCTGGAGGGGCCGGAGACGCCAACGCTGGCGCAGGTGCGAGACCGGCTGCTGTGGCGGCAGCTGGGCGTGGAGACGGACGAGGCGTTCTCGCTGCGCGCGGTGCAGGCGCACCTGCTGGGCCAGCTGCTGGACCAGGAGGTCCGCGACCCGAAGCGTGGCGTGGAGCAGCTGGCCGCCCGCGCGGTGGGGGCGGCGCGGGTGGACGCGGAGGTGGTGCGGATGGCGGCGCTGCGGGAGTGGGTGCTGGCGGAGCCGGAGAAGGTTTCCGTGAAGCCACTGCAAACGGATACCGCGTCCTTCGCCAGGCGGGTGCTGGACGCGGCGGGGGCCGTGCCCCCCTCGGGCCGCTTCGGGGACAACAAGGTCTTCATCTCCCACGTGTGGAAGGCGCTGCAGCCGGAGTGGGCGGACCGCCCTGCGTTCAACGAGGCGCTGCTCGCGGCCAACCGCGCGCAGCAGCTGTCCCTGGGACGCGCGGACCTGCTGGCGGCCATGAACCCCCGGGACATCACCGAGTCCGAAGTGCGCACCGTCAGCGCCACCTTCCACTTCGTCGTCCTCTAGCCCCAGCCCTCTCAGGAGCCTCCCCATGTCCAAAGACGCCCGTCTGCAAGCGTTCCTGTCCGATGGCCCCGAGATCTTCAACAGCGTCCAGCAGGGCCAGACGCTCTGGAAGCGGGATCCGTTCGACGTGCCCTCCATCAATGCCCCCGCGCGGGTGGCGTTCGAGCGGCTCGTGAAGCGTGCGACCGCGCAGACGCCGCCGGAGGACGGGAGGATTCTCCTCTTGAAGGGGGACTCCGGTAGCGGCAAGACGCACCTGGTGCGTGCCTTCCGCAACAGCGTGCACGAGAGCGGCAGGGGCTACGTCGGCTATCTGCCCATGACCGTCGATGTGACGCACTACGACCGGTACATCCTGTCGGAAGTCATCGACTCGCTGGAGAAGCCGTACGACCACGGCCACGTCGAGGACACGGGGCTGATGCTGCTGTCCGAGGCCGTGCTCAAGCGCTGCACGAACATCTTCGCGGCCCACATCCCGGACGAGGACGTGCTGGACGACGAGGAGCTGCACGGCAACATCCGCGCGGTCGCGGACGACCTGCACGCGGACCGTGCGTTCCGGAACATCGACGTCAACCTGCTGCGCGCCCTGCTCTGCCTCCAGCGCCGCGAGGCCCGCTTCCACCACCGCATCGTCCAGTGGCTGCGCTGCGAGGAGATGTCACCGGAAGACCGGGCCATCATCGGCAACCTGGTGCCGCGCAACACCGAGGAGTCCCCCAGCCGGATGCTCATCCAGTTGGGTCAGCTGATGGGCATCTTCGGCAAGGCGATGATCCTCTGCGTCGACCAGGTGGAGGACATGCTCGACTTCGAGCAGAGGCCCCAGATGGAGCCCTCCTTCCGCCGCGCGATGAGCACGCTGGTGGCGCTGGCGGCCCAGGTACCCACGGCCATCGTGGTGGTCTGCTGCCTCTCCGACTTCTGGGTCGCGACGCGCTCGCACCTCAACCGCGCGATGCTCGACCGCATCGAGCGCAACCCCGAGCCCGTGGACCTGGAGATCAACGTCACCGCGCAGACGGGGCGAGACATCGCGGCTCGCCGGTTGAAGTCGCTGTACGAGCAGCAGGGCATCGCGTTCAACCCGTCCCAGCCCACCTACCCCATCCCGGCCCAGGGCTTCGAGCAGCTGAGCGGACAGCGGACGCGCGACATCCTGAACGCCTGCCACCGCTACCGGGAACAGGCCATCCAGGACGGCAAGCTGCCAGCGGCGTTCCCCCTGCCGGAGAAGAAGCAGCAGACGCCCACGACGGGAGTCACCGTCTCCCCCAAGCCGCCTCCGGCGCCGGACCTGGATCAGGCCTGGACGGACTTCAAGGCCAACTTCAAGCCCAGGGTGCCGGAAGGGGACGCGGACATCACCGCGTTGCTCGCCTGGGGCATCAAGGCGAGCGCGGAGGAGCTGGGCGACCCGAGCCGCTTCAAGGTGAAGGCTCGCGATGAGGGGGATTCGCTCGACGTCACGGTCCAGCCCGGTGACGCGCAGTTCCATGTCGCACTCTGCAACAACACGCCCAAGGGAGGCTCGCTGGGCAAGCAGATGACCCAGGCCATCAAGGCCGCGGCCAGGAGTCTGCCGGTGCTGGTGCGCACCACGGAGTTCCCCGGCAGCCTGGGCACGCTGGTGGCGGAGCAGACCGCCGTGCTCCAGCGCAAGGGCGGGCGGCGCGCGGTGGTGGGGCCCAGCGACCTGCGGGAGCTGCTCGCGTTGCAGGCCTTCCGCAAGCAGCAGGTGGAGTCCACGTTCCTCGGGTGGAGCCGCGTGGCCCGTCCGGTGACCAGACTCCAGGGCATCACGGACCTGCTGGCCCTGGAGAAGCACGCTCCTGCCGCCGTCGCGCCTCCCGCGCCCGTGGCAGTCAAGCCTGGCGCCGTGAGGGAGTCCGTCGTGTCCGACGGCGAGTCCGAGTGGGAGGTGACGCCGGCCAGCCAGATTCTGCCGGTCAAGCCGGACAGGTCCCCCGCCCCCGTCGGCAAGTTGAAGAACGACGAAGGGCCCAAGGGCCAGATGCGGCTGGGCGTCTCCGAAGGCGTGTTCTCCAACACCGTCTACGTGCAACCGGATGAACTGACGAAGCACAGCGCATTCCTCGGCGGTCCCGGTAGCGGCAAGACGACCCTGGCACTGAACCTGGTGGAGCAGCTGCTGCTCCAGGGCATTCCCGCGCTCCTCGTGGACCGCAAGGGCGACCTCGCCGCTTACGCGCGTGACGAAGCGTGGGAAGAGAAGCTGGATGACCCGCTGCTGGTGGAACGCCGGAAGCTGCTGCGTGCGCGTGTGGATGTAGCCCTCTACACGCCGGGCCGCTCCGATGGGCGGACCCTCGCGCTTCCGGTGGTGCCTGGAGGGCTGGACACGTTGTCGCCCGAGGAACGCGACCAGGTCATCCAGCAGGCAGCGGACGCCATCTCCACCATGATGGACTACAAGAACAGTCCTCGAGACAGGGCCGCGAAGGCGTTGCTTGCCCAGGCACTCCTGCTGCTGGTGCAGCGCCCCTCCGGGAAGGACATCACCCTGGATCTCATCCAGCGGTTCGTCGCGAGTCAGGACATCGCGCTCGTCCAGGAGGCTCGCGGGCTGGATGACAAGATCTTCAACAAGCTGTCCCAGGACCTGGCCACCCTCCGGATGAACGCCAAGTCCTTGATCTCCTCCCAGGGGGAGAAGCTCGACATGAATGAGTTGCTGGGACTGGGCGCCGCGAAGGTGCCGGGCAAGACGCGGCTCACCATCATCAGCACCAAGTTCCTGGGCGGACTGCAAAGCTCTCTGTTCTGGGTATCGCAGCTCCTGGTGGAGGCCAACCGCTGGGCCAGCCTGCATCCGTCTCCGAAGCTCCAGGCGGTGCTTCTCTTCGACGAGGCGGACATCTACCTGCCCGCCCAGAGCGCTCCTGCCACGAAGCAGCCCATGGAGAACCTGCTCCGGCGAGCGCGTTCGGCCGGCGTCGGCGTGATGCTCGCGACGCAGAGCCCGGGCGACCTGGACTACAAGTGCCGCGACAACGTGCGCGCCTGGTTCGCGGGCCGCGTGAAGGAAGAGGTGGCGCTCAAGAAGCTCAAGCCGATGTTCTCGGAGGCCCGCGTGGACCCTTCGGTGCGGCTGCCACCGCAGAAGACAGGCCAGTTCCACGTCCTGCGTGAAGGCCAGGTGGAACAGCTCAAGGCGGACCGGAACATCATCAAGACGGAGCAGCTATCGGAGGAAGAGATCCTCCAGCTGGCACACCGCTCCGGGGAGCAGGGCATCCGCCACGCGGGGTGAGCCTGGCCTGGAGCACCCGCGAGCAGGGGGGCGCTCCCCTCCCGTGGACGGGACTGGCCCACGAGCGGGGAGCCGTCCTCGTGCGGCTTCGCGCGGCCGCCACTCCCATACTTCCTTCTGGTGTCTCTCATGAGGGGAGTGGAGGAATGGCCGTGCGACAGGGCCAGGAACGGACCTCGCCTGGGCGCCCCGCGTCCGAGGCGCCCTCGTCCATCCAGGCCCTCGACGCCCTGGAGCGCATCTCGGACGCGGTCTTCGCACTCGACCGCTCCTGGCGCTTCACCTACCTCAACTCGAGCAGCGAGTGGCTGCTTCGACGCCCGCGCGAGGAGCTCCTCGGGCGCATCGTGTGGGACGAGTTCCCCGAGGCGTGCGGCTCCATCTTCGAGCAGGAGTACCAGCGGGCGCTCAGGGACCAGGTCCATGTCGCGTTCGAGTCCTATTACAAGCCCCTCGATGCGTGGCTGGACGTGCGGGCGTACCCCTCCTCGGAAGGCCTCACCATCTGCTTCCGGGATGTCAGTCCCCGCAAGCGCGCGGAGCATGCACTGAATGAGTCGGAGAAGTTCCTGCGCTCCACGCTCGACTCGCTGTCCACGCACATCGCCATCCTGGATGGCCAGGGCACCATCCTCGCCGTCAACGCCGCCTGGAAGCGCTTCGCGCACGACAACGGCTGCGCGGAGGATGACGACCGCTGCGGCGTGGGCGCGAACTACCTGGAGGTGACGGAAGCCGCGCACGGCGAGAACGCCGAGGAAGCCGCCGCCGTGGCGCAAGGCATCCGCGACATCCTCGCCGGCCGCAGCGAGTCGTTCCTCCTGGACTACCCGTGCCATGAGCCCGGAGGAGGCAATCGACGCTGGTTCCTGCTGCGCGCCACGCGCTTCATCGGGTCGGGCCCGCTGCGCGTGGTGATGGCCCATGAGAACATCACTGCCCGCCACGAAGCCGACGAGGCGCACATCCGGCTGATTCGGGAAGAGGCCGCCCGTGAGGAGGCGGAGGCCGCGCGCGAGCGGATGAACGCGGTGCTGGAGCGCATCACCGACGGCTTCGCCGCGTTCGACCGGGACAGACGCTTCACCTATGTGAACCGGCACGCCGAAACCCACTTCGGCCTCAAGCGCGAGGTGCTGCTGGGCCGGCGGCTGGAGGAGGTCTTCTCCAGCAATCACGGCTCGGCCATGGCGGCCCTGGTGCGCCGGGCGACGGGGGCGCAGCTCCCCGTGGAGGAGGAGCAACCCTCGCTCGTGGACAACCGCTGGCTGCGCGTCGTGGCGTACCCGTCTCCGGAGGGACTCTCCGTCTACTTCCGCGACATCACCGAAAAGCGGCGCGTCGAATTGTGGGGCCGCTTCCTCTCCGACATGGGCGCCGCCAGCACGCGCTCCCTGGACTGCGCGGAGGTGGTCCGCACCGTGGCGACGCTCGCGGTGCCCACGCTCGCGGACGGCTGCGCCATCGCCACGCAGGGCGGCTGCCTGGATGAGGGAGCCTCCATCGAGGTCGCCGCCGTGACGCACGAACTGGCGGACGCGCTGCGAGCGGCGTGCGCCCCCGGCGCGCAGACCGCGCTGGGGCGGAGCGTGGCGCAGGCGCTGCGAACGGAGGCGGGGGTGCTCCTGGCGGCGCCCTCCACGAACAGCCCCGGTGTGGAGTCCGCGGTGGCCGTGCCGCTGACCCTCCAGGACCATTCCCTGGGGGTGCTGCTGCTGGTGTCCGCGCACCCGGGCCTGCGCTACGGCAACGAGAGCCTCCCCCTGGTGGAGGAGCTGGCGCGGCGGACCGCGCTGGCGCTGGAGAACGCGCGGCTGTACCGCACCGCGAAGCAGGCCGTCGCCGAGCGCGACGAGACGCTGGGCATCGTGTCCCATGACCTGCGCGCGCCGCTGAACACCATCACCCTCCTGTCCCGCTCCGCGGAGCGCAGCCTGCTGCGGACGCATGAGGAGGCCCATGCCGCGGAGGCCCTGCGCAAGGTGCGCCTCGTGGTGGGCAACATGGAGGGGCTCATCGACGACCTGCTGGAGGTGGCGCGCGTGGAGTCGGGGCGCGCGATGCTGGACGTGGAGCCGCTGGACGTGCCCCGGCTGCTCCACCAGGTGCAGGCCCTGAACGAGCTGCTGGCGGCGGACAAGGCGCTGCGGCTGGACGTGGAGACCGAGCCGGGCCTCCCCCCGGTGCGCGCGGACCGGGCGCGACTGGTGCGCGTCTTCCAGAACCTGGTGGGCAACGCCATCCGCTTCACCCCGGCCGGGGGCCACATCCTCCTGAAGGCCGAGCGCCGGGGGGACCAGGTGTGCTTCCGCGTGGCGGACTCGGGGCCGGGCATCGACGCGCAGTCGCTGCCCCATGTGTTCGACCGCTTCTGGCAGGCCATCCACACGCGCAAGGCGGGCGCCGGCCTGGGGCTCGCCATCGTCAAGGGGCTGGTGGAGGCCCACGGCGGCCGCGTCTGGGTGGAGAGCCAGCCAGGCCACGGCGCCGCGTTCTTCTTCACGCTGCCCGGCGTCCCGGCGGCCTCCGCGAGCCTCCCGCTCGGCGGCGCGGCCAGCCCGTGACGCCACTCGCCGGGCGCTCGCGCGAGTCTAGAATGAGGCCATGCACCCGCAGACCGTCTCCGTCGATGGCGTCGTCCAGCGCTGGGAGGACCTGCGCCTGCACGACTTCTCCCAGGGCTTCTTCTTCGGCGCGGGCTTCTTCACCACCTTCCGCATCGACGCCGGGCAGCCGAGGTTCCTCGCGCGGCACCTGTCCCGCCTGCGCTCGAGCCTGGACGCGTTCCCCACCGCCGTGCGCGCTCCGGTTCCTTCCCTCCTTCGCGAGGACGCCGTGCGGGAAGCCCTGCGCCGCTGTCTCACCGCGGATGCGGCGATGGGTCCCCGCTTCACCGGCGTGGGCAAGCTCGCGGTCAGCGACGGACACGTGCTGTGCACCTTCCGTCCCCTCCCCCCGGAGCTCGAAGCCCTGCACCAGAAGGGCCGCGAACTGGAAGGCGTGGAGGCCGGGACCTACCGGCGCGCGGAGCGCACGGTGAACCACAAGGGCCTGGCCTGGTTCCGCCAGCACGCGCTGCTGCCGTGGATGCCCGTGCTCACCAACGAGGCGGAGGAGGTCTGCGAGCTGCCCACCGCCAACCTCTTCGTGCAGCTGGACGGCGCGCTCGTCACGCCGCCCTTGTCCGCGCCGTGCCTGCCGGGCATCGCGCGCGCGGTGCTGCTGGCCATGGCGTCCGTGGATGGCCTGCCGGTGGTGGAGCGCGTGTTGCCACTCGCGGACCTGTCCCGGGCGCAGGCGTGCTTCTACAGCAACGCGGTGGCGCTGGCCGTGGGCGTCCCGAGGCTGCTGGGCCGGGAGCTCCCCGACAGCCTGCGGCTCGCGGAGCGGGCCCGCGCCGCGCTGGAGGCCCGGGCCATTCGCGAGGGCTGAGCCCGTGGCACACTCGCGGCCATGACCCGCTCGCTCGTCATGGTCCCCCGCTGGGCCGGAAGCCCCGACACGGACTTCCATCCGTGGCTCACCGCGAAGCTGCGCACGCCGCCGCCCCTCTTCGACGACGTCCGCACGCTGGCCATGCCCACGCCGGGCGCGCCCACCATCGACGGCTGGGTGTCCACGCTCGCCGCGGAAGTGGGCCCGGTGCCCGCGCCCTCCACCGTGCTCCTGGGCCACAGCGTCGGCTGTCAGGCCGTGATGCGCTACCTGTCCGCGCTGCCACCGGGCCACACCGTGGAAGGCGCCGTGTTCGTCGCGGGCTGGTTCGAGGTCGACACACCCTGGGACACGCTGCGGCCGTGGCTGGACACGCCCATGGACTTCGAGCGGATCCGCGCCGCGCTCCGCCGCTGCGTGGTGGTGCTGTCGGACTCCGACCCCTTCACGTCCGACTTCCGCCGCAACACGCGCCTCTTCGAGGAGCGCCTGGGCGCCGAGGTCCGCCTCATCCCCGGGGGGCGCCACTTCAACAACCCCCAGGAGCCCGCCGTGCTGGCCGCGCTCCAGGAGTGCTTCAGCGCCTCACGCTGAGCAGCCGGCCGGGCAGACACCGGACGTGGCAATTTTCGCGGGCACCCCCATCTTTGAAGGACTTGGAAGGACTTCCTTCAACGACAAGGGGCCCGAGATGGAGACGAAGAAGCCAGACGAGAAGCAGGTCCAGCGCCAGGGCATGAGCGAGGACGAGAACCTGCGGCACAAGGGCGGTGGGCGCGAGTCCGAGGCGGACCGGCACGCGGGCCCGAAGCCCGAGGGCAACGGCGGTACGGGGCAGCCCGCGGCGTTTCCGGAACACAACTGACACCGGGCGCGTCACCGGGTTTCACGCGACGGCTCGAAGGTGCTTTCGCGGGAGCCGGGAGCCATTAACCTGGGGCGCATGAGCGCACCCTACGTCTCCCGCGTCCCCTTCGAGTCCGTCCACCCGAAGACCCTGGCCGTGTACTGCTCGGACGGGCGCTTCACCGAGGCCGTGGAGGACCTGGCCCGCCACCTGGGCCACCCCCGCATCGACACGCTCACCCTTCCTGGCGGCCCCGCGCTCCTCAACCGCTGGGCGTCGGACTACCTGGAGAGCGAGGGCTTCACGAAGGCCGCCCGCTTCCTCATCGAAAGCCATCACATCGAGGATGTGCTGCTGCTGGCGCACGCGGGGTGCGGCTACTACCACGCGAAGCACAGCGCGCTGGGGCCGGACATCGCCGTGGAGCAGCAGCTGAAGGACCTGCACTTCGGCGCGAAGGAGTTGCAGACGGCGTACCCGCACCTGCGCATCCACCTCTATTACGTGCGCCCCCACGGGAAGACGATCGAGTTCGAGCCCATCCTCCGCGAGGGCTGAGCCCCGAAGCGACAGGCGTCCGCCGACCTGATACGGGGGCGCTCGTGAAGACACAAGACGTAGGCAGGGCGCTCCTGGCGTTGTCCCTGGGTGGCTTTGGCATCGGGACGACCGAGTTCGCCACCATGGGCATCCTCCCGCAGATCGCGAGCGGGCTCGGGACGACGATTCCCCGGAGCGGACATGTCATCGCCGCCTATGCGCTGGGCGTGGTCGTGGGAGCGCCGCTGGTCGCCATCATCACGGCGCGGATGTCGCGACGGGCGCTGCTGCTGCTCTTGATGGTGGCATTCACCCTGGGCAACACGGCGTCGGCGCTGGCGCCCACGATTGAAACACTCATCGCGGCCCGGTTCATGGCGGGCCTGCCGCACGGGGCCTACTTCGGAGTGGCCTCCGTCGTGGGAGCCGAGCTGTTGGGAGCCGGGCGCAAGGGACGCGCGGTGGCGTTGATCATGGCCGGGCTGACGGTGGCCAACATCATCGGCGTCCCGGCGGCGACGTTCCTCGGGCAGCAGTTGGGCTGGCGGAGCACGTTCCTGCTGGTGGGCGCCATCGGCCTGGTGACGCTCCTGGCCCTCTGGCTGTGGGTGCCGCACGTGGCGTCACTGGGCGGCAGCAGCATCCGTCAGGAGCTGTCCGCGCTGAAGCAGCCGCAGGTGTGGTGGACGTCGCTGGTGGGCGCGGTGGGCTTCGGGGGGCTGTTCGCGGTGTACAGCTACATCGCTCCGACGCTGACGTTCGCGTCGGGCATGACCGAGTCGGCGCTGCCGTGGGTGCTCGCGCTCTTCGGCGTGGGCATGACGGTGGGGGCGTTTCTGGGAGGCCGCCTCACGGACCACTCGGTGACGCTCGCGATGTGGGTGGGGTTTGCCGCGACGACGGTCGTGATGGTCCTGTTCGCGCTCACGGCCCAATCGCCCTGGGCGGCGGTGCCGCTGGTGTTCCTCATTGGCGTCGCGGCGCAATTCCTCGCGCCCGCGGTGCAGGTGCGGCTGATGGAGGCCTCGCCCGGCGCGCCGTCCCTGGCCGCGTCGATGTCGCACTCCGCCCTGAACATCGCCAACGCCGCGGGAGCCTGGGTGGGCGGCCTGGTCATCGCGGCCGGATGGGGCTATCTCGCGCCGGCCTGGGCCGCCGTGGCGATGACGCTCGTCGGAGCCGCCCTCTTCGCCATCGCGAACCGTGGCGCTCCCAGTCCCGCCCCGGCACGAGCCGGGCCCGCGTAGCCACGCGAGAGCGGCTCAACGGGGGTCACCTGCATCCGTCCTGGAGCCCGCGCCGGAGCGCGTCCAACAGCGACGGAGGGTCGCCCACGCGGAAGGCCTGGAGCCCCGCGTCGAAGTCCGCCCGCGCACCCGCGACGTCACCGCGCTGGAGCCGGAGTACGCCCCGCTCGTGAAGCAGTTCGGGGTCCACCGCGTCGCCCTGCTGGGACGCGAGCGCTTCGGTGAGGTCCGCTTCCGCGGCATCCGGCCGCCCCGCTCGGGCGCGGCACCGGGCCCGCTGCTGGAGCAGCCACGGGTTGCCCCGGTCCTCCGCCAGGGCCGCCGTCCAGTCCGCCTCCGCCTCCGCCAGCCGCCCCAGCACTTCGAGCGACTCCGCGCGCTTCATGTGCAGCACCAGCGCCTTGCGGAACCCCGCCGCCTCCACCTGCGCGAACTCCTCCACCGCCTCCGCGTGCCTGCCCAGCCGGGCGAGCGTGAGGGCCCGGTGGTAGCGCGTGGCCACGTGGCCGGGCGCCAGCTCCAGCACTCGGTCGTACCAGGGCAGCGCCTCCGCCGGCTGGCCGCCCCACACGCCCAGCGTCAGCCCCACCTCCACCAGCACCCGCACCTGCGTGGGATGCGCCTCCGCCAGCGAGCGGGCCAGCGCGAGCGCCGACGTGTAGCGGCCTCCCCGGCGCAGGCGGTCCACCTCTCGCAGGGGCTCTGAGAGCTCCGGGGGCCACGCCTGTCGTCCGTTGCGTTCCATGGGGTGGGGGCGGTCGTCCGGCATTTCGCAGGCACGTCCCGGGGTGTCAAGGCGGCGACTTGACCCGGAAGCCCGGTCGCGCGAAGAGCGCTGGCATGAAGCCCTGGGAAACAGTGGAGCGAGCGCAGGTGCCGGACGTGGGCGAAGTCGTGCTCGCCCGGCGGGACGAAGAGTACGTGCTGCGCGTGCGCGGCCAGACGTTGATGTCCAGCCGCCAGCATGGCTCGGAGATGGCCATGGCGGAGGCTGGCTGCGCGAACCTCTCGGCGGACGCACCCGCCCGGGTGCTCGTGGGCGGGCTGGGCTTCGGCTTCACGGTCCGCGCGGTGCTCGACCGCCTGGGGCCGGGCGCCCGCATCGTCGTCGCGGAGCTGATGGCCCCGGTCGTGGAGTGGAACCGGGGGGTGCTCGCGCCGCTGGCGAAAGCGCCGCTGGAGGACCCGCGCGTCACCGTGGTGGAGGGTGACGTGGGCAAGGTGATGCGCAGGCAGCAGGGCGCCTTCGACGCCATCCTGCTCGACGTGGACAACGGCCCGAAGGCCATGACCCACCCGGACAACGACAGCCTCTACGACCTCAGCGGCGTGTCGCACGCCTTCAACTCCCTGCGCTCCAACGGAACGCTGGTGGTGTGGAGCGCCGGGCCCTCGGTCGCGTACGTGAAGCTGCTGGAAGAGGTGGGCTTCTCCGTCCAGCTCCTCCACCCCTCGGCGCACGGCACCAAGGGACCGAAGCACACCCTCTTCGTCGCCCGGCGCGTGCCCAAGGCGAAGTCCTCGTCCACGTCGTCCCGTCCGCCGTCCCGAAAGCGCTGAAGCACACGAGCATTCTTCCCTCCGGAGGTGGCAGCCCATGTGGTGCGTCCGACTGTTCCTGCTCGCCGTCGTCCTTGTCAGCGGCGTGGGCCATGCCGCTGAAACGGAGCCGATGCCTCCGCACACGACGTTCACGCTGACGTCGAAGAAGCTCCGGGAAGCGCGGCGCATCAACGTCTACACGCCGCCCGGCTACGACGCGGCGAAGGGCGTGCGCTACCCCGTGCTCTACATGCCCGACGGCGGCGAGCAGGAGGACTTCCCCCACGTGGCCACCACCGTGGACACGGCCATCCGCGCCGGGGAGATGCGGCCCGTCATCCTGGTGGGCATCGAGAACACCGAACGGCGCCGGGACATGACCGGGCCCACGCAGGTCGAGGAGGACAAGAAGATCGCCCCGCGCGTCGGCGGCTCCGCGGCGTTCCGCGCCTTCCTGCGCGACGAGCTGATGCCCCACGTCCGCCGCAAGTACCGCGTCACCGACGAGACGGCCATCATCGGCGAGTCGCTCGCGGGGCTGTTCATCATGGAGACGTTCTTCCTCCAGCCCGGGATGTTCGGCACCTCCATCGCCCTGAGCCCCAGCCTCTGGTGGAACAACGAAGAGTGGGTGCGCAAGGCCGGCGACCAGCTCAAGGCGAAGCCGGACCTGAAGGCCACGCTCTACATGGCGTCCGCCGGTGACGACGTCGCGGCCGAGGCCGGACGCCTGGCCGAAGCGCTCCGCGCGAACGCACCCACGGGCCTGAAGTGGAAGTACGAACCCCATCCCGACCTGCGCCACGCCAACATCTACCGTTCCCTGGAGGCGAAGGTGCTGCGGGAAGCCTTCGCGCCCGCCACCACGAAGGCCATCCCTTGAGCAGGGAGCCAGACGCAAGTCGCTCCAGGAATAACAGAGGACGCAGGGGCTGCTAGCCATTCACTCAGCAGGCAGTCCCAGGGTGATGGCAATGAATCGCCAGAGGCGAGCAGCCCACCGGCCCAGGGGCCCCCGGCCATCGTGAAGCGGACCGCCGTCCGTGTGCACCGCCACCTGAGAGAAACCGCGAGAACCCATGGTCGGAGCCATGGGCAAGAGTCGCTCCTCCGAACCCAGGGCGCCAGGACCTGTCCGACAGCCGGACACGTTCCCCAAGGTCGCGCCCATCGAATTCCCGGCGCACGCCCCACCTGGCTCGCAGGGGACGAGCCCGATGGCGGCTGGAGACAGCAGCGTCCCGCGGGCCTGCTCCACATGGAAGCCGTGCTCCTGAAGGCAGGAATCAACTCCGAGCGCCTCACTGCTCTCGACGGCCGGGGCCGGACAGCCAAGGCCACGCTCCTCCACGCCGGGGCGTACTTCCATCGCATTCACCTGCGCGGGAGCTGACGCAGGAGCAGCCGGGCGTTCCTCCTGGGCGCGGGGGGCCTCAGGGGGCGCGCGCTTCTGGGAGGCGGGGGCGAAGGCGGCCAGCAGGCGCTCATCGCACGCCTGCAGCAACGCCGGCAGCTCGTTCTGGAGCGCTCGCGCGTCGCGCTCTCCCAGCGCCCTCATCGCGTACCAGGCCCACTCGCGCAGCGACTCTCCGCCCATGAGGGGCTGCAGCCGATCCGCGACTCCCAGAAAAGCCCGCTGCAGGGATTGAACGAGGAGCACATGCCCGGGGCGCTCCGCCACCCGGGCCGCCAGCCGCAGCAACTCGAACTCCACCTGGGCGCAGAGTGCACCCGACTCCCAGCGCGCCGCGTCCTGCAATTTGAAGCACGTGGCCGACAGCTGATCCAAAGCCACCACGGAAGCCCTCGTGCAGCAGTCGACCAGGACCTCCACCAGCACCTGCCGCTTGAGGCTGAAGTAGCCCTCCAGGAGCCACCGGGCGTCCGGGGAGCGCGCGTCATGTAGCGCCAGGCCAAGGTTCTCCAGCGTCAGCGACTCATCCAGCGGCACCGCGCGCGTCTTGCGCCCGGGGTGCTGCACCACCAGGCCCCTCGCCGCCAGCCGCCGCAACGCCTCACGGATGGTGCCCCGACATACCTCATAGCGACGCGCCAGCTTCGCTTCCGAACCAAACTGCCCGCTCGGGTGCAGCCGTCCCAGCGCGATATCGCGCTCGATTTGCGCCTCCACATAGGCCACGAGCCCTTCCCGTCCCATCCCCATTCCCCCTCCTCGTCTCAGCATCGCCATCCAACCACAGGGGTCTGACATGGGCGTGCGGGGCCCACTCTCCGCGTCGCTTGCCGGGCCAGCGCGCCCCCCGGGCCGCATGGGGCGAAAACCTGTCCGACTGTCGGACAAGTTCGCGGGCCTCATGCGGCGAAAACCTGTCCGACTGTCGGACAGGTTTTGAGGCAACCGGGCCCGGGCGGGCGGCCGCTGCCGTGGCGCGCCCTTCGCGTTCGCGCACGAACACGGCCGCGGCCCACCATCGAGGTTGGGGCTTCATGCGGCGCATCCCTGTCCGACTGTCGGGCAGGTTTCCTGAAAGCGTGCCCGGTGGGCGGCGCTGTGCTCCTCGCGGAGAACTTCAGGCCGCGGGATTGGCCAACCCATTGCTGGTGACCTGTTCGCCGGATGGTTCTGACGTCTGGAACCCCGCTGGAAGACCCGCTCCTTCCAACCCGGCGTGGAGAACACCGAGGATGGGGGACACCTGCTCGCGGAGCTTCATGCAGGCGACAGCCATGGCGGACATCGAACCGGAGATGTGCGTCTCGCATCCAGGCTTCAGCGCGGGCTCCGTGGCACCAGGCGCCATGCAGACCTGCTCCTGAGCGTCCGTCCGAAACGGAGCGGCTGGCGCTGCGCGTGGCGTCCTGTGCCAAGGGCCCGCCGCTACGGCGCGAGCCGCGCGGTGGCCGTGCCCACCGCCTCCGGAGGCCGCATCATCCCGGCCGCCACGCGCAGGCCCAGCCAGCGCGGCGTGAAGCGCGTCAGGTTGGCCTGCAGCCAGTTGCGCCACCCCGGCACCACCGACGCCCGGCCCTGGTCCAGGGCCTTGAGGCCACGCAGCACCACCTCCTCCGCCGTCGCCATGGGCCCGACTGCCGCCTGCTGGGTGCCCACCACGTCGAAGAACGCCGTCTTCACGGGCCCCGGGCACAGGGCCGTCACTCGCACACCGCGCTCGCGCGTCTCCTCCGACAGCGCCTCCGTGAAGGACAGCACGAACGCCTTGGTGGCCCCGTAGATGGCCATGTACGGCACCGGCTGGAAGCTCGCGGTGGAGGCCACGTTGAGGATGCCTCCCACGCCGCGCGCGAGCATGTCCGGCAGGAACAGGTGGCTGGTGTCCACCAGCGACGTGACGTTGAGCATCACCTGCTCGTGCTGCCGCGCGAACGGCGCCGCGTCGAAGGCCCCGTGCGTGCCGAAGCCCGCGTTGTTCACCAGCAGGTCCACCCGCAGGCCCTTCTCCTGGCAGCGCGCGTACAGCTCGCGGCCCGCGCCTTCACGGCCCAGGTCCAGCGCGATGACCTCCGCCTGGATGTTGTGGGCCTCCTTCAGCTCCGCCGCCAGCGCGCGCATCCGGTCCTCTGAGCGGGCCACCAGGATGAGGTCCATGCCGCGCGCCGCCAGCTCGCGGGCGAACACCTCCCCCAGGCCGGAGGACGCGCCCGTCACGAGCGCGCGGTGGCCCGCGTAGGGGAAGGCCTTGCCTCGCGGGGCGGGAGGGACAGGAGAACGCACAGGGGGCTGGGACGAAGTCGTTTGCATGGGGTTAGAATGTGAGCGGTCGCTCACGTTCTCAACTCGCGTGGTGCTCACATTTCCCCGAGGAGGCCTCATGCCCCGCCGTCCCCCACCCTCCCGTCGCAGGGCGCCCCGTCAGGAGCGCGCGCAGGCCACGGTGGATGCCATCCTCACCGCGACCGCTCGCGTTCTGCTCAGGGATGGCTACGAGGCCGCGAGCACCAACCGCATCGCCCAGGAAGCGGGGGTGAGCGTGGGTTCGCTCTACCAGTACTTTCCCAGCAAGGAGGGGCTGGTGACGGCGCTGATGGAGCAGCACCGCGCGCGGTCGCTGGCGAACTTCGAGGCCGGGCTGGTGCCGCTCGCCGGACAGCCGCTCCCGGTGGCGATGCGCGCCATCATCCGGCAGGTGCTCGCGGTGAAGCGGGAGAACCCTCGCCTGCAGCAGGTGCTGCACGAGCTGATGCCGCGGATGCGGCAGTGGGGCCTGTCGGATGCGTACTCGCAGCGGCTGCACCGGCTGGTGCGGGCATTCCTCGCGCCCCGCATCGAGGACCTGCGCCCCCGGAACCTGGACATGGCGGTCTTCATCCTCGTGAACACCGTGGAGGCGCTGTGCCACACGGCGCTGACGGACCGGCCGGACTACGTGGAGGACGATGCGTTCGTGGACGAAATCGCCGCGCTCGCGGTCGGCTACCTGCGCCCGGAGCCGGCCCTGGCGCGTCCCCGGCGCGCGACGCGGGAGCGCGCGGCCCGCATGTGAAGGGCACAACGTCCTTCCGCGAGGAGGGTCCGACGCGTGGCCTTGGAGGGGCTTTCGCGCGCGTGGACACCCTCCTCGCGGGAGGAAGGCCGTGTGTCAGGGCGGCGCGGGTGCGCGGCCCAGGGGAATCACCAGCGGCCCGGGCAGGTCCGGCCGCGACACCACCTCCACCTGCAACCCGAAGGTGCCCGCGATGAGGCCGGGCGTCAGCACGCCCGAAGGCGTGCCAGTCTCCACGCACCGGCCCTGGTCCAACACCGCGATGCGGTCCGCGTACCGCGCGGCCAGGTTCAGGTCATGCAACACCGCGAGCACCGCGCCGCCGTCCTGCGCGAACGCTCGGGCGCGCTCCAGCACCAGGTGCTGGTGGGACAGGTCCAGGCTCGCCGTCGGCTCGTCCAGCAGCAGGTAGCGGTGGCCGTGCGCGGGCGGCGTCCACAGCTGGGCCAGCACGCGGGCCAGCTGCACGCGTTGCCGCTCGCCACCGGAGAGCGTGGTGTACGCGCGCGAAGCCAAGTGCTGCGTGTCGGTGGCATCCAGCGCCGCGCGGGCGATGTCCAGGTCGGACGCATCACCGCCCCGCCGGGCATGAGGGCTGCGGCCCAGGGCCGCCACTTCCAGCGCGGTGAAGCCGAAGCCCAAGGAGGACTCCTGCGGCAGCACGCCCAGCCGCTGCGCGCGCTCCAAATAGGGCCACTGGTGCAGCGCTCGGCCCTCCAGGTACACGTCGCCCGTCTTGCAGCGCAGCTCGCCCGACAGCGCCGCGACCAGGGACGACTTGCCCGCGCCATTGGGGCCCACCACGGCGAGCACCTCGCCGGGCTGGACCTCCAGCGACAGCGGACCGGCCACCCTGCCCCGCCCGCGCCACACCTCGACGCCGCGCGCCTCCAGGCTCATGCCGCCTCCTTGCGAGCAGGAAACGCGATGGCCCCCTCACCCGACGACATGCCCGGCGCGCCGGTGCGCCCCGCTTCATGTGCCTCGCGGCTCATGCCGCACCCTTGCGCGCGAGCAGCGCGATGAAGGCGGGCACTCCCAGCACGGACGTGAGTGCGCCCACCGGCAGTTCGGAAGGAGACGCCAGCGTGCGCGCGAGCAGGTCCGACGCGAGCAGCAGCGAAGCCCCCGACAGCGCGGACGCGGCCAGCAGCCTGCGGTGGTCCGGACCGAGCGCGATGCGCAGCAGCGCCGGCACCAGCAGGCCCACGAAGCCAATCATCCCGCAGAACGACACCGCGGCGCCCACGCCCAGCGCGGCGGCGAAGATGAGCTTGCGCTTGAGCCGCTCCACGTCCACGCCCAGGTGCCACGCCTCACGCTCGCCCAGGAGCATCAGGTTGAGCGCCCGCGCCTCGCTCAGGAGCAACCCCAGCGTCACGGCCAGCGGGAGCGCCGCGGCGCCCACGGTCTCCCAGGACGCGCCGCCCAGGCTGCCCAGGCTCCAGAACGTGATGGTGCGCAGCTGCGCGTCCGTCGCTGCGTGCGTGAGCAGGCCCATGCCCGCGAACGCGCCCGCGCTCACCGCCACGCCCGCCAGCAGCACGCGCGGCGTGTCCGTGCGCCCTCCTCCCGTGCCCAGCCGCAGGGCGAGCACCGTCGCCGCCAACGCGCCCACGAAGGCCGCCCCCGGCACCACCAGCATCCGGAGGGGCCCCACGTGCGCGGCCAGCGTCACGTCCAGCACGATGGCCAGCACCGCGCCCAGCGCCGCCCCGCTGGAGGTGCCCAGCAGGCCGGGCTCCACCAACGGATTGCGGAAGAGCGCCTGGAGCGCCGCGCCTGTCGTCGCCAGCACTCCGCCCACCATCACGGCCATCAGCACGCGAGGCAGGCGCAAGGTGAACAGCACCGCGCGCTGCATGGCGTCCAGCCGCTCGGAGGCCTCGCCCAGGCCCAGCGCCTCCCAGAGACTTCCGAGGATGGCGGACGGCGGCACCGTCATGGAGCCCACCGCCAGCGACACCAGGACCATCAACGCCAGCAACAGTCCCAGCGTCACCCAGGGCCTCGCGCCCGGCAGCCGTGAAGGCACCGGACGCGACGCGGGCACGGGCATGGCCTCCGACGCGCTCATTTGCCGCCGCCCTTCGCCGTAGCCGAAGCCGGAGCCACCGCGTCCTGCACGCGGGCCACGGCCTGGCCCAGGTTGGGCCCCAGCCCCATGAAGTCCACGTCCTCCACGGTGACCAGCTTCCAGCCCTTCACCTGCGACAGGCCGGGCAGCTTCGCCAGCCCCTCCGCGCCCCCCACGGACGACACCGAGCTCGCGGGCAGCAGCACGAACTCCGGCGCCGCCGCCACCACGGCCTCCGCGCCCAGCGGCTTGTAGCCCTGCAGCGAGTCCGCCGCGTTCACCGCGCCCGTCAGGCGGATGAGCGTGTCCGCGACGGTGCCCGAGCCCGCCACCATCATCGTGCCCGAGCCGCGAGCGTAGATGGCGAGGATGCGCGGCGGCTTCGAGCCCTTCACCTGCGTCGCGCGGTCCGCCGCCTTCTTCAGGTCCGCGTCCAGCTTCGCCACCAGCGCCTTGCCCTGCTCCGGCGTGCCCAGCCGCTCCGCGATACCCTGGATGCGCGCACGCGCGCCCTCCACCGTGGGCTCGTTGGCGAACGTCTCCACCTTCATGCCCGCCTGCTTGAGCTGCTCCAGCACCGGCGGAGGCCCGGCCTCCGCGGAGCCCAGGAGCAGGCCCGCGCCCAGCGACAGCACCCCTTCCGCGGACAGCGCGCGCTGGTAGCCCACCGTTCGCACCTTCGACGCCTCCGGCAGCGCCGCGCTGGAGTCGTCCACGCCCACCACCCGGTCGCCCGCGCCCAGCGCGAACACCGTCTGCGTGATGGCCGGTCCAATGGTGATGAGCTTCGGTGCGGGCTTCGCCACGGGAGGCGCCGCGTGCGCCGCCACCGCGAACAGGGCCGCGACGAGGCCCCACTTGGAGGCCGTCCGCCTCATGACGCCACCTCCACCGCGGGCAGCGTCCGGACCAGCTCCTCCATCAGCGCCCGCCACGCGGGGGACTCCAGCTCGCCCGGCTTCCGCTTGCCGAAGAGCAGCGCGATGTTCTCCCCCGCCTTGTCGAACAGCTCCAGCGAGGTGACGTCGCCGTCGCGCGTGGGCTTGCGCACCACCCAGGCGGAGTGGACGTGGTCCGCGCGGACGTGCAGGTTGAAGCCCGGGTCCATCACGTTCATCCACGGGCCCATGGGCCGCACCGTGCGCACCGGGCCGGTGTGGATTTGAATCGCGCCCGGGTTGCCCACGAACACCATGATGGGCAGCTCGCTCGCCGCGGCGCGCTCCAGCGTCCAGCCCAGCGAGTCCGGCGTCACCGGCTTCGCGAACTCCGTCCCCGCGAGCCGCAGCGCCTGCGTGCGCGCGACCTTGAACTTGCCGAGCAGCGCGAAGAACTCGTGCGTGTCCTGGAGCGCGCGCCAGCCGGCCTTGAGCCCCAGCGCGTCGATCTCCGAGTCCGGCCGGGGCTCGGCGGGAGGAGACGCCGGCACCACGTCCAGCACGTGACTCTGGTCCTCGTGCTGGAGCTCGCGCACCAGCCCTTCGAAGGCGGCGACGTTCGCGTCGTCCTGGAGGTAGATCTTGTGCACCGCCGTGCCGGCGGCGTCGAACACCTGGAAGCTGCGGCGCACCTGGCCGGAGAGGTCCTCGCGCAGCGCGAAGACGAAGCACCAGCGCGACAGGAAGAGCCGCAGGTCGATGTCCTCGTCCAGCACCAGTGCCCGGGCGCCGTGCAGCTCCACCTTGCGGTAGACGCCCTTCTTCTCGTGCACGGCGGACGCGTTGCGCGTGAGCGCCATCACCCGGCCCAGCGACTCCAGCCGGGGCAGCAGCACGTCCAGGCGCGGCTCCAGCCGCACCAACTCGCCGTTCAAGCCGGTGGCGAGCAGCTCCGCCTCGCTCACGCCCAGCCTGTCCGCCGCGTCGCGGATGCGCATGCGCGGCTCGGACTCACGCAGGGCCACCCAGCGCTCTCGCAGCGCGGCGAGCGGGCTCCCCGCCTCCTCCGTGCGGCCCATCACGGCTGCACCCCGGCCGGCGCGGCCACCTTCGCCCAGAGCAGCTTCATCATCGCGGGCGTGCCGGCGGCGTCGTAATACGACTGCACCTGCACCTTGAAGTACGTCCCCGAATCCGAGCGCACGACGTAGAGCTGGTCGCGCGGCGTGAGCATGTGGGTCGGCAGGTCGTAGACGTACCAGCCGTCCCCCGCGTTGAAGACGGTGTCCGGGCTGTCACCGGTGTCCGGGCCGTCCGCCGCGTCCGTCACGTAGCCGGACGCAGGCGCCTGGGTGAGCGCCGCGAACGTCGTGCCCGGCACGATGGCCACCTGCACGCCGCCCGTGCCGCTGACGCCGCCGCGCGCCTTCACCGTGTAGCGCTGGAAGGCCAGGTCCCAGACCGCGTCCTCCGTCGCGCTCACCTGCTTGCCCGTGTCCAGATCCACGCCCACCCACGCCTCCGCGTGGGTCGCGTCGACGACGGAGGTGAACGAGCCGTCGCCGTTGTCGTGGTGCTTCAGGTTCGCGCCGTCCTGCGGCGTGACGACGGGGTTCTCGCCCTCTTCGGGCCCTGGCGTGGGCTGGAGGTCGTCACCGCACGCGGTGCCCAGGCCCGCGAGGAGCAGCGCCGCGCAGGCGCGGCCCAGGAAGCCGGGACGGAAGGGAATGAGGAACATGCGGACTCCTTCAGGGTGCAGGGGTGAAGAATCAGAACCGGGTGGAGACACCGGCCTGGAGGGTGCGGGGGGGAATGGGCAGGTCCGTCGGATTGCCCGCACCGGTGAGGTTGCTGCCCACTACGAAAAGCTGGAGCCCGCCCGCTGGCATGAGCCAGGCGACTCGGGCATCCAGGGAGACGGTGGGGCTGGCACGGTAGGAATCCGCCACACCGTCTCCGTTGGTATCGGGATAGAAGGGACGCTCGCCGGTGAGCGCGCCGCGCACGTTGGCCTCCAGGCGCCACTCGCGGTGGCGCCACGTGGCCTGCGCGGTGAGCCGGTGCCGCGCCTGGCCTTCCAGCGCACGGTCCAGCTCCTGGTCGGCGCCGTCGGTGAGCGTGTAGCCCAGCTCCACCTGGATGCGGCCGGGCAGCGTCTGGCGCAGGCCCAGCTCGCCGCCGCGCACGCGGGCCCGGGCGATGTTGATGTACGAGTAGCGCAGGAAGTCGCCCTCGGACTGCAGCGACGCGGTGATCATGTCGCGCAGCGAGTGCTGGAACAGGCCCACCCACACCACGGAGTCGCGCGTGGGGCGCGTCTCCACGTTGAAGCTGAAGCTGCGCGAGCGCTCCGGCTTCAGGTCCGGGTTGCCGCGCACGGTGTAGCCCACGCCGGGGTTCTCGAAGTCGATGAGCAGGTCCTGGAAGCTGGGCGCGCGGTAGCCCCAGCCATAGCTGCCGCGCACGGTGAGCCACGGCAGCGGATCCACCTTCAGCGCGAAGCGGGGCGTGAGCGCGAGCCCGAACTGCGAATCCACGTCCACCCGTCCGCCGCGCACCGCCACCAGCCCCAGGCGTTCCCACAGCGTCCAGCTGTCCTGCGCGTACAGGGAGCCGCGCCCACGCCGCCCGCGTCCGCCATCCAGCCGGTCCGACTGGAGCCATTCGCCCAGGTACTCGGTGCCGACCACCAGCGCGTGACCGCCGCCGGGACGCGCGTCCAGCTGCGCGCCCACGCGGGCCTGCTGGTCGCGCGTGTCCTCCACGGTGTCCAGCGCGGAGGCGTTGCGCTGGTCGCGCAGGTAGCGCCGCTCGTAGTGCCCGTAGGACACGTCCGTGCGCAGGTTCACCTTCTCTCCCAGCCGCCAGGATGGTGACAGGCGCGAGGTGAAGGTGTTGTCGCGGGTGGCCCGGTCGAACACCGCGCCCGCGGCGCCCTGGTCCACGCCGCGCTGGATGCGGTGCGAATAGGAAGCGGTGCCCTCCAGCGACAGCGTCTCCGTGCCGCGCCAGTCGCCGCGCGCGGACAGGTCGTAGCCGCTCAGCGTGCTGCCCGTGGTGCCGATGTCCGAGGTGTCCAGGTCGTAGGCGTCGCGCCGCTGGAGCCCGGCGCTGATGCGCAGGCCCCACGCGTCGCCGCGCGTCTCACCGGTGGCGTCCAGGTCCAGGCGCCCGAGCGTGCCGTACGCGGCGCGCAGGTCCGCGCCCAGGGTGCGCTGCGCGCGGCGGGTGATGAAGTTCACCACGCCCGCCACCGCGTCGCTGCCGTAGAGCACGGACCCGGGGCCCTTCACGATTTCGACCTGCTCGATGTCCTCCAGCGACAGGCGCGACAGGTCGATGTTGCCGTCCACCTTGCCGGTGACGCGCTCGCCGTCCACCAGCACCAGCACGTACTCCGGGGCCAGGCCCTGCATGGACAGCCCGGAGCCAGAGAAGCCCTGCTGCACCACGAAGCCCGGGCGCGCGTTCAACAGCTCCGACGCGTCTCGCGCGCCGCTGGCGACAATCTCCGAACGGGTGATGACCTCGGTGGCCACCGGCGTCTCGCGCAGACGCTCCTGCGTGCGGGAGCTCGTCACCACCGTCTGGAGCGCGGGAGGCTCCTCCACCGCCAGCGCGGGCGCGGCCTCCGTTTCAGACGGCGACGCGACCTGCGCCACGCCTCCATCCGCGGACGGCACGTCCTCCGCCCGGGCCAGGCCGGACACGGCACTCCACAGCAGCGCGCACAGCCACCAACGCCCGGACATCCCACGTCCTCCCGGCACGAAAGCCGGGGGCCTCCGCTCACGGGAAGCCTGTCGGGCGCTGGGCTCAAGGGCCTCGGGCCGCAGGAAACACACTGCCGCGAGCCCCCCTCACCGGAGGCCCATTCCTTCAAAGCGTCTCAGCCGCGATCACCACTCCGGGGAGCACCGCCGCCCCGTGGCTCCGCCGAAGGCCCGGCCTCCAGCGGCACCACCTGCGTCCGGTGACACCGGCGGCACTTCAGCTCCACGCCGCCCGGCACCAGTCGCGCCAACAGGCTGCCGCACATGCAGCGCAGCTCTCCGGCACTTCCCTGTGGCCCGCATCCCTGGTGCATCGCGGCTCCCTACGTTTGATGGGGCCGGACGATATTGATACTGACTATCAAAGTCAAAAGACTTCCAGTGAACCCTCCAAGTGGGCGTTCAGAGGCGGACCGCCTACTTCGTGCCCGTCTTCGCCTCGGGGCGCGGGGTGGGCGCGGCGGCCTTCGGTGCGGGGAGGATGGGCACCCGGCCTTCGGGGTAGAGCGCGGTGAGGCGGTCGCCGCGAAGCTCCAGCGCTGCCAGGTGGCGGCCGTAGTGGGTGCTGAGGCCCGTGTCGATGACGATGACGCGGCCGCCGAAGCGGATGGAGAGCCGGCCATCCTTGGACGGCGTGTGGCCCATCACCATGCGGCGGGCGCTGAAGCGCTCCAGCACCTGCGTGAGGCCCGCGTCCCACTTCGCTTCGTCGTCGATGGCGTAGCCGCGGAACCACACCGGGCCTTGCGGATCCACGCCGCCGCCCGGCGCCTGTCCCGGCGTCAGGTCCTGCCACACCCAGCGGTTCACCTCCTCCAGCGTGGTGCCGGGGACGGTGGGTGCCAGGCCGCCATGGAGGAAGAGCGTGTCGTTGATGCGGATGACGGCGGGGTGCGAGCGCAGCCACTTCCCGTAGCGCCCGTCCGCGGCGTAGGCGGCGGCGTGGCCATGGAGCCCCTTGGGCTCACCCGGGCCGTCAGCGACGGGGGACTGATCCGCGAAGGAGGCGAACTCGCCGGGCGTGACGTAGCGCAGGTCCCCGCGCATGTTCATCAGCTCGTGGTTGCCCAGGAGCGGGTGCACGCGGCCGCCGGCCTTGCGCGCCTCGGTCTCCAGGCGCATGAGCAGCTCGAAGGCGTCGCGGGTGTGGTCGCCACGGTCCGGCAGGTCCCCGGTCTGCACCAGGTGCGCCTTGCCGCCAATCCAGTGGTCCTTCGCGTCGATGAGGCCCGCGAGCCGAAGCACTTCCTTCAGCGCGTCCACGTCGCCGTGCACGTCCGCCACGGCGACGATGCGCTCCACGCCCGTGAAGACGAAGGGGTCCTGCTTCTTCGGGGCGGCGGCCCCGGTGAACGAGGACAGGAGCAGCAGGGACAGGAGAACGGGACGCACGGGCTTCCTTCCTTTGAAGAAGGAGGAAGCCTAGCGCACGTCCCGCGTGGGCCTACGCCCTCGCGGCGGCGTAGATGTCCAGCAGCGTGATGCCCGCGACAGCGCCGGTGGCGGCGAGCAGGCGGCCCTTGCGCACGCCCGGCTCGCGCAGGCCCTTGCCCATGGTGGCCAGGTCGAGCGCATCACCGGCCACGCGCGCCCACAGCCACGGGCGCTTCTTCGCGGGGCTCAGCAGCGCCACACCGGCCGCGAGCTCCCGGGCGCCGTAGGCCCGCACCCACTTGTCCCCGCGCGAGATGCCGAAGAACCGGAGTAGGTTCCACGCCCCCAACAACTCCGTGACGCCCAGGCCCACGCTGAACCAGCCCAGCGCGCGCGGCAGCTTGCTCATCGCCTTCGCCATGACACCGCCTCCTCCAGCAGAAACGTCCGGTGGAAAGCTGGAGGCGTTCCCGGCGTACGCCAAGACCCCTGGCTGTCCAGGCGCCAACGCATGCCGGGAGGCAGGCAGGCGACGGAGCCCCTGCCCTACGGGGAGTTGCCGCGGAAGCGGGCCGGAATGGCTCGCACGAGCTGCGGATCCTTCCAATCCCAGACACGCTCCGGCGCGCTGTCCACGTCCACCGGCACGGAGTTCCACGCATGCACGTCGTAGGAGGTGGAGGCCCGCCAGTGGAAGACGAAGCTGAACGCGGCCGTCGCGGCGAGCACGCCCACCAGGGCGCGATGCTGGCGGGGCGCATCCACCGCGAGCTGCACGGGGTACGCAAGGAAGACCGCGAGATAGGGCAGCACGTCCGTGAAGAAGCGCGGCCCCACGGAGTGCCCCGCCCACCAGACGGGGAACGCGGAGATGGCCACCCAGTGAAGGAGCACGATGACGGCGAAGGCCTTCTCGAAGGGCTCCAGCTCCCGGCGGCGCCACCGCTGGACGAACCCCACCCCGGCGAGCACCAGGAACGGCGAGTAGAGGAGCAGCCCGCGCGACGGGCTCACCAGGTTCGTGGCCAGCGCCATGAGGAAGCGCGAGCCCATGATGTCCAGCGGGTGCGTGTAGTACGGCGACAGGAGCGAGCCGTAGATGCGGAGGTTGTACCCGCAGAACGGCAGCGCCACGAGCGCCGCCCCCGCGAAGTACGCAGGCAGCAGCCGGCGGAAGCGCAGGACGAAGTACGCGGTGACGACGACCACGGAGAGCGAGTGCGTGGGCCGGCACACATACGCGAGCGCCACCGCGAGCCCGGCGAGGAACGCGGTGCGCGGCGTCTGCGTGGGCCTCGCCAGCAGCAGCACGACGCAGGCGATGGCGAGCAGCCCGGGGCCGTGCTGCCAGAGGACGCGGCTGGCGGTGGAGTACGCCGTCGTCCCCAACCCGAAGAGCAGGACGGTGACGAGCGCGGCGCGGGCGGACACGCGCCTTCGCAGCGCGACGAGCAGCACGCCCGCGGCGGCGCACACGTAGAACGAAGCGATGAGGTTCTCGGTGCGGTGGAAGGAGCCCAGGTCCACCTTGCCGGTGCTCCGGAACAACTCCAGCCACGCCAGCGCATCCGCGCCGGGAGTCCCCAGGTGCGCGAGCAGCGGCCGGCCCAACGAGAACAGCCCCTCCGCGGCCGCCAGGAACGGGAGCGCGGAGACCATCACTCCGGGCGGGTACTCGTAATAGGTGTGGCCGCCGTAGACGCCTCGCGCGTACGCGGTCGCCGGGGCGAACGACGGCGCGAACTCGTCCAGGTCGGCGTTGCCCTCGTGGAGGATGCTGGCCGCGGAGGGGATGGACCACAGCGAGTCCGTCTGCATCTGCACCTGGCTCGTGGTGTAGACCGCGAACAGCCCCAGGCACAGCAGCCAGGCCGCGAGGGACGAAGCCGCGAAGTCGCGGCGGGACGGGGAGGACGCCGGAAGCACGGAGCCGCTTCTAGCGAATCTGCGCTCCCTGCGCGCGGTCCGCGTCACGCGGGGGAAAATCAGCGAGGATGGCGCGCATGAAAATCTGGGTCGATGCCGATGCGTGTCCGGGGCCCGTGCGGGACATCCTGCTGCGCGCCGTGCAGCGCGTGAAGGTGCCCATCGTCTTCGTGGCGAACAAGCCGCTGGCGCTGCCGCGTCTGGCGTACGTGTCCACCGTGCAGGTGGGCGCGGGGCTGGACGTGGCGGACCGGCACATCGCCACGTCCGCGGAGGCCGGGGACCTGGCCGTCACGCAGGACATCCCGCTGGCCGCGCTGCTCGTCCCCAAGGGCGTCGTGGTGATGGACCCACGCGGAGAGCTCTTCACGCCGGAGACCATCGACGAGCGGCTGTCGATGCGGAACTTCATGCAGGAGCTGCGCGACAGCGGCGTGAACACGGGCGGCCCCGGCGGCTTCTCACCGCAGGACCGCCAGCAGTTCGCGGCCACGCTGGACCGCGAGCTGACCCGGCTGGTGAAGCAGCAGGGCTGAGGCGCCGGAGCCTAATGGCCGGCGCCGCCGCTGCCCTCCGCGGGAGGCGTGCCGGTGGACGGCGCCACGGGGCTCGTGCCGATGCCCTTGTTGCGGTTCCAGGCCTCCGGGATGATGTCCAACCGCGCGCCGGGGTTCTGCGACGGCACGACTTCCGGGGCCAGGTTGTCCGCGCCGCGCATGTCGATGCCGCCCGAGCCGCCCGTGCCCACCTCGTTGGCGTCCACGCACTTGAAGTCCTCTGGCTTCGAGGACTTCTCGATGCCCGTGCCTCCGGTGGCTTCAGCGCTGGCCTGGGCCTCCGCGCCCACGGTGCCGTAGAAGTTCAGGTCATGCTTGCGCTGCATCTCCTGCGTGCGAGGAGACTCCTCCGAGTCCCAGGACATCTCGTCGCTGGCGAATGCCTCGGACGGGGACTCCTGTGGAACGGACGCGGTCTGCGTAGCACAGCCGCCCAGCAGGAGCGCGGTCATCGAGGCCATGAGCGGAAGCTTCATCGGGGTGTCCTCCAGAAGTGTCGTCCGCCTCTCAAGTTGGAGGCACTCGTGGCGGGGGCAAGCGACAGGGAACCAGCCGGGCCAGCGGCCCCGTTCCAGGCCGGGGCCCTTCTCAATGGTTCACGGACGCATCGCCTCCGTGCAGACAGGCCAGCGCCGCCACGGTGAGTGACTCGCAGCCGCTGCGCAGTGAGCCCTCGCGGTCCGGCGCGTAGTGGCTGGAGTGTGGCCCCGGCAGGTGCGCCACCTTCTCCTGCGGCGTCGCGCCCGGCGCCTCCTCCCAGGCCTTTCGCGGCGTGATGCCCATGAACCAGTACGCGATGGGCACCGGGCGCTCCGGCCCCTGGGCGAAGAAGGGGAAGTCCTCGCTCGCGGTGACGAGCACGCCTGGCACCAGCGCTTCGCGCCCGAACCACTCCGCGTGCGCGTCCCGGACGCGTCGAATGAGCTCCGGGTCGTTGCGGTTCACCGGCCCGCGGTTCAACACCTCCACCTGGGGAGGCTTCGGCGCGCCCGACGCCGCGGCCTCGCCCTTCGCGATGCGTTCGATGGCCGCGAGCACGCGCGCCTGCACCGCTTCATCCTCCGTGCGCACCGTCAGCTCCAGCACGGCTTCGTCCGGAATCACGTTGGCGCGAGTCCCTGCCTGGAAGCTCCCCACCGTCACCACCGCGGCCTCCAGCGGCGACAGTGCGCGCGACACAATGGTCTGCAGGCGCATCACCACGCTGGCCCCCAGCACCACGGGGTCCACGGACAGCTCCGGCTGCGCCCCGTGCGAGCCCCGGCCGAAGAGGCGCAGGCGCACGTGCGCGGAGCCCATCATCGTCACGCCCTCGCGGTGCATGAAGGTGCCCACCGGCAGCGGCGCCGTGTGCTGACCCAGCACCGCGTCCGGCGTGCCGAAGCGAGAGTAGAGCCCGGCGTCCAGCATCGCCTTCGCGCCCTGGAGGGTCTCCTCCGCCGGCTGCCCCACCACCATCAGCGTGCCGCGCCACGCATCGCGCGAGCGCGCCAGCACCGCCGCCGTGCCCACCAGGCACGCGGTATGGACGTCATGGCCGCACGCGTGCATCACCGGCGCACCGTCCTCCGTCCGGGCACGGCTCGAGTACGGCAGCCCCGTCTTCTCCTCCACGGGCAGCGCGTCCATGTCCCCGCGCAGGAGCACCGTGGGCCCATCGCCGTTGCGCAGCAGGCCCACCACGCCGTGGCCGCCCACGTCCCGGCTCACCTCGTAGCCCTCCGCCTCCAACCGGCGCGCCACCTCGGCGGCCGTGCGCGCTTCCTGACCGGACAGCTCCGGGTGCTCATGCAGGTCCTGGTAGAGCGCGTCCACGTCCGGCAGCACCGCGTCCAGCTGCGCGAGCGCGCGCCGGGCACGAGCCTGGATGCCTGAAGCGGTGGACGGACCCGTGACGGACTGGGGGTGGGCGTCGTTCATGGCGGAGTGCTCCCATCCCGGACGCGAGGAGGAGGTACCGCGGGCCTCCGGGTACGGCTCAAGGTGGAAGCCGCGCGCGGGGCGTCACAGGGGATGGGCAGGGAGGCAGGCAGGGGCCCGGCTTCATGCGCAGCCTCCCCCACCCTCGGGGGCGCCGTGGGCCTCCGGGGTACCGCCTGTCCGTTCGTTGTTCGCCCCTCCCTCGAAGGTCACCTTCTGGCTGCGCATCAGACACATGGAGGGAGCGGTCATGAGGCGAAGCATCGCGTTGGGGCTCTGCCTGGCAGGACTGACGGGTGGCGCCGCCAGGGCCCAGGACCCACCGCCGGACGCGCCCACGCGGATGGGGCGGGTGGATTGGCAGGGCCCCTACTTCCTCCTGGGATTGGGAGTGGAGGGCTACACGGGCAAGCTTGCGCCCAACCTGGATCCAGGGCCGTCGTATGGCGTCTTCGTAGGCTACCGCGCCAATGACTATCTGGGCTTGGAGCTGGGCTACAGCGGCGGCGTGAGCAGCCTGTCCGTCGCTGACAGCTCCGACTTCTTCGGCACGCCGGACATCGTGCGCAATGGAGCGCAGGCGGCGCTCACGATTGGCTTTACCCCCACCCGGCTGCAGCCCTATGTGCTCGGAGGCATCGGCGTCGAGCGCTACTCGGTGCGCGAGGGCACCTTCTTCCGGTTCTTCGACGACACCGGGGGCTACGCGCCCGTGGGAGCGGGCGTGCGCTTCAAGATCAATCCCCAGCTCACGGCCGAGGTGCGCGGCAGCTACAGCTTCCTCTTCGGACAGGACTTCGCGCCTTCGCAGGACATTGGCGCGGGGGACGGCCGCTACTCAGGCATCCTGATGATTGGCGGCAGCTATTGAGGTGCGCATGTCCGTCACGCTGATCGACCTGCTCGACGAGCGAAGCCGCCGTCCTCCGGATCCACGCCTCTACACCTTCCTGGAGGACGGCACGGAGGTGACGCTCACCCGGGATACGCTGGCATCGAGCGCGCACCGCATCGCCGCCGCGCTGCAATCACTCGCGGCCGAGGGCGCGCGCGCGGTCCTGCTCTATCCGCCCGGCGCGGACTACCTCCGAGGGTTCTTCGGCTGCGTGTGTTCGGGGCTGGTGGCGGTGCCGGCGTATCCACCGGACCCATCGCGGCTGGAGCGCACCCTGCCCCGCCTGCGCGCGCTCATCGCGGACTCCGGGGCCACGGTGGTGCTCACCACGTCCTTCATCCTGTCCATGGCGGAGCTGCTCTTCACGGACGCGCCGGAGCTGCGAGCGCTGAAGTGGGTGGCGACGGACGCGCTGGAGGAAGGCGACGCGGCGGAGTGGAAGCGGCCGGACGTGACGGCCGACACGCTGGCCTTCCTCCAGTACACGTCCGGCAGCACGGGGACGCCCCGGGGCGTGATGCTCAGCCACGGCAACCTGCTGCACAACCTGGGGGCCATCTGCAGCGCCTTCCAGACGCGAGACGACAGCGTGGGTGTCATCTGGCTGCCGCCGTATCACGACATGGGACTCATTGGCGGCGTGCTGGTGCCGCTGGCGCAGGGCTTCCACACGGCGCTGATGTCGCCGCTGACGTTCCTCAAGCGGCCCCGCGCGTGGCTGGAGGCGCTCACCCGCTTCGGAGGCACCATCAGCGGCGGGCCCAACTTCGCGTTCGACCTGTGCGTGCGGCGCATCCCGCCCGCGGAACGGGAGGGGCTGGACCTGGGCCGCTGGGAGGTGGCGTTCTGCGGAGCGGAGCCCATCCGCCCGGACACACTGGAGCGCTTCGTGGAGGCGTTCGGACCGCATGGCTTCCGGCGCGAGGCGTTCTACCCATGTTACGGCCTGGCGGAAGGGACGCTCATCGTCTCCGGCGGAGCGAAGGAGGCCGCGCCGGTCCTGCGCGACGTGGACGCCGCCGCGCTGGAGGCAGGCAGCGCGAGGGCCCCCATTGGGGCAGCCCGGACGCTGGTGGGCAGCGGAGCGACGCTGCCGGATCAATCCCTATGCATCGTGGCGCCGGACACCCGCCGAGTGCTCCCGCAGGGCGAAGTGGGCGAGGTCTGGGTAAAGGGGCCCAGCGTGGCGAAGGGCTACTGGAAGCGCGAGGACGAGTCCGCGAGGGTCTTCCAGGCAAGGACCGAGCAGGGAGACGGGCCCTACCTGCGGACCGGGGACCTGGGCTTCCTGGACGACGGAGAGCTGTACGTCACGGGGCGAGAGAAGGACCTGATCATCGTGCGAGGTCGGAACCTGTACCCACAGGACCTGGAGTCGGTGGTGGAGGAGAGCCACCCCGCGCTCAGGCCCGGATGCGGCGCGGCCTTCGGCGTGGAGGTGGACGGCGAGGAGCACCTCGTCGTGGTGCAGGAGGTGGATGCACGCAAGTGGGACGGCGAAGTGGCGCCAGTGATGGGCGTCATCCGAGGACGCCTGGCGACGGTGCACGAAGTGAGGCCCCGAGCGGTGGTGCTCATCGAGCCCGGAAGCCTGCCCAAGACCTCCAGCGGCAAGGTGCAGAGGAGGGCCACGCGGGAGGCCTTCCTCGCCGGAGCGCTGCGCGAGTTGCACGCCTGGTGCACGACCGCGATGAACGGCGCGGGCGCGCACACCGAGCGTTCAGCAAGGGAGTTCCGAGTCCTTGCACGCGTGCCAGCGCGCTTGGGAGCGAGGGTGGAGGACCTGGACGCCCATACGCCCTGACCCCCAAGGGCCGGAATCGAGGGAGGAGCCGGAGCGGGCGCCGTCCGAAGCGTGACGCCAAGGGCGCCCAAACCCCCGGACCACAATGCCCACCTCCCGCCCGCCCTCCGCAGCCCAAAACCTGTCCGACAGTCCGACAGGTTTCCGCTGCCTGGGCGGCAAGGGGATCCTCACCAGCCTCGGTTCCCCAGACTTGTCCGACAGGTTTCCTCGGCCCGGGCGACGAGCCAGCCGCGGTTCTCAAGGCCTGGCTGGCAGTCGGACAGGTCCGCGAGGTGCGCCGTGGATGGGAGGCTCACGGAGGCCTCGAAACTTGTCCGACTGTCGGACAGGTTTTTTCGGTGCGCCTCTGACAGGGAGCCGCCAACGGTTCTCACCTTCTCATCCCGATGGAGCGCTTTCGTTTCCGAAGGCCTTGCACCCGGGCGGTCAGGCCATGGGGCGCAGCCGTGCGGGAAACCTTCGCGAACTCGTGACCGGCGCCTATGGCCCGATGCGTCCCGAACGGCGTGTCGCTGGCGGCCCGGATGCGTCTTGCTAGCATCGGGCGCATCCCCCCGCTGAAAGCTGACTCCGCTGAACGCCACCGAACCGCGCCATCTGGCCGGCCTGGACCTGCTCCGGTGCCTGGCCATCCTCGTCGTCGTCGTCTACCACTACCCCCGCCCCCAAGGGCACGAGGCCTACCAGTCGTTCGCCAACTTCGGGTGGACGGGCGTGGAGCTGTTCTTCGTGCTCAGCGGCTTCCTCATCGGCTCGCAGCTCCTGGAGCCGGTGTCGCGCGGTGAGACGCCGTCGCTGCGGCGCTTCTACCTGCGGCGCGCGCTGCGCATCCTCCCGTCCTTCCTCGTCGTGCTGGGCCTCTACCTCTTCGTACCGGCCTGGACCGAGATGCCCGTGGTGACGCCCGCGTGGCGCTTCCTCACCTTCACGCAGAACTTCGGCCTGCGCCGAAATGGCTTCTCCCACGCGTGGTCATTGTGCGTGGAGGAGCACTTCTACCTGGTGCTGCCGCTCACCGTGCTCGCACTGCGCGGACGCCTCCGCGCGCCGTCCCTCATCGCGATCGCGGCGGCCGTGATGGGCGGAGGCATGCTCCTGCGCGGCGGGCTGTGGCAGCACCACTTCTCCGCGCTCGGGCCGGGCGATCCAGGCTGGCGCGAGTTCGACAGGCTGCTCTACTACCCGACGTACGCGCGGCTCGACGGGCTGACGTGCGGCGTGCTGCTCGCGGCCCTGCGCGTCTTCCGGCCACAGGCCTGGGAGCGCTGGACTCGCGGCGCCCGCGCAGGGGCCATGGCCATCGTGGGACTCGCGTGCCTGGGCGGCGTCCTCTTCATCAACGAGGAGCACTACCGCTACCTCCCCTATGTCCTGCTGGCGTTCCCCCTGGCCGCGCTGGGCTTCTCGGCGCTGTTGGTATCGCTCGCGGGCCCCGCGGCCTCGCGCGTCTGCGCGCGCATCCCCGGCGTGAAGACCTTCGCGGTCCTGAGCTTCACCATCTACCTCACGCACAAGGCCGTGCAGCACGGCGTGCGGGACGCGCTGGCGCCCCAGGGCATGGACGCGTTCCACGTCGTCACGGTGCTGGGCGGCGCCGTGGCGGTGCTGCTCGCCGCGCTCGCGCTGCACCATGGCGTGGAGCGGCCCGCGCTGAAGTGGCGGGAGCGGCTGGAGCGGGGACTCACCTCCAGGAAGCCCCAGGCGCAGCCCGCCGCTCCCTGAGAAACGGCCCGCGCTTCTGCTCGACAGAAGCCGCGCAAGGGGGTGGGCCTGGGCCCGGGCTTCGCGTGCGCGCTAGACCTCGCGCATGCGCCCCTTCCTGACGGCGACGTGGCGGTACCTGCTGATGCTCAACTACGAGGTGGATCCGGCGGTGCTGCGGCCCCTCGTCCCCCGTGGCACGGAGCTCGACGCGTGGCAGGGCCGCACGTTCGCGAGCATGGTCGGCTTCCGCTTCCTCGACACGCGCGTGCGGGGACTCGCGGTGCCATTCCACCGGGACTTCGATGAGGTGAACCTGCGCTTCTACGTGCGCCGCCTGGGCCCCGAAGGCTGGCGGCGCGGCGTGGTGTTCGTGCGCGAAATCGTGCCCCGGCTCGCCATCGCCACCGTGGCGCGCGTCCTCTACAACGAGCCCTACGTCGCGCACCCCATGCGCCACGCCGTGAACATGGACGGCGCGGACACCGGCGCGCCCGGCCACGTCGAGTACGCCTGGAAGTCCCACGGCCGCTGGCACCAGTTGT
The DNA here is from genome assembly GCF_000255295.1 of Corallococcus coralloides DSM 2259. The sequence continues at coordinate 1,961,394 of NC_017030.1, read as the reverse complement.
CGGCCCGGACGCTCGGCACGCCGGCCGAGAGCGCCCCCGGCTCCCAGGAGGAGTTCATCACCGAGCACTACTGGGGCTACACCGCCCAGCGCGACGGCGGCTGCGCCGAGTACCGCGTGGAGCATCCCCGCTGGACCGTCTGGCGCGCCCGGGAGACCGCCTTCGACTGCGACGTGGCCCGCTTCTACGGCCCCGCCTTCACGGAGTGCCTCCGGGGTGCGCCCCACTCCGCCTTCGTGGCCGCCGGCTCGGAAGTGTCCGTCTTTCCTGGAAATGGACTCCCGCCCTTGCCAAGCCCATAGAAATCAATATTCTCAATTCTGAAATTGATTTTCTGAAGAACCCACCATGACGACCTCCAAATCCACCTGGCCCGTGCCCACCCGCTGCCCCGTCTGTGGAGGCGGCACCGTCATCGAACGGGTGCGCTGCGACGGGTGCGCGTCCGCGGTGGAGGGGCGCTTCACGACGGGCTGGGTGCAGCAGCTGTCACCGGAGCAGCTCGCGTTCGTGCGCGTGTTCATGGCCTGCCGGGGGAAGATCAAGGACGTGGAGCAGGCGCTGGGCCTCTCCTATCCGACGGTGGTGGCGCGGCTGGACGACGTGGTGGAGGCCCTGGGCCAGGCGCCCGGAGTCCCGCCGCCTCCCACGCCTCCCGCGCCTCCACCTCCGCCCCGGGAGCGCGGCTCCCCGCGCCGGGCGCAGATTCTCGATGACCTCGCGGCCGGGCTCATCGACGCGGACGAGGCCGCTCAACGTCTCAAGAAGGCACGGGAGTAACCGCCCATGATGGACCCTGAAGCCACGCCGTCCTCCGACGCCTCGTCTTCCTCGCGCGAGGGCACCCAGCGCCACGCGATTCCGTGGGGACAGCACGCGGAGCTGGTGCTGCACGCGCCCGCCGCCACGCTCGTCGTGTCGCCGCTGCCGGAGGGAGAGAAGCCCTACCTGGTGACGCACGGCAGGGTGGAGACGCGCATCCAGGAGCACGGCCGGGTGACGAAGGTGGAGCTGATGCCCCGCGAGGCCGGCTTCCTCTCCCTGTTCTGGCGCCACGGCGGACAGGCGGAGCTGTTCGTGCCGCCCGACGTGCGCGCGAAGCTCCTGCTGGACGCGGGCGCGGTGCGCATCTCCGGATTGAAGGACTGCGAGCTGGAGCTGAACACCGACGCGGGCACGGCGAGCCTGCGCGACGTGCACGGCAAGCTGACCCTGCGCACGGGCGCGGGCCGCATCATCGGCGAGCGCGTGGGCGGCACCCTGCACGTCCACGCCGCCGCGGGCGCGGTGAAGCTGGACGTGGACGCGCTGGACGTGGGCGAGCACCGCATCGGGACGCAGGTGGGCGCGGTGGAGCTGCGCCTGGTGCCCGGGCTGGACGTGAACATCTCCGCCCATACGTCGCTGGGCTCGGCGCAGACGCGCTACCCGTCCAACCCCCAGGCGGCCACGACGATCCTGCTGGAGACGGAGCTGGGCTCGGTGCGCATCCGCGAGTCGGGCCGTTCGCGCGGCGAGGACGCGGAGGGCTGGGAGGAGGATTCACTGCGCTGGCAGCGTCAGGCGGAGCGCTGGCAGCGCCGCGCCGAGCGTCACGCGAACCAGTGGGCCCACGCCTGGGCGAACTCCTGGGGCGCGCCGCCCTGGGCGGGCCAGGGCTCCCGGCACCACCGGCCCCAGCCGCCCGTGCCGCCCCCGCCGCCGCAGCAGGCCCGGGGCATCCCCGACGAGGAGATGCGCCGCGTGCTGGACCTGGTGGAGGCCGGCAAGCTCAGCGCGGAGGACGCCCACAAGCTGCTCAAGGCGATGCAGCGCTGAGGATCAGGCGCCCTGCGTGAGGAAGCGGAAGGGGCGCACGCAGTCCTCGCGGGTGCAGCGGAAGAGGTAACCCCGGCCGTTGTCGCCGAAGTCCAGGCCGAACGGCATCGCGGCCAGCTGCGCGACGAAGCGCATGGGCGCGTCACAGCACTCCGGGGTGCCTTCTCCGTTGAGCCACACGGGCACGCCGCCCACCTTGCTCTCCGGCGCCTCCTCCTTGGCGCGGTCCAGCGCGGCGAACTGCTCCTCGGTGGCCTCGTTGACGTCCACCGACAGGGCCTCGGTGTCCTCGGTTGCGGGCTCGAAGCCGAGCGTCCATTCCGCGTACGGCTTCACCGGTCCCGGCGGCGCGCTCACGGACGGCGCGCCGGCCTTCACCGGCACGGCCGCGTTGGCGCCCTCCTCCGGGTCCCAGCGGAAGCAGACGGTGTCGGGGTTCTCGCACTGGAAGACGTGGACCGACGCGTGTGGCGTCAGGTCCAGCCGTCCCTCGACGTGCGGCAGCTGGAAGAGGAAGCGCTGGGGCCCGCCGCACATCGCGCAGGCGGGCCACTCCAGGGGGCCCGGCGCCTCGGGCGTGCCCCCCACCTTCATCAGGGGGACACCGGTGCGGCCAGGGACGAGCGCCCACAAGGGCGCGAGCGGACGGGACATGCCCCGGACTCTAGAAGTCCGCGATGCGGTCGGCCAGTGACGCGTCGTCCACGAAGGGGTTGCGGTTCTGCTGGTAGGTCTCGATGGCGTCGTTGCGCGCCACCTCCGCCGCGTCCACCTTGTCCAGCTTGTTCCACTCCTTGAGGACGGCCTCGTCGTTCGCGGGGATGGACTTGTTGTAGACGGTGGAGAAGTAGAACAGCGCGCGCGCCACGTTGCCCTTGTGCGCGTCCGGCGGCTCGAAGACGGTGCGGCCCTGCGCGTCGGTGCCGAACTTGGCGCCGTTCTCCTCCCACTTCACCTTCGTCACCGTGCCGAAGGGGTAGTTGCCCCGGACCGAGTTGGCCTTGCTGTCCGTGGGGAACAGGTGGTGCAGGTCCGCCTTCGCCGCGCCCGTGGCGCCCTTGGACTGGGGCCAGGTGTGCTCGGTGTTCATCACGTTGCTGCTGGGAATCTTGTTCGTCTTCAGTTCCTTGCCCGTGTAGACGCACGTCACGACGCCGTCGTGGTTGTCCAGGGTGGTGAAGATGATCTTCCGCGCCTGGTCGTAGCCCAGGTTCTTGTGCTTGCTGACCGCGTCATGCAGCGCGTTGATCAGCGCCTGGTCCTTCAGCCCGTCGTAGCGGGGATCCGACTTGGGCGGCACGTCCTCCACCGGCACCTGCGGCGCGGGCACCGGCGTCGTGGGCGTCGTCGGGGCCTTCTTCGCCGAAGGGCCGGCCTCGAACGTGGAGACCGACGAGAACGCCTTCGGGGTGACACGGGCCGTGTTGGCCGGGGCCGACGCGGAGTTCGTCGAGGGGCGGGTCGCGGAGAGCGGGCGGGACGGGATGATCATGACGGCCCTCAGGATTCGAGGTGGGGGGATGACGCATTGTCGTCCGGACGCGGGCCCGGTTGCGTGACGCGCCGCATTTTCCCTCCGGGCCGGTTGGTTTCTTCCGTCCGACCCGGGACATCCCGGGAAATGCCCCACCGCCGGGCTCCGGAGCCGGGGAAAAGCGGGGCTCATCGGCGGCACCAGGACGACCCGGGGGCCCATTTCCGGGAGCCGGGCGGCCCGGATGGGGTGCGCGCTATGCCTCCAGGTGTCGCACCACATGAGGGGGTTTCGTTCATGAAGGTCGTGATTCCGGGTGGCACGGGACAGGTGGGCGCCCTGCTGGCGCGGGCGTTCACCGCGCGGGGGGATGACGTCGTCCTCATCAGCCGGGGAGGCCGGGGCGAGGCGCGCACGGTGTCCTGGGACGGGCGCACCCTGGGTGATTGGGCGAAGGAGGTGGATGGCGCCGACGCGGTCATCAACCTGGCGGGACGCAGCGTGAACTGCCGCTACACGGAGGAGAACCTGCGCCAGATGATGGACTCGCGGGTGGACTCCACGCGGGTGGTGGGCCAGGCCATCCAGCAGGCCGCGAAGCCGCCGCGCGTGTGGCTGCAGATGAGCACCGCGACGCTGTACGCGCACCGGCTGGACGCGCCCAACGACGAGGCCACCGGGCTCATTGGTGGGAACGAGCCGGGGGTGCCCGCGTACTGGAAGCGCAGCATCGACATCGCGCAGGCCTGGGAGCGCACGCTGGCGGAAGCCGACACGCCCCACACGCGCAAGGTGGCGCTGCGCTCCGCCATGGTGATGAGCCCGGACAGGGAGGGCATCTTCGACGTGCTCCTGGGCCTGACGCGCCGGGGGCTGGGCGGCCCCGCGGGCAGCGGGCGGCAGTACGTGTCGTGGATCCACGACCGGGACTTCGTGCGCGCGGTGCAGCTGCTGCTGGAGCGCGACGACCTGGACGGGCCGGTGAACCTGGCCGCGCCGAATCCCCTGCCCCAGCGGGAGCTGATGGCGAAGCTGCGCGAGGCGGCGCACGTGAGCGTGGGGCTGCCGGCGGCGAAGTGGATGTTGGAGGTGGGCGCGTTCTTCATGCGCACGGACACGGAGCTGTTGCTCAAGAGCCGCCGCGTGGTGCCCGGGCGGCTGCTGGACGCGGGCTTCACCTTCGAGTACCCCGACTGGGGGACCGCCGTGACGAACCTCGTCGAGCGCTGGCGCGTGGGGAGCGGTCCCGTCCGGAGCTGACCGTGTCCACGAAGCAGTACCGCGTCCGCTGGGGTCGCATCGCCGTGCTGGGGCTCGTGCTGGGCGCGCTGGGCACGGGCGGGTTCACGGCGGCGCGAGGCCTGCGCACGGCCCAGACGCTGGTGCACCCGGCGCGCATCCCAGTGACGCCGCCCCCCAACCCGGACGCGCTGCCAGACATGGAGGACGTGTCCTTCGAGGCCGCGGGGCGGAAGCTTCGAGGGTGGTACGTCCCGTCCCGCGACGGGACGGCGGTGGTGCTGGTGCACGGCTTCGCGGACAACCGCACGCGAGTCCAATTTGAAGCATGGGTGCTGTCGGAGGCGGGACACGGCGTCCTGCTCTTCGACCTGCACGGCCAGGGCGAAAGCGAAGGCGACTCGGTGGGCTGGGGTGACAGTGAGCGCGAGGACGTGCGCGCGGCCCTGGCCTTCGTGCGGGCCCGGCCGGACGTCACCCCGGGACGCGTGGGCCTGTTCGGGTTCTCCATGGGCGGGACGACGGCCCTGCTGGTGGCGCAGGAGGACGCGCGGGTGAAGGCGGTGGCGGCGGCGGGAGCGTTCCCGGACCTGGCGGGGGACATGGGCTCCCACTACGGCCTGAGCACCTGGGCGGTGCTGTGGGGCCTGCGCCGGTCCGGCATCGACGTGGACGCGGTGAGGCCCGTGGACGGCATGTGCCGGCTGGAGGGCAGGCCGCTGCTGCTCATCAACGGAGGCAGCGACCCGGACGGCCCCCAGAAGCTGGACGGCCGCCTCTACCGAGCCGCCTGCGAACCCCGCGAGCAGTGGGTGGTGCCGGAGGCAGCCCACGGCGAGTACTCCCAGAAGGCCCCTGAGGACTACGCGCGCCGCCTGCGCGACTTCTTCGCCCGCGCGCTATGAGCGCTGTCCCCGGGTGACGAGGTCCAATCGGCCCTCGGCGCCGGTCTTCTTGTAGACCGCCTTCGTGTGTTCCTTCGCGGTGTGGAGGGAGATCTTGAGCTCCTGGGCGATGTCCGCATCGCCCGCCCCCTGTTTCACCAAGTCCGCCACTTCCATCTGCCTGCGAGACAACTTCCGGGCCCAGTCCTCCCGCATCCAGTGCAGCTCTTCGCGGATGCGAACCTCCCACAGCGTGCATCCCGGGCGCAGGATGGTGGAGGGCTTGAAGCTCACCTTCAACGTGTCGCGGCCCCGCTTCTTCTCGAGGGTCCGCTCGATGGGGAGCAGGAGCCCGTCCAGGCTCGAAAGCCACTTCACGTAGTCCACCCACTCGCTCGGAACGTCATGGCTGAACTCGTTGAGCGTGAACCACTGGTTCAGCACGGCCCTGGTGGTGCCCGTCTCCTCGATGCGTCGTCCCATGGCGTTCAGGACCATTCCAGGCCACGACTCCATCGAGAGCGCCGTCAGGAGGTCCCCCTTGAAACGCAGGGCCTCGATGTACTGGACGGTGGATACCGCGTCGTTGATGAGCGGAATGAACGCTTCGAGGAGCGCCTCGTCCCGCGCCGAGAACTCCCGGGAGGAGTCCTTGTACATCGCGAGGCCGCCCTGGAATTTCTGCCGGGTCTTGAAGAGCAGGGTGGCCAGCACGTGCCGCAGCTTCAGACCGGCGGCCCGGCTGCGCTCATAGGTTTCCGTGCTCTCCAGAGAGCGCCCCGCGAGCATCTGGGATTCCCTCGCAGGCTTGTTGGGCTGGTCCAGCGTGTACTGGTACACGAAGCAGCCTTGAGGGGCCCACACCGAGTACCGCGCGAGCAGGGGCTGAACGGTCGGCGCGACCCACTCCAACCCCGGAGACCCATCCGTGCGGGTGAACCCCACCGCGAGGTGATCCGCCCTGCAGATGCGCTCCATCACCTCCTGGATGGCCGCGTAGATGTCCTCGAAGGTCCTGACACTGCGCAGGCGCTTCTCCATTTCCCGGATCAGCCGCAGCTCGCGCGACGTGAACGTCAAGTCCATGCCCATGGTGGGTACCTCCATCCCGGCGTTTTCCTACTCCTCAAGGATGACATGACCGGGACCCGACCCCACCCCCTCGAACGAGGGGTTGACAGGCGACACGGGGGCGATGACCGACGGCCCTGGCCCGGCCGCTAAGCGCGGCGGCCCTTGGCGACGAACTCGCCGCGGCTGTGGGTGCCGGTCTTCTCGAACAGCGACTTGATGTGGACCTTCACCGTCTCCACGGAGCACCCGAGCCGGGAGGAGATCTCCTTGTTCGCCAGCCCCTCGTGAAGACAGTCCGCCACGCGTGACTCCTGCGCGGTGAGCTTCTCCTTCCAGTCCGGGCGCAGCCAGTGAACCCGCTCGTGCATCCGCACCTGCCACAGGTTGCGGCCTCCCCAGCTGACGGTGGAGGGGCTGAACGTCACGTCCAGCCGGTCCGCTCCGCGCTCCAGCGTGAGGGACTCCAGCCGCGGATCCACCGCGACATCGAAGCGGGACAGCGCCCTCACCCGCTCCGCCCAGGCGCGGGGAACTCCGTCGCTGAGCTCATGGGACGGAAACCACCGCTCCAGCAGCGGAATGGCCGGCCCCGTGTCCACCACCTTCCGCCCCAGGCTGTTGAGCACCAGCACCGGGCTCGCTCCCATCGCGATGGCCTTCAGCAGGTCCCGCTCGAAGCGCACGGCGTAGAGCTCCTGGAGCCGCGCCACCGCCCGGGAGATGTACGGGATGATCTGCTGCAGGAACCACTGCGCCCGCAGCGTGAAGGGCCGGGAGGACTCCCGGTACATCGCGATGCCGCCCTTCAGGTCCTGCTCCGTGAAGAGGAGCGACGCCAGCACGCGCTTGAGCTTCAGCCCCGCGCCCTGGCTGCGCCGGAAGGTCTCCGTCTCCACCAACGCCTGCCCCCGCAGCATCTGGTCGTCGCTGAGCACCAGGTTGGGCTGCACCACCGTGGCGCGGAAGACGAAGTCCTCCTGCACCCATTCCGCGTAATCCTTGAGGAGGGGGTGGACGGTGTCCGTCTTCCACTGCAACCCCGCCGTCCCATCCGGATTCGCGCAGCCCACCGCGAGGTGGTCCGCCTCGCAGAGCGAGAGGAGCGCCCGGGAGAGGGCCTCGTAGACGTCCTCCAGCGTCCGGGCGTTGCCCAGCGCTTCCTTCAGCTCCGCGACCAACGCCTGCTCACGCGACAGGAACTTCCGTGCCTTGCCCATGGGTACGACCCCCGTTTGCAATACCCATCAAGTATTACGAGGGCGGAAACGGGGCCCATCCCCCCAAAGAGGTATGGCGGTCCTGTCGGGCAGGGCCCCCTGCTACGCGCGGCGGCCCTGCGCGAGGAACTGCGTGCGGCTCGAGGTCCCGGTCTTCCGGTAGATGGACTGCAGCTGCTTCTTCACCGTCCCCTCCGTACTCCCAAGTGGGAGCGCGATGTCCCGGTTCGAATCGCCCCGGTGGACGCCGTCCGCCACCTTGCGCTCCGTGGGCGTCAGCAATCGCAGCCAGTCCTCCCGCAGCCAGTGCGGACGCTCGATGATGCGGACCTGCCACAGCGGATTGCCCGCCCAGAGGATGGTGGAGAGGGAGAACGTCACCTGCAATTGCTCACCGTCCTCCTCCCGCTCATCCCTGAGCAGGTCCGGGGGGAGCATCCCCTTCACGCGCGACAACGCCTCCAGCCGCCGTACCCACGCCTGGGGAATCCCCTGCGGCGTGCGCTCCGAGCGCGCGAACCACTTCTCCAACAGCCGCGTGGCCGCGTTCGTCCGGACCATCTCCCTCCCCCAGGGCGTCAGCACCAGCAGGGCCCCGGACTCGACAGCGCCGGATTTGAGCAGATCCAGCTCCAATCCCTGCGCATGGATCCTCTGGACGTGACTGACCGCGCGATGGATGGCGGGCACGAGCAACTGCAACAATCGCTGGCTGCGCGCCGGGAAGGGCCGCGAGCGCTCGCTGTACACCGCGAGCCCGCCCTTGAGGCCCTGCTGCCCTTCCATGAGCAGCGTCGCCATCACCTGCCGCAGGTTCAGCCCCGCCTCCACGCTGCGCCGACGGGTCTCCATGGTGTCCAGCTTCTGTCCCCGCAGCATCTCCTGCGTGCTCAACACGCGGTTGGGCTGGGCAATCGTGGCCTGGAAGACGAAGTCCTGCGTCACCCATTCGGAGTAATGCTCGAGCAGGGGCATCGTCGTGCGGCTCGTCCACTGGAGCCCCACGGAGCCATCCAGGTTGGCGCACCCCAGCGCGAAGTGGTCCGCCTGACACAGCTGGAGCACGCGCGGCTCCAGCACGTCATGGATGTCCTGGTAGCTGCCAAGGCCCACCAGGTTCGTCAGCAGCTCATTCTGAATCGACTCTTCACGTGACGTGAATCGCAAGGCCCTGCCCATGCGGAATGCCTCCCCCGGCAATGCCAGACGTCTGAAGCATGGCACGGAAGGGGCCGGGGGCTGGAAGCCCCTCCCCCACCCGCCCGCCTTTCCGCTCCACGACGGGGCGACGACGCCGGGCTGGACGGCTCCCCCCTGGCAGGTCAGCCTGGACATCCTTGGAGGATGCAACCCACATGGCTGCCCCGCTGCCCCCTGAAGGCCAGTTCCACATCGAGGTCATCAAGCTCCTGCTCCAGGTGGCCACCAGCGACGACCGCGTCACCCGCGAGGAGATTGACGCCATCATCGAAACCGCACGCGGCTTCAGCGTGCCCCTGACGGAGCTCAGCGCCCTCACCCGTTGTCTCCACGAGGGCCAGCCGCTCCCGCCACCGAACCTGAGCGTCCTGCGCCAGGACCCCAAGGCCGTGCTCGACGCGGTCCACGCCCTCGTCATCGGCGACGGCCACCTGGACGAATCGGAGATCGCCATGATCCGGCAGATCCGCGAGCTGCTCGGCATGGCGCCCTGAAGTCTCCAGGAGGCGCCCCCCGCGGGCGGCCCGGAAGCCCAGGCCGCCCTTCTCAACTCACGCGGTCACGTGCAACGGGTGCCCGTCCTTGTGCTCGGGCGCGCCCGCGAGCCTGCGGGTGAGCCGGCGGCGCACGACGTCCACGTGCTCGCGGAAGAAGTACAGGTTCTCCGCGTAGGCGAGCGGCACCACGATGCGGTTCACCTCGCGCTCGGCCTCCTCCAGCCGCTTGAGCATGTCCTGGAGCATCTCCTGGTCCGGGTCCTCCTCCAGCTGGATCTCAATCTCCTTCAGCCGCGCGTACCACCGGTGGATGCGCGAGCGGACCCGCCAGAGGAGCGCCGCGGGCACCGCACGCCCCAGCGGCACCACCACCGCGATGATGGGCACCAGCATCACCCACAGCCGGTCCACCAGGTTCGCCGCCCAGAACGGCAGGTAGCGCTGCAGCAGCGGAACGCCCGTCGCGTAGTAGCGCTTCGCCTCGCTGCTCAGCGGGAAGCCCGCCGCGAGCGGCGCGGGGAACTCGCCCGTCTTGTCCAGGATGCCCGCCGTGCCGCTGATCTCACTGGCCGCGCGCATCAGGAGATAGGCGAGCGCCGGGTGCAGTGAGTCCTTCGCCAGCAGCAGCGCGTTGGGCGCGAGCAGCACCACGTCATGGTCCGGCACGTCCTTGGCGAAGTCGAACACGCCCTGAGGCAGCACGTGGCGCGACAGGTACGGATAGCGGCGCGTGTACGCCTCCGCGCGGTTGAAGCTCAAGAGGCGCACGTCCTTCACCGCGGCCAGCCTCTGGATGCGCGGCGACTCCGCCGGCGACACCAGGAACACCGCGTCCACCTTGCCCTGCGTCAGCGCGTCGATGGCGGCATCCCGGTCCAGCGGCAGCAACTCCGTGGGCGCCGTGTCCACCTTGTTCGCCTGCAGCAGCGTCATCGCCAGCGCGCGCGTGCCGCTCTCCTCGGGCCCCACCGCGATGCGCTTGCCCTGGAGGCCGCGCACGTCGTCCACGGGCTCGCCCCGGTAGAAGACCCACAGCGGCACGTAGGAGAGGCTCCCCAGCGACGCCACGTGCTCCGGCACCTCCTGGCCCTTGCCGCCGGTGGTGCCGCTCTGCGCGAAGGCGATGTCCACCCCGCTGTCCTCCGCGCTCAACAGCGCCACGCTGCCCACGGAGCCCTTCGTGTTGCGCAGCTCCAGCGTCACCCCGTGCTGCGCGAGGAACTTCTGGTAGCGCTTCGCCATGTAGTTGAAGCCGCCCTCTTCCGGCGCCAGCGCCATCACCAGGGTCTTCGGCGGCGCGGGCTTGACGAAATAGAACGTCACCGAGAACGCCACCGCGATGAGCAGCGTCGCGGGAGCAACGGCGATCCACAGGTCGCGCCGCAACGTGCGCTTGAGCTGCGCCTTCAACGTGTCCGTCTTCATGAAGCCGCGCAGTATAGCGACCCCGCAGTGCGCGGCCCCGCCGTACACCGCGTCGGTCCAGGCAAGCGAGCACGTCACGACCCGGGGGCACTTGGCGCAACCCCTTGCGCGACACACCCTCCCTCCCAGGCCTTTTTGAAGGGGTGTGGCATGGGTTGGCGCGGCGGGTGGGTGATGTCCTTGCTGGTGGTGGGGGTGGGCTGCGGCGGGGCGCTTCCCGAGGAGCAGACGGAGGCGGGGCTCGCACAGGAACCTACCTCTTCACCAGAGGTGACAGCGGAGGCCCTCTGCCTTCCCACCGCCGCGGGCACCCAGCGGGTGAAGACCCTCCTGCCGCCTTCGGAGCTGGGCATCCCGCGCTTCGCGATGGGGCCGGACAGCTTCGTGGATTTCAAAGGCACGCTGCACTTCGCGGTGAATTACGAGGACGGCCGCCGCGGCCTGTGGCGGAGCACCGGCACGGACGCGGGCACCACGCAGGTGAGGGGCTTCCCGGCGACGTCGGGCCGCTTTACGCCGAGGCTGTCGCAGCTCACCGCCACCCCGGCGCAGCTCTTCTTCATGGCACCGGACGCGGCGGCTGGCCTGGAGCTGTGGGTGAGCAACGGGACGACCGCCGGCACCCGGCTGGTGAAGGACCTGACGCCGGGCACGGAGGACTCGTACCTGACACACCTGACGGCGTCCGGCTCCACGCTGGTCTTCTTCAAGGAGACGTACGACGCCACGACGTCCTCCACGCGCTTTGAGCTGTGGAGGTCGGACGGCACCGCCGCGGGCACGGTGCGCGTGCGCGACTTCGGCACCAGCGTGGACGTGAGCTACCTGGACGCGAAGCAGGGCAACGCGCTGCTGTTCTTCGTGCGCGAGCTCCAGGGCGCCACCTCCCTGTGGCGGACGGACGGCACCGCCGCGGGCACCTTCCAGTTGAAGCGGCTGGACGCGGGCCCCGACACGTACCCGAACGACGTGCGCCCCACCGGCGCGCTCACCCTCTTCAAGCTGGATGAGCAGAGCGGCCTGTCGGAGCTGTGGAAGACGAACGGCACGGCGGGCGGCACCCTGCGGCTGGCGTCCTTCGGCTCCACGCGCGCCATGCAGGTGCTGGGGGCGCTGGGCTCGTACGCGTACGTCACGACGACGTCCTTCAGCACCCAGTACATGGTCATCTACCGCGTGCCGCTCACGGGCGGGAACCCGGAGCCCGTCGTCACCCTGCCCAATGACTACGCGTCGCAGGGCTCGGCGTTCCCCCGCATCGAAGCGGTGAGCCAGGTGCCGGGAGGCAGGAAGCTGTACTTCTCCGTGGCCATTGGCAGTGGTGGCCCCGCGCCGCGCGACACGCAGCTGTGGGTGACGAACGGCACCGCCGCGGGCACCACCCTGCTGCGCCGGCCGCTGAGCCTGTCGGACGAGTACGGCTCGCCGGTGTACGCGGCGGCGGACAACCTGGTCTTCTTCAGCGCCTATGAGACCACGGGCGGCATCGAACCCTGGGTGAGCAACGGCACGGTGGCCGGGACGCGCCTCCTCAAGGACATCGCCCCGCCGGTCCAGGGAGACTCCTCCTACCCGCGCGAGTTCTACCGTCTGGGCAGCCGCGTCTACTTCAGCGCCTATGACGACACGCTGAACGCGCAGCTCTGGTCCAGCGCGCTCAGCAACACCTGCCTGGCGCCGGAAGACGCACAGTAGGCGCATGGCGCCTCCCCGCCTGGGCTCCAGGCGGGTGGCCGTGCCGGGCGGAGGCGTGGGTGTTAGTAACCGCCTCATGCCCACCGTCAGTGACAGCGCGCGCAGCGCGGGACTCCGCCTCGAACGCAGCCGGGCCTCCCGTCAGTTCGAGGGGCACGGCTTCCGCAACACCGCCCCCGTGGGGGCCGGCATCCAAGGGGGCACGCTGCCCCTCCTGGGCGAATACTTCTTCGGCGGCACGCAGCGCACGCCGCCCGCGCCGCTGCCGGTGGATGATCCGCGCGGCACCTGGGCCCGCGCGCCGGACACCGGCCTGCGCGTCACCTGGCTGGGCCACAGCACGATGCTGCTGGAGGTGGACGGGGCGCGCGTGCTGACCGACCCCGTCTTCGGCAACCGGGTCTCGCCCGTGTCCTTCGCGGGCCCCAAGCGCTTCCACGCCACGCCCGTGTCGCTGGACGCGCTGCCAGACCTGGACGCGGTGCTGGTGTCGCACGACCACTTCGACCACCTGTGCCGGAGCACCATCCAGGCGCTGGCGAAGCGGCGGGTGCCCTTCGTCACCGCGCTGGGCGTGGGACGCCACCTGGAGGCCTTCGGCGTGGCGCCGGAGCTCATCACCGAGCTGGACTGGTGGGAGGAGCACCGCGTGGGTCCGGTGTCCTTCCGCGCGGCGCCCGCGCAGCACTTCTCCGGCCGCGGCCTGGGCGACCGCAACAAGACGCTGTGGGCGTCGTGGGTGCTCACCACGGACAAGCACCGGCTGTTCTTCAGCGGCGACACCGGCCTCACGACGGAGTTCGAGGAGATTGGCCGGCGATACGGCCCCTTCGACCTGGTGATGCTGGAGGTGGGCGCGTTCCACCCGAGCTGGGGCAGCATCCACCTGGGCCCGGAGAACGCGCTCAAGGCGCACGCGATGCTGGGCGGCGGCACGCTGATGCCGGTGCACTGGGGCACCTTCAACCTGGCGCTGCACGCGTGGGACGAGCCCGTGGAGACGCTGGTGAAGCTGGCCACGGAGCAGCAGGTGCGCCTCTTCACGCCGGGCCTGGGCCGGAGCCTGGAGCCCTCGCGCGTGGAGGGCGTGACGCCGTGGTGGCGCGACGTGGGCGAGCCGCGCCTCGTGCCCCGGCTGGCGCCATGACGTGACGCCAGGACTCGACGCCCACCCGACACCCGGGCGTAGAGTGATTGGCCATGCGCCCCTCCCCCCGGCTCCCCGTCGCGCTGTCCCTGGCCGTTTTGCTGTCGCCGCTCGTGGCGTGCGACCCCGCGGCCGGGAAGCCTTCCAAGCCAGAGGATCCGGCCCCCGGCGTGACGAAGAGCGCGAAGCGGGGACTCGGGTATGGCTATCACTCGGCGGAGGACCTGAAGGCGCTCTCCCCGGGGATGAGCTGGTGGTACAACTGGTCGCCCAAGCCGGAGAGCGGCGCGGCCAGCGTCTACGTTTCGGAGAAGGTCTCCTTCGTGCCCATGGCCTGGGGCGGCACGCCCACGGTGGCCCAGCTCGAGTCGGAGATTCCCGCGGGCGCGCAGGTCCTGCTGGGGTTCAACGAGCCCAACTTCAAGTCGCAGGCGAACAAGACGCCCCGCCAGGCCGCGGCGCTCTGGCCCGTGCTGGAGGAGGTGGCCCGCCGCAAGGGGCTCAAGCTGGTGTCCCCGGCGGTGAACTACTGCGGCGACTGCGTGTCGGAGGACGGCGTCACCTTCACCGACCCCGTGGTGTACCTGGATGCCTTCTTCAAAGCCTGCGCGAACTGTCAGGTGGATGCCATTGCCATCCACTGGTACGCGTGCGACGTGGGCGCGCTCAAGTGGTACGTGGAGAAGTTCAAGAAGTACAACAAGCCCCTCTGGCTGACGGAGTTCGCCTGCGGTGACCGGCCGCACAACGAAATCACCGTGGACGTGCAGAAGAAGTACATGGTGGATGCCATTGGCTATCTGGAGGCGGAGCCCGCCATCGAGCGCTACGCGTGGTTCTCCGGGCGCAACAATGAAATCCCCTCCATCAACCTGCTGGGCGCCTCCGGCGAGCTGACCGAGCTGGGCCGCCTGTACGTCACGCTCGCCGCCGGGGCCGCACAGCAGTCACCCTGACGGGGTGAGGTTCCAACCTACACACAGGGTTGGACAGACGCGAAGACGTCTATTCGGCGCTCCCAGGATTCTGGGACTAAGGTAGACGTCCCATGACGCTCGACGCGGGGGACACCTTCGGAAGGTATGAGCTGGTGTCCTGGCTGGGCCGGGGCGGCATGGCGGAGACGTGGCACGCCCAGCTGGTGGGCGCGGCGGGCGTCACCAAGTCCGTGCTGATCAAGAAGGTCCTCCCCGAGTACGCGGACGACGAAGCCTTCATCTCCATGTTCATCAGCGAGGCGCGCATCTCCGCCACGCTGTCCCACGGCAACGTGGCGCAGGTCTTCGACTTCGGGCAGGTGGAGGGCGAGTACTTCCTGGCCATGGAGTTCGTCGACGGCAAGCCGCTCGACAAGGTGCTCAAGCGCGCGATGCGGAGCGGACTGCCCGCGCTGCCCATTCCCGTCGCCGTGTTCATCGCGATGGAGATGTGCCGGGGGCTGCACTACGCGCACTCGCGCACGGACAGCAGCGGCAAGCCGCTGGGCATCGTCCACCGGGACATCTCTCCGGACAACGTGCTCGTCAGCTACGAGGGCCAGGTCAAGATCGTCGACTTCGGCATCGCCAAGGCGCAGCTGCTGCGCGGCTTCAAAACGGCGCCCGGCGTGGTGAAGGGCAAGTACCTCTTCTTCTCCCCGGAGCAGGCTCGGGGTGAAGAGGTGGATGCGCGCACGGACGTCTGGGCCACGGGCGTCGTGCTGTATGAGCTGCTGTGTGGCCGGCTGCCCGTGGATGGCCCGCCGCACGTCGTGATGATGAAGATTGCTCACGGCGAGATTCCGCCGTTGAGCCAGCTGCGGCCGGACCTGCCGGAAGCGCTCAACCGCATCGTCCTCCAGGCGCTGAGCCCGGATCCGGCGCAACGCTTCGCCACCAGTCACGCGTTCGGGGATGCGCTGGCGGGCTTCCTGTATGCGAATCATCCCCGCTTCTCGTCATTGAGCCTCGCGCACCTGCTGCGGGTGCTGTTCCGGGGAGACCTGTTGAACGAAGGCCGGGAGCTGGCGGTTCCCGACGACTTCCTGTCGGAGCTCAAGGCCTGGCGGCAACCCGTGACGCCAGACCAGACCCCCACGGTCCCCCACCTCCGGGCCATCCAGACACCCCGGCCATCCCCCACGCCGGTCGTCGTCACGCGCGAGTCCCAGGAAGAGGAGGCACCGGATGTGCCGACGGCCGAGATCGCACCGGTCCGTCGCTCCCGCTCGCCATGGGTGGGGCTCGCGGTGGGGAGCGCGGCGCTGCTCGTGCTGGGCGGCGGCATCTGGTGGACCCCGTTCCGGCGCGCACCGGAGGTCCCGCGGGGAGAACGTCCCACCGTCGCGCCCGTGGTGGCGACCTCGGCCCCCGCGCCGGCTCCGGCACCGGAGCAGCCCGTGAATATCGATGCGGGCATCGCTCCGGAGCCACCGCCGCCGCCCCCGCCTCCTCCAGAGGACGCGTGGAGCGAGACGCGGGTGCGCAAGCTGCTCGACGACGTGTATCGCCTGGGCAAGAGCAACAAGGAGCTGACGCGGGCCGCGAAGCTGGTGCAGCTCTGCGTGGACGCGGTGCCTGACAACGCGGACTGCCGGCTGGCGGCGGGCCTCACCTACGAACGGCTCCGTTCCCTCGACAAGAGCGTGAGCCACTACCAGGCCTTCCTGCAGAACGCGCCCCCCACCGATCTCCGGCGGAGCGCGGTGAAGGATCGACTGTCGGCCTTGCTTCAGCGCAAGCCCCAGGCGCAGACGCCCGCCAACGAGGCGGAGCTGGAGTCCTCCCGAAGCGCCGTCCTGATGCACCTGACGCGAGGCCGCCAGAAGGAAGCGCTCGACGCAGCCAACCAATGTGTGGCGCGGCTCCCCCGGGAGCCGGACTGTCACCTGTTACAGGGGGACGTCCTGGCGAAGATGAACCAGGCCTCGGAGAGCGCGCGAAGCTATGAGCGCTTCCTGGCATTCGCGCCCGCCAATCATCCGCGACGTCCCGACGTCGTGCAGAAGCTTGTCGAGCTGCGGGCGACCGGCGCCGCGGACTGACGCGGTTTCACGCCGTCAGGGAGAGACTGCTCGCGGGCCCGGCAGGCAGGGGGCCTGCGTTCGGGGTTTCCCAGGTTCCGTATAGGATGCGCGCCCCATATGGAACTGCAAGCCGGAGATACCTTCGGACGGTATGAGTTGGTGTCCTGGCTGGGCCGGGGCGGCATGGCGGAGACGTGGCGCGCCCAGCTGGTGGGCGCCGCGGGCGTCACCAAGTCCGTGCTGATCAAGAAGGTCCTTCCGGAGTACGCGGACGACGAGGCCTTCATCTCCATGTTCATCAGCGAGGCGCGCATCTCCGCCACGCTGTCCCATGGCAACGTGGCGCAGGTCTTCGACTTCGGGCAGGTGGAGGACGAGTACTTCCTGGCCATGGAGTTCGTCGACGGCAAGCCGCTCGACAAGGTGCTCAAGCGCGCGAGGAAGGCAGGCCTGGGGGCGCTGCCCATTCCCGTCGCCGTGTTCATCGCGATGGAGATGTGCCGGGGGCTGCACTACGCGCACTCGCGCACGGATGGCAGCGGGAAGCCGCTGGGCATCGTCCACCGCGACATCTCTCCGGACAACGTGCTCGTCAGCTACGAGGGCCAGGTCAAGATCGTCGACTTCGGCATCGCCAAGGCGCAGCTGCTGCGCGGCTTCAAGACGGAGCCCGGCGTGGTGAAGGGCAAGTACCTCTTCTTCTCCCCGGAGCAGGCACGCGGGGAGGAAGTGGATGCGCGCACGGACGTCTGGGCCACGGGGGTCGTGCTGTATGAATTGCTGTGCGCGAAGCTCCCGGTGGAGGGGCCGCCCCAGACGGTGATGATGAAGATCGCCGATGGGCGCATCCCCGCGCCCACGACGCTCCGGCCGGACTTGCCCGAGGAGCTGAATGCGCTGGTGATGCAGGCGCTGGCTCCGGAGCGGAAGCGGCGCTTTGAATCCAGCCATGCCTTCGGGGATGCGCTGGCGGAGTTCCTCCATGCCCATTACCCGCGCTTCTCCTCACTGAGCCTCGCGAACCTGCTGCGCGTGCTGTTCCGTGCGGACCTGACGCACGAGGGCCGCGAGCTGTCCGTGCCCGCGTCCTTCCATGACGAGGCGAGGAAGTGGGGCGAGCCCGCGCTGGCGAAGCTCCTGGATGCGCCACCGCCGGAGCAGGTCCAGACCCGGCGGCTCGTGCGCGCCGTCGCGAAGCCTCCGCCCACGGAGACGACGCAGCCGGATGAGCCCACGGTTCCGACAGGTCCCTCGCGCAAGGGGCTCTACGGCGCGAGCGCGGCGGGAGGCCTGGCCGTGGCAGGAGCCTGTCTCTGGTTCTTCATGGGCTCCCGTTCGCCCGAGCCCGTCGCGCGGCCCACGCCGGTGCCCCAGGCCGTGGCGGTCGAAGCCCCTGCCCCGAAGGCCGACCCCGAGCCGCCCGCCAGGAAGGTCGAAGCCGAGCCGCCGGCCCCGAGTCCGGTGCAGGAGCCGGAGGGCGAGACCGAGCTTCAGGCCGACGAGCTCATCGCGCCAGAGCCCACGCGGCCCGCGCCCCCCATCCGGAAGCCGTCCCGGCCCGTCCGCGCGCCCCAACACGCCGTGGCCGAGGAGCCCAAGCCCGTGCCGGTCGCCGAGCAGCCCCCGGCGCCCACCGTCGTCGCGGCCAGCGCCGTCCAGGAGCCGCCACCCGTCGTCCCGGAGAGCGCGCCCGCGCCCAAGAAGGGCGTCCTTGGACTGCTCGACTCCAAGCGGCAGGAGGTGCAGCAGAAGGTCTCCTCGCTCGTGAAGACGAAGCAGCAGGAGATCCAGCAGAAGGTCTCCGGGCTGATCCAGAGCAAGGACTACGACGCGGCCCTGGAAGCGGCCAATGACTGCGCGGCGAACAACCCTGACATGCCGGAATGCCATCTCATGCTCGGGGCCGTCCACGCGAAGCTCAACCATCCCCGGGAAAGCACGCAGCACTACGAGACCTTCCTGAAGCTCGCACCCGCGGACCACCCGCGCCGGGCGAAAGTCGTCGAGCTGCTCGGGAAGGAGTGACCCGGTCCCCAATGCGCCAGCCCTGGAATCTGGGCTTAGAATGTCCACTCCATGGATCTCCAGGCGGGCGACGTCTTCGGAAGGTATGAGCTGGTGTCCTGGCTGGGCCGGGGCGGCATGGCCGAGACGTGGCACGCGCAGCTGGTGGGCGACGCGGGTGTCACCAAGCCCGTGCTCATCAAGAAGGTGCTTCCCGAATACGCCAACGACGAAGCCTTCATCTCCATGTTCATCAGCGAGGCGCGCATCTCCGCCACGCTGTCCCATGGGAATGTCGCCCAGGTCTTCGACTTCGGCCGCGTGGAGGGCGAGTACTTCCTGGCCATGGAGTTCGTGGATGGCCAGCCGCTGCACCGCGTGCTCAAGCGCGCGCTGAGGAGCGACCTGGGCAGGATGCCCATTCCCATCGCCGTCTTCATCGCGATGGAGATGTGCCGGGGGCTGCACTACGCGCACACCCGCACGGATGGCAGTGGCAGGCCGCTGGGCATCGTCCACCGCGACATCTCTCCAGACAACGTGCTGCTGGGGTACGAGGGCCAGGTCAAGATCGTCGACTTTGGCATCGCGAAGGCACAGCTCATCCGCGGCATCAGCACGGAGCCCGGCGTGGTGAAGGGCAAATTCCACTTCTTCTCTCCGGAGCAGGCGCGAGGAGAGGGAGTGGATGCGCGCACGGACGTCTGGTCCACGGGTGTGGTGCTCTATGAACTGCTCTGCGGGAAGCTGCCGGTGGAGGGCCCGCCGGCCGTGGTGCTGAGTCGCGTTGGGAACGGTGAGATTCCCTCGCCGGCCACGCTCCGGCCGGACCTGCCGAAGGAATTGAATGACATCGTGATGAAGGCGCTGACCCCGGACCGCCAGCGGCGCTTCGACTCCAGCCACGCCTTCGGGGATGCGCTGACAGCGTTCCTGTATGCGAACTTCCCGCGCTTCTCCTCCATGAGCCTCGCGCACCTGTTGCGAGTGCTGTTCAAGGAGGACCTGGCGCAGCTGGGCCGCGAGCCGTCCGTCCCGGGCTCGTTCCTGGAGGACCTGAAGGCCTGGAGCAAGCCGGCCGCGCCAGCGAGGCCCGTGACCCCGCCCGCCCCGCCCCCGGTGCTCCAGCGGCAGCCCCGGCCCGTCCGGCCGAGCAATCCGACGGCCACGGCAATGCCAGCGCCGCGGGTCCCCGCGCCGGCTCCTGCCCCCCCGAAGCCGCTGCGCACCGGGTTGGGAGTGGGAGCGCTCCTTGCCGTGGCCGCGGGCCTGGTGTTCCTGTGGAGGCACCAGACGGCCACGCAGCCCGTGGAGGAGCCTCCTCCCCAGCCCATGGCGACCCTGGAGCCACCGTCTGAGCCAGCGCCCACACCGGTCGCCGAAGTGGCGCCACCGCCCGCGGCGCCCTCCAACGAGATCATGGAACTGCGGCAGCAGATCCAGGCACTGGTCGACGAGAAGAACTACGACGTGGCGCTCGTGAAGGCCCAGCTTTGCATCAAGCTCGATCCCACCTTCCCGGATTGCGAGCGGTACCTGGGCTTTCTCTACGCGGAGCTCGGCGACGCCACGCTGAGCGAGGAGCACTACAAGGCCTACGTGAAGCTCGCCGCCGAGGGTGACCCCGCTCGGGCACGCGTCATGGAGGGGCTCGGGAAGAGCGGCGACGCGGGTTGAGCGGTCAGCGTTTCCACTCGCTGACATCCCAGGCAGCCAGGCAGGAGAAAGACGGCCTCGATTCTGCCATCCCTGGAATCTGGGTTTAGAGTGTCCGCCCCATGGCACTCCAAGCGGGCGACATCTTCGGGCGGTATGAGCTGGTGTCCTGGCTGGGCCGGGGCGGCATGGCCGAGACGTGGCGCGCCCAGTTGGTCGGCGACGCGGGCGTCACCAAGCCCGTGCTCATCAAGAAGGTGCTTCCCGAGTACGCCAACGATGAAGCCTTCATCTCCATGTTCATCAGCGAGGCGCGCATCTCCGCCACGCTGTCCCATGGCAACGTGGCGCAGGTCTTCGACTTCGGCCGGGTGGATGGGGAGTACTTCCTGGCCATGGAGTTCGTGGATGGCCAACCACTGCACCGAGTCCTCAAGCGCGCGCTGAAGAGTGACCTGGGTGCCCTGCCGATTCCTGTCGCCGTGTTCATTGCGATGGAGATGTGCCGGGGCCTGCACTACGCGCACACCCGCATGGACAACAGCGGACGGCCGCTAGGCATCGTTCACCGGGACATCTCTCCGGACAACGTGCTGCTGGGGTACGAAGGCCAGGTCAAGATCGTCGACTTTGGCATCGCGAAGGCACAGCTCATCCGGGGCTTCAAGACGGCACCCGGCGTCGTGAAGGGCAAGTACCTCTTCTTCTCCCCGGAACAGGCGCGCGGAGAGGACGTGGACGCGCGCACGGACGTCTGGGCCACGGGGGTCGTGCTGTATGAGCTGCTCTGCGGAAAGCTTCCGGTGGAGGGGCCACCGCACGTGGTGATGATGCGCGTGGGGCGGGGAGAGATTCCCGCGCCGAGCGTGCTCCGGCCGGACCTGCCGAAGGAATTGAATGACATCGTGATGAAGGCGCTGACCCCGGACCGGGAGCAGCGCTTCGAATCCAGTCACGCCTTCGGGGATGCACTGGCGGGCTTCCTGTACTCGAACTTCCCGCGCTTCTCCTCCATGACCATCGCGCACCTGCTGCGGGTGCTCTTCCGGGGGGACCTGGCGCAGGAGGGCCGGGAGATGTCCGTGCCGGGCTCCTTCCTGGAGGAGTTGAAGTCCTGGCGCCAGCAGACCGCGCCAGAGGAGCCGGTGACGCCGCGGCCCTCGACCGAGCGACAGACCCGGCGCGTCCGGCCGGTCAGCCCGCACGTCACGGAGACGACCCAGCCCCGGTCCATCGTGGCGTCCTCTGGAACCTCACGCCCGCTGCTCTATGGGTTGAGCGCGGGAGGACTGCTCGTCGTGGGCGCGAGCCTGTGGCTGCTCTTGGATGCGCATTCGCCATCGACAGCCGGTGGCGCTCCACCGCCCACGCCGATCCGCGCTCCCATCACCGTCGAGGCGTCCTCGCTACCAGCCACCGCCGAGAGTCCACCGGCCCCACGAGTCGAGCTGGCCCAGGCGCTTCCGCCGCCCGTGGAAGACGCCCAACTCCACGCGCCAGACGTCCCCGCTCCTGAAACGAGGGAGCCTCCACGCATCTCCGCGAAGGAGGCCGCCGACGTCAAGAAGATGAAGGTGGGTGTCGCGCGGGCCATCCGGCTCAAGCAGCATCCAGACGCGGTCTACCTGAGCAATCACTGCGTGGAGATGTATCCCACCAACGCGGACTGCCATGCCCTGGTGCAACTGGTCGGCGAAAAGCTCTTCAACGACCCTCCACGGCCAAAGACCGACAGCCCCACCAGACTCACGACCGAGGCGGATATCCAACGGGCCATGACATCGGCGGCGAGCATCGCGAACTCGATCACCGACATCATGGCCCACGTCCACATGCTCAGCCGAGCAGGCCATTCCGACAAGGGTCTTGAAGTCGCTCAGAACTGCGCTGCCAAGGCACCCAAGCTCCCGGAGTGCCAGCTCATGCTGGGTGTGCTCTATGTCAAGATTGGGGACTTCCGTAAGAGCACGGAGGCCTACGAGCGATTCCTGACGCTCGCCCCTCCAGACCATCCAAGGCGGGCGCGCGTCGTTGAAATCCTGAACCAGGCCTCCCGGCAGTAGTCCCATCCCACGGAACTGTTTCTCATCCCGAGGACATCTGGCTTTAGGATGCCCGCCTCATGGCACTGCAAGCGGGGGACGCCTTCGGGCGGTATGAGCTGGTGTCCTGGCTGGGCCAGGGCGGGATGGCGGAGACGTGGCGTGCCCAGCTGGTAGGCGACGCGGGCGTCACCAAGCCTGTCCTCATCAAGAAGGTCCTGCCGGAGTACGCCAACGACGAGGCCTTCATCTCCATGTTCATCAGCGAGGCGCGCATCTCCGCCACGCTGTCCCATGGCAACGTCGCCCAGGTCTTCGACTTCGGCCGGGTGGACGGCGGGTACTTCCTGGCCATGGAGTTCGTGGACGGCCAGCCGCTCCACCGCTTCCTCAAGCGCGCGATGAAGAGCGGCATGGGCGCCCTGCCCGTCCCCATCGCCGTGTTCATCGCCATGGAGATGTGCCGGGGGCTGCACTACGCCCACACGCGCACGGACAGCAGTGGCCAGCCGCTGGGCATCGTCCACCGGGACATCTCCCCGGACAACGTGCTCGTCAGCTACGAAGGCCAGGTCAAGATCGTCGACTTCGGCATCGCCAAGGCGCAGCTCATCCGGGACCTCAAGACCGAACCCGGCGTCGTGAAGGGCAAGTACCTCTTCTTCTCCCCGGAGCAGGCGCGCGGCGAGGAAGTGGATGCGCGCACGGACATCTGGGCCACCGGCGTCGTGCTGTACGAACTGCTCTGCGGGAAGCTGCCCCTGGACGGGCCGCCCGAGGCGGTGATGATGCGCATCGCGCGCGGCGAGCTCCCGCCGCTGAGCGAGTCACGGCCGGACCTGCCAGCAGCACTCCAGCGCATCGTCCTCAAGGCCCTGCACCCAGAGCAGTCCCAGCGCTTCGAATCCAGCCATGCCTTCGCGGAAGCCCTCTCCGGCTTCCTGTACGCGAACCACCCGGGTGTCTCCTCGCTGAGCCTCGCGCACCTGCTGCGGATGCTCTTTCGTGACGACCTGCTCTCGCACGGCCGCGAGCTGTCGGTTCCCCCCACCTTCCAGCAGGAGCTGGAGTCCTGGCGCGAGCAGGAACCGGCGCTCCCGAAGAAGCCCGCGCGTCCCAGGCCACTGCTCCATACCGGCAGGATTCCCCTCCCCGAATCCAGCGTCGAAATCGTGGAGGAGGAAGCCCCGGCCGCGCTCGCCCCTTCGGCATCGCGCAAGTGGATGCTGGGATTGAGCACCACGGGGCTCGCCGTCGGTGCCAGCTGCTTCTGGCTCCTCAGCTCCCCCGGTGCGCCTCCCGAGCCCCCTGGAGTCGTGCGCCCCATCGAGCGTCCGGCCGCCGCTGTTCAATCCCTCTCCGACACGGCACGGCCTCCCACGCTGGCGGCCACACCGGTCCTCCAGGCGGCAGGCAGCGCGCCCCTCACGGTGGAGCCGATTCCGGAACCCGCCCTGTCGCTGGCTGACTATCAGGACCGCGTCCAGGCGCGGGTGCAGCAGGGAGGGCTCCAGGACGCGGTGGACCTGGCGCATCAGTGCGAGACGCGCTTCCCCCGGGAAGGGGAATGCCAGCTCCTGCTCGGGATGCTGTACTCGCGAATCAATGACAGCCGCAGCAGCGTGACGCACTATCAACGATTCCTGGAGTACGCCCCCGACACGCACCCCAGCCGCGCCAAGGTCGTGCGGATCCTGGATGACGCGAAGGCCCTCTCCTCGGCTTCGGGCCGCATCGTGAAGCCGGAGACCTTCGCCGACATGATCGAAACCGGCCGCACGGCGTTCCGCGACGAGAAGTACCCGGAGGCCGCCGCCGCCTACCGGAACGCGCTGGCCATGAAGCCGGACTCGTTCGACACCAAGCTCGAGCTGGGCCTGACGCTCATCAAGCTCAAGCCGGGCACCGCCAAGGACCACAAGCAGGCCGTGAAGCTCCTGGAGGACGTCACCCGGAACAATCCCAGCCTCCGGCGAGCCTGGCTGGGATTGGAGACCGCCTACACCCTGACCGGCAACAAGGCCAAGGCCAAGAAGGCCCACGACCGGTACATGGTGATGTCCCCCAGGAACATGGCGAACCCGGCCAAGGCGCGGGAGATGCTCAAGAACCTCGGCCGCTAGTCCGCGCCGGGCTGGAACCCCAGCCCCTGCGCCACCTCCGCGCCCGACAGCTCGCGCCACGCCCCTTCCGCCACGTCCAGCACCACCTGCCCCACCGCTTCACGGTGCAGCGCGAGCACCGGGTGCCCCACCGCCGCGAGCATCCGCTTCACCTGGTGGTGCCGTCCTTCCGTGAGCGTGAGCGCCACCACGTCGGGAGCACGGAGCACGGCCTCCGCCGGGCGCGTGGGGCCGTCCTCCAGCATCAAGCCCTCTCGCAGCCTCGCCAGCGCTGGCTCCGGGGGCTGCCCCTCCACGCGCGCCACGTACCGCTTGGGCAGGTGCGTCTCTGGAGCCGTCGAGTGCCGCACCAGCTGCTCGTCGTTGGTGAAGAGCAGGAGCCCCGTGGTGTCGCGGTCCAACCGGCCCACCGCGTACCACTCGAAGCCTTGAAGCTCCGGCGGCAGCACCGCGCGCAGCCTTTCGAAGACCGTGCCCACGCCCTCTGGATCCGACCCGTGCACCACCGGCCCCGAGGTCTTGTGGAACATCAGCACCCGCACCTGGCGCGTGAGCGCGCGCTCCACGCCGTCCACGCGCACCCGCGTCCCCTCCCCCACCGGCGCGAACGGCTCCCGCTCCACGCGGCCGTCCACCTCCACACGGCCATCGCGGATCGCCTGCTCGGCCTCGGCCCGGGGCAGCACGCCGGCCCGGCCCAACGCTCGTGTCAGCCAGTCCGCGCCAGGGCCCGCCGGGGCCTCCGGTCCCCTGCGCCTCGCGGCCTCCAGCCACCTGGGCGTCCGTTGCTTGCGCGCCATGCGTCCTCCTGTGTGCCGCCCGCTGTATCAGATGCGTCACGCCAGGGGATTTCCCCGAACACCCTGGACATCAGTACGAGCAGGAGGGCTTGCAGGGGGGGCTCCACGCCGTTTGACTCCCCCGGGCGGCTCTGCGCATGTGCGCGCCCGCCGTGTCCACGCGTCCCTCCGAAACCCCTGAAGCCCCGCCCGAGTTCGTCGCCTCCCTCGCGCCCCCGCCGCCCGGCCCCGCGGTGGCCTTCGTGCTGCGGCTGGGCCACGCGCTGCACCGCCACGGCACGCCCGCCCACCGCCTGGAGGGCCTGATGAAGCGGGTGAGCGAGCGGCTGGGCCTGGAGGCCCGCTTCTTCTCCACGCCCACCTCCATCTTCGCCTCCTTCGGCCCGCCGGAGGACCTGCGCACCAGCCTCATCCGCGTGGAGCCCGGCGACATGGACCTGGAGCGCCTCATCCTCCTGGACATGCTCGCGGACGACGTCATCCACGGCCGGCTCACGCCCGCGGAGGGCGCACGCCGCGTGGAGGACATCCTCGCCCGTCCGGCGCGCTACGGCCCCGCGCTCCAGCTGCTCTGCTGGATGCTGGCGGGCGCCTCCGCGGCGCTGCTGTTCGGCGGCGGCTGGAAGGAGATGGGCGTCGCCGGTGTCAGCAGCCTGGCCATTGGCGTGCTGGACCTGCTGACGCGCAAGCAGCCGACCACCGCCCGAGTGCTGGAGCCCGTGGCGGCCGTGCTGTCCGCCGCGTTCGCGGGGCTCGCGGCCCACTTCTTCGGCCCGCTGCACGGCGAGGTGGCCACGCTCGCGGGCCTCATCGTCCTGCTCCCCGGGCTCACGCTCACCATCGCCGTCAACGAAGTCGCCACGCGCAACCTCATCTCCGGCACGTCGCGCCTCACCCACGCCGCGCTCATCTTCCTCCAGCTGGGCTTCGGCGCGGCCCTGGGCAGCCGCGTGGCCACGGTGCTGCCTCCCGTGCCCATGCCCACGCCGGCCCTGCCCACGGTGCTTCCCCCCGGGGTCGCCCTCGTCGCGCTCGTGGTGGCGGGCTTCGCCATCGCGGTGCTCTTCCGCGCCCGGCCGCGGGACTGGGGATGGATTGCCCTGGCCGGCGCCGCCGCGTTCATGGGCGCGCGGCTGGGAGCGCTGCTGCTGGGGCCTCAGCTGGGCGCCTTCGCGGGCGCGCTGCTGCTGGGCATTGGGAGCAACGCGCTGGCGCGGCTGCGCAACCGGCCCGCCGTCACCACCGTGGTGCCGGGGCTGATGCTGCTCGTCCCCGGCAGCGTGGGCTTTCGCAGCCTGGCGTCGCTGCTGGAGCGCGACGTGGTGGCCGGCGTGGACACGGCCTTCTCCATGCTGATGGTCGCGGTGGCGCTGGCGGCGGGCCTGCTGTCCGCCAACGCCATCATGCCTTCGCGCAAGGTGCTCTAGAGGGCCGGCCTCACGCCAGCCGCATCAGGTACACACCCGCGAGCGCGACGATGAAGTACGGCACCAGTACCGCCGCGCCCGCGTACTCCTTCGCCATGCGCTGACCGAAGAAGAGCGCCAAGAGCGACAGCGCGGAGAGCACCGCGCCCAGGTACGCGAGGAACGGGTTGCCGTTCACCAGGAGCGCCACCGCGCCCGCCCCGCTCAGCGCCCCGGCCGCCAGCTCCATCAGGGTGATGACCGCCAGCATCGGCGTCACCACGCCCTTCAGGGGCGACCTGGCGAAGTGGCCGGTCAGCCACCCCAGGTTCCCCTTCCAGTCCACGACCTTGTCCAGGCCGGACTGCAGGAAGAGGATGGCCAGGAAGGCGGCGCACAGGAGCTGCGGAAGCCAGAGCGTGAAGCGGGCGGAGTCGAAAGGCGGCATGCGCGCACTCTATCGCCCCCTCCGCCGCTCCCAAGCTCTGTGAGCAGGCAGGCGGCCAGGCCGAGGGGAATGTTCTATCGACAATCCGGCCGGGCAGGCTCCCGGCGACAGGTCCGGCTCCCTAACTTCGCAAGGCCATGGCCTCCGATCAGGTATCGCGACGCGTCTTCGTGGGTCTCATCCTGCTGTCCATCGTCCTGTTGTGCCTGGTCATCCGGCCCTTCGCGGAGGCGTTCTTCCTGGCGGCGGTGCTGGCGGGCACCTTCTACGGACTGCACACCCGGCTGAAGAAGCGGCTGCGCGGCCACGGCAACGTGTCCTCCGGACTCATCGTCACCGGCATCCTGCTGGCGCTGCTCCTGCCCCTGGGCGGCCTCACCGCCTTCGTCGTCGCGGAGGTGTCCGAGGGCGCGCGCTTCGTGACCCAGACCGTGCAGAAGGGCGGGATGAAGGGCCTGGTGGACAAGCTCCCCAGCGGCATCCAGGGCCCGGTGAGCAAGCTGATTGAGCGGCTCCCGCTGGAGCAGGCCGAGCTGGACCAGAAGCTCCAGGAGCAGATGACGACCCAGGGCGGCACCGCCGCCAAGGCCGTGACGGGAGCGGTGGCCGCCACGGGCACCATCATCCTCCAGTTGGCGATGATGCTCATCGCCCTCTTCTTCTTCCTCACCGACGGCGCACGCCTGGTGCAGTGGATCGAGAGCGTGTCGCCGCTCCGGCACGGGCAGACGCGGGAGCTCTTGCGCGAGTTCAAGAGCACCTCCGTGTCGGTGCTCGTCTCCACCGTCGCCACCGCGGGCGTCCAGGCGGCGGTCGCGCTCATCGGCTTCCTCATCGTGGGGGTGCCCGCGCCGCTGTTCTTCGCGGGCCTCACCTTCTTCCTCGCCCTCATCCCCGCCGTGGGCGCCGCGGTGGTGGTGCTCTTCGCCGCGGGCCTGATGTTCCTCAGCGGCCACCCGTGGGCTGCCCTCTTCCTGGCCATCTGGGGCGTCGTCGTGGTGGGGCTCGTGGACAACGTCGTCAAGCCGCTGCTGGCCCGGAAGGGCATGAACCAGCACGGCGCCATCGTCTTCTTCGCCCTGCTGGGCGGCCTGGCGGCGTTCGGCGCGGTGGGCCTCTTGCTGGGGCCCCTCATCGTCGCCTTCTTCCTCTCCGTGGTGCGCATCTACGAGCGCGACTACGGCCGGCCCAACGGACGGATGGGCGACCCGGCCACGCCGGGAGGCCCCATCCAGCCGGGCTCCCAGCGCGTCGTGCTCACCACGGAGTCCGGCACGCCCCTCTCGGACGCGGACGCGCCGTCCAACCACTGACGGCCCCGCGCCCTGCTCAGGGCGTGGACTTCACCGGCGCCGCACCCTTCTTCGCGGGGGTCGGCGCCGGAGCCGTGTCGGGCCCCAGCTCCTTGAAGGCCTCGCGCACCGCGTCCGGCGAGCCCGCCACCTTCGCCGCGACGCGGCTGGCCTCCGAGGGCGACAGCCGGCCCAGCAGGCTGCGCTCCAGGTGCTGATCCACGAAGGCCTGGGTGGTGTCCTCCTTCAGGTCCACCAGCGTCCCCTTCGCGTCCAGCACCGGCACCACGCGCGGCGAATTGAGCAGCAGCACCGTGGGCACGTCCACGGCCTTCACCCGGCGGGCGACCTCGTCGCGCAGCTTCGGGTCGAAGTGGATGCCCTTCTCCTGCACCAGCGCGCGGATGCCCTCGTAGTCGCCGGTGGCCTTGATGACCATCAGCTGGGAGAGCAGCTCGCCCACGGCCTCGCGCATCTTCGCGTAGTCCGGAATCGTGAGGTACGTGCGGCCGTTTTCCGTGACCTGCTTCACCACGCCCTTCTCCTCCAGGAACGTCACCGTCATGTGGTGGCCGCGCTGGTGGTCCTCCTCGAAGGCGTTGCCCGTCTCCACGCGGCGCAGGTTGGTGAGCCCCTCCACCAGGAAGTCCCGGTACATCTGCCGGGCGATGGCCTCGTGGTCCGGCGACAGCTCCGCGAGCGCCGGGTCGAACGCGTGCCACAGCGCGACCAGGTCCGCGCGCGCCTCCTCCAGCGTGTTGTCGTACTCCTTGAGGAAGACGGACGGGGACTGGCCCTTGAGCTTCGGGTCCACCTGGCCGGAGGCGTGGCCCAGCACCTCATGGAAGGCCACCAGCCACTTGCGCGCGGTGACGGAGTACTTCTGGGCCTGCTCGCGGTCCTCCGCCGTGCGGGAGAACTCCAGCGCCAGGGGCAGCCGCGTCACGGCGGAGGCGGCGTCCATGACGTTGGTGATCATCACGCTCTTGCTGCCGTACTTCTCCCGGATGTGCTGCTCGTTGGGCAGGTTGATGCCCGCGGGCGGCTCCGGGTGGGACGTGATGAGGTTGATGGCCTTGGCCACCGGCAGCGAGACCTTCTTGCGGCGGTACTTCTCCGGCCAGGGCAGCCGGTCCTCGAAGTACTGGGCCTTCTGGCCCATGAGCACCATGATCTGGTTCTCCGCCGTGTCGCGGTAGTTGACCAATCCCTCCCACTGTCCCTTGTGGCCGCGAGGGTCCACGTAGGTCTCGATGAAGCCCAGGTTGGCGTCCACCTTCGGGTCCACCTTGAGCCACGCGATGTTGTACGCATCCCAGTCCTTGGGGCTGCCCGTCTGGAAGTAGCGCACCAGCTTGCCCAGCGCGGCCTTCTGCGCGGGCTCGGCGGACTTCATCGCCTCCTGGAGGTGCGCGATGACGCGCGAGAGCTCCTTCGCGTACAGCCCCGGCTTCACCTTGCCGTCCGGCGTGCCCGCGCGGAACACCTGCTCCACCAGCTTCCCGTTCTCCTTCACCACGCGGGAGTTGAGCGGGTACTTCTCCGTGAAGCCCACCAGGTCCTTCTGCGTCACGCCGGGGCCGTAGGCGGTGTTGGAGGACGCGGTGAGGAGGTCCTGACCCGGCGGCGGGGCCTTGGAGGTGAGCTGCGGCTCGAAGCTCGCGTCGAAGAGGGTGGGCTTCAGGTCCTGGAGCCAGGCCTGGAGCGCGGCCTCGTCCTTCACCGTCCAGGGTGCGCCGGCCTTGAGCGCGCGGGAAGCACCGGCCGCGAGCTGTTCCGCGGTGAAGGCCGGGACGAACTTCTGGCCGGTGGTGCTGTCGTGGTTGCCGCCGTGCCCGTAGAAGCGCAGCAGGTAGTCCGCCAGCTTCCCGTCGAAGCCGGACGCGGCGCTCTGCGCGTCGCGGCCGAAGAGCCAGACGCCCTCCAGCAGCTGCTTCGTCGGCACCAGCTTCCAGCCGAGCTGATCCAACGCGATGTCCTCGCCCGCGTGCGCCGCGAGGGTGAGGGACCACGCCACGCGCTTCTCCGCCAGGGACAGCTCCGCGATGCCCGGCGCGAACATCTGCGCGACGGCGGTGTTGCCGGAGCGGGCGCGGAGGAACTTGCCTCCGGGCACGGTGAGGGAGGGCTGCGCGGCCTGCGCGAGGCCGGCATCAGGCGCGGGCGACTTCTGCGGGGTGGCGGGCGCGGCGGCGAGGACGGCAGCCAGCAGCAGGGGCTTCATGGAGGGCTCCAAGGGAGACGTGACGGGACGTGGCTACCTCGCGCGCGGAGTGGACTCAAGCGGTCAGCCGACCGGGCCTCCCGGGGCCGGACAGAGCGTGGGGTGGCAGGCGCCGTGACGGGCTCCTGACCTAGGATGACGGCCCTTCGCTGGAGACCCCGATGGCCCGCGCTGTTCGCTTCCCCCGTTTGTTGTTGGCTCTTCCCCTGCTCGCACTGCTCGGAGGTCCGGTCGCCTGTGGCGATGACGAGCCGGACGATCCGCGCCCCGACAGCGGCACCCAGCCCGTGGATGGTGGCTCGGACGCGGGCTCCGATGCGGGCGCCAACACCGATGCTGGCACGGACGAGGACGCTGGCTCCGATGCCGGCTCCGAAGTGGATGCGGGTACGGACGCCGATGCGGGCACGGAGACCGACGCGGGCACGGACGCCGATGCCGGCTCCGAAGTGGACGCGGGCACGGACGCCGATGCGGGCACTGACGGCGGCGTGGTGGCGTGCACCCCGAGCGGCTGGGTCGACACGCCTCCGGACCTGAGCGTCATCAGCGATACGTCGCTCGACATCGCGGTCCGGCTGGAGGCAATCCCCGGTCTCACTGTGAAAGAGAACCCCAACGGCGTGAACGTCCCCGCGGGCTACCGGTTCTTCGACCTGAATTACAACCAGCCGGCGGACCACGCCCACCCGGAGTGCCAGCGCTTCGAGCAGCGCGTGACGCTGCTGCACAAGGCGGACACCAGCCCGATGGTGCTCTACGCCAGCGGATACCAGGTCGCCACCGGTGTCGGCCGCTCGGAGCCCCAGCAACTCCTGTCCGCGAACCAGCTCTCCGTGGAGCACCGCTTCTTCGATTCGAGCACTCCGTCACCCGCGGACTGGAGCCACCTCACCATCCGCCAGTCCGCGGACGACTTCCACCGCCTCACCCAGGCGCTCAAGCCCATCTACACCGGCAAGTGGGTATCCACGGGCGGCAGCAAGGGCGGCGAGACAGTGGTGTTCTTCCGCCGCTTCCACCCGGACGACGTGGACGCCACCGTGGCGTACGTGGCGCCCATCGCGAAGCGCAACGACGAGCGCTTCGTGACGTTCCAGGACATCGTCGGCGGCGACGCGCAGCGGGCCTGCCGCGAGCGGCTGTAGGCCTTCCAGCATGAGGTCCTCACGCGCCGGGACCAGATGCTCTCCCTCGTGGACGCCTACGCGGCCAGGTACGACCTGACGTACTCCCAGCTGGGCCGGGAGCTGGCGCTGGAGCACGCCGTCATCGAGACCTACTTCGCCTTCTGGCAGTACAGAACCGCGTCGAGTTGCACCAGCAGCATTCCCCCCAACACCGCGACGGACCAGCAGCTGTTCGACGCGATGAACGCCGTGGTCGGCATCGATTCCTTTTCAGACCAGGGCCTCGCGCCGTACGCCGCCTACTACTACCAGGCCGCCGCGGAGCTGGGCTGGCCCCAGCCCTATGAGAAGCACCTGGGCGCGCTCATCCACTTCCCGGACACCGACACCGGTGAGGTGTACTCGCCGCCCGGCATCCCGTTCGAGTTCCGTCCCAGCGCCATGCCGGACATCCAGGACTGGGTGTCCTCACAGGGACAGCGCCTGATGTTCATCTACGGCAGCTACGACCCGTGGACGGCGGCGGCGTACGTGCTGGGCAACTCGCAGGACTCCTACCTGTACACGGTGGCGGGCGGAAACCACGGCGCGCGCATCAGCCAGCTCCCGGCGGCCCAGCAGGCGGAGGCGAAGGCCACGCTCAACCGCTGGATGGGCATCGCCCCGCTGAAGCGCGCCCCCAGGTTCGTGCAGTCGGAGGAGCCGCCCGTCTTCGGACCCCACGTGCCGCCCCACCTGCGCGAGGCATCGAGCCAGGCAGTTCGCCAGTAGCTCCATCCCGCGCGGAATCAAGGCTCGGGCGAATGCGTCCGAGTTCCATCAACGGCCCGCGTTTCCCAGGAGAGCGCGGGCCGTGCTTCATCGGCAACAGGTGACGCAAAGGGGGCTCGCCGGACACCAGGCTGGAGCCCCCCGGGAGCGGATGCGTCCAAACCTGTCCGACTGTCGGACAGGTTCGTGGCCTGAGGTTTCATGCGGCGAAAACCTGTCCGACTGTCGGACAGGTTTCCGGAAAGCGAGCCCGGCAGGCGGCCTCTGCCCTTGGCCCCGCCCTGGCATCGCCCCTGCAAGTGCTCCGCGCCAAGGTCCACCGCAGAGCGCCGCGAGGCACGTGTTCCCGCGGAGAACCTCGGGTCGCGGGGGCGATGAACCGCCACCCGCCGCCCCAGCCCGTGTGAACGTGGGCCATCCCGGGGCGGCCCGTCGTCTTTTCAGCGGCCCATCTTGTACGGCCCGCCCCGCTCCAGAGCGCGCTGGTACGCGGGGCGCGCGTGGAGCCGGTCGAGGTAGGCCGTGAAGTTCGGCAGCTCCGCCAGCAACCGGAACGACTTCGCGGCCTCCAGCACGAAGCTCAGCTGGATGTCCGCGCCCGTCAGCGCGTTGCCCACCAGGTACTCGCGGCCCTGGAGCGACCCTTCCAGGTAGCTCAGGTGGCTCTTCAGCTCGGAGTCGATGCGCGGCTTGATGGGCGCCGCGGCGTCCCCCAGCCGCTTCACGTAGAGCAGCTGCACGATGGGCAGCATCGCGGAGCCTTCCGCGTAGTGCAGGAAGTGCGTGTACCGGTCCAGGTCCTCCGGCGCGGGCGAAAGCCGGCCCTGGCCGTACTTGCGGATCAACGTCTCGATGATGGCGCCGGACTCCGCCAGCACCCG
This sequence comes from Corallococcus coralloides DSM 2259, assembly GCF_000255295.1. The sequence goes on along the minus strand of NC_017030.1, from coordinate 1,927,943 downwards.
GCCGCCGTCCTCCACCAGCGGCGACTTGCCCAGCGGGTGGATGGCCTTGAGCTCCGGCGGAGCAAACCCCGTCTTCGGGTCACGCTCGTAGCGGACGACCTCGTAGTCGAGCCCCAGCTCCTCCAGGAGCCAGAGGATGCGCTGCGAGCGGGATTCGGAGAGGTGATGGACCTTCAGCATGATGGGAGGGCTCCTCGCGCCCGGAAGCAGGACGTTCCGGGGGAACACTCTCCCAGGTCGCTCCTCCGGACCAGCGTCGTCCGGAGGAGCGGTGTTCAGCACTAGAACGCGGCGCCGCTGGCGCGCTTGCCGGGCGAGCTGCTCAGGCTGGACACGCCCGTGTGCAGCACGAAGCTGCCCGTGGAGGACGCGTCCGGGCTGCGGTTGGCGGACACGCCATCCGTGCCCGCGAGCGACGAGGCGAACGTGGCCGTGTCCACCACCGTGCCGGCGCTGTTCTTCACCGTGACGGTGTCACCGCTGTTGCCCAGGACCAGCGAGCCCGTGGACGCGGCCACCGCGCCTGGCGTGCCGGCGGGGATGCCGGACGCGCCACCGAACACCACCACCGCCTTGCCCGCCGCCACCGTGGTGCCGCTGGCGAAGGTGTGGCGCACGGCCGTGCCGTCCGACACCGTCCACCCGCTCAGGTCCACCGCCGCCGTGCCGCTGTTGACCAGCTCCACGAACTCGCCGTTCACGTCCGAGCCCGGCTCGTTGATGAGCACCTCGTTGATGAACACGTTGCCCGTGCCGGTGGTGCCGCCCGTGGTGATGGTGAAGGCCGCGTTGGACAGGTCGGTGACGGTGGCGTTGCTCGCATCGCTCACCCGCACCCACGCGTTGGTGCTGGCGCTGGAGGGAACCGTCCACGCCACGCTGCCAGCGGATGCGCCCGTGCTGGACGTGATGGTGGTCCAGGTGGAGCCGTTCAGCGAGTACTCCACCTTCACGTTGGAGACGCCGGACGCCGTCCAGGTGATGGTGCGCGCCGAGCCGGCCGTCCAGCTCTCACCGCCGTTGGGCGACAGCACCGTCACGGTGGAGGCCGTCGCGCCGTCCCCCGGGATGAGGAAGTCCTTGATGACGCCCATGTGCTGCATGCCGGACGCGCCGCTGTCGCCTGACAGCGCCGGGGAGATGTCGGACAGGGGCGAGTACACGCGCGTGTCCACCACCAGGCCGTTGGCGAAGGTGCTGGAGCCCATCACCACGGACGTCTGGTAGGCGCGCAGGTCGTTGTCCACCAGCACGTGGTCGTACGGCGAGTTGCGGCCCGCGTTGGTGTTGGTGTTGCCATTCTTGTCCGCCGGGTACGGCGACGCCGTGGACACCACGCTGGAGAAGGTGCTGAAGGTCGACTCGCTGCGGCTGCCGGTGTTGAAGTCACCGCCAATCACCAGGTAGTCGCTGGCGGGCACGTTGGCGTTGATGAACTTCACCAGGTTGGACGCCTCCGTGTTGCGGACGCTGGAGCTGGTCGTCAGCAGGTGCACGCTGATGGCCCACAGGTCCTTGGGGCCCGGGATGTCGATGCGCGCCCACGCGAAGTCGCGGTTGGACACCTGCGTGTCGTCCCACTCGCCGGCGGCGATGATGGGGTAGCGGCTGATGATGCCGTTCGGAATCTGCGCGCCGGACTCGCGGTAGTACGAGAAGCCCGTGCCGAAGGCCGTGTCCACGAAGCTGCGGAGGTCCGCCGCGGAGTCCGTCTTGTAGTTGAACTCCTGGATCATCACGACGTCCGCGTCCGTGCCCTGGAAGATGCGGATGCCGTGACCCGGGTCGTAGTCCTGCCCCGTGCCGCTGCTCAGGTTGGCCGCCATCAGGCGCAGCCGCACGTTCGCCAGCGAGTCCTCACGCGCGACCAGCTCCGGCGCCGCCTCCTCCGCACCCGCGTCCACCGAGCCACCGCACGCGCTGAGCGCCGCGCACACCAGCGTGAAGGACCACGTACGCCAGGAGGCGGCAGGCCGCCGGAAGAGGTCTTGTTTCAGGCTCACGATGTTTCACCCTGCTCCCGGGAAAGCCCGGAAGCCGTAGAGGTTCAAGGACGTCACGGCAGCGCCGCGGACGCAGTATTCCGCGTACACGACGCCACCGCCGTTTATCCGTCACATTCCTTGAAACGTTGCGTGAGCGGCGCATCCCCCCCGGCAGGGACACGCAATGTTACGCATTGTTACATCGCTGCCGTGGTGGACAGCGCGACGAAGGCGTAGCGCAGACCTTTACCCAGGGTGACGAAGACGACGAAGGGCAAGGGGCGCACGCCCACGAAGCCTCCCGCGAGCACGAACGCGTCCCCCAGGATGGGCAGCCACGCCATGAGCAGCGCGGGCGCCCCCCAGGTGCGCAGGTTCGCCTCCACGCGTGCCATGCGCGGGCCTTCCTTCTCCCGGCGGCGCGCCACCCAGCGGCCCACGGCCCCGCCCCCACCCTGCGACACCCACTTGCCCAGGATGTAGAGCGTCACCGCGCCCAGCACGTTGCCCACGGTGGCCACCACGGTGGCCATCACCGGCGGCGTGCCGTTGTAGATGAGGGCGGCGAGCATCGCCTCGGAGGGCACCGGCACCACGGAGCCCGCCAGCATGGCGACGAAGAACATCCCGGGAAGACCCCAGGTGGACAGGGTGGACGGCTCGGCGGGCATGGGAGGCCTGGGGCCATACACCCGCCCGGGGCGTTCGTCTCGTCCGGCGTCAGCGCTCCCTTGCCCGCCATCCTGGCCCCCGGGGCCGGAGGTTGTCCGGCGACGCGGCCCGCTCAAGGGCAGGGGTTGTAGGCGCGGGTGGGGGTCACCATCGTCCCCGCCATGCGACGCTCGACGCGCGAACGCTCAGGCATGCGGTCCATCGACACGGAGGACGAGCGGATCGCCTCCCTGCTGGTGGCGGAGCCCCCGGCGCTGCACTTCGAGGGCTCCCGGAACCTGGTGGTGCGGCTGCGCGACGGGCGCACCTTTGTCCTCACCGTGCTCACCCTGGAGGCGCTGGAGGCACGGCTGGGCGGCGCGCCATCCTACGTGGCGTCCGGCATCGTCCTGGTGCGGCGGCTGTCGGACGGTGCCCTGCTCCACGCGGTGCGCTCCGCGATGGACCAGGGCCTGGAGCACTTCGGCACGCTCCAGCCGCCCATCGAAGAATGACGCCCCGGCTCAGGGCGCGGGAGGCGCGGTGAGCTTCCCCGCCACCTTGCGGCCCTGGCGCCACACGCCGGTGATGCGGTCCGCGGCGATGATGCTGGCGGTGGGGTCGCCCTCCACGAGGAAGAAGTCCGCGCGCAGGCCTGGCTTGATGCGGCCCCGGTCCTTGAGCTTGAGCAGGTCCGCCGCGTTCCCGGTGGCGACGGCCAGGGCCTGACCCGGCGTGAGGCCCGCGCCGACCATCAGCTTCAGCTCGCGGTGCTCCGCATAGCCGGGGATGCGCAGCGGGGTGGCGCCGGAGTCCGTGCCGAAGCCCACCTTCACGCCCGCGTCGTACAGCGCCTTCAGGTTGGCCTGGTTGGTGGAGAGCGCGTGGCGCGCCTCCTGGGCCTTGGGATCCTCCAGGGTCTTCTTGCGCCAGGCGGAGTCGTTGAACTGCGCGCGCAATTCGGGGGACAGCGCGGGCTGGAGGACGGGGTCGTCCACGAGCAGGGGCTGGTCCGCGTAGACCACGGTGGCCTCGTCCAGCTCCAGCGTGGGCACGTACCAGACGCCGCGCTTCTTCATGGCCTGGATGAAGGCCGCGTCCACGGGCTGGTCGCGGACGCCGTGGGCGATGATGTCCACGCCCGCGTCCACCACGGCCTTCGCGTCCTCCAGGTCGTGGATGTGGGCGGCGACGCGCAGGCCCTGCTTGTGGGACTCGTCGATGACGGCCTTGTAGATGTCCGGCTTCATCTTCGGGAGCTTGCCCAGGAACGTGTCCACCCAGACCTTCACCAGGTCCACGCGGTTCTTCGCCAGCGTGCGCACGGCGGCGCGGGCCTCCTCCGCCGTGGTGGGGCGGAAGAGCTGGTCGGGCGCGCTGTTCGTCATCGCCTGGGGCGGCCCGCCCTCTGGCACGCCAATGCCCTGCCCCGCGCCGAAGAGGTCCGCGCCGGTGAAGGTGTCCGCGTGGGCCTCCTTGCGCAGCTCGTTGAACAGCGGCCGGTTCATCCCGAGCGCCGTCACGGTGGTGACGCCGTAGGCGGCGAACTGGCGCAGCTGCTTCTCCACGTTCTCCCGCGTGTAGTTCTGGGAGCCCGTGGTGGTGCCGGACGTCTGGCCCACGTGGCTGTGGTCGGAGATGAGGCCGGGCAGGAGCGTCTGGCCCTTGAAGTCGATGACCTCCGCGCCCTTGGGCACCTTGACGTGGATGGCGAGCCCCACGGACACGATCTTTCCGTCGCGCACCACCACCGCGGCCTCCTCCAGCGGCTGGCCGCCGGAGCCATCCAGCACCGTGCCGCCCTGGAAGACGACGGTGCGCGAGGCGGCAGGCGCCGTGCTGGCGGACAGCGGCAGCGCGAGGGCGAGCAGGGCGGCGGTCAGGTAACGCGAGCGCATCCGGGCGGTCTCCTGGGGGGAAGAGGGAAACCCTAGGAGCGCGGCCGGGTGTCGACAACCCTTCGTGGCCCAGGACTGTCGTGACGTCGGTGCTACAGGTCGGGCGCACGGTGGGAACCCAACGCCGCATCGCGGCGCGCGAGCGACTTCCACCGGGAAACACGGCGCCGTGATTATGCTGCCCGCCCGATGGATGAACCCGGCCTGCAATATCCCGGAGAAGCCCTGCGTGGGTGGCTCCGGCAGTTCGCCAAGACGCCGCTCGCCGAGCCGACGCTGAAGCTGCTGGTCGTGCTGGCGGACACGGTGTTCTTCGCGAGCCTGGGCCGGGAGGAGGGCGAGGCCACGCGCGTGCGCATCGCCTACCACGCGCAGGGGTTGCAGGGCCTGCAGGCGGTGCGCGAGACGGTCTACATCGGAGGACAGAAGGGCAAGCGGCAGGCGTGGGAGACGCTGCCCCTGGAGGCCAAGTCGAGCATCACCGACTTCAGCGTGGAGGCGCTGGTGAAGCTGGCGCCCGCGGCGAACCTGCCGCGCACGGCGGTGGTGGTGGGGCCGCGCGAGGGCAAGCTGCGCATCCAGGGGCTGGCGCGCCGGGTGGAGTACACGGAGTTCCACGCCGAGGGTGAGGAGGACGTCTTCATCCTGCACGCGCCGGAGCCGGGCCACCTGGTGGTGAGCACGCAGGGGCGCGAGGTGTTCCGCTACGAGCAGGGCGCGCCGGTGCCGCCGGGCCGGCGCGTGGCGTTGCACGACCTGCTCTTCCACGAGGACAGCGCGGTGCGCGCGGCGCTGATGGAGATGTGCTCCTCGCTGGTGGAGTCGCTGCCCAAGGTGCAGCCGCTGATGGGCGGCAACCGCGAATGGTACGTGTCCAACGCGGTGCAGGGGCTCATCCGGAGGATGGCGGGCCTGCATCACGGAGGGCTCATCGCGTTCCTGCCCAAGCAGCACGACGTGGAGCGATTCCGGGCGCGAGGCAAGTACGTCCTGCCGCCGGAGCAGGGCTCGCTGTTGCGTCAGCGGTTGCAGCGCTTCGTGCAGGCGCGGGCGGACCTCATCAACGGCGCCTGGCAGGCGGAGGCCGGCAAGGCGGCGGAGGAGGAAGAGGATCCGGAGCTGAAGAAGGCCGCCGCCGAGCACGACGACAAGGCGACGGAGAGCGACTTCCAGGCGCTGGTGGAGAGCATCGGGCAGTTCACGGCGGTGGACAACGCGCTGGTGCTGGGGCCGGAGCTGGAGGTGCTCTGCGCGGGGTATCAGATTGCGCTCCCGCGAAGCGGCCCGCCGCAGGTCTTCGAGGCGCGCACCCTTCAGGGGCGTCCCGGGCCGCACTACCCCATCCATCAGCACGGCTCACGCCACCGCGCCGCGGCGGTCTTCGCCAACCAGCACTCCGGAGCCATCGTGTTCGTGGCCTCCCAGGACGGCCCGCTCCGCTGCCTGCACCGGCCGCCGGGCAAGAAGAAGGTGCTGCTCTGGAGCCTCCTGCTGACGGAGGACTGAGGCCGGAATGAAGCGGCTGGGTTGGGTGCTGCTGCTGGGACTGCTCGTATCCGGCTGCGCGACGACGCGGGTCGTGCGCCTGGAAGTCGATGGCGGCGACAGGGTTGTCGTCACGCCCCGGGAGGAGGAAGGCGCGTCTCACTCCGAGGCCCGGCTGGAGGAGGACGAGTTCAAGGCGGCGGTGAAGACGCTCGCCCGGGACGTGCGGCCCTTCGCCCATCCGTTGCGGCAAGCACGCGAGCTGTTCGGCCTGCCGGAGCGCAGCGGCCTCTTCGGCTTCCGGGAGCGCAGTCGGCAGATCATCCCACTGGGCGAGGAAGAAGTACGGGAGCTGCGGCTTCTCGACGCGTCCGACGACCTGACGCGCGGCTACCAGCAGTGGTGCGGCAAGAAGCGCAAGCAGCCGGGAGACTGCCTGCGCTTGCTGGAGGAAGGCCCCTTGCTGGGCAGCGACGGACGCTATGCCCTGGCGATGGCCATCGCGATGGACTCCGGCTGGAACGAGACGGCCGAAGCCCTGGAGGGCATGGCGAGTCCCCAGGCCGTCATGGCCACGATGACGTCCGCCGTAACGATGTACCTGCTGCTGTGGGCCATGCCGGAGCCGGTGTCCAAGGGCCTGGCCGCCCTCATCACCGCCACGGCGATTGCCTACCTGGGCGTGGACACCGTGTGGACCCTCCTCGACGGCTGGGTGACTCTGGTACGCCACGTGGACCATGCCACCACGTTCCTCCAGGTGCGCGACGCGGGCGAAGCCTATGGAGCGGTGATGGGGAGAAACGCCGCGCGCATCTTCGTCATGCTGGCCACGGCGGCGATTGGCAACACGGCGGGGCTCGCGATGAAGGCCCCCACCCTGCCGGGCTCCGCGCAGGCGGCGGTCGCGGTGGAGACGCAGGCGGGCCTCCAGTTCGTCTCCCTCGCGGGTGTGCGCTCCGTGGCCATGACGGCTGATGGTTTCACCATCGCGCTCGCGCCCAACGCGGTGGCCATGTCATCGCGGTCCGGGAAGCCTCAGCGTCACCATCTGGCCACCATCCGCAATGAGAAGTCCTCGAAGACCGGCGGCCCCTGGACTCCGCTCTTCCGGCGCATCTTCAAGCGGGCTGGGATGGAGCTGAAGGACCCGGAGAACATCATCGAGGTCCCGGGCCACCGAGGGCCTCATCCCAGGGCGTACCACGAGCGGATCTACAACCGGTTGGATGAAGCAACTCAAGGATGTCGGAGTGTGGAAGCATGCCGGGAAGCCCTGACCCAAGAACTGCGAGCCCTGGCGAATGAAGCTGTCACCCAGGGCTCAATTCTCAACCGCTTGCTGACCCAGGGGCGTTAACGGAACAGGCCATGGTGAAGCGCTACTTCGACTTGTCAGAGGATGTGGAGGCTCCGGGCCGTTGGTATCTGGGAGACCCCGTCGATGAGAACGGAGTGGAACTCGAAGATCCCTGGATGTTCCGGGCAGGCAAGCCCGTTCAAGTGAAGACCCCTCTTCGGCTTCCGATTGACGAGCCAGGAAGGCCTCTGGACTTCTCAGCGGCCGGCGTTGGACGGGCGCCCATCCTCCACGTCAAGCTGGCCACACTTTTCGCGGAACTGGCCCCCCACGACGTCCAGCTCCTGCCTGTGGACATCCCGGGGCAACCCGAACAATTCAGCATGCTCGTGGCGACCCGGATGATCCGCTGCATTGATGAGCGTGCATCGGAGGAAGCCCGGCGCTGGGAGCCCAAGGACGGACGGCCGGAGAAGGTCGGTCAGTACCGTTCCGTGTACGGCATGCGCATCGACCCGACGCAAGTAGGCGACGCCAAGGTCTTCCGCACTTGGGGTTGGTCCATTGCCCTGATCGTCTCCGAGGACCTCAAGACCGCCCTGGAGCGCAGCCGCGCCACCGGCATGTACTTCACGGAAGTGTAGTGAGCAGGTGCTGCACAGGAGCCTCATCTTGACGGAGGACTGAAGCAGACATGAGTCGACTGGGCTGGGCACTGCTGCTGGGACTGCTCGTATCCGGCTGCGCGACGACGCGGGTCGTGCGCCTGGAAGTCGATGGCGGCGACAGGGTTGTCGTCACGCCCCGGGAGGAGGAAGGCGCGTCTCACTCCGAGGCCCGGCTGGAGGAGGACGAGTTCAAGGCGGCGGTGAAGACGCTCGCCAGGGACGTGCGGCCCTTCGCCCATCCGCTGCGGCAAGCACGCGAGCTGTTCGGCCTGCCGGAGCGCAGCGGCCTCTTCGGCTTCCGGGAGCGCAGTCGGCAGATCATCCCACTGGGCGAGGAAGAAGCACGGGAACTGCGGCTTCTCGACGCGTCCGACGACCTGACGCGCGGCTACCAGCAGTGGTGCGGCAAGAAGCGCAAGCAGCCGGGAGACTGCCTGCGGTTGCTGGAGGAAGGCCCCTTGCTGGGCAGCGACGGCCGCTATGCCCTGGCCATGGCCATCGCGATGGACTCCGTCTGGAACGAGACGGCCGAAGCCCTGGAGGGCATGGCGAGTCCCCAGGCCGTCATGGCCACGATGACGTCCGCCGTAACGATGTACCTGCTGCTGTGGGCCATGCCGGAGCCCGTGTCCAAGGGCCTGGCCGCCCTCATCACCGCCACGGCGATTGCCTACCTGGGCGTGGACACCGTGTGGACCCTCCTCGACGGCTGGGTGACTCTGGTACGCCACGTGGACCATGCCACCACGTTCGTCCAGGTGCGCGACGCGGGCGAAGCCTACGGAGCGGTGATGGGGAGAAACGCCGCACGCATCTTCGTGATGCTGGCCACGGCGGCGATTGGCAACACGGCGGGGCTCGCGATGAAGGCCCCCACCCTGCCGGGCTCCGCGCAGGCGGCGGTCGCGGTGGAGACGCAGGCGGGCCTCCAGTTCGTCTCCCTCGCGGGTGTGCGCTCCGTGGCCATGACGGCTGATGGTTTCACCATCGCGCTCGCGCCCAACGCGGTGGCCATGTCATCCCGCTCCGGGAAGCCTCAGCGTCACCATCTGGCCACCATCCGCAATGAGAAGTCCTCGAAGACTGGCGGCCCCTGGACCCCGCTCTTCCGGCGCATCTTCAAGCGGGCTGGGATGGAGCTGAAGGACCCGGAGAACATCGTCGAGGTCCCGGGCCACCGGGGGCCCCATCCCGCCGAGTACCACCAACTCGTCTATGACAGGTTGAGGCAGGTGACCTCCGACTGTCGAAGCGTGGAAGCATGCCGCGAAGCCCTGACCGATGCGCTCAGGATCCTTGGCGAGCAGGCCAGAACCCATGGCACGGAACTCAATCGACTGCTGACCCGAGGCCGCTGACCCACACGACCATGACCACCCGCTACTTCAGACTGACAGAGGACGTCTACGCGCAGGGGCGCTGGTATCTGGGTGATCCCGTCGATGAAAAGTCCACGGGGGTCGAGGACCCCTGGATGTTCAGCGCGGGGAGGCCCATCCAAGCCCCCGGTTCCCTCCAGGTTCCCATCGACGAGCCTGGAAGACCGCTGGACTACTCCGAAGCAGGCGTCGGCAGTACGCCCATCCTCCACGTGAAGCTGGCCACGGTTTTCGCGGAGCTTGCGCCTGATGACGTCCAGCTTTTCACCGTGGCCATCCCTGGCCATCCCGAACAGTTCAACATGCTCGTGGCCACCCGGTTGATCCGCTGCATCGACGACGAGGCCTCGCGAGAAGTGGAGTACTGGGATCCCATCAAGCACAAGCAGCCCGAGAAGGCAGGCCAGTACTACTCCGTCGCGGGAATGCGCATCGACGCGTCGAAGGTGGGCCACGCAAGGGTCTTCCGCACCTGGGGCTGGAAGATTGCCCTCATCGTCTCCGAGGACATCAAGACAGCGCTGGAGCGCACCGGCGCCACCGGCATGTACTTCACGGAAGTGTAGAGCCTCCCACCGAGGAAGCCCGCCAGGGCCCTGGCACATGCTCCGGATTGTCATGGTACAATGTGATTCATGTCCCACTCCAATTGGAAGCCGCGCCTGAAACGGTCCGAGGGCCCCCTGTACGGTGCGCTCGTCGATGCGCTCGCGGCGGACATCAGCGCGGGGCGGCTTCGCGCGGGGGACCGGCTTCCCACGCACCGGGAGCTCGCGAGCACGCTGGGGACGTCGCTGGGAACGGTGACCCGGGCCTACGCTGAAGCGGAGCGGCGGGGACTCATCTGGAGCCAGGTGGGCAACGGGACGTTCGTGCGGAACCTGCGGGACGGAGACCGCTACTCGCCCCAGCTCGACCGGACGCGCATCGACCTGGGCCCCACGGCGGTGCCCATCGTGCCCGGCGACATGGGGCATCTCGCGTTCGCCGCCGCGCTCCAGCGGCTGAGTGAACGCGCGGACCTGGGCGCGCTCAGTGGCTATCAGGCCCATGCGGGCACGGAGGCCCAGCGGGTGGCGGGAGCCCGCTGGCTGGAGCTCGCGGGTGTGCCTGCCACGCGCGAGAACGTCATCGTGAGCAGCGGGGCCCAGCACGCAACCTTGATGGTGTTGTCCCTGCTCGCGAACGCGGACGGCCTGCTGGTGGAGGACGTCACCTATCCCGGAGTCCTCGCCGCCGCGGAGTGGCTCCGGCTGCCCACGCATCCGGTGGCGCTCGACGCGGAGGGGCTCGTGCCCGAAGCGCTCGCGGAGGCCTGCCGGAGGAGCAAGGCGCGGGTGCTCTACTGCACTCCCACGAACCACAACCCGACCACGGTCGTCATGCCCCTGAAGCGGCGGCAGGCGCTGGTGGAGGTCTGCCGGAAGTTCGACGTCACCGTCATCGAAAACGGCGCGCTGGCCCCGCTCGTGGCGAAGGCGCCCGCCCCCCTGGCCGCGCTCGCGCCCGAGCGGACCTATCACCTGGGGAGCCTGTCCAAGGCGGTGCTGCCCGCGCTGCGCGTCGGCTACATCCGGGCGCCGGCCCAGTCGTGGCAGACGCTGGAGAACGCGGCCGCGGCGACGGTCTGGTCGGGGTCTCCCTTGATGAATGAGCTGGCCACGCAGTGGGTGACGGACGGGACGGCCGAGTCCCTGCGCGACGCGCGGCGCGCTGAAGCCACGGCCCGGCAGACCCTGGCGGCGAAGGTGCTGAAGGGCCATCCCTATGTCGCGCACCCCAGCGCGTACTTCCTGTGGATGCCCATCCCCGAGCAGCGCCGCGCCACGGAGCTGGTGGAAGCCGCCGCCGCGCGCGACGTGCTGCTCGGCCCGTCACACCTGTTCGCGGCCCGGCCGGGCCAGGCACCCAATGCGCTGCGAGTGTCGCTGGCCGCGGCCGGCTCTCGCGACGAGTTGGAGCGGGGCTTGAAGACGCTGGCCGAGCTGCTCGGCGCCACGTCCCCGGCACCGCGACGCCTGGCCTGACGGTTCCCTTCACCTCGTTCCGGAGAGAGTGCCCATGACGCCTTCCCTTCCCCACCGTGGTGGACTCCTGTCGAGTGCGCGCCTCGCGCTCCTTCTCGCGGGACTCGCCGTCCCCTGGCAGGCGATGGGAGCCGGAGCCGGGGACGCCCTCCAGCCGCGACTCGACTTCTCGGAAGCCTCGCTCCGCTGGCCGGACCGCATCCGGGACACCCTGACCCCGCCCCGGTGGCTGCCCGAGGGCGACCGGTTCGTGTACTGGTCCAGGGTCGAGCCCTACCGGGACACGTGGGTCCTGGTGGATGCGAAGCGCCGCACCCAGCAGCCCCTGCTGGATTCGGAATCGCTGCGGTCCCAGCTCACTGCGCTGTTCAGCAAGCCGATGACGTTGCCCGCCGTCATGCCCTTCACGCTCACCGCCGATGCGAAGGGAATCGTCTTCACCGTCCAGGGCCGGGCCTTCTCCCTGGGTCTCACCGACAAGCGGCTCGTGGCGCTCGAGCCCACGCATCCGGCCGCGCTGTCGCTCGTGCCTGGCAACAGCCTGTCGCCGGACGGGGGAACGGTCGCGGTGCAGCGGGACACGGGCTTCGCTGTGGTGGACGCGAAGGGCGCGATCCGGCTGGAGCGCACCAGCACGGAGGACTCGCCCTGGCGGCTGCCCGAAGGCACATGGTCTCCCCAGGGCCGGTTCCTCGCGGTCTGGCGCGACGACATGCAGGGCATGCACCGGCTCCCGCTGGTCGACTACAGCACCCCCCTGGAGAAGGTGACGTGGGTCCCCTACTCCAAGACGGGCACTCCGCTGATGCGCTCGGAGCTGCACTTCGTCTCGGTGGAAGCGGGACAGGTGACGCCCGCGCCCGGCGACACGTCGGAGCGCTATGACTGGTTCTCGGGCTGGCGGCCGGACGGCAGCGAGGCGCTGGTGCTCCAGCTGTCACGGGATGGCAAACGGCTGGACCTGGTGGCGGTGGATCCACTGACGGGCAAGCGCCGCCGTGTGCTGCGGGAGGAGCGGAAGGAGACGTTCGTGGCGGCGCTGGAGTTCTCGGTGGGCGGCTGGTCCCAGCAGGTGAAGCCGCTGCCGGACAACCAGCACTTCCTCTGGATGTCCGAGCGCGATGGCTGGCGCCACGTCTACCTGTATGACTATTCCGGCAAGCTCGTGCGCCAGCTCACCCAGGGCGCGTTTCCGGTCCACGCGGTGGTGGGCATCACGCCAAAGTCAGACGCCCTCTTCGTCACCGCCTCCGCCGAGCCCGGGGCGCCCTACGACCGGTCGGTGTACCGGGCGCGGATCGCGGGCGGCCCCCTGAAGCGGCTGACGCCCGAGCCCGGGCTCCACCGTGCCGTGCTGTCCCCCTCCACGAGCTTCTTCGTGGACGGACACTCCACGCGGGAGCAGCCGAGGGTCTGGGACGTGGTGTCCACGGAGGGGCGCCCCTCCTTCCGCTACGCGAAGTCAGACACGAGCGCCCTGGCCGAGCTGCACTACACACCGCCGGAAGGCATCACGGTCAAGGCCGCGGACGGCGTCACGCCCCTGTACGGCGCGCTCTACAAGCCGAGGGACTTCGATCCGAAGAAGCGCTATCCGGTCCTCGACGTCATCTACGCGGGGCCGTTCACGACGGTGGTGCCCTGGAGCTACGTGGGCCCGTATGAGTCGATCATCGCGCATTCGCTGGCGCAGCTCGGGTTCATCACGGTGGTGCTGGACGCGCGGGGCACGCCCGGGCGGGGCAAGGCCTTCCAGGACGTGAACTACGGCCGCGTGGGGCAGACGGAGATTCCAGACCACGTCGCGGCGCTGAAGCAGGCGGCAGCCAGCCGACCCTACATGGACCTGGAGCGGGTGGGCATCCATGGCCATTCCTGGGGTGGCTACTTCGCGCTGCGGGGCATGCTGACGGCACCGACGTTCTTCAAGGCCGGCTACGCGGGAGCACCGGGCGCCCTGACGGAAGAGGCCCTCATCAACGAGCCGAACATGGGCCTGCTGTCGGAGAACCCAGAGGGCTACGCGGCGGGCTCCAACGAGGCCCTGGCGGACAAGCTCCAGGGAGCGCTCAAGCTGATGCACGGAACGAGCGACGTGAACGCCTCGCTGTCCACGACGATGCGGATGGTCCAGGCGCTGGTGCGCGCGAACAAGCACTTCGACCTGCTGATCATGCCCGGCGAAGGCCACGGCCCCGAAGGCAGGTACTACCGGGACGACGTGCGCCGGTTCTTCCTGCGAGAGCTGGGGGAACCCCGGTGATGAAGCAGCTCGGTTGGGTGCTGCTACTGGGGTTGTGGGTCTCGGGCTGCGCCACGACGCGGGTCGTGCGCCTGGAAGTGGACGACGGCGAGAGGGTCGTCGTCACGCCCCGGGAGGAGGAAGGCGCGTCTGCCTCCGAGGCCCGGCTGTAGGAGGACGAGTTCAAGGCGGCGGTGAGGACGCTCGCCAGGGACGTGCGGCCCTTCGCCCATCCGCTGCGGCAAGCGAGAGAGTTGTTCGGCCTGCCGGAGCGCAGCGGCCTCTTCGGCTTCCGCGAGCGGACACGGCAAATCGTCCCACTGGGTGAGGAAGAGGCACGGGAGCTACGGCTTCTGGATGCGTCGGACGACCTGACGCGCGGCTACCAGCAGTGGTGCGGCAAGAAGCGCAAGCAGCCGGGGGACTGCCTGCGGTTGCTGGAGGAAGGGCCCTTGCTGGGCAGCGACGGACGCTATGCCCTGGCCATGGCCATCGCGATGGACTCCGTCTGGAACGAGACGGCCGAAGCCCTAAAGGGCATGGCGAGCCCCCAGGCCGTCATAGCCACGATGACGTCCGCCGTGACGATGTACTTGCTGTTGTGGGCCATGCCGGAGCCTGTGTCCAAGGGACTGGCCGCCCTCATCACCGCCACAGCGATTGCGTACCTGGGCGTGGATACCGCGTGGATCCTCCTCGACGGCTGGGTGACGTTGGTGCGCCACGTGGATGGGGCCACCACGTTCCTCCAGGTGCGCGACGCGGGCGAAGCCTACGGAGCGGTGATGGGGAGGAACGCCGCGCGCGGCTTCGTGATGCTGGCCACGGCGGCGATTGGCAACACTGCGGGGCTCGCGATGAAGGCGCCCACCCTGCCCGGCTCCGCGCAGGCGGCGGTCGCGGTGGAGACACAGGCGGGCCTCCAGTTCGTCTCCCTCGGTGGCGTGCGCTCCGTGGCCATGACGGCCGACGGTTTCACCCTCGCGCTGGCGCCCAACGCGGTGGCCATGTCATCGCGGTCCGGCAAGCCCCAGCGTCATCATCTGGCCACCATCCGCAATGAGAAGTCTTCGAAGACTGGCGGGCCGTGGACCCCGCTCTTCCGGAAGCTCTTCAAGAAGGCCGGGATGGAACTGAAGGACCCGGAGAACATCGTCGAGGTCCCAGGCCACCGGGGTCCTCATCCCGCCGAGTATCATCGACGTGTGATGAGACGCCTCTTGGACGCCACCGAGCAATGCAGGACTGTCACCCAATGCCGCGATGCACTGACGGGCGCGCTCAAGGAGCTTGCTGAAGAAGCAAGAACTCCAGGCACTGAACTGAACAAGCTGCTGACCACTCGCCCTGGACGTTGAGACAACCACCATGGCCCATCGTTTTTTCGAACTGCATGGCGACCCCGAGGAGGGCTACTGGTATCTGGATGATCCGGTCGACAAGAACGGAGTGGAGGTCGATAGCGCCTGGCGGTTCAGGACAGACAAGCCTGTCGGACTCACGGGGCCGCTTCGAGTCCCCATCATGGAGCCCGGAAAGCCTCGTGACTTCTCCATGGCGGGGCTGAGCATGGTTCCGGTCATTCACGTCAAGCTCGCAACACTCCTGGCAGAACACGCCGCCGACGACGTGCAGCTTGTTCCCATCACCATTCCGAAGCACCCGGACCAATACGTCATGCTCGTCACTCCCCGGGTCATCCGCTGCATCGACGAGCAGGCATCGGAAGGAGTCCGATTCTGGGAGGCCCGACACGGGCAGCCGGAGCGGATTGGCGAGTACCGCTCCGTGGACGTCATGCGCATCGACAAGTCGAAGGTGGGTGGCGCGAAGATCTTCCGGCCCTGGGGCTGGTCCATCGCCCTCATCGTGTCCGAGGACTTGAAGGCTGAACTGGAGCGCACCGGCGCCACCGGCATGTACTTCACGGAGGTGTAATGAGCCCGCATGTCACGGGCCCGGACCGCTAGAGTCCTCCGTCCGGAGGACTTCGCCCATGCCCCGTATGGACAGCTTCGTGGAGTACACGGTCGAACTGCTGGAGCCGCTCGGCCCGGTGCAGGCCCGCTCGATGTTCGGCGGCTGGGGCCTGTACTTCGGCGGCCGGATGTTCGGCCTCATCATCCAGGGCCAGCTCTACCTGAAGACGGACGACGTCACCCGCCCCGCCTTCGAGGCCGAGGGCTGCCGGCCCTTCATCTACCAGAGCCGCGGCAAGGAACAGCCCATGAGCTACTGGACGCCGCCTACGGACGCCGAGGATGACGGCCGCCGGCTGCTGCCCTGGGCCCGCCGCGCCGTGGAGGCCTCCAACCGCGCCGCGATGAAGAAGGCCGCGAAGAAGGCCCCCGCCGCGAAGAAGAAGCCCGCCGCGAAGAAGAAGCCCGTCAGGCGGTCTTGATGGTGGCCACGTCGCCGAGCCCCAGCTCGGCGATGGAGACCTCGCGCATGCGGAACTTCTGCACCTTGCCGGTGACGGTCATCGGGAAGCTGTCCACGAACTTCCAGTGGCGGGGAATCTTGAACGTGGAGATGCGGCCGGTGCAGAACGCCGTCAGCGTCTCCGGCGTGAGCGAGGCGCCGGACTTCAAGCGCACCCACGCCATCACCTCCTCGCCGTACTTCACGCTGGGCACGCCGATGACCTGCGCTTCGGAAATCTCCGGGTGCGTGTGGAGGAACTCCTCCACCTCGCGCGGGTACACGTTCTCGCCGCCCCGGATGATCATGTCCTTGATGCGGCCGACAATCTTGACGTAGCCCTCCCCGTCCATGGTCGCCAGGTCACCGGTGTGCATCCACCCCGCCCGGTCGATGGCCGCCGCCGTGGCCTCCGCGTTCTCCCAGTACCCGAGCATCACGCTGTAGCCGCGCGTGCACAGCTCCCCCGGCTGCCCCAGCGGCACCACCGCGCCCGAGTCCGGATCCACCACCTTCACCTCCAGGTGCGGATGCACGCGGCCCACCGTGGCCACGCGCTTCTCCAGCGTGTCATCCAGCGGGTTCTGCGTGGACACGGGCGACGTCTCCGTCATGCCGTAGCAGATGGTGACCTCCCCCATGTGCATCCGCGACTGCACCTGCTTCATCACCTCCACCGGGCACGGCGAGCCCGCCATGATGCCGGTGCGCAGCGTGCGCAGGTCGAACTCGCCAAAGCGCGGGTGGTCCAGCTCCGCGATGAACATCGTGGGCACGCCGTAGAGCGACGTACAGCGCTCGGCCTGCACCGTCTGGAGCACTGCCAGCGGGTCGAACGCCTCGCCCGGAATCACCATGGCCGAGCCGTGCGACGTGCAGGCCAGGTTGCCCATCACCATGCCGAAGCAGTGGTAGAAGGGCACCGGGATGCACACGCGGTCCTCCGGTCCGTAGCGCAGCACCTCGCCCACGAAGAAGCCGTTGTTGAGCACGTTGTGGTGCGACAGCGTCGCGCCCTTCGGGAAGCCCGTGGTGCCGGACGTGTACTGGATGTTGATGGGGTCATCGAACTGGAGCGACAACTCGCGCGCCTCCAGCACGTCGTCGCCAATCTTCGCGCCCCCCTTCATCAGCCGGTCCCAGTCCGAGTCCAGCACCAGCGCCTCGCGCAGGCCCGCGCACCGGGGCCGCACCTCCGCCAGCATCTGGGTGTAGTCCGTCTGCCGGAAGCCCTTCGCCAGCAGCAGCACGCTCACGCCCGCCTGGTTGAGCGCGTACTCCAGCTCCGACGTGCGGTAGGCGGGGTTGAGGTTGACCAGGATGGCGCCCGTGCGCGCGAGCGCGTACTGCGACACCGTCCACTCGAAGCGGTTGGGCGACCAGAGCCCCACCCGGTCCCCCTTCTGGATGCCCAGCGCCAGCAGGCCCTTGGCCACCGCCGTCGTCGCGTCCCAGAACTGCCGCCAGGTGACGCGGTAGTTCTGCGAGGCCACCACCAGCGCCTCGCGGTCGCCGTAACGCTCGACGGTGCGGCGCAGGTTCTGACCGATGGTCTCCCCCAGCAGCGGGGTGGTGCTGGTGCCATGGGCATAGGACAGGGCGGTCGTCATGACCTCATCGTCCCCAGGGGCCCCCGGGTCGGCAAGCGTCAGCGGGGAGCAGGGCCTCCGGCTGTCCGCTTGTACCCGCCGACGCCCTCGCTACGGTCGTGGGCTTTCCCGGGGGATTCACATGCGCCTGTCGCAGTTGCTCTGCCGTGGGTTGTGGAGCGTCGCCCTGCTGTCCGTCCTTCATGGGAGCGCGGCCCTCGCGGCCGGGGAGACGCCCATCGTCGTCGGCACCCGCATCACGCTGACCTCCAAGGTGCTGGGGGAGGAGCGGCCGCTGATGATCCACCTCCCCGGCGGCTACGAGGCCGCTCCCACCGAGCGCTACCCGGTGCTCTACGTGCTGGACGCGGAGACGCACTTCGTCCACGTCGCCGGCATGGTGGAGTTCCTGGCGCGGACGCGGCACCTCCCGGAGATGATCGTCGTCGGGGTCCCCAACACGACGGACCGCGACCGCGACCTCACCCCGCCCTTCTCCAAGACGGAGCGCATCGACGACGGCCGGCTGCTCTCCGAGGTCGCGCCCAAGGCGGGCCATGCGGACACCTTCCTGCGCTTCTTCACCGAGGAGCTCGCCCCTGCCGTGGAGGCGCGCTACCGCACGCAGCCCTACCGGATCCTCGTGGGCCACTCGTTCGGCGGCCTCTTCGCGATGCACGTCCTCACGCACAAGCCGGAGAGCTTCAACGCCTACGTGGCCATCAGCCCGTCCATCCAATGGAACTCCAGTGAGCTGCTGCGCACCGCGCCGGAGGCCTTCGCGCGTCTCGCCGCGCCGGGCCGCGCGCTGTACCTGTACGAGGACGCGGAGGAGGCGCCCAACGTCGCCCGCCTTCGCACGCTCACCCAGGAACTGCGCAGGCGAAAGCCCGCGAACCTCACGTGGCGCTACGACGAACTGCGCGGCCAGGACGACCACGCGAGCATCCCGCACATCGGGGCGTACGAAGGGCTGCGGTTCCTCTTCAACGGCTGGAAGGTCCCCGAAAAGCTCCAGATGGCCGGAGACCTGGCGCGCCTGGAGGCGCACTACGCGGGGCTGTCCAGGCGTGTGGGCTACCCGGTGGTGCCGCAGGAGCGCCTGTTCAACGGGGTGGGCTATCACCACCTGAAGGGCAAGCGTCTTCCCCAGGCGATCGCCGCCTTCGAGCGCAACGTCTCGCTCCACCCTGACTCCGCCAACGCGCACGACAGCCTGGCGGATGCCCTGGAAGCGGCGGGACGTCTCCAGGAGGCCCTGACGCATCGCGAGCGCGCCGTCTCACTGGCACGCGAGCATCAGGACCCGGACCTGCCGCACTACCAGAAGCACGCGGACGAGCTCCGCGCCCGGCTCGCCGCGCAGCCCGCGCCCTGAGAGTGGGAGGGCCAGGAGGCTCAAGGGGCAGGAGCGAAAACCGGCTTCCGGCGCGACCGCCGCACGCGGTCCACGCCCTGGCACGCGGCGCAGAAGTAGAGCGTGCGCGCCGCCAGCACCTGCCCCGTCACCTTCGCGCCACAGCGAGGGCATGGCAGGCCCGCGCGGCTGTACACGCAGAAGCGCTCCGCCCGCTTGCGCCCGGGAGATGGAAGCGGCGGCGCACCGGGCGTGACGATGAGCCCGTCGCGCACGCCGTCCTGCAACAGCGCGCGCATCGCACTCCACAACCCGTCGAACGCGTCCCGCTCCAGCTCGCACGCGGGCAACAGCGGCGGCAGCTTCGCGACGAACAGCGCCTCCGCCCGGACGATGTTCCCCACGCCCGCGATGCGCCCCTGGTCCAGCAGCGCCTGGGCCAGCGGCATCCGTCCCCGCGTCAGCCGCGCATACGCCCGGTCCGGTGACGCATCCACGCGCAGCGGATCCTCGCCCAGCCTCGCGCGCAACGCGGCCTCGTCTTCCAGCGACAACAGCTCGCACGCGGACGGCCCCGACAGGTGCAGCGTCGCCCCGTCCGAAGCCAGCCGCAGCCGGCACGCCGTGGAAGGCACCGGCCCGTCGTTCCGGAAGTGACGGATGCGCCCGAAGAGCCCCAGGTGGATGTGCAGCCGCACGTCCCCTTCGAACGTGTGGAACAGGTGCTTGCCGTGCGCATCCACGTTCAGCAACGTCCGCCCGGACACCCCGTGCGCCAGCTCGCCCCGGCCCTGGGGTGAATCGGCCGTGAACCGCCGCCCCACCAGCCAGCGGCGGTGGACCCGGGCGACCCGGTGGATGCTGTGACCCTCAGGCATCCCCCTGGGTAATCCCCGCGACTCACCCGTGCCGTGGCGCACCGCATCCCGGCCCCTGGACGACCGGGCATCCGCGACGTTTTCCCGCCAACGGCATCCACGTCCAGACCCCAGCCGTTACGCCCCGGGACGCCGGAAAAAGACCAATCCCGCCGCCATCAGCCTTTCCGGCACCGGAATCAAAGAAAACGCCGTCACGGCACGTTATTCTGACGCAACGCCCCATGGACGATCCGAACGCCCGACTGGTTGCCACCCTGCTGGAGGCGCGGCAGCGCCACTGCTTCCCCCCGGACGTGCGCAAGGCGGCGCCGGAGTTCGTCGCGCAGGTGCTGGGGCTGCTCTTCCCCCACTTCGCGGAGCGGCTGGAGTGCAACGCCGCCGCCGTGCGCCGGGACGTCACCGCCGTGGAGGCGAGCCTCCAGCGCATCCAGTCACTGCTCGCGCCGCACTACCCCGTCTCGGACGCGGGCCTGTCGTCACGCTTCATGGCAAAGCTGCCGGACCTCTATGAGTGGCTCCAGCAGGACGCGCGCGCCATCTTCGAAGCGGACCCCGCGGCGCGCAGCGTGGACGAAGTCGTCCTCACCTACCCGGGCTTCTACGCCATCGCCATCTACCGCGTGGCGAACGCGCTGCACCGGCTGAACTTCCCCCTGCTGCCGCGGCTGCTCACCGAGTACGCCCACCAGCGCACCGGCGTGGACATCCACCCGGGCGCCACCATCGGCCGCAAGTTCGTCATCGACCACGGCACGGGCCTGGTCGTTGGCGAGACGACGGTGATTGGCGACAACGTGAAGCTCTACCAGGGCGTCACGCTGGGCGCGCTGATGGTGGAGAAGGCGCTGGCGGACAAGAAGCGCCACCCCACCATCGAGGACGACGTCGTGGTGTACGCGAACGCCACCATCCTCGGAGGCGGCACGGTGGTGGGCCGGGGCAGCATCATCGCCGGCAACGCGTGGCTCACGCAGAGCGTGCCCGCCAAGTCCGTGGTCACCCGCCGCAGCGAGGTGCGCGCGCGCCACGGCGAGGAGGGCCTGGACGTCCTCGACTACCAGATTTGAGTTTCCCCACGCAGTGCCCCTTCCCCCTCACAGGAGACGCCATGAAGGTCGACAACATCCTGCAGACCATTGGCAACACGCCGCACGTGCGCATCAACCGGCTGTACCCGTCGCGCGTGACGGTGCACCTGAAGCTGGAGCGCGCCAACCCGGGCGGCAGCATCAAGGACCGCATCGGCCTGGCGATGATTGAAGACGCGGAGAAGAAGGGCCTCCTCAAGGAGGGCAGCGTCATCATCGAGCCGACGAGCGGCAACACCGGCATCGGCCTGGCCATGGTCGCCGCGGTGAAGGGCTACAAGCTCATCCTGGTGATGCCGGAGTCCATGAGCATCGAGCGCCGCCGCGTGCTGGCCGCCTACGGCGCCCAGTTCGACCTGACGGAGCGCGCCAAGGGCATGAAGGGCGCCATCGCCCGCGCCCAGGAGCTCGTCGCGCAGACGCCCAACGCGTGGATGCCGCAGCAGTTCGAGAACGAGTCCAACATCGAGATCCACAAGCGCACCACCGCGCAGGAAATCCTGAACGACTTCCCGGAGGGGCTGGACTACCTCATCACGGGCGTGGGCACCGGCGGCCACATCACCGCGTGCGCCGAAGTGCTCAAGGCGAAGTGGCCCAAGCTGAAGGTGTTCGCGGTGGAGCCGGTGAAGTCCCCCGTCATCAGCGGCGGCCAGCCGGGCCCGCACCCCATCCAGGGCATCGGCGCGGGCTTCATCCCGAAGAACCTGCACACGGAAGCCCTCGACGGCACCATCCAGGTGGATGAGAAGGACGCCTTCGAGTTCGCCCGCCGCGCCGCGCGCGAGGAGGGCATCTTCGTGGGCGTGTCCTCCGGCGCCTCGCTGTCCGCGGTGAACCAGAAGCTGGCGGAGATCCCCGACGGTAGCCGCGTGCTCGCCTTCTGCTACGACACCGGCGAGCGCTACCTCTCCGTGGAGAACCTCTTCCCCGCGCAGTAGCCGTTCCGCGACGCGGTCCGGGTGGAACGCCTCACCCGGGCCGGTACGCGCGCACCAGCTCCACCAGCCGGTCCATCTCCTCGTTCGTGTTGTAGAAGTGCGGCGACAGGCGGATGCGCCCGCGCCGGACGGAGTGGGACACCGTCTTCTCCGACAGGTACGCGCTGAGCGCCCGGACGTTCGCACCCGGCGGCAGGAAGGTGAGGATGCCCGCGCGGTCCTTCGGCTCGGGGCCCACGTCGCAGCCCAGGCCGCGCAGGCCCGCGTCCAGCTGGGCCAGCAGCTCGCCAATCCGCGCGCCGATGGCGTCCGTCCCCACCTCCAGCAGCAATTCCAATGCGGCGCCCATCGCGTAGATGCCGGGGTACGCGGCGCTGCCCTCCTCGAACTTCGCCGCGTCCGGGCGCAGCTCGAAGTGCGAGCGGTTGAAGTTCCACGCGTCGGTGGTGCTGCGCCAGCCCACCAGCGCGGGCCGCACGCGCGGCAGCACGTCCTTCGCCACGTACAGGAAGCCGATGCCGGAGATGCCCAGCATCCACTTGTGGCTGTCCGCGCTGAGGAAGTGCACACGGCTCTTCTTCACGTCCACGGGGATGCAGCCCACGCTCTGGATGCCGTCCACGCACAAGAGCACGCCGGAGCGCTCACACAATGCGCCCAGCGCATCCAGGTCCGTGCGGTGGCCGGTGGCGAACTGCACCGACGACACCGCCACCAGCCGCGTGCGCGGAGTGAGCACGGACGCCACCGCCTCCGGCGTCACGCCGCCGTCCGGCGTGGGAATCTCGCGGACCTCCACGCCCCGGCCCTTGAGGTGCAGCCACGGGTAGACGTTGGAGGGGTACTCGAGGCTCGTGGCGACGGCGACCTCGTCTCCGGGTTGCCAGTCCAGGCCTTCCGCCACCAGCCCCAGGCCGTGGCTGGTGTTGCGCACGAAGGCCACCTCTTCCGGTGACGCGCCGATGATGCGCGCGGCGAGCCCGCGCACCTTCTCGCTCTGGGCCTCCCAGCCGCGCTCATGGAGGACGCCGTGATTCACCACGTCGTCCATCCAGGCCTTCACCGCGGCGGCGGCGCGCGTGCTCGTGGGCGCGACCCCGGCGTGGTTGAGGTAGAGCTGTTCCTTCAGGACGGGGAACTCGGCGCGGTAGGACTCGAACGGGGCACTCATGGGTGGCGAGTGTAGCCACCCAGCCACCGCGCACGGCACGCTCCGGAGCCCCCGTCGACTACAGGACGACCAGCAGGCCCAGCGACGCCGTGGGGTACACCGTGCGCAGGCCCAGGTTGCTGTTGCCCACCTGGAGCTCGCGCACGTCCGTGAAGGTGAAGCCCGGGCCCGCCCGCGCCGACAGGCCCACGCGCCCGGAGCCCGGCCGCCACATCACGCCCAGCGTCGGCTCCAGGAAGGCCGTCGTCGTGTAGTCCTTCCGGTCC
The DNA here is from genome assembly GCF_000255295.1 of Corallococcus coralloides DSM 2259. Next base: position 1,904,594 of record NC_017030.1, on the reverse strand, counting down.
GGCACCGCCGCGCCGTCCGGGCGCGCGACGAACTCCTCCAGGCCCAGCGTCATCCCCACGAACGGACGCACCGTGCCGTCCGCCAGGAAGGCCAGCGTGTAGCGGCTGTCCACGCCCACGCCGAAGTTGAGCTTCACGTCGGCGCCGCCCACGTTGCTGAAGCGCGCCTTCGCGCCCAGCGACCGGTTCCACCCGCCCGCACGCCCCAGCAGGCCAAACGCCAACCGCGAGTCCCTAGACGGCGCGACCTCCGCCCGGATGCCGTACAGCGAGCCGTCCAGCGCGGGCGGATGCAGCTCCAGCAGGAACGCCCCGCGCCGCTGCTGCTCCTGTCCCGTGGACGAGGACGCCATGTCCTGGGCCATCGCCGGCAGCGACACCAACGCCGCACCCACCGCCACCGCCTTCACCCACTGCATCGACCGCATGGACTCGACTCGCATGGCCCGTCTCCTTTGATTTAGCCGGACGACTAACTTAGTCACACGACTAACTAAGACCGACAACGCGGGATGTCAAGGCGGCGAGCGGACGCCGGCCTTGCGGGGGTGGGAGGCGGTGCCCTATGGGTCTGGGATGCCATCCCCCCGCCGTGGCAAGACGCCGCCTCCTCCCGCTGCTCCGGAGCCTGACGCCCGGGCGCGCCTCATCGCCGCCGGCCAGCGCGTGTTGGGGGAGCGCGGCTACGACGCCGCCACGGTGAAGGAGGTGGCGCGCGAGGCCGGGGTGAACCAGGGCCTGGTGCACTACTACTTCGGCAGCAAGGACGCGCTGCTCCTGGCCGTCACCCAGGAGGCGAGCCGGCAGTACCTGTCGGAGCTGGAGCGGCTGCGCGCGCAGACCCCGGCGGAGGAGCTGGCGCAGACGGCCTTCGCCTGGGGCGAGAAGCTGGCCACGGACGCGCCGGGCACGTGCCGGTTGCGTTACGAGCTGTTCGCGCTGGGCCTGCGCAACCGGGAGCTGACGCCCGCCGTCGCGCAGCTCCTGGGCCAGGGCGACGAGGAGATCGCCCGCACCGTGGCGCACGTGCGCACGGGCCACGACACGGCCCCCACCGCCGAGGACCTGCACTACGCGGTCATCATCAAGGCGTGCGTGGACGGGCTCGCGCTGCACCACCAGCTGGACAAGAGCTTCGACCCGCTGCCCGTGTACGCGCTCTTGCGGCGGATCATGCTCGCGAGCATCGAGCAGCCCGCCCCGCCTCGTGCACCCGCGCGCAAGCCGAAGGCCCAGGGCCGTCGCGGAGCGCGCTCGTCACGCGCGCGTAAGACGCCGGGCCCTCGCCGCCGCTGAAGGCAGCGGCCAGGCCAGCGCCAGCCCCAGAACAGACGTTCAACATTCAGTGGCATCGCCAACCCGGCGGGGCGCAGGATGCCTCGCATGGACTTCCAGCCTTCCGCCAGGACGACCGAATACCTGGAGCGCGTGAAGCGCTTCATGGCCGACCACATCGAGCCGGTGGAGGCCGAGTACCTCCAGGCCCTGCATGCGATGGAGGCCGGTGGCGACTGGCGCCGGTGGAAGGTGCCGCCGGTGATGGTGGAGCTCAAGGCCCGCGCGAAGGCGGAAGGGCTGTGGAACCTCTTCCTCCCGGACGCGAAGCTGGGCGCGGGACTGAGCACGCTGGAGTACGCGCCGCTCGCGGAGCAGATGGGCCGCAGCTTCATGGCGCCGGAGGTCTTCAACTGCAGCGCCCCGGACACCGGCAACATGGAGGTGCTCTGGCGCTACGGCTCCCCGGAGCAGCAGGAGCAGTGGCTGAAGCCGCTGCTCGCGGGCGACATCCGCTCGGTGTTCTGCATGACGGAGCCGGACGCCGCGTCGTCGGACGCCACCAACATGCAGGCCACCGCCGAGGTGGACGGCGACCATGTGGTCCTCAACGGCAAGAAGTGGTGGTCCAGCGGCCTGGGCCACCCCAACGCGAAGGTGGCCATCTTCATGGGCCGCACGTCGCAGGCGGGCGCGGACCGCCACCACCAGCACTCCATGGTCCTGGTCCCCATGGACGCGCCGGGCGTGGAGATCATCCGCATGCTGCCCGTGTACGGCGACCATGACGCCCCGCACGGCCACGGCGAGGTGCACTTCAACAACGTGCGGCTGCCGGCGTCCGCTCTCATCTCCGGGCCGGGCATGGGCTTCGAGATCGCGCAGGGCCGCCTGGGCCCGGGCCGAATCCACCACTGCATGCGCTGCATTGGCGCGGCGGAGCGGGCGCTGGAGCTGATGATCGACCGGGGCATGGGCCGCACCGCGTTCGGCAAGCCGCTGATCAACCTGGGCGGCAACCGCGAGCGCGTGGCGGAGGCGCGCATCGCCATCGACCAGGCGCGCCTGCTCACGCTGTACGCGGCGTGGAAGCTGGATGACGTGGGCGCGCTGGGCGCGATGACGGAGATTTCAGCCATCAAGGTCGTGGCGCCCAACGTGCTCCAGAAGGTGGTGGACGACGCCATCCAGGTGCACGGCGGCGCGGGTGTGTCTCGCGATACGCCGCTGGCGGGCTTCTTCGCCCAGGCGCGCAGCCTGCGCATCGCGGACGGCCCGGACGAAGTGCACAAGGGCGTCATCACCCGCATCGAACTCGCGAAGCGCGGCTTCAGCAAGGGAGGTTGAACATGACGGCTTCGGTCTCCATCCCCCTGGACGAGGGCAAGGCCGTGCGCTCCGGCGAGGCGCTGGACGTGCCCGCGGTGGACGCGTGGCTGAAGGCCCAGGTGCCCTCGCTCCAGGGCACGCCGGAGGTGACGCAGTACACGGGCGGCGCCTCCAACTGGACCTACCGGCTCAAGTACGAGAACCGCGACCTCATCCTGCGCAGGCCGCCCTCGGGCACCAAGGCGAAGTCCGCGCACGACATGTCGCGCGAGTACACGGTGCAGCAGGCGCTCAAGCCCGTGTACCCGGTGGTGCCCACCATGGTGGGGCTGTGCCAGGACCCGGCCGTGCTGGGCGCGGAGTTCTACGTGATGGAGCGCATCCCCGGCCTCATCCCGCGCAAGCACCTGCCCAAGGGGCTGGACCTGGACAAGGCCCGCACGCGCCAGCTGTGCCTCAACGTGGTGGATCAGCTCATCGCGCTGCACGGCGTGGACGCGCAGTCGGTGGGCCTCCAGTCGCTGGGCAAGGGGCCGGGCTATCCGCAGCGGCAGATCTCCGGCTGGTCCGACCGCTACGAGAAGGCGCTCACCTGGAACGTGCCCCGGATGACGCGCACGCGCGAGTGGCTGGCCGCGCACGTCCCGCCGGACATCAAGACGTGCATCATCCACAACGACTGGCGCTTCGACAACGTGGTGCTCAAGCCGGAGGACCCCACGCAGGTCATCGGGGTGCTGGACTGGGAGATGGCCACGCTGGGCGACCCGCTGATGGACCTGGGCAACACGCTGGCCTACTGGGTCCAGGCGGATGACGACGCCTTCCTGCGCATGACGCGCCGTCAGCCCACGGACCTGCCCGGCATGCTCACGCGCGAGGAGGTGGTGGCGTACTACCTGGAGCGCACCGGCCTGAAGCCCGCCAACTGGACCTTCTACGAGGTCTACGGCGTGTTCCGGCTCGCGGTCATCGCGCAGCAGATCTACTACCGCTACCACCACAAGCAGACGCGCAACCCGGCGTTCAAGAACTACTGGCTCATCGTCAACTACCTGGCCTACCGCTGCCGGCAGCTCATCAAGAAGGCGGGGGGCTGAGATGGGCGCGCTCTACTTCATCCGTCACGGCCAGGCGTCCTTCGGCGCGAAGGACTACGACAAGCTGTCGGACGTGGGCGTGCAGCAGGCGCGCGTCCTGGGTGAAGCGCTGCGCACGCGGCTGCCGAAGGTGGACGCCGTGGTGACGGGCACCATGCTGCGCCACCGCGAGACGGCGGACGCGTGCCTCCAGGCGCTGGGCCAGCAGGTGGAGCCTGTGCGGACGGCAGGCTTCAACGAGTTCGACCACGAGGAGGTCGTGCACCGGCACACGCCGCGCTACGCGGACTTCGCCGTGCTGCGCGAAGAGCTGGCCGCGACGAAGGACCCTCGCCGCGCGTATCAGGACCTGTTCACCCAGGCCGTGGGGCGCTGGGTCGCGGGCGGACACGACAGCGAGTACCGGGAGTCCTGGAGCGCGTTCAAGGCGCGCTGCCTGGAGGCGCTGGCGACGCTCGTGGCCTCGCTGGGGCCCTCCAGGACGGCGCTGGTGTTCACTTCCGGCGGCCCCATCACGGCCATCAGCCAGGACCTGCTGGGCATCCCGGACGAGCACGCGTTCCGGACGAACTGGACGCTGGCGAACTGTGGAGTCACGAAGGTCATCTACAGCGAGCGGGGCAGGTATCTGTCCACTCTCAACGAGCACGGACACTTCGAGGGCGAACACCGCGCACTCATCACCTACCGCTGAGGTGGGGGGCTCGCGTAGCGTGAGCCCATGACGCGGTGCCTGCTCAACATCGACCTGGGGGAGCTGCCCGGGGAGGACGAACAGCTCTACGCGCTCGCGCACCTGGCGAACATCGCCTGCGGAGGCCACGCGGGGGATGCGGCGTCCATGCGGCGGGCGCTGGAACTGTGCGAACGACACGGCACGATGGCGGGCGCGCATCCGTCCTACGCGGACCGCGAGAACTTCGGGCGCAAGGCGCTGGACGTAGCACCAGAGGTGCTGCGTGCGCAGGTAGCGGAGCAGTGCGGACAGCTGGCCGTGCTGTCCCGCGAGCGTGGCGTTCCGCTGCGGCACGCGAAGCCTCATGGAGCGCTGTACCACGCGGCCAACAAGTCCCCGGAGCTGGCGCGCGCGGTGGTGGATGGCGTGGTGGAGGCGCTGGGGACGGACGTCACGATCGTGGGGCCCGGCACCGGCGCGTTGAGGGATGCGGCGCGGGCGGCGGGGCTCGGGTATGCGCGCGAGGGCTTCGCGGACCGGGGCACGTTGCCGGACGGTTCATTGATTCCGCGCGGCCAGCCCGGCGCGGTGCTGACGGACGTGGGGCAGGCGCGCGAGAACACGGTGCGGCTGGCCACGGGCGGCACGGTGGACACGCTGTGCGTGCACGGCGACACGCCGGGCGCGGTGGTGCTGGCCCGCGAGGTGCGCGCGATGCTGGACGCGCTGGAGCAGCCGCCGGAGCCGCTGGGGGACAGCGCGTTGCGGCTGGTGCTGCCGGAGTCGGTGGACCGGGGACTGGCGCGCGAAGCCCTGTCCGCGCTGCCGGGCGTGCGGGACGCGGTCATCACCGAGTCCCACGCCTGCGTGTACTTCGACCCGGAGACCCCGCCCGAGTCCCCAGCGCTCGTGCTGACGCGGCTGCGCGTGGCGCCGGTCACGCACGTGGAGCATCCGCTCATCCGCATCCGCGTGCGCTACGACGGCGAGGACCTGGTGAAGGTGGCCGAGCACGCGGGCCTGCCGGTGGAGGAAGTGGTGCGGCGCCACACGGCGCGCGAGTACAGGGTGCGCTGCGTGGGCTTCCTCCCGGGCTTCGCGTACCTGGGGGACGTGGATCCAAGCATCGCGTGTCCCCGGCTGCCGGTGCCGCGCACGCGGGTGCCAGCGCTCGCGGTGGGCATCGCCGGGACGCGCACGGGCGTGTACCCATTCGCGTCGCCGGGAGGCTGGAACCTCGTGGGCACCGCGCTGGACTTCACCGCCTTCGACCCCCAGCGCGGCACGGAGCTCCAGCTGGGAGCCCGCGTGCGCTTCGAGCGGGTGGAGAGATGAAGGCGTTCCGCCCGACGCGCCTCCAAAGCTGTCCGGCAGTCGGACAGCTTTCCACGGCACGACAGCAGGGAGCCCACTCATTCAAGGACGGTCCGCTGGCGAGAGCGCGAGCTTCGAAACCTGTCCGACTGTCGGACAGGTCTTCCGCTACCGGCCGGAGCCAAGGCGGGTCCGCAGTCGGGGCCTCACGCTTCGAAACGTGTCCAACTGTCGGACAGCGTTCCGCTGTCCCGCCGGGGCCGAGCCTCCTCATCCGCGGCGGGTTCGCTGGCTCCAAGACCTGTCCGACCAGAGCCGAGCCCCTCATCCACGGCAGGTGCCGAGACGGGCCCGCAAGCTTCAAGACTTGTCCGACAGTCGGACAGGTTTCCGCTGCCCGGCTGGAAGGGCCGCCTCATCCACGGCGGGTGCCGAAGCGGGAGCGCAGGCTTCGAAACCTGTCCGACTGTCGAACAGGTTTCTGCTGTCCGGTTGGAAGGGGCCTCCTCATCCGAGGCGGGAGCGTGGGCTTCGGAACTTGTCCGACTGTCGGACAGGTTCGTGCGGTGTGCCGCCACCGGGGTGCCGCCATGGGCTCTCGCCTTCTCATCCACGGGAACAGCATCCGTGTCCGAGGTCCTTGGCATGACCGCGCGGGGTGACGAGGCATGAGCGCCTGTATCGAGATCGTCGGACTGGGCGCACCCGCCACCGTGCAGGACGGTGGACGGCCCGGCGTCATGCATCACGGTGTTCCGCCCGGCGGCGCATGGGTGCCGGAGCTGCTCGCCGCGGCGAACCGCGCGGTGGGCAATGCACCTGGGGCCGCGGCGCTGGAGTCCTTCGGCCGGCTGGAGCTGCGCGCCCGGGGCCGCGACGTGCGCGTGTCCGTGGATGGCGAAGCCCCCAGCGTCCTCGCGGACGGCGCCACGCTCAGCGTGCCCGCCCCCACCCAGCATGCCGTGCGCTACGTGGCCGTGGACGGCGCGCTCGCCGTCCCCGAAGTCCTTGGCGGCCAGGGCACGCTGTGGGTGGCCCGCCTGGGCGGCTGGGAAGGCCGTCCCCTGCGCACCGGCGACCGGCTTCCGTTGGGACCTCCCGGCACCGCCCCTTCCCCTGCCGACCTGTCACGTCTCACGGAGGCCCTGGACCCCGCCGCCCCGCTGCGCGTGCTCCTGGGCCCGGATGCCTCCCGCTTCAGCGACGCTGCCGTGGCGCTCCTCCTGGGCAGCACCTTCACCGTGTCGCCCTCCAGCGACCGCGTGGGCCAGCGGCTGGACGGACCTCCCGTGCCCCACGGCGACGAGGGCGGGGGCACCTGCCGCCCCATGGTGCGCGGCGCCATCCAGGTCACCCTCTCCGGCACGCCCATCGTGATGGGCCCGGACCACCCCACCACCGGAGGCTACCCCCTCATCGCCGCCGTCATCCGCGCGGACTGGGGCCGCCTGGGGGCCCGCCGTCCGGGCGCCCCGGTGCGCTTCGAAGCCGTGACCCTGGAGGTCGCTCGCGACGCCTGGAGGACCCACCCCGCCCGGCCCCCCGGGGCAACTTCGGACCCGGCCCGGCCGATACTGGGGGCATGACTCCTCCGAAGATTGGCCCGCGCCCCACCCCCACGCCCCGCCCGCCGGAGCCGGCCCTCCCGCCGCGCCCCCGCAACGAGGTGAAGCCCGGGGCCAACCAGGGCACGTCCCTCTTCGAGTCGTCCAAGGCCAGGAAGGCCCCGGTGGCCCTGTCCACCCCCGCGGCGGCCCCCCAGCAGGGCGGCCCGCGCCCCACGCCGGGCAGCTACCCCACCGCCGCGGACGTGGCGAACATCGCCGCGATGCAGGACCCCGTCGCGCGCAACCTGGCCATCACCCAGGGCTACCACGACCTGTCCGACGCCATGGGCACGCTCCTGGGCAAGGAGAACGCCAACTGGTCCACCTTCGCCACCTGGGCCTCGAAGCAGGCCGGCGTGAGCATCCGCCAGGAGGACATGCCCAAGGCCTTCGTGGACATCCTCAAGGGCGGCGGCGTCGTGGGCGAGGCCATGTCCAAGGTGGACGACCTGATGCGCAAGCTGGGCCTGCCCGCCCTGCCCACCGGCGACATCGCCAAGGCCGGCGCGGACGCGCTCAACAACGTCAGCAAGGCCATTGGCGACGGCAACCAGTTCGTCTTCCGCGAGGTGGGCCACGAGTTCGCCCGCTTCGTGGAGACCTTCCAGGGTGACACCCAGCTGGACCCCGCGAAGCTCCAGAAGTACCTGGACGGCTTCCCCTCGGACAAGCCGCTGCTCAAGGACGCCTTCGGCACCTACGCGCAGGCCATGTTCGAGAAGGACCCGAACAAGAAGGCCGAGATGATGCTCCGGGCCAACGACACCGTGGGCCTGCACGAGCAGACCCAGCTCCAGGGCTTCGTGGAGAAGGCGCTCAACGCCCCGGTGAAGGAGGTCTTCGCCAACATCCTCAAGCAGAGCATCGAAGCGGGCGCCAACGCCCTGCCCTTCCCCGCCAACCTCGCCGCCAAGGCCGCCATCAAGACGGGCGCGGTGGACCTGGTCGTGAACCCGCTGGTGAACCAGCTGGCCGGCGTGTTCCGGGGCATCGCCACCGAGCACATGATGAAGCTCGCGGTGCCCGGCGGCGCGCTGAAGCTGGGCAACGACTTGCCGCCCCCCGCCGGCATGGAGTCCACGCTCTTCCCGCCGCACCTGCGCACCATCGAGGATCCGAAGCTGAAGGAGCTCCTGGGCCGCCTGGACAAGACGCCCGACAGCCTCACGGGCACGGCCGCGAAGGACTGGAGCCAGCTGGACCAGCGGATGAACTACATCGTGGACCTCTTCCGCTCGCGCCAGTCGGATCCGCACCTCTTTGATCAGCCCTTCGGCAAGGAGGCCCACTATCCCGTGGAGCCTTCCCAGCCGCGCCCGGTCGCACCCGCGGTGTCGTAAGCCCCGCTCCCACCCATGGGGGATTGTTCGCCGCCGTGAATTCGCGGCGGCGGGCCGCGTCCATCAGGGCATCCGACGCACTTGATGGAGCCCCCCATGTCGAAGTGGCTGCTGGCAACGATGGCGCTGTCCCTCCCGGTCCTGGCTCACGCAGGCGGTCCCCGCGGCAACAACCACGAGCAGGCCCGTGACCGGCAGGAGCTGCGGCAGGACGCGCGCGAGACCCGGGATGACCGTTACGACCTGCGCCAGGTCGAGTCGCTGCTCTCCCGGTACGACTCCGCCCGTGGCCGCTCGGCGCGCCGCGACCTGCTCCAGGTGGAAGAGGACGTGCGCCGCTACGTGGCGTCCGAGCTGAGCGAGACCCGCCGCGAGCTGGCCCAGGACAAGCAGGAGGCGCACTCCAGCGCCCGCGAGGCGCGCTACGACGACAACCGCCGCGACGCCCGCCAGGACCACCGCGATGACGTGCGCGACGCCCGCCAGGAGTCCCGCGCCCTGCGGCAGACGCGCTCCATCTCCCAGGAGCTCAACAACCTCTACGGCCGGATGGACAGCGGGAGCCTCTCGCGCAAGCGCATGCTCATCGCAGACCTGGTCCAGCTGGCCCGCACCGAGACGGCGCAGAATCGCCAGGAGACGCGCGAGGACCGCCGCGAGGCCCGCGAGGACAGCCGCTGGCACTGACCTGGCATCACGCGTCCTCGGCGGCGGTGAAGCCCTCCAGCCGCTCGATGCCCAGCTTCTTCATCCGGCTCTGCAGCGTGGACGGCTTGAGCCCCAGCAGCGCCGCCGCGCCACCTTCACCGTAGACGCGGCCCCGGGTGAGCGTGAGCACCCGCAGGATGTGCTCACGCTGCACCGCCGCCAGCGTGGGCACCTTCGCCCCCGCGGGCAGCGGCGCCGGAGTCTCCTCCACCGCCCCCGAGCCCGGCACCTCCCGCGCGCGCTCGCCGTTCGGCAGGTCGAAGGACTGCGCCGTCAGCTCCTGGCCGCGCGTGAGGATGGTGGCGCGCTCCAGCGCGTTCGCCAGCTCGCGCAGGTTGCCCGGCCAGTCGTAGGACGCCAGTCGCGTAAGCCCTGACGCCGACACCCGCATGCCCCGCCGGCCCGTGCGCTTCGCCTGCTCCTCCAGGAGGAACACGGTGAGCTGCGGCAGGTCCTCGCGCCGCTCGCGCAGGGGCGGCAGCCTCAAGGGGAAGACGCTCAGACGGTAGAAGAGGTCCTCGCGGAAGCGCTTCTGCGCGATGGCCTGGTGCAGGTCCACGTGCGTCGCCGCGAGGATGCGCACGTCCGCCCGCACCGTCTTGTCGCTGCCCACCGGCTCGAAGGCCTTCTCCTGGAGCGCGCGCAACAGCTTCGCCTGCAACTCCACCGGCAGCTCGCCAATCTCATCCAGCAGCAGCGTGCCCCCGTGCGCCATCTGGAAGCGGCCCGCCCGGTCGCGGTTCGCGCCGGTGAAGGCCCCCTTCACGTGGCCGAACAGCTCGCTCTCCAGGAGGCCCGCCGGAATGGCCGCGCAGTTGAGCGACACGAAGGGCTGGTCCGCCCGCGCGCTCCAGCGGTGGATGGCCCGCGCCAGCCGCTCCTTGCCCGTGCCCGTCTCTCCCGTGATCAGCACCGGCGTGTCCGTCTCCGCCACCTGCCGCGCGCGGCGGGACAGGTCGCGCATCACCGGACTCAGGGACGTCTCCAGGATGCCTTCCGAGTCCCCGCCCAGCTGCGACTCCAGGAGCTTCGCGTGCTCATGGTCCTGGCGGTGCAGCCGCTCCGCCGTCGCGCGCTGCTCGGCGCCCTGGAGCGCCGTGGCCAGCATCTGGCCGTAGACCTCCACCAGGTCCACCACCGGCTGCGCGTACGTCTCACACTGCGCGCGGTCCAGCGTCAGCACGCCGTAGCAGCGCTCCCCCGCGCACAGCGGCACCACCATGCACGAGTGGCCCGCCGGCAGGTCCAACACCCCGTCGAACGGGTCACCGTCCCCGTGCGAGTGGTCCTCCTCCGTGAAGGCCCGCGCGCGCCGCGTCTCCAGCGCCTGCTTCAGGGACGGGAAGTCCGCCAGCTGCAGGGAATGCTTGCGCACCGCCTGGTTCGCGAGCGGGCCGCGCGCGGCCACCGCCTCCAGCCGCCCCTCCTTGAGGAGGAACAGCGTGGCCAGATCGAAGGGCACCACGCGGGACACCCAGTCCAATCCCCGACGGAGCAGCTCTCCCACCCCCTCTTCGGTGGTTGCCAGCTCGACCAGCTCCCGAGCATCCTGCGTCACTTCCGGGTGGCGCCCCATCAGTTCATCCGGCATGTGTTACCGATAATAGCGGCCCACCGAAATTGCAGTGGCGAAAGGCACCGGGATTTCGTTATGCACCGACCCGGCGTCACCGTCCCGCCGGTGCAAGCATCAGGGGGAGCTGTAACCCTCTGGAATCACAGCAGTTGAAGCATTGGCACGGTGGCTGCTTTACCCCGTAGCAACTCACAACCTCTGGGGTGGACCACGGTGGCCCGCCCCCCATCCCCAAGGAGTCGAATCCCATGCTGACCGTTGGCGACAAGCTTCCGAACTTCAAGCTGAAGGGCACCGTGAGCCTGGAGAAGAACAAGGAGTTCCAGGACATCTCCAACGACACGTACAAGGGCAAGTGGACCGTCCTGTTCGCGTGGCCGAAGGACTTCACGTTCATCTGCCCGACGGAGATCGCGGAGTTCGGCAAGCACAACAAGGACTTCCAGGACCGCGACGCGCAGGTGCTGGGTCTGTCCACCGACAGCGAGTTCGTGCACCACGCGTGGCGCACGCACCACCCGGACCTGAAGAACCTGCCCTTCCCCATGCTGGCGGACATCAAGCGCGAGCTGTCCAGCGCGCTGGGCATCCTGCACAAGGAAGAGGGCGTGGCCCTGCGCGCCACGTTCATCGCGGACCCCGAGGGCATCATCCGCCACGTGTCCGTGAACGACCTGTCCGTGGGCCGCAACGTCAAGGAGACCGTCCGCACGCTGGACGCGCTCCAGACCGACGAGCTGTGCCCGTGCAACTGGCAGAAGGGTGAGGAGACGCTCACCTCCAAGCTGCAGAAGGCGGGGTAAGCACTCATGGCTTCGCTCGAAGTCGTCCGCAGCGAACTCGCGGACGCCCACAAGGACACCCGCCTCAACCTCTCCGCGGTCCTGGAGAGCACGACCCTCACCCCCGAGCAGCGCTGGGGGACGGCCGTGGCATGCGCCTTCGCCGCCCGGAACGAGCGGCTGAAGGAGGCCATGCTCAACGAGGCGAAGCAGGCACTGGGCGACAAGGCCACGCCCGTCATCGAGGACGCACGTGCGGCGGCCTCGCTGATGGCGATGAACAACGTCTTCTACCGGTTCCGTCACATGATCGGGAAGGAGTCGTACGCGACCAAGCGGGCCGGGCTGCGGATGAACCGGCTGGCCCAGGTGCTGACCAACAAGGTGGACTTCGAGCTGGTCTGCCTCGCGGTCAGCGCCATCAACGGCTGCGAGATGTGCATCCAGTCGCATGAGAAGGTCGTGCTGGAAGGCGGCCTCTCCGAGGAGCACGTGCACGATGCGGTCCGCATCGCGAGCGTCATCCACGCGGCGGCGGTTGGACTGGAGTCCTAGTCCCTCCGTGGTTATCTCTGAGCTGTGACTGGCGCCCTCCGGTGGAAGACACCGGGGGGCGCTGTCTTTTCCATTTCGACGTCCCACCCTTCACCGAAAGGAACGTGTTCGTCATGGCCCTCTACAAGAGCCCGAGTCCCCTCTCCGAGCAGGCCCGCACCGCCATCGCCGCCACCCTCAACGAGCGGCTCTCCGACGGGTTGGACCTGCACTCGCAGATCAAGGTCGCCCACTGGAACATCAAGGGCCCGCAGTTCGCCGCGCTGCACCCGCTGTTCGAAACGTTCGCGGTGAGCCTGGCCAACCACAACGACTCCATCGCGGAGCGCGCGGTGACGCTGGGCGGGCGCGCATACGGCACCAGCCGCCACGTGGGCAAGAACAGCCGCCTGCCGGAGTATCCGCAGGAGACCTCGCGCGACCTGGAGCACGTGAAGCTCTTGGCCGAGCGCATCGAGGTGTACCTCAACGGCCTGCGTGAGAGCCGCGCGGCGGTGGAGGGCCACAAGGACACGGACACGGTGGACCTCTTCACCGGCATCATCACCGAGTTCGAGAAGCACGCCTGGTTCCTCAGGGCCTCCCTCGAAGGCTAGGGGCTGGCTGAAAGCTGCACCGCGGCAGGGGGCGCGCTAGCGTAAGGAGCGTGAGCGACAGCGTCCCCCTTCATGCGTTTCGCACCGTGCCCCGCACGGGCGTCATCTTCGTCACCGCCGAGGCCACGCGCCGCGGCTACCGTCCCGGCGACCCGGACTGGTGCAACCTGGGCCAGGGTCAGCCGGAGACGGGGGATTTGCCCGGTGCCCCGTCGCGCGTGCACTCGGTGACGGTGGACATGGCGGACCAGGAGTACGCGCCCGTCGCGGGCCTCTGGGAGGTGCGGGAGGCCATCGCGGGGCTCTACAACCGGCTCTACCGCAAGGGGATGCCGTCCCAGTACAAGGCGGAGAACGTCTGCCTGTCCGGCGGCGGCCGCGCGGCCCTCACCCGCGCCGCGGCGAGCCTGGGCCAGGTGAACCTGGGCCACTTCCTGCCGGACTACACCGCGTACGAAGAGCTGCTGGACGTCTTCAAGGCGTTCACCGCCATCCCCATCCTGCTGGAGGGCGAGCGCGGCTACGCCTTCACGCACGACGACCTGCGCCGGGAGATTCAGGGGCGCGGGCTGTCCGCGCTGCTCTTCTCCAACCCGTGCAACCCCACCGGCAAGCTGGTGCAGGGCGAGGAGCTGGCGCGGTGGGTGGGCGTGGCGCGCGAGTTGGAGTGCTCGCTGCTCATCGACGAGTTCTATTCGCACTACATCTGGACGGGCCGTCCGGGCGTGCTGCCGGTGGAGAGCGCCGCCCGGTACGTGGAGGACGTGAACCGCGACCCGGTCATCCTCTTCGACGGGCTCACCAAGAACTGGCGCTACCCGGGCTGGCGCATGACGTGGACGGTGGGGCCCAAGCAGGTCATCGACACGGTCTCCAGCGCGGGCAGCTTCCTGGACGGCGGCGGCAGCCGGCCCCTGCAGCGCGCGGCGATTCCGCTGCTCCAGGAGGACACGGTGGTGGCGGAGACGCGCGCCATCCACCACACGTTCCGGGAGAAGCGGGACAGGTTCCACTCCCGGCTGGAGCGGCTGGGCATCCGCACGGACCGCGCACCGGACGGGACGTTCTACGTCTGGGGCAACCTGTCCGGGCTGCCCGCGCCGCTCAACGACGGCATGGCCTTCTTCCGCGCCGCGCTGGAGCACCAGGTCATCACCGTGCCCGGTGAGTTCTTCGACGTGAACCCCGGCAAGCGCCGCGCGCGGGCGTCGCGCTTCCGCAACTACGTGCGCCTGTCCTTCGGCCCGTCGTGGGAGACGCTGGACAAGGCACTCCAGCGGCTGGAGGCGCTCGTGCTCCAGCACACGCCCGGCGCCATGCCGTGAAGTGGAAGCTCCGGCCCCGAGCGACTCAGGACTCGGGGGCCGGGTGCGACTGGAACTCCGCGGTGGCCATCACGTGCACCTTCTTGCGGTGGGACACGGGGAAGCCCAGTGCGGCCGTCCGCTTCACGCTGTAGCTGCCGGACGGGGCCATGGGCATCACGTCCTCCGCCCCGCCGCCGTAGCCCCCGCCCCTTGCACCGAAGGCCTGTGACTCCCAGGTGCGCTCGGAGAAGCGGTGCAGCCCGGCCAGCGTCACGCCCAGCCCGGCCGCCACGCGGCGCGCCTTCTTCACCGACTCGCGGGCCAGCGCCTCCAGCCAGTCCTGCCGGGCCTCCGGTTCGTGCGTGTAGCCCCAGCGCAGCTCGCGCAGCGTCGCCTGCTTCATGCCGGACAGCGCGGCGAGCACGTCCCCCACCCGGCCCATGTCCACCAGGCGGATGCGCACCGTGTAGAGGGCGGACGAGGAGCGCGTGAGCAGCCCCTCCTGGGTCTCCGCCTGCACCGACTGGAGGGTGAAGGCCGTGGCCGGCACGCCCAGGTCCGCCATGAGGCGCACCAGCGCGGCCACCTCCTTCGCGTTGGCGAAGGCCGCGTTGCCGGTGAAGAACGAGGACGCCTTCACGTCCACCACCGCGTCCACGTGGTCCGCCTCCAGCTCGTGCTCGGCGGACAGCTCCACGACGATGATTCCCGACTCGGTTGCGGCTCGCTCCGGCATGCGGCTCCCTGGGCCTGACTGGAACGGTGAGTATAGGCCCGCGACGGACACCGGAGGGCGCGCCTATGCTCCGGCCACGACCATGCGACGCATCCCGTCCCGGCTGTGGCTGTTGTGCGCGCTGTACTTCGTGCAGGGGCTGCCCTTCGGCTTCCAGGTGACGGCGCTGCCCGTCTACCTGCGCACGCGCGGCGTGTCCCTGGCCGCGCTGGGCTTCGCGGGCGCGCTGTCCCTGCCGTGGATGCTCAAGGCGCTGTGGGCGCCGCTGGTGGACCGCTACGGCTCCGCGCGCATCGGGCGCAGGCGTTCGTGGATCTTGCCCATGCAGGCGGGGCTGGCGCTCGCGTGCGCGGGGGCGGCCTTCGCGGCGGGGCAGGACTCGCTGCCGCTGCTGTTGGGCCTCATCTTCGTGATGAACCTCTTCGCCGCGACGCAGGACATCGCGGTGGACGGCTTCGCGGTGGACCTCTTGCGTCCGGAGGAGCTGGGCCTGGGCAACACCGCGCAGGTCGTGGGCTACAAGCTGGGCATGCTCACCGGTGGCGGGCTGCTGGTCTGGGCCAGCGCGAGCATCGGCTGGTCGGGGCTGTTCCTCGTCATGTCTGCGCTGTGCCTGACCGTCTTCACCGTCGTCCTCTTCGTGCGCGAGCCGCCTCCGCGCGAAGCCGAAGGCCCGGAGTCACCGAAGCTGGACTGGCCCGCCCTGCTCGCCCGCATCAAGTCCGTGCTCACCCTGCCGGGCACCGGGTGGCTCCTGCTCTTCATCGGCACGTACAAGCTGGGCGAGACGATGTCCGACGTCCTCTACAAGCCCTTCCTCGTGGACGCGGGCTTCACGCCGGCGCGCATCGGCCTGTGGGTGGGCACGTGGGGCACCGCCGCGTCGCTCCTGGGGTCCATGTGCGGGGGACTCCTCGCCGCGCGCCTGCCGCTCTTGCGCGCGGTGGCCCTCACCGGAGCGCTGCGCCTGTTGCCGCTCGCGGGGCGGTGGCTGCTCACGCAGACCGGCGTCAGCGACGCGGGCGTGCTGGGCGTCACGCTCACCGAGGAGTTCTTCGGCGGCGCGCTCACCACCGTGATGTTCGCGTTCATGATGTCGCGCACGGACCGGAGAATCGGCGCCACGCACTACACGCTCCTGGCCAGCGTGGAGGTCGCGGGCAAGGCGCCCGCCGGGCCGCTGGCGGGACTGCTCGCGGATCCGAGGTACGGCAACCTGGGCTACGGGAACATGTTCCTCCTGGGCGTCGCGCTGTCCGCCGCGTTCCTCGCGCTGCTCGCGCCCCTGCGCCGCAACGCGCCCACGCCCGCGGCACCGCAGCCCGCATCGTGAAACCTGTGTCAGGGGAACGTGGTACTGGCCACCGCGTTGTTCGTGGCTTCCCCCTTGAGGAGGTTTCCCATGAAGACCCTGTCGATGACGTCGCTGCTGAGCGGTCTGGCCCTGCTCGCCGCTCCGGCGGCGTTCGCCTCGTCCACCACCAGCATCCCCGCCTTTGAAGCGAGCATCTCCACGGCGCAGGGCCCCAACAGCCCCGGTGGAACGGCCATCGTCCGCTCGGAGCTCCGGGCCGCGCTGGAGGCGTTCATCTACGACACCGGGCCCCAGGGCGTGGACAGCACGGAGCGCGCCTACCTCACCACGCGCCTCAACGACACGCCGTTCCAGCAGTCGCTGACAGGCACCGCGGCGAAGTACTTCGCGGACTTCCATGAGCTGAACGACGCGACCTTCACGAGCTACCCGCTGTACCAGGGCTCCGTCGCCGGCACCGCCGCGTCGCTGTTCGGCGCCACCGGACCGCTGGCGGCCAACGCGGACATCCGGGAGGGCTACATCCCCAACGGCCAGGGCATCGCCAACCAGGCCACGCTGGGCACCGCGTTCACCACCTACTTCGAGCCGCCCGTCGGCCCCTTCCAGCCCATCACCGTGAAGGAGCTCATCGAGCGGCTTGCCACCATCCCCATCAAGGGCAGCACCCCCACCGTGGACGAGGTGGAGGGCGCCGTGGCGTACATCACCCAGATTTCGCGCAACAGCAATCGGCTGTACGCCGCGGACTGGACCTGCCGCCGGTGCAGCTTTTCGCCGTGGAACACGCGGGGCTACGTCATCGCCGCGGTGAGCACGGACCGCCGCTTCGTGCGCATGGTCTCCGTGTGGACGGCGGACTACGGGAACGACTGATACGACGCACCGCCGCATCGTCGGCACCGTGAAAGATTCCAGCCTCGCGACACGCTCCTTCACGGGCGTGTCACGGGCCGCGCGTGTCACAGGAACCTCACGCAGGCCATGTCAGGCGGGCGTGGTACTCGCCAGCGCGTCGTTCGCGGTTCTCCCCCCTTGAACGCGCGCCCTTGTCACGGGCCGCGAATGAAGAGGTCCTCATGAAGACCCTGTCGATGACGTCCCTCGTGGGCGGTCTGATGCTGCTCTCCGCCCCGGCGTTCGCCACCTCCACCACCAGCATCCCCGCCTTCGAGGCGAGCATCACCGCCGCGAAGAGCCCCACCAGCCCCGGCGGCGCGACCATCCTGCGCTCGGAGATCCGCACCGCGCTGGACTCGTTCCTCAATGACACCGGCTACCCCACGGGCGTGGACACCGCCGAGCGCGCCTACCTCACCACGCGCCTCAGCGACACGCCCTTCCAGCAGTCGCTGACGGGCACCGCGGCGAAGTACTTCGCGGACTTCTACGAGCTGAACGACGCCACCACCCCGGCCTCCCAGTGGGCCCTGAACCCCGTCGCCCAGACGCCCGCGTCGCTGTACGGCGCCACCGGTCCGCTGGCCTATTCCTCCGCCATCCGCGAGGGCTTCATCCCCAACAGCCAGGG
Organism: Corallococcus coralloides DSM 2259; assembly: GCF_000255295.1. The sequence continues at coordinate 1,886,847 of NC_017030.1, read as the reverse complement.
CGTGGTGGCCAACCAGTTCATCCTGACGGAGGCGTTCAGCAACGCCTTCGGTCCGCAGACCGGCGCCTTCGAGCCCATCACCGTGAAGGAGCTCCTCGCGCTCCTGAGCGGGCACACCGTGTCCGGCACGCCGACGGTGGACGAGGTGGAAGGCGCCCTGGCGTACATCACGGCGATCTCCCGCAACAGCAACCGCCTCTACTACACCACCTGGAGCTGCCGGGGCTGCGGCGCGCCGGGCTACACGGCCGGCTACGCCATCGCGGCGGTGAGCACGGACCGCCGCTTCGTGCGGATGGTCAACGTGATGACCGCCTCTGACTGAGCCTGAAGCACCGCCGTCGTGAAAGATTGCAGGCCCGTGACACGCTCCATCATGGGCGTGTCACGGGCCTCGCGTGTCTTTGGAACCTCACGCGAGCCGTGTCAGGCGGGCGTGGTACTCGCCAGCACGCTGTTCGTGGTTCTCCCCCTTCCCCTGGATGAAGAGGTTCCCCATGAAGACCCTGTCGATGAAGTCGCTGGTAGGCGCCCTGATGCTGCTCTCCGCTCCGGCGTTCGCTGACTCCACCACCAGCATCCCCGCCTTCGAGGCGAGCATCACCGCCGCGAAGAGCGCCAGCAGCCCCGGCGGCACGACCATCCTCCGCTCGGAGATCCGCAACGCGCTGGACGCGTTCCTCAACGACATTGGCCTCGGCGTGGACAGCGCCGAGCGCGCCTACCTCACCACCCGCCTTGGCGACACGTCCTTCCAGCAGTCCATGACGGGCACCGCGGCGAAGTATTTCGCGGACTTCTACGAGCTGAACGACGCAACCTTCACGGGCTACCCGCTGAACCTGTACCCCGTCGCCCAGACGCCCGCGGTGCTGTTCGGCGCCACCGGCTCGTTCTCTTCCGCGCGCATCTACGAGGGCTACATCCCCAACGGCCAGGGCATCGCCAACCAGCAGACGCTGGGCGAGGCGTTCAGCAACGCCTTCGGTCCGCAGGCCAGCGATTTCGAGCCCATCACCGTGCGGGAGCTCATCGGGCAGCTCAGCGCGTACAGCTACAACGTGGACGAGGTGGAGGGCGCGGTGGCCTACATCACGCAGATTTCGCGCAACAGCAACCGGCTCTACAGGACGGGCTGGAGCTGCCGCGGGTGCGGCGCGCCGGGCTACACGCAGGGCTTCACCATCGCGGCGGTGAGCTCGGACCGCCGCTTCGTGCGGATGATGTCCGTGACGACGTACGCGGACTGACGTGACGCACCGCCGCAAGCGCGCCGGGAGGACACCGGGGCGCTTGCGGTTCCCGCCGCCTCCGTTCATTGATGCGCGTCACACGCACCGGGTGGGCGGAAGCACGCTTCCGGCCCGGGCTTCACGCAGCAACCGGAGGAATCACCATGGCGGAGATGAAGACGTATACGGGTGGCTGCCACTGTGGACAGGTCCGCTACGAGGCGACCACGGACCTGACGCAGGTGGTGAGCTGCAACTGTTCCATCTGCCACAAGCTTGGCGCGGTGCTGACGTTCGTCCCGCCGGAGCAGTTCAAGTCCCTCTCCGGCGCGGACACGGTGAAGACCTACCAGTTCAACAAGAAGGTCATCAACCACCTGCACTGCCCCACCTGCGGCGTGCAGTCCTACTCCACCGGCAAGGGCCCGGACGGCAAGCAGATGTTCGCCATCAACCTGCGCTGCGTGGACGGCGTGGACCTGTCCACCCTCAACGCGTTCCCCTACAACGGCCGGGACGCTTAAGGGCCCGTGCCTCAAGCCCGGCGGACGCGCCAGATCAGGCCCCCTGCGAGGAGGGCCGCCGCGGAAGGAGCGGCCCACGGAAGGGACCTCCTGAGCCGGTGCTCCCAGACGTCCACCCGGTCCGCCAGGAGCAGCAGCATCCAGTGGCCGGGCTTGTGGTCCGGCTTCGCGTAGGCCGCCTTTCGCAAGAGGCCGCTCAGCCCCTTCGGAGGCTGGGCGGTGCCGAACACCGGCGGCATCTCCTTGCGGCCGGCGTGCTTGAACACCGGCACCTCCGCGTGCTGAGGCGCGATGGGCACGCGCGCCCCCGCCAGCGGCTTCGGCGCCGTCTCCATGGGGACGCCCGGGCGGTTGGCGGGGTCCTGGTCCACGGCCATCGTGGGTTTCGCCTTCGCCCGCGCCTTCGCGTGGCCGTTCTTCGCGCGGCTCGATTTCTGCGGCGTCTTCTGGGGCATGACGTGCCTCCTGCTTACGAGCGGATGAAGTCAGTCGTTCACGCGTGGCCGTGCGGCATGAGCACGCACTTCACGCACCCGTCCCGCTTCTGCGCGAACAGGTGGTAGGCGTCTGGCGCCTGCTCCAGCGGGAAGCGGTGGGTGATGATGCCCTTCGCGTCGATGCGGCCCTTCTGGATGTGCTCCAGGAGGTGCGGCATGTACCGGCGCGTGTTCGCCTGGTTCATGCGCAGCGTCAGCCCCTTGTTCATCGCGGTGCCAATGGGGACGAAGTTCCACGGCGGTCCGTACACGCCGATGATGGAGACGTTGCCGCCCTTGCGCACGGTGTTGATGCACCACTCGATGACGGTGGGCGCGCCCGCTTCCAGCTTCAGCCCCAGGCCCAGCACGCGGTGCGCGCGAGAGCCTTCGGCCTCCATGCCTACCGCGTCGATGCAGACGTCCGGGCCGCGGCCCTCGAACATCTCCTTGAGGTGCAGGACGATGTCGCCCACCTCCTTGAAGTTCACCGTCTCCACGTTGGCGAACTTGCGCGCGAACTCCAGGCGGTACGGCACGTGGTCCACCGCCACCACGCGGCCCGCGCCCATCAGCCACGCGGACTTCATGGCGAAGAGGCCCACCGGGCCCGCGCCGAACACGACGACCGTCTCGCCGCCCTTGATTTCGCCCATCTCCGCGGCCTGGTAGCCGGTGGGCAGGATGTCGGAGAGGAAGAGGACGGACTCGTCATCCATGTCGTCCGGAATCTTCATGGGCCCCACGTCCGCGAAGGGCACGCGCACGTACTCCGCCTGCCCGCCGTCGAAGCCGCCCGTGGTGTGCGAGTAGCCGTAGACGCCGGAGGCCACGTCGCTGCCGGGGTTGCTGTTCTCGCAGTTCCCGGTGAGGCCGCGCTGGCAGTAGAAGCAGGTGCCGCAGGAGATGTTGAAGGGCACCACCACGCGGTCGCCCTTCTTCAGCTGCGCCACCTCCTTGCCCACCTCCTCCACCACGCCGGTGAACTCGTGGCCGAAGGTGCAGCCCACGCGCGTGTCCGGCACCAGGCCGTGCAACAGGTGCAGGTCCGAACCGCAGATGGCGGCGCGGGTGACCTTGAGGACCACGTCCTGCGGATGCTCGATGCGGGGGTCGGGCTTCTGCTCCACCTGGACGCGGTAGGGGCCCTGGTACGTGAGTGCGCGCATGCGGGGTGATTCCTCCGTCCCTTACGGGTGAGGACGCCCGAGCGCCAAGGCAAGGGACGGTGCGCTCCCGGCCCCTGTCCGGCTAGCTGCCCTCCGGCGGGGCGAAGGTGCCCACGGGCTTGTCCGCCGCCCGCCACAGGTACCAGCTCACCACGCTGCGATAGGGCCGCCAGCGCTCGCCGTACGCCAGGAGCGCCTTGGGCTTGGGCTGCTCCTTCAGGCCATGCAGGACCATGAAGCCCTTGCGCACGCCGTAGTCATCCACGGGGAGGATGTCCGGCCGGCCCAGGCGGAAGATGAGCAGCATCTCCACGGTCCACTGGCCAATGCCGCGCACCTGCGTGAGGTGCTCGATGAGGTCCGCGTCGGACATGCGGCGCACGCGCGCGAGCGGCGGCACCGTGCCGTCCACCGTCTTGCGCGCCAGGTCCTGGATGGCCAGGAGCTTGTTCGCGGACAGCCCGGCCTCGCGCAGCGTGGCGTCCGGGAGCGCGAGCAGCTTCTGGGGCGTGAAGCCCTTGCCCTGCCCCACCCGCTCGCAGACGCGGCCGAAGATGGTCGCCGCCGCGCGGCCGTGGAGCTGCTGGTAGACGATGGAGTGCGCCAGCGCCTCGAAGGGGCTGTGCAGCGGGCTCCGCTCGAAGCGGAACGGGCCAATCGTCTTGAAGAGCGTGCCCAGGATGGGATCCGCGCGCACGAGGGCGCGGCGCGCGGCGGGTGTGAAGGCATCCGGCAGCAACACAGGGGTGGAAACAGGAGCGCGCGGCATGGGCCGCATGCTGCCCGGCCCCACGCCACGCGCAAGCCCCTGTGCTGCTTCGGACGCGGCGCGCTAGATGGGCGCGGCGTGATCCGTCTCCTCGGGCACGTCGTTGCGCGGCTCGCCCTCCATCAGGGAGTCGTATTCCTCCTCCAGCTGGATGCCCAGGTCGTCGAGCTGATCCTTGCTGAGGATCTTCCGCGCCGCCTTGAAGAGGTCCTTCTCCTCCTCCTCGACGTGGTGCTCCACCTGCTCCTGGAGGACCTTCATCTTCGCGTCGAACTCCTCGTCGGAGGGCTCCATGTCCAGGAGGTCCGCGATGAGGCGCTTGACGGCGAGGTGCTCCTCCACGGCCTCGCGCAGCTCGTCCTCCGTGTCCTCCTTCTTGATCGCCGGATACAGGTACAGCTCTTCAATCTTCGCGTGCGCGCCCAGCCGGTCGGCGATCTGCTCGAACAGCTCCTGGCGCTCCTCGTCCGCGTGATCCGCCAGCTTCTCGTACTTCTTGAAGAGCTTGGAGACCTCTTCGTGCTGCTGCTTGATCAGCTCCAACGCGTTCATTCCCCTGCCCCCTGAATGAAGTGGATGTGCAGATAGATGGGGGTGGGCCCGTCCGAATGGAAGCCCACCCACACACACTTCTCACTTCACCGGCAGCTTGCGCGACGGCAGGTCCTTCACCGCGGGGCCGTTGAGCACGCGCCCGGTGGGGCTGAAGCGGCCGCCGTGGCAGGGGCAGTCCCAGGAGCGCTCCGCGTTGTTCCAGTGCACGTGGCAGCCCAGGTGCGTGCACACGGGGGACACGGCGTGCGGCGTGCCGTCCTCCTCGCGGTACACGGCCACCTTGCGGCCATCCACCTCCAGGATCTTCCCCTCGCCCGGCGCCACGTCCGCCAGGTGGTGTCCGTCCGGCTTGGACAGCCGGTCCGCGACGAAGCGGAAGGCCACCTCCGCGTTCTCCTGGATGAAGTCCCTGGCACCGGCCTTGGGCTTCACGCGGCCCGCGTCGTACAGCGCGGCGTAGGGGTTCTCGTTGCCGAGGATGAGGTCCGACACCACCATGCCCGCGAGCGTGCCGAACGTCATGCCCGTGCCGGAGAAGCCCGTGGCCACGTACACGTGGCGGCTGCCCACGTTGCGGCCGATATAGGGCAGGCCGTCCGCGGGCTCGATGACCTGGCCGGACCAGCGGTGGGTGATGCGCCTCACGGGGAAGCGGTCGCGCGTGTACGCCTCCAGCGCGGCGAAGCAGGAGGTGGTGTCCTCCTCGCTGCCGACCTTGTGGTCCTCGCCGCCCACGATGACGTAGGGCACGCCGTCCACCTGCTGCGTGCGGATGTAGTGATACGGGTCGCGGCTGTCGTAGTACTGGCCCGGCTCCAGCGGCCCCTCCAGCGGAGCCGCCACCGAGTAGGTGCGGTACGGGTAGAGCTTGGTGTGCATGGCCACGCGGTTGAGCGGCGTGGTGGTGGCCTCCACCACCGCCTGCGCCGTCACGGTGCCTCCTTCCGTGACGACGCGGCAGGGCGTGCCGTCATGGATGTCCACGACCTTGGTGTTCTCGAAGAGGTGGCAGCCGTCACCCGGGATGCGGTCCGCGAGCGCGAGCAGGTACTGCCGCGGGTGGAACACCGCCTGGTCCTCCACGCGCAGCGCGCCCTTCACGGGGAAGGGCAGCGGCACCTCCTTGGTGAAGGTCGCGAGCAGGCCCGCCTGCCTGGCGGCGGACACCTCGTGCAACAGCTCGCGCAGCTCCGCTTCCGTCTCCGCGTAGCGGTACCCCGGCACGCGGGTGAAGCCGCAGTCGATGGCGAGCGTCTCCACCAGGGACGCAATCTGTTCGATGGCGGCGCGGCTGGACGACGCGGCCAGGTGCGCGCCCTTCTCACCGAAGTCCTTCAGGAGCGTGGTGTACGGCGTGTCCAGGAGCTCCGTGAGGTGCGCGGTCGTCTGTCCCGTCTGCCCGGAGAGGACGCGGTGCATCTCCAGCACGGCCACCTTCTTGCCGGCACGCTTGAGCAGCCAGGCGGCCGTCAGGCCCGCGATGCCCCCACCGATGATGGCCACCTCCACTTCCAGGTCGCCCGGCAGGGAGGGGAAGTCCCGGGGAGGCGTCGTCACGGTCCAGAGGGATTTGTGCTGGCGCTCGTCGTTCATGCTGGAAGGCTAGGAATGCGCCTCCCAGGGCATAAGCCACGCCTGCCGAGCCCCGCCCGGCCGGCTGCCCAGCGTCAGGTGTATGCGACCCAACAGAGCTTCGCCCCGGGTGTTGGTCAGTCAGGGGCCGGGCGTGAACAGGGCTGGGGTGTGACGTCGCCAGCGCGTTAGAACGGCCCCTGGACCCGAAGGTCCGCGCCGGGCGGACCCAAGGAGCATGCGCGAAAATGCCCGTGGAACGCGTGGCTGGTGGGGCCAGCCTGGTGGACGTGCTGGACCGCCTGCTGGACAGGGGGCTGCGCTTCGACACGCCGGCCCTGGAGCTCTTGGGCCGGGCCGCTCCTTTGGATGGAGAGACGCGCATCGTGGTGGCATTCTCGGAGGTCCGCACCGCAGACTCGCCGGAACGCGGCAGTTCGCCGCGTCCCCCTTCACCCGGAGCGTAAGGTCGTGGCGTCCCCAGCCCCGCTGCCCCCCGCCGAAATCGATCCCGGGGCGCGCCTCGTGCTCGCCGAGCACCTGCTCGCCTGCGAGTCCGCCGTCGCCTGTGCGCGAGCGGTCGTGGAGTGGCTCGCGCGCAGACATGGCGCCCCCACCGCCTGTGTCGGGCCGGGGGATGGCGCGGGTGCGTCCGTGTGCCTGGCCAGTGAAGGGTTGACGGGAGCGCAGCAGGCCGCGCTGGCCCGGGCGTGGGACGCGCCGGGTTCGCCGCTCGCTGGCTTCCGGAACCGGCCCGGGGCGCGGTGGCTGGCGGCGGACGCGGTGGAGGGCGCGGCGATGCCGGGCGGCGGGCTCCTCGCGGTGCCGCTGGGCCGCTCCGGAGCGCCCGCGGCTGCCCTGCTGGTGGTGGGGCTGCCCGGCCCGTCCGTGCCGGACGACGTGGCGTGGGTGGCGTCGTGCGCGGGGCCGCCCATGGCCCGGCAGCTGGCCTCGGATGCGCGGGCGCCGCGCCGTCCGGAGCCGGACCGGCTCTTACGCCGGGTCATCAACGCGGTGTCGGACCCCGTGCTGCTCACGGACACGGAGGGCACGCTGCTCTTCGCCAACGCCCGCGCGGAGGGCCTGCTGGTGGCGGGCCCGGACGCAAGCCCCGGCCGCACGCGGGCGGTGGAGCTGAATCAGCGCCTGTTCCGGGAGACGCTCGCGCAGGGCGGCATGTCCGTGAACCGGCGCGAGATGTCGCTGGTGGATCCGCTGGAGGGCATGGACCTGCTCTTCGAATTGGCCACCACGCCGGTGCTGGCGCCGGACGGGCCGTCCGTGGTGGTGAGCGTGCTGCGCAACCTGACGGACCTGGGCCGCGCCACACAGGCCCTGGGAGAGAGCTACCGGCAGCTGCGCGCCACGGAGCGCGAGGCCCGGAGCGAGCGCCACCGCCTGGACCGGGTGCTGGACTCGGTGGCGGACCCCATCATCCTGACCGACCCCGCGGGCGGCATGGTGATGATGAACGACCCGGCCGAGCGCCTCTTCGCCTGGCCTCACGAGGAAGGCAACGGCGGCGAGGCCACGCTGCGCCGGGTGCGCTCCAACGACGCCCTCTTCGCGTCCTTCCTGGCGAACCTGCTGGGGCCGGTGAACGCGGGCGTGTCGCGCTGGAAGAGCCAGCTGACGCTGGACGACCCGGACACCGGCGCGCCCGTGCCCATGGAGGCCATGGCCAACAAGGTGCTGGGCGACGGGGGCGAGCTGACGGGCATCGTCACCGTGTTCCACGACCGCACGGAGGTGCTGGAGCGGGCGCGGCTCTTGGAGCGCGTGAAGGAGGTCTCCAGCGAATTGGAGGCCCGCGTGCAGTCCGCCACCGCGGAGCTGGCGGAGCAGAACGAGAAGCTGCGCCGGCAGGCCATCCAGTTGGAGCAGGCGAGCGCGGCCAAGTCGCAGTTCCTGGCCAACATGTCGCATGAGTTCCGCACGCCGCTGAACGCCATCCTCGGCTACACGAACATGCTCCTGCAGGGCGTGTCCGGGGAGATGACGCCGCCGCAGCGAAGGAACCTCACGCGCATCGACTCCAACGGGCGGCACCTGTTGGAGGTCATCAACGAGATTCTGGACATCACCCGCATCGAGGCGGGGCGGATGCCGCTGCACCTGTCGGACTTCGGCATCCCGGAGCTGCTCCAGGAGGTGATGGCGGAGATGGACCCCATCATCGCGCGCAGCAAGCTGACAGTGGACACGCGCCTGGATGAAGGGCTGCCGGGGGTGTGGAGCGACCGACAGAAGGTGAAGCAGATCGTCCTCAACCTGTTGTCCAACGCGCTGAAGTTCACGCACGAGGGCGGCGTGCACGTGGCGGCGGAGTATCAGAACGCCACCGGCACCGTGGCCATCTCGGTCAAGGACACAGGCATCGGAATCGACGTGTCGAACCAGGAGAAGATCTTCGAGGACTTCCAGCAGGTGGACAGCTCGCCCACGCGTGCCTATGGGGGAACGGGCCTGGGCCTGTCCATCTGCCGTCGCCTGGCGGCGATGCTGGGGGGACGCGTCTCCCTCCAGAGTGCGCCGGGCCAGGGTTCGACCTTCACCCTGCACTTTCCAAGACGTGCGAGACGGACATGACGAACACCCCGGAAAAGACAAAGCCGCTCGTGCTGGTGGTGGACGACTACCAGGATGCCCGGGAGATGTACGCGGAGTACCTGGAGTTCTCCGGCTTCCGCGTGGCGGAGGCGAAGAACGGCCAGGAGGCGTTGGACAAGGCCTTCGAGCTGGTGCCGGACGTCATCCTGATGGACCTGTCGCTGCCGGTGATGGACGGCTGGGAGGCGACGCGCCGGCTGAAGGGCGACGCGCGCACCAAGGCCATCCCGGTGGTGGCGCTCACGGGGCATGCGCTGAAGGGCCACTCGGAGGACGCGAACGAGGCCGGGTGTGACGCGTACGTCACCAAGCCGTGCCTGCCGGACGCGCTGGTGGACCAGGTGAAGAAGATGATCGCCCGGCGCGAGGCGGCATCCGCGCGCTGAAAGCCGCATCCGTATGGAGGGGGCACGTCATGACGACGAAGACCCAGGGGGAGTCCTCGCGCGAGGAGCGGGCGCATTACCTCTACGGCATCGTGCGCGAGGACGGCGGAGGGGTGCCGGAGCTCGCGGGGTTGGGCGATGCCCCGGTGCGACTGGTGCGCGAGGGAGGCCTCGCGGCGCTGGTGTCCGACGTGGCGGGCCCGAGGGCGGTGCCCACGCGAGCGAACCTCCTGATGCACCAGCGCGTCACGGAGGCCGTGGTGCGCGAGCACACGCTCGTGCCGGTGGCCTTCGGGACGGTGCTGCCATCGGAGGAGCGCGTGCGGGAGCTGCTGCGCGTGGCGCGCGCGCCGCTGAGCCGGGCGCTGTCCGAGCTGGAGGGCCGGGTGGAGATGGGGCTGAAGGTGTACTGCCACGGCGACGCGCTGACGCGCCGGTTGCTGGAGGCGCGGCCGGAGCTGGCGCGCGGGCCCTCTGAGCTCGAGGAGGACCACGAGGCGCGGCTGGAGGCGGCGCTGCACGACTGCACCCGGAAGGACCTGGACGGGCTGAAGGCGGGCCTGCGTCCGCTGGCGGAAGCGACGCACGAAGCGCCGCCGCTGGGTGAGCGGATGATGCTCAACGCGGCCTGGCTGGTGGACCGCACGCGGGTGGCCGCGTTCGAGGCGCGGGTGCAGTCGCTGGTGGCGCGGCTGGACGCGTACACGTTCCGGTTCACGGGGCCGTGGCCGGCCTACAGCTTCGTGGACGTGCGGCTGGACGTGGAGTCGGTGTCCGCCGAGCCGTGAGCCTCAGCGCGGCGCGGTGAGCTTCGCGGCGTCCTCGGCCAGGAGCTCCAGGCCGCCGCCCATGCGCACCCAGCCGGGGGTGAACTCCGTGCGCGCGTACCACGAGCCATCCGGGGTCTTCGCCATGGTGAGCTCGCCCACGGCCTTGCCGCCGCGCTGGTACTCCACGCGGAAGGCGGGCGTGGGGGCCGGGCCCGGAAGGGCTTCGCCCCGGCCCAGCAGCTCCACGGGGGTGAGGCGCCACAGGCGGTCATGCCAGTTGCGGGCGAAGTCGTCCGGAGTGCCGGGGGCGTCCACGGGAGACAGCTGTACGGCGCCAGGAGGCTTGCCGCTGGCGGCGAAGATGCGGGACGTGGTGCCGGTGGAGATGACGATGTGGTCGAAGCCGTCCACGTCGAAGGTGTGCAGGCGCCGGTCCACGAGCCGGCTGGACGCGGCCTCCAGGTCCGGCAGCAGTCCGGGGCCCAGGAGGAAGACGTGCCCGTCGGACGCGCGCTGGAGGTAGGGGGCGCCCCATCCTGATGCGGGCGTCGCGAGGCGGAACGTCCTGGGCGTCCCGTCGAGCGTGAGCGTCAGGCCGCGCTCCGTCTTCGCGAGGCCGATTTCGTCCAGCTTCTTGTCGTCCAGGACGCCCAGGTCCCGCTGCGCGCGCAGCGGAGCGAAGCGGGAGAACAGCTTCAGCGCCACGTCGTTGCCACGCAGCTCGCGGGGCGGAGGCACGGGTGTCCCCCCGTCAGCGGAAGCGCTCGCGAGTGCGCCCGTTTGGGTGCCTCCGTCGCTGACTGCCGGGAGCAAGCCCGTGTTGACGCCGGCATTCGCGGGCGAGCCCGCATCGGACGTCGCGCGGGCCAGTGCACCTCCAGCATGTGCGGCACGTCCCGCGTCGCCCGCGCCAGCGAGTGCGCCGGCCTCCGACGCGCGGGCCAGAGCTCCCGCGTCGAGCGCGGCACTGCCCGCATCACTGGCTGGTGCACCGGCCTCCGGCCTCGCGGGCTTGTTGCCCAGGCGAACCCAGATGGTGTCGCGGTCCTGGGGATCGCGGAACAACTCCACGAAGCGCGTCTCCTCGTCGTACCGGATGCGGTCGAGCGCGCTCGCCTGCGCGTCCTCCACTGTCACTTCACCCGGCGCACGCGAAGGCTCGCGCTGCCACACGACAAACGCTGCCACGAGCGCCACGCCCGCCAGCACGCCCTGCACCGCCACATCGCGCGCCTTCATCGCGCACCTCCCGCCACCGTGGTGTTCCGCGGCGCACGCCGTCCACGCCGCCGCGTCACGAAGAAGCCCACCGCCAGCACCACCACCGGCATCCCGAAGACCGTCGCGTAGAACCACACGACGTCCTGCGAGCGCGTGTGCTGCAACGGCACGTCCTCCTCGCTCGTCGTCACGCCAGAGAGCGCCTCCTCGCCGGAGAGCCAGCGCAGCGTGTCCACCGCGAGATACGCATTGCCCACGTTCCCCAGGATGCCGTCCCCCAGCGCGTCCGCGTCCGCCATCACCACCGCGCGCGGCGCGGGCCTACCCTCCGCGGCCGGCCGCTCCACCGCCACCACCAGCGGCCACGCCTTCGTGACCTCACCGGACTCCGGTTCGAAGTCGCCATTGCGGTCCGCGAACGTCTCTCCGTGCGCGCGCACGCTCGTGTCCAGCAGCACGCCGGGCACGGGCGGCGTCACCGTCTCCAGCGCCGTCGCGCCCAGGAACGCCACCGCGCCCTGCGAGCCCAGCGCGGACAGCGACGTCACCGACGGGTGCGAGGAGAAGCTCGCCGTGCCCAGGTTGCCCCGGTCGCTCTGCTGCCGCGTGGTGCGGAAGTACACCCGGTCATTCGCCAGCGGCACGCGCAACGACTTCAAGCCCATCGGTTGCAGCAACGGCTCCAGCGCCGCGCCATCCGGCTCCAGCGCGATCCACAACCGCCCTCCCCGCTCCCAGTACTCGCGCAGCGCGGTGGCCTCCTCCGGAAGCAGCTCACGCGCGGGCCCCAGCACCGCCACCATCGCCGCGTCGCCCGGCACCGCCGAGCCCAGCCCCTCCGCCACCGTGAGCGTGCGCACGTCCACGTTCTGCGCGCGCAGCAACTCCTTGAACTGCGCCACCGAAGGCCGGGCCGCCTCGCCCTGCACGGGCCGCGTGTCGGCGCGCTCTCCATGGCCTCCCGTGAGGTAGACGACGCGCCGGGGCTTCGCCACCGCCAGCAGCCGCCGCTGCACCTCCGCGTCCAGCCGCTGGAGCTGCCCGCGCGCACGCTCCGGATCCAATCCCAGCGTGAGGATCTCCTTGCGGTCCCCCCGTGCCAGCACCACGGAGCCGTTGTTGCTGACACCCAGGGCCTTGCCACGCGCGGGTTCCACCGCCTGGTCCAACGACTCCACGCCCAGCTGCGGACTCTCCGGCTCCAGGTCGCGGAAGTACTGCCGCACCGCCTCGCCCACCTCGTTCGCGGGCGGGAAGAAGAGCGTCACCTGCAAGGGCTCGTTGAGACCGCGCACCAGCTTGCGCGTCGCATCGCCCGGCTTCGCGGTCCGGAAGTACGACAGGTCCCAGGTCGCGTCCGCCTGCGTGGCCACGTACGTCGTCGCGAACGCGAACACGATGACGAACGCCATGCCCAGACCGGAGAACAGCGCGCTCTTCACGCGGCCCGTCTCCGGCACAGGCGCCCGAGCCATCGCCACGAGCGCGGCCTCCACCATCGCCAGCGGCACGAGCGTGCACAACAGCAGCGCCGGGAACAGCACCGCCAGCACCACCGACAGCCGGGGCGACGAACGCGACAGCGGCTCACCGAGGAGCGCCGTCCCCACGTCCCCCTTCACGAAGTAGAGCACCAGCGCGGCCAGCCCCACGACGTACAGCGTGAGCACCCACCGCTCCAGCGCGCGCCGGTCCGCGGGCGCGGCGATCATCCGCACCGCGCGCCACGCCGTCGCGGCCACCACCACGGCGGTGCCCAGCGCCGCCAGCGCCACGCGGCCAGAACCCACGCCCAGCACGCGCTCCGCGAGGAACACGGCCACGAGCCCCGCGACGAACGCCCCCGTCGCGGCGAGCCCCGTCCCGAAAGAAGCCGGCGAGCTCATCGCCACCTCCGCGCTTCCAGCACCCGCGTGGCCGCGAACAGCGCAACGTAGGTGACCACCAGGTAGTAGACGACGTCCCGCACGTGGATGAGCCCTGCCTGGAACGGAGGGAAGTGCTGGTTCCACAACGACATCGCGCTGAAGACGTCGGACAGCGGCTGCTCGGTGATGCGCGCCAGCAGCCAGCACAGGATGAGCGCCACCAGCATCACCGCGGAGAAGATGGCCGCGAGCAGCTGGTTCTTCGCGAGCGACGATCCGAACGTGCCCACCGCCAGCGACGCGCTGCCCAGCAGCAGCAACCCCAGGTAGCCCGCCGCCACGTGCCCGAACGACACCTTGCCGTTCACCAGCACCAAGAGCGGCATGTAGAGCGTGAGCAGCAGGTACAGCGCCAGGAACGCGAGCCCCGCCAGGAACTTGCCCAGCACGATGTCGCGGTCCCGCACCGGCGACGCGTACAACAGCGGCAGCGTGCCCGTCTGGCGCTCCTCCGCGACCAGCCGCATGGACACCAGGATGGCCGCCACGATGGTGAAGCCGCTGGAGTAGTAGAAGAAGCCGGACAGCACCTCCGCGGAGCGCTTGCTCGCGCCGCCCAGGGCGTACGCGTTGAAGAACAACCCGTTCACCGCGAGGATGATGGCCAGGATGACGTAGCCGCTGAGCGTGCGCAGGTAGCCGGCCAGCTCGCGGCGAGCAATCAGGAGCGCCTTCACGCCTTCACCTCCTGCCCATGCGTCAGGCGCAGGAACAGCGCCTCCAGCTGTCCCTCGTTCGCGTCCAATCGAAGCAACTCCAGGCCCGCGCCCACCACCGCCCGCGCCACCTGGGGCCGCAGGTCCGGCGCCGCCGCGACCTTCAGGGCCAGCACGCCGCCCGCCCCTTCCCGCACCTCCACCGCGCCGAAACCCTGGAGCGCTTCGAGCGCCCGAGCGCGTTCGCCCCGCACCTCCAGCACGATGGACGGACCGCCCAGGCTTCGCGACAGCTCCTCTTCACTGCCCTGCGCCAGCAGCGTGCCCTTGTGGATGATGAGCAGCCGGTCACACGTCTGCGAAATCTCCGGGAGGATGTGGCTGGACACGAGCACCGTGTGCGCGCCCTTGAGGCCGCGGATGACGTCGCGCATCTCCACGATCTGGAGCGGATCCAGCCCGCTGGTCGGCTCATCGAGGATGAGCAGCGCGGGCTTGTGCACCAGCGCCTGCGCAAGCCCCACGCGCTGACGGTAGCCATGGCTGAGCGTGGAGATGACCTCGCCGTGCACGTCGCGCAGGCCGGTCTTCTCCTCGGCTTCGCCGACGTGGGACGCGGTGGCCTTCGCGGGCACGTCGCGCAGCCGGGCGACGTAGGCCAGGTACTCGCCCACGGTCATCTCCTCGTAGACGGGGGGCACGTCCGGCAGGTAGCCGATGCGCTGGCGCACCTCATGGGACTGGCTCACCACGTCGTGCCCGTCGATGACGACGCGGCCCGAGGTGGGCAGCAGCACGCACCCGAGAATCTTGAGCGTCGTCGACTTGCCGGCGCCATTGAGGCCCAGGAAGCCGATGACCTCGCCCTGGCCGATGGTGAAGGCCAGGTCGCGGATGGCCGCGTGCTCGCCGTAGAACTTCGTCAGCCCTTCGACCTGGATCATCAGGACTCCTCGAAGCGAGGGGGGAAGCGGCGCACTTCTGTCCCCCCTCCCGAGGAGTGTCAAGCACGGGGCTCAGCCGTGGCGGTATTCCGCGCCGTCGGTGGTCCGGCCCAGCGTGAAGCGCAGCGCCTCCTCCAGGCCGGGCAGGAGGAAGGAGAACCCGTGGGCCTGGGCCACCGTGGGCAGCGCGTGGGTGCTGGACAGGAGGGTCTCCTCGCCCATCTGCCCGAACACGGTCTTCACCACGGCGGCGGGCAGCGGGAACACCGCCGGACGGTGGAGCACCTTGCCCAGCACCTTCGCCAGCTCGCCCTGTCGCACCGCGTTCGGAGACACGGCGTTGAGAGGTCCCCGGATGGACGGGGTGAAGAGGGAGAACTGGATGAGGCCCAGCACATCCTCCAGGGACACCCAGCTCAGCCACTGGCGTCCGGAGCCCACGGGCCCGCCGCCGCCCGCCTGGGTCGCGAGTGCCAGCTTCGCGAGCGCCCCGCCGCGCGCGTCCATCACCACGCCGATGCGCAGGTTCACCACGCGGATGCCCGCGTCCTCGGCGGGCCTGGTGGAGGCCTCCCACTGGCGCGTGACGTCCGCGAGGAAGCCGTCGCCGGAGGAGGACGCTTCGGTGAGCTCCTCGTCGCCCCGGCTGCCGTAGTAGCCGGTCGCGGAGGCGCAGATGAGCACGCGCGGCTTGCGGGTGTTTCGGGCCAGCGTTTCACACAGCAGCCGGGTGCTCTCCGTGCGGCTCTTGAGGATCTCCTGCTTGCGCTCGTCGGTCCATCGACCCTCGCCCACGTTGGCGCCGGACAGGTGCACCACGGCGTCCACGTCCTCCAGGCCCGCGGCGTCGACGGTGCCCTTGTCGGGAGCCCAGGAGATGTCCCCGCGCGCAGCGTTCGCCCGGCCGCGCACCAGCCGCTTCACGCGGTGGCCACCGGTGGTGAGGAACGACGCCAGCGCGGAGCCCAGCATGCCGGACGCACCGCCAATGGCCACGGTGAGCGGGCCCTGGGATGCGAACTGCGCATGGCGGCGCAGGTCCGCGCGGGTGAGCGAGTGGCGGTACGCGAACATGCGCTCCAGGCGCTTGCGCGCGTAGCCCCCACCGAAGGTGTCCCCCAGCGCGCCCACGGGCAGCTCGTACTGGATGTGGTCATCCAGGATGGAGGCCTGGGGACCCGAGGGGTTCATCCGGTGGTCATGGATCCACTTCGCGAACGGGCCTTCACGCTGGATGTCCTGGAAGGAGGAGCCCTCCACGTAGGCGGTGTGCTCGGCGACCATGCGCTGGGGGATGGGGCCCAGGTGGAGCTTCACGACGACGCGAGCGCCGGGGCGGATGCCGTCGCCGGAGCGGTCCACGACCTCCGCGGTCTCCCAGGGGGGCGACAGGCGTTCGAATGCCCCCTCGCGGGTGTGCCAGGAGAAGAGGTCGGCGGCGGGGACCGGCATCTGGCTATGCGCTTCGAAAACGTGCGGCTTGCCCATGGTTTCTCCAGGGGAGACAGTGCGACCCGAGCATGCTTACTCCCGACCTCCTCGACCGTGCAGTCGAATTGCTGAGACACGGCGGTGTCATCGCCCTGCCAACAGAGACGGTCTACGGCCTCGCGGCCAACGCCGAGGACGAGCTGGCCGTGCGCCGCGTCTTCGCCATCAAGGGCCGGCCGGCGAACCACCCGCTCATCGTCCACATCCCGGATGAGGAGTACCTGCCGGAGTGGGCCCGTGAGGTACCGCACGAAGCGAGGGCACTGGCGAGGGCGTTCTGGCCGGGTCCGCTGACGCTGGTGCTGCGGCGCACGTCGAAGGCCACGGACGCGGTGACGGGAGGCCAGGACACGGTGGCGTTGCGAGTGCCGGGACACTCCGTGGCGATGGAGGTGCTCGAGCGGCTGGGAGGAGGCGTGGCAGCACCGAGCGCCAACCGCTTCGGCCGGGTGAGCCCGACGACCGCGGAGCACGTGCAGCGAGACCTGGGCAGCGACGTGGACCTGGTGCTGGACGGAGGTCCGTCCACGGTGGGCGTGGAGTCGACCATCGTGGACCTATCCTCCGGAGCCCCCGCGATTCTCAGGCCCGGAGGACTGGCGACAGAGGACATCGAGCGAGTGCTGGGGCGCGCGGTGCCGGTGCGCACGTCGACCACGGTGCGAGTGTCCGGTTCGCTGGAGTCGCATTACGCGCCCAGGGCGGGCGTGGTGCTCGCGGAGCCACATGAAGCAGTGCAGAGGGTGGAAGCACTGCGTGCACAGGGATTGCGCGTGGGAGTGCTTGGACCCGCATCACTGTCACTGCCTACGGATGTGCAGCGCTTCGACGTGCCGGGAGAACCGGCGCAGGCCGCGCGAGTCCTCTACGCACGGCTGCGTGAAGCCGACGAACAGGGCCACGACGTGCTCGTGGCCTGTCTGCCCGCCGCCAGCGGCCTGGGCATCGCCGTACGGGACCGGCTGTCCCGCGCGGCGGCGCCCCGCGAAGGCTGAGCAGGGCTCCTGCACCGCAGCCGTCCGACCAACGACGTGCCGTGAGGGATTGCCGAGGACGCGGCGCGCGGCGAACGCTGCTGGGCATGTCGAAGCGAATGGAGAAAACGGAGTGGAAGAGCGTCGCGGAAGCGTTCGAACGAGAGGGCAGACGCAGCGGGAGTTCGCGTTGGCGCGAGGCGTGCGGCTGAGCGCGTTGCAGTCGTGGGTTTTCCGCAGGCGGCGGGCCGAGACGGCGAGAGGTGAGCCGGTGCGGCTGTAACCGGTGCAGGTGGCGGCGGTGCCTGCGGCGGCCAAGCCCAAGCAGGAGGTGGTGGCGGCAAGCGAAGCGCGGGTGTGCTCTTGCGGTGGAGACAGACGTGGCGTACGAGGCCCGACTCGTCACCGCGCTGGGGCGGTGAGGCTGCGATGTTTGCCCTTCCTGCGTCGGTGCGCTTGGTGCTGGCGGTGGAGCTAGGGCGGATTCGTGCCGTTGTACAAGCGGCTGAAGACGGGAGAGTCCCACTGGCGCGCGTGGAGAAGGAAGCGCAGTGCGTGGCGCTAGACTCGACACAACTGGCAATGTTGCTGGACGGCATTGACGTGGCATAGGTGAAGCGGCAGCACGCCTGAATGCATTACGGCCGCACGGGCAGCTGAGATAGATTGGCGCCGGGGCCGGGCCGCTATTCGAGAGCGCTTGGCGCGCTGCCAAAGAATTTCTTCTACTCTTTGCGGGAAGAAGCCGAGGAACTTAAAGCTGAGGTAGGCCACATCAGCGGAGAGCTGGACGCCCTCAAGGGCAGATGGCGGCGCTGCAACGCAACCAATATGACTTGCGGCGCCCACCGAGCACGTCCGGGGCCTGTCATCAAGCCCCCGACACGTCATCAGCCGGGCGGCTACCATGCTTCCAGCCTGCTCCACCCCGTCATGCCTGATAGGCCAAACTGTATATGAGGCAGCACCTCCCACAGGATGCCGATTTTCAGCACGACGACGACTGCCTCCAGCAGCGCCCCGCAGTCCGATCAAGGACAGCCCAGCTTTTAGTTGGGCCGGGGAGCAGGCAGCAGTGGCGCGACGCGCTGCCAGCAGGCATCGGAGATGAGTTCGCAGACCATGTTCTTCAGTCCGAGGACGTCCCTTACCAACAGCCACCCCAGCCCTGATTTTACCAGGGATTGCAATGCTCTGATATACAATCAAAGCACGCACGCTCCGTTTTGCCCCTGGTCACCTGTGCTGCCTTGTGAACCGTTGCTTCCTCCCGAACGATCGCCCGTGGGCCAACTGCAGTCCTTGCCAGGATGGCCAGACCCACCCGGCCCTCCTTCTCCTCCAGAGCCCCCGCAGCCCGGAGCTCCTGACACCACGAGGCTGTTCGTCATTCCACTCACGCCGCTCGGCCGTGTTACTGCAATACACGGTTGTTCGCATCGTGGCGGGGCCACCCGAAAGCCACCAAGCGGCGTTCGCACCGTTAGGTCCAGTTTGCCCGTATCCCCGCCCCGACCACCTGTCCCTCCCGTCCCGCCCTTGCCTCCGTTCCCAGCATTGCATCGTCCTCGGTTTAAACAACTTGCCGGGCCTCCGAGACCGCCAGTCCCTCCGGGACCACCAGAGCCGCCTGGGCCGCCATCTGCACGGACCCATATGGAGCCAATGTTCCTAGCCGTGACGATGTTCATCTGCAATTTCACTCCAGCGATGCCACTGGCACCAGTATTACCAGCGCCCCCTCGTTCTCCCGAATTGCAATAATCACCTTGGCCACCGCCTTCTCCGCCAGAACTGGCAGGTGGAGCCTTTTCACTCCGACGCAGATCAATGGTAACGTTTTGGCCTGCATCAAGCAGATCTACGTCGAACTTTGCGTGCTCGACGGCAGGCGAGAACTTAAGAGTGAAACCATCCGGCAGTTTCATAAAAGGGATGTATCGAGTTGCTTCACTTACGTCCACAACATAGGTACCGCCAGAGGCTGCGCTGGGCGGCCAGGGAGCATTTGTCTCCGCGATGCACGGGGCTCGCTGGTCTGTTGCCACTGTCTTGAGACGATCATTCAATGCCTTGAGACTCTCAACGACAGCATTAGGAGCACCCCAGTTATTCACCAGATTCTTACGCAAGAGCTTGTCGGTCGCCTCAAGGGAATCGCATACATTTCCCACCCCATCCCCTGCGAGCCTGAGCGCCAACAGCGACCTTTTCAACGAGTCTTCAACTTGAATAAACAAGTCTCGTTGAGCGGTGGTTAGAACGCTTCGGGTCTGTGAGGTCAGAACGTTCGACAGCCTCTGGACTTGGTCAAGATATGCGAATCCTTGCTGATTGGACGCGGCCCGCACGGCAATTTCCGAGACGATGTCCCAGTAGTTCACATCAATATCAGCGGACGGGAGCCACTCGACGTGCCAAACCATATATGGTTGACCGTAGGTGCCATTTGGGCACACGTCATCGGGAACGTTGACCCGCGAGAAGTTGTCCTCCAAAGTCAGACTTCCTGAATTAGCCAGCTCTTCAACCCGCTTTTGACTAAGGGGACAGCCGAGTTCATGTCCGCGCCCCACAATCCGCTGATCTGTGAACAGGCGGAGGAAACGTTGGTTCTCTGCCGGGATTTCAAGGACAGAGGCGTCCTCCGGAACCGCTCGGACGGGTAGCGCCGCCTCCCCCCAAAGAATGATCCGATCTGGGGCGAGCAATCGCATGAACGACTGTGTCGAATCAATGATCTGCCCCGACATCTGCAAATAGGTCGAGAGATTCACACCAAACTTCTGCCCAGTTCGTTCGAGTTCCTGGGCAAGTCCTTGGGCTAAGCCCGTGTACTGCTTGACTTGGTCCGAAAAGAGCACACTGGAAGTGAAGAGGAACCGCGGCCTGCGCACGGTTGCTGAATTCTCCAGTTTTAGGAGAGGCGAGCGGAAGGCAGCCCCCGAAACGCAACTATTGGCATTTGTGAGGAGGCGCTGTGGCGGGGTGACGTGTACTCGGTCCAGCAAACCCCGTGCTTGCTGGTCTTGTCCCAAATGATGGACAAATTCATTAAAGAGAGTGCCGTCTGAGCCCGTCAGGTCGCTCAACATGGTCACACCGACCCATGAGTCATCAAGATCTCCGAACGCTGATGGGAGTTCTGCGAAGCAGATCCGATCAACCACGAAGCGCACGTAACCACTTGCCGGCACTCTTTGGAACTTGAGGTTCGCGGGGCCTGCTTTCTCAGAGAAGCCGTCTAGACGACTAGACGCTCCCTCAAGCTCGTGGGCTGAGATATTTACCCCATTTGCCCATCGCGTGTACCAGTGACATCCAGGCAAGACCATTAGCGCTATGACGGCTAGTACTTGGCCAACACTTCTCATTGTTCCCTCCCAGCATAACGTTCAGAGTGGGGCCAACTAATGCTGATAGTTTACCGCACTGGACTGTTGAGACGCTAGGTTGGTCGTAATCAGGCCATCTGCTTCGACTACATATTCGCGTGTCCGGTTCGCTGGAGTCGCACTACGCGCCCAGGGCGGGCGTGGTGCTCACGGAGCCACATGAAGCAGTGCAACGGGTGGAAGCACTGCGTGCACAGGGATTGCGCGCGGGAGTGCTGGGCCCCGCGTCGCTGTCATTGCCTGGCGATGTGCAGCGCTTCGATGTGCCGGGAGAACCGGCGCAGGCCGCGCGAGTCCTCTACGCACGGCTGCGTGAAGCCGACGAACAGGGCCACGACGTGCTCGTGGCCTGTCTGCCCGCCGCCAGCGGCCTGGGCATCGCCGTACGGGACCGGCTGTCCCGCGCGGCGGCGCCCCGCAACAGCTGATCAGAGTTCCTTCACCAGTTCCTGCCGCGCCTTCGCGGTGTAGCGGCCGATGAGCCCCGCGCGCTTGGGCGCGTACTTCGCGCTCTCATACTGGATGGCCATGATGCCCCGGGCCGGCAGCGTCCACTGCGTCAGGTTCACGTGGCTCTCCAGCGTGGTCCACCGGTTGAGCACCTTGAACTGTCCCTGCCCCGCGAGCGCGCTCTCCAGCGTCTCCGAGGAGGCAGTCGCGTCCGCCTCCTGGAGCGGCGCCAGGTCCGCGGCGAAGCGCACGGAGACGTCTCCCCACTTCACCTGCCGCTTCACCTCACGGGCCGTCTTCGGCTCCCCGAACTTCCGGGTGAGCAAGTCCCGCATCAGCGTCTGGAAGGTGCGCGGATCCACCACGTCCTGGAAGAAGACGTCCACCGCCGCCAGCCGGTTGTCCAGGAACCCCAGCGCCACCTCCGCCGGAAGCTCCGCGATGGTGGTCTTCAACCGCAGCGTTCCATCCGGGGCCACGGTCGCCTCGGGCAGCGCGGCGCGGACCTCGTCCGGCGACATCCCCCAATGGGCCGTCTGGAACCCCTCCGTGCTCCGGTAGGTCTTGTCCGCCGCATCGCGAATCGCCTGCCGCCGCTCCAGCGCGGAAGGCTTGTCCGGATTCGACGACGCACAACCCGCCGCCAGGCCCAGCACCCCCAACAACCCCAAAGCCCCAAGCTTCATCGCATCGCTCCGTTTGCAGTCACAGGCCTCTCCCCAGGGAGGCCCCAATCGCAGGCATCCCCCGCGCGTTACGAGACGCGGACATAGAAGAATACGGAGGGAATGCGGAAGCTGGGTCGCCGGACGCCCAGGGGCTTGCGGCCAGCAGCCCCGGTCGCCCAGGCTCTACGTCTGGAGAGGGGAACAGGCATATGGGCATCGCCACGGGGTGGTTATGGGTCGTCCTGGCCATGGCATCTGGCGCGCGGCCAGATCCTTCCGCCGAAGCCATGTGCGAACTCTCCGCGCTCTACACCGCCGAACGGTCCTTCTTCGGGGAGAAGGACCGCTACGACATCCCCGCGGTCGTCGGCTTCCTTCCCCTGCCCTGCGCCGACGGCACCCGGCCTCCCGCGCCGGACGCCCACTCCGTCGGCGGCTGCCAGTTCGTCTTCACCGTCCTCGAAGCAGGCCGCGCTCCAGATGCCACCCTGAAGCTCGAAGCCCGCGGCGTCACTCCCGCCACGCGCAACCTGCGTTTCCTGCTGGATGGCCGCGATGCCCTCATCACCCGCGCGGACTCCAACGCCCGCGTGGCGCCCGTGGACTGTGACGACTGGAGGCGGGCGGCGGATCCGCTCCTGCGCTACCACGAGCTCGCTGGGGAGTACGACTGCGTCACCGGGCCCTATCCCAAGGAGCATCCCTGCACCGAGGCCCTCACCCAGCTCGTGAACCTCGCGCGCAAGGGCGTGGGCGTCGCCAGGAAGGAGTACGACGCGCACCCCACCGCGCGCGAGCTGTATCCCTTGAGCCCGCCAACGCCCGCCATGCTCCTCTGCGGCGTCACCGCCTCGTCCCAGCAACGCGCACAGCACGCGGACCTCCTCTCGAGCCAGGGCAGCCTCCTGGACGTGGTGCTCCAGCCCGGCTGCCGGGATGCCGGTCTTCGCGCGGGCATCCCCCTCCTGTTCAGGGACGGGGCCTGCCCGGGCCCACACTGTCTGGAGTTGGTGCGCCTGGCCCAACGCCTCCGTCTGCCTGAACGGCTCGGCGTCCTCGAAGGTCGCGCCGAGTCGCTGGTCACCTGGCTCTGGACTCAGCCCGCCGCGCTCCAGCACGACTTCCTGAGAGCCGCCACGGACCGGGGCTCTGACAGGGTCGACGCGCTCCTGCTGCTGCGCAACGGGGCCTGGCCCAGCCTCCAGGCCCTGACCACGCCTCCGCTCACGCCCCTGGAGAATGCGTGGCTCGAACGCGCCCACCGTGAGCACCCCACCCTGGCCCCCCTCCTGGGTCTGCTGCGCGAGCAGCAACGAAGCCATCCCGCCACCGATACGGACTTCGAGGCCTGGGCACGAACCGTTCCCTGCCGCCAGCTCCACGATGCCCGGGACCTGGCCCTGTCCGCGACGCGGCTGCGCGCCATCGCCCAGGCCCAGTCGCGCTGCCCGGGAGACGCCGTCTATGTCCTGTCCCGCCACGTCGCGAAGCTGTCTCCCAGGGAGCTCATCGACGTGCTCCAGCCGCTGACCGCGGCCGAGCTGCGCATGCTGCACACGGAACTGGGCCTCAGCGACCCCGCACGCGCGGAGGCCCTGCTCGACTGGGTGATGGAGCGCGACACCGGCCTGCTCGACGGGCTGACCGCCACGCCCGCCGTCGTGACGAAGCTGCTCACCCCACCCCACGCGAACCGGCTGGGCGGACGCGAGGCGGTCCTCGACCTGCTGCTGGACTTCCAGCGGAGCCCGCGCATCACGCCGACCGACGAGGGCATGCTCCACCTGATGACCGAGGCCCTGAAGGGCACGCCTTCCGCGGCCCGCGTCAGGAACATCGCGGAGCGGAACCTGTCCCCCGAAGACCGGCAGCGCCTGCTGTCCGGCATGCTGCGAGCCCGGGACCCACGCCTCCAGGCCGCCGCCGCGGCGGGCGCCGCGGATTGGAAGGCCTCCGATGGCATCACCGCCCCCGCGGCACGGGCCTGCCTGGCGGAGGCCCGCGTCACCCTGGAATGCATGGCCACCCGGTCCAGGCCCCTGGGCCCGCCCCCACCTGGCGTCCGGCAATTCTTCTTCGGATGCGGCACGGGGCCCCAGCCGCCTCCGGCCCCACCCGCGCCCATCGAGACCTGGTGCACGCGCTTCGACGAGTTGGTGGCGTCCTGCCGCACCGCCTGCGGAGGCGCGCTGCCCGGCCCGAGCGAGCTCGCGCTCCTCGCGTCCATCGCCGGTGAGCCGCCGCCCACCGCGCCGGACGGCCTGCGCGCCTGCATGCCGGACTTTCCATGAGCCCCCAACTTCGGCGGACCGCGTCAAGGTCCGTTCTCCCTTTTACATCCGCCGTCCGCTCCGCTATCCCGCGACGGTCACCCAGGAGTGTCCCGTGAAGCGAAGTCTGTCCGGTCTGCTCGTCGCCCTCGCGTTCACCGCCTGCAAGCAGGAGGCGCCGGGCAAGCTGGAGCCCATCCCGCGCCCGCCGGGGGCCACCGCGCCCGAGCCCGAGGAGGCCGCTCCCGTTCCCGCCGCGCCCGCCGTCCCCAAGGACGCCGTCGTGCTGCGCTGGAAGCTGGTCCAGGACGCTCCCATCTCCTTCCGGCTCAACCTGGCGCTGGACCGCAACGCGGCCGTCCCCGAGTCCGCCCCGGCGCCGAAGGCCGCCAAGGCCGACAAGAAGAAGGGCGCCAAGGCCGCCCCCGCCAGCGAGGCACCCAAGGCCGCCGCCAAGGCCCCCGTCCCCACCGAGTACATGTACGTGCTCGTGCTGGACAAATCCGGTGAGCGCCAGCTGCGCGTGACGCCCAACGCCGGCGTGGGCGAGGACGCCACCTTCAGCGACCGGGGCTTCATCATCGACGGGCTCCAGGGCCCCGCGCGCAACCTGGCCACGCTGGTGCTGGAGCTGCCGCGCGACCCCGTGCGCCCCGGCGAGACGTGGTCCCTGGGCACCGAGCTCACCACGCCGGACGCCCTGGGCACCCTGTTCCGCCGCGCCCCCGGCGGCGAGCGCCACAACCGCGTGAAGCTCGTCTCCGTCACCCCGGGCGACAACGGCGAGCAGGTGGCCACGCTCGAGTACGACATCGTGGAGCAGTTCGGCGGCACCCTCAGCGCCCCGCGCCCCGCCCTCCCCAAGAAGGACAAGGGCGCGAAGCAGGCGGGCCCCGAGAACGCCGCCATCGAGGTCCCCAACGAGCTGGACGACACCCCGGCCCCCGCCGCCCAACCGGAAGGCACCGAGCTGGGCGCCACCGTGAAGGTCACCGGCAAGGGCGAGTTCCTGGTGAAGGCCGGCCAGTGGCGCTCCTGGCAGGGCACCCTGTCCACCTCCCTCAACGGCCCCGCGCAGCCCGCCGTGAACCTGCCCGTGGGCACCTACCAGGCCCGCGTCTCGCCCGTCGGCGCCCCCCAGCAGGCGCCCCAGGCCCCGCAGGCTCCGGAGACGCCCGCGCCTACCGCGACTCCGCCCGCGCCGTAGGGGCCGGGCCGTCCGAAGCGCGCACCATCCGCACCACGGCGTCCACCCACTCCGGGTGGGCGTTGAGGGACGGCACCAGCGTCAGCGACTCGCCGCCCGCCTCCACGAACTGCTCCTTCGCGCGGAGGCCAATCTCCTCCAGCGTCTCCAGGCAGTCCGCCACGAAGGCCGGGCACATCACCGCCAGCCGCTTCACGCCCTTCGCCGCCAGCTCCGGCAGCACCAGGTCCGTGTAGGGCTTCACCCACGGCGTGCGCCCCAGCCGCGACTGGAAGGACACCGTGTAGCCGCCCTCCGGCAGCGCCAGCCGCTGGGCCAGCATCCGCGCCGTCGCGAAGCACTGCGCGCGGTAGCAGTGCCGGTTCTCCGCCGTGATGGCGTCGCAGCACCCCGCGGACGACAGGCAGTGCTGTCCCGTCGGGTCGCTCTTGCGCATGTGGCGCTCCGGCAGCCCGTGGAAGCTGAACAGCACGTGGTCCGCGCGCGTGTCGGAAATCACCGGCCGGGCCACCGCCGCGAACGCGTCCAGGAAGCCCGCGTCGTCCCAGAACGCCGGCACCGCGCGCACGTTGGGGACGTCCCAGCCCTCCGCCAGCACCTCATAGGTGCGCGCCAGCGACGACGCGGAGGACGACGCCGCCTCGTGCGGGTACAGCGGCAGCACCGTGAACTCGGACACGCCCTTCGCCTTCAGCCGCGCGATGGCGTCCGGCAGCGACGGGTTGCCGTAGCGCATGGCGAGCTCCACCTCGTAGTCGTTCCCCAGCTGCTCCCGCACCCGCGCCTCCAGCGCGCGGCTGTACACGAGCAGCGGCGAGCCCTCCTTCATCCACACCTTGCGGTACGCCTCCGCGCTCTTCGCGGGGCGGAACGGGAGGATGAAGAGGTTCAGGAGGAACCAGCGCCCCACCGGGTGGATGTCGATGACGCGCGGGTCGTTGAGGAACTCGCGCAGGTAGCGGCGCACCGGCCCGGACTCGGGCGCGTCCGGCGTCCCCAGGTTGACGAGCAGCAGGCCCCGCTTCGTGGTCGGCACAGGCATGCGGGATGTCTCAGTGCAGCGCGTGCGGCAGCGTGAGCGCGAACTCGGCGATGCGCGCCTCGAAGCGCGTGCCGTCCGGACGCTCCATCTCGTAGCCGCCGCGCATGGTGCCGAAGGGCGTCTTCAGCATCGCCCAGCTCGTGTACTCGAACCGCTCGCCCGGCTTGAGGTGCGGCTGACGGCCGACCACGCCCTCGCCCTTCACCTCGTCAATGTGCCCCTGGGCGTCGGTGATGATCCAATGCCGGGACCGCAGCTGCGCGGGGACGGTGCCTTCGTTGAAGAGCACCACCTTGTACATGAAGGCGAACTGCCCGGACTCAGGAGTGCTGCGCTCCGGCCAGAAGGTCGGCTCCACGGTGACGCGGATGCCGTCGGTGGTGGCGGTGGACATGGCGGGAGACTTGGCAGCGACTCCCGCCCGATGCAAGGGAAACGCAGGGGCCGGCCCCCACGCCCCCCGTCAGCCGCGCTCCTGCTCCCGGGCCGGCGCGTCCGGGGCCTTGTCCGCGTCCGCCACCGGCGTGGCCCCCGCCGCGTCCGGGGGCTTGGGGAACACCAGCGACGCCACGATGGCCACCACCAGGCAGCCGGCAATCACCCCCAGCGAGATGCCGATGGGAATCTTGAACCAGTGCTCGATGAGCATCTTCACGCCCACGAAGGCCAGGATGACGCCCAGCGCGACCTTCAGCAGGTGGAACTTCTCCATCAGGCTGGAGACGACGAAGAACAGCGAGCGCAGGCCCAGGATGGCGCAGACGTTGGACGTGTAGATGATGAACGGGTCCTTGCTGATGCCCAGCACCGCCGGGATGGAGTCCATGGCGAAGAGCAGGTCCGTGGCCTCCACCACCATCAGCACGATGAACAGCGGCGTCACCTTGCGCCGGCCGTCCTCGTGGACGAAGAAGCGGCTGCCCTCGCCCTGACGCGCCACCGGCAACAGGCGCCGGGACATCCTCACGATGAAGCCTGCCTCCGGGTCCACGTCCTCGTCCTCCTTGGCCCAGAGCATCTTGGAGGCCGTGTAGACGAGGAACGCGCCGAACAGGAAGATGAGCCACTCGAAGCGGGCCACCAGCGCCGTGCCCGCGACGATGAGCAGCGCGCGCATCACGAACGCGCCCAGGATGCCCCAGAAGAGCACCCGGTGCTGGTGCTGCGGCGGCACCCGGAAGTAGCCGAACACCATCAGGAAGACGAAGAGGTTGTCGACCGACAGCGCGTACTCCACGACGTACGCCGTCAGCCACTCCAGCGCCGGCCCCTTGCCGCCGTAGTGCCAGACGCCCCCGCAGAACGCGAGGCTGATGCTCACCCACACGAGCGTCCACAGCGTCGCCTCCTTCGGCGACACCGCGTGCTCCTTGCGGTGGAACAGCCCCAGGTCCATGGCGAGCATCGCCAGGACGAAGACGTTGAAGGCCACCCAGGGCCAGAGCGTGTGGGTCATCACGCCCCGCTGCCTACTCCGGGACGGCCCCGGCGGCTACTCCCATTCCGTCGCCGGCCGCCGCAAGACCACCAGGGAACGCCCCACCGCCTGCACCTTGCCGCCCGCCGGAGTGTGCGTGCGCAGGGACTCCCCCGTGGCCGCGGTGTCCACCACCAGCTCCCAGTCCGCGCCCCACTCCAGGGCGGGCAGCATGAAGGTGATGGGCTCGTGGTGCGCGTTGAGCAGCACCAGCAAGGTGTCCCCCACGATGCGGTGGCCCTCGTCATCCGGCGTGGCGATGGCGTCCCCGCCCAGCAGGAAGGCCAGGGAGCGCACGTAGGGCTTCTCCCAGTCCTCGCGCTTCATCTCCTTGCCGTCCGGCCGGAACCACGCCAGGTCCTTCAGCTCGCTGTCCCAGATGTGGGCCCCGCGGAAGAAGCGGCGCTTGGACAACACCGGCTGCTCGCGGCGCAGCTTGATGATGCGGGTGGTGAAGTCCAGCAGCTGGCGCTGCTGCTCGTTGAGCTCCCAGTTCACCCACGACAGCTCGTTGTCCTGGCAGTAGGCGTTGTTGTTGCCCTTCTGCGTGCGGCCCATCTCGTCGCCCGCCACCAGCATGGGCACGCCCTGCGACAGGAAGAGGGACGCCAGGAAGTTGCGCTTCTGCTGCTCGCGCAGCGCGTTCACCTTGGGGTCGGGCGTCTCCCCCTCCACGCCGCAGTTCCAGGCGTGGTTGTCATTGGCGCCGTCGCGGTTCTCCTCGCCGTTGGCCTCGTTGTGCTTCTGGCTGTACGTCACCAGGTCGTGCAGCGTGAAGCCGTCGTGCGCGGTGACGAAGTTCACGCTCGCCGTGGGCTTGCGGCCGGACAGCGCGAACAGGTCGGAGCTGCCGGTGAGCCGCGAGCCGATCTCCGCCGCCTGCCGGTCGTCACCCTTCCAGTAGCGGCGCATGGTGTCGCGGTACTTGCCGTTCCACTCGCTCCACAGCACCGGGAAGTTGCCCACCTGGTAGCCGTAGTCCCCCACGTCCCACGGCTCCGCGATGAGCTTCACGCGGCTCAAGACGGGGTCCTGGTGGAGGATCTGGAAGAAGGCCGCGCGGGTGTCGTAGCCGTGCCTGTCCCGTCCCAGCGTCGTCGCCAGGTCGAAGCGGAAGCCGTCCACGTGCATCACCTCCACCCAGTAGCGCAAGCTGTCCGCGATGAGCTTCAGCGCGTACGGGTGCGTGGCGTTCCACGAGTTGCCGCACCCGGTGAAGTCCATGAAGTAGCGCGGGTCCTTCTCACTGAGCCGGTAGTACGCACTGGCGTCCAGCCCCTTGAAGGACAGCGTGGGCCCCAGGTGATTGCCCTCGCAGGTGTGGTTGTAGACCACGTCGAGGATCACCTCGATGCCCGCGCGGTGCAGCAGCTTCACCATCCCCTTGAACTCCGCCACCTGCTCGCCCAGCGAGCCCGACGCGCAATAGCGCGCGTCCGGTGCGAAGAAGCCCAGCGTGTTGTAGCCCCAGTAGTTGGAGCGCCCCTTCTGGGTGAGGAACGGCTCGTCCATGAAGGCGTGGATGGGGAGCAGCTCCACGCTCGTCACGCCCAGCTTCTTCAGGTGTTCAATGCTGGCCGGGTGCGCCAGGCCCGCGTACGTGCCGCGCAGGTGCTCCGGCATGCGCGGGTTCAGCTTGGAGAAGCCCTTGACGTGCAGCTCGTAGAGGACCGTCTTGTGCCAGGGAATCTCCGGCCGCTTGTCGTTCTCCCAGTCGAACCCGTCCGCCAGGATGACCGCCTTGGGCACGCCCCAGGCATCGTCCTGCGTGTCCATGACGAGGTCCTCCTCCTTGCCCCCGTGCACGTACCCGTGGATGGGCGCCTTGGGGTCCACCTGGCCGTGCAGCGCGCGGGCGTAGGGGTCCACCAGGAGCTTGTGCGGGTTGAAGCGCAGGCCCTTCTTGGGTTCATACGGACCGTGAACCCGCAGGCCGTACAGCGCCCCCGCGTGCAGGCCCGGCATGTAGCCGTGAAAGACGTGGTTCGTGGTCTCCAGCAACGGGAAGCGGCGCGTCTCCTTCTTGGGGTCGGTGGGGTCGAAGAGACAGACCTCCACCTTCTTCGCGTGCTCGCTGAACACGGCGAAGTTCACGCCGTTCCCGTCGTACGTGGCGCCCAGGGGAAACGGCTTCCCTGGAAGCACCTCGGCCCTTCTCATCCAGTGCTCCTCTCCAGCAGCACCACCGGGAACTCCGCGAGGAGCGGCCCCAGGGCCAGCCCCACGCCACCCGGCCCCTGCTGGGGACGGACGGTGTTCCCGGTGAAGACATTGCGGAACATCATGCCCGCATATGCCTCCGGAAGGTTCAGGAACGTACCGTCGTACGCTTGCGCCAGCCCCCCGGACTCCAGCGCCTCCAGGGTGTAACGCGGCGCGCAGGCAATCAGCACCCTGTCACCGTGCGTGCGAGCGAAGCCGACCGCCGCGGGCGAGCGCGGCCCGGACAGCTCCAGCGCCTCGTAGCCGCCCCCGCGGAAGAGGTCCGCGTACTTCTGGCGCAGCCGCAGCGACTCCGCCAGGACGAAGAGCTTCACCTGCCCGTCGTCCATGTCCCGGGTCAGCCGGGCGCACAGGGCGGGCCGGTCCTTCGCCGCCGCGTCGTCCATCGCCGTGAGCAGCCGCTCGCGCAGGGCGTAGTCCACCGGCCGGCGGTTGTCCGGATCCACCAGCGACAAATCCCACAGCTCGCAGCCCTGGTACGTGTCCGCCACGCCCGGGGAGGCCAGCTTCAAGAGCAGCTGCCCCAGCGCGTTGTGCTGGCCCGCGCGCTCGATGCGGCGCTTGAAGGCCTTCACGCCGTCCAGGAAGGCCTGGCCCTTCGCGGGGTCGAAGCACGCGTCCACGAACTGCGCCACCGCGTCATCGTAGGCGCCGTCCGGGTTGGTCCACGACGTGCGGACCTTGGCCTCCTTGATGGCCTTGCCCATGTACTCGCGCACGCGGCGGTGGAACTCCTTGAGCTCGGCCGGGGGCACCTGTTCGCCCATGGGCCACGCGCCCACCACCGTCTGGAAGAAGAGGTAGACGTCGTTGGACGACGGCGCGGGGCCCGTGGGCAGGTGGCTGACGAAGGGCCGGGTGAGGTCCGCCCAGGCGCGCACCTGCTCCCGCCAGACCTCTGGCAGCTCCGTGAGCACGTTGATGCGCGCGCGCACGTCCTCGCTGCGCTTGGTGTCGTGGGTGCTGGAGGTGAGCATGCTCGCCGGCCAGCGCTCCGCGCGCTCCTGGTTGCGCAGGTGGAAGGTGGTGGCGCGCATGCCGAAGTGCTCAGGCTCGCCGCCCACCTCGTTGAGGCTCACCAGCCGGTTGTAGATGTAGAAGACGGTGTCCTCCAGGCCCTTGGCCATCACGGGGCCCGTCACCTGCTGCAGCTTCATCGCGAATCTCAGCATCACCGCCTTCTCGTCGTCCCCCACGTGCTCCGGGTAGCGGCCCAGGAGGATGTCGCGCAGGAAGTCGAAGATGGAGGCGTTGGTGGTGGTGTTGCGCTCCTTGGCGCGCTGGAGGGTCCACTCGATGTACTGCACGTCGCGCACGTCCAGCTCCGCGCGCCAGCCGTCCACGTAGGTGCGGTAGACGGGGAACAGCGCGATGAACTCCACCAGTGCGCGCCGGAGGCTGTTGAGCGTGAAGTCGCGCGTGCGGCGGTTCATCTCCGAGATGCGGTTGAGCTCGTGCGCCAGCACGTTGATTTCGCTGGCCATGCTCACGCGCATGATGAGCAGCTTCTTCTGGTACACGAGCTCCGCGAAGTCCTGCGTGCCGCCCGCGAAGCGCTCGTACGTCTCCGTCAGGTGCGCCTCCGCGGCCGGGTGCACGAACAGGCCGCTCACCGCGTTGGCGAAGCGGTAGCCGGTGGTGCCGTGCACCGCCCACGACTCCGGGATGCGCTCGCGGCCGCCTTGAATCTTCTCCACCGCAACGAAGAGCGCCTTGCGCAGCGGGCTGTCCGGCGTGTCCATCACCTCGCGCCGCCACTTCGCGCGCAGGAGCGCCTCCACCTCCGGCCACCGCGCGTCATCCCCCTCCTTCTTCCCGGCGTCGAAGCGCGCCCGCGCCCGCTCCACGAAGAAGCGCTCCTGCAGGTCCAGGAAGTAGGCGGTGGGGTCGAAGAGGCCGTCCGGGTGGTCGATTCTCAGGCCCGTGACGCGCCCCTCGCGCAGCCACTCGAAGATGCGCTGGTGCGCCTCCAGGAAGACGTCCGGGTCCTCCACGCGGATGGCGGCCAGGCCGTTGATGTCGAAGAAGCGGCGGTAGTTGATCTCCTCGCCCGCCACGCGCCAGTGCGCCAGCCGGTAGCTGCAGTTCTGCAGCAGCGTGTCCAAAAGGTCGAAGGAGCGCACGTTGCCGGGCGTGCCGTTGAACACCCGGAGGTTCTCCTCCACGTACGCCGCCAGCTCCGCGCTGTCCGCCACCACCGCGCCCAGCCGCCGCTTGATGACCTCCTTCTCGCGGTGCCGCTCGGTCACCTTCGCCGGGTCCACCTCCGTGCGCAGCGGCAGGTGGTCCAGGGCCGTCAGGATGGAGAGCAGCTCCACCAGGTGCGGTGACTCCGCGCCCAGCTGCTTCTCCAGCCGCTCCAGGCCGTGCTTGAGAATGGTGGCGTACTGGCGCGGCGCCACCGGCAGCCGGTGGTCGTAGTAGTGCAGGTGGAAGGCGCCGGAGTCGTAGGACAGCTTCAATTCGCCGCGCTCCAGCACGATGCCGTACTGGTCCCCCAGGATGGGCAGCAGCACCTTGTCCGCCAGCTCGTCCTTCACCGGCCGCCAGTCCACGTCGAAGAACTTCGCGTAGACGGACGACGGGCCGTTCTCCAGCACGTCCAGCCACAGGCGGTTGTCCCGCTCGATGCCCATGTGGTTGGGCACCACGTCCAGCACCTGCCCCAGCCCGTGCTCGCGCAGGGCGTCACAGAGCGCCGCGTGGTCCTCTGGCGTGCCCACCTCCGGGTTGAGCCGTTGGTGGTCCACGCAGTCGTAGCCGTGGGTGCTGCCGGGCGTGGCCTTGAGGTAGGGCGACGCGTAGAAGTCGCTCACGCCCAGCCGGGCCAGGTACGGCACCAGCGCCTTCGCCTGTTGGAAGGTGAAGCCCTGGTGCAGCTGCATCCGGTAGGTGGACAGCGGCGTGACGCGGCGCGATTGCAGCTCGCGTTGGACCTGCTGGAACAGGTCGTCCGCCTGCGCCTCCACCGTCGTGTGCGTGCCATCCGCGTCCGCCTGCCGCGCGGAGCGCTCCCCTGCCTCGGAACCGTCGTGGAACATGGGCCCCAGAGGTAGGTCCGACGCGGCGCGTCCGCCAGCGGGCAGATGCGCCTTAGCCCCCTTTTCAACGCTCCGGCCGAGCGGCTGGCAGAGGGAGAAAAAGCGGAGGGCCCGTCGCGCGCGATGCGTGACGAGCCCCCAGGGTCCTTCGGGCGACCGGCGACGGCCCCGACGGGCCCTGCACCGTTCAGCTCAGGTGCTTGTTCACCAGCGCGGTCATCTCGAACATGGTGACGTTCTTCTTGCCGCCGAAGATGGGCTTGAGCTTGTCGTCGGCGTTGATCTGGCGCTTGTTCTTCGCGTCCTGGAGGTTGTTCTTCTTGATGTAGTCCCAGATCTTGCTGACCACCGCGGTGCGGGGCAGCGCCTTGGAACCGACGATCGCCGCCAGCTCAGCGGAGGGCGTCATCTCCTTCATGAACGCAGCGTTGGGCTTACGGCCCGCGGCCTTCTTGGCGGCAGGGGCCTTCTTCGCGGCAGCAGGGGCAGACTTCTTCGCAGCGGCTTTCTTGGCGGCCATTCGTCTTGTGTCTCCTCCCCTCCGAAGGGGACGTTGCACGGCGTGCTTGCATCTTCAAGCTAGAGCCGATGGCGCGTAGTAGCACGGCCTAGAGCGAAAAACAGCGTCCATCGCGCGCTTTTTCCCTCTGGGCCCCCTCGGAGCAATGGATTCGGAGGCTAGAACTCGGCCCCGCAGCGCATTCTTCCCTCGGGAACGGAAGCCTCGCGACGCGTCCGGAGCGCCAGAAACCGGCTCCGGAGGCCGTTTCCCCTCGGGGATTGTGCCTCGCAGCGCGTCCGGAGGCGGAAAGTCGGCATCCGGAGCATCCTGCCCCTCGGGGAGGACCCCGCACTTTTCGACGGTGGACGGGATGTGGCTTTTCGGATGAAACAGCACCCATGAATGCCCTCATCACTGGTGCCGGTGGCTTTTTGGGGACCTGGCTCGCTCGGGCGCTGGCTGCGCGCGGCGACCGGGTTTCATGCCTGTTGCGCCCCACCACGGACACCCGCGAGTTGGAAAAGGCCCTGGAAGGCCACCCCTGGACGCGGGTGGTGGGCGACGTGACGGACCCCGCCTCGCTGGCCAGCGCGGTGAAGGGCGTGGACGTCGTCTTCCACCTGGCCGGCATCCGCCGCGCCGCGCTGCGCGACGAGTTCATGCGCGTCAACGCGCAAGGCACCCGCCTCATCTGCGAGGCCATGGCCGCCCTGCAAGAGCCCCGTCCCCGCCTGGTGATGTGCGGCTCCCTGGCCTCCCACGGCCCCTCCACCCCGGAGCGCCCCCATGTGGAGGAGGACGCCTTCCATCCGCATGAGTGGTACGGCGAGAGCAAGGCGGAGGGTGAGCGCATCGCGTTCTCCTTCCAGGACCGGCTGCCGGTGACGGTGATCCGCCCGCCGCGCATCCTGGGGCCCGGGGACCGGGAAAACCTGACCTTCTTCAAGCTGGGGAAGAAGGGCATCCGGCTGGAGCTGGCCGGAGGCCCCCGCCCCCTGTCCCTGGTGGACGTGGAGGACGTGGTGGACCTGCTGCTCGTCCTGGCCCAGAAGCCGGAGGCCCTGGGCGAGGCGTTCTTCTGCGCGGGCCCGGAGCGGCTGACCCTGGAGCAGATGCAGGACCTGGGGGCGAAGGCCCTGGGCTTCCAGACGCGCACCTGGCGGCTGTCCCCGGCGGTGCTGACCGCCCTGGCCACCGCTGCGGACGGGGTGACGCGGCTGACCGGCCGCAAGCTCCCCCTGAACCGGAAGCTGGCGCGGCAGCTCCTGGCCCCGGCCTGGACCTGCTCCGGGGCCAAGGCTGAACGCCTGCTGGGCTTCCGGCCGCGCCGTGGGCTGGCGGAGTCCATCACTCGCAGTGGTGAATGGTATCGCGCGCAGGGCTGGTTATAGCCCCATGCGCCCAAAGGGCCTGCAGCCCACGCTGGCCTTCTGCTTTCGTTGACCGGACCCCCTCCAGGATGGGAGGAAGCCCGACCGCCCATGCCCCCCAAAGTGCCCGCCAAAGCAGCCTTCTTCGACGTCGACGGGACGCTGGTCCGGACGAACATCGTCCACGTCTATGCCTATTACGCCATGAACCGGGGCTCGCTCCGGGGCATCGCGGGCCGCACCCTGGGCACCGCCCTGGGTCTGCCGGTGTTCGGCATCCTGGATGCCGTCAACCGCAAGGCCTTCAACGAATTCTTCTACCGGTACTACTCGGGCCTCAGCGAGGACCGGCTCGTCACCATCGCGGAGGACATGTTCGAGGACGTCCTCAAGCCCGCCCTGTACGAGCAGACGCAGGACCTCATCGACGAGGCGCGTCGTTCCGGCTGCCGCATCGTGCTCGTCACCGGAGCGCTGGACTTCACCATGCGCCCCCTGGCCCGGCACCTGGGCTGCGATGACGTCATCGCCAACAAGATGCAGTTCGTGGGCGGCAAGGCCACCGGCAAGGTGATTCCGCCCATCATCGAAGGCGCCAACAAGGCCAACGCCATCCGCGCCTACTGCGAGCGCGAGGGCCTGGCCCTCAACCAGTGCCATGGCTACTCGGACAGCGCCTCCGACTACGCCATGCTCGCCGTGGTGGGACGGCCCACCGCGGTGAACCCGGACCTGCGGCTGCGCTCGCTCGCGCGCGCGTACAACTGGCCCATCCTGGACCTGAAGTAGTCCCCCACCCCTTTCGCCGCCCCCTTCATCCATGCGCCCGCTCAAGACGCTCCAGAAGCTGTACGACGAGGAAAGCCAGGTGGTCATCACGGAGAAGGGCAGCCCCCCGCGGGCGCTCTTCTACGGTGAAGGCTTCCTCCAGGAAGACCTGCCCGTGGGCACCCGGGTCATCTTCCCCCGCCCCCCGCTGGAGGGCGTGCCCAACGTGAAGGCCGCCATCCGCTGGGCCATCAACCACCCGGAGGGCATGGACCCGCTGCACGCGCTGCTCAAGCCGGGCATGCGGCTGACGTGCGTCATCGACGACATCAGCGTCCCCCTGCCGCCCATGGTCACGCCGGACGTGCGCCAGTCCATCCTGGAGGTGGTGCTGGAGCTGTGCGCGGACTCCGGCGTGGATGACGTGCACCTGGTCATCGCCAACGCGCTGCACCGCCGGATGACCGAAGGCGAGATGAAGCGCATGGTGGGCGAGAAGATCTTCGACGCCTACTACCCGGACCGCTACTACAACCACGACGCGGAAGACCCGGACGGCATCACGGAGTTGGAGCGCACCAGCCACAATGAAGTGGTGGCCGTGAACCGCCGCGTGGCGGAGAGCGACCTCATCGTCTACGTGAACATCAACTTCGTGCCCATGAACGGCGGGCACAAGTCCATGGGCACGGGCGTGACGAACTACGCGTCGCTCCGGCACCACCACAACCCGAAGACCATCCGCGAGTCGGACTCCTACATGGAGCCGAAGGCGAGCGCGCTCTACACGAAGAACTCGCGCATCGGCACGGTCATCGACAAGTCGCTGAAGGTCTTCCACATCGAGACCACGCTGAACAACCGCATGTTCGGCGCGCCCACGGACTTCCTGGCGAAGAAGGAAGAGGACTACACGGAGGCGGACCGGCTGAAGTTCCAGGCCCTGCGCTTCACGCTGTC
Organism: Corallococcus coralloides DSM 2259; assembly: GCF_000255295.1. Next base: position 1,850,197 of record NC_017030.1, on the reverse strand, counting down.
CAAGCTGCCCCGCGCGGCGGCGCGCAAGGTGCTCAACGCCATCCCCGCGCCCTATGACGTGACGGGCGTGTTCGCGGGGGCCACGGAGCCCACGCACGCGAAGACGCTGGAGCAGAGCTGGAAGCAGTACGTGGTGCCGGTGGAGGGGCAGAGCGACATCGTCATCTTCCCCATCCCGTTCGTCAGTCCCTACAGCGTCAACTCCATCCTCAACCCGCTGCTCGTGCAGGTGATGGGGCTGGGCTACTTCTACAACCTCAACCGGGGCGTGCCGCTGGTGAAGAAGGGGGGCGTGCTCATCCTCCTGCACCCGGCCTACGACGAGTTCGACCCCGTGCAGCACCCCAGCTACATCGAGTTCTTCCACCGGCTTCTGCCGGAGACGCGGGACTCCATGAAGCTGGAGCACAAGTACGAGAAGGAGTTCGCGGAGAACCCCAGCTACGTGCACCTGTACAGGAAGGGCAACGCCTACCACGGCGTGCACCCCTTCTACATGTGGTACTGGGGCGAGAATGGCCGCCAGCACGTAGGCAAGGTCATCGTCGCGGGCGCGGAGAACAACCACGTCCCGGCCCTGCTCGGCTGGGACCGCACCGACACCCTCTCCGAGGCGATTGAAGAGGCGCGCGGCTTCATGGGGCGCTCGGCGTCCATCAGCCTGCTGCGCATCGCGCCCACGGTGATGGTGGACGTGAAGTGAAAGGGTCGCACACGGACATGGCCACGCTTCCCCCGCTGGACGTCACCCAGGTCTTCACCGGCAAGCGCATCGTCTTCGTCGGCACCACCGGCTTCGTGGGCAAGGTGACGCTGTCGATGTTGCTCTCCCACTACGGCGACGTGCTGGACCGGGTCTACGTCATCGTGCGCAAGGGCAGCGCCGCGTCCGCGGAGCGCCGCTTCTTCGACAAGGTGGCTCCCAGCGAGCCCTTCCAACCGCTGCGCGACCGCCTGGGCGACGAAGGCGCCATGGCGTTCATCCAGCAGAAGTGCACCATCCTGGATGGCGACATCACCGACCCCCTGGTGGGCCTGGAGGAGGCGCAGGTCGCTTCGCTCACCGGGCAGGTGCACGCCATCGTCAACTGCGCGGGCCTGGTGTCCTTCAACCCGTCGTTGGAGGTGGGCCTCAACGTCAACACCCACGGCGTGAAGAACGCGGTGGCGCTGGCGCTGCGCTGGAGCGTCCCGCTCATCCACATGTCCACCGCGTTCGTCGTGGGCAACCGCAGCGGGCTCGTCTTCGAGGACGAGCCGGTGCTGGGCTACTTCCCCAAGCACGAGGAGATGGACGGGCGCGACTTCAGCCTGGAGCAGGAGCTGGCGGACGCGGAGAAGATCGTGACCCGCCTGCGGGAACAGGCGGATGACAAGGCGCTCACCTCCCTCTTCCGGCAGAAGGCGCTGGACCGCCTGGAAGAGGAAGGCCGCGACGCCACGGACGAGAAGACGCTGCGCCTGGCCGTGGGCCGCGAGCGCAAGCTGTGGCTGTCCGGCGAGCTGGTCCGCGCGGGCATGGAGCGCGCGCAGCACTGGGGCTGGCCCAACACGTATACGTACGCCAAGCACCTGGGCGAACAGGTGATGGCCGGGACGCCGGGGCTTCGCTACTCCATCGTGCGGCCCTCCATCGTGGAGAGCGCGGCGCACTTCCCCTTCCCTGGCTGGAACGAGGGCTTCACCACGTCCGCGCCGCTGGCGTACGCGGGCATCAAGGGCCAGCGCGGCATCCCCGCGGGCGACCACGCCATCCTGGACATCATCCCGGTGGACCAGGTGGCGGGCGCCACGCTGGGCATCACCGCGCACGCGATGCAGGTGGAGGAGCGCCGCGTCTACAACCTGGCCTCCGGTGACGTGAACCCGTTCCTCGCCAGCCGCTCCGTGGAGCTGGTGGGTCTGTACCGCCGCCGCTACTACCGCAACCGCGAGACGGGCAACACGCTGGTCAACTCGCTGCGCTCGCGCATCGAGCCGCAGCCCGTGAGCAAGCAGGAGTTCCAGCTGCTCAGCGCGCCCATGCTGGCGAAGGGCGCGAAGCTCTTGAAGAAGGCCATGGACGAGGTGCGGCCCGCGTGGGGCGCGCCCCGCGTGCAGGCGATGATGGACAAGGCCCGCCTCGCGCTGGACGAGGTGGAGTCCCAGGCGGGCAGCCTCGGCGGCCTCATCGACCTGTTCCTCCCCTTCCTCTGGGAGAACCGCTACGTCTTCCGCTGCGACAACACGCGCTCCGTCTACGAGCGCATGGTGCCGGCGGACCGCGCCAAGATTGACTGGGCGCCCGACCGCATCGACTGGCGCGAGTACTTCCTGGGCACGCACCTGCCCGGCCTGGAGAAGTGGGTGTTCCCGGGCCTGGACGAGGAGCGCGAGAAGCGCACCGCCATCCCCGCGCACCGCGACCTGCTGGAGCTGTTCGAGGCCACCGTGCACGCGTACCGCCACCGGGTGGCGTTCCGCATGGCCGCGGGAGAGAAGGAGGAGCGCTTCACCTTCGGTGAGGTGCACCGCTACGCGGCCCGCGTGGGCAGCTACCTCATGGCCCAGGGCATCAAGCGCGGCGACCGCGTCCTGCTGGTGTCGGAGAACCGGCCGGAGTGGGCCATCAGCTACTTCGGCATCCTGCGCGCTGGCGGCACCGCCGTGCCGGTGGACCCCTCGCTCACCGAAGCGGAGGTGGTCAACATCGCGAAGCGCGCAGCGGCGAAGCAGTGCCTCGTGTCCGAGCAGGCCGCGGAGGACTTCCCCGGCCTCTTCGCGGCGCTGGGTGAGGGCGTGGGCGTGGCGAGCCTCGCGGAGGCCATGACGGGCGACCCGGCGTATCCGGACCGCATTGGCCCGGTGCGGAAGTCCGCCGCCGCGGACGACGTGGCGAGCGTCATCTTCACCTCCGGCACCACGGGCACGCCCAAGGGCGTGATGCTCACCCACCGAAACTTCGCGGCGCTGGTGGCGAAGCTGGCGGGCGCGTTCGACGTGGGCGTGGGCGACGGCGTGTTGTCCGTGCTGCCCCTGCACCACACGTTTGAGTTCTCCGCCGGCTTCCTCACGCCGTTCATGCGCGGCGCGGAGATCACGTACATCGACGAGCTCACGTCGGACCGGCTGGGCGACGTCTTCGAGACGGGCCGCGTGACGGCGATGATTGGCGTGCCCGCGCTCTGGCAGCTGTTGCACCGCAAGATTACGCAGGAGATGGCCGCGCAACCGCCGCTGGTGGAGCAGGCGCTCAAGGCGCTGATGGCGGCCAACGGGGAGCTGCGCAACCGCAGCACTCTCAACCTGGGCAAGCTCCTGTTCTGGCCGGTGCACCGCAAGTTCGGCGGCCGGGTGAAGGTCCTGGTGTCCGGCGGCTCCGCGCTGTCGGAAGAGGTGCACCAGGCCTTCCACGAGCTGGGCTTCACCATGCGCGAGGGCTACGGCCTCACGGAGGCCGCGCCGGTGCTGGCGGTGTCGGAAGCCACCAACAAGCGCATCAAGGGCACGGTGGGCAAGGCGCTGCCGGGCATCGAGTTCAAGATTCTCAACCCGGACAACGACGGCATTGGCGAGGTGCTGGCCAAGGGCCCGAACGTGATGGCGGGCTACTTCGGGGACCGCGAGGCGACCGAGGCCGTGGTGAAGGACGGCTGGCTGCACACGGGCGACCTGGGCCGCATGGACGACGAGGGCCGCCTGTACCTCATGGGCCGCGCCAAGGACGTCATCGTCGACGCCAACGGCAAGAACGTCTACCCGGACGAGTTGGAGGAGCTGTACCAGGAGCACGCGCACATCAAGGAGCTGTCCATCGTCGGCCTGCCGGATGAAGCCGGCGGCGAGAAGGTGGCGTGCCTGTGCGTGCCGGACTTCAAGGACCGCCCGCGCGAAGAGGTCCGCCACGAGTTGGAGGAGCACTTCCGCAAGGTGAGCGCGGGCATGCCCTTCTACCGGCGCGTGAAGGTGCTGCGCTTCTGGGACGGCGAGCTGCCGCGCACGTCCACCCGCAAGGTGAAGCGCAAGCGCGTGGTGGAGGAGCTGCAGCGGCTGGACCGCGTGGCGGCCAGCGCGGGCCGCGTGAAGGAGAAGGCGCAGGCGGCGCCCACCACGGGCGGCGTGTCGGACTGGCTCTATCCGCTCATCGCGGAGGTCTGCCACCGCCCGGCGTCGGACGTGCGGCCGGACTCGCAGCTCATTGGTGACCTGGGCTTCGACTCGCTGATGCTCACGGAGATGTCCGTGGCGCTGGAGGGCGCGGGCGTGCCGCTGCCCGCCATTGAAGACCTGACGCAGGTGCAGACGGTGGAGGACCTGCGCAAGCTGGTGGTGGCCTCCGGACGCCGGCCTTCGCAGGAGACGCGGGCGCGCGACATCAAGAAGGAAGCCGAGCGCGCGGAAGAGGCCGAGATTCCGGTGCCGGAGTCGGTGTCCGCGCTGGGCCGGCAGCTTCTGTCCTTCGGGCAGAAGGTGCTCTACGGCGGCGTCTTCGACGTGAAGGTGACGGGCAAGACGTTCATCCCGCAGAACCGCAACTTCCTCGTCATCGCCAACCACGCCAGCCACCTGGACGCGGGCCTGGTGCGCGTGGTGCTGGGCGACCAGGGCGAGCGGCTGGTGTCGCTGGCCGCGCGCGACTACTTCTTCGACACGCCGCTCAAGCGCGCGTGGTTCGAGAACTTCACCAACCTCATCCCCATCGACCGGCAGGGAAGCCTGCGTGAGTCGCTGCGCGTGGCGGGCGAGGCGCTCCGGCAGGGCTTCAACGTCCTCATCTTCCCGGAGGGCACGCGCTCCAAGACGGGCGAGCTGATGGAGTTCAAGCCGACGCTGGGCTACCTGTCGCTCACCTACGGGGTGGACGTGCTGCCGCTGTACATCCACGGCGCGTACGAAGCGCTGCCCAAGGGCTCCATGTTCCCGAAGACGAAGGAGCTGGAGGTCCACGTGGGCCCGGCGCTGGAGTACGCGTCGCTGAAGGCCCGGGCGCAGGGAATGGCGCGCTCGGAGGGCTACCGCTACGTGACGCACATCGCGGAGGAAGCGGTGCGCGCGCTGAGGGCGGGCAAGGTGCTGGACCTGGAGCAGGTGGGCGCGGACCGGGAATTCACCCCGCCCGCCCGGGCCCTGCCGGAAGGGAAGGACGCGTGAAGCTGCTCGTCACCGGAGGCACGGGTTTCCTGGGCACGCACCTGGTGCCCAGGCTGGTGGAGGCGGGCCACGACGTGCGCCTCATCGCGCGCTCGAAGCCGTCAGGCCCCGCGTTCGCCAAGACGGAAGTCCAGCAGGGCGACCTGAAGGACCGGGACGCCGTGCGCCGCGCGCTGGAGGGCGTGGACGCCGTCTACCACCTGGCGGGGCTCGTCTCCTTCCAGAACAAGGACGCGCGGCGGATGTACGAGCTGCACGTGGACTGCACGCGCGAGCTTTTGCGCGACGTGCGCGAAGCGGGAATCAAGCGCGTCATCCTGGGCTCCACCTCCGGCACCATCGCGGTGTCGAAGGAGGACCGCGTGGGCACGGAGGACGACGACTACCCCATCACCACCGTCGCCAACTGGCCCTACTACCTGTCCAAGATTTACGAAGAGAAGCTGGCGCTGGAGTACTGCCGCAAGCACTCCGTGCCGCTGGTGGTGCTCAACCCCAGCCTTCTGATGGGGCCCGGGGATGACCGCCTGTCCTCCACCTGGACGGTGGTGAAGTTCCTCAATCGGGAGATTCCGGCCATGCCCGGCGGCGGCATCTCCTTCGTGGACGCGCGCGACGCGGCGGACGCCTTCGTGCAGGCGCTCACCCGGGGCGAGGTGTACGGCCGCCACCTGATGGGCGTGAACATGGCCATGCCGGACTTCTTCGACCGGCTCCAGCGCCTCACCGGCGTGCCCGCCCCGCGCATGAAGCTGCCGCGCGAGGTGAACATCTGGGGCGGCAAGCTGCTGGAGCAGCTCGCGAAGCTGCGCGGCACCGTGTCCAAGCTCGACCCGCAGGAGGTCGAGATTGGCGAGCACTTCTTCTACCTGGAGCCCGCCAAGGCCGAGCGCGAGCTGGGCTTCAAGGCGCGCGACGTCCACGAGACGCTGCTGGACACCGTCCAGTACATCTACGGGAAGATGCCGCCCGGAAACCTGCCCGGCACCCGCGGCCGGCTGGCCGAGTCGCGCGAAGGCACCTGACGTTTCAGGAAAGAGGGGCGCGGCGGCCTTAAGGATTCGCCGCGCCGCCGTGCACCCGGCCGCCGCTCACGCGCTCCACGAGCCGGGCGGCGTTCGGATCCTTGTCCTTCTGGTGCCACACCCAGGCGGCGCCCAGGAAGGCCACGCCCAGGAGGATGAGGACGAGCCGGGCCAGGAAGGACGGGCCGCCGCTTGCGTCCGCCATGGCCCTCAGCCCACCACGCGGTTGCGGCCGGACTTCTTGGCCTTGTAGAGGTTCGCGTCCGCCACCTTGATGAACTGGGACGGCTCCGACATCTCCGAGGCGACTTCCGCCACGCCGATGGAGATGGTGACGGGGATGTCCTTGTCCTCGAAGACGAAGCGCTTGTCCTCCACCAGCTTGCGGATCTTCTCCGCGAACAGGCGCGCCTTGTCCGGCCCGTCCTCGGGCATGACGATGGCGAACTCCTCGCCGCCGTAGCGCGCGAAGCACTGCTCGCGGCGCACCAGCCGCTTGATGGACTGGGCCATTTCGCGCAGCACGTAGTCGCCGGCCAGGTGGCCGTGCACGTCGTTGATCTGCTTGAAGTGGTCGATGTCGAACATCATCAACGACAGCGTGCGCTGGTACCGGTGCGAGCGGCCCATCTCCCGCTCCAGGTACTCCAGGAAGTAGCGCTTGTTGTTGATGCCGGTGAGACCGTCCGCGATGGTCAGCGTGTAGATGGTCTCGTGGTACTGGGTCTCGATGTTGTCGCCATCGAGGAACTTGAAGATGGAGCCGCCCACCTTCACCAGGTCCCCGCTGCGCAAGGGCTGCGCCTGGAGCACCTCCCGGTCGTTCAGGTAGGTGCCGTTCGTGGACTGGAGGTCCTCCACGAACGTCTTGCCCTGACGGGTCCAGATGCGCGCGTGGCGGCGGGACACGTTGTCCAGATCCACCACGATGTGGTTGTGCTGGTCGCGACCGATGGTGAACTCGGTCTCTTCCAGCACGTACTTCTTGCCCAGCTCAGGGCCGTGGATCTGCACGAGGCAGCACTCGGTGCCACGCTCGGGTCCCGGGGTGAGGCTGGAGATCTTGGTGACTCGCGTTTGGTCGCCAGACATCGCCCGGCCACGCTAGCACGCAAGGTCCGGGGAAGCCACGCAAGGCAAGAGGACGCACGGGGTTGCGCCCCTCCTCCTACATGCCGCGAAAACGGGAGGTCGGATTCCGCCCATCCACCCCGCCCGGTTGGGCACTCAACGGAAAGGCTTGCACGGGCCGCACGGCCATTGTGGGCCAGCGGCCGGGGGCTAACGTGGCCGGCACCTATGTCAAAGCTGCTGGCCATGATTCTTGCGGGAGGCGCGGGCACGCGCCTGGAGCCCCTGACCCGAGAGCGCGCGAAGCCCGCGGTGCCGTTCGGTGGGCGCTACCGCATCATCGACTTCGTCCTGTCGAACTTCGCCAACTCCGGCGTGTACCGGATGAAGGTGCTGACCCAGTACAAGAGCGACTCGCTCAACAACCACCTGTCGCGCGCGTGGCGCATGACGGCGTTCCTGGGCCACTACGTGGAGGCGGTGCCCGCGCAGATGCGCACCGGCGTGGACTGGTACAAGGGCAGCGCGGACGCCATCTACCAGAACCTCAACATCATCACAGACGAGGAGCCGGACCACATCTTCGTCTTCGGCGCGGACCACGTGTACCGGATGGACGTCCGCAAGATGCTGGACTTCCACATCGCGCAGAAGGCCGCGTGCACGGTGGCGGCGATTCCGGTGCCCATCGAACAGGGGCGTGAGTTCGGCATCATCGACGTGGGGCCGGACGGGCGCATGCTCCAGTTCCTGGAGAAGCCCAAGGACCCGCCGCCCATGCCGGGCAACCCGAAGATGTGCCTGGCCTCCATGGGCAACTACCTCTTCACCACGGACACGCTGGTGAAGCAGGTGGTGCGCGACGCGGCGGACGAGAAGAGCGCGCACGACTTCGGCAAGTCCATCATCAGCGAGCTCTACAAGCACGAGCCCGTGTACGTGTACGACTTCGCCCAGAACACGGTGGCCGGCCAGGAGGACAAGGAGCGCGGCTACTGGCGGGACGTGGGGAACATCGACGTGTACTACCAGTCCAACATGGACCTGGTGGAGGTGGACCCGACCTTCAACCTCTACAACGACCGCTGGCCCATCCACACCCAGCCCAACAACTTCCCGCCGGCGAAGTTCGTCTTCGCGGACCGGGAGAGCAAGCGCGTGGGCACCGCCACGGACTCGCTGGTGGCGGAGGGCTGCATCATCTCCGGCGGCCACGTGCACCGCTCCGTGCTGTCGCCGAAGGTGCGGGTGAACTCGTATTCGGAGGTGGAGGACTCCATCCTCTTCGAGAACGTCACCATCGGCCGCCGCTGCCGCATCAAGCGGGCCATCATCGACAAGAACGTGGAGATTCCGCCCGGGATGACCATTGGCTACGACCCGGTGGAGGACAAGCGCCGCTTCCACGTCACGTCCGGCGGCGTCGTCGTCATCCCCAAGGGGATGAAGGTCACCTGAGCTTCACGAGGCTTCAGGGCGCTCCCGGAAAGCACTTCCGGGGCGCCCTGCCCTTTCGCGCTCACTTCGAGCGGAAGGCCGCCTTCACTTCCGGCCGGTTGAGCACGACGAGCGACCAGATGCCGGGGATGAGGCCCAGGCCCCAGCCGGGGCCGCAGCACGGGATGCAGCAGATGATGGACACGGTCATGGCCAGCCCGTGGAGCTGGAGGTTCTTCATCTTCCAGGCGCCGAAGACGACCAGCCCGTTGAGGCAGATTCCGGGCAGGGCGCTGACGGCGAGGAAGGCCGGGCTCAGGAAGTGGGACAGGATGCTCCGCGCCTGCACCCGCAGCTCCGGTGGGTACACCTCCAGGGCCTTCTCGATGCCCGCGTGCAGTTGCTCCATGCCCGCCGGGGACAGCGTCCGGTAGAGCCCGAAGAGCGAGTACAGCACCCACAGGCCGCCCATCCCCATCATGATGAGGGCGGGCAGCTTGAGGTCCTGGGCCGCCTTCGCGCGCGCGGGGTCGAAGTCCGGCGGCGGAAGGCCTTGGGTGTCGTCCATGGCGGAGGGCTCAGGCCGGCTGGCGCATGGCCGCGACGGGGCGCTTCTCGAAGGCGGCGAGCGTGGTGGCGATCTCCTGGTTCACCTGCCGCAGCATGTCCTGCTTCTCCCGGAACGGCAGGAAGGAGCTCTTGAAGCCGGACACGATGATGGTGGTGAGGTCCTCCAGCGACAGGCCCAGGTTGCGGTGGGCCAGCCACAGCTCCTTCGTCACGGTGGTGTCGGTGATGAGGCGGTTGTCCGTGTTGATGGTCACCCGCAGGCCGTAGTCGAAATAGAACTTGAGCGGGTGGGACTCCAGCGAGGACACCGCGCCCGTCTGGACGTTGGAGGACGGGCAGACCTCCATGGGGATGCGGTGGTCGTTGACGTAGTTGAGCAGGTCGCCGTCCTCGCGCAGCCGGGTGCCGTGGCCGATGCGGTGCGCGCCCAGCGAGTGGATGGCCTGGGAGATGGACTCCGGGCCGAAGGCCTCACCGGCGTGGGCGGTGCAGTTGACGTTGTTCTTGAGGATGAGGCGGAAGGCGTCCAGGTGGTCCTTCGCGGGGAAGCTGGCCTCCGCGCCCGCCAGGTCGAAGCCCACGACGCCGCGGTTCTTGTACGCCACGGACAGCTCCGCCAGGCGCATGGACGTCTGCGGGTTGATGTGGCGGATGCCGCAGACGATGACGGCGCACTTGATGCCCGTCTCCTTCTTGGCGGCGCGCAGGCCCTCCAGCACGGAGTCGATGACGGTGGTCATCTTCAGGCCCTTCTGCAGGTGCAGCGCGGGCGAGTAGCGCACCTCCAGCCAGCGCACGTTCTCCGCGGCGGCGTCCACGGCCAGCTCGTAGGCGGCGCGGTAGAGGGACTCGGCCGTCTGCAGGACGGAGAGCGTCACGTCGAACGCGACGAGGTACTCCTCCAGGCTCTTGCACACCTGGCCCATGTGGATGGCCTTGGCCAGGCCGTCCTCGGTGTCGGCCATGAGCTTGATCTTCTGCTGCTCGGCCAGCTCCAGGATGGTCTTGAGGCGCATGGACCCGTCCAGGTGGCAGTGCAGGTCCGTCTTGGGGAGCGCGTGGAGCAGCTCCTCCGTCACCGCCAGCGTGGGAGGCGGGGTGATGTCTGTACGCCGGGCGGATGAAGGGATGCCGGTGGCGTTGGGGGTTTCGTCGTCACGAATCGTGGGCATGGTCGAAGTTCCTCGCTTGCGTCATCCTCCCCCAAACCATGCCGTCCCGCGCCTGTCCACGCCTGCCCCTGGTGAGCTGCCTGATGTTGACGCTGGCCGTCATGGCGTGCCAGCGGGCGCCGGTGGAACCGGCCTTCCAGTACTCCAGTGATGCGTCCTCGCGGACGGGGCTCACGGCCCTTTCGGACGGGGTGCTCCTGGGCAACGAGGCGGGCGCGGTGGTGCGCCTGGACCGCGAGGGCCGGCCGGTGTGGACCACCCGACTGGGCCGCGAGGTGGCGGTGCCCCCCGCCCTGGCCGGAGAGAGCGTCGTCGTGGGGACGGTGGTGGGCGAGGTGGCCTGCCTGTCACTCAAGGACGGCAAGGAGCGCTGGCGCCTGGGAGGCGAGCCGCCCGTGCTGACACCACCCGTGGTGGACGACGCGGGACACACCGTCTTCCTGGTGGCCCCCGACGGCGCGGTGCGCGCCCTGGCGGTGGACTCCGGACAGGAGCGCTGGAGGCGGCCGGCGCCCAAGGCGTCCGCGCCGGTGGAATCCTTGGAGCCACAGGTATCCGTGGCCCCGGGGCTCCGGGCGGCGCCGGTGTTGGTGGCGGACGTGCTGGTGGTGCCGCTCGGCGCCGGGCTGTGGGCGCTGGATGCTGGGAGCGGTGAGCCTCGCTGGTCGCGGCCGGTGACGGACGTGGTGGGGCTGGATTCGGAGCGCGACACCGTGTTCGTGGCCACCCGGCCGGGCCGGGTGCTGGCGCTGTCGGTGAAGGACGGGAGCACGCGCTGGGAGCAGCGGCTCGCAGACGGGGTGACGGGTCCGCCCGCGAGGGCGCTGGGCGCACTGTGGGTGGGCGCGGGCCCGTCGTCGCTGGTGGGGCTGTCCACCGCGGAGGGCCGGGAGGTGGCGCGGGTGGAACTGCCCACGCCGCTGGTGGGCCGGGTGCAGGTGGGGCTGGAGGACCTGCTGCTGGTGCCCACGTCCGGGCACGCGGGGAACCTGGTGGCGCTCAAGGCCCCGGGCTGGACGACCGCGTTCACGGTGCGCGCGGACACGCCGCTGCGCACGCGGCCGGTGGTGCGCGGGCCGCTGGTGTTCGTGCTGGGGTTGGACGGCCGCGTGCTGGCGTGGCGCCTGCGGGTGCCGCCGCCCAACTGAGCGCTCAGGCTCCGGAGCCAGTGGGCGCGTCCGCGCTCGCTGGGTTCGCGGACTCCACGTAGTCCAGGTCGCGGTGGAAGGTCTCCGCCAGCCGGGCCAGGGCGACGAGCGCCAGGACGAAGCACACCGCGCCCACGGCGAGCGCCGCGTGCGCCACGCCCAGGGAGCCCTTGAGCTGGCCGAAGGCGGTGGCGGCAATCACCGCGGAGCCGCGCACGAAGTTGGGCACGGACGTGGCCACGGTGGCGCGGATGTTGGTGCCGAACTGCTCGGCGGCCATGGTGATGAGCACCGCCCAGTAGCCCACGGTCAGGCCAATGAGGAAGGTCAGCGCGTAGATGAGCGTCGGGGTGAGGCCCGGCATGAGCCCGTACACGAGCACCAGCGCGAACCAGGCGCACAGGCTGAAGCCCACGGCGCGCTTGCGGCTCTGGAGCCACTGGCTCAGCAAGCCGGACGACAGGTCCCCCAGCGTCAGGCCCACGCTGCCGAAGAGGATGGCATTGCCGGCGGTCACCGTGCCCTGGACGTGGAGGCCCGCCGTGAGCTCCGGGGCGAAGACGAAGAGGATGCCGGTGGTGAAGTAGATGGGCACGCCCACCAGGATGCAGCCCAGGTACTTCGTGAAGCGGCCGCCCGTGAGGAGCAGGAGCGGGTTGCCCCTCTCGGGGCCGCCCTTCTGGGTGAAGAGGGCGGACTCGGACACCTTGAAGCGCGCGAAGAGGAGCAGCAGGCCCAGCACGCCGCCCGTCACGTAGGCCGCCTTCCAGTGCAGGTACTGCGCGACGAGCGCCGCGACGACGATGCCCAGCATGCCCAGCGTTGCGACGACGGTGGTGCCCAGGCCGCGCTTCTCCTTGGGCAGGGACTCGGCGACCAGCGTGATGGCCGCGCCCAACTCTCCCGCGAGCCCCAGGCCTCCGAGGAAGCGGCAGGCGGCGTAGCTGTTTACGTCCCAGACGAAGGGGTTGAGCAGGTTGGCCGCCGAGTACAGGAGGATGGAGCCGAACATCACGGACAGCCGTCCCCGCTTGTCCCCGAGCAGGCCCCAGAAGAGGCCGCCCACCATCATCCCGGCCATCTGCGCGTTGTAGATGAACAGCCCCTTCTGGAAGATGTCCGAAGGGTCCGTGAGGCCCAGGTCCTTCAGCGACGCGACGCGCACCACGCCGAAGAGCGTGATGTCGAAGAGGTCCACGAAGTAGCCCAAGCCCGCCACGAGGACGGTGAGGTTCAGGACCGAGCGCAGTTCCCGGAGGCGGTTCATGGTGCGCACAGCTCCATGACCCAGGTCGAAGTCCGCATGTTGCGACTCTACCGCTTCTTGTTCAGGCTGATGGGCGCATTCCACAGGTGAACCCAGAGAGCGTGCTTCATGTACACCCATGCCGTGCTGGTGCCCTTCAAGGTCAACCCCAAGGACGAGGGGCACGCGGACGTCCTGTCGATCGCCAAGGGACTGCATGAACGGATCCGGAAGCACCCGTACAAGATCCAGAACAAGACGCGGAGGCTCTACAAACAGATCCTCCGGCTGGGGGAGGACCGCGAGGACCTCATGCTGAGCAAGGTCCCGTTCGACTCGACGCGGTCCACCCTGTACGTCACCGCTCACGGCAACGCCGACGAGATTGGCACACGAGGCCCCGTCTCCATCTCGCCGGAGCGGCTCGCCCGGAAGCTCGCGGAGGCGGGCATGCCCAAGACCCTCACCGACCTCAAGGTGATGACCTGCAACTCCGGCTTCGGCTGGAAGAAGTACGGCTACCTGGGCCCCGCGAACACCGAGAACCTGCTCGATGAGGAGCCCCAGGGAACCACCGTGACCACCGTGGACGAGGAGCCCCAGCAGGAAGGGAGCGCCCCGTTCACCATCCCCACGGGCGAAAGCAGCGCGTCCTTCATCCCGGAGCAGAAGCAGGAGACGGAAGACCTGCCGGCGACCGAGGAGCAGGAGCAGGACACCGAGGTGGTGCCGGACGAAGTGAAGGAAGACAAGATGATGCACCCGGCGAAGCCGAAGAAGCTCACGTTCTACGTGAGGCGCCTGTGCATCGCGCTGTACAAGCGCGGCTACACGAACCTCCGGGTCCACGGGTACGTGGGGTTCACGGGGGAGGTGAAGAAGAAGGGAGAGAACCACACCTTCGTCACGGAGACGTACGGCGGCTCGCGCCTCATCCGCGCCTCCCTGTCCCGCGTCACCGTCCAAGGGGAGTTCGGCTGGACGGTCCAGAAGCCCAAGCTGAGGCTCAAGGTCAAATGACCAGCCCTGCTCCGTACGCCGTCGTCAATCTCTCCCCTGCGGAACCAGGGGCCTTTCCCAAACACAGACGCCGCCCACGCGCCTGCCCATCCGATGCGTCCGGGAGGACGGGCACGGGTGGCCTCCGCCCTCCCGCCGTCCCCTCCACTGCGTGACAGACAATCCACACGGCGCGGAGCTTCCAGTAGAATTCCCTGGAAGGTAGGTTTTACTGCATGTCCGTGTTGGAGGCCGTCGCGAGGCAGCGCGTGGTGGTGCTGGCCCTGGTGCTGGGCCTGTGGAGCCCCGCGTGGGCGGCCGAGCCGTGGCGGGCGGTGGCGCGCGTGGCCACATCCGAAGACCGCTCACTGCTGGAGCGGGTGCGCGGGCAGAGCAGCGACCTGCCGGTGATCCTGGAAGCGGAGGCAGGTCCGTCCATGGATGCGAGCCCCGGTGGCGCGTGGCGTGAGGCGGAGCGGCTGGCTTCACGGAAGGACGCTCGCGCGGTGCTGTGGTTCACGCGCGATGCAGCGCAGCTGCGGGTGTCGGTGGCGGCTCCGCGCACGGGACACCTGTTCGTGCGGAGCGCGCGGGTGGAGGGTGCGCCGGAGACGCTGACGTGGTCCGTGGGCGCGGAGGCCCTGGCGTTGGCGGTGCGCTCGGCGCTGCGCGCGGTGGACGCGGGAGAACCGTTGGGTGACGTGGTCGCGCCCCCTCCCCCGCCTCCCGTGGTGGCGGCGCCTCCTGATCTCCCCGCCGCGGCGGATCCGGGGGTCGAGGCTCCGGTGACGCCAGTGGACGGGGCCTTCTTCCAGGTGGGCGTGCACGCGGCGCTGGATGGGTATCACTCCTGGGGACAGCAGGGCCTGTCTGTGGGCGCGGGATGGGCGGGCCGGGTGCTGCGCCTTCGCGCGCAGGTGCTGGCGGCGCTTCCGGTGCACCTGCGGGACGCGTACGCGGACATCCGCCTCACGCAGGGCTCCGCGCTGGCGTGGGCGGACGTGCCCTTCGTGAAGACGGGCACGTGGGAGGGCACGGTGGGCCTGGGCGCGGGCGTCGCGGGCTTCTGGCGGCGCACGGAGGCCCGGGCCCCGGACGTGGAGCCCACGCCGTCGCGGCTGCTCGCGGCCTTCGTCGTGGGGCCGGCGGTGCGCGTGGCGTGGCGGGTGGGGCCGGCGCTCGCACTGGAGGCGGCGCTGTCGGGCGAGGTGCTCCTGGGACGGCCCCGGCTGGGGTACGCGGCGGAGGGTGGCTTCGTGCTCCGGGAAGACGGTGCGTCCGTGCGTCCCCGACTGGGAGTGGGGATGGTGATTTTTCCGTGAGCACCGATGACCCGATCTGGCGGCGTCCCTTCTCCTTGATGGGCATGAGGAGCTCGGGCTCACATGCGACCGTCGCGCCCCGTGGCGAGGACGCCCGGCTGACGGCGGCCATGCGGGGACAGCGCGACGCGACCGAAGCCCTGCTCCTGGAGCTGCTGCCGCGCGTGCGCAACCTGGTGCGCTACCTGGTGCGGGGGGACTCGGACGTGGAGGACATCGCCCAGGAGTCGCTCATCGCGCTGGTGCGGGGCCTGCCCACCTATCGCGGCGACGGGCGTTTCCACGGATGGGTGGACCGGGTGGTGGTGCGCACCACGTTCGCGTGGCTCAAGCGTTCACGCGGACGCGAGGCCCGCTACAGTGGGGACCCGGTGGAGTTGTTGGCGGTGCCGTCCGACGAAGCGCCGGCGGACGAATATCTGCACCGCCGTCACCTGGTGACGTTACTGGACCGGTTGTCGACGGAGCAGCGGCACGCGCTGGTGCTGCACCATGTCCTGGAATTGAGCGTGCAGGAGATTTCGACAGAGCTGGGCGTCCCCTTCGAGACCGTGCGCAGCCGGCTGCGCCTGGGACGCACCGCCCTGCGCGCGCTGGCCTCGGACGGCGAGGCGCCCGAGGGGGAGTCGTCATGAGCGCCCGCCCCCCCGACGACGGTGACGGTGAGCCGCTGGACGACCTGCTGCGGCCCCTGGACAACGGCAGTGGGCCCGCGCGGCGGCTGTCCCGGCAGCGTTCGAGCGCGCTGGTCCAGGCGGCGTTGGACGCGGCGCTCCAGCAGGCGCCGGAGCCTCCGCGAAGACGCAGGCGGCCTCCCGTGTGGTTGATGGCGGGCGCGGCGCTCGTCTTCACCGGGGCCGCCGCCGCCGCGTGGCGCTATGCGCGGCCCTCGCAGCCGCACCCGCAGGTGCTGACGCCGGCCGTGCCGGAGCCGACGCGGATGGCCACGCTGGAGCCGGTGCCCCTGCCCCCGCCCGCGCCGTCCGAGCCCTTCGTCATCGAGCATCCCCGGCCGCTGCGTCCGAGCATCACCGTGAAGGAGTCGTCGAAGCCGGAGGACCTGCTGCGGCAGGCCAACGCGCTCCGTTCGGCGGGCAAGTGGAAGGACGCGGAAGGGCTCTACCTGCGCGTCATCCGCGCGGAGCCGTCGTCGCTGGCCGCGTACGTCGCGCGCGTGGCGTCGGGGGCGCTGCGACTGGAGCACCTGGGTGACGCGCGAGGCGCCCTGCGCCAGTACCAGGACGCGGTGCGACTGCAACCCGGTGGCATGTTGGATCCGGAGGCACGCCACGGCGTGGCGGAAGCCCACCGCGCCCTGGGCGACACGGCGGCGGAGGCCCGGGCGCTGGGAGAGTTCCTCTCGCTGCATCCGGACTCGCCGCTCAGCGCGGCGTCGCGCGCGCGGCTCCGGGAGCTGTCGCCGCCATGAGACACGGCCCGACGTCGAGCTTGGAATCCCCCCAGAGCCTCGGGCCTGACTGTCCTCATGGATGAGAAGGTGAGAACCCTGGTGGGACGCCTGTCAGCGGCACGCCGTGGAAACCTGTCCGACTGTCGGACAGGTTTGGAGGAACACCGCCTCCTCGGTGCCCGGCGCTGCGGGCGGCGCGCCTCCGCCCTCCGCGCCGTGGAAACCTGTCCGACAGTCGGACAGGTTTGGGCCGCGCCGGGCCCGGGGCCCATGGGACACGCTGCGTCCACGCGCGGTGTGCATGTGCTCGGCGAGGCTCCCTTGGCGCTGGCAGGAGGCCCCCTCGCATGACTCGGCACGGTGACGACCCCATGAGGCTGCGCATCGCGGGGCTCGTGTTCTGGACCGCGCTGCTGGGCGCCGCGTGCACGGTGGATGATCCGGTGGCCACGCTGCGCTCGCCCGACGCGGGGACCGACGTTCCGGATGAATGGGCGGCGCACTGCGCGAACAGCGGACCTCCGCTGCTGCTCGGGAATCCGGCCTCGGGACCCCAGGCGTGCAGCGGCCAGCTGGCGCAGACGCTGTTCCGCCGCGCGGCGTGTTCCTGCGAAGGACTGTCCCTCAGCGCCCCCTTCACCGTGGATGCGTTCCGAAGCTCCGCGGGCCCCTACGCTCCCGGCGGTCCGGGCGGCGACGTGGGCGTGAACGGAGTCCTGTCCGCGAACGACCGCGTCTCGGTGGGTGGCTCGCTCCAGGTGGGCGGCGTCCAGCTCAGCAGTCCGCTCACGGTGGGCGGCGGGCTGGACAGCAACGGTCCCCTCTCCGGCCCCGGCACGTCCGCCACCGTGGCCGGTGACGCTCGGGTGAACGGGGACGTGGGGCTCGCCGCGCTCACCGTGGGCGGCGTGCTCACCGTGCCTCCAGAGTTCTCCCCCGGCCCAGCCCAGGCGTCGGAGCTGCGCCGTGAGCCCGTGCCCCCGGTCACCCCTTGTGACTGCGACGAGGGTTCGCGCTTCGACCCCGCCGCGCTCATCGCCCACCACACCGTGGACAACGACAACGCGGCCATCGGCCTGGACCCGGCGACGCTGACGGATGTCTCCGGCGAGCGCGTGCTGGAGCTGCCCTGTGGCCGCTTCCTGCTGACGCGCATCGCGGGGCCGGGCCATGCCACGCTGCGCATCCGGGGCCGCACCGCGCTGTTCATCCCCGGCGGCGTGGACCTGAGGGAAGCGCTCACCGTGGACGTGCAGCCTCCCGGGGAACTGGACCTCTTCCTCGCGGGGGGCTTCATCGTGTCCGGCGATCTCACGCTGGGCTCCGCCGCCCTGCCCTCGCGGGTGCGCGTCTACGTGGCGGGCTCGCAGGCGCTGGACATCTCCGCGGGCAGCACGCTCGCGGGCAACCTCTACGCGCCCCAGGCCCAGCTCAACCTGAGCGGCAACGCGGAGGTCTTCGGCTCGCTGTTCGTTCGCCACCTGGAGTCGTCCGGCGCGGTGCAGGTGCACCACGACGCGGACGTGCTCGGCGCGGGCGCCGCGTGCCCCGCCGGCTGACTCAGCGGAACACGACGGTCTTGTGGCCGTTGAGCAGGATGCGGTGCTGCACGAACCACGTCACCGCGCGGCCCAGCACCACGCTCTCCACGTCGCGTCCGATCGCCGTCAGGGCCTCGGGCGACAGCGTGTGGTCCACGCGCTCCACGTCCTGTTCGATGATGGGTCCCTCGTCCAGGTCGCCCGTGACGAAGTGGGCCGTCGCGCCAATCAGCTTCACGCCCCGGTCGTAGGCCTGCTGGTACGGCCGAGCCCCCTTGAAGCTGGGCAGGAACGAGTGGTGGATGTTGATGAGCCGCCCACGCAGCGCATCGCACGTCCCGGCGGAGAGGATCTGCATGTACCGGGCGAGCACCACCAGGTCCACGCGCTGCTCGCGCACCAACTCCAGCAGGCGCGCCTCCTGCCGCTCCTTGTTCTCCGGCGTCACCGGCAGGTGGTGGAACGGAATGTCGTGGGACGCGGCCAGTTGGTAGAAGTCCCGGTGGTTGGACACGATGGCCGGGATCTCCACCGGCAGGATGCCGCTGCGGTAGCGATACAGCAGGTCGTTCAGGCAGTGGCCGATCTTCGAGACCATCAGCAGCACGCGGGGCTTCTCCGCCGCGTCGTGCAGCTTCCACTCCATGGAGAAGCGCCCCGCGAGCGCACCGAAGGCCTCGCGCAGCGCCGCGGGCTGCGCCTTCCCCTCTTCATCCGTGAAGTGCACGCGCATGAAGAACAGCCGCGTCTGCGGGTCGCCGTACTGGGCGCTGTCGAGGATGTTGCAGCCGTGCTCGGCGAGCCAGCCGGAGACGGCGTGGACGATGCCGCGCTGATCCGGGCACGACAGCGTGAGGATGTACTGGGCGGGACGCTCGGTCATGGACGGTGGCGAATATAGCCCCGCCGCATGAAGGCTCTTCCCAGGACGCGGCGTGGAGTGTCCGGTGCCATGCGCGGGACACTTCCTTCTCCAGGAAGCGAACCTAGCTTCTGGCCTGAGATGGCCGACAGTCTTCCAGCCAACGCGCCCCAGCGCCGACGACCGGTGTCGGACTCCCTGCGCGAATACGGCCGGGGCATCGCGGGCGGCCTGCTCTTCAGCCTGCCGCTGCTCTACACGATGGAGGTGTGGTGGGCGGGCTTCACGTCCCATCCGGGCAACGTGCTGGGCTACCTGGTGGCCACGTACGTGTTGCTGCTTGGATACAACCGCTACGGCGGCTTCCGCCGGGACGTGTACTGGTTCGACGTCTTCACCGACTCGATGGAGGAGCTGGGGCTGGGGCTGCTCGTGTCGCTGGGCGTGCTCGTGCTCATCGGCCGCATCGGCCAGGGAACCTCCCTTCAAGAAGCGGTGGGCATGGTGGTGGTGGAGGCCGGCACGGTGGCCATCGGCGTGTCGGTGGGCACCGCGCAGCTGGGCGGCCAGCACCGCGAGGAGAACGAAGAAGAGGACAAGAAGCGGCTGGAGTCCGCGGACCACGTCCCCGGCCAGCTGGTCATCTCGTTCTGCGGCGCGGTGCTGTTCGCGGCCAACGTGGCGCCCACGGAGGAGATCGTGATGATCGCCGTGGAGACGCAGCCCTGGTGCCTGCTGGGGATCGCCGTGCTGTCGCTGCTGCTGGGCGGGCTCATCCTCTTCCAGAGCGACTTCACCCGCGCGCACCGCTTCACGCGCCGCCGTCTGCGCCGGGACGTGTTCGCGGGCACGTTCGTCACCTACGCCATCGCACTGCTGTCGAGCGCGCTGGTGCTGTGGTTCTTCGGCCGGTTCACCGGCAATGGCCTGAGCGTCTGCGTGGCACAGGTGGTGGTGCTGGCGCTGGCGTCGACGCTGGGAGCTTCCGCGGGGAGATTGCTCATCCAATCATGAAGACCCATTGGAACTGGCTGGAGGGCGTCGTCTTCATCGCGAGCTGCGTGCTCGTGGCGCTGGTCATGGGCTACCTGGCGGTGGACGCGTGGACGACGGGCAGCGGCCCGCCGGACCTGACCGTACAGGTGGGCACACCGGTGGCCGCCGTGAACGCGAAGGAGTGGCGGGTGCCCGTCACGGTGACGAACCACGGCGACTCGGCGGCGGCGGAGGTCCACGTGCGCGTGTCGCTGCGAGGCGGCCGCGAACCGAAGGAGGAGGCGGAGTTCGTGCTGGCGTACGTGCCGCGCCACTCCCAGCGCGAGGCCTGGGTCGCCTTCCGGCAGGAGCCGTCCCCCGAGGGCGTGGAGGCGCACGCGGTGGGCTTCGCCACGCCCTGACGCCCGCTGCTATCCTGGCCGCGCATGCGCGTCAGGAAGACGTGGTGGTGGGCCGCCGTGCTCGTCCTCGGACTGGGCGTGGCCGTGGTGTCCTTCCGGGAGCCGGCAGGTCCCGCCCCTGCCTCGAACGGACGCCTCCGCGACGCACGTCCTGGCCACTCGGGAACGCGCTTCACGCAGCCGCTGGCCATGCCCGCGGAAGGCTCGCTGCGCATCACCGGCGTCGTGCGCGATGCGCGCGGTCCCGTCGCGGGCGTGCAGGTGTCCGCGTCCCGCGTGGACGCGGACACGCTGTCGGAGCGCCCCTGCCCGCCGACGCACCCGCGCCATGAACACTCCCCACAGCGGATGCGGCAGGGGGACTGCTGCTTCCAGGAGATGGCGCTGGAATACGCGCGCCTGGTGGATGCTCGCGAGGGTGAAGCGCCCGTGCTTGCCCAGACGGTGACGGAGGAAGACGGAACGTTCGTGCTCGAGGGCCTGCCCTCCGGCACGTTCACCCTCTGGGCGCTGGGTGACACGGGCGCGGCCGTGCAGCCGGACATCCCGGCCGGCAGGGACGACGTGACGCTGACGCTGGACGACGGCGTCTTCCTCTCCGGCGGAGTGGTCGAGGAGTTCACTCGGGTTCCCATTCCCGGCGCGCGGGTGACGCTGATCCACGAAGCCGGGTCCCGCTTCTTCGATGCGCTCGCGGACGCCCGGGGGCGCTTCCGCGTCGGGCCCCTGCCTGCGGGCCGCTATCTGCGGGTCGCGAGCGCGCAGGGGTACCAGACCCAGGCCTTCCGTGAGGACGTCTGGCTCGATGCCGACGTGGACGTGACGCTCGTGCTCCACCGGAAGCACCGGCTCGAAGGCGTGGTGCTGACGCCCGAGGGCCTTCCCGCGAGCGGCCTGGACGTCCATCTGGCGCTCTCCGAGGGAGAGGGCGAAACCTCGACCACCCGAAGTGATGGCCAGGGCCGGTTCGCCTTCGAGGACGTCCCCGCCCTTCCCCACGAGCTCTGGACCCGGACCGGGGATGAGACCGCCTATGGACAGGCCTTGGGGATGCCTCCCGAAAAGGTGGTCCTCCGGATGGAGCCCACCGGGTTCATGGAGGGGACCGTGAGGGACGAGCAGCGCAGGCCGCTCGCGGGCGTGCGCCTGCGCGTGAAGGGCCACCCACTGGGGGGACAACCTGTTCCAGAGGTGCTGACGGATGCGGCAGGCCATTACCGTCTGGGTCCATTGCTGGATCGCAGGGTCGACCTCAGGCTGCTGCTGGCGCATTACGCCGACCGGCTGGAGAGGCTCACCCTGGGAGCTCCCCATACGGGACCCTGGGACTTCACGCTCACGCGGGTTCCGTCCGTTGAAGGCCAGGTGGTCGACACGGAAGGCGTGCCGCTCGCGGGCGTCCAGGTGCGGATCACCATGACGCGCGAACTTCCGGAGCGCATCTGGGACCTGGCCGTCGTCGACGACTGGAGCGACACGTCGGACGAGTCAGGCCACTTCACCGTGGACAGCATGCATGAAGGCCCCGGCCAGCTGTCCGTCACGGCCCGGGGGTTCCTTGCCGTGAAGCTCCCCGTGGAGGTCCCGTCGACAGGCGTCCGGGTGGTGATGAACCGGGGGGCTTCCGTGTCCGGCGCGGTGATGGATGCGACAGGACGTCCCGTGAGCAACGTGGACGTCCGGCTCTGGAACACCGAACCGCTGAGTGGAGATCCCCACCGAGCCTCCGTGGACTCGCGGGGTGCCTTCACCCTGGGAGGACTGGAGGCAGGGCACTATGTCCTGGAGGCCCGGCTGCGGACGCCCGGCATCGAGCACACCGCGTCTCAGTCCGTGGACCTGGACGAGGGAACGCAGGCCACCGTGTCCGTGCGCTTCGAGGAGGGACGCACGCTGCAGGGGATGACGGTCGGCGGCGATGGACAGCCGATGTCCGGCGTGCGCGTCCAGGCCTGCCTCCTTCTGGAAGACATCCCCGCGTGGCAGGCCCACGCCCCCGACTGCTCCGTCACGGGAGAGCGCGGCGTCCTCTCCGGACCGGATGGCCGCTTCGTCTTCAAGCACCTGACCGCCCCGGCCTACCAGCTCATCGCCTGGAAGGAAGGCCAGGCCTTCGCGCCCTCGCGCTCGCAGGGAGGAACGCCTGACAACACCGCCCTGCTCGTCACCCTGGGACAGGGAGACGTCCGGTTGGTCCTGGAGCGAAGACCCCGCCTGCGAGGACAGGTCGTGAGCGATGACGGGACACCGCTGCCCTGCAAGGTCTTGGAACGGGGCGATTGGGTGCAGGCGCTGGACGGGACGTTCGATCTCCCACTGCCAGACGATGGCCCCGGGAAGCTCCTGGTGAGCGCGAAGGGCTTCTTCGAACTCCAGCGGAAGTTCGTCGTGAGCCCGGGAACGGACATCGACCTGGGCACGCTGTGGATGACCCGAAGCCGCACGGTGCGATTCACCGTCTTGAGTGAAGCGACACGCGTGCCGCTTGCAGGCCTCAAGGTCGCCATCAACACGAACGCAGACGCGCCTCGGCCTGGCGTCCGCGGAAGTTCATTCTATTTCGGGATCCTCGACGCGGATGGAAGCGCGGAGGTGGAGGGGGTGCCCTTCGAGTCCGCCACCTTCTCCGTCAGCATGTACGGAGGGCCGGAGCAGGGAGAAACGGACGGGGTCCTGGATGCGACCCAGGAGACCGTCACGGTGCTGATGCCCGAAGCGAACCGCTGAGCGCTATCCTGCGCCCACGCACTTCAGGAGATGCAGCGCATGCGCAGGGGGCATCGGGTCGCCGGATTCACGGTCGCGGTCATTGCCGGCCTGCTCCTCCTGGCCTTCTTCCTGCGTGGGCATGGGGGCGCTCCAGCTCACGAGTCCCGTGACGCCCCCCATCCCTCCGGCGGATTCTTCGCCGGCTTCCGCACGGGAACAGCCTCGGGCACGTTCACCAGAAGCACGCGCATCACCGGCGTCGTGCGCGATGCTCGGGGCCCTGTCGCGGGCGTGCGCGTGTCCGCTTCCCGCGTGGACGCGGATTCCCTCTCGCAACGCGCCTGCCCGTCAGAACCTCCGTCCCGTGAGCGGTCCTGTGCCGGGAAGACGTGGCTGGCGAAGTGCTGCTTTCATGACCGGGGATTCGAGCTCGCGCGGCTCGTGGAAGCTCGCGAGGGCGACGCGCCTGTGTTCGCGCAGACGGTGACGGCGGACGATGGCACCTTCATCCTGGACGGACTGCCCGCCGGAGTCTTCACCCTCTGGGCCCTGGGAGACCTGGGCACGGCGATGCAGCCGGAGGTGCCAGCGGGAAGCACGGACGTGGCGCTGACGCTGGAAGCGGGCATCTTCCTCTCCGGCACGGTGATGGATGAAGACACGTGGACTCCCATTCCCGGTGCGCGGGTGACGGCAGTCCAGGATGCGCAGTCCCGCTTCTTCGACACGCTCACGAATGCCCAGGGACGCTTCCGCATCGGGCCCGTACCTCCAGGCCAATACCTGCAGGTCGGAAGCGCGCAGGGGTGGCGGACGACCGCCTTTCGCGAGGGCGTCTGGTTCGATACCGACGTGGACGTCACCCTGGTGTTGCAGAAGCAGGCCCGGCTCGAGGGCCTGGTGCTCACTCCGGAGGGACGGCCCGCGAGCGGCATCACGGTCCAGGCCTTCTTCACGGGCGTCTCGGACGACGCCTGGTCCACGCGAAGCGATGCGCAGGGACGTTTCGTTTTCGAGGACGTCGTCGGGGCTCCGTACACCGTCTGGGTCTGGGCCTGGAATGAGGCCGCCATCGGCGACGCCCCGGCGAAGGCTCCCGCGCAGGTCGTGATCCGGATGGAGCCCGTGACCTTCATGGAGGGCACGGTCAGGGATGAGCGTGGCAGGCCCCTGGAGGGGGTGCTCCTGGAGGGGAGAAACCTTCCGCTGGAAGCCGCCCCCTCTCTCGAGGTGATCTCCGATGCAGCGGGCCATTACAGGCTGGGGCCGCTGCGCCAGACCACCATGAACCTCCGGTTGCGGCATGCTCGATACAGCGACCGGACAGAGACGATCGACCTCCGCACGCCTCATACGGGACCGTGGGACTTCACGCTCCAGCAAACGGCTTCGGTCGAAGGCTGGGTCGTCGACACCGAAGGCACTCCGCGTCCAGGCATCCGGTTGAGGCTCGCCAAAGGCCCTGTGGGCACCCGGGAACGTGCCTTCGTTGATGAAGCGGAGGCCCTGTCGGATGACGCCGGCCACTTCATCCTGGACACGCCGAAAGAGGGCTCGGGACACCTCGTCATCGACTCCGAGGATTTCTCTTCCATGGAGCAACCCGTGGAGGTCCCATCGACGGGAGTCCGCGTGGTCCTCAGCCGAGGCGCATCCGTGTCCGGGAAGGTCGTGGATGCGAAGGGAGCGCCCCTGCCTCACGCGGAGGTCCTGCTCTGGGACCCCACGGCACTGGGTGGAGACAAAGACCCTCGCTCCCTCCGAGTGGACAGCGAAGGCACGTTCTCCGCCGCGGGCCTGAAGGCAGGACACCACATCCTGGAGGCCCGGCTGCGGACCCCTGGCATCGAGCGCTCCGTGACAGAGGCCATCGAGTTGGGTGCGCACTCGCAAGCGACCGTGTCGCTTCGCTTCGAGGAAGGTCGCACGGTGAAGGGGCTGACGGTCGACACCGACGGACAACCGTTGGCCGGAGTCCGGGTCCAGGCCTGTCTCTCCCTGGAAGATGCTCCCGAGTGGCGGACCCGTTCCCCGAGCTGTGACGCCGGTAGCGAGCAGGGGGTTCTCTCCGGGCCGGGTGGTCACTTCGTCCTCAAGCACCTGGTGGACCCGGCCCACCAAATCGTCGCCTGGAAGGAGGGCCATGCCTTCGTTCCCTCTCGCTCCCGGGGCGGAACACCCGGGCCGGCCGCGCTGGTGGTCAGGACGGGAGCGGAAGACGTCCAGCTGGTCCTGCAGGAACGTCCCCGGTTGCGCGGACAGGTCGTGAACGAAGACGGAATGCCCGTGTTCAGCGAGGTCTGGTTGGGGCGCCGCCAGAAGCCTGCGCCTGACGGTGCCTTCGCGTTGCCCCTGCTGGAGGATGGCCCCGGACAGGTCACCGTGAGGGCGAAGGGCTTCTTCGCGCTGGAGCGGGACTTCGTCGTGAGCCCTGGCAAGGACATCGACCTGGGAACCCTGGTGATGCGCCGAAGCCGCAAGACGCGCTTCATCCTTCTGGACGCGGCGACGCGTACCCCCTTGGTGGGTGCCCGCGCCTTCATTGGCCGGAGCGAGTGCAATGACCGCTCGTGCACAGGGCGGTCTTCCTCTTCGTTCTACGGAAACCTCGACGCGGAAGGTGGCGCCGACGTGGAGGGGCTGCCCTTTGCGCCCATCGCCATGTCCGTCAGCCTGAGGCCGGGCGAGCCCACCACGGACGTGCTCCTGGATGCGCGGCAGGAGACCGTCACGGTGCTGATGCCCGACCCGAGCCGCTGAGTCAGCAAGCGGCTATCCTGCGACCACGCACTTCGGGAGACGCGGCGCATGCGCAGGGGGAATCGGGGAGCCTGGCTCGCCTTGGCGGGCATCGTCGGCCTGCTGCTCCTGGCCTTCTTCATCCGACACGAACGCGGGCGTGCACCAGGGCCCGCGGCTCGCGGGTCGACCACCGCGTCCGGGTTGCTGACCAGATTCAGCGCGGGCCCCTCCTCCACCCCAGCCACTGGAAGCGCGCGCATCACGGGCGTGGTGCGCGATGCACGGGGCCCGGTCCCAGGCGTGCGCGTGTCCGCTTCGCGCGTGGAACCCGAGGTCACGCTGTCGGAGCGCTCCTGTCCCCCGTCCGAGGACGCATCCGGTGAACATCCACGCCGCCTGATGCAGTGCTGGGACGAAGCCTTCGACGAGCTGGTGGATCAGGTCGACAAGCGCGAAGGAGAAGCCCCCACCGTCGCGGAGACCACCAGCGCGGAGGATGGCACCTTCGTCCTGGACGGGCTTCCCGACGGCATGGTCACCCTCCACGCCACCAGCGGCCAGAACGTGGCGATGCGCCCGGACGTGATGACAGGCCAGCAGGACGTGGTCCTCGTGCTCGATGAAGGTTCCTTCTTCGAGGGCATCGTCCTGGAAGGACCGGCGGGAACCGAGCCCATCGCGGGCGCGCGCGTCACCGTCTTCTCCCACGAACACACGCGCTTCTTCCCCGCGATCAGCGGCGTGGATGGACGCTACCGAATCGGGCCCGTGCCTCCGGACGACTACGGCATCCTCGTCACGGCCTCTGGCCGCGGCCCCAACCTGCGCATGCGGGCGGATCCGTGGGAGGAGGACACCTTCATCCTGGACCGCCCCGCGAAGTACGCAGGCACGGTCGTGACGGCGAAGGGTGCCCCTGCGCCCGGCGTCTCCGTCCGGCTGTACAAGCCCAGCGCCACGCCCGAGTCGCGCACCGCGCTCACGGATGCGCAGGGACGCTTCTCCTTCCCTTCCTTCGAAGACGTGCCCGGCCAGCTCTTCGCGGAGACGGCGGCGCGTGACGGTCTGGCCCATCTCAGGACAGGGCCCCGCGAAGACATCGTCCTCACGCTCGGGCCCGGCATGGTCCTCCAGGGCCACGTCAGCGATGAGAACGGACGCCCGATTCCCGGCGCACGGGTCATGGCGGATCTCGACGACGCGAACGCGCCCTCCCCGCGCGGGCAGACCGTCACGGATGCGCAGGGGCATTACCGGCTGGGCCCGCTCTTCCGGCTGCCACACTTCGTGGCGGTCCGCGCGGAGCACTACATCGACGATGAGCCGGAACACTACGAACTCGGTGAGGTGGAGGAGACGCTCGACTTCATCCTGCCGCGCGCCCTCTCCGTGGAGGGCATCCTCGTCGACGAGGCGGGCCAGCCGCTCGCGGGGCACGGGGTCTTCCTCCATCCCGGTTCGGCGACCTCCGTCATCGTCGACGTCTCACTGGAGTCCACCGTGACGGACGAAGCGGGACGCTTCATCCTGGACTCGGACGAGGCGGGGCCCGCGTGGCTGAGCGTCTCCGACGAGGCCTTCGTCCCCCAACACTTCACGGTCGGGCGTCCATCGCGGGACGTACGGCTGGTGCTGCGCCGGGGGGCTCGTGTGCCCATCACCGTCCTGAGCGCGGCGGGCGCCCCGGTGCGCGGCGCCAGGGTGGAGCTGTGGAAGCAGGATGCACGCGGCGAGTCCCACCACGCTGGCGTCACGGATGCCCGGGGGCAGGTCACGCTCCAGGGCGTTCCTCCCGGAAGCTATGTGGCCGAGGCGACCCTCGCGAGACAGGCCGTGGACGTCCATGCCTCCCAGCCGCTGGAGGTCCAGACAGGCGAAGCGCCGCCCGTCACGCTGCGGCTGGAGGAAGGCCGGACCCTGCAAGGCACCGTCGTGAATCCTCAGGGCCGGCCCCTGCCCGGCGTCAGCGTCCGCGCGGAGCTGCTGGACGCGGACCGGCCCCGCTATCGCAGTGCCCAATCGACAGGAAGGATTCCGGAGGGCGTTCGCACGGATGCCGAAGGCCGCTTCACCCTGCGCTCGTTGAGCGCGGCCCGCTACACGCTCGGCGCGACGCTGGCGGAGCACCGCATCGACGGCGCCCTGTCCCAGGGTGTCCGCGCGGGCGAGTACGCGACCGTCATCGTGGGCAGGGACACGGCGGAGGTCCGGCTGGTGTTGCGCCGCATCCCGCATGTGCGCGGCCGGGTGGTGGCGGAGGACGGCGCGAAGCTGGATCTCTTCGAGGTGAACGGTCGCCGGTATGAGGATCCGCAAGGGCGCTTCGACCAGCCCCTGCCCAAGGCCACCGGCCCCCAGCGGTTCGTGGTGCGCGCCAGGGGCTACGCGCCGGTGGACCGCTCCGTCACCCCGGACGGAGATGGCGACGTGGACGTGGGCACGCTCACGCTGACGCGGGGGCGGACGGTGCAGGTGTTCCTGCGTGACGCCGCGACGGGCGAGCCGTTCACCGGACGCGTGCGCGATGACTCCGGACAGTGGGCCACCATCGCCATCGGCTATCGGATCCATGGAGAGGGCGTCGCGGATGGCCCGCCCTACCTGCCCGCCACCGGAGCGGTGCCGCGCAAAGATGGCTCGCTGCTGCTGGAGCACCTGCCCCCTACCGCGTTCACGCTCGAGGTGGACACCCAGCTCCACCTGCCGGCACGGGTGACCGTGGGCGAAGCGGAAGACAGCCTCACGCTCTCACTCGACTCCGGCGCCCGCGTGACGGGCTACGTCCGCGACGCGCGGGGCCAGCCGCTGGGTGCCGAGCTCGTCTTCACGCGCTCCGACGGCCTGACACTCCAACGCAGTCTCGCCTCCGGAGAGTTCACCCTCCGGGCCATTCCCCCAGGGCGCTACACGGTGAATGCCTGGCGGATGGAGATCACCAGCGAAACCCTCTTCCCGTCCCGCACCGTGCAGGTCCCGCCCTCGGGTGAAGTCCGCGTCACCTTCGACGAGCTGGGCACCGGCACCACCGTCACGCTGCGGCTGCCGCCGGAGGTCGACCTCGCGTTGCTGTTGCCCGGTCAGGCGCCCTTCCCCGACAGCCCCAGGGCCTTCGAACACCTGCGCCTCCAGCAGCATCCCGTGGCGGAATGGACCGGTCCGTCCGTCACGTTCCGCCGCGTTCCCAAGGGCCACTACACCGTCATCGCGAGCACGCGAGACAAGGACCGCATCCATCGCGAAGAGCTGGACGTGCCCGCCGAAGGCACGCTGTCCCGCGACGTGAAGCCGGTGTGGAGGCTCCTCGCGCCCTGACGCCCGACGTGGGGGCCCGCTATCCTGCCGCGCATGGGGAATGGCGGACCTGGGGGACTGAAGCCTTGGCTGGGAGGCATCGCGCTGGCGGCCGTCGCGCTCCTCGCCTTCCTCCTGTGGAACACCGAGGCGCCTTCGTCCGTGAAGGACTCGTCCGTGCCCCCGGTGTCGTCCGCGACGAAGCCGGCGGCTCGGGCGACACGGGTGACCACGCCACCAAGCCCCGCGGGCACCGCGCGCATCACGGGCCGCGTGCTGGGAACCTCCGGCCCGGCCGCGGGCGTGCGCGTCTCCGCGTCCCGCGTGGAGCCTGGGGTCACGCTTTCGGAGCGGCCCTGTCCCAATCCTTCCGGCCAGGACGACGCGCGGGCTCCGGCCCTCAAGAGCGGCACGTGCAGCTTCGACTCCGAACGCATGCAGTGGGAGTCCGTGGAGGCCCGCGATGGCGAAGCCCCCGTGTTCGCGGAGGCGGCCACGGACGCGGAGGGCCGCTTCGTGCTGGAGGGACTGCCCGAGGGCCTCGTCACGCTCTGGGCCCTGGGCGACACGGGCGCGGTGTCACAGGGGGGCGTGGCGGTGGGCTCGAACGACGTGGGGCTGACGCTGGAGCAGGGCGTCCTCTTCGAGGGGACCGTCACGGACACGGACCGCAAGCCCCCCATCCCCGACGCGCGGGTGACGCTCGTCTCCCGCTGGCACACGCGCTTCTTCGACGCGACGACCGACGCCGAAGGCCGCTTCATCGTGGGTCCCCTGCCCCAGGGCGACTACGCCGCCTTCGTCACCGCGGAGGGCCGGTCCCCGTGGTTCAAGCCGGAAGTCGAATCGCTCACCGACATGCAGCCCGTGGTGCTCGCGCGTGCGCTCTCGCTCTCAGGACAGGTTCTGTCCGTGGACGGCGCGCCGGTGCCGGGCATCCTGGTGCACCTCGACGGTGACACCGCGACGGCATCCACCCAGCGCACCACGACCGATGGCGCGGGGCGCTTCCGGTTCAACGCGCCCGCCGTCCTCCACCAGCTCACCGCGGAGGCGAATGGCGCGTTCGCCACGCTGGACGTGACGCCGCCCCAGGAGGACGTGGAGGTGCGACTCCAGCCCGGCGTGTTCGTCACGGGCACGGTGCGAGACGACGCCGGCAGCCCCATCCCGAACGCACGTGTGGAGACCTACCGTGAGGACGGCGGTCCCGTCTCCGCCGAGGCGACCACCGTGACGGACGCGGGGGGCCGCTACCAGCTGGGCCCCACGCGTCCCGGGCCCCATACCTTCCGGATCCTCGCGCCCCGCTACCTGGACGTGGAGCTGCATGCCCAGAAGCTCCAGCAGGGCATGGCGCCCCTGGACTTCACCCTCAAGCGCGCGAAGAGCGTGGAGGGCCGCGTCGTCGACACATCGGGCGCTCCGCTCGCAGGCATCCTCCTGTCGCTGTCAGGGAATCGCCTGGGCGATGGGGACACCATCGACGCTGGCGGCGCCCGGCGCTCGGATGCCACCGGGCACTTCATCCTGGACGTGCAGCGCGCGGGGACAGGAGAGTTGTCCGTGGAGGAGCCCTCCTTCCAGCGTCAATCCATTACGGTGAACATCCCCTCGCGGGATGTCGTCGTGGTGCTGGACCGGGGCGCCTCCGTGTCCGGCACCGTCACTGATCCACAAGGGCTGCCGTTGCGGGGAGCCACCGTGTCGTTGGAGACGGAGGCGCAGGAGGATGCGCCCTACGAAGAGCCGCGTCAGACCCTGACGGACGAGCAGGGCCGCTTCCATCTGCGAGGGATTGCCCCGGGCACGTACCTCCTGGGCGCCATCGTCCGCGGAGACCTGATGGACGCATCCGTGTCCCAGCCCATCACGTTCCAGGCGCGTGAACACCGGGACGTGTCCCTGCGCATGGAACCCGGTCACGAGCGCTCCGGCATCGCGGTGGATGGAGCGGGACAGCCGCTCGCGGACGTCGTCATCACCGCGGACCTCGACGAGGACGCTTCATCCGAATGGCGCACCGTCTATGACAGCGGACCTTCCGGACTCCGCACGGGCCCGGACGGACGCTTCACCCTGCGCGGGCTCGTGGCCCCCCGCTACGCCGTGTGGGCCCACCTGCCGGGCTACACCTTCCGCCCCGGGCGCTCCCAGGGCGGCGAGCCCATCGCGGAGAAGGATGGCCTCTGGGTGGACTCCAGCGAGGCGCCCCTCCAGCTCGTGCTGGAGCGCGACGGACGCATCCGGGGCCGCGTCGTGGCACCGGGAGGACAGGCCGTCACCTCGTTCCAGGTGAAGGGCGCGGACCTCTACAACTCCGCCCAGCCCGACGAGTGGCCGGACGGGACGTTCGAGCTTCCCTTCGGCATGGCGGGCCCGGCGACCCTGACCGTGGAAGCACGTGGCTTCATGCCGCTGGAGCGCGCCGTGACGCTGTCGGAGGGCGTGGACCTGGACCTGGGCGTGCTGACGCTCGACCCTGGCTGGACGCTGCGGCTCGCGGTCCACGACGCGGAGACCGGCGAAGCCCTGTCCCAGCTGGAATCCTTCCGGGCGACCCTCACCAGGCCAGGAGACTCCGACATCGCCCGCGCGAGGTCGCGTCCCCAGAACGTCCCCCTTCGCGACGGCGTCTACACCCTGTCGCAGCTGCCGCCCCCACCCTTCACCCTGTCGCTCCAGAGCCGGAACACGCGTCCCTTCGAGCAGCAGGTGACAGCCCACGTGGACACGCTCACCGTGGCCCTGGACCGCGCCGCGACGGTTCGGCTCCTGGCCCGGGACACGAACGGCACGCCCCTGCCCGCGCTCGTCTCGCTGAAGGAACTGGGGGCCCATCCCATGCCCCGCTATCAGGACTTCGCCCCGGGGGGCACCCTCGTCCTCCGAGGCATCGAACCCGGCGAGTACCTGCTGGATGCCCGCGCGGCAGACCCGTACGAAGGGCCCCGCTTCACGCCCCGGAAGGTGCTGATTCCCCCCCGGGGCGAGGTGACCTTCACCGTGGAGGCAAGCTCACCTTGAAGCGCCGCGGGCCAGGTTGGCGCGCTCCCACGCGTCCTGCCAGGCCATGCCCGTGCCCGGCGCGTAGTGCGACGCCGCGCCCTTGCACCAGCCGGAGTACGGGAAGGGCTTGCAGCGGTAGATGAGCCCGTCCGTGCCCTCCACCAGCGTGCCCGCCGTGTAGCTGTCGATGCCCGCCGGGTACTTGTACTGCGCGGATCCGCCGGTGGAAGGCTTCTCGATGTCCACCTGGAACGAGTAGCCCGTCTCCTTCGCGTACACGCGGTTGCCCAACGCGTCCTGCACCGGCGTCACGCTGCCCGTCGTCTGGAGCACGCCCACCTGCACGCGGCTGGAGCCCGCGTTCACCTGCTGCGCCAGCCGGTACATCCACGTGGCCGCGGGCGTGGCCGCGTCGAGCGTCAGCGGATACGACTCGGCGTCGCGGCCCGCGCTGTCGAAGAGGCGGAACGTCACCTTGCTCGACTTGGGCAGGTCCTCGCGCGCCTGCACCTGGCCCAATTCCTTCCACGACACCGGCGGGGGCGGCGTGTCGCTGAACTTCACGTCCGTGCAGGCGTAGAAGGCCTCCGGGCTGTCCGCGCGCTGCCAGATGGCGTAGATGACGTGCGACCCCGTCCGGCTCGCCGGGAACGGGCAGTTGAGCCGGTAGCGATTGTTCACCGCGGACACGTTGGTGACGTTGCAGAACGGCGTCGCCTCCAGGTCCGACCACTTCAGCGGCAGCGCGGGGTTGTAGCCCTCCTTCGTCACGAAGAGCTGGAAGTAGCCCGTGGCGTGCACCGCGGTGGCGTGGAAGACGAACTCGAAGCGGCCGCTACCATCCGGGGTGATCAGCGTGGACGGCCAGTCCGTACGAGCCAGGTCCAACCCCTTGTGACTCTCATTGGCGGCGCTGCACAGCTTGCCGTCGGGGATGATTTCGCGGTGACGCCCGTTGGCGGCGCCCTGCCGGACGCCGTTCCAGTCATACAGCGCCTGCGTCCCACCGGTCTGCACCGCGGCCTTGCACGCGGCGGACCTGGGGCTCTCCGGCCCTTCCTTGAAACATCCATAGACGCGGCTCAGCGGTACTTCCATGGAGCCGTGCGCCGCCGCCGGACCAGCGGACAGCAGGGAGACGAAAGCGAGCGACGCGGTGAAGGCCTTGCGGATTGCTGGGAACATCCCTTCCTCCTCTGTTCGAAAACAAAGGAGGAAGGGCCCGGGCAAATCGGGTCAACGGCCGCTCAAGCCAGCAACTCCGTCAGCAGGCCCTTGGGCAGCGAGGGGTCGCCGAAGTCATCCAGCGGCCCGCCGGCCGCGTTCTTCAGGCCCACCGCGGCGCCAATCGTGTTGAGCATCTTGTTGAGGTTGGGGCTGCTGTTGCCGCCGGCCGCCGTCACCGCCACGCCCTGCTTGAGGTAGCCGTTGCAGCTGCCCGCCAGGATGAACGGGATGTGGCGCGCCGAGTGCGCCGGCCCGTTGCCCAGGTCGTTGAACCAGACGGACACGCCCTGGTCGACCAGCTTCTTGCCGTCCGGCAGGGTGTACGCCGCCAGCTGATCCAACAGGTAGTTGAAGGTCTGCGCGAACTGCGCGTCCACGCGCGAGTGCAGCACGTCCGACCCGGCGATGATGCCGCCCGACGCGTCGTGTGAAGAGCGGCGATGGGAGATGTAGTGGAAGTTCTCCATCAGCTGCCCCGTCGTGGGGTCGCGGTAGCGCGTGGCGCTGTCGTTGCCGTTGCCCACCTGGATGGCCACCGAGCGCGTGGTGCCGCACGCCACCGCCAGCACCGCGATGTCCATGTGCAGCCGCACCGTGGCCAGCACCTCGTCGCCGTCCGTGCTGTTGTAGCCGGGCGCCTGCTGCTGGAGCCGCAGCTCCTCGTCCGCGCGGGCGCGGCAGCTGAGCGCCACCTCCAGGTCGCGCACGTTGGACAGGTGCAGGTCCAGGCGCTGCCGGTCCGTGCCGCTCAACTCCGGCCGCGACTGGAGCGCCTTCAGCTGGCCCGACACCAGGTCGTTGAGGCTCTTCTGGCGCACCAGCAGCTGCTCGCGTGCCTCCGGCGAGAGGCCTCCGGGGCCCCCCACCATGGTCTGGTAGGCCACCCACGGGTCATGCAGCGCGGCCCGGCGCGAAGCGCTGCCCCGGTGGGAGATGCAGGGGCCGCCCAGCCACCCGCCGGCCTGCCCCGCGTAGAGGTAGAGCGAGTCGCGCTTCTGCGGGTTCAGCTCGCGGCCGATGCGGTGGTCCAGCGACTCGCCGGACGCCTCGGAGTCGCCGCCCACGCCCTCCACGGCGGGGCCCCGCGCGGTGAGGCACTGGAGCGCGCCTCGCGCGTGACCGTCCCCGTAGTTGTAGTCCTTCATGTTGACGTTGCGCACCACCAGCAGGCGCGCGCGGTGGTCCGCCAGCTCCACCAGCGACTTGCCCGCGAGCGTCGTGGTGGAGAGGTTGCCCAGCGGCTCCGGCCAGAAGCGCTCCGGCTCGTTGCCCAGCTCGGAGGTGTTCTGCGCGGCGGCCACACCATCCGCCTGGCGCAGGAAGATGGCGAAGGGCAGCGCGTTCGCATCCGCCGCCTGGGCCTTGCGGGGCATCAGCCCCTCCAGCACCGGCAGTCCCAGCATGACCCCACCCAGGCCCTGCAACACGCGTCGACGGCTCAGTTTCACGGCAGCTCCTCCGGGTGGCGAGTCACGAAGCCCACGCCCGTCACGACCTCGACGACCAGGTCCACGATGGGCAGCTGACCGGACTGCGACAGCTTGCCCAGCCGCGCCACCAGCGCGTCGTCCTCCGCCACCGCGGGGCGTCCGCTCAGGAATTCCACCCAGTGGCGCGCGTAGCACTCATGCACCGCCTGCGTGGTCGCGAGCGCGTCCGCCAGGTCCAGCGCGTCCTTCACCGACACCTTCTGTCCGCCGATGCCCGGCGCCGACGAGGCGTCCACCGGATGCCCGTTGTCCGTCGTGCGGTAGCCGCCCACGGCGTCGAAGTTCTCGAACGGGAAGCCCAGCGGGTTGATGAGCGTCGAGTGGCAGGACGCGCACACCGTGCCGGGCGCCTCCGTGTGCGACGTCACCACCTCGCGGTTGGTGCGGCCGTTGGGCGCGGGCAGCGCGGGGATGTTGGCCGGCGGCGCGCCAATCTTCTGGCACAGCAGGTGCTCCGACAGGAACACGCCGCGGTGGATGGGGTCCGGGTCGATGGACGTCGCGTGCGACGCGAGGAAGCCCACCTGCGTGAGCACGCCCCGGCGCTGCGCCCCGTCCAGCGTCACCGGCACGAAGTCCGAAGTGAAGTTCCCGGTGAGGCCGTAGATGCGCGCCAGCTCGTCGTTGACGAAGGTGTCGCGCGACGTGAGCAGGTCCGCGAAGCGCCCCTTGCGCCCGAAGACGACGTCCTGGACGAAGAGCGCGTTCTCCTTCGCCGCGGACTCCGCCAGCTTCGAGGTGACGGTGGGGAAGCGCGTCGTGTTGGGCCGGATGCTCGCGTAGCGGGGCACGTCGAAGACGGCCTGGTGGTACGCATCCACCACGCCGCGGGCCCGGGGGTCCGCCATCATCCGGCGCGCCTCGGCGGCCACGCCCTCGCGCTTCGCCAGCAGGCCCTCGCGAGCGGCGGCGAACAGCGCGTCGTCCGGCATGGAGTTCCAGAGCGCGTAGCTCAAGCGGGACGCCACCTCGAACGCGTCCAGCGGCACCTTGCCCTCCGCCGCCTGCGTGCTGCGCTCCACGCGGTAGAGGAACAGGGGCGACTGGAGGAAGCCCTCCAGCACCAGCCGCAGGCCGCCCTGGAACGCGGCCATCGTCGGGTATGCCTTGGGGCCCTCGCGGTACAGCTTCAGGTACGTCTCCACCTCGTCCGCGGTCAGCGGGCGGCGCAGGGCGCGCAGGCCGAAGGACTCCACGAACGCCTTCGCGCGAGCCTCGTCCGTGGTGCTGCCCGCCGGCAGCAGCTTGCCCAGCTTCGTGGCGTCCGTGGCCACCTGCCCGGCCAGGTCCGCCGCCGCGCGCTGGTACGCGCCCCACAGCGCCTCGTCCACCGACAGCGCGCGGGCGTCGTTGTCGAAGAGGAAGCCGCTCTGGGACGGGTCCGCGCGGAACGACTGCGCCAGCGCCGTGGGCGCCGCGTCCAGTTTGAGCAGGTCCTTCACGGTGCTCAGCCACTGCGCATGCGTCAGCCGCACGACGCGCACCGAGCGTGCCGGCTGCTCCACGCCGGGAGGGGGCTTGTTCGTCCCGCCAGGGCCAGGATTGCGCGGATTCGCCGCGTCAGAAATCTGGCCCTCACAGGCAGTCAGGAAACTCAAGGTTCCCGCGAGCAGCGCGGAAGTCCACCGTCGTTGACGTAGCGCCATGGGGGGAAGCGCCTCCGTTCGTTGGAGGTCATCCCACTGGGGAAGCGTCAGGAAGTCAATCCGCACCCTGGACGGCCAGACGGCCTTTCACACGAATACTGGAAAGCGCCGCCGGCACAGGATCCGCCGGGGGCTCAGCCCGGAATGAGGAAGCGCGCGATGACGCGCTTGAGGCCCACGTTGCCGCCGAACTCCACGGTGACCTTGGCGTTGGGGCCACTGCCTTCCGCGGCGACGATTCGGCCGGAGCCGAACTGTTCGTGGCGCACGCGCATGCCGCGCACGTCTCCGCCCACGCCTTCCATGTCGGAGGAGGCCTGCGAATAGCTGCGGTCCACGCGCGGGCCGGTCTCGTCGTCGTCCCAGTTGCGGCGGCGCTGCGGCATGGCGGCGGCGCGCGGCGGGGGCGGCAGGTCGTTCTCCTTGAAGCCGAACAACGCCTGCGGCACGTCCGCGAGGAAGCGGCTGGGCGGGTTGTACTTGAGCTCGCCGAAGAGGGAGCGGCACTGCGCCAGGCTCACGAAGAGCCGCTTGCGCGCGCGGGTGAAGCCCACGTAGCAGAGCCTCCGCTCCTCGGCCATCTCCTCGCCGCCGTCCGGGTCGTCGCTCTTGAGCGCGCGCGAGTGCGGGAAGACGCCCTCCTCCAGGCCCGTGAGGAACACGGCGTCGAACTCCAGGCCCTTGGCCGCGTGCAGCGTCATCAGCGCCACGCGGCCCTCGCCCACCTCCGCGTCCGCCTCGCCCACCAGGCTGATCTGCTCCAGGAAGGCCTGCAGCGGCGGCACGTCCGCGGTGAGCGGCGCGGAGTCCACGCCCTCCGGCGCCTCCTCCTCGCGCGCCTCGACTGCCTGGGCGGCGGCCACCATGTCGGCCGCGCGCTTCAGGTCGAACTCCTGCGCCGCGCCCAGCAGTTCCTTCAGGTTCTCCGCCCGGGTGAGCGCCTCGTCGCTGCCTTCCGCGACGAGCGTCTCCACCAGCTTCGACTCCTTCAGCATCTGGTCCACCGCGCCCGCCGCGTCCTTCGCCGTGAGGGAGAAGGCGTGCAGCGACTGGAGCAGCTGGTGGAAGCCGCCCAGCCGCTTCTGCGCGGTGGCGTTGAGGGACGGGATGCGGTGACGCTCGCCCAGGGCCTCGTAGAGACTCAGGCCCTGCTCGTTCGCGAAGTCCGTCAGCCGCTCCTCGGTGGTGTCACCGATGCCGCGCGCCGGCACGTTGAGCACGCGCAACAGGTCCGCGTCCGAGCGCGGGTTCACCATCAGCCGCAGGTACGCGGAGGCGTCACGCACCTCCGCGCGGTCGTAGAAGCTGCGTCCGCTCACCAGCTGGTACGGCACGCGCGCCAGCCGCAGCGCCTCTTCCAGCACGCGGCTCTGCGCGTTGGTCCGGTAGAACACCGCCATGCTGGAGAACTTGATGAAGCCCTCGCGCTGGACGGCCAGGATGCGCCGGGCCACCTCCTGCGCCTCCGCGCGCTCGTCGCGGTGCAGCAGCAGCTCCAGGTTCTCCCCCTTGGGCCGCTCGCTCCAGAGCTTCTTCTGCATGCGGCGCGGGTTCTTGGAGATGACCTCGTGCGCGGCGGTGAGGATGTTCTGGTCGGAGCGGTAGTTCTGCTCCAGCTTCACCACCTTCGCGCCCGGGTACTGCATGGGGAACTGGAGGATGTTGTCCACGTCCGCGCCGCGCCAGCGGTAGATGGACTGGTCGTCGTCACCCACCACCACCAGGTTCGCGGACGGCGGCGGGGCAAGCTGGCGCAGGAACGCGTACTGCACGGGGTTGGTGTCCTGGAACTCGTCCACCAGCACGTGCGTGAAGCGCGTGCGGTAGCGGTCCAGCACGTCCGGCCGGTCGCGGAAGAGCTTCACGAGGAGCAGCAGCAGGTCGCCGAAGTCCACCGCGTTCGCCGCGCGCAAGAGCTTCTGGTAGCCCGCGTAGACGCGCTTGACGATCTGCCCGCGCACGTCCTCCTGCTCCACGCGCATGTCCTCCGGCAGCCGCGCGGCGTTCTTCTCCTGGTCGATGCGGTGCAGGATTTCGCGCGGCTGCATCACCGGCTCCACGCCCGCGTCGCGCATGGCGCGCTTCACCAGGTTGAGCTGGTCGCCGTCGTCGTAGATGACGAAGGACCGCGTCAGGCCGGCGGCCTCCGCCTCACGGCGGAGGATCAACGCCGCGGCCGAGTGGAACGTGCTCACCACCAGGTCGTTGGCCTGCGCGCCCAGGAGCTGGGTGAGGCGCTCGCGCATCTCGCGCGCGGCCTTGTTGGTGAAGGTGACGGCCAGGATGCGCCACGGGAAGACGCGGCGGACCTTCACCAGGTGGGCCACACGGCGGGTGATGACGCGCGTCTTGCCGCTGCCGGCGCCCGACAGCACGAGCAGGGGGCCGTCGCCGTGGAGCACGGCTTCCGCCTGGGGCGGGTTGAGGTCTTCGAGGAGGGCGGTTTCGTGGGCGTTCACGGAGGGTTCCACCAGGGGGAAGAACCCCGTCTTCTAACGTCTTTCGCGCGACGGTGCCGGGTCTTCCGGCAGGCCCTGTCGCCCGCCGGGCCGCCCGCCCTCGGGACGGGCATGAGCGTGGGATATAAAAGGGCCCACCTCCCATGTCCGCCCCCCGTTCGTCCCCCCCGACCCAGGCACAGCTCGACCGCTACGCGGAGCTGTTCACCCAGAGCCTCACCCTGCGCCACTTCGGCGCCCGGATGTCCTTCCCCGAAGGGCGCAAGGTGGTGGTGGAGCTTCCGGAGGTGCAGCCGCACCACCGGGGCGGCCTGGGCAGCTCCGCCATCAACGGCGGCGTGCTGGCGGCCCTCTTCGACATCGCCATCGGCTGCACGCCGGCACTCCGGGACACCACCCGCCGCTGCGCCACCGTCCAGCTGTCCATGAGCTTCGAGCGCCCCGTCACCGGAGACCGCTTCCACGTGGAGGCCGTCATCGACAACGGCGGGGCGTCCACCCTCTTCGCCTCCGCGAAAATCATCGATGCCGAGGGCCGGGTGTGTGCCCGCTGCCAGGGCGTCGTGCGCGTCTCCAACCAGCAGTGGGCCTCCGGCGAGAGCCCCGCCACCAACTGACATTCCCCCACCCCGGGCCCCCCTTGCCCATTCCCGTCGATATGTCCGGCATGGAGGTGCGTTTCCCTGGGAGCCCGGGGCAGGAACGGCCTCCGGGGGACGAGCGCGGCTCGCAACGGGAAGACGGCATGGATGCAGCCGTACAGGGCTTGGGGATGACGACCCTCCAGTCGCGGCAGGACACAGGCAGGGCCGCGCGGCCGGCGGCGCCGGACGAGGAGGCCCTGTCCCGGCGCGCGCTTTCCGGCGAGCGGGCCGCGTGGGACGCGCTCATCGCGCGGCACCAGCGCCGGGTGGTGGTGTCGCTGCTCGCGCGGGGCATCCGGGTGGACCGGGCCCAGGAGCTGGCGCAGGAGACGTGGGCGCGCCTCATCCAGCAACAGCAGCGGGGCCTGCTCCCGGAGCTGCGGCTGCCGGCGCTCGCGCTCGCCCAGGCGGCGTTCCTCGCGGCGGATGACGCCCGGCGCACGCGGCGCGAGTCGGTGGACGGCACGGTGGAGGACCTGCCGGAGCGGCAGCAGCCGGTGGACCCCGCGCAGTCCGTGGAGAAGCGCCTGGTGTCGGAGGAGCAGCTCGCCCGGGCCCGGGACGCGCTGGAGCAGGTGTCACCGGGCGCGCGCAACGTCTTCCTCCTGGCCTGTGACGGCCAGGGGCTTCCCCATGCCGAGGTCGCCTCCCGCGTCGGGCTGTCCGTCCAGCGCGTGCGACAGATTTTGTGCGAGGTCCGCAAGAAGCTGCGCACCGCGCTCGAAGAGGAACAACCATGACTACGCCCCACCTCACCCGCGACCGCACGGAGCAGTACCTGCTGGGCGCGCTGCCGCCCGAAGCCTGCGCGGAGCTGGAGGCCCACACGCTCACGTGCGAGCCGTGCGCGCGGCTGCTCCAGGAGGAGGCCCTGCTGGAGGAGCAGCTGTACGAGGTCGCCGCCGCCACGCCGCGCGACCCTGTCGTGGTGCGCCCCGCGCGCTGGCACCGTCCGGCCGCCGTCGCCGCGGCGCTGGTCGCGGTGGCGGCCTCCGTGTTCCTGATGCTGCGGCCCGGAGGGGAAGCGGTCTCCCCGGCCGTGACGCCCGTGGAAGCGCCGGTCGTCGCGGCGCAGGACCCGCGGGTGGAGGACGAAGCGCCCCGGGACATCGTGGTCGCGTGCCCGGACCTGGCCACGCAGGAGCACTGCCTCAGGTCCGCGAGCGCGCGCGGGCTGCTCGTGTATCACCCCGGTGGACAGGGCGAGGTCCCCCGCTACGACGCGTCCAACGGGCTGAACGCGGTGGCGCTGAGCTCGCGGCCGGCCGCCCTGTGAGGACATCCTTGATGACGCTCCGAACCCGCATCCCCGGCCTGCTGCTCACGCTCTGGGCGCCCCTCGCGGCGGCCCAGACTCCGCCCGTCGCGACGGCGCTCACGTCCACCGCGACGGCCACGTCCGAGGCGACGGCGCGGAAGGAGAGCCCGACGCACTCGGGCGCGAAGACAGCCGCGACAGCCCTCCCCGATACCTCGGCGCCCAAGGCGAACCCGACGCCCCCAGCCGCGACTCCAGCGCCAGGGTCCGGCGCGGAGGTGGCATCCGTCACCACCGCCGCGTCCACGCCGCAAGCGGGCACGGCGGCTCCGGCCACCTCCGGCGGCATGCCCGCCGCGCCGGACGCCTCGCGCGCGAAGCTACCGCTGGGCTGGTACGTCACGGAGAGCGCGCCCCAGCACTACGAGGCGGGCGTGGATGAATCCTCCCCGTGCGAGGGCACGCGCAGCGCCTTCCTGCGCTCGCGCACGCAGGCCACGGACAGCTTCGGCACCTTCATGCAGGCCTTCAGCGCGCAGGACTTCCGGGGCAAGCGCCTGCGCTTCTCCGCGGCCGTGCGCCACCAGGACGTGAAGGGCTGGGCGGGGCTGTGGATGCGCGTGGAGGGCGCGGATCCCAAGCAGCCGCTCGCCTTCGACAACATGCAGTCGCGCGCGCTGGTGGGCACCCACGGCTGCAAGCGCTACGACGTGGTGCTGGACGTGCCCAGGGAGGCCACCACCATCATGGCGGGCCTCATCATGAGCGGCACCGGCCAGGCGTGGCTGGGCGGCGTGCGCTTCGAGACGGTGGACGCGTCGGTGAAGACCACGGACCTGCTCACCCCCCCGCATCCCCTGCCCTCCGGCC
Organism: Corallococcus coralloides DSM 2259; assembly: GCF_000255295.1. The sequence continues at coordinate 1,808,521 of NC_017030.1, read as the reverse complement.
CCCAGGGCCTGGAGGAGATTCCCTCCTCTTCCCCCGTCTGGAGCGGCGGCGAGCGGCTGGGCCGCGTGGGCTACTACTGGTTCGACGCCCTGACCGTGCAGACGGAGAACCCGCTCAAGAAGGGCAAGGGCCAGCAGTGGCAGGGCACCGTGGGCGACGAGCTCTTCGAGCACGGCATCGAGGTGAACGGCACCTACCGCAACTACCCGCTGCGGGTGAAGGTGCACGCGGGCGGCCCCACCACCCGCATCCAGGGCTCCTGGGGCACCGGCCCCGTGGACATCCGCTTGAGCCCGGACGTCCTCTACATGCGCTGGGGCGTCTTCGAGCGGAAGCTGCTGCGCGACCGGGAGGCCGCCGCGGAGCAGGGCTGCAACGTCTACCGGCAGATGGAGGGCGTGCACGAGATGGACCGCATCGACGTGTGCGGCGTCGCGCTCGCCACCCGGCCGCCGCTCACGCAGCTGGTGGTGTCCTTCCTCGCCAACAGCTTCCGGAGGGACCCGTCGCCCTTCACGCCGCCGGTGCCAGCCCCCCCGGTGCGCTCCTGGCAACCGGACAACGCCGCCGGAAGCAACCGCCCCGCCACGAAGGCCCGCTGAAGACAGGGCGGGCGCGGGAAGGAAGGGCCTTTGCCCCTCCTTCACCGCATGACGCCTAGAACGCGAAGTCGCGCTCCAGCGTCTCCTGTCCGGCCTGCACCGTCAGGTGGGCCGCGTGCGCGCCAGTGGCCAGCGCCGTGGACAGGTCGAAGGACAGCCCCTCCGGCCCCTGTGTCGGCTTGAGCGACGGGCGCCCGGGCGACAGGAACACGGCGGCCGTCACGGCGCGCGTGCCCAGGGGCTGCACCAAAAGCCGCACCCGCTGACGCTCGCGAACCAGCACCACGCGGAAGTCGCGCCGCTCCTCCAGCACCTCGCGGTGCTCCGGCAGGCGGGCCGCGCTGGGGCGCCGGGCCACATCCGCGCGGGAGTCACGCGCCGCGCGCGAGACCTGCGCGCCTTCCTCTTCCAGCTCCAGCGCCTCGTCGATGGCGGCGTCGCCCTCTTCCAGCGCCAGCACGGCCTGGGCGCACTCGCCGCAGCCGGCCGTGTGGGCCTCCACGCGCTCGCGCTCCTCGCGGCTCATCTCTCCTGAGTCCAGCCGCCACAGCTCGTCATCCGTGAGGTGGCGACGCGGGGGCGTGTCCACCACCGCCGTGTCCGCGCGGTCCGCGCGGCAGCTGGCACAGTCCTTCAGGTGCTCCGGGGTCTTCATGGGGCGGCCCGTCCAGGACGCCACCAGGTCATCGCAGCCGGCCCGCGCGGAGAACCACCAGGCGCCGGGGCGCTCCACGGGGTCCAGCAGGTCGCGCTCGGCGCGGCGCTCGGCGTTGAGCGGGATGAACCAGCGCGCCCGGGAACGCAGCGCGGAGTCCAGGTGGCCCAGCGCCCCGAGAAAGCGCTCGCGAGCAGCGGCCGCGTCCCCGTCCAGCGGACCCTTCAACATCTCCCAGGTGACGAGCGCGCGGGCGGCGGAGGCGGCCCGGTCCCGGGCGGCCAGTCCTTCCAGCGCGGACGCGCGCCACAGCTCCGCCTCCTCACCCTCCTCGCCCAGCGCCACCTCCATCGACTCCTCGGCGGCACGCAGGAGCAACGGCTGGAGCGCCTGCGGTTTCTGCCGGGCAAGCCAGGCTTCCACTTCGGGGCGGTCCAGGCCCTTCAAGGCCTCTTCCACCCCGTCGGTGCCGAGCCGGTCCGAGCGGCGCAGCACATCCCCCACCACCTCCAACAGCTCACCCACCGCGAGGGAGCCCGCGCCCAGGCGCGCGTACCGGGCCTGGTAGCGGGACAGCGCGTCGCCCTTCATCGCGACATCCCGGGCGAGGCGGAAGACATCAGGCCTCCGCGAGACGTCACGATGGCTCCTCCGGCAGTCCGTCCCGCTGCAACTCCAGCAGGTACAAACGCAGGTATGCCTGGGCGCGGCTGACGCGCTTGTACGAGTTCACCACGCTGATGTTCAAACGGCGTGCGCATTCCTCGTGATCCTCCACGTCCTCGTGGTGATAGAGCTCCCATGCGGAAGCCTCCTTTGGATGCTCCTGCTGGAGCCTGGCGTAGGCGGCCCAATACATTTCCTGCGCCTCGGCGCGCTCCTCGCGACGCCGTGCGCCCTCCACCGCCCGGGCCACCTCGGACGGGGTCTCTTCCATGACGTCGTCGGGCGACGCCGGCGCGGGCGCCAGCTCCTCCCGGTGCCGCCGGTAGAAGTCGATGGCGACGTGCTTGACGATGCGCAGGAAGAACGTCTTGGGAGACGCGCTCCTGCCCGGCATCTGCTCGGACACGCCCCGGAACTGATCCAGGCCCCGGTCGAGGAACTTCCCCACCGCGTCCTGGAAGAGCTCGTCGGCGTCCGCCGGCGAACCGCGTCCGTAGCTGCCCTGAATCCGGCCAATGACGTAACGGGCCGGGCGCGCCCACCGCGCGCACAAGGCCCCCAACGGAGTCCCGACGGCCTCGCCTGTGGCTCGGCGCCGCGTCACCTCCGCGAACAATTCCTCATCCGTGAGCTGCTCGTACACCGGAAGACCCTGGAGGCTGTCCCGGGAGGTCCTCGTCCCGAGAGGTTGGGTTACGGGGATGTGGCGCGGCAAATTAACACGTTGCATCCGCGAACAGCCTCCGACTGGTTACCAGAACCCCCGACTCAGGCCCTCCGCGTTTCCTGACACGCTTTTTTCAAGAGCCCGCGGATGACGCGGCGGGTCGCCTCCATAGAGGCCCGGGCAGACTCCTAATGTCCCGGAAGGAGGCCCGAAAATGGCGCCGTCAGGATTCCGGCCAGGGGGGCGTCCAGGGGCGCATCGCTTTCGAGCGCCCGGCCGAAGAGGCCCTACACGCCGTGGTTCGACTCCACCCCTCCGCTCGCAAGGCGGGGGGCCCGCCGGCGGTCCGGCACTGAACTCTGGATTCAGCCTTCCGGCTTCCTCACTCGGGCGCTCACTTTTTCCCTCCCATCTCCAGGCAGCCCTTCCGGGCATGCCTCCGTCCCGAAAGGGGGACGACCGCCATGACCGCTCGCACCCAGACGACCCTTCCGGAGACGCAGCGAGGACCGGCCGAGCGCCTGCTCGACGTGGTGCTCGGTGGCTCCGCCCACCTGTGGCACCACCGCCCCGGCCTGGACGTGAATGGCACCTGGGTGGCCGTCGCCGGCGCGGACGCGAAGGCCCTGTCGCGCGGCCGCAAGGCGTCGCCGGGCCTGTTCGTTCCCGCCGCGGTGAAGCTGTACGGCCAGTTGCTGGAGCTCTACCGCCTCAACCCGACGCTGATGGCGCACTTCGCGTCGTACGCGCTGACGCAGACGGACTGGCGCGACCTGAAGGTGGCCACCTGCGCGCTGATGCTGGTGCAGGAGCACGCGGGCCAGCCCGTGCGTGACGGCCAGGGCGCCATCGCCTTCCACGACGACGACTACCGCTCCATCGGCGAGGCCATGGTGCTGCACTACGTGCGCCGCTCCACGCGGATGCTCACGCCCAAGGCCGTGCTGCGCGTGGCGGAGCTGCTGGAGACGCCGGAGATCGCGCGCCTCAACCGCGCCGCGGGCTTCGGGGACCCGGCGTCGCGCAAGCCGCCCCTGGGCCGCTGGAAGCGCGTGGCCCAGAAGTGGCTGGCCGCGCGTGAGGCGAACCTGCCCATGCTCCAGGGCCTGGTGAAGGCGGGCTACAAGGAGACGCTGAAGAAGCTGGCGCGCAAGGCGGGCTACAAGCCCCAGTCGCAGGGCTTCTTCGAGGTGCTCGGCTGGAAGCAGAAGCAGGCGGACGGCGGCCACCGTCAGGTGGGGCTGCACGGGCTCACGCTGGTGAAGCGCGAGCGCTTCGACGGCCTCTCCGAGGCGGAGATCTGCGAGTGGATTGAACTGGAGCGGCTCTCCTACAAGGAGGTCGTGGGCCGGCTGCCGAAGGACGTGGGCCTCACGCCCGCCATCCTGGCCACGCTGCTGCCGTCGTTGTCGGACCGCGACCTGCGGCTGATGACGCCCACGCTGGAGGACCTGGGCCTGTTGCAGGAGCCGTCCGTGAAGGCGCGCTGGGAGCGGGCGGTGGCGAACGCCACGGATCAGCGCTCGCTGAACATCGCGAAGAACGTCCGCGGCGAGGACGTGCGTCGCAAGCTGGAGGAGGCGAGCGACAACGCGGTGAAGAAGGCGGTGGCGGAGGCGACGGCGGAGACGGACGTGCGGGTGATGTTCCTCATCGACAAGTCGGGGTCCATGGAGGGCGCCATCGAGCAGTCCAAGGAGGCGCTGTCGCGCATCCTCGCGGGCTTCCCGATGGACAAGCTGCACGTGGCGGCGTTCGACACCATGGGCATGGTGCTGCAGCCCAAGGCGGCCAACCGCACGGCGGTGCAGCACATGCTGTCCGGACTGAAGGCGTCCGGCGGCACGGTGCACGCGGCCGGTGTCCACGCGCTGCACCGCTCCGGGGTGCGCATCCCGGCGGAGGCGAAGCTGGTGGTGATGGTGGTGGGTGACGAGGCGGGCGAGGCAGGCGACCAGTTCGCCAAGGCCTTCCACGCGTGTGGCTACAGCGTGGCGGCCATGGCGCTGCTGGTGAGCGTGGCGGGGGCGCGTGGCAACACGGTGCGCTCGGGGGCGAAGCAGCTGGGCGTGCCCTTCAGTGAGGTGAGCGTGGGGCAGTTCGCGGACCCCTACCAGGTGCCGCGCGTGCTCCATGCGCTGATGGACGCTCCGCGCGAGGCGGGGGCCAGCCAGTCCGGCTGGGTGGACCGGGTGATGAGCACGCCGCTGTTGAAGGTGGCGTGAAGAAGGAGGCAGGGGCGTGGACTACCGGAAGCTGCTCGGGAAGGTGGAGTCGGCGGTGCTGCCGTATTCCGGCGGCGGGACCGTGGACGCGCCTTCACGCCGCCTGCGCGTCACCCAGCCCGTCGCCCCGGGCTGGTGGCGTTTCGAGGTGAAGGGCCGCGAGGCCACCGCACGAGAGCCGGCGTCTCCCGAAGGGATGGAGGCGCTGCCGCGCGTGCGGGGCCATGTCTGGGGAACGCGGCTGGTGCGCGAGGGCGCGGTGGCGGAACCGCTGGCGTTGATGCCGGAGGAGGAGGAGCCGCCGCGCCTGTCGCCGGTGACGGCGCGCCGCTGGCATGACGGCACGCTGCTCTTCGAGGGCGTGGAGTTCGAGGGCGAGGCGGAGGAGACGGCGCGCCGAGCGCTGGAGGAAGACCGTGCGCTGGGGGACGCGCGAGGCGTGAGTGCATCGCTGCGCGCGGCGTTCGGCTTCGCGGTGCTGGAGTCGGTGTCGCGAGGCACGGGCATCCCGTTCGCGCCCGTGGAGGCCCGTGCGCGGGTGCTCGACGTGGCGCGCGAGGGACGCGAGGAGGCGGAGCGTTGCCTGCGCCGGCTGGCGGAGGAGCGTGCCCGCTTCATCCGGATGCAGGCGGAGCTGGAGGCCCGGCGCGAAGCAGAGACCCGTGCGCGGATGCATGAGACCGGCACGCCGGAGGTCTGGCGGGACGCGGAGGGACGCGAACTCGGGCGGGCGTTGTCAGGGCGTGAGCGCGAACGCTGGGAGACCCTTCACGGCGAGGGGGCCCGTACGCGGATGCGCCAGGAGCCCGGCACCGCGCGGTCCCCGTGGGACGCGGACGTCCGTGAAGCCGCGTGGGCCGGCTCGGGGCAGGTCACGAACGGGCGTGAGGCGTGGGAAGCACGCCGGGATGCCTCCGCGCGCGCTTCAGGCCGGACGCCGGGCACGCGGGACGGACGGGGCCACACTCGCCAGGAGCGCGGGCGCGCGGAGTCGGAGGTCGGCGCGCGGGTGGAGCGCGCGCTGGACAAGGCCGGCGCGCGGCTGCTGGACCACCGCCGGATGGGGGACGGCCTGCTTGAGGTCGTCTACACGTTCATGGGCGAGCGCTTCGTCACGGTGGTGGAGGCCGCGACGTTGCGCGTGCGCGACGCAGGCGTGTGCCTGGCGGGCGCGGACAACCGCGTCACGCTGGAGAGCCTGCCGTCGGTGCTCAAGGAAGCCATCGACACGGACGCGCTGGTCATCACCCGGCACCTCTGAAACCCGCGTGTCCGACCGGGCCCGTCCCCCACGTCGGTACGGGCCATTCGGGAGGAAGGACTTCAATGTCGACGACGCGCGAGGTGTGCCTGCTCATCGGGCCGGAGGATCAGGTGTTGTGGGGCGATTCCTTCGACGACCCCATGGCGCTGCCGGACTCCCGCCCCCGGTGGGAAGCCATCTGGAGCCTGAGGGACACGCTGGTGGAAATCACCCACAGCCACCCGGAGGGCCCGCTGGCCTTCTCGCAGGAGGACGAAACGACCATGGCCGCGCTCCAGGCGGCGCTGGGCCGGCCGCTGCGCTTCTCCGTGGTGGCCCCCGACGGCATGGTGGTCCGCATCGGCGGCGAGGACGTGCTGGTGCGCGACGAGCCCGCGTGGGCCGCGCCGCTGCGCATCGCCTCGGGGCTCCTGTACGGGCGGCCCCGTCCCGGGCCCACCATCCTCCAGGAAGACGGCCTGCTCCTGGAACGAGCCCACCGCAAACCGTGAGCCTCTTCTTCAGCCCGGCAGCAGGATGATGCGGGCAATCTCCGGCGGCGCGGCGACGCGCATGGGTGGACCCACGAAGCCGCACCCGCGGCTGACGTAGAGCTGGGAGCCGCCCTGCTGGCTCAGGCCCGCGTTCTGCTCGCCCCAGATGAGCTGGCCGAGCACGTTGCCCGGGAACATCTGTCCGCCGTGCGTGTGGCCTGAGACCTGGAGCCCCACGCCGCGCTGGGCCACCACCTCGAAGTTGGAGGGCTGGTGCGCCAGCAGCACCGACGCGCGGTCCGGCCGGAAGCCCTTCAGCGCCGCGTCCAGGTCATACCCGGCCTGACCGAAGCGGCTCGCGCTCCAGTCGTCCACGCCAATGAGGTCGAAGGACGCGCCCGCGTCCCCGATGGACACGGCGCGGTTGCGCAGCACGGTGATGCCCAGCCCCCGGACGAACTCCGTCCACGCCTCCACGCCGGAGTAGTAGTCGTGGTTGCCGGTGACGAAGTACGCGCCGTGCCGGGCCTTGAGCGCGCCGAAGCCGCCCACGTAACGCCCCAGCTCCGGCACCGTGCCATCCACCAGGTCGCCCGTCACCGCGATGAGGTCCGGCTTGAGCGCGTTGGTGCGCGCCACCAACTCGTCCACGAAGCGGCGCTGCAACACCCCGCCAATGTGGATGTCGGTGAGCTGCACCAGCGTGAAGCCCTCCAGCGCCTTGGGCAGTCCGGGCAGCCGCACCGGGATGTCACGCACGTCCGGAGGGTGGAACGCGCGCCAGGTGCCATAGGTGCTCACCGCCGCGCCCGCCACGGTGGCCCCCGTCGCGAGCCCCCGGGCGAGGAAGGCCCGGCGCTCGGGCGACGGCGGCTCCGGCAGCTTTCGCGCCTTGGCGAAGACGCCCCGAGCCACGTCCAGCCCCAGGGTGAACATGAGCAGGTAGAGCACCAGCCCCATCCACACCAGCAGGGCGATGCTCGTCCACCACGCCACTTCGGAGGAGAACATCGCCCCGACCATCCGGGCGCCCAGCGACCCCACCAGCCCCCCGGCGAAGAGCACCAGCCCCGCGCGGCGCAGGGCCTTGCTCGCCGTCACGTCGCGCACCAGGCGCCGGTACAGGTAGACGTGCGCCAGCGCGAGCAGCGTGGTGACCGGCACGAGGAACAGCGCCATCCGGAGCCATTGGGGCATGAGGGGCCGTGCCTACCCGCGCAGGAGCTTGTCCACGAGCGCCACGTACTGCTGCTTCGCGGCGTCCTTCGCCAGCCCCTTGCGGCCGGCCCACGCGTCGTACTTCGCGCGCCCCTTGATATCGAGCATGCCGGGGCGCTTGCCCTGCACGTCCCCTTCCGTGCCCTGCTTGTAGAGGGAGTACAGCTCCAACAACGTGTCGTTCGAGGGAGCCTTGGACAGCGTCTTCACCCGGCTCTGGGCGGCGCTGAAGTCATCATCGAGGGCCATGCGCGGTCTCCGGCAAGCGTGTGCCGGAGACCTTAACAGCCGGCCTCACATCGTCGGCAGCCAAAGGTGGCGGATGTCCGCGGGCAGCTGGGCGCTCACGTCCTCCGCCTCACCTTCGCTGATTTGATGACGGACGGCGTCCATCACCGCGCGCACCACGGGCTCCACTGCGTCCGGGTTCAAGGCCAGGTCCTCGCCCACCAGCTTCAGCAGCTCGTCGCGGCCGAACTTCGACGGGCGGGGGTCGGCGTCGTGGCGCTCACAGCGGTGCAGCAGCTCCGTGAGCTTGCGCGGCAGCTGCGCTTCGAGGTCCTGGGACTCCTCCGCCTGGATGCGCTGCTCCAGGCCGCAGAGCACGGAGACGGCCGCCTGCTGGGCGACACTCGGGGACATGCCGCCCCGGTCGCAGAGGTGGTCGATGAAGCGGGCATACGTCTGACTGGCCCGCATCGCACTGCGCCGCGCGCGCCGCTCCTCGATGGACAGCTCGCGCCGCTCTTCCGCATGCTCCTCGTCCTGGGGTGCGCCGGAGCGGCGCTGCGGATCACGGTCTTCAGCCATGGGGGTCCTCCCTGTCGGTCCCGGTGGGTAACAGGGTGCCCATGCCCGTCCCGGAGGGCACGTCATCGCGGACTGCAGCACTGTCCGCCGGCTGCCTGACTGCTAGGCAGCCACGCGCCGGACGTAGGTGTCCCAGAGGGCGCCGAAGAAGAAGCCGCCGAAGCGGGCCAGGGCCTCCGCCCGCTGCACGCCGTCCCGGGCGTTGAGCACGCGCAGGGTGGTGAGCTGGCGCGCGAACTCCTCCGCCGTCAGCCGCAGGAAGCCCCGGCCCATGCACGGCGCCTCCGGGCCGTTCCCCCGGTGCAGGGACACGAACAGCGTCGTGGTGTCCTTCCACAGGTCCAGGCCCGGGTCGTCGTAGAGGTCCTTGTAGCCCTCCAGGTAGTACGGCTCGCCGGCCTCGCTGAGCAGGTGCAGCAGGTACTCCATCCGCTGGCCGCCCGGCCGCGCATGCTCACGGGTCATCAGACGCAGCTCGCCGCGCGTCACCACCAGCGGGCGGGACGACAGCACCGGCGCCGTCACCGTGCCCGTCAACGTCAAGGGGTGACGCTCGTCGCGCAGCGTCGCGTCCAGGTCCTCGGCCGTCACGGTGAGCACGAAGCGCAGAGGCGTGGCGTCGTCGCGCTCCGGGTCGCCGGCCTCCAGGTGCGGGGCCTTCACGTCACCGGACAGGAAGCCGTGCATCGTCTCCGTGAAGCGAACGCCCACGGGCCCGGGGGCCTGGGGCGCCGAGGCCTCCGGCAGCGGCGCGTAGTCGATGGTCCACCCATGGCGACGGGCCATCAGGGCGCAGGCGCGCTCGGCCACCGCGGAGATGGTGAGCAGCGGGTTGATGCCCAGCGAGCGAGGCACCACGGAGCCATCGGACACGTACAGCCCTTCATGCACCGCGTGGCCGGAGGCACTGGAGAAGACGCGCCCCTCGTGGTCCACCACGCCGTCCTCCGCCCGTTCGGCCATGACACAGCCGCCCAGCGGGTGCGTGCACAGGAGCTCCTTGCCAAAGGCCTCGGACCAGAGCGGGTAGCGCACGAAGGTGCCGCCCAGCGCGGCGGTGGCCCGGCGCAGGCGCTCCTCGATGCGGGTGAGCTGCGGGTCGCGACCGGCGTCCGGCCAGTGCAGGCGCACGCGGTCGTGCTCCAGCCGCAGCTCGCCCTTGCCCTCGTCGTGCGACATCACCATCAGCGTCTGCGTGTGCTCCACCGCGCCGTGGTCCGGCCCGCGCACGAAGCTGTCCGCCTGGCGCAGCCGCTCCTGGACCCAGTCCAGGATGCCCTCGTCGGTGTCCTCGCCCACCAGCGCCGCGGCCCCCGCGAGCGCCGCGGGCATCAGCGACGCGAGCGCGCCCGGGATGGCGCCCTCCTCGATGATCATCCCTTCGTCCAGGCGCGCGGTGTCGCGCTGGTCGATGACGCCCGCGATGCAGGGGCCCACCGGGTCGCGCGTCTCATGATTCTGCTCGCCGTGGCCCACGCCGTGGACGGGCATGTCCAGGTTGTAGCCGAAGGCCAGCACGTCGCCGTTGCTGCTGAAGCGGTGGCCCAGCTTCGAGGACACCGGAAGGCCGAGCTCGCGCGAGCGCAGGAGGATCTCCGCCGTGCCCATGGTGCCGGCCGCCAGGACGACTCGGTCCGCGGTGAGCCAGGCATCGGGTGCGTCGAAGCGCTCGCGGCCGGTGTTGAGGGGGCGGTAGTAGACGCGCCACTTCGCGCCGTCCGGCACCACCGCGCGCACCGACACCTCGGTGAAGATGCGGGCCCCGTGCGCGTGCGCGTCCGGCAGGTAGTTCATCAGCACGGTGTTCTTCGCGCCGGTGTTGCAGCCCGTGGCGCAGTCACCGCACAGCGAGCACCCCGGCTGCCGCACGCCCGCGGCGTTGACGCCCGCCTCGAACGTCACCGCCACCGGAGGCCGCGTCAGCCGCCCGCCCAGCTTCTCCGCGGAGATGCCGAACGTCTTGAGCTTCTGCAGCGGCGGGTGGTCCTCCGGGTACGGCAGGGGCCGCAGCATCAGCTCCGCGTGCGCGAAGCCGTCCTCCAGCAGGCCGTGCACGTCGGCGCGCAGGGCCTGGGGCCAGCGGGGGTCCTCGAACACGCGAGGATCGGGCCGCATCGTCACGCCCGCGTTGATGAGTGACGTCCCGCCCAGACCGCAGCCGTCGATGACGGACACGTCGCCGTTGCGGTGGACCTCGATGAGGCCGGTGGGGCTGCCCACGTCCAGGTCGCCCTGGCCCGGAGCGCAGTGGAGCTGGAACTCGGCCACCGCCTGCGCGGGCGTGCGAGGCATCTCCCCCGGGTGCATCTCCCGGCCACGCTCCAGCACGCACACCTGCTGCCCCGCGCGCGACAGCCGGCTGGCGGTGATGCCTCCGCCATAGCCCGACCCCACGACGACCACGGGGTAGTGGGATGCCAGCTCGCTCAACGGGGATGACAGCCTGCGCATGCTCACCTCGGGCGGCCTGACCGCCGCCATTTTCCAGATGCTGCTTTTATTCCCCACCGGTGACATCCGGGACGGGGGCCGCATGCTGCGCGGTCCAACAGCGCGGATCCACTCCCCAGCCGCCCCCATGCCCCCCACTTGTCCCCGGGAACAGGGCCCCTCCTGCCCGCCAGGACAGCAGGCGGCCCACCCGCGAGGTCATTCCTGTCGGACAGACGCGAAGGGCGCGCATCCTTGAGAGGAAATCCGCCCGGGCCCCGCCGGGGGCGATGGTCCAAAACCTGTCCGACTGTCGGACAGGTTTCTCCGGTGCGCCTCCGGCAGGGGCGGCCCGTCAGGGTTCTCGCCTTCTCAATCCGTGGACAGACTTCGGGCCTAGAAGAAGCGGCGGACCACCCAGGCGCCCAGGCTCAGCAGCACGGAGATGAGGAGCATGGACGCCAGCGGCGCGTAGACGCGCGTGTTCCCGCTCTCCACGCGGATGTCCCCCGGCAGCCGGCCGAACCAGGAGAAGGCGCCGGCCCACACCAGCAGGCCCACGACGGCGAGCCCCAGGCCCGCCACCACCAGCATCAACCCCACGGGCTTCATCCGGGACTCCCCTCCTCCATCTCCGCGGCCTCGCCCCCCGCGCGGCGGAAGGCGTTCACCAGCCGGTGCGCGTGGCGCGTCGTCTCCGGCTCGCGGTAGCGGGGGCTGGCCTTCAACACCCACTCCACGGCGGTGTCCAGGTCCATGCGGTGGCCGGGGGAGACATACACGGGGCTGACGCCCGTGCGGGTGCGGACCGCCATGCCCACCACCTCGCCCTTGTGGGTGATGGGGGACGTGGCGCCCCGCCGCTCCGCGAGCTTCCCAGGCGTGCCCACCAGCAGCGACTTGGCGCAGCCGATGGAGGGGATGTCGAACAGCAGCCCGCCGTGGCAGGCGATGCCCACGCGTCGCGGGTGCGCGGTGCCCTGGCCGTCGAAGACGAGCACGTCGGGGCGGACGGTGAGCCGTTCCCAGACGGCGGCCAGCACCGGCAGCTCGCGGAAGGACAGCAGGCCGGGGACGTAGGGGAACGTCAGCGTCGCCGTGGCCACGGCGTGGGCCACCGGCTGAAGCGTCTGTGCGTCGAGCACCACCATGCCGCCATAGCCCGTGTCGTTGCCCTTCTCCGTGGAGATGTCCGCGCCCGCCAGGCGGGTGACGCACAGGCCCGGAGGCGGTTCGAGGATGAGCTGCTCGCGCAGGCGCTTCTGCAACGCCACGGCCTCCGTGGGCGTGACGTTCCAGGGGTGCGGTGCTCGTGGTGACTCCATGCGTCTCCTCCCGTGAGCCCTACACTGTGCATCCCCTGGTCGGAAGGTGACGGCCGCTCCCCTCCCCCACGTCCAGGCGGCGACGGAGGCCAGGGCGCGGCTGCTCACGCGGCCGGGCTGTCAGGAAGCGCCCGGGGGCGCCGTCCCGGGCCAGGGTTCTCTTCCCTGGAGGCACGCGACCATGGCGACGCTCAACATCACCTATGACGGCCACTCGGCGGACGTGCCGGTGGAGCTGGAGCGGCACATCAGCGACGCGGACGTGCGCCGCATCGCGGTGGAGCTGGTGCGCTCGGGCGGAGTGCCGGGCCTGCACCGCTTCCAGCTGGGGGATGAAGCCTTCCAGCACTACGTCGTGGACCGCTTCCGGGGCGCGCACGGCGAGGAGCGCATCTATCTGCGTCCGAAGGTGCCCTTCGGGGCGTGCTGAGGGCGGCCACCATGCGCATCCTCTTCTGTGGCGTGGGGGCCATCGGGTCCGCGTCGGCGCTGCTGTGCCGCAACCTGGACGCGACGCTGGTGTTCATCGACTTCGACCGGGTGGAGTCGAAGAACCTGCTGTCGCAGGCCTACGTGAAGCCGTCCGTCGGAAAGAACAAGGCGGAGGCGCTCAAGCTCCAGCTGCACAACCTGCACGGCGTGAAGGCGGAGTCCTTCGGCGTGCGCCTCACGCGCGACAACGTGGAGGCGCTGTGCAAGGGCGCGGACCTGCTGGTGGACGCCTTCGACAACCAGGACAGCCGCCAGCTGCTCAGCGACCACGCCCGGAAGACAGGCACGCCGCTGGTCCACGGCGCGGTGTCCGCGGACGGCACGTTCGGACTGGTGCGCTGGGATGAACGCTTCACGCCCGACGCCGAGGACACGCAAGGCCAGGCCACCTGCGAAGGCGGCGAGCGCCTGCCCCTGCTGGGTCTGCTGGCCGCGACGCTCGCGCGGGCGGTGCAGGACTTCCTCAAGCACGGGGTGAAGCGGGATGCGTTCGTGAACATGAACGCCGTCACCCCGGTCGCGGGTCAGGGCTGAGCCGTCGCGGTCAGCCCGCCCGCGCCAGGGTCTCGCGCTCCTGGTCGAAGCGCACGAGCGCCTGGACGATGTCCTCCTTCGAGTCCGTGAGGAGCAGGTGCCGCGCGTACTCCTGCCCCTGCGCCAGGTGCTCCAGCAGCGGGTACACAGGCCGCGTCTTCGTCCAGAACTCGCGCCCCAGGAAGAGCATGGGGCTGATGACGCCCACGGTGTTGTAGTGGTTCTGGCAGGCGTCCTGGAAGATCTCCTGCACGGTGCCCGCGCTGCCGGGTGAATAGACGACGCCGCCCCGCGCGATGGTGAGCAGGCCCTCCTCGCGCACGCTGTTGGCGAAGTACTTCGCGATGCGCGTGGCGAAGGGGTTGGGCGGCTCGTGGCCGTAGAGCCAGGTGGGGATGCCCAGGCTGTCGCCCATCGCCGTCGCGTCGAGCAGGGGCCACATGGCGCGCACCTCGAAGGCGCGCGCGAGCCAGTCCCGGTCCTTGTAGGACGGAGCCCGCGCCAGCACCGCGAGCGCCGCGTCCAGGTCCTCATCCGGCCGCGAGGCGAACCACGCGCCCAGGTGCGTGGCCTCCATGGCGCCCGGACCGCCGCCGCTCACCAGGAAGAAGCCCAGGCGCGCCAGCGACCGGGCCAGCTCCGCCACGGAGCGGTAGGCCTCCTGGCCCCGCAGCATGGAGTGGCCCCCCATGATGGCCACCACCCGGCGGGGCTTCCCCTGGTCCAGTAGCGCCTCCTCCAGCGCGTCGCTGATGGCGTGGTCGTGAAGCCGCTGCGCCAGGGTCTCCAGGATGGAGGGAGGATGCGCCCCACCGCGCGAGTTCCAGTGCGCGTAGATGCGCGCATCCAGCGTGTCCGCGTAGGTGTCCGGGCGGGTCGGGTCGAAGCCCGCGTACAGCTCCTCCGGCGTGTAGAGGCTGCCCCGGTACGGGCAGTACGGCAGCCCGGAGAACGGCGGGAACACCATGGCCCCCCGCGCGAGGACCTGTTGCAGGATCGCAGGCTCCAGGAGGCAGCCCAGGAAGACGGTGCCGGTGAGGTCCGCCTTCAGCAGCGCGTCACCCCACGCTCGCAGGTCCAGCCCCTGGAGGATGACGTTGGCGAGGCTGCGGCCGTCGCGAAGGTGCTGCTCGAAGGCAGCCAGGGTCTCGAGTTCCGTCATGGTGTCTCCGCGTGGGGCTACGCGCCGGAGAGTAGCTCGCGGACCGTCTTCTTGCTGCCGAGCATCTCCTTCCAGGCAGGCTGGGTCGTGGCGATGGAGGCCGCGATGTTCCTGCGGATGTCATCGACCGGCGCGGGGCTCGTATTGATGCGGTACTCCACGGTGGGCTTGTCGTGGAGCGGAGCCTGTTTCTTGAAGAGGGCCCTGCGCCCCTCGTACACATCCTTTTCGATGACCGAGAAGGGCTTGTTCCTGGCAATCGACCAGGAGGCCCGGTACTTGCGCTCCTTGCGCTGGGCCTCGTCCTCGGGCAGCGCATCCCAGTCCTCGTTCACTCCGAGCTTCGCGAACATGCCCTGCATGTCGTCATGGACGGCGGCTTCGAGCAGGGGAATCAACTCCAGCCGGTTGCGTTCGACGAGGTCTTCCACGGACGCGCTGAGCGAGTAGTGCCCGAAGTAGCTCTGATAGATGCAGGCCTTGCGCTCGATGCATTCGATGAAGAAGGAGTGCACCTTGAGCGTGCACCGGCAGTACCACCGGCCGTAATTGCTGATCATCTCGGAGAGCACCTTGCTCAAGAACGCGCCCGAGCTGACCTCCGTCAGCGTGCCTGCCTTCGCATCGGTCGCCCGGGAAGTGACGTCATCCAGCCAGCCCGAGGTCGCGCCACAGGAGCCGGGGAACTGCTCCGCCAGCATCCAGTCGACGTATTCCTTGAAGGGGCGGTCCAGCAGGGCCAACACCGCCTCCTCGGAGGGGCCCTCCGGGTTGCGCGCGGTCGCCAGGATGGCGCTGGGCGGGAGCATGAAGATCTCCAGCTGACTGAGCGTGAGCCCCTTCTCCTTGGCAACCTCTTGCATGAGCTGCGCGATTCTCACGGGCGGGCCTCCAGCATGGGGTTTCCCAGGCTACACCCGCGCGCGCCCGGTCCACGAGCCAGGGCCTGTCAGGAACGGATTTATCGCCCGTCATTCCTCCCCAGAAAGGAGGGATGCCCATTGCAGATCCGAAACACGCTGGACCCGAAGCGCCCCGCCACGAAGGTGACCTCTCTGGAGAACCTGGAGCTGGCCACCCCATCCTTCCGTGGCAGTGCGCCCGGGACCTGACGCTCGCACCCGCCACCCGGTAACCCGGGAGGCGTGACGAGGGCCGGGTTCCCGAGAGGGGACCCGGCCCTTGTCGTGTCTGGGTCCTCCCTCGAAGGTTTCCCCAGACATCGGGATGTAGCTCAGCCTGGTTGAGAGCGTGCGCCTCGGGCGCGCAAGGTCGCTGGTTCGAATCCAGTCATCCCGACTTCAAACCCAATCAAAGACACACCCGCCGGGGTAGCCCAACTTGGTAGAGGCGCCGCGCTCAGAACGCGGAGGTTGCGGGTTCGAATCCCGCCTTCGGCACATCTTCGGCCCCAGCACCTCCATCGCGGTGGCGAGCCTGACCCATGGTGCCTGGAGTCAGTGAAAGGGAATGGGCAGTCAGCTTCTGCACGTTCGGATGGAACCCAGGTCATCCCCCACGAGTTTCAAGGCATTGATTCGTGGGGACATCGTCTCCTCTCACGCGGGCACTTCATTCCGGCCCGCCAGCATTTCGAGGGGGACGAAATTTGAACCGTGTCATACACATCCGAACCGTTTTCCTCCTGGTGTCCCTGGGAGTGTTTTCCATTGCCTGTGGTGGTTCCACCACGCCTCCCCCGCCACCCGAAAATCTGCGCCCGGTGGCCCGTGCGGGTTCCTCCCAGGACGGGGTGGTGGACCATGCCGTGGAGCTGGACGGCAGCGCGAGCAGCGACCCGGAGGGCCAGGCGCTCACCTATGCGTGGACCGTCGTCTCCGCCCCGTCCGGCAGCAAGGCCGCGCTCTCCCAGCAGTCCTCCGCGAAGCCTTCCTTCACCCCTGACCTGGAGGGCGGCTACGTCCTCAGGCTGGTGGTCAGCGACGGTACGCACGAGTCCGAGCCGGCCTTCCTCACGCTCTCCGTACGGAGCGCCGCACCCACCGCGCGCCCGGGCGCGTCTCGCGCCGTGCTCAGCCGCAAGCCCGTGACGCTGGATGGCAGCGAGAGCACGTCCTCGACGGGTGCGCCCCTCACCTTCACCTGGTCCTTCGCGTCCGTGCCCGAGGGCAGCACCACCACGTTGCGGGATGACACCGCGATGAAGCCCACCTTCATCCCCGACCAGGACGGCGACTACGTCATCAGGCTCGTCGTCAGCGACGGGAAGCGCGCCTCCGCGCCGGCACTCCTCAAGGTGACGGCCGAGAACCGGGCGCCCGTGGCGGACGCCGGTGCCGACCGCGTGGCCATCGTTGGTACGTCCGCGACCGTGCCGGGAAAGGGACAGGACGAGAATGACGACACCCTGACCTTCGCCTGGACGCTCAGCCGCAAGCCCATGGGCAGCACCGCCACCCTGCGGCAGGCCAATACCCAGACGCCCTCCCTCACGCTGGACGTCGAAGGCAGCTACGAGCTGTCACTCGTGGTGGAGGATGGCCGGGCCGCCAGCCCCGCGGACACGGTGGTCATCACCGCCCAGCAGCCCTCCGTCCACAGGCTCAGCCATCGCGTCATCGACGCCGAGTACAGCAAGGCGCTCGACCGGGTGGTGATGGTCGCCACCAACCCCAACGCCCTCTACCTCTACGACCCGTCCACGCAGACGGAGACCTCGGTCGCCCTGCCCACGACCCCCACCGCCGTCAGCGTGGGACCGGACGGCCTGTTCGCGGCGGTGGGCCATGACGCGAACATCTCCTACGTCGACCTCTCCGCGCCGCGACTGGTGAAGACGGTGCCCGTCACCGCTGATGTCTTCGACGTCGTCCTTGCCGGCAATGGCTTCGCGTATGCCTTCCCGCGCACGGACCAGTGGGTGTCCATCCACTGCATTGACCTGGTCTCCGGCGTGGAGACGCTGAGCGGCTTCTGGTCCATCCGCGCCGGCACCCGGGCGCGCCTGCATCCCGGGGGGACGGCCCTCTACGGCGCGAACAATGGCCTGTCGCCGGACGACATCGAAAAGTATGACATCCGCGGCGGCACCGCGCAGATGCTCTACGATTCGCCCTACCACGGAAGCTATTACATGTGCGGGAACCTGTGGTTCTCCGAGGACGGAGCCCGCATCTTCACCGCCTGCGGCAACACCTTCCGCGCCTCCGACGCCAGGAGCGAGGACATGACGTACTCGGGCGCGCTCCCCGATGCGACGTCCATTGGCCACCTGACCCACTCCACCGCGGCCGGCCGCATCGCGCTGGTCCTGGAGAGCTACTGGAGTACCACGGTGGGCAAGGACGTCCGGCTCTACCACCCGGACTTCCTCGGCTTCGACCAGAGCATTCCGTTGCCGCGCTTCAAGGTGAATGGCACCTCGCACGACAGCTTCGGCCGCTTCGTCTTCTACTCCGCCGCGGGCGACAGGCTCATCACGGTGGTGCAGGCCGCCCAAAGCTCCGGCCTGCTGAATGACTACGGCGTCGTCACCTTCTGACGGCCTTACACGGCCCGGGTGCCGCTCCGGCCCCGGGCCGACAGGGCAAATTGCCATGTCTCTCCAGACATGACGTCATGCAATCCATGACACGAAGAACAACGCAGTCATGGGCGTGCCTCGCGGTTGTCCTCCTCACGGTCGCGGCGGGGTGTGGTGGCCCCCAGGAGCAAGCGGCGGGTACGGGTGAGGTGCACCTGCTTGCGCGGGCTCTCTCCTCGTCCGATGTCGCCTCCGTGGTGGTGGTGGTCACCGCGGCGGACATGCCCACCCGCACCGCGAGCCTCGTGAAGACGAATGGCCAGTGGAGCGGCATCCTCGGCAACCTGCCCGCGGGCACGCTGCGCACCTTCACCGCCGAGGCCTTCAATAGCAGTGGGACGAAGCTCTACGCGGGAACGGCCACCCACGTCACCATCCTCGCCCAGCAGACGACGGCGGTTTCCATCACCCTGCAGGAAGTCAATCCGGCGGCGCCTTTTGAGAATGCCGCGCCCCGGATTGTCTCGCTGTCGGCCGCGCCCGGCACCGTCGAGCCCGGGGGCACGGTGAGCCTCCAGGCGGCCGCCTCGGACGCCAACCCGAGCGACACCCTGACGTACAGTTGGAGCGCGCCCTCGGGCAGCTTCGCCCAGGCGGGCAGCCTCTCCACCACCTGGACGGCGCCCGCGTCCGCGGCCACCGTGCCTCTGACCCTGACGGTCACCGATTCAAAGGGTGCTCAGGGCAAGGTGACCTTCAACGTCAACGTCACCACCGGCAAGGGGGACGCCACCGTCAACGCTTCCATCAACACCTGGCCTCAAGTGGACAACATCTCCGCCAGCGTCACCGCCCTGGAGGTGAACGAGTCCACCACCGTCTCCGCCACGGCCTCCGACAGTGACGGGGACTCCCTTGCCTACCACTGGGCGGCCTCCTGCCCGGGCACGTGGACCGACGCCCACTCCGCCACCGCGCAGTTCACCGCCACCGCGCAACCCTCCAGCAGCGCGTGCAACAACTGCACGCTCACCGTCACCGTCACGGACTCCCGCGACGGCCAGCCCGTTGGCGGTCAGACCACGGGCACCTTCTCCCTCTGCGTGGGCCCCAGGAAGACGGCCACCTTCCCACCCGACATCACCGAAACCTTCCAGTCCGCCACCTCCACGTCGGCCCATGGCACCGTCACCTTCCGCCTCAACGCGGTGGACCCGCAGGGCAGCGCCCTGGCGTTCTCCTGGACGGCGAGCGCGGGGACTCCCGGCACGCCCACCTCCAGCGCCAACACCAGCGAGGTGGCGTGGACGGCGCCCGCGTGCGTGCCGGCGGCTCCCCCCACGATCACCGCCACGGTCACCAATGCCCTGGGCGGCGTCTCCACCCATTCCTTCACCGTGACGGGCCTTCCCGCGTGTGTGAACTCGGGGTGGGTCTCGACGGCCGCAATGCTCGGTGCTCGCTATGGCCACACGACAACGCTGCTGCCCGGTGGCAAGGTCCTGGTCGCGGGCGGGCAGAGCAATGCAATCCTCCGGACGACGGAGGTGTATGACCTCACCTCGGGCACCTGGAGTGCAGGCGCCAGCATGGCCTCCAATCGCACCCAGTACGCGGCGGCGCTGCTCAATGGCAAGGCCCTGGTCCTGGGAGGCATCTCCAGCGGGGGCGCCGTCCTCGCGGCGACCGAGCTGTACGATCCAGCCTCGGGCTCCTGGAGCGCCGCCGCCGCCATGATTTCCGCGCGTGCTCGGCAGACGGTGACCCGGCTGCCTGATGGCAGGCTGCTCGTCACGGGTGGATACAACGCCAACGGGGCTCTCGCGACGGCGGAGCTGTATTCGTCGGCCACGGGCACCTGGACCGCCGCGCGCTCCATGGCTTCTCCTCGCGAGAACCACACGGCGACGCTGCTCGACAACGGCAAGGTGCTGGTGACCGGGGGAATCAACGGCAGCACGCATCTCGCGACGACGGAGTTGTACGACCCTGGCTCGAACACCTGGAGCACCGCGGGCTCCATGGCTTCTGCTCGCGGGGAGCACACGGCGACACTGCTCAACAATGGCAAGGTGTTGGTGACGGGAGGGCTCAACGGCAGCACGCCTCTCGCATCGGTGGAGCTGTACGACCCGGCCACGAACACCTGGAGCGCCGCGAGCTCCATGATTTCGTCTCGCTACCAGCACACGGCGACGCGGCTCGACAGTGGCAAGGTGCTTGTCGTGGGAGGCTTCAACGGCGGCAACATCGCGGCGGCGGAGCTGTACGACCCGGCCTCCGGCGCCTGGAGCGCGACCCAGCCCATGGCTTCGTCCCGGCGCATCTACACGGCGACCTTGTTGCCCGATGGCAGGGTCTTCGTCGTGGGGGGATTCAACGGCAATCCCCTCACCACGGCGGAGCTCTACACCCCCTGAGTCCCGCGGCCGTCCGTCGGCCCGTGCCGGTCCCCCTCGATGCGGCGATAGAGGAAGTACGAATAGAGCACGGGGGTCACCGCCGCGACGGCGACCGCCGCGAGCACGGGGACCGGCCCCCCGCCAAGAAGCCCCGAGACGAGGACGACGAGTCCCGCGAGGACGAAGAGCCTTCCTCCCAGGCGATGCGTGCGCAGCCAGACCTCGTCGCTCGCGAGCGTCCAGGGCGTCCGGATTCCACAGAAGAAGTTCTTCGTGAACTTCCCCATGTAGTTGCCCAGGACCATGAAGAGCAGGCCCACGCCCGCGGGAACCACGCGCGCCATCGGCACGGACACACCGATGCCCGCGAGCAGGACCAGGGCGTTGAGCAGGAACAGGAACGCGACCAGCGCCGCCTGGATGCCCTCGAAGACGCCCTGGAATCGCTCCACGCGGTAGCCCCTGGGCGAAATCCGCGGCACGGCCACCAGGACCAGGTACATGGCCGCCATCACCAGCGGCAGGACGAAGGGTCCCCAGGGCTTGGGCGTGTATCCATCCACCACCCCCTCGGCATTCCAATGCGTGGGGATCGACTCCGGCAACTGGCCGTAGAGCATGACGGCCATCCCGAACGCCACGACGACGAATCCCAGACTCAGCACGTTGGCTCGGCTGATGCTCATGACCGCTCTCCATTCCCCTTTTCGACCTTGAAGAGATCAAGAAGGACTGCCGCTACGTCCTCGAACACGGTCGTATTGAGGGAGTAGACGATTTGCTGCCCTCGGCGCTCACAGCGCACCAGGTCCGCGGCTTTGAGCACGTTGAAGTGATGCGACAGCGACCCCTTGGTGATGTCGAACGCCTCAGCGAGCTCTCCCGCTGACTTCGAGCCGCCCTGCAGGAGCTTGAGCACCTTGCGCCGGGTCGGGTCGGAAATTGCCTTGAAGACCTCCTGCGTTCTCATCACGACCTTTTGATATTTTGAATAACCTCAAAATAATGACCAGGGAGCCCATGTCAAGTGGACTGCATGGCTCACCGTGACTTGAGGGACTTGCCGAGCCCTCGAGCCTGAAAGCGCCCCCAGCCCCCATGGGCCTGTCAGGCTCGAGCAATCGGCAGCAACCGCTGGTGGCCGGTGCTGTAGCCAGGGCGCCTTTCAGGGCACGTAGGTGACGTCCCGGGTGACCCCGGACCCAACGTAGAGTTCGCCGCTCGTCCCCGCGTCCTGCGGGTCGAACCGGACTTGAAACGAGCGATCGGCACGGATGAACGAATAACAGCCTCTAACAAATGTCAGGACAGAGGCGCCGCAGGAGCATGACGCAGCAGCCAAGGACGAGGAATCCGAAGTGGACGTCGTCCCTGCGTTCATCGCGGACTCGAAGTCTGCGGAGCTGGTTCTTCCAAGCCAGCGTGCGCTCCACGACCCAGCGATAACGTCCAAGCCGCTCCTTGGACTCGACACCCGGGCGCGCAATGCGAGCGGCGATGCCACGTAGGCGGAGCCCACGTCGGTTCTTCCTGGAGGCGTAGGCCTTGTCGCCGTGGAGCTTCCCAGGCCGCAGGCGCCGCTGGCCCGAGGGCATCCGCACCGCGGGCACGGAGTCGACGAGCGGGAAGAGTTCGTGCGTGTCGTGGACGTTGGCGGCCGTCACGGACTCCGTGAGGGGCAGGCCGTTGGCCTCTACGAGAAGATGATGCTTGCTACCCGCCTTCGCTCTATCCGTCGGGCTTGGGCCCGTGAGGGCCCCCTTTTTGACGCCCGCACGGACGAGGAGTCGATGGCGGCGCGCGAGAAGTCCACCTTGCCACGCAGCCCCAGTTCATCCAGCAGCCGCTCCTGGAGCTTTTCCCACACGCCCGCGCGGGTCCATTCCTCCAGCCTGCGCCAGGCCGTCATGCCCGACAGGCCGAACTGCTTGCGAGGCAGCATCTCCCACGGGATACCGCTCCTCAACACGAAGACGATGGCCTCCAGCGCAGCCCGGTCGTCCGCACGAGGGCGACCCAGCTTCTTCTTCGGCCGAGGCGGAGGCAGCAGGGGCGCCACGCGCTGCCAGAATGCGTCGGGGACGAGTTCACGGACCATGTCCCTCAAGCTGAGGATGCCCCTTGCCAACGGCCAGCCCAGCCCTGACTTTCGTTAGGTGCTGTAACCCTACAGCTGTAGTTCGGAAGACTCGGCAGTCATCCTCTTGTTGAGGAAACAGGAGGGGGAGGAGCGAGACTTCCCATGCAGCCACCATTGGCCACAGAAGTGCAGGCACCGGAAGTCCGGCTGGTTGGCCGTCTCGTGACGGAGCTGGAGGCGGTAGGCGCTTGGTTGCAGCCGCACTTTCGCAGGCGCGAGGCGCACGCCACCGCAGTCGAGTACGTGAAGGCCCTGCTGGGGCGTGCGCAGCGCAAGAATGTGTGGGGCCTTTCGGAGGATGCGGGGCATCGAGCGCCCTATGCCTTCCAGCACCTGCTGCTGCGTGCGAAGTGGGACGCGGATGCGGTGCGCGACGACGTGCTGGAGTACGCACGCCGGGCGCTGGGTGAAGGGGGCATCCTGGCGGTGGACGAGACAGGCTTTCTGAAGAAGGGAGAGAAATCCGTGGGAGTGGCACGCCAGTACACGGGCACCGCGGGCAAGGTGGAGAACGCGCAGGTGGGCGTCTTCCTCTCGTACGCGACGCCACGTGGGCATGCGCTGGTGGACCGGGAGTTGTACCTACCGGAGCCGTGGACGCAGGACAGTGCTCGTCGCCAGGCAGGAGGCATTCCGGACGAGGTGGGCTTTGAATCGAAACCCGCCCTCGCGCAAGGCATGCTGCAACGGGCGCTGGGGGCGGGTCTGAAGCCCGCATGGGTGGTGGGGGACGAAGTCTACGGACGCGACACCACGCTGCGCCGCTTCCTCGAAGACTTGCACCAGCCCTACGTGCTGGCGGTGGCCTCCAACACGCACGTCTGGCGCGGCTTCTACCAGGTGAAGCCGGGGGACATGGTGCAGGAAGTCCCGCCGGACGCGTGGGTGCGTCTGTCCGCCGGCGCGGGCACCAAGGGCCCACGCCTCTACGACTGGGCACGCATGCGACTCAACCAGCACCTGGGCCTGTCGCGATGGCTGCTGTTTCGTCGAAGCCTCGCGGACGGCAAAGTGGCCTTCTACATCGCCCATGCCCGACGCAATGCCTCGCTGGCGTCGCTGGTGCAGGCGGCGGGCAGTCGGTGGGCCGTGGAGGAGGACTTCGAGTCCGCCAAGGGCGAAGTGGGCTTGGCCGACTACGAAGTGCGCACCTGGACGGCCTGGCACCGGCACATGACGCTGTGCCTGGTAGCCCACGTCTTCCTTGCCTCAGCTCGTGCCATGGCCAATCTCCCACCCGAGGAGAAGCTGCCCCCAAAAGCCCTCGGCCTGCCGGTACGAAGAAGTCCCATGCGTGCATTTCTCGCCCGGCGTGGCCTTCACTGACGGCCCTCGTCCGCTACTCCATCCAGGAAGTGCGCAGACTCCTGCTTTCACTCCTGCGACGGACTGTGGCTCCTGTCGCGCACGTCCTGGCCTGGAGTCGCTGGCGACGCCACCACCAAGCCGTGGCCATGCAGTGTCACTACCGAGCCCGAGGGGGGCGACTCAAACTGCAGCTGTAGGGGTAAGTGGCCGGTCCGTCGCCGAACATCTCGCTCAGCCTGGCGGAGACCGTGTACTCGCCCGTGCCCGGGAGGAGGCAGGTGATCACACCGGCTGCGGTCGCAGTCCCCACGGCGAGGGTGACATCAACCCGTGAGCCACTCCCCTTGGGCCAACGCAGCTGCACCGGCTGGCCGCGGCGAATCATCGCCGGCTCGATGGTCATCCGCTCCATGCCGCCACGACGCGGAATGGGGATGAAGCCGCGGACGATGCCGCCGTCCTGGATTGGCCCATACATGGCGCAGGCCCCTTCCACACGGATGGGCCCGTGGGTTGCGACACCCCCATCACCGATTCCGTAAAAGCAGGACTGGGCTTCAGTCGATGTCCAGGCAATGCCCCCATCAACTTCCTGACTTTGGTGTTCGAGGAGGCGAACCTGCAAAAGGTCGGTCTCCTTGCACACCCCCTCCACGCAGCGCGACCCCGTCGGACACTCGCAGGGGCCGGCGTCGGGCTCCCCGGCATCCGAGCGCGGCGGCGTGGAGGCATCCGGTGTGGAGGCATCCGGTGTGGGGGCCTCCGGCCGAACCGGGTCGCCGCAACCGGCGGAAAGGCTGAGTGCAAGCAGTCCTGCGCGAAATGCGTGGAGGCGAAGAGGCGTCTTCTTTTCGTTCAACACGTCGAGGTTGGATTGCGTGCAAAGCATGTTCGTCGCCTCCTGAGCAAGACCGTGCCACCGCGCGGATGGGCCCCCCTCAATCGAGGACGATGAGCTGCGGATGGTCAGCGATATTCTTTTGCTGTAATCTGTCTCAATGCCTTCACTCTACGATCGCATTGTGATTGGTGCAGGGACGACAGCGGCTGTCTACCTGAGCTTCTTTCCTCCGGGGGAAGGGGAAAAGGTCGGAGTGATTGGCGAACCCGAACCCTGGGGGCGCCGTGGCGAGCACCGGATGGGACAGACTCCCAACCTGTTGATGCTGCCCCTGGACCTGTCTGTACGTCCCGAGGGGTTCGAGCCGCACAGCCGTGCCACCGGTGTGCCGAGGCGGGACGTGGCTCCCACGGATCCCTTCCTTTCGTCCAACGTCTATGCCGAGCAGATACCGCTCGACGAGCACGGCGGTGGAAAGGGGACCTTCGGCGGGAATGGCTACCGGGCGAGCAAGTATCGGGATGCCCGGGTTTCTTCCGTGACGTGGCTCGGTACCCACTTCAAGGTTTCCTATACATACGGTCCCGCGAACGCGAACCGACACAAATATCTGTTCGCCAGGCGGGTCATCGTGGCTTCGGGCCCTGGACCCGCTGCAACCACGCGCTACGCCGAAAATACCCCTTTGGGTGTCTATTGCACGGGGGACACCTACCTGAATCACAACGTTCAGCTCCGAGGCCGCGTCGTGGCCGTGGAAGGAGGCTCCGCGACCGCCGCATGGGCCGTGGAGAAGGCGCTGCTGAGCGGGGCGGCACACGTCTACTGGTTCACACGCCCTGGGCAGGGCACCCTGGAGGACCGCTTCGCGGCGGCGTTTCCGGCAGGCGACAGAAACGTCTGGCTCAAGTATCAGCCCAACGTCACCCGGCTCGTGGGAACGATCGCCGAGTCGGAATGGGTCATGCGAGGCTCCGTCGCCACCGACCGCTTGCGGCTCCTCTTCCAGTCCGGGCATGAGTTCTTCGTGGACCAGTATGTCGCCGCCGTGGGAGCCACCGAGACCGGTGGGTTCCTGGCTCCACAACTGACGGACGGGCTCACGGCCATCGTGGACACCCATGGCCATCTGCATCCCTCCCGCTCGGCAATCCTCGCGTACGCGGGCGTGGAAGGCAGGCTGATGATCGTGGGTGCCGGCGTATTCAAGGTCAGCAGCAATGCAAGGCGTCCGCAGGTGGATCCATCACGCTATGCCCGGGGCAATGAGTATCTCCCCACCGCGGCTCGTCCACCTGAAGGCATTCCCACCATCATCGCGAGCCTCGCCACCCTGACCCGCTATCTGCATGGCGGCGCGTCACGCTGGCTTGACGTCAATCTGGCGAACTTCGGCGATCTCGACGAGCACTTCGCCATGTCGGTGGCGCGCTCGTTCGTGCGAGTCGTGCTGCCGGAGGTGGGGACCTACTCGGTCGAGCAGATTGCACGGTTCATCGCGGACCAGGTCATCGGCACGCGGATCATGAAAACCTCTCCCTACGGCGTCAAAGTGGAAGAGCTGGCGGAGATCCACCGCGTCCTCTCCGCCCCCGGGTTCGGAGAAGGGCCTCATCTCAAGTCGCTCCTCGACGCGTATTACCGCTGACATCCTCTATCGGCGTGTCCGCGGGCTCGAAGGGATGGAGCAGGGCCCCGAGCGTCAGAAGACGCCCCCCACGGCCAGCACCGCGCCCCCGGACGAGGGCACCACGACCACGCGCGGGAGGCGCCGCAGCTCCGGGTCCGAATTCCACTGCCGCACCAGGTGCTCGGTGGCGCTCCCTGTGTACCGGGCACGCAGCAGGTTCGACGTGCCACTCACCGCGGCGAGCAGCGCGGCGCGCTCGGCCTCCCTCACCTCCCCGCCCGGCCAGCCGTTCGCGCGCCGCACCTCGGCGATCCCCAGGAACAGCGCGGCCGCGCCCATGTAGATGTACCCCACCGTCTCCAGCCGGCGCCGGATGTACCGCTCCTGCGCGAGGAAGCGGTTGAGCCGGTAGTCCACGCGCGCGACCGCGAGGCCCGGATCCACCGCGGCGTCAGCCTGCGACGCGTGGAACTCCCGCAGAAGGGCCTCCGGGTCCTCGCGCCGCAGCTGCTGGAGGAGGTCCGCGCCGCTGAAGAGCAGGCTCACGGCCAGCGCGGAGATGCCCTGGACCCGGCTGTCCCGGTCCCCTTCCGCGAGGAGGAACGCACCGGTGCCCAGCGAGGACACCAGCGTCGCGCCAAAGAGGATGGTCTCTGTTCTGCGCCGGTCGCGCTCGATCGTGCTGAAGGTCTCCACCAGCTGCCGCATCCGCTCCCGCTCCGCCAGCGAGATGCCGTACACGGGCGCGGGCTCGGCGCTCCGCGCGCGCTCGAACGCGGCGAGCGACTCGGGACCGAAGGGCGTCGCGAAGAGGCTGCGCAGCTGGTCCTGCACCCCGCGCGCGGCCGGCGGCGTGGGCCTGGGGAGGCTGAAGCTCGCCAGCTCCACCGTGGCGCCGGGCGCCACCTCCCCCAAGGTCCAGGCACGCGCGGTGTCGGGGCCGCCGGGGCGCTCCACCTCCAGGCCCCGCGCCACCCGGGGTGGCAGGCGCAGCGCCAGCGGCATCCCGGCCTCCTTGTTCAAGTCCGCCCACCGCAAGCCCTGGGCATCGCGCAGCGTGAGCCGCACCGGAGGGACGGCGTCCACCCTCAGCGTCACCGCCGAGCGCACCGCCCGCAGGTCCACCAGCGTGGCCTGGGGGCTGCGCCCCGGACCGAGCGCGAAGAGGCGGGGCCGGAAGAGCGGGTTGGGAATCTCCCTCGCCGCGATGCTCGCGAAGGCCTCCAGCTCCGCATACGTGATGCGCCCGTCCCCGTCCGCGTCCGCGGCCCCCATCAACCCCGAGCGCACCACATGGCTGAAGACACCGGACTGCAGCTCGGACCACTCGTAGACCTCCGCCTCGGCGCTGGTGGACAGCAGCACGCCGACCGCAGGCAACCGCTGCGCCAGACTTCGCGTCATGTCCTCGGGCGTGGCATAGCGCCGCCCCCCCGCCTTGCGCGGGCTCACCACGAAGAAGGAGTTGCAGCTGTCCAGGATGACGTGCGCGCGCGTGGCGTCCACCTGGCGCAGCAGCGCCTGCAGGTCCTCCGCGTCGAAGGCCCGGTCGCTCAGCTCCAGGAAGCCGCGCCCCTGGTCCACGTCGCCGTGGCCGGCGAAGACGAAGTAGAAGTCCACCTCGCGGCCCGCGCGCTTCACCTCGGCGATGCGCGCGGACAGCACCCGGGCCGCCTCCGCGACGTTCTCCGAGGAGGGAGCGCGGACCTCCGGCTCCAGCGCGGGGAAGAGCCGGCGCGTGTCCGCATCCAGCCCGGTGAGGAGCACCACGTCCCCGGGCTCCGTCAGCATCGAGAAGAACTCGTGGTACTTCGCCCCGTCGTCGTCCGCGTACTGCAGCACCGCGCGGCCGGGCGCGAAGCCCTGGTTGTTGGCCACCACCAGCGCGAACACCGCGGGCGGCGAGGACGGCGCCTCGCCCGCGGCGGAGGTGGACAGCATGAGCGCGGCGAGCAACGGAAGCAGAAACCTCAAGGCGTGGCCCCCGCTCCCGCCAGGACGACGGACACCGACTCCACCGCGGCCTCCGGCCACCGCCGCCGCAGCGCCTCGGGCGTGCGACCTTCCAGCGAAAGCGACTCCACGTCCTTCACCCCCAGCGGCGCGCGGGTGACGATGGACACGAGGCGCAAGGGCCCGGGCGCCGGGTCCTCCAGCACCACCACCTCCTCCAGCGCCCGCGCCTCCGCCGACGGCGCCAGCCGCACCGACGGCTCATTCGCGTCCTCGCGCAGGTGGGCCGGGTAGAGCCAGTGCACCTCGCCGCGCGCGTCCTGGGCAAAGGCCAGCAGGAACACCGGCTCGCGCGTGTCCAGGTTGCGGTAGCGCACCCCGAAGCCCGCCTCCGCCGGCACCACCGTGTCCGGCGCCAGCGGCGCGGCGTTCGTGCCTGGGCCGTGGAAGGTGATGCCCACGCGTCGGCCCAGCGTCGCCGCCACCGGCCCGCCTCGCGCGGTAAACGTCTCCTGCCCGGGCCCCGGGCCGGGCGAGGGCCGCAGCATGAACACCGCCAGCCCCGCGGCGAGCGCGGCGGCCGCGGCCCCTCCCACCCAGGGGCGGGCCCTCAGCGGCCTCACCCGCCGCTCCGCGGCCTCCGCGTGCACCCGGCGCATCACCCGCGCCACCGCCTCCTCCGTGGGTGCGGCCGGCTCCAGCGGCGCGGCGATGCGTGCGACGAGCACCTCCGTCTCCCGCAGCTCGGCCTGGCAGCGCGCGCAGTCCCGCGCATGGGCCCGCAGCGCCTGCGCTTCCTCCTCGGAGAGCTGCCGGTCGACGAGCTGCGGCCACACCGACGGCTCGGGGCATGCCGACATCATGGACTTCCTCCCGGCACCATTTCGCGGAGCTTCTTCAGCCCATGGAACACGCGCGAGCGCACCGTGGACTCGTTGCGCCCGACGATGCGGGAGATCTCCGCGTAGTCGAGCTCCTGGTCGAACCGCAGCAGCAGCACCTCGCGGAACTTCTCCGGCAGCGCCAGCAGGGCCTCGCGCACGCGCCGCCGCTGCTCGCGCTCAAGCAGCTGGTCCACCACGTCCGCGGAAGCCGGCGAGGCCACGTTCTCCACCCGGGCCCCGTCGGGAGCCTCTGCCTGCCAGCGCCCGCGCCGGCTCGCGTCCCGCACGCGGTTGCGGCACAGGTTGCGGGCCAGCGTCAGCATGAAGACGACGAAGGGCGCGCGGGGCTGATACTCGCGGCGCGATTCCCACACCCGCACCAGCGTCTCCTGAGCCAGCTCGTCCCCTTCCGCCGTGCTGCCCACGGACTTGCCGCAGTAGCGCGCCAGCCGCGGGTGATGCCGGCGCACCAGCTGCTCGAAGGCCTGCGTGGAGCCTCCGGCGGACAGGAGCATCAGCTCCTCGTCCGAGCGCGACTCGAGGCGTCCTCGGGCATCCCCCGGGAAGGGCAGGACCGAACGAGGGGCAGTGGTGGGATCCGGCATGGCGCGGCGGTGGTGAGACTAGCGGACCTTGTTACAGGACGGAAAAGCCGCCGGCGATGCCCAGGATCACGCCGCCCGGCCGGGCGAAACGGAGGTTCCGTTCCTCACTGTCGGTCAGCTCGCGCTCACCGCCCGTGCGGTACGAGGCGGGATCCAGGCGGTAGGCCCAGCCCGCCTCGAAGGCGAGCCATCCGCGGCGCCCCAGGTCCTTGCGATAGCCCAGCGAGGCATTGGCCGTGGTGACAGCCGAGCGGATCACGCTCACGTCCACCCCGTCCTCCTCGCCGAGCCAGGTCGTGCGCCCCAGGTTGTGCGCCAGCGCGCCCTGGAGGAAGAAACCGCGCGAGACGCCCAGTGGATACACGCGCGAGTGCGCGGTGAAGCGCACGCCCCACAGCCCTCGTCCCACGCCTGCCCCCAAGGACAGGAAGTCCACCGGCCGCAGGTCGGCCATCAGGCTGAACCCCGAGAACAAGCCCTGGCCCCCGGCGTTGTTGACGCCAAAGCTGCCCCCCACGTCGAGCCGGTGGCCATACGACGGGCCATTCCGGACGGAGCCGGGCGGCCCGGAGCTCACGGGCGCCTCGGCATGAGCGAGCGTGGACACGGCGAGGGCGGCGACCAGTGAGACGGTGGTGACAGCGCGAGCGGGCTTCATGGGTTCTCCGGGGGCCCGGTGGCGGGCCCCTGTGTCGTGAATGACTGGAGAACCCCAGCAGCCAGCGCGCGTTTAAAACCTCCATTTCGGCCCGATTTTCCGCGCCTGGGGCTGGCTACAACTCCAGCTTGCAGGTGGCGTCGCAGCCGTCGCCGCTGACGGTGTTTCCGTCGTCGCAGTGCTCGCCATGCTCGAACTGCACGACCGCGTCGCCACAGCGGATGCCGAGCAGGCAGCCCGGGGCGCATTGCCCATAGCCCCCCTGCCCCTGGGTCGGGCCGGCGTCGCACTCCTCGCCCTCGTCCAGCCTGCCATTGCCGCAGGCCGAGGTGCACCGCCTGGGCTGGTTGGCCGGCAGGAACGAGGAGAGTTGCAGCTTGTAGCTCGATCCCGTGGTGAAGCGCTCCGCCTGGAACACGGCGACCTCATAGATACGGTCTGGCTGGAGGCCCAACGCGGACGCCCGGCCCGCGAGGTCCACGGTCGAGGTCATGCTGCCGTGCACCCCTCCCATGTCGATGGCGAGCTTCCCGTTGATGAAGACCCAGACGTCGTCGTCTCCCGTGAAGACGAGTTGCTCCTGGCCCGTGTACTCGAACCAGAAACGCGTCTCACTGGTGAAGCTGAAGTTATGCGGTGCTCCCGCGCTGTCCGGGCGCGTCGTCTCCTCCCCCACTGCCACCCAGCCCTTGCCGTCGAGTGGGAAGAAGGACGTGTCCTCGAACAGATAGGAGAGAGTGCTGGGAGAAGAGGTCCGCGACAGGGGCAGCGTGGAAACGACGGTCTGATTGACGTCCACCACGTCGTGAAACCATTGGTCGAAGTTCGCCTGCCCATGCGTCGTGAGCGAGGAGGTGCCTGTCTTGGCATAGACAGGCTTGCCGTTCGGGCCCAGGGCGGCCTGGACGATGCCTGTCTCCTGCCCGTTCGCGTTCTGGAAGTCGATGTGGCCGTTGAGCTGATCCTTCCCCCGGAAGTCGCGGTAGACGATGGGGAGCATCAGCGTGGACAAGGGCTCTGAAAGGACGCAGGCGACGCCCTCCTCGATTTGACAGGTCGAGGAGCAGCCGTCGAAGTCGCGCGTGTTGCCGTCATCACACGACTCGCCGGCGGTGAGGATGCCGTCGCCACAGACGGCCTCGCAAATCCCATTCACGCAGCGGGGCTCCAACTGACACAGCGGCGAGCACCCATCGCCCAGGTCGTTGTTGCCGTCGTCGCAATGCTCGGTGCCTTCCTTCTTGCCATCGCCGCAGGTCGTCTGCATGCACCGCTGACCCACGCCTTGGCACATGTAGCCCGGCTCCAGCCGGCAGGTGGCGTTACAGCCATCGTCATTGGCCGTGTTGCCGTCCTCGCACTCCTCCGGGGCCGCGATGATGCCGTCGCCACAGCCGGCGGCGTGGCACCTCAGGCCGCTGGCGCCACAGTTCCATCCCGCCTCGACCAGGCAGCTCGCGTTGCAGCCATCGCCGCTCGTGGTGTTCCCGTCATCACAGACCTCGTCGCCCTCCTTCTTCCCGTCGCCGCAGACCAACGGGGAACCCGCGTCGACAGGCTCGGTGCCCGCGTCCTCGGTGCCCGCGTCGATGCCCGCATCCTCGGTCCCCGCATCCTTGGTCCCCGCGTCCTCGGTCCCCGCGTCGATGCCCGCGTCGGTGCCTGCATCCTCCTCGGGCTGCGTCCCGGCATCCGTGCCGGCGTCGTCTTCAGGCTGCGTCCCGGCATCTGCGCCAGCGTCCACATCGAAACCGGCGTCCTGGATACCGGTCGAAGCATCAGGCCGGGTCCCCGCGTCGGAATCCGGGGTGGAGTCACCTCCACAGGCAGCGAGTGAGAACAAGAGGGTGACGCAAAACATTCGCGCCAACAGGGATTGACGAAAGCCAGTCTGGGTCTTGTTTGTCATACGGGGCGCGCATGCTGGGAGCACCCGTTCCGGCTGTCAATGGTTGGGCGACACAAAAAGTAGGTTTCACCGGCATGTCAGAGGCTTCCGCTATATCCGCACCCGCCTTTTTCCCCTCAAAGGAGGCAGTGTGAAAGGATTCAAGTGGATGATGACCGCGGCCCTCGCGGTCATCGCGCCTGTCATGACGAGCGAGGCCGTTCCCAACCGGGTCACCAATGGCCTGGTGGGCGAATGGAAGAGCATCACCCGGTTGGCGCTCGGAGCCCTCGAGCGGGCTTACGACACGAGCGGCCTGAACCAGACCGGCACGGTCGCGGGTAGCAAGGCGCAGTCCTGGGGCTGGTGGGACGGCGGCATGAACCTGGTGGGGGACAAGTACATCCAGGTGGCCAACTCGCCGAACCTGAACTTCGGCACCGGCAGCTTCACGCTGACGGCGTGGATCCGCATGTCGGACACCAGCCGCTACAACAAGACCATCATCGACAACCGGGGCACCGACGGGCGCGGCTATTCGTTCGCGGTCACCGAAGGCAACAAGCTGCTGCTCCAGATGGCGGACGAGACAGGCTGGCTCAACTTCGTCTCGGAACCCTACCTGACGCCCAATCGCTGGCATCATGTCGCGGTGAGCGTCAGCCGCACCTCCTGGCCGGTGCACATCTCCTTCTACATCGACGGGTACGACGCAGGCCTGGCCACGCCCAAGATGGGCAACATCAACAACACGGACAACCCGTTCTTCATCGGCGGCCACAAGGACACCGCCGGGTACCGGTTCTCCGACCGGCTCGACGAGGTGTTCGTCTTCAACCGCGCCCTGCCCAACTACGAAATCTGGAACGTGCTCAACCCGGGGCGGCCCAGCTACACGCCGTCGTACTGGAACGACAACAGCCGGCAGGGGCAGAACAACTGCTACAACTACGCCAACAACAAGGCCACCAACACGTTCGCCCAGCCGGGCCGGGCCTCCGGTTCGCAGGCCACGGTCATGGACTGCTCGGTGGTGCGTCAGGCCGCCATCAATGACGGCCTGGAGCCCATCTCCGACTATCCGAGCACGATCCTGAACTTCAAGACCGGCGCCGCGCTGGTGGTGGCACCGGGCTACGACTATCACTGGTACCGGCTCGACGAGAGCGGCACCTGGACCCACAAGCCGGGCGGCACGCGCGCGACGAACCTGGACAACGCGGGTCGGGTCATCACGGATCCGCGCACCGCCAACCGCGGCCCGTACACCCAGTTCTGCGGCTTCTTCATGCTCTGGTCGGACATCGCCGAAGGCTACGGCCACGAGTCCATCAACTAGGCCTCCCACCCCTTTCACGGAGAATCCTCCATGTCTCGTCCTTCGTTTCGTGCGTTCGTCCTCTGCGGAGTGCTGGGGTTGGGTGTGGCGGGGTCCCTGACGGCCTCCGCGTCGGACCTCCAGGCCGAGCAGCCCCAGCAGGGGCTGCGCGTGACGTACCTGCTGTACTCGGGCCGGCCCAACCCGAGCGTGCTCGTGACCGACCCCGCGCAGGTGCGCGCCATCGAGGAGCAACTCGCCCGCTCGCTCGCGGACGGTCAGCGCACCGCGGTGACCGAATCCCCGGCGGTGCTGGGCTACACGGGCATCCAGATCGAGCGGCTGGGCGACGCGGGCCGCGGCAGCCCCCCGATGGTGCTGCGGGGCGCGGTCCTGCGTGAGAAGGCGAACCCGGACCAGGCGACCCTCGCCCCCGCGCAGGCCACGGTGTCCCGCGACGCGGAAGTGCTCGAGGACCTCCTGCTCGGCCTGGGCCGCGACCAGCAGGTGATTGGCGACGTCGAGCTGTCGGTCATCCGCGCGACGAAGTAGCGAGCGCGCCTTCGACGCGCGGCCACGCCCCTGGTGACTGCAAACATCAACGCCTGACGGCAGTCACCAGGGGCAAGCCCGGGGCACGGGCGGTGCCTCACGCGCGCTCAAGGAAGATCAACGGCTTGCGCATGACCTGGAGGGGCCGGGGCGTTGGCATGCCCGCTGCTATGGGTGTCCTCGTCGCTGAGAGCAACGCTCACTCCCCTTCCAGAAAAGAGACACGTCATGGCCATCCGCTCCGTTCGCAGCCCCTCCGCCCGCCCCAGCCCCTCCTCCACCAAGCCGGGCGCCGCGGACGCCGCCTCCAAGCCCAACAAGCCGGGCCTTCCGGATGCCGCCTCCAAGCCCAACAAGCCGGGCGCTCCGGACGCCGCCGCCAAGCCCAACAAGCCGGGCGCCGCGGACGCCGCCTCCAAGCCCACCAAGCCGGGCCTTCCGGACGCCTCGGCGTCCTCCCCCTCCGGGAAGCTGGGCAACAAGCTGTCGGCCCTGAAGCAGGACGGTTTCGACATGGGCGGCATCGGCGGCAAGGCCGCGGAGCTGGGCAAGCTGCTGGATAGCGCCGCCACCGTACTGAACAGCATCGCCCAGCTGGTGCAGGGCATCACGCAGGGCGTGCAGGGTGTTGCCCAGGGCGTGCAGGGCGCCGCGGACGCGGTGGGTGGCGTCGCGGGCGCGGTGGGCGGCGCCGCGAACGCGGTGGGTGGCGCGGTGGGCGCGGTGGGCGGTGCGGTGGGCTCGGTGGGCGGCGCGGTGGGCGCGCTGGGTGGCGCCGCGACCAGCGTGCTGTCCCTGGCCCAGCCTCCGATGCAGGACCCGACGGCCGGCATGAGCCAGGCCCCGACCCTGTAGTCGTCCGCCGCGAAGCCTGACGCGGTGATGAAAAAAGGCGTGACGGCGATGAGCCGTCACGCCTTTTTCGTGTCGTCACGGACGTCCAGCCGCAGCTACTCGATGGCGGCGACCTTGTCGTCCTTGCCGAACTTCACCCGCACCTTGGACGTCTTCGACTTCCAGTAGGTCCAGGTGCTGGAGTGGAACGTCGGCGTCTCATGCGCGGGCGGCGGGCCCCAGGCCATGCGCACGGCCTCGCGGCTCATGCCGGGCTCCACTTCCGACGCGGAGACCTTCTTGCGGTCATCGGCCGACAGCGCCTCCAGCTTCGCGGCCTGGTCCTCCGGCGCGAACGAGGCCTGGAACAGCTTCCAGGTCTCCGAACCCGAGCGCGAGTCGTTCGTGAACTCGAGCTCCGCGCCCGTGTCCACGACCTTGAACTTCACGGAGGACGAGCCCTTGTCCAGCACCTCCACCTTCGCGTTGAAGGGGATGATGGGGCCCTTGAGGTAGTTCACCCAGGACACGGTGCCGTCCTCGAAATGGAAGTTCGCGGTCGCGTGGTAGTAGGTCTTCTCCACCACGGGCGCGGGGGCCGGGGCGGCCGCGGGCTCGTCGCCCACCCGCACGACCTTGCCATCCGGGCCGAACTCGACCTCGAACGTGGAGAACTTCGAAGCCCAGTACGTCCAGCGGGTGCCCTGGAGCGACGGCGTGCGGTGCGGCGGCGGCGGACCGGCCGTCAGCAGCACGGCCTCGCGCGACATGCCCCGGGCCAGCTCTCCGGCGAGGACCTGCTTCTGCTCCTCGGGCGTCAGCGCGGCGATGCGCGGGGCCGGGTCCTGCTCGGCGAAGAAGCCGGCGAACAGCACGTTGATGGGCTTGCCCAGGCTCCGGTGCGTCACGAACCGGAACTCGGCGCCCGAGTCGATGACCTTGCAGCGGACCTCGTCGTTGTCCCGCTCGATGACCGCGACCTTCGCCCCCACGGGGATGGCCACGCCCTTGCCGCGGTAGTTCACCGCGGAGAGCTGGTTCTTGTTGAGCAGGAAGTTGGCCTGGGCGTACAGCACCTCGGCCTGGGCACTCATCGCCGTCAGCAACCCCAGCGCGAACACGGCGCTGAGGACATTCTTTCGATACACGCGAAAACCCCCTCGGTTAGGCAGCGGCGTGCTTGTAGTGGTGTCGCACGCATGGCCGCAAGGGGGTTCGCGCCACCCCGCCCTGCCCTACGCCCCGAGCATGCCAATCACTGAATTCGTTCTGGTCCACCAGGTGGCAGAGAGAGACCGGGGGTTGATTCCTGCCAGCCTGAACCGGCACGCTATCCGCCCCCCCAGGCACGAACTCCTCAGGCAGGCATCGCGCAAGGCACGCTTCGAAGAACGGGCCGATGCCGAGACCTGGGGAGACTTCGAGCGGAGGGTGTCGAGAAGGCCGGCGCCCCGCGCGCCCGGGAGGAACGAATGCCGAAGAAGAAGAAGACAGGCGTGGGCCAGGCCGGCGGCGTGGACTGGATGGCGGGCCTGGGCCCGGACTACGACAAGGCCTATGAGCGGGGGCTCCGCAAGGCCGCGGAGCACCTCACGGACACCGTGGCCTTCGGCGGTACCGATACGCCCCGCGGCTACAACAAGACGTACTGGAAGACAGGCAAGGACCGCGACGGCGACGAGATCCTCATCCTCCACTTCGGCACCCCCTCGGCCGCGGTCCTCGACATCCTCAATTCCCCCAAGAAGTGGACGCTGGACTGCATCGAGTTCATCCAGGTCCTGCGGTGGTGCGCGCAGTACCACGCACTGGGGCAGGAGGCCTTCAACAAGCTCGGCGGCATCAACAGCTTCAAGCTGTCCTATCACGAGACCACCGGCCTGCGCGGCCGTCAGCTCTACCTGCGCTCACGCAAGCGCGATGCCTTCGACTGCGTCGACGCGCTGACGAACCGCAAGACGCCCTCCGGCGTCATCCTGTCCACCACCGCGCAGGAGGATGAGTTCCTCGAGTCCGTTCCCATCGGCTCGCGCGTGATGTGGTCCGACAGCCACCCGGACGCGGCGGACACCGACTTCGAGAACGAGAACACGCTCAAGATCGGCCCCGACGAGTACGTCGCCCACCCGTTCGGGATCCTCTCCGCGCAGGAGCTGCGCGAGGAGATGGCGACGCCGGAGGACGAGGACGAGGACCACGTGGATGAGGCGAAGCGGGACGCCTACATCCGCCGCAATCTCTTCATCAAGGAGATTGAATGGTACGCCCGCTCGTGAGCGCTCAGGCCGCTGCGCGAGCGCCGTCCCAGTCCTCCACCTCGTAGAGGAACTTCGTGCCGCCCTTGAGCTTGCGGTTGGCGGACGTGCTCTGGACGAAGACGACGTACTTCTCCAGGCTCGCGGGCCGGATGCGCACCGTCTCCCCGGGCGGCAGGCCGAGCATCTCCCGCGCGCGCTCGCCGCTGTAGAGGTCGCCGGACTTGCGGTCCATCAGCACCACCTCCTTGCGGCCCTGGATGGTCTCCGTCTTGGTGAACTCGTAGAAGCCGCGGCCCGTCCTGAAGCCCAGGCCGTTCTCCGTCACGAACTCCTTGATGGCACTGTCCCCTTCCACCTCCAGCACCTGGAAGCGCCCCGGCGGCACCGCGCGCAGGTCCGTCTCACCGAAGAGCGTGGACGCGGCCCGCTTGAGCATCGTGTTGAACATCGCGTTCAGGCCGCGGTTCATGCGGCCCTCGCGGGACACCTCCGCTTCGTATGCCTGGAGTTGCGCGTCCGAGGACTGCTTGTAGCAGACGGCCAGCAGCATGTCGGTGACGTGCGCGAACTGATCCAGGCTCAGGTGGAAGCCGCCCGACTTCTCCGCCAGCTCCTTGTAGAACGACGTCGCGTGGCGGCGGTTCAGCGCCTGGACGCCATACACCGGCACGCCCTGCTCCCCCAGCGCGGCCACCTCCTTGCGCCAGTCCAGCTTCTTGGGGTTGTGCTGGGGCGGGTGCGGCACGTCGTCGCCAATGAGCACGAACGCCTTCGTGTAGCCCTCCGTCCAGGACAGGCTCCGAGCCTCGTGCAACACCAGCTCGTAGCATTCCGGAGCGTCTCCGCCGCCCGTCTGCTCCACCTTCTCCACGAAGCGGGTGATGGCCTTGGCGTCGTCCGTGAGGTCCAGCGCCTTGGTCACGTAGGTGGACTTCGCGTCACAGTAATCGCCGTGCGCGATGATGCCGATACGGATGCCAGGAATCTCCTTCGTCAGCCGGGCCACGGCGGCCCCCAGCTTCTTCCGCACCTGCGCGAGACACGGATACATGCTGCCCGTGGTGTCAAAACTGAAGACGACCTCGACGCGGTTATCAATCACAGACTTCGCCATGACGTGTTCCCCCTCGTGCGTTTCTCGCTGCGACAGTAGGAACAGTACTCGCGGGGTCTGACATGGAAGGCGGCTTCGGGGGCCGGTTTCCGGGGGGGGCTCGTACCTGCGTGCGTAGCCAGGACCGGGGGCTCGTTGCGTAGTGTCCTGGCAGGGCGTCACGCCCGCGCATCACCCAGGGGGGACCATGAGGAACATCGGCATCATCGGGGCGGGCCAGGCGGGCCTGCAGCTCGGCTTCGGCCTGCTGGAGAAGGGCTACACGGTCACCGTCTACTCGGACCGCACGCCCGAGCAGCTCTTCAATGCCCGGCTCGCCGCGACCACCTACCTCTTCGGCCGCGCGTACCAGTACGAGCAGGAGCTGGGGCTCGACTTCTGGAAGGGCCCGGGGGAGTACGCCCGGGGCGGGGACCTGGACGTCTGCCCGGCGCCGGGCCAGCGGGCGCTCCGCGTCCAGGGACGCATCCAGAATCCGGGCAAGGCCCTGGACCTGCGGGCGAAGTACTCACGCTGGCTCGCGGAGTTCGAGCGGCGCGGCGGCATCGTGGTGGTGCGGGACGTGGACGTGGACGCGCTGGAGGTGCTCGCGGCCGGGCATGACCTGGTGGTCGTGACCACGGGCCGCAACAGCTTCACGCGGCTGTTCGAACGGGACGCCGAGCGCAGCGTCCACACGCAGCCGCAGCGCAACCTCACGGCAATGATTGTCACCGGCATGAAGCCGCTGAACGAGACGCCCTTCCCCGCGCTCAAGTTCATCCTGGCGGCGGGCCACGGCGAGTATTTCTCCATGCCGTACTTCGACCGCATCCGGGGCCCGCTGAACTGCCTGCTGCTGGAGGCCATCCCCGGCCAGGGGTTGGATCGCTTCGGCGGCGTGAGCACCGCGCGGGAGGCGATGGAGCGGATGAAACAGGTGCTGCGGGACTTCTCGCCCTGGGTGGCGGAGCGGCTGGAGGGCGCCTCCATCGTGGACGAGTCCTCCTGGCTCACGGGCGCGTTCACGCCCACGGTGCGCAAGCCGGTGGGCCGGCTGCCCTCGGGACGCACGGTGATGGGCATGGGGGATGTCGTCATGCTCAACGACCCCATCGCGGGCCGGGGGCTCAACAGCGCGTCGAAGCAGGCGCATGCGATGACCCAGGCCATCCTCGCGCACGGCGACCAGCCCTTCACCCCGGACTGGATGGAGCAGACCTTCGAGCACTTCTGGTGGACGGAGGGCCAGTTCATCACCGCGTTCACCAACATGCTGCTCCAGCCGCCTCCGCCGCACGTGCTGCGCTACCTGGGGGCCGCGTCGGCGGTGTCACCCCTGGCTGACACGTTCTTCGACAACTTCGGGGAGCCGCAGCGCTTCTGGCCATGGATTGCCAGCCCCGAGGAAACCGAGGTGCGCATCCAGCAGGCGGCCGCCGCGTAGCAAATGGGTGGCCCCCCAGCCTCGAGCCCGGACGTGCCCGGGGCTGGCTTGGGTCGCGAGCCCGCCCCCCTCTAAGATGACGTCCCCATGGGGACGCAACATGAGTGGTGAGGGCTCGAAGCCCGTCGCGGCGGTGCTGGTGGGACTGACGAACTTCCGGCTGGGCCGCATCCTGCTGTGGACCCTGACGGTGTTCCTGGGGCTGCTGGCGCTCGTGCCGGGCCCTGACAGCGGGCTCCTGTGGCAGATGGCCGCCATTCCGGGCGTGCTCGCACTGATTGGAACCGGCACGGCGTGGTGGAAGGAACGCCAGAGCTCCCGGTCCGGCCCCATTCCGTGGCTGCTGTTCCGGCTGGCCCTGGGGGCCGTGCTCTTCGGCGCAGCCGCGCTCCTGATGTGGTGGCGGCGCAGGCGCGAGCTGAAGGCCAGCGCGCCTGCGCCGCCGCCCTCCGCGGAACAGGTGGACCGGTGGGCCACCGCGGAGCTGGACCTCGCGGCCGGGGAGCGCGCGTCATGAGCCACGCGGCCTTGAAGCAACGGGACGCGGCGCCGCTCGAAGCGCCTCCGCGTGAATCCATGGGAGGCATGACCCGCGCGGGCTTGCGGAGCCTCCTCGCCATGGTGCCTGCGCTGCTGGGCTCCGGCGTGGCGGGTGCGCTGAAGGGCTTCTTCCTCTTCGGGTGCTTCGGGCTGGTGCTGGCGGGCGTCTTCGTGCTCGCGCCGCGTTGGACGGGCGCGGCGCCGACGCCCTCCTGGCTGAACTACCTGAGCTTCGTGCTCACGCCACTCCCCCTGGCCCTGGCCGGGGGTTACGTCTGGATGCTCCACGGAGTCAGCTCACGGCTCGCGAGCGAGGTCCGCGCGCGAGGGCTGATGGGCTACGCGTACGCCATCCTCAAGCCCGCGACGCTGCAGGTCGCCCGGCGGTTGCGCGGGGCCAGCACGCCCAGCCGCGCGGAGCTCACCCGGGCCATCGAGGAATCGGTGGCGGAGCGCATGCGGGAGCCCGAGGAGGAGCGCGAATCCGCGGCCTCGCGCGCCGGATGGCTGGAGGGCTTCCTCATGGACCAGTCCCGCCGGGTGCTGGGGCTCATCGCCCTGCGCGCGGTGCTGACCTCGCCGGACATGCCTTCGGCGGTGCGGGAGCTGGAGATGTTGGCCATCGACCGGTTGGAGGGCGTGTTGGAGGAGACGCTGGAGGACCTGTTCTTCCTCCAGATGGTGCTCACGCTCGGCGTGGGCGTCCTCGTCGCCGCACTGCCCACGTTCCTGCTCCTCTTCCTGCCCCGCTGAGCGGAGCCCCCTGGCCTCTGCTAGCCTCCCGCCGTCCCACCAGGGTGGGACAGGAGGCGACGCCGGGATGGACTCACTGGACGCGCGCATGGAGCGGCTGGAAGGCCGGCTCCGACGGTGGCAGGGCCTCACCCTCGCGGCCTTCGTGCTGGCCGGGGTGGGACTGGGAACCGCGGCCCTGCGTGACGAAGCGACGCAGTCACCTTCGGGAGAGCTGGTCGCATCACGGCTGGTGCTCAAGGACGCCAGGGGCCGCACACGGGCCAGCCTGGAAGCGAACCGCCATGGCGGCGCGGCGCTGGTGTTGAACGACAGCGAAGGCCGGCCCCGGGCACTGCTGGGCGTGGGCGAGGACGACTCGCCCCGGCTGCGCTTCTCCACGGCGGAAGGCGAGTCGCTGGCGGAGCTGATGGTGTTCTCCGACGAGGCGCCGCGCCTGACGCTGTCCAAGTCCGGAGGCGCGGAGCTGTTCTCCGTGGGGCTCCAGGTGGACGGCTCCTCGCGACTGGAGCTGGCGGACGTGACGGGAAGGCCCCGCGCCATCCTGGGCGCGGATGAGGAGGGCTCACCGGGCCTGCTCCTGGTGGACCGCCGCGGCCAGCCCCGCGTGGAGCTGCGCGTGGGCAGCACGGACGAAGCCAGCCTCGTGCTGGAAGGCCGTAACGGCCAGGTGTTCCGAGCGCCCGGCGTGCAGTGACGCCGCGTCGTCATGTCCTGAAGCCGTGCGGCGTCATCACCGGGAGGGAGACCCACCGGTGACGGCGCCCACGGACAGCATCCTGTTGATCCTGGACCTCGATGAGACCCTGGTCCACGCAAGTGAGAAGCCCCTGGCCCGGGAGGCGGACTTCCAGGCCCTGGGCTACTTCGTCTACGTGCGTCCGCACCTGGAGCCCTTCCTGCGGGAGTGCGCCGCCCGCTTCCGGCTGGCCATCTGGTCGGCGGGGGCCGACAAGTACGTGGCGGAGCTCGTGAAGCGGATCGTCCCGCCACAGCTCGAACTGGACTTCGTCTGGGGGCGGAGCCGGTGCACGTATGGGCTCGACCGGGCCGGCGTCCAGCGGGACGGGTTTCTCGATCCGGAGGTGCACTACGGCTGGGTCAAGAAGCTGCGCAAGCTGAAGCGGCGGGGCTACCGGCTGGAGCGCGTCCTGATTGTCGATGACACGCCGGCCAAGTGCATCCACAACCACGGCAACGCCATCTACGTCCGCGAATACGAGGGCGAGGAGCACGACACGGAGCTGCTCGACCTGGGCCGGTATCTGAAGACGCTCGCGGACGTGGACAACGTCCGGTGCATCGAAAAGCGGAGCTGGCGGAAGCAGCTCTGTCAGGACGAAGGCTCCGCCACGTCCCTGCTCCACGCGAAAGGAGTGTGATGCCCATGACGAAGCGCGACGAGCCGAACCCCAACCGCCCCACCGACATGGAGCCCACTCCAGACAGCATGGAACTGGCCATCGCCTCGTTCCACGGCTGTCCGCCCGGCACCTGACCCACGCCGCCACCCGGTAACACCGGGACGGGCATGGACAGAGGCCGGGCTCCCGAGGGGGGACCCGGCCTCAGTCATGTCCGGGTCCTCCCTCGAGGACTCAAACCCATCGGGATGTAGCTCAGCTGGTTGAGAGCGTGCGCCTCATACGCGCAAGGTCGCTGGTTCGAATCCAGTCATCCCGACTTCATCTCCAAGACAGCTCACGCCCGCCTACTCGAGCTGGAGGCCGCAATCGCTGCAGGCGCCCGCCACCAGGGGGGCTGCCGTTCCACAGGCCGGGCAGGGAGGCTCTCCCTCTTCCTCCGTGGCTTCTGACGGGGCGGCGGACACAAGGCGGGGAGTCACCCCCTCTGGCATCAGCCCCTCGCGGCGGACTGTCTCCAGCCATCCCTGCTGGAGCA
Source organism: Corallococcus coralloides DSM 2259 (assembly GCF_000255295.1). The sequence goes on along the minus strand of NC_017030.1, from coordinate 1,765,508 downwards.
GGGCGGCCACTCGGGGCCCATCCTCGGGCCGCACCAGCACCTGGAACTTCGGAGAGCAGCCGACCTTGCCGCACGCCTCACGGTGAACGAGGGCGGGGACGTCCGCGTCCAGGAAGCCCTCCACCATCCTCCGGGCGTCCGCGAGGGACAGCTCCGCGCACGGCACCAGCTCCGCGTCCGCCAGGGTTCTCTGCACTTCGTCTGGGGTCATGACGGCCGTGATTGGACCCCGGATGTGCCCCCTCCGTCCACCGCCCCGCCTTGAAGCGCCTCACGAACCGCAGCCGCGTGCATCCTTCCGCACGAAGACGCGGACCGGTCCCGGGTCCGCTACCTCCTCGAACCGGGAATCCCCCTGGAGCGTGTCGAGCAACGCCTCCCGTGAGGCCGCTCCCAGGAGGAGCGTGTCCACGCGCGGGGGAACGAGCACGACCTGCGCCCGCTCATAGTGATGCAGGAGGAAGCGGTCGTAGCCGTTGGGCACGAAGACGATGGAGCGGAAGTCCGTGGCCACCGCGCGCCAGGAGGCACAGGCCTGGACCTGGCGCTCGAACGCCTGGCGGAAGTCTCCATCCACCGGGGGCATGGGGCGCAGCGGCGGAGACCCGATGGTCCGGTCGAAGCGCGCGACCTGGAGGAGCGCGAGCACGGCGAGCACCAGCGCGGGCGCCGTCGCGGCCCAGGCGGGGACCCGCCCACGCGCGAGTACGCCCTTCCACGCCTCCGCGAGCCTCCCGAAGCCCGCCGCCGCGCACACGCCCAGCCCGGGCAGCAGGAAGGCGGAGTTGTAGAACCAAAGGAGGCGCTTGTCCGGCGCATCCGCCATGAAGAAGAACGTCCCCGGAATCGTGCTGACCAGCGTCGCCGCGGGCGAGAGCAGTTGGATCCACCAGAAGCTGCGCTGGAAGACCACCAGCCCGCTGGTGGCCACGTCATGCACCACCCGGCCGGGGTCGCCCAGCGCGGTGAAGGCAACCTGCCCCCACGTGTTGCCGTAGTGCGACCAGAACCGCGTGCCCGAAGGCGTCCCGAGCGCTGGCAGCACCACCGCGACACAGAGCGCGAGATAGCCGAGCGCCAGCGCGGACACCCCGAGCGCCCTGCGCGTGAGCACCGCACGCGGCGGACGCGCCACGGCCGGCAGCAGCAGCAATGCCGCCGACTGGAACGCGAGGAACAGGCCGCCATCCGGACGCACGCCCAACGTGAGCAGCGCCGTGAGCACGACCCACCGCATCCGCGCGCCCCGCAGGAGCATCACGAGCACCGCCGTGGAGCCCAGCTGGAAGAACACCTCGAAGTGCGCGGAGAGCGCGACCGTCTTCACGAACGGATTGAGCGCCAGATACAGCGTGAAGGCGACAGAGACCCACGGCCTCCATGCGGCGGGGAGCAGCTCCCGCTCCTCGACCATGCGCTCGAAGAACCAGACCTGGAGCCCGACCGCCGCGTACAGCGCCACCAGCCCCAACAGGATGAACAGGAACTGCGAATCGCTGAGCAGGAACAGCGGCGTGAGCAGCAGCAGCGTCGGGGTGAAGTGCACCGTGAGGTGGTTGAGGTCCATGTCCGTCACCCAGAAGGGACGGCCCCGGTGCACCGCGTTCGAGAACAGGTCGTTCAGGAGCGCCAGGTCGTGGAACGCGAACACCCCGCCCCGGAAGGCGCTCCAGACGCAGACCACGGTGTAGATGAACAAGGCTCCGAGCACGAAGTGCCAGGCCCGGAACCGGCGGGTGAACGCGAAGGGATGCAAAGCGGGGGGACTCTGCCACACGAACGGCTCCACCCGGTCGCCTTGACAACTTAGGAGTCCTAACTTAGATCATCGTGCATGACTGGGAAGCGACCGGGATACTTCGACGAGAACAGCGAACCCATCTCCGCGCGCATCGCGACAGGGCTCCACAAGATCGGGCTCGCGATGAAGCAGCAGTCGTGGCAGCAGGCGAATGGAGCGGGCCTGTCCGCCACGCAGGGACAGATTCTCGCCACGCTGGTCGCGAACGGGCCCCTCACCGGCAAGGAGTTGAGCGAGCGCCTCGGCGTGACGCTTCCCACCATCAGCGATTCCGTCCGCGTCCTCGTCGAGAAGGCGCTCGTGACCCGCTCCGCGGACCCAAGGCACCCGCGCGCCAGCCTCCTGACGCCCACAGCCACGGGCGCATCACTCGGGGCCCGCGCGCGTTCGTGGCCCGAGTTCATGGCGGACGCGGTCGCGGACCTCTCCCCGGAAGAGCAGCGCGCGTTCTTCGCCGGCATCGTCAAGATGATCCGGATGCTCCAGGAGCAGGGGCTCGTGCCGGTCACCGGCATGTGCGTGACCTGCACGCACTTCCGTCCGAACGTGCGCCCGGGCACATCTCCGCATCACTGCGCCTTCGTGGACGCGCCCCTGTCGAGTGAGCAACTGCGCGTCGACTGCCCGGAGCACGAGCTCGCGGCGGAGTCGGCGCGACGCGAGGTCTGGGAGCAGTTCATGCGTCGCGCCTGACGTCTCCAAGTCTCAGACACGAATGAACACGGCTTTCCGCGGCCACTCCGGCCGACGGCAACGGCGGAGCTCTGCTCCGAGCAGGAGAAACACAATGAACAACATCCCCGGCTATACCCATGGCACCGCGTCCGTTTCGCGCTCGCCGGTCTCCCTCAACGACTTCGAACAGATGAAGGCCAGCGTCCTGTTCGGCGAAGAGGACGTGAAGGCCCTCCGCATGTCGCACGACATCGTGAAGGGGCGTGTCGAGGCCATCCTCGACGTCTGGTATGGATTCGTCGGGAGCCAGCCGCACCTGCTCGCCTCGTTCAGCGGGAAGACGGACGGCAAGCCCCTGGGGGACTACCTCACCTCCGTCCGCAAGCGCTTCGGCCAGTGGATCCTCGACACGTCGAGCGCCCGGTACGACCAGGCCTGGCTCGACTACCAGCACGAGATCGGCCGGCGCCATCACCGCGTCGGGAAGAACAAGACCGACAGGGCGCCCTCCACGGACCTCGTTCCCTTCCGGAACCTGTTCGCGCTCATCTTCCCGGTCACCTTCACCCTGCGACCCTTCCTGGCCGAGCAGGGCCACTCCGCGGAGGACGTGGAGAAGATGCATGCGGCGTGGGTCAAGTCGTGCCTGTTGCAGGTGACGCTCTGGGCCCACCCCTACGTCAAGGACGGGGACTTCTGATGACACCGCGCCCCGCACCGGCCTGGCGGACGACCGACTGGCTCAATACGCCAGAGCCGCTCACCCTGGAGCGACTCCGAGGCAAGGTCATCCTCCTCCACGCCTTCCAGATGCTCTGCCCGGGCTGTGTCGCCCGGGGCATTCCGCAGGCACAGCGTGTCGCGGAAGTCTTCGCGGGCGCGCCGCTCGTCGTGGTCGGGCTGCACACGGTCTTCGAGCACCACGAGGCCATGAAGCTCGAGTCCCTGCGGGCGTTCCTCCACGAGTACCGGGTGAAGTTTCCGGTGGGCGTGGACGCACCGGGCGAAGGGGGCGACCCCATCCCGCGGACCATGGGGGCGTATGCCATGCAGGGAACGCCGACGACGGTCCTCATCGATGCGCAGGGACGGCTTCGCCGGCAGGTCTTCGGCATGCACGACGACCTGCAGCTGGGCGCCGAGCTGCAGACCCTGCTCCTCGAGGCCCAGGCTGCGCCCGTGTCCGGTGTGCAGCGGCCCGCACCCCAGAAGGTCACCGCCGCCTGTGAGGACACCGGCTGCGCCGTGCCTTCGGCGGCCGCGCCGGACTGACCGCCGCCGGCCGGCCTCCTCGCCGCGAGCAGGACTCCCACGGCGAGGACGGCGGTTCGTCACAGGCAGCTGGTGTCCACGGGCAGGGTGTCCTGCTGCACGGTCTGGAAGGTGAACAGGCACAAGGCGCTCGCGCCCTGCTCCATGAAGACCCCGCCGTAGAGCTTCGTGTGGCCCAGCCGCGCCGTGCTCCCCGCCTTGAGGTACACGGACGTTTCGTAGCCTTCGATGGAGGACTGGTCGACGCCCATGCGGACCCCGGGCGCCGGAGCCGGGAAGTCCGCGTAGATGCCGAAGGTCCCCCCCGTGCCGGTTCCCTTCAGGCGGCTGGAGCGCACGGACACGCCGGGCGTCTCCGCGTGCAGGGCCGCGGACAGCGTGGCGCCTCCGCTGAAGACCTCCGAGTCCACGATGTCCACGCTCTGGGCCGCCGCCTCCACGCCGTAGCTCCGGGCGCCGTTGCTCGCGCTGGCGCTGACGAAGATGCGGCGCAGGAAGCCGAACTTTCCGGCCACGCCCACGCCAATCACCGACTCCACCGCGCTCGCGGTGCCCTGGGCGACAGCCTTGGAGTCCTCCAGCGTGATGCCCACCTGGTCGAACGCGAACCCCATCACCCGGCCCCGGTCCGACGTCGCCTGGGATTCGACGCGCGACAGGGTGATGCTGTTGGAGGACTGGTAGTACACGCCAAAGGTGAGGGATTGGCCCGCGGACGCCTCCGCCCGGACCTCGCTCACCGCGAAGCCTTCATGGCTGTTGAAGATCGCAATCGACCGCGTCCCACCGCCCGTGTTGATCACGGTGAGCAGGCGCAGCCCCGCGTTGGAGGCGCCCACCACCGAGCCATCCCCGGCCGTCGAGGACGTGATGCGAGACACGCCCACGCCGCTGCCCTCCAGGAACACGCCCCGCTTCAGCACCAGGCCCGTCGTTCCCAGGTCATAGGTGCCGGCGCCAAGCTTCAGCACCCACGTCTGCGAACCGTCGGAAGGCACTGCGTCCACGGCGGCCCGGAGCGCGGCGCCGGACTCCAGCGCGGTGGCTTCCAGGGGGATGATCCGCACGCGCGCGGCCAGGAGCCGGTCCGTCCCGGAGCTGCCCGGCGCTCCCGCGGGCCCGACCTCACCACGAGGTCCCTGGGCTCCCGCGGGTCCCGTTTCCCCTTGAGGACCTTGCGCTCCCGCGGGCCCGACGTCACCGCGAGGCCCCTGGGCTCCCGCGGGCCCCGACTCCCCCTGGAGCCCCTGAGGCCCTTGCGGCCCCACGGTGCCCTCACCCTTGCAGGCGGACATGAGCAACACCCACGGCAACAGCGCACGGCGGACAGACAAAAGATTCAAGGACAGCTCCCCCTTCAGACTCGAAGGAGCCCAGTCTGTCCGCTCGCACGGTGGCGTTGGAATGGGTCCGCCGTCACTCAGCCCATCTTGCAGTAATAGAGGCTGATGTCGTCGCAATACCAGCCCCGGCACTTCGCGCCCCGGATGAAGTATTCCTCGGGGGCCTGGAAGGGGGCGGTCTCGTCGGAGATCCAGTTGGACCAGTAGCAGTCCACCGGGGTGCGCCCGGTGATGTTCGTGCACTCCAGCGAGACGTTGTCGCAGAAGCTGCCCGTGCAGGACACGCCCGTCGCCCAGTAGTTCGTAGGACAGAGAGTGGGGGTCGTGGTCTCCTCGGAGAACGACCGCGTCCAGGTCTTGCTGCCATACCCGGCGTTGGATGGAATGTCCCGGCAGTTCATCGACACGTTGTCACAGCCGGTGCCAGTACACCCCACCGAGAAGGCCACCATCCGGTTGGCACAGTGGATGGGCGGAAACTCCTCCGACGTGGAGCCCGCGGATTGTGTCGCAGCCTGCTCCACCTGCTGTGTCTCGAACCCGGTTTCGGAAGCCATCTCATCGGCGGGGCCGCAGGCCGGAGTCGTCAACAGGAAGGTCAGTGCCGCGAACAGGGACAGGCGCTTCATGGTGTGAAACCTCTCAATGAGTGGGCGTTGCCCTGCTGTTACGACTGCGTCCGGAATTATTCCCATGGCGTTTCCGAGGAGGTGCCGGGTCAGCGCCACCCCTGGCAGGAACGCACGGATGCCCAGGTACGCCGCTTCTGGCGAAGGTGAGGGTGAGCGTCGTGCCGGTCCGTGCCTAGCTTCTTCGGGTGCGACACGGACCTTCGAACCCCTCTCACAAGCGCTGCCGGGTCGGCTGTGCCGGCTGGAGCCTGTCCAGCACGGTGGGTGAACACTTCCCCACGACGGGCCCCCACCTGGAGCGCTATGCGCGCGTCCTTCCCGCGGTGGAGATCAACTCCTCCTTCTACCGGCCGCACCGGCCCGGCACCTACGCCCGCTGGCGTGACAGCGTTCCGGAGACGTTCCGCTTCGCGGTGAAGGTCCCCAAGGTCATCACCCATGAACTGCGCTTGCGCGATGCACGCGAGCCGCTCGAGCGCTTCCTGGGCGAGGCGGGCCACCTGGAAGTCAAATTGGGGTGCCTGTTGGTGCAGCTGCCACCCAGCCTCCAGCACGAGCCTGAAACGGCCCGCGCGTTCTTCCAGTCCCTGCGGGAGCGGACCTCGGTGGACGTCGTGTGCGAGCCCAGGCACCGGACCTGGTTCACGGACGAGGCCCGGCGGGTGCTGGACGCCGCACGCATCCGTTACGTGAGAGCGGATCCGCCCGCGGTGAGCGCGCCCCAGCCTCCAGACGCGGAGGTCGTCTACTACCGGCTGCACGGCTCACCGAAGATGTATTACTCCGAATATTCCCAGACGTTCCTGGAGGCCCTGTCCGTGGAGATTGCGGGCCACGAGCAGGCCGGCCGCCGGGTGTGGTGTATCTTCGACAACACGGCGGAAGGCGCGGCCCTGCCGAATGCACTGGCATTGCTGCACCTCGATGCACGACGCCCGGAATGAACCCATCACCGCCCGGATGGCCCGTGCGCCCTGGGGCTACCGTCCGAGCCGGGCCGCCAGTTCCAGCCGGGCCGCCACGGCCAGCGCATCCGCGCGGTTGTTCTCCACGTCATCCGAGTGGCCCCGAACCCAGTGCCACGTCACCTGATGAACGCGGACGGCCTCCAGCAGCTCGCGCCACAGGTCCGCGTTGGACACGGCCTTCTTGCCCGACGTGCGCCAGCCATTGCCCTGCCACGTGTCCAGCCACTTCTCCGCGAAGGCGTTGCACACGTACTTCGAGTCGGTGAACACCTGGACGCGGCACGGCGTCTTCAGGGCCTTCAGCGCGGCGAGCGCCGCGGTCAACTCCATCCGGTTGTTGGTGGAGTCCGCCTCCGAGCCCTGGAGCTCCTTGCGGTAGCCATTGCGTTCGGGAGCAATGAGGATGGAGCCCCAGCCTCCCAGGCCGGGGTTCGGCGAACAGGCGCCGTCGCAGTAGATGTGCACGAGCGGGAGCGACATCGGGCGCGCACCCTACTCCATCCGCCTCCGGCGTCCCCCGGCTAGAGTTTGGACCGTGAGCGCCTTCCCCACCACCCTCCCCCACGTCGAAGCCATCCCCCTGCGCGGAGGACCCGTGCTGCGCTGGGGCGTGCTCGCGCCAGGGCGGATTGCCGGGGGCTTCGTCTGGGCCCTGCACCGGCACACCGACCAGCGCGTCCACGCGGTGGCCTCGCGTGACCCCGAGCGCGCCCGGCGCTTCGCCGCGCAGTACGGCGTCCCGCGCGTCCACGAGTCCTACGAGCAGCTCGTCACGGACCCCGACGTCGACATCGTCTACGTCGCGTCTCCCCACAGCGAACACAAGCGACAGGCCTTGCTCGCCATCGCCGCCGGCAAGCACGTCCTCGTGGAGAAGCCGCTCGCGCTCGACGCTGGCGAGGCCCGCGACATCGCCCGGGCCGCTCGCGCCGCGGGCGTCTTCGCCATGGAAGCCCTGTGGTCGCGCTTCCTCCCGCAAACCCTGCTCATCGAACGGCTGCTGCACGACGGCGTGCTCGGCGACGTCCGGCTCGTCATGGCGGACTTCGGGGGCTGCTTCGACTTCGACCCCGAAGGCCGCGTCTTCAACCCCGCGCTCGGCGGTGGCGCGCTGCTGGACATCGGCATCTATCCCATCTGGCTCGCGCACCTCGTGCTCGGCCCGCCGCCGCACGTGCACGCCACGGGTTCGCTCACCGAGACAGGCGTGGACGGACAGGCGGCCCTCGTCCTCACGTACCCCACGGGCGCCCAGGCGCTGCTGCACACCACCCTCTTCGCGGAGACACCCCAGGAAGCCGTCATCGCGGGGACGCACGCGCGCCTCCAGATTGACTCGCGCTTCTTCACCCCCAGCGGCTTCACGTTGAAGGCCGCCAGGTCGGACCAGCGGCTGCGCTGGACCGACCCGTCCGGCATCCACGGCAGCGAAGGCCTCGCCTGGCAGGCGGCCGCGGTCGCGCTCCACATCGCCGAGGGACGCACCGAGTCACCCCTGCATCCGCTGCAACACAGCATTGCCTTGCTCGAAACCATCGACGCGGCGCGAAACCAATTGGGCGTCAGGAATGACGGGCCGCGGCAGAAATAGCCGGAAACGCCACAAAACCCGCTTTCCTGTGACCTGAACCGTCACAGCCTCCGCACGACAATCATTGCCATCCGAGTGACTGTCTCGGTTGGGCATCATGGTCTATCCATTGCAGACATCTGACCTCCGCTGTCCACCCCAAGGAGGAATGGATGTCCATGATGCGAGCAGGAATGTTCGTGGGCCGGCTGCTGACGGCCACGCTGGTGGGAGTCATCGCGGGCTGTCAGGGAGAACCCTCGCAGGAGGAGGCCAAGGCCGCCTCCGCGTCGCAGGAGGTCATGGCGGCCCCGCGCAACTGTGTGCAGCGCTTCGAGGGCATCACCCACTGTGGCACGGGCAGCGCGGCGCTGAAGTCCACCGACGAGGGCCTGGTGGTCACCGGCTTGAACAGCCTGGACAAGGACGGCGTCGTCGGCGTCATGGGCCGCGCCGAAAGCTGGCGGCAGAAGTCCATCGTGGACTTCGGCGCGAGCGATGAGGGCATCCGGTACTACGGCCGCAACGAGGACCAGGTCATCAGCACGCTGTCGCTGGCCCCGGACCCGAGCAACCCCGATGGCGGCATGCGGATGCTGCCCACGTTCACCGGAAGCCCGGGCGGCTCCTCCTACGCCATCAACGTGCGCAACCAGGGCGAGATGGTGGCCTTCATGCTCCCGCACCGCTGGTGGGAGTGGTCCTCCGTGCAGATCTGGGCGTACATGGACCGCATGCGCCACCCGGACACGTACTTCGGCGTGGAGGGCTTCGGCGTGACCACGGGTGCGGGCCGCATGGGCGCCTGCATCTGGCGCGTGCGCTTCCAGGAAGGCGCGTTCACGGTGACCCTGGAGGATGGCCGCCAGGTGACGGGCGATGAAATCGAGTTCGTGGAGCAGCTCGATGACGGCGCCTATCCCTACAGCGCCTTCACGCACATCGGGATGACGGGCGCGGTGGACAAGCTCACCATCGTGGACGAGACCGTGGTCCAGAGCAGCAAGTGACGCCCCGGGCCCGTGCGCGGCGTGGACACGGGCCCGCCGTTATGGTTCACGGGCGCGTGCCGGGACCTTCCATCCCCCGGCACACGCTCGGAGAACACCATGGGATTCCTGCGGCCCCACGCTGAACGCATCTACGCCCTGCTCCGCATCGCCGCGGGGCTGATGTTCATGCTGCACGGCATGCAGAAGGTCTTCGGCATGTTCGGAGGGATGCCCGCCGGAGCGCCGCCGTTCATCGTCTACGGCGCGGGAGGCATCGAGTTCCTGGGCGGTCTGCTCGTGGCCATCGGGTTGTTCGCCGGGCCTGCGGCGTTCATCTCCAGCGGCACCATGGCCGTCGCCTTCTTCATGGGGCACGTCATCCCCAACGGGGGCAACCTCAACCCCATGCTGAACAAGGGCGAGCTCGCGGCGCTCTACTGCTTCGTCTTCTTCTACATCGCCGCGCACGGCTCCGGCATCTGGAGCGTGGACGCCGCGCGCCGGGGCCATTCCCGCACGTAGCCGCACACGGAGTGGCTGGCTGCTCGCCCTCCAGGGCCTGCGTCGAGGGGTCAACCTTCCGCCCACACGCCCCGCCCGGCCTTGGGGGCGTGTGATAACGACCTTGCTCGATGAGCTCCTCGACCTACTCGCGCGCGACGGCTCCCAGCGAAACCGGGGTGCCGGACACGCCTCACCGCGAGGGACGGGAAGAGCCCTTCATCCAGCACGGCGGTGAGATGGGCGCGCTGATGCGGGCCCATGACTGGTCCAGCAATTCGCTCGGCCCGCTCGAGCACTGGCCCCAGTCCCTGAGGACGTCCGTCAGCACGATGCTGCGCTCGCCCTACCCCATCATCCTCTTCTGGGGCCCCGAGCTGCGCATGCTCTACAACGACCCGTTCCGGCCCATCCTGGGGGCGAAGCATCCCGAGACGCTGGGCGCGCGCGGAAACGAGGCGCTCATCGAGGAGTGGGCGCAGCTGGGGCCGTTGATCAAGCGCGCCCAGGACACGGGCGAGCCCATCTACATCGAAGACGGGAACGTCAACTTCGCGCGCCGCCCCGGTGGCCTGCGGGAGGAGTCCTACTTCACCTGGTCCTACAACCCGACCATCGGCGAGTCGGGAGAGATCGCCGGCCTCTTCGCCATCGCGAGTGAGACGACCCGGCAGGTGGTGGGTGACCGCCGGCTGGGAATCCTCCGGGAGCTGTCCATCCGGATGGCCCTGGACAAGAAGGTCGAGGACATCTTCCGCTCGCTGGAGGAGGTGCTGTCGCAGGCGGCGTACGACGTGCCTTTCGCGCTGCTCTACGTCGTCAAGGCGGAGCAGGCACGCCTGGTCAGCTGCGCGGGCCTGGAGCGTGGCGGGAGCGCCGCGCCCCTCGCGCTGGCGCTGGATGACACGTCCTCCTGGCCGCTCGCGAGCGTCACGGGGTCGGGACAGGAGGTCCTGCTCGAGGACCTCCACCCACGTTTCGGGCCCCTTCCCGGCGGGCCCTGGCCGGAGCCCACGACGCGAGCGCTCGTCCTCCCGGTGTCCATGGGCGTGGAGACGGACACCACGGCGGTGCTCGTGGCGGGCCTGAGCCCCCTGCGCGCGCTGGACGGCGAGTACCGCGGCTTCCTGCAGCTGCTGGCGCGGCAGCTTTCCGCCAGCATCGCCAGCGCCCGCGCCTATGAGCAGGAGAAGCAGCGGGCGGAGGAGCTGGCCCGGCTGGACGCGGCCAAGACCGCGTTCTTCAGCAATGTCAGCCACGAGTTCCGCACCCCGCTCACGCTCATCCTCGGCCCCATCGAGGACGCGCTGGCGGGGATGCCGAAGTCGTTGGAGGGAGAGCCGCTGGAGCTGGTGCGCCGCAATGCCTTGCGGCTCTACAAGATGGTCAACACCCTGCTCGACTTCTCCCGGATGGAGGCGGGACGGGCGCAGGCCCGCTACGTGCCCGTGGACCTGTCTGTCTTCACCACGAACCTCGCGAGCGCCTTCCAGTCCGCGGTGGAGAGCGCGGGCCTGCGGCTGGTGGTGGACTGTCCGCCCCTGCCCGAGCCCCTCTACGTCGACCCGGAGATGTGGGAGAAGGTTGTCCTCAACCTGCTCTCCAACGCGGTGAAGTACACCTACCGCGGGGAGATCCGCGTGAGCCTCCAGTGGGAGGACGCGCAGGCCATCCTCCGCGTGGAGGACACGGGGGTGGGCATCCCCGAGGAGGAGCTCCCGCGCGTCTTCGAGCGCTTCTACCGCGTCCGCGTCACCCAGGGCCGCAGCCACGAGGGGACGGGCATCGGGCTCGCGCTGGTGCAGGAGCTGGTGAAGCTGCATGGGGGCAGCGTCGCGGTGACGAGCCAGCTGGGCAGGGGCACCACCTTCACCCTGCGGCTGCCGCGGGGGGCGGAACACCTGCCCCCGGACCGCGTCGAACACACCTTCCGGCCAGGGCCGGTGCCCTCGGGCGCCGTCCCCTTCGTGGAGGAGGCGCGCCGCTGGTCCACGGACGTCAGCGCCACGGACATCGGGGCGCCGCTCGCATCCGTGTCGCTCCCTCCAGAGGTCTCCGCCGAGCTCGCGCGGTCCCGCATCCTCCTGGTGGACGACAACGCCGACCTGCGCGCCTACGTCACGGGTCTGCTCAAGCACGTCTTCCCGCACGTGGAGGCCGCCAGGAACGGGCAGGAGGCGCTGGAGCAGGCGCGCGTCCGGCCGCCGGACCTCATCCTCTCCGACGTGATGATGCCGGTGCTGGATGGCTTTGGCCTGGTGCGGGAGCTGCGTGCCGACGAACGCACGCGCGCCATCCCCATCATCCTGCTGTCCGCGCGGGCGGGCGACGAGGCCACGGTGGAGGGCCTGCGAAGCGGCGCGGATGACTACCTGGTGAAGCCCTTCTCCGCGCGCGAGCTGCTGGTGCGGGTGCGCACCCAGCTGGACATGGCCCGCGTGCGCCGGGAGGTGGTCCGCAACGAGGTGGAGAAGGATTCGCTGCGCGAGTCCGTGCGGACGCGGGACGACTTCCTGCGGCTCGCCAGCCACGAGCTGCGCACGCCCGTGAGCGCCCTGTCGCTCAGCCTCCAGTCCCTGGTGCACGGCCTGGACGCCGGGGCCCCGGACGCGACCCCGGAAGCCACCCGGCTCAAGGCAGGGACGACGCAGAAGCACCTCCAGCGCCTGGCGCGCCTGGTGGAGCAGCTGGTCGACGTGTCGGAGTTCGTCACCGGGCCGCTGGACCTCTCACGACAGGAGGTCGACCTGGCGGAGCTGACGGCCACGGTCGTGGCACGGTGGCGGCCGAAGGCCCTGCACGCGAACTGCGCCCTCACCCTGGAGGCGCCCCTGCCGGTGGTGGGGAGCTACGACCGCGCGAGGCTGGAGCAGCTGCTCGACAGCCTCATGGACAACGCCCTCAAGTTCGGGACGGGCAGGCCCGTGGAGGTCACCGTGGCGCGCGCGAAGGGCCGGGTGAGCCTGGCGGTGCGGGACCATGGCGCCGGCATCGGGCCGGAGGACCAGGAGCGCGTCTTCGGGCGCTTCGAGCGTGCCAGCTCCGTCAATCACCACGGCGGCTTCGGGCTGGGGCTGTGGATGGCCCGTCACATCGCGGAGGCGCATGGGGGGAGCATCCACCTGGAGCCCACGGAGGGCGGAGGTGCCACCTTCACCGCCGTGCTGCCGTGGGAGGTCGCCCCGGGAGGGTGACCCGCCGTCGCTGGAGCGCGGCTCCTCCAGCTGTGCTAATCCGCGCTGCAGCAGGGTGACGTCCCCACCCCCCAGCCCGGAAGACATCCATGGCAGGCAGCAGCCTGATTGCGCTCATCGACGACATCGCCACCATCCTGGATGACGTCTCCATCCTGACGAAGGTGGCGGCGAAGAAGACCGCGGGTGTGTTGGGAGACGACCTGGCGCTCAACGCGCAGCAGGTGACGGGCGTGAACGCGGACCGCGAGCTGCCCGTGGTGTGGGCGGTGGCGAAGGGTTCGCTCGTCAACAAGGCCATCCTGGTGCCGGCGGCGCTGGCCATCAGCGCGCTGGCGCCCTGGCTGGTGACCCCGCTGCTGATGATTGGCGGCGCCTTCCTCTGCTTCGAGGGCGCGGAGAAGCTGGCGCACAAGCTCCTGCACGGCAAGGAAGAGGACGAGGCGCACCACGCCGAGCTGCGCAAGACGCTGGAGGACCCGAACGTCGACCGGGTGGCCCTGGAGAAGGACAAGATCAAGGGCGCGGTGCGCACGGACTTCATCCTCTCCGCGGAGATCATCGCCATCACGCTGGGCACCGTGGCGGCGGCGGACTTCCCCACCCGCGTCTCGGTCATGGTGGGCATTGCCCTCATCATGACGGTGGGCGTGTACGGGCTGGTGGCGGGCATCGTGAAGCTGGACGACGCGGGCCTGTACCTCAGCCGCAAGAGCGGTGGCTTCGCGCAGGGCCTGGGCAGGGGCATCCTCCGCGCGGCGCCGTGGCTGATGAAGTTCCTCTCCGTGGCGGGCACGGCGGCCATGTTCCTGGTGGGTGGCGGCATCCTCGTGCACGGCGTCTCCGGCCTGCACCACGCTGAGGAGTCCTTCACCGCGTGGGCGGGGCGCGTCCCGGGCGTGGGCAACGTCCTGGGTGGGCTCGCCCCCATGGTGCTCAACGCCGCGGTGGGCCTGGGCGCCGGCGCCCTGCTGGTGGTGCTCTTCACCCTGGGCCAGAAGCTGTTCAAGGGCCGCGGCGACAAGAAGTAGCGGCAGGCCAGCGCATCAAGCGCTGAAGGGCGGCCCGTTCGCCGCATGGGGGTGCCCGTTCACCGCGGGCCCGGCCCCACCGGCTGAACACTCCCCACGGCATGGCGTCAGCGCAGGCAGGGTGCCCTCGTTCACCCCTTGCCCTGGAAGCGCTCCATGCCGCGCAAGCTGCTCGTGTCGTCGTTCCTGTTCGCCGCGCTCACGTGTGCCCCTGCCCTGGCCGCTCCGGTCACGGCGGCCCCGCCCAGGGACCGCCACAAGCAGGTGGATGCACACTTCTCGCAGTGGAACAGCAAGACCGCGCCCGGCTGCGCCGTGGGCATCTCACGCGACGGCGTGCTGGACTACGCGCGAGGCTACGGCATGGCGGACCTGGAGCACGACGCCCCGGTCACGCCGCGCTCGGTCTTCTCCATCGCCTCCATCTCCAAGCAGTTCACGGCCTTCTCGATTGGACTGCTGGCGCAGGAGGGCAAGCTCTCGCTGGACGACGACATCCGCAAGTACGTGCCGGAGCTGCCCGCGTATGGGAAGACCCTCACGCTCGCGCACCTGATGCATCACACCAACGGGCTGCGGGAGCAGGGACAGCTGCTGAACCTGGCGGGCTGGCGCGGCGATGACGTGTCCACCGAAGCAGACATCCTCTGGGCGCTGAGCCGGCAACGCGGCGTGAACTTCGAACCGGGCGCGGAGGTCCTGTATGGCAATGCCGCCTACACGTTGCTGGCGGTCGTGGTGCGGCGCGTCTCCGGTCAGTCGCTGCAGGCGTTCGCCCACGAGCGGATCTTCAAGCCGCTCGGTATGAGCGACACCCGCTTCCGCGAAGACCACACCGAGCTCTTTCCCCGGCGCGCCTGGGGCTACACCTCCCGCGACGGCGGAGGCTGGCGACTCAGCATCTCCAACTCCGCCCATTATGGCGCGGGCAACCTGTTCTCCACGGTTGGCGACATGCTGAAGTGGGAGCAGAACCTGCTCGACGCACGCGTCGGTGGGCAGGCGCTGGTCGCGCTGGTGCGGACCTCCGGCCGGTTGAACGACGGCACCGTGACGGGCTACGGCGGCGGCCTCCGGTTGATGGGGTATCGCGGCCTGGACATGGTGAGCCACGACGGCATGGACGGCGGCTTCCGCACGGAGGCCCTCCTCTTTCCCGCGCAGCGGGTCGCCATCGTCACCCTCTGCAACAGCGGCCTGATTGACGCCAGCGTGCTCGCCCGGAAGGTCGCCGACGTGTACCTGGGCGCGCACCTGAAGGACGAGCTGCCGCCCGCCGTGAAGATGGCGGAGACGGAGTTGGCGGCGCTGGCGGGCGACTACTGGAGTCCGCTGACGGATGAAGTGGTGCGGCTGGAGTTCAAGGACGGAGCGCTGCGCCAGGTCGGCGTGCCCACCGCCTTCGTGCCCATGGGCGATGGCGCGTTCCGTCCAGGCGAGTCGATGCACGTCTGGCGCTTCTCCTCCCCGCGCGAGCTGAGCATCCGGGACGCCTGGCCCACGACGCGGCCCTTCGTCCGCGTGACCGAGCCGAAGCCCACGGCTTCGGCGTTGGCGGCCTTCGCGGGGCAGTACCGCAGCGACGAGGTCGACATGACCTACACGGTGCGCGTCGCGGACGGGAAGCTGGCCATCCGCTGGCCGCGCCGGGACGAGGTGGTGCTGGAGGCCGTCGGTGGAGACCGCTTCGCAGGCTCGCTCGGCGCGGTCACGTTCACGCGCGCGGCCTCCGGCGGAGTCGACGGGTTGACCATCAGCAACCGCCGCCTGCGCCGGTTCCGCGCGGAGCGGCTCCAGCGAGCGGAGGCGGTGAGAGCGGCTTCGGCGGCAGGAAATTGAACCTGGGGGCCTGTTGATAGCCGTTCAACACCCGCGCGTGCGTTCCCGAGAGTTCACTTGAGGCGCTTCCTGGATTCCGTGAAAGAGACGGAATGCAAAGGAGCATCTCAATGCACGTGCGTCACCTGGTGGCAGGAGCATTCCTGGTCGCCGCTGTTGCTTGTGGAGAAAGGCCGGAGGACGGCCCCGAACTCCAGACACAGACCGCCGCGGTGGTCGCCGGCTCGCGGCTCGTCAGCGTGCAGTCCGGCCGCTGCCTCGACGTGGCACAGAACAGTCAGACGGCGGGGCAGGAGCTCCACATCTATGACTGCCACAGCCAGGACAACCAGCGGTTCCTCTTCACGCCCGAAGGCGAGCTCCGCGCGTTCGGTGGCTCGTGGTGCGTCCAGCCGGAGACCGCCAGCTCCGGGGCCCGGGCCGTCATTGCCGCCTGCAATGGGACGGCGAACCAGCGGTGGGTCCGCAACACCGCCGGCGCGGTGATCCACTCGGCGACCTCGCTGTGCCTCGACGTGTCCGGTCAGGCCACCGCCAACAGCTCGAAGGTCATCGTCTGGACCTGCAACGCCCAGACGAACCAGCAGTGGTCGTTTCCGGCCGACACCCAGGCGCCCACCGTGCCCACGGGGCTCGCGCTGTCCAACGTGACGTGCAACTCGGCGACCCTGTCCTGGTCGCCGTCCACGGACAACCAGGGCGTGGCCTTCTACGACGTCTACCATGACGGCCAGCTGATGAAGTCCGTCTCCGGCGCCACGGTGTCCACCGGGCTGACCCTGGTCCCCGGCGTGACGTGGGGCCTGTATGTGAATGCGCGGGACGCGGTGGGCAATGTCTCCCAGGGCAGCGCCACGCTCTCCATCACCGTGCCGCAGTGCCAGGCGGACACCCAGGCTCCCAGCATCCCGACGGGCGTCACCGCCACGGCGTCCGGCACCAGCGTGACGGTGAACTGGACCGCGTCCACCGACAACGTGGGCGTGAGCGCGTATGACGTGTTCCGGGGCGGCGTGAAGATTGGCACGGTGGCCGGCGCTCCTCCTGGGACGACCTTCGTGGACAGCGGCCTGTCCGCGAACACGGCCTACACCTACGCCGTGCTCGCCCGCGACGCCCAGGCCAACGCATCCGCCCAGAGCGCGTCCGTGACGGTCACCACCGGCCAGGCCTGCGCGAACGCGGTCTGCTCCGTCATCCAGGTCGCCACCGACAACGACATCCCGTGGGGCCTGGTGAACCTGCCGGACGGCACGGTGCTCTACAGCCGCCGCGACGCGCACAACATCATTCGCCTGGACCCGGCGACGGGCCAGAAGACGTCCGTGGGCACCGTCCCCAACGTGCAGAGCACCGACGGCGAGGGCGGCCTGATGGGGCTGGCGCTCTCCCCCACCTTCGCCACCGACCGCTGGCTGTACGTGATGCACACCTCCCCCACCGACAACCGCATCGTGCGGCTGCGGTATGAGAACGGCGCCCTCAACACCGCGTCGCTCCAGGTGCTGCTCCAGGGCATTGGCCGCAACAAGTTCCACAACGGCGGGCGCCTGCGCTTTGGCCCGGATGGGAAGCTCTACGCGTCCACGGGGGATGCCCAGAACGGCGCCTACGCGCAGGACATCAACAACCTGGCCGGCAAGGTGCTGCGCCTCAACGCCGACGGCACCGTCCCGTCCGACAACCCCTTCGGCAACTACGTGTGGAGCTACGGCCACCGCAACCCACAGGGCCTGGCCTTCGACTCGCAGGGCCGGCTGTGGCAGCAGGAGTTCGGCAACTCCGTGATGGACGAGACCAACCTCATCCAGAAGGGCGGCAACTACGGCTGGCCCAACTGCGAGGGCACGGTGTCCCAGGGCGGCTCCGGCTGCGCGACGGCCGGGTACATCGCGCCGAAGCAGACCTACTCCACGGCGGACGGTTCGTGCTCCGGCATCGCGGTGGTGCGCGACGTCCTCTACGTGGCCTGCGGCCGCGGCACGCGCCTCTACCGCGAGGTCATCAGCGGCACCAGCCTGACCAACGTGCAGCAGTTCTTCGTCGGCACGTACGGCCGGCTGCGCACCGTGGAGCCCACCCCGGACGGCAACCTCTGGCTGACCACCACCAACCAGGGTGACAAGGACAGCGTCCCCAACAACAGCAACGAGCGGATCTTCCGCGTCGTGCTGGGGCAGTAACCGCCGCGAGGCCCACGCATGGCGCCCGGTCGCGCCATGCGTGAGCGGCCTTTCAGTCCGGCCAGGTCCAGTCCGCGATCTCAGGCCGGTCCCGGCCGTGCTCGTGCGCGTAGGCCAGGTTGTCGAGGATGGCGTTCTTCATCTCCTCCTTCAGGTGCCCCGCCTTGGCGCTCAGCCCCGGCACACGGTCGATGACGTCGATGACCAGATGGAAGCGGGACGTGTCGTTGAGGATGGCCAGCTCGAAGGGCGTGTTGATGTTGCCCTTCTCCCGGTAGCCATGCACGTGCAGGTCTTCGTGGTCGATGTAGCGATAGGCCAGCTTGTGGATGAGTGACGCATAGCCGTGGAAGCTGAAGATGATGGGCTTGCCCGGCGGGAACAGGCTCTGGAGCTCGCGTTGGGTGGAGCCGTGCGGGTGGTCCGCCGACGACTGGAGCTTGAACAGGTCCACGACGTTGACGAAGCGCAGCTTCAGGTTCGGCGCGCGGGCGCGCAGGATGGAGGCGGCGGCCAGGGCCTCCTGCGTCGCGACGTCACCGCAGCAGGCCAGGATGACATCCGGCTCCGCGTCCTCGTCCGTGCTGGCCCGCTTCCAGATGCCGAACCCCTTGGCGCAGTGGGCGACGGCCTCGTCGATGCTGGTGAACTGCAGGTGCTTCTGCTTGTCCGCGACGATGACGTTGACGCAGTCGGTGCTGCGCAGGCACTGGTCCGCCACCACCAGCAGCGTGTTGGCATCCGGCGGCAGGTAGATGCGCGTGACCGAGCCGGACTTGTTCGTCACCAGGTCGATGAAGCCCGGGTCCTGATGTGAGAACCCGTTGTGGTCCTGACGCCACACCGTCGAGGACAGCAGGATGTTCTCCGAGGCGACGGGCGCCCGCCATTTCACGTGGTTCTTGCTGATGTCCAACCACTTGGCGTGCTGGTTGAACATGGAGTCCACGACGTGGGCGAACGCCTCGTAGGTGTGGAAGAGGCCGTGGCGCCCCGTGAGCAGGTACCCCTCCAGCCAGCCCAGCAGCGTGTGCTCCGACAGCATCTCCATGACGCGGCCGTCCCGCGCGAGGTAGCCCCCGTCGGCATCCTCCGGCAACATGTTGGCCATCCACGTCTTCCCGCTCACCTCGTAGAGGGCCTGGAGCCGGTTGGAGGCGGTCTCGTCCGGACCGAAGACGCGGAAGCTCGTCGGGTTGTCGCGCATGATGTCGCGCAGGAACTCGCCGAGCGGCTTCGTGTTCTCATGCAGCGTGGTGCCGCGCGAGCCGACCTTGACCGCGTAGTCGCGGAAGTCAGGCAGCCGGAGCGCCTTGCGGAGCAGGCCGCCGTTGGCGTGGGGGTTCGCGCTCATCCGCCGCGCCCCCTTGGGCGCGAGCGACCGGAGCTCCGGCATCAGCCGTCCCTCCGCGTCGAACAGCTCCTCGGGCCGGTAGCTGCGCATCCAGTCCTCGAGCGCCTTCAGGTGCGCCGGGTTGCCTCGCACGTCGCCGAAGGGGACCTGGTGTGAGCGCCAGCTCCCCTCCAGTCTGTGCCCGTCCAGCTCCTTCGGACCGGTCCAGCCCTTGGGCGAGCGCAGGATGATCATGGGCCAGCGCGGACGCGTCGGGGTGTCCGTCAGCCGTGCCGTCTTCTGCAGGGCGCGGATCTCCTCGATGGCCTGCTCCAGGGTCTGCGCCATCTTCTGGTGCATCTGGGCCGGGTCGCTGCCCTCGACGAAGTAGGGCTTGTAGCCGTAGCCGACGAACAGCGCCTCCAGCTCCTCCTGGCTGATGCGGGAGAGGATGGTCGGGTTGGCGATCTTGTACCCGTTGAGGTTCAGGATGGGCAGCACGGCGCCGTCCCGCACGGGGTTGATGAACTTGTTCGAGTGCCAGGCCGTCGCGAGCGGCCCCGTCTCGGCCTCGCCGTCACCCACGACGCAGGCGACGATGAGGTCCGGGTTGTCGAAGGCCATGCCGTACGCGTGGGAGAGGCTGTAGCCCAGCTCGCCGCCTTCGTGGATGGAGCCTGGCGTCTCCGGGGTGACGTGGCTGCCGATGTGCCCGGGGAAGGAGAACTGCTTGAAGAACTTCCGCATCCCCTCCGCGTCCATGCTCTTGTCCGGATAGACCTCCGAGTAGGTGCCCTCCAGGTACGCCGGCCCGAGCACGCCCGGGGCGCCGTGGCCCGGCCCGGCCACGAAGATGATGTCGAGGTTCTGCTCGACGATGAGCCGGTTCAGGTGGACCCAGGTGAACGAGAGCGCCGGGCTCGCGCCCCAGTGGCCGAGCAGCCGGTGCTTCACGTCCTTCGGCAGCAGGGGCCGGTGCAGCAGCGGGTTGTCCTGGAGGTAGATCATCCCCACCGCCAGGTAGTTGCACGCCCGCCAGTATGCGTTCATCAACTCCACTTCCCTGGCGGTGAGCGGTCCTCCGCCCCGGGTCCGCTCGCGGCCTGGAGCGGAGGGCCCCTGGCCGTGCTCCCTGGCGGACAACGGCGACCCATACTCCGACGCTTCCGTTCCTTCGGGGTGTGCCATGACATGCCTCCCATCAGTGGTGGGTGTGGAGCGTTGAGTCGGCCGGGGCGATGCCTGCTTCGCCCTCCATGGCCGCGCTGTAGCTGCCCAGGACCGCCGCGCTGTCGCACCAGGCGCGGTGGAGGAACGCCCGCTGGGCGGCGGGCACCTGCTCGCGCTGGCCCTGCCAGGCTTCGAGCGCCTCGTCCTGCAGCGCGCGCCCGAAAGAGAAGCTCAGCGTCCAGGGCTTCGGGCCTTGCAGCGCGTTGAGGGCGTTGAGGTGTTCCGTGGCCAGGACCGCGTCCTGTCCGCCGGACAGGAAGACGATGCCGGGGACCGCGGGCGGCACATGGCGCGTCAGGACTCGCAACGTCGCCTCCGCCACCTCCTCCACCGAGGCATGCCTCGCGGAGCCCAGGCCCCCGGTGACCATGTTCGGCTTGAGCAACATCCCTTCCAGGGCCACCCGCGCGGCGAAGAGCTCGGTGAAGACCGCCTGCAGCACGCGCCCCGTCACGTCCTCACACCGCTCGATCGCGTGCGCTCCCTCCATCAGGACCTCGGGCTCCACGATGGGCACCAGGCCCTGCTCCTGGCAGAGGGCGGCGTAACGCGCGAGCGCGTGCGCGTTCGCGTGGATGCACGTCGCCGAGGGACGTCCATCGCGGATGACGAAGACCGCGCGCCATTTGGCGAAGCGCGCGCCCAGCTCGCGGTATTGTTCCAGCCGCTCGCGGAGCCCATCGAGCCCTTCCGTGACGGACTCTCCCGGCGCGCCGGCGAGGGGACGGACACCGGCGTCGACCTTGATGCCGGGAATGATGCCGCGGCGCGCGAGCAGGTCGGCCAGTGGGATGCCGTCCGCGCTGTCCTGGTGGATCGTCTCGTCCTGCAGGATGACACCGCCGATGAACCCGGCGATGCCGGGCGTGCTGAAGAGCAGCTCCCGGTAGGCGCGGCGGCTGTCCGCGGTCGACTCGATTCCGCGCGCGGTCAGGCGCTTCGTGATCGTGGAGACCGTCTCGTCCGCCGCCAGGATGCCCTTTGCGTCGGCAACAATGGCTCGCACGGTTGCGCTGAGCCCTGCCTTCGTCGGCATGTCTTCCTCCCGTCCCTGGAGCCAAACCTGAGGGCGTCCCGGTGCACCGGCAACCGGCGGTGGGGCGCTCGGCAACGGGGCTGCCTCCGGGCGCCGGGCAGGAGCGTGCGGCCCGCGTCGCGATGCCATCTTGAGCCTGGGGCCACACTGTCACTGGCAGCGCCCGGCGTGTGGTCACGGCAGCGGGCGGGCGGAGACAGCCATGACCATCAAGTTGCTCATCGCGGACGTCGACGGGACCCTGGTGACGAAGGACAAGGTCCTCACCTCGCGAACCCGCGAGGCCGTGGCCCGGCTGCGCGACAGCGGCGTCATGTTCACCCTTACGAGCGGGCGTCCGCCGCGTGGGATGGCCGCGCTGGTGGCCCCGCTGGGCCTCACCGCTCCCCTGGCCGCGTTCAACGGCGGCATGTACGTCAAGCCTGACCTGACGACGGTGCTGGCGCAGCGGATCCTGCCTCCCGCCATCGCCGGACACGCCGTCGACTTCATGCTCCAGGCGGGCCTGGATGTCTGGGTCTATCAGGGGGCAGGCTGGTTCCTGCGCGACCGCGACGCCTTCCGCGTGGCGCGCGAGCGGAGCAACGTCGGGTTCGACCCAACCGTCGTCGGGGACCTGCACGGTGTGCTCGACGGCGCCATCAAGATCGTCGGGGTGAGCGAGGACACGGCGCGGGTCGCGCGCTGTGAGGCGGAGCTCGCCGTGCGGCTGGGCGCCGAGGCGTCCGCAGCGCGCTCGACGGCCTACTACCTCGACGTCACGCACCCCGAGGCGAACAAGGGAATGGTCGTGCGTGAGGCCGCGCGCCTCCTCTCGCTTCCCCTCGAGCAGATCGCGGTCATCGGGGACATGGCCAACGACCTGCCCATGCTGAACACCGCCGGCCTGGGCATCGCCATGGGCAACGCCAGCGCCGAGGTCCAACGCTCCGCGCGCCACGTCACCCGCACCAACGAGGAGGACGGGTTCGCCCACGCGGTGGACGTCTTCATCCTGGGCCAGCCGCCCCTTGCACGGACGAAGCTGGGGCTCCCGCCGCGCGCGCGCGCCTGCCTCTTCGGTGTGGATGGCGTCCTCACCCAGACCGCCAGCCTCCATGCCAGGGCCTGGAAGCAGCTGTGCGACTACTACCTGCGGCAGCGCGCGCGGTCCTCGGGGCAGCCCTTCATCCCCTTCGACCTGGTGCGCGACTACAGCCGCTGCTTCGATGGCAGGCCGTCCCTGGAAGGCATCCACATGTTCCTCGACGCCCGCGGCATCGAGCTGCCGGAGAGCACGGTCCACGCACTGAACGACCGCAAGGGAGAGCTCCTGGTGGAGCTGCTGCGGCAGGAGCGCGTGGAGACGTATGAGGGAGCGGTCCGCTACGTCCAGGCGGCGCGCGCCGAGGGACTCCGGACCGCGGCCGTCTCCGCGAGCAGGCACGGCGCGGAGATGCTCCGGTCGGCCGGCATCGTGGACCTCTTCGACGCACGGCTCGAAGCCACGCCGCCCCCCGAGCTCTACCTCGCGGCGGCCCGGGCGCTCGGTGTCACCTGCGACGAGGCCGTCCTCTTCGACGACACCCCCGCGGGCGTCGCGGCCGCGCGGGCGGCCCACTTCGCCTATGTCATTGGCGTCGACCGGCTGGGCCAGCCCTCCGGACTGCGCCGCCACGGCGCGGACCTCGAGGTGACGGACCCCGCCGCCCTCCTCAGTACTTTTCAGGGATGAAGCGCCTGCCCTGAAGGGAAGCCTCGTCGTCGTACTCGCCCTGCGTGGAGCGGCGGGGCAGCTTCACCTTGGGGCGCTTCACGCGCTGATGGGGAATCTTCTCCAGCAGGAAGCGGATGCAGTTGAGCCGCGCCTTCTTCTTGTTGTCGGACCGCAGGACGTACCAGGGCGCATAGGGCGTGTCCGTCGCGGCCAGCATCTGATCCCTCGCCTTGGAGTAGTCGTACCAGCGCGTCCAGGACTTGATGTCCATGGGGCTGAGCTTCCACTGCCGCAAGGGGTCGTCGATGCGCGCCGCGAACCGCCGCGCCTGCTCCGCCTTGCCGACCTCCAGCCAGATCTTCACCAGGAGGATTCCGCTTTCGACCATGTACTTCTCGAAGACGGGACAGCCGATGAGGAAGCGCTCGTGCTCCTCGGGCGTGCAGAAGCCCATCACCGGCTCGACTCCGGCCCGGTTGTACCAGCTGCGGTCGAAGATCACGATCTCACCCGCCGCGGGGAAATGCGGCACGTACCGCTGCAGGTACATCTGTGATTTCTCCCGGCTCGAAGGCGCCGGGAGGGCCACCACGCGGAACACCCGGGGACTGACCCGCTCGGTGATGGCGCGAATCGTTCCGCCCTTGCCCGCCGCGTCCCGGCCTTCGAAGACGACAATGACACGCATCTGCTCCTGCTTGACCCAATCCTGAAGCTGGCTGAGTTGGGATTGGAGCTTGCGCAGCTCCTTTTCATAGGCCTTGCGCTTCAGGGGCTCCAAGTGCGTGTCCTGTGCCATGGACATAGGGTTGCTACCGGATGCGGCAGGTGACAGCCCTCATGCCCCCGGGTTCATGGCGGGTTTGGCCCAGCGGACACCGGGAACTGCCCTCCAGGGCATTTGGACGCGCCGCACTTCCGCACGGCGCCCCGCGTGTTGAATCTCCGCCCCCATCGAGGTGTCGCGGATGCGGGGGACGGCCAGCGCCATGCAGGGGATGAAGCCGGGATTCGCATCCTTCGTCGGCACCATGTCGCTGCTCGGCGTTTTCTCCGGGTGCGCGGTCGGTCCCGACTTCAAGAGGCCCGAGGCCGCGGTCGCCAGGGAGTGGCGCACCCAGGGCGACCCGCGCCTGTCGACGCAGGCCGCGGTCGACACCCAATGGTGGAAGTCATTTGGCGATCCCTCGCTGGACCGGCTCGTCGAGCTCGCCGCCAGGCAGAACCTGCCGCTGCAGATCTCGGGGTTGCGCATCGTTGAAGCACGCGCCCAGCTGGCCATCCTCACCGGCCGGCAGTACCCGCAGGCCCAGGCCCTCGTCGGCAGCGCCGCAGCGGTGGGGCGCAGTGAGAACTCCGCCGCGGCCAACCCCATCGATTTCAACCTGGGCTCCATCGACCGGCACTTCCTGGAGTACCAGCTGGGCTTCGACGCGCTGTGGGAGGTGGACTTCTGGGGCAAGTACCGCCGGGGCGTGGAGTCTGGGACCGCGGGCCTGCTCGCGTCGGTGGCGGACTACCAGTCCTCGCTCGTCTCGCTCACCGCGGAGGTCGCGCGAACCTACGTCCTGGTCCGCACCTTCGAGGTGCTCATCGAGCAGGCGCGGGAGAACGTGCGCCTCCAGGAGGAGGGCTTCCGGATCGCTGAGTCGCGCTTCAGCAACGGCGTCACCTCGGAGCTGGATGTGACGCAGGCCGCGACCCTGCTGGAGAGCACCCGGGCCACCATCCCCCAGCTGGAAGCCGGGCTGGAGCAGGCTCGCAACGCCATGAGCACGCTCCTGGGCCAGCCCACGGGGGAGGTGGAGGCGCTGCTCGCGGGCCCCAAGCAGATTCCGGTGGCGCCCGCGACGGTGGCTGTCGGCATGCCGGCTGAAATCCTGCGGCGGCGCCCGGATGTCCGCAGCGCGGAGCTGTATGCCGCCGCGCAGTGCGCCCGGATTGGCATCGCGGAGGCGGAGCTGTATCCGAGCTTCTCCCTCTTCGGGACGGTCGGGCTCCAGGCGAGCACCAGCGCCGCGGCCTCCGGCAATCTCTTCTCCCTGGGCAGCCTCTTCTATTCCGTGGGCCCCCGGATCGTCTTCCCCTTCCTGAACTACGGCCGCCTGAAGAACGGGGTGCGTGTCGAGGACGCGCGGTTCCAGCAATTGCTCGTCAACTACCGCAACACGGTGCTCAAGGCGGCCCAGGAGGTGGCGGACGCCCTCGCGGGGTTCATCCACGCCCAGCAGGCCATGACCTTCCAGCAGGCCGCGGTGAAGTCCGCGCAGCGGTCGGTGGAGCTCGCGTTGGTGCAGTACCGCGAAGGCGCCGTGGACTATCAGCGCGTGCTGGACGCGCAACGGTCGCTCCTGGAACAACAGAACAACCTGGCCCAGACGAGCTCCAACATCGCCACGAACCTGGTCGCCCTCTACAAGGCGCTGGGCGGAGGCTGGGAGGTCCGCCGCGACCAGCCCATCGTGCCGGAGCCGATGCAGGCCGAGATGGAGCAGCGGACCCACTGGGGCGACATGCTGTCCAAGCCTCGGAAGCAAGAAACCAAGACGGTCTCTCAACCCGTCAAGCCATAGAGACTCCGCCATGCCCTGGAAGCCGAAAGGGAAATCCAAGTGGATCATCGGGCTGGTCGCCCTCGCGATTCTCGCGTTCATCGGCTTCAAGTATTGGAAGGGAAAGAAGTCCGCGCTGCCGGAGGGAATCGTCTCGGGCAACGGCCGCATCGAGTCGAAGCTGGCGGATGTCTCCGCGAAGGAGCCCCTGCGGGTGCGGGAGGTGCTCGTCAACGAAGGCGACCTCGTCAAGCCAGGGCAGGTGCTGGTGCGACTGGACACCACCACGCTGGAGGCCAGCCTGGCGGAGGCCAACGCGAACCTCGCGGCCACGCAGGAGAAGCTGGCGGTGGCCGAGGCGGGCATCGTCAAACAGAAGAGTGAAATCGAGCTCGCCACCATCGAGGCCGAGCGCGCCCGGAGGCTGGTGGCGCAAGGCGCCGGCTCGCAGCGGGACGTGGACGTCCGGACGAGCCAGCTGGAGACCACCCGGGCCAGCCTGGCGGAAGCCGAGGCCACGCTGAAGACCTCGCGGGAGGAGATTGAAGTCGCGCGAGCCAACGCGGCGACGATTCAGACGCGCATCGCCGACGCGACGCTCAAGTCCCCGGTGACGGGCCGGGTCCTCTACCGACTCGCCGAGCCCGGCGAGGTGCTGTCTCCCGGCGGACCGGCGCTGACGCTCGTGAACCTGGAGGATGTCTTCATGGAGATCTTCCTGCCCGCGAGCGAGGCCGCCCGCGTGAAGATTGGCTCCGAGGCGCGCCTCACCGTCGACTTCGAGCCCGACCGTTCCATCCCCGGCTACGTGTCCTTCGTGTCGCCGGAAGCGCAGTTCACACCCAAGCAGGTGGAGACGAAGAGCGAGCGGGAGAAGCTGGTGTTCCGCCTGAAGCTCCAGGTCCCCCGGGAGCTGGCCAGCCGCTACGTCGAGCGCATCAAGACCGGCATCCGCGGCGTCGGCTACGTGAAGGTGGACCCGGACGCGGCGTGGCCTTCCCGGCTGCAGAACGTCGTCACGGCGGAATCCGAACCCCACTAGCCCGGCGACAAGGGAGGGCCCCGCCATGGTCTCATCCGTGTCTCCAGGGGCGCCGGCCGGCTCCAGCAGCCAGCTCGTGGTCTCCATCCAGGACGTGACCCACCGCTACGGCAAGGCCGTCGCGCTGGACGGCCTCTCGCTCGATGTTCCCAGCGGCATCCGGGTGGGCATCGTGGGGCCTGACGGCGTGGGCAAGTCCACGCTGATGGCCCTGGTCGCGGGCGCCAAGAAGATGCAGCAGGGGCGCATCAGGGTCCTCGATGGGGACATCGCGGAGGCGCGGCACCGGCGCGAAGTGGGGCCCCGCATCGCGTACATGCCCCAGGGCCTGGGCAAGAACCTCTACCTGGAGCTCAGCGTCTACGACAACGTGGACTTCATGGCCCGGCTCTTCGGGCTGTCCCCCGAGGAGCGCAAGGTGCGCGTCCCGGAGCTGCTCGCGGCCACCGGCCTGGGCAAGTTCGCGGAGCGCCCCGCCGGCAAGCTCTCCGGCGGCATGAAGCAGAAGGTGGGGTTGTGCGGCGCGCTGGTGCACGACCCGGACCTGCTCATCCTCGACGAGCCCACCACCGGCGTGGATCCGCTCTCCCGGCGGCAGTTCTGGACCCTCATCGACGACATCCGCGCCGGGCGTCCCGGCATGAGCGTCATCATCTCCACGGCGTACATGGATGAAGCGCAGCAGTGGGATTGGATCGTCGCCATGGACGCGGGGCGCGTGCTGGCCACGGGGACGCCCGCGGAGCTGATGGAGCGCACGGGGACCCAGGACCTGGAGAAGTGCTTCATCGCGCTGCTGCCCGAGGAGAAGCGCCGGGGCCACAAGGAGATCACCATCCCGCCCCGCGCGCCGGGCAAGGCGGAGCTGGCCATCGAGGCCCACGGGCTGACCCGCCGCTTCGGGACCTTCACCGCCGTCGACCACGTCACCCTGTCCATCGAGCGCGGGGAGATCTTCGGCTTCCTGGGCTCCAACGGCTGCGGCAAGTCCACGACCATGAAGATGCTGACCGGCCTGCTGCCTCCCACGGAAGGCACGGCGAAGCTCTTCGGCAGCTCCGTGGACGCGGGCAGCATGGAGGTGCGCAAGAACCTGGGCTACATGACGCAGGCGTTCTCGCTCTACGGCGAGCTGAGCGTCCAGCAGAACCTGGTCCTGCACGCCCGGCTCTACCACCTGCCTCCAGACAAGGCGAAGGCGCGCATCGATGAGCTGGTCGAGCGGTTCGGCCTGGGCGCGCACCTGGAGGCGTTGGCCGGAGACCTGCCCATGGGCCTGCGCCAGCGGCTCTCGCTGGCCGTCGCCGTGCTGCACGGGCCGCAGATCCTCATCCTGGACGAGCCCACGTCGGGAGTTGACCCGGTCGCCCGGGACAGCTTCTGGGAGCTGTTGATCGACCTGTCGCGCAAGCAGGGCGTCACCATCTTCGTGACGACGCACTTCATGAACGAGGGGATGCGCTGCGACCGCATCTCCCTGATGAACGCGGGCAAGGTGCTGGCGGCGGACACCCCCCAGAAGCTCATCGAGGCCCGGAACGCGGACAGCCTGGAGACCGCCTTCATCGGCTACATGGAAGACGCCATCGCCGAGAAGGCACGCGCCGAGGGCAAGGACACGCCTCCTGCCGCCGCCCCCGCGCCCCAAGCCCCCCCACCCCAGCCCCCGGCCGCGCCACGGGAAGACCGGGCCGGGCTCCGGCTGCGGCTGGGCCGGCTGCTCGCGTATGCCGCCAACGAGACCAGTCAGATCCTCCGCGACAAGGTCCGGCTGGCGTTCGCCTTCATCGGCTCGGCGGTGTTGATGCTCGTCTTCGGCTTCGGCATCACGACCGACGTCGAGAACATCCGCTATGCCGCGCTGGACCTCGACCAGTCGCCCGAGAGCCGCGCGTACCTGGAACAGTTCAGCGCGGCGAAGCCCTACTTCGCCCCGACCCCGCCAGCCCTGTCCGCGGACGAGGCGCTCCGCAGGCTCCAGTCAGACGACGTCTCGGTGGTGATGGAGATTCCGCCCCGCTTCGGTCTGGACCTCCGCCGGGGCTCCGGCCCGGAGGTGCTGGCGCAGGTGGACGGCGCCATGACCTTCCGCGGAGACACCGTCGAGCAATACGTCCAGGGAGTCCACAACCGGATGCTCCGGGATCCCGCGAGCGGCTTCCACTCCGCCAGCGCGCAGAAGGACACGGCCAACATCGAGGAGCGCTACCTCTACAACCCCACCTTCAAGAGCATCTACTCCATCGTGCCGAGCGTCCCGGCGCTGCTGCTGCTGCTCATCCCGGCCATCCTCATGACGGTCAGCATCGTGCGTGAGAAGGAGCTGGGGTCCATCATCAACTTCTATGTCACGCCCACGGGAAGGCTGGAGTACCTGCTTGGAAAGCAGCTGCCCTACGTGGCCATCGGCATGGCCAACTTCTTCATCCTGACCGTGCTGGCGGTGGTCGTCTTCGGCGTCCCCATCAAGGGCAGCTTCCTGACGTTGGTGGTCTGCGCCCTGTTCTACGTCACGGCGACGACAGGCATTGGGATGGTGACGTCCACGTTCACCGGCAGCCAGGTCGCGGCCGTGTTCGTCACGGCCATCCTGACCATCGTGCCGACCATCCAGTTCTCCGGCCTGCTGCAGCCGGTCTCCACGCTCCAGGGTGGGGCCAAGGTCGTCGGCTCCATCTGGCCGGCCACCTACTACATGCACGCCAGCCTGGGCGCCTTCACCAAGGGGCTGGGCGCGGCCCTCATCCTGCGGGACGTCGCCTTCCTGGCCGTGTGCGTTCCCCTCCTTCTGGCCATCAGCGTCCTCGGCCTGAGAAAGCAGGAGAAGTAGCAGTGAACTCGCTGCTGAACATCCTGTGGCTCGGGCTCAAGGAGATCCGCAGCCTGCTCAGCGACGCGGTGCTGGTCGTGTTCGTCGTCTATGCGTTCACCCTGGCCATCTACGTCCAGGCCACGGGGACCTCCAGCGAGGTGAACAACGCCTCCATTGCCTTTGTCGACGAGGACGGGTCCGCGTTGTCCAAGGAGCTGCTCAACGCGTTCTATCCGCCCCGCTTCAAGTCGCCGGAGGTCATCATCGCGGATGACATCCAGCCGGACATGGACCGGGGCCGGTTCATGTTCGTCGTGGTGATTCCGCCGCGCTTCGAGCACGACCTGCGCGCGGGGCGCAACCCGGACGTCCAGCTGAACATCGACGCGACCGCCATGCAGCAGGCGGGCATCGGCTCCGGCTACATCAAGAACATCCTCAACGACCGCATCTCCTCCTTCCTCAAGCGCACGGAGCAGACGGGGCCCAAGCCCGTCAACCTCATCGTCCGCAAGCTCTTCAACCCCAACGGGGTGTCGTCCTGGTTCAAGAGCGTGGTGGCCATCATCAATCAGATCACCCTGCTGACGGTCGTCCTCACGGGCGCGGCCGTCATCCGCGAGCGTGAGCACGGGACGCTGGAGCACCTGCTCGTGATGCCGTTGACGTCGTTCGAGATCGCCATGGCGAAGGTCTGGGCCAACAGCCTGGTGATTCTTGTCGCGACCGGGGCTTCGCTGTTCCTGGTCGTGCACCTGGTGCTGAAGGTGCCGTTCGCCGGTTCGGTGGTGCTGTGGTTCGTGGGCGTCGTGCTCTACCTGTTCTTCGCCACGGCGCTCGGCATCTTCCTGGGGACCATCTCCCGCTCGATGGCGCAGTTCGCGCTGCTCATCATCCTGGTGGTCCTGGTGCTGATGCTGCTTTCGGGCGGGAGCACGCCCGTGGAGAGCCAGCCGAAGTGGCTGCAATACATCACGTACCTGCTGCCGGCCCGGCACTTCGTCAGCTTCTCGCAGGTCATCATCTACCGCGGCGGAGGGCTGTGGGCCGTCTGGCGCCAGTTCCTGATGGTGAGCGCGGTGGGTGTGGGGTTCTTCGTCTACAGCCTGGCGCTGTTCCGGAAGTCCATCGCGGTGAGCAAGTAGGGCCGGGCGCGCGGAGGCTCTATCCTGTCCCGCGATGCCATCTCTGCCCCGCCTCCACCTCTTCGAGTTCCTCGACCAGTCCTGGCTGCCCGCGCCGCTGCGCCGGGGCGAGGTCGACTACCTGCACGTCGTGCTCGACAAGACGCGCCCCTATGACGGCATGGCGACGCAGCTGGCGGCGCTGCTGCGCATGGCCGGCACGAACCGGATTGTCGACCTCTGCTCCGGCACCGGCGGCCCGTGGCGCACCCTGCTTCCGGTGATACAGAAGCAGAACGCCCAGGCCGAGGTGCTGCTCACCGACCTCCATCCCACGCCTGGCCTGGAGCTGCCTCCGGGCGCGCACTACCGCGACACGCCGGTGGACGCCACGCGCGTCCCCGAGGAGCTGACGGGCGTGCGGACCCTCTTCGAGGCGTTGCACCACCTCCGCCCGCCGCAGGTCCGCGCCCTCCTGGAGGACGCCGTCGCGCGCCGGGTCCCCTTCGCCGCCTTCGAGCTCACGCAGCGCTCGCTGGTCTACATCTTCTTCCAGTTGCTGCTCGTCATTCCCCTGGTGTGGGGCTTCACCCCGCTCATCCGCCCCAGGCGCTGGTGGCGATGGCTGCTCACCTACCTGGTGCCCATCATCCCCCTGCTCGTCCTCTGGGATGGCGTGGTGTCGTCGCTGCGGACCTACGCGCCGGAGGACCTGGAGAAGCTGACGGCAGGGCTCGACGCGAATGGGTACACCTGGCACACGGGCGTCCACCGCGCGCGGGGAATGGCCATCACGTACCTCATCGGCCAGCCCGGCGAATAAGGGGCGCCCCCGCCCCGGTCTCGCGACACTCCCACCTCCTTGGGGTGCCCCTTGGAACGCAAAGCCTCGCACCCCACCCTCCGCGCGTCGTGGACCGGGAGGCGTGGACATGCATGCAAGGAATTGGTGTGCCCTGCTGTGGTTGGGGTTGGTGGGGGTGGGTTGTGGGCCCTCACAGGGCGATGAACTGTCGCGGGAGCCCGTCTCCACGGCGCCCGTGGAGGAAGACTCCCGTGACGTGACCGCCCAGGCCTGCCCTCCCGGCCTGGCGTCCCGGGTGGCGGCCGTCATGACCCCAGGCGTGGAGGGCTTCATGGCGTGGCTCACCGCCGTCCAGAGGACTCTCTACTTCACCACGTCCGCCATCGACGCTCCCTCGGTCCTCTGGCGCACCGACGGCACGGAGGCGGGGACCGTCCCGGTGAAGACGTTCCCATTGGAGAGCTATTTCGGCCCCTTCAGTCTGGTCGCGGTGGGAGACACGCTCTTCTTCCAGCTCTCCACGCCGGCCACCGGAGTCGAGCTCTGGCGCTCCAACGGGACGGAGCAAGGGACCCGGCTGGTCAAGGACCTCACGCCGGGTCCAGGGAGCTCCGAGCTGAACAACCTGACGGACGTCAATGGCCGACTGGTCTTCTTCCGCCGGGTGAGACAGCCAGACACAACGCAGCGGACGGAGCTGTGGCGTTCCAACGGGACGTCCCAAGGGACGGTACGGCTGAGGGACTTCGGTACGACGTTCGTGTGGAACGGCACGTTGAAGGTCGGCAATGCGTTGCTCTTCGCCACCTCCGATGACACGGGCACCACGCTGTGGCGCACCGATGGCACGTCCGCGGGAACCACGGTCGTCAAGCGACTGGACGCGGGATTCACTCCCTTCAATGTCGCGCTGTTCGAGGGAACACCGGCGGTGTTCCTCCTGGCGGATGGCGCCAACAACGAGGTGTGGAAGACGGATGGCACCCCCGCGGGAACGGTCCGGCTGGACACGTTCGGCAGGCCCGTCAGCCTGATCGGAACGCTGGGCGCGCATGTCTACCTGAACTCCGTGGACAGCTCCTTGGCGACGCCGCGGCTGCGCATTGACCGTCTCTCGTTGAGCGGCGGTGGCAAGCAGCAGGTCGTCACCCTGCCCAACCCCTACCCCGGTGAAGACGTTTCTCCCTCCGTGGCGGCGGCGGTCAGCTCCGGAAACGACCTCTACTTCTCCATCGCCTACACCGAGCTGGGTCCCGTGCCGCCCTTGAACGTGTCGCTGTGGGCCACCAATGGAACGGCTTCGGGGACCCGCCAGCTCTTCCCCTCGCTGCCCGGGTCGGACATGTTCGCCTACCCGCTGTTCGCCACCGGCACGGGCCAGGTCTTCTTCCCCGCCCTGCCGATGGCGGGAGGCCTTCGCCCCTACTTCACCCGGGGCTCCATCGCGACGACAGGCCGGATCGCCGAGGTCTCCGCGCCAGAGGAGTTCACCCGCATGGGCAACCGCGTCTACTTCACGGCCGTGGATGACACGAGCCTGCGCCAGCTCTGGTCCGTGCCGGCCTCCTTCACCTGCCCGCCCGGGCCCGCCGTCGCCGGGGAGTAACACCACACTCCCACCTCCTTGGGGTGCCCTTGGAAGGCAAAGGCTCGCACCCCACCCTTCCGCGCTTCGTGGACCGGAGGCGTGGACATGCATGCAAGGAATTGGGGTGCCCTGCTGTGGTTCAGTCTGGCAGGGGTGGGCTGTGGGGGATTGCCAGAGGCGGTGGGAGACGACTCTCGCGAGGTGACCGCCCAGGCGTGCCCTCCGGGGGTGGCGGCCCGGGTGGCGACCATCATGCCCCCAGGCTCCGCGGGCTTCATGGGAGAGCTCACCAACGTCCAGGGGACGCTGTACTTCGTCACCTCCGCCTTCGACACCGGTTCGCTCCTGTGGCGCAGCAACGGCACGGAGGCCGGGACCGTCCCGCTGAAGGCGTTTCCGGGGCCCCCCGGCGTCTATCAGCCCCAGAGCCTGGTCGCGGTGGGCAACAAGCTCTTCTTCCAGACCCGCACCGACACCTTCGGCAATGAGCTCTGGATCAGTGACGGAACGGCGGGCGGCACCCAGTTGGTCAAGGACATCACCCCCGGAGCGGCGGACTCCAACCTGACCAACTTGACGGAGCTCAATGGCCGCCTGGTGTTCTTCCGCTGGGTGTCGCTGCCAGGAGGCGGAGCCGTGCCGGAGCTGTGGCGGTCCGACGGGACGAGCGCCGGCACGCTCCGGGTGCGGACCTTCGGCGGAATGACGGGCCTGGGCAACGACACCTTGAAGGTCGGCGGCGCGTTGCTCTTCTTCTTCTCCGAGGACAATGGCACCACGATGTGGCGCACCGACGGCACGTCGGCCGGGACCACCTCCGTCAAGCGGCTGGACGCGGGGCGCACCTTCCTCACGGAGGTGAGCCGCCCGGGTGAGCAGCCGTTGTTCATCCTGGAGGACGGCCCCAACTTCGAGGTGTGGAAGACGAATGGCACCGCCTCGGGGACCGTTCGCCTGGACTCCTTCGGCAAGCGGGTGAACCTGCTCGGGACGCTGGGCGCGTATGTCTATCTGACGTCCGTGGACAGCCCGGTGACGAAGCGGCTGCGCATCGACCGGCTCTCCCTGAGCGGCGGTGGCAAGACGGGGATCACCACCCTGCCCAATCCCTACGGGTCCTTCGAGTTCGCCTATCCCACCGTGCCGACGGCCGTGGTCTCCGGCGGCGACATCTACTTCTCCATGGCCATTCAAAGCGACGCCCCCGTGCCCCTGGCCCTGTCGCTGTGGGCGACGAATGGAACGGCCGCGGGGACCCGGCAGCTCTTCGACAACCGCAATATCGAGTACGGGTACCGCTACCCTCTCGCCGCCACCGGCACGGGGCAGGTCCTGTTTGGCGGAGCGCCGCAGTCGAACACTCCCGCCTTCCCCTATTTCACGCGGGGCTCCGTGGCGACGCAGGGCCGGCTGGCGGACATCAACTTCCCGGATTCGTTCACCCGCGTGTCCAATCGCATCTTCTTCACCGCCATCAACGGCGCTGACGAGGGCCAGCTGTGGTCCGTGCCGGCCACCTTCAGCTGCCCGCCAGGGCTGACCGGAGCGAGGGAGTAGGCAGGGGACGACGCCGGGGCGCTGAGCCGCCCGGCGTTGAGGTACACTCCGGCCCACTCGCTGGAATGCCCTCCGACCTGCTGGAAATCTCAGACCTCATCGTCGACTACGACGTCGCGACGCTCCAGCCCCGGCCGGTGTCTCGCTCCGCCGTGGTGGCGCGGCTCACGGCGAACGGGCAGCGTTCCGCCGCGCGGCTCGTGCAGCGGCTTCCCGCGTCCAATGACACGCTCGACTTCGAGGCCTGCAGCCTGGCCCTGCTGCGCTCCCACATCGAGCTGCAGCGGCTGAGCGAGGAGTTCCTGCAGGCGGACCGCATCCGCTGCGTGCTGCTGCCCCTGTTGCAGGCGCTGCGCGACTCCGGCGTGAAGCCTCCGCTGCGCATCGTCGATGTCGGCTGCGGGCTCGGCTACGCCGTCCGCTCGCTCGCGGCGCATGGGCGGCTGGGACGCGACGTCGAAATCATCGGCTGTGACATGAACGTGACGCTGATTGAAAACGCCCGGCGGCTCGCGGAAGAGGAATCCCTCTCATGCGAGCTCCGGGTGGCGAACGCGTTCCAGCTGGAACAGCCCGGCCACATCTACATCTCCACGGGCGTCCTGCATCACTTTCGCGGGGCCGGCCTGAACGCGTTCTTCGCCGGCCAGCGGCAGGGGCATGCGTTCGTGCACTACGACATCCAGCACTCGGTGCTCTCGCCCTGGGGTTCGTGGATGTTCCACCAGGCCCGCATGCGGGAGCCGCTCGCGCGCCACGATGGCGTGGTCTCCGCGCGGCGCGCCCATCCCACGCAGACGCTGCTGTCGGCGGCCCGGTCCGCCACGGGGTTCACCTGCGCGTCCCTGGACGGGGCGCGCAACCTCCTCGGCGCCATGCTCCGGCCCATGACCGCCACGCTGGGAACGCGCGCGGAGCTGTGGGAACCGCTTCAGCGCCACCTGGGCCCGCTGCGCTCCCGGCTGGGGCCCACTTCATGAACGCTGGCCTTCCGATGCTGCTCGCGCTGCTCTCCGTCACCGACGCCGCGTTCTGTGGCTTCCGGGTGGCCTCGGGACGGGATGCCCGCATCTTCAAGGCCGACTACAACCGGGCCGCCGTCCGCCGGGGGATGGGGCGGGGACTCTTCACGACCGCGCTGGTGGGTGCTGGCATCGCCGGGGCCTGCCTGTTCTCCCCAGGCCTGTTCCCCCAATTGCTCGTCTGCGCGCAGGCGATCCTCTGGGTGCTCCTGCCCTACGCGACCCTGACGCTGATGGGCATGGGCGTCTGGGCCGCCGCGGAGGCCGATGTGCGGACCCTGGCGAGCGTGGTGGTCCTGGGGCCGTTCACGCTGATCCGCCCCTGGGTCATCGCCACCGCGGCCGTCGTCGGCGCGTGGAAGGCGCCGGGCTTCACCGCCGCGCTCGTCACCGTCGCGGCGTGCGGCGTCCAGCTCGCGCTCGAACCCTGGCTGAATGCCGGCATGCGGCCCCGGATCCCCCTCGTTCGCAACGGGTAGGGACCCACCCTCACGGGGCGTACGTTACCGGCGGCCCCTCCAATCCATTACATTCACATCCTCGCCTGAAGGCAGAGGGGGAATGGATGGATTGGTCCAGCGTGCTGGGCAGTGCATTGATCGGCGCCGTGGCGGGAGGTGTCATGGGACTCCTGGGCCGCGTGTTGAAGGCGGGGAAGAACGTCTCGGTGGCGCTCGTCACCGTGGCGGCGTTGAGCTCGTCCATGGGCTGGCGCGCGTACCAACAACGGCGGCCCGTGGACTACGACAGCATGGTGGAGGCGCTCATCGCGAACGAGTCCAGCGGTGGCCTGGATCGCTACCTGCGGCAATGGGCCCTGGCCACGAAGGACCACCCTGAAATCCGGCAGTGGTTCGAAGTCACTCCCACCATGACTCGCCAGGAGCGGCAACAGCAGTCCATTCAGCTGGCGCAGGCCGGACTGCGCCGGCTCTCCGACCGGGTCCTGATACAGCGGGCAGAAGCCCTCTCCCAGATCGTGGACCTGGCCGACGAGAAGGACTGCGCCGCGTTCGGCCGTGGCAACGTCACGGATGCAGGACTGAACCGGATCTTCAGCCTCATGGATGACGAGACACTCGGGCGCATCAGCGTCATCGCGGCCAGTGCCCTGGCCGCGGAGCTGCGGCAGTCTCCCCTGTCCCGGCAGGCCATGACGACCGACGTGGCACAAGCCTTCGTCGAGATCAGCATCCGTGTCGGCGATCAGGACACACAGCGGCTGGCCAGCAACCTCCAGCGGATGAACACGCTCGCCGATGAAGAGGCCTGCTGGACGACCCGGGTCCTCTACAAGCAGATCGCGACCCTCCGGGGCCGCAACCAGGACGCGCTGGCCCTGGCGCTCGTCAGCAACTGAGCCGGGGGATGCCGGGGTTCCTGTGACACCGTGAAACAGGAAATCGCGCGTCTTTCCTGACACTTCCGGGGACCCTGCCCTGCCCTGCCTTGCCCGCTCCCCCGTCCCTTCCTAGGATTCAGGGCTCCGCTGATCTCCCCTCATCACCTGGAGTCCTCACCATGCGGTACACGCGTAAGAACATCTCCGAGCTGCTGGGCACCGTGCAGGGCAACCCCGACGTCGTGGGCTTCTGGACGTCCACCATCGGCGGCTACACGTACAACATCACCCCGTCGGCGGGCGGCAACATCCTCCAGGACATCTACAACCCGAATCGCAAGATGTGCGAGGACGGCGGCCAGACCGTGTTCGAGGACGCGTCCCAGATCGGCTGCTACTAGCGCCCCCGCTTCGCCGTCTTCCCCACGCCGCCCCCGGAGCACTCCCATGCGTTACTCGCGCAAGAACGTCAGTGACCTGTTGAACGCGGTGCAGGGCAGCCCGGATGTCCAGGGCTTCGGCACCTCCACCTTCGCCGGCTCCACCTGGAACCTGGTGCCCTCCTTCGGCGGCGGCGCTGTCTGGCAGAACTACTGGACCTACCAGTGGACCTGCGAGGACGGCGGCTCCGTCACCGCCGAGGACCGCTCCACGTTCGGCTGCTACTAGCCCGCGGCCCGCGCCTTCCCTTCCGCCGTTCCACCCGCCACACGGAGGTCCCCGATGCGATTCACGCGCAAGGATGTCTCGGAGTTGCTGGAGCAGGTCAACGGAGGCCCGGACGTCCAGGGCTTCGCCACGTCGAACTTCTCCAGCACCACGTACACGCTCGTCGCATCGGGGCCGGGAACGGTCTGGCAGGACCTCTACAACTCGGCCCACCGGCTGTGTTCCGAGGACGGCGCGACGTCTCCCTCCGAGGACTGCGGCGGCGGCGCATAGCCTGGCCCCACGGTCCGCAGTGCCTCCCCCCGCTTCCCCCCGTCTCGCGGTCCCCTCATGAACACGCGCCTCACCCTGATCCTCAACACCCACATGCCGCAGGTGTTGGGCGAGGGGCCCCTCTTCGATGAGCCGGAGAACTGGCTCTTCGAAGCGCTGACGGAGACATACATTCCGCTGTTCCGGATGTTGGAGCGCTGGGACGCCCAGCGCTTCGCCGGCACGCTGGTGATGTCCTTCACCCCGTGCCTCTTCGAGCAGCTCGTCGCCTGCGAGGAGCACTACACGGGTTACCTCCAGATTCTGAAGCGCATCGCCACGCGCGAGCTGGAGCGCACGTCGCGGTTGGACCTCTACAACCGCTACGAGAAGTACCCCCAATCCCTGTCGGACGAGGCGCTCGCGCGGGTGCACCGCACCGCGGGCATGTACCTGCGGCGCGTGGAGGACAGCCTCGCGTTCCTCCAGCAGCACAGCCTGCGGGACGTGTTCGCCACGCTGGGGCGCAATCGGCCGTCCAACGTGCAGCTGTGGACCTCCACGCCGCAGCACAACTTCCTGCCCTTCTTCCAGCCCGCCGTCGCGGACCGGCTGGTGGCGCGGGGCGTGGAGTCCTTCCAGGACACCTTTGGCGGCGAGCCGGACGGCCTCTGGCTGCCCGAGTGCGCCTTCCAGCCGGGGCTGGAGCGCGTGCTCACGCGCCATGGCATCCGCCGCACCGCGCTCAGCCTGACAGGCATTGGCGCATCCCAGGCCCAGGACCCCAGCGGTGTGTTCCGCCACGAGGACCTGGAGGTGCTGGTCCACGACTACCGGATCGGGCTGCACCTGTGGAAGTCGCCCGAGTCCACGTTCCCCGCGCACCCGGTGTACCGCGAGTTCTTCCGCGACGTGGGCTTCGACCTGCGGCCTGAGTACTTCGAGGAGCTGGGCGTGCCCGTGCCCGCGAACAAGCGGGGGCACGTGTGGACGGGCCTGAAGTACCAGGCGGTGACGGGCCAGAAGGTCGACCTGGGCCAGAAGGCGCTCTACGACGTGGAGGCTGCCCGCGCCCAGGTGAAGCATCACGTGCGTGAGTTCTGGGAGCTGTTGGACTCGCGCCGCTCGCTCGTCCAGGACGGGCAGACGTTCGTGCTCGCGTTCGACACGGAGCTGTTCGGCCACTGGTGGCATGAAGGCATCGACTGGCTGGAGGGCGTCATGCAGCCCGCC
The DNA here is from genome assembly GCF_000255295.1 of Corallococcus coralloides DSM 2259. The sequence goes on along the minus strand of NC_017030.1, from coordinate 1,726,214 downwards.
GCGCCCGTCGAAATCCAGGCCGCCACGCCGCCGCCGGAACCACCGTCGCTGCCTCGACTCTACTATTCGACGTGGGGGCGCGACTTCTACAGCGAGCACTGGCTGACGCCAGGCAACGCCTGGATGTACGCGCTCATCAAGCTGGTGGAGGCGCAGCTGCCGGAGCCGGTGGACGCGGAGACACGCGAGACGTGGCGCCGCTTCGAGGTCTTCAGCGGCAGCGACCTGCTGTTCATGATTCCGGACCCGACGCAGCGGGACCGCGCGCGCGCCCTGTTCCTCGCGCGCTACGCGAACGTCGTGTCGCGGCTGAAGGACTTCTCCTCGGCGCTGCTCACGTCCTTCCCGGTGGACCCCTTCAAGTGCGTGCTCATCCAGGTGAGCAAGGCCGACGGACAGGAGCAGCCGCCGTTCCTCCTGCGCCGGCTGTCGCTGGAGGGCGTGAACACCGGGGCGCGCCGGGAGCTCACGCTCGACGCGGAGGTGCTGGAGGTCGCGGGCCTGCGCGTCGCGTTCCAGTACTTCCTCTTGCACCCGCAGGGCCGCTACGCGCTGCGCGTGGAGGGCTCCGAGCGCGAGCACGTCTTCCAGATGCCGGACTACGGCGTGCCGCTGCTCATCGCGCCGGACACCCGCACCTATCCCAAGTACGACCCGGAGGTGCTGTACCAGAAGCTGGGTGAAATCTGGGAGGGTGACCAGCGGCTGCCCCTGAAGATGAACCCCACGCTGCGCAGCCGCCACATGTACACGCGCGCGCAGGTGCTGGAGGTGCTCGCGGGCAAGCGGACCGCCGTCTTCAAGTACAACAAGGAAGGCTACGCGCTCCTGCGCTTCCGCGACCGGAGCCCGGCTCCGGCGTGCGTCGTCTTCGACGACACGGTGACGCTCAGCGATGCGGGCGAGTACATCCAGGCGGGGTCGCTGTCCGTGCCGGTGGTGAACGACCCGGCGGCCATCGCGCGCCAGGACTTCGACGCGGTCGTGTTCACCTGCTCGCTCAACTTCGAGACGGAGGTGCCGCACGTCCGCGCGCTGCTGGAGGTCGCCACGCGCAGGCGGCTGCCCGTGGTGTCGCTGTACGACGACATCCTCTATTACGACCTCTTCGACGGGCTGGAGCCGGACCCCGACCTCTTCTTCCGCGTGGCGGTGCCAGAGCAGGACGCGCTCGCGAAGCCGGCGCTGGCGGATTACGGGCCGCGCAACCTGCTGGGCGTCTTCGGCACGGACACGGTGCAGGGCAAGTTCACCACGCAGGTCTACCTGCGCGAGGCGCTGGCGAAGCACGTGCGCGTGCGCCACCACGCCACGGAGCCCACGGGCATCCTGCTGGGCTCGGACACGGGCTACTCGCGCGTGCTGCGCGTGGAGCCCCCGCAGCGGCTCGCGTTCGAGCGGCGGCTCATGGCGGACCTGGCGAAGGACTGCGACCTGGTCATCACCGGCGGGCAGAACGGCCTGCTCTATGTGCCGCAGGGCCTGGACCGCCGGGCCAACGCCTCCACGCTCATCTACGAGACCTTCCTGCCGCGCCTGGTGGTGCTGACCGTGGCGGTGGACACGAAGCCCGAGGACGTCATCGCGACGCGCGAGTACGTGGAGTCGCTGGCCCGCGAGCACGGCGTGCCCTGCACGGTGGTGGGACTGGCGATGATGGGCGGGCGCAAGCTCCTGGGCAGCCGCTGGACGGAGACGTGGTTCCTGGGCGTCCGGGATGAGGTCCTGGAAGAGGCGCGCCGGAAGATGGAGCAGCACACCAGCCTGCGCGTCCACGCCATCCCGGAGGAAGTGGACGCGCTGGCGCGGAGCGTGCTCACGCACCTGTGATGGAAGCGGGCGGCGCGATGCAGGAGGAAGGGGCTCCCGGACTGCGGCAGTCGGCGCGCTATCTCGCCGCGCTGCTGCGGCTGTTGCGTCCCGCGTGGGGCTCGCTCGTCAGGAGCGCGCTGCTGGGCCCGCTCATCGCCGGGCTCCTGCTCATCCCGCCCTTCCTCACACGGCTGTTGTTCGACCACGTGTCGTCTCCCCAGGACCTGGGGCTGTTGCACGTGCTGGTGCTGAGCATCCTCGCCGCGTCGGTGGCGGCGGCGCTCGCGGAGTCGCTGTTCGGCTATTACTCCTCGTACCTCACGGTGAAGCTGGAGAGCTCCGCCGCGCTCTATCTCTTCAACCACCTGCAGCACCTGCCGGACCGCTTCTTCTCCCGGCGCCAGGTGGGGGAGCTCACCAGCCGCTTCGACGACGCGAAGGCGGGCATGGCGCTGGTGCTGGGGTTGATCCGGCTGGTCTTCTCGCAGCTCACCTTCCTGATCGTCATCCCCTTCACCCTGGCGTCATTCCACTGGGAGCTGGCGCTCGCGGCCGTGGCCACGCTGCCCCTGGTGGTGGCGGTGCCGCTCGTCATCGGCCGCGCCATGGGGCTCGCGTGGCAGGAGGTGACGGGCGTCCACGGGGCCATCCAGGCGCTCCAGGTGGAGACGCTGCGGCAGAGCCGCACGACGAAGGTGCTGGCGCTGGAGCCGTTCATCTACCAGCGCGCCGCGGGGCTCATGCAGTCCGTGCTGCGGGCGCACCTCAAGGCCCACGGGGTGGAGGGGCTGCTGCGGCTGTTCGAGCGCTCGGTGGAGGCCGCGCAGACGGCGCTGTTCACCTGGCTGGGCTGGCGGCTCATCCTCCAGGGGAAGCTGACGCTGGGCGGCTTCGTGGCCTTCGTGGCCTATGCCGCGTACCTGCGCGGGCCGGTCATCGAGGTCATCGCCTTCGTCACCGGCCTGCAGCAGCGCGGGGTCCACCTGCGCCGCTTCTTCGAGTACCTGCATGAGACACCGGAGCAGGACCCGGCGCGGTCGTTGACACCGCCGGCTCCGGTGACCCAGCGGCTCTCTGGCGGGGTGGAGCTGGAGGACGTGTCCTTCGGCTACCTGCCCGGGCAGGACGTGCTGCGCGAGGTGAGCGCGCGCATCCGGCCCGGCACGGTGGTGACCATCGTCGGCTCCAGCGGCTCCGGGAAGACGACGCTCGCGAGGATGCTGACGCGGCTGGAGGAGCCGGGCCGGGGGCGCGTGCTGTTCGACGGGCAGGACGCGCGGACGCTGGAGCTGTCCGACCTGCGCCGGCAGCTCGCGGTGGTGTGGCAGGACGTGGAGCTATACCACGGCACCGTGCGCGACAACCTCACCCTGGGGCTCCTCGCAGTGAGTGACGAGGACCTGCGGCAGGCCGTGCGGCTGTGCGCGCTGGAGCCCGTCCTCGACGCGCTGCCGCAGGGCTTCGACACGCCGGTGGCCGAGGCGGGCGCGAGCCTCTCCGGCGGACAGCGGCAGCGGCTGGCGCTGGCCCGGGCGGTGCTCCGCGACGCGCCGGTGTTGCTGCTGGACGAAGCCACCTCGCAGCTCGACGTGGAGACGGAGTCCGCCATCGTGCGGGCGCTGCTCGCGCGGGCCCGGGAGCGCGGCCAGACGGTGCTGTTCATCACGCACCGGCTGGCCAACGCGCCCCTGGCGGACGAGGTGTGGATGCTCGCGGGAGGGCGGCTGGTGGGCCAGGGACCGCACGCGGAGCTGCTCGCGCGCTGCGCTCCGTATCAGCGGCTGTTCCGCGCGGGCATGGGCGAGGCGGACGCCGCCTGACGCGGCGGATGGAAAGGCTCCCGGTCATGGCGCACGAACTCCCACGCCCCACCGCACCGCTGCCGATTCTGGAGGATCCGGACCACGCCGGCCTCTTCGTCGTGCGGCACATTGGCACGCTCGCGTTGCTGCTCGTCCTGGCGCTGGGTACGGGGATGGCGCTCGCGGGGTCGCTCGTGCGTCTGACCGTGTCCATTCCGGATGCCGTCCCGCCCCGCACGGAGTCCGTGTCGCTGGGCACCTATGTGTTCCGGCAGCTGAAGCTCTGGAGCCCTTCGCGACCGGGAGACGCTTCTCCGTGAAGAAGGTGGGCATCATCGACAGCGGCGTGGAGGTGGCCTTCCTGCGCGAGCATGGGATGCGCCTCGCCGGGGCGGCGTCCTTCTCGCTCGACCTGGAAGCGCAGGTGCTGGAGGCGCGCGCCTACGAACGGGAGGAGCTGGAGGCGTGGCGGGACGGCACGGGCACGCTGGACCTGGAGGACACGCACGGGCACGGCACGGCCGTCCTGAGCATCCTCTACGACCAGGTCCGCCCCTGGCCGGACGTGGAGGTCTACGTCGCCCGCGTCCTCGACCGGAACAGCCGTGGGCACTCGCTGTGCCTCGTGGAGGCGATGGGGTGGATGCTCGATGAGGTGGGCGTGGACGTGCTCAACCTGAGCCTGGGCACGTTCCACCACGCGCTGGAGGCGCCCATGCGGGAGCTCACGGACCGCGCGGCGGCACGGGGCGCCATCATCGCCTCCTCCGCGGGCGGCATGCCCACCCTGCCCGCGCAGCTGGAGTCGGTGGTGTCCGTGGGGGACCCCGCCCTCATGGAGCGCGTGGGCGCGGACGTGAAGGTGGACCACGTCGTGAAGGAGCGGGAGGTGAAGCTCTACATGGGCGGCCACTGGATGCAGGTGCCCATGACGACGAGCTTCGCCTGCGCGGTGGCGGTGGCCGAGGTGCTGCGCGACGGCCCGCCTCCGGGATGGCGGCGCGGGCAGGGCTGAGCGCCTCACGGCGTGGGCTGCGCTACCTCCAGGGCGACGTCACCCAGGTCCAGCATGTCGCCTTCCTTCACCTTGAATGGCCGGCGCAGCAGTCCCTGGGAAGGGCCCCCCAGGACGATGAGGCGTTGCTCGCCCGCGCGCACGCCCTTGATGGAGAAGCGGCCCTCCGCGTCGGACTGCTCTGTGACGGCTGGCTCACCCTCGATGTAGACGAACGCGCCGCGGACGGGCGCCTTCGTGGCCCCGAGCACCACCCGGCCCTGCACGGTGGCCGGTGGCGCCAGGGGGATGTCCACCTCGAGCACCGCGCCCGTGCCGGGAGAGACGCGCACCTCGCCGACGGAACCATCCGTCGTGCGCGCCGTCAGCTTCACGGGCTCGGGCGGGACGTCTCGCAGCTCGAAGCGCTCGCCGGAGAACTCGAAGGGGCCCTCCCCTCCCTCCGGGAGGAAGCCTTTCTGAAGCCGGAGCGACACCTTGAAGCCCCGCACGGGCTTGCCCTCGCGCACCGCGCGACCGCGGAGGAAGGCCGAGGGCCGCAGCCGCACCACCACATCCTGTCCGGCGGTGACGGGCACGGACTCGCTCGAGCGCCCGCCGTTTCGCGCGACCAGCAGCACGCGGCGCGTGGCGGAGCCTCCCCCTTGGGAGGCGGGAATGGCGAAGCGCCCCTCGACATCCGTGGGCGTCATCGACAGGGGAACGCCCTGCCCCTCCGCCGGCGTGAGGGTGACGTACGCGCCGGGAGAAGGCGAGCCATCCGGCTCCAGGACGACGCCCCGGTACTCGTTCACGTCGCGCTTGTCCTCCCAGATGAACTCGACCTGCGTCGTCCGCCCCACCTCCACGCGCGCCTGCTCCCGCTCTCCCTGGACGAAGCGGCCCCGCGCCATGAGCAGCAGCGTGTAGTCCCCCGAGGGGAGCACCATCCGGAAGCCGCCGTCCGCGTCCACGAGGACATGGCCTACGCCCGGTGCCGGGCCGTCCGACACGTCATCCGCCAGGGCCGTCACCTCCAACGGCGCGTCCGGCAGTGAGCCCCGGGCCACGCGCACCCGGCCCTCCACCGTTCCGGAGCCATCCAGCGTGAAGTCCACCCGGGTCGTGCGGTCCGCCTCCACGACGACGCTCTGGCGGATGCCCACCGTCGCCCCCTCGTGGCGCGCGGAGAGCGACAGATTGCCCGTGGCGAGTCCATCCAGCCGGTAGCGGCCGTCGGCGTCCGTGCGGACCTCCAGGGGGGCGGCGTCCGGCTCGTAGCGGAGGGCGTTGACGCCCGAGACCCGCGCCGCCGCCACCGGCGCGCCGTTCCGGTCGCGCACCTGGCCCTCCACCGAACCGGTACCGGAGAGCTTGAACTCCACGGGGAAGCGTTCACCCTGGGCGACCGTCAGGCCCTCGCGCGTCGCGGGCGAGTGGTGGAGGGCCGTGACCTTCGCGTCGTACCTGCCGGGCGCGAGCCCTCGCACGAGGAAGCGCCCCTCCGCGTCCGACACGGCGACGCCGGGGCCTCCGTCCTCGCCCGAAGGGGTGACGTCGACGCGCGCCCCCGCGACCGGCTCGCCCGAGGACTCCTCCACGACGCGGCCCTCCAGCACCGCGCCCGGTCCCAGTTGGATGCGCACGTCACGCACGGTGCTGCCCGCGACGCAGAGGACCGGCAGGTCGAGCGCGCCGGTCTCCTCGCCGCGCCGCGCGGACAGAGGGTGGGAGCCGGGCTCCACCTCCACGGAGAAGCCACCCTGCGCGCCCGTCGTCACGACCTGGGAGGGATTGCCGCCCACCCGCACTTCGGCGTCGGCGGCTGGCAGGCCCTTCGAGTCCACGACGAAGCCCTCGATGACGCTCGACAACCGGAGCGCCAGCGTCAGCGGCCCCTCGGCGGGGATGCGCAGGCGGTGGAGCACCACGCGCGCGTAGCCGGGAGCGCGGGCCTCCAACTGGTAGGTGCCCGGCGCGAGCCCGTCGAGGTGGAAGTTCCCCCGCTCATCGCTCGTCGCATAGATGCGCTCGTCGTCGGGGGCCTCCACGCGCTCCCAGGGCTGGAGGTCCCGGGTGTGCCCCGTGAGGACAATCTCCACGAGCGGCAGCGGTTCATTCGATTCACGCACCACCGTCCGGCCCGTGAGCGACTTCGCGGGCTCCAGGGAGATCCGCAGCGCCGTGCGCGGCTCACCGAGCGGGCGGACCACGTCACGCAGCAGTGGAAACCGGTCCGGAGCGCGCACCGCCACCACGTAGCGTCCAGGAGCGGAGGCAAGGCGGACATGCCCCGCCGGATCCGTGAGGCCAGAGCCCGTCAATGCCCACGCCGCCCCTCGCGCCCCGGGTGAATAGAGGCGCACGGTGGTTCCAGCCGACGGCTTCCCTTCCGCGAGCACCTCCACGTCCAGGAGGCCATCCGCTTCATTCGGGGACTGCGACGTCGGGAGCCCCTCCACGGGGCCGGGGCGTTCCGGTGTGGACGCGAGGTTCGTGGGACGCTTCCGCGTCAGTGTGGCGTCCGCGTGGCCCTCCGGCGCGATTGGTCCTCCGGAGCGCAGGGCCAGGAACAGCACGAGGCCGCACGCGACCAGAAGCACCACCCCACCGATGAACCACCTGCGCATGCCCACCGTCCTCGTCCCCGTCTCCACGGAGACACCGGCGGCCAGTATCCCCTGAAGCAGCGTGCGCGTCCCGCCCCAGACTCCAGGCCCCGGGTCGTGTTCTTGATGCTTTCCGCGCTCCACATGACAGGTGCCGCACAGGGCCTCCCAGGTCATTGGGTCCGCCCGTGGCCGCGTGCCACACTTTCTCCATGGCTGACACCCTGCCCACGGACGCAGCCCCTCCCTCCAGCGGCATCGAGCGCCGCAAGTTCCTCACGTGGCTGGTGGCCTCGCCCACGTTGATGATCGCGGCCCGGCTCGCGCTCGACGTACCCTCCGCCGAGGCCGCGGAGCCTTCGGCGGCCCCGGAAGAGACACCGCTCAACCTCTACGTCGCCATCAGGACCGACGGCCGCGTCGTCGCCACCCTGCCCCGCACGGAGATGGGCCAGGGCATCACCACCGCCGTCTCCATGCTCGTCGCCGAGGAGCTCGACATCGGCCTCGATGCCGTGGACGTGCACACCGCCGACGCGGATCCGCGCTGGCTCATCCAGCTCACCGGCCTGTCGTCGACGATGCGCTACCTGGCCGGTCCGCTCCGCGCCGCCGCCGCGGAGGCCCGGGCACGACTGGTCACCGCCGCCGCGCACCGCTGGCGGGTGCTGGCCCTCACACTCACCACCGCACAGGGCGAGGTGCGCGCTCCTGACGGCCGCAGGCTCGGCTACGGCGAGCTGGCGGAGGACGCCACGCGCGTGCTGCTGCCAGAGGTCTCTCCGCTGCCGAAGCCTCCGAGCAGGTACACCGTGGTCGGTCAGCCCACGGGGCGCGTCGACGCACGGGACATCGTCACCGGTGCGGCGCGATTCACCCTGGACCTGGACATCCCGGACGCGGTGCCCACGGTGGTGGCGCGGCCTCCCACGCTGCTCGGCAAGGTCCAGTCCTTCAATGCCTCCACGGCCCGGGCCCTGCCCGGCGTGGTGGGCGTGGTGCAGATCCCCTCAGGCATCGCGGTGGCGGCGCGGACGTACTCGCAGGCCTTCGCCGCTCGCGACGCCTTGCAGGTCACCTGGACCCCTGGCCCGGCCAGCCACCTCTCGGACGCAGACATCCGGACCCGGCTGCGTGATGCCATCGGGCCCCGGCCGCTGCCTCCGCTGCTCACGACGCGGGTCGTGGAGGGGCGCTTCGACTTCCCCTACCTCGCGCACGCGCCCATGGAGACGCAGAGCTGCGTGGCGCGCGTGACGGCGGACACGGCGGAGATCTGGTCCGGCGTCCAGGATCCGAAGTTCGCGCGGAGCCAGGTCGCCGCGGCGCTCGGATGGGCGCTCACTCCGCAGCGGGTCACCGTGCATCCCATCCGCGCGGGCGGTGGCTTCGGCCGGCGCTTCTTCACCGAAGCCGCCGTGGAGGCCGCGCTCATCTCGCGCTCGCTCGGGCAGCCGGTGAAGCTGATGTGGAGTCGCAACGATGAGATGCGCCACGGGCACTACCGGCCCGCGAGCCACCACCGCATCCTCGCCTCGCTGGGCCCGGGTGGCTCCATCCTCGGCTGGCAGCACCGAGCCGCCATTCCCACCGTGGAGTTCCCGCACGGCTTCGGAGACCTGCTCACCTCGTTGGTCGGTCAGGTCCTGCCGGACGTCACCAGCGCGGTGTTCTTCGCGCTGACGCAGCACGTCCCCTACCAGTTCGGCTGGGTGGCGCAGGAGCTGGCCGAAGTGCCGCTCCCGATTCCCACCGCGTCCTTCCGCTCCGTCTTCACCAGCCAGGTGGGCGTGGCCAACGAAATCTTCGTCGACCAGCTGGCCCGCGAGCTCCAGCGCGACCCCGTGGAGCTGCGGCGCTCCCGCCTCACGTCCCGCAGGCTCAAGGCCGTGCTGGAGCGGGTGGTGCTCGAAGGCGCCTGGGGCCGCGCGCTGCCTCCTGGCGTCGCACAAGGCGTCGCCGTGCTGGAGGAGTGGGACAGCGCCATTGCCCACCTCATCGAAGTGGACGTCACCAGCGGGACGCCGCGCGTGCTGCGCGTGGTCATCGCCGCGGACGTGGGCCTGCCCATCAACCCGAAGGGCATCGAGGCCCAGCTCCAGGGCGCCGCGATGGACGCCATGTCCACCACGCTGAGCGCCGGGCTCCACATCGACGCAGGCGCCGTGCGCGAGGGCAGCTTCGCGGACTACCGGTGGCTGCGGATGAAGCACGCCCCCGCCTCCATCCAGGTGCACCTCGTGCGCTCCGACGACCGCGTGGGCGGCGTGGGAGAGCTGGGCTACCCCAGCGCGGCGGCGGCCCTGGCCAACGCCATTGCCCGGGCGACGGGCACCATGCCCACGCGCTTCCCCATCCTCGACGAGGGAGTCTGACCATGCCGGCCCATTCCTTCCTCCTCAACGGTCAGCCGGTGTCGGTGGACTCGCCCGCGGACCTGCCCCTCTTGTGGGTGCTCCGCGATGTGCTGGGCGTCACGGGCCCCAAGTACGGCTGCGGCGTGGGCGTCTGTGGCGCGTGCACCAGCCACCTGGACGGAGAAGCCTTCCGTCCCTGTCTCCACCCCGTGGGCGACATCGCGGGCCGCGAGGTGAAGACCATCGAAGGACTCGCGGACGCGTCCGGCCTGCATCCCGTACAGGAGGCGTGGATCGCTGAAGACGTGGCCCAGTGCGGCTTCTGCCAGCCGGGGCAGATCATGGCCGCGGTCGCGCTGCTGCGGAAGAACCCACAGCCGTCCGACGCGGACATCGACGCGGCCATGAGCGACAACGTCTGCCGCTGCGGCACCTACGTCCGCATCCGCGCCGCCATCCACCGCGCGGCGCTGCTGCTGCGAAACGGCGCGGTCCCCCGGGACTGGTGAAGTCTCCAGGACAATGGCAGACAGGGAGCACATGCGGCCTCGCTCCCTCCACGTCCTCCTCCTGCTGTGCACGGTGCTCGTGTCAGGCCCCGCCTGCGTGGGAATGAAGCCCGTTCCCCTTCCGCCGGAGGCCGCGGCCTCTCCGTGGAAGTACGCCCGCGTGGGGGACCGCGTGGAGTACACCTTCAGCAGCACGCTGTTCGATCCCTACATCCCGTTCGACACGCAAGCCTTCCTCCAGGGGAAGATTCGCGAGGAGCCCCCGGGACGTACGAACACGGTCGAGGGCCGGGTGGCGGTGGAGGTCGTGGCCGTGCGGCCTCCGTGGGCCTGGCTCGCCATCACCTTCACGAATGACTGGGGCCGTCCCCATCCCCATCGCGCGCTCACCCAGGCCCATGTGTTGCCCATGCGCATGGAGGAGTCCCAGCCGCGCCCGCCCGTCCCACTCCGGGGCGATGACGTCACCGAGGAGCGGTTCTCCGCCGCGGGACGGACCTGGGACGCATGGCGCTCCGAGCATGACTCCCGCGTCAGCGATGGCTCGCGGGAGGTCCGCGTCTACGCCTCGGTGCCCGGACCGCTGTACCTCACCCAGGGCCTGCTCGAAGCCAGCAGCGAGCCCGCGGGAATGGGCGTCACCGTCTCCTCCGAGATCAAGCTCCGGTCCTTCCGCCAGGGCACCCTCGAGCCCGGCGAGGTCCCCACCCTGGAACACCCCCTGGGTCCGGGCACCTGGTACGACATGGTGACGGAGGCGGACAGCGAAGCCCCGAAGCTGCATCGCGCCTGCATGAGCGCGGAGGCCGGCCAGCTGCTAACGACGACGTGGAAGGGCGCCCCAGGCGAAGCGCCTCCCTGCGGCGACTTCCAGGGCGCGGCCAGCACCTTTCTGGGAACGGCCCTGTACGGTTTCATCACCCAGGCCGCGACAGTCTTTCCCTGGTGGCCGCCCGTCGTGGGGGAGCTCAAGCCCATCCGGCAGGAGACCGTCACCCGGGGCTCGCACGCGGTCCCCGCCACCGTCTGTACGCTGCAATCGGTCCAGACGGACGCCATCGGCTCCACGGCGCAGGAGGTCCGGTACGCGGTGGATCCCTGGAGCAAGGAGCTCAACGGCCTCTCCAGTCTGATCCGCTTCACGCCGCTGTTCGACGGCACCTATTACGTCCCGGCCCAGGGTCCGCGCAGGTTGGACTACTCCACGGCCCTGGAGGACTGGGGCGTCTGGTGGAAGGACGCCGGAAACTGACGCTATCGGGGCGCCGGCCGGAACCACGTGGGTTCCGCGCGGACCGTCGTGCCGCCCGTGAACATGCCGCCGGTGAAGAAGTCCTCCTCGAAGAAGTGGTACGGGTGGACACGCTCCGGGCGGCTCACGGCCTCCAGCTTCGCGGCGAGCGCGTCGGGAATCCGCACGTCGAGCGCATGCAGGTTCGCCTCCAGCTGCTCCATCCGCGTCGCGCCGATAATGGTGGACGCCACGCCGGGCCGGCGCGTCACCCACGCGAGCGCCACCTGCGCGGGCGACCGGTCCAGCTCCGTCGCCACCTCGCGCAGCGCATCCACGATGGCCCAGTTGCGCTCGGTGAAGAGCTTCTCGAAGCCCGGGTTGCCTCCGCCCTGGATGGACGGCAGCCGTCCCTCGCCCTTCGCCTGCGTGCCCTCGCGGGTGTACTTGCCGGACAGGAGCCCCGACGCCAGCGGGCTCCAGGGCGTGATGGACGCGCCCAGCGCCAGCGCCGCGGGGATGTGCTCGCGCTCGATGTTGCGCTCCACCAGCGAGTACTCCAGCTGCAACGCGGCGACACGCTCCCAGCCCTCCTGCTCCGCCAGCGACTGAGCACGAGCGAAGTACCAGGCCGGCACGTCCGACAGGCCGATGTAGCGGACCTTGCCCTCGCGCACGAGCGCGTCGAGCGTGCCCATCACTTCCTCCACCGGCGTCATGCCATCCCACGCATGCAGCCAGTACAGGTCCACGTAGTCCGTCTTCAGCCGCCGCAGTGAGCCCTCCAGCGCGCGGCGGATGTTCTTGCGGCCGTTGCCGCCCGCGTTCGGGTCCCCGGGCCAGGTGTTGACGGTGAACTTCGTCGCGATGACCGCGCGGTCACGGCCGCCGGCCTGAGCGAAGTAGTCCCCGATGATGGCTTCACTGGACCCGCCCGTGTAGCCATCCGCGGTGTCCACGAAGTTGCCACCGGCCTCCAGGTAGCGGGCGAGGATGCGGTGGGCGGTGTCCTTGGGGCTGCCCCAGCCCCACTCAGTGCCAAAGGTCATGGCGCCCAGGCACAGCGGGCTCACCCGCAGGCCGCTGCGGCCCAGCAGGTGGTACTGCGCCAGCGAATCGATGCGTGCGGTCGTCGTCATGGAATGCCCCCGTGTTGGATGCGCACAAGGTGCCGCCCGGAAGCCGCCGGATGAAGACGCGGAAGTTGCACGGACTGTTTAGACTTTCTTCGAAATGGCCCTGACACCCCTCAACGCCCTGACCGTGTTCGTCACCGTCGCCCGCCGGCGCAGCTTCAGCCAGGCCGCGAAGGAGCTGGGCGTGTCCTCGTCCGCGGTGAGCCAGGCGGTGCGCCAGCTGGAGGAGAAGCTGGGGCAGGCGCTGCTCGCCCGCACCACGCGCAGCGTGTCCCTCACCGAGGCGGGACAGCGGCTGCTGGACGAAGCCGGCCCGGGCCTGCAATCCGCGCTGGCGGCGCTCGAACACCTAGCCGCCGGAGTCACCCCGGAGGTGACGGGCTCGCTGCGCCTGTCGGTGCCCGCGTTCTCCGTGTCACCCGTGGTGGAGCCGGTGCTGCCGCGCTTCGTCGCGGCCTGGCCGCAGGTGCAGGTGCACGTGTCCGTGCAGGACGGGTTCGTGGACATCGTGAAGGAGGGCTACGACGCCGGCATCCGGCTCACGGAGGCCGTGCAGCGCGACATGGTCCAGGTGCGCCTGACGCCGGCCTTCCGCTTCGTCGTCGTGGGCTCGCCCGCGTATTTCGAAAGGCACGGGACGCCCCGGCATCCCCGGGACCTGGGCCATCACAGCTGCCTGGGCTACCGCGCGCCTTCGACGGGGCTGCCCTACCACTGGGAGTTCGAACAGGGGACGAAGGAGCTCACCGTGCCGGTGAAGGGGTCGCTCACGTCGGACAGCTCCTCGCTGCTCCTGGACATGGCCCGCCAGGGACTGGGGCTCACCTACATCGCGGAGATCCAGGCGGCGGCCGCGCTGCGCGCCGGCACCCTGCGGCCCGTGCTGGAGGATTGGGTCCCGAGCGTCCCCGGCCTCTTCCTCTACTACCCCCACCGCGCGCGGGCCTCGCGTCCGCTGCGGGCCTTCATCGAACTGGCGCGCGAGCAGCTCCCCCGCCGCTGAGCCGGGTGACGGCGGCTCGCGCCGCGACAGGCTAGGCTGTCCGCAGCGAAGGAGCCGCATGCCCAAGTCCGTGGACCGCAAGGTCGCCCAGGTGGAGATCCCCAAGCGCCTCACCCGGCTGGGACTGCAGGGCTCGCTCTCCTTCGATGACGCCCTGGACCAGATGCTGAACCGGTGGGTGGCCATCCCGGAGACCTGCTCCGTCACGGCCATCCTGATGGCGCACGCGACGGACGACTACCTCACCGTCCAGCTTCGCGAGACACTCGAACGCCACGACGGCACCCGCGACGTCCAGGTCGTGCCGAACTGCGGAGGCCCTTCCCAGGGCTTCATCCGGGATCCGTTCATCGTCGGCGCCTGCCTGGACCCCGTGGGCCAGGACCTGCGCCTCTGCCTCGTCGGAGACGCCGAAGGCTGGGAGGAGCACCCGGTCCTCAAGGACCTGCAGGGCATGCAGACGCCCATGGCGTTCGGCGGCGGGAAGGAGGAGGGCGGCAACTTCATGGTCACCCCCGCGACGCGGAAGTGTCCCCGGGGGCTGATCCTCATCGGAGGAGAGAAGTCGGGCAGCAAGTCCGACCCGACGGCGCCCCGGCTCGCGCTCCAGCCGGTCCTCCGCATCGATGTCTCCGGGACCCATGTCTCCCACACGGACGAGCGGGTCGCGTTCGTCGGAGGCCATGGCGCGAAGGACTGGGCCATGGTGGTGCCCTCGAACGTGCTGGGGAAGAGCCTGCTGAAGGCGGCGAACGCGAGCCATGGGACGCAGGACGTGCCAGACACGTGGCTGTGGTGCTCGCGGGGATTCACCATTGGCGCGCACCTCAACGCACGCAACCCGCAGATGACCCGGCAGTACCGGACGTTCTGCGAGGAGAAGTCCACCCAGCACCGGCATGCGGGGGAGCGCGGTCGGCACGAGGAGGTCAGCCTGGAGAACGCCCACGCCATCCTCGAGAAGCTGGGGGAGAAGGCCTCGAAGCGGCTGATGCTCTTCCCCGACCTGCCGGGCGTGCACCCGTGTTCGGTCAACCTGCTCAACGTGAACGGTCTGGTGGTGGTGCCCCGGCAGCATGCCTACCGGGTCAGCCCGGTGGCCGCCGTGGACATCCTCCACGAGGCCTTCCAGGGCATCGCGAAGCACGGCCCGTGCGTGAAGCTCCTGGCGAAGAAGGACATCGCCAGGGAAGTCAGCACCCTGGCGGAGCGCTATCCGACGCTCCCCTTCTATCTGCGTCCCGGCGAGTCCATGACCTGGGAGGACGCAGCGAAGACCTGCACCCTGGCGAAGGACCGGACCGACCCGTCGGTGAGGGAGGTCCTCGACGCGCTCAAGGTGCCACCGGGCGAACGCGGCAACACGATTGTCGGCCCCAGGGTGCTCCAGATTCCCGCGCAGGGCACGGTGGACATCCTGGAGGCCTTCATCTTCGTCAGTCTCCGCACCCTCGAGCTCGACTGCGCCTTCGTGGACACGTCCCATCTGTGCCAGTACGGCGGCAACCTCCACTGCGCCACCAACCGCCTCCCCAACCTGGACGCGCTGGGATGGGACGTGGACGACCTGGGCGCGGAGCTCCTCGGCTGACGCGAGGCCGTGGCCGCTCGACTCCCGCTCGGGCGGGCGGGCATGCTGCACGTCGCGGAGTCTCCTTCTCAAGGACAGGAACATGGCGCAGCACGGACGGCGTGTCGGTCTCTTCATGGCGCTCACGATGGCGGCGGCCCTGCTGGGCGCTCCCGCCCACGCGGCGGATGCCGGGGTCGAAGGCAAGGACGCGGGCACGGCCGCCACGCCGGAGAAGGATGCCGGTGCGGCCCAGGGCGCCGGCCGCTGCACGGGCAAGGCGAACTTCTGTGGCGTCTTCTCCCAGATGTACTGCAGCAGCCAGCCTGGATGTGCCTACATGTTCGGGTCCAATATGTGCGGCGGCGTGGCCATCGCGTGCGAGAAGGCCACCAACGAAGCGTTCTGCAAGAAGATCAAGGGCTGCTCCTGGAAGTAGCCCGCTCGCACACCCGGGGACGCCATGCCGAAGCGCGAATTCGACGAGGGCATCGACACCGCGACCCTTCCCCGCATCTCCATCCTGTTCATCCCCTTCGACGCGGCGAAGAAGTTCTACAAGGCCAACACGACCAAGGGCGTGAAGGGGCTGAGCGCGACGTGGGATGACACGGGGGCGCGGGTGGACGGGGCGAACCTCGCGAACCCGCTCGTCCCCAGCATGGGCGCCAGCGCGTTCCTGCAGGGGCCGGACATCGCCGCGAAGCTCGCGGACATCGTGCAGCAGGAGTGCGACCTCATCCGCAACATGCACGTCCGCGACGCCGACTATGACGACAACCTCCAGTCCTGGTTGGAGAGCAACGGCCCCCAGGCGGCGGACACGTCCCAGTGGAGCGACCGGCGCAAGAGCCGCATCGAGCGGAACCTGCGCGGCTACAAGCACTACCCCGTCTTCATCTTCCTGTCGGAGAACCCGACGGGCTCGCCCTTCCCGGACCGCATCGACGTCTCCGGCCTGGGCATGTCCTACGTGCGCAAGCACCTGATTGACGACGCGACGGTCAAGGGCATCAAGCACGTCAACGAGATCGCCCTCTACCTGCGCGAGGACATCGACGGGCAGCTGGACAACACGAAGGAGGACGGCTTCTACCTGGAGGCGACCACGCTCACGCGCAAGACGGCGTCCATCCAGACGAAGCTGAAGTCCAAGGACGAGTACATCCTCAAGGTGACGCTCGGGAACCGGTATGGCTATTCGGTGACGGTGGCCGGGGTGCACCTGCGCGCGTCGCTGACGGGCTCCAATCCGCACGAGCGGCAGGTGGAGCGCAATGCCTTGCAGGCCTTCTGCAAGTCCGAGGGCATCCAGGTGATGGTGGGGGACTTCAACATGGACCTCCAGGAGACAGCCCAGGGAAGCCGGGGCGTCTTCTTCGACGGCCGTCCGGAGACGCAGCCCACGTACATGCTGGCCCACAAGAGCAGCGAAGCCATCCCGCTCTTCCAGCAGCAGTATTCGAACTCGGCGGGCAACGCCCACTACATGGGCTACTACCAGGCGGATACGGAGCACCTGGAGCTGTCCGGCCCCGGCATGTACGGCCTGATGGGCGCCAGCGGCTCCCGGCACCTGAAGTCCGAGGGCAAGTACTACTCGGACCATCCCTCCATCTACCTGCAGGTGAAGTCCACGCGCCTGAGCGACGAGGCGCGCGACAAGATCATCCGGCGGAAGATCTTCCGCATCGTGAAGCCCAAGCAGTAGGGCCCCGCGTCAGTACACGTAGGGCGTTTTGCGCGCCCACTCCGTCTTGCCGTAGTGCTTGTGGAGGTACGCGAAGGCCTTCTTCGCCTCCGGGGTGTTCTGGCCGCAGCCGCGCCTGCTGGAGCGGACCGCGCGGAACAGCGCGATGGGTGAGCGTGGGTCCTGCGGATGCGCCTTCGCCCAGTCCAGCGCCACGCGGGAGAAGAAGGCCACGGAGGAGCCCGCCTCGTTGAGGGCCTTCCACTCCGCGGCGGCGTCCGCCCGCTCCTCCGGGCTCGCGAACGGGAGCGGCGTCTTCAGCGGATCCTCCAGGTTCTTCGGCCCCGGCACGCACCAGCCGTTGCGGTACCAGCTCAGGTCCTCGGTGAGGTCCAGCTTCGGGGAGACGTTGGCCAGACGGTCCCTGGCCGGCTCCAACCTCGCGGAGACGACTGGCAGCCCCATGATCAGCAGCCGCGCGTCGAACTGGCGCTCCTCCGCCGTGGGCCGCCCCACGATGGCCAGCAGCTCCGCGCGCGCCTTGGGCTCCGTCTCCGCGAGCGTGGTCGCCTGGGCCGTGAGCATGGCGTCATCCCCCACCACCGCGGCGCGGGCGAACACGGCCCACGACAGCTGCCGGCGCAGCTCGGGGGTCAGCGTGGGAAGCGCGGCCCACTCGCGCAGCCGGCGCGTGGGGACATGGGACTCCAGGAAGGTGGCCCGCGCGGGGCTGAGTCCCATCGGTGCACTGCCGTCCTGCTGGGGGGCCAGGACGAACTCCTCCACCAGGAACTGGGCCGCGTTGCGCAGGGCTTCGTCCCAGCTGTGCGCCAGATGCATGCGCTCCTCGCGCAGGGCGTTGTCCGTGGAGGGCTGGTCGCGCACCAACTCCAGGGGAATGGCGTCCAGCCGCGCCCGGGCCTCCGCCAACTGCCCTCGCTCCCGCAGCAACTGCACGGAGCGCCACGCGAGCGTCATGCCCGCAGGGGACTCCACCGGCACCGCTGCCGCGTCCGTGAGCAACTGGGGCACCTCCGGCGCGTCCGCGCGGGCTGACAGCAGCGCGAGCACGAGCCAGGGCTGGTGCGCGCTCTTCTTCCAGCGGGCCACGGCGGTTGCATAGGTCTTCGCGGGCCATGGCGCCTCCGGGGCACCGGGCTCCTCGGGGGCGGGGGCCGTCATGAGCCGGAGCCACTCGGCGAGCTCCGCCGCGCGAGGCTTCAGCCCCGGGCAGGTGACGGCGTTGCCCTCCGCGTCGAACCCCAGTGAGAGGCCGGCCAGCTCCGACTCCAGCCCGGAGCCCGTCCCCTTCTCCAGCACCCGCGAGAACAGCTCGCACCGCCAGGTGTCCCGCGACAGGCGCAAACGCACAAGGGACAGCAGCCGCCGCGCGGGCCCGTGCACCTCGCGCAGCTTCGGATCCGCGAGCACCTTCTGGATCGCCTCCTCCGCCCGGGTGAAGCGCGCGAGCGAGTCCTCGTCCAGCTTGCGCGCCTCGTAGTAGTCGTCCGGCTGGGAGAACAGCGCCTCGCGCACGCGGACGCGCGCCACGAGGTACGCGGCGAGCGTCCGGTAGGGAGAGTCCGCGGTGCTGGCGATCTTCTGGAAGGCCTCCGCCGCCTCGGTGAACTTCCCGCAGTACAGGTGCATGGCCGCGGCCTGGTAGTCGCGCTCGGCCTGCCTGCGCGCCTTCTCCCGAGGCGTCAGCGACTCCTCGATGCCCGGCGCCGGGTCCGCCAGGGTGCAGCCCTTGCTGAAGACGGCGTCCTGGTTGCCGCCCCACTCCTTCAGCAGGACCGGACGCTGCTTCCATTCCTTCGCGAGCGCACGAGCCGTGGCCGCGGCATGCAGGAAGGCATCGCCGTGGATGTAGGCGTCGTTGGAGGCGTACACCATCTGGTTGACGTCCACCTGCGGCAGGTCCTTGAAGGCTGCGACCTCCTGCCGGACGGCGGTCCATTGATCGCGGGCCCAGCTCGGGTCGGGCCCGTAGCGGGACTCCGCGTCCGTCCACCCCGCCACCAGGTGCTTCTGCTCATCCGCCGTGGTGGGGATGCCCATCATCGAGCGAAAGGCGAAGGCGAGGTACGGCGCATCGAAGGTCCGGCGGAGGATGCCCAGGCGCCCGGCCGCGTAGTGGCTGAAGGGCTGGTCGGGATTGTCGACGACGTAGAAGCGGGGCTCGGGCCCGAAGTCGGGTCCACAGGCATCGGCGATGACAGGAGGCAGCAGGACCGCGAGGCCCACGAGCCCCAGGACTGTTCTTGCGTTCTTCATGGTCGGGTCTCCGCCACGGCGCGAGCGAACGCATCAAGCGTCCACGGCCGGGGGTTGAAGAGATAGAGGGTCGAAACGCCGGGAGGCACGGGCTGCCACTCGTCCAGGGCCAGGCCCACGCTGCCCGCGCACGGGCGAGGCAGGCCGCGCGAGAACCGGGCACGCCAGACCGGCGCGTCCGGGCCCATGCGGAAGAGCTGCGGCACCACCTCATCCACGGGTGCGCGCGCAATCCAGCTGCCGGTCACACACCACGACGCGAGCCCCGTGATGGACAGCGGCATCCCCGGAGGCAGGCGCGCGCGCAGCCGCTGGAGCAGGTCGACGTAGGCGTCGTACTCCGATGCACGGGCATCGAAGTCCAGCTGCAGCGCCGTCACGTCAGGGCGGCGGCGCACGAGCGCCGCCAGACTCCCAGCCAACGACTCCAGCCGGTCCGGGCCGAAGCGCGCGAGCGAGCTCCCCGGAAGCACCTGCAACCGCACGGTGGCCTTCAACGCCGTGCCCGGAGGAACCCGGAGCGGCTGCCGGCGGGGCAGCACATGGACGTCCTCGTCCGTGAGGTCGAGCGTCGCCAGCAGGAAGGCGACGTCCACCGCCCGGCCCTCCAGGAAGCGCAGGTCCTCCGGCCGCTCCCAGGCCCAGAGGACCAGACGGGGCGGCGGCGACACCGGCGTGGACACCGACAAGGGCAGGCACAGCAGCGTAAGGACGGCGGTGGCCCGCCAGCCGCGCCGTGGGCCGGATGCCGCATGCGGAATGGGAGAGTCGGGGAGCATCGCGGCCACGGAGCCACGGCCGGGCACCCTGCCCGGCCGGCATGGCGACATTTAGCAACCCATGCGCCAACCCGTCCCGGTCATGCGTCGAGGATCTCCCTCAGCACCAGCATCTTCGCCACGGGCGCCACGAAGGTGAGCTTGCGCTTCTGGGTCGTGTCGAGCTGGTGGGTGAGCGCCATCTTATCGGGGTCCTTCTGCGGGGCCTTCTCGAGCGCCTCCATGCCCAGCCCGTCCAGGTACTCGACGAACCACACCGAGTCCGGCACCTCGCGCTTCTTCGTCGCGGAGCGGTCGAACATGTCGTCCTCCTCCTCGTCGCTGGGCTCGTCCGCTTCGAAGAGCTGCTTGCTCATGGAATCGGTCACGACCTTCAGGCCCCGCACATTGCCGTGTTTGAAGTACAGCTCACACGCCGGCATGACCAATTCCTTGAGCTTGCGAGTGTGCTCCTCGTCGGGACTCAAGGTGTATTTGGCGGTATTCGCGGAGGCCAGCAGCGCACCAATCGAGATGTCATCCGTGTCGGACCGCAAGTCCACGCGCAGCACCGTACGGACGTCCGCGGCGAAGGTCAGGCTCGGCTGGAGCATGTCATAGAAGGTGAGCCGTGCCTGTGCGATGCATTGGAGTGCGTCCGCGTTGGAGACCCAGATGGGAAGTGAATGCCGGGGCTCGGTCAGGAAGAGCACGGACAGGAAGGACACCAGCACGACCTCCGCGGTGACGCGTGCAGTCCCCTCCACGACCTTCCGCTTCTGTCCGAAGGCCTTGATCTTCGGCCCGTAGCGAAGCACCTCCGGGAAGAAGCTCCGCGGCTTGGAGTCCTCAGGACCAATCCCCACCAGCGCGCACATGACCTTGGCCAGCGTCGCGCTGTCATCGCAGAAGCGATACTCCACCTCTTCCAGCAACTCGTAGAGCTCGGGGTAGGAGAGGTCGATGATCCTCAGGGCATCGAGGTCCTCCGTGGACTGGATGTCCGGGCGGAGGATGTCGCCGGACTCATCCACGAAGGAGATGACGCGCGTAGCGCCCTCGCCATTGCTCTTCTTGGAGTTGTGGATGAAGACGCCCGTGGGCGTGTCGCCGAGGATGACCTCGGTGAGGATGTGGGACCACTTCTCCGCCGTCGTGTGGTGCGCGACCCTCTTCAGCTCGGCCCCCTGCATGCGTTTGCGCAGGACCGTGAGCTGGACGAGTGCCTCCATCCAGGATGCCTGCTTCCCGGGAAGGACACGCACCCCATGCATGTCCACATCCTCCAGCTTCGTGTACCGGTTCGGCTTCCTGGCCTGCTCAGCGACGCGGCCCACCTTCTGGTCCACGCGCTTCTCGAATGACACCGGCTTCGAGCTCTTTTCCTTCGCCTTGAGCCGGCCCAGGAAGTCGCCCTTCATCCCCTTGTATCCCTGATGGAGTTTGTCGAAGTCGGAGCGGAGGCCCTGGTAGGCCTTCTGCATCACCGAGTCCGAGGTGCCTGCCAGCAGGTGTTCGGAGACGGCGGACAGCCGCAGCGCGAGGGTCTCCAGCGTCGTGAGCCGGGTGAGGCTCCGGCGCGACCGGTGCGTGAGCCGCTCCACCAGCCAGAACGTCCGGTCCACCGCGGGGCGGTCCTCGCACGACTCGAAGATCTCCTGGAGGTACTTCGAGATCTCCTGCAGGGTCGGCTCCTGCAACCGGGCGAGCTTCTTCTCGAAGTCACCCCACTTTTCCGTGTCCAGCCCGATGCCCGCGAACTTCGTTCGGATTTCCTTCGGAGGTCCCGCCATGCGTAAACCTTACGAACGGGCAAGGCAGGCACTCCAGGATATCGTGGGTGACACGTCCGCCGCCCGACGCCGCGCCACCTCCCCTCCTCACTTCCCGGCCTTCGCCCCCAGCATCCGCAGCGCCAGCTCCGCGTGCAGGTCCGCCAGCGAGTCCACGTCGAGCGCGGGCGTGGGTTCGAACCAGTAGGGCAGCCGCAGCCCCATGGCGGAGATGGCCGCGGCGACGACGCCCGCGTTCGGCACGGAGAACACGCCCTGCGCGCGCCCCCGCTCGATGACCGCCATCAGCAGCGCCGCCGACTGCTCCCGCAACGCCAGCGACGGCGCCGCCAGCTCCGGCGGCAGCGCATGGATTTCGTCATTCACCACCACGGCCAGCTGCGGGTGGGTCGCGTGCAGCTGCGTGTGCGCCCGGACCAGGGCCCGGAGCTGCTCCACCGGCTTCGCCCCCGCGCCAAGCAGCGCCGTGCGCAAGCCCTCGTGGTGCGCCTCGTGCCCCAGCCGCACCAGCTCCGCGAGCACGTGCTCCTTGGAGGGGAAGTGCGCGTAGAGCGCGCTGGGCCGCAGCTCCAGCTCCTTGGCCAGGTCCCGGATGGACGCGTCGTGGAAGCCCCGGCTCGCGAAGAGCTGGAGCGCCGTCTCCAGGATGCGGCGACGCGTGCCGTCAGCCGGCGCCGAGGCCGGAAGCACCGCCTTGCGCGCGCGAAGACGAGAGGGAGAGGAAGACGCCATGGGGGCCACCTTGAAAAACGAACGGTCGTTCAGCTACGGTTCCGCCGACCCTGGAAGCGTAGTCCATCCTCCCCTCTGAACGGTCGTTCACCTGACGATGCCCACGTTCTCCCTTCCCGACGGCGTCACCCTGCACCTCCAGGAGTCCGGCGAGGGAGCGCCCATCCTGCTCCTCCACGGGCTGGGTTCGTCTGGCAGCGATTGGGACGCGGTGGTGCCCCGGCTGTCGGCGCATCACCGGGTGCTGGTGCCGGACGCGCGCGGCCACGGCCGGAGCGACAAGCCGGCGGGCGCGTATGGCGTGGCCCTCTTCGCCAGGGACATCGCCGCGCTGTGTGACGGACTGGGGCTGACGCAGGTGCACGTCATCGGTCTGTCCATGGGCGGGATGATGGGCTTCCAGCTGGCGGTGGACCGGCCGGACCTGGTGCGCAGCCTGACCGTGGTCAACAGCGGGCCGGACATGGTGGCGCGCACGTTCCGCCGGAAGCTGGAGTTCGCGGCGCGCCTGCTGGTGCTGCGCCTGCTGGGTCCCCGGGGGCTGGCGAAGCGCGTGGCCCCGAAGCTGTTCCCCAAGCCGGGGCAGGAGGCCCTGCGCCAACGGGCCATCGAGTCCCTGGGCGCCAACGCGCCGGACGTGTACCTGCGCGCGACGCGGGGGCTCGTGGGCTGGAGCGTCCAGGACCGGCTGAAGGACATCACCTGTCCCGTGCTCGTGCTGCACTCCGAACGGGACTACACGCCGCTGTCCACGAAGCAGGCCTACGCGGGCCAGCTCAAGGACGCATGGCTCCAAGTGCTGACGGATTCCGGGCATGCCGCGCCCGTGGATCAACCCGGACAGGTCGCCGACGCGGTGGAGAGGTTCCTCCGGGAAGTCGAGTCACCCGGGCGCATGACGCGTCCTGGCTGAAGCAGGAGGCAGACACATGTCGGTGACTCGGAAGGTCCAGGCCATGGCTCGCATGGCGGTGGCGGTGTGCGCGCTGTTCTCGGCGCTGGGCGCCACGCCGGCCCGCGCGGGCGAGTGGGTCCACGGCGTCTATTCCAACATCTGGGGCACCCGGAGCTTCCAGCTCTGGGTCCCCACCGGCTACCAGCCCGGTGAGCCGCTCCCGCTCGTCGTGGGGCTGCATGGCTGTCTTCAGAACCCGGACCAGTTCGCGGGCCTGTCGCGGCTGAACGCGAAGGCGGACGCGGAGAGGTTCCTGGTGCTCTATCCCAACCAGGCCATGTATGCGAATGGCACCCAATGCTGGAACTTCATGTTCTCCTCCAACCAGGAGCGAGGCATTGGCGAGCCGTCGCTCATCGTCGGCATGGTGGACTGGGTGAAGGGCCACTACGCGGTGGACTCGCGCCGCGTCTACCTGGGCGGCGTCTCCGCGGGCGCGGTGATGACCAGCGTCCTGATGGCCTGCTACTCGGATGTGTTCACCGCGGGCATGGTGGGCGCGGGCGCCATGTACAAGGCGGCCACCACGGCGTCCGGCAGCCTCTATGCGATGACGTTCGGCAGCATCTACTCGCCGGATGACCGGGGCTATGACGCGTGGGCGTGCTCGGGCAAGGCGCGCCGCAAGGTGCCGGTGCTCGTGGTCCACGGCACGTCGGATGACGTCGTCAATCCCGTCAATGGACAGCAGGCCGCGCGCCAGTTCCTCCAGACGAATGACTACGGCGATGACGGCTCCAACAACAACAGCGTGTCCAACACCCCGGCCCGGACGACGTCCGGTGTTTCAGCCGGAGGCCGCAAGTACACCGTGAGGGATTACGTCTCCAATGGCGTGCTCCTGGTGCAGCACATCGAAATCCAGGGCATGGGTCACGCATGGCCCGGCGGTGACGGCGCCTTCCCGTTCGCGGACCCGGCGGGTCCCGACGGAACCACCATCATGTGGGACTTCTTCAAACAGCACTCCCGCTGAAGGGCGAGGCCCGTCCGGAGACTCCCGGACTACCCGGGAAGACGTGGACAGCCCATCCGCCGCCATGTTGAGCTTGGGTCAAAGGCAACCATCGCCCGCACACCCGAGACGCAGGCCCCATGTCCTTCTTCGAAGTGCTTTCACCGGTTCCACAGAAGATGGACATGGGGGGTGACCTCCCGCTGCGCTTCCACACGCGTCCGCTGCTCGGCCAGGTCGTGTGGCCCCTGCTCACGCTGGTGCTGTTCGTCGTGATTCCGCTCGCCTACGCGCTGGACCAGGGCCTGTCCCTGGCCCGGCTGCGGGAGGAGTGGATGCTGCCGCTGGTGGTGGTGCTGGGCGGCTTCGTGTCCGTGACGTTCATCCTGCGGTGTGTCCGCACCCGGCTGGAGGTGGTGGTGACGGCCCGGGAGGTCATCCTGCGCGGCGCCGGGGCCCTGAGCGCCTTCACCTGGAGCGAGCCCCTGGACCACTACGTCGGCCTGGACTGCGAGCGACGCCACCACCCGGACTGGATTGGCGCGCAGGACGAGTACGGCATCGCGCTGACGCACCGGAAGGACCCGGAGCGCAACGTCGTCGTGCACTGGGGCCGCGATGCCCGGCGCTTCGAGGACCGGCTCGCGCGCTACGCCCACATCCTCCGGCTCCCCATCCGCCGGGAACAGCGAGCGCCCCTCGCGCAGGCACGCACGGCCCGCAGGTAACCGCGTCAGGGCATTCGCCAACGCGTCGGGAATCTCCGACGCCTCTTGACGCGTCGGAAACTTCCGACGTATCAATCCGGGCCATGTCCGAACCGGATGTCTTCGCGGCGCTCTCCAATCCGGTGCGCCGGGAAATCCTGCTGCAGCTGCGCAAGGGGCCGCGCGCGGTGAACGACCTGGCGAGCGGCTTCCAGTTGGGGCGGCCCGCCGTCTCCGAACATCTCCAGGTCCTGCGCAAGGCGCGGCTCGTCCGTGAGGAGCCGCGCGGCCGGGAGCGCTACTACCACCTGGATCCGCGTCCATTGTCGGAGGTGGACGACTGGCTCAAGGCCTTCACGCACTACTGGAAGCAGCGGCTCGCCGCGCTCGAGGACGTGCTCGACGAGGAGTCACGCAAATGAATCCCCCTGCCGTCATCCAGCTGGACCACGTGTATGCCCATCCGCCCTCCGCCGTGTGGAAGGCTTTGACGGACCCGGCGCTCCACGCGAAGTGGTGGGCCGCGGGCGACGTGCGCCCCATCGTGGGCCACCGCTTCACGCTCGACATGGGCCCCTGGGGTCAGCAGCCCTGCGAGGTGCTCGCGGTGGAGCCGGAGCGGCTGCTCCAGTACCGCTTCGCCACCGGCACGCTCGACACCACCCTCACCTGGCGGCTCGTGCCCGAGGGAACGGGGACGCGGCTCACGCTCGTCCACGAAGGCTTCAACCTGGACTCGCCCATGGGCCGCCGGGCCTTCGAAGGGATGAAGCCGGGCTGGCCGGGGGTGCTCACGCGGCTGGGCACCGCGCTCGAAGGCTGAGCGCGGGCCCTCACGAAGGGTTCAGCTCAGCGGGGGCCGCACACCGTGGCCCCTTCGTTCCAGATGGTGACGTTGCCCACCGGGGACACGGAGCAGAAGCCACCGCAGCAGTCCTCGTTGGAGCGGCACTGGGAGCCGTGCGGCCGGCAGGTGAAGTGCGGCGGCGTGCTCAGCGCCGTGGTGACGGTCTGCCAGGGGATGCCCGGGCCGGTCCACGACAGCTGCGCGTGGGCGTCCCCGTAGCCCTCGAAGAACTCCATCACCAGGTCATGCGGGCTGTTGGCGGTGAGGGGCACGGCGACGTCGTGCGTCTGCCCTCCCTCCGCCTCCATCCAGTTGTCGACGAGCAGCACGCCGTCCAGCCACAGGCGAACGCCGTCCTCGGTGTTGGTGCGCAGCGTGTACGTGCCGGTGGTGGGCGCCGTCAGGGTGGCGGACCAGCGCGCGGACCACCTGTCCGCGGGCACGCCGGGCGCGGGCGAGGACGCGCCCCAGTACGTCCCCAGGAGCGCCTCGCGCCGCACGGTGGCGCGGTTGTAGAGGAACTCGGAGGTGAAGTACTCGGCCTTCAGGCCGGGCTGGCCTTCCGCGACCTCGGGCGTGCAGACGGCGTCGCCCTCGTTCCAGATGGTGACGTTGCCCACCGGGAACACGCTGCACCCGCCGGAGCGGCACTGCGTGCCCGCGGTGCAGTGGGCGCCCAGGGGGCGCGGCAGGGGCAGCGCTGGCGTCTCCAGGCGGGACACGGGCACCGTCTGCCAGGGCTGGCTCGGGCTCTGCCACTGGAGCAGCAGCGAGGCCGCGGCCTCCGCGTCGAAGAACTCCAGCACCACGCTGGCGGGGACGTCCTGCGACAGGGCGATGCTCCCGGAGCGCTGCTCCACGGCGTGCTCGAACCAGTCATCCACCAGGAGCTGGCCATTCACCCACAGCCGCACGCCACCGCTGGCGGAGGTGCGGAACGTGTACGTCTGCGTGAAGGCAGGCGTGACGAAGCCCTCGATGCGCATGCCGAAGAAGTCCGCCGGGATGCCGGCCACCGGCGCCCCCGTTCCGTAGGACACGTTCACGGTGGACAGGTGACGCAGCACCGGAACGCCCTGCATCCGGAGGTTGGGGAAGAAGCGCGCCACCACGCCCGGCTCGCTGCTGGCGTACTGGATGACGACCACGTACTGCGCGTTGGTGCCCTGCGCCGGAGCCGCCATGCCGCCGCCCAGCACCAGCGTCCCCGCGGGCACGGACTTCACGTACACCTTCATGGGCGTGGAGGCGTTGGACGTGGTCGCGGAGGGGTCGTTGGTGGCGAGCACCTCGTCGGTGAGCGCCCAGGTGCCGTCCGCCAGCCACGCGGGCAGCACCGTGTTGCGGCGGTCCATGGCCACGTAGACCGTGGCGGCGGAGTTCAGGCCCAGCCGCACCTGCGACGCGCCGGCGTACAGCTTGTCGTCATTGGCCGCCTGGAGCAGCACGCCGCCCTGGAGCCGGGGGGACAGGCCGGTCAGCGTGTACGTCCGGTCGATGTAGAGCTGCGTGCCCGTCTGCGCGGTGGCGAAGGTGTAGGGCCGGCCCGTGCCCACGGCCTCCAGGGTGACGAGCCCGTTGGCGGAGGTCAGGCCCTGTGCGCGGGTCGCGGTGGGCGGGGACTCCTGTTCTGGAACGGGACCACAGGCCAGCAGGCTGGCGAGCACCAGGAGCGGCGCGAGGAAGGAACGGCGCATCACGAAGGCCTCCGGGAAAAGGGGGCGGGCAGCCTGTGCGCTCGTGTTCAACAAGGAAAGGATGCGGGAGGCGGGATCATCTGATTCCGTGGAATCGCCTGGCGTCCGGGCCCGCGCCTCCAGGCACGTGGACGCCGGGGGACATGACAGGTAGAAGGCCGCCGTCAGGAGACTGTCCCTTGAAGAAGACCCCCCTCGTCACCGAAATCTCGAAGGAGTTCACCTTCGAGGCCGCGCACCGCCTGCCCAACGTTCCGGAAGGGCACAAGTGCTCGCGGGTGCACGGCCACAGCTACCGCATCGAAATCACCCTCCGCGGCCCCGTGCATCCGCAGTTCGGGTGGATCGTGGACTTCGCGGAGCTGAACGCCGCCTGGCAGCCGCTCCACGCCCAGCTGGACCACCGGCTGCTCAATGACGTCCCCGGCCTGGAGAACCCCACGAGCGAGCTGCTGGCCGCGTGGCTCTTCGAGCGCGTGAACGTGCCCGGCACCACCGTCGCGCGCATCCGCGTGGCGGAGACCTGCACGTCGTCGTGCACCGTCTACGCGCAGGAAGGCTGAAGCAGGTTCAGCGCTCGATCTGGCCCAGGTTGGCGTGGATGACCGCGCCATTCAGGACCGGGGTGGTGGCGCAGAGGTAGAGCACGCCGGCGATCTCCTCCGGCGTGATGAGCCGCCCGAACGTCGTCATCCCCGCCACGCTCGCCCGGACGGCAGGGTCCGCTCCCATGTGCTCGCGGAGCATCTCCGTGTCCGTGAAGCCCGGGCAGACGCAGGCGGTGTGGACCTGCGTCCCCGCCAGGTCCTGGCAGGTGGCCCGCATCATCCCGATGAGCGCGTGCTTGGTCGTCACGTAGGACGCCACGCCCTTCACGGCCTTCTCCCCCAGCGTGGACGACACGTAGAGCAGGGACGAGCCGTCCGTGAGCAGCGGCCGCGCCAGGCGGTTGAGCACCAGCGGGGCCACGACGTTGACCTCCAGCACGCGGCGCAGGTGGTCCGCGTCCATGGTCAGCGCGTCGTCATGTTCGTAGAGCGCGGCGTTGTGGATGACGGACAGGCGCCCCTGCCCTGCCCCGCCGCGCAGCGCCGCTTCGACCGCGGGCTCCCAGCCCGGCACGGCCAGGTCCACCGGCACGTTGATGACGTCCGGCACGGTGCAGGGGCTTCGCGACACGTTGATGACGCGCCAGCCCTCCTTGCGAAACCGCTCCGCCGCCGCCCGGCCAATGCCCCGGCTGGCGCCGGTGATGAGGACCTGATCAGACATCGCGTTTCCACTCCCAGGAGGCCCACTGCCCGGGGCCCGAAGCGCACTTCACCACCAGCCCCGTGATGTGGTCGCGCGCCATGGCGCTGCCGTCGCCCACCAGCTCCTCGCCGAAGACGCGCGCCAGCTCCTCCAGCGACACGTTGGCCACCGGGAGCACCGTGACGTCGCGAGCGAGGAAGCGCAGCTCCTCGCCGTTGAAGTGCGCCACGTGGTTGCCCTTTTCGTCCCGCTCCAGCCGCAGGTGCTTGGAGTGGGCGGGCAGGAAGAACGTCTCGTTCCAGGCCTTGCAGCGCTGGATGATGGCCTGCTTCAGCGGACCGTAGTCCGAAAGCAGGCCGTCGTCGGACACCTCCCCCGTCAGCGCGACGTAGACGGAGAAGTTGTGCCCATGCAGGTTCTCGCGGTGCGTGGCGGAGAAGATGGTGAAGTGCCCTGCGGAGAACTTCATCTCTTCCTTGTGCAGCTCGAGGGTCGTGGTGCGCGGCGCCATGGGATGCCCCAGGGCATACCACCCAGGGCCAAGGCGGGACTAGAAGAGGAAGTCCGTGGTGAGGAAATCCGACTCTCTGCGGGTCAGGATGGATTGGACGAGCGCGGTGTTGTCCGGCGTCGTCTTCGTCGCCACCAGCGTGCGGATGGAGAACACCCGCAGCGCATCCGCCACGGACAGCGTCCCTTCCGCGGAGTCCTTGCGGCCGTTGAACGGGAACGTGTCCGGCCCGCGCTGGCACTGGCAGTTGAGGTTGATGCGGCCCACCTGGTTGGAGAACGCGTCAATGAACCGCCCGATGCGCGCGGAGTCCTTGCCGAACAGGCTCAGCTGCTGACCGAACTGCGACTCCACCACCAGCCGCACGGCCTCCGCGTCCTCGTCGAAGACCATCACCGGCACCACCGGACCGAACTGCTCCTCCGAGGCCAGCCGCATGTCCCGCGTCACCGGGTACACCACCGTGGGCGAATAGAACGACCGGGACGCCTGCCCGCCCGTCTGGTTCACCACGCGCGCGCCCTTGGACACCGCGTCGTCCACCAGCCCCTGGAGGTACGTCCCCTTGCCCGGCTCCGGCAGCGGCGTGACGGCGACGCCCGGGTCCCAGGGCATGCCGGGCTTGAGCTTGTCCACGGCCGCGGTGAACTTCGCGAGGAACGCGTCCACGATGTTCCGGTGCACCACCAGCAGCTTGAGCGCCGTGCACCGCTGGCCGTTGAAGGACAGCGTGCCGGTGATGCACTCCTTCACGGCGTTATCCAGATCCGCGTCCTCCAGGATGATGGCCGGGTTCTTCGCGTCCAGTCCCAGCACGGACTTGAGGCGGTGCGGGCGCGGGTGCATGCGCTTCAGTTCGCTGGCGCCCTTGTTGGTGCCAATGAAGGCGAACAGGTCCACCTGCCCGCTCTCCATCAGCGCGCCCACGGTCTCCCGGCCACGGCCGTAGATGATGTTGATGACGCCGGGCGGGAAGCAGTCCCGGAACGCCTCCAGCAGCGGGCGCACCAGCAGCACGCCGAACTTCGCCGGCTTGAACACCACGGTGTTGCCCATCAGCAGCGCGGGGAAGAGCGTGCTGAAGGTTTCGTTCAGGGGGTAGTTGTACGGCCCCATGCACAGGGCCACGCCCATGGGCGCGCGGCGGATCTGCGCCATGATGCCCTGGTCCTGGACGAAGCGGGACGAGGTGCGGTCCAGCTCCTTCAGCGCGCGGATGGTCTCCACGATGAGGTCCACCGTGCGGTCGAACTCCTTCTCCGAGTCCGGCTGCGTCTTGCCAATCTCCCACATGAGCAGGTTCACCACCGCGGTGCGCTGGGCGCGCATGGCGGTGAGGAAGCGCTCCACGTGCTCGATGCGCTCGGCCACCTTGAGGGAGGGCCAGACGCCCCGGCCGGAGTCGTAGGCCTTCACCGCCGCCGCGAGCGCGTCCAGGGACTCGCGCGAGGTGAGCAGCGGCGTGGCGCCAATGACCTTCTGCTTCAGCCCTTCCGGGGTCCGGACGAACACGGGGCTCGCCACCGGGTTGAGCTCACCGGCCCAGGTGCGCAGCTCGCCTCCCACCAGGTACTCGCGCTGCTCCAGGTACGCGGGCAGCCGCACGCCGGGGGGAATCTGCTCTTCGGAGGGAAAGAGGGTGTCGAGTGCCGTCATGGACGGCCTTTCTAATCAGACACCCCGCCCCCGGCACGATTTCCCGTCATGATGAAACCATGATGAGGAGACGAGCCCGCCGTGCGGTTCGATGCGGGGCGCATCTGGATGATGGCTCCACCCTGATGCGCAAGAGGTGGTCCATGCTGAAGTCCCTCCTGAGAAGCACCCTGCCCCTGCTCCTGATGACGTCCTCCGTGCCCGTGGGGGCCCAGCCGGACGCGGGCGCTCCCCCCACGAGCGCCATCTTCGGCACGGTGATTGACGTCGAGACCCGGAAGCCCATCGCGGACGTGGTCGTCAGCGCGACCTCGCCGAGCCTGCAGGGCGAACAGACGGTCGTCACGGACGCCCAGGGGAACTACCGCATCCCGCGCATCCCCGCGGGCACCTACACCGTGAGGTTCGAGAAGGAAGAATATAAACCGTATGCACGCCCGGGCATCCAGCTGCGAGTGAATCGCGCCATCCGGCTGACCGTGGAGCTGCTCGGTGAGAAGTTCTCGGCGACGGAGCTCATCGTCGGCGCGCCCCCGACCATCGACGTGGGCTCCACGAACCAGGGCGTGAACGTGGACCCGGAGTTCATCAAGCGCATCGCGGTGGCACGCCCGGTGGGTCCGGGCGGCGCGACCCGCTCCAGCCAGCCCCTGGCCGGACCCGCGCCTGACCACGGCTACGTGGTGGACGGCTCGCCGCAGCCCGCGCCGGAGCGCACCCTGGCCCCGAACGGCCAGCCCTTCTTCGACATGTACTTCAAGGGCTACGGCGTGAACCCCACCGTGGACACCGAGGAGGAGCGCTTCTCCACCTTCTCCGTGGACACCGACACGGCGTCGTACACGCTGACGCGCGCATACCTGGAGCGCGGCTCGCTGCCGGACGAGCAGGCCGTGCGCGTGGAGGAGTTCGTCAACACCTTCGACTACGACTACGCCAGCGCCACGGACGCGCCGTTCAGCGTGAACGTGGAGGGCTTCCCCTCTCCCGCGCGCAAGGGCTACCAGGTGGTGCACATCGGCGTGAAGGCGCGCGACGTGAGCCGCGACCAGCGCAAGCCGGGGAACCTGGTCTTCGTCATCGACGTGTCCGGCTCCATGAACATGGAGAACCGGCTGGGCCTGGTGAAGCGCTCGTTGCGCCTGCTGGTGGACGCGCTGGATGAGCGGGACCAGGTGGCCATCGTCGTCTACGGCAGCACCGCCCATCAGGTGCTCGCCCCCACCAACGCCTCGAAGAAGGCCGCCATCCTGAGCGCCATCGACAGCCTCCAGCCGGAGGGAGCCACCAACGCACAGGCGGGCATCGAGCTGGGCTACGCGCTGGCCGCGAGCCACCTCGTGAAGGGCGGCATCAACCGCATCGTCCTCTGCTCGGACGGCGTGGCGAACAACGGCATCACCGAGGCGGACGGCATCTGGGAGCGAGTGAAGGACCAGGCGGCGGCGGGCGTCACCCTGTCCACCGTGGGCTTCGGCATGGGCAACTACAACGACGTGCTGATGGAGCGGCTGGCCCAGGTGGGTGAAGGCAACTACTCCTATGTGGACAAGCTGCAGGAGGCCCGCCGCATCTTCGTGCAGAACCTCACCGGCACGCTCCAGGTGGTGGCCAAGGACGTGAAGCTCCAGGTGGAGTTCGACCGCAAGACGGTGTCCCGCTACCGCCTCATCGGCTACGAGAACCGGCTGCTCACCCGGCAGCAGTTCGACGACGACCGCGTGGATGCGGGCGAGGTGGGCGCGGGCCACGCCGTCACCGCCCTCTACGAGGTGAAGCTGCGCGACCCGTCCCAGACGAACTTCGGCACGCTGCGGATCCGCTACAAGGCTCCGGAGGGCGGCAGCTCGAAGCTCATCGAGAAGGCGATGCCCGTGACGCTCCTGCGCCCCGCCTACGAGAAGGCCGCCTCCCCCACCCGCCTGTCCTACGTCGCCGCCGCCTTCGCGGAGAAGCTGCGCGGCTCCTACTGGGCGCGGCCGCTCACCTACGACGCGCTCGTGTCGCTGTGGGCGGAGCTGGGCACGCCGCTGAAGAACCGACAGGACGTGGTGGAGCTGGGCGAGCTCATCCGTCTGGCGAAGAAGCTGGACCTCCGCGAGGACCGCTTCGAGTCCATCGCGCCGGTGCGCACCATGGATGCCGACCGCGTCCCCACCATCAAGTAGGGACGTCCCGGATGCCGCGCAGGCTGCTGCCCACCCTCGTCGCCCTCGCGCTCGGCCTCGCCGGGCTCGGGGTCGGCCTGGGCTACCTCCACCGCATCTTCGCCGCGGAACGCGAGGATGCGCGGACCTCGCTCCGCTCCCGGCGCGAGGCCCTGGAGCAGTACGCCCGCGCGGCACTGGGACAGGCACTGCGCGAGGGCATGGAGGACACGCGCGACACGCGGGCGGCGGCCAAGGAGGATCCGCTCGTGGCCACGCCGGGGTTGTACCTGCGGGAACAGGGGGAGCAGGTGCTGCCCCGGATGGCGCAGTTCGACACGGCCGGGGACGCCCCCGCGAAGGAGCGTTACGCCAGGCTGCGCGCGGGCACGGAGGTCGCGGACGAGGACGAAGGCCCGTGGAAGGAGCGGCTGGAGCGGCTGGCGCTGGTGGAGCAGTCGCTGAAGGCGAAGGACCGGAAGGCCACCCAGCTGTCGTTGATGGCTCTTCTCCAGCACCGCACCCGATTCGTGCTCGCGTCCACGCGCGACCTGCCGTCGCTGCTGGTGGTGCTGGAAGACGTGGCGGCGCGGGGCGACGTGGTGCCGGACCTGATGCGGGGACTGGTCCGCGACGGACTCGTTGACGGACAGGGGGGCGGCCGGCTGGAAGGATTGCAGCGGCTGCTGTTGCTCAAGCGCTCGCGCTTCACGCCGGAGGACTTCGACTTCCTGCGGGAGAGGGTGGCGGCGCTCTCCACGCGCGTGGGCGTGCCGGTGGCGGACTTCGAGGCACGGGTGCGCGAGCTGGCGACGTCTCCACTGCCCATGCCAGCGAACGTGCAGGAGCCGATGCTGACGCGGTCCGGCTGGTACCTGGAGCCGTTGTCCGGAGGTGACGTGCGTGGGCTGGCGCTGGACCTGCCCGGGCTGCTGGCGGAGCTCACCCGGGAGATGCGCGAGCGCGGCCTGCTGGAGGCGGACGGGCGCGTGACCCTGTCGGTGGATGCGGCGGTGGTGCCGCTGACGTCGCTGCCCATGGCGGTGGAGTCGTCCATGTGGGCGCGGAGCGAGGACGCGCTGGAGCGCCGCTACCGGCTCAAGACGTGGATGCTGGCGCTGTGCGCGGCGCTGGCGCTCATCATCGCGGCGCTGGCCTTCGTGGCGCAGCAGCGCAAGTACCGCTTCCTGGAGCTGAAGAGCGACTTCGTGGCCACGGTGTCGCACGAACTGCGCACGCCGCTGGCCTCCATCCGCCTGCTCGCGGAGACGCTGGAGTGGCGGGTGGCGGAGGGCGCGGACGCGAAGGACTACCCCGCGCGCATCATCCGAGAGGCGGACGGGCTGGGCTTCCTGGTGGAGAACCTGCTGTCCTTCAACCGCATCGACAAGGGGCGCTGGGTGCCGAAGCTCGCGCCGGTGCGGCTGGACGAGCTGGTCTCCAACCTGCGCCGTGACCTGGAGTCCGGCGCGCCGGTGCCGGTGGAGCTGACCGCGGACGTGGACGCGCGCGAGTTGAACGCGGACGCGCAGCTCCTGCGGCTCCTGCTGGCGAACCTGGCGCGCAACGCGTGCGCGTACAACACCCGCAGCCCCGTGCGGTTGCACGTCCAGACGCTGCCCGGCGGGCGCGTGCACTTCACGGACAACGGCACCGGCATCCCGGCGTCCGAGTGGGAGCGCGTCTTCGGCGAGTTCTACCGGCTGTCCGGCCGCGGCGGCCGCGAGGTGCCCGGCAGCGGGCTGGGGCTCGCGCTGTGCCGGAAGATTGCCCGGCTGCACGGAGGCACGCTGCGCGTGGCGGCCTCCAGCCCTGAAGGCACCACCTTCGAACTGACCCTTCCCGAGTACCGGCCCGAGACCCGGAGCACCGCATGACCACCGCCGCCCCCACCGTCCTCGTCGTGGAGGACGACCCGAACCTGCGGCTCGCGCTGCGCGACAACCTGGAGCATCAGGGCGGCTACGCCGTGGAGGAGGCCGCCACGGTGAAGGAGGCGCGCGAGCAGCTCTCCCGCCGCGACTTCCAGCTCATCCTCCTGGACGTGATGCTGCCGGACGGAGACGGCTACACGCTCTGCCGCTCGCTGCGCGAGGAGGGCCTGAGCGTGCCGGTGCTGATGCTCACCGCGCGCACGCTGGAGGAGGACGTGGTGCGCGGCTTCGAGTCCGGCGCGCAGGACTACCTGGGCAAGCCCTACCGGCTGCGCGAGCTGCTCGCGCGCGTGGGCGCCCACCTGCGGCGCGGCGGCGTGGCTCCGGCAAAGGTCCTGCGCTTCGCGGGGTACAGCGTGGACCTGGACCGGCGGCGGGTGGAGACACCCGAGGGCGCGGAGGTGGAGCTGACACGCAAGGAGTTCGACCTGCTGGCCTTCTTCCTGAAGGAGCGCGAGCGGGCGCTCAAGCGCGACGAAATCCTGGACGCGGTCTGGGGCACGGACGTGGTGGTGGACCCGCACACGGTGGACAACTTCGTCTCCAGCCTGAAGCGCAAGCTCAAGTGGACCAGCGCGTCCCGCTTCTCCATCCAGACCGTGCGCGGCGTGGGCTACCGTATGGAGGTCGAACGCGGTTCCTGAATCGAGAGGGGGTCACCGATGAGGTTCCTGTTCCATGCCCTGCCGCTCCTCGGGGTGTTGCTGGCTTCTGCCCCCACGAGCGCCCGGTCCGACAGCGCCATCTTCGGCACTGTCATCGACGTCGTTACCCGGAAGCCCATGGGGGACGTGGTCATCAGCTTGACCTCGCCCTCCCTCCAGAAGAACGAGGAGGTCACGACCACGGACGCCCAGGGGAACTTCCGCATCGGGCACCTGCCGCCAGGGCAATACACGCTGCGCGTCGAGTTTGTGGCCTATCGCATGTACCAGCGCGAGGACCTCCAGCTCCGGGAGGGACGCTCGCTCCGGGCGCGTGTCGAGCTGGCTCCGGAGCCGGACCAGAGCCTCATTGAGTTCATCGGCCACTGAAGCCCGCTTGTCAGTCCCCAGACACCGGGAAACACTCCCCGCATGGCCCCCGCCCGCCGCGTCCTCGTCCCGCTGCCCGACCATGACTTCGACGTCACCGAGGTGGCCGTGCCCTGGCGCATGCTCACTGACGCGGGCCATGAAGTCGTCTTCGCCACGGAGAGGGGCCACATGCCCGCCGCGGATCCGCTGCTGCTCACGGGCGTACTCTTCGGACAGTTGGGCGCGGCTCCGGAGCCCCGGCGCTTCTACGGCGACCTCACGCTCACGGAGGCCTTCCAGAAGCCGCTGACCTGGGACGCGGTGACGCCGTCGGACTTCGACGCGCTCCTGCTGCCTGGAGGCCATGCCCCGGGCATGCGGCAGTACCTGGGCAGCGGCGCGCTCCAGACGAAGGTGGCGGCGTTCTGGGCGCTCCAGCGGCCCGTGGCGGCCATCTGCCACGGCGTGCTGGTGCTGGCGCGCACGAAGGACCCGGCCACCGGACGCAGCGTGCTCCACGGCACGCGCACCACGTGCCTGCCGAAGTACATGGAGCGCTCCGCGTACCTGCTGACGGCGTGGAAGCTGGGGCGCTACTACCGGACCTACCCCGCCTACGTGGAGGAGGAGGTCGTCGCCGCGCTCGCGGACCCCAGCCACTTCGAGCGCGGCCCCCGCGTCCTGTCCAAGCGCGGCACCGCGACGGACCACGCGCCCGCCTTCGTGGTGGAGGACGGGCGCTACGTGTCCGCGCGGTGGCCGGGGGACGCGTACCTCTTCACGGAGCGCTTCCTGAAGAGGCTGTGAGGCGGCGGCTCAGGACTCGTCGCCGCTGCTGTCGGACATGTAGCCGCCCAGCTTGTCGAACTGCGTCGGCCGGGTGATTTCCTTGCGGAAGTTCTGGTCGTTGTAGTTCACCGCGCGGCGCATGTAGTCCGGGTTCTTCGCCATGGGGAAGGCGGGGTTGTCCCCCTTGAAGGCCTGGTCCAGGGTGAGCTTCCCGTCCTGCACCGCGCGCAGCGTCGCGCGGCCCAGCTTGCCGGAGCCCCCCACGCGCATGGGCTCGGACACGTTCATGATGGCCGTGAGCTTGGCGGCGGCGTTCTTCGACTTGTTGTCCGTGAGGTGCTGGGGAGCCTTGCCGTCCAGGGCGTTGAGCAGGTCGGTGGCGATCTCCTTGTCGCTCTTGCCTCCGGCCTTCAGCGCATCCACCAGGTGCGAGTACCGGTCGCCCACCTTCTGGTTGCCGTAGTCCTTCTTGGCCTGGCTGGTGATCTTGAAGGCCGGGTCGGATGTGGGGAACTTGCTCGCGTTCACCGGGCCGAAGGGCGTCTCCACGCGCTGCTTGCCGTCGACCTTCGGATTCATCTTCTGGAAGCCCTGCGCGGTGCCCACGAAGCCGCTGCGGCCGTCCGACGAGCCCACCGCGTCCGCGGACGACTGACGGCGCTCCTCGCGAAGCTTCGCCCGCTTCAGCCGGGCCTCCGTCGTGTTGTCCTTGACGTCTGTCTTCGCCAGCTTGTTCGGCTCCGAAGACGACGCCGCGTCCGAAGCGTCCAGCGGGCGCTTCTTGCTCGTGCTCGCGGTGCTCGTGGAAGGCGTGGAGACGGTGTTCGGCGCCTTGGGCGTGGACGTGGCGGGCGGCGACTTCGGGAGCGACGGCGCCTTGAAGCTGGAGCCACCAATCGACTTGGGCATGAGGGGCCTCCGGGGGATGAGGGAACGAACCAGGCGGCAGTCTAACCAGGACCCGCCCCGCGCGCCCGGAAGCCTCTCAATCCCTGTTCACCTGACGCCCTTTCGGATTCCCCGGATTGACTGGATACCAAGGCCAATGGCATGAAGCCAGGAGACTTTGTTCTCTCAAGAAACAAAGTCCGCCTGGGATGTACGAATCCACCTCCCAGGAGTTCCTTCACCTGCTGGTGGTACCCACGGGAGACGTCATGAGCCACAAGGGAATGTTCCGCGGTCTGTCGTTGCTGGGAGTCGTGGGCGCGCTGGCGGGCTGTTCGGGGCCGGAGGCCGGAGACACCGCGCCAGAAACCGTGGGCCAGGTGGAGAGCGCCGCCGTGGTGTCGACCATCACGGAGGGCGACTACGTCATCCGCTCGGTGCGGACGAACAAGTGCATCGACGTGGCGTCATCCAGCACGGCGGACGGCGCGAAGGTGCAGCAGTGGGACTGCAACGGCACCAACGCGCAGAAGTTCCGCATCTCGCCCACGTCCGGCGGGTTCTTCAAGATCATCAACGTCAACAGCGGCAAGGCGCTGGACATCCAGGGAGTCAGCACCGCGGAGAACGCGGTCCTCCACCAGTGGACCTACGTCGACGGCGCCAACCAGCAGTTCCAGTTCATCAACCGGGGCGGTACGCAGTTCAGCTTCCACGCGCGCCACACCGGCATGGCCATGGACCTGTCGTGGGGCTCCTTCGACAACGGCACGCTCATCGTCCAGTACCCGTTCTACGCGGACCGGGACAACCAGCGCTGGACGTTCGACAAGGTCTCCGGCGGCGGTAGCGGGGGCGGCTCGGGCTTCGGGGGCATCCTCACCCGCGACATGTTCAACACCATGTTCCCCAACCGCAACGGCTTCTACACGTACGACGCGCTCATCGCCGCCGCGAACGGCTTCCCGGGCCTGGCGACGACGGGTGACACCGACACGCGCAAGCGCGAGGTGGCCGCCTTCCTGGCCAACGTGTCGCACGAGACGGGCGGGCTCGTGCACATCGAGGAGATCAACAAGGGCGACTACTGCGACACGTCGTGGGGGCCTCCGGGGTGCAGCTGCGCCCCGGGCAAGCGGTACTTCGGACGCGGCCCCATGCAGCTGTCGTGGAACGGCAACTACTGCGCGGCGGGCAACGCGCTGGGACTGCCGCTCCAGGCGAACCCGGACCTGCTGGCCCAGGACGCGAACGCCGCGTGGCGCACGGGCTTCTGGTTCTGGACCACGCAGAACGGCGCCGGCTCCATGACGGCCCACAACGCCATCGTCAACGGCGCGGGCTTCGGAGAGACGATCCGCACCATCAACGGGTCGGTGGAGTGCTACGGCCGCAACCCCGGCCAGGTGCAGAGCCGCATCGACAAGT
The DNA here is from genome assembly GCF_000255295.1 of Corallococcus coralloides DSM 2259. Next base: position 1,687,157 of record NC_017030.1, on the reverse strand, counting down.
ACCTGCAGTTCTGCTCCCTGCTCGGCGTGAGCCCCGGCAACAACCTGGGGTGCTGACGCCTCAGGGCAGCTGCCCCAAGAGCTCGAAGAGGGCCTCGCGCGTCAGCCCCGCCGCGTCGCGAGCCACCGTCTCCAGCATCCCCCGGGCCCGGCCCAACCGGGCCGGGTCCGCTTCCTCCAGCGCGGCCACGGCGGCCTCCTGGAGCTCGCGCGACGCGGCCGGGCCCAGCTGGCCCTTCAGCAGGAAGAGCGCCTCCGCCGCCGGAGCGCCGGAGCGCACCAGCGCCACGGCGGAGCGGGCCGCGACGTGCGGACTCTCGTCACGGAGGTGCTCGCGCAGGGCCGCGATGGCCTCCGGCGACAGCGGACCGCACAACCCCAGCAGCGCCGCCGCTTCCTGCCGGATGGGCGCTTCCGGCGCGCTCAGCGTGCGCAGCAGCGCGGACTCCAGGTCCGGCAACGCGGGCGCGGGCCGCGCCTCTCCGTTCAACTCCTCCAGCAGGCCCCGCAGCGACACCAGGGCCAGGTAGAGGCGTGCTCCGTCCGACCTGGCCACCTGCTCCAGCAGCCGGGGCGCGGTGAGGTCCGGCGCCAGCGGGGCGAGCGCGGCCAGGGACTCCAGCGCGGAGAGGGCCACGGGCTCCTCGTCCTCCAGGAGCGCCAGCAGCTGGCGCAGCTCCGACGCCGCGGCGGTTCCCAGCCGGCCCACGACGCGCGCCATGGCGCCGCGCACCGAGGCCTTCGGGTGCTGGAACAGCCCGTCCAGCGCGGCGAGCTGGAAGGGATCCACCCGGCACACCCCGGCGAGCACACTGGCCGCGTTCTCCAGCGCCGGGGCATCCGCCTCCATCCGCGTCAGCACCGCCAGCACGCTCTGGACGGCGAGCCCGGTGAGGCCCGCCTGCGGAGGCCACCAGCCGCGCTGCAACAGGAACAGCAGGGGCTCCACGACCGATGTCCCGGGCCGCCCCAGCTCCTCCAGGAGCGCCCGCGCGGTCCGCTCCCGCGACTCCGGCGCCCCGGACACCAGCAGCTCCTCCAACGCCGACTGCGCCTCCTCGCGTGCTCCCACATCGCGCGAGGAGAGTCGCCCCAACCATTCCTCCACCGTGCGGACACGGCCCTTGCTGCGCTCCGAAGACATGGCTCCACGCTAGCGCAACACCCCGGGAGCCCGGGGCAACATCACAGGCTCAGACCTGCGCCATCTGGATGAGGTTTCCGCAAGTGTCCTCGAAGACAGCGACGGTGACGGGGCCCATGACGGTGGGCTTGCTGCGGAACACCACGCCGAGTTTCACCATGCGTTCATATTCCGCCTGACAGTCGTCGACGCCGAACGACGTCAACGGGATGCCCGCGTCGAACAGCGCCTTCTGGAACACGCGCGCGGGCGCGAAGCCCATGGGCTCCAGCAGGAGCTGCGTGCCCTCCGGCGCGTCCGGCGCGACGACGGTCAGCCACCGGTGCTCTCCTCCCAGCGGGACGTCCACCTTCAGCACGAAGCCCAGGACCTCCGTGTAGAACTTCAGGGCCTTGGACTGGTCATCCACCATCACGCTCGTCACGCTGATCTTCATTCCGTGCCTCCTGGGTGTTTCGTCGGTTCCGTCTACTGCGTGAAGCATGCTGGGGCTAGGGCCGCACGCTCAGGGAAAAGTCCGCGCCGCGCCGCTTGAGCGCGCAGTCGACAGCGGGCGGATGCGAGGGGTCCTGGAGGAAGGCCTTCACGATGCTCGCACCGCACGTGTTGAAGGAGGCCGCGTGGCTGCGGCCCCGCATGTCGATGGGGTACGCGTTGGGCATCGAATCGAGCAGCCGGTGGCCCCACTCCGGAGGCGTGTCCGGGTCGAACTCGCCCGCGAAGACGAGCGCCGGCACGTCGCTCTTCACCGGCGTGTTCTCCACGGCGGGCGCGGCGGTGACGTTCCACGCGCGGCACTCCTGCGGTGAAGCCGTCCCCTCATTCACTCCGCCCAGGCCCATGGCGGGCGAGAGCTGCGCGGCGATGCGCCCCGCGTCCTCGAACGGCAGCTCCTCCGCGCACCACACGGAGTAGCGCAGGCCCCAGGCCATGGCCGAAGGCCTCTGGTTGTCGCTGATCAGCCCGCGGAGGGTCTCGAAGCGCCCCTCGGAGGCGTCCATGATGAGCTTCGGGATGAGGGGAATCTGCATGGGTTCGTGCATCGCGGAGTAGATGGCCTCCACCACCTGCGCGCCCCGGATCTCCGCCGGCCCGCCGGCCGCACGGAGGGCCAGCTTCAGGGGGTGGCGGTCCGCGTCGGCCACCAGCTTCGTGAAGCGGGCGCGCAGGTCGGGGTACCGTGCGCCGCACGCGCGGTCCACCGCGCACCCGTCGAACACCTGGTTCAGAACGCGCAGCACGTTCGTCGCGGAGACCTCGTCGAAGTTCACCTCCGGCGGCAGCACCGAATCCAGCACGACGCTCCGGACGCCCGCGGGGTGCCGCCGCAGCACGGTCAACATCAGCCGCGTGCTGTACGACACGCCGTAGAGGTTCCACCGCGCCACGCCCAGCACCTTGCGCAGGTCCTCGATGTCATCCGCCGTGGCCTCGCTGGTGTAGCCATCCAGGTCCACGCCCGACGCGGCCAGCGTTGCCCGGCAGCGCCCCGCCGCCTGTGCCAGCGCGGTGGCCGCCGCCGGACCGCGAAGCCGGCCCGCGGCCTCCTCGCCCTTGAGCTTCGTGATCTCCGGGCACTGGAGCGAGGGCTGCGCGAACTTCGCGCCGCGCTGCTCCAGGACGATGTAGTCGCGCTCGTCCAGCAGCGTGTTGTTCTTGCCGGAGGTGATGCGCTCGACGGCGCTGAGGCCCGGACCTCCGGGCATGAACAGCACCGGATCCGCCAGGGGCTTCGCGGCACGGCTGCGGAAGATCGTCACGGGAAGGCGGATGGGGCGGCTGTCCGCCTTGTGCCGGTTCTCCGGCACCACCAGCAGGCCGCAGTCGATGCGCTCCGTGGCGGCGACCTCCACCGCGCAGGCGCCTGGCTCGAAGCGGGGGACCACGGGAGCCGGTTCAGCTCCGGCCCTCCACGAGAGCAACAGCACCGCGACGAAGAGGGGCAAGCGCATGCGCTCCGTTAAACCAGCACCCGGCGGCCCAAATCCACCGCCCGCGCTCAGCGGTGCCGCACGCCGTGCCGGAAGCAGTCCACCGTGTGGTCATCCACGATGCCCGTGGCCTGCATCCACGCGTAGACGATGACCGGCCCCACGAACTTGAAGCCGCGCTGCTTGAAGGCCTTGGAGTACGCCTCCGACAGCTCCGTCTTCGCCGGCACGTCGCCCCGGCCCTTCCACGTGTTGCGGATGGGCTTGCCTCCCGCCATTCCCCAGACGAACGAGGAGAAGTCCTCGCCCGCCTCCTGCATCTTCAAGTAGGCGCGCGCGTTGCCGATGGTCGCCTCAATCTTCGCGCGCGCCCGGACGATGCCCTCGTCCGCCATCAGGCGCGTGACGTCCTTCTCCGTGAAGCGCGCCACCACCTTCGGGTCGAAGCCCTTGAACGCCTTCCGGAAGGCCTCGCGCTTGCGCAGGATGACGATCCACGCGAGCCCCGCCTGGAAGCCCTCCAGCATCAACATCTCCCAGAGCGCGCGGCTGTCGCGCACCGGCACGCCCCACTCCTCGTCGTGGTAGGTCTGGTACAGCGGATCCGTCCCCACCCACACGCAACGCTGTTGCATCCGCGTTCCTCCTGGTTCGCGGCAGGGCTACCACGGAGACTGAACAGGCGGCCAGTCCTTCGTCTGCCTTTTCAGCGCGGGCGCGTCAGCAGCGCGAACAGCCCGTCGCTCCACCACCGGCCGCGCAGCCCCGGCAGGAACCGCTGCCAGTACACGCTGCTGCGCGGAATGCGCCCGGGCAGCGGGTAGTCGAAGTCGATGGACTGGAACCCCGCCTCCACGGCCATGCGGCGCGCGTCCAGCTCCGTGATGGGCGTGATGTGTCCGGAGTCGCGGTAGTCCTGCTCGCAGAACGCGGGGAAGTAGCCCCGGACCAGGAAGGACAGCCGCGCCGTCAGGCTGTCGTTGTTGGGCGTGGTGAAGAAGAGGTGGCCTCCGGGCTTGAGCACGCGGAAGGCCTCCTTCACGAAGTGGCGCGGGTTGGCCAGGTGCTCCAGCACCTCGATGGCGAACACCCAGTCCACCGAGGCGTCGCCCCACGGCAGCGCGTCCCGGGACACGTCCCGCAGCTGGAACTCCACGCCCGGCAGGCGGCTGGCGCCCGCGTCGTGGATGTCCGTGCTGAGGATGCGCTCGACGGCCGGGTTCTGTCGCAGCCGGCGGATCCACCCGCCACTGCCCGAGCCCACGTCGAGCACCACGCCGAAGGCCCGCTGCCCCGCCACGCTCCAGGCCGCGTCCCGCAGCGGCTCCGGGGACAGGCCGTCCTGACGCTGCGCGTAGGCGGCGGCGTCATGGCCCAGCGGCCCCGTGTTGCCCTTCACTCCTGAGTCCATGCGCGGAACTCTACCCTCCGCAGCGCCGTGGCGCCCGGTCCGCCTCCGGGCCTGCCCCCCGGCGCTTCGGAGGACGCTTCACTGCATGCCCGGCCGCGCGGGCTCGGGGCTCCGCATGGGGGCGCCCATGGGCGCCTCGTCCTTGAGCGAGCCGCGGATCATCTCCCGCAGCTCGGGGCTGTCCTTCTCCCCGTGGACGGACACCGCGTGCTCCACCGCGGCCCTCAGCACCTCGTCCTCCTCGCCGGTGATGGTCAGCGAGCAGTTGGACTCGCTGGGGGCCTCCCGGCAATCCATTGTCTTGCGTGACATGGCTGATTCACCTCCCCTTGTGAGTTGCGCATGTGAAGGGCCACGCGCAATCCGCGCGAACCGCTATCATCCGCGCGCCAGGTGCTACCGGGAGGCACGCATGGGACAGGAAGTGGATGTCATTGTCGTGGGCGGAGGGCTCGCGGGACTCGTCGCCGCGACCGAGCTCGCGGATGCGGGCAAGCGCGTCGCCGTGGTGGACCAGGAGGGACCGCAGAACCTGGGCGGCCAGGCGTTCTGGTCGTTCGGCGGCCTGTTCCTCGTGGACTCGCCCGAGCAGCGGCGCATGGGCATCAAGGACTCCCACGCGCTCGCGCTGGAGGACTGGATGGGCACCGCCGCCTTCGACCGCGAGGAGGACCACTGGCCGCGCCAGTGGGCGGAGGCCTTCGTCGCCTTCGCCGCGGGCGAGATGCGCCCCTGGCTGGTCCAGCAGGGCATGAGCTGGTTCCCCGTGGTGGGCTGGGCGGAGCGCGGTGGCTACGGCGCCGTGGGCCACGGCAACTCCGTCCCCCGCTTCCACGTCACCTGGGGCACCGGCCCCGGCGTGCTGGAGCCCTTCGTCCGCCGCGCCAAGGCCGCGGAGGCCAAGGGCACCCTCACCTTCCACTTCCGCCACCGCGTGGACGAGCTGCTCACCCAGAACGGCGCCGTGGTGGGCGTGCGCGGCATGAGGCTTGAGCCCACGGACGTCCCGCGCGGCGCCAGCAGCTCGCGCGTGACGACGGGTGATTTCGAGCTGCGCGCGAGCGCGGTCATCGTCACGTCCGGCGGCATTGGCGGCAACCACGAGCTGGTGCGCAAGGCGTGGCCCCAGCGCATGGGCCCCGCGCCGAAGTTCATGATCCAGGGCGTGCCCGACCACGTGGACGGCCGGATGATCGCCATCACGGAGGCCGCGGGCGGGCGCCTCATCAACCGCGACCGCATGTGGCACTACACGGAGGGCCTGCGGAACTGGAACCCCATCTGGCCCCGGCACGGCATCCGCATCCTGCCGGGCCCCAGCTCGCTCTGGCTGGACGCCACCGGCAAGCGCCTGCCGCCGCCGCTGTTCCCCGGCTTCGACACGCTGGGCACGCTGGAGCACATCGCCAAGACGGGCCACGAGCACACCTGGTTCATCCTCAACCAGTGGATCATCAAGAAGGAGTTCGCGCTCTCCGGCTCGGAGCAGAACCCGGACCTCACGGGCAAGGACTGGCTGGGCGTGCTCAACCGCGCCGTGGGCAAGAAGGCCATGGGCCCGGTGGAGGCCTTCAAGGAGAAGGGCGAGGACTTCGTCATCTCCGACAACCTGCGCGACCTGGTCGCAGGGATGAACGCGAAGACGGAAACGCCCCTGCTGGACTTCGCCACGGTGGAGCGCGAGGTGAAGGCCCGCGACCTCCAGATGGACAACCCCTTCAGCAAGGATTTGCAGCTGGCCGCCATCCGCCAGGCGCGCAACTACCGGGGGGACAAGCTGGTGCGCACCGCGAAGCTGCACCGCATCCTGGACCCCAAGGCGGGGCCGCTCATCGGCGTGAAGCTGAACATCCTCACGCGCAAGACGCTGGGCGGCTTCGAAACGGACCTCCAGGGCCGCGTCTTCAACTCCCAGGGGCAGACCATCCCAGGGCTCTATGCGGCAGGCGAGGTGGCCGGCTTCGGAGGCGGTGGCGTCCACGGCTACCGCGCCCTGGAAGGCACGTTCCTGGGCGGCTGCATCTTCTCCGGCCGCGCCGCGGGCCGGGCCGCCGCGGGGAATGTGTAGTCATGGGCGGTGACGGGCAGGGGCGTTGAAGGCCCCTGCCCCTCCGGGCGTCCTCAGGCCGCGGCCTGGAAGGGCCACGGCGTGGAGCGCATCCCGGCCGCCCAGTTGTCGTGCCGGCCGTCCCAGTACCCGAAGGTGAGCAGCGACGGGTCCACGTCATCCAGCGTGTTGACGTAGATGGAGACGAACTTCCCGCCCAGCTCCGGGACGTCGCCGTCGCCAAAGCACACGACGCCGCAGTTCGAGCAGAAGCTGCGGGTGTTGGGGCTGCCGTCGCGCCCGTACTTCTTGATGGCGTCCTGGCCCTTCAGGAGCCGGAAGGCGTCCGGCTTCATCCCCGCGCCGCCGCCGTAGCCGTACTTCATGCAGATGGTGCAGTTGCAGCGGCTCACGCCCGCCAGGTCCACGGTGGCCTCGTAACGCACGGCGCCACACAGGCAGCCGCCCGCGTAGGTGTGCAAGCCGCGCAGGGCAGGGGTCTTCTGAAGGTCGTTCTGGGTCATGGCGGAATCTCCGGTGCCGCGTTGTGGGAACGCAATCAATGTCGCCCCGGTCCGTGACAGCCTTATGTCAGGTTTGTCGCCGGTCCCTGTTGAACCCGGCGGGGCCTGGCCCAGAGTGCCCCGGTCCGCCGTTCCAGGAGCCCGCATGCCCGCGTGGAAGTCCCTGTCCCGTCTCCTTGCCCCGACGTTGCTCCTGCCGCTCCTGGGGGCCGCCCCCCCTCCCGCCCCGCCCACCACGAAGCCCGCTTCGGCGGTGAAGGCGGCCACGGGCGCGCCGGTGACCCGGCCGTCGAAGCAGTACTCGGTGGAGCAGTTCATGGGGTCCACGGAGGTGGTGGCCCCGGTCTTCACGTCGGACGGCAAGCAGCTGCTCTTCTCGTCGAACGCGTCCGGCATCTTCAACGTGCACAGCGTGCCGGTGGGTGGGGGCAAGCCCACCGCGCTGACGCGCTCGAAGACGGACAGCATCCGGGTGGTCGGGGCCTTCCCGCGCGACAGCCGCTTCCTCTTCGAGCGCGACAAGGGCGGCGATGAGCAGACGCACGTCTTCGTGCGCACCCCGGACGGCAAGGAGAAGGACCTCACGCCCATGAAGCAGGGCGTGGCCCACTTCCTGGGCTTCAGCCACGACGACAGCGCGTTCTACATCACCACCAACGAGCGCGACCCGGGCGCCATGGACGTGTACCGCCATGACGCGAAGACGTACGCGCGCACGCTCCTGGTCCAGAACGACAAGGGGTTCGGCGTCGCCGCCGTGGCCCCGGACGAGAGCTGGGTGGCGCTGGAGGAGGCGGTCACCACGTCGGACCGCAACGTGTGGCGCTACGACGTCGCGACGAAGACGCTGAAGAACCTCACGCCCCACACGGGCGCGGCCAGCTACCGCGTGGGGGACATCCACCCCGTCACCGGGGAGCTGTACGTCATCACGGACGACGGCTCGGAGTTCGAACGCGTGGTGCGCCCGGCGAAGGAGGCCGGCAAGTGGGAGGACGTGGAGAAGGCGGACTGGGACATCTACGGCACCTGGTTCTCGCGCTCGGGGGCGTTCCGCGCCTCCATCATCAACGTGGACGCCGGCACCGAGGTGCGCCTGCACGACGTGAAGGCCGGCACCCAGGTTCCGCTGACGCAGCTCCCCGCCGGGATGATCTCCAACGTCGTCTTCTCCCGTGACGAGAAGCAGCTGGCGGTCCAGCTGGAGACGGACCGCACCTCCGCGAACCTCTATGTCCTGGACCTGGCCACGAAGAAGACCCGGCGCGTGACGGACACGATGAGCCGCGAGCTGGACCCGGAGGACCTGGTGGACGCGCAGGTGGTGCGCTTCAAGTCCTTCGACGGGATGGAGATCCCCAACCTGCTCTTCAAGCCGCACCAGGCGACGGCGCAGAACAAGGCCCCCGCCATCGTCTACGTGCACGGCGGCCCCGGCGGCCAGACGAGCCGGGGCTACAACAACTTCGTCCAGTACCTGGTGAACCGCGGCTACGTGGTGCTGGGCATCAACAACCGGGGCAGCGCCGGCTACGGCAAGACGTTCCTGAAGGCGGACGACCAGAAGCACGGCAAGGATCCGCTGCGCGACTGCGTGGAGGCGCGCAAGTACCTGGCGAGCCTGCCGTACGTGGACGGCTCGCGCGTGGGCATCCTCGGCGGCAGCTACGGCGGCTACATGGTGCTGGCGGCGCTCGCCTTCCACCCGGACGCCTTCGACGTGGGCGTGGACGTCTTCGGCGTGTCCAACTGGCTGCGCACGCTCAAGAGCATGCCGCCCGAGTGGGGCGCCTTCCGGCAGGCCATGTTCCAGGAGATTGGCGACCCGGAGAAGCAGGAGGCGATGCTCAAGGAGATCTCCCCCCTCTTCCACACGGAGCGCATCAAGAAGCCGCTGTTCGTCGTGCAGGGCGCCAACGACCCGCGCGTCCTCCAGGCGGAGTCGGACGACATCGTCGCGGCGGTGAAGAAGAACGGCGTCCCCGTGGAGTACCTGCTGCTCCCCGACGAGGGCCACGGCTTCAAGAAGAAGAAGAACGAGGCGGAGGTCGACCGGCGCGTCCTGGAGTTCCTGGACCGCTACCTGAAGTCCGCCACCGCCACGGCCCCCAAGCCCTGAGGGGCGCTTTACAGTACCTGCACATGCAGGTATTTCTCCCGGCATGACGACATCCGTCCGCCGGCCTTGCGTCCTGCTGTCCGTGCTGTTGGGGCTATCCCTGGGGTGCGCCACCGCGCGCCCCCAGGCCGCCTCGGCTCCGCTGGAGACGTCCGCGCCGCTCGTGGCCCAGGAGGCGGACGCGGTCTTCACCGGCCACCGCTTCCAGGACGGGACGGTGCTGCCGGAGGTGCGAATCCACTACGCGACGCTGGGTACGCCGCGCCGGGGCGCCTCTGGCGCGGTGACGAACGCGGTGCTGCTCCTGCACTGGACGAGCGCGAGCGGCGACGTGCTGCGCAGCAAGCCCTTCCAGGACGCGCTGTTCGCGCCGGGCCGTCCGCTGGACGCGACGAAGTACTTCCTCATCTTCCCGGACAGCGTGGGCCACGGCCGCTCCAGCAAGCCGAGCGACGGCCTGCGCACGAGGTTCCCGGCCTACGGCTACCGGGACATGGTGGAGCTCCAGCACCAGCTCGTCACCCAGACGCTGGGCATCCGGCGCCTGCACGCCATCGTGGGCCTGTCCATGGGCGGCATGAACGCGTGGCAGTGGAGCGAGCTGTACCCGGACGCGGTGGAGGGCGTGATGCCCATCGTGTCGCTGCCCACGCGCATCGCGGGGCGCAACCTGCTGTGGCGGCGCTTCGTGTCGGGGCAGATCCGCAACGATCCGGAGTGGAAGGACGGCCTCTACACCGCGCCGCCCCGGGGCTGGCTGGAGGCGTTCCCGGTCTTCCGGATGATGCTGGACGGAGTGCCGCACCTGCAGGCCGCGCTTCCGGATGCGCAGGCGGCGGATGCCTTCATCGCGACGGCGCGGGCGCAGGCGGCGGGCATGGATGCCAATGACGTCCTGTACTCGCTGGAGTCCTCCCGGGACTACGACCCGGAGGGCGCGCTCGGGGACATCCAGGCCCGCGTGTTCGCGCTCAACTTCTCCGACGACGAGTTCAACCCCATCTCCCTGCGCACGCTGGAGACGTTGATGCCGAAGGTGAAGCGTGGCCGCTTCGTGGTGCAGGAAGGCAGCGCGAGCTCCTTCGGGCACTTCACCCAGGCGCACCCGGAGCTGTGGGCGGAGCAGGTCGCCGCGTTCCTGAAGTTCCTCGAGGAGGGCTGAGCCGTGGCGCTGCGCTCAGCGGCTACGACGGGCAGCGCGCTTCGGAGCGGGAGGAGCTTCCGTCTTCGCTTCGGCTTCGCCCAGTCCCGTCCGGGAGACGGCGGCCAGCAGGTCCCGCAGGGCGGAGGCCTGGGTGTCGCCCACGGCGCGCTCGAAGTCCGCCTGGGCGCGCAGCCACAGGGGCCGGGCCTTGCGGTAGACGCCCTGCCCTTCCGGCGTGATGGCGATGGCGCGCTGGCGCCGGTCGGTGCGGCCCACCTCCAACACCACGAAGCCGTCCTTCAACAGGGGCCGCAGGTTGTGGGTGAGCGTGGACGGGTCCATGACGAGCTGATCCGCCAGCGCGTTCACGGTCAGCGGGCCCTGGGACTGGACGCGGTGGAGGATGGAGTACTGCGTCGTCCGGAGGCCGCTGGGCGCGAGCACCTGATCATAGAACTGCGTGACATGGCGGCTGGCCTGCCGCAGCGCCAGGCAGTTGCAGAGGGTGCGCTGGAGATCGTCTTGGGACATCGCTGCCGGAAAGTATACGTGGGCCCGGGCGTGCCCGCTTGAAGGAGACACGGTCATGAGGGCACACCGGTTTCATTATGCGTGGGTGATGGCCGCGGCCATCTTCGTGGTGCTCCTGTGCGCGGCGGGCGTGCGGGCGACCCCGAGCGTCTTCATCGTCCCGCTGGAGCGGGAGTTCGGCTGGAGCCGGGCCCTCGTCTCCTCGGCCGTGTCGGTGAACCTGGTGCTCTACGGGCTGGTGGGGCCGTTCGCCGCGGCGCTGATGCAGAAGTTCGGCATCCGGCGCACGACGCTCGTGTCCCTCTGCATCATCGCGGTGGGCGTGGCGCTGACGAACTTCATCCGCGCGCCCTGGCAGCTGCTGCTCTTCTGGGGCGTGCTGGTGGGGCTGGGCACGGGGACGACGGCGATGGTGCTGGGCGCCACGGTGGTGCAGCGCTGGTTCGTCGCGCGGCGAGGGCTGGTGATGGGTGTGCTGACCGCGAGCACGGCCACGGGGCAGCTGGTGTTCCTGCCGCTGCTCGCGATGCTGGTGGAGCACCACGGCTGGCGCGTCGTGTCCTTCACCGTGGCGGGCGTGGTGGCGGGCGTGATTCCGCTGGTCGCATGGCTCGTGCGCGACCGGCCGTCGGACGTGGGGCTGAAGCCCTACGGGGCCGCGCCGGAAGACGAGGAGGTGAAGCCCTCCAGCGTCAATCCCCTGGCCAACGCGCTGGGGGCGCTGGGACGGGCCTCGCGCAAGCGGGACTTCTGGCTGCTCGCGGGGAGCTTCTTCATCTGCGGCGCGACGACGAACGGGCTGGTGGGCACGCACCTGATTCCGGCGTGCATGGACCACGGCATCCCGGAGGTACGCGCGGCGGGGCTGCTCGCGCTGATGGGCATCTTCGACCTGGTGGGCACGACGGCGAGCGGCTGGATGTCGGACCGCTTCGACAACCGCTGGCTGTTGTTCTGGTACTACGGCCTGCGCGGACTGGCGTTGCTCTACCTGCCGAGCGCCTTCGAGATGTCCCTCTTTGGCCTGCCGCTGTTCGCGGTGTTCTACGGCCTGGATTGGATCGCCACGGTGCCGCCGACGGTGCGCCTGACGACGCAGACGGTGGGCGCGGAGGACGGGCCTATCGCCTTCGGCTGGGTGGTGGCCGCGCACCAGGTGGGCGCGGGCCTGGGAGCGCTGGGCGCGGGCGTCATCCGCACGTCGCTGGAGACGTACACGCCCGCCTGGGTCGTCGCGGGCGTCATCTGCCTCGCGGCGGCGCTGGTGGTGCTGCGCATCGGGCGCGGCACCGCTTCGTCACCGCCGGTGGTGGGCGCGCCCGCGACGCACTGAAGGCCTTCAGTCCGCGCCCAGCAGCACGACCTTGCCCACCGTGTTCCGTCCCTCCAGCTGGCGGTGGGCCTCCTCCGCGCGGGACAGCGGCAGCGTCAGGCCCACCACGATGCGCAGGCGCTTCGCCACGACCTCCGCCAAGAGCGCCTCACGCGCCTTGCGCTGCACCTCCGGGGGCGTGGGCGTGTGCAGCCAGTAGGCGCCCACGGTGAGCGACTTCGCGTAGAGCAACTCCACCTCCACGTGCGGCGGATGGCCGCTGGCGTTGCCGTAGCTCACCAGGTGGCCGAAGGGCGCCAGCGCGTCCAGGCTGGCCTGCCAGGTGCTCGCGCCCACCGAGTCCAGCACGCGCTCCACGCCGCGCCCCTGCGTCAGCTCACGCACGCTCGCCGCGACGTCCTCCTGGTCGTAGCGGATGATGGCGTCCGCGCCCACGTCCCGCGCGAGCTTCGCCTTCGCCTCGCCCGACACCGTGCCAATGACCCGCGCGCCCGCCGCCTTCGCCAGCTGCACCGCGAGCAGCCCCACGCCTCCGGCCGCCGCGTGGATGAGCACCGTCTGCCCCGCCTCCACGCGCCCCACGGTGTGCACCACGTGGTACGCCGTCAGCCCCTGCACCAGCAGCGCCGCGGCCTCTTCGAAGGACACCTCCGGCGGTAGCACCAGCAGCTCGCCCACCGGCGCGAGCGCGGCCTCCGCGTAGGCCTGCTTCGTCAGGGCGACCACGCGGCGGCCCACCCAGGAGGCGTCCACACCCGGCCCCACCTCTCGCACCACGCCCGCGGCCTCGCTGCCCAGGATGCGCGGCAGGGGCGCCTGGGCGTCGTACAACCCCCGGCGGCGCTCGGTGTCCGCGAAGTTCACGCCCGCGGCATGGACTCGCACGAGGACCTGTCCCGGACCGGGCACGGGCTCCGGCGCGTCCTCCCAACGGAGGACCTCCGGCCCTCCCACCTGGTGGTAGCGGATGGCTTTCATGCGCGGAGTCCTAACGTCCGCCCTGCCTGCCTGTCAGGACTGAATTTCCGCGTCCGTCGCTGGGAGCGAAAGGAGCGGTCCCGATGCGCCAGGCGATGAAGCAGGCCCCGATGAACCTCAAGCACCTGAACCCTTCCGGTCACGGCATCGACGCGGCCTCGCGTCCCAGCCCGGTGACCGCTCCTTCCACGTGCCGCTGGCGGGACTTCGCGTCCTTTCGCCTCGCCTCGCCCGGCTCCTGAAGGCGTCACGCCCCGTCCCTGACGCGGCATGTCCCTGGAGGCCGGGCTCCCGACAGCGGGGACCCGGCCTTCTTCATGTCCGGGCGCCGCTCACCTTCCGCTTCCCAGTCCCACACAAAGGCCGCGCACCGGGTGCCGTCTGGACTCCAAATCCGGGCGAGCAGGGTTCGACTCCCTGGCGGCCTGTCCCGCCCGAAAGGCCCCTGTGTCATGGAAACGCTGGTGCTGAGCCAGTCCTACGAACCCGTCGCACGCATCCCGTGGCAACGCGCCGTCATGCTGCTCGTCCAGGGCAAGGTGGAGGTCGTCGAGGAGTACGAAGACCGCGTCATCCGCTCGGTGACGGTGGAGCTGCGCATGCCGTCCGTCATCCGCTTCGTGCGCGCCCTGTGGAAGGGCCCGCGCGGCGTGCGCTTCAGCCGCGAGAACGTCTACCAGCGCGACCAGTGCCGCTGCCAGTACTGCGGCCGCAAGGTGACCCGCCCGGAGGCCACGTACGACCACGTGCTGCCGCGCGCGCAGGGTGGCCGCACGAGCTGGGACAACATCGTCATCGCCTGCGTGCCCTGCAACCAGAAGAAGGGCAACCGCACCCCGGCGCAGGCGCGGATGACGCTGCGCACCGTGCCCGCGAAGCCGAAGCGGCTGCCGGACGCACTGGTCGTGTCGTTCCTCATGGAGAAGGGCCTGCCCCTGTCCTGGCGCAAGTTCCTGAGGGACGTGGCCTACTGGCACACGGAGCTGGAAGCGTAAGGTCCTGGCCCACGCGGATGGGCCGGGACTTCGCTTCCGCGCCGCAACGGTTAGAGTGCCGCACGTCGAGGGGGCGTTCCGGACCACACCATGGCGACGAGGAAGAACGAAGACCAGGAGCGGCTCATCGACCGCGACCTCACCGCGATGGCGCGCGAGGGGAAGCTGCCGGCCGCCCACGGCATGGACACCTCCGTGACGGAGGTGCTGGGGCTCCTGGCGCGCGGAGGCAAGCACCCGCTGCTGGCGGGCGAGCCCGGCGTGGGCAAGAGCGCGCTCGTGCAGGAGGTGGCTCGCCGCATCGCGGAAGGACGCGTGGACGGCGACCTGGCCCAGGCGCGGCTCGTGGAGGTGTCCGTCGCGAACATCCTGGCGCGCAGCACCCAGCGCCAGGCGGCCGAGTCCTTCGAGGAGCTGCTCACCCACCTGGGCCGCCACCCCTGCCCCATCGTCTACATCCGCGACCTGCCGGTGGCCCTGGGCGGCCCCCTGGCGCCGGTGGCCGTGCGCGCGCTGCGCACCGGCGGCCTGCGCTTCATCTTCGAGACCGAACCCAAGCGCGTGCAGGAGCTGCTGCGCGCCGACGAGGCCCTGGCCGAGCGGCTCCACCTGCTGCCGCTGAACGAGCCGCCGCTGGAGAAGGCGCGCTGGATTGTCGGCCGCGTGGCGGAGGAGCTGGAGCGCGAGCTGCGGCTGCCCATCGACCCGGCCGCGTGCGACCTGGCGCTGCGGCTGTCCGCGAAGTTCCTCCTGGCGCAGCACATGCCGCGCAAGGCCATCGAGCTGCTCAAGGAGACGGCGGCGGAGGCCGCGGGCGTGGCGCGCGACCACGTGGGGCCGGAGGACGTGCTCACCCGCTTCTGCGCCGCCACGCGCCTGCCCCGCTTCGTCGTGGACGACGCGATGCCGCTGGACCTGGAGGAGACGGAGCGCTTCTTCGGGGAGCGGCTGCTCGGCCAGACGGACGCGGTGGCCGCGGTGCTGCGCTCGGTGGCGCTGCTCAAGGCGGGGCTCAACGACCCGCGCCGCCCGCTGGGCGTGTTCCTCTTCGCCGGGCCCACGGGCGTGGGCAAGACGCAGCTGGCGAAGCTGCTGGCGGAGTACCTCTTCGGCTCCGCCGACAGGCTGGTGCGCCTGAACATGGCGGACTACCCCAACGACGGCGACGAGAGCGTCCCCTTCGGCGCGTCGTGGGCGCCCGCGCTGGAGACGCGGCGTGGAGAGCTGTCCGCGCTGCTCGACGGCAAGGTGTTCACCGTGCTGCTGCTGGACGAGTTCGAGAAGGCCGCGCGCAGCGTGCACGACCGCTTCCTCCAGCTCTTCGACGAGGGCACCTTCGTCAACGGCGCGGGTGAAGCGGTGTCGTGCAACAACACGCTCATCGTGGCCACGTCCAACGTGGGCTCGGAGGTGTACCGCGAGGCGGGCCTGGGCTTCGCCGCGCACAAGCGCGCCGAGGAGCAGGTGTCGGAGGTGGACCGCCGCATCGCGGAGGCCTTCCGCCCGGAGTTCCTCAACCGCTTCGACGCCATCTGCCACTTCCGTCCGCTGTCGCGCGTGGACATCCGCAAGATTGCCCAGCGCGAGGTGGGCCGCGTGCTGGAGCGCGAGGGCATCCGCGCCCGCGCCCTGGACGTGGAGGTGACACCGGAGGTGGTGGACCGGCTGGTGGAGCGCGGCTATTCGCCGCAGTTCGGCGCGCGCTACCTGCAGCGTGAAATCGAGAAGACGCTCACCGCGGCGCTCGCGGTGGAGATCGCGCGCAGGCCGCTGCCGCCGGGCACGCCCGTGCGCGTGGAGGCCCGTCCGGGAGGCCGCGTGGTCGCGGTCGCGGAGCCCGTGCCACCGCCCCGCGAGGTGACGGCGCAGCTGCTGTTGCCCACGCCAAAGGCCGCGGCGGTGAAGCGCCGGCTGGACCGCAAGTCGCTGCTGATTGAAATGGACCGGCTGGTGGGCCGTGCGCGCGCGCTCGCGGAGTCCACGGGACGGTCGGAGCTGGAGGCACGCCGCGCGGCGCTGCTCGCGGAGACTCAGGCGCCCAACCTCTGGGACGACTCGCTGCGCGCGGCGGACGTCCTCCGCGCCTTCCGCACGGTGGAGGCGCAGCTGGGAGAGCTGGACCGCCTGGAGGCCGCGTGCCAGTTCGGGCGCCGGCTGGTGCGCGAGGCGAAGAACGAGGTGCAGCTGGGCTCCGCCGCGAAGCAGGTGGAGGAGGTCGCGCGCGAGGTCCAGATGGCGGAGGCACTGCGGGCCGCCGGGGCCACGACGTTGGACAACGAGGCGCTGGTGGACATCTGCGCCAGCGACGCGTCGGAGCTGCAGGACGTGTGGGTGCAGGAGCTGGCCACCATGTACCTGGGCTGGGCGCAGCGCCGGGGCTACGAGGCCACCGCCGTCGCGGAGGCGGACGCTCCCGCGCGCGTGGTGGTGCGCATCGCAGGGCCAGGCGCGTATGGGTTCCTCGCGGGAGAGGCGGGGCTGCACCGCCGCCTGGAGGACGAGAAGCGCCAGCGCGCGTACGTGCGCGTGCACCGGGGCGGACCGCTGGAGGAGGTGGAGCGGGAGCTGCTGGTGCTGGAGGGCCGGCCGGTGAAGAGCCGCGAGGGCGAGTACCTCCAACGCGTGCGCAACGAGGTCACCGCGAAGGACGAGGCCACGGGCCGCGTGCTCACGCTCATTGGCGCCGGGGAGCTGGACGAGCTCAAGGGCATCGCCGCGCGCGTCGTCGCCGGCCAGGGCGCCAGCACCGACGAGGCCCGCCGCTACTTCCTGGGCCGTGGAGCACGCGTGGAGGATCCACGCACGGGCGCGGGGACGCCTCGCGTGAAGGACGTGATGCGAGGCGAATTGGATGTGTTCATCGCCGCGTGGATCTCCCGTGCGCCGCCGGAAGGCTCCACGCCGATGTCCTGAGAGACCAGAGCCGGGCAGCGCTCCTCCCGAGCGAGGTCGCATCGCACGCAGCGCGTCACGGCATCACCGAGATGCGGAAGGCTCCCGGCCCAACCGGGCTCGTTCTCGCGTCTGAGCAGAGCAGGCAGAGTTCCCCCCCGCGCAAAGCCCTGCGGCACGAAACGCGTTGCGGCTTCCGCGCGAGGCGGACGCCCCGGACCCGCCGGGCTCATCCGCACCGCGCATGCACGGTCAAGGCAGGTCGCCCTGGGCCACGCCCAGGCGTATGGCCTCCGCGAGCACGTCCAGGCCCTGCGCGGTGTTGATGCGGGAGTGGGACGTCGCGCCACTGACCACCTGCACGGCCCCGCCCAGCACGAAGGGCACGGGCCGGCGCCCCAGCCGCATCAGCCGCTCGTCGTAGAACGCGGCCGGGGCGCGCTCGCGCACCAGGCGCGCCAGGGTCACCATGTTCGCGGTGCGCGACGGCTGCATCGCGGGCCCCAGGCACGAGAAGTCGAAGCCCATCTCCGGCAGCACGGCGCCCCTGCCGTCGCGGTCGAAGATGAAGACGACCTGCGACGTCTCCTCCTGCGAGCCGCGCACGCTCTTCTCCGCCGTCTTCGTCATCTTCAGGCCGCCCGTGATGAGGGCCGTGCCCAGCGCCACCTTCGTCGTCTTCTCCGTGTGCTCGCTCTGCGTGCGCAGGGACGACGCGCCCCGGAGGATGACCGTCACGTCCTCCCAGGCCATGCTGAGCGGAGCACCCGCGCGGGGCGTGAACGTCGCCTGCGCCGCGCCGAACGTCACGGTGCGAGCCGTGACGCGCTCCGCGACCTCTGATTCGTCGATGGCGAGCGCCGCGAGCCCCGCGTCCCGGAGGGTCTTCACCAGGGCATCCGCCGCCTCGGGAGCCAGGCGTGCAATCAGGGCGGGAGGCTCGGGAGCCAGCCGCATGCGGGCCTCCGCCGGGGCCATGCCCGCCGCGGCGGCGAGCACCTGCGCGGCTTCTGGAACCTCACCCGCGGGACGAACGAGCGCGACGATCTTCATGGCGTTTCCCACCCCTGGCGCTGAGCGCCGCCATCCTCGCGCGAAAGCAGGGTGGCGCGCATCTGAACCCGGGCGCCGCAGGGACATTCCCCGGCAGCCTGACAGATGCGGCGTCCGGGCCCGGACGCTGCACAGGTCATCACCGCGCGGGAAAAGCACGGTGGAGGGCTACTGCAGCAGGACGCGGCACCCGCGCGACACGCACCGGCACCGCGCTCCACCGCTCAGTCGAGCAGGTGCGGGTTGCACAGCAGCAGCACTCCGGCCTGCACGGTGGCGGGCTACAGCAGCAGGACGCGGCGCCAGCGCGACGCACCGGCACCGCGATCCACCGCTCAGTCGAGCAGGTGCGGGTTGCGCAGCAGCAGCACTCCAGCCTGCACGGTGGCGGTGTAGCCATTGAGCTTGCCGGTGCGTACCAGCTCGCTCACGTCGCGTACACCGCTCTCCGCGAGGACGCGGTCCACCACGCCCTCACCCTGGTTGTAGGCCGCGAGCGCGAGCCGCCAGTCGCCGTAGCGCTCATACAGCGCCTGGAAGAGGGCCGCGGCGGCCTCCGTCTCCCGCGCCACGTCCAGCCGCTCATCGCGTCCCGCCTCCACCTTCAAGCCGTAGCGACGCGCCGTCTCCGGAATGAACATCCACACGCCCGCACCCCTCGGCCCCGGCGCCATCGACGGCTCGCGAGACGTCTCCGGCAGGTTGCTCACCGCCGACTCCACCATCGCCACCGCGAGCAGCCCCTCCGGCAGGGAGCGCGAGCGCAGCGTGCCCGTCATCGCCTCTCGGTGCTCCTGGAGGTTCGCCAGCGCCTTGCGCATGAAGTCGCGGCCCTTCCGCGTGGTGACGAACTTGTTGAGCTGTTCGACTACGGCGGCATCCACCACCACCGGCAGGTCCCCCACCTTCTGCCCCGCCTCCGCCAGCGCACGCGCCTCCGTCAGCGACACCGCGCGTCCCCGCACCGTGCCCTGCGCCCACAACGCCAGCGGCGTGAGCACCAACGCGAGCGACAACGACAGACCCAGGGTGCGCACGGAGCTACGGGGACGAGGCTGGAACAGCATGTGGATCCTCCTGACGGTGGGGTGGGACATGCCGGTGACACCGGCGGGAAGAGAAAGGGCTACCGGGACACGCAGCGACGCCTGCAACAGGCACCGCGCATACGCATCCGCGGACACGTGCTTCACCGTGACGAGCGCCTCGTCACAGGCGAACTCCTGACGCTCCGCCAACCACCGCGAGAACGCCCGAGCGAACGGATTCCAGAAGAAGGCGCTGTCGAACCCCAGCCGCGCATAGGCAAACACCGTGTCCCGCTGCCGGTGGTGTTGCAGCTCGTGCCGCACCGTGAGCCGGAGCGCCTCCGAGTCCTCCAACACCTCAGCGGGAACCACCGCCCACGCGCCGCCGCCGGGAAACCACACGGAGAACGCGCCGTCCGCCGCGTCCCCCAGCACCACGCGCACCCGACCCACGCGGCGAAGCACCGGCAGCGTCTCCAGCTTCCGCCGCAAGCGCGCATACCGCCGCAGCTCCCACGCCAGGAACGCCAACGCCCCCACGCCTACCAACCCCACTCCGACCCTCGCCCACGGCAGGTCCGCGCCCGGGGACCGCGTCTCCGGCACGGCGCCAAGCACGGGCCGCGCTTCGACAAGCACCAGCGGCGCGGAGTAGCCCACCAGGGAACGCTCGAACTTGAAGAGCGGCGCCGACGGCATCCACTCCCGCGCCGCGAGCGCCACGAACGGCAGGAGCACCGCCAGCCCCAGCGTCACCCGCCCCACGCGCAGCGTCTGCCGCGCGTCCAGCCTCCGCTCCATCCCCAACGCCAGCGCCGCGCGCAAGAGCCCGAAGCCCACCGCCACCAGCACCGCCGCCGTGAGGTACGCGGCCAGCACGTCCCGGACAAAGGCGCTCATCCCCGGCCTCCCTTGCGGCCCAGCAGCTTGCGGATCTGCTCCACCTCCTCCGCGGACAGCGGCACCGCCTCCACCAGCCGAGCCACGAGCGACGACGGCGTCCCGTCGAACACCGTCGCCACCAGGTGGCGCACGCTCTGGGCCTCGTAGGCCTCGCGAGACAGCCGCGCCGAGTACAGGTGCCCCCGCCCCTCCTTGCGGCTCTGCACCACGCCCTTCTGCTCCAGGATGCGCAGCACCGTGGACACCGACGTGTAGGCCAGCTTGCGCTCCGGCGGCAGCGCCGCGAGCACGTCCGCCACGCTCACCTCCCCCAGCCTCCACACGAGCTGCATCAGCTCCAGCTCCACGGGCGTGAGCGGCTTGGACTCCTCGACGGACGGCGGCTTCGTCACGGGCATGGCCTCCCGGCTTCGAACTAAACTCTTAGTTCAAATACAACTAAGCCTTTAGTTTGAATCCGTCAAGCAGGCGGGCGGTGGCTCGTGGTGGTGGGGTGTGCGGATTCCCACGCACGGGAGGGGCCGGGCCCTTAGACTTCCGGGCACATGCTCCACGTCATCCCTCTGGGCGGCCTTGGCGAAATCGGCCTCAACGCCATGGTGCTCGCCTGTCGTGGGGAGATGCTGCTCATCGACGCCGGCCTGATGTTCCCCTCGTCGGGAATGCCCGGCGTGGACATCATCGTCCCGGACTTCACGCACCTGCAGCGCAACGCGGCCCAGCTCAAGGGCGTGCTCCTCACGCACGGGCACGAGGACCACATCGGCGCGCTCCCCTACCTGCTGGGCGACGTGCCCGTCCCCATCTACGGCACGCGCTTCACGCTCGCGCTCGCGCGTCAGCGCCTGGAGGAACTGGGCGTGAAGGCGGACCTGCGCGAAGTCGAGCCGCGCACGCCCTTCCCCGTGGGCAGCGTCTTCAGCGTGGAGGCCACGCGCGTGACGCACACCGTGCCGGACGCGGTGGGCTTCATCGTGCGCTCGCCCGAAGGCACCGTCATCCACACCGGCGACTTCAAGCTGGACCCCGACCCCATCGACGGCCTCAAGACGGACCTGGAGCGCTGGGGCGAGGCGGGCGACGAAGGCGTGCTGTGCCTGCTGTCGGACTCCACCAACTCCGAGCACGTGGACGAGACCGGCAGCGAGCGCGTGGTGCAGACCACCTTCGAGCGCCTCTTCCACGAGACGAAGGGCCGCATCGTCGTGGCCCAGTTCTCCTCCAACCTCCACCGCATCCGGCACCTCCTGGACCTGTGCGAGCGCACTGGCCGGCTCGTCGCGCTCCAGGGCCGCAGCATGGTGCGCAACGTGGAGCTGGCGCGGGAGATGGGCTACCTGGACGTGCCCGACTCGCTCTTCGTGCACCTGGACAACGTGCCCAAGCTCGCGCCCCACCGCGTGGCGGTGCTCACCACGGGCGCGCAAGGCGAACCGCGCGCGGGCCTCACCCAGCTGGCGAATGGGGATGGGCCCGTGCGCCTGGAGCCCGGCGACACCGTCATCGTCAGCGCCCGGCCCATCCCCGGCAACGAGCGCTCCGTGGGCGCGCTGCTCGACCAGCTCCACTGGCGCGGCGCCCGCATCGTCTACGCGCAGGTGGAGCCCGGCGTGCACGTCTCCGGACATGCCAGCCGCCCCCAGCAGCGCCGGGTGCTCGAACTGATCCGCCCCAGGAACTTCATCCCCGTGCATGGGGAAGTCCGGCACCTGCACCGACACCTGACCACCGCGCGCGAGGCCGGCATGGCGGCGGAGGGCCTGCTGCTGGCCCACGACGGGGACGTGGTGACGTTCGAGGAGGGACGGGGCCGCTTCACTGGCAGCGTGCCTTCAGGGCGCCTCATGATGGAGCGCTCCGGGGACGGGGTGGTGACGCCGGAGACGCTGGTGGAGCGCAACCGGCTGGCGGAAACGGGTGTGGTGGCCGCTGCGGTGGTGCTGAGGCGCGACACCCAGGCGCTGGTGGCGGGGCCCCAGCTGTCCGGCCAGGGCCTCAGCCCGGACGAGCAGGGCGTGCTGGCCCGGGTGGCCCAGGACGCGCGGGCCTTCTTCGAGGAGCTCAACCCCCTGCTCCGGGGGGACGACGCCCTGGTCCGGGAGGAGCTCACGAAGGCGGTGAAGCGGGCCTTCAAGCAGCACACCTCGCGGCGCACCCTGGTGGTGCCCTTGGTCGTCCGGGTGTAGGTATGGTAAGGGCGCGAAAAGGTTCCCCCCATGCCCTCCTTCGACGTCATCTCCAAAATCGATCTGGCTGAGCTCGACAACGCGGTCAATCAGACCCGCAAGGAGCTCAGCACCCGCTACGACTTCCAGGGCGTAAAGGCTGAAATCGACATCGCCCCGGATCATTCCGCGCTCACGCTGAAGACCAACAGCGAGGAGAAGCTCCAGGCCGCCAAGGAGGTCCTGCTCGGCAAGCTGGCCAAGCGCGGCATCAGCCTGCGCGTCCTGGAGTTCGGCGACATCGAAAAGACGGGCCTGTCCAACGTCAAGCAGCCCATCAAGCTCCAGCAGGGCATCCCGGTGGAGAAGTCCAAGGAGCTGATCAAGGTCCTCAAGGAGTCGAAGCTCAAGGTGCAGGGCTCCATCCAGGCGGATCAGCTCCGCGTCACGGGCAAGAACCGGGACGACCTGCAGGAGGCCATGGCGCTGTTCCGCAAGGAGCAGGACCGCCTCAGCCTGGACATGCAGTTCACCAACTTCCGCGACTAGAGGCGCCCCTTCGCCATGCACGCCGCCCGTCTGGCCCCCCTGCCCCTCTGTCTGCTCCTCGCCACCGGCGCGTTCGCGCAGGATGCGGCGCCCCGGCCCAGCAAGCCGGTGCCCGTGCTCAAGAAGGCACCCCGGCCGGAGAAGGGGCTCAAGGACTTCGGCTCGCCGCTGGTCCTCAAGCCGCTGTCCACGGAAGGTGCCACCGCGAACTTCTCCGCCCGGGTGGGCTGGCGCAAGGACACGCTCTTCGTGGGCGTGGAGGCCACGGACAACCAGCTGCTCGCGGGTGACGTCATCACCCTCACGCTCTACTTCCCGGACTCGGGGCCCACCGCCACGGGCTACACCTACCGCTTCGCCTTCGACGGCCAGCGCACCTCCGGGGCGGACAGCGGCACGCCCAAGTTCGCGCAGGGCCTGGTGAACGCCGCCGTGCACCGCCAGGGCGACACGCTGTCCGTGGTGGCGATGATTCCCGTGCGCGCCCTGCCCCGCTTCCCCGCGGTGGATCCGCTCGTCATGGACCTCTGCATCACCTACGAGGACCAGGACCAGGTGGGCGCCAAGGTGGTGCCGGTGTCCAACTGCAAGGGCGGCACGATGCCGGAGGGAGAGGCGCTGCGCCTGCCGGACGAGGCGCGCAAGAACCTCAAACTCAAGCCCCCGGAGAACGTCACCGCCCTGGAGGCGGCCCCCACCGGCTGGCTGGGCTGGGGCGTGCTCAGCTACCCCAACTGGGCCCAGGGCGACGCGCCCCTCACCCCCGGCTCGCTGCGCGAGCTGGTGGCGCCCAACGCGGTGGACGCCTCCAAGATGGGCGTGAACCTGCCGGAGACGTTAAGCCTGCCGGACGGACGACCGGTCGTTACCGTGCTCACTGGGAAGAATCCCTATGCCGTCGAGGGTCAATGCGACTCCGATGACGAGCTCCGCATGGGGCTCTATGTGGTGTCGGGGAAGACAGCCCAGCGGGTGCTCGACTGGCCGGCCGCCACCTGTGCGCTGGGTCGCGCCACCTCGGTGGAGCTGGAAGAAGACGGGGCGCTGAACATCGGTTACTCGAACGGCGCCATCATCAACTTCGTTTGGAGTGCGGACCACTTCGAGCGGACGCAACTGGGAAAGCGGTAGACGCGCGTGGAAGAGACCAAGAGCCTGTACATGATGACCCTCGGCTGCCCGAAGAACCGGGTGGACTCCGAGGTGATGCTGGGCACGCTGCGCACGCGTGGCTATTCGCTCGTGCAGGAGGCCTCGGAGGCGGAGGTCATCGTGGTCAACACGTGCGCCTTCATCGGCCCTGCGAAGCAGGAGTCCGTGGACTCCATCCTGGAGATGGCGGAGCTGAAGAAGTCGGGCTCGTGCAAGACGCTCGTCGTCACCGGCTGCCTGTCCCAGCGCTACGGCCAGGAGCTGTCGCAGGAGATGCCGGAGGTGGACCACTTCCTGGGCACCAGCGCGTACGCCCAGATTGGTGACCTGCTGGCGGCCGAGGCCACGCCGCGCCAGGTGATTCCGGATCCGGACTACATCCACAACGCGGAGACGCCGCGCATCAACTCGATGCCGAAGTACACGGCGTATCTGAAGATTTCAGAGGGCTGCGACAACGCCTGCGCGTTCTGCATCATCCCCACGCTGCGCGGCGGCCAGCGCTCGCGCACGGTGCAGGACATCGTGGCGGAGGCGCGGAACCTGGCGGACAGCGGCGTGCAGGAGCTGAACCTCGTCGCGCAGGACCTGACGGCGTACGGGCATGACCTGCCCGGCAAGCCGAAGCTCCACGAGCTGCTCAAGGAGCTGGTGAAGGTGGACGTGAAGTGGATCCGCCTGCACTACGCCTACCCGCGCGTGTTCCCGGACGAGCTCATCGACGTCATCGCCACCGAGCCGAAGATCGCCAAGTACCTGGACATGCCGGTGCAGCACGCCAGCGACAAGCTGCTGCTGTCCATGAAGCGCGGCCGCAACTCGGAGTTCCTCAAGAAGCTGCTGGGCAAGCTGCGCGAGCGCGTGCCGAACCTGGTGATGCGCACCTCGCTCATCGTCGGCCTGCCGGGTGAGACGGAGGAGGACTTCGAGCTCCTGAAGGAGTTCGTGAAGGAGCAGCGCTTCCAGCGCCTGGGCGTGTTCCAGTACTCGGACGAGGAGAACACCGCCGCGTTCGACCTGCCGAACAAGGTCCCGGCGAAGACCATCGAGCGCCGCTGGCGCGAGGTGATGGCCATCCAGAAGCGCATCAACCGCGAGCAGAACAAGAAGCTCGTGGGCCAGAAGCTCACCGTGCTGGTGGAGGGCCCCAGCGAGGAGTCCGAGCACCTGCTGGTGGGCCGCCACGAGGGCCAGGCGCCGGAAATCGACGGGCAGGTCTACATCAACGACGGCCTGGCGTACCCGGGCGAGTTCGTCACCGTGGAGGTGACGGAAGCGCACGACTACGACCTCATCGCCCGCGTGGTGGAGCGTCCGGATCCGAAGCAGCGCGAGCACACCCCGCGCGAGGCCCATCCCGCGCCCGTGCCGCTGAAGGCGCTGGCGCGTCCGCCGGAGCCGCGGCCGGAGTAGTCCGTCACGAACGAAGGCCGTGCCCCGGGCCCGCCCCGTCCTCCCATCCGGAGGCGGTCGCGGGCCCGAGCCGTTCGTGGGCCCTACTTCGGATCCTCGGGCTCCAGCTCGCGCTCCTCGACGGGCGGCGGCTGCGGGCCCGAGCCCTTCGTCGGCACCGCCACGCCCTCGCCCAGCGGCGTGGGCTGGCACTCGCACACCGTCCGCCGCGACGCGGACTCGGTGACGAAGGCGCACGTCGTGGGGCACTCGGGCTGACGCCCTTCTTCCACCAGCGACACCGCGTAGCTCTTCGCGCCCTGGAGCGCGGCGTGGCACGCGGGCAGGGTCTTCGCCAGCGAGGCCCACGGCAGCCGGTGCTGCGTGTTGGCTCCGCGCGTGGTGGTCTGGAAGCTCAGGCCCACCTGGCAACCGGTCTCCAATCGCTGACCGTCCACGCCCCTGGGCTCCACGTACAGGCGCACGCCCTCCGGCACGTCCCGGAACACCTCGCCGGAGAGGGCCACCGCGCCGTCGGGCTCCGCGCGCACGAAGATGCCGTAGCAGGCCTCCTCGCTGAACGCGCCACCCTCGCCCGCGCACTGCTGGCGGCCTCCGCCTTCGGGCGTGCGCACGTGGGGCCTGCGCAGCACCAGCGCCCCTCCCTGCGCGTCCACGGTGGCGGTGAAGCGGCCCCACACGTCCGGCCCCAGCCGGCCCAGGCTGCTCTGCGACGGCCAGCGCCCCGCGGCCTCCATCACCAGCGGCTTCACGCCCAGGCCGTCGGCCACCTCCACCGCGTCCACCACGAAGGTGCGCGGCGGGAGGCCCGCGGCCGTCTCCAGCGGCTGAAGCCCCAGCCCCAGCGCGGGGTCCACCGCCAGGCGGGAGAAGGGCTCGCGCGTGCCCAGCACGAAGGGGCCGGTGATGCTCGCCCCGCCCTGCGTCACCTGCACGGCCAGGAGCGGCCAGTCGCCCAGCGGCTCGCGGCTCAGTTCCACCACGTGGGACTCGCGCACCGAGTCCGTCGCGCGCAGCTCCGCGTCGTAGGCCTCGCGGGGACGTGAAGCGGTGAAGGTCACCTCGCGGCGCAGCGGATCCACCGTGAGGGCATACGGGAACAGCACGTCCTGCCCCAGCGTCACCGAGCAGCCCGTCTCACCGGAGAGCAGCAGCGTGCGCAGGGGCGGCGCCACCGGGCCCACCGTCACCGGCGGGGCCGGCACCTCCGGCCAGGAGCGATGGCCTCCGGAGGACTCCGGCACGCGCGCGGTCCCCGCGGCCACGGGCGGCTCACCGTCGAAGCAGCTGGAGGACACGAGCGACAGCGGCCGCGTGACGTCCAGCACCACCGGCACGACCCGGTTCCCCAACCGGCCCGCCACCGTCAGCCGCAGCGAGGGCGACGACAGGAGGGGCAGCGTCTGCCCCGCGAGGCTCGTGGGACGTGAAGGGCCCGCGGGCGCGGCGGAGTGACACCCCGCGCCCAGCAGCACGCATCCCGCCAGCAGCACGCCACGCATGAAGGGCGGCCCGTCCTACTGCGCCTTCTTGGTGAAGTCGTCCACGCGGGTGCCCTCGGGCGGGTTCAGCTTGAAGCTGTCCGCGGAGATGCCCACGTTCGTCTTCAGGTCCAGGAACGCGATGGTGTTCTCACTGCCATCCGGATCCACCACCGTGCTCTTGAGCACCTGCGCCGTCGAGGGGTCCACCTCCAGGCGCACCTGGCGGAAGCGGGGCTCGTTCTTCAGCGGATCCAGCACCAGCAGCGTGCCCTTGCAGTCCTTGCAGTCGCCCTTGGTGATGGCGAACTCGTCCGCCAGCTTCCCCTGGCCGAAGAGGAACGTCACCGACGCGGACAGCTGGCTGGTGTCCATGGCCGCCACGGACAGCGTCTGCGCCTCCGGGTCGTGCATGTAGACCTTGTTGCCCGCGAGCACGAACGTCCGCTTGGACGGGTTCTCGTACTCCCAGCGCATCAGGCCCGGCTTCTTGTAGGTCACCGTGCCCGTGGACGTCTGCGTGCGGCGGAAGGCCTTGTACTTGTAGTCCTGCTTGAAGCCCGCCTTGAAGTCGCCCGTCTTCTCGTAGAAGGCCTGCATCCGGTCCACGAGCGTCTTCACCTCGGGCGCCATCGGCTTCGGAGCGGGCTTGGGGGCATTGGCGGCCACGCTCGCGTCGCCCTGCTTCGCGGAGGGGGGCATGGCGGCCGTGCCGGCATCCCTGGGAGCGGCGGCGGGGGCCTTGGCGGCGGCCGCGGGCTTCGGCGCGGTCGCGGTGGTGGGGGCCTGCGTGAGGAGCGTGAAGAGCAGGGATTCCAGCAACATGGCGTGCGCCTCCGGAGCGGGCACCCAGGGCGCCCGCAGGGTCCATCTACCGCATCCGGACGGCCCCCGGGGGCCTGGCATTCACCGCTGTGTGGCTTTGACCAGACGCTTCCGCTGCTTCACGCCCAGCAGGTAGAAGCGCTCCCGCAGCTCCTGGGCCTCCGTGGGCGTCAGGTCCCCGGAGCCCCCCGCCAGGTGCTCGTCCCGCCAGGCGACCGCCCGGGTGATGCTGGCGGACGCCGCCGCGGAGATGTTCAGGCTCTGGCTGAAGCCCTTCATGGGCACCCAGAAGGTGCCATCCACGCCGTTGAGCACATCGTCGCTGACGCCGTAACGCTCGTTGCCGAACACCATGGCGAACTTCGTGTCGAAGCGCAGGCTGTAGAGGTTGGTGGCCCCCTCGCGCAGCGCCGACGCGTAGAGGCTGAAGCCCCGGCCCTTCAGGTGCTCACGGCACTCGCCGAAGGTCTTGTAGAGGTGCACGTCCAACCACTTGTCGCAGCCCTGGGCCACCCGCAGGTTGGGGATGAAGGGCGCTTCCGGGTTGATGACGACGTGCACCTCCTGCACGCCCATGGACTCGCAGGTGCGCAGCACCGCGGCCATGTTGAAGTTGTCCTCCAGCCGGTCGAGCACCACCACGAAGTTGCGCGTGCGCTGGCTGACGACGCGGTCGATCTTCTCCTTCCGCACGTCGAGCAGGAACTGCTCCGGCTCGACGCCTTCGCGCTCGAACTTCTCGTAGCGGGGGCCTCCACCAGCCATCGGCTCAGCGCCTCCCGCCGGACTTCTTCACGGGCTTGCGCACCACCTTCTTCGCGGCGGCCTTCTTCACCGGCGCCTTGCGGACAGCCTTCTTCGCCACCGGCTTGCGCGAGGTCTTCTTCGCGGCGGCCTTCTTCGCAGGAGCCTTCTTCGCAGGAGCCTTCTTCGCGGCGGCCTTCTTCGCCGGAGCCTTGCGCGCCGCCTGCTTCGCCGGAGCCTTCTTCACGGGGGCCCTGGCACCTGCCTTCTTCGCCGGAGCCTTCTTCGCCGGAGCCTTGGAGGCGGACCGCTTCGTCGGCATCTCGACGTGGAGCTTGTCGGTGCTGCCGGTAAAGAGCACCTCCGCCACCGCGTCCATCAGGGCCTGCATGCCCTCGCCCGTGGCGCAGGACACCGGGTACACACGGATGCCCCGGCGGCGCAGCGCCTCCGTGAAGGGCCCCAGCCGCTCACGGCCCTCCGTGAGGTCCTGCTTGTTGGCGGCCACCACCTGCGGCTTGCTGGCCAGTTCCGCGCTGTACTTCTTCAACTCCGTGTTGAGGATGTTGAAGTCGTCCAGCGGCTTGCGGCCCTCGCCCTCGGCGCCCATGTCGATGAGGTGCACCAGCACCTTGCAGCGCTCCACGTGGCGCAGGAACTGGTGGCCCAGGCCCACGCCCTCGCTGGCGCCCTCGATGATGCCGGGGATATCCGCCATCACGAAGGACAGGTTGTCCTTGTACTGGACCATGCCCAGGTTCGGCACCAGCGTGGTGAACGGGTAGTCCGCCACCTTCGGCCGCGCCCGGCTCACCCGCGAGATGAACGTGCTCTTGCCCGCGTTGGGGAAGCCCAGCAGGCCCACGTCCGCCAGCAGCTTCAGCTCCAGCCGCAGGGTGATCTCCTCACCCTTTCCGCCGTCCTGCGCGAAGCGCGGCGTCTGGCGCGTGGAGGTGGCGAAGTTCATGTTGCCCAGGCCGCCCCGGCCGCCCTTGGCCGCCACGAACTGCTGGCCCGGGTCGCTCAGGTCCACCAGCAGCTCGCCCGTCTGCTCGTTGCGGATCAGCGTGCCCACCGGCACCTGGAGGACCAGGTCCTCGGCGCCATGGCCGTTGCAGTCGCTGCCCATGCCGTGCTCGCCGCTCTTGGCCCGGTGGTGCTGCTGGTAGCGGTAGTCCAGGAGCGTGGTCAGCTGCGGGTTCGCCACGAACACCACGGAGCCGCCATTGCCGCCGTCCCCGCCGTTGGGGCCGCCGCGCTCGATGAACTTCTCACGCCGGAAGGCCACGGCGCCGTTCCCGCCGTCTCCCGCCTTCACGTAGATGCGTACTTCGTCGACGAACTTCATGGGGCGAACGCCCTCCTGGAAAAACACAAAGCGGGCCGTCCTCGCATCCGCCCATTCCCAACGGGAACGGAAGGACCGGGAACGACCCGCTCGGTAAGCCGTGCCCCGGGTTGCCCCGGAGCCACTGACTAGGCGCTCGCCTGCTCGGCGGCGGCCGGGTACACGGACACCTTCTTCTTGTCGCGGCCGAGGCGCTCGTACTTCACCACGCCGTCCACGGTCGAGAAGAGGGTGAAGTCGCGACCGAGCTTCACGTTCGTGCCCGGGTGGATGACCGTGCCGACCTGACGGACGAGGATGCTGCCCGCCGTGATGGTCTCACCGCCGTACACCTTCACGCCACGGTACTGCGGGTTGGAATCACGCCCGTTGCGCGAAGAACCCTGACCTTTTTTATGGGCCATGACACCTGCTCCTTGAAGTTCGTGTGGGGAATGCCCGGAAAAGCGACTAGCCGGAGATCGAGGTGACCTTCACCTCGGTGTACGGCTGGCGGTGGCCACGGCGACGGGTCCAGCCTTCCTTCTCCTTCCGGAAGTGCAGGACGCGGCGGTGCTTGTCCTGCGCCAGCACCTTGCCCACGACCTTCGCGCCCGCCACCGTCGGCTGGCCCACCTTCGGGCTCTCAGAGCCGCCCAGCAGGAGGACCTCGGTGAACGAGACCTCAGCGCCGATGTCACCGGCGATCTTCTCGATCCGGACAACGTCGCCCTCGGCGACGCGGTACTGCTTTCCGCCCGTGCGAATGACTGCGTACATCGTCGAACCCCTGTCAGCTTCGGGTTGGTTCAACCCATGGAATCCAACGCGCATTTCGGACGGAGGACCGGCCGGCGCGCTAAAAGACGGCGGGACTTACGAGAATCCCGGGGGGGAGTCAAGGCAGTTGGCGGATCAGCCCGCCCCTAGCCACCCTATTTGCTTTTGAATAGAATTCCCGGAATAAAGTCGACTGGACCGCAACCGGGCGCTCGCTAGGATGTGCGCCGCTTGCTTTCCACCTGTACCTGTACCTCATCCCTGAGGGGGAGAACCATCATGAAGAAGATCCTGTTCGGTCTGGCCGCCATGGCTTCGCTCACGCTCACCGCTTGCGGCGGCAACGTTTGCGACGACACCGCGGACGCGTTTGAGAACCTGATCGACAAGGCCGAGGAGTGTGGTCTGCCCACGACCGGCTTCCAGCAGCCGACGGACGAGGACATCGAGTCCTGCAAGGAGTCGCTCGACGCCTGCAGCGACTCGGACAAGGACAAGCTGGACGCGTTCGTGGACTGCATGAACGACGTCAAGGGCTGCAACGACAAGACCCAGACCGAGCAGCTGGCGTTCGCGGAGCGTCTCTCGAAGTGCGACGCCAAGCTCGATGGCGTGAGCGCGGCCTGCATCGGCGAGTAGTCACCTCTTCCGGCTGAATCGCCGGAAGCACGGTCAGGGCCCGGTTCCCTCCCCAGGGAATCGGGCTCTTTCATTTCGGACCCCCGACAGGCGCGCGCCCAGCGCCCGGTCCACCACCCGGCGGCGCTGGTGGTACTCCCATTCCAGGGGGTCCAGCTCCAGGCCCCGCTCGTAGGACTCCAGGGCCCGCTGCAGCTGGCCGTCGCGCTCCAGCGCGTTGCCGGTGAGGAAGTGCACCCGCGCGGTGCCCACCGCCCGGGGCTGCTCCGCCAGGTACTCACGGCGAAGGGCGTCCGCCTGGACCGCGGTGAGGCCCGCCTCCAGGCACCGCGCCACGCCCCGGGCATTGCCCAGCCGGGCGTCGTAGCGGGCCCGGCGCAGCGGCACCCCCAGGGTGTCGCCCGCGTCCCTCACGCGGATCAGCATGGACTCCAGGCGCGAGCGCTGCCCGCGCGACAGGGGCCGCTGCCGCAGCGCGGACAGGGCTCCCCACAGCTCGCGCGCCCGCTCCCGTGCGGACTCCAGCTCCACGTCCGGTGAAAGCCCCAGCACCGCATAGTGCGTGCCCTCCCCCGCCAGCTGTCCGCGCCACATCGCCAGGACGCGCTCGGCCTCGGCGTCGTCCGGGAGCTCCCGGGGCGCGGGGAGCGGAGAGGCCGTGGCGCTCGCGAGGTGCTGCTCCACGCGGGCCTTCAGCGCGGCGGACGGCGCGACGAACTGCACGCCGAAGCCCGGGCGCATGCTCCAGGCCTGGGCCTGCTCGGGCGAGACGTGGCGCACCACCTCGCACGTGACGGACAGCGGCCCCGTGGACAGCGGCAGCACCACCTGGACCTGGGCGAACAGCGGAGGCAGCTCCCCCGTCGCGTGCAGGAACACGCCCCCGCGCGACAGGTCCGACCCCGTGAAGGCCCGGGGCTGGGCTCCCGGCTGCAGCACCACCTGCACGGGCAACGGGAGCGTCTTCCCCCCGGACGCGCCCGGCGGGGCCAGCGGCGGGGTGCGCCGGGGCCCGGTGACGGGAGTCCCTGGGGAGGCCCCTCCCTGAACGGGACGGGGACCGCCCACGGCCGCGCGCGGCGACGGGGGCCGCGTGGCGAGGGCCTGCTCCAGCGCGGCCCTGAGGGCGAGCGCGTGGGGGAAGCGTTCCTCCGGCGTCTTCGCCAGCGCGCGCAGCACCACCGCCTCCAGCGCGGCCGGCACCGAAGGGCAGATGGAGCGCGGGGCCGGAGGCGTGCGCGTCTGGTGCGCCACGAGCTGGGCGGTGAGCCCCTCGTCGGGAAAGGGCAGCCGTCCGGTGAGCAGCTGGTAGGCGATGACGCCCACCGCGTACAGGTCCGCGCGGCCATCCAGGCGCCGGCTCAGGGACTGCTCCGGGGCCATGTACTCCGGCGTGCCCACGATGATGCCCGCCACCGTCTCCGGCATGCTCGCGTCCACCAGCTTCGCGATGCCGAAGTCGAGCACCTTCACGAACGGCATCCCCCGCCCGCGCTTCACCAGGAAGATGTTGTCCGGCTTCAGGTCGCGGTGGACGATGCCCCGCGCGTGCGCCGCATGCAGCGCGTCACACACCTGCATCAGCATGGGCACCACCGCCCCGGCGGACATGGGCGTCCCCACCCACGCCGACAGGGGCGCCCCCTCCAGGAACTCCATGATGAGGTACGGCCGGGGCGCCGTGGCGTTGAGGTCGAAGATGCTGACGATGTTCTCGTGCCCGATGAGGTTCACCGCCCGGGCCTCGGCGTGGAAGCGCTGCACCAGCTCCGGGTAGCGCGTCAGGTGTTCGTGGAGCACCTTCACCGCCACGCGGCTGCCAATGGACACGTGCTCGGCCAGGTAGACGGACCCCATCCCGCCCCGGCCCACGCGGCGCACCAGCCGGAAGCTGCCCATCTGGGTCCCCACCAGCGGGTCCACCTCGTCCGCCACGGCCACGGCGGCCGGCGGCTCCACGGCCTTGCCCCGGCCGCCCCCCGCCTCCCGGACGAGCGTGTCGCACGACGTCCCCTCGCCATGTCCCCGCCCGCACGCTGTGCACGTGCGCTCGTTCCTCGCGACTTCGGCCATACCGCGCCCCCCTGGCCTATTCCCTGCCCAATCTGCACATCCCGGAAGCCCGGCATCCACTGCCGCCAAGGGTGGGTGTCGCAAAGTGAGGAGGGCACCCCGCCCACGGGCCGGGGTGACGGTTGGGCGGAGGACTGCGGCGTGTCAGGAAGGTGTCACGCGGATAGGATGCGCGCATGTCCCGCTCGGCCCGACGCATCCCCACCGTGAACCTGTCCCACTACCGCTCCGGCACTCCCGAGGAGCGGGCCCGCTTCGTCCAGGTGTTTGGCGACGCGCTCAAGGAGTTCGGCTTCGTGACCGTGGAGGGCCACGGCGTCGAGGACGCGCTCATCCGCCGCACGTACGCGGACGTGGAGCGCTTCTTCCAGCTGCCGGAGTCCACCAAGACGCGCTACGCGGTGCCGGAGCGTCCGGGGCAGCGGGGCTTCATGGCGTTTGGCCAGGAGCACGCGAAGAACCGCAAGGTGGGGGACCTGAAGGAGTTCTGGCACGTGGGCCGCGAATTGCCCGAGGGCCACCCGTACCGCGACGACTACGGCCCCAACGTCTGGCCGGAGGAGGTGCCCACCTTCCGTGAGCACACGCTGACGCTCTACCGGGAGCTGGACGACGCGGCGACGGTGATGCTCCAGGCGCTGGCGGACTACCTGGGCATCGCGCGCAACACGTTCAGCGACATGACGGTGGACGGCAACTCCGTGCTGCGGCTCATCCACTACCCGCCGCTGAAGGACCGCTTCATCCCGGGCGCGGTGCGCGCCGCGGAGCATGAGGACATCAACTTCATCACGCTCCTGTGCGAGGGCACGGCCGGCGGCCTGGAGCTGCTCACGCGCGACGGCGAATGGATCCCGGTGGACACGCTGCGCGGCCAGATTGTCGTGGACTCGGGCGACATGCTCAGCCGGGTGATGAACGGCGTCATCCCGTCCACGACGCACCGGGTGGTGAACCCGCCCAGCACGGAGCAGGACACCGTGCGCTACTCGATGCCCTTCTTCGTGCACCCGTTCTCCGACTGCATCCTGAAGCCGCTGCCGCAGACGGAGACGCCGGACAACCCCGCGCGCCACCCGCCCATCACCGCGGACGCGTTCCTCAAGCAGCGCCTGCGCGAGCTGGGCTTCCTCAAGTAGCCCCCGCGCGGGCGAGCAACTCCTCCAGGTGCACGCGGAAGTGGCGAGTCCCTTCCGCGCCGTGGAGCCAGGGTCCCCGGCCCTTGAGCCACGAGGGCTGCCACGCTCGGCCCGTCTCGTCCGTGAGGACGACACGGGTCAGCGGAGCCAGGCGCTGCTCGCCCCGGGAGTCCAGCCGGTAGAGCTGGAGCAGGGGCTTGTCGTCGTAGCTGCCCCCGAACAACACGTGCGTGTCATTGACGGCGATGGCGCGCGCGCCATGCACCGGGGAGGACCAGACCGTGGAGGGCTGCCCGGGCCGCATGCGCACGAGCGGGAAGTCCGAGTAGCTGTAGAACCAGGTCTCCCGCTCCGAAGCGACGTTGAGCGCGTAGCAGTCCAGGATGTACTGCCCCAGGCCGAGCGCCATCGACACACCGCTCTCCTGCCGCTGCCCCAGCGCATCGAAGCGCTCCAGGCCCTCGGAGCCCAGGGCCCGCCCTGAAGGCCCTGAAGTGTCGCCCCCTCTGCCCAGGGCGCCGATGACGCCTTGGTCGAAGTAGCTGACCCAGACCTGGCCATCGGACGTCGCCTGCACGTCCTCGATGCCGTCCCCCAGGGTCAGCTCCCGCAGCAACGTGCCTTCGGGCGAGTAGACGTGGGCGTTGCGCTCGTATCCCGTCTCCGAGCGGTAACGGCTACGCCCGTTCACCAGCAGCACCTCGCCATCAGGAAGCGGCTGGACGAAGTCGAAGTCCGGTGCACCGCGAGGCAGCATGAACCGCTCCCAGGTGTCCCAGGCGTCCGCGAAGTGGAGGACCTCGTCACCCTCGCCTCCCGCGTCCGCGAGCCACCACACGGTGTTGTCGGGTGCCACGCCCAGGGCCTTCGCCTTCCGTCCCGCGAGCGCCTCCGCCGCGTCGACGAACGGGTGCACTTCGACGTGGAGTGTCCTCTTCATGCGCATCACTGCCTCCGGGCACGGCCTCGACGGTGGTACTCCCGGAACCTGACGGTCCATCGCCGTGAGGCTCGCGCGGCATGGGGGTGGCTGCCATCCTCGCGGCACCGTGACCCCCTCCCTCGACCTGTTCGCCATCCAGCCGCGTGTCACGCTCGATGACCATGCCTCCCAGGAGACGTTCGCCTCGCACCACCGGGCGCTCGCGGCCCGCGTGGACGCACTGCGCCCCCGGGATGCTTCGGGCCGGCCGTTGAACCCGGCGCTCGCCGTCTGGCCGGAGATGGTGGGCGCGGCGCTGGGACTGATGGGGCACCTGTCGCGCGTGCGCCGCCGCAAGACGACGAACGGTGCCCTGACGCGCGTGGCGCTCGCGGAGTGGCGGGGCATGCTCCGCACGTGGAGCGCCTTCCATCCACCGACGCTGGAGGAGTGCCTCTACGCCACGGTGGCGCCGCGCGTTCACCGCGCCATGTACGAGACCTTCTCCGGCATCGCGCGCGACTTCGGCCTGTGGGTGGTGGCCGGCAGCGCGCTCTTGCCCACGAACCGCCTGGGCCCGGACACCCCCGAGTACGAGCCCGCGGGCGCGCGCACCTTCAACACCAGCTACACGTTCTCACCGGACGGGCACTGCGTGGCCGTCACGCGCAAGGTGAACCTGGTGCCCACGCAGGAGGACGTGCTGCACCTGAGCCCGGGCCGTCCGGAGGACCTGCCCGTGCTGGACACGCCTTTCGGGAAGCTGGGGACGCTCATCTGCTACGACGGTTTCCGCGAACCCCACACGTCCGGCGAGCCCTACTTCGTGCCCTGCGCGCAGTACCTGGACGCGCTGGGCGTGGAGGTGCTCGCGCAGCCCTCCGCCAACGCCTGGAGCTGGGACGCGCCCTGGGCCTTCAACGCGCCCGGCGAGACGCAGCTGCGCAGCGAGCAGTGGTTCAACGAGGGCCTCTTCACGCAGCTGCGCACCCTGAAGCGCGTGCGCTACGCGGTGAACCCGCAGCTCACCGGCGGCTTCTTCGACAACACGTTCGAAGCGCCCTCGCTCATCCTGGAGCGCCGGGGGCCGGACGACGTGCACGTGCTCGCCCAGTCCGCGGATCCGCGCGGCGAGGACGTGCTCCACGTCACCGTGCCCCGCTAGCCTTCCTTCAGGGGCACGAGCCGCGCGTCGTCCTCCAGGACGAACTCGAGAGTGGGGCCACGCTCCTCCGGCGTCCACCCCAAGGCCCGCGCCATCGCGATGACCCGTGCCACCAGGCCGGGCCCCACGCTGCGCATCACGAGTCCGGACTTGTCGCGGTCGCCCACGTGGAGCCACGGGTCATCGTGGCGGACGCGGATGTGCAGCGCCTGACGAGTGGCCTCGGCCCACACGACCGTGAGCAGCCGCCAAGCCGTTCCTTCCGGAGCGTCCCGCTGCCCCTGGAGGCTCCAGCGGTACGAGACGCCATCCACCGTCAGGAGCCGACCCACGCGAGCGCCCTAATCGCCCAGCTTCTTCTTGAGCAGCTCGTTGACGAGGCCGGGGTTGCCCTTGCCCTTCATGGCCTTCATCACCTGGCCCACGAAGAAGCCGTACACGCTCTTCTTGCCGGCCTTGTACTTCTCCACCTCGCCCGCGTTCTTCGCGAGGATGTCGTCCACCACTGCCTCCACGGCGCCCACGTCGCTGACCTGCGCGAGGCCCTTCTCCGCGATGATGTCCGCGGGCGGGCGGCCCGTGCGGAACATTTCCCCGAGCACGTCCTTCGCCGCGTTCGCGGACACCGTGCCCTTCTCCACCGTCGCCAGCAGCTCGCCCAGCTGCGCCGGGGTGAAGCGCAGCGCGGAGATGGGCGTGCCCTCCTCCTTGAGCAGGCGGCTCAGCTCCCCCAGGAACCAGTTGGAGAGCTTCTTCGCGTCGGAGACGTGCTTCGCGCAGGCCTCGAAGAAGTCCGCCAGCGGGCGCTCGGCGGTGAGGATGCGCGCGTCGTAGGCCGGCAGGCCGTACTCACCCATGAAGCGCGTGCGCTTCGCACGCGGCAGCTCCGGCAGCGACTGCCGCTGCGAATCCCTCAGCGCGTCCGACACGAGCAGCGGCGGCAGGTCCGGCTCCGGGAAGTAGCGGTAGTCGTGCGCGTCCTCCTTGGAGCGCATGGACCGGGTGATGCCCTTGTTCACGTCCCAGAGGCGCGTCTCCTGGTCCACCTTGCCGCCGGACTCGATGACGTCCACCTGTCGCGCGGCCTCGTACTCGATGGCCTGCTTGAGGAAGCGGAACGAGTTGAGGTTCTTCAGCTCGCAGCGCTGCCCGTACGTGGTGGAGCCCTTGGGCATCACCGACACGTTGGCGTCGCAGCGGAAGCTGCCCTCCTCCAGGTTGCCGTCGTTGACGCCCAGGTACACCAGTACGTCACGCAGCGCCTTGAGGTACTCCACCGCCTCGTCGGCATCGCGCAGGTCCGGCTCGCTGACAATCTCCATCAGCGGCACGCCCGCGCGGTTCAGGTCCACCAGGCTCTGGCCCGCGGACGCGGACGCGTCGTGCACGCTCTTGCCCGCGTCCTCCTCCAGGTGGATGCGCCGCACGCGCACCGTCTTCTCACCGGAGGGCGTGTCGATGACCAGCTCGCCCCACTCGCAGATGGGCTGGTCGTACTGGGTGATTTGATAGCCCTTGGGCAGGTCCGGATAGAAGTAGTTCTTCCGGCTCCACACGCTCGTGGGCTTCACCGTGCACCCGAGCGCCAGGCCCGTGCGCACCGCGTACTCCACCACGCGCTGGTTGAGCACCGGCAGCACGCCGGGCATGCCCAGGCACACCGGGCAGGTGTGGTGGTTGGGCTCGGCGCCGAAGGCAGTGGAGCAGCCGCAGAAGATCTTGGACTGCGTGAGCAGCTGCGCGTGGACCTCGAGGCCGATGACCGTCTGGAAGTCGCTCAGGGGCATGGCGGTGTCACCCTTGTGTCGCGCCCGCTAGACGGGGGCGGCGCGGCGGAAGAAGTCGTGCTCGCGCTCGAACGCGCGGGCGATGCGGAGCAGGCGGGCCTCGTCGAAGGGGCGCCCCAACAGCTGCATGCCAATGGGCAGCCCGCCTTGAGTGAAGCCACACGGCACGGACAGGCCGGGCAGGCCCGCCAGGTTGCACGGCAGCGTGTAGACGTCCATCAGGTACATGGACAGCGGGTCGTCCACCTTCGCGCCCAGCTTGAACGCCGGCACCGGCGACGTGGGCGACACGATGGCGTCCACCTGCTGGAACACCTTCGTGAAGTCCTCGCGGATGAGCGTGCGGACCTTCTGCGCGCGCAGGTAGTACGCGTCGTAGTAGCCGGCGGACAGCGCGTAGGTGCCCAGCATGATGCGGCGCTTCACCTCCGCGCCGAAGCCCTGCCCACGCGTCTGCGTGTACAGCTCCTTGAGCCCGCGCGCGTCCTTCGCCCGCTGCCCGTAGCGGATGCCGTCGTAGCGGGCCAGGTTGCTGGACGCCTCGGACGAGGCCAGCAGGTAGTACGTCGCCAGCGCGTACTTCGTGTGCGGCAGCGACACGTCCACCAGCGTCGCGCCCAGCTTCTCCAGCTCCTCCAGCGACGCGCGCAGCGTGCCCGCCACCTCCGGGTCCATCCCTTCCGCGAAGTACTCGCGAGGCACGCCCAGTTTGAGGCCCCGCACGCCGTCCTCCAGCCCCGTGAGGCAGTCCGGCGTCTCCACGTCCGCGGAGGTGGAGTCGAGCGGATCATGCCGCGCGATGAGCTGGAAGAGCGCCGCGGTGTCCCCCACCGTGCGCGCCATGGGGCCCGGCTGATCCAACGATGAGGCGAAGGCGATGACGCCGTAGCGCGACACCCGCCCGTACGTGGGCTTGAGCCCCACGGTGTTGGTGAGCGCCGCGGGCTGGCGGATGGAGCCGCCCGTGTCCGTGCCCAGCGCGCCGAACACCTCGCGCGCGGCCACCGCCGCCGCCGAGCCACCGGACGAGCCGCCCGGCGTGCGCGTCAGGTCCCACGGGTTGTGGGTGGGGAAGTACGCGCTCGACTCGTTGGACGAGCCCATGGCGAACTCGTCCATGTTCAGCTTGCCCAACAGCGGCAGGCCCGCTTCCTTCAGCAGGCGCACCACGGTGGCGTCATAGGGGGGGACGAAGCCCTCCAGGACGCGCGAGGCGCAGGTGGTCTCCACCCCTTGCGTGAGGAAGATGTCCTTGAGGCCCACGGGCACGCCGTCCAGCGCGCTCAGCGGGCTGCCCGCCTTGCGGCGCGCGTCACTGGCCTCGGCGGACTTCAGCGCCCCGGCCTCGTCCACGCGCAGGAAGGCGCGCACCTTCGGGTCCACCTGGGCGATGCGCTGGAGGCTCGCGCGTGTGGCGTCCACGGAGGACACCTCGCGCGAAGCCAGCTTCGCCGCCAGCTCCAGCATCGACAGGTCGGTCAGCGACGACATGGCGGGCTACTCCAGGATCTTCGGGACCGCGAAGGCACTGCCCACCTTCGCCGGCGCGTTGGCGAGCCCTGCTTCCGGGGGCAGTGACGGACGCAGCACGTCCTCGCGCAACAGCGAGGACGCGAGCGTCGCGTGGGAGGTGGGCTCCACCTGGCTTACGTCGAGCGCTTCCAGCTCCGCCACCGCGTCCAGGACCGCGGACAGCTGGGTGGCGTAGCGCTCCTCCTCCTGCGGCGTCAGCGACAGCCGCGCCAGGGTGGCCACGTGCCGGACCTGCTCGAGCGTGAGGGCCATGGGGAAGCCTCCTCCTCCGAACTCCAGTGCTACGGGGACGACGGCGTGCGCTTGAACAGGTTGAGGACGGCGCTCATCACCTTGCCGCTGCCCTCGTGGCCGTGCTGCTTGATGACCTGCTCCAGCTCGCCCGCGTCCAGCCAGACGCCGTGGCAGTTGAAGCAGCTCTCCAGCTCCACGTTGCCCTGCTTCAGCGTCTGCAGGTCCATGCCGCACTTGGGACACTTCATGAAGTGCAGCTGCTTGAGCGACTCGCGCTGCTGGACGGCCATCTCCTGGGACTGCTGGAGGGCCAGCTTGCGCTTGGCTTCAATCTCCTCGCGCGCGAAGTAGTCGTCTTCGTTGTGGGAGGGCTTGTCGGGGCTCAGGTCGGACATGGTCTTGGGTTCTCCTTGGCGGCAGGCACCATACCCTCTCGCCACGGGGACGCGCCCGAAATGTAGGCCCTGCTTCCGCCTCCTCGGGGCCCCCCTGGACGCCTGCCGGAAAATTGACCCCGCCCCCTCCCTCCCTATTCTCGCCGGGCGGATTGCTACAGCTCGCTACGCGGCTGGAATCGGGCAGAGGGAACAGGGGTCCATGACAGCGGCAAAGAAGGGTGGCCGGGGGGAGAAGGCGGTGCTCTCCCGGCAGGAGATCGCGACGCGCCGCAAGGCGCTCAACAACAAGAAGATGAAGGCCCCGGGCGCGGCCAGTCCCGCCAAGCGGGCGCTCGTGGGCGTCTTCATCCTGGCCGCCTCGTTGCTGGCCTTGCTGGCGGTCGCCACGTTCGACGCGCATGACCGGGTGGGGCCCGGCTTCCACAACGCGGTCGGCCCCATGGGCCACCTCATCGCGGAGACCCTGCGCGGCGCGCTGGGCGTGTGCGCCTACCTCATCCCCGCGGGTGGCATCTACACCGCCGTGGTGCTCTTCGTGGGCAACCGCGACCGGCGCCGCATGCCGCAGATCATCTCCCTGGCGCTGCTCACCTGCAGCGTGTCCGTGCTCGCGCAGCTCATGTTCGCCAAGGACAAGGGCTGGGCCCACCCGCCCGGCGGCGCGCTGGGCGCGAGCCTGGGCGGCCTGATGGAGGGGATGTTCTCCACCGTCGGCACCATCATCCTCGTCACCGCCATCAGCGCGGCGGCGCTCATCGTGGGCACCCAGTACACGTTCTTCAAGCTGTGCTCGCTGGTGTGGGCCGGCCTCACCGTCCTGGGCCGCCGCATCTCCGAGAACGCGCACGTCTTCTGGGAGCAGCAGAAGGTCAACTACGCGGCCCGCCAGGAGCGGCTCGCGCAGGAGAAGGAAGAGGAGGCCGCGTTCCTCGCGGAGCTGGAGGCCGAGGAGGAGGAACTGTCCGAGGCCGAGCGCCTGGCCGCCGAGGCCGAGGCCGCCGAGGCCGAAGCCCTGGCCGAGGAGGCCGTGCGCCTGGCCCGGCAGAACGAGAAGGAGCAGCTCGCCAACGCGAAGAAGGCGCTCAAGGAGCAGAAGGAGCGCGAGAAGCTGGAGAAGAAGCTCGCCCGCGAGGAGCCGTCCGAGGACGAGGAGAACGACGACGCCTCCGACGAGCAGCCCTCGCTGCCGCCCGAGCGCGCCGAGCGCCGTTCCCCGGGCGCCGACCCCGCCTGGGCCGCGTCCTTCCTCGCGCCCCAGCCGCAGCTGCCCGCCAACGCGGACGAGCCGCCCCGCCGCGCGCGCAAGACGCCGCAGATCGTCACCCCTCCGTCCGCTCCGTCCACGCCGCCGGTGCCCGCCGCGTCGCTCACGCCTCCCGCCGAGCCCGCCGCGAAGCCC
This sequence comes from Corallococcus coralloides DSM 2259, assembly GCF_000255295.1. The sequence continues at coordinate 1,645,400 of NC_017030.1, read as the reverse complement.
ATGGCCGCGGAGAAGCCGGCCGCCGCCGCGCCGGGCAACGCCCTCATCCCCGCGCCGCCCTCCGCGCTGGCGCGCATGCCGCTCATCGTGGAGCCCAAGGCGCCGCCCAAGCCCACCGCCATGAAGCGGCCGCAGGACCAGTTCGAGTTCGTGGGTGACCGCAAGAGCTTCTCCCTGCCGCCGCTGGACGTGCTGGAGGCGGACAAGAAGGAGCGCTCCGCGCTGGACAAGGACGCGTTCCTCGTCACGGCGGAGAAGCTGCGCGCGAAGCTGGCGGACTTCGGCATCGTGGGCGAGGTGGTGGAGATCCGCCCCGGCCCCGTCGTCACCATGTACGAGTTCCTGCCCGGGCCCGGCATCAAGGTCAGCAAGATCGCCGCGCTCCAGGACGACCTGGCCATGGCCATGGAGGCCATGCGCGTGCGCATCGTGGCCCCCATCCCCGGCAAGGGCGTGGTCGGCATCGAGGTCCCCAACCGCGACCGCGAGACGGTGTTCCTCAAGGAGATTGCCGAGCAGGACACGTTCCAGAAGAGCGGCAGCAAGCTCACCATGTGCGTGGGCAAGGACATCGAAGGCATGCCGTACGTCTTCGACCTGGTGAAGGCCCCCCACCTGCTCATCGCGGGCACCACCGGCTCCGGCAAGTCCGTGGCGGTGAACTCGATGATCATGAGCATCCTCCTCAAGGCCACGCCCGAGGAGGTCCGCTTCATCATGGTGGACCCGAAGATGCTGGAGCTCTCCGTCTACGAGGGCATCCCGCACCTCTTGCTCCCCGTCGTCACCGACCCGAAGAAGGCCGCGCTCGCGCTGCGCTGGGCGGTGGAGGAGATGGAGCGCCGCTACCAGATGCTGTCCGAGGCGGGCGTGCGCAACATCGCCGGCTTCAACAAGCTGGTGGAGACGCAGGCCTCCGAGGAGAAGCCCGCCGCTCCCGCGCCCGCCGCGAAGAAGAAGAAGCCCAAGAAGGTGCTGGTCGTGGAGGGCAGCGCCGAGACGGTGGCCCCCGCTTCCGCCAGCGACGGGTTGGGCGTGGCCATGCCGCGCGAGGACGACGAGGACCTGCGTGAGGCCATCGTCTCCGAGCCCACGGCCTCCCCTGCCCTGGAGGCCGACGGCGAGGAGGACGCGGAGTTCGAGGAGGATGGCGAGGAGTCCACGCCGGCGGAGGCCGCCTCCACGGAGAAGAAGGAGCTCAAGAAGCTGCCCTACATCGTGGTCATCATCGACGAGCTCGCGGACCTGATGATGGTCGCCAGCCGCGAGGTGGAGACCTACGTGGCGCGCCTCGCGCAGATGGCGCGCGCGGCCGGCATCCACCTGATGGTCGCGACCCAGCGTCCGTCCACGGACGTCGTCACGGGCATCATCAAGGCCAACTTCCCCACGCGCATCAGCTTCATGCTGCGCTCGAAGCCGGACTCGATGACGATCCTGGGCACGGTGGGCGCGGAGGCCCTGCTGGGCATGGGCGACATGCTCATCATGCCGCCCACGAGCGCCCACCTGCAGCGCGTGCACGGCGCCTACGTCTCCGAGCACGAAATCAAGAAGGCGGTGGACCACCTCAAGGCCCAGGGCAAGCCCGTCTTCGACGAGTCCATCCTCAAGCCGCGCGACGAGGAGGGCGAGGGCGGCGGTGGCGAGGAGGACGAGCTGTCCGACGAGCTCTACGACCAGGCGCTCGCGGCGGTCAGCGAGATGCGCTCCGTCTCCATCTCCATGCTCCAGCGCAAGATGCGCATCGGATACAACCGCGCGGCGCGCATGATTGAGCGCATGGAGCGCGACGGCGTGGTGGGCCCCGCGGACGGCGCCAAGCCCCGTGAGGTGCTGCTGCGCGGCCTGGGCGACATGCCCGGCGCCGGGGCGATGTAGCCCGGGGAACGGACCTCCGTCCCCTGTCGGTTTTCCCCTCGTGGGCGTCACGGAACAGGCTTCCGGGCGCCCCCGCTCTCTTTTCCTCCGGACGGCCGAATGATCGTCGCCATCTCCCGCTTCCGCGCGTCCCCCGAAGAGGCCGATGGCTGGGTCCACCGGCTCCAGGAGCGCTCCCGGCGCGTGGACGGCCATCCGGGCTTCCTGGGCCTGGAGGTGCTGCGCTCGTTCGAGCGCTCGCCTGAAATCCTGCTCGTCACGCGCTGGAAGGACCGGGACGCCATGCGGGCCTACTTCCAGTCGGAGGACTTCCAGCGGGCGAAGGGGGCCAGCGCGTCCCAGGAGGACGCCACCTTCACGATGTACGAGGTCGTGGCCACCTGAGCAGTTCCCAATCGCCCCCGGGTCGTCTAAGGGCGGTGCACCATGGCTGAACGTCTTGCCCTATTCGCCACCGCCGCGCGCGGCACCGAGGACCTGCTCGCCGAGGAGCTGAAGGAGCTCGGCGCCAAGCGCATCCGCCAGGACCGCGGCGGCGTGCGCTTCATGGCCGCACTCGACGAGGCGCTCAACGTCTGCCTCTGGTCCCGCATCGCCATGCGCGTGCTCTACCCGCTGGGCGAGTTCGACGCGAAGGGGGCCCAGGGGCTCTACGACGCGGTGGCCAGCGTACCGTGGGAGGAGCACCTCACGACGAACGTGACGTTCGCGGTGGACGCGAACCTGAAGGACACCGAGCACGCGCACTCCGGCTTCGTGGCGCTGAAGGTGAAGGACGCCATCGTGGACCGCCTGCGCGAGAAGCTGGGCTCGCGGCCGGACGTGGACACGCGAAACCCGGACGTGTCCGTGGTGGCGCACCTGGTGAAGGAGAAGCTGTCCCTCTCCCTGGACCTGTGCGGCGAACCGCTGCACCGGCGCGGCTACCGCGTGCGCCCCACCCCCGCACCCCTGAAGGAGAACCTGGCCGCGGCCCTGCTGCGCGCGGCGGGCTACACCGGCACGGAGGCGCTGGTGGACCCCATGTGCGGCTCGGGCACCATCGTCATCGAGGGCGGCCTCATCGCGCGCAAGCGGGCCCCGGGCATCAACCGGAGCTTCGCGGTGGAGCGCTGGCCGCACCTGGGCGTGCGTGCGAAGGAGCTGCTCGCGGACCTGCGCGCGGACGCGCGGCGCAACGAGCGCAAGGTGGAGGTCCCCATCCTCGGCTTCGACAAGAGCGACGAGGCCCTGGAGGCCGCGGACCGCAACGTGAAGGCAGCGCGCCTGGGCGAGGAAATCCAGCTCGCGGAAGGCGACGCGACGAAGCTCCCGCCCCTGCCCGAAGGCGGCGGGCTCGTCCTCACCAACCCGCCCTATGGCGACCGGCTCGGCTCCGGCGGCCAGAAGGGCATGAAGACCTTCTACTTCAAGCTGGGTGACAGCTTGCGCGCGCTGCCGGGCTGGCGCGTCTGGGTGCTGTCCGGCAACCCCGCCTTCGAGAGCGCCTTCCACGCGCGCCCCATGGCCCGGCGCGACGTGTGGAACGGCCCCATCCCCTGCACGCTCCTGGGCTACCGCGCGCCGCCGCTGCCTCCCGGCTCAAAGCCGGTGCTCGGTGCGCCGGGCGAGTCGCAGGAGGTTGCTCCGGTGCGTCCAGAGCATCAGGACGAATAGCCCCGCGGTGAGCAGCACGTACTCGCGGGAGGGCGCGGTGAGGAACGCGGTGGCGATGGCGACCACCGCCGCGGACAGCGAGCCCACGGAGCTCACGCGCCACCGGGCCACCACCAGCCCGTAGATGATGGCCCCCGCGAGCGCCGCCTTGGGCACCAGCACCACCAGCACGCCCAGCGCGGACGCCACGCCCTTGCCGCCCTGGAGCTTGAGCCACACCGGGTACACGTGCCCCAGCACCGCGGCCAGGCCCACCAGCGCGTGCGCCTTCGCGTCGCCGGGCAGGTAGTGCACGGCCAGCGCCACGGGCAGCACGGCCTTGAGCGCGTCCAGGAGCAGCACCACCGCGCCCAGCTTCTTGCCCGCGACGCGCGTGACGTTGGTGGCGCCGATGTTGCCGCTGCCGCTGGCGCGCACGTCCACCCCGCGCAGCCACCGCGTCAGCAGCACGCCGAAGGGGACGGAGCCGCAGAGGTAGCCCAGCAGGAGGAAGGCGGAGAGCACGGAAGAGGACAGGGTCCCGCCCTTCAGGACAGCAGATGCGGGAAACGGGTGTGCACCACGACGTAGGCGTAATTGACCAGCAACACCAGCGGGAACGCGATGCGGATCCACCGCCACTCGCGCTCCTCCAGCTCCACCTCCGGGATGGGCATCGCGAAGAGGAAGTGCAGCACCGTCGCCACCGCGGCCAGCGCGAACAAGAGCGCGCACACGGTGCCCAGGGGGTTGGCCTCCCACGCCCCCGGGATGTTGAAGTGCGCGACGCGGTCCGCCACGCGGGTGAGCCCACAGCCCAGGCAGGGCCAGCCCGTGTGCTCGCGCAGCACACAGCCCCAGAACGGGATGATGCGGGCCACGGGGACGTAGCGCCCCAGGAGCAGCCCCCCGAGCCCGACGAGCCCGAGCCATTCGAATGTGCCCAACCGGCGGTTGGGAGCGGGGATGGTGACCTTCATGCGCACCTCGCGCCGAGTGTGCGGGACAAGTCGCGAGGATGGAAGGGGTGCCTTGCCGGGCCCCGGAAACCTGGGCTAAGCGAACGGGCATGCACATGCTCCGCACCGCCCTCGTGATGCTGGTCGCCGCGCCCCTCGTGGCCCTCGCGGCGGACAAGACGCCCAAGCCCGCCGCCAAGGCCGCGGAAGCGTCCAAGGCCGAAGCCGCGGCGAGCGACTGCCACCACCCCGCCGACGCGAAGACGCCCGAGGCCGCCAAGGCCGCGAACCCTGGCGACTGGACGCTCACCCGCGGCGAGCCCCTCAAGGGCGAGAAGACGGTGAAGCTGTCGGAGCTGCTCGCGAAGCCCCAGGCCCACGACGGCAAGGTCGTGCGCGTGGAGGGCCAGGTGCGCAAGGCGTGTGAGAAGAAGGGCTGCTGGATGGAGCTGGCCCAGGACGCCAAGAGCCCCGGCGTGCGCGTGACGTTCAAGGACTACGGCTTCTTCGTCCCGCTGGACTCCGCGGGCTCGCAGGCGCGCGTGGAGGGCGTGGTGAAGGTCGCGGAGCTGAGCGACGCCCACGCGAAGCACTACGAGGCCGAGGGCGCCATCGTCCCGCGCGGCACCGACGGCAAGCCCCGCGAGGTGCAGCTGGTGGCCTCCGGCGTCGAGCTGCGCCGCTAGCCGCGATGGGAGGCCGCAGTTTCAGCATGCGGGGTGTGCAGGGCGCGGCCGACCGGGCCGTGCAGCACGCCCGCGCATGGCTCCTGGAGACAGAGCCCGGGTCGCGCGTGCACGACGTGCAGCTGGACCCGCGCTTTCAGCACCGGGGCGTGGACCTGCTCTGGGAGCTGCCCTCCGGAGAGGTGCGCGGCATCGAAGTGAAGGGCGACCGTCAGGCCACCCGCCGCCGCTACTTCTTCGAGCTCATCTCCAACCTGGAGAAGGACACGCCGGGCTGCTTCCTCTACAGCGGCGCGGACCTGATGCTGTACGTGTTCCTCACGCAGGGGGAGCTGCACGCCCTGCCCCTGCCCCGGGTGCGCGAGTGGTTCCTCCCCCGCGCGAAGGAGTACGCCCTCAAGCACGCCTTCACCCAGACGGGCGCCATCCGCTACACCACCGTGGGCGCCGTCGTCCCCGTGCGGGACGTGGCGGAAGGCGTGCCCGGCGTCATCACCGTGAAGCTCAAGCGCGCGGCGCCAGAGCAGCCCGGCGTGAAGCCCGGCACGCCGGACGCGGAAGGCGCACCGCCCGCCGCGGCCAGCGAACCCCAAGCGCCCGAGGCCCCGGAAGCCCGGAGCCCCCGGCGCACGGGGACCTGAAGCCCGGCCGACTAGCGGCGGCGCTGCGGCTGCGCGTGCTGGTGCCGGTGCGCCCGGTGGCCCGGGTGCATCTTGTCGTGCAGGGCCTCCAGCCGCTCCTGCGTGCCCATGAGCTCCAGGAGCGCGGACCGGTCGTTCTGCTGCTTGAAGACGTGCTCCAGGCGGGGCACCAGGTCCAGCGCCAGGTGGATGTCGTTGGACTTCTCCGCCTCCGCCAGCAGGCCACGGCCCTCGACGGACGCGTCGATCCAGGCCTGCAGGTGGATGAGGCCGTCCACCGCCAGCAGGCGCGAGATGGGCGCGCGCGCCACGTCGTGGATGAGGTTCTTGAGGTCCTGGATGGCGGGCTCGCGCTCGCCCTTCGCGGCGCGCACCACCGCCAGGGAGATGCCGCGCCGGTCGGGCAGCAGGAACTCCTCCACCTCGGCGAACGCCGTGGCGTCGTCCAGGTGCCCCTGGGCGGCCAGCGACTCCGCCAGGCTGTCGAACAGCTCCGCGTCCTTCTCCGAGAAGGGCGCCAGCGCCTCCTGGAGGAACGGCTGGGGCAGCGCGCCCTTGTCATCCACCGCCAGCTTCGAGCGCAGCGCCTTCACGTGCTCGAACGAGGAGGCCACCGGGGCCTCCTTCGCGCCGTTGAGCTTGTGCACGAGCACCTGCATCAGCGTCGCCAGGGCCGTGGTGAACTCCTGCGGGGACACGCGGTCCGGCATCCACCGGCGCCACAGCTCCACGGCCGCGGCCACGACGTAGTCCTTGAAGGGGCCGGTGCCCTTCCACTTCGCCGCCCACTGCTGGGCGATGCCGAGCGGATAGGCGGACTCCGCCAGCTTGCGGTAGTCCTCTTCACCCACCGGGATGCCGTAGTGCCTCAGCGTGCCCAGCAGGGCCTCCGTCGAGTAGTCCTTGAGGCCCGTCTTCTGCCACGACTTTTCCACGCGCTGCGTGCTCACCAGATGCTCTCCGAGGCCATGCGAGTGCCGGCCATCGGCCCCGCTTTGCCGTCTTCTAGCGAAAGCGGAGCCCGGCGAATACGGCCTTTGCGGGCCCCGTCAGGCGGCGGACGGCTGGGGCGGCGGGCGGCCCGGCACGATGGGCCACACCGTGGGCTGGCGCCGCCCGTCCTCCACCCGGCGGGCCATGTACGGCTCGCACCCGCGCTCCTGGAAGGCCCGCTTCCACGCGGCGAAGCTGCCCCCCGCGCGCCAGGCGTCCATGGCCGCGAGCCCCGCCTCCGGACCGCACTGGGCCAGCATGTACTCCACCCAGGCCCAGCGCGCGGACGTGGGCCGCACCTCCGCCCTCCCCCGCAGCCCCTTGCGCAGCCGCTCCAGCTTGTTCTCCACTTCCCGCAGGCCCGCGAAGGGCGCCCCGTCCAGCGGCGTGTTGCGCTTGGCCACGAAGGGCGCGACCCCCAGCGCCACCGGCAGGATGCGCGACAGCTCCGTGGTGAAGCGGATCAGCTCGTCGATGTCCGCGTCCTCCTCATGGGGCAGGCCCACCACGTTGTAGACCTTGAGCTGCTTCATGCCCGCCGTGCGAGCGAACCGGGCCGCGCGGACGATCTGCTCCTCGGAGTGCTTGCGGTCCACCAGGTCCCGCATCTTCTGGGACGCCCCGTCCGCGGCCACCGTGAGGTTCGTCGCCCCGCCCCGCCGGAGCTGATCCACCAGCTCCTGCGTGAGCCGGTCCGCCCGCAGCGAGGACACGCCCACCTCGCGCCCGGAGTCCACGATGGTGCGCAGGAGCTCCACGATGCGCGGGTGGTCCGTCACCGCCGCGCCCACCAGGCCCACGCGCTTCGCATGTTCCGGGATGAGCGACAGGACGCGCTCCGGCGGCACCGTGCGCATGCCGCCGTTCGTGGTGCGGCGCATGACGCAGTAGTGGCAGCCACGGGAGCAGCCCCGCTCCGGCTCGATGAGGAACATCGACCGGAGCTCCGTGTGGGGCGTGATGATCTGCGTGCGCGCCGGCAGCCGGGCGTCCGTCGCCTTCGCCACGTGGTAGCGCGCCCCACCCCGCCCGGGCACCCGGAAGCCGGGGACCTTCGCCAGGTGGTCCAGCAGCGCCTCGCGCTCCATCGAGGCCGCGGCCTCCAGCAGCACGTGGATCAGATCCTCCGCCTCCCCCTGGACGAGCACGTCCACGAAGGGCTCCAGCGGATCCGGGTTGGAGAACGTCAGCGGGCCGCCCGCCACCACCAGCGGATGTCTGGCATCCCGTTCCGATGAAAGAACCGGCAAACCAGACAACTCCAACATCGTGAACAAGCCTGAAAGCTCCAATTCATAGGCAACTGAAAAGGCAAGCATTTCAAAGCTAGACACGGGTGCCTGGGATTCCCAGGTAAACAATGGCGTCCGTGTTCTCTTGTATGTCTCGACATCATCGGGAAGGAAGACACGCTCGGCGGTCGCGCCCGCGTGCGCATGCACCTCCCGGTAGATGGCCTGGTAACCCAGCGAGCTCATGCCCACGTGGTAGGGGCTCGGGTAGCAGAGCGCGACCCGGTAGGGCGCCTCCTTGCGGAGCGTCCCTGCTTCGTCCGCCAGCAGTGAGCAGACGTGCTCAATGAGTTCGTAACGGCCCTCCATGGTCCTCCCGACGTGGATTCCAGCCACCTAACAACAGCGCGGCCCCGGACCGCCACTCCCACGTGGGGGAGGGGCTGCCGGGGCCGCGTTGGCCTTCAAGGTCGGTCAGTGCCGACTACTTGAACGACGGGATCTTGTTCGACGCGATGCACTTGCCTTCGGTGGTGTAGCTGTCCGGGAACGTCCGGAAGCCGCTCTCCTCGTAGAAGGCGTACTCCTCTTCCGTGCAGAAGGCGCAGGACCAGAAGCGCTTCGGGACCGCCTCGCACTCCACGGCGAAGTCCGGGTTGATGCCCGAGCCCGTGCCGCAGTTGGCGTAGCCCAGATCCGGATCCGTCTGGTCCTCGCGGGGATCGCAGACAGTCGCCGGCCACACCGCACGCATGACGTACGTGGAGGTGCAGCCATCCCGCGTGAACGTGACCTCACCCGTCATCTGGGTGCCCGGAGAGCTGGGCGACGAGTACACCTTCACGTTCGCCAGCGTGTAGGCGACCGACGAGGTCACCCCGGTCACCGTGGGGTTCACGGTCGCCGTGTTGAACGACGGAGCCAGGCAGAAGTCGTCCGTGGTGCCAGCGCTCAGGTCACCGGTGACCTGGAGGCTGTCGAACGCATTGTTCGCATCCGCCGAGCCCAACCGGGCCATGTACTGCGGCCGAACCACGAGGATGTTGCTCCCCGTCTTCGGGTCCGCGAACTTCCACACGCCCAGGTTGTCACCCACCTCGAGCGCCTCGGTCGCGCCGCAGGCAGTGCCGTCCGTCTTGGTACCGGTCGGCGGGCTCACGACGTCGTACTTCGCCCACCAGTTCGCGAAGCTCGCGTCCTGGACGATGCAACCCGGATCCGGCTGCTCGACATCGCAAGCAGTCAGGCTGCCCGCGGCCGCCACCATCACCAGCGATGAAAGAATGCTCTTGCGCATGATGCTGATCTTCCTCACTTGGTCAGGTGATTAGAACGTGTACCGGACACCGAAGCGGATCTGCCGCGGGGCCTGGTAACGGTCCGGGTTCTTGTAGTTCTGGTTCACGTCTTCGTAGGCCAGCTTGCCACCCGCCGCCGCCGGGACGTTACCCGCGCTGTCCGCCGTGGGCAGGTCCGACACATTGCCCGGGGTGTTCGTCTTCGCGTCGTACACCGGGAGCACCTGCTCGAAGGTGTAGGACTCGTCGACGCTGTCCACGCCCTGGAAGTTGAAGAGGTTGAACACGTCCAGGGTGAAGGACACCACGCTGTCCTTGCTCACGCGGTAGTTCACGCCCACGTTGGAGTCAACGCTGTTGATCCACGGGGTGCGACCGCCGCTGCCGCGCGGCAGGATGAACGTCTCATCCTGGCCGTAGCCCGGGTACGCGCCGAGGTAGCTGATGGGCGTACCGGAGTTGCCGCGGTAGGACAGACCGATGCTCGCCGACAGCGCGTTGGAGATGTTGAACTCCTTGGCGCCGAACACCTTGATGGCGTGCGTACGGTCGAAGGGCAGCAGACCCGAGCGGTTGTTCAGGAGGGCCACCAGGTCGAAGTCCGCGAGGATGTTCGGGTCGAGCTGGTTGTTCTCCGGACGGAACAGACCGGGGTAGTTGCCGTACAGGCGGGACCACGTGTAGCTCGCCTGCGCCAGCCAGCCGTCCGTGAACGTGCGGTTCAGGTAGACGGTGACCGCGTCGTAGTCACGCACCGGCGTCGGGAACTCCTTGGCGAAGCCGCTGCCAGGGTTACCGAGGAAGTACGTGTTGCCGTCATCGCGGCTCATGTCCTCGATGACCTTGTTCATGTCGCGGTGCGTGTACGTCGCGCCCAGGCGGGTGTTCGCCAGGAGCTCGTACTCGCCGCCGACCACGATTTCGTCGGAGGACTGGGGCTCGATGTCCGGATCGACCGGCTCGCTCTGCACCAGACCGCCGCTGAAGTACTGGTTGGAGTTCAGCGTCGACTCGGCGCGCGGCACGATGTACTGGCGGTCCGAGCAGTTGCCGCGCTGGCCTTCCAGCGTGGACGGATCGCAGCCAGGAACATCCGACCCCGGCTCCGTCAGGTAGCGACGCGCGCTGAAGCGGCGCTCACCCGGGAAGGCGCGGTCCATCATGTTGAGCGGAACCTGCTCGTAGTAACGGGCGAAGTTCACGAACAGCTTCGCGCGGCCGTTGGCGAACGGATCCACCACGGCGCCGATGCGGGGCGACCACTGGTTGGCCAGCTTCAGCGCCAGTTGGTCGTTGCCGCCGTACATGGACTGCACGTCGTAGCGCACGCCGAGGTTCAGCGTGACGCGGTTGGCGATGGACCAGCTGTCCTGGAGGAAGCCACCGATGGTGGTGCCGCTCGTGGAGGACGCCTGCAGGGTCTCGAACACCGGGGTGTCCGGGGCCGTCTGGTAGCCGTAGCGGCGGTTGTCCGACCAGATGCGCCGGGTCACGCCGTTGAGCTGCACGTCGCTGGCCGCACCGGCCTCCTGCAGGAACACGCTACCGGAGTAGGCCTTCTTCTGATCGAAGGTCAGGAACTCCGTGTCCACGCCCGCCTTGAACACGTGCGTGCCCAGGGCGTTCAGCAGGTAGGTGGCCTTGGCGTTGATCTGGTAGCGGTCCAGCGTCGCCTCGGACATGAAGCCGGGGCCGCCCACGTAGTAGTTCGTCGTCGGGCAACGCACGGCCTGCTCCGCCGCCGTCGTGCCGCAGTACTGCTCGGCGTTGGGGACGTTCTCGAACGTGGTGATCGCGCGACGGCGCGTGTACATGGCCAGCGAGTAGCCCGCCAGGCCCTCCGTCGAGCCGATGGCGCTGCCGTCCGCAGGAGGCGTACCCGCGGTCTGGTGGAACCAACCGAGGTTGGCGTCGACCAGGATCTTCTTGTCCATGAAGGCGCCGGCGTACTTGAGGGCGAGCGCCGTGGTGTTGGCGCGCGTCTCAGTCTGGCCGATGTCCTCAGGGCGCGAGTTCTGCGCCGCCGGCAGACCGCCCGAACGGGGGTCGATCCGCAGCTTGCCCAGACCACCCGACACGGTCGGGGTGCCGTTCAGGGCGAACGACACGTTGTGGTCCTGGTTGATGAGGTAGGTCAGCTTGCCCATGAACTGGATCGTGCGGGAGTCAGCGAAGTACGTCCGCTGGGAACCCGGGATCTCCTGGACGACGCTGAAGCCGTTCGCATCCTTCGCCACCGCGCCATCGTCATCCAGCGTGAAGGCGTTGAGGGCGCGGGTGTGCTCGTAGCGCTGGAACGACGGCGCGAAGCCGGCGAAGAACCAGAGCTTGTCCTTGAGGATGGGACCACCGAGGGTGGCGCCGAAGTCGCCCAGGTTGCTCAGGGCGTTCAGGCCGGTGATCGTGGTGCCGTCCTCGATGACCAGCTTGCGGTTGCCTTCCAGGGCGCCCGGCGTCCAGTTGGCGAACACGGAGCCGTGGAACTCGTTGGAACCGGACCGGGTCACCGCGTTGATCACACCGCCCGTGGAGCGACCGAACTCCGGCATGTAACCGCCGGTGATGATGTTCACGTCCTGCACGAACTCGATGCTCAGCGGGCTGGCGTTCACGCCGAAGGCCGGGTCGTTCGTGGACAGACCGTCCACCACGTAGCCGTTCTCAGGCGAGGTCGTGCCGTTGATGGACACGCCGTACTGGTCGGACTGGGCGCCCGGGGCGAGCTCGGCCAGGGACTCGAACGAGCGCGTCGCGCCGCCCTTGCCGACCGGACGGGCCACCGCGATGCGCTTGATGAACTCCTGATCAACGTTGACGCCCTGGTTCGTCGAACCGACGTCGATCGTCGGCGGCGTACCAATAACGTCAACCGTCTGCGTGAAGGAGTCCGGCAGGAGCTCCACGTTCACACGGATGGTGCGGTTCAGGAGCAGCTGGATTTCGGGGCGGGCGTAAGGCTTGAACGTCTCCTTCTCGAACCGCAACGTATACGTGCCCGGCGGGAGCTGGGGAATACGGTAGTTACCCTGTGCGTCGGTAACCACGGTCTGCTCGCCCTGCAGGTTGGGCGAGGTGGCGGTCACAACGACATCTGCTGCCGGCTTCTTGTCCTCAGTATTGATGACAGTGCCGATGATGACGCTGGACTGCGCGAAAGCCGCGGATCCGTACAACAGACCCGCAGCAAGGACGACTCCGGTTTCCCGAAGTACTTGTTTCACTTGCATACCAAACCCCTCCAAGGTGGGCTGCAACCGAAAATGACTCGGGAAAATATCCGAGGTCAAGCAGTTGTCAATAGACCGTTGCTTTTTGGTGACCAGTGGGGCATTGGCGCGATCACGCAGCGGCGCCAGACACGGTTGCTTGAACCCGGAACCCTTTTCTGTATGGTGGCCGCCCTTCAATCCGGGCATGGCGGGGACGGGTAGTCCACTGGTGAAGAGGAGTTACTTGCATGTTCGATTCAGTCCTTGACCGCGGGCAAGGACCCAGGTCGCGCTTCGGCGTGGGTGCTGGCGTCTCCACGCTGCTCCACGTTGGCCTGCTGGGTCTTGTGGCCTATCTCTCCACGCGTCCGCCTCCCGTGGAGGAGAAGGAGGTCGAGGTCACGCTGAAGGCCACGATGGCGCCTCCGCCTCCGCCGCCTCCGCCGCCTCCGCCGGCGTCGAAGCCGAAGACGGAGAAGAAGGTCACGCCCAAGAAGCCCAAGGACGTGATCGTGCAGCCGAAGGAGATCCCGCAGCAGAAGCCCGTGGAGACGGAGACCGCGCCCGAGCCCGAGGAAGAGGAGGCGAGCGAGTCCGAGGTCGAGGGTGGCGTGGAAGGTGGCGTCGCGGGCGGTGTGGTGGGTGGCGTGGTGGGTGGCGTGATCGGCGGAGTGGTGGGCGGCCAGCTGGGTGGAACGGGCACGGACGTGCTGGCGTTCGGCCAGGGCATGACGCGTCCTGAGAAGATCGCGGGTCCGGAAGTGTCCTATACGCGTGAAGCCATTGAAGCGCGCGTGCAGGGCCTGATGATCGTGAAGTGCGTGATCACGACCGAGGGAAAGGTCGAGCGCTGCCGCACGATCAAGCCGCTCCCTCACATGGAGCAGGCCGTGATGGACGTGCTCACCGCCTCACGTTACAAGCCGGTCACGTTCCAGGGCAGGCCGGTCGAAGTGCAGTACACGTTCAACTTCAACCTGAAGCTGCCGCGCTGATCCAAAGCAGGCAGCCCCGCTTGAGAAGTCCGCCGAACATCACCTCGCGCTCGTGAGGAGGAGCGCTCCACAGCCATGCAATTTACCCTGCTCGATATCTGGCACCACACGGGCCTCTTCGCCCGCATGATCATCTTCACCCTCGCCATCATGTCGGTGGCGTCGCTGGTCGTCATGGCGGAGCGGATGATCGTCTTCCGCAAGACCCGCTCGGACAGCCGCAACTTCGCCGCCAAGATGGGCGCCATCCTCGCGAAGGGCGACCTGACCACCGCGGCGAACACCAACCTGGGCAAGGACGTGGGCCACCTGGGCCGCGTGATCAACTCCGGCCTGACGGCGTACCGGATCACCCCCGGCAACAAGGACCTGGCGGTGGAGTCCGTGGCCCGCGCGCTGGAGCGCCAGGCGCAGCGCGAGGTGCAGAGCCTCAAGCGCGGCCTGGGCCTGCTGGCCACGGTCGGTTCGACGGCGCCGTTCGTCGGTCTGCTGGGCACCACGATGGGTATCGTGAACGCCTTCCAGCTCATGGCGGCGGCGGGCTCCGGCGGTCTGGCGACGATCTCCGCCGGTATCTCCGAGGCGCTCATCACCACGGCGTTCGGTCTGCTCGTGGCGATCCCCGCGGTGATGGCCTACAACTTCCTGCAGGGCTGGGTGGATGCCCGCTCCGTGGACATCTCCGAGTCCTCCAACGAGTTCCTGGACGTGGTGGCTCGGCACGTGGGCGGCGGTTCGTCGCACACGGCCTAGTCTTAAGCCCCACCCTGGGACGTCCCCACCCATGCGGGCGGTCCGGCTGAGAAGCCGCGCTGCCCCGGGGTGGGCGTTCCTTCCCGGATACAGGTGCACGCATGGGAATGTCAGCAGGCCCCAAAGGGGGCATCAAGAGCGAGATCAACGTCACGCCTCTGGTGGACGTGGTGCTGGTGCTCCTCATCATCTTCATGGTCGTGACGCCCATGCTCCAGCGCGGCAAGTCCGTGGAGCTGCCCAAGGCCACGGAGATTGAGAAGGAAGGCAAGACGGACGCCGATCCGCTGATCCTCTCCATCACCCCGGACAAGAAGATGTTCGTGGAGAATGATGAGGTCGACGAGAAGGGGCTCCAGGAGAAGATCGCCGCGGAGCTGGTGAAGGATCCGGGCAAGAAGATCCTCCTGAAGGGCGACAATGCCCTGAACGTGGGCGACGTGCGCAAGGTGCTGGACACGGCCCGCAAGGCGAAGGCGAAGCAGATCGCCCTGGGTGTGGAGGAGAAGAAGTAATGTCCCGAGGACACAAGCAGCGTCAGTGGGTCAAGCCCGCGTCCGCGCCGAACTCGGAGATCAACGTCACGCCCCTGGTGGACGTGGTGCTGGTGCTCCTCATCATCTTCATGGTGGTGACCCCCCTCCTGGAGAAGGACATCCTCGTCCGCGTCCCGGAGACGGAGGTGGAGGAGAACCAGCCGCCGCCGGAGCCCGATGATCAGCAGATCGTCGTGCAGGTGGACAAGAGCGGCGCCTACTCCATCAACACGGAGCAGATCCCCGCTTCGGACTACGTCGCCCGCCTCAAGCGGATGCTGAACGCCAAGAAGCCGGACGAGAAGGTCGTCTTCTTCATGGCGGATGACGCGGCGAACTACGGCAAGCTCGTGGTGGCGCTGGATGGCGCCCGTGCTGCGGGAGCGAAGATCCTGGGCATGGCCACCGAGCTTCCCCAGAACGCGGTCATCCAGGGCACGCAGGCCACGCCGGACGGCGCGCCGCCCGCCCCCCCTGCCCCGCCGACGCCCTGAGCGACTCCTTCACTCAGGACTGACGCGCGGACACGCCGTCACCGATTCCATCCGAAGCCTGCTGGCGTTCCGACGCCAGCGGGCTTCTTCTTTTTCAGGCCCCATGTCCCCGCTCGGGACCCGACGTCTGCCGCGTGGGATGGCCGCGGATGGCTGCCTGTGAGGGCAGCGCGCCGGTATGGGCATTGCTCTCCCCTTCTCCGTACGGGTTTGGAAGGGGGAGACGATGCTGGCGAGGGTGCGGTCGGGGGCATTGATGGGCATCGACGCGGTGGTGGTGGAGTGCGAGGTCGACATGGCCCTCGGGCTGCCCTACTTCAACGTCGTGGGGCTGCCAGAGGGAGCAGCCCGGGAGTCGAAGGTCCGGGTGGTCTCCGCGCTGAAGAACGCGGGCTTCGACCTTCCGCAGAAGCGGATCACGGTCAACCTGGCGCCCGCGGAGATCCGCAAGGAAGGGGCGGCCTTCGAGCTGCCCATCGCGTTGGGCGTCCTGGCGGCGGCGCGGTTGATGGAGGAGGAACCGCTGGAGCGCTACCTCTTTGGCGGAGAGCTGTCGCTGGATGGCTCCATCAAGGCCATCAAGGGCGTGCTTCCGCTGGCCGTGGCGGCCCGGAATGGCGGCTTCCAGGGGGTCATGGTGCCGGCAGCCAACGCGGCGGAGGCGGCGCTGGTGGAAGGCCTCCAGGTGCTGTCCGTGGCCCACCTGAAAGAGGCCGTGGGACACCTCACCGGCAAGGCCCCGCTGACGCCGCTGACGCGCACGGGGAGCGCGCTGAGCGGTCCTCGCACGGTGGCCGCGGACATGGCCGACGTGCGGGGGCAGCCGGAGCTCAAGCTGGCATTGGAGCTCGCGGCGGCGGGCGGCCACAACATCCTGATGGCCGGACCGCCAGGCTCGGGCAAGACGATGCTGGCGCGACGGCTGCCAGGCATTTTGCCCGAGATGACCTTCGACGAGGCGCTGGAGGTCACGAAGGTCTACTCCATCCAGGGGCTCTTGGGAGACGAGCAGGCGCTGATCCGCGAGCGTCCGTTTCGCGCGCCCCACCACACACTGTCCGATGCGGGGCTCGTGGGAGGAGGCCCCACGGCCCGCCCAGGCGAGCTGTCCCTGGCGCACCACGGCGTGCTGTTCCTCGACGAGCTGCCGGAGTTCCGCAAGAACGTGCTGGAGGTGCTGCGCCAGCCCCTGGAGGAAGGCGCCATCCACCTGGCACGCGCCACCCAGCACATCACGTATCCCTGCCGGGTCATGCTGGTGGCGGCGATGAACCCCTGCCCGTGTGGCTACTTCAACGTGCCGGGGGGCAAGTGCGAATGCCCAGAACACCGCGTCTTCGCCTACCACGAGCGCATCAGCGGTCCCCTCTTGGACCGTATCGACATCACCGTGCAGACGCGGCCGGTGGAGTACCACCACCTCGCCGAGAAGAACCAGGAACTGCCCAGCCACTACTACCGGCAGCGTGTGGAGGCCGCGCGTGAACGGCAGCGCGCCCGCTTCCACGACATGCCAGGGGTGTACTGCAATGCCCAGATGCCCTCGCATCTGCTGCGCCGCTACTGCGTGTTGTCCCCGCGCGCGGAAAAGGCGCTGGAGACCGCGGTCACTCACTTTGGTTTGTCCGCTCGGGCGCATGACCGCATCCTCAAGCTCGCGCTGACGCGCTCGGACCTGGAGGGACACGGGCGTATCGAGGCCGTGGACATGCAGCTCGCCGTCGATTGCCGGATGCTGGACCGCCGGGGCTGGCTCCACGCCAATACCCGGGGCGCAGTGAATGCGTTACCCCGTGCCTCTACTGTCAGGCTCCAGGCTGCCGAGAACGGAGGGAGCCGGGGGTTCCCCGCCGACAAGGGCTGACTTTGCACTCGGGAGTAGGGGCTGCACGGTCCGCTCCTCCAGACGGGGAGCGGGGCCGGTGATGATGCGCGCGGACCTGCCGAAGGTCAGGTACGCGTACGCCCAGTTGAGCAGCACGGCCAGCTTGCTCCGGAAACCGATGAGGAAGGTGATGTGGATGAAGAGCCAGGCCAACCACGCGACGAAGCCGGATTGCTTCACCCGGCGGAAGGCCACGCCCACGGCATGGCCCCTGCCGATGACCGCGTAGGTTCCCCGGTCCCAGTAGCGGAAGGGCTGCATGGGCTGACCCGCGAGCTGACGGCGGAGGTTGAGCACCGCGTGCTTGCCCTCCTGCATCGCCGCGGGCGCCACTCCCGGGACCGCGCTTCCGTCCTCCTGCTTCACGAGCGCCAGGTCCCCCACGACGAAGATGTCGGGATGCCCGGGCACGGTGAGCTCGGGCGTCACCGGGACGCGCCCTGCCCTGTCCAGCGTCACGCCGAGCGAGCGGGCCACGGGCGAGGCCTCCACCCCCGCGGCCCAGAGCACCGTGCGGGCCGCCAGATGTTCAGGGCCCATGTCCACGCCCGCGGCGTCGATGTTCGTGACCCGGGTGCCCGTACGGACCTCGACGCCGAGCCCCACCAGCACCTGGCGGGCCTCCACCGAGAGATTCTCGGGATAGGTGGGGAGCACGCGGTCCATTCCCTCGATGAGGATGACGCGTGCATCCCGTGGGTCGATGTTCTGGAAGTCACCCGACAATGAATTGCGGCTGATCTCCGCCAGCGCTCCCGCCAGCTCCACGCCCGTGGGACCCGCGCCAATGATGGCGAAGGTGAGCAGCGCGCGGCGGCGCTCGGGGTCCGGTTCGCGCTCGGCCTGCTCGAAGGCAAGCAGCACCCGGCGGCGGATCTCCAGCGCGTCCTCGACGGTCTTCAATCCCATCGAGTGTCGCGACCAGGCATCATTGCCGAAGTACGAGTGCGTCGCCCCGGTGGCGACGATGAGGAAGTCATACGCCAGCTCGCCGTCCGCCAGCAGGACGCGCTTGCGCGCGGTGTCCACGCCAGTGACTTCCGCGAGCAGCACCTGGACATGATCGCGTCCGAGCATCGCCCGCAGTGGCGCGGCGATGTCGCTGGGGCTGAGCGTCGCCGTGGCCACCTGGTACAGCAGCGGCTGGAAGAGGTGGTGGTTGTGACGGTCCACCATCGTGACGCGAACCCCTGCCTTTCGCAGGTACCGGGCCGCGTAGAGGCCGCCGAAGCCGCCTCCCAGGATGACCACATGGGGAAGGTTCTCACGGGTCGTATTCACGTGAGAAATGTCACGGCGACGCGCCAGGGTTTCAACGCAAAGCCTTCCATCCCCTCAAGTCGGACTGTCACCTTCCCTCGTGTCTGCTTATGCGGAGGCGCCCCTACCTTTGCGCCTTCTCAGCACACGGGAGACAGCCACGCCGCTCCGCCATTTCGGACGGCTCCGGCGAACCTGGACGCCCTTGCAGGTCCTTCCGCCTGGAAGCCCGCGCGGCATGCGCGTTGCTCTGCCCACCGCCGAGGCATCCAGCCCGCAGGGCGGCGAGGGAGGCAGACGAGATGAGCAGGCTGACGGAGAAGTTGAAGGCAGTGGCGGCGGCGGTGGCGTCCATCGAGAAACAGTTCGGACGGGGCGCGGTGATGACGCTCGGCGCGGACGCACCGGAGCAGAAGGTGGCGGTCATTCCCACGGGGTCGGTGGGATTGGACCGCGCGCTGGGCGTGGGAGGCTATCCGCGAGGTCGCGTGGTGGAGCTGTTCGGCAACGAGTCCTCCGGCAAGACGACACTCACCCTGCATGCCATCGCGCAGGTGCAGGCCGTGGGAGGCGTCGCGGCCTTCATCGACGCGGAGCACGCGCTGGACTTGTCCTACGCGCGCAAGCTGGGCGTGCGTACGGAGGAACTGCTCGTGGCGCAGCCGGACACCGGGGAGCAGGCGCTCGAAATCACCGAGCAGCTCGTGCGCTCGGGCGCCGTGGACCTCATCGTGGTGGATTCGGTGGCGGCGCTGGTTCCCCGGGCGGAAATCGAAGGGGAGATGGGTGACGCGCACATGGGCGTCCAGGCGCGGCTGATGAGCCAGGCGCTGCGGAAGCTCACGGGCGCGGTGAGCCGCTCCGGCACCTGCATCATCTTCATCAACCAGGTCCGCATGAAGATTGGCGTGATGTTCGGCAACCCGGAGACGACGACGGGTGGCAACGCGCTGAAGTTCTATTCGTCGGTGCGCATGGAGATCCGCCGCACGGGCAACCTCAAGGAGGGCGACGCGGTGGTGGGCTCACGGGCCCGCGTGAAGGTGGTGAAGAACAAGCTGGCGCCCCCGTTCCAGGAGGCGGAGTTCGACGTGCTCTACGGCACGGGCATCCACCGTGCCGCCGAGGTGCTGGACCTGGCCGTGAGCGCGGGCGTGGTGGAGAAGTCGGGCAGCCACTTCAGCCTGCGGGGTGAGCGCATCGGCCAGGGCCGTGAGCGGGCGTGCGAGTGGCTGCGGGAGCACCCGGACGTCCTGGAGGCCCTCGCTCGCGACCTGGTGGGAGCCACCGCGCCCGCCGTGCCGGCCGGGGACGCCGCGGCGGCCTAGGTCGCGGCCTGGAGTGCCTCCAGCGAGAGGGGAACCTCCCAGTGGCGTTGGCCCGCGCGCAGCACCAGGTGCCCTTCGGGGCTCTCCTCCAGCAGCTCGCCGAACTGGTACTGCGCATCGCGAGAGAAGCGGGCCTTCGCCCTGCCCTGCTTCACGCGGCAGGTGAGGACTCCGTCCGGCGAGAGCTGGAGCGACCCCAGGTCCAGGGCTTCGGCCGTCCGGTCGCTCAGACGCAGGGACACACGCTCGTCCGAGGTGACGTCCACGGTGCGGACCTCGTAGGCCGCGTCCTCCACCTGGACGTAGCACCAGTCCGGGGCGATGCGGAGCTGGTAGCGCCCGTCGTCATCCAGGACCAGCGAGGCATTGAAGAGCTCGATGATTTTCGGGTGCTCGATGGGCTCATCGTCGTGCCACCAGCGCAACGCCGCATCCAGACGGATGCCGCTGTCCTCACGGGTGTGCCAACGCTTGCCTGGAGGGGGCTGGCCAGTGGGAGGTTGCATGTCGCCCTTGATGTGCGGGTGAGGGCCGGCGGATTCAAGCCGCCGGAGCCTCGATGCCTACCAGTTCCGCACGAACTCCGTGTAGCCACGGAAGGCCACGGCGCCCCAGAAGTTCACCAGCACGCCAAGCGCCAGCACGGCAATCACCGCGCGGTTGCGCAGCGACCATCCGCCAATGGCGAAGAGCAACAACAGGTAGGGCGTGTAGTCCAGGCTGAACCGGAAGCCGAACTGCATGTAACCGGTGTTCTGGTAGAAGAGCCCCGGCAGCGCGCACACCGCCACGGTCAGCCACAGGGGCCAGTGCAGACGGGGACGCGTGCGGGGGACCAGCAGGAACACCAGCAGGGGCAGCGTGAGCAGCAGTGTCAGCCCATGCGGGTCGTACGACAGCTTCAGCGGAGACAGCGACACCTGGGGCAGCTTGAGGAACGCGGCCTGGAGGTTGCGCGACAGGTACTCGATGTTGAAGAGCCCGAAGCGGTCGATGTCGACGTTCACCCGGTTGTTGAAGAGGTACGAGTGGCCGAACTCGCCGGGCTTGCCGAAGCGGTAGACGTTGTACGCGGCCGCGAGCACCGCGAGGGGCGCGGCCCCCGCGCCGAAGAGGACGAGCTTGCGGAGAGCGGGCTTCCACGCGGTCGGCAGCGCCTTCAGCTGGGCCAGCCGGTCCGGCCCGGGGCAGAGCGCCTCCAGGACGAAGAAGAGGCCCGCGAACACCAGCGGCGTGCGGGTGAGCACGGCCATGGAGAAGAAGAGCCCCGCGAGCACGGGGCGCCGCGCCTTGACGGCGTTGCGCACGTACAGACACGTGAGCGCCACGCCCATCACCTGCGCGCCAAACCAGACCTCGCCCCGGATGGCGCAGTAGAAGAACAGCGTGCCGAAGGCGAGCACCAGCGACAGCACCACGTTGTCGTCGCGGTTGCGCTCCGTCTCCCCCTCCTGCGCGAGGAAGCGCAGCAGCGAATAGAAGAGCGCCACCGCGAGCGCGCCCACGAAGACGCCGAAGGAGGTGTCGTTGAACTGGTAGCCGTGCAGCGCGACGAAGGGGAGCATCGCGACCGCGGGGAAGGACGGGAAGCTGACGAACCAGCGGTCATCGCGGAGCGGGCGTCCCTCGCACCGCACCTTGTGGCCGTCCACCAGCCGCACACAGGCCCAGTCCTCCAGGTTGGGCAGCACCTTGGGATCCACGTCGAGCCGCCCCTCCAGCCAGGACTGCGCCTGGTAGATGAAGTGCGGCGCGGCGCTCTGCCGGAGGAAGCGCTGCGAGCTGAAGCTGGACAGCACCGCGAACGCGATGAGGAACAGCACCACCTCCACCCGGTAGGCGGACAGCCACAGGCGAACCGCGCTTCGCACCGGATGCGCTCCTGCTCCGGGCGGCGACGTGGGAGGGCTGGTGGACTCCGTCCCCGTCGTGGGGCTGGCGAGTGGGGCGGAGGACTCGGGCGTGGCCGGAACGGGTTCGCCCGCGGTGGCGGAGGCCGGGAGCACCGTGGACGGCGCGTCCAGGGCGGAAGGACGGGGACGCTTTGATTTGGAGCGACTCATGGCGACACGGGGGCGGCGAGCAGGTGCAACCTCAACATTTCCAGCACGTGGGACGCGGCGAACAGGCGGACCCGGTCCCGGTCACCCGAGAGCGAGATCCGCTCGCAGCGGGGCTCCATTCCGAGACCGGCCAGCCCGCAGTACACGGTGCCCACGGGGTCCTCGGGCGTACCTCCACCGGGGCCCGCATAGCCCGTGACGGACAGGCCAAACGTGGCGCCGCAGGCGGCGCGGACTCCCTCCGCCATGGCGAGCGCTGTCTGGGACGATACGGCGCTGTGCTTCTCGAGGATGTCCGGGGGCACGCCCACCCAGGCGGACTTCATCTTCTCCGAATAGGCGACCGCCCCTCCGATGAAGACCTGGCTGGAGCCCGGGACGGCCGTGAGCTCCTGCGCGACGAGGCCGCCCGTGCAGCTCTCCGCCACCGCCAGCGAGTGACCGCGACGCGCCAGCAGCTCGAGGAGGACGGGGGCGTATTCGCTGGAATCGGCGCCATAGACGTGGGTGCCCAGCGCCAGCCGGCATGCGGCCTCCGCGGCCGCGAGCGCGGCGTCTGCCTCCGCCTGCGTGGGGGCTTCCGCCATCAGCTTCAGGTGGTTCTCCGGTGCGTGCGTCCGGAAGCCGAACACCACCCTGGGGTGGCTGGGGGCCAGGGGCATCACCCGCTCGTTCAGCACGGACTCGGGCAGGCGCACGGTTCGCAGCAGGCGGAAGGCCCGGAACGTGCGGCCGGGTTCCGCAGCGAGCCAGGTCCGCACGCGGGGCAGCACCTCTCCGTCCACCAGGGCGCGGTATTCGCGCGGGACACCGGGGAGGAAGAACAGGTGGGCGCGGCCCAATTGCTGGATGACCAGCGGCGCCGAGCCCTGGGGATTGCGCACCGGTTCGGTGCCCGCGGGGATGCGCGCCATTCGCAGGGCGCCCGGATTCAGGGCCATGCCCCGCGCGGCGTAGCGCTCCTTCAGCCAGCCGAGCACCCGCGCGTCCTCTTCCATGGACACGCCCGCGGCGGCGGCGGCGCACTCCAGCGTGAAGTCGTCCGCGGTGGGGCCCAGGCCTCCCGAGACGATGACCACGTCCGCGCGCGCCGAGGCCTCCAGCAGCGCGCCCGTGATGTCCGGACGCACGTCGCCCACCAGCGTCACCCGTGCGACCTTCACGCCCAGGTCGAAGAGGCGGGCTTCCAGGTAGGTGCTGTTGGTGTCCGTGATGAGGCCGGTGACGAGTTCGTCACCGGTGCACAGCAGCTCGACGCGCATGGGCCGGGCATCCTAGCGGCCGGCAGGGTCCGCGTCCCGGCTCCCGCGCCTGACTGCTCAGAGGAACGCGGGGCCGTCGTCCGTGGCGTTGGGCTCGGAGTCCTCGTCGTCGTCCTCGTCCAGCCCGGCCGCCACCGCCACCGCCGCGACGGCACCGACCTTGCGCGACGCCAGCCGGCTGCGCACGGAGACCGCGGACTCCACCAGCCCCATGACCAGGTACGCGGCGAAGTACGTCACCAGCACCCAGGCCGGGTGGAACTGCTGGGCGATGAACGCGCCCGTGAGCGCCATGGCCATGAAGACGAGCGCCGTCTTGCGGCTGGGACGCGCGTCCTTGAAGGTGCGGTAGCGCACCGTGGACACCATCAGCAGCGACAGGGCGCCCACCGCCACCGCCACCGGCACGCGTGCGCCGTCACCGAGCGCCTCGCCCTGGCTGGCCACGTGGTGGGAGATGATGAGGGAGACGAGCACGCCGGCCGCCAGCGGGATGGGGAGCCCCACGAAGAAGCCCCCGCCACCGCCGTGCGGGTTGCGCATGGCGAGCACGTTGAAGCGCGCCAGCCGCATGGCGCCGCAGGCCATGAACGCGAAGGAGATGAACAGGCCCCAGAAGCCCATGGGGGCCAACGCCCACTTGTAGACGAGGAGCGCCGGCGCCGCGCCAAAGGACATGACGTCCGCGAGGCTGTCGAGTTGCATGCCGAAGTCGCTCTGCGTCTTCGTCAGGCGGGCCACCCGTCCGTCGAACCCGTCGAAGAACATGGCGAAGAGGATGGCCAGGGCCGCCTGGTACAGCTGCACCGGTTCAGCCTCACCCGAACACAGGGTGATGGCGTAGAAGCCACAGAAGATGGAGGTGACGGTGAAGAGGTTCGGGAGCACGAACATCAGTTTCCGCAGCTTCATCGTTCCCTCGACTTCCCCAGGTGGTCGGCTGCCCATGTGGCAGAAACGGCGAGGGAACGGACCTTAGCAGGGTTTTATTCGCGCCGGAGTCAGTCCCCGGTCCTATGGGAGGAGAAATGCCGTACGGGCAGTGGGCCCTGTGGGGATTGGCCGCGGCGGCCGTCCTGCTGCTGGTGAACGTGGCGTGGGTCCTGCTCGTGAGGCGCTGGTACCGCCTCAAGGGGCCCCTTCCCGACATGCTGCGCGTGCAGTGCGCGGATGGGTGGGAACTGACCGTGCACGCCCGGCGGGCCCCGGTGCGCCGCTTCGCGGAGCCCGTCCTGCTGTGCCACGGGCTGGCGGCCAACCGCTTCACCTTCGACTTCGAGCCGCCCTACTCCGTGGCCCACTACCTCACCGAGGCCGGCTTCGACTGCTTCAGCGTGGAGTGGCGCGGCACCGGGCACTCGCAGCGTCCGCCCAGGGGACGGCGGCCCACGGACTTCACCGTGGACGACCACATCAACCACGACGGGCCGGCGCTGCTGGAGCTGGCGCTGAAGGAGACCGGCGCGAAGCAGGCCTTCTGGCTGGGCCACTCGCTGGGGGGCCTGGTGGGGTACGGCGTGGCGCAGGGGCCTGATGGCGGGAAGCTGGCGGGCCTGCTCGAGCTGGGGGCGCCGGTGTATCTCAAGTCGGAGCCGTTCCTGCGGACGCTCATCTCGCTGGGCGTGCGCGCGGCGTGGCCCGGGAGCATCCGGCAGTCGTGGGTGAGCGCCAGCATGGCGCCCTTCCTGGGCTACCTCGCGCTGCCCCTGTCGGACATCGTCGTGAACCCCCGGCATGTTCCGCCACGCGTCCTGCGGCAGCTGTCCGTCAACATGATGGCGGCGATGAGCCGCAAGGTGCTGCTCCAGTTCCAGGACTGGATCTCCCACGACGCGTTCCGTTCCTACGACCGCAAGACGGACTGGCGCGCGGGCATCGCGAAGCTCCAGTTGCCCGTGCTGGTGATGGGCGGCAGCGCGGACCGACTGGCCACCGCGGCCAACGTGGAAGCGCAGTACGCGCTGCTCACGTCACCGGATCGCACACTGCATGTCTTTGGCCGGGACCGCGGGGACAAGATGGACTACGGCCACGGCGACCTCATCTTCGGCACCGGCGCGCCCATGGAGGTCTACCCCGTCATTCGCGAGTGGCTCGAACAGCGCGCCACGCCCCTGCCTCCCACGTCCGCTCAGGGCTGAGGCGGGCGGGCGTCGAGCTGGACGCAGGGGGAGTCCAGTCCTCGCCTGGTGCCCGCTTCGACGTGGCGGAGTCGGACGCGCGTCTGGCCCTGGCAGTCGGTGGAGACCAGTTCGCCCCGCGCGTCCTTCGCGGTGAGGTCCTCCACCTGCAACTGGCCGTCTTCGATGGCCAGCAGGATGGAGCCCGGGGTGTCGCGCACGTCGACGTTCCGGGACTCCAGGGTGGCCTTCGAATCCACCGCCAGCGCGGCGAGCCCGCAGCCCGAGAGCCGGGCGTTGCGGAGCGTCGCGCGGGCCCGCTGCGTCGCCAGCACGCAGGTGCCCTTCGCGCCCTCGACGGTCACGGTGTCGACGTCCGCTTCCACCCGGCGCAGGTGGAGCCCGTCTCCCGCGAGGCCATCCGCGGTGCTCACGCCCTTGATGATGCCGTCCCGAAGGCGCACGCGGCCCTGCAGCGCCACCACGCCGTATTCCCGTGAGCCCTCCAGGCGGAAGCGCCGCACCTCCAGGTCCGAGGCGGTGAGCTGAAGCGCTCCGTAGCTGCCCGCGTCCTTCACGGCCACGTCCTCCAGCAGGCCGGTCGTCGCGGTGAGCCCCATGCCCGCGCGCGTGGCGTGCTCCGAGCTGAAGCCCCGCACCGACAGCCGGGCCTGGTTGGCCGTCACGGCGTACTCGTGGCCCTGGACCCGGACGTCCACCAGCGTCAGCGCGCCCCCCACCGTGGAGAACGCCGTGCCCGAGCCCCCCGAGGCTCGCGCCCGTTCGACCTCCGCCACGCCGCCGTCCTGGCTCAGCGCCATCCGGGGGCCCTGGAAGTCCACCCCCTCCAGGCGCACCGAGGCCCCACCCCGGACCCGAACCGCGCGGTCGTAGGCCCCTGTGAACGCGCTGTCCCGGAGGATCAGGGACGGCGCGGAGCCCCCCGCGGTTCCGGCCTCCACGAGCACACCCACCGCGACCGGCGCCTGGCTGACCGCCCCTGCCTCGAAGCGAAGCCCCCTGCCCTCCAGCGGACCCGCGCCCAGCCGGATGGCGCCCCGGGCCTGGTTCCGGAAGGTCACGGTCTGGACCCGCACGGGGCCCCGGGCCTCCAGCCCCCAGCCGCCGCCCTCGACCGTCAGGGACTCCAGGGCGGTGTCCCCTGGCGCCTCCACCACGGAGGTGTCGAGGTCCGCTGCGATCAGGATCGTGGAGGAGCCCGACCCCACGAGCTGCGTGCCCTCCGGCAGCCGGAAGGGGCCTTCGTAGCGTCCGGAGGCCAGGCGCACGCGC
This sequence comes from Corallococcus coralloides DSM 2259, assembly GCF_000255295.1. Next base: position 1,618,877 of record NC_017030.1, on the reverse strand, counting down.
TTCGGACCGGGGCGGGCCAGGGCGTCTGCCAGCGAACGCAGGGGCCGCTCCCGGGTGCCGTCGCCGCCCGAGGCCCTTGCGTCCACCCAGAGCTCGCCCGTCGCCTGGGGCCGTGGGGACGGCCGCGAGCAGGTGCACAACAGGACGAGAATCCATGGAAGCAGTCGGGCGGGCACGCGGGCAGGCACTCTAGCCCCCTGATGGCACCCTGCTGGAGCTGGATCAGCGGCGACTGCTAAGTGATCGATTTTCCAATGCCTTTCATGCGAAACCGATCATCAGGCGATCACTTTCCCTGATGTGAAAAGCGGGAGTGTGAGGATGTATCAAAAGATGCGATCCTCCCGTCTCTCTACAGGGTGTATTTTCAGAGGCCAGTTTTCATCCGGAGGCCGATTTTCCGGCCTGGGAGCAGGTGGCGCATTGACAGTCGAAACCTCGATTTGTTACCTCCGCCATCCGCTCGATCAACGCCAGACAACGCAAGAGGGAGGGGTGTCATGACCAAGGCAGAGCTCGTGGAAGTGGTGGCTGCGCAGTCGAAGCTCACGAAGAAGCAGGCCGCCCAGATCCTCGACAGCGTCTTCACCAACATCGGCAAGGCGGTGAAGAAGGACACCCGCTTCAGCTACCCCGGGTTCGGCACGTGGTCGCTGCGTTCGCGCAAGGCGCGGAAGATCCGCAACCCGCAGACCAACGAGATGATGAAGCTGAAGGCGTCGAAGACGGTCGGTTTCCGTCCGGCCAAGGAGCTGAAGAACTCGCTGTAGTCGCAGGGCCGTCGTGAAGGCCCGTCCCCCTCAGGGGCGCGAACCCGCGGCCGGGTGGCGCCCCTGGGACGTGAGGACGGGGGACTCCGCCGGCATGCGGGCCACGGGACGCTCTTCGGACGTGTCCGGGGCCGCCTCGGGGGCGACGAGCGCCTCCAGCGGATCCAGTGAACTGCCGTCGTGCCAGAGCTCGAAGTGGACGTGGACGCCGGTCGCCAGGCCCGTGTCCCCCGCGAGCCCCACCACCTCGCCCCTCGCCAGCACCTCGCCGGTCGTCACCAGGACCTCGGACAGGTGGCTGTAGCGCGTCACCCACTGGCCGTCGTGCTGGACCTCCACCATCTTGCCGTGGTCGCCGTTCCAGCCGGCGCGCAGGACGACGCCCCGGTCCGCGACGCCCACGGGCTGGCCCCGCCGCGCCGCCAGGTCCACGCCCGAGTGGCGGCGCAGCTGGCCGGTGATGGGGTGCCAGCGGTCGCCGTAGAGGCTGGTGATGGTGACCGGCTCCACGGGCCAGGCGAGGCGCGGCGGACCGGAGGGCTCCGGCGGCTGCGCCCAGCGGCGCAGCGTGGACGCGCGCACGATGAGCCGGCCCACGCGCACCACCACGGACTCCGCGAGCGAGCCCGGTATGTCGCCGTACAGGCGCGCGTCCTGCTCCAGCTCCGCCTCCATCACGCCCCGGGCGCGCGTCAGGTCGCGGGTGTCGGTGTGCTCCACCGGCCGGGCCAGGAAGGCGTCCAGGGCCGCGTTCATCGCCTCCCAGTTGCGCACCTGCTCGACGGGCATGGCGCTGCCGCGCTGGACCTTCGCGCGGTAGGCCTGGGCCTGCTGCGTGAACGCGGCGAGGGCGGCTTCGAGCTCCGGGGAGCGTTCCGGCGCCAGCGGGCCGCGGGCGCGGTCCGGTTCGCGGGGGAGGAAGGGCGTGCTGGTGCTGGCGAAGCCGCTGTCGCCCGAGGTGGCGTACAGCTCTTCAAAGCTCATCTTCCCCGGCTGCGGCGTCGCGCAGGCGGAGAGGGCCAACAGGGCAAGGACGGCGGGTCGGCGCACGGCGCGGCGAGCCTACCACGCGCGCCGGGCCGTCCACCCGCCCTGGGGGCGTGGATCATTTCCCCTAGCGCACAGGTGCGTGCGGTTCGCACCTGGTGGCGTGGAGGGGGCTCGCCTCTCGGGGCTGCCCGTCAGCGTCGCCGCCCGCGAACCTGTCCGACTGTCGGACAGGTTCTGGAAGGCCGCGGCGGGCGCGCGGACAGTGCCGCCTGGGTCAGCCGGCGAAGGCCTTGCGGATGCGCGCCAAGGCGTCGTCGATGTCCGCGGTGGACACGTCCAGGTGGCACACGAGGCGGATGGAGTGCGGGCCGGTGGGGTTGGCGAGCACGCCCTGCTTCAGCAGCAGCGCGGAGGCCTCCGCCGCCGGACGCACCAGGTCCGCGAACACCATGTTCGTCTCCACCCGCGCCAGGTCCACCTTCACGCCCGGCACCTGGGCCAGGCCTTCCGCCAGCCGGCGCGCGTTGGCGTGGTCCTCGGCCAGGCGCTCCACGTGGTGCTCCAGCGCGTACAGCGCCGCCGCCGCGAGGATGCCCGCCTGCCGCATGCCTCCGCCCAGCCGCTTGCGCAGCCGCCGCGCCTCGCGGATGACGTCCTTCTTGCCCGCGAGCGCCGAGCCCACCGGCGCGCCCAGCCCCTTCGAGAAGCACACCGACGTCGAGTCCGTCAGCGACGCCCACGCGGACGCGGGCTGGCCCGCCGCCACCTCCGCGTTGAACAGCCGCGCGCCGTCCAGGTGCACCGCGAGCCCGGCCTTGCGCCCCGCCTCCACCACCGCCTTGAAGCGCTCCACCGGCCACACCGTGCCGCCGCCGCGGTTGTGCGTGTTCTCCAGCGACAGCAGGCGCGTGCGCGGGTTGTGGATGTTGTCCTCGCGCACCGCCGCCGTGACGGTCTCCGGCTTCAGCAGGCCGCGCTCGCCCGGCAGGGGCCCCGGCTGCACGCCCCACAGCGCCGGCACCGCGCCGCCTTCGTACTGGAGGATGTGGCTGCCCTCCTCCGTGAGCACCTCGTCGCCGGGACGGCAGTACGCGCCGATGGCGATCTGATTCGCCTGCGTGCCGGAGGGGACGAAGACGGCGGCCTCCAGGCCGAGCCGCTCGGCCACGCGCTCCTCCAGGCGGCGCACGGTGGGGTCCTCGCCGTAGACGTCGTCGCCCACCTCCGCGTCGGCGATGAGCCTGCGCATGGCGGGCGTGGGCTTCGTCACGGTGTCGGAGCGGAAGTCGATGGGCTTCATGGTTCTCCTCGCTGCGTGAAAAGGGATGCCCCGCCATGGCGCTTGGGCGGGGCCGCCCCGTGACATACAACGCCCGCGTGGCCCGACGAGAGACAGTGGGTGAGAAGCGGCAGCGTGCGGTGTCGGTCCTGGACGGTCTGGAAGCAGCCATGCCGGACGCCCGCATCGAGCTGGACTACCGCACGCCGCTGGAGCTGCTGGTCGCCGTCATCCTGTCCGCGCAGTGCACCGACAAGCGCGTCAACCTGGTGACCCCTGCCCTGTTCGCCCGCTTCCCGGATGCGCAGGCCTACGCGCGCGTCGAGCCCACGGACGTGGAGCCCTTCATCCGCACCTGCGGGCTGTACCGCGCGAAGGCGAAGAACATCGTCGCCACTGCGCGCGCGCTCGTGGCGGAGCATGGCGGACAGGTGCCGCTCACGCGCGACACGCTGGCGCAGCTGCCGGGCGTGGGGCTGAAGACCGCGGGCGTGGTGTGCATCCACCTGGGCGGCGACGCGGCCTTCCCCGTGGACACGCACGTGAAGCGGCTGGCGTACCGGCTGGGCTTCACCCCGCACGAAGACCCGGACAAGGTGGAGAAGGACCTGCAGGCGCTGCTGCCTCGCGAGCGGTGGACGCTGGGGCATCAGCTGCTGGTGTGGCACGGGCGGCGCACGTGCTTCGCGCGCTCACCCGATTGCGGCTCCTGCGTGGTGGCGGACCGGTGCCCGAAGAAGGGCGTGCGCGCCACCGCGAAGGCTTAAGCGGACGCCGGAGCGCCCTGCTCGCGCGAGGCCTTGAGCTTCTTCATGCGCTTGCGGATGAACTCGCGCTTGAGCGTGGAGACGTGGTCCACGAAGACGGTGCCGTCCAGGTGGTCCGTCTCGTGCTGCACGGCGATGGCCAGCAGGCCGTCACAGCGCAGCGTCTGCTCCTGGCCCTCTTCGTCCAGGTAGCGCACCGTGGCGAAGGCGGCGCGGTCCACGTCCTCGGCTTCACCGGGGATGGAGAGGCAGCCCTCCGTGTAGGTCGTCTCCCCTTCGAGCGAGACGAACTCCGGGTTGATCATCGCCAGGGGCTTGGAGTCCGGCTGCTGCGGCCGGGTGTCCAGGACGATGATGCGCTGGAGGATGCCCACCTGCGGCGCGGCGAGACCGACGCCCTCGGCAGCGTACATGGTCTCGAACATGTCCTTGATGAGCGCGCGGACCTTGTCGTCCACCTTCGCCACCGGCTTGGCCTTCTGCTTCAGGATGGGGTCGGGCCAGATGAGAATCTCGCGAACCATGGAGGGGACTCTTAACCCCTCCGGACCGCGACGGGCAACCGTTCCACCGGGCATCAGTCGAGCAGATTACGGGCGTACTCGCCCCGCAGGCGGTCGTCTCCCAACGCCCGGGCGGCCTCCGTCAACACCGCGCGGATCTGCTGCGCCCGGTGCTGGAGCGCGGGGTCCGGATGGCCGGCGAAGCGCAGCGGGTGGAACTCGGCGGCGAGCAGTGCGTAGGCCCGCTTGACCTCCTCGCTGCCAGCCGAGCGGGCGAGCCCCAACACGGTGAAGTAGTCCGCGTCCTGGATCTCCTCGAACTTGGCCTCCAGGCGGTGCACGTCCAGCTCCGGCGGCAGGTCGCCCTGGGCGTCCTCCGACGGCGGATGCAGCGCGATGAGGCCCAGCGTCCTCGCCACCGCGAGCGTCTTGAGCGCGCCGTCCTGCGGCAGGCCCGCGCCCAGGAGCAGCGACTCCAGCGTGCGTTCGCCGTCCACGGCCTGCAGGAGCTGGAGCTCACGGGCGGAGAGGCCGAAGTCCGCGGGGGGCATGTGCGCGTCGCCTCGGGCGACCTGGGCGCGCAGCGAGCCCGCCGCGTCCAGGAGCGACTCGGCGGTGAGCGTGTTGCGCAGCCCTTCCGCGAGCAGGTGCAGCGGCGGGCGCGTGGCGGCGGCGAGCGCCACTTCGTGCGGCGCGGGCTCCGGCACCAGGCGGTAGAGCGTGGAGGGTTCCGAGAGCGCGTCCAGGAAGACCTGTTCGGTGTAGCGCTGGACCAGCGGGACGGATTCGGCTTCGCGCACGTAGCCGCGCCCTCGCAGGGCTTCCAGCAGCGTGCCGGTGGTGGCGCTGCGCACGAGCCGCAGCTCGGCTTCCTGGCGCGCGTCGATGAGGCCGTCCGCGCGGGCGCGGTCGACGAGGGATTCCCCCTGCGCGGAGGACGCGGCGCCCACCAGGGCTCCGTCGCGCAGCCAGAGGACGCGCAAGGCGTTCATCACCTTGAGCTCCAGGCGCACCTCCATGCGCGCGTCGCAGAGGCGCAGGATGAGGCGCGCGAGGCCCTCTTGCGTGAGGCTGCCACTGCGGGCCACCGCCATCTCCGGACGGCCGGGCGATTCGAGGGGGATGATGGTGGCGCGGGCCTGGGCCGCGGCTTCCTCCGCGTCCCGCTGCGCTCGGGCTTCGAGCTCTGCACGCTCGCGTTCAGCCTGGAGGCGCTGTTCGACGGCTTCGGCTTCGAGCCTCACGCGGGTTTCGCGCTCGCGGGTGAGCTCCTCGCGGAGCTGGTCGAGCTGCGCTTGCAGGGTGTCTCTGGCCTGCGTGAGGTCCGTGGATTCGGAGCGGGCGCGGGCTTCGGCTTCGGTGCGCGCCTGGGTCTCGGCGGCGAGGCGGGACTCCGCGGCGGTACGGGCCTGGGACTCGGTTTCGAGGCGGGCTTCGAGGTCCTGGCGTGCCCGTCCTTCGGAGTCGAGGCGGACTTCCAGCACGGTGCGCAGCCGTCCTTCGGAGGTGGCCTTGGCGGTGGCTTCGGCGGCCTTCTGCTCGGCCTGGAGGGCGCGGGCTTCCGCGGCGGTGCGGGCCTGGAGCTGTTGGTCGGCGGTGGCTTCCGCTTCGGCGCGGGCCTGTTCAACCTGGGCCAGGCGGGTCCGTGCGAGTTCGTCCGCGTCGGTCCGGGCGTGCGAGGACTGCTCGGCGCGGGACTCCGCCTGGGCGAGGGCCTGCGTGAGTTGCTCCAGGCGGGCCTGGGCCTGGGTCAGCGCCTGCGTGAGCTGCTCGATGCGGGCCTGGGCCTCGGTGCCAACGCGGGTGGACTCCTCCGCGCGCGCTTCGGTCTCCGTGCGCGCCTGCGTGAGCTGTTCGATGCGGGCTTCGGCCTCGGTGCGCGCTTGCGCAAGCTGATCCGCGCGGGCCTCGGCTTCGGTGCGCGCCTGTTGGGACTGAGCTGCACGGGCTTCCGCTTCGGTGCGCGCGCGGACGAGTTCCTCGATGCGCGATTCGGCTTCGGTGCCTGCCTGCGCAAGCTGATCCGCGCGGGATTCCGCTTCGGTGCGCTCGCGGACGAGTTCTTCGATGCGGGCTTCGGCTTCAGTGCGCGACTGCTCAAGCTGATCCGCGCGGGCATTCGCTTCGGCGTGCTCCTGCGTGAGCTGCTCGATGCGCGATTCGGCTTCGGTATGTGCCTGCGTGAGCTGATCCGCGCGGGCTTCGGCTTCGGCACGCGCGCGGACAAGTTCTTCGATGCGCGATTCGGCTTCGGCGCGCTCCTGCGTGAGCTGCTCCGCTCGGGCTTCCGCTTCGGTGAGCGCCTGCGTGAGCTGCTCGATGCGGGCCTGGGCTTCGGCCTGGACCTGCGTGAACTGGTCCTCGCGGTTCCCCGAGTTGGACTGGAGCTGCTGGAGTTGCTCCGCTCGCGCCGCCGCCTCTGCCCGAGCCTGCTCCAGCTGCTCGGCGGTCTTCTTCGCTTCGGCGTTGAGCTGCTCTTCGCGGGCCAGGGCCTGATTCAGGGCCTGCGTCAGTTGCTCCACGCGGGCTTCCGCCTGGAGCAGTGCTTCGGCGGGCTGCGCGGCCTGGGCTTCGGCTCGCTGGCGGGCCTGCTTGAGCTGCTCCATCCGGGCGTTGGCCTGGTTCAGCGTCTCCGCGAACCGCGCCTCGTTCTGCTGCCGCGCCGCATCCGCGTCTTCCGCTCGGGCCTGGGCTTCGGCCAGGGCTTCCTCGGCCTTCGCGGCACGGGCTTCCGCCTGGGCCAGGGCTTCGGCGTTTCGTTCGGCGGTGGCTTCCGCGGCGGCTCGGGCCTCTTCGGCCTGGCTCACGGCCTGGGCGGCCTGTCTTGCCTTGCCTTCGCCCTGGAGCAGCACCTGCGCCAGTTGCTGCGCCCTCGCCTCCACCTGCGCCAGGGCCTGCGCGGACTGCTTCGCCTTCGCCTCGGATTGCGCCAGCGCCTGCGTGGCCTGCTGAACCCGCGTCTCCGCCTGGGCCAGCGCCTGCACGGACTGCTTCGACTTCGCTTCGGACTCGGCCAGCGACTGGGCCAGCTGGTGCGCTCGCACCTCCACCAGGGACAGCGCTTGCGCGGAGTGCTTCACCTTCGCTTCGGCGGTGGTACGGGCCTTCGCCTCCGCTTCGGCCCTGGCTTCCGCCTCGGCGAGCCGCGTTTCCAGGTCCGAGCGGAGTGCGGCATCCTCGCTGTCGCGGCCCTCCGCCTGCTCGGACTCGGATTGCGCTCGCAGACGCGCGTCCTCGCGAGCCCTGGATTCGGCTTCCGCGCGGGCTTCGGCCGCGATTCTTGCTTCGGTCTCCGCTGCGAGCCGCACTTCCACGTCCGTGCGTGCGGCCTGCTCCAGTTCGGCGCGGGCTTCGGCCTCCTCGCGTGTCTGCGCTTCCTGGCGGGCTCGGAGCTCGGCCTCCTCGCGCGCCTGGACCTCCGTGGCCAGGCGCTTCTCGAGTTCGACGAGCTCGAGCCGAGCCATCTCCGCGAGGGCTTCGGCTTCGCGGCGGTCGCGCGCCTCGGCCTCCGCGCGGGCTTCGGCCTCCACGCGGCCTCCGGCTTCGGAGGCGAGCCGTGCTTCGACCTCCGCGAGGGCCTCCGTCGCCGACTCGGCCCGGACTTCCGAGGCCTCTTTCGCCGCCGAAGCCTGCTTCAACAGGGACTCGGCTCGGGCGCGAGCGTGGACCTCCGCTTCGGCCCGCACCTCCACGGCGCTCCGGGCCTCGACCTCCGCGTCCGCTTCGAGCCGTGCGTCTTCGCGTGCTCGCTCTTCGCTCGCGATGCGCTCTTCCAGCTCGACGCGGAGCGACTGCTCCGATTCGGCCAGGGCTTCCGCGTCCGCGGCGCGGGCCTCCGCCTCCTCGATGGCGGCGTGGGCCAGCGCGAGTTCCTCCCGCAGCGATTCCAGCTCCGCGGCGAGATCCGATGACGGCTCGGCCGCGTCCGTGCGCGCTGGTGCGGGGGCTTCCTGCTCCTGGGTGCGCGTCTTGTTCGCCCGCTGCAGGCCTCCGGGCACCTGCAGTGGTGACGACGGTGCCTGGACTTCGAGCCGTGCGTCCGCGCGCGACGAGGCACCGTCGCGCGGATTCGCGGAGGAGCCGGCTGGCGTCACCGCATCCCCTGCTTCGGCCTTGCCGCCCGGATGCGCGGATGCCGACGCACCCGTTCCGGGCTTGTCGCTCAGACCCGCGGCGCTGCCAGCGGCTCCCGCCGCGTCACCCACCCCGGACTCGCTGCCCGGCCGAGTGAACGTGCCGCTTGCTCCCGCCGCGACACCAGCACCGGACGCATTGCCGATAAGAGCGGACGTGCCACCCGCGCCGGCCGCGACACCAGCACCGGACGCATTGCCGGTAAGAGCGGACGTGCCACCTGCGCCGGCCGTGACACCAGCACCGGACGCATTGCCGGTAAGAGCGGAAGTGCCGCCTGTTGCCGCACTCGCGGCGCTGCTTCCCGCGCCTGCCGCATCACCCGGGTTCGCGGACGAGACGCCCACGCTCGCTACGACGCCCGCGCTGCTCTTGCCCGACGAGCGCAGCGGGACACGGGCCGCGACACGCAGCGGCCTCTCGGTGCTCACGCTCGGCGCGGCGCTGTCCGCCGTTCCTCCGGCGCGCGACTCCGCCTTGCCCGGCTTCGCGTCATCACCCTTCGCGCGTGCCGCATCCGTCGGGCTCGCGGTGCCCGTGGGCTCCGCCCACTGGAGGGGCTTGGAGCCCTCCGTCTTCGCATCCTCGACGGTCTCTGAGTCGAACCAGTCCGACCCCACCGGCTTCGCGTCAGCAGAGGAGGACTCATCCTCCCGCTCACGCGCCTCGGCGGAGGCCTTGAGGTCCGCCTCCAGCACGTCCCAGTTCGACAGGCCCGCCGCCGCCAGTTCCTCCGCGGTCGGCTCCGAGGGAGCGTCCTCCTCCGTCCCGCCCTCCGCCGCCAGCTCCTCCGCGGTCGGCTCCGCGGGCGCGTCCTCCTCCGCCCCACCCGCCGCCGCGGCCCGCTCCTCCGCCGCCACGTCGTCCGCGACCGAACCGAAGTCCGTCTCGTCGGAATCATCCACGCCGCCCGGAGACGCACGCGCCTCCAGCTCCGGATCCGGCTCCAGTTCCTTCCACGCCAGCGGCTCCGAGCCCTCCGGCTTCGACGCCTTCGCCGCCCCGCCGTCCTCGTCCGAGTCGACGTCGAAGAACCCCTCGTCCCCCAGCTTCGGCGCGGGCTTCACCGGCTTCAGTCCTGGCGGGGTGAGCGGCTCCTCACGGAACGCGAGCCGCCCCTCCGCAGGCGCTTCTTCCTCGCCCTCCTCGTTCGGGAACGGGAAGCGCAACGTGGTGCGCGCTTCCGGTGGACGGCCCTCGTCCGCCCCTTCCGCGTTCGGAGGCTCCGCGTCCCACTCACTGCCGACGCTCGCGTCCGGATCCTCCTCGCCCCACGCCTCGCCGGAGTCACCCTCCTCCGCCGCCCCGGCCCACTGCGACTTCGTGCCCACCGTCAGCGCGGAGTCGATGGAGGCAATCGCCTCCGTCTCCACTTCCAGGTGCGCCTGCTCCAGCGCGGCGTTCATGCTGCGCTCGCGCTGCTGGTGCACGGCGTGCGCGCTGCGCTCCTCGCGCGTCATCGCCGCCACTTCCCAGTCCGTCTGGTTCAGCGGCGCCAGGTCCCCGAACAGAGCGTTCGCCAGCGCCGGGTCCCCGCCCACCGAGCGCGGCGCCGTCACATGCCAGGCCTCGTCCGCGGGGGCGCTCCCCCTCGCCGGCTCGCTCAGCGTCCGGTTCTCCACCACGCGCCAGCCATCCGCTTCCGCCGGCGCACGGATCAGCGTGTCCACCAGCGTCACGAAGCTGGGCCCGTCCAGCGGCAGCGGCGCCACCGGCGCGCTGAAGCCTTCGATGGGCTCACTCAGCAGCAGCACCCGCGCCTTGTGGCCTTCCGGGTGCTGCACCAGCTCCTCCAACACCACGCGCCCGCGGCCGCTCTCCACGCCCGGCGCGAGCACGATGAGCTCCGGCAGGTGGTGCCCGAAAGCGATGAGCGCGTCCGCGGCGGAAGTCGCGAGGATGACCTCGTGCCCTTCGCGGGACAGCAGTCGCCGGACGGCGGCGATGGTGGCGATGTCGTCGTGTACGAGGAGGACCGAGGCGCCCATGGGGGAGCCCGGGAGTCTACAGCATGGCCCCGGGATCCACGTCGATGACGACCTTCACCCCGTTGGGCACATCCGCCAACGCCGCCTCCAACCGGGCGAGCAGTGGGGCGAGCGCCGCATGTGTCGGCGCCTTCAGGAGCAACTGCCAGCGCGTCTTGCCCCGGATTCGGGCAATCGGCGCCAGGGCCGGCCCCAACAGGCGCACCCCCGCCGACGCTGGCGGCATGTGTCGTCCCACCAGGTTCCCCAGGAAGCGCGCCACACCCGCGGTCTGTTCCGGGTGCTCGCCCTCCAGCCGGACGGCCGCCATGCGCGCGAAGGGCGGATAGGCCAGCGCCTTGCGCCACTCCAGCTCCTGCTTGGAGAACCCGTCGAAGTCGTGCGCCAGCATCCGCCTCACCGGCTCCGCGTCCGGGTTGTAGGTCTGCACCAGCACCCGCCCCGGGTCCTTCCCGCGCCCCGCGCGCCCCGCCACCTGGGTCAACAGGTGGAAGGTCCGCTCAGCGGCTCGGAAATCGGGAATCGCCAGGGACGTGTCCGCCATCACCACGCACACCAGCGTCACGCCCGGGAAGTCGTGCCCCTTGGCCACCATCTGGGTGCCCACCAGCACGTCGATTTCCCGCCGCGCGAAGGACGCCAGCAGCTCCGTCAGCTTCTCCGCGCTCGTCGCGGAGTCCCGGTCCAGTCGCGCTACGCGTGCGTGTGGCATCCGCTCCAGGACCTCCGCCTCCACGCGCTCCGTACCGATGCCGAGCTTGAGCAGCGGGCCGGTGCACTCGCGGCAGGCGTTCGGTACCGGGAACGCCACGCCGCAGTAGTGACACACCACCCGGTTCTGCGAGCGGTGGTGCGTCATGCACACGTCGCAGTCGTGGCACTTGAGCGACAGGCCGCACACCTCGCACAGGAGGATGGTGCTGTGGCCTCGGCGGTTGAGGAACAGGATGACCTGCTGCCCCTTGGTCACCGTCTCCTCCATGGCCTGGAGCATCTGCGGGCTCAGGATGGGCGCCTCTTCCGTTACCTGGCCTTCGCGCGGACGCTCCACGCGCAGGTCCACCAGGTTGATGGTGGGCATGGGCCGGTCGTCCACGCGGTTCTTCAGCTCAATCAGCTTGTAGCGGCCGGAGCGCGTGTTCTGGAGCGTCTCCAGTGAAGGCGTCGCGGAGCCCAGCACAACCACCGCGCTGGCCTGCTTGCCTCGCACCACGGCCAGGTCGCGCGCCTGGTAGCGCAGCTTCTCGTCCTGCTTGAAGGACGGGTCGTGCTCCTCGTCCACGACGATGAGCCCCAGGTGCTCCACCGGCGCGAACACCGCCGAGCGCACGCCGACCGCGATCTTCACCGTGCCCTTGCGCAAGGCCTGCCAGTGGAACAGCCGCTCGCGGTCCTTCAGCCCCGAGTGCAGCACCGCCACGTCGCCACCGAAGCGGCTGCGGAAGCGCCCCACCAGCTGCGGCGTCAGCGCGATTTCCGGCACCAACACCAGGCTGCCCAGGCCGCGCGCGAGCGTGTGCTCCACCGCGCGCAGGTAGACCTCCGTCTTGCCGCTGCCGGTGACGCCGTGCAGGAGGTACGGCTGGAAGCCGCCCACGTCGACGGCGCCCTGGAGCTCCTTCACCGCCAGGGCCTGCTCCGGGGTGAGGCGGTCCGGGCGGTTCTGCACCAGGCCCTCGCGCACGCCGGGCTGGAGCGTCACCTCCACCCACTTCACGAACTTGCGCGTGGCCAGCTTCTTCAGCGTCTCGCGCGCGCCGGGGATGGCGTGCGTCACCTCATCCAAGGGCGCGCGTCCGCCCACCGCCAGGAGGTACTGGAGCACCGCGGCCTGCGCCGGGGCGCGGGCCAACGCCGGAGGCACCTCCGTGACGAGCGCCTCCACGAAGAACTGGATGTCCGGCCTGGCCTCCTTCTCATCCACCGCGGTGGAGAGGCCCGGCGGCAGCGCGCCGCGGATCACCTCGCCCAGCGGGTAGCGGTAGTGCTCCGCGGTGAAGCGCAGGAGCGCGATGAGGTCCTTGGGCAGGGACGGCGAGTCCTCCAGCACGCGCTGGATGGGCTTGAGCCGCACGCCGCCTTCCACCGGCGCGTTCGCGGGCCCCAGGTAGAAGCCCAGCGCCATGCCCCGGCCGAAGGGCACGAGCACGCGCTGGCCCGGGGCGAGATTGCCCGCGAGCGCCTCCGGCACCAGGTAGGTGAACTCCCCGCGCACGGGACGGCCCACGGCGACAGAGGCAAGTTGGGCGGGAGTGGCGCTCACGACGGGGCGCACTGTAGCGGCGGGATCCCGCTGCGACACTTCCCTTCCCACTTCCGTACGCCGCGTCCGCAATGGAATGGAACCGCGAGAGGGGGCCTCTCCCTGTGCCCGAGGAAAACCACCCAGCGCGAAGTGCTCTTGCTCCATGACCGACCTCTTGCCGCCAGCGTCCCCGGCCCGCCCGTCCTGCACCCGGGATCCACTGTGCCCCGGGCGTCTGACATTCCCCTTGCCTCTGGAAGCACGAAGGGCCCCTCCCGGCCCTGGAAGACAGGGTGCGGAAGAGGCCCTTGGGGCCTGCGCGGAAGAGGGTCGTGCGGGCGGGCTAGCGGCCGTGGGCCTTCTTCACGGACGGGCGGTTGGACACGCGGTCCCACCAGGCCATGACGTTCTTGTACGGGGCCACGGTGTCCTTCTCCCCGACGCCGAAGAGGTAGTCCATGTACGGCGCGAAGCAGACCTCCGCGAGCGTGAAGTCATTGCCCGCCAGGTACGGCCGGGTGGCCAGCGCCGCGTCGAGGACCTCCAGCGGACGCTTCAGGCCCTCGCGGCCCTTGGCGATGTTCTCCTCGTTGTTGGTGCCCCGGAAGCGCTCCATGACGATCTTCATCGCCGGGCCGGAGAAGTAGGACTGCTCCACGCCGATGAACTGCTCCATCAGCGCGTAGGCCTTGGGGTCCGCGGGCGTCAGCGACGGGCCCGGCAGGGTGCGGTCCAGGAAGCGGCTGATGGCGCGCGACTCGTACATGACGAAGCCGTCGTCCAGCTCCAGCGCGGGCACCACGCCAAAGGGCTGGCGCGCCACGTGCGCGGGCGACTTCTGCTCGCCCTTCATCAGGTCGATGTTGACGAGCTCGGCCTCGCGGCCCTTCTCCGCCAGGACGGTGAGGACCTTGCGGGTACACGTGCTCATCGGGTTGCCATGGAGCTTCATGCGAATCGCCTCCGCGCCGGGAGCCGGGGAAATCCCGGCCCTGGAACGGGCGGGACTTTCACCGTCAGCCCCGCCCATCGCAAGCGAATCGAAGCGGGCCGCTACTTGAAGAGCGCGTCCGGCACGGCCGAGCGGTTGTCCGCCTTGAGGGCGGTGAAGCGCACCACGCGCTGGCCCGCCTTCCACACCTCCACCGTGCGGGGCATCCAGTCGCCGGTGGCCGGCGAGGCGTAGTCCAGGAAGCGCACGTCCCAGGCCGCCCCGGACGCGTCCGAGTAGCGCAGGCGCGCGGGCCGGAAGGCGTCCTTGTAGACCCAGAACTGGGGCTTGCCCTCCGCGGTGTCTCCCAGGACGAAGGCCACCTCACCGCCAAAGCGCGCGAGCGACGTGACCTTCGTGTTCACGCCCAGCCCCTGGAGGTAGGCCTCCTGGGCGAGCTTGGTGTCCTGCACGCTGCCCGCGTCCTGCGCGAGGATGGCGCACACCTGGGCCACCAGCACGGAGATGGCGGGCATCTCCTTGCCCTCCACGCGCTTCTTGCCGGAGACCTGCACGGTGGAGGACTTGAGGCTGCTGTCCGGCGAGCTCGCGTCGAAGCGGCAGCGGCCCGGAATCTTCACGGACAGCACGCCGTCACCCTGGAGCTCCGGGCGGTCCGTGGGGACGTTGAGGGCGGCCCCGGCTTCCGCCACGCCCGTGGAGGAGAAGATGACGGAGCCTTCCACGCGGAAGGCCGACAGGCGCTTCTCCTCCCGCGCGGTGGCCATGCGCCGCAGGATGGAGCCTCCGGGCAGCACATAGGCGCCGGCGGCGAGGGACACGAGGACTGCGGATACGGCGATGAGACGCTTCACGGCTTCTCCGTCTTGACGACCTCGCGCAGGTACTCCAGGAGCCCTCCGCGCAGATCGGGGCGCTTGAGCGCATAGGCGATGTTCGCCTTGAGGTAACCCACCTTGTCACCGGCGTCGTAGCGCTGGCCCTGGAACTTGTAGCCCAGCAGACCTTCGGTCTTCTGGAGCGTGGCCAGGCCGTCCGTGAGCTGGATTTCACCGCCCACGCCCGTGGTCTGCTTCTCCAGGATGGGGAAGATGGACGGGGGCAGCACGTAGCGGCCAATCACCGCCAGGTTCGACGGGGCGGTGCCCTTCTTGGGCTTCTCCACCACGTGGTCGATTTGGATGACGCCGTTGCCCAGGTCCTTGCCGGCGGCGATGCCGTACATGTGCGTCTCGCTCTCAGGGACCTCCATCAGCGCGATGACGGCCTTCTGGTGCTGCTGGTAGATGCGCGCCAGCTGACCGATGCCCGGATCCTCCGAGTCGATCATGTCGTCGCCCAAGAGGACGCCGAAGGGCTCGTCGCCGATGACGCTCTTGGCGCACAGCACCGCGTGGCCCAGGCCGAGCGGCTCCTTCTGGCGCACGCTGATGATGCGCACCAGGTTCGCGATGGCGCGCATGCGGTCCGCGTCCGCCGTCTTGCCGCGCGCACGCATCGTGGTCTCCAGCTCGAACGCGATGTCGAAGTGGTCCTCGATGGAGCCCTTGCCGCGGCCGTTGATGACGACGACGTCCTCCATGCCGGCCTTCACCGCCTCCTCCACGATGTACTGGAGGGTGGGCGTGTCGACGATGGGCAGCATCTCCTTGGGCACGGCCTTGGTGGCCGGGAGGAAACGGGTGCCCAGGCCGGCGGCGGGGATGACGCACTTGCGGATGAGCTTCGCTGCCTTCGTGTCGGTGGAGGACATGGGGCGGGGAATCTATTGGTGGCCCAGAACCCCAGCAAGCCGGATAGATTCCCCGGCGCCATGCCGCTCCGTGCCATCGTCGCCGCCCTGTCCTTGACGCTGTCCGTGGTTCCCCTCGTCTCCCGAGCCGCCACGACCGAACGGGCCGATGAGTTGCGCAACATCTCGAATGCGCGGTCCCAGGGCATGGGCGGCGCCTTCCGGGCCACGGGCCTGGGTGCGGATGCCCTCCTGGGCAACCCGGCGGCGATGGCGCTGTTCCCTGCCTACCGCATCGAAGGCACGGGTGCGTACGACCCGCGCAACAAGGAGGGCTTCCTGGGCATCAGCCTGGCGGACTCCAGCAGCGGCCGGCTGGCGCTGGGCGTGGACTACCACTGGCTTTCGCTGGGGCGCGGCGGGGGGCGCACGTCCGCGAACCTGAGCACGCTGGGCGCGGCGCTGCCGCTGGGACAGTCGCTGCTCATCGGCCTGTCGGGGCACTACCTGCGGCTGAATGGACAGTCGCGCTTCGCCAACTCCATCACGATGGACGCGGGCATCCTGGTGCGGCTGAGCGAGCAGCTGACGCTGGGCGTGTCGGGGAACAACCTCATCGACACGGAGAACGTGGAGCTGACGCGCTACTACTCCGCGCACGCGGCCTATGTGGGGCAGGCGCTGGTGGTGGCGTTCGACGTGCGCGGGGACTTCGAGACGCGCGACTCGACGGTGCTCACGTACAACACCGGCGCGGAGTACATCCTCGACCAGACGATTCCGCTGCGCGCGGGCTACACGTACGACGGCTTCCAGAAGATTTCCCGCGTGACGGTGGGCGCGGGCTTCCTGTCGCCCGGAGGCGGCGGCGTGGACCTGGCGTACCAGCACGACCTGGGCGGGCTGAACGGGCGCATGCTGTCGCTCACGCTGCGGCTGCTGGTGAACTGAGGCGCTTCCAGGCGAAGCCGCGCTAACGGCCGCGGCCGGCTTCGACGGCGTCCCGCAGGGCGAGGTAGCGCTCGGAGGCGGCGAAGCGGACCAGCTCCTCCAGTTCTGAATCGTTGGGGCGGCGGGCCCGGAGCACGGTGAGCGCGGGCCCGGGGCCTCCGCAGGCGACGAGCCCCGCGCGGTTGGCGGAGTCTCGCGCGGCGGCGACGAGCAGGCTCGCGTCGAAGTCCCGGGTGCCGGGCTCCATCAGGAGGGCGGCGCGCTCCAGGGCCCTGGGGGACAGGGACTCACGCACCACGCGGGCGTCGTCGCCAGCGTCCTTGGGGTTCTTGAGGACGGAGGACAGGAGCGCGAGCGCGCGCAGCAGGTGGTCCTTGCGCAGGGCGCGCAGGGCGAGCAGGTCCGGTGACAGCGAGAACAGCGCGCGGCCCGCGTGGAAGCGCAGCTCGGCGTTGGTGGGGGGCTGCTGCACGAGGAGCCGGCCCACGACGAGGCGCGGAGCGGTGGTGTGCAGCGGGGTGATGTTGGCGGTGTCGTCGTCGCCCGCGACGAGCTCCGGCAGGGGCACGCCCAGCAGGCGCGCGGCGCCGTTCAGCGCGTCGAGCACGGCGGCGGCGCCCGGGCCGGAGGAGGCGCGCAGGGGCTCCGTGGTGCTGGCGATGCGCGCGGGCGACGGGAACAGCCGGCACAGCGCGATGCCCACGCACGCGAGCAGCTCCCCGGACGGGGTGCGCAGGCCCGGGTGGCGCAGGCCAGCGCGCTCCTGGTTGGTGAGGGGCGCGCGATGCACGCGGGGCGCGGGGACCTCGCGGCCCTCCAGGGCGTCGGCGAGCTCGCGCATGAGCGCGGCGCGGGTGACGTCGCCGCGCTGGTCGAAGTGGTCCACGAGGCCGCGGTAGGGCTTCGGGTCGAGCGGGCTCTCGCGCACGAGCTTGAAGACGAGCGGCTCCGCGGAGGTGGCGTCCGCGGGGGGCGCGGCGTCCGGGACGGCGGCGGGCGTCTCGCGGGTCTCGGTGGAGCCGACGGTGGGGCGGCCCGAGGCCTGGGGACGCGTGGGGGCCGGGCCGGAGACGGTGCCTTCGGGACGGCCGGCGCGGTGGATGCGGCGCACGGGGTCCATGCGGCCGGGAGGCGCTTCCCACGCGATGACGCTCGTGGCCTCCACGGGCCCGGCGCCGAGCTCCTGGGCGTCCTCGTCTTCGTCCTCTGAGGGAATCTGGCTGAGGAGCGGGATGTCGGGCGGGGCTTCGGGAGCGGCGCGGCCCTTCGCGGGAGGGGCGACGGGGCGCGAGGCTCCGACCATGGCGCGCGGCGCGGGAGCTGGAGGTTCCACGCCGCTGGCGGACAGCGGGGCTCTGGGGGCGGCGGGGGGTTCCACGCCGCTGGCGGAGAGAGGGACCCGGGGCGCGTGTCCGGCGCGCGGGGCGCGTTCCACGCGGGACGGAGCTTCGCGGACCTGCGTGCCCGCGTGCTTGGAGGAGCGGGCGTTGTCCTCGGGGGCGGACGCAGTGGAGGCGGCCTTGCTCGACGCTGGGGCTTCGGGCTCCGCGTCTGGAAGGAGCGCGGCTCCGAAGGCCGTGGTCCTCTCGCGCGGAGGTGTGGCGGAGGCTCGCGGCTTGCG
This sequence comes from Corallococcus coralloides DSM 2259, assembly GCF_000255295.1. The sequence goes on along the minus strand of NC_017030.1, from coordinate 1,600,945 downwards.
GTCGGGCGAGGAGGTTGCGTCGTCCCGCGTGGGGCCGGGCTCCTGGGCCGAGCCGCCGCGAGACGGCTTCGTGGCCCGTGCCATGCCGCTGGGAGCGGGGGCGGACTCCGCGAGGGAGACAGGGCTCTCCGCTGGCGCCTTCGCGGCGCGTCGGGAGGGCTCTGCTTCTGGCGACGTGCTCGCGACCGCGCCGTGACGGCCGGACGGGGCCTTTGGCTGGCGCGCTGCATCCGTGACTGGAGCCGCGGTACCGACAGGCGCGTGGCTTCCGGATGGAGCCTTTGGCTGGCGTGCGGCATCCGTGGAGAACGGTGAGGTTCCTACCGGCGCATGACGTCCCGAGGGCGCCTTGGGTTGCCGAGGTGCTTCCGTGGACGGCGATGCGGCGTCCACCGGAGCGTGACGTCCCGAAGGGGCCTTGAGAGGGACATCGACCTCCGCGCCCGGCACGGTATCCACGAGGGAGGTAGGGCTTCCCACCAGCGCCTTCCCAGATGCGGGGCGGCGCTGCGCTTCCGCTCCCTGGGCGGTGTCTCCTACCGACGCGTGCCGCCCCGAGGGGGCCTTCCCAGACGGCGATGCATCTGGAGACGCTCGCTCTGGCTCCTTGCGCGACGCGCGCTCAGCCGTGTCACTCCGTGCCCCCGCGCGCCCTCGCTTCTTGTTGCCAGGAGCCGCGTCGAGTTCCTCGCCTGCCGCGTTGCCGCGCCCCTTGCGCGAAGTCGCGCTGGCACCTGGAGCCCCGGCCGGGCGCTTCTCCGGTGCCTCCTCCGCCTGGAGCAGCGACGGGACGTCCGTGTTGGACGTCACCTCGTCGGACAGGTCCTTGCGCTTCGCCGCGGGCACTCGGCCCGTGGCGACCGGCGGCGCGACGAGCACCGACGGTGGCGGCACCCCGCCGGCCTGCGAGGGCACCGGACGCGCGGGCTCCGGCGACGGCGGACGGGCGCGCTGCTCGCGGGACTTGCGCAGGCTCTCGGCGCGGCGCGCGTAGAGGCGGGCCTTCTCGGTGTTGTGCAGCACCTCGCGGCAGAAGAGCGCGAGCCGCTCCCACGTGTGCTGGCGCTCCTCGTCGTCCTCTGTCGCGGTGGCCGCGTTCTCCAGCGCCCAGGCGGCCTCGCCGAATTGCTCGCGCTCGGTGCAGCGGTCCGCGAGCAGCAGCCAGGCTTCCTTGTGTCCCGGCTCGAAGCGCACGGCCTGGCGCAGCTCCGCCAGCGCCGCGCCCGCGTCGCCCATCGCCTCCAGCGTGGCGACCCGCTCCAGGTGCGCCTTGCGCGCGGCCGGCCCCCGAGGCTCTCGGGCGAGTTGCGCGTGCAGCAACGCACTCAGCGCGGGCAGGTCGCCCAGGCGGCGCGCGAGCGCCAGCAGGTGCTCCCGGGGCTGATCATTGTCCGGGCTCTCCGCGAGCACCTCCGCCCAGGCCCACTGCGCGATGCGCAGGTCGCCCAGGGACTCCTCCGCGGTCCGCGCGAGCACCCGCAGCGCCTCCAGGCGATCCGGCGCGCGGCGCGGCGCGGCGGCACAGGCGGCGCGCAGACGCTCGACCTGGGCGAAGCGCTCGTCGTCGGAGACGCTGCGCACCAGCCCCGCGAGCACGGGCAGCATTCCGGGCACGAGCGCATCCGCCGCCTCGAAGTCCTCGCGCGCCTTCGCGGGGTTGCCCATGTTCAGCTGCCGCTCTCCCCGCGTCAGCAGGGCCACGGCGCGCGCCCGCGAGGTCCTCGCCCGGGAGATCGCGTCATCGAGCGCACGGCGCACGAGCGAGGCGTCCTCCCGCTGCGACAACAGCCGGACCTGTTCACGCAACGCGGTGCGCTCACCGGTCAGCTCGACGATCTCCCGGTACATGCGCGCGGCGCCCGCGGAGTCCTGGAGCTCGTTCTCCATCACCTCCGCGAGCCGCGTGAGGGCTTCGGCGCGCTCGGGTGCGTCCTTCGCGCGGTCCGCGCGCTTGAGGTACAGCTGGGCCAGCTCGCGCCAGGCACTGCGCGCGATGAGCTGGGCCTCCTGGCGCTGGGACCAGGCCCGCTCCGAGCCCTCGTCCGCGGTGCGCGCCGAGGCAGGGGCCTCCGAAGCCGGGGGAGCGGAGGCGGCCTGCGCGGCGGAATCCGACTGCGGGAAGACGACTTCCGAGGTCGATTCCTCTTCGTCGAACGCGGGCTTCGAAGTGGCGGGCACCAGCACGGAGGCCCGTCGCGGAGCGGACGGCTTCCCGTCACGGGACTGCGTTGATGCGGAAGCCCCCTGCTCCGCTTCGACTCGCTCGGGAGGGATGATCTCCGAGGTCGCCTCTTCCTCATCGAACGCCATCGCTGGCGCACCCGGCACCAGCACCGCGTCCGGCTGGCGGGGGGACGGCTTCTTCGAGGCCGATGCGTTCTCGCTGGAGGCCTTGGCTTGCGCTCCATCGGCCGGTTCGGACGGACGCGGAGGGAGGATCTCCGACGTCGACTCGTCTTCGTCGAAGGCCTTGGAAGGCGCGCCCGGCACCAGCACCGCGACAGGCGAACGCGACTCGTCAGGACCGGAGGCCTTCGAGGGTGCCGCCGTCATCGCGGCCGGTGCTGCCTCGGATGAGTTCAGCGACGCGGGCTTTTCGTCGAGGGCCTGTGCGGCATCGGCAGGCGGCGCTTCCTCGAGCTTCTTGCCGAAGACCTGCGTCGCCTCGAACAACGGCGGGGCGGGTGGCGTGGCAGCGGGCGTCGACGCTTCGACCTTCTCGTTGTCGGACGCTGTTGCCGTATCCGGGGGCAGTGGCGTCTGCGTCGCACTCGCTGGCGATGTTCCACCGACGTGCTCGGCCGCATCCGCTGACGACGATGCCGTTTCAACGCGCTCAGGCGCCTTGGCCGCGCCCGACAACACCAGTGCGCTCAACGCCGCGATGAGGTGTTCAGGCACCGTCGAGGACGGTGATGCGCTTGACGGCGCGACGACGGAGGCAGGCGCATCCGCGGCGTTCACTGCCGACGCTGCGTTCGATTCTCCACCAGCGCTCTCAACCCGAGGCGCCGCATCCACGGACGAGGAGGCCCCCGAGCCCGCGGGGCCCCTATCGCCCGGCGCCTGCGCCGCAGCTTCAGGGAGCACCGTGTCCGGTACCTTCGCGACAGCCTCATCGGGCCTGGGTGACTCGCCGAGCCCGGCACCTGAAGCTCCCGCCGACACGGGCTCCGGAACGGTCCTCGCGACCTGTGGCGGCGTCACCACCCGGGCCTTGCCCGGCCCTTCGTCATCCCAGGGGAACTCCGGTCCTCGCGACGCCATCCGTGCCGGTTCCGCCCACTCGCCCAGCGGGACCTGCACCGTGGCGGCCCGGGGAGCCCACGCCTGCGGGGCCGGCACCGCCACCACCGGCATCTCCACCACCGTGTTGCCCAGCTCCGGATCCGACAGCGCCAGCGCGGACACCTCCACGGTCTTCGTCCGGGACTCCTCGTCCTCCGCTGGGGTCTCCTTCGCCTTCGCCACCCGCTCGCGCAGCACGTCGAGCACGAAGCGGGCCCGGGCGTCGTCGGGCGCGTCCATCAACAGCCCGTTGAGCACCGCCGCGGCGCGCGCTTCCTGCCCCGTGCGCCTCAACACCCGCGCCAGCTGGCGGCGGACCTCGCGGCGCACCTCGCCCCGCTCCGTCACCATCGCCGCGTCCAGCAGGGTGATGACCGCGCGCTCCGTGCCCGCCTTCAGCGCGCACCGGACCAGCACCGCCGCGAGCCGGGGCGTCATCGGCAACGAACGGCTGGCGGACACCAGGCCGGAGTACGCCCGCGCCGCCTGCCCCTCCTGGAGCAGCCGAGCAGCGTCCCGGCAGATCCGGGCCACCGCGCCTCGCACGTCCTCTCCTCGCGAGCCTGGCTCCGGTCCGCGAAGGGAGGGCTCCGGCGTCCGTGGGCCCTTGCCGTGTCTCCCGCCACCCATGAAGCCCCCAGTCTACACACGATGCGCGCGACGGGGGCATCCTGTCCGCGAGCACAGGGCCCTGGTTTTCCAGGTTCTCAGGGCGCGTCCGAGGCCACGATGGACCCCTCCGGAACGCGCACGCCCGCCGACTCGAAGAAGGCCCGCAGGTCCTCCGGCACCGGCGCCTCCAGCCGCAGCGGCCGGCCCGTGCGTGGATGCCCCAGCTCCAGCGCGTGCGCATGCAGCAGGCACCTCGGCGCCAGCAGGCCCCCCGCGCTCCCAGCCCCGCCATAGCGCGAGTCCCCCAGGATGGGGTGCTCCAGCGCCGTCAGGTGCGCCCGGAGCTGGTGCGTGCGGCCCGTCCGGGGCAGCAGCTCCACCAGGCTGAACGCCTCCCCCGCAAACAGCGTCCGGTAGTCCGTCCACGCGGGCACGCCATTGGCCGCGCGGGTCGCCCGCCAGCGCCCCGGCCTGGACGGGTCCTTCGACAGGGGCAGGTCCACCGTGCCGCCCGCCGGGAGCCCCGGTCCCGTCGCCGCGAGGTAGCGCTTGCGCGCGGTGCCCTCCCGGAACGCCTCGGCCAGCGCGGAGGTGGCGGCGGGCGTCTTGCCGAACACCGTCACCCCGGACGTCTCCCGGTCCAACCGGTGCACCAGCCCCGCCTGCCGGCCCAGGTGCTCGCTCACCAGGTCCACCAGGCTTCCGCCCACGCGGCCTTCCGTGGGCTGCGCGTTCAGGCCCGCGGGCTTGTCCACCGCGATGACGTCCGCGTCCTCGAACAGCACGCGCATGGGCGCCGCGGGCTTCGAGGCCTCCAGCGGGCTCTGCCCCGCCTCCTCCAGCACCACCGTCACCACCTGCGTGGCCAGGAGCTTCACGGCCCCATCCCGCGCGCGCCGCCCCGCCACGTACACGGCGCCCACATCCACCAGCCGCCGCACGTCCGCCACCGGCAGCGCCAGCTCCGCCGCCACCGCCTCCACCAGGGCACGGCCCACGTGGGCCCCTTCCGCCCGGAACGTCCGGCGCTTCATCGCGCGCCGCCCCTTTCCAGGAGGGACTCCAGGGGGGCATGCGGACAGGCGACGGAGGCGGAGGACATGGCGCGACACTCTATGCGCGTGCTCCCTGCCGTGACGCGGGCTTCCTGTTACCTTCCGCGCCGCCATGGACCGCCCCCTGCTCTCCGTCCGGTCGCGGCTGGATGACTTCCTCGCCGAGCTGGCCACCCTCCAGTACCGCTACGGCGCCGGACTCTCACCGGACCTCCCCGTCGCGCGCCTGTACGCATCCTTCCCGGAGCTCTCCTCGCCGGAGACCTTCGCCGCCGCCAACGAGGCGCTCGCCCGAGCGAAGGGCAAGGGCGACCCCGACCCCGTCGCCATCCGCCGCATCACGCTGGTGCGCGAGCTCATCGCCACCCAGGTGGAGGAGTCGCTCGCCCTGCCCGCGGCGGACGCCGTCGTCGCGCTGGAGGCCCGCTCCCACATCCCCGCGGACGACACGACGCTGTCGCTGGCCCAGGCCCTGTCCCAGATTCCGCGCGAACCCAGCCGCTCCCGCCGCGCCCTGCTGGAGCGCGGCGCCGGCAACTTCCTCTGGGACCACCGAGGCCCCTATGGAGACCGGCGCGACGCCGCCCTCCAGGCCGCGGAGGTGCTGGGCTTCCCGGACTACCCCGCGCTGCGCCAGGACGTGACGGGCATCGACGCGGGCAAGCTGGCCGAAGCCGCCGAGGAGACCCTCAAGCGCACCGAGGACGCCTACCGCGACGTGCTGGCCTACGTGCTGCGCAAGCTGGAGCCCACCCTGCGCCCGCTGCCCGGCGGCGAGGCGCGGCGCCACGACGTGCAGCACGCCCTGCGCGCCCCGTGGATGGACGCGTACTTCCGCCGCGAGGACACCGTCCCCGCCGTGATGCGCTGGCTGTCCGACTGGGGCCTCCACCCGGAAGCCGGCGGCCGCATCCGCCTGGACGACGAGGCCCGCCCCGGCAAGGCCTCACGCCCCTTCGTCGCCGCCGTGCGCGTGCCCAACGAAATCCACCTGGTCCTCCAGCCCCGCAGCGGCATGGACGCGCTGGGCGACCTGCTCCACGAGCTGGGCCACGCGTGGCACCTGGCCCACGTGGACGCGGACGCCCCCATGGAGCTGCGCCGCCTGGGCGATGCCTCCGTGACGGAAGCCTACGCCGCCACCTTCGAGCGGCTGCTCTTGTCCCCGCCCTGGCTCAAGCGCTACCTGGGCCTGCCGTCCAGCACGACGAAGGACGCCGTACGCCTGGCCGCGTTCCAGGCCCTGGCCGTGCTGCGCCGCCACTGCGCGAAGCTGTCCTACGAGCTGTCCCTCACCACGAAGGGCGCCTCCGCCGACCGCGCGGACGAGTACGCCGACGGCCAGCGCCGCGCCCTCTTCGCGCAGCCGCACCCGGGCTTCTTCCTCCATGACGTGGACTCGCAGCTCTACGTCACCCGCTACCTGCGGGCCTGGGCCCTGGAGACCCGGCTCACCGCGTACCTGCTGGAGCGGTTCAACGAGGACTTCTGGCGCAACCCCGCCGCCTTCACCTGGCTCAAGGGGCTTTTCGCGCGGGGCGGCGCCGCCGACGCGGAGGGACTGGCCACGGAGGTCTCGGGCACGCCGCTGGCGTTGCCCGAGGCGGGAGCGCGCCTCGTGGCCATCCTCAACCAGTAGGGAGTGCGGCCCCCTACTTCTTCTTGGCGCGCAGCGCGCGGACGATCTTGTCCTTCGCCGCGTTGGCCGGAGCGACCTCGCGGGCCGGCGCCTTGGAGGCGTTGGCCGCGGTGCGCGTCTGGCCGGTGCGCGCGCGCATGGCCTTCATCAGCTGCATCTCGATGACGAGCAGCTCGTCCGCCAGCTCCGCGTTCGCACCGGCGGCGCGGGGCAGCGGCGCGCTCTTGCTGGGAGCGCCCGCGCCATGGCGCATGCGCAGGGCCTTCTCCTCCGTGGCCGTCAGCGTGGTGGACTTCTCCAGCGCCGCCTTGACCTCTTTCGCGGTCAACGTGCTACTTCCGACCTTGCGCTCCATCTCCGCTCCCTTCGTTGTGCACGCCTGAACACCCGAGCATGTCAGATGCGTCTGGGCCGCAACCGACGAGGATTGTAGAGGACGCAAGAGGGCCGTCAAAATTTCTTCCAACAGGCCGCTGCCAGTCTGTAGCGACCCGCCCCACCCGCTACAGCTACAGGTGCATCCCCAGGCCCAGGAACGTGGAGCGCAAGCTCTGTCGCTCCCCGGAGAAAGGGGAGCCCCTGGCGGAGAAATTCTGGTAGCGCGCCTCGGCGGAGAGGAAGAGGTTCTCCCCCAGCTCCACCCCCACGCCACCGCACAGCTCGAAGCCCAGCTGGAGCACGCGGCTGCCCAGCGTGTCCGGGGCGACTGACTGGGGCCGTGAGTGGGGCACCAGCAGGCTGGCCCCCACGCCCAGGAAGGGCCGCACCCGGGTGTCCCCCAGGGGCACCACGCGCACGGACATGGGCGTCACCTCCGTCAGGTGCCGGCTGGACGCCAGGTGGCCGCCCACCTCCAGGACCGCTCCTGGCTTGCGGTACGCCCAGCCCAGGCCCGCGCTGTAGCCCACCGTGGGCGCCCCTTCCGCGTCACCCTGGAGCACGTAGGCCCCCAGCGGCGCGACGGTGATGCCCAGGTTGCGGGCGGGTTCGGCGAGGGCCGGGGTCGCCAGGAGTGCGAGCCCGGCACACGCCAGGGAGAGGGCGGAGCGGAACATGGCCTCCCGTGAGAGCAAGGCCAGGGCCAGGGGGGTTCCCCAGCCGCGTCAGGCACTTGCGGGAAGGCCCTGGCTGGGGCGGCGGCCCGTGCAGGACACGGCCGTCACAGCCCCCAAAGGCCGCGCGCACCTCCGAGCCTCTGGCCGTGAAACCGTGGGGCTTCCAACGGCCGTGAGGCTCGGGGCAGCGCGGCGGGGTTACGTCAGTTGCCCTCGGCCTCGTCTTCCGGCTCGGGGGCGCCGGCCGCGGCGCCCGGGGTGCCGGGCGAGTCCCCGGCCTTGGTGCGCGGGATGCCGAAGTGGTCCAGCGCGTCCGCGATGCCCTGGGGCTTGTCCGCGTCCGGCAGGAAGTCCTGGGGCGGCTGCAGCCCGGGGTCCTTGCCGATGTCCGTCAGGCTGGACTCCAGCGTCATGCGCAGCTCCGCGGCCTCCGGGGTCTTCTCCTGGGGCACGCCGATGCGGCCGTCCAGCCGGGCCTTGAGGACGACGGACGTGGCCGAGTCCACCAGCACCTCGCCCTCCAGCGAGCGCGGCAGCCGGTGCGCGAAGAAGTTGGCGCGGCGCTTCGTCGTCTCGTCCGCGTTCTTGGGCGTGAAGGCGGCGGGCATCTTCTTCGGCGTGCCGCCCTCCTGGGGCTCGCCCAGGGACACGTTGTACTTCCACGCGGTGCGCCCCTCGTGGGTGACGGTGCCCGCGGGGGTGAGCTTGATGCGGCCCTGGAAGAGGCTGTCGAAGTCGCGGATGGCGCCCGTCAGCTCCGTGCGGGTGCGCTCGGCCATGCCGCGGTCGCGCAGGCGCTGGCGGTACGGGCCGTAGCGGTTGCGCGCGAACACCTGCCCCTTCACGCGCATCACCTCCAGGCCCTGGTCCCGGGAGTTCTCCAGGACGCCGTGGAAGTCGCCATTGACGCCCCCGGGGCCCGCGCGGAAGGAGCGCGTCTCCGTGAGCTTCACGGGGTTGTTCCCGTTGGGGCCGGCCCACTCGTAGCTGAGGGTGGACTGGAAGAAGTGCGGGCCCAGCCGCTCGGTCACCTCCGCGGCGTCCATGCCCAGGATGCGGCGGGAGACCTGGGGGTTGTCCGCGACGTCCTCCGGCGGCAGCTTCTCCTTCGCCGAGGCCACCACCTTCGGCGGGTCCTCCGGCGAGAAGATGCGGGCCTTGGCCGCCTTGTCGACGGGGTCGGAGCAGCCGGCGGCTGCCAGGACCAGGGCGAGGGCGGCGGACTTCGTCAGACTTCTCACGGAACCTCCACGACCAGGACGGCGGGGGCGGCAAGTTACGTGGGGGGGACAGGAGCGGCAAGCGGTGGCTTGCGTGCGGCCGTGCAAGGGATAGAACGCCCAACCCATGCAGAACCTGCGAGACAAGTTGTTGAAAGCGGGCCTCGTCTCCGAGGAGCAGGCCAAGAAGTCCGACTCCACGCCCTCGGCGCCACGGCGCCAGGAGGACAACCGGGGGAGCGCTCCACGCGCCCCGGCCCCTCGCGGACGTGATGAGAATCGGACAGCCGGAGGCCCGCCGCGCCGCGATGACCGCGGAGGTCCGCCGCGCCGTGAGGGCGGTGGTGGTCCGCCGCGCGGCGCCGGAGGTCCCCCGCGCCACGGTGCGGGCGGTCCGCCGCGTCAGGGCGGAGGCTTCCGGGGCGGTCCCCAGGGCGGGTTCGGCGCGAACGCGCGTCCGGGCACGCCCACGGAGAAGCCCATCCCCAAGCTGCCGCCCATGCCGGGCTCCAAGGCCTACCAGCGCGCCGAGTCCAAGAAGCAGGTGGAGCTGGACCGCGCCCTGCGCGAGCTGGTGCTCGGCGCCCAGGTGCCCCAGGAGCCGGGCGAGACGGCGTTCTACTTCATGACGCGCAAGGGAAAGCTGCGCCGCATGGAGCTGAGCCCCGCGCAGGCCAAGCAGCTGGAGGACGGCGAGCTGGGCGTGGTGGAGCGTCCGGAGCCCGCGCAGATTGAGCACTCGCTGGTGCCCGCCGCCGCGGCCGAGCAGATGTACGCGCTGTCCGCCAAGGCCGTGCGCTTCCTCAACCGCAAGGAGAACCCCGTCGGCTTCATGAACGACGAGGAGCTCAAGGCGCAGCAGGCCGCCGAGGCCTCCGGCACCGCGCCGGAAGTCGCCGACGAGCCCGAGGCCGCCGCGGAGGGTTCCGAGGAGGGCGGCGAGTCCGCCGAGGCCCCCGCGTCCGAGCCGTCGTCCGAGTCCCCTGGCGAGCCGAACAACGAAGGCGGCACCCAGTCCTGATGTTCCTTCCCGTGCCCTCCCCTCCTTCCCATCCGGGAGCGAGGGGAGGCGCGGCTTCCACCGGACGTCCGCGCTCGCCTCAGCTGAACGCGTCGATGCCGGTGATGGCCTTGCCCAGCACCAGCGTGTGCACCTCGTGGGTGCCCTCGTAGGTGAAGACGCTCTCCAGATTCAGCATGTGGCGCACGGGCGGGTAGTCGTCCGTGATGCCGTTGGCGCCGTAGATGCTCCGGGCCACGCGGGCGATGTCGAGCGCGCTCTTCACGTTGTTGCGCTTGGCCAGACTCACCATCACGGGGTTGCTCTTGCCCTCGTCCTTGAGGCGCGCGAGCCGCAGGCTCAACAGCTGCGCCTTGACGATCTCCTGGAGCATGTCCGCCAGCTTCTCCTGCGTGAGCTGGTAGCCGGCGATGGACTTGCCGTCGAACTGCGTGCGGGACAGCGCGTATTCGCGCGCGCCCTCGAAGCAGGCGATGGCCGCGCCCGTCACCGCGAACGCGATGCCCGCTCGCGCGTTGTTGAGGCACGACAGCGGACCGCGCAGGCCCACGACTCCGGGCAGCACGTTGCGGTCCGGCACGCGCACGTCCTGGAAGGACAGCTCGCTGGTGCGTGACGCGCGCAGGGAGAACTTGCCGGGAATCTCCCGCGCGCTGAAGCCGGGCATCCCCTTCTCCACCAGGAAGCCGCGCACGGACTCCGGGCCGCCGTCGTCCGTCTTCGCCCACACCACCGCGACGTCCGCGATGCTGCCGTTGGTGATCCACGCCTTGGTGCCGTTGAGCACCCAGCTGTCTCCATCCTTCCGGGCGCGGGCGCGCATGCCGCCGGGGTTGGAGCCGAAGTCGGGCTCGGTGAGGCCGAAGCAGCCGATGAGCTGTCCCTTCGCCATGCCCGGCAGGAAGCGCGTCTTCTGCTCCTCGCTGCCGAAGGCGTGGATGGGGAACATGCACAGCGAGCCCTGCACGGACGCGAAGCTGCGCAGGCCGGAGTCACCGCGCTCCAGCTCCTGCAACACCAGGCCGTAGCTGACGGTGTTCATGCCCGCGCAGCCGTAGCCCTGGAGGTTCGCGCCCAGCACGCCCAGCTCCGCGAGGCCCGGGATGAGGTGCGCGGGGAAGGTGCCGTCACGGAAGTGCTTCCCGATGATGGGCAGCACCTCCGTGTCCACGAAGCGGGCCACCGCGTCGCGAGCGGCCTTCTCCTCGGCGGAAAGCAGGTCGTCGATGCGGAACAGGTCGGTGATGTCGGCGCGGGGCATGGCGGCGAGCTTGACGTCGCCCTCCCCAGGCCGTCAAACCACCGGTACCTCAGTGTGACGCGGGCGCGAGCGCATCCAGGTCCGCGTCGCGCATGGAGTTGACCAGCGGACCGTCGATCTTCCGCTGGCCGTCCACCACCACGGTGGGCTTGAGGAAGAAGCTGTTGTTCCAGTTGAAGTCATACAGCGCCTGCTCGGCGGCGTCGTTCCAGGTCGCATCCATGCGGCCGCGGTAGTACCCGAGCTTGTGCAGCACGCGCTTCACGACCTTCGCCGTCTCCTTGTCGAGCGGGATGAGGTCCGACGCGTACGGCGCCGCGACGCCCGCCTGGTAGCGGTTCATCTCCACGTCCAGCTCCCTCAGCGCGTGCTTGCTGCTGTGCACGACGGCGTCCGCCAGCACCTTCGTGTAGAAGACCGCTTCGTTCTCCGAGCTCCAGACGCGGATGACGCCGGAGCGCTCGCCGTTGTTGTCGCCGCCCACCCGGGCCCCCGCCTTGAGCGACGCGAGCAGCCGCTGCGGCAGGCTGCCTTTGGCCTTCTGGAAGCCCGTCGCCATGGCCTCGCAGATGGTGGCGGTGGTCTGGTTGTTCGCCTGCACCACGAAGGTGGCGCCCTTCACGGCGCAGCGCTGCGAGGCGCTCTCCGCGCCGGTCTGCTGCCCCACCGTGATGGTGCCGTCAGAGTTGAGCTTCACCGCGGCGAGTTGGCGGTAGTCCGCGTACGGATCCACGGTGAACACGTAGTCGACGGCGGCCTGGGCCGTGTCGCCCGCGTCGGTGCGCGCGAGCACCGCCTCGGCGTCATCCACCGAGGGGTAGAACATGGAGGCCACCGCCACGTCCGGACGGCCATAAGGCACCAGGCCGCTGATGCCCGCGGGGAAGGAGATGCTGGCCACGCCGCAGGACTTCTCCACCGCGTCGCACGCGACGATGGCGCGCGTGCCGAGGACGCGCGGATTGATGCCGGTGGGCGCCGCGGCCAGGACGGACGTGGACGCGAACATCAGACAGGAGGCGGCCAGCAGGCCACGAGGGAAGGTCTTCATGGGCAATGGACCTCGATGCAGTGAGTGGAGTCTGGGCCTCACACGGGCGCGGGCAATGCTGCCCGCGCCCATGTTCAGCGAGATGACGGAGACAGCGGTGCTTCACTCCCCGCCGAGGATGAGCGCCTTCGGATCCACGTTGCGCAGGTAGTTGACCAGCGGGCCGTCGATCTTCCGCTGGCCGTTCACCACCACGGTGGGCTTGAGGAAGAAGAGCGTGTTCCAGTTGAAGGCATCCAGCGCCGCTTCGGCGGCGTCGTTCCAGGTGCCGTCGATGACACCGGTGTAGTACCCGGCCGCGGACAGCGTGCTCTTCACGACCTTCGCCGTCTCCGCGTCGAGCGGGATGAGGTCCGACGCATACGGCGCGGCGATGGTCGCCTGGTAGCGGTTCATCTCCACCTCCAGGTCCTTCAGCGCGGTCCGGCTGCTGTGCACGACGGCGTCCGCGAGCACCTTCGTGTAGAAGGTCGACTCGTTCTCCGAGGTCCAGACACGGATGACGCCGGAGCGCTCGCCGTTGTTGTCGTGGCCCACCCGGGCGCCCGCCCTGAGCGACGTGAGGAGGCGCTGCGGCAGGCTGCCCGTGGTCCTCTGGAAGGCCGACGCCATGGCGTCGCAGACGGTGGCGGTGGTCTGGTTGTTGGCCTGCACCACGAAGGTGGCGCCCTTCACGGCGCAGCGCTGCGGGGCGTTCTGCGCGCCGGTCTGCTGGCCCACGGTGATGGTGCCGTTGGGGTTGAGCTTCACCACGGCGAGCTGGCGGTAGTCCGCGTACGGATCCACGGAGAAGACGTAGTCCACCGCCTGCTGGGCCGTGTTGCCCGCGTCGACGCGCGCGAGCACCGCCTCGGCGTCATCCACCGAGGGATAGAACATGGTGGCGATGGCCACGTCCGGACGGCCGTAGGGCACCAGGCCGCTGATGCCCGCGGGGAAGGAGATGCTGGCCACGCCGCAGGACTTCTCCACCGCGTCGCACGCGACGATGGCGCGCGTGCCCATGAGGCGCGGGTTGGCGCGGCCGGTGGGCGCCGCGGCGAGGGCGGACGTGGACGCGAACATCAGGCAGGAAGCGGCCAGCAGGCCGTGCTTGAGCGACTTCATGATCAGGGGACTCCGGTGCAGTAGGTGTTGTCTTGAAGAGCCCCCGACATCGCGAATGATGCATTTCGTCGCGCACGCGCAGTCCGAATCCACGCACCGCGCCCTATGCTGTCCGTCCATGACGAACGAGACGACGAAGACCGTGGTGGTGACGGGCGCCAGCCGGGGCATTGGCCGCGCGGTGTCCCTGGCGTTCGCGCGCGAGGGCTATGACGTCTGGGCGCTGGCGCGCTCGGCGGAGTCGCTGGAGGCGCTGCGCAAGGAAGGCGGCGAGCGCATCCGCCCGCTCACGGTGGACGTGGCGGACGAGTCCGCGCTGCTCGCGGCGTGCAAGACCGTGCTGGCGGCGGGGACGCCCCGGGTGCTGGTGAACAACGCGGGCATCACCGTGTCCGCGCCGCTGACGAAGACGTCCACGGCGGACCTGTCGAAGGTGATGGCCGTGAACGTGACGGCGCCCTTCCTGCTTTGCCGCGAGCTGATGCCCGCCATGGCGTCCGCGGGCGGCGGCCGGGTCATCAACATCGGCTCCATCACCGCGACGCGCGGGGCGCGGTACACGTCCGCGTACTGCGCGTCCAAGCACGCGCTGCTGGGGCTGACGCGCGCGCTGTCGGTGGAGTACGCGCGCAAGAACGTCACCGTGAACATCGTGAACCCGGGTTGGGTGGAGACGGACATGTTCGCGGGCGCGACGGCCGCCATCACCAAGACGACGGGCCGCAGCGAGGAACAGGCCCGCGAGGCCCTGGCCGCGATGAGCGCCATGGGCCGCATCATCCAGCCGGAGGAGGTGGCCGCGATGTGCCTCTTCCTCGCATCGGAGGCGGCGGCGCCCATCACGGGCGCGGCCTACGCCATCGACGGCGGCGAGGCGGCGTAGCGCCAGGCCTACGCCGTCACAGGCGGTACTGCTCCACGATGTTGCTGACCTCGTGGGACGCGGTCGTGAGGCGCGCGGCGGCCACGGCGCTGGTGGCCACGCGCTCCACCGTCTCGTCCGCAAGCCGTGTCAGGTCGCTCAGCGCGGCGAACAGCTCCGCGATGCCCGCGTCCTGCTGGCTCACCATGTCCGCGATGCTCTTCACGGACACGCTGTTGTTCTGGATGACCTCGGCCAGCGCGCGCAGGCTCTCACCCGCCGCGCGCGCCTGCTCCAGGCCACCCTCCACCTCGCGCGTGCCGCCCTCGCTCGTCTGCACCGCCTCGGAGATGGCGCGGCCGATGTCCGCCAGGATGGTCTGCACGCGCGCCGTGGCCGTCGCGGACTGGTCCGCCAGCGACCGCATCTGCCGGGCCACCACCGCGAACGCCCGGCCCGCCTCGCCGCTGCGCGCCGCCTCGATGGCGGCGTTCAACGCCAGCACGTTGGACTGGTCCGCCAGGTCCTTCACCGTGCCGGTGATGTCGCCCACCTGCCGCGTGCTCTGCCGCAGCTCCGACACCGTGGTGGAGATGCGCTCCACCTGCGAACGGATGTGCGTGAGCCCGCCCACGCTGCCCGCCACCGCGGACTCGCCCGCCTGCCCCACCGCGCCCGCCTTCTCCGCCTCGCGCAGCACGCCCGTGGCCCGCTGCGCCGCCGCCCGCGAGCTCTCCTGGAGCTGCCGCGCGGCGATCTGCGTCTGGTGCAGCGCCGCCGCCTGCCGCGTCACCGCCAGGTTCTGGTCCGACGCGGAGTTCGCCAGCTCCAGCGCCGTCGCCTCCAGCTCCTGCGCGGAGTTCTTCAGCGCCATCAGCACCGCGCGCAGCCGCGCCATCATGTCCCCGAAGGACGTGGCCAGCTGACCAATCTCATCCCGGGAGTGGATGTCCAACGTGCCGCTGAAGTCCCCTTCCTTCACGACCCGCGCCGCCGCCGCCGTCAGCGCGCCCAGGGGCGCCATCATCCGGCGCACCAGCAGGAACATGCTCCCGCCCGCCACCAGCGCCACGAGCAGCCCCAGCCCCAGCACCTCCATCAGCGTGGCGCGCATCCGCGCCCACTCCGCCTGAGCGCCGCGCGCCAGCACCAGCTCCAGGCCCTCGCCCACCTCCACCCGCGACACGTGCAGCGACACGCCGCCCACGTTCACCTCGGCGCCGTTCTTCCCGCCCGCGCCCGCCGCGGCCAGCAGCGCCTTCGCCTGGACCGCGTGCACCGACCTCGCCACCAGCCGGGGCCCCGCGTGCAGCAACGCCTCCAGGTCTTCGCTCCCCTCGCCCAGCCGCCGCAGCTCCTCCGCGCCCAGCTCCGAGCCCACCACGAGGTAGCCCACCGGCACGCCGTTGGACTGCAGCGCCTGCGCCACCGCGAACAGGGGCACGCCCGTGGCCGGCAGCAGCACCTGCCCCTGCTGGCGCACCACCTTGTCGATGCCCGGCAGGGTCCGCTCGCCGGAGGACGCGAGCACCGTCCCGTCCACGCCCACCAGCGCCATCAGGTCCACGCCCAGCACCGTGCGGTGCTCGTTCAGCAGGGCGTCCGTCTCCGAATGATCCTCCGCGAAGGCCGCCGTGAACGCGGGGTTGGCAGCGGCCACGCGCCCCAGCTCCGCCAGCACCCGCAGCTCCTGGTCCTTCAACGCCTGCCAGCGGGTCGTGTCCCGCGTCAGGGCGGAGGCCATTTCGGACTCCACGCGCGAGCGCAGCGACACCCCCATCAACGTGACGGTCAGCAGCGTGAGGGTGATGACAACGGCGGTGAGGGCCGCGGTCAGGCGCGCGGCAAGGCTGAGCGTCATACGCAACGGGTGCTCGGAGGGGGGAGGGAGACGCGAGGGGGAGCCCCCAGATTAACCTGGAAGATGCGAAGGATTGAAGTCCCTGTTCAGGGTGACTCCCCCTCCGTCCGGGCGGACCCATCGCGTCGGGTCGGCGGTCAGGGCCGACCTGTGGGGTTCATCCCCCCCACACTCCCAGCACGTGACGCGGCGGGTAGACGTTCAGACCGCCACGCGCAGCACCACGGCGGTGATGTTGTCGCGGCCACCGGCCTCGTAGGCGGCGGTGACGAGCGCGTCACACGCGGCCTGGGCGGAGGGCGCGCGCAGCTGCTCCTTCATCACTTCCGGGCCCAGGGGCTCATACAACCCGTCCGAGCACAGGAGGAAGACATCCCCGGGCTGCGTCTCCAGACGCTGCACGGTGGGCTCCGCGTTCTCCGTGCCCAGGGCGCGGGTGATGAGGTGGCGCAGGTTGGCCGGATTGCCGGGCGGCTCGCGCCCCGCGGCGCGCAGCTCCTCGATGAGCGAGTGGTCGCGCGTGAGCGGCTCCAGCTGGCCCTCGCGCAGGCGGTACAGGCGGCTGTCACCCACGTGGGCCACCGCCGCGAAGCGCTCTCCCACCGCGAGCGCCACCACCGTGGAGGCCATCTCCTTGAGCTTGCCCACGCGGCGCACGCGCAACGTGCGCTGGGCGAGCGCGGTGCAGGCGGCCAGGTAGTTCTCCTCACGGCTTCGCGCGGGATCCACCGCGTCCGGCCAGGTGCCGTCGCGATCGCGGTCCAGCCGGTCGCTGAACCCCGCGAAGGTGTCCACCACGCACTGGCTGGCGACCTCCCCACCCTCCTGCCCCCCCAGGCCGTCCGCCACGACGAACAACCCGCGCTCGGGCAGCACGCAGTACGCATCTTCATTGTGCGGACGCCGACCGATGTGGGTCTGCCCCGCGCACTCGAATCTCATCACCACTGCCTCCTGGCTGGGCTCCCGGACAGCAAACGGGAGGCCAACGGCCCGGTCGCTTCATGCCCGGGCTTCCCCCATGGGGTTCTCGCCTCTGGAGAACGCCCGGGTGCGCGTTCCCTCCGCGCCCCCGTACTCCCCTGTCCGAGGACCGACGTTGCGGTCGTCTCCACCCCGTCCCGCCGCGACTTTTCAACGGGCGTGACACCCCGAAGGCCAGGGCGGACTTCGTGGAGGGACGCGGGACCGGCGTCCACGTGTGTGGCCAGGGTGGGACTCATGGGCGCCGGTAGGATACCGGGCATCGTGGCGAATGGGCATGGCCCGCGTCCCCCTAGCAACTCCTGCCGGCCCCGGCGGACAATGCATGAGCCGCCCGACCTGCGGGCCATCACCCGAGGAGAACCATGTCCTCCATCCGCCGCGTGGGTTCTGGCATCTCGACGTCCCGGGCCTGGTCCATCTCCAACGAGCTGGAGGTCACCGCCCCGGTGAAGCAGGAGCCCATGACGCCGGTGGAGCCGGTGCGGCGGGGCTTCTCCGACGACAGCGACTTCCGGGCGGACGCCGACGGCGACCTGGCCGGCGCCCTGCTCGCGGACCTGGGGCTGACGTCGGACCCGGGCGCGGAGGCCGGGGGACGCGCGTCGGGCCTGGAGGCCCCGGAGGCCCGGGCCGCGCTGCTGGAGAACCCCCACCTGCGCACCTTCGCGGGGGAGAGCACCTTCGAGGCCGCCGCCCCCGCGTACGCGCAGCGACTGGGCATGCCCCAGTCGTCCACGCCGCTCATGCAGGCGCGCCACTTCCAGCAGGCGGAGCGCCGCGCGGAGGCCTCGCCGGCGGATCCGTCCCTGGACCCCTCCGACATCCTGTCCCCCGACGCGGCCGCGTGGGAGCTTCAGAACCTGGACACCATGCCGAGCACCGTCTCCGCGCAGGAGGCGGAGGACCTGCTCTTCCTCCTGGAGTCCGGTGACCTGTCCGGCCTGAGCGACGAGGAGCTGGCCGCGCTGAGCGACGACCTGGGCGTGGACGACGCGGCGCCGGATGCGTCTGACGACGCGGACGGCCTGGAGGCGTCCGGTGCGCCGGAGGAGTCGGGCGGGTTCCTGGCCACGCTGGAGGACGGCGGGCCGGAGGCGCTGTCGCCGGATGCGCCGCAGAGCGCCCCGTCGTCGAGTGACTTCCTCGCGGACGCGGACGACTTCACGATGGAGGCCGTCCAGGCCGAGGCCGCCTACGCCGCGGCCTACGCGGAGGCCCTCTCGACGGGCACGGCGCTGCCCCCCACGCGGCGCGAGGCGCCTGTTTCCGAACCGGAGCCTGGCGTCGTGGTGGACGCGAGCGTGGACCTGGAGACCCAGTCGGTCACGCCCGCGGACATCGAGGATGTGCAGGACGCCGACCTCGTGGAGGTCGACGCGGCCCACACGCCTCCGCCGCCTCCGCTCGAATCCTGAGCCCCACCGAAGCCCCCTTGAAGCGGGCCCTGACGCTTCAGGGCTCGGGCGTGTCGGAGAGCGCGGCGTCCAGCTGCTTCTGCGCCTCCATGACGTCCTTCTCCAGCTCGCGGGTGTAGAGGTCGCGCTCGGGGCTCCTCCACTCCGCATCCGAGAACTGATCCAGCGAGTACACGCGCGTGGTGTGCACGGGCCCGCGCAGCGTGACCATCAGCTCGCGGTCCGGGTCGCCCCGCTCCTTGAGCAGGAAGCCCTCCACGTCGCGCAGGATGAGCGGGAACGTGGGCTTGTCGTCCCGGACGACCTTGCCGAAGACGTTGAGCTTCACCTCCTGCGCGCCCTCCTGGAGCTCCTCGTTGAAGGACACCACCGCGAACGGCACGCCGCCTTCGTCATCCAGCCGGCCGGACACCACGTACCGCCCCGCCTTGCGGACCTGGACGGGCAGGTACAGGTCCAGCGACCCGCCCTCCAGCACCTCGCGCACCCTGCCGGTGAACGTGGCCGGCGGCGCGGGCGTGTAGAGCACGTCGAAGAACGCCGAGTCCTCCAGCGACCCCGAGCGCACGCGAAGGGTCACGCGCAACGTGCCGGAGAACATCGCGAAGCCCTGCTTCGACGGCTGGAAGCGCCCGGTGAGTATCCCGTCGCCCGCCACCGCGTCGCCGCCCTGGCCCGAGTCCACGAACGTCACCGGCACGCCCGGCACGCCGCCCGCGTCCGCCAGGTGGTCCGCCTCGTGCGCCTGCGCGGACACCACCTCGCACGGGCGCGGCGCGCGGCGTGAGTCCTCGCACGCCACGGTGAAGAGCACCGCTTCGTCACCGACGACGAACACCTTGTCCTGCTTGAGCCGCAGCTGCACGTCGGAGGTGCCGTCCTCCGCGGCCTTGGGGCTCAGCGGCCGGGTGCGCTCCGGCTCCGCCAGCTCCAGCTGATCCGGATGCTCGCGGCTGGGCCGAGACTCGGGCGGGTAGCGCGTGGCCGCCACGTAGGATTCCAACGAGCGCTTCGCGCGCTCCAGCCGCTTCTGCCACAGCTCGCGGCGGGCCTCGCGCTCGCGGGCCTCCGGGCTGAGCAGCGACGGCGCGGCGGGCTCGGCCGCCATGGCCGCGCTGGAGCGCTCCGCCGGTGCCCGCGACACCTCGCGGGCGCCGGGCACCGGAGCGGAGGCGGGCTCCGGTGCGCCCTCCGGCGCTTCAGCCCCTTCGCTTCCCTGCCACCAGAAGAACGCCCCGCCCACGAGCACCAGGGGCACGAGGGCGAGCAACCACCGGCCGTGGCGCAGCCGGGAGGCGGAGGAGATGGGGCCGTCGTCGCGTGTCATGAGCGGGCTTCGCCGGAGGGGGCGGGGGAAGCCTTCATTCTAGTACGCGTATTGGGCCATGTACTCGCGCACCTTGGAGACGATGCCGCCCCAGTTGCCGTTGGCGTAGTGGTTGTACGACTCACCATCGTCGCGGAGGTACACGGAGTGGAAGCTCCACTTCGCCCGGCCGTCGCTGCACGCGTTCTTGAGCAGGTTGAGCGTGCCGCCGCAGAACCAGTCGCCCGGGTTGCAGTAGGAGCCGCCGCTGCTGCCGGAGACACCGCCCGTGGAGTGGTAGGACACCGCCTCGTCGTCCTGGCCCGGGAGGATGCCGGAGTACAGCGTCCCCTTGGAGCCGGCGAACATGAGGAACTCCACGTTGGCCGTGGCGTTGTGGTTGTACATGGAGCGCGCCGTGGTGGTGACCAGGTCGCTCACCAGGGGCTCGCTCATCGCCCAGTCGCCGTGGTCCGCCAGCTCACTGCCGCCGCCCGCGCCGGACGCCACGGCCACCCACTTGATGTTCCAGCCCGCCCGCGTGCCGTCGCTCACCTTGCCGCACTCACCGTTGGCGTTGGGCGTGGCGTTCGTCACCGGTCGCACGCTGGTGCCGTACAGCGACAGCGCGTAGCCGATCTGCAGGTCACCGGCGCTGTGCACGGCGATGTAACAGGAGTTGTTGCCCGTGCAGAAGCAGTCCAGCGCGTTGCGGATGCGGTAGTTCTCCGAGCCGATGCGCTGCGTGCCGTTCCAGTTGACGGCCTTCTTGTTCACGCCCGCCGAGGCGGTGGACGGCCCCCAGTAGCTGAAGTCGTTGTAGTTGCCCGGCTTCGTCGTGGCGCCATTCCGGCCGTGGATCCACAGCGTGTAGTTCGTCGCGGCGGCTTCGGTACCCACCAACAGCGTCGCGGCGGTCACGGCCGCGCCAATCAGCATCTTCATCGAGGTGTGTCTCCTGGCCTCTCGGGGGGATGAGAGGGCTTCCGCACGGCCCCAGGCCGGGCGAGGGGACAACCACTCTAGGGGTTGTTTCAGATGAAGGCGATAAGCCGAAAGTCCAGCTGTCAGTGAAAAGCCTGACGCACCGCGCCGGCTCCCGGTGTCACTCCAGCGTGTCCAATCCGCCGTCTCGTACGAAGCGTTCCAGCCGCTCCAGTGCTTCCGGCAGGTTGGCGCGGCCCAACCCCAACCGGAAGTGATTGCCCGGAAAGCCATACACGTTGCCTGGCAACAGCAACACGCCCTCGCGGGTAATCAGTGACTCGGTGAAACGAGCCACCGGGATGTTTCGCAGCAGACGGGGGAAGGCCACGCTGCCGGCGCGCGGGCGTACCCAGTGGAAGGTGTCCGCGTGGCGCGCGAAGAAGTCATCCAGCCGCGCGAGGTTCGCGGCGAGCAGGCCGCGGCTGCGCTCCAGCACGCGCTCGCGGGCGCGCAGCGCGATGAGGGACAAGAGCTCGCTGGGGGCGCTGTTGCAGAGCGACGTGTAGTCCTTGAAGGCACGGCAGCGCGCGAGCAGCTCCGCGTCCCGGGTGGCGAGCCAGCCCACGCGCAGGCCCGCGAGGCCGAACGCCTTGGACATCACGCCCAGGCTCACGCCCTTCGTGAAGCACGACGCCGCGGGCGGCAGCGTGTCGTTCGCGTCGTACTCCAGCAGGCGGTACACCTCGTCGGAGAAGAGGTGGATGCCGCGCGACTCGCACAGCGCGCACAGCTTCTGGAACGTCGCGCGATCCAGCAGAGAGCCCGTGGGGTTGTGCGGGAAGTTCACCACGACCATGCGCGTGTCCGGGCGCAGCGCCGCAGTGAGTGCGTCCAGGTCCAGGGCCCAGCCGTCCTCCTCGCGCAGGGGCAGCAGCGTCACCTCCGCGCCCACGGAGCGCGCGACCTCGTAGAGCGACTGATAGCCCGGCCAGGTGACGACGGCGTGCGTGCCGGGCCCCAGCTGGACGTTCATCGCGACGAACAGCGCCTCCTGCGCGCCCGCGAAGGTAAGGACGTCCTCGGAGATGAGGCCCGGGTACATGCCGGCGATGGCCTCGCGCAGCGCGGGCAGGCCGGGCGTCTCCGTGTAGCCGAGCGACAGCCCGTCCCAGCGCTCACGGTCCTCCGGCGACGCGAGCGCCAGCAGGTCCGCCATGCGCCAGCCCTGGATGTCGGAGGAGCACAGGAGGTAGGGCGCGGCGAACTCCCAGCGCGCGAAGTACCGTTCCAGTTCGAAGTCGGGGATGCGCATCACGTCCTCCATGCCCGCCTGCCCACCGGAGGGCAGAGCGGGCCAACAGTCCTTGCCGGACAGGCGAGCGGACGGGCGCGCAGCCGGGAGCAACCGGTAGCGCATGCATAGCTTGAGTCACGTCCCGTTGAAGCGCTTTCCACTTCCCATAGGGAGCCCGTATGGCCTCGACGAAAATCCCGCTCACGCTGCTGGACCCGGATGGCGGGTGGGTGAATGCCCCCGTCCACGTCTCGGAGCTCGATGGACTGCCCGTCCTCCTCCACTTCTGGACCATGGACTGCGAGGACTGCGCGAAGCAGTTCGAGGCCGTGAACCAGTGGGTGGTGGACTACGGGCCCAAGGGCCTGAAGGTCATTGGCGTGGACGTCACCCACAATGAGACGGAGCTCCGGGACACCAACAAGGTGGAGGGCTTCGCGCGCGAGCATGGCCTGCGCTACCCCATCGCCATGGACGACGGCTCCATGGCCAAGGCCTACGGCGTGGACAAGCACCCCGCATTCCTCCTCTTCGGCACGGATGGGCGGCTGAAGAACCGCATTGGCGGCAAGGACGCCGTGCGCCGCATGCGCGCGCTGCTCAAGGACCTGCCCGGCCAGGAGCCACCCGCGCTCCACGGCGAGGTGTCCCGCGAACAGGAAGACCAGGTCGCGGCCTCCAATCCCTGAGCGTCCCGCTTCCCCACCCTTCCCTCCCCTGGAGAGTCGCACCATGGCTGACCGACGACACACCGAGCGAAAGGGCTTCTCCCTGGGCGCGCTGGCCGCCGGGGTGGGGGCCGTCGTGGGGCTGAAGCACGCGCTGCGTCCGCGCTACAGCTTCCAGGGCAAGACGGTCGTCATCACCGGAGGCTCCCGGGGGCTGGGGCTGGTGATGGCGCGCATGCTCCTGAAGGAAGGGGCGCGCGTGGCCATCTGCGGACGCGACGTCGAGTCGCTCAAGCGCGCCCACGCGGACCTGGAGCGCATTGGCGGCGAGGTGCTCACCCTGCGCTGCGACGTGCGCGACCAGGTGCAGGTGGACGCCATGGTGGGCGCCGTCCACGAGCAGTGGGGCGCGGTGGACGTGCTCATCAACAACGCGGGCGTCATCATGGTGGGCCCGCTGGAGTCCATGACGCTGGAGGACTTCGAGGAGGCGGTGGACGTCCACCTGTGGGGGCCGCTGTACACGACGCTCGCGGTGGTGCCGGACATGAAGGCGAAGGGCGAGGGCCGCATCGTCAACGTGTCCTCCATGGGCGGCAAGCTGAGCATCCCGCACCTGGTGCCGTACTCCGCGAGCAAGTTCGCGCTGGTGGGCCTGTCGGACGGGCTGCGCACGGAGCTGGCCCAGGACGGCATCCGCGTGACGACGGCGTGCCCGTCCCTCATCCGCACGGGCAGCCCGCGCAACGCGAACTTCAAGGGCGACCACGAGAAGGAGTACGCGTGGTTCCACGTGAGCAACTCGATGATGGGCGTGTCCATGAGCGCCGAGCGCGTGGCGCGCAAAATCATCGAAGCGTGCCGCCGGGGTGACGCGGAGACGCTGGTGGGCATGCCCGCGAAGCTGGGCGCGGTGGGCCGGGCCCTGGCGCCCAACCTCACCGCGCGCGTGCTGGACGCCGTCAACCGGATGCTGCCCCAGGACAGCACCCCGGAGCGCTACAAGGGCAGCCAGAGCGAGACACCCCTCACCCGCTCCTGGCTCACGGAGATGAGCCGCCGCGCGGCGGAGCGCAACAACGAGAACGAGGTGTCCCTGCACTGACGGGAAGGCCGCTCAAGCCTTGCCGTCCATCTCCGCCAGCTCCATGCGCCAGTGGCCGCGGTGCTCGTAGGCCTGTGCCAGCTGGTCGTTGAGCGCGGTGAGCATCTTCACGTTCCCGTCCTGCTCGTAGCCCTTGAGGGACTCCGCGCAGGCGGGCACGCGTGAGAGGAACGTCTTCAGCGCGTCCAGGCTCAATTCCTTCACATACATCCCGTACCCCAGCCGCTCCAGATAGAGGGCATTGAGCACCTGCTCGAACTGGCCTCCCACGGGGATGCTGAGCAGCGGCTTGCGCAGGTACACCGCTTCGCTCATCAGCGTGTAGCCACCGCCCGCCACCACCGCGCGCGCGGTGCGCAGGTCGTCGATGAAGCCCGCCTCGCTGAAGGGCCGGTAGGTGAGGTTGCCGTCCACCACGTCCTCCTTCAGGTCGCGGCGCAGGCCATACACGCGGCACGGCACGCCGGACTGCTTGAGGATTTCGGGCAGGTGCGTGTTCGTCGTCGCCGTCTGGTACACGAGCAGGTGCTCACCGGCCTCCGGCTTCGCCGCCAGGATTTCAGGCCGGAGGATGGACGGCGCCAGCGTGGTGCGGCGCTTGCGCACGGGCGGGTAGAAGAACGTCGTGGTGAGGTAGTGGAAGGCCCCGGGCAGCTTCGCCTTCACGATGGCGCGTGAGGCCTCGAAGCTCTCCTCGTGGCCCGCGAGCAGCGCCGGGTCGTGCGTGCAGCGGTTGATGATCTGCATGTTGTCCACGCTGATGACGGGCAACATGTGGCGCTTCGCGAACAGGTAGCTGAACGTCTCGAAGTCGCTCACCACCACGTCCGGCTTGAAGCCCTCCACCAGGTCGAAGTACTGGCGCACGTTCTGCGGCCAGCCCGCGACGGCGCCCTGCAGGTTCTGCAGCACCGTCTGCCACTTCTTCACCGAGTTGCCTTCGTAGGCGATGGTGAGCCCCCAGATGCCGTGCACGTTCTGGAAGCGCTGGGCCAGGTAGTGCTGCGCCCGCCCGGACACCACGATGTGGACCTCGTGTTCCTTCGTCAGCGCCTCCAGCAGCACGCGCGAGCGCGTGGCGTGGCCCATCCCTTCGCCGACGACCCCATACAGGATTCGCATGGTCCGGAAGCATACGCCCGGGACACCCTCCCCTGTCCCTTCCGGCCCGGGACGGTGCTACGCCTCCCGGTCCATGACCTCCCAGCCCTCGCCCCGGGGTGCCTCCGTCCTCCGCGCCGCGGTGTTCGGGGGCATTGCCGGCCTCATGCTGGGCGGCGTGGGACTGCTCGGGCTGGGCGTACGGGCCCTCTTCGCCCCCGAGGACTGCGCGAAGCTGTCCCCCCAGGAGTGCCAGCTCCTCCACGAGACGGACCGCGACCTGGGCCGCGTGCAGACGCTCTCCGGCGGGGCGCTCGTCGCCCTGGGCGCCGCCCTCTTCGCCCTCACCCGCCCGCGTCCACCCGAGGACGGCCATGACCCCAGCGTTTGAGAGCCCGAGATTTCGCCGCGGCGCGCAAGCAGCCAGGCACATTCCGCCTGTAGGTCATTTTCGCGCGCGGGGTAGGTCAACTAATTACCACTGGCCCGGCCATTAGGTTTGAGGGTAGGAGACGGCCCATGCAGCTCGAATCGTTGAAGATGTTCTGTGATGTGGTCGAGACGGGCTCTTTCTCGCGCGCGGCGCAGCTCAATCACGTGACCCAGTCCGCGGTGAGCCAGCAGATTCGCGCGCTGGAGAACCGCTACGAGCAGAAGCTGCTCTCGCGCAGCGCGCGGCAGGTGACGCCCACGCCCGCGGGCGAGCGCCTGTTCCGGGGCTGCAAGGAAATCCTGGCGCGCTTCGCGGAGGTGGAGCAGGAGATCCGCGAGCAGGCCACGGAGGTCCAGGGCGCGACCACCGTGTCCACCATCTACTCGGTGGGTCTGCACGAGCTGAACGTGGTGCAGAAGCAGCTCCTGAAGACGCACCCCAAGGTCAACATGCGCCTGAACTACCGGCGCAATGATCAGGTCTACGACGACGTCATCCTGGGCGCCGCGGAGATTGGCATCGTGGCCTATCCGCAGCCGCGCGCGGGCGTGGACATCCTGCCGTTCCGCGACGACAAGCTGGCGGTGGTCTGCGCGCCCAACCACTCGTTCGCCAGCAAGGCGAAGGTGAGCCTCACCGCGCTGTCCGGCGTGCCCTTCATCGCCTTCGACCGGGAAGCCCCCACGCGCAAGGCGTTGGATCGGCTGTTCCGCGAGAAGAACATCGACATCAATCCGGTGATGGAGATGGACAACGTGGAGACCATCAAGCGCGCGGTGGAGATGGGCCTGGGCGTGGCCATCCTCCCGATGGCCACGGCCCACGCCGAAATCAAGAACAGCTCGCTGGTGGCGAAGCCCTTCGCGGAGGGGCCGGTGTCGCGCCCCATTGGCCTGCTCATCCGCAAGGGCAAGTACCTGGACCGCGCGTCCGCCGCGGTGCTGGAGGCCTTCAAGCAGGCCGCCCTGATTCCGCAGGACGACTGAAGGCCCAGCGGCTCTTTCAGTAGAGCTTGCGCAGCCGGGCCGCGAAGAAGCCGTCGTAGCCCTCCGGCCCGGGCAGCGTGCGCAACCAGGCCTGCGCGAGCGGCAGCTTGAGGCCGGGCAGCACGGGCGGCTCGGCCGTCCACTCCGGGTGACTGCGCAGGAACATGTCCACCTGGTCCTGCCCCTCCTGCGGCTCCGGCGTGCAGACGGCGTAGACGAGCAGGCCGCCCGCCGGCACCGCCTCCTGGCAGTTCTCCAGGATGCGCCGCTGGAGCGTCGCCAGCCGGGCCACGTCCTCCTCCTTGCGGCGATAGCGCAGCTCCGGGTGCCGGCGCAGCGTACCCAGCCCGGAGCACGGCGCGTCCACCACCAGCGCGTGGAACTCGCCCCAGCCTTCAGGGAACGGCTCGGACGCGTCGTGCGCGTAGGCCTTCAGGCGGCCGGACAGCCCCAGGCGGTGGGCCTCGGCTTCAATCTTCCGCAGCTTGTTCGCGTGCAGGTCCACCGCGACGACGTCGTGCGTCTCCGCCTGATGGCAGGCCTTGCCGCCCGGCGCAGCGCACGCGTCCAGCACGCGCGCTGACTCCGGGATGGCGCCATAGACGCCCACCAGCTGCGCGGCCTCGTCCTGCACCTGCCACAGCCCTTCGGCGTAGCCGTACACGTCCTCCACGCGGCCCACGGGCGGCAGGACGATGCCCACGGGCGAGGCCTCCGTGGCGCGCGCCTCCACGCCCACGTCCTTGAGCTGCGCGAGCAGCGCGTCGCGCGTCACCTTGGCGCTGTTGGCGCGGATGACGACGGCGGGCGGCAGGTTGTTGGCGACGAGCATCGCCTCCGCGCGCTCGCGGCCGAACTGGCGGATCCACCGCTCCACCAGCCAGCGCGGGTGGCTCTCGCGCACGGACAGGTACTCCACCGGGTCCTTCTGGGAAGGCAGCGGCGGCGAGGGCAGCTCGGACAGCTTGCGCAGGATGGCATTGACGAAGCCCGCCGCGCGCGCGAGCCCCACGTCCTTGAGGGCCTGGACCGTCTCCGCCACGGCGGCGCGCGCGGGCACGCGGGTGTGGAAGAGCTGGTAGGCGCCCACGCGCAGGGCGGCCAGGACCTTGTCCTCCAGCGCGTCCAGCTTGCGGTCCGCGAAGCGGGTGATGGCGTAGTCCAGCGCGAGCTGCCGGCGGGTGGCGCCGTAGGTCAGCTCGGTGACGAGCGCCGCGTCGCGGGGGTCCTTCGGCGGCGTCTCCGACAGGACCGTGTCCAGCACCACGTTGAGGTAGGCATCCGTCGCGCGCACGCGCGCGAGGATGTTGATGGCGAGGATACGGGCGTTCATCCTTCTTCCAGCCGGGTCATCAGGTCCACCAGTTGCGTGTCCGTCAGCCGCGTCGCGGGCAGATGGGACAGGGTGAGGCTCTGGAGGCTGTCCTCCAGGAGCTCGCGGTGGCCGCTCTCCGCCGGCTCACCACGTTGGACCTGCTGATACTTCGCGCGGGCCCAGGTGGCCAGCTCCGCTTCACTCAGCCGCCCGGCCAGCCGGTCCGCGATCTTCTGGCGCACGAGCGCCCGGGTGAGCAGGTCCGACGCGGGCGTGGCTCCACCCTTCGCCGCGCGGCCCAGCGTCTTGCCCGGCTTGCCGTCCGTCTTCACGACGGTGGGCACGGACTTGCGGCCCAGCGTCTTCAGCGGGCCCCCGGCCTCCGCCGTGCGCCGCAGCGAGCGCGCGGGCGTGGCCAGCGGCGTGGGCTCCGGCGCGTCGTCCTTCTTGAGCGGGTGCACGCGGCCCACCAGCTTGGGCTTCGGACGCGAGTCTTCATCCTCGGGCCCGGCGCCCTTCTTGCGGCGGCCCAGCGACTTCACCGGCCCGGGGATGGCCGGGTGGAAGATGCCGCTCGCGAAGGTCTCCAGCGCCTGGATGTACGGGTCGAAGCCGTGCAGCCCCAGCACCTGCATGGCGCACGCTTCGGCCACCACGGACTCGCGCGCGGGCGGCTTGAGCAGCACCTCGATGGCGGGCAGCCCCACCGCCTCCAGCGCCTCCTTCAGCGCGTAGGACGTGAAGTACCCCGCGGGGTTGATGAGGATGCCCTCCACGTTCTTGCGCTCGGCGTGGATCGTGTCGATGAGGACGCCCTCGTGGTTGGACTGGACGATGGTCAGCGTCAGTCCCAGCTCCTTCGCCTTCGCGCGCAGGGCCGCGTCGAGGTCCGTCAGGCGGCCCCCCGCGATGTCCTCGCGCTCACCCAGGAGGTTGAGGTTCGGCCCGTGCAACACCAGCAGCTTCATGCCCATCCGTGAGACTCCATCACGCAAGGATTCCACATGGCGCTCGATGGCGCGCTAAGACGTGAACGGCTGACTGCCCGGCTGCAATCTGTTTCCGGAGAGGAAGTCCGCCGCGCGCATCACCCGCTTGCCCTCTGGCTGGACCTCCAGGAGGACGACCGAGCCCTCGCCGCAAGCGACCTCGATGCCCTCCGGCCCGGCGGACAGCACCGTGCCGGGCGCGCCCTTCCCTTCCGCGGGCCGCATCCGGTGCACCTTGAAGACCTTGCCACCCAGCAGCGTGTACGCACCGGGCCACGGCGTGAAGGCGCGCAGGCGGCGGTCCAGCTCCACCGCCGGCTTCGAGAAGTCCAGCTTGCCGTTCTCCTTGTCGATGATGGGCGCCAGCACCATGCCCTCGGAGGGCTGGGGCTGGGGCGTCAGCTCACCGTTCAGGTAGCGCGGCAGGGACTCGCGCAGGATGTCGCCACCCAGCGCGGACAGCTTCGCGTGCAGCGTGGCGCTCGTCTCGTCCGGGGCGATGGGCAGCCGCTTCATCGCCAGTACGGGGCCGGTGTCCAGGCCTTCATCCATCACCATCAGGGACACGCCCGTCTCGCTGTCGCCGTGTTCGATGGCCCACTGGATGGGCGCGGCGCCCCGGAAGCGCGGCAGCAGCGACGCGTGCACGTTCACGCAGCCCTTGGCGGGCAGGGCCAGCAGGTCCTTGGGGAGGATCTTCCCGTAGGCCGTCACCACGCAGACGTCGGGGGCGTACTGGCGCAGCTCCTCGGAGAACGGCGGCGTGCGCAGCTTCTGCGGCTGGAGCACGGGGATGCCCTTCTCCAGCGCGCGCTCCTTCACGGGCGGCGCGGTGACGGCGTTGCCCCGGCCCTTGGGCTTGTCCGGCTGGGTGACGACGGCCACGACGTCGCCCACGTCGAAGCAGGCCTCCAGCGAGGCCACGGCGAACTCGGGCGTACCCATGAAGACGATGCGGGGTCGGCTGCTCATGTGAGGGAAATCTCGTGTGGGAAAAGGAATGGGGTCAGGCCACGGACTTGAAGGCGGCGGGCGGCGCGGAGGTGTCCACCGCCTGGCGCTTGCGCGCGCGCAGTGCTTCCAGCGTGGACAGGGCCTCGCGCGCTTCCGGGGTGGTGGCCACGTCCTTGAGCGCGTCCAGGGCCTTCTCCAGCGCCAGCGCTTCGTCCGCCTCGCGCTGGCGGATGCGGTCCACCGCTTCGCTGAAGCGCGCGAAGAAGGCGCGCAGCTCGTCCTTGCGCCTCAGGGGACGCAGGCGCGGATAGCGGCCCGCCGCGAGCGCCGCGACATAGAGGCTCATCACGTGGACGGGGCCTGCCACACGGTGCGTGAAGAGCAGCCCGAACAACCCGAGCGCGATGCCCAGGCCCACGGCGGCCACGCCGGTGAGCCACCAGAGCGTCTCCTCGCCGGACAGGCCCCCATCGGCGGACATCCGCTGCACCTGATGGGCGAGCACGCCGAACAGCAACATGCTCCCAGCGCCGATGCCGGTGAGCAGAAGGATGTATTTGAGCTGGAATTCTCGGTCGAGCAGGTACGTCCGGCGGATGATGGTCGGACGCGACGCGTTACGACTGTCTTCGGCGTGGGGCATGTCGTTGACCAGCGTACCCCAGGAGGTGGGGGAGGTTTGCGTCCTTCGTATGGACAGGTCTACACCCGACGAAAGCCCAGACGTTCGGACGTAAAGGAGCCCCATGTCCCGCTCATTCGTCGCCCTGTCCCTGGCCGTTTCCTGCCTTGCCCTGGGGGGTTGCAAGAAGGAGGACCCCAAGACGCCGGAGTACTGGCAGTCCAGTCTGGAGGGGGCGAAGCGCCCCGACGACAAGGTGCGAGTGATTGAGTCGCTGCGCACGTCGGGCAACGTGAACGAACAGTTCCTGCCCTTCCTGCACGCACGGCTGTCCTCGGAGCGCCGGCCGGAGGTGAAGGCGGCGGTGGCCCGGACGCTGGGGGACCTGCACCACCCGACGTCGCTGGAGCCGCTGACGGCGGCGCTGGACCCCGGGGCGTCGGACGTGCCGGCGCAGCAGGTGAACAAGGCGGTGGTGGGCGCGCTGGGGCGGATCGGGGATGAGCGCGCGGTGCCGTCGCTGGTGCCCTTGCTGCGCAGCAAGGACAACTACACGCGCATCGAGGCCATCCAGGTGCTGGGCGCGCTGAAGGCGAAGCCGGCGGTGGAGCCGCTCATCCAGCTGGCGACGGACGAGGCCGCGGAGCCGTTCCTCAACAAGAAGGCCATCGAGGCGCTGGGGCAGATTGGGGATCCGCGCGCGGTACCGGCGCTGATGCGCACGCTGACGAAGGAGCGCCGGGGTGTGTCCTTCTACGTGGAGAGCAGCTTCGCGCTGTTCCAGCTGGGCGCGCCCGCGGCGGATGCGCTGTTGCCGGTGCTGGAGGGCAAGGACGCGGAGCTGCTCACCTGGGCGAAGGCGCAGGGGGTGAATCCCGCCAGCTACCCGATGAAGGCCGCGCAGGTGCTGGGCGACCTCCGGGAGAAGCGCGCGGTGCCCACGCTGTTGAAGCAGCTGTCGTTCACGCATTCGGATCCGCAGATCCAGGCGCTGGTGCGGATGCAGGCGGCGGACGCGCTCGGGAGGATGCGCGCGCAGGAGGCGGTGAAGCCGCTGGCGGGGCTGGTAGGCGAGCCGGATCCGACGGTGCGCGACGCGTACGTGCGGGCGCTGGCGCTGCTGGGCAGCCGGGACGCGCTCCCCGCGCTGGAGAAGGCCGCGGGCACCGGCGACTGGTACTCGCGGGAGATCGCCGTGAAGGGCATCGCGCTCCTGGGGGATGCACGGGAGCAGCCGGTGCTCGCGAAGCTGGCGGCGGCGGAGCCCGCGCGCACGGCGGCGGACTGCCAGGAGACGGGCGAGGACGGGTGCCAGGACGCCGCGGCGCTGGGCAAGAAGCGCGCGGATCAGCTCCAGGGATATGGGGCGGTGCTGGAGGCGGCGCAGGCGTGCAGTGGCAACGCGGGCTGCTGGTCGCAGCGGCTGCCCAAGGCGGACGCGGTGCTGTTGCAGCGCGCGGCGCTGGAGCTGGGGCGCTCCGGGGCGGCGGACCAGGGCCCGACGCTGGCGGCCCGGCTCACCGAGCGCGACACCGAGGCGCGCGCCACGGTCATCCAGGCGGTGGACTGGCTGGCGGACGCGCCCGGCGCGGCGAAGAAGCTGCGCGAGGCGTCCCTGCCCGCACTGAAGAAGCAGCTGGAGGACGAGAAGGGCAACTCCAACTTCGTGCGCGTGAACGAGGACCTGCGCCGCCTGATGGTCAAGCTGGAGCGGGCGTAGCACCGTCCTCCGAAGCACGCAGCGCGGGTGGCATTCGCTCCACCGCATGGTGGAGCACGCCCAGCTGACGCACCAGCCGCGACAACTGCGTGCGCGCCAGCGCGTCCGTGCCCTCCAGGCCTGGCGCCTCGCGCTTGAGCGCTGACGGCACGCGGCGCGCCACCAGCGCCGCGGACAGCTCCTCCAGCGCGTCCGACGCGTAGCGCACCACCGGTCCCAGGTCCGAGTCCTGATGCCATGTGCGGCTCGCCGCCAGCGCCGTCACGGCCGCGGTGAAGCGGCGCGCGTACGTGATCAACGCCATCCCCGGCTCCAGCTCCTTCGCCGGCCCCTTCCACTCACTCAGCAGGCGCTGGAACGACGCCTCCGCGGACAACAGCGCCACGCCCACCTTGCGCCGGGCCTCTCGCAGCGATGCCTCCGTGGACACCGGCGTGCGCGCCACCTCTCGCAGGTAGTGCTGGTCCGCCTTCAGCACGCAGGCCACCTCCTCGGCGAAGCGCGCATGCTCGGGACTCGGCCAGAACAGCCGGATGCCCACCAGCGCCAGCACGCCTCCCATCAGCGTGTTGAGGATGCGCACCCCCGCGAGCTGCCAGTCCCCCGTCTGTATCTCCGCGAGCAGCACCAGCGCCGGCGCCAGCAGCACCTGGTACACCGTGAAGTTCAGCGGTCTCACGCTCACCGACACGCAGACCAGCAGCACGATGGCCACGAGCATCAGCCACTGCGCGGGCAGCACGTGCACCAGCCCCATGGCCAGCACGCTGCCCACGAACGTGCCCGCCACACGCTGCAGCCCCTTCTCCGTGGTGAGCCCCGAGTACGGCTGCAACACGACAATCACCGTGATGGTCACCCAGTACCAGTGATTGAGCCCCATCCCCTCCGCCAGCGCCGTCGCCACCGTCGCGGTGAGCCCCAGCCGCAGCGCGTGCCGGAAGACCACCGACTCCGGCGTCAGGTGTTCGCGCAGCACCTTCCACCACGAACGCCCGCGCCCCGGCTCCACCCCCAGCGGCTTCGTGTCCCGCTCCGGCAGCGGCTCGCTGCTCTCCAGCCGGGACGCCACGTCCAGCGCCACCGCGCTGTACTCCCGCAGCCGCCCCAGGAGCCCCGCCACGTGCGAGTACTGCGAGCGCGCCGGCTCCGGCAGGCCCCCGTCCGCCTGGAGCACCCGCGTCACCCGCTCCGCGTCCCACGATGACGGCACCGGCACCGTGCCCCGCACCAGCGAACCCACCACGCCCCGCAGGTCCACCGCCAACGCGCCCAGCGCGTGCTGCGCCTCGATGCGGGCCGTGCGGCACGCGCCCTGGCGCGGCGCCTCGTCCAGCGCCTCCGACATCGCCGTGAGCAGGAGCGACAGCGCGTCCGCGTCCTCCAGCAGCACCAGCAGGTGCTCGCCCCGGCCGCTCTCCTCCTGCCGTCCCTGGCGCGTGGCCCCCAGCGTCGCGCGCGCCGTCTCCAGCGACCGCCGCATGCGCGCGGCCCGCTGCACCGCCTCCCACGTCCCCACCCGCGAGGGCCCCTCCATGGGCCAGCCCGCGACCGCGTCCGCGACGTCCGCCAGCTCCTCGTAACAGGCCGCGATGGCCAGCCGCGCGGGGCGGTACGGCCTGAGCGGCCACAGCACCAGCGCCAGGAACATGGACCACAGGCCGCCCGCGACGAAGTACGCCGCCTGCAACAGCACGGCTTCCGGCCCCCGCTGCGGCAGGGCCAGCGACACCACGAACAGGTTCGCCAGCAGCATGCCCACGATGCCCGGCGTGTCCCCGAAGCTGCGCGCGAAGCCGCACGCCGTCACCCAGAAGAGCGTCAGCGCCACGTCCACCCAGAAGGGACTCGGCAGCGCGATGACGAGCCCCACCCCCGCGCCCAGCACCGTCATCGCCCCCATGGCCCGAGCGCGCGTGCGGTACGGCCCGCCCTTGTCCACCAGCGCGACGAAGAGCCCGGCCATGCCCGCCCACGACGCCGCCGGCATTTGAAGCATCACGGAGACCAGCAGCGGCACTCCCAGCGCCAGCCCCGTGCGCAACCCCGCCGCCACCGCGGGCCGGCCCGGCTGGAAGCGGAAGAGGCCCGCGACGTGACGGGGCAGGTGTCCCCGGGCCGCACGCCCTCGGGGTGCCACCCAGCCTTCCGCCACCGTCTCGCCTCCGTCCCCGCGCATCCCCGCTCCTTCCCCGGGTGAACGTCCCCGGAGGAAGAAGATGGGGTGCGCGAGCACCGGAATCCGCCCCTGCCCGCCCGCATGCACGGCGAACGGGCGGAAAGCGGCCAGGCGGTCAGCTGCGCTGGGCGTAGTACTCGACGATGAACGGCTCGTTCACGTCCACGGGGATCTCCTCGCGCTCGGGCAGCCGCACGAAGCGCATGCCCTCCCCTTCGCCCAGGACCTGCACGTACGCGGGCACCTGGCGGGACTTCATCCGCCCGAAGGCGTCCTGCACCACCGCGAGCTTCTGGTGCGCGGGGAGGAAGCGCACCTCGTTGCCCGGCTTGAGCCGGATGCTCGGGATGTCCGCGCGCTTGCCGTTCACCTGGAAGTAGCCGTGGCGCACGAACTGCCGCGCCTGCCGGATGCTCGTGGCCAGCCCCGCGCGCAGCACCAGCGCGTCCAGCCGGCTCTCCAACAGCTGCATCAACACCTTGCCCGTGTTGCCCGGGGCCTTGCGCGCCTCCAGGAAGGCGCTGCGGCACTGCTTCTCCAACAGGCCGTAGTACAGCTTCAGCTTCTGCTTCTCCCGCAGCCGCTGCGCGAAGTCGCTCACCGACACGCGCGCCGTCGCCCCGTGCTGGCCCGGCGGATACGGCCGGCGCAGCACCGGATCCTTGTCCGGGTCCTTCGCGCTGATGCGCGACAGGGGGATGCCCAACCGCCGACACAGCTTCCCTCGGGGTCCCAGTTCACGTGCCACGGTGCGTTCCTCCGGCCTTCCTGTTGGGTCGAGCCAAGTTGAAGTTGATAATCACTATCAATTTCAATACCCACAAAGGGAGCAGGCGGTCAAGCTTCCAGACACGGGGTGTGGGTGGACGGGCGTGCACAGGCAGGGTGAAAATGAACGGAAATACAACCCCGCGCACCTGCCTACCTACCGGTCGGAATGTGATTCGGGAACGGATGTAGGACGAAAACTTCACCTGTGAATTCATGAGCTTGGACCCACTCATGACCGTGTAAGCAGCCACCCACACGCAACAATGGGACGGCTGACACGAGAATCAATTTGTCCGCTTCACTGTCCCCCGAAAGCACTCCCCCATGGCCCTGCGCACCGACCTGTCGAAGCCCGTTGTCGCCACCCAGAACCGCACCGACACGAAGCCGGTGAACACCGTGAAGCCGCAGGGCCCGGTGGGCATGAGCTCGCAGTCCAGCTTCAGCGCGGGCGCGCCCGCCAAGGCGAAGGCCACGGTGGCGCTGAACGGCGTGGGGCAGAAGCTGACGCCGGGCCCGGTGGACATCTCCAGCCCCCAGGCGCAGCGGGCCGTGCAGCAGACGGTGGCGTACGTGAACCAGAAGAACCCGCAGCTGACGGGCATCACGGGCGGCACGTCGTTCGCGCCGCGCACGGTGGAGCGCGACCAGCTGGGCATGACGCACGTGCGCATGGACCGCATGCACGAGGGCGTGAAGGTCTCCGGTGAGCAGATCATCGGCCACCTGGACGCGAAGGGCGATTTCGACAGCCTGACGGGCAACGTGTCCAACATCCCGGCGGGCCTGGGCAAGGCGCCCACGAAGCTGAACGCGAAGGACGCGCTGGCGATTGCCCAGAAGGACTTCAACGGCGAGACGTCCAAGGCCCCCACGTCGGAGAAGGTCATCGTGAAGGGCAAGGACGGCCAGTACCACGCCGCCTACCACGTGACGCTCACCGACACGTCGCTGTCCAACGGGAAGGACCCGCGCTCGATGAACTACTTCATCGACGCGAACACCGGCGAGTCCCTCAAGCAGTTCAACACCATCCGCGCGTGCTGCTCCGGCGGCTCCGCGCACGCCGCCCACACGGGCGGGGCCTCCGCGGCCCAGACGCCGTCCAAGCCCACCACGCCGGCGACGACGCCGACGACGCCCACCACGCCGGGCACGGGCCGCGTGGCGGACGACCAGACGATGTACAGCGGCAAGGTGGACCTCCAGACCACGAAGAACAAGGACGGCACGTACTCGCTGGAGGACAAGACGCGCGGCAAGGGCATCGTGACGTACGACGGCAAGAACCGCCCGGAGGCCTCCGGCGCGACGCCCATCACCGACAAGAACGACGTCTGGGGTGAGAAGACCGACCCATCGCGCGCCCAGGCGGGCGTGGACGCGCACTACGGCGCGGCGATGACCTACGACTTCTACAAGGACATCCTCGGCCGCGACTCCATCGACGGCAAGGGTGAGAAGCTCATCTCCTACGTGCACACCGACGTGAACCTGGTGAACGCGTTCTGGGACGGCGAGAAGATGCAGTACGGCGACGGCGACGGCCGCGACTCCGGCCCGCTCACCACGCTGGACATCGCGGGCCACGAAATCAGCCACGGCCTCACCGAGCGCACCGCGGGCCTGGAGTACGAGGGCGAGTCCGGCGGCCTCAACGAGTCCTTCAGCGACATCATGGGCACGGGCGTCGAGTGGTACGTGAGCCAGCGCAACGAGGGCGTGAAGTTCGACTGGGCGGTGGGCGAGGACGCGTGGACGCCCAACAACGGCGACAACACGGACGCCCTCCGCTACATGAACGACCCCACGTCGGATGGCTACTCCATCGACAACTACAAGAACTACCCGAAGATGACGGAGGTCCACGGCTCCAGCGGCATCGCGAACAACGCCTTCTTCCTGCTCACCGAGGGCGGCAAGAACAAGACGTCCGGCATCGAGGTGAAGGACGGCATCGGCATGGAGAAGAGCCTCAAGGTCTTCGGCCGCGCGCTGACCACGTACATGACGCCGCAGACGAACTTCTCCGAGGCCCGCGCCGCCACCATCAAGGCCGCCACGGACCTGTACGGCAAGGACTCCACCGAGGCGAAGAAGGTCGCCGAGGCCTGGACCGCCGTCGGCGTGACCAAGTAATCCCCTGAAGTCTCCAGGCCCGGATGGGAGCCCTTCTGCTCCCGTCCGGGCCTTTTGTTTTTCACTGCTTCGCCAGGGCCGCCTTCTGCTCGGCCTTCGTGTCCCGGACGTGCTCCCCGACGACGTCCACCGTCACCTGGTGGAGCGTGCCGGTGAACTCGAAGGGCGCGTCGTAGCGCTGGCTGACGGGTGAGTTCTCGTCCCGGCCGCAGGTGAGCCCCTCCCCCAGGCTGATGGCCACCGGCATGGTCGCGTCGATGGTGCTCTGCGCCACCAGGTCCCCGTTGATGTAGAGCCGGCCGCGTCCGGGAGTGCCCCGCCCTACCTTCAGGTCCGGTTTGCCGGTGGGCTCGAACTCGAACCTCAGCTCCGAGCGCCCCTCCGGCACGTCCACCGCCGACTCGAGGTGGAACTCCTGCTCGCCGAGGTAGTTGTAGGCGTAGTGCAGCTTGTGGTCCTGGATGAAGAACGTGTAGCCGCCGGTGAGGCCGCCGTGGCTGAGCAGCACGCCCTCCGTGTCCCGCGTCACCTCCACGTCCGCGGTGATGGTGTGGGGACGGTTGAGCACGTGCACCGCCGCGTTCTCCGGCGCGGGTGACGTGTGCGGGCGGTACACGTAGCGCGTGCGGTCCTTCGTGAGCTGCGGGCGCTCCAGGGCGAACACGGCGCGGGTGGGCGACGCGAGCGGCAGCACCTGGTAGCGCCCGGCTTCCGCGTACCAGAGGGCGATCATCTCGATGAGCTTGCCCCGGTGCTCCTCCGCCACGTTCTTCGTCTCGGAGCAGTCTTGCGCCACGTGGTACAGCTCCCAGCCGTGCGCATCCAGCTCGCGCAGCCGGTCCTCGTCGAGCAGCGACTCACCGAAGCCCTCTCCGGCCTCCGTGAAGGACGGGCCGGGGAACGGGCACACCGCGCGCCAGCCGTCATGGTAGATGGCGCGCGAGCTGAACATCTCGAAGTACTGCGTGCGGTGTCTGCTGGCCGCGTTCCCGTCGTTGAACGTGTGCTTGAAGCTGACGCCTTCGATGGGTGACTGGGTGACGCCGCGGATCTCCGCGAGCGGCTCCAGGCCCAGGCAGTCCAGCACGGTAGGCACCATGTCGATGGCGTGCGCGTACTGCGTGCGCACCTCGCCCTTCGCCTGGATGCCCCGGGGCCAGTGGACGAGGAACGGGTCGGTGGTGCCGCCGCGGTACGTCTCGCGCTTCCAGCGGCGGAACGGCGTGTCCCCCGCCCAGGCCCAGCCCCACGGGTAGTGGTTGAAGTACTTCGGCCCGCCCAGGTCCTCCATGGCCGCCAGGTTCTGCGCCAGCGACTCCGGCGCGTTGTTGAAGAACTTCAGCTCGTTCACGGAGCCGTGCGGCCCGCCCTCCGCGCTGGCCCCGTTGTCGGACAGCACCATGATGAGCGTGTTGTCCAGCTGGCCGGTGTCCTCCAGGAACTTCAGCAGCCGGCCAATGTGATGGTCCGTGTGCTCCAGGAAGCCCGCGAAGACCTCCATCATCCGCGCGTAGAGGCGCTTCTCCTCCGGGGGCAGCGAGTCCCATTCCTGCACGTCCGGGTCGTGCCGGGACAGCTGCGTGCCCCGGGGGAGCACGCCCAGCTCCAGCTGCTTCTGGAACACCTTCTGACGGTAGGCGTCCCAGCCGTCGTCGAACTGGCCCGCGTAGGCGTCCGCCCACTCGCGCGGGACGTGGTGGGGGGCGTGCATGGCGCCCGGGGCGAAGTAGAGGAAGAAGGGCTTGTCGGGCGCGACCTGCTTGGTGTCCGCGATGCAGTCGATGGCCCGGTCCACCAGGTCCGGCGTGAGGTGGTAGCCCTCTTCGGGAGTGCCGGGCGGGCGGATGGCGTGGTTGTCGTGGATGAGGTCCGGGTAGTACTGGTGCGTGTCCCCGCCCAGGAAGCCATAGAAGCGCTCGAAGCCGCGGCCCAGCGGCCAGCGCGAGTACGGCCCGGCGGCGCTCGTCTGCTCCGCGGGGGTCACGTGCCACTTGCCAATGGCATACGTGTTGTAGCCGGCCTCCATCAGCATCTCGGAGAGGAAGCCGTTCTCGAAGGGGATGGTGCCGTTGTAGCCGGGGTAGCCCAGCGACGTTTCGGTGATGGTGCCCATCCCGTTGGAGTGGTGGTTGCGGCCGGTGAGGATGCACGCGCGCGTGGGCGAGCACAGCGCGGTGGTGTGCATGTTGTTGTAGAGCAGCCCGCCCTTCGCCAGCCGGTCCAGGTTCGGCGTGCGGATGGGCGAGCCGTAGCAGCCCAGGTGCCCGAAGCCCGTGTCATCCAGGATGATGAACAGGACGTTGGGCGCGCCGGGCTTCGAGCGCAGGGGCGCCGGCCACGCGGGAGACGACTGCTCCCACGTGCGTCCGATGACGCCGGGGAAGGGGCTGCCGGGCTTGTATTCTTTGAGGGACATGGGCGTGAGGTGCATCGTCCCGGGAGACAGCGAATCTGCCCCCGGGACGGAGGCGGCCGGCCCCAGGCCCTGGCCGCCTCCTGCTTCACGCCCCGCTCACGTCACGGGGAACGGGTTGCGCTCGTGGAACTGGCGCTGGTGGAAGTACGGGTACGGCCAGGGCGTGGCGCTGGCGGCGTCCAGCGTGGCCACCTGCGCGGGCGTGAGGTTCCAGCCGATGGCGCCCAGGTTCTGGCGCAGCTGCTCCTCCGTGCGCGCGCCGATGATGACGTTGGACACGGTGGGCCGCTGGAGCAGCCAGTTGAGCGCCACCTGCGGCACCGTCTTGCCCGTCTCCTGGGCCACGGCGTCGAGCGCGTCCACGACCTTGAAGAGGTACTCCTCCGGCACCTGCGGGCCGCCCGCCGCGGTGGCGGGGTTGTTGAGGCGGCTTGTCTCCGGCTTCGGCGCGCCCCGGCGCAGCTTGCCGGTGAGCCGGCCCCAGCCCAGCGGGCTCCACACCACCGCACCCACCTTCTGATCCTGCGCGAGCGGCATCAGCTCCCACTCGTAGTCCCGGCCCACGAGCGAGTAGTAGGCCTGGTGGGCCACGTAGCGCGCCAGGTTGTAGCGCTCCGACACGGCCAGCGACTTCATCAGGTGCCAGCCGGAGAAGTTGGAGCAGCCGATGTAGCGGATCTTCCCCGCGCGCACGAAGCCGTCCAGGGTGTTGAGGACCTCCTCCACGGGCGTCACCGCGTCGAAGGCGTGGAGCTGGAACAGGTCGATGTAGTCCGTCTTCAGCCGGCGCAGCGCGGCCTCCACGGCGCGCGTGAGGTGGAAGCGCGAGGAGCCCACGTCGTTGGGCCCCGTGCCCGCGCGGAAGGTGGCCTTGGTGGAGATGATGGCCTTGTCGCGCCGGCCCTCCAGCGCCTTGCCCAGAATCTCTTCGGCGAGCCCGGCGGAGTAGCCGTCCGCGGAGTCGAACATGTTCACGCCCGCGTCCAGCGCGATGTCCACGAGCCGCGTGGACTCCTTCACGTCGCTGGAGCCGAAGCCCTTGAAGAAGTCACCAGCGCCACCGAACGTGCCCGTGCCCAGGCTGAGGACGGGGACCTTGAAACCAGAACCACCCAGCTGCCGGTATTCCATGACGTTCACCTCGTGACGAAGCGGGAGGAAAGGCCGCCCACGTAACGGGCCGTGGCGCGGCGCGCAACCGTCGTTTCGTGCCATGCGTGGTGCTTGAAGCGGCGCGTGGGGGCGCCCATCATGCGCGCGCCTTCCCGGGTGGGGAGGAAGGGGTCCAGGTCTCACGTGAGCACGTCCGCGCCACCCGCATCCGGCCGTCCGCCCATCCTGCGGGCATTGGGCTATCTGCGCCGCTACCGCCTGGAGGCGCTGGGGGCGCTGCTGTCCCTGCTGCTCGTCTCCGTGGCGAACCTGGGCGCGCCGCAGATGATCCGCATCGCCATCGACCACGGGCTGGCGCGCGGGGAGATAGGGCCCGTGTGGCTGGCGGTGGGAGGCCTGGTCGCCATCGCGCTGGGGCGAGGCCTGTTCAACTTCCTGCAGGGCTACCTGGCGGAGCGCGCATCGCAGGGCGTGGCGTTCGACCTGCGCGACGCGCTCTTCGCGCGCATCCAGCGGCTGTCCTTCAGCTACTACGACCAGGCGCAGACGGGGCAGCTGCTCACGCGGCTGACGAGCGACGTGGAGGCGGTGCGCACCTTCGTGGGCAGCGGCGTGGTGCAGTTCGCCGCGGCGGCGGCGATGCTGGTGGGCTGCGCGGGGCTGCTGTTGTACCTGGATCCGGTGCTGGCGCTGGCGGCGCTGAGCACCGTGCCGCCCATCCTGTGGGTGCTGCGCCGGTTCATGCGGCGGATGCGTCCGCTGTTCGGCCAGCTGCAGGCGCTCTTGGGCTCGCTCAACACCACGCTGCAGGAGGACCTGCGCGGGCTGCGCGTGGTGCGCGCCTTCTCCGGCGAGGCGCGGGAGCTCGCGCGCTACGGGAAGACCAACGCGGAGCTGAAGGAGAAGAACCTGCGGGTGGTGGACTCGCTGGCGGCCAACTTCCCCTACGTCACGTTCTTCGCCAACATGGGCACGCTGATGGTGGTGGGCGTGGGCGGCTGGCGCATCTT
This sequence comes from Corallococcus coralloides DSM 2259, assembly GCF_000255295.1. Next base: position 1,559,463 of record NC_017030.1, on the reverse strand, counting down.
CCATCAGGAGCTGACGCTGGGAGAGCTGGTGGCCTTCAACAGCTACCTGGCCTTCCTGCTGATGCCCCTGATGACGCTGGGCTTCTTCGCGGCCAGCATGTCGCGGGCGAGCGCGTCCGCGCAGCGCGTCTTCGAGCTGCTCGACACGGCGGTGGAGGTGGCGGACCGTCCGGGCGCGGTGCCGCTGCCTCCGTTGCAGGGCCGCATCGAGCTGCGCGACGTGCGCTTCCGCTACGCGGGCAGCGACCGCGAAATCCTGCGCGGCGTGAGCGTGACGCTGGAGCCCGGGCAGCTGGTGGCGGTGCTGGGCACCACCGGCTCTGGCAAGAGCACCCTCATCAACCTGCTGCCGCGCTTCTACGACGTCACCGGGGGCGCGGTGCTGCTGGACGGGCACGACGTGCGGGACGTGACGCTCGCGAGCCTGCGCTCGCAGCTGGGCGTGGTGCTCCAGGACGCGCTGCTGTTCTCCGGCACGGTGCGGGAGAACATCGCCTATGGGCGCCCGGAGGCGACGCAGGCCCAGGTGGAGGCCGCGGCGGAGGCGGCCCAGGCGGCGGAGTTCATCCGCGAGCTGCCCCAGGGCTACGACACGGTGGTGGGCGAGCGCGGCGTGGGGCTGTCTGGCGGACAGCGGCAGCGGTTGGCCATCGCGCGGGCGCTGCTCACGGACCCGCGCCTGCTCATCCTGGACGACAGCACGTCCGCGGTGGACGCGCGCACGGAGACCGCCATCCAGGGCGCGCTGGACGCGCTGATGCGGGACAAGCGCAGGACGGCCATCGTCATCGCCCAGCGCATCAGCACCGTGCGGGACGCGGACCTCATCCTGGTGCTGGACGAGGGGCGCATCGCCGCGAAGGGACGACATGAAGAGCTGAAGGCCACCAGCGAGCTGTACAACGACATCCTCGGGTCGCAGCTGCTGCCGCCGCGTCAGGAGGAGGTGGCATGAGGCGGCCCGGAAGCATCGAGGCGATGGCGGAGCTGGAGACGGGCCGGGCACAGCACCGTGGGAAGGTGCTGCGCCGGCTCCTGGGCGAGCTGCGTCCGCACGCGGGCACGCTCACCGTGGCGATGGTCTTCATCCTGGTGGGCGCGGCGTGCCAGGCGCTGGGGCCGTACCTGATGAGCCGGGCCATCGACCACGACATCGGCTCGGGAGACGGCTGGGGGCTGTTGCGGACGCTGGGGGTGCTGTTCGTCGTCTTCGTCGTGGGTGTGCTGACGCAGCAGGCGCAGACGCGGCGGGTGGGCCACACGGGGCAGCACGTCCTGTCGGACCTGCGCCAGCGCCTCTTCGAGCGGCTCCAGCAGCTGCCGCTGTCGTGGTTCGACCGGCGGCCTCTGGGCGACCTGATGAGCCGGCTGCTCAGCGACGTGGACACGCTCAACCAGCTCTTCGCGCAGGGACTGACGCAGCTGTTGGGGTCGCTGCTGGGGCTGGTGGGTGTGCTCGTCGCGATGTTCGCGCTCAACTGGCGCCTGGCGCTGGCGTGCTTCTCCCTCATCCCCGCCATCGTGCTCACCACGTGGTTCTTCGCGTCGCGGGCGCGCAATGCCTACCGCAAGACGCGGCAGACGGTGGGCGACGTGACGGCGAACCTCCAGGAGGAGATTGGGGGCGTGCGGCAGGCGCAGGCCTTCAACCGCACGGAGAAGAACATCGAGCGCTTCCGCGACAGGAACGCGGCCAACCGCGACGCGAACGTGGCAGCGGTGGGCATCACGTCCGCGTTCTCGCCGGCCATCGACCTGCTCTCCACGCTGTCCACGGCGCTCGTGATTGGCTACGGCGGCGCGCTGGCGCTGAGCGGGCAGCTCACGGTGGGTGGCGTGGCGGCGTTCCTCATCTACGTGCAGCAGTTCTTCCGGCCGGTGCAATTGGCCGCCTCCGTGGCCGCGCTGATGCAGTCCGCGCTGGCGGGGGCGGAGCGCATCTTCTCCATCCTCGATGAGACAACGGAGCCGCCGGACGTGGCGGGCGCGGTGGAGCTGGGGCCGCTGAAGGGCCAGGTGGTGTTCGAGGGCGTGTCCTTCGGGTACGACGCGGCGAGGCCGGTGCTGCGCGACGTGTCCTTCCACCTGGAGCCCGGCCAGACGCTGGCGCTGGTGGGGCGCACGGGCGCGGGCAAGACGACAGTGGCCAGCCTGGTGCCGCGCTTCTACGACGTGACGGGAGGCACGGTGCGCGTGGACGGGCACGACGTGCGCCAGGTGACGCGAGGCAGCCTGCGCCGGCAGATGGCCATGGTGCTCCAGGAGCCGTTCCTCTTCAGCGGCAAGGTGGCGGACAACATCGCCTACGGGAAGCAGGACGCCACTCGCGAGGACGTGGAGGCGGCGGCGAAGGCGGTGCACGCGCACGACTTCATCACCCGGCTGCCGCAGGGCTACGACACCGTGCTGGGCGAGGGCGGCGCGACGCTCAGCCAGGGGCAGCGGCAGCTGCTCGCGTTCGCTCGCGCGGTCATCGCCAATCCGCGGGTGCTCATCCTGGATGAGGCGACGGCGAACATCGACACGCGCACGGAGGCGCTCATCCAGCTGGCGCTGGGGCAGCTGTTGTCCGGCCGCACGAGCATCGTCATCGCGCACCGGCTCAACACCATCCGCCACGCGGACCTCATCCTGGTGCTGGAGCACGGCACCGTGGTGGAGCGCGGCAACCACGCGGAGCTGCTCGAGAAGGGCGGGCTCTACGCGGAGCTGTACCACCAGCAGTTCCGCGACACGCCAGAGCCGACGGTCAAGGCGCTGGGCTGAAGGCGCGCCACCGGCCGCGGTTCCCCAAAACCTGTCCGACTGTCGGACAGGTTCGCGCAGCCCCGGGCGGAGCGCCGGCCCCCTGGCCACGGCGCTCCAAAACCTGTCCGACTGTCAGACAGGTTCGTGCTGCCCCGGGCGAAGCGCCGGCCCCCCGGCCACGGCGCTCCAAAACTTGTCCGACTGTCGGACTGGTTCGCGCGGCCCTGGACGGAGCGCGGGCCCCTGGCCTTGGCGCTCCAAAACCTGTCCGACTGTCGGACAGGTTTTTTCGGTGCGTCGCGGCGGGGACTTCGCCCCTGCTTCGGGCGGAAACGTGCACCCACGGTGATCGACCGTTGCGCGCTGGACCGCCTCCGTCATTTTGATGCCCTCTGGGCCTGCATCCCGCTTGCACGGCTGACCGCCCTTCGTTACCCAGCGGCCGAGGGTGCGGCCCAAGCGGCATGCGCTTCGCGGCGGCAGTCCCCATCTCCAGCATTCATTGCGTCGGAGTCGGACGCCCCCCTCTCCACCTCCTTCAGGGAGCAGGCATGGCAGGCAGTCGAGGAACAGCGTTGGTGACGGGCACGTCCGCGGGAATTGGTGCGGTGTATGCCCGGAGGCTGGCGGCGCTTGGATATGACCTGGTCCTCGTCGCTCGGCGGGAGGAGCGGCTGAAGGCACTGGCGGCGGAGCTGACGGCGGCGCATGGCATCCGCGCGGAGGTGCTGCGGGCGGACCTCACGGTGCACGCGGACCTCCTGCGGGTGGCCGCGCGCGCGGCGGGCGAGGACCTCACCCTGCTCATCAACAACGCGGGCGTGGGCGGCTATGGCCCCTTCGCGCAGGTGGAGCCCGCGGCGCTGGAAGGCCTGGCGAACCTGCACATGATGGCGCCGATGCTGGCCACGCGCGCGGCGCTGCCCGGCATGCTGGCGCGGGGCAAGGGCGCGGTCATCAACGTCGCCTCCCTGCTCGCCTTCTCCGGCGCGATGCCACCGGGTCCCCTGCCCCACCGGGCCACCTACGCGGGCGCGAAGGCGTTCCTCGTCCACTTCACCCGCACGCTCGCGGGCGAGCTGCGCGGCACGCCCGTGGTGGCGCAGGTCGTCTGCCCGGGCATGACCTTCACGGAGTTCAACGGCGGCTATCCCGGCACCATGTCGCCGGAGGACGTCGTCACGGCGTCGCTCGTCGCGCTGGAGCGCGGTGAGACGGTCTGCGTCCCCGGACTGGAGGCCGCGGAGGCCCTCACTGCCCTGGAGAAGGCGGAGGCCGGGCTGCTGCGTGGGGCGACCCACGCACTGGCCGAACGGTACCGGACGGCCTGAAACGCATTTACTGCACATGCATCTGTCTGGGCGTTCATCTGCACGGAGGAAGCACTCATGAGCGGAACCTCGACGCGACCCGCGGAGAAGAGCGGCACCTTCAAGCTGGGCGGAGATTTGCCCGTCCACCGGCTGGGCTACGGCGCCATGCAGCTCACCGGCCCTGGCATCTGGGGTCCGCCCAAGGACCGGGCGGAGGCGGTGCGCGTGTTGCGCCGCGCGCTGGAGCTGGGCGTGGACTTCATCGACACGGCGGACTCCTACGGCCCCTACTTCAGCGAGGAGATCATCGCGGAGGCCCTGCACCCCTACGCCAAGGGCGTGGTCGTGGCGACGAAGGCGGGCCTGGTGCGCACGGGGCCCAACGAGTGGCACCCGGTGGGCGCGCCCAAGTACCTGCGCCAGGAGCTGGAGCTGTCGCTGCGCCGGCTGAAGCTGGAGCGCATCGACCTGTACCAGTTGCACCGCATCGACCCGAAGGTCCCGGTGGAGGAATCGCTGGGTGAGCTGAAGGCGCTGCAGAAGGAAGGGAAGATCCGCCACATCGGCCTGTCGGAGGTGTCGGTGGAGGAGATCGAGCGGGCGCGCAAGGTGGTGGACGTCGTATCGGTGCAGAACCGGTACAACCTGACCGACCGCGTGCACGAGAAGGTGCTGGACTACTGCGAGAAGGAGAACCTGGGGTTCATCCCGTGGTTCCCGCTGGCGACGGGCGGTCTGGCGAAGCCGGGGAGCACGCTCGACTCCGTGGCGAAGAAGCACAACGCGACGCCCGCGCAGATTGCCCTCTCCTGGCTGCTGGCGCGCTCGCCGGTGATGCTGCCCATCCCGGGCACGTCCTCCGTGAAGCACCTGGAGGAGAACCTGGCCGGCGCGGAGGTGAAGCTCGGCAAGGATGAGCTGGCCGCCGTGGACGCGCAGGCGTCGGGGCGCTGAAGCCCGGCGCCTACTTCCGCTTCAGGTAGCGCAGGAGGAGCGTCACCAGCTCCTCCTGGAGCAGCCCCTGGGACAGGGACTCGGGGCGCTCCACCACCGCGCGGTGGATGACCGCGTGGGCCACCGTGTCGATGAGCCACAGGGCCAGCTCCGGGTCCGGCACGTCCGTCTTGAACCGGCTCAGGGCTTCCAGCATGGGCGCGTCGTCCGGGTCCCACTTCCTTGCCGGACGCGCTGGCAGCTCCTCCGTCAGCGCGTGGTGCAGCTTCGGATTCACCGCGTGCGCCGCGAAGCCCAGCACCACCAGCGTCCGGATGAGGTCCTCCAGCGTGTTGAACTTCCGCGTCGCCAGCACCTCCCGTGTGGCGGCGCGCTGCTCCTTCACGTGGCGGCGCAACACCTCCGCCACCAGCGCCTCCTTGCCGGGGAAGAACTGGTACAGCGATGCCACGTTGACGCCTGCCCGCTCCGCGATGCGGTTCGTCGTCAGCTTCGCGTAGCCGTCGCGCACCAGAATGTCAGCAGTCGCCTGCACCAGCGCGTCCACCGTCGCTCGCGAGCGCTGCTGCGTGGGTGTCTTCCGAGGGGAAAGCTTCGCGCGCGGCATGCCGGACTCCTGGGGCGGGAACGCAAGCTGACAACATAAGCAGTCCCTTACATTCTTGTCTCCGTCGCCGCTGACGCGCGACAGGAGACCTTCCATGTCCCATGACATCCTGCCGGTGCTCGTCATCGGCGCAGGGCCCACGGGCCTGACGCTCGCGTGTGACCTCGCTCGCCGGGGCATTCGCGTGCGCATCGTGGACGCGGCGCCGCGCCCCTTCGTCGGATCTCGCGGCAAGGGGCTTTCGCCTCGCACGCTGGAGGTGCTGGACGACCTGGGCGTGCTCGATGCCGTGCTCGCCGCGGGCAATGCCTATCCCCAGCTCCGCCTCCATTGGCGGCGCTTCGTCGTGGGGCGCTGGACCATGATGCCCCGCCGCGCCGCCACCCCGGACGTGCCCCACTCCAATCCCTGGCTCGTGCCCCAGGCCCGCACCGAGGGCATCCTGCGCGACCGGCTGGCGTCGCTGGGTGTCTCGGTGGAGTTCGGCACCGCGCTCACCGGCTTCACCCAGGACGACACCGGCGTCACCGCCACGCTCACACGCAACGGCGAGGAGGAGACCGTCCGCGCGGAGTACCTGGTGGGCGCGGACGGCGGACACAGCCGCGTGCGCAAGGAGCTGGGCCTGACCTTCCTCGGCGTCACCCATGAGGAGGAGCGCATGGTCGTGGGCGACGTGCGCGTGGACGGACTGGAGCACGCGCACTGGCACGTATGGCCCTTCGCGAAGGGCTGCATGGTGGCGCTGTGCCCGCTGCCCGGCGTGGACCGCTTCCAGCTCGCCCTCCAGGTGAAGCCCGGGAGCCCCATGCCGGAGCTCACCGAGGCCGCGCTCAACCAGCGCATCCAGGAGGCCGCTCGCCCGGGCCAGGCCGTGCGCCTGCATGACGCGAGCTGGCTGTCCGTGTACCGCCCCAACGTGCGCATGGCGGACCGCTACCGCGTGGGCCGCGTGTTCATCGCGGGCGATGCCGCGCACGTGCACCCGCCCACCGGAGGCCAGGGGCTCAACACCGGCGTTCAGGACGCCTACAACCTGGGCTGGAAGCTGGGCCACGTGCTCCAGGGCGCGGACCCGGCCCTGCTCGACACCTACGAGTCGGAGCGGTTGCCCGTCGCGGCGCGGGTGCTCGGGCTGTCCTCGAAGCTGTTCGACGGCATGCGGCAGGGACGCATGAAGGCCCTGAACCGCGGCGAAGAGCTGCTGCAGCTGGGCTTGAGCTATCGCGGCGGTCCGCTGGCACCGGAGGTCTCAGGCGACACGGCGCGGGTGCAGGCCGGAGACCGCGCTCCGGATGCACCCTGCCTGGATGCCCACGGAAAACCTGTCCGACTGTCGGACAGGTTTCGCGGCCCCCACTGGACGCTGCTCGTCTTTGGGGCCACGCACGCGGATGCCGTCGCGTGGGCCGGTGATTCCGTGCGCGTCGTCCGCATCCTCGGGAAGAGCGCGGCCCCCATCCCCGAGGCCCTGCTCGACGTGGACGGCCACGCCCACCGTGCCTACGACGTGGTCCCGGGAAGGGATGCACTCATCCTGGTCCGCCCGGATGGCTACGTGGGACACGCGGCCCGGCCTGGCGACCTCGCGGCGTTGACTGCGTTCCTCACCCCGCTCCTGCCCGCGAATGCGGAGAGCGCTCTGGAGGTCACCGCGTAGCGGGAGCAACCTCGCGGGGCTTCGCATCCTGGCGAGGCCCACGAGTGGTTCGCGCTGCGCTTCACGCGGGACTTCAGACGGCTTCGCGCTCCAGGGTGTCCTCGTCGTCGGAGTCCACCGCGGGCCCGTCCTGGAAGGCGCTGGGCAACAGGCTGAAGGGCAGCACCTTCGCCAGCGCCGCCAACAGCAGGATGCCGCCCGGCGCGGCGAAGATGGCCAGCGCGGGGATGGCCTTCGCCACGTCGATGAGCTGCGCGCGCATGCGCTGACGCTCGTCGGCGGTGAGCGTCTGGCGCCTCGCCGCCTTGGTGAGCAGCACCGCCAGGTCGCCCGTCTCGCGCGCCTCCTGCATGAGCCGGTGGTAGTTCTTCTCCAGCGTCTCCTGCATGCCGCCCATGAGCTCCTCGCCCATGGCGCCGGCCGCGTCCGACACGGTGAAGACATCCACCAGCGAGCGATGCCGCGCGTAGAACTCCGCCATCTCCAATTCCAGACGGCGCAGCTCCGCGTGGGGCACGTGCAGCGCGCCCGCCAGTGTGTCGATGAAGGCCCGCTCCCGCCGCGTCCGCCGGCCGTCCACCAGCGCCGCCAGCAGCGCCTGCTCCAACAGCAGGTGCCGCATGTCCACGCTGCGCACGCGGCGAACCACCTCCCGCACGTCGCGCTTGCGCTCGAAGGACTGGCGCACCGCGGCCTTCACCTCGCCCTCCAGCGCGTGCGGAAGCTTCAGCCCCTCCACCTGCCGGAGGATGGCGCGACGCGCGGGCGCGCTGGGTTCGCGGTCCACGCACGCGAGCGCCGTGAGCACGTCCACGAGCAGCGCCTTCTGCCGCGCCGCGAAGTCCCGCCGCCGCTCCGCCGTCGCGCGAGACAGCCGCCCGCTCGAGAACAAATCAATGGCCTGCCGGCAGAACAGCTGCGCGTCCGCGTACTGCGCGCCGTTGTGCAGCACCAGCCCGTACACCGGGTCCCCGGCCAGCGACGGCGCCCGCTTGTCGAGCGCGTCCTCCACCCGGCCCACCATCCGCCGGGGCACCGGCAGCCCCGCCGCGAGCCGTGCGTCCAGCGCCATGGCCAGGTCCAGCTCGCCCGCCAGCACCGCGAAGAGCACCAGCAGCTGCTCCACCCGGGGGCCCTCCGGCGCGTCCATCACCCGCGCCAGGTCCAGCGCCATGCGCGCCAGCGTGCGCACCACGGCGTGGAACAGCTCGTCCTCCACGGCGCGCGCCGGGACGTCGAAGGGCTCACCGCCATCCACCGGCGAGGGCAGCGGCACGGGCGTGCCGTAGACGAGCCCCGAGGCCCGCAGCGTGCGGCGCAGGAAGGCGCGGCCCCGGGCCCGGCCAGAGGCGCCGTCCGGAAGCGGAGGGGTCGGGACGGGCGCGGGGGAGCGCGCATGCGCGGCGACCACGTCCGTCAGGAGCGTGGCCAGCCAGGTCCCCCTTCCAAAAACCAGCACCGACACCGGTACACCCCTCGAAAGCGCGCGGCCGGAGCTTCCCCCTCGGGCGCGCTGAGGCGGGGAATAACCCAGCCGCATCCGGGATGCCACTCGACCCCAGGCCCACGGCGTCGTCCGGCAACGGATGCTGATGCCTGGTGGAAAAAACAGCGCGCCCGTCCACCCAGGGCGGACGGGCGCGCGAAGAGAACCCGGAAGGCCTACAGCGCGGTGGCCTTGCCCGGCTCCAGGGCGAGCACCTTGGTGGTGGCCCGGGTCTTCTTCAGCTCGGTGGTGAGCGCGTCCGGGGTGCCGGCCAGGGCGGGGAAGGTGCCGTAGTGCATGGGCACCACGGTCTTCACCTTCAGCAGCTTCGCGGCGACGGCGGCCTGCGGCGGGTCCATGACGAAGTGGCCGCCGATGGGCAGCAGGGCCACGGTGGGCTTGAACTGCTCCGCGATGAGGGCCATGGACTGGAAGGCCCCGGTGTCGCCCGCGTGGTACAGCGTGGGGCCGTTGGCGATTTCAATGACGAAGCCCAGGGGCGCGCCCGCGTACTGCGACGGGGCCTTGGGGTCCGCCTGGTAGCTGCTGGAGTGGACCGCCTCCACCAGGTGGATGGTGGCGTCCTTCACCGTGAACGTCCCGCCCGCGTTGGCGCCCACGCCCTGCGCCTCCGGCAGACCCAGGAGGTTCACCAGCTCGAAGGAGCCGTACACCTTGGCGCTCGTCTTCTGGGCCAGGGCCTTCGTCTCCCCCACGTGGTCGAAGTGGCCGTGGGACACGAGGATGGCGTCCACCGCCTCCGGCCAGGTGGCGCCCTGCGGCGCCTTGGGGTTGGTGAACCACGGGTCGATGGCGATGGTCGCGCCGCCCGGCGTCTTCAGCACGAAGGCGGCGTGGCCCCACCACGTCACCTCCGTCTTGCCCGCCGTGGCCGCGGCCTTGCCCGCCGCCGCCTTGGCCGGCGCCTTCGCGTCGGCCTTGCCCGCCGCCGGCGTCGTCGGCGTGCCCTGCGCGAAGGCCGCGCCCGCGACGCCCAGCACCGCGCCCACCACCACTGCCTTCAGCTTGTTGCCCATCGTTGTCCGCTCCAGGAGGAAGGAAAGAGACGACATGTCGCCGTGCCGCCCGGGGGCGCCGCATGGCCGGGGCGCGACATACCACCCCGCCAGGGAGGCGGAAGGGGGCTGGCGCGTCCGGTTGCCTTGGGAAGGACACATGCCTTCATCCACCCACGGCGGGGGATTGTGGCCCCGGGGAGGATGCAGCGCGCTACGCTCGACGGCCGCGTGGACCATCGATTCCAAGTCAGCCTCCGTGGGGTCATCGACCTCCTGTCCCACCACCTGTACAGCTCGCCCGGGGTCTACGTGCGGGAGCTGCTCCAGAACGCCACGGACGCCATCCGCGCCCGCCAGCAGCTGGAGCCCCAGGCGACAGGAGCCGTGGGGCTGGAGCTGCGCGAGAAGCAGGACGGCGGGCCGCCCACCCTGCTCTTCACCGATGAAGGCGTGGGGCTGACGGAGGAGGAGATCCACCGCTTCCTGGCCACCATCGGCGAGTCCTCCAAGCGCGAGCAGCTGGAAGCCCGCCGCAACGACTTCATCGGCCAGTTCGGCATCGGCCTCTTGTCGTGCTTCATGGTGTGCGACGAGCTGCTGGTGGTGACGCGCTCGGCGAAGGGGGACGGGAGGACACTGGAGTGGCGGGGACGGCACGACGGCACGTACGACGTGCGCGTCTCCGAGCACCCGCTGGACGCCCCCGGCACGCACGTCTACCTGGTGGCCCGCGCGGACATGGCGGAGTGGTTCACGCCGGAGCGGGTGCGCCAGCTGGCGAAGCACTATGGAGGTCTGCTGCCCTTCCCCGTGCGGCTCACGGTGGATGGACAGACGGAGACGCTCAACCCGGACGGCCCGCCCTGGCGCCGCTTCTACGAGACGCCTGGAGACCGGCGGCAGGCGCTGCTCGCGTACGGGCGCGAGGTGTTCGGCACGGACTTCCTGGATGTGATTCCGCTGCGCTCGGAGGCGGGGGACGTGGACGGCGTGGCGTATGTGTTGCCGGCGTCGCCGCATTTCAACGCGAAGCAGAAGCACCGCGTGTACCTGAAGCAGATGCTGCTGTCGGAGAGCGCGGAGAACCTGCTGCCGGAGTGGGCGTTCTTCGTGAAGTGCGTGGTGAACGCGAACGGCCTGAGGCCCACCGCGAGCCGCGAGTCCTTCTACGAGGACGCGGTGCTGGCGAAGGCGCGCGAGGCCCTGGGACAGTCCCTGCGCAAGTACCTGATGGACCTGGCGCACGAGGAGCCCCGGGCGTTGCAGCGGTTGATTGCGCTGCACGGGCTGTCAGTGAAGGGGCTGGCGCTGGACGACGATGACTTCTACCGGCTGGTCATCCACTGGCTGCCTTTTGAAACATCGCTCGGGGTGATGACGTTGGCGGACTACCGGAAGTCGTGGCCGGTGGTGCGCTACACGCCGACGCTGGACGGGTTCCGGCAGGTGGCTCGGGTGGCGGCGGCGCAGGGGCTGTGCGTGCTCAACGCGGCGTACACGCATGACACGGCGCTCTTGGAGAAGCTGCCGCACGTGGTGCCGGAGGCGCAGGTGGCGCCGTTCTCGTCGGCGGACCTGCCGCAGAGCTTCGAGGAGCTGACGCTGGATGAACGCGAGGCCGTCTACCCGCTGCTGCGTCTGGCCGAGCGGGTGCTGGCGCCGTTCCGCTGCGGCGTGGAGGTGAAGAAGTTCTTCCCGGCGGAGGTGCCCACGCTCTACAGCTCGGACGCGGAAGGCGCGTTCAAGCGGGACGCGGAGCGGGCGCGGGAGGAGTCGGACGACCTGTACGCGGGCGTGCTGGACGGGGTGATGGCGGGCACGGGCGGACAGGAGCGCGCGTTGCTCTGCCTCAACCTGCACAACCCGGTGGTGCGCCGGCTGGCGGCGATGGAGGGGCGGGAGCTGCTAAAGCTGTCGGTGGAGATGCTCTACGTGCAGGCGCTGCTGTTGGGACAGCACCCGCTGAATGCGCAGGAGATGGCGCTCTTGAACCACGGGCTGCTGGGGCTCATCTCGGCGCGGCTGGATGAGGGTGGCGGCGGGGGCGGTTCGTCGGGCCCGGGCTCGCGGGGGATGCACTGATGGCGGACTGGCGCCAGCAGGTGGAGGCCCTGCGCGGGCAGGCGGAAGAGCTGCCGGAAGGCGACGCGAAGGTGCGCGCGCTGGAGGAGGCGGTGCGGCTGACGGACGCGCACGGCGACGTGCCGCTGGGGTACGAGCTGCGGGACGCGCTCATCGACGCGGCGACGTTCGGCGGGTATCCGGACAAGGCGCTGGTGGCGTTCGCGTGGTGCCGGGGGCAGCAGAAGAAGGACCCGCAGCGGTTCGACCCGGAGGACATGCTCTGGAAGCAGAAGTGGGTGGTGGGCCGGCTGGACGAGTTCCCGCACATCAGCCGCAAGCAGATTTCCGACGCGCTGGATGACGTGGACCAGAGCTTCGCGAAGCTGGACGCGGGCAAGCGGGCGGCGCTGAAGCTGCGCTACCAGATGGCTCGGGACATGGGGGACACGGAGGACGCGGAGCGCCTGTGGGAGGCGTGGCTCGTCGCGCCCAGGGATCACCTGACGGACTGCCGCGTCTGCGAATTGGACGACGAGCTGGACCACCACGTGGACAAGGGCGAGTGGGAGCAGGCCATCCAGAAGGCGAAGCCCATCCTGGATGGGCGCCAGTCCTGCGCGGAGATCCCGCACCTGACGCTGGGCACGTTGCTGTATCCGTTCTTCAAGCTGGAGCGGATGAAGGAAGCGCGGGACTGCCACATGCGCGGCTACGCGATGGTGGCGAAGAACCGCGAGTTCCTCGCCACGGTGGGAGAGCACCTGGAGTTCCTGGCGCTGACGGGCAACCTGTCGCGAGGGCTCACGCTGCTGGAGAAGCACCTGGGCTGGGCGTTGGAGCACTCCAGCTACCGGGACCGGTTCAGCTTCTACACGGCGGCGTCGTTCCTGGTGGGACAGGTGGTCGCGGACGGCCGCGACGAAGTGAGCCTGAGATTGCCACGCGCGTTCCCGCTGCACGCGGTGGACGGGGGCTACGGGACGCGAGCACTGAAGGACTGGCTGGAGTCACAGGCGCGCGACATCGCGGCGCGGTTCGATGCGCGGAACGGGACGAAGCGGTTCACGGGACTGCTGGCGCGCAATGAGGTGCTGGCGAAGGAAGCGCGGTTGTTCCCGTTGGATTGAGTCGCCCTGCATCAGGAAGCAGTCACCATTCAAGCAATACCGGCAACCCAACACCCCAATGACCCACAGCGCCAACGAAAACAGATACTCAGCCATAGTATTCGTACGAGACCTACTTTTAACACAACCCCTTAATCTCGGAGTTGCCGACGCATTTCCGATTCAGGGGATCTCGTGCAGAGACTCAATAGACGCCGCAGACGAACATTTAAAGAGTCGCGGCATGTCTAAAACCATCAACGAACACATCCACACCGAACGCGCACGCAACAAACAACCAAGCATCGCCTTAAACTTCCCCGACATCACGGCCAACACACCCGACGAAGCAGCGCAGGCAGCCAAGTCCGAAGCGCAACTACTAATCAGCCTACTGGCTGTACACAGAGGTGGGGCCGGCTCCATATTCGCAATCCACATAAGACACAGCGACTCAGGCATGACCTACTTCATGGTCATTACGCCGCAATACCAAGGAAATCAAATCGGCGGACATGCCGGCGGGGAGCAGCCGCAAACAATACGACAACGAATGGAGCGCCTGAGAAGCTCCGACCGACTTCGCCTTTATGTTGAGCTTTATCGGGAAGCTCTTCGCGAACCCAACAACGATCTAATGTGCTTTCGTTTTTGGAGCCTGCTCGAAACAATTGCACGAAGCAAGTCACTGTCCGGCCAGCCAAAGCTCGACTGGGAAGGCAATCAACTCATCAACGGCAAAGGCCTGCCACGCACAATCCAAGATCAAGCAGAAGAGATTGTGTTCGAACTGCTTCGAAGAACGCTCGCACATCGTGGCTACGCCGAATCCAGCTTTTCAAGCAACCTCGAACAAGGGAAAATCTCAGAACTCATCCCAATCTGGTATCGCCGTCGCAATTGCGTAGCACATGGTGGCGACTGCCTCTGCCGGAATCCTGGCCTTTCCACTGAGCAAACGAAATTCAAAAATTGCAAAAGGGCTCGCGACAAAGTGACATTGGAGACAATGGATCCATATGTCGACACGCTCAGAAGCATTACTTGGCGCATAGTCGACTCCGAACTAGATCAATAGGCCGCACCAATCCGAACGCGAGCATCTGGACACACCAAGCATTTCTTGGGCATGGAAATCCTACGGAGAGGCTGTCTGCGGTGGGCCTAGCAGCCGACGCTCAGCGCTTCAGCTTCGAGAACGGATTGTTGAACGGCTCCGGCTTCTTCTGCGGCGGTGCCTGCGTCGCGGGCTTCTGCGCGGGCCGCTGCTGCTGCACCGGCGCGCTGGCGGGCTTCGCCTGCGCGGGCCGTCCGGACGGCTGCGGCGCTCCACCCTCCAGCACCGCCCGCACGGACAACGCCAACCGCTTGCGCGCCAAGTCCACGGACAGGACCTTCACCGTCAGCCGGTCGCCCACCTTGGCCACCTCTGACGGATCCTTGATGAAGCGCGCCGCCAGCTGCGACACGTGCACCAGGCCGTCCTGATGCACGCCCACGTCCACGAACGCGCCAAACGCCGTCACGTTCGTCACCACGCCCTGCAACACCATCCCCTCCTTCACGTCCTCCAGCGTGCGCAGGTCGTCCCGCGTCGCGTGCGCCGTGAAGTCACCACGCGGGTCGCGGCTCGGCTTCTCCAGCTCCGCCAGGATGTCCTTCAGCGTCAGCTCTCCCAGCTCCGGCCCCAGGTAGCGCTTGGCTTCAATCTGGCGCACCAGCGCCGCGTTCCCCACCAGCGACGCCACGTCCACGCCCAGGTCCTTCGCCATCCGCTCCACGACCGTGTAGCGCTCCGGGTGCACCGCGCTCGAATCCAGCGGCTCCGGCCCTCGCACCCGCAGGAAGCCCGCCGCCTGCTCGAACGTCTTCGGCCCCAGGCCGCTCACCTTGAGCAGCTCCCGCCGCGTCGTGAAGCGCCCCTTCGCCGCCCGGTGCGCCACCAGCTTCTTCGCCAGCGACGGACCCACTCCGGACACATGCTCCAGCAACTGCGGTGACGCCGTGTTCACGTCCACGCCCACCGCGTTCACGCACGAGTCCACCACCTCGCCCAGCTTCTTCTTCAAGAGGCCCTGGTCCACGTCGTGCTGGTACTGCCCCACCCCGATGCTCTTCGGGTCGATCTTCACCAACTCCGCCAGCGGGTCCTGCAAGCGCCGGCCAATCGACACCGCCCCGCGCAGCGACACGTCCAGTTCCGGGAACTCCTCCCGCGCCACCTCCGACGCGGAGTAGATGGACGCGCCCTGCTCGCTCACCGACACCACGGGAACCTGCACGCCCATCGCCTTCAGCGTGTCCCGCGTGAAGACCTCCGCCTCCCGGCTGCCCGTGCCGTTGCCCACGGCGATGAGCTCCGGCTTGTGCTTGCGCACCACCGCCTCCAGCAGCTTCGCCGCGCGCGCCCGCTCGTCCGCGCTCCGCTCCGAATAGAGCGTCGTCGTCTCCACCACCGTCCCCGTCGCGTCCAGCATCACCAGCTTGATGCCCGTGCGCAGCCCCGGGTCCAACGCCAGCACCGCCCGAGCCCCGGCCGGCGCCGCCAGCAGCAGATGCCGCAGGTTCTCCCCGAACACCCCGATGGCGCCCTTGTCCGCGCGCTCCTTCAGCTCCGCGCGCAGCTCCGACTCCAGCGACGGCCCCATCAGCCGGTCCCACCCATCCTCCACCGCCGCGCGCAATTCGCCCGCGAACAGCGACTGCGGCCGCGTCACCACGCGCCCGGTGAAGAGCCCCTTCACCTCGTCGTCCGGCAGGCCCAGCTTCACCTTCAGCACGCCCTCCTCCTCGCCGCGCAACAGCGCCAGCACGCGGTGGGACGGGGCCTGGGACAGCGGCTCCTCGTGGCCGTAGTAGTTCTCGAACTTGGTCGTCTCGCCCTTCTTCGCGGGCACCACGTCCGAGCGCAGCGTGCCCCGCCGCGTGCACAGGTCGCGGGCCTCGCGGCGCAGCTTCGCGTCCTCCGCCACCCGCTCCGCGCAGATGTCCCGCGCGCCCGCCAGCGCCTGCGCCACGTCCGCCACGCCCTTGTCCGCGCTCACATAGGGCTTCACGCGCGCGTCCAGGTTCTCCCCGCGCTGGCCCTCCTGCTTCCACACCAGGTCCGCCAGCGGCTCCAGCCCCTTCTCCCGGGCGATGGCCGCGCGCGTGCGGCGCTTGGGCTTGTACGGCAGGTACAGGTCTTCCAGCTCCGCGCGCGTCCGCGCCGCCTGGAGCGCCTTGGACAGCTCCGGCGTCAGCTTCCCCTGCTCCTCGATGCTGCGCAGGATGGTGTCGCGCCGCCCGTCCAGCTCCGCGCGCTCCGTGGCCTTGTCCAGGATGGACTGGATTTGAACCTCATCCAGTCCCCCCGTGGCCTCCTTGCGGTAGCGCGCGATGAAGGGGACCGTGCCTCCCTCTTCGTGCAGTGCGAGGGTCCGGTCCACCTGCTCCGGCTTGATGCCCAGCTCCTGGGCCAACGCGGCGGCATAGACGTGCATGGCGTCCGTCTATACCCCGGTCCGCCCGCGCCTCCCAGAGACGCGCCGCTGCCCTACTGCCGCACCAGACGGATGACGTCCAAGGCCACGTTGTAGCCCGTGCTCGCCGCGTTCTTCCCAACGGTCGTGAACGTGAACGCCTGGGGCTCCAGGTCCGTGAACGTCACCGTCCCCAGCTCCACCTCCACGAACTGCGTGGTGGCGGAGTACTCGTCCCGCGTCCCACCCACCGCCACCCCGTTCACATCCAACCGGTACTGCCCACGCCCGTTGTTGCGCTTGGTGCGCACCCGCACCGCGAACGTGCCCACCGTGCGCGGATACAGCGTGTACGTCACCTTCGCGCCCACCGCGTTCGTGTTGTGGTAGCGCACCCCGCCCAGCTCCGGCCCGGCCTCCACGCCGGTGGACGACGGGTCCGGGGTGCTCGTCGGCTTCAGGTTCTCCGCCTGGTACACCAGCACCCGCGCGTCGTGCTCCACCGCGCGCCCCAGCCGCTTCTGCACCTGGTCCACGTAGAGCGACTGCGGCACCAGCTCGTTCCCGGACTGCGCCACCTCCACCAGGTCCGCGGGGGCCGTCTTCGTCGTCACCACCGCGTTCACCTCCGTGGCGCTGCCGCGCATCCCAATCACGTACCCCTGCCCGTACTGCTGCGAGCGCACCACGCTGTTCCCCCCGTACGGCGGCGGCTTCGCCCCGTTGGTGTTCCAGAACACGCTCTCCGTCGTGGTGACGCCGTGGCTCGTGGTGCCATAGGGCGAGCGGTCCGCCGCCTCGAAGCGCTCCAGGTACAGCGTGGTGTTGTCCACCAGGTTCGCCGCGCTCAGGTGCATGTGGAAGTCGGACACCTTCTCGCCGTTGGACACGCGGTTGTTGAACAGCACGTTGCCGGTGGTGTGCATGGAGCGGAAGTCGAAGTTGTGCCGCCCGCCGTACGCCACGCTGTCCTTCACCAGGCTGTCGCTGCCCCGGATGGAATACAGGTAGCCGTTTCCGCCACCGCCCTTGTACTGGGGCTTGTCGATTTCACACCCCTCCACCGTGATGTTGCGCGCGTAGTTCAGGTCGATGCCGTTGGACAGCACGTGCACGTCCTGCGTGTTGGACGGCGGCCGGTAGGAACCAACGCCACGCACCCAGCCGTCCACCACGTGGTTCATCAAGAGCGCCGTGGACTCGTGCACCTGGTACGCGCCCGTGCCCGGCACCGTGTAGTCCTCCTCGGCCAGGCCCGGTGTAGGGTTCTCCCGCATGCCGATGGCCAGGTGCTCCACGCCCACCTCCGACAGGTGCGCGGGCACGCGGTACACCCGCGCGTTGTCGCGCATCAGCAGCCCCTGGCGCAGCGGGATGTCCAGCGTCAGCATCCGCGTGGCCGCGTCCACCGCCACCACCCGCCGGTAGAAGGACGGGCCGGGCAGCGACGTCCACTCCGTGCCCATGTTGAGCTCCGCGCTGCGCGTCGCCGTCAGGTCCGCTCGCACCACCACCCAGGTGCCCACGGTGTAGCCGGACACGCTCGCCACCTGGACACGAGTCGCCTGGTTGGGCGCGTCCTGCGTCAGCGCCACCGACGCCGTCGAAGCCGACGTCCAGGACACCGTCGTGTCGCGCGGCCCCACCTGCACCACGCGCTTGCTGCGCATGTCCGTGGCGGAGTTGTAGAGGAACGTGGACGTGGCCCCCTGTCCGCGCAGCACCACGTTGCTGTACCGGATGAGCAGCGCGTACGGCTTGCCTGAGGGCGGCGCCACCCGGTACGTGCCCCGAGGCAGGTACACCACCCCGCCGCCCGCCACCGCCCCCGCGTCGTCGAGCGCCTGCTGCAACACCGCCGTCACGTCCGACGCACCCGTGTTGTCCGCGAAGTACGGCGCCTGCGTCACGTCCAGCACCCGGTCCGTCCGGAACGGTGGCTCCGCCTGCCGCATCTGGTAGCCCGCGTAGGAGAAGTCGTGCAGGAACCGCGACGGGTTGCCCGGCTGCGAGTACCCGGGCGTCCACGTCGACGGATACAGCACGCTGCGCCAGGGCGCCGCTTCCGCCACTCCCACCGCCATGATCAGCCCTGCTCCCAGCAGCCCCTGCCATCCCTTGCGCGCGCCCACGAGGTGCTCCTTCCCGGTGTCGGGTCCGGACTCCCCTCATGGGAGCCGCGCTCAAGGAAACCAGAATAAACAAGGAAAAATCAAAATACCCGTCCCTGCCAGGATTGGGGGGGGTGGCTCTCCATGAGCGCCCGGGTCAGAATCCGTTCCCCCGGTTTTCGTCCGCGGTGCATCCCGCTGGCGGAAAAAAAGACAGCTTTTGCCCCCGCCAACGCCTCACTTCCTGTCAGTGCTCTTCATGCGCCTCGCACGTTCCTCCTGGCTCTACCTCCTTCTTGTCCTGACCGCGGCCTGCAACGGCCCCGGCGAATCCCCCCTGCCGCCGCCCGACGCAGGACCGTCCGTGGGCCGGATCTCCGGGCAGGTCGCGCTCGACGACGCGGCCCCACCGGAGGGAATCGCGGTCACGGTGCAGGGCACCGAGCTCAAGGCGACGACCGACACGGAGGGCCGCTTCACGCTGGTGGACGTCTCACCAGGCGCCCATACCCTGATCGTGCAGAAGCCCCTCTACCGTGAAGCAAGTGAAGCCGTGGAGGTGAAGGCGCGTCAGACCGCGTCCGCGACGCTCACGCTCCAGCGCGAGCGAGGCGGCCTCACGGGCACCGTCCAGTTGGAAGGGGGCGCCAGCGCGGAGGGCATCACCGTCGCGCTGACGGGCACCTCGCACCAGACCCAGACGGACGCGCAGGGCCACTTCGTCTTCACGGCGCTGCCCACGGGCTCGTACACCGTGCAGGTGCTGAAGGAGACGTATGCGCCGGCCCAGGAGACGGTGGAGGTGGCCGTGGACGCCCAGGCCTCCGTCGCCCTGTCCCTCCAGCGCGAGCGCGGCAACGTGGCGGGCACCATCCTCCTGGAGGGAGAAGCCAGGGCCGAAAACGTCCTGGTGACGCTCGTCGATACGGACGTCCTCAGCCGGGCGAACGCCCAGGGCCAGTTCATCCTCGTGGGGGTCCCCACGGGCACGTACACCCTGCGCGCTCAGCGCGAGGGCTATGTCACGCACGAACAACAGGTGGAGGTCCGCGCAGGCGCGCAGACCTCCGTCACCCGGACGCTGTCCCGCGAGCGCGGCTCCGTGGCGGGCACCTTCCAACTGGAAGGAGTCGCGACCGCCGGAAACATCGCGGTGCTGCTCGTGGACACGAACTTCAGCACCCAGACGAATGCCCAGGGCAAGTTCAGCCTCACGGGCATCCCCACGGGCACGTACACCCTGCGCGCCTCGCGCGATACCTACGTCTCGTACGAGCAGCAGGTGGAGATCCGCGCGGGCGCGCAGACCTCCGTCACCCAGACGCTGTCACGCGAGCGAGGCTCCGTGGCGGGCACCTTCCTCCTGGAGGGCGGAGCCAGCGCTGGGGACATCGCGGTGCAGCTCGTCGGCACGGAGCACTCCACCGTCACGGACGCGGAGGGCCGCTTCACGTTCACCGGAGTCCTCACGGGCATGTACACCCTGCGCGTGCGGCGTGATGGCTACGATCCGTATCAGCAGACGGTGGAGGTGCGCGCGAACGCGCAGACGTCCATCTCCCAGACGCTGACCCGCGAGCGCGGCACCGTGGTCGGACTGTTCCAGCTGGAAGGCGGAGGGAGCGCCGCGGACATCGCGGTGCAACTCGTCGGCACGAGCCACGCCACGGGCACGGACGCGGAGGGCCGCTTCACGCTCACCGGGGTCATCACGGGCACATACACCCTGCGGGCCTCGCGCGACGGTTACGCCCCATACGAGCAGCAGGTGGAGGTCCGCCCGAACGCGCAGTCCTCCGTCTCCCAGACGCTGACCCGCGAGCGTGGCACCGTGGCGGGCACCGTCCTCCTGGAGGGTGGCGTCGCCGTCGCGAACATCGAAGTCGCGCTCGTGGATACGGACTTCACCACCCAGACGAACGACCAGGGCGCCTTCGCCCTCACGGGCATCCCCACGGGCACGTACACCCTGCGCGCGCGGCGAGACACCTATGTCCCGTACGAACAGCAGGTGGAGGTGCGCGCGAACGCGCAGACGTCCGTCTCCGGGCTCCTCTACCGAGAGCGCGGCGACCTCTCCGGACGCGTCGTGCTGGAGGACGGCGAGAGCGCCGCGGGCCTCACGGTCGTGGCCGACGGCCCGGAGCGGATGGGCACGACGACGGACGCGGAGGGCCGCTTCTCCATGCCCGGGCTGCTCGCCGGGGCCTATACGGTCTCCGCCAGCAAGGACCACTACGCCAGCCCGGAGGTTTCCGTGGAGGTCCGCGTGGACGAGCCGGCGACGGTCGAGCTCACCCTCACCCGGCAGGGGGCGCCCACCGTCGTCGTGCCCAAGCTGGCGGTCCAGCGCGGCCACCTGGAGCTGACCGGCTCCGGCTTCGGAGCGCAGCGCGGCGAGTCCCACGTGTCCGTGGGCGGCGTCGAGGTGACCGACTACTTCTTCTGGTCCGACACCCGGGTGATGGTGCGCGTCCCCGCGAACGTCAGCCCGGGTGTGCGCGACGTCGTCGTCAAGCCCGGCCCGGCGTGGCGGCCCGCGGCCACGGTGTCCCTGCGCGTCGTGCGGCAGCAGACCCTGGCGGCATCCATCGAAGACTGGAATCTGGGCATCACGCCGGATGACACCGTCACCGGATGGGGCCCCGACCTCCACAGCCCTCCGGGGGGCCTGTCGGACGTGGTCAGCGTAGCCGTGGGCTCCGCCTTCGCCGTGGCCCTCAAGGCGGACGGCACGGTCGTGGAGTGGGGTGACCTGAGCGGCTCCCGCGCGCCGGTCCCCACAGGCCTGTCGGACGTCGTCGCCATCTCGGCGGCCTCGAACATCGCGGCGGCGCTGAGGCGGGACGGGACGGTCGTGGCCTGGGGCGGCTTCGAGTACGACCGGACGAAGGTCCCCGCGGGCCTCCAGGACGTGGTGGCCATCTCCGTGTCCATGTACTTCTCGCTGGCGCTCAAGGCGGACGGCACCGTCGCCACCTGGGGACGCAATGAGTACGGACAAACGAGCCTTCCTCCGGCGGACCTGTCCGGCGTGAAGGCCATCGGGGGCAACACCTTCGGCAGCGCCGCGATCCTGTCGGATGGCACCCTCAGGGGCTGGGACTTCGGTGCCAGCCACAACGGCTATGAGAACGTCACGGACCCGGTCGGCTTCATCGACGTGCGCGGCGGCTACGATGTCCTCGTGGCCCTCCGGCAGGACGGGACCCTGCGCGCCTGGGGACGCAATGACTACGGGCAGGCGAGCCCGCCCGCGACGCTGACGGACGTCGTGGACGCGATGCCCATGGGCATCTTCGACGGCGTCGCCCTGCTGCAGGACGGAACCCTCAAGACGTGGGGCGTGGGCGTGCAATTCCGGCTCCCTCCGGCGGGGCTCATCCTGCGGGTCGCTCCGCGCTGAAGAAGCCCACGGGCCACGCATGAAAAAGGGCCGCGCGGGGATTCCCCCACGCGGCCCTTCGCGTCACCTCATGCGCGTCCCGCTCAGGCCGGCTGGATGTCGCTGTTCTTCACGCGGAAGGTCTTCGCGGTGAACTTCGCCTCCAGCTCGCTGTCCGCGCGCTTGGAGTAGTCCTTGGCCACCTCTCCGGCGGGGATGAGGTGGAAGGTGGCGAGCGTCTCGTCCGCCTTCACCTCCATCAACACGAAGCCGTGCGAGTCCGCGTCCGCGAAGCGCAGGCCGGGGTTGGACGCCTGGAGCGTCTTCTCCATCTCCACGACGGCGTGCTGGTACACCGGCGCGCCCGTGGCGTAGCCCGCGCCAATCAGCGCCAGGCTGGCCAGGCTCTTGATGGAGCCGGAGGTGATGGCCGGCGCCGTCAGCGTGGGCACGCCCTCCTCCACCGACGCGAACGACGCGTGGATGTCCCCGGAGATGAACAGCGTGTTCGTCACGCCCGCCTTGAGCGCGTTGAGCATCACCTTCTTCTTCGTGGGGAAGCCGTCCCACTGGTCCACGCTGAAGTAGAAGCGCTGGCGCAGCGTCGGGTCGCTGATGTCCGCCTGCTGCCGGAAGTCCCAGATGAGCGCCGACAGCGACGTGGAGCTCACCACCATCTTCCAGGTGTTCTGCGCCGTGGTGAGCGTCTGGTTGAACCACTCCTCCTGGGCCGGGCCGAACACGTCCTCGCTCTTGCCGGCGGTCATCTTGAACTTCACCGCCGCGAACAGGTCGAAGGTGTCCTTCACCACCACGTAGCGCGAGCCCTGGATGTTGAAGAGCGCCGCCTTGCCCATGTGCGCGTACGCCAGGCCCCGGGGCTTGCCCGCGGGCGGAATCACCAGGCCCTTGTTCACCGCCGCCAGCACCTGGTTCACGTAGTAGAGCGCCACCGGACCGGCCACCCACTGGCCGGCCTTCTGCGCGGCCTCCGCGTCCGTCAGGCCCGCCGCCTTCGCCTGGCTCAGGTACACGCCCTGGAGCACCTGCTTCTGGTTCGCGTACGCCGCGTCGTCGATGTTCACGTACGCGAACGTGTCCGTCTGGAACGTCTGCTTCACCGCGTCCGGCTGGTCCTGGAGCGCCGCGCCCAGCAGCGTCTCGTCCAGCACCACGCCGCCCGGATAGGCGTCCTCCGGGATGAGGTGGTCCGGCCGGTAGCTGCGGTAGTCCGTCACCAGCAGCTTCAGGTGCTTGCCGTACTCGAAGTCACGGTAGATGCGCGAGTGGGGGAAGCGCGGCTCGCTGGCCACGTCGATGGCACCCGCGCCGGACTGCACCGTGTCCAGCGGGATGTACTCGAGGAAGGCCTGCTCCGCGTTGAGCTTGCGGGTGAGCTGCGTCTCGTCCCGCTTGCCGTCCTCGTACGTGGCCACGTCCTGCCAGCAGTCGTCGGAGAACTCGTGGTCGTCCCAGACGATGATGAACGGGTAGCGCTCGTGCACGCCCTGCAGCTGCCGGTCCGTGCGGGTCGTCTTGTAGAGGTCGCGGTAGTTGGACAGCGAGTTCGCCGCCAGGAACGCGGTGAGGCCCGTGCCCTGCGGCAGCGCTTCCTCTGGCGCGCTGAAGCGCACGGCCCGGCCGCCGTCGCCGGACTGGAAGGACGTGTCGCCCGTCGTCTCGTAGACGTAGTCGCCCAGGAACACGACGAAGTCCAGGTCCGCGTCCAGCTGCAACAGCCGCTGCCAGGCGTTGTAGTAGCGGCCAATGAAGTCCTGGCAGCTGGCGAAGACGAACTTCACCGGCACGTCATCCCCCGCCGCGGGCGCGGTGCGCGTGCGCCCGGTGCGCGTGGTGTGCTTCTGGCCGTCCTTCTCGTAGGAGAAGCGGTAGTAGTACGTCGTGCGCGCGGACAGCCCGGTGACCTTCACCTTCACCGCGTGGTCATGCTCCGCCAGCGCCGACAGGTCCTTCTTGTCCAGCACCAGCGTCTTGAAGTCCTCCGTCGGGGAGACCTCCAGCCGCAAGGGCAGGTTGTCCCCGGCGCGGTCCTTGTCCTCCACGCGCACCCACAACACCACGCTGTCCGGACGCGGATCCCCCGACGCCAGCGACTGCGGGAAGTAGGGCGAGCCATCCGACGCGTCCGTCGAGTCGTCGTCGGAGCATCCAAAGGTCGTCGTCGCCGCGACAGCAACCACGGCTTGCAGGAACGTGCGGCGTTTGAAGGGGTTGAACAAGGCGATGGACTCCAGCGGGAAGCAGGGGTGAAGGGGCTCCCGGTCCGCGAAGTCTAGAGTCGCTCCTCCCTCCACACGAAACATCCCGGCGACAGGCCGGTGATGACGGTGCGCGTCACGCGCCCAATCCCTCTCACGGTGAAGAAAAAGGGGCCGGCCCCATCGCTGGAGACCGGCCCCTCTTCTCGCTTCACCCGCCGCGCCGCTCCCCCCGGAGGTGCGCGGCGGTCCATTCCACGAAACGCTTCGCGGGCTACTTCACGGCCTTCACGCGCGGGCGCTTCTCGCCTTCCGCCGGCTCGCTGGGCTCTGCGGCGGGGGCCGCCGCACCGGCCGTCTTGCCGATGCCGTACTTCTCCAGCACCAGGCTCTCGACCTCCTTGTAGGTCTCCGGGTGCTCGCGCAGGTACTCCTTCGCGTTCTCCCGGCCCTGGCCGATGCGCTCTCCCTTGAAGGAGAACCAGCTGCCGCTCTTCTCGATGATGTTCTCGTTGGAGGCCAGGTCGATGAGGTCACCCTCCTTCGAGATGCCCGCGCCGTACATGATGTCGAATTCGACTTCCTTGAACGGCGGCGCCACCTTGTTCTTCACGACCTTCACGCGGGTGCGGCTGCCCACCACGTTCTCGCCGTTCTTGATGGCGCCCACGCGGCGGATGTCCATGCGCTGCGACGCGTAGAACTTCAGCGCGTTGCCGCCCGTGGTGGTCTCCGGGTTGCCGAACATCACGCCAATCTTCATGCGGATCTGGTTGATGAAGATGACGCACGTCTGGCTCTTGGAGATGGTGCCCGTGAGCTTGCGGAGCGCCTGGCTCATGAGGCGGGCCTGCACGCCCATGTGCGCATCGCCCATCTCGCCCTCGAGCTCCGCCTTCGGCACGAGCGCGGCCACCGAGTCCACCACCAGCACGTCGATGGCGCCGGAGCGCACGAGCATCTCCGCGATTTCGAGGCCCTGCTCACCGGTGTCCGGCTGGGACAGGAGCAGGTCGTCGGTGCGCACGCCCAGCTTGCGCGCGTAGCCCACGTCCATCGCGTGCTCCGCGTCGATGTAGCCGCACACGCCGCCCTTCTTCTGCGCTTCCGCGACGATGTGGAGGCACAGCGTCGTCTTGCCGGAGGACTCCGGCCCGAAGATTTCGATGATGCGTCCGCGCGGCACGCCGCCCACGCCCAGGGCGATGTCGAGCGAAGTGGACCCCGTCGAAATGGCCTGGACGTCCTTCATCATGGGCTCGTCGTTGCCGAGCCGCATGATGGACCCCTTGCCGAACTGACGCTCCACCGCCGCCAGCGCCAGCTCGATCGCCTTTTCCTTCTCCTGATTCACGGCCATTTCTCGTCGCTCCTTGGAAGAGTGGACCACCCCGGTCCACCTGAACGCGCTTTTAGTACGCGATGGGTAGACCCTAGTCCACCCCTCTGACATCCGTTTCGGGTCCTGGCGGTCAGCTCTTGCGCAGGGCAGCCAGGAAGGCGGCCACCAGCCCTCCCAATCCGGCCGCCCAACCCGCCGGAACCTCTGGCACCAGCACCATCCCCAACCCGACCCCGGACACCACCGTCAGCAGCGCCAGGGCTCCGCGATACAGGGGAGAGCCCACGGAGGCAACCGTCAGCACGGTCAGGGACAGCAGGGTCAGGAGCCCCTGCAGGATGAGCAGCCCGCCGGGCACGACGACGCCTGTGAGTCCCAGCACCACCTGGAGCGCCAGCGCCCCCAGCCCCATGGCCAGGGCCGGGAAGGGGCCCCCCCTGGGAGGCGTCAGCCGCGCGCCCGGGACGGGGGCGTGGGTGAGGTGCTCCAGGTCCTCCGGGCGCACCTCCAGCGCGTAGGGGAAGCCCAGGGACAGCAGGGACTCCACCGCCGTGGCCCGGCAGGAGCGCCCGTCCGAGTCCACCAGCCCGTCCAGGTTGCCCCCCTCCAGCAGCCGGTGGAAGGCGTCCGCCTCCGTCCGGCCTCCGCCCTGCGCCCCCAGCTCCTCCAGGAGCTGGTTGAGGTTCCAGGCCAGGCGCTTCTGTTCGTCCCCTTGCGCCCGCCGGGCCTGCTGCGCCAGCAGGTACATGGGCAGCGGCGAGTCCGTGGGCGGGGTGGGCGTGCCGCCCTGCGCCAGAGGCTCCGACGCAGCCTCCCAGGCCGCCAGGTCCGACGTGGGCTCCGCCTCCCCTCCCGGGTGGGGAGCCGGTGTGCGCGAACGTGGGCGGAAGGCATCGGACACGGTGGCGAAACTGTAACCGGGGCGCCCCGTGGGGTTCAAAGTGGGTGGGCCCGCAACTTCCAGCGGGCAACGGGGTTTGGGGCCTCACGGATGGATTGGGACCCGGACACGCAGGCGATGCTGAAGGTGGCGGCGGGCGACAAGCAGGCCTTCGCCTGGCTCTTCGACCGGCACCACGCGAGCGTGGCGCGCTTCGCGTTCCGCTTCGTGGGGGACGCGGCGCGGGCGGAGGAGCTCACGCAGGACATCTTCGTGAAGCTCTACCGCCACGCGCGCGCCTACAAGCCCACGGCGAAGTTCAAGACGTTCCTCTTCCGGGTGGCGACGAACCACTGCCTCAACGAGCTGCGGCGCGGCGAGTACCGCGTGGCGCGCCTCACGGCGGAGGCCCCGGCGGAGGAAGACGTGGGCGCGATGCGGATGCCAGGGCCCGACGGAGACAGGCCCGACCAGGCGCTGAGCGGCCGGGAGCTGGAGGCGGCGGTGGGCCTGGCCCTGAAGGGCTTGAGCGACCGCGAGCGGGCCGCGTTCACCATGTGCCGCTTCGAGGGCATGGCGTACCGGGACATCGCCGAGGCGCTGGAGGCGAGCGAGGCCGCCGTGAAGAGCCTCATCCACCGGGCCACCCTGGCGGTGGCGCGCAGGATTGAAGCGTTGCAGGCGGGCACCGTGCCCGCGAGGAGCCGGGCATGAGCTGTGCGTTCGAAGAGGACCTGACGGCCTGGGTGGACGGAGAGCTGCCGCCCCCGCACCGCGCGAGGGTGGAGGCCCACCTGGGCGCCTGCGCGGAGTGCCAGGCGACGGAAAGGCTCCTGCGCCTCACGGTGGCGCGGATGGCGGAGCTGCCCGCCTTCACGCCCTCCCCGTCCGCCCGGCGCGAAGTGCTGGCGCGGGTGGACGCGCTGCCGCCCACCTGGCGCGAACGGTTCGCGCACCTCTTGAGGCCCGGCGTGCTCGTGCCCTCCGCGGGCCTGGCCGCCGCGGTGGTGCTGACGCTGCTCGTGGCGGGGCGCACGCGCGTGGAGGCGCCCGCGCTGGAGGAGTGGGACCCGGGCGCGCTGGAGGTGGCGGCGAACCTGGAGCTGGTCGAGGACTACGAAGTGCTGGGGCTGGACAGCTCCGAAGACCTGGAGGTCGTCGAGAACCTCCACGAGCTGGGGGTGCCGTGATGCTGGGAAGGATGACCGCCGGCGTGCTGGCGGTGGCGCTGCTCATCGGCATGCCCGCCTCCGCGACCAACGCCCCCGCGCCCACCGCCGCGGAGCGCTTCGAGAAGCTCCCGCCGGAGCAGAAGGAGGCCCTGCGCGCGAGGCTGCGCGAGTTCAAGGCCATGTCCCCCGAGGAGCAGGCCCGCGTGCGCGCGAACCTCCAGCGCTGGCGGCAGCTGCCCCCGGAGGAGCGCGAGCGGCTGAGGAACAACCTGCGCGACTTCCGGAAGCTGTCGCCCCAGGAGCGGCAGGCGGTGCGTGAGCAGGTGCGCGAGTTGCGCGGCCTCCCCCCGGAGCGCCGCGCGGAGCTGCGCGAACGGGTGCGCGCCTACCTCAAGGAACACCCGGAGCGCCGCGAGCAGATGCTGGAGAACATGCGCCGCTGGCGGCGGATGTCTCCGGAGGAGCGACAGGAGGCACGCGAGCGGCTGCGCGAAAGGCGGCGCAACAAGTGAGGCCCGCGCCCTGTTGGCTGCTGCTGTTCGCGCTCGCGGCGGGCGTGCCCGCGTCCGCGCAGCAGTCCCCGCCGTCCAAGGAGGTCCCCGCGCCCGCGAAGGCCGTGCCCCCGGAGGCCTCGCCTCCGCCCACCGAAGCCCGCCGGCCCCAGCCCCCGCTCACCGACGAGGACCGCGAGGTGGTGGAGAACCTGGAGCTGCTGGAGTCGCTGGACGCCGCCGCGGACCTGGAGGTGCTCCTGGAGCTGGCGGACGAGCAGTAGCGCCGGCGAACGAAGAAGCCCGGGCCCCCTGGTGAAGGGAGTCCGGGCTCTTTCGCATCCAGGCGTGGAAGCCGTGAAGCGCTACTCGACGGTCACGCTCTTGGCCAGGTTGCGCGGCTGGTCCACGTCGTTCCCGCGCATCTCCGCCACGTGGTACGCGAGCAGCTGCAGCGGGATGGTGGCCACCACCGGCGCGAGCAGCGCGCAGGCGGCGGGGATGCGGATGACGTGGTCGGCCAGGGTGTCCGCCTGGTTGTCGTCCTCGTCGAGGATGGCGATGACCTTGCCGCCGCGCGCGCGGACCTCCTCGATGTTGCCGATGATCTTCTCGTAGGCGATGTGCGGCTGCTTCGGCGCGATGACCACGACGGGCATCTTCTCGTCGATGAGCGCGATGGGGCCGTGCTTCATCTCACCGCCCGCGTAGCCCTCCGCGTGGATGTACGAGATCTCCTTCAGCTTGAGCGCGCCCTCCAGCGCCACCGGGTGCATGGGGCCGCGGCCGAGGAAGAGGAAGTCCTGCGCGTTCATGAACTCGCGCGCCACGCGCTTCACCTGCGGCTCGCACTTGAGGACGTCCTCGATCATCTTCGGCACCTGGGTCAGGTGCGTCAGGTGCTCCTGCGCGCCCTCCACGGACAGCGTGCCGCGCATGCGGCCCAGCTTCACCGCCAGCAGGTACAGCGTCACGAGCTGCGTGGTGAACGCCTTGGTGGACGCGACGCCGATCTCCGGGCCCGCGTTGGTGAGGACGTGCAGGTTCGCCTCACGCGTCATCGCGCTGCCGATGACGTTGCAGATGGCCATGGTGTGCGCGCCCAGCCGCTTCGCTTCCTTGAAGGCCGCGAGCGTGTCCGCCGTCTCGCCGGACTGGCTGATGGCGATGACCAGGTGGCTCTTCTCCACGATGGGGTCGCGGTAGCGGAACTCGCTGGCGAGCTCCACTTCCACCGGCAGCCGCGCCAGCGACTCAATCATGTGCTTGCCGGCCACGCCCGAGTGCCAGGACGTGCCGCAGGCCAGGATGGTGACCTTGGTGAAGGTCTGGACCTGCTCCTGCGTGAGGTTCCAGGTCTCGAAGTGGACGTCGCCTTCGGTGAGGAGCATCCGGCCGCGCAGCGTGTCCGCGATGGCGCGGGGCTGCTCGTGGATCTCCTTGTGCATGAAGTGCTTGTAGCCGCCCTTCTCCGCCATCATCGGCGTCCAGTCGATGCGGCGCGTGGGGCGGTTCACCAGCTTGCCCTCGCGGTTGAAGATGTCGACCTTCGCCGCGGTGACGACCGCCAGGTCGCCCTCCTCCATGTAGACGAAGTCACGCGTGTGCTCGAGCAGCGCCGGCACGTCGCTGGCGATGAAGTTCTGGCCCTGGCCCAGGCCCAGCACCATGGGCGACGCGTCCTTCGTGCACACGATGCGGCCCGGGTCGTTGGAGCACACCACCACCAGGCCGTAGGTGCCCTTCACCTGCTTGATGGCCGTGCGCACGGCGTCCGGCAGGTCCACGCCGCGCTCCACCTCCGCGGAGATGAGGTGCGCGAACACTTCCGAGTCCGTCTCCGACGAGAAGACGTGGCCGCGCGCGCGCAGCTCCGCCTTGAGCGCCAGGTGGTTCTCGATGATGCCGTTGTGCACCACCGCGACGTTCTTGTACGTGTGCGGGTGGGCGTTCTCGTCGGAGGGACGGCCGTGCGTGGCCCAGCGCGTGTGGCCGATGCCGGTGGTGCCCTTGGGCAGGTCCTGCACCACGCGGTTCTCCAGGTTGCGCAGCTTGCCCGTGGCGCGCACCACGTTGAGCTGGTTGCCGCCCACCACCGCGACGCCCGCGGAGTCATAGCCCCGGTACTCGAGCTTCTTCAGGCCCGACACCAGGATGGGAGCAGATTCCTTGTCACCGACGTAGCCAACAATCCCGCACATGTTCTTCCTGCCTCTTTCTCGTCCCGCGGCGCCGGAGCAAACCACGGGCAACCCGTTCACGCCCAACACGCCCAACCCCGCCCCGCCGACCGAGCAGCAGGCGAGCACTCTTCCTAACCAGCCTTCACCTTCACCTGCCGTGCCTTCTTGGCCGCCACCCAACCCTCCTTCACCACCTGTGGCGCACGGGACACAGCGAGGCTCCCAGGAGGCACATTTTTCGTCACCGTGGTGCCCGCGCCGACATACCCGCCGTCCCCCACCTTCACCGGCGCCACCAGTTGACTGTCCGAGCCGATGAAGACGCCATCGCCCAGCTCGGTCAGGTGCTTGTTCACCCCGTCATAGTTACAGGTGATGGTGCCCGCGCCGATGTTGCAGCCCGCGCCGATGTTCGCGTCGCCCAGGTAAGTCAGGTGGTTGGCCTTGCTGCCCTTGCCGATGCGGGCCTTCTTCGTCTCCACGAAGTTCCCCAGATGCACTTCCTCTGCCAACTCCGTGGCGGGGCGCAGCCGGGAGAACGGGCCGATGATGCAGCGCTCGCCCACACGCGCCTCCTCCAGCACGGAGTAGGGCTTGATGTGGGTGCCATCCGCCACGACCGAAGCCGTGAGCACGCTGCCCTGGCCGATGATGACGCCCTTGCCGATGACGGTGCCGGCCATCAGCGACACGCTGGGGCCAATCTCCGTGTCGGTGCCAATGGTGATGCCCTCTTCGATGTACGCGGTGGCCGGGTCCTGGATGGACACGCCCGCGCGCATGTGGGCTTCGTTGATGCGCTGCTGGAGGACGCGGGCGCGCGCCGCCAGCTCCACCTTGTCGTTCACGCCCGCGGTCTCCGTGGCGTCCGCGTCCACCGCGCCCACGGGGCCCAGCTTCGCGGCCATCTCCACCAGGTCGGTGAGGTAGTACTCGCCCTGCGCGTTGACGGGTTTGATTTCGGCCAGCGCCTTCCAGAGGAAGGCCGCGTCCACGGAGTAGATGCCCGCGTTGCACTCCTTCACCGCGCGCTGCTCCGGGGTGCAGTCCTTGTGCTCCACGATGCGCGCGACCTTGCCTCCTTCGCGGATGACGCGGCCGTAGCCGGTGGGGTCCTCCAGCGTGGTGGACACCAGCGCCAGCGCTCCGCCCGCGGCGTCATGCGCGGCGAGCAGCGCCTGGAGCGTCTCCTTGCGCAAGAGCGGCACGTCTCCGTAGAGGATGAGCACGCGGCCGTCGTGGCCCTTCAGCGCGTCCTGGGCCGCCTTCACCGCGTCCGCGGTCCCCTTCTGCTCCTTCTGGAGCGCGAAGCGCAGGGGCGCGTCCGGGAAGTGGGAGCGGATGGACTTCTCCACCTCCGAGGCCTGGTGGCCCACCACCGGCACCACGTGCGTGGCGCCCAGTTCCAGGGCCCGCTTCAAGGGATAGGCGCAGAGGGGCCGGCCGAGGATGGGGTGAAGGACCTTGGCCTTCTCCGACTTCATCCGCGTGCCCTTGCCCGCGCACAGCACAACCGCCGCCAGAGCTGTCATATGCGGCGGAGA
Source organism: Corallococcus coralloides DSM 2259 (assembly GCF_000255295.1). Next base: position 1,527,718 of record NC_017030.1, on the reverse strand, counting down.
ATTAGGGACCGCCGATCAACTCGTCAACCGCGCCCGGGCGTCAAAGATGATCGCGGGGCATCCGGGGAGGGGCGGGCGCTGACTGCTACACACAACGTGTTGCATTGGACCGTGATGCCGAAGCGTGGCTTCAAGAACGTCGTCAGCCGCGCCGTGGTGGAGGCCGGAGTCGGAACCGACGCCGGGTTCTCCACGGGGTTCGGAGGACTCATGAGCACCGCCAGTTGCTGCGCATGGGCCGAGACTGCCCCGCTTCTGCTCACAATCCAAGGAAAAAAATGTTGTCCAGCTGAAACCCTGGTCCGGGCGCGGCGCATGGTGCATTAGGGAACGGCCGGAAATCACAAGGAAAGGCATTCCAGGTGGGGAAAGCACACATGGGAGCTGTGGGACGACAGTCGTTCCGCGCGCTGGGACTCGCGGTGTTGCTGGTGGCGACTCAGGCGGGTGCGGCACGTCCCTACCGGGGAGGTGCGGTGGCCACGGCGTATCCGCCCGCGAGCGAGGCCGCGCTCCAGATGTTGGACAAGGGCGGCAACGCGGTGGACGCGGCGGTGGCGGCGGCGTTCGCGGCGGCGGTGGTGGGCCCCTACCACTCCGGCGTGGGTGGGGGCGGGTTCGCGCTGGTGCACGACGCGAAGTCAGGCGGAACGCAGGTGCTGGACTTCCGGGAGGTGGCTCCGAAGGGCGCCTCGCGCGACATGTACCTGAAGGACGGCGCGCTGGTGCCGGGCCTGTCCACGGACGGCGCCCTGAGCGTGGCGGTGCCGGGCGCGGTGGCGGGCTACCTGGAGCTGTTGTCCAAGCACGGCAAGCTCAAGCCCGCGGTGGTGCTGGCCCCGGCCATCCGGCTGGCGAAGCAGGGCTTCTGGGTGACGCCCAAGTACCAGCAGATGGCCACCGGCCGCGCGGAGTGCCTGCGCCAGGATCCGGAGGCCGCGCGCATCTTCCTGACGCCCAACGCGCAGGGCACGCCGGACGTGCCGCCGGTGGGCCATCTCATCAAGCAGCCGGACCTGGCGCGCACGCTCGAGCGGATCGCCAAGGGCGGCGCGAAGGCCTTCTACGCGGGCCCGGTGGCGCAGGCGCTGGTGAAGACGGTGCAGGACGCGGGCGGGCTGCTCACGCAGGAGGACCTGACGAACTACCGCACGCGCCCGGCCACGCCGCTGGAGACCACCTACCGCGGGCACCGCATCCTCACCATGCCGCCGCCCAGCGCGGGCGGGCTGGCGGTGGTGCAGGTGCTGGGCATGCTCCAGCAGCTGCGGCCACAGGGCGTGCCGTACCGCGACCCGGAGTCGCTGCACCTCTACGTGGAGGCCGTGCGGCGCGCGTACGTGGACCGCGCGAAGTACCTGGGTGACCCGGCCTTCGTGCAGGTGCCGCTGGAGCGGCTGACGTCGCCCGGCCACATCGCGGACCTGGCGGGCGGCATCGACCCGAAGAAGGCCACGCCCAGCCTGTCGCTGCTGCCGCAAGCGGCGGGCCTGCCGGCCTCCACGCTGCGCAAGGACGCGGGGCCGCTCACGCCGGAGCCGGAGAAGAAGAACACCACGCACATCTCCGTCATCGACAAGGACGGCAACGCGGTGGCCATGACGACCACGGTCAACTACAGCTTCGGCTCGTGCCTGGTGGCCAAGGGCACCGGCGTGCTCCTCAATGACGAGATGGACGACTTCGCCGCGCAGCCGGGCGTGCCCAACGCGTACGGGCTCGTCACGGGGGAGCCCAACGCCATCCAGCCCGGCAAGGTGCCCCTGTCCTCCATGTCGCCCACGCTGGTGTTCACCAAGGAGGACCCCAAGCGGGTGATGCTCGCGGTGGGCAGCCCCGGCGGCTCCACCATCCCCACCACCGTCATCCAGGCCATCAGCAACGTGGTGGACCACGGCATGGACGTGACGCGCGCGGTGGGCACGGGCCGCCTGCACCACCAGTACCTCCCGGACGAGCTGTGGGTGGACCGGTGGGGCCTGGAGCCGGCGACGCTGTCCACGCTGGAGGCGAAGGGCCACAAGCTTCGCCGGGTGGACGCCTGGGGCGACGCGGAGGCCGTCTACAGCGACCCGCGCACCCACCTGCGCTATTCCTCCAGTGACCCGCGCAACGAGGGCGCCGCGACGGGCCAGGACTGAAACGAAGGAGAAAGACTGCCCGTGCCCGAGCCGCTCCCGCTCTTCGATGCGCACCTCCACCCGGAGGCCCTGACGGACCAGGACCTGGAGTCCATGCGCTTCTTCGGCGTGGAGCGGGCCCTGGTGGTCGCGCACCACTTCCCGGAGCCCACGGCCAAGGGGCTGCGCCAGCACTTCGACCAGCTGGTGGAGAAGCAGCTGCCGCGCCTGGAGCGCCTGGGCATCCGCGCCTGGGCCGCCCTGGGCGTGCACCCGCGCTGCATCCCGCGCCGGGGGCTGTCCGAAGTCCTGGGCCACCTGCCGGACTACTTCGAGGGCGGCCGGGTGGTGGCCCTGGGTGAGACGGGGCTGCACGTGGGCGGCGAGGAGGAGGAAGAGGCCTTCCTGGAGCAGCTGGCCCTGGCCCGCCAGCTCAAGCTGCGCGTGGTGGTGCACACGCCGCTCAAGGACAAGGAGCGCCACACGCGGCGCATCCTCACGCTCCTGCGCCAGTCGGGCCTGCTGCCCTCGCGCGCGCTGGTGGACCACGCCAACGCGCGCACCGTGCGGACCATCCTGGAGGTGGGCCACTGGGCCGGCCTCACCCTGCACCCGGAGGCCCTCCAGGCGGACCGGGCGGTGGCCCTGGTGCGGCGGCTGGGCAGCGAGCGCCTGGTGCTGGATTCCGACGCGGGCGACGGCGCGGGGGACATCCTGGGGCTCGCGCGCACGGCGAACCTGCTGGGCAAGGCGAAGCTGTCCGAGCGCATCGTCCGGCGGGTCACCCGGGACAACGCCGCCCGCTTCTTCCAGATCCACGACTGAGCGCGGCATTCGCGCGCCGTGCGGGTGGCGCGCGGTGCGTTGAAAAGTGGACGGCCGCCCGGGGCTGTCAGCGCTGTAAATGCGACGGGCCCCACGCGGTGAAGCGCGGAGCCCGTGGCTTTACAACCTGTGTCCCCGGAAGGGGGCCTAGTTCAACGAGACGGAGGCCTGGGTCTCCGGGTGCAGGGTGAGCCCCTGCGCGTCCGGCGCCAGCCGCACCTGCACGGGAACGCCCTGGGAGCGGTACTCCGCGAGGGAGTCCGCCGCCTCGTCGAGCAGCTGCTGATAGCGCTCCTCCAGCTCCACCGCGATCAGGAGCATGGTCTCGCCGGCGTCCGTCACGCCCGGCCGGTACACCTGGCACCGCTGGAACCGCGCCCAGCGACCGTTCTGCATCTTCACAAGCTCGCCGTCGTAAGCCATGCGCAGCACCTCTTGAGTGAAATCCGACGGACGCAATGTAGAGTCGAATCCCCGCGCTGTCATCCCCCTGTTTGAAAATTCGTAAACCCTTCGGAATTCCAGGAGGTTGCCAACACTCAAGGGCGTGCCCAGGGGGGCCCCGGGGGCCGGACCGGCGCAAAATGTAAAGTGGAACACTGTCAACGCCGTTAACCCGGCCTGGGAGGCGATGCCGCGTCGCGCTGTCAACACTCCGTGAACCCGCCGGCTCGGGAGGGGCGGCCAGGGGACGGGGCGGGACGGACGCGTGGCACCTGACGGGGGCATCCCTTAGATTCCAGCGGATGAAGTTGCCCCTGCCGTTCCGTCGCGACCGTCCCATCATTCCGTCCGCCAACGCGCAGGATCACGCGGAGCGGTTGATCGCCGAGTCCCTGCGCATGCTCGGCCAGGTGTGTTCGAAGGTCGCGGACGCCATCGAGGCGCAGCGGCTGGAGCGCCAGGGTTACGCGCACAACAGCTACCTGCGGCGCCTGGACCTGGACGAAGACGACGCGAAGAAGCCCTCGGGACCGGGCACGGGCGGATGACGACCCCCCGCGAGCCCCTTCCCGCGCATGCTCACAGCGAGCACGAGGACGCCGACGCGCCGGTGCCGTGCCTGGCCTCCTCGCCGGCCGCGACCTGGCGGGAGCGGGGCATCCAGATGCCCATGCCCGCGCTGGCGGACGAGGAGGGGCCCCGCGTGGACCCCGGCCTGCCGCCCGTCGTGGACGCGCACGTGCACCTGTTCCCTGATCGCGTCTTCGAAGCGGTGTGGCGCTGGTTCGACCGCTACGGCTGGCCCATCCGCTACAAACTGCACACGCCCCACGTGCTGTCGTTCCTCTTGTCCCGGGGCGTCGAGCGCGTGGTCGCCCTGCACTACGCCCACAAGCCGGGCATGGCGCGCGCGCTCAACGCCTTCGTGGCGGAGGTGGCGAAGGCCGAGCCCCGCGTCATCGGCCTTGGCACCGTGTACCCGGGCGAGCCCGGCGCCGTCGCCATCCTGGAGGAGGCGTTCGCCCTGGGGCTGAAGGGCGTGAAGCTGCACTGCCATGTGCAGGCCTTCTCCCCGGACGCGCCCCAGCTGAACGAGCTCTATGAAGCGTGCGCCCGGGCGGGCAGGCCGCTCGTGATGCACTCGGGGCGGGAGCCGTCCAGCGCCCAGTACCCGGTGGATCCGCACCAGCTCTGCGCCGCGGAGCGGGTGGAGCGCGTGCTCAAGGATCATCCCACGCTCAAGCTGTGCGTGCCGCACCTGGGGGCGGACGAGTTCGACGCGTACGCGCGCCTCCTGGAGCGCCATGACACGCTCTGGCTGGACACGACCATGGCGGTGGGCGGCTACTTCCCCGTGCCCCTCCCCAAGAAGGCGCTGGAGATCCGGCCCGAGCGCATCCTCTATGGGACGGACTTCCCCAACATCCCCTATGCGTGGGACCGGGAGCTGCGGGCGCTGGCCGGGCTGGGGCTGGACGAGGCCGCGCTCGCGGGGGTGCTGGGCGGCAATACGCTGTCGCTCTACGGGGAGTGTTGAAAAGAAACGAAGGCCCTTCCGCAATGGAAGGGGCATTCCCATCTTCGTCCCCATAGAATCGCGGTCCCCAAGCAGACGCCGCCACTCCAGAGGCTCAAGCCCATGTCGAACTTCATCCTGGTCGTCGACGACGACGCGAGTCACCGCACGCTCATCTGCGATGCCCTCCAGGAGATGGGCTATGCCACCATCGAGGCCAAGAACGGCCGCGAGGCGCTGGATCTGCTGGAGGACGACATCCCGGGCGCCGTGCTGCTGGACCTGCGCATGCCCGTCATGAGCGGCTGGGGCCTGCTGGACGCGCTCAAGAAGATGCCCAGGGCGCGCAACCTGCCCATCATCATCATCTCCGGCTACGGCTTCGAGTGGGAGGCGGAGCTGGTGGGCGCCGCGGGCTACATCTCCAAGCCGGTGGACCTGGACAAGGTGCGCACCACCGTGCAGCAGATCGTCGGGCCGCCGGAGGTGGCCATGGTGCACTGAGTCGGGAAGCGCCCGGCGGGCCGCACCATCCGTCAACCCGAGGATTGTGGGCAGCCCCTGGGTGCATGGTGTGATGGCGTCCTTCATGACGCCCCCTCCTGCTGAACCCGCCGGCCAAGAGCTGGCCATCGACGCCCGCGGCCTCGTCAAGCGCTTCGGTACCTTCACCGCGCTGGACGGCCTGGAGCTTCAGATTCCACGGGGCGCCTTCTACGCGTTCCTCGGCCCCAACGGCGCCGGCAAGTCCACCTCCATCGCGTTGCTCACCGGCGTGTACGGGCCGGACCAGGGCACCATCCGCATGCTCGGCGTGGACGCCGTGGCCAGGCCCCTGGACGTGAAGCAGCGCGTGGGCGTGGTGCCGGAGGAGCTGAGCCTCTTCGAGCGCCTCACCGGCCGCCAGTACCTCACCTTCTGCGCGCGCATGTACGGGCTGGACGGCGCCCAGGCCGCGTCGCGCGCGGTGGAGCTGCTGGAGCTGACGGAGCTCACGTACAAGGCGGGCGCGCTGGTGGCGGAGTACTCCAAGGGCATGCGCCGCAGGCTCGCCATCGCCGCGGCGCTCATCCACGCGCCGGAGCTGGTGCTGCTGGATGAGCCCTTCGAGGGCATCGACGTGCTCGCCGCGGGCGTCATCCGCGAGCTCTTGCGCGAGCTGTCGCGCCGGGGCGTGACGCTGCTGCTCACCACGCACGTGCTGGAGATCGCCGAGCGGCTGGCCACGCACGCGGGCGTCATCCGGGGCGGGCGCATGTTGGACCAGGGCCCGGTGGAGCAGCTTCGCCAGCGCCACGGCGTGTCCACGCTGGAGGCGGTGTTCGAGAAGCTGATCGCCGTGCCCGCCGCGCGCAACGCGAAGCTGTCGTTCTACGGTGAGCCCGCGGCGAACGTGGTGCCGCTGCGCCGGGAGTCCGCGTGAGCGCCCCGCGTCCGAAGGTCCCCGGCTTCTTCCAGCACCTGATGCTGCTCTGGGGCCTGCGCCTGCACCTGGGCCTCAACCAGGGCCCGGGCAGAAGCCGCCTGCTCGCGGTGGCCGCGTTCGTGGGCTCCAGCGCGCCGGGCGTGCTGCTGGGCCTGAGCTTCTTCAAGCTGATGCGGCTGCCGCTCATCGTGCACAGCAACGTGTGGCCGTACTTCATCCTCAACCTGCTGTGCTTCGTCACCGCCGCCACCTGGGTGACGTGGCCGCTGCTGTCCGCGGGCGTGGATGACCACTCGGAGCTGTCTCGCTACGCCGCGTTTCCCATCTCGCCGTTCCGCCTGCTGATGGGCTCCACGGTGGCCAGCCTCTTCGAGCCGCGCGCGCTGGTGTTCTACGCGCCCCTCACCGGCGCGGCGGTGGGCTATGCGTCGCGGCACCGGCTGGCGTCGCCGTGGCTGGCGGCGGTGCTCTACGTGCTGTTCGCGCTCTTCTGCGCGGCGTGGAGCCGCGTGGGCCTCTACACGGTCATCAACGTGCTGCGGGAGAAGCACAGCGCGCGCATCATGGGCGGCGGCATGGTGGCGTTCCTCGTCGCCGCGTCGTTCATCCCGCCCATCGACACGTCGTGGCTCACCAGCGTGGGCGAGGCGGGCGTGGGCGCGCTGGACATGAGCCTCATCATCAACGCGGCGGTGGCGCTCAGCCAGGTGCCCCCGGGCTTCTTCGGTGACGGGCTGGGACAGCTGGCGCACGGGCGCGTGGGCATCGCCATGCTGGAGGCCTTCGGGCTGCTGCTCTTCACCGCCATGGGCATGGGCGTGGCGTACGCGCTCCTGATGCGCTTCCACCGGCAGGCGGGAGGCCGCTCCGGCGGCGACCGGGGGGATGGGAAGGACAGCGACCCCTTCGCCACCACGGGCTCGCGCTTCGACACGCTCCTGCGCCGCGAGGTGCTGGACCTGTGGCGCAACCCTCGCGCGCGACTGCTGGCGGCGGTGCCCTTCATCCTGGCCATCCTGCTGAAGCTGCTCTCCGGCCGGGACCTCTTCGTGTACCTCCTGGGCGGCAGCGCGGACGCGTGGGTGATGGGCGGCCTGAGCATCTACGGCGCGGTGGTCATCGCGTCCACGTTCTCCCAGAACACCTTCGCGTACGACGGGCACGGCTTCGCGGTGTTCCTGGCGGCGCCCCTGGACCTGGCGGACGTGCTGCGCGCGAAGAACCGGGTGCAGGGCGTGGCGGCGCTGGGGATGGCGGTGCTGGTGGGCGCCTTCTACCGGGTGTACTTCGGCTCGGGCACGCTCGTGGACTTCCTGTGCGCCATGGCCGCGGTGGCGGCGGTGGTGCCCATGCTGCTGGCCGCGGGCAACTTCCTGTCGCTGTACTTCCCGGTGAAGTTCCACGCGAGCCTCAAGCGGCGCGACCGCATCCCCCTCACCGCGTCCATGCTGGGCATCCTCGCGGCCAGCGTGGGCTGCATGCCGTTTGGCCATGCGCTGCGGGCCGCGGGGAAGGACGGACCGGGCTGGCAGTCCGTGGCCTTCATCCTCGGGTTCGCCGTGCTCCACTTCGGCGTGTACCGGGTGACGCGGCCCTGGGCGATGCGGCTGTTGGACCAGCGCCGGGAAATCGTGCTCCGGGCGGTGACGCGTGAATAGCCGCGCTCAGTAGGTGACGCCGAACTTCGCGGCCTGCGTCTTCACGCTCTTCATCACGTTGGCGTCGAAGGCGTCCTCCTTGGCGGGGGCGTTCTTCGTGAGCCACTGGTCGCGCTCGGTGGCGAGCTTCGCGACCTTCTCCTCCAGCACCTTTCGCTCGGCGGCCAGCTGCTTCACCTTCGCGGCCTGCTCCTCCTTCTTGAGGCCCTTGAGCTCCTGGGGCAGCTCGTCGTCCTTGAGGGCGTCGAGCGCGGCCGGCTTCTCCAGCAGGTCCACGCCGCCCGCGACGGCCGCGGGCGCGCTGCTCACCGCCCCGGCGCTGGCGGCGCTCTTGCCCACGCCCCGGCTCTCCTTCATGAAGCTGATGCGGTCCGCGACGGCCTCCGCGGCCATGCCCTTGGTCGCCTCCGCGCGGGCGACATTCATGGCCCGGGCCTCCGCGCGGCCGCCGTAGAGCGTCTTCGACGCCAGCTCCGCGTTCACGCGCGACAGCTCCGCGTCATAGGGCGTGGCCACCGCCACCATCCCGCCCGCCGCGTCGATGGAGTCGAAGGTGCCGTCCGTCAGCTTCGCCACGTAGCGCCAGGACTCCTCGGTGCTCGCGTCCGCGCCGCAGCGCACCGTGTTCACCACGATGTGGCGCTCCTTCGCGCGCTTGGACCAGAGCTTGAAGTCCCAGGCGGCCTCGCGCTGGGCGGGGGGCGCGTCGCCCACCAGGAAGATGACCTTCATCACCTCGCGGTCCTGGCTCCACTTGAGCAGCGACACGGCCTCGCCCAGGCCGCGGCCCACGTGCTCGGGGTGGTCCCCGCCCCCGTTCGCGTCCAGCTTGCGCAGCTCCGCGAACATGGAGTCCATGTCGTCGCTCAGGTCGAAGCGCTTCGTCACGTACGCGTCCCCCTGGTCCCGGTACGCCACGAGCGCCACCTTCAGGTGCGGCGTGGGCTTGCCCTTCGCGATGCGCGACGCGATGGAGAAGATCTTCTGCTTCGCGCCCTCCAGCAGGCCGCCCATCGACCCCGTCGTATCCAGCACGAACGCCACTTCGATTTCAGGCCGCTGCCCCTGCGGCTGGGGCTGCGCGTCCTGGCCCTGGGCCTGAGCCTGCGTGTCCGTGGGCTTCGTGGGCGCCCCCTTCACGAAGGGCTTCTCCGCCGCGGCGGGCTTCTGGGTGGACGACGGCGCGCGGACGGGCGTGACGGCCCAGGCGGAGGTGGCGGACAGACCGGTGGCGAGCGCGGCCGTCAGGACGGCCCGCGAGAGGGGCTTCAGGTTCATGGGTGGGCTCCGGAAGACGGACGGCAGGGCGGGCACATCCGCGCCGCCTGCTCCTGTAACGGACAGGCCCGCCGGAAGTTCTACGCCCCCGGTTGCACCCCTCCGGAACGGGCGTTACGCCCCGGAGCCGTGCGCGTCTTCCACATCGACCGGTACCTGGTCCCCCTGCCCGACGGGCACCGCTTCCCCATGGAGAAGTACCGCCTGCTGCGCGAAATCCTGCTCGAGCGCGGCATCCTTCCCCTCGCCGTCTTCCACGAGGCCCCCCGCGCGGAGCGCGGCGAGCTGGAGCACGTCCACACCCCGCGCTACCTGGACGCCTTCTTCGGCGGGAAGCTCACCGACGCGGAGCTGCGCCGGCTGGGCTTCCCCTGGTCCTTGCGGCTCGTGGACAACGCGCGCGCGTCCGTGGGCGGCACCCTGGCCGCCGCCCGCGCCGCATTGGAGGACGGCTTCGGCGCGAACCTGGCCGGCGGCACGCACCACGCCTTCCCGGACCACGGGGAGGGCTTCTGTGTCTTCAACGACATCGCCGTGGCCATCCGCGTGCTCCAGGCCGAAGGGGCCATCCGCCGCGCGGTGGTGGTGGACCTGGACGTGCACCAGGGCAACGGCACCGCGGCCGTCTTCGCGGGCGACCCGTCCGTCTTCACCTTCTCCATGCACGGCGAGCACAACTTCCCCTTCCGCAAGCACGCCTCGCACCTGGACCTGGGGCTGGAGGACGGCGTGGGGGACGCGGAGTACCTGGCCGTGCTCGACGCGCACCTGCCCCACGTCCTGGAGTCCGCCCACGCCGACCTGCTCTTCTTCCAGGCCGGCGTGGATCCGCTGGAGGAGGACACCCTGGGCCGGCTGTCACTCACCCACGCGGGGCTGCGCGAGCGCGACCTGCGCGTCATGCGCGCGGCGAAGGAGCGCGGACTCCCCGTGGTGCTCACCCTGGGCGGCGGCTACGCGCGGCCGCTGGCGCCGTCGCTGGAGGCCCACGTCGGGACTTATCTGGCCGCCTGTTCGTTGTTCCGCTGACGCCCGTCTTCCCCGGGGACGCTTGCGGGCCCGTTCGCCCCGGCCCCATGCTCGCCCCTGCTTCGCCACCCCTGGAGCCCTCCCATGCCGCGTTCCCTCCCCCGTCTCGCCGTCCTCGCCTGCGCGCTGGCCCTGGGCTGTGGCGGCACCACGCCCTACTACCGCCTGGACTGGGGAGGCGAGGACACCGTCACCGCCGCGCCCGGCGACTCCGTCCCCTACGACATCGCCATCCAGCGCATCGCGGACAACCTGGGCGAGGTGCGCGTGCGCCCGGCGATCGTCCCCGAGGGCGTCACCTTCGGCCCGGACTTCGCCCTCCCGGAGGGAGAGACCACCGCCAGCACCACCGCCACCATCACGGTGGCCCCCGGCGTCACGAGCTACGGCGTGAACGCGCTGCAGCTCATCGCGGAGGACCCGGCCAACAACGTCACCGCCCGGGGCAACATCTCCCTGATCATCCTGCAGCCGCCCGAGCCCCAGGCGGACTTCGCCCTCGCCGTGGAGCCCCGCCAGGTGAACGTGGCGCCCGGCGAGTCCGCCCAGGTGACGGTGACGGTGACGCGCGCGGAGGGCTTCACCGGCGCGCTCACCATCGCGCTGGAATCCCCCGGCACGACGCGGCTCGGCGCCGACCCCGTCACCCTGGCCCCGGGCGAGACGACCGCGCAGGTGCGCGTCACCACGGACCGCTCCCTCTCCGTCCTGCCCTACGTGGTGAAGTTCGCGGCCACCGACGAGACCGGGCGCACGGCCAGGACGGGCTTCACGTTCAACCTGAACTTCACCTGAGCAGGCCTCCATGGGGCCCCGCGCCGCCCGGTGTCAGGCGCGGGGTACCGGCGGCGTCTTCGCGGCGCTAACTTGAGGACCGCCATGACGCCGCCGACCACACCCATCGCACCCGCTCGACGCCAGGCCGCACGGGAGGCCCTCGCCCTGGATGACGAGGCCCTGCTGAAGGTCTGCGACGTGGAGTTCTTCATCGCCTCCGGGCCCGGCGGCCAGCACCGCAACACCACCGCCAGCGGCGTGCGCCTCTCCCACCCGCCCACGGAGCTGTCCGTCACCGCCACCGAGCGCCGCAGCCAGTCCCAGAACAAGGACGCCGCCGTGCGCCGCCTGCGCGCCGGCCTGCAGGCCCTCACCTTCGTCCCCAAGGTCCGCAAGGCCACCCGCCCCACCCTGGGCTCCAAGCGCCGGCGCCTGGAGGACAAGAAGCGCACCTCCGAGAAGAAGGCCGGCCGGGGCGGCAGGCTCGCGGATTAGGCGACCCGGCTTCCGCTGCTATGCACGACGTGCGGACCTCGCAAGCTTTGCGTAGCCGCTGACGTCGCCTGGCCACAGCCACACGGTTTCTTTCCAAAGGCTCCCCCCGTACGGGAGCCCCCCACGCCGGGGCACACGGCGTGCACAAGCCAAGGGTAGCCCCCGACCCCGAGGGGGTCAGTCGGTCCCCAACCCCCGGTGAACCCTTGGCCCCCATCTCCCCCAGAATTTCCGCGGCGCGGCGAATCCTGCTGGGCCTGGCGCTGCTGACGGCGCTGCCGGCGTCCGCGACGGACATCGTCACCTTCAGCCAGGGCGCGCTCATCATCCCGGAGCAGGCCACCTTCCAGCAGGGCTGTGGAAGCCTGTCGGCCTACGGCCTGGTGTGGCGCCTGTTGCAGTCCAACGAGGCGGGCGGCTTCAACGCCAACCACCCGGTGACGGTGTACCTGGCCATCGACGATACGAAGCGGTCCCCCAACCGCTGCGTGCCCACCAACAAGCACCTGCCGCCCCTGCCGCACAACGGCCAGTGGAACGACCCCAGCTGGAATGACGGCTGCGACTTCCACATCTCCCGCGCGGACGCGGCGCCCGTCGTGCCGGTGCCGCCGCTGCAGGCGCTGCCCGCGAGCGGCCTGTTCCCCGAAGGGAACATCGACAACTTCACCACCAGCACGACCCAGGCGCGGCCGAACTTCACGGCCACGGCGCTCAACACCGCCAGCGGCTTCCGCGACGTCCAGTACATGGGCGGCGCGTTCATCATCGACGCGAAGGACGCGAAGAACGCGCTCGACTTCCTGAACTCCTCCGCCGGGGCGGACGCGCCGAACAAGTTCCGCACGACGTGCAACTGCAACACGTTCAGCAACGGCAAGAACTGCTTCTACGTGCGCATGCACCAGGCCACCATCGAGTTCAACGCGCCCATTGGCCGGCGGTTGAACCGCGTGCCCCCGAAGATCGCCCTGCTGGACCTGGACGACGACAACGCGACGGACCAGTCCTTCGTGAAGGGCGGCATGCTGGACGACTACCTGCGCAACGCGGGCCTGGACTTCCCGGGCGCGGGCGGCTGCCCGCAGGGCACCACCAGCGGCTGCACCCTCAACGGCGGGCAGCCCGGCCTCATCTACGACGCGCTCCACGCCAACGCGGACCTCATCTCCACCGCGGCGTTCCCCAACGGCCTGCTCAACGCCGTGGACCCCGCCACCCAGCGCCCGCGCTACCGCGTGTTCTGGGCGCCGCACTGGCAGATTGGCGACAGCACCCGCGCCGAGTACAGCGCCAACGGCGACGGCGCCGGCAACCAGGCGGAGAACGTCCTCAACAACATCGCCTACTTCACCAACCAGCGCGGCAACGGCCTGTTCGCCGAGTGCACCAGCATCTGGTCCTACGAGCACACCGACAAGGTGGGCGGAGGGCTGGTGCCCTCCACGCGCTTCCAGGGCGAGGGCACCTTCGAGAAGAACAAGCTCGGCAACAGCGGCAAGAACTGGGACGGCCGCAACTGCACGGACCCGGACTACATGAACGAGTCCTCGCCCCGGCCCGCCTGCATCCTCTACCCCAACCCGGGCGACCCCTTCTCCCAGCTGGGTGACTTCCGCTTCAACAACGTGGCGGGCGAGACGGAGAACTACCGGACGACCTTCAAGAACGGCGTGCGGCGGCTGGCGGTGAGCTGGGTGAACTACGCCGCGGGCAACCAGTACGACAACCCCGTGCACGTGGCGGCGGTCCCCCTTCGCGGCAACGACTTCTTCTCCTTCAACCAGAAGGACAATGATCCACAGAAGGCGACCATCGTCTACCTGGCGGGCCATGACTTCAAGGACAGCGTCGCGGGCACGCGCATCGTGCTCAACACGCTGCTCAACCTGGGAAGCGAACCGCTGCAGAGCGAGCGCACCGTGTCCGCGCCCGTCGCGCTGGACGACACCAACGGCAGCGACACCAACGGCTCGCGCGCCCTCTTGTTCAAGACGTCCTACAACGCCGTGACGGGCTACCCGCCCGGCGCGGACACGTACACGCCCGCGCAGGGCTCGCACTGGGTGTTCCCCTACTACCCGGGCACGCTGCGCGCGCACTCGCTCATTGGCGGGGATGCGCTGTCCACGGGGGAGAACTCGCTGTCGGACGGCACGCTGTGGAACGCGGACGCGCGCATGCCCGCGCCCGGCGACCGCAACCTCTTCACCTACTTCGGCGGCGAGGTGACGGTGAACCCGTCGCTGGGCGCCGGCCGCACCGCGCCGCACGGGGTGATGCAGGTGGGCTGGCAGCCGGAAGAGGTCTCCGGCACGCGCATCAACCGCAACTACGGCTCGGCCCCCAATCCCGGCTGCGTGGACGTGCTGAAGCTCGGCCGCGCCACGACGCGTGACGGCGGCTTCCGCTACGACTTCGTGAGGGGCCCGGACGGCGTCTGCGACCTGCAGCAGGCGACGCAGTACTCGCCGCAGCTGGGCGGGGCCGACTTCGGCCTCACCAACGAGCTCATCAACAAGACGCAGCTGTACGTGGACTTCAACGCGGTGGCGATGATGCTCCAGCGGGTGCGCGGCTACTGCTACGCCACGGAGTCCCGCCGCGACGGCGCCAACGAGACGCCCATCCTCGAGCCCTCCATCACCCAGTGCAACAACGACGACGCGGACAACAAGGCGCACCTGGGCGGCTTCATCCACTCGTCGCCCGTGGTGGTGACGGCCAGCCCCCACATCCCGGACGCCAACGCCCCCCGGCCCACGGTGGCCTACGCGGCGGGCCTGGACGGCCAGGTGCACGCCTTCTACGTCTCCGGCGGCGCGCGCTATGACGGCCCCGCGCAGAACCTGAGCTTCCCCAACCCGGACGCCAGCGCGCGCTTCAAGACGGACTTCGCCCAGCGCTTCCGCACCGGCACCACGCCCCCGCCGGGCACGGAGCTCTGGAGCTTCCTGCCGGCCACGCAGCTTGCGGGCCTGCGCAACAACACCGCGCGGGTGAACAGCGCGCCCGCCGTCTTCGACGTGTTCGCGGACTTCGTGGGCACCGGCCGCCGCGAGTGGCACACCGTGCTCGTCGCCAACGTGGGCCAGACGGGGCGCGACCTGTTCGCCCTGGACGTGACCAACCCGCTCAAGCCCGTGCTGCTGTGGCACCTGGTGGGCAGCCACTACGCCACCGCCAGCGCGCCGAACTCCGCGGTGGCGCTGGCGGACAAGGGCCAGGGCGGCCTGGACTGGACGTACAGCTGGGACGAGGACTCGAGCCTCTTCCTCCTGCCGCCGCGCTCGGACCCCGGCCGTCAGCCGAGCGGCCTCTATGACTACAGCGGCCTGGGCGGCTCGCGCGGGCTGTCCGTGGGCGTGGGCCGGCTGGGCATGGAGCCCGTGTACGCCGTCTTCGTCGCCTCCAGCAGCTCCGGCGCGCTGCCGGTGACGGGCTCTCCCGGCTCTCCCGCCAAGGGCGTGCAGGTGTTCGCCATCGACGTGGCCAACGGCCAGAAGCTGTGGCAGTGGCAGCAGGCCTATACCAGCAGCGTGGACAACAGCGCGCCCGCCGCGCCCACCGTGTCGCAGGACTCGAGCGGCGCCGCGCGCCTCTACGTGGGTGACATGGAGGGCCGGCTCTGGGAGCTGGACGCGTCCACCGGCATGAACATCAACGTGGCGCGCACGGGCCCCGCGTGCTCGGAAGCCTCGCCCTGCAAGTACACGGCGATGAACATCGGCGGGCTGCCCGTCACCAGCCAGCCCATCAGCACCAACGTGGGCCTGGCGCGCATTCCGCTCGACGCGACGAACACCTCCGCCTTCGGCCAGTTCAAGGGCAAGGTGGTGGCCCTGGTGGGCACCGCCGGCATGGACTGGGTGCCGGACACGGTGGGAGGCCGCTTCCACGCGCTGCTGCTGGACGCGGAGCTCCGGCTGCCCCTGGGCATGGACGGCAAGCGGCTGGACGGCTCGACCATCAACGCGAACCTGGCCAACACGGAGGCGACCACCTACGGCGTGCTCCAGGAGCCCTCGCCCTTCCCGCTCGTCTTCCCCGCCCCCGAGCACGTCTACGGCAACATCACCCTCGCCGGGCGCACCGCGTACTTCAGCACCGCGGAGGAGTCCGTGAACGACCCCATGCTGCTGAGCGCGTCCGTGGGCGGCCACACCTACAGCATCGACCTGGGCAACACGGCGGCCACGCAGGCGGGCATCCAGCCCATGAGCGGCGCGACGCTGGCCAACTACGGCGGCGTGGCCGTCTACCACCGCGACAACGGCGGCGGGTCCACGGACTACGTGGTGGGCGCGGAGGTGAGCGCCCTGCGCGTCACGCGCATCGACAACGCGACCCCCACCGGCGCCTCCAGCCCCAACGCGAAGGACTCCGTGGCCGGCAACAACGGCGTGCTCTACCAGCTCCTCAACTGGAGCCAGAGGTTCCTCGAATGAGAGCCCTTCCCTCTTCCGCCGCCCGGCGCGGCAGCGGCCTGTTGGAGGTGCTCATCGCCATGTGCGTCCTGGCGCTGGCCGCCGTGGGCGCCGTGATGGGCATGGTGGCCGCCACCCGCGACGTGAAGGACGGCCAGGTGCTCCAGGGCCGGCGCATGCTGCTGGAGGCGCGCGTGCAGCGGCTGTGGCTCGCGTCCAAGATGGACCTGGCCAACCAGGCCATCCCCCGGCCCGCCCTCTTCCCGCCGGAGGTGGAACTGGCCACGGCGCCCTGGGTGCTGGACCCCAGCGCGCCGCAGGCGGGCGACATCGGCACCGGCGCGTACTTCCGCGTGCGCCCCACCGGCCAGGTGGAGCCCGCGCTGGACGTGCCCGCCGGCACGCCCTGCACCACCACCACCCCGGACACGGTGCTGCCCCGCGACGTCTACTGCCGCGAGGTCCTGGTGACGCAGGGGCTGCCCAAGGACCTGCCGCCCGCGGCCCAGGCGATGGTGCCCGCCGGGGCGCTGCCCTTCACCTTCTGGACGCGCGCGTACCGCAAGGGCGACAGCCTGGACCGCGCCATCGTGCACAGCGAGGTCTTCGTCCAATGAGGATCCGGTCGAAGCTCCGGTCGAAGCCTCGGGCGCACGCACGCGGCATGACGCTGCTGGAGACGATGGTGGCCGCGGCGCTCACCACCATCATCCTGGCGGCGGCCACGGCCCTGCTGCTCGCGGGCGGGCGCGTGGTGCACAACACGGAGCACGTGGCGGACAGCCACGACCACGCGCGGCTCGCGGGAGAGACGCTGCTGTCCGCGGTGCGCCAGGCCGGCGCGGGCATGTCCGAGGGCCTCTGGGTCGTCTCGGGTGGAGTCCCCCAGCGCCTCAACCCCGTCTTCGGCGGTGACGGCGCGGGCTCGGGCGTGCTCGCCGCCACCACGACGGGCAACCAGCCGGGCGAGGACGGCAGCGACGACCTGTGGCTGGTGGTGCCGGACCGCAACTACCTGGGCCGCGACTGCGCGCCGGGCGCGGCGATGACGGTGGTGAAGCCGGGCACCGGCGCCCTGGAGGTCAACTGCGCGGGCACGTTCGCAGGCGCCGCGCCCGCCAACCCCATGCTGGTGGCCAGCAACATGAAGAGCGCCGCGCTGCTCACCCAGACGTCGGTGTCGAGCACCCCGCCCACGGCCACGGTGAACTTCCTGGAGAGCGGCGTGTCGGGCTTCTCCAACGCGCCCCACAAGGGCGGCTTCCAGAAGGGCGACCTGGTGTACCCCGTGCGGCTGTTGCACTTCTTCATCGGGACGAACGCGCGCAATGGCCGCAGGGCGCTGATGCGCGCGGAGGGCATCCCCGGCGGCGACGTGTCGGGGCGCCCCTTCGTGGACATGGGCGACCCGGTGGTGGTGCAGGACTTCGTGGAGGACTTCCAGGTGACGTTCGGCATCGACGCCACCAACACGGGCGACCCCACCCGCTACGACTTCCAGCACGGCCTCCAGCCCGAGTACACGCCGGGCCTGCGCTCGGTGCGCATCAGCGTGGTGGCCACCGGCCGCTCGCCCCGGCGTGACAATCAGAACCAGACCGTCCTGTCCGAGGACCTGCCCATCGCGGTGGAGAACCACACCCCGGCCGCGGCCCCCGCGGACGGCTACTTCCGCAGCCTCTTCTCGCGCCGGGCGGAGCTGCCCAACCTGGCCGCCGCCAGCCTGTGAATCCGTCCTCCGTGAGGCCTTCCGCCATGTCCCCACGCGCTTCATCCCGTTCCCCCCGCGGCGCCACGCTGCTGCTCGTCGTGCTGCTCGTCACCGTGCTCCTGGGTCTGGTGGCGGGCGTGATGGCCTACGCCAGCAGCGAGCGCACGCGCGCCGTGACCTCCAGCCGCACGGGCCAGCGGCAGGGCTGCGCGGAGAGCGGCCTGCAGCTGGCGCGCGGCTACTTCGGCCGCAACTACGCCCAGTGGAATACCTTCCTGAGCACGCCGGGCACCTACGACCCCATCGCCTCGCCCACCAACACCGCGCCCGCCAACCCGCGCACCGCCGCCGGCCGCACGGCCATCAAGACGGTCAACCCCGCGCTGTTCGCGGACCTGGACGGCGACGGCAAGGACGACGTGTACCTCTACGTCCGGGACAACGAGGACGAGTTCAAGCCGCTCGCCCCGGAGTGGAACCGCGACAATGATCAACAGGTGGTGGTGGGCGCCATCTGCATCAGCGAGACGATGATTCCGCGGCTGGGGAGCAGCAACCAGCTGGACCCCAGCGCGCTCGCGGTGGAGGGCATCCTCCAGTACAACGGCGGCGGCCACGCCTACACGGCGCAGACGGCGGGCGGCACGGGCTCCGGCAACCTCAACCGTTGAGCCGTCCGCCGGGCGTGCGAAGCTTGCGCCCATGCCCACGCTCGAAGACGCCATCGCCCTGGCGGTGGCCGCGCACCAGGGTCAGCGCGACAAGGCAGGACAGCCCTACATCCTCCACCCCATGCGGGTGATGCTGCGTCTGGCCACCGACGCGGAGCGCACCGTGGCCATCCTCCACGACGTGGTGGAGGACACGCCGTACTCGCTGGAGCGCCTGCGCGGCCTGGGCTACCCGGAGGACGTGCTGTCCGCCCTGGACTGTCTGACGAAGCGCGAGGGCGAAAGCTACGAGGCCTTCATCGAACGGCTGCGTCCCCACCCCCTGGCCCGCCGCGTGAAGCTGGCGGACCTGGAGGACAACATGGACGTGCGCCGGCTGAAGGACGTCACACCGAAGGACGCCGAGCGCCTGTCGCGCTACGTGGCCGCCTGGACGCGCCTGCGCGCGGAGTAGCCCGCGGCAAGAAAGACGACGGCCCGGCGACCCTCCCGTGAAGCGAGGGCGGCCGGGCCGCGAAACCAGCGTGACGCGCGCCTTTACGCCTTGGCGAGCTGGCGCAGCACGTACTGGAGGATGCCGCCGTTGCGGTAGTAGTCGAGCTCGTTGGGCGTGTCGATGCGGCACACCGCCGTGAACTCGATGGTCCCCTTCTCACCCGTGGCCTTCACGGTGAGCTTCTTCTGCGGCGCAAGGCCGTCCGCGACGCCGGTGATCTCGAACGTCTCGTGGCCGGTGAGGCCCAGCGACTGCGCGTCCTGGCCCGCCTCGAACTGCAGGGGCAGCACGCCCATGCCCACGAGGTTGGAGCGGTGGATGCGCTCGAAGCTCTTGGCGATGACGGCCTTCACGCCCAACAGCTGCGTGCCCTTGGCCGCCCAGTCGCGGCTGGAGCCGGTGCCGTACTCGGCGCCCGCCAGCACCACCAGGGGCGTGCCGTCCGCCTGGTACTTCATGGACGCGTCGTAGATGCTCATCCGCTCACGCGTGGGGATGTGCACCGTGACGCCGCCCTCCACGCCCGGGACGAGCAGGTTCTTCAGGCGGATGTTGGCGAAGGTGCCGCGCACCATCACCTCGTGGTTGCCGCGGCGCGCGCCGTAGGAGTTGAAGTCCTTGGGCTCCACGCCCTCCGCCATGAGGTACTTCGCCGCGGGGCTCGTCTTGGCGATGTTGCCCGCCGGGGAGATGTGGTCCGTCGTGACGGAGTCACCCAGCAGCGCCAGCACGCGCGCGCCCTTGATGTCCTGAACGGCCTTGGGCTCCTTCGGGAGGTTCTCGAAGAAGGGCGGCTTGCGCACGTAGGTGGACTTCTCGTCCCACTTGAACGTGGAGCCCTTGCCCACCTGCAGCTGCTGCCAGAGCGTGTCGCCCTCCATGGCGTTCGCGTACTGGCTGCGGAACTGCTCCGGCTTCACGGCCGTGCGGATGGTCTCCTTGATCTCCTCGTTGGACGGCCAGATGTCCTTGAGGAACACCGGGCGGCCGTTGGGGTCCGTGCCCAGCGGCTCGTTGTCCAGGTCGCGGCCCACTTCACCGGCCAGCGCGTACGCCACCACGAGCGGGGGGCTCGCCAGGTAGTTCATGCGCACGTGCGGGTTGATGCGGCCTTCGAAGTTGCGGTTGCCGGACAGCACCGCCGCCACCACCAGGTCGCCCTCCACCACCGCGTTGGACACGGACTCCGGCAGCGGGCCGGAGTTGCCAATGCAGGTGGTGCAGCCGTAGCCCACGACGTGGAAGCCCACGGCCTCCAGGTAGGGCAGGAGGCCCGCGTCGCGCAGGTACTCCGTCACCACGCGGCTGCCCGGGGCCAGGGACGTCTTCACCCAGGGCTGCGGCTTGAGGCCCTTCTCCACGGCCTTCTTCGCCAGGATGCCCGCGGCCACCAGCACGGCCGGGTTGGACGTGTTGGTGCAGGAGGTGATGGACGCGATGACCACCGCGCCGTGGCCCACCTGGTAGCTCTGGCGGCCCGCCTTCACGGTGACGGCCTGGGCCAGCCGCTCCGGGGGCACCGGGGCCGCGGGGGCCTTGGCGCCGCCCTTGGGGCCCTCGTCGTCCTCGCCCTTGCTCTTGCCCGCGGCGAGCATCTCCACCAGGGACTTCTCGTACCCGGCCTTCATGTCCTTCAGGGGCACGCGGTCCTGCGGACGCTTGGGGCCCGCCAGGCTGGGCACCACGGCGGCCAGGTCCAGCTCCAGCGTGTCGCTGAAGAGCGGGTCCTGCGCGCCGGCCTCCAGCCACAGGCCCTGCGTCTTGGCGTACGCCTCCGTCAGCGCCACGACGTCATCCGGGCGGCCGGTGAAGCGCAGGTAGTTGCAGCTCTCCTCGTCCACCGGGAAGAAGCCGATGGTGGCGCCGTACTCCGGGGCCATGTTGGCGATGGTGGCGCGGTCCGGCAGCGACAGCCCCTTCAGGCCCTCGCCGTAGAACTCCACGAACTTGCCGACCACGCCCTTCTTGCGAAGCATCTGCGTGACGGTGAGCACCAGGTCCGTGGCCGTGGCGCCGGCGGGCAGCTTGCCGGTGAGCTTGAAGCCCACCACCTGGGGAATCAGCATCGTGATGGGCTGGCCCAGCAGCGCCGCCTCCGCCTCGATGCCGCCCACGCCCCAGCCCACCACGCCCAGGCCGTTGATCATCGTGGTGTGGCTGTCCGTGCCCACCAGCGTGTCCGGGTACACGGTGTTGCCCTGACGGAACGTCACCTGCGCCAGGAACTCCAGGTTCACCTGGTGGCAGATGCCGATGTCCGGCGGCACCACGCCAAAGCCCTTGAACGCGCTCTGGCCCCAGCGCAGGAAGGCGTAGCGCTCGCGGTTGCGCTCGAACTCCAGCTCCGCGTTCTCCTTGAAGGCCGCGGTGGTGGCGAACGAATCAATCTGCACCGA
Source organism: Corallococcus coralloides DSM 2259 (assembly GCF_000255295.1). The sequence continues at coordinate 1,506,449 of NC_017030.1, read as the reverse complement.
GTGGTCGATGACCAGGTCCGCCGGGTTGCGCGGGTTGATCTTCGCGGGGTCACCGCCCATGGCGGCGAGCGCCTCACGCATGGCGGCCATGTCCACGACGGCGGGCACGCCGGTGAAGTCCTGGAGCAGCACGCGCGCGGGGTGGAAGGAGATCTCGGTCTCCGGGGCCGCCTTGGGGTCCCAGGCGAGCATCTTCTCGATGTGCTCGCGCTTGACGACGCGGCCGTCCTCGTTGCGCAGCAGGTTCTCCAGCAGGACCTTCAGCGAGAACGGGAGGCGGTTGACCGCCGGGTGGGCCTTCGCCAGCGTGGCCAGGCTGAAATAGTCGTAGGTCGCCGAGCCCACCTTGAGCTGGGCCTTGGTGCCGAAACTGTCCGTCATGTGCGTTGCCGTCCTTCCGTGCCGGAATGACGCAACTTCTAGGCGTGTCCCCCCCGGCATGCAAAGGGTTCCTGCACCGCGTTGAAGGCGGTGGACGGTTGCCTTGGCCCCCGGGCTTACGGGGCCGCTCAGAGCACCTTGCGGAAGAAGTACAGCACCCGCTCCACGGCCTTCTGCCAGAGGGGACGGCGGCGGAAGGCGGCCAGGTCCACCTCGCGGCAATTGCCGCAATCCAGACGGAACGAGTCCTCCAGGTCGCGCCCCAGCCGGGGGTCCGCGAAGACGGCGTTCACTTCGTGGTTGAAGGCCAGGGACAGCCGCTCCAGGTTGAACGACCCGATGGTGCCCCACACCCCGTCCACCACGGCCGTCTTGGCGTGCAGCACGCCCCGGCGCCACTCGAAGATGCGGATGCCGGCGTCCATCAGCGGCTCGTAGAAGGCGCGCGTCGCATGCTCGAGGAACGGATGGTCGCTCTTGCCCCCGTTGAGCAGCAGGCTCACCTCCACGCCCCGCTTCGCCGCGTCCTTGAGCGCGGCCACCATGCGCCGGTCCGGCACGAAGTAGCCCGCGGCGATGAGCACGCTGGCCCGCGCGCGCTGGATGGCGTGCAGGTACGCGCGGTGGATGCTGCGGCGGCTGGACAGCACCGCCAGCCCCACGTCGCCCTTCCGGGGCCGGGCCTCCAGCGCCTGGGCCCCGCCGCGGATCCGCCGGCGCAGCCGGCTCAGCCGGTCGCGGAACATCATCCGCCACGTGGCCAGGAATCTCCGCTCCAGCTCATGCACCGCGGGGCCTTCAATCCGCAGCACGTCGTCGCGCCACGCCACGCCCTGCCCTTCCGGGGCCCAGTGCGCCGCGATGTTCACCCCGCCCGTGAAGGCCACCGTGCCGTCCACCACGAGAATCTTCCGGTGGTCCCGGCGCAGCAGGTGGCGCAGCCCGCGCTGGAGGCTGAAGGGCTTGAAGGCCCGCACGTCCACGCCCCGCGCGCGCAGGCCTTCGAAGAAGCTCCTGCGGCTGGTCCAGGACCCCACCGCGTCGTAGAGGACCTTCACGTGCACGCCGCGCTCGGCGGCCTCCGCCAGCGCCTGGCCGAAGAGCTCGCCCACCGCGTCGGTGACGAACATGTACGTCTCCAGGCGGATGGAGCGGCGCGCCCGGCGGATGGCCTCCAGCATCTCCGGGTAGGCCTCCACGCCGTCACGCAGGAGCCGGCACGCATTGCCCTGGAGGGTGGTGTGGTGCTGTGGCAGGTAGTAGCGGGCGAGCAGGCGCCGGGACACCCCGGCGCTCCACACCGGGCCATGCTCCGGCACGGGTCCCGGCGAGCGCGCCGCTGGAACCAACCCTTCTGACCGCCCGTCCTCCCCCGCCAGCTCACGCATCACCCCGTTCAGGGTGGGAACGAGGGGAGGGACCGGCAACCCGGACGGGCCCTGCCCGCATCCTCGGCGGGGTTGCACCGTCCGCTAGACGACGGCCCTGGCTACAGCCCGTACTCGGCGCGCTTGTTCTCCGCGCGCGTGGCGCACGGCTGGTCGTACTCGGGGAAGTACTCGCGCATGTGGTCCAGCGTGGAGGCGGCCTGCTTGTAGTGGCCCTGGTTGTAGTAGCCCTCCACCTCCAGGAGCAGCTTGGAGCAGGTGCGGTCCAGCTCCTGCTGGGCGCGCTTCATGGACTCCTGGGCCTCGAAGTACAGGTCCGGCTTCGGGTCCGGGTGGGCCTCCAGCATCAGCCACGCCTCGCGGAAGGACTTCCACGCTTCGTAGCGGTTGCGCGCGCCGATGTCCGGCGTGTCGAAGTTCTTGCGGCCCTTCTTGAAGAGGTCGTTCGCGTTCGAGACGAGTTGCTGCGTGGAGAGATCCTCGGGGAGCAGCGCGCGCTCCACCCAGACGTTCCACACGCGCCAGGTGTCCTCGCCCGGCGGGTTGCGGGTGTTGTCGAAGATGATGCGGTTGGGCTCGCCCTTGCGCAGCTGCTGGGGCGGGATCATCAGCTCCAGCGAGCGCTCCTGGCTGGCCAGCGTGTCCGGCGGCACCTTGCCCACGTCCACGCCGTTGACGCTCACCACCACCTCGTCCTTGGAGATGCCCTGGGCCTGGTAGTGGAGGATGACCACCGCGCGCGTCGCGGCGACGAACTCCCACTCGAAGACCTTCATGTCCGGCCGGTTCCAGGTGACGCCGTCACCCAGGCCGAACGAGTCCGTGATGGGCTGGTTGGACAGGCGCACGGGCTCCTCGCCCTTCTGCACCGTGTCCTCGCCGCCCAGCACCAGCCAGTACATGAGGGCGAAGAGGCCCAGCACCACCACGCCGCCGCCGGCCATCACGCCCGCGCGGACCTTGGAGTTCGCCTCCGCCCAGAACAGGCGCAGGTTGGCCATCAGGCCCGGCGTCTCACGGCGGATGCGGGCGCGCTCGGCCGCGGACAGGCCGCCGCCACTGCTGCTGGCGCCACCAGCGCGGGGCGTGCGGGCCACGGCGCGGGCGGACTGGGAGCCGGTGCGGCGCGCGGGCGGAGGCGCGGGAGCGGGCTTTTCGATGGCCGCCGGAGCGTCCTCTTCCGGGGGCGGATCCTGCGGGATGGCGCGCTGGGCGTTGGAGGTGGGCCGGCGGATGGCGCGCATGTTCATGCGCGTGGACTCCGCCCGGATGCCCTGCAGGTCCTCCTCGTCCGCGCCTTCCGGCACGAGCGCCGCGCCCTTCTTGTTGCGCGACTTGCGCACGGAGTCGATGGAGACGATGCGCGTGCTGTTGGCGCCGTCCTCCGCGGGCTTCTCGTCCTCGCCGGTGGGCGCGTCCTCCGCGGCGAGCGCGAAGAGGAACGTCACCGGGCCCAGCGTGAGCGTGTCGCCATCCGCCAGCGTCTGCTTCTGCACGGCGGCGCCGTTGACGACCGTGCCGTTGGCGCTCTTCTGATCCTCGACGGCGTAGCCGTCACCGTCCTTGAAGATGCGGCAGTGGCGGCGGGAGATACCGGGGTCGTACAGCACCACGTCGCACTCGGAGGTGCGCCCGATGAGCACGGAGTCCTGGTCGAAGACGAACTCCTTGCCTGCGTCTTTTCCCTCGGAGATCGTCAGTTGGAAGGCCATGTCGTCCTAGGAGCCTATCGAGGCATGTACGGCTCGGGCAACGGCGGCGCGCGCGCTCGCCGGCTCCAGCACTTCCGCCTCTCCGCCGAAGGATAGCACCCACTGCGTGAGCCAGCGCTCACTGTCTCCGGCCACCCGCACCTCCACCCCTCCGTCAGCGAGCGGGCGGGCGTCCTGGCCGAAGCGCTCCTTCACGTAGGGTGCCGCCGTGGGGGTGAAGCGCACCCGGACGGAGGCCTCGCTGGCGCCGCGGGCCGGGTTGGGCACGTCCGCGCGGGCGTCCGGCGGGGGCTGGAAGGCGGTGGTGGTGACGGCCAGGTCCTCCATGCGATCCAACCGGAACAGGCGCGCGTCCTGGCGGGTGTGGCAGAAGCCCTGGAGGTACCACTGGCCGCGGTGGCTGAGCAGTTCGTAGGGGCGCACCCGGCGCGGCTCCGGCGGGCGGCCGGGGCTGGCGTAGCCGAACGTCACCTCCAGCCGCTCCAGGATGGCCCGGGTGAGCGGCCCCAGCGCCGGGGGCGCGTCCGCGGAGGCGTCGATCTTCCGGTACATGTCCCGGAAGCGCTCGCGGGCGGCGGGCGGGATGATGCCCTCCAGCTTGGTGAGGGCGCTCTGGAGCGCGTCGCCGGTGGCCGGGCGCAACAGCTCCGCCGCGGCGGCCAGGGCCGCGGCCTCGCCGGCGGTCAGCCGGGGCGGCGCGAACAGGCGCTGATCCAGGTCCACGTAGACGCGGTCATTGTCCACGTAGATGTCGATGTAGTCGTCCGGGTTGAAGGGCGGCCGGCCCACGCAGGTGAGCAGGTCCAGCTCCTCCAGCAGGTCCTCGCGGCTGATGTTGAGGGCCTTGGCCAGGGCCTCCACGGTGACGCCGGGGTGCTTGGAGACGTAGGGGACGAGGAACAGCAGGCGGCGCAGCCGCTCGTGGACGTTGCTCATGCGCTCACCCGCTGACCTTCCACCGGCGCGTGCTTCGCCAGGATGTTCGCGGCCATCCGCTCCAGGCGCTCGCGCGCCTCCGGAGGCCCTTCCACACGGCAGTCCTGCCCCAGCGACAGGACGAAGCGCGTCAGCCCGTCCAGGAACGTCACCGGGAAGCGGGCCCGCACCACGCCCTCCGACACCGGCTCCAGCGCCGCGCCCGGGAACAGCGAGCCCGCGCGCGAGGCCTGCGGCCCGGTGAGCTGCAGCGTCACCTCCAGCGGTTCGTGGAAGCGGTACTGCCAGGGGAAGTAGGCCACGTGGGCGTCCAGCGAGAAGTCCGCCGGCACCTCGAAGTCCGGCGTGCGCGGCCGGGCGGTGTTCACCTTCAGCTCGCGGATGCGGTGGACGTGGAAGGTGCGCAGGCCCTGGCGCAGGTGGCAGTAGCCCACCAGCGTCCACACGCCGCGCCGGAGCGCCAGGCCGTAAGGGTCCACGCGCCGCTCCGTGACGCCGTCCTTGCGGGGGCTGCCGTAGGTCAGCTGCACCCACTTGTGGGCGGAGCACGCATCCCAGAGCTGCTCCAGGCGGGCGGAGACCTCCTTCTCCTGGCCCTCCTGTCCGGTGCCCAGCTCCATGCGCACGCGCGGGGTGGGCAGGGATTCGCCGGCGAAGAAGCCGATCTTGCGCAGCGCGTGCGCCAGGTCGTCGCGGCCGGGGAACGCGCCGGAGGCCAGCGCGGCGGACCCGGCGGCGTAGAGCACGGCCAGCTCCTCCTTCGTGAGGTCCGCCTCCGGCAGGTAGTAGACGTTGCGGTCGACGATGTAGCCGTCGCGCCGCTCGTCGTCGCCCTGCACGTAGCTCAGCGGGAAGCCCAGCTCGACGAGCTCTGCCTTGTCGCGCTCGAATTTGCGCTCCGCGGCGTCATCCGAGCCGCCGTAGTCCGCGGGGAAGTGCTCACGCAGCTCGGCCCACGAGATGGGTTCCCGCGCGTCGAGCAGCAGTGCCACGAGATCAAGGATGCGTTCCGTGCGGTCCATTCAGGTGATCGGTGACCATGGCGGACAGGACCCGGGAGATCAAGAGACCGGGGACTTCCGGGGTGGGAGAAGGGGGCAGGGATGGAAACGAACACAAAGGGAACAGCGAAGGGGGCTGGCTGCGTCCAAGGGGGGATAGCCGCCCCAACCTGAACAGGCAAGCAGGTATCACCATGTACCCCTCGTTTCGTCCGCAAGCCAGCAGACAACCCCGGGCGTGGGGCTCGCACTCGGGGCGCGTCTGGGTTATTCCTTGGACATTGTCGATTTGGGTGAGAAGCGACAGCGGGCCTCCTGGAGGCTGTGCTGGCTGCCGTGGGGCCGACGCGGCGGACTGAAGCTTGACGAGGGCTCGACCATGGACCGCACCTCCCTGCTGAAGAAGTGGCTTCCCGGGCTGGCGCTGGTGCTGCTGGCCTTCGTCTCCACTCCGGCGCACGCCCGCAACGAACCGCTCTACTTCGCGCTGGAGGTCCGGCGCGACGGCCGGCTGATCGCCCAGCCCAAGCTGCTGGGTGAAGCGGGCCGCACCCTTCGCGCCGAGCGCCGCCGTCCGGGCGCGACCGTGCCGGACTACCGGCTGGTGCTCACGCCCAAGGGCGAGGGCGACTCGTTCCAGCTCCAGGTGGACCTGTCCCTGCCGGAAGGGGAAGGCCACTCGCAGCTCGCCCTGCTGCACGGCCAGGAGCGCAAGCTCCAGCTGGGCCGGGTGCCGGGCGAGCTGGAGGTGTCGCTGCTCCTGATGAAGGTGGACTCCCCGGAGTTCCGCGCGCTGATGCGGCTGACGGAGCCGGCGACCGGCACCGTGAAGTCCGTCTCCAGCTCCATCTAGGCCAGGCGCACGTTGCGCGGACCGCGGCTACAGCACCGCCAGGTCGTCGCGGTGCACCGCCTCATCCAGGTAGCGGTAGCCCAGCACCGCCTCGATGTCCGCGCTCCGCCGCCCGGCGATACGCCGGAGCTCGTTGGCGTCGTAGGTGGACAGGCCCCGGGCGAACACCGTCCCGGCAGTGTCCGTCAGGTCCACCGGGTCCCCCCGGCCGAAGTCCCCCTCCACGCCCGTCACGCCGCTGGGCAGCAGGCTGCGCTTGCCGGTGACGATGGCCTCCTTCGCGCCCGCGTCCACCGCCAGCCGGCCCCGGGGCCGCAGGGCGTGGGCGATCCACGCGGTGCGCGCGCTACGCCGTCCGGCGGGCTCGAAGAGCGTGCCCACGGCTTCGCCTTCAAGCACGCCGCGCAGGCGGCCGGGCACCGCGCCGGAGGTGATGACGCAGGGGATGCCCAGCTCCGCGGCCCGTGCGGCGGCGCGCACCTTGGATGCCATGCCGCCCGTGCCCACCGCGCTGGTGGCGTCGCCGGCCAGGGCCAGCACGTCCGCGGTGACGCGCGGCACGGCGGGCATCAGGCGGGCTTCGGCGTCCTTGCGCGGGTCGGCGGTGTAGAGCCCCTCCACGTCCGACAGGAGGACCAGCGCGTCCGCCTCCACCACGCCGGCCACCAGGCTCGCCAGCGTGTCGTTGTCGCCGAACTTCAGCTCGTCCACGGACACGGTGTCGTTCTCGTTGATGACCGGCACCACGCTCGCGGCCAGCAGGCGCTCCAGCGTGTGCTTCACGTTGAGGTAGCGCCGGCGCTCCTGCACGTCCTCGTGGGTGAGCAGCACCTGGGCCACCGTCCGGGCCGCGTGGCCGAAGGCCTCCTCGTACGCCTGCATCAGGCGGCTCTGCCCCACCGCCGCGCACGCCTGCTTGCCTGGAATGTCCCGGGGGCGGGCAGGCAGCCCCAGCCGCTCCATGCCCAGCGCGATGGCGCCGCTGGACACCACCACCAGCTCCCGGCCCCCGGCGGCCCACAGCAGGTCCTGCCCCAGCGCGTCGAAGTGGGCACGGTTGAAGCGGCCCGTGGCGCTCGTCAGCGCGTTGGTCCCAATCTTCACCACCACGCGGCGGGCCCCGCGCAAGGCGTTGCGTGCGGAATCAGTCACGGGAGGCAGCGTAGGCTGGAACGGGAAAGGACGCGCGTGGCCGGTTGTTCACCAGGCTTCGCGGCACACCCGCTGAAGGGCTTTGTCATGAAACGCGGTTGGCCCCAGTCCATCCAATGCCTTGAATGCGGCGCGGGTCATTCGATGTCCGCGCCAGGAGAAACGGTTTGAAGGAAATCTACGGCAACACCCTGGGCCTGAAGACGAGCGAGCAGCAGCGGCTGCGCAACACGTTCCGCCGCCGCGTGGATCCGCGCGAAATCGTGTCCGCGGAGCTTGCCCGCCACCTCACCGAGCTATCGCACGAGCTCAACCGCCAGGTGGGCGTCCTCATCAACCGCAAGGGCGACATCGAGCACGTCGTGGTGGGCAACGCGCACAAGCTGGAGCTTCCGGACATCGGCCGTGCGCGCGCCGGTCAGATTCGTCTGCGTGGCCTGCGGCTGGTGCACACGCACCTGAAGAGCGAACCCCTGACGAAGGACGACCTCACGGACCTGGCGCTGCTGCGCCTGGACTGCGTGGCGGCCGTGGGCGTGGGCAACGAAGGCCTGCCCGGCATCCTGCACTGGGCCTACCTGGTGCCGGAGAACGGCTCGGGCGAGTTCTGGCACGTGTCCACCCTGCCCTCCGTGCACGGTGAACAGCCGGACCTGCTGGCCACGCTGGACGCGCTGGAGGAGGAGTTCAACCGCAACGCGGCCGCGCGCACCGTGTCCGGGAAGGAGCGCGCCATCCTGGTGGCGGTGTGCCTGGACGGCAACCGCGCCCGGGCGGAGTCCAGCCTGGCGGAGCTGAAGGAGCTGGCGCGCACGGCGGGCGTGGAGGTGGTGGACAGCGTGCTCCAGATGAAGCGCGAAGCGGATCCGCGCTACCTCATCGGCCGGGGCAAGCTGGAGGACCTGAACCTGCGCTCCATGCAGTCCATGGTGGACCTGCTCATCTTCGACAAGGACCTCACCCCGTCGCAGGGCCGCCACATCGGCGATGCGACGAGCCTGAAGATCCTGGACCGCACGCAGCTCATCCTGGACATCTTCGCGCAGCGCGCGCAGACGGCCGAGGGCAAGCTGCAGGTGGAGCTGGCGCAGCTGAAGTACCGGCTGCCCCGGCTGGTGCAGGGGGATGACTCGCTCAGCCGCCTCATGGGCGGTGGCGTGGGCGGCCGCGGTCCGGGTGAGACGAAGCTCGAAATCGACCGCCGCCGCGTGCGCGAGCGCATCACCAACCTGGAGCGCCGCATCGACGTCATCAGCCGCGAGCGCAGCGTCCGCCGGGCGCAGCGCAACCGGCGCGAGGTGCCGGTCATCTCCATCGTGGGCTACACCAACGCGGGCAAGTCCACGCTGCTCAACGCCATCACCAACGCGGAGGTGCTGGCGGAGGACAAGCTGTTCGCCACGCTGGACCCCACGAGCCGGCGCTTGCGCTTCCCGCAGGAGCGGGAGGTCATCATCACCGACACGGTGGGCTTCATCCGGGACCTGCCCAAGGACCTGGTGGCGGCCTTCCGCGCCACGCTGGAGGAGCTGTACGACGCAAGCCTCCTGCTGCACGTGGTGGACGCGAGCGACCCTGCGCGCGACGACCAGGTGGAGGCGGTGGAGAAGATCCTCGCCTCGCTGGGCCTGATGGAGAAGCCGCGCCTGATGGTGTGGAACAAGGCGGACCAGCTGTCCGCGGACGAGGTGGAGTCGCTCCTGCGCTCGCGGGGCGGCGTGGCCATCAGCGCGGTGAAGCGCGAAGGCCTGGCGACGCTCCTGGCCAAGGCGGACACCACCCTGTTCGCCGAGGGTGCGTCCGAGTCCATCGGCGTCGTGTGACGGTGGGCGGGTTGTCGGCGCGGGGGCCCTCCCCGTAGAGTCGGGGGGCCTTGGCTCCCGCGCTGAAACTGCTCATCCCGTTGTTGACGGCCCAGATTGAAGGCCTGCCCGGACAGGACTCCGGGCCGGACTACGACCGGCCCGTCTCGTCCATCTCCACCGGCTACATCGAGCTGCTGGAGAAGAACAGCCACATCGTCTACCCGGTGCTCGCCGTGGTGACGCTGCTGCTCATCGGCTGGGGCATCCTGTCCTCGTGGCGGTCGCAGGACCTGGACGGCCTGCAGAAGAACGAGCTCAAGCGCGCCATCATCAACGAGCTGCGCAGCAACATCAGCGGCATGCCCGGCGACATGCTGGGCCGCACCATCGGGCTGGACCGGCTCAAGACGAACCGCCTGCTGGAGGAGATGCAGACGGAAGGACTCGTCCTGAGCCACACCAACTCCGAGCGGCTCACCGTGTGGCGCGTGCGCGGCGCGGGCCCGGAAGCCAAGCCGCGCCGCTACTAGGACTTCGCGGCGTCCTCAGACGCCGGACAGCTCCGACTTCGGCTGGCGCGTCATCAGGTCCACCACCGCCATCTTGGCGTTCTTGCCCTCGTAGGCGATGAGGTAGACCTGCTCGCAGATGGGCAGCTCCACGCCCGTCTTGAGGGACAGGTCGCGCGCGCTCTTGGCCGTCTTGACGCCCTCGGCGACCTCCTTCATCTCCGCGAGGATGTCCGGCAGCTTGCGGCCCTTGCCCAGCTCCATGCCCACGTGGCGGTTGCGGCTGAGCTCACCCGTACAGGTGAGCACCAGGTCGCCCATGCCGGACAGGCCGGAGAGCGTCAGCGGGTTGGCGCCCTTCCTCACCGCGAGCCGGGTGATCTCCGCCAGGCCGCGCGTGATGATGGCGGCCCGCGCGTTGTGGCCCATGCCCAGGCCGTCCGCCATGCCCGCGGCGATGGCGATGACGTTCTTCAGCGCGCCGCCGTACTGCACGCCCACCACGTCCGTGGACGTGTACGAGCGGAAGGTGTCCGTCTGGAGCGCCTTCTGGCAGCGCTGGGCCACCTTGTCCCAGTGCGACGCGATGGTCACCACCGTGGGCATGCGACGGGCCAGCTCCTTGGCGAAGCTGGGGCCGGAGAGCACCGCGACGTACGGGTGGAACTCCTCCGGCAGACAGTCCTCCAAGAGCTCCGTCATGGTGAGCAGCGTGCCGTTCTCGATGCCCTTGGACACCGTGACGAGCGGCACGCTCCTGGGCAGGAAGTCCTTGGCGCGCGCGAGCACCTCCCGCGTGGCGTGGCTGGGCGTGGCGAGCACCACCATCTCCGAGCCGGACAGCGCCTCCTCCAGGTCCGTGGTCGCGCGCACGCGCTCGGAGAGGGGGATGCCCTTCAGGTAGGTGGCGTTCTCGTGGCGGGTGTTGATGGCCTCCACGGCGGAGGGCTCGCGGCCCCACAGGCGGACTTCGTCGCAATTCACCGCGAGCACGTTGGCGAGCGCCGTTCCGAACGAACCTGCACCGATGACACTGCCGCGCATGAGATGACCTCGGGTCGAGAGGTGGGAGGGGGATTTCAGAACAGCGTGGACACCACGCCCACGGACAGCGTGGGCATGAACTCCGCGTCCGAGGAGCGGCTGCGGAAGTCGCCACCGAACGAGACAGCGTAGGACGTCTTCTCTCCGACGGGAAACTCCGCGCCCAGCCGCACGAGGACGGAGGCATCCAGCTTCCACGCGGGTGGCATGCCGGACAGCGGATCCTTCTGGATGGGGTCCATGTCGAAGGCCATCAGGGCGCGGACGCCCAGGTACGGCCGCCACGCGCGCGGGCTGTCGCCCTGGAAGGACGTCACCAGCCCCGGAGCCACGTTCCAGTCGCGCCGGCCGCTCAGGTAGCGCGCGCCCTTGTCCTCCGTGTCCGGGGGACGCAGGAAGAACGCGTGGCCGCCGTCCACCACGAAGGCCAGGCTGACGTTGTCGCTGTCCAGGAGGGTGAAGCGGGCGCTGGCGCGCAGCTCGGTCATCAGGCCGTAGACGGTGTCCACGCCCAGCCCCAGGTCCAGGTGCTCCAGCACGCCGTACAGGCCGCGCGCGGACACGAAGGGGAAGCCCAACTCCATGCCCACGCCCGCGTGTCCGGAGCCCAGTGACCGGCCGCCGTAGAGCCCGTAGCGGTTGGGGGCCTGGGGTGGAGGCGGAGGACGGGGAGCCTTGACGCGGCGGCGCGCGGGTGTCGGTTCGGTGGGCAGCGGAGGCGGGGCCCGGGGCGGCGGCGGAGGTGGCGGCGCGGGGACGGGGTCGGAGGCGCCGGGGAAGGACTCCCAGCCGTCGGATTCGGACGGCGGCTGGACGCGGGTGGGCTCCTCCTCGTTGGGCTCGGCCTGGGCGGGTGGGGCTTCGGAAGCGGGCTTGCCGGGTTCGCTCCAGGACTCGTCCGGGGTCGCGCTCCGGGGAGGCGGACTGGACGTCTGGGCCCGGGCGGAGAGGGCCGGCGCCAGGGCCAGGAGCGACAGGCTGAGGAGACCGGGGAAGCGCATGGTGGAGGAAGGCAGGCAGCCTAGCCCACGCTCCGGCCGTGAACGAGGCCGGCCTGCCCGACCTCTCCCCCGCCATCCGGTCGCGTCCGGAAAGCGGCAGCCGCGCCACAATGCTGATGACGGGGGCCGGGCACGGTCTACCATCCGCGCCGCGCGCATGGCGTCGGTGAGGAGAGCCAACGGGATGAGGTTCGGACGGGGTGCACTGCTGATGGCGCTCGCCCTGGGCGCGTGCAGCAGGCCCGGTGCGGGCACGCACGCGTCGGACGCGGGGGCCATCGGGCTGCCGGGGCGGCCGTCCACGCTGACGCTGCCCTCGTGCGAGGAATTGCTGCCGGCGGACCTGCGCGACCTGACGCTGAACGGCTTCACGATGAAGGAGGAGCGCGCGTGTCCCACGTGCGGGCCCGTGTGCTCGCTGCGTTCGGCGGCGCTGGCGGACCTGTCCGTGTCGGTGGCGTATGACTGCCAGCCGAGCTACGCGAGCGCGGATGTGCGCGCGCTGCTCGCGCCCACGCTGAACGCGGGCGGTGAGGAGATTCCGGCGCTGGGCAAGGCCGCCGCGCGCCGCAACCCCGTGCAGGGCATGACGCAGGTGGTGGCGTGGGATGACGACACGCCGTGCGTCGTGGTGGTGACCTGGCTGGGGGACGACCCCGACCGTGCGATGGACGTGGCGCGGCTCGCGGTGACGTCGAATCACGGCGTGGGGGATTCCACGGCGGACGCGGGCACGGAGCTTCCGGCGGACGCGGGGGACAGCCTCCTCCTGGATGCGCCGCTGGAGCCGCTGGACAGCCTCACCGCGCCGCGCGCGGGCTCGCCGGACCTGCTCTCCGCGCCTTCGGGAACGGGGGCCCAGAAACCGCCGCCCGTCCCCGCCCCTCGTCCTGCCGGCCCGAAGCCCGTGGCGCCAGCGCCCGCGCCGGCCGCCCCCCAGCAATAGCCGAGCGGCCCCACTCAGTAAGGCCACTTCCCGATGGCATAGGCATGCGTGGCCTTGTGGTTGAGCCACACGAGCAGCAGCGCCACCGTCCAGCGCAAGGCCTTGGGACGCGTGGCCAGCCAGTCGCCCGCGACGAACATGACCGGGAAGAGCACCGCGCCAAAGCGGAAGGCATTTCCCAGGTCGCCTTGGGGCAGCATCACCCCGAGCGACAGCAGGGCATAGAGGCCCAGGACCCGGTCGCGGCGCCACAACATCACCCCGAACACCAGCCACGCCGCCCCGAAGACGTTCCGCAGCACCAGCCAGCCGTTGAATCCCTTGTGCCAGGGGTTGCCGAACCACAGTCCCCGGATGGCGCCCCAGAGCGAGTCCACGTGATTCCACTCCCGCTGGGCCTTCAAGAACATGAAGGGGTCACCGGAGCGGCTCCACTCGAAGACGAGCAGCCCTCCGAACGCCCCCAGCGCCAGACACCCCATGAGGCCGAACCGCACGATGCGCTCGCGCCACGTCGGTTCGCGCAGGGCGGCCAGGAGCGCGGCGGCGATCGCCACGAAGCAGCCCTGGTTCCGGGTGAAGATGCAGAGTGAAACCAGCACGGCGGAGGGCAGCAGCTGCCCACGCGAAGCACACGCCAGGGCCCCGAACGACAGGAGCAGGAAGAGCCCCTCCGTGTGGTGCGAGTGGAGCGCGAAGCTGGCGGGACCGTAGAGGAAGACGAACCACCCCCAAGGCGTCCGGGCCGTCATCCCTTCGCGCCGCGGACCCTGCCGCGCCTGGTGGGTGTTCCACGCGACGAAGCCCAGCAGGCAGGCCGTGGACAGGACCGCGCCGACGACCTGGGGTGGCAGCGTGCCCCCCAGCCCCTGCCGCACCAGCCAGACCAGGCCCGGGTACAGCGGAAGGAAGGCCCAGAGGGGCCAGGAGTAACCGTCCAGGACCAGCGTGCTGTAGTGGTGCGAGTCCCAGCGATCCAACACCAGGAGCAGCGGGAGGTCCCGGCGCCAGGCAGTCCAGGCCCAGAGCCCGAAGTGGTGGACCAGCAGCACCCCCACGAGCCCCCAGGGCGAAGACGCGAACTTGAGACGGAGCTGCTCCGCCTGCGAGGAGGGACCCATGAGCGAGGGGCTTCATGCCCTCGCGGCAGGGCTCAGGCAAGCCCCTGCACGGGCGCGGCCATCTCCCGAGGGAATGACCGCGCCGGTGCGGTTCGCTGCTTTTCGCTACAGCGTCTCCAGGTACGCCACCAGGTCGTCCACGTCCGCGTCGGACAGCCCCGCCGTCGTGCCGTGCAGGTTCGTCTCGCGGCCGTTCAGCAGGCGGGCCTTGAGCGTGGGCGCGCTGCCGTCATGCAGGTACGGCGCGGTGCGGCCCACGCCCAGGAGCGACGGCGTGTTGAGCCCCGCCTTGATGACCGCCTTCGCGTCCCGCAGCACGCCCGAGAGCACGAACGTGCCCACGTCCACGTTGCGGTTGTCCGTGAGCGCCGCGCCCGTGTGACACGTGTCGCACTTCGCCTGCGTGAAGAGGGCGGCCCCGCGCGCCTGGGACGCGGTCAGCGGCTCGCCCCGGAACGGGTTGTCCGTCGCGGGGATGGCGTCGATGAACGCCCCCAGCTTCGCCACCGTGTCCTCGTTCAGCACCTGGCCGCCCATGCGGTCCTTCACCGTGGCGTTCATGAAGTCCCCCAGCGCGGAGAACTCGCCGCTCCAGTGGAAGGGCGCCGTGGCCGTGGTCATGCGCCCCGCCAGGCTGGGCGTCTGGCGTGGCCCGTCCGGGAAGCCCCACACGTGGCCGTCCTCGCGGCCCTCCAGGTGGCACGACGCGCAGGACACCGCCACGGACGGGCTGGTCATCCGCGCATCCACCGCGCTGAAGAACAACCGCCGGCCCTCCGCCGCCATGGGCGACAGCGTGTCGCCCGCGATGACCAGGCGCTCGCCCTCCTCGTGGATGTCGCCCCATTGGTTGCCGCTGGAGCCCAGCGTGCTGACCGTGTGGTCGAACGCGTTGTAGACGTACGCCTTGCGCCCGTCCCGCGTGAGCGCGATGCCGTTGGGCCCCGCCCCCACGGCCACCAGCTGCCGCACCGGGCTCGTCTCATTCACCAGGTCCGAACCGGAGCGGCGCCACGAGGGCAGGATGGCCACGTTGTTCGAGTCCTGGTTCACCAGGAACAGCCACGCGCCCGTGGGGTCCACCACCGCCGCCGCCGGCCCCTGCAGGGGCGTATCGAACAAGGGGCTCGCGATGAGCGACGTGGGGTAGTCCGGCTTCTCCTCCGGCGGCGGCTTGCACTCGTCCAGGTCGTCCACCACCGGCCGGGGCGCTTCGTCCTCCGTGTCGAAGGTGATGAGGCCCGCGGCCACCACGCCGCCACCGGCCGCCGCGCCGCAGGGCGTCCCGCCGCCGTACATGGAGTCCCCCATGTTGGGTCCGCGGCCATCCACGGGCCCACCCAAGGGGTCTTCGCGCGACCACAGCACCGGCGCGAAGAGGCGCCGCCCATCCGGAGCGCTCAACAGGTCCACCATGCCGCGCGACCGGAAGGAGCGCGGGCCCGTCTCCACGGGCAGCGGCTCATCGAACGGCGCGGGCGTCCCGAAGGCTCCGGCGGCCGACGGCCGGTTCGCCCTCGCGAGCAGGTCCGTGCCGGCGCGCATCACCTGGGGATGGTTCGCGTCCGACAGGTCCACCGTCATCACGTCGCCCTGCCGGAACAGGGACACCGCCGCCTTGCGGCCGTCCTCCAAGAGCGCGATGCCGCGTGGCTCCTCGCCCAGCGGCAGCTCCCAGCGCGCCGTGAGCGTGCCCGTGTCGATGGCGGTGAGGCTGCCCCTCGCGGCGGACTCACGCATGGCGCTGTTCACCACGTACAGCGTGCTGCCATCCGGCGACAGCGCCATCCCCGTGGGCTCCACGCCCACCGGGACGCGCGCGGCCTCCACCGCGTCACCCTTGCGGATGACGGACACGCTCCGGCCGCCCCGGTTCGTCACGTACACGGTGTCGTCCGGGCCCACCGTCACGCGCTCCGGACGCGGGCCCACCCGCACCTCGGACACCTTCTCCCGGCGGGCGGTGTCCACCACGGCGAGGATGCCGTTGTCCGCGTCCACCACGTAGAGCAGCGAGTCGTCCCGGCTGAGCGCCACGGACCCGGAGGCGTTGCTCCAGGTGTTCGCGACCTCGCGCTCCTTGCAACCCGACAGCACCAGCGTCGTCACCGCGCACAGCGCGGCCCATCCCTGCCGTCGCATCGGAAATGCCATCCCCTCCCGCGAAGGCTTCGCGCGCTTCTTCCGGCCCCACCCTGCGCGCATGCCCCACGGCCTGTCGGGAAGCGTGCCGGCCCTGCTCACACGCCTTCCCGAGAGCCGCATGCTCGCCCAGTCGGCCCCCGGAAGTCGACGGCCTCTCCACCCGCCGTATGGCTCCGGACAATGTCGGGAAGACTCCCCCCTCCCCCCGAAAAGCCGCGAGCACCCGGCCTCGGTCGCGTGTAGACACGGGGGGCCGTGTCTCGTCCCGCGCCCGTCATCCTCAGCTTCCGGCGCACGTTCGCGCTGCTCATCCTGCTGGTCGTGCTGCCCTCGGCCGGCCTGTCCGGCTTCGGCGTCGTGGCCATCATCAACGAGCGCGCCGCGGTGGAGAAACGCCTGGAGGCCGCGTGGCGCGGGACGCTGGCGGACCTGTCCGCGGAGGTCCCCCGCGCGCTCGGCAGCGGACGGTTGGAGCGCGTGGGCACCGAGCGGCTGGCCTTCCTCCTGCCGGATGACCAGGAGCTGTCCGACCCGGACGGCACCTTCCACGTGGAGAACGGCCTGGTGCGCACGAAGGACCCGCAGCTGGCGGAGGCCCTGGCGGCGCTGGTGCCGGAGGCCGCCTCGCTGCCCACGGTGCCCACCGTCTTCTCGCTCGCCACGAACGGCCGCGCGGTGATGGTGGCCGCCGAGCGCCAGGGCGCCACCGTGCGGGGCGTGCGGCTGTCGGGCGTGGCGCTGGACGGGCTCCTGTCGGACAAGGCGCAGGGGCGGGCTACGTCGGAGCCGGTGCGCTTCACGCTGCTGCCCGTGCCGCGCGACACGTCCAGCGAGGGCGGGATCGTCAACCGGCTGATGTCGGAGGTGGCCCAGGCGCGGCAGAACGCGCTGGGGCCGCCGGTGCTCGCGGAGCGGGTGCTGTCCGCGCCGTTGCAGGACTTCCGCCTGGTGGTGCTGCCCACGGGCGAGGACCCCGTGGCGAGCGCCTCCACGCGCAACCGCGCCGTGTACGGCGTGCTCCTGGGCCTGTTCTACCTGACGCTCACCTTCGGCGTGGGCTACACCGCCCGCGTGCTCTACCGCGAGGCGCGCCTGTCGCGCATGAAGACAGACTTCGTGTCGCTGGTGAGCCATGAGCTGCGCACGCCGCTCACCTCCATCCGGATGTTCATCGAGACGCTGGCCCTGGGCCGGCTGAAGGACCCGGCGCAGCAGCAGGAGGTGCTGAACCTGCTCACGAAGGAGACCGAGCGCCTGTCGGACCTCATCGAGCGGGTGCTGGACTGGGCGCGCATCGAGAGCGGCCGCAAGGTGTACCAGCGCGAGTCCCTGCCGGTGACGGACGTGGTGGACGCGGCGGTGGCGGCCTTCCGCACGCAGCGGCACGGCGACGGCATGGAGTTCACCGTGAAGGTGGAGGACGGGCTGCCCCACGTGGAGGTGGACCGGGTCGCGGTGGCGGGCGCGCTGCTCAACCTGTTGCAGAATGCCTACAAGTACAGTGGGCCCACCCACCGCAGAATCGCCCTCCGGGCACAGAGAGACGGCGGATACGTGAACCTGTCGGTGGAGGACAACGGAGTGGGAATCGCCAGGAAGGACCGCAAGCGCATCTTCGAGCGCTTCTACCGGGTGGACAACCTGCTCACGCGCAAGACGGAGGGCAGCGGCCTGGGGCTCGCCATCAGCAAGCGCATCGTGGACGCGCACGGCGGCCGCATCACCGTGAAGAGCGAGCCCGGCCAGGGCAGCTGCTTCACCCTCCAGCTCCCGGTGGGCCGCGCATGAGCACGTCCGTCCCCCAAGAGGAGAAGCCCCAGCGCATCCTGGTGGTGGAGGACGACCTGTCCATCCTCACCGGCGTGTCCATGAACCTGCGCTTCGAAGGCTACGAAGTGCTCCAGGCGCAGGACGGCCGCACGGGCCTGGCCAAGGCGCTGGACGAGGCGCCGGACCTGCTGGTGCTGGACCTGATGCTGCCGGAGATGAACGGCTACGAGGTCATCCGCGAGCTGCGCCAGCGCGGCCGGGACACGCCCGTGGTGGTGCTGTCCGCGCGAGGCCTGGAGTCGGACAAAATCCTGGGTCTCAACCTGGGCGCGGACGACTACGTGGTGAAGCCGTTCGGCCTCCAGGAGTTGCTCGCGCGCATCAAGGCGGTGCTGCGCCGCAGGTTCGGGGCCACGGGCATCACGCCGCCGCCGGTGACGTTCGGGGACGTGAAGGTGGACCTGTCCCAGCGCACGGTGGCGCGCGACGGGCAGCCGGTGGAGCTGACGGCGCAGGAGTTCAAGCTGCTGGCGCACTTCCTCGCCCACCCGGGCCGCACCTTCACCCGCGAGGAGCTCTTGTCCGGCGCGTGGGGCTACCACTACGAGGGCAGCGCGCGCACGGTGGACAACTTCATGCGCCAGCTGCGGCTGAAGTTCGAGGCCGACCCGGAAGCGCCCCGGCACTTCCTCACCGTGCGCGGCCTGGGCTACCGCTTCGAGCGATAGCGCCGCTCACGCTCCGGCGACGCCAATCTGGCGCAGGTCCTCCAGGTCGAAGGGCTTGCCGTCGAAGCGGCCGTAGCGCTCGCGCAGCGTGAGGCCGCTGGCGATGAGGGCGTTCTCCAGCTCCTCCGGCAGGAAGTGCTTCAGCTTGAGGCGGCGGATGGGGCTCTGGCCGCCCGGCGGGCGCCGCTCGCGCAGGTGCAGGGCGAAGAGGGGCCGGCGGGGCTCCACGGCGGCGCCGGGCTCGTCGTCGTCGCGAGGCAGCACGGGTTCGCGCGGGGCGTTGAGCACGTCGTAGATGAAGGTGCCGCCGGGGGCCAGGTGGTGGCGCACGGTGGCGAGGAACGCCTCCAGGTCGTCGCGGCCGGACATCAGGCCCAGCGCGTGCTGCGGGGCGAGCACCAGGGAGAACTGCTCCGGCAGCCGCAGCGCGCGGGGGTCCGCGGCGATGAGGCGCGTGCGCGCGGAGACGTCCTGGGATTCGGAGGCGCGGCGCTCCTCGGCGGAGCGGATCATCGCCTCCGAGGGGTCCACACCCACGGTGGAGAAGCCGTGGCCCGCCAGCGCCCAAGGCACCCGGCCGTTGGCGGCGCCCAGCACGAGCACGGGCCCGCCGTGTTCGGTCGCCTGCCGTGTGTAGAAGACGAGGTCCGGCTCCTGTCCCACGAGGGACAGTGGGGTGCGGCCGCGTGCGTCGTTGCCTGCCATTGCCCAGGCCCTAGCACGGTTGCGGGGCGCTCCGGGACTCCGGCGTTCACACAATGGGTAAGGGGTTGCCCACCCGGTGTCGCTCAATCGACGCACACTGCCAGTGTCCCGACGGAGACCGGCCCCCGGGGGCTGGCACCCTCCTTGCCTTGATGGCCGCGAACAATGGTTTCGCGCCGGGGGACCTTCCCCCGGACCAGTGTGAGGTGGGCGGCATATGAAGCACGGGTGGCGGTGGACGGGGGCGCTCCTCCTGGTGGGAGCGCTGGGGTGGGCGGGCTGCGGCGGGGACGACGGCGATACGCGTCAGGTGGGTGACCCGGTGGTACCGGAGACGCCCGTGGAGGACCCACAGCTGCCGGACGCGGGCACGGGTGAGGTGGACGCGGGCACTCAGGTTCCTGACGCGGGCACGCAGGTTCCCGACGCGGGCACCGGGACGGATGCGGGCACGGGCACCCCGGACGCGGGGACCGGGACGGACGCGGGGACGGATGCGGGCGTCCCGGAGACGGTGCAGACCTATCCCCTGCCCTCCGCGCCGGGCTGGACCTTCTACAACCAGGACATGGGCGCGCCGCGCTACGTCTACGGCATCTCCGCGGACCAGGGCGGCAACGTCTGGGTCGCGGGCGGCGAGGAGGGCCTGTTCCTCATCAAGAAGGGCTCCAACACGATTCAGCGCTTCACGATGTCCGACGGCCTGCGTCCCTACGGCCGCATGCGCGACGGCGTGGGCGGCCCTCCGCCGGGAGTGCCGTACCTCAAAGTCATCTCCGTGGCGGGGGGCCCGGATGGCACGGTGTTCGTCGGCTACGCCGGCAAGCCGCCCAAGGCGGGCATGCCCACCTGCGAGGACGAGTGGGACCAGTCCGAGAACGACAAGCGGGAGCCGGACGCGAGCGTCTACAAGAGCGGTGACGCAGACAAGGTGACCCTCAAGGCCGACGGCACGCTGGATGTCGTGCACTACGACATCCACACCGGCCCGACCAAGGTTTCACGAGAGATGCGCGGGCGCGAGAAGCTCTGCACCATCTACCGCATCGCCTACGACCCCGTGAAGGAGGTCGTCTGGTTTGGAGGCAATCACGGCTTCGCCATGGGTGACGCGAAGTTCGATGGCAATGTCCCGTCCTACTGCTGGGATCCCCGGCCGTGGGACATCGAGGTCAAGCCAGGGGAACCGAAGTTCAAGTGGGAGTTCGAGTGCGCGGGCCTCTACGAGCACGTGCACCCCGCCATTGCCGGCCCCAACGATGAGGTCCTCTCAGACCGGTACTACGGCATCGCCATCACCGAGAACCACGATGTCTTCTTCGGCGGGCAGATCCGCTCCACCCGCTTCCGGTACGGAACGAACGGAGACAACTACTGGCGAGCCCAATCCCAGACCGAAGACGAAGGCTACGAGTGGAACCGCTTCGACATCTGGGCGGACAAGGTGCCGAACTTCCCCAAGCCTGAGGAGCGCGTGGACGACAACGTTTCCGGCATGGCCATGGCGGGCAATGGCAGCGGCGACGTCTGGGTCAGTTCCTTCTACTACGGCCTGGCGCGCCTGAGCGCCGACGGGACCGTGCAGACCAAGGTGATGCAGGACCTGGTCAACTACACGCCTGCCAAGGGCGCCACCCCTGCGATGGCGCCCACTTCCTCCGTGGCGACGGACCCATGGGATGGAAGCCTCTGGGTGGGTGCCAACTGGTGGGGCGGCATCACCCGCCTCAAGGGCGGCAGCACGGTGAAGTACAGCGGTGACGTCTTCGGCAACGTCGTCACCTCCGTCAGCAGCGTGTCCGATATCCAGTTCGACCGCTCCGCTGGCAAGCGCCGCGTACTCGTCGCCTTCGAAGGCGTCAAGGTCGCGAAGACGGGCGTCGTCACCCCGGGCCTCATCGGCATCTACGAAGGCGACTGACGCCTCATCTGGCGACAATGCCTCTCACGGCCGCCCTTCCCAGCCGGAAGGGCGGCCGCATTCTTTTCACCAGACGTCAATCCATCCCATCCAACGCAAGACAGACAACACTCCTTCCGACTTTCCGCCCCTGACATCGCCAGGCCAACCGTGCCGTTGCGTCTTCGAAGCACGCCATCCCCGGCGTCAACGACGACCCATCACAGCCATGTCAGAAGCCTTTCATTCCACCCCCAAGCGTCCATCCCATCCTATTCTCAGCGCCCTTCTGCTCCTCGGTTTGGCGCTCGGATGCCAGGACTCCAATTCTGAAGGGCCACGTGAGGCCCCACAGGCCCAACTCACAACCAAGAGTTCCGCGCAGTCGCTCCTCCCTTCCTGCGCCTCCGTGAGCGCTGGCACTCCGTGCGTCGGCGCAAGAAGCGCCATGAACACGGCCTTCGTTGATGCCGCGCCCTCCGCTCCGCATCTGGTCCGTCACGTCGGAATCCTCTGCGGGACCTGGGGAACCAACACGAATACGGATCTCCCCCGATGCTCTGACACCCATGACGGGCTCACGCCCCAGACCGCGTGGGCCACCCTGCAGCACGCCGTGAACAATGTCCCGGTGGGAGGAACCATCTATGTGCACCAGCCCTCCATCACCCCAAGCCCGGCTGACCGGTACGTCGAAGAGGTCGTCATCTCCCGGGCCGGAACCCCAAGCCAGCCGTTTCGCATCAAGCGGGCGCCGAATGAGATGATCAGTGCCAGCGGGTTCTACGCCCCTCCCACTCTTTACGCGCCCATGCATGCCACCGAGAACCGGCGCGTGTCCCCGCTCGTCTTCGCCGACGGCGCGGCCTACTGGAGCGTCGAGGATCTGGACATCGACTGCGAGGATGCCCCAGTCGTTGGCATCACCTTGTTCAACTCCGTCAACGTCCAGCCCCGCATCCGTTCCATCGCGCTGCGCTTCATGGGCGTCAGCCGTTGCAACAACGGTGGGGCGGTGGTCTCGAACTCCGAGGACATCCTCTTCGACCGGAACCATTTCAGCGACAACGCCTTGCTGTATCCCTCCGGGGACGCGGTCCAGGATGCGCATGGCATCCTGGTGACGAAGAAGAGCGCCCGGATCCTCGTCCGTGGCAACAAGATCACCGGGAGCTCCGGAGACGCCTTCCAGTGCCAGGGGCGGGAGACTCCGCAGAATGGCTGGACCTCTGAACAACTGGGGCCCTCCACGGACATCACCCTGGAGAACAACACCTTCACGGGTGACTTCGAGAACGCCGTCGACATCAAGGAGTGCGTCGGCGTCACCGTCCGCAACGGCGTCTATTCCGGCTACCGGCCCCAGTCGAACACCGCGTCCCAGTGCGGTGGAGAGGCTGTCATCTTCCACTTCGGCGCCAGCAACATCCTCTTCGAGAACAACCGCATTTCCGACAGCGGACTGGGCGTCATGCTCGGCAACAATTTCAAGGTCCAGGCCACCGACCCTGGCCCCACCTACGTCAGCAACGTCGTCATCCGGCGGAATCAACTCTTCCGGATGATCCAGGACGCAGATGGAGACGCGACGAATGGAACCCAGACGCCGGGCATTCGTGGAGGCGTGGGGTGCGCGGATGGCATCCGGATCGACTACGCACGCGACGTGGACATCTACAACAACACCTTCGACGAAGTGGGCCACTCGGCGATCCGCCTGGGCATCGACGGGTGGAACGACACGCTGAACGCCCGCCGGGTCGAGCAGGCCGTCAACGTGCACGTCTGGAACAACATCATCCGGAACACGGGCACCGTGCAGTACCTGGAGGCCAACAAGCAGAACCAGAGGAAGGGCGGTGCATTGGACTTCCACACTTCGTCCACCTATTCGCCGGGGCTGACGAGCAACCACAACCTCGTCTTCAACACGTCGGGTCCCGTGCTGCTGCGCAAGGACAACGAGGCGGACAGCGTCCCAACGCGCAACCTCGCGCAGTGGAAGTCGGCGACCGGCCTGGACGCGGCCAGCTTCGAGCAGGATCCGCTGTTCGACCCCAATTCTTCGCACACCGGCTACATGACGCTTGATGGCTCTCCGGCCCGGAATGCGGCGCTCGACGACGTCAACAACGACAACGATCCCACCGTCCCTTGCGGAAGCCCTGCCCGGTTCGACCTGGGCGCTGTCGAGAGTGATTGCGGCGTGGGGTCGACGCCCTCTGGAGAATGGCAGCGGCAGCGAGGCACGAGTGAAGCCGACCAGTACAACGCGGTTGTCACCGACAATGCAGGCAATGTCTACGCAGCAGGCTACTCGCGGGGCAGCTTTGGGTTCACCAATCAGGGCAGGATGGATGCCATCCTGAAGCAATACTCCTCGACGGGCGGTAATGGCTGGACACGCCAGCTGGGTGGACCTGAGGACGACATTGCCTACGCCCTTGCCTACTCCGGCACGCCCCCCTTCGCGCCCACCCAGCACTATCTCTACATGGTGGGACTGACCACGGGACCCTTGCCCGGAGCGTCGGCTGACTTGATCGTGCCTGCTGGCTTCGTGGCGCAGTACGACACGGCCGGCAACCGTGGCTGGACCCGGCGCGTGGATACCTCTCGATTCACGGACCTGCGCGCAGTGACGGTCGACGCCGCGGGCGACGTCTATGTGGCGGGTGGGACGTGGGGCTACGAAACGGGCGGCGGGCTTCCGGATGGGGCGCTCATCCTCATCGCGAAGCTGAGCGGTGAGACGGGCGAGATCCTGTGGAAGCGCGTCCACTTCGGCAACACGAGCTTCAGCCTCGGTCCTACGGGCATCGCGCTCGATGCCCAGGGGAACATCTTCGTCGCGGGAGAGACCCGTCATTCCGCCAACGGCCAGCCCATCGCGGGGTTCATCGGGAAGTACAGCCCGGATGGCACCCAGCAGCTTGCCCATGCGTACCTGGGCGGCCTTGGCATCACCTCCGTGTCATCCCTTGCGCGAGACCCCTCTGGAGCGCTGGTGATTGGCGGCTTCGCCGAAGGCGACGTGCCAGGAAAGCAGAGCGCCGGGGGCCGTGACGGCTTTGTCGCCAAGCTCAGCGCGACGGACTTCTCCCCTATCTGGCTGGAGCTGGTGGGGACCTGGGGTGATGACGAAGTCCGGGCCGTGGCGGTGGATCCGCAGACGAACCACATCTGGGTCGCGGGCCATGTGGGCGGTCCGCTCAACAGCTTCCCCAGCTACGGCGGAGGAGCGGACTTCTTCCTCTGGAAGTGGAACGCCGATGGGAGTCGGACCTCGACGTTGCGACAAGCAGGGACCGGACTCGAGGAGGAAGCCATGGCGGTCTGCGTGGACCCTTCCGGAAACGCCATCGCCGCGGGCTGGACCTCGGGTGCGCTGCTCGGCTCGTGGAACGGCATCGCCGACGCGGTGCTCCTGAAGAAGAATCCGTAATTGTGGTTGCAAGGATGTAATGACGCGCCGTGCCCGGCTCCCCACCAGCCGGGCACGGCGAGCGCCGACAGACAGCCCGCGCGGCCCCGAAGCCGTCTAGAATCCCGCCCGCTCATGCCTTCCGTTCCTCCCGCCCCCATCCCCACGCACACCGTCGTCGCCGAACGGGCGCAGGCAGAGCGGCTGTCCGCGCAGCGCTTCCACCTGGTGCTGCTGGACACCGAGCGCGCGGGCACCGTGTACCCGCTCGCCACGGAGGACCTGCGCGTCGGCAAGTCCACCGACAACGACGTCGTCATCGACCACCCCACGGTCAGCCGCAACCACCTGGTGGTGCGCCGCCAGGGCGACCGCTTCCTCGTGCAGGACCTGGGCTCCACCAACGGCACCTTCCTCGACGGCGCCCAGGTGCGTGAGGCCTACCTGCGCCCCGGCGCCCTGCTGGAAGTGGGCGACGTGCGCCTGCGCTTCAGCCCGCAGATGGCGCCCGTGCAGGTGGAGCCCACCGCCGAGGACCGGCTGGGCGACCTCGTGGGCCGCAGCCTGCCCATGCGCCAGATCTTCGCGCTGCTCCAGCGCATCGCCCCCACGGACTCCACCGTGCTGCTGGTGGGCGAGACGGGCTCCGGAAAGGGCGCGGGCGCCAAGGCCATCCACAAGTTGAGCCCCCGCGCGGCCGGGCCGCTCGTCGTGTTCGACTGCGCCAGCGTGTCCGACTCGCTCATCGAGTCCGAGCTGTTCGGCCACGAGAAGGGCGCCTTCACCGGCGCGGTGGGCCAGCGCATCGGGTGCCTGGAGCGCGCCCACGGCGGCACCCTCTTCCTGGACGAAATCGACGACCTCGCCCTGGACCTGCAGCCCAAGCTGCTGCGCGCCATCGAGGACCGCGAGTTCCGCCGCCTGGGCTCCTCGTCGCCCATCTCCTTCGACGCGCGCATCGTCGTGGCCAGCAAGAAGGACTTGTGGGCGGAGACGCAGGCGGGCCGCTTCCGCGAGGACCTCTACTTCCGCCTGTCTGTCTTCACCGTCAGCCTGCCGCCCCTGCGCGACCGCAAGGAGGACATCCCGCTGCTCGTGGAGGCCTTCGCGGGCGAGGGCCTGTGGCCCCGGCTGCCGGAGAAGATTCAAGAACAGTTCCTGGGGCACACCTGGCCGGGCAACGTGCGTGAATTGCGCAACGCCCTGGAGCGCGCCCGGCACATGGTGGACATCCCGGGCCTCGCCGGGGAGAACCTCCTGCGCGAGTTCACCCGCGACGTGCCCGCCCCCGCCGGGGACTTCCTGCCGGTGGAGTTCACCGGGCCGTTCAAGGTCTGCAAGGACGAGCTCGTCCGCGCCTTCGAGCGCGAGTACCTCACGCGCCTCCTGGGCCGCGCCCGGGGCAACATCGCCCGCGCCGCCCGCGAGGCGGAGCTGGACCGCAAGCACCTCTATTCGCTCTTGCACAAGTACGGGCTCGTTCAGAGCGAGCCGGACTGAGCCTTCGTGGCATGGTGGCGGCCGCTTTCACGCGGTCCCCCATCCCCCAGGAGGGCTTCATGAAGTTTCGTCCGTCCCGATGGCTCGGTGTGCTGTGCGCGGGTGTCTTGATGATGCATGCGACGGGCTGCTTCGGCTCGTTCAAGCTCACGACGAAGATCTGGCAGTTCAACAAGGGCATCTCTGGCAACAAGTTCGTCCAGTGGCTGGTGTTCCTCGTGTTCATCGTGGTGCCCGTCTATGAAATCGGCACGCTGGTGGACGCGCTCGTCGTCAACAGCATCGAGTTCTGGACCGGCGGCAATCCGGTGAGCAGCGTGGAGGGCGAAGACTCCAACACGCGCATCGTGAAGCTCAGCCCCACCGACACGCTGAAGATGTCCCGCGACGTGGAGTCCGGCGTCATGCGCCTGGAGTTGCAGCGCGAGGGCCAGGAGCCCGTGGTGCGCTACTTCGAACCGCTGGAGGACGGCATGGTCGCGCGCGACGAAGCGGGCGCCCTGCTCATCCGCGCGCAGGGGCAGGCGGACGGCGCGGTGAAGGTGACGAACGCCACCGGCTCCACCGTGACCGTGCACGCTCGGGACGCCGTGGACGCCGCGCGCCAGCTCTTCCTGGACGGCGGCGCTCCGGCGCTCGCGCAGTTCGCCACGCACCAGGGACAGCTCTCCCAGGGCATGGCCACGCTCGACACCTGCACGCCGTGAGATGAAACACAGGGCTTCCGGTTCGCATCACCGGAAGCCCCGGAGTGATTCAGGGCGCGGGCTCGTCGACCACCACGTCGCCCAGGTCCGGGCCGAAGCCCGCGTCGAGCGCCAGGGAGTTGAACGTCCCCTCCATGCTGCGCCCCGCGCCGTAGCCGTCGCCCTTCTTGAACGACAGGGAGAAGTCCCCGCGCGTGGCCTCTCCCACGTTGCCGCCTTCGTCCAGCACCAGGTCGCCGCGCTCCACCTGGGTGAAGACGCGCGCGGGCTCACCGGCGGCCACGTGCACCACCGAAGCGCGGTCGCGGCCGGAGGGCGTGGTGCCGCCGAGCTGCACCTTCGTGCCCGGCTTCAGGTCCACGCCTTCCGTGTCCACCGTGAGCCGCGCGACCAGGTCCACGTCCAGGCCGTTGTTGCGGAAGTAGCTCACCTGGAGCGCCTCCGGGTTGCGGCGGATCTCCACCCGCGACACGTCGGTGACGGGGAACAGCTCCGACACGCTGCCGGACAGCTCGTTGTCTCCGCGGCACGCGATGGCGCCCGCGCCGCTCAGCACGGCCGCGAGCCCCAGCGCCGCCACGGCACGTCCCGCGAGGCTCACCGCTCCACCGCCAGCGTCAGGACGCTTGTCGTGGGCACGCGATAGAGCACCACGCGCTGGCCCGTGGACAGGAACGCCAGCTTGGGCGACCAGCCGCCCGCCGTGTCCACCGTCACCTCACGCCACTGGTCCTCCACACGCGTGGCGATGACGAGCGCGTCGTCAGACGGCGAGCAGCCGCCCTCATTGCGCCCGGGCTCCAGCGAGCAGATGTGGAACGCGATGGACGGGTCGTGCGTCTTCGGGTCGAACGCGAGCGACGGGTACCAGCCGCCCGAGCCCGTCTGGTAGACGGGGTCCGGCAGCGTCCAGTCCCCGGCCGACGCGCACTGCGTGCCCGTCTTGCCATCGCACGAGATGTACGTGAGCTTGTTGTCCGAGCGGTCCACCACCGCGATGCCGAACCCCACCGCGGAGTCATACGCCAGCGACGCGCCCAGCATCGTGTTGCCCACCGTCTGGATCTTCCTCGGCGGCGTCCAGGTCCTTCCGTCCGTCCCCCGGCGCTGGAAGTACACGTTCTGGCCGGGTGCGTCCGCGGCATTGAGGGCCTGATCGAACACCAGCGCCGGCTGACCACCCGCCAGCACCATGTCCAGGTGCCCGCCGTACGCGGGCTTCTCATCCGCGCCGTCGCCGCCCGCGGCCACCATCTGGTGCTGCCAAGACGTGGGGCCTCCGATGGCCAGCTCCGCGTCGCTGGCGTTCCAGTCCTGCTGCGGGAATTGCCCGTTGTGCACATCCCGGTAGGCGACGAGCGCCTCATTCCCGTTGAAGACCAGCGCGGGATCGAGCCCCACGACGTGGCCCTGGTTGCTGACGCTGATACTGGTGGGCGCCTCGTTGCTCAGGCGCACAGCCACCTGCTCCGTCCACGTCCCGTTCGCGGAGCGATACGCCACGGCCAGGTCGCTCTGGAACCAGAAGATGGACTCGGGGGTGGTCCCGTCGTTGACGCCGCCCAGGTAGCTCACCGCGGGCTGGCCGTTCGCGGCGAAGGCCAGCGAGACGCCATACACGCGCTGCACGGTCCGGATGGTTTCCGCGTTCGCCTGCACCTGACCGTCCTTCACCTCGCGGTAGCGCAGCTCGAAGTCCAGCTCCTTGCCGGGCACCTTCACGAAGTACGCGATGCCGATGCGGTCATCCGGGCCCACCGCCATGGCGATGGAGGAGATGCGGTGCAACTCGCTCGGCTCGGTGTCCACCGTCAGCCGCACGAAGGGCGAGTCCGTCGTTCCGCCATCGTCCTGCGGCTTCGGGCCCGCGTCCGGGTTGGCCGGCTTGCCGCCGCCACATCCCAGCGCGAGCGCCGCTCCCAGTAGCCACGCGTGCCGTTTCATGCGGTTCTTCTCCTTGGTTCAGTCGGCCTGGTTGAGTGCGCCATCCTATGTCAGCCGCGCGCGTTGTCCGTCACGCCTCGCGGTGCGCCCTTTCCGTCACGCACGCGGTGGGCGGCCAACCGACCCCGGCCCCCTTCTCAGGTGCCGTGAAACACAGGCTCCTGGGTTAGGCTCGCGGGCCATGGCTCGCGCGCGTTCGCTCCCCCCGAAGCTGTCCCGGCGCACCTTCATCCAGCGGCTCACCTTCTTCGGCGGCGGCGTGGTGCTGCTGGGCGGCATTGCGTGTAAACGTTCGAAGGAAGCGGAAGCGCCCAAGCCCGCGGAGCCCACCGGCACCACCTCCGCCGGCCAGGCCCTGCGCACCTTCTCCGCCTTCGAGTACGCCGTCGTCGCCGCGGCCGTGGAGCGGCTCATCCCCCGCGACGAGGACCCGGGCGCCCAGGACGCGGACGTGGCGCTCTACATCGACCGCATCCTGGAGACGCAGGGGCTGGAGTCCATGCACCGCGACTTCATCCAGGGCCTGTCCGCGCTGGAGCGCCGCGCGCAGCGCATGTTCCAGAAGGGCTTCGCGCAGGCCACGCCCGCCCAGCAGGACGAGCTGCTGGCCATCTTCAAGGACAGCCCGGCCGGCAGCGGCGAGGCCCACTTCTTCGAGCTGCTGATGACGCTCAGCCTGGAGGGCTTCCTGGGCGACCCGTCCTACGGCGGCAACAAGGGCCGCGTGGGCTGGCGGCTGATGGGCTTCGACACCGTGGGCACGCTCGCCATGGCGCCCCCGGAGGGCTACGACGGGCCCAAGTGCCTGCGCGAGTGCGGAGGTCACCACCCGTGAGCCTGCCTTCCGTGGACGTGTGCATCGTGGGCAGCGGCGCGGGTGGAGCGCCGCTCGCGCTGGAATTGGGGAGAGCGGGCTTCAAGGTCGTGGTGCTGGAGAAGGGCCGCCACTACCAGCCCAAGGACTTCGTCCACGACGAGATCCTCAACAGCCGCCGCAACTTCTTCATGCCGCTGCCCTGGGAGGAGCCGCACCTGGTGCGCCAGGGGGCCAGGGGCCGCTACGAGCGCAGCAACGCCGCGTGGACCGCCAACTGCGTGGGCGGCGGCACCGTGCACATGAGCGGCTTCTTCTACCGCCTCAAGCCGGTGGACTTCCGCCTGCGCTCCACGCTGGGCGCCGTGCCCGGCACCACCGTGGCGGACTGGCCCATCTCCTACGAGGAGCTGGCCCCCTTCTACGACAAGGCGGAAGCCGAGCTGGGCGTGTCCGGCCAGGCTGTCCCCCACCCCTTCGCGGAACCCCGCAGCGGCCCCTACCCGCTGCCGCCCCTGGACGTGCACCCGGTGGCGTCCGAAATCGACAAGGTGTGCGCGGCCATGGGCTGGCACGCGCTGCCCACCGCGCGCGGCATCATCAGCAAGGCCTACAAGGGCCGCTCGCCGTGCGCGTACTGCGCGCTGTGCGGCAGCTACGGCTGCGAGACGGGCGCCAAGAGCAGCACGCTCGCGAGCCTCATCCCCAACGCCATCGCCACCGGCAACGTGGAGGTGCGCCCGGGCTGCATGGCGCGCTCCATCGAGGTGGACAAGCAGGGCCGCGCGAAGAGCGTGGTGTACCTGGACAAGGACGGCGTCGCTCAGGAGCAGCCCGCGAAGGTCATCATCGCCTCCGCCACCGCCGTGGAGAGCGCGCGCCTCCTGCTCAACTCCACCTCCAGCCGCTTCCCCCATGGCCTGGCCAACGGCAGCGGGCTCGTGGGGAAGAACCTCCTCTTCAGCTCCTTCGGCGGCTCGCGGGCGCACTTCCGCGTGTCCAAGCAGAAGGCCGCGCGGCCCTGGCTCACGGACCCGGCGCCCTTCGTCAACCGCAGCCTCCAGGACTTCTACGTGATGCCGGACGCGCGCCACGGCTTCCGCAAGGGCGGCACGCTGGGCTTCATGTGGGCGCACCCCAACCCCATCTACGCGGCGGTGGGCCTGGCGGGCACCGGCAAGACGGGCGTGTTCGGCAAGGAATTGAAGGACCGCATGCGCGCGTACCGCGACTCGCGCATCCTCGAGTTCGAGGTCTACGCGGAGTTCCTCCCCACGCCCGGCACCTCCGTCACGGTGGAGTCCGAGGTGAAGGACAAGTACGGTATTCCCGTGGCCGCCATCACCCTGGACCGGCACCCGGCGGACTTCGCCGCCACGCGCTTCCTCGTGGAGCGCGGCGAGGAAGTGTTGATGCGCCTGGACCCGGACAGCGTGGAGCGCGTGGGCACACAGGGAGAGACGACCATCCTCCAGCACGGCACCTGCCGCTTCGGCGACGACCCGGCGGCCTCCGTGCTGGACAAGCACTGCCGCGCGCACGAAGTGCCGAACCTCTACGTCGTGGACGGCAGCTTCATGCCCACCGGTGGCAGCGTGCCCTCCACGCTCACCATCGCCGCCAACAGCTTCCGCGTGGCGGACCACCTGGTGCGCACGCTCAAGGGCTGACGCGAGACGCCGCCTTGCGCTACTGGAGGCGCAGCGGCGTCACGTCCACCTTCACCACGTAGCGCGCCTGCATGTCGGAGTCGAACTCCACCAGGTGGTCACCCACGCCGGTGACGTCCGCCTGCTGGGTGAAGACGCCGAACTTCTCCATCTGGTCCAACGCCGCGCGGCCCGTGGACGCCTTGCGCTGCCGTGCGCGGCAGCCCTCCTCGTGCACGGTGATGGCCGTCTCCTCGCCCGCCGCCGTCACCTCCTCCAGGTAGAAGCTCACCTTGATGGTGGAGGCCTCCGGCACGCGCACCAGCACCTGCCCGCGGCCGGGGAAGCGGCCTTCGGAGTAGCTCTCCGGCCCGAGGATGCAGCCCGCGTACTCACTGCACACGGGCCAGGACGCCTTGCAGACATCCAGCACGCGCGCACCGATGAAGTCATCCCGCGAGCCGCCGCATGCGATGAGCATCAATCCCATCACAGCGCCCGCCAGTCGCGAGACATTCCGTGTTACAACTCCAGACATTCTTTCAAACCTCACCGAGGAGTGGATGTCCATGCGCCTGCGCAACCTGTGGCTGCCCCTCACCATCATCGCCCTGGCGGGCTGCGGAGACGAGACCGAGGAACTGCCGAACACGCCGCAGCTGCTCATCGACCGTACGGAGCTGAGCTTCGACACGGAGTTCTCCGCTGGGACCTACGTGGGGGCGACGACCTTCAACACGCTCTACATCGAGAACCGCGGCCTCCAGACGCTGGAGCTCAACGAGGCCTCCATCTCCGGCCCCGGCGTCTTCACCATGAAGAAGCCGGAGACCTGGCCGGAGAACGGCCCCCTGAAGCTGGAGACCTACCAGCGCACCTTCATCGAGGTCGCCTTCAAGCCCAACGCCGCGAAGGAGTTCACCGGCACGCTCACCCTCAAGTCCAACGCCGCCAACGGCGAGACGCGCGAGCTGGCGCTCAAGGGCAAGGGCATCGCGCCGTAGTCCCGGCGGTGTCCCCGGAGGCGGCGGAGGCGTGAAGCCCCGCCGCCCGCCCGGGCCTGCTAGCGGGTGAACTGGCAACCGCCCACCCACGTGCCACCGTCCTGCGTGGGCGCCGGGCACGACGTGGGCGAGCCACCATCCGCCGCATTGTAGCTGCGCGGGTAGTCGCCGTAGCCGGTGCGCAGCGTGTAGCCCACGGGCGTGTAGTCCGTGCGCTCGGTGGCGCTCACCGCCACCTTGAGCGTGCCGCCCTGGATGAAGCGCCGCTCCAGGCAGGAGCACGTGTAGGGCGCCACCGTGACGCGCGTCGTGGTGGCCGTCTTCTCCAGCTGGTACAGCGCCTGGTAGCTGCTGAGCGGCGCGCTCGCGGAGGTGTGCCACGCGCGCATCGCCGTCGGGTTGTAGGCCAGCGTCAGCGCGCCGCCCGTGCTGGTGGTCGTCACCGGCATGCACCCGGTGGTGCCTCCGTCCGTGGCGGAGCCGTCACAGAAGGTCAAATCCAGCGCCAGCCCGTGCGGCGTGCCGCCATCCGGCAGGTTGTCCACGTCCCACTGCACCA
Organism: Corallococcus coralloides DSM 2259; assembly: GCF_000255295.1. Next base: position 1,473,751 of record NC_017030.1, on the reverse strand, counting down.
GCCACGCCGCGTCCTCGGGCGCGCTCAGCGCGGGGAGCTGGTACTCGAAGGTGTCCGTGTCGGAGGGCACCGCGTCGTAGTCCGTAGGGCCGCGCACGCCCAGGCCCGTGGCGCGGTCGTTGTTGCGCAGCCGGCCGTGGCCGTACGTCAGCTGGCCCTTCACCTCGAAGGTGGCGTTGCCCACCGGCAGGTTGCCCGTGCCCACGCCGCCCAGCGTCTTGGCGCGCGGCTGCTCCACGCCGCCGCTGTAGGCGTTCTCCTCTTCCGTGTCCTCCGCCTCCCAGGACACCTCCAGCCGGTAGTCGCGGTCATCCGCCCAGTTGTTGCCGTCGTCCTGCACCACGAAGTGGTACGTCACCTCCGTGCCGTGCGCGGGCACCGGCAGCCGGCCCTGGAAGTTGCTCAGGTTGGGGAAGCGCGCCGGGTCGGACTCCTCGCGCACGGACTGGATGCACAGCACGGCCTCCGCGTTGTTGCAGTAGGCCTGCACCAGCCCCGGCGCGTCGGGGTGCTCGCGCGTGTCGCGCGGACACACGGCCGGGTTGTTGGTGCAGGTGGCGCGCTGCTCTGCGGTGACGGTGGTGCTGACGGTGGTGAACACCAGCACCTGCCGGTCCGCCAGCTGGCCCAGCGGCAGGGGCAGCGGATCGAAGCGCGGGGTGGTGGGCCGCTCCGTCAGCCGGTAGCGCAGCACGCTGGGCTTCGTCAGGGTGGACAGCTTCACCGCGAACCAGTCGCGGTCGGACACGTAGCCCAGCCGGCCATCGAAGTTCGTGGACGCGCCCGGCGCCCCCAGGTTGTTCACGGACGCGCGGGCGTAGGCGTCGTTGTCCCCGGACTGGTCGCGCGGGTCCTCCTCGTCCACCACGCGCACCTCCACCTCGTACGGCTGGCGCAGGTCGCCCGCGGGCACGGGCTCGTTGTTGCCCCGGTAGCCCTTCACCACCAGCGTCCAGGTGCCCGCCAGCTTCACCTTGCGCGCGGTGGCCAGCACGCCCGGGTGCACCTTGGGCAGCACGTTGCCCTCCGACTCCTTGTCGGTGCCGTTGGGGCGCAAGAGCTCATAGGACAGGCGGTAGTTGGGCGCGAAGCCCTGGTCCGGCGCGGTGACGCGCACGTAGGCAATCTTCCCCGCCGTCAGCGGGAAGCTGAAGCGGTCCACGTCGTTGTCCGTGGCCAGGTAGCCCTGCGCCGTGCCCACCTGCATGGCCCCCTGCGCCGCCAGCGCGATGGGCGTGGGCGTGACGTCGTTGGGCTCGTTCGCGTCCGGGTTCTCCAACAGCTCCACCGTGAGCCGGTACGGATTGCGCGCGTCGAAGTTGGGGCGCGCGGGGTTCGTGGGCGCGTCGCGCACCACGATGATGAGCTGCGTGTCCGGCGTGCCGTACGGCAGGATGATGTCCACCGGCTTCGGGGCGCCCGAGCCGTGCTGGTCCGACTTCGCCACCAGCGCGGTGCTCTTGTCCTTCTCCTGCACCGTGACGGACAGGTTCACCGGCGTGCTGGACGCCAGGTACGTGCCGGTGACGTGCACCAGCGTGCGCGCGGTGGCGGAGGCGGGGATGCGGACGCTGTACCAGTCCTCGTCACCGGCCTTCACCTCGCCCGTGAGCGCCAGGAAGCGCTCCATGGGCACGCCGGGCTTCAATTCACAGTCCGCGTTGGACAGGGCCTCCTCGCGGCTGTTGCAGAGGTCCTCCACCACGCCCGTGCCGGCGTCCGGCGTGTCGTCCCCTTCGGAGGAACAGGCGGCCAGCAGGAGGAGCGCGAGCGGGAGCAGTCGGGTGCGAAGGCGCATGGGAGACTCGGGAGCAGAAGTCAGGGAACGGGCGAGAGGGTCGGGACGACGCCGGGGCAGCCGTCCACGAAGTCCTCGGGGTTCACGCGGATGACGCCATCCGGAGGCGACTTGATGCCGCCCACCGGGTAGCGCACGGAGTCCACGCGGAAGGTGCGCACCAGCGTGCGCGCGGTGGGGTCGTCCGCGGGCAGCATGGACACGGAGAGGTAGATGTCGTTGTAGCCCGCGCCGCGCTGCACGGTGCCGGCGTCCACGCCCCCGTCCACGCCCCCGTCGGCGATCATCGCGATGGTGGGGGCGAGCAGCACGTTGTCCACGCGGAAGCGGTAGCACTGGCGGCCCTGGTCATCCACCGGGCCGTCCGCCTCCATGCTGTAGCGGTACGCGTCCGAGGCCAGGTTGGAGGTGTCCACCTGCAGCGGGCGCATGTGCATGCGCAGCTCGCTGCGGTTGGTGAGGCCGTCCGTGTCCGGGTCCTCGTCCAGGTCCTTGCTGGAGCCCTGCGTGCCGCCGCGCCACTCCATGCCGTCCGGCACGCCGTCGCCGTCGCTGTCCTGGAGGGTGGCGTTGGTGCCGATGAACTGCTCGTCGCAGTCCAGGAGGCCGTCGCAGTCGGTGTCCACGCCGCGCAGCGCGGGCGGGCAGCCCTTGTCCAGGCCGCCGCCGTCCGGCTGCACTTCCTGGGTGGGGTCGAACTGCACGCCGCGGTCGCGGAAGTACACCTCCACGCCGTCGCTGAAGCCGTCGCCGTCCGTGTCGCGCAGGTTGGGGTTCGTGCCCAGCTCGTACTCGCGCGCGTCGGTGAGGCCGTCGCCGTCCGTGTCCGCCTCATCCAGCGGGCTGCCCGGGGGCGCGGAGAAGTTGGAGGCCACGAAGTCCTTCACGATGAAGGCGCGGCGCACCTGGCCGAACTGGAAGTTGAGGAAGTTGATGGGCTCGTTGTTGCGGAAGTCCCGGAAGTTGCCGCCGCCCAGCGTGGCCATCTTCTCCAGGCGGTCCGCGTTCTGGTTGATGATGAGCAGCGGGCAGCCGCCATCGCCGAAGCCGCCGTCCTCCGCCACCAGGTCGCACACGGACGGCACCGGCTGCGTGGGGTTGAAGACGTGCACGGTGTTGAAGCGCACGTCCTCCACCAGGTCGCGCAGCTGGCGGATGCGCACCACCGCGTCGCCGCGGATGAGCTCGTCGTCCTGGTTGTTGGTGGGCTTGCCGTCCGACAGGAAGATGACCGAGTAGCGCGCCTGCGCCAGCGCGTCGCCCCCGGTGGGCTGCTGCCGCGCCCGCGCGATGTCCGTGTTGATGAGCGAGTAGATGTCCGACAGCGGCTTGACGAAGTCCGTCGAGTCCCGGTTCGGCGACGTGTCCGTGTTGCGGAAGGTGAGCAGCTTCTCCGTGAGGATGGCCTTCGCGGTGGCGTCCAGCCGGGACACCTGCACGAAGCCGTCCTCCGCCGGCGGCCCGGGGTCCTGCGTGAGGAACGCCGTGGTGCTGCCCGCGAAGAGCATCACCGCGATGGAGACCTCGTCGTCCTGCGGGAGGTTCTCGATGAGGTCCACCAGCGCCGTGGCGCGCGTGCCGTCCGGGTCGCTCACGCGCATGGACTGGCTGGCGTCCATGGCGACGATGAGCTTGATGGGCCGGATGACCTCATTGGCGCCCAGGGTGCAGAAGCGCCCGTCCAGCGCCACGGCCCGGTCCGCGGGCACGTCCGTGTCGCGGCGCGGGTCGTAGAGATACGAATCGGTGCAGGCCACCACCACGGCGAACCCCACCAGGGTGAGCGCCAACCAACGTCCCGCGCGGCTCACGGCGACGCGCCTCCCTGCGACGGCGACACGCCGACGCAATTGCCCTGGGCTCTCCAGGGGTCCACCAGCTGATCCGGACGGCGGAAGTCCCCGTCCTCCATGGCCAGGTCCGGCCCCAGCGGCACGCGCACGCTGGGCGGCGCGTACTGCGCCCACGCGCACGCGGTGCGCCAGACGCCGTAGTCCGTGGCCACGCCGCTCTCCGGCGCCTCCGCGAACCACACCTTGAACAGGTTGTAGCCCTGCTTCACGCCGGAGCGGTCCGGCGGCGTCACCATCTGGAGGTTGGACACGGTGAAGTCGTAGCAGACGCCGTCCGTGTCGTTGCCGCCCGGGACCTTCGTCACCTCGTACTGGATGCCGTACTTGTCGTGGAAGGGCCGGTCGCGCCGGGTGGGGTCGCTGCCCGCCTTCAACTCCTCGTCGTCCGGGATGCCGTCGCCGTCCGTGTCCAGGCCAGCCACGCTCGACTGGAGCGGGTTGAGGCCGTACTTCGCCTCCAGCCCGTCCGGCACGCCGTCGCCGTCGCTGTCCACGATGCCCTGGCGCGTCTTGAGGTAGTCCTCGGCGAACTGCGACAGCCCGTCACCGTCCGTGTCGCGGCAGGTGCAGCCGGGCGTCAGCGGGGACTGGGGGTTGCAGCCGCGCGCGTCCAGGTCATTGCCCGGCTTGAAGCCCTGGTCCTGGCGCCGGTACTCGAAGCCGTCGCTCAGGCAGTCCCCGTCACTGTCGATGGTGAAGGGGTTCGTCTTGAGCGTGAAGTTGTTGTCCAGCGTGTCCGGGACGCCGTCGCCGTCGCTGTCCAGCACGCGGCCGTCATCCCCCGGCGCGGAGCTCAGGGGCTCCACCATCAGCGTCTTCATCACGTTGGGCGACGCGAAGGAGGAGTAGTCCAGCGCGCCCAGGCCCAGCTCGCTGATTTCGGCCGTGTCGCTGAACTCCTGGTAGACGCCGTTGCCCATCTCCGCGAAGCGCTTGAGCAGGTACGAAGCAATCTTCTTCGCCGCGGCCGGGTACTGCGCCTCCGGGACGCCCGGGTAGGTGCCGTAGATGTCCTGGCAGATGGGGCCGCAGGCGCGCACGGCCTCCTCGTTGAAGAGCAGCACCGTGTGCATGCGCACGTCGCCCACGTTGTACTGCGTCTTCAGCTCCATCAGCCGGCGCACGTAGCTGAAGAGCTGGTAGTTCTGGTTGCGGTCCGTGCCCACCTCGAAGCCGGTGATGGCGTCGGTGGTGCTGGTGGCGTTGCAGAAGCTGGAGATGGAGTCGCGCCAGGTGAGGTCCGGCGTGTCCGGCCCCGCGTAGACGGACAGGTCGTCGTTGGCCGAGCAGCGCGGGTACGGCGTGCCGTCCGTGAGGAACACGACGACGTAGCGCGTGCGCGGCAGCAGCTCCGGCGTGGACTGGGACACCGCCTCGATGTCGCTGGCGATGAGGCTGTACGCGTAGCTGAGCGCGCCCTGGTAGTCCGTGCCCTTGCCCAGCTGCGACTGGAGGCCTTCGATGTAGCTGTTGATGTTGCCCGGCGGCGCGAAGCGGTCCCCCGTGGAGGCCGGCGGCCAGGTGTTCTTCACGTTCGTTTCGAACGGGGCAATGGCGATGCTGATGTTGCCCTGGCGCGCGTCGTTGATGCGCCGGAAGCCATTCACCACGTTCTTCAGGGCGCGCACGCGCGCGGGCTCCGTCACGCCCGGCGGGATGATGGCCTGGACCTCCGCGCGCTCGCAGAAGCCGCTGCCCTCCTGCGAGCCCGGCGGGTCCGACACGCACATGCTGCCGGACTCGTCCACGACGAGCACCACCTTCACCGGGAAGCCGGTGGGGTTCGCCGGGCGCGTGCACACCCGGCCGGTGAGCGTCAGCCGGTCATCCAGCTGGGACTGCTCCTGGGCGCGCGGCTCCAGGAGCGTGTCTGAACAGGACAGCACACCCAGGACCAGGAGGCCGGTCGCAAGAAGCGGAACGACGAACTGACGGCGCATGCGATGCGGACCTCCTGGCATGGGGGACATCCCTTTCTTACGCCTTCTTGCGGCGGCGCAGGAGCAGGCCGAGCACGCCAGCGCCCAGGGCCGCGGCGCTACCGCCCGCGGGCAGCGAGGTGCAGCCACCGCCCTCGTCCTGATTGCCCACCTTCACGAAGAGGCTGGACACGGAGGCGCGCTGGTCGGGGAACACGCGGTCCGCGAAGGCCAGGCGCGTGGACACCTGCAGTTCGTACTCGCCTTCCTTGTCCGGGTTGAAGTTGGGCACGCTGCCGTCCACGTACTGGTACTCCCAGTGGCGGCTGTAGGTGACGGCGCCCTTGGGGTTCTCCACCACCGCGTTGGAGCCGGAGGGACGCTTCACCACCGTCCACGTGTACTCGATGGCCGCGCCGTTGCGGTTGGCGAACAGGGGCGGGCGCACGGCCATGCCCGTCTTCTCCACGCTGATGGAGCCGCCAGTGCCCACGCTGAAGGGCGACTTCGGGTCCAGGCAGTCGTTGGGGTTGTCCTTGTTGAGCACCACGCAGTAGCGCGTGTCGCACGCGTCGCCCAGGCCGTCACCGTCGTCATCCGCCTGGTCGCGGTTGGCCACCGCCGGGCAGTTGTCCGCTGCGTTGAGCACGGAGTCACCGTCGATGTCCGGGTCGCACGCGTCGCCGATGCCGTTGGCGTTGGTGTCCTTCTGGTCCGGGTTGGACAGGCCGGGGCAGTTGTCCAGGTTGTCGGAGACGTTGTCGCCGTCCGCGTCCACGCGGCACGCGCTCACGTCCGCCGGCAGCTGCTGGTTCTCATTGGCGATGAGCGGGCAGTTGTCCTCGCCGTCCTTGCGCCCGTCGTTGTCGTCGTCGTCGTCGCAGACGTCGCCAATGCCGTCCCCGTCGTTGTCCGCCTGGGTGGCGTTGGGGATGGAGGGGCAGTTGTCCTCGCCGTCCGGCTTGCCGTCGTTGTCGTCGTCCGGGTCGCACGCGTCGCCGATGCCGTCACCGTCGGTGTCCAGCTGCGTGGCGTTGGAGACGGCCGCGCAGTTGTCGCAGGCGTCGCCAGCGAGGTCGCCGTCGCCGTCCGCCTGGTCGCGGTTGGACGTGAACGGGCAGTTGTCCTTGTCATCCGCCTTGCCGTCGCCGTCCGCGTCGTCCGTGTACGACAGCGTCTTGCCGTCGTCCGTGTACGCCACCCAGACGGAACAGCCACAGCCACAACCGCAGCCGCCGCCCTCCTCCTTGGGGCGACCGCACTCGTCTCCGAGGCACTCCGGGTTGTCCGGGTTCTGCTCCTGGGCCTGCACGGTGCGGGGGCTCAGCACCAGGAAGGCTCCGAGCGCCAACATGGGGGCAATGCGACCGATAGTCATGGTGACTCCTTTCACAACCCCTGCCCCTAGCAAGAGGCGATCCCGCGTCTGTAGGAGTTTCAGGGTGAGGAACTTCAAGGGGTTGCGCGTTCGGAAGAGCCTGCTACAGGAAGGGTGTGGGGGGGACACCCCAGTCAGACTGTGGGGAACACCCCACGCCAGCGGGTCGGCTCAGTTGCTCACGATGAAGTCGTCGGAGACGAGGGGAACCATCCCGGCGGGGGTGCGGCCCGTGTCGGGGTCGTACTGGATTTCCTGGATGAAGAGCGAACCCACGCCGGCGCCGCGCGGATCATTGTCCCGGCCCACCTGGAGGTAGAGGTAGACCTCGTTGGTGCCGGCGGAAATCACCTCGCCGGGGATCAGCGGGTGGGGGCGCTCCAGGGTGGGGACCAGGGAGACGTTCTCCACGCGGGTGCGGTAGCAGGCGCGGTTGCTGGTGCCGGTGGGGGGCAGCGGGACGATGGAGTAGCCGTAGCCGCGCTCGCGGTGGAAGTCGAGGTCGGCGCTGAGCGGGTCGCCATGGGCCTCCACCTCCGCCACGTTGGTGAGGCCGTCCCGGTCGGTGTCGAGCAGGTCCTCGGCGACGAGCGGGTTCGTCCCCGACAGGGCCTCCACCAGGTCCGGCAGGCCGTCGCCGTCGGTGTCGCCCACGCAGGGGTCGCTGCCGAGCACGCGCTCCTCGCAGTCGTTGAGCCGGTCGCCGTCGGTGTCCTGCACCACGCTGCAGCCGTTGATGATGTCCACGGCGAGCGGATCCAGGCCCATGCGCAGCTCCACGCCGTCCATGAGCCCGTCCTGGTCGGTGTCGGGGACGGCGGGGTCCAGGCCCAGGGCGCGCTCGTCGTCGTCCGCCACGCCGTCACCGTCGCTGTCGGTGAGCATCTGGCCGTTGCGCACCTGCACGTTGCGGTTGAAGGCGAGGAAGCGCTTCAGCTTGAGCGCGTTGTCGAGCGCGCCGTAGTCCAGCCGCGTGAGCGCGTTGGGCAGGCCCACGAAGTCCGTCTCCACGGGCGCGCTGCCGCCCGCGTTGGCGATGGCGGCCACCTGCAGCCGCGTGACGGCGTCCGGCGTGGCATCGCGGACATAGACGGGCTGGACGCTGACGTCGCCCGCGCCCAGCTGCTCCACCAGGCCCTTGAGCTCGCCCACCACGGCGGTCAGCTCGCACTGGCTGCACGAGGCGTTGCACTGGGCCTGGGCCTCCGGGGACGCGTTGCAGCCGGCGGCCTGCGACAGCGCGGTGCAGCGGCTGTCGATGCCGATGTTGAAGGCCGGGTTGTCACAGCTCACGTCGGAGCTGCGGATGACGGGCGCGACCACGTAGCGCGAGCGCGCGACCTCTCCCTTGCAGGAGGACTGCATCTCGCCGGACATCAGGCTCTTGGACAGCCGCAGCGCGGAGCGGATGCTGATGGGGCCATCCTGCTGGTAGCTGGCGTAGCGGGGCAGGACGGCCTGGAAGCTGGCGGCGTCCGTGAAGCTGCCTTGCAGACCGGTGGCCACCGAGTGGAAGGCCACGAGCCCGAAGCGCATCTGGGGGCCGGTATAGCGCGAGGTGAGCGTGGTGAGCCCGTCCACCGCGGAGCCCACCACCTCCGGCTCCACGCCGGTGCCGCCCTGGAGCGCGAAGATGACCTTCACGGGGAACGCGTCGCCGGTGGCCTCGGGGACGCAGAGGTCGCCCTCGAAGTTGGCGCGGTCCCGTGTGCCGCCCGCGCGGTCATCAATCGAATAGAGCCCCGCGTCGGTGCACGACAGCCACAACGTGGGAAGCAGGAGCCAGGCGACCCGGGGGGAGGAACGCATTCGTTGGATTGTAGACCTCAGCCCCCCCTTCCAACGCAAGCGACCCGAGGGCCGGCTCCACGTGAAGGCCCTGACACCGCTCCCGCCTCTTCGCGCCGCCCGAGAAAAGCTCGCCGCCAATCAGGCTGGAATGTCCACATCCCGCCTGGAATCAACCCTCAACAGAATCCTGGTCTTACCGGGATGGTTCCGATTTCGGGGAAGGGAAAGACATTGCCCATGCAGTTCAATCCCCAAGGAGCAAGACCATGAAGAAGACGCACGTGAAGCTGGGCGGGACCGTGGCGATGTTCGTGCTGGCGCTGGGTGCGACGGGCGCGATGGCTCACAACCGCGAGGTGAAGAGCCACGATCCGCGCATGGCGGTGTCCATGGAGGAGGTCGTGCTGGTGTCGAAGACGGGCCCCCTGGCCGGTGGCTCGGGCGGCGGCAGCGGCAACGGCAACTGCGGCATCCTCAGCAACATCCTCGGCGGCGGCAACATCATCGGCAACACCACGGGCAACCTGCTGGGCCTGATCATCGGCGGCGGCAGCATCTCCGGCAACTGCAACTGACGCCGGCTGACGTCACAACCCCCTGAAACGCAGTAGCAGTCCATTCAAGACGGACCCGACGCCGGAGGTGCCCCCTCCGGCGCTCGGTCTGGAGCCCCCATGCGACACACGTTGACTCCCCGGCACGGGTTGTTGACCGGCCTCGCCGTGCTGCACCTGCTGATGGTGGCCCGTGGCGCTCTGCACGTGCCCCTGCTCCCGCTGACGGACGCCACGCAGACCTGGGCCCAGGCCTATGGGCACTGGACGGGGGCGAGCAGTGGTTTCAGCTTCTTCGCCCCCGGGGTGAGCCCGGCGGTGCGTGTCTCCTTCGACCTGGAAAATGCGTTCGGCGACCGGCTGCACGACGACTTCCGGTCGGACAACAGCGCCGTGAGCGTGCGCATCCACTCCATGAACCTGCGCTTCAGCCTGGAGGACAGCCGGGACGCGCTGGCCCGCGCGTGGGCGGCGGCGATGTTCGGCCGGCACCCGGACGCCCGCTCCGTCACGGTGCGCGTGGAGTCGCTGCAGCTGCCCAGCATGGCGGCGCACCTGCAGGGGTCGCGGCCCCTCTGGACGGAGGCCTACCGCGCGGAGTTCCAGCGCCGCGTGCCCGCGGCCGTGTCCACGGGGGAGGTGACGCCATGAGCGCCCAGACCTGGAAGTCCGCGGTGGGAGCCAGGCTGGCGGCGTTCGTCGGCGAGCCTTCTTCTCCGCAGCCGTTGGGCGTGTTCCGCATTGGCGTGGCGGCGCTGCTGCTCATCCAGGCGTGGAGCCTGTCGGAGAGCCTGCCGGAGCTGCTGGGCAACCGGGGATGGGTGCCCTGGAGCGTCTCCGAGGCGATGGCGTCCCCGGCCGTGCCCCGGGTGGGCGCGGTGGTGGCCGCGCTGGCGCCGCTGGGTTTCTCGCAGGCGGCCATCATCCAGGGCCTGACGTTCGTCTACGTGGTGGCGCTGCTGGGGCTCTTCCTGGGTCTGCACACGCGGCTGTCGGCGGTGGTGGCGTGGATCCTCCACACGGTGCTGCTCAACAGCATCAGCTTCTTCTCCTACGGCGTGGAGACCTTCGCGCACATCAGCCTGTTCTATTGCGCGGTGATGCCGGTGGGCACGGCGTACTCCCTGGACGTGAGGGCGAAGAGGCTCTCCGGCGCGCCGTCCGCGCTGGCGACGCTGTCGCTGCGCGTGTTGCAGGTGCATCTGTGTCTCATCTACCTGACCACGGGGCTGGAGAAGATGCTGGGGCCCGTGTGGCGGGACGGGACGGCGCTCTGGGAGGTGCTGATGCAGCCCCAGTACGGCCAGTTCGACTTCGCGTGGCTCGCGGCGGTGCCGTGGCTGGTGAAGCTGTCCACGTGGGGCACGCTGGTGGTGGAGGTGGGCTACGCGTTCTGCGTCTGGCCCCGGCGCACGCGGGGGCCCTGGGTGGCGCTGACGCTGGGCCTGCACCTGGGCATCGCGGTGATGATGGGGCTGTGGATGTTCAGCGGGATGATGGCCATGCTCACGTTCGCGGCGTTCGGCTGGCCCCTGCTCTCCGAGGCGCTGGCCACCCGGGTCCGCGCCGCGGTGCTCCTCCCCTTCCACTCCAATCCCGCGCGTTAGGGTGTGGGCTTCGTGGGTGACGGCTCCCGCTCGGGGGCCGCGGCACGCGTCACGCGCAGCCTCGGCTTCGCGATGTTGGCGGCGTCCAGTGCGTGGACGGACAGCTCCACGTCGACACATTCAGGTCCGGTCTGCCCGGTCGCGGCCTGGGGGAAGAGCGGGACGGACACATCCCGCCCGTACCACTGGCCTGGCCCGAGGAGGAGGACGTCCTCTTCCCGGCGCGGTGGCGTCCGGACGTCAACGACGAGGAACGGCAGGGACTGCCCGCTGGCACAGTCCAGGACCCGCTCCACGGTCAGCGTGTGGCTCTCGATAAGACGCTGGTCGAGGCACAGGCTTCCACTCGAAGTCCCCAGCAGCAGGCGCCCTGACAGGGTCTGTCCGTCGAAGCTCGCATGCTGGAACTCCACCCGCGCGGTCGCCGCTTCATGTTTCGGGCAGGTGGCGGACTGAGCGTCGGCAGCGGGCCTCGGCGTGCCAGGAGCTTGAGCCGTGGCACATGCCCAGTGCAGGGCGGCGGCGCTGATGAAGAGCGCTAAAGAGAAGAGCCGACGCATCCGCAAACCCTACTCACAGCGTGAGCAGGTACGCGAGCAGGTCATCGCGCTCCTCGGCGGTGAGGTCCTGCGCGGCGCCGTGGTTCAGGCCTGGCGTCTCCAGCAGCGTGCGCAGCGGGAAGCGCGAGCCCACCACGAGCCGGTCCTCCTGCACCGCGTAGCCTGCCGTCGCGCTCGTCAGGAGGGGCCACACGTCCCAGGTGCCCACCAGTGAGGGCGGCGCCGCTCCCGTCACCAGGTGCTGCTGCTCCAGCCTCAGCGGCAGCGCGATGGGCGTGCCCACGTCCTGGTACTGGCCCCGCGTCGAGGGGTCCTGGTCCAGCGTGAAGAGCGGCGCGGGGTGGCAGGCCAGGCACCGGGCCTTCCCTTCGAAGAGCGCCAGACCCTTCACCGGCTGGCCGGTCCTTCCGTCCGGCAGCGTGACGGTCTCCAGCGGCGCCCCGTCCTCGCCCCGGTAGGGGTTGGGCGCAGTGGGCAAGAGCGAGGTGTAGAGCGCCAGCGCCTCCACCTCCGACGGCAGCGGATCCGGGTTGTGGTAGCGGTTGCGTCCGCCCACCGTCTCCGCCGTCTCCGCGATGCTGCGCGTGCTCGCGGGCGTGAAGTAGGGCGGCGTGTCCCGGCTGCCCAGGGCCGTCGTGGACCGGTAGATGCGCATGGGGCGCGTCTTTTCGAAGAAGACGCCGCCGGTGTGCCCTTCGATGTGGCACGCGTCGCAGCTCATGCCGGTGCGCCCCACGTCCGTGAAGTAGAGCACCTGCCCCAGCCGGCGCTGCTCGCGCGAGCGCACGTCCACCACCGGCCACTGCCGCGTCACGCTCGCCTTGCCCGCGCGCGCATGGCTCACGTCCACCACCGCCACCGTACCCGTGAAGCGGTTGAGCACGTAGAGCGTGCGTCCGTCCGGGGACAGCGCCAGCGAGCGCGGCCCGGAGTGCAGCTCCAGCCCCGCCCTGCCCTTCGTGCCCAGGTCCTCCACGGGGCGGATCCACGGCGTGCCTTCCGGCGCGTGCACGGGCAGCGTCTGGAGCACCGCCTCGCGCGCGGCCGCGTCTCCCTTCACCAGCGCCTTCGCGTCCAGCACCCGCACCTGCCCCAGCCCCACGTCCGCCGCGTAGAGCAGCCCGGCGCGGTCATCCAGCGCCAGCCCCTCCGTCACGCCCGCGCCGAAGCCCCGGTGCCGCACCACCTCCTGCCGGTCCAGGTCCAGCACCGCGACGCCGCTGTTCGCGCTCACCTCCATGCGCTGGGCGTTGGGGCCCACGTTCGGACCCAGGCTCGACATGAAGAGGCGCTTCAAGCGGTCGCTCGCGACCAGGGCTCGCGGTGCCTTGCCACCCATCACCTGCGCGGAGAAGGCCTCCGTGGTGCCTCCGATGATGGGCACGCCGGGCTTCGGCACCACCGGCGCCAGCTCCCGGCCGTCGTCCTGGCGCAGCAGCACCACCTGCCCCGTCTGGAGGCTGCCCACCGCGAGCAGTCCGTTCCACCGCGCCATCGCGCGCGGGTTCGGATCCACGGCCGCGCTCCATTTCTCGCGGCCATCCTCCAGCGCGAGCGCGTGCACCGTGTCGCGGTGGTGCTCGGCGACGAAGGCCACGCCCTTCGCCCCGTCCACCTCCAGGCCCCACACGCCCGGGGGCGCGGGGAGGACCCGCGCCTTCCGCTCCGGCGCGTCCAGCGCGTACAGCCAGAGCTCCGCGCCGTACTGGTGGGCCACGCCCAGCCAGGGATGGCCGCTGGCGTCCTTCCAGGTCGCGAGCGCCGACGGCCCGTCCCCCACCGCCATCGCCTCCACGCGCCCGGACGCCACGTCCAGCGCGAACACCGTGTCCGTGGGCGGCGACGCGACAAAGAGCGTGCGCCCGTCCGGGGACAGCGCCAGCGCCATCAGGTCCGGGAAGGCCGCGTCGTTGACCAGGGTGAGCCGCGTGGTGCCCGTGGGCCGGGGACCGCTCGCGGCGAGGGACAGCTGCACGTCCGTCTGGAACGTGCCCTCGGGGAGCTTGAGGTCGGGGGGGAGCCTCGCGTAGCCATGGCGCGCGTCCACCACCGTGAGTGGAACCTCCCGCGACAGGGGCGCACCGAGCACCAGCCGCAGGCCCGGCACCAGGTTCTCCCCGTAGAGGGAGAGCGGCTGCGAGGTCTGGTTGCTGGTCAGCTTCGGGCCCACGGCCTGGAGGATGGGGCGCGGCTCGGCGGGAGCGGCGGATGGCGCTGGCGCGTGCGTCGGCGCGGGGTTGCTCCCGGGCTTCAACGCGAACAGCCCGAGGCCCAGGAGCACCAGGGCTCCGAGCACGGCCGCGATCCATCCCCGATGGCGAGTGACACCTATCACGCGTGGGCATGCCTCCCGCGCGCGAGCATCCTCCATCCGCCCACCGTGTCACGACGACTTCGTGCCACGTCTGCTCGCATGCTGGGGAGGCACCGCTCGGAGGGAACCCCACGGGACGTTTCCAGCGTACCGGCACGAAGAAGGACGCGTCGTGGAGAGTCCGCCCCAGGTGAGGTGGACTGCCCCCCACACCTGATCGCCACAGGCCATGCCATGGGGCTGGAGTGTGCGTTGACAGGTCGGGGCTCGCATCGCTTAACCTGTTGATGATGCGACGTTTCCTCCTCTTCTGTGCCGTCGCCAGCGTGCTCGGCTTCGGTCCCCTCTCCCCCGCGAACGATGCCTGGGCCCAGGGGCGTACACGCGCCTCCAAGACGAAGGCCGCGAAGGCACCCAAGGCCAAGAAGGGCTCGAGCAAGGCGCCCCCGCGCATCGAGACGAAGTCGAGCACGGCCGTCACGGATCCGGTGACGGGAGATGCCTCGGCCGCCGCGACGTCCGCGCCGCCTCAGCGCGGTCCGTCGCGCATCGACTTCGACGACCGGCTCATCCAGGGCCAGACGAACAAGTCCGGCGCCGTGTATCTGTATGACCGCAAGGAATTGAAGACGAAGTCGATGCTTCGCGAGCGCGACAGCTTCCGCTCGGAGACGCTCGCCACCGTCTACGATCAGTAGGGCCGTACCGCCCATCACCCCTCGAAGGGAGCGTCACCGTTGAGCGGCCAGCCCAGCGTCCTGCAAGTCGTCATCCTCCGCGACGGCCTCCTGGTGGGGACGGAGGTCTTCGTCCCCGGCACCTACGCGCTCGGCTCCGATGCGTCGTCGGATCTGCGGCTGGACGACGCGTCCGTGTCGCCACGCCATGCGTTGCTGTACTTCCAGAACGGCCGCACCGCGATCCAGGACGCGGGCGGCGGCACCAGCGGCGTCTTCGTCAACGGGCACCAGGTCACCGCCTGTGAGATCCGCTCCGTGGACGAGGTGCTGTGCGGGCCGTTCGTCCTGAAGACGCGGATCCTCAACCAGCGTCCCGTCGAGACCAAGCCGCAGCCGCCACCCGAGGTCGCCGCGCTCCTCGGAGGTGCGGGGGCTCCGCCCGCCGCGCCCCCGCACGGTGGCAATGGGGCGCCGCACGCGTTCGGGCCCGCGAATGGCTTCGCGCCCCAGAACGGCGCGCAGGCCGCGCACGCGCAGCAGGCCGCCTTCGCGCAGCAACAGGCTCAGCAGGCCGCTCTCGCGCAACAGGCCGCCTACGCCCAGCAGCAAGCTCAGCAGGCCGCGCTGGCACAACAGCAGGCGCAGCAGGCCGCTCTCGCGCAACAGCAGGCTCAGCGAGCCGCGCAGGCACAGCAGGCCGCACACGCGCAGCAGCAGGCGCAGCAGGCCGCCTACGCCCAACAGCAGGCGCAGCAAGCCGCGCTCGCGCAGCAGCAGGCGCAGCAGGCCGCGTACGCGCAGCAACAGGCGCAGCAGGCCACCTACGCCCAGCAACAAGCTCAACAGGCCGCGCTCGCACAGCAGCAGGCGCAGCAAGCCGCCTACGCCCAGCAACAAGCTCAGCAGGCCGCACTCGCGCAGCAGCAGGCGCAGCAGGCCGCCTACGCCCAGCAACAAGCCCAGCAGGCCGCGCTCGCGCAGCAGCAGGCCCAGCAGGCCGCGAAGGCGGCTCACGCGCAACAGGCGGCTCACGCACAGCCTTCGTCGAAGCCGGCTCCCGCTCCCGCCGTTCCCGCGGGCACCGTCCCCTCCGCGCGGCGCCGTCCTCCGTCGGAGGTCATGCCCAGCCTCCTCGCCGTGGACGACCTGCTCGCGGACGTGGACACGGACGTCGCCGCGCCCACCTCCGGACCGCTCGTCCTCGACGCGGCCCCGGCCAGCCGCCCCACGCACGCGCCGAAGATCGGCCCGGGCAAGGGCGCGGCCCAGCTCTATATGGAGCTGTACTGGGGCGCCGTGCGCCGCGACGCGCGCCGCTTCGTCCCGGACGCGAAGAAGCCCGTGAAGGCCGCCGTGGACGAGCTGGCCCCCATGCCGCTATGGGGCTTCACCCTCCCCGAAGGTGACGACTTCACCCTCGCCGAGTCCGTCAACGGCAACTACCGCCTCTTCGTGCCCCCCGGCACCGACGTGGAGAAGGCGCACAGCGACGGCCGCTTCGCCCCCGTCACCACCGCCGCGCTCGAGTCCGACGGCAGCCGCCGCTTCGTCACCCTGCGCGACGGCGCCGCCGCCCGCCTCACCCAGGGCAAGATGTCGCTCGTCGCCTACGCGGCGCCCGCCCCCGAGCGCGTCTTCGTCAACCCGCTCAAGGGCCTGCCCTGGCTCACCCTCTTCTTCCTCGCCATCTTCGGCGGCGGCCTGGGCTGGTTCATCGCCACCCGGCCGCAAGGCCCCGCGACCGCGGACTTCACCCAGAAGAACCTCCCGCCCGTCGCGCTGCGCCTCATCGCCCCCGAGCCCAAGAAGAAGGAAGAGGCGAAGAAGAAGCTCGAGACCCTCAAGAAGAAGGAGCCCGCGAAGGACAAGCCCGTCGTCGCGGAGAAGGCGCCTCCCAAGCCCGTGAAGGAAGTGCAGGTCCCCAAGGCCGTGGCCGCCGCGCCGGAGAGCAAGGCCCTCAAGGCGCTCGCGAAGCTGTCCGCCGCGGGCCCCGCCACCAACGACCTGCTGGCCGCCGTGGACAAGCTGGGCAGCGGCCCGGGCAGCAAGAACGCCAAGCAGACGAACTACAAACTCGCGGGCCTCATCGGCAAGGCGCCCATCGCCAACGCGGGCCTGGGCACCTTCGGCCTGGGCGGCGGCGGCAAGGGCGGCGGCGCCACCCTGGGCGCGGAGCTGTTGCGCGGCAAGGGCGGCGGCGGCATTGGCGCGCTGGGCGCGGGCGGCGTGGGCAAGGGCGCGGTGGGCGGCACCGTCACGCGCGCCACCGCGCGCAGCATCTCCTCCACCCAGGGCACCGTGGACCGCGAAGCCGTGGCCAAGGTCATCAACAGCCACCTCAATGAGGTGCACGGCTGCTACGAGCGCGCGCTGCTCAAGGACCCCGGCCTCGCCGGCAAGGTGGTGCTGGAGTGGGCCATCGGGCTCAACGGCCGCGTCGCCTCCGCCAAGACGAAGTCCTCCACCCTCCGCAACGCCTCCGTCGAGGCGTGCATCCTCAGCAGCCTGAAGGGCTGGCAGTTCCCAGCCCCCAAGGGCGGCCAAGTCATCATCACGTACCCGTTCCTCTTCAACTCGGTCGGCTACTGACGCGGGGGCGCTCCCCCCACCCCACGTCGTCCCCCGCCTCCTGACAGGAAAAAGTCCCCGTGCGATTCCTCCTGCTCTCCCTCCTGTGCCTGGTGCCCGGCCTCGCGCGCGCCCAGGCCGAGGAACTCGAGAACCCCGGCACCGTCTCCGCGGTGCAGGACCGGCTCTACCGCATGCACCACGAGCTCTCGCTCGGCGTGGGCGTGCTGCCCGCGGACGCCTTCTACAAGGGGCTCATCGGCACCGTCGGCTACACGTACCACTTCAGCGACAGCGTCGCGTGGCAGGTGGGCCGCGGCACGTACAGCTACAACGTGCAGACCAGCCTGCGCCGCCAGTTGGAGCGTGACTTCGACGCCGCCCCCACCGCCACCGCCTTCGAGGACCAGGTGCAGTGGATGGTGGGAAGCGACCTCATGTGGAGCCCGCTGTACGGCAAGACGTCCTTCCTCAACGCCAACGTCATCCACTTCGAGGTCTTCCTGCTGGCCGGCGGCACGGTGGTGAAGGTGGACCGCAGCGACGGCTTCCGCCCCGGCATCAACCTGGGCCTGGGCGTGCGCATGTTCTCCAGCCAGAACGTGTCCTTCCGGCTGGACGTCACCAACAACACCGTCTTCGCGGGCGCGTCGCGCATCATCAACGTGCCCACCGTGCAGATTGGGACGGCCTTCAACTTCGGCGCCACGGAATGACGTCCCGCCCGCTCATCGTCGCCGCGCTCGCCAGCGCCGCGCTCCTCGTGTCCCCGACGGTCGCCCATGCGGCACCGGACGCGGGCACGCTGCCCATGCCACCCCCTCCGGCCGCCGCCGCGAAGGCCGCTGGCGCGCCCACCGACGCGGGCACCGCCGGCCCCACGGACGCGGGCACCGCCGCCGTCCCGTCCGCCCCCGGCAAGGCCGCCGTCGCGGAGGCGCCCCCGCCCCCGCCGCAGAAGGTGCCGCCGGAGACCTTCGACAACGCGCTCAAGGCGTACTTCGACGGCAAGCCGCGCGACGCCGCGGGCCCGCTGTACGCGTGGCTCCAGGCCACGCCCCGCACGGATGACAACTACGCGTGGGGTCAGTACTTCCTCGCCCGCAGCCTCATCGACCTGGGCCTCACCCACGCGGGCGCGACGTACCTGGCGCGCATCGCGCGTGAGCGCTCCAACCCCAACGTGCTGCCGCGCGCGCTGGACGCGCTGAAGGGGCTGACGGACCGGCCGCACGACGAGGTGATGATCGACGAGCAGGTCTTCGGCGCGCTCGACCTGGGCTTCCTCCCGGACGAGACGGGCGCCTACGCGCACTACCAGCAGGGACTGGTGGACCTGCGCGTGGGCAACGAGCGCTGGGCGAACACGCACTTCTCCAAGCTGCCGGAGACGAGCGCGGAGGCCAGCCGCGCGAAGTTCGCGCTGCTCGTCACCCGCCTCAAGCAGGTGAAGGATCCGCCGGAGGAGATGGTGAAGGACTTCCTCGGCCTGTCCCAGGACGAGAAGCTCACCCGCGAGGCGCGCAACGAGGCGGCGCTCGCGGTGGCCCGCCTGCGCTACGAGAAGAAGGACTTCACCGGCGCGCTGGACGCGTACGGCAAGGTGAAGCTGCCGGAGCTGGACCCCGGCCGCGCCAGCCTCTACCTGGAGGAGGCGTGGACCCGCTACAAGCTGGGCGAGCTGCGCGCGGCGCTGGGCATCCTCACCACGCTGGACGCACCGTCCTTCCGCGATGAGTTCATGCCGGACAAGTACCTGCTGCGCGCGCTCATCTTCCGCGACCTGTGCCACTACCTGCCCGCCAAGCGCGCGGCGAAGGAGCTGACGCGCCGGTACGCGGACTCGCTGGAGTCCGTGCGCAACCGCGAAGACCTGAGCCAGGACGCCCGCCTGCGCCGCGCCGCCAACGCGCACGGCGGCACCCAGCGCGCCGCGAAGTTCGTGGCCCTGCTGGACCTGGAGGGTGAGCGCCTGGGCCGCTACGCCGGCAGCTTCGGCGACCGGCTCTTCGGGCACCTGACGCGCGTCTACGACCTGTCCCACGCGGAGGCCGTGCGCGTGTACGACGCGCGGCTCCAGGACGCCGTGCGCCAGGAGGCGGACACGCTCTTGCGCGCCGCCGAGCAGGTGCGCCTCATGGAGTACGAGGTCGGCCTCAAGCTGTACGAGCGCGTGAAGAAGGGCGCGCAGGTGGTGGCGGCGCAGGAGGAAGAGCTGCTGTCGCCCGCGCAGGTCGCCTTCAAGTTCGACAACGAATACTGGAACGACGAGCTCAAGTCCTACCGGGTCCGCATCGAGAGCCGTTGCATCGAGGAAACCCCATGACCGGCCCGTTCACCGGCCTCATCACCGCCGCGCTGCTCGCGGCCGCGGCCCCTGGCCCTGGCGGCCGTATCGGGCCCAACACCAACCCCATCGTGTCCAAGGCGAAGGAGCGCGAGGAGCTCGTCGCCAAGCTGAAGCGCGACATCTTCAAGGTGGACCGCGCCATCGGCGAGACGGAGAAGCTCATCTCCAAGAGCCGCAACGCGCCGTACCTGCCGGACCTGCAGTTCCGGCTGGCGGAGCTCTACGTCGAGAAGAGCCGCTACGTGTACTACCTCCAGGCGGAGACCCGGCCGGAGGGCGCCACGGGCGCCATCGTCTCCCCGGAGACGCGCCTGATGAAGCAGAAGGCGGTGCAGATGTACTACCGCCTGCTGCGCGAGTACCCGGACTTCAAGGACGGGGACCAGGTGACGTTCTACCTGGCGCACGAGCAGCGCGAGCTGGGCCAGTTCGACGAGATGCTCAAGACGCTGGGGGACCTGACGCGCAAGTTCCCCAACAGCCCGCTGCGCCTGGAAGCCGAGCAGATTCTCGGTGACCACTTCTTCGACAAGGCGGACCTGGTCGAGGCGGAGAAGCACTACCAGGCCATCCTGGAGCTGCCGCCGTCGCCGGTGCACGACCTGGCCCGCTACAAGATGGGCTGGATCCGCGTGAACCAGGCCAAGCACGCGGAGGCCGTCACGTTCTTCGAAGCGGCGGCCGCCAGCGCGCCCCTGCCCGGCGTGGACGTGAAGAAGGCGCTCAACGTCAAGCGCGAGGCGCTGCTGGACCTGGTCTACAGCTACACGGAGGCCAAGCCCCCCAAGGGCGCGCTCAACTACTTCGAGAAGCTCAGCGACAGCCGCGCCACGTACGCGCTCGCGCTGGACAAGCTGGGCAACCGCTACTTCATCAAGCAGCAGTACGAGTGGGCCATCCCCACGCTGCGCAAGCTGATGGAAGTGCAGCCCGACCCGGAGATGGACCTGGAGCGCGGCCAGAAGCTGTACGACTCGCTCAAGGCCGCCAAGGGCAAGGTGATGCCGGAGCCGGAGGACATCCGATTCCTCGTGCGCGCCGCGGTGCAGAGCAAGACGGACCCGGAGATGACGGAGTCCGACCGCAAGAAGCAGCTCGCGGAGACGGAGGAGATGGCGCGCGACCTGTCCACGCAGGTGCACCTGGCCGCGCAGAAGGCGGACTCGCGCGACCTGTACGTGAAGGCCGCGGCCGCCTACCACGAGTACCTGGGGCTGTTCCGGCCGGACCAGTACGTGCGGCCCATCATGAAGAACCGCGCGGACGCGCTCTTCGCCGCCAAGGAGTTCCCGGAGGCCGCGCGCCAGTTCGAGGAGCTGGCCCGCTACGAGGACAAGGCCAAGGACGACAAGGCCGTGGACACCGCCATGTACGGCGCGCTCCTGGCCCACTTCTCCACGCTCAAGCCGGAGGAGGCGCAGAAGCGCAACGCCTTCGAGGTGGCCGACGCGCGGCAGGCGCTGAAGCTCTTGGGCGCGAACTACGTGTCGCGCTACCCGCAGAGCCCGCATGTGCTGGACGTGAAGTTCAACATCGCGCGCGCCTACTACGAGGACGGCGAGTACCCGAAGGCGGCGGAGCTGTTCACCGCGTTCGCGCTGGCGCACCCGCAGTACAAGGACGCGCCGGTGGCGGGCAACCTGGCCCTGGACAGCCTGCGGCAGGTGAACGACTTCAAGAAGCTGGACGAGACGGGCCGCAAGTTCCTCGCGTCCTCGCTGCCGTCCAACTTCCGCGGGGAGGTGCAGAAGATCCTCACGCAGAGCAAGGCCGAGGCCCTGGACGAGCTGGCCCTGCAGAGCGCGCAGGAGACGGGCGACGTCATCGAAGGCCTGATGAAGGTCGCGGACGAGAACAAGAACAGCGACATCGGCGAGAAGGCGCTCTACGGCGCGTTCACCGCCGCGCGTGAGAAGCGCGACCTGCCTCGCGAGCGCGAGCTGGGCGCGAAGCTGGTGCAGTCCTATCCGAAGAGCCAGTACCTGTCGGACGTGCTCCTGACGCTGGGCCGGCACGCGGCGGAAGCGGCGGCCTTCAACGAGGCGGCCGGCTGGTTCGAACAGGTGGGCCAGAAGCTGACGGGCGACCTGGCGTCGGTGGACGGCTGGATGGCCGGCGCCCGCCTGCGCATCGCGCTGGGTGAGTACAAGGAAGCGTCCCGCAACCTGGAGACGGCGTCGGAGGCCGCGGGCGCTCGCAAGGGCGAGGTGCTGGCGCTGCTCGCCGAGACGCGCCTGAAGCAGAAGGACTACGCGCGCGCGAAGACGGCGGCGGAGACGGCGCTCAAGCTGGACAAGAACAACGTGGCCGCCGCGGCGGTGCTCGCGGAGGTGCAGGCCACCACCGCGCCTACCGCTCCGCCGGACGCGCTCATCTCCACCCTCACCGCCGCGGTGCAGGGCCCCAACGGCCAGACGGAGGAAGCGGCCAAGGGGCTCTGGTACCTGGGTGAGATTCTGTACCGCGGCTACAAGGACCTGCCGGCGGACAAGGTGGAGGAGAAGGTCGCCGCGCTCCAGGCCATGGAGGGCGTGTACACGCAGGCCGCGTCGCTCGGGTATCCGGAGTGGGCGGTGGCGTCGCTGTGGAAGATTGCCCTGGCGTACGGCCACATCGCGGACGTGGTGGACCAGACGCCGGTGCCCGCCGGGCTGTCCGCCGCGGAGACGAAGCAGTTCCAGGACGCGGTGAAGCAGCAGGTGACGCCGCTCAAGGCCCGCTCCGACGAGGCCTTCAAGGCCTGCCTGTCCCGCGCAGAGTCGCTGGAGGTCTTCAACGCGGCGGTGGTGGGTTGCCGCAACCGCACGGACGTGGCCGCGCTGCCGGTGCCGCCGCCCGCCGCGCCCACGCAGCCCGCGGCGCTGGAGGACCTGCGCAAGAAGGCGGAGCGGGTGCTCACCGCGGAGGCGCTGGAGGCCCTGGGCATGGGCTACCTGGACGCGCACCAGTACGGCATGGCGCAGCTGACCTTCGGGCGCGTGACGGAGCTGCAGGACACGCGCGCGTCCGCGCACGCGGCGCTGGGCTGGGCCATGCTCAACCTGGGGGATGCCATGGGCGCCCGCGCGGCGTACGCCAAGGCGCTGGAGGCGGACCCCACCTACGACAAGGCCCGCCTCAACCTGGCCGCGCTGCGCTGCCGCTTCGGCGACACGGACGGCGCGCGCCGCGAGCTGGCCGTGCTCAAGGACATGGGCGCGCTCAACGGTCCGGACGTGGACGCGGGATGGAAGGCATGCAAGTGAGCGCGCCCTTCCGCCGCATCGCCCCGGTGCTGTTCGCGCTCGTCGCCACCGCGTGTGGTGAGGAGGGCGGCAAGCTGGAGGGCAGCGTGACGGAGCTCATCGACCTGCGCTACCAGCGCACGGAGGCGGCCCTGGCGGAAGGGACGCTGGCGGTGAGCTTCGTCAACACGCAGGGCAGCGGGCAGGACGTGGTGTTGAAGGTGAGCGCGCGGGTGGCGGACATGCTGCCGGACAACGAGTACGCGGGCTCGCTGGACATCGACATGGCGGAGGCGCTGGAGGACGGCTCGCAGCGGGGCAGCGTGGACCGCAGCGTGCTGGATGAGCCGGTGCGTCCGTTCCCGCCGCTCGTGCGCGGCAACCTCTTCGTGAAGTCCCTTCCGAAAAACCCCGGGGACCGGGTGTCGGGCGAGTTCAACGTCACGTTCACCAACGGCACCGACGTCTACTCCGGCCGGACCATCTTCAGCCGTTTCGAGGCCATTGCTCCATGAAGCGCCACCTGCTCCTCAGCCTGTCCCTCCTGACCGCCGCCTGCGGCCCGAGCTACGGCATGCGCGTGCCGGACGCGCTGGTGAAGAAGCTGCCGTACGAGACGCGCATCGAGCTGCTGGAGGCGGAGAACGACCTGGCGCTGGCCATCGACCGCGTGGACGAGGCGGACAACGAGATCAACCGCGCGCGAGACAACATCCGCCGGGCCAAGTCCCGCCAGGAGGCCGCCGAGGACGAGGAGGACCGCGCGCAGGACGCGTCCTCCCGCGAGGTGGCGCAGCTGGCCATCGCGGAGTCCGAGGCCCGCGTGGAATACCTGCGCGCGCACCAGCGCCTCAACGTGGGGTTGCGCGAGGTGGAGCAGCTGTCCCTGCGCTGCGCCTTCGCCCGCTTCGAGCTGGCGCGGCTGACGGCGGCGCGCAAGGCGAAGGTCCAGGGCAGTGAGCGCCTGGAGCCGAAGGATTTCGAGGAGCAGGTGTCCGAGTGCGAGGCCGCCGTGAAGGAAGAGCGCGCGAACCTCGGGGGGGACACGAAGGAAGCGCAGGCGGCGAAGGAGGCGTGGGAGGCGAAGAAGGCCGCCCTCGCCAAGAAGACCTTCGACGCGCGCGCCAGCCCGTACGTGGAGAACCTGTGATGACGAAAGCCGGAGTCCTTCTCCTCCAGTTGTTGACGGCCCAGGCTCCTGCTCCGGAGGCACCTCCGCCGGAGAAGCCCGCTGCTGCGCGCGCGGACAAGCTCCCGGACGACCCGGACGCGCTCTACAAGCTGGGCACGGCCTTCCTGTCGCAGAACCAGGCGCGCCGCGCGGTGGCTCCGCTGACGAAGCTCGTCGGGCTCACGCCGGACGGTGTGCCCGCGAAGGTCGCGCTCGCTCGGGCGCTGCGGCTGTCCGGTGACGTGCCCAAGGCCAAGGCGGTACTGGACGCCGCGCTCGCGGCCTTCCCGGAGGAGGCCACGCTGCGCTCGGAGCGCGGCCTGCTGGCGCGCATCCAGGACGACATGGACGTGGCCATCACGCAGTACTCCGTGGCCACGGAGCTGTCGCCCAAGGACGCGGAGCTGCGCTTCAACCTGGGTGAGGTGCTCCAGCGCGCGAACCGCACGGATGACGCCATCGAGGCGTACCGCGAGGCGCTGAAGCTGGACGGCGCGCTCCAGGTGGCTCGGGTGAACCTGGGCAAGGCGCTGGCGGAGAAGGGGCTGGCCGCGGAGGCGAAGGAGACGCTGCGCGAGGCCATCCGCCAGAAGGACAGTGACGCGGAGGCGCACTACAACCTGGGCGTCGTGCTGATGCGGGAGAACGACGTCACGGGCGCGTTCGCGGAGTACCAGGCGGCGCTCAAGGCGGACCCGAAGCACGCTCGCGCGCAGAACAACCTGGGCGTGGTGCTGGACGGCCAGGGCAACGCGCGCAAGGCGGCGGAGGCATTCCAGAAGGCCATCACGTTGGATCCGAAGTACGCGGAGGCGCACTTCAACCTGGGGCTCGCGTGCTTCCAGTTGGGGGAGAACGCCCGGGCGACGAAGGCCTTCGAGAAGGCGCTGCTGCTGGAGCCCCGCCGCGCGAGCGGCCCGTACACGCAGCTGGGCCAGCTGTACCTGGCGCAGGGCAAGAAGACGCAGGCGGTGTCCGCGTTCCAGAAGGCCATCGAGAAGAGCGCCGACGACGGCAAGAAGACGACGGAGGCCTACCAGGGCCTGGCGCGCGCATATCTGGAGCTGGGCAAGGTGGACGACGCGGTGGCCACGCTGAAGACGGCGGTGGAGACCTTCCCGGATGAGCCCGGCGTGCGCGCGGGCTACGGCGACGCGCTCAAGGCCAAGGGCGACCTGGACGGCGCCATCGCGCAGTACTCGGCCTGCGTGAAGCTCCAGCCCACGGTGGACAACCGGCTGATGCTGGCCGAGGCGTACGCGAAGAAGCACGTGGGCGCCCAGGCGCGGCCCCTCTACGAGGCCGTGCTCCAGGAGGATCCGAAGCACCGCGCGGCGAAGCTGGGCCTGGCGGACCTGCTGCTCTCCATGGGCGACTACGTGGCGGCGGAGAAGCTGCTCACGCCCGCCGCGGGCGAGGAGGCGGAGACGGCGGCGTTGGCGCGGCTGGGCATCCTGCACTCGCGGCGCGGGCGGCCGGACCTGGCGGTGCCGGAGCTGGAGGCGGTGGTGGCGAAGGACCCCGCGCAGCTGGAGGCCCGCGCGGAGCTGGGCTTCCTGTACCTGCGCGGCGGTGACGAGGCCAAGGCGCTCCAGGTGCTGAGCGACGTGCTGGCGGTGGAGCCGCGCAACTCGCTGGGCCTCCTGTACCTGGGGCACACGCTGTACCGGCAGGGCAAGTTGCCGGAGGCGGAGAAGGCGTTCCGGGGTTCAGCGCAGGTGGACGCGGGCGCGGGCGAGCCGCACTTCGCGCTGGCGCAATTGCTGGAGGCCACCAACCGCAAGGCCGAGGCGAAGAAGGAGTACGAGGCCGCGGTGCAGCTGCAGCCGGACCATGCGGACGCGAAGAGCGCGCTGCAGAAGTTGGCCGTGGACGTGCCGTAGTCGTCGTGGGGGATGACCATCATGCGAAACCATCCGATGCGCGTGGGGCTGGCCGCGGTGTTGCTGCTGGGGCCGGTGACGGCCGGCGCGGTGAGCCAGAAGCTGCGTTACCGGTTTGAGTCGGTGTCCGACCCGGTGACCACCGTGGTGGACGACAGCGGCAAGGGCCACACGGGCACCGCGCAGGCCAGCAACGGCGGCGCCGTCACGGTGGAGACGGCGGGCTACGAGGGCCAGGGCGTGCGCTTCCCGGCCGTCTGTGTCGGGACGACATGCGCGAAGGCGTTCATCAGCGCGGCGGACTCGGCGTCGCTCAACCCGGGCACGGCGCTGTTCTCCTTCGGCGCGCGCGTTCGCGTGACGCTCGCGGAGCTGAGCGCGGACCACGGGTCCAACCTGGTGCAGAAGGGGCTCTACAACACCGCGCAGTGGAAGCTTCAGCTGGATGACGCGGTGACGGGCAAGCCGAGCTGCGTGGTGCGCACCACCGGCGGCGCGGACGCCGTCATCGTCAAGGCGTCCGTGGGCATCGCGGACGGCAGCTGGCACAAGGTGACGTGTCAGCGCACCAGCACCACGCTGACCATCCTCATCGACAACGTGGCCCGGGGCAGCGCGCTGCTCCCCAGCACCTACGACATCAACCCCACGGGCCAGCCGGTCGCCATCGGGGCCAAGAGCGCCGGGAACAACAACGACCAGTTCCACGGCGCCATCGACGACGTGTACTTCAACCTGGATTGAGCCCGGAGTTACTCGCGCGAACGCATGAGGGCCTCGGGCAGCGGAGGCCCCGTGGGCGTGGGACGCGGTGACTCCGTGAGTGTCCGGCCGAAGCGGTAGCGCGCCTCCGCGTGGACGCCGAAGGACTCACCTCCGGCGCTCGCCAGCAGCACGAGGTCGTCATCGGGTCGGGAGCCCTCGGTCAGGCCCAGGGTCCAGGGCACTTCCCGCGTGTCCCCGTCCAGGACGATGGGCGACGTGGGGCCTTCCCGGAGGACCGTTCGCGGCGGCACGCGCAGGGAGACCTCCACGGGCGCGGTGAAACCCGGGCTCCGGTCCAGCCGCGCGACGAGCCGCACCGTGTCCGCGCTGGCATCCACCACCCGCCAGGAGACGTGCAGCGGCGCGGGGATGCGCGCCGTGGCGGGGAGCACCGTGGGCCGTGATGCGGGGCTGTCCGTCGCCGTGGCGCCGTCCTCCTGGCCTCGTGTGAACACCGCGGTCGGCATCTCCGTGGCGCGCGTCTTCGCCGGAACAACAGGCCGCGAGCCCTGACGCTCGCGCGACTTCACGTCCCACGTATCCATTCCATACGCGGGCAGCGCCACCGACCGCGCGGATGCGAGGAGCGTAGGCGAGGAGGCGTGGACGGGCTTCGCCTGCGCCTGAGGAGGTGGCTCGGAAGGTCTGGGCGGCTTCTTGCGCCGCACCCGGTCCACGCCGGACGCCATACCGGCCGAAAGCGCTCCAACGAGCGCCAATGCCAGCACGGCCCCTGCCACGCGTTTGCGCATCAAGGGACGCAAGAGGGGCCGCCAGCTTCGCTGCATCCCACGGGGCAGCTTCATGGGCACGAGAACTCACGCGTGAGCACGGGGCTCCGATTCAGGGAGGGCGTCATGGGCACAGGGGTTCGTGGCTGGGGTACGGGAAGGCGGTGGCGGGCTCCGTGGCCGCGTCCACCCGGGTGCTCGGGAAGCCCTGGCACATCAGCGCGTCCAGGAAGTCCGCGAGACACGGTGAGGACCTGCCCGTGTCCACCACGTCCGTGAGCGCGCCCTTCTCATCCCGCGTCCAGGTGTGCCGCGTGTAGCCGCGCGCCCAGGGCGGCCGGTTCATCACGGGCGCGGCGAGCGCGTCGTAGAGGGGCTGGCTCGACGGTGTGCCGGTGGCCGTGCGGTAGAGGATGGCGGCGACCTCGTTCTCGTCCATGGGCTGGAGCAGGCCGTCTTCCGCGTGGGGCCGCGTCCAGGGGCTCACCGAGGAGGCTCGCGCGGCCAGGTCCACCCAGAACAGCGTCCCGCCCTGACGGTCGAAGTAGCGGGGACTGCGGCGCGCATCCGCGCTGAACCAGGTGGCCCAGCCCTCGCTCCACGCCTGCCCCGGGAAGGTGGGCACGCCCACGTAGTGCGGCCCGCCCTCCTCCGGACTGGTGCCCCGGCTGGCCATCACCCAGTGCCCCAGCTCGTGCATCACCATCGCGTCCGACCACCACGCCGCATCCGAGTCCCCCGGCAACCACACCTGCGCGTCCCAGCCGCGGCCCACCGCCGTCACCGGCCACGGCGCGAAGCACGCCCCGCAGGACCAGGTCGTCCCGAAGCCCAGCCACGCCACGATGGGCAGGCCGTCGCGTCCGCCGTAGCGCTCGCGCATCCGGCGCCAGGCCGTGCCCAGCACATCGAACACCGCCGCCGCGCCGGAGCCCTCGGACTCGGCGAGGGTGAACGCAGGTTGTCCGGCCAGCTCGCGCGCCATGCGCGACCAACTCCAGATGCGGGCCGCGTCTCCCGGCACCGTCTTCACCGACTGCGCGCCCGGCAGCCCGGGGTCCGCCACCGCATAGGCCACCGCGCCGTCCCGCCCCCGACCGGCCGCGTACACGACGACGCGGTCGTCATCTCCCAGAGACGACGACACCTTCAGCGTGAAGCGGCCGGCGTCATCCGTCACCTGCGAGTCGAGCACCTTCGTGCCCTGGAACGACACGATGAGGAACCCGCGCGCAGGCACCGGCTCCACGTCCAGGGTCCACGCGCGGAACTCCGCATCCGGGAAGCGGCGCGCGTAGCGCACCGTGCCGCTCAACGTGGGCCCGGACCTGCCACAGAAGCCACGGCCGGGCGCGGCTTCGCAGGCCACGTCACAGGCCCGCGCGACCCACCGGCCGCTCGTGCACACCTGCAAGGCCTTGGACTCCGTGCACCGCGAGACGCCGTCGACACACGCCGAGCCCGAGACACAGGCGACCTCGGGTGACTCGACGCAGGTCGTGTCCTCCGCGCAGTCCTCCCGGTGCACGGCGCCGTCCACACAGCGCTCCAGCACGCGAGGCCCCAGGCACCGTGACGGCGCGGGGAGCTGATCGCACGCGAGCGCGGGCCGGACGGTCTCCTCGGGCAGGGACGTGACGCAGGCCGCACAGGCCGCGCCCTCGCAGTCCACGGCACAGGGCGTCAGCTCCGCCCCCGGGTCGCAACCCGCGAGCGCCAGCGCCACGAGCGCCCAGCACCACACCCAGACCTCGCGTCCCACCAGGAGGAAACCTCGTTCGAGCCAGCGGGCGCGAGGACAGCACGCACGCCTCGACGTCAGGCAGAGCCAGGGGGACGACGGCCCCCCTGCCCGCCCGCCCTACCCGCCGCGCCACGCACAAACCTGTTCGACTGTCGGACAGGTTCGGCCGACGAGCCAGCGGATCCATACAAGGAGCATGTCCATGAACGAGGCGTCCAGCCGTCGCCGCTTCTTGTCCACGGTCGCCTTGCTCAGCGTTGGAAGCACCGCGAGCGCGGAGCGCAAGTCCAAGCCCGCGGAGGTGAACGCCACCGAGGACCTGATGCGCGAGCACGGCATCATCCGCCGCACGCTCCTGGTGTACGAGGAGATCGCTCGCCGCCTCGACCTTCGTGAAGAGAAGGCGCCCGTGGAGGTGCTCGCCCAGGCCATCCGGCTCATGCGCCGCTTTGGCGAGGACTACCACGAGAAGACGGAGGAGACGGAGGTGTTCCCCCGGCTGGTGAAGGCGGGCCAGCAGAAGCAGCTCGTTCAGGTGCTGCTCGAACAACACGCCGCCGGGCGCAAGCTCAACGAGTCCCTCCTCGCAGCGACCTCGGACCGCGACGCACTCACGCAACCCCAGCCAAGGGCCGCGGCCGCGCGGCAGCTCACCCTGTTCATCCGCATGTACCAGCCGCACGCCGCGCGTGAGGACACGGACGTGTTCCCCGCCTTCCGCAACCTCTTCGACGAGAAGCAATTCAAGGAGCTCGGCGAGCGCTTCGAAGCGCAGGAACACCGGCTGCTCGGGAGTGACGGTTTCGAGAACGCGCTCAAGGAGGTGGCTCAGTTGGAGCGCGCGCTTGGCATCCACGACCTCGCCCGGTTCACGCCCTCGGAGAAGTAGCCTCCGTGCGCGCGAGGAACGCGGCCAGCAGGGCCCGCCGCTCCTCCTCGCCCAGCACTCCATCCAGCGCGGGGAACAGGTACGTCTCCTCGCGCAGCGAGTGGTGGTGCTCCAGGTGCTTGAACGTGCTCTCCATGTCGAACACACGGAGCACGGCGCGGCGATGGTCCGGTGCGCTCGCGTCCAGCGCGTCCACGGCGTCCTGACACTTCGCCAGCAGCTCTCGCATGCGCTGGTGCTCGCCGGTGAAGAGCTCCGGCGCGGCGCCTCGGATCCTTCCTGCGCGCGGCAGCTCCGGCAACAGCAGCGCCTCCTCCGCCTCCAGGTGCCGCGTCAGCTCCTCGCGGTAGCGCGCCAGCCGCTCACGCGCGGTGGGCAGGTCCAGGCCCATCAACGCTTCCTGGTGCTGGAGGAACAGCTCCTCCAGGTCGCGGTGGAGCACGCCCAGGCTGACGAAGTCGGTGGGCGCGGCCATCAACGCCCTTCAGTGCACCTTGTCGTCGCGCACGTGGGCCTCGCGGGCCACTCGCGGACGCGGCGTCACCATGCGGGCCACTCCGGAGTAGAGCTGATCCTCCGTGTAGACCTTGCGCACGCGGCGGTGCGACGCGCGCGGGTGGTAGGCCGGGCCCGGACGCTCCAGCCACTGCAGCACCCGCACCTCGCCCGTGTGCGCCAGGTCCGAGAGCAGCGCCTCCGGGCACAGCTTCAGGTAGCGGCGCACCAGCGGCCGCAGGCGGCGCCCGAACTCCGCGCCCAGCTTCGCGTGGCGGCGGCCCGCGTGCAGCGTGCCGTCGAAGCGCAGCGAGATGTGGAAGAGCTCGTGCATCAGCGTCTCCAGCCGCGACTTCGCGGTGGAGCCCCGGAAGAAGAGGGGCCGGAGCGTGATGCAGTACAGGATGCGGCGGCCCCGGATACGCACCACCGGCTTGCGCCGCCCCGCCTTGTCGATGCTCTTGCCCCCCTTGAAGCACAGGGGCTTCACCGTGCCTCGCGACGCCCGGCGGGCCTCGCCGGCCACCACCAGGATGCGTCCCACCTTCACGTGGCTGAACTCGGGCATGCGCGCGGCGATGTCCCGGATGAGGGAGCGCAGGGTCCGGTTGAAGTTGGGACGTCGGGGAGCCACGGTTGGTGGACAGTCTAGCGGAAATCCCCTTGGGACCAGCCCCTGCCCTCCCCAGAATGTCCTTTGTGAATCGCTCGACCTGCCTGATGGCCCTGGTGTCCGCGCTGTTCGCCCTTAACTCCGGGTGTGCCTCCGCCCCGGTCCGCTCCGGCGGTCCCCCTGCCCTGACGGCCCAGGAGACCGCCGTCGTCTCCCAGGGGCTCACCGACGCCTCCGTGCGCTACACCGGACAAATCACCGGCACCGCCAACGGCGTCGTGGAGCGGGCCGACTACGAGCTCGTCGCCGACGGGCAGGTGGTGAAGACGGGCTCCTCGAAGCTGGGGGTGCCGTTCGCGCCGGGAGCGCCCGCGGACTTCTCCATCGAGGAGAAATCCGCCTACGTGAAGAGCCCCGAGGACCTGGCCCGCCTGAGCGCCCAGGGCGGCACGGTGCTCATCGCGCTGCGCGGCACGCTGGTGATTCGCTCCGGTGACAGCGAGGACACCCTGCCCTTCGCCGCCAGCCGCGCCGTGCGCGTGCCCCGGCTGCCGGAGGTCATCGTGGAGAGCCTGGACGCCGCGCGCTATTCGCCGGAGGAGGTGCAGATCAACCTGCGGCTGGGCGTGCGCAACCCGAACCCGTTCCCGCTGCGGCTGGACTCGCTGACCTACCAGGTCGCCATCGCGGACAAGCCCCTGGAGGAGGGCACCACCGCGCAGGCGGACTCGGTGGATGCGTCCGCCACGGGCGTGTACCCGGTGGAGGTGGCGGTGACGGCCGAGTCCTGGGGCCCGGGCGTCAAGGCGCTCATCGGGAAGGGCGTCCTGCCCTACAGCGTGAAGGGTGAGCTGAAGGGCCCCCTGTTGCAGGTCCCCTACTTCCTCAAGGGTGACGTGAAGCTCAACGTGTCCCGCTAGACTGGGGCGCACGCGTGCCCATCTATCTGCTGAGTGACGACGAGCCGGAGCTGTTCCCCCCGCCCTCCAAGGCGGACAAGAGCGGCCTGCTCGCGGTGGGCGGCGACCTGCGCCCGGAGCGGCTGGTGGCCGCGTACTCGCAGGGCATCTTCCCCTGGTACAGCGAGGGGCAGCCCATCCTGTGGCACTCGCCCGACCCGCGCTTCGTGCTGGAGCCGGAGAAGGTTCACGTGGGCCGTTCGCTGCGCAAGGTGATGAACCGGGGCACGTACACGGTGCGCTACGACACCGTGTTCGCGAAGGTCATCGACGCGTGCTCGCGCGTGCACCGGCCGGGGCAGGACGGCACGTGGATTACGGACGCGATGAAGCAGGCGTACATCCGGCTGCACGAGCTGGGGCTGGCGCACTCGGTGGAGGCGTGGGACGGCGAGGTGCTGGTGGGTGGGCTGTACGGCGTGTCGCTGGGCGCGGCGTACTTCGGAGAGAGCATGTTCGCGCTGGCGCCGGACGCGTCGAAGGTGGCGTTCGCCACGGCGGTGGAGCGCTTCAAGGGCTGGGGCTTCCAGCTCATCGACTGTCAGGTGGAGACAGAGCACCTGGAGCGCTTCGGCGCGGAGTCCTGGCCGCGAAAGCGCTTCCTGGCGGCACTGGGTCAGGCGTTGAAGGAGCCCACGCGGCGGGGGCCGTGGACGGAAGGCGCGGAGACGTAGCGAGACATCATGCAGGCTGGCATCCCAGCGGTGTCTCCGGGAAGGCCTCGCTCCACACCTTGCGGATCGCTTCCACCACCTGGGTCCCGTTCCCAGTGGCGATCTGCTCCCAGTAGGGGAAGTGCGCGAACACGGCCTCATGGTTCGCGGTCACCTCTCCATGAAAGTCCATTCCGTTGTACCCGTGGATCCCAATCAGGGTCTGCAGTTGGGTCCGCGCATTCTGCCTGCGCAGGGAGAAGGCCTCTGGAACCTTACCCGTGAAATGGGGACCGAAGTCCGCGGCGGTCACACGAATCAGTCCCTGGATGTGATTGTTGAAGGCATCCAAGGCCTCGGCCGGAACCCAGAGTTCCTGATGCATCCGGGCACCGACCTGCTGGACCTCGAATGACGCAGCGTGGGCGTCCTCCACGTCGAATGCCATCACGTAGCCGGCGCCTTCAGGGCTGGCAGCGTTCCAGTGCTGGCTGATCTGCCGGGCATACGGTTCGTTGAGTACCGGGTAGAAGATGGGTTGCTCCGGCAGACGCGGCGGAAACCGCCGCATGCCGGACCGGTAGATCAACAGCAACTCCGCAAGCCCAACGGGACGATAGAGGCGCATGGCGGACCTCTCCTTTCTGGAGCGCTTCACGCAAAGAGCCTCTGAATGCTGACAGCAGCGTCCAGGGGCCTTGGCTTCACGGCTTGAGAGCGGCTACTTCTTGCAGCTCACTGCGTCGCTCGGGGAACGAGCGCATCCTCCGGCGTGAGCTGCGCGTACAACTCGTGGAGCTTCGCCCGCAGCAGCTCCTTTGACGGCAGGAACGTCTGGTACTCGGCGACGAGCGTGGGCGCCGTCGTCCGCGCGAGCGCGTACTCGACGACCTCGTCGTCCTTCGTCGCGCAGAGGAGCACGCCTATCGAGGGCCGCTCGTGGAGCTTCTTCACGTCGCGGTCAAGCGCCTCGACGTAGAACGAGAGCTGACCAAGATCGGCGGGCTTGAACTTGTCGACCTTCAGCTCGAAGGCGACGAGGCATTGAATACCACGGTGGAAGAACACGAGGTCGATCGCGAAGTCCTGGCTACCGACCTGCACCGGGTACTGAGAGCCAACGAAACAGAAGTCGCGCCCCAACTCGGTGAGGAAGCGGCCGAGGTTCCGAAGGAGCGCGTCGTGGAGGTCGGCCTCGGAGTGTTCGGCGGCGAGGCCGAGAAACTCAATGTTGTAGGCGTTCTTGAACTCGTCGATTGCCGTCGGGTGGGTTTGTCTCACCGCTGGCGAGACTTTCTTCGTGGCGCGGGCCTCGCGAAGGACGGCGCCCGAACGGATCTGCCGTTCGAGCTCCCGCTTGGACCAGCGCTCCTTGATGGCGGTGAGAATGTAGAACTCGCGTGTCTCGACGGGCCTGGCCTGACTGAGAATGATGAGGTGGTGCGTCCACGGCAATTGTCTCACCAGCGGTGAGACTTTTCGGTTCGACCGGTACGCTTCGTAGAACTGGCGCATCCGAAAGAGGTTCGGGCGCGTGTAGCCCCGGACACCTGGGTAGCGCCTCGCGAGATCGGCGGCGAGTTCCTCGACGATGCTGTCGCCCCACTCGGCGCTGGCGATCTTCCGGCTGATGTACTCGCCCAGCTCCCAGTAGTGGGCCACCAACTCCGTGTTCACCGCCTAGTATGCGCGTGGAGGACTTCTTCGTCATGCGAAAAGGGGCTGACAGCAGCGTCCAGAGGCTTGGGCCTCACAGCTTGAGCGCGGCTACTTCTTGCACGGCGACAGCGTGCGCTTCGCGTGGATGAGGTCCTCTTCCGTGGGACTCCCGTAGCGCACGGCCTTCGGCGCGGCCTTCAGCTTCTGGTAGTCGTACGCGTAGAGCACGCCCATCTCCCGGCTCAGGATGAAGCGCGGGCCGCTGAAGTCCCAGAGTCCTCCGAAGAGCTGGCCTCCCGGCTTGAGCGGCGTCAGCGCCGTGCTCTCCCGCCCCCGCACGAACAACATGGACAGGTCGTCCGTCGCCCAGTTGCACGGGTTGCTGCCATTCCTGTGCAGATAGGACACCGTCAGGTCGAACGCGCCCTCGCCCTCGTCGCCCGTCACGCCGAAGTACTCCCACAGCCGCGCGCACTCCGGCGCCGCGCAGTCCTGCGGCGGGATGTGCTCCGCGTAGTCCGGCGGAATGCCGTCTGACTCCTTGCCCGTGTGGCTCCGGTTGGGCCGGCGCAGCACGCACCCCGTGGGCTCGTCCTTCTGCCGCAGCGCGATGGGCGTGCCCGCGAGCCGCCCGGGCGGCAGCACCTCACACTCCATCGCCAGCTCCGCCATCAGGTACGTCTGGCGGTCCTCGTCCGTCCCCATCCGCACCGCCCAGTACGCGATGGGCGTGCCCTTGCAGGCCTTCGACTTCTCCTTGCCGAACACCCAGATGGGCGCCTTCGTCGTGTCCAGCGCGCCCAGCTTCTTCGACTGCTCCATGGGCACCGGCTTCACCCCGGAGCGGCTGCGAGCCCCCGCCAGGAAGAACTTGTCCTTCGAGGGCGGGATGATGGCCTGGTGCACCAGCCAGCCCAGCCGGTCGATGCCCACCTGCCCCATGGGCGTCATCGGCAGGAACTCCGGCTTCACCGGGCAGCCCCGGTCCATCTCCGGCATGTCCACCACCACCGCCGAGCCGTCCTCATCCACCTGCGCCCACGCGGCCCCCGGCCCCACCGTCAGCGCCAGCACCAGCGCGAACCCCGCGCGCTTCACTCCGTTCGTCATTCCGTCGGACCTCCACCCACGGTCATACCGCAAGCGGCTGCCCTCCGGCGCGTCCCCAGGGCTTCAGCGAGGCTTCTTCCCCGCGCTCAGCGCGGTTTCTTCGGAGCTGGCTTGCGCTTCACCGGCGGAGGCGGCGCCGGCGGCACCCCGGCATCCGCCGGCACGTCCGACACCGTCGCGTCGAGCGCCTCCTGCTTCGCGGCGTCGTCCGGCTTCGGCGGCGCCTCCACCTCCGTGCGGTCCTCCAGCGGCACCCGGCCCACGGCGCGGTTGAACAGCTCCCACAGCGCCTTGCGATGCCCCTCGCGGTCCGTCTTCCCGGACAGCACCAGCCCCGCGCCGCTGTAGCGCACCGTCAGCCCCGGCGGCATGCCCGCCTCGAAGTCCTCCAGCTGCGCCTGGAGCTGCGGCACCGCGAACGTCAGCTCCAGCTCCTTCGCCAGGTACGCATGCGTCTTGAGGAACGTGCGCAGCGCCAGCCGGCACGCGTTGTCGTTCACCGTCGCCGTGAGGCCGCGCTCCGCGCCTTCCGTGGCCTTCAGGTCCGGGCAGGCCTTCTTCGCCGCCGCGAGCTGGGCTTCGGTGTTCTGCAGCTCGATGGGCCCCACCATCACCCGCCACACCGCGAAGCGGCCTTCCGCGTACAGCAGCACGCGCGCGATGCCGGCCGTGTGGGGCGTCAGCAGCAGCTCGCCGCTCCCGGCCAGCGCCTCCGCCGTCACCACGTTGGGAGCGT
The DNA here is from genome assembly GCF_000255295.1 of Corallococcus coralloides DSM 2259. Next base: position 1,437,747 of record NC_017030.1, on the reverse strand, counting down.
CGGATTCCGCCCAGTCCACGGCGGTCAGCTTCTGGAAGGTCTCCTTGCCGGGCTCCAGCGTCAGGGCCTGGTCCACCGGCCAGGCCAGGGCCGCCGAGGGCGCCGCCAGCGCGCCCAGCAGTCCGCCAATGACGTACATCCGACGTCCCCGCATGGTGCCTCCCGCCAGGGTGGTATGCCCCTCTAGCACGGGATAAGAACCTCCCCCTATGCCTACCTGGACCCTCTGGGTCGCCTGCCTGGCCCTCTGCTTCATGAGGTCCCTGGTCGCCGCCGCGGAGTCCGCGCTCTACGGGACGTCCGACCTGCGCGCCCAGGAGCTCGCGGAGGAGAGCAAGAGTGTCGCCGCGCGCCGGGTGCTCCGTCACAAGACGGACCGCGAACCCGCCGCCACCGCCCTGCGCCTGGGGATGGTGCTGTCCGGCTTCCTCGCCGCCGCCATTGGCGCCTTCGTCCCGCCGCGCCTGCTGGACTTCAGCCGCTACGCCGAGGCCACCTGGGTGCCCATCGCCACGGTGTGCGCGGGCGCCCTCTTCGTGGGCGTGCTCGCCAGCCTCATGGAGGTGACGCTGCGCGGCCTGGCCAACGGCAACCCGGAGCGCTGGGCCCTGCGCCTGTCGGGCCTGGTGTCCCTGCTGGTGACGGTGCTCTACCCGCCCATGCGCCTGATGCTGGGCCTGCTCAACCTGGGCGCCCGCACCATGGGCCGCACCCTGCGCTTCGAGCCGCCGCCCCCGCCCCTGGAGGAGCTGGAGAAGCTGCTCGCCGCCCAGGCCGCGCGCAACGAGGTGGACAAGAGCGCCCCGCAGCTCATCCGCTCCATCTTCGAGCTGTCCGACAAGCGCTGCCGCGACGTGATGGTCAACCGCACGGACGTCATCTCCGTGGACATCACCACGCCGCCGGATGAGGTGCTGCGCATCCTGGCGGAGGAGAACCACTCGCGCATCCCGGTCTACAAGGACGACGTGGACCACATCGTCGGCGTGCTGCACGCGCGCGACCTCATCCCGCTGCTCCAGCACCCGGAGCTCATCGTCCTGCAGGACGTCATCCGCCCCGCCCACTTCGTGCCGTGGATGAAGCCCGTGGGCGACCTCTTGCGCGACATGCAGAAGCGGAAGATCCACATGGCCATGGTCGTCGACGAGTACGGCGGCTTCATGGGCGTCGTCACCCTGGAGGACATCCTCCGCGAAATCGTGGGCGACATCGGCGACGAGTTCGAGGTGGAGGAGAAGCTCGTCGAGAAGATGGCCGACGGCAGCTCGCTGGTGGACGCCGCCATGGAGGTGGATCAGTTCACCAAGCTCTTCGGCTTCCCGCTGCCGGAGGGCGACTTCGACACGCTGGGCGGCTACCTGTCCTCGCTCGCGGGCCACCTGCCCGACGTGGGCGAGCGCTTCACCTACAACGGCTGGCAGTTCGTCGTGGCCACCAAGGAGGGCGCCCGCATCGACCGCGTGCGGATGTCCCGCCTCAAGAGCGTCGCGCCCGGCACCGGCGATGGCACGCCTCGCGACGGCGCCGCGCCCCCGAAGGACGATGGCCAGGCGGGCCCGCCGCGGCAGCCTCCCGACTCCGGCACGGCGCCAGACGCCAAGAGCTGAAGGCGCTTCACTGCGCCGGGCTGGACTCCCCGCCCGGCACCCACGCGAGGTCCAGCGAGCGCATGTCCCGGAAGGGCGCGCGCCGCTCGGAGCCTCCGAAGCGCAGCACCACCCCGCCCTCCACCCGCACCACGTGCGAGCCCGGCTCCGGACGGCCGCCGCCGCGCGCCACGGCCAGCGGGAAGTAGACCTCCAGGGGGACCTGCCCCTTGCCGTCCAGGGGCACGCCCATCACCTGCTCGCCCGTGGCCACGCGCCGTCCGTCCACGCGCAGGTCGAAGTCCACGCGGGTGAGCGTGGCCGCGTCCGAGGACGGGTTCCCCACCTGGAGCTTCAGCGTGAGCGCCCCTGAGCCGTCGCGCGTGAAGGCCACGTCCACGGCCTCCACCCGCACAGACTCGTCGTAGGCGCGCGGGCGGAAGGGCACCACGCCCAGGCAGCCGGACAGGCAGCAGATGCCGGCCAGCCCCAGCCCGAGCACCGCCCGGCGCGAGCGCATCAGCCGCCCAACAGAGGCTGCAGCGCCTCCACCGTCAGGGGCCAGCCCGCGCGGCGCGCCAGCACCTCCAGCGCCTTGATGAACTCCGCCGCGGTCTGGAAGCGGCGGGCCCGGTCCGCGAACAGCGCCTTGCGCGCCACCCGCGCCGCGTAGTCCGGCAGGTCCGGAGACAGCGTGGACAAGAGCGGCACGCGAGCATCGCGCACCTGGTGCATCAGCTGCGCCTCGTTTTCGCCATTGAAGAGGCGGCGGCCGGCCCACAGCTCCCAGAGGATGACGCCCACCGCGTACAGGTCCGTGCGGGCATCCACCGCCTGCCCCAGCACCTGCTCCGGGCTCATGTACGGCAGCGTGCCGCGCAGCGCGCCGGAGTCGCCGCGGATCATCCCCTCGACCTCCGCCACGCCGAAGTCGGTGAGCTTCACGTCGCCCTGGACGCCCAGCAGCACGTTGGCGGGGTTCACGTCGCGGTGGACGATGGTGGCGCCGTTCTCCCCCACCTTGGCGCGGTGGATGTAGTCCAGCGCCTTGAGGGTGCACCACGCGATGTAGCAGGCGGACTCCGGCGGCATCGCGGCGCCGGCCTTGATGAGCAGCTCCTGCATGTAGCCCAGCGTCCGGCCACTCACGAGCTCCTGCACCATGAGGTAGTCCGGCCCGGCGCGGAACAGCCGGAACGTCCGCACGATGTGCGCGTTGCGCAGGCGCACCGTCAGCTTCGCCTCGTCGACGAAGGCCTTCACATACGCGGGGTCGTTGCGGAAGGACGGGTGCAGCCGCTTGATGACCACTTCCTCGGGCTCGCCCGGGGAGCGCTGGGTCGTCTCACGGGCACGCGCCTGATACACCTCGGCCATGCCACCGACCGCCAGCCGGCCGACCACTTCATAGCCACCCAGGTCCGGAGCTTCCGCCACGGCGGCAAGTTTAACGCGGATCCGGGAGCGGCCCCACTATTCCTCCACCAGGGACTGGAAGAGGGCCTCGTACTTCCGGGCGGACGCGGTCCAGGAGAAGTCCTTCCCCATGCCCCGCACCTGGAAGTCCCCCAGCCGTGCGGGGTCCGCGTACAGGGAGAGCGCCCGGCGGATGGCGGCCAGGAGCGCCGAGCGGTGGAAGGCCTCGAAGAGGATGCCGTTGCCGTCCAGCCCCCCCTCCACCGTGTCCACCAGCCCACCCGTGGCCCGGACGATGGGCACCGTGCCGTAGCGCAGTGAATACATCTGGTTCAGCCCGCACGGCTCGTAGCGGCTGGGCATGAGGAAGAAGTCCGACCCTGCCTCCACCAGGTGTGACAACGCCGGGTCGAACCCGATGTGCACGCCCACCTGCTTCGGGTGGCGGGCCTGCAGCGCCCGCAGGCCCTCCTCCAGGGTCGGGTCGCCGTTGCCCACCGCCACGAACTTCAGGTCCCCCTGGAGCGCCGCGGGCAGCGTCTCCAGGAGCAGGTCCACGCCCTTCTGCCACGCCAGCCGGCTGACGATGCCGAACACCGGCGCGTTGCCTTCCGTGGGCAGGCCGAAGTGCTCCAGGAGGGCGCGCTTGCACACCGCCTTGCCCGTCATGTCCTCCGGGCCGTAGCGCGCGGGCAGAAACGAGTCCGTCCGGGGGTTCCACTCGTGCGCGTCGATGCCGTTGATGATGCCGGTGAGCGCGTGCGAGCGGCGGCGCAAGAGGCCATCCAGCCCGTAGCCCTGCTCCGGCGTCTGGATTTCGCGCGCGTAGGTGGGCGACACGGTGGTGAGCGCTTCGGAGTAGACGAGCCCCGCCTTGAGGAAGTTGACGTGGTCGTAGAACTCCACGCCCTCTGGCGTGAAGAGGTCCCACGGCAGCCCCAGGTCCTCCATGGTCCGCTTGGGGAACTGCCCCTGGTAGGCCAGGTTGTGGATGGTGAAGACGCACTTCGCGCGGGCGAGCGGCGTGCCCTGGAAGCCCCGGCGCAAGGCCACGGGGACGAGGCCCGTCTGCCAGTCGTGCAGGTGGATGATGTCCGGGAAGAAGCGCAGGCGCTGCGCGGCCTGGAGCGCGCCCACGCACAGGTAGGCGAAGCGGCGGGGGTTGTCCGCGAACTCACCGCCCGCGTCGCCGTAGAGGCCCTTTCGGCCGCCGTAGAAGGCCTCGTTCTCCAGGAAGAGGACCTCCAGGCGTTCGGAGAGGCGCGCGGACAGGATGGGGCCGCCGGTCTCACCGAAGGGGAAGCGCAGCACCAGGGATTGGCCGGTGGGCAGCAACTGTCCGGTGTTGCGCACGTCCTGATAGCGGGGCGTGACGATCTTCACGTCGTGCCCCAGCCCGGCGAGGGCCGTGGGCAGGGCCCCGGCCACGTCGCCCAGTCCCCCCGTCTTCGAGAAGGGGGTGACCTCCGAGGCGATGAAGAGGATCTTCATGAGTCCCGCCATTGCGTGCGAGTCCCGACAGGGAGTCAACCGCGAACGTGCGCGCCGGGGCCGTGTTTCCTATGGTGCGCCGCGTGACGAATATCCCGCCCGACCCCATCCAGCGCTTCGCCGACCTCTTCGCCCAGGCGAAGGCCGCCATCCCCGTGGACCCCAACGCCATGGTGGTGGCGTCCGTGGACGACCAGGGCCGCCCCAGCTCACGCGTGGTGCTGCTCAAGGACTTCGATGCGCGGGGCTTCGTCTTCTTCACCAACTTCAACAGCCGCAAGGGGCGCCAGCTCACCGCGCATCCTTACGCGGCGCTGTGCTTCTTCTGGCAGCCCCTGGAGCAGCAGGTGCGCATCGAGGGCCGGGTGGAGCAGGTGTCGGACGCGGAGGCGGACGCGTACTTCCAGAGCCGCGCGCGGGGCAGCCAGATTGGCGCGTGGGCCAGCCTCCAGAGTGAAGAGCTGCCATCGCGCGAGCTGTTGGACCAGCGCGTGGCGGAGGTGGAGGCGCGCTTCCAGGGCCGTGCGGTGGAGCGCCCGCCGCACTGGAGCGGCTTCCGCGTGGTGCCGGACCGCATCGAGTTCTGGCACGCCCGCCCCAGCCGGTTGCACGAGCGCAACGTTTACCTGCGCGACGGCGCGGGCTGGAAGACGCAGCTGCTGTTCCCCTGAAGCAGGACCTCAGGGCACGCGGTGCTCGCGGAAGGTGACGCGCAGCGTGTACGTGCCCGCCGGGGCCTCCACCCGCACGAAGTCCCGCGCGTGCGGCGTCTGGAGCGTCAGCGTTCCCCCCGTGGCCTGTTTCTCCCAGGCCACCAGCGCCAGGTCGTCCACCGCCGTCACGCCCTGGCCGGACTTCGGAGGCGCGGTGTTGAGCGTCAGGTCCAACGCCCAGGGCGCGTTCCACAGGTCCGGCCTCGGCGGATCCGCGGGGAAGCGCAGGTCCTCCGCCACCAGCGTCCAGTCGTAGGTTCCGCCGTCGTGGCGCAGCAGCGTCTGCTCGCCGAAGAGCGTGTAGGACTCCACGGGCAGGTACTGCACCTTCGCGAAGAAGGCGCCGCCGCCCTGCCCCTTCAGCCACGCCACCGCCGTGAGGTCGCGGTTGGGCGGCCCTTCCGCGAAGCCCGGCGGACGGAAGCGGTTGAGCAGCTTCACCACCGCGCTCCGGGAGTCGCTGGCCGCGCGCCGCTGGCAGAGCGCCGCGGCGCCCCGGTGCGGCCCGTCCTGGCACACGTAGCCGGCGTTCGGGCCCACGCTCCAGCGCGGCGCCTCGTTGGCGTCGTCGTCCACGTCGTGGTCCTCGAAGTCGCCGTGCAGGAGCACGTCCCGCCCGGCCTTGAGCTTCACGCCCGTCACGTCCGCGCCCGTGAGCTTCGCCACCGCCACGGACTCCCCTTCCTGGCGCAGGGGCCGCAGGTCCACCGTGGCGCGGCCGTTCGCGTCCACCGTCACCGGCACGTCCACGGTGCGCTCGCTCACCGCCGCGTGTTGGTCCTCCGGAAGCAGCTCGCCCCATGAAGGCTGCGGCACCAGCTCCACGCCGCCCTCGCGGGACAGCTCCGCCAGGTTGCGCAGGAAGTTCTCCGCCAGGTCGCCCGCGACGGGGCGGGGGCGGTAGTCCTCGATGTAGACGGGCACCGCGCGGGCCCGGTCCACGCGCGTGCCCTGGGCCTCCACCTCCGCCATCAGGCCCACCATCGTCTCCATGCGGTCCTGATCGAAGGCGAAGTTGCCCAGCGACTGCGCCATCAACACGCCCTGGTGGCGCGCGAAGCCCTGCGGGATGTGCGGGTGGTGCGCGATGACGAGCCCCGCGCCCGCGTCCACCAGGTCGCGCATCCGCTGCGCCGTCGGGGTGGAGGGCCGGACGCTGTACTCGACGCCGGTGTGCAGCACCGCGACTGGAACACGTCCCTGCGCCTTCTCCGCGGCCAGCAGCGAGGACGCCCGCGTCAGGTTGCGCGCGTCCGCCGCGCCGCCCTGGTTGGGGCCCGCGACGTACTGCTGATCATGCGCGCTGCCAGTGATGGAGCACATGGACACCAGGCTGTAGTTCCCGCCCGCGAGCGACACGCGCGCCGGCAGGAAGGCCTCGGTTTCATTCTGGCCCGCGCCGCTGTAGGCCATGCCCGTCGCGGCCACGTGCGTGAGCGTGTCCGCGAGCCCCGGCGCCAGGTAGTCGTAGACGTGGTTGTTGCCCAGGCTCACGTAGTCCACGCCCAGCCACGGCAGCGCGGGCAGCGAGCCGGGCAGCGTGAAGAACGCGTAGGCCTTCTCGTCATGCGGCGTCACCGGGTGGTCCGTCACCGGCGTCTCCAGGTTCACGGCGCGGAAGTCCGCCGCCTGGAAGTAGGGCCGCACGTGGGTGAAGACCGCCTTCGTTCCCGGCAGCGGATCCGACACGCGGATGAGCGCGGCCGGGTCGTCCGGCGGCATCTGGTTGCGCGGCGTGGTGTCGTCGGGGTCGAGGAAGCGCCGGCCCAGCGACACGTCGCCCGCGAAGAGCATCCGCACGCCGTCCTTCGGGGACAGGCGCACCGGCGGCAGCGTCACGCGCTTCTCCGTCAGGCCGCGGCGCAGCTCCACCGCCACCACCGCCGGGCGGAAGCCCTCCGCATCCACCGTGAGCAGCCGGTTGTGACGGGGCAGGACGGGGAAGCGGAAGTGGCCGGCCGCGTTCGTGCGCGCCTGCGCGTCCCCCACCTTCACCACGACGCCCGCGACCGGCGTGCCCGCCGTGGAGACCAGCGAGCCCTCCAGCGCGATGCCGGTGCAGGCGTAGTCATGGCGCGCGGTCCGCTCGGCTTCGGGCACGGTGGCGTCCGCCGCGGGCTCCGGCGCGCAGGCCGTCAGCACCGGGTTTTCTTCCGGCGGGGGCGGCTCCTCCGCCGTCTCGTCGGGAGGGGGCTCCTCGTCCGGCGGCGGCTCGGGAGGCGGAGGCTCTTCCTTGTCGGGCAGGTCGTCCGGAGGCGTCACCGGCGTCGAGGGCTCATCGCCCGGCGTCACGGCCTCCTGCCCCTGCTTCGGCGTGGACGCGCCGGGACCGCACGCAACGAGACATGCCGCCACCCACGCCACGGACCACCGCCGCCACGCCATCCCACCCTCCACCGCGGACTTCCTCGCGACGAGATGGGGACGACGGCAGGCAGGCGCCAGCGACGGCATCGGACCCGGGGGCTGCCTGCCTGCCCCCGGGGGCCGGGGCGTGTTCAGCGGGGAACAACAACCCTGTCACTTCGGGCCACTACCAGGGCACCTCCGCGCCCTCGTAGTCGAAGAACCGGCCGGAGTGCTCCAGTGAGACACTGTCGATGACCCGCAGCATCCCGCGCACGGACTCCTCCGCCGGCAGCGGCGCGTCCTGCCCGCCCATGTCCGTCTGCACCCAACCCGGATGCAACAGCACGCACGCCAGCCCTTCGCGGCGCAGGTCGTTGGACATGGAGCGCACGCCCATGTTCAGCGCGGCCTTGGACATGCGGTAGGCGTACGCGCCGCCCTCCGTGTTGCTGGAGAGCGACCCCATGCGGGACGTGACGTGCGCCACCTTGCGCCCCGCGCCGTGCCGCAGCGCGGGCAGCAGCGCGGAGGTGATGCGCAGCGGCCCGAGCGCGTTCACCTCGATGGTGCGCGCCAGGTCCTCGTAGTCCAGCTCATGCAACCCCACCCACTGGCCTGAAACACCCGCGTTGTTGATGAGCACATCCACCGGTTCGCGGCAGATGCGCTCCGCGAAGGCCTGGACGCTGTCCGCGCGGGTGACATCCAGGGGATGGATCCTCAGGCGGTGACCGGCCTCCAGCAGCAGTGGCTCCAGCCGGCGCGCGAGCTCCGGGGCACGCACTCCCGCATCGACCGTTTCTCCCCGCCGCAGCAGTTGCTGCACGAATTCGAAACCGATGCCACGGCTTGCTCCCGTGATGACATAGCGCATGCCTGTATTAACGCGCCGGGAGGCTCTCCTTGGCAAAGCTCTTGCCTTCGCACTAAGGCGCCCGGGGTTGCTCACCTCACGACAAGCCTGGGAGTAGGACGACATGACGGTCGCGGTCATTGGGGGAGGTATCACCGGACTGGCGTTGGCCTATCAATTGCGGGCTCGCGGTACTGATGCCGTGGTGCTGGAGTCGACGTCACGCGTGGGTGGAAACGTGCAGACCCACGCACGCGGGGGCTACCTGTTGGAGGCGGGGCCCAACAGCTTCCTGGACCGGGAACCCACGACGCGTGAACTGGCGGATGCGCTGGGAGTGTCATCCCGGATTCGTCCGGCGGATGTGGCGGCCAAGAACCGTTACGTATTCACCCGTGGTGCACTGAGGGCCCTGCCCACATCGCCACCGGCGTTCCTGAAATCCGACATCCTCCCCCTTGCTTCCCGCCTGCGGGTGGTGGGGGAGCTGTTCAGCGGACGCAACCCCACGGGTGCGGACGAGTCCCTGGCCCAGCTGGGGCGGCGCCACCTGGGGCGTGAGGCGACGGCGGTGCTGCTGGACGCGATGCAGACGGGCACCTACGCGGGCGACCCGGAGCAGCTCAGCGCGGAGGCCACGTTCCCGCAGCTGGTGAAGTTCGAGCGGGAGCACCGCAGCCTCATCCTGGGCGCCATCCGTGCGCAGCGCGCGGCGCGCCAGGCGAAGGGCGCGGTGGAGACAGGCCCCCGGCTCACCGGACAGATGAGCACGTTCGACGGCGGCCTGGGCGTGCTGGTGGACGCGCTGGCGAAGGCGCTGGGCGACAGCGTGCGCACGGACGCGAAGGTGGAGGGGCTGGAGCGCGCGGCGGACGGCTGGACGGTGCGGTACCAGCAGCGGGGCCAGCCGGCGGAGCTGAGCGCGTCGCACGTGGTGCTGGCGGTGCCCGCGCACGTGGCGGCTTCGCTGGTGCGTCCGCTGGACGCGGAGCTGGCCCAGAAGGCGGACGCCATCCCGTACGCGCCCATCGCCGTGGTGCACCTGGGCTTCGCGCCGGGGACGGTGCCAAAGCCGGACGGGTTCGGGTTCCTGGTGCCGGCGGTGGAGGGCACGGCGATGCTGGGCACCATCCACGTCTCCACCACGTTCCCCTTCCGCGTGGAGGGCGGGCGCGTGCTGCTGACGTGCCTGATGGGCGGGGCTCGCCGGCCGGAGGTCGTCTCGCGCGACGAGGACGCGCTGGTGGCGCTGGCGCGCGAGGAGCTGAAGGCGATGGCGGGGCTCACCGCGACGCCGGAGCTGACGGCGGTGTTCCGCTGGCCGCGCGGGATTCCGCAGTACACCGTGGGACACCTGGAGCGACTGGCGGCGATGGAGGAGCGGCTGAAGCGCTGGCCCGGCCTGCACCTCGCCGGCAACGCGTACCGGGGCGTGGGCGTCAACGACTGCCTCAAGGAGGCGGCGCGGCTGGCGGAGGCGCTGGGAGGGCCAGCGGCGGGCGCCACCCGGAGCGCCTGAGCGACCGCTCACCCCGGACTCGCGACGGCCGGGGGCAACCCTCCCTGGAGGGTCCCTGGGTCGATGCCAGAGTCCGTGGGCATGTTTCATGGACACTGGAGAAGCCCCCCATGTTCTCACTGCGCTCGCCGCTCCTGTCCATGCTCGCCGTCCTCTTCTTCCCCGCGATCCTCGCCGGGGCGCTCGTCCTGGACCTCGTCCCCGCGCCCGTCCCCCAGCGCTAGGACGCCGGACGGTGTAGCCTTCCGCCTCCGCATGCCGGAGACGTCATCGGAAGGCTCCATCGTTCGCGCCACGCTGCGCGCGCTCGTCGCGCCGTGGCGGCTGGCCCCCATCGTCCTGGTGTCCATTCCGCTGCTCGTGGCCCAGGTGCGCTGGAGCCTGGATCCTCGCGCGTTCTGGCTCGGGCTCCTGCTGTGCCTGATGTGCGTCGCGGTGGCGCCCGTGTCGTACCGGGTGCTGTTCCCGGAAGGGTTGGACCTGAGCCACGGCGGCATCCGCTTGCTGCTCTACGCGGCGGTGGGCAGTGGCGTGGTGCTGTCGGTGGGCTACGCCCTGCCGCGCGTCACGCTGATGCAGGACACGTTCCTGTCGGAGCCGTACAACCTGGCCATCTGCGGCGGCCTGTTCCTCGTCGCGGGCTGGGGGTTGGGGCGGGACATCGGCTTCGAGGAGACGCTGGCCCGTGAGCGGGCCCGCGCCACCCGCTTCGCCTGGGAGGCCGAGCAGGCGCAGCTGCTGGCGCTGCGCAGCCACCTGGATCCGCACTTCCTCTTCAACACGCTGAACGCCATCGCGGAGTGGTGCCGCGAGGACGGCGCCGTCGCCGAGGCCGCGGTGCTGCGGCTGTCCACGATGCTCCGCTCCGTGCTCGCGGGCGTGCGCAGCGTCACCTGGCCGCTGTCGCAGGAGCTGGAGCTGATGCGCACGCTCTTCGACCTGCACCTGTTGCGCGACCCGGACCTGTTCCAGCTGCGCATGGACGTGGCGGACGGGCTCGCGGACGTGCCCGTGCCGCCGCTGTTGCTCCTGCCCCTGGCGGAGAACGCGGTGAAGCACGGCCCGGCGGCCGGCCACCGGGGCCCGCTGAGCGTGGAGGTGGCCGCGCGCGAGGGAGCGGTGGTGGTGACCCTCGACAACCCGGGCGCGTCCAAGGGCCCGCGCGAGGGCAGCGTGGGCCTGCCCACCGTGGAGCGGCGGCTGGCGCTGGCCTATGGCGGCCACGCGCTCCTGTCCCTGGAGAGCGCCGACGGGCGCACCCGAGTCACCGTCACCCTGCCCCGCCAGGGCCCCCAACCCGGAGTCCTCACGTGAGAGAGCCCCTGCGCGTCCTCATCGCCGACGATGAACTGCTGGCCCGCAAGCGCCTGTCCCGCCTGCTGGCCGCGCTGCCGGACGTGAGCGTCTGCGGCGAGGCGGTGGATGGGGACTCGGTGCTCGCGGCGGTGCGCGCGGGCGGCGTGGACGTGGTGCTGCTGGACATCCACATGCCGGGGCTGAGCGGGCTGGACGCGATGGCGCTGCTGCCGGAAGGCGGGCCCCACGTCATCTTCTGCACCGCGCACGCGGAGCACGCGGTGAACGCCTTCGAGCACGGCGCGGTGGACTACGTCCTCAAGCCCGTGGAGGCGGCGCGGCTGCAGAAGGCGCTGGAGCGCGCGCGGGCGCGGCTGCCGGCGCGGGTGAAGACGCCCACCGCGACAGCGCCAGCGGCAGCGGCGGAGAAGCCGGCACTGACGCGGCTGCCCATCCCGACGCGGCAGGGGCTGGTGCTGGTGTCGCCGGACGCCATCTCCCACGCGTCGCTGGAGGACGAGCTGGTGACGGTGTTCACCGCGCAGGGCGACTACCTCACCGACTTCACGCTCAACGAGCTGGCGGACAAGCTGCCCCCGGAGCACTTCCACCGGGTGCACCGCCGCGCGCTGCTCAACCTGTCCCACGTGACGCGGCTGGAGCCGCTGGAGACGGGCGGCTATCTGGCGCGCACGGCGCGGGGCCACTCGGTGGAGGTGAGCCGCCAGTCCGCGCGCGAGCTGCGCCGCATGCTGGGCCTGCGCAAGGGCGCGGAGGACGAGGGCTGAAGCCACGCCCTCCGCGGCTCGCGGGCCCTCAGTTCCAGACGAACAGCCGGTGCACCTGCGCCGCGTCGTCGCCCAGCGTTTCCGTCAGGGCCTGCTTCGCGGGGCCGGGCAGCGCCACGCCGCCGCGCGCGCAGCGGGCCGCCTCTTCCACGGCGAAGGCGGGCGCGGTGCAGAACGCGTCCTGCCAGCGCGACATGAGCGAGGCGAAGAAGGTCTGCTCGTAGCCGCGCAGCTGGCCGTCCAGCCAGCCCTCCTTGTTGGGCCGCTGGAACACCTGCGGGCGCACGCCGCCGGGCTCGAAGGTGATGTTGTGCTCGTAGCCGGAGGCCTCCAGGGCGTTCTCCGCCTTCACCGCCAGCGGCGCGTGCCGCTCCTGGAGGACGCCCTGGGCCACCACCGCGAAGTGGTACTCCACGCCCCGCCGCTGCGCGTGGTAGTCGAAGGAGCGCGACACGTCGCGGTACTTCGTCACCTCGACCGTCGTCTTGTACTCCACCGTCTTCGTCTGGCGGACCAGGCGCTTCTTCATCACGCCCTTCTCTTCGTAGGACTCCTCCACCGAGTACGGCACCTCCGCCGTCGCGGTGCGGTCCTCGTGGTCCGTGTACGGCACGCGCTCCGTCCACGGCGCCGTCAGCGTCACGGGCTCGCTCATGCGCCGCTCGCTCAGGCTCCCCGCGATGGTCATCGGCGCGTGGCGCTGGGACGCCTCCGAGTACCAGGGGGAGGCCTCGAACGCGCCCGACAGCCGCGTCATCAGGTACTGCACGACGTCATTGCTGATGCCATCCACGGACACCTGCCACGTGGGCACGCCCAGCGCTTCCGGGAACAGCCCCGCGCGGGGCGCGGCCTGCTGGTAGCGCCCGCAGTAGCGCGACACCAGCTCCGCCCAGTGCTGCGCGCCGCCGGACAGCGACTGCTTGAGCTTCGCGCACGTCGCCGCGCCGCCCTGCGCCACCGCCTCTTCCACGTCGCGGCGGATGGGCGCCATCTCCGGGTGGGCCAGGAGCGCGCGCTTGCGGTCCAGGTGCGACTCCGCCGTCAGCGCGTGGCCCAGCTTCGCCGGGTCGATGATGAGCTGGCGCAGGTGCCGGTGCGTGCCCGCCATCTCCTCCAGGAGCGAGCTCTCCATGCCGCCATCCAGCTTGGAGTTCCACTTCACCTTGTAGGAGAGGAACTGCTCCAGGTTCACTTCCGCGTCCTCTTCCCGCCCCTCCACCCGCGCCTGGCGGGCCTGGGTGAGCAGCTGCGACAGGCCGCGCCAGCGCAGGTCGTCCAGCGACGCGCGATACTCGGGGTTGTTGGGCTCGTCCTGGACGAGCTTCACGTAGACCTCGGCCGCCTCCACGAAGCGGCCCTTCTCCGCCAGGTCGTTGGCTTTGCCCCGGGTGGTCGAGCACGCGGACAGGACGCCCGCGCACAGGAGCGCCGGCACGAGGAAGGACTTCCGGCGGGCGCCGGAGCGGAACGAAGCAAGGAGCGAGGCAATCACGGGAACGGCACCCTTCAGCGCGAGGCACGAGGCCTCGCCAGCTGACCTTCAGGATGGCCGGATTATTCACCGCGATGGCCCCGTCCCGACAAGGCCCCCGGGCTCTGGGGACGTCAGCGCTCCACCGGCCAGGTGTGCACCGGCAGCCCCTCCTCCGACAGCTCCAGGTAGCGCTCCAGCAGGGCCGCCAGCGCGTCCTGGCGGGGCATGTGGGCCTCCAGCCGCTCCAGCACCGCCCGCTGCCAGCGCGACCCGGTCCGTTGAATCGCCACGCGCCGGGCGATGATGTCCAGGAGCCCGTCCGCCTCCGCCGCATCCACCCCGGCCGACAGCAGCCCGCGCCTCGCCACCGGCAACAGCTGCTTCACCAGCTCCACCGCCGGCAGCACCCGGGGGCTGGGCGCGGTCTCCGCCGGCCACAGCAGCTTCGCGCCCAGGCCGTAGTGCGCCGCCTGCTTGAAGTTGCGCCGCGCCTGCCAGAAGGGCAGCGCCGGCAGCAGCGCGTCCACCCGCTCCGAAAGCCCCAGCGTCAGCCCCAGCAGGAACGCGCCGTTGGCCACCATGTCCACCGGCGTGGGGCCGGACGGCAGCGCGCGGAACTCGATGCGCACGTGGCCTTCGCCGTGCGGATCATAGATGGCCCGGTTCCACGACCAGACCGTCCCCTGGTGCAGCCGCAGCTCCTCCAGCTTCGGCAGGCCGCCAGCGGCCACCACCTCCAGTGGGGACTCCTGCCCCATCACCGGCAGGAGCGCCGGATGGAGCGCCACGGCCTCCGCGAACAGCTCGTGCAGGCCCTCGCGCACCCAGCCGTGTCCGAACGTCACGCGCGGGTGCAGGTGCGCGGCCTCGTCGCTGTCGCTGCGGTCGTCCGTGGCCTGCTGGAAGAGCGCCACGCGCGTCTCCTCCCACAGCCGCTTGCCCAGGAACACCGGCGAGTTTCCGCACGCGGCCAGCACCGGCCCGGTGGCCAGCTGCGCGGCGTTGTACACGCGCGCGAAGTCCTCCGGGGCCACGCGAAGGTGGAACTGGAGCGACGTGTTCGCCCCCTCCAGCGTCACGTCCTCCCAGGTGAGGTTGAGCGTGTCGTCGCCCGCGATGGCCACCTGGAAGGGCCCGTCGCGCCGCTTGCGGATGGCCGCGGCCAGCGCCCGGTAGCGCGGCTGCGGCGTGAGCGCGTTCTTCCCCAGGTCCGCCTGCCGCAGCGTGGGCAGGATGCCCACCGTCGCCACGCGCGCGCCCTCCGTCGCCGCCGCGCGCTTCAGCTCCGCCAGCACTTCGTCCAGCTGGGCCTGGAGCCCGGTGAACGGCCGCCCCGCGAGCAGCGAGGGGCGCAGGTTCATCTCCATGTTGAAGCGGTTGAGCTCCAGCGTCAGCCGGTCGTCCTTCGACTTCGCCAGCACCTGCTGGTTCACCGGCAGCGGCGAACCCGCGCCGTCCACCAGCGCCACCTCCAGCTCCGCGCCCATCGTCACGGGCCCCACGCCGAAACCGGGGCGCCGGAGCACCTGTCGCAGCGCCTCCAGGCTCTCCGCGAGCCGCGCCACGAACCGCGTGTGTTCCTCCGGAGTGAATTCCTCCTGCTGGATGGCCAGTCCCATAGGCCCTCCACGATTGGCACGACGCGGCGCACTGGCACGCGGGGTGTCAGCCGCTGGACGCCGCAACGCACCGGGAAACCCGCCCATCCCCCACCTGCACGCCCCCTCGTCCGCCCCCCAGGCCGGCGGACCCGGGTGCGCCCGCGCCGGGTGTGTTATCCCAGGTCCCGTCATGCCGGACGCCACCGTCAATCTCTACGACCTGCCCCGCCCCGCGCTGGACGCGCGGCTCGCCGGCTGGGGCTTCAGCCCCCAGTACCGCGAGCGCGTGTGGACGGGCCTGTACCGCGACGGCGTCACCGCGCCAGGCGACGTGAAGGGGCTGCGCCCGGACCTCCAGGCCACGCTCCAGGAGCGAGCGCACCTGGGCACGCTCGCCACGCACCACGAGAGCTTCAGCAGCGACGGGCTCACCCACAAGCTGCTCCTGCGCCTGCACGACGCGCAGACCATTGAAACGGTGCTGATGCGCTTCAAGGGCCGCGCCACCGTGTGCGTGAGCACGCAGGCCGGGTGCGCCATGGGCTGCGTCTTCTGCGCCACCGGCCAGATGGGGCTGTCACGCCACCTGACGCCGGGCGAAATCGTGGGCCAGGTGCTGCACGTCACGCGCATCCTGCGCGCGCAGGGGGAAGCGCTGCGCAACATCGTGCTCATGGGCATGGGCGAGCCCCTGCACAACTACGAGCACACCATGGCCGCGGTGGACATCCTCGTGGACCCCAAGGGCCTGGCGCTGGCGCCGCGCTTCATCACCCTGTCCACCGTGGGCGTGGTGCCCGGCATCCTCCGGCTCGCGGACGAGGCGCGCCCGGTGCAGCTCGCGGTGAGCCTCCACGGCGCCACGGACGCCGAGCGCGCCGCGCTGGTGCCCGCGGGCCGCCGCTGGCCGCTCAACGAATTGATGGACGCGTGCCGCTACTACGTCGCGAAGCGCAAGCGCCGCATCTTCTTCGAGTGGACGCTCATCTCCGGCCGCAACGACACCGCGGAGCACGCGCACCATCTGGGGCAGCTGCTGCACGGGATGGACGCGCACGTGAACGTCATCCCGCTCAACCCCACGGTGGGCTACGACGGCGGCCCCAGCGTCCCCGACGCGGTGCGGGCGTTCCAGGACGTGCTCACGTCTTACGGCGTGCCCAGCACGGTGCGCCAACGTCGTGGCATCGACATCGACGCGGGCTGCGGCCAGCTCAAGGCCGCCGTGGAGCGCAAGCCCCGCCGCTCCCTTCCCGTCGCTTCCTGAGCACCGTGCGGGGTCGAGTGGAACACCACCCGACCTGACGTGTCACCCCGAAGCGCTAGCGTCCGTCCCGCACGCACGCACGTAACGAGGTGTGGGCAGCAAGCGGATGTTCATGGGCCCTTGCATGGCATGGGCTCGTGGGCACATTCTTCAAGACGGCTTCCACGCAACCCCAACGGCTTCTCTGGCGGAGGTGGGCAATGCTTTCCATCCAGGAGCACGGCACGGTGGAAGAGGCGAGCAGCAACCTGCTCGACTTCATCCTGATCCCCGACAACTGGCTCGAGCAGGCGCCCCCGCAGCCCGAGGGCTCCTCCACATGGCCGGCATCGGATACCCAGTACCAGCGCCGCGTGGGCCCGCTGCGCATCTGTGCGTCGGTGGACGTGGCACCGTCACTGGACGTGACGCTCCACATCGCCTTCCGCGCGCCGGGGCTCACGCCGCTCAAGGCGGCGGACCACCTGGAGAGCTTCCTCAAGCAGCGCCTGCCGCTGACGCCCAACAGCGAGTGGCAGGTGGAGGTGGACGAGCGCCGGTGGATCCACTTCTCGCGGCGCTACGCGGGCACGCACCTGCTGGCCTGACGGTTACGGCGCCAGCCGGTAGTGCCGCAGCGGCTGCGCCACGTTCTTCACCGGCGTTTCCGTGAGGGGGCCAAACTGGAGCTTGCGCACGAAGGGCTCCTGCGACTGCTTCAGCGCTTCGTGCACGCTCTCCATCACCAACGTCTCGCGAAAGCCCGCCAGCGACTGCAGTCGCGCGGCCTGGTTCATGCCGCTGGAGAACGCGGTGTAGTTGCGGTTGGGCCCGAAGAGGCCGCAGTTGGCGGTGGCCAGGTTCACGCCCACCGCCACGCCCAGCCCCGGCAGCTTCACCCGCCGGCACAGCGCGGCCACCTCTTCGCGCTCGCTCAACTCCGCGGTGAAGGACTGGATGTCCTGCGCGGCGCGCACGGCGGCCTCCGCGCGGCGCACGCGGTCCGTCTGGAAGAAGGGCGGACCGAAGAGGCCGATGACGCAGTCGCCCACCATCTTGTCGAAGACGCCGCCGCGCGCCCAGATGCAGTCCACGGCGCGCGCGCTCCACTCGTCCACGAAGCGGCCGATGCTGCGCGGGCTGTCGAAGCCCTGCTCGCAGATGCGGGTGAAGCCGTTGATGTCCGCGAACAGGATGCCCACCTCCTGCTCCTGCGCGCGCAGGTGCCGCGCGTAGTCCGGGTCCTCCAAGAGCGCGTCGATGGCGACCGTGGGGAAGAACTGCGACAGGTGGATGCGCTCGCGGTTGTAGTCCAAGAGGCGCTGGCTCAGCGTGGAGGCCAGCACGCGGATGAGGTCCATCGCGTACGCGGAGAAGCCCTCGTTGCTCCAGACGACAATCTTGCCCAGGGGCTCGCTGCGCGTGGCCGCGGAGATGAGCACCGCCTCCGTGGTGCGCCCGTCGAACAGGCGCTTGAGCACGCCCGCGTCCCCGTGCAAGAGCCGCGTGCCGTGCTGATGCAGCAGCGACTCCAGCTGCGCGCCGGGCTGCTCTCCGCTCTCGTACTCCAGCTGCCCGTGCCGGTACGTGCGGTAGTGCAGCACGTGCGGCTGCACGGCGTCGCGGTACAGCAGGAGGAAGCCCGGCAGCCGTACCCGCTGCGACAGCGTGCGCACCGCGTGGTCCATGCCCGCCTCGAAGACGGGGTTGGCCAGGTGCTCGTTGCACTGGAGGATGAGCTGGTGCTTCTCCGACGCGGTGTGGACCAGCATCAGCACCGTGTCCAGCTCCTCCGCCACCACGTCCAGCGCCCGCGCGCGCTTCGCGGTGGTGCTCGCGTCACCCGGCGGCCCCGCGAAGAGCACGCCCAGCGTGCCCACCGGTGACCCCGCCACGTCCAGCGTCTGGGTGAGCAGCGTGCCCGTGTCGAGGACGCTCAGGCCCACCGGCCCCGCGAGAAGACTTCCGGCGAAGACGCCGCCCCAGTCGCCCTCGCTCCAGGTCTGCTCCACCAGCTCCTCGTCGCGCGTGGTGACGGCGATGGCGCGCGCGCCCAGGTGCGCCAGCAGCGTGGGGAAGCAGCGCCGGAAGCACTGGGTGAGCGTCTCGCGCTCCCGCAGGCTCTCCTCCAGGAGGTCGTCCGTGACACGTCCCAGCTGGCGCAGGAAGCGGTACTCGTCCAGGGACAACTCAGCGGGTGGGGACGTGGGCGCCGGGGTCATGTGCGCCCCTTGTACCGCCGCCCGGGGGAACTGTCACAACGCGGGCACGTGCTTCGTGCCGCCCACGACGACGCCGTCCTGGACCTCGATGAGCCAGTAGCCCTCCTTCCCCGCCTGGGTGGAGGAGCCCGCTCCGAACAGGTGGGGCCGGTCGTGGGTGGCTGGGTGGTGGTAGCGCTGGTGGATGTGGCCGTGGAGCACCGCGAAGCGCGGGCCCGGCAGCAGCTTCAGGAGCGCGTCCGCGTCATGCAGGCCGTGATGCCAGCCGTCCGCGTGGTTCGCGGAGCTCCGGGGCGCGTGGTGCACCACCACCAGGATGGCGCGGCCGTCCAGCCGGGCGTCCTTCAGCAGGGCCGCCAGGCCTTCGAGCTGCGCGGGGCCCACGGTGCCGTAGGACAGGCCGGGCGTGGGCAGCGGGCGCGCGGAGCACAGGCCCACCACCGCGGCGCCCTCCCCCACCAGGCGCACGAAGGGGAACGCCCCCTCGCGGCGGTACTCCGGCAGGTCGCTGTCCAGCAGGTCCCCGAAGTGCTTCGCGAAGCGGCCGTCCCGGGCGGCGCCGGGGGTGAAGACGTCGTGGTTGCCGGGGATGACCGTGCAGCGCGCGGGCGTGGGGGCCAGGGGTGAGAGCGCGGCGCGGGCGGCGCGGAACTCGCCCTCCAGGGCGTAGGCGGTGAGGTCGCCGGAGAGGATGAAGTGGTCCACGCCGTGCGTGCCCGCCTCGCGGGCGATGGTGGACAGTGTCGCCTGCGCGTTCCGGTAGGCCTTCGCCCGGCCTCCCGCCGTCAGCTCGACGAGCGCCACCCAGCGGCGCCAGCCCAGCTTGCGCAGCGGCAGGGCGAAGTAGTCCTCGGTGATGTGGACGTCGGAGCAGTGCAGGAAGCGCATGGAGGGAGTCACACCCGAAGGAACGGAAGGAAGCAGCGGG
Organism: Corallococcus coralloides DSM 2259; assembly: GCF_000255295.1. The sequence goes on along the minus strand of NC_017030.1, from coordinate 1,418,259 downwards.
GCATTCTCTCCCAGCGCGCGGGGCGGGCGGGGAAGTTATGGTTGCCGCCACGATGCGAGGACGCTTCGCCCCCAGCCCCACCGGCCGCATGCACCTGGGCAACGTGAGAAGCGCGCTCCTGGGCTGGCTCCAGGCCCGGGCCGCGGGTGGCGCGTTCCTCTTGCGCATCGAGGACCTGGACCGCGCGAGATGCCGCCCCCAGTTCCTCCAGGACCTCTACGAGGACCTGCGCTGGCTGGGCCTGGACTGGGACGAAACACCGCTCATCCAGAGCGAGCGCGACGGCGTCTACCGCGAGGCCCAGGAGAAGCTCGAGCGCGAGGGGCTCATCTATCCGTGCTTCTGCACGCGCGCGGAGATCGCCCGCGCGGCGAGCGCTCCCCACGGCCTGTCCGACGAGGGCCCGCGCTACCCCGGCACCTGCGCGCACCTCACCGCCGGACAGGTTTCTGAACGTGCCCGCACGCGCGCCCCCGCGTACCGCTTCCGCGCGCGCGAAGGCGAGGTGCGCTTCGTGGACGAGCTCATGGGCCCGTATGCCCAGGACGTGCAGGCGCTGGTGGGGGACTTCGTGGTGCGCCGCAACGACGGCGTGGCCAGCTACCAGCTGGCGGTGGTGGTGGACGACGCGGCCAGCCGCATCACCCACGTGCTGCGCGGGGACGACCTGCTGCCCTCCACGCCCCGGCAGCTCCAGCTCTACGCCGCGCTGGGCCTGCCCGCGCCCGCGTTCCTCCACGTGCCGCTGGTGATGGGCGAGGACGGCAAGCGGCTGGCGAAGCGCGATGGAGCGTTCGCGCTCGCGGAGCTGCGGGCGCGCGGCCGGCCTCCCGAGCACGTCCTGGGCCTGCTCGCCGCATGGAGCGGCCTGGGCGACGGCAGCCCGGTGACGCTGCCCGCGCTCGTCGCGCGCTACCGCACGGACGTGCTTCCTCGTGAGCCGGTGGTGGCGCGCGAGGCACTGCTCCTCGACGCGCTCGGCCTGCGCTGAGGCCACCCGGCCTTCCGCCCCACCCTTCGGGACGGAGCGGCCGTGAGGCAGTGAAACGACGTGGCTTCCCAGGTGCACACCTTCACCCCAGACACTTCCGTCCGGGTCGTGCCCCGAGCGCGGCTTTGGCGACTCACGGGAAGCGAGGGTGAAGTCCAATGGCAGCCATTGTCGAGAGCGAACGCGCCGGCATCATCCCAGCAGTGCCGGGCAGTGCGTACAAGCTGAGCTGGGGCGCCATCTTCGGTGGCACCTTCGTCGCGCTGGGCGTCTGGATATTGCTCTACACGCTGGGCCTGGCGCTGGGCCTGTCGTCGGTGAACCCCGCCGATGCGTCGAGCGCGAAGTCCGCGGGCATCTTCACCGGCATCTGGAGCGTGCTCGTCCCGTTGGTCGCGCTCTTCGTGGGCGGACTGGTGGCCGCGCGCAGCGCGGGCATCGTGGACAAGGCGGGAGGCGCCATGCACGGCGCGGTGCTCTGGGGCCTGACGACGCTCCTGGGCGTCATGGTCGTGGGCATGCTGGTGTCCAACGTGGTGGGCGCGGTGTTCAACGTGGGCAAGGCCGCGGTGGGCGCGGGTGGCAACGCCGCCGTGGGAGCGGTGACGGGCGGCGGTGAAGCAGCGAAGGCGTTCGGCCTGGACGCCAACGACGCGCTCGCGCCGGTGAACCAGCGCCTGCGGCAGGAGGGCAAGCCCACCATCACCGCGAACCAGCTGGAGGCCGCGACCAAGGACATCGTCACCGAGGGCGTGCGGCAGGGCCGCATGGACCGCGAGCTGCTGGTGAGCAACATCGCGCAGAACACCAACCTGTCGCGGCAGGACGCGGAAGGCGTGGCCGACCGGGTGCAGCAGCAGGTGGACCAGGCCAAGCTCAAGGCCGGTGAGGTGGGCCAGCAGGCGCAGGAGGGCGCGCTGAAGGTGGCGGACCGCTCCGGCCGCGTCTTCTGGGGCATCTTCGCGGGCCTGCTGCTGGGGCTCGTCGCGGCGGTGCTCGGCGCCACGCTGGGCGTCAGCCGCAAGCAGCGCATCCGCGCGGAGGGCGCGGTGGTGGTGCCCCCGACGACGCCGACCACGCCGGGTCCGCGGCGCGAGGTGTATCCGTAGCCTCGGGCGCTCGCGTGCATCCCCGCTTCCCGGTCCCCTGGGAGGCGGGTATGACACGCGGGCACCCGGCCCATGGCGTCCTCGCACCGCACCTTCGTCCGCTGGCTCCTCATCCCCGGCTTGAGCCTGGGCCTGTTCCTGCTGTTCACGCTGGGAGCCGCATGGGTGACGCGCTTCACGGACGCACCGGAGCTGCCTGAACCGGCCGCGCCGCCGGCCCGTCCGCCGCGCGTGAGCGCACCGGCGCCCGAGCCCTCCCGGCCCGCCGCCCCCTCCGCGCCGCTCCCGCCCCCCGCGGCTCCGGTGCGCGAGCCGCCCCGCGCCCCGCCGCCGCGCGACGACTTCGACGCCCCCGACCCGCGCCGCGTGGAGGTGGTGGAGCCGGTGGTGGAGGCCTCCTCCGGCCGCATCGACGCGGAGGACCTGCGCCTGGCCATCCAGTCCGTGACTCCGCTCGTGCAGCAATGTTTCCAGGACGCCGCACAACGCAACCGGGGCACACAAGAAGTGAAGCTGCGCTTCACGGTGGAGGGCGAGGGCTCCGAGGGGAAGATGAACCGGGGCGAGCTCGTCTCCAGCACCATCCCGGACCCCATGGTGCAGGCGTGCGTGCTGGATTCGCTCCTGGACGCGCGCTTCCCTGCACCCCACCTGGGAGGGTCCGCGACCGTGCTCCATCCATTCCGGTTCACCGTGCCCGGGGACGCTGGCCCGTGAGGTCGGGTTGCGCGTAAGGTTCAGGCCTCCTTCGGCCCCCCGCGCATGCCCGTCACCGTCGAACAGCTCGCGCCTTCCCACACGGACGCCTTGCGCGCGCTCCTGGCGAAGGATCCCGTCCACAACCTCTACCTCCTGGGGTTGCTGGAGGAGTTCGGCATCGCGGCGCCGGAGCGCCGGGCGGCCTTCTCCTTCCACGGCCGCTTCGACAGCGGCGTCCTCACCGCGGCCGTCTTCGTGGGCGGCGAGGGCGGGCTGGTGGTGCCCAGCGCCAGCGACGCCAGCGCCACCGGCGTCATCGCGGACGTGCTCGCCGCCAACCTCAAGCTGCGCTCCACCGTGGGGGACAAGGCCTCCGTGGACGCGCTGGTGCGCAGCCTCTGTGAAGGCAAGCCGCGCCTGTCCCGCACCCAGAAGCTGTTCAGCGTCTCCGCGGACGACCTGGGCCCCTTCACCAACCCCACCCTGCGCCTGGCCCGCGAAGAGGACGTGCCCCGCCTGCTGCCCCTGGCCCAGGGCTACGTGCGCGAGATTTTCGAGCGGGACCCGCTGTCCGAGGACCCCGCCCACTACGAGGCCCGCGTCCTCCAGCGCGTGCGCCAGCGCCGCACCTACGTGCTGGAGGAGGGCGGCGAGCTCGTGTTCAAGGTGGACATCGGCTGCCGCTCGCAGTTCGGCGCGGAGCTGGAGGGCATGTACACGCCCCCGTCCCGCCGCCGTCAGGGCCACGCCACGCTGTGCCTGGGACAGATTTCCCGGCACCTGTTGTCCTCGCTGCCCCGGCTGGCCATGCGCGTCGACGAGCGCGACGAGAGCACCGCCCGCATCGCGCGCAAGGTGGGCTACCACGCCGGCCGCACCCAGCGGCTCGTGCTGGTCGAGTAGCTCCCGGGGCAACGCAGGCAACACCCAGGTGTTGCTCCCGGAACAGCACGGATTGTCATAAAGACACGTAAACAGCCGAAAGCACGCCATCCCGGATGAGGGCATGGCGCTTGCTCCCTTGCGGCGTGGCGCGCGTTCGCGTGCCCGGCGGCCCCAATCTCCGCCGCATCCCCAGGGAGCAAGTTCGATGAAGGGTTTCCAGACGTTGGCGAAGGTGTGCGCGTTCGGCGTGGTGGCGTTGAGCGCCGGGACCGCGGCCGCGTGGCAGTACTACCCGGGCGCCGCGTTCAAGGCCGCCTATGCGTCCGACGCGTCGTGCTTCAACGTGAGCAGCTACTCCGCGCTGGTCAACAACTGTACGACGACGCGTCTGGCGATCGCCACGGTGCCCATGTGGACGGCCGGCTACCACCCGACGACGGTGCAGATCTACGGCAACAACAGCTGGTGCGAGACGACCACGGTCAACGGCGTGGGCAACGGCGCGCACCTGGGCACGGCCACGTACACGGTGGCCGGCCCCATGGCGTGGCAGACCCTCAACACGGGTGACCGCTACGTGTGGGAGGACTTCGCCATCGTCTTCCGCTGCGGCCTGCAGTCGGGCGGTGTCATTGGCGGCTTCACCATCGACTGATGAAGCGCGGGGCCGCGCGAAGGCTTCTCATTCCTCCCCTTCGCGCGGTCCTTCTTCCCCACCCCGAAGCCCCGCGAGCGCCCCGATGACCTCCAGGCTCCAGACCGTCCTCGCCATCGTCAACACCGCCGCCATCGCGGGCGTGGGGCTCACGCTCGCCGGCCACCAGCGCGCCTCCGACGAAGCGCTGGAGGAACTGCGGACCCAGGTGCACCGCGCCAGCGCGAGCACCGACGCGAACCTCGCCGACCGCCGCGTCGCCGCGGAGGCCGCGATGCGCCTGTGGGCCGCCAACGCCGCGCGCCCGTCCACGGCCCCTCATGCACGGACTGGCTCCCCGGAAGCGGCCCCTTCCGGTGAAGCCGCCGCGGCGGAGGACTCCGGTGGCGACGTGCCCCCGCCTCCGCCCATCCGCCCGCCCCCCGCCTCGTTCGAGCAGTCGCGCACCCGCGTGTTCAACGCGTTCGCCGCGGAGCCGGTGGACGGAGACTGGAGCGCCCGCGCGTCGAAGACGCTCGACGACGCGTTCCGCTCGCACCTGCCTGGCACCTCCCGCGTGAAGTCGCTGGAGTGCCGCGCCACGCTCTGCCGCGTGGAGCTGGTGCACCGCGCCCAGGCCGACCACGGGACCTTCCTGATGAACGGGCTGCGCACGTGGCCCGGCTCCGTCTTCATCGCCAACGAGGCGCAGGAGGGCAACGACTACGTGGTCACCCTGCTCGCGTCGAAGGAAGGCACGAACCCGCCGCTGTAGCGCGGCCCGGCGCCGGACACGGTGGGCGGCCCCTCACCGCGTCCGGGCCGGCATGTTCCGGGAGGAAGCGGGCTCGCGAGCGCCGCACGACACCCGCGCACGGCGCCCGGCGGATGCCCTACAGTCCGCCTTCGAAATGAGCAGCCGCCCCACGCCCTCCCGCCGTCCCCTCTCCGGAGCGGGCCCCGTCATCCTCCACGCGCCCACCGACCCCGGCTGGCTGCCGCTGGCGCTCGCCCACTTCGACGCGGTGCTGGTGGACCACGCCCACTGCGAGAAGAAGGCCGCCGCCAACGCGCTGTCCATGCTCCAGGCCTACCCGGACCTGCCGGGGCTGCCGTCGCAGATGGCGCGTCTGGCCCGCGAGGAGAGCGCCCACCTGGCGCGCGTGCTGGACCTGATGGCCGCGCGAGGACTCACGCTCACCAAGGACGCCGGGGACCCGTACGCGCAGGGCTTGCAGAAGCACGTGCGCACGCCCGCCCTGGAGCGGCGCGTGGACCGCCTGCTCGTCGCCGCCATCATCGAAGCGCGCTCGTGTGAGCGGCTCTCCCTGCTCGCGGAGGGGCTCACCGACCCGGCGCTCGCCCGCTTCTACGGCGAGCTGGCGCAGTCCGAGGACGGCCACCAGTCCCTCTTCCACCGCCTGGCCGTCACCGCGTCCAACGGGGACGAGGCCGCCGTGGATGCGCGGCTGCAGTACCTGCTCGCGCAGGAGTCGCGGGTCCTCGCGGACGTGGGGCTGCGCGCCGCCATCCACTGACAGGCGCTTCACGCGCCTACGCGTGGAAGGGCCACACCACGGGCACGGCGAAGACGAGGAACACCACCAGCACCGCGGTCAGCGGCGTGCCCAGCCGGAAGAAGTCGGTGAACCGGTAGTGCCCGGGCCCGTAGACGAGCACGCAGCTGGGCTCCAGCGGGGTGATGAACGAACAGCTGGCCGCCAGCGTGACGCCCATGGCGAAGGGGCGCACGTCCACGCCCAGCTGCGTCGCCGCGTTGAGCGCCACCGGCAGCACCACCAGCGCCGCGGCCTGGTTGCTCATGGGCGCCGACAGCACGATGGTCAGCACCATCAACAGCGCCAGCACCGCGCGGGGGCCGCCGTACGCGCCCAGCCGGGCCACGTGGTCGCCGATGAACTTCCCCGCGCCGCTCACCTCCATGGCCAGCCCCAGCGCCATCATCGCGCCGATGAGCAGCACCACCCGCCAGTCCACGCGGAACGCGGTGCGCGCGTCCACGCACCCGGTGGCGATCATCAGCAGCATGCCGGTGAGCCCCGCCAGCGACAGCGGCACCCAGCCCAGGGAGCCCGCCGCCAGCGAGCCCAGGAAGATGAGCACCGCGAGCAGCGCCTTCGCGTAGCGCGGCGGCTCGTACTCGTGGCCCTCCAGCACCATCAGCGTGTGGCCCGGGGCCAGCTCCGCCACCTTCTGACGCGGGCCGCGCAACAGCAGCACGTCCCCCACGGACAGGGGCAGCGTGGACAGCGAGTGCTCCTCCCGGGCGCGCCCCAACAGCTGCAGCTTCGTGAGCCGCTGGATGCCGGGCCGGCGGTGCAGCCCCAGCGCCACCAGCCCGAAGCGCTCCACGAACAGCGTCTCCCGCAGGCTGCGCCCCACCAGCGCACTGCCGGGCGGCACGCCCACCTCCGCGAGCATCGACTCCGGCCCCTCCAATTCCGCGTCCGACAGCCGCACGTCCGGCCGCAGCGCGAGCCCCTGCAGGTCCTTCACCCGCAGGATGTCCTCGCGCCGGCCCTCCACCAGCAGCCGCTCCTGGCCCGTCAGCACGTAGGACGGCTTCGCGTTGAGGGTCTCGCCATCGCGCACCACGCCAATCACGCGCAGGCCCAGCCCTTCCGTGAGCTCCGCCAGGGGCTTGCCCACATAGCGCGAGTCCCCGGGCACCACGGCCTCCGTGAGGTAGTCGCGCAGCGTGAAGCCCTCCGTGCCCGGCTTGCCCTCGCGCGAGGGCAGCAGCCACCGCCCCAGGAGCACCACCACGGCGATGCCCAGCAGCACCACCGGCAGCCCCACCGGCGCCAGCTCCGTCACGCCAATGGGCGCCATCCCCTGCCGCTTCAGCGCCGCGGACACCACCAGGTTCGTGGACGTGCCAAAGAGCAGCACCGTGCCGCCCAGCATGGACGCGTACGCCAGGGGCAGCAGCACCTTGCTGCGCGGCACCTTCGCCCGCTGCGCGGCGCCAATGGCCACCGGCAGGAAGGCCGCCGTCGTCACCGTGTTGGAGATGAACGACGAGAACACCGCCACCACGCCCATCATCGCCAGCACGAACGCCTGGTGGCCGAAGCGGGCGAAGAACGCCATCCGCTGCCCCACCATCTGCACCACGCCCGTCGCGGCCAGCCCCTGCGTCATCGCCAGCAGCGTGAAGATGAAGATGACCGTGTCGTTGCTGAAGCCCTCGAACGCCTGCGCGGGCGTCAGCACCCCGGACAGGGCCAGGAGGCACACCACCACCAGCGAGGTGAACTCGATGGGGATGGAATCCACGGAAAACAGGACCAGAGCGACGACGATGACGGCCAGGACGAGGGCGATGGACATGGAGCAGGACGTGCGCACCCTCAACCTGGGCACGCCGCGCTGCGCTGCCAGCGTGTGCCGCACCGCGCCGTTTTCTGATGAGCGACCGGACGCTGATAAGTGGAATTAGGCCAAAGCGGTCGAAAGTCCGGTTGACTGCCGGACGTCAGTTGATTTTGGGCCCCCGGTCCAGAAGGTTTGGTGTTCCTTCCGCTGTAGGGTTTCGCCCCCTCGCACGAAGCGGGCACGCGGGAAGACCCACGCAATGAAACACCCCGAGGAGACCTCCATGGCTTCGACGCAAGCGGCCGCCGCCACCGAGCAGGCGCCCACGAAGAACCCCACGCTGCTGGCGTGGGTGGCCAAGATGGCCGCGATGACCCAGCCGGACCGCATTGTCTGGTGCGACGGCTCCGAGGCGGAGAAGCAGCGCCTCACCGAGCAGGCGGTGAAGGACGGGACGCTCATCCCGCTCAACCCGCAGAAGCGCCCGGGCTGCTACCTGCACCGCTCCAACCCCAACGACGTGGCGCGCGTCGAGCACCTCACGTTCATCTGCACGCCCAACAAGACGGACGCGGGCCCCACCAACAACTGGATGGAGCCGGAGGCCGCCTACACGAAGCTTTCCCAGCTGTTCGAAGGCTGCATGAAGGGCCGCACCATGTACGTGGTGCCCTACGCCATGGGCCCGCTGGGCGGCGCCTCCACGAAGATTGGCGTGGAGCTGACGGACAGCGACTACGTGGTCCTCAACATGCGGATCATGACCCGCATGGGGAAGGCCGCGCTGGACATGCTGGGCGACAGCGACGACTTCAACCGCGGCCTGCACTCCACGGGTGACGTGAACCCGGACCGCCGCTACATCTGCCACTTCCCCCAGGACAACACCATCTGGAGCTTCGGCTCCGGCTATGGCGGCAACGTGCTGCTCGGGAAGAAGTGTCTCGCGCTGCGCATCGGCAGCTACCTGGGCCGCGAGGAGGGCTGGCTCGCCGAGCACATGCTCATCCTGGGCGTCACCAGCCCCAAGGGCGAGACGACCTACATCGCCGCGGCCTTCCCGTCCGCGTGCGGCAAGACGAACTTCGCCATGATGATCCCGCCCAAGGAGTACGCGGGCTGGAAGATTGAAACCGTTGGCGACGACATCGCCTGGATGCGCCCCGGTCCGGATGGCCGCCTGTACGCCATCAACCCGGAGGCCGGCTACTTCGGCGTGGTGCCGGGCACCAACTACAAGACCAACCCCAACGCCATGGAGACCATCTCCAAGGACACGCTCTTCACGAACGTGGCGCTCACGCCCGACGGCGACGTCTGGTGGGAGGGCAAGGACGGCGAGGTCCCCGAGGAGCTCATCGACTGGCAGGGCAAGCCCTGGAAGAAGGGCAGCACGGAGAAGGCGGCGCACCCGAACAGCCGCTTCACCGCGCCCATGAGCAACAACCCGGTGCTGTCCGGCAAGGCGAACGACCCCCAGGGCGTTCCCATCAGCGCCATCATCTTCGGCGGCCGCCGCTCCAACACGGTCCCGCTGGTGCTCCAGGCCTTCAACTGGACCCACGGCGTGTTCCTGGGCGCCACCATGGGCTCCGAGACGACGGCGGCGGCCACCGGCAAGGTGGGCGTCGTGCGCCGCGACCCCATGGCCATGCTGCCCTTCTGCGGCTACCACATGGGTGACTACCTCCAGCACTGGCTGGACATGCAGAAGTCCATCCCGCAGCTGCCGAAGATCTTCCAGGTCAACTGGTTCCGCCAGGACAAGAACGGCAAGTTCATCTGGCCGGGCTTCGGCGAGAACATGCGCGTGCTCGAGTGGATCGTGAACCGCGTCCAGGGCCGCGTCCCCACGCAGGAGACGCTGCTGGGCTGGGTGCCGCGCCAGGACCAGGGCCTCAACCTCAACGGCCTGGACCTGCCCGCGGAGGCCATCCAGGAGGCCACCTCCATCAAGGAGGACGAGTGGAAGTCCGAGCTCAAGAGCCAGGAGGTCTTCTTCGAGCAGCTGGGCACCAAGGCCCCCGAGGCCCTGATGCTCCAGCGCAAGCTGCTCATCGCGCGCCTGGACGGCTGATCGCCGTCTGACGCCTTCTGAAGGCCCGTCCGGGGCCGCTTCCTCCCCTGTTGCTACAGGGGTGGGGGTGGCCCCGGCGCTTTTTCAGGGGGCCAGTGCTTCGACGGCCGGAATGTTCGGCGCTAGGCTCCCCGCCCCATGAGACTGGTTTTCGTGTTGTCGCTGGCGCTGGCGCTGGCCCCGGGGTCCGCCCTGGCGCAGCGGGGTGGCTCCAAGGTCAACGTGCAGGCGCTGTTGAAGGAGGGCAAACGCCTCTACGACGCCGGCAAGTACCGCGAGGCGGCGGAGGCGCTGAAGCAGGCCAACGAGGCGCAGCCTCACCCGCGGCTCGTCTACAACATCGCCGTGGCGCTGGAGTACGCGGGCGAGCCCCGCGAGGCGATGACCTTCTACCGGCAGTACGTCACGTCCTCCAGCGAGGACACCGACCCCACTCTCTTGAAGAACAGCAACCGCGCCATCGACCGGCTGCGCGTGCAGCTGGACCGCGAGGACCAGGCGCAGGCCGTGGCGGACGCGGACCGGAAGCGCCTGGAGGCGGAGGCGGATGCCGCGCGGCAGCAGGCGGAGGCCGAGCAGGCCGCGGCCCGGCGCGCGGAGGAGGAGAGCGAGCGCCAGCGGCAGGCGGAGCTGAACCGGGCCATCAAGTCCTACCGCAACCAGCGCATCGCGGCGTTCGCCACGGGCGGCGTGGCGGTGCTGGGCGTGGGCGCGGGCGTGCTCTTCGGGCTGCAGGCGCGCGACCAGCGCGACCAGTTCGACAACGCCAGCACGCTCGCGGACAAGCAGCGGCTGTCGGACAGCACCAAGAGCAAGGCGCTGCTCGCGGACATCGGTTTCGGCGTGGGGCTCGCGGGGGCCATCACCGCCATCATCCTGTATCCCAAGGAAGGCCCTCCCGCGCAGGGCGAGGTCCGCGTGACGCTCGCACCGCGTGGCGCCGGGGTCGGCATGGAGGGTCGTTTCTGATGCGCGCGCTGGGAATGATGACGTTGGGCATGGCGCTGCTGTCGTCCGGGTGCAGCTTCACCACGGCGGGCGGCCTGTCCGAATGCACGACGAGCAGCGACTGCGGCAGCAACAGCGTCTGCACCTCCGGGTTCTGCCTGCCGCAGCCCGCGGGCTGCGGCCAGGTGGTGGGCGCCACGTCCGCGGCGAACCCCATCGTGCTGGGCGCGGCGCTGCCGCTCACCAACGCGAGCGGCAACGCGGAGATCGAGCAGCAGCGCTTCAACGGCCTGAAGCTGGCGCTGGATGAAGTGAACCAGGCGCAGGGCGTGGGTGGCCGTCAGTTCGTCATGTACGTCTGCGACACCGGCGCGGACGTGAGCCGGGCGGTGACGCAGGCGGACTGGATGGTGAACGACAAGGGCGCGGTGGCGCTCTTCAGCGCGGGCAGCGCGCAGACGCTCGCCATCCATGAGGTCACCACGCCCAAGAACGTGCTCTTGATGAGCCACACGGCCACGAGCTCCGCGTTCACCACGCTGTCGGACAAGAACGGCGGAAGCGTGGGCCTGGTCTGGCGCACCACGCCCTCGGACGTGCTCCAGGGCCGCGTCATCGCGAACGTGCTCCAGGGCGTCACGCCCATCAACGACCCGGGCGTGACGTTCACCCCTCCGACCAAGGTGGGCGTGGCGTACGTCAGTGACTCGTACGGAACGGGCCTCTTCGACGCCATCCAGAACCGCATCCCCAACAAGGACAACGTCGCGGGCGCGCAGTACAGCCGCAACGAGGCCGTGAGCGGCGCGGTGAGCCGGCTGGTGTCCTTCAAGCCGGACATGACGGTGCTGGCGGGCTTCCCCGAGGACAACTCGCGCCTGCTGCTGGAGGCCATCGACGCGAAGGTGGGCACGGCCTTCGGCAACCGCTGGTTCCTCACCGACGCCAGCAAGGACCGCACGCTGCTGACCTCCCGCAAGGAGGTCGAGACGGAGCTTTCGGGCACGTACGGCACGGCCCCCGCGTCCGCGCGCCCCAACGACTCCACCTACAAGCTCTTCGCGGACCGCTTCATCACGGCCTACAGCACGGACCCCGGGCAGTACTCCTTCACCGCGCACGCGTACGACGCCATGTACCTCGTGGCGCTGGGCTCGGCGTACGCGGTGGGCGGGGACACCAACAACCCGCAGCCGGTGACCGGCCCGCGCATCGCGGAGGGGCTCACGAAGCTGACGCCCGCCTCCGGCCAGACGGCGACCAGCTACCCCCTGGGCTCCACGCAGTTCACCGCGGCGCGCGAGGCACTGCGCGGCGGCGCGGTCATCGACGTGAAGGGCGCCAGCGGCGAGCTGAACTTCAACAACGAGACGGGCGAGGCGCCCTCCCCCTACGAGTTGTTCAAGGTGACGGGCACCACCTTCAGGACCGTGCAGCTCATCGATCCGCCGACGGACTGAGCACGCGCAGGAGCGGCACCAGGGCGGCGGTGAAGACCTCGGGCGTCGGCAGCAGCGACAGCACGAGGTACGCACCGCCGCCGAAGTCGTAGAAGTAGCCCGGCTGCACGCGCACCCCCTCCTCCAGGAGCCGCAGGCAGGTGGCCTCCTCTCCGGGGTGATGGGGGATGCGCAGCACCGCGCTCCAGCCGCCGTGCGAGGGCACCACGTCCCACGCGGCGTCCGCCGGACGCGCTCGCAGCAACCGCTCCCGGTTGTCCCCCACCCGCTCCAGCAGCGCCTGCTGGAAGCGCGGCGCGTTCGCGAGGAGCGCTGGCAGCGCGAGCTGCACGGGCGTGGCCACCGACAGCGCCGCGTCCGCCACGTCCTCCAGCCGGGCCAGGGCCTCGTCGCGCGCGTGCGCGGGGCCGCCCACGTGCAGCCACGCCAGCTTGAGGCCGGGCAGGCCCGCCACCTTGGACAGGCCGGAGAGCGAGAACGTCAGGCACGGCAGCCTCCGCCCCGCCACGGACGTCACCCGCCCCTCTTCTTCATCCCACGCGAAGTCGGAGAACACCTCGTCGCAGACGAGCGCCAGGCCATGGCGCGCGCACACGTCCGCGAGCGCGTGGAGTTCGCCCTCGTGCAGGAAGTGGCCGGTGGGGTTGCCGGGGTTCACCACCACCACCGCGCGCGTGCGGGCGTCCACGCAGTCCTCCACCCGGGCCGCGTCCAGGCCGAAGCCGTGCACGGCGGGCAACCGGTAGGAGCGCGCCTGCACGCCCTCCAGGCGCGCCAGGACGTCCACCAGCGGGTAGCCGGGCGCGGGGAGCAGAACGTTGTCCCCCGGGTCGCACAGGAGCTTGAGGAGCCAGCCGTAGGCCTCGCTGGTGCTGGCGGAGAGGACGACGTGCGCGGCGTCCACGGACGCGCCCCGCTTGCGCAGGTGCGCGGCCACGGCCTCGCGCGCGGTGGGCAGGCCGAAGGGCTCTGGCGTGTAGCGGAAGGGCCCGGGGAGGGCCCCGAGGTCCACGTCCGGTGGGGGCAGCCCCACCCGGGTGGGGTTGGTCTCCGCCAGGTCCAGCAGGGGCAGCCCGCGCGCGTGGCGCTCGGCGACGGCCTGGGAGAGCGGGTTGGGGGTGCGCGGGAAGGCGGTGCGGAGCGAGAAGCGGCTCACAGCCCCGTCTGGAGCATGGCGCTGGCCACGCGGCGGATCAGCTCGCGGCGCAGTTCCAAACGGCAGTGCTCGACGGCCTTCTCATGGGGCGCGGGCAGTTCCGGGTTCCGGGTGCGGATCGCGGTGCGTAGAACCAGCTCGACCTTCGTCGGCTCAATCTGGAACAGCCGCGGACCGTCTTTCTGGAGGAAGTAGGACAGCCCGCGCTGTTCGATGAGCTTCTTGAAGAAGCGCCGGACGTCCGCGAGGAGCGTGATGTCGATGATGTCCGCCATTCGTGCCGGCTTTCTCGCGCGGAAAAAACAGCACGTCCAGATCACGGCCACCACCACGCGAAAACTTGCGCGACCTGTAGCACGCACCTTTCCGCCGAACGCGCCGGAGGCCGATTTATCGGGCCCGCGCGCGTTCGGGCACCAGCGGCGCCAGCGCGCGCCGGAACGCCATCCGGCGCTTTCTTGCATCCTCCACATACGGCACGGGCCCCAGCACCTCCACGCCATGGCGGGCCTCCAGGTAGCGCCGGTTGTCCCGCTCCGCCAGGTCACGTCCGGGCACCCCGCGCGACAACACCACCGCTCGCACGGACACCTTGCGCGCCGCCAGCGCCTCCAGCGACAGCGCCACGTGGTTGAGCGTGCCCAGCCCCGCGCGCGCCACCAGCACCACGGGCAGGCGGAAGGTCTGGATGAGGTCCACCACGTCGCGCTTCGAATCCACCGGGACGAACAGCCCCCCTGCCCCCTCCACCACGACGGATCCGCCCTTCAGCTGCTTCCACGCCGCGAGCGTCACGCGGAAGTCCGGCTCCGTTCCCAGTCGCGACGCCGCGATGCCCGGGGCCAGCGGCGCCTTGAAGCGGTGCGGGCAGATGGCCTCCACCGGCAGCGTGCTGCCCGCGGCCTCGCGCATGGCGAGCGCATCGGAGGGAGCCTTCAGCGACGCGCAGCCGCTCTCGTAGGGCTTGAAGCCCTGGGGCGCATGGCCCGCGTCCTTCAGGAGCGACAGCAGCGCGCACGACACCTGCGTCTTGCCCACGCCGGTGTCCGTGCCGGTGACGAAGAACTGGAGTGAGTCAGGGGCCACGGGAGACTCCCACCCGGCGCAGGGCCTCCAGCGCCAGGTCGATGTGGCCCGTCGTATGGGCCGCGGAGAGACAGAAGCGAAGCCGGCTGGTGCCCTCTGGCACGGTGGGCGGGCGGATGGCCTTCACCAGGAGGCCCGCCTCGCGCAGGCGCTTCGCCGCGTCCAAGGCGCGCGAGGGCTCCCCCAGGATGACCGGGAAGATGGCGCTCCGGGGTTCGGCGGGCAGTCCCAGCGCGCGCAGACCCTCCGTGAAACGGTGGATGTGCCCCCACAGCCGCTCGCGAGGCGCGGGGTCGTGCTCCACCAGGTCCACCGCGCACTCGGCGCCAGCGCACAGGGCCGCGGGCAGCGCGGTGGAGTAGACGAACGGCCGGGCGCGGCTGACCAACAGGTCCGCCACCGCGCGCGAGGTGGCCACGTACGCGCCCAGCCCGCCCAGCGCCTTGCTCAGCGTGCCCATGCGCAGGTCCACGCGGCCCTCCACGCCCAGCGCCTCGCACAGGCCCGCGCCGCGCGCGCCCAGGACGCCGGTGGCGTGCGCCTCGTCCACCATCAGCGCGGCGCCATGGACCTCGCACGCGGCCAGAAGCTCGCGCAGCGGGGCCACGTCCCCGTCCATGGAGAACACGCTGTCGGTGACCACCAGCTTGCGCCGCGCGGGCGTCTCCGCGAGCGCGCGGCTGAGCGCGGCCACGTCCGCGTGCGGGTAGACGACGACGCGCGCGCGAGACAGCCGGCAGCCGTCCACCAGCGAGGCGTGGTTGAGGGCGTCGGAGAACACCGCGTCGCCGGGCCCCACCAGCGCGGGCAGGATGCCGGTGTTGGCCGCGTAGCCGGAGTTGAAGAGGCGCACGGCCTCCGCGCGCTCGAAGCGGGCAAGGCGCGCCTCCAGCCGCTGGTGCGGCACCATGTCCCCCACCACCAGGCGGCTGGCGCCCGTGCCCACGCCGTAGCGCTCCAGCGCGGACGCGGCGGCGGCGCGCACGGCGGGCGACGCCGCGAGCCCCAGGTAGTCATTGGAGGAGAAGTTGACCAGCCGCTCGTCCCCCACGCGCACCTCCGCGCCCTGGGGAGAGTCGAGCGGCTCCAGCACGCGGCGAAGGCCCTTCGCGGACAGGGCCTCCAGGTCCTCGCGCGCCCAGCGGTCCGCGACCGGAGAGGTGGACTTCACCGGTCCTGCCGGGGCTCCAGGGGGCGGATGCCCGCCTTCTCCAGGAGCGCCATGTCCTGGGTGTACTCGGGGTTGCCGGTGGTGAGCAGCTTCTCCCCGAAGAAGAGCGAGTTGGCGCCCGCCATCATGCAGAGCAGCTGCGCTTCTTCATTCATCTGCATGCGGCCCGCGGACAGGCGCACCATGGCCTGGGGCATGAGCAGGCGCGCGGTGGCGATGGTGCGCACCATGTCCACCGTCTCCACGCGGTGCTGCTCCGCGAGCGGCGTGCCCTCCACGGGCACCAGCGCGTTGATGGGCACCGACTCCGGGTGCACCTCCTGGTTGGCCAGCGTGCGCAAGAGGTTGCAGCGGTCGTCCACGGACTCGCCCATGCCGATGATGCCGCCGCAGCACACGGAGATGCCCGCGTCGCGCACCCGGTTGAGCGTCTTCAGCCGGTCGTCATAGGTGCGGGTGGAGATGATGTCGCCGTAGTGCTCCGGGGACGTGTCCAGGTTGTGGTTGTACGCGGACAGGCCCGCCTCGCGCAGGCGCTTCGCCTGGCTGTCGGTGAGCATGCCCAGCGTGGCGCACGCCTCCATCCCCAGGGCCCGCACGCCCTTCACCATCTCCAGCACGCTGTCGAACTGCGGACCGTCCTTCACCTCGCGCCACGCGGCGCCCATGCAGAAGCGGGTGGCCCCGGCCTGACGGGCCTGCGACGCGGCGGCCAGCACGTCCGGCACCGCCATCAGCTTCTCCGCCTTGACGCCCGTCTTGTAGCGCGCCGCCTGCGGGCAATATGCGCAGTCCTCCGGACACCCGCCCGTCTTGATGGAGAGCAGCGAACAGAGCTGCACCTTGTTCTCCACGAACACCTGCCGGTGCACCGTCTGCGCCTTGTGCACCAGGTCCAGCAGCGGCAACTGGTACAGCGCCTTCACCTCCGCGAGCGACCAGTCGTGCCGCACCGTCACCCCTTCCGGGGCGGGGGCGGCGTGGTGGGCGTGGCCGTGGAAGGACTCGGCGGTGTCGGACATGCAGGCTCCTTGGGGAGGCGTCAGGGGGCCGACGGTGCGTGGCCCGAAGGCCGTTGTCAACGCTCTTGGCGGAGGGGGTTGACGAGTCTTCTTTCTCCTCTGGGAAGCCCGCCCCCGGAGCCTGGAAGAGGCCCGCAAAGACAGAAGGGACGTCCGTACGTGACGGACGTCCCCTGGCTGTCTCCCGCCTCATCGGTCGGAGAGCTTCTCGCGGCTAGACGTGGACGCGACGACCGCGGCCGGCGAGCCCCACGAGGAACAGCACGACCAGTGCGCCCAGGACGGAGAACAGCAGGCCCGTGGGGTGCAGGTCGAAGGCCCGCCCATCACGAGAGAACAGCGAACCGACGAAACCGCCCACGAACGAACCGGCGATGCCCAGCAGCGTGGTGGCGATGAGCCCCATCGACTGGTTGCCCGGCATGATGGCCCGAGCGATCAGACCCGCGACCAGACCAATCACCAGAAACGCGATAATCCCCATGGCACTCTCCCTGTGTGGGGGGCGCGCTGTTTCGCGTCGCCCGTGGTCCAGAAAGTGTGTGCCCCCTCCCTGTAGGGCAACTCGCTACCTGATCCATGACAACCTGCCTGCCTGCTCTCCTGGCATGGCGCGCGCATGAGGCGGGGAAACGTCAGGGGTCTGGGGTAGACACTCCAACCCATGGCGAAGGCGAAGACGCACTACACCTGTCAGGCCTGCGGCTACCAGACGGCGAAGTGGCTCGGGAAGTGTCCTGACTGCGGGGCCTGGAGCTCGCTCCTGGAGGAGACCGAAGCGAAGGTGGACGACAAGCGCCCGGCGTGGGGCGCGTCCGGGGGCGCCTCCAAGCCGGTGAAGCTGCAGGACGTGACGGCGGAGACGGAAGTCCGTCGGCGCACGGGCATCACGGAGTTCGACCGCGTCCTGGGCGGCGGCGTGGTGGGCGGTTCACTGGTGCTGTTGGGCGGCGACCCGGGCATCGGCAAGTCCACGCTGCTCTTGGCGGCGCTGGACAAGCTGTCGCGGCACGGGCCGGTGCTCTACGTGTCGGGTGAAGAGAGCCTGCGGCAGACGAAGATGCGCGCGGAGCGCCTGCGGGTGGAGAGTGAGGCCATCCACCTGTTCGCGGAGACGGACGCGGACCGGGTGCTCCAGGCGGCGGAGGCGCTGAAGCCGCAGGCGCTGGTGGTGGACTCCATCCAGACCATGTACCTGCCGGAGCTGGGCAACGCGCCGGGCAGCATCACCCAGGTGCGCGAGGTGGCGGGCCGGCTGATGGCGTTCGCCAAGCGCAGCGGGGTGCCCACGTTCCTGGTGGGCCACGTGACGAAGGAAGGCTCCATCGCGGGTCCCCGGGTGCTGGAGCACATGGTGGACACGGTCCTCTACTTCGAGGGCGAGCGCGGCCACCCGTTCCGGCTCCTGCGCGCGCACAAGAACCGCTTCGGCAGCACCAACGAGATTGGCGTCTTCGAGATGAAGGGCGCGGGGCTGGTGGAGGTGGCGGACCCGTCCGCGCTGTTCCTCTCCGAGCGTCCGCAGGGCAAGTCCGGCAGCGTGGTGACGAGCACGCTCAACGGCACGCGGCCACTGTTGGTGGAGGTGCAGGCGCTGGTGGCGCCCACGGGCTACGGCACGGCGAGGCGCACGGCGATTGGCGTGGACGGCAACCGCGTGGCGCTGCTGGCGGCGGTGCTGGAGAAGAAGGAGGAGATTCCACTGGTGGGCTGCGACCTGTTCGTCAACGTGGCGGGCGGCATGCAGTTGAGCGAACCGGCGTGCGACCTGGCGGTGTGCGCGGCGCTGGTGAGCAGCCTGCAGAACCGGCCGTTGGACGCGAAGACGCTGGTGTTGGGAGAGGTGGGGCTCGCAGGCGAGGTGCGCGCGGTGGGCCAGGTGGAGCCGAGGCTCGCGGAGGCCGCGAAGATGGGCTTCCAGCGGGTGGTGCTGCCAGCGGGCAGCGCGCGGCGCGTGGAGAAGACGAAGCTCCAGGTGGTGGGCGTGGAGACCCTGAGCGAAGCGCTGGCGGCGATGTTCGACTGACGTCTGGGGCGTGTCAGTGCTTGTGCAGCATCCAGGACACGTCCGGCACGCGCGTGGGCTTCGTGAGGGTGGGCAGGTCGAAGAAGGCGTCGCGGCCCAGGGTGGCGATGAGCTGGCCTTCCGCGGCGTCGCCCTCCGCGGTCATGGCCTGGGTGGGCAGCTCATAGGGCTGGACGAGGACGAGTCCGCCGTCGAGTGACTGGCGCTGGGACGCGGGGATGGCGTCCAGGCGCGGGCCGAAGAGGTCCACGAAGGGGGCGCCGAAGATGTTGCGCCAGTAGAGGCCGTCCAGGCCTTCGCTGTAGTCGCGCAGGTTGAAGACAAGCTTGGAGCCGAAGCCATCTTCGTTGGGCTCGATCCGGTCGCGCTTGCGCTGGAAATCGTCATCGAGACCAGACTGGGCAAGGGGCGAGCCCAGCAGGTGCATGATTTCGACGACCTGCCGCAGGTGGGCCTCGCGCCATTGAGCCTTGCGGGCTTCCACAACCGATGTGTACCAGCTGAATGAACCGATGAAGGGGTACTTCCCGTGGCGTTCGGGGGAGAAATGGATGAAGTCCCGATCCGTCTTCGCCCCGATAAAGAAGCGCTTGGATTCGTCGTAGTAGGCCGCGAGCGCATCCAGGTCGAACGAACCGGGCTCACACTGCTCATCCACTCCGACGCTCCCGTAGCGCACAGGTTGGAACCAGCGGCCCTCCGTGAAGAATCGTCGGAGGAGTTCGCGAATGGTGCTCGTTGATGGAACCCCAGGGAGAAGTGACCAGCGGGTTTTCAGATAGCGCAGCGCCATGAGCAGCTTTCAAGGGAAGGGCTGGATGTTGACCTGGCCCGACCGCCTGAGGCCTTCAAGTTCCGCCTGAAGTGGCCCGGTCAACCGCGTCGCCCCTTCGGGATGTTTGGCGGAACGGATCCAGAGTTCGAGAGAGCCACCGTATTGCTGGACGTACTTAATCATGGCCTTGATGTTCCCCGTGAGCGCCAGTTCCTTGCGGCCCTTCACCTCGACGAAGTCGTAGGCGCTGCCCCAGACGAGGTCTCCCTTGTGCCCCGTCACGGCATCCGGAACGAAGCCCTGGGCCTTGCTGCCCGGTGGGGGCAACAGCAGGACCGTGTTCTTCGGCAGCTTCCGGCTCTGGAGCACGGACTGTTCGAACGCACTGCCCGCGCCCTTGTTCTGGATGACCGTCTGGTAGAGCCGCTCCCACTCCGGATCGACGGCGTACTTGAAGCTCCGGTACTTCTCCGGGTGACGGAACTGGTAGTCCACCCACGCCTGCGCCAGGTGCTCCGCGCTGCCCGGCACCAGCCGCGCGCCCTCCGCCGTCGCCCGTGAGCCCACCAGTGCCACGCGCTTGCCCCGGGCCAGCACGCGCCCCGCCTCCGCGAGCGGCGCCTCCAACCGCTTCGCCAGGGCCCGCAGCTTCTCCACGTCCTCCACGGACACGGACTCGCCGCGTCCCGCCGCGCGCAGCACCTGGCGAAGCTCCTGGGCCTCCTGCGGCGACAGGTGCTGCACCACCCGCTGCAACACCTGCACCTCGCGCAGGCTCCGGCCCGTGAGCAGCGCGACGCGCTCCGCCCCCTGCGCGCCTTCCGACAGCAGGCGCCCCGACACCACCGGCAGCGCCACGCTCACCGCGCACAGCAGCCGCTCTCCGTCCGTCAGCGGATACCCCAGGAGACTCTTCCCCAGCACCACGCCGCCCACGTCCGCCACCTCTCCGGTGACGGGCAGCAGCCCCAGGGCGATCTCCAGCACCAGTTCTTCGGGCGGAATGCCCGGAGGATCACGCGCCGGGTCCCAGACCGGCGGCGCGAAGCGGCCCGCCTCCACCGCGGACGCCAGCAAGCTGTCACGCGCCAGCAGGTAGAGCGCCACCTCACTGGGGCTCTTGCGCGGGAAGTCCGGGTCCTCCATGTGCGTGAACGCCCAGTCCAGCACCGCATCCACCAGTGCCAGCTGCGTCTCCTCGTAGAGCGCGCTCTCGGTGAGCAGCCCGTCACTCCCGAGCCGGCGGAAGTGCGCATCCGCCAGGACCTGACGGCGCGCATCCGCCCAGAGATGGAACTCCTCCAGCTTCGCCTCCGCCCGCGCGGACCGCTTGCCGTCCTCCAGCAGGGCCTGGGCGTGCTTCGCCTTCAGCCGCAGGTACACCTCCAGCGGCTCGTCCTTCGAGAGCTCCTCCTCCGTCCGCGCGGACGCCCAGAGCATCAGGTCATTGAGCGCGGCATGGCCCACCTGACGCTCCGTCTCCATCACGGCGGGCTGCTTCAACGCGGCTCGCTTCTCACGGATGAACGCGAGGTAGCGACCCAATTCCTCTCCTCCGACGGTGCCGCTCGGACCCGCGCCGCCCCACGCGGGGTCACGCGTGAACGAAGCCGGGGATGCACTGTGATAGCGCCCGTAGCCGTGCATCCCCACCGGCAGGGTCCGGGAGCCCGGCGTCCCGCAGGCCGTGAGCGACAGGACCCCCACCAGCCCCGCGCTGAATCGTCCCAGCCATCCTGTCAGCATGACACGCCCCCTCAATCACTCATCACATCTACCAGTCGTGTCTGACGTGTTTCGTGAGCCACTTCCTGACGCACGGGACCCTACGCGTGTCCCATCCAAGACATCCCCAGCGGCCCACGCCATCCCTCCTCTGGGGGATTCCGCGCGGCTTTCCGGAACGCGGAACGAGGACTGGCCACGGACGGGGGCATGCCGTTTGATGCGGGGGTGCCAGGAGCACCTCCCGGATGACGCATCGCCCCCATTCCTCCCGTCTGCGGGACGCGCTGGGCTCGCTGTCCGCGCGGCTGCTGTTGGCGTTCCTCCTGCCCACCCTGCTCTTCCTGTCGGTCGCGGGCGCTTCCGTGTACGCGCTGGCCCGCGCGAGCCTGGAGGACGAGCTGGGCGCGAGCCTGTCCGCGCTCGCCGCCGCCACCGCCAGCCAGGTCAGCGGCGAGCGCATGCTCACCATCGAGCCCGGCGACGACGTGTCCGGCACCCGCACCTGGCGCGCCCTCGTGCGCCTCTTGGACGGCGTGCGCACCGCGAGCGGCGTGCGCCGGGTCTACGCCGTGGACGCGCGGGGGCGCATGCGCGCGGACGCGGGCGGCAACCTGCCCGTGGGCACCGAGCTGCCAGACCTCGCGCGCGACCGGCTGGAGTTGACGCGCGTCCTCGCCGGCAAGCGCGCCGCCAGCCAGGTGCTCTTCACCGGCTCCGACGGGCTGCTCTACAAGACGGGCTACGCCCCCGTGGTCCAGGATGGACAGGTGGTGGGTGCCATCGGCGTGGAGGGCAGCGCGGCCTTCTTCGGACCGCTGCGGCGGCTGTGGCGCACCTTCGTCATGGCCAGCGCCGTGGCGCTTGTCGCGCTCGCCCTCATCGCCGTCATCACCGCCCGGGGCCTGGCCCGCCCGCTGCGGCGGCTGATGGACTCCGCGCTGCGAATCGGCCGGGGGGACCTGGCCACGCCCGTGCCGCCGGAGCCCACCCGCGAAATCGGCGTGCTCGCGCGCGAACTGGAAGTCATGCGCGGCGCGTTGGAGAGCAGGGATCGGCAACTCAAGCTCATGCTCGCGGGCGTGGCCCACGAGGTGCGCAACCCGCTGGGCGGCATCGCGCTCTTCTCAGGCCTCTTGCAGGAGGACCTGCGCGCGGGCGCCCACGCGGACGCGAACAGCCACGTGGACCGCATCCAGCGCGAGGTCGCCTACCTCCAGCGCATCGTCGAGGACTTCCTCGCCTTCGCCCGCGAACAGCCGCTGGCGCGCGCGCCCATGGAAGCGCCCGACCTGGTCTCCAATGCGTGCGAGCTGCTCTCCGCGGAGGCGCACACCAAGGGCGTGGCCCTGGACGTGGCCGCCGCGCCCGCGCACCTGGAGGCGGATGGCAGCCTGCTGACCGCCGCGCTCGTGAACCTGGTGAAGAACGCCGTGCAGGCCGCGCCCGCCGGGAGCCACGTGCGGATCCGCGGCGAGGTGCGCGACGGGCGCTATGCCATCGACGTCCAGGACTCGGGCCCGGGCGTGCCCGAGGCCGAGCGCGAGCGCATCTTCGAGCCCTTCTTCACCACCCGCGAGCAGGGCACCGGGCTGGGCCTGCCGCTCGCGCGCAAAATCGTCCGCGCCCACGGCGGAGAGCTCTCCCTGCGCTCCACGCCGGGCGAGACCGTCTTCACCCTGTCGCTGCCCTGCCCTGCTCCCGAAGCTGGGGCGGCACCGGCACGCTGACGGACTCCGCTTCCTGGACGTCGAACTGCAGCGCCATCTGCCCCACCTCTCCGGAGACGACCTGCAGCGTCCGCGTGGCCTCCTGCGTGGAGGACAGCCGGTGCAGGGTGCCGTCCATCAACTGCGACAGGTCCGCGATGGCGGTGGCGATCTGCGCGAAGGCGGCGTTCTGTCGCGTCACCGCGTTGGCGATCTTCCGCGCCGCCTCGGAGCTCTCCTGCGAGCTGTGCGACAGCGCGCGCAGGGACTCGCCGGAGGCGCGCATCTGGTCCAACCCGGCGGCCACCTGGAGACCGCCCTGCTCGCTCATGGATGCCGCGTCGCGGATGCCCCGGCTGATCTCCGCGAGGATCTTGTGGATTCGCCGGGTGGCCTGGACGGACTGGTCCGACAGCCCTCGCATCTCCTTCGCCACCACCGCGAAGCCCCGCCCCGCCTCGCCCGAGCGCGCCGCCTCGATGGCCGCGTTGACGGCGAGCAGGTGGGACTGGTCCGCCAGGTCCTTCACCGCGCCGGTGATCTCTCCAATCTGGACCGTGCTCTCCTCCAAACGTGACAGCCGCTGCTGGACGCCGGCCACCGCGCTCCGGATGACCGCCAGCCCCTCCAGGCTCGAGACCACCGCGGCCTCGCCCTGCTGTCCCAGCGCCTCCGCGCTGCGGGCCACGCGCAGGACCTCCTCCGCGGAGTCAGACGCGATGCGCGACGCCCGCCGCAGCTCCTCCGACGTCACCTGCGCCTCGTGCAGCGCCGCGGCCTGGCGGGTGAGGCCCTGCTGCTGTTCTTCGTTCGACAAGCGCAGCTCCGTTCCCGCCTGCCCCAGCCGCTGCGCGGAGGTCTGGAGGAGCCGGGGAAACCTCCGCAGCCGGGACAGCACCCCCATCATTCCCGACGCCAGGTCGCCCATCTCGTCCGTGGACACCCAGCGCGGCGAGCGGATCCGCCCGGACGCCAGGCCGGAGATGGCCCCGTGCACCGCGCCCGCGCTCGCCGCCTGCCGCCTCGCCAGCATCCACGTGGTGAAGGCTGGCAGGACGAACACCAACGCGCCCACCCAGGGCAGCGCGAAGCCCAGGTCCGCGAACAGCGAGCTGCCCACGTCATCCAACCGGGCCGCGGCCTGCGTCGCGCCATCCGCCAGCAGCGCCTCCTTCAGCAGGTTGCGCACGTTCAGGAGCTTCACCCCCACCACGCACGCGCTCAGCACCACCGTGGCGAAGATGGTGGACAGGAACGTGAACGGCAGGAACCACGACTGCCGCGGCCAGAAGGGGCCCGAGCCCGCTGGCGCCACCTCCGGATGCGCGTCCTGCTCCCGCAGCGCCCACGGCAACACCAGCCGCTCCAGCCCCAACGCGATGGGGAACGCCACCACCACGCCGAAGCAGAACGCGATGAGCGTCCCCAGTCCCAGCCGGAACCAGTCCTTGCCGAACCACAGGCACACCGGGAGGCTGAAGAAGAAGCCGCCCAGCGTCCACGCCGCGCAGGTGGTGAAGACCATGGAGCGCCAGGGCAGCTCCAGCACGCGCCGCAGCCGGTCCCCCGGTCCATCCCCGGGACGGAGCCGCAAGGCCTGGCCCGCCAGCCACCGCAGCGTCACGTAGGGATGCAGCAGCCCGAACACCAGCACGATGAAGGGCAGGACCGTGGCCGTGACGAGCACTCCCTCCTGGCTCGACAGCCCCATCGCCATCGCGATGAGGTAGGCACAGACGATGGAAGGGGGCAGGACCCACCGCAGAAACAACCACATCCCACGCCAGGCCAGCTCCCGGATGTCTTCTGTTTCATTCATGTGAGTACGCCCCCCTCCGGTCCGACGGGGGTCGGGCCGGCATGCATCACGACTGCGACATCACCACCACTGAAACGGCTGTTTCAGCCCGCGGACGGTCATGCCTCGTGGCAGGACTCGAACACGCGCGCCAGCAACATCAGGGACCGGCGCGCCGCGCTCTCCACGCGCGCCGGCGCGCCCGTCGTCACGTCCGTGGACAGCTTGATGATCTCCAGCGCCTCGTCCGGGTGCGCGTCGTCATAGCGGGCGTGCGCCTTGAGCCAGCGCAGCGCGGTCGCGTCCATGCGCACGCCATCCCGGGCATATGCGGTGAAGGGCTCCAGCACGGCGCGCGTCCAGACGCCTGTCACGCCCTCGATGGCCCAGTTGGACGCGGCGACGCCCTCCGCCAGCGACCCGGCGAGACAGGTGGCCAGCAGGTGCTGGTGGAGCGCCTGGACCTCGGGCGCCCACGGCGCCTTGAAGGCCCCGGGGGCGTCCACGCCCACCGCCTGCATCCAGTCAATCCACCACTCGGCGTGGCGGGCCTCCACGCCCAGGTTCTGCAAGAGCCAGCGGCGGATGCTCGCGTCGCCCGCACGCACGCCGTAGGTCGTCTTCGCCAGCGACAGCCCCATGTACTTGGGGAAGTTCTCGACGATGGGGAAGCAGCGCACCAGGAACCGCTGCCAGGCGCGCAGGGGCGGATGCCGTCCCTCCGCGGTCTCCCGGAACAGCGCGGGCATGCACGCCGCGTCCCACGCGGGCTTGAGCGAGCTCAACATCGTCTCCATCCAGAGCGGATGAGGCGTGAGCTTCAAGGCGGCGGGCTGATAGCGCCGGGAAGCAATCTCATTTCTCAAGGATGAAACAGGGACTTCTTCCAAGGCGGTGCCTTGCGACACTGCGTCCGGATACGACATGAAGCGTGCTCCTGCTCCCGAGTGGACGACAAGCCGTCATGGCCGCCCCCCTCCACCCGGCGTGCCCTCAAGTTGCCGGGATGTCTGTGTTTCATCCAGCCCCCCTCGAAAAATGAAGCCAATCTCAAGCCGTCTTGTGTCCCAAACTCCGCGAACTCCGCGCGCGTGAATCAGGAATCCGGTGTTTGGTCATTCCTCCAATAGACACTCACGAACGAAGAGGCATTGACGTCATGGGCAGGCAAGCGAGCGCGCCTTGAGCAGCATGCGGCGCAGCGGTGCTTCATCCGCGCGCGCCAGCGCTGCGTCCCAATCCAGCCACTGGATCCCGAAGGACTCCGCTGGATCATGCGCAAGTGCCTCCGGGTCTTCCGCCACCACCAGGTAGCGGACATCCAGGTGACAGTGCTCCGGCTCGTCCTTGCGGGCGGGGATGACGTGCACGTCCACGTCCAGCGGGCGCGGCGCGGTGGGATGCAGGTGCACGCGGCAGCCGGTCTCCTCACGGGCCTCGCGCAGCGCGGTGGCCTCCATGTCGCCTCCGTCTCCTGCTTCCGCGTGCCCCCCCGGCTGCAGCCAGCGATGGAGCTTCGCGTGGTGCAGCATCGCCACCCGTCCGCCCGCCGCGTCCACCACCACCGCGCTGCCGGTGAAGTGCGCCTCCACCTGCGAGCGGGAGAAGGGCTCCTCCAGCGACGTGGCGAAGTGGCGCATGCGCGAAAGGTCCTCGCGCTCCTTGTCGTCCGTGGGGACGTGGCGCGCGAGCAGCTCAACGAGGACAGCCGGGGCAGCGGAGACGGGGGCCATGCGCCGGGATAGACACCCACCCGGCCCGTGACGCCAGCCCTTTCATGGCAGGCCCCCCCTCCACCCCGGCAGGTCCGGTGTAGGGTGGCCTGGCGTGTGCATTCCGCCGCCCACCCACCGGTGGCCCCCCACCCTTCCTTCCCGAGCAGGCGCATGGCCCGCATCCTCGTCATCGACGACCACGACACCCTCCGCGAGGGCATGACCGTCACCCTCACCCGCTCCGGCCACACCGTGTCCGCGGTGCGGAGCGGGGCGGACGGGCTCGCCGCATACAAGAAGGGCCCCTTCGACCTGGTGGTCACGGACCTGAAGATGGACGGCATGGACGGCATCGCCGTGACGCGCGCGCTCAAGCAGGCGGACCCTGGCGCCGTCGTCATGGTGGTGACGGCGTTCGGCACCATCGAGACCGCCGTGCAGGCCATGCAGGAGGGTGCCTACGACTTCATCACCAAGCCCTTCCCCCCGGAGGTGCTGCGCGCCAAGGTGGACAAGGGCCTGGAGCTGTCCGCCACGCGCCGCCAGGTGGAGCGCCTCACCGCCCGCACGGACGCGCATGACGCCGACGCCGCCCTCACCCACCGCGACCTGGTGGGCGACAGCGAGCCCATGCAGCGGCTGCTCGCCCAGGTGCGCAAGGTGGCCGCGAGCGACGCCACCGTGCTGGTGCGCGGCGAGAGCGGCACCGGCAAGGAGCTGGTCGCGCGGATGATCCACCAGCGCTCCCCGCGCAAGGACGGCCCCTTCGTCGTGGTGCACTGCGCGGCCCTGGCGGAGACGCTCCTGGAGAGCGAGCTGTTCGGCCACGAGCGCGGCGCCTTCACCGGCGCGGTGAAGCGCAAGCTGGGCCGCTTCGAACTGGCCGACGGCGGCACCCTCTTCCTGGACGAGATTGGAGAGATTCCCGCCTCCGTGCAGACCAAGCTGTTGCGCGTGCTCCAGGAGAAGGAGCTGCAGCGCGTGGGCGGAGAAGAGACGCTCAAGGTGGACGTGCGCGTGGTGAGCGCCACGCACCGCGACCTCCAGGCGGAGGTGAAGGCGGGCCGCTTCCGCGAGGACCTCTACTACCGGCTGCACATCGTCCCGCTCACCCTGCCGCCCCTGCGCGAGCGCCCCGAGGACCTGCCCGCGCTCGCGCGCCACTTCGTCGCCAAGCACGCGCCCAGGGTCAACCGGCGCGTCACCGGCATCGACGACGCGACGCTGCACGCGCTCACCCGCCACGCGTGGCCCGGCAACGTGCGCGAGCTGGAGAACGTGATGGAGCAGGCGCTCGTCTTCGCCGAGGGAGACACGCTCACCCCGCAGGACCTGCCCTCGCACCTGGCCGGCCAGACGCCGCGCATGGACGCGGGGCTGCCGGTGCCCCAGGGCGACCGCCCCCTGCCCGAAATCCTGGAGGACCTGGAGCGCCAGCTCATCGCCCGCGCCTACGAGAAGGCCGGCGGCGTGAAGACGGAGACCGCCCGGCTGCTGGGCATCAAGACCTCCGCGCTGTACTACAAGCTGGAGAAGTACGGCTTCCTGCCGCGCGGCGAACGCCCCGAAGAAGCTTCGTAGGCAAAGGAGGGATGCCCGCGCCCGGTGGCCTCGGAAATCCGTCACCCGCGCCCCGGCCCCGTGACTTTCCACCGTCCGGCCCACCCACCCCGTCCCACCCTGGCCGTGCAGGTGCCCGGAACCACGGCGCTTTCCGTCGGGCCTGGGAACGGGGTAGGAGGGAAGGATTGGCATCCGCCTTGCTGACGGTGTTCCCCCGATGATGTTGCGTGCCCTCCCCCTCCTCCTGTGCCTGTTCGTGGCCGCTCCCGCCGGGGCGACGTCCGGCCTGGAGCAGGCGCGCGCGCAGGCCCAGGCGGCGCGCACGGAGGCACGCACCCTGCGCACCCGGCAGCAGGGGCTGCGCGAGGAGCTCAACGGCCTGGCCGCGCGCATCGAAGCGCTCAAGGCCCAGCGCCAGGGGAAGCTCACGGCGGGCGGAGAGCTGGAGTCCGCGCTGCGCCGCTCGCAGGAGCTGAGCGGAGAGCTCACGGGGCTGGCGCAGTCGGTGTCCGGCGCGGACGGAGAGGTGGAGCGCGCGCACCTGGCGCTGCACACCGCGCTGTCCCAGGAGCTGACGCGGCTGCGCGCGGCGTGGGACGCGACGACAGACCGGACCGAGCGCGCGCGGCTGGTGGAGCAGATGCGGTCCGTGCGCGGCGAACGCGAGGCCGTGCGCGCGGCGCTGCCCGCCTCGCAGGTGCCGGCGCTGGATGGCGCGGCGCGCGGGGATGATCCGGAGGACCTGCTCGCGCAGGCGGACGCGCTGCGCGACACCCAGGACAAGGTGCGCCAGCGGCTCCAGGCCCTCAAGGCGCGCATCACCGAGGTGCGCGAGGAGCGCGACCTGGACCGCCGCATGAACGACTTCCTGGGCGAGGAGTCCATGTTCGACGACCAGGACCGCCGCCTGCGCATGCGCACGGCGGGCGACCGGGGCCTGCAGGTGGCCCCCACCCAGCGGGGCGGCCGGCTGCCGGTGCTGATCCCGACCGACTCGATGGTGGAGTCGCCGGACTTCTCGGGCGACCCGACCCAGGGTCCGGGGGGCGGAGGCATTCCGACCATGGGCGACGCGTCCTCTGGCGGCGCCACCGCCAGCGACCGCCGGCCCCAGGTGGACCCGGTGCGCGCCCAGGCGCTGGCCGCGGGCGGCCTGGAGGACCTGTCCTCGCTGGAGCAGGAGGCCGCGCGGCTGGAGTCCCTGGCGAGCGAGCTGGACGGACGCGCGGGCGCGCTGGAGCGCCGCGCCAAGACGCTGGCGCCCTGAAGCAGCGCCGGAAGCCCTCTGGACGCCCGCTACAGCAGCCCGCCCTCCACCTCCAGCACCACCGTGGCCTGCACGCGCACCTCGCGCTCCGGCAGGCGTCCCGTGCCGCGCAGGATGATGGACATGCTGGGCGCGGCCACGTAGGGCCTCAGGTCCAGGCTGCCGTCCGTGTTCAACCCCACCGTGGGGTTGGGCGGGCCCAGGCGCAGGCCCGCGATGCCGTCGCGCGCCGCGAAGCGCGACTCGGAGTTGCCCGCGCGGGCCACGGCCTCCAGCGAGTCCAGGAAGCCGAAGTCCTGGTCGTTGGGGCTCAGGACCTTGAGCGTCATCGACTTCACCTGCACGCGCGTCACCTCGTCCTTGGTGACGTCGCGGTTCTTGAAGTCCTGGTTCTCGTTGAAGTCCAGCGCGGAGAAGCTGCTGATGGAGGGAAAGGCATTGAGGAGCGTGGAGGTGCCGGCGGGGTTCGCGGGCACCGTGGCCTCGCCCTGGACCTCCGTGGTGAAGGACGCCGGGGAACAGGCGGAAAGCCCCAGGCCGGCCACCACCGCCGCGAGGAAGGACGCGTAAGACATGGCCGCAATGTACCGGGCGGCCGGGTGCGCCGTCACCGACCGCGGGCACACCCCGGGTGTCCCGGGGACGACGTGGCCGCACGGGGCACTTGCGAGCGTGGGGATGCCAGCGGGCCGGAGTATGGTGCGCGCGTCTTGGACCGCCGCCTCCTCCCGCTCCTCCTGGCCCTCAGCATCCCCTGGGGCGGAGGTGCGCGCGCGGCCGAGTGGCAGGGCTCGCTGCGGGGCACCGGCCGGCTCCTCGTGGACAGCAACGCCCCGCGCGACTTCACCGACCGCGCCACGCCCGGGCCCGGCGCGGACCTGGCGCTGGGCGTGCTGGGCGTGGCGGAAGGCCGGGGCACCGGCGAGCGGGCCCAGGTGGTGGGCCGGTACGAGCTGGGGGCCCGGAAGTACCTGGACTACGACAACGAGGACACGCTGGTGCAGGCGGGCGCGCTGGAGGGCTCACTTGCCCTGGGCGCCGAGTGGGGCGTGGGCGCGGAAGGCCACGCCAAGGACCGGCGGGGCGGCAGCCGCGCGTACTCGGACCTGGGCACCAGCCTCTTCGCCGAGTACGCCCCGGACGTGCGCCTGGCCCTGCGCTTTCGCCTGGGCGCCCGCCGCTTCGTGTACCGCCCGGACCACACGGCCGACTTCGGCGGCCCGGAGGTGGGCGTCCTCGGCCGCTACCGGCTGAGCCCGCGCCACACGCTGAGTGTCTTTGGCGAATGGGGTTCACGCCGCTACGGCCCCTTCGCCCGTCCCATCCCGGGCGTCAGCGCGTCCCCCGTGCGGCGGCAGGACGGCGCGCTGCTGGCGGGGGCGGGCTACACGTACCGGGGGCCGGTGAAGCTGTCGCTCACCTATGCCTTCCAGGAGGTCAGCTCCAACAGCTTCGGTGAGACGGCCCTGCGCCACCGGCTCGTCGGCAGCGCCGGGGTGCGGCTGCCCTGGCGGGTGACACTGCTGGCGCAGGGGACGCTGGGCCTGGCGCGCTACCCGGACGGCATCTTCCTGTCGCCGGAGATCATCCTGGTGGAGGAGGACGAGGGGCAGAACTCGCTGTCCCTCAAGCTGGCCCGGCCCGTCTCCCCCCGCGTGGACCTGGAGCTGTCCTGGGGCCTCTGGAGCACGCGCCTGCCGCGCAATGACCTGCGCTACACGCGCCAGGTGTTCGGCGTGGGCTTCACCTGGCGGGACCAGGACTAGGAGCGAAATCCAACTCAGTCCAGGTCGGCGATGCGCTCGTCGATTTCCTCGGCCAGGCTGGGGTGCTGCTGGGCGAGCGCGTGGTCCCGTGCGGTGGTGAGCACCTCCTTCGCCTTGTCCGTCTGGCCGGCCCCCGCGTAGGCATCCCCCAGGGAGACGAGGGCGGCGGCGTACTTCGGGTCCAGGCGGACGGCGGTCTCCAGGGTCTGGATGGCGCTGTCGTATTCCTTGCGTTCCAGGTGGAGCTTCCCCAGGGAGAACCAGGCCATGGGGGCGTCGGGGAACTGGGCCGTCATCTTCTTGAACTGCTCCAGGCGGGCGTCGCTCATGGACGGAACCCATTAGAGGAGCGCTGGAAGCTTGCCAAGGGTGCGCTAGGGTATCCGCCACATGGCCACGAAGAAGAAGACCCCTGCATCCAAGAAGGCGAAGGCGAAGAGCGCGACCCGGGCTCCGGCCCGCAAGAAGACGGCCGCCAAGAAGGCGAAGCCGGGTGTGCGTCCGCCGCCGCGCAAGAAGACCGCCGCCGCGCGCAAGAAGGCTCCGAAGCCCGCCGCCCCGCCCGCTCCTCCCAAGCCCGCGGAGAACGCGAAGGCGCGCGAACTGGCGCGCCGCATCGGCAACCTGCTGCTGGACAAGAAGGCCACGGACGTCGTCATCCTCGACATGCGCGGGATGACGTCCTACGCGGACTACATCGTCATCGCCTCCGGCGAGAGCGACCGCCAGGTGAGCGCCATGGCGGAGAACGTCCAGGTGCAGCTCAAGCAGGAGGCGCAGCCCCTGCGCCCCATCAGCACGGAAGGCCTGGAGACGGGCCAGTGGGTGCTGCTGGACTACGACGACGTCGTGGCCCACCTGTTCAACGGCGAGGTGCGCGCCTTCTACGACCTGGACGGGCTGTGGGCGGACGCGCCTCGGGAGAAGCTGTCCTAAGGCCGTGAAGGTCCGCCTCCTCTCCATCGGCAAGGACCGCTCCGGGTTGTTCGAGCCCGCCGTGCAGGAGTACGCGCGGCGGCTCGAGCACTACACGCGCTTCGAGTTGCTGGAGCTGAACGAAGCCTCGGGCCGCAAGCTCAAGCCCGGCGAGGCGAAGTCCGCGGAGGCCGCCGCCATCCTCGGCAAGCGCAAGCCGCAGGACTGGATCGTCGCGCTGGACGAGCGCGGCACGCTGCTGGATTCGGTGGAGCTTGCCCGCTACGTCGCCAAGGCGCAGACGGGCTCGAAGGACCTGCTCTTCGTCATCGGCGGGGACGAGGGCCTGGACGACTCGGTGCGCGGCGCGGCGCATCAGGTGATGTCGCTGTCGCGGATGACGCTGCCCCACCGGCTGGCGCGGGTGGTGCTCATCGAGCAGCTCTACCGCGCATTCACCATCCTGAAGGGCGAGCCCTACCACAAGTAGGCGGCCGGGCAGGCAGCCCCGAGGCGCTGGGGACCGGATCGTCAGGGCGCGTGAAGAGACCGCGTCGAAGCGGCCATCATGAACACGTCCTCTTCTGAAACCTCCACGGCCGCGACCGTGCGCATCATCGCCTCGCCCCAGTCCTGGGTGGAGGGCGAGGCCGTCCGCCAACTGGAGGCCGTGTCGCGCCTGCCCGGGATGAGACTCGCGGTGGGCCTGCCCGACCTGCATCCCGGCAAGGGCGCTCCGGTGGGCGCGGCCTTCGAATCCGAGGGTTTCCTGTATCCCTATCTCGTGGGCAGCGACATCGGCTGTGGCATGGGGTTGTGGGACGTGGACCTGCTGACGCGCAAGGCGAAGGCGGAGCGGTGGGCGGCGAAGCTGGACCTGGAAGGGCCGTGGGAGGGTGACACGGCGGCGGTGCTCGCGGAGCACGGCGCGAGCGGCACGGGCTTCGAGTCGGCGCTGGGCACGGTGGGCGGCGGCAACCACTTCGCGGAGGTGCAGCGGGTGGAGGAGGTGCACGACGCGCGCGTCTTCGAGGCGCTGGGCCTGCGGGAGGAGCGGTTGCTGTTGCTCGTGCACTCGGGGTCGCGCGGACTGGGTGAGGCCATCCTGCGCACGCACGTGGACCGGCACGCGGCGGGCGGACTGACGGCGGACTCGGATGAAGCCCGCGCATACCTGACGCGGCATGACGGCGCGGTGCTGTGGGCGAAGGCGAACCGGGCGCTGGTGGCGCAGCGGACGTTGGATGGGATTGGGGCGACGGGGCGGCGGGTGTTGGACGTGTGCCACAACAGCGTGACGGCGCGGCATGCGGATGGACGCGTGGGGTGGTTGCACCGCAAGGGCGCGGCGCCCTGGGACGAGGGGCCGGTGGTGATTCCCGGCAGCCGCGGAGCGCTGAGCTATCTGGTGTTGCCGGTGGGCACGGGCGAGCAGAGCGCGTACAGCCTGGCGCACGGCGCGGGACGCAAATGGACGCGCTCGGCGGCGCGGGAGCGGCTGAAGGAGCGCTTCACGGCGGAGTCGCTGACGCGCACGTCCTTCAAGAGCCACGTGGTGTGCGAGGACCGGGACCTGCTCTTCGAGGAGGCGCCGCCCGCGTACAAGGCCATCGACCGCGTGGTGACGGACCTGGTGGAGGCGGGGCTGGTGCGGGTGGTGGCGACGCTGGCGCCGGTGCTCACGTACAAGACGCGAGGCCGCACGGCGGAGTGAGCGGCACGGGGCTCGCACGAGGGGCGTGAAGATGCGCTGCCCCTGTGAGGCCCGGTGATGTGGAAGGCCCTGTTGGATTTGATTTATCCGCCCATGTGTCTGGCCTGCGCGAAGGTGCTGCCGGGCGTGGGCGCGCTGTTCTGCGAGCCGTGTGACACGGCGTTGGAGCGGCTGCCGCCGGTGTGTTGCCGGACGTGCGCGGAGCCCGGCACGTTCCCGGGGAACACCTGTCCCCGTTGCCAGACGGTGCCGCCGCCGTTCAGCCGGGCCTGGGCGCCCTTCGCGCACGAGGGGCCGGTGGCGCGGGCCATCCACCGGTTCAAGTACGAGGACCACCCGGACCTGGCGGCGCCATTGGGGGCGCTGCTCGCGGACGAGGCACGGCGGTTCCTGAAGACCGCGCCCGGATGCGTGGTGGCGTTGCCGCTGCACGTGCGGCGCTTCCGGAAGCGGCAGTACGACCAGGCGCACCTGCTCGCGGGAGAGCTGGCGAAGGCCACGGGGCGGACGGCGCCGGTGGGGTGGCTTACGCGCACGCGGGAGACGCGCCGACAGGTGGGGCTGAGCGAAGCGGAGCGCGCGGGCAACGTGGCCGGAGCGTTCGTGGCGTCGCGGGCGGTGAAGGGGCAGGAGGTGCTGCTCCTGGATGACGTGTTCACCACGGGGTCCACCGCGCGGGCCGCCGCGGTCGCGCTGCGGAACGCGGGGGCCACGCGCGTGGAGGTGCTGACGTTGGCGAGGGCGTTCACCCTCGCCTGATGGCTGTGATTCAGCCCTGGGACTTCTTGAGCCGGGCGAGCTCGGCTTCGAGTTCCTTGAAGCGGCGTTCGGCCTCATTCGCGCGTCGAGCCTCCTCGTCCGCGCGCCGGGATTCTTCGTCCGCTCGCCGGGATTCTTCCTGGGCACGGCGTTGCAGAGTCATCGTCTGATCTTCCAGACGTTCAATGAACTCCTCGGAGACCAGCAACGGCGCGTTGCCTGCCCAGAAACGCACGTCCTCGCCTTCGACCTGGAGGTCGAGGCCCAGCACCTCAGAGGTGAAGCGACCGTTCCGGGACTCCATACGCGTGTAGACACGCGCATCCGGTGTCGCCAGTCGGTAGCCCTCCAACGCGAGCCGTCCCCCATCGAAGATGAAGTACTCGGGGATTCCCAGACGGGCATACCGGCTCACGTTGTACTCGGCATCCTTCTTCCGATCGCCCCCAACGTGGATCTCCATCACCCAGTCGAGCCCGTGCCCCTCGTGACTGACAAACCACTTCTTCCGGCGGTGGTTCTCCACATCCAGCACGACCAACAGGTCCGGCGCGAATCGTCGCTCCGCCGGGTAATACACGGGCAATTCCGAGCCTACGTAAGCCCTGCGTCCACGACGCTTGAAGTAGCCCCGGAGCGCCTCGCGTGCGAGCGCCTTGGGCTCCTGATGGTCATCCCCCTCGGGCATCGCCATCTCTTCGTACGTCACCTCACCCGGCAGTGTTGCCACCACCCGGTCCCGCTCCTCCTGCCCCATCCGCTCCCACTCTTCCTGCGAAGGCGCCCGGGGGAAGGCGTCTCCAACCTTGTCGGTATGACGTCCCATGACCCTCAGCCTGCGTCGGGCAGGCTCTTGGGTCAATTGCCCCCGCGCGGGCCTTGAGCAAGCAACGCGCCAGGGAATTCTCAGACCGCCGTCCATGCTTCGCGGCGAATGACCTCCACACCTGGCCCCGTTCCTGGCAACGCTCGTGCCGGAAGCACCTGGTGGCGACGGGCGCCTTCATTCCCAGCAACCGCTCCGGGTCGTCGTGCCCGCCGTCATCGGCATCGTGCTCAACACCCCTCCGTTCCTCTGGGGAATGCTGATGGTCGTGCTGCCGATCATGGTCGACAGGTGGTGAATCAGCGCGTCTTCGCCGTCTCCAGCGCGAGCGCCTCACCACGCAACTGCGCGTCCAGCCAGAACGTCCCGCCCGGCACGAGCGAGGCCAGGAACGCCACGGCGATCCGCTTCACGCCCCAGCGGTATTCAATGGCCGCCATCATCAGCGTGTAGAGGTACGCCACGAACAGCAGGCCGTGCGCCATGCCCACCACGCGCACGCCCAGGGGCATGTTCAGCGCGTACTTCAGCGGCATGGCGATGAGCAGCAGCACCAGGAAGGACAGGCCTTCCCAGAAGGCGACGAAGCGGAAACGGCCCAGAGCGGTCTTCAGCATGACGTCCTCTCTCCTCCGCCCCTCCCGCACCGTCAAGGCGCGCGGACAGAGCAGTATCGCCTCCCGTCGTCAGCGCGGTGAGCCCCGGTGATACCGGCCGGAGTGCCTGCCCGCTCCACGTCCCACCTGACGTCAAGCCCTCCCAGCCACACCGGATGTCGGACGCATCACGCCCGGCGCCTTCCTCCACCCGTCCACCCCCAGAGGCTGTTATCCCCCTGCGCGTGGACCCCACCCCGAAGAATCCCTCCCTCCCCGCCCTCGCACGCGAGGCCGCCGAGGCCCCGGCCGCCGCTCGCCGCCAGCTCGAACGCTGCCGCGACACCTTCGCCTACCTGGGCGCTCGCCTGCGCCGCACGCCGCCCCGCTTCGTCGTCACCTGCGCCCGAGGCAGCTCCGACCATGCGGCCGTCTACGGCAAGTACCTCATCGAAACCACGCTGGGCCGCGCCGTCGCATCCCTGGGCCCCAGCGTCGCGTCCGTCTACAACACGCGATCCCTGGACCTGCGCGACGCGCTCTTCATCGCCGTGTCCCAGTCCGGCCAGAGCCCCGACCTCCTGCGCATGACCGAGGCCGCCCGCGCGGGAGGCGCCGTCGTGCTGGGCTTCATCAATGACGAAGCCTCTCCGCTGACCGCGCTGTGCGACGTGCACATTCCGCTGTCCGCCGGCCCTGAACACAGCGTCGCCGCCACCAAGTCCTATCTGCTCTCCGGGCTCGCCTTCCTCCAGCTCGTCGCGCACTGGTCGGACTCCGCGGAGCTGCATGACGCCGCCCGGCGGCTCCCGGACGCGCTGGAGGCCGCGGGCAAGCTCGACTGGTGGCCGGCGCTCGCGACGCTCAAGGACGCGAGCAGCCTGTATGTCGTCGGCCGGGGCAGCGGCCTGGGCGCCGCGCTGGAGATGGCCCTCAAGCTCAAGGAGACCTGCCGATTGCACGCGGAAGCCTTCAGCACCGCGGAGGTCCTCCATGGCCCGCTCGGGCTGGTACGGCCGGGCTTCCCCGTGCTCGCGCTGGGGCAGGAGGACAACGCCGCGCAGGGCACTCGCGACGTCGTGCAGCGCATGGTCGAGCTGGGCGCGAGCGTCCACACCGCCCTGCCCGTCCCCGGCGCGCAAACCCTGCCCACGCTGCCGGACCTTCCCGCGGCCATTGCTCCGCTCTGCCAGGTGCAGAGCTTCTACTTCGCGGTGCACCAGCTCGCGACGGCGCGAGGCCTGAACCCGGATGCGCCCGCGCACCTGCGCAAGGTCACGGAGACCGTGTGATGCCCACCATCCTCCAGGGCGCCCGCGTCTTCACCGGGGACCAGCTCCTCGAAGGTCACGCCGTCGTCATCGAGGACGGCACCGTCCGCGCCGTGGTGCCCCAGGCCGGACTCCCCACCGGCGCCACCGTGCACACGCTGCCGGATGACACACTCCTGGCCCCAGGCTTCGTGGACGTGCAGGTCAACGGCGCGGGCGGCGTGCTCTTCAACGACACGCCCACCGAGGAGGCCGCGCTCGCCATCGCCTCCGCCATGCGCACGTGCGGCACCACGGGCCTGCTCCCCACGTTCATCACCGACGACGCCGCCCGCATGCGCGAAGCCTGCGAGGCCGCGCTCACCGCCACCGCGCACCCTGACAGCGGTGTGCTCGGCATCCACCTGGAAGGCCCCTTCATCAGCCGCGAGCGCGCAGGCGTCCACGTGCCTTCGTTCATCCGCACGCCCGACCCTCGCGACCTCGACTACCTCACCGCCCTGCCCCGCCGTTTCGCCGCGCACGGAGGCCGCGTGCTGATGACGCTCGCTCCCGAGTGCGTGGACGATGCCACCCTGCGCCGCCTCGCCAACGCTGGCGTCGTGCTCAGCGCGGGCCACACCGCCGCCACCAGCGAGCGCACCACCCAGGCCCTGCAATGCGGCGTGCGCGGCTTCACCCACCTGTTCAACGCCATGCCTCCGGTGATGAACCGCCAGCCCGGCCCCGTCGTCGCCGCGCTCACCCATGACGACGCGTGGTGCGGCGTCATCGCGGACGGCGTGCACGTGCACGCGGACAACCTGCGCCTGCTCCTCAAGGTCAAACCGCCGGGCAAGGTGTTCCTCGTCACGGACGCCATGCCGCCCGTCGGCACGCCCGTCACGTCCTTCACCCTCCAGGGACGCACCATCCTGCGCCGCCACGGCCGTCTGGAGACGGAGGACGGCACGCTCGCGGGCGCGGACATCGACCTCACGGCGGCGGTGCGTCACTGCGTCCAGGTGCTCAACGTGCCGCTGGAGGAAGCGCTGCGCATGGCCTCGCTCCATCCCGCCACCTTCATGGGACTGCATGGCCACCGGGGCCGCATCGCCACCGGGCATCGCGCGGACCTCGTGCTGTTGAAGCCGGACCTTTCCGTCCACAGCACATGGGTGGGCGGACAGGCAAAATCCAACGCCAGCCATTAACCCGGAAAAATGGGTGCGTGACTCCTTCCGCATGTACCGCAGGCGAGGAGAACACGAATGCGTCGTAGCAAGTGGATTGTGGGCCTGGTGGCGTCCGCGCTGACCGTCGCCGGTTGTGGTCAGGAGTCCTTCGCGCCCGAAGCGGAAGGTCCGGGCAGCGTGATGAAGGCACCGCTGGATGCCGCGTGGGCCGCAGGCGTCGCCTACTCCGTGGGCACGCGCGTCACATTCGAAGGCCGCGTCTATCAGTGCCGTCAGGCCCACACGTCCCAGGCGGACTGGACGCCAACGGCCGTGGCCGCGCTGTGGCTGGACCTGGGCCCCGTGACGGGCGGCGGCGACACCACCGCGCCCGTCGTCACCGCATCGAGCAGCAGCACGAACATCACCGCCGCGGGCTCCATCACCATCTCCGGCAGCGCCACGGACAACGTGGGCGTGACGAAGATTGAAATCCTGGAGAACGGCGCGCTGGTCGCCACCGCGTCCTCCTATACGCGGAGCTTCTCCGGCTCCGGGCAGAACGGCACGTACACGTACACCGTGAAGGCCTATGACGCCGCCGGCAACGTGGGCTCGAAGACCGTCACCGTCACCGTCGCCATTCCCTCCAACGGCGACGTCACCGCCCCCGTCGTCACCGCCAGCGCCAGCGCGTCGCGCATCACCGCCGCGGGCTCCTTCACCGTCTCCGGCAGCGCCACGGACAACGTGGGCGTGACGAAGATTGAAATCCTGGAGAACGGCACGCTCGTGGCCACCGCGTCGTCGTTCACGCGCGCCATCTCCACGTCCGCGCAGAACGGCACGTACACGTACACCGTGAAGGCGTACGACGCCGCGGGCAACGTGGGCACCAAGACCGTGAGCGTCGTGGTGGAGCTGCCCACGACACCTCCGCCTCCGGGTGGCAAGCGCATCGTCGGGTACTTCACCGCGTGGGGCATCTACGCGCGCAACTACCAGGTCTCCAACGTCCCTGCGTCGAAGCTCACGCACATCAACTACGCCTTCTCCAACATCTCCCCGGACGGCAAGTGCATCCTCGGGGACTCGTTCGCGGACATCGACAAGGGCTTCGGCTTCCCCGGCGAGTGGGACCCCGGCGCGCTGCGCGGCAACTTCCGCGCGTTCAAGGAACTGAAGAAGACGAACCCGAACCTCAAGCTGCTCATCTCCATTGGCGGCTGGTCCTGGTCCAAGTACTTCTCCCAGGTGGCCGCCACCGCCGCGTCGCGCACCGCGTTCGTGAAGTCCTGCGTGGACCTGTACGTGAAGGGCCAGTTCCCCGGCGTCACCCCGGCCAACGGCGTGGGCGTGTTCGACGGCATCGACGTGGACTGGGAGTACCCCACCGGCGGCGGCCTGCCGGACAACATCAGCAGCCCCGCGGACAAGGTGAACTACACCCTGCTCATGCAGGAGTTCCGCACCCAGCTGGCCGCCGTGACGGCGCAGACGGGCCAGCCCTACCTGCTCACCATCGCGTCGGGCGCGTCGCCGGACCTGCTCGCCAACAAGCAGGAGACCGTGAAGCTGGCCGGCATCCTCGATTGGATCAACGTGATGTCCTACGACTACCACGGCGCCTTCGAGAGCACGGTCAACTTCCACTCCGCGCTCGACCGCGTGACGGGTGACCCGGGCGCCAACGACGGCTTCTACACGGACGGCTCCATCGCCAAGATGCTCCAGCTGGGCGTGCCCGCCTCCAAGATCGTCGTGGGCGTGCCCTTCTACGGCCGCGGCTGGGGCAACGTGCCCAACGTGAACAACGGCCTGTTCCAGTCCGGCGTCCCCACCAAGGGCACCTGGGATGACGGCCAGTCCGGCCTCACCGGCGTGTTCGACTACAAGGACCTCAAGGCCAACTACGAGCGCGCGGGCTCCGGCTACACGAAGTTCTTCCACCCGGAGAGCAAGCAGGCCTACGTCTACAGCCCGTCCACGAAGATCTGGGTGGCCTACGACGACGTGCAGAGCATCAACGCCAAGTCGGACTACATCCTGTCCAAGGGCCTGGGCGGCGCGATGTTCTGGGAGCTGAGCGGCGATGACGGCAGCCTCGTCAACGCGCTCCACACCAAGCTCCACTGACGCCTCCCCTTCGGGGGAACGCACCCACACCGGGGCCGGCACGGGCATCCAAGCCCGCGCCGGCCCTGTGCGTTTTCGTGCCCTGGCCTTCACGGGCCCACCCCGCCCCACACGGGTCCGGCATAGAGTGGGGCGCGGATTGGTTGCCTGCCCGCCGTCCGGGGCCGCATGCAGGGGAAGGCCGTGACGGGTCCGCCTGTTCACTGGCGTCATCGCCCCCTGCCTGCCCCCGGGCGCCGTCGAACTTCGAGGAGAACGGATGTCGCGTTTCACATCGCTGGCCGCACTTGTCGTGCTCACCTGCCCCGTGCTGGGGCTCGCGAAGCCGAACGCGGACGACCGGGCCCGCGAGTACGCGGCCGAGGCCGTCAAGGCCGCCAACTCGCCACGCGGCGGCGCCGCGCTCCTGCGCATGCACGCGCTGGTGGATGACGTGGAGGACCTCACCCCGCTGGTGAGCACCTACCAGCAGATTGCGTCGCGCCGCACGTCGGACGTGAACACGCGCACCACCGCGCAGCTGCTGCTCATGGACGCGGAGCGCTCGCGCGGCCGCATGGTGCGCGCCAACGAGGTCCGCCAGTGGCTGGGCTTCGTCAACGACTACTACGTCGTGGGCGGCTTCGAGAACGAGGGCAAGGCCGGCTGCGACACGGACTTCGGTCCGGAGGCCGCCAACCTGGACCTCACCGCGCGCTACCCCGGCGCCAAGGGCCACGAGGCCACCTGGCGCAAGCTGTCCGTCACGTCCGCGGACGGCTACGTGGACCTGGCCACCGCCGTGCGCCCCAACAAGGAGTCCGTGGCGTACGCGCTCACCTGGCTGGAGGTGCCCCAGGACACGCGCGTGCCGCTGGCCCTGGGCACCTCTGGCGGCTACCGCCTGTGGGTGAACGGGCAGCTGGCATCCAAGGAGGACCGCTACAACCTGCCGCGCCCGGACCAGACGCGCGTGTCGGTGAAGCTCAAGAAGGGCCTCAACCGGGTGCTGGTGAAGGTGTGCCAGGAGTCCGGTCCGCTGGGCTTCTACCTGCGCTCGGAGACGGCCTCCGCCCGCGCCTCGCTGCCCGCCAAGGCCCCCGCGCTGGAGCGCATGCCCGCGCCCGCGCCGCAGCCCTTGCCCACGCTGACCTCCTCGCTGCGCGCGCTGGTGGAGAAGAACCCGGACGACGCGGCCCTGCGCGGCGACTACGCCCAGGTGCTGTCCTTCTTCCGCGCGTATGACGAGCGCGAGCACACCGCCAGCGCCGAGGCCGCGCTCGCCGCGGAGAACGCCCCCAACGACGCGCGCCTGCAAGTGCTGGCCGCCAACACCCAGACGGACGACCTCAACGAGCGCCGCCGCTTCCTGGAGGCCTCCGTGAAGGCGGACCCCACCTACGCCCCCGCGCGCCTGGCGCTGGCGGATCATGAGATGGACCGCGGCCACCCGGAGCGCGTGCAGCCGCTGCTCGCCCCCCTCATGGAGGTGGAGGACGGCCGCAACGTGCCGGGCGCGCGCCTCCTGCTCGCCCGCGCGGCGGAAGCCCTGGGCGAGCGCGCCCGGGCGCACGCGCTGATTGAAGAGGCCTTCCGCCAGCAGCCGCGCGTGCCCCGCGTGGTGCGCGTGGCCGCCGCGGCGTCCCGTCAGCTGGGCCGCGCCCAGGAGGCCATGGACCGCATGCGCGTGGTGCTGGCGCTGCGCTACGACGACTCCAACACCCGCCGCCAGCTGGCCTCCATGCTCGCGGACGCGGGCAAGGTGGACGCCGCCGAGCGCGAGTACGCGAAGCTCACCGACCTGAACCCCTTCGACAACGGCAGCCGCGTGCGGCTGGCGGAGCTCAAGGCCGCCAACGGCGCCGTGGAGGAGGCCACCGCCCTCTTCACGGAGGCCAAGGCGCTCTCCCCGGATGAACCGGAGGTCTACGAGCGCGAGGGCCGCGCGCTGCTCGCCGCCGGTCAGCGCGAGCCCGCCCTGGCCGCCTTCGAGAAGTCGCTGCAGCTGCGCCCGCAGAACCCCGGCCTCAAGGAGGCCCTGCGCACGCTCAAGGGTGAGTCCGAGACCGCGGGCACCCAGTACCTGGTGGACGCGAAGCCCCTGTCCAAGGAGGCCGAGGGCTACGTGCACGAGGACGCCCTGTACCTCGTCGACAACACCTACGTGCGCGTGCAGAAGAGCGGCCTGTCCAGCCGCATGCTGCAGATGGTGGTGCGCGTCTACAACCAGCGCGGCGTGGATGCGTTCCGCAGCATTCCGGTGACGTACTCGCCGGACCGCCAGGAGGTGCGCGTGCTGCGCGCCCGCGTGACGAAGCCGGACGGCTCCGTGGTGGACAGCTACGGCGACGCGGACCGCAACATCAACGAGCCGTGGACGGGCATGTACTACGACGCCCGCGCCCGCATCCTGTCGTTCCCGTCGCTGGCCGCCGGTGACACGCTGGAGCTCACCTACCGCCTGGACGACACCGCGCAGGACAACCTGCTGTCCGACTACTGGGGTGACGTGGAGAGCGTGCAGGGCGTCTACCCGAAGGTGCGCTTCCAGTACGTCGTGGACATGCCCAAGGAGCGGC
The DNA here is from genome assembly GCF_000255295.1 of Corallococcus coralloides DSM 2259. The sequence continues at coordinate 1,375,409 of NC_017030.1, read as the reverse complement.
CGCTGTACTGGAACAAGAGCCGCCTGGCCGGCGTGGACCAGCAGCAGGAGTCCCCCGAGTCCGGCCGCACCGTGTACCGCTTCGGCGCGAAGCACGTCTCCAAGGTGGTGCCGGAGCCGGGCATGCCGGGCTGGGCGGAGGTCGCCCAGAACCTGCACATCTCCACGTACAAGACGTGGGACCAGGTGGGCCACTACTGGTGGGGCCTGGTGCGCGACCAGCTCCAGCCCAACGCGGAGCTGAAGACCACGGTGGACCAGGTGCTCACCGGCGTGGACCGCAAGGACCAGCTGGCCGTGGTGCGCGCCATCTACTCCTTCGTCGTCACCAACACCCGCTACGTGGCGCTGGAGTTCGGCATCCACGGCTTCAAGCCGTACCGGGTGGACCGCGTGCTGGCCCGCCGCTTCGGCGACTGCAAGGACAAGGCGAGCCTCATCCACTCCATGCTGAAGGTGGCGGGCGTGGACAGCCGGCTGGTGCTCTTGCGCATGCGCAACCTGGGCGCGCTGGACGCGGAGCCCGCGTCGCTGGCGGCCTTCAACCACGCCATCGCGTACGTGCCCAAGTTCGACCTGTACCTGGACGGCACGGCGGAGTTCCACGGCGCCAAGGAGCTTCCTTCCGCGGACCGCGTGGCCAACGTGCTGGTGGTGGACCCCAACGGGACGAGCAACTTCCTCACCACGCCGGAGGCGAAGGCGGAGGACAACAAGACGACGCTGGCCATGGACGTGGCGCTGCGGCCTGACGGCGGCGCGGACGTGAAGGGCCAGAGCAGCGTGTCCGGCCAGTCCGCGCCGGACTACCGCCGCGCCTACCGCCCGGAGTCCACGCGCAAGTCCACCTTCGAGCGCGCCTGGGCGCAGAGCTTCCCCGGCCTCACCGTGCGCGAGGTGAAGCTCAGCGACACCACCCGCCTGGACGACGACGTGACGCTGGACTTCAACATGGGCATCCCGCGCTACGCGGAGGTGCTGCCCGGCGGCAGCCTGCGCTTCCTGCCCTTCGGCACGGGGCGCACGTACCAGCAGGCGTACGCGTCGCTCGCCGAGCGCCGCTTCGACCTGGTGATGCAGAGCCCCTGGGTGAACACCTTCAAGCTGCGCTACACGCTGCCCGGCGGCTACACCGTGGCGGAGATGCCGCAGGCGGTGGAGGAGACCACGAAGTTCGGCCGCGTGAAGCTCAGCTACCGCGTGGAGAACGGCGCGCTCGTCGCCGACGGCGAGGTGGCCCTCTCCGTCGCCCGCATCAAGGCGGACGAGTACCCGCAGTTCCGTGAGTTCCTGGGCCGCGTGGACCGCGCCTTCGGCCGCCGCATCCTGCTCCAGGGGCCGGGGCAGAAGACGGCTTCGCGGTAATCGCGGACACTCGCGTCGCCTGCGGGTGTCACATGAGCACGGAGGGCTTGACCCGGATGCGGCCCTCCGTGCTTTAGCAGGGACATGCACCCTGCACGCGCGCTCGTCCTTGGCTGCCTGCTGGTGGCGACGGTCGCCACCGCCGCCCCGGTCGTCCAGGTCCCCGAAGGGGGACGGGCGGTGGAGGTCATCCCCAAGGGCGTGCTGTGCGGCCCCGTGCGCGGCGGCTGGGTGCTGGAGGGCCGCACGCTCAAGCCACCCACGCGCGCGGATGATGCCAACCGCACGCTGGAGCTGAAGGTCGCCGCGGACGAGGCCTCCTGCGCCACGGCCACCAACACCGTGGTGGTGGTGGCCACCGGGCCCTTCCCGCGCATCGACAGCGCCTCCACCACGTTCTACCCGGACGACGGGCGCCTGGAGCTCAAGGGCACCGGCCTGAAGAACGTGGCCATCGCCTGGTCCGGGATGCCCCGGGGCGTGGATCCGAAGACGACCTCCCTGGACGGCCAGGACTTCTGCCTGGAGCCCAACGCCCCCACCGAGTGCGCCGTCCCACTGACGCCCGGCCTGCCCACGGACGCGACGTTGTTCTGGGTCCCCGCCTACGGCCGCCGGGGCGCGGACGTGGCGACGTACGACGCCAACGGGCGCTTCCTGGATGACGAGTACTTCCGCCTGCGCCCCGGCCGCACCGTGCTCACGCGGCCCCTGGTGCAGTCCTCCGGCGTGGACCTGTCCAAGGGCCCCGGCTACGCGGCGGTGACGCACTCGGAGGCCATCGCGTCCGTGGACTGCGGCACCGCGCGCTGCGAGGTGACCGAAGGCGCCGTGTCCATCCGCAACGTGCCGGGGCTGAACCCCACGGTGGCCCTGCGCCTGAGGCTGGTGCCGCGCGTGTTCTTCGCCAAGGGCGACGCGCTGGAGACGTCCTTCTCGGAGACGCTGCCCGTGCTCGCGTGCCCCCTCACCGCGGTGGATGGCACGGTGCTGCGCGACGCGGAGGACTCCGGGCTGGTGATGCGCCTGGACCCGGCCTGCGCGCACGACCCTCGCGGCCTCTTGTGGACGGTGAACGGCGCGCGCGTGCGCGTGGAGCGCGTGGTGAAGGCGCAGGACGGCACCTACGTGCTCCTGCGCACCAGCGGCACCAACGAGCCGCAGGTGACCGTCACCGCCATCACCTCACGCGTGGACGGCACGGTGGTGGCGTCGGAGACGGCGGACACGAAGCCCGTGCCGGACCCTCGCGCGACGCTGGAGTTGCCCGGCCACGGCGCCATCGACTTCGTGCCCACCAACCGCCCGGCGGAGGTGACGGTGGCGTCCAACGGCGGCCTGGGCCGCTTCGTGCTGCGCCCGCTGGGCGGCGCGTACACCGTGACGATGCGCGAATCCACCACGCTCATCCAGGGCGAGGCCACCGCGGGCGGCTTCGTGTCGCTGCGCTTCGGCTACCGGCTGCCCACGCTGCCGGCGGAGCTGGCCACGTCCGACCTGTTCCTCACCAACGAGCGCGTGCAGCGCGCGGTGCGTGAAGCCAGCGTGCCCACCAACGTGGAGAACCTGGTGGAGTTCATCTGCGCGGACAAGGAGGGCAACGACGAGAAGCTCCCGCCCAGCCGTCCGCACCGGCTGGAGTACGCCATGCGCAACACCTGCCGCGTCATCATCCACCGCGAGCGCCTCACGCCGGAGGAGGGCAACCAGGAAATCACCCTGCGCATCACCGTGACGAAGTCCGACAACTCCATCCGGGGCGAGAGCAGCGTGGATCAACGCCTGTTCCTGCGGCCCAAGGGCGAGATGCGCGTCATCCCCGTGCAGGGCAACCTGGGCCAGTACGACCGCATCCTCGTGCAGGTGGCGCACGTCGCGGATGAATCCCGCTACGCCCTCTCCACGGTGGACCGCACGGGCCTGCCGTCCGCGCAGTGGACCGCCATCGTGCGCGGCGGCATGTTCCGCCTCTACACCATGGCCACCATCCCCGCGGGCCTCTACCGCGCGACGCAGCCCACGGGACAGCTGGCCATCAACTTCGGCGTGCTGTCGCGCCTGGCGCTGCTCAACAACGAGGGCCAGGAGCGCCTCCTGGGCATCGAGATGGGCCTGATGGGCCTGGGCCTGGTGCCGCAGTCCGGAGACATCCAGTTCCCGCCCACGCTGGCGGCCGTGCTGGGCCTGGGCCTGCGCGTCCCCATCGGGCCGGGCGCGGCGGTGGGCGCGCAGGCATGGATTGCCCGCGAGTTCCGGGGCGACATCACCCGGCGCACCAACGGAGACCCCACCACCGACATCGTGGTGCCCTCCAGCAAGTGGTCCTTCATCTTCGGACCCAGCATCTCCGTGGGCAACGTGGGCTTCAACCTCTGAGGCCCACGGGCCGTCCCTTGGGCTACTTCCCGAGCAGCGCCTTCAGGAACCGCCGCACCTCCGGCGGACCCTCCACACGGTACGCCGCGCGCGTGTGCTTGTTGCCCGCGTGCACGGTGATGCCGCCCGGGGGCACCGCCGCGAACAGGTCCTCGTCCGTGACGTCGTCGCCCATGGCCACCACGCGCACGTCCGGCGCCTCGTCCTTCAGCACCTCTGGCACCACGCGGCCCTTGTTGACGCCTTTGGGCCGCACCTCCACCACCCGGTCCCCGGGCAGGATGTGCATGGGCTCCTCGGAGAACTGCTCGTAGAGCAGCAGGCGCAACTCGCGCGCCTGGAGCGCTCCGAACTCCGCGTCCACCTTGCGGTAGTGCCACGCGAGCGACGCCGTCTTCTCCTCCACGAACGAGCCCGTCACCCGCGCCGCGAACGCGTCCAGCACGGGCTTCACCTTCGGCTTCCACTCGAAGGACACGCCCGGCAGCGCCTGCCATGCCTGGCCCCGCCGCATGCGCGACCACAGGCCGTGCTCCGCGTGCAGCCCCACCGGCAGCTCGCCGAACCACGCGTCCAACGTCTCGCGCGGGCGGCCGCTCACGATGTGCACGGACAGGTCCGGCCGGGCGCTCAGCTCCCGCAGCAGCGTCATCAACTCTTCATCCGGCGCGGCCAGCTCCGGCGTGGGAGCGAAGCCCACCAGCGTGCCGTCGTAGTCCAGGAACAGCACCTTGCGCCCCGGCCCCTTCAGCTTGTCCACTGCGAGCATGCCGTCCGGCAGCGGCGGCTTCTCCGCCACCGACGGCAGCCCCTGGAGCCGGTCCAGGAAGCGGGCCACCCACCAGTGCACGTCGCGCGCCTTCACGCCCGCGCGCAGGCAGCGCATGCGCTCCTGACGCTCGGGCCCGGGCATCTCCAGCGCCTGCTCGATGGCGTCCGCCATGCCCTCCACGTCGTAGGGGTTCACCAGCAGCGCGTCGCGCATCTCCGCCGCCGCGCCCGCGAACTCGCTGAGGATGAGCACGCCGTCATCATCCGGACGGGCCGCGCAGAACTCCTTGGCCACCAGGTTCATGCCGTCGCGAACAGGCGTCACCAGCATCACGTCCGCGCCGCGGTAGAGGCTCACCAGCTGCTTCTCGTTGAGCGAGCGGTAGAGGTAGTGCACGGGCGTGCTGTGCACGGTGCCGTAGAGCCCGTTGATGCGGCCCACCAGCTCGTCCACCGTCTCGCGGTACTCGGCATAGGCCTGCACCTGCGTGCGGCTGGGCACGGCCACCTGGATGAAGCGCAGGCGCCCGCGCAGGGACGGCTGGCGCTCCAGCACGCGCTGCACCGCGAGCAGGCGCCGGGGAATCCCCTTGGTGTAGTCCAGCCGGTCGATGCCCACGAGCAGCCGCTCGCCGCGGGCGCGCTCCTGCAGCGTCTTCACCTCGTCCAGCACCGCGGGCTCGCGCGCCAGCGTCTCGAAGGCGGTGGCGTCGATGCCCATGGGGAAGGCGCCCACGCGCACCTCGCGCCCCTGGAAGAGGACGCGGTCGATGTCCGTGTCCAGCCCCAGGTGCCTGAGCAGCGTGCCGGAGAAGTGCCGCACGTAGCTCACCGCGTGGAAGCCGATGAGGTCCGCGCCCAACAGGCCCTTGAGCAGCTCCCCGCGCCGGGGCAGCGTGCTGAAGATTTCGGACGACGGGAACGGGATGTGGTGGAAGTAGCCGATGCGCGCGTGCGGCAGGCGCTGGCGCAACATCCCGGGCACCAGCATGAGCTGGTAGTCGTGCACCCAGATGGTGTCGCCCGGCTGATAGTGCTTCGCGGCCAGGTCGGCGAAGCGCTCGTTCGCCTTGCGGTAGGCGTCCCAGTCCCGGTCCTGCCGGGGGACGCGGTCCAGCATGTAGTGGCACAGCGGCCAGAGCACCCGGTTGGAGTAGCCCTCGTAGAAGCGGCTGACCTCGCTGGCGGACAGGTACAGCGGCACGCAGCGCAGGTCCGCCAGCTGCTTCTCCACCTGCGCGCGCTGGGCGTCCGTCAGGCGGGAGACATCCCCGGGCCAGCCGATCCACATGCCCCCGGAGCGCTCGTGCGGGCGGCTGAGCCCGGTGGCGAGCCCCCCGGCGCTGCGCACCACGGAGACAGTGTCCTTCTCCGCCTTGACGGTGACGGGAAGACGGTTCGAAACGAGCAGGAGTCGAGCCATAGACCCACTAGCTCTATTCACCCCCTCCAGGAATGGCTACCACCTTGTGCGCCTGGCTGACGTTTGAGGGCCCCTGGCCCGCCCGTGCCCAGCCGAGCCGGGCCAGCAACGCGGGCTCCCTGCCCGCCTTCCAGATGAAGGCGTCCAGCACGTAGTGCGTGGCCTGCGGCAGCGCAAGCAGCGGCACCACGAGCGCCAGCACATCCGCCTCCAGGACGGGACCACTGTCGCCGAACAACACCGGACGGTCGTGCCACACCAGCACGTCCCACAACCCCTCTTCCAGGAGCGCCAGTCCCGCGAGGAACAGCAGGAAGCCCGGCAGCCCCGCACGCAGGAGCACGCCCCAATCGCCGAAGCCCCCTTCCGCGTGGCGCCCGCGTGCGTAGCGGAACAGCAGCGCGAAGTACGGCACGCCGTGCAGCACCACGTTCATCACCGTGAACGCGAAGTCGTCTCGCGCCAGCACGATGCCGCCAAACCACGCCACCCACGTGGCCACCACCAGCAGCACCTTGCCGGCCTGCACGCCCTCGCCCCGCGCGACGCGCACGACCTGGAAGCCCGCCCACAGCGTGAGCACCGCCGCGTGCGCGCCCAGCGCCGCGGTGCCCATCCACCGCGGGAGGCCGGAGAGGAAGTCGTTCTCCACGAACCACCAGAAGGAGCGGGGCAGGTTCGCGTGCCACCACACGACGGGGCCCAGCGTGGCGGCGTAGACGGCCGCGGCGTCCAGGCGCCGCTCGAAGTCGGACGCACGCGCCTTGCGGTCGTAGAGCGCCACCCAGCCGTACTGCTGGCGGATGAAGTGGAACAGCGCCACGTACGCGAACAGGCTCCAGAACGCGCCGGGCGACACCATGTACGCGAAGACGCCCGCCGTGTACGCGGCGAGCGGCGCGCCCACGTAGAGGCCCGGGCGGCGCGACACCTCCTCGCCGTCCAGGTACGTGCGGAACAGCGTGGACCAGACGTGCGCCACGTCCACGCCCACCACGAACAGGAGCCACGCCCAGGCGGGCGTGTCCCCCACCGCGCCCAGCCACGGCGCGGCCAGCACGAAGGCCACGGACACGAGCGCGCTGCCGGCGAACACGGTGAGGTCCACGCCACGGCCGAACAGCCAGGCCTGGGCGGGCGAGAGGAGACGGGGCATCGGACCGGGAGACTAGCGCACTCTTCCGGTCCTCCCCGGTCCTGGCGTACCCACCTGACTTACCCGGTAATCAATCAATCCCTCGCATATGAACAGTCATTGAGGCGCAAACCGCTCGCGGCCATGACGGGGCGTGCGTGTCATTCCACGCAGGCGATTCGTTAGGCTTTGCACCGCGCGTCCTCCTTCTCGCGGTTCCCGTCTGGACGGGCGCGCGCCCACGCCCATGCGCAATGCCTCACCGGTTCCGGCCCTCCGGAACGCGACGTCCTCCACGCTGCTCTGCCTGCTCCTCGCCGCGCTTCCCGCCCTGGGCGCCGAGCGCGCCTTGGCCTGGGAAGGGCCGGCCTTCACGGCTTCCGCCTCCGCCATGGCCTCCAGCGCCGCGAAGCTGCCCGCGCCCGCCGGGGGCGGTGACGTGGAGGTGCTGCTTCGGGAAGGCAACTACCAGGAGCTGGGGCCCCACCGCTGGCGCACCACCCACCGCAACGTCTTCCGCATCCTCACCGCCGCGGGCGTGCGCCAGTGGGCCGAGGCCCGCGCCGAGTGGTCCCCCTGGCGCCAGCAGCGCCCCGTCCTGCGCGCCCGCGTCATCACGCCGGATGGGAAGGAGCACCCGCTGGATGAAGGGACGCTGCACGACGCGCCCGTGGAGGACTCGGCGCCGGACGTCTACAGCGACACCCGCGCGTTGCGCGCGCCGCTGCCCTCGCTGCGGCCCGGCAGCATCGTGGAGATGGAGGCGGTGGTGGAGGACACGCAGGCGTTCTTCGACGCGGGCGTCGTCACGCACTTCTACTTCGCCAGCCCCGTGCCCGTGCGCAAGGTGCGCCTGGCCATCGACGTGGCCCCCAGCACCCAGCTCGCGCTGCGCGTCCAGGGGCTGCCGCTGGAGCCGCTGCCGCAGCACCAGTCCGACCGCAAGCGGCTGAGCTTCGAGGGCGGCCCCTACGCCGCCGTGACGGCGCTGGAGGCGGACCTGCCCGCGGCCCAGGCCTTCCAGCCGCACGTGGCCTTCTCCACGGGCCGCTCCTGGAACGAGGTGGCCCGGGCCTATGACGCCATCGTGGAGCAGCAGCTGGACGGCGCGTCGCTCCAGGGCCGCGCCCGCGCGCTCGCGAAGGGCACCAAGGACCGCCGCGTCGTGGCGCAGCGGCTGCTGGAGGAGGTGCGGGAGTCGGTGCGCTACACGGGCCTGGAGTTCGGCGCCGCCGCCATCGTTCCCGCCCCGCCGAAGCAGGTGCTCGCGCGCCAGTACGGCGACTGCAAGGAGATGTCCACGCTGCTCGTGGGCCTGCTGCGCGGCGCGGGCATCCCCGCCCACGTGGCGCTGGTGCGCTCCGGGCGCGAGGACGTGCCGGAGCTTCCGGGCATGGGCTTCTTCAATCACGCCATCGTCCACATTCCCGGCACGCCCGCCCTGTGGATCGACCCCACGGATCCCGGCGCGGAGGCCGGGATGCTCGCTCCGGAGCTGCAGGGGCGCCACGCGCTGGTGGCCGCGCAGGACACGCAGGGGCTCACCGTCATCGACGAGGCGCCCCCTTCGGCGAACACCGCCCTCTTCACCCGCACCGTGGAGCTGTCCGACGAAGGCCCGGCCCGCGTGAAGGAGACGCGCGAGCTGTCGGGCTCGCTGGCGGTGCAGTACCGTCGCATGCTGCGCGCGGTGCGCCCGGATGACCTGCGCCGCAACCTGGAGGCGCTCGCCACCGCGCAGTACCAGGGCACCCTGGAGGGCATGAAGCACACGTCACTGGAGGAGGGCACCGGCCCCTTCCGGCTGGAGCTGGACGTCGCGTCCGCGCGCTTCGCCACCACGGGCTGGCGCAGCGCGCGCGTCCCCCTGCGGCTCGACTCGCCCCTGGCCTGGCTGCCGGACTCCCTGGACGACGTGCGGGAGCTGCTGCCGGACGAGCTGGGCCGCAAGCCCGCCCTGCCCGCGAAGCGCAAGGCGGACCTGGTGCTCCCGGTGGCCTACCGCGCGGAGGTGCGCTACCGCCTGCGCCCGCCCCAGGGCTTCGGCGTGCGGACCGTCCCCCGCGACGAGACGCTGTCCCTGGGGCCCGCCACGCTCGCGCTGGGCTACACGCGCGAGTCCGACGGCGGCCTCACCGCCACCTTCCGCTTCGACACCGTGAAGCGCCGCTACACGCCGGACGAGGTCACGGCCTTCCGCACGGCGCTGGCCACGTTCGCGCACCGGGCGCCGCTGGTGGTTGAGTTCGAGGACCGGGGCGCCCGGCTGGTGGAGGCGGGGCGGGTGAAGGACGGCCTGGACCTCTACGAGAAGCGGCTCACCTCGCGCGCGGATTCGGCGCAGGTGCGCGCGCGCTACGCCGGCACGCTCTTGCGGTTGGGCTTTGGCGAGCAGGCCCGCATCGAGGCACGCCGCGCCGTGGAGCAGCGGCCGTCCTCGCCGCTGGTCCACCACGTGCTCGCGTGGGTCCTGCAGCATGACTCGCAGGGCCAGCGGCTGCGGCCGGGCGCGGACCTGGAGGGCGCGGTGGCGGCATGCCGCAAGGCCATCGCGCTGGAGCCAGACAACGTCGCCGCGAACGCGCTCCTGGCGGACCTGCTGGAGCACAACCGCGAGGGCGAGCACTTCGGCCGGGGCGCGCCCCTCGCCGAGGCGGTGGCCACCTGGCGCCACCTGCGCGATGACCTGCACGCCCAGGACGTGGACGACCGGCTCATCGCGGCCCTGTTCCGCTCGGGCGCCACCGCCGAGGCGCTGGAGGCCGCGCGCAAGGCCGCGCCCTCGGAGCTGCGCACGAAGGTGCTGGTGATGACCACGGCGGAACGCCAGGGCATCCCGGAGGCCATCGCGGCGGCGGACCTGGAGCTCGAGGGCCCGGATGACCGCCGCGAGGCGCTGGCGCTCGCGGGCAACCACCTGCTGACGCGAGGCCGCGCGGGCGACGCGGTGAAGCTCTTCGAGGCCGCGCTCAAGGGCGCCTACGATCCGGACCGCCAGTTCCAGCTGGAGCTGGCGAAGAACGCCCGCGACGGCAAGAACACGAAGGAGGAGAAGGGGCCGGAGGCGCTGGTGCGCCGCATCGTCAAGGCGGCCTGGACGGCGCGCGACGCGAAGGAGTTCAAGGCCACCATCCGCCCCCTGCTGTCCAACCGCGACCGCGAGGACAGCACGCTGGACCGCAAGCTGGAGCTGCTCCAGGCCCAGGCCTCGCGCTTCGCGCGGACCTCCCTGGACACCGTGGGCGAGTCCTCCATGGCGGACCTCGCGGTGGCCGCGCTCGACCTCAAGGTGGAGGGCCAGGAGAAGATCGGCTACCGGGTGCGGCTGAAGTTCCTGCTGGGCGCACAGGTGTACGAGGACGCCTGGTACATCGTGAACGAGAGCAACCAGCTGCGCCTGCTGGGCTCGGTGACGGATCCGCGCCCGCTGGGAGCGGAGGCGCTGCGGTGGCTGGATGCCGGCAAGCTCAAGCAGGCCCTGGTGTGGATTGAGTGGGCCGTGGCGGACACCCGCGCGGTGGAACCGTCGGGCCTGGCCCCGCTGGCCTCCTTCGCGAACACGCTGCGAGGCTTCTCCGGAGCGGAGGGCGTGACGCACCTGCGCGCCGCCTGCGCCTACCTGGGCGCGAGCACGGGGGACGCGCGCGTGCTCGCCGCGCTGCGGGCCCAGGCGCAATACGCGTCAGGAGAGGAGCGGCACCGGCTGATGATGGCGCTGGCGGTGGCCATGCGGGCGAGCGGCCAGAGCCCGAACGCCGAGGTCATCCTGGACGAGGTGCGCTCGGACGTCCCGCAGTCCGCGGATGCCTTCTGGCTCAAGCGCGAGATGCTCTCGGAGCGCGGCCGGTGGGCGGAGCTGCGCCAGGTGTCCGACAGCCGCCTCGGACTGCTGCACACGGACAGCCTGGGCTTCGAGTCGCTGATGCTGGCCTCCCTGAACCTGGGCGACTGGTCGAGGCTGGACGAAGCCACGCGTGAGCTGATGGAGCTGGGCGGCGCGGGGGCGGACGCGTACCGGACCCTGGCCTGGGCCGCGCTGCACCGCGGCCGGGTGAAGCCCGAGGACATCGCGTGGGCCCAGAAGGCCGTGCGCCTGGGCGCGGAGGGAGACACGACGCCCACCGCCCTGCTCGCCGCGCTGCTGGTGGAGTCCGGCAAGCTGGTGGAGGCGCGAAAGCTGGTGGACGACGCCATGGACCTGGGCGGCGCGGACACGCCCACGGACGCGGGCCTCATCTACGTGAAGGCCCGGCTCGCGGAGTCCTTCGGGCTGACGGAAGCGGCCCGAGCGCTCTACCGCGCGGTTCCCCGCGATGACACGTCCGACGCGCGCTCGTTCCACCGGCTGGCGCAGGCCCGTCTCAATCGCGGCCGGGGTGGCACGTCCCTCACGACCGCGACCCGGACGGAGTGAGCGGACGCCTCACGCAACCTCCGTGGAGCCCGCCCGCCATGCGGTTTTCCACCTGGGTCCGCTGCCACCGGATGCTTTCTGCCTGATCAGAAAATGCGACTGGCAGCGGCGCCGCCGGACAGCCGCCGTGAAATCTTCCTGAGACAAAGGGGTGATTCAAAGACAACAACCTGACACGTGTGACTAACTTGCAAGGATTTCCTTTCCGGGCGTTATCATGGATGGCGACACACAGACGCAGGGCCGACCGTGGAGGCTTTCATGTCCGGAATGGCGATGATGGATGGAATGGTTCACACCGCGGACCTCGAGTGGAAGCCGCTCGGTCCTGGAACCTCCTACCGCCTGCTGCGCGTGAGCGCGGAGACGGGCGTGTGGAGCGCCATCCTGAAGATGGAGAAGGGCGCTGTCTTCGCGCCGCACAAGCACCTGGGCCCGGCGGAGATCTTCATCCTCTCCGGCTCGACGCAGGACCGCCTGGGCGTCACCCGCGCGGGCGACTACGAGTTCGAGCCGCTGGGCGCCGAGCACCCGTCCACCACCGCGCTGGAGGAGTCGCTCATCCACTTCACCGCGCACGGCCCCATCGCGTTCCACGACGACAAGGGCCGCATCGCGATGCTGCTGGACTCGGAGTTCTTCCTGAAGGCGCAGGCGCAGGAGCCGCAGTACAGCATCAAGAAGGCGGCCTGACGCACGGCCGCGGTGCTGTGTTTCATATGTCGGGTGTCTGACATTGACACCCGACGTCAGGGTTGGCGGCCAGGACTCAGGCCGCCTCCAGCAGGCGCAGGAAGGCCTTGGCCGCGTCCGCGTCGCTGATGTTCTGGAGCCCCTCGCTCACCTGCAGCTCCGTGGACACGACGCCGGGCACGCGCGTCTGTCCGAAGCCCCACGCCACCCAGACGCGGTCCTCGCGCGCGATGCGGTCGCGCTGCTTCGCGTAGGCCTGCGGTGAGCCGCGCAGGAACACGTGGAACATGTTCGTCTGCACGGGCTGCGGCAGCACCGTGACGCGCGAGTCCGCCGCGATGAGCGCGGTGAGTGACTTCGCCCGCTTCACGTAGCCGGGGATGGCGGCCAGCGCCGCGTCGAAGCGCATGGCGGCAGAGGCCACCAGCGGGGCCAGGTGGAACAGGTTGCCGCCGTGCCGGTGGCGCCACACGCGCGACTCCTTGATGAAGTCGCGGCTGCCCACCAGCATCGCGCCGCCGATGCCGCCAATCATCTTGTAGAAGGACACGTAGACGGAGTCGAAGCCCTTGCAGATGTCCGCGTAGGAGCGGCCATAGAAGGGCTGGCTCTCCCACAGCCGCGCGCCGTCCATGTGCAGCTTCACCTTCTTGTCGCGGCAGGTGCGCTTGAGCTCCTGGAGCTGCTCCCACGTCTGGAGCTGCCCGCCCAGCCAGCGCACCGGCAGCTCCACGCTGACGCTGCCCAGCGTGTCGGGGGACCTCGCCACGTCCTCCGCCAGGAGCGGCCGCGTCCACGGGCCCAGGTTCACCGTGCGCAGCTGGTGCAGCACGGAGTAGGCGTCGTCCTCATGCAGCACGTGGTGCGACGACGGGTGCACGCCCACCGTGCGCACGTTGCTTGCGTCCGCGTAGATGCGCAGCGCGATGAGCTGCGCCATGGTGCCCGTGGGCATGAAGCACGCGTCCTCGAAGCCCAGCAGGTCCGCGATCTTCTTCTCGAAGGCCTGCACGAAGTCGCCGTTGCCGTACGTGTCGCTGGACAGCTTCTGGCGCTGCATCCACTCGCCGATGCGCACGTACTCCGCGCCGTCGTCGGACGTGGAGGTGACGGGCAGGGAGGCGATGCAGGCCCGGTGCAGCTGGGCCATCTCCTCCGGCGAAGGCGGACCCGGCTTGGGGGCCGCGGCGTTCGCGTTCGCCGCGGGAACGCCCACGAGCCCCGGCGATTTGGTGGTGCGCAGGGACGGCGTGCCTCCGTCCGGAGCCGCATGACTCCGTCCCGGCAACAGCGTGGAGCCCGCGAGCAGGCTGGTGAGTCCGAGGAACTCCGCCCGGCTGAAGCGACTGTCCTTCATGTGCCCTTCCCTCCCGCTTCGGATGGCTACAACCAACTGGCGCTCTTGAGCCCCATTCCCGCCAGGGCCCGCTCCGCGGCCTGCACGCCGAACCAGTTGGCCTCCTCGAAGAGGGCCATGCCGCCCAGGTCCGTGTGCGCAAAGTGCAGGTGCCGCCCCAGGCTCTGTTGCGCGGCGCGGCGAGCCTCGCCCCAGAGGAAGCCCGGCTGGGGCCGTACCATGGCGTGGCCCCAGCGCTGCACCTCCAGCCGCTGCGCGAGCGCGCCCACCCCGGGGTGCGCCGGCAACAGATCCGCCATCACCAGCGCCTCCCAGTCCCCGTACGTCGCGGAGAGGGCCTGATTGCGCTCCGCCTTCACGTCCGCGCCGGCCATGGGCAGATACCAGGTGAGCACCGTGGGCCCGCGCGCGTCCTGGCGCAGCGACTGGTGCGTGGCCACCACGTAGCCCAGGCTCCGGCTCTCGTAGAAGACGTTGTCCCAGGCCAGCGGGAAGCCTCGCGACGCCGGCGGCGCGGACACCGTCAGGTTGGCCACCACCCACGGGCTGTAGACGAAGGCGTCCATCCACGCGGGGCGGGCCTCGCGCCACGGTGCCACCACGTGCGCGGCGACGAAGCGCGGGCACGCCAGCACCACCTGCCGGGCATGGAAGGCCCGAGGCGCCCCGGTGCGCGCATCCAGCGCGTGCACGCGGCAGCCGTCCTCTCCCGGCTCCACCGTGTGCACCAGCACCTGCGTCTCCAGCTGGCGAGGGCCCAGCGACGACGCCAGCTGCTTCACCAGCCGGCCGTTGCCCTCGGGCCAGGAGAGGAAGCCGTCGCTGCGCTCGCCCTTCCCGTTCTGCCGCGCGGCGAAGTACCAGACGCCCGCCCAGGCGGAGACGTGCTCGGAGGTGGCGCCGTAGTCGTCGCGGCACGCGTAGTCCACGAACCACTTCAGCCGGGGCGAGCGGAAGCCCTCCGCCTCCATCCACCGCGCCATGCTCAGCGCGTCCAGCGCGGTCCACTCCGCGTCGTCGCTGGAGAGCGCCACCGGCACCGCGAACGCCTTGCGCCCCTTCGCGTCGCGCGCGGCGGCGAAGGCGTTCATCCGCGCGTCGAAGCGCTCCAGCTCCGCCAGGTCCTCAGGGCTCGCGCCCGCGCGCAGGTACAGCCCTTCGTACCAGTGGCCCTTGAAGAAGACGCGCTCGTCGGGCTCCTGGATGAGCAGCTCCTCCGCGAACGACGGGTGGCCTTCCGCGTCCACGCCGGTGACGGCGTCCATCTCCCGCAGCAGGCGCATCACCGGCCCTGTGTCCTCCAGGGGGGACGGCAGGTAGTGCGCGCCCCACGGGAACGCGGACACGGCGTTGCGGCCGGAGCGGGACGTGCCCCCGGCCTCCGCCTCCAGTTCCACCACGCGCAGGTCCTTCACGCCCGCGGCGGACAGGCGCCACGCGGCGGACAGCCCTGCCGCGCCCGCGCCGACAATCAACACGTCCACCGGTTCAAAGGTCTGCGCGCGCGGCAGCGGCCCTGTGCGCAACTTGTGGCCGGTATCCACCGCCCGGTCCACGATGGCGCCCGGCACCGGCGCGCGAGCGGCCTGCCGCGTACAGGCGCTCGCGACGGAGGCGCCCAGGAACGCGGCCACCAGCTCGCGCCGCGTCAGTTCCACCGGCGCCACTCTTCTTCGTAGTAGTGCACCAGCACCTGGTTGTTCAGCCGGTTCACCTCCGCCGGCAGCTTTGCCATGTCCGGGGAGAAGCGCGTGAGCCCCTCCAGCGTGTCCTCGTCCAGGAACGCCAGCCCCTCCGGCAGCGGGCGGTGGCGGCCGGCCGGCTCCTGAGCCACCAGCACGTAGCCCCATTCACCGAAGGACGGCACCAGCGCGTGGTACGGCTGCGTCCAGAAGCCCGCCGCCTTCAACGTGGTCTCCACGCACCAGAACGAGCGCCGCGCGAACAGCGGACTCGTGCTCTGGATGACCGCCACGCCGCCCGGTGCCAGGCGCCTCTTCAGGATCTTGTAGAAGCCCGTCGTGTACAGCTTCCCCAACGCGAAGTTGTTGGGGTCCGGGAAGTCCACGATGACGACGTCCCAGGCGTTGGCGCCTTCGGTCAGGAACTGCATGGCGTCCGTGTTGATGACGCGCATCTTCGGGTGCGTCATGGCGTGGTGGTTGAGCGCCGCCAGCTCCGGGTAGTTCGTAGCGAGCCCGGTGATGGCGGGGTCCAGGTCCACCAGCGTGACGGACTTCACGTCCGGGTACTTCAGCACCTCGCGCGCCGCGAGCCCGTCCCCACCGCCCAGGATGAGCACGTGCTCCACCTTCCGCGCGCGCACCATGGCCGGGTGCACCAGGGACTCGTGGTAGCGGTACTCGTCGATGCTGGCGAACTGGAGGTTGCCGTTGAGGAACAGCGAGAAGCCCCGCTTGCCGCGCGTGACGATGATGCGCTGGTAGGGGGAGCTCGTGGCGTGGACGACGTCATCCGCGTAGAGCTGGTCCTCGTAGAACGTGGTGAGCCGGTCCCCCATCGCGAAGCACACCAGCAGCCCCGCGCACAGCGCCACCGCCTTGACGCGCAGGCGCACGGGGTTGGCCAGCACGGGCGCCAGGAGCCACGTGCTCCACAGCCCCACGCCCGCGTTGAGCAGGCCGAAGAGCAGCGACGTGCGCACCAGTCCCAGCTTCGGCACCAGCAAGAGCGGGAAGGCCACGCTGGCCGCGAGCGCGCCCAGGTAGTCGAACGTCAGCACCTGGCTGACCAGGTCCTTGAACTTGAGCTGGTCCTGCAGGATGCGCAGCAGGAGGGGAATCTCCAGCCCCACCAGCGTGCCGATGAGCAGCACGGTGCCGTACAGCACCACGGGGAACACGCTGGTGAGCGTGAAGGTGAGGAACAGCATCGGCGCGCACAGCCCGCCGAACAGGGCCACGGCCAGCTCTATCTCCACGAAGCGCTGGGCCACCCCGCGCTCCACGAAGCGCGACAGGTAGCTGCCAATGCCCATGGCGAAGAGGTAGCCGCCGATGACAGTGGAGAACTGGGTGATGCTGTCCCCCAGCAGGTAGCTGGCGAGCGTCCCGACGATGAGCTCGTAGATGAGCCCGCACGTCGCGATGACGAGGACGGTGAGGAAGAGCAGCGTCTTGTTCAAAGCGTCACGTGTTTCAGCCGCTGATGGCCGCCGCGATGATGATGGCCAGGCCCAGGATGAACGAGCCGATGACGATGCCCAGCGCGGTGTTCTGGTCGACCTCGATTTCCTTGTGCACGTCGTACGGCAGGATGAGGCGGATGACGTAGAAGCCGGCCACGAACACCACCAGGCCGATGAGCGAATAGATGACGCTCGCCAGCACTCCCTGCAGGGTGACCACCACTCCGAGCAACAGCATCACTTGCCTCCCATGAATCCACCGGTCCACAGCAGCACGCCGCCGGGACCGCGCTTCACGTCGCCGGTCACCCGCCCGCGCTCTTCGTCACTGAATGGGGCCCAGCCCGTATAGGTGGCCCACGCGTACGCCACGAGCACCAGTCCGCCCAGGTACTTCATCGTCCACCTCCTTGCCCGCTACAGGTTGCTTTCCTTCCACCGCTCGGTCTCGAAGCCGTGGGAGAAGAAGAACGACAGCGCCGGAATCACCAGCAGCAGCACCAGCGAGAGGATGAACCAGCTCTCGTTGGGCGTGTCGTGCGTGAGCACCACCTGGTAGCTGACGACCGGCCCCAGCTGGGGCCCCGCGAGCTTCAGGGCCGGGTCGAACGACGTGGTCGTCCGCAGCACGTACGTCCCCTTGGGCAGCGACGACAGGAACACGCTGCCGCTCTGGCCGCCCTCGCTCCAGGAGCCGTCGCTGTCGCGCCCGTGGTAGTAGCTCACCTCTTCGTAGAAGCTCACCACGTCCTGCGTGTCCTGGTTCACCAGGTCGCCCTGCACGCCCACCCAGGCGTTGTTCAGCGCCTGCGACATGTGGATCTGCGCCCGCATGTTGCCGGCCCGCTGAAGCTCGAAGGGCTCGCTGAAGTGCATGGCCTCGGGGGTGCCGGGGGTCGCGGTCCGGGGCAGCGTCACCTGCAGGTCCAGCACCCGCGCGTTGAGCGCGCGCGCGTGGAGCACCCCTGCCAGGACGAACAGCCCCAGGAGCCACACCGCGGACCAGCGCAGCGTGCGCATCATCGACTCGCGGCGCAGGTTGGGCTGGCTGGGCGCGATGCCGCGGGGCCTGGGCAGCGGCTCCTTCAGCTTGAACGCGTCGCGCACCGTCTCCGGGGAGAGGTACTCGCCGTGGGTGTACGTGACTTCGTTGTCGGTCGCGTCCTCGTTCACCGAGTACGGCGGCGCGACGTACTCCGTGGCGCGCGCCTTCTCGCCCTGGAAGACCTTCCAGTAGAACTCGCCCACCACCGCGTCGGTGACGGCGGTGACGGACTGGAAGGCCTTGTAGCGGCGGCCCCCGTGGTGCGCGGACACCTGCGGCACGACGTTCGCGTCACCGGCGGCCAGGGGCGTCAGGAACACCCAGTGGCCGTTGGACTCCATCAGCCAGGTGAAGCCGCGCGCCGGGTGGTAGAGCAGGTACTCCATCCACGGGTAGCGCGTGCCCTCCACCACGCACGAGCGCTCCTGGTAGCCGATGCAGATCCACTCCGTGCCGTCGAGCGTGCCCTTCTGTCCCAGCTGGAGGGCCGCCGGCAGCTCCGGCTTCTGGAGCAGCTTGAGGAAGGCCAGCTTGCCCTGCGCCACGCTCATCAGCGCGCCGCAGTACGGGCACGCCACGCGCAGCGTCTGGTCCGGCGCGCGCAGCTCCAGCGGGCCGTTGCAGTTGGTGCAGCGCGCCTGCTGGAGCTGGACCTTGCGCACGCGAGGGCGCATCTCTCCCGCGGGGATGCCCAGCTGCTTGAGCTCCAGCCGCTGCCCCAGGAACACCTCCGGGTCGCGGTCGCGCGTGCCGAAGTCCAGCGTGACGAACAGGCCGCGCGGGCCGGTGGCGTCCACGTAGTAGCTGTCCGCCTGGGGATCCACGTCGCTGGGGAGCTGGCCCTCCGCGGCGACGACGCGCCCGTGACCGCGCTCCTCCACCACCAGCGGGCGGTTGCGCAGGCGCAGGCGGTCGCCGGGGTGGAGGTTCTCCAGCTCGAGGCCCTCCTCCACGCCCGCGTCGGAGAGCAGGTGGAAGGCGCCCTCGGACTCGCTGAGCCAGCCGGTGCGGCCGTCGGACATCTCCACGTACCACTCGTCCCAGGGGCCGGCGCCGTGGTCCTTCTGGAGGTGCCCGACGATTTGATACGAGGTGCCGTTGACGCGGCCCTCCAGCCCCAGGCGCAGCGGGGAGTCCGTCTCCACGATGCGGGCCACCTTGCCGTGGTCCTCCAGCTCCGCGCCCACGCGGGCCACCATCGTCTGGCAGTGGCCGCACACCACGACCTGCGCCGACCCGGCGGAGAACTCCACGCTCGCGCCACACGACGGACACGCCCCCTGCGTCACGCCTCCACCCCTCTCGACAGCTCGCGCACGCGGCACGACGTGGCGCCCAGATGCTTCGCCGCCAGCGCGTCGAAGTCCGGACGCGCGCGGGTGCGGCAGCAGTAGACGTTGAGCGCGGCGAAGCCATGCTCCGGGAAGGTGTGGATGGCCAGGTGGCTTTCGGCCAGGAGCGCCAGGCCGGTGACGCCGCCGGGCTCCGGGAAGACGTGCCACTGCGGCTGGCCCACGACCTTCAGGTCCATCAGGACGACCAGCTCCTCGAAGAGTGCCGCCAGCGCGGCCGCGTCCTTGAGCCGCTCCGGCACGCAGCCGCTCGCGTCAACCAGCCATTCCTGTCCGGTTGTCACAGGGGAAACCTCCGGGAGTAGAGACCCTCTTTAACACGCTGGAGCCGGGTCGAAAGCCGCTAGGATGCGCGCCCCATGCGCACCCGATTCCTGACCGCTGGACTCCTCTGCCTCGCCCTGACCGCGTGCTCCAAGGACAAGGAGCAGCCGCCCGCCGCGAAGGCTCCCGCCGCCCAACCCTCCAACTCCGCCGCGGCCACCCGCACGGTGAGCCTGCAGACGGACGTGGCCTCCGCGAAGGGCTTCCAGAAGAAGGCCCTGGAAGGCCAGGACCTCTGGGCCACGATGGAGACGAACCAGGGCACCATCGTGCTCAAGCTCTTCTCCAAGGACGCGCCCAAGACGGTGGCGAACTTCGTGGGCCTGGCGTCCGGCGAGCAGGAGTGGATCAACCCCAAGACGGGTGAGCGCGTGGAGGGCAAGCCGCTCTACGACGGCGTCATCTTCCACCGCGTCATCCCCGACTTCATGATTCAGGGCGGCGACCCCACGGGCACCGGCCGGGGCGACCCGGGCTACCGCTTCGAGGACGAGTTCAAGAGCAACCGGGACTTCGACAAGGAGGGCCTGCTGGCCATGGCCAACGCGGGCCCGGGCACCAACGGCAGCCAGTTCTTCATCACCACGTCCAAGCCGAACTTCCTCAAGGGCCGACACACCATCTTCGGTGAGGTGGTGAAGGGGTACGACGATGTGGTGCTGAAGATCGCCAACACGCCGCGCAACCGTCAGGACCGCCCGGACACGGAGATGGTCATCAAGCACATCACCATCAGCGACACGCAGCCGTGAGCCTCCGCCCGCGCCACGTGCGCACGAAGCTGGGAGAGCTGGACTGCCACGTGGTGGACGCGCTCCCCGAGGGCGCCACGCCGGAGCTGGTGGTGCTGTTGAGCCACGGCTTCGGCGCGCCGGGCACGGACCTGGTGGCGCTGGCGCCCGAGCTGATGATGGCCGCGCCCCGCCTGGCGCAGGGCGTGCGGTTCGTCTTCCCGGAGGCCCTGCTGTCGCTGGACGCGCTGGGCATGCCCGGAGGCCGCGCGTGGTTCGAAATCCCCATGGCCATCCTGATGGGCCAGGGACGGGACTGGCCGCAGTACTCCCAGGCCGTGCCGCCGGGGATGCCCGCCGCGCGCCGGGCGCTGATGAGCGTGGTGGCGGCGCTCCAGGTGCCCCTGAACCGCGTGGTGCTGGGAGGCTTCAGCCAGGGCGCGATGATGTCCACGGACGTGGCGCTGCGGCTGGAGGAGTGCCCCGCCGGCCTGTGCCTGCTGTCCGGGGCCATGGTCGCCGGCAAGGAGTGGGAGCCCAAGGTCCGCGGCCGTCCGTCCCTGCCGGTGTTCCAGGGACACGGCCGGCAGGATCCGGTGTTGCCCTTCCAGGAAGGCGAGCGCCTGCGCGACCTGCTGACGGGCGCGGGGCTGCCGGTGGAGTTCCTGCCTTTCGACGGTGGGCACACCATCATCACGGAGGAGCTGGAGCAGCTGGCGGCATTCCTCGTGAAGCGGCTGGACGGGCGCTGAAGCCGCGGGACGGAGGCGTGGGGTGTATCAGGCGAAGGAGCTGACGGTGTCCACGCGGGGCCGAGGCCTGGTGGACATCACCGGTGAGGTGCGGAAGGCGGTGAAGGGCACGGGCATCCGCGAGGGCCTGTGCACGCTCTTCCTGCACCACACCAGCGCGTCGCTGATCATCGGTGAGAACGCGGACCCCGTCGTCCAGCGCGACCTGGAGGCGTTCTTCTCCCGGCTGGTGAAGGACGGGGATCCGCTGTTCCAGCACGACGCGGAGGGCCCGGACGACATGCCGGCGCACGTGCGCACGGTGCTGACGCAGGTGTCCCTGAGCATCCCGGTGAAGGACGGCGAGGCGGACCTGGGCACGTGGCAGGGCGTCTACGTCTGGGAGCACCGCACGTCGCCGCACCGCCGCCGCGTCACGGTGTCCGTGCTGGGCGGCTAGAGCACGGCGCCCCCCTCCCCCTGACCGGCTAGAAGCAGTTGATCCACGACGCGCCCCCAATTATCTAGCGCGCTAGACAATAGCGCACGAGAGAACGTGGCCTTGGAATCGAAAAGCGTCAGCACACAGCTGTCTTTTGCCCTCTATGGCGCGGCCAATCGGATGGTGCGGCTGCACAAGCCGTTCCTTGAGCCGCTGGGCCTGACGTTCCCCCAGTACCTCGTGATCCTCGCGTTGCTGGAGGGTGCGCCTCTCTCCGTTGGCGAGCTCGGCGCCCGCCTGGACATGGACACGGGCACCATCACCCCGCTGGTCAAGCGGCTCGAGGTGGCGGGGTTCGTCACGCGGAAGCGTGACCCTGCCGACGAACGCCGGGTGCTGGTGGACCTGACGTCTCGCGGCCGCGCCCTCGAAGCCAAGGTCCGGGGCATCTCCGGGAAGATCAAGACGGCCTGCCAGCTGACCGACCGGGGGCTGGACGATCTTCGTCGCACGCTCGAAGCGCTCGCGCACCCGGCAGACGAGTGAAGCCTTCACCCAGCAGCAGGAGACCCCATCATGAAGATTGGCATCGTTGGCGTTGGACACATCGGGAAGACCCTGGCGCGCAAGCTGGGTGCGGCCGGGCATGAAGTGAAGGTGGCCAACTCGCGTGGCCCGGAGACGATCGAGGCCGAGGTGCTGGCCACCGGCGCACGCGCGGTCACGGCCGCGGAAGCGGTAACCGACGTGGACGTCGTCATCCTCTCGGTTCCCCTGAACCGTCTCCCCGGGATCGCGCCGCTCATCGCCAGCGTTCCCGCCAGGACGGTGGTCATCGACACGTCGAACTACTACCCCGCCCGTGACAGCAAGGTCGCCGCCATCGAGGCCGGACAGGTCGAAAGCATGTGGGTGGCCGGGGTGCTGGGCCGGCCGATCGTCAAGGCGTGGAACTCAATTGGCTCCGCGTCTTTCGCGACCAAGGGCATGGCTCCGGGGAGCCCGGGACGCATCGCGCTCTCCGTGGCGGCGGACCGGGACGCGGATCGCAAGGTGGGCATGGCGCTCGTCGAGGACACCGGGTTCGACGCATTCGACGCGGGCACGCTCGCGGAGTCGTGGCGGCAGCAGCCTGGCGCGCCGTGCTACTGCACGGACCTCACCCGCGAGCAGTTGCCGGCGGCGCTGGCGGCAGCCGAGGCGGCGCGATTGCCCAAGCGGCGCGACCTGGCGGTGGCGGCCATCATGGAACGGGTCGGGGACGGCACCACGAATCCCGATGCGGAGTACGGAGTCCGCCTCAGTCGCGCATTGTACATGTAGCCCTTCAACAGCCGGCTAGAGGTCCCGGACGGTGGCGACGACGGGGGCAGTGCCCTTGCGGCGCTTCTTCGGCGCTTCGTGGGCCTGGCCCCGGATGCGCACCCAGGTGCCGGGGTCCTCCGGCATCGCGTGGACCATGGACCAGCCGGTGGGCACTTCCGGCGTGGTCCAGCCATAGAGGGCTCGCGCGTCCTTGGGGGCCAGGTTGATGCAACCGTGGCTCACGGGTTCGCCGAAGCGGTCATGCCAGTAGGCGGTGTGCAGGGCGAAGTCACCCTCGAAGAACATGGTCCACGGCACGGTGGCCACGCGGTAGCTGGCCTTGCCCATGGTGCCCGTCATGTCCGCTTCCGCGAACTTCACCCAGATGCGGAAGAGCCCTTCCGGCGTGTCGGTGCCGGGTTTGCCGGAGGAGATGAGCGTGGCGTAGACGGGGCGGTCGCCCTCGTAGGCGATGAGCGTCTGAGCCTCCAGGTCCACGTCCAGCCAGCGCGCGCCGGGCTCCACGATGGACGGGGACGCCAGCGACCACGCGACGTGCAGGTCGTCGCGCGCCACCCAGTGGTCCTCGGCGATGCGGACCCACTGGCCGTCGGGGGACAGCTCTCGCACGGAGACGAGCGTGCGCGGCGGGAGGGTCGTCTCGCGGGCCGCTCGCGCGTCCGGGGCCTTGCGCACCACCACGTCGGTGCGGGGGGCGGCACGGGACTGGGCCCAGCCGAAGGGCATGGGCAGGGACGCGAGCGCTTCCGCGTCCAGGCCGCTGAAGTCGGAGGGGCGGTGTTCGCGCAGCACGCGCGCTTCGAAGTACTGGCCATCGGAGGTGCGCCAGAAGGTGCGCCGGCCGACCTTCACCTGGCCCAGGAGCTTCACGGTTACGGAGCCCTTGAGCAGCACTCCCTGCCTCTTCTTCCGGGCGAGCGCGAGGCTCGGATAGGCACGCACGCGGTGGCCCACCACGCGCGCATAGACGCCGGGCGTGAGCGCGCCCTCCTCCACGCGAGGCAGCGGGCGGACACGGGGCTCGCGGAAGTTCTGTTCCAGGTAGCGCTCGCAGACCCAGCCACGCGGTTGCAGTTGCACCCAGTCGCAGTCCGGGCCACGCATCGCGCCCTGCCACTTCACGCGCATGTCCTGGGCCACGGTGCCCAGCGATGGCGAGTCCTGCCGGGGCTCGGAGCGAACAGCGATGGAGCGGCGCACACGCAGCGAGCCCGCGTCCGGTGCGTACGGGATGGCGTAGGGCTCCATGCCCGCGTCGACTTCCGTGAGCGGTGCTTCGGCGACGGCCTCCTCGTCACCGTCAGCGCCCGTGATGGCTGTGGGCTCCGGGGTGTCGGTCCCCGCGTTGGCGACAGGCGCGTTCGGGTCGGAGCCCACGGCGATGACAGGCGAATCCGGGGCGCTCCCGCCGTCGAGGTTCCGCGCGAGGACATCCGGACCCGTCGCGGTGGCTTCGTCCTCCGTGTCGATCAACGGCTCACCGTCCGGTCCCAGTTCCAACACGGGAACCTCGGACTCGGTGATGACCTGGGGCTCCTCTTCGCCGGGCAGGGCTTCGGTGTTCGCGCCGACGGAGATGGATTGCGCCAGCGAGGGCTCCAGCGAGAGCGTACTGCCCGCGTCCTCCAAGGTGTCCACGGCTCCCAACAGAGCCGGAGCGGCGGCATGCGCGACGCCACCGTCATCGGCTGGCTCGGGCGCGGTGGCCTGCCATGCGGAGTGGAGCGCCTGCGCGGACGCCTCCTGCGCGGCCTCTACATCGTGCGCGGAGGCATGTGCTGCCGTCACGGTGCCCGCGTCCACCGATGCAGCGGGAACGGGAGGCTCCACCGGAGCGCACGCGAAGAACAACAGGGGGAGTCCGAGGGGGAACCAGCGGCGGCGCATACAGGCCGCAACGGTACGGGTCCCCGCTGACATCCTCAACGTCGGCTCAGGTGCGATCTCCTGCGCGCGGAAGCGCGTGGGTGGGCAGGGCTTGCGCCCTGAACGGCGATTGCCACGAACGGCGGAAACCGCCTCCGCGGATCAGCTCCGCCCCTCCGCGGGCGGAATCCCTTCGGGCGTCTCCGGCGCCTCCAGGAGCTTGTAGAGCGTCTTGCGGTCCACGCCCAGCAGGCGCGCCGCTTCGCTCTTGTTGCCCCCCACATGCTGGAGCACGTGCGCCGCGTAGCGCCTGGACAGCTCCGCGAGGCTCGGCAGGTCCCCCGCGAGCCCCGTCAGCCGCTTGGGCGCGTCACCGATGGGCTCCGGGAAGTCCGGCGGCCCCAGCACGCCCGTCACGTTCAGCGCGAGCGCCCGCGCCATCACGTTCTCCAACTGCCGCACGTTGCCCGGCCAGTCGTACACCGTGAGCCGCGCCATCGCGTCCGCCGTCACCACCGGCCGCACCCCGCCCCTCGCGTGCAGCGACGCGAAGTGCTCCACCAGCGCCGGGATGTCCTCGCGCCGCTCGCGCAAGGGCGGCAGGTGCAGGTGCACCACGTCCAGCCGGTACAACAGGTCCTCGCGGAACAGCCCCTCCGCCACCCGCGCCTTCAAGTCCTTGTTCGTCGCCGCCAACACCCGCACGTCCACCTTCACCGGGACGCTCTCGCCCACGCGGCGGATCTCGCCTTCCTGGAGCACGCGCAGGAGCTGCGACTGGACCTTCATCCCCACGTCGCCAATCTCATCCAGGAACAGCGTGCCGCCGTTGGCCTCCTCGAACAGGCCGCGCCGCGCCCCCGACGCCCCCGTGAAGCTGCCCTTCGCGTGGCCGAACAGCTC
Organism: Corallococcus coralloides DSM 2259; assembly: GCF_000255295.1. The sequence continues at coordinate 1,350,008 of NC_017030.1, read as the reverse complement.
GCTCTCCATCAGCGACTCGGTGATGGCGCCGCAGTCCACCGGGATGAACGGCCCGGACGTGCGCGCCGAGCGCTTGTGCAGCGCTCGCGCCACCATCTCCTTGCCCGTGCCCGTCTCACCCGTAATCAGCACCGGCACGTTGCTGGTCGCCGCGCGCGCCACCTGCTTGTAGACCTCCAGCAGCGCCTGGCTGCGGCCCACCAGCGACGTGCGCTCCACCTGCTTGCGCAGCGTGCGGTTCTCCTCCACCAGCCGCTTCTGCTCCAGCGCGCGCTTCGCCACCCGCATGATGGCGTCCACGTCGAACGGCTTGGACAGGTAGTCGAAGGCGCCCAGCTGGATGCTGTCCAGCGCGCCCTCGATGTTGCCGAACGCCGTCACCACAATCACCGGCGTGTCCGGCAGGTTCGACTTCACCGTCTGGAGCACCTTCAGGCCGTCGCCCGGGTCGGGCATGGCCATGTCCGTGAGCACCAGGTCGAAGGACTGCTCGCCCATCCGCTCCGCCGCGCCCTTGGGGTCCGGCGCCTGCGTCACCGGCCCCAGCACGCCCAGCAGGCGCTGGAGCAGGTCCCGCGCATGCGGATCATCATCGACGACGAGGATTCGGGCTGTGCTCATGAGGCCTTGCGGATGGAGTGGGCGTCGGACTCCACCACAAGCGGCGCCGGAGTGCGCGCCACACGTGCGAACCGCACGCGGATCCGCGTGCCCTTGCCCTCTTCTGAATGCACCGTGAGCGTGCCGCCGTGCGCCTCCACCACGCGCCGGGTGGTGGCCAGACCCAGGCCGTGCCCCGGAATGCCCCGCACCTCCGCGGCCCGGAAGAACGGCTGGAACAGCGACGCCTGTGTCGCCGGGCTCATCCCCAGCCCGTTGTCCGTCACCTCCACCACCGCGTCCGTCCCCTCCGTCGCCACGCGCACCTTCACGCGCGGATCCGGCCGCCCCGCCGTGTACTTCACCGCGTTGGACAGGAGGTTGCGCGCCACCACCTGGAGCAGCTGCGCGGGGCAATCCACCAGCACACCCGGCTCCAGCTCGCGCTCCAGCGACACGCCCAGCGCCGTCGCTGTCTGGCTCACCTCCAACAGCAGCGTGCTCACCGCCGTGTCCAATTCCCCCATCGTCCCGTCGCCCCGAGTGCCCGCGCGGCAGAAGCGCAGCAGCGCTTCAATGAGCTCGCCCATGCGCACCGCGCTGGACTCGCACTGCGAAATCATCTCCAGCGCGCCCGGATCCTTCACCGCGCCAGAGCGCCGGATGAGCGTCAGGTAGCCCTTGAGCGGGGACAGCGGCCCCATCAGGTCGTGCGCCACGCGCCGGGTGAACGCATCCAGCTCCTGGTTGTGCCGCCCCAGCTCCTCCAGCTGTCCCTGGATGGTGGCGTCCTGGCGCTTGAGCAGGGAGATGATGTGCCAGCCCACCAGCATGGACAGCAGGATGGCCAGGAGCGTGGTGGCCGCGCCCAGTGCCGTGTTGCGCACCCGGAGCGTGCCCAGCCGCCCCACCAGCACGCGCGCGTCGGACGCGTTCTCCGTGGCCAGCTGTCCCGCCAGCTGGTCCACCTCCGCCGCCAGGGGACGGATGCTCTCCACCAGGTGGCGCCGGGCGCGCTCCGCGTCGCGCTGCCGTGAGAACACCGCCGCCGCGCGCACCTGATCCGCCAGCCCCTGGCACGCGCCGTTGAAGCGCAGCCAGATCGCCTTCTCGCCGGGCGGCAGGTGGCGCATGTACGCCTCCGAGGACTGCCGGATGCTGCCCAGGATGTCCTCCATCACCGCGTCGGCTTCCTTGCGCTCGGCGTCGCCGCTGGAGCGCACGTGCGCCTCGATGGCGGACTCCAGCGCCATCACGTCCACGCGGATGCGGCCGATGAGGCTCGCGCGCTCCAGGGCCTCCAGCACCAGCGCGTCCACCTGATGCCCGGTGCGCACCTCCGTCCAGAGCATGAAGCCGGTGACGCCCGACAGCAGCATCACCACGAAGAAGAAACCCGCGCGGTAGCCACGGATGGGGGTCCGCGAGTTCATCGCCACGGGGACGCTCCTTGAATCGACAGAGGAAGAACCAGCAGGCGCCCGGGTGCGGACGCCCACGCGAAACTCACGGCACCGGCCCGGCCGCCTCGGTGGAGGTGGCGCCCGGCAGGGGCGGCTGGGTGCGCCGCCGCGCGCGCTCCAGCGCGGACTCATACCAGACGTCCGACAGCTCCTCGTGCAGCGCCGCCAATTCGCGCTGCCGCGCCAACAGCTGCGCGTTGTGCTCCTCCAGCGTGTGGCGCTCCGTCTCCAGCCGCGCCAGCTCTTCCGTGGCGGCCGTGCGCGCCTGCTCCGCCTCCGCGCGCGCCTGCTCCGCCTCCGCGCGCTCCTGCGCCAGCTCCTCCAGCGCGGACTCCAGCGCCGCCAGCTTCGCCGCCAACGCCTCGGTGCGCTCGCGCTCGGCCTGGTACTCGCGCTGCCAGCGCTCCGTCTCCGTCACCTGGGCCTGGAGGCGCTCGGGGGGAATGGTCGCGGCGCATCCCACTCCCAGCCACGCCACACTCCATGCCACCAGCAGGTGCCGCATACGCCATCTCTCCCGACACCTGGCCGCGCGACATGCACGACGAGGACGTCCGGGCTTCATGCTCCGCTTCATGCCCCGGCGCGTGGCGCTCGGAACGGAAGGTTGCGGTGCAGCTTGCAGAAGAGCGTCGTTGCCGTCAAAGCAACGTGCGCCTGCCTGGGGAGCTTGCACCCATTGTTTCAATCGCAACTGAGGAGTTTCTCCCCATGGCGGATCCGCTCCCACCCGGAGAACCCCGCGAAGTTGCTTGAAACCGGTGCTGGCACGGCGAGTGCTCAAGGGTCATGGCATCAACCGATGCAATCCCGCGTCGGCGTGTCGTCCCCGGAGCCATCCATGAAGACCGTCATCGTCGCCGCCCTCTTCGCCGCCACCACCGCGTTCGCCAACACCCCGGCTCCCGCCGCCGCCCCCGCCGCGCAGCCGGCTCCCGCCGCCGAGGCGAAGACCGAGGCCGCCGCCCCCGTTGAGGCGCAGGGTGAGGTGAAGACCGAGTCCAAGACCGAGACCAAGCACGAGGGCAAGGCCGGCAAGAAGGGCACGAAGACCAAGACCGAGAAGAAGACCACCACCGAGACGAAGACCGAGGGCTGATCCCTCGCTTCACTCGCGCCCTGTCCGCCTCCAAGGGACGGAACAGGATGCGGTCCCGACAGGGGCGCTCTCCTCACGAGGGCGCCCCTGTTGTCGTTTGCGCGTGGGAGCGGAATCGTTGCCACTCCAGCGGCCTTCCACCGGCGTGCTCGCGAGCGGCGCCGCGTGACGGGGAGTGAATAAAGAAATCCCCGCACCCATCTAGAGCCGCGATGACGACGCCCGGCGCACTCCAGCGTGGGCAGTCAGTCACGAATCCGAGTTCATCCTCATGAAGACCTTCCTCGTCGCCGCCCTGCTGTCCGCCACCGCCGCCATCGCCGCCCCGACGAAGCCCGCTCCCGCCAAGGCCCCCGCCGCGGAGACGAAGGCCCCCGCGTCCACCGACGTGCAGGCCGATCCCCACGCGCCGGCGAAGACCGAGACCAAGACCGAAGCGACGACCGAGGCCGCGCCCTCCGGCCGCACGGAGACGATGATGCAGGGCACCGGCACCAAGAAGCCCCTGAAGGCCCCCGCCTCCGAGAAGTCCGCGCAGTAGTCGTCCGCCGCCCTCCTCCAAGGAAAGCACCGCACGCCGTGCCCGGGCAGGGGCGCTCTCTTCACGAGGGCGCCCCTGTTCGCGTTTCCGGGCCCTCCGCAACGCATCACCTCTCCTCTTCTTGGGTTTTCAGTAAAACCACCATTTGACAGGAACAGAGGAATCCTGCATAACGGGACATGTGTGGATGACAGCTCATCCACGACAGGAAGGGGTGCCCCCCTCCCCCCCTTCAAGCGAGACGGTCATGGTGGAAGCGTTCACGAAGGTGTCCGAAGCGTCGCGGTTGCTCCTGGACAAGGGCCTGTGCCCGGCCACCGGTTCGGATGCGCTGGGCATGGTGGCCCGCCCGCTGAAGGTGGACCGCGCGTGCCTCTTCGAGAACCGGACCACGAACCTGGCGGGCCGGTTCCTCACGGACCTGCGCTACGCCTGGGCGGAGCCGGGTGTGGTGTCCCCGCTGGCGCACCCGGTGCTGCGCTCGCTGCCGATGCGCGACTACGCGATGGCGTGGGCGGACATGCTGGAGGCGCAGATGGTGGTCTCCTGCACCACCAAGGAAGCGCCGCCGATGATGCGCGAGCTGCTGGAGCGCCAGGGCGTGCAGTCCGTGCTGCTGTGCCCCATCGTCCCGGCCAAGCAGTGGTGGGGCTTCGTGGCGTTCGAGGACTGCCGCCAGGCCCGCCTGTGGCGCCCGGAGGAGATTTCGCTGCTCAAGTCGCTGGCGCGGGCCGTTGGCGCGTCGGTGCGGCACGCGAACATGCGCTCCTCGCTGTCCCAGGTGCGCACCAACCTCACCAGCGTGCTGCGCCCCGTCGCCGGGGACACCTGAGCCCACCTTGGGAGCCCCTTGGGGCTCCCACTGGCAGTGGAAGCACCTGGGTCATGGCCGCCCGCCCAGCCGGCGAGCGGGAGGGGGCCGGAAGGGCAGCTGGGGACCGGTAACGCGGCGTCCCGTTTCTGCTACCCTCGCCGCCCTGTTCCCCGCCCATGTCCTCGTTCGAGCCCACCGCCATCAGTCGTTCCCGGCCACCTGATCTCGTCAGCGGCTACCGCCTGGAGAAGCTCGTCGGTGCTGGCGGCATGGGAGAGGTCCACAAGGCCACCCAGCTGTCGCTCGGCCGTACGGTCGCGGTGAAGCTGCTGAATCCGGATCTGGCCAAGGATCCGTCGTTCATCGCGCGCTTCCAGAAGGAAGCCGCGGCGCTGGCGACGCTGAGCCATCCCCATGTCGTCGCCATCGTCGACAAGGGGAAGACGGACAACACCTACTACCTGGTGATGGAGTTCGTGGACGGGCCGTCCCTGCGCGAGCTCATGCGCAGCCCGTCCATGGAGACGCCGGTGCTCTTGCGCCGGATGCTCGAAATCTGCCGGGCCATCGAGTACGCGCACGGCCGGGGCGTCATCCACCGCGACCTGAAGCCGGAGAACATCCTGCTGGATCAGCAGGCCGGCGGCATCGCGAAGGTGTCCGACTTCGGGCTGGCGTCCTTCCTGGACGACGCGTCCGCGGCGTCGCGCTTCGCGCTCACGTCCACGCACGTGTCCATGGGCACCATCTCGTACATGGCGCCCGAGCAGCGCGTGGACGCGAAGAGCGCGGACGCGCGGGCGGACATCTTCTCCCTGGGCGTCATCCTCTACGAGACCTTCACCGGCGAGGTGCCGCTGGGCACCTTCGATCCGCCGTCGCGCAAGCGCCCGGGCCTGGACGCGCGCGTGGACGCCATCGTGATGCGGTGCCTCAAGCCGGATCCGGATGAGCGCTATCCGTCCGTCACCGCGCTCATCGCGGACCTGGAGCCGCTGGTCCCCGGCAGCCTGCTGTCCATGCCGCCCCTGCGGCTGACGCGCTGGCAGCGGGCGAAGGCGGCCATGCGCCGCGCGGCGCGCGTGACGGCGCAGACGGCGGCGGGGGTGACGGTGCTGGCCGCCGTGGGCGTGCTGGGCGTGGCGTACAACCGCAGCGGCCAGGTACGCGTCCAGCCGCCGCTGCCCGGCAAGGCCATCATGGACCAGGCGCTGCGGGACACGCCGCGCAACGGCCCGGGCCGGGTGGAGGACGTCACCCCGGACAAGCGCCGCGTGACCATGGGCGATGGCCCGGACCTGCCGCAGATGCTGGTGGCCGGCCGGACGCTGAACTTCGAGAACAAGACCCTCGTCTTCCCTCCCGTGGATGACGACGAGGCGTCGCGCGTGGGCCGCGCGCGCGTGGATGTCCTGGGAATGGTGGGCGGTGTGGCCCGGCTGACCGCGCGCGTGCGCGCTGAAGCTCCGCCGGCCACGTGGAAGCGCCGCCTGAAGGAGCTCTGGGACGGCCCGCCGCCGGAGCCGGTGGCCTCGCTGGGGCTGATGGGCCGGGACGGCCGCTACGTCACGCTCGTGCACCACGGCGCGGGCGCGCCGCTGACCCTGGAGTGGTCCCTGGGTGAGCGCGGCGGCGCCATGCTGGGCCTCGCGTCCCCGGAGGGCGAGGTGCGGCTGGAGCTGTTCGTCACCGAGGACGGCGTGATGCAGGCTTTCGTCGGCCAGGGCAAGGACCAGCGCCCCATCGCGGAGCCGCTGAACCTGGGCCCGGACTGGCAGGCCCACTTCGGCGAGGCCCCCGTGCCGACCATCGGCTGTATCGAGGGCACGTGCACCGTCGAGGGGCTCACCTACACGGTGGACAAGCCCGCCCCCATGACGGAGACCCCGGCCACCCCGGTGGTCGTCGTCCCGCAGCAGCCGCCCCGCACGGTGGCCGCCAACACGGTGCCGGCGAAGGCGGTGGTGGCCAAGAAGCCCGCCCCGCCGCCGCCCCCGGTCAAGCGCCCGCCGGTCAAGGCGGCCCCCGCCAAGCCCGCGCCGAAGCGCCGCTAGGGGAGCGGCCGGGGTCGGCCCCGGACAGCCACCTCAAGGGGAATATGGCCTCTCCGGGGGGATTGCATTATCCCTCGGCTCCCCTATGCGCACCTTCCGCAGCGGCCTGACCGCGCTCGCCCTCGTCGCCGGCCTCACCGGCTGCCCCCGGCCCTCCTCCGTCGTCGCGCCCCACGTGCTCGAAACCGCCGCAGAGCGGGCCGGCCAGGGTGACGCGGAGGCGCGCACGCTCGCGTTCGCGGGCTTCCACGCGTACCTCGTCGCGGGTGACGCGAAGCTCGCGCAGCAGCGCTTCGACGCCGCCGTGCAGAAGGACCCGGGCGACCCGTACGCCCTGCAGGGACAGGCGCTGCTGGCCCGGCGCAATGGCCAGTCCGACCGCGCGCTCGCCGCGTCGCTGGAATTGGTGAAGCGCGCGCCCCGCCACCCGGTGGCCGTCATCGCCGCGCGCTACATGCTGGACCGCGTGGGCACCTCCCGCGCGGAGGACGACAACATCCTGAAGGGCGTGGACGCCGGACTCGCCGCGGGCGCCCGGGGCGAGACGGCCTACCTGCTGCGCGCCGCGCGCCTGTCCGTCGCGAGCCTGCGCGCGGACACGGCCACCCAGGCCCAGACGCTCAAGGACCTGGGCGGCGCGAGCGAGGCCACGCTGGTGGGCCCCTTCTCCCCCTTCCACGTGCTGGCCATCGACGAGCCCATCGCGCCGGAGAAGGACGGCTCCTTCGCGGGTCCCTTCACGGGCGCCTACGGCCCGCTGACGGCGCGCACGCTGCGCTCGCCGGACGGCCGGCTGGACCTGGGCGGCGAGCCCGGCCACGGGGACATGTACGCGCTGGGCATCGACGCGGAGGTGGCGCAGGCCGGCGTGTACGTGCTGCGCACGGTGAGCCAGACGTCGCACCGCGTGCTGATGGACGGCGCCCCCGTGCTGGAGCGCCGCGACTGGGCGCGCACCGCGTCCACGGTGAGCGTGCGCGCGCTGGAGCTTCCCGCCGGCAAGCACCGCTTCGTGGTGAAGATGTCCCGCGACAACACGCAGGGCGGCCTCTCCTTCGCGCTGGCCAGGGCGGACGGGAGCCCCTCCGGCGTGCGCCTCACCGCCGCCACCGGGCCCGCGCCGCGCTGGAACGCGAGCGCCCCGGGCGAGGTGGAGGCCCCGGACCTGTACCCGGACGCGGAGGACCTGGCCCAGGCGCTCCAGGGCGAGGCCGGCGAGACGCTGAGCATCTTCCTCGCGGTGCGCGACGCCCTGGCGCGCGACCTGGACGGCACGCACCGGCTGATGGCGAAGCTGGAGGCGACGACGCCCGCGCTGCTCACCCTGCGCGCGGAGCAGGCCGCGCAGGACCGCGGCATCCCGTCCAAGGTGGCGCGAGGCCGGGCCACGCGCGACCTGGAGGCGGCGCTGGCGAAGGACCCGGGCAACGTGGCCGCGCTGCTCTTGCGCGCGGACCTCTTCCTGGATGACGGCCAGCCGGCCACGGCGCTGGACACGCTGAAGACGGCGCGCGACGCGGTGAAGCCCGCGGGCTTCCCGGTGCACATCCTCCTGGCCCGCGCCGCGCTGGCGCTGGACGTGGACGCGCAGGCGGAGGTGGCCCTGGCCTCGGCGCTGGAGGCCCAGCCGGGCCTGTGCGAGGCGCTGGGGCTGCAGTACTCGCTGGCACGCCGGCGTGACGCGGTGGCCCGCACCGACGAGTTGGTGAAGGCCCAGGAGGGCTGCCCCGGCGCGGACGCGCGGCGGGTGGACCACCTGCGCACGCGCGGTGACCTGGACGGCGCGGCGAAGGGCTACACGCAGCTGCTCGCGCAGGACCCGGACAATCTCACCAACGCCGCGGCGCTCTCCGGCGTCTACGTGAGCCAGCGCCGCTACGACGACGCGGCGAAGGTGCTCCAGACGCTGGCCACCGTGTGGCCGCGCAACGCGGAAATCCTCAAGCGGCTGGCGGACGTGCGCGAGTACGCGGGCCAGGGCGCCGAGGCACTGAAGCTGCGCGAGCAGGCGCTGCGGCTCGACGGCACGGACCTGGCGCTGCGCCGCGCGGTGGAGCGCGCGAAGACGGGCAAGGAGCTGCTCGCGGCGTACGCCATCGACGGCAAGGAGGCGCTGAAGGCCTACGAGGCGGCGCCCGTGACGGGCGGCAGCGCGGCGGCGTACGTGCTGGACGCGGCGGCGGTGCAGGTCTACCCGGACGGCTCGCTCGTCAACCGCATCCACACCATCCAGAAGGCGCTGGAGCAGTCCGGCGTGCAGGAGATCGCGGAGGTGAACATCCCCCGCGGCGCCCAGGTGCTGGCGCTGCGCACGCTCAAGGCGGACGGCCGCGTGCTGGAGCCGGAGAACATCGAGGGCAAGGACAGCATGAGCCTGCCCGGCGTGCAGGTCGGCGACTCCGTGGAGGTGGAGTACCTGCTGCCTGAAAGCGACCGCGGCCCCGCGCAGCCGGGCTTCACCGCGTCCGCGTTCTACTTCCAGATCGCCAACCAGCCGAACGCGTGGAGCACGTACACCGTGGTCGCGCCCAAGGGCACGGGCATGAAGGTGGACGCGCACGGCATGAAGGCGCCGCCGCCGGAGACGAAGGGCGACGTGGAGGTGTTCCACTACGACGCGCGCCGCGTGCCGCCGTTCATCCCCGAGCCGGATTCGCCGCCCTCCGGCAACGAGTACCTGCCCTTCGTGATGGTGGGCGCGGGCGAGACGGGCAACGACGGGCTGGCGCGCGTGTACGGCGACGCGTTCCAGGACCGGTGGATCCGCACCTCGGAGGTGGAGGCGTTCGCGCGCCAGGCCACGGAGGGCAAGAAGGGCCTGGAGGCGGTGAAGGCGCTGCACGCCGCGGTGATGAAGCGCTTCTCCGGCCGCGACGCGAGCCTGGCGCAGTCCGCGGCCTCCACCGTGGCGCAGGACCGCGGCAGCCGGCTCACCGTGATGAAGGCGGGCCTGGAGACGCTGGGCATCCCGTCGCGCGTCGCCGCCATCCGCACCTTCAACACCGACCCCGCGCCGTACCTCTTCCCGGCGGACGCGCTGCTGCCCTACGCGGCGCTGCGCGTGGAGGTGCCGGGAGAGCAGCCGGTGTGGCTGGACACGTCCGTGCGCTACGGCCCCTTCGGCGAGCTGCCGGAGACCGCCATGGGCGAGCGCGAGGCGTACCTCCTGCCGGAGCCCGGCAAGCCCCTGCAGAAGGTGAAGACGCCGCCGCTCAAGCCGCGCGCGGGCAAGGACGTGAAGCTCACGCTGGAGCTGGGCGCCGACGGCAGCCTCAAGGGCCAGGGCGAGGAGACCTACTCCGGCTTCGAGGCCGCCCAGATCGCCGAGGCCTTCGAGCAGCTCTCCGCGGAGAGCCGCAACCAGGCGCTGCAGGGCGCGGTGGCGCGCTACTTCGGCGGCGCGGAGCTGTCGTCCGTGAAGCTGGAGCACCAGGAGGTGGTGGGCGCGCCCTTCGTGCTGCGCTACGCGTTCACCGTGCCGCGCTTCGGGCGCATGGAGGGCGACAGCCGCATGGCGCTGGGTCCCCTCACCTTCCCCGCCCTGCTGGGCCGGCGCTACGTGCAGCTGTCCACGCGCACCACGCCGCTCTACATCGACGACACGGAGGCCAGCCGCACGAACGTCACGGTCACCCTGCCCCAGGGCTGGAAGCTCAGCGACCCGCAGACGGGCCTGAAGGTGGACAGCCAGTTCGGCCACTTCACCCGGTCGGAGAAGCAGGACGGACGCACGCTCAGCATCTCCGAGTCGTTCAACCTGCCCCGCGCCCGCATCATGCCGGCGGAGTACGAGAAGTTCTCCGGCTTCGCCGGTGACGTGGACCTGCTCCAGGTGCGCGAGCTGTTCCTCGTGAAGCAGTAGTCCTTCGCCGGGCTCGGTGCTTCCGCGCACCCGTCAGTGGTGCGCGGAGCGGGGTCCGGCCGCCTGCCTAGGGTTGCTGGAAGATGGCGACGGTGGGCGTGCCGTCCTCGCCGATGTAGCCGCGGTACATGCCGCTGGAGTTGAAGGGCATGGCCACGTGGCCCTGGCGGTCCATGGCGATGACGCCGCCCTCGCCGCCGGCCTTCACCAGCACGTCGTGGACGACGTGGTTGGCGGCCTCCGGAAGCGGCAGGTCCTGGTACTCGACGCGGGCGCAGATGTCGCGCGCCACCGTGTAGCGGATGAAGAACTCGCCGTGGCCCGTGGCGGAGACGGCGCAGCGCTCATCCGCGTAGGTGCCCGCGCCGATGATGGGCGCGTCCCCCACCCGGCCGAAGCGCTTGTTGGTCATGCCGCCCGTGGACGTGCCCGCCGCGAGGTTGCCGTCCATGTCCAACGCCACCGCGCCCACCGTGCCGAACTTGTGGTCCCCCGTGATGGGGTCCACGCCCGGCGTCAGTGATGAGCCGGGCCGCGGCTGCGCGGACTGGCCCGGCTGCGGCGTCGACGCGGGCGGCTGCGCGGGCGTCACCGGCTGTCCGGGCGTCGCGCCTTGCGCGGGCGGTTGGCCCGGCGCGGAGGGCTGTGCGGGCGACTGGCCTTGCGTCGACGGCTGCCCCTGTTCCGCGGGCGGTGCCCCCTTCGCCTTCTCCTGCTCCAGCGCGCGCTGGAGGCCCTGCCAGCGCTCCTCCGTGTAGAAGTACTTCGCGTCCACCAGGGGCATGCCCTGCGATTGCGCGAAGGCCTCCGCCCCGTCGCCCACCATCATCACGTGCGGTGACTTCTCCATCACCAGCCGCGCCAGGTCGATGGGGTTCTGGATGTGATGGACGCCGGCCACCGCGCCGGCCATGCGCGTCTTGCCGTCCATCACCGCCGCATCCAGTTCGTTCACGCCGTCGTGGTTGAACACCGCGCCCTTGCCGGCGTTGAAGTACGGCGAGTCCTCCATCACGCGGATGGCCGCCGTCACCGCGTCCATGCTGCGGCCGCCCTTCGCCAGCACCGCGTGCCCCGCCTGGAGCGCCTCGGTGAGCGCGGCGCGCATCGCGGCCTCGCGCTCCGGGGTCAGGTTCTCGCGCGAGATGACGCCCGCGCCGCCGTGGATGACCAGCCCCCACTTCGGCTTCACGCGCGGCGGTTCGTCCGTGCGCAGGGCCGCCTCGTCACGCGCGGCGCCCGCCTGTGACGTCGTGACGCAGCCCAGCGGGGCCAGCAGCAGCGCGGTGCCCGCGAGCAGGCCGCGATGCATCCGGGAAGGGAACGAGGGGGACATGCCGTGCGCCTCCAGAAGGGAACACATGTCGTAGAGCCGTTCCCCCAAGGCGTCCAGCGCCGCCGCATGCCGCGCCGCACCAGTCACCAGGAAGGCATCACCCCGAGCGCCTGCCTGTCCGCCTGCCCTCCGCTTCCCCTCCCGGAAGGGCATGTGCACCGTGCAGGTTCGGGTTGTAGGGCATGCCCAGACATCGGGACATCGGGAGGACGGGGCAATGAAGAAGCTGAAAGGGATGAAGGTGGCCGTGCTGGCAGCGGATGGCTTCGAGCAGGTGGAGCTGACGCGGCCGGTGAAGCGCCTGGAGCGAGAGGGCGCGCACGTCACCATTGTCTCCCTTCACAAGGGCCGCATCCGGGGCATGAACCTGCTGGTGCCCGGCCGCAAGGTGCGCGTGGACGCGACGCTGCGCGACGTGAAGGCCGCGGACTTCGACGCGCTGCTCCTGCCCGGCGGCTTCATGAACCCGGACTTCCTCCGGCAGAGCGCCCTGGCCTTGGACTTCGTGAAGGACGCGGACCTCTTGGACCAGCCCATCGCGGTCATCTGTCACGGGCCGTGGCTGCTCGCGTCGGCGGGGCTGCTGGAGGGCCGCCACCTGACGTCCTGGCCGGGCATCCGCAACGACATGGAGAACGCGGGCGCGCACTGGACGGACGAGCCCGTGGTGCGTGACGGCAACTGGGTGTCCAGCCGGGGGCCGCACGACCTGCTCGCCTTCGAGCACGCCATGGTGGAGCTCTTCGCGGAGCGCATGTCGCCCGCCATTGCCCGCCGCTCCACCGCGGAAGCCGCGCCGCGTTGGCCCCGGTGGCTCGCGGGCGGGCTCGCCGCCGCGGCCACGCTGGGCCTGGTCGCCCGCGGCCGTAAAGCCCTGGTCTAGGGAACCTGGAGCTCCCGGATGACTTCGTCCGAGCAGCGATAGCCCACGCGCCCCTGGCATGGATCCACCACGATGAGGGTGCAGGCGCTGCCCTGGCGGCTCCTCGCCACGCAGGCGCCAATGTCCGCCTCCAGCCACAGCGCCAGCTCCGCGTCGAGCGTGCCGGTGCCCCGGGCGAGGGAATCATCGGACACCTTCCGCAGGCACTCCTGGTAACGGCCGCACCGGGGGCTGTCCGACAGCGCGCACGGGTCCTGTCCGGGGCCGACCTTGTCCTTCGCGGGAAGGCACTGCCGCAGCCGCGTGGTGAGGGTGTTCGCTGCCGAGGCGCGGTGTTGCTCGCGGGCCTGGTTCATCGCATCGAGGGTCTGGTTGGAGCAGTCCCTGTCCTGCGTCCAGCCCTTTCCGAGGCAATCCTGCTTCCCGGCGCAACACGCCTGGAGTGCCTTGCGCACGGCGGGGTGCCGCTCGAAGCCCTTGTCGCTCGGATCCGCGAAGCCCCCCACGTCACAGCCCCGGGTGCTCTCCCAGCCTGACTCGCGCAGGAGGATGGCGGGAGCATCGGGAGACAGGTCCAGCACCTCCTCCGCTGGAGGCAACAAGTCCCTGTCCCGCGCGAACGCCACGACCGCCCGTTCGGTGCTCCCACCGTTGCCATCATCGACGCGCCGGGTAAGCCGGGCCCAGAGCGGGCTTGGACAGGAGAGAACTCCGGGCCCCTGCAAAGCGAAGGGCTCCGAGGCGACCCGCGGAATCGACACGCGCATGCCCCGCTTCCACAGCGTGGCGTAGGCGTCCTTGCGCGTCTTCGCGTCGCCCGTCTTCACGGCCTTCAAGGCCGCGTCCATCTCCCCCTGCGGCTTCGCGACAGGCGTGGCCGCGAGCACCCACAGGAGTCCCCCCAGGACGGTCATCATGGGCGGGCACCCTAGAGCACCCGCCCGGGGATTTCACATCCAGCCCAGCTGGAGCCGCGCCACGTCCGACATGCGGCTCTGGTCCCACTGCGGCTCCCAGACGAGCTCCACGTTCGCCTCCTTCACGCCGGGCAGCGCGGACACCTTGGAGCGCACGTCCTCCACCAGCACCTGCCCCATGCCGCAGCCGGGCGCCGTCAGCGTCATCTCGATGTCCACGCGCTGACCGCCTTCGTCCAGCGGCGTGGCCTTGCACGTGTACACCAGCCCCAGCTCCACGATGTTCACCGGGATCTCCGGGTCGTAGACCGTGCGGAGCTGCTCCCAGACCTGCTCCTCGTGAAACTCGCCGGGCGTGACGCTCTCATCGGGCGTCTTCGCCTTGGCGGCGTACTCCTCGCCCAGCACGTCCGCGTTCTTCTCGTCGATGCGGAACAGCTGGCCGTACGGGTCCTGCACCGTGACGTTGCCGCCCAGCGTCTGCACCACCGTCAACTCCGAGCCCGCCGGCAGCAACACCCTGTCCCCGCTGGGGATGAGCATCGCGTCCACGTCGCGCTCGATGACCGTCATCGCGCCTCGCATGACCCCTCCCTACTCCGTCGACACCGACGTGGAGCGGCCGTCCAGCGCCGCGTTCAGCGTGTGCCACGCCAGGCTCGCGCACTTCACCCGGGCCGGGAACTCGCTCACGCCCGACAGCACCGCGAGCTTGCCCAGCGACTCCACGTCCACCTTGTCCGGCCCTTCGGTCACCAGCGTGTGCACGCGCTCGAAGAGGGCCTGCGCTTCTTCGCGGGTCTTGTCCTTCACCGCGCCCGTCATCAGCGACGCGGACGCCTTGGAGATGGCGCACCCCTGGCCCTGGAAGCCGATGTCGCGGATGACGCCGTCCTCCAGCTTGAGCGTCACGGAGAGCTGGTCGCCGCACAGCGGGTTGTAGCCCTCCGCCGCGCAGGTGGCGCCCTCCACCACCCGGAAGTTGCGCGGGCGCTTGGAGTGCTCCAGCACCACCTCCTGGTACAGGTCCTTGAGGTCCGAGCTCACGCGAACACCTCCTTCACCTTGTGCAGGCCCTTCACCAGCGCGTCCACGTCCTCACGCGTGTTGTAGAGCGCCAGGGACGCGCGCGCCGTGGCCGCCACCCCGAAGCGCTGCATCAGCGGCTGGGCGCAGTGGTGCCCGGTGCGGATGCAGATGCCCTCCTGGTCCAGGATGGTGCCCACGTCGTGCGGGTGGACGTCCTCCAGCGTGAAGGACAGCACGCCCGTCTTGTGCGGCGCCGTGCCCACCAGCTTGAGCCCCGGAATCGACTGGAGCGCGTCCGTCGCGTACGCAAGCAGCCACTGGTCGTGCTGGGACACGTTCTGCATGCCCACGGCCTCCAGGTAGCGGATGGCCGCAGCCAGCCCCACCGCGCCCGCCATGTCCGGCGTGCCCGCCTCGAAGCGGTGCGGCACGCGGTTGTAGACGGTCTTCTCCATCGTCACGGAGAGGATCATGTCCCCGCCGCCCTGGTACGGCGGCAGCGACTCCAGCATGGACAGCTTGCCGTACAGCACGCCGATGCCCGTGGGCCCGAAGAGCTTGTGCCCGCTGAAGGCGTAGAAGTCACAGCCCAGGTCCTGCACGTCCACCGGGAAGTGCGTCACCGACTGCGCCCCGTCCACCAGCACCGGGATGTTCTTCGCGTGCGCCTTCGCCACCAGCTCCTTGATGGGATTGACGGAGCCCAGCGCGTTGGACACGTGGGTGATGGCCAGCAGGCGCGTCTTCTCCGTGAGCAGCGCGTCCACGGTGTCCATGCGCAGCTCACCGCGCTCGTCCACGGGAATCACGCGCAGCTTCGCGCCCGCCGCGTCGCACACCATCTGCCAGGGCACGATGTTGGAGTGGTGCTCCATGGCGGAGATGAGCACCTCGTCGCCCGGGCCCACGTGCTTGCGGCCGTAGGTGGCGGCCACCAGGTTGATGGCCTCCGTGGTGCCGCGCACGAAGATGACCTCGCGCACGTCCTTGGCGTGGATGAAGCGGCGCACCGTCTCGCGAGCGTCCTCGAAGGCCTGCGTGGCGCGCTCGGAGAGGATGTGCACGCCGCGGTGCACGTTCGCATTGTCGTGCGTGTAGTAGCGCGTGATGGCGTCCAGCACCGCCTGCGGCTTCTGCCCCGTTGCGGCGCTGTCCAGGTACACCAGCGGCCGGCCCCGCACCTCCTGCCGGAGGATGGGGAAGTCCGCGCGCACCCGCGCGAGGTCGAATCCAGGCCCGCTCATCCCATCACCTCCGCCGTCCCCGGCAGCTTCTCCGCGAGCAACGCCTCCACCCGCGCGCGCACCGGCCCCTCCGGCACCGCGCGCACCAGCTCACTGGCGAAGGCCTGCGTCAGCATCCGCTCCGCATCCACCTTCGGGATGCCGCGCGAGCGCAGGTAGAACAGCGCGTTGTCATCCAGCCGGCCCACCGCCGTGCCGTGGGCGCACTTCACGTCGTCCGCGAAGATCTCCAGCTGCGGCCGGGCGTCCACCTGCGCGCCCTCGGAGAGCAGCAGGTTGCGGCTCTGCTGGCTGGCGTCCGTCTTCTGCGCGTCCTCGCGCACGCGGATCTTCCCGTGGAAGGTGCCGCGCGCGCGGTCGTCCAGCACGCCCTTGTAGAGCTCGCGGCTGGAGCAGTGTGGCACCGCGTGGTCCAGGTCCGTGCGGTTGTCCAGGTGCTGCGTGCCCCGGCCCACGAACAGGCCGTTGAGCACGCACTCGCCGCCCTCACCCGCGAAGGCCGCGTGCACTTCATTGCGCGAAAGCTGCCCGCCAAAGGAGAACGCATGCGACTGGAAGCGGCTGTCGCGCCCCTGCCGCGAATACAGCCCGCCCAGGTGCAGCGCGGTGTCCCCCTCCGCCTGGAGCTTGAAATGGCGCAGGCTGGCGTTGTCCCCCAGCGACACCTCCGTCACCGCGTTGGTGAACGTCGCGCCCGAGCCCAGGCCCGCGTACGTCTCCACCAGCGTGGCCTCGCTGCCCTCGCCCGCCACCACGACGATGCGCGGGCTGGCCAGCACCGGCCCATCACCGCCACGCGCGAGGAACAGCAGCTGCACCGGCACCTCGCTCAAGGCCCGGGGCGCGAGCGTGAGCAGCGCGCCTTCTTCCAGCAGCGCCGCGTTGAGCGACGTGAAGGCATGCGCCGACGGCCGGGCACGCTGGCCCAGCGTCTCCTGCAACAGCGCCCCGTCCTCGCGCAGGGCCTGCGACAGCGGCTTGAGCACCACGCCGCGAGGCAGGCCGGCGAGCACCGACAGCGCCGGCACGAAGCGCCCATCCACGAACACGAGCCGGGGACCGGGCAGCGCCAGCCGCGCCACCGCCTGGGCCACGTCCTCGCCCGCGGACACGTCCCGCACGGGCTGGAACGGATGCGACGACAGCGTGGCGACAGGCGTGTACTTCCACTCCTCGTCCTTGGACGTAGGCAGGCCGCGCGCCTGGAACTGGCTCAAGCCCTCCTCACGCAGCGCCTGGAGCCACGAAGGGGCATCCGCGCGCGACTGGAAGGCCCGGGCCACGTCCACGTAGTGGGACGCGCTCATGGCCGGGCCTCCTTCGCCTTGCCGGCCCCCTCCCCGCCAATCCAGCCGTAGCCCTTCTCCTCCAGTTCCAGCGCCAGCTCGCGCCCACCCGAGCGCACGATGCGGCCCGCCGCCATCACGTGCACGTGGTCCGGCACGATGTAGTCCAGGAGCCGCTGGTAGTGGGTGATGACGACCATCGCCCGGTCCTTCGAGCGCAGCCCGTTCACGCCGCCCGCCACGATGCGCAGCGCATCGATGTCCAGGCCCGAGTCCGTCTCGTCCAGCAGCGCCAGCCGGGGCTGGAGCACCGCCATCTGGAAGATCTCGTTGCGCTTCTTCTCTCCGCCGGAGAAGCCCTCGTTCACGGAGCGGTTCATGAACGCCGCGTCCAGCTGCACGAGCTTCGCCTTCTCCTTGGCCAGGGAGAGGAAGTCCATCGCGTCCAGCTCCTCCTCGCCCCTGGCGCGGCGCTGCGCGTTGAGCGCCGTGCGCAGGAAGTGCAGGTTGCCCACGCCCGGGATCTCCACCGGGTACTGGAACCCCAGGAACACGCCCGCCTTCGCGCGCTCCTCCGGAGGCGTGCCCAGCAGGTCCTTCCCGTCGAAGCGCACGGTGCCCTTCGTCACTTCATACGTCTCACGCCCCGCCAGCACGCTCGCGAGCGTGCTCTTGCCGGAGCCGTTGGGCCCCATGATGGCGTGCACCTCACCGGCGCCCACCTCCAGGTTGATGCCCTTGAGGATGTCCTTGCCGCCCACGCGGGCATGCAGGTCCTGGATGCTCAACAACGACGCCATCACCCCACGCTCCCTTCCAGGCTCACGCCCAGCAGCTTCTGCGCCTCCACGGCGAACTCCATGGGCAGCTCCTTGAAGACCTGCCGGCAGAAGCCGTTCACGATCATCGACACCGCGTCCTCCTGCGAGATGCCGCGCTGCCGGCAGTAGAAGAGCTGGTCCTCGCCAATCTTCGACGTGGAAGCCTCGTGCTCCACCTGCGCGGTCGCGTTCTTCACCTCGATGTATGGCAGCGTGTGGGCGCCGCACTCGTCGCCCAACAAGAGCGAATCGCATTGCGTGTAGTTGCGTGCGTTCGCCGCGCTCTTGAGCATCTTCACCTGGCCCCGGTACGTGTTCTGCCCGCGGCCCGCGGAGATGCCCTTGGACACGATGGTGGACCGGGTGTTCTTCCCGATGTGGACCATCTTCGTGCCCGTGTCCGCCTGCTGCCGGTGGTTGGTGAGCGCCACCGAGTAGAACTCGCCCACCGAGTCATCCCCCTTGAGGATGACGCTGGGGTACTTCCAGGTGATGGCCGAGCCCGTCTCCACCTGCGTCCACGAAATCTTGGCGCGCTGGTGCGCGATGCCGCGCTTGGTGACGAAGTTGTAGATGCCGCCCTTGCCTTCCGCGTCGCCCGGGTACCAGTTCTGCACCGTGCTGTACTTGATGGACGCGCCGTCCAGCGCCACCAGCTCCACCACCGCCGCGTGCAGCTGGTTGGTGTCGCGCATGGGCGCGGTGCAGCCCTCCAGGTAGCTCACGGAGGCGCCTTCGTCCGCGATGAGCAGCGTGCGCTCGAACTGGCCCGTGTCCGCCGCGTTGATGCGGAAGTACGTGGACAGCTCCATGGGGCACTTCACGCCCTTGGGCACGTAGCAGAACGAGCCGTCGCTGAAGACCGCGGAGTTGAGCGCCGCGAAGAAGTTGTCGGAGAAGGGCACCACCGTGCCCAGGTAGCGCTCCACCAGCTCCGGGTGCTCACGCACCGCTTCGGAGAACGAGCAGAAGATGACGCCCGCCTTGTAGAGCTTCTCCCGGAACGTGGTGGCCACCGACACGGAGTCGAAGACGGCATCCACCGCGACGTTCTGCAGGCGCTTCTGCTCCTCCAGCGGGATGCCCAGCTTCTCGTAGGTGCGGAGGATTTCGGGGTCCACCTCCGACAGGCTGTCCTTCTTCGGCTTCTGCTTCGGCGCCGAGTAGTAGCGGATGGCCTGGTAGTCGATGGGGTGGTACTTCACCGCCTGCCACGAGGGCTCCTTCAGCGTGAGCCAGTGGCGGTACGCCTTCAGGCGCCACTCCAGCATGAAGGCCGGCTCGTTCTTCTTCGCGGACAGGACGCGGATGACGTCCTCGTCCAGGCCGGGCGGCAGCGTGTCCGCCTCCACCTGGGTGACGAAGCCTGCCTGGTAGCCCTTGCGGGTGAGCTCCTGGATGGTTTCGGTGCTGCTCATGAACGGACTCCCGTAGCGGAAGGAGGAGGAGCGCTGACGGACGTTGGCAGGCCCAGGCCCACCAGCCGCTCCGGCATGCGGGGCGCGGGCGCGCGCAGGTCCGCGAGCGTCAGCTTCCCCAGCGCCTCCTGGATGGCTTGGTTGATCAGGCGCCAGTGGCCGCGCACCTGACAGACGGACTCCAGCTCACAGGGGCCTGCGGGCTTGCCCTGGTGCTGGCCACACTCCGTGAGGGACACCGGCCCCTCCAGCGCGGACACCAGCTCCGCCAGCGAGATGGCCTCCGCCGGACGCGCCAGGCCGTAGCCGCCGCTCGCGCCCCGGTGCGACACCACCAGCCCCGCCTGCAACAGGCCCTTCAGGACCTTGCTCGCGGACGGAAGGGCGACATGCGTGCGCGCCGCCAGCTCTCGCGTGGTGCGGGTTTCCCCGTCCGCGCGCGCCAGCTCGGTCATCAGCACGATGCCGTAGTCGGTCATCTTGCTCATCCGGAGCATGAGTGGGTGTCTCCTCGAGGCTGTCCGCGGGCCCGATGCCCGCGACGGCCTCTTATGTAATGTGGACCTGTTCAGTCCACATTCAAATCCAGAGCGCTTCCCTGCCCGTCACGTCGGGTGCGGGTTCGCCGCACTCCACCGGGCAAGCTAGGGTGGAGCCGTCCGCTTTTTGAGTCCGTCTCCCCCCGAGGAGCCCCACCGATGCGCCGTTCCCTCCCCCTCCTGCTCA
Source organism: Corallococcus coralloides DSM 2259 (assembly GCF_000255295.1). Next base: position 1,329,915 of record NC_017030.1, on the reverse strand, counting down.
CCGCGCTGGCCCTGGCCCTGGTGGGCTGTGAGAAGAAGTCCGCCCCGGCCCCCGCGCCCGCGCCCGCCACGCAAGCAGGTGGCGCCACCGCCGCCCCTCCGGGGCCTCCGCCCGAGGGCAGCATCCTCATTGGCGAGGTGGGCAGCCTCACCGGCTCCGAGGCCACCTTCGGCATCTCCGCGCGCAACGGCATTGACCTGGCGCTGCAGGAGGCCAACGCCGCGGGCGGCGTGCGCGGCCAGAAGCTGGTGGTGCGCGTCTACGACAGCCAGGGCCGGCCGGAGGAAGGCGCCCAGGCCGCCACGCGGCTCATCGCGCAGGACAAGGTGGTGGCGCTCTTGGGCGAGGCCGCGTCGTCCGTGTCCATGGCCATGGCGGACAAGGCGCAGGCGGCGAAGGTGCCCATGATTACGCCCACCTCCACCAGCCCGGAGGTAACGAAGAAGGGCGACTACATCTTCCGCGTCTGCTTCATCGACCCGTTCCAGGGCCTGGTGATGGCGAAGTTCGCGCGGGAGAACCTCAAGCTCGACAAGGTCGCGGTGCTCACCGACAACAAGAGCGCCTTCTCCGTGGGACTGGCGGACGTCTTCAACCAGAAGTTCAAGGAGTTCGGCGGCACCATCGTCGGCAATGAGAGCTACTCCAAGGGCGACACGGACTTCCGCGCGCAGCTCACCTCCATCAAGAACATGAAGCCGGAGGCGGTGTTCGTCCCGGGCTACTACACGGACGTGGGCATCATCGCGAGGCAGGCGCGCGAGGTGGGCCTGCGCGTGCCGCTCTTGGGCGGTGACGGCTGGGACTCCGACAAGCTGTACGAACTGGGCGGCTCCGCGCTGGAGGGCAGCTACTTCTCCAACCACTACTCGCCGGACAACCCGGACCCCGTCGTGCAGAACTTCCTGAAGAAGTACAAGGCCGCCTACGGCAGCGTGCCGGACAGCGTGGCGGTGCTGGCGTACGACGCCGGGCGCCTGCTGGTGGATGCGATGAAGCGCGCGCCGGACACCTCCGGCCCCGCGCTGCGCGACGCCATCGCGGCCACGAAGGACTTCCCGGGCGTGGCGGGCACCATCAACCTGGACGCCAACCGCGACGCGGTGAAGCAGGCCGTGGTGATGAAGGTGGAGGGCGGCAAGGCGGTGTTCGTCACCACCGTGAAGCCCTGAAGCCGCTCCGGCCGCCCGTCCCCGACGTCAGGGGATGGGCGACTGGATGATGTAGTAGATGGACTGGAAGTAGGTGTTGAGGGCCCGCATCAGCTGGATGAGGAACGGCCAGCTCAGCACGGTGAAGCCGAAGAACGCCGCCGTGATGACGCCGTACTCCGACATGGCCTGGCCGCGCTGGAGGGCCTGCTTCAGGCTAGTGCGCGTGTTCTTCACCGGGCGCCTCCATCTTCGTGTCGCCACCACCGCCCTTCTTGCCGGTGCGGCACTGGTTCATGCACTTGTCGCGCGCCTGGCCGGCGACCTTCACGCAGTAGGGGATGGCGTTCTTCGCCTTCTCCTTGCAGACCTTCTCGAACTTCGCCTTGTCGTCCGCGCAGCGGCGCTCGCAGCTGGCGCCGGCGAAGGCCTGCGGGCCCCACAAGAGCGCGCCCGCGCCCAGCGACAGCATCAGGACCTGCTTCTTGAAACGGGTCATCGTTCCCTCTCTCTCCGTGCCGGGCTCATGGCGCGGCCTGGGACCGCATCAGCGACAGGTGGAAGTCCACCACGCGCTGCGCGGAAGGTTGCCGCAAGGAGGCCTGTCCGCGCAGCCCCGGGCGCGTCAGGGTCAACTCGGTTTCCTGGAAGCCCGCCTGGCGGGCCTCCGACACGCTCCAGCCCTGGTCCCGCAGCTGGGCGCGGTAGGCCTGCTCCACGGCGGGGAGCTCCGCCTCCGGCACCCGGCCGGACACGGTGATGTTGGTGGCGCCCTCCATCCGCAGGGACAGCGACGCGATGTCCTGCAGGTTCCGGGGCACCGGGACGCCCGCGGGCACCCGGCCCGCGCGCTCCAGGTAGTTGCGCATGCGCGCGGAGGAGACGAAGACCATCGTCTCTCCGCCCTGGTGCAGCGTGGACATCAGCCGCACCTCGTCATCCTTGGGGACCCAGTAGCCCACGTAGCCGGCGTTGTCGTTGAAGCGCACGCCCACGACGGGCAGGCCCTCATCCAGGAGGAACTTGCGGTAGTGCTGCAGCACCTGGTCCGACGAGTCCTGCGTGGAGAACCACGCCACCGCGATGGGCGTGTCCGGGCCCAGATAGTCCGCGGCCAGCGCCTCCGGACGGCCGCCGTTGGGATAGGGCGGGAAGTACGACAGCGTGCGCGCGAGGATGGCCTCATCCCGCTTGGAGCGGCCCGGGGTGCGCTGCGCCGCCTGGTCCAGCTCGTCCGCCGCGGCCTCCGCCCGCTCCAGCTCCGTGCGGACGCCGCCGTAGCGCGCTTCCTCCCAGCCCATGCCAATGAGGATGCCCGCCACCGCCACCGACACCAGCACCGACGCGGTGCGGAAGGCGGGATGCGAGACCCACTCCTTCAGCACGACTCCGGATCCTTGCACCCCATGTACCACTCACCGCGGTCCGAGTGCTTGTAGGTGTCCTGGTTCTTGTCGTTGTCCCAGTCGCGCCACTCCTGGTTGAAGTAGCGGGTGCTGCCCTCCTGGTCCACGGTGTTGGCCGGGGTCTGCATGTTGGCCAGGTGCGGGTGGATGGACAGGTACGGGTCAGACGGGGAGTCCTCGAAGGCGTACAGCATCATGCTGTCCAGCAGGTCCTCGGTGAGCGCGGACCGGAAGTCCCGCATGTGGTTGCTCATGGTCTGATAGCCGGGCTGGAGCCGCGTGTAGACAAGCTCCGTGCGGTCATACATCTCACCGCTGGAGTCCGACGGGGAGATGTCCGCGTCCTCCGTCAGCGCCCACGTGTCCGTGATGATGGCCATGCGCTGCTCCTTGAGGAAGTACGCATTGCCGTCCTCGCCGCCCGTGCCCTGCTGGGCGTTCTCGTGGACCTGGGCCACCCCCTCCTGCTTCCAGTTCTTCTTGGTCAGCTTCTCGTTCTTGCTGAACTCCGGCAGGAACTCCTCGGGCAGCAGGTAGTTCTCCACCACCGCGCGGGCGGAGCACTGGATGAGGCCGCCGTTGGAGAACCGGCTGCGGTACTGGCCCGGGAGTCCTCCGCCCAGCGACCCGGCGCCGTTGTCCGGCGCCTCGCACGTCACCTGCTTGGCGTTGCTGTTCATCCAGCACACGTGGGCGACGACGGCCAGGTGGTGGTCCGTGTCCTCGCAGTCCGCGTAGTTGCTGCCGGCCATGACGTCCGGCCGGTCGATGCCGGACTCGTGGTCGCAGTAGGTGAGGCGGGCGTTGTGCTGCACGTTGGAGCTGCCGCCCTGGGGACCGCTGCCGCCACCGCCGCTCTGCTTGAGCGCCTTGGTGTAGTCCTGCGTGGTGAAGTCCCAGATGGTCGTCACCGCGGCCTCCTGCGCGTCCAGCGAGTAGCGCAGGAGGTCATCCAGGAAGAGCGCGTACATGAAGATGGGGATGAGGACGATCATCGAGAGCGCCATCTCCACGGAGGCGGCGCCCCGGACGCGGCGGCTCTTCGGGTGCACGGTGCTCATAGGGCCAGGTCCTTGGCGCTGGCGAGGTCCGCCGCGTCGCCGTTGCCGGCGCGGTTGAGCACGCGCGCGGCCTCCTGGGCGGTGAACGGGTGCAGCTTCACGCGCCAGTACGGGTTGAAGAGGCCCGGGGCCTCCTTCCAGCCGTTGGGGCCCAGGCGGTGGTAGTAGACGAGCGCCTTGGAGAGCGCCGCGCCCTCACCGGGCGCCAGCCGCAGCTGGCCGTCCCCCTGGGCGCCGTGCGTGAGCGTGAAGGCGCCGCTGTCGTTGAGCTCCCAGGGCGCCTTGTTCTTGTCGCCCACGAAGAACTGCTTGGTGACGTAGCTGTAGACGTGCGGCTGGCCCCAGTCCGTGCTGGGGTCGTCGCTGGCGCGGAACTTCATGAAGCAGTTGCCGCTGCCCGAGCAGCTCATCAGGTCCTTGGTGTTGATGCCCTTGAACTCGTCGTGCTGGCCGTTGTGCGCGCCGCCAGGCTCGTGGCTGCCGCCGTTCTCGCTGCTCTCCACCACGGCCTTGTAGGTGCCCACGCCGAAGCCGTGGCGCCACTGAGACATGAGGGTGCCGTGCTCGTCCGCGACCACGACCTTGCCCTCGTTGCCGGTGACCTGGCCGGGGCCGTGGATGTTGCTCTTGGTCTGGGCGACCTTGGCCGTGCCCTGGTGCCCCATGATGACGTGCGTGCCCTCACCCGGGATGTCCTTGAGCAGGTCCTTGATGAAGTCGCTTTTGTAGTAGGTGGGCAGCCCGTTCATGATGACCGGGAGGCTGCGGTTGGCGGCCCAGCCGGGGCGCGAGGCGTTGGAGATCTCCGTCATCACCTGCGCGCGGGCCTTGTTGCTGGAGCCCTGGCGCTGGCAGTTCATCCCGTCCACCGCGCAGTCGAACTCCTCCGCGTTCAGCCCGCCCACGGACGAGTTGAGCGAGGACGCGCCGGGGACGCTGTAGTCGGTCATGTCCGACAGGCTGGCGGACTGGCCGTCACGCAGGGCGTTGCGCGCGGCGCGGTGCGCCGCCTTCTGCGTGTCGTGGATGCTGTTGGCCATGCCGTTCAGGTCGTGGATGACCTTGTTGAACTTGTCCTCCACGTCCTTGACCTTGGAGTCGTAGTCACTGGCCTTGGAGCTGTAGTCCATGGCGATCATCAGCGCTTCAATCGCGTCGAAGCAGTGCTGGAAGTTGTAGGGCGGGCACTGCGCGACCTCCAGCGCGGCGATGATGAAGAAGCTCATCTGCCCGGCGCGCATCATGTCGCCGGTGGCGCTGGCGGCGGCCATGTAGCCGTGCGCGGACGTCATGCCCACGTAGGTGGCCGCGATGGCCCGGTTGCTGGCCGCGTAGTAGTTGAGCGCGCGCGCCTCCACGACGCCCATGGAATAGGCCAGCGCGTCGCTGTGCTGCTGCAGGCTCATCTTCTCCCGCAGGGCGTGGCTCAGGTTGAAGCTCAGCGTCGTCATCAACGCGAGCAACAGGAAGGACAGGCACGCGAGCACCAGGGCCTGGCCGCGGTGGCCGCGCTTGGGCCGCGAGGCGGACCTCACGGTTCGAACGTGAAGATGCATTCGTTCTCCTCCGGAAGTTCCTTCTGGGTGAGGTAGAGGTTGGAGTGCATCCGCATGATGTACGTGGCGCGGATGGGCAGGATGTAGAGCTTGTTGTTCGCCGCGGCGTCGTACCTGGACATCTTCTTGACGATGAACTCGTCCCGCTCCGAGTCCTTGCCCAGGCGAAGCACGTACGGCAGGTCCCGGCCGCGCGCGATGTTGTAGATGACGACGTCCGCGAACGGGATGGGCAGGCGGTAGTTGAACGTCACCTGCACGCTCAGCTTGGTGCGCAGGCTGTCCGCCCAGCCCTGGTCACCGGAGGCGACCTTCGGATCATCGAAGTCCATCTCCTTGTTGCCGTGGGAGCCGGAGTTCAGGTCCCCCTTGAGGGGGTTGCAGATGGTGACCTCCGCGAACTTCAGGCCGGAGGCGTCCCCCATCTGGTTCCTGCCGATGTCGCCGGACTCGAACTTGGACTTGAAGTCGCCCGCGCTGGTGATGGGCTTGATGATCTCCGCGCCCCCGCTGGCGGCCGTGCTCACCATGGGCAGCAGCACCGCGAGGGCGGCCTTCTCCATGGTGGGGATGTCCGCGTTGTGGATGGAGCCGGCGCGCACGGCCTTGTAGGCCGCGTACTTCGTGAGGAGCCGGGCCTGGTGCATCAATCCCAGCTGGAGGATGCCCAGCAGCATGAACACGAACAGGGGCAAGACGATGGCCGTCTCCACCGCCGCCTGGCCTGATTCGTTGCCGCGCCTCATGCTTCGCCCCTGTACTGAAAATACCCCAAGGTGGGAGTCTTCCCGACCCATTGTGCCGTTACCATACCGCCCGTAGGTTCGGCGGGAATCGGCCAAGTGGCCGGGAATGCAGGCCCGGCCTCCGGGCTTGCGGACATTATCGGGCCGGCCGGGGCCCTGGGTGCTTGACGCTGTGCGTATGCCATGGTTGGCACGGGCATTCGCGTTGAGACGCAGGGAGACGAATCCATGAACTGGCACGTGGCGAAGCGAATGGGCGTGGTGCTGGCGGTGGCGTTGCTGGCCGCCTGCGGTGACGACGGCGACAAGCCGGACGGCGGCACCAAGACCGACGGTGGCACCAGCACCACCAAGTCCGCGGGGCCCGGCCTGGGCAATTCGAAGGCGGCGCCGGAGGGGACGACGTTCGCGCTTCCCGCGGGGCTGACGATGGACAACCCCATCACCAGCTACACGGCGCACGACCCCATCGAGTGCGACAACATCTTCCCGGAGGATGCCAAGGGCAGCGGTGACGAGGTGACGCTGTGCCTCATCTTCCGCAACACCACGGGCGCGCCCATCACGCTGACGCTGCCGCCGGGGCTCCTCTTCGTGTCGACGAACGACGACGTGCAGAACGGCCTGCTCGTGCAGACGGTCACCATCGAGGTGCCGCCGGGGGAGCGCTTCTTCGTGCCGCTGTTCCTGTACTGCGCCAACCAGGACCGCTCCACCACGGGTCCGGACGACAAGTACGTCCTGGGCCCCACGGTCCAGTACAAGGAGTTCCAGGAGCTGTACTCCCTGCTCGCGAGCAAGAAGCTGGGGTTCGAGGACACCGGCGTCATCCAGGTGGCCGTCGACCACCTGGCCAACGGCGAGGGGCTGTCCTCGTCCGACCGCGCCGCCCTGCAGGCGCTGTAGGCACCGCCCCGTGTCCGGCGGCGGGCCTTTTCACCGCCGCCGGGCGATCTCCTGGATGAGCGCCACGTAGCGGCGCTGCTGGGGGTTCAGCTTGAAGGCCTTGCGCAGGGCGTCCTCCGCGAGCGCCCACTGGCCCTCGCCCCGGGCCACGTCGCCCAGGAAGGCCCAGCCCTCTTCCAGGCCGGGCTCCTGGCGCGTCAGCTCCTGGAGCTCCTGGAGCACCAGCCGGCCGTGCGCCTCCGGCTTCATGAGGTAGCGCGCCCAGGCGCGGTGGGCCTGGTACAGCGGCCGGGGGTCGATGTCGCAGGCGTATTCGAAGTACTCGAAGGCGCCCGCGAAGTTGCGCGCCTCCAGGCGCCGCTTGGCTTCGTCGAACTGGGTGGTGGCGTCCAGCAGGTCCGTGCGGATGCGGAACTGCTCCGCGGTGGAGGGCCGGCCGGTGTTGCTGCGCGCCTTCTCCCGGTGTGCCTGCCGGCGCTTCTTCCACAGCGCGTTCTGCTCCGGCTCCGACAGCGCGCCGTAGGCCCGCGCGTACGCGGCGAGCATCCCTTCCGCCTTCTCCTTCAGCTCCGAGGTCTGGAAGCGCAGCGGGGAGAAGCGGTCCGCGGCGGCGAGGAACGCCTTGCGCAGCGCCACCGGCTGCACGTCCTCCGGCACGTCCAACAGCGCGAACGGATCCAGGCTGCGGTGGTTGAGGAACGCGCCCACGAGCGCGTTGCGCGCGGCCTCGTCCTCGTCCGCGAAGGGCGTGCCCGACGGTGCATGGGACGGCACCGGTGCCGGCGTGGGGACGGGCTCCGGCACGGGGACGGGGGCGGCGGGGGCCTTCCTGGCCAGCTCCTCGGCTCTCGCGTCCACGTCCTCCGCGAAGCCCGCCACGCCCAGCAGACACAGCGCGTAGAGCCGGCGCAGCACGGAGTCCATGTCGAAGCCGGTGCGCTCCAGCAGCTCGTTGAAGGTGGGCCGCTGGCGCAGGGCCTGGAACAGGCGCGCGTCCTTGGAGGACAGCTTGGGGGCGGACTCCACGCCGGGCATCTGTCCGAAGCGGCGGTCGTCCGTGAAGGTGAAGTGCGTGGCGACGGTGTCGAAGGGCAGCTGGGTGGAGACGCCGGTGAGGATGAGCTGCGCGGTGTTGGCGCGCACGGTGGCGTCCGGGTGCTCCACGTCCGCGATGAGGCGGTACTTCGCCTCCGTCCAGCGGAAGCAATCCAGCAGCTTGTGCGCCAGGTTCGCCTGGAGCTGCTTGTAGAGGTCGAAGGGGCTGATGAGCCCCTTCTGCACGAGCAGCCCGCCCAGCTGCATGCCCGAGGACACGCTCTCCGCCAGGGACTTCTGATAGTCGCCTTCCGTCAGGCGGCCCTTCTCCACCAGGTACTTGCCCAGCGTCTCGTGCAGGAGGTTGGAGTTGCACGCCACCGGCGCGCCGTCCTCGAAGGTGATGCGCTTCTCGCGCTGGCGCACCTTGAGCTCCAGCGTGCAGGTGCGCTCCTCCACCATCAGCGCGTGCAACAGCAGCGGGAAGGGCGTGTCCGCCAGCAGGCCCTCGCGCTGGCGCAACACCTGGGACGGCAGGGGGAACATGCGCGGAAAGCCTACTACTCCGCGTCGTCGCCGCCCATGTCGTCCGCGGCGTAGGGATCATCCTCATAGACGCCGTAGGGGGCGTAGGTGTCTTGCGAGGGCAGGTAGCGGGTCAGGTACGCCCCCACGCCCATGAACACCAGGGCCACGGCGGCGTACGTCAGCGGGCGGGACGGACGGGCCCGGTATGCCCACCAGCGGTCGCGGCGCTTCTGGAAGCGCGGGGCGACGGCGTACTCACGCCAGGCGGCGTCGCGGGCCTCCTGCGCCTCCACGTCCAGGCCCTCCTTGTCCAGCGCGCGCGCCAGGAGCACGCGCCCCTCCACGGAGCCCTGACGCACCTGGAGGAAGCGCTCCAGGGCCTCGCGCGCGCCCTTGAAGTCGCCGCGCTGGAGGCGGAAGCGGCCACGCTCCAGGTCGATGGCGCCCTGCCGGTAGTCGGCGTCCAGGCGCTCGGCCTCGGTGAGCAGCAGCTCGCCCCGGGGAGAATCGCCCGCGCCCAGGTAGGCCACGCCCAGCAGGTAGAGGGTGTCCACGTCGTCGTCGCCCGCGTCCAGGTTGGGGCGCAGGAGGTCCACCGCCTCCTGGTAGCGCTTCTGGCCCACGCGGATGTCGGCCAGCTCCGCGCGGGCGCGGCGGTCGTGGGTGTTGGTGAGGATGGTGCCCGCGAGGTCCCCCGCCCGCTGCCACCGCTTGAAGGCGCGCATGGGGCTGGGCAGCACCTGCAACGTGAACCGGTCCGCCGCGAACAGCAGCACGACCAGCAGCCCCAGGGACAAGAGCGGGCTGCCCGTCAGCATGGTGAGGCCCATCCACATCAACCACTTGGTCAGCACGGTCGAATCGTCCTTCCTGGAAGCGCCTACAACAGCCGCGCGCAGATGGCGCTGTGCACGTCCGCCCCCCGCTCCGTCAGGGCCAGCCTGCGGCCATGACGCGTGGCGAAGCCGTGGGCCACCAGCCGCTCCACCTCCGCGCGCCGGGGCTCCACGGGCTGGCCGTATCGCTCACAGACGGCCTCCCAGTCCACCCCCGACACCAGGCGCAGGCCCATGCTCAGCCGCTCGGCGAAGAGCTCCTCGGGGCCCAGGTCCTCGCGGCTCGCTTCCGGGAGCCTCCCCTCCTCCACCGTGCGCAGCCAGGCCTCCGGGCTGCGGAGGTTCACGTAGCGGTGGGCCGTGGGGGACAGCAGCATGCCGGTGGCGCCCACGCCCAGCGCCAGGTACTCGCCGCCGGTCCAGTACAGCGCGTTGTGCCGGGAGCTGAAGCCGGGGCGCGCGTGGTTGGACACTTCGTAGCGGGTGAGGCCGTGGGCGCCGTACACGTCGCGCACCACCTGGGCCATGGCCACCACGTCGTCGTCCTCCGGCAGGGAGAGCTCGCCGCGGTCCAGCTGCTTGGACAGCGGCGTGGACTCCGCCAGCACCTCGCGCTCCACCGTCAGCGCGTAGGTGGACAGGTGCTCCGGCGAAAGCGTCACCGCGCGGCGTGCGTCCGCCTCCACCTGCGCGACCGTCTGGCCGTGCACGCCGTAGATGAAGTCCAGCGCCACCACGGGGAAGCCCGCCTGGCGCGCCGCCGCCACCGCGCCCTCCACCATGGCGGCGTCGTGCGCGCGGCCCAGCGCCTTCAGCGTTTCCGGCTGAAAGGACTGCACGCCCAGCGACAGCCGGTTGATGCCCGCGGCGCGGTAGCCGGCGAAGCGCTCCGCGTCCGCGCGCTCCGGGTTGCCCTCCAGGGAGACCTCCAGGCCGGGGGCGAGCGACATGCGCGCGGCGATGCCCTCCAGCACGCGCGCCACGTAGCGGGGGTGCCACAGGGACGGCGTGCCACCGCCCAGGAAGAGGGACTCCAGCGGCTTCGTGCGCATTGACGGATCCGCGGCGAGGCGCGCGTCCAGCTCCGCCAGCACCGCGTTCGCGTAGCGCTCCTCCGGCACCTGGCGCGCCACCGCCACCGCGAAGTCGCAGTAGGGGCACTTGGCCAGGCAGTACGGGAAGTGCAGGTACAGCCCGAAGCGGGCCGCCTGCATGCCCGTCAATGGGTCCGTGGGCGCGGGGAAGGACATGGAGGTCCAACCTCTACTTCAGGGCCTTCAATTGCGCTTCCAGCCGCGCCACCTTCGCCTTGGTGCTGGCAGCCGATTCGAGCGCTGCCTCGGCCGCCATCAGCTTGCGCTTCATGGAGGCGAGGTCCGCCTTGAGCTGGTCGCGCTCCGCCGCCCAGTCCGAGGGCACGCCCGCGCCAGCAGCGGGCGCCTCGGCGAGCTTCGCTTCGAGCGCCTGACGTGCCGCCTGCTCCGCTTCGAGCGCGGCGCGAGCCTCCTCGAGTTGCGCCTCCAGCGCCGCCTTCACGCCCTGCTCCTCCAGGAGCGTGACGTCGGCCTGCGCGACCTTCGCCTCCAGCAGCGCCTTGGCGCCCTGCTCCGACGCGAGCTTCGCTTCGAAGTCCTTCACGCGGGCCGCCTGCGCTTCGGCGACGCGCCGCTTGGACTCGGAGGCCTCCAGCGCGCCCTCCACCATCTTCACGCGCTGCTGGAGCCGGTCCACCTTGTCCGCTTCCGCGCGGGCCGCCTCCAGCTGTTCGTTGAGGGAGACCAGCTCCTCGCGCTGGCCGTCATGCCCCGCGCTCAGCGCCTCGGCGCGCCCCTCGGCCTCGGCGGCCTGCACCCGGGCGTCCGCGATCTCCGCTTCCACCGCCTCGCGGCGGGCGCGCTCCAGCGCCAGCTCTTCCTGGGCCTTGGCGACCAGGGCCTGCTGGCGCTGCACCTCCGCCTCGCGCTGACCCGCGGCCGTCTCCAGCATGGACACGCGCGCGGAGTAGCCCACGCGCTCCGCCTGCGTGGTGGCGAGCTTGCGCTCCACGGCGGCGAGCTGCTGCTGGTGGGCTTCTCGCTCGGACTGCACGGACGCGGACTGGGCGGTGAGCTCCGCCAGCTGGGCCTCCAGCGCGGTGGCCCTGGCTTGCGCCTCGTGCACCCGGGCCTCGGCTTCGTGCACCGCCTCGCCGAGCGCCGCCGCGTCCGACTCCATCCGGTCGCGCAGCGAGACCTGTTCGACCTCCGCGGCCTCCAGCACTTCGCGCAGCGAGGCCAGCTCCGACTCGGCCATGCGCGCGCGGACCTCCGCGGCCTCCACCTCGGCGCGCGCGGCTTCACGCGCCTGGGCGACCTCTGCCTCCAGCTCGCGCACGCGCGCCTGGACCCGGACGGCCTCCGCGGCGCGGCCCTCCAAAGCACTCCGGAGCGCGGGCAGCTCCGCGGCCTCCGCCGTGCGCGCGGTGAGCGCGGCGCGCAGCCCCACCGCGTCCGCGTCCTTCAACGCGAGCGCGCGCTCCAGCTCCGTCACCTGCGTCTGGAGCGTCTTGAGCCCGTCCTCCACCACCGCGAGCTGCCGGCGCGCGGCGTCCCGCTCGCCCTCCATCCCCTTCGCGTGGGCGTGCGCCTCCTCCAGCGAGCTGCGCGACCAGTCGCTCTCGCTCTCCAGGGCGCCCATGGCACCCTTCGCCTCCGCGAGCGCCGTCTCCAGCTGGCTGATGTTGAGCGCCTGCGCGTCGCGCTCGGTGGTCAGCCGCTCCACGTCCGCGAGCACCGACTGGTACTGCTCCTGGACCGCCTCCAGCGCGCCCTGCGCCTCGGACTTGCCGGAGGCCAGCTCCGCCACGCGGTCCTGCGCGAGCCCCAGCGCCTCCTTCGCGCCGACCAGCTCCTCCGCCATCGCCCCGCGCGACTCGCGCTCGGCGTGGAGCTCCTCCGTCAGCCGGGGGACCTCCGACTCCACCTCCGCCAGCGCGCGCGTGAGGTCCTTGCGGTCCGCCTCCGACGCGGCGAGCTCCGCCTCCAGCGAGGCGATCTTCGCCTGGGCCAGCTTCAGCCGCTGCTCGTCCTGCGCGGACGGCGCCGCGGTACCGCCGCCGCCTTCCTTGCGCGCCCTCTCCAGCGCGGCCTTGAGCTGGGTGACTTCACCCTCGCGCTCGGCGTACAGCGCGCGCGCCCGGGCCAGGGTCTCCGTCTTCTGCTTCAGGATGCCCCGGAAGAACTCCAGCTTGTCCTCCGCCGAGCCGCCCATGGGCAGCCGGGGCTCCGCGGGCTCCGCGAAGGGGTCCCCCTTGCCGGGGCTGCGCGCCGCGGCCGCCGGGGACGGAGGCGTGGTCGTGGGCAACCCTCCACCGCCGATGGGCGCGGGGGTCGTGGGCACCCGGGCGGCCGGCGCGGCGGCCGGGGATGCGGGCAGGCCTGCGGCGGGCCGCCGGGGCGGCAGGGGAGGAGGCGCGGAGGGGGGAGGCTTGGGAACCGCGAGCGGCCTGGTGGGGGCCGGAGCGGGCGCCGCCACGGGGGCGTCGCCTTCATCCAGCAGTTCCTTCAGGTCCGCGAGCGGATCCGCCTCGTCCGGGGGAGACGGCATGTGCGTGTCCCAGGTTACCGACCACGGGGGGTTTCCACCAGTTACGCGATGGAAACCGCGCCGCTTCGCCTACCTGGTGGGAGGCGGACGGCACGGTCCGCTCGACGTGGAGGGGGCGGGACGTTAGCCAATGGAGCAAACATCACACCTCGCCTTGCCTCTCCTCGGGAGGGGATGACAGCTTCGGACCACTCCTATGGCCATCCGCTACACCCTGCCCAACGGGCTCACCGTCGTCTTCGAGGAGCAGCACGCCGCCAAGGTCGCGGCCTTCCAGGTCTGGGTCAAGGCCGGCAGCGCGGACGAAAGGCCGGACCAAGCCGGACTCGCCCACCTGCACGAGCACATGCTCTTCAAGGGCACGGAGCGCCGGGGGCCCGGTGAAATCGCCCGGGACATCGAGGCGCACGGCGGCGAAATCAACGCCTGGACGTCCTTCGACCAGACCGTCTACCACATCGTCATCGCCAGCCAGTACGCCCGCACGGGCCTGGACATCCTGGGGGACGCGGTGCGCCGCTCCGCGTTCGACAAGGACGAGCTGGCGCGCGAAATCGAGGTGGTGTGCGAGGAGATCAAGCGCAGCTACGACTCGCCGTCGCGCCGCGCGTCGCGCGGGCTGTTCACCACCGCGTTCCAGACGCACCCCTACCGGCTGCCCGTCATCGGCACCGAGGAGAGCGTGCGCAGCTTCACCCGCGAGAAGGTGCTGGAGTTCTACCACCGGCACTACACGCCCAAGAACCTGGTGCTGTCCGTCGCGGGCGACCTGAACGAGGCGGAGCTGCGCCAGTGGGTGGAGGAGATCTTCGGTGGTGACTGGGGCCGCCCCTACGCGGGTCCGGTGGAGCGTCCGCGCGACCCGCCGCCCACGGGCCGCCGCGTGCTCGTCCAGACGGAGGACGTGAAGGAGGTCTACCTGCACCTGGCCTTCGCCATCCCGGAATTGGAGCACCCGGACGTGCCCGCGCTGGACGTGCTGGCGATGATCGCCGGCCAGGGCAATTCGTCGTGGCTGGTGCGCGAGGTGAAGCGCCGCCAGCACCTGGTCAACGACGTGCACGCGTCCGCGTACACGCCCAAGGACCCGGGCATCTTCTCCGTGTCGCTGACGCTGCCGCCCACGCAGGTGCAGAAGGCGCTCACGCAGACGGCGCGCGTGCTGGAGGCGATGCGCACCACGACCGTGCCCCTGGACGAGCTGCGCACGGTGCAGGCGGTGGTGGAGGCGGAGTCCGTCTACCGCAAGGAGACGGTGCAGGGCACCGCGCGCAACCTGGGCTCGTACCAGACGTCCCCCGGTGGCCTGGAGTCGGAGGCCCGCTACCTGGAGGACATCCGCAACCTGAAGCCGGAGGACCTGCGCCGCGTGGCCCAGAAGTACCTGCGGCTGGAGCACGCCGTCGTCACCGCGCTGGTGCCGCCCGCCGCGGAGCTGACGGAGGCCCACGTGCACGCCGCGCTGGATGAGGCGGCGAAGAGCCCCGGCCTCACGCCCCCGGAGCGCGCCGCGAAGCAGCCTCCCCCGGACGCCCCGCCGCGTCCGGGCCGCAGCGCCATCGCGTCCGCGCGTTCGGAGGTGGTGCAGGAGAAGCTGCCCTCCGGCGCCACGCTCATCATCCGCGTGGAGCCGCACGTGCCGCTGTTCTCCATGCGCGCGGCCTTCATTGGCGGCGCGCGCTACGAGACCCCCGAGGACAACGGCATCACCACGCTGCTCAGCCGCACCCTCACCAAGGGCACCACCACGCTCAGCGCGGATGACGTCACCCAGCTGGGGGACCTGTACGTGAGCAACATCAGCGGCCAGGGCGGCCGCAACTCCATCAGCCTGAAGGCGGACTTCCTGTCGCGCTACTTCGAGCCCGGCTTCCGGCTGTTCGCGGACGTGCTGCTCAACCCCGCCTTCCGCGAGGAGGAGGTGGCCCGGGAGCGCGCGCTGCTGCTCCAGGACATCCTCACCCGCGAGGACAAGCCGTCCAGCGTGGCGTTCGAGCTGTTCTCGCGCACGCTCTACCAGGAGCACCCGTACCGGATGTCGCTCCTGGGCGAGAAGGCGTCCGTGGAGGCGCTGGGGCCCGAGCAGTTGCGCGCGTACCACCGCGCGCACATGGACCCATCGCAGATGACGCTCAGCGTGGTGGGCGACGTGGACGTGGATCAGGTGCGGGCGCTGGCGAACGAGTACTTCGGAAAGTCGCGCGGCGGCGCGGTGGCCCCGAAGCAGGTGCGGCCGGAAGCGCCTCCGTCCGCGCCGCGCACGGAGAAGCAGGTGCTCGCGCGCGCGCAGACGCACCTGGTGCTGGGCTTCCAGGCGGCGCGGATGAGTGACTCGTGGCGGGTGGTGCTGGACGTGCTGTCCACGGTGCTGTCGGGCCAGGGCGGGCGCCTCTTCATCGAGCTGCGCGACAAGCGCTCCATGGCCTACAGCGTGAGCAGCTTCTCCATGGACGGGTTGGAGCCCGGCTACTTCGCCGTCTACATGGGCACGAGCCCGGAGAAGGTAGACGCGGCGGTGGAGGGCATGCGCCGCGAGCTGCAGCGGATCCGCGACGAGCCGATTCCGGCCGCGGAGCTGGAGCGCGCCAAGCAGCACATCATCGGGGCGTATGAAATCGACCTGCAGCGCAACAGCGCCCGCGCGACGCTGCTGGCGCTGGACACCTGCTACGGCATCGGGCTGGACAACTTCCTGCACTACTCCGAGCACGTGGCGAAGGTGACGGCGGAGGACGTGCAGGAGGTGGCCCGCCGGGTCATCGACTTCGACCGCATGGCCATGGCCATCGTCGGGCCCTGAGGCCGCATCGCGAGCGTGGAAGCGTCACGACGACGGCGCTTCCACGCCGCACCGGGTGCGGTAGAAGGGGCGCCATGTCCCAGACCTACTTGTCACTCACCGTGGATATCGCGGAGGAGGCCTCCGAAATCCTCCAGGACCTGCTCCATGAGGCCGGCGCCCTGGGCCTGGAGGTCCGCGACGCGGAGACGCCCACCATGCCGGGCGTGCGCGCCCCCGTGAAGGGCGAGTCCATCGTCGTCGCCTACTTCGAGGACCGCGAGAGCGCGGAAGAAGCCCGCGACGCGGTGGCGGAGAGCCACCCCACCGCGCGCCTGTCCCTGGACGAGCAGCCCCAGCAGGACTGGAGCAACGAGTGGAAGTCGCTCATCAAGTCCGTGCAGGTGGGCCGCCTGTGGGTGGGCCCGCCCTGGGACGTGGCGAACGCGCCGGCGGACAAGGTGAAGCTCGTCATCGAGCCGAAGATGGCCTTCGGCACGGGGGACCACCCCACCACGTCGCTGTGCCTTGCGGCCGTGGATGACTTCATGTCCACGCACCCGGGCGCGAGCGTCCTGGACGTGGGCACCGGCACGGGCGTGCTCGCCATCGCGGCGAAGAAGCTGGGCGCGGGCCACGTGGTGGGCACCGACAACGACCCCACCTCCGTGGAGCTGGCCCAGGAGAACTGCGCGGACAACCAGACGCCCGACCTGGACATCTCCGGGCGCGAGCTGACGGAAGTGCCCGGCACCTTCGACCTGGTGCTCGCGAACATCCTGGCGAACACGCTGATTGAGCTGGCGCCCCTCATCGTGCCCAAGGCGAAGGACCGGCTGGTGCTGGCCGGCGTGCTCGCGCACCAGCGCGCGGACGTGGAGGCCGCGTACCGCAACCTGGGGTGCACCGTGCTGGAGGGCGCGCAGCAGGGCGAGTGGGTGCGCATCGACTTGAAGCGCTAGAAACAAGAGGGGGTCGGGCAGCGAACGCGAAGGCTCGCCCACCCGACCCCATCTGGACTCGCGAGGCTTTCCCCCTTGGCGTCAGGACCTCGCGAGTCCCGCCGTGTGCCTGGCGGACATTGCAGTCCGCGTGCCTGCCGCTGAGTCCTCGGAGTTCCAAGGGACGCGGGCGCGGCTGTAGCGGAGCCGGTTACAGGGTTCCCGGCGCGTGTGACCTTCCGCGCTACAGCGGGCCTCAGACGAACGCGAGGGTCCCGGCCGCGCGCAGGGAGCCCACGGCTTCGTTCCGGGTGTTGAGGATGCGCGGCTCCGCGTGGTGCTCCAGGCCCGTCATGGGCAGGGACAGGCCCTGCGCTTCCGCGAGGAGGCGCAGGACGCCGAGGAGCGCGGGCGCGGCGCAGCGGGCGTCGCCGTCCTCCACCTTGACGGCCACGCCCAGGCGGGCCCGGGGCAGCGCGGCGCAGTAGACGCCCTCCGCGCCAATCTTCACCACGGCCTCGCCCCCGAAGGCGGTCATCAGGTCCGTGCACGCGCGGCCCCTGCCCGCGACCAGCTCCGGGTGCGCGAGCATGGCCTCCCGCAGGCGGCGCGCGGCGGGCGCTTCCGAGACGCCGAAGCGGGCCCACGCGGTGGCCATGGCGCTGAGCGGCAGGCCGAAGCAGACGGCGAGGCAGCCGTCCACGGCCTTCACCAGCGCGTCACTCGGCAGGCCCGTCCACTTCGCGATTTCCTCCTGGATGCGCTCCTGCACCGGGTGGCCGTCGCTGGCGTAGCCGTGGACGTCCCAGCCGTGGTGCCTCGCCAGCGCGAGCATCCCCGCGTGCTTGCCGGAGCAGTTGTTCCACCGGGGCGTGAGCACCACGCCCGCCTTGAGCGCCTCCTCCGCGACCGCGGGCGACAGCGGCGGGTGCGGGCCGCACGCGAGGTGGCGCTCCTCGCAGCCGGAAGCGCTCAGCATCTGCATGGCGAGGGCGCGGTGCACGGGCTCGCTGGAGTGGGACGCGCACGAGAGCGCCAGCTCGCGCGGGCCGAAGCCGTAGCGGTCCGCGGCCCCGTCCTGGACCATGGGCAGCGACTGGAAGGGCTTCGCCGCCGAGCGCCAGAAGGTGACGCGCTCCGGGTCGCCCGCGTACGCGACGCGCGTGCCCTCCGCGCTCACCACCGCGACGGACACGGTGTGGAGGGATTCGACGAAGCCGGAGCGGGTGGACTCGATGACGAGGGTGGCCATGGGCGTTTCGCGCGCATAGCAGGAACGGGACAGGGCCGGGCGCTCGCGGATTTCGGAAAGGGAACCTCTGGACGCCTGGAGGGCTATCCTCCGGGCGCCCTCCCCTTCAAGGAAGCCGCCGTGGTCCGCCTCTTCGTTCCCCTGCCCGACCCCGCCCCCGCCGACGTGACGCTCACGGGCGAGCGCCGCCACTACCTCGTCCACGTGCTGCGGTTGGAGGACGGCGACGCGCTGGAGGTGTTCGACGGCAAGGGCCGCGCCTTCGAGGCGCGCGTCACCGGGCTTGCCGCGGAGTCCGTGCGGCTGGTGCTGGGGGCCGTGCGGGTGACGCCGCCCGCGCGCGAGATGAGCGTGCTGCAGGGACTGCCCAAGGGCGACAAGCTGGAGCTGGTGCTGCAGAAGGGCACGGAGCTGGGCGCCACCGCGTTCCATCCCGTGGCCACGGCGCGCAGCGTGGTGAAGCTGGAGCCGAAGCGCGCCGAGGAGCGCACCCAGCGGTGGGCGAAGATTGTGGAGGAGGCCGCGCGCCAGTGCCGGCGCGACGATGTGCCGGTGGTGCATCCGCCCCGGCCGCTGCTGGACGCGGCGCGCGCGCTGACGCCGGGCACGCTGCTGCTGGTGCTGGATGAAGAGGAGTCCGCGGTGCCGCTGGGCGAGGCGTTCCGGAGCGTGGCGCCGGGGACGCCGGTGGCGCTGGTGATTGGCCCCGAGGGCGGGCTCGCTCGAGAGGAGGTGGACGGGCTGCGTGGGTTGGGCGCGCGGCCGGTGACGCTGGGCTCGCGCATCCTGCGCACGGAGACGGCGGCGCTGGCGGCGCTCGCGGTGATGCAGCACCTGGATGGGTCGCTCGGTTAGCAGGCGGGCGGACAGTCCCTCCCTGCATCCCGGGTCACGGATCCGTGTGGTGATTCCTACGTTTCTGCCATTCGGGACCTGGCGGGTCCCTCACACGGGAGAGACTCTCATGGGGATCATCGCATTCATCATCATCGGCCTCATCGCGGGCCTCATCGCCCGGGCCATCCTGCCGGGCAAGCAGAGCATGGGGCTGGTGGCCACGACCCTGTTGGGCATGGTGGGTTCTCTGGTGGGCGGCCTCATCGGCTCGCTCTTCGAGCGCAACGGTCGGCTGTTCGACCTGCATGCCTCGGGCATCATCATGTCGGTCGTGGGAGCCATCATCGTGCTTCTCCTGGTGGGAGCAGCGGGACGGCGCCGCGTCCACGCCTAGCGTGAGGCGCCCCACACGCACCGTCCCCTGAGGGAGGGTTGTGATGGCGCGAACGAGCCCCTGACGGTTCCTCGGGCGAGGGACCGGAGGGGGCTTGTCCTTTTCTTGCTACAGGCCTGAATGCGGCCTTTCATGGCGACGGTTGTCCGCGTCACCGGGAGGATCCGTTGTCCAAGTG
This sequence comes from Corallococcus coralloides DSM 2259, assembly GCF_000255295.1. The sequence goes on along the minus strand of NC_017030.1, from coordinate 1,310,724 downwards.
CCTGAAGTGCGGCGCCTCGCTGCCGCCGGTCGGAGATTGCCCCGCTTGCGCCGCCAATGCCGCGCGCCCACCCGCGGTGGCCCCCGTCCCGAGCCTGCTCGACCGCGACATCCATATTGATCGCCGCAAGGCCGGGGACCGCATGGCCCAGGACATGGGTGGCGACCCCATCACCCTGAACAGCGAACCGCTGGAGCCGGAGACGCTGCGCGGCACGCCGGCCTTCGCGATGGAGCCACCTCGCGGCCCTGTCACCCCGCCGGGCATGACGCCCTCGGTTCGTCCGGGGATGGCGCCTGTGCCGTCCGCCGCGCCTCGCGCCGCCGCACCCGCCGTGCGCGCGTCCCATCCGGCTCCCGCGCCCCAAGCCGATGCGACGATTCGCGCGGCGGCTCCGACCGCGCGTCCTGCTTCGCCCCAGGCGGCTCCAGCGGCGCGTCCTGCCGCGCCCCAGGCGGCTCCGACCACGCGCCCTGCTTCGCCCCAGGCGGATGCGACGGTTCGCGCGGCGGCTCCGGCGGCGCGTCCGGCCGCGCCCCAGGCGGATGCGTCCCAAGCCGACTGCGACGATTCGCGCGGCGGCTCCGACCGCGCGCCCTGCTTCGCCCCAGGCGGATGCGACGATTCGCGCGGCGGCTCCGGCGGCGCGCCCTGCCGCGCCCAGGCGGATGCGGCGGTTCGCGCGGCGGCTCCGGCACGCGCGGCTCAGCCCCAGACGGATGCGTCCCAGGCGGATGCGGCGGCTCCGGCTGCGCGTCCTGCTCAGGCCGAGCGCGCCCCCGCGCCGCACGCGGAGGGTCAGCCGGTCCGGGCTCCCGCGCAGCAGGCCCCCCGGGCGGCGGCCCCCATGCCTCCTCGCGCCACGCCTCCCGCGGGGAACGCGCCTGCTGGCGCCGTGCAGCCTCCGCGTCCCGCCGCACCGCCTCCGGGTGTTGCGCCGGTGGCCGCCGTGCCCCCGCGCGCCGCGCCCACCGCGGCCCTGTCGGAGCCGGGCTTCCAGAATCCTGGCGTCGCCGTGCCTCGCGCCGCGCAGCCTCCGGAGCCCCGCCCGGGCTCCGCGCCCACGCCGGCCTACGGCACGGAGCCGCACATTCCGCGCCCCCAGGCCGCCTCGGGCCAGCCGCGTGGCAACGCCGTCCAGGGGTCGCCCGGGCTGCCTCGCATGGACGCGCAGGCCCAGGCCGCCTCCGGCCCGCCGCGTGGCAACGCCCAGGCTTCCGGCTTGCCGCACATGGATTCGGCCTCGCAGGCCCAGGCCTCCGGCCTGCCCCGGATGGATGGCGCACAGTCCCAGGCCCCCGGGCTTCCCCGCCCCGCCGCCGGACCGTCGTCCGCCGAGCACTGGGATGCATCACAGGCGTCTTCCCGCCTGCCCTTGATGGATGCTCCCGCGCAGGCCTCCGGTCCGTCTCGCCGGGACGCCGCTCCGGGCCTTCCCGTCATGGAAGACCCGGCCATCCTGCCCCCGCTGGAGACGCCGGCCTTCGCGACGTCCCCGGCGACTGCTCCGGGAGTGTCCCGCATGGAAGCCTCGCCCGTCCCTGCCCCCGCCGCCCCCGCGAAGTCGAAGGCCCCGGCGCCTTCGGCGGTCCCGGCCGCTGGCGAAGTCCACGCGCGCCCCGCCTCGCTGTGGCGCCGGCTGCTGTCCTTCACCGTCGACACCGCGGCCATCAGCGCCGTGGCGGCGGCCTACATCACCCTGGCCTCGTCGGTCGCGGGCGTGAAGGGTCCCCAGCCGGGATTGACCGGGCTGGACGCGTTCGTCGCCTGGCTGCGCGCGATGCACTCCGTGCTGCTGCCGGGCGTGGTCCTGGTGCTGGTGCTCGCCACCGTGTACTGCGCGGTCGCGGCCTTCCTGTGGAATGGACGCACCCTGGGACGGTTGCTCCTGGGCCTGCGGCTGGTGGACACCCATGGCATGGCGCCCACCCCGGGCCGGGCCATCTTCCGGGCGCTGCTCGCCGGGCTTTCCTTCGTTCTCTTCCTGGGCGGTTTCTGGATGGCGCTGTTCGACCGCCGCGGACAGACGCTCCATGACAAACTGACGTCCACCTTCGTCGTCCAACCGAGCTGAAACCGGCTCATTGTGCCTTGCGGCCGCGGCCGTAAGATGCCGCGGCCTTCATGCCTTCGCGTCTTGCCCAGCACCTCGTCTCGCGCGCCCTCCTGACCCAGGAGCAGGCCGGGGAGTTGTTGCGTCAGCATCAGGCCCAGGGTGGCCACCTGGACACCGCGCTCCTGGAGCGCGGCCTCTCCGAAGCGGACGTCCTCGCGATGATGGGCGAGGTCTCCGGCTTCCGGCCCGTGAACCTGGTGGACTTCGAGCCCAACCTCGAGGTCGCCAGCTTCATCCCCCCGAAAATCGCTGAGCGCCTGAGCGTCGTCCCCCTGTCCCTGGACGGGAACACGCTGCACGTGGCGTGCGCCTACCCGGTGCCCAAGAAGGAGCTGGACGAAGTCGGCTTCCTCCTGGGCAAGCCGCTGGAGCTGTGGGTCGCCGTCGAGCTGCGGGTGCGCGAGTGGATCTCCATCATCTACCGCCAGCCGATGCCGCCCCGCTTCGTGCAGCTGGCCGAGACCGTGGCCCAGCAGGCCGGAGCGCTCACGCCGCCTCCGCCACCGCCGCCGGACGACGAGTCGATGACGGTGGACATGGTGGAGCAGCTGGCGCGCAACGTGGCCCAGGAGCCCGTGCCCGCGGAAGCCCGTCCCGCCGCCTCGCGTGAGCCCGAGCCCGCGGACATCCCGCCCCCCGCGTACGTGCGCGAGCCGCTGCGCCTGAACACCTCCGCGGGCCCGGTGACGACGGCCCGCGCGGTCCAGCGCCCCACTCCGCCACCGGCGCCCACCGACATTCCGCCCCCCGCGTACACGCGCGAGCCCCTGCGGCTGAACATGCCGGGCACGCCCGCGCGCGCCGCGCCTCCCGCGCAGGCCCCGAACCGGGGCGCGTCGGGCAATGCCGCGCCGCCGACGCTCTACCCGCCGGGAGAGCGGCCCCTACCGCCGCCGCAGTCCGTGCCCGTGCTGATGCCCGTGGGGCCGGCCGGCACGTCCGCCGCCGCGCCGCAGGGTTCCGCCCAGGGCGGTCGCCCCGCCGCGCCCGGTGCGTTCGCCACGCCGCCGCAGGCCGCGGGCCGTCCCGCCCCCCCCGCGCAGCAGGGTCCCACGACGCAGGGCTTCGGAGGCCCGGGCACCGCGCAGGGTATCTCCGCGACGCAGGGCTTTGGCGGACCTGGCACCACCGCGCAGGGCGCGGGCACTCAGGGTCCCGCGACGCAGGGCTTTGGCGGCCAGGGCCCCGCGACCACGGGCCAGGGTGCTCGACCGGGCCCCCCCGGTCAGGGGCCCCAGGGCACGCCCCCGGCCGCGCAGCCGGCACAGGGCCAGGCTCGACCGGGCACCACCGTCCAGAGCGCGCAGGGTGCGTCCCCCACCGCGCCTCCGCCCGCGAGCCGCACCGGCGCCCCCGCCCAGCCCCCGGGAGCCCGTCCCGCGGTGTGGCCTCCCGCGCCCGAGCAGCAGGCCCGCGCGGCCCAGACCGCCACGCCGACCCAGCCGCCGGTTCCCCCGGCGGCGCCCCGGGGCGAGCCGTCGTTCATCATCTTCAGCAACCCCGCGTCCACGCAGGGCGCGAACCGTCCTCGCGCGCCGGAGCCCGCTCCCGTCCCGGGTGCCTCCAGCGCGCCGGATGCCGCCGTGCCGGAGTGGACGCTGCCCCAGGCCCGCTCCGCGCTGCGGGAGTCGACGCGGGACCTGGACCGCCTGCTGGACGTGGCGCTGCGCTTCGGCCGCCGCACGTTCGACTACGTGGCCGCCTTCGCCGTCGTGCGCGGCGCCGCGGGTGGCTGGGACTCGCGCGGTGAGGGCCTGGACGCGAACGCCCTCTCCCTGGTCTCCATCCCCCTGGACGCGAGCAGCGTCTTCCGCACCGTCGCCGTCACGCGCGGCAGCTACGCGGGCCCGCTGCCGCCGGACGCGCTCACGCGGCACTACCTGGAGCTCTTCGGCCGCCAGGCCCCGCGCACCGTCTTCCTGTACCCGGTGGAGGTGAAGGGCCGCCTCGTGGCCATCCTCTACGGCGACTGTGGCCAGAAGCCGATGAGCCAGCGCCGGCTCAGCGACTACATCCTGTTCTGCCAGGACCTGCCGGCCGCCTTCCAGGAGCTCATCCTCTTCCGCAAGCAGCGCGTGTCCGAGCTGCGCGCGCCGGAGGAGGACATCACCATCGACGTGGACGTGCCCGGCTTCCCGGCCCCGGTGCAGCCCGCGCCGGCGCCCGCCGTGGTCGCGGGGCTCGGCTGGAACCCCGTCTTCGGCCGGGGAGGCGTGGCCAACCTGGGCCGCGCCGCCGCCCTGCCCCCGCGCGTGCTCTCGCCGGAGGAGCTCCCGCCCCCGGACTTCACGCCGCTCCTGCGCCGGCTCACCGGCCCGGACGCGTCCCAGCGCTCCAGCGCCATCGCGGAGCTGGCGCGCTCACCGGAAGCCAGCGCCCGCGTGCTCGCGCAGCACTTCCCCGGCCCCACCGCCTGGAGCCGACTGCCCGTCGTGGAGCTGCCGGAAGCGGACGAGCTGGGCCCCATCCCCGCCGCCCTGTCGCGCCTGGGCCGTCCCGCGGCCGTCGCGCTGGCGCCGCTGCTGGATTCGAACGACGCGGACACGCGCTACCTGGCGCTGCTCACCGCGGGCAACCTGCCCTACGCGGAGCTGGTGGACGGCGTGCTGCGCGGCCTGTTCGACATGGAGCCGGACATCTCCAGCGCCGCGCGAGTCGCCGCCGCCGCGCTCAAGCACCTGCCGCGCCTGGACGCGTCCCTGCGCGACCTGCGCCAGGAGCTGGCCAGCCGGGACGCGCTGCGCCGCTCGCTGGCGGCCCGTGCGCTGGGCACGCTGCACGACCGCGACGCCATCGAGGGCCTCATCAACCTCACCGGCAGCGACGACGCCATGTGCGCGCAGGCCGCGGCGGAAGCGCTGCGCGAAGTCACCCGCGCCACGCTGGGCCTCCAGCCGCGCCAGTGGTCGGCGTGGTGGGCGGAGAACCGCAGCCGCCGCCGCGCGGACTGGCTGGTGGCGGCGCTGCGCCACCGCGAGCTAGACGTGCGGCTCGCCGCCATCGAGGAGCTGAGCCGCGCCCTGCACGACACGCTGGGCTACTACGCGGACGCGCCCGACGCGGAGCGCGAGGCCGCGGTGCGGCGCTGGGAGTCCGCGGCGGTCGACCCCGCCAACGCCCGCCGGCTGGGCATGCTCTGAGCCACGGAGGCGCGCGATGACGGGCGCCATGTGGGTCAGCCTGCTGGCGTGCGCGGGGCAGCTCGCGCTCGCCGGCATCGCGCTCGCCCGCGTGGGACGAAGCCCCCTGGCGCTGCCGCTGTCGCTGCTGTCCATCGCGCTGTCCACCTGGAACTTCTCCGCCTTCGGACTGGCGCGTTCGGGGGACACCGGCTGGCGGCTGATGGGCTTCGCCGCGGCGCTGATGACGCTGCCGTGCGCGGTGCACTTCATCCTCGCGTTCGTGGGCCGCCGCCGCCGCTCCGCCCGGGTCCTGTACGGCACCTACGCGGTGATGGGCGCGCTCGCGCTGACCATGCTCATCGCCATGGGCGTGCCCGCGCTGGAAGAGCGCATCTACACCTTCCGCTTCGGTCTCGCGGTCGCCGTGGGCGTCATCCCCATCCTCACCACGGGCTTCGTGCTGCTCACGCGCCACCTGCGCCACGCGGTCTCCCCGGACGAGCGAGCGCGAGCAGGCCTGATGCTGCTGGGGCTCACGCTGCTCGTCGCGCTGCTGCTCACGGACCTGGCGGCGGACATGGCGCTGCCCGTGCCGAAGCTGGGCAACGTGGGCACGCTGCTGGGCCTGCCGGTGATGGCCACCGCGTCCCTGCGCTTCCAGCTCTTCGGCAAGGACGCGCGCGCGACGAACGCGGCGGTGCACGCCGTCGTGCTCGCGCTGGTGGGAGTGTTCGCCTACCTCACGCTCTTCCGCGTCTTCGCCGCTGAATCCGGAGCGCTCGTCGTGGGCACCACCGCCATCACCTTCGCGCTGCTCGCGGCGGCGCGGCGGGGCGTCACCGCCTTCGTCACCCAGCGCGAGCGCCTGGAGCAACTGGCCACATTGGGCCGCTTCTCCGCGCAGATGGCGCACGACCTGAAGAACCCCATCGCCGCGCTCAAGGGCGCCGCGCAGTACCTGAAAGAGGAACACGCGCGCGGCCACTCCTGGGACGCGCACGGGGACTTCCTCGACCTGCTACTGGAGCAGGTGGAGCGCCTGGACCGCGTGGCGGGCACGTACCAGCGCCTCGCGCGAGTCGAACCCCTGCGCCGGCCGCTGGACCTGAACCGGCTGGTGGAGGGAGTGCTGTCGCTCCAGGCCTTCGCGACCCCGGGCGCGGTGGAGCTCAAGAAGGAGCTCGCCCCCGACCTACCCGAGTGCGCCGGAGACGAGGACCTGCTCGCCAACGCACTGGAGAACCTGGTGCGCAACGCCTTCGAGGCCATGCCCGAGGGCGGCACCCTCACCGTGCGCACGCTGCGGGATGGCGGCGCGGTGGTGGTGGAGGTGCAGGACACCGGCAGCGGCATGGACGCGCGCACGCGCGAGCGGGCCTTCGACGACTTCTTCACCACCAAGGCGACGGGCAGCGGCCTGGGGCTGGCCTTCGTGAGGCGCGTGGCGGAGGCGCACGGAGGCACTGCGTCCCTGACGAGCGGCGAGGGCCATGGCACCATCCTCCGCCTGCGCCTGCCGGCGGCCCCCGTTTCCCAGGCCCCGACATCCGAGGGAGAAGCCGCGTGAGCGAAGCACTGAAGGGCCACGTCCTGGTGGTCGACGATGATCCCGCGCTGCTCAAGGTGCTGGGCGCGCTGCTCACCCAGGCGGGCCTCACCCCGCATCCGGCCTCGAACGCGAAGGACGCCCTGGCCCTGCTCGCGCGCCGTCCCATCGACGTGGTGCTGAGCGACGTGCGCATGCCGGGCATGAGCGGCATGGAGCTGCTCGCGGAGGTGGGACGCGGCTGGCCGGACGTGCCCGTGCTGCTGATGACCGCGCACGGCACGGTGCCGCTGGCGGTGGAGGCGATGAAGGCGGGCGCGGCGGACTTCGTGCTCAAGCCCTTTGACCGCGAGGAGCTCCTCTTCTCGCTGAAGAAGGCCCTGCTCCACGCGAGCCAGGACCCGGAGCCCACGCGCGGCACCGGCAAGGCGCCGGACGGCCTGGACAGCCTGCTCATGGGCCAGAGCCGCGCCATGACGGAGGTGAAGGCCCTGCTGGTGAAGGCTGCCCAGGGCACCGCCACGGTGCTGCTGAGGGGCGAGTCCGGCACGGGCAAGGAGCTGGCCGCGCGAGCCCTGCACGAAAACAGTCCCCGGCGCACAGGGCCCTTCGTGAAGCTGCACTGCGCGGCGCTCCCGGACACGCTCCTGGAGAGCGAGCTGTTCGGCTACGAAAAGGGCGCCTTCACCGGCGCGGCCACGCGCAAGCCCGGACGCGTGGAGCTGGCGCACGGCGGCACGCTGTTCCTCGACGAGATTGGCGACGTGTCCCCCGCCGTGCAGGTGAAGCTCCTGCGCGTGCTCCAGGAGCGCGAGTTCGAACGGCTGGGCGGAACCCAGACGGTGAAGATCGACGTGCGCTTCATCGCGGCCACGCACCAGTCGCTGGAGGACGGCGTGCGCCGGGGCACCTTCCGCGAGGACCTCTTCTACCGGCTCAACGTGGTGCCCCTCTGGCTGCCCACACTGCGTGAGCGGCCGGAGGACATCGCGTCCCTCTCCCGCCACTTCCTGGACGTGCACGCCAGGACCAACGGTCGCCCTCCCTTCACCCTGAGCGAGGACGGACTGCGAGCGCTCCAGGCCCAGCCGTGGCCCGGTAACGTGCGCCAGCTGCAGAACTTCCTGGAGCGGCTGGTGGTGCTCTCCGACGGGCCCGTGCTCACGGGCGAGGACGTGGCGCGCGAGCTCTCCCGCCAACCGGGACTCGCGCCACCGCCCGTCGCCGCGCCGCTGCCTCCTTCACCGTCCGACCCGGTCACGCTGGAGTCACGGCGCAAGGACGTGGAGAAGGAGGCGCTGGTGGACGCGCTGAAGCGCTCGGGTGACAACCGCACGCTGGCGGCGCGGCTGCTCGGGGTGAGCCGGCGCACGCTCTACAACAAGCTGGAGGAGCACGGCCTGCTGTAGAGCTACCGGGAGGCCGGCCCGCTGGAACCCGGGCCGTGTTTTCACACGGAGCTTCCGTGTACGGACCGGACTTCCAGGTTTATGCTGCTTCGCGCTCGTACTCCCTGGACGCGGTACCTCAGCGCACCCGAGTCCCCCTCCCAGCCCGCAGGGGCTGGCTGACACGAAGGAGCAACGCCCCATGACCCAGTCCCTCGCCAGCCGCGTGAGCGGCACCGTCTATACCCCCAACGACGCGGGCTATGCCCCGGAGAGCGCCGGCTTCAACGTGCTGGTGACGCACTCGCCGCAGTACGTGGTGGCGGTGAAGTCCACGAAGGACGTGGCGGAGGCCATCCGCTTCGCCCGTGAGAACCAGCTGCCCGTGTCGGTGCTGGCCACGGGGCACGGGACGTACGCGTCCATCACCTCCGGCGTGCTCATCTCCACGAAGGCGCTGAACCACGTGAGCATCGACCCCGCGACGCGCATCGCCACCATCGGCGCGGGCGCGCGTTGGGAGCCGGTCATCGAGGAGGCGGCGAAGCACGGCCTGACGCCCATCGCGGGCTCGTCCACGAACGTGGGCGTGGTGGGCTACCTCCTGGGCGGCGGCCTGGGGCCCCTGGTGCGCAGCCACGGCGTCAGCTCCGACTACGTCGTGAGCTACACGCTCGTCACCTCTGACGGGGAGACGGTGGAGGCGAGCGCCGAGCAGCACCCGGACCTGTTCTGGGCCCTGCGCGGTGGCAAGGGCGGCTTCGGCATCGTGACGGAGGTGAAGCTCAAGCTGGTGGAGATGCGCTCGCTCTACGCGGGCAGCCTCTTCTTCGCGGAAGAGCACATCGAGGCCGTGCTGCGCGGCTGGGTGAAGTGGACGTCGGAGGCGGACGCGCGCGTGTCCACGAGCATCGCCGTGATGCGCTTCCCGCCGTTCGACTTCATCCCGCCCCCGCTGCAGGGCCGCACGGTCATCAACCTGCGCTTCGCCTTCCCGGGCTCCACGGAAGAGGGCGCGAAGCTGGCGGCGCCCCTGCGTGCGCTGGCGCCCATCTACCTGGACATGCTGAGCGAGCTGCCCGTGACGCAGATTGCCCGCATCCACAATGATCCGGACAAGCCCAGCCCCGTGTGGACGAACGGCATGATGCTGACCCACGTGGACCAGGACCTGGCCACCACGCTGCTGCGCCACGTGGGCGCGGGCGTGCAGACGCCGTACTTCATGCTGGAGCTGCGGCACCTGGGCGGCGCCAGCCAGAAGGACGTGGCGGGCGGCTCCGCGGTGGGCGGCCGCGGCGGCAACTTCATCGTCGGTCTGGTGGGCATGCACCCGCCGCTGTTCGAGACGGTGCTGCCCGGCGCCACGGAGGGCCTGCGCGCGGAGCTGAAGCCGTGGCTGTCGCCGGAGATGAGCATCAACTTCATGGGCAAGGTCCGTGACGCGCAGCACTTCGACAGCGCCTGGCCGGACGCCATCCGCGCGAAGCTCAAGGACGTGCGCGGCAAGTACGACCCGCACAAGGTCTTCGCGAAGTAGCGCGTCAGGGAGCCAGCGTCGCCAGCGAGTCCAGCTCCTCCTGGAACGCGGCGACGATGGCCCCCGGGTCGGGCACGCGTGACGCATCCGAGGCCACGCCCACGGTCACCTGTCCCGAGTAGCTGAAGAGGCTGACCCCCAGGCCCACGTGGCCGGCCTGGGGGACCCAGAACGTGAGTCCCCGAAGCCGGCTGCCCGCGAGCGACACCGGCTGGCGCGGCCCGGGCACGTTGGTGGCGACGAGCGACGCCTTGGTGCCCATCACGTCCACGACGGCGCGCTCCAGCGCCGCGGGCGTGCGGCCCAGCAGCTCCAGCACACCGGACGTCACCACGGCCTCCGGCGAGCGCTTGAGGTGCTCCATCCGCTTCGTCACTTCGCGCAAGCGGCGGCGCGGCTCCGCCAGGTGCACGGGGAGCCGCAGGAACACCACGCCGAAGCGGTTGCCCAGCTCGCGAGGCACCGGCACATCCAGGGGCCGCAGGTTCACCGGCACCAGCGCGTGCACGTCCTCCAGCGGGGCGTCCCGAGTGGCCAGGTAGCGACGCAGCGCGCCTGTCACCGCCGTGAGCAGCACGTCATTCACCGTGCCGCCCAGGGTCCGGCCCACGGCCTTCACCCGCTCCAGCTCAATGGGCTCCGACCACGCGGCGAGCTTCCGGGGACTCAACGGTCCACGCAGAGGAGAGCGAGGGTCGGGAGGCAGCACCAACAGCTTGCCCAATGCCGCCGCGCCCTTCGCTCCCTCGCGCACGAGGTCCCCCGCGAGGATGGGCTCACGCACCATTTCCGCGCCCTTGCGCAGCGCGGAGCGGGCCCCCCGGGCGAAGCGCAGCCAGCCTGGGGCGCCGGGCCGCCTCGCCGCCTCGGAAGGCGTCACCGAGCCGGAGTCTTCATGCCGAGCCTCCAGCTCTCCTGGTGTGGAGGTACGTGCCTCGCGTGCCTCCGCATCCGCGCCCGGCTCGGCAGCACGCTCCTGCATTCCTGCCGCGTGGGCCTCCGCATCCGCTCCCGACGCGGCGGTCCGCGCCACGTCAGCGCCCGCGTCCACCGGATCCGTGAGGGACAGCAGCACCCGCGCGAGCGCGATGCCATCCGCGATGCAGTGGTGCAGCCGCGCGAGCAGCACGTCCCCACCCTGCGCGCCCCGCACCAGGTGGAAGTGCCACAACGGACGGGAGCGTTCCAACGGCACGCCCAGCCAGTCCCCGACGAGCGCCTCCAGCCCCGCGCGTCCCGCCGACTCCGGCACGCGCAGCGTGGACAGGTGCTCCTCCAGCTCGAAGTCCGGCGCGTCCTCCCAGTGCGGCGCGCCCAGCGGTCCGGGCACCACGCGCTGCCGGAAGCGGGGGTAGCGCTCCACCAGCCGCTCGCGCACCACCGCGCGCAGGCGCTCCAGGTCCACGGCGCCGTCGAACCACAGCACCGCGGTGATCATCATCAGGTTCGCGGGCTCCTCCATCTGGAGCCACGCCGCGTCCATGCTCGCCATCCGCTCGCGACCTGCCATGGCGTCCTTCTCACCCGTGCGCCCCCATGGGGGCAAGGTCCTCCTCAAGGCTTGGGTTGCGGCTCCGGCGCCTCCTGCTTCTCCCGTTCGAACTGGAACGTCTGCCGGGTGGCGCCCGGCACCGTGAGGACGAGCGAGTCCTTCTCTTCAATGACGTACGTGAAGTCCCCGCCCTTGAACTTGCCCTGGGTCAGGGGAACCACGCGCTCCTTGCCGCACACCGGCCCCACCGCCTGACCATCCTGCGTGCGCAGCGCCAGGTGCTTCTGGTCCTTCACCTCCAGCCGGCCCCACGCGCGAACATCCAGCGTGCTGCCGCGCCCGAGCGTCGCGTCATCCAGCTTCGTCCGCATCACGAAGCACCCACTCGGAGTGATCTGCAACGCCCGCGCGTAGTCGGACCGGGGCTGCACGTCGATGCGCTCTTCCTCCCCCTGCTCCGTGTCCGGGATGCTCGCCGCGGACAGCACCCACGTGCCCACCAGCTCTTCCGGAACCGCCGTGCCCTTGGGCGCCTTGTCGCCCTCGCACGGGTTCGTCACCAGCTTCTCCGGGCTCTTGGGCGCGGGCTCGAAGGACTTCTCGCAGGTGAGCCCGCACGACTTCGCCGCGCACGCCGTGTCGTCCGGCGCGCACGCCGCCTTGCTGGTGCAGGCCTTCAGCCGCTTGAGCGCGTCCTCACACCCCTCGCGCATGCACTTGTCGACGCACTCCGCGTCGATGCACTCCGACACACAGACCCAGTTGGTGCGGCCACACACGCCCGCGACGGTGCGGGGAGCCTGGGCCGCCGCGGGCAGCGCGGCGAGGGAAACGAGAAGCAGGACGAGGAGTCGGAACGGTCGCATGCGCCCTGCAAGCTAGGCAGTGCGCCCACCTCCGGCGACACCCGGCGACAGGACGGCTGTCCACCGGGCATCACTCCGGGCTCCGGCACTGCCGTCAGGTGAACTGCCACCGCCAGGTGCGCGGGTCGGACGGATTGGGCAGCTCCAGTTCGAAGTCCAGCGTGTCGTAGCGGCTGAACTCGCGAGGCTCCACGCGCAGGAGCGTCATCGCCGTCGTGTTGCGCTCGCGCATGGGGGACACGTCGAAGGCCAGCTCCGCGTCGAAGGCGACCTTGTAGAAGAGGCAGAAGCCATCCACCCGCCCGTCCTCCTCCACCGGCCGCTGGATGCGCACGCGCGAGGGCAGCCCCTCCGCGCGCATCGTCTCCAGGTCGAACCCGAACGCGGGCTCCGGTTCACACAGCAGGTGGTCCACCTCATACGAGCGCACCAGCCGCGTGAAGTACGACGGGCTCATCGCCTCGCGCAGCGACTGGAGGCAGCGGAAGTCCACGTGGGGCAGGTGCTGCGTCCAGATGAACGGGACGCACGCCTCCTCGCGCAGCTGCACGGGCTCCACGTAGACCTCGAAGCGGTTGGGGAGGATGCGGCCGCCGGGCTTGAGCAGGCGCGTGCGCAAATCCAGCATCCGGGGCACGAGCCCCGCGTCGAGCAGCGCATCTCCCAGGAGCTCGTGCAGCAGCACGTCCGCCTTCTCCTGCGGCTGGAAGTGCCAGGTGGGCTCGCGCACGAAGTCGATGCGGTCCAGGCCGTTGCGGCGGGCCACCCACTGCGTGGTGTCCAACAGACGCGAGTCATCCACCGCGTACAGCTTGCGCGGGTTCTGGTGCGCGGCGAGGAAGGTGCGCAGGCCGGTGCCGGCCTTCACGTCCACCACCACCTGGTTGGGACGCACGTAGCGCTCCACCGCGCGGCGCCACATCTCCACGCGTTGCGGATCCGCCAGGACGGAGTCTTGCGGCGCCGGACTGGACAGGGACAGGCTGTTGGGCGCGTGCCGGCGGTGCAGATGGGACACGAGCGGCAGGTGCCTGAGACGCGAGCGCAAATCCATCAACGCCTGACGCGGCAGGTCGAGCAGATTCGACATGGTGGCTTCCCCCCGGAAGGCCGTGACGGTCCCGACAAAGACGTGGCCGACCACCCCGTCCCCCTGAACCGGACTCCGGAGGATGCGGTAAATCCCGGCTTTCCCCCAATCCGTCCCGAGGGCCGCTCACTGTCCCGACGTGAACATCCGCCCCCGCACCGGGGGGCGCAATCCACTCGCACCGCCCCGCGACAATCCCTCAAAGCAGGAAGACACCGGTCCCCCCGGTGACCTCTCGCCGGCGACTTGGAGACGGCGCCGGCGAGAGGCTTTCCACCTGCACGGGAGCGTCCGCGAATGACAGTCCAAGCATCCCTCCGGGCGGGCAAGAAAACAGGCGGAATGCGTCTTTTCCGGAAAGCCGCTCATTCGCGAGCCCTGCTCGTGGACGGGAGGAAGGCTGCCGGTCACGCCCGTGGATGGACCCAGGTCTCGATGGAAGAGGGGGCACGGATGATGCGAGCGATGGAATCGCCGACACAGGGCGGGCGGGAGCTGGTGGCGAACGTCGGGGGCGCGCCGCGCTGGGAGGCGCAGCCGTGGCGGCTCCAGCTTCAGGACGCGAGGGCGCGCGAGCACCGGGTGGCGCGGTCGGTGCTCGTCGCGGCGCTGCTGGCGGAGGGCTTCACGGCGGAGGCGGAGGTGGCGGGGTTCGCGGGGGCGCTGGAGGACCGGGCGTCGCTGAGCATCGGGCAGGTGCTGCGGTTCGTGGACGGCCTGCGGGTGCGCATGGCGCTGGCGTGCACGGACGACGAGGTGTTGCAGCTGGCCTACCTGCGCCGCAACGCGGAGGAGCTGGCGGAGCGGATGATTGACTGGGCCAACGCGGGGCGTCTTCCGGCGTAGGGCGAGCGGGGCGCCGCGCGGACGTTGGTGGTGGGCGTCCCGGGTGGGAGTGCCTTGACAGGGGCGGTGGGGCGCTTTCAGGTGGGGGCATGCTCGCCCTCGCACTTGCCGCCACGCTGGCGGCCGCACCCGCGCCTCGCGTCGCCGCCTCCACGGTGACGGTCCTCCACGCTCCGCAGTTGGATCAGCTCCAGGGGTTGAACGCGTTCCTGACGCGCGCCGGGGCGTACTCGCAGATGCTGAACCCGGAGGCCTGGCGCGGCGAGCTGCACCCCATCCTGCAGTTGGACCTCGGGAAGCCGGAGGTGATGGAGGCGCAGGGCATCGACGTGACGGGGCCGCTGACGGTGTCCATGCGGAAGGACGGCCGCATCGCGTGCACGCGGGTGAAGGACGCGAAGGTGTTCCAGGAAGCGACGGCGAACGTGCTCGCGCGCAACGGCGACGTGAAGGCGGGCACGGTGAAGGGCGTGACGACGCTGCGAGCCCCCAGCGCCACGGGCGGCTTCGGCGGCTATGTCATCAAGGGCCAGGAGGCCTGTGCCTTCCTGAGCACGGATTCGGACGACGCGCTCCGCAAGGAGGCCGCGAAGCTGGTGGCGCAGAAGGCGCCGGCCGCGGACGCGAGGATGGCCGCGGTGCCGGGCGTGCTGTTCGTGTCCACGAAGGACGGCGTGGTGGCGCTGGACGGCACGGCGACGGGGCTGAAGGTGGAGGGCACGGCGGCGAAGCTGCCACTGCCGCCCTTCCAGACGAAGGGCACGAGCCCCTACGGCGCCATGTCCCCCGCGGGCCTGCTCTTCGCCAGGGCGCAGGTGGCGCCCACGGGCGTGGCGCAGGCGGTGGAGTCCGTGGCGGACGCGGTGCGGACGGTGTGTCCCACGTGCCCGGCGGAGGACGTGAAGGCGGTGACGGACGCGCTGGCGAAGCAGCTGACGGGGCAGGTGTTGTTCGGCGTGGATTCGGTGGCGGTGCGCGGTTCGTTGCGCAAGCCGGAGGTGCGCTTCTTCGCGGCGAAGCAGGCGCTGGCGGCGGAGGTGACAGACGCGGCGGCGGTGAAGGCGGCGCTGGCCCCGCTGGCGAAGTTCCCGGGAGCCAAGGCGCTGGAGGACGGCTACGCGATGGAGGCCAAGGGCGGCAGCGTCTACGTACGCCTCAAGGGCAAGCAGCTGGTGTTCGGCAATGACTCCACGGTGACGCAGACGCTGCTCGCGTCACTGCCGGAGAAGGGCGGGCCGCTGAAGCGCGCGGTGGAGTTCACCCTGGATCCGAAGAAGCTGGCCAGGGGCCTGTCCCAGGTGTCGCTGATGGACGTGATGGGCGACGAGCGCCTGGCCGCGTTCTTCGGAGCGAGCACGGAGCTGGGCCCCCTGCTCGCGAAGAGCGACAGCATCACCGGCTGGCTG
Organism: Corallococcus coralloides DSM 2259; assembly: GCF_000255295.1. Next base: position 1,295,312 of record NC_017030.1, on the reverse strand, counting down.
GACAGCGCCCCCAACGGCGCGCATCGGTTCCAGATGAACTGGTCACTGCCGGAGAAGAACTGAGCGCGGCTACTTGCGCACCAGCTCCACCTGCATGCCCAACAGCTTGCGGCTCTCGCCCGTGGTGCCGCACATCGCGCCGTCCGTGAGCGGGCCCATGGGGCGCTCCATGCCCTCCACCTTGCACCAGTAGCGCACGGTGTACAGGTGCGCCCCTTCGCCGCGCAGCCGGATGCCGAAGGCCTCCAGGCGCCGTGACTCGCCCTGTGTTCCGCAGGGCGTGCCCTCGGGCAGCCCCCCTGAATCACCGATGTCCTGGAGGTGGCACTGGTACTCCAACTGCACGGCCTTCATGGGCCGCTTCAGGTGGAACTCGAACTGCTCGATGCGCTTGGGCTGCGTGGGCAGCCACGTGGTCCGGCGGGAGCTCTGGTTGCCGATGTCCTCGCTGTGCACCGTGCCCACCAGTTCCACCGTCTTCGAGGGACCGGCACCCAGCGTCGACGCCAACATCATTCCAACCAGCAGGCTCTTCATGGGGCTTCCTTGTGGGAGACACCTATCCCGACGTGGCCAGAGTGGACCTATTCACCCGGAGCGCGACGCCGTCCCCTACCGGAACGCATCAACGACGTAGGCCGCCGCGGTGGAGCCTTCGAGAATCGCCATCCCAGGCTTCGAGTCTGGACTCTTCCGCATCTGGTCCTGGCTGAGCCGGGCCACGGCACAGATGGGGAACTTCTCGCTGTCCGGTGGATGGGCCTCGTAGTACCGGATGACGACCTGCGGGCCGCTCGTCCAGACCTGCCCATACAAACGGGTCGTCGCCTCCAGCGTGCCGAAGTCATCCTCGAGGATGCTTTCAATCGGACCGTCGTAGAGCGTGGGACGCCGTGAACCAATCTGGTTCGCGTCCAGCTCGACCAATTGCGCGTCCCCCACACGCAACTTCAAGGCACGCATCGTCCGATTGGCTTCCTCCGAGCACTCCTGCGGCCCCGGAGTTCCGTCCGGGCGCAGCGACACTCCGCTGCTGGTACATCCGGAAGACGCAGCAAGCAGGACAAAAGTGCCGAGCAGCAGGGCCTGTGTCGTGGGCATGGGGGCGACTTTTCTACTGCCGAACGAGTGCATGTTCCATCGCCACGGCGACCTGGAGGAGCCCATCCGCACGGAAGATCTGGAGGGCCAGATCCGCCAACTGACCACCCTCCAGTTCGAAGGAACTCCTGTCCACGACGACGGCGATCCTTCCTGACTGGCCAGGGACGATGACCGGCCGTTCCATGCGCAACGCGAACGGGCGCTCCGTGGGAGAGAGTTCACGGGTCACGGAGGCCGCTTCGAACCGCCACGGCTCCTGGAGCACGGTGTTCCGCAACGTCACCACGGCGGCTGCCTTCCCGGGGCCCTTGAAGAGCTCGACCACCATGTCCATGTCCTCATGCCGCAAGCGGAAGACCCGCTTGCGCCGGAACGGCGTCTTCCCCACCTCTCCGTTGGAGAGAAGCGTCGCGTAGGCATGATCGATGGAGTTCTCCTCCTTCTTGAACCGCTCGTTCTCCTCACGCAGCTCACGCTCTCTGTTGAGCGCGTCATACAGACCTGAAAGCACCGCGTTTCCAACCTACGCCGTCCGCTCACGAGGCCAGCCCGGCCCCGACCGCTGGCGCTCCGCCTCCTCCGCCCGCGCCATCCCTCGCTGGATGTCATTCCAGTCCAGCGTCCCCGCGAGCAGCCCCTCCTCATCCACCACCGCGGCCATGGGCACGCGCGCCTCCGCCATCCTCCGCAGCGCCGCCCACCCGTCCTCGCGCAGGTCCGCCACCACGCCGTCCTCCATCGCGTCGCGCACCACGTAGCCTCCGCGCTGCGCCTCCGGCACCGCCTGCGCCGCCGCCCACGTCACCCGCCCCACCGGCCGCCCCGCGCTCGTCACCGGCAACATGCTCACGTGCTCGTGCCTGAGCGCCCAGTGCGCGTCCTGCATCGACAGGTCCAGGTCCACGCCCACCATCCGGGGCGTCATCAGCGCCTCCACATTCACGCGCTCCAGCAGCGCCTTCATCCGCACCTGCCGCGACTCCCCTTCCGCCCCCATCAGCACGAAGAACGCCACCACCAGCGTGAACGGGTTCAGCGTCACCAGCCCCCACACACCGAACAACACCGCGAACATCCGCCCCAGCCCCGCCGCCACCCGCGTCGCCCGCAACAGCCCCAGCCTTGGCGTCAGCGCCGCGCGCACGATGCGGCCTCCGTCCATGGGGAATGCCGGCAACAGGTTGAAGCCCCCCAGCACCGCGTTGAGCATCGCCAGCGTGAAGAGCGCGAACTGCACCTGGAACATCCCCAGGCCGTGCACCAACCACGTCAGCGCGCCCAGGAACGCCGCCAGTCCCAGGCTCGTCAGCGGCCCCACCAGCGCCATCACCGCCTCGTCCCGGGGACGCTTGGGCACCTCCGCCAGCTCCGACACGCCTCCCACAATCATCAGCGTGATGCCGTGCACCTCGCCGCCATGCCGCAGCGCATAGAGGGTGTGCGCCATCTCGTGCAGCAGCACCGACAGGAACAGACCCACCGCCACCGCCAGCCCCCACGCCCACGGGTGCCCGCTCAGCGCGCCCGGCGGCACGTCCGCCGTCTCCGCCGCCTGCTGGAGTGCGCCACCGAACGACAGCGCCAGGAGCGGCAACGCCACCAGCAGGGACACATGGACCCGGATGGGCACCCCTCGGAATGAGCCCACCTGCAGTGCTCCCGGCCTCGCACGCATCGCCAGCCTCCCCTGCCCGCCCCCGGCCCGGAGCCCGGGAAGACGCGGTGTCGGAAATCCTGAACTTCCGTCCCGTCCCCACCCCATGCACACCGGGCCCGGCCGTCCGCCCACCCCTCCAGGAGCAAGGGAAGCGCTGCCAGCGACTTCCAATCGTGTTAGAGCGCCCCCCATGGCCACGACCCCCGAGAACGATCCCTTGCGCGCACGGCTCCAGCAGATGGAGCAGCAGGCCGAGCAGGGCGGCGGCGCCGACCGCATCGCCAAGCAGCACGAGGCCGGCAAGCTCACGGCCCGCGAGCGCATCGACCTGCTGCTCGACCCCGGCTCCTTCAGTGAGCTGGACAAGTTCGTCACCCACCGCAGCCACGACTTCGGCATGGGCGACAAGAAGATCCTCGGCGACGGCGTCGTCACCGGCTACGGCACCGTGGAAGGCCGCCAGGTGTTCGTCTTCGCCCAGGACTTCACCGTCTTCGGCGGCTCGCTGTCCGGCGCCTACGCCCAGAAGATCTGCAAGATCATGGACCTGGCCACCCGCGTGGGCGCGCCCGTCATCGGGCTCAACGACTCCGGCGGCGCGCGCATCCAGGAAGGCGTGGAGAGCCTGGCCGGCTACGCGGACATCTTCCTGCGCAACACGCTGGCGTCCGGCGTCGTCCCCCAGATTTCGCTCATCCTGGGGCCGTGCGCGGGCGGCGCGGTGTACTCGCCCGCCATCACGGACTTCATCATGATGGTGAAGGACACGTCGTACATGTTCATCACCGGCCCGGACGTCATCAAGACGGTGACGCACGAAGAGGTCTCCAAGGAGGCCCTGGGCGGCGCGCTCACGCACAACCAGAAGTCCGGCGTCGCCCACTTCGCCGCGGAGAACGAGCAGGCCGCCATCGCCATGACGCGCGAGCTGCTCTCGTTCCTGCCCTCCAACAACCAGGAGGATCCGCCCGCGCAGCCGTGTGAGGACGACCCGTTCCGCGCCGAGGAGTCGCTCAAGTCCATCGTCCCGGCGAACCCGAACAAGCCCTACGACATCAAGGAGATCATCCGCGCCATCGTCGACTCGAAGCACTTCTTCGAGGTGCAGGAGCACTTCGCGAAGAACATCGTCGTCGGCTTCGCGCGCATGAACGGCAAGAGCGTGGGCATCGTCGCCAACCAGCCCGCGGTGCTCGCCGGCTGCCTGGACATCGACGCCAGCGTGAAGGCCGCGCGCTTCGTGCGCTTCTGCGACTGCTTCAACATCCCCCTGCTCACCCTGGTGGACGTGCCCGGCTTCCTCCCCGGCACGGACCAGGAGTGGGGCGGCATCATCACCCACGGCGCCAAGCTGCTCTACGCGTACGCGGAAGCCACCGTCCCCAAGATCACGCTCATCACGCGCAAGGCCTACGGCGGCGCGTATGACGTCATGGCGTCCAAGCACATCCGCGCGGACATCAACTACGCCTACCCCACCGCCGAAATCGCCGTGATGGGCCCCGAAGGCGCGGTGAACATCATCTTCCGCAACGAAATCCTGAAGGCCCAGGACGCCAACGCCGAGCGCAAGAAGCTCACGGACGACTACCGCGAGAAGTTCGCCAACCCGTTCAAGGCGGCGGAGCTGGGCTACATCGACGAGGTCATCCGTCCCGAGGAGACCCGCGCCAAGGTCATCCGCGCGCTGGAGATGCTCAAGGACAAGCGGCAGGAGAACCCGCCGCGCAAGCACGGCAACATCCCGCTGTAGAGCAAGTCCAGAAGAAGTCCCGGACCCCGCCCGCACGTCCCCCGTCGCCAGGGGGGCAGGCGGGCGTCGTCACTTCCGGAAATTCTCAGGTAACGCCGGGGCTTTCACGGGGCCACTCAAGGAGCCACCCCCGTGTCCCAGCAGCGCCGACTCGTTCTCTTCCTCTCCGACGTCGAAGGAAACCTCACCGCCCTGCGTCAGACGCTCAAGGGCGTGTGTGAGGGGCTGGACCTCCCCTGTCCCGAGGTGAAGTGGGTGGAGCCCCGCCCGGAGTCGCTGGCCGACAGCGGCTGGCACGTGGCGGAGATTCCCCTCGTCTCCGGCAAGACGTCCGGCAAGGTCTCCTCCCCCGAGGAGCACGTGGACGCCATGACGCAGGCGCTCTCCCGCGACTTCCGCGACCGCTCCATGGGCATGTACGTGGACCGGGAGCACAGCTACGCGCGCGTCTGCATGGCCGCCCCCAGCCGCCCGCCCCGCGCCATGGAGGGCGAGTACCTGGACGTCCTGCGCCAGGCCGCGCGCTGGCTGGACGTGGAGACGACGGCGCTGGCCCGGCTCTTCAGCGGGAATGCCGCGCGAAACCTGCTGGCGGCCGCGGTGGACTTCGGGCCGGACGGCAAGGCCGTGGAGGCCCCCTCGCACCCCGCCCCTCCCCCGGAGCCGGACGAGGACGACCGCTTCGTGGAGGCGAAGCTCGCCCAGGCGAAGCAGCTGATGGACCAGTACCTGAACCTGCGCAAGTAGAGGCGGGCAATCCCGGGCGCCCCATGCTAGACGGGCGCCCATGCCCAAGATCCGCAAAGTGCTCGTCGCCAACCGCGGCGAGATCGCCATCCGGGTGATGCGCACCTGCAAGGACCTCGGCATCGCCACGGTGGCGGTGTACTCCGAAGCAGACCGCTCCGCGCTGCACGTGCGCACCGCCGACCAGGCCTACCTCGTCGGCCCCCCGCCCTCGCGCGAGAGCTACCTCGTGCAGGAGCGCATCCTGGAGGTCGCGAAGCAGTCCGGCGCGGACGCCATCCACCCCGGCTACGGCTTCCTCTCCGAGAACGCGTCCTTCGTGCGCGCCTGCGAGAAGGCCGGCATCACCTTCATCGGTCCGCCGGCCGCCGCCATGGACGCCATGGGCGAGAAGACCCGCGCCCGCGCCAACATGATCAAGGCGGGCGTGCCCGTCGTCCCCGGCACCACCGAGCCCATCGGCACCATCGAGGAGGCGCGCGAGTACGCGCAGAAGATCGGCTTCCCCATCATGCTCAAGGCCGCCGGCGGCGGTGGCGGCAAGGGCATGCGCCGCGTGGAGGGCCTGGGCGACTTCGACTCCGCGTGGCGCTCCGCCAAGAGCGAGGCGATGAGCTCGTTCGGCAACGACGCGGTCTACATCGAGAAGTACCTGGAGAAGCCGCACCACGTGGAGATCCAGGTCTTCGCCGACCAGTACGGCAACACCATCCACCTGAACGAGCGCGAGTGCTCCGCGCAGCGCCGTCACCAGAAGGTGGTGGAGGAGACGCCCAGCCCCATCCTCACGCCGGAGCTGCGCGCGAAGATGGGCGAGGTCGCGGTGAAGGCGGCCAAGGCCGTCAACTACGTGGGCGCCGGGACGGTGGAGTTCCTGGTGGACGTGCACCGCAACTTCTACTTCCTGGAGATGAACACCCGCCTCCAGGTGGAGCACCCGGTGACGGAGTGGGTCACCGGCCTGGACCTGGTGGCCATGCAGATCCGCGCCGCGGAAGGGGAGAAGCTCCCCCTCTTCGAGGCCCCCACGCCGCGCGGTCACGCCATCGAAGTGCGCGTGTACGCGGAGGACCCGGCGCGCAACTTCATGCCCAGCCCGGGCAAGATCCACGCGCTGCGCGTGCCGAGCGGCCCGAACGTGCGCGACGACTCGGGCGTGTTCGCGGGCTTCACGGTGCCCAACTACTACGACCCCATGATTTCGAAGCTGTCCGTGTGGGGCGCCACGCGTGAAGAGGCCATCGCGCGGGCCAAGCGCGCGCTGTCCGAGTACGTGGTGAAGGGCATCACCACCAACATCCGCTACCTGCACGGCATCCTCTCCCACCCGGAGTTCGTGGGCGGGGACTACGACACCAGCTTCCTCACCCGCCAGCACACGGAGCTGCTGGGCCAGGAGGACTCCAAGCTCAGCGAGGTGGCGCTGCTCGCGAGCACGCTGCACGCCTTCCAGCGCGACCAGAAGCGCGCGAAGACGCTGCCGTCGCGCTCCGGTGGCGGTGACTCCGGCAACCGCATCAGCCCGTGGCGTCTGGCGCTGAAGAGCCGCCGCCGCTGACCTTCTTCCTCCCGCAAGCCTTTCGGAAGGGACCTTTCCCCATGCGTTACTTCACGAAGCAGCAGGGCCAGAAGGAAGCGGTGCCGGTGGACCTGGAGTCACTGGGCCAGGACCGCTACCGGCTCACGGTGAACGGCAAGACGTTCCAGGTGGACGCGCTGTCCGTGGACCAGGGCACGCTGTCGCTCCTGGTGGACGGCCAGTCGTACAACGTCGAGTTCGAGGAGAACGGCGACGAGATTGGCACGCTGGTGCGCGGGCAGGTGAACCGCACCGACGTCGCGGACGAGCGCAAGCTGCGCATGCGCGCCGCCGCGGGCAGCTTCTCCGTGGAGGGCCGTCAGGTCATCCTCGCGCCCATGCCCGGCAAGGTGGTGAAGGTGCTGGTCAAGGTCGGTGAGGAAGTGAAGGAGGGCCAGGGGCTCGTGGTCGTGGAGGCCATGAAGATGGAGAACGAGCTCAAGAGCCCGAAGGCCGGCAAGGTCACGGAGGTGTTCGCCAAGGAAGGCACCGCCGTGGAGAACAACGCCAAGCTCGTCGTCGTGGAGTAGCCGCCCCATGGAGATGCTCTGCACGCTGCGCAGCACCACCGAGTCGCAGCGCCAGGCCCTGCACAAGACGCCCGAAGCGCTGGAGCCCTTCCTGGAGGACGAGGAGGACTTCGGCGACGCGAAGGGCGCATCGTTCCTGGAGCTGGACATCGGCGAGGCGTGGCACGGCCTCCAGTACCTGCTCACCGGCACGGCCTGGGAGGGCACGCCGCCCCTGGACTTCCTCGTGCGCGGCGGCGAGGACGTGGGCGACATCCCGTCGGATGAAGGCACCGCGCGCGTGTTCGACGCTCCTTCCGTGAAGGCGCTGGCGGAGGCGCTGAAGAAGATCTCCGTGGAGGACCTGCGCAAGCGCTTCGACCCCGCGAAGCTCCAGGCCGAGGACATCTACCCCGGCACCTGGGACGAGGAGGAGGAGCTGGAGGAGGACGTGGATCCGCTGGAGGAGCTGCTCTCCTACTTCGTGGAGCTCCAGAAGTTCACCGCCGCCGTGGCGAAGCGCGGCCTGTGCCTGCTCGTGCACATCGGCTGAAGTCGGGCTGGAGCGCGCCTTTTCAGGCCGCCCAGCCCTGCCACACGTCGTGCCCCAGCTTCAGCACCAGCGCGGCCACCACGCAGAGCACCACGACGCGCACCACCTTGTCGCCGCCCTTCACCGCCACGTGCGCACCCAGCCACGCGCCGGTGAACTGCGCGGCGGCCATGGGCAGCGCCACCTTCCACAGCACCACGCCCCGGAGCGTGAAGAGCGTCACCGACGCCAGGTTGGAGGCGAAGTTCACCACCTTCGCGTCCGCGGACGCGCGCGCCAGGCCGTGCCCCAAGAGCGACGAGAACGCCACGATGAGGAAGGTGCCCGTGCCCGGACCGAAGAAGCCGTCATAGGTGCCGATGACGAGCGCGATGAGCGCGCCGATGGCCTGCGCGCGCGGCTTGGGCGAGGGCTCCTCGCTGTCACGCTTCGGCGGCGTGCGGCGGAAGGCGAGGAACACCGCCACCGCGATGAGCAGCACCAGCACCAGCGGCTTGAGCACCTCCGGCTTGAGCAGCAGCACCAGCGCCGCGCCGGCGAACGCGCCCATCAGGCCAAAGGGGAACGCCACCTTGGCCAGCTTCCAGTCCACCAGCCCCGCACGCGCGAAGCGCACCAGCGCCGCGCCCGAGCCGAACACGGACTGGCCCTTGTTGGTGCCCAGCGCCACGTGCGCCGGCAGGCCCGCCGTCAGCAGCGCCGGCAGGGTGATGAGCCCGCCGCCCCCCGCGATGGCGTCCACGAAGCCCGCGCTCAACGCGGCGACACACAACAGCCCCAGCTTCACTGCGCTGACGTCCAGGTCCACGATGGCGCCCCGCTTATCACCCTTACTTGCGCGGGGTCGAAGCTTGGGGGTCAATGGGGTCCATGCTCGCGACCCTGATGACCGTGCTGGCGCTGACGCTCGCCGCTCCGCCCTCGCAGCCTGACGCGACCACCGCCACGTGCCGCTCCATCGACGGGCACGTGAGCTGTGGCTACGCGTGCAAGTCGGATGGACAGCGCGTGCGGTGCGCCCAGACGCTCCAGGGCAAATGTACCGTCATCGACGGACAGGCCACCTGTTTCGACCCGCCGGCCTACGTGGTGAAGGCGTACGGCGCTGGGCTGCCGGACTCGGAGTGCAAGACCATCGACGGGGTGGTGGGCTGCGGGTACGGGTGCGTCACGGACTTCGGCAAGGTGCAGTGCGCGAAGACGCCCGCGGGCGTGTGCCGCAGCCAGAGCGGCAACGTGACGTGCTTCGACCCGCCCGCCGCGGTGTTCGCGGTGTTCGGCCGGCAGGTGCCGCGTGCGCAGTGCGTCAGCAACGGCTTGCAGATGGCGTGCGGCTTCAACTGCGTGAACGCCTCCGAAGGGGTGCGCTGCGCGAAGACGCCCCTGGGCGTGTGCAAGGCGCAGAACGGCCACATCACCTGCTTCGACCCGTCGCCCGCGGCGGTCTGCGCGTGGGGCAAGGGCCTGCCGGCGCCCCAGTGCAAGCTGAGCGAGACGGGCCCGGTGTGCGGCTACAACTGCACCACGGCGTACGGCAAGGTGGCGTGCGCGGGGACCCCGGCGGGCATCTGCAAGGTCTTCGACAGCGAGGTGTACTGCTTCGACCCGCCCGCCGAGCAGCAGGCGGACGCGGCGTGTCTGGCCAGCGTGGGGCTGGCGGCGATCGAGGGCGCCACGCCCTGAAACGCCCGCCCGGCCGCCTGGATGAGGTCGTCTGCTTGGACGCGGGCACGGGCGGCGATAAAATTCCATCTTCCCGGTGGTCGAGGGAGTGGGAGCAGGACGGCACATGGCGGAGGGCGAGGTCCGGCAGTACTGGGTGCGCAACGATCGGGGCACCACCTGGGGCCCCCTGACGGGCGCGACCATCGAGCTGCTCATCGACAGCGGCTCCATCCAGGGCAAGCTCCAGGTCTCCAGCGATGGCCTGCAGTTCGCCTTCCCGTGGCGCTTCCCGGAGGTGCGGGACGCGTTCCCTCGTGAGCTGTGGGGGGACGGCGCGCCCGCGTCGCTGCTGCAATCCACGCCCGCCGCCATCGTTCCGCCGCCGCCCGGCCCCGCCGCCGCGCCCGTCGCGGGTCCGGCCGCCGTGCCCATGGCAGGCCCTGGCAGGCCCTGGAGCGGCCCCCGCCGCGGGTCCTGGCGCCATGCCCATGGCGGGCCCCGGCGCGATACGGCCCGGGCCTGGAGCGGTGCGTGCGCCCGTCGACGCGGCGGGACGTCCTGTCGCGGCCGCGCGGCCTCCGGGTCCTCCGGTCGCGGCGGCCCGTCCGGCGGGAGCGGCTCCGGCCGCGGCGGCACCGCAGGCACCGCAGGCTCCAGCGGATGATGGGACCAACACGGTGCCGCCGCAGGGGCAGCTCCAGCAGTGCTCGCCCATACAGCTGTATGGGCGCATCGCCGCGGGCGAGCAGACGGGCCTGCTGACGCTGGGGCTTTCGGACCGGACCCTGTCGGTCCACTTCCGCAAGGGCAGTCCGGAGTACGTGGACTCGTCGCACGCGGAGGACGCGCTGGGGGTGTCGCTGATGGGCGCGCGGCTCCTGACGGCGGAGCAGCTCCAGCAGGCGGAGGGTTCCAGGGAGCGCTTCGGAGGCGACCTGCTCGCGGCGCTGTTCGGGCTGGGGCTGCTCCAGCCGGCGACGGCGTTCGCGCAGCTGTCGCAGCGGGCGCTGGGCATCCTGGGCAAGGCGCTGCGGGCGGAGTCCGGGACGTTCACCTTCGAGGCGCGGGACCTGCCCGCGCAGAAGGCGATGCCGCTGGGCAACCGCTGGGCGCTGCTCAGCGACCAGGTGCGGCGCATGCCGACGGCGGACCTCAAGCGGCGGCTGGCCATCGTGCTGCCCATGCCCATCATGAAGTCCGGGGGCCGGGTGGCCTCCAGCGAGCTGCGCCTGACGCCGCACGAGGTCCGGGCGCTCTCCTTCATCGACGGGGTGCGCTCGCTGGGGCAGCTGCTCCAGGACGTGCCGCAGGACGCGGAGCACCTGCTGCGCGTGGCGTTCCTGTTGAAGGAGCTGAACGGCGTCTCCTTCGCGGCGGCCTCGCGCACGCAGGCAGCGCCACCGCCTCCGGCCTCCGGCCCCACGGCGGGCCCGGGAAACCCGACCCGTCCGTCCGGCACCGTGCCCACCGTAGGGCCTGGAGCCACCGGCCCGGGTACCGCACCCGGCGCACCTGTCGCGGGCCCTGGAGCCAGACCCGGTGCGCCCGCTGCGGGCCCTGGAGTCGCTGGGTCCGGTGCCGTCGCGGCTGCCGCACCGGGTGCGCCCGTCGCGGGCCCTGGAGCCAGACCCGGTGCGCCCGTCGCGGGTGCCGCGGCCGTTGTGGGTCCAGGTGCCGTGCCACGCCCCGCCGGTGCCGCCCCCGTGGCGGGTCCCGGCGCGCCTCGTCCCGCCGGTGCCGCTCCCACAGCGGGCCCGGGTGCGCGTCCCCCGGGTGCTCCCGCCGGTGCCGCCCCCGTGGCGGGTCCCGGTGCCGCCCGGCCCGCTCCGCCCGTCGTCGCTGCTCCGGCCGCTTCGGGTCCCGCCCCCGGTTCGGACGAACTGCCCGCGCTGCGCCAGCTCGCCGCGACCATGAAGGGCCAGAACCACTTCCAGCGGCTGGGCCTCACCGAGCAGACCGAAGGCAGCGCGGTGAAGATCGCCTACTTCCGCCTGGCCAAGCTCTACCACCCGGACACCCTGCCCCAGGGCGCCCCGCCGGAGCTGGAGAAGCTCAAGGCGGAGGTGTTCGCGTACATCGGTGACGCCTACCGAGCCCTCTCCGACGACAAGAGCCGCGCGGCCTACATCGAGGAGCTCAAGAGCGGCGGCGGAGACGGCGTGGACGTCCAGTCCATCCTCCAGGCTGAGGAGCTCTTCCAGAAGTCCTGCATCCTGGTGAAGGCGCGCAAGTACCCGGAAGCCGTGAAGATGCTCAACGACGCCATCGCCCTCAACGCCGAGGAGCCGGAGTTCTACGCCTGGCGGGGCTACGCGCGCTTCCTCGCCTCTCCAGACAAGAAGGCAGCCCAGCCGGAGGCCTTCCGCGAAATCCAGGGCGCCATCAAGCGCAACGAGCGGTGCGCCCCCGCCCACTACTTCCTGGGCGTCATCGCCAAGCTGTGCGGCGACGCGACCGGGGCCCTCAAGCACTTCAAGCGGACGGTCGAGCTGCAACCGGACCACATCGATGCGATGCGAGAGGTCCGCATGGCGTCGCAAAAGAAGTAGGGTGCGCGCCTTTTCAAGGAGACACCCCCCATGCCCCTCACCGGGAAAGAACGCCGCCACCTGCGGGCCCTCGGCCACCACCTGGAGCCGGTGGTCATCGTCGGCTCGTCCGGCGTCACCGAGGGCGTCATCGCCGCCGTCGAGCAGGCGCTGAACGACCACGAGCTCATCAAGGTGAAGATCAACGAAGGCCCGGAAGGCCGCCACGAAGGCGCCGACAGCATCGCCGAGGCCACCGGCTCGGAGCTCGCGCAGCTCCTGGGCCGCACCGCCCTCTTCTTCAAGCGCCGCAAGCAGCAGTCCCGCTTCGAGGACATCCTCAAGGGCCCGCATGAGCCCCGTCCCGCCCCCAAGCAGGACGAAGAGAAGAAGCCGCGCCGCCGGTAGCCGCACCTTTTTCCAGAGGTCGCGGGGAATCCAGATCCACCCGCGCACTTTCTGCGGGTTCGAGAGCAATCGGACCCTCGTACCGGGTTCGAAATGTCCCTACGCTGGGGGTCTTCCCCCCGCGGAGGTGACGTGCAGACTTCCCCGTCCTCCCCTTCCACCATGCCCGGTTGGCACGGCGTGCTGATGCATCACCTGGAGCCGCTCCTGGGTGACTTCACCGCGAAGATGGCCATCCACACCGCCGCGTTGCGGGTCCTGAAGCGTCCACCGGAACAGGTAGGCCTGCAGGACGTGCCGCTGGTGCTGGAGGGCCTCAAGCCCATGCTCAACGTCTTCATCGGCGCGGCGCGCACGACGAACACCCTCACGGAGCTTTCGAAGGCCATGGAGAAGCTGCGATGAACGCCCCCCGTTCTTCCTCGGGCCGCGCCTTCAAGCGGATGGCGCCGTGGCTGGGCGCCGTCGCGGTGCTCCAGTTGGTGCACCTGGCCGCGGTGGCCACGTCCTTCCAGGACCCGCCCCGGCTGGCGCTGGTGGGTGACGTGGCGGGCTGGGCGGTGGGCCTGCTCGCGGTGGCGGGCACGGCGGCGGCGGCGCTGTCCTTCGGCGCGGGGGACTACCTGCGCCGCGTGTGGGGCCTGCTGACGGCGGGCGCGGTGCTGTCGCTCATCAGCACGGCCCTGCGCAGCTACTGGATGCACGCGGTGCCGGACGTGCCGTTCACCGAGTCTCCGCTGTTGCCCGTGCGCATGGGCGTGGTGGTGCTGGCGAACGTGTGCACCCCCTTCGCGCTGGTGCTGCTGGCGCGCACCTACAAGCAGTCCGGTCTCCAGCCGCCGCCCAGCTCCCGCGCGTCGCTCCTGTGGGCGGTGGCGGCGGTGGCGGCGCTGGCGGTGGGTGGACCGGCGCTCGTCGCGGCGGTGGGGAACCTGGGCCAGGGCTTCGCGGCCACGTGCACGGCGGTCATCGCGCTGGCGTCCACGCTGGCGGACATGACGACCATCCTGCTCGTCGCGCCCATCCTCCGCGTCGCGTACATGCTTCGCGGTGGGCGGCTCGCCTGGGTGTGGTGGACCATGGGCATGTCCGGCGCGGTGTGGCTCTTCTACGACGCGCGCGAGTGGCTGGCGCCGCTGTTGCCCGGCAGTCCCACGGAGGCGGTGGAGCTGCTGCGCACGCTGCGCACCTCGGGGCTCGCGATGCTGGGGCTCGCCGGGTGGTTGCAGCGCTCGGCGCTCGTGTCGGCCCAGCGCCAGTCGAGCCCGGGCGTCGTCATCCCCACCGCCTGACACGGCCCGCCCGCGTCGAGCCGACGCACGAAGCCACCACCGGCCCGCTCCGTCTTCCGGGGCGGGCCGTCGTGTTTCCAGGGGCGGGGTGCCGCGGCCCAAGTGTCATCCGCCCACGCCCGGGCCAGCGAGCAGTGGCCGTCCTCCCACCGGGCGCGCTACATGCGCGGCTCCATCCTTTTGGGGCACGAGGAACCTGGAATGCTCGCACGCACCTGGCGCGGAGTGACGAAGGCGGAGGACGCCGACACCTACCTCGCCTATCTCCACCAGACGGGCCTCACGCACTACCGGCGCACGCCGGGCAACCTGGCCGCGTACTGCCTGCGCAAGGTGGCGGACGGCCGCGCGGAGTTCCTCCTCGTCACCCTCTGGGAGTCCATGGACGCGGTGAAGCGCTTCGCGGGGGACACGCCGGAGCGCGCCATCTTCTTCCCGGAGGACGACCGCTACCTCATCGACCGGGACCTGCACGTCACCCACTACGAGGTCCCCTTCGCGGACGGCCAGGCCTTCGAGCCCCAGCGGATCCGCTTCGACGACTTCCGGGTGGCGGGGCCCGCGGGCGACCTGCGGCTGGTGGACACCGGCGGTGACGGGAAGGCCTTGCCCGTCGTCTTCGTGCACGGGCTCGCGGGCAACGCGTCCCACTGGCAGGCGCAGCTGGAGCACCTGGCGCGTCAGGGCCGCCGGGGCATCGCGCTGGAGCTGCGCGGCCACGGAGGCTCCACCGTTCCGGAGCCAGAGGACTACACGCTGGAGTCGCTCGCCGGGGACATCTCCGCGGTCGTGCGAGCGCTGGGGCTGCGCCGCTTCGTGCTGGTGGGGCACAGCATCAGCGGAGGCGTGGCGCTGGCGTACGCGGGAGAGAACCCGCGGCAGGTGGCGGGCCTGTTCCTGGTGGATCCGATGACGGACTCGCGCGGGTACCCCGAGGAGCAGGTGGCCGCGTACATCGCTTCATTGGATGCGCCGGACGTGGCGCAGGCGGTGCGGCAGGACTGGGCGCAGATGGCGGGGACGCGCGCGGACGTGCGCGAGCGGCTGCTGGCGGACCTGGAGGCCACACCGCTGTCCGCCGTGACGGCCGTGCAGCGCTCCAGCCTGCGCTTCGACCTGACGGCGGCGCTCGCACGCTACCCGGGGCCGAAGTTCTCGCTCGTCGCGCCGGACAACGACACGCCGCGCAGCCTCCACCGGCTGGGGGAAGGCGTGGCGCACCAGGTGGTGGAGGGCGCCGGCCATTGGATCCAGCTGGACCATCCGGACGCGGTGAACGCCGCGCTGGACGCGTTCCTCACGAAGTCAGCACCAGCTTGACCAGCTCCGGGGGGCTGCCCAGCCGCATGGGGGGGCCCCAGAAGCCGCAGCCCCGGCTGACGTAGATGTGTGAATCGCCGTGCCGGTAGTGACCGGCGGAGTGCTCCCAGCTCAGCCCGATGAGCGCGGTCATCGGGAAGAGCTGGCCGCCGTGGGTATGGCCAGAGATTTGAAGGTCCACACCGCGCTCCGCGGCCACCTTGAAGTTGGCGGGCTGGTGCGCGAGCAGCACCGCGGCGCGCTCGGGGTCGCGGCCCGCGAGCGCCAGGTCCAGGTCATAGCCCTTCTGTCCCAGGCGCCGGCCGCCGTGCCAGTCATCCACGCCCACCAGGTCGAACGTGCCGCCCGCGTCGCCAATGCGCACGTGCCGGTTGCGCAGCGAAGGAATGCCCAGCGAGCCCAGGTGGGCCACCCAGTCCTCCGCGCCGGACGAATAGTCATGGTTGCCGGTGACGAAGAAGCTCCCGTAGCGGGCATGGAGGTTGCCGAGCGCCGCGACGAAGCCGCCCAGCCGGGGCACGGTGCCATCCACCATGTCACCGGTGATGGCGACGAGGTCCGGCTTGAGCGCATTGGCCCGCCGCACGAGCTCGTCCATGAAGCGCCGCTGGATGAAGGGGCCCACGTGCAGGTCGGTGAGCTGCACGATGCTGAAGCCGTCCAGTGAGCGGGGCAGCTTCGGAATGCGAACCACCACCTCCGTGACCTCCGGAGCGGTGAACGCGCGCCAGCTCCCATACCCCGCCAGACCTCCACCCAAAGCAAGCGCCCCACCCGCGGTCGCCTGAGACAGGAAGCGCCGCCGGTCGGCATCCACGGCAGGAGCAGCAGGAGCAGGACGAAGCCGGCGTCCCAAGGCGAGCACGGCGCGTCCCAGGTCGACACCCGCGAGCGCGAGCACCAGGCACAGCGCCACACCCATCCACGAATAGGACACCAGCTCCACGACGTCGCCAGGAGCCTCCGGAAGCGTGCGCTGCAGATACCGCCGCGCAATCAGCACCAGCGTCATGAAGCCCAGCACGAGCGCGGCGACAATCCGGGGCCCACGGCGGGACGTGAGGTTCCAAACGAGCCGCCGGAACAGATACAGGTGCCCGAGCACGGCACCCAGCGCGATGAGGAGCGAGAACGGAGACAGCGGCATGAGCCCAAGCCTCCCGCGCCTCGTGCCCGAGCGCACCAGAATCCGTGCTCGGCCGGTCGCCCCGTGGGCATTAGCGCCAGGAAGCGAACGACTCCGTCAGCTGTGTTCGTCCCACAGGAAGGAGAGTTCCAATGCCAGAGCCTCGAAGGGTTCGACGTGGACGACCGCGCTTCCAGAGTGGAGACCTACCCGCCTGTAGCCCTCCGACTCCAGCCGGAACACCTCCAACACGCGGGGCACTGGATCCAGGAACCAGACATGGCGCACGCCTTCGCGTGCATACACCGGCAGCTTCACCTCGCGGTCCAGCTTCCGGGTAGATGGCGACAGCACTTCACACACCCAATCCGGCGCCAAGCGAGAGGCGGCAGCTCGGGGCGCCTCTGGCAGCCGTTCACGCCGCCAGCCCCCGATGTCCGGAACCAGCACGTCCTCTCCGAAGTGCAGTTCCGACTCACTCAGAATGAGCCACCCGCCGGGTCCCCCGCGTCCTCGATCGAAAGGTCCAGTGAGTTCACTGCCCAGGTGGGACGCGGCAATGGCATGTGGGAACGCCGGCCGGGGGCTCGCATACAGCTCCCCCGCGACAATCTCCCCCACGACATGCTCCGGGAGCGCCTCCAGGTCCGCGTAGGTCGCGGGTTTCTTTCCCATGGATTCCCTCCAGTCCTCGCCGCCCATCACTCTATCCATGACGGGGAGAGGTAGCACGCCTGTCTGACGTACAAAGGCGGACGGACTTTCCTGGACCCTGGAGGTCTCATTCCTTCAGCTCATCGTGCTGCCCCAGATGAATTCCAGGTCCAGTTCCACCGCATCGAAGGGCTCCGCCCGTACGGGAGCAACCCCGACATGCGTGAGTAGCGCCTCGTACCTTCCGTCTCGCAGCCCGAATACCTCCAGCGTGCGTGTCCGCGGATCCATCAACCAGACGTGCCGCACGCCCTCGCGCGCGTAGACGGGCAGCTTCGCCTCGCGGTCCAGCTTCCGGGTGGATGGAGACAGCACCTCGCAGACCCAGTCCGGCGCGAGAGACATCGCCGCTGATTCGGGAACATCGGGCATCCGTTCCAACCTCCAGCCCGCGATGTCTGGAACCAGGACATCTTGCTGGAGGTGCAGTTCCTGCTCGCCCAGAAACACCCATCCACCGGGTCCACCGCGTCCCCGCTGGAAAGCCCCTACAAGTTCGCTGCTGAGCCGAATGGCCGCTGATGCATGCCGCGCTGCCGGCCGTGGGCTTGCATACAGCTCCCCCGCGACGATCTCCCCCACGACATGCTCGGGAAGCGCCTCCAGGTCCGCGTAGGTCGCGGGCTTCTTTCCCATCACGTCTCCCCATTCCTCGCCGCCCACCACTCTATCCATGCCGGCAGGAGGTAGCACGCCCGTCCGACATGACAGGACACACGTCCAGCGCCCTACCCTACACATTCCCTGTCCAATTCCCTGCCGCGCCTCCACGCGGTGGTTAAGAGGCCCGCATCTCCATCCCCCTTCTTGAAAGGCCCCCTCATGGCCACGCCGCTCCAGGGACGTGAAATCCGCCTGAAGTCCCGCCCGCACGGCGAGCCCACTTCGGACAACTTCGAGTTCGCCACGGTCTCCGTGCCGGAACCCGCCGAAGGCCAGCTCCTCGTGCGCAACCACTTCATGTCCGTGGATCCGTACATGCGCGGCCGCATGAACGACGCGAAGTCCTACGTCCCGCCCTTCAAGCTGGGCGAGGTCATGGACGGCGGCAGCGTGGGCCAGGTGCTCCGCTCGCGCTCGCCTGACTTCAAGGAAGGGGACTTCGTCGTCGCCGGCACCGGCGGCTGGCGCGAGTACGCCGTCGCCCCCGCGAAGCACTACCAGAAGGCCGACCCGTCCGTGGGCCCGCTCTCCGCGTACCTCGGAGTGCTCGGCATGCCGGGCATGACCGCGTACGTGGGCCTGCTCGACATCGGCAAGCCGAAGGCCGGCGACACCGTCTTCGTGTCCGCCGCCGCGGGCGCCGTGGGCGGCGTCGTGGGCCAGCTTGCCCGCATCCAGGGCTGCCGCGTGGTGGGCAGCGTCGGCTCGGACGCGAAGGTGAAGCACATTCGCGACGACCTGAAGTTCGACGCCGCCATCAACTACAAGACCGCCCCCATCGCCGAGTCCCTGGCGAAAGCCTGCCCGGACGGCATCGACGTCTACTTCGACAACGTGGGCGGAGACCACCTGGAGGCCGCCATCGGCCTGATGAAGAACCACGGCCGCCTCGTCCTGTGCGGCGCCATCTCCGAGTACAACGCCACCGCCCCCTCGCCCGGCCCCCGCAACCTGATGCTCGCCGTGGGCAAGCGCCTCACGCTCCAGGGCTACATCGTCTCCGACCACGCGGACCGCCGGGCGGACTTCCTGCGCGACGTGGGCCAGTGGCTGCGCGAGGGCAAGGTCCAGGACGTCTCCACCATCGTGGACGGCCTGGACAAGGCCCCCGACGCCTTCATCGGCCTGCTGCGCGGGGACAACACCGGCAAGATGCTGGTGCGCCTGGCGAAGGACGCCTGACGCTCGCTGGCCAACGTCGCGAACGAACGACACCGGACACAGCCGCCGTCTTGCGTCCTGCACCTCCCAGACGCGGGACACAAGACGTGCGGCCGCCACCGCGTCCGGCACCCTGCACGCCCCCTTGAAGGAGGCAGCGCGGTGACCTCACAGAAGCACCCGGACGCGGTTCACGTCGACGAGAAGAGCAAGGACCAGCAGCTCGCGCGGGATCGCTCGGAGCCCACGGGCAACTTCCTCACCACGGACCAGGGCATCCGCGTCGAGCACACCGACGACTCGCTCAAGATTGGCGCGCGCGGCCCCACACTCCTGGAGGACTTCCACTTCCGCGAGAAGCTCACCCGCTTCGACCACGAGCGCATCCCCGAGCGCGTCGTCCACGCGCGCGGCGCGGGCGCCCACGGCTACTTCCAGGTCTACGAATCCCAGGCGAAGTACACCCGCGCGAAGTTCCTCCAGGACCCATCCAAGAAGACGCCCGTGTTCGTGCGCTTCTCCACCGTCGCGGGCTCGCGCGGCTCCGCGGACACCGTGCGCGACGTGCGCGGCTTCGCGGTGAAGTTCTACACGGAGGAAGGCAACTTCGACCTGGTGGGCAACAACATCCCCGTCTTCTTCATCCAGGACGGCATCAAGTTCCCCGACGTCGTCCACGCCGCCAAGCCGGAGCCCCACCACGAGATTCCCCAGGCGCAGACGGCGCATGACTCCTTCTGGGACTTCGTGTCGCTCGTCCCGGAAACCATGCACATGGTCATGTGGATCATGTCCGACCGCGCCATCCCGCGCAGCTTCCGGATGATGCAGGGCTTCGGCGTCCACACCTTCCGCTTCGTGGACGAGAAGAACACCTCGCGCTTCGTGAAGTTCCACTGGAAGCCGCTCCTGGGCACGCACTCGCTCGTCTGGGACGAAGCGCAGAAGCTCGCCGGCAAGGATCCGGACTTCCACCGCCGCGACCTCTTCGAGTCCATCGAGCAGGGGGACTTCCCCGAGTACGAGCTGGGTGTTCAAATCCTGGAGGAGAAGGACGCGCAGGCGCTGGGCGTGGACCTGCTGGACGCGACGAAGATCATCCCGGAGGAGATTGCCCCGGTGCAGCCCGTGGGCAAGCTCACGCTCAACCGCAACCCGACCAACTTCTTCGCGGAGACGGAGCAGGTCGCCTTCTGCGTGTCCAACATCGTGCCGGGCATCGACTTCACGGATGATCCGCTGATGCAGGCGCGGCTCTTCTCGTACCTGGACACGCAGCTGACGCGCCTGGGCGGGCCGAACTTCGCGGAGATCCCCATCAACCGCCCGGTGGCGCCGGTGCACAACCACCAGCAGGACGGCTTCGGCCGGCACACCAGCAACGTGGGCCGCGCCAACTACTTCCCCAACTCGCTGGGCGGTGGCTGCCCGTTCCTCGCGTCCCAGCAACAGGGCGGCTACGTGCACCACCCGGAGCAGGTGAGCGGGAAGAAGGTGCGCGAGCGCTCCGCCTCCTTCAACGACCACTACAGCCAGGCGGGCCTCTTCTTCCGCAGCCTGTCCGAACCGGAGCAGCAGCACCTCATCGCCGCGTGCCGCTTCGAACTGGGCAAGGTGGAGACGAAGGCCATCCAGGAGCGCGTGCTGGAGCACTTCGCGAAGATTGACGCCCTGCTGGTGTCGGCCGTGGCGGAAGGGCTGGGCCTGCCCGCACCCAAGGCCACGCCCGTCACGCCCAAGGGCCCTCCCGCGTCCAAGGCCTTGAGCATGGAGGCGATGAAGATGGCCATGCCGCCGTCCATCAAGACGCGGAAGATTGGCGTGCTCGTCGCGGACGGCGTGGACGCGGACGAGCTGATGGCCCTGCGCAAGGAGCTGGAGGCCGGGGGCGCGCAGCTGAAGGTCATCGCCAAGCGCCTGGGCACGGTGAAGGCCTCCAACGGCAAGGACGTGCCGGTGGACAAGAGCGCCATGACCACGGCCTCCGTGGAGTACGACGGCGTCTTCATCCCCGGCGGCGCCGCGAGCGTGGCCACGCTGAAGAAGGACGGCGAGTCGCGCCACTTCGTCCAGGAGGCCTACCTGCACTGCAAGACGGTGGGCGCGTCCAAGGACGCGGAGGAGCTGCTCAAGGCCTGTGAAATCGACCCGGCCGCGCCCGGCGTCGTCGCGGGCTCCAAGGCCGGGGCCGGAACAGCGCTGGCCACCGCGTTCGCGCAGGCGCTCGCGAAGCACCGGCACTGGGACCGCAAGGACAACGACCGCGTCCCGGCCTGAGGTCCACCCTGGCGAAGGTCACCGCGTCCGCTGTGACGCGGTGACGCGCCGCCACCCGGGAGGACAGCCCTCGCGCAGCACCCGCGCCGCCGCGAGGGCACACGCATAGCTGCTCGTGATGGGGCGCTCGCCCCAGGCACCGTCCACATGCAAGCGCACCGTGGCCGCGTCCTCGACGTGGTCCACGATGTCTCCCTTCCGCAGCGCGTGGGCCATGGCCGCGTCCGCCACCGTCACCACCGACGGCAGCCCGGACGGCAGGCCCGACACGGGGCCCGCGGCGCAGAGCACCAGGCTGCCCTGCGCCACCGCGCGGTCCAGCAGCGCGGTGAGGGGCGCCTCGAAGGCGCGGCCCACGGTGCCCAGGCTCAGGTTGATGAGGTCCGGCCGCACGTCCTGCGTCAGCCACTCCAGCGCTTCCAGCAGGCACAGCGAATCGCCGCGCATCCGGCCGTCCAGCACGCGCGCGACGTACCACTCCACGTCGATACCAGGACGGCGGCCCTGCTCCGTCAGGATGCTCAGCACCGAGGTGCCGTGGCCGTGCGGGTCCTCCAGGTCCTCCAACACGCAGTCGCCGCCGCGCCAGGCCGCCAGCTCCTCACGCGAGTGGACACGGGACTCCAGGCGCCGCGCCTCCCGGTCCACCGTGAAGCTCGCGGCCCCGGCGAGCGACAGCCCCGCCCCACGAAGGAAGCCCACCGACACACCGCTGTCCACAATGGCGACCTTCATGGGGGCAGGGCCTTGAAACACCGACTAGCAGGAGCCGGACGAGTCCTCGCCCACCGGATACTTGAGCACCGGGAAGTAGGTGCCCACCCACTGGGTACCGCTCCAGGTGTAGTGCTGGCCGTTGAGGTACGACGTCGCGCAGGCGTGGCCCATCAGGTCCTCGGACCCGCTCACTTCCTCCAGCAGCTTCGACACGTCCTTGCTCGTGAATTTCAAGGGAGCACTCCCGGCATTGGATTGGGGGGAAAAGCGGGCAGAAGCCTAGGGGGCCAGGGAGCGGGTCGCAATGATGTGGGGCGTCCCGCGCAGGGGAACGCGGCGCCGGACCCGCGAGGGGGTTAGGGTCTGCCCGTCCGCCGCTGTGAGAGGTGTCTCGCGATGAAGCTCTGGGCCCGCTGGTTCCGCATTCCCTTCTGGCAGCGCGTGCTGGGCGCCTTCGTGCTGGGCGCGCTCGCCGGGTGGGCGCTGGGCGACCGCGCCGGCATCTGGCTCCAGCCGCTGGGCACCCTCTACGTCCAGCTGATCCGGATGATCGCCACCCCGCTGGTGTTCTTCGCCGTCATCCACGCGGTGTCCGCGCTGCGCGGCCAGAAGAGCGTGGCGGCGCTGGGGGGCCGCACCTTCCTCTGGTTCGCCGTCACCGCCGCGCTGGCCGTGGGCGTGGGCCTGGGCATCGCCGCCCTCACGAAGCCGGGCGTGGGCGTGGGCACGCTCCAGGCGGCCAGCGACTTCAAGCCCCGGCAGGTGCCCGGCCCCGTGCAGGTGCTGCTGGACGTGGTGCCCACCAACCCCTTCGCCGCGCTGGCGGAGGGCAAGATGCTCCAGGTCATCTTCTTCGCGGGCCTGCTGGGCTTCGCGCTGGTGAAGCTGGGGGAGCGCACCGCGCGTCTGCGGCAGCTCGTGGGCGAGGCCAGCGAGGCGATGATTCAAGTCACCCGCTTCGTGCTGGAGCTGACGCCGCTGGGCACCTTCGGCCTCATCGCCGCGCTGGTGGGCACCTACGGCTTCGAGCGCCTCTTGCCCCTGGGCACCTTCGTCCTCACGCTGTACCTCGCGTGCGCGGTGCACGTCGTCTTCGTGTACGGCGGGCTGCTCGCGGCGCACGGGCTCAA
This sequence comes from Corallococcus coralloides DSM 2259, assembly GCF_000255295.1. Next base: position 1,272,409 of record NC_017030.1, on the reverse strand, counting down.
CCCGCTGCGCTTCTTCCGGGGCGCCGCGCCGGGCATGCAGGTGGCGTTCGTCAGCTCCTCCAGCTTCGCGTCCATGCCGGTGGCCCTGCGCAGCGTCACCCACAACCTGGGCGTGGACCGGGACTACGCGGCGTTCGCGGTGCCGCTGGGTGCCAGCATCAAGATGGACGGCTGCGGCGCCATCTACCCGGCCATGACGTCGCTCTTCATCGCCCAGTACTTCGGCCTGACGCTGTCCGCGCCCCAGCTCTTCATCATCCTGCTGGCGTCCGTGCTGGGCAGCTTCGGCACCGCGGGCGTGCCCGGAACGGCGGTGGTGATGACCACCGTCGTCCTCAGCGCCGCGGGGCTGCCCCTGGAGGGGCTGGGCTACCTGCTGGCCATCGACCGGGTGCTGGACATGATGCGCACCCTCACCAACGTCACCGGCCAGATGCTGGTGCCCGTCCTGGTGGCCCGCGAGGAGGGCCTGCTGGACCTGGCCGTCTACAACCGCGCGTCCAGCAACGTGGGGCTGGAGCAGGAACCCCAGCCCCCGTCGCCGGCCGCCTGAGCGCTACTTGCAGGCCTTCACCGGCATGGCGTTGATCCAATCCTCGATGAGCTTCGCGCCCTCCGCGTGGTGAATCGTGCGGCCGATCTGCGGCATCATCTTGCCGGACTCCTCCGTGTGCAGCCGGTACCAGAGGATGGACTCGTCGTGCTTGCCGGGGACGATGTCGAAATCGCCGCCCACGCCGCTGCCCGCCGAGCCGGGGCGCTTGCACTCGCCCAGGTTGAACACGCTCGTGTTGTCGAAGTTGAGGAACAGCTGGCTGGTGATGCCCGCCGTGCCCTTCGGGTTGTGGCAATGCGCGCAGTTGATGTCCAGGTACGTGCGCGCCCGCGTGTCTAGGTTCGCCGCCTGGGTGTCGAACGCGTCCGGCGCCTTTGGCAGCTCCGCCTGGGCGGGCAGCCCGTCCAGCTTGCCCAGTGACGCCAGGTACTCCAGCTGGTCGCGCTCCACGCCGCCGTAGGTGTTCGTGCGGTGCAGGTAGCGCGCCTTCACCCCGATGGGATGCATCACCTGATCGCCCTTCGCGTCCACCAGGTGGTGGCACTGCTGGCACTGGTTCTTGGAGGGCACCGCGTACCGGAACGACCGGGGCTCCCCCTCCGAGTCGATGAACGTCACGTCGCGCACACGGCCGCCGGTGGCCAGCGTGGCCTCCGTCTGCTCGGTGTTCCAGACGTACGGCCATGCCTCCCAGCCGGAGGGCTGGCGCACCAGGACGCGCGTCTCGATGTAGCGCACGTCCTGGTCTGGATTCCGCAGGTCCGCCGGGAAGGCGAACGTCTTCGTGATGAGCGTCCCCACCGGCAGGTCCAGCGCGTCCACGGGCTGGTAGTGCGCCGTCTTGCCGGGGGGGATGGAGAGGGTGCGTGACTTGACCGCGTAGTCGGAGAACAGCGGCGTGGACAGGGTGTAGGGCACGTTGCCCTCCACCGGGACGAGCCCCCCGTCCGCCGGGCTTCCGGTGAACAGCCCGAAGCCCGACAGCGCGTTGGGGATGGCCAGCGGAGCCCCCGCGTCCACGGGCCCCGCGTCCGGAACGCCCGCATCGAGCGTTCCGGCATCCATGCCCGCATCCGGTTCACCCGCGTCCGGAACCCCCGCGTCCTCCGTTCCGGCATCCGGCACGGAGGTCCCCGAGTCGGCTGTGGGCCCGGGGCCTTCCGGGTCGGAGGAACCGCAGGCCGCCAGCGACAGCGCCAGCAGCACCACGGAGAGACGGGGGCTCACGAACGACGTCCACATGGGTGTCACGCTCCCTGACCGCGGTTACTGGATGAAGTCGCCAATCGTCAGCGCGGGGCTGAAGCCCGAGCAGGCGAACTCCGCCTTGTTGGCCGGGTAGTGCCGCGTGAGGGCCCACCCGCCCGCGAAGTTGCCCGTGGCCGCGGCCTGACCCGCCGCCACCAGGTCCAGGTCCGCGATGGCGTTGACGGTGCCCGAGGGCAGCGTGTTGTCGGCGAAGCAGATGTTGATGGGGTTCAGCTCCGCGCGGGGATGGCCGTAGGGGTCCACGCCGTCCCACACCAGGTGCTCCACGCCCTTCGCGCCCTGCGTCTCGCCGTAGGTGTAGAGCGCCGCCAGGGCCGCGCCCAGGGGCCGCAGCTGCGGGCTCAGGTTGCCGTTGTCCACGTTGTCGCCGCTGCCACCCTGGAAGGTGTTGCCGTGGATGTAGATGTCCGCGCTCGCGAAGTTGAAGCCGCCCGCCTCCCACAGCTTGTCGTTGGGCTCGATGGTGAGGCCGCTCAGCACCGCCACGTCCACCGTGTTGTTGTTGCCCCAGGTGTTGCCCGTCAGCTCCACGCGGCGCGACGCCAGCATGAACGTGCCCGTGCCCGCCGGCACCTGCGACACCGTGCTGCTGCTGTTCGCGACGGACGCGAAGTTGTGCCGGTTGTTGCCGGTGATGATGTTGTTCTTCACCCGGATGTCCGTCCCCATGATGGGGTTGCCCGGCAGGTCGAACACCACCAGGCCCGTGGTGTTGTCCTGGGCCGTGTTGCCCAGCACGTAGGCGTACTTCGTGTTTTCAATCTCGATGCCCGCCACGTTCTGCTTCGCCACGCAGTTGCGCACGACGGCGTATTCCGTCTGGCCCACGTAGATGCCCGCGTCCGCGGCGTTGTACGCCTCGCAGTCCTCGATGAGGACGTACTTGGACTTCACCGGGTACAGGCCGTACTTGCCGTTGCTCTCCTTGTCGGCCTCCGCCCACTCCGTGCGCACGCGGCGCATCACGACGTCGGTGGAGGACTCCACGCGGATGGCGTCCTTCTTCGCGTTCCACACCGCCAGGTCGCTCACCGTGAAGCGATTGCCCACCACGTCCAGGCCGTTGGAGTTCGCCGCGGCGCCGGTGAACACCAGCACCGTGCTCTGCGCCCCGCCCGTGCCCTCGCCCTTCGTGCCCTTGCCCGCGCCCACCAGCGTGATGCCGTTCTGGCGGATGGTGATGGCGTTGTCGAAGGTGTACGTGCCCGCCGCCAGGGTGATGGTGGTGCACTCGGCCATGGTGTTCACCTGGTCCTGGAGCTCCTCCTCCTGGCCCGGCGCGAAGTTCAGCGTCGTCTGGGTCTTGCCCTCGCAGGAGAAGTCGCCCGCGCTGCCGCCGTCCCAGGGAATGCCCGTGTCCACGCTTCCCGCGTCGCTGCCCGCGTCCGTGTCCGTGCCTGCGTCCGTCTTTGTACCCGCGTCCACTTTCACGCCCGAGTCCGGCGTGGTGTCCTCGTCATCCGAGCAGGCGGTCAGCGAGAGGGCCCCCACCAGGGCCAGAACGGTCGCGCGCGAAGCGCGGGTCCACTGCAAACGGGGCATGTCGTTCCTCCGCGAGGCCGCTCCGCATGGGCCGCAGGGAAGCGCCCGCGGCCCGCGAAGCAGCGGGAAGGCGGCATGCTCGGAGCAAAGACACACTGACGACAAGCACAAGTTTCACGTTTGTGTTTTGACGCAGCGCCCCTTCAGTCACGCTCAAAAAAGCACGCGCACGCGGTAAGCCTATCGCTCGCAATGTGTCCGGAAGGCGAATGACGCACGGCCCCATGACAGGCGCCCGGACAGGCCCGTGCGCGAGGGCACCGCGCTCCCCGGAGCCGACCCGGGCGGTCATCTTGAGAAGGAGGTCGCGGCGCGGTTCCCCTCTCCCGCGACGGAAAGAACGAGGACGCCCATGCGCACTGGCCCCCTGGTGACCCTGGTGGTGGCGCTCGCGTCAGGTCCGGTCCTGGCGCAGCAGGACGAAGCGTTGACGGGCCCGGAAGACAATGATTCGCAGAACCTGGACGACCAACAATCACTGACAAGCGATTCCGGCGCCAACACCTTCTGGGACAATTACTATTATCAGCCGCCCGCCGGGGCGTACCAACTCCAGCAACCCCTCGCCGGCACGTATCAGCTCGAACAGCCGATGGCCGGTTCGTACCAGCTCGAGCAGCCGCTCGTCGGCAGCTACCAGATCCAGCAGCCGCTCATCGGCAGCTACCAACTCCAACAGCCGCTCAACGGGAGCTACCAGCTCCAGCAGCCGCTGAATGGGACGTACCAGCTCCAGCAGCCGCTCATGGGGACGCAGCAGCAGCCGCTGCGCCGCCGTTGAGCGCGTCACCTACCGCCGGGCGTTGAAGGTGTCGCACGCCTCCAGCGTCCCCTGCTCCAGGCCGCGCTTGAACCAGGTCATGCGCTGCTCGGCGGAGCCATGGGTGAAGGACTCGGGGACGACGTAGCCCCGGGCGCGCTTCTGGAGGGTGTCGTCGCCCACGGCGCTGGCGGCGCCCAGACCCTCCTCCACGTCGCCCTGCTCCAGGAGGTTGCGCTCCCGCTGCGCGTGGTGGGCCCAGATGCCGGCGAAGCAGTCCGCCTGGAGCTCGGTCAGCACGGAGAGCTGGTTGGCCTGCTCCTCGCTCACGCGGTTGCGCAGGGACTGCACCTTGCGGGAGACGCCCAGCAGGTTCTGCACGTGGTGCCCCACCTCGTGCGCGATGACGTACGCGCGGCCGAAGTCACCCGGCGCGCCGAAGCGGCTCTCCAGCTCGTCGAAGAAGCTCAGGTCCAGGTACACCTTCTGGTCGCCCGGACAATAGAAGGGCCCCACCGCGCTCTCCTGCATGCCGCACGCGGACTGCACCGCGTCCGAGAAGAGCACCATGCGCGGCTGCACGTAGCGCACGCCCTGGGGCTCCAGCAGGCCGGGCCAGGTGTCCTCGGTGTCCGCGAGCACCACGGAGGCGAAGTCCTTCAGCTCCTCCTGCCGTGGATCCACGTTCCCGGAGCCGCCCGTGCCCGGCTGCGAATACGGGGAGGTGCGCGTGCCGATCTGCACGTCGGACGGGTCGCCGCCCAGCAGCATCACCAGCAGGGCCACCACCAGTGACGCGGCGCCGCCGCCCACCGCGAGCGGACGCCCGAAGCCACCGCCCCGCCGGTCCTCGATGTTCGAGCTGCGACGTCCGCCTTCCCACCTCATCCCGTGCCCCCTGTTTCGCGAAGACGATCCGAGGACCAAGGTAGGCAGCGGGCCCTCCGTCAGCGACGGTGCGGACCTGGGACAGACGGATGTCAGGAGGTCCGCAGGGCAGGCGGGCGGACGGGCCTCCGCCACGCCTACCTGCCGCCTACTTCTCGGGAGAGAAGCCCACCGCGCCGGAGGCCACGCGCGCGGCCGTACCCAGGCGCTCCAGCAGCGCGGGACCGAAATACTGGCGCCGGGACTCGCCCTGTCCCTCGCGCACCCGCTCCGGCGTGTCCAGGTAGCCCACGTAGCCGTTGGCGAGCCCCAGCACGTGCGTGGCCCCGGTGAGGTCCGCCAGCACGCGGCCCGCGCCCACGGTGGGCTCGCCGGGGATGGACAAGAGCTCCAGGGGCCCCAGCGCCAGCGCGTCCACCTCCGCCTCGCGCGGTGACGAACCGCACAGGAAGTTGTCCCCCGCCGCGCGGGTGAAGGCGGGCACCAGCCGCGACGAGTCCGGCCGGGGCAGCGCCGTCTGGACGCGCGCGAACGCCAGCCGCACCGGCTCCGTCACGGACGCCGGGGTCGCCCCGTCCGCCAGCGCTGACAGCTTGCGCGCGAAGCCCAGGGCGCGCTCGGGGCCCTGGCCCTCGCTGAAGGCCACGGACGCGTTGCCTTCGCTGCCCTGCACGAACAGCGTGACGCCACTGCCCGCCTCCTCGCGCAGCGCGCTCAGCCGGCCCGGGAAGTCCGGATCCACCAGCGCCCGCTGCCGGGGAATGAGCGTGGCGTGCCCGGCGAACACCAGCACCTCCGCCACGGGCCCCTCCGCTCCGCGCAACACCGCCCGCGTGAGCTGGCCGTCCGGTGCATCCCCACCGGAGCGGGAATAGACGAGCCCCGCGTCCGCCGCGCCGCCCACCTCCAATGTCACGTCCTTCATGGAGGCCGCGGCCAGCTCCAGCGCCTCGCTCGCGCCCTCCACCACCGCGTTCACGGACGCCTCCCGGTAGCGCCCCGTGCCGGAGAGCTGGGCCGCCCACCGCGCGTCGTAGCCTCCAAACGAGGAGTGGGTGTGCGTGGCCACCACCAGCACCTCCTTCACCCCGGCCTTCGCGACGCGCTCGCGCACCCTGGCCGTGATTTCCGGCGTCACCAGGAGCAGCTCCAGCGACACCACGCCCACGCGCGCGCCACCGGCCTCCAGCACCAGGGCCCTCGCATGGAGGGGGAGCTCGGCCTGGCTCGCCTCGGGCCGGGGTGGGACGTAGCCCGCCACCACCACCGGATAGGGCGGGGAGAGGGCCACCTTCGCCGCGCCCGCGCGCAGGGGGCCTTCGCCACGCACCTGTGACAGCACCTCGGGCGTGCGCTCCTCCCACCTCCCGCACCAGTTCCAGGAGGCGAGCGCGTAGGCGGCCCCGGCCGTTAGCAAGGCGAAGGGAAGCAAGGGGCGGAGGAAGGAGCGCCGGGAAGAGGACATGCCGGAGAGCAGCGTAACTCCTCGGCGCGTCCAGGCGGCTCCTACCTTTCAGGCAACGGTACCTTGCCTGGCCTACAAGGGCCGACGTCGGCTGATGGTGGAATACCCACCTCCAAGGCGTGCGTTCCTGTTCCGCTTCGCGGTCGAAAGGGGTAAGGCAGCGCGCCATGTGCGGCATCTTCGGAATCGTGGGTCACGGAGAGGCGTCCAACCTGACGTACCTGGGGTTGCACGCCCTGCAGCACCGCGGACAGGAGTCCGCCGGCATCGTCGCGTCCGACGGGAACACCCTGCGCGCGCACCGGCAGATGGGCCTGGTCGCCGACATCTTCACCGCGCCGGTGATTGAAGGGCTCCCCGGCAAGGCAGCCATCGGCCACGTGCGCTACAGCACGGCGGGTGGCAGTGGCATCAAGAACGCCCAGCCGCTGTTCGTGAACTACGCGGGCGGCCAGTTCTCCATCGCGCACAACGGCAACCTCGTGAACGCGGTGGAGCTCAAGGCGGAGCTGGAGGCGGAGGGCGCGCTGTTCCAGTCGGACGCGGACACGGAGGTGGTGATGCACCTCCTCGCCCGCTCCAAGCAGCCCACCTTCGAGGCGCGCCTCGTGGAGGCGCTGCGCCGGGTGGAGGGCGCGTACAGCATCCTGCTCCTCACCGAGGACAAGCTCATCGCGGTGCGCGACCCCAACGGCTTCCGGCCGCTGGTGCTGGGCAAGATGAAGGAAGGCGCGTACGTGCTCGCCAGCGAGACGACGGCGCTGGACCTCATCGAAGCGGAGATCGTGCGCGAGCTGGAGCCCGGCGAGCTGGTCGTCATCGAGAACGGCGTGCTGCGCTCCAGCATGCCCTTCAAGCCCGCGCCCCGGCTGGGCCGCTGCATCTTCGAGCACGTCTACTTCGCCAAGCCGGACTCGGTGCTCTTCGGCAGCAGCGTGTACGAGGTGCGCAAGCGCCTGGGCATGCAGCTGGCGCGCGAGCAGCCCGCGGAGGCGGACCTGGTCATCGCGGTGCCGGACTCCGGCGTGCCCGCGGCCATCGGCTTCTCGCAGGCGAGCGGCATCCCCTACGACGTGGGCCTCATCCGCAGCCACTACGTGGGCCGCACCTTCATCGAGCCGCAGCAGTCCATCCGCCACTTCGGCGTGAAGCTGAAGCTGTCCGCCGTGCGCCAGGTGCTCAAGGGCAAGCGCGTGGTGGTGGTGGATGACTCCATCGTGCGCGGCACCACCAGCCGCAAGATCGTGAAGATGCTCAAGGCCGCGGGCGCCGTGGAGGTGCACCTGCGCATCTCGTCGCCGCCCACGCAGTGGCCCTGCTACTACGGCATCGACACGCCCAGCCGCACGGAGCTCATCGCGGCCAGCCACACCACGGAAGAAATCGCGAAGTACGTGACGGCCGACTCCCTGGGCTACCTGTCGCTGGAGGGCCTGGGCACCGCGGTGGAGGACCCGAAGCGGAGCACCTACTGCACCGCGTGCTTCTCCGGGCAGTACCTCACCGACAAGCTGTCCCAGAGCGCGGGTGCCACCAAGCTCAGCGCCTGAGACGTCAGCCGCGCCTTCGGGCCGGCCCGGGCTCGCCCAGGCGGAGCGGCAGTTCGTCCGCTCCGTCGTCGCGGGCCTGGTGTTGTTGGGCGCGGTCGCCGTCGCGGGGCCGCTGCTCTCCTACCGCAGTGACGTCGCCGGAGCCCGTGCGGAGTTCCAGTCCCGCATGACGCGCGAGGCCCGCGTCTACGCGGAGGCGCTGGGCCTGCACCTGAAGCTGCTCCAGACGGAGCTGCTGCGCGTGTCGGAGGGCGTGGGCCCGGACGTGAAGCGCGAGCTGCCCACGGAAGACCTCCAGGACCTCACCACGCCCCACGCGGGCCTCTTCCACGCGGGCGTGATGGTGCTGGACGCGCAGGGCAAGCTGCGCTGGAGCGACCCGCCGCTCGACGAGGCGCAGGCCCAGGACGGCTTCGCCACGCGCCCCTGGTTCCAGCAGGTGCTCGCGCGCCAGACGTCGGTGGTGGACGCCATCGCGCCGGGCGCGTCCCTCTTCGTCGTCGCGGTGCCGGTGGTGCGCGCGGGCCAGACGACCGCGGTGCTCGCGGGCCTGCTGGACACAGGGACGGCGCTGCCGGGCGGACGGCCCCTGAGCAACGACCTGGAGCTGCTCGTCCTCAACGCCTCCGGCGACCTCTTCCTGCCGAGCGCGCCGCCCTCATGGGCCAACGTGTCGCGAGCATCCGGGGAGCTGCGTGACTTCATCCGCGAGGGCGTCCGGCCCCCGTCGCTGGACGCGATGCCGGAGACCTTCCTCACCGCCACGCCCGTGCCCGGCACGGGGCTGCACCTGGTGCTCGCCGCGGATGAGACCGCGCTCCTGTCCGGGCTGCGCGACCGCTTCCTCGTGCAGCTGCTGGTGCTGGCGCTGCTCCAGGTGGGCACGCTGGTGCTCTTCACCGTCCACTGGCGCCGCGTCTACGGCCTGTTCCGCGAGGTCGAATCGCGCTCCGCCCGGCAGGAGAAGATGGCCGCGCTGGGCAGCGCCGCCAGCCTCATCGCGCACGAGGTGAAGAACTCCCTCAACGGCCTCAAGGCGGCCACCGGCCTCGTCTCGCCTGAAGGTGAGGGCGGGCTCGTGGTGCGCACGCTGCACGGCCAGATTGACCGGCTGGCGCACCTGGCCACGTCGCTGCTCAACTTCGGCAAGCCGCCCGTCGTGCGCCGCGTGGACGTGAACCTGTCCCAGCTGGTGCGTGACGTGGTGGAGGGCCTGCGCTCACTGCCGGAGGCGGGCGAGGTGCGCGTGGACGTGGACGTGCCCCCGGACGCGGCGCCCCTGTCGTGCGACCCGCTGCTCCTCACCACCGCGCTGGACAACCTGGTGCGCAACGCGATGGAGGCCACGGTGGCGGCCAAGGACCTGGGCAAGGTGACCGAGCCCCAGGTGCGCGTGCGCGCCCGCCTGGACGCGGACGCGGCGGTGGTCACGGTGGAGGACAACGGGGGCGGACCGCCGCCGGACGTGGAGGGACACCTCTTCGAGCCCTTCCACACCTCCAAGCCCAAGGGCATCGGCCTGGGGCTGGCCATGACGCGCCAGGCGCTGGAACATCAGGGCGGACAGCTCACCTTCGAGCGCCTTCCCGACGGCAGCCGCTTCCTCCTCCACCTTCCCCGAGTGCCCCGGCCATGAGCCTCCCCGTCCTCCTGGTGGATGACGACCGCGCCTTCTCGACCGTCGCGGCGGTGGCGCTGCAACGCGAGGGCTTCAGCCTCACGGTGGCGCACTCGCTGCACGAAGCCCGCGCGTCGCTGGCGAAGGCCACGCCCGTGCTGTTGGTGCTGGACCGCCGCCTGCCGGATGGAGACGGCCTCGCGTTCCTGCCGGAGCTGAAGGCGCACGCGCCCGGCGTGGCGGTGGTGATGGTGACGGCGCACGGGGACATCGCCAGCGCGGTGGACGCGGTGCGAGCGGGCGCGGCGGACTACCTGGCCAAGCCCGTGGAGCTGGCGGACCTGGTGCTGCGCGCGCGCCGGGCCGTGGACGCGAGCCGCCTGAGGGACCGCCTGGAGACGGCGGAGGCGGAGCTGTCCGGCCGCCGCCGGCTGGTGCCCCCCACGTCCGCCGCGATGCAGCGGGTGTTCGCGATGCTGGAGCGCATCGCCGCATCGCCGCGAAGCCCGGTGCTGCTCTTGGGCGAGACGGGCGTGGGCAAGGAGCAGCTCGCGCGGCACCTGCATGCGCTCGCGTCGAAGGACGGGGGCGCGCCCTTCGTGCACATCAACTGCGCGGCGCTGCCCGAGCAGACGGTGGAGAGCGAGCTCTTCGGCCACGAGAAGGGCGCCTTCACGGACGCGCGCACCGCGAGGCGCGGGCTGGTGGAGGTGGCCCACGGCGGCGTGCTCTTCCTGGATGAAGTGGGCGAGCTGCCTCTGCCGCTCCAGGCGAAGCTGCTGACGTTCCTGGACTCGGGGCGCTTCCGCCGGCTGGGCGGCACCACGGAGCAGACGAGCACCGCGCGCATCGTGGCCGCCACCAACCGGGACCTGCCCAAGCAGATGTCGGGCGGCAACTTCCGCGAGGACCTCTGGTTCCGCCTGGGCGTGTTCCGCATCGACATCCCCCCGCTGCGCAAGCGGCGCGAGGACATCCTCCCGCTGGCGGAAGGGATGCTCGCGGACCTGGGCCGCGAGCTGGGCCGGCGCGACGTCAGTCTGGGAGCGAAGGCCCGCGCGAGGCTTGGGGCCTATGCGTTCCCGGGCAATGTGCGCGAGCTGCGCAACATCCTGGAGCGGGCGCTGGTGCTGGAGCCCGGACCGGAGCTGGAGCTGGAGGTGCTGGGCGGCACGCCCTCCGTGAGTGCCGCGGTGAAGGTGGAGGCACCGGGCACCGTACCGCCGGAAGCCTTCAGCGTGACGGAGCCCGTGCCCATGGAGGACCTGGAGCAGGCGTACGTGCGCTGGGTCCTGGAGCGGCTGGGCGGCCGTCGCATGGAGGCGGCGAAGGCGCTCGGGTTGTCCTATCCGACCTTCCTCAAGCGCCTGGGCGACACCTGAAGCGATTTGCAGTGCCCGCGATGAAAGGATTTTGAAGTCGCGGGCGCTGAAAGGATTTTGAAGTCGCGCGGCGCCGCATCCGCGCGGATTTGCTGGGGCCAGACCGGGCACACGGCTTGCGATGGGGCACCTCCGGATTCTCACCGGAGCCTGCCGCTTGCGCCGTTTCCTCCCCGCTCTCATCACCCTGCTCGGTCTCACCGCCGGTGCCGAGCAGCTCCCCACGTCCTCCGCCACGCTGCGGCTCTCCACACTGCCGGACGACGACGGTCTGGCGGAGCTGCTCTGGGAGCACTCCGCGGACTTCGCGGACGACCGCGCCCGCCTCGCGGCGTCGCGAGCAGATCACCAGCGCACGCACCTGCTGCCCAATCCGGAGCTGGACGTGTCGATGAACACCATCCCCATCGGCGCCACGAACCCGCCGGGCCTGCGCCGCCTGGACGACGTGCCCAACTACGTCGTGGGCGTGTCGGAGCTGGTGGAGCTGGGCAAGCGGGGCCCACGTCAGGACGCGGCGAAGGCGGCGCTGTCCGCCACCACGCTGGACGTGCACGCCGCGCTGAGAGCCCGCACGTACGACGTGCTGGAGCGGGCGGCGGAAGTGGCCACCACGGAGGTGCGCATCGCGGAGCTGACGAAGCTCACCGAGGACGCGCTGAAGCTCACGGACCTGCAACGCGCCCGGCAGCGGCACGGCGACGCCGCGGGCCTGGACGTGGACCGCTCCACGCTGGAGGCGCAGTCGCTGGAGACGTCGTTGGGAGAGGAGCGCGTGAAGCTCACGGACGCGCTGCTCGCCTGCGCGCAGCTCGCGGGCATCCCGTGTGAGCCGTTCGGAAGTCACGAGCGGGCGATGTCCTTCCTCCAGAAGAGGCTCGACCGGGCGCCCGCCCCCGCCGCCATCGAAGCAAGGCCGGACCTGCGGGCCCTGAGCGCGCAGGAGGACTCCGCGCGGTCGTCACTGACGCTGGCGCAGCGCCGCTGGATTCCGGATCCGACGGTGCGAGCTGGCTACACGCGAGACCAGTTCATGATCTCCGGCAACCAGAAGAACTCCCTCTTCGTGGGCCTGTCGATTCCGCTCCCCCTCTTCGACCACGGTCAGGCGGACGCGCACGCCGCCAGCGCGAGCGCCCAAGCCGCGAGGACCGCGAGAGAGCTGCTCACGGCCCAGGCCTCGCGGGAGACGGACACGCTGAACCAGCAACTGCGAGCCGTGCAGGAGCGCCGCCAGAAGCTCCAAACCCAGACGCTGCCGCTGGCCGAAGGCGTGGTGCAGCGCCTGGACGCGGCGGTGAAGGCAGGAGGCGCGGCGTTGCAGGACCTGCTCCTCGCGCGCCGGACCTACGGAGAGCTGGTGTTGCACGCGGCCGACCTGGATCAGACCGCCTACCGCCTGACCATCGCCATCGCTCGGGCCAGCGCCGCCGGTCCGCGCGCACCGGACACGCTGATCAACCCCCGCTCCTGATCTCCCCCCCTTCCAGAAAGCCCCCCATGAACACCCCCGACACCGCCGCCGCTCCGACGTCCAGCACCACTCCATCCCGCCGAGCCCCGGTCTGGATTGCCTTCGCCGGAGCGGGCCTGCTGGGCACCGGCGTGCTGCTCTACGCGCTGGCCCCCACGGACTCCGTCGCGGAGAGCGAGACCGCCATCAGCGGGCCCACCGTGAAGGGCGAGACGGTGCACCTGCCGGACGACGCGCCGCAGTGGCACTACGTGCAGCTCGCCGTGGCCACCGAGGGCAGCGCCCTCACCCCACTCCCCTCCCCCGCGCGAGTGCAGTTCGACGAGGCACGCACCGCGTCCGTGGGAGCCCCGCTCGCGGGCCGGGTGGAAGAAGTCCGCGTGCGCCCCGGCGACCGCGTGAAGCAGGGTGACGACCTCTTCAGCGTGCGCTCCGGCGCCTTCGCGGAGCTCGTGCGCGAACAGCGCGGCGCGGAAGCCGAGCTCGCGGAGAAGCGCCGCAACGCGGACCGCCTCAAGGAGCTGGTGGCCCTGCGAGCCGCCCCGGAGAAGGAGCTCCTCGCCGCGCAGACGGAGCTGCGTCAGGCCGAGCTCTCCCTGGAAGCCGCGAAGGCGAAGCAAGGCAGCCTCCGCGTGTCCTCCCGAGGCGAGAACCTCTTCTGGGTGACGGCGCCGCGCTCCGGCACGGTGGTGGACCTGGACCTGGTGGCCAGCCAGGAGGTGACGCCGGACCGGGACAGGCCGCTCGTGCGTCTCTCCGACCTGGATCAAGTGATGGTGGTCGCCGACCTCCAGGAGGCGGACGCGCTGGACATGTCCCCAGGCCAGGACGTCACGGTCACCACGCGAGACGGCATCGTCCGCGCCGGCAAGGTGGACCGCGTCTCCGAAGTGGTGGATCCGGTGCGTCGCACCGTGGAGGTGCGCGTGCGGGTCCCCAACAACGACCGCCGCTTCCGCCCCAACGCCTTCGTGGAGGTGACGCCCACGGCGCCCGAAGGCGTCAAGCGCGTGCGGGTCCCGGACAGCGCGGTGGTGACGGACGGAGCGCGCTCGGTGGTCTTCGTCGCCCGTGACTCGAACCGCCTGGAGCGCGTCGCCGTGACGCCGGGCCGCCGCCGCGACGGAGAGGTGGAGCTGCGCGGAGGCCTCGCCTCTGGAGACCGGTTCGTCGCCCGGGGCGCGCTGCTCCTGGAGAACCAGATCGAGCTGGCGGACTGACCGGAGACATCCATGTTCGAAAAGCTCGTCGACTTCAGTCTGAAGAACCGCGCGGCGGTGGTGTTCCTCACGCTGCTCACCGCCATCTGGGGGTACTTCTGCTTCCGCGACCTCACCGTGGAAGCCTTCCCGGATCCCACGGACACGCAGGTCAACGTCATCACCCTCTACCCGGGCCAGCCGTCCGAAGAGGTGGAGCGACAGATTGGCCTCCCGCTGGAGCGCGCCCTCAACGGCATCCCGGGCCTGACGCGCCTGCGCAACCTCTCCATGTTCGGCCTGTCGTTCGTGACGCTGAGCTTCAACGACAACACCGACGTGCTCTTCGCCCGGGCCCAGGTGCTGGAGCGCCTGCGTGACGCGGAGCTGCCGGAAGGCCTCACGCCCTCCCTGGGCCCGCTGGCCACGCCCATCGGGGAGATCTACCGCTACACGCTGAAGGGCGCGAAGGGCGACCCCATGAAGCTGCGCACCCTCCAGGACTGGGTGGTGCGGCCGGGCCTCTTGCGAGTGGACGGCGTCGCGGACGTCGTCAGCTACGGAGGCCTCCTCAAGGAGATCCACATCCAGCCAGACCCCGCGAGGCTCGCGGCGTTCGGCCTCACGCTGGACGACGTGGAGGACGCGCTGAAGGACGGCTCGGAGAACGCGAGCGGCGGCGTGCTGGAGCGAGGCTCTGAGCAGTTCGTCATCCGCAGCGAGGGCCTCTTCCACTCGCTGGAAGACATCCGCGACGTGCGGGTGGCCACGCACGAAGGCACGCCCGTGTTCCTCAAGGACGTGGCGGACGTGAACGAAGGCTGGTCCCCGCGCCAGGGCGTGGTCAGCCGCGACGGCGACGGTGACGTGGTGCAGGGCATCGTGCTGATGCGCCGGGGGGAGAACCCCTCCGTCGTGCTCTCCAGAGTCCGTGACGCGGTGACCGCGGTGAACGGCCGACTCCAGACGGACGACGCGCAGATCGACCCGTTCTACGACCGCACGGACCTGGTGAACACGACGTTGCGCACGGTGGGCCACAACCTGCTGGAGGGCGCGCTGCTCGTCACGCTGGTCCTCTTCATCTTCCTCCTGGACCTGCGGGCCGCCATCGTCGTGAGCGTCCTGATTCCCCTCTCGCTGCTGGCGTCGTTCATCTACCTGAAGATGCGCGGCATGTCGGCGAACCTCCTGTCCATGGGCGCGGTGGACTTCGGCGTCATCGTGGACGGAGGCGTGGTCATCATCGAGAGCATCCTGGCGCGCATGTCCGGCCACCAGTTCGAGGGAGAGACCCCGCTCGAACGCATCCAGCGCGCGACGAAGGCGGTGGTGCGCCCCACGGTGTTCTCGCTGCTCATCATCATCGCGGCGTACCTGCCCATCTTCATGTTGCAGCGGGTGGAGGGCCGCATCTTCGCGCCCATGGCGAACACGGTGGTGGCGGCGCTTCTGGGCGCGCTCGTCTTCTCCGTCACGCTCATCCCGGTGCTGGCGTCGTTCGTCTACCGCAAGCCGGTGAAGCACAAGGAATCACCGGTGCTGCGAGCCGCGGACAAGGCCTACGGACCCGTGCTGACCTGGAGCCTCAAGCATCCGGTCACCGTGGTCGCGGTGTGCACGGCGGGCCTGCTCTTCGCGGGAGCGCTCGTCCCGCGCATGGGCAGCGAGTTCCTCCCGGCGCTCAACGAAGGCAGCCTCTACCTGACCTTCACCATGCCCTCGAACATCTCCCTGTCGGAGGGCCGCAAGCTGGTGCCTCGAATCGAAGGCCTGCTGCGCCAGGCGCCGCAGGTGGACGGAGTGCTCAGCCAGCTGGGCCGCCCGGAGGACGGCACCGACGCGAAGCTCACCAACAACCTGGAGTTCTTCGTGAAGCTCAAGCCACCCGCCGAGTGGCCCAGGAGCACGCCCAGACTCGACGACGTGCTGGAGGTCCTCCAGCGCTCCGTGTCGGAGGTCCCGGGCATGGAGGTGAGCTTCAGCCAGCCCATCGGCGACAACGTGAACGAGAGCATCAGCGGCCAGCAGGGCCAGCTCGCGGTGAAGCTCTTCGGCGACGACCTCCAGATGCTCCAGGAGTACTCGCAGAAGGTGAAGCGCACGCTGTCGAAGGTGGACGGCGTCGCGGACCTGGGCATCGTGAAGAGCGGTGAGGTGCCCAGCATCCAGGTGACCCCGGACCGGGTGGCGCTGGCCCGCCACGGCATGTCGCTGGGCGACTTCCAGCACGTCTTCCAGACGGCCGTGGGCGGCCGGCCTCTCAGCGAGTTCTGGGAGGGCGAGCGCCGCTTCGACGTGGTGATGCGCCTGCCCATGTCCAGCCGGGACGACGTGGAGAAGATCTCCCGCCTGCGCGTGCCCGTGGAGGGTGGCGTGCTCGTGCCGCTGAGTGAGCTGGCCAAGGTGAAGACAGGCTTCGGCCGGGCTTCCATCAACCGCGAGAACGGCCGGCGCTACATCGGCGTGCGCATGAACGTGCGAGGCCGGGACCTGGGCTCCTTCGTGAAGGACGCGCAGGCGCTGGTGGAGAAGGAAGCCGCGCCCCCCACGGGAATCAGCGTCGAATGGGGCGGCGAGTTCGAGAGCAAGGAGCGCGCGATGGACCGGCTCCTCACCGTGCTGCCGGTGGCGCTGGTGCTCACGCTGCTCTTGCTCTTCAAGGCGTTCAACTCCTTCGGCCGCGCGGTGGTGACGCTGCTCAACGTGCCCTTCGCGCTGATGGGAGGCGTGTTCGGCCTGTACTGGGCGGGCATGCCGCTGAGCGTGGCGGCGGCGGTGGGCTTCATCGCGCTCATCGGACAGGCGGCGCTCAACGGCGTGCTGGTCATGAGCGCCATCGCGGAGCGGAGGGAAGCCGGAGAATCACTGGACGACGCCATCCTCCACGGCAGCCGCGAACGCCTGCGCCCGGTGTTGATGACCGCCGCGCTGGCGGCCCTGGGCCTGGTGCCGGCGTGCCTGAGCAACGGCATCGGCTCGGAGATGCAGAAGCCCCTGGCCATCGTCATCGTGTCCGGAACCATCTCCGCGTGCGCGCTGACGCTGGTGCTCCTGCCGGTGCTCTTCCGCATCTTCGCCCGCTTCACGGAGCAGGTCGTGGACCGGATGCCCGCACAACTGTTGCGCGTGGTGCCCGGAGCGAAGAACCTCCGCAAGACAGGCTGATTGAAGCTCACGGAGTCCCATGACGACCTGGATGCGTGGAGTCTGCGAAACGAATGGCATCAGCCTCCACTACCTCCGGACCGGAGGCGCCAACCCTCCCGTCGTCCTGCTCCATGGATTGATCGGGAGCGGCGCCTGCTGGACTCCCGTGGCGCGCGTGCTCGAAAGTGAATTCGACGTCGTCATGCCCGACGCAAGAGGGCACGGCGATTCGAGCACGCCGCCCCACGGTTACCGGTACGACGATCACGCAAGCGACGTCGTGGGCCTCATCCGCGGCCTGGAGCTCTCGCGTCCGGTGCTGATGGGCCACTCGATGGGCGGAATGACCGCCGCGGTGGTGGCGAGCCGGGGGGCTGACCTCCGCGGCCTCATCCTGGTCGACCCGACGTTCTTGAGCCCCGAGCGCCAACGCGAGGTGCACGCCAGCGACGTCGCCGAACAACACCGCCGGGCCCTCGGCTTGAGTAGGTCCGAGCTCGTTGCCCAGGCCCTGGCCCGGCAGCCGCATCGCTCGCCCGAGATCATCGAACTGCTTGCCGAGGCGAGACTGAAGACCCGCCTGGAGCCCTTCGACGTCCTTACGCCGCCCAACCCCGACTATCGCGACGTGTTGAGCGCGATTGACGTCCCGATCCTCCTCGTCATCGGGGACAACCCCGTCGTCACGCTCGAGATGGCAACGGAGCTGCGGAGCCTCAACCCACGCGTGCGAATCGAACAGGTCCAGGACGCCGGCCACGGCCTTCCGTATGACCAACCCGAGCGCCTGGCGGAGGGGGTCGCGTCGTTCATGCGTGAGCTGGCCTGACGCTACCTTCTCGGCTCATACCGCATGGCCACCGCCCCCGCGGCGAGCTCCTGTCGGCCCACGAGCTTCAAGTCGACATACTTCGAGAGCCCCGCGAACAACGTCGGCCCGTGGCCCGCCAGCCTGGGGTGCACCACGAACTCATACTCGTCGATCAATCCGAGCTCCGCCAACGCCAGCGGGAGCTTCACGCCTCCCACGTACAGTCCCTTCCCCGGCTGATTCTTGAGCTGTTGAACAGCCTTCCCCAGCTCCCCACGCACGAGCTCCGCGTTCCAATCGACCCGGTCCAGGGTGCTCGACACGACGTACTTCTTCGCCGCGTTGATCGTCTGGACGAAGGGGTCCGTCAAATCAGGCCCCTCTTTCGCCCCTGCCTGCGGCCGGAACGCGGCCTCCATCATTTCGTAGGTGACCCGGCCAAAGAGGAGGGCGTCGGCACGCCCGAGGGTCTCGGCCGTGTGACGATGCAAGTCCTCGTTCGCGGGACACGCACGATGATCACAGCACCCGTCCAACGTGATGTTGATGGAATACCGAAGAGGTCGCATTCCATGAGCGTACCGCCGGCCCAAGGCCATCGTCACTCACCCGGAGATGAAGTCCTTCAAGTCATCGGGAAGCGGCGACGCGAAGGTGACGGTCTCCCCGGTGCCCGGGTGCGGAAACGTGATGCGCTCCGCATGAAGCGCATGCCGGGGCAATCGCAGCCGGGCCCACGCCTCCGGCTCCAACGAGTGCTTGCTGAACCGGTCGAAGTAACCCGGATCCGGCCCGTACATCTTGTCCCCCACCAGCGGGAATCCCGCCTCACGCAGGTGGACGCGGATCTGATGCTGCCGCCCTGTCTCCGGAAAGCAGCGCAGCAGCGCGAACGGCGCGTCGCCATGCATGAAGCGCTGAAGCACCTGGAAGCGCGTGCGGCTGGGCTTGCCCACCACCGGGTCGATGCGCACGGCGATGCGGATCAGGTCCGTGCCCTCCGCGATGGGCGCGTCCACGACGAAGGTGTCCTCGGAGGGCTGACCCTCGCACAGCGCCAGGTACTCCTTGTGCACATCGCGCGACAGGAACAGTCCGCCCAGCACCCGGCAGGACTCGGTGGTGCGGCCGCACACCACCAGCCCGCTCGTCTCGCGGTCCAGCCGGTGCGCGGGCTCCGCGAAGCGCTCGCCGAAACGCTCGCGCAGGAGCGTCACCAGCGTGCCCTTGTGGTAGCGCGCGGTGGGGTGGATGGGCAGCCCCGCCGGCTTGTCCAACACCAGCAGCCAGTCATCGGAGAAGACGACAGGCAGCTCCGTGGGCGTCACGGGCTCCTGGCTCGCGGGACGGCGGATGCGGAAGGTGAGCCCCGGGTACACGGGCGTGGAGGGCTTGAGCCGGTACTCGTCGCACAGGACGCCACGCAGGATGATGCCGCGCACACGCTCCAGGTCCATGCGGCGGATCTTCTCGCAGAGGTACCGGTCCAGCCGCCACCCCGCGTAGTTCGGCTCCACGACGAACGGGATGTCGACGTAGCCGTCGGGCACGGCCGGAGCGCTCTCGGAGTCGTCACGCATGGCGGACCCGACGCTCTACCACGCTTTGAAACACCAAGGCCGCCTGAGCCCTCGCGCACGAAGACGTGAGCACCCGGCGGCCTGATTGCTTCACGAAACGCGTCAGCTCACCCGAAGGCGCGCTTCGTCTCCACGCCCAGGAAGCGCGCGTACAGGTCCGCGATGCGCTCGCCCGTGCGGCCGTCCCACAGCTCCGGCACGCGGCCCTTCTTGAAGTCGCCGGACAGCACGCGGTTCGCGGCCTCGCGGATGCGCGCGGGGTCGGTGCCCACCACCTCGTTGGAGCCGACCTCCACGGTGATGGGGCGCTCGGTCTGCTCGCGCATGGTGAGGCACGGCACGTTCAGCGCGGTGGTCTCCTCCTGCAAGCCGCCCGAGTCCGTCATCACCAGCTTCGCCTGCGACGTGACGGACAGGAACTCCAGGTAGCCCATGGGGTCCACCAGCTTGAGCCCCGGCGTCTGCTCCAGCTTGGGGCCCAGGCCCTGCTCGGCGATCATCTTGCGCGTGCGCGGGTGCACCGGGAACACGACGGGCAGCTCCTTCGCCACGTCCATCAGCACGCCCAAGAGGCCCGCCAGCAGCTTCGGGTTGTCCACGTTGGACGGCCGGTGCAGCGTCGCCACCACGTAGCCCTTGGGCGTCAGGCCCAGGGTCTTCAGCGTGGGCAGCTGGTCGGCCTTCTCCTTGGACGACAGGAGCGAGTCGATCATCACGTTGCCCACCAGGTGGATGTGCTTCGGGTCGATGCCCTCCTTCAAGAGGTTCGCGTCCGCGTCACGCGACGGCGTGAGCAGCAGGTCGGAGAGCCGGTCCGTGACGACGCGGTTGATCTCCTCCGGCTGGTGCCGCTCGAAGCTGCGCAGGCCCGCTTCCACGTGGGACAGTGGAATCGCCAGCTTGGACGTGACGAGCGCCGCGGCGATGGTGCTGTTCACGTCGCCCACCACGGAGACCAGGTCCGGCTTCTCCTGGAGGAAGACCTTCTCCATCTCCACCATCATCTTCGCCGTCTGCTCGGCATGGCTGCCAGAGCCGATGCCCAGGTGGATTTCGGGCGGAGGCAGGCCCAGGTCCGCGAAGAAGACGTCGCTCATCTTCGCGTCGTAGTGCTGGCCGGTGTGGATGACGAGCTGCCGCAGGGACGTACGCGCGGAGATGGCCCGGTGAATGGGTGCCACCTTCATGAAATTGGGACGCGCGCCAACGATGTGGATGACCTTCTTCATGTCGCCCCGGAAGCTAGGCATGGCGCCAGTTCTGGCCAGTGGTGGGAGCCAATCAGCCCCTCCCCAAGCGCGGCGGGACGTCCTGAATCTGATAGATGCCGCCCCATGCCCGCCTCCCGCACCGTGGCCGTCATCCCCGCCCGCCATGCCAGCACACGCTTCCCTGGCAAGCCGCTCGCCCTCATCGCCGGCCGTCCGATGATCGAACACGTCTGGCGCCGCTGTCAGGAAGCCCGCGCCTTCGACGAGGTGTGGGTGGCCACGGACGACACGCGGATCCGCGACGTCGTGGAGGGCTTCGGAGGCAAGGCGGTGATGACCAGCCCCACCTGCCCCACCGGCACGGACCGCATCGCGGAGGTCGCCCGCGCCCGCCCAGACGTGGAGGTGTGGGTGAACGTGCAGGGAGATGAGCCGCTCGTGGACCCCGCCGCCCTCAAGGTGCTCGCGGACCTCTTCCAGGACGAAAGCGTGCACATGGGCACCCTGGTGCGTCCCCTGGAAACGGAGGAGGTGGACAACCCCAACGTGGTGAAGGCCGTGCTCGCCCTCAACGGCGACGCGCTCTACTTCAGCCGCGCCGCGGTGCCGCACGCCCGCGACCCCGGCACACCCGTGCGCCGCTGGGCCCACCTGGGCCTCTATGGCTACCGGCGGGACACGCTGCTCCAGCTCGCCTCCTTCAGCCCCACCCCTCTGGAGGAGACGGAGAAGCTGGAGCAGCTGCGCGCCCTGGAGAACGGCCTGCGCATCCGCTGCGCCAGCGTGAACTGGCGCACCGTGGCGGTGGACGTGCCGGAGGACGTGGCCCGGGTCGAAGCCGTGATGCGCGAGCGCGCCGCCGTCAGATGACCGGCAGCTCGTCCGGCTCGTCGCCCTTCGGGAAGGCCGCGTCGATTTGCTGGAGCTCCTCCTTCGTGAGCTTCAGCGAGGCGGCGCTCGCGTTGTCGCGCACGTGCGCCGCGTTGCTCGCCTTGGGGATGGCGAACACCGACGGCCGGCGCACCAGGAACTGGAGCGCCACCTGGAAGGGCGTCACGCCATGCGCCTTCGCGATGGACGCCAGCACCTTGCCGCCCGCGCTGGTCGGTGACGGGAACTGCCCGTTGCCGAAGGGGCTGTAGGCCACCACCGCCACGCCCTGCGCCTCGCACCACGGGATGACCGCGTGCTCGATGGCGCGCTCCTCCAGGTGATACAGCACCTGGTTGCACGCGATGCGCCCCCTGCCCGCGAGCGCCAGCACCTCCTCCAGGTCCTCCACCCCGAAGTTGCTCACACCCCAGGAGCGGATCTTCCCGGCCGCTACGAGTTCCTCGAAGGCCTCCACCGTGCCCTCCAGCGGGTGTGAACCGGGCCAGTGCAGCAGGTAGCAGTCCAGGTGGTCCGTGCGCAGCCGCTTCAGGCTGCGCTCGCAGGCGGCCACCGCGCCCCTCCGCGTCGCGTTGGACGGCATCACCTTGGAGACGAGGTATACCTCCTCGCGCCGGCCCTCGATGGCCTTCGAGACCAGCTCCTCCTCCACCCGCCCCTGCCCGTAGAGCTCCGCGGTGTCCAGGTGCGTGAGCCCCAGGTCCAGCCCGGCGCGCAGGGCTCGGACGGCTGCTTCCGCGTCGTCGTCCTCCATCTGCCAGGTGCCCTGTCCGATGACGGGCACCGCCACTCCGGTGTTGCCAAAGACGCGCTTCTCCATTGGCCCCTCCTCGCGTGGAACGTGTCTTGGAATACCACCCAGGCCTCCCGCCTGCATCCCGGCCCTGCGGACGCTGTCCGGGCTGCACGTCCCCCGACAGTCCGGTAGGCTCCACCGGTGCCTCCCTCCGTCACCGCTCCGACACCGCACCTCTCCTCCGGGGTCACCGCGCGCCGCCTGCTGGCGCTCGCCCGCCCCGAGCTGGGCACGCTGCTCGTCGCCACCGTCTTCCTGTTCATCAGCAGCGGCGCCAGCCTGGTCTACCCCCAGGGCGTCCGCATCCTCATCGACGAGGCCCTCAACGCGAAGAACCGCGGCCTCATCGACAAGGCCGCGCTCGTCATGCTGGCCGTCTTCCTGGTCCAGGGCGTGGCCACCGCCCTGCGCTTCTACCTCTTCACCAACGCCGGCGAGCGCGTGGTCATGCGCCTGCGCCAGGACTTCTTCCGGCGCCTCATGGACCAGGAGGTGGCCTTCTTCGACACGCGCCGCACCGGAGAGCTCACCAGCCGGCTCGCCTCCGACACCACCGTGCTCCAGAACACCGTGAGCGCGAACATCTCCCAGGGGCTGCGCAACGCCGTGCAGGCCCTGGGTGGCATCGTGCTGCTCTTCTACACGTCGCCCTCGCTCACCTTCCTCATGCTCGCCATCGTGCCCGTGGTGGCCGTGGGCGGCATGGTCTACGGCCGGCGCGTGCGCGGGCTGTCGCGCAACGTGCAGGACGCGCTCGCCAAGGCCAGCGAGGTCGCCGAGGAGAGCCTCTCCGGCATGCGCACCGTGCGCTCCTTCGCGGCGGAACCGTCGGAGGTGGCGCGCTACGGCAACGCCGTGAAGAACGCCTACGAGGTCGCCCGCAACCGCGCGCGCCAGTCCGCCGCCTTCATGGGGGGCGCCTCCAGCGCGGGCTACATCGCCGCGGTGGTGGTGTTCTGGTACGGCGGCCGGCTGGTGGTGGACGGCGAGCTCTCCGTGGGCGCCCTCACCTCGTTCCTCATCTACACGATGCTCGTGGCCGTCTCCCTGGGCTCCCTGGCGGACCTCTGGGCGGACTTCATGCGCGCCTCCGGCGCCGCCGAGCGCGTCTTCGAACTGATGGACCGCGCGCCCGCCATCCCCGCCAACGAGGGCGAGCGCCCCGACACCGTCGAGGGCCGCGTGGAGCTGCGCGGCGTGCACTTCGCCTACCCCACGCGCCCGGACGTGGCGGTGCTCCAGGGCATCGACCTCACCGTCAACGCGGGCGAGGTCGTCGCCGTCGTGGGCTCCTCCGGCGCCGGCAAGTCCACCCTCGCCGCCCTCCTGTCGCGCTTCTATGATCCGCTCCAGGGCGAGCTGCGCCTGGACGGCCGCCCCCTGAAGTCCCTGGACCCCAGCTGGCTGCGGCGCCACGTGGGCATGGTGGCCCAGGAGCCCCTGCTCTTCTCCTGCTCCATCGCGGACAACATCCGCTACGGCCGCCCGGACGCCACCGACGCGCAAGTGGAAGCCGCCGCGAAGGCCGCGAACGCGCACGACTTCATCCAGCGCTTCCCGGACGGCTACCGCACGGAGGTGGGCGAGCGCGGCGTGCAGCTGTCCGGCGGCCAGAAGCAGCGCGTGGCCATCGCGCGGGCCGTGCTCAAGGACCCGCGCATCCTCATCCTGGATGAAGCCACCTCTGCCCTGGATTCGGAGAGCGAGCACCTGGTGAAGGACGCCCTGGACCGGCTGATGCAGGGCCGCACCACGCTCATCATCGCCCACCGCCTGTCCACCGTGGCCAACGCCCAGCGCGTGCTGGTGATGGAGCACGGCCGCGTGGTGCAGAGCGGCACCCACTCCACCCTCATGACGCAGGACGGCTTGTACCGCCGCCTCGTGGAGCGCCAGGTCGTCGCAGCCTGAACGCTCGTTCCCCGGACGGGTTCCTCCCACCTCCCGCTCTTCGTGGCGAGAAAAGGGGGCGCGCATTATCTCTGCTGCCGCAAGAAAGGAGGTGATGCCTTGAACGACAGCAAGATCAAGGCGTCCACCTCCGTCGCGGTGGCCTGCTAACGCGGGTTGTCCCCGGCGGAAGTGACGCCTGCGGTAACGAGTCGCCCCCGCCTTTGCCGGCGGGGGCGACTTTTTTCGTCCCCCCTGCCTACCGGGAATGTCCTGTCCACCCACCGGTTCGTGGCCGCCGGGGGGAAGTGCCATCCACGACCGTCGGGGTCGCCTGCCGGAGAACTTCCGTGTCCATCACGCCGTGTCCCATCCCGCTGCCCTCCGCCCTCCGTGACGAGGAGACGGTCGATGACCAGCGCAACCTTTTTTGTCCCAACTACGACGCCTGCCTCCACCAGGTCGTGAAGAAGGGCTGGGAAGGCTGGAGTTGCCGGGGGTGCGACCTGCGCCACTTCCGCGTCGGCCAGCCCACCGCCCAGCAGTTCGCCGTGGCCCGGCCAGGCGGTTGGGACGCGCAGTGAGGGGCTGACCTCGCGGGTTGAGGCCAGCCAGCCGTCCGTGCGTCAGAGAATATTTGACGCACCCTGGCCCTCTTGGCAGGAAGGGACATGCGCTCCAAGAAAACCAAGTTCATCTTCGTGACGGGCGGCGTGGTCAGCTCGCTGGGGAAGGGACTGGCCTCCGCATCCATTGGCGCCCTCCTCGAGAACCGCGGCCTGGACATCACCCTCATCAAGCTGGATCCCTACATCAACGTGGATCCGGGCACGATGAGCCCCTTCCAGCACGGCGAGGTCTTCGTCACCGAGGACGGTGGCGAGACCGACATGGACCTGGGCCACTACGAGCGGTTCACCCACGCCCGGATGAGCCGCCTCAACAACTTCACCTCCGGCCGCATCTACAACGCGGTCATCACCAAGGAACGCCGGGGCGAGTACCTGGGCAAGACGGTCCAGGTGATTCCGCACGTCACGGATGAGATCAAGGCCAGCATCCGCCAGGCCGCCCAGGACGTGGACGTCGTCATCGTGGAGGTCGGCGGCACGGTGGGCGACATCGAGTCCCTGCCCTTCCTCGAGGCCATCCGCCAGATGCGCTACGACGTGGGCAGCCAGAACGCCGTCTACATCCACCTGACGCTGCTGCCGTACATCGGCGCCGCGGGTGAGGTGAAGACCAAGCCCACGCAGCACTCGGTGATGAAGCTGCGCGAAATCGGCATCCAGCCGGACTTCCTCCTGTGCCGCACGGACCGGGAGATTTCGCGCGAGCTGAAGGACAAGATCGCCATGTTCTGCAACGTGGACAACGGCAACGTGTTCACGTCCCCGGACGTGCGCAGCATCTACGAGCTGCCCCTGGAGCTGCACCGCCAGGGCCTGGATGAGCGGCTGGCGGAGGTGCTCAACATCTGGAGCCGCGCCCCCCACCTGGAGAAGTGGGAGACCATCGTCCGGAAGATCTACGAGCCCGCGCGCGGTGAAGTCACCGTCGCCATCGTGGGCAAGTACGTGAACCTCACGGAGAGCTACAAGAGCCTCAACGAGTCCCTGCTCCACGGCGGCATCGCCAACGACGTGCGCGTGAAGCTGCGCTTCGTGGACAGCCAGGACGTGGAGGCGCAGGGGCCGGAGAAGACGCTCGCGGGCGTGGACGCGGTGCTCGTGCCCGGCGGCTTCGGCGTGCGCGGCACCGAAGGGAAGATCGCCGCGGTCCGCTACGCGCGTGAGAACAAGCTCCCCTTCTTCGGCATCTGCCTGGGCCTCCAGATGGCCGTGGTGGAGTTCAGCCGCACCGTGCTGGGCTTGAAGGGCGCCAACAGCCTGGAGTTCGACGAGCACACCGCGCACCCCGTGGTGACGCTCATGGAGAGCCAGGTGAAGGTGCAGGACAAGGGCGGCACCATGCGCCTGGGCAGCTACGCGTGCGCGCTCAAGTCCGGCAGCGTCGCGCACAAGCTCTACGGCCAGGAGTCCATCCAGGAGCGCCACCGCCACCGCTACGAGGTCAACAACGCCTACCGCGGCCGGCTCCAGGAGGCCGGGCTCGTCATCTCCGGCCACAACCCGGAGCTGAACCTGGTGGAGATGATTGAGCTCGCGGACCACCCGTACTTCGTGGGCTGCCAGTTCCACCCCGAGTTCAAGAGCAAGCCCTTCGCCCCCCACCCCCTGTTCTCCGGCTTCATCGGCGCGGCGCTCGCCCAGCGCGACGCCACCCGGTCCCAGGCCCCCGCCACCCCGGTGCGCTCATGAGCAACACCCCCTCCATCGAGCTGTGCGGCCACAAGGTCGGCCCCGGCCAGCGCCTCTTCGTCATCGCCGGTCCGGACAGCATCGAGTCCGAGGAGATGGCCCTGCGCCACGCCCACCTGCTCAAGGGCATCACGTCCCGGCTGGGCGTTCCGTATGCCTTCAAATGTTCCTATGACAAAGCCAACCGGACCAGCGGCAAGTCCTTCCGCGGTCCGGGTTTGAAGGAAGGTCTGAGAATCCTGGACCGTGTCCGTCGGGAGGTGGGAGTGCCCGTTCTCACGGACGTCCATGAAACCAGCCACGTCGGGCCTGCCGCTGAAGTCGTGGATATCATCCAGATACCGGCGTTCCTCTGTCGGCAGACGGACCTCGTGGAGGCGGTGGCCCGCTCGGGCAAGGGGGTGAACTTGAAGAAGGGACAGTTCGTCGCCCCCAAGGACATCGTCCACTCGGCGAAGAAGGCCGTGGAGGCGGGCAACCCCAACGTGCTCGTCACCGAGCGCGGCTCCTCCTTCGGCTACAACAACCTCGTCGTGGACATGCGCGGCTTCGCCCAGATGCGCGAGGCCGGCCTCGTGGTCTGCATGGACGCGACCCACGCGGTCCAGCTCCCCAGCTCCAGTGACGGAAAGACAGGCGGCGAGCGAAGATTCGTCTCACTGCTCGCTCGCAGCGCCGCCGCCGCCGGGATTGACGCTTTATTCACAGAAGTCCACGAAGACCCCGACCGTGCCCTGTGTGACGGTCCGTGCTCGCTCAATCCACAGATGTTCGAGGACGTGGTACGAGATGTGCTCAGCATCCGCCGCGCGCTGGGTCACGAAGCCAGTTGATGCATGCGAAAGGTGAGGAGGCCATGCCGACGGAAGCGCCTTCCAAACCGGGCAAGGAAGAGCTGACGTCCCGTGCGTCGCGCGTGCGTCTGCTCGTGTTCGACGTGGATGGCGTCCTCACCGACGGCGGGCTGTACTACGGCGACAACGGCGAGGTGATGAAGCGCTTCAACGTGAAGGACGGCCATGCGCTCGTCATGGCCCGGCTGGTGGGCCTGCCCGCCGCCATCCTCACCGCGCGCTCGTCCCGCATCGTCGAAGCGCGAGGCCGGGAATTGGGCCTCGCCGCCATCTTCCAGGGCCGCAAGGAGAAGGGTCCCGCCTTCCTTGAATTGCTCGCCCAACTCCAGATACCCGCGAATCAGTGCGCGTATATGGGAGACGACCTGAACGACCTGGACCCCATGTCACTCTCAGGGCTTTCCGCCTGTCCGGCGGATGCTGTTCCTGAGGTGCGCCAGGAAGCGGACTTCGTTACGACGAACGTGGGCGGTCACGGAGCCGCCCGTGAGCTTGTGGAGCTGTGCCTCCGTGCCAGTGGCCGTTGGGAAGACGCCGTGGGTCTGATGAGAAGCACAGATAAACGCAGCACGTCGTAGGGTGGGTTGATCAAACCCCGCATTCAAGGTAGGTGTTTATTTCCATGGCTAGTGGAACGATGCAGTCCGAGGGGAGTACGGCGATGACGGACCAGCTCTACACGACGCACGACATCAGTCGGTTGCTTCAGGTGGACCCGTCGACGGTGAGCAAGTGGATTGACCGCGGCATCCTGATGGCCTTCCGGACTCCGGGCGGTCACCGCCGGGTGCGTTCGACGGACCTGCGCACCTTCCTGGTCACCCACCAGATGCCCGTGCCCGAGGAACTGGGCAGCAGCACGGTGCGCCTGCTGGTCGTGGACGACGAGCGCCCGGTGCTGGACGCCATCAAGCGCGCGTTCAAGCCGCACGCGAACCAGGTGGAGCTCCAGACCACCACGAGCGGCGTGGAGGCGCTGCTGCTGGTGTCGGAGCAGAAGCCGCACGGAATGATCATCGACCTCAACATGCCGGACATCGACGGCATCGAGGTCTGCAAGCGCATCCGCGCGCGCAAGCAGATGGAGGGCGTGCGCCTCATCACCATGACGAGCAATCACACGCCCGACGTCGTGGAGCAGTCCAAGCAGGCCGGCGCGGTGGCGTGCCTGGCCAAGCCGCTGGACGTCACGCAGGTGATGGAGCTGTTCCGGGTGCCGCTGGCGCTCAACACCAGCGCTGCTCGCAAGTGATGGGACGGGGGCTTCCGCCGGCCACCGCGGAAGCCCTCGGGTCGCAAGGATGCTTGCGGGAGTCGCCGCGCCTCGCCGCAGCGAGGACAGCGGCCTCCCTGATGGGGTGTTGATGCATGCGCATCAACCCTGGACCTTCACCTCGACGACGCGGGGCTTGGTCTCCTCGCGGCGCGGCAGGGTGAGGGTGAGCACGCCATTGTCGTAGCGGGCCTCCACGCGGGTCGCGTCCACCGTCTCCGGCAGGCGGAACTGGCGCGCGTACACACCCGAGGCGCGCTCCTGGCGCCGCAGGGTGCTGCCCTCCGGCACGGTCTCGGCCTTGCGCTCGGAGCGCACGGTCAGCACCCCGTCCTCCACCTTCACCTGGATGGCCTTCGCGTCATGGCCCGGCAGGTCCACGCGCAGCGTGATGCCGGACTCGGCCTCCAGGATGTCCGCCGCGGGCGTGACGGTGCGCTCGGCGTCGTTGCGGACGCCCGGCGAGGCCAGCTCGCGGAAGAGGAAGTCGAAGTCGCGCAGCAGCGGGTGGGTGACGGCGGCGTTGTTGAAGGGATAGCGGCTGTTCAGCATGGTCGTCTCCTGTTCGTGACGTCCGTCTGGACGCACGTCGTGCGGGTTCACGGTCGTTGTTGAATCGGCGTCCGGGGCCCCGTTCTTCGGGGGTGCCCGGCAGCGCCTCACAAGACTCAAGAGAACCATGCTTCGGGACGTGTCAAGGAACGCCCCCGCACGCCCTGGAGCCCCCGCGAAAGGCCTTCGTGCCTGCCCGCCTGCCCTCCTGGCGGGGGGGCCAGGCTCAGTCGTCGTCGCGGCCGAGCGTCACGGCGGCGCCGTCCTCGTCCCGGGTGACGCGCACCTGCCAGGGGCGGCAGCAGACGGGGCAGTCCTCCACGTAGGACTCGGAGGAGGCGCCCAGCGAGTCCACGTCGACTTCGACCTCCTCACCGCAGTACGGGCACATCTGGGTGGCGGCATCCGCGAACGGTTGCATGGTCCAGCCTCCTTGCCTGTTCGGTGACGTGGACTGAGCGTCCGCGCCATCAGACGCTAGAATCCCCACCCCATGGCTCCCCCTTCCCGGAATCGCATCGCGGACATCCTCATCAAGGCGCGCGTCATCGACGAGCTGCAGCTGCGCAGCGCGCTCGCCTCGCTGGACCAGTGGGGTGGACGCGTGTCGCGCGTCGTCTCGGACCTGGGCCTGGCCTCCGAGGAGACCATCACCCAGGCCATCTGCCAGGGCCTGGGAATGCCGCGCGTGCAGTTGGGCAACCTGACGAAGGACGCGGCGGCGCTCGCGCGCGTGGACGTGGGGCTCGCCGAGCAGAAGGGCATCTTCCCCGTGCAGCTCAAGGACAACGGGAAGACGCTGGTGCTGGCGATGTCCGACCCCACGGACCTGGCCACGTTGGACCAGGTCGCGGCGCGCAGCCGCGCCCGCGTGGTCCCCATGGTGGCGGGCGACCGTGAAATCGAGCACGCCATCCTGCGCCACTACCGCGGCCAGGAGCCGGTGGAGAAGAAGCGCTTCAAGCCCGACACGGGCAAGCAGCAGCAGGCGGCGGACGAGCTCCCGGAGGAGGAGGAGTTCAAGGTCGTGGACATGAGCGGCAAGACGGTCGTGAAGCGCATCAGCGACATCGTCGACCCGAACGCCGCGCCGCCTCCGCCCCCCGCTGCTCCGGCGCCCGCGGCGCGCGCGGCCCCCACGCCCGCCCCGGCGAGCGCGGGCTCCAGCGCCTCGGACATCCTGGATGAAATCCTCGCGGGCGGCGCGCCCACCAACGAGTGGACGGAGGAGGACCTGGCCCGCCTGCAGACGGTGCAGCAGAACCAGGAGAAGAGCTCGAAGATCCTCCGCGCCCTGCTGGAGCTCGTCTTCGAGAAGGGCGCCGTGCAGCAGCGCGAGCTGGCCGCGCGCATGCGCGTCTGACCCTGCCTGTGATTGTCAGCCCACCTCGCGCAGCTCGCGCGCGGTGAGGCCCAGCAGCGTGAGGATGGTGTCCAGCCCGCCGGCGGAGATGGACGTGTCGGCGGCCTCGCGCAGCTTCGGCTTGGCGCGGAAGGCGATGCCCAGCCCCGCCTTCTCCAGCATCAGCAAATCGTTGGCCCCGTCCCCCACGGCGATGACCTGCTCCAGCAGGATGCCCTCCTGCTTCGCCAGCGTCTCCAGCAGCTCCGCCTTGCGGCGCGCGTTGACGATGGTGCCCACGGTGCGGCCGGTGAGCTTCCCGTCCTGGACCTCCAGCGTGTTGGAGTACGCGAAGTCGATGCCCAGCCGCTTCTGCAGCGCTTCGGCCGCCACGGAGAAGCCGCCGCTGATGACCGCGGTGCGGTAGCCCAGGCGCCGGAGCACGCGGATGAGCGTCTCCGCGCCCTCGGTGAGCGGCAGGTTCGCGGCCAGCTCGTGCAGCACGCGCGCGTCCAGCCCGGCGAGCAGCGCCACGCGCTGGCGCAGGGACTCGTCGTAGTCCATCTCCCCGTGCATCGCGCGCTCGGTGATGGCGGCCACCTTCGCGTGGACGCCATACGCGCGCGCCAGCTCGTCGATGACCTCGATGCGGATGAGCGTGGAGTCCATGTCCATCACCACCATCCGCTTGCCGCGCCGGTAGAGGCTCTCGCGCTGGAGGGCGACGTCGAACGTGGGGCTCGCCATGGACAGCGCCAGGAGCGCGCGCTTGAGCGCCGCCGTGTCGGCGTCCGGAGGCAGCGTGACGTGCAGCTCCACCGCCGCGAGCGGCGTCTCGCTCAGCCGGGTGATGCGCTCCACGCGCGCGTTGCCCGCCACCAGCTGTTGCGTCAGCGCATGTACGTCGTGCACGCCCAGCGCCTTGCCCACCGCGGTGACGACGTAGCGCAGCGGCTCCGGCCCCGGCTCTGGAGCCGTGACGGCCGGAGGCACCGCGCGCACGTCCACCGTGACGCCCAGCTCGCGGGCCAGCTCGGGGAGCCCCTGGAGGGACTCGCCGCCGGGCAGGCGCACCCAGAGGGCCAGGGTGAGCAGGCCCTGCACCACCACCTGCTCCACGTCGAGCAGCTCCGCGCCCGCTTTCGCGAGCAGGCCGGTGAGGCGGGCGGTGGTGTCGGGGCCGTCCCTGCCGGTGACGGTGAGGAGGACGCTGTCAGAGGGGCGCGTGGACATGGGCGCGCCGCAGTCTGACAGGTCTTCGCGAGGACGGGCGAGCCCGTCCATGTGGCGACGGGCGAGCCTCGCGTTGGAGGCCCGCCTGCCTGGCCAACAACTACTCCTGCGGATCCGACGACAGGATGAGCGCGCCGCGGTCCAGGTACTCGCGCTCCGGGAAGGCCTTGTAGAAGTCCGCCAGCATCGCGTCCACGTCCGGGTAGCGCTGCTCGCGCCGGTCCTGCGTGGCCTTGTCGAAGAGCTGATCCAGCCCGCTGGGCGCCTCCGGATTCACCTCCGACGGCAGCGGCGAGCGACGGCCCGGAATCTGACCGGTGAACATCTCGTAGAGCAGGATGCCCAGGGCGTACACGTCCGCGGCGGGACCCGCCTCCTGGACGCCCTTGTTCATCAGCTCCGGCGCCATGTAGACCATGCCGCCCGTGCCCACGAACACCTGGGGCATGCCCTTCGTCGCGTCCACCTCCACCACGCGGCTCATGCCGAAGTCGGCGAGCTTCGCGTTGCCGTACGCGTCGAAGAGGACGTTCTCCGGCTTGATGTTGTGGTGGGTGAGCCCCGCTGCGTGCGCGGCCTTCAGGCCGTACGCCAGCTGCAGGAAGGTGCGCAGCGCGTGCTGCACGTCAATGCCCTTGCCGCCGGACGCCTCCAGCCGCTCCTTCAGGCTGCCGCGCATCAGCTCCACCACGAAGTAGGGCCGCGCCGAGTCCACGTTCTGGTCGATGATCTGCACCACGCCCGGGTGGCGCACCTGCGCCTGCGCGCACAGCTCCTTCTTCAGGCGCTTGAGGACCTCACCGCGCTGCAGGAAGGAGAAGTAGCCGAAGATGTCCTTCAGCTCCTTGATGCAGATGTCCAGCCCCAGGGCGTTGTAGCGGCCCTTGAAGACCGTCCCCAGCGGCCCCGTGCCAATGGGGTCGAACTTCTGGTAGCGCAGGTCCAGGTCGCTGGCGCCCTTCGCGGCGGCCGCGGCCGCGGCGGCGTGGGGAACCGGGGCTGCGGGAGCGGGGGTTGTGGCGGGAGGGGGCATCGGAGCGGGCGTGGCGGCGAGCGGAGGGGTGATGATGAGCGGTTGGGACGCGCTGGGAACCGGCGCGGTCACGACAGCAGGCTGGGGCGCGGGCGACGGCGGCAGCCCGATGAAGGTCTCCCGGCGTCCTTCCACCGGGCCGTCCTGGCGGACCGCCGGCTGGGGCTGCGGCGTCGCGATGGGCGGCGGCGCGGCGGGCTGCATCTGGGTCGCGACCTGCCCCAGGTCCAGCGCCGGCATGGCCACGCGGTGCGTGCGCGACGGCGGCACCGGCGGCGGCCCCACCTGGGACTGGGCGGAGGCCCCGGCCGAGGAGGACGGATCCACCTCCGCCTCGTCCAGGAGCAGCTCCGGCGGCGGCGGCGGGACGCTCATCGGTTCGTCCTCGTCCAGCGGACGGCCGATGTGCGTGGCGTCCTCCGCCGGCAGGAGCTGATCCGCGAAGAAGTCGTCGACCTCCGAAGCGAACCGGTCCTGCAGGTCCCCCTCCACCACCCGCTCACCCGTTTCGGTGAGCTTCAGCTGGGCCTCGCGGTCCATGGCGATGTAGTGGAACTTGCGCAGGAAGAAGAAGTAGCTGTCGAACTCCAGCGAGACGGACGGCTCGAGGGCGGCCTTCACGTCGGCCAGCTTGTTCGAGCGTCCCAGGCGGCCGTTCTCCCGCAGATTCTGCAGGATGAGCAGCGCCTCGCCACTGACGGTGTCACGATGGATGGCGGGCTTCGTCATGGGTGCGCGGACTCTACGCGGCACCCGCCCGGCGCT
Source organism: Corallococcus coralloides DSM 2259 (assembly GCF_000255295.1). Next base: position 1,239,004 of record NC_017030.1, on the reverse strand, counting down.
TCAACGTCTGCCGCGTCGAAGAAAGCCGGGGGCCTACCGGATGCGCAAGAGCTGCTTCACCGTCTCCAGCACTTCCACGAACCGCACGGGCTTGCGCAGGTAGATGTCCACCCCCAGCTGCATCGCCCGCTCCTGGGCCTCCTTGCCACCCGCGGAGATCGCGATGACCGGGATGCCCTTGAGCTCCTCCTCCTCCCGGATGCGCTCCACCAGGGCGAAGCCGTCCATCACCGGCATGTAGAGGTCCAGCATCACCAGGCTGAAGCGGTCCTCCCGCAGCCGCAGGAGGGCGTGGTGCCCGTCCGGGGCGAAGTGGACCTCCAGCGGGACCTTCCCGTGCAGATCGTTGCTCGCGAGCTTCTTCAGCACGTAGCTGTACATCTCGATGATGTGCGGGTTGTCCTCGACGATGAGCACACGGTACCCGTCCTGCTCCGAAGGGGTCACCGCGTTGTCGTTGGGTCCCGCCGCACTCAAGATGTCACCCAGTCGCCGCCGGTCCTGCTCGCTCTCCACACGGATGCCCACGCCGCCCGGCTGATCGGGCGCGGCGAGGCGCACCCACGCCACCGTCCCGGCGACTTCTACCGGATCCAGCAGTCCCGGGAAAGAAAGAGCAAGCCGCAGCTCGTCCCCCACCGCGAACAGCTGCTCGGTCTGGACGAAGAACCCTCCGGCGGAGAGGTTTTCCGTCACGTCCCGCAGCGGACGACCATGGGCGTAGTCCACCCGGAGGATGGTGGGGATACGAGGGTGCTGCCGCTGGTCCGCAGGGTCCAGGCTCATAACAAGGGGTTGAAATCGCTCGGTAATTTGCTGGGGGCGGCCCAGTCTACCGCCGAGGGTTTATGTTGACAACGAAGCCGTTGGAGCAATACGTACCGGCCCGCCATGGCGGAGCCCCTGTTCACTCCTGAAGAGCAGAAGAAGTTCGACGCGGGGATCGCGGAAATCCTCTCGCACTACCCCTCTGATCGCAAAAGCGCCGGCATGCTTCCCGCGCTGCGCCTGCTGCAAGACCTCAAGGGGTGGTTGCCTCCTGATGGCCTGCGGCTGGTGGCGAAGAGCCTGGAAGTCACGCCGGAGCGCGCCTACGAGGTCGCCAGCTTCTACGTGATGTACCACCTCAAGAAGCCGGGCAAGTACGTCATCGACGTCTGCACGAACCTCTCCTGCTCCCTCTGGGGCGCGGAGAAGATGCTCGCGTACCTGGAGCAGAAGCTGGGCCTGACCGCCGGGGAGACGAACGACAAGTTCACCCTGCGCGAGACGGAGTGCCTGGCGTCCTGCGGAACGGCGCCCTGCCTGCAGATCAACGAGGATCACCACGAGCGCCTCACCCAGGCGAAGCTGGACGCCATCCTGGCCCGGCTGTCGTGAGTCGCCCCTCCTCCCCCTCGCTTTCCTAGGACGTTCATCCATGGCCTCTACGGCAAAGACGGTCGAAGCCGTCATCTCGGCGGCCTGGGGCAAGCCCCAGTCCTGGACCCTGGACAGCTACCGCTCGCGCGGCGGCTATGACGGGCTCAAGCGCGCGCTCTCCATGGAGCCCGCCGCCATCATCGACGAGGTGAAGAAGTCCAACCTCCGCGGCCGCGGCGGCGCGGGCTTCCCCACGGGCATGAAGTGGAGCTTCGTCCCCAAGGACAGCCCCAAGCCCAAGTACCTGGCCGTCAACGGCGACGAGTCCGAGCCGGGCACCTTCAAGGACCGCTACATCCTGGAGAACGACCCGCACATGATGCTGGAGGGCATCGCCATCGCGTCGTACGCGCTGGGCGTGCACACCTGCTACGTGTACCTGCGCGGCGAGTTCAAGTTCCAGGCGGAGCGCACCCAGGCGGCCATCGACGAGGCCTACAAGGCCGGCATCTTCGGCAAGTCGCTGATGGGCAAGGAGGGCTTCGCGCTCGACTGCTTCCTGGTCCGCGGCGCGGGCGCGTACATCTGCGGCGAGGAGACGGCGCTCCTGGAGTCCCTGGAGGGCAAGAAGGGCTGGCCCCGCCTGAAGCCCCCCTTCCCCGCGGTGGTGGGCCTCTTCGGCTGCCCCACGGTGGTGAACAACGTGGAGACGCTCGCCAGCGTGCCTCCCATCCTCGCCAAGGGCGCGGACTGGTACGCGAAGCTGGGCACGGACAAGTCGGGCGGCACGCACCTGGTCTGCCTGTCCGGCTCCGTGAACCGCCCCGGCGTCTACGAGGTGGGGATGCACACCACCATCCTGGAGCTGATCCACGACGACAAGTACGGCCAGGGCATGCCCAAGGGCCGCAAGGTCAAGGCGGTCATCCCGGGCGGTTCCTCGGCGCCGGTGCTGGGCGCGGACGAACTGGACGTGGCGCTGGAGTTCGAGGCGCTGAAGATGAAGCAGACGATGGCCGGCTCCGGCGGCGTCATCGTGATGGACGACGCCACCTGCATGGTGCGCAGCCTCTGGCGCGTGGCCCGCTTCTACGCGGAAGAGTCCTGCGGCCAGTGCACCCCGTGCCGCGAGGGCACGCCGTGGCAGACGCGCCTCCTGCGCAAGATCGAGGAAGGCCGCGCGGAGATGAGCGACATCGACATGCTGTCGAACGTCGCCTCCTCCATCGCGCCCTACCCTCCCATCGGCCTGGGCAACACCATCTGCGCGCTGGGTGACGCGGCGGCGCTGCCCACGCACTCCTTCCTCATGCGGTTCCGGGACGAGTTCGAGGCTCACGTACGGGAGCACCGCTGCCCGTACGGTGACCACCCCTGGGGTTCCTTCGGAGACTGGTCTTGAACATCGAATTGGTCCTCTTCGGCGTCTTCGCCGTCATGACGCTGCTGTCGGCGGGGCTGGTCATCACCGCGCGGAGCCCCATCAACTCCGCCATGGCCCTGGTATCGACGTTCTTCTTCCTGGCCGGCATCTACGTGCTGCTCTGGGCGCACACGGTGGCCGCCGTGCAGGTGCTCGTGTACGCGGGCGCCATCATGGTGCTCTTCCTGTTCGTCATCATGCTGCTCAACCTGGGTGACGCCCCCCACCGCGGAAAGCCCACGGCGACGCGGCTCCTGGGTGGCGCCTCCGCGGTGGGCCTGCTCGCGGTGCTGGCCGTGACGCTGGGCCGGATGAACGCGCAGCCCGCGCAGCTGGACGCGAAGGGCCAGGCGGCGTTCGGCACCATGGCGGCCATCGGCGAGACCATCTTCACCACCTGGCTGCTGCCCTTCGAAGCGGTCAGCCTGCTCCTGCTGGTGGCCATGGTGGGCGCGGTGGTGGTGGCCAAGTCCCGCATCTGACCCTCGCGACCTTCCGGACAACCCAATGGTCCCCATCTCCTACTACCTCCTGCTGGCCGCGGCCCTCTTCTGCATGGGCATGTTCGGCGTGCTGGTGCGCACGAACGCGCTGGTCGTCTTCATGTGCGTGGAGCTGATGCTCAACGCGGTCAACCTCACGTTCCTGGCCTTCGCGCGCATGCACGGCGAAGGCACCGGCCACGTGTCCGCCTTCTTCGTCATCGCCGTGGCGGCCGCGGAAGCGGCCATCGGTCTGGCCATCGTCATCGCGGTCTTCCGCAGTCGCGGGTCCGTGAACGTCGACGACATCCGGACGATGAAGCACTAACGCCCCGTCACCCCTGAGCACACCCATGGACGGATCCCTCGTCGAGTTCTTCAGAACCGCACCCATCCCCCCCGAGGTGTTTTCGCCCTCGCTGGGGTTGATCATCCTGCTGCCGCTGCTGGGCGCGTTCGTGTGCGGCGTGTTCGGCAAGTGGCTGGGCCGGGCCAACGTGCACCTGGTGGCGTGCTCCGCCATCGCCGGCGCCTTCGTGCTGAGCCTGCTGGCCTTCTGGGCCACCAGCGACGCCGCCGGCGGCCGCGTGGTGAGCATGGCCAACCCGTTCGGCCTGGAGCGGGACACCATCCGCTACGCCATCGCGTACGACTACGGGACGTGGTTCGCCGCCGGTGACTTCCGGGTGAACTTCGGCCTGCTGGTGGACCACCTGTCGGGCATCCTGCTGCTCATCATCACGGGCGTCGGCTTCCTCATCCACCTGTACTCCACCAGCTACATGGAGCACGACGATGGGTACTGGCGCTTCTTCGCGTACCTGAACCTCTTCGTCGCCGCGATGCTCACGCTGGTGATGGCCGACAACCTGGTCCTGCTCTTCGTGGGCTGGGAGGGCGTCGGTATGGCCAGCTACCTGCTCATCGGCTTCTGGTACACGGACAGCGCGAAGGCGTGGGCGGGCCGCAAGGCGTTCGTCACCAACCGCATCGGTGACTTCGCGTTCCTCATCGCCACGTTCCTGCTCATCCTCACGGTGGGCGCCTTCAACCGCCAGGCGGATCCGCGGGACTACAACGCGGCGTCCACGTCGCGCGCCCGCTACGAGCAGGGCATCTCCCAGAAGGGCCCCGTCACCTTCAAGGGCCTGGAGAAGCTGGCCCTGGCCCTGCCGGAAGGCTCGGGCGGCGCGGTGTCCCTGGCCACGCCCATCGAGTCCGGGCCGCTGTCCGGCTACACCTTCGGCGGCGTGATGACGTCCATCATGCTGCTGTTCCTGCTGGGCGCCGCGGGCAAGAGCGCGCAGCTGCCGCTCTACGTCTGGCTGCCGGACGCGATGGCCGGCCCGACGCCGGTCTCCGCGCTCATCCACGCCGCCACGATGGTGACCGCGGGCGTGTACCTGTTCTGCCGCATGAGCGCGCTGCTCGTGCTCTCCCCCACCGCCATGGCGACCATCGCCATCGTGGGCGCGCTCACGTCGCTCTTGGCGGCGCTCATCGCCTTCGCGCAGGACGACATCAAGAAGGTGCTCGCCTACTCCACGGTGTCCCAGCTGGGCATCATGTTCATGGGCGTGGGCATGGGTGTCTTCTGGGCCGCCGCCATGCACCTGATGACGCATGCGTTCTTCAAGGCCTGCCTCTTCCTGGGCGCCGGCAGCGTGATGCACGGCAACGGGGACGAGACGGACATCAAGAAGCTGGGCGGCCTGTGGAAGGAGATGAAGTGGACGCACGCCACGTTCCTCATCTCCACGCTGGCCATCACGGGCATCTTCCCCATCATGTCCGGCTTCTTCTCCAAGGACGCCATCTTCCACGGCGTGCACCACAACCACCTGCACGGCCTGGAGTGGGTCTCCGGCTTCGTCTACGTGCTGGGCCTGCTCATCACCGCCTCCACGGCGTTCTACATGTCGCGCGTCTACCTGCTGACCTTCACGGGCAAGCGGTCCCCGGAGGCGAAGCTGGCGCACGCCCATGAGAGCGCGTGGCACATGACGCTGCCCCTGGTCATCCTGGCGTTCCTGGCCTTCATCACGTTCGTCTACGCCCTGCCCCTGATGCCCCGCACGGGCGGCGGGACGCAGCCGGTGTTCGAGAACTTCCTGTCCCCCGTGCTCCGCCCGGCGGAGACGGTGGCCCGCGTGGCCAAGACGGTGCAGCTGGACACCAGCTCGCCTTCCGTCGGGGACTACGCCTTCGCGTGGATGTGGGCGCTCGCGGGCGGCGCGGCCGCGGCGTTCGCCTACCTGAAGTTCTTCCCCTCGCGCGTGGGCCAGCCCGTGCCGGCGTTCGCCCGCGCGGTGCGCCGCACGGCGCTCAACAAGTTCTACGTGGATGAGCTCTACGAGTTCATCATCATCCGGCCGGTGAAGTTCGTGGCCTTCATCCTCTTCCGCGTGGTGGACGCGCTCGTCATCGACACGGTGCTGGTGCGTGGCACCGCGTACGTCACGGAGAAGGTGGGCCTCGGGCTGCGCCGGCTCCAGACGGGTGACGCGCAGGCCTACGCCGCCATCATGGCGCTCGCCATCCTGGGCGGCGCGGTCTACGCCCTCGTGCAGGTGCTTTCATGAGCTTCTTCGACACCCACCTGTTGAACGTCGTCATCTACCTGCCGCTCATCTTCGCGGCGCTGGTGCTGGCGCTGCCCGCGTCCGAGCATGGACAGGTCCGCACCATCACCTTCGTGGGCATGCTGCTGGACCTGGTGTTCGGCGTCTGGGCGTACTTCCGCTTCGACCCGTCCGGCGCCGAGTTCCAGATGGAGTACCGCGTCCCGTGGTTCCAGCAGTTCGGGATGAGCTACCACCTGGGCGTGGACGGCCTGGCCGTGAGCCTGCTGCTGCTGACGGTGTTCCTGGGCCCGCTGGTGGTGCTCGCCTCCACCACGTACATCCAGCACCGCATCAAGGAGTTCCACCTGGCGCTGCTGGTGCTCCAGACGACGATGCTGGGCGCGCTGGCGTCGATGGACGTCCTGCTCTTCTACATCTTCTTCGAGGCCATGCTCATCCCCATGTACCTGATGGTGGGTGTGTGGGGCGCCGAGGACCGCCGCATGGCGGCGGTGAAGTTCTTCCTCTACACGCTGGTCGGCTCGCTGCTGATGCTGGTGGCCATCGTGGCCGTGTACTTCATCAGCGGCGGCCCGGGGGTGCGCTCGTTCGACTACGGCACGCTCTACAACAACCTGCTCGCCGCCAATCAGCAGCTCGCCGCGTGCAGCAGCGGTCCTGAGGGCGCGTGCGCGGGCCTCTCGGGTCTGGCCGCCACGCTGCACACCTACGGGCCGTGGATGTTCGCCGCGTTCGCGCTGGCGTTCGCCATCAAGGTCCCCATGTGGCCGGTGCACACCTGGTTGCCGGACGCGCACGTGCAGGCGCCGGTGGCGGGCTCCATGATCCTGGCCGGCGTGATGCTGAAGATGGGCACCTACGGCTTCTGGCGCTTCGCGATTCCGCTCTTCCCGGTGGCGGCGCACCAGGCCCGTCCGTTCCTCGCGGTGCTGGCGGTGATTGGCATCGTGTACGGCGCGCTGATGTGCCTGGCGCAGCGGGACATCAAGAAGCTCATCGCGTACTCGTCCGTCAGCCACCTGGGCTACTGCATGCTGGGCCTGCTCGCCGTCACCGGTGAGGGCGCCACGGGCAGCGCGTACCAGATGCTCAACCACGGCATCTCCACGGGCGCGCTGTTCCTCCTGTTCGGCTTCCTCTACGAGCGCCGCCACACGCGCCTGATGTCGGACTACGGCGGCATCGCCAAGGTGATGCCGGTGTTCACCGCGGCGTTCGTCATCATCACCTTCTCGTCGGTGGCGGTGCCGGGCACCAACGGCTTCATCGGCGAGTTCCTGGTGCTGATGGGCACGTTCAAGAGCACCCTGCCCCTGGGCTTCGGCGCGTTCGCCACGCTGGGCGTCATCCTGGGCGCGGCGTACATGCTGTGGATGGTGCAGAAGGTGTTCTTCGGCAGCATCACGCACCGGGAGAACCAGCACCTGCGCGACATGAACCTGCGCGAGATGCTCACCACGGCCCCCTTCATCGTGCTGGTGGCGGTGATGGGCCTGATGCCGCAGCCCTTCCTGGACCGCATCGCTCCGTCCACGGACCGCTACGTGGCTCGCGCCAGCGTGGGCGCTCCGGGCGCCACCCAGGCGAAGGACGACCAGCTGCGCGTGGAGGTGATGTCGCTGCCCTCCACCGCCGCCGCGGCCCGCCCCTCCGTTCCCGCCGCGCCGCTCGCCGTCCGCGAGTAGGCCCCGAAAGACTCCATGAACCTGCCAAATCTCACCCTGGCGGATTTCCTCCCCATGCTGCCCGCCATCATCATGGTGGTGGCGGCCTCCGTCCTGCTGTTGTCGGAGGTGTTCCTCTCCAAGACGGCGTCCCGCGGCTACCAGGCGGTGCTCACCGTCGTGGCGGCGGTGGCCAGCGGCGCCGTGGCCGTGGGCCTGATGTTCGAGCCGCCGCAGGAGGTGTTCCTCGGCTTCGGCGTGTTGGACCCCTTCTCCAGCTTCCTCACCCTGGTGGTGAGCGTGGGCCTGGGGCTGGCGGCGCTGAGCGCGGTGGGCTTCCTGCGCAAGCGTGGCGCGGAGCGCGGTGAGTTCTACGCGCTGATGCTCTTCGCCTCCGCGGGCATGAGCCTGCTGGCGATGTCGTCGGAGTTCATCACCATCTTCGTCAACATCGAGGTGCTCTCCATCGCGACGTACGCGCTGACGGCGTACCTGCGCCGCGGCACGCGCCCCAGCGAGGCGGGCTTCAAGTACTTCATCCTGGGCGCCTTCTCGTCCGCCATCCTGCTGTACGGCACGGCGCTGCTGTACGGCGCCACGGGCACGACGAAGCTCAACGACATGGCGGGCCCGCTGGCGCAGGCCATCCAGACGACGCCGGCGCTCGTCTACGTGGGCGCGGTGCTCATCGCCGCGGGCTTCGCGTTCAAGGTGGCGGCCGTGCCGTTCCACATGTGGACGCCGGACGTGTACGAGGGCGCCCCCACCCCGGTGACGGCGCTCATGAGCGCGGGCGTGAAGGCGGCGGCGTTCGCGTCGCTGGTGCGCGTGTTCGTCACGGTGGGCAAGGACATGAAGGACCTCCAGCTGCCGCTGATGCTCTTCGCCACGCTGGCGCTGCTCACGATGATCGCCGGAAACCTGATGGCGATTCCGCAGCGCAACGTGAAGCGCATGCTGGCGTACTCCTCCATCGCGCACGCGGGCTACCTGCTCCTGGGCGTGGCGGCGCTGTTCGTCACGGCCCCGGGCGAGAGCTTCCGCCTGCTGTCCGCGTCCTCGCTGTCCGGTGGCACGCCGCTGGACGTGGCGCGCTCGGACGCGCTGCGCGGCATCCTCTACTACCTGCTGGCGTACACCTTCAGCGCGACGGGCGCCTTCGCCATGGTCTCCGCGCTGGAGCGCCGCGAGGACGAGGAGAAGGGAACCGCGTGGGACCTGGAGCGCTTCGCGGGCCTCGCGCAGCGCCGTCCGGGCTGGGCGTTCGCCATGGCGGCCTTCATGCTGTCGCTGGGCGGCATCCCCCCCACCGTGGGCTTCATGAGCAAGCTGCTCATCTTCCAGGCCGCCATCGACGTGGGCCTGGTGGGCCTCACCGTGGTGGCGGTGCTCAGCAGCGCGGCGGGCGCGTATTACTACCTGCGCGTCGTGGTCTACATGTTCATGCACCCCGTCCCTGAAGGCGCGCAGCCGCTGGAGCGCAACTGGGGCACGGAGGCCGCGCTCGTCATCGCCACCGTCGCGGTGGTGCTGCTGGGCATCCTCCCCGGCCACGTCACCGACTGGCTGGCCCAGGCCGGCACGCTGTTCGGTCAGTAGTCCTTCACCGGCAGCTCGCGGCACCCGACGCCCGCCTCGGCCCCTGGCCCTGGCGGGCGTTGTCGTTGCGGGGCATGGCTCATGGCGTCATGGCCGTGGGTGCATTGCAGAAGTGAAATGGATCCGCGCCGCGTCATGCGGGCGGCTGCAACGCCGAGGACGATGCGGGGAGCGGAAAAGAAGGCGGCCCGGCACCCGTGAGGGTGTCGGGCCGCGGGTCTTCTCAAGGTAACGCACCGGAAGTGCTGAAAGGGTGGGGGGGAACCACTTTCAGCCTCGCTTCGATGCGTCCCGAGCTAGCCTATAGCAGGCGTCGTGCCAGTGCCCGTTTGAGACGAAACTCCAACGTTCTCAGGCACTTGGACGACCGGGCAACACTCCCACCCCCGCCCTTCCCCATTGCATCCCTGAAATCGCGTTTCAGGGATGAAAACAGTCAACGAATTCAGGAGGTTGGTTTTTTCATCCCTGAACGGCGGTGATTTCGGATCTGAACTCATACCGGGAGGCAGGTGCGAGTTCGCTGGGAGGCTACTCGCGGGCGCCGGCGGGGGGCCGCAGGTTGAGCCGCTTCATCTTCCGCCACAGGGTGGTGGAGGAGACGCCCAGCTCGTCCGCGACTCGGGCCAGGTCCACGCCGTGGCGCTCCAGGGCCTGGACGATGGCGCGTCGCTCCGCGTCCTCCACCACTGCCGCCAGCGTGGGGCCTCCGGCCTCCGCGCTGGTGGGCCGCGCGATGTCGGTGGGAGGCAGGCCCGTGGCTTCAGGCGGAGGCGTGGCGGCGGAGAGCACGCGGCCCTGGGGGCGCAGTGGGAAGTCCTCGGGGAGCAGCTCGTCCCCTTCGGCGAGCGCGGCGGCCTGCTCCACCAGGTTCTCCAGCTCGCGCACGTTGCCGGGGAAGCTGTACGTCATCAGGTGCTCCACGGCGGTGGCGGACAGGCGCCGGGGCCGGGGGCTGCGGGCGTTGGCGCGGTCCAGGAAGTGCTGCGCGAGCGCGGGCACGTCCTCCAGGCGCTCGCGCAGCGGGGGCACGCGCAGGAGCACCACGTTGAGGCGGTAGTAGAGGTCCTGGCGGAAGCGCTTCTCCTTCACCTCCAGCTCGATGTCGCGGTTGGTGGCCGCGGCGATCCGCACGTCCACGCGCAGCGCGGTGGACTCGCCCACGCGGCGCACCTCGCCGTCCTGGAGCGTGCGCAGGAGCTTGGACTGGAAGGTGGGGCTCGTCTCCGTCACCTCGTCGATGAAGAGCGTGCCGTTGTCCGCCTCCTCGAAGAGGCCGCGGCGCGTCTTCACCGCGCCGGTGAAGGCGCCCTTGGCGTGGCCGAAGAGCTCGCTCTCCAGCAGCGTCTCGCTGATGGCCGCGCAGTTGACGGGCACGAAGGGCTGCTTGCTGCGGCGGCTGTGCGCGTGGAGGGCGCGGGCCACCAGCTCCTTGCCCGTGCCGCTCTCGCCCTGGATGAGGACGGTGGCGTCGCTCTGGGCCACGCGCAAGAGGCGCGTGGTGAGCTCGCGCATGGCCTGGCTGCGGCCCACCAGCGCGGACAGGCCGTGGCGCTCGTTGAACTCCGTGGCCAGGTTGTCCACCGCCGCCTGGAGCCGGGCGCGCTCCAGGGCGCGCTCCACGCGGTAGCGCAGCTCGCCTTCCTTGAAGGGCTTGGTGACGTAGTCGTAGGCCCCCAGGCGCATGGCCTCCACCGCGCTGTCGATGGAGCCGAAGGCCGTCATCATGATGACCTGGAGCCGAGGGGCCACCTCCAGCGCGCGCCTGAGCAGCGTGAGCCCGTCCATGGGCTCCATCTTCAGGTCCGTGAGGAGCAGGTCCACGCGCTCCTGCGCGAGCATGCCCAGGGCCTCCTCGCCGGTGGCGGCTTCGTTGACGGTGTAGCCCTCCGCGCGCAGGAGCAGGGCGGTGGTGGCGCGCATGTTGCGCTGGTCGTCCACCACGAGGATTCGGCCTCGGGGAACCGGAGTGGTCGCGTCGGTCATGAGAGGGACTGGGGCTGCGTGAGCGGCAGCCAGAAGGTGAAGGTGGTTCCGCGTCCGGGGGCGCTCTCCACGGCGATTTCGCCGCGGTGCTCCTCCAGGATGCGCTTCACCACCGCCAGCCCCAGGCCGGTGCCCTGGGCCTTGGTGGTGAAGAAGGGTTCGAAGACGCGGTGGAGCAGCTCCGCCGGGATGCCCGGCCCCTGGTCCATCACGTCGATGCGCAGCTGCTCCCGGCCTCCATGCGTGTCCCGGCGCCCGCGCACCCGGACCTCGCCGCCCTGGGGCATGGCCTGGATGGCGTTGACGGCCACGTTGAAGAGGGCCTGGCGGATCTGCCGCCGGTCCATGGGCACCGTGGAGAGGCCGGGCTCCACCTCCACGGAGATGTACACCGGACGCTCCGTGAGGGCCTGCGCCCGCGCGGCCTCGAAGGCGTCCTGGAGCACGCGCAGGAGGTCCTCCGGCTGGAGCACCGGGTTGCGCGGGCGGGTGAAGTCCAGCAGGTCCGCCACCATGCGGTTGAGGCGGTCGCTCTCCTCCGCGACGATGTCCAGCAGCATGGCCGTGTCCCCCCCGGGGTTCATGATGCGCCGGAGCGTGGCCACCGCGTTGAAGATGACGCCCAGGGGGTTGCGCACCTCGTGGGCGACGATGGCGGACAGCTCGCCCAGGGCGGCGAAGCGCTCGCGCTTCACCATCTCCGCGCGGGTGGCGGCCAGCTCCGCGTAGCTGGCCCACAGCGATTCGTAGAGGCGCGCGTTGGCGATGGACAGCGCCAGCTGGCCGCACGTCGCCTCCGCCAGGTCAATCAGTTCCGGGCCGAAGGGGCGCGGGCCGCGCACGTCGTCCACCAGCACCACGCCGATGAGCTCCTCGCGCGAGGTCAGCGGCAGGCCCAGGAGCGCCTTCTCCCCCAGCCGGTCGATGAGCACCGCGCTGACGGACGTGCTCGCCGACGTCAGGTCCTCCACCGCGATGGGCTTGCGCTCCAGCGCCACGCGCGCGGCCAGGTCGTCGCTGTCGAGCGGCACCACCACCGTGCGGAACATGTCTCGATGGGCCGCCGACGCCGCCGCGCCGCGCAGCACCTTGGCCTGTTCGTCGTAGAGCAGGATGAAGCAGTTGGACACGTCCAGCAGGTGCACCAGGAAGTCGGACGCGACGTCCAGGATGCTCGCCGTCTCCAGCACGCCGGACGTGGTGCGCGCCAGGTCCAGCAACAGGCGCGTCTCCGTGAGCTGGCGCGCGGACTCCGCGCGGAGGCGGCGCTGCTCCAGGAGCATCACCAGCAGCTCCGCGAGCGTGGCCAGAAGCCGCGCGTCGCGCTCGTCGAAGGGGCGCTCCTTCGCGCGCAGCGCCTGCACCACGCCCACGCACTCCCCGCCGCGGGTGAGCCGCGCCGCTGTCCCGCTGCCCAGGCGGCCCTGGGACAGCGTCTCCAGCGCGCGCCCCTGCGCCTCCGAGGACAGCACGCCCCCGTCCTCCCGCAGCGACGTGGCCAGCAGCACGCCGGTGGCACGCACGGCATCCGCGTCACTCCCCTCCTCCAGCCCCACGTGGGCGGAGAGCCGGGGGGCCTGCCCCGGTTCGGAGGTGACGTGCAGCGCCACCGCGCGGGCCTGGAGCAGCTCCGCCACGCGCGCGAGGAACATCTCCGGGGGCGGGGGCACGGGCTGCGCCACGAAGCGCGCCATCTCCGCCACCGCCTCCACCTCCCAGCGGCTGCGGGCGCCGTCCGCCTGGAGGTGGGCGTCCGCGAGCGCCGCGCCCACCACCTTCGCGAACAGCGTCAGCACCGAGCCGTGCCGGGGCGCCACCCACGGACCAGCCACCCACAGCACCTCCGACCGAGGCCCGCCCACCGGCAGGTACGCGTGCGTGGGCTGCGCCTGGTCCGCGCCGCCGAACACGGGCCGCCCGTCCGACAGCGCCTCCAGCCCCAGGTGCGAATCCGCCGGCAGGGCCACGCCGTCGCGCACCACCCACCGCGTGCCGTCCCAGCGCAGGATGCGCGCCCGGAAGCCCGCGGCCTCCAGGCCCGCCAGCGCCACGCGCCGCACGCCCTCCTCCGAGCGCGCGGACACCAGCCCCGCGGACGTGTCCACCAGCCGCTCCGCCACCGCCAGCTCCCGGGGGCTCTCCGCCATCACCATGCAGCTGAGCAGCAGCGCGAAGCGCCCGTCCTCCAGCCGCAGGGGGTTGGCCTGCGCGAGGATTTCACCCGGCGCGCCGTTGACGCTGAGCACCTTGTAGAGCTGCGGACGTCCGTCCAGCGGCGCGCCGGTGGCCAGCCGGTGGAAGCGGTCCCCCATCCGGCTGCGGTCCTCCGGCTGGACGAAGTCCAGGAAGGAGCGGCCCTCCACCTGCTCCACGGGCAGGCCCAACAGCCGCGCGTAGGCGGCATTGGCCACCCAGACGCGCCCCTCTCCCACCAGCACCAGCATGGGCTGGGCGAAGGGCTCCACCAGGGCGCGCAACTCCTGCTCGTTGTAGGCCTTGGAACTCATCCGCGACGCAGCACCCGTTTGTCCCCCACCCTCAGCGTCACCTTCTCCCGGTCGAAGTACTCCGACAGGGGGATGGTGAACTTGCGGCTCTGGCCCACCAGCTCCTTGAAGGCCTGCGTGGTGATCTCCTTCTTCTCCTTCAGGTACGTCACCAGCCGTCCGCGCAGCTCCTCCAGCGCGCTCGCGTCGAAGCACAGCTCCTCGCTCACCCGCACGCCGGTGCCCGACGACACCAGCACCTTCAACAGCTCCTGCAGCTTCGCGGGCGGAAGCCCCAGCTTCTGCGACAGCTCCGTGACGGTGGGCGGCGCGAGCCCCGCCGCGGACAGCTCCGCGGACAGGCGCGTGCGCGCGGCCTCGTCACCCAGCGTGAGCGTACGGCCCCGGCCCTTGAGGCGCACCAGGTCCTTCTCCGCCTCCACGCCGCCGGAGTCCACCAGCGCCTGCACCACGCGTTGGAACAGGCGCACGTCCAGCTGGGCGGAGAGCCGCTGACGGAGCTCCTCGCGGGACAGGCCCTCGCGCATGGGCTCGCGTTCGTGGAACGCGGCGAGCAGCGCGAGCGAGCGCTGGCGCAGGCCCTCGAAGACCTCCTGCGCCACGTAGAGCCGCCGGTCGCGGTCCACCAGCAGCACCTGCCCCTTCGCGCCCGCCAGCTCCAGCGTGCGCGTGAGCACCTTGGGCGAGAGCCCCGAGCGGCCGAACAGCTCCGTCTGCGTGAGCCCCGCGTAGCCCGCCTGCCTGAGGAGCCACCCCACCAGCCCGGCCGCGTCCGCCTCCAAGAGCGGCCGCACCACCGAGGACGCCCCCTTGCGCCGGCGCGGCGGCGTGATGGAGAGCACGCGCCCTCCGGCCACCGTGGCCCCCCGCCCCGGCAGCGCGCGCGAGCCTCGCAGGATGAAGCGCTGGCCCACGAGCGCGCCCACCGGCGACTCCAGCCGCAGCTGCGCAAGCACCGTCTCTCCAGGCGCGAGTGACTCCAGGTCCAGGAGCGCCACCGTGGCCTCCACCTGCGCGGTGCCCAGGTGCAAGAGCAGCTTGCGGCGCCTGGGCAGCGGGACTTCCGCGGCGGGCAGCAGCGTCAGCTCCACGTCCAGCATGGACGTCTCCGGCAGCTCGCCCGCGCGCGTGAGCACCATGCCCCGGTGCACGTCCTCCGTCTGCACGTCCGCCACGTTCACCGCCGCGCGCTGCCCCGCATCCACGCGCGCCACCGGCTGGCCGTGCACCTGCACGCCGCGGACGCGGAAGGGGCCCGGACGCGCGCCCGCCACCGAGGGGAGCAGCGCCACCGCGTCGTCCACCGCCAGCGCGCCGGACAACAGCGTGCCCGTCACCACCGTGCCGAAGCCCTTGATGGTGAAGGCCCGGTCCACCGGGAGGAACACGGGGCCCTCCGCGGGACGCCGTGGCAGTGAAGCGCCCGCGCTCGCGAGCGCCGTCTTCAGCTGCTCCAGGCCCTGCCCCGTGCGCGCGGACACCGGCACCACGGGCGCGGTCTCCAGGAAGGTGCCGGCGGTGAGCGCGGCGAGGTCCGCCTCCACCAGCGCGCGCCAGTCGTCGCCCAGGCCCTCCAGCAGGTCCGCCTTGGTGAGCGCGACGACGCCCGCCTTCACGCCGAGCAGGCGGCAGATGTCCAGGTGCTCGCGCGTCTGGGGCATGACGCCTTCGTCCGCCGCGACCACCAGCACGGCCAGGTCCACGCCGCCCGCGCCCGCGGCCATGGCCTTCACGAAGCGCTCATGGCCGGGCACGTCCACCACGCCCGCCACCTGTCCATCCGGCAGCGGCAGGTGCGCGAAGCCCAGCTCCAGGGTGATGCCCCGCCGCTTCTCCTCCGGGAGCCGGTCGGTGTCGGTGCCCGTCAGCGCCTTCACGAGGGACGTCTTGCCGTGGTCGATGTGCCCCGCCGTCCCGATGATCATCGCCGCGTCAACGCCCCTCGGCGGGGCTCAGGCCCCGGCCTTGTCCGGGTCGTCGTCGAGGTGCGCGTCGCCCATCACCGGCTGGTAGTCCCACGGGAAGACGAAGAGCGAGTCCGTGGACAGCCCCACGTGGTCCGGCGTGAAGCCCTCCGGCCGCGCGATCAGGCACGCGGTGCGGATCTCCTTCGCGCCCACCTTCTTCGCGAGCGCCGTGGCCAGCTCCAGCGTGTCCCCGCTGGAGGCGATGTCGTCCACGATGAGCACGCGGCGGCCCTTGAGCTCCGCGGGCATCTCCCCGCTCACCTGCGGCTGGCCCCGCTCCTGGGGGCGCTCGGCCTTGTCGCGGCTGCGGCGGCTGATGCGCACGGGGAAGAACTCGCAGCCGAGCGCGCCCGCGAGCGCCCCGCCCACGAACACGCCGCCGTGGGCCACGCCCACCACCGCCTGCGGCTCCCACGCCTGCCGGATGGTGCGCGCCAGCTGCTGCACCTTCCGGTCGAACTCCGCCCACGACAGCTCCACCACGCCGGTGGACTTGTGCCGGGACTGGTCGCGGCCGGTGGGTTGGCGCGGGGCCTCCACCTGGGGCGCCAGCACCATGTCATTGGGAATGGAGACGAGCTTCTCCGCCCCTTCCTTCTGGGCGGCGGAGGGCACGGAAGACTTCGGGGAAGGGTTGCGCTGGTCCTGGGACTTCGGCGGCGCTGCCCGCTTGATGGCCACGGCGAAAGCTCCGGGTGAGGTGCGGCCCTGTCATATCCCGAGCACCGCGACCCCGCCACAACCGCCGCGCGTGCTCCTCCGGATGATGTGAAGCGCTGAATCATCCCCGGCCTTCAGGAGATGTCTGTCTTCAGAACAACGGAGCCCGGGGGCCCGGCGCCCGGGCGCCCCACGTCAGGCGCTGCCCTCGGTGAGCATCTGCTGGATCTCCGCGCCGGGGATGACATAACGCGTCGTGCAGAACTGGCAGGTGGCCTCCGCCTGGCCTTCCTTCTCCAGCAGGTCTTTCAGCTCCTCGCGGCCCATGGCGAGCAGCGCGAGCTTCACGCGGTCGCGGCTGCACGAACAGGTGAAGCGCAGCGGGTAGCGCGACATGATTTCCAGGTCCGCCTCCGGCACGAGCGAGCGCAGGAGTGTCGCCGCCCCGTCCTGTGCGTGCGCCTGCACGGCCGTCTGGAACTGCGCCTTGAGCCGGGTGCCCAGCGCCTTGAAGGCGTCCCGGTCCCCGTTGGGCAGGGGCTGCACGAGCAGGCCCACCACGGTGGCGAGCGGATCCTCCTGGCCGTCCACCAGGCCGGGCAGCTGCGCCACCATCAGGTGCGAGGGCACCTGATCCGACTGGTGGAAGTAGCGCTCCAGGTCCGCCACCAGGTCGAAGTGCTCCAGCTCCACGGACGAGCGGTAGTACTCCCCGCCGCCCTGGTCGCGCAGCACGGACAGGAAGCCCTGGTTCCCCAGCACCGGGCGCCAGTGATAGCGCCCCTCCGAGCCGGTGTACTCCACCAGGGTGTTCTTCACGTAGCCGCGCACGACGCCGTTCGCGTCGCCGTCCACGAAGAGGCCGCGCAGGGGGCCGTCGCACTCCAGTTGCAGGTTGATCCGGGAGTCCGTGCCCTTGCGGAGCGACCCCATGAGGGCGGCGGCGGTGAGGCCCTGGGACAGGAGCGCGGCGGAGGCCGGCATGCTCTGGTGCGTGGCGCGGGCCTGGCGGGACAGGTCACCGGTGGTGGCCAGCACCAGGCGCAGGTCCGACGCCTTCAACAATCCACTGACAAGCTCATCAGGCATAGGGCTGGTTAGCGTGCCCCACCCGTTCGCGCCCGCCAACGGAAGAGGGACGAAGACGGGACGCCTGCCTGGCGGCCAGCAGTCAGGGCGGGGGGCTGGCATCGCCAGGGCTTATGAGTCGGTGTTCCCCGGCTGGCACGGGCGGATGCGGAAGAAATCCAGCCCGCGTGACGGAACGGCTATAAACCGCTGGAAGGCCGTATCACCCAGGCCCTGACCTTGGGCTCGCGGGGGTCTTCACCCCACCCATCCGCGCGCCCCGCTGGAGACTCGATGAGCACCCAAGCCACCGCCGAAGCCCTCACCGACCGGAATCCCCTCTTGAAGTCGCGGCTGGGGTCGTTCCTCGCCGTGGTGCCCCTGACCTTCTGGGTCATCAACCATCTGTGGGACAACCTGTCCGCCTTCTACGGCGCGACGGCCTGGGAAAAGTCGGTGACGGAGTACGCGAACCCGTTCGCCCAGGCGTTCACGTTCATCATCGTCATGCTGCCCCTGCTCATCCACGCCGCGTGGGGCGTGGTGCGCATGTTCAGCTTCAAGCCGAACAACCTCGCCTACAACAACTACGGCAACCTCAAGTACATCGTGCAGCGCGTGGCCGGCCTGGGCGTGCTCGCGTTCCTGGGCGCCCACATCTGGCTGGCCTTCCTGCAGCCGCGCCTGATGGAGGGCCACGCGGAGCCCTTCTCCGACATCGCCCGGGAGATGCACTACCACGGCCCCACGCTGATGGTTTACCTGCTGGGCACGCTGGGCACCGCGTACCACGTGGCCAACGGCATCCAGACCTTCTGCATGGGCTGGGGCATCTTCGCGAGCGACCGCTCCATGCGCCGCTTCGAGCCCTTCTCCATCCTCATCTTCCTCATCCTGCTGGCCATGTCCTGGGGCGCCATCTACGCGCTCTACACGGCGGGCGCGGCGTACGGCCCGGCGGGCCTGGACGTCGGCTGAAGCAGACCTGAAGAACAGCGCCCGAAAACACGACCGGCCGCCCCTGACATCCAGGAGCGGCCGGTTCGCTTTTCAGGGGGATGGCCCCAGGGCGTTAGAACGGGATGTCGTCGTCCGCGCCGCCGTGGTTGCCGCCCATGCCGCCACCGTCATCCATGGGAGGCGGCGGCTGGCCGTAGTCGTCACGCCCCTGCGAGTAGCCGCCGTTGCCCTGCTGCTGCCGGCGACCCCCGCCATTGCCGCCGCTGTAGCCCTCACCGGCGTCACGGCCGCCGAGGAAGGTGACGGAGGTGGCGACGACCTCGGTGGTGTAGTTCTTCTTGTTCTCCTTATCCATCCACTCGCGCGTCTGCAGACGGCCTTCGACGAAGCACTGCCGTCCCTTCTTGAGGTACTCGCCGCACAGCTCCGCGAGCTTTCCCCAGACGACGATGCGGTGCCACTCGGTGCGCTCCTGCTTCTGGCCATTCTTGTCGTTCCAGCTCTCGCTCGTCGCGATGCGGAAGTTCGCCACGGCCTGACCGCCCGGGGTGAAGCGCACTTCGGGGTCCGCCCCGAGGTTGCCGATGAGAATGACCTTGTTCACGCCTCCAGCCATGTTTCCTCCCGATACCTGACCCCTCTAGGGCCAGGAACAAACCTGCGAGGCCACACGCCCCGACAGGTCCTTCAGCCCATAGCATCCACCACTGACATTCCCCGGGCCACTAAACGGCCAGGGGTGTCCAGGACGCACGTCCGCCTGCTTCCCAGGCGGGAGGCCTCAAGGATTCCGAGGTGTTGGGAGGTGCCGGAAACCGGCTGGGGGGACCGCCCGCCCGGACGGGGACGTCCGGGCGGAAGGGCGCGGCGAAAGAAGCCTACCCGCCCGGGCGGAGGACGCCGGAGGCAGGGACCACGTTGGGCGTGGCGGAGGCCGGCGCGACCACCTGGACTGGCTGGGCGCGCTGGGAGGTCCGGGCCTCGGCCGTCTTGGTGGTGAGGGTGGAGTCCAGCCCCTTGGCGAAGGCGACGAGCTGCGGGTCCGTCCCGCCGGAGCCCAGCTTGCGCAGGGACTTCCAGAACGGGTGGGTGGTGTCCCCGCCCTTCACCAGCCCCTGAGCCAGGAGCGGCACGGTCGCGTCGCGCTCCACGGTGCTGGCGGTGCGCAGGGCAACGACCAGTTCCTCGGGGGCCGTGCGGGCCACCTCGCCCAGGCCGTCCGCCAGTTCGTCCTGCGCCTCCACGTCACGGGCGGCGCCGGCCGCGCGGCACAGCTCCATCACGCGGGCCAGGGCCTCCGTGTTTCCGCCGGAGGCCAGCTCCACCATGCTGCTCACGCCGGGCACGCCCACGGACAGGGCGTGGGCCACCTGGCGCAGGCGGCCGTAGACGTCATCCGTGGCGGAGTAGCTGTCCAGGAGCGTGCGGGTGCCCAGGTAGTCGTGCGGGTTGGACTGGTAGAGGCTCTCCGCCAGCACGGCGCGCACGGCGGGGTCGCGCTCGCTGCGCCACGCGGTGCGCAGGAACCCGATGTTGCGTTGATCGCGCTGCTTGCCCAGCTCCAGGTAGGTCTTCACGCGGTTGGCGATGTCCGGCAGGCCGCCCTGGGTCTTCTGGCCCTCATTGAGGTTGGCCAGCGCGGTGCCCGGCCCCAGCGTGGAGCCGGTGGCGGCCACGGCGGCGCCCAGCGCGTCCATGCCTGCGACGACGGGGCCGGCGCGGCCCGCGTAGTCGTTGACCATGATGGAGAAGGAGAACTTCTCTCCGCCCGCGGACTGCACGTAGCCGCTGAGCGCGGAGACGCCCTCCAGGGTGCCCGTCTTGGCGCGCAGCCGGCCCACGGCGTCCGTGCCGTCGAAGCGGTACTTGAGCGTGCCGTCCTTGCCGGCGATGCCCAGCGAGGACAGGTACTCCGGGGCCAGCGGGAAGCGCTCGTACATGTGGCGCAGGAGCCGGTCCATCTGAGCGGTGGAGAAGCGGTTGGCGTCGTTGAGACCGCTGCCGTTCTTCATCACGTAGGTGCCGCGCGGGATGCCCACGTCACGGTCCAGGAACTCCTCCACCACGTCGATGCCCTTGGCGAACGAGCCCGGCTGTCCGCGCAGCTCCGCGCCCATCGTCTTGAGGAGCGTCTCCGCGACGAAGTTGCTGGACAGCTTGTTGAGGCGCTTGAGGACGATGTCGAACGTGTCCGACTGGGCCACGTACACGACCTTCGCGCGGGACGGCGTCAGGCCCAGCTTCACCTTGCCCTTCACCTTCACGCCGCGCGACGTCAGCAACTGCTTGAGCGACCCGCCGAAGTACAGGGGCGGGTTGTCGATCTTCTTCCAGACGCTGACGGCGCCGCGCTCGTCGGGGACCTGCCCCTTGACGACGACCTTCTGCTTGTCGCCGTACGCGTCGGACTTCACGGACACGCGCCGCGCGCGGCCGGGGCCGCTGGTGACGGTGTTCTCCACGACGAAGAAGTCGCTGGGCGGCTCCATGTCCACCACGGCCTTGCCGCCGGGTGCGGCGCGCACGTAGACGGCGACCGCGTTCCAGTTGAGGCTCACCGCGCCGGTGGGCGCCATGTACGCGCGGTCGGAGTCCTCCTGGTCGTAGCCGGGCGGCGTGCGCTCGGCGTCGAACCAGGAGTCGTCCACGACGATGTCCTGCACCTCCTTGAGGCCCGCGTGGAGCAGCTCGGAGGTCATGCCGTAGAGGCGCTCGGTGGTGATGGTGGGGTCACCCTTGCCGCGCACGTAGAGCGTCTTGACCTTGCCGTCGGCGGGCATGTCCTGCTCGACGAGGAACTCCGTCTCGTAGCGGAACTCCGGCCCCAGGGCGACGAGCGCCGCGGAGGACGTGACGAGCTTCACGTTGGAGGCGGGGTTGAGCAGCTCGTCCGCGTTGTGGCTGAACACCACGGTGCCGTCGTCCAGGCTCTGCATATGGACGCCGACACGGCTGCTCTTGAGCGCGGTGCGTTGCATGACCTGCACGAGCGCGTTCTTCAGCGCCTCGCGTTCAGCCTTTTTCTCGGCGGACGGCGACGCGGCCAGGGTGGCGGAAGGGAGCCACAAGGCAATGGCGGTCGCTGCCCAGAAGGGTCTGGTTCGAAAAACCTGCACGCACGCTCCAGGGAAGTCGCGATCCATTATGAAGAAGGGACGAAAGGGGCGGCAAGGGTGGGGGGAGGATCCACGGCCGCCGTTACCCTGCACGCCTGCCTGCTTCCTGGAAACAGGAAGAAGGCTGTCGCAGCATGGACGTCCCGCCTGACATCCACCTCGTGACAGACGCCATGCCTCCCCTGCCCTCCCGCGCCGCCCGGGTGTTCTTCATCGCGCTGGCGCTGGTGCTTGACTCCGGCTGCCGCGACC
Organism: Corallococcus coralloides DSM 2259; assembly: GCF_000255295.1. Next base: position 1,217,373 of record NC_017030.1, on the reverse strand, counting down.
CGGCGCCCCCAGCGGGCATCACGGTGTTGTTGGAGGCCCCACCGGACAGCCTGGACGACCGCTTCGCCCTCACGGCCCATGGACAGCGGCTGGCGCAGCTCGTCAGCCCTGGGCTGCTCACCTTCGATGACTCGAGCCGGCCCGTGCCCCAGCTGGCGGAGTCCTTCCGGGAGGTCTCGCCCACGGTGATGGAGTTCGTCCTCCGTCCCGGGCTGACCTTCCACGACGGGAGCGCCCTCACGGCCGAGGACGTGAAGGCCACCTTCGATGCCCTGCGGGACCCGAAGCTGGGCAGCCCCAAGCGCGAGCGGTACGAGCCGGTGGAGCGGGTGGAGGTGGTGGACGCCCGCACGGTGCGATTCCACCTGAAGCGGCCCTATGCGCCGCTGCTCGCGGAGCTGTCCGCGGCCATCCTGCCCTCGGAGCGCGTGGGGCCTGGAGGCATCGAGGCGCAGGGAACGCACCCGGTGGGCGCGGGGCCGTTCCGGTTCGAGTCGTGGCCGGACGAGGAGCACCTGACGCTGGTCCCCTTCGAGGGCTGGCACGGAGGCAGGCCCGCCGTGTCGAGGCTGACGTTCCGGGTGGTGCGGGACGAGACGACGCGGGTGCTGGAGCTGCTCAAGGGCCGCGCGGACCTGGTGGTGAACAACGTGTCCCCGGCGGTGCTGCCCGCGCTGCGCAAGTCGCCCCACCTGCGCGTGGTGACGAAGCCGGGCACGGGCTTCACGTACCTGGGCATCAACCTGCGCGAGGGACCGCTCGCGGACGTGCGCGTGCGCCAGGCGCTGTGTCACCTCATCGACGTGCGCCCGTTGGTGGAGCACAAGCTGCACGGGCTGGCGGAGCCCGCGTCCAGCATGCTGCCTCGCGAGCACTGGGCCTTCACCCAGACACCCGGCTGCGGCTACGCGCCAGAGGAGGCGGCCCCGCTCTTGGACGCGGCGGGGTATCCGGATCCGGACGGGCCCGGGGGACAGCCGCGCTTGTCCTTCACCTTCAAGACGAGCACGGACCGCTTCCGGCGCGCGGTGGCGCTGGTGCTCAAGGAGCAGCTGGCGAAGGGCGGCATCGCGGTGGAGGTGCGGGCGCTGGAGTTCGGGACGTTCTTCGAGGACGTGCGCCGGGGACGCTTCGAGCTGTTCACATTGAAATGGGCCGCGGTGATGGAGCCGGACCTGCTCCGGGGCGCGTTCCATTCCGCGAACATCCCCGGGCCGGAGAACCACTGGGGCGGGTTCAACCGCGGGGCCCTGAAGGACCCGAAGCTGGACCGCGTGCTGGAAGCGGCGACGCAGGCGTCGAGGGAGGAGCGGAAGACGCTGTACGCGGAGGCGCAGCGGGAGCTGGACGCGGACATGCCCGTCATCCCGCTGTGGCATGAGGCCAGTGTCGCGGTGGTGTCCTCGCGGCTCGCGGACTTCGAGCCCAGCGCGCATGGCCTGCTGCTACCGCTGGCGAAGGCACGGGAAGTGACGCCATGACCCGGAGGCTCGTGTCCGCGGTCATCGCGATGGTGGGAGCGCTGCTGCTGGTGTCGCTGCTCCTGCACCTCGTGCCTGGGGACCCGGTGGACGTGATGCTGGGGGAGCAGGCGACGCAGGTGGATCGCGCGGCGCTGCGGCAGGCCGTGGGGTTGGACCTGCCGTGGTACGCGCAGCTCTGGACGTTCGCTCGCGACCTGGCCACCGGAGAGCTGCGCACGTCGCTGCCTCCGTTCCAGCGCAAGGTGCTTCCAGCCCTGGGCGCGGCGCTGCCGTACACGCTGCTGCTCACGGTGTCGGCCATGGCCGTGTCCCTGGTGCTGGCGCTGCCCCTGGGCGTGATGGCGGCGGCGCGGCGAGGGACGCCCGTGGACGCGGCGGCGATGGGCGTGTCCGTGGCGGGTGTCGCCCTGCCCCGCTTCTGGCTGGGCCCGGTGCTGATCATCGTCTTCGCGCTGAAGCTGGACTGGCTGCCCGTGTCGGGCGCGGAGTCGTGGCGGCACCTGGTGCTGCCCGCGTTCACGCTGGGCACCGCGCTGGCCGCGTTCCTCGCCCGGATGACGCGCGCGACGATGTTGGAGGCGCTGCGCGAGGACTACGTCACGGTGGCCCGGGCCAAGGGCCTGTCGCCCCGCGTGGTGCTGTGGAAGCACGCGTTCCGCAACGCGCTGCTGCCGCTGGTGACCGTGCTGGGCCTGGAGTTCGGCGCGCTGCTGGGCGGCGCCATCGTGACGGAGAAGGTGTTCGCGTGGCCGGGCATGGGCACGCTGCTGCTCACCGCCATCGAGAAGCGCGACTACAACACCGTACGCGCCACGGTGCTCCTCTTCACCTTCTGCTACGTCGTGGTCAACACGCTCACCGACCTGGCGTATGCGTGGGTCGACCCGCGCGTGCGGAGGCGGTCATGAGCGCGGCCCATCGCTTCCGGTTGCAGTCATGGGGCGCCCGGTTCGGGCTTGCCGTGGCGTGCGTCTGGGTGTTCACCGCGCTGTTCGCGCCGTGGCTCAGCCCGCATGCGCCGGACGCCATCGACCTCACGCGCGAGCTGTCGCCCCCGACGTCTGGCCACCTGCTGGGCACGGGGGAGAACGGCATCGACGTGCTCACGCACGTGCTGTACGGCGCGCGGGTGTCGCTGGAGGTGTCCTTCTTCGCAGTGCTGCTGTCCGCCGCGGTGGGCATCACGCTGGGCGGCATCGCGGGCTACGCGGGCGGGCTCGTGGACGAAGCGCTGATGCGGCTGGTGGACGTGCTGCTCGCGTTCCCGGGCATCCTGCTGGCGCTGTTCATCACCGCGGTGCTGGGCCCCAGCCTCACCAACGTGGTGTTCGCCCTGTCCTTCACCGGGTGGACGGGCTACGCGCGGCTGACGCGCGGACAGGTGCTCACCCTGCGCGAACGCGACTACGTGCAGGCTGCTCGGGCGCTGGGCAGCGGTCCGGGCCGCATCCTCGTGCGGCACATTCTCCCCAACGCGGCGGGGCCGCTGCTCGTGCTGGCGACGTTCGCGCTGCCGGGTGCCATCGTCGCGGAGGCATCCCTGAGCTTCCTGGGGCTGGGCGTTCCCCCAGGCACGCCGTCATGGGGCGCACTGGTGGACCAGGGGACGCAGTACCTGCTGGTGGCTCCGCACGTGGCCCTCTTCCCCGGCATCGCGCTGGCGATCACCGTGCTGGGCTTCAACCTGCTGGGCGATGCGCTGCGCGACGCGATGGATCCACGTCACGAAGGCCGGTGACTTGAAGGCCTTGGGCGTCCCTGGCAGGAAGCAGGGACGAAAGGGAGTCAATCCATGAAGGCCGTGGTGCAGCGGGTCCTGGAAGCGTCGGTGACGGTGGACGGACAGCGGGTGAGCGAGATGGGCCCGGGCCTGCTCGTGCTGCTGGGCGTGGGCAAGGGTGACACCGACGCGGACATGACGTGGATGGTGGAGAAGCTGGCCACGCTGCGCATCTTCGAGGACGCCGACGGCAAGATGAACCTGTCGCTGGAGGACACCTCCAAGCACCTCATCGTCGTGAGCCAGTTCACGCTCTACGGCGACGCGCGCAAGGGCCGCCGGCCCAGCTTCATCGACGCGATGGAGCCGGTCGCGGCCAAGGCTCTCTACGAGCGGGCCTGCGAAGCGCTGCGCCAGCGCGGCCTCACCGTGGGCACCGGCATCTTCGCCGCGGACATGAAGGTCGCGCTCGTCAACGACGGCCCCGTCACCATCCTGCTGGAGAGCCCGCCGAAGGCCGCGCCTCCGGCCTGAAGCCTCAGTGCACGTCCAGCGTGCGCCGGAAGAAGGCCACGCCCTCCGCGTTCGTGCGCGCGTGCGAGGCCGGGCGCGTCCCCGCCACAGGGTCGCGGCACAGCATCGCGATGACGTCGAAGCCCTTCGGATAGCACTCGGGCAGGAAGCTGAAGTGGCCCGCGTCGTCCAGGACCACCGTCATCGTGGTCGCGGGAGGCAGCAATCCTGCCAGGTGCATGCCGTGCCCTTCGTGCGGCATCAGCTCGTCACCTTTCGCGAGCACCAGCTCCACGGGCTTCTGGATGTCGGCGGTGTCGCGCGCCTCGAAGGAGGCCGCCATGCCCGGCGCCATCGCGAACGCGGCCTTCACTCGCGGATCCAGGTACGAGGCTCGCGAGCGCTTCATGTCGATGCGGCTGTAGTCCACGTCGCGCAGGCCCTCGCAGCCAATCTCCTCCTGGGTGCCCGGCGTCTTGCAGCGCTTCTCGATCCACTCCAGGTTCAGGTTCAGTCCCACCAGCGCCAGCGCCGTGTAGCCGCCCATGGAGTGCCCCGACGCACCGATGCGCTCCGGATCCACTCGCGGGCCCCACTTCGGATCCTTCAGCAGGTGGTCCAGGATGACCGTGAAGTCCTGCGGTCGCTCGTAGGCGCGCGCGAAGCCCTCCGGGCTCGTGTCCCCGAAGGTGTTGCCCGGGTGGTTCAGCCCCACCACGACGAAGCCATGCGCCGCCAGGTTCGAACCGAACCAGGACAGGTCCATCACCGAGCCCCCGCTCCCGTGCGACAACAGCACCACCGGCCAGCGCTCCCGCGCGTCCGACAGCGGTGCGTCCTTCGCGCCATAGAAGGGCTTGAACAGGTCCGACGGCGCGCGGTTGTCCATCGGCGTGCCGGGGGCGACCGGGTACCAGACCACCGGCTTCAGCGTGCGGCGGCGGACCGCGTCCTTGTACGTCAGCGATTGCGTGACGCCCACCGCGTAGGCCGCGTCCGCTCCGTAGAGCGACGTGTGGTCCGTGCGCGGAGCCTCCGTCGCCTTCTTCGCGGAAGAACAGCCGCCCGTCAGCAGCGCGGAGACGAGGAACACTCCCACCATGGAGCCGGAACCCAAACGAAGCATGGCCCGGAGCATGGCTGGGAACGGCGGAGCAAGGGAACCCTGGAACGGCTCAGCGTACGTCCAGCGTGCGGCGGAAGAACTCCACGGCCTGCATCTTCGTGTTCTCATGCGAGGCCGTGCGCGTCCCGGCGACCGCGTCCCGGCACAGCGGGGGCGCGACCTCGAAGCCCAGCGGCGTGCATTCGGGCAGGAAGGTGAAATGCCCCGCGTCGTCCAGCACCAGCGTCCTCGTGGACGCGGCAGGCATCTGCCCCGCCAGCTTCATGCCCATGAGCTCGTGCGGCATCAGCTCGTCGCCCTTCGCGAGCACCAGCCCCACCTCCGCATGGATGTCCGCCAGGTCCCGGGCCTCGTAGGAGCCCGCCATACCCGGCGCCAGTGCCAGGGCCGCCTTCACGCGCGGGTCCCGGTACGACGCTCGCGCGACGGCCATGTCGATGCGGCTGTAGTCCACGTCCCGCAGACCCTCGCAGCCCACGTGGTCGCGGGTCTCCGGCGCGGTACAGACCCGGGCAATCCATTCCAGGTTCATGCGCGCGCCCACCAGCGCCAGCGCCGTGTAGCCCCCCATGGAGTGCCCCGCCGCGCCAATGCGCTCCGGGTCCATGCGCGGGCCCCACTTCGAATCCTTCAGCAGGTGGTCGAGGAGGACCGTGAAGTCCCGGGGCCGCTCGTAGCCGCGTGCGTAGCCCTCCGGATTGTCGTCCCCGTAGGTGTTGCCCGGGTGGTTCACCGACACGACCAGGAACCCATGCGCCGCCAGGTGCGCGCCGAGCCAGGACATGTTGATGGCCGCTCCGCCGCTGCCGTGTGACAGCAGCACCACCGGCCAGCGCTCCTGTGCGTCCGACACCGGCGCGTCCTTCGCGGCGAGGAAGGGCGCGAAGATGGGCGACGTCGGCTGCGTCTCCATCCGCGTGCCGGGCGCCGCCGGGTACCAGAGCACCGTCTTCAGCGAACGGTGCCGCACGGTGTCCTCCACGGTCAGCGACCCGAGCCCCACGGCGTAGACCCGGTCCTTCGCATAGGTCGACGCGGTGGTGGGCGCAGCGGCCTGTCCAGCGCCGTGCGAAGAGGCACAGCCCCCCGTCAGCAGGGCCGCGGAGATCAGGAGCACGGCGCGGGAGGAACAGCGCGAGAAGAGGGACATGGGCGGATTCCTCCGGGCCCTCGGAGGGCCACCATCGGATGGGTGACCTACGGCGCGGAACGGCGCTCCATTGCGGAGGAACCCGAGCGGCTCACAGCCGAACGGTGGTCCCGCGCGTCACCAGCGCGGCCAGACCCTGCTTCGTCTGCGCGGCGGTGCGCAGGTGCTGCGTGAGCGCGCCCAGTTCGCGGATCCACGTGGCCGCGTTCGGGCCCAGGCCGGAGAACAGCACGGACAGGGGCGGCGGCTGGGGCAGCTTCCCCGTCCAGTAGCCCAGCACCTCTTCGCGCTCCGGCAGCACCGGCAGCTTCAGGCGCTCCTGCTCCCGCGTCAGCAGCCGCTCCAGCTTGCGCGGCAGGTTCACCTGCCAGTGCAGCACCGTCTTCGCCGGGCGCCAGGCCCAGTCCGCGAAGGCGAACCGCTCACGGACCGCGTACTCCCCCCGGCCCTGCGTGACGAAGACGCGGTCCGGCGGGAACTCCGGGAAGGGGTCCCACTGCCCGGCCAGGAGCGACGCCAGCCCCTGCTCGCCCGGGGGTCGCCGGCGGAAGTTGTCCCGCACCACGCGCGCCGCCTTCGTGTCCCAATAGGGATAGGCCGGGTCCTCCACCATCAGCGCCAGGTTCAGCGCCTCGTCCCACTCGTCCGCGTAGCCGCCGGGGGACCCGCCCACCTCCCAGCCGCCGGGCGCCTCGCGCCAGGGCTGGAACACCAGCCGGTCCACCAGGTCCATCCACCCGTCCGAGTCCACCGAGCCCACGCCCCCCGGCAACGCCGACGAGGCCAGCCGCTGGCAGAGCGTGAACGCCTGCGCGTCACCCAGGTGGTTGGACAGGGCCTCCAGCGCGCCGGAGGCATCCCCCATGGCGCGCGTGAAGAACGGCAGCACCTGCTCGTGGAAGAAGCGGTCGTTGATGGGGCGCAGGACGACGTCCATGCGGGGCGTCTCCTGTCAGGCCCTCAGGGCCGAGCGTCTTCCTGGACGATGAGGGCGTGGATGTCCGCGGCCGAGGGCGCCTCGAGGATGGCCGCCCGGAAGCGCGGGTTCTTGAACAGCCGCGAGATGCGCGCCAGCGCCTTCAGGTGCACCCCCGCGCTGTTCTCCGGCGCCACCAGCGCGAAGAACAGGTGCGTGGGCTTGCCGTCGATGGACTCGAAGTCCACCCCCGTGCGCGACACGCAGAAGGCCGCCTGGAGGCTGTCCATGCCCGCCAGCTTGCCGTGGGGGATGGCCACGCCCTCGCCAATGCCCGTGCTGCCCAGCTTCTCGCGTTCCTGGAGCACCGCCACCAGCCGGTCCTCGCGCAGCGTCGGGTGCGCCCGGACCAACGTGGCACTCAGCTCGCGCAGCACCTCCGCTTTCGTCCGGGCCTGCATGTCCGCGACGACCGCCTGGGGGCTGAGGAAATCGGCGATTCTCAATGGCGCTCCCGCACTGGCGCTCCGGGCCGGCAATGATTCCTCGGCCGGCAATTACTCCTCACACTGGATTCGCGCAAGGGTCGCCTGGGCGGTGGCAGGCGCTTCGCTCACTGCGCGTCAGCCCGGGCCGCTCCCCCCCACCCCGGCACCGGGCCCCAGGCACCGGGTCCCGGGTCCGAAGAGGGCCCCGGACCCGGTTCCCGGCACGGACGGTCGCCCGTCAGGTGCCGGTGGCGGCCACCGGAGCTTCGGGCAGGTGCGGCTCGATGAGGCCGAACCCACCCTCCTTGCGGCGGTAGACGATGGACAGCGCCTGGGACTGCTGGTTCTGGAACACGTAGAAGTCGTTGTTCATCAGGTTCATCTGCATCACCGCGTCGTCCACGGACAACGACTGGATGGCCAGATGCGTGGTGCGCACCAGGCGGGCGACGCCCGACTCGGCCACCGGCGCCTGGGCGGCGGGCGCGGCCTGGGCGGCGGGCGCGGAAGCCTCGGCGGTCTCCTCCGGCTCGTGGACCTCGAAGACGTCGTGGCGGACCCGCACCAGGTCCTGGCGGTGGTGGACCTTCTCCTTGCCGTGGTGCGACTTGAGCTTGTCGCGGTAGCGGCGCAGCTGCCGTTCGATCTTGTCCATCGCCAGGTCGATGGACGCGTACATGTCATCGCTCTTCTCACGCCCCCGGAGGACCCAGGCGCCGGAGTGGATGGTGATGTCCGCGTGATGCAGGTGCCGCTCCAACGACAGCACCACGTGGGCTTCACCAGCCCGGTCCAGCAGTCGGTTCACCCGATCGACCTTTTCACGGGCGTACTCCTTCAGGGAATCCGACGCTCCGAACTGACGGAAGGTGATGTTGAGCTGCATGCGTGGCCGCCTCCTAGGGAGAGAGGTAAGCTCCGTCACAGATCAGAAACGGAGCCCACGCCGAAAGCAACCCGGCCCCCCAGGTTGGAACTTCCCGTTCACGGCTCGCGCTCGCGAAAGCGACCGCAATAGGACACGTCTGGTGTCCGCTGCATGGCACGGTGAGGGGATTCCGACCCGGGCCTCATTTTCCGGTCAGCCATCCCCCACACCGCGTGCGTGGCGCTCAGGCCAGCAACATGCCTCCTGTGACGCCCAGGATGTCCCCGTTGACGAAGCGCGATTCGTCGCACGCGAGGAACACGTAGCTGGGCGCCAGCTCCGCGGGCTGCGCGGGCCTGCCGGTGGGTGAGCTCTTGCCGAACTCCTTCACCTTCTCCGCGTCGAAGGACTGCGGGATGAGCGGCGTCCACACCGGGCCTGGCGCCACGGCGTTGACGCGGATGCCGCGGCTGATGAGCTCCTGCGACAGGCCCTTGGTGAAGGCGACGATGGCGCCCTTCGTGGCGGCGTAGTCGAGGATCTCCGCGGAGGGCTGATACGCCTGGATGGACGCGGTGTTGATGATGGTCGCGCCCGGCTTCATGTGCGGCAGCGCGTACTTCACCAGGTGGAACATGGCGAGGATGTTGACCCGGAAGGTGCGCTCCACGCGCTCCGCGTCCAGCTCCTCGAACTTCTCCACCGCCTTGCCCTGGTAGGCCGCGTTGTTCACGAGCACGTCGATGCGGCCGAACTTCTTCACCGTGTCCTCGACGATGCGCTTGCAGGTGGCCTCCAGCGCCATGTCGCCCGCGAGCGCCAGCGCCTGCCGTCCGGAGCCTTCAATCACGCGGCGGGTGTGGTTGGCGTCATCGCCTTCGTTGAGGTACGCGAACGCCACGTCCGCGCCCTCGCGCGCGAAGGCCAGGCACACCGCGCGGCCAATGCCGCTGTCCCCGCCCGTCACCAGCGCGACGCGGTCCTTCAGCCGGCCAAAGCCCTTGTACGACTGCTCGCCGTAGTCAGGCTCCGGCTCCATGCGGCCTTCATGGCCGGGAGTGGGCTGCGTCTGCTCCGGGAAGGGCGGCTTCGGGCCAGCGTTGCGGGGATCGGGATTGCGGGCCATGTCATCGCTCCGTGGGAAGGAGAGGCGTTTCCACACGGTGGAGACACTGGCGCGGGGCGGCAATCACGATTGGGCCGCCTGCCCGCCCGCCGCCCGGCGCCCCGGGGACTCAGGGCACCACGGAGAGCACGAAGTCCTGCGAGTGGAAGATGGCGCCCGTGCACGACGCCACGCCCGTGCATTCGGTCACGGCCCCCGTGAGGTCCGCGCCCAACGTCAGCGTGTGGTTCGCCTGCGGGGTGGCCGCGGGGATCGAGACGGTGACCTTGTTCCCGTCCTGCGTGACGGGGAGCTCGCCGGGGGCCCGGCCCCCTTCGCGCAGGAGCAGCGCCTCCACGGGACCGGGGACCTCCGTGGAGGGTTCCCAGAGGAAGTCATAGGACTGCCCCACGCGCAGCTTGTCCGGGGTGCCCTCGCCCTGGAAGGTGAACTTGCGCTTGGCCTTGGCGTTCTGGACGACCAGGCGCACGGTGCTGGTGGCGTCCTGCAGCTGCACGACGATGTCCTCTACCGGCTCGCGGCCCCAGGCGGCCGGGTCGAAGTTGAAGTAGACGCGGCTGTTCTCACACGCCTCCGAGCGCCCGCCCACGTCCGACGCGCCGCCCGGCACCAGCGTCATGGGCTGGCCGTTGAGGGTGGCCGTCACGTCGTCGGCGAAGCGCGAGCACGGGCCGTCCGCCACCGAGTAGCTGACGGTGACCCGGTGCGCGCCCTGCGCGTCCGGCGTCTCCGCGTCGTCCACGTCCGCCAGCGCGAACGTGAGCGAGCGGTCCGACAGCTCCGCCAGCGACATCACCTTCGTCTCACCACCGCCACAGCCGGTGAGCGCCACGAGCGCCCCCAGGACGGTGAAGCGGGACACGGTTCGACGCGGGCTCGGGACGGGAAGGGTCATGGCGGCCGGCACCCTATCACTCCCGCGCCAGCAGTCCTTCGAGCCGCGCCTTCACGCCGGGCCACTCCGTGTCGATGAACCCGTAGTACGCGCTGTCCCGCACCACGCCGCCGCGCACCAGCATGTGGTTGCGCAGGATGCCCTCGAAGGAAGCACCCAGGCGCAAGATTGCCGCCCTGGAGCGCGCGTTGCGGCTGTCCGTCTTGAGCTGCACGCGCATCACGCCCAATGACTCGAAGGCGTGCGTGAGCAGCAGGTACTTGCACTCGGTGTTCACCCGCGAGCGCCACGCCCGCCGCGCCAGCCACGTGGAGCCGATCTCGAGCGTGCGGTACTCGCGGGAGATGTCCAGGTAGCGCGTGGTGCCCACCACGTCTCCGCTCGCCCGTTCGACGATGGCGAAGGGCCGCTCGGTGCCCGCGGCGGTCGCCTTCAGCGCGCTGGCGACGTAGTCCGCGACGTCCGCTTCCGTGCGCAGCACGCGCGAGAAGTGGGCGAAGATTTCGGGCTCGCAGACCGCCGCGAGCGCGGGCACGTGCGCCAGCGTCAGCGGCTCCAGCCGCACCGCCCTCCCCTCCAGGGTGACGGGCGGGACGACGAGCGGCACGGGGTCACGGCGGGGAACGCCGACATCGGAGGGGAGCACGGGGTCCATGGACCGCTTCATGCCCCAAACCGGCCCTGGCGTGCAGGGCCGGCGAGTCGCCGGTCCATCCGGGACGGCTCAGAAGTACTTCTTGCGCTTGCTGCTGGGGAGGATGCCCAGCACCTCGCGGTACTTGGCCACCGTGCGGCGGGCGATTTCGGTGCCCTGCGAGCGCAGCAGCTCCACGATCTTCTGGTCCGAGTACGGGTTGCGAGGGTCTTCCTGCGACACCAGCTGCTTGATGTGGTGCTTCACGGCCTCGCTGGCCGTGTCCTCGCCGGACACGCGCGCGATGGACGAGTTGAAGAAGTACTTCAGCTCGAAGATGCCCTGCGGCGTGTGCACGTACTTGCTGGTGGTGACGCGGCTGACGGTGGACTCGTGCATGCCGATGTCCTCCGCCACGTCGCGCAGGATGAGCGGCTTCAGGTGCGCGATGCCCTTGTCCAGGAAGTCCCGCTGGAACTTCACGATGCTCTCGGTGACCTTGTAGATGGTCCGCTGCCGCTGGTGGATGGAGCGGATGAGCCACATCGCGCTGCGCAGCTTGTCCTGGATGAACTCCTTCGTCTGCCCGGGGCTCACCGCGCCCGTCTTGAGCGCGTTCCGGTACATGCCGGAGATGCGCAGCTTGGACAGGCCGTCATCGTTGAGGACCACGGTGTAGTCGTCGTCCCCCAGCTTGTAGACGAAGACGTCGGGGGTGATGTACTGCGCGTCATCCCCGCTGAAGTTGCGGCCCGGCCGCGGGTCCAGCTTCGGGAGCAGCTTCGCCGCCGCGACCACCTCTTCCAGGGTGACCTTGAGGTCCTTGGCGATGGCCGGCAGGTTCTTGCTCTCCAGGTACTTCATGTGCCGCTTGATGATGAGGCCCAGGAGCGCCGCGTTCGGGTCCTTCATCGCCTGCAGTTGGATGAGCAGGCACTCCTGCAGGTCGCGCGCGCCGCAGCCGCGGGGCTCCAGGTTCTGGATGCGGCGCAGGGTGCGCTCGGCCACATGCATGGGCACGTCCGCCTCGTTGGCCAGGCGGATGAGCGGGTCGCCCTCCACTTCCGGCAGCTTGAGGTAGCCGTCGTCGTCCAGGTTCCCCAGGATGAGCACGCCCACGCGGCGCTCGGCCTCGTTGAGCCGCAGCGTGCCCAGCTGCTCCTGGAGGTGGTCGACCAGGTCCTCCTTCTTCACCATGTTGGCTTCGAACGACGGCAGGTCGTCCGTGGCCACGTTGCCCTTGTTGGAGGCGGTGGTGGGCTCGTTGAACTGGTAGCTGTTGAGGTAGGACTCCCAGTCAATCTCCGGGGGGCCCTCGCCGTCCGCCTTGAACTCCTGGGCGTTCTCCGGCGTCGCCGACGGGAGATCCACGTCGCGCGCGATTTCCGTGTTGTCCGCCTCGAGCGAGGCCTCGCCAGGCTCCTTCTCGCTCACCTCTCCGGGCATGCCCTCCTCGGGCTGCTCCAGGAGGGGGTTCTGCTCCATCTCCTCACGGACCTGGTCCAGGAGCTCCATTCGCGAGAGCTGGAGGAGCTTGATGGCCTGCTGCAGCTGGGGCGTCATCACCAGCTGCTGGGCGAGCTTCAGGCTCTGTTTGAGTTCCATCGCCATGTGGGGGCGTCTCCGGAAGGCTAGCGTGCCACTTGATTGGAGGTTCCAATCAAGGACCGTGCCAACCTAACAAGGACCCCCGGCTACGTCCAGTGCCCCAGCGCATGGTTTCTGATTTGCAGCGTCAAAAATCCGCTGGAAATCCGACAGGTTGTCGCAACCCCTGCTCGCCCGGCAGATGTTCAGACGTCGACGCAAAAGCGGGGCCAACTTCACCGGGAGCATCTGGAGACATACGGGGAGCGCGGCTTTTCACGGAGCTTGGAGACGGAACCGGTCTCCCAGGTAGACGGCCCTCGCGCGGGCCGAGCCGGCGATCTGCGCGGGGGTGCCCTCTTCGAGAATCTGCCCCTGTGCGATGATGTAGGCCCGGTCACAGATGCCCAGGGTGTCCTGGACGTTGTGGTCGGTGATGAGGATGCCCAGGCCCCGCTCGCGCAGGAGGTGGATCTGCCGCTGGAGGTCGCCCACGTTGATGGGGTCCACGCCGGCGAAGGGCTCGTCGAAGAGGATGAAGCGGGGGGCGGGGATGAGGCTGCGGGCGATTTCGGCGCGCCGCCGCTCGCCGCCGGAGAGCGTCTCGCCCCAGGACTCGGCGACGTGGGAGAGGCCGAACTCCTCCAGGAGGTTGTCCGCGCGCTGCTTGCGGTCCTGGGCGGTGAGCCCCTTCTGGAGCTCCAGCACGGCCAGGAAGTTCTCGCGCACCGTGAGCTTGCGGAAGACGGAGGCCTCCTGCGGCAGGTAGCCCACGCCGCGGCGCGCTCGGCGGTGCATGGGCAGGTGGGTGAGGTCCTCGTCGCCCACGCGCACCCGGCCCGCGTCCGGCGTCACCAGGCCCACCACCATGTTGAAGCTCGTCGTCTTCCCGGCGCCATTGGGGCCCAGCAGGCCCACGACCTCACCGGGGGCGACGTTGAAGGACACGTCGCGGACCACCTGTCGCTTGCGGAAGGACTTCTGGAGCCCTTCGGCGAAGAGCTTCGCGCCGCTCATGGCGTCGTGCCCGCCGGCTTCGGCGCGGGGGCCTTCTTGCGGGTGCCGGGGGCGGCAGTGGTGGACGGGGAGTCCACGAGGATGCGGGCGTTCTCCACCTCCAGGCGCTCGCTGCCCAGGACGAGGCGCACCTTGGTGCCCGTGAGGTAGGTGTTGCCCTGGCGGGCCTCCGGGGAGCCCGTCACCACCAGCACGCCCGAGGGCACGTCGTAGTCGGCGCGCTCGCCCCGGGCCTGCCGGTCGCCGTCCACCGCGCGCACGTTGCCGGCGCACACCACGCGCGTCACCTGGCGGGTGGCGTTGTAGTAGCCGGTCATCTTCTCGCAGCGGATGTCCATGGTCTGGTGCTTCACCACCACGTTGCCGGTGAGCACCGCCTGGTTGCGGTCGCCGGTGACGTGGTCCGCGGACAGGTCCACCGGGTTGCGCAGGCCCGTGGGCGCCAGCGACGAGCCCGGCGCGGGCGGCGGAGCGGAGGGGGCAGAGCCCCCCACGGCGGCGGGCGGTGCGCCAGAAGCTGCGGGCACGGCGGCCTGGGAGGACGCGGGCTGGGCCAGGAACAGCGCCATCACGAGGAACTCAATCACTCCGTCGCTCCACCCAGCACGGCTTGGACCGTGCCCTCGAAGGTGAACGTCTGGTCCGCGGAGGACAGCGTGAAGCGGTCCGCCCGCATCTGGTAGTCGGGGCCCCTCATCGTCACGCCCTCGTCGCCGTGGGCCCGCCGCGCGTCCGAGTCGTAGGTCAGACGGGGGGTGTTGGCCACCAGGCCCTCCGCCGTCTGCACGACGACACCGCCCGACCCCACCCACCTCTTGGACGCGAGGCTGCCATCCATATTCGGCGCGGTGATGAGGGTGTCCGCCCCCGAGCCGTCAGGCGAGCCCTGCGCGCCCTTCCCGGGGGGCAGGCGCACGACGACCTCGGTGGCCTGCACCTCGCCGCCCGCGCGCCGGTAGTTGACGCGCGAGGCGGTGCCGGAGACCTGGAGCGTGTCGCCCTCGTAGGAGCGCAGGTGCGCGCCCTCCAGCACCACATCCGGGCGCGGCTCGTTCGCGCCCGGGGCCGGACGGCGCGGCGCGCAGGCGGTGGCGAGGAGTCCCAGGAAGCTCAAGGCAAGCAGGCGCGGCACGAGGCCCTCCTTATCACCGCGCCGGGGCGGACGGTGCGTCGGTGAGGGCCGGGGGAGCGTCCTCGGGAGGACGCGTCTTCCAGCGCTGATGCATCCACACCCACTGTTCGGGGGCGCGGCGGATGGCCGCCTCGATGCGCTGGGACAGGGCGGCGGTGAGCGCCTGCACGGCGGCTTCACGCTCCGTCGCGTCCGGGTGCGGCACCTCCTCCATGGTGAGCCGGTAGCCCTGGCCGTCTCGCTGACAGAAGCCCACCACCACCGCCGCGCCGGTGCGCAGCGCCAGGTCCGCCGCCGCGCGCGGGGTGGCCGCCAGCTCCCCGAAGAAGGGCACGAAGACGGACTGCACCTTGGTGTCCTGGTCGATGAGGATGCCCAGGATTTCGCCGTTGCGCAGCGCTCGGAGCATGGCCCGGGCAGCGCCCTCCTGGCCGCGCCAGATGCTCCGCACGCCGCCCTTCGCCCGGAAGTCCTCCACCAGCGCGGTGAGGCGCGGGTCGCTGGTCTCCTTCGCGATGCTCTGGCTGGGGTAGCCCGCCCTCGCCACGCGCCGGGCGAGCAGCTCCCAGTTGCCCACGTGGCCGGACACGAAGACGACGCCCTTCCCCTTCGCCAGCGCGGTTTCCAGCACCTGGCGGTCCGCGTCCGGCCAGGACACCAGGGACTCCAGCCCGGCATCCAGCGCCCGCGCGGAGGCGACCTCCAGGGCCGCGGCGGCCAGGTGGCGGAAGGCGTCACGGGCGAGCGCGTCACGCTCCGCCCCGGTCCTTTCCGGGAAGGCACGGGCCAGCGACTTGAGCGCCTTCCTCCGCTCCCCGCCCGCGAGCGCGTACGCCCAGCCGCCCAGCGTCATACCCAGGGCGCGGGCCGTGCCCAGCGGCAGGAACTGGAGCAGGCGCAACATCCCGGCGATGAGCAGGTAGCGCAGGTAACGCTTGAGGCGCTTTGTTAAAGGGGGACGCTCCACGACGCGTCTCCATATCCCATGCGCGAATACAACTTCGACGGCCTCATTGGCCCGACCCACAATTACGCCGGCCTCTCGCCGGGCAACCTGGCGTCACAGCACCACGGCGGCCAGCCCAGCCACCCCCGGGAGGCGGCGCTCCAGGGGCTGGAGAAGATGCGCTTCGTGTCGGAGCTGGGCGTGGGCCAGGCGGTGCTGCCGCCCCAGCCGCGCCCCTCCCTGCGCACCCTGCGGGCCCTGGGCTTCACGGGCTCCGACGAGGAGGTCATCACCCGCGCCGCGCGCGACGGGGAGCACCTCTTGCGCCTCACCTCCAGCGCCTCCGCCATGTGGACGGCGAACGCGGCCACCGTGGCGCCGTCGGCGGACACGGCGGACGGCCGGGTGCACCTGACGCCCGCGAACCTCACGCAGATGTTCCACCGCGCCATCGAGGCGGACACCACGCACGCGGTGCTGCGCGCCATCTTCGCGGACGCGAAGCACTTCCAGGTGCACGCGCCGCTGCCGGGCGCTTCGCACTTCGCGGACGAGGGCGCGGCCAACCACACGCGCCTCTTCACGCCAGGGCACAAGGCCGTGCACGTGCTCGCCTGGGGGCGCAGCGCGTGGCAGGACGTGAAGGGGCCGCAGCGCTTCCCCGCGCGCCAGACGCTGGAATCCAGCCAAGCCCTGGCGCGGCTGCACCAGCTGGCGCCGGAGCAGGTGGTGCTGCCACAGCAGCATCCGGACGGCATCGACGCGGGCGCGTTCCACACGGACGTGCTCGCGGTGGGCAACGAGCGCTTCCTCATGCTGCACGCGCTGGCCTTCGTGGAGCACCCGAAGCTCCTCCAGACGCTGCGTGAGAAGTTGGGCGAGGCCTTCCGCTTCGAGGTCGCGACGGACGCCGAGCTGCCGGTGAAGGACGCGGTGCGCGCCTACCCGTTCAACTCGCAGGTGCTGTCGCTGCCGGACGGCAGCATGGCCATCATCGCGCCCATCGAGAGCCGCGAGACGCCCACCGCCCGCGCCTTCCTGGAGCGCGTCGTCGCCGGGGACAACCCGGTGAAGGCGGTGCACTACCTGGACGTCCGGCAGTCCATGAACAACGGCGGCGGCCCGGCGTGCCTGCGTCAGCGCATCTCGCTCACGGACGCGGAGCGCGCCGCCATCACCGCGGACGTCTTCTACTCGCCGGCCCTGCATGAGGGGCTCGCGGCGTGGGTGCGCAAGCACTACCGCGACGTGCTCAAGCCGGAGGACGTGCGCGATCCGCAGCTCGCGCGCGAGACGATGACCGCGCTCGACGAGCTGACGCGCCTGCTCAAGCTGGGCAGCGTCTACGACTTCCAGCAGTGACGTGAGGTGGCCCGCTCGCCTGCCCTCCGGCGCACCCGACGAGGGCAGGCATCCCTGGCCGTCTCGTTCGGGTGGCAATGGCCACCCGCGTCGTCCGGACACACCTTGTAGGCGAAGGAGGTGATGTCCCCCATGATTCCGAGTGCCATTCAAAGCTATCTGCGGCGCCATCGCGTCCCCTTCGAGCGGTATGCCCACGTCCGGGCCGTGACCGCGATGGAGCTCGTGGATGCCCTCAACGTGCCCGCCTGGCGCGTGGCCAAGTCCGTCATCGTGCTGGCCGACCGGCAGCCGTGGATTGTCGTCGTGCCCGCGATGGCGACCGTGGACCTGCGGCAGGTCCGCCACACGCTGGGCGTCCGCACCGCGCGGCTCGCGGCCGAGTCCGAGTTCACTGATCACTTCCCTGACTGCGAGACGGGCGCCGAGCCTCCCTTCGGCGAGCTGTACGGCCTGCCCGTCGCGATGGACGAATCCCTGAGCGTCAACGAGCGGCTGCTGTTCCGCGCCGGTTCGCACAAGGAGGCCCTGGAGATGCGCTTCCAGGACTTCGCGCGCCTGGAGTGGCCGTTGGTCGCCTCCTTCATCCAGCCGCTCTCGCGTGAAGAAGAGGAGAAGGCGCCGTCGTACGGAGCGTCCTCGGAGGACTCAGGCGCGTCGGCCTGAGGTCCTCAGGGAGGGGGAGCGTCACTGACCGCCGGTGCCCCCGGCGGTTCCAGTTCCTGACCCTTCCCATCTTCCAGCAGCGCCTTCTTGTGTGCGTCCTGCAGCGCACGCTCGCGGTCCTCCAGCCGCGCCGCCCAGGCCTCACCCTCCGCGCGCCGAGCATCCTTGAGCGGCATGAGTCGCAAGCCCTCGTGCACCGAGCGCGCCGCCGCGTCGTAGCGCGACAGCAACTCCTGCAACCGGGCCACCGCGAAGTGGCTCTCCGGACCGGGCAGCAGCCCCACGACCGAGCGGCGCTGCTCCAGTGCCCGGGCCAGCAGGCCTTCCTTTTCGAAGCTGTCCGCCTCCAGCGACAGCAGGCGTGCGCGCTGCCGCAGGTCGGTCAGGTACGGCATCACGGCGGCCAGCGTGTCCCTCGACTTGCGCGTGAGCCCATCCTCCTGCTGCCGCGTGGCCAGCGTGAAGGCCAGCTCCACGTCATGTGGGAAGCGCTTCACGAGCGCCTCCAGGGACTGGAGTGCCTCCGCGCGCTTTCCCTGCGCACGCCATACCTCCGCGCGCAGCAGGTGCGTGGCCAGTGCATCCGGGGCGCGCCGCTCCACCTCCACGCAGGCCGCCTCCGCCTCGGGGAGCTCTCCCTGGGCCAGCCGTCCGCGCGCTTCCTGCATCCACAACGCGGTGGCTTCGGGCCGGCCTTCGAAGTGTTCGCGCGCCCAGACGAGCCATTCGAGTCCCAGTGCACGACGCGAGGGCCCGGCGAGCAGCGCCTCCGCCAGCTCCACTCCCTGCCCTGGCGCTTCGGACGTCAGGGTCTTCAGCTCCTCGACCGTGCGGGCCCGGGGCATCGCCTCGCTGATCAGCACGCGTGTGTCCCCGGCCTCGTGCGCGAGCCGGTACTCCAGGAAGGCCTGTTCGCGCCGGCCCAGGTGCAGCAGGGCCCGTGCGGCCACGCGGTGCGCGGGTGCATCCAGGGGCCGCAGGTACAGCGTGTGATTGACGAAGCTCAGCGCGTCCTTCGCGCCTTCGGCGCCATTCGGCACGGAGGCCATCGCCATCAACCGGTACAGCAGGTAGTCCGCCGGGTGCACGTCGATGAGCTGGAGCCCCAGCGCTCGCACCTCCGCGTTTGGCGCCCTCGCCGCTACGCGCTCCGCCAGCAGCGCCTCCGCGTCCGCCATCCTCCGCCGCCCCGGCACGAGCGCGATGAGCATCACGACCGTGAGTCCCGCCGCCATCGCCAGCGCGGGCCTGACGGGCAGCGTGCCTGGCTTCGTGCGGCGCGCGGCCATTCGCTCGGCCTCACGGGGCCGGGCCACCGCGCCCAGCACCACCGCGACCGCCACCGCGCACGCGGGCAGCTCCAGGCTGAAGTCGAAGAGGTTGTGCAGCGCCAGCGCCGCCACGCCGGACAGCGCCGCCAGTTCCACGGGCCCGTGGTCCTCGCGCCGCACGCGCTTCACGAAGGCCCAGATGGCCAGCCCGAGCAGCAACAGCCCCGGCACGCCCCACTCCGCCGCCACCTGCAACACCGCGTTCTCCGGGTGCGTGAAGGTGTTGGGGTTGGGCTCGGTCTGGTAGCGCGGGAAGGCGGCCTCGAACGCGCCGCGCCCCATGCCCAGCACCGGGAAGGCGCGGGCCGCGCGGGCCATCATCGGCCAGGGCTCCATCTTGCCGCGGCGCAGGGACTCCACGCCGTCCACGGTGCGCGCCTCCGCCCACAGCTGATCCGCCGCCAGGTACGCGCCCACGGACAGCGTCGCCAGCAGTCCCAGCAGCACCGCCGCGCCCCGTCCCCACGCGGGCCGGGCGGGAGTGCGCGCCTCGCGACGCTGCTTCATCAGCCACGCGGCGAGCAGCACCTGCCCGAAGACGAAGAACACGATGCCCGCGCGAGACAGCGACAGCAGCACGCCCGCGCCGGAGACGAGCGCCGCCATCGCGAAGGGCCATGCGCGCGCACGCGGCTGCTTCGACAGCGCGAGCCCCACCGCCACCGTTGCGCACAGCCCCAGGAAGCCCGCCAGGTGGTTGGGATTTCCGAACGGCGTCACCAGCGGCGGCCGCGCATGCACGTACGCCCGCAGCCCGAACAGCGTCTCCACGCCGAACAGCGCGTGTCCCAAGCCCACCGTCGCCACCGCCGCGCCCGTGAACGCCAGGACCGAGAGCAGCCGCTGCCGGGACACGCGAGCGCGGCACACCTGCACCGCCGCGACGAACGTGAGGAGATAGGCCACGTGCTTCGCCAGCTCACGCCAGGTGGCGGAAGGCTCCAGCGATACCGGCCGCCAGCCCGTGAGCCCCAGCGGAACGAGCACGTCCTCGCGCAGCGCCGCGGCCTCCGGGCTCACCCAGGCGAGCAGTCCGGGTGGCAGTGGCACGAGCTGCAACGCGCACAGCACGACAGCGCCCACCAGCGGCGCGGCGAGGAGCGGCACGCGCGGGGTCTCTCCCTGGCGCCGGGCCCCCACGAAGGCCAGCACCGCCGCGGCTCCGGACAGCACGCCCAGCGGCCAGGACACCCAGTGCGCCGCGCCGCCGAGCGCCACCAGGCCCAGCACCACCAATGCCGCGAGCGCCACTTCCGCGTAGACGGTGTATCGGGAGACGCGGTGGGAGCCAGGAGCCATGCGCGGCGCGGGAGTATGTCACGCTCCTCGCGGACCTCTGGGGCCTGTCCCCCTGGCCAGCGGGCGTGACGCCTGGACGCCTCCTCCCCGGGCGCGGCCTTTGGGGCCCGCGAATGAACGTGCCGCCCGGGACACCGCTTGCATCCGGGGAACCATCTGGCATCTTCCTCCGACCCCATGCGTCGCCTCCTGCTCACCGCCGCCGTCCTCTGCGCCTCCCTCTCCGGACTCACCGCGTGCAAGAGCGCATGCCGCGAGTTGTCCGAGAAGCTCTGCGAGTGCGCCCTGAACTCGGTGGAGAAGCAGGCCTGCCAGCAGCGCGCCGCCGACGAAGAGGGCCGCGTGGAGCCCGTCGCCGAGGACGAGGCCGTCTGCGAGGCGAAGCTCGACGGCTGCGACTGCCGCACCATCGAGACCGAAGAGGGCAAGAAGGCCTGCGGCCTCGCCCGCTGAAGCCGCCAGGCCGCGAGGTTCGACCTTCGCGGCCCCGAAGGACCCAAGGCATCACCCGCTGAAGACTCGCTGTCACGAGGCTCATGCTTCCGCGCCCCGGAAGCGCCTACGGCATCATCCGTTGAGGGCGCGCCTCGCGAGGTTCGACCCTTCTCGCGGCCACGAAGGGCCCAAGCCTCAGCCGCTGAGCATCACCCGCTGAAGGCGCGCTGTCGCGAGGCTCAAGCGCCCGGGGCCACTCGCGCCGGAGCAGGCTGCGCGGACGCGCCATCCACCCACGGCTGAAGTCCGCGCCGCACCCGCGTCCGCCACGGCGTCTCCACCCACCGGTGCACCGCCACTGACGCGGGCACCAGCAACACCAGCAGCACCGCCAGGAAGCGCGTGGGCGACGACAGGTCCACGAACCGCTCCATCCAGTGCACCAGCTCGCTGACCGGGTACTGCAGCAGGTACAGCGCGTAGCTGGCCCCGCCCAGGTGCACCAGCCACGGCCGCGCCAGCACCTGGCCCAGCGGACCGCCGCCGCGCGCCAGCCCGTACACCAGCAGCGCCGACGCGGGCGCCAGCAGCGCGTTGTGCATCAGCGGATACGGAATCCACGCGCCCTGCGAGAAGCCCGCGACCAGCAGCGCCGCGCCCGCCAGCGCCATCACCGCGCCAGAGCGCTGGGCTGTCGCCGCCGCCCGCTCCCGCACGAACACGAGCCCCAGCAGCACGCCCAGCAGGAACTCCGGCAGGCGCGCCAGCGGGTTCAACTTCACCACCGCCAGCCACATGCCGCCGGACGCCGCGTCCAGCGTGCCCGGCCCGTCCGGCCGCAGCACCAGGTAGAGCACCGGCGGCAGCAGCCCCAACAGCCACACACCCACCAGGGCCGCCGTCATGCGCGCGCCCCGGAAGCGCTCCAGCCGCCCGGCCAGCGCCGGGAACAGCGCGTAGAAGAACGCCTCCACCGACACGGACCAGGACGGCGGGTTCCAGTACAGCGCCAGCTTCGGCACCCACGACTGGAGCAGCATCAGCGTGGTGAGCCCCGCTGTGGTCAGCTTCGCCGCCGCCACCGGCACGGTATTCGCCGCCAGCGAGCCCTGCGCCGTGGGCACCGCCGACAGCAGGAACATCAACAGGAACACCGGGTAGACGCGCGCCACCCGCGCGCTCCAGAAGGCCCGGGGCGGGGTCTGCATTCCGCCGGCCGTGTCCACGTAGTTGTACGCGAGCACGAAGCCGGACAGGAGGAAGAAGACCCCCACGGACGCATAGCCGGAGGCCACCACCTGCACCATCCACTCCGGCGCCACGCCCTGCAGGCAGGGGGTGCCGAAGTGGAACAAGACGACGTGCAGGGCCGCCAGGAAGCGCAGCCCTGTCAGTGCATCCAGCGAGCCTCCGGACTGCTGCTTCATCTACTTGTTACGACCGATGCCGAAGTACGTGAAGCCCTGCTCACGCATGCGCGCGGGCTGGAAGATGTTGCGGCCGTCGAACACCACCGGCGTCTTCATCAGCGACTTCATGCGCGCGAAGTCCGGGTGGCGGAACTCGTTCCACTCCGTCACCACGAACAGGCCGTCCACGCCCTCCAGCGCGTCGTACGGCAGCTCCGCGTAGCGGATGCGGTCGCCGAAGACGCGCTTCGCCGCGTGCGCGGCCACCGGGTCGTGCGCGATCACCGTCGCGCCCTTCCCAATGAGGCCCTCGATGACCTCGATGGACGGCGCTTCACGCATGTCGTCCGTCTTCGGCTTGAACGCCAGGCCCCAGACGCCGAACTTCTTGCCCTCCAGCGTCCCGTAGTGCTTCACGGCCTTGTTCACGAGCAGCTTCTTCTGCCGCTCGTTGGTGCGCTCCACCGCGCGCAGCAGGTCCAGCTCCAGGCCGTACTCACGCGCCGTGGTGACGAGCGCCTTCACGTCCTTGGGGAAGCAGGAGCCGCCGTAGCCCACGCCGGGGAAGAGGAACGGGTAGCCGATGCGCTTGTCCGCGCCCAGGCCCTTGCGCACGAAGTCCACGTCCGCGCCCACCTTCTCGCAGAGCGCGGAGATGTCGTTCATGAACGAGATGCGCGTCGCGAGCATCGCGTTCGCCGCGTACTTCGTCAGCTCCGCGGAGCGCGTGTCCATGAACAGGATGGGGTTCTCCGTGCGCACGAACGGCGCGTACAGCTCCCCCATGATGTTCCGGGCGCGCTCGGTGTCCGCGCCAATGACGACGCGGTCCGGCTTGAAGAAGTCGTCCAGCGCGGCGCCTTCCTTGAGGAACTCCGGGTTGGAGACGACGTCGAACTCCACGTCCGTCACCTTGGCGATGGCTTCGCGAACCTTGTCCGCGGTGCCCACCGGCACGGTGCTCTTGTCCACCACCACCGTGTACTGCTTCATCGCGCGGCCCACCGCCTGCGCCGCCGCGAGCACGTACTGGAGATCCGCCTCGCCGCTCTCACCTTCCGGCGTACCCACGGCGATGAACACGGCCTGGGCGTTCTGCACGCCCTCCGTCAGGTTCGTGGTGAACGTGAGGCGCTTCTCCTTCACGTTCTTCTTGATGAGCTCCTCCAGACCCGGCTCGTAGATGGGAACCTGTCCATCCTGGAGCATGCGGATCTTCCGCTCGTCGATGTCCACGCACGCGACGTCGTTGCCCGAGTCCGCGAAGCAGGTGCCCGCGACGAGCCCGACGTAACCCGATCCGATAATGGCAATGCGCATTCTTTGAGTGTCCTGGTTTCGACAGGTGGCGTCATGAACTCATACGCCGACCGGAGCACTGAAAGAAAGCCCAGGCACGAAGGACGCCGAGCGACCAGACAGCCTTATCGCCCCGTGAGGAGGCGCCGCAGTCGATCCACACCCCGCAGGGCGGAAGAACGTCCGGGGGTGCTCACCGGACCCACCACGCCCCGGTCCAGAAGTTCACGGGTCGCGCGGCGCAGCGGCGGGAACGCGGCGGTCGCCTGCGCCTCCGCCTCCGGGAACAGACGCGCCACGATGGCCAGCGACGTGTAGAGGGCGCGCTCCAGTCCGAACGCCTCCGCGCGAGCGAGCAGCGCCGGGACATCCATCGGGCGCGAGTACACGCCGCCCATCCAGGTGGCGCCGGTGATGAGCTCGCGCAGGTCCACGAACGACAGCCACGGCACGTCATACCCGTGGTGGGCCTGGTCCAGCGCGGTGAGCAACAGCGCGTCCTCCAGCTCCGGGCGGAAGACGGACTGTCCGTAGACCTTCATGGGTCGGGCGCGCTCGAAGATGCCGGCCAACTGCTCACGTCGGTTCGCGCCCAGCACGTCCGCGTAGATGTGGATGGGGGTGCGGCCGTCGGACACGACGCGCGCCGCTCCACTGTTCGTCGTATCCGGCTCCGGGACGAACTCGTGGTTGGACAGGTAGCCGGCGAAGCCGTCCACGTCCATGCGGCGCACCAGCACCTGGATGTCCAGCACGGGCCGGAAGCCCACGTGCGGATAGAGCGCCTCCGCGAAGGCCGCGCCGCCCAGGAGCAGAATCTTGCGGCCCTCCAGCTGATCCACGATGCGCTTGAAGTGGACCAGCTTCATGACGTTGTCGTTCACGGAGCCGGTGTAGATGGACATCATCCGGTCGCGGGCCCACTCGGGCGCCTCGCCCCCGCCCATCCGGTACTCCAGGTTGTACGCCGCGAGCGGCGCCAGGCCCTGCGCGATGGCCCAGTCGACGTACGCCTCCCAGGGCGCGCCCCGGAGCTTTCCGCGCGGGGGCTCGAAGGAGGACAAGACCCGGAAGGTATCAAGGAGGCTGGGCGCCATGGTGCGGCACCTTTAATGGGCCGGGCCCGCCCGCCGCAATCACCGTCTTCCAGCAGGCGAGCGGACGGGCCGTGGCGCCCCTGGCTCCGCGCCCGTCCCGGGCGGGGGCCGGGTGCCGCGCAGCCGCCGAAGCGCATACCGCACCATGGGCCGGGCCCGGGGCGCCAGGGCCAGCTTCGCGGCAATCCATGCCGGCTTGTTCTTCGCCAGCTCCGCGCCCACCAGCCGGGGCCCGGAGAACAGCCGCGTCGCCAGGGCACGCTGCCACCGGGGCGGTGAGAGCGCCTTGAGCACCCAGGCGGGCACGGGCGCGTCCAGCAGCCGGTGCGCGGCGTCCCACGCGTACCAGACCAGGTGGGGCAGCCCCGTGCGCCGCGCGCGTGTCACCACCCGGTCCCAGTCGAGCCGGGGGTGCGCCCGCGCCAGCAGCTTCAGGTCGAACAGCCAGGCCAGCCGCTGCAGCAGGTGGTTGCTCGCGTGCAGGGCCAGGTAGACGGCCTCGTCCTCCGGGCACAGGTAGCGCACGGAGTGGCCGTCCAGCGTCGCGTCCACCGCCCGCGCCACCATGGCGTCGCCCTCCAGTGACAGGCCGTAGCCCGTGATGGCGCGGTAGTGCAGCTCCACCAGTCCGTCCGGGCCGGTGAGCTCCACATGGTGCGCGTCGTCCCGGTCCACGTCGCCGGCCTGGGTGGTGAGCCCCATCCCCTCCAGCGCGTGCACGGCGCACATCACCCGGGCTCGCGGCACCAGCAGGTCCACGTCGTTCGTCGCGCGCTGGAGCGGCTCCGGGTAGAGCCTGAGCGCCAGCCCGTAGCCCTTGAGCAGCACCGGCGTCACGCCCACCGCCGTCAGCGCCGTCAGGCTCCGCGACAGGAGCGACCGCACGCGCATGCCCCGCGCCGCGCTCAGCCGGGCCTCGCGGGTGAGCAGCGCGGCGGCGTCCGGGGTCAGCGTCCAGTCCGCCTTCGCGAGTGCGTGCTCGACGAAGCCCGCCAGGCCGTGGCGCACGGCGGCCTTCACCAGCGCGTCACCGTCGCCTTCGCCCGAAGGCCCGGGAGCATCCGGCACTTCCGGCCACGCATGGAGCAGGGTCAGCAGGGCCAGGGAGGCGTTCATGGGCTCACCGCCGGAGCGCGATGATGCGCTGGGGCTCCGCGGCCTCCAGCTCCACCAGTTGCCCCACGCGTTCGGCCACCGCGTCCGCGACCACCTCCAGCGCCAGCTCCTCGTCCCGGTCGATGGCGGCCCGGCCATCCCGCCAGACCAGGCGCAGCGCGCCGAGCAGGGCCTCCTCCTCCTTCACGTCCAGGCGCACCTCCAGCGCGGCCCCGGCGCCAGCGTCCGGATGCTGGGACTCGAAGACGACGCCCGCGTTCACGTCCTCGTGAGGACGGCGCAGGCGCAGCTCCAGCGCGGACAGGCTCAGCCCCTCGGACAGCGGACGGACGGCGTTCCACACCTCCTGGAACGAACCGGCCGCGCGCACCGCCGCGGTGACGGAGCGCACCAGCGAGCGCAGCTCCAGGTTGCGCTGGCGCGTCTGCTGGACGGCGCCCATGTGGCGCATGTCCAGGTAGCCCAGCTTGCGCATCAGCACCATGATGACCACGCCAATGCCGCTGAGCAGCAGCGCGCTCTGCAGGCTGTTGGCGAAGCTGAGCCCCAGCGCGGTGAGCATGAACAGCGTGCACAGCGCGTAGAGCACCAGCACGGTGGTGCGGTGGGACAACAGCAGGCGGCTCATCAGCCGGTGGTGGATGTGCTCCTTGTCCGCGCTGAACATGGGTCTGCCCAAAAGCGAGCGGCGCACCATGGCCAGCAGCGTGTCCATGATGGGCAGGCCCAGCGCCATCACCGGCACGAGCAGCGCCACCGCGGTGCCGCTCTTCGACGACGTCTTGATGGACACCGCCGCGAGCACGAAGCCCAGGAACATGCTGCCCGTGTCCCCCATGAAGATGGAGGCCGGGTTGAAGTTGAACACCAGGAACCCGAGGATGGCGCCCGCGAGCGACACCATCAGCAGGCACAGCAGTACGTCCCCGCGCATCAGCGCGAGCAGGAAGTGGGTGCCCACGCCGAAGAACGCGACGCCGCCCGCCAGCCCATCCAACCCGTCGATGAGGTTGAGCGCGTTGATGACGCCCACCACCCACACCACGGTCAGGGGCAGGCTCAGGAGCCCCAGCGTCAGCTCCGCGCCAAAGGGGTTGGCCAGCACCTCGATGCGGAAGCCCAGCGCGTACAGGCCCAGCGCCACCGCGAACTGCACGAAGAACTTCAGCTTCGCGCCCGCGCCCTTGAGGTCGTCGTAGAAGCCCAGCCCCGCGATGATGGCGCCGCCCACGAAGAGGCCGATGATGAGCGACGTCTGCGAGACGAACTGGTCCCCCACGCCCGAGTCCACGAGGAACAGCGCGCACAAGGGCGCGAAGAAGCCGCCCACGATGCCAATGCCGCCCAGCCGGGGGATGGGCCGCACGTGCACCTTGCGGCTGGAGTTCACCTGGTCCAGCCAGCCCCACGCCAGCGCACGCTCACGCACGCGCCACGTGAGCACCAGCGCCACGAGGAGCGACACGAGGAAGGCGACGAAGAAGGTGACCATGCGAGAGGAGCGTCCACCCGCATCGTGACGGCCACCGGAGCAGCGCGTCAACGTCCTGGCGTCGCGGATGCGTCACGACCCGCCTGCCTCCTTGCTGGTACGGGTGGGGATGTCGGGCCAGGTGAGTCCTCCAGGCCTTACATCTGCGGGCCCGCGAGCAGCGCCGCGCCAATGGCGCCGGACAGGTCCCCCAGCTCGGCGATGCGCATCGCGGGCTTGCGCTCCGTGATGAACAGGTGCGGGTGCATGGCGTCCTGGAGGTGGCCCATGTACAGGGGGCCCAGCCGGGACCCCAGCCCGCCTCCGATGACGACGGCCTCCAGGTCCAGCAGGTTGATGACGGAGGCGATGGCCACGCCCATCATTTCGATGGCCCGCTCGATGAGCCGCGTCGCCAGCGGGTCCTTCTGCTTCAGCGCGCTCGCCCAGACGCTGCTGGACAGGCGCGTGCGCTTCTTGTCGCGCATGATGTCGAAGAGGAGGGTCTTTTCCCCCTTCTTCGCCGCCGAGCGCGCCTTGCGCTCCATGCACGCGCGCCCCGCGTAGGCCTCCAGGCAGCCGCGCCGGCCGCAGCCACAGCGTGCGCCGTTGGGCTTCACCACCATGTGGCCAATCTCGCCGGCGGAGCCCTGCCCGCGCCACGGCACGCCGTTGAGCACCAGGCCCCCGCCCACACCCGTGCCCCACCACACGCCCAGCACGGAGCGGTGGCCGCGGCCCGCGCCCAGCTTGTACTCGGCCGCGACCGCCACCTGGACGTCGTTGCCCAGCATCACCTTGCCGCCCACCAGGTCGCCCAGGTCCGACGCCAGCGGATACGGCGCGTCCCAGCCGCCCGCCACGTTGGCCGTGTGCGAGAGCGTGCCTTTGTTCGCGTCCACCGAGCCCGGCACGCCCACGCCCACGCCCGCGAGCTTCCCGGGCTCGATGCCCACGGACTGCGCGGCCTCGCCCAGGGTGCCGTAGAGCTCCTTCACCACCTCGCCCGGGCCGCCCGTCGGGGGTGTTGGATGGCGGGCCCGGCCCAGCACGTCGCCGCGCGCGTCCACGATGACGGCCTCGATCTTCGTGCCGCCCAGGTCGATGCCTCCCCAGATGCGGGCCTTGTCGTTGCGCGCCCCGTTCCCGTTCTTCGCTGACGCGTTGGCCATGTGGTGCCCCCGTGGTTCGCGGCGCCCGGCGGCCGCTCGCGGCACAATCTGCGCAGCAACGTCGCGGTCAGGGCCGCCATGCCGGGCACGCCCGTGTCCGCCCGCCCGCTCCACGGGGCTGCATGCGGGCCCTCCCTCCGGGACACGGGAACGCCCTGCCCCTGCGTGCCCCTGTTCGCCGGAGGCAGGGGCGCATATAGGCTCCGTCGGAGTTCCTTTCGTGGAGCGCCCCGTTTCCCCATGAGCAGCCGTTCCCCTTCCGCGCCGGACGCCGCCGACGCTCCGCCCCTGGGCATGTCGGACGTGAAGGTCCGCGCGCAGCGCTCCATCATCGCCTTGCTCCTGCGGACGGTCGGCTCGCTGGGCTTGCGCGTGGTGAGCTCCCTCACCCTGTCGCATCTGCTGTTCCCCGGGGACTATGGCGTGTTCGCCATCGTCGCCTTCACCTCCGCGATGGGCGCGTTCCTGGGGGACCTGGGGCTCAGCGCCTCGCTGGTGCGCCAGCAGCACGAACCCACGCAGGACGAAATCACCTCCGCCTTCTGGAGCCACCAGGCGTTCACCGTCTTCATCGTGGGCACCATCGTGCTGCTCGCGCCGTGGCTGTCGAGCACCTACGAGCTGGGGCCCTCGGGCGCGGCCATGGTGGGCACGATGGCGATTGGCCTGTTCTTCCACTCGCTGCGCGTCATCCCCATCATGATGCTGGAGCGGCAGCTGCGCTTCCCGACGCTCGCGCGCATCGAGCTCATCGAGAGCGTGGCGCAGACGGCGGGCAGCATCCTGCTGGCCTCGCTGCACTTCGGAGCGTGGTCGCTCATCGGCGGCGGGCTGGTGCGGGGCGCGGTGGGCATGGTGCTGTTCTGGGCTGCGGCGGGCTGGCGGCCCCAGGGCACGTTCCGCTGGGACATCGTCAAGCGGCTCCTGTCCTTCGGCATCTGGTTCCAGCTCACGGGCATCATCCCCGCCGCGCTCCAGGGTTGGATTCCGCTCGTGGTGGGGCGCATGGAGGGCAAGGACGGAGTGGGCCTGGTGAACTGGGCGACCGCGCTGGCCTCCGTGCCGTTGGCGGTGAGCAGCGTCCTCACCCGCGTCGCGTATCCGGCGTACAGCCGCATGCAGGAGGACTCGGCCGCGCTGGCGGACTACCTGCGCACGTCCATCCGGCGCGTGAGCGCGGTCCTGTGCCTCGCCATTCCGTTCGGCGTCATCGCGCTTCCGCCCTTCATCCCGGTGGTCTTCGGTGAGCGCTGGAGCCTCGCGTCCACGCTGGTGCAGTGGTTCACCATCGAGGCGTCGATGCTGGCGGTGCAGGGCCTGCTGAACTCGCAGCAGAACGCCAGCGGTCACGCGAGGGAGCGGATGTACGTGGCCATCACCGGGAGCCTGCTGCGCTTCGGCCTGGGAGTGCTGGCGGTGCTGCACTGGGGCATCGTGGGCGTCGGGGTGAGCGCGACGGCCGTGACGCTCACGGAGCTGTGGTTCACGGCGCGGCTGGTGTCCCGCCGCAACCCGCACCTGTCGCGGCTCGAGTTCGAGGTCATGGAGCCGTTCCTCACGGTGGGCGCGCTGCTCGCGCTCGCGGTGGGCTGTTCGCGGCTCGCGATGGGACAGGACGGGCTGCTCGTGCAGGCGCTGGTGGCGGCGGGGCTGCTGACCGCGCTGGTGCTCGCGCGTGAGGCCACGCGGCGCGGCCTGTCATTGCTGGGAGAGCTGCGCGCCCTGGTCCAGCACCTGCGCGCGAGGCGGGCCCCTCCGTGAGCCGCGCGTGGCATCTGTTGACGGGGGAGTATCCGCCGGCCCCCGGCGGCGTCTCCGACCACACCCGGAGCATCGCCCACGCGCTCTTGAAGGCAGGGGAGACGGTGCACGTCTGGACGCCTGGGGCCGACGGGCTCACGGATGATCAGGGCGTGACCGTTCACCGTTGGCCCGGCCTCTTCACGCCGCCGGGGCTGGTGCGCCTGACGCGTGAGCTGGATGCGCTGCCAGGGCCCCGAAGGCTGCTGCTCCTGTACGTGCCGCACGCGTTCGGAATGAAGGCGATGAACGTGCCGCTCTGCGCCTGGTTCGCGGCGAGGCGGCAGGACGAACGCGAGCTGTTCCTCCATGAAGCGGTGTACCCGTGGAGTCCGGGCGCGCCGTGGAAGCACCAGCTGCTCGCGGGAGTCACGCGGGTGATGCTGCGCACGCTGGCGCTCGGCGTGGAGCGCGCCTACGTCTCCATCCCCACCTGGGCGGAGCACCTGCCGGAGCCACTGCGGTCCCAGGCGCGGTGGTGTCCCATTCCCAGTCCCCTGCCCCTCGACGTGCCGGAGGAAGCCGTGCGCGCGGTGCGGGAGGCACTGGGGGATGGCCCCACGGTGGCGCACTTCGGCACGTATGGCGGGACCATCGCGGGTCCGCTGGAGGCGGTGCTCGTGCCGTTGTTGCAGCGGGATGAGCGACGGCAGGCGCTGCTGCTGGGCCGGGGCAGTCAGGCCTGGAGCGAGTCGCTGGGGCGGAAGCATCCCGCGCTGGCCCGAAGGCTCCACGCAAGGGACGGGCTGGCACCGGAGGCCGTGGCCGTGCACCTGCGCGCGGCGGAGCTGCTGGTGCAGCCCTACCCCGACGGCGTCAGCGCCCGGCGCAGCAGCGCGATGGGAGGCCTGGGACTGGGACTGCCCATCGTCACGAACACCGGGCATCTGAGCGAAACGCTGTGGCGCGAGCTGCGGCCGGTGGCGCTCGCGGAGGACGCATCCCCCGCTGCGCTACTGAAGCTCGCAGAGCACCTGTTGGAGCACGGGGACGAGCGCCGGGCCCTGGGTGAGCGCGCGGCGCGCGTGTACCGGGAGCACTTCGCGCTGGAGCACACGGTGGCGCACCTGCTGCGTCGCGGGGGCACCGCGTGAGCACCTTGAGGTTGAAGGTCCTGATGGATCCGCGCGAGGAGGGCTGGCCCAGCATGGACCTGGTGGGCGAAGCGCTCGTGGAGGGGCTGTCGGCGTTTCCCTCCGAGGTCGGCGTCACCCGCGTGCGTCCGTCCATTCCCCACGCCGTGCGCACCCTGCCCCGCGTGGGCAGCCGCAAGGCCGCCTTCAACGCGGACCGGCTGCTCACCCGCTTCGGCCTCTATCCCGCGCGACTGCTGCGGGAGCGCGTTGGCCCCGATGCGTTCCATGTCGTGGACCACACCTACGCGCAGCTCGTCCACACGCTGCCCTCGGAGCGCACCGGCGTCTTCTGCCATGACCTGGACGCCTTCCGTTCCGTCCTGGAACCCCATCGCGAACCGCGCCCCACGTGGTTCCGCCTGATGGCGAGAGCCACGCTCAAGGGCCTGGAGCGCGCGGCCATCGTCTTCCACAGCACGCAGCAGGTCCGCGACGAGCTGCTCGCGCACGGCGTGGTGCCTCCCGAGCGCTTGGTGTGGGCGCCCTACGGAGTCTCGCCGGAGTACCGGCTCGACTCCGTTCCCGGAGACGCCAGCGAAGCCGTGCTCGCACCGCTGAAGGGCCGGCCGTATCTGCTGCACGTGGGCAGCGCCATCCGTCGCAAACGCCTGGACGTGCTCTTCGACGTCTTCGCGGCGCTGCGCGCCCGGCATCCGGACCTCATGCTGGTGCAGCAGGGCGGAGAACTGGACGCGGCCCAACAGGCACAGGTGGCGCGGCTCGGCTTGAAGGACGCGCTGCTGCAACCGCCCCGGCAGGAGCGGGCCACGCTCGCGGGCCTGTACCGGCGCGCCCGCGCGGTGCTGGTGCCCAGTGACGCGGAGGGCTTCGGCCTGCCCGTCATCGAAGCGCTGGCGTGTGGTGTCCCCGTGGTGGCCAGCGACCTGCCGGTGCTGCGCGAAGTGGGCGCCGACGCCTGCACGTACTGCCCGGTGGGCGACGTGGCCGCCTGGGCGGAGACGGTGGATGCCCTGCTCACGGGCCGCGTGCCCGCGCCATCCGCGGAGACGCGGCATGCACGGGCCGCGCGCTTCACGTGGAGCGCCCATGCGCGCACCGTGCTGGACGCGTATCTGCATCGCCTTGACCGCACCGGGCGGGTCTGATTCGGTCGCGTCCGCGTGCGGATCCTGTTCCTCAATCCCGTGGGAATCCTGGGCGGTGCCGAGCGCGCACTCGTGGATCTCCTCGCGTGCCTGCGCACGCAGGACCCCGGGCTGTCGCTGCACCTCATCGCGGGCACGGACGGGCCCCTGGTGGAGACGGCCCGAGGGCTCGGTGTGGAGGCCCGCGTGCTCGCCCTGCCCGACCGCCTGTCCGCGCTCGGGGACAGCGGGCTGCGGGAACAGGGCCGCGCGGGCCTCTTTCGCTTCGCGCGAGAGCTTGCCCCCACGCCCCTGCTGCTGACCCGCTACGGCCTCGACCTGCGGCGTGCGGTGCGTGACGCGGCGCCGGACCTGCTGCACTCCAATGGCATCAAGACCCACCTGCTGAGCGCGGCCACCACCGGGCTGCCGGTTCCACGCGTGTGGCACGTGCACGACTTCCTCGGTGAGCGTCCGCTCGTGCGGCGCGCGCTCTCCGGCCTGCATCCGTTGGCCTCGGCCGCCATCGCGAACTCGCAGGCCGTGGGCGATGACGCGCGCATGGTGCTCGGGAAGGTGCCCGTGCATGTCGTGCCCAACGGCGTGGACGTGGAGCGGTTCTCTCCGGCCGCCGGAGATGGCGCGCACCTGGATGCACTGGCCGGGCTGCCTCCCGCGCCTCCGGGAACGCTGCGCGTGGGGCTCGTGGCCACGTACGCGCGTTGGAAGGGGCACGACGTCTTCCTGGAGGCCGCGGCCCTGCTGGCGCGTCAGGCACCGGCCCTGCCCGTGCGCTTCTACCTGGTGGGCGCGCCGCTCTACCGCACGGCCGGCTCGCAGTTCACCGACGCGGAGCTTCGCGAACAGGTGGAGCGCCACGGCCTCACGGGCCGCGTGGGCTTCGTGCCCTTCCAGCCCGAGCCCGCCCGCGTCTACCGGGCCCTGGACGTCTTCGTGCACGCGAGCACCCGCCGCGAACCCTTCGGCCTCACCATCGCGGAGGCGCTCGCCTGCGGCCGGGCCGCCGTCATCTCGAAGTCGAGCGGCGCGGCCGAAGCGCTGCGGGATGGCGAGGACGTGCTGGCCATCGAGCCCGGCAACGCGAACACGCTCGCGGCGGCCCTGCGCCGGCTGCTGGAGGACGAAGCCTTGCGAGACACCCTGGCCCGCGCGGCCCGCCACACCGCCGTGCGCCGCTTCTCCCGTGAGCGCTATGCCCGGGACATCCTCGCCGTGTACCGGAGCCTCGTCCCCGCGCGAGGGCACTCATGATGCGTCCCCGGAAGCTCGTCACCGTCTCGCACTCCTACGTCGTCACCCTCAACCGGCGACTGGCCAACGAGATGGCCCGCGTGGGCGCCGGCCGCTGGGACGTCACCGCCGTGGCGCCGAAGTCCTTCCACGGAGACCTGAGCCCGCTGGTGCTCCAGCGTGACCCTCACGAGGCCGTGAACCTGGAGGGCGTGCCCGCGTACTTCAGCCGCTCGCTGCACGGCTTCGTCTACGGGCCGGAGGTGCATGCGCACCTGTCGCGGGGCGCGGACCTGGTGCACCTGTGGGAGGAGCCCTACGTGCTCTCCGGCCTGGAGGTGGCGATGATGACGCCGGCCCATGTGCCGCTCGTCTTCTGCACGTTCCAGAACCTGACCAAACGCTATCCCCCGCCCTTCGCGCAGGCCGAGCGCTTCGTCGTGCGCCGGGCCGCGGGGTGGATCGCCTGGGGCCAGACGGTGCACGACAACCTCCTCGCCCGGCCCGGCTACGAGCAGCGCCCCTCGCGCTTCATCCCCGTGGGCGTGGACGTGGAGCACTTCCGCCCGGATCCGGAGGCGGGCCGCGCCTTCCGCGAACGGCTGGGCTGGACGTCCGAAGGGCCGCCCGTGGTGGGCTACCTGGGCCGCTTCGTGCCGGAGAAGGGCCTGCGCCTCCTCATGGATGCGCTCGACAGGATGGCCACGCCCTGGCGAGCCCTCTTCGTCGGCGGAGGCCCCCTGGAGGTGGACCTGCGCGCATGGGCCGCGCGCCACGGGGACCGCGTGCGCATCATCACGGGCGTGAAGCACGCGGAGGTGCCTCGCGCGCTCAACGCCATGGACGTGCTCTGCGCGCCCAGCCAGACGACGCCCGCGTGGAAGGAGCAGTTCGGCCGCATGCTCGCGGAGGCCTTCGCGTGTGGCGTGCCCGTGTTCGCCAGCGACTCCGGTGAGATTCCGCACACCGTGGGGGATGCCGGGCGCATCCTGCCGGAGGCGTACGGCGGTGCATGGATCACCGCGCTCGAGGAGCTGCTGGAGAGTCCCGCGCAGCGCCAGGAGCTGTCCGCGCGAGGCCGGGAGCGGGCCGTGTCCCGCTTCGCCTGGCCGGTCGTCGCCAAGGCGCACCTCGACTTCTTCGAGCAGGTGCTCGAGCGCGGAGCCTGAGGCTCACGCCTCCAGCCGGGCCACCACCGCCGCGGCCATCGCGTCCCACGTCCAGGCCCGCAGCTCCGAAGACAGCGCGGCCACGGCGGGCATCCAGTCCCCGCCGCGCGACCGCCACTCGTCCAGGCGCCGCACCAGCTCGCCCGAGT
The DNA here is from genome assembly GCF_000255295.1 of Corallococcus coralloides DSM 2259. The sequence continues at coordinate 1,182,524 of NC_017030.1, read as the reverse complement.
CCTCGGGGTCATCCAGCAACAGCCCCTGGAGCGAGGACGGGAAGCGCTCCGCCACGCCCGCCGAGCGGCTCACCAGCGCGGGGATGCCCACGCACAGCGCTTCGTGCACGCCCAGGCCATAGGACTCGTAGCGCGTGGGGGACACCAGCAGGTCCGCGGCGGCCATCAGGCGGGGCACGTCGTCGCGGAAGCCCAGGAAGCGGATCCGCTCGCCCAGGCCCTGCTCACGCGCCGCGCGTTCCCATGATTCGCGCTGCGCACCCGTCCCCACGACGCACAGGTCCACGTCCCACTCGCGTCGTGCGCACAGCCGGGCCCACGCATGGAAGAGCGTGTCGAAGCCCTTGCGCCGGTCTCCCAGCGCGCCCACGAACAGCGCCACCCGCCGGTCTTGAGGCCAACCCAGGGATGCGCGCGCCTCGCGGCGAAGCACGGGAGTCGTGGACGGGAAGCGCGTCGGGTCGCCGCCCAGGTACACGACGTGGACGCGGGATGCCTCCACGCCCGTGGCGGCCAGCAGGTCCTGCCGCGTGCGCTCCGAGTTCGCCAGGATGATCCGCGCCCGGCGCAACGCGCGCTGCTCGCTGCGCAGGTGCATCCGGTGGCTCACGTGGCCCTTCAGCCTGCGCAGCGGACTGCCGGCGGGCTCGGGCGCGTGCGCGGCGTGGACGTAGTGGACCCAGTTGGCGGCGGCCACCTCGCAGTTGCCGCCGTTGGCCACCACCTGTCCGCCCTGCGCCAGCGTGCGCGCGGCCCAGAGGCGTCCCACGGCGTCGAGCAACGGCTCGCCCAGCAGGTACGCGTTCGCGGGCTTGGGCACGCGGACGAAGTGCACGTTGGGGTAGCGCAGGAGCGAATCCTCCACCCGGTGCGCCACCAGCCGCACGGGGCCGCCCTGGCGCGCGAGCCAGTCCGCCAGCGCGAGGTTCGCGCGGTCCATGCCTCCGGTGGAGACGAAGTCACCGGCGATGAGGGTGTAGGGCCGCATTCCGGTTCCAGTACGCACTGAAGAAGGCCGCGTTGAGCAGCCAGAACTCCATGCCCATCTGGCTCATGAAGAACTGGTAGCTGAAGGTCTGCGCGATCGCGCCCAGGTCATACGCGAAGAGGAGGCTGCCCCAGAGCCAGAACTCGCCCGCCGACTCATCGCGGCGCCGCGCCACCTGGAAGCCCCACCACAACGTCGCCAGCAGCGCGAGCGGATAGCAGACGAGCCCCAGCCATCCTCCGTCGTACGCCCACGCCGTCCACTGGATTTCGGCCCACAGCGGAGGACTCTCGCGGTCGAGGTTGTCGCCGAAGTAGGCGTTGGCCATGCCATAGCGACCCAGGCCCGCGCCCAGGGGGAACTCCGGGAGCACCTGGTCGAAGGTCTCGTCGAGGAAGCGGCCCCGGTTGGAGTGATACACCTGCGACGGGTCGGAGGCCGTGAGCGTGCTCCAGCGAGTAAGCACCGCGTCGCCGCCGACCGCGACGGCCCAGCCGAAGGCCACCACCGCGAAACCACCCACGACCGCGGCCAGGGCCACGAGCCGCACCCACCGGCCACTCACGGTGAGCACCAGCGCCATGGCCGCCATGCAGACGATCAGCGTCACCGCCGCGACGCGCACCTGTCCCAGGTAGAGGCAGATGAGCCCGATTCCGATGCCCGCCGCGCCCAGCACCTTCCGGGACATGCCCTGGCGGCTGAGCAGGAACGCGCCGCCCAGCAGCACCGAATAGAAGGCGCCGGTGGCGGCTCCGCCCGGGACGTCCGTCAGTCCCATGGGGCGGAACACGCGCGCGCCGCTCGCGGTCTCGAACTGGAGGCTGCGCACGTAGCCCTCGCCCTGGCTTTCGACCATGGCGGACAGGGCGGGCTGGAAGCGGCCGGGGAAGGTCACCTGCAGGATGCCCAGCGAGGCGCTCGCCATGTTGAACAGGAAGAGCAACAGGACGACGCGTCCGAACAGCTTCGCGTCGATGCGCAGGCGGCTCGCCCAGAAGAGGGGCGCGAACACGGAGATCTGGATGCCCAGCTGCGCGGCCGCCGCCAGCGGGGTGTTGGTGCCGGGATGGAAGAAGTTCAGCGCGGTGAGCCCCGCCGAGGCGAGCAGGAAGGGCATCGCCGGGTGCTTGAGGCGCGGGCCCTTCACCAGCACCAGCAGCGCCAGGCTCGTGCCGAACGACAGGATGCGGAAGATGACGCGCGCTGGCGCCAGCGCCTCCACCAGCAGCGCGAGCTGGCAGACGAAGAGCATCGCGATGAACGCCACCACCACGCCGCCCGAACCGAGCAGCCCCGGAGACGCCGCCGGAGCCGGCACGACCTGCGCCACGGGTTCCGGCGCGCGCCGCACGTACCGCTGATGCAGCACACCGGGACCGCGCAGTTGAGGACGAGGACTCGCGCCACTCATGCCACGGACTCCCGGGCCACGGAGCGCACCGCGTCTTCCAGCGCCGACAGGAAGGCGTCCGGCGCGCTCAGCGCCTTCGCGCGAGCAGGGCCACCGCTGCCCAGCTTCCGCCGAGCCGCTTCATCCTCGATGAGCCCGCGCAGCGCCTGGGCCAGGGCGTCCGGCGTCGGAGGCACGAGCACGCCGCAGGACGCATCGACGATCTCCAGCGGTCCACCCAACGCGGTGGTGACCACGGGAAGACCGGCGTAGAGCGCCTCCACGAACGCCAGGCCAAACGGCTCCGGCCCGGTGTTGGGCTGACAGTGCACCTCCGCCGCGCGAAGCAGACGGGGAACATCCGAGCGCTGTCCCAGGAACCGCACGCGATCCCCAAGGCCCAGGGCCACGGCCTGGGCCTTCAAGCCCTCTTCGTAGGCGACTTCTTCCGGGCGCTGCGCACCGCCAGCGAACCACGCCTTCCAGCGAGGCACCTGGCGCAGCCGGCCCAGCGCTTCGAGGAGCAGCCGCTGCCCCTTCCACTCCTGCATGCGGCTGGCATGGACGATGACGACGTCCGCCGCGTCCGCGCCCAGCTCGCCCCGGAGCGACGTGCGCTCGGAAGCCATGAGGCCCGGGCCACCGTCGCGGACGGGCGGATGGAGCACGCGCCACGGCGTGCGCGGATACACGCTCGGAAGCGTGCTCGCGGTGTAGCGGCTGTTGCACAGCGCCAGGTCCGGCGAGGTGACCCGGGCCCAGCGCTCCACCCAGTGCGAGCCCGACAGTGCGTCGTGCTGGAAGAAGATCAACGGAACACCGGCCGTGCGCACCACCGGCCCGAAGATGGCTTGAGGCCACGCCGCGTGACACACCACCGCGTCGAACGCCTCCCGCTGGAGCAGCGCCATCAGCGAGCGCCGAGCCTCCCAGACCCGCCACGGCCGGCTCACCTTCGCCGGTCCCAGCAGCGTCAGCGGTGCGCCCGCCGCGCGAAGCTCTTCGGCGATGCGCCCCTCGAAGCAGAGCGCGAACGCATGCACCGCGCCGCCCGTCCGGTCCGCGCTCGCGAGCGCCAGCGTGCGCAACAGCGTCTCGACGCCGCCGTAGAGGTTGCCACTGGAGACGTGCAGCACGCGCAGCGGCGCGCCACCTGACGCACGCGACGAGCCACCTCCGCCCTCCGCGGAACCGTCACGATGAGACGCTCGCGACCCGTGCATGCGCGGACCTTCAGCGCCCGCCCGCGACGTGCTGGACGGAGGCATCGCTCCGCTCCTCCGCCACCGGCTGCCGTCCGAGCGCCTCCGCGTACAGATCCAGGCTGCGCGACGCCATCACGTCGTGGGCGAACTCCGCTCGCGCACGCTCCAGCGCCCCGCGCGACAGCCGCTCGCGCAGGCCCGGCTCCTCCACCAACCGGCGCGCCGCCGCCGCCAGCGCCCGCGCATCTCCCACGGGCACCGTGAGGCCGGTGCGCTCGTGCAGGCTCACCCACGCCACGCCGGAGTCCGGCACGGCGGTGTTGAGCACGGGCAATCCACTCGCCAGCGCCTCCACCTGCGACAGGCCATACGCCTCGCTGCGCGCGTTGCTCGGGAACCACAGGGCCGTCGCGGCCCGGTACGCACCCGTCAGCGCCTCCGGCGACAGGTACCCCGCCCACGTCACCCGATCTTCAATGCCCAGCGCCTTCGCCCGCGCGCGCCCCTCCTCCGCCAGCGGCCCCTCGCCCACGATGACCAGCCGCCCCGGCGCGTGCACCAGCGCCTCCAGCGCCGTGAACAACCCCTTGTAGTAGACGAGCCGCCCCACCATCAGCCACAGCGGCCCGCCCGCCGCCTCCGCCGTCCATCGCGCCTGGGCCTCGCGCGCTTCCGCGGAAGGAGGCCGCAGGTACGACTCCAGCTCGATGCCCAGCGGCAGCACCCGCACCTTCGACTTGAACGTCGACAGCAGCGACGAGCCGCGCACGTACGCGTCGCTCGTGGCCAGCAGCCGCGCCGCGCGCGAGTACAGCATCCACTCGAACGGACGGAACAGCGCGCCCGCGACCTTCTGCCGGATGATGTCGCTCTGGTGCGTCACCACCACCGCGGGCAGGCGAGGCACCGCGTCCAGCGCCAGCACCATGCTCGGGTTGGGCACATGCAGGTGCACCACGTCCACGCCCCGCGCCAGCGCCCGCCGGAGCATGAACGGCAGCGACGGCATCACGTCCATGCGCGCCACCGACGCGAGCCGCCCCAGGCGCACCACGCGCACCGGCCCATCCCACTCCTCACGCGTGGGGCTGCGCCCGTGGAACTCGTGGCTCGTCCCGGTGCCATCCACGGAGTGGTTCGCGCACAGCACCTCCACCTGCGCGCCCAGCGACGCCTGCGCGCGAGCCAGCGTGCGCAGGTGCGCCTCCATGCCGCCGGAGGCCGGAGGGTAGAACTTCCCCAGGTGCAGCACCCGCAGGCCCGCGCCCTTCACGACGGAGCCACCCCGCCCTTGGGCTCGTCCTGCGTCGGGCCATAGCCCTGGTAGCCCAGGTACGTGTCGCCGTAGCGCGGCTGCCGCAGGTCCACGTCGTTGAGGATGGCGCCGAACATCCGCGCCTGCACGTCCGCCAGCGAGCGCAGCGCGCGCTTCGCGGCGCTCCGGTCCGTCCGGCCCGCCTTGAGCACCATCACCACGCCGTCCGCCTGCGTGGCGAGCACCGCCGCGTCCACCACCGCGTTGAGCGGCGGGCTGTCCAGGATGATGCGGTCGAACTTCTCCCCCGCCGCGCGCAGCAGCTCCTTGAAGGCACGCGTGTGCAAGAGCTCCGCGGGGTTCGGCGGCAGGGGGCCACACGGCAGCACGAAGAGGTTGGGCACCTCCGTGCTCTTCACCGCCTTGTCCAGCGAGCCCTCGCCCACCACCAGCGAGCTGATGCCCAGGTCATTGGGCACGCCGAACGCGCGGTGCAGCCGGGGCCGGCGCATGTCCGTGTCCAGCAGCAGCACGCGGTTGCCGCTCTGGGCCATGGCCACGCCCAGGTTGATGCACGTGGTGGACTTGCCCTCCTGCGGGCCGCTGGACGTCACCACCAGCGTCTTGCAGGGATGATCCGGCGACATGAACAAGAGGTTCGTGCGCACCGCACGGCAGCACTCCGCCACCGCCGAGCGCGGCGCGCGGTGCACGTACAGATCGCGGTCGCCCGGCGCCTTCGTGGCCTCCATGCGCGGCACCACGCCCAGGAACGCCAGGCCCAGCACGTCCTCCACGTCCGCCTGCGACCCGACGGTGTTCTCCAGCATCTCCAGGAACAGCGCCACGCCCAGCCCCAGGAGCAGCCCCATCACCCAGCCCACCATCAGGTTGCGCCGCGTGTGCGGCCGCACCGGCAGCAGCTCCGGCCGCGCGGGGTCCAGCACGCGCACGTTGCTCGTGCGCAGCAGGCCCGACAGCTCGATGTCCTTCAGCCGCTTGAGCACCAGCTCATAGAGCCGCTGGTTGTTGTCCGACTCGCGCTGCAGCCGTCCGTACTCGATGGCCTTCTTGTTCACCTGGAAGGCCTCGGCCTTGGTCTCGTCCAGGAGCTTGTTGAGGTTCTTCTCCTCGCCCTGCGCCTCCGCCAGCTGCGTCTCCGCCGAGCGCACCACGTTGGTCAGGCTCTTGAGCAGGTCCGCGCGCACGACGTCCAGCTTTCGGTTGCACTCCAGGAGCTTCGGGTGCTCCGGCAGGTAACGCTCGGTCAGCTCCGCGCACGCGGCCTTCTGTTCGCCGTAGCGCGATTTGAGATCTTGGATGGGGCCGTCCTTCGCGCCGGGCACGGCCTCCGCCCACGTCTCGTCGTTGCCGGCGTCCTTGCGCAGCCGGTGGATGGCGTCCACGCGCGCCTGCTGCGCCGCGATGCGCGTGCGCACCTCGGTGAGCTTCAGGTTGTAGGAGTTGATCCGCTCGCTGACGATGGACAGCCGCGACTCCAGCGACGTGGACAGCATGTCCGCGTCCTTCTTCAGGTCGTAGACGGCCATCTCGCCGGCCTTGGACTGGCGGCCCAGTTCGTCCAGGCGCCCCTCCAGCCACGTGCGCGCCTCCTCCGTGGTGCGCAGCTTGAGCGCCAGGTTCTCCGCCATGTACGCGGCGGCCACCTCGTTGGAGAGCAGCGCCGCGCGCGCGGGGTCCACGTCCTCCACGCCAATGTTCATCACCCGCGAGTCCTTGCCGGGCACCACCTGGATGCGCGAGCGCAACAGCCCCACGGCGTCCGCGTCCTCCAGCGCCTTCGCGCGCTCCTCCGGGTCCTGGTTCGCCGGCAGGCCCAGGAAGGACGCGTCCTTCGACAGCCCCAGCCGGTCCACCACGCGGCTGGCCACCGCGCGCGAGGTGATGATCTCGCTCTGCGTGGCGTAGTACTCCTTGTTGAACCAGTAGTTGCTGCGCTCCTCCCCCATCACCTCCTTCACCTCGCCGTCGAGGATGCGCGGCGCGGTGACGTCGATGATGAGCGAGGTGCTGGCCGCGTAGATGCGCGGCTGGCGCAGCGTCCACGCCGCCGTGAGCGCGGTGACCGCCAACGCCACCCCGAGCATCACCCACCGCCGGCGCCACACGCCCCGCAGCCGGTGCATCACGCTCGCGGACGTCGCGCCGGGCGCCCCACCGGCCGGGTCCAACACCGTTCCTTCCACGTCGCGTCTCTCCGGAAGTGGCTGCCGCGGGCGGTCTCCACCGGCCCGAACTCATCCGGACCCGACCTGCACCCACATCGCGCTGGGGGAATAACGCCCGGAGCGTGCAACGGGCGGGGCGGGTTGTCCATCCAACCGACGCCGCCTGGATGCCCCCCATCCATCCGCGCCGGTCCGCGAACGCGCACCCTGGAGGCGCCTGTGGTAGTGAGCGGCGCAATGGTTCCTGCGCTTTCCGTCGTCCTGCCCTTCAACCCCGCCACCGCCGCCGCCGCCGCCCGGTTCGCTCACGCGCTGTCCGGCCAGGCCCAGGTCGTGCTCGCGGGTGAAGGGCCGGTGGACGTCACGCCCGGTCCCAACGTCCACGTCCTCGCCGCCCAGGGTGGCAAGGGGGCGGCCATCCGCGCCGCGCTGCCCCACGTCACCGGCGCCCACACGGTGCTCCAGGATCCGGACGCCGCCTACTCGCCCGACACCTACGACGCCCTGGTGCAGCCCCTGCGGGACGACACCGCGGACGGCGTCTTCGGCCGGCGCTCCGGCATGTCGCCGGAGATGGTGGCCGAGCGCGCGCTGGGCGGCATCACCCGCTTCGTCACCGACGTGGCGCTGACGGATCCGCTCACCGGCCTGCGCGCCTTCCGCACGGAGGCGCTGCGCTCCATCCAGCTCACCAGCGACGACGACGCGGTGGACGCGGAGCTGGTGGTGAAGCTGGCCGCGCAGCTCTTCCGCCTCACGGAAGTGTCCCTGCCGCCGCTGCAGGCCGTGCCGCGCCGCCCGGCCTCCGCGCACCTGGCCCGCCTGCGCACGCTGGTGCGCTACGCCACCGTGCGCGACGACGCGGACAACCAGCACGAGGGCTACTCCTCCCTGGAGCGCATGGACGGCGCCACCCACTACAACCAGTGGCTGGGCCGCCGCTTCCGCGAACACATGGGCCGCCGCGTGCTGGAGATTGGCGCCGGCATCGGCACCATCACCCGCGAGCTGGAGGCCGGCGCGGAGCACCTGGTCGCGCTGGAGGTGGAGCGCTTCTACGTGGACCGCCTGAAGAACATGTTCCGCGGCAAGCCCCACGTGCGCCCCTACCTGTCCGACGTGGCGCTCGCGGACTGGGAGGCGCTGAAGGCGGAGAACCTGGACACCATCGTGCTGTCCAACGTGATGGAGCACATCCCGGACGACGCGTCCGCGGTGCGCCGCTTCCGCCAGATTCTGCAGCCGGATGGCCGCGTGCTCATCCTCGTGCCGGCGCTGCCGCAGCTGTTCGGCGCCATCGACGAGGCCGTGGGCCACTACCGCCGCTACACGCCGGAGTCCCTGCGCGCGGTGCTGCAGGAGAACGGCTTCCGCGTGGACACGCTGGAGTGGATGAACCTGGTGGGCCTGCCGGGCTGGTTCGTCAACAGCCGCCTCCTGCGCCGCCGCGCGGTGCCCAAGCTCCAGCTCAAGCTCTACGACACGCTGGCCCCCCTGATCGCCCAGGCCGAGCAACAGGTGCGGCTGCCCGTGGGCATGAGCCTGTTCGCCGTCGCCCGCGCCGTCTGATGCCCGCGTGAGCGCCGAACCCCACCCCACCTCCCCGCCGTCTCCCGACGCGGCCCCGGCGCCTCCCACCGTGGCGCCCGCGCCCCGCGCTGCGGGACTGCCCAGGGCGGTGTGGGCCACGGTCGCGGCGCTCTACGTGCTCCTCTTCCCGTACCACCCGGGCCTGCGCTCGCCCAACGAGCTGTGCCGCCTGTGGCAGACGCGCGCCCTGGTGGAGGACGGGACGCTGGAGATCAACCGCGCCCTGCGCGACTACGGCCCGGTGGGCGACCTGTCCGTGATGGACGGCCGCTACTACCCGTCCAAGGCGCCGCTTTTGTCCTTCGCCGCGGTGCCCGTGTACGCGGGCCTGAGGGTCATTGGCGGCAGCCACCGCTACGCCGTGCCGGAGGTGCCGCTCGTCTTCTTCAGCCGCCTCTTCCTCACGGTGCTGCCCACGCTGGGGCTGCTGTGGCTGGTGCGCCGCTTCCTCTCCGCGTTCCTGTCGCCCGTCGTCGCGGACGGCGTCACGGTGACGTACGCGCTGGGCTCGCTCGCGTTCAGCTACTCACTGCTCTTCATGAGCCACCAGACGACGGCGGTGCTGCTCTTCGCGGGCTTCTACGCGCTCTGGAAGCTGTCGCGCGGAGAATGGCGCGAGCGCGGCTACGTCGTGGCCGGCGCGTGCGCGGGCGCCACCGTCGCCGCTGAATACACCGGCGCGCTGGGCGTGCTGGGACTCATCCTCTACGCCGTCCTCACCGTGCTGGGCACGCCGGAGGCCCCGGAGCCTTGGGCCGCGCGGCTGAAGAAGCTGGGGCGGGCCACGGGGCTCGCCGTGCTGGGCGCGCTGCCCTTCATCGTGGCGCTGGGGCTCTACCACCAGGCCACCTTCGGGCACCCGCTGGAGACGGGCTACAAGCACCTCAACGACGCGGCCTACCAGCCGTGGCACCTGGGCGGCTTCCTGGGCATCCGCACGCCGGATCCGCGCGCCTTCACGCTGTCGTTCTTCTCCCCGCTGCGGGGCCTCTTCACCCTGTCGCCGTTCCTCCTGCTCGCGCTGCCCGGACTCGCGCTGCTCAAGCGCCTGGGCCGGACGTCCGCGGAAGGACGCGCCCTCTTCTGGATGTCCGCGGCCACGCTCGCCGGCTACACGTACTTCACCTCGTCGTTCACCTACGACTCGTGGGGCTGGACCACGGGGCCCCGGCACCTCACGGGGCTGGTGCCCTTCCTGCTCCTGCCCGCGGGCCTGGTGCTGGAGCGGCTGCGCGGCGCCGGCCGGCCGGTGCTGTCCGGTATCGCGGCCATGCTGTGCGCGGCGTCCGTGCTCGTCACGGGCCTGGCCACCTTCGTCAACTACATCCCCGACGACGTCTCCACCCCCGTGCTCGCGCTGGCCCGGCCGCTCCTGCTGGACGGCTACCACCCGCCCAACCTGCTCGCCTGGTTCGGTCTGCCCATGTCCGTGGCGGGCGCGGTGCTGCTCGCGGCGCTCGTCACCGTGGCGGCGTCCGTCTTCGGAGCGCTGCTCCGGGACGCGGCCGGACGCGCGCCTCCGCCTGCCGCCTGGGTGGCGGGGCTCGCGACGCTGGCGGTGCTCGCGAGCGCGCAGGCGGCGTTCACCCGGAACGACCGGGCGGATCAGAACGCGGTGCGCTTCCTGGAGTCCGTCTGGCTCCAGCCCCCCAACCGCCCCACCGCGCCCTTCTGGCCCCGCGCCGGTTCCTGAGCGCGTGGCTATACTGGCGTCCCCCTCCCCTCGGAGACCGTGCATGACCTCGCGGTGGTGCCTGCTGTCCACCCTCCTGCTGTGCGCCCCGGCCGTCTCCCATGCCGAGGACGCCGCCGCCCTCTGGGACAAGAGCTGCAAGAACTGCCACGGTCCGGACGGCCGCGCCCAGACGCGCATGGGCCAGAAGGAGTCCATCCCCGACATGAGCCGGGCCGCCTGGCAGAAGGCGGAGTCGGACACCGAACTGCGCGAGGTCATCGCCAACGGTTCGTCCCACAACCCCAAGATGAAGGCCTACAAGGACCGGCTCACCCCGGAGCAGATGGACGCCCTGGTGCGATACATCCGCACCTTCAAGGCGAAGGAGTAGCGCTCGTGAATAACCCTTCGCGTCCGGGCGTCGTGGGGATTGGGAGAATTGGAGCCGCCATGAAGACCCTCACCGTCGCCATCGTGTTCTGCCTGTCCATGGTCAGCCTCTTCACGTCGGTGCGCGCCGACGCCAATGCCTTCCCCCGCCTGGAGCCGGGCGTCTCCCAGCCGGTGGCGCTGATGCCCAAGGGCGGCGACGGCAAGGGCGGTGGCAAGGGTGGCAGCGACGGCGGCAAGGGCGGCGGCGAGGAGGATGAAGAGGAGTACCGCCGGCAGACCCGCGCCCTCTCCCAGAAGGCCGCCCTGGAGCTGGTGGACCCCGGCGTCCTGGACGACATGCTCCGCCTGCGCGCCGCCGTGCGCGGCGGCCAGCGCTGACGGCCGGGCTACATCGCAAGAATGAGGGGGCTCGCAAAGTTTGCGCAGCCCCCTGACGTCAGACGGCACCCCCCCGCATCACGGACATCCCTTATTCCGGCGGTTTGAGCGCCGGAATTCCCGGCACGAAGCTTGCTGTTCAGTGGCTCCCAAGCCGTACCTCCCCCCAGGGGTACGTGAAGGAGCCCCCGATGGTGCGTCGCCCAACCCCCCGCCGTCAGTCCCGTGGCTTCACGCTCCTGCTCGCGCTGGGCGTGGTCGCGGTCGTGACGATGGCGGTGATGCTCAGCTTCAGCGTGGTGGGCCGCGAGGCCGACACCCAGGCGGACACCCGCCGCCAGAAGCAGGCGTTCTTCGCCGCCGAGGCGGGCCTCGCCGAAGGGCGCGAGACGGTGCGCCTGCTGCTGAACAACAACGGGAACAACTCCACGATGGGCCTGTCCGCCGCCCTGGGCGGGGTCGCTCCGGTGGCCGACATCCCCGCGTTGGCCGCCGCCAATCCCCCCTGGTACGAGCTGCTGCCCGGACCGGAGGGCGGATGGAACCCCTACACGGTGACCACGGCCAACCTGAGCCCGTCCGAAATCCCCGTGGGCGTGGACTATCCGGAGCAGCGCAACGTGCGCTACCGCGTCTTCGTCCGGGATGACCTGGACGACGACCAGAACACCGTCGACAGCAACCGCCAGCTGTGGATCCTCGCCGTGGGCGAGGTGACCATGGAGGAGGGCCGTCGTCCGACGCGCTCCATGGTCCAGGCGCTGGTCACCAACGCGATTGGCGAATCCATCTTCGCGCCCGGCTGCATCACCAAGGGCTGCGGCCCGGACATGACCTACAACAATCCCACGGACCAGAAGGCGCCCGCGGGAACCACCATCACCCTTCCGTGACCTCGTCTTCTCCCACGAGCCCCCCATGAAACGCCTGACTCCCCTGCTGCTCCTGCTGCCGGTGCTCGCCAGCGCCCAGGACCGAGGCGCGGTGGCCTTCAACAAGGCCTGCGCGCAATGCCATCAAGCCAGGACCCCCACGGAGAAGCAGCCGGTGGGGCCGCTCGGCGTGCGCAAGCCCGTGGGTCCCTACATGGACCAGGTGCTGGACAAGAAGACCCTGGCGGAGGTCCAGACGTGGGTGCGGTCCCCCCACCGGATCAACCCGAAGACGGACTGCGACACGCGCCTGCTGCCCCCCGACGAGCTGGACGCCCTCACCAGCTACCTGTCCACCGTGGTGGTGCCTCCCGCGCCCTCCCGCCGGATGATGCTGCGCAAGCAGATGACGGAGCAGGTGGCGGCACGCAAGGCGCGTGACAAGGCCGAGGCCGAAGCGAAGGCGAAGTCCCAGCCGAAGACCCAGGGGAAGCAGTGATGCGCACGCTCTTTCAACGAACCCTCACGGCGCTGGTGCTGGCGGTCACGACGCCCTCGCTGGTCCACGCGCAGCAGCTCTGCCAGGACGACCTGTCCAACGACAAGCAGGGCGCCTTCAAGCTGGGCCCTGACGGCCTCACCGTCGCCAACAACACCATCCTCCTGCGCAAGGACGGCCGGCTCCAGCTCAACACCAACCTCAAGAAGCTGGACTCAGAGAACATCATCTTCCCGTTCGACCAGACGGTCACCATCGACTACGTGTACGAGTCCGCCGGCGCGTCGCACTCGCTCGGCTACATGTACATGGAAGACGTGGTGAAGCGTGGCTACGCGGACAAGGTCACCCACGAGCTGGTCGACCTGAACGACAACGGCATCCTCGACCTGCACGAGGCCATCTACAACCTGACGCCGGACGACGACACGGTCCTGCCCATCAAGTACGTGGGCCTGTCGCGGCGCTGCAACAACACCTTCACGTCCGGGGGCAAGAAGTACAACGAGCCCGAGCTGGCGATGGGCGCCTGCGGCAGCACCTTCCGCCACGAAGATGACGTCACGGACGCGCGCCCGGGCCGCGGGCACTCCAGTCAGTTCAACATCGAAGCGGACTGGGTGGGCGTCAACAACGTCAACGACGATCAGGGCGACCGGGGTCTGTTCAACTACATCCCCAACCTGCTCGAGCCGGCCGTGCCGCAGAACAACAACCTGGGCATTGGAAGAATGGTCTTCCTGCTCGTGGACGACGACAGCGACTATACCGTCACGCGCAACCTGGGTCCCGTCGCGGACGCCGACGACACCTTCAACGGCGTGCCCGACTACAACGTCTCCCAGTATGACTTCCGGGGCATCAAGCTCCCCGCGCCGATCAAGCCCCCTGACTCGGCGCCGAAGTCCGAAAAGGACCAGTACGCCGCGGACAAGGACAACTACGAGAAGATCAACACTGGCGACCGCCGGGTGAACCTGGGCCTCGTCGCGGGTGGCAAGGAGATCATCTTCTTCGCCGTCGTCTACTACGATGCCCGTCACAACACGGACAACGACACGGTCGCCCCCTGCCTCAAGCGCCAGCCCTATGCGGACAACCCCGACGAGGACGGCAAGTGCCTGTTGCACCTGCAGACGTCCGTCTCCGTGTTCTTCTCCAAGGCCACGTGGAACCTGGACCAGAACTTCAAGGCGCCCACGGACAACGTGGTGGCGGAGCGCAACATCGGCTGCAAGTACTCCGAGAGCTGCAACTCCCCCTCGGACGGGTCCGCCTGCAAGATTGACGGCACGACCCCGGCCAAGAAGGCCTGCGGCTGGCTGGAGAATGACACGCTCAAGCGCCTGGACTCGCCCGCCTACAAGAACCTGAAGATGCCCATGGAAGGCGTGGTCGTGCCGGCACCGGGCAAGGACCTCACCGACCCGAAGAAGGCGAAGGCGATGGCCAGCATGAACTTCATGCCCCACGTCATCGTGGGCGCGCCCACCACGGACCCCTTCCGGTGGATCCTCGGCTTCGAGGACCTCAACGGCGGCGGTGACCGCGACTTCAACGACATCGTGTTCATGATCAACAAGGAGAACGGCGGTGGCGCCAAGTCCACCACCATCACCTCGGACGTCATGAGCGACACAGGCGACAAGCTGGGCCCGGACTTCACCATCACCAAGGTCCGCTTCCGCCGCCAGGACGACGTCGCCCCGTACAAGACCCCGGGCAACCCGCCCACGAACATCCGCACCAAGTCCTCCTGCAACATGGTGGATGAGCCGTCCTGCAAGCCCGCCCCTGCCTGCACGAAGGCGCCCTGCTGGACCGAGGAGGTCGCGGGTGCCTGCACCGCGAGCGGCGTGAAGCCCACCATCACCTATTCCATCGCCGTGGACTGCCGCGTGCTGAACGCCGCGGGCGTCTACGAAAAGAACGAAAACCCCGGGTGGGTGCCGGTGCCGTTCAACAACGACAAGCAGTACCCCGACCAGGAGGTGGAGATCGACATCCTGGCGCTGGGCCTCACCGGGTCGCAGCTGTGCTGGAAGGTGGACATCAGCAGCCCCAGCGAGTTGTGCCGTCCCATCATCGACGAGGTCGACATCGGCTACCAGGCGGTGCGCTCCGGCTCCTACGCGCGCTCCAGCCCCAGCACCCTGGGCAACGTCGCGGTCTGGGGCGTGAACGAAACGCCGGGCCAGAACTGGGGCAAGGGCTGGAGCAGCACCGAGGGCAGCCTGCCTCCGGCCGGCACGCGCGCCTATGACGACTCCAAGGACTTCACCATCCGCGGCCGCCTGTACATGCAGTCGCTCTACGAGCCGGGGGTCGCCAAGACCGACCCGGAGCTGCGCTGGGAAGCCGGCCGCGTGATGGCGCTGTCGCTGGCCGGATCCGCTCGCAAGCTCTACACGATGAACGGCTCGGGGGCCCGCACGGAGCTCAGTGACGTGGCCGCGTTGGGCAACACGCTGCTGCCTGCCTCCTACTGCAACACGTACAGCGAGATTGACGGCCGCTACCTGTACGACATGAACAACGACAAGACCTGCACCGTCACCGCGCAGGCGGATCCCGCCATCAACCCCTACAGCGACCGCCAGTTCCTCATCGACTGGCTGTACGGGTACGACAACAAGAGGACCTCGCAGTTCCGCCCCTGGGCCTTCGGCGGCATCAACCTCTCCACCGTGGCGGTGGCCGTGCCCCCGTACCAGGACAACTGGTACCAGAACGCGAAGGGCACCGAGCGCGACACCTACCGCAAGAACTTCGTGGCGCCCCTCCAGGATCGAAGCACCAAGGCCTTCGTGGGGACGATGTCGGGCGTGCTGCACGCCTTCAACGCGGGTGAGTTCCGCAACGCCCTGTACGACGACTGCGTGTCGGAGGCCCAGTACCGCGGCTACTTCCGCCCGAAGTCGTGCCCTGCCGACCCGACCAAGGCGGAGCGCGAGTACGGGACCGGCAAGGAAGAGTTCGCCTACATGCCCTCCCTGATGCTGGAGCAGTACCGCAACCAGTACGTGCGCTTCCGCGGCTCGGGCACCCTGCCCAAGCCGCAGATGGACGCTTCGCCCAGCATCGCCAACGTGGACCTGGGTGACCGCAACGACTGGAACGACAACATCAAGTACACCTGGACGCCCGCGACCACGGCGCAGAAGCAGCAGGGCGCCAAGACGGTGCTCGTCTCCGCCACGGGCAAGACCAGCCCGGTGGTCTTCGCGCTGGACATCACGGACCCCACGAAGACGGACCGGTACCCGCTGCCCATGTGGGAGTTCAGCCTGGCGGACACGGATGTGGCGTCCGCCTTCACCCAGGCCGTGAAGGACGACAAGACCGGCACCGTGAAGCTGCCGGACAACTCGGGCTCCCGGCACGCGCCTTCGGTGGGACGCATCTCCTGGGGCTCCGCGCAGGACAAGGACCGGCGCTGGGTGGCGGTGGTGGGCACCGACTACGACCCGGGCGAGGCGCGCGCGGGCGCCATCTACATCCTCGACATGAAGACGGGGAAGCCGCTCGAGTACGGCCCTGGCGACCCCGGCAGGTACGCGGGCGTCGTCACCTTCGAGCAGGGCTCGGGCATCGCGGCGGAGACGGCGATGCTGGACCTGGACCAGGACGGCTCCTACGACGTCCTGTACGTGCCCACCACGGCCGGCAGCGTGTGGCGCGTCAACCTCAAGGACGTGAACACCTCGCGGAAGCTGGGCAGCCAGGTGCAGAAGTGCATGGTGGCCCACGCGGCGTCCGCGCTGGAGGGCCGCGCGGATGCGAGCCAGACGCAGCTGGACCTGCAGGAGCTCTACTCCAACATCGCGGTGAAGCTGGTCGCGACGGATGCGGGCCCGGCGGTGCGCTTCTACTTCGGCACCAGCGACAGCCCCGACAAGTACACGGACGGCTACCTCCCGGATGTCCAGAACCCCCTGAACCCCACGTACCAGTACCACCTGCTCGCCTTCGAGGACACGGACCCCACGAACAAGAACGGGTGCAAGGAGCTCAAGCCCCTGTGGGTGCAGAAGATGAACCCGGGTCAGAAGCTGTGGGGTGGTGTGGCGCTCAGCTCGGACAACATCTACGCGGCGACCGCGGTGGGAACGGCGGCGGACATCTGCAGCCTGAACGCGGAAGCGAAGGGTGAGGCCTACATGGCCAGCCAGTCGAGCGGCGCGCTTGTCGGCGGTGCGGCGAGCGAGCTGGATGGACACGCCATCTCCGCGCCGGTGGTCCACGACGAGCACCTCTTCGTGCTCACGGCCACGGGTAAGATGAAGGTCAAGGGCGGCGAGGACTGGAACAACAAGGCGGGCACGAGTGGAGTGCCTCGCTCGCAGATCATGTTGTGGGAACCGCTGCCTGACGGGAGACTGCCGCAATGAAGCAGCGCGCCTCACGGGGTGTCACCCTGCTGGAAGTCATGGCCACCATGGCCGTCATGCTGCTGGGAGTCGCAGCCGCGATGACCGTGGTGAGCCAGACGACCCGCTCCAATCGCCGGACCCTGACCGCCAACCAGGCGCAGATCATCGCGGAGCAGACCCTGGAGAACATCCTTCAGCGGGGCTGCCAGGGTTCGGTGACGTGTGAGACGGTGTCGAACGAAACCTTCGACGTGTACCAGACGTCGGAGGGGTTCCAGCGGGCTACGGCTCCCACCGATACGAACATCATCGCGCGCAAGTACACGGTGACCGTGGACGTGGACAACTCCGTGGTCCCCGGCAGCATCGAGGATGGCAAGGCGGGCGAGCCGGCCATCACCCGCCCGCTCGTGGGGACCACGACGGGCACGCTCGTGAACGTGCGGGTCTCCGTGGCCTGGGATGAGCCGGGCATCCGCTCGGACCAGCAGATGGTGGTCCTCCAGAGTCGGATGGCGCCATGACACCGGCCTCCTTGCGCAACCGGGGCTTCACGCTCCTTGAAGTGATGATCGCCAGCGCCATCGGGGTCATCGTGCTCACCACGGGGCTGGTGGTGGGCGCCCAGATGCAGAAGCGCGCCCTGTTCGAGGAACAGACGATGACCGCCCAGGTCACCGGGCGGGCCGTGAAGGATCAGATCACGCTGGACGTGTCCCGCGCGGGCACCGGCATGGGCAACACGCCCATCTCCTTCGCGAACGACGACGAGCGCTCGGCCATCACGGTCTGGTCCAAGCCGGACCTGACGACGGGCATCGGGACCACGCTGGGCGCGGACCCGACGGACTACGCGCCGCCGCCCGTGGGGTTCCCGGCGTCGGACGCCCTCCAGCTCTACTGGGGGGACACGAACGGGATGATCACCCTGAGGACCTGCGACACGCTGTCGCGGATCCGCGAGGAGGAGACCACCACGGCGGGCACCTTCTGCACGCGCCCGAATCCCTCGACGGCGCTGATGGACCCCGCCGTCCCCACGCTGGCCGTGCTCGCCAGCGGGGGCAACAAGAAGGCCTGTCCCGTCCTGGTGGACAGCGTGCAGGAGGCTTCCGGGAAGCTCGTCATCAAGGGGCCGACCCCCGAGGTGCCGCGCTCGGATGTCTGCGCCGGCAAGGACCTGTGGACGAAGGCGTCCGGAGACGTCGAGAACTGGGTGGCCCTGCGGCTGAACGGCGCGGCCTACCGGGTGAACTGGAAGGGCGGCATCCCCACGCTGGAGTACCGCGCCCCGAACCAGGAGGACTGGTCGGTGTTGAGCCGTGACGTGGAGCAGCTCACCGTGCGCGAGGGCGTCGTCAATCTCGCCAATCCCCTGAACGAGCTGGACTGGTATCCCAGCGACGTGCCCCCGGCCGCCGCGCGTCCTGCCATCTCCGACTGCGACGTGGCCAAGTACACCCTGGGCTCCTGCAAGACGGACGACATCGCCTTCGGGGGAGGTCTCCTTCCGGCCGCGACCACGAAGGAAGAGGTCATCAAGCGCCTCCGCCAGCGGGTGCGTGAGCTGGAGGTGACGCTGGTCATCCGCACGCGGCGCATCAACCGCGACGCGGACACCACGGGCACGGATGAAGAGGGACTGGCGAAGGATGGCTACACGCGCCGTCGCTACACGTTCCGCGTCGCGGCGCGCAACATGACCGTGGGCCTGACCCGGCCCGTTACGGCTCCGGTGACTCCATGAAGCAGACGCGTGGCATGACGTTGTTGGAGGTGCTGACCGCGCTGGCGGTGGTGTCCGTCTTCATCGCCCTGGCGGTGGGAGGGATGCAGAGCCGCATTGGCGGACAGCGCGAGAGCATGGCCACGCGCGAGCTGTGGTCGGGCGCGCTGCGAGCGCGCCAGCTGGCGATCAGCACCAACCAGCCCGTGCGCATCGTGGTGGAGAACAACGTCGAGCTGCCGGATGGCACGCGGCGCACCGTGGCCCGCTGGGAACAGCTGAAGTGCGGCAGTGACCTGGCCAACCCGGACGAGTGGTCCATGGATGAGTGTCCCAGCACGTCCTGCGTGGACAAGACCTGCCGCACCACGCCCGACTGCTGCAGCTCCACGGGGCAGGACATCGTCATCCCGGACAGCATGAGCGCGACGGACATCAACAACCTGTGCTTCCTGCCGGGCTCCGGCCGGCCGGTGTTGAACAAGATGGACTGCATGCAGGGGCAGCTGGGCCAGGCCGCGCTCGTCGCCGCCGCGGCGCCGAAGGACCACCAGATCCAGTTCCGGTTCACCTCCGGCCGCCCCAAGAGCGTGCTGATGGTGGAGCCGCTGACGGGCCTGTCCAGCGTGATGGATTGCGACTCGGTGGCCGCCACCACCACGGACGTCACCCGGAAGGACTCCCGGCTGGCGAACGCCTGCACCGCGCCCTGAGCGAGCCCGCCGCGCGCCCGGGGACCTTTCCGTGTCCCGGGCGCGCGTGAGCCTCCCCGCCCAGCGGCCGTCCCGCTGTTCCCATGGACACGACAGGTGTCCGCATCCAGCGTTGATTTGGGAGAAGGCGCACCCTAATTAGCCGGGGGCCCCACACGGGCCCTCGAATGGATACCTCTCTCCCCCCGAAGACCGACGGCACGTCCTGGCCCGGCGGCGCTCCCCCTCCCTCCGGTGATGCCTTCGCCCGGCTCCTCGCCTCCCTGCGCGCAGGGCACCGCGCGCGGACGCAGGGGGTGAAGGGCGCGGCGCGTGGCCACCTGCTTGCCCGCCTGCACCGCGAGCTGCGCGCGCCCCTGGTGTGCGTGGCCGTGGATGAAGAAGCGGCGGACGCGCTCGCGCACGACCTGGCCTTCTTCCTGGGAGGCACCGGCAGCCTGCTGGAGCCTCGCGTGCTGCGGCTGCCCGCGGACGAGGTGCTCCCGTACGACGAGCTGTCGCCGGAGGCAGGCCCCATCACGGAGCGACTGGGCGCGCTGTTCCACCTGGCGCGCGGCACGCCCTTCCCCGCGCTGGTGCTGTCCCTGCGCGCGCTGCACCGCCGCGTGCTGCCCCTGGGAGTGATGGAGGGGCTGGCCCAGCGCGTGGAGGTAGGCCAGGACTTCGACCGCGACTCGCTGGCGCGGAAGCTGGCGCTGATGGGCTACCAGAACAGCCCATTGGTGGAGGACAAGGGCACCTTCAGCGTGCGCGGCGGCCTGCTGGACGTCTTCAGCCCGCTGTACGAGCGGCCGGTGCGCCTGGAGTTCTTCGGGGACACCATCGAGTCCATCCGCGTCTTCGACCCGGAGTCGCAGCGCACGGTGGACGCGCTCAAGACGGTGGACCTGGTGCCCGCGCGCGAGCTGCTGCTCACCGACGACACCCGCCCGCGCGCCGAGGCCGCCGCCCGCGCGGTGGCGGACCGCATCAACCTGCCCACCATCAAGCTGCGCGAGCGGCTGGACGCGCTCCGCGAAGGGCTGCCCGGCTTTGGCCTGGAGGGCCTGCTGCCCGGCTTCTTCGAGGGCGGGCTGGCGTCGGTGTTCGACTACCTGCGCGCGTGGGCTCCGGAGCCCGTCGTCTACCTGGACGACCCGGTGGGCCTGGACCGCGCGCTGGAGGAACTGTCCGCGGAGCTGGCGAAGGGCGTGGCGGAGGCGGACGCGCGCCAGGACCTCACCTATCCGCCGGAGCACCACTTCCTCACGCGCGAGGGTGTGGCGGAGGGGCTCAAGGCCCTGCGCGTGGTGGAGGGCGGAGGCCTGTCGCTCACGCAGTCCGAAGTGCCCGTGGCCTTCACCTTCGGCACGACGCAGGACCTGCGCGAGGCCATCCTCGCGCACCACGGTGAGGAGGGCGCGCTCACCCCGCTGGTGGAGCGGCTGCAGCGCTGGCGCGACACCGGCGTGGCCTGCGCGGTGGCGTGCGGCACGCTCAGCCAGGCGGACCGGCTGAAGCGGCTGCTGCTGGACCGCTCCGTGATGGTGAAGGTGCACACGGAGCCCCTGCAGGACCCGGCGAAGCTCTACGAGCCGGCGGTGTGGGCGCACCTGTTCACCGGCGAGGTGAGCCACGGCTTCATCGACCCGGAAGGCCGGCTGGCGGTGCTGGCGGACGAGGAGATCTTCGGCGTCCGCTCCCGCCGCCGCGTCAAGCGCAGCAAGAAGCTGGATGCGTTCGCCGCGGGCTTCAAGGACCTGAAGGAAGGCGACCTCATCGTCCACACCGACTTCGGCATCGGGCGCTACGCGGGCCTGACGAAGATGGAGGTGCAGGGCGTGCCGGGGGACTTCCTCGTCCTGGAGTACGCGGGGCGGGACAAGATCTATCTGCCGGTGGGCCGCATGCGGCTCATCCAGAAGTTCACCGGCGGCGACCCGGAGAAGGTCCAGCTGGACAAGCTGGGCACGACGAGCTGGGAGAAGACGAAGAAGCGCGTCAAGGAGCAGCTGCTCAAGATGGCGGCGGAGCTCCTGCAGATGGCCGCCGCGCGCAAGGCGCACCCGGGCTATGCGTTCGCGCCGCCGGACCGCTACTTCGCCCAATTCGAGGCGGACTTCGAGTTCGACGAGACGCCGGACCAGGCGAAGGCCATCGAGGACGTGCTCGCGGACATGCAGAAGGCGCAGCCGATGGACCGGCTCGTCTGCGGCGACGTGGGCTACGGCAAGACGGAGGTGGCGATGCGCGCCGCCTTCAAGGCCACGTTGGACCGCAAGCAGGTGGCGGTGCTGGTGCCCACCACGGTGCTGGCGCAGCAGCACTTCCACTCCTTCAAGAAGCGCTTCAAGGACTACCCCGTCACGGTGGAAGTGATCTCCGGCATCCGCAAGCCGCCGGAGATCCGCGACATCCTCCGCCGCGCCAAGGAGGGCAAGGTCGACATCGTCATCGGCACGCACAAGCTTTTGGCGGGCGAGGTGGCCTTCAAGGACCTGGGGCTCCTGGTGGTGGACGAGGAGCAGCGCTTCGGCGTGAAGCAGAAGGAGGCGCTCAAGCGGCTGCGCACGCAGGTGGACGTGCTGACGCTGACGGCGACGCCCATCCCCCGCACGCTGCACATGAGCATGTCCGGCGTGCGCGACATGAGCATCATCGCCACGCCGCCGCAGGACCGCCGGGCCATCCGCACCTTCGTGATGAAGTACGACGAGGCCGTCATCAAGGAGGCCGTGGACCGAGAAATCGCTCGCGGTGGTCAGGTCTTCTTCGTGCACAACCGCGTGGAGTCCCTGCCGTCCATGGAGCAGGAGCTGAAGAAGCTCCTGCCGAACGTCTCCATCGGCGTGGCGCACGGCCAGATGGGCGAGGGGCAGCTGGAGAAGGTGATGCTCCAGTTCACGGAGCACAAGTTCCAGGTGCTCCTGTGCACCAGCATCATCGAGAGCGGCATCGACATCTCCAGCGCCAACACGATGATCGTCAACCGCGCGGACCAGTTCGGTCTGGCGCAGCTCTACCAGCTGCGCGGACGCGTGGGACGCAGCAAGGAGCGCGCGTACGCGTACCTGCTGGTGCCCACCCGCCGTCCGGTGACGAAGGACGCGCAGCGGCGCCTGGAGGTGCTCCAGAACTTCACGGAGCTGGGCGCGGGCTTCTCCATCGCCAGCCACGACCTGGAGATCCGCGGCGCGGGCAACCTGCTGGGCGAGAAGCAGTCCGGCGCCATCGCGGAGATTGGCTTCGACCTGTACGCGCAGCTGATGGAGGAGGCCGTCGCGGAGCTCCAGGGCCAGCCGCCCAAGGTGCACGTGGAGCCGGACATCAACCTGCCCATGCCGGCGCTCATCCCCGACGACTACGTGGCGGACGTGCACCAGCGGCTGGTGTTCTACAAGCGCTTCAGCCAGGCCAGCCACCCGGACGAGGTGACGGACCTGCGCGCGGAGCTGGTGGACCGCTACGGCGAGGCGCCCGACGAGGTGGACGCCCTCTCCGAGGTGACGCTGCTCAAGATCGACATGCGCGAGCTGCGGCTGCGCGCGCTGGAGGGAGGCCCGGCCCGGCTGTCGCTGGCGCTGGGCGGCGACGCGCTCCTGGACGGCGCGAAGGTGGCGGCGCTGGTGCAGCGCTCCAAGGGCTTCTACCGGCTGACGCCGGACATGAAGCTCATCGCCCGCGTGCCCCCGGAGGTGAAGGGGCATGCCCTGCTGGCGGAGGCGCACAAGCTGCTGCGCGACGTGGGCACCTGCGCGCTGCCCCGGCACTGACGCACGTCCGGGGACTTGAGATAGGCTGGCCGCCGAATGGCGATTGAGAAGGCGCTGCTGCTCATCGCGGACATCGGCGGCTACACCCGCTTCATGCGGCAGCACCGCTTCGGTCTCGCGCACGCGCAGGACACGGTGGCCCAGCTGCTGGAAGCCGTCATCGACGCGTCCGGGCGGTTCAAGCTGGCGAAGCTGGAAGGCGACGCGGCCTTCTTCTACGCCGTGGGCGAGGACACCTCGCCGGTCGCGAAGCAGGTGGCGGCCATCCGCCGGGCCTTCCTGGAGCGCCGGGAAGAGCTTGTCATCGACCGCATGTGCAAGTGCGACGGGTGCACGCAGGTGGGCAACCTGACGCTCAAGTTCGTGGCCCACGCCGGGGAGGTCGCCTTCCAGAAGGTGAAGCACCTCACGGAGCTGGCGGGGGTGGACGTCATCCTCCTGCACCGGATGCTGAAGAACGACGTGCCCGTGTCCGAGTACGTCCTGATGACGGACGCGGTGCACCAGCGCCTGGAGCCGGAGCTGCGCCAGCTCAGCCAGGGGCTGGAGCACGACTTCGAGGGCATGGGCCGCACGCCGACGCACTACATCGAGCTGAGCTCGCTGGTGTCGAGCATGCCCGCGCCGCGCCCCAACCTGCTGCGCAAGCTGTGGAACAAGCTGACGATGGAGCTGCGCTCGCTGAAGTACGTGCTCGGCTTCAAGGAGGCGTGCCAGGGCTTCCGCAACGTGGAGGTCATCGAAGATGCCGCACCCGGGAAGCCCTGAAGCGCCACGCGCTCAGCCTCCCGTGCAGAAGCGCGCGACGGCCTGCGTGAGCGCGGCCTCGCAGCGCACCAGGTCCTCCATGGGGACGAACTCGCCCGTCTGGTGCGCGACGCGGATGTCGCCGGGGCCGAACACCACGGCCTCCGCGCCCAGCTCCGTGAGCTGCGGGGCCTCCGTGCCGAAGGACACCGTTTCAGACGCGTTGCCGCTGACCTGCTCCAGGAAGCGCACCACGTCCGCGTCGCCGCGCGTGTGGACGCCGCGGTCCATGCGCAGGACCTTGATGCGCGCCTCGTAGGCGGGCTCGTCGCGCGTGAGCTCCTGGCGGATGTGCTCCATTATCTCCGGGACCCGCTCCGCGGCCTGGCCGGGGATGGGGCGCCACTCCACGGTGAAGCGGCAGGAGCCGGGCAGGACGTTCTTCGCCTTGCCGCCCTGGATGAGGCCCACGTTCACGGTGGTGAAGGGCGGCTGGAAGCCCTCGTCGCGGTCCTCGCGCAGGACGGTGTTCGCCAGCGTCTCCAGCCGGTGCAGGAAGCGGCCGGCGCGGAAGATGGCGGACGCGCCCAGCTCCGGGTACGCGCTGTGCCCTTCCTTGCCCAGCACCTCCACCTCCGCCAGGCAGTAGCCCTTGTTGGCGCGCACGGGGATGAGGCGCGTGGGCTCGCCGACGATGGCGTGCCTCGCGCGGCCCAGGCCGGCGGACACCAGCTTCTTCGCGCCCACGAGGCCGACCTCTTCATCCGCGGTGAGGATGACGAGCAGGGGCGCGTCCAGCTTCGGCAGGTCCTTGCGCGTAGCGGTGTGCAGCGCGCAGGCGATGAAGCCCTTGGTGTCACAGGCGCCGCGGCCGTACAGCTTGCCGTCGCGTTCGGTGAGGCGCAGCGCGTCCGTCCAGGCGGCGTCATAGGGCACGCAGTCGGAGTGGCCCACCAGGGCCAGCGCGGCGCGGTCCGCGTCACCCTTGCGCGCGACGAGGTTCACCTTCGCCACGCCCGCGTCGTCGGTGTAGTGCTGGCGCTCGGCGGTGAAGCCCGCGGCCTCCAGGCGCGCCTGGGCGTAGTCGATGAGGGGCGCGTTGGGGCGCGAGGACGTGGTGTCCAGTGCCACCAGTTCCGCCAGGGTGGCCCGCAGCGCGGGCAGCGTGTCGCTCATGGGACGGCCTCCAGTCAGGCCACCTCCATGCCACCGCCCGCGCCGCGACGCCAGTGGGGCCGTATCCCCAGCGTCGCGCGGGGCCACCGTGGGTTACAGACCTGACGCGGGCGACGGCGCGGCCGACGCGTTCGGGTTCCCCAGGCCCTTGAGGACGGCGGGCTCGGAGGCCGTCACGTGGCCCACGTAGAAGACGCCGTGGTAGCCGTCCTTGTTGGCCGAGCTCCAGGTGTGCATGAAGAAGCGGTCGCCGTTGTCCTTCCCCTTCGCCTCCTTCACGCCGCAGTCCAGCTTGCGTCCCTGCGTATCCGCCGCGCAGATCCACGCCGTGCCGCTGTCGTAGGCCATGTCCAGGGCCATGACGTCGTCGAGCTGGTCCTTCAGCAGATAGCCCATGGGCTTGTACTGCTTGTCCCAGGGCAGGCCCTTCGCCGTGCGCGGATGGACGTTGCCGCTCACCACCAGGTGGAAGCGCTCCGGCTTTGCCTTCACCTGAGACAGCACCGTCTTCGTCAGCGCATCCTCCCGCGGCTGGCCGGAGAGCTTCGGGTGGTCGTAGACGAACACCGCCACGTCCAGGCCCTGCGCTCGCAGGTGACGCAGCTGCTCCAGCATGTTCGCCACCGCTTCGCTGCCACGGCCGTCCGGATACGGGCTGCGCCAGAAGGGGGCCTCCATCAGCTTGAGCCAGTCCACCTCGCCGCCCTGGCTCTGGAGGAACGTGGTGATGCGCTCCTCGTTCTCCACCGGCAGCTCCAGGCCCACCGTCACCGGCATGCCCGCCGTGACGAGCTGGCACACCGACTGCGCGATGAAGCGCGGCACCTCCTGCGTGCCGTGCAGCTCGCCCAGCAACAGCACCCCGCCCGCCTTCGCCAGCTTCTTCAGGCCCAGGATGGACTGGCCGCACTCGGTGAACGTCGGTGCCTCCTTCGCGCCCGGCGCCTTCGCCACCTGCTGCTCCGCGCTCACCGCCTGCTTCTTCGCGAGCTTCGGCATGATGCCCCGGAAGACCCGCCACTCCATGGTCAGGTCGCGCGTGCCCTGCCCCGACTCCATGTAGAAGGCGTTCTCTCCCACCGGGAAGGACAGCCGGGCCGCCTCGTCCTCAGGGCTCAGGTTCAAGGAACCGCTACCTTCAGAGTCAGCGGTCCGGGCAGCGGCAATGCCCCAGTCCAGCTCCTTGCCCGGCTGGGACAACGCCTTGTTCACCGACTTGGTGATGCGGATGATCCACAGCTTGCTCTTCGTCGGCGTCTCCCGCTTGCCGATGACCATGTACCGGTGCCAGTAGCCCGCGATCTTGGAGCCACCGAACTCCTGCTTCCACTCGGTCTCCAGCACCAGGCTGCCGCGGTCCTCCCGGTAGGGCAGATTCGCTGCCGTGAAGTACTCCCGGACCGACGGCCACATCTCCTCCAGCGGCACGTCGTAGATGGCTTCGTAGTCCGGCGTCTCCAGGTCCTGCCGTCCGGCGCAACCCACCGCCAGGAGCAACGCCAGCCATCCCATCTTCACCATCGAGCGCATCCGCAGTGCCTCCTTCTCCGATGCGCTGAACAACGCCGCGGGAGGGGTGGACATATCGGGTCCCGTGAAACGCCAGAGGCCGCGCGGGCCACCAACTCCGGTGACTCGCACGGCCCCTGTGCTTCTTCCGTCGGTGCTGACTACGGAGCGGACGCGGGCGCCGCGTCCGGGTTCCCCAGGCCCTTGTTGATGGCGGGTTCGGACGCTGTCACGTGACCCACGTAGAAGACGCCGTGGTAGCCGTCCTTGTTGGCCGAGCTCCACCGGTGCACGAAGAAGCGGTCGCCGTTGTCCTTCCCCTTCGCCTCCTTCACACCGCAGTCCAGCTTGCGTCCCTGCGTATCCGCCGCGCAGATCCACGCCGTGCCGCTGTCGTAGGCCATGTCCAGGGCCATGACGTCGTCGAGCTGGTCCTTCAGCAGATAGCCCATGGGCTTGTACTGCTTGTCCCAGGGCAGGCCCTTCGCCGTGCGCGGATGGACGTTGCCGCTCACCACCAGGTGGAAGCGCTCCGGCTTTGCCTTCACCTGTGCCAGCACCGTCTTCGTCAGCGCGTCCTCCCGCGGCTGGCCGGAGAGCTTCGGGTGGTCGTAGACGAACACCGCCACGTCCAGGCCCTGCGCTCGCAGGTGACGCAACTGCTCCAGCATGTTGGCCACGGCCTCGCTGCCACGGCCGTCCGGGTACGGGCTGCGCCAGAACGGGGCCTCCATCAGCTTGAGCCAGTCCACCTCGCCGCCCTGGCTCTGGAGGAACGTGGTGATGCGCCCCTCGTTCTCCACCGGCAGCTCCAGGCCCACCGTCACCGGCATGCCCGCCGTGACGAGCTGGCACACCGACTGCGCGATGAAGCGCGGCACCTCCTGCGTGCCGTGCAGCTCGCCCAGCAACAGCACCCCGCCCGCCTTCGCCAGCTTCTTCAGGCCCAGGATGGACTGGCCGCACTCGGTGAACGTCGGTGCTTCCTTCGCGCCCGGCGCCTTCGCCACCTGCTGCTCCGCGCTCACCGCCTGCTTCTTCGCGAGCTTCGGCATGATGCCCCGGAAGACCCGCCACTCCATGGTCAGGTCGCGCGTCCCCTGCCCCGAGTCCACGTAGAAGGCGTTCTCTCCCACCGGGAAGGCGAACCGGTCCGCGTCGTCCTCCACGGAGACACCGTACGCGACGCTCGAGGACGCATCGTCTGGGGCTCCCGAACCAACATCACCGGAAGGTCCGCCGAGCCCGCGGCTGGCGCCCCAATCCAGCTGCCTGCCGGGCAGGGCCAGCGCCTTGTTCACCGACTTGGTGATGCGGATGATCCACAGCTTGCTCTTCGTCGGCGTCTCCCGCTTGCCGATGACCATGTACCGGTGCCAGTAGCCCGCGATCTTGGAGCCGCCGAACTCCTGCTTCCACTCGGTCTCCAGCACCAGGCTGCCCCGGTCCTCCCGGTAGGGCAGGTTCGCGTCCGTGAAGTACTCCCGGACCGACGGCCACATCTCCTCCAGGGGCATGTCGTAGATGGCCTCGTAGTCCGGCGTCTCCAGGTCCTGCCGCCCGGCACAGCCCCCCACGGCCAGTCCCATCAGCACCACCAACGACAACCAGATACCAGAACGCATCCGCATCCTCCTGCACCCACAACGCGCCGACGGCGCCCCCATATCGAAACGGGTCCCCGCCTCTACGGATAGAGGCGCCGGGCGAGCTGCTGGAACGCCCTGCCGCTCTCGTCCGTCAGCGGATGGCGGCCGTCCCGGACCACGAGCCGGCCCGCCACGGCCACCTCGCGCACCGCGCCTCCCGCCGCGCCGAAGACGATGCCCGGAAGGAGCGACGCCGCTCCCGCGCCCACCAGCGACGGGTGATTCACGTCCACCGTGAAGAAGTCCGCGGGCGACCCCGGCGACAGCGTGCCCGTGCCCATCCCCAGGCTTCGCGCGCCCTGCACCGTGGCCATGTCGAAGAGCCGCGCCGCCAGTCCGTCCAGGGTCCCCGTCCCCGGGTCCAGCACCGCGCGGCGCAGCCGCACCAGCCGCAGGTGCTGCTCCAGCTGCCGCGCCTCGTCCAGCAGATCCACCACCGTCTGGCTGTCCGAGCCGAAGCTCACGCGCGCCCCGGCCTTCACCAGCGCGTCCGCCGGCACGATGCCGTCACCCAGGTTGCGCTCCGTGGACGGGCACGCGCACACCGTGGCCTCCGCGCGGCCCAGCAGCGCCACCTCTTCTTCCGTCAGGTGCACGCCGTGCACGGCCGTGAAGCGCGGCCCCAGCAGGCCCACGTCCGACACCAGCTCCACCGGACGGCGGCCGTGCTCCGCGAGGCACGCCTCAATCTCCTTCGGCTGCTCCGCCACGTGCATGTGGATGGGCATGCCGGCGGGCGCGGCGCGAGCCACCTGCGTCAGCCAGTCCCGCGACACCGCGCGCACGCTGTGCGGCGCGAACCCCACGTTCACCCGCGCGTCACCGCGCGTCGCGTGGGCCAGCGCCTCCGTGGTGGACAGGAACGTGTCCACGTCCGAGTCGATGAAGCGGCGCTGGCGTGGGTTCGCTTGCACGTTGAAGCCCGCGCGCGCGTAGCCCACCCGCAGCAGGCAGATGCGCAGCCCCACGTCCGTGGCCGCGCGGATGACCGCGTGCGCCAGCGCGTTGCGGTCCGCGTAGGGCGTCCCGTCCGGCTGGTGGTGCAGGTAGTGGAACTCGCCCACCGTGGTGATGCCCGCGAGCACCATCTCCAGGAACACCTGCCGGGAGGCGACGTGGATCTCCTCTGGCGTGAGCGCCTCCGCGGCGCGGTACATCGCCTCGCGCCAGGACCAGAAGTCGTCCTGCCCGCCAGCGGACGCCACGTATTCGGTGCGCCCGCGGATGAGCCGCTGGAACGCGTGCGAGTGGCCGTTGACGAGCCCCGGCAACAGCGCCCGCCCCGCGAGCCGCTCCACGCGCGCGCCTTCAGGCACCGCGGCGAGGACCCGGCCATCCGCGCCCACCGCCAGCGCACGGCCTTCGTGGAAACGCCCTTCCGTGAAGAGGAAGTCGGGTTGGTAGACAGTGATGTCGCTCACGCGCGGCAGCGTATGCCAGTTCCCCGCGACGCGCGGTAGCGGCTTCAGGCGCCCATTTCGGCGAGGTCGCCCATGAAGGGCAGACGGCTGTCCGCCCAGGGGCGGGTGCGCACCGCGTCGCGGATCCACGTGCCGTGGCGCCGTTCGTCCTCGCGGTGCTGCCGGATGAGGACCTTCACCTCCGGGGTCCACTCGAACTGGAGCGCCAGCTCATAGGCCCGGTCGAACAGCTCCTCGTTGCCGAGCATGGCCCACAGCGTGGCCTCCGTCCCCATCAGCCCCGTCATGGCCGTCAGGCCCTTCATCGCGGAGCCCTTCAGGTCCGGGCGCAGCGTCACCGGCTCGCCCCCGAAGTGCTGGATGAGCGCGTTGAGGTCCTGCACGTGGCGCAGGTGGTCCGCGCGGAAGCTGTTGAGGCGCTCGCGCACCAGGGCGGGCCCGATGCGAGCGATGGCCACGTCATACGCGCCCACGGCGTCGGCATCGAGCTGGGCCAGGCTGTGCAGGCGAGCCACTTCGGACTTGTCGGCCATGGGTGCCTCCTTCAACCGGGTACGGCGAGTGCTCGGGCCCGAACAATGTGGGGACTCCTCCTCCCGGTTCCAACCGCCCTCCCCCGCTCCCTCCCGCTGCCGCCCCCAGGGCGGGCGGACGGACTGGGCCCCTTTCGGAGGCTGTGGCCGAAAAATCACGGACCGGGTCCGCGGGGAGCGCCTGCCCTCCTGCCTGCCCACCGGCCGACGTGAGGAATTGCGCGCCCGCCCTCCTGTGCAGAGCGTTGGAGGGTGAAGACCTCCGACACCCAGAGGCGGCTGCGCCGCTACCGGACGAAGCGCGACTTCCACCTCACGCCCGAACCGTCGCCGGACGCGAAGGCCCCGAAGTCGAGCGCGCCCGTCTTCGTCATCCACAAGCATGACGCCACGCGGCTGCACTACGACCTGCGCCTGGAGATTGGCGGCGTGCTGGTGAGCTGGGCCATTCCCAAGGGCCCCAGCCACGACCCTTCCGTGAAGCGGCTCGCGGTCCAGACGGAGGACCACCCGCGCTCCTACGCGGACTTCGAGGGCCACATCCCGGATGACCAGTACGGCGGCGGGGATTCGCTGCTCTGGGAGTCCGGAACCTTCGAGGTCGTGCCTCCCGGCGACGCCGAGGCGCAGCTGAAGCGCGGGCACCTGGAGGTCGTGCTGCACGGCGCGAAGCTCAAGGGGCGCTGGCACCTCATCCGCACGCGTCCGCGCGGTGGCAAGGCGCAGTGGCTCTTCTTCAAGGCGAAGGACGACTACGCCAAGGCCGGCTACGACGTCACCGTGGAGCGCCCCGAGTCCGTGAAGAGCGGACAGGTGGAGACGCAAGGGCCTCGCAAGCCCGGCGTGCTGCGCAACAAGAAGCCCGCGGCGCCCGTGCGCAAGGCCGCGAAGAAGCCGGCCCGTCTCCCCTCGACGCCGGAGAAGCTGCTGGAGCGCGTGTGGCCGCCCATGCTGGCGCGGCTGGCCGTGTCCGACGAGGTGCACGACGAAACGCACGCCTACGAGGTGAAGTACGACGGCTTCCGCGCCGTGTGCGCGCTCACGCACGGAAAAATCGCCTTCCAGAGCCGCCGGGGCAACGACCTGTCGGGCCGCTTCGCCCGGCTCACCGCCGCGCTGCGGGAGCTGCCCGCGAAGGACGTCGTCGTGGACGGAGAGATTGTCGCGCTCGACGCGAAGGGCCGCTCGCGCTTCCAGATTCTCCAGAACACGGAAGAGGGCGCGGAGCAGCGCTTCATGGTGTTCGATCTGCTGTGGCTGGACGGCGAGGACCTGCGCGAGCTTCCCTACGAGGAGCGCCGCGCGCGGCTGGAGAAGCTGATGGCCGGGGCGCAGCTGCCCCTGCAGCTCTCCGAGAAGGTGGACCTGCCGCTGTCGCGGGGCCTGCTGGAGGCCCGGCGCAAGGGGTGGGAGGGGCTCATCGCCAAGCGCAAGGACTCGCCGTACACGGGCACGCGCTCCGGGGACTGGCTGAAGCTGAAGGTGGTCGCGGGCCAGGAGGTCGTCATCCTGGGCTACCTGCCCATCAAGAACGCGAAGGCGAAGTCGGAGATTGGCGCGCTGCGCGTGGGCGTGCGCGGCAAGGAAGGCTTCCACGACGTGGGCAAGGTGGGCACGGGCTACACGTCAAAGGACCGCCGCGAGCTGCGCTGGCTGCTGGACGCCACGCGCGTGAAGAAGCCCGCCGCCGTGGACGCGCCCACGAACACGGACACCGTCTGGGTGAAGCCGAAGTACGTGGCCCAGGTGAACTTCACCGAATGGACCAAGGACGGCCGCCTGCGCCACCCCGTGTTCCAGGGCCTGCGCAGCGACAAGGTGCCGCAGGAGGTCGTGCGCGAACACCCCGCCCCCATCGAAGGCGCCGCACGCCGGGGCTCGCGGCGCGCGCCGGTGCAGGCCGCCGCCCGCACCGCGAAGGCGCCCGCCGTGAAGACGCCGCGCGGGAAGTCCCGGCACGCGCCGGAGGTGGTCCTCACGCACGGCGACCGCGTGCTGTTCCCCCAAGCCGGCCTGACGAAGGCGGACGTGTTCGCGTACTACGAGCAGGCAGCGCCGCTGCTATTGCCCGTGCTCGCGGACCGGCCCCTGGCCCATCAGCAGTGGCCCGGGGGCATCCAGGCCCCGGGCTTCTTCCGGCACGAGCTGTCCGGCATCCCCGCGTGGATGCCCACGTTGCGCGTGCGCCACGAGGACAAGACGCTGCGCCACGTGAACGTGAAGGACACGTCCGCGCTCCTGTGGCTCGCCAACCAGTCCGCGCTCACGCTGCACATGTGGCTGTCCCACGCGCCCCGGCTGGCGCAGCCGGACTTCGTGGTGTTCGACCTGGACCCTGGCGAGGGCGGCTGGAAGGACGTGGTGAAGGTGGCCACCCTGCTGCACGCGCGCCTGGACGAGCTGGGGCTCAAGTCCTTCCCGAAGACCTCCGGCAAGCGCGGCCTGCACGTGCTGGTGCCCCTGGCGCCGGGCCACACCTACGCGCGCACCCAGGCGTTCGCGGACGCGCGGGCGCGTGAGCTGGAGGAGGAGCTGGGCGACATCGCCACCACGGAGCGCTCCATCCGCGAGCGCGGCGGGCGGCTCTACATCGACGCGGGCCAGAACGCGCGCGGCAAGACGGTGGTGGCGCCCTACTCCCTGCGCGCCGTGGAGGGCGCGCCCTTCTCCGCGCCGCTCGAATGGAGCGAGGTGAACAGCCGCCTGGACCCGCACCGCTTCCGCCTGAAGACGCTGAAGAAGCGCCTGGATGCCGTGGGGGACCTGTTCGCGCCCGTGCTCCGGGTGAAGCAGGTGCTGCCAGACGAGTGAGCATGCGGCTGACGCGCCGCGCCCTGAACGGATGTTTCCCGAAGGGGCGGCGCGTGCTAGTGCGGCGCCGCCATGTCGTCCGTGACCGTCGTGACCCCGGCCGCGCAGCCCGCGCCGCGGTGGAAGGTGTCCCTCGCCTACGCCACCTGCTTCCTCCTCTGGGGCTCCACGTGGGCCGCCGTGAAGGTGGGGCTGGAGGACCTGCCGCCCCTGCGCTTCGTGGGCGCGCGCATGCTCGTGGCCGGGGTGGCGCTGTTGCCCTTCGCGCGCTCGCGCGGGACGGCGCTGGGGGGCGGCACCGGGTGGCGCATCGCGGGGCTGGGCGTGCTCCAGCTGGCGGTGCCCTTCGGGCTGCTCTTCGTGGCGCAGCAGTGGATTCCCTCCAGCTGGTCCGCGCTCCTCTTCTCCACCTTCCCCGTGTGGCTGCTGCTGGTGGGCCGCTTCGTCTTCCCGGACCAGCCGCTCACCGGGCGCAAGCTCTTCGCGGCGGCGCTGGGCCTGACGGGCGTGGTGGCGCTCCAGCACCAGGAGCTGGTGTCACTCAGCTTCTCCGGGCAGGTGCTGCTGGGCTGCGCGATGACGCTGTTCGCGGCGTCGGTGGTGGCGGTGGCCAACGTGCTGGTGCGCCGGCACATGACGCACGTGCCGCCGCACCTGCTGACGCTGGTGCAGACGTTGAGCAGCGCGGTGTTGCTGCTCTCCGCGTCCGCGGTGTTCGAGTGGAACCAGCCGACACACTGGACACCGAAGGCGATTGGCGCGCTCCTGTACCTGGCGCTGGGCGGGACGGTGCTCACCTACCAGTGCCTGTACTGGCTGCTGCCGCGCATCTCGCTGGCGGCGCTGGGCGCGATGGCGCTCCTGGACACGCTGGTGGCGGTGACGCTGGGCGTGGCGCTCCTGGGGGAGCCGCTCACGCCGTCGCTGCTCGCGGGCGGCGCGCTCATCCTCACGGCGGCGGCGCTCGCCAACCGCGACGAGGCCCCGGAGGCGAAGGCGCCTCCGGAAGCCCCGTCCGCGGGGTGAATCAGAACGGCAGGGGCAGCGAGTACGCCGTGCCGTTCTGCGTGCCGGTGCGGTAGCTCCTCGGCGCGCCGATGACGACCGACGGCGGCGAGCCTCCGGAGCCCGGGACGACGGCGATGGACTGGCCCAGGTAGGAGCGCTCCGCGCCGTCACCCACCACCAGCAGGAAGGGCGACAGCGCGCCGGTGGACTTCGCGCCACCGGCGAAGAGGAACGCCGCGCCGTCGCCGTCCGAGGCCACCGACGCGTTGGGCGCGCCCACCCACAGGTCCGGCACGCCGTCGCCGTTGAGGTCCCTGCCGCCCGACAGCGACGTGCCGAAGCTCACCGCGCGGGCGCGGTACGTCACGGGGATGGGCGTCAGTCCGTCGTTGATGGCGCCCACCACGGCTTCACCAGAGGCCGGGCGCTTCGCGTTGATGGCGGCCACGTCGAAGAGCAGCACCGTGGGCTGGTTCACGCCCTCGAACAGGTAGTTGTTGGCCGTCACCGCGAGGAAGTCGCGCGAGTCCCCCAGGAACTTCCCGGCGCGCGTGGTCGCGATGCCCAGGTTCATCAGCGCGATCTTCTTCTCCGGATCCCCCGCGATGCGCACCATGGACGCCACCGTGCGGGCACCACACTTCACGCCGCCCGCGTCGTAGCCGTAGGCAATCACGATGCCCGAGTGCGCGTTGTCCGAGTAGCGCCACGCCACCTCGTCACAGCCGTCCCCGTTGAGGTCGCCCACCGTGGCGAGGGCGGAGGTCGCCGGCATCGTCGTATTGGCCCAACCGCCCTGATCCGCGGGAGGCGTGGCGGGCATGGGCTCGGTCGGCCAGGACCAGACCGGGTTGCAGGCCAGCGTCATCTTCGCGAGCGACGCGTCCTCGGGCGCGCGGCCCAGGAACACGTCGATGCCGCGGTCGCGCAGCACGGCCAGGTCCTGCTTGCCGTCGCCGTTGAAGTCGAAGCCGCCCACCACGCCCCGCCCGATGGTGGTGCGCT
Source organism: Corallococcus coralloides DSM 2259 (assembly GCF_000255295.1). Next base: position 1,147,664 of record NC_017030.1, on the reverse strand, counting down.
TGCAGCGGGTGTTCGCCGCGTCGTGGCAGTCGGTGACCACGGACGGCGCGAACACGCGGTAGGCCGGCTTGAAGGTTCCATCCGCCTGCCCCGCCGACACCAGCAGTCCGCCCAGCGCCTGGGTGGCCGTCGTCATGCAGGCGTTCGCCACGTAGGGGTCCCGCTCCGCCGCGGCGGAGTTCGTGGCCGGAATGGTGAGCGCCGTGGCGGCGGCCACCATGTCCGGCCGGCCGTCGCCGTTGAAGTCCGTGAACGCCACGTCCACGCCCACGTTGCGGCCGCCGTACCACGGTGAGCTGGCGCCCTCCCCCGACACGATGGCCTTCCCCGGCTCCGCGGTGTCGAAGGTGTACGCGCGGCCCACGGTCATGTCCGCGCCGTCGTTGTTGGGGCCCGGGCCGGAGAAGCCCGGCGAGCCCACCAGGGCCATCACCTTGCCGTTGAGGCGTGAGACCGCCACGGTCTCACCGAAGCGCTCCACGCTGGCCTTCGCCGTGACGTCCATGACGCTGCGCGACCACTCCGCGATGGACGCGCCGGCCTTGGAGAAGACATCCACGCGGCCGACGAACGCCCCTGCGGAGGAGGACGCGCGGCCGGAGAAGCCCGCCAGCACCGGACCGGACTGCAGGTTCCACGCCGCGAGGCCCGCGCCCAGCACCTCCGCCTTCGCCGCGCCGCCCAGCGCCGCGAGCGGCTTGTTCATCACCGTGTCCTTCGACAGGCCGGTGAGCGGATACACCAGCACCTTGCCCGCGTTGCCCAGCGTCGTCGTGCCCGACGTCACCGACGCGTAGGGCGCGCCCAGGAGCAGCTCCGGGCCCGCCGTGCCGTCCACGTCCATCACCGCCCAGCTCCGGGTCGCGGTGATGCTTCGCGCGTCGCCGTAGAAGCGCGCGTAGGCGTTCGCCAGCGGCATCGTCGCGGGCTTCGCCGTCGCCGGATCCGCCGCCAGCGTCGCGCCCCGCAGGTCGAACAGGTACGCGCCGCCCGCGTCCTGCGCCGCCGCCACGCCCCCCGACGTGCGCAGGTCCGGCGCGTCCGCCTTGTCCGCCATCACCAGGAGGAACGGGGGCCGGCTGCCCTCACCGGGGATGGCGCCCAGGCGGAAGGTGCCCTCGTTGGCCATCGTCTCCACGGCGGTGTTGGACACCAGCACGTACAGGTCCGCCGCGGAGCGGTAGCGCGGCGCCGTGTCCCGCGCGAAGTACACCGCCACGGCCATCTGCTGCCCGTTGGTGGAGCCGTCCGCGTTGAAGCGGGTCAGCCGGTGCAGCGCCGCCAGGTCCGGGCGGCCGTCGTCGTTGAGGTCCGCCACGACGAGCGCGCGGCCCAGCTCCGTGGTGCTCTTCAGCTCGAAGTCGCCGTTCGCCTTCACGTCCTGGCCGCCCAGGCGCACCACCGGCAGGTCCGGAACAGCCTGTCCCTTGGTGAGGATGAAGATGTCGATGACGCCGCGCCGGCTGATGCCGGAGAGGGTGGACAGGTCCGCGCCGGGCGAGCCCACGAACAGGTCCATGTCCCCATCGCCATCCGCGTCCGCGATGGCCAGGCCCGTGCCGAACCCGCCGCGGCCCAGGCCGGTGAGCGCGGGCCTCAGCAGCGCGGGCGCCTGCCCCGGCTTGAACGTGTAGAGGTACACCGCGCCCGAGTCACCGATGGTGACGTCCGCGGCAGGCGAGGACACCGCCAGGTCCGCGATGCCGTCGCCGTCCAGGTCACCCGCGGCCATCATGTCGCCGAAGAGCGCGCCTTCCGTCTCACCCGTCAGCACCCAGGTGGGCTTCACGGGCAGGCCGGACGTGCTGCCCTTGTAGATGAACACCGCGCCGCCCGTGGGGCGCGCCAGCTCGCTCTCGCGCTGGCCCACCGCCAGGTCCTGGATGCCGTCGCCGTCGAAGTCCGCGGTCACCAGCGTGGCCACGTCCGACAGCTTGCCGTGCGCCAGCAGGGGCCGCGTCAGCTCATCCAGCACGCGCACCGACACCGCGGCCACGTCGCCGGTGAAGGTGTCCTTCGCCTCCAGCACGATGGTGCCGGCCGCGCCCGCCTCCACCACGACGCGGCCGTTCACCACGGAGCCGGGTCCGGACTTCTTCGTCCACGTCACGGTATCCGAGCCGCCCGCCGTGCCCAGCGGCGCGGAGCTGCCGGACGGCACGCCCAGGTACAGCGGGTCGCCCACCAGCTTCGCGGCCTTGCTCACGGTGTACTGGAGCGCCACCGTGTCACCGGACTTCGTGTCGCGCACCGTGATGACGTCCTGCGCCTCCACCTGCCCCGCCGTGTAGACGCCCGCGTCGGTGAGCGTGGCGCCGGAGCCGTTGGTGGTGAGCGTGAAGGCCGCCGTGCCCACCAGCCCGTCGATGCGGATTTGAAAGGACGTGCCCGGCCGCAGCACCGCGCGCGCGGGCGCCACGCCGAAGCCGGCAATCACCTTCACCCGCACGCTGGTGGCGCCGCCGCACTGCTCGTCCACCACCGTCAGCGTGTCCTCGCCCGGCGTGGCGCCCGCGACGAAGCGGTTGCCGCGCATGTCGCCGGAGGAGCCGCCCGCCTCCGCGCGGAAGGAGTAGTGGCCGCTGCCGCCGCCGGCCGTCAGCGTGGCCACGCTGCCGGAGCGCACCGTCGTGGGCTCCGCCGACAGCGTCAGCGGGGCCAGGCCCTCACAGGGGCCCACGTAGGGAAGCTGGTCGGCGGGCTTGAGCTCACCGTCACAGGCCAGGGTCAGCAGCGCGGCGAGGGGGGTCGCGCGGAGGAGACGTTTCATGGGGGTGCCTCGGAAGGGGGCGCCCGTCCTCCTCGCGGGACGAAAGGAGGACGGGCGCATGCAACGGACGAAGAAGCAGTCTTGAAGCAGGGACTTCAGGGCAGCGCGCCGGAAGACACCCAACGCTGGATGAGGGCGATGCCCTGCTGATCCAACGGCCCGTCCGCGGGCATGCGCAGGTCGCGCACCGCCGCGTTGATGAGCTGGGCGTTGGACTTCCACAACTCGTAGGTGTTCAGCGGCCGGCCAGGGCTGGTGGTGTGGCACTTGGCGCAGCGGGCCTCGTGCACCGGGCGGATGTCGCGCGCCCAGCTGGGGACCGTGGTGAGCGGCTGGTAGACGAAGGGCAGCTGCCGGCGCGCCTCCGAGCCGTCGTCGAAGCGGGACACGACGCTCAGCGTGTGGCCGCCCGGCGTCAGGGTGGAGAAGGAGAACGCCTTGAGCGTCTCGCCGTCCGCCTCCAGGCCGCCCATGCTGAACGCGGGCCCGGTGGTTTGGACCTCCTGGCCCTCCAGCTGGAAGTGGACGCTCTTGGGCGGAGTGCCCGGCGGCAGGCGGGCCTGGACCACCAGCCCGTCCTCCACCACCAGCATGCCCTGGTGCATGCCCGTCACGCGCGGCGCCGGCGTCTGGCTGATGGCCAGGGCCTGCTCGCCCACGCGCACCCATGCGCAGCCGCTCTCGTCCGCGGCCAGCAGCACCACCGCGCCGGACGGCAGCCCCTCCGCGGAGCCCCAGACCTTCGCGTCCGCGTCGTAGATGAAGAGCCGGTCCCCGGCGCGGGCCCAGAGGTAGCGCCCCGCGCTCAAGAGCTGCTCGGGCAGGGCCGGCAGCGACACCGTGCTCCAGCCGTCCGTGTTCCGGCGCAGCAGGCGGGTGCTGGTGAGCACCCAGGCCTCCCCCGCCGCGCCCGTGCCCGCGCTCAGCCCCGCGAGCGCGCGCACCGTCTCACCGCCCGCGAGCGGCGCGTCCGTGCCGCGCACCTGGTAGACGCCCGGCGCGGAGGCCACCACCACGTTCAGCTTGCCCTCGCGCGCGAACCACAGCCCCGCGAGGCCGTCCTCCGCGGGCGCGGCCGCCATGGTGGTGATGCCCGTGAGCGGCTGCCCGGACAGCTTCAGCGACGCGAGCACGCCGCCTTGAATCTGGAACAGGCCCTTGGGGTGGGCAATCCACGCGGCGCCGTCCGCGGTCTGCGCGGTGGCGACGATGCCGGTGCCCAGCACCTCCTGCCACAGCGGTTCGATGAGCCAGCCCTGGTCCGCGAGGAACAGGCCACGGTCGGTCTCCACCAGGGCGCTGTGCGGCCCCAGGCGGAAGGTGGCGCGCACGGCGCCCAACGCCGCCGTGTTCTGCGGGTGGGCGGCGAGCGCGGCCTTGGTGCCATCCAGGCGCAGGCGCACGGCCTCACCCGTCGCGGTGGCGAAGATGCCGCCGCCGGACTGGTCCGCGAAGCCGGGCACCGCGGCCAGGGACTGCGCCGTGGTGACCTGGGTGGCCGTGAAGACCGCGGGCTTCGCCGGGTCGCTGCCCGGCGGTGCGTCCTCGCCGCACGCGGCGGACAGCACCGCGGACATCAGCAGGAGCGAGGTGGGGAGGAAGCGCGCCACGGCGGGGGAACCGTGGCGCGGACGGGGACGCATGAGGGGAGTGCTCATCAAGGTTCAGGCAAGGATGAACCGCAGCGGGTCCACCCGCGTGATGCTGTAGTCCAGCTTCGCCGAGGCCAGCACCGTCGCGATGATGTGCTCGGGGAAGATGTTGGAGCCGTTCGGATCATTGGCGCCCGTGCTCAGGTCCACCAGGCCCGGCGACATGCCGATGTCACCGCTGCGGCCCACCACCTGGTTGTGCTTGATGCCCGCGCCCATCAGCAGGCAGCTGTTGGACAGGTGGTGATCGCGGCCGCCCGTGGCGTTGATGGTGGGCGTACGAGCGAACTCGCTGAACACCAGGATGGTGGTGTGGTCCATGAAGTTGCCGCCGCCCGGGTGCGGGGTGGCGCGCAGGTCCGTCACCAGCAGGTTCAGCGCGTTGAAGCCCGCGCGCTGGTTGGTCGCGTGCGTCTGCTGCGTGCCGAAGTGGGTGTCCAGGCCGCCCGCCAGGTTGATGGACACGCACTGGCTGATGCCCTTCTTCAGGGCGGTGGCCACCATGGCCGCGCGGCCCGCGGCGCTGTTGTACGGGTAGGACTGGCCGTTGAGCCCGTAGAAGTCGCGCACGGACTGGTTGGCCGCCAGCTGGAAGCGGAACGAGTCCGACAGCTTGTTCTCCATCACGGTCTGCATCTGACCGCGGCTGCTCTCATAGGCCGTGCCCACGCCCCGCGCGGTAAGCGCCTGCTCCTCGCAGGTGATGGGCTGGCCGTTGAGGTCGATGAGGCTCTTCTCGATTTCGCTGTCCAGCTGGCGCGAGGCGACAGGAGGGTCCAGCGTGAGCACCAGGTCCGCCAGGCCGCTGACGCGCAGCGCGTTGGCGTAGCCGCCGTAGCGGTCGTTGTAGGACTCCACGCCCTGGGCGATGGACGGGATGGGCACCGTGGGCTTCATCTGGCCCACGATCTCCGTGGCGGTGGAGGAGCCGCGCGCCGCGCTGCCGATGGGCATCTTCCCGGTGAGGAAGTAGCGGTAGCCCACCTCGTGGGTGAGCGTGCTCATGTTGATGCCGCGCACCACCGTCATCAGGTCGTAGTGGTCCGACAGGTTGGCCACGCGCGGGTCGCCAATGGCCGGCCCGAACGCGATGTTCGACGGGGCCGCCCCCGCCCGCGTCTTGGGGACGACGGGGATCTGAGCGAAGGCCCCGTCGGTGAGCAGGCTGTAGCCCGGCATGATGCGCGTCTCGGAGACGCGGTCGGCGGTGAACACCGCCGGGTCACGCGGGTCGAACGCGAGCAACTGGTCCCACCCTCCGCTGAAATACACGAACACGAAGCAGCGGTCGGGCGGGGCCATGTTCGTGGCCTGGGCCACGGCCTTGAAGGGGATGCCTCCCAGGAGGAGGGAGCCCATGAAGCCGGCTCCGGCCTTGAGGAAGGTGCGGCGCTCGGGGCTGCTGAGGTCGTCTTGGCGTGTCTTCTTCATCGCAGGCACCGTCAAGGTCAGTAGGTGATGAAGCGCGAGTCCGTCAGCATGGCGATGCACACCACCGCCAGCGCCTGGTCGCGCTTCTTGAGGGTTTCGGCCCGGGCCGCGGCCTTGCGGAAGAACGTCGCGTAGCGCGTGAGCTCCTCACCGGCGAGGGGCGCGCCCCAGAACCGGGTGGAGAGGTACACGAGCGTCTCATTCACCTGCGCGTCCGTGAGCTTGGTGAGGTCGCTCATGGGCGAAGGCAGCGTGCGCCCCAGGGTGCGCAAGCTCACGTCCGCCTGCGCGATGTCCTTCTGCGCCTGGGCGATGCAGACCTTGCGCGCGCCGTCGTCCAGGAAGCGGGCGAAGACGAGGTTGGGCTCCGTGTTCTCGGAGGTGATGAGCGCGTAGTCGGCGCGGCCCAGCGACTGGGCGCGCGACTCCAGCTCATCCCACTCCATGCCCACGGCGATGCGGATGGACTCCTTGAGCTGCGCGACGGTGAGGCGGCGGGGCGCGCGGCCCACGCTGCCGCCCTGGGCCTCCGGGTCCGGCAGCGGGTCGATTTGATCCGTGTTCCCGTGCGGGTTGGGCACGGGGTCCAGCTGGGCGTCCAGCGGGACGGGCTTGGCGGGGGCGTCCACGGAGCCCTGGGTGCAGCCCGTGGCGAGCGCGAGCAGCGCGGTCAGCAGAAGGCGGCGCATCAGTCGATCCTCCGGTACGCGTCGGACATCACCACCTGCTCGATGAGGCCCTTGAGGCTGTGGTTGTTCTTGGCGAAGTCCTGCGACAGCGTCTGCAGGTACATCCGCTGCTCCTCGGCCGTCATGGCGCGGCCCAGGAACTCGTTCCAGACGCGCTTGACGGTGCAGCGCTCCAGGTCGCCCGTCTCCATCATCCGCTTCACCAGCGCCTGCGGACCGCCCTCGATGTTCTTCTCCTCGTCCGCGCTGCGGTAGAGGTAGGTCTTCAGGAGGCCCAGCGAGTTGGCGCCGTCGCCGTCGAAGGCCTGCATCACGTACTGGCTGCACTCGCCGCCGCAGCTGGTGTCACCGTTGATGGCGCAGTCGCGGCACTTCACGTCCAGGCGGGGGAACTGCTCCGGGGACAGGAACAGCGCGGAGCGCTCCGCGTAGCGCCCCCAGTGCGCGCCCGTGGGCTCGATGGTGGCGTGGCAGTAGTTGCAGCCGCAGCGCCGGGCCAGGTTGTTCTCGCGGTTGCAGGCGTCGTCCGGGGGCGGCAGGTTCGCGTCCGCGGCCGGGGCGAAGTGCTTGCAGAGGAACGCCTCGTAGAACTCGTTCACGCGGGCGCGCTGCGTGGGGAAGCGGTAGAGGAACGCGGGCGTGGTGAGCACGCCGGAGTGGGTGCTGTCGCGGACGTACGAGGCCCACTCGGTGGTGTTCGCGTACGTCATGGCGGGCAGCGTGGCCGCGTCCGCGGGGGACTTGATGCTGAAGACGCCCACGCCCTGGCGCTGCTTGTAGAACTCCGCCAGCGGGCCGTTCACGAAGGAGCGGCGGGTGGTGAGGATGTTGAAGTAGGGCTCGTCGTTCCGCACCACGGCGTCCGTGATGTAGAGCGGCTCCTCGTTGAAGGCGGCGACGCGCGCGGTGTGCACGTCCGTGATTTCGCAGCGGCGCATCTTGTCGCCGCAGCCGCAGCTGCGGTCGCTGTTGAAGCGCGCCGTCTCACAGGACTCGCCCGTGTAGGGGTTCATCGCGCGGTCCTGCGCCTCCACGGCGCACACCTTCACGGTCTCCGTGGTGGTGGACCAGTAGGGCTGCACCGTGGTGGTGACGTAGCCCTCGCGCTGCACGCAGCCGCGCTGCGTCGCCCAGACGCCGTCCCGGGTCGGCCTGCCGTTGACGTCCGTCTTGATGTCGAACCCGCAGCGGTCCAGCCGCTTCAGGTTCGCGCTCTGATCCGGATTCACCCAGGCGGTGATGACGCCCGTGGCCGGCGACGCCACCAGCACGTTGGTGGTGTTCTTGTTCGGGTCCGGCAGGCAGAGGTAGCCCACGGACTTGCCCGCGGAGGCCAGGAAGCGGTTGTCGCAGAAGTTCACGTACTTGCCGTACGTCGCGTCGGCCTTCAGCGCGTTGCAATCCGCGAACTTCAGCTCCGGCTCCGTGGCGGCCACGTCCAGCGGGCGGCACTGGTAGAAGTTCGTGTCGTAGTCGTAGCTGACCGGCAGCGGGATGCCCTGCGCGTCGCGGCAGGCGGGGGCCGTGGAGTTGCTCTGGTGCGGGTCCTGCGGGTTCGCCTTGCAGCTGTCCTGAGCAATCTCCCCATCACAGCGCTGGCTCTGGCCACCGCGCAGGTTGTTGGAGTTGTTGCCCGCGAAGCTCAGCGGCGTGCCGGACACGCGGTAGTCGCCGTTGCCCTGCACGCTGCCGCTGATGTTCGAGCGCAGCAGCGCGCGGTGGTAGTTGCGCATCCGCGCGTAGAAGGACTCGTCCTTCATCATCGCGCGGACGTCTTCCGCCGTGACGGAGCCCTTGGCCTGGAACGCCTTGTACTCCTCCATGGTCGGAGGACGTCCCAGCAAATCGAGAGAAAGCTGCCGTAGATGCCGCTCCAGGGGAACTTTCGCCACAGGCGCGCAAACCGCTTCTTCAGCGGCTGCGGGCAGGGCGAGCAGGAGGGCGGCGCTCGCCAGGGGGGCAAGGCAACGCACGCTGAACACGGGGAACCTCCGAGAGGGGGGGTCGGGGGTGACGCAGTGAACAGAAGTATGAAGGAATTTCCGGTTTGAGATCCAGTTGGGCTAACCGATTCCATTCAACCGACATGTAGGCAGTAGCGGGATTCCGCCCGAAGAGCCTGTTGCAAGCCGGACCTGACGCGGGCCACAAGGGAGACATGTCCAACGCCGCTTCCGGGCTCTCCCCGTCGTCCACCAACGACCGCTCCTTCTTCATCGCGATCGGCGTGGTGTCCGCCGGCGCGCTGGCGCTGCTGGCGTGGCTGCTGCTCATCCGGCGCGGAGGCGCGGGGATGGGCGTGGACCTGCGCTTCATGCCGGCGGTGAATGCGGGGCTCAACGCGACGGCGGCGGCGCTGCTCCTGGGCGGGTGGGTGGCCATCAAGCGCGGCGCGCGGAAGGTGCACCAGAACCTGATGGTGAGCGCGTTCAGCGCGTCCGCGCTGTTCCTGGTGGGCTACCTCGCCTACCACTACGTGCACGGGGACACGCGCTACGTGGGCGACTTCCGCGGGCTGTACCTGACGCTGCTGGCCAGCCACGTGCTTCTGTCCATGCCGGTGCTGCCCATGGCGCTGGTGGCCTTCTACTTCTCCTGGCGGCAGCAGTTCGCCCGGCACCGCAAGGTGACGCGGTGGCTGGCGCCCATCTGGCTCTACGTGTCGGTGACGGGCGTGGTGGTGTTCTTCATGCTGCGCGGCGGCGTGCCCGCGGTGTCCTGAAGCGCCGCGCTACGGCGCGGTGTGCTCGGACGTGGACCGCGCGGGCCCCGCGGGCAGCGCGATGCCCCGGGGCAGGCGCACGGTGAAGGTGGAGCCCTGCCCCTCCACGCTGCGCACGACGAGCGTGCCGCCGTGCAGCTCCACCATGCGGCGCGCGCTGGCCAGGCCCACGCCGCTGCCAGACACGTCCCGGGACACGTTGCGCCCGCGGTGGAAGCGCTCGAAGACGAAGGGCAGGTCCTCCGCCGGGATGCCGATGCCCTGGTCCGTCACGGCGAGCAGCACGAACTGCTGCGCGTCCGCCTCCTCCACCGTCAGGTGCACGGTGACGGTGGAGCCCGCGGCGCTGTACTTCACCGCGTTGCCCATCAGGTTCTCCAGCACGCGCTCCAGGGCATGCGCGTCCCAATCGCCGGTGAAGTCGCGCCCCTCCGGCGCCTCCAGGACGAAGTGGTGGCGTGACGCGTTGGCCTCCAGCTCGCGCACCTTGCCGCGCACCATGGCCAGCAGGTCCATGGGCTCGCGCTTGAGGGGGCGCTCCTGGCCGCGCGTCACCTCCAGGAAGTGGTCGATGAGCTCGCCCATGCGGTGCGCCGCGCGCACGATGTGGCCCAGGCGCGTCTCCAGGGAGGGCGTCATCGCGGCGGCGGGAATCTGCCGGCGCAGCACCTGGGCGTTGAGCGTCATGATTTGAAGCGGGCCCTTCAAGTCGTGCGTGGCCAGCGAGAAGAGCTCGTCGCGCACGGCCAGGGCCTCGCGGGCGGCGGCCTCGGCGCGCTCGGCGCGCAGGCGGCGCTCCTCCAGCTCGCGCGTCATCAGCACCGTGTCCACCGCGGACCGCAGGCTGCGGCGCAGGCGCTCCGGGCTGAAGGCCTCCTTCACCAGGTAGTCCTGGGCGCCGGCCTTCATGGCGTCCACCGCCACGCGCTCGTTGCCGCTGCCGGTGAGCACCACCACGGCGGGCACCCTGGGCAGCCCCAGCTCCGTGATCTTCTGGAGCAGGGTGACGCCGTTCATGCCGGGCAGGTGGTAGTCGAGCAGCATCGCGTCCACCGTGTTGACGGACAGGTACGCCAGCGCGTCCTCCGCGTTGGACATGGGCACCACTTCCCACTGCATGTCCGGGTCGCGCGCCAGCGCGCGGCTGACCGCGAGGCGGTCCGCCATGCCGTCGTCCACCAGCAGCACGCGCAGGCTCATGCTTCCGGCTCCTGGGCCTCGGGCAGGCGCGCGGCCTTGAACCAGAAGGCATGGAGCGCCTCCGCGGTGGCCTGCAGCTGGGGACCGACCTCCGGTTTGAAGAGGTAGCTGTTGGCGCCGTTCGCGTACGCGCCCTCCACGTCCCCCTCCTCCACGGAGGAGGAGAAGATGATGACGGGGATGGAGCGCAGGTCCGGGTCCGCCTTCAGCGTGGCCAGCACCTCGCGCCCGCCGATGCCGGGCATGTGCAGGTCCAGCAGGATGAGCACCGGGCGCTCCGCGTCCGCATGGGCCCCGCGCCGGTAGAGGTAGTCCAGGGCGTTCTCGCCGTCGCGCACGCGCACCACCGGCACGGGCAGGGGCAGCCGCTTCGCGATGCGCATCAGCGCCTCCGCGTCCGGATCACTGTCCTCCACCAGCAGCAGCGGCTTCATGGTCGCGGTCCCTCGCCCAGCGTGAAGAAGAAGGTGGAGCCCTGTCCCGGCGCGGAGTCCACCCAGAGCGCGCCGCCGTGCAGCGACACCAGCCGGCGCGCGATGGCCAGCCCCGCCCCCGTGCCGCCGCCATAGGCCTGCGCGGGATGCAGGCGGCGGAACAGCTCGAAGATGGCTTCGTGGAACTGCGGCGCGATGCCGATGCCCGGGTCCTTCACGTAGAAAAGGTAGGGCGCGGTGACGTGCCGCGCCGCCTCCGGGCGCGCTTCTCCCGGCCCCACGAAGCCCACCTCCACCCAGCGCGGCTCGGCTGTCTGGTACTTGGCGGCGTTGCTGATGAGGTTGGCCCACACCTGGCGGATGCGGACGGCATCACACGCCACCTTGGGCAGGCGGCGGGGCAGGCGGACCTCCACCCTGCCCTCCTCCAGCCTTGCGCCCAGCGTCGTCAGCACATCTTCCACCAGGGCATCCTGATCCGTCTCCTCCCACGACAAATCCAGCCGGCCCAGGCGGCTGTACTCGAAGAGGCTGTCGAGCAGGTCGTGCGTGCGCTTCGCCAGCCATGCCAGGGCCTCCAGCTGCTGGCGTCCGTCCGCGCCCAGCGTGGGACCGAAGTCCTCCTGGAGGAAGGAGCTGTACTGGAGGATGCCGCGCAGGGGCTCCTTGAGGTCGTGCGCCACGGTGCCGCCGAACGCGTCCAGCTCCGCGTTGGAGCGGGCCAGCTCCCGCGACAGCCGGGCCAGCTCCTCCGCGTGCCGCAGCACCACGCCCACCAGCGCGCCCTTGAGCGCGCGCGCCGCCTCCAGGTCCTGCGCGGACCACGGAGTGGAGGCGCCCTTCATCTCCTCACGCCAGACGTCGAAGGACGCGCGGGGACGCAGCCGCGCATGGCCCGGCTCCGGACGCACGGGCTTGTTCGGGTTGCCGGCCCACGCCACGGTGCGCGCCACCTCCGGGCGGAACCACAGCGCGAAGTGCGGCACGGAAGGATCCAGGCGCACCGCCAGCAGGCCCGCGGCCACGTCCGCGCGCGAGGCCAGCGGCGGGTACACGTCCCCCAGCCGGTCCACGTGGAAGGACTCCTCCGGAAGCTCGCGCGAGGAGAGCCACGCCACCAGGGCGCGCACCTCCTCCGCGGACGGCGTGGTGCCGAGCAACAGGGGCGATGCCTCCGGGCCCGCGCTCGCGCCCAGCACCAGCGCCACGCCGTGGGAGCCCGTGAGCTCCATCAGCAGCGGGGCCTGCGCCTCCAGCGCCTTCGCGGGGCTGCGCTCGCCCAGGTTCGGCAGGACCAGCGCGTTGAGCAGCGCCGCGCGGCGCGCCTGGGCGGCGGACTCCAGGCTCCGCTCCTCCGCGGAGAGCTGGAGCGACAACAGCCGCGCCAGCACCTCGCACGCCTGCCGCCGCGCGGCGGACACCGTGCGGGGCGCCAGGTGGTGGCAGGCCATGAGCCCCCAGAGCTGTCCATCCTTCAGGAGCGACACGCTGAAGGACGCGCCCACGCCCATGTTGCGCAGGTACTCCAGATGGATTTCCGACACGCTGCGGAGCGCGGAGCCGGACAGGTCCAACGGGCGCCGGGTGCCCGGCAGCAGCGGAGGCACCAGGCCCACGACCTTCGCGTCCACGTCCGCGATGAGGCGCACGGGGTTGCGCGTGTAGAGGGCGCGCGCCTGCGCGGGGATGTCGCTCGCGGGGAAGTGCAGGCCCCTGAAGGAGTCCACGCCCTCGCGCACGCTCTCCGCCACGACCTCGCCGTGGAAGTCCGCGTGGAAGCGGTAGACCATCACCCGGTCGTAGCCGATGAGCTCCCGCACCGCGTCCGCGGCCTCCTGGAGCAGCGCGGCCGTCCCCTTCGCGCGCGCCAGCGGAGACACCAGCCGCTGCACCGCGCCCAGCGCGGTCTCCTCCGCGCCCACGTCCTCGTCCGCCAGCGGCTCCAGCTCCAGCACGCGCAGGCCGTCACTGTCGTGCAGGAGCGCGGAGCAGCGCTGTCCCGACACCTCCACGGTGACGGGCCCCGGCCCCGTGCCCGCCTCCACGCGCGCGAGCAGCCCATGGGGAAGCACGCCGGACAGGGGCTTGCCCACAAGCGAGTCCGGCCCGGCGCCGAGCAGCGCCTGGACGTTCGCGCTCACGACCGCGACGGCTTGCGTGTCCTTTTGGAAGGCGACGAGCACCCCCCGGGGCTGGATGCCGCCCAGCAGGTGGATGGGCTCGCGGTCACAGACGCTGAGGTCGGCATCAGAGACGGACGGAGACATCGTGCTCTCGCATCAACCAGGCGGCGAAGGTGTCGAAGGTATCGCGGGCGCCCTGCACGACGGCCGCGTCGAAGGTCTCGGAGGCCGCCCTTTCGGACGCCCGGGTGAGCGCTTCACCGAACGCGCGCCACATGGGGCCCACCTGGTCGCCATAGGCCCGGAAGAAGGCGAAGTTCCCCACGCGCGCGTCCGGACCGAAGTGGCGCGTCAGGTGGCGCAGGATGAGCTGGCCCCCCAGCGTGGAGCCCTCCAGCACGTACGCGCAGCCCAGCGCCTCCGCCAGCCCCGGCAGCGCCGGCAGCGGGGAGGCGCGTGGCAGCCGCGCGAGCGAGGCCGTGTCATGCCCCATGGCGCGCAGGTCCGCTTCCAGCAGCGGCGTCTTCCAGCGCGCCCTCAAATCCAGCGCCGGCTCCAGGGCCGCCAGTGGCCCGGCGAGCAGCGCTTCCAGGGGCAGGTAGAGCCCGTAGAAGGCCTCCAACTGGCGCTGGTAGCCCGCGGGCGTCAGGTGCGCGTCCATCAGACGCACCACGCCCTCCGTGCGCTCATGGCGGGGGCGCGTCTCCGTCTTCAGCCGCTGCATCAGTTCCAAGGTGCCCGGAGGATCGGGATCGGCGCGGCGGGTGGAAAGAACCAATTGCGCTGAATGTCGGCCGTTCATCGCAGGCGACTGTTGTCCGCTCATCCCCGCGCACGGCGAGGCCCGCACACTGCGTGAGATTGCACGGAGTGCCTGTTTCCCCGGCACCACTCCACGCGGTGACTCGACCCCCTGAGTCACCCTGTCTTTACGGGCCGCGACACGCCGCGTTAGCCTGATTGCTCCACAGCTTGGCTTCCCGCGTCATGCGGGAAAGGGGTCCCGACGATGCCGTTCACCCTCCCTCCGCGCTACGGGCTGTATGAGCCGGAGACCGAGCACGACGCCTGCGGCGTGGGGTTCGTGGCCCACATCCGGGGACAGCGTTCGCGGGGCATCGTGGAGGACGCGCTGGAGCTGCTCAACCGGCTGAGCCACCGCGCCGCGGCGGGACGGGACCCGGAGACGGGTGACGGCGCCGGCATCCTGGTGCAGCTGCCGCACCGCTTCTTCAACCATGAAGCGCCGCGGCTGGGTTTCGAGCTGCCGCCGCGCCGCCAGTACGGCGTGGCGCAGGTGTTCCTGCCTCGGGAGCCGGAGGCGCGCCGCGCGTGCGAGGCGCTGTTCGAGGACGTGGTGGAGGAGGAGGGGCAGCGGCTGCTCGGCTGGCGAGACGTGCCGGTGGCGCCGGAGGAGCTGGGGCCGCTCGCCCGGGAGGCCGCGCCGGTCATCCGGCAGCTGTTCATCGCGCGCAGGCGCGTGGTGCCCAGCGCCTTCGAGCGCAAGCTCTACCGCATCCGCAAGCTGGTGGAGAACCGCGTGCTGGCGCGCGGCGTGGATCCGCAGGGGCGCTTCCACGTGGCCAGCTGTTCGTCGGAGACGCTCATCTACAAGGGGCTCCTCTTGCCCCGGCAGCTGCCGCGCTTCTACGCGGACCTGCGGCACCCGGAGTTCGTCAGCGCGCTGGCGCTGGTGCACTCGCGCTTCTCCACCAACACCTTCCCCACGTGGGAGCTGGCGCAGCCGTTCCGCTTCATCGCGCACAACGGTGAAATCAATACGCTGCGTGGCAACCGCAACTGGATGACGGCGCGGCGCGGGCTGCTCCAGACGGCGAAGCTGGGCGGGAGCCTGGAGCCGCTGTGGCCCATCATCGTCCCGGGCAAGAGCGACTCCGCGCAGTTCGACAACATGGTGGAGCTGCTCTACCTGGGCGGCCGCACCCTGCCCCACGCGATGATGATGATGATCCCGGAGGCGTGGGAAGGCCACAAGGAGATGGGCGACGAGCGCCGCGCCTTCTACGAGTACTCCGCGTCCCTGCTGGAGCCGTGGGACGGGCCCGCCGCCATCGCGTTCACGGACGGGCAGCTCATTGGCGCGACGTTGGACCGCAACGGCCTGCGCCCCGCGCGCTACCTGGTGACGGAGGACGACCGCATCATCCTGGCGTCGGAGACGGGCGTCATCGACGTGCCCGCGTCGCAGGTGCGCCGCAAGGGCCGGCTGACGCCGGGCCGCATGCTGCTGGTGGACACCACGGAGGGGCGCATCCTGGAGGACGAGGAGGTGAAGCATGACATCACCTCGCGCTGGCCCTACCGCCGCTGGCTGCAGCGCAACGTCTTCACCTTCGAGGACCTGCCCGCCGTCCCCGCCCCCGCGCGCCTGAAGGGCGAGACGCTGTGGCGGCTGCAGCGCGCGTTCGGCTACACGGACGAGGACGTGCGCACCACGCTGGTGCCCATGGCGGAGACGGGCAAGGAGCCCACGGGCTCCATGGGCACGGACACGCCTCTGGCCGTGCTGAGCGACCAGGCCCCCACCCTCTTCAACTACTTCCACCAGCTCTTCGCGCAGGTGACCAACCCGCCCATCGACCCGCTGCGCGAGGCGCTGGTGATGACGCTGGCCACCGCGCTGGGCCCGGAGGGCAACACCTTCGAGGAGACGCCGGAGCAGTGCCACCGGCTGTCCCTGCCCGGCCCCATCCTCACCAACGGGCAGCTGGCGCGCCTGGCGGACCAGCGCGGAGACACCGGCCTCTTCGAGCCGCGTCCCTTGAGCCTGCTGTACCCGCACGCGGGCGGCGCGGCCACGGCGCTGGAGGTCGCGGTGGAGCGGCTGTGCACGGCGGCGGTGGACGCGGTGGACGCGGGCGCGAGCATCCTGGTCCTGAGCGACCGGGGCGTGGATGCGGCGCACGCGGCCATCCCGGCGCTGCTGGCCGTGTCCGCGGTGCACCAGCGGCTGGTGCGCGACGGCACGCGCATGTACACGGGCATCGTGCTGGAGACGGCGGAGGCGCGCGAGGTGCACCACTTCGCGTGCCTGTTCGCCTACGGCGTGTCCGCGGTGAACCCGTACCTGGCGCTGGACACGCTGCGCGCGCTGGCGGACGCGGGCGAGCTCAAGGTGGACGCGGACAAGGCGCAGGCGCAGTACCTCCACGGCCTGGAGGAGGGTCTGCTCAAGGTGATGTCCAAGATGGGCATCTCCACGCTCCAGTCCTACCGCGGCTCGCAGCTCTTCGAGGCGGTGGGCCTGCAGCGAAGCCTCATCGAGAAGCACTTCACCGGCACGTCGTCGCGCGTGGAGGGCGTGGGCCTGCCGGAGCTGGGCCGCGAGGTGGCGGAGCGGCACGCGCGCGGCTTCGGCGCCGGCGCGGACGGCGAGGAGGACCTGCTGCCCGTGGGCGGGCAGTTCCGCTGGCGCCGGCAGGGTGAGCGGCACAAGTGGAACCCGGCCACCGTGGCGAAGCTCCAGGCGGCGGTGCGCGCGAACGACGCGGCGCAATTCCAGGAGTACTCGAAGCTGGCGGACGACGAGACGCGCGAGCACAGCAACCTGCGCGGCCTGCTGGACGTGGTGACGGACGGCTGCACGCCGGTGCCGCTGGAGGAGGTGGAGCCCGCGCTGGAGCTGGCGCGGCGGTTCGTCACCGGTGCCATGTCCTTTGGCTCCATCAGCGCGGAGGCGCACGAGACGCTGGCCATCGCGATGAACCGGCTGGGCGGCCGGTCCAACAGCGGCGAGGGCGGCGAGGAGTCCCGCCGCTACACCCTGGACCCCAACGGCGACTCGCGCCGCAGCGCCATCAAGCAGGTGGCCAGCGCGCGCTTCGGCGTCACCGCCGAGTACCTGGTCAACGCGGACGAGCTCCAAATCAAGATGGCCCAGGGCGCCAAGCCCGGCGAGGGCGGCCAGCTTCCGGGCCACAAGGTGGACGAGCGGATTGCCCGCGTGCGCTGGAGCACGCCGGGCGTGACGCTGATTTCGCCGCCGCCGCACCACGACATCTACTCCATCGAGGACCTGGCGCAGCTCATCTACGACCTCCAGTCCGTGAACGCGAAGGCGCGCGTGAGCGTGAAGCTGGTGAGCGAGGTGGGCGTGGGCACCATCGCCGCGGGCGTGGCCAAGGCGGGCGCGGGCTGCGTGGTGGTGGCGGGCTACGAGGGCGGCACGGGCGCCTCTCCCCTCTCCAGCCTCCAGCACGCGGGCCTGCCGTGGGAGCTGGGGCTGGCGGAGACGCAGCAGGTGCTGGTGCACAACGGCCTGCGCTCGCGCATCCGCGTGCAGGTGGACGGCGGCCTGCGCACCGCGCGCGACGTGCTGGTGGCGGCGCTGCTGGGCGCGGAGGAGTTCGGCCTGGCCACCGCGAGCCTCGTGTCCGTGGGCTGCATCATGCTGCGCAAGTGCCACCTCAACACCTGCTCGGCGGGCATCGCCACGCAGGACCCGGCCCTGCGCGAGCGCTACCAGGGCACGCCGGAGAACGTGGTCAGCTTCTTCCTGCTGCTGGCGGAGGACCTGCGCCGGCACATGGCGAAGCTGGGCGCGCGCAAGCTGGATGAGCTGGTGGGCCGGGTGGACCTCTTGCGCCAGCGCGCGGCGGTGGACCACTGGAAGGCGCGCAAGGTGGACCTGTCCGCGCTGCTCACCGCGCCGGCCGCGCCGGCCACCGAGCCGCGCCACTGCCAGACGCCGCACCGCAAGGACGTGGCGGACCACCTGGACCACGAGCTGCTCACGAAGGCGCAGTCCGTGCTCGCGGGCGGGCCGCCGCTGATGCTGTCCTTGCCGGTGGCGAACACGCACCGCGCGGTGGGCGCCATGCTGTCCGGCGAGATTGCCCGCCGCCACGGCTCGCAGGGGCTGCCGGACGGGAAGCTGCGGGTGAAGCTGAAGGGCTCCGCGGGCCAGAGCTTCGGCGCGTTCCTCGCGTCCGGCGTGACGCTGGAGTTGGAGGGCGACACCAACGACTACCTGGGCAAGGGGCTGTCCGGCGGACGCATCATCGTCTACCCGCCGGAGGGCAGCCGCTTCACGCCCGAGGAGAACGTGCTCGTCGGCAACACGGTGCTCTACGGCGCCACGGCCGGCGAGGTGTATCTGCGGGGACTCGCGGGTGAGCGCTTCGCGGTGCGCAACAGCGGCGCGCAGGCGGTGGTGGAGGGCGTGGGCGACCACGGCTGCGAGTACATGACGGGCGGCGTGGTGGTGGTGCTGGGCCAGACGGGCCGCAACTTCGCGGCCGGCATGAGCGGCGGCACCGCGTACGTGCTGGACCGCGAGCGCAACTTCCGCGAGCGCTGCAACCTGGAGATGGTGGAGCTGGAGTCGCTGGTGGACGAGTCCGAAATCTGGCTCGTGCACGGGATGATTGAACGCCACCTGCACCACACCGGCAGCGCGCTGGCGCGGCGGGTGCTCGACAACTGGGAGCTGATGGTGCCGCAGTTCATGAAGGTGATGCCGTCCGACTACAAGCGCGTGCTCCAGGCGCGAAGGGCGGCGCGCAGGCCGCCACCGGCCACGAGCGTCCAGCAGCTCCACGTCGTTGGCGGGGGGACCTGAACCATGGGCAAGCCCACGGGTTTCATGGAGTGGCAGCGCGTCCACGCCCCCAAGCGGGACAAGGTGGAGCGCCTGGAGGACTGGCGCGAACTGCACCTGCCGCTGGCGGCGGACGAGGCGAAGCGGCAGGCGGGGCGCTGCATGGACTGCGGCATCCCCTTCTGCCACCAGGGGTGTCCCCTGGGGAACCTCATCCCGGACTTCAACGACGCGGTGTACCGGGGCCAGTGGAAGGAGGCGTACCAGGTGCTCAGCCGCACCAACACCTTCCCGGAGTTCACCGGACGGCTGTGCCCCGCGCCGTGCGAGGCCGCGTGCGTGCTGGCCATCGACCGGGACGCGGTCACCATCGAGCAGATGGAGAAGGAGATTTCGGAGCGCGCCTTCGCGGAGGGCTGGGTGAAGGCCAGGCCTCCGGCGCGGCGCACGGGCAAGCGCGTGGCCGTGGTGGGCTCCGGCCCCGCGGGCCTGGCGGCGGCGGCGCAGCTCAACTCGGCCGGGCACAGCGTGACGGTGTACGAGAAGGACGGTCGCGCCGGAGGCCTGCTGCGCTACGGCATCCCGGACTTCAAGCTGGAGAAGGCGGTGCTGGACCGCCGGCTCGCGCTGATGGAGGCGGAGGGCATCGTCTTCCGCACGGGTGAGGACGTGTCCGTCACGCCGGGCTGGCGCGCGCTGCGCGAGCAGTACGACGGCGTGGTGCTGGCCCTGGGCGCACGCAAGGCCCGCGAGCTGGACGTGCCGGGCCGCGAGCTGTCCGGCGTGTTGCAGGCCATGGACTACCTGGAGCACCAGAACCGCGTGGTGACGGCGGGCGCCGCGCCGGACGCGAAGCTGGAGGCACAGGGCAAGCGGGTCATCATCCTGGGCGGCGGCGACACGGGCTCGGACTGCCTGGGCACGGCGCTGCGCCAGGGCGCGGCGAGCGTGATGCAGGTGGAGCTGCTCCCCGCGCCGCCGCAGGTGCGCGCGAAGGAGAACCCGTGGCCGCGCTGGCCGCTGGTGTTCCGCACGTCGACCAGCCAGGAGGAGGGCGGCGAGCGCGCCTTCGCGATGATGACGAAGCGGCTGGAGGGCGAGGACGGCCAGCTCAAGCGCCTGCACGCGGTGCGCGTGGAGGTGCAGCGCGAGCCGGGCGGCGCGCTGAAGCTGGAGGAGGTGCCGGGCTCCGAGCAGGTGTTCGAGGTGGACCTGCTGGTGCTGGCCATGGGCTTCACCGGCCCGAACACGGACCGGCTGGCGGAGGAGCTGGGCGTGGCGCTGTCGCCGCGCGGCACGGTGCGGGTGGACGCGAAGTTCGCCACCACCGCGGCGGGCGTGTACTGCGCGGGCGACGCCAGCCGGGGCGCGAGCCTCATCGTCTGGGCGCTCGCGGACGGCCGGGAGGCGGCGCGCGCGCTGGACACCTGGCTGTCCGGCACCGCCTCCGTGCTGCCCACGCGCGGCCAGGACTGCGCGTTCTGAAGAGACACGAACGGCCCGGGGCGCCTCCTCGTGATGGGAGGAGGCGCCCCGGTCGGCTTTCAGTGGACGCGGGCCGCGGGCGGCTGGAGGAAGTCGAGCGGCACCTCCCACAGCTGCGCCCTGAAGTCCTGGCGCAGCTCCAGCAGTTGCTTCACCACGCCGACGTCGCGGATGGGTCCCACGGTGAGCGCCGGCTCGGGCGAGCCGGGCGGCACGTCCAGGGGCACGCTTCCGGCGAGCGCCTCCATCCGCGCCAGGTAGCCCGTGTCCAGGCCCCTGACCCATCCGCACGTGGTGCAGTTGGCCAGCTCCTGGAGCCGCTGGTGGCGGCGCAGCAGGTCCGCGAACGGCCACGACGCCACCTGCGCTCCGAACTGGGCGTCCGGCACGACGAACATGAAGCCCGGGCCCCCGCCCGTCAGGAATTTGGACAGCCGCGCCGGGATGCCCGACGTGGGGCTGACGTGCGTGAAGGCCACGTTGTCCGTGCCCGAGAAGTCGTTCGTGCCCGTGTCCTTGAAGTGACAGCCATTGCACGTGTTGACGGAGAACTCCTTCCGCGCGCAGACCTCCGTGGCATCCGTGGGCACCACGCTGAAGCCCTCCCAGTGGGTGGGCGGCGCCACCTGCGCGTTGGCGCCCAGGAACGGTCTGCCATTGATGTTGCGGGGCACCGTGTACTGCGCGGTGCACCGGGTGGGGACGGTCACCGGCTGCTCGACGCCGTTCTTGACCTGGGTGCGTACGAAGGAGTCGATGTCCGGATCCGTCAGGGAGTCGTGGGTCGCGTCATCGGGAGTCAGCGCCATCGTGTGGACGCGCAGGGGCCCGTTGGAGGGCTTGTCCTTGCCGGTCACGGGGTTCTCGTCCGCCAGCCGGAACTCGCGCAGCTCCCACGGAAACGCCAGGGCGGCCTCATTGGTGCGCAGCTGGTTGAGCGCGTTGCCGTTGCCCTTCCCCGGCGCCCGCCCCCTCAGGACGACGCTCTGGGTCATCTGCGTGAGCTGCGCCTTGTAGGCCGCGTTGAAGGAGGAGTAAGTCCCCAGCAACGCCCACTGCCGTGCCCAGGCGACCACCGGCGCGCATCCCTCGCCGGGCACGCCGTATTCGAAGATGACGGTGAAGGGCTTGAGGTTGCAGGTCGCCTCCGTTCCACCACCCCAGGGCGAGGGGCGCGTCAGCCCGAAGAGGAAGCGCAGCTCGCCCGGGTCCGTCTGCCGGTCGGCGTAGTCCCAGCTGCGGGCCAGGTCGATGCGGTTGACGATGGCCAGCAGCCGGAAGGGCGCGATGTCCAGGTCCAGCGGCTTGCTCAGCACCACCTCCCAGCGGCCCGTGGAGGCGTTCTGCTGGAGGGCCGAGGTCGCGCCGCTGGCGGCGGCCCAGGGGGCAATCACTTCGTCATACATCTTGCGGCGCGCGGGCACCGTGTCGCCGTTGGCCTGGAAGTCATTGAGCCAGAGCGACAGCCAGTTCAGCACGAAGGCCTCCGGCCGCGCGCCGGAGCCCTGGGCCATCTCCCGCATGAGGTGCGCGAAGGTCCACACGCCGCCCTTCGTCCCCGCGCCGGTGCACGGGTCCCACGTGCGCGCCGGGTCGAGCACCACGGCCGGGTCGCGGATCATCAGCGTCCGCTCCCACTGGGGCTGGGTGGAGGCCGGCAGCAGGGGGCAGAGGGTGACCGGCACCTGCTCGCCCCAACCGAAGGCCGCCGCGTCCACGGGGAGCCCCTCGTAGCGGGCGACCGGGTGGCGGCCATTGAACAGGATGGCCTCCCGCGTGGTCACCCCCAGCTCACCCGAGGCCAGGCGGCGCTCGTTCTCCTGGCGCCGCTCCAGCTCCGAGTCCGGGAGCTGCGCGAAGAGCGTGAAGAAGTCCGGACCGGGGCTCGAGGGAACCGCGCCCAGCCGGGCCAGGGTGTCGGAGTGGAACAGGACCGTGGGCCGCGCCGGGTCACCCACCACGCGCACCAGGCTGTCCGAGAGCCGCCGGTTGGCCGGGGGCGGCAGCTTCACGTGCACCGCCGTCGTCTCCCCCAGGGGCGTGGGCCGCGCCAGCTTCTGGGCGAAGGTTCCGGCGACGGACAGGCCCGGCACGAGGGGCAGCGCCCCCAGGCTCGTGCTGCTCACCCGCGACTGCTCCGCGGCGTCCTGCCTCGAAGGCTCCTGCGCCGGCTCCTTCGCGCAGCCGCTGACCACCAGCACGGCACCCACCACGGCGATTCTCAATTCCTCGCACTTCCGAAACATGTACTCCCCCAGGCAAAGCCAGCCTTCGTCTTGGATGGCTGGCATTGACTCAACGTCGCCGGAGTGAAGTGCGCGCACGGACGCCCGACCCATGAGGTTCGAAGTCAGGCCCCGGACAGGGCGCTGCCCGCGCGAGTGATCAGCACAGGCTCCACCCATTCCCTTCCCGACAGGCTCACGACCTCGCGGGGTCCACACACTTGGAGGCCCAACGCATCACGGGGCCCACCCGCGTGAAGCGAGGGGCCCCGTGTGCACCGGCATCGGTGGGGAGGAACGCTACGCGGGCACGGGCTCCGACGAAGCGGCGTGCTCCGGGACGGCAGGCGCGGGCGGCGTGGGGACGGCGAGCGCCGCGGTGGGGACCTCGCCCACGGTCTCACCGTGCTGGCTCAGGTCGAGCCCCTCCTCCTCCTGCTCGCGGGTGACGCGCAGCGGGACGATGCGGTCGACGATCTTGTACAGGATGTACGAACCCACGAAGGAGAAGACGGAGACGACGACCAGCGCCAGCAGGTGCATGAGGAAGGTGCGCGTCGTGCCGTAGAGCAGGCCCACGTCCTTGGCGAGCACGCCGGTGAGCACCATGCCCACGATGCCGCCCAGGCCGTGGCAGGGGAACACGTCGAGCGTGTCATCCAGCGCGGTGCGGCTCTTGAAGTGGACGGCGGCGTTGCTGACGAAGCTGGCGACCAGGCCCACCACGATGCTCTGCCCCACGGTGATGAAGCCGGCGGCGGGGGTGACGGCGACCAGGCCCACGACCGCGCCCACACAGGCGCCCATGGCGCTGGGCTTGCGGCCGCGCAGCCAGTCAAAGGCAATCCACCCGAGCATCGCGGCGGCGGAGGCCGTGTTGGTGGTGGCGAAGGCGAGCGTGGCCAGCGACGAAGCGGACAGCGCGGAGCCCGCGTTGAAGCCGAACCAGCCGAACCACAGCATGCCCGTGCCGAGCATCACGAAGGGAACATTGGCGGGAGCATGCGTGGCGTGCGTCAGGTGCACCTGGCGGCGGCCCAGCACGATGGCGCCCGCGAGCGCGGCGAGCCCCGCGGACATGTGCACCACGGTGCCACCGGCGAAGTCGAGCACGCCCCACTGGCGCAGGAAGCCCTCCGGGTGCCACGTCCAGTGGGCGAGCGGCGCGTAGATGAAGACGCTGAAGAGCACCATGAAGAGCAGGTACGCCTTGAAGCGCACGCGCTCCGCGAACGCGCCGGTGATGAGCGCGGGGGTGATGATGGCGAACTTGAGCTGGAAGAGCGCGAAGAGGAGCAGCGGCACGGTGGGCGCGAGGTCCGGGTGCGTCTCACCGCCCACGCCGCTGAACATGAAGAAGGTGCGCGGATCACCGATGAGGCCGTGGAAGCTGTCGCCGAAGCAGAGGCTGAAGCCCACCACGACCCACAGCACGCTGATGACGGCCATGGCGATGAAGCTCTGCATCAGGGTGGAGACCACGTTCTTCAGCCGCACCATGCCGCCGTAGAAGAACGACAGGCCGGGCGTCATCAGCAGCACCAGCGCCGTGGCGGTGAGCAGCCACGCGGTGTCCGCCGGGTTGATGGGACCGCCCTGCTTCACCTGCGCCGCCGGGGCCACCAGCAGTCCCGCCACCCCCACCGCCACCAGCAGGACCATCGCCATCCACTTCTGCATCGCCGCACCTCTCCAGAGAGCTGACGCAACGCAGTGTAGACCTCGGATGGGTTAATTTCAATCTGACGGGACCTAGATTGCTTCGAATTAAGTCTAAATTCCTCCAAACGAAGCCCACAAGACGACGTTTCAGCAGCAATCACTAGAACGGGGGCCTGGTCGCTACCTCCTGTCCAGGATGCGTCCCTGTCCGTCGATCGCGTAGACGGCGCCTCCATCCAGGATGGGCTCGTTCAAGCCGCAGCGCGCGGGTTGAGGAGAGAACCACACGAAGAACAGATCGGCT
This sequence comes from Corallococcus coralloides DSM 2259, assembly GCF_000255295.1. The sequence continues at coordinate 1,123,407 of NC_017030.1, read as the reverse complement.
CCGGATTGGAGGACATGGGTGTCGTAGGTGCTTCGCCTGGAAAGGCACTGCGCCATGCGCTTGTCGGGATCCTGGGTCTGGAGCTCCGAACCCGGAGGCAGGAACTCGTTCATCGCGACCTCAAGGGCGGCCATCACGGGGCCCTCCAGGTGAACACCCTCCTTGAAGGAGCTCGGGAACACCACGGCCGCGGTCTCTTCGGATGACGACTGGGGTCCCCCGAGTTCAGGCATGCCAGTGGCGCGTTGGCGGGCACGCATGTCCGGATGCGGCGCTGTGCATCCCAGCGCCACGAACACCGCCATCCAGTACAGGTTCGTCGGCATCCACGGTCTCCTGGGAGCTCACCGCAGATGCCTATCAAACCACGAGGGTCAGTCCTCGGAGTTGTCGGTGCCGAGTTCTTCAGGCAGCGGGTTGTTCAGCAGAGTGAGGCGCCCGGGGAGCCGGACCACGAGGAAGCCTTTGCCGTCGATGCGGATCTGCATGCCATCCTCCGCATCACCGCTTTTGAGCCAGGACTCTGCTTCGTCCCGGGTCACAAAGTCCCGTTCGACCTTGATCTTGAAGTCCGGGCTGAGGATCTCACGGTAGTAGGTTGTGAAGTCGTCCAGCTTGTTCATGTGCCGGACGTAGACCAGACAGATCGCCGCGACCTGGAGGGCGTTCCATTCTCGTGAGCCCTTCTCGTGACGCTGGGTCTCGTCACCCAGGACAGCGAGCACATCCTCCACATCGATTTCCAGCTCCTTGCTCACGGATACGTCCTTTCAGATGGGGCTCAACACCAACAGTCCCGCCGGAGCCACCGCGAGCGAGAAAGCCACTCCCGCGACGACGACCACGGTTCCCAAGGCGACCTCGGACTTGTGTTCGCGGAGCCAGTCCAACGCAGCAGTCATGTCAGGGAATCGCAGTTCCCGTTTCGAGCCCTGTTGCTCCAGTGCCTCCTGCTCCTTGATGCATTTCATGAACACTCCAAGGCATTGGCTCGTGCAGAGCCGGTGGTGGCCCTCTGAGTGCTTCTCCAAGTCTTGCACTGTCGGCTTCCGCCTCCAGCACTTCTGGAAACACTGTTTCTGCACCTCGCCGCAGTAGGCCTCCGCTCCAGAGCCGCCAGTGCCGGGCCCCTCCGCCGTGCCAACATCCCGTGCATCCTCGGAGACGACATAGGTCTTCCGCTCGGGACGTTGGGTGTGTCCACAAGCGGTGGCCATCATCACAATGAGGACGAAGAAGGTCCCGGCATGAGAGCCGGGACTTCCGTGCCGGACGCTGGGGCTCATGGGCGTCACTCCACCCCCGAACCCCAACCATCCTCAAGCCGCGACGGGCCTCTGTGCTGCGCAGGTCAGTTCACCTGCGCGAGCGAACCATCGACTTCCGCGTCCTCGTTCTCCGGCGCGTCCTCCACCGCATCCACGCCCTGCGGAATCCCATCCACGTAGGTGACGACGTTGTTCGGCAGCGCGGCCACGCGCGGGCCCGGTGTCACCACGCCCGTGAGGTTCAGCGGATCCACTCCGGACAGCTGGATGCGCACGCCTGCCGGAGGCGCGCGCCGCACCGCTCGCGCCATGTCCACCGCTTCTGGCAGCGCGAACTGCTCGCCCACGAAGCCCGATACGAAGCGCCCGCCTCGCAGCTCGCCTCGCGCTTCCATGCGCCGGTAGACGAACAGCAGCTCGCGCCAGGTGGGCGCCAGCGATTCGCGCATCACCAGGTCGCGCCAGACGATGCCGTAGCGCTGGAGGAACAGCTTCGCCAGCGACTCCGTCACCTCTTCCTGCGACTTCGGCTCCGACGGCGCCAGCAGGGTCCAGCGGCCCGGCCCGCCCCGGTTGAGCAGCTTCTGCCGCTTGCGGTGCGCCGGGCTCTGCAGGATGCGCAGGTTCTGCACCGCGTCCGCCGTCACGAGCCCCTTCGCCACCAACTCCCACAGCGCGTCCTCCACCTCCGCCGGCAGGCGCCGCGCCCGCGTCACCAGGTCCTGGAAGAAGCACGCGCCCCGCCGCTCCAGCACGCCCACCACGTCCTTCGCCGCCGCGCTCAGGTCCGGCGGCGTCCACACGCCCCCGTCCGCCAGCACCGCGTGCGGACGCGCCGCCGCGAGCATCCACTCCAGGTCCTCGCGCACCGTGAACGTCAGCGGCGCGTTGCGCGTCGGTGAAGACCGCTTCGCCACCACCGGCTCCGGCGCCTCCACCGGCGCGCCCCGGCGCGGGCCCGCGGGCTTCGGCGGATCCTTCAGCGTCACCCGCCCCCATGCCACCTCGCCCGCGTAGCACGCGCGCTCCATCAGGTCCGGCGTGTAGCCCCGCATGCGCGCGGGCAACAGGAAGCGCTCCCAGGCGGAGGCCGGCGCTTCGTACCCCTGCAGCAGCCGCACCGCCTTGAGCAACCCCGTGCTGCCCCGCAGCGCGTCCACGTCTTCCAGGTGGTGCCACCGGAAGAGGAAGCGCATGAAGTCCTGGGGGCTCAGCGGTTCAATCTCGCGGCGCAGCCGCCCCACCGTCAGCCGGTGGATGCGCTGGAGCAGACGCCGGTCGCACCACTCCAGCACCGGGCTTCCGTCCACGTCCCGAGGCACCGGCACGTCGTCCTGCGCTCGGAACTGGCCTCGCAACACGCTGCCCTGGCTCTCCAGGTTGTGCAGCGCCAGGTTGATGTCGTCCGGATCCAACAGCGTCAGCCGCGCCAGCTCCGTCACCGTGGTGGGCCCCACCAGCTCCATCCGCCCGCGCACCACCTGGAGCACCGCCGCGTCGCGCTCCACCGGCCGGTCGTACTCCAGCACCGGCAACACCGGCTGCGTCTGCGCGTCCGGGAAGAGCGCGCGCACCGCGTTGCCCCGCTCCGCCGACACCAGGAACCGCCCGCCCTGCCGCTCCAGCCAGGCCACGCGCCCCTGCTTGAAGAGCCCTGTCTCCAGGCCTCGCGGCACCTCCGACGCTCGCACCAGCACCAACTGCAACAGCGCGTCGTGCAGCTCGTCCTCGTCGCGCATCGGCTGCGCGGCGTCCTCCACCACCTGCCGGATGGCGTTCGCGTCCAGCGCTCCGAACGCCGCCGCGTCCTCGGCCGGCATCGCGCGGCGCAGGGCCACGTTGCGCACGCGGCGCTCCTCGGCCGGCGCGTCGTCCAGGAAGGTGTAGGGCTGGCTGTTGATGAGCGCGTGCGCGAAGACGCTCGGCTCCGGAACGTCTCGCGCGACCAGCTGGATGCGCCCGTCCTTCATGCGCCGGAGCACCTCGCGCAGCCCGTCGATGTCCATCGCCTCGCGCAGACAGTCGTCCATCGTCTGCTTCACCAGCGGATGGTCCGGCAGCTCCACGTCCCCGCCACCGTGGTTGTCCTGGCAACCCACCTGCGCGGGGAACACCGCCGCCAGCAGGTCCTCGCTGCGTGCGCGCTGGAGGTTCGGCGCCACGCGCTTGCCCCCCATCATCCGGTGCAGCGTCAGCGCTCGCGACGCCACCCACCGGAAGCGCGTGCCGAAGATGGGCGCCTGGAGGATGGCCTGCACCAGCACCTCCTCCACATTGTCCGGGTGCAGGAAGTCGAAGATGTCCGCCAGCGGGAACGAGTGCTGTTCCCCCAGGCTCAGCAGGATGCCGTCCTCCGTGGCCGCCGCCTGCAATTCGAAGTCGAACGAGCGGCAGAAGCGCTTGCGCAGCGCCATGCCCCACGCGCGGTTGATGCGGCTGCCGAAGGGCGCGTGGATGATGAGCTGCATGCCGCCTGCTTCGTCGAAGAAGCGCTCGGCGACGATCTGGGTGTGGCTGGGCACCACGTCTCCCAGCATCTTCTTGCCCAGCCGCAGGTAGCCCAGGAGCGCGTCCACCGCGGGCGGCGGCACGCGCAGGAGCTTCTCCAGGAAGCCCGCCGGGTCGTCGTGGCGCAACAGCTCCTCGCGCAGCCGGCCCACCTGGAGGCTCAGCTCGTCCGTGCGGCCCGGGGCCTCGCCGCGCCAGAAGGGCACGTTGGGCGGAGCGCCCCTCGCGTCCTCCACCATCACCGTGCTGCCGACGACGCGCTGGATGCGCCACGCGGTGCTGCCCAGCAGGAAGATGTCCCCTGGCGAGGACTCCACCGCGAAGTCCTCGTCCAGCGTGCCCACCACCTTGCCTTCCGGCTGCGCGGTGACGCTGAAGTTGAACGTGTCCGGGATGGCGCCGCCGTTGGTGAGCGCGGTGATGCGCACGCCCCGGCGTCCCTTGAGCCGCTGGTTCACCCGGTCGCGGTGCAGGTGGATGCTGCCCCGGCCCCGGCGCTCGGAGACGCCTTCGGAGAGCATCTCCAGCACCTGCTGGTACTCCTCCCAGGTGAGGTCCTGGTACGGGTACGCGCGCTGGAAGATGCTGAAGAGGGCGCGCTCGTCCCATTCCTCGCACGCGCACGCGGCGACAATCTGCTGCGCCAGCACGTCCAGCGGCTTCTTGGGGATGCGGACCGCGTCCAGGTCGCCCTCGCGCACGGCGTTGAGGAGCGCGACGCACTCCACCAACTCGTCCCGCGTCATCGCGAAGAGGATGCCCTTGGAGATGCCCGCCTTGTGGTGGCCCGCGCGGCCCACGCGCTGGAGCAGCACGGAGATGGCCTTGGTGGTGCCCAGCTGCACGACGAGGTCCACGTTGCCCACGTCGATGCCCAGCTCCAGCGACGCGGTGGCCACCATCACGCGCAGCTGGCCGGCCTTGAGGCGCTCCTCGGCGGACAGGCGCATCTCGCGGGACATGCTGCCGTGATGCGCGGCCACCCACTGCTGGCCCAGGCGTTCGCCCAGGTCGTGCGCCACGCGCTCGGACATCTTGCGCGTGTTGACGAAGATGAGCGTGGTGCGGTGCTCGCTGGAGAGCTGGATCAGCCGGTCATAGACCTGCCCCCACATCTCATGGCTCGCGATGGAGGAGAGCTCCGCGTCCGGAATCTCGACCTTGAGGTCCCACGGGCGCTGGTGGCCCACCTCCACGCGCTTGCACTCGGTGAGGGACGCGCCGGTGAGGAAGCCCGCGATGGCGTCCAGCGGCTTCTGCGTGGCGGACAGGCCCAACAGCTGGGGGCGCACGTCGGTGAGGGCCTTGAGGCGCTCCATGGACAGCGCGAAGTGGCTGCCGCGCTTGTCTCGGGCGAGCGCGTGGATCTCGTCCACGATGACCGTGCGCACGTGGCGCAGGGTGGCGCGGGCGCGCTCGGCGGTGAGGTAGAGGTAGAGGGACTCGGGCGTGGTGATGAGGATGTGTGGCGGGCGGCGCACCATCTGGGCGCGCTCGCCCGCGGGCGTGTCGCCGGTGCGCACCTGGACGCGCAGCTGCTGGGGTTCGTAGCCCTCCTCGCGAGCCAGGGTCATCAGCTCCTCCAGCGGCTGGAGGAGGTTCTTCTGCACGTCGTTGCCCAGGGCCTTCAGGGGCGACACGTAGAGGACCTGGGTGCGGTCGGTGAGCGTGCCGTCGAGCGCCAGCCGGAACAGTGAGTCCAGCGCCGCGAGGAACGCGGTGAGCGTCTTGCCGCTGCCCGTGGGCGCGGCGATGAGCACGTCATGGCCGCCGTGGATGAGCGGCCAGCCTTCAATCTGCGGCCGGGTGGGTTCGCCCAGGCGCGAAGCGAACCAGCGCCGCACCACCGGGTGGAAGGCGGCGAGCGCCGGATGGGCCGCGAACTCCGACGAGAAGGCGAGGGCGATTTGAGGGGACATGGCGGGCTCCCAGAGGGCCAGCCTGAACACAGGTACAGCGCGTCGTCAACGGACGCCGGGTGCCGCCGTCGGTCCCCAGGTCAGGGGATGTCGGAGGGCCCGCGTATACCCCTGGACCCTTTGAGGATTCGTCTCCCAGCAGGACAGGCGGCCGAGCCCCGGGACTGAAATGTGGCGCGGTAGCATCGCACCGTGACCGTCATCTCCTATGCGGACCTTCGTGTGACCTCGCCTGGTGGGCGGTTCATGCTCACGGCCCGGTCGCCCGATAACGCGACGGTTTCTCACCAGAGCGGGCTGCCTCCGGAGATGCCCTTCGGGCGTCCCGTCTTTCAGAAGTCGTTCCATTACCAGTTGCTCGAGCATGTCCCTGGCAGCGTCGAGCCGCGTGTCGTCTGGGAGCGGTGGCAGAAAGACGGCGAACTCTCACCGCATGAAGTGCTCGTCTCGGATGGGGGCTGGTCCGTGATTCGAACCCACGGGTTCGATCCGGAGGTGATCGCCGTCTCGCCTTCCGGCCAGGACGTGCTCCGGGTGTGCATCCCCGGGCTGAAGAAGGAGGCGGAAGGAGATTGCCTTATCTGGCGGCCGCTGCATCTCATGTGGACGACTGCGGGGACTTTCTGGTCCGGCGCCTCATGGCCCTACTTCCTCCACGACGGAGGCACGGACTTCTTTGTCTGGCGGACGTATTGGGGGCAGCGGTTGGTGCTCGACCTGACCCATGCGGCACTCATTCCGGAGCAGGAGGCACCTGTTCACGTCATGGATGCCACCGAGCAACGGGAGGTATCCGTCCTGTTGTCCGAGCTGACGGAGCACCTGAACGAGGTCCAGGCGTTCTTCGCGGGTCCCGATTCGTCACACCCCATCAGGCCCAAGGCGCTACGCGCAATCGCTGCCATCCATCTGGTCGGTGTGCATCGAATCCAGGCGTGCCTGCCGCTCCTCCAGGAATGGGAGTCGGCGGACCTGCCTATCTCCACCATGTCGAGCACCGCGTTTCCGGGAGCGACCATCGAAACCCAGTTCTTTCGCCCCATCACCCAGCACTCGATGCGGCTGCTCGGGACGGAGCCTCGGGGTTTCGCCCCCTACCGCTTTCTCGGCGCCCGCTGCACCGTGCCGGAGTCCGTTCCGGACCGGCGTGAGCGAGCCCTTGCGCTGAAGCAGAACATGCGGGCCCGGGACGTCCTCCTGCAGATGGGCAATCCAGACTTCGTCATCAAGCAATCACGAGACGTCGACGGAGATACCCTCTGGACTGAAACCTGGGAGTACGACTTCCTGGTCGAAGGACAGTGGAAGACGCTGCAGCTGGTCTGGGAACAACGGCGTTCCCGGAGCCGCATCACCCACATGGAGGAAATACCCGCGCCCTGGCTCCAGTCAGACGCTCGCGTGCGGGAGTTCCTCCAATACCTCTGAGCTAACGCTGTATCGTCCAGGCCAGACCATCAGGCCGCCCACCGACGTCACGAAGGGCTCCACCGTGCGAACAGGGTTCCTGTTGCTCGTTGCATGGCTCGCAGGCTGCGCTACTGCCCGCGCCCCGGTACCGGAATGGAGTGCGGCAGAGGACGCCCCACAGCCGGACGACGCTTGCGTCCTCTCACTCCAATGCGACGGCGACATCTGCGGCCTCTACGAGTGCCATGACGCCCCTCCAGGCCGGGTGGTTCGCACCTTCAGTGGTGCTCCCGTATTCGTCGCTCCAGGTGGCACCGCGCAGCGCAACTGGGGAAGCGCCCAGAGGCTTCCAGGCGACTCCCTCCCCGTCCTGGTCTTCCGTTGGTATCCGCGAGAGACGCTGCCCAGCGAGGTGAAGCGACGCCAGGCCATGGCGGAATGGGCATCCCGCCCGAAGGAGCGGCACCACATCTTCCCCCAGGCAATGAAGGCCTACTTCCAGTCGAAGGGCATCAACGTACATGACTACGTCATCGCCATTGATGCGGAGGTCCACAAGCGCATCCATCGCGAAGCGGACCGAGGGCCCTGGAACACCGAGTGGATGTCGTTTCGTCAGCGGACCCTGGGACGCGCCACCAAGCCCATGCACTTCGAGCAGGCTTCACTGATGATCCAGAAGTTCGATCTCTTCGGGCTTACGATGACCTACTGGCAGGGCGTCGACCTCGCCCCCATTCCCGAGCCGTGACGACGATGCGCTTCTACCAACTCCAACGTCCGGCCCCTTCCACTCCGCGACACTGGAACGGCAGCCTCTCCGCCGAGCACGCCTGGAGTTTGCCCGGGGTGGAGTGCCCCACCTGCCATGAAACCTGGAGTGGCCAGTTCGCGCTTCCCAGCGTCGACCTGTCCTCTTTGTCCGAACGCGACCTGCTGGTGGAGCCGCGAGTCGAAACCCACGCGGAATACGCTCGCCTTGCGTCCCATGTGCAGCCGTTCCTCCCAGCCGGGCTGTCCCCGGAACCCGGCATGCAGTTCGGCCCGCTTCGAGGCACGGCACGCGGAGCCTTCGGCCCCTTGAGCACACGCTATGGCTGGGAGGTACTGGTCACGCAGGAAGCTTTGCGGCACCTCCAGACCGTGGGGATCCGGGGGCTCGTTCCCGTGCGCGCGGAGCTACAGGGACTTGATGCAGGGGTCGTGCTGTATGAGTTGGAGCCTCCCTTGCGCGGGCTTCTGCACCGGGACGATGTCCTGACAGGCCCCAGGTGTCCGACCTGCGGATGGTACGAGGTGCGAATCGCGCCCGAACCCTCACTGGATGGGGATGCCCTTCCTCATGACGTGGACATCTTCCGCCCCGAGAACGGGACCACGTTCACCTTCGCCAATGAACGCTTCGTCGAAGCAATCGAGGCGCTGGGCCCGTCCGACGTGATGTTTCGCGAAGCCGGTGTCGTGCCGGAGTCCCGCACGGGCTCGATTCACTGAGCTCACCGTCGGACCGCCCAGGCCAGGCCGTCCGGCCTTCCTCCAACATCGATGTGACCCGTGACCTCCAACGTCTTGAGGTCGATGACGGCGACGTCGTTGTCCGGAGTGCAGGACACGAAGGCGCGCTGGCCTTCCGCGTCCATCAACATCGCCGCGCCCCGGCCGATCTTCAGCCGCTTGATTTCCTTCCGCGTGCCGGTGTCGAAGACCGCCAGTTCCCCCGTGCGCACGCTCACCGCCAGCACCCGCTTGCCATCCGGCGTGAACGCCAGCCGGTGGGCCCCCAGCAGCTTCGCGTCGATTGTGGCCTTCACCTTCTTCGCCGTCAGGTCCACGACCGACAGCGCTCCCGTCGGACTCGCGGACCACAGCTCCTTGCCGTCCGGCGAGACGTCGAAGCCTTCCGAGGCCTCCGCCACTGGCACCAGCGTCTGGAGCCAATCCATCTGCGCCTTCGCGTTGGGCGGCAAGCCTCCCGTGGGCGGCACCTTCGGCTGCACGAGCACGTTCTCCAGGATGCTCACCGTCGCGGAGTCCACGTTCGTCGTGTACAGCGTCTTCTCGTCCGCGTTCACGTGCAGCATGTGCGTCCGGTCCTGGCCCGTGCCAAGGCTCCAGTCGATGCGCGCCACCGCCGGGTCATAGCGCCCCACCGCCTTCGCCCCCTGCGCCGTGAACCACACCTTCCCGCCCACGTACGCCAATCCATGCGGCCCCATCAGCGGCGCCGTGTCCACGTTCGACAGTGCCTTCTGCGAGACCAGGTCGATGACGTTCAACTCGTGGAGACGGCCGAACCCCGTGTTCGACACGTAGGCCGTTTTCCCGTCCGCGGACGCGACCACCTCGTGCGGATCCTCTCCCACCGGCACCCGCCCCAGGACCTTCAGGCTCGCGGGGTCCACGATGGCCAGGGTGTGGCTCGTCTTCGACACAATCAACAGCGCGCGCTTCGGCGTGGGCTCCGCGGCGGCGTTGGACGCGCCGAGCAGCAAGGCGCCCAGCACGGCGGGGGTCAGGAACCACTCTTTCAGGGGGAATCGCATGTCACTGCTCCAGGCCGGTCCCCCCTGTAAGCACACACCCGCCCCGTTATTCCGATCCGTCGTCCGGTCGACACCGACAGGCGGCCCGGGGGCGGATCCAGCCGTGACACCTCCGGGCACATGATGACGACAGGACCCCGCTTCGTTCCGCCCCACTCCAGCGACTGACCGCCTCGCATGTCCTCCTTTGAGTCCTCTTTCGCGAGTGAAGCGCTCAACCCGGATGGCTTCCTCGTGCTGCGGCCAGACGGGGGCGGGAACGAAGCGCCCGATGACTTCGTTTGCGAGTACGCCAACCCCGCCGCGCAGGCGCTCCTGGGCGACCGCCTGGAGGGCGCGGCGATCCTCGCCACGCGGCGCACCTGGGGAGGACTGCGCGCGGCGTGGGAGATGACGCTGAGCACGGGGCTGCGCTCGGAGCATCTGATCCACTGGGAGACGGGCTCGGGGGTGCACACGCTGCGCTTCCGCGCTGCCCGCGCCCCGGAAGGGAGGTTGTACGTCTGGCTGGACGCGCAGTCACGGCTGGCGGTGGGCGCGGCGCGGTCCGACCAGGCCCTGGGCACCACGGCCGAGGAGTCCCTCCGGCGCACGAGCGCCCTGTTCCAGGCGGTGATGCAGGGCTCCACCGACGCCATCTACACGAAGAACCTGGAGGGCCAGTACACGCGCATCAACGCGGCGGGCGCGCGGCTGATGGGCCGCACCGTGGAGGAGGTGGTGGGCCACACCGACGCGGAGCTGTGGCCCGACGAGGCGCGCGCCAGCGTGGCGCATGACCGGGAGGTCCTGGCCTTCCGCCAGACCCTCACCTACGAGGAGGCGCAGTCCGGCGGCCGGGTGTGGCTGTCCACCAAGGGCGTGCTGCGGGACGAGCAGGGCCGGGTGTTCGGCCTGTTCGGCATCAGCCGCGACATCACCGAGCGCAAGCGGATGGAGGAGGCCCTGCACCAGGAGAAGGCACGGCTCCAGCAGGCCCTGTCCGCCGCGTCCGTGGCGCTGTTCGACCTGCGGATGCCGCAGGGGCTGCTGCGCTGGGGCCCTGGCGCGGCGGCGCTCCTGGGACAGCCCTCGCTCCCCGCCGAGGAGCCGCTGATGGCCCTGCTGGCGCGGCTCCCCCCGGAAGACCGGTTGGCCATGGCCACGCGGCTGGCCCCCTCCGCGCGGCTCCCGCTGAAGCTGTCGCTCGACTTCCGCGTGGTGGGCGCGCGGGGCGAGCTGCGCCGGCTGGCGCTGTGGGGCGAGGTTCACGCAGGGGACGGGCAGGAGCAGCGGCTCCTCGGCGTGGTGGTGGATCTCACGCAGCGGTCGTTGACTCCGCCCTCCGACATGGCGGCTTGAGGAAGAAGACCGCCCGGGCCCCGAACCGAGGCACACTGCGTCCTTCGAAAAGGAGCCACAACATGAGCTGGGAAGAAGACCTGCAGGGCCGTGAGCCCCCGCCCTCCCTGGAGACGCTCATCGTCCCGCGCGTGCGCGACCTGGGCGATGGCTTCCATGTGCGCCGCGCCCTGCCCTCCGCGCGCCGCCGCATGGTCGGTCCCTTCATCTTCCTGGACCAGATGGGCCCCGCGGACTTCGACCCCGGCCGCGGCCTGGACGTGCGGCCCCATCCGCACATCGGCCTGTCCACCGTCACCTATCTCTTCCAGGGCGAGATCCTCCACCGCGACTCGCTGGGCTTCGTGCAGCCCATCCGCCCCGGCGCCGTGAACTGGATGACCGCCGGCCAGGGCATCGCCCACTCGGAGCGCACCGGCCCGGAGACCCGCTCCGCCGGTGGCCGCCTCTTCGGCATCCAGGCCTGGGTCGCCCTCCCCAAGAAGCACGAGGAGGTCGCCCCCGCCTTCGTCCACCACCCCGCGGACACGCTCCCCGTCATCGACGGCGAGGGCATCCACCTGACCGTCATCGCGGGCCAGGTGCACGGCGGCAAGTCCCCCGTGCGCGCCCACTCCGACCTCTTCTACGCGGACGCGAAGATGGAGGCGGGCTCCCGCCTGAAGCTCTCCGCCGAATACGAGGAGCGGGGCCTCTACCTGGTCGAGGGCACCGTGGAGGTGGAGGGCACTCGCTTCCAGCCCGGCGAGCTGCTCGTGTTCAAGCCGGGCAGCGAGATCATCCTCAACGCGCAGTCCTCCGCGCGGATGATGCTCCTGGGTGGCGAGCCCATGGACGGCCCGCGCTACCTCTTCTGGAACTTCGTGTCGTCCTCCAAGGAGCGCCTGGAGGCCGCCAAGGCGGACTGGAAGGAGGGCCGCTTCGCCGCCGTGCCCACGGAGACGGAGTTCATCCCCCTGCCTCCGGATGATCCGCCCGCGCCCGTGCGCTACCCGTAGAGCCGGCGCACCGGCGCCAGCGTGCCCGCGGGCCGCTGCGACTTCGCCTGCGACCACGTCAGCCGGTACGTCGCCGCCGTCCCGTCGAAGGCGATGGGCTTCACCTCCGGGGAGCCCGCGCCCGACGCGCGCAGCGTCTCCGCCAGGAAGCCGCAGGCGAAGAAGGGGTTGTCCGCCAGCACGTCCTTCACCCACAGGGTGGCGTCCTGCTTGGACAGCTCCTCCACCCGCACTTCATTGAAGTTGTTGCCCGCGCGCAGGTTGTACGGCACGCGCTCCAGCGTCTTCTGCGGGCCCAGGTGCGTGACGAGCTGCATGCTCGCCCGCCCCACGGACGTCTGCTGGAAGCCCTTCAGGTAGCGGGCGCCCAGCTCCAGGTAGGCCGACTCCAGCGGCTGGCCGGGGAAGACGTCCCGCGCGGCCACGTCCAGGAAGACGCGCCACTGGTCCAGCGAGTAGTGGGGGCGCAGCGGCTCGGACAGGTTCAGGCCCGCGGCCTTCAGCTTCTGGCGTCCGTCACGCGTCAGGTACGGCCCCAGCGCACGCACGAAGAGGGCTTCCACGCTCTGGGCGAAGATTTGCTTTTCGGATGGGACCATGCCCCCAGGGTGGAGTCGCCCCTGCGCATGCGGAAGGGTGGACGCAATGCATCCGTCCACGAGTCGTCAAACCCGTAGGTTTTTCAGCCTCGCGGCAGCCGCACCGTGAAGGTCGTCCCCTGGGCCTCGGTGGAGGTCACCTGCACGGTGCCACCATGGGAGCGGACGATCTGACTGGTGATGTAGAGCCCCAGGCCCAGCCCTCCGGCCGCGCCACGCTCCCGGTCGCTGCGGCCGGCGCGGCGCCACGCGGCGAAGAGGTGCGGCACCTGCTCCGCCGGAATGGGCGCGCCCAGGTTGTGCACCCGCAGCACGGCCTCCCCATTCAGCCCCTCCGCGCTCACGCGCACGGGCGACTCCGGCGGGCTGAACTTGAGCGCGTTGGACACCAGGTTGCCCACCACCTGCTCCAGCCGGTCCGCGTCCCACTCGCCGCGCCCGTCCCCCTGCACGTCCAGCATCACCTCGCGCTGGGGGTGGCTGGCGCGCGCTTCCTCCACCGCGCCGCGCACCACGTCGAACAGGTCGCACCTGGAGCGCACCACCGGCAGCCCCGCGCCCAGCCGCGCCCTGGCGAAGTCCAGCAGCTGGCGGATCATCCGCTCCATGCGCTCGGCGCTGGTGAGGATGCGCTCGGTGAAGACGCGCTGGCGGTCGGACAGCTCACCCTGGCGCTGGAGCTGCTGCGCGGACATGGACAGCGCGTTGAGCGGGTTGCGCAGGTCGTGGCCCAGGATGCCGATGAACTGCTCGCGGAAGTCCTCCGCGTTGCGCAGCTCCGTGACGTCCTGCCCGGTGGCGATGACGGCCTCCACCGCGCCCGTGGGTCCGGTGGCCGGTGACATCGTGTACTCGAAGTGCCGCGGGCCCTGGTCCGAGGACAGGGTGACGCGGCCGCGCTGCACCTGGCCCGTGCGCCGCGCCGCGTCCAGCGACTTCGCGAAGGACTCCAGCTGCGGGTCCATCACGCGCAGCGCGTCCATGCTCCTGCCCGGCACGTGCACGTGATGCGAGCCACGTGACGCGGCCACCGCCTGGTTCGCGTAGATGAGCGTCCCGTCGCCGTCATAGAGCGCGATGGGGTCCGCCGCCGCGGACATGGCCAGCTCCAGCAGGCGGCGCTGCTGCTGCACTTGGTCGGAGAGGACGCGCACCTCGCGCTCGGCGCGGCGCAGGCGCAGGAGCGCATGCACCTGGGCCACGAGTTCCTCCGGATCCACCGGCGCCACCAGGTACGCATCCGCGCCGTGCTCCAGGCCCTGCGCCCGGTCCGCCGGGCCCACCGCCTGCGCGGACAGGTGCAGCACCAGCGCGTTGCGCGTGCGCGGGGAGGCCTTCAGGCGCCGGCACACCTCCAGGCCGCTCATGTCCGGCAGGCGGACATCCAGGATGACCAGGTCCGTGTGCTCGTCCGCGAGCGCCAGCGTCTCGCTGCCCGTGCCCGCCTCCAGCACCTGGAAGCCCGACAGGGACAGCACACGCGACGTGACGTAGCGGCTGGCCAGGTCGTCGTTGACGTTGAGGATGATGGGTGCGGAAGGCATGCGGGCGGATGGAACCGTGCCCCTCCTTCGTAATGGCTGCCACCGGGCGCGCCAAGTGTTGCACGTGGGAAAATGTCTTCTCTGACGGAACAGCCAGGGGAACGGGCGTCCGTCACCGCTCGCTGGACGACAGGGTGGCTCCCCTGCCAGCGCATTTCGCGATAGGGATGACCCATGCGCCCTCCCTGCCGCCCGCTTCCCGCTGATGGCCGCTTCCTCCAGGCCGTGGGGCCCACGCCGCTCGTGCCCGTGCGGCTGGACCCGGAAGGTCCGACCATCTGGTGCAAGTTGGAGTTCCTCAATCCCAGTGGGTCCACCAAGGATCGCATCGCCCGGTACATGCTGGAGAAGGCGTGGCGGCTGGGTGAGCTGAGCCCGGGCGGCGACGTGGTGGAGGCGTCCAGCGGCTCCACCAGCATCGCCATGGCGCTGGCGAGCGCGCAGATGGGCTGCCGCTTCACGGCGGTGATGCCGGAGGGCGTGACGGAGGAGCGGCTCATCGCCATCCGCGCCTACGGCGGCGAGGTGGAGCTGGTGCCGCGCTCGGAAGGCATCCGGGGCGCCATCGCGCGGGCGGAGGCGCTGGCGAAGGAGCGCGGCGGCTTCGCGCCCCGCCAGTTCGAGAACCCGGACAACGCGGAGGCGCACCGCGTGTGGACGGGGCAGGAGATCCTGGCGCAGGTGCCGGGCGGGCTGGTGCACGGCGTGGTGAGCGGCGTGGGCACGGGCGGCACCATCGTGGGCCTGTTCCAGGCGTTCGCGGAGGCCGGCTGTCCGGTGACGCCCTTCGTGGCGCGGCCCATCGCCGGGCTGGGCTGCGACATCGAATGTTGCAGCTTCAGCGCGCGCGTGCCGGGCGTGGTGGACGGCTTGTCGCGGCTGTACCGCGAGGCGGACATGCCGGGCCGCGTGGAGCTGGACGTGTCGGACGACCTGGCCATGCGCACCGCGCGGGCGCTCATCCGCCGGGGCTTCCCGGTGGGCCCGTCCTCCGGCCTCAACTACGCGGCGGCCGTGGAGGCGGCGAAGCGGCTGGGCCCGCAGGCCCAGGTGGTGACGGTGTTCCCGGACCGCATGGAGCGCTACTTCTCCACGGAACTCGTGCAGCCCCGGCCCGCGCCCAAGGCGGTCTGAAGACGCTTCAGGTGCGCATGCGCACGCGCGTCTCGTGCACCGTGTCCGGAGGCGGAGAAGTGCGCTCGCGCTCCTGGGCGCGCATCAGGCGCAGGATGCTGGGCCCCAGGACGTCGATTTCGGTGGAGGCGTAGGCCTCCGTGCCGAAGCGGCGGATGGAGTCCGTCTGCTTCTC
Organism: Corallococcus coralloides DSM 2259; assembly: GCF_000255295.1. Next base: position 1,107,968 of record NC_017030.1, on the reverse strand, counting down.
CAGGATGCGCACGTCCTGCCCGAAGATGTGCAGGCCCACCGGCAGCACGAAGGGCACCGCGGCCTTGAGCAGCCAGCGCGGCACGGGCAGCTTCACCGTCACCACCGCGTACACGAGCGTGTCCCAGTCACTCACCGGCGTCATGGCGGAGTTGACCACGATGTGGCTCTTCTCCCCGATGCGGTACTCCACCTGCGCGATGGACGGCATCAGGAAGCGGTCGAAGTGCTGCACCACCCCACCGCCCGGCGCGAGCAGCCTTCCTACGAGCCCCTTGGGCGCGGGCTCGCCCAGGTACTCCGCCTCCACGCGGTCCGCGCTCCTGCGCACCACCACGTCGATTTCGTTCTTCTTCTCCGCGGTGCGGAACAGGCCGCCGTGGAGGAAGGCCGTGTGCGGCACGTCCAGCGTGTTCTCCAGCACCGCGTGCAGCGACCCGGGCGCGCGCAGCACCCGGCGCACGGTGGTGTAGTCCGCCGCGTCCAGCAGCGGGAAGCGGAAGGGCTCCGACGTGGGCTCCACGCCGGGCGTGGAGTAGACCCAGACGAAGCCGTCCTGCTCGCGCGTCGCGTAGGACGCGGCGCAGCGGGAGCGGGCCTCGGGCTCGCCCACCAGGCCGGGGATGAGCCGGCACTGGCCTCCGGTGTCGAAGCGCCACCCGTGGTAGCCGCACTCCAGCTGCCCGTTCGTCACGCGCCCCAGCGACAGGGGCACGTTGCGGTGCGGACAGCGGTCCATCAGGGCGCCGGGCTTGCCGCCTTCCCCCCGGAAGAGCACCAGGGGCGTGCCCTGCAGCGTGCGGGCGAGCGGCCTGTCCCCCAGCTCGCGCGACGTGCAGAGGATGAACCAGGAGTGCGGAAGCCGGACGACGGAGATGTGACTGGGGGACGCACCTGGGGTGCGCCCCTCCTCGCGGGCGTTCATGCGCCCAGTCTAATGGGCCCGGGCCGCCGTGCACGCCCCCTTCAGGCGGGCAGGTCGGCGAAGCGTTGGGCGGCCTCCGGGTTGAGGGGCTGAGGCATCACCCCGCCGCTCATCCCGCGGCAGGACTCCTCACAGCGGCGGCACGCGTCCGCGCAAGCCTTCATCGGCCCCTCGCCGCCCGTCTCCTCGCAGGCGGTCGCGCAGGCGGCGCACACCTCCGCGCAGGCGAAGCAGGTGCGCGAGTGCAGGTCCGAGCCGCGCAGCATGAAGCGCGCGCTCGTGTCGCAGATGTCCGCGCAGTCCATCAGCAGCCGGAGGTGGCCGGGCTCGGCGGGCCTGCCTCCCCATTCCAGACAGTCCGCCAGCGTCTCCAGGCAGACGCGGTGACAGGCCATGCAGTGGTCGATGCACTCCCGGATCGCGTCGTCGCCTCGCATCACTTCGGCGTTCGCCATGGTGGGGGGTCCTTTCACGCCTCACGATGGGCACGCGCGGGGACGTCACCATGTCGCCCCGCGCGGCCGCCTGGCCGGCTGCACCGGGGCGCCCCCCTGCCCGACGCGGTTCCAAAACCTGTCCGACTGTCGGACAGGTTTCTTGCGGTGCGCCCCCGGCGGCGGGCGTCCTGCCTGAAGGCCTAGAGCTTCAGCCGCCGCAAGCGCAGGGCGTTGCCGATGACGGACACCGACGAGAGGCTCATCGCCGCGCTCGCGAACAACGGGCTCAGGAGCAACCCGAGGACGGGGTACAGCACGCCCGCCGCCAGCGGCACTCCCAGCAGGTTGTAGATGAAGGCGAAGAAGAGGTTCTGCCGGATGTTGCGCAGCACGGCCTGGCTCAACCCGCGCGCCCGCGCGATGCCTCGCAGGTCGCCCTTCACCAGCGTCACGCCCGCGCTCTCCATCGCGATGTCCGTGCCCGTCCCCATGGCGATGCCCACGTCCGCCCGCGCCAATGCCGGTGCGTCGTTCACGCCGTCGCCCGCCATCGCCACCACGCGCCCCTGGGCTTGCAGGGTCTTCACCGCGTCGCCCTTCGCGTCCGGCTGCACGCCCGCGATCACCTCCGTGATGCCCAGCCTGCGCGCCACCGCGTGCGCCGTCGTCGGGCTGTCGCCGGTGAGCATCACCACGCGCAGGCCTTCATCCCGCAGCCTCGCCAGCGCCTCCGGCGTGGACGGCTTCAGCGGATCCTCCACGCCCAGGAGCCCCGCCGCCCGGCCATCCATCGACACCAGGACCACCGTCTGGCCCTCCTGGCGCAGCGCCTCCGCGCGCTCCGTCAGCGCCTCCACCTCCACGCCCAGGCTTCGCATCAGCGCCGCGTTGCCCAGCGCCACCGCGTGGCCTTCCACGCGGCCCCGGACGCCCTGCCCTGGCACGGACTGGAAGTCCTCCACGCCACCGGGGGACACGCCGCGCTCCTTCGCCCCCGCGACCACGGCGGCGGCCAGCGGGTGCTCGCTTCCTCGCTCCAGGCTCGCGGCCTGGCGCAGCAGCGCGGATGCGTCCACCCCCGGCGCGGGCTCCACCGTCACGAGCCGCGGCTTGCCCTCCGTGAGCGTGCCCGTCTTGTCCACCACCAGCGTGTCCACCGCCGCCATCCGCTCCAGCGCCGCCGCGTCGCGGATGAGCACGCCCATGCGCGCGCCCTGCCCCGTCCCCACCATCACGGACATGGGCGTGGCCAGGCCCAGCGCGCACGGGCAGGCGATGATGAGCACCGCGACGGCATTCACCAGCGCGTGCGCGAGCCTCGGCTCCGGGCCCCACACGCCCCAGACCACCGCCGTCACCACCGCCACCGCGATGACCGCGGGCACGAAGATGCCGGCCACCCGGTCCGCCAACCGCTGGATGGGCGCGCGCGTGCGCTGCGCCTCGGCCACGCGCTGGACGATGCGCGACAGGAGCGTGTCCTGCCCCACGCGCTCCGCTCGCATCACGAGCGTGCCCGTGCCGTTCACCGTGCCGCCCGTCACCTTCGCGCCCGGCCCCTTCTCCACCGGCACGGGCTCTCCGGTGACGAGCGATTCATCCACCGCGCTCGCGCCCTCCAGCACCTCGCCGTCCACCGGCACCTTCTCCCCGGGGCGCACGCGCAGGCGCCATCCGGCATGCACCTGGGCCAGCGGCACGTCCTCCTCGTGGCCGTCGTCCGAGATGCGCCTCGCCGTGGCGGGGGCCAACGACAGCAAGGCCCTCAGCGCACCGGACGTCGCGTGGCGGGCGCGCAGCTCCAGCACCTGTCCCAGCGCCACCAGCGTGAGGATGATGGCCGCGGCCTCGTAGTACACGGGCACGGTGCCGCCGTGCCCCGTGCGCGCGCCTTCCGGCAGCAGGTGCGGGAACAGCGTGACTCCCACGCTGAAGGCGTACGCCGCGCCCGCGCCCAGCGCGATGAGCGTGAACATGTTCAGGTGCCGGTTCTTCACCGACGCCCAGCCCCGCTGGAAGAACGGCGCTCCCACCCACAGCACCACCGGCGTCGCCAGCGCGAGCTGCGCCCACACGAGCGCCGAGGCCGACAGCCCGTGCGGTACCGGCAGCATGTCCGACATGCCCAGCAGCATCAGCGGCGCGCTCAGCACCAGGCCCACCCAGAACCTTCGCGTCATCGAGCGCAGCTCCGGATCCGGCGGCTCCTCCACCGTCACCGTGCGCGGCTCCAGCGCCATGCCGCACTTCGGGCAGGCGCCGGGCCCATCGCTCACCACCTCCGGGTGCATCGGGCAGGTGTATTCGACGCGCGTCTGGAGGACGGGCGGCGCTTCGGGCTCCAGCGCCATGCCGCACTTCGGGCACGGCCCTGGCGCGTCCTGCCGCACCTCCGGATCCATGGGGCACACGTACACGGCGCCCGGCGCGGCGGGCGGTGGCGGCGCATGGGGCTGGAGGAACCGAGCGGGGTCGTCCTGGAAGCGCTGACGGCACTTCGGGTTGCAGAAGAACCAGGTGTGGCCTTCGTGCTCCCAGCTCCCACCCCGGGGCGCGCGCGGGTCCACCTCCATGCCGCACACGGGGTCGATGGCGGGCCCCTCCCCACTCACGCGGGGCGGCCGGGGGGAAGGCGAAACAGGGGAATGTGGATGGTGATGCGTCATGGAGAAGCCTCCTTTCCCCGGGCCAACGCGGCACCCGGCGCGCTCTTACACATGCGTAATCCGTCCCCTTGAAGCCCGTGCCGCCCGCGCTCCTCCCACTGGGAGGCAGGGCGCCAGGCGGGCCCCGGGGTTTGTCCACGCGGGGCCTTTTCCGGTAGGACGCGGCTCCGGCGGCCTGGAGTTCCAGGGGCTTGCGCGTCCGGTCGCGGTGGACCGGCGGCGAAACGGCCAGGAAAATCCGCTCACTCCGTATGGCCAGGGAAGCAAGGTCGGAGCTCGACCAGAGAGAGCATCGAATGCGACGCATGTGGGTGACGTGGGGGGCGATGCTGGCCCTCCTCGCCGGCGGCTGTGATGCCATCGACCTGTTGGAGATCACCCAGCGCGACGCGAAGACCCGGGTGCGCCCGGAGCCTCCTGGCGAGCACTGCGAGTTCGGCGGAGACGCGGTGGAGTCCGGCCTGGACCGGGACCGCGACGGGGAGCTGGACGACGCGGAGGTCACCGCCACCGACTACGTCTGCGACGCCGCCCTGCCCCAGGTCCTTACCCGCGCGCGGACCGAGCCCCACGGCGCGAACTGCACGCTGGGGGGACAGGCGGTGCAGTCCGGCCTGGACCAGGACGGCAGCGGGCAGCTGGACGACGCGGAGGTCTCCGCCACCGAGTACGTCTGCGCCACCTCGGTGGCCAACGTGCTCCTGCGCGTGCGGCCGGTGAGCCCGGGCGCGCGCTGCCCCCTGGGCGGACAGGTGTCGCACGCCGGCCATGACGCCAACGGCAACGGGCTGCTGGAGGACGGGGAGATTGCCCAGGAGGTGTACGCCTGCAACGAGCCAGCCCCCGTCGTGTTGCGCCTGCGCTCGCTGGCGGCCTTCACCGCGCCGTGCGACGGCGACGACAGCGGCGGCACGGTCCTGGAGGCGGGCCCGGACCTGGACGGTGACAAGGCGCTCGCGATGTCCGAGGTCGAAGCCACCCACTACTTCTGTGGCATGGAGCTGACCGACCTGAAGCTCCGCCATCAGCCCGAGCCCGCGGGGCCGAACTGCTCACGGAGTGGCACGCGCGTGGACGCGTTCCAGGACCTGGACCACGACGGCGAGCCGGACCGCAACGGCGTCTCGGGGACCGTGTACGTGTGTCAGTCCACCCGCGTGCACGACGGGGACTTCGCGGTGACGGGCGCCGTGGACCTGGTCGCGCTCGAGGGCGTCACCCACCTGCGCGGCGAGCTGACCATCTCCGCGCCCACGCTCACCGACGCGTCCCTCCCCTCGCTGGCGGTCATCGAAGGGAGCCTCACCGTGCGGGGCAACGCCAGCCTGCGCCGGCTGTTCATGCCCGCCCTGCGCTTCGTGGGCGGCACCGCGGCGGTGCTCTCCAATGCCCGGCTGGACGCACTCACGCTGGGCACCGCGCCGGACACGATGGTGCGGGTCGAGCGCAGCCTCCTGGTGGAGGACAACCCCATGCTCCCCACGCTGGAGGGGCTGGCGGCGGTGCAGCCCGGCGACAGCATCTCCCTGCGCGCGAACAACGCGCTGGTGGATCCCGGCCTGCTTCCGCACGTCACCGAGCTCCACGGGTCGCTCGTCATCACGGACCACCTCCGGCTGGACCGGTCGCCCTTCTACAACCTGACCCGGGTCCACGGAGACGTGCGCCTTTCGGGCAACACCGCCCTGGGCGGTCCCTTCGGCCTGAATCACCTGACGCAGGTGGGGGGCTCCCTGGACCTGCAAGACAACGCGGTGCTGGAGACGCTCGACCCGCTGGCCCAGCTCACCTCCGTGGGAGCGCTGTTCATCACCGGCAACCCGCGGCTGACGGACACGACAGGGCTGGAGCAGCTCACCTCCGCGGGCCGCATCCACATCCAGGGCAACAAGGAGCTCTTGAGCGTGGGGGACATGCCCCTGCTGCTCCAGGTCACCGACAGCTTCTCCGTGAAGTACAACGAGAAGCTCCAGCGCGTGCACCACCTGCCGGTCCTGCGCAGCGTGGCGACGGTGGCCCTGGTGGGCAACACGGCGCTGACGTCCCTGGAGGGCTTCCAGCGGCTGACCCGGCTGACCACCCTGGACGTGCTGGGGAACGCGGCGGTGACGAACCTGGGGGACCTGGCGCGCCTGCGCGAGGTGGACTACCTCAACCTCCAGGGCAACGCGGCGCTCACGGACTTCGGCCTGACGGACCTGGTGCGCGTGCCGGAAAGCTTCGGTGTCATCGACAACGCGAGGCTGCCCACGTGCCGGGCCACCGCGCTCGCGGCGAGCGTGTTCCAGGGCCAGCCGTGGGGGTTGGTCATCGAAAGGAACGACGACGCGGCGACCTGCCCCTGAGGCCCCGGAGCCGCCCCGGAGCCGCGGGCGCCCTACCGGCGCGGCTTGCAGGAGCAGTCCAGGCAGCCGTGCGCCGCGCACGCGCCGCAGCCGCGCTCCAGCGAACGCTTGAGCGCGAGCCGCGCACGGTGCAGCCGCACGCCCGCGTTGTTGGGGGTGATGCCCGCCTCGCGCGCCACGTCCGGCACCGCCCGCCCCTCCAGGTCCACCTGACGCACGAGCTGCGCGTACTCCGGCTTGAGCGTGGGCAGCAGGTCCGTGAGGCACGCGCACACCGCGCCCTTCAGCTCCAGGTCCACGGTGGCGGAGTCCGCGTCGCGCGCCTCCACCTCCAGCGCGCGTCCTTCCGCGGCCTGCCGGCGGTGATGGTCCACCAGGGCGTTGCGCAGCAGGCGGTAGAACCACGCCACCGCGCTCTCGCCGTCCTTCAGCGCCCCGCCCTTCTCCAGGGTGCGGGCGAAGGCCGTCTGGAAGAGGTCCTCCGCGACGGCCCGGCTGCCCACGCGCCGCTCCACGAAGGCGACGAAGCGGCGCTGATGGGCCAGGAGCGCCGCCACCACGTCCTCGCGGTCCGGGGGCAGCCCAGCATCTGGCCCTTCAGCCTCCATGCGACTCCTTGATGACTACGGAGGGCCGTTGCCCTGGCGCAGCGAGTTCAGCTCCACCGCGGTGGCGTAGATCTGGGCCCAGGCGCGGTACTTGAAGCGGTCCATCACGCCCTTCTGGTCGTTCGCGTAGTCGAACATGTCCTTGCGGAACAGCGCGTCAGCGGCCTTGCGCGCCTCGGGCTTCAGCGGCGTGCCCTTCTTCTCGAAGTAGCGCAGCAGGTCATAGCCGTAGTCGTGCGTCTTGGCCGCCTTGTCGAACTCCTTCACCGGGCCAATCTGGCCGGGGACGGAGGCGTAGCCGAGCGGGTCCTGCATGCGCTGGCCGTGGGGCGTCTGGATGCTGTACGGCTTGTAGCCCATCACCTTCTCGAAGTCCGCCGGGGGCGGGCGAGCCCCGGTGAGGTACTCGTTCATCAGCTTGCCGTGGTCGCCCGCGGGCGCGCCGGAGATGGCGGCGGTGCGCTGGGTGGCGGCGGTGCCGGAGGAGAAGGAGTCCTTCACCACGTTGCGGGCCGCGGGGGCGGCCGGACGCGTGGCGGGGGCTTCCTTCGCCTGGGTCTGGGGCGTGAGAACGGGCTTGTTGCGGATTTGCATGGGGGGCCTGTGCGAGAAGTCTTCTCGATTTTTCGGAAACCGCCCATCCAAAGTTGCGGATCCGCACGCGAAGTCACGCAGAATGCGCTCAAAGCGCCGCGGGGCGCATTGGAGGACTGCATGGGAAGCGACGCGTACCTCGATGAAATCCAACAGTTGCGCGCCGACGACGCGCAGGGCGCCCTGAACCTCGTGGACCGGGCGAGGAAGCAGGCGGACCTCTCCATCGAGGAGCTCACCGGGCTGGCGCACGCGCTGGACGAGCGCAAGCAGCGGGTCGCCGCGCTGACGCTCCTGGAAGAGGCCCTGCGCCGGGAGCCCACGGCGGCGGAGCCGGCCTACACGCTGGCCATGCTCTACCTGGAGCAGCAGCAGGACGCACGGGCAGTGGAGATCCTCAAGCCCGTCCTGGCCGCCCAGCCGGACCACGACAAGGCGAACCTGACCCTGGCCATGGCGCTGGCGAAGACGGAGCCCTCGCAGGCGCGCGCGCACGCCGCCCGGGCCGCGAAGTCCGCGGACGAAGATGTCCGGGCGCAGGCGCAGGAGCTGGAAAAGGTCCTCGCGGAGCACGCGTCCCGCTAGGGGCCTTCAGTCGCCGCGCTTGAAGTCCTCCGTGCGGACGCCGTAGCGCTTGAGCAGGCGGTGCAGGCTTTCGCGCTCCATGCCCGCGCGCTCGGCCGCGTGGGTGACGTTGCCGGAGAACTCCTGCATCAGCGCGGTGAGGTAGTCGCGTGACACGGCGTCGCGCACGCGGTCCACCGCCTCACGGTAGGGCTGCTTCGCCAGGGCCTCCGCTGGCAGCGGCCCCGGGGCCGCGGAGGCGCGGGCCGAGGTGGTGGTGAGCTCGGGCGGCAGGTCCTCCGGGGTGATGCGGGGCCCCGCCGCCACCGCCGCCGCGCGCGCCACCGCGTTCTGCAGCTGCCGCACGTTGCCGGGCCACGGCGCGGCGGTGAGCGCCTGGAGTGCCTGGGGCGTGAAGCCCTCCAGCTCCGGCCGGTTCGCGCCAGCGAGGAAGTGCATGGCGAGCAGCGGGATGTCCTCGCGGCGCTCGCGCAGGGCGGGCATCCGCACCGTCACGCCTTCCAGCCGGTAGTAGAGGTCCTCGCGGAAGCGCCCTCCAGCCACCTCCTGCGCCAGGTCCCGGTGCGTCGCCGCCACCACGCGCACGTCCACCGTCACCGGCGTGGTGGTGCCCACGCGGCGGATCTCCTTCTCCTGGAGCGCGCGGTTGAGCTTCACCTGCACGGGCAGCGGCAGGTCGCCTACTTCATCCAGGAAGAGCGTGCCGCCGTGGGCCTCCTCGAAGAGGCCGGCCTTCGCGCCCGTCGCCCCGGTGAAGGCGCCCTTCGCGTGGCCGAAGAGCTCGCTCTCCACCAGCTCCGCCGGCAGCGCGCCGCAGTTCACCGCGACGAAGGGCTTGTCGCGGCGCGGGCTCTCGCGGTGCAGCGCGCGGGCGGCCAGCTCCTTGCCGGTGCCCGTCTCGCCGGTGAGCACCACGGTGAGGTCGCGAGAGGCCACCTGCGCGAGCAGCGCGTGCGTCTTCTGGAGGGCGGGGCTGGTGCCGCGCAGGCCGTGGAAGTCCGGCATGCGCGCCACGCGGGCGGTGAGTCCCAGTGCATCCCGGCGCTGGCGCTGGCGCTCCAGGGCGCGGGCGACGACCAGAGCCACCTCGTCCGGGTCGAAGGGCTTGGACAGGTAGTCGTACGCGCCTTCCTTGATGGCCTCCACGGCCTTGGGGATGCTCGCGTACGCGGTGACGAGGACGACCTCCGTGTCCGGCGCGCGCCGCTTCACCTCGCGCAGCACCGTGAAGCCGTCCGCGCCCGGCATCTGGATGTCCGTGACGACCACGTCGAACGTGCGCGCGGAGAGCAGGGCCAGCGCCTGCACCCCGTCGGGCGCGGTCGTCACCGCGTACGCGTCCCCGAGGATGCGCGCGAACAGCTTGAGCATGTTCTCCTTGTCGTCCACGACAAGGACCGAGGGCTTCGCGCCGCTCATGCCGCTGCCTCCTGTACGCGCGATGGAGACGGCAGCGACAGCGTGAAGCGCGCGCCGCCCAGGGCCCCGGTGTCCACGTCGATGCGGCCGCCGTGCGCCTCCGCGATGGCCTGGCTCACCGCGAGCCCCAGCCCCGTGCCAGAGGGCTTCGTCGTGAAGAAGGGCTCGAACAGCCGCGCCCGCGCCTCCGGCGTCACCCCGGGCCCCGAGTCCGATACCGCCACGCGAGCGCTCCCGTCCGCGTCCACCGCGATGCGCACCTCCACCCGTCCTCCCTCGCCCGCGGCCTCCGCCGCGTTCTTCACCAGGTTGAGCAGCACCTGCCGCAGCCGGGGCGCCTGCGCCCACGCGGTGCCCTCGCCGTGCACGTCCACCGTCACGGTGCCCAGGCGCGTGGCCTCACGCAGGCGCGAGACGACCTCCTCGCACGCGTCGCGCAGCGCCACCGGCTCCTTCGGCCCGCGGCCCGGACGCGCCAGGTCCAGGAGCCCCTCCACGATGTCCTGGCAGCGCACCGCCTCCTCCTCCACCACGCGCAGGTCCTCCGCGAGCGTGCCCTCCGCCCGCCGCTGCAACAGCCGCACGTACCCGAGGATGACGCCCAGCGGGTTGTTGATTTCATGCGCCACGCCCGCCGCCAGCCGGCCAATGCCCGCCAGCTTCTCGTGCTGGACGAGCCGCGCCACCGCGTTGCCGATGTAGACGCCCACCCCGGCCGCGAACAGCGTGGCCCCGCCCAACAGCAAGAGCGCCCAGCGGAAGCTGTCGCGCTCCACCGCGCCCACGTGTGACTCGAAGGCGTCCATGGACGCGTCCGAGTCCGCCGTCAGCGCGTCCACCCGCGCCTGGATGCGCGACACCCACTCCAGCGCGCGCCCATGCGCGGCCTCCACCTCGGCCGCGTCCTTCGCCATCACCGCGGGCAGGAGCGTGTCCCGGTAGAGCGTGTCCAGCGCGTCGCCGGACGCCTGGATGTCCGCCACCGCCGCGCGCTCGTCCGCGTCGCGCGCGTGCTCCGAAAGGCGCCGGGTCAGCGCCTCCACGCGGGCGCGGGCCTCGGTGTGGAAGCGCCGGTGGCTGTCATTGCCCAGGATGATGGTGTGCGCCAGGTGCGCGTACTGGTCCCGCACCGCCGTGGCCAGCTCCCGGGCCTCCCGCGCGCGGCCGCCCACCTCGCGCAGCGCCCGCGTGCCCTCGTGGATGTCCGCCAGCCGGCCGAGCGCATAGCCCGACGCCGCCGCGAACAGCGCCACCAGCGCGCCGAACGCGAGCAACACCTTGCGGGTCGTGGTGCCGGAGACAGGTCCCATGGGAAGCCCTCTTATACGGCGCGCGCCCCTTTTCGCCCGCGCCCGGCGCATGTCCTCCCCAGGCCATCCCAGGCCGCATTCCCCTTGCGCCCCTCCCCTCCGGCCGAGCATGACTCGCCCGAGGCGGCGCGGGCCCATCCTTGGGGGACACACCCGTTGCCGGGAGCCACTCATGGCGATGCGCTTCAAGAACCTGGATGGCAGCGGACCGCAGGCCTTCACCCGCGTCTTCAAGTGGGCTGTCACGGACAAGCTCGCGGGCAAGCGCCGCAGCGCGCCCGCGCGCGCGGTCGTGCCGCACGTGGAGCCGGACCTGGCGGTGCTCGCCACCCCGCCCGCCCCGGGCGAGGGCGCCCGCCTGACGTGGCTGGGCCATGCGAGCTGGCTGGTGCAGCTGGATGGCGTGTCGCTGCTCATCGACCCGGTGCTGCGCGACGCCATCAACGTCATCATCCGCCGCAACGTGCCGCCCGGCGTGCCGGTGGAGAAGCTGCCGCACATCGACGCGAGCCTGGTGTCCCACAACCACTACGACCACCTGGACCTGCCCACGCTCAAGCAGGTGGGCGCCCGCATCGTCACCGGCCTGGGCCACGCGCCGGTGTTCCAGGGCCAGGGCCTGTCCTTCCACGAGCTGGACTGGTGGGAGTCCACGCAGGTGGGGCCCGTGCGCGTGCACTACGTGCCGTCCCAACACTGGAGCCGCCGCGGCCTCAACGACGCCAACCAGATGCTCTGGGGCGGCTTCGTGGTGGAGGGCTCGAGCGCGCGCGTCTACCACTCCGGCGACACCGCCTACTTCCAGGGCTTCAAGGAGATTGGCGCCAGGTTCCCCAAGCTGGACGCGGCGCTCCTGCCCATTGGCGCCTACGACCCCGCGTGGTTCATGCGGCTGCAGCACATGAACCCGGAGGAGGCGGTGCAGGCCTTCGAGGACCTGGGCGCGATGGCCTTCTTCGCCATGCACTGGGGCACGTTCAAGCTCACGGACGAGCCGCTGGACGAGCCGCCCGCCCGCCTGGACGCGGAGTGGCTGCGCCGGGGCTGGCCGCGCGACCGCGTGCACGTGTTGCCCGTGGGCGGCACACACACCGTGCGGCACGGTTGAGCGCTGGCGGGGCTTGTGGTCTCAAGCGGGCATGCTCCTGCCCACCCTCACCGCCCTGATCCTCACGCAGGCCCCTCCCCCACTCACCACCGTCTCCGAGCAGAGCGGCTGGAAGCGCACCGGCCGCTACGCGGAAGCAGAGAGCCTCTGCCGCGCCTTCCCCAAGGCGTTCCCCGGCAAGGCCCGCTGCGACACGCTGGGCACCACGCCGGAGGGCCGCCCCATGGTGGCGCTCGTCGTCAGCCAGGACGGCACGCTCACCGCGGACGCCGCGCGCAAGAAGGGGCGGCCCGTCGTCTTCTTCCAGGGCGGCATCCACGCGGGTGAAATCGACGGCAAGGACGCCGGCTACTGGCTCCTGCGTGACGCGCTCCAGAACCGGGCGTCCGTGCCGGACCTGCTCAAGGGCGTCACCGCCGTCTTCGTCCCCGTCTTCAACGTGGACGGCCATGAGCGCTTCAACCCCAACCACCGCCCCAACCAGGTGGGCCCGGAGGAGATGGGCTTCCGCGTCACCGCCCAGAACCTCAACCTCAACCGCGACTACGTGAAGGCGGACGCGCCGGAGATGGTGCTGCTGCTCAAGTACCTCAACGCGTGGGACCCGCTCGTCTACGTGGACCTGCACGTCACCGACGGCGCGAAGTTCGAACCCGACGTGTCCGTGGGCCTGGAGCCCCAGAAGTCCGGCCCGCCCGGCTTGCGCGAGCTGGGCACGAAGCTGGTGGACGAGCTCTTCACCGGCCTCACCGCCCAGGGACACCAGCCGCTGCGCTTCTACCCGTCCTTCCTCGTGGACGACGACCCCACGAGCGGCTTCGCCTACGGCGTCCCCCCGCCGCGCTTCAGCCACGCCTACTGGTCCGTCCACCACCGCTTCGGCGTGCTCGTGGAGACGCACTCCTGGAAGAACTACGCCGAGCGCGTGAAGGCCACCCGCGACGTGCTGGAGGGCCTCTTGAAGCTCGTGGCCCGCGACGGCGCCGCGCTCCAGGCCGCCGTGAAGGCGGAGGACCAGAAGGCCGTGGCCGGCGGGGTGCGCGAGGTGGTGCTCGGCTGGAAGAACACGTCCAGGCGCGAGGCGATCGCGTTCAAGGGCTACGCCTACGAGCGCCTGCCGTCGGACGTCTCCGGCCAGCCGTACATCCGCTACGACGACACGCAGCCCCAGACGTGGAAGGTGCCGTACCTGCCGGACGTGGAGCCCTCCGTCACCGCGAAGCTGCCCGAGGGCGGCTACCTGGTGTCCGCCGCGCACGCCGCGTGGGTCGCGCCGAAGCTGGCCGCGCACGGCATCGCGTTCCAGCGCCTCACCCGCGCGGTGCCCGCGGCGAAGGTGGAGTCGTTCCACTCGAAGGACTTCCAGTTCCAGGTGCGCACCAACGAAGGCCACCAGGGCCTCACCGCGAAGGGCGAGTGGAAGCCGGACACGCAGGACCTTCCCGCGGGGACGCTCTACGTGCCGGTGGCGCAGAAGAACGTGCAGTTGGTGGCGCACCTCTTCGAGCCCGCGGGGCCGGACTCGCTGCTCGCGTGGGGCTTCTTCAACGCCCACTTCGAGCAGAAGGAGTACATCGAGGACTACGTGCTGGAGCCCTGGGCCCGGGAGCTCTTGGCGAAGGACGCGGGCGTGAAGGCCGCGTTCCAGGAGCGCCTGAAGGACCCCGCGTTCGCCAAGGACCCGCGCGCCCGCCTGCGCTTCTTCGCCGAGCGCCACCCGACCTGGGACGAGCGCCTGGGCCTCTACCCCGTCTACCGCGCCGCCAGCGCGCCTCCGAATCTGGCCGCGAAGTAATCCTGGGAAGGAAGAAGCCCCCGGCCCGCTTCCCCCCTTCAGGGGTGTCGCGGAGCGGGGGCTTCGGGTTCAGCGCCGCGCTCCCGGTCCATGAGGCACCGGGAGCGCGTTTTCATTTCCGGCTAGCCGATGGGCTTCTCGCAGGCGCAGGAGCTGACGTTGCAGAAGAAGCCCGGCGCGCAGCCGCCGCAGTCCGGCTGGCAGACGCAGGCGCACAGGCCGGGGTCCGCACCGAAGCCGGTGCCGCAGTTGAGCGCGCCCGTGTCGCAGACGCAGCCGCAGGCGTTGTTGTCGAACTTGTAGCCCGCCGCGCAGGTCGCGGACTGCACGCAGCTGCACGAGCAGGTGCCCGTGTTGCACGTCTCGAAGGTGCCGCACGTGCCGCCGCAGTCCGGCGCGCAGGTGAAGTCACACACCGCGCGGTCGGTGTTGCACACCTGGCCCGCGGGCGCCGTGCCACCGCAGTCCGCCGGGCACTCGCACTTGTCCGTGGTGCGGTTGCAGGCGAGCTTGCCCTTGCAGAAGTCCGGGTCGTTCGCGTCGTAGTACGTCGTGTCGGACGAGCACGGGGGCGGGTTGCCGTCCGCCTTGGCCGTGCGGTCGATCCAGTAGCGGTACGACAGCGCCGCCTGCGTCTTGCCGGACTCCTTCGGACGGCAGGCGCCGTAGAAGGACACGGTGCGGTTGATGCCGTCCACGTCGAAGCCGTTGGTGCGGCTGCGCGGCAGGTCCCCGGTGCTCGGGCAGACGGCCGGATCCACCACCGCATCCACCGCGACCTTCAGCGACGCGCCAATCGGCGGCTTGAGCGTGCGGTAACCCACCGACGCGATGACGCTGTCCACGATGGCGTTGATGGTGTTGGTGATGGAGGTGTTGTCCCGGATGCTGCCGGACACGCCGCCCGTGGCCTGGATGACGTCCAGGTGGCGCGGGTTCGTGTTGTCCTCACCCGAGTAGCACTGGCCGCCGTCCGGCGGGCAGATGATGCCGTGCACCTGGATGCGCTGGCCCGTGGGGTTGCTCGTGGTGCCGGCCGTGGTGCCGCTGTTGAGGAAGTACGCGGAGTAGTTGGCCACCGTGTCCGTGGACTGGTCCTTCACGTCCGTGAGGATGACCACCACCACCTTGGCGCCCGGACGGATCTTCGTCTCCGGACCGCCCGTGGACGCGGCCATGTCGTTGATGGCCTTGCGCGCGGCCTCCAGCGGACGCTCGCTGCCGTCACCGCCCAGGGCCACCCAGCAGTTGGTGTTGGCCGTACAGGTGGTGTTGGGCAGCGGCGTGTACGTGGGGTTCTGGGTGGTGCCACCCTTCACCGCGCACACGTTGTTGTTGCACACCGCGTTCTGGGTCAGCCACGCCTTGAACTGGTCGATGTTGGTGGTGAAGGGGCGGATGACGTTGCGGTTGGCGCTGTTGCCCACCGTGTAGCTGGTGGTCACCATGGACACGCGCCAGTCCAGCGTCGCGTTGCCCAGCTTGTTGGCCACCGCCGTGCCCGCGTTCGCCAGCGACGTCTGCGACGACGCCATGGAGCCGGAGTCGTCCACCACGAAGAGGAAGTCCACCACGGCCGTGTTGCCGGTGAAGACCTCGCACTGCACCGCGTCCGCGTCTCCGAACTGCGCCAGCGCGGAGCCGCCCGCCGTGTCCGCCATGGTGAACAGGCCGCCCGCCTCGTTGTAGCGGGCCGCCGGCGTGATGGCGAGCACCACCACGACGCTCTGGTTGGAGCGGTGCACGTACTGCGCCTGGATCTTGAACGGACCGCTGACGCCCGACGACGAGCCGCCCAGCGTCTCCGTGCTGCTGGGCACCAGCTGCCGCGCCAGCGAGTTGGTGAACGCCTTCAGCTCCGTCGTGCCGGCCAGCCCGTAGCGGGAGACCGCCGCGGGGAAGCCGTCCCAGGTGGTGAACGTCTGCGTGAACTCCACGTCCGCCGGCGACAGGAGCGCCGTGCCGGTGCGGATGCCCGACTCGTCGGTCGAGGGCGTGGTGGAGTTGCCCACCTGGCCGCGCTTGTAGGCGATGAACGTCACCTGCTTCGTGTCGTCATAGCCCATCACGCCCACGGTCTGGCCGTTGGCCTTCAGGTTGAGGAGGTTGGCGGTCTTGAAGGTGTTGGGCAGCGCGAGCCGGATGTCCGCGCCGCTGTCCTCCTTGAAGGTCACCGTGCGCAGGTTCTGCACGCTGCACGCCTTGCCCGCGGGCGTGGAGGACGCGCCGTCCTTGGGGTCCAGCGGGTTGAGCTCGCCGGGGTCCACGCGGCCGTTCTGGTTGGAGTCCTCCGCGCCGTCGGGGATGCCGTCGCCGTCGGTGTCCGCCTTGTTGGGGTCCGTCTTCGTCGCGGGGTCCGCGTCGCCCACGTAGGTGCAGCCAGCACTCGGGGGGGCCGCGGCCGTGGTCACGCCACGCTCCACGCCGTCGAGCAGGCCGTCACCGTCGGTGTCCGGGTTGGTGGGGTCCGTCTCGCCGGGGTCCACCTGGCCGTTGGCGTTGGGGTCCTCACCGAGGAAGCCGTTGCGGCCGGGGCCGTCCTGGAGCCCGTCGCAGTCGGTGTCCGTCAGGCGCGGGTCGGTCTCACCGGAGTCCACGCGGCCGTTCTTGTTCGAGTCCTCCACGCCGTCCGCCACGCCGTCGCCGTCCGTGTCGGCGTTGTTCGGGTTGGTGCCGGTGGCGACCTCGACGGAGTCCGGGATGCCGTCGAAGTCCGCGTCGGGGATGGACGCCGCGCAGTCCGCCTTGCGCGGATCCGTCTCACCCGGATCCACCTTGCCGTTCTTGTTCACGTCCTCGGCGCCGTCCGAGCAGGTGTCGCCGTCCGTGTCGGGCTTGAGCGGATCCGTGCCCGTCTGCTTCTCCAGGCCGTCCGGCAGGCCGTCGCCGTCGGTGTCGCGCAGGCGGGGGTCCGTCTCGCCGGGGCTCACCGAGCCGTTCTTGTTCGCGTCCTCCACGCCGTCCGCGATGCCGTCACCGTCGGAGTCCGCCGTGTTGGGGTCCGTCTCCGTGAGGTCGCGCTTGCCGTTGCGGTTGGCGTCCTCCAGGCCGTCCGGCAGCCCGTCGTCGTCCGTGTCCGCCTTCACCGGCGAGGTGCGCGTGGTGGGGTCCTGGTCCGGGTAGAACGAGCACGCGGGGTTCACGCTGCTCGTGCGGCCCACCTCCACGCCGTCGCGGATGCCGTCGCCGTCCGTGTCGCGCCGGCCGGGGTGCGTCTTCAGGCCGCCGGCGTAGACCGTGGAGAACTCCTCCTGGTCCGTCAGGCCGTCGCAGTCCGAGTCCTTCGTGGCGTTTTCCGGATCATACGGGTTGACGAGGACCTCACCGGGGTCGGGGTCCGGGTCGACGATGACGCCCGCGTCCTCGACATAGCCGGCGTCGAAGCCCGCGTCGGAGTCGGAGCCGGCGTCGGTGCCGGCGTCGTTGGTCGGGGTGGGATCAACAGGGCCGGGATCCGGGTCGCTGCCGCCACAGCCCGCCATGAGCGTGGCGGCAAGCAGCGTGCCGGAGAAGAGTCGAATCCAATTGCGCATAACGGGTCAGCACTCCGGAAAGGGGGGTTACGGAGAACACCCACAGCATAGAGGGATGCGCGACTGATGCCGATGTAGGTACGCCCTGGGACGGAGGCGGAATCACGATTCGTAAACTCCACGTTCACCTCTGTCGCCTGTTTCCGACTGCACTGTCTTTACGGAGGGCAGGAGGGCTCGGTTATCGTCCGCCCCGTGCCTGTGTTCGGTCTTGCGGCGGTATGGGGGGAAGCGGCTTCGCCTGAGAAGGCGGCAGCCGTCGTGGAGGGCCTGGGCGCGCTTCTGCCGTCCGCGCAGTCGATCCAGCTCGTGGTGGCGTTTCGCGACGAGGCCGGCGCGCTGGAGGTGAAGGTGGAGGTGCCCGGCTATCCGCGCGCGGCGGTGGAGCGGCTGGGCGAGGAGGTTCGCAAGAGCGGCGGCACGTTCGTGGAGCTGTGGCGGCTGCCCAAGGCGGAGCGGGACGCGCTGCGCTCGCGCACGCTGGCGGGTGGCACGCCCTTCGCCGGCAACGAGCGCACCCAGGCCGCGCAGGAGTTGCGGCAGCACCTGGAGGCCCTGTCCGCGCGAGGTCCCCTGCCCGCCCCGTCCGCGCCGAAGAGTCCGCCGCCATCCGAGGCACCGCCCGCGCCCCAGGCCGCTCCCAGCGAGAGCGGGGACGCACCAGAGACCGGAGCGGCCGGGGAGTCATCGCCGCCGGATCCGCTCGCGCCATCTCCCGCACCCTCTGGTGATGAATCCCAGCGCCGCGCCCGGCGTTTCGCGGTGAAGCTGGAGATGGAGTTCCGCACGGAGCTGGACTTCGTGCGCGAGCACGCGCTGAACATCAGCAACGGAGGACTCTTCGTGCGCACGGCGCACCGCCCGCCGCAGGACAGCGTCGTCACCGTGGACGTGAAGCTGCCCAACGGCCAGCGGCTGCAGGGCGAGGCGCTGGTGGTGCACGTGGTGGATGATCAGTACACCGGGGGCGTGGGGCTGGCCTTCCTGAGCGACGACGCCACCTTCTCGGTGACGCTGGACGGGTACCTGGCGAGCCTGGCCGGAGAGAAGGCGTGACGTTGGAGGAAGGCAAGACACCCGAGTGGCCGCGCGACCTGGGCCGCTTCCAGCTGCTGTCGCGGCTGGGGCGCGGAGGAAACGCGGAGGTGTTCCGTGCGCGGATCCTCCAGGGGCCGCATGCGGGGGAGGAGGTGGCCCTCAAGCGCGTACGGCCGGAGCGCCTGCGGGACGCGGAGGCGCGCGAGCAGCTCCTGCACGAGGCGGAGCTGGCGCGGTGCCTGGATCATCCGCACATCGTGGGCTTCCGGGAGTACGGCGAGCTGGCGGACGGGCCCTACCTGGCGCTGGAGCTGGTGGACGGCACGGACCTGGGGCGCGTGCTGGCGCAGTGCCGGCGCCGGCGCATCGAATTGCCCATCGACCTCTCCGTGATGATGGTGCGCCACGTGCTGGAGGCGCTGGCGTACGCACACAAGGCCACCAACTCCAAGGGCCTGCCGCTGGCGGTGGTGCACTGCGATGTGTCTCCGCACAACGTGCTCCTGTCGCGCGGCGGAGAGGTGAAGCTGGCGGACTTCGGCGTGGCCCGCTCGCGCGCGGGCCTGGAGGTGGACCTGCGGCGGGTGGGCAAGCAGAACTACCGCTCGCCCGAGCTGCTGGCCGGAGAGGTCTCCGTGGCGGTGGACCTGTGGGCGGCGGCGGTGCTGCTGTACGAGCTGCTGTCCCTGGAGTCGCCCTATGCGGAAGGGACGTCCGAGGAGGTGGAGGCCTCCATCCGGGGCCTGCGGTTGACGCCCGTGCGCATGGTGGCGCCGGAGGTGTCGGATCCGCTGGCGCTGGTGTTGGACCGGGCGCTCGCGCCACACCCGTCGCAGCGCTTCTCCTCCGCGGAGCAGTTCGCGCGGGCGCTGGCGGCGCTGAGCGATGACCGCGTGGCGACGCCGCTGGCCGTGGCCGCGGTGGTGCGCGGCCTGATGGGCGCGGAGCCGGTGACGGGCTGAGTCACGCCACCTGTTGATCCGAGGGCACGACGATCCCCGCGTCGCCTTCGACGACGAGCCTGCTGCGGCCGCCGCCCTGCTTCACCACGCGCACCTGCACGCCGATGCGCTCGGCGAGCCCGCTCACGTGGGAGATGATGCCCACCTGGCGGCCGGTGGCCTGGAGCGCGTCGAGCGTGGCGAGCGCGACCTCCAGCGTCTCCGGGTCCAGCGTGCCGAAGCCCTCGTCGATGAAGAGGGTCTCCACCTGCGTCGTCTCCGACGACAGCGAGGCCAGGCCCAGCGCGAGCGCGAGCGACACGAGGAAGCTCTCGCCGCCGGAGAGGCTGGCCACGCTGCGGACCTCGTCGCCCATGTCGCCGTCCACCACCTGGAGGTCCAGGTCGTGGCCGGGCACGCGCTCCAGGCGGTAGCGGCGGGCCAGCTCGCGCAGGTGCGCGTTGGCGTGCAAGAGCAGCGCGTCCAGGGTGAGGCTCTGGGCGAAGACCTTGAACTTCTTTCCGTCGTGCGAACCGATGAGGTCGCCCAGCGTCTTCCACACCTCCGCGTCGGCGCGGCGCTGCTCCAGGGCCCGGGCCTCCGCGCCATGGCGGGCGCGGGCGGCGTCGTCGGTGTCCAGCTTCGCGCGCAGCAGGGCCTCGGCGCGGCGGCGCACCTCCACGTCGGTGCGCAGGCGCTCGCAGAGCTCCGCGACGTCCCCTTCCGCGAGCGAGGGAAGCCCGGAGGCCTCGTGGCGGACGCGGCGCTCGCGGCGCTCCACGAGGACGGCGCGGGCCAGGGCCACGGACTCGCGCAGGGCGTTGAGCGCGCGGGCCTCCGCGTCGCACCAGGCGGCGCCGCGCGACAGCAGGGCCTTGAGTTGCTCCAGGGTGGAGCCATGGCCCGCGAGGCGCTCCGAGAGGACGGCCTGGGCGCGCTCGAGCGCGAGGGCGGCCTCGGTGCGCAGGCGCACGGCGTCCTCGGCGCGGGCGGTGGCCACCTTCTCCGCCTGCTGGAGGGCTTCGGAGTCCTCGCGGGCGCGCTCGTAGGTGGACTGGGCGGCGTCGATGCGCGCCTGGACCTCCGCGCGCACCTCCTGCGTGGGGCGGCCCTGGAGCAGCCGGGCGCGGGCCCTGGACGCATCCTGGAAGGCCGCGTCCTTGAGGCTCGCGCGGTGGGCGGCGGTCTCCGCGTCCTCGTGCCGGGACTGCAGGCGGACCTCTTCACGGGCACGCAGGCCCTGTTGCTCCTCCAGGCGCTTGCGAGAGGTCTCCAGCTCCGCGAGCTTCTCGCGCCACTTCGTCACGCGCTCCAGGCACCGGCTCTGGAAGCGAGCGGAGTCCGCGGCGAGCTTGTCCTTCCAGGTGACCTCCTCGCTGGCGAACGGAGGGGACACTTCCGTGAGGGCGCGCTCGCGGGCCTCGCGGGCGGTGTCCCGGCGAAGGAGCGCATCCCGGTGGGACTGGGCCGCGCGGGACCAGGCGTCCTCGGCCTTGCGAAGGGCCTCGGCCGCGCCTTCGCGCCGGGTGCGCCGGGTCTCCAGCAGGGCCCGGGCCTCGCGAGCGGCGCTGGCGCGGGCCTCCGCGGAGGCCTCTTCGTCACGAAGGGTCGCGAGCCGCGCGCGCACGTCTTCCTGCGCGGCGCGGATCCACGCCTGGGCGGTGGTGGCCTCCGCGTCCTCGGGAGGCGATGCAGCGGCGCTGGCATCCTGCGCGGCGTGCTCCTTCGATCCGCGTGACGATGCCTTCGCGTCCGCCAGTGTTGCCGTGTCCTCCCCCGGAAGCGCCGCGCGGGTCCACCGCTCGCGCGCCGCGCGCCAGGCATCACGGTGCGCCGTGCGCTTGCGGGCCGCCGTGTCACGCCGGGCTTCGGCCTGGGTCGCGGCGGTGTCCGCGGTCGCCTGCCGCACGCTCGCCGCGCTCTCCTGCTTCGCCGCGGCATCGCGCGCCGACTCCAGCTCCAGCACCCGGGCCGCGGCCTCCGCGACCAGCCCTTCCAGCGCGGAGGCCTCCCGGGCATACGGATGCTCGAGCGCGCCGCACAGCGGGCACGGCTCACCTTCATGCAGCGCGGCCCGGTGCGAGGCCAGCCCCTGCGTCGCCTCCGCTCGCGACTGCGCACGGCGCGCCTCGTGGAGCATCGCCTCCTGCGTCGCCCGCGCCGCCGCCGCGTCCTTCGCCTCCGCCGCCGCGCGCTGGGAAACCTCGCGGTGCGTCTTCACCTCCGCCGCCGCGTCACCTTCCGCCGAGCCCTCCGCCCGAGCGCCCTCACCCGCGAGCGTCAGCGCCCCCAGGACCTCCTGTCGCGCCAGCAGCGCTTCCCGGAGCGCTCGCCGTGCCGCGCCGCCATCCTCGCCCAGCGCGGCTTCCGCGTGCGTCGCCAGGGCCTGCGCCTGCGCTTCCGACTCGACCGCGCCCTGGTGCTCCTCTCGGCGCGCCTGGGCCTCGTTGCCCAGGCGGTCCGCGTCCGTCCCCAACCGATCCACGTCCGCGCCCGCCGCCTGTTCCTCCTTCAGCGCCCCCGCGAAGCGCTCCAGCTCGCGCTGCCAGCGGGGCCACTCCGTGGCCAGGGACTCCCAGCTCGCGTGCGACGTGCGCCATGCCTCGGCCGCGTCCACCAGCACCTGGGCCTTCGCTTCCGCCGCCTGCACCAGCCCCAGCGCATCGCGAGCCGACGCTTCCGCGGCCTTCGCCTGCTTCGCCAGCTCCGCGGCCTCACGGGCCTCGCGCTCCGCCTCCGCGCGGCGCGTGTCCAGGGTCGCGGCCTCCTCCAGCGCCGGACGCACCGACGCCTCCGCCTCCAGCGCCGCCGCCCGCGCGGCCTCCGCCTGCATCCGCACCTGCCGCTGCGCCGCCGCCGCCGCGAGCGCCGCTTCCGCCTGCGAGGCCCGCTCCAACTGCTCGGCCTCCGCCCTCACGCAGCCCTGCTCCGCGGCCTCCACCGCGGACACCACCGCGCGGAAGCCCTCCGCCGCGCGCACCGACTCCAGCAGCGCCTCACGAGGCGCCGCCGCCTCCCGCTCCGACTCCGCCCGGGCTACCGCGCTTTCGGCCTGCTGCTCCTGCCCCACGAACTCCGCGCGCTGCGCGTACCAGGACCGGGCCGCCTCCGCCTCTCGCGACCGCGTCTCCTCACGGACCCGAGCAGCCTCCTCCTCGCCCAGTTGGGCGCGCACGCTCTCGCGATCCGCGTCCGACATCAGCGCGATGGCCGCGAGCCCCAGCGACAGCCGCTTCAGCTCCTCCTGCTCCTTCGCGTTCTTCTCGTGCGCGGCGATGGACAGCCGGCTGTACACCTCCGTGCCCGTCATCCGCTCCAGCAGCTCCGCGCGCTCGTTCGCGTCCGCGCGCAGGAACGCCGCGAACTCCCCCTGCGCCAGCAGCGCCGAGCGCCGGAACTGATCGAACGACAGCCCCAGCCGCTCTTGAATCGCGTGGAGCACCTCGCCCTTGGTGCGGCCGAACAGCTGCCCCGAGGCCACGTCCGTCAGGCTCAGCTCCTGCGGCCGGAATCGCCCCTCCGCGCGCTCGCGGGCACGCCACACGTTCCACCGGGCCCGGTACCGCCGCCCGTCCTTGCCCAGGAAGTCCACCTCCGCGTGGCCCTTGCCCGCCCCGCGCCGCAGCATGCCGCGCACGTCGTACGCGGACAGCCGCGCCTCCTCGTCCTCGTCCGCCCGGCCCACCAGCACCTTGCTGGGCCCGCCCAGCCGGGGCGTGCGGTCGAACAGCGCCAGGCACAGCGCATCCAGCAGCGTGCTCTTCCCCGCCCCCGTCGCGCCGGAGATGGCGAACAGCCCCAGCCGGTCCAGCGGCGCCTGGTCCAGCTCCAGCGCGAAGTCCCCCGCGAAGCTCGTGAGGTTGCTGCCGCGAATCGCGAGAATCTTCACGACGCGTCCTCCTGCACCTGCGTGAGCAGCGCGTGGAACGACTCCAGCAACCCCGGCGAGGGCGCCTCCTTGAAGTCCCGCGCATACCGGGCAAGGAACACGTCCTCCGGCGTGCGCTCCCGCAGCGACAGCCCCGGCCGCACGTCCGCCAGCGCCCCGCCCGTGCCCGTGTAGAAGGGCGTCAGCTTCACCAGCCGCGCCGCCCGCCCCTCCAGCGCCTTCTCCACCTTGTGGCGCAGCGCCGGCTCCGGCCGGGGCAGCGACACGCAGACCTCCAGGTACGGCCGCATCGACTCCGGAGCCTCCGCATCGAACGCGGGCAGCGCCGCCAGCAGCTCCAGCACCTCCGCCAGCGGCGCCGCGTCCCGCGTGGGCACCCGCATCATGTCCGTGGTGCGAGGCACCGACAGCGGGCGCACCTGCGTCAGCGCTCCGTCCTCCACGTCCAGCACCAGCACCTGATGCCGGTAGTGCGCCTCCGCCAGGGACAGCGGCAGCGGAGAGCCGCTGTAGCGCACGCCCTCGCGGCCCCCCACGCGCTGCGCCTTGTGCAGATGCCCCAGCGCCGCGTACGCGACGTCCTCCGGGAACAGCTCCACCGGCAGCGCGTGCTGGTTGCCGCCCAGGATCTTCCGCTCGCTCAGCTCCGACAGCTCCGAGCCCGTCATGTAGCAATGGCCCATGGCCACCAGCGCCTGCCCGGACCGGCGCCGCCTGCGCGCCGCGTCCAGCACCTCCGTGTAAACGGAGCGCACCCCCTCCACCAGCCGGTCCCCTTCACTGTCCGGCACGGACGGCAGGTCCGAGGGCCGCAGGTACGGCACCGCCGCCACCCACGCGCCCACCTTCCCGCGCGCGTCGTGCACCGGCACCACCAGCCGCTCCATCTCCAGCCCGCCCCGGTGGCGCGGCAGGCCGCCCACCACGCGCACGCCCAGGGCGTGGAACAGCGGATCCGGCGCGTCCAGGCGCGCGGCGGAGTCGTGGTTGCCGCCCACCACCACCACGTCCAGCTTCGGCAGCGTGCGCCGGGCACGCGCGATGAAGTGGTACCAGGCCGCCTGCGCCTCCGCGCTGGGGTTGGCCGTGTCGAAGATGTCCCCGGCCACCAGGAGCGCATCCACCTCCTGGGACTCCAGCGTGTCCAACAGCCACGTCAGGAACGCGGCGTGCTCCACTTCGCGTGAGACGTCATACAGCGTGTGGCCCAGGTGCCAGTCCGACGTGTGCAGCAGGCGCATCCGGCGTTCACCCTCCCTCGTGGCCCGGTGGCGGGTGCGGGCCGGGCAGCCTCCCCCGGTCCCATCCCCGACTCCAAGCGGCGAGCCCTCGCTCCCTTACCCGCCCCCTCTGACATTGTCGAAAAAGGGCGTCATTCCGCGCGCTTGCAACCGTGGTCTGCCCGACGCGTCCCCTCCTCCCCACCCCACGCGCCACGGAGCCTCCGCATGCGGCCTGGCCCCACCCGCGAGGGCACACCCGTGGCGTGGGGGCCCTGCGCCATGCGTGCACTCCGCACACGCGTGCGCCACGGTCCGCGCGAGGCACACGGGATTCCACACGTTTGCGCTCGCGCGGCGTCCCTTCCGCAGGTCCACGCACCCATGCCGCAAGCCTGCCCGCCGCGCGGAGGTGCATCCGCGATCGGATTGATGGTTCACGCGCCGCGAGGCCAGTGCACAATGCGCCGCCATGCTTTCCGGTGTCTTCTCCCCGCTCGGCATCCTCGCGTCCCTGCTCGTCGTGGGCGCCCTGGTCCTCGCCACGCTGTTCGAACTCAAGCGCCGCCAGCGCGCCGCGTGGGAGGCGTTCGCGAAGGCGCACGGCCTCTCCATCGCGGAGCGGCGGATGGAGGTGCAGGGGCGCTATCAAGGGCGGCCGCTGCTGCTGGCCACGGGCAAGCGCGGCGCGAGCAACAAGAAGCGCCACACCGTGACGGTGCTGCGGCTGGACCTGGAGGGCGCGCTGCCCGCGGACCTGCTGCTGGAGCACGAGCGCCCCGAGGACAAGCTTCCCGGCGCCGCCACCCCACGCGAGGAGACGATTGGCGACGCGGAGCTGGACGCGGCCTTCCAGGTGGAGGGGCTGGCCCCGGAAGCGCGCCCCATCATCCTGGATCCGGGCGTGCGTCAGCGCCTGCTGGGCCTGAAGGGCCACCGCCGCGTGAGCATCAAGGGCGGCTGGCTCCAGGTGGAGCAGCGCGGCGTCCCCGCGAGCGCCGCCGCGCTGGAGGCGTTGCTCCGCGCCCCCCACGACCTGGCCCGCGCCGTCTCCGAGGCCGCCCCCGCGCTGCCCGCGACGAACGCCGTGGAGGCCTCGCCGCACGCGGGGGCCCCGCTGGACGAAGAGCTGCCCGGCTCCGAGCACGCCTGAGCCTTCACGGCCCCGGTACGACGTCAGGCCCGGCGACGCCGGGCGCGCAGCCCCAGCAGGCCCAGCCCCACCCACGCCGCCGGAGCCAGCCCGGTGGTCGCGCAGTCACAGCTCCAGGGGTCGATGATGTCGTTGCCCTCGTCCCCAAACCCGATGGGCCCCGCATCCACCGCCGTTCCCGCATCGGGTTCGGGGCAGTCGAGGCACACGGTGACGGTCTCGGCCAGGGTTTCGCGTCCCAACGAGTCCGTCACGACGACATCGAGGAAGTGGCGCCCCGGCTTGAGCCCCGAGATGTCCCAGCGGCCGGGAGCGCCCCCCACGGAGTAGGTGGGCCCCGGGCCCTCGCGTGTCTCCACCAACACCCAATCCACCCGGAAGTCCGCGCGCGCGCAGCCCACGTCGTCGATGCACTCGCAGGAGAAGTCGGCCAGGGGCCCTGACAGCCGTTCGTCCTGGAGCGGGGCGACGATACGGGCCAAAGGGGGCTGGTCCTGCCCCACGACGAGCCGGAAGGACAGCTCCGCATCGGGTTGCAGCCCATTGCTCGCCACCACCACCACGTCCACCTCCCCCAGCTCAGTAGGTATCCACGTGAGGTTGCCCAGCGCATCCAGGCCCATCCCCTGAGGCGCGGTGCGCAGGGCATACGTCGGCGCGGGCCGTCCGCGCGCGTGCACGTTGAGCCGATAGGGGAAGTACGTCACGGTCCGGGTGACGGGCACGGTGGTGAAGACCGGAGCCAGGGGGTCCTGATCCGCTTCCGTCACGACGAAGGTGAGCGGCTCCAGGTCCGGCGCGGACACCGTGAAGGTGGCCGTGCCGTCCTCGTTGTCCGCATCCTTCGCGGCCGCCAGCACCACCTCCTGGGCATCCCAGTTGCCCGGACCGAACGTGAGCACCGCCCCTTCCCGCACCGTGAGGTCCGCGTCGCCGTCCGTCCGCTCCACCGTGACGGTGAGCACATCATCCGGGCCGCCGGCCCACAGGTGGCCGGACAACGACACGTAGATGGACGCCGTGCTCCCTTCCACCACTCGCGGAGACGGATCGGACACCACCAGGCGCAAGGGGTCGGGGATTCCCGCCTCCGGCAAGGGGATGGGACGGGCAGGAGTCCTTGCCCACGCAGTGGAAGACAGACAGACCCCGAGCCAGCACAGGAGCAGGTGGCGCATGCCCCTGACGCTACCCCGTCCGTGAGGCTTCAGCCCACCCGCGCGAGCGCCTCCACGAACTGCTCACGCACGCGCGTGGCCAGCGCCGCCGAGTCCGGCCCGAAAGTCTCCGGCGGCAAGGCCGGCATCACCTGCACCGTGACAGTGGCGCGAGGGCTCATCCACGGCCCGTCCCCGTCCACCAGCTCCCGCGTGCCGCGCACCAGCACCGGCACCACCGGCACGTGCTCCTCCAGCGCCAGCTGGAACGCGCCGCGCTTGAAGGGAAGGAGCTCCCCGGGCGAGTACGTGCCCTCCGGGAAGATGAGCACCGGGATGCCCTTGCGGAGCCACCGGCGGCACGGGCCCAAGAGCTGCTCCATGGACGTGGAGCTGCCGCGCACGATGGGCACGTAGCCCAGCAGCGTCATCATCCAGCCCACCAGCGGCGTGCGGAACAGCGACGCCTTCGCCACGAACTTGTACGGCGTGAACAGCCCCATCACCGCCAGGATGTCCGCGAACGACTGGTGATTGACGACGTAGACGCACGGCCCCTGGGGCAACAGCTCCCGTCCCTCCACCCGCACGCGCCAGCCGGGGGACGCGTGCAGCCACAGCCCGTAGCACCACCGGCACACCAGCACGTGCAGCCACTGGCGGTTCGGGTCCAACGGGTACGCCACCACGAACAACACCGCGCCCAACGTGAAGAGGAGGGGCGCGGTGACCAGGAACAGCGCGAAGAACCACAGCGAGACGACGTAGCGCATGCGAGAGAAGGAGCTTCCGTTCAGCGCGACGCCGGAGGCGTCCGGTCCGCCAGGAGTACCACGTTCCAGGCAGCCAGCTCACGCCGGCCCGGCCGCCCGCGCGCCCTCCGACAGAGCCCGAGGGGAGCCCGAGGGAACCCGGCGGAGCACCCGAGCGCCGGGGCAGGCAAGACGTCAGGCCCGCATCATTCTCCTGCAATGCGCTTGCAGGGCCGCCAGATTAGCGCCTTAAGGTGCCCGGCGAACCCGGAGGGAGAACCGCATGGACGCGCAGGGAGTGCACATCGAAACCCATCCCCGTGAGGGCGAACCGGTGTTCAGCGCGGGGCGCCCGGACCCCTGCACCCTGGTCCTCTTCGGTGCCACGGGCGACCTGGCCGAACGCAAACTATTCCCCGCCCTCTTCGAGCTCGCCCGCTCCGGCCTGCTCCCCGAGCACTTCGCCATCGTCGCCTACAGCCGCTCCAAGCTGGAGGACGGCCCCTTCCGCGAGCACGTGAAGGAGGGGCTGAAGAAGTTCGCCCGCACGCAGCCCCTGGACGAAGCCGCGGTGAACCGCTTCGCGGAGACCATCGAGACCGCCTCCGGCGGCTACGACGACCCGGAGGCCTTCCAGCGCCTGAGCCAGAAGCTCCAGGACATCTCCAAGCGCCGCCAGACGGACGGCAACAAGCTCTATTACATGGCCACGCCGGCCTCCACGTTCCCGCAGATCATCCAGAGCCTCTCCGGCGCGGGGCTGATCAAGCGCGAGGAGCAGCCGGGCCAGAAGCCCTGGAGCCGGCTCATCATCGAGAAGCCCTTCGGCCACGACCTGGAGAGCGCCAAGGCCCTCAACAAGACGCTGGGCTCGGCGCTGGACGAGAAGCAGATCTTCCGCATCGACCACTACCTGGGCAAGGAGACCGTCCAGAACATCCTGGTGTTCCGCTTCGCCAACGCCATCTTCGAGCCGCTCTGGAACCGCCAGCACATCGACCACGTGGAAATCACCGCGGCCGAGGCCATTGGCGTGGAGGGCCGCGGCGGCTTCTACGACGAGACGGGCGTCATCCGGGACATGGTGCAGAACCACCTGCTCCAGGTGCTGGCCCTGTGCGCCATGGAGCCCCCGGTGTCCTTCGCCGCGGAGGACATCCGCGACGAGAAGAACAAGGTCTTCCGCGCGCTGCGCCCCGTTGAAGGCGGCGACGTGCCCCAGCACGTGGTGGTGGGCCAGTACGAGGGCTACCAGGACGAGAAGGGCGTGAAGAAGGGCTCGCGCACGCCCACGTACGTGGCGATGAAGATGAACATCGACTCGTGGCGCTGGCAGGGCGTGCCCTTCTACCTGCGCGCGGGCAAGAACCTGAAGAAGCGCCTGACGGAGGTGTCCATCCACTTCAAGTCGGTGCCCATCGGCCTGTTCAGCGGCGGCGGCGCCACCTGCCAGCGGCTGCAGCCCAACGTGCTCACGCTGCGCATCCAGCCGCACGAAGGCATCGCGCTGTCCTTCGAGTCCAAGATTCCCGGCGAGGACGTCAACATCGGCGGCGTCACCATGGACATGGACTACGCGGAGAGCTTCAAGAAGCCCGTGCCGGAGGCGTACGAGCGGCTGCTCCTGGACTGCATGCGCGGCAACGCCACCCTCTTCGCGCGCCAGGACAGCGTGGAGCAGGCGTGGGGCTACATCACGCCCATCCTCCAGGCGCTGGAGACGGACGCGGGCGGCACGGTCCACACCTACGCCAAGGGCAGCAAGGGCCCTGACGCCGCGGACGCGCTGCCCGCGAAGAACGGCCGACGGTGGTCCACGCTATGAGCCAGCCCCTCATCGTTCCCTCCGAGCAGCTGGCCCGCGAGGCCGCGGACTGGATGGCGCGCGAGCTGGAAAAGGCGCTCGCGACGAAGCCGCGCGTGAGCCTGGCCCTGTCCGGCGGCAACACGCCCAAGCCCGCGTACCGGATGCTCGCGGACCACAAGCTCCCCTGGGAGCGCGTGGACGTGTACTTCGTGGACGAGCGCTTCGTGCCGCCGGACCACAAGGACAGCAACTACCTGCTGGTGAAGCAGTCGCTGCTTGAGCCGCTGAAGCTGCCGGACGCGCAGGTGTTCCGCATGCAGGGCGAGCGCACGGACCGCGACGCCGCCGCGCGCGACTACGAGAAGACGCTGCCCGCGAAGCTGGACGTGGTGCTCATCGGCGTGGGCGAGGACGGCCACACCGCGAGCCTCATGCCCGGCCACCCCGCCCTGCAGGAGCGCACGCGGCGGGTGCTGGCGGTGGAGCAGAGCGCGAAGCCGCCGCCGTGGCGGATGACGCTGACCTTCCCCGTGCTCCAGGGCGCGGGGGCGGTGCTGGGGCTGGTGGCCGGCGAGGGCAAGCGGGACGCCATGCGGCGCATCCTCGCGGGCGATATGTCCCTGCCCGCGTCGCACGTGACGAACACGCAGTGGATGTTGGATCCCGCCGCCCACGGGTGAGGCGGCCCTCTGGAGGGAACGATGAGCGAACAGACGAAGCCGGCGCAGTTCGGCGTGGCGGGCATGGGCGTGATGGGCGCGAGCCTGGCCCTCAACATCGCGGACCACGGCTTCCGCGTCGCCGTATGGGACCGCCACCCGGAGAAGCTCCAGCAGGTCCAGCAGGAGAACCCGAAGCAGGCCCTGCAGGGCTTCGCGGAGCTGGAGAAGTTCGTCGCCGGCCTGGAGCGCCCGCGCCGCATCCTCCTGATGATCACCGCGGGCGCCCCCGTGGACGAGATGATGGGCCGGCTGTTCCCGCTCTTGTCGCCCGGCGACGTCATCATGGACGCGGGCAACTCCTGGTACCTGGACACGCGCCGCCGCGAGGCCCTGTGCAAGGAGAAGGGCTTCCACTTCCTGGGCATCGGCGTGTCCGGCGGTGAGGAGGGCGCGCGCAACGGCCCGTCCATCATGCCCGGCGGTCCCAAGGACGCGTACGCGCTGGTGCAGCCCGTGCTGGAGGCCATCGCCGCGCGCAGCGAGGAAGGCCTGTGCGTCACCCACGTGGGCCCGGAGGGCGCGGGCCACTTCGTGAAGATGGTGCACAACGGCATCGAGTACGCGGACATGCAGCTGCTCGCGGAGACGTACGACGTGCTCCGCCGCGGCCTGGGCCTGGACGCCGCGACGCTGGCCGACCTGTTCTCCAAGTGGAACGAGGGCATCGCCGAGTCGTTCCTCCTGGAGACCACCATCAAGGTGCTGCGCAAGCGCGACCCGGAGACGGGCAAGCCGCTGGTGGACCTGGTGCTGGACAAGGCCGGCCAGAAGGGCACGGGCAAGTGGACGGTGCAGGTGGCGCTCGATTTGGGCGTGCCGGTGCCCTCCATCGCGTCCGCGCTGGACGCGCGCAACCTGTCCTCGCGCAAGGACGAGCGCGTGGCCGCGAGCAAGAAGCTCCACGGCCCCGACATCTCCCTGTCCTCGGAGGAGAAGAAGGAACTGGCGCAGTGGGCGCATGACGCGCTCTACGCGGCGCGCGTGGTGACGTACGCGCAGGGCATGCGGCTCATCCAGGCGGCGTCGGACGAGTACAAGTGGGGCGTGTCGCTGGCGGAGATGGCGCGCATCTGGCGGGGCGGCTGCATCATCCGCGCGAAGCTGCTCACCCCGCTGCGCGAGTCCTTCCAGCAGCAGTCCACGCTGCCCAACCTGATGGTGTCCGAAGCCTTCTCGCCCGTGCTGGACAAGATGGCCCCGGCGTGGCGCAAGTTCGTGGGCGTCGCGACGAAGTCAGGCATCCCCGTGCCGGTGTTCAGCAGCAGCCTGGCGTACCTGGACAGCTACCGCAGCCCGGAGCTGCCGCAGAACCTCACCCAGGCCCAGCGCGACGCGTTCGGCGCGCACACCTACCAGCGCCGGGACAAGCCCGACGCCGGCTTCGTGCACACGGACTGGCTGAAGTAGTCCCTCAGCCCTGCTCGCGCGCCGCCTGGTTCTTCTGGGTGGCGCGCAGCTCGGCGCGGCGGATCTTCCCGCTCACCGTCTTGGGAAGCTCCGTGACGAACTCAATCTCACGCGGGTACTTGTAGGGCGCCGTGGTCTTCTTCACGAAGTCCTGCAGCTCCTGCGCGAGCTGGGGTGACGGCGTGTGGCCCGGCGTGAGCAGCACGTACGCCTTGATGCGGTGGCCCAGCTTGTCGTCCGGCACGCCGATGACGGCGGACTCGGCCACCGCCGGGTGCTCAATCAGCGCGGACTCCACCTCGAAGGGGCCCACGCGGTAGCCGGACGTCTTGATGACGTCGTCCGAGCGCCCCACGAACCACAGGTAGCCGTCCGCGTCTCGCACCGCACGGTCGCCGGTGACGTACCAGTCCCCCCGGCTGCTGGCGGCGTTGGCCGCGTCGTCGTTGAGGTAGCCCGCGAACAGGCCCACCGGCCGCTCCGGCTTCACGCGCACGGCGATGTCGCCCTCCTGCCCGTCCGCCACTTCGTTGCCGTGCTCGTCGATGACGGCCACGGTGAAGCCCGGGGACGGCCTGCCCATGGAGCCCACGCGCGGCTCCATCCCGGGGAAGATGCCCACGATGACCACCGTCTCCGTCTGGCCGTAGCCCTCGCGGATGTGCAGCCCGGTGGCCTCCTTCCACGTCTGGATGACCTCCGGGTTGAGCGGCTCACCCGCGCTCAGCGAGTGGCGCAGCGAGGACAGGTCCACCGCCTTCAGGTCCTGGAGCACCAGCGCACGCCACGCGGTGGGCGGCGCGCAGAAGGTGGTGACCTTCTCCCGCTCCAGCACCTTCAGGAAGCCCACGGGGTCGAACCGGCCGCGGAAGTCGTAGACGACGTTGCACGCGCCCACGCTCCACGGACCGAAGAGCTTGCCCCACGCGCACTTCGCCCAGCCGGTGTCGCTGAGCGTGAGGTGCCGGTCCTCCGGCTTCAAGTCCAACCAGTAGCGGCCGGTGATGAGGTGCCCCTGGCCGTAGCTGGACTGGGTGTGCAGCACCATCTTCGGCATGCCGGTGGTGCCGGACGTGAAGTAGATGAGCAGCGGATCCTCCGCCTTCGTGGGCGGAAACGCCGTGGCCTGCGACTCCGCCAGGGACTCCCCCAGGGGCTCCGGCGCATAGCGCGTCCACGGAGAAGGCGCGTCGCCGGTGGACACCCACGTCGTCACGCCGGGGGCCTGGCCCAGCACGCCCTCGAAGCGGTCCAGGCAGCTGCCGTCGGTGAGGACGGCCTTCGCGCCGGAGACCTCCAGCCGGTAGCGGATGTCCTTGGCGGTGAGCATGGGCGTGCCGGGCATGAAGACGATGCCCGCGCGGATGCAGCCCAGCACCAGGAACCACCACTCCGGCACGCGCGGCATCAGGATGAAGACCCGGTCGCCGCGCTTCAGGCCCAGCCCGGTGAGGAAGCGCGCCGCGTGCAGCGAGCGCTCCTTCAGGTCCTGGAAGCTGAAGCGCTGGGAGCGCCCGGATTCGTCGGACCACTGGAGCGCGGGAGCCAGGGGCCGCTCGGCCGCGTGCCGGTCGATGACGTCCGTGGCGAAGTTGAAGTGCGCCGGCCGCTCCCACCGGAAGTCACGGTAGGTGGACGCGTAGTCGGTGGAAGCTCGGGATGAAGACTCGGGCATGGGCGGCTCCTGGAGTGTTCCGACAACCCCAGCAGCCTGTCACGTCATCCCGAGGAACGAGTCACGCACCCCGCGCGAAAGCGCCCGGTGGTGGACGCTCGCACGCGCGGGGGAATCCAGGGTGCTTCAGCGAGCGGCGGCGCGCAGCTCTTCCGCCAGCTTGCGCGCTTCGTCGCTCCAGCCCGGCTCGCCCAGCGCGGCCACCTGGTCGAAGTCGCGCGCGGCGCGGGCTTCCTGGTGCAGGGCGCGCAGCGCGAGGCCGCGGTTCCACAGCGCCTGCGGGTTGCGCGGATCCGCGCGCACCACGGGGTCCAACAGCGCCAGCGCGTCCTGGTAGCGGCCGTCCTGCAGCGCCACCACCGCCAGGTCGCTGTCGCGCGCCAGCGACGCGGGCTCGCGCGCCAGCACCGCCTGCGCCTGCTGCCACTGGCCGTGCAGCACGTAGGCCGCGACGATGCCGCGGAAGTCCTTGCGCTCCTCCATCTCCGCCAGCGGACGCAGCGGCAGGGTGCCCTTTCCGGCCTCCACGCCGTCCGCGCCACCGCGCATGGGGCTGTAGCGGCGCCACTGGTCCGCGCGCGGATCAGACAGGCGGGCCTCCAGCTCGCGGGTGGTCTGGTTCTCCAGGAAGACGACCGCCGGCACGTCCGCGGCGGGCATCATGCGCGGCACGAAGACGGCGCAGAGGCTGGCGGCCATGGCCAGCGGCGCCACCACGCGCGCGTTCTTGCGCACCCACGCGCCCAGCGACACCACGTTGCCCTCCGGCTTCGCGGCCGGCGCTTCCGCCACGCCCGTGCCCAGGGCCCGCGCCGCCAGCAGCTCCAACTGGAGCAGGTCCCTGAGGCCGCTCTCGCAGGCGGCACAGCGCGGCAGGTGGTTCCGGAAGCCTTCGGCGTCGGACTCGGACAGTTCGCCGTCCATGAAGAGATGCAACCGGGTGCAATGCGCGTTCATGACTGGACCCCCCGCTCCCGGGCTACCGCCACGCTCGGGAGGAGCAGTTCCCTCAGGTCCCGGCGCGCCAGCGTCAGCCAGCTGCCCACGGTTCCCACGGGAACGTTGAAATGTTCAGCGATGGCCTGATAGCGGCGGCCTTCCGCGTGAAGCCTGTACGCGTCCCGCAGGTGCGGCTTGAGCTGCTCGATGGCCGCCTGGAACGCGTCGTTGCCCACCAGCTCCCAGTTCTCCTGGTCGCCATCCCCCGTCACCGGCAGGTCCTGCACCAGCGCCAGGTGCGGCAGCCCCCGGCTCTCCGTGCGCTGCCGGCGGCAGTGGTCCAGGAACCGGTTGGTCATGGTCGTGCACAGCCACGCCGCGCACGCCGCTTCCGTCCGGTCCTTGAGGTGGCCAAACTCCGGCAACGCCCGCTCGAAGGCCTCCTGGACCAGGTCCTCCGGGTCCAGGGCGCCGCGAGCGCACAACCGCCGCGCCACCGCCAGCAGGCTGGGGCGGTGTCGCTGGATGAACGCCTCGAAGTGGCGCTTTTCCCGGTTGAAGAGATTGGCCATGACCCAAGGCCCCGAAGTGACTGGTGGGCTTTCCTGACTAAAGACGCCGAGCGGTTCGTTTCTTGAGAGAAAAATGCCCGGAAGGGCAGACAGGCCTGCCCGGCAGGAGGCTCAGCGAGCCCCGTCCCCCCCCTCCAACAGGGGGGGCACCGACGGCGGCGGCAGCGGGCGGCGGCGGCGCGGGCCGCGCTCGCTGCAGGTGGGGTACGAGTTCTTCACATGCGGGGCGCTGGTGTCCGGTTCGAAGGCACCGGGGGAAACGGACGACACGTCTCCGGAGGTCATGGGATCTTCTTCTCCTGCTACGAGGGGAGTCCTGCGTAAACCGAGGCTGGGTGGATTGGGACTTTGGGGCCGTCCATAACATGGACGGCCCTCCCGGCAGCAGGGGCCCCCCGGCCCCTGCCTCCAAGGATTTCAAGGAGTTCCGAATGAACGAAGACACGTCCCAGCTGCGCCCCGAGTGGCGGCAGTGGTTGGCGGAGAACCTGGCGCTGGGGGTCACGGAGGAAGACGTACAGAAGGTGCTGGTGTCGTCCGGTGTGGACCCGGCGGTGGCCCGGGCGGAGGTGGCGGCGGTGGGCGCCCATCCGTACTTCCGGGCCTGCCGGCAGGTGGCCCGGCACTTCGGCTGGATGGAGTCGCTGATGGACGCCTACAGCGCGCTGCGGGCGCAGGACGGGGGCCGCGAGCTGGAGGTGCGCCACGGGGTGAGCCCCGAGGAGTTCTTCCAGCGCTACTACTTCGGTCACCGGCCGGTGGTGCTGCGCGGGATGATGGCGGACTGGCCGGCGCTCCAGCGCTGGTCGCTCACGTACTTCCGCGAGCGGCTGGGGAGCGTGGAGGTGGAGGTGATGGTGGGCCGCGACGCGGATCCGGAGCACGCGGCCTTCCAGGACCGGCACCGCTCGCGGATGCCGTTCTCCGACTTCCTCACCCTGCTGGAGACGGGGACGCGGACGAACGACTACTACATGGTGCCGCGCAACGAGAACTGGCGCGAGGGCGGGCTGTCGCCGCTGCGCGAGGACCTGCGGGCCCCTGCGGGCATCATCGAACCGGACCTGCGCCAGGACATGCTGACGCTGCTCCTGGGGCCGGCGGGCACCATCACCCCGCTGCACCACGACAACATGAACATCCTGTTGGGCCAGGTGATGGGCCGCAAGCACGTGCGGCTGGTGCCGTCCTTCGAGCGCCACCGGGTGTACCCGCACCGGGGCACCTTCAGCCACGTGAACGCGGACGCGCCGGACCTGACCCTGCATCCGCTCTACGCGGAGGCCACGGTGCTGGAGGCGGTGCTGGAGCCGGGGGACATGGTGTTCCTGCCCGTGGGCTGGTGGCACTGGGTGAAGGCGCTGGACGTGAGCGCCAGCGTCACCTTCCACCACTTCCGTGTTCCCGGCGGCAACACGCATCTGGAGCCCCCTGCCTGACCTTCGCGCCGGGTCACTCGGCGTTTTCGACCAGCAGCACGGCCCGCGTCCACCCGGCCCGGGCGT
This sequence comes from Corallococcus coralloides DSM 2259, assembly GCF_000255295.1. Next base: position 1,071,867 of record NC_017030.1, on the reverse strand, counting down.
CGCGGGACAGCCACGCCTGGCGCTCGTCGCGCAGCGCGATGGCGGCGGGGACGCCCGAGTGGATGCGCCGGCGCACACCGTCGAAGAAGCGGCCCGCCGCGTCCGGGATGTCCACGGTGGAGGCCAGCACCGCTCTCGCGCCCGAGTCAATGAAGGCCGCCGGCAGGCTGAAGGGCTCCGTGCTCTGCAGGGCCGTGGTGCGGCCCGCGCTGCACGCGGCCAGGAACACGGTGGGCGCGCCGGTGAGCCGGTGCTCCCGCACCACGTCCGCGGTGAGCGCGTAGCGGCCGTTGACCTCCGGGGACAGCACCACCAGCGACGCGCCGGAGAGCGTGGGGTCGGTGATGCCGTGGGCGTGGATTTCAATCTCCGTGGCGTCCGCCATGCGCGCCAGCACGCGCGAGGGCGTGGCGTCCGAACCGGACAGCACGTCCGGCGGAGCGCTGCCGGGCTCCGCGTCCGGCGTCCACGTGGGCAGCCGGGGCAGCTGCAGCAGCGACGGCGTCTCCACGCCGGCCACCACCAGGCGGCGCGTGGCCGCGGGGGCCGGGCGGGGACCGCTGACGCGGCCCAGCCGGAAGCTCCACGCCAGCTCCGCCGGCAGCAGGTCCGTGCGCCCGAAGATGGGGGCCCACGCGAGCACATCCACGCGCTCGCAGCTGGCGAGCGTCTGGCGCAGGGCGTCCGGCACCAGCCGGGACGAGTCCGCGTGGGCGAACGCCACCTTGCGCGAGGCATCGTAGTGGCCCTTCACCTCGCCCTTGGGCCCCAGCGCGACCAGCACGGTGCGCTCCGCGTGGACGCTGGCGGCCAGCGCGCACCGGGTGGGCACGGGCGTGCCCAGCTGGGCGGCCATCAGCGTCACCACCTTGGGGAACTCTCCAGCGCGGCCCGCGTCCGTCGCCAGCGACGAATAGGCGAGCGCCCACGACTCGCGCGCCAGGGCGTCCCCGCGCGGCAGCGCGTCCGCCCGGGTGATGGTGTCGCGCAGGAACGCCTCGCCCTGGCTCCGGTCCTGCTCCAGGAGGAAGCGGCCCTCCAGGTAGCGTTCGTAGACCTGGTCGCTCTTCGTGACGACCGGCCCCGCCAGCATCTTCGCGGAGATGGCCCGCATCCACGCGGCGTCCTCGGAGCCGGAGCTCGTGCGCGTCAGCTCCGCGAGCGTCGCGCCGAACATCGGCTCCATCGGGTTGTCGGAGCAGGCGGCGGCCAGCTCCAGCTCGCGCCGGGCGGCCTCTGGCCGCAGGTCCTGGTAGTGCAGGTGCGCCAGCTGCACGTGGGGCCAGTAGCAGCTGACCGAGGCCCCGCGGGCCATCCACTCCTCCAGGTACGCGCGGGCGCTGCCCAGGTCGTTGCGGGAGCGCGCCACGTGGCTGAGGATCTCCAGGGCGTTGAGCTCCAGGTCCCACTCGCGCAGCTGCCGGGCGCCCGCCCACAGCTGCTTCGCGTGCTGCTCGGCCTCGGAGACGCGCTGCATGTCGCCGTAGAACATGGCCAGCCGCCGCTCCAGATCCAGGCAGCGCACCGACACCGTCGTCTCACGGCAGCGCTGGAGCGCGCCGAAGTAGCGCTGCTCGGCCTTCCACCACGCGCCCTCCAGTATCTCCTTGCGCGCCTGGTCCCGCTCCGCGATGTCCGCGAACCAGGGGTCGTTCGTCTTCTGGATGCGCGCGAGCGTGTCCTGGAGGTCCCGCGTGGCATTGCTGCGGCCGCGCAGCAGGGCGCCCAGGTAGATGTCGTCGTCGCCGGACAGCCGCGCCCGGTCCAGGAGCGCATCCGGGACCCCGTGGCCCGCCCGCAGGGACTCCGCGTACTGCTGCGCCAGCGTGCTTCGGCGGGAGAAGTCGCGCTTCGCCACGCGCTGCACATAGTCCGTGAGCACGCTGCCGCCATGCAGCCGGTCCAGCTCCTTCGCCAGCGGCAGCAGTGACTGCGCGCGCTCCTTCGACGCCGCGGCGCGCACCACGTCATAGAAGATGCCGCGCACGGTGCCGGGCATCTGCCGGGCCGCGTCCATGGGCAGGGGCGCCTTGGGGTCCTCCATCAGGGCCAGGGTCGCGTCGCGCGCGGCCTTCCACTGGCGCTGGCGCTCCAGCGTCGCCTCGCGAAGGGCCAGCGCCTGGGCGTGGGCTTCGCGCCCCCAACCCTGCTCATTGCGCTTCGCCACCTCTTCGAAGAGCGCGGACGCGCGCAGCGTCAGCCCCATCTCCCGGAACACCAGCGCGCGGTTCCACAGCGCCTGCGTGAGGTTCGGCTTCGCGGTGAGCGCGCCGTCCAGGAGGCGCAGCGCCCGCTCATGGTCCCCCCGCGCGAGCGCCACGGCCGCCAGGTCGCTGTCGCGCTCCGGCGAGCCCGGCGTGCGCTCCAGGAAGGAGGCCGCCTGGTTCCACTCACCCTCCAGGGCATACGCCGCCGCGATGCCGCCCCAGTCCTGCTGGGCCTCCATGCGGGCGAGCGGGCCCAGGGGCATGGGCTCGGCGGGAACCGGGCAGCCGCCCGCGGGGGCGCGTGAGCGGTAGCGGTCCGCTTCCGGGTGCGTGAGGCGGGCTTCGATACGGGCCGCCGCCCGGCGATCCGTCCAGAAGGTGTCAGGAAGGGACTGCGGCTGCGCCCGGGGCTTCAGGGCCGCGACGCCAGCAGCCAGGAGGGGCATGGCCAGTGCCAGCGCCCAGAGACTCATCTTCGCCGGCTTCACCATGCGGTCCCCTCGGGCGTCTCCCCCCTGCCGCCCCTCCGGGCCGTTCTACACCAACCTCCGACGAACGCCGACCTGGCTCCGTCCCCTGCCTCCAGGCGTCCCATGACGCGGTGGGCAGCAAGGCGGTGGGAGAACAGGCGCATCGGATGTTTTGGGCGACACACGCACCAATAGACGGGCTGCTCCGCCGATCTTGAGAAAAGGCCTCACTTCCCACGTCCGATGCGACAGGGAGACAGGGCGCCGGGCCGTCAGGTTGTTGAGGGGATGACGCCCGGGGGCTCGGCTGCACGGCTGCTCTCGAAGGATGGTTTGAGCGCCCGCATCCACCCGGAATCACGCGCTTCGGCATGCCTGGGGAAGTGACGGGCGGCAGGGCCTTGTCCGCCTCATGGCCCACCAGGCGACCCGCCGGGCGCGCGGATGGCAGGGGGTTGGCAGGCGGGATGGGGCGGGAAGGCTTTTTCCCCGCCGCGTGTCCTCGTGGCCCAACCCGGACCGAAAGGACCCCTGTTTGAAGCGACTCCTTCAGCTCGTTGCCGCGGCCTCCCTGATGCCGGCCCTGTCTTTCGCTGGCGTCATCTGGAAGGGCGACTTCGAGACCGGCAACACGTCCCAGTGGACGCGCCAACAGGCCGTTGCCAACAGCCGCTTGCAGGTCGTGACAGATGTGGTGCGTGACGGCAGGTACGCCCTCAAGGCCACGGTGAAGCAGGGCGACAATCCCATCAACGCCAGCGGCAACCGCAACGAGCTGCTCTACCTGACCCACGAGACGCAGGGGAAGGAGTACTACTACAAGTGGAGCACGCTCTTCCCCTCGAACTACCCGGTGCATGACTCGTGGCAGGTCATCACCCAGTGGCACCAGGAGAGCTGCTGTGGCTCACCGCCGCTGGAGTTCTTCGTGCGCGGGGACAAGATCAACCTGCGCGTGGGCGGCAACACCACGCCCGTGCTGTGGCAGACGTCCATCAACAAGGGCAACTGGCACGACTTCGTGCTGCACGTGAAGTGGTCCTCGGACAAGAAGGTCGGCTTCGTGGAGCTGTGGCACAACGGCGAGCACGTGCTGCCGAAGACCTACGGCGCCAACCAGTTCGGCAAGGAGCTGAACTACCTGAAGATGGGGCTGTACCGCGACGCCGCCATCAAGCCCGAAGGCGCCATCTACCACGACGGCTTCACCATGGCGACGACGCTCGATGAGGTGATGCCGCCCGCGCCCGCGCCGGTGGAGGAGCCCGCGCCCGCGCCCACGCCCGTGCCGGATGACACGAACATCCCCGCGGAGGATCCGACGGTGGAGGCCCCGGTGGCGGAGACGCCGGTGACGAACACGCCGCAGCTGCCCACCGTGGGCGGACAGACCCCCTCCGTCCCCACCCCCACGCCCGTGTCCAACAACCCCAATGGCCTGCCGGACTCGTCCGACGCCATGGCGGGGGGCTGCAGCGCGTCCGGCACGTCCGGCACCCTGCCCTTCGCCGGTGCCCTGCTGATGCTGGGCGCTGTCGCGCTGCGCCGTCGCCGGGCCCCCGCCCGCGCGCTGGCCCCGCGCGCGAAGCGCTGACTTCCGCTCGACACCGAAGCAAGTTCCATAGGCCCGGTGCGTCTCATGACGCACCGGGCCTTCTTGTTTTCTGGGACTTTCTTCGGCCACACAAAAATGTCGGAGAATTTAAGTAATTCTTGAATTGTTTGACCTTCGCGGCTCAGTCGGGTTTCGCTTCGGGCTTCCCCGCAGCACGAAAGGCAGGACCCCGATGAAGCGGACCTCCGGGCTGTTCTCCACCGCGACGGCGCTGTTCGCTGGCGCCACGTTGAGCGTCATTCCCTCGATGGCGATGGCGGCGCCCTCCCCCGCGGAAGCGGCGCTGGCGCACGACGTGTCGCCCGACCTGCTCTCCGCGATGCAGCGGGACCTGGGCCTGACGGCGGACGGCGCGAAGCAGCGGCTGGCGTCGGAGGCCGCGGCGGTGCGCGTGGAGGGCAACCTGCGCGCGCAGCTGGGCGAGCGCTTTGGCGGCGCGTGGATGAACGCGGACGGCAGCGCGCTGGTGGTGGGCGTGACGACGGACGCGGACGCGGACGCGGTGCGCCGCGCGGGGGCGGAGCCGCGGAAGGTGAAGTACACGCAGGCGGAGCTGGAGGCGGTGAAGGCCCAGCTGGACCGCGACAGCGGGATGGCGGGCCGCGCCGTGCACGCCTGGTACGTGGACGTGATGACGAACAGCGTGGTGGTCCTGACGCAGGACTCCGCGCTGACGGGCGGCACGGACTTCGTCGCGAAGGCGGGCGTGAAGCACGCCGCGGTGCGGACGGTGCCGTCACGCGAGGAGTTCAAGCCGGTGTACGACCTGCGCGGCGGTGACGCGTACTACCCGGGCGGCTCGCGCTGCTCCATCGGCTTCCCGGTGGCGGGCGGCTTCGTGACGGCGGGCCACTGCGGCGGGCCGGGCACGGGCACCAGCGGCTTCAACGGCGTGGCGCAGGGCACGGTGGTGGCGGCCAGCTGGCCCGGCAACGACTACGCCTGGGTGCGCACCAACGGCTCCTGGGGGTCGCAGCCGTGGGTGAACAACTACGCGGGCGGCAACGTGCTGGTGCAGGGCTCGCAGGAGGCGGGCGTCAACGCGTCCGTCTGTCGCTCGGGCTCCACCACCGGCTGGCGCTGCGGCGTCATCACGGGGAAGAACGTCACGGTGAACTACTCCGCGGGCCCGGTGTATGGCCTCACGGCGTCCAGCGCGTGCGCGGAGGGCGGTGACTCCGGCGGCTCGTGGCTGTCCGGCAACCAGGCGCAGGGCGTGACGTCCGGCGCCGGCGGCAACTGCTCCTCCGGCGGCAACACCGTCTTCCAGCCGCTCCTCCCCATCCTGAACGCCTACGGCCTGTCGCTCACCACCACGGGCGGTGGCGGCTCCGGCGGTCCCATCATCGGCCTGGCGAACAAGTGCATCGACGTGCCGAACTCCAACACCAACGACGGCACCCGCCTGCAGCTGTGGGACTGCAACGGCACCAACGCGCAGCGGTGGACCTTCATGTCGGACGGCACCGTGCGCGCGTTCGGCAAGTGCATGGACGTGGCCTGGGGCTCCAGCGCCAACGGCACGGCCATCCAGCTGGTGAGCTGCAACGGAAACCCCGCGCAGCAGTTCATCCTCTCCGGCGCTGGTGACCTGGTGAACCCCCAGGCCAACAAGTGCGTGGACGTGACCAGCGGCAACTCCGCCAGCGGCACCCCGCTGCAGCTCTGGGAGTGCAACGGCACCGCCGCGCAGAAGTGGCGCCGGTAGTCGTCTGCCCCAGCGCCTGAAACGAAGAAGCGCGGGCCCCCGCTACCTGGGGACCCGCGCTTTGTCGTTTCCAGCGACCGCGTTGCTAGTGCGCGCCTTCCACCTTCACGTTCGGGTCCGCCTTCTGGAGCATGACCACCAGGACGAGGGCGCAGACGAACAGCGCGGCGAGGATGAGGAAGTTCGCGTTGAAGGCCCGCACCAGCGCCTGCGCGTTGATGCGCTGGCTCAACAGGCCGTAGGCGGCGCCCGTGGGGTTGAGCACGCCCCTGGCCGCCATGGCGCCGGTCATCGAGGCGACCTGCTCCTGGGCCACCTGCCCGTAGACGTCCACGTGCGAGGTGATGGCGGTGACGTTGGCCTGGGTGGAGCGGCTGAGCGCGCTGCTCATCCACGCGGTGCCAATGGAGCCGCCCAGCTCGCGGGTGAGGTTGAAGAGGCCCGCCGCGTTGCCTCGCTGCTCCGGACGCAGGTTGCTGAGCGCCATCACCGACAGCGGCACGAAGATGAAGCCCAGCGAGCAGGCGCGGATGAACACCGGCGTGATGAGGGTGATTTCATCCACGCGCGTGGCCAGGTGGCCGTTGGTCCACAAGGACAGGCTCATGCCCAGGATGCCGAAGCCAATCAGGTACCGGCCATCCACCTTGCCTCCGAACTTGCCGATGAGCGGCATCAGCAGAATCTGGATGGCGCTGCCCTTGAGGAAGATGAGCCCGATGTCCAATGCCTCGTAGCGCATCACGGAGCCGCAGAAGAGGCTGAAGAGGAACGAGCCAGAGAACAGCGCCGTGCCCACGAGGAAGTTCACCCCCGTGGCCGCGGAGTAGCTGCGGTTGCCGAACACGCGCAGGTCCACCACGGGACTGGGTGTCTCCAGCTCGTGGACGACGAAGGTGATGAGCGCGATGCCCGCGATGACCGCCAGCAGGGTAATCAGCCGGCTGTCGAACCAGTCCTCGCGGTTGCCCTCCTCCAGCACGTACTGGAGGCAGGCCATGCCCACGGCGAGCAGCGCGATGCCGTTCTTGTCCACCTTCTCCGTGGACGGTTCGAAGTGGGGCTGTTCGATGTAGCGCCACGCCATGTACGCGGCGAAGAGGCCCACCGGCACGTTGATGAGGAAGATCCAGTGCCAGCTGGCCGCTTCGATGAGCAGGCCGCCCACGGTGGGCCCCAGCAGCGGGCCCGTCACGGCGCCCAGGCCGAAGAGGGCACCCGCCATGCCGTGCTCCTCGCGCGGGTAGCGGGCGAAGAGGATGGCCTGGGACGTGGGGATGATGGCGCCGCCGCCCATGCCCTGGAGGATGCGGAAGGCCACCAGTGACGTCAGGTTCCACGACAGGCCGCACAGCACGCTGGCCACCGTGAAGAGGATGACGGAGAAGGTGAAGTACTTCCGGTAGCCAAAGCGGCGCTGCAGCCAGCCCGTCATCGGGATGACCACCACGTTGGCCATCATGTAGCCCGTGGACACCCAGGCGATCTGATCCAACGGCGTGCCGAAGCTCGCGCGGATGTCGCTCAAGGCCACGTTGACGATGGAGATGTCCAGCACGGACATCAGCGCCGCGGCCATGGCCGCGATGGTGATGCCCGTCTTGGAACCTTGGATGACGTCTCTGCGTGCGTCCACGGGGGGTTACTCCGCCTTCCGGGTATCCACCGCCGCGGACTTCTGGGGCTCCGGCTTCGCGCCGGTGTCCACGGTGACGTAGGCGCTCATGCCGGGCTTGATGGGCAGGTCCTTCAGGTCGCCATCGAAGCGGATGAGCACGGGGATGCGCTGCACGACCTTCACGAAGTTGCCGGACGCGTTGTCCGGCGGCAGCAGGGCGAAGCGCGCGCCGCTGGCGCCCGCGAGGCTGTCCACGTGGCCCTTGAACGAGTGGCTGCCGAAGGCGTCCACCTCCAGCTCCACCGGCTGGCCCGGGCGCATCTCACCGACCTGGTCCTCCTTGAAGTTGGCGACGATCCAGATGTCGTTCTGCGGAACGACGGCCATCAGCGGACGCTCCGGCCCCACCATCTGCCCCACCTCCACGGTGCGGCGGCTGATCACGCCGTCCACCGGGGCGCGCACCTGCGCGTAGGACACGGCGAGCTCCGCGAGCGTCAGCGCGCCGTGCGTCTGCTTGAGGCGGGCCTCCGCGAGCTTCAGCGCGGCCTGCGCGGCCTGCACCTGCACGGGCGCCGTCTCCGCGGCGCTGAGCTTGCCCTGCGCGGCCTCCAGGCCACCGGAGGAGCTCTGGATGCCGGCCTCGGTGGAGGTCAGCCGCGCGCGGGACTGGTCCAGCGCGGCCTTGGCCTGGTCATACGAGGCCTGGCGCGCGTCCAGGTCCGCCTGGGCCACGGCGCCCTGCTCGCGCAGCTGCTTGATGCGGCCCAGGTCCGTCTCCGCCAGCTTGAAGCGCGCCTCGGACGCGGTCACGTCCGCGCGGGCCTGATCCAACGCGGCCTTGGAGGAGCTGATGCCGCTGGAGGCCTGGGTGACGCCGGCGCGGGCCTGGCGCAGGTTGGCGCCGGCGTTGGCCTCCGTGAGGGTGAGCTGGGCCTGGGCGTTGGACAGCTGGGCCTCCGCGCTCATCACGTCCGCGCGAGCGACCTCCAGGCGCGCGTCCAGGTCCGCGTGGTCCAGCTCCACCACCACGTCGCCGGCCTTCACCGTCTGGTTGTCATGCACCAGCACGCGGGCCACCTGACCGGCCACGCGCGGCGACACGTTGGCGATGCGGCCCTCCACCTGGGCATCGTCGGTGGACTCGTGACCGTGGGTGAGGAGGAAGCGCGCACCCCCGCCCAACACCGCCACGCCCACGAGGATGGGCAGCACCTGCCTGGCGCGGGAGCGCTTCGCGGGCTTCGTGACGGCGGGGGCTTCGGTGGAGGGGGCGGCTTCCAGTGAAGGGGCGGTACGGGTCGTCATGGTTGTTGCTCGGTACGGCGTTGAAGAAGGGGTGTGGGAAGGGGCTGCTCAGGGGTCCCGCAGGGCGGGGATGCCGGAGGACACCTTGGCGAGCAGGGCGCGAAGCGTGTCCCGCTCATCCAGGCTCAAGGGAGCCATGAGCGCGGCGATGCGGCGGTAGTGGTCGGGCATCATTCCCAGGATGAACTCGCGGCCCTTCGAGGTGAGGTGCACGGAGTACATGCGCCGGTCCTCGGGGTGATCCACGCGGGAGATGAAGCCGTCCTTCTCCAGCGTGTCCAACAGGCCGGTGATGGTCGCGCGGCTGCAGCTCGCCAGCTCCGCGAGGTCCGCGGGACGCAGGCTCTCCCCCGCGTCCTCCGCCGCGAACAGCTGCACCAGCACGACGAAGCGTCCGTGGGACACGCCGTGCCGTGCGAAGTGCGCTTCGTAGGCTTCGGTCAGCTCATTGGAGAGACGTAGCATCGTCAGACACGTCTCGATGGCGCTGGGGTCGAGCGTGGGGAAGCGCTGAGCCATCTGCTTCAGCCGCTCGTACCGGGGCACGAGCTTCATCGGCGTGGCGTTTCTGGGACGGGAAGGGATCAAGACGGGGCATCTAGTAAGGCCCCTAACGATTTAGCGCAAGATGATTCGTCGCCTGACTAAATCCGTGATTTCCCGGCCGGGGAATGGACCGTCTGGCTACTCAGCCGCCTTCACGTCGGCGGCGGTGGGACGCGTCTCCAGGAGGAGAACGGCGCGCAGCTCCGGGTGACGGTCCTGCATGGAGCGCACGGCGCGCAGGTCGAAGGACTGCACGTCCACCCTCCGTGCGAGCCCTGCTTCCTGGATGACCTGGGCGACCGCGTCGCCGTGGGCTGGAGCGATGCCTGTCTTCTCTGATGTCCGTTTGAGCTCCACGTTGAAGCGGACACGGCGGGCGTTCCGGGCGCGGAGCGGGTCGCGGGCCTCATGGGTGGGGTCCGCCTGGTCCGCCGCGAAGGCGAACACCTGACTCAGGGTGGGAACGGTGTAGGGGCCCGGGAGTCCGGCGCGGGCAGCGAACGCGACGGCTTCTGGAGAGAGGGCGCGGTCGTTCGTCTGGTCAGGCCGGTCTTTCAGGAGCCGGTCGCAGACGAAGGTCGCCTGGAGCTTCGCGACGGTGAGGGTCGCGATGGGGACGGGAGCGGGCAGCGGGCTTCCATCCGCGTGGCGGCACTTCGTGGGGGACAGGTCCGGGTCGTGGGAGAGCACGGGGACGCCGTCGGCGGTGAGGACGGTGTCCAGCTCCAGCGTGGTCATCCGGTGGTCGAGCGCGGCCTCGAACGAGGGCAGCGTGTTCTCCGGCCGCAGGTTCCGCGCGCCCCGGTGGCCCTGCGCATCGAAGCGCTTCGGGTCGATGAGCCCGTCCGCGTCCAGCAGGTCCCCGGGGGTGCCGTCGCCGTTGGCGTCGAAGTCGCGCACCGCCTGCATCAGGAGGTCCGGCCGGTCGCTGATGATGCCGTCCACGCCGCGCCGGAGCAGGGCCTGCATCGTGGGCAGATCGTTCACGGTCCAGACGATGACCGGGTGGCCGGCGGCGCGGAGGCGCTCCAGGTCAATGCCGCCTCCGGGCCGAAGCAGCGCCGCGTCTGGAGAGCACACGGGAGCGTGCGTCCGTGCGTGCGCACGCAAGGTGTCCATGAGGCGCAGCGTGGGGTCGTCCGCGGGCGTGCGGGAGGACGGGGGCGGCCTCGTGCATGCGCAGGCGAGGAGCACCATGAGGACCTGACGGATGAACGATGCCGTGCGCATGGGCTGCCTTCCTTCCGGGTGTCGGTTAGGAAGCTGAAGCGATGGACGTGAAGGATGCCACCGTGCAGGCAGCGCTGCGTGAGGCTTGCGACGACGCGGGACTGCCCCAGTCCCTGCGGAGCTGCGTGTATCCGCTGCTGCGGGACCCGGAGGGCGACTGGGCCCCCTGCTGCGGCGGAGGCTGCATGCCGTGCTCGTCCACCCTGGCGGACGTGGCGCTGCGCACGCTGGAGTTGCTGGGCACGCCTCGACGCTCGCCGCTGCCTCCGGGGTGATCAGCGGTACTCGTGGTCCACCAGCACCTCCGAGCGAGGAAGCGACCAGTGCATCTGGACCATCCGCCACTCCGTGTCCCGGCGTTCGAAGGCGCAGGCCACGCGAATGCCCTCGAACGTGACGGGCTTGCCGCTCGCGACCAGGGCGATGTCCATCGAGGGCACCGTGAGGCAGGCCATCGTGGAGGGCGGCGCGCCGCAGTGCCAGAGCTGCTCCGAGCGCAGCGTCACGCGGATGTCGCGCAGGTTCGCGAACTGGGTGCGGAAGGAGTGCTCCACCTGCGCCCAGCCGATGAAGTGGAGGTTGGAGTGAGTGCCCACGACCACGATGTCGTCGTCGTGCCAGAACAGCTCGGACAGGGCTTCCAGGCTCCCGCGCTCGTAGGCCTCCACGAACGCGGCGAAGCGCCGGGAGAGCTCCGTCTTCCACTCATCCCGCGTCGAGGTCATCGCGCTCCCCTTCCCTTCCCGAGGTCAGCTGCTCCTGGATGAGCCGCGCCAGGTCCACCACATGGGGCGCCTCCATGATGGTGAAGTGGTTGCCTTGCACGTCGTGAATCTGGAACGACGCGGTCGTCAGCGCCGTCCACCAGGCCGCCGCGCGTGAATCCAGCACCGCGTCCCGCTCCGTGGCCCGCAGGTACACGAGCGGCACCGCATGACGTCCCGGCGCGTATGCGGCGATGGCTTCGTTGGTGGCGAGCACCACGTCGCGCAGCCGCGTGTCGAGCTCCATCGCCGTCCGCAGCCCCTCCGCCGCGCGCGGGGAGATCTCCTGGAACGCGTCGATGAGCTGGAGCACGTCTCCCACGCTCCGGATGTTCAGCCTGCGCGAGTCGTCCACCGTCACCGTGTCGATCTGGATGACGCCCGCCACGGAGTGGCCCCGCTTCAGCAGCTCGGCCGCCATCTCGTACGCGATGACGCCTCCCGAGGAGTGGCCGCCCAGCCAGAAGGGGCCCTGGGACTGGAAGGCCAGCAGCTCGTCCACGTACGCGCGCGCCATCGCCGGCACGTCGCGGTAGAGCACCTCGCCGGGCTCCAGCCCCGACGCGCGGAACGCGTGGACCGGTGTGTCCGCGCCCAGCTGCTTCGCCAGTGGCAGGTACGTGTAGACGGTGCCTCCAATGGGCTGCACCAGGAAGAGCGGCGCCCGTCCGTGCCGTCCCTTCTGGAGCTCCACCCGGAGCGGAGCCGCCGTGGTGAGTGGCCTCCCCGTCCGCTCCAGCTCGTCCTGGACCGCGCGCACCCATTCCCCCAGCGTCGGGTGCTCCAGCACCGCGTGCAGCGACAGGCTGACCGACAGCCGCGTCTTGAGCTCGCGGTTGAGCTGCACGACCAGGAGCGACGTGCCGCCCAGCTCGAAGAAGTGGCTGTCCGGCGTCAGCGTGTCCACGCCGAGCAGCTCCTTCCAGAGGGCTTCCATGGAGGCACGGACCTCTTCACGGCTGAGCGGCCGGGGCGCGGTCGTGACTTCAGGCCTCGGCAGCCGGGGCGTCTTCTCCGCCAGGGAGTACCGCTTGCGCTCGAAGGGATACGTCGGCAGCACGACGCGTCTGCGCGGCCCGCCTCCGCGCACCGCGCTCCAGTCCACGGGGAGGCCCGCGGACCAGAGCTGTCCCACGGCATGGAGCAGGACCTGTTCGTCACTCTCCGGTGGATGACGCCGTCCCGTGGGCAGCACAAGCCGCTCCCGCCCGACCCGGGGGTTCAGCAGCGTCAACGTGGAGAGCGTCTGTCCCGGTCCCACCTCCACGAAGATCCGCTCACGGTCCTCCAGCAGCAGCTCCAGCCCCTGGGAGAACCGGACCGTGTGCCGCAGGTGACGGGCCCAGTACGTACGGTCGTGCGCATCGTCCGCGGTCAGCCAGGTGCCCGTGACGTTGGAGAGGAGGGGAACCGCCGGGGACTTCGGACGCATCGACCTGGCCAGATCCGTGAGCGGCTGCATCGCGGGCTCCACGAGCGCGGAGTGGAACCCGCTCGCGTTCGGCAGCCGCTTCGTCCTCACGCCCTGCTCCCGCAGCCGCGCGGCGAAGTCCTCCAACGCCTCCAGCGCCCCGGACACCACGCACTGCCCGGGTCCGTTGACCGCGGCCAGGGACAACCCGGATGGCAGCTCCTGCGTCAGCACGCCCTCCGACAGCGGCACGGCCAGCATGCCGGAAGGCGGCAATGCGTCGCAGAGACGGCCGCGCAGCGCGACCAGCGCCACGGCCTGCTCCAGCGATAGGACACCGGAGAGACATGCGGCGGCGTATTCCCCCAGGCTGTGGCCCAGGAGGCTCGTCGGATGGAGCCCCCAGGCGCCCAGCAGCCGCGACAGCGCATACTCCGTCGTGAAGATGGCGGCCATGCCCAGCGAGGGTGCTCGAAGCGCTTCCTCCGCCTGTGCTCCGCGCTCGTCGGTGAGCAGCGCGGCGCGAAGCTCGCGCTCCAGCTCCGGGCCGAAGAGCGCGGCGCATGCATCGAAGGCCTCGCGATACGCCGGAGCGCGCCGGTACCACGCCGCGCCCATGCCCGCCTCCTGCGTTCCTGTCCCTGGGAACAGGAAGCACACTTCAGGCAGCGGGGACGCAGCGGGCTGCACGGGTCCGTCCCGCCGGAGCTTCGCGATGGCCTCCTCGGGTGTCTCGCACGCGATGGCACGCCGGTATCCGAACGCCGTCCGCCCTTCCTGCAACGTGTACGCGACGTCCGCCAGGGACTGCCCGGGATGCCGTTCCAGATGATCCGCGAGCCGCCGCGAGGCCGCGCTCAGTGCCTCCCCGCTTCGCGCCGAGAGCACCAGCACCTCCACCGCCGGGCTCACGGCGACAGCGGGCTCGGGGCGTGCTTCCTCCAGGACGACGTGCGCGTTCGTTCCTCCAATGCCAAACGAGCTGACTCCCGCGAGACGCGGGAAGCCTTCGGGCAGGGACCAGGGCCGCCCTTCGCGACTCACGACGAAGGGCGAATGCTCCAGGCCCGCTTCCGGATGGGGCCGCTCGAAGTGGACGGTGCCCGGGAGGAAGCGGTGCTCCAGGGCCAGCGTCGTCTTGATCAACCCCGCTACTCCGGCCGCCGAGTCCAGGTGCCCCACGTTGCTCTTGAGCGCCCCCAGGACCACCGCGGGCTCCGACTCCTCACGCGCTCCGAAGGCGAGCCGCAGCGCCTGGACCTCCAGCGGGTCGCCCAGCGGCGTCGCCGTGCCGTGGGCCTCGACGTAGGTGATGTCGCGAGCAGCCACGCCCGCGTCGGCGTGTGCTCGCGTGATGACATCGCGCTGGCCTTCCACGCTCGGGGCGGTGAAACCGACCTTGGCGTCTCCATCGTTGTTGATGGCCGAGCCCCGGATGACGGCATGGATGCAGTCTCCATCCCGCAGCGCATCCTCCAGGCGCTTGAGCACCACGATGCCCACCCCGCTGGAGGGCACCGTCCCCTGCCCCTTCGCGTCGAAGGGACGGCAGTGCCCGTCTGGGGACGTGATGCCGCCTGCCTCATGGAGGTAGCCAGAGGGACCGGACGCGAAGAGGGAGATGCCTCCCGCGAGGGCCACGTCGGATTCACCCGCCCGCAGGCTCTGACAGGCCAGGTGCACGGCCACCAGTGACGTGGAGCAGGCGGTCTGCACCGTGAGCGCGGGCCCATGCAGGCCCAGCTGATACGCCGTCGCCGTGGCGAGGAACTGCCACGGGTTGCCCAGGATGGACCGGTACGCCTCCGAGGCCACGGACAGCGAACGGAAGCGCGGCATCACCTGATCCAACCAATAGCGCGGCACTCCCGAGCCCGCGAACAGGCCCGCCTTGCCGGGCAACCGCTTCGGGTCGTAGCCCGCCGCTTCGAGCGCCTCCCAGGCGCACTCCAGGAACATGCGGAGCTGCGGATCCATCAGCCGCGCGTCCAGGGGGCTGTAGCCGAAGAAGGCGGCGTCGAAGGACTCCACGTCCTCCAGCAGCCCGGAGGCACGAACGTAGGAGGGATCCTCCAGGAGCTGGGGGTCCTCGCCCGCGGCGAGCAGCGTCTCCCGGCTGAAGCGGGACAAGCCCTCACGGCCCTCCACCAGCAGCGTCCACAGCGCTTCGACGCTGGGGGCTCCCGGGAACCGCCCGGCGGTGCCGATGATGGCGATGGGGTCCGGGGAGCGCACGGGGCTTCGCGCGGGCTCCGGCGTCACCGGTTGCACGGTGGAGTCCGCGTCCAGGTGCCTCGCGAGGGCTTCAATGGTCGGGAACTGGAACAGCGTGGCCATGCTCACGCGGATATCCAGCTCCGAGGCCAGCGCGGACTGGACCCGCGTGAGCAGCAGCGAGTTCCCGCCCGCGTCGAAGAAGCCCTCCTGCCTGCCGACGCGTTCCACGCCGAGAATCCGGCACCAGATGCGCTCCAAGGCCTTCTCACGCTCCGTGGACGCGGGAGCAGACGGGGCTTTGACGGAAGGCAAAGGCAGCGCGTGACGGTCGAGCTTTCCCGTAGGGCCCATCGGGAACGCCTCCAGCAGCACCCACTCCCGGGGAACCATGTGCGGGGGAAGTGTTTCGCCCAGCGACTCCTTGAACTCAGGCGTCACCGCGGCATCCCGAGGGATGACGTAGCCCACCAGGTGCCGCTCTCCCGCGAGCATCCGGGGCTCGACCACGGCGTCCCGGACATCGGGGTGCTTGCGCAGCGCGGCCTCGATCTCGCCGAGCTCGATTCGGAAGCCGCGCAGCTTGAGCTGGCGGTCGGACCGCCCGTGGAAGTCGATGCCGCCGTCCGGGCGATGACTGGCGATGTCTCCGCTCTTGTAGAGGCGCGCTCCCGGCTCCGCGCTGAAGGGATGCGGGATGAAGCGCTCCGCGTCGAGCTCGGGACGGTTCAGGTAGCCGTGCGCCAGCCCCTTGCCTCCGATGTAGAGCGCGCCGCGCACGCCCGTGGGGACGGGCGTCAGGGTTGCATCCAGCAGGTAGACCTCGTAGCCCGAGAGGGGTGTGCCGATGGAATACGGCCCCTCGCCGGCCACGCACTCCGCTGCCGTCGTGAAGACCGTGGCTTCGGTGGGCCCATAGACCTGGATGAACCGGCGGCCCGGCGCCCACGTGTCCACGAGCCGTGCGGGGAGTTCCTCGCCTCCAAGCGCGAGCGTCTTCAGGTCCGGCAGCGCCCGCCACGGCATGGAGGCCAGTGCTGACGGCGTGAACATCGCGGTGTGGATGCGATGGGTCTCCAGGAAGTCCGCCAGCTCCTCACCGGCGGCCAGGTCCTCCTGGCCCATGAGGTACAGCGTGGCGCCGGAGGAGAGCGTCGGGAAGATCTCCGCGACGGAGAAGTCAAAGCCGTACCGCGCGCACTGCGCCACGCGCTGTCCCGGTGCGAAGCCGAAGTCCCAAGCCACGGTCTCCGTCAGGTGCACTGCGCTCCGGTGGCGGATGCACACACCCTTGGGCTGCCCCGTCGAACCGGAGGTGTAGATGACATACGCGAGGTCATCCCCGGTGACGTGGACCCGTGGCGTGCCCTCCGGACCGCCGCGCACCTGCTCCAGCGCGACCACCGGGACGCCCGCACCGTCCATGAGCGCGAGCGTCGTCTCCTGCGCGAGGATGAGCCTCAGCCCCGCGTCCCGTGCCGTGAACTCCAGCCGTGCCCTGGGATAGGCGGGATCCAGCGGCACGTAGGCCGCGCCCGCCTTCAGTGTCCCCAACAAGGTGATGATCAATTCGAAGGAGCGCTGGACACAGACGCCTACGAAGTCTCCAGGTTGGACGCCCTGGGAGATGAGGTGATGGGCCAGCCGGTTCGCCCCCGCGTCCAGCGTCCGGTAGCTCATGGACCGTCCCTGGAAGAAGAGAGCCGGCGCGTCCGGCGTGCGCTCCACCTGCGCTTCGAACGGGTGGTGCAGACAGTCCGCGTGCGACACGTCCTTCACGGGCCCGTGAGCCCAGGCGAGCACCTGTGACTGCTCCGCCTCCGAGAGCAGCGGCAACGCCGCGACCCGTTGCTCCGGGTCCTGTGCGGCCTCGCGCAGCAGCGTCACGAAGTGCTGGCCCAGCTGGTGGATCATCCAGGGCTCGAAGACGTCCAGCGCGTACTCCCACCGCACGGACATGCCGTCGGGCCGCTCATCCAGTTCGATGGAGAGGTCGAGCTTCGACGTCCCCGTGTCGACGTCGTGGGGCTCCACGCGCCAGTCCGACGCTGGCACCGCGATGCGTGGCTCCATCGTGCACGACACCTGGAACAACGGGTTGGCGCCAGGGATGCGCGCCGGGTTCACCGCCTCCACGATGCGCACGAGCGGCGCGTCCTGATGTTCGAGTGCATCCAGGCAGACGCGGCGCACCTGCGCCAGCAGCCCCCGGATGGTCTGCCCTTCGGAGAAGCGCAGCCGCAGCGGCAGCAGGTTCACGAAGTGTCCGGAGATGGCCTGCGACTCCTCGCGGTTCCGTCCGGAGAAGGCACCTCCGACGATGAGGTCCTCCGCCCCGGAGTAGCGATGCAGCAACGCACCGAACACGGACAGCATCGTCATGAAGAGCGAAGCGCCCTCTCCGCGTCCCAGCGCCTTCACGGACTCCAGGAGGTCGCCAGGGATTCGCACGACGTGCCTGGCCCCGCGGAAGCTCGGGACCTGGGGGCGGAGATGCTGCGTGGGCAGCTCCAGGTGCGGAGCTCCCGCGAGCGTCTGCTTCCACCAGTCCAGGTGCGGTGCGATGGCCTCCTGGTAGCGGGCCCCCTGTTGCCAGACAGCGGCGTCGCCGTACTGGAGCGGCAGTGGCGGCAGTGAAGGGGCCTCCGCCAGGTAGAACCGGTGCAACTCCTGGAGGAACGCCGCCATCGTGAAGCCATCCACGATGAGGTGGTGCATCACCAGGGCGAGGCGGCTCTCCGCCTTGCTCAACCGCATCCACGTCGCACGCAACAGCGGCCCGTGCTCCAGGTCGAAGGGCTCACGCGCCTCCTGGGTGGCCACCTGCAACGCCTTCGCGCTCCGCAGGCTTCCGGGCACAGCGTGCAGGTCCACGCGTCGCAGGTGGAACGGCATGTCTGGATGCACACGCTGGAACGGACCGTCCTGCGTGGACCCGAAGGTCGTCCGCAGCACTTCATGCCGGGAGATGAGTGAACGGAACGCACGCTCCAGCGCGTCGGGCTGGAGGTCACCGGGCAGATACAGCGTGAAGGGCTCGTTGTAGACGGCACTCCGGGGTGCCAGCTGCTCCATGAGCCACAGCTGCCGCTGGGAATCCGACAGGGGCAGGGGCCGAGTCCGGTCCACCGGGACGATGGGTGGCACGTCGAGGCCTCGACCCATTCCCCGTGCCGCTTCCACCCACCGCGCCAGCTCCGCGATGTTCGGACTGTCGAAGAGCGTCCGCACGGGCAGGCGGACCGACACCGCCTGCTCCAGCCGGTCAATGAAACGGATCGCGAGCAGCGAGTCCCCGCCGGACTCCATGAAGCGGTCCTGCGTGCCGGCCTGCTGCGTCCCCAGGACCTCCGACCACACGCGCGCGATCTCCTGCTCCAGCTGCGTGCGTGGTGTTTCCCCCTCCCCCGAACCAAAGCGCGGCGCTGGAAGCCGCGAGGGGTCCACCTTGCCGCTGGAGTTGAGCGGCATGTGCTCCAGCGCCATGACCGCATGGGGGAGCATGAAGTCCGGCAGCTTCGAGCCGAGATACGCGCGCAGCTCCGCGTCCTCCACCCCGCTCGGCGAGACGTACGCGACGAGCCGCTTGTCACCCGGGGACACCTCGTGCACGCGGACCACGGCGTCACCGACTCGCGGATGGGTGCGCAGGACGCTCTCGATCTCCGCCAGCTCGACCCGTGCGCCGCGAATCTTCACCTGGTGGTCCACCCGCCCCAGGAACTCCAGGTTGCCGTCCTGGAGCCACCGCGCCCGGTCTCCCGTCCGGTACATCCGCGCCCCGAGCACGCCGCTGAACGGATCCGGGAGGAACCGCTCGGCAGTGAGGACGGGCCGGTTCAGGTAGCCCCGCGCAAGCCCCTCTCCGCCCAGGTACAGCTCCCCTACTTCGCCCACGGACAGCGGCTTCCCCCCGTCATCCAGGACATGCAGCTGGAGCCGTGCGAGCGGCCTGCCGATGGGGATGGCCACGCCCGGCTCCGGAGGCACGAGAAGCTCATACGCCGTCGCGGAGGTGGTGCACTCCGTGGGTCCATAGCTGTTGAGCAGCCGCTGGGGCTTTCCCCGCGCCATGACCCGCCCCACCCACTTGGGGTCCAGCACGTCACCACCCACCATCAGGACGCGGAGCCCGCCGAAAGCGTCCGGGATGGCCGCGGCCAGTTGATGGAACAGCGACGTGCTCAGCACCGCGGCGGAGATGGCATCCCGCTGGAGCTTCGCCGCGAGGAGCGGAGGCGACAGCAGGGTCTCCCGTGAAACCAGACACAGCGTCGCGCCGTTCAGCAGCGCGCCCCAGACCTCCAGCGTCGAGGCATCGAAGGCATACGACGCGGCCTGGAGGACGCGGTCCTCGCGCCGGAAGCCCATGAAGCCCGCGTCCAGCACCAGCCGCGCCACGCCCCGGTGCGGGATGCACACACCCTTGGGCCTGCCCGTGGAGCCGGACGTGTAGAGCACATACGCCAGCGAGTCCGGCCCCGCCCCGCCCTTCACGTTCACGGCCTCCTGTTCATCCGGAGTGGGAGGCTCGACGACGTGCCCCTGGAAGCGCAGCTCCTGGACCGCCTCACGCCGTCCGACGAGGACCCGCATCCCGGAGTCCTCCATCATCGCGGCGAGCCGCTCCGGAGGATGACTCGGGTCCAGAGGGAGATAGGCGCCTCCTGCCTTCAGGATGCCCAGCAATCCCACCACGGTTTCCGGTGTGCGGTCGGCGAGGATGCCCACGGGCTGGTCGGGCCCCACACCGAGCGCCTGGAGCCGTCGCGCCAGCCGGTTCGCGCGCCGGTTGAGCGTGTCATAGCGGAGCACACCGCCTTCGAAGTGCAGCGCCACGGCGTCGGGCGTGTTTCGAGCGTGCGCTTCAAAAAGCGTGGCGATGTCCAGCCGCGGGTGCACGGAGATGGAATTCATGATGAGTCATTGCCCCCCACCTTCTCAACGCACTGCCCGGGGAACCTTCGCCGTTGCCCCCGTATGCCGTACGCTAGTGCACACCCATGAATCCCATCGTCCACGCCGAAGTGTCCTGGCTCCTGGCGCAAGGCCTGCGCGAACGGCGTGACCGCATCCTGGTCACCTGCGCGGGACTCGCGCCGGATTTGGATGGTTTGTCATTGCTGGCGGGTGAAGAGTTTTATTCGCGTTATCACCACGTGATTTTCCATGGCTACGTGGGAGCGCTCGTCACGATGGCGGTGTGTACGGCGCTGGCGCGGCAAAGGGCAGCCGTGGCCCTGCTGTCGGTGGCTGCCTTCCACGGTCATCTGCTGTGCGACCTCGCGGGCAGCGGGCCGGGCTGGCCCATCCACTACCTGTGGCCGCAGAGCATGGAGCCGTGGTCGTGGTCCGGGCAGTGGAACCTGGCCTCCTGGCAGAACACGCTCATTGGACTGGCCGCGACGTTGGCGTGCCTGGCGTGCGCCCTGCCCTTCCGGCGGACCGCGCTGGAGCTGCTGTCACCGCGCTGGGACGCGGAGGTGGTCCGGACCGTGCGGCGGCGCTTTTCCAGACAGGGTGAGTCTCCCTCCGCCTGAAGCGAAGGGCTACGGCGTGGTGGCGGGCCCCACCAGCGTCACCTCGAAGAGGTCGGGCCACAGCTTGCCGGTGAGGAACAGGCGGCCGGTGCCGGGCTCCAGCGCGATGCCGTTGAGCACCGCCTCGTAGCTGCGCACCCGGCCGCTCACCGCCCGCGCCAGCACCGACGCGTCGATGACCGCCAGCACGCGGCCCGTGGCGTAATCAATCTTCAGGATGTTGTTGGAATGCCAGACGTTGGCGTAGACGCCGTCCTCCGCGCACTCCAGCTCGTTGAGCATCTCCTGCGGCGTGCCCTCCAACGTCACCTGCACCTGGGACTTCACGCTGAAGTCCTTCGGGTCGTGGAAGCGCAGCGTGGACGTGCCGTCGCTGCGCACCAGCTGGCCCCGCCAGTAGCACAGGCCCCAGCCCTCGCCCTCGTACTCCACCTGCTTCTCCTGTGCGGGCGGCGTGCCGTTCCATACGAAGAGCGTCTCGTCCTGCCAGGTGAGCTGGTACAGCCGCTGTCCGTCACTCGCGAGCCCCTCCGGGAACACTTCCGGCAGGGGCTGCTTCCACAGGGGCTCCGCCTGCTCCAGCGAGATGCGGCGCAGGTCACCCTTCTCACCGGTGCTCTCGTAGAGCTGGCCCTGGTGGAACTGGAGCCCCTGCGTGAAGGCCGTGGGGTCGTGCGGATAGGTGTGGACGATGTTCACCCCCAGCCGCTGCGGCCTAGCCTCCGGAGTGCCCGCGTCCGGCGTCTGTCGCTGCGTGGGCGCGCATGCCAGGCACAGGAGCGACAACGACAGGGACCACGGGAGGCGGCGCATGGGCTTCCTTGCGACAGACATTGCCGCGTCACCTTAGCGCGTCACCGTGAGGGCCACCTCCACCGCGCCGCGCAGTTCATCCATGTCGAATGGCTTGTTGAGCACACAAGCAGCCCCCAGGCGCAGGGCCTCGCGATGCAACTGCACGTCGCCAAAGGCGGTGATGAGGATGACCGGCGTGTCCCACTGCTCGCGCCGCAGCCGGGCGAGCACCTCCAGGCCCGTGAAGCCCGGCATGCGCACGTCCGTGATGATGAGGTCGGGCGCGCGCGACTCCTCCGCCTTCAGCCCTTCAATGAGGACGCGCACCAGGTCCGGCCCGTCCGACGCCTCCACCACGTCATAACCGCGCCGCACCAGCATCTTGCGGATGAGGGTGCGCATCTCCGTCTGATCATCCGCGACCAGGATGCGCGGGGGCCTCTCGGGCTCCGAGTGAGGGTCTTCCCAGGCCGCGCCGCGCGCGACTCCTTCTGACTGCTCGTGCACCATGGGCGTGAACTCCTGGAGGGGTTGGGGGACCTCTGGCTCCATGAGCATCCGCCGTGCCATGTCCGGAAGGGGCCACGGAGGTGGGGCATGGGGCTCGCCGCCCCCGGGCGAAATGCCCCGGTTGGGGCACTTTGCCCCGCGTCCTGGGGCCTTCCGGGGCCGGGTTCCCCTCTGAAGGGGGTTCTGGAGGGGTTGGCCCACGGACTGCAATGAAGTCCCAGCGTCGGACCGGATGCGGGGCTTCCTCCAAGAGCTCCCTTCAGGCAGCTGGGCCACCGGTGGCTCCCGGTGTCACTGGTGGAACGGGACCGCTGCCTCCTTCCCAGGGTGCCCACCGCATCCGGTTCGACTCTTTCATTTCCCCTTCCGTCCGGAAGATCCGCTTCCGGCCGCCACTCCCAAGGAGAACGCACGATGGTCCGCACGCTTCCGTCCCGCCGCCACCTTGCTCGCGCGCTCACGCTGATGCCCCTGGTCGCACTGGGGGCCTGCAAGCCGGCCGCGGACGTGGCGCCCCCTGCCCGCCCCACACTGTCGCTGAAGACGGCCACCACGCCCTCGGGCGCGAAGGTGGAGCCGGCGGTCTATTCGCCCACGCCCGGGTCGCCCGGCGCGCTCATGTCGCTGGCGCCGCTCGTGGACACGGTGAAGGGCGCGGTGGTGAACGTGGAGGTGCAGGCCCGCGCCCGCCCCGCGATGGGCGGGATGATGCAGGGCCTGCCCCCCGGCCTCGCCGAGCGCTTCGGCATGCAGGGCGGACAGAACCCCTTTGGCGGGGGCGGTGCGCCCGCGAAGCAGGGGGTGGGGTCGGGCTTCATCATCGACCCGTCCGGCCTGGTGCTCACGAACAACCACGTGGTGGAGGGCGCGGACACCGTCCGGGTGAAGATGGAGGACGGGCGCGCGTTCGAGGCGGAGGTGCTGGGCCGCGACGCGCTCACGGACGTGGCGCTCATCCAGTTGAAGGGCGTGTCCGGGAACCTGCCGTTCGTGAAGCTGGGGGACTCGGATGGCCTGCGCGTGGGCGACCCGGTGATGGCCATTGGCAATCCGTTCGGGCTCGCGTCGAGCGTGAGCGCGGGCATCCTGTCCGCCCGGGCGCGCGACATCCACGCGGGTCCGTATGACGACTTCCTGCAGACAGACGCGGCCATCAACCCGGGCAACTCCGGCGGCCCGCTCTTCAACATGAAGGGCGAGGTGGTGGGCATGAACACGGCCATCATCGGCGGCGCGACGGGCATTGGCTTCGCGGTGCCGGCGAACCTCATCCAGGCGCTGTTGCCGCAGCTCCAGGAGACGGGCGTGGTGCGCCGGGGCTGGGTGGGACTGGCGGTGCAGGACCTCACGCCGGAGCTGGCGCGCGCGCTGCGCGTGGAGACGGCGAAGGGCGCGGTGGTGGCCGGCGTCAGCGCGGGCGGCCCCGGTGCGAAGGCGGGCCTGCAAGAGGAGGACATCATCACGTCCGTGGGCGAGCGCGCGGTGGACTCCGCCGGGTCGCTGACGCGCGCGGTGGCGCTGCTCAAGCCGGGCAGCGAGGTGAAGGTGAGCCTGGTGCGCGGCGGCAAGGCGATGGAGGTGCCGGTGAAGCTGGGCACCCGGCCCACGCAGCGGGGGGAGGAGGAGATGACGCCCCGGGATTCGACGCCCGCGCCCCTGTCGAAGCGGCTGGGCCTGCGGCTGTCGGAGGCGCAGGACGGCAGTGGCGGCGCGCAGGTGGTGGCGGTGGAGTCCGGCAGTCCCGCGGAGCGCGCGGGTCTGGCGCCCGGGATGGTGCTGACGCAGGTGGGTGACCAGAAGGTGTCCGGCGTCGCGGAGGCGGCGCAGGCACTGACGTCCGCGGAGCCGGGGGCCGCGCTGTTGTTGCGCGCGCGGATGCTGGGACAGGACGGGTCGCTCTTGCGCGCGATTGAGGTGCCGCAGCGGTAGGACCGGGATTGTCTTTGGCGCGCTCCGCCCGCCGGGGTGGAGCGCGCTGTTTTGCTTTCAGCGGGGCTTGATGAGCCCGGCCCGGGTGAGCAGTTCGCGCACGCGCCGGGCCAAAGCCACGTGTTCCGGGTTGGCCACGGTGAAGCGCTCCGGGGTCAGGACGATGAGCGTGCCCTTGTCCTCCACGGGTTCGATGCGCACGGGCGCGGGCAGTGGGGGCACGGTGCCTCGCTGCTTGGAGAAGTAGGTCACCCAGCCGACCCAGGGACCTCCCCTGTCTTCATCATCCATGCCGCGGTAGGCCTGAGACATGGCAACGGCCCAATCCGGGTCCATGGCCAGTGCCATGCTGCGCACAGCATGCGTGAGCACGGGAGCAGAGATCACCCGCTCCGCGTTCGGACTTCGCCCGAGCGTGGGCAGGCTCAGCACGCAGCAATTGGGGACGACCTCGGAGTAACATCCACAGAGGATGCTCAGGTCCGAGCTGTCGTAAGCCCCTCCGCCGTTACCAAAGGTGACACTGAAGCCCAGTTTCTCGATGACCGGCTTCCCCTTCTCGCGGTTGACGCCTCGCCGAAACATCTCGGTGAGCGTCGGCATGTCCGATGGCAACAGGGGGAACTTGCGCGCGTCCTTGAGCGACCGCGTTGGCTTGTACCAGTGGGCAAGAAACGGGTCGCACGGAGCCAACAGTTCCAGGAGCCTCGCGGTTCGCCGCCCGCAGTCTTCAGGCACTTCCCTGCGCGTACCCCAATAGGCCCCTGCGTAGTACGTCTCGAGACGAGTCCAGGGCCTGTCCGTGGCGGTCACAGCGTTCCCTCCTTAACGTGCTTGAGTGTGCACGATCCGGATCCCTTGAATGCCTTTGTTTTTGAAGAGCATCTCGATTGCGTTCGCGACCTTGGCCTCAGCGACATGCCACTCGATGCGAATCCCCAGACCTTCAACGGCATCGAGCTGCCGTCGCGCCTGCCTGGCGAGTGCTTCAGCCCCCGTCGGCTTGAACCACGGCTTCGGCTCCAAGTTATCGAGGAACTTGTTCGCGTAGCCGGGTCCCTTGGCCTCCCGCAGCACTCCGTCCCGGAACCCGTCGAACTTCACGTCTCCGACCCAGTACGCCTCGTCCGCTGAGTGTCCGGAGATCTGCTCCTGGTAGCGCCGGGCCCGGTCGGACATCGACTCCTTCGCGGGCCCCCAATGCCCTGGCTCGTCGGGCGCCGCCGCCACGTTCGCCTTCTGCAGGACGATGGCGGCCCCGGGCCCTCCGCTCAGCACCGCCGCCGTGCGACCTACGGGCACCGCGACGCGCTCGACACTGAGCAGTCCCTCCGCGGACACCGCGAGCACGGGCACCGTGGCCTCCACTCCCGCCGCCGCTCGTGTCACCGCGCGCGTCGTTGCCGAGGCCGTGCCCCACAGCATGATGACGTTCGTGGTCAGCCGCGCTGCTTCGCGGATCTGCTCGCCCTCCGTCATGTACCGGAAGCGCTCCCAGTACTCGGGCGACGACGCGATGAGCGCTGCCACGCCCTGCGGGAGATGGCGCAGGCTCGCGAAGCTGTACCACGGCATGGGACAGCAGCTGCCCCATGCCGTGGTACAGCTCCACGAACGCGTCCTCCGCGCCATCCAGCGAACGGCCAATGACGTCCGCGTCGTCGTACACCTCCGCGAGCGGCCTCCAGTCCGCGGCACGCAGCTGTGCATCGACGTGGCGGAAGACGCCGCCCTTGCCGCTGTAGAAGCGCCCCAGTTCGAAGTTGCCCGCGCGGAAGGTCCCGTCCCTCCACTGCACGGTCCCCACCTTCTGCTGCGTGCGCCCATCGAGCGCCCAGGCCAGGTACCCGTCCGGCCGCAGCACCGCCACCTGCTCCCGGACGAACCGCTCCACCCGGCGCGCCAGCTCCCCGCGCGACACCGCGCCGCCTTCCAGCACCTCGCGCAGCACGAAGCCCGCCGCCATGCGGGGCGGATACGTGCCCAACGTCACCGGCCTCTCCATCAGCCGGTTCAGCACCTCCGCCGCGTCCTCGGGCGTGAAGGGATTGCGACCGACCGGCGGATCCTCCAGTCCGGCGCGCAGCAGGAGCTTCTCGAACGCGTCCACCTCCAGCAGGCCCAGCTCCACCGCCTGCCGCGTCCGCTCCTCCGCGCTCCCGATGAGCACCGTGCCCGGAGGCATGCGCGCCGGAGCCTCATCCCCCACCGTGCCGCCCGCGCCCTCGGAGGCCGCGTCCCCATGCAGCGGTGCCGGCGAGGCGCTGTGGTAGCGCGCGTAGCCGTGCAGCCCCACCGGCAACGCACGGGCACGTCCTCCCGCGCAGCCCACCAGCCCCGCGATGAGCAGCAGGCACAGCCACTCGCGCCGTGGTGACTGAATCCCTTTCATGCCTGTTCCTCCTGGTGAACAGGGCTAGCAGGGAGTCCTGACATCCTTGCGCGTTGCGGTGTGAAATGACGCAGCCGGTGCGCGGTCGACCCGCTGAGCCGTTGGCTGCCCCGGATGTCCGATGTCGCGCGGTTCACAGGGCGTGACGCCTGGAAGCCCTCCGGGCTTGGGAGGACTTCTGACGAGTGCTTCACGCGTCCGTTGAATGGCCAACCGCGGGGCTTCGGAAATCATGGCGGCGCTGGCATAGAGTGACGTCCGTGCCGCGCTGCCTCACATGCGGGCGGCGTTGGGAGGGCTCCCATGCGCCATGCCCGCCCGGCGTCTCGCCTCCCATCGCTCCGCCATCCGATGCCTCGCTCGTCGTGCCCGACGTCCCGGGCTACCGCTGCGAGAAGGTCATCGCGCGCGGTGGCTTCGGCGTGCTGCTGGCCGCGCACAAGCGCTCCGCCGACGGCACCGAGGGTGAACGCATCGCGCTGAAGCTGGCGCGGCCCGGCATCGCGCTCGCGGAGGCGCAGCTGGCCCGCGAGGCGGAGGCCCTGCGCGTCATCGGACCGCCCACCGTGCCCGCGCTCCATGCCGTGGGCACGCTGCCTGGCGGCCAGCGCTTCGTCGCCATGGAGTACGTGCCGCTGCCCACGCTGGCGGACTGGATGGCCCGGGTGTCCGGCCCCATGTCGCCACAGGAGTTCGGGCCTCGCGCCAACGCGCTCCTGGAGGCGGTGTCCGTCGTGCACGCGCACGGACTGGTGCACTGCGACCTCAAGCCCGAGCACGTCTTCCTGGACGACGCCCACAAGCGCGCCCGCGTCTTCGACTTCGGCCTGGTGCAGCGGCCGACCCCTGGCGTGCTCGCGGACGATGGCACTCCCGGCGACACGTCCTCCTTCGCCGGCACCGCCGAATACATGGCGCCCGAGCAGTGCGCGGGCCATGCGGTCCTGGACGCGCGCACGGACGTGTACGCGCTGGGCGTCATCCTCTACGAGCTCATCGCCGGCCGGCCGCCCTTCTTCGGCTCGCTCACGGAGGTGCTCCAGGCGCACCTGTCGCTGCGGCCCCCGCCTCCGTCGGAGTACGCCCCGGTGGCGCCGCCCGTGGAGGAGGTCGTGCTGCGCTGCCTGGCCAAGGAGCCCGCGCGCCGCCCCCGCGACGCCGCCGCCGTGGCCCAGGCCCTGCGCGCGGCGCTGGACCACGCGGGCCAGTCCGCCGTGCAGCCCGCGCCCCGGCTCACCCTGCTGCCCGAGGTCCGCCCCGCCCAGACGCGCCGCTCGGTGGCGGTGCTGTTCACCTTCTCGCGCGCCAACCCCGTGGCGATGCAGAAGGCCCTGGCCGCGTACGGAGGCCACATGGCCTTCGCGGAGGGCGAACGCTTCGCGGGCGTCTTCGACCCCGACGTGGGAGAGAACCCCGTGCGCCGCGCGCTGCGGGCCGCCGAAGGACTGGCCGAGCGGGGACTGGCCCCGGTGTCCATCGTGGACGTGGCCAGCGTCACCGTGCAGCGCCGCCGCGACGGCGCCCCCCGCTACCTGGGCGCCATCTTCGCGCGCGAGGACCGCTACCCCCACCTCGCGGAGCTGCGCGGGCCCCTGCTCTCCCCCGCCGCCGCGGAGGCCGTGCCGGAGGTGCCGTGCCTGCCGGTGGCAGGCAGGTCCGGGCTGATGCGCCCCGCGCCCTCGGGCGCCGCGCCCCGGCCGGACGTCACCGTGCTGCAGCTGGGCAGCGCGATGCTGGTGGGCCGGGACCTGGAGCTGGAGCAGCTCCTGGAGAGCGCCCGGTCCGCGGTGTCGGACACGGCGCCCACCATCGTCACCGTGCGCGGCGACCGGGGCCACGGCAAGAGCCACCTGGCCTCCACGCTGGGCCTGCGCCTGAGGGCCGCGCTGCCGCACGCGCGCGTCTACTCCATGCACGCTCGCGAGCCCGTGCAGGGCGATCCGGAAGGCACGCTGCGCACGCTCCTGCGCGTGGCGCTGCACGGCTTCGACCGCGACGACACCGACACGCAGGAGGACGGCCGCTCCGCCATCATCGACCGGCTGGGCAGCCGGCTGGGCATGGAGCTGTGGCCGGGCGTGGCCGCGACGCTCGGGTGGTACGCGCCGGGCGGGCCGGAGCTGCACAGCTGGGCCGCGGCCCCGGGCGCGCTGCGCTCGCTGGCCATGCGCGCCACGGGTGAGCTGCTGGCGGCGACCGCCCGCGAACGGCCCCTGTGCCTCATCGTGGACGACGCGCACTTCGCGGAGGAGACCGCGCTGGACGCGCTGGAGTACGCGGCGCTCGCGGAGACCCGCGTGCCCTTGTGGATCTGCGTGCTGGTGCGCCCGGGCTTCGAGCAGAGCCGTCCGGCGTGGAGCGCCCGCGCCGCGCGCCAGCTGGATCTGCCCCTGTCCGGCCTGGCCCCGGGCGACGCGCATGCCCTGTGCCGCGCGCTGCTCAAGCCGGTGGAGAACGTGCCCGCGCAGGCGGTGGAGCGCATCATCGAGCGCGCGCAGCGCGTGCCCCTGTTCCTGGTGGAGCTGGTGCGCGGCCTCAAGCGGCAGGGGCTGGTGCGGCAGCGCGCGCCGGGCGGCAACTGGTACCTCGTCACGGACGAGCTGGACCGCCTGCCGGAGCTGCGGCTCGTGGAGTGGCTGGCGGACCGCGAGCTGGGCGCGCTGCCTCCGGCGCTCGCCGCGCATGCCCGGCTGTGCGCGCTCCTGGGCGCGACCTTCACCGGCACGGCGGCGGACGGCGTGGTGCGCGAGCTGGAGCGCGACGGGGCCGCGTCCCAGTTCCCGCTGGACATGGGACACGCGACGCGGCGGCTTTTGGACCTGGGGCTGCTGGTGGAGCACCGGTCGGAGGGGCTGAGCTTCCGCAACGAGCTGGTGCGCGAGGCCGTGGTCGCGGGCCTGCCCGCGGAGGAGAAGGCGCGCATCCACCACGCCGCGTACCGCCACTACCTGAGCCCGGCGGGCGCGCAGGAGCGCCAGCGGCTGGCCCGGCTCGCGCTGCACGCCGCGGCGGCGGGCCTGCGCGACGAGGCGGCGGCGCTGACCATCGACCTGGCGGAGTCCGCGCGCGGCCGGCACGCGTACCTGGACGCGGAGGCCATGTACACGCGCGCCCTGGAGCTCATCGAGCCCGAGGACGAGCTGCGCAGGCTCACGGCGCTGCGGGGCCGGGGCCTGATGCGCTACCGCATCGGCCGGTACGAGGACTCGCTCACGGACTTCGCCATCGCGCGAGAGCGCGCCCGGAGCGTGGGAGATGCGCGCGCGGTGGTGGAGCTGCTGCTCGACGAGGCGGTGGCGCTCGACTGGGTGAACGACTACGCGCGCAGCGAGGCTCGGGTCCAGGAGGCGCAGCAGCTGACGGAGACGGTGACGTCGCCCTACGTGCAGGCGCGGCTCCTGCTGGCGCTGGGCCGCACGCAGTTCCGCAAGGGCGAATGGATGGACTCGCTCATGACCCTGGAGGCCGCGGCGGAGCGGGCGCGGAAGCTGGGCGACGCGGGCTACGAAACGCTGGTCGTCTCCCTGCTCCTGCTGGTGGCCATCCTGCCCAGCCTGGGCGACATCGACGCCGCGGAGCGGGTGCTGGACGAGCTCATCTGCGCGTGCACGGAGCGCGGCGACCGCTTCCACCTGGGCTCGGCCATCAACAACCGCCGCAACCTGAGGGTGGCGCGGCGCGACCTGACGAACGCGTTGAAGGACCAGGAGCGCTTCATGCAGCTGGGGCGCGAGCTGGGCGTGGTGGGCTGGGAGTACTTCGCCGAGTACAACCTGGGCGAGCTGTACTACCAGGCGGGCGACGTGGAGGCGGCGGCGCCGCACATCGCGCGGGCCATCGTGCTGGAGCGCCGGCATCCGGAGGTGGCGCACCGTCCCTGGGCGCTGCTGCTCCAGGCGCGGGCCATGGCGTGGACGGATCGGCACGACCGGGCGCGCGACCTGCTGGAGCAGGTGCGGCAGGCGATGGCCACCAACCGGCACGGCGTGAACCTGAGCCCGTCGGAGGAGGTGCTCTTCTCCATGGTGGAGCTGGCCTCGAAGGACGCGACCGTGGAGGAGTGGCACGCGCTGCGCGAGCGCTCCGCGCAGGCCTCCGTGGAGCAGGAGCCGCTGGAGGTCCTGGAGATGATGGGGCTCGCGGCCTGGCGCCGGGGCGACTTCGCGGAGGCGATGCTCGCGCTCGGAGAGGCGCTGGCGCGCGCGGCGCACATGCCGAACCTGATGGAGGACCGCATCCGCCGCTCGCTGGAGCGGGTGCGGGACCTCACGCCCGCGGCGTAGCGGCGCCGCGCCGCAGGACACGACGTCACCGGCGCGTCCCGGAACGCCTGGACCGGTCGCTACGCCGACCGCGAGAGCGCCGTCGTCGCCGCGATGAGCAGCCCCATCAGCGACTCGCCCACCAGCGCACCGGAGCCCAGCGCGGGCACGTGCGCATCCGTGGCCTGGGGCGACCACTTCCGCGCGAGCGCCGCCAGCCCCGCACCCACGCACAGCGTCACCGCGAAGTACGCGGGCGTGAGGAAGCCGATGCCCATCGCCACCGGCGACGGCAGCCACCGCGCCGCACGGCCCTTCGCCGCCAGCGTCAGGAGCGCCCCCACCGCGCAGCCCACCAGCGCACCCCATCCCGCGTACGGAGGCAGACCCGCCAGGCCTCGCACGGACACCTCCGCCACCGCCCGGAACTGCGCCGCCGCGGGCACCGGCAACGCCGTGGTCCCCAGCCCGTACGCGTCCACCAGCAGCAGGTAGGCTGGCACCGATACGAGCGCGCCCACCGCCACGCCCACCAGCTGCGCGGCGAGCTGCCGCGAGGCCGACGCCCCCAACAGGTGCCCTGCCTTCAACGACCACAGGCTCACGCCAATCTGCGCCGACGCGTTCGCCACCACCGAACCCGCCGCCACGTTGGGCGACAGCTCCCCGGGCCGCACCACGCCGAAGACGACCTGCGTGAGGTTCCCCATCTGGCTCACCGGCGACACGTCCGTCTGCCCCGCGCCTCGCGCGCACACCGCGCACAGCGGCACCAGCAGCGCGAGCGCCAGCAGCATCGACGGCACACCCAGCCCGAACAGCACCCGGCCCAGCACCACCGCCAGCACGCACGCCACCGCCGCCACGCCCAGGCTCCAGCGGGGCAGCCCGCCCCGGCTCGCGCCCACCGAGCGCAGGTCCTTCGCCGCGCCCAGGAAGTCCCGCGCCTGCGCCGCCAGCGACACCACCGCCGCGCCCAGCATCAAGCCCACGCCGGGCCACATCAGCCACGCGGACAGCGGCTCGTACCCCGCGCCCGCCACCACGCCCGTGCCCAAGAGTCCCGGCGCGAGCACGCCCCACGCCACCCCCGAGCCCAGCAGCATGCTCAGCGCCAGCTGCAGGCCCGTCATCATCCCCACCGCCAGCAGCATGGGGCTCATCCCCACGCCCCACGTCAGCGCATCCAGCCCGACGCCGCCCACGCGGCCCGGCAGCGCCACCATCCCCGGCAGCCACCCGCGCGAGTCCCGCATCCACGTGAGCACCATCGCCACCACGCCGGCGCCCACCAGCGTCCGGCCCCTGCCCGCGGGCGTGCCCCGCGCCTCGGAGGGCGAGGCCGCGTGCAGCGTGGAGATGAGCTCCGCCGTGGCGATGCCCGTGGGGAACGGCAGGGCTTCCTGCTCCACCAGGCGCCGCCGCAGGAGCCCCGCCACCAGCACGCCCAGCACCCCCAGCACCACGCCCCAGGCCGCGATGCCCCAGCCCGGCACGCTCATGCCCAGGAAGGCCAGCGCCGGCAGCGCGCCCAGGAGCCCCGCCGACGCGGGCATCGCGCCCACCGAGGACGCGGCCGTCTGCGTGAGGTTGTTCTCCAGCGGCGTGTACGGCACGCCCCGCTTGCGCCCATAGGCCGCCAGGCCACTGAACCCCAGCACCGTCGCGGTGATGGAGCCCGAGTCCCACCAGCCCGTCTTCATCCCCATGTAGAGGTTGGTGACGGCCAGCAGCGCGCCGATGAGCAGGCCCATCCCCAGCGACCGGGCCGTCCACTCCCGGCCTTCTGGAGCCGGCGCGCCCGCGAGCCCCATCCCCGCTGTCGCCACGGGCACGGGGGCCTCCGGCCCCGCCGCGACCTCCGGAGGAGCGGCGGGGTGACCGGAGGAGGCGCTCATCGAGACGCCTCCGCCGAGCGGCCGACCAGCTCGCGCAGCTGCGCCAGGTCCAGCGGCTTGCTCAGCTTGAGGTTCGGCACGTCCCGCAGGAACGACGTCGTGCGCGGCGTGAAGGCTCCACCCGTCATGAACACCATCCGACCCGCCTGCTCCGGCGCGGAGCGCCCCAGCTCGAAGTACAGGTCCATGCCCGTCATCCCCGGCATCATCACGTCGCAGAGGATGAGGTCGAAGCGGCCGCCCTCGTTCACCAGCCGCAGCGCCGCCTGCGCGCTGTTCGCGGTGGACACCTCGTGCTCCGAGGCCAGCGAGCGCTGCAGCGCCACCGTGACGTTGGGCTCGTCATCCACCACCAGGATGCGCGCCCGCGCCCCCGCTGGCGCCGTCGCCGACAGCCGCGGGTAGAGGTCCACCTCGTGCGCCGCCGAGCGAAGCACCACGCGGAACGTGCTGCCCTGCCCCGGCGTGCTCTCCGCGTGGATGGAGCCGCCCATGGACTCCACGATGCCGTGGCAGATGGACAGCCCCAGCCCCGTGCCCACGCCCACCGCCTTGGTGGTGAAGAACGGATCGAAGATGCGCCCCAGCACCTCCGGCGTCATGCCCACGCCGGTGTCGCGCACCTCCACCACCACCTTGCCCGGCTCGCCCGGACGGATGATGGCGCGAATCTCATGCTCGGTGACGGAGGAAGGGTCCTCCGGAATCGCCTGCGCCGCGTTGAGCAGCAGGTTCAGGAACACCTGACACAGCCGCGCTTCGCTCGCCTCCACCGCGGGCACCGGCTCGAACTCCGTCACCAGCCGCGCGCGGTGGCGGATGACGTTGTCCGCCATCTTGCACGCCAGCTCCACCGACCGGCGCACGTCCACCGGCATGGGGCGCGACTCCTGCTCGCCGCGCGCGAAGACCTTCAGGTCCCGCACGATGGTCGCGATGCGCTCCGCGCCCTCCGTCGTCTCGCGCACCAGCTGCTGGATGGAGGCCACCGGCTCGGACGGGGCGCCTTGAGCCTCCAGCTTGTCCAGCCCCTCGCGGATGAGGTGCAGGTTCACCAGCATGTACGCCAGCGGGTTGTTGATTTCGTGCGCCACGCCCGCGCCCAGCGTGCCCACGCTGGCCAGCCGGTCCGCCACCACCAGGCGCGCCTGGAGCTGCCGGCGCTCGCTCAGGTCGCGGTGCACCATGATGTTCGCGATGATGCGCCCTTCCGCGTCGCGCAGCGGCACCACCACGGACTCGCAGACGCACGCCATGCCGTCCGCGCGCTTGAACTCCAGCTCCCCGCTCCAGCGCCCGTGCACCTCCAGCGCGGTGAGGACGGCGCCCGTCAGCCGGTCCGGCTCACCCGGGTGCAGCACGCTGAAGAGCGTCTGGCCCATGGCCTCCTTGCGGCTTCTGCCGAACATGCGCTCCGCGCTGGTGTTCCAGTCGATGACCCCGCCCGCCAGGTCCGTGATGACGACGCCGTCGGAGATGCTCTCGAAGATGAGCGCCTGGCGGTGCAGCTCCTGCTCCGCCTGCTTGCGCGCGGTGATGTCCATCACCGTGCCCGTCACCCGCGCGGGCTGCCCCGCCGCGTCCAAGAGCACGTCGCCCTTGCACGAAATCCAGCGGTAGCCGCTGCCCGCGGGCTCGATGCGGTACTCCACGTCCACCTGCGAGCGCTGCTGTAGCGCCGTGGCCAGCCCCGCGCGCAGCCTGGGCAGATCCGCCGGGTGCACCACCTCCTCCAGGTCCATGGCGCGGCCGGACAGCTTGCCCACGGCCAGGCCCAGGAGCCGGTCCACGTGCTCGCTCCAGGTCACCTGCCCCGTCTTCGCGTTCCAGTCCCAGATGCCCACGCGCGCGGCGGACAGCGCTTGCCTGAGCTGCTCCTCGCGCTGCTCCAGCACCTCGCGCCGGGAGAAGCGGAACACCGTCACCGTGCCCACCTGGAGCCGGTCGCCCTCCTGCAGCTCCGCGGTGGACACCGGCAGGCCGTTGAGGAACGTGCCGTTGGTGGACTCCAGGTCCGTCACGAGGCACGAGCCGTCCGACTTGCGCAGGATGCGCGCGTGCTTGCGCGACACCCCGTGATCATCGATGCGCACCTCCGCTTCGGATCCACGCCCGATGACGTGCTCGCCCGGCTCCAACCGGTACGCCTTGCCAATGGCCGCCGGTGTCGTGGTGCTGATGAGGATGAGGCACGCCCCGGTCGAGGACGGGGCCGTCACCGACTGGCCCGCACAGGTCGTGAGCTCGTCCACCAACGTCATCATGTATGCAAGCCCCCTGACGTCCCCCTGCGCTCGGGCTGGCAGTGTCCTCGCCGCCTGTCGTGCATGACGCCGCGCTCCGTATGGGCCCGAAGTCCTGGCCCGGACCGCAACCATACCCCAACGGCTTCCAATGAACGTCCCCTCCCCCTTCCGGGCAGGGACCCTGACTCCTGGTGAACGGCCAGGCAGGCAAGCAGGGCAGCCAACCGGGCACGGGTACTCGCGACCCACCCCGTGGATGGTAGGGTGCGGGGCATTCATGGCGGTGGATTCCGAGAGCACCTTCCGCATCCAGGCGCGCGCGAACGCGAACGCCACGGACAAGGGGCACGACACGCCTCCCCGTCCCGAGCGCGGGCCGGGCACCCTGGCGGGTGAGTACGTCCTCAAGTCCATGCTGGCGGCCGGCGGCCACGGCAGCGTCTACGAGGCGGAGCACCGCATCCTGGGGCGGCACGCCGCGGTGAAGGTGCTGCACTCGCACCTGGCGGACCAGGGGGAGATGCTCCAGCGCTTCGTGCGCGAGGCGCGCGTCGTCAATCAGATCCACCACCCGAACATCGTGGACGTCTACGACTTCGGGCTGATGCCGGACGGCAGCCCCTACTACGTGATGGAGCTGCTCTCCGGGCGCACGCTGAGCCAGGTGGTGCAGGAGCGCGGGCGGCTGTCCGCGTCCCGCGCGCTGGCGTACCTGGAGCCCATCTGCGGCGCGCTGGAGGCGGCGCACCGCGCGGGCGTCGTGCACCGGGACCTGAAGTCCAGCAACATCCTCGTGGTGGAGGAGGGGGAGAAGCCCCGGCTGAAGCTGTTGGACTTCGGCATCGCGAAGCTCATCCAGCAGGAGCCCGGCCAGGAGGGGCTCACCACCGCGGGCCAGCGCCTGGGCACCGCGCACGCGATGGCGCCCGAGCAGTTTCGCGGCGGCAGCATCGGGCCGCCCACGGACGTGTACGCGCTGGGCGTGCTCCTGTACCAGCTGCTCACCGGCCGCTACCCCTTCCAGTCGGATGATCGCCTGGAGCTGGAGCGCATGCACCTGGAGGCCCCGCCTCCGCGCCCCAGCGTGAAGGCCCCGGTGTCCCCCGCGGTGGACGCGGTGGTGCTGCGGTGCCTGGACAAGGACGCCACCCGCCGCTACCCCAGCGTGAACGCCTTCCTCACCGCGCTGCGCGAAGCGACGGAAGAGCCCAACCAGGTGGAGAGCCAGACGCGGCTCGTGCTCGCCGTGAACGCGGAGGTGGTGCTCCCCGACACGGACATGGACGACGACACCACCTACGCCGCGCTCGCCAACGTCATGGACACGCTGGAGCAGGGCCTGCGCGCGGAGAGCTTCACCCTGGCGCTCCAGACGGGCACCGCGCTCCTGGGCGTGCGGCCCCTGGCCGCCGGCACCACGCCCGCCCAGGCACTCCAGCCCCTGAGGAAACTGCAAGCCGAGGCCCAGCGTCTGGCCGAAGCCGTCCACGCCCGCGTCCACCTCTGCCTCCATCATGGTGAGGCGGAGACACGCGGCGACTCCGGCGAGGCCGAGGTGGTAGGCGGCCCGGTCACGCATGTGGCAACCTGGAACGTAAGGGACCCCGGTGGCTTCGCCATCACCGGTCCCGCGTCCCAGTTCCTTGAAGGTCCTCCTCAGCAGTAGGCCGTTCCCGCCGTCCCCGCACTCCTCCTCCCCCGCCGTATCCCACTTGTGGCCTGTGGTTCCATGCCCTTCACCGGCACACGTCTGGCTCCGTGAGAATTGGACCCACACCATAATTTTTTGACGAAGACGTATTTATTTTAGATCCTGAATCCGTCACGATTCCCCTGTCTGACAGTTTCAGCACCTTTCTAGCTGAAAGCCTGGACTGCCTGACATTCTGGAAGTCGGACCTCCGACTACCCTCGAGCGGGAGCCCCCAAATGCGCCTCACCCCTGCTTTTCGGCCTGGAAGTGGATGCAGCGAGTGGTGGAACCGAGTTGCCTCACGCCAACCCCTCAAGGCGGTGTTGATGACGGGGGCGCTGTTCGCCCTCGTGGGTTGCGGTGGCGCGATGCCGGAGGACGCCGTGCTGGGGGCTGATCCCGCGTCGGCGGAGCAGGCGCAGCAGGTGGACAACGGGCTCACCGTCAACGGCTTGACGGTCAACGGGCTCACCGTCAACGGCCTGACGGTCAACGGGCTCACCGTCAACGGCCTGTCCACGCAGGGCTTCAACGAGTGGTTCAGCCAGAACGCGGACACGGCGCCGATGGTGATGGCGTACATCGTGAAGTGCGCGGTGCCGGAAGGGCAGACGCGCACCTTCCAGTCCACGGCCACCGGGGTGAAGTACACGTGGCCGGGCAACCTGGGCCTGGCGCCGGGCTGGGCGGCGGGCAAGGCCGCGACGGTGACGGAGCAGCAGGCGGTGAGCGCGTGCCTGGCGGCGCACGCGAACAAGTACGGCCTGCACATCGCGCTGTCCGTGCTGGGCCGCACGGCGGAGGGCGCGGCGATTCCCTACTCCGCCGAGGAGCTGTCGCAGTTCAACGAGAGGGAGGCGTGCTTCTTCGGCAACCTCTTCACCAACGACGGCCTGTTCGCGGCGCGCGACCGCGACTTCAGCGCGGCGGAGAGCTCCACGCGCGCGTGCGGCCTGTCGCTGAAGGCGGACTCCTGCGCGCCCATCACCAACATTGGCAGCTGCGCGCAGTTCTGCACCAAGGCGGACCCCAGCCAGCCCTACTACACGCAGTGCACGTACAACGGGAAGACGTACCCGGCCATCACCACGCGCGTGAAGCCCACGGAGCTGTTCCGCTGCGGCGACGGCGTGTGCCAGTTCACCGAGCACGCGGGCTCCGGCAACACGGCGGACAGCTGCCGCGCGGACTGCGGCGCCTGAAGCGAAACGCACCTGTGTTGAACCGGTGGTGAAACGCGCTGGCATGGACGACCTCGGCCCCACCCCGGCCGCGTGTCCAGATGCCTCCGGGCGTGCGGTGTTCAACTCCCGCGCGCCCGAATCCCCAGTGGAAAATGACAGTCGGGACGTGAAACCCAAGCGGTGTCCGCTCGACGGCATCACGTACTCGCGCACACCTTGCCGGGCACGGGGCGGCGGTGTTGGATGGTCGTCCACAGGCCGTGCCCGAAAGCAGGGACCCCCGCGACGAGGAGCGGTGACGGCCGCGGATGGACGTGGGTGGAGCGGGCCGCGATGACGTTACGAGCGAAGGTCGGGCGGTTGGCGGTGATGACGCGGCGGCGGGGCACGCTCCGCCAGGCCTTCGAGCGCCTGGGCCCCGGCCCCGGCGCCAAGCTCCGGTGCGCCGTGGAGACGCCCTGCGCGGACAACCGGCTGCTGGAGGAGACGGTGCGCGAGCGCACCGCGGCGCTGGAGGCCGCCAACGCGAAGCTGTCCAGCAGCCTGGAGCAGCTGCACGCGACGCAGACCCAGCTGCTCTTCGCGGATCGGCTCATCGCGCTGGGGCGCATCGCGGCGGGCGTGGGCCATGAAATCAACAACCCGCTGGCCTTCATCCTGAGCAACCTGGAGTACATCCACCAGGAGCTGCAGCAGAAGGAGCGCCTGTCGGAGCAGGACCGGCAGGAGATATTGGAAGCGCTGGCGGAGACGCGCGACGGCGCGGAGCGCATCCGGCTCATCGTGCGCGACCTGCAGACGCTGTCGCGCGCGGAGGACGTGGGCAGCGGGCCCGCGGAGCTGGCCGCGGTGGTGCGCACGGCGGCGAAGATGGCCATGCACGAACTGCGGCACCGCGCGCGGCTGGTGGTGGAGTGCGAAGGCGTGCCGCCGGTGCAGGGCAACGGCTCGCGGTTGGGACAGGTGTTCTTGAACCTGTTGCTCAACGCGGCGCAGTCCATCTCCCCGGGGAACGCGGAGGGCAACGAGGTGCGCGTGGTGGCGCGCCCCGGAGAGCCCGGCCACGTGCTGGTGGAGGTGCGGGACACCGGCTGCGGCATCGCGCCCGAGCACCGTGAGCGCATCTTCGACCCCTTCTTCACCACCAAGCCGCTGGGCGTGGGCACGGGGCTGGGGCTCGCGGTGTGCCATGGCATCGTCACGTCGCTGGGCGGCACGCTGACGATGGAGAGCACGCCCGGCCGGGGCAGCGTCTTCCGCGTGATCCTGCCGGTGGCGGGCGCCTTCGTGCAGGCGCAGCGCTCGCAGGCCGACTGGACCTGATCAGCCTCCGCCGGGCGGCTTCACCCCGAGCGACCGCTGGAGCATCCCGCCGAGCACCTCGCGGAACCGCGCGTCCGACGCGGCGTCCGCCGGGTGGCCCATCACGGGCAGCAGCACCTCCCGCGCGAGCAGGAACCACTGTGACGCGCACAGCGCCACCAGCAGCGTCATGTCCACCGTGTCGCGCGAGGGCGGCGGCGTGCCCTGCGCCTGCGCCACGCGGCCTGCCTGGAACTCCAGCGCGTCCGCCAACAGCCGCAGGCCCTGCGCGCGCACGAACGGCATGTGCTCGGCGCGGCCGGTGAGCAGCGCCCAGGCCATCAGCCGGCTGTGCTGCCCCTGCTGGACCACGGTGAAGAAGCGCTCGAGCAGCGCTCCGGCGTCGGGCGGCGTGTCCGCCGAGAGCAGGTGCTCCCGGAAGGACGCGGCCAAAAGCTCGTTGCGGCGCAGGAGCACCTCGCGCACCAGGGCCTCGTAGGTGCCGAAGTAGTGCGTGACGAGCGCATGGCTCACCCCCGCCGCTTTCGCCACCGCCTGCAGCCCCACCCGGTCCGGCCCCTGCTCCACGAGCAGCGGCTCGGCGGCCAGGAGGATGGCCTCGCGCGCCTCCTCCGGGGTGCGCCGCTTCCGGGGCGCGGCGGGCTTCGCGGGACGACGGGGAGCGGAGGTGCGCCGGGCCGGAGCGCGGCCCTGGGGACGCTTGGATGCCATCGCGGCCCATCCTAGCCACCGGGCCCCTTCGTTCAACGCGCTCGCACTATTGTCAGATTTGACAATAACGGGGGACGAGCATTATCCATGGGGTGTCCGGGCTTGCTGGCCCGGGGGTGTGTTGGCCTTCGCGAGGTCCGTGATGCTGATGCTGCTGCCCGACAATCCGTCACTGCCGATGCTGTTCCTGCTCGTCCTGTTCATCTCCGGGACCCTCAAGCTGCTGACGGTGGCGGGCGGCTGGCTGGCGTGGCGCACGCGGCTGGCGGAGCGCTTCCGGGTGTACCGGCGGGAGCTGTCGAAGGGGCAGCTGCGCAGCGAGGCGCTGGCGGCGGCGGGCGTGGTGCTGACGGACGCGGTGCTCATCTGGACCTTCCGGTCCTTCACCGGGCCGCTGACGGCGCCGGCCAGCCTGTCCACGGCGCTGTGGTCGTACGCGTGGATGTTCGTGGGCTTCGAGGTGTGGTTCTACGTGACGCACCGGCTGCTGCACCTGCCGCGCTTCTACCGCTTCCACGCGCAGCACCACGTGGCGCAGGTGACGGAGCCGCTCACCGCGCTGTCGTTCTCCGTGATGGAGCGGGTGGTGCTGCTGGGCGGCGGGCTCAGCCTGCACTTCGCGGCCACGCACCTGATGCCGGGCTCGCAGGCCGGTGTCCTGGCCTACATGCTGACCAACTACGTCCTCAACGCGTTCGGGCACGGCAACACGGAGTGGCTGCCGAAGCGCTTCGTGACGTCCTGGGTGGGCCGCGTCCTCTTCACCCCCACGTTCCACGCGCTGCACCACGCCCGCTATCAGGGGCACTACGGCCTGTTCACCGTGGTGCTGGACCGGTGGCTGGGCACCGCGTTCGCCGACTATCCGCAGGTGCATGCGCGCGCCCGTGATGGCGAGGGCCTGACCCGCATCGGGGAGCGGCTGGCGGTCGCGCCCCCAGCCCCGTCCCTCCCCGTGGAGCCCGGGGCGCGCCAGGCGGTTTGAGGTCCGCCAGGCCCCGCCGTCCCACGGTGGGTTGCGGAGGTGGGCCCGGAGGGCCAGGGGCCGTGGGCCGACGGACAATCCGAGCGGATGATGACGCTCGGGAGGGATGGCATCCGGGGGGGCCGGCCCTAGAATCGCGCGGTGAACTCCCGGCAGGACGTGATCATCATCGGCGCGGGCGCCAGCGGAACGCTGCTGGCGGCCTGTCTCTTGCGGGGCGCCCGTTCGCCCCTGCGCGTGGCCCTCGTGGAGCGGGGGGAGCGCCTGGGACGGGGGGTCGCGTACTCCACCACCAGCGCGCGGCACCTGCTCAATGTGCCGGCGGGCCGCATGAGCGCCTGGGTGGACGACCCGGAGCACTTCCTGCGCTGGCTGCGCCTGGAGGCACCGGACACGCCGCCATCCGCGTTCGCCGAGCGCCGCCGCTACGGCCAGTACCTGGAGTTCGTGCTGAAGGACACCGCCGCCAAGGCCGCACCGGGCGTGCAGCTGGAGACGCCGCGCGGCGAGGTGACCGCGGTGGAGGAGGCCGCGGACGGTGTGAAGGTGTCGCTCGCGAGCGGCCAGAGCCTTGAGGCGAGGTGCGTGGTGCTGGCGCTGGGCAACGCGATGCCCGCGGACCTGCGCGTGCCGGACGGCGGGCTGTACGCGAGCGCGCGCTACCACCGCTCGCCGTGGGTGCCCGGGGCGCTGGAGGGCATTGGCGCCGGTGAGTCGGTGCTGCTCATCG
Organism: Corallococcus coralloides DSM 2259; assembly: GCF_000255295.1. The sequence goes on along the minus strand of NC_017030.1, from coordinate 1,030,578 downwards.
GCACGGCGCTCACCATGGTGGACACGGTGCTGTCGCTGGGCGAGCGCGGTCATCAGGCCCCCGTGCACGCGCTGTCGCGCCACGGCCTGCTGCCACACCCGCACCGCGCGCACGGCGCGAAGACGCCCGCGGCGGCGGAGCCCCTGCGCATCCGCGAGCTGTTGCGCTCGGTGCGCCGGGAGATGGACCGCTGTCGCGACGCGGAGACCGCCACACAGGCCGCGTCCCCTTCCGCGGAGAGCGTGGTGCCGTTCAGCACGCTGCGCGTCCGCGACGTGCTGCGCACGATGCGCCAGGAGGTCGACGCGCAGGCGGCGGCGGGCGCGGACTGGCGCGCGGCGGTGGACTCACTGCGGCCGGTGACGACACCCTTGTGGCAGCGGCTGTCGGAGCCGGAGCGGCGGCGGTTCCTGCGCCACCTGCGGGCGTACTGGGAGGTGCACCGCCACCGCATGGCCCCGGAGATTCACGACGCGATGGACGCGTGGCGGCGCGATGGACGGCTGGTGCTCCACTCGGGCCGCGTGCTCCGCTTCGAGCTGGAGCCGGACGCGGTGGCGGTCCACCTGCGTCCCCGGGGTGAGCGCGAGTCCCAGGTGCTGCGTGTGCAGCACGTCATCAACTGCACCGGGCCTGAGTCGAACCCGGCTTCGCGCGGCCAGCCCGTCCTCCGCGGCCTGCTGGAGTCAGGACAGGCCCGCGCGGACTCGCTGGGCATGGGACTGGCGACGGCGCCCGACGGCGCGGTGCTGGACGCACGCGGACAGCCCTCCGCCCACCTCTTCACGCTGGGCCCGACGCGGCGGGGGGACTTGTGGGAAACCACAGCCGTGCCGGAAATCCGTTCGCAGGCGCGCGAGCTGGCGGACCTCCTGCTGCGCCGGTCGGGTGTGCCTGCCCGGTAGAGGACCTGACAGGCGCCATGACCTGAAGGTGGGCCTCCTGCTCGCCAGCCAACGGCGCGCTCCGTGGGAGGCTGTTGGGGTTCCGGCGTTTCGTGCGAGATTCCAGGTCCCCCTCCTGGAGTCCGTCCCCGATGGCCTTGAAGCGCCCCCTCCCCGCCCTCATGGGAGGCGTGTCCCTGTCCGTCCTCGTGAGCCTCGGGGCGCTGGCGCATCAGCACCTGCGCACCGACGCGCTGGAGGAACGGCTGCTGCGTGAGGTGAACACGCTGACGCACGCGGAGCACCCGCGTCCGGCGCACATCACCGCCACGCGGCCCGGCACCTTCGGGGACGCGATGGTTCCGCTCCTGCCCGCGCTGCTCCAGCAGGCCCGCGCGACGCCAGCTCCCAGCGCGACGGAGGCCGCGACCCTGGAGGCCGTGACGGAGGGGCGCGCTCCGGTGACGGACCTTCCCGCCTCCCGCCTTGAGGCCCTGGAGCGGGGCCTGCCTCTCTTGCGGCAGGTGCTCGCCGCCACCCACGCGGAGTCCGGTGGCCTTCCGGAGGACCTGCGTCCTCTCTCCGGTCCAGAGGTGTCGCGGCGGGACGCGCTGATCCACGCGCTTCGCCACGTGATGGAGGACGCGGCGCTGGAGACGCGGCGGCTCGTCTCGCGGGGGGAAGCGGATCCAGCTGTGGACACGTGCCTGGACACGCTCGCGCTCAGCCGGGAGCTGGCCCTGGGCGGCGGGCTCGTGGGACAGCGGCTGTCCGCGGCCGGCTATGCGCGCGCGTGGCGGGCCTGCGCGGACGCCATCGACGCGGCCTCCCTGTCCCGCAAGCAACAGGCCGTCTCGCAGCTCACCCGGCTGCATGAAGGCTTCCCGCCGGTGTCCCTGACGCTGCACGAAGAAGCGGTCGCCGCGCAGCTCCATGCCTTCCGCGACCTGCTCACCGACGAAGGCCGCGCCGCGCTGCCTCCCACGTGGTTCGACGCGCCCGAGCAGCCCTCGGCCCTGTCGCGCCGGCTCCAGTGGCGTCAGTGGGTGGAGGACGCGGACCGCCTCCTCGCCGTGGCGGATCAACCGGCCGAGGAGCGCCGCCGCTCGCTGGCGGCCCTGGAGGCCCGGAAGGCCGGGGAGTCCTTCCGTCAGGCGGAGGCCCCGTCGGTGCGCCTGTCGCCCGAGGACCTGGAAGCCATCGAGCTGCGCACGCTGCGCTCCGAGGCCCTCATCGCCCTGGCGGAGGTCGACGTGGCCCGCGCGGAGAAGGGCCAGTGGCCGCGCGCGCTCCCCACGCGGACGACGTCGTTGGTGCTGGAGCCCGTGGATGAAACCCGGGTCAGCATCCGCTCGTGCATCCAGGGGCTGATGCCCGAGCCGTTGGTGGTGAAGGCGGACGGCGCGCCCGCACGCCATCAGGTCCACGACGTGCCCTGAACCGGTGACGCGACTCCCTGGTGGGTCGTTCGCGCCCGCTTCACGTCCGGCCTCCCACGTGGGACCGGCGATGTAGGATGCGGCCTTTCCGTGGACGTCGGGGAGGGAGCCGTCATGTCGTGGAAGCTGGTGCTGCTGGACGAAGTGTCGAAGGTGCTGCCGGATGCGCCGCTCAAGGGTTCGGACATCCGCGTGGAATTGCCGACCGCCAGCTATGCGCTGCCCGCGGGAGAGAAGCTGGGCCCCCTGACGTTCGCGTTCGACGTGTCCGCTCGCGGCTTCATCGAAGGCTATGACGCCCCGGCGGACGTGGACGCGGCGGGCGTGGTGGGCGAGGCCCCCGGCGACGCGACGACGCAGCTGGCACCGGCGCTCGTCTACGGCGGCGACCAGGCGTGGCTCAAGTACGGCGTGGAGGCGCGCGTCAAGGCGGACGTCGGCTTCCCGCTGCCCTACGTGGCGCTCGCGGCCAACGGCGACGTGCGCGTGCTGCTCGCGGACTACCACCGGCACACGCAGGACACGAAGGCGCGTGACGCGCTGAAGAAGAACGCGCCGGAGCTGCGGCTGCCCCTGCTCACGTCGTCGCTGGACAAGCTGGGCGTGGGGGACGCCATCGCCTTCCAGGCGCGCGGCGAGCTGTCCGTCACCGCGACGCTGGACTGGACGGACGTCTACACGTCCAACCTCCAGACACTGACGAAGCTCCTGTCCGCCAGCACGATGGTCGCCTTCGAGGCCAAGGCGGGCGCCACCGTGTCCGCCAGGGTGAAGGTGGTGGACGACTACGCCGTCGTCTTCTCCCGCCCCGCGGCCGGTCAGGTGCGCGTGCAGGTGAAGAAGGTGGTGGCGCGCGAGGCGGGCGTGACGGCCAGCCTGCACGTGGAGGCGAGCCTCACCGACCCGGCCGCCGTCGTCTCCCAGGTGGAGCACGTGCTCGAAGGGCTCCTGTCGGTGCCGCTGTCCGAGTTCGACTCCCTGATGACGAAGCTGGAAGCGCACAAGCTGTCGGAGAACGAGACGAAGGTCCTGCGCATCATCCTGGACCGGCTGGGCTTCGGGGAGCTGGAGGCCAACACCACGGCGCTGCGCACGCAGTGGGAGAAGCTCCGCACGGACGTGCGCACGCGCGTCCAGGCCCTGGCGGAATCGAAGTTCGAGGCGGGCTTCCGCTACGAGTACCTGCGCCTGCGCGAGCAGACCACGCTCCTGTCCACCGTGTGCACCGACGCCCAGGCCCGCGTGCTGCACCCGCTGCTGGTGTCCGGACGGATGGACAGCGCGATGCAGCGCATGCAGGCCGAAGGCATGGCGCTGGAGCAGTGCCTGCTGAAGGAGGTCAACAAGGAGTCCAAGGCCTGGGGCTTCGCCCTGAAGCTGGGCAAGTGGGCGCTGGGCGGCAGCGACACGCGCGAGCTCACCCAGGTGGTGCAGCGCAACAGCCTGGAGAAGGAGTCGCCCCAGCGCGTCTCGTTCCTGGGCGTGCGCAGCTACAAGGGCACGCTGCTCACGCCGTACATGCACTGGACCGCGGACTTCAAGGCGGACATGGCGGAGTTCCGCAAGTCGCCCACCGTGGCGGACCTCGACCTGGGCCTGTACCTGCTCCTGGCCCATGACGCTCGCAAGCTGTCGGACCATGACCTGCGCCAGGCCGTGGACGAGGCCATCGTCTGGGGCGCGCTGGATGACGCCGAGGAGGAGGAGGTCCTCAAGCGCATCCGCGACGCTTCCGGCGGCAAGGAGATTGAGACGCGGGTGGAGCTGAAGCTGGACAACCGGACGCTGCGCGACGTCATCACCCACGCGGCGGACCCGGACGCCCACTCCGCCTTCGCTCGCGCACTGGCCCGGGCCCTGCCCTGGTACGGCGTGCCGTGCCGCGACCGGCCCGCGGTGCGTGAGTCCGTCTACGCGCCCCTGTGGAAGGCGTACCTGGAGCATGACTGGCCCGCCGCCATGGCCGCGAACATGGCCGCCGCGACCCTGAAGAAGAATCCGCTCGTCGGGCACTTCGCGTACGTCGAAGGGCTGCTGAGCAACGGCATGCTGACGTTCGCGGAGGTCATCCAGAAGAACCCCGGCACCGTGTCCAAGTGGCACGACCTGCGCGCGGGCCTGCTGGACCTGCGCAACAACGAGCAGCGCTCGCCGTCCGTCCTCAAGGGCGCGTTCAAGGCGCTGTCCCAGTCGTGGGCGCAGTCCTTCCACCTGAAGACCACGGGCGCGTTCTTCCTGGAGCTGGCGTCGCGCGGCGGCAACGGCCTGGCCACCGTGGAGCGCACCTTCACCGTGACGGTGCCGGCGACGGGCGCGAGCATCGTCTTCACCAAGTCGCGGGCCTGACGGGCGCACGCGTCCTTCCGTCCGCTTCCGCACGCTCCCCGGCCGTGCGGAAGCGGACTTCGACCGGACGGGCACGCGAAGGTGACGCGGCGCATTGCCGTGCCTCCAGGGCATCACTACATCCAGCTCCTCACGCAGCACCTGCGATGCAGAGGAGCCCCGCGAGATGATCGTCGGTCGGATGCTGTCCTGGCGGATCATCCTTCGCTACACGGGGCGCCCTGTCGTCGTCCACATCGCCCTCGCGCTGGCCATCTCACTGGGCTACGAGGCGCTGAACGCCAAGTGGCTGTCCGTGCCGGCGCTGCCGGTGACGCTGCTGGCCGCGGCGCTGGGCGTGCTGCTCGGCTTCCGCAACAACTCCGCCTACGAGCGCTGGTGGGAGGCACGCACCATCTGGGGCGGGCTGGTGAACGCGTCGCGCACGCTCGCCCGGCAGGTGCTGACCTTCCTGCCCGCGCCGCGCGCCCAGCGCAGCGACGGCACCCCGGAGACGCCCTCCGCCGCGTCCCGCCTGGTCCAGGTGGCCGTGCAGCCGGAGGGGCCCGCGCTGGCGCCCGCCTGGTCCAAGGTGGGCGACGGCGCGGTGCGCGACCAGTTCGGCCACGCGCGCGACCTGCGCGGCCCGAGCGCGCCCCGCGCGAACCTGGCCACGTTCCTCCACCCGGGCGTGGAGACACCCCGGGGCATCACCAGCATGTTCGAGGGCATCACCGAGGACGCGCGCGAGCTCGTCTACGCGCAGATCGGTTTCGTGAACGCGCTGCGCTGCCACCTGCGGCGGCAGGACCCCTTCCCGGAAATCACCCCGTTCTTCCGCCCGTCCGTGCTGGAGGCGCTGCGCGTGGAGCAGAACGTGCCCGCCGCCATCCTCTTGTGGATGGGCACGCGCATGCGCCGCATCTACAGCGACATCGAGCACCCGGAGAAGGTCTACATGCGCGTGTCGATGGACGAGACGCTCACGGAGCTCACCAACTACCTGGGCGCGTGCGAGCGCATCAAGAACACGCCCCTGCCCCGCCAGTACGACATCCTCCCGCACGCCATGGTGCGCGCCTACCTGGCCATGCTGCCCCTGGGCGTCGTCGCGGACCTGGGCGTGCTCACGCCGCTGGTCACCGCCATCATCGCGTTCCTCTTCATCGCCCTGGACGCGGTGGGCCGCGACGTGGAGAACCCCTTCGAGGACGCCGTCAGCGACACGCCCATGACGGCGCTGTGCCGCACCATCGAGATCAACCTGCGGCAGATGCTGGGCGAATCCGAGCTGCCTCCGCCCGTCCAGCCGAAGGATGGCCTGCTGTACTGAGCGCTACTCCGCCGCCGTCACTTCCACGGTGCCCAGTCCGTCCACGGTCAGGCGCACGTGGTCGCCGGGCTTCATCAGGTACGCGGCGGTGGCCGCGCCGGACAGCACCAGGCTTCCTTTGGGCAGCACCTGGCCGCGCTCCGCGAGCAGCGCGCACAGCTGGATGAGGGACACCACCGGGTCGCCGGAGATGGCGTCCGAGCGCGCCTCGCCCTCCACCTTGCCGTTCACCTCCATGCGCATCTGGAGCTTCGTCAGGTCCAACTCGCGCGGGGCGCGCTCCAGGGTGCCCGGCACGAACAGCGACGACGACGCGTTGTCCGCCACCACGTCCGGCAGGCTGAAGTACTTGAAGCCCACGAAGCGCGAGTCCAGGACCTCCATGGCCGCGAAGACGGCGTCGCACGCGTCCAGCACTTCGTCGCGCGTCACGGCGCCCTTGAGCTCCTTCGACGTGCGGAAGGCGATTTCGGGCTCGATGCGCGGGTGGATGCCCGCGCCCACGCTGACCACGCCACCCGGCTGCACGCGCATCCGGTCCGTGAGCACGCCGAAGATGGGCGAGCCCAGGTTCATCTGCTTCCGCTTCGCCTCCGACGTGAAGCCCATCTTCAGGCCCACCACCCGCTCGCCCTGGGCCTCGCGCAGCCGGATGCCCTCCGCCTGCACCGCGTAGCCGTCCGGCACGGTCAGGGTCGGGTGCGCGTGCGACAGGGGCGGTATCTCTCGCCGCTCGCGCCGCGCCGCGTCCAGGATTCCAGCCAGGGCTGCTACATCCACAGTCGAGGTCATGCGCGAATCTTTTCCATGCCCGGCCCGCAATTCCACCAAGGATTCACCTGTGGAGCGGGTCCCGAAGACGCTGGGAGCCAGACGGCCGCGCAAGCGAGCGCCATCCAACGCCGACTGTTCGGAATCCTGGAGGCGGCGGACGGCCGCGACATACATTGCCGCGTCTCCCTGAGGAGGGCGCGCCTTGGAAAAGGTCCTCAACTACATCGGTGGTGAGCTGGTGCCCGCGGCGGGCGGCCAGTGGCTGGACAAGCCGGAGCCCGCGACGGGCCAGCTCTACGCGCACGTGCCGGACTCGCGCGAAGCGGACGTGCAGTCCGCCGTGGAGGCCGCGGGCCGGGCCTTCCCCGCGTGGGCCGCCCTGCCGGCCATCGAGCGCTCGCGCTACCTGCGCCGCATCGCGGGGCTCATCCACGAACGCCTGGACGCCTTCGCGCGGGCGGAGTCCATCGACACGGGCAAGCCGCTGTCGGTGGCCCGCACGGTGGACATCCCGCGCAGCGTGCTCAACTTCGAGTTCTTCGCGGACGCGGCGACGCAGTTCTCCAGCGAAGCGCACCCCATGGACGGCGTGGCGCTCAACTACACGCTGCGCTCGCCGCTGGGCGTGGTGGGCTGCATCTCGCCGTGGAACCTGCCGCTGTATCTGCTCACGTGGAAGATCGCCCCCGCGCTGGCGGCCGGTAACTGCGTGGTGGCCAAGCCGTCGGAGGTGACGCCGATGACGGCCTTCCTCCTGTCGCAGGTGTGCCGCGACGCGGGGCTGCCACCGGGCGTGCTCAACCTGGTGCACGGCCTGGGGCCTCACGTCGGCGGGCCGCTCACGCGCCACCCGGACGTCAGCGCCATCTCCTTCACCGGCAGCACGCGCACGGGCGCGGAGATTGCCCGCGTGGCCGCGCCCGCGTTCAAGAAGCTGTCCCTGGAGATGGGCGGCAAGAACCCCAACGTCATCTTCGCGGACTGCGACTTCGACGAGGCGCTGGCCACCACGCTGCGCTCGTCCTTCGCCAACCAGGGGCAGATCTGCCTGTGCGGTCCGCGCATCTTCGTGCAGCGCTCGCTCTATCCGCGCTTCAAGGAAGCGCTGGTCGCGCGCACGAAGGCCCTCAAGGTGGGCGACCCGCTGGTGGAGGGCACGGACCAGGGCGCGCTGGTGTCGCGCGAGCACTTCGAGAAGGTGATGGGCTACATCGCGCTCGCGAAGCAGGAGGGCGGCAACATCCTCACCGGCGGCCAGCGCGCGAGCGTGCCCGGCCGCTGCGCGAACGGCTGGTTCATCGAGCCCACGCTGGTGGAGGGCCTGGCCCCCACGTGCCGCACGAACCAGGAGGAGATCTTCGGTCCGGTGGCCACGCTCATGCCCTTCGACGACGAGGAGGAGGTGCTGTCGTGGGCCAACTCCACGCGCTACGGCCTTGCCGGCAGCGTGTGGACGAAGGACCTGACGCGCGCGCACCGGTTCGCGTCCCGGCTGCACAGCGGCATCGTCTGGGTGAACACCTGGATGCTGCGCGACCTGCGCACGCCGTTTGGCGGGGTGAAGGAGTCCGGCGTGGGCCGCGAGGGCGGCTGGGACGCGCTGCGCTTCTTCACCGAGCCCAAGAACGTCTGCATCAAGCTTTGAGCTTTGGAGAGCGACACGTGAGCGCTGGCGAGCGGATCGATTCGAAGAAGGCCCCGGAGCCGGTGGGGCTCTATCCCCATGCGCGCCGCGTGGGGAACTTGTTGTTCCTCTCCGGCGTGGGCCCGCGCGAGCGCGGCAGCAAGGCCATTCCGGGCGTGGAGCTGGACGCGGCGGGGAACATCGTCTCGTACGACATCGAGACGCAGTGCCACTCCGTGTTCCGCAACGTGCGCTACATCCTGGAGGACGCGGGCTCGTCCTGGGAGCGGCTGGTGGACGTGACGGTGTACCTCACGGACATGAAGCGGGACTTCCCCACGTACAACCGGCTGTGGGCGGAGTACTTCAAGGACAACCCGCCGTGCCGCACCACGCTGGAAATCAACGCGCTGCCCACGCCCATCGCGATTGAACTCAAGTGCATCGCCACCATTGGAGACGAGTGACATGGGCCGACTGACCCCCATCAACTTCAAGAAGTGGATCGACGAGCACCGCCCCCTGCTCAAGCCGCCCGTGGGCAACCAGCAGGTGTGGGCGGACCGGGACTTCATGGTCACGGTGGTGGGCGGGCCCAACTCGCGCACGGACTTCCACGTCAACGAGGGCGAGGAGTTCTTCTACCAGCTGGAGGGCGACATCACCCTGCGCGTCATCGACGAGGGACAGGTGCAGGACGTCCCCATCCGCGAGGGCGAGATCTTCCTCCTGCCGCCCAAGGTGCCGCACTCACCGCAGCGGCCCGCGGGCACCATCGGCCTGGTGCTGGAGCGCCGCCGCCAGCCGCAGGAATTGGATTCCTTCCTGTGGCTGTGCCCGAAGTGCGGCGAGAAGCTCTATGAGGAATCGCTGCACGTCACCAACCTGGTGACGCAGCTGCCGCCGGTGTTCGAGCACTTCTACGGCAACCCCGACAACTGCACGTGCAAGAAGTGCGGCACGAAGGTGACGCGGGGTGGTGCGCCCAAGTGAAGGTCGACATCCACACGCACCTCCTCCCCCCGGAGTTTCCCCGCTTCGCCGAGCGCTTCGGCTACGGCGGCTTCATCACGCTGGACCACCACGCGCCCTGCCGCGCGCGGATGATGCGGGACGACGGGAAGTTCTTCCGCGAGATTGAAAGCAACTGCTGGGACCCGAAGCAGCGCGTCGTGGAATGCGACGCGCACGGCGTCCAGGTGCAGGTGCTGTCCACGGTGCCGGTGCTTTTTAGCTACTGGGCGAAGCCGCAGGACGGCCTGGAGGTGGCGCGCTTCCTCAACGACCACCTGGCCGGCGCGGTGGCGACGGCGCCCAAGCGCTTCGTGGGCCTGGGCACGGTGCCGCTCCAATCCACCGACCTGGCGGTCAAGGAATTGGAGCGCTGCGTGCGCACGCTCGGGTTCGCGGGCGTGCAGATTGGCAGCCACGTCAATGACCTGAACCTGTCCGACCCGGCCCTCTTCCCCTTCTTCCAGGCGGCGAGCGACCTGGGCGCGGCCGTCTTCGTGCACCCATGGGACATGATGGGTGAGGCGAAGATGACGAAGTACTGGCTGCCGTGGCTGGTGGGGATGCCAGCGGAGGTGTCGCTGGCCATCTGCTCGCTCATCTTCGGCGGGGTGATGGAGCGGCTGCCGAAGCTGCGGCTGGCGTTCGCGCATGGCGGCGGCGCGTTTCCCGGCACGCTGGGCCGCATCCAGCACGGCTTCGAAGTGCGCCCGGACCTGGTGGCGGTGGACAACAAGGTCGCGCCGCGCGACTACCTGGGAAGGTTCTGGGTGGACTCGCTGGTGCACGACGCGGAGACGCTGCGCTCCATCGTGAAGCTGTTCGGCGCGGACAAGGTGGCGCTGGGCAGTGACTACCCCTTCCCGCTGGGCGAGGAGCGGCCCGGCACGCTCATCGAGTCGCTGACGGACCTGGCGCCCTCCGTGCGCGAGCGGCTGCTCTCCCGCAATGCCCTGGAGTGGCTGGGGCGCTCGCACGAGGACTTCGCACCATGACGGCCCCTGTCTACGAGAACACCGATGTGTTCGCCTACGGCCTGGACGCAGCGGATCCGCTGAGGCCCCTGCGCGACGAGTTCCTCTTCCCGCCCGCCCCCTCCGGCGCGCCGGCCATCTACCTGGCGGGCAATTCGCTGGGGCTGCAGCCGCGCAAGGCGCGCAAGTACGTGCAGATGGAGATGGAGGACTGGGAGCGGCTGGGCGTGGAGGGCCACGTACACGGCCGCCACCCGTGGCTGCCCTACCACGAGCAGCTCACCGACATGGTGGCGCGGGTGGTGGGCGCGCAGCCCATTGAAGTCGTGGTGATGAACACCCTGTCGGTGAACCTGCACCTGATGATGGTGTCGTTCTACCGGCCCACGCGCGAGCGCTTCAAGATCCTGATTGAAGGCGGCGCCTTCCCGTCGGACCAGTACGCGGTGGCATCGCAGGCGCGCTTCCACGGCTACGACCCGAAGGAGGCCATCGTCCGGCTGATGCCCCGTGAGGGCGAGGACACGCTGCGCTCCGAGGACATCCTGGAGGCCATCGAGCGGCACGGGAAGGAGCTCGCGCTGGTGATGCTGGGCAGCGTGAACTACCTCACCGGGCAGGCGTTCGACCTGCGCGAGATCACGCGCGTGGCGCACGCGCAGGGCTGCAAGGTGGGCTTCGACCTGGCGCACGCGGCGGGCAACCTGAAGCTGTCGCTGCACGACGACGGGCCGGACTTCGCGGTGTGGTGTTCGTACAAGTACCTCAACGGCGGACCGGGCAGCCTGGGCGGCGTGTTCGTGCACGAGCGCCACGCGCACTCGCCCCAGCTGCCGCGCTTCGAGGGCTGGTGGGGACACAACAAGGCCACGCGCTTCGAGATGGGCCCCACCTTCGACCCGCTGCCGGGCGCGGAGGGGTGGCAGCTGTCCAACCCGCCCATCTTCCAGCTGGCGGCGCTGCGCTCGTCGCTGGAGCTGTTCGACAAGGCGACGATGGCGGCGTTGCGCACCAAGAGCGACCAGCTGACGGGCTACCTGGAGTTCCTCCTGGACCGGCTGCCCGCGGGCTACGTCTCCATCACCACGCCGCGAGACTTGAAGCAGCGTGGGGCGCAGCTGTCCCTGCGCTTCAAGGGCGAGCCGAAGCGGCTGCTCCAGCGGCTGTCCGCGGCCGGCATCATCTGCGACTTCCGCGAGCCGGACATCATCCGCGCCGCGCCCACGCCCCTCTACAACACGTACCTGGACGTCTTCCGCTTCGTGAAGGCGCTGGAGGCCCATGCCCTCGAATGAGTCGAAGCTGACGGTGGTGGGAGCGGGCCTGGTGGGTTCGCTGCTCTCGCTGTACCTGGCCCGCAGGGGCCACACGGTGGAGGTGCTGGAGCGCCGGGCGGACATGCGCCGTGAGACGCTGGACGCGGGGCGCTCCATCAACCTGGCCATCTCCACGCGCGGCCTGCATGCCTTGCGGCAGGTGGGCCTGGAGGAGGAGGCGCTGAAGCACGCCATCCCCATGCGCGGGCGGGTCATCCACCCGGTGAAGGGTGAGCTGGCCTTCCAGCCGTATGGGAAGGACGACTCGCAGCACATCAATTCCATTTCGCGCGGCTGGCTGAACAAGTTCCTGATGACGCAGGCGGAGGCCACGGGCCGCGTGTCCATCCGCTTCCGCCAGCGGGTGACGCAGGCGGCCCCGGCCGCGGGGGCGCTCACGGTGCTGGATGAAGCCACGGGCGTGACGCGCGAGGTGCGCGACGCGGTGGTGTTCGGCACGGACGGCTCGGGTTCGGCGGTGCGGCAGGCGCTGCAATCGCAGGCGGGGGCCCAGGCGGACTCGCAGACGCTGGGACATGGCTACAAGGAGCTGACGATTCCGCCGGGTGAAGGCGGGCGCTTCCAGATGGAGAAGCACGCGCTGCACATCTGGCCGCGCGGCACGTACATGCTCATCGCGCTGCCGAATGAAGACGGCAGCTTCACGTGCACCCTGTTCCTGCCGTGGGAGGGGCCGGTGAGCTTCGCGTCGCTCCAGACGCCCGCCGCGCTGGAGGCGTTCTTCCAGGAGCAGTTCCCGGACGCGAAGGCGCTGATTCCGGGGCTGGTGGAGGAGTTCTTCTCCCGGCCCACCGGGCAGATGGTGACGGTGAAGTGCGCGCCGTGGCACGCGGGAGGAAGCACGCTGCTCTTGGGAGACGCGGCGCACGCCATCGTGCCGTTCTACGGCCAGGGGATGAACTGCGGCTTCGAGGACTGCGTGGTGCTGGACGCGCTGTTGTCGAAGCAGCCGGACTGGGCGGCGGCGTTCAGCGAGTTCGAGCGGCTGCGCAAGACGAACGCGGACGCCATCGCGGACATGGCGGTGGAGAACTTCATCGAGATGCGCGACAGTACGGCGGATCCGCGCTTCCTGTTGGAGAAGGGCGTGGAGAAGGTGCTGCTCAACGCGTTCCCGGGCGAGTTCGTCAGCCGCTACACGCTGGTGAGCTTCAGCCGGGTGCCCTACCGGCTGGCGTACGGCGTGGGCTCCATCGCGGGCGGCATCGTGTCGGAGCTGGCGCGGGAGCTGAAGCGGCCGGACGACGTGGACCTGGACCGGGCGGCGAAGCTGATTCGCGGCCGGCTGACCCCTTTCATGGAGGAGCACGCGGATGGATTTCGGCTTGAAGGGTAGGCGGGCGCTGGTGACGGGCGCGTCGTCGGGGTTGGGGCGCGCCATCGCGGACACGCTGGTGAAGGAGCGCGCGACGGTGGCGGTGTCCTCGCGAGGCGGGGAGAAGCTCCAGAAGGCGGCGAAGGAGCTGGGCGCAGCGCTGGCGGTGCCGTGTGATTTGACGCAAGCCGGGGCCGCGCGCGGGCTGGTGCGCGAGGTGACGCAGAAGCTGGGCGGCCTGGACGTGCTGGTGGTGAACGCAGGAGGCCCGCCGTCCGGAGGCTTCGAGGCCATCACGGTGGAGCAATGGCAGACAGGGTTCCAGAGCCTGTGGCTGGCCACGGTGGATGCGATTCAAGAAGCGCTGCCGGGCATGAAGGCCCAGGGCTGGGGCCGCATCGTGCTGGTGACATCCACGGCGGCGCGCGAGGCGATGAACAACCTCACGGTGTCCAACGGCCTGCGCGCGGGGTTGCTGGGGCTGGTGAAGAGCCTGAGCAATGAAGTGGCGCCGTATGGAATCACGGTGAACGCGGCGCTGCCGGGCTACCACGCGACGGACCGGATGAAGGACCTGGGCCTGTCCGACGAGAAGGTGGCGCCGAACATCCCCGCACGGCGGCTGGGGAGGCCGGAGGAGTTCGCGGCGCTGGTGACGTTCCTGGCGTCGGAGCCGGCCGCGTATATCAGCGGCCAGTCCATTGCCTGCGACGGCGGAGCGCTGCGGGGCTTCTAGGGTCCCATGTGCACAATCAGGTAGAGCAGGCCCGCGCCGGTCCCCACGGACACGCCCACGGCCCACACCGCGGCCGATGAGATGGCTCGCAGCAGTCCGTAGGCGCCCAACAGCGCCGCGGACACGAGCCATCCGCCGAGGAAGCTGGACACGAACACGAGCGGCGTGAGCGAGTACGACACCTCGCAGCTCGAGCCCAAGCACTCGCCGAACGGCAGTGGCAGTGCGAGCTTGTCGAGGACGACGGCCGTCGCGCCGAGCCCCGAGAGCAGCGCCCCCGCCAACGACAGCCACCGCCAGGCGCTTCCGGAGAGCGTGAAGGCGCTCTCATTCCGCCAGCGTGGCGCCCGGCGCAAGGTGACGATGACGAGGGCCAGCAGGCCCAGGCCCAGGCCCAACGCCACTGGGAGCGCGACGACGCCTCGGAACGCCGTTGCCAGCATCGACAGACCGAAGAGAAGGGAGCCGAGGCACAGGGCCGCGAAGAGCGCGAGGCGTGAGGTCATCAGGGCTTTTATATGCCAACTCAGCCGCGTCGCTCAGCGGACAGCCCGCCCCCTGAGACGATGGAGCCTTGAGAGGATTCCGAAGTGACGTCGGTGGTCTTCCGGGGGGAAGGCCATGGACGCGACGAAGCGGGTGGTATGCCTGGGACTGGCGTGGCTGCTCACGGGCTGCGCGACAGGGTCTGGGACCGTGGTCGAGGGGAGCCTCCAGCCCCGGCACTTCCGGTTCGTCACCGTAGTGAGCAAGACAGAGCCAGGCGCAGATGGCTGGCAGGAGGCCTGTGTTCATGTTCCGCTCCGGCGTGACACGGGAGAAGTCTTCAAGTGCACGCTGGGCATCGGGATGCCCCTGGAGACAGAATCGTTGGGCCCTCTTCCGCGGGAACCAGCCCAGCGCATCTCAGCGGACTGCGCGAACCTGGCGGCACAGACCGTGTTCAGTTCGACCACGCCTGTCACAGCACTGGGGCTTGCCTGCACACAGTTCAGGGACACGTTCACCCTGGCACTCGGTGGAGCAGTCCGGGGTTCGCGGGTCGCTTCGACGTGTCACAAGGCCACCAGCCCCATGGGGGCCGGAAGCCGGAAGCCATGACGCCTTCCACAGAAGACCTGCTCGCGATTGCTCGTCTCTACTGGGGCGCCGACCAGGCCTATATCTTCCGTCAGGAGCCCAGTCCCGAGGACCTCCGCTACGAAGCCCTCTGGGACGAGAAGAACAAGGAAGGGCCTCGCTGGGGAGCGCTGCTCCGGGAGCTCAGGAAGGAGCTTCCAGACTGCAAGGTCTGCGACTACACGCCGCCCCTGGCGAACCCCAGCTTTGGCGCTCTCGTCTATCCCCCTTACGAGCGCATCATGAGCCGGCCTCAGTTCATCTGGACCGTCGCCGGGTATCTCAGCATCCTGGCCCCGGTCTACACGGTGCACTGCGTTCGGCATCAATACGTGGGGAAGCGCTGTCTGGACTCCAAGGTGTTCCTGGGGCCCATTCCCTTGGAACTGCGAAGCATCGCGGAGGTCGTCGCGCAGCGCATCGAGGCTGAATACGGCGCGACCGCGCTGCCCCTCGAAGTCGCCCAGACGCCCGTTCCGCTCTACGTCAACTTCATGAAGCCGCCAGAGACCACGCTCTTCCACGCGCTCTTCACTTCGGAGCCCTGGAACATCCCCTGAGCGTTTCTATGCGCCCAGCATCAGGAAGAGCACGAAGCCGAAGGCCGCCGTGCCCGCGAGCACGCCCTGCACGGCCACCGGCTTCAATCCCTTCACCAACCCGACCGCCCCCAGCACCGCCGACGAGACCAGCATCCCCAATGGCATTCCGACCACGAGGGCCAGGGGCAGATAGAAGATGATGAGCGCACAGCCGCCCTTGCCGCAGTGCTCCGGCGTGGAGAAGTAGGAGAGCACCTCCGTCACCGCCCAGAGGCTCGTGAGCAGCCCCCCAGCGATCGAGCCGCCCCACCAGGCCTTGCTGGAGAGCTCGAAGTAACGCATGCGCCGCCAGTGAGCCACCCGCTGACTGACGTGGAGCAGCAGGCACAGCAGGACCACGGCCGGGAACAGCGCCAGCATGAACGCCCCACCCCCCGCCAGGGCACACGCCATGAGCGCCACAGCGCTGGAGAGCAAAGCCGCGAAGAGCACGAGTCGTGAGTTCATCCGGGTCGATGGCGCAGGGGATGGAAGCCGCGTCCGTCCCGCAGGCTATCGACTGCCCGTGCATCTCCCCTCTCGCCGCGTGCGGACACAGTCTGCTGACGCAGCGGGCCAGTCGTTTTCCGCTCTGGCGGCAAAGTCTTTCTGATTTGGGCTGGTGGATTTCTCACGTTTTGCGACAAAGTCGCCCCCTTCGCCGGGAGGGGCGCGGACGTGCTCAGACGAATCCGTTTCATCCGTGGGCTCTGGCTCATGGTCGTGTTGTGGGGAGCCGGGGCCTGGGCCCAGGGCAACTCGGTCATCACCGGGACCCTGACGAACGCGCTCGACAAGAAGCCCCTGGTGGACGTCGTGGTCACCGCCACCTCGGCCCAGCTGCAGGGCGAGCGCACCGTCCTCACCGACAAGAGCGGCCTGTACCGCATCCCCCAGCTTCCGCCGGGCACGTACACGCTGCGCTTCGAGGCCCAGGGCTACCAGCCCTATGCCCGCGACGGCATCCTGCTGAGAATCGACCGCACCATCCGCTTCAACGCGGAGCTGGCGCCAGACAACCTCAGCTCCGACATCGAGGTCGTCGGCGCTCCGCCCACCCTGGACGTGGGCTCCAGCGCCGCGGGCGTCACCGTGGACCAGGACTTCATCCGCAACATCGCCGTCATCCGCCCCGGCACCAAGGGCTCCGCGTCCCGCTCCTTTGAAGGCCTGGCGGAGCTGGCCCCCGGCGCCACCGAGGACCGCTACGGCGTGAGCATCAGCGGCAGCTCGTCCCCTGAGAGCCAGTACGTCGTGGACGGCCTGTCCGTGAACGACCCCGGCGTGGGCACGCTGGGCACGCCCCTGTCCGTGGAGTTCGTGAAGGAGGTCAACATCATCACCGGCGGCTACATGCCGGAGTACGGCCGCTCCACCGGCGGCGTGCTCAACGTCGTCACCAAGTCCGGCTCCAACGAGTTCCACGGCTCCGTGTTCGCCAACTACGCGCCTGGCGCGTTCCAGACGTCCGGCAAGGAGATCCTCCGCGAGGGCAGCGTCATCTCCGCGCAGGGCAGCGCCCACAACCTGGGCGACTTCGGCTTCGACCTGGGCGGCCCCCTCCTCAAGGACAAGCTCTGGTTCTACGTGGGCGTCGCGCCGTCCTTCAATCGCATCCAGGTGGACCGCCAGCTCAGCAGCTACGAGCTGTGCTCGGAGGTGGACCCCGCCAACGGCTGCACCGCCGTGGGCGCGCGCCGCAAGGACCCCACCACCGGCTTCTCCCAGGTGAGCCCCATCGAAGGCAGCCGCACCACCCGCTTCGCCGACGAGCGCAGCGTGCAGTACCTGGGCAAGCTCACCTACAACTTCAACCCGGACCACAGCCTGTCCGTGTCCGTGTTCGGCACGCCCCGCTCGTCCGGCGGCAGCGGCAAGTACTCCTTCAGCGACGACGGCGAGCCGGAGGTGTGCACCAGCCTGTCGTGCACCAGCTTCGTGCAGGGCTCGTATGAATCCATCGCCACCCGGCGCAGCAACAGCGCCATGGACATCGTGGCGAAGCAGGCGTCGTCCTTCTTCGACAAGAAGCTGCTCGTGGACGCGACGCTCGGCTGGCATCACCAGGCGGACTCCATCCTCCCGTCGGACGGCTCGGACCTGGGCTCCGGCGTGGGCCTGGACGCGAAGCCCCGCATCTCGTGGACCCGCAACAAGAACCCCGGCTACCACACCATCAACGAGTTCGAGTCGCTTCCCTCCGCGGACGCCTGCGGCACCACGCCCGAGGAGCAGCGGCTGCGCTGCCCCGTGACGGGCTATTCCACGGGCGGCCCCGGCACCATCAGCGTCCAGCGGCTGGACCGCGTGCAGGGCAAGGTGATGGGCACGTACCTGCTGGAGGCCCTGGGCCACCACATCCTCAAGGCCGGCGCGGACATCGAGCGGATGAGCTTCTACAACAACCGCGCGCGCACCGGCTTCACGCACTGGCAGGAGTGCACCGGCGGCGACTGCTTCTTCACCCTCAACCAGTACGGCTACCTGGCGGCCCCGGACCTGCCGGTGTTCCTGCCCAACAAGGAAGGCACCTCCACGTCCACCACCGTGGGCGGCTTCCTCCAGGACAGCTGGTCCGTCATGGACAAGGTCACCGTCAACGTGGGCCTGCGCTACGACGTGCAGACCATCTACGGCCTGGACGGCGAGGTGGGCCTGCACCTGCCCAACCAGTGGTCCCCGCGCCTGGGCGTCATCTACGACCCGACGCAGAGTGGCCGCGCCAAGCTCTTCGCCAACTACGCGCGCTTCTTCGAGAACGTCCCCCTGGACATGGCGGACCTGTCCTTCCCGCAGCAGCAGCTGCTCTCCGCCACCTACGACTCGCCCCCGTGCCATCCGTCCCGTGAGGATTCGCTGCTCGGGGACTGCACCCAGAACGCCAACCGCCAGCCCATTGGCAACCGCGAGAGCCCCAACCAGCTGTGGGACGCGCAGGGCGGCGACCGCGTGCCGGTGGACCCCCAGATTCGCGCCCAGTCCGCGGACGAGTTCGTGGTGGGCGGTGAGTACGAGCTCTTCACCGCGAGCCGCCTGGGCGCCACGTACACCCGGCGCTACCTCAACGACGTCATCGAGGACATGAGCCGCGACGACGGCAGCACCTTCTTCCTGGGCAACCCGGGCAAGGGCTACTCCACGGACTTCCCGGTGGCGCGGCGCGAGTACGACGCGGTGAACCTCTACTTCCAGCGCGCCTTCACCAACGGGTGGCTGGCCCAGGCCAGCTACACCTGGGCCAACCTGCGCGGGAACTACTCCGGCCTGTTCCGCGCGGACACCGGCCAGCTGTCTCCCAATCTCACGCGCGACTTCGACCTGGTGTCGCTCACCGTCAACCGCGAGGGACAGCTGCCCGGGGACCGCACGCATTCCTTCAAGGTGTTCGCCGCGAAGGAGCTGGTGCTGGGGCCGTCCACCAGCATCAACGTGGGCGGCAACTACCGGGCGCGCTCCGGCACGCCGCTCAACTACCTGGGCGCGCACCCGCGCCGCAGCGGCTCGGAGACGTTCATCCTGCCGCGCGGCAGCGCGGGCCGGCTGCCCTGGGTGCACGGCGTGGACGGGCACGTGGGCCTCAACCAGCGGCTGGTGAAGGACTACGTCCTCACGGTGTCCCTGGACGTGTTCAACCTCTTCAACTTCCAGCAGTACACGGACGTGGACCAGACCTTCACCACCACGCGCGTGTACGCCATCGAGCAGGGCGGCAAGCCGGACGACCTCACCGCCTGCCTCCGCGAGAACAACCCCAACTGCAAGGTCATCTCCACCGCCACGGGGCTGCCCATCGGCGTGCAGGACATCAACCCCAACTTCAAGCGGCCCACCGCCTACCAGGCCCCGCGCTCCATCCGCCTGGGCGCGAAGCTCAGCTTCTAGGCCCAAGCCCATGAGGACTCCCGCGATGAAGCTTCGTTGGATGGCAGTGAGTGCAGGGCTCGCGGCGGCGGCCGTCGCCGTGGGTGCGTGCGGCAGTGAACCGGAGCCCGAGTGCGTCGTGGCTCGCGCCGTGTCGGACGGCTCCACCGGCTCGTTCGCCGCGTCGTATCAGCTCAAGCCCGGCCAGAACCCGGACACCGTCTGCGCGCGGCTCAAGCCGGAGCCGCTGGGGCTGCAGAAGTTCTTCAACCCGGACCCGGCCGGGCCCGACACCGTGGGCGTGCGCAGCGCGCGGCTGGGCAAGTTGATGGAGGACTTCGCGTCCCGGCTGACGGAGGACTCGAAGGCGTCCGCCACCGCGGTGGGCTCCTTCGCTTCCGCGACGCCGGGGGCGGACCACTTCTGCTCGGTGCCGGAGCTCACGCAGACGCGGCTGGAGGTGCCCGCGTCCGCGGCGCCCGACGGCGGCCTGCTGCCCGAGCAGGACTTCGTCTACTCGTGGAGCAACCTGCGCATCTACAACACGCCGGAGATTCCGGGCACGCAGTTCACCGCGGACCTCGGGTACTCGGAGAACGGCTGCAGCGCCGAGTACACCGTGAAGGGCATCTGGCCGGTGGTGAAGTGCCAGAACAGCAAGACGAAGCTGCCGGACGACACGCTGTGCGACCCGTACGCGGACTACGACGCGGGACGGCTGCGCGGCTCCGGCATCAACCCGCTGTTCCCCGTGAAGTGCGACCCGGACGCGCTCATCTGCGTGCTCACGGGTGAGGTGCCGTCGGCGCCGTGAAGCCGTGGCTTCCGGGACGCAACGCCTGCGGCAGGTCCCGGAAGTCCCTCACCAGGAAGTCTGGCCGCTCGCGCACCAGGACTTCGCGCGGGAACGACGTGGTGACGGCGACACACGCCGCGCCCGCGGCCCGCGCGGCCTGAAGCCCCGCCACCGCGTCCTCGAACACCACGCACGCTTGCGGCGCGACGCCCAGCGCGGCGGAGGCCTTGAGGTACACCTCCGGATCCGGCTTGCCCCGCGTCACGTCCGTGGACGTCACCCGCACGGGGAACAGGTGCTCCAGCCCCACGCGCTCCAGGGCCCGCTCCGCGTTCTCCGCCAGGGCGCTCGTGCCCAGGGCCCAGGGCACGCCCGCCTGCTTGAGGGACATCAGGTAGGCGCCCACGCCGGGGACGGGTGACACCTGCTCGTGGTCGAGCAGCCGGTGGAAGGCCCGCTCCCGGTCGTCGGTGAGCACGGCGACCTCCTCGTCGTTCAATTGCGCGCCAAACCAGGCGCGCAGCGTCTCCCCGGCCCGGCGGCCGTTGGTGGCGAGCAACTGCTCACGCGTGGGCACATAGCCCCGCTCGCGGGCGAACTCCTCCCAGACGCGGTAGTGCAGCTCGGTCGTGTCGATGACGACGCCATCCAGGTCGAAGAGGACGGCATCGAAGACGGTGATGTTCGAGGTCGAAGGAGTCATGGAGGTCGCGCTCTCTCTCGAAAATCCACACGGGACGCGTCACAAACCTATTCATCGGATGGGGCGCGGGCGTGGCTTCCGCCCCTACCGCCAATGCCCACCTTGCGAGCAGCCGTGGGGACGGTTTGTACGGAACGACGCCTGCCAGGCCCCGGGGCAGCCAGCCCGTTGTAGGCTGCCTGGGAGGTCCATGCCGCCCAAGAACCCCACGGATTTCTCCACGACCGCCGTCCGCACGCAGGGCACGCCTTCGCAGGCCGCCCAGGTGATGCCGGCGTTGACGCTCATTGGCCATGCCCAGCCCCAGCGCATCGGGGAGCGGCTGCTGCTGGACGGGTTGCTGTCCGCAGAGCGCGCGGTGGCGCTGTCCCGCAACGCGCCGGACTTCAGCCGTCCAGGCGCGGTGCTGGCGCTGCCCCTGGGGGACCCGTTCCTCAGCCGCACGCCGGTGCGCTTCGAGGCGGGGACGGACGGGAGCGTGCGGCTGCGGGTGCCGGAGGGCGGGACGCCGGTGTGGGTGGGCAGCGAGCCGGTGCGAGGCGGGCGGGAGTTCCCCGCGGAGGCGCTGGTGGCGGGCGTGCCGCTGGTGCTCGCCGGGCGCGTGGCGCTGCTGCTGCACCAGGCCACCGTGCGCGGCGCGGGTGCCCAGACGGAGCTGACGGCGCTGGGCATGGTGGGCGACAGCGAGGGCATCGTCCGCGTGCGCGAGGACGTGCTGCGCGTGGCCGACCTCCAGGTCCCCGTGCTGGTGCGGGGTGAGACGGGCACGGGCAAGGAGTTGGTGGCGAGAGCGCTCCACGCGCGGAGTCCGCGCCGCGCGGGCCCCTTCGTCAGCGTCAACCTGGGCGCCCTGTCGAAGGACCTCATCGCCGCGGAGCTGTTCGGCGTGGTGCGGGGCGCGTTCACCGGCGCGGCGCGCGACCGCGAGGGCTTCTTCCGCGCCGCCCACGGCGGCACGCTCTTCCTGGATGAAGTGGCGGAGGCGCCTCCAGAGGTCCAGGCGGCGCTCCTGCGCGTGCTGGAGACCCAGGAGGTCTATCCCGTGGGCGCGCAGACCCCGGTGCGCGTGGACGTGCGGCTCGTCACCGCCACGGATGCGGACCTGGAGGCGCGCATCCACGACGGCCACTTCAAGGCCCCGCTGCTGCACCGGCTGGCGGGCTTCGAAATCACCGTGCCCCCGCTGCGCGAGCGCCGCGAGGACATCGCGCCGCTGTTCCTCCACTTCGCGCGCCAGGAGCTGGAGTCCACGGGCGAGGCGGGGCGGCTGAGCTCCTCGGACGCGAGAGCGGAGCCATGGCTGCCCGCGTCGCTCGCCGCGCGGCTGGTGCGCTCCGCGTGGCCCGGCAACGTGCGCCAGCTGCGCAACGTCGCGCGGCAGCTCGTGATTGGGAGCCGGGGGCTGCCCGGGCTGCGCGTGGATGCGCGGCTGGAGCAGTCGCTGGACGCCGACGCGCTGCCCATCCCCGGACGACCCCTGAGCGAGCACGCGCCCTCCCCTGCCTCGGAGGACACCCCCGCGCCTTCGGAGACGCGTGCGCCCGCGCGGCGCAAGCCGTCGGAGGTGAGCGAGCAGGAGGTGCTGGAGGCCCTGCGCGCCTGCGCGTGGGACCTGAAGGCCACGGCGGACTGGCTGGGCATCCCGCGCTCCTCCGTGTACGTGCTCATCGACAAGAGCTCGCTCCTGCGGACCGCGCGCGACCTGAGCCCGGAGGAGATCACCCGCTGCTTCCACGAATGCGAGGGCGACCTGGACCGCATGGTGCAGAAGCTGGAGGTCTCCCGCCGCGCGCTCCATCGCCGTGTGCGTGAGCTGGGATTGGACGCGAGCTGAGCTGGTATGGCGTCTGCAATGGCGGCGGGCACCATGCCCCCCAACACCATCACCATCGACGTCTCCACGACCCCTGTCACCTACACCCCCAGCCCCGATGTGAAGCAAGGCGACAAGGTGGTCTTCACGTTGGGCAACGCGCTCAGCGCCACCGCCACCGTGACGTTCCCCAACGGCACCTGCCTCACCACGTCTGGCCCGTACACGCTCGGGGGCCCCACGATGGCGACCGCGCCCCTGACCGTCGCCCTCACGGCGGCGCGCGGGGTCTATACCTTCGACGTGGACTTCAACAGCGGGCAGGAGTCCCTGGCCCGCAAGGGCCACGAGTGGGACCGGAAGAACGGCGGCATCGACGTGAACAACGACCCGCCGAAGGAGCTGCTCCGGTAGGCGCCGGACACGTCAGCTCCCGGCCCCGGACGTGTCATTGACGCGTCCGGGAAGGCGCGGCCGTGAAACATCCGGGCGCATCTTCAAGACATGCATGTTGGTACAGGGGCTGCAATGCTATGCGGACCTATGGCCACCATCACAGTCGACCTCTCCACGGTTCCCATCAGCTACAGCCCCGGCCCGGAAGTGAAACACGGTGACACGGTGGTGTTCTCGATGGGCAGCTACCCTGCCTCCTACACCGCCACCATCACGTTCCCCGACGGGAACTGCCTCACCGTCTCCGCCACGACCCCGTACCCGTACCAGCTTGGAGGGACCCACGCGCTGGCGACCTCTCCGCTGACCGTCTCCATGACCGCGCCGAAGCGGGTCTACGCGTTCGACGCGACCATCGACGATGGGTCGAGCCGCCAGAGCGCGGACAAGGTCGGCCCGCCGCTCAATCTGGACCGGAAGAACGGCGGCATCGACGTGAACAACGACCCGCCGGAGACCGTCTGACCGACGGACACGTCAGCCCCGGACCGTGACATGCGATTGACGTGTCCGGGGCCCCTGTCCCGTGTCGCGGCCGTGCAGCCTCCCAGCGGTGTTCACGGCCCGCGCGCTGGTACAGGCGCTGCAATGCAGTCCGGGCCCATGGCTCTCATGACAGTGACCATCTCCCCGAAGGACTCCATCACCTACGACCCCTCGCCGGAGGTGAAGCACGGCGACCTGGTGGTCTTCGTGATGACCGGCTACGCGGCGGGCACCACCGCGACCGTGTCGTTCCACCACGACAACTGCTTCACCACGCGGAGCCCGTTCAAGGTGACCGGCGACAACGCGGTGCCCGTGCCGCTGACCGTCGCCCCCCACGCGAAGCGGGGGATGCATCCCTTCCAGGTGCACATCCACGCGCGCAAGGTCCAGGACGACAGCACCACCGAGGGGCAGGCGGACCGGAAGAACGGCGGCATCGACGTGAACAACGACCCTCCGGTAGAGGTCCGCCGCTGACGTCCTCAGGGCGTGGGTGCATCGGCCACGCTCTCCGGGTTCGGGACGCGCGGTCCGGTGCGCAGCGCCACCAGGCCGTCCCTCACCTCGCGCGCCCGGCTCCACCGGGGACGGGCCGCCACCACCGCGTCGGCCAGCGCCAGTCCCCGCGTCAGCCCGGCCGCCGCGTCCTGCCCTTCGCGGATGCGCCACCGCGCCCACGCGTCGTGGAGCTCCGCCGCCGCGAGCCGGTACTCCAGCCTGGGGTCGAGCTTCATCGCCTCCTCGAAGGCCTCCGCCGCGCGCGTGAACTCGCCGTCCGCCGCGCCGTGCCCCCGCGCCATCCAGCGCGCCCGGATGCCGGAAGCCTCCGCGAGATAGCGCCAGGCATTGCCCAGGCGTGGGTTCTGCTCGCGGGCCCGGTTCAGCGCCGTCTCCGCCTTCGTCAGGTCCGCCGCCGGGTCTCGCGCCTGTGACAGCGTCCACGTCGCGTGGCGCACCCAGGCCTTGCCCAGGTTCGCCAGCAGGTCCGCGTCGTCCGGCAGCCGCTTCAACGCCTCCGTGTAGTCCTCCACCGCGGCGCGCAGCGCGACGCTCGGGTCCTCGCCCTTCGCGAGCTGGAGCTCCGCGCGGAAGACCTCCCACTCGCCCAGGTTGTTGAAGGCGAAGCCTTGCGTGGGCGCCAGGGCGCGGGCCTTCTCGAATGATGCCTTCGCTTCGTCGAGCAGCGCCTTCGTGTCGCCGCCCTCCTCTGCCCGCAGCTCCGCCTGCCAGAACACCGCGGAGCCCAGCGCGTTGTGGAGCGCGGGCGGCTTCGCGTTGAGCGCCAGCCCCTGCCGGTACAGCGTCAGGGCGCGCTCCAGGTCCACGCTGACGTCCTCGCCCTTCAGGTAGCGGGCTCGCGCGAGCTGCTCCGCCACCTCCGCGCCGTTGAAGCACGCGACGAAGTTGTCCGGGTTGAGGGACAGGGCCCGCGTGAGCGCGCTGTTCGCGCGGCGCAGGTCGCCCGTCGCATCCGGCGCACCCTGGGCGCCCGCCCGCTTGCGGTACGCGACGCCCAGGTTGATCCACGACAACGGCTGCTGCTCGCTCAGCTGGAGCGCCGCCTGGTACCCGGCGATGGCCTTGTCCAACAGCGGCAGCGGATCTCCGCCGCGCGCGGCCTCCGCGTCCGCCTGTCCCTGCCAGGTCAGGCCCAGGTTGTCGTGGAACGCGAAGTCGCGGTCCTCCGGGCGCAGCTGTTCGAAGGAGTCAATCGCGAGCTTCAGCTGTCCGCGCGGGTCCTCCCCGCGCAGCTGCTGGTAGCGCGCCCACTGGCGATGCGTCATGGCCCGCTCCAGCGGGATGCGGTCGCTCGGCGTGGCCACGGCCTCCGCGGTGCGCAGCGCGGCCAGGGACTTCTCCAGCAGCGGAGCCACGCCTTCGCCGCCCTGGTTCATGCGCTGCTGCGCGAGCCGGCGGTGGAAGCGCGCCACCAGCACCAGCGAGCGGGCATGGTCCGGCGCCGCGGCGAGCGCGTGCGACAGCGCCTCCAGGCCCCGCTCGTAGTGCGGCAGCACGTTGCCCTCGCCGTACAGCTCCATCACCAGCGCGGCCAGCTCCAGCCGCCCCAGCACCGAGTGCACCACGGGCTGACTCTCCGCCGTGGCGACGGCGGCGGCGTACGCCTCGCGGCTCAGCGCCAGGTCCGCCTGCGAACCCGCGCGGTCCCCGCCGCTCCAGCGTCGCGTGGCCCGCGCGAGCAGGATGTCGCCACGCAACAGCGGCGCCTCGTAGAACCACGGCGCCTGCGTTCCCGGCGCGTCCAGCAGCGCCAGCGCGTCCTCCGGCCGGTCCTCATAGAAGGCGAACAGGGCCTTCACGAACGACGGCGGCGCGGGCACATCCGGCCCTTCCGCCTGGCGCAGGTACGCGAGCGCCGGGTCGCGGTAGCGCCCGTTCAGCTCCTTGAGCCGGGCCTCGCGCTGCGCGGGGGCGCGGCGCTCCACGTCCAGCAGCAGCTGCTCGCGGTACAGGTGGCCCAGCGTCTGCGCCAGCGCCCACGCCACGCGGGGCTCGCGGTAGCCGTGCGCCCACGCGGACTCCAACTTGCCGCGCGCGCCGTCCAGGTCGTCCAGCGCGAACAGGGCGCGGCCCAGCGCGTACTCGCCGGGGCCCACCGCCTGCGCGCCCGCGCGTGAAATCTCCTGCTCCAGCGCGGCCATGCTCGCGCGCAATGCCTCACGGTCCTTGCGCGTGTCGTGCAGGCGCGACAGGGCGGAGTAGCGCGCCGAGGACTCGATGCGCTCCACGCGCTCGGTGAAGGCGCGGGCCAGCCGCTCGCGTTCAGCCACCTCGCCGCGCGCGAGCTGCGCCTGCGTGAGCGCGCCGGCCACCACCGCCACCACCGTGCCACCCAGCGCCAGCGCCGCGCGGTGCTTGCGGACCTTCTTGCCCAGCCAGTAGCGCGCGCCATGGCGGGCCCGCACCGGCTCGCCGGCCAGGAAGCGCTCCAGGTCGTCCGTGAAGGAGCGCACGGAGTCGTAGCGGAGCGACCGCTCCTTCTCCAGGCACTTGAGGACCACGGCCTCCAGGTCCTCCGGGATGTCCGGCTCCAGCGCGCGCGGACGCGGAGGCGGCTCCGCCTGGAGCTTCGCGAGCACCTCCTTCTCCGTCCCGCCGGTGAAGGGAGGCTGCCCGGTGAGCAGCGCATATAATGTCGCGCCCAGCGCGTAGACGTCCGCGCGGCGGTCCAGGCGGTGGCCCTCGCCGCGGGCCTGCTCGGGCGGCATGTAGTGCGGCGTGCCCAGCACCGCGTTCGGGGTGGTGCTGTCCTCGCGCCAGTCCCGCGCCAGGCCGAAGTCCATCACGAACGGGTTGAAGCCTCCGTCCTCCGTGCGCTCCACCAGGATGTTGCCGGGCTTCAGGTCGCGGTGGACCAGCCCCACGCGGTGCGCGGCGTGCACGCCCTCCGCGGCCTGGCACAGCACCCAGACGCGCTGCTCCAGCGTGAGCGAGTTGGAGAGCTGTCCCAGCGACGGGCCCTCCACGTAGCGCATGGCGATGAAGGCGTGCCCGCGCACCTCGCCCACCTCGTAGACCTCGCACACGCGCTCGTGGCGCACGCGGGCCTGGGCGCGGGCCTCGGACAGGAAGCGGCGGGCCAGCTCCGGGTCCCCGTCACGCACGAACTTGAGGGCCACGTTGCGGCGCAACAGCGGGTCATAGGCCAGGAACACCTGCCCCATGCCGCCCTGCCCCAGGAAGCGCACGGGCTCGTAGCGGTCCCAGCCGGGCACCGGAAAGGAAGGCATGCCCCCCACGGCCAGCGAGGACGGAACCGCCGTGCCCAGCGTGGCGGCCTCCTGGATGGGGGCTTCCCCCCGGTCCGTGCCGCGAGCCAGGTCCTGCCGCAAGAGGTCCAGGGTGTCCTCCGTCAGCCGGCCCCGTTCCTTCAGCAGCTCCAGGGGCCCGCGGTGCAGTCGGAGGGCCTCCTCGCGCAGGGCGGCCGCCTCCTCGGAGGACAGCAGCCCCTCGTCCAGCGCGAGCAGGACCTCCTCCTCGTAAGACTCTTGCGGACCTGCCCCGGGCACGGACGAAGCATACGGGGAAGGCCGGGGGACGCGGGAGCGCCGCCGGAAGGGCGCCAAGAAGGGGAGCGAGGGGGCGCTCCCGGGAAGGGGGAAGGCCGGCCCCTCCGGCGGGCTCCGCGAGGCTGCTATGCGGCGCGGCGCTGACGGCGGCGCAGCCCCGGCACTCCCATCAGGCCCAGCAGGGCCAGCCAGGAGGCATCCGGCGCGGTGCTGCACCCGCCGCCCGCGAAGGCGCGCGTGCTCACCACCGTCCAGGTGTACTCCGCGGGGGTCTCATCCGCGTTGCCGCTGCCGTCCACCGCGCGGACGCGCAGGACATGGTCGCCGTTGCCCACCGTGTAGCTGTCCTGGCACGGGACCCAGGCACCACCGTCGAGGCTGCACTCGAACGTGGAGCCCTCTTCCGTGGAGGCGTACTCGAAGTCCGCCGTGCGGTCGGAGGTGGTCGGCTCCGGGCCCTTCACGATGGAGGTGTCCGGGGCCTGGTTGTCCGGAACCACGCTGTCCACCACGAAGGGAACCGCGGTGGACGGGAAGCTGGGGCTGCTCGTGGGCGTCTCGGCAGTGGCCGTCACGGTGTGCGGACCCTCCACCAGCGGCGTCGTGGGCGTGCAGGTCCAGTTGCCGGACGCGTCCACGGTGGCCGTGCAGACCACGGTGGTGCCCTCGCGCACCGTCACCGTCGCGCCGGGCTCGCCGGTGCCGGTGATGGGGGGAGTCCCGGTGGTCACGGTGGCGTTCGCCGCGGGGCCGGTGATGACCGGGGCCGGCGTCACGGGCCCGGGCTCCTCCGCCACGCACTTCTGGGAGACCGGGTCGCAGTACGCCTCGCAGACGTTGGACGCGGTGCACGTCTGGCCCACCTCCAGCAGGCAGCGCGGCGAGCAGGTGTCGCCGCCCACCAGGTTGCCGTCGTCACACACCTCGGCGCCCGCGCGGATGCCGTCGCCGCAGGTGGTGCCGCAGGTGCTGGGCGTGCCGTTGCAGCTGTAGCCCGGCTCCACGGCGCAGGTGGCGTTGCAGCCGTCGCCCGCCGTGGTGTTCTTGTCGTCGCACTGCTCACCGGCCTCCAGCGTGCCGTTGCCGCAGGTGTTGAGGCACGCGGTGCCGGGGACGGGGCAGCTGTAGCCCGGCTCCACGGCGCAGGTGGCGTTGCAGCCATCGCCCGCCACGGTGTTGCCGTCGTCGCACGTCTCGGCGCCCGCGCGGATGCCGTCGCCGCAGAGGGTGACGCAGTCGCTGGGCTGACCCGAGCAGCTCCAGCCCGGCTCCACGCGGCAGCCATTGGAGCAGCCATCGCCGGACGCCTCGCCCTCATCGTCGCAGGTCTCGTTCGGATCCACGGTGCCGTTGCCGCACGACTGGACGCACACGGAGGGGCCGCTGGACGGCGTGGAGCAGGCGTAGCCGTCCTCCACGCGGCACTCGGTGGCGCAGCCGTCACCGGAGGCCAGGTTGCCGTCGTCGCACTGCTCGCCCGGATCCATGTTGCCGTTGCCGCACGTCTTCGCGCAGGGCTGGCCCGGCGTGGCGCACGCGTAGCCCAGCTCCAGGGTGCAGGCGTTGGAGCAGCCGTCGTTCAGGTTCGTGTTGCCGTCGTCGCACAGCTCACCGGCGTTGAGCACGCCGTTGCCGCACAGCGGGGCGCAGACGGACGGGGCGCCGTTGCAGGAGTAGCC
Source organism: Corallococcus coralloides DSM 2259 (assembly GCF_000255295.1). The sequence continues at coordinate 1,001,301 of NC_017030.1, read as the reverse complement.
CGTCTCGATGCGGCACGCCGCCGAGCAGCCATCGGAGCTGAACACGTTGCCGTCGTCGCACTGCTCACCCGCGTTGATGACGCCGTTGCCGCAGGTGGCCGCGCAGGCCTGACCCGGCGCGGGGCAGGCGTAGCCGTCCTCCACGCGGCAGCTGGCGTTGCAACCGTCGTTGGCGGCGGTGTTGCCGTCATCGCACTGCTCGCCGGGGTTCAGGTTGCCGTTGCCGCACGTCTTCGCGCAGGTGCTGGGCGCACCGGCGCAGCCGTAGCCGGGCTCGATGCCGCAGGTGGCGTTGCAGCCGTCGTTGTTGGTGGTGTTGCCGTCGTCGCACTCCTCGCGCGGGGAGATGGCGCCGTCACCGCAGCGGTCGTCGTAGGCGTCCACGAAGAGGTAGCGGAAGGCGTTCGGCGGGTTGTCGTCGTTCTCGTTGCACAGCTCGATGCGGTTGAGGCCCGGGCGCCAGGCCGCGTTGGTGCCGAACTCGCGGAAGATGTTCTTCTGCCAGGGCTGGCCGGCGGGCTCGCTCACGGTGACGGGCGTGATGGCCACGCCGTTCACCCTCGCGCCGTCGAACTGGTTGTCATTGAAGGTGGCCAGGCGCAGGCGGAACTGGCCGATGTTCGTCGTCGAGGGGATGAGGAAGTCCTGGTACACGCACGTCTGCGTGCCCTGGGCCGCCATGAAGCGCGCGGTCTGCATCTCCAGCGGCCAGTCGTTCGCGTCGCGCACGCCGGTGGCCGCGCCGGTGGTGGTGCCGGCGTAGAACCAGTGCGGATCCACCGCGCCCGTGGGCAGGCGGCGGTTCTGCGCGTCCACGCCGGTGTTGAACACCGCCACGCCCGCCTTCACGCAGCGGCTGGGGCTGCCCGCGCAGGCGAAGCCGGGCTCCACCTCGCACTGGCGGCTGCAGCCGTCGCCCTCGAAGCGGTTGCCATCGTCGCAGACCTCCTGCGCGTAGGACGGGTACGGGCGGTTGTCGAACGCGCCGTTGCCACACAGCGACAAATCACACGTGGCCGAACAGCCGTTGCTTCCGCTGGTGGTGTCGCCGTCGTCGCACAGCTCGCCGGTGTTCACCACGTTGTTGCCGCACAGGCTCGCCAACGAGCACGCGTTGCCGGGCACGTTGCACAGGTAGCCCGCCTCCACGGTGCCGGTGGACGAACAGCCGTCTCCGCTCACCGTGTTGCCGTCGTCGCACTGCTCGCCGGGCTGGAGCCGGCCGTCACCCACGAGCTCGGAGGACTGGCTCGTGAGGACGGGTTCGGAGGTGGAGGTCGCCGACTCGCAGCCAGCGAGGAGGAACAGCGAACACAGGGCCAGCATGTGCAGGCCCGTGCGCAGGGCCATGCGGGGTGAGTCTCCCCGGAGGGAATGCATCAGGGTCTTGAGCATGAACGGTCTGCCTTACTTCCGAAGGGTGTCGGGGGAAGAGGAGGAGGCCGGCGCGGTCTGCACGCCGTCGGCCTCTCCGACGATCTTGAACTCGACGCGGCGGTTCTTCGCGCGGCCGTCCGCCTTCGCGTTGTCCGCGATGGGCTGCGTGGGCCCGTAGCCCTTCGCCTCCAACCGCTCGCGCTGCACGCCCTTGCTCACGAGGTACTCCACCACCGCCTCGGCGCGCCGCTGGGACAGGTCCATGTTGTACGAGGCCTTGCCGGTGTCGTCGGTGTGGCCCTCCACGCGCACCTTCTCGATGTCCGGATGGGACACGAGGATGGCCGCGACCTTGTCGAGCACCGCGTTGCTGCGCTTCTGGATGACGGCCTGGTTGTTCTCGAAGAACACGGCCTCCATGATGCGGATGCTGCCGGAGTCGATGCGCGCGACAGGCGCCTCCTTGCAGCCGCCGTTGGCCTCGGTGCCCGGGTCGTCAGGGCAGTTGTCCAGGCGGTCCACGATGCCGTCGCCGTCGCGGTCGGGCTCCACGTCCGGGCAGCCGTCCTTGTCCTTGTAGCGGTTGAACGTCTCCGGCTCCTTGGGGCACTGGTCCTTGGAGTCCACGATGCCGTCCCCGTCGGAGTCAGGGTCGTCCGGGCAGCCGTCCTCGTCCTCGAAGCCGTTCTTGTTCTCCGCCTGCGTGGGACACTTGTCCGCCAGGTTGGGGATGCCGTCCTGGTCGTCGTCCTTGTCCGGGCAGCCCTGGAGCTGCGCCAGGCCGGCCGTCGTGGGGCACTGGTCGTCGCTGTTCTTCACGCCGTCGCCGTCGGCATCCAGGTCGGGACACTCGGCGGCCACGTGGGGCTGGCCCGCGATACAGACGGGGCCCTTGGGCGCGGGCGGCGTGCCGAAGGACACACCGGCGAGCACGCGGAAGCGCGGCGTGCCCGGCGTCTGGCCAAAGCCCGGGCCACCCATGACGTACACCTCGGTGCCGTCACCGGTGGGGACGCGCAGGCCCAGGAGCGCTTCCATCGAGCTGGGCGAGTCCTGGGTGGGGACGGTGCCGCGCACGATGACCTCTTCGCGCAGGCCCCAGAGGGCGGCGGACAGGTTGACGCCGCCGTTGAGCTCCACGCCCATCTCATCCAGATAAGGCTGCGTCTGCGGCGTCAGCGCGTACGTCTTCGTGCGCACGAGCGCGCCGACGTCCGCGCCCACGCGGAAGGTGCCGCCCAGCTGCTTGCCGGCGCCCACGCGCGGGGAGAAGGTGAAGCCCTCGTCGCGGGTGAGGGCGGCCTTGTTGCCCAGGGGCAGGGCCGCGCTCAGGTGCAGCCCCAGGTCCATCGGTCCGCCCCGGCTCTCGGAGAGGAAGCCCACGCGGGCCTGGACCCACGGCGTGCCGAGCGCGCTGGTGGTGGGACGGGACACGCCGTTCGCCGTGGTCTCCGGGCTCCACTGGGCGACGATGGGCACCTGCGCGCCCAATTCCAGCCAGTTCGTGAGGGAGTACGCCGCGCTGACATGCGCCGTCACGCGGCTGGAGATGATGTCGGCCTGCCGCTCGTCGTTCTCCACCAGGACGAGGGGCCGGTTCTCGTAGTGCGCCGTCAACCCGATGCGGTACTGGCCCGCGGGAAGCAGGTCACCGGTGGACAGCACGAGGCTGTCACGCATGGCGGGGTTGAGCTGCAGGCGCTCCAGTTCAATGCCCGGGATGCTGCTCTGGGCCTGGGCGCTGAAGGCGCAGAGGACGACCAGTCCTCCGAGCCCCAGGTGATGCCTTCGTGCGAACAAGCGTTCCTCCACATGCACACGCGGGCGTGAGAGGGCCCGCGTCCCTTCGCCAGGCGAGGGGTACGCAGGTGATTGCACGCCAGGGGCCAGGAGGTGTCCGGAAAACAACTTCCAGCAATCGCGCGGGGATGCGGCGGGGCCGGCATTCCCCGGGCGGGCATGACGCGTCAGCGAGGAACGCGGACACGGCGCTGACGCGTCATGGGAGGACGCGGGGCCTACAGGTGGAAGTGGCCCGCGGCCTCCGGCTGGTAGGGCACGGCGACGATGCGCAGGCGGCGGGTGCGGCCATGGGGGAGGGGCCACTCCACGGTCTGGCCCACGGACAGGCCCAGGAGGGCGCTGCCCACGGGGGCGAGGATGGAGATGCGGCCGGCGTCGCTGTTGGCGTCCTTGGGATAGACGAGCGTGACTTCGCGCGTCTCGCCGGCCTCCCCGTCTTCATAGACGACGGTGCTGTTCATGGTGACGACGTCGGGGGGAATGGAGGCGGAGGACGTGACGACGGCGCGGGCGAGCTCGGACTCCAGCTGCTCCACGAGCTCGGCGTTGCGGGCGTTGCCGTACTGTTCGACGACGCGCTCCAGGCGCTGGAGGTCGGTGTCGGTGACGATGAGGGGGTGGTCGTGGGTCATGGCGATTGCCTCCGGTGGGAAGGGGGATGGGGACGACACGCACACCTGGAAAGGTGGGCGTGCGTGGCGCGAAGGTTCAGTGGGGGTGGAGCGGACGCCGTCCGTCGTGAGCTACGCGAGACGGGCGGCGTGGGTGACAAGCCAGGCGGTGGCTCGGCCGTGCGCGGGCAGCGTCCGGCGCACGGAAATCCGGCGCGGAGCACGCTGCAGGCAGGCTGTGAGCGAAACCGTCATCTGACGAGGGACCCGGGGGTTGCGGCTGCGGTGAAGTGCTGAATGTAGCCGGGCCCACCCTGATTGCAACCGGGGGCCTGGGAACAAGCGGCCTGGCGGACAGACGCCGTGACGCACGGAGGCGCGGAACTCAGCGGAGCGGGGACACGTCCTGAAACCGCACACCCGTGGCGCCAATGGCTTCCAGCGCGAGCTTGATGTCCTCGGGAATGACGAGGGCCACTTCCCAGTGCAGCGGCCGGAAGACCCTCGCGCTGCCGAGCCGTGTGGCGTCGATGCGCATGCCCCAGACGGACCGGTACATTCCGACCTTCTCCGCCCACCCGTCCTCGGAGGTCCAGTAACGCGCCTCTTCCGAGGCTTCATCATCGATACAGTTCACGCGACGGATGGCATTCAGGATGAAGAAGTCGTCGGGCTGTCCCTGGATGTCCACGGGGAACAGCTGAACGTCGTTCGGAGCCAGCCGTTCGAAGAGGGTGGCCACCCGCGAGGTGACCACCGGGATGCCGAACGCCGCGTGGGAGTAGTCCATGGCTGTCCCAGGAATCTTGACCGGGATGCGCACCCGCTCAGTCCAGGAGCTCGGCTTGCCCGTCCGGAACTGCCATGGATTGACGAGCTTCACTCCTTGCGTGTCCTGTGGATGCCCCAGCTCCCAACGTCCCTCCAGATACACGTCATCGGTGAGGTCGAAGTAGCGCTGCGGCACGGTTCGCGTTCCTGGACTCATTCCCTACGGGTCACCAGTTTGTTGAGGGGGCTCCCCTCCCGGACAAGTTCTTTCGCCAGGCTTCGCAACATCCGCGTCAGCGAGTCCCGACACTGCGCGAGGGTCGTGCAGTTCGAAGTCGCCAGGTTGAGCTCATTGTAGACCCTGACATGATACTCGCGGGGATGCGGTCCCTGATGACCGGGAACATGAACCTGATTCTCCGGATCGTTCAGCGACATGCCTGCTCGCTCGAAGATTTCTTCATAGCGCGGCGTCCACGGACCTCCATTCGCGGTGGACGTGCTGAACTTGTCGGAAGCGATGTGGTGCTTCGGCCCCGGCACCTCCACGGGCCCGCCGGTCGCCACCGCTCCCGGTGCCAGGGTGATCAGGATGTCACCCGTCACGGACACGGCGACGGACTCCACCTGCGCGACCGCGCCCAGTTGGAATCCACCCTCCGCCACGCCCACGAGTGACGCCTGCGCCGAACCGGGCAGCGTGGGCACCTTCGCGGCCAGCGTCTCCGCCGTACTGCCCAGCGCCGCCGTGGCCAGCATCACGAAGGCCCGCGCGGCGTTCTGGCCCATCACCTCGCCGTACTGCACTCCCGCGTCCCGGAGCTCATCGAAGGTCGTGGCCTCCGCCACTGCATCCGCGAGCCGCATCCATCCGTGGATGAGGCTCCACACGGTGTCGATGCCCAGGTAGGCGATGAGCACCGCCGTCATCGTCGCCGCGACGCCCTTGGACACCGGCTCCGGCAGCAGCCACAGGCCCAGATACAGGGCACTCGTCGTGACGATCATGGAGAGCACGGCCTCGCGGTCCGTCATGCCCCGCAGCGCGTCCTCCGTCTCGTCCCACACCGAGTCCAACGCGAGGGAGAAGGCCAGCGTGCGCTTGCCGTCCTCGTCCAGCGTGGACCCGCGCTCCAGCAGGTGGAGACAATCGGCTGTGAGCGCCTTGCGCTTGCACCATCGGCCATAGGCCGCCGCCAGTTCCACCTCTGGAGCCTCACCGAGCCGGAGGTGTCCACGCCCAGGCTCCTGCACGGAGACGAGCCCCAGGTGCCCACGCACGTGGGCGTAGGGGCGTGAAGGAAACGAGGCTGCCAGCAGCTGGCGGGCCGCCTCCATGGAGTGCGTGGAGACAGGCGCGGTGCGTGCGAGCCCCGCGACCGTGGCCGCGAAGGCGTCTTCGTCCAGCTCCACGAGCCGGAGGTCCCGTTGCGGCGTGTGGACACGGGTGGGTCCTCGGCCCGTATCGAGCCGCACGTTTCGGGACGCCGCACAGCCGGTCCCCACGAGCAGCATCCACGCGATGACGGCCATGTGCGTCATCCGCACAGTGGCACTGGATCCGAGCGACCGGGGCGGTTTACCCGGGACGTGGGGCTGTGGCATGGGTGAAGAGAGTCTACCCGCCATGAAACGCCGCCCTGAGTTCGACAGCCTGCGCGGAGTGCTGCTCGTCCTGATGACGCTGACGCACCTGCCCACCCGGCTGAGTGTCCTTGGCAATCAGCCGTTCGGCTTCGTCTCCGCCGCCGAGGGCTTCGTGTTCCTCTCCGCGTTCCTCGTGGGCGTGGTGCACGCGAAGAAGGCGGGCACGGCCGCGATGTTCAAGAGCCTCTGGAGCCGCGCCCTCAAGGTGTACGGCTACCACGTCGCCCTGCTCGTCTTCGCGTTCACCATCATCGCCACGCTGGGCGTCGCCGCGCGCAGGCCCGCCATCCACAACCTGATTGGCTTCTTCCATCAGGACCCGTTCACCGCGCTGTGGAGCAGCCTGTTCCTCCTCTACTGTCCCCCGCTGCTCGACATCCTTCCGCTCTATGTCGTGCTGCTGTTGATCACCCCCGCCGTGCTGCTCGGTGCGCGCAAGGAGGGCTGGTCCCGGGTGCTGGGGCTGAGCGCCCTCATCTGGGTCTGGGCGCAGGTGGGCCTCAAGCGCGCCCTGTATGATCTGCTCGTCGCCATCCCCGTGCTGCCGTGGCCGCCGTTGAGCATCGACCTGTCGGGCGCGTTCAACCTGTTCGCGTGGCAGTTCCTCTGGGTGCTCGGGGTGTGGATGGGCGTGGCCCGTGCCACCGCGCCAGAGCAGCGCGAGCCCGTGTCCCGCCGGCTCCTCACGGGCGCCACCGTCGTCAGCCTGGGGTTCTTCGTCGTGCGACACCTCGATGTGGACCTGGGCGCCGCGGGGGTGCTGTTCGACAAGTGGTCGCTCGCGCCGCTGAGGCTCGTGAACTTCCTGGCCGTGGCCCTGCTGGCGAGCTGGCTCGCGCCCCGCCTGTTCCGATGGCTGCGTCCCAAGGTGCTGGAGGCGCTGGGACAGGCGTCGCTGCCCGTGTTCGCCGTGCACGTGGTGCTGTGCCTGCTCAGCCTGTCGCTGCTGGACGAGAACGAGGACCCGCTGGACTACTGGGATGAAGTCGCGGTCCTCGTGGCCACGTTCTGCAGCATGTACTTCGTGGCGCTGCGCCAGCGCATCGCGGGCCGGAGCATGGGCCCGCCCTCGACGTCCTGAATCAGCCGCGCACGGCGGACAGCGCGGCGTCGGTCTCCGCCACCAGGGCGCGCACCAGGTCCGCCGCGGGGCCCTCTCGCGACAGGCCAATGCCCTGTCCCGCCCACAGGGCCATGAAGCGCGTGTCGTTCTGCTTCGACGACGCGGCCCTCAGCGTGCGAGTGGCTCCGTGCTGCTGCGGGAACGGAAGGATGGCTCCGGCCTCCTCCAGCGTGGTCGTCAGCTCGTTGGGAATCGCGCGAGCCGGGCGACCGGAGAAGGCGCGGGTGATGCGTGAGGACTCATCCCGGGCCTCGCGCAGCAGCGCCTTGTGGGCCGCCGCCGCGCTGGACTCCTGGCACCGCAGGAACGCCGTGCCCAGCTGCACGGCCGCGGCTCCCAGCATCCGGGCCGCCGCGATGCCGCGTCCATCCATGATGCCGCCGCTGGCGATGACCGGCACCCGCACGGCGTCCACCATCTGCGGCACAAGCGCCATCGTGCCCACCATGCCCGCCTCGAACGAACCGCCGAAGGAGCCCCGGTGGCCTCCCGCCTCCGAGCCCTGCGCGACAATCGCATCCACGCCCGCGGCCTCCAGCGCCTGGGCCTCGCGCACGTTCGTCGCAGTGCCCACGACAAGGATGCCGCGCGACCGGAACGCCTCCAGCACCGGTGCGGGCGGAATGCCGAAGGTGAAGCTGAACACCGTGGGCGCCACGTCGAGCACGGCCTCCACCTGCTTCGCGAAGTCCGGCATCGCGGTCGCGGGAATGACGGGAGGAGGCAGCCCCAACGCGGCATGGAAGCGCTCGAGGATGGCGAGCGTGGGCCCCGGGTCCGCGGGAGCCACCGCGGGCTGTGGCGCGAAGAGGTTGATGGCGTAGGGCCGTGAGGTGAGAGAGCGCACCGCGCGGGCCTGCTGGACGATGTCCTCCGGCTGTACGTACGCGGCGCCCAATGAGCCCAGCCCTCCTGCCTCCGACACCGCCGCGACCAGCTCCGGCGGCGTCAGGCCGCCCGCCATCGGAGCCTGGATGATCGAATGCGCCACCCCGAGCCGCTCCGAGAACCTGCGCCACGCCTGCGGATCCATCATGGCTACACCTCCCCGTGATTCACGTCGGACAGCATTAACGGCCCGGCTTCACATGGGAGCGCCGCGCGCTCCGGAGGCATCAGTCCTACTTTCACGCCCCATGCCAGGTACGAGGCGCGGCGTACCCGCCCACGCCGTGCCGACGGGCTTTCCGCATGGCGGCCCCTCCCGCCCCGACCGGTCCAAACCTGTCCGACAGTCGGACAGGTTTCCGTTGCCCGAACCTGTCCGACTGTCCGACAGGTTTCCACCGTGCGGTCCCAACCGGTCCGACTGTCCGACAGGTTTCCACGCTGCGGTCCCAACTGGTCCGACTGTCCGACAGGCTTCCACGCTGCGGTCCCAACCGGTCCGACTGTCCGACAGGTTTCCGTTGCCCGAACCTGTCCGACTGTCGGACAGGTTTTCGCGGTTCGCCTCCGGCGGGGAGGCCCTATGGAATTCTCACCTTCTCATTCGCAGTCGTAGTTCGGCGTGGGTTCCCCGGGCTTCAACACGATGGGCGCCGGACCGCCCGCGCGGGCCAGGGCTTCTCCACAGTCCAGCGACAGGTCCTTCGCCAGGTGCCGGTACAGGACGCACGACGCGCGCTCCACGAAGAACGCCTGCTTCGGCCAGTCCGGTCCTCGCGAGGCCAGGATGGCCACGGCGTACCGTCCTCCGTCCGGCAGCGTCACCAGCCCCACCTCGTTGAGCACGTTGTAGCGCGCGTCATCCCCACAGCATCCCGGCGGCAGCCACCCGCCCTTGTGCTGGAGCGACGCGCGGGCGCTTGCGGGCAGGCGCGTTCCCAGCCAACCGCCGCAGCCCTCCCGAGGCGTCAACTCCATCCACTTCAGCAACCGCGCAGTGGGCTCCGGCTCCAACACCTCCCGCCGCTCCAACCGCGCCAGGAACGACACCATGTCGTCCGCGCAGAAGTAGTTGTCCCGCCCCATCACGCGCGGAGAGTTCGTCGCCCAGCGCTCCCGGCCGTAGTTCCACTTCGTCAGCGCCGTGTGCTCCAGGCCCAGGCCGCGAAGATAGACATTGATGGCATCCGGGCCGCCCACCAGGTCGATCACCTCGCCGGACGCTTCATTGTCCGACGTGCGGAACACCTTCTCCGCGAGCGGCGCCACCGTCGCCAGGTCCCGCTGTCCCAACGCCGCCGCCACCCAGAACACCTTCGCGGAGCTGGCGGAGATATGCGGCTCCAGGCCGGAGACGCTCGCCGTCTCCCCCGTGCGCAGGTCCATCACCGCGAGCGACAGGTCCGTCCCGGGCGACAGGCGCGTGGCCTCGCCCGCCAGTGACTCCACCACCGCCTTCAGGGACTCCCGAGGAGCGCCCGCCTCCTGCTTCGTCGCGCAACCACTCATCGCCAACAGCCCCGCCCAGAGCAGCACCGTCCGCATCCGCGACTCCCTTCAGTGAATCAGCCGGTGCACCTGCTCCAGCATCAGCGCCGTCACCAGCCCGCAGTACGTCCCCAGCACATACCCCAGCACAGCGAGCAGCACGCCCACCGGCGCGAGCGCGGGATGGAAGGCCGCCGCCACCACGGACGCGGAGGCCGTGCCGCCCACGTTCGCCTGCGACCCCACCGCCGCGAAGAACACCGGCGCCTTCAGCCAACGGCGCGTGCCCATCGTCACCGCCGCGTGGATGCACATCCACAGCGCCCCCACCGCCACCAGCGCGGGCGCGTCCCACAGCCGCCGGAACTCCGCCTGCGCGCCAATCGTCGCCACCAGCAGGTACAGGAACAGCGAGCCCATCCGGCTCGCCCCCGCGCCCTCCAGCCTGCGCACCGGGGTGAACGACAGCACCACGCCCACCGTCGTCACCAGTAGCACCACCCACGTGAAGCCCGTCACCACGTTGCCCAGGTCCGGCAGCAGCTTCGCCAGCCCCGTGCACACCACCGTCACGCCGAACGCCACCGCCAGCATGGACAGCAAATCGGACAGGCTCGCGGGCCGGGCGGACGCGGCCTGGATGCGCGCTGACTCCTCGCGCACGTGGTCCAGCGCGGTCCGGTCCGCGCCGATGCTCGCGTCCATCGCCTTCTCACGCCCGGCGAAGGACAGCAGCACCGCCGTCCACACGTTGGACACGCCCACGTCCACCACCACCAGCATGCTCAACGTGCTGTCCAGCGCGCCCACGCTCTGGCCAATCGCCACGAAGTTCGCGCTGCCGCCAATCCACGACCCGCTGAGCGCCGCCAATCCCTTCCACGCCTGGTCCCCCAGCTCTGCCGGCACCAGCCACCCCAGCGCCAGATACGCGAGCGGCCCGCCCACCATGATGCCCACCGAGCCCGCCAGGAACACGCCCACCGCGTTGCGCCCCAGCCTCGCGATGGCCGGCAGGTCCACCGACAGCACCAGCAACACCAGGCTCGCGGGCAGCAGGTACACGCGCGTGAAGCGGTACAGCTCCGACTGCGTGGGGATGACGCCCGTGTTCGACAGCAGCGTCGGCACGAAGTACGCGAACACCAGCAGCGGCACGACGTTGAAGAACCGCTCCACCGCCGGGTAGCGCTGCAACGCATACAACCCCGCCAGCACCGCGAGCAGCACGGCGAGCACCGCCATCGGATCCTGGATGAGCGGTGGCGTCACCGGGGCTCCACGCCCAGGCCCGCGCCCGCCCCCAGCTGGATGCGGCCCTGCACCACCGGATGCGCGCGGTACGGGTCCTCCGCGAGCAGCAGGTTGCCGTCCAGGTCCACCCAGTCCACCAGCGGCGCCAGATGCGCTCCCGCCGCGATGCCCAGCCCCGTCTCCACCATGCAGCCCAGCATCACCTTCAGGCCGCACGCTCGCGCTGTCTCGATGATGCGCAGTGCCTCACGGATGCCGCCGCTCTTCTGGAGCTTCACGTTGATGCCGTGGAAGCCCTCCGCCAGCTTCGGCACGTCCGACGCCTTCGTCAGCGACTCGTCCGCCACCAGCGGCAGCGGCGAGCGCGCGCGCAGCCACTTCGCGCCCTCCACGTCCGCCGCGGGCAGCGGCTGCTCCACCAACTCCACACCCTGCGTGGACAACCACTGGATGTGCGCCAGCGCCTCGTCTGGCTTCCACGCCTCGTTCGCGTCCACGCGGATGGTCTGCGCCGTCAGCGAGCGCACCGTGCCGAACACCTCCTGCACGCGGTCCGCGCCCAGCTTCACCTTCAGCACCGGGAAGTCCGCCGCCTCGCGCACCTTCACGGCCAGCGTCTCCGGCACGTCGATGCCAATGGACATGGACGTCACCGGCTGCCGCGACGGGTCCACGCCCAGCATCCGGTACAGCGGCACGCCCATCACCTTGCCCGCCCAGTCATGCAGCGCCAGGTCCACCGCCGCCTTCGCCGCGGGGTTGTCCGGCAGCGCCGCGTCCACGGCCTCGGACACGTCGCGGAAGTGGCGCAGGTCGCGGCCCTCCAGCACCGGGGCCAATTTGTGGAGCGCCACCTCCACCGTCTCCCACGACTCGCCGTAGCGCACGTTGGGCGCGGCCTCGCCGTAACCCACGTGCCCTTCCGAGCGCACCTCCACGAACACGTTGCGCTTCACCGTGCTCGTGCCCCGGGCAATGGTCCAGGCGTGACGCAGCGGCAGCTCCACGGTGCGAAAGCTCAACGGCGAGGCCATGGCGGAATCCCTCCAGGGCCCTTCCCTTAACACGGCACTCCTTGCAAACACCGCTTCCGTTGCCTTCCCGGGCCAGAAGGCGCGAGCCTCTCCACCATGCGTCTTCTGCCCCTCGTCATCGCCTTGTTCGCGCTGGGTCCAAGCCACGCCGCGTCATCCCGTCCCGCGCCCAAGGACGAGCTGCGGACGCTGCTCGCGGAGCTCGTCGCCGCGGACACCTCCAACCCGCCCGGCAACGAGACGGCCGCGGCCCAGGTGGCGGCGAAGTGGCTGCGCGAGGCCGGCATCGAGTCGGAGCTCATCGAGCCCTCGCCCGGTCGCGGAAACCTGCTGGTGCGCTTGAAGGGCAGCGGCAAGGGCCGGCCGGTGCTCGTGCTCGCGCACCTGGACACCGTGCCCGCCGTGAAGACCGAGTGGGCCACCGACCCGTGGCGGCTCACGGAGAAGGACGGCCTGCTCTACGGACGCGGCGTGCAGGACAACAAGGGCATGGCGGCGGCGAGCATCCTCGCGCTGCGCCGGCTGAAGCAGGAGGGCGGGACTCGCTCGCGCGACATCCTCCTGTACCTGGGCGCGGATGAAGAGGTGGGCTCCGGACAGGGACTGGACTGGATGATGGAGCACCGCCCGGAGCTCAAGGAGGCGGAGTTCGCGCTCAACGAGGGCGGCCTCACGGAGCTGTCGCCAGACCGCAAGGAGGTGCGCTTCGTGGCGCTCCAGGCCGCGGAGCGCGTGTCCCGCAACGTGACGCTCAAGGCCGCAGGCCCCGGAGGCCACTCCTCCGCGCCGCCCGTGGACGCGGGGCCGCTGGTGCGGGTGGCCGCGGCGGTGGCGCGCGTGGGCGCCCTCACCTTCCCCGCGCACCTGACGCCCGCCGCCAGGCTCCACGTGCAGGGCCGCGCGCAGGCGGCTCCCGGTGAGCTGGGTGAGGCGCTGCGCCGCATCGCCGCCTCACCGGACGCGCCGCCCGAGGACGCGGTGACGGCCGTGGCCCGGTTGGATCCCGCGCTGGGCGCGGTGCTGCGCACCACCTGCGTGCCCACGGTGTTCAAGGCGGGCACGAAGTCCAACGTCATCCCCGCCACCGCCGAGGCCACCGTGAACTGCCGCCTGCTGCCGGACGCGGACCCGAAGGCCGTGCGCGAGCGCATCGTCGCCGCGGTGAATGACCCGGACATCCAGGTGGAGATGGACGTGTCGCCGCCGGACTCGCCCATGTCTCCCGTGGGGGACAACGCCATGTTCCGCGCGGTGAAGGCCGCCGCGGCGAAGGTGTGGCCGAAGGCGCCGGTGATTCCGCGCATGTCCACCGGCACCACCGAGTCCGCCACGCTGCGCCGCTCGGGCATCCACGCCTATGGCATCGACCTCTTCGCGCTGACCCCGGACGACGCGCGCACCGCGCACGCCCCCAACGAGCGCGTCCCGGTGGCGTCCCTCCAGCCCGGCGCGGAGTTCGTCTATCTCACCCTGAAGCACTTGACGCGCTGACGCACCGGTACCACCTCCTCGAGGGCCCAGGCTACTTGCGCGTGAGCTCTTCGATTCGCTGAATGACCGCCGCGCGCATCTGGCTCGAAACCGAGCGGTGCTCGAGCAGGTCCGACATCCACAACCCGTCGATCGCCAGACGGCAGAGCGTGAGCTCCGGCGACTCCTGCTCCTGGGGGCTGAGTTGCTCCTCTCGCGCCTCGTCCCAGATGGAGCTCCAGAGCTCCCGGACCTCCGGGTCGAAGAGCATGAGCCCGATGAGCGAGCGCATGACGTGGGCCTCGCCGTCATCGGCGGGAGCGGCGACCGTCACCCGGAGGTACGCGCGGGTTCCCCTGCCGTTGGCGTCCGGGTCCTTCGCCATCTCCGCGGCGACCGCCCCGGCGAAGCGCTGGGTCACGTCGTCGAACAGCGCATCGAGCAGGATGGGCTTGGTCTGGAAATGCTCCAGGAGGTCCCCCTTCGAGACCCCTGCCCGCCCGGCGATGGCATCGAGCGTCACGGCCTGGAGTCCCTGAGCCAGGATGAGATCCGCGGCCGCCCGAAGAAGCTTCTCGCGAGTCACGTCAGGCTCCTTGTTCCTCCACTGGTCCATCACCATCACCTCTCGCAACGGGAACGCCGCCGCCCGCATTTACCAGTTAATCACGAATGACGCCGGACAAGCTCGGAGTCGCATCAGACCTTCCCGTGTCAGGGGGATGCGATGGGACCTGGGACGTATTGCTGGAGCCAGACCTTCTCGAAGCCCCAGGTGAAGAGCATCCAATGGGAGGAGTGGCCGCTGAAGCCTTCCGCCTGGATGGGACGGGTGACGGTGATGATGCGCGTGCCGGGCGCGCAGGTGCGCAGGTGCGCGACGAGCCGGGCCTTCGTCTCCGGACTGAACGCCACCCAGTTGCAGAAGATGTGGGTCGCGTCTCCCAGGGGCTCGCGGGTCATGTCACCCACGGTGAGGGTGATGCCCGCGGGCTGAAGCCACGGCGCCACGCGCGCCACGTGGTCCGCGATCAACTCCACGCCATGCGCCCCGGCCCCCCACCAGCGCGCGGCGAGCAGCACGCGTCCTCGCCCCGCGCCCAGGTCCACCACCCGGCTGTTTCGCCCCACGCCCGCCTTCTTGAGGAACCACAGCGCCGTCACCAGCGGCGTCTCGCCGTACATCAGCTCGCGGAGCGACTGGCCCGTGGCCTGGAGCGCCCGCGCCATCTCGAAGGTGCGCCGCCAGCGATAGGGCGTCCACAGGATGCGCTGCCACCACAGTCCCAGGTACGGCTTCAGGAGCCGGGGGCGTGGGAGCAGCAGCAGCAGGTCCGTGCCGCGCAGCACGAACGCGATGACGATGCCCTGCAGTTGGAGCGACAGCCGCTGGAAGAACGGCAGGTCGAACTCGCCCATCGTGTCGTCGCGGCGCGGTGGGGGCGCGGGAGGAGGCGCGGAATCCGTCATGCGCCGCGGAGGCTGTCCGGATTCCGGACGCCACGCAATGACTCCGCGTCGGACCGGGACGCGCCTGCCTCCCATCCGGACGCGAGGGAGGACCCACCGCGGCAGGCCTCCGCGCAATCCCCTGGAATTTGGCGGGTTCCTGGTTTCACCGGGTGTTGGTGCGCGGCGTGCAATGGCATCCAGGCATCGTGGAACGCGCCCACCATCGTGGGAGGAATTGGCTTCCACGCTGCGTGAGGACTGCCCCATGTGCACCGACTTCCTGATCACCGGCGACACCACCCGCGTCGCCTCCGGGCCCATCGCCGTCAATGGCCGCAGCATGGAGTTCGGGCTGGACCTGAACTCGCAGCTGATGGTCCACGCCTCGGGCGAGTCCTTCCAGTCCATGGCCCCCAGCGGCAAGCCCGGCCTGAAGTGGACGTCGACGTATGGCTTCGTCGGCATCACCGCCCTCACGGACAAGGTCATCGTGGATGGGCTCAATACGCAGGGCCTGTCCGTGGGCGCGCTGTGGCTGCCGGGCTCCAACTATCCCAAGGTGAGCCAGCCTTCGCAGGCCCTGGCGCTGGTGGACTTCGTGAGCTGGGCGCTGGGCACGTGCGGGAGCGTGGCGGACGTGCGGGCCGCGCTGACGAGCGGCACCGTGCAGGTCTGGGAGGGTGACCTGCTGGCGAAGCTGCTCCCGCTGCACTTCCCCATCCACGACGCCAAGGGCAACAGCATCGTGGTGGAGTTCACCCACGGTCAGCTCAACGTCTACGAGAACCCGGTGGGCGTGTGCACCAACGACCCGCCGTTCCCCCAGCAGCTGCAGAACCTGGGCGGGTACGCCAACCTCACGCCCTGGGACGCGAAGCCCACGGAGCTGGGCTCCGGGTCGTTCGCGCCCGCCGGCCACGGCAGCGGAATGCGCGGCCTGCCGGGAGACTCGACGCCGCCCGCGCGCTTCGTGCGCGCCGCGTACCTCAAGCAGTACTCGCAGCCGCTCATCACGGCGGCGGACGCCACCACGCTCGCCTTCCACCTGCTCAACACGGTGGACATCCCGGCGGGCACCAGCCGCTCCGTGAGCAAGCTGGGGAAGGACGAGCTGGACTACACGCAGTGGGCCGTCGTGAAGGACCTGGTCGCGCTCACCTTGTCCGTGCGCTTCTACGCCAACCCCCTGGTGTACTCGGTCAACCTGAAGACGCTCGACTTCAGCGGCGCGGCCGGGAAGCCCTTCCCCGTGCCGGCCTCGCCCACCAGCATCGACCTCACCTCGAAGCTGGCGAGCTGAAGCGTCACAGGAGCTTCTTCGCCGCCTTGGCCAGGGCCTTGTCCCCGGCCACGGCGGGAAGCTCCATCAGGCGCGCGGCCACGACCTTGCCCACCGCGGGGTTCACGGCCGCGGCCTTGAGGTACGCCTCCGCGCGCGTGATCAGGTCCACGTGCATGCTGGAACTGACCACGCGGGCGAGCAGCTCCTTCGCCAGGATGGGCGGGTCGAAGGCCTGGAGGAGGCCGCGCAGCGCCTGCCGCTCCAGCACCTCCGGACGCGTCTCCGCCAGGTCCAGCGCGGGCCGCAGCAGGGCCAGCCCCAGCGTGCGCATGGCCTCCGCGACGACGCCGGGCTTCCACCCGTCCGCGAACGCCAGCAGCAGGGCCTCCGCGCCGCGCACGTCGCCCAGCATGCCCAGCGCGTACACGGCGTGCTTCGCCTCCACGTCGTCGTGGCCGCGCCCCTGCACCATGTCGACGAACCGCTCGAGCACGTCCGCGTCCCCCATCCGGGCCAGCGCCTCCGCCGCCTCGCGCCGCACCTCGCGCGCCGGGTCCGTGTTCAGCACCTGGCGCAGCACGGGCATCGCCACGGAGCCCAGGTCCGCCAGCATGGCCACGGCCGCCCCGCGCGCGTCCTTCGTTGTCTCCGACAGCGCCGCCTGCATCAGCGGCACCGCCTTGTCCTTGCGGCGCCGCGCCAGCTCCGCCACGGCCTTCTCCCCCGTCTCCCGGGCCTGAACGTCCTCCAGCGTCTCCCGGGCGAACAGGCGCAGGCCCATGTCGTGCCCCGCGCGCGTCAACGCATCCAGCTCCCGCCGCGCCTGCACCCCGCCCATCGCGCCCAGCACGCGGATGGCGGTGCGGCGCACCATGCGGCTGTGGCGCTCGTTCAGCGCGCCCCGCACGACCACCAGCGCCTCTTCGCCCCGCGCCGCCACCGTGCGCGCCACGAAGGCGCTCGCCGAGCCATCGCTCCACGCCGGATAGAGCTCCCGCATCAGCGCGTCCGGCCCCAGGCCCGCGTAGTAGCGCGCCGCGTGCGCCGCCGCCTCGTAGCGCGTCAGCTCCCCGAGCGCCCGGCGCACCATTGCCGTGCCCGGGCTCAGCACCTCTTCCGGGCGGTGCACGTGAATGCTGGGGTGCGTGGGCACGGACTCCAGTCCGGCCATGTCCACCTGCACCGCGCCCGCCAGCCGCACCAGCGCGATGCCCAGCACCTGGTACACCTTGATGAAGTCATCCAGCCGCTCCGCCGGATCCGAGCGCTGCGCCAGCGCCTCCAGCAGCGCGCCCGGCTTCTCCAGCCCCAGCTCCTTCAGCCGGGACACCAGCGGCTCCACCGTGCGGGGACTCACCGCCGACAGGCCGCTGGCGAACGCGTCCGCCAGCTCGTCGCGCACCTCCGCCAGCGCGATGGCCGCTCGCGACGCACCCGCCGCCCGCGCCGCGTCCGCCCACCCGCTGCGGGGCAGCGCGCTCGGCGTCGCGGGGGCCCGGACCCGGCCGCGCCGCCGGGGCGGCACGGGCACGTCCGAGGCGCGCGCCAGCGGACGCAGGTCCAACCCCTCCGGCGTCCGCACCACGACGGCCGAGGGGAACAACGTCGGCAGCGCCGCCTCCAGGCCCACGTCGCCCAGCACCGCCAGGAGCTTCGCGTCCTCCAGCGCGCTCGCCAGCGGCTCCTCCAGCGACGGGTCCGCGGGCAGGAAGAGTCCGCGTCCCGCGCCATCCACGAACTGCGAGCGGGCCCCGCTGGCGAGCAGCGTCTCCACCCGCACGGACACCGGCAGCAGGTCCGGCGCGAACACGTCCTTGCGGTGCTCCTGGAAGGCCGTCATCACCGCGCCCACGTCCGGCAGCGCCGCCTCCACCAGCCGCTCCAGCGCCGCCCGGTCCACCGACGGCGCGTCCTTCCACGACTCCAGGTCCAGCCGGTGCGGCGCGAAGCCCGGGTACTGTCCGCCGTGCGCCCCCTGGAGCACGACGCCCGCGTGGCTGTTCTTCGGCGCCACCGTCTTGAGGTTCGCGGGGAGGATCTGCTTCTCGCTGTAGTGCGTGCCCGACCCCAGGTCCACGAAGCGGCTCTCGCGGACCATGAACCGGTCCGGCGTCACCTTGGAGGAGAACGCGTACTCCACCAGCTTGAGCCCCTCGACGGGCGCGCGGTCCTTCTTCGTCCACGTCTTGCCGATGAGCTCCTCGACGTGGCGGGGCTCCAGCGCCTCACCGCCCAGGTGCTTCTCCACCTTGCGCGCGGTGAGCAGCATGTCCGCCACCAGGTCCGTGTACGCCGGCGCCTCGAAGGTGCCCGTGCGAGCCGCCGCCGCGTCCAGCAGGCCCGCCAGCTCCACCGCCCGCGCGGACAGCCGCCGCAGGCCGTTGGCCCGGAGCGCCTCGCCCAGCGCGCGCACCTGCTCCGGCCGCTCCGCGCCCAGCGACGCCACGCCGGACAGGCCCAGCTCGCGCACCAGCGTGGACACCTGCGCCACGCCCGCCTTCATCAGGTCGCCGGCTTCCGCCTTGCCCTTCTTCACGCTCTTCTTCGCGCCGCCAGAGCCCGCGGGCGCGGCCGGGGCCGACTCCGCCGTCACGAAGGCCTGCGGGGCCCGGGCCCACGCCACCAGCAGCGCCGCCGCGTGCTTGCAGAAGGGGCGCGAGCGCGCCGCCATGCACGAGCACCGCCCCTTCACGTCCGAGCGCGCCTCGCCGAACACCAGCGACACCTTGTACGGCGTCGCCCCGGAGCCCGCCGCGTCCGCGAAGAGCCGGTTCTCGTAGCGCGACAGGTTGCTGAGCTGCTTGCCGTCGAACAGCTCCGCGCCCTTGGCCAGCTCCGCCTTGTCGCTGATGATCTCCGTCATTCCGCCCATCCCGATGACGGGCCGCACCTCAGCCATGACGCTCCCCCTTC
Source organism: Corallococcus coralloides DSM 2259 (assembly GCF_000255295.1). The sequence goes on along the minus strand of NC_017030.1, from coordinate 982,188 downwards.
TTGTCGCTGGACGCGAGCAGCGGCGCCAGGTCCTGGTTGCGCATCACCCGCTCCACCACGTCCACCAGCTTGCGGGGCGTGCACCCGAAGCACGGAATCCCCAGCGCGGTGAGCTGCTCCGCCATCGCGTGGTCATACGAAGGCCGCCCGCTGTCCGACAGCGCCAGCAGGCACAGCACCTTGGAGCGTGAGTCCACCAACTGCCGCAACCGGGCCACCAGCTCCTCGGCGTTGCCGCCCTCGTACAGGTCGGTGATGAGGATGAAGAGCGTCTTCTCCGGCCGGCGCACGTAGTGCTCCTGCGCGTACGCCACCGCCCGGTTGATGTCCGTGCCGCCGCCCAGCTGCGCGGAGAAGAGCACCTCCACCGGGTCCGCCAGCACGGGCGTCATGTCGACGATCTCCGTGTCGAACAGCACCAGGCTGGTTCTCAGCACGTCCAGGGACGCGAAGATGGCCGCCATCACGGAGCTGTACACCACACTCTCCGCCATGGAGCCGGACTGGTCCACCACCAGCGTCACGTCCCACTCGTGGTGACGGCGCTGGTTGGGCCAGAAGTAGAAGCGCTCCGGGATGAGGCGCTTTCGCTCCGCGTCCCAGCCCTTCAGGTTGGAGCGGATGGTGCGCCGCCAGTCGATGTTGCGCGCGATGGGGATGGGGCTCGTCCTGTCGCGACGGAGCGCCCCGAGCACCGCCGTGCGCAGCGGGGACTCCAGCTTCTTGCGCAGGTCCTCCACCACCTCGCGGATGATGGCGCGCGCGGTGTCCTTGGCCTGCTCCGGGATGAGCCCCCGGGCGCTCACCAGCGTCGTCACCAGCTCCAGGTTCTTGTCCAGGAAGGGCAGCGTCTCCGGCTCGAAGAGCAGCTGGGTGAGCCCCTTGCGCTCGATGGCGTCCTTCTGCACCAGGGCGATGACGTCGTCCTGGAAGAAGTCGCGCAGCGCGCCCAGCCACTTGGGCAGGTACGGCTTGGAGCCGCCCCGCCCCGCAGAGCGCTCGCCGTAGACGAAGGAGAGCGCGTCATCCAGGCCCTCCAGGTCGTCGCCCTTGAGGTCCACGGTGTCCGCGCTGGCGCCCAGCGCGCTCAAGGAAGGGCACGAGCCCGTCTTCTCCGCCTCCGGGCCCAGCGCCAGCCGCCAGCGCAACAGCGCGTCGCGGTCCTTCGGGTCCAGGTCCTTGGGGTCCACGCTCATAGCAGGTCATCCAGGTCGTCGAGCGCCTTGCCCAGGTCCGCGCTCAGGTCCTTCAGCGTCGCCTTGTCCTTCTCCTCCAGCACCGCCTTCACCGCGCGGCCCTTGTCCTTCAGCTGGCGCACGCCCATCACGTTCTCCATCAGGTAGCGGCGCTCGGTGGCCCCCAGCGCGCCCAGCGCCCGGCGCAGCACCGGCAGCGTCTGCCGGAAGCGCTCCGGCTCCACGCTGGTGAGGAAGTCATCCAGCGCCTTCACCACATCGCGGCTCTTCACCAGCACCAGCGCGTTCACCTGGAGGAAGCCCTCCAGGTACGCCGCCGCGTCCGAAGGCTCCACCGCCGCCGACAGCCGCCGGCCCACCTCCAGCGCCACCTCCGCCTCCGGCAGCTCGCGCGCCAGGTACAACAGACCCGTCGCCAGGCCCGACGTCGCCGGGTGCACCGCGTGGCTCTCCATCAACCCGCGCGCCTCCGCGAGCCAGCCCTCCTTGTCCGCGCGCGGCTGGGACAGCGCCACCTCATGCAGCGTGCGCAGCGCGTCCAGCACCGGGAGCACTGCTTCCGGAGCGCAGGCGCTGGCCTCGCGCACGCGCAGGAGCGCCCGGCCGAAGGTCTTCTCGCCCAGGGCCGCCACCGCCTCGTCGCCCACGTCCGAGTGCGCGCGCGAGGTGCCATAGGCCATCAATCCCGACAGCGCCCGAGCCGCGCTCGCCAGCGATGGCAGGTCCGCGTCCGTGGCCGCGTGCGCGTCACAGGCCTTGAGCGCCTGCGCCACCGTCTGGGAGCAGCCGGTGATAACGGACTCCAGGAGCACGTCCGCCGCCTCCGCCGTCGTCTTCGCCTGCGTCAGCCGCTCCTGGAGCACGCGCGTCGTCACGCCCTCCAGCGAGTCGCCCAGGACGATCTTCTCCACCAGCGCAACGTCCGTGGACGGCGTCCACTGCGCCTGCCAGGCCTCGCGCACGCGGGTGAGCGCCGCGTAGCCGCCGGCTTCACCTTCCGCGGCCTGCTTGCGCGACGAGCCCGTCCCGGTCAGCGACGCGTACGGGATGCCCGCCACGCGCAGCCGGTGGAGGAACACGGAGGAGCCCACCTCCACCGGGTTGTTGAGCCGCAGCGTGAACGTCTCCGGGCTGTCCGTGCGCGGCAGCCGCCGCTCACCCACCTCGCGCCAGAACTCCGCCTGGAGCGAGTTCTGCCCGATGCGGCTCGCCACCTGCCCCACTTCATGGCCGATGACGCTCTTCCACAGGAAGCTGTCCACGTGCGTCGCGTCTCCGCGGCACAGCGTGGCCACGGTGGCCTCGCGCAGCTCATCCAGGCCCGGGGCGCTCTTCTCGCGCAGGTCCGACAGCGTCACCGCCAGCCGGTACGCCTCCAGCACGTCCGACAGCGACGCGGAGAAGCCGCGCATCCGCAGGTGAGATGCGAAGTCCAGCAGCACCTCCAGCGTGGCCCGCCGGAAGTCGCAGTTCGCCTCATGGGCCTTCTGGTAGAAGTGCGGCGCCCGGTTGCCCGCGCCGTACCCCAGCTGCTCCGCCAGGCGCGGGAAGCTGTACGGAATCACCGTCACCGCGCACGGCCCGGCCTCGGGCAGCTTCGCCTCCTCCTTCGGATCCACGTCCCCCGCGAGGAACGCCGCGGTGTGCGCCGCGCCCGCCACCACCGCCACCTTCTCCGGCGCCACGCCGCCCGCCACCACCTCCAGCACCTTGCGCGCCATGAAGGCGTCGCGCTGACGGTGATAGGCCAGCCGGGGCCCCGCGTTGACCACGTCCGCCCAGGCGGTGAGCACCGGCCGGAACTGCTCCGGGCTCCAGTCCGGCGCCTCGAAGGACGCCTCCCAGAACTCCTCGAAGGAGCGGTACCCCTGCGAGCGCGCGAACGCCTCCGTCAGCGGCACCGCCTCATCGGGAACGGGCGTGCCCTCTTCGGTGGCCTCCGACTCCACACCCATCCCGGGCTCGTGGCGGTCCACCGCGAGGCTGACGCCCACCGGGATGTCGATGAACTCCGCCCGCGCGCCGTTCGCCCGGGCCCACTTCAGCGCCTGGTACTCCGGCGAGTACGCCGCGAAGGGCCACAGCGACGAGGACGGGGTGCCGTCCGTGCGGTAGCCCAGGATGGCCACGGGCGGCCGGGTCTGCGCGTCGCACAGCACGTCCACCAGCGCCGTCGCGTCGCAGGGCCCTTCCACCAGGACGACGGTGGGCTTCACGCGCTCCAGCCACTTCAGGAGCACCGCGGTGGTGCGCGGCGAGTGGTGACGGACCGGGAAGTGCTGCACCCGGGAGAGCAGTGCCAGGTCCATCAGCCCCTCAAGAGCTTCTTGCTCGCGGTGTACAGCTCCTTCCACGGGCCCGTGCGGCTCTTGGCCACCGTCTCCATGTATTCGCGCAGCGCCTTCACGTCGTCCTCCTGCTCCTTCACCACCGCGCCCACCAGCGACGCCGCCAGCTCCTGCGACGTCACCGTCCCGGAGCCGAACTGCTGCGCGAGGATGGAGCTGTTGAACAGCACGCTGATGGCCTCCGCCGTGGACAGCACCGCGCCCGGCGTGCGCACCTTCGTCTTGCCGTCCTTCGTCACGCCCTTGCGCAGCTCGTGGAAGAGCGTCAGCAGCACGCGCGACAGCTCCTCCGGCGGCGGCACGCCCACCTGGTAGTCCGTGCGCAGCTCCGCCTCGCGCTTGGTGACGATCTGGATCTCCTGCTCCAGGTCCTCCACCACCGGCACGGTGACGAAGTTGAAGCGGCGCTTGAGCGCGGCGCTCATCTCGTTGACGCCGCGGTCGCGCGTGTTCGCGGTGGCGATGAGGTTGAAGCCGCGCTGCGCGCTCGTCACCTCTCCCAGCTCCGGCACCGACACCTGCTTCTCCGACAGGATGGAGATGAGCGAGTCTTGAATCTCCGGCGACGTGCGCGTCACCTCTTCAAAGCGGGCGAACTTGCCCGTGCGCATGGCACGCAGGATGGGCGAAGGCACCAGCGCTTCCGGCGTGGGGCCCTGCGCGAGCAGCAGCGCGTAGTTCCACGAGTACTTGATGTGGTCCTCACTGGTCCCCGCCGTGCCCTGGACGACGAGCGCGGACGTGCCGCTGATGGCCGCGGAGAGGTGCTCCGACAGCCAGCTCTTCGCGGTGCCCGGCTCGCCCACCAGCATCAGCGCGCGGTCCGACGCGAGCGTGGCGATGCACACCTGGATGAGCCCCTTGTCGCCCACGTACTTGGGCGTGATGGCCACGCCCCCCACGGGCTTGGGGCTGCCCAGGATGTACGTCTCCACGGCGCGAGGCGACAGCGCCCAACCCGGTGGGCGGGGCTTGTCGTCATGCGCGGCGAGGGCGTCCAGCTCGTTCTTGTACTTCGCTTCGGCAGGCAGGCGGATGTCCGGCATGAGCTGCACGCTATCCACTCGGTCTGACATCCGGCAAACGCTTCGGCTGCCTCACGGGTCGCGTCAACAGCGGTGGGACTCCCCACCCGGTGGGGGCCGTGCCGCTACCCGGGCGCCTGCCCCACGACGCACGCGCGCGACGGCGTGGCGGGAACGGTCCGCACGCTGAAACCCTGCGACTCCAGGTTCCGCGCGGCCATCGTGGCGAAGCGCTTCGCGTGAGCGGCGACGGGCGCTTCGTGGAAGAGATAGAGCGCGCCACCAGGACGCAGGTGTTCTCGCAGCCGCGCAAGCTCCACGCGCGCGTCGTCCTCCGCGAACAGGCTGACGTTGATGGCGAAGGCGACATCGAACGGCTCGCGCCCCAGGTCCACGTCCGCCAGCGTCCCGGTGCGCGCCAGGACACGTCCCGCGTGGACAGCATCCGCGTTCCGCCGCAGGGCCTGGGTGATCATCTTCTCCGAACGGTCGATGCCCAGGATGCACCCGTCGCCAGGCCGCGCGGCCACGAGCCCCAGCGCGATGCCGTGACCACACCCCACCTCCAGCACCCGCGCGTCCGGGGCGACGGACAGCACCTCCATCGCCCAGCGGAACCGGGGCGCGACCGGCCCTGTGCTCATGCGCGCATCATGCAACGCCTTCGGCCTGTCCCGGCGTGTGCATCCACTGGACGAGCTGGACGATGACGCCGTTCGCGTCGGTGACCTGGAAGTAGCGCTCGCCCCAGGCCTCCGTCTCGATGGGCGTCAGGATCTTCACGCCCTCCGCCTGGATGCGTGCGTACTCCGCGTCGATGTCGTCCACGACGAACGCGACGATGAGCCCGTCCGCCCGGCGCGTCTTCAGGGACTCTGGCTTGAGCGACTTCAGGCCCGTGCGCAGGTAGATGACGTTGAAGCCCACGTCGGGCCGGGACAGGGACACGAAGCCGTCCGCGGCCATTGCCTCCGTGAAACCGAAGTGGCGCTTCAGGAAGGAGGCGGAGGCCTCCACGTCATCGACATTCAGGGACACGGCGGAAGCGGTGACGCGCATGAACGGCTCCTCCTCACGGTTCCAAAAGACCCAATCTACGTACGACGTACGCAGTTGCACGTCAAGGGCGCGGCGTTGGAAGAATCCGGCGCATGGCATCGCATCGCAGCAGCATGGGAGACCCCACCCGGACGCTGGAGCTGCTGTGGCGGGACTCCCTCCCCGCCCAGGGCAAGCGGGGTCCGAAGCAGGCGCTCACCGTCACCGCCGTCGTCGAAGCGGCGGTGGCGCTGGCGGACGCGGAGGGGCTGGACGCGGTGACGATGCGGGCGCTCGCGGGGAAGCTCGGCATCGCGCCCATGGCGCTCTACACCTATGTGCCCGGGCGGGCGGAGCTCATCGACGTGATGCTCGACACCCTCTATGCGGGCATGGCCCGGCGCAAGCCGAAGGCCCGGGACTGGCGCTCGCGGCTGGAGGCCGTGGCCCACGACAACCGGGCCCTGTTCTCACGGCATCCCTGGCTCGCGGACGTGTCCACCACGCGCCCACCGCTGGGTCCGGGCCAGATGGCCAAATACGAGTACGAGCTCCAGGCGCTCGAAGGCGTGGGCCTGGACGACGTGGCGCAGGACGCGGCGTTGACGTTCGTGCTGGGCTTCGTGGAGTCCTCCGCCCGGGCGGCCCTGGACCAGCGCGCCGCGCGGCTCGAGTCCCAGATGAGCGATGGGGCCTGGTGGGAGGCGAACGCGTCCCTGCTCGCGCGCATGTCCGACCCGGAGCGCTACCCCATCGCGTCCCGGGTGGGCTCCGCCGCGGGCAAGGCCCATGGCGCCGCGTACGACCCGGACCATGCGTATGCCTTTGGCCTGGAGCGCATCCTGGACGGGCTGGCCATGCTCATTGAACGGCCGCGCGCGCCTCGCGGCCCGGCCCGGAAGCGCGGCATCTAGGCCCCGCCCCCCTCAACTTTCCAAGTCGTTCTCAGCTTTCCGAGCAGCGTGGGAGGGGGCTTCGCAGGGAAGCGGCCCTGGCATCCGCATTGCTTTGCCGCCCGGACACACACCTTGCCTGGGAGTTGTCCGTGAACATCCATCAACTGCGCCGTCTCTTCGTGCGGGCCTCGCTCGCCCTGCCCCTGGTGCTGGCGGGCTGTGGCGGACCGGAGGGCAGCGTGGACCTGAAGGGCTACTCGGAGATCGCGTGCACGGACCAGAACATCTCCGTCAGCGACCTGAAGCTGACGCAGGCACCGGACTTCGTGCAACTGCGCTACTTCGATGACTACGCCGAGGACGGCGCTGCGCCCCCCACCCCCATCAGCCTGAGCTCCTCCGGCCAGCCCTGCGCGACGGCCACGGACGTCCCCGCGTGTGAGACCGCGTTGGAGAACGCGATCCCCACCGACGGCTTCCACTGGAAGTGCAGGGGCAGGGGCGGCTGCAACGATTTCCACTTCCTGGTGACGACCCGGGGCGACGAGGTGAAGACGCACGCGTCGCAGGCAGAGCTCCAGCAGTTGCTGGGCACCATCGACACGGAGCAGGAGGCAGTGCTCAAGGCCTTCTCGACCCGCTACACCTTCTTCTGCGGGAACAAGGAGCGGGGGGCGGTGAAGAAGAACGCGGATGGCAGCTTCAATGTCATCGGGACCGATGGGTATGCCTGCGGGTGGCCGGGCGGCGAGCTGAGGCAGCACGTGCTGAAGGTGACGGTCTCCGGTGAGATCGAGGAACTGGAGACGCGCATCCTGGAAGAGGGAGACACGGTCTGCCCCACCGGGCGGTAGGGCTCCAAGTCGCCCTGGCATCCGCATTGCTCAGGGCCCGGGCACACTTCCTTCCCAGGAGCCGCCCTTGAACATCCATCGACTGCGTCGTCTTTTCTCGCTCGCCCTGCCTCTGATGCTGGCGGGCTGTGGCGGACCGGAAGGCAGCGTGGACCTGACGGGCTACTCGGAGATCGCTTGCACGAACCAGGGCATCTCCGTCAGCGACCTGACGCTGACCCCAGAGCCGGACTTCGTGCAACTGCGCTCCTTCGACCCCGACACGCGCGCCCTCTCTGTCAGCGTGAGTTCCTCTGGCCAGTCCTGCGCGACGGCCACCGACGTCACCGCGTGTGAGACCGCACTGGAGGATGCGACCGTCACCTCCGGCTTCCACTACAACTGCACGCGCGAATGCCGCCAGCACTTCCTGGTGACGACCCGGGGTGACGAGGTGAAGACGTATTCGTCGCAGGCAGAGCTCCAGCAGCTGCTGGGCACCATCGACACGGAACAGGAGGCGGTGCTCCAGGCCTTCGCGTCCAACTACTCCTTCGTCTGCGGGACCCAGGAGCAAGGCGCGGTGAAGAGGAACGCGGATGGGAGCTTCAATGTCATCGGGACGAATGGCTACGCTTGCGGACCGGGCACGAAGCTGACGCAGTACGTGCTGAAGGTGACCGCGGCCGGGACGGTCCAGAAGCTGGAGACGCGCATCCTGGAGGAGGGCGACCCGGTCTGCCCTGCCGGCCAGTAGGGCTCCAGGTCGCCCCACGAGCGCGGCGTCCAGGTCCTGTCCCCCTCAACTTTCCGAGTCCCTCCCGGCCTTCCGCGCCATGCGGCAGGGGGACTTCGCAGAGAAGACGCCCTGGCATCCGCATTGCTCAGTGCCCCGGACACACGTCCTTCCCAGGAGCCTCCCTTGAACATCCATCGACTGCGCCGTCTCTTCTCGCGGGCCCTGCACGCCTCGCTCGCCACGCCCCTGGTGCTGGCGGGCTGTGACGGTTCGGAGGGCAGTGTGGACCTGAAGGGCTACTCGGAGGTCGCGTGCTCGGTTCAGGGACTGGCCGTCAGTGACCTGACGCTGACGCCGGAGCCGGACTTCGTGCAGCTGCGCTACATCAACTCCAACGGAGGCCAGCCGCCCGTCTCCTACGTCAACGTGAGTTCCTCCGGCGAGCCCTGCGCGACGGCGACCGACGTCCCCGCGTGCACCGCCGCGCTGGAGAAAGCGAACGTCACGTCCGGCTTCCACCACGTCTGCGTGGACTTCTGCAGCGAGTCCTTCCTGGTGACGACCCGGGGTGACGAGGTGAAGACGCACTCGACGCTGGAGGAGCTCCAGCAGGTGCTGGGCACCATCGACACGGAGCAGGAGGCGGTGCTCAAGACCTTCGCCGCAGGCTACGCCGTGAGCTGCTACGAGCTGAAGGGCGGCGCGGTGAAGAAGAACGCGGACGGCAGCTTCAATGTCATCGGGACGAAGGGCTACGCCTGCGGGCCGGGCACGGAGCTGACGCAGCACGTGGTGCGGGTCTCCGCGTCCGGTGAGGTCCAGGAGCAGGAGCAGCGCGTCCTGGAGAAGGGAGCCCCCAACTGCAACATCGGCCGGCGGCCGGTGGGGCTCCAGGTCGCGGAAGCCTGCGAGAGCCCGGAGGCGCTGGGACGCTACTTCGCGGACGCGGCGCACCTGGAGGCGGCGTCGGTGCATGCGTTCCTGAGACTGCGCGATGAGCTGGCGTTGCACGGCGCGGACGTGGGGCTCCAGGACGCGGCGCGCAGGAGCGCCATGGAGGAGGTCCAGCACGCCCAGGTGACGGACCGGCTCGCGCGCCGCTTCGGAGGCACGCCCCAGCGTCCGGTGGTGGAGGAGCTGCCGCCGCGCTCCCTGCTGGACGTGGCGCTGGAGAACGCGGTGGAGGGCTGCGTGCGAGAGACGTACGGCGCGCTGCTCGCGCACCATCAGGCGTTGCACGCGCGGGACCTGGAGGTGCGCGAGGCCATGGTCCGCATCGCGGAGGATGAGACGCGGCACGCGGCGTTGTCATGGGACATCGACCAGTGGGCCCGGCCGCGCCTGTCCACGGAGGAGCGCGAGAAGCTGCGCGAAGCCCAGAAGCGCGCGGTGGCGGCCCTGCGCGAGGACGTCGCGGTGCCGCTCGACGCGAGCATCATCACGATGGCGGGCATGCCCACGCCGGAGGCGGCCCTGGCGCTGCTGGACACGCTGGAGCAGGACCTCTGGGCATGAGCCATTTCTTCTCACGAGTCCTGGTGGGTACGACGCTACTGCTGGCCGGCTGTGATTCCTCGGCGGACACGGACGGATACAAGCAGGTCGACTGCTCGTATTGGTGGAGCCGCCAGCCGCTCTTCGAGGACCTTCGTCCCGCGGCGGGGCTGGATGCGGTCCAGGTCCGCGGCACGCGCGAGCAGCCTCCTTCGGAGGGCCCGGCCTCCGGCAGCATCGCCTCCTGGGGGCAGGCCTGCTCGACAGCCACCGACGTCCCCGCGTGTCAGGCGGCCGTGGAGGCGGCACGGCCTTCCGAGGGCTTCCACTCCTCTTGTTACGCAGACGCCTGCTCCTACCACTTCCTGCTCACGACGCAGGGAGACCAGGTGCGGACCCATTCCACGCCGGCCTCCGTCCGGGAGGTGCTGGGAACCATCGACACGGAGCAGGAGGCCGTCCTCATGGTCTACGCGATGGGTTACGACTTCCTCTGCTACGACGTGGACCAGGGGGGTGTGAAGGCGAACGTGGACGGCAGCTTCGACGTCATCGGCTTCCGGGGCATCCAATGCGACGGGGACATTCCCATCACGCAGCACGTCTTCCACGTGCCCGCGTCCGGAGAGGTCCGCGAGATGGAAAGCCACGTGCTCCAAGGCGGCGACGAGACGTGCGGCCCGCCCGGCGCGCCCCCTTGAGCCAGCACCACCCGTCACGCGGGCTCGAGCTCGCGTGACCGGGGCGCCCCCTTCCGCACGGCGCGGCCCTTCTTCCCGGCAACGGAGCGACGAGGCCGGGTGGGAGCCACGGCGCTTCCCACGGGCTCCAACCGGAACACGTGGCCCATCGCATGGGCCATCCGGAAGAGCGTCAAGCCGGTGGCGTTCGCCTTTCCCGATTCAATCTTGCTGATCTCACTCTGGGGCACGCCCGCCCTCGCGGAGAGCTGTGCCTGCGTCAGGCCCTGTGCCTTCCGCAGCATGGCCAATTCCCGGGCGATGCGGAAACGGTCGCGCTGGGCTTGAAGCTCCGCTTGAGCGGCAGGCCCCTCAGCCGCGGCTTCCTTCTCCACGAAAGCAGTCAGGTCCTTGAGGGTGCGCACGAGTCCTCCCATCAGAAGGATATTCCTATAACCCATAATGAGCAACCGCTACTTCCCGCCCCTCGGCTTCCCTGCCCTCTTGTCCCGCTGCTTCTCGCGCTGCTTGAACCGGACCCGTCGCGCCTCCGCGATAGCAATCTGCTGCTGCTGGTGTCGCATGGACGGGTTGCGCCCTTTGTCGTAGCCGTGGAGCACCAACGCCCGTTTGCGTCCATGAGGATGGAAGAAGATGCGAAGGAGAATCTCCTCGCCCATGTCCTCCGGATGAGGCTCCCTGGGGGGTTTGCCAACGCGCTTCAGGAGTTGCGCCGCGTCTTGCCGCAGACGCAGCTCAATGACGCCGCCCCCCAGGTTCTTGCCGAACTCGGTCCCCGCGATGTCGGGGCCCATTGGCGCGACAAGCTCCTCCAAGGCCGCGGTCACAACGCGCCGCTGCGCTGGAGAGAGTTCCTCGGTCATCCATTTGAAGACGGGCGAGGAGCCATTCGCCTCCTCGTAGAACTCAACCGTATAGAGAGGGGCGTGGTTCATTGAGGCGACCCGCAGGGTCGCGTGTGGCGCTCTAGCAACCGCGTCTGACATGCCAACGCCTGGACCGGCATCTGTCCGCCCGGCTGGACTTTCCAGGAATCCGACTTGAGCCCTTGCGCGGGCGTTTGCGAAACTCAGCTCCGTGAACGCCCGCGCTCGCGTCCTCTCCGCCGTCCTGCTGGCCACCTGCATCTGGGCCTGCGCCTCCTCGCCGCCGTCACCGTCCTCGGATGCGCCCCAGGAGACCGGCTCGCCCGCGCGCCTGTGGCAGAAGACGTCCGTGTCAGGCGACCTCGCGCGCTTCTCCCGCGACGGCACTCGCGTCACCGCTGACGGCGCGCTGGAGCTGGACCCCTCCACCGCGAAAGAGGGCACCGACCCGTTCCCCGCGGGCGGCTGGCTCGACGGCGGCAGCTTCTACAATGGCGGCACCTTCCGCGTCGGCACCGCCACCTCCGAAGTCCAGTCCGTCCCCGGCGGCTTCGACAGCGTGGTGCCGTCCTTCGACGCCCAGACACCTCCTGGCACCTGGGTGAAGCTCACCGTCTCCGCCCGCGTCGAAGGCACCTGGACCAAGGACTACGAGCTGGGCGTCTGGGCCTTCGACACCACCACCGTCGCGCGACACAGCGTGGACAACCAGGGCGACGCCGACGGCAACGTCCTCACCGACACCCTCAACCTCAAGCGCCGCGCGGACGCCCTGCGCGTCACCGTCCACCTCTTCTCCGAACGCGCGGACGTGAGTCCCCGCGTCCGGGCGCTCGCCGCCGCCGTCACCGACACGCGCCTCAAGCCCCAGGACGCCACGTCGGACCGCACCGGGTGGGGCGTCGTGCTCGACGTGCCGGGCTACTCGCAGATGATCTACCCCGATGGCGGCGAGGTCTGGTGCTCCCCCACGTCCACCACCATGCTGCTCGGCTATTGGAGCCGGAAGCTGGGTCGCGCGGACCTGGAACACCCCGTGCCCACCGCCGCCGCCCACACCTATGACTGGGTCTACAAGGGCACCGGCAACTGGGCCTTCAACACCGCCTACGCCGCCAGCATGTCCAATGGCGCCCTGCACGGACTCGTCGCCCGCTTCGACTCGTTCGCCCCCGTGGAGCGCCTCGTCGCCGCCGGCATCCCCGTCAGCATCAGCATCGCGTACGAACCCGGCGAGCTCCCCGGCGGCGCCTCCCGCCGCACCGACGGTCACCTCATCGTCGTGAAGGGCTTCACCGACACCGGCGACGTCGTGGGCAACGACCCTGCTTTCGGCTCCAACGAAACCACCCACGCCACCTACCCCCGCGCCGAGCTGTGGCGCGCCTGGCAGCACTCCCGGGGCGCCGCGTACGTACTGTGGCCCGCCGGAACCCCCCTGCCCGAGCAGGGGCTCGTCCCCCTCCCCTGAGCCCGCGTCCGAATGCGGACACGCGGCCAACGCAGCGCGGCGCGCAGTGTCCACTGGCCGGGGCGACAGACACCCCGTCCCTTGACGTTCGAGCGTCCGTGCGCGACCCAACACGACCTTTAGCCTTCAGTCCGCTGAAATTAGGCTTGATTTCGGGTCGCGGAATGTAAATACCTGCGCCCGTGCTTTTGATGTTCCCGCCGGTATTCCGGAACCGGGGACACGCCTGGAGGCAGGACCATGGAGCAGAAGCCGCTGCGGGACTTCCTGGAGATTCCCTACGACGAGTTGGAGGAACTCAACCTCAAGGTGAAGCGCCAGCGCATCAAGCGCGAGTCGCCGGACAAGATTCGCGAGGAGCGGATCAAGTACCTGACCGACGAGAAGCGCATCAAGGCCGTCACCGTGTGCTTCACCGACCTGGAAGGTCGGCTGCACATGCTGGACTACGACAAGAAGTTCCTCCTCAAGAGCGCGGACAACCTCACCTTCGACGGCTCCTCCATCCGCGGCTTCTCCGCGCAGGCGGAGAGCGACCTGCGCCTGAACGTGGACTGGAGCGCGTTCTACTGGCTGCCGTCGGACATCTTCGGCCCCGGCAAGGTGCTGGCGTTCTGCGAGGTGCTGGAGCGCGACGGCACGCCGTACCACTCGGACATGCGCGGCCAGCTCAAGCGCGCCACCGAGCAGCTGTTCCAGAAGGACGGCACCGTGTTCCACGCGGCGCCGGAAATCGAGGGCTTCCTCTTCAAGAACCGTGACGCCGAGCGCCACTACCACGAAGAGGGCAAGTTCGAGTTCATCTCCATCGGCGGCTACTACCACGCGCTGCCGGGCGACGGGCTGCGCGCCTTCATCGACAAGGCCGCGGAAGCGCAGCGCGCCATGGGCTTCGAGAACGAGAAGGACCACCCGGAGGTGGCGCCCTCCCAGTTCGAGATGAACTTCTCCTACAGCGAGGCGCTCGTCGCCGCCGACCAGATCCAGCTCTACAAGCTGCTCTGCCGTCAGGTCGCCGCGCAGCAGGGGCTGACGGCCAGCTTCCTGCCCAAGCCCGTCACGGGCGTGAACGGCAACGGCATGCACATCAACATGTCGCTGTCGAAGAACAACAAGAACCTGTTCTACGACAAGGGCGGTCAGGACGGCCTGTCGGCCATGGGCTGGGAGTTCATCGACCGGATCCTGAACAACGCGAATGACATCTGCCTGGTGCTCAACTCCAGCGTGAACTCGTACCGCCGGTTGGATCCGCACTACGAGGCGCCCAACCAGATCAAGGCCTCCGCGAACAACCGCGGCGCCATGGTGCGCATCCCGTTCGGCAACGAGCGCAGCGCGCGCGTCGAGTGCCGTTCGGTGGCGCCGGACGCGAACCCGTACATGGTGCTCTTCACGCTCCTGAAGACGGGCCTGGAGGGGCCGCAGCCGCAGGAGGACGCGGAGACCAAGCGCAGCCGCACGCGCTTCCTGCCGGACAACATCTACGACGCGGTGCGCTTCTTCAAGGGCAGCCAGTTCATCGCGCAGACGCTGGGTGAGCAGGTGCAGGGCAAGTACGCGGAGCTGAAGGTGGCCGCCGCGGACCGCTGCCCCAAGCAGCTGGGAACCCGCGTGAAGGACGCGGAGATCCAGTTCCACCACGAGGTGACGAACCAGTACCTCTGGAACCTCTTCTAGAGCTCGCGGTAGCGCGCCTGGAGGAACAGGTAGGCGGCGTAGGCCACCAGGCCCGCCGCCACCACCCCCAGGAGCACGTCGCCCGCGGGTTGGCGGGCGACGACGGCCAGGGCCTCTCCCAGGCCCTTGGCCTCACCCGGGTTCGCGTCCACGCCCGCGAGCACCAGGAAGCCGCCGATGACGGTGAACACCACGCCGCGCGCGGCGATGCCGAACTGGCACACCCGCTCCACGCGGTGCTGATGCGTCGCCGCCAGGCCCGTGAGCGTGAGCTTCTCCCGGAACTTCGCCTTCCATGCCGTGTGGAACTGCTTCACCGCGAAGCCGATGATGCCCAGCCCCACCAGCACCACCAGGACGCGGCCGAAGGGCTGCTCCATCAGCGTCGCCGTCCAGCCCTGGGTGCCCTTGCCCTTCCCCTGTGACGAACCCACCACGGTCTTCACGGCGAACAGCGCCAGCGAGCCGTAGATGACGCCGCTCACGAAGTACATGGCGCGCGTGGCGATGCCCTTCGCGTCCGAGCCCTTGTCCTCCGTGTCCGCGAACGCCTGCGCGAATCTCCAGACGACGTAGCCGACGAGCCCCACGGCCAGCAGCGACAGGAGCACGATGCCGAAGGGCCCCTGCGCCACGGTGGCGACAGCGCCGTGACTGTCGGTGGCGCGTCCGCCCTCGCCCGCCGCGAGCTTCAGCGCGAGCACGCCGATGATGGCGTAGACGCAGCCCTTGGCCGCGTAGCCCATGCGGCCGAGCTTCTTCGCCCAAGGATGGTTCGCGGCTTCCTTCGCGCCGCGCGACAGCCGGTCCATGCCCGGCCCACGCATCACGTCCATCGTCGCCATGCGGTGTGCTCCTCCCGTCCTCCCGGACCGAAGGACAGGGTGCGCATCCGGCGGCGCGGACGGGCGCAAGGTGCTCCCCCCGGTTCCCCATCCGAGCGGGGGACACAGGGCCCGGCTGCCTGGATGCTCAGCGCAGGTTCTTCACGGCCTGGACCACGCGAGGCCACTCCTTGGAGCGCGGGTCGATGAGCTCGAAGTGGCCCGCGCCCTTCAGGGGGACCAGGTGCACCGGGTCCTTCTGCTGGACGCCCCGGGCGTGGAAGCCCTCGCTGACCTTCAGGGGGACGGTGTCGTCCTCGGTGCCGTGGATGAGGACCTGCGGCAGCTTCAGCGGCTGGAGCGCGGCGGGAGACGCCACGGCGTAGCGCTCCGGGACCTGTTCCGGGGTGCCGCCCATGAAGGTCTTCACGATGCCGTTGCCCAGGTCCAGCGCCGCGCCCTGCGCGAGGTCCAGCACGCCGGCCAGGGACACCACGCCCTTCAGCTTCAGCGGGGCATCGCGGTACAGCGGATGCTTCGGCGGGAGGCGGTGCCGCGCGGCCAGCCACATGGCCAGGTGTCCGCCCGCGGAGTGGCCCATGGCCACCACGTTGGAGAGGTCCAGCCCCAGCGACGGAGCCGCGCTCATCAGGTGGTCCGCCGCGGAGGCCACGTCCTCCAGGGTGCCGGGGAAGCCGCCGCCGTCCTGGCCCACGCGCCGGTACTCCAGGCTCCACGTCGCGAAGCCGCGCTTCGTCAGGTCCGCGCACAGGTGGCCCGCGTGCTCCAGGCCGTACTCGGCGCGCCAGAAGCCGCCGTGGACGAAGAGGACCACGGGGTGCGGGCCCTTGCCCTTGGGTTTGCGCAGCTCGGTGAACTGCTGCGGAGCTTCGCCATAGGCGATGCGCGCGTCCGGCGGCGGCTGCGGCGTTTCCAGGACCCACATGGAGCTCATGCCGCGCATCTTGGGAACGGGCGGCAGGACACCGCAAGCCGCGCCGCGCCGCCGTGCGTGGAGGATGGGGGCTCCGGTACGCTTCCGGCGTGCTCGAGGCGAACGAAGCGGAACTGCGCATGGCCCTGGCCGAGGGACTGCTCTCCCGCGAGGACGTGGACGCCCTTCGCGAGGAGGCGGCACGGCGCGGCGTGTCTCCGTTGCAGCTGCTCGTGGAGCAGGGGCGTCTCACCGCGGACTCGCTCGTGTCGCTGCGCCGGAGCCTGGAGGTGGAGAGGAACGCCCCACCGGGTACCGCGGACGACACGCTGCCTCCGGGCGCGGCCCCCGCCTCCGTGACGGACGGTCCCGCGTTCCCGGTGCCGCATTGGACGCTCTACCGGCCGCTCCGCTTCCTGGGGCAGGGCGGAATGGGGCGCGTCTTCCTGGCCCGGGACCTGCGGCTGCACCGCGACGTGGCGCTGAAGTTCGTTCGCGACGAGGACCCGGAGCTGTCCCGCCGCTTCATCTCCGAAGCCCGCGCCCAGGCCCGCGTGGACCACGAACGCGTCTGCCGCGTGTACGAGGTCGGTGAAGTCCAGGGCCGCGCGTACATCGCCATGCAGTACATCGCGGGGGCGCCGCTGCACACGCTCGCCGGCACGCTGTCCGTGGAGCAGAAGGCGCTCGTGCTCCGCGACGCCACGCTGGGTGTGCACGCGGCCCATCTGGCCGGGCTCGTGCACCGCGACCTCAAGCCCTCCAACATCCTCGTGGAGCGCGGCGAGGACGGCGCCCTGCGCCCCTACGTCATGGACTTCGGTTTGGCGCGAGATTGGTCCAGCGACGACGCCGCCACCGCCACCGGCACCGTGCTGGGCACGCCCCAGTACATGGCCCCTGAACAGGCCCGGGGCGAGGTCACCCGGCTGGACCGGCGCGCGGACATCTACAGCCTGGGCGCCACGCTGTACCACCTGCTCACCGGCCAACCGCCTGTCACGGGTGCCAATGGATTGGAGGTGCTCGGACGCATCGCCACCCAGGAGCCTCGCCGTCCTCGTGAGCTGGACGCGGGGATTCCGGCGGACCTGGAGGCCATCGTCCTCAAGTGTCTGGAGAAGGACCGCTCACGGCGCTACGGCTCCGCGCGAGCCCTGGCGGATGACCTCACGCGGTTCCTCGAAGGGGACCGGGTCCTCGCGCGCACGGGTCCTGCGTACCGCGTGCGCAAATGGATGGCCCGTCACCGGGTCGCCGTCGTCGTCGCGAGCATCACCGGGCTCGCCGTGGCGGGCGCCGTGGGCCAGGGCGTGATGGCCCGGCGGGAGGTGGCTCGCCGTGAAGCCCTGACCCGGCGCTTCACCGAAGGCATCGAACGCATCGAGGCCCAGGCTCGCTACTCCGGTCAGGCGCCCCTGCACGACACGCGGCCGGACCGTGAGGTGATGCTCGCCCGCATGCGTGACATCGAAGCGACCATGCGCGACGCCGGTCCCGTCGCGGAAGGCCCGGGCCATTACGCGCTGGGGCGCGGGTTCCTCGCGCTGGGGGACGAGGAGGCCGCGCTCACGCACCTGGAGGCCGCCTGGGCGAAGGGCTTCCGCGAGCCTCGCGTGGCGTATGCGCTCGCGCTGGTGCTGGGCCACCGCTACCAGCGCGAGCGGTTGGAGGCGGACCGCATCCCGGACGCGGCCCGCCGCGAGGCGAAGCGGCGCGAAGCCTGGGCGCACTCCCGAGACCCGGCGCTGGCCTTCCTGGAGCAGGGCCGGGGCGCGGAGATGCCCGCCCCCGAGTACGCGGAGGCCCTCCGTGCCTTCCATCAGGAGCGCTTCGAGGACGCGCTGAAGTCGCTGGATGCGCTGGGCACGCGGCTGCCGTGGTTCCACGAAGCGCCGCGGCTCCGGGGCGACGTGCTGCTCGCTCGCGCCGTGCGCCATGCCCTGGCGAGTGAACGCGACGCGGCCCGGGACGATCTGGAGGCCGGACGGCGGGCCTACGACGCGGCGGCGGACATTGGCCGCAGTGTGTCCGCCGTGCACCGCGCGAGGGCGGAGCTGGAGCAGGAGGCCCTCATCCTGGAGCTGTCCGGCAAGGGCGACGTGCTGCCCGCGTACACGCGCGGCATGGAGGCCGTGTCACGCGCGCGCACGGCCGCTCCGGATGAAGCGGACACCTGGGTGCTGGAGGCGCGGCTCCACCGGCGCCTGGCCCAGGCGAGCCTCAGCAGTGGAGGCGACGTGGAGCCACTCCTCGAGCGCACGCTCGACGCGGCGAAGGAGGCGCTGAGGCTTGCTCCCGAGAGGGTGGAAGCGCGCCACGCGCTGGCCATGGGCTGGTGGCAGTGGGCCCGCTACCGTCAGGACCGGAACGAGGACCCGCGCGAACAACTGAAGGCCGCCGTCGCCGCCTTCGAGTCCATTCCCGAGTCCGCGCGCGACTACGACTTCCACCTGGACCTGGGGCTCGTCTTCAAGGTGTGGGCGGATTCAGAGGACGGCCGCGGTGGGGATTCACTGCCCTTCCGGCAGCAGGCCATCACGGCCTACCGGCAGGCGTTGGCGCTGGACGCGAAGCGGCCGGATGCGTGGATCAACCTGGGCACGGCCCATGTGAACCGCGCCAACCATCCGCGTGCACCGTCGAAGGACGCGGACCTGGAAGAAGCCCGGACCGCGCTGGAGCGCGCGAGCACGCTCGACCCGGGACACGTCGTCGCGTGGTTCTATCTGGCGGACGTGCACCGCACGCTCGCCTTGCGCCTGCGGGACCACGGCGGCGACGCGGGGCCAGGACTTGCCCGAGCGCTGGAGGCCTACCGTCAGGGCGTCGCCATCAACGCGAAGCTGCCGCCGCTCCAGAACGGCGTGGGCACCATCCTGCTCGACCAGGCCCGCGAGGCGTGGGACCGGGGAGATTCGCCGGAGTCCCTGCTGGACCAGGCGGAGCAGGCCTTCCTCCAGGCCATCGCCATCGCGCCCAAGGTGGGCTTCGCGCACAACAACCTGGGAGAGGTGCGCATGTGGCGCGCGACCTGGCGTCTGCTGCGCGACCAGGATCCCACCGCGAGCGCGAAGGAAGCACAGGCCGAACTTCAACAGGCCACCACGTTGCTGCCCGGGCTCGCGGAGCCATGGGCCAACCTGGGCCAGGTGCACCACACCGAGGCCGCGTACGCGCTGAAGCAAGGGAAGGATCCACGGCCGTCGCTCGCCCGGGCCACGGAGGCGCTGGAGCGCGCGCTGAAGCTCAATCCCTCCCTCGCGCAGGCGTGGCGCTGGCGGGGAGAGGTGCGGGCGCTCCAGGCTCGCGAGGAGGTCCGACGGGGCCAGAAGCCAGACGCGTCCTTCCAGGCCGCTGCGAGCGACTTCCAGAAGGCGCTGGAGCTGGATCCCGAGAACCTGGATCCACGCCTGGCCTACAGCGCGTTCCTTCGCGAATGGGGCGCGACGGCCTCCGGCCCGGACGCACGCGCCCATCTCCAGCAGGGCCTGTCACTGACCGAGACCGTGCTCACCGCGCGCCCCCGGTGGAAGGACGCGAGCACCTTGCGCGATGGACTGCTTCGCGCACTCGCGAAGCTGCCGCCGGAATGACAGCAACGGCTACGTGCCGCCAGGAGGCCCTACTCGGGTCAGCTTGCATGACGACCTGACGCGGGTCGCGAAGCTGCCGCCGGAATGACGGCAGCGGCTGCGCGCCGTAAGGAGGCCCTACTCGGGTCAGCTTGCATGACGACCTGACGCGGGTCGCGAAGCTGCCGCCGGAATGACGACAGCGGCTGTGCACGAGGAGGCCTTGCGCGGGTCACCTTCATGACGAACTGACGCGGGTCGCGGAGCTGCCGCCGGAATGACGACAAAGGCTGTGCGCGAGGAGGCCTTGCTCGGACCTCCGTGCGTGACGACCTGGAGCAGAGCTGGCTGGTGCGCGGCGTCTTCGCCGTTCCAGGCGTTGCCGCACTGACGCGACGTACATAGCGTCGGACCATGCCGCTTGCCCTCTACGCCGGAATCGCCGTCTCGGACTACGCAACGGCTTGCGACTGGTACTCGCGACTGTTTGGCGGGCCGCCCACGCTCGTCGCCACGCCCACGAAGGCGGTGTGGGATCTCGCGGAGCACCGGTCCATCTGCATCGACGAGCGCCCCGAGCACGCGGGGCACGCGAACCTCTCGATCTTCGTGGACGACCTGGACAGCCTCGTGGCCCGGATCGCCGAGCGGGGGATCCACGCGGAGAAGCAGGAGACGTACAAAGACGGCGTCCGACGGGCCACCTACCGGGACCCGGACGGAAACGAGATCGGCTTCGGCAGCGCCCCGCAGCTCTGAACACCAGGAGCACCTCGATGAGCGGAACCAAGTCCCCCTTCGGACCGCAGGTCTTCACTCCCGCGGACGCCTCGTTCGAGCAACGCGTTCGCGCCAGCTTCGCGCGCCAGCGCGTCATGGACACGCTTGGCGCATCGCTGACCTCCGTGGCACCGGGGGAGGTCGTCATCGAGCTGCCGTTCCGGGAGGACTTCACGCAGCAGCACGGCTATCTGCACGCGGCCATCGTCACGGCCATCGTCGACAGTGCTTGTGGCTACGCGGCGTACTCGCTGATGCCCGTGGACGCCGCGGTCCTGACGGTGGAGTACAAGGTGAACTTCCTCGCGCCCGCCGCGGGCCGGAAGTTCATCGCGCAGGGCCGGGTGACGAAGCCCGGCCGGACGCTCACGGTCACCACGGGTGACGTGTTCGCGGAGACCGACGCAGGCCTCAAGCCCGTCGCGACCATGCTCGCGACGATGATGGCCGTGAGCCATCGGGAGACCTCGGGCTGAGCCAAGCCATCTGGGACAGCGCCGCCACGTTGAACGGTGAAGCGGGCTCACGCCCCAAGCGCCCAGACGTCCCGGCTACCCGCCTCCTGGCGGCACGGCCGCACAAAACCTGTCCGACTGTCGGACAGGTTTCCGCAGCTTGACTGAAGCGGCGTCCCTGCGGGCACGGCCGCCCAAACCTGTCCGACTGTCGGACAAGTTCCCGTGGCCCGGATGCAACGGGGCTCTCCTGCGGGCATGACCGCCCCAACCTGTCCGACTGTCCGACAGGTTTCCTCGGCTCGCCTGGAGCGGAGGCTCCTCCCTGCCATGCCATCCCCAAGCTGTCCGACTGTCCGACAGGTTTCCGCGCTCGGCTGGAGTGGCGCCCCTGCGGACACGGCCGCCCAAACCTGTCCGACTGTCCGACAGGTTTCCGCTACCCGGACGGAGCAGCAACCCTCGGTCCGGGTTCACCTGAACCTGTCCGACTGTCCGACAGGTTTCCTCGGCTCGCCTGGAGCGGCGTGGCCCCCGCCGACACGGTTGTCCAACCTGTCCGACTGTCGGACAGGTTTCCGCAGCCCAGCTGGAGCGGCGTGCCCTGCGGACACGGCCGCCCAAACATGTCCGACTGTCCGACAGGTTTCCTCGGCTCGCCTGGAGCGGAGGCCCCGTCACGGTTCTTCAAATGTCGGTCCGACTGTCCGACAGGTTTTCGCGGTTCGGCGGAAGGGGCATGCCCTGCGGACATGGCCGCCCAAGCCTGTCCGACAGGTTTCCGCGGCTCGGTAGTCCCCGGCACGGTTCTCCCAATCGCGGTCCGACTGTCGGACAGGTTTCTGCGGCTCGGGTGAAACGGGAGCCCTTGCGGACTCGGCTGTTCAAACCTGTCCGACTGTCGGACAGGTTCGTGCGGTGCGCCGCGAACGGTGAGCCCCTGCCGGGTTCTCACCTTCTCATTCGTGCGGACGGACAGAACTCACGTCCGATGTTCTGGCGCGGCGCGTCCTCCTCTCGCTCCTCGGACGGCAGGACGGCGCCGGTCCAGCGGCTCCGGGTGGCCTCGTGTCAGACCTGTCGCGTAGAGCGGAGGCCCCAGCACTCGTCCATCGCGCTCACAGGATCGTGCCAGCGTCCGGTGCGAAGTAGTGGCCGTCGTCCAGGTCCGCCAGGAGCCCGGGCCCTTCGGGCCGCCAGCCGAGCTGCTCGCGCGTGCGGGTGCTCGACGCTGGAGCATCGAGCGCAAAGAGTGCCCCCAGGAAGCCAAGGAAGTCACCGGCCTCCGCTGGCGTCTTCGAAGCGACCGGCACCCCCACCCGGCGGCCGATGACGGCCGCGATGTCCCGCGTTGGCACGCCCTCGTCGGCGACGGCGTGGAGCCTTGAACCCGCGGGGGCACGCTCCAGCGCGAGCCGGAAGAGCCGGGCCGCGTCTGAACGGTGCACGGCAGGCCAGCGATTCACCCCCTCCCCGACGTAGGCCGCCACGCCCGTCCGCCGCGCGGAGGTGATGAGGTGCGGCACGAAGCCGTGGTCGCCCTTGCCATGAACCGATGGCGGAAGCCGCACGATGGACGTGCGCACGCCTCGCTCGGCCAGCGCAAGCATCGTCGCCTCCGCCGCGCCACGCCCCGTTGGAGCCGCCGCGTCGGTCTCCACGGCGACGCGTCCCGGCGTCAGGAACAGCAGCCCCGCCGCGATGACGAGAGGCCGCTGGGAACCCTCCAGCGCCTTGCCCATCGCCTCAATCGCTCGCGCGTCGGCACGCACCGAGTCCTCGAAGCGGGAGAAGTCGTGGATGAACGCCAGGTGGATGACCCCGTCCGCCTTCGCCGCCCCGGCGCGCAGGCTGTCCGGGTCGTCTAGAGAACCGCGATGCACCTCCGCCCCCGCCGCCTCCAGGGCCCGGGCCGAAGCATCCGAGCGGGCAAGCCCCACCACCTGATGTCCCGCCCCCAGGAGCTCGGGGACGACGGCCGAACCAATGAAGCCAGATGCACCGGTCACGAATACGCGCATGGAAAACCCCTTGATGTCAGCTGCTGACATCACATCTAACAAGTGATGTCAGTGACTGCAATCAGGTTAGACTCCAGCCCATGGGCCGCTGGGAACCCAACGCACGAGACCGGCTCGCACAGGCCGCGATGACCCTGTTCCAGGAGCACGGGTACGACCGGACGACGGTGGAGGAGATCGCCGCGCGCGCTGGGCTCACGGAGCGGACGTTCTTCCGCTACTTCACCGACAAGAAGGAGGTCCTGTTCGGGGGCTCGGACGCGCTCCACGAGCGCATCGTCACCACCATCGCGGAGGCGCCTCCGGGGGCCGCGCCGCTCGACACGGTCGCCGCCGCTCTCGAGTCGCTGACGCCCTTCTTCAAGGACCGCCGCGACCATGCCCGGGCGCGCCAGACGCTCCTCGTCGCGCACGCCGAGCTTCGGGAGCGCGAGCTGATCAAGCTGGCCTCCCTGGCCTCGGCCGCCGCGGAGACCCTGCGAAAGCGCGGCGTCACCGAGCCCACCGCGAGCCTGGCCGCCGAAGCGGGCATCGCGGTCTTCAAGGTCGCGTTCGAGCGCTGGCTCGAGGACCCCAAGGCGCAAGACCTCTCACGGCACATCCAGCTCGGGCTCGACGAGCTCAGGGCCGTCACCGCGAGCACCAGCGCCACCGTGACTCCGGCAGCGCCGCCACGGCAGCCCGCCCGGCCGGCCAGGGCCCGCAAGCCCTGACGTGGCCCGCTCCGGGGATGAATCCACCGGAGCAGGGCTGCTCCTGCCGGTCACTCAAGAGGCAGGGACCGCGCTTCAGTCCTCGCCGCGTCCGGTGACTTCCAGCGTGCCGTTGATGGTCTCCCGGATGCCCTGGGACTGCGTGCATTTGGAGCAGTCGCTCGTCGGGCAGGACCACAGCGACGTGGTCGTCCCCGGCTCATCCGCGGCGCGCAGCTTCCACGAAGCGACCTGACACGCGGGCACCGGCAGGGGGTTCTGTGAGCCGTCCTTGAGGAGCCCGCTGTTGGATACGCCGATGCACCGGTCCTGCTGCACCTGGGACACGAAGCTCACCGTCTGCCCGGCCCGCACCTGCACCGTCGTGCTGCTGAAGTGCACCTTGCCGTCCGGCCTGGCGGTGATGAGCACCTGGGTGGTCCCCTCGGGAGGCGTCGGGTTCACCGAGCAGGGCTGCACCGGCCCGCTGTCGGACGACGCGGCTTCGGAGGGGGTGGAACGGGCGCCACCGCTGGCACAGGCCAGCAGCAGTCCGGTGAGGCACAGCGGGAAGAGGACGCGGCTTCGCATGGGGAACCCTCCAGGGGGATGGGGACGGACGACGCGACGGCTTAGCATCCAGCGTGCCATGCGGCGTGGCCCTCCGCTCAGGGTGCCTTCGCCGTCAGCCCCAGCTCCTTCAACCGCCGCCCCAGCGCGCGCTTCGACACCTCCAGCGTGCGCACCATCGCGTCCAGGTCGCCGCCGCAGGCCTCGAAGCAGCGGGTGATTTCGTCCGCGCCCAGGTCCCCGGCGGTGCGCAGGTTCGGGCTGCGCTCGATGAGGTCGTAGACGGACGGACGCGGAATACCCAACGCATCCGCCGCGGCCTTCAGGTCCCATGCGCTCGCCCGCAGCGCGGCCAGCAGCTCCGCCTCCGTCACCTGCGAAGGCTTGCGCCGGGGCACCGCCGCCTCGCGAGCCTCCGGAGCGTCAGCGCCGCGAGCCGGAGCCACGGGAGTGCCAGCCGAGGCCTGTGCTCCTTGCGGCATCGGCGCGGTCCCCGCTCCCGCCGCCCACGCCGGAGCCACTGCGGCGCCAATCCCCACGTGGGCTCCTTGCGGCATCGGCGCGGTCCCCGCTCCCGCCGCCGTGCCCAGCGCTTCCTCCAACTGGGGATCCAGCTGCAAGCGTGCCTGTCCCCGGCTCCCGATGACGAGCTGCCGCGTGAGGTTTCGCAGCTGCCGGATGTTCCCCGGCCACGCCGCCCGCACCAGCCGCGACGCCAGCGGCGCCGGCAGCCACGGCTCCGCGTGCGGGTCCTCCGAGTCCAGCCGCGCCGCATCCCCCAGCGCCGCCAGCTCCTCTCGCGCGAAGTGGAAGAACAACCGGCCCACGTCCTCGCGCCGTTCACGCAGCGCGGGCACGCGCAGGTCGTAGCCCGCCAGCCGGTGCAAGAGCGGCGCCTTGAAGCGCCCGTCGCGGATCTGCTCCTCCAGGTGCGCGTCCGTCGCGGCGATGAGCCGCACGTCCACCTTCACCGGCTGGCTGGCGCCCACGGGGTACAGCTCCCCCGTCTCCAGCACCCGCAGGAGCATCACCTGCACTTCCGGCGGCGCCTCGCCCACCTCGTCCAGGAACAGCGTGCCTCCGTGCGCGGCGCGGAAGAAGCCCTCGCGGTCCTGCGTGGCCCCGGAGTACGCGCCCTTCTTCGAACCGAACAGCTCCGCCGCCGCCAGCTCCTTGGGGATGGCCCCCAGGTTGACGCTGACGAAGCGCCCATCCCGGCGCGGTGACAGCCGGTGGATGGCCTGCGCCACCAGCTCCTTGCCCGTGCCCGTCTCTCCCCGGATGAGCACCGACACGTCCAGGTCCGCCACCCGCTCGATGTGCTTGCGCAGCCGCCGCAGGCCCGCGCTCTCGCCCACCATGCCCTGCGTGTCCACCAGGCCCTCGCCGTCCAGCTCCACCGTGTGCAAGAGCAGCACCACGCGGCCCGACAGCTCCAGCGCCACCCCGTCCATCAGCTCCGCCGGCCCGAAGTCCCTCGCGCCCTGGAGCGGCCCGCCCGCCGCGACCACATGCGTGCCATCCTCCGGCACCGACAGGCGCACGCCCCCGGCCGCGAGGGCGGACAGCTCCAGCGGCTTGCGGCTCACGAATGGATCCGCCAGCGGCAGCCCCAGCGAGCTGCCCGGCTTCGCGAAGTCCGGCGCGTTGCGCGACAGGGCCAGGGTCCGTCCCGCCACCACCGCGTCCAACAGCAGCCGCTCCCCCACGCGCTGGGGCACCGGGTGGGACACCACCGTCAGCGCGGGCACGGCGCGGGGAGTCCCCCGTGCACCTCCGCGCTCCTGCATCGCGGCCGTGGAGACATCTGCGAGGGCGTCATGCGGCATGGCCCACGACCCTAGCGCACCCTCCCCGCCCCCTTTCGACGCGTCGAGCCGCGCCGGTCGACCCGTCGGCCCTCTCTGCCGCACTGCGTTTTCGAACACTCCCGGCGGACTTCTTGAGGCCTGGGAACCTACCGGGTTGAGGCGGCCCCGCTCACACGGGTAGCGTGGAAGGACATGCCGATGACCCCCGAACGCCTTGTCTTCCAGCAGAGCTTCGAAGGGCTGATTCGCGCCCTGGGTGACCACCTGGACGAGCCGTGCGCGCGGCAGCTGCGCGACGTGGGCATCGATCCTCGCGGAAAGCTGGCGGTGGCCTATCCGCTGGAGGTGTGGGTGGAGTCGCTGAAGCTGGCGGCGTCCGTGCTCGCGCCCGCGGCCACGCTGGACGACGGCGCGGAGGTGGTGGGCCGGCGCTTCCTGGAGGGCTACGGGGCCACGCTCATCGGCAGCGCGCTGCTGGCGGGGGTGCGGCTTCTGGGGCCACACCGGATGCTGGAGCGGATGACGCGCAACCTGCGCACGGGCACCAACTACCTGGAGGCGCGGCTGGAGCAGACCGGCCCCACGCGCTACGTGCTCACCTGCCGCCCGGTGGTGGTGGCCGGCTTCTACCGGGGCCTCTTCTCCGCCGGCCTGGAGATGAGCGGCGCACACGGCGCCTCCGTGGTGCTGATGCGCGCCGCGGGTGACGCGGCCGTGTACGACCTGTCCTGGCTGCCGGAGAAGGGCGCCAGCAAGCCCCCCGAAGCGAAGCCCCTGCCGCCCCGAGGCCCCCAGCCGAGGAACTGAGCGGGCCCTATATTCGGTCCATGCTCCGCATCCCGAAAACCGCCGTGGTGGTGCTCGCGCTGGCCCTCGCTTCCGGGGCCCTGGCCGCGAGCGGCAGTCCGCAGCTCCAGACCTACTTCCAGGGCTCGGTGGACAGCCCCACCTACCAGCAGCAGGCCTTCCAGCGCGTGGCGAAGGCCTGGAAGCAGCCGGGCCCCAAGGGCACACCGGCCCTGGGCAAGAAGACCATCGTCCAGGCCGTGCTCGACAAGGACGGCAAGCTGGTCTCCACCGCCATCCTCACCGAGTCCGGCGCCAAGGCGTGGGACGCGGCCGCGCTCGCCGCGGTGAAGAAGGCGGCGCCCTTCCCGCCCCTGCCCAAGAGCACCGCCACGGCCACGGTGGAGGCCCACTTCCACTTCGCGTGGGTCAGCTCACCTTGATGACGATCTTCCCGAAGTGCGCGCCCTGCTTCATGTGCTCGAAGGCGGCGCGCGCTTCCGCGAAGGGGAACACGCGGTCCACCACCGGGTGGACGTCATGGAGCGTGAACGCGCGCGTCAGCGCCTCGAAGGACTGACGGTGCCCCACGAACACACCCTGCACGCGCAGGTTCTGCATCAGGATGGGGACGAGCGACACGGTGCCCGCCCCGCCGGACAGCACGCCGATGACGGACACGGTGCCGCCCACGCGCAGCGCCTTGAGTGACTTCTCGAACGTCCCCGAGCCACCCACCTCCACCACGTGGTCCACGCCCACGCCTCCGGTGAGCGTGCGCGCCGCCTTCTCCCAGTCCGGCGTGGTGACGTAGTTGATACCCTCGTGCGCGCCCAGCTTCAGGGCCCGCTCCAGCTTGTCGTCGCGGCTGGATGTGACGATGACGTGCGCGCCGAACAGCCGGGCAATCTGCAGCGCGAAGATGGACACGCCGCCCGTGCCCTGGACCAGCACCGTGTCTCCGGCCTTGAGTCCCCCCTGCGTGACGAGCGCGCTCCACGCCGTCACCGCCGCGCACGGCAGCGTGGCGGCCTCCTCGTCGGAGAGGTACGCGGGCGTGGGCACCACGCCGTCCTCGTGCAGGAGCAGGGTGTCCGCGAGCGCGCCATCCAGCGGCCCGCCCAGCGTGGTGGCGGTGATAGCCTTCGTCGGCTCACCGGACTGCCAGCCCTGCGCGAACAGCGTCATCACCCGGTCGCCGACCTTCACGCGGGTGACGCCCGGCCCCACCGCGTCCACCACGCCCGCGCCGTCCGAGTTGGGCACCAGCGGCAGCTTCTGGCGCGGGTTGTAGCGGCCCTCCACCATCATCAGGTCGCGCGAGTTGAGGCTCGTGGCCTTCACGCGCACGCGCACCTGGAAGGGTCCGGGCACGGGGTCCGGTCGCTCCGCGCGCACCAGGTTGTCCAGGCCGAAGGCACCGCGAATCTCGTAGACGTTCATGGCCTGGGACCTTAGAGCCAGGGCCCTCTCACCGAACAGGGTCCCACCATGTCACTGCTCCAGAAGTTGATGGAACACGCCTCGCTCCACGAGCCCTGCGGGACGGCCGGGAAGCGGGCCCACCTCAAGGCCGGCCTTCAGCCTTCCGCCGCGACGAAGCAGGTGGACGGAGACCTGACGCTCACGGAAGGAACGGACCTCGTCTTCGAAGAGGGCCGCGTCCACGTGAAGGGACACCTCCTCCTGGAGGAGCAGTCCCGCCTGCTGGTCGCGGGGGACCTGGTGGTGGAGGGCAACATCGTCCACGAAGGGTTCGACTACGCCCTGCTCTTCGCGGGCGGCTCCATCCAGGCGGACAACCTCCTCTTCCATGGAGAGCTGGTCGCGCTGGGAGGCCTCACCCTGCGCGGCGCGGCCTGGACCTATTACAACGATTACTCCACCTACGCGGACACGCTGACGGCCCGCGCGGTGGTGGCAGACGACCGCGCGGACGCCGTGGACCAGGTCCACGCGGACACACACCTGGAAGGGCACGCCCGGGTCATCGCGGGAGCACTGGAGCAGTTGCTGCACCCCGACGCGTGGGCCAGGTACCAGGAGGGCTCCTACGCCGCGTTGGCCAGACACCTGCGCCAGGGCCAGCCGTTGCTGCGCAAGTAATTGCCCCAGGACACCTGAGACGTCCTTCTTCCGGAAATACAGGACCGACATGTTCGTTCTGTCTTTCGCCCAAGGAGGGCTTTACCCATGTCACGTTTCTTCGGTCGTCCCGCGGTGCTGGCGTGCGCGCTGGCACTGGGGCTCCAGGCCTGCGGCGGCAGCGAGCTTCCCCCCGAGTCCATCACCCCGAGCGCGCCGGAGGTCCAGGCGCAATCCCTGACACAGGACGCGGCGCCGGACATCCTGGCGCAATTGCAGGCGATTCCTGGCCTCACGGTGGTGCAGGAGCAGCCGGCGCCCGCGCCGGGCGTGCGGTTCTTCGTGCTGACCTATGACCAGCCCGCGGACCACCTGCGTCCGAACGGCACGCGCTTCCAGCAGCGGATGACGCTTCGCTACCGGAGCGCGGAGGCGCCCATGGTGCTGGCCAGCACCGGGTACGGCATCAGCACGTTCTCCTTCCAGCTGGAGCCCACCTTCCTCCTGCAGGGCAACCAGCTGCTGGTGGAGCACCGCTTCTTCGAGCCGTCCCGGCCGCAGCCCGCGGACTGGCGGCTGCTCAGCATCGAGCAGGCGGCGGCGGACCACCACCGCATCGTCCAGGCCTTCAAGCCGCTCTTCCCCGGCAAGTGGATCAGCACCGGCGGCAGCAAGGGCGGCATGACGTCGCTCTACCACCGGGCGTTCTTCCCGCGCGACGTGGACGCCACGGTGGCCTACGTGGCCCCCAACAGCTACGGCACGCAGGACCCGCGCTATGTGAAGTTCCTGAGCAAGCTGGGCACACCCGAGTGCCGTGAGGACATCCGGAACTTCCAGCACGAGGTGCTGGCGCGGCGCTCGGAGACGGCGCCCCTCTTCCAGGCGGCGGGCGCGGCGAATTACGGCAGCACCTACGACTTCCTGGGCGTGGACAAGGCGCTGGAGTTCAGCACGCTCGAGGTCGCCTTCGCCTTCTGGCAGCACGGCAACGCGTCGCTGTGCGACTTGATTCCCCAGCCGGGCGCGCCCGCGGAGGCGCTGGTGGGCTTCCTGGACCGGGTGGTCGGCCTCTCGTACATGAGCGACGGCGACCTGGACTACTACGCGGCCTATGACTTCCAGGCCGCGACGCAGCTGGGCAGCTACGCGTCCGAAGAGGGCCACCTGCGCGGCCTCCTGCGCTATCCCCGCCAGTACGACCCGCGGAATCTCGTGCCGTTCAACATGGGGCCGTACCCCTTCAACCCACTCGCCATGCCGCTCGTGGAGGGCTGGGTGAAGGCGTTCGGCGAGCGCATCCTGCTCGTCTACGGAGAGAACGACCCCTGGTCCACGGGCGCGTTCAGCGTGAGCGCGCGCAATGACTCGTACCGGTTCTTCGAGCCGGGCGGCAACCACGGCGCCAGCATCACGCGCCTGCCGGAAGCGGACCAGGCCGTGGCGCTGGAGCGGCTGCGCACCTGGGCGGGGCTGCCCGCGCAGAGCACCGCGGAGATGAGCCTGCGGGCCAAGAGCGCGAAGTCCTCGGGGGAGCCCATCACCACGGGCGTGGTGGACCGCCGCCGCGGCCCGCCGCGCGACTGACCCTTTCAGTCCCTTGCGGCCGTCACCTCGCGGGCCACGTCCAGGAAGGCGCGGAACGCGGGGGACACCTGGGCGCGGCTGGGGAAGTAGAGGAACAGTCCTTCCATCCACGCCGCGTAGGGCTCCAGGACAAGCTTCAGGGTGCCGCGCTTCAGGCGCGGCACGATGGTGGGCTCAAAGGCATACATGAGCGCCAGGCCCGCCTCCGCCATCGCCACCAGCACCTCCTCGTTGGTGGCGAGCACGGGGCCGCGCACGGGGATGCGCCAGGTCTTCCTGCCGCGCTCCAGCTCCCACGCGTACTTCGCGCCGGAGGACGGCAGGACGATGTTCACGCAGTCGTGGTCCAGCAGGTCCTCCGGGCGCTGGGGCGTCCCCTTGCGCTTGAGGTACGCGGGCGAGCCCACCACCACGTAGCGGAAGCGCTTGGACAGACGCACCTGCACCATGTCCCGCTCGACGGCCTCGAACGGGCGGATGCCCGCGTCCAGCCCCTCCGCGACGATGTCCACGAAGCGGTCCTCGATGCGCAGCTCCACCTCCACCTGGGGATGGCGCTGGGCGAAGCGCAGCAGGATGGGCGTCACCACCGTGGACAGGGAGATGGTGGGCACGGACAGCCGCACGCGTCCGGTGATGTCTCCCGCGCTGGCCGTGGCGGCCTCCAGCGCCTCCAGCGCCTGCGCCACGGAAGGGCCGGCGCGCTCCAAGAGCCGCTGCCCCGCGTCCGTCAGCGCCACGCTGCGCGTCGTGCGGGTGAGCAGCGGCACGCCCAGCCGTGACTCCAAGTGGCGCACCTGCTGGCTTAGCGCGGACGGGGAGATGCCCAGCTCGATGGCCGCCGACGCGAAGCTGCGCCGGCGCCCCACGGCGAGGAAGGCGTTCAGGGCATTGAGGGGGGTGGTGGCCATTCGGAAGTTTTCCAACATGCTGCGTGCGGATTCCATCCGTTTCGCGAAGAGCCGCGCGGACGCATCCTGCCTGGCATCACGCAGCAGTCACCCAGGAGCGCCCATGATTTCCGCTCGCGGTTACGCGGCCCCGGATGCCTCTTCCCCTCTTGCCCCCTACCCGTTCGAGCGCCGCGAGCCCGGCCCGCGTGACGTGCAGCTGGACGTCCTCTACTGCGGCGTCTGCCACACGGACCTGCACATGGTCCGGAACGACTGGGGCTTCTCGACCTACCCGCTGGTACCGGGGCACGAAATCGTGGGCCGGGTGGTCCGCGTGGGCAGCGACGTGACGAAGTTCCGCCCGGGGGACCTGGCGGGCGTGGGCACGATGGTGGACTCGTGCCGCGCCTGCGTGGACTGCCGGGACGGGTATGAGCAGTACTGCAAGGTCCAGGGCGTCCTGACCTACGGCAGCCGGGAGCGGGACGGGAAGGGCATCACGCAGGGCGGGTACTCGGACCGCCTCGTGGTGGACGAGCACTTCGCGCTGAAGGTGCCCGGCAACCTGGACCCGGCGGCGGTGGCGCCGCTGCTCTGCGCGGGCATCACCACGTACTCACCGCTGCGGCACTGGAAGGTGGGGCCGGGGCAGAAGGTGGGCGTGGTGGGGCTGGGCGGGCTGGGGCACCTGGGCGTGAAGTTCGCGCTGGCGCTGGGCGCGCACGTCACGGTCTTCAGCCACACGGACCGCAAGAAGCAGGACGCGCTGCGGCTGGGCGCCCATGAGGTGGTCGTGTCGTCGAGGCCAGAGGAGATGGCGGCGAAGGCGAACAGCCTCGACTTCATCCTCGACACCGTCTCCGCGGTCCACGACGTCAACGCCTACCTGGACCTGCTGCGGCGCGACGGGCACCTGGTGCTGGTGGGCTTCCCGTCCCGGCCGCTGGAGGTGGCCCCGGTCGCGCTCCTCTCCCGGCGCGCGAGCTTCTCCGGCTCCGGCACCGGCGGCCTGCCGGAGACCCAGGCCATGCTCGACTTCTGCGGCGAGCACGGCATCGTCTCCGACATCGAATTGATTCCCATCCAGGGCATCAACGAAGCGTTCACGCGGCTGGAGAAGGGCGACGTGAAGTACCGCTTCGTCCTCGACCTCAAGAGCCTGGGTTGACCTTCATGGCGAGCATCGGGCGGTACGCCGCCCGGTAGGACCAGGCCAGGAAGAGTTCGGCCGCCAGGAGCATCACCGCCATACCCAGGCCCGACGGCGCCAGGAAGGCGTGCGTCAGGAAGATGTTCACGATGACCGGGGCAATGAGCGCCAGCGCCAGCGGGACGAAGCGGTTGGCCAGCAGCAGCAGCCCCACCACCGTCTCCGTGCCCTTCACCAGCGCGAACAGGAAGCCCGTCGCCTTCATTGCGATGCCAAAGGCCACCGCAGGGTCCGTCGGGCTCAGGTCCTTGGGCGTGGGAATGAACTCCAGGAACCCGTTCAGGCCGAAGACGAAGAACACCAGCCCCATGAACACGCGGGCCACCGTCGGCAGGAAGCGGGCAAACGACTTCTTCTTCGGTGAGGCGTCCACCCCGGGGGTGGTGGAGGAGAGGGTGGCGTCCATGGCGTGCTCCGTTCAGTGAAAATCGCGGGCCTTCTACTCCACGTCGAATCAGGCCCCCACGAATCGACACGCTCCTCACGTTTCTAGCGGTGCGACAGTCCACCTACATGGTCGTACTTCCGCGCGCGCAGCCGCAGCACCTGGTACGTGGCGCCGCAGAGGAACAAGCCCAGCAGCGTCGCCAGGGCGGCCTGCACCACGGGGGACTGAGGGCTGTCCGCCAGGGGCTTGTCCGCGGGCAGCCGGGTCAGCGTCTCGTTGATGCCCGGCAGCAGCAGCACCATGAAGCTGGCCGAGTACGTGAGGGTCCTCACGTATTCCGTGGCGCGGCCGAACACGCCCAGGCCCGGCGCCGCCGCGCCCACCGCCATGAGCAGCAGCGCCACCAGCCCCAGCGCGTGGCCCGGGTTGAAGCCGCCCGTACTGGACAGGCCGAAGGACGTCACCACCGACGCCACCATGCTGGCGACGTACGCCTTGCCGACGCGCGTCCCCGGGTCGATGCGCCCGTCCCGCACGAAGGCCCAGACGCCGAAGACGATGGGAGGCACGCTCACGAGCGTGTGGATGATGCCCAGGACGGACAGGGGGTTCGCCATGACAGGACTCCAGAGATGAGAGGGATTGAGCTTCAGGCCAGCAGGTATTCGCGGATCATCACGCGGGCGCGGTGCAGACGGCTCTTCACCGCCGCCGGGTCCAGCGACAGGCGCTCGGCCATCTCGCGGATGGAGAGCGCCTCGAAGTCGCGCAGCACGACGACCTCCAGGTACTGCGGCGGCAGCGACTCCAGCGCGGACGCCATGTCCAACCGCAGCGAGTCCGGCGTGTGCGCGGACATCCACTGGTCCACGAGCGCTTCCTCGTAGGGGTCGTTCTTCATCACCGTGCGGGCCAGGCGGCGGCACTCGCGCTGGACGATCTTGAACATCCACCCGGAGAACGACGCCAGCTGGCGCACGGCGGACAGCTGGCGGGACATCACCAGCAGGGCCTCCTGGACCGCGTCGTCCACGTCGCTGATGAGGCAGCGCTTCTGCGCGTAGCGCCGGAGGTTCGGCTGCTGGAGCTGGAGCAGGTGCACCATCGCGTCCCGGTCACCGGCGTGGGCCGCGAGCAACAGCGCGTCGGGAGTCGGAGTCGAGCCCATGGAACCTGCCTCGTGCGGCGGGGAAAATCCCCATTCGCGAGATAAGAGGCGGCCACGGGGCGAATGGATTCGCGGCCCTGCTGATTTTTCTCCGGCCCTGCCCAACCGCTGGAAATGCCTGGGGTTTCAGCGCCAGAGGTTGGTGCGCGCCAATTCCAGCACCTCGTTGGTGCGGCCGTTGAGCAGGGCCTTGATGCCGAACAGGGTGAAGCCCGCGGCCATGGCCGCGGTGATGCGCGGTGGCATCACCAGCTCCGCCTTGCTGACCACGGCGTCCACCAGCACGGGGCCCGGCGTCGCGAGCGCCAGCTGGACGGCCTCATCCACCTGCCCCGGGTCCTCCACACGCAGGCCCTTGATGCCCACGGCCTCCGCCAGCGCGGCGAAGTTCGGGTTCTGGAGTGACGTGCCCACGTCGAGCATGCCGCCCACCTGCTGCTCCATGGCCACGAAGCCCAGGGAGCTGTTGTTGAACACCACGACCTTGATGGGCAGCCCCAGCTGCACCAGGCCGATGAAGTCCCCCATCAACATCGTGAAGCCGCCGTCACCGGAGAAGGCGATGACCTGCCGGTCCGGGAAGGCCTTCTGCGCGCCAATGGCCTGCGCGAGGGCGCTCGCCATGGAGCCGTGGTTGAAGGAGCCCACCAGCCGCCGGCCGCCCTTCATGGTCGCGTAGCGCGCGGCCCACACCGTGGGCAGGCCCACGTCACAGGTGAAGATGGCGTCGTCCGCCGCCTGGAGGTCGAACGCGCGGGCCACCTGCGGCGGGTGGATGGGCCTCCTGCCCACCGTCCCCTGCCCCAGCGAGTCCAGCTCCTCGCGCGTCTTGCGGTAATGCACGAGCGCTCGCTCCAGGTGCTTCGTGTCGCGCTTCGTTTCGATGCGGGGCAGGAGCGCCTGGACGGTGGCGGACACGCTGCCCACCACGCCCAGGTCCACCCGCGTGCGCTTGCCGATGTTCTCCGCGCGCACGTCCACCTGGATGATCCGCGTATCGGCGCTGTCCGGGTAGAACTGCCGGTAGGGGAAGTCCGTGCCCAGCATCAGGAGCACGTCGCAGTCGATCATCGCCCAGTACCCGGACGCGTAGCCGATGAGCCCCGTGAGCCCCACGAAGTGGGGGTTGTCCTTCTCCACGAACTCCTTGCCCCGGAGCGCGGAGACGACGGGCGCCTGGAGGCGCTTCGCCAGCTCCACCACCTGCGCGCCCGCGCCCTCGCAGCCCGCGCCGCACAGCAGCGTCACGCGCCCGCCGCGGTTGAGCAGCGCGGCCATCTGCTCCACCTGCGCGGCGGAGGGCATCAGCTGGGACGAAGAAGCGCGCAGCGACTCCGGCGTGGGGGCGCGCGCGTCCTCCGCCTTCAGCATGGCGATGTCGCCGGGGAGCACCACCACGGCCACGCCGCCCTTGCCCACCGCGCTGCGGACGGCGATCTCCGCGGTGCGCTGCATCTGGTTGGGCCCGGAGACCAGCTCGCAGTAGTGGCTGCACTCCTTGAAGAGCGACTCCGGATGGGTCTCCTGGAAGTAGCCGGTGCCCAGCTCCACGGAGGGAATCTGCGCGGCGATGGCCAGCACCGGCGCCCGGCTGCGGTGGCAGTCATACAGGCCGTTGATGAGGTGCAGGTTGCCGGGGCCGCAGCTCCCCGCGCACACGGCGAGCTGCCCGGTGAGGTGCGCCTCCGCGCCCGCGGCGAAGGCGGCGGCCTCCTCGTTGCGCATGGGCACCCATTCGATGTCACCCCGGCGGCGCAGCGAGTCCGTGAGGGCGTTCAGGCTGTCACCCACCACGCCATAGATGCGCTTCACCCCCGCGAGCGCGAGGACCTCCACGAACTGGTCCGCCACCGTCCTCTTCATGCGCCACCTCTCGCCTGGGTCCCTTCACCCCGAGCGAAGATGTGCACCGTCCCGCTGGCTTGCGACCGGCCGTGCAGCCGGGCCCCAAGCAAGGCCGGCTGCCCGGTGCGGGCGGGGAGCGCTCAGGGGAAGCCGCTCAGGACAATCTTGCCCAGCGTGCGGCCCGTCTCCACCGCCGCGTGCGCGCGCCGGAGGTTCGCGGCGGTGAGCGGACCGAAGTCCTGGGTCATCGTGGTCCGCAGCGTCCCCGCCTCCACCAGGTCCGCCACCGTGTCGAGCAGCCGCTGCTGGGAGAGCGGATCCGCGTCGTAGAGCGCGCGGGTGAACATCAGCTCCCAGTGGAGCGCCAGGCTCTTGCGCTTCATCGCGTTCACGTCGAGCGGCGTCTGCGGGTCGTCGATGATGCCCAGGTGCCCGAAGGGCGCCATCAGCTCCACCAGCTGCGCGAAGTGCTGCTCCGTCGCGGTGAGCGCCATCACGTAGCGCACGCCGCCCGGCACCAGCGCCTTCACCTGCTCGGCCAGGGGCTGGCGGTGGTCCACCACGTGGTGCGCGCCCAACGACTTGCACCACTCCACCGTCTCCGGCCGCGACGCCGTGGCGATGACCGTGAGGTCCGTCAGCTTGCTGGCGATCTGGATGGCCATGGAGCCCACGCCGCCCGCGCCGCCCACCACGAGCAGCGCGTCCTTGGATGTGCCTGTCTTCTGTTGGGGCACGCCCAGGCGCTCGAACAGCAACTCCCACGCGGTGATGGAGGTGAGCGGCATCGCGGCCGCCTGGGCGAACGTCAGCCCCTTCGGCTTGCGGCCGACGATGCGCGCGTCCACGACGTGCAGCTCGGAGTCCGTGCCGGGCTTCGCGATGGAGCCCGCGTAGAAGACCTCGTCACCGGGGCGGAAGCGCTTCACGTCCTTCCCCACCGCCTCCACCACGCCGGCCGCATCCCAGCCGAGCACACGCGGCGAGGACTCCACCTTGTCCTTGGGTGCGCGGACCTTCACGTCCACCGGGTTCACGGACACGGCGCGTACGCGCACCAGCAGGTCTCCGGGGCCGGGCGTGGGGTCCGGTAGCTCCACGTCGACGAAGGCTTCGGGATGATCACTGGGGAGGTACTTCGTGAGGGCGACGGCTCGCATGGGGGGCTCCTTTGCGTGCAACATCGTCCCGAAGGTTGGAACGGACAAGTACGCAGGATTTCCGCCCATACGCACGAAAAGGGAACCATGGCCCGGCACAAGACCTATGACTGCTCCGCCGGTTGTCCGGTGTCCGCGACGCTGGATGTGATTGGCGGCAAGTGGAAGGGGCTCATCCTCTACCACCTGCTCGAAGGCACGCTGCGCTTCGGCGAGCTGCGCAAGCGCATCCCGGACGTCACCCAGCGGATGCTGACGCAGCACCTGCGCGAGCTGGAGGAGAGCGGGCTCGTGCACCGGCAGGTGTACGCGGAGGTGCCTCCGCGCGTCGAATACAGCCTCACGCCACAGGGCCAGACGCTGCGAGGCGTGATTGCCGCGCTCAAGTCCTGGGGAGAGACCTACCTGGGCCGCAAGGCTCCGAAGCAGGCCCCGGAGACGACGGCCTCGAAGCGCCGGCTCGCCGTCGCGGGGCGCTGAGAAGAGCGGCGCCCTACCCCGCCGCGCGCACCAGGCGCAGCACCAGCACGAAGTGCAGCCCCGCGCCCACCAGCGTCATCGCGTGGAACACCTCGTGATAGCCGAAGACGCCGGGCCGGGGGTTGGGCCGCTTGAAGGCATACGCGAGCGCTCCCAACGTGTACGCCAGCCCTCCGGCGATGATGAGCGCGATGGCGGAAGGCCCCACCGCGCGGAAGACGTCGCCGAAGTACGGCATCATCGTCCACCCCACCGCGATGGCCAGCACCGCCGTCACCCACTTGGGCGCGCCCACCCAGAACAGCGACTGGAGGATGCCCAGCAGCGCCCCCGCGTAGAGCCACGCCATCAGCGGGTTGCCCACCTCGGGAGGCAGCCCCAGCAGGATGACCGGCGTGTACGTCCCCGCGATGAGCAGGAAGATGGCCGCGTGGTCCGCCCGGCGCATCCACGCGCGGGCCTTCGGCGACCAGTTCACCCGGTGGTACGTCGCGCTGATGGTGAACAGCCCCACCAGGCTCAGCGCGTACAGCGCGGACGCCACCGCCGTGCGCTGCGTGGGTGCCATCGCCACCAGCACCACCCCCGCCCCCACCGCGAACGCCGCCGCCCACTGGTGCAGCACGCCCCGCAGCTTCGGCTTCTCCATGCCCGGCACCACCGCGCTCACGCGCGCCCCATGGCGGACTCGACACCCTTCGGAACGAAGCATTTCATGACGGTGGCGACTCCACGCCTTCCCTACGGGATGGTAGGTTTCGGTCCGGTAAGTTACTGACGGGTAGGTTCGAGGTCAACTTGAAGAAGAAACAGCGGCTCACGGGCGCGGAACGCCGGATCCAACTGATGGAGATCGGCCGGTCGGTCTTCGCCTCGAAGGGCTACGAGGCGACCTCGATTGAGGAGGTCGCCCAGCAGGCGGGCGTGTCCAAGCCCATCGTCTACGAGCACTTCGGCGCGAAGGAGGGGCTGTACGCGGCCATCGTGGACCGGGAGCTGGAGGACCTGGTGGCGCGCGTGTCCACGAGCATCGCCCAGGGCACGCCCCGGCAGCGCTTCGAGGACGCGGTGCTGGCGTTCATGGCCTACGTGAAGGAGGAGCCGGCGGGCTTCGCGGTGCTCACGCGGGACTCGCCCACGGCGGCGGCGCGGCGCGGACTGACGCGCGTCATCGACGACCTGGCCCAGCGCGTGAGCGACGTCTTCCGCAGCGAGTTCGAGCGCGCCGGCTACCCGCCCAAGGTGGCGCCCATCTACGCCAACGCGCTGGTGGGCATGGTGACGCAGGTGGGCCACTGGTGGGCCGCGGAGGGCAAGGCCTTCTCCACGGAGAACGTGGCCCGCCATGTCGCGGCGCTCGGGTGGATGGGCTTGAGACACCTGCCCAAGGATCCGGCGGCCCCCGGCGCGAAGCGCGAGCCCAGGCGCCGGAGCTGAAGGGCCCCGGCTACGGCCCGGCCGGGGAGCCGGAGAGCACCTGGACGGCGTCCCCGGTCGCGGTGCACCAGGAGAAGACGGCCCCGTCCGCACGCTGCGCGATACAACCGCTCTGGCCCAGGCGGCTCATCGCGGGCAGGGAGGCCACGCGCTGGGGGTTCGGGAAATAGAAGAACCAGGTGTAGAGGCTCCCATCGTCAAGCAGGGCCGTGGACAGGCTATTGAACGAGCCCCCACCGCCGATGGCCGCCACGCGCGACAGCCCGGGAACGCGTTGGGGCAACGAGCGGGAGCCCGGCTCGACACCCCCTCCCCAGGTGTAGACCGTTCCATCCGCGCCCAGCGCCAGGCTCGAGCCCATCCCGGAGGCGATGGCGACGACGTCGGAGAGGGAGTCGATGCGCGTGGGAGCCGTGGCCCCTGCGCTGAGGCCGGTGTACCAGGTGAAGACCGTCCCCGTCTCGTGCAGGGCTACGCCATGCGTGTACTCGGCGGCGACCGCGGAGATGCCGGGCGGAACGTCCACGCGTGAAGGGACGGCCCTGCCATTGCCCCAGCTCCAGACCGTGCCATCCACGCCCAGCACCAGGGAATAGACGTTCATGGTGGCGATGGCCGCGATGCGGGGAAGGCCCTCCACCACGACGGGTGTGCGGCGAATCGTCGCGAGGTCTTCGTTCGCCAGCTGGCCGGAGGTGTTGTCGCCCCAGCCGAAGAGCGTGCCGTCCGCGCGCAGCGCCAGCGAGTACCCGCTGCCGGCGGACACGGCGACGATGTCGGTGAGCCCCGGCACCTGCGCGGGGGCGGGCTCGGAGGTGGCGGTGGAGCCTGTCCCCAGCTGCCCCAGGACGTTGTTGCCCCACGCCCAGACGGTGCCGCCCGGGCGGATGACCAGGAAGTGGCCGTTCCCCTCCGCGAGCACCGGCAGCGCGGGCCCGGGCTTCACGCACGTCGACACCGTCTCCTGCGCCCGGCCGCCATGCGGGTCGGTGACCGTGACGGTGAGGTCGCAGGGCTTGCAGCCCACCACCGGTGGCTGCGCCGTGGGCGTGAAGCGCGTCGTGGCCGCCGCGATGTCCTCGAACACGCCCACGCAGCCGGCCTTCCAGGCATACGTCAGCGTTTCGCCCTCCGGGTCCACGGACGTCACCGCCAGCGCCGCCCCTTCGCCCACGCTCGCCTCCGGAGTGGACTGCGCGGAGCGCACGTACGGCCACATGTTGAAGAGGACCTCCGACAGGGGCTTCTCGTTGTGGATGGGCAGCTTCACGGTGAGCACGCCAGACGGCCCCCCCGCTTGCGTCAGCGTGACGGTCCGCGCCGCCAGGCCCGGAGCGGAGACGGTGAGCCGGACGGAGGCCACGCTCTCATCCGGCGTCTCCAACTGGAGCGAGGTGAAGACATCCACGGCGGCGCCGGATGAGTCGTTGCACGCGGGCGCCACGAAGGCGAGCACCGCGAGGACGGCAAGGCCCCTGACGGACAATGACATGCATTTCCCCCTGCGGGGTTTCCGGACGGGTCCCGGAAGCAACATGCGCCAGTTGCGCGTCTTCCCCAGACATCCCGTGCATTGAACAGGTCCTCCAGGTCACGGCCGTGGCCGTTTCACGAGTCCCCGAGTCTCCTGAATTGCCCAGGAAATTTCTTTTCCGGGTGAAAGCACACCCCCTGGAAAGCGCCCCTCGCGCGAACCGGAGTCCCCCATGCGCATCCGTCACTACGCCTCGCTCGCGTCCTTCCTGCTGCTGGGAAGCGCCTGTGGTCCCACCGACACCGCTGAAAACACTTCCCAGACGGACGCGCAGCAGACCAGCGCGCTGGCCGCGAAGCCCGTGCGTGGCGACGGCCTCCGCCAGCTCCAGGCGCAGCGCCCCGGCTTCCTCAAGGGAGCAGGCGAGCTGACCTCGCGGCGCTTCCACGTGGACGGGCGCGGCCAGGCGCATGAGCGCCTCACGCAGACGTTCCAGGGCGTGCCTGTCTTTGGCGCGGCGGCCATCGTCCACCTGGACGCGAACGGCGCGGTCGCGGGCGTGACGGACAAGCTCGTGCGCGACCTCAAGGTGGACACCACGCCCCGGCTGCGGGCCCAGGAGGCCATCCAGCGCGCCGTGTCCGGGCTGGAGGCCGCGGGCAGTGTCATCACGGGCGCGCCCCGCGCGGACCTGCAGATCCTCGCCGACAGCAAGGACACCCGCCTGACGTGGCGCGTGCAGTTGGAGACGGTGGACGTGGACGGCCTGCCCTCCATGCCCAACGTCTTCATCGACGCGCGCACTGGTGACTCCGTCTGGGGCTTCGACAACCTGCAGACGAGCCGCAACCGGAAGACCTACACGGCGAAGAACCGCACCACGCTGCCCGGGACGCTGGTGCGCAGCGAGGGCCAGGGCGCCTCTGGCGACGCGGTGCTGGACCAGGCCCACGACAACGCGGGCTTCACGTACGACTTCTACGCCAACGTGTTCGGCCGGGACAGCTACGACGGGCTGGGCACCGCGCTCACCTCCAGCGTCCACTACAGCAAGAACTACGTGAACGCGTTCTGGAACGGGACGCAGATGGTCTACGGCGACGGTGACGGCTCGCAGTCCAGCGCGCTCACGGTGCTGGACGTCGTGGGCCACGAGCTGACCCACGCCGTCACGGACACGTCCTCGGAGCTCATCTACGCCAACGAGTCCGGCGCGCTGAACGAGGCCATGTCCGACGTCTTCGGCGCCGCCATCGAGGCGTACCGGGACGGCGCCGTCACCGCCAACACCTGGAAGATTGGCGAGGAGTGCTGGACGCCGGCCACCCCGGGCGACGCGCTCCGCTACATGAACGACCCGGCCATCGCGGGGGATTACGACTACTACCCCACGCGCTACACCGGCACGTCGGACAGCGGCGGCGTGCACTGGAACTCCGGCATCGCGAACCTGGCGTTCCACCTGATGGTCAGCGGCGGCACGCACCCGCGCGGCAAGACGAGCAACGTGGTGCCCGCGCTCGACGCCAACGCCTACGCCAGCATCATGAAGGGCGCGGCCATCTTCTACCGCGCGAACACTGTCTACCTGACGCCGGGCAGCACCTTCGCCGACGCGCGCGGCGCCACCGCGCAGGCGGCCGCAGACCTGTACGGCGCCAGCGCCGTCACGTCCGTCAACGAGGCCTGGAGCGCCGTGGGCGTGGCCGCGCCGCCGGTGTGGACGACCGTCACCACGCTGACCAACGTGTCCGGAGCCCGCAACAGCAACACGAACCTGAGCTACGTGAAGCCGTCCGGCGCCACCGCGATGCGCTTCGCGCTGGCGGGCGGCACGGGTGACGCGGACCTCTACGTGAAGTTCGGCAGCGCGCCCACGACCACCAGCTACGACTGCCGCTCCGCGGGCGCCAGCAACGACGAGACCTGCACCATCAACGGCGCGCAGTCCGGCACGTACTACGTGCTCATCCGCGGCTACAGCGCCTTCTCCGGCGCCACCTTCACGGTGAGCTCCGGGCAGTAGTTGCATGCCGGCGCGGCCTCCACGGCCCTGGGGGCCGCGCCGGGCTTTTCCTTCCGCTTCAAGCCTTCGGGGGCCGCGCCTTGAGCGCGGCCTGGATGCCCTCCAGAGCGCCCGGATCCTCGATGGTGGTGAGGTCGCCCGGCTCGCGGTCCTCCGCCACGGCCTGGATGCTGCGGCGGAGCAGCTTCCCGGAGCGCGTCTTGGGCAGGTTCGCCACCACGTACACCGCCGCGGGGCGGGCCACGGCGCCCAGCGTCCGGCCCACCGTGTCCATCACCTCGCGCGAGAGGGCGTCCCGGTCCTCTTCGCGCTGCAGGCGCGCGGGGTCCTTGGGCACGGCGAAGGCCATCACCACCTGGCCCTTGAGCTCGTCCTTCACGCCCACCACCGCCACCTCCGCGATGGCCGGGTGTCCGCTGATGGCCTCTTCAATCTCACGCGTGCCCAGGCGGTGGCCCGCCACGTTGATGACGTCGTCCGTGCGGCCCAGGATGAAGTAGTCCCCGTCCGCGTCGCGCGTGGCCCAGTCGAAGGTGTTGTAGAGGGGCGTGTCGAAGCTCGAGAAGTACGTGGAGACGAAGCGCGCGTCGTCACCCCACACCGTGGACAGACAGCCCGGCGGCAGCGGCGGTTGAATCACCAGCACGCCCTTCTGATTCGCCGCCGTCACCTCTTCGCCGCTCAGCCCGTCCACCAGCTTCACGCGGTAGCCGTAGATGGCCGCGCCCGGTGAGCCCAGCTTGCGCTTGCGCGGCTCCACCCCGGGCACGGGCCCCAGGATGGGCCAGCCCGTCTCCGTCTGCCAGTAGTTGTCCAGCACCTGCGTGGATGGCAGCGCGTCTGAAATCCACGCGTGCGTGGGCGCATCCAGCGGCTCGCCCGCGAGGAACAGGTAGCGCAGGCTGGACGTGTCGTGGCGCTTCAGGAACGCCGCGTCCTGCTTCTTCAGGATGCGGATGGCGGTGGGCGACGTGAACATCACGCTCACCCGGTACTGCTCGATGAGCC
This sequence comes from Corallococcus coralloides DSM 2259, assembly GCF_000255295.1. The sequence continues at coordinate 938,692 of NC_017030.1, read as the reverse complement.
GCCACCAGACGGCGGCATCCGGCCGGATGGGCAGGCCTTCGTAGAGCACCGTCGTCATGCCGTTCAGCAGCGGGCCATAGACGATGTACGAGTGCCCCACCACCCAGCCGATATCGGAGGCGGTAAACATCACCTCGCCGGGCTGGCCCGTGTAGATGTGGCGCATGGACGAGGCCAGTGCCACCGCGTAGCCGCCCGTGTCGCGCTGCACGCCCTTGGGCTTCCCGGTGGTGCCGGACGTGTAGAGGATGTAGCTGGGCTCCGAGGACTCCATCCACTCCACCGGCACCCGGGCGCCCTCGTGCTCGCGGCCCAGCGTGGCGAAGTCCACGTCTCGCTCCGGCGTGACGGGGCTGTTGGGAACGAGTCCCCGGTCCAGCACCAGCACGCGCGCGGGCGGGTGCTTCGCGAGCGTGAGGGCCTCATCCACCAGCGGCTTGTAGGGGACGACCCGGCCCGCGCGCATGCCCGCGTCCGCCGTCACCAGCAGGACGGGCTTCGCGTCGTCGATGCGCATGGCCAGGCTGTGCGCCGCGAAGCCGCCGAACACCACCGAGTGGATGGCGCCCAGCCGCGCGCAGGCGAGCAGCACGAAGACGGCCTCCGGCACCATGGGCATGTAGACGATGACGCGGTCCCCGCGCTTCACGCCCAGCGAGCGCAGCATGGCCGCCGTCCGGTTCACCTCCGCGTGGAGCTGCGCATAGGTGTACTGGCGGCGCTGGTCCGTCTCGGTGGACTCGAAAACGAGCGCCGGCTGGTCCGCGCGGGTGGCCAGGTGCCGGTCCACGGCGTTGTGGCACAGGTTGGTGCGCCCGCCGACGAACCAGCGCGCGAAGGGCGGCCGGGAGGCATCCAGCACCGCGTCGAAGGGCCGCTCCCAGTCGATGAGCCGGGCCTGCTCCGCCCAGAACGCCTCCGGCGCTTCGATGGAGCGGCGGTAGAAGTCCAGATAGCTGCCCATGCGGACGCTCCTGCGAAGGGGATGTGTCCGGACGATACCGGAAAGCCGCATGGGAATAATCGCGGCCCCCGGCGTAACCCCTTCAGCCGTTGACTGAAGGAGTCCACACCATGAAGCGTTTCACCCAGGCGTTGGGAACGTCCGTCGCGCTGGCCCTGCTGGCCGTCCCCGTGGCGTACGCGGGGACGAAGGCGGCGTTCAACGTGAACGTCAACACCTCCCTCCGCTACGCGGAAGGGGCGCAGGGCACGGCGCGCAACAGCACCGACACCGTCCAGCGCATCTACTGCCGCACGTCCGCGGACGCGGCGGGAAATGAGTCGGTGCGGTGCTTCGCCGTGTCCGCGGCGAACGTGTCCGCGACCTGCTTCTCCACCCTGCCCGCGCACGTGCGCAGCGCGCAGTCCGCTGGCGACGCGTCCTTCATCTATTTCACCTGGGACACGAGCGGCGTCTGTCAGTCGGTCGACGTGCTCAAGGGCTCGCACCTGGAGCCGAAGGCGCCGTAGTCCCGCTGCTTGCGTCACGCCCCCGGAGCCTCTCGATGAAGACCTTCCTCCAGACGCTGCTGTCACAGGTCCCGGGCATCGCGCTCGGCATCACCGGGGGCGTGGCGCTGACCTTCGCCACCCTGGAGTCCCGCGTGGAGCGGATGCTGGACGCGAAGCTGGAAGCCCACTTCGCCCGGCTTCGCCCTCTCGTGCAGTCCCGCCCCGAGCCCGCCCCTGTCGTCATGCAGGCGCAGGATTCCCGCGAGGACTTGCGGCTCATCCGCGAACACCTCGCCGTGCTCGCGGCCCGGCAGTCCCTGGAGGCGCTTCCGCCCACGGAGCTCGTCGAGGAGGCGCGCCCCGCCCCCACGCCCGAACAGATGGAGGCATCCCGTCAGGGCCAACAGGTCCTGGCGGACGCCATCACGCGCGGCCGCTGGACGGATGATGATCAGCGGCGCTTCCACCAGGCCCTCAGCGCCGGCCCGCGCGAGGAAGCCGAGGCGATGGAGCGCAGCCTGTCCCTGGCCATCAACAGCGGGCAACTCCGGCCGGCGCTGGGCGAAGAGCGGTAGCGCGCCCTGGGGAGCGGCGCCAGGGCACGTGGCTGGGTTTGTAGCGTGCGCCGTCACCGTTGGGCCTCCACCGGACCAGCTCGGATACACTCGCGCGCTCGGGAAGGTCTTTTGCGCCCGTCCAGGAGCCGCCGCATGCACGCCGCACCTTCCGACTCCGCGGTCCTTCCGCCCCGGCTTCCTGCGGGGCTGCCGTGGGTGGGACAGGGGCTGGAGTACCGGAAGGATCCGCTGGGCTTCTTCCTGCGCTACGCGGACCGGGGCGCGGTGGTGCGGACCCGCTTCGTGGGGACGGACATCTACCTGCTCAACACGTCGGAGGCCATCGAGCACGTGTTGGTGAAGAACTTCCGCAACTACCCGAAGGACGCCTTCCAGAAGCGCGCCCTGGAGGCGGTGGTGGGCCATGGCCTCTTCACCAGCCACGGCGACTTCTGGATGCGGCGGCGGCGGATGATGCAGCCGGCCTTCCACAAGAACCTGCTGACCGCGCACGGGAGCGTGGCGGTGAAGGCCGCGAGCACCTGGATGGCGTCACGGCGGGAGGGAGCATCCTTCGACGCGTACCCGGAGATGATGGCGCTGACGTTGGACGTGGTGGCGGAGACGCTCTTCGGCGCGAACCTCTCCGCGCAGGCGCGGGAGCTGGGACGGGCCATGGAGGCGGTGATGCTGCATGCCCAGCACCTCTTCGATACGCCCATCTCGCTGCCTGCCTGGGTGCCCACGCTGGGGCAGCGGCGGTTCAGGGCGGGCCTGCGCGCCCTGCACGCAGTGGTGGACGACGTGGTGGAGCGCCGAAGGAGGCAGGGCGGCCCTGGAGAGGACCTGCTGGGCCTGATGCTGGAGGCGCAGGCCGAGGACGGCGAACACCTGACGGACGCGCAGCTGCGCGACGAATGTCTGACGTTGATGATCGCCGGGCATGAGACGACCGCCACCGCGCTGGCGCTCAGTCTGTATTTGCTGGCGCGCCATCCCGACGCGCAAGCAGCGCTGCGGCGGGAGCTGGCCACGGTGCTGGGAGGCCGCGAGCCCACGGTGGCGGACCTGCCGTCGCTGCCGTACTGCGAGCAGGTGGTGAAGGAATCGCTGCGTCTGTATCCGCCCGCGTGGGGCATGAGCCGGGTGGCGGAGCAGGACGACCGGATGGACGGCGTCCTCGTGCCCGCCGGGACGGTGGTCGCGTGGTCCCAGTGGGCGCTGCACCGGGACGCGAGCCACTTCCCGGAGCCGGAGGCCTTCCGTCCCGAGCGCTGGGCGGACGGACTGGAGCGGCGCATCCCGCGCTTCGCGTACTGTCCCTTTGGAGGGGGGCCGCGGCTCTGCATTGGCGCGGGCTCCGCGCTGATGGTGATCCGCCTGGTGTTGGCCACGGTGCTCCAGCGCATCCACTTCGAAGCCGAGCCAGGGCCCGCGCCGGAGGTCCTCCCCGCCATCACCCTGCGCCCGAAGAACGGCATCCCGCTCGTGGCGAGGAGGGTGTCTCGCCAGGAGTGACCCGCGCTCCGGGCTTTCGCGGCGCGGGAATCCGCTGGACGCCATGCCCGGTGTTTCCCAGGCTTGCGCCCATGACGCTGGCACTGACGGCACCGGAGCGCAGTCACCACCTGGAACGTGAGCACGGACGGCGGGTGGGATGGACGGAGTGGGGTTCGCCCGACGGCGTGCCGGTCCTCTTCTGCACCGGCGCGGCGACGAGCAGCTCGCTGGGCTTTGGCGCGGAGGCGGTGCGCGAGCTGGGAGTGCGGCTGCTCTGCGTGGACCGGGCGGGGCTGGGCCTCTCCCAGCCGGATCCGCTCAAGGACTTCTCCCGCTGGACGGCGGACGTCGCGGCGGTGCTGGAGGCCACGGGCCTGTCGCGGCCCGCCGTGGTGGGCTTCTCCCAGGGCGCTCCGTTCGCGGTGGCCCTGGCCGGAGCAGGACAGGTGTCCGCATTGGCGCTCGTGGCGGGCCAGGACGAGCTCGCCCACCCCGCGACCCGGGCCCTGCTCCCCACTCAGGTCGCGGGCATGGTCGCCGCCATCGAGTCGGACCGCGAGGGCTTCGAGGCCGGCTTCGCGGCGCGAGCGGACGCGGACGGCATGTGGGCGCTCGTCGACGGCATGAGCGGACCGGAGGACCGCGCCCTCTACCGAGAGCCCGCCTTCGCGTCCGCGTATCGCCAGGCGCTGCGCGAGGGCTTCGCGCAAGGCGCCAGCGGCTACGCGCGCGACCTCACCCTGGCCATGGGCCGGTGGCCCGTCCCGCCCGAAGCCATCACCGTGCCCGTGCGGCTCTGGTACGGCGGGCGCGACACCAGTCCGGTGCACTCGCCGGATGGAGGCGCGTTGCTGGCCACGCGCTTTCCCCGCGCGGTCCGCCACTTCCTGCCGGACGAGGGCGGCTCACTGCTGTGGACGCGCGCACGGGACATCCTCCGGGACCTGCTGGCCGCCGCGGCCTGAAGCGCGCCCACGGGTGAACACTCCATGCGTCCATGTTCCCAGGGGGCAGGGGACTTTCCGGCCCTGGACGCTTCCCGTTTCCAGGGGCCGGCCCCACCTTTGGGGTGAGGAGTCACACACCCCATGGATGCGGACGGCACATCCGAACTGGGAGCCGCGAAGGTTCCCCTCGTATCCAACCAGAAACAGCAGCGCACGCGGCGCACGCCCCGGAAGCTGAAGCCCTCGCGGCTGCAGGCCGTGGACTTCCGCTCCGTGGAGGAGCGCATGGACGCGGGCCGCGCCCTGCGCAAGCGCTGTCCCCGGAGCAGCCACGCGGCATGGAAGCCCTTCCGGGGACGAGACCCGCTCGCGCAGCTCAAGGAGTCCGACGCCACGCGGCTGCCGTGGCTGGTGCCCGTGCGCCATGAGCGCATGTCGGAGTCTCCGTTCGCCTTCCTGCGCGGCACGCCGTTCGTCATGGCGCGCGACCTGGCCCACACGCCGCACAGCGGCCTGCGCAGTCAAATCTGCGGCGACGCGCACCTGGCCAACTTCGGCCTCTTCGGCACGCCCGAGCGCAACCTCATCTTCGACCTCAACGACTTCGACGAGACGCTGCCCGGCCCCTTCGAATGGGACGTGAAGCGCCTGGCCGCGAGCTTCGTCGTGGCCGCGAAGCAGAACGGCCTGGGTGCCCGCTGTGGCAAGAAGGCCGCGCGCAAGGCCGTGGAGGCCTACCGGCTCACGATGCGCGAATTGACGACCCGGAGCCTCCTGGAGGTCTGGTCGCTCCACGTGGACGCGAAGGAGCTGAAGAACTCCGATTCCGACGACACCGCGAAGCTCGCCGCGCAGGCGGTGGAGAAGGCGAAGCGCCACACCAGCGCGCACGCGGTGGAGAAGCTCACCGTGGAGCGCAACGGCCAGCGGCACCTGGCCTACCAGCCGCCCCTGCTCTTCCCGCTCAGCGCGGTGAAGATGGACGTGACGCCCGCGGAGCTGGAGCGGCGCATCAAGCGGCTCACGGTGGGCTACCTCGAGTCACTGGACGGCGCGGTGCGAGACCTGTGCCTGCGCTACCGGCGCAAGGAGTGGGGCTTCAAGGTCGTGGGCGTGGGCAGCGTGGGGCTGCAGGCCTACGTCGTGCTGTGTGAAGGCAACGGCGGGGAGGACCCGCTGGTGTTGCAGCTCAAGGAAGCGAAGGCCTCCGTGCTGGAGCCCTACCTGGGCCCCAGCGAGTTCCACAGCGCGGGCGAGCGCGTGGTGGTGGGCCAGCGGCGCATGCAGGCCTTCTCCGACCTGTTCCTCGGATGGACGGAGGTGGAGGGCATGGGCGCGTTCTACGTGCGCCAGCTGCGCGACATGAAGGGTGCGCTGGACGCGGAGAAGATGGACGCGCCGGTGTTCCAGGACTACGCGGAAGCCTGTGGGGCCACCCTGGCCCGCGCCCACGCGCGCACCGGCGACGCCGCGCTCATTGCCGGATACCTGGGCACCAAGGACCACTTCGATGAAGCCGTCACGGAGTTCGCCTGCGCCTATTCAGACCAGGTGGAGTCGGACTACGGGCACTTCATCGACGCGCAGGCGAAGGCACTGGAAGCGCTGACACACTGAGCGGAGCAGCGCAGTCCCTGAACGGCCGCTCTGCTACCATGGTGCCTGAGCTGGGATGGTGGCTCGCAATTGGAGCTCTGGATGCGGCTTCCATGGCTGGTGCTGTCCCTGTTCTGGGCGCTGGTCGGGTGTAGCGGTGCAACGAAGGTCGTCCGGCTCGACACGGGACTCGGTTCACCGGTCGTCCATGTGCCTCGTGCGGCTGAAACGGCCCGGCCGGTCCAGCTTGATGCGGTGGCTCTGAAGGAGGCCGTGGCGCGGCTGGCCCCAGGGCTTCGGTTGTCACCGAGGGCCCAGGATGCGGCCCGGCGCCTCTTCGAGGTGGAGCCCCGGAGCGGTTCGTACCTGCTGGATGTGCAGCGCCGCCGCATCACGCCGCTCGGGCCGGGGGAGCACCTGACCTCCGAGCAGGCGCATCCAGACGTGGAGCTGACCCGCGCCTACTTGCGCTGGTGTGGCCGGACCGGACGGACAGGTGACTGTCTGGGGCTGTTGAAGGAGAGCCCGGTCATCACCGGGGACGCGCGCTTCGCCCTGGCGCTCGCGCTGGCGAAGGGGGCGGTGCTGGACGAGCTGTGGGACGCCGTGAAGGGCATGGCGAATCCCGAGGCACTGATGCAGGCCGCGCTATGGACGGCGGCCACGTATGCGCTGCTCTGGACCGTGCCAGAGCCCGCGACAAAGGGCGTGGCGGCGGTGCTCACGGCGGCGCTCATCGGCTACGTGGGCATCGACACGTTCTGGGCACTCACCCAGGGCTTCCGGCACCTGATGGCCGAGTCGGATGCGGCGCTGACGTTCGACGAACTGCGCGGGGCGGGGGAGCGCTTCGGGAAGGTGATGGGCCGGCAGGCGGCGCGGGCCTTCGTGATGCTGGCGACGGCGGCCATCGGAAGCACGGGGGCGACGCTTGGGGCGAAGCTCCCGGGCCTGCCAGGGGCGGCCCAGGCCGCCGTACGCGCAGAAGCGGAAGCAGGCGTGGTCTACGCAGCAGTGGGCAGCGTCGAATCCGTCGCCGTGGCCGCGGACGGATTCACGGTCGGCCTCGCGCCGAGCGCCGTGGCCATGTCATCGCGCGGTACGCCGGCAAGCACGACAACGTCCCGATTGAAGGCGTGGAAGTCCTTCAGCGGCTTCAAGAAAGCAATGGGGCCAGCGGGCAGCGGGAACCAATGGCACCACATCGTCGAGCAGACGCCCGGAAACGTGCAGCGCTTCGGCCCGGAGGCCATCCACAACACCGAGAATGTCATCGCAATCGATGAGCAAATCCACAAGCTGGTCAGCTCATACTACTCGTCCAGACAGGCTGTCTCTGGAGGCCAGATCGTCCGGGAGTGGCTTCGGCTGCAACCCTATGAGCAGCAGCGCGCATTTGGATTGCAAACCTTGAAGGATTTCGGAGCCATTCAATGAAAGCACATGACCTCAAGGTGCTGCGAACAGAGGATCTGATTGCGCGTTTTCGCGAGGTTTCAGCCAGGCACGGGCGCTTATTGAATGCGCGCGACACTCGGGCTGCAAACAAGGACTACCTTCTCGCGGCAGCCGTCAGGAAAGAGCTGCGTACCCGTGGACCCGATGCGGAAAAATGCCTGCTGGTATTGTTGACTGATCCGGAGTCAGGGACGCGGTATTGGGCCGCGACGGCCGCCCTGGGCTTCGCTCCCAGCGAGGCAGAACGTGCGCTTGCCCTGTTGGCGGAGCCGCCGCCAACAATGCTGAGTGTGAGTGCGGCGATGACCCTGCGCGCGTGGAAGGACGGAACGCTTCCTCCGGAAGAATAGAGCCGTTCCAATTGATAGGTCGATTGCGAGGACGTTCCCGCGCAGTTGGGGGCAGCAGAAAAGGGGGCGGAGTGAGGTTCGATACACTTGTCGGGCAGTTCGCGGAGAACGTTGCCGCCCAGACCGACGCAATCTGGCAGGGCGACGCAAAGACCGGAAACCGACGCGCGAGGAAGTACATCTCCGCTTTTGAGCAACTCCGGGCGCATGGGGATGCAGGCCGCGAAGCGCTCACGGTGCTTTTCAGTCACCCAAGGATGGATGTGCGAGTCATGGCCGCGGCCTACCTGCTTCGCTACCGGACGCAGGCGGCACGCGAGGTCTTGATGGAGGCGGCCGGGGGCGAAGGACTCGTGCCTTTCAAGGCAGAGCAGACCTTGAAACGCTGGGCGGAGGGCACCTGGGCCCTGGACCCGGAATAGGGGCAGGCCCCTTGCGTCTCGGCCTCCCAGCATTCCCGCATGCAGTGCAGGAGTTGAAGCGCTCGGCGTACCAAGGACCACTTCGATGAAGCCGTCACTGAGTTCATCTCAGCCTATGCGGATCAGGTGGAGTCGGATGACGGACACTTCATCGACGCGCATGCGAAGGCGGCAGGGGCCCTCGCTCATTGAGAAAATGGGCGTCGCGGGGAGCACAGCCTCTCGTCCCGAGGTCTGCCATTGATTGACGGACGCGAGGGTCAGGCCCAGTTATTCCTTACCCTCCGGCTGCAATTCTTCACAACCACTCAACCCCCACTTGCCCGCGGGCCGGTGGAACCCGTCCCGCTGTCGCCGGAGGAGGGGCGGTGTCCGCCATCGCGTGAAAGCCCAATCCATGACGACCCGTACGAACTGGCTGTCCGCCGCCGTCCTGACCATGGCCCTCTACGTCGTGCCGGCCTCCGCGCAGTCCCAGCAGTGCGTGAACACCGACTCCACGGAGGCCGTGGCCATCACGGCCGTCACCCACGCGGTGAACGCGGCGCAGGCCGCGGCGACCACCACCGCGAATGCCCTGTCGACGCTGAACCTCTTCACCCTCCTCGCGGCCACCCAGCAGAACACCTCCGCGCTCCTGGCCGTCACCCAGGCCGAAGCGGCGTTGGCGCTGATGGCGCCCTCCGCGCTGATGACGGACCTCCGCGCGCCGCTCGCCACGGTCACCTCCGGCATCAGCAGCCTGCGCGATGCCACCAACTCGCTGCTGGCGGGGAACCCCGGGGCCGCGCAGCAGGCCTTCACCACGGCGCTCGGGCAGGTGGACTCGGCGGTGGGTCTGGCCCGCTCACTGCCCCCGCTCTGCCGGGAGTGACGCCAGGGGTGGCGCTCAGCCCGCCATCCGCGTCCAGTCGTCCTCGTGAGCGAAGAACCTCACGCCCAGGCGTTCGCAGACATCCGCGTGCGCCTGGGCTACGGGGCCTCCCACCCAGAGGGGCAGACCCTTGGGCAGCGCGGCCTGGATGCGCGTCAGCACGTCCTCGAACACCGTGGCGCCCCGGTTCGTCACCGCCGACAGGCCCACCACGTCTGGCTTTGCGCGCGCCACCGTCTCGCCCAGCCCTTCCGCCGGGACGCGCTGCCCCAATAGCGTCACGCGCATGCCCGCGTGGCGCAGCCTCAGCGCCGCGCCCAGCAGGCCAATCTCGTGCTCCTCCTCCGGGAAGCACGCCAGCACCGCGTGCTTGCGTCCGCCCCGGGGTGCACCGTGCAGCAGGCTCACCAGCCGCTCGCGCACCACCTGCGTCACCAGGTGCTCCTGCGCCACCGTGAGGGTGCCCGCATGCCAGCGATCGCCCACCTCGCGCTGCACCGGCACCAGCACGTCCTCGAAGGCCTTCAAGGGCGGTAGCGCCGTCAGCACCTCGTCCAGCACGCGCGCCACGCGGGGCTGGTCATACGCCTCGGCCGCTGCCAGCACCGCCGCGCGCCACGTCTCCGGCTGCGTGCCAATCCGTGCCTCGGGGTGCTCAGCGGGCGGGGAAGACACCGCGTCCAGCTCCGCGCGCAGCTGGGGCACCAGCTTCGCCGCCTCGCTGATGGCCACGCCCTCGTCCGTCAGCGCCTTGAGCCGCTTGAGCAGGGCCACGTCGCGGTCGGTGTAGACGCGGTAGCCCGCGGGCGTGCGCTCCGGCTCGAGCACCCCGTAGCGGCGCTCCCAGGCCCGGATGAGCTCCACCCGGACTCCCGACAGCTCCGCGGCGATGTGGATGCGATAGGTGCGCTCAGCCATGGTGTGGGTGCTTCACGGTCGGTTCTGCGCGTTTCGCGCCTGCTGCCAGACGGCGATGAGCTCCTCCGCGGACTCCGCGTACTGCGCGCCCAGGGTGAACAGCATCTTCAGGTGCTCCCTCGCCCCGGGCCCGCCTACCACCACCGGCGCGGGCGCGCACGCATGCATCGCTTCGGACAACACCGCGACGAAGTCGTCCGCATCCCGGCGGCGGATGAACGACAGCGCCACCAGGTCCGGGCGCACCTGCATACACGCCCCCTGCAACGCCTCCGAGGGCGTGTCCGCCCCCAGCAGCGTCACCCGCCAGCCCCGCGCCTTCAAGTGCACGCCCAGCGCGAGCAGCCCACCCTCGTGGTGGTCCCTCTCCGGACACGCCAGGAGTCCCCGGGGCCCGTCCCCCACGCGCTCCATCCCCGCCAGCAGCATGCGCAGCCGGTGCCGCACCAGCGCGGATGCCATGTGCTCGCGCGCCACGTCCAGGCGCGAGGCCATCTCGCGCAGCAACGGAATGAGGATGGTGTCGCAATACGTGGTCGCGCCCAGCCCCACCTGGACCGCGGACAGCGCCGCGTCCGCTCCTTCCGAATCCAGCACCATCACCGCCGCCCAGAAGCGCTCCAGGTGCCGCGCTTCCGGCGGGATGACCGTCCGGGGCTCGTCGCGCACCTGGGCGATGGCCTCGCTCACCGAGAGGCCCTCCTCCATCAGCTTCGCCACCCGGCGGACGGCCTCCACCTCGTCGCGTGAATAGACGCGGTAGTTGTTCTCGCTGCGTTCCGGACGGGGGAAGCCATGGCGGCGCTCCCAGGCTCGCAACGTGGCCTCGCGGATGCCGGTGAGCCGGGCGATGGTGCGGATGCGCAGGCTCATGGGCCCAAGCCTCGCGCGCGGTCCCAGCGCTCCGCCACGCCTTTCGCCCCCGACACCCTCTGTGTGAAGCCCTCCAGGCTCGTGGCCTCGGACACCCGCCGCACCACCGCTTCCAACCCGCTCTGGAAGCGCTCCAGCGGCCCGGCCTCGTGGACGTCGCCCACCTCCAGCAACACGTCCGGCCGCTCGTGCTCGAAGAAGGCGTAGCGGATGGCGATGGGCACGCACTCCGCCTTCGCCGCGCGGGCCAGCAGCTCCACGCCGCGCTCCAGCTTCAGCGGGTGGACGCCGAAGGGCCGGTGCTCCCCTTCCGGAAAGACACACACGGCCGCGCGCGGCTTGCGCAGCAACTCCTTCGCGTACCGCAGCGAGGACAGGGACGACATCGCGTCCTGTTTGCGGATGCTGAAGGCCCCCATCTTCGTGTGGAAGGGGTAGCGGCGCAGGTTGTCCTCGTCCATGAGGCAGTACCCGTCCCAGTTCGCCGCCTGGCAGAGCTGGTGCAGCACGAAGCCGTCCCACCAGTTGGAGTGGTTCAGGTAGACGAGCCGGCCCACGCCGTCGGCGGGCAGCGCGCCCCGCACCCACAGGCCCCGGAACGTCGAGCGGACCTTCCACCCGATGTACCGGTCCACCGCCCACCCGAAGGGCCCACCCTTGGCCGCGCGAATCAAGACGCCCGCGCCTCCCGGAGCCGCAGGAGCGCCGTGAACAGCGCGAGCCCCAGCGACACCAGCACGCTCGTGATGATGAAGAAGAGGATCTCCTCCAGCGGCACGGCGCCCACGTACACGCCCACGTGGCGTCCCTCTCCGAAGTTCCAGATGCCGGTGGAGATGGCCAGGTGGTCCGCGATGGACAGGTACACGCCGATGACGAACGCCGGGGGAAGCACCGCGCGCAGCACCTCTCCCGAGCGGGCCTTGTAGTGCATCACGAGCGCCGCCAGTTGAATGGCAATCACCGGCAGCGTCCAAGCCAGCAGGTGGATGAGGTACGCCCAGCGCGTCTCCATCATGGCGCCACCTCGGAAGGCTCCAGGGCCCGCTCCGCGCGGACGGTCTTCTGTTCTGGAGGCACGGCGTGAGGCTTCTTCGCCAGCACGCGCTCCAGCCGGTCGCGCGCCCACAGGCCCACGAGCAGCGTCTGGAGGCCGAAGAAGAGGTACTCCTCCAGCGGCAGGTAGCCCAGCTTCACTCCCCAGATGCGCTCCGGGTCGAAGCCCCACAGGCCCCACTTCACGGCCATGTTGTCCCACGGCGACGTGGCCGCGTAGACGATGATGAGCAGCAAGCCCATGGGCGCCAGCCCGCGCCACGACAGCGTGCGGCGGTAGCGCACGAGCAGGAACAGGATGGGCAGGACGACGAAGAGCCCCAGGAAGCGCGCGTAGGTCATCCCGGGCCTCCACTCCACTGCGACGCCACCCGCACCATGCGTCCCCCAGCTTCCAGCGCGTAGGTATGGCCGCGCCAGGTCACCCTTCCCTGCCGCGTCAGCGAGGCCGCGAAGGCCGCGAGCAGCAGCAACTCACCCTGTAGCCAATCCGTCAGCGCGTGGCCCTGGTCCACTTCCGAGGGCACGCGGCTCAAAACGGCGAGGCGAAGTGACAGCAATGTGCGCACGGCGACGAGCGCCGCCACCGCGAGCCATACGGGGACCTCATGGAGCCACGCGGCCAGGAGCAGCAGCGGCACGGTGGGCGTGAAGAGCAGCGGCACGGTGGGATACAGACCCGGCCGGTGGCTCGCGAGCACCTGCATCCAGCGCGTGAAGCGCTCCAGCGGCACGCGCCAGGACGTCCCGTTGGCGACAGGCACCCACGCGGGCGCGGGGCTCAGCGCCACGTCCAGGCCCTGCGCGTACAGCCGCTTCGCCAGCTCCAGGTCCTCGCCAATGTGGTCCGACAGTCCGGCCAGCTCCTCCGCCGCGCGCGGTGACAACCCGAGCGCCTTGCCGCACACGGCCTGCGCGCCCGCGCTCATCGCGTGCAGCGCGCGGAAGCTGTGGTGCGTGTAGCGGAGCAGTCCCGCCATCGCGCGCCCCGCCGCGTCCACCGCGCCAACGGGGGTGGGAGCGGCGGTGCTCAAGGCAGCGCCGGCTGCGAGGGGAGAGGCCAGGCCCTCCACCAGCGCGCCCGTCACCGCCACGTCCGCGTCCACCGCGAGCACCACCCGCCCGCGAACATCGAGCGTCTCCAGCGCGTAGAGCAGGTGGCCCACCTTGCGATTGGGGCATACCGGATCGCTCGGAAGCCAGCGCACGCCTTCGGCCAGGCGCGGCCGGTACGGCGACAGCACCACCTGCTCCAGCGGTCCCGCGTAGTCGATGGGGAGCGACAGGTTCTCCAGCTCCAGCGGCGTGGGCGCGTCCACGGGGCGCAGGAGCAGCACGGACGGCAGCGGCCCCCCAGCCGTCACGGGTGCACGGCGATACAGCCGCGCCAGCGCCACCGCGCTGAAGCCACCGGCCATCACCGTCCATCCGAGCGTGAAGAGGCCGAGCGCGTTCATGGCGTCCGCCCTCCGCGCTCACGGAACGGAGCCGCATGCGAATGCCGTTCCACGCCCTCGGGCATGGACTCCGCCCACATGGCTGGGAAATGAGAATCCTGCGCGGCCCCCCCGCGGGCGACGCGCAGCAGAAACCTGTCCGACTGTCGGACAGGTTTGGCGCCCCCTGGCCCCGACCCGGTGCTTGCCGTGGCCAGGCGGTTGCTGCTCCATGCGAGCAGCGGGAACCGGTCCGACTGTCGGACAGGTTTGGTGAAGTGCGGAGATGGCCGGGGGCCTGAAGGCATCCAACAGGGTCCTGCCAGCCTGAGCGCGCTCATGCCGCCCTCCCCATGCGCGTGCGGAAGTGCGCCATCCAGCGGATGAACGGGGAATGGAAGCGGCGGAAGTCCGCCACCTCGCCCATCGTGTCCAGCGTGTCCCGCCTCGACTCCAGCCGCGCGTAGAAGGGCGACGACTCCAGCAGGCGCGGCGCGCCCACCACCTCGTTGCCCGTGTGCAGCTTCGAGGGGACGCGCAGCCCCCAGCCCGTCAGGTTCGTGGGACGTGCCTCGGGATTCGGGCCGCGCTCGCACACCACTCCATTCGACCCCGCCACCATGCGCACCGGCGCCACGCCGTCCGGCAGGTGGTAGTCCACCACCGTATGGTTCGCGTGGTGCGTGCGCGCCCAGTGCCAGCCGGACAGCCGCGCGCCCAGCAACTCCTGGCCGTGGTTCGTGTCGTGGTAGCCCAGCCCCTCGGCCGTCACGCCCAGCGTGGACACCTCCAGCCGGGCCTCCGACCGGGGCGCCAATGCCTGCCAGTAGTGCGGCAGGCCCGGCATGAGCTGTACCTCCGTGCCCTGCCCCGTCAGCGGCCGCAACGTCAGGCTCGCGCGCACCGGACGGCCCCACGGCGCCGTCCCGTCATCCACCTCCATGCGCACCGTGCCATCCACCGCGTGCGTCAACGTGGAGCGGCCGATGCGCAGCCGTCCCGGCCCCTGCAACTCCACGCGCGGGTACTCGCTCAGCACCCACAACTTGCGCACACCCTGGTGGTAGAGCGCGAAGTTCACCGCGCTGTACGCCAGCGGATGTCCGCCCCGCCGCGCCGCGACGGAGTAACGCGGCGAGAACAACGACCCCAGCATGAAGATGCACACCGCGCTGTACGGCCCGGCGCTCACGTCCGCGTAGAACCAGCGATACGCCCCCGCCATGTCCGGCAGCGCGGGCAGCGCGCACGACTCCGCCGCGTCGGCCAGGAGGTGCTGGGCGAGGACGGACTTCATGCGACCTCCCGCAGGTGCGCGGACGCCATCTGGGCCGCGAACCGGCCCGACAGCATCACCAGCGGCACCCCGCCGCCCGGATGCGTGCCGCCGCCCGCGAAGAACAACCCCGGCGTGCCGCCCCGGATGCGCGGCCTGCGGAACGGCCCAAAGCGGCCATGCGGCAGGAAGCCATAGATGGAACCTCCCGGGGCCCCGCGCGCCGCCAGGTCCACCGGCGAGCGCTGCCCCACCACGCGCACGCGCCCCTTCAACGCCGGGTAGTGCCGGGCGAGCTTCTCGAACATCTGCTCACGCACGCGCTCCGCGCTGGCCTCCCACTCACGCCGGGCCTGATCCGCCCTGCCCTCCTCCAGCGGCATGGCCGGCGCGTTCACCATCACGAACAGCCCCGTGCGGCCCGGCGGCGCCATGCTCGGATCCGTGGCGGACGGGTTGCAGACATACACCGTGGGGTCCGTGGCGAGCTGGCCCGCGAAGAGCTCGTCGAACTCCTTCCGGTAGTCCCCGCCGAACATCACCGCGTGGTGCGGAACCGCCGTGCGCCCCTCCACCTCCAGGAGCAGCACGAAGCCGGACAGCGACAGCGGCTCCGACTCCCGGCGCAGCGACGCCAGCGGATCCGCGTTCACCACCACGCTGTCGAACACCTCCGCGACCGGCTCCACGCGGTAGCCTTCGGTGATGCGCTCGAAGCGCGCGCGCGTGTCCAGGTGCACCGTCACGCCCAGCCGCCGCACCGCCTGCCCCAGCGCCTCCACCAGCGCGCCGATGCCGCCGCGCACGTGGTGCACGCCATACGCATGTTCGATGTGCGGGATGAGCGCGAACGCCGCGCTGGACGCATACGGCGATCCGCCCGCGTAGGTGGCGAAGCGCCCCACGTACTGCCGCAGGTGGTGCGTCTGGAAGTGCTTCGCCGCCAGCGCGTGCAGCGTGTCCAGCTTCATCCCCGCCAGCATCGCGCCGATGCCCCGGCGGGCCACGCGTGCCATGAAGCCGGCCATGCCCTCGAAGGGGGCTTCCAGGTAGGGCTCGCCCGCCGCGCGCCAGATGGCCGCGGCCTCCGCGTAGAAGGAGTGCACGCCCTTGCGCTCGATGGGCCGCAGCTCCGCGGCGCTGTCCGCCATGCGCTCCAGGTCCTTGTACGCCGTGAAGCCGCACCCGTCCGTGAAGTGGTAGGTGCACTGCGGCTCCAGCTCCGTGAACGGCGGCAGCAGGTCCACCGCGCCCAGCTGCTCGAACGTTCCGCGCACCAGCGCCGGCAACGTGAGCAGCGTGGGGCCCGTGTCCAGCGTGAGCCCCTCCACCGACACCGCCTGCGCCTTGCCGCCCAGGGACGGGCCGCCTTCGAACAGCGTCACCGCGTGGCCCTCCTTCGCCAGCAGGCCCGCGGCCGTCAGCCCACCAATGCCGCCGCCAATCACCGCCACGCGCGAGGCCTTCATCGCGAGCCTCCCGTGCCCGTGGGCAACAGCGGCACCGGCGCGGACGGCAGGGCCAGGGGCGCCTCCGGCAGCGCGGCCCGGGGGCGCAGGAACACGGTCGCCGTCAGCTCCAGCTTGCGGCCCGTCGTCGTGTGGGCCCGGCCGCTGAACACGTCGTAACCCCGCGCTTCGATGTCGCGCAGGATGTCGCCGTAGATGGCGCCCATCAGCCGCACCATGCGCTGGCTGCCAAAGCCGGTGAGGTAGCGCACGCCCGCCGCCGCCCGCGCGTAGTACGCCCGCGCGCGCTGGATTTGAAAGCGCATGAAGTCGCGCCACTTCGCGTCCACCCGCCCCGCGCGCAGGTCGTCCTCGGTGATGCCAAAGGCACGCAGCTCCTCCGAGGGCAGGTACACCCGGCCGCGCTCCAGGTCCTCGCGCACGTCGCGCAGGATGTTGGTGAGCTGCATCGCCCGACCCAGGTCCGCCGCCGGCTCCACCGCGCGAGCGTCCTCGCAGCCCAGCACCGGCGTCAGCATCAACCCGACCACGCCTGCAACCCGGTAGCAGTACAGGTCCAATTCCTCCCATGTGTCGTAGCGCACCTTCGTCAGGTCCATCTCCATGCCGGAGATGAGGTCCTGAAAGGGCTGCTCGGGAATCCGGTAGTGGTGGATGGTGTGGCGCAGCGCCGCGAACTCGCTCGGGTCCCAAGGCGACGGCGCCTCCGCGGAGGGCTGGCGTGCGGACGGAGGGCCCAGCTCCTTCGAGGCCAATTCCGGCAGCGGCAGGTACACCTCCGCCACGCGCTCGCGAGCCCGGGCCAGGCGCGTCGCCAGGTCCATGGGCGCTTCACCCGGCAGCGCGCTCTCGCCCGCGTCCACCAGATCATCCAACCGCCGGCAGAAGGCATACAGCGCGAAGGCCGCCTTCCGCCGTTGTCCGAAGAGGAGGTACGACGCGAAGAAGAAGCTCTTGGCGTGGTGGCGCGTGACGACCCGCGCGCGCCGGTAGCCTTGAGCGATGAGCTCTGGAGAAGCGGTCGCGCTCATGCCGCCACCTCCACCGCCGGGACGCCCGCGCGAGGCGACAGCGCCACGCCCTGCTTCTGCGCCCACGCCGTCAGCCGCTCGGTGACGAGCCGCGCGGAGATGAGCACCGTGGGCAGGCCCGTGCCCGGCTGCGTGGAGGCGCCCACGAAGAAGAGGTTCTTCACGTGGGGGTCCACGTTGGCCGGACGAAAAGGGCCAATCTGGAAGAAGTTCTGCGCCAGCCCGAACGCGCTGCCGCGCGCCAGGTTGTACGTGCCCGCCCAGTCATCCGGGGTGAAGACGCGCTCCACTTCGATGTCCGCTTCCAAGTCTGGGTACCCCAGCTCCGCCAGGCGCTGGAACACCTTCGCGCGCACCTTGGGGCCCTCCACCTTCCAGTCCATCCCCGGGTGCTGGTGCGGCACGGGTACCAGCACGTAGAGGGAGTCCTTCCCCTCCGGCGCCAGCGAGGGGTCCGTACGCGTGGGCACGTTGATGTAGAAGCTGGGGTCCTCCGGCACGCGGAAGCGCTGGAAGATGTCGTCGAACGAGCCCGCGTAGTCCCGGCCGAACATCACGTTGTGATGCAAGAGGCCCGGCACCTTCTTCTTCATGCCCAGGTAGAGCATGTAGCCGCTGGAGGTGAAGCGCAGCTTCTCCCCTCGCTTGAACGGCGCGTCCTTCGGATCCAAGAGCTTCTCGTACGCGTACGGCAGGTCCGCGTTGCACAGGACGGCATCCGCGGACACCACCTCGCCGCCCGCGAGCCGCACGCCCGTGGTGCGCCCGCCTTCGGTGAGGATGCGCTCCACCGACTGGCCGTAGTGCAGCGTCACGCCCTCCTCGCGCGCCAGCCGCTCCAGCGCGAGCGGAATGGCATACAGGCCTCCCTTCGGGAACCAGATGCCCACGCCCAGCTCCGTGAAGGGCAACAGGCCATACACCGCGGGCGACTCAAAGGGAGACACACCCAGGTACATGGTCTGGAACGTCATCGCCGCGCGCAGGCGGTCGTCCTGGAAGTAGCGGCTGACGTCCGCGTACATGCGGCGGTGCGCGCGGGCCTTGAAGATCTTCGCCAGCACCCCGGGGGAGAAGTAGTCGCTCACGCCGTTGAAGTTGCGGCCCACGAAGTGGTCCAGGCTGATGCGGTACTGCTCACGGCCCTGCGCCATGAAGGCCAGGTAGCGCTGGAAGCTGCCCGGCTCCACGCGCTCCAGCTCGCGGCCCATGGTGCACAGCTCGGACGTGAAGGTGACATCCGAGCCGTCGCGGAAGTGCACCCGGTAGTTCGGGTCGCACCGCACCAGCGTGAGGTAGTCCTCGATGCGGCGGCCCAGCGCGCGGAAGGTCTCCTCGAACACCTCCGGCATCAGCACGATGGTGGGGCCCACGTCCCAGGTGAACCCATCCACCTGGAGCTGGTTGCACCGGCCTCCCGGGCCGTGCGTCTTCTCGAAGACCTGGACGTCGAAGCCCTGCCGCGCGAGCCTCGCCGCCGCGGCCAGTCCGCCCACGCCCGCGCCCACCACCACCACCCGCTTACCTTGTGCGCTCATGACGGTGTCCTCAGGAAGCGCGACGCGACAGCCGGGTGATGAGGGAATCCAGCAGGTCCCTCAGGCCATGGGGATTGGGCAACGCCTGCAGGCTCCGCCGCGCCGAACGCGACGCGCGCTCCACCGCGCGCTCACACGCCGCACGGCCGCCGAAGTGCTCCACCAGCTCCCGCGCACGGGCGAGCGCCGCGTCGTCCTTGCACTCCACCGGCAGCGCCCACAGCTGCTCCAACTCCTCGCGGCCCTCGGGCGTGGCACGCACGTACGCGGCCACCACCGGGAAGGTGCGCTTGGCCTGCATGAAGTCGCCGTCGGACGCCTTGCCCGCCACGGCCGCGTCGCCGAACAGACCGATGAGGTCGTCTCGCAGCTGGTACGCCAGCCCCACCGAGCGCCCCACGCGCTCCAGGCCCTCCAGCAGCCCCGCGTCCGCGCCGCCCAGCATCGCACCGCATACCAGCGGGGCGCAGAAGCCGTAGCGCGCCGTCTTGAGGTGCGCCACGCGCAGCGTCTGGAAGAGCGACATCTCCGCCAGCGGCACGCGCGCCAGGTCCAGGTCCAGGTACTGCCCCGCCGCCGTGTGCCGGCACACGCCCAGGTAGTAGCGCGCCACGCTCAATGCGCCCGGCAGCCCCGACTCCAGCATCGCCTCCAGCGAGCGCGCGAAGAGGTGGTCCCCCATCACCACCGCCAGGTCCTCGCCCGGCCGGCCCGGGGCCAGCATCCGGTGCAGCACCGGCCCGCCCCGGCGCAGCTCCGCCTGATCCGCCACGTCGTCATGGATGAGCAGGAACGTGTGCAGGAGCTCCAGCCCCGCGGCGAAGCGCCACAGCCCCGGCGGCACCGCGGTGCTCCCGCGCGCCAGCCCATGCCCCGCCAGCACCAGCGCCGGCCTCAGCCGCTTCGCCGGCCGCAGCGCATAGGCCCGCGCCTGCGCCGCCGCGTGCGTCCAACGTGCGTCCAGGGCCTGCTCGTCCGGCAGCTCGAACAGCTGGGCGAGCGCGGCCTCCACCTGAGCCTGCACGAGCTGCAGCCAGGCGTGTTCAGGGTGTGCTGCTCCGGCGGAGGTCTGCTGCACGTTGGGAAGCAGGGTGGCCATACAGCGGATCTCCGAAGTCGGGAGCACGGCAGCAGCCTTCTCACCTAGAGGTAGCGTTTGCGTCCAGAGATTGTCAAGGCTATGTCTAAGGTTTGCAAAAACCTTGTACACGGAGACTCCCCCATGAAGGCGTGGATCGCAGGCGCGTTGACGGTGACCCTGGCGGCGGGAAGCGCGGGTGGCGCCGCCCCGGCTCCGGAGCCCGTGGACGCGACGTTAAGCACCTCCAGTGGAGAGCGAGTTCAGCTGGCCCGCTGGCGTGGGAAACCCGTCATCCTCTTCTACGAGGACAAGGACTCCACGACACTCAACGCCCCCCTGAAGGCGGAGCTGTTCACCCGGGGACGCGAGCGCGGCTTGCTGCAGAGCGCGTTCGTGGTCGCGGTGGCCAATCTGGAGAAATACGACTTCTTTCCCGCGCGGGAGATTGCCCTGTCGTACGTGCGTGACGAGGAGAAGAAGGCCGGCGTGCCCATCCTGGTGGACCTGAAGGGCACCCTGGGCCAGCCGCCCTTGAAGCTGCCCACCAAGACGTCCACGGTGATGCTGCTGGACGCGGAGGGCACGGCGGTCTACCGCCACTCCGGGCGCATGAAGCCGGAGGAGCAGGCCCGCTTCTTCACCGCCCTGAGTGAGCTGGTGGGCCAGGACCTGACCGCTGAACGAGAGAAGGAGGCCCACCCTTGAGGGTGACCTGCACGGGCGCCACCGGCTTCCTCGGTCCAGGCCTTGTCCAAGGTTTGTTGGAGGCCGGCCACACGGTGCACGTGCTCAGCCGGAACGTTGAACACGCGCTCGGCCGGCTGCCCGCCGGGGTCACGGGCTCCTACTTCGACGGGAGCACGCCGCTGTCCCCGGACGCGCTCGCGGGCGCGGAGGGCGTGGTGCACCTGGCCGGAGAGCCGGTGGACCAACGTTGGACGCATGAGGCGAAGCACCGCATCCACCAGAGCCGCGTGGAGGGCACGCGCGTGCTGGTGGAGGCCATGAAGCAGGCGGGCAGCGTGCGGCACTTCGTCTGCGCGTCGGCGGTGGGCTTCTACGGCGGCGCCCGGGCGGGGCAGACGCTGACGGAGGAGGATGCGCCCGGCGACGACTTCCTCGCCCATGTGTGCCAGGGCTGGGAGGCGGAGGCCCTGCGCGCGGAGGAGGCGGGCATCCGCACGGTGCGCCTGCGCATCGGCGTGGTGCTGCACCCGGCGGGCGGCGTGCTGCACCGGATGCTGCCGGTGTTCCGCATGGGCGCGGGCGCGAAGGTGGGCAACGGCCAGCAGTACGTCAGCTGGGTGCACAGAGAAGACCTCTTCCAGCTGATGCGCTTCGCGCTGGAGCACCCCACGCTGTCCGGCCCGGTGAACGCCACGTCGCCGGAGCCCGTCACCAACGCGACCTTCGCGCACACGCTGGGCGCGGTGCTGGAGCGGCCCGCGGCGCTGTCGGTGCCGGGCATCGTCCTCAAGGCGCGCTTCGGGGAGATGGCGCGCGTGGCGCTGGAGGGCCAGCGGGTGATGCCCCGGCGCGCGCTGGAGGCGGGCTTCCAGTTCCGCCACCCCGACCTGACCGGAGCGCTGCGCGACCTGCTGTCCCCGTGACTACATTGCGCGCCACGCATGGATGACACCCGGACGCTGGAAGCCCGCGCGCGCAAAGAGGGCACGCCGCTCATCGACGGAGACACCGCCACCTTCGTGTGGAAGGGCCCCCGACAGGTCTTCCTCCAGGGAGACTTCCAGGACTGGCGCGGCACGCCCCTGCCGCTGGAGCGCGTGGGCAAGGGCCTGTGGGCGCGCTCGCTGGCGCTGCCCGAGGACGCCTACGTCGAGTACGCGCTCCAGGACGCGAAGGGCCGCCGCGTGCGCGACGCCTTCAACCCGCGCCGCTCCGACAACGGCTTCGGCGACTTCAACCACTGCTTCTGGATGCCGAAGGGCGAAGCGACGCCGCTGGGCAAGCGCATCCGGAACGTGCCGAAGGGCCGCGTGACGCGCCACCCGCTGGCGACGCACGAGTGGGCCGTGGGCAGGAAGCGCGGGGTGGCCCTCTACGCGCCGCCCGTGAAGGGCCCCGTGCCGCTCATGGTGGTGCTGGACGGCGACGACTACCTCCAGCGCGTCCAGCTGCCCGTGGTGGTGGACAACCTGATCGCCGCGGGCCGCATGCGCCCCGTGGCCATGGCCTTCGTGGCCAACGGCGGCCCGGCCCGCACCGCCGAGTACGCGTGCAGCGAGGCCACCGTGGCCTTCCTGCACCAGCGCGTGCTTCCCCTGGCCCGTGAGCACCTGTCGCTGGTGGATGAGCAGCGCACGCCGGGCGCGCACGCGGTGCTGGGCTCGTCGCTGGGCGGCCTGATGGCGCTCTACGCGGCCCAGCGCCTGCCGCACGTCTTCGGCCGCGTCCTGTCCCAGTCCGGCGCCTTCTCCATCGAAGGCACCGACATGGTCGTCTTCGACCTGGCCCGGCGCACCGGCCAGCCGCCCCTCAATGTCTGGATGGACTGCGGCCGCTTCGAGGGCCTCCAGGACGGCAACCAGCGCCTCCTGCCCATCCTCCAGGCGGCCGGGCACCGCGCCACGTACCGGCCCTACAGCGGGGGCCATAATTACCCCGCGTGGCAGACCAGCCTCCCGGCCGGCCTCGAAGAAATCTTCTCGACCGCTGGGTGACGCATCGCGGCGAAGCGCCGGATTTCCGTCCTGGACGAAAGCCCCCTGGAATCAAGGGGTTGGCCCGGAGGGAAGGCGGCCAAGGCCGGATGATCCAGGATTGGGAGGGGGCTCTGACGCGGCAGGCGGGCGGCCGTGCGGGGCCTGTGGACTGGGGGGTTACGCAACCCGGGGGAAGGACGGACCGATAACGGATGTAGGTGCGCAACCCGGAGCGAGTACCGCAACGGGCCTTCCCCCGCGCTTGGAGTCCCCTCATGTCTCGCGTCGATGGTGGCAATCGCCCGTCCATTCCCCCGAAGCGCTCTGAGTTCGAGCGGTCCGAGCGGAGCGACGCCACGCGTGACAGCAAGCCGGGAGCCCAAGGCCGGACGCCCGCCAACGCCAACGTGCGCTCCTTCCAGGGCCGCAGCGACTTCGAGCCCGCGCGCCCCGCCCCCACGCGCCCCACGCCCGCGCAGACGCAGGCCGTGAAGGCCCCGGTCTCTCCGGCGGACGCGGAGTCCATCGCCCAGGCGGACATGGAGCTGGGGCTGCTGGCGGAGTTCCCGGACGCGGACGCGCAGAGCGGCATCGCCTCCGCCATGCTGCACGCGCACGCGGACGCGCCCGTGTCGCAGAACCGCATCGTGGAGCGGCTGAAGCAGGACGGCCGCCTGGAGACGCTCTTCGGCGAGGTCTTCCGCGAGGACAACCCGTACGTGGAGCAGCCACACAAGAACGCCATCGTGAAGGCGCTCGACACGGCGCTCTCCCGCGGCACGGTGACCGGCGACGACCTGCGCGCCTTCTCCCGTGGCACCTACGCCCAGGAGTGGCAGCAGATCGGCGCCGCGCTGGGCACCCACCGGAAGTAGCCAGGCGCCGGACACGGGGCTCCCAGGCTCGGAAGCCCGCTTCACGCTTCTTCACGCGCATGCCGGTTGCGCCGTGGCGCGTGCGCGCGAGGATGGGCCTCCCATGGTGGAAAGCCCGTTGCGCATCATCCTGTTCATCCTCCTCGTCAGCGTCGCGTCGGTCTACGTCCACGTCTACCTGTACCGGCGCCTCTTCCGCGACACGTCCACGAACCGCGCCTGGCGCACCGCCGGCAAGGTGCTGCTGACGGCGCTGTGCGTGCCGCTGCTCCTGTCCTGGGTGGTGACGCGCATCATCCCCTCCGCGTTCATCGTCGCCGTGTTCGCGTGGACGTGGATGGGCGTCGCCGTCTACCTGCTGCTCTCCCTGGCGCTGCTGGGCGCGGTGAGATGGCTCGTGGCGCGCACGCGCGGGCACCGGGGCGTCGCCGCGCCGCTCGCCACGCCCGCGCCGGACCCCGCCACGCCGCCGTCGCTGGCGGACCTGGCCGTCACGGTGCCGCCCCCGCCTCCCGCCGTGCCCCCGGTGGATGAAGCGCGCCGGTTGTTCCTCTCGCGGGCCACCGCGGGCGGCGCGGTGCTCGCGGCGGGGGGCCTCACCGGCTACGGCATGTGGAGCGCCTTCCATCCGCCCGTGGTCAACGAGGTCGCGGTGCGGCTGCCCGGCCTTCCCAAGGCGCTGGATGGCTTCACCATCGTCCACATGAGCGACATCCACGTGGGCCCCATCATCCAGCGGCGCTTCATGGACGAGCTGGTGCGGAGGGCCAACGCGCTCAAGCCGGACCTGGTCGCCATCACCGGCGACCTGGTGGACGGCACGGTGGCGGACCTGCGCCACTCCGTCGCCGCGCTCCAGAACCTCCAGGCGCGCGCGGGCACGCACTTCATCACCGGCAACCACGAGTACTACTGGAACGCCAGCAGTTGGGCGGACGCGCTCACCGGCCTGGGCATCACCGTGTTGCGCAACCGTCACGTGACGATTGGAGACGCGGGCGGCGCGTTCGACATGGTGGGCGTGGACGACTGGTCCATGCGTAACGGCCCCAAGGGTTACAACCTGGACGCCGCCATCCAGGGCCGGAATCCAGACCGCGCCGCGGTGCTGCTCGCGCACCAACCATCCAATTGGGATGTGGCGGCGAAGGCGGGAATGGGCTTGCAACTGTCCGGACACACTCACGGCGGACAGTTCTTTCCGTTCACCCTCGCCGTCTCAGCAATTTGGAAACACGACGCCGGTCTCTTTCAGGACGGCGACAACCACCTCTATGTCAGCCGAGGCACCGGTTTCTGGGGCCCGCCCCTGCGCGTCGCCGCGCCGTCTGAAATCGTTAAGGTGACGCTCCTGGCGTGAGGTGTAGATTTACCCGGAAATGAGCAAGGAACCAGCGAAGCGCGAAATCAAACAGGAACGGGCCGCGCGAACGCGGGTCGAAATCCTGGAGGCCGCCATCACGTTGTTCGCTCGGCGGGGCTACCTGTCGACGACGATGTCGGACCTGGCGAAAGCCATCCGGATGACACCGGGCGCGCTCTACTGGCACTTCCCCACCAAGGAAGACCTGCTCCTGGCGGCCATCGAGGAATTGCACCAGCGCTACCTGATGGAGTTCGCGCCGCTGCTCGCCGAGCGCCGCATCCTGTCCGGCCGGGAGCAGCTGGTGTTCGTGGTGTCGCGCACGTCCCAGTTCCTGCGCTACCACCGCGAATACGGCATCTTCTTCGGGATGCTGTCCGCCGAGTCCGCGGAGTCCAACGACCGCGTGGCGGAGGCGCTGCGCGAGAAGATCTCCCTCTACGTGGCGGTGCTGGCGGGGATGATCCGCTTCGGCCAGAAGCGCAATGAGTTCCGCCAGGAGGTGGACCCGCTGCACATGGCCCACACGATGATGGGCGGCTACCTGGGCATCCTGCTGCACCACAACCTGTACCGCGGCATGGTGAACTACGACCCGCTGATGGCGTCGTTGGATCAAATCCTCTCCGGCGGCCTCCACGTGCGCGGCCCCCTGGGCTGATGCGCTGAACCCACCGGGCCGGGCGGCCCGGAAGAACAGACGCCCGGTCCCCCATGCGAGGGGCCGGGCGTTTTTCATTTCAGGGAGGCTTTCGTCCCCGCTCCCGGGTGAGGGGAGCGGGGAGGGATGCAGGGACTACGGCGTCTCGGTGGGGCTCGACGAGTTCTGCGGCTGGCGCGTCGTGCGCTGCACGAAGTCCGCCGCGTTGTCGTCCGTGTCCTGGCCGTTGCCGGCGAACTCGTCCGCGCCGCCCACGCCCATGGTGGCGGAGGTGGAGGACGCCCGGGCCTTGCGCTCCAGGCTGCCGCCGGACGCGGGGTGCGCCGGCGCGGCGTGGCCGCCTTCAGGAGCCGCGCCCGTGCCGTAGCCCAGGGTGTCGATGGCATTCGCGTCGTTGTCCTCCTGCCCGATGGCGGCCGTGCCCAAGCGGACGTGGCCGCCGCCCGACGTGCTGGCGGACGTGTTGAACGAATACGACGCGTCCTTCTCCACCGCGAGGGAGTAGGCGCTGCCGACCAGCAGGTAGTAGCCGTGCGCCTTGATCTTCGCGCCCTGGGGCAGCTCGGCGGACTGACCGTACTTGGAGGTCGCGCCCGCGGCCCGGTACTGGATCTTCCAGCCGCTCATGTCGACCTCCACGTTCGTGGGGTTGTAGAGCTCGATGAACTCGTCCGACGCGTTCTCGGAGGTGCCGCCGCAGAACTCGCTGATGACGACGTGGCCCTGGGGCGGGGCCACCGTCACGGCCGCCTCCTTCGTCACGCCCCGGTAGGACGCGGTGAGCTGGCCTTCGCCCGTGGCCTCCGTGGCGGTGAAGACGAAGGTCGCGGTCGTCTGACCTTCCGGCACCGTCACCGTCGAGTCCGCCAGCGAGCCCAGCTCCGCGGGCCTGAACGCCACCTCCACGGCCGCGCCGCCCGCGGGGGCCTTGCGGTCCAGCGTGACGGTGAACGTCTGCGTCGTGCCCACCGTCACCGTCACCGTGTCCGGCGTGACGCTGGCGAGCTTCGCGGGAGGAGGCAGCACGGTCAGCTCCGCGGAGTGCGTGATGCCGTTGAGCGAAGCGGACACCCTGCCCGTCCCCTCCCCTTCCGCGGCGGCGGTGAACGTCACCGTCGCCGTCGTCGCGCCCGCGCCCACCGTCACCGACGTGGCGGCCAGCGTGCCGAAGGGCGTGGCCGGCGAGGTCAGCGCCAGCAGCACCTGCACGGGCTCCGTCGGAGCGTACTCCAGCGTCACCGTGAACACCTGGGCCGCGCCCGCGTTCACCGTGGCGGTGGACGGGGTGAGCGACACCAGCCGAGGCATGTTCGTGATGACGTTCACCGTGGCGCTCAGCGTGCCCAGCGTCACCGTGCCGGAGCCGGTGCTGGCCTCGTCCACGGTCAGGTCGAAGGTGGCCGTCAGCGCGTCCGTCGTCACGGCCCGGGCCGTGATGGAGCCGAAGCTCGCGGGCGTCACCTCCAGGTCCAGCGGGGTGCCGGCCGGCACCGGCCGGTCGAACGTCACGGTGAAGCGCGCCGTGCCGCCCGGCGCCACGCCCACCGTCGCAGGGGTGAGGTCCGTGATGCTGGCCGCTTCGGTCTCACCCAGCACGCGCAGCGCGGTCGTCTGGGAGGACGTGCCCAGCGTCGCGGTGAGGGTCACCGAGGCCGCCACCGCCTTCGCCTCCAGCGCCACCGTGGCGCTCGTCTGGCCGGCCGGAATCACCACCTGCCCGCCCGCCGCGGACAGGGCCGCCGCGTCGCTGGAGCCGATGGTCACGGTGACGTCCACCGGGTAGGCCTTCGCCATCGTCACGGTGAGGCGCTGCGGAATCGCCTGGGTGCCGCCCACGCGCACGAAGCCGCCGGACGTGAAGCCCGTCAGCGCCGGCAGGGGCGGCAGCGGGATGACCATGTCCGCCGCGCTCCGGGGCAGCAGCTTGTGGTCGCTGAAGGTGAACGTGAGCACGCCGCGCAGCGTGGTGTACTCCGTGCCCAGCACCTGCGGGGCATAGGAGAAGGCCTGGTCATCCACCATCAGGCCCGAGGACGCCGGGTCGCCGGCCTTGTTCTCGTCCACGATGAACTCGCGCTTGTCGTTCTCCAGGCGGGTGTTGAAGACGTTGCGGACCTCCACCAGCGCGCCCTCCAGCGCCTTCGCCTTCGGGCCGTTGGTGCGGATGTCCTCCGTGCGCACCACCGCCGGGGCCGGCAGCGGGTTGGCCGCGCTGTGCTTCGTCACCTTGCCGTCAATCACCTCCAGCAGGCCGAAGTACTCCTTCAGCGTGCCCTCCACGCGGATGTTGTCGCCCACCGCGACGTCGGACTTGAGGCTGTAGATGAAGAGGCCGGAGTCCTCCGCGCCCTTGCCGGCCGGGTAGTTCGCCACCTGCACCCAGTAGCCGCGGTCCGCCTTCGCATCCACCGCGGTCACCACCACGTCGTCCACCGCCACCTTCCCGTTCACCAGCGACAGGTTGCCGAAGCGGGGCGTCGCCTTCACGTCGTAGACGCTGGTGGCGCACACGCCGCCGGCGAGGATGGTCCCCGGGCACGAGTCGCACGCATCACCCACGCCGTCGCCGTCCGTGTCCTTCTGGTCCGGGTTGGCCACGAGCGGGCAGTTGTCGCCAGGGGCGGCGACGCCGTCGTAGTCGAAGTCGGACGGGTCGGCGACCGAGCACGAGGCCGCGTCATTCGGGCAGCCGTCGCACATGTCGCCCTTGCCGTCGCCGTCCGTGTCCTTCTGGTCCGCGTTGGCCACGAAGGGGCAGTTGTCCTTCCAGGTGGCCACGCCGTCGTGGTCGTCGTCCTCGCCGCGGAAGGCCTGGCACGCGGTGGTGCCGGCCTCCAGGGGGCACGGGTCGCACGCGTCACCCACGCCGTCGCCATCCGTGTCCAGCTGCCGCTCGTTGTCCATGGGGCGCACGGGGTTGAAGATGGTGGGGCAGTTGTCGGCGGAGTCCTCGATGCCGTCCGCGTCCGCGTCCGCCGCGCTCGCCACGCCCGTGTAGACGGTGGAGCCGTTGACGGCGGCCACCGGGAAGCTGGTGTTCACCGCGCTGCGCGAAGGCTCGCAGGTGGGCTCGTTCGCCGGCGTGCCGCACGCGAACAGCGGGTAGAGGTTCCGGGTGTCCGCGGAGCCCTGGAACTCCGCCAGCGTCTGGCCAATCTCCGACTTCACGCACGCGGCCTTCTGGGTGCCGCACACGTCCAGCGCGTCGCACGCGTCCGTGCCCTTGAGGCCGTCCACCAGCGCCTGGTCGCCGTAGAGCGGCTTGCCGCCGCGCACCGTCAGCACCACGTCCGCCGGCTGCGCGGTGATGACCGCGCGGAACGGCGAGGCCGCGTTCGCGCCCACGCGGAAGATGGCCAGGTCCGCCATCTTGCCCGGGGCGATGCGGCCCAGGCGCGAGGAGACCTCCACCGCGTCCGCGGCGTTGGCCGTCACCATGCGCCACAGGTCCTCGTCCGTGAAGGTCTTGGCGTAGCGCGTGGTGTTGAGGTGGTCCGCGCACGCCAGCTCGCGCAGGAGGTTCATGGAGCCGGAGCGGATCCAGTCCGTGCCCAGGGAGATGGACACGCCCAGCCGCTTGTAGGCCGTCACCATCGCCGTGTCGCCGTACAGCGAGATGTTGGAGCGCGGCGACCAGACGAGGCCGGTGCCGTGCGCCGCCATCTCTGAAATCTCCCGGGCGGTCAGGCCCACGCCGTGGATGATGGCCGAGCGCGGGAACAGGACGTTGCCGCCGCCCGTGGACAGGCAGCGGAACTCGTTCTGAGCCGTGGCCGCGATGCCCTCCGCGATGTGCGGCAGGTACGCGGACGTGCGCCCGGTGATGGTCGCCGAGGACGGGAACGAGGAGTAGGAGCAGCTGTCCGCCAGGGTGTTGCCGGTGCTGTCACCCAGCGGGAAGGTGTCCGAGTCCGCGTACGGCATCCCCAGGCCCTCCTGGTTCGCGATGCCCGCGCTGCCGCCCGTGTCCATGTTGCGCAGGAGTCCCGCCTGCCCGCCCGCGCCCGCGATGGCGGTGGTGCCCGCCATCACCTGGCGCAGCTCCGACCAGCGGATCGCGTCCGCCTTCGAGTTGGACCTGTTCTCCAGCTTGGTGTGGCTGTTCTTGCCCTCGCGCCAGTCGTGGCGGTGCTCGTAGCGCTCCACGCTGGTGCTGGCCAGGGGCGAGCCCGGGAAGGTGAGGTGGTCGTGCGGGTTGATGAGGCCCGGGGAGATGACGCCCGTGGGGCACGTCACCACCGTGGCCTCCGCGGCGCCCGCCGCCTTCGAGCAGTCGCACTCGGAGCAGGTGATGACGCCCTGCGCGTCCACCAGCACCTGGCCGCCCACCAGCGTCTGGCCATCCTTGAGGACGATGCCCGTGAAGAGCTTGCCCGCCGTGCCCGCCTTCGTCACCTCACAGGTGGCGCCGTTCGCGAGCGGCGCGGGAGGCGTGGCCCAACACTGGACCGTCTGCTGGGTGGTGACGGTACAGTCCGCCTCGCACCCGTCGCCTCCCGTGGTGTTGCCGTCGTCGCACGCCTCCGTGGGTGCCTTGACGCCGTCACCGCACTTCGCCCCCGGCAGGGTGCAGTTCGCTTCGCACCCGTCTCCCCCTCGGGTGTTGCCGTCATCGCACTGCTCGGCGCCTTCCTTCTTTCCGTCACCGCAGACCGCATTGACCTCTGGATCTGAACTGCAGGCACTGCCCAATAGAAGGACCGCGCCCAGGGCGGCCAGCAATAGACGGGGGGAGCTGCGCATGAAGCCTCCTGCCCGAAGGCAGTGCCTGAAGAAGGAACAGGTGCGACGAGGAAAGCCCCCCGTGCCTCGCATGCGGCATGGAACGGGGGTGCAACATTTCAGCGATACCTGACCCCTGAAGTCCACTTCGTGGGGCTCCAAGGGTCTTCCGTGTAGCGGCAGGTATGGTAGGAGCACACCCAACGTGTGGGGGAGCAGGCGGATGACGCGTCCTGCCACGTTCTAGAGTGGGGGGGACATGATCACCCGGAATCCATCCAGCACCGTGTCGCGCTTCCTGGACGCGCACCTGCGACGGGACGCGCAGGCCCGCGAGCTGTCAGTGGCGCGCTTCATGAGCATCCTGTCCGCCATCTGCGTGGTGGTGGCCGCGGCGCTGGGGCCCGCGATGGGCTGGGACCTGACGCTCGCGCTGATGGGGCTGTCCACGGTGCTGTCGGGCTACTACGGCTGCATGTGGTGGGTGTTGCGCTCCGGCGCGTTCCACCCGGCCATCCCGTGGCTGAACGTCTTCATTGAAGTGAGCATCCCCGCGGTGGTGCTGGCGTTCGACCTGCACTTCAAGGGTCCGGTCTACGCGCTCACCGCGCCCACGCTGGTCATCTGGGGCACGCTGGTGACGCTGGCGGGCCTGCGCAGCAACCCGCGCCTGGGGCTGGCCGCGGGCGCGCTGGTGGCGGCGGAGTACCTGGCGCTCTACTTCGGCTTCGTGCGGCCGCTGTTGCCGGAGGAGCCGCTCGTTACACTGGCGCCGCTGTTCATCTGCGTGCGCGCGTTCTTCTTCGTGGCCACGGGCGCGCTGACGGCGACGCTGGCGCGGCACTTCCTGGAGCGCACGCGGAGCGCGCTCGCGGCGCTGCGCGAACAGGAGGTCATGGGCAAGTACGTGCTGCATGAGCGCGTGGGCGCGGGCGGCATGGCGGAGGTGTACCGGGCCACGTACTCGCCGGAGGGCGGCTTCGAGAAGCAGGTGGCCCTGAAGCGCATCCTGCCGTCGTACGCGGACGACGCGGCGTTCGTGACCATGTTCCGGCGCGAGGCGGAGCTGTGCTCGTCGCTCTACCACCCCAACATCGTCCAGGTGTTCGACCTGGGCCGCCACGGCGGCACCTACTTCCTGGCCATGGAGTACGTGGACGGGCTGCCCCTGAGCGCGCTGCTCAAGCCGCAGAACCGCCGGCCCCTGCCCCTGTCCGCCGCGACGTTCCTGGCCGCGGAGCTGGCGTCCGCGCTGGACTACCTGCACCGGCGCACCAGCGCGGACGGCGTGCCCCTGCGGCTGGTCCACCGCGACCTGAACCCGCCCAACATCCTGGTGTCGCGCATTGGCGAGGTGAAGCTGTCGGACTTCGGCATCGCGCGGGACGCGGTGCGCGCCAACCTCACGGTGGCGGGCAGCGTGCGCGGCAAGCTGGGCTACATGGCGCCGGAGCAGGCCATGGGCCAGGACATCGACGGGCGTGCGGACCTCTTCGCCCTGGGACTCACGCTGCACGAGGCCCTCACCGGCCGGCGCGCGCTGAGCGGCCACTCGGAAGAGGTGCTGCTGCGCGCGGCGGTGGACCAGGAGGTCGTCCCGCCCTCGCAGCTCAACCCCGCGGTGCCGCTGGCCCTGGACCTCATCGTCATGCAGCTGCTGCAGAAGGACCCGGCGAAGCGCACCCCCAACGGCGCGGCGCTGCGGCAGCAGCTGCTGGCGCTGGAGGGCCCCGCGGCCCCCTTCCCTCACGGCCAGGGCGAGCTGGGGCGGGTGGCGCGCGAGGCGAAGACGCTGGCGGAGCAACTGACGCAGGAGACCGTGGAGACGGCGGCCGTGGGGAAGCCGGGGCTCGCGCGCCTGGCGTGACCCAGGGGCGTGGGGCTGCGCGGGGCACGGGAGCGCGTTAGAACGCGGCGCGTTTCAACGTCGCCTGGAGCCCGCCGCCTTGGACATCGCCGTCATCACCTACGCCGGACTGCCGCAGATGAACCCGCTGGACGCGCCGCTGGTGCCCGCGCTGCAGGCGCTGGGCCTGGAGGCGCGGCCGGTCATCTGGGATGACCCCACCGTGGATTGGAGCCGCGTCCGCGCGGCGGTGGTGCGCAACGCCTGGGACAGCCACCTGCGCCGCGAGGAGTTCGTCGCCTGGGCGGACCGCGTGGGGAGCGTCACGCGGCTGTTCAACCCCGCGGACGTGCTCCGGTGGAACACGCACAAGGGCTACTTGAAGACGCTGGAGGCGCGCGGCCTGCCCTTGACGCCCACCGTCTGGGTGCCGCCCGGCGGGACGCTGGACGTGGCGGCGACGGCGCGCGAGCGCGGCTGGGACGCGGTCGTGCTCAAGCCCGCGGTGGCGGCGGGCGGGCTCAAGGTCTTCATCGTCCGGCGCGAGCAGTGGGATGACGCGAGCGTGAAGGTGGCGGAGCTGGCGAAGGAGGGCGACGTGATGGTGCAGCCCTACCTGCGCGCCTTCGAGACGGAGGGCGAGCGCTCGTACATCTTCTTCAACGGCGTCTTCAGCCACGCGGTGCGCCGCCCTCCCACGCTGACCACCGCGCCCCGGGGCTTCGCGGAGCCGCACGGCTTCACGCCGGACAACGCGGCGGAAGCGCGGCTGGCGCACGAGGTGATGGAGGCGTCCGGAGGCGCGCGGCTGTTGTACGCGCGCGTGGACGTGGCCACGGACAACGAAGGGCGCACCCGGCTGCAGGAGGTGGAGGTGACGGAGCCGTGCCTCTTCCTGCCCATGGACGCGGGCGCGGCGGAGCGGATGGCCAGGGCTGTCGTTGCACGGTTGTAGCCTTTCGGGCCGGCCCTTTCGCCCACTCGTGGACACCTGGAAAGCCGCAAGGGCGACGCGAAAGCGGCGGATGGGGTTATGACTGGGCCATGCGAGCCCTGTTGCTCTCGCTGCTCATCCGGCAGCACATGGCACTCCAGGAGAAGTTCAACGCCAAGTACCCGCACGCGTGGCTGGTGTGGGAGGCGGGCGCGTGGAACGTCCCCGAGGAGCAGAACGTGGCGGCCACGCGGCTGCCCATGATGGACCTGCGCGACTGCCTGCCCGCGGGCGACGCGCTGTGCTTCGAGCTGATGGGGGTGGCGGACCGCGGCCCCCTGAAGCTGGGGCGCGCGTCGCACAACACCTTCGTGGTCAACGACGCCACGGTGTCGCGCGAGCAGTTCGCCCTGCACCCCACGCCGGACGGCGGCTGGAAGGTGGAGCGGCTGGCGCAGTCCCGGCCCGTGACGGTGAACGGCGAAGCGCTGGAGGCGGAGCAGCCGCGCCTCCTGCGCACGGGCGACGAGCTGAAGGTGGGCGACGTGCGCCTCACCTTCCACGACGCTCCATCGTTCCACGCGCGCATCGGCCGCATCGCCGCGCAGGTGCTGGCGCAGGCCGCCGCACCGCCACCGCCGCAGCGCTGAAGGCCCGCGCGGGCTTCCTCGCCGCGAGGCGGCCTGCGAGAACCGCCGCGCGGAGGCCCGCACGGGCTGCCTCGCCCGTGCCGCCGAGCGTGTCGCAAGCGTTGCGGCTGTGCCGTGAAGCCGCCTACCGCCCCACGGTGCCGAGCGTCGTGTCCCGGGGATTCGGCGCCGTGGCGGCCCACACCGCGCCTCCCGCGAGCAGCGCCACCGCGCCCGCGCCCGCCCAGACGTACCAGCGGCGCGTCCACGGCTTGGAGGCGCCCGCCTCCGTCTTCACGGACGCGTCCGGCACCTGCATGGCCAGGGCCTGGGAGGCCCCGTTCTTCTCCGGCGCGGCGGACGGATTCGCGGCGAGCCTCGCCTCGTTGGCGCGCGCCTCCGCCAGCGCGGCCTGCTCCCGCGCCTTCTGGAGCTCACGGTCCCTGGCGAAGCGCTCGCGCTCCCGGCGCTGCTCCTCCTGGACGCGCGCCTTGGTGTCCATCTCCGCGATGAGCTCGCGCACCACGTCCGCGTTGGCCGGCTCCCCCTGCGACAGCGACAGGTAGCGCCGGTAGAAGAAGGACGCGCGCGACGGGTTGTTCAGCTGCCGGTGGCACTGCGCGATGTTGAAGAGGAACGCGGGCAGCGGCTTGATGCGGTACGCCTCGCTGAAGGCCTTGAGCGCCCGGTCGAACTCGCCCAGGTCGTACGCCAGGTTGCCCTCGGAGAACTTCTCCCGCGCCTGGTCGTCCACGGAGGTGACCGTCGCCTCCGCCGCCACCGCCGGGACCGGCGTCCCCAGCGCGAGCGCGAGCGCCAGGCTCAACGCCTTGGGCTCACTGCGCCGCGAACGGATCAATGACCGCATCCCGGCTTCCTCCCTTGCGGCCCGGCGCACGCGCGGGGGCTCGGCGCGGCCCCGCGCTCGCCTTCACCAGCGGCACGGACAGCTCCGCGGCGGCGGCATCCTGCTTCAGCTCCACCGCCCGCTCCAACGGAACGTAGCCCGCGAGCTCCACGCGCAGCTGCGGCGGCACCGCCTGCCGGCTCAGCGCCTTCGTCAGCGGCGTGACGCCCAGCTCCTCGCCGGTGTCCACGCGCACCACCTTCGCGCCCGGCGGCGACGAGTTCACCGTGAGCGTCACCGCGTCCGCCGCGCCCGCCGCCGGTGTCCCCTGCGCGGCCGCTTCCGTGGCGGACGCCACCGCCGGAGCCTGTTCGGCATGGGAGGCGCGCATCGAGTGCAGCCCGTTCCACGTGGTGATGCCGGACACCAGCGCGAGCGCCGCCAGCCCCACGGACACCTGGAGCCGCCGGGAGCGCAGGAGGCCCGGCACGCGCATGCGCAGGGTGGGCCGCTCCGCCTCCTCCACCACCAGCGCTTCGGTGCGCGGCTCAGCGGCCGGCGCGGTGGGCATCAGGAGCAGCGCCGTGGTGACCTCCGCCAGCTGCTGGGGACGTCCTTCCGGCTCCTTCGCCAGGCAGCGCATCACCAGCTGCGCCAGCTCCGGCGGCACGCGCTCGCCCGAAGGCAGGTGCGACGGCAGCGGCGGCGGCTGCTGGGTGATGATCTGCACCACCAGCTGCCCGAAGGCCGGCGCCTGGAATGGCGGGTGGCCGGAGAGCATCTCGTAGAGGATGTTGCCCACCGCGTAGATGTCCGCGCGCGCGTCCACCGGCAGCCCCGCGGCCTGCTCCGGCGCCATGTACGCCGGCGTGCCGATGATGGTCCCGTCCAGCGTGCCGGTGAGGCTCACGCCCGTCTGAGTGGTGATGAGCTTCGCCACGCCGAAGTCCAACACCTTCACGAAGTCCTGCTGCCCGGAGCGCTGCGTGATGAAGAGGTTGTCCGGCTTGATGTCCCGGTGCACCACGCCCACCTGGTGGGCCGCGCCCAGCGCCGCGCACACCTGCACGCCCATGCGCTGCACGCGCTCCAGCGTCAGCCCCTCCTCCTTCAGGAGCGCCGCCAGGCTCTGCCCGCGCAAGAGCTCCATCACGCAGTAGACGTGCCCGTCGGGCGACTCGTCCACGAAGTCGAAGACCTCCACGATGTGCTCGTGGTTGATCTGATTGACGGTGCGCGCCTCCTGGAAGAAGCGCTGCACGAACGAGCTGTCCCGCGCGTGCTCCGGCTTGAGGACCTTGAGCGCCACCTGGCGCCCCAGCCGCACGTGCCGCGCCTGGAACACGCGGCCCATGGACCCTTCGCCCAGGAGCTTCTCCAGCTGGTAGTTGCCCAGCACCGCGCCTTCCTGGGCCTCCTGTCCGGCCGGCGACATCACGACCGGAGCTCCGCCACCGTCGGTCACGGCGTCACCCGATTCGGACAGGACTGTGTGAGCGAGGAGGTCGTCGGTGCCCATGGGGGGATCAGGTTTCCATGCCGGGGCGACCCTGCAACCCAGGGGAGGGCATCTATCGCGCGTGAAACGGAAAAACTTTCGGCACGTGACGATTCACCCGCCGTGTACCGGATGGACAGGTGGCATGTGCGGCGACCGCGCACCTTCAGTCCACGGACATTGAAATACTTCTCCATACAGCCCACTCCCGTCCAAATCCCCCAGCGCACGATGGTCGCCGCTTGGATGCGGCGGGTCAACGTGGGCGGAGGTCGTCAGGCACCGGGGGGCACGCAGAGTGTTCCCGTTCGTGTTCCGGTTGCGCGAAGGGGGCGAAGGGCAGGTCGCCTGGCCACCGCGCGGCGGGGAGTCGGCTTGGTGGGGGAAGCTTGCCGGGGCCGGTGGGGGTCCGCATCCCTCAAGAGACAAGGAGGCGTGAAGATGGCGGACAAGAGGCTCTGGATCCTGGTGGCCAACGCGAGTCGCGCCCGACTCTTCGCCACGGACATGAAGGCGGAGAAGTGGGACCTCATCGAGCAGTTCCAACATGACGAGAGCCGAGCCAAGCCCGTCGACCTGTTCAACCAGGCGGACAACCCCAATGCGGGCACGCTGCATGGCCCGGTGCCGGAGAACGAGCCGGACGGCCGGCGGCAGCTGGAGCACCAGCGCTTCGCGCGGGAGCTGTCCGCCCGCCTGGACAAGGGCGTGGACACGCACGCGTTCGACCAGGTGGTCATCGCGGCGCCGCCGGGGTTCCTGGGCCTGCTCCGGGGGCTCTTGAGCACGCGCGTGAAGCAGCGGGTGCGGCTGGACCTGGACGCGGACTACTCCAACCTGCCCGCGAGGGACCTGCCTGACCGGGTGCCAGTGCTGTAGGCGGCCAGTCGGCCAGGGGGTTTGGGGCCCGGGTTCTGGTATAGGAATCCGGGTCCTCTCCTTTGCGCCGGCGTGCCATGCCTTCTTTCAAACTGCCGTCCCTGACGCTGCGTGGGCGGCTGCTGCTGTACATGACCCTGGTGTCGTGCGTGCCGCTGCTGGCGCTGACCGGCATGCAGGACAAGCTGATGCGCCAGCAGACGGAGGCGCAGATCAACACCTCCCTGCGCATGGAGGCCGAAGGGTTCAAGGACCTGCTGGAGTCCACCCTGGCGGAGCGCGAGTCGAGCGCCCACAGCTGGGCGGAGGACCCCGTCCTGCGCCAGGCGCTGCGCACGAAGGACCCCGCCGCGAGCGACGCGATGCTGTCGCTGCTCCAGCGGCGCTATCTCACCCTCAACGGCATCGTGCTCTTCAGTGACGACGGCGTGGCGGTCT
Source organism: Corallococcus coralloides DSM 2259 (assembly GCF_000255295.1). Next base: position 901,500 of record NC_017030.1, on the reverse strand, counting down.
CCGCCAGCACGCCCGCGCTGCGCGAGGCCTACGCCGGGACCGCGGAGGCGGTGCGCAAGGCGCCGTGGTTCCAGAAGGCACAGGCCGGGGCCACCACCGCCGAGGGCGTGGAGGCGGAGGACCCCATCTACAGCGTGCACGTGCTGCCGCTGGCGGTGCCGGTGATGGACGAGCGCGGCCAGCGGCTGGGCGTGCTGCTCGCCGCGTTCGACTGGGGCCAGGTGGGCGAGCTGGTGAAGCCCGCGCTCACCCGCGCCCAGCTCCGCGGCCACACCAGCTTCTCGCTGGAGGTCCAGGGCGCGGACGGCCGGACGCTGTTCGACACGCGCCCGGGCGCGCACGACAACGCGGGCCGCGTGTCCGTGGTCGCGGTGAACGGCGCGGAGGTGCGCGACGTGGGGGACGGGTGGAGGTTCATCGCCCAGGTGGACCCCGCGGAGGCCTACGCGCCCCTCAACGGGATGCGCCGGCTGGTGCTGGGGCTGGCCGCCCTCTTCGTGGCGGCGGTGGGCCTGGGCTCGTGGGTGCTGGCGCGCGGCATCACCCGGCCGCTGCGCGCGCTCGGGGAGGTGGTCCGCCGCGTCGTGAAGGAGGGCGACCTCACGCAGGAGATGGAGGTGAAGGCGGGGCGGGACGAGGTGGGCGAGCTCACGCAGGCCTTCGCGCAGATGATGAAGAACCTGCGCGAGACGGCCACCAGCCTCCAGGAGGGCACGCACGTCCTCAGCGAGACCGTGGCGGAGCTGAACCTCGCCTCGGAGGTCCAGGAGCGCAACGTGGCCCGCCAGGCCGCCGCGCTCCAGGAGACGCAGGTGACGGCGCAGGAAATCAAGCAGACGTCGCTCCTGGCCGCGGAGAAGGCGGAGACGGTGCTGGGCGTGGCGTCGCGCGCTGAGGAGGTGGGCCGCGCGGGCGAGGTCGCCATCCGCGACAGCCTGGGCGGCTTCCAGGGGCTGCACGAGCAGTCCGGGGAGATGGCCATGCGCATCGTGCAGCTCAACGAGCGCACGCAGCAGATTGGCGGCATCACCCAGACGGTGAAGGACCTGGCGGACCAGTCCAACATGCTCGCGCTCAACGCGGCCATTGAAGCCGTGCGCTCCGGCGAGCACGGCAAGGGCTTCAGCGTGGTGGCGCGCGAAATCCGCAACCTGGCGGACCAGTCCATCCAGGCCACGGAGAAGGTGCGCGACATCCTGGGGGACCTGGGCCACGCCATCATCTCCACGGCGAAGATGACGGAGCAGAGCCACTCCAGCGTCGCGGAAGGGCTGGAGCAGGTGCGCACCAGCGGCGAGCACCTGAAGGAGCTGGCCACCATCGTCCAGGACAACGCCGCGGCGGCGCGGCAGATCGCCGGGGCGGTGAACCAGCAGAACGCCGGCATCGCCCAGATTTTCAGCGCGGTCACGGACCTGTCCTCCATGATGACGGAGACGCAGACCAGCCTGAAGTCCACCACCGGCGCGGCGAAGCGGCTGCAGGAAGTCGCCAGCCAGATGGAAGGCGTCGCGCGCGCCTACCGCATCTGAAACGGGAGCCATTCGTGTCCGCCGTCCCCGCCGTGAAGGCCGTGCTGCTGGACCTGGGCAACGTGCTGGTGTTCCACGACAACTCCCTGCTCTTCGCGAGGCTCGCGGCGAGGGCGGGGTTGGAGCCGCGGGAGGCCGCCAGAAGGCTCACCGGGGCGGGCTGGACGGCGGCGAACCGGGGCCTGCTGGACGCGGAGGGCATCCGCCAGGACGTCTGCGGCGCGCTGGGCGTGGAGCTGCCCATGGAGGAGTTCGCGCCCCTCTGGAGCAGCCACTTCCAGGTACACGACGCGGTGCTGCCGCGCGTGGAGGGGCTCGCGGGCCGCGTGAAGTTGGTGCTGGTGTCCAACACCAACGCGCTGCACGTGGCCTGGCTGAAGCCGCTCCTGCCCGTGCTCCAGCGCTTCGACGCGCTGGTCATGAGCTGCGAGGTGGGGCACGTGAAGCCGGAGCCGGCCATCTACCAGCTCGCGCTCCAGAAGGCGGGCTGCGCGCCGCAAGAGGCCGTCTTCTTCGACGACCTGCCTGAGTTCGTGGACGCGGCCCGCGCGCTGGGACTGCGCGGGTTCGTCTTCACGGATGCCCCTGCGTTCGACGCGCAGCTGAAGTCGCTGGGGCTGTGAGCTAGCGGTAGCGCGCGAGCGGCGGCTCGCCCTGGGCGGCCTCCGTCCACTTGAGCATCGCGGGCAGGCCCAGCACCGCGTCGCGGTACGCGGCGTTCTCCGGGCGGAACGGGACGCCGTAGGTGACGAAGCGGGTGACGACGGGCGCGAAGAACGCGTCCGCGATGGAGAAGGCGCCGAAGAGGAAGGGCCCGCCCTTTCCGTAGCGCTCGCGGCAGCCCGCCCACAGCGCCTGGATGCGCGCGATGTCCGCGTGCACGCCCGGCGCGTCCACTCCCGGCACCGTCTTGCGCGCCAGCAGGTCCATGGGGAGGTTCGTGCGCAGCGCCGTGAAGCCCGAGTGCATCTCCGACGTCACCGAGCGCGCCATCGCGCGCATCGCGCGGTCCTCCGGCCACAGCTTCGCTTCCGGGAAGGCCTCCGCCAGGTACTCGCAGATGGACAGCGAATCCCACACCACCGTGTCGCCGTGCTTGAGCACCGGCACCCGGCCGCTGGGCGAATGCAGCGCGATGAGTGCCGCCGTCTCCGGCGTGTCCAACGGCACCAGCACCTCCCGGAACGGCTGGCCGGTGTGGGCCAGGGCCAGGTAGGGGCGCAGCGACCACGAGGAGTAGTTCTTGGAACCAACGACCAGGGTGAGCTCGGACATGGCGCGGCACCATACCGCCGCGCGTCCGGCCGTCAGCTTCAACCGTCCGCGCGCGCGCGCTTACGGCCCAGCAGTGAACGCACGCGTGACAGGAGCGCCCGTCCGTCGCGGCCCTCCGCCGGCGAGTCGATGCGGAACACCGCCACCGGCAGCCGGATGTTCTTCAATTCGTTGCGGCCCAGCTTCACGGGAGGCGCCTTCAGCCGTCCCTCCAGCTGCGCGGCCACCGTCTCGCTGACGTAGACGGTGCCTGGACGCGCCAGGGACTCGATGCGGGCCGCCAGGTTGACGCCCTCGCCGAACACGTCGCCGTCGCGGTGCACCACCATGCCCAGGTGCGCGCCCGCGCGGACGGACATGCGCCGCTCGGTGGGGACAGCGCGGTTGCGGGCATCCACGGCGGCGCGCCACTCCAGCGCGAAGGCCACCGCGGGCGGACCCGACTCGAACTCCAGGAGGAAGCCGCCCTCCTCCATCCGCTTCACCTCGCGGCCACCGTGGCGTGCGAGCAGTCCGCGCACCAGTTGGCCGTGCTCCTCATGCAGCGCTTGTTGTAGCGACTCATCTCGCCAGCGTTGACCTGCGGGGGCCTCCATGTCCGTGAACATGATGGCCGACATCGTCCGGGGCTCCGGGGCCTCCACCACCATCGTGCATCCTCCCTCCCCCCGGCATGAGACGACCGAGATGCTACCGCACGTCGGGCGCCGGCTCCCAACCACCCCGGGAAGGCGCCCGGACGGCGACGTTCCGGGGAACGCAACCGTGCGAAGACAGAGGCGGATCCAGGTCCGCATCCCCACGGTAGCGATTTCCTGACGCGACGCACCAAGCACCCGGCAGGTTCTGGACCGCCGTTGTCCTGCACCCGACGCGTCGCGGTGGGAGACGTCCAATGCGAGTCAGGTGACGGGTGCGCGCCCCGTCCACGGCGGCCACGGAGGTCGTGCGGGCGATGATCCACTCAGACGAGAAGGTCCGGCAGATGGCGCGCTCGCTGCTGCCGTCGAAGAACCGGGAGGCCGCGCGCGCCGCGAAGGCGCGCATCCACCGCTCGGCCCGCCAGGAGGCCCGCCAGGAGCTGACGGTGTGGATGAAGGCCGGGGACGTGGAGGACGACCTGCCCTCCTTCGCGCCGTGGGAGCGCAAGGCGATCAGCATGGAGGTGCGGTGGCGGCGCGACGGCGACAAGGTGATGCCGTTCATCCGCTGGGCCACCGCTCGCACGCGCGAGCTGCGCCGGGAGGATCGCCTGAGCCACGTGCGCAGCCTGCTGCCCAGGGGCGTCATCGGCGAGCACGCGCTGGGCCACGTGGAGCACACGACCGCATTCGAGGACCCCATCGAGAAGGCGTGGCGCAATCGCTACTGGCGGCGCTCCGAGCAGCACCGCAAGACGCACCAGATGGAACGGGGGGAAATGGCGCAGTTGCTGCGCACGCTCCTTGATGCACCGGAGGGCCACGCCACCCTCAACCGCTTCCTGCGCGAGCGCTACACGCGGAAGGTGAACGAGCAGGCTCCCGCGAACCGCGAGCGCGCGGAGCGACTGCCGCACCGCCCGCTGCTCGGCGTGCACGACGTCCTCCCCTTCCTGGACTCGCTGGAGCCCGACAGGTGGGGCACGCCGCCGCCGCGGTTCATGGTGCGGCTGTTCCTCCAGCGCTTCAAGGAACACCGGGGCCACATCCCCTCCGTGCGCGCCGCGCTGGAGGCCGAAGGCCTGCTGTCGCGGCTCCACTGTTAGGTGGGCCATCGAAAGTCATTAACGAAACCGAGGGTGGAAGCTCTTAGCCAGGATGACGGCGTTGTGAAGAAGTCCAAGGACAAGGGGAAGCTAGAGAATGCAGGACACATTGACTGATGAAGGCGCAGACACGTTCTGGTTCCTTACCAACTGGGAGTTCGATTACGGTCTGATCGGTCTGCACGAATACGAAGAGCGTTATGAAGTTCTCCACTGGCTGTTGGGGAACGAGCCTAGTGATGGCGGCCAAGCAGGTAATGATCCTCGCGGGAACCTGGAACGCACAGCCGACTCTCTACGTTCAGAGGAACAAAGCGAGAATGCCAAGCCACACGCTGCCCATGAAGAAGCCACAGGAGCTGAATCACAGAAAACTGGTTCAGGCTCACCCTCACCTGATGAAAATCTTCCGCTGCAGCTCATTCCGCCCGAGCTTCGTAACCGATGGTGCTTTACCAAGAATGATGCTGACTCATACCCCTCGGTACCGCACGGCCATCTGAACGACAAGACCAATGCTTGGCCCAAGCTCAATCCATATCTGGGGCGAGCGTTTGCCGCGAAGCATCGTGAGGATACGAGGTACAGACTGCACCGGAGTGAGATGATCAAGCTCTGGAACAGCCCTAACTTCCGGGCACACGCATTAGAAACCATCGTTTGGTACCAAGCAGCCCATCCCCACCACAGGTTTCTGGTGCGTAATCCTCGCCGGCTGCCGCGCAAGCGTCGACAATAGTTCGTCGCGTTTGACGCTCCCTAGGCAACCGATTCGCGCAATGTTGCCAGAGGCGGAGGGACTGATGTCCCCCCGCCCCCTCGGACGTCCCTACTTCAGCGAGCCGGAGCCGCGGACGTAGCCTGCGCGCCCTTCAGCTCATTGACCACGCGGGTGGCACCGTAGACGTGCTCCAGCGCGGCCATGATGCCGTCGCCGTGCACCGCCACCGCGCGGTTCGTCTCCGGCACGTAGAGGTAGCGCCCGCCCAGCGACGGCAGGTTGCCGTCGAAGATGAGCCCCACCACCTGCCCGTCCCGGTTCACCACCGGCGAGCCGGAGTTGCCGCCGATGATGTCGTTCGTCGTCGCCATGTCCAGAGGCGTCGCGTCCGGCACCTTCCCCTTCGCCTTCACCCACGGCGCCGGCAGCTTGAAGGGCTCCTTGCCCGTGTCGCGCCCGTAGGCACCGCCGAACGTCGTCAGCGCCGGCACGGCCTTGCCGTTGTCATCCCAGCCCTTCACCTGCCCGTAGTTGAGCCGCAGCGTGAACGTCGCATCGGGAGCGCCCGCCGTGCCGTTCACCAGCAGGTACGCCTTCGCCAGCCGCTCGCCGTTGCGCTTGAGCACCGCCTCCACCGTATCCTCGTAGCGCTTGCGCGACGCGCGCGTCTCCGCGTCCACCTTGCGCGCCAGGACGATCATCGGATCCTTCGACGCGTCCACCGCCGCCTTGCCTCCCTCCAGCAGCGCCTGACGCACCTTCACGTCGCCCAGCTTGGAGCCACGCACCAGCGCCTTCGCCAGGTCCGCCGGGGCCTCCTTCTCCAGCACCAGGCGCACGAACGGATCATCCGCGCCCAGCGTCTCGCGCAGCTTGTTGAAGCCGAACGTCAGCGTCAGCGTCTCCAGCTCCGCCGGGATGGGCGCCTCCCGCAGCAGCCGCTGCTTGAGCGCCGGCAGCTGGCCGTCCGTGTACTCGCGCAGGCGCTCCGCGTTCGCCTTGGGCAGCTCATCCGCCGCGCGCACCAGCGCCTGGGCGTAGGAGAACAGGTCGGAGCGGAACGCATCCCCCGCGCCCTTCATCCGGTAGTCGTTCATCATCCGGCGCCACACGTCCAGCGCCTGCGCCGTCTCGTCCCACATGCCCTGCGTCAGCGCCTTGGCCTGGGGGTTCGCGTCGATGCGCTTCTTCAGCTCCGCCTCCTCCTGCCGCTTGCGCGCGAGGACCGCGGGGTCCGCCAGCGTCTCCTGACGGCCCTTCAGCGCCTTCAAGCCATTCTCCACGCCACGCAGGCTGGAGCGCGCCACGCGGAAGCGCTCCGGCGACGCGCTGGTGAACTCGCGCAGCGCGCCGCGCATCTCCGACAGCTGGAGCAGCGTCTGGGGCAGCGCCACGTCGCGCTGGAACTCCAGCTCCGCCACCGTGCTCTTGCGCTCCGTGCCGCCCGGGTGGCCGGAGACGAAGACCAGGTCCCCCTCCTTCGCGCCCTCCTTCGCCCACGGCAGGTAGTCCGGGCTCTTGGCCGGCGCGTCGTCCTTCCACACGCGCACGAAGGACACGTCATAGCCGTAGCGCGGGAAGTTGAAGTTGTCCGCGTCCCCGCCGAACGCCGCCATGGAGAACTCCGGCGCGAACACGAGCCGCACGTCCTGGAAGCGGCGGTACTTGTAGAGCTGGTACTTGCCGCCGTTGTAGAGCGTCACCACGTCGCACCGCACGTCCGCGCCGGTGGTGCACGCGCCCTCCACCGCGGCCATCTCCTTCTTGAGCGCGGTGTTGAAGGCCGCGCCGGACAGGCCCTTCGTCGCCGTGTTCATCCGCTCGGTGACGTCCGTCATCTCCACCAGCTGGTTGGCTTCCACCTTGGGACAGCGCCGCTCCTCCTTCGCTGACTTCGCCTGGAAGCCCTTCGCCAAGAGGTCGTCCTTCGCGGTCGTCAGCTCCTCGATGCAGCTGCGCACACAGTGGTGGTTCGTCATCACCAGGCCGTCCGGCGACACGAAGCTGGCGGAGCAGCCGCCCGCGAGCCGCACGGAGCCCAGGCGCACCTTGTCCAGCCACGCCTGGGTCGGCTCGAAGCCGTAGGCCTTCTTCACCTGGGCGGCGGGAAAGGCGTCGTAGGTCCACATGCCCTCTTCCGCCGCGGCGGGGAGGGATGACAGCAGGCCAAGGGCGAGCAGTGTGCGGTACACGGAGAGTCTTCCTTCGTGGGTAGGGGGAAACGGGCGGCCGTTTTGTCAATGCAACCGGGCGGGCGTCAACCGCGTGGGACGCCGGGTATTCCAAGCCCATCCCGGGAGCGTGGGGTATGCTGGGCGACCCATGTCCGTGAAGCACCACGTCTACCTCGTCCCCGGATTCTTCGGCTTCACCAACCTGGGCGAGCTCCTCTACTTCGGCCACGCGTACGAGTTCCTGAAGCAGGACCTCGCCCGCCGGGGAGTCGACGCGGAGGTGGTGACGATCGTCTCCCATCCCACGGCTTCCATCCGCCAGCGCACCGCGGACCTGCTCAAGGCCGTGAGCGAGACGGCCTCTGGAGACGACGGCCCCATCCACCTGGTGGGCCACTCCACCGGAGGCCTGGACGCCCGCCTGTTCGTCTCCCCCGGCGCGCAGGTGTCGGACGCGCTGGAGCTGGAGCCCTTCGCACGCCGAGTGCGCTCCGTGGTGACGCTGTCCGCGCCCCACGCGGGCACGCCGCTGGCCACGTTCTTCCTGGGCCTCTTCGGACAGCAGCTGCTGAAGCTGCTGTCGCTGTTCACCATGTACGTGCTGCGCTTCGGCCGGCTGCCCCTCAGCGTGGTGTTCCGCTTCGGGCACCTGATGTCGCGGGCGGATGATCAGCTGGGGTGGAAGGCCACGCTGCTGGATCAGCTCTTCGACCAGCTGTTGGGCGACTTCTCCAGCGAGCGGCGCGACGCGGTGACGAAGTTCCTGTGGGACGTGGGCCGTGACACTTCGCTCATCCCTCAGCTCACGCCGGAGGGCATCGACCTGTTCAACGGCGGCACGCATGACCGGCCCGGCGTGCGCTACGGCTCCGTGGTGACACAGGCCCGGCCGCCGTCGCTGCGCACGCGCCTTGCCGCGGGCCTGGATCCGTACGCGCAGCTCACGCACACCATCTACGCGTTCGTGTACGGCCAGACGCAGCGGATGCCGCTCACGCAGCTGCCCCTGCACACGCCCGCGCAGACGGCGGCGCTGGTGCAGGCCTACGGCGCGATGCCCGGCCCCACCGCGTGTGACGGCATCGTGCCCACGCGCTCGCAGGTGTACGGCCGCGTGCTGACGGCGGTGCGCGCGGACCACCTGGATGCCATTGGCCACTTCGACCAGCCGGCGCACCAGCCCCCGCACGTGGACTGGCTCATCTCCGGCTCCGGCTTCCGCCGCCCCCAGTTCGAGGCGATGTGGAAGACCATTGGCGACTTCCTCCTGGAAGAGGAACCGACGCGCTAGCTTGCGTCCCATGAAGACCCTTCGCCTGTGGTCCGCCTGTCTCGCGCTCACCGCCTGCGCCAGCACTGCCCCCGCTTCGCGGACATCGCCGGCCGCGACCTGCGTGAAGCTCTACGCCATCCACTGCGGCCGCGTGGAGCTCGGCGACTCCGGCTTCATGGCGGATGACGGTTCGATGAAGGGCGTGCCCGCCGAGACCGTCGTCCCGTGCTACCTCATCCGCCACCCGAAGGGTGACCTGCTCTGGGACAGCGGCCTGTCCGAGAGCATCGCGGACATGCCGGACGGCATGCGCCCGCAGGGCCAGCCCGTGCACTTCGAGGTGAAGAAGAAGCTCACGGCTTCGCTCGGCGAGCTGGGGCTCTCACCGGCGGACATCGAGTTCGTGTCGTTCTCCCATCTGCACTTCGACCACGCGGGGAACGCCAACCTGTTCGCGGGCTCGACGTGGCTCGTGGATGCGGAAGAGCGCGACGGCGCCTTCTCCGAACAAGCCCACCGGCGAGGAGAGGTCCCGCACTACAGCGCCCTGGAGCACGCGAAGACCGTGCGCATCGAGGGCGATGCCCCCTACGACGTGTTCGGCGACGGCACCGTCTCCATCCACCAGGCGCCCGGGCACACGCCCGGCCACACCGTGCTGCTGGTGAAGACGGCGAAGTCCGGCGCCGTCCTGCTGACCGGCGACCTGTGGCCGCTGCGTGAGTCCCGCGAGCGGCAGCTGGTGCCGGTCTACAACGCCAGCCGCGAACAGACGCTGGAGTCCATGAAGCGCGTGGAGGCGCTGGCGAAGGACAGCAACGCCCGGATCATCCGCGAGCACGTGCCCGAGGACTTCGCCGCGCTGCCCGCGTTCCCCGCCGCGCTGGAGTAGGCCCTACCCGCGCTTGAAGACGGCCAGGAAGCGCGATTCGGCGACGCACTGGCCGTCCGTGCCCAGGAGGCGCACGGGGATCCACGCCTCCGCCTTGTCACCCGTCGCGCGCAGCTCCGACGCGAGCTTCTGAAGCAGCTCCTCCCCCGGCTCGCACACCGCGCTCACCGCCGTCTTCGCCTTCGCGTGGAAGGCGACCTCCATGCGGTTGACCAGCATCTTGTACTGGCTCGGCGGGAAGCGGCGGAAGAGCATCACGCCCATCGTCAGCTCCATCACCGTCACCTGGGCGCCCAGGTACACGCTGCCCACGTGGTTCTTCGTCTTGCGGTCCAGCGGCACCGTCGCCTTCACGCGCGCGTCCGTCACCTCGTCCACGCGGTAGCCCATGGCCTTCGCCAGGGGGACGATGTTCTTCACCGCCAACGTCGTCAGCGCGTTCGCCGCGCCCGGCGACACCTGCCGCACCTTCTCCACCATTTCCAACGCGAACATCCGGTCCTCCACCCTTCCCTGCTGACGTCCCGCGCGCATCCTAGCCACCCACCGCTTCCGGCATAGAGTCCGCCACACCATGGGTGAAAGCGCGGACGTGGTCGTCATCGGCGCGGGCGTCGCGGGACTCACCGCGGCCCGGGACATCGCTCGCACCGGCGCCACCGTCGCCGTGCTGGAGGCCCGCGACCGCGTGGGTGGCCGCACCCTCACCCGCGAGTTGGGCGGCGGGCTCGTGGACCTGGGCGGCCAGTGGGTGGGCCCCCGGCAGCGCCACGTGCTCAAGCTCGCGGACAGCCTGGGCCTCCAGCGCTTCCACCAGCACCACCAGGGCACCAAGGTGCTGGAGGTGCGCGGCGAGCGCCGCACGTACCAGGGCAAGGTCCCATCCCTGCCCCTCCTGTCGCTCCTGGATTTGCAGCGCATCATCTGGAAGCTGGATGGGCTGGCGAAGCGCGTCCCCCGTGAGAAGCCCGCCGCCGCGCCAAAGGCCGCCGAGTGGGACGCCCTCACCGTGGAGGACTGGAAGCAGCGCCACGTGCCCACCTGGGGCGCCCGCGCCGCGCTGGACATCGCCACCCGCGCGGTGTTCGCGGCGGAGCCTTCCGAGCTCTCCTTCCTGAGCTTCCTCTCCTACGTGCACTCCAACGGCGGCCTCATGCCGCTCACCGAAATCGAGGGCGGCGCCCAGGCGGAGCGCTTCGTGGACGGCGCGCAATCCCTCTCACGGCGGCTGGCGGAAGGACTGCCCCAGGGCCGCGTCGTCCTCTCCGCGCCCGTGAAGGCCGTGCTCCAGGACGCGCGCGGCGTCACCGCCACCACGGAGGACGGCCGGACCTTCCGCGCACGCTACGCGGTGGTGGCCACGCCGCCCGCGCTCGCGGAGCGCATCGACTTCGGCGCGGACCTGCCGCCGGGCCGCCGCCGCGCGCACGCGGACATCCCCATGGGCAGCGTCATCAAGGTCGTGGCCACCTACGCCACGCCCTTCTGGCGCGAAGCGGGCCTGTCCGGCGAGGCTGTCAGCGACGTGGGCCCGGTGCGCCTGTGCTTCGACGACTGCGGCCCCCATGGCCGCCACCCCGCGCTCGTGGGCTTCTTCCTGGGCGACACCGCGCGCGCGTGGACCGGCCGCCCCGCTGAAGACCTCCACCGCGCGGCGCTCGCGGACTTCGCGCGCTTCTTCGGCCCCCAGGCCCTGTCACCCGTGGCCATCGCCGCGCTGGACTGGAAGCAGGAGCCGTTCAGCGCCGGCTGCTACACGGGCCTGCCCCGCCCCGGCACCCTCACCGCCATTGGGGACGCGCTACGGGCGCCGTTCGGCCGCTTGCACTGGGCGGGCACCGAGACGGCCATCGAAGGCTGCGGCTACCTGGACGGCGCGGTGGAGTCCGGCGAGCGCGCCGCCACGGAGGTCGCCGCCCGGCTGACCGCCCCCGACGTGGGCTGATCATCAGCGACGCCCGGCCGCCCGCCCTCCGAGCCGGCCGGGCAGCCAGGCGACACATGCCGCGCCGTGGCCAAGGGCCCGCCCCATCCCCACCCTGTGGGAAGCGCCGCGACGTCATGCCGACGGCCTGCCGCGCGCAACCCACCAGCGAGGGATCAGGACCATGTACACGACCAGCCACGTGAACCTTCCCCAGGACGCGCGCGAAGAGCTCATCGACATGCTCAACACGCTGCTCGCCAACGCCATCGACCTGCACTGGCAGGTGAAGCAGGCGCACTGGAACATCCGGGGCACGCACTTCTACAGCCGCCACCTGCTCTTCGACGAAGTGGCCAAGCACGCGCGCAAGCACGCGGACTCGTACGCCGAGCGTGCGGGCGCGTTGGGCGGCTACGCCCAGGGCACCATCCGCCTGGCCACCAACAACAGCCAGCTGCCCGAATACGACCTGCAGGCCGTGGACGGAGAGGCCCACATCCGCGCGCTCGTGGAGCGCGTGGGCCGCTACGCCGCCAGCCTCCGCGACGGCATCAACAAGTCCGAAGAGGCGAACGACCCCGTCACCGCGGACATCCTCACCCAGACCCTGGGCGAGACCGAGGAGGACCTCTGGTTCCTGGAGAGCCACCTCAACGGTGACGTGCGCGCGGGCGTCACCATGCCCCCCAAGGGCGGCAACCGCCGGGGCCGTCAGGCCGAGGACATCAGCCAGGCCACCACCTGACGCTGACGCCACACACCTCCCGCCTCCCTGGCAGGTTCTCCTGCGCGGGGACGGCGGGGAGCGTATAGAACGCGTCCCCGGATTCCAGGAGGACGCGTCCCATGGCGGCAGGGCTTCCCGAAGACCGTCTCGACGGCAAGGTGTGCCTCATCACGGGGGCCACCGGTGGCATTGGACAGGAGACGGCCAAGGCGCTGGCGCGGCGGGGGGCCACGCTGGTGCTGTCCGGCAGGGATGAGGCCCGCACGGCGGCCACGGTCGCCGCGGTGCGCGAGGCCGCCCCCGGAGCCCAGGTGGAGCCGCTGCTCGCGGACCTGTCCTCCCTCCAGTCCGTGCGCGACCTGGCGAAGGCGTTCCGCGACCGTCACTCGCGGCTGGACGTGCTCATCAACAACGCGGGCCTCATCATCGACCGGCGGCAGGTGACGGTGGACGGCTACGAAGCCACGTTCGCCACGAACCACCTGTCCCACTTCCTCCTCACGCACCTGCTGCGCGACCTGCTGGTGGCGAGCGGCCCCGCGCGCATCCTCAACGTGTCCTCCGAAGGGCACCGGCTGGCGTACTCCCACTTCCTGGACGACCCGCAGACGGAGAAGCGCCGCTACGACGGCATCCGCGTCTACGGCAACGCCAAGCTCTCCAACATCCTCTTCTCGCGCGGACTGACGAAGCGGCTGGCCGGCACGCAGGTCACCGCGAACGCGCTGCACCCCGGCGCGGTGCGCACGGGCTTCGGGCACAACAGCGAGGGCTTCTTCAAGCACCTCATCAAGCTGGCCGGGCCCTTCATGCTCTCCCCCGAAAAGGGCGCGCGGACGTCCATCTACCTGGCGTCGTCACCGGAGGTGGCGGGCGTCAGCGGCGAATACTTCATCAAATGCCGCAAGGCGAAGCCGTCGTCCGCCGCCCGGGACGAAGCGCTCGCGGAGCGGCTCTGGCAGGTGAGCGAAGAGCTCACGGGAGTGAAGGCATGATCGACCTGTACACGTTCAAGACCCCCAACGGCCGCAAGGTGTCCATCGCCCTGGAGGAGCTGGGCATCCCGTACAAGACGCACTCGGTGGACATCTCCAAGGGCGAGCAGTTCAAGCCCGAGTTCCTGGCCATCAATCCCAACAACAAGATTCCGGCCATCGTGGACCACGACGCGCCTGGGGGCCGGCCGTTCGCGCTCTTCGAGTCCGGCGCCATCCTGCTGTACCTGGCGGAGAAGACGGGCGCGCTGCTGCCCGCGGATCCGCGCGGCAAGGCGGAAGTGACGCAGTGGCTGATGTTCCAGATGAGCGGCATCGGCCCCATCCTCGGCCAGCTCAACCACTTCGGGCGCTTCAACTCCACGAAGATTCCCTACGCCATCGACCGCTTCCAGACGGAGGCGAAGCGCATCCTGGGCGTGGTGGAGCAGCAGCTGTCGTCGCGGGACTACCTGGCCACCACGTACTCCATCGCGGACATCGCCACGTACCCGTGGCTGAAGGGCTCGCGGGACTTCTTCCCGGAGCTCTTCAGCAACCTGCCCAACATCATCCAGTACCTGCACCGCGTGGGCAGCCGTCCCGCCGTCCAGCGGGGCATGCAGATCCCCTGACGTCTGTTGTTTCCAACCATGGCCTCGCTCGAACAGCTCGTCTTCGACAACAGCTACGCCCGCCTGCCCCCCGGGTTCGCCGCCCGGGTGGCCCCCGTGCCCTTCCCGGACGCGCAGGTGGTGAGCGTGAACCCGGCGGCCCTGCGGCTGCTGGGATTGGACGCGGAGGAGGCCGCGCGCCCGGAGTTCGCGCGCGTGTTCGGCGGGGCCACGCCGCTGCCCGGCATGGAGCCCCTGGCCATGGTGTACGCGGGGCACCAGTTCGGCGTGTACGTGCCGCGTCTGGGAGACGGCCGCGCGCTGCTCCTCGGCGAGGTGCGCGCTCCGGATGGCGGCAAGTGGGACCTGCACCTGAAGGGCGGCGGGCCCACGCCCTTCTCGCGCGGCGGTGACGGGCGCGCGGTGCTGCGCTCCACCGTGCGCGAGTACCTGGCCGGAGAGGCCCTGCACGCGCTGGGCATCCCCACCACGCGGGCCCTGTGCATCCTGGGCAGCCGCACGCCGGTGTACCGCGAGGAGGTGGAGACCGGCGCCATGCTGGTGCGTCTGGCCCCGTCGCACGTGCGCTTCGGCACCTTCGAGTACTTCCACCACACCGAGCAGCCCGGCCACGTGGCCACGCTCGCGGACCACGTCATCGCCGCGCACTTCCCGCACCTCGCGGGCCAGGAGGGCCGCCACGCGCGCTTCTTCGCGGAGGTGGTGGAGCGCACCGCGGAGCTCGTGGCGCGCTGGCAGGCGGTGGGCTTCGCGCACGGCGTGATGAACACCGACAACATGTCCATCCTGGGGCTCACGCTGGACTACGGCCCCTATGGGTTCCTGGACGACTTCGACCCTGGCTTCGTCTGCAACCACTCCGACCACCAGGGCCGCTACGCGTTCGACCAGCAGCCGCGCGTGGCGCTGTGGAACCTGGCCTGCCTGGGAGAGGCGCTGCTCACACTCATCACCGAGGACGAGGCGCGCGCCACGCTGACCCTCTTCCAGCCCACGTTCGCGCGGCACTTCCTTGCGCGCATGCGCGAGAAGCTGGGCCTGAAGGAGGCCCGCGACGAGGACCGCTCGCTGCTGGAGGACCTGTTCGCGCTGATGGCCAGCTCTCACGTGGACTACACGCGCTTCTTCCGCGCGCTGAACCGGTTCGACTCCAGCCCGGGTGCGCGCAACGACGCGCTTCGCGACCACTTCCTCCCGCCGGAGGGCTTCGACGGGTGGGCCGAGCGCTACCGGGCGCGGCTGGAGGCGGAAGGGAGCGTGGACGCCGAACGCCACGCGAGCCTGGACCGCGTCAACCCGAAGTACGTCCTGCGCAACTGGGTGGCGCAGCAGGCCATCGCGCGGGCGCAGGAGGGGGACTTCGCGGAGGTGGACCGCGTGCTCGCGCTGGTGTCCGCGCCCTTCGACGAACACCCCGGCCAGGAGGCCTACGCGGCCTCGCCGCCCGCGTGGGGCCGGCACCTGGTGGTGAGCTGCAGCTCCTGACGCGCGGGCACAACCGCACGTCAGGCAGGCGGGCAGGCGCCCGTGGGCGGGAATCCCGTGCGCGCGGTGCCTAGCTTGGAAGGCATGATCGAACCTGCCGCTCCGCCCCGCATCGTGTTCCGAGCCCTGGGTCCTGGCCTCGTGGGCGCCGCCGCGCTCACGCTGGTGCACGAGAGCGCCCGGCGCGTGTTGAAGCACCCGCCGCGCATGGATGTCCTGGGCATGCGCTCCCTGGAGAAGGGCATCCGCTTCTTTGGCGGCGAGCCCGCGAAGGGGCGCCAGCTGCATCGCCAGACATTGGCGGGGGACCTGCTGTCCAACGGGCTGTTCTTCTCGCTCGTGGCACTGGGACGCCCCAAGCGGCCGTACCTGCGCGGCGCCACGCTGGGCCTGCTCGCCGGCCTGGGTGCGGTGGTGCTGCCGCCGAAGCTGGGATTGGGCCGCAAGCCGTCACAGGCCCGCCCGTCCACGTCGCTGCTCACCGTGGCCTGGTACACGTTGGGAGGACTGGCCGCGGCGCGCGCCACACGGAAGCTGGTGGCGCGCCGTCAGCCGGAGCTGCCCCTGGGCCGGCCCCTGCACTGAGCTTCCGCAGGACGGTGACTGGAATGCGTTGCACGCGGTGGACTACAAGTCCTCGCGATGCATCACGTCGACATTCCTCCCGGGGAGCTGAACGAGTTCGACCTGCCACCCATCTGCATCGTGACGGGTGAGCGGCAGGGCGTGGTCTTCAAGCCGGTGAACTTCACCTGGTATCCGCGCTGGATTGGCTTCCTCGCCCTCCTCAACCTGCTCATCGCCATCATCGTCGCGTCCGCGATGACGAAGCGGGTGACGGGCACCCTTCCCTTCACGGAAGAGGCCTGGAGCCGGTGGAAGCGCGGACAGGTCATCATGGTCGTGTCGGTGGTGGTCGCCATCGCGCTGCTCATCCTGGCGTTCTCCCTGCTGGCGTCCGACGCGCCCGAGTGGCTGGGCGTGGTCGCGCTGGCGTCGAGCGTGGCCGTCCCCGTGCTCGCCTGGGTCTACTTCCTGCGCGGCCGGGGCCCCCAGGTGCGGCGCATCGACAAGGACAACCTCTCGCTCGCCATCCCCAACGGTCCCGCCGCGTATGCCATCGCGGGCCACTTCCTGGCCGGGCTGAAGTCCCCGGCACTGGATGACGGGGAGAGCCTGGACGCGAACGGCGCTCCGGCTCGCGCCCTCTGCGCGCGGCACGACGACATCGTCGCGACCCAGGTGTGCACCCGTTGCGGCGCGTTCATGTGCCCGCGGTGTGAGAACCGCATCCGCCGTGAGGCGCTGCCGCTGTGCCCGGGCTGTTGGGAGCTGCGGGGCCGCACCATCGCAGTGCAGGCGAAGGACCCGGGCATCACGCTGGTGAACTCGGGCCTGTTCGTGGGCGTCATCTCGGTGATTCCCATGTGCTACGCGGCCCACGCCGTGTCGCTGGTGCTCAACACCGTGAGCCTGGTGCGCAACCGGCATCCCGACTCGCCCCGCATCGACCGGAAGAAGGCCATCGCCGGGCTCGCGCTTACCGGCATCGGGCTGCTGCTGACGCTCGGAATGCGGCTGTATTCCGGAGGCTGGTAGGCGCCCGGCGCCTCCCAAGGTTGGCGAGTGAAATCCCTGGTGCGGGGGCACTTGCCGGAGATGGAAGGGCGACCCCAGCCTGAAGGTCCATGGCCAACGACTTCACCCGCCTGCCCCTGCGCGGCGAACAAGATGCATTGCACGTCGTCGTCGAGTCGCCCCGCGGTTCGACGGTGAAGCTGAAATACGACCCGAAGCTCCAGGCCTTCACGCTGTCCCGGCCGCTGACGCGCGGCTTCCGCTACCCGTTCGACTGGGGCTTCATTCCCAGCACGAAGGGCCCGGACGGAGACCCGCTGGACGCGCTGGTGTACTGGGACGTGCCCACCTGGCCCGGCGTGGTGCTGCCCTGCCGGCCCCTGGGCGTGCTCCTGGTGGACCAGAAGCCGAAGGGCGCGACGAACGGCGAGCGTGAGCGCAATGACCGCCTGCTGCTCGTCCCGGTGAACGCCACCCGCTCGGACGACCTCAATTCCTATCAGGACCTGTCCAAGCGCGAGCGCGAGGAGCTGGAGCACTTCTTCCTCGCGGTGGTGCACTTCGCGGACAAGGACGCGCGCATCCTCGGTTGGGATGGCCCGGAAGCCGCGGAGCGCATGGTCCAACAATACGCCCTCAAGGAGGACTGACCCGCCATGCCCCCTCCCACTCCCATCCGGGGCCTGGGCCCCGACACGGCGCTGGGCGACGCCGCCCGCCGCATCCTCGCCGGCCGGCTCGCCGACGTGCGCCATCCCGAAGCCCAGCTGGACGGTGAGCTGGACGAGGACGGCGTGCACGACATGCGCGTGGCCACCCGCCGTCTGCGCGCCGCGCTCCAGGTGTTCCAGGGCACCGGCAAGCTCACCCGCCTGGAAGCGGATGTGAAGCGCCTCCAGGACGCGCTGGGCGACGTGAGGGACCTGCACGTCCAGGACAAGTGGCTGGACACCGCCGCGAAGGGGAAGAAGGACGCGAGCAAGGCGCTGGCCGGCCTGCGTCAGTCCCACCTGTCCGGCCTGAAGGCCCGGGAGAAGAAGCTGCGCGCGGAGCTGGAGCGCTGGACGGACCGCACCGTGCCGCGCCTGTTGAAGAAGGTGGACACGCTGGAGGACCCCCGCCGCTTCGCCGGCAAGCGCGTGCGCAGCCACCTGCGCCAGCGCCTGCGCCGCGTGGAGAAGCGCCTGGAGCGTTACGCGGACGCGCCGGACGCCGCCTCCGCGCACGCCCTGCGCAAGGACTTGAAGAAGCTGCGCTACGAGCTGGAGATCTTCCAGCCCGCCTTCCGCCGCACCGTGGGCGCGCTGCTGGAGGTCCTGGTGCCGCTCCAGGACGGCCTGGGCGAGCTGCACGACGCGGACGTGCGCCTGGAGCTCTTCGAGCGCGCCGCCGCGGAAGCCCCGCCCGGCCAGCGCAAGGCCGCGCGAAAGCTGCTGCCCCAGGCCCGCGACGAGCGCGCGGAGCGGTCCGCCGAGATCGCCCGCGAGGTGCAGCGCTGGCACGCGGAGGCCATCCCCAAGCGGCTGCGCAAGGCATTGACCTGAATCCCCGGCCGCTCCGGTCAGGACAGCCCTGGCTGATACGTTCCTCGTCGCGTCACTGAACGAGGGGGACGTCCTGAATCCGAACTTCATCCGGCTCCTGGCCCATGCGGCCGGAGGCCTCCTGTGTGTCATTTCCTTCTCGCGGCCCGCGAGCGCCGCCGAGCCACCCCGCATCACCACCCTCACCCAGACGCCCCAGCAGCTGGAGGCGGGCGGCGTCTCACGGCTGGGCCTCCAGGCGGAGGACCCGCAGGGCAGCCCGCTCACGTTCTCCTGGAGCGTCACCGAGGGCAGCCTGAGCACCCCTCTGGGCAACGCGACCACGAGCCGCGCGAACTGGACGGCGCCCCTGTGCCTGGCCTCCGGAGGCACTCCGCCCGTGCAGGCCACGGTGACCAACGGTCTGGGCCTGTCCTCGACGGCGGCGTTCGACCTCCGCGTCCTGCAGGACCTGGGGAAGAACCGCCAGCCCGCGTTCACCGCGGAGGGCTTCGAGCAGTTCGACAGCGTGACGCTCGTGGACGGACGCATCACCGTGCCCGACCCGGCGCGCCCGCCCTCGGAGTCCATCGTGTTCCCCGAGGACCAGCAGCTGAGCGTGATGTTCGTGCAGAAGGACTCCATCGCCAGCCATGCCGTGGGCTACCTCTACGTCGACGACCTCCAGCGCAAGGGCTACGTGAACGCCGTGGGGGAGCTGGTGGATGCCAACGCCAACGGCATCGCGGACCTGCACGAGGACCTCTACAACCTGGCCCCCACCACGGGGCCCCAGGCGCGTCCGTACATCGGGGCGGCCCGGCGCTGCACCCGGTCTTTCACTTCCAGGGGCTTCCTCTTCAACCAGCCCGAGCTGGCGCTCGACGCGAACTGCGCGAACACCTTTGCCTCGGTGGCGGATCTGCCGGATGCCCGCCCTGGAAATCATTTCCCGGTGAGCACGGACGTCATCGGGCGTGACGCCCCCCCGACCCTCACGACCTCCAACCCCGGCTTCTCCGACGGCGGGCTCTTCGCGCGCATCCCCAACCTGCTGGAGCCGGCCGCGCCCGCGAACGGAGACAAGGGGCTGGGACAGCTCGTGTTCCTTTTGACCGACGACGACTGGGAGCGGACCACCCACCGGAACCTGGGCGCCGTCCCGGACGCGGACACCTACGGCCTGGACGGCATCCCCGACTACGACGTCTCCGCCTATGACGCGCGGGGCCTGCGGCGGAGCACCAACCCGGATCCGGGCCTCACGCTGGCGGACCGGCGGGTGGACCTGGGGCGCATCCAGGGCGGCCGGGAGCTGGTCTTCTTCCTGGTCGTCAACATCGAGGCGATCCACGACCCGGAGAACAGCCTGGTCCATCCGTGTCTGCGCAAGGCCCTCAACGGCCAGTGCACCCTGCACCTGAGGTCCCCCGTCTCCGTGTTCTTCTCCAAGTCGAAGTGGAACCTGGATCAGGACCCCGAAGGTCAGCGTCAGGTGATGGCCCGCGCCAATGGCTGTGCGTACAGCGACGCGTGCCATCCGCCCGCGGGACAGCCCTATGGGTGCTACCTGCCGAGCCAGGGCAGGAGGCTGTGTGGCTGGCTCCCCGAGGAGGCCCTGGAGCGCCTCCTGGAGCCTGACTACGGCAACAACCACTTCCCCAACGGGCTCATCGAAGTCACCACCGAGCCAGGGGCCCCCATGCCGCACGTCCTGTCCCATCCCTCCCTCGTCACGCCGGGCCGGTGGATCATCGCGTTCGAGGACCTCAACGGCGGCGGTGACCGGGACTACAACGACGTCGTCCTCCAGCTGGTGAGCCCGGTCTCCACGGGGGTCGTGCGCTCCCCATCGCTGGCCGCCCGGCCCTCCAGCCCCGAGGAGACGGGCTGCACCGTGTCCCGGATGCGCCTGCGCAAGGACGACGGCTCCTTCCCGGGATGCGACACCGCGCCCATCCAGTACGCGGTGGCCACCGACTGCCGCGTGTGCTGGGGCGGAGCCTGTCTGCCCAATCCCACGCCCACCTGGCACCCGCTCACGCTGCGCCACGGATACGACGAGGCCGTCATCGACGTCTCCGGCACCCCGGGCACCCAGCCCTGCTGGAAGGCGGTCCTCGCCCCCGCGAACGGCTTCTGCACCAGCAGCATCCTCAGCGTGGACGTGGGCTACGAGTACGCACCACTCAATCCCTGACGCACTCCGGCACACGCATCCCGTCAGTCGGTTCTGATAAACCCTCGGGGCTGTCTTCATCCCGAGGGGGTCTGTCCTTGCACCTGAATCGCTTCCCGCTCCTGGCCCTGGTGGCCGGGAGCGCCGTGTGTGTCATTGCCTCGCCGCGTCCGGCCCACGCGGAGTTCACGCCCAGGGCGGTCTACCTGCCGCCGCAGCTCACCAGCGCCACGCAGTCCACGGCCGCCGTCCACCCGGGCGACCTGTCCCAGCTCCAGCTCCAGGCCACGGACCCGCAGGGCAGTCCGCTCACCTTCTCCTGGAGCGCCACCACGGGCACGTCCGGCACGCCGGTATCGGACGCCAGCTCCAGCACCCTGGAGTGGACCGCGCCTCAGTGTCTGGCGAACGGCCCGCCCCAGGTGCTGGGCACCGTGACCAACGGGTACGGGCTGTCCACGCAGGCGCTGTTCGACTTCGACTTCACGCAGTCGCTGGACATCGACCACCAGCCGGACTTCACGGCGTCGGGCTTCGACGAGCTCACGAACGTGGCGCTCACGCCCGGGGGCCCGATTAGCCTGAACCCCTACCTGGGGCAGCTGTCCAGCGAGCGCATCATGTTCCTCAACGATCAACACCTGGCGCTCACCTTCGTCCACGAGTCCGCGGGCGCCAGCCATTCGCTCGGCTACGTGTACTACGACGACCTCGTCGCGCGCGGCTACGTGAACACCCAGGGCACGCCGGAGGACTCGTCGGATGACACGCTGGTGGATGCCAATGGCAACGGCATCGCGGACCTGCACGAGGACCTCTACAACCTGGCCCCCACCACGGGGCCCCAGGCGCGTCCGTACATCGGCACGAACCGCCGCTGTCTGCCCGCCCGCAGCTTCATCTCGCAGGGCGTCAGCCTCAGCATGCCCGACCTGGCGCTCAACGCCACCTGCAGCGGCGCCTTCGTCCGGCAATCCCTTCCGGATGCCCGGCCCGGCACGCACCCGCTCCTGCCGGTGGACGTCGTCGGCGCCACCCCCACGGAAAGCACCGCGCCCAGCGCCAACGCCTGGTCGGACCTGGGCCTGTATCCGCGCATCCCCAACCTGCTGGAGCCCGCCCACCCGACGAACAACCAGCTGGGCCTGGGGCACCTGGTGTTCCTGCTGACGGACGACGACTCCGACCAGACGACCTTCAACCAGCTGGGCGTCGTCGCGGACATCGGCAACCTCGCGGAAGGCATCCCGGACTACGACGTCTCCCGCTACGACGCCCACGGCATCCTGCGCCCCGTCAATCCGGATCCAGGCGTCACCCCGAACGACCGCACCGTGGACCTGGGCACCATTCCGGCGGGCAAGGAGCTCGTCTTCTTCCTGGTGACCCAGTACCAGGCGATCCACGACCTGGACCAGAAGACGGTCTACCCGTGCCTGCGCAAGGCGCCCACCGGCCAGTGCCTCCTGCACCTGAAGTCGCCCATCAACGTGTTCTTCTCCAAGTCGAAGTGGAACCTGGACCAGGACCCCGTGGGCCTGATGCCCGTGGCGCAGCGCAACCTGGGCTGCGCCTATACCGAGCAGTGCAACGCGGACGCGCCCCAGTCCTCCCCCTATGCCTGCACCGTGGCCAATTCCTCGCAGCGGCTGTGCGGGTGGCTGGACTCGGAGACCCTCGACCGCCTGCGGATGCCGCCCTACGGCAACATCGTCCTGCCCAGGACCGCCGCCGGGGTCTGGGCGCAGGGCCAGGGCAACATGCCGCACCTCCTGCTGAACTCGGTCCTCACGACCACGGGCCAGTGGCTGATGGGCTTCGAGGACATGCCGGGCGGAGGCGACCGGGACTTCAACGACGTCGTCTTCCTGCTGCGCGCCGTGACCGAGGGCCGCGTGCGCTCGCGCGTGCTCAGCCCGGACGACGCGAGCTGCAAGATTGCCCAGGTGTCCTTCAACAAGTTCGACAACCTGTACGGGATCTGCACCGGCGCGGCCGCCTACATCACCTATGCGCTGGCCACGGACTGCAACGTGTGCAGCGCGGGCACGTGCGTCCCCAACCCCACGCCCACCTGGCACCCCCTGTCGCTGCCTCCGGGCTCGGGCAGGGCCACCGTGGACGTCTCCAGCACGCCGGGCCAGCAGCTCTGCTGGAAGGCCGAGCTGACGCAGGGGACGGACCCCTCCTGCCAGCCCACCCTCCACTTCGTGGACGTGGGCTACACCTCCGTGCCCCTGGTCCCCTGACAGCGGCTAGCGGTTGTGCGTCGTGGCGGTGTTGTTGTTGTTCGCGTGCTGCGCCGCGTCCGCGGCGGCGCGGATGATGGCACCGCCCGACGCCGCGGCGGCACCGGTCAGCGCCGCGTTCGTCCCCTCCGCCGGCTTCGGCTCACAGACGCAGCCGGCGGAGTTCATGATGATGACCACCGCGCTCATCTTCATGTCGATCTGCTCGCACAGCTGCCGGCACTCCGTGGCCCGCTCCATGGGCAGCGAGTACGACGTCGCCCGCGCCGTCGAACAGCCCGCGAGGGGAACCGCCAGGGACAGCACCAGGAACAGGGGGAGACGGGTCGTCTTCATGGGTGAAGCCTGACACAGCCGGACAGAACCGCCTTCCTTGTTATTTCTGATAGACCCTGGGAGCCATCTTCATCCCGAGGAGTCTGTCCTTGTCCCTGAATCCCTCCCGTCTCCTGGCCCTCGTGGCCGGGAGCGCGTTGTTTGTCATTCCCTCGCCACGTCCGGCCCATGCGGCCGACACCTGCGGCCCCGGAGACCTGTATGAGGACGTGCAGCCCGCGTTCACCGCCGCGGGGTTCGACCAACTCCAGCAGGTGACGCTCACCCCGCAGAAGACGCTGCGGTCGGTCAACCCGTTCTGGACGCCGACCTCGGTGGACTCCATCGTGTTCCCGTCGGACCAGAACGTCACCATCAGCTTCGTGTACGAAAGCGCCGGCGCGAGCCACGCGCTGGGCTACCTGTACATGAGCGACCTGCGGGCACGCGGCTACGTCAACGCGCAGGGTGACCTGGTGGACGCCAATGGCAACGGCGTCGCGGACCTGCACGAGGACCTCTACAACCTGGCCCCGCCCTCCGGAGCCCAGGCCCGCCCGTACATCGGCGTGAGCCCCCGCTGTTCCCGGACCTTCACGTCCGGTGGCTTCAGCTACCGCCAGCCGGACCTGGCGCTCAATGCGACCTGCGCTTCGGCCTTCATCACCCACCCGGACCTGACGGATGCCCGTCCCGGCCGCACCTCCTCCTCCTACAACATCACTGTCGACGTCGTCGGGAGCAGCCCGCCGGGAGCAGCCGGCACCGGCTATTCGGACAACGGGCTCTTCACGCGCATCCCCAACCTGCTGGAGCCCGCGCACGCGTCCAACAACCACATGGGCATCGGCCACCTGGCCTTCCTGCTGACGGACGACGACTCCGACACGGTCACCTTCCAGGGGCTGGGCACCGTCACGGACGTGATGGACCTGAACGACGGCGTCCCCGACTACGACGTCTCCGCCTATGACAGCCACGGCCGTCCGCGGACCTCCAACCCGGATCCCGGCATCACGACCTATGACCGCACGGTGGACCTGGGCGTCATCCCGGGCGGACAGGAGGTGGTCTTCTTCCTCATCTCCGCCTTCGACTCGAGCCACAACACGGACAACGGCACCGTCTACCCCTGCCTGCGCAGGGATGCCGACCTCAAGTGCACGCTGCACCTGAGGACGCCCCTCAACGTGTTCTTCTCCAAGGCGAAGTGGAACCTGGATCAGGACTTCATGGGCCAGAACCCCGTCGTATCCCGGAACATGGGTTGTGATTACAACGAAGCCTGCACCCCCGCTTCGTCCCGGTACGCCTGCACCCTGGCCGGCACCACCCAGAAGATGTGCGGGTGGTTGGATGACTGGACCCGGGAGCGCCTGGCGACGCTGCCCTACGGCAACACGACCCTGCCCATGGCCGCCACCACCGTCGCCGCGCCGGGCAACCTCGTCATGCCCCACGCCGTGCTGGGCAACGTGGGCCCCGCGTCCGACCGGTGGCTCCTGGCCTTCGAGGACCTGCCGGGTGGAGGCGACCGGGACTTCAACGACGTCGTCTTCATGCTGCGCAACTGGGCGCCCACGGCCGGCCGCGTGCGCTCCACCGTGCTGAGCCCCGCGGCCCCCAGCTGCACCATCCAACAGGTGTACATCCACAAGGACGACGCCCAGGACCCCAGCTGCGCCGCTCCGGTCGCCATCAACTACTCGGTGGCCACCGACTGCCGCGTGTGCCTCGCCGGTACGTGCGTCACCAATCCCTCCCCCACCTGGCATCCGGTGACGTTCGACTGGAACCGGGACGCCGTGCTCGACGTGTCCAGCACTCGCGGCCATCAGCTCTGCTGGAAGGCGGACCTGACCGCCGGGAACGGTCCGTGCCAGGCCACGATCAACAACGTGGACATTGGCTACGAGTCCGGGCCTGTCGTGCCCTGACGTCGCCATTTTCCGGACACCCGCCGCCCTGGTCCCCTGGTGTGGGGGCCAGGGCGTGCCCACATCCCTGCTGGATGTGATCCGCCCTGTGCCCGGGTCGCAGGGCAGGCAACCCTCCCTTCGGGGCACCCGGAAGAAGTGTCGGAACCCCGCGCTGTAAAAAGTGCCGGGTTCCGCCCTAAGCATTGAAGCTGTTTCGCGCAACGCCCTGGAATCATTGAGGTTGCCTGTCGGCTGGCATTGGCCCGTGCGTTGCTAAAGGTCTCCCCGTCGCAGCAAACGGCGGTCACACAACCCGCCCTCTTCCCCGAGAGAGACCCCCATGCAGGCTTCCAACTCCTTCTCTTCCGCCGACTCGCTCTCCACGTACCTCTCGGAGATCAACCAGTACCCGCTGCTGAACCCGCAGGACGAGCAGTCGCTGTCGCGCGCCTTCCGCGCGGGCGACCTGTCCGCGGGCCACCGCCTGGTGACGAGCAACCTGCGCTTCGTGGTGAAGGTGGCGTACGAGTACCGCTCCTACGGCCTGAAGATGTCCGACCTCATCCAGGAGGCGAACATCGGCCTGATGAAGGCGGTGCAGAAGTTCGACCCGGAGAAGGGCATCCGCCTCATCTCCTACGCGGTGTGGTGGATCCGCGCGTACATCCAGAACTACGTGCTCCGCAACTGGAGCCTGGTGAAGCTGGGCACCACGCAGGCGCAGCGCCGGCTGTTCTTCAGCCTGGCCCGCACGCGCCGCGAGCTGGAGAAGCTGGGCGCCGGCGAGGGCCACATCGTCAACGCGGACGAGATCGCCAAGAAGCTGAACGTGAAGCCCGCGGAAGTGCGTGAGATGGAGCAGCGCATGGGCGGCCGGGACCTGTCCCTGGACGCGCCGGTGGGCGAGGACGGCGACGCCACGCACCTGGACTTCGTGGAGTCCGAGTCCGCTTCGCACGCGGACGAGGTCGCGGACCGTCAGCAGGCGGGCCTCACCCGCAACCTGGTGCAGCGCGCGCTGATGCGCCTGGATCCGCGCGAGCGCTTCATCATCGAGCAGCGCGTGATGAGCGACTCGGAGATGACCCTGAGCGAGCTGGGCGAGCACTTCGGCTTCTCCCGCGAGCGCGCCCGCCAGCTGGAGATCCGCGCCAAGGACAAGCTGAAGGCGGAGCTGGCGAACCTGATGGCCGAGGCCGGTCTGGACCAGGCCGAGCTGGCCGCGTAAGCGCGCGGAAGTTTCATCAAGTCTGCGACACGGCACGGCCCCGTCCCCTCGCGTTGGGAAGCGCGAAGGCACGGGGCCGTGGCATGTCTGGAGTCGGCGGTTACCGGGGCACGCCGGGCGAGGACTCGCCGCTCTCCGCCGGTGCGGGCGCGGCCGGCTGCGCGCGGGAGGTCGCGTCGATGCGCAGGGCCTGCTGCTCGCCGCTGCTCTCGTCCGTGCGGTAGGAGGCGCGGACCTGCGCGCCCTCCTGGATGTCCGAGGCGCTCGCGGCCCGGCCGTCCACCTGCACCTGCGTGCTGGGGCCCACCTTCAGGCGCAGCTGCGGCTCGCCGCGCTGGCTCACCAGCACCTCCTGGGCGCTCGCGCTGAGCACGTCGCCGGAGATCTGCTGCTCCTGCCGCGGGGCCTGGGCGGTGGGGGCCTGGGAGTTCTGGGCGGTGGCGGCCTGCTGCGTGGCGGCGTTCTGGTTCGCGGCCTGTTGCTGCTGGGCGCTCGGGTCCGCGATGCGCTGGTTCGCCGCGGCGCTCTCGTTGGAGGCCTGCTGCTGCTGGGTGGCGAAGTTCTGCTGCGCCTGGCGCTGGGCGGCCAGGGCGCTGGCCTGGGCCTGCTGGGCCACGGACTGGGCCTGCTGGGTGCGCGCCTGCGCCTGCTGCTGGCTGGACTGGGCCTCCTGGGCCTCCTTCTGGGCCTTGGCCTGGGCCTCCTGGAGCTCCTGCTGCTTGCGCTGCAGGTCCTCCTGGGCGCGGGCGGCCTCGCGCTGCTGGCTGGAGGCCTCCTTCTGCGCGTCACGTGCGTCGTCGAAGGCCTTCTCCGACTGGAGCTGGGCCTGCTCCACCTGCTGTCCGGGCGTGTTGTTCTCCGCGGTGTCCTGGCGGGAACGGTCTTGGTCCTGGCAGGCGGTGGTGCTCACTACCAGTGCGATGGCTCCGGCTCCCAGCCATGCTGCGCGCGATTTCATGGAGTTCTCCTGTCAAAGGGATGACAGGGCAAAGATGGCGGCGGCCCGTGGAGCGCCAAGCCATCCCACGCCGAGCGCATGCCCGGCCGCACGCCCTGCGGAGGGGGCTCACTTTGGGGCTACCGCGTCCGGAAGAATGGCGATAAGGGGCGCCCCCCCATGCGCGCCTGCGGACTCGACTTCGGAACCAGCAACACCGCCCTGGCCCTGCCGGACGGCACCGTGTTGCCGCTGCAGCCCCACACCCCGGAGCCCCGGCTGTTCCGCTCCGTGCTCTTCTTCGCGGAGGAGGAGCGGGAGGTCTTCACGGGCGCGGACGCCATCCAGCGCTACCTGGAGGACAACAACGGCCGGTTCATCCAGTCCGTGAAGTCCTTCCTGCACAGCTCGTCCTTCCGGGCGACGCAGGTGAAGGGGCGCACGTACACCATCGAGGACCTGGTGGCCATCCTGCTGCGCCGCGTGCGCGAGTCCGCCGGGGCGCACCTGGGCGAGGCCCCGGACGCGGTGGTGCTGGGCCGGCCCGCGGTCTTCACGCCCGCCCCGGAGGCGGACGCACTGGCGGAGAAGAGGCTGCGCAAGGCGGCGGAGATCGCGGGCTTCACGCACGTGCAGTTCCTCATCGAGCCCATCGCGGCGGCGCTCGCGTACGAGGCGCGGCTGGAGAAGGACGAGCTGGTGCTGGTGGCGGACTTCGGCGCCGGCACGACGGACCTGACGCTGATGCGGCTGGGGCCGTCGCGGCGGGGGAACCTGGACCGCAAGCCGGACGTGGTGGGGTCCACGGGTGTGCGCATCGGTGGTGACCGCTTCGACGCGGAGATCATGCGGCACAAGCTGTTGCCGAAGTTCGGAGCGGGCTCCACGTACAAGGTGAAGGGCTTCAGCCACAAGCGGCTGCCCATTCCGCAGCACGTGCTGGCGAAGCTGCTCAACTGGCACGAGATGTCCTTCATCCGGGAGAAGTCCACGCAGGAGCTGCTGGAGGTGATGCTCGACACGAGCGACCACCCGGCGGAGATTCAAGCGCTCTACGACCTGGTGATGGACAACCTGGGCTACCGGCTGTTCCGGGCGATTGAAGCGGCGAAGGTGAAGCTGTCGAGCGAGGACGTGGCGACCATCGACTTCGAGGACGCGCGCATCCACCTGCACGAGCCGATGACGCGGGCGGAGTTCGAGACGGCGAGCCGCACGTTGTTGGATGAACTGTCACAGTGCACGGAAGGGCTGTTGGCGAAGCACCCGGAGGCCAGGGAGATTGACGCGGTCTTCCTGACGGGAGGTTCGTCCCAGATTCCGGCGGTGCGGGAGCTGTACGTGAAGCGCTTCGGTGAGGAGCGCGTGCGCACGGCGGACGCGTTCACCTCCGTGGCGGAGGGCCTGGGCCGCGCGTCCGCGTGGCTGACGGGGTGAAGCATGGCGGCACAGGCAGCACGGCGACGGTGGCTTCCAGTCGCGGCAGTGCTGGCCCTGTGCGTGGCGTGCGTCGGGCCCACGGACCGGACGTTCGTCACGGGGCGCATTCTGCCCCGGCAGATCCGCTTCGTGACGCTCAGGGAAGCAACGCCAGGGGAAGAAGGCGGTCAGCGCTCTGCCTGCATCCACGTCCGACTGACTCGCGCCAACACCAGCGAGTCCGTGCTGTGCAGGTTCGGCGTTGAAACGCCGCTGCGAACCCATGAGGGCGTCATCTCCCTGCCGCTAGCGCAGCGCATCGCAGCGGAGCGTATCAATGAGGCCGCCCAGGCGGTCTTCGGCTCCGCCACCATCGACTCACCGCTTGGAATGCTTTGTGAGTTGATGAAGGCACAGCTGAGAAGGACCTTCGAGGCGTCCCTCGCCGGAGCCCGGTTCAGGGCGCAATGCGATGAACGGGCGCCTCCGGTGCTGTTTGGCAACCTGACTTTCTGACGCTGGAGCCATCGCGCCATGCCCCCCAGCACGAATGAGCTGCTGACCCTCGCTCGCCATTACTGGCCTGCCACGTACGAAGAGTCCCTGGACGACGCCCATCCTGAACACAAGCGCCGCCAAGAACGTTGGGCTCAGGTGCTACAGCAGAACGAGCGCTGGGATGCCTTCCGGCGGCAGCTGGGCCTGCGTCTGCCAGACTGCACCCTGGCGGAAGCCAGCACGACCTCCCAGGCCTCCTTGCGCTGCGCCGTCTATCCCGCGAAGGGAATCCCCATGAAGCCCGTGCATTGGGCCCTCGTGGGCTGCATGAGCATCCTGGCACCGGTCTACACGGTGTATGGACTCACGTTCGACTACGCGGGCCGCAAGCGAGGCAAGGCCCACCTGCACCTGCCGCCCTTGCCCGCGGCCATGAGCGACACCGCGCGCATCATCGCCCAGGAACTGGAGGCCCACTTCCACGTCACGGCGCTCCCGCTCGAAGTCGCGGCCCTCCCCGTCCCCGTCGCCGTGGAGTGGACGCGTCCACCCCAGACCACCTTGTTCGACGCACTCTTCGACAGCGAGCCCACCATCGTCCCGTAAGCGGAGGGCCGGCTACGGGGCGCCACCGTCCAATGCAACGCCTTCCAGGACTCCTGAATCAATGCCCGGAGACGCCGGTGGAGCTTCAGGTTCCGCCCCCACGCTGCGCCGCAGGATTCGACCATCAAGGCTGACCGCGTAACGCGCGCCTGTGTCCACACCGATGAAGGTGTTGCCACAGGCATCCCGAGCCTCGTGGATCAGGATGAAGAAGACGGTGCCCTGACGGATGACCCGGTAGCGATACGCCTCCGGCGTTCCCCAGCAAGGCGTGTCCTTGGACCGCTTCGGGAAGAAGTCGTCCATGGAGACCTGGACAGCCCTGAGCAGGTTGCCGTCCAGCACATACGCCTGCTCTTCGCCCCCCAACTGCACCGCTGATTGCACGTAGAACGGAGGGAACGCGATGCTCCGGTCCCCCTCCCAGTCAGCGGGCCGGGCTCCCTGTCCTCGCAGACAACCCGCCAGGAGCAGCACCCCGCCCACCAGGCCCAGCCCTCCGCAACGCATCGCGCTCATCAGTCGTGGCATCCGCGGTGCTCCTGAACAGGACGCCCCCCACCATCCCGATGAACGCGCGGGTTCTCAAGACCACACGTCCACCGTACGCGTCGCCCAGTCCGTGCCGCTGGGCCGCCGCGACGGAGGAACCTGGACTGCAAGCCGGACGTGGTGGGGGTCACGGATAAGCGGCTGCCCATTCCGCAGCACGTGATGGCGAAGCTGCTCGCCTGCACGAGCCGATGACGCGGGCGGAGTTCGAGACGGCGAGCCGCACGTTGTTGGATGAACTGTCGCAGTGCACGGAAGGGCTGTTGGCGAAGCACCCGGAGGCCAGGGAGATTGACGCGGTCTTCCTGACGGGAGGTTCGTCCCAGATTCCGGCGGTGCGGGAGCTGTACGTGAAGCGCTTCGGTGAGGAGCGCGTGCGCACGGCGGACGCCTTCACCTCCGTGGCGGAGGGCCTGGGCCGCGCGTCCGCGTGGCTGACGGGGTGAAGCATGGCGGCACAGGCAGCACGGCGACGGTGGCTTCCAGTCGCGGCAGTGCTGGCCCTGTGCGTGGCGTGCGTCGGGCCCACGGACCGGACGTTCGTCACGGGGCGCATTCTGCCCCGGCAGATCCGCTTCGTGACGCTCAGGGAAGCAACGCCAGGGGAAGAAGGCGGTCAGCGCTCTGCCTGCATCCACGTCCGACTGACTCGCGCCAACACCAGCGAGTCCGTGCTGTGCAGGTTCGGGGTTGAGACGCCCCTTCACAACGTCGAGGGCCCCATCTCCACAGCGCTGGCGCAGCGCATCGCTGCGGATCGCATCAACGAAGCCACGCAAGCCAACTTCAGCGCCGCCACCATCGCATCTCCCTTGGGGATGCTCTGCGAGTCAGTGAAGGCCACGCTGCGAACAACCGTCCCCGCGTCCATCGCGGGCGCGAAGGTCCCGGCCGTGTGTCACGAGCGAGCCCTTCCCGTGCATTTTGGTGATTTCACCCTTTGATGCCGGAGCCCGCGCACGATGACTCCCAGCACGGAGCAGTTGTTGGCCATCGCCAGACACTACTGGCCTGCCTCGGTCTCCGACGCGGACGAACCCGGTCCTGAACTGTCCCGCCTCTTCAAACGCTTTGGTGAAGCGCTTCAGGGCCTTGGCCAATGGCACGGGTTTCTCGACCATCTGCGCACGCTGTTTCCGGGCTTCTCGATAGGCGACGGAACCGGCCCCACACGATGCAGTTTCCGGTGCATCGTCTATCCCGCGATGGGCTTTCCCATGCCGCCCATCCCCTGGGCGGTCGTGGGCTGCATGAGCATCCTGGCCCCGGTCTTCACCGTGTACGGCATCACGTTCGAATACGAGGGGCGCAAGCGCCGTGCGGCTCAGCTGCACCTGACGCCCCTGCCCGGCCCCATGGAGGAAACGGCGCGCATCGTCGCCCGGGAACTGGGCGCCCGCTACCAGGTCAGTGAGCTGCCCCGAGGGGTGGCCGCTACACCGGTGCCTGTCGTCGTCGACTCGACCCAGCCCCCCCAGACCACTTTGTTCGACGCGCTCTTCGACAGCGACCCGACGAACATCCCGTGAGCTCCCTCAGGGCCCCACGTCCACCGTGCGCGTCGTCCAGTCCGTGCCGCCGCGGCCGTCTCGGGCCACCACCCAGAGCGTGATGCGCTCGGGCGTCTTGGCCGTCGTGTAGGTCGTCGTCGGGTCGCCGGGCTTGCCGTCCACCGGCTCCAGCGAACGGAACGAGCCCACCTCGCCTTCGCCCGTCGCGAACCAGCTGTAGAAGACCTGCTCCGTCCTCGCCCCGTCCACCGTGGAATAGGTCTCCTCGCTGCCCTCGCCCAGCACCGGCGTGAACGTCACCTCCGCGTCCAGCGGCAGCGGCCCGGACAGCGGCGCGTCGTTCCACAGCACGTCCTGCATCACCGGGTTCTGGTTGGGCGTGTCCGTCGAACGCAACGTGATGCGCCGCACGCCCCGCTCCACGCCCTCCGGCGTCCCGCTGCCGTCCGTCGCCTCGTACCCCACGAACAGCGGCAGCCCTGTCTGCAACACCTGCTGCACCACCGGGTCGTTGAAGTCGAACGAGCCCCCCTGCCCTCCCCCCGTGCTCCCCGTGGCTGCCTGGAACGCCTCGATGAGCAGCGCCTGCACCGCCGGGTCGCTCAACGACAACACCCCGCCCGGCAACGGCACCCCGCTGTCCCCCGGACACGCCACGTCCCCATAGGGGTTCACGTCCGGCCGGCACAGCGCGTACGTCACCGTCACCGGACGCGCGTCCGGCGTCACCGCCAGCGCGCTGAACGTCACCGGCGGCGGCAGCGTGGAGGCGTTCGGCTCCAACGCCAGTTCCGGCGGCTCCGCCTTGATGCCGAGCACGCGCACACCGCGAATCTCACTCTGGGCGTCGAAGTCGGGGCCGCTGCACGCGGTCGACCCCAGCAACGCAATGACAGACAGCAGGACGGGAGTGCGCATGGCGTCAGAAGGCTCCCTTCAAGCCGAGCACGGGCAGGATGGGCAGGCCCTTGAAGTACTCGCGCTTGGAATAGTTGTAGTTGTAGGCAACGCCCTCGACCGACTGGTTGTTGTACGCGTTCGTCAGGTCCAGGTAGAGGTCCAGACTCCACGTGTCGAAGATGAGGGTCTTGTCCACGCGGATGTCCAGCTGGTTGAACGACGGCAGCCGCTGGGAATTGACCAGCCCGTAGTACGGGATGAACACGTCCGTCGTGTCGTCGCGCTTGGAGCCCAGCACCGGCGTCGTCGGGTTGCCGGTCGCGAAGCGGAACCGCGCGCCCACCTCCCAGCCCTTCGGCAGCTTGTAGCTGGCGATGGCCGTCAGCACGTGCGTCTGGTCGTTGTCGAACTTGCGCCAGCGCGCCCCCGGCGCATCCCGGCGCTCGCTGCGGGAAAGCGTGTACGAAATCCACCCGAACAGCCGGTCCGTCAGCGCCCGGCGCACCAGCAACTCGAAGCCATAGATGCGCCCCACGCCGCCGTTCTTCAGGTTCTCCGGCACGGATTCGCCGTCTCGCACCACGCGCGCGTTCGAGCGGACGATGAGGTCATCCAGGTCGTTGTAGAAGACCTCGCTGCCCACGAACCACTCCGGCCGCGCCTGCCACTCCGCGCCCACGCTGTACTGGAGCGACCGCTTCGCCCCCAGGTCCGGATTGCCGAACCCCGGGGACGGCTCATCCTGCACCGGCGGGCTGTGGTAGACGCCCGCGCCGCCCTTCAGCGTCAGCGTCTCCGTGAGCGCGTAGCGCACCGCGAGCCGCGGGTTCACCGTGCGCTTCACCTCCTGCTGGTCCGTGAAGATGTAGCTCTCCGTGCGCACGCCCGGCACCACCAGCAGGTCCTGGAGGGGCCGCCACCGCACCTCCGCCCAGGCGGACGGGTAGTACTGGGTGAACTTCCCGTCGATGTTGATGAGGTCCTCCGTCACCAGCGGCGACGGCGGCTCGCCCTCGCGCGGCGGCTGCTGGATGCTGGCCGTCACGTTCGCCAGGTTCGCCACCACGTCCAGGCCGCCCGCGACCGTCACGTTGTCGTTGAACGCGTACTCCACCGTGGGGCGCAGATACAGGTCCGTGGACGCGATGCGCAGCCCGCGCTCGCCAATCTGGAAGTCCAGGATGGTGTTGCCCACGAGCCCGTGCGTGTCGAGCAGCAGCTTGCCCTCGCGGAACTGGTGCCGCAGGCGCAGCTGGTTGAAGCCCGTGGTCACGTCCAGGCCGCCGTTGACGGTCGGGTCGCCGTCCGCCGGCTGGTCCAGCAGCAACGCCAACCGGTCGCGCGACGTCAGGCCTTGCAGCGTGAAGGTGTGGCGGCGGCTGGGCTTCCACACCAGCTTCGCCTGCGCGTCGTAGTAGCGCGGCGCCACCTGGAGGCTGTCGTCGTCGAACGGCACCGCCTTGAGCACCAGGTCGATGTACGAACGCCGGCCGCCAATCGCGAAGCTCAGCGTGTCCGTGATGGGGCCTTCCACCACCGCATTGGACTCAATCAGGCTGATGCCCACCGTGGCGTGGAGCCGGTCCGTGCGGGGCTCGCGGCTGCGCACGTTGATGACGCCACCGGTGATGTCGCCGTAGTACGCGGAGAAGTTGCCGGGCAGGTAGTCCACCGCCTCCAGCAGGTCCGAGTTGTAAACGGAGGTCAGCCCACCGAAGTGGTACAGGATGGGGATGCGCAGGCCGTCCAGGAAGACGCCGGACTCCTGGGGGCTGGTGCCGCGGATGACCAGCGCGCCGCCGTTGAACGCGGGCCGCGCCACGCCCGGCAGGTTCTGCACCACCTTGAGCGTGTCCCCCTGCGTGCCCGGCACGCGCTGCACCTCCGCCACCGTGATGGTCGTGCGCGTCACCTCCTTGCGCTCGCGGTCGCTGCGGACCACCGTCTCGTATTGGCTGAAGATGCGCTTCTGCACGTAGTACGTGGCCCGCGTCTCCTTGCCCTCTTCAATCGTCTCCTGCGTCTTGAAGCGGTCGTAGTTGCCCATCACCACGACGACCGGATGCGTGCCCACGGGGACGCCCCGGAAGGCGAAGCGCCCGTCCTCGTCCGTGACGGTGGAGCGATCCAGCTCCGTGAGCACCACCTCCGCGCCCACCAGGGGCTTGCGCGTGCCGCGCTCCAGCGCCTGGCCGCTGAAGTTCACCGGCCCCTGCGGCTCCTGGACACCGCCGTCCGGCGAGGCCTCGGGTGGCGGCTCCGGCGCGCGGAAGACGAACTGGTAGGCGTACTGGATGCGCACCGGCGCGGGGACGTGGTCCACCTCCGCGGGCTCGAACTGGAACTGCTTCACCGCTTCCGTGGCGGCCTCGTCGAAGCCGTGGCCCGCGGGCTGGGTGATTTCGACATTCGTGACGGCGCCCGTCTCCGAGATGTCGATGAACATCACCACCGTGCCCTCGAGCTGCTGGGCGGCGGCATCCGGCGGGTAGGCCGCTTCGACCTGACGCAAAAGGGCGGGCGGCTTCGTCAGCACGCCCGTGGGAGCGCCAGCATCGCCGGCGAGCGTTCCTGCGTCCGGAGCCTGTGCCACGGCTCCGGTCGCAAGCAATACACAGACGACGCAGAGGAGCGTTTTCATGAAGGGTGCGCGGGTCTCCCGCGCCCCCTCCTAGCGCCCCCCGAGGCTGGGAGCGAGAACGATTTCAATGCGCCGGTTCTGGCTCTTGTGCTCCGGCGTGTCATTGGGAACGAGCGGCTGGTACTGCCCATAACCCGCCGCGGACAGCATGGTCGGATCCACGCCAGAGTCCTGAAGCGAACGAACCACCGCCATCGCGCGCGCCAGGCTCAGCTCCCAGTTGGTGGGGAACTGTCCGCCGCCGGTGGGCACGTCGTCCGTGTGGCCTTCCACGCGCACGATGCGGCCCTTCACCGTCTTGAGCGCGTCGGCGATCTTCACCAGCGCCTCCTGCCCTTCCTTGCCCACGCGCGCGGAGCCGGACGCGAAGAGGATCTTGTCCTTGAGCTGCACGGTCATCCGGCCCTTCATCTCCGACAGTTCAATCTTGCCATCGGAAATCTCCTGCTTGAGGGACTGGGCCAGGTTCTCGTACTCGGAGCTCTTCTTCTCCAGCTCCTCCTTCGCCTGCGCGAGCTTCTTGGCGTTGCGCCCCAGCTCGTCGTTGAGCGCGGCCAGCTGCGCGTTCTTCTCCTCCAGGGCGCGGCGCTCGGCCGCGGCGCCGGTGAGGCGGTTCTCGGAGGCATCCAGGCGCGTCTGCAGCGCGGTCTTCTCCTGCTCCAGCGCGGCCTGCTTCTCCTCCAGCTCCTTGATCTTCGCCTCGGCGGCCGCGCGGGCCGCCTTCTCATCCGTGAGGTTCTTCGTCAGCCCTTCCGCCTCCAGGGCCTTCTCGTTGAACTTCCCCTGCGAGACGCAACCCGTGGAGAGGGCGACGAGGGCAGCCAGAACCAGACGTGTCCGCATAGGTGCGATTCCTCCTGACAAGGATGTTGGTGGGTCCGAGACTACCGCTCTCGGGCCCGCAGCCTAGGAGAAACGCGCATCCAATTTGAGGCCAAACTTCCTGGCTGGACGAGCGGCCAGCCTACTTGGGGAAGATGGGGTGGGTGTCCAGCCAGGAGCTGAAGAGGGCGTCAGCGAAGGACTTGCCGGGGATGTGGACGCCGCCGGACGCGCCGCCGGAGACGTGGAGGCCGGAGCCGGGCAGGTAGGTGAGGACGAGGTCGTCGCCCTTGCGCACATCATGGAGGGACGACAGGAGCTTCTCCAGGGACTGGTTGAGGGCGTCCTGGCGCATGGCCGGGTTCTGGCGCAGGCCCTCGCGGAAGCTGCCCACGAGCTGGTCCTTGGTGATGGTGCGCAGGAAGCGGAAGTGCAGGCGCTTCAGACTGTTGGAGGCCACGGCCTCCTTGAAGCAGGTGGGCTCCTCCTCCATGTAGAGGCTCCACACGTACACGTTGAAGAAGAGCTTCTTCTTCAGCTCCATGTGGGTGAGCGCCAGCGTCTTGCCCTCCACCTGGAGGGAATCCGGCATGTTGACCCCGCCCGCCTGTCCCGCGTGGGCGGCAGCGCCCAGCAGCAGGAGCATCCCCAGCGCGACCCCTCGCGCCCCCTTTGTCCACGCCGTCCCCATCATCGCCTTCCCCTTCACCCTCTTCCCAAAGTCGGTGATCGCAACGGTGTGCATGCTCTGGAAAACCGCCACCGGCGGCGATCATTGGTTTGTGCACCATTGGACGGCAACCGGAGGCCCAAGGCAAGGCCGTTGGGGGTTCAAGTGACTCCCCGGTTGGCGGCCGGTCAGGACGGATGGCGCGGGGTGTCGTGAAACCCGTGAGGCGGGTTTAGCCCGGGGATGTGGCTCCCGGCCAGGGCAGAATGGCGGGATGGACCTGGCACGTGGGTTTCGGGGACTTCTGGCGTGGGGCGTCGTGGTGCTGATGGGCTGCGCGGGGGCGAACTACGAGGGGGTGGGCCGGCGCTGTCCGTCCTGCACCGTGGAGCCCATGCCCACGTCCCTGCCTCCGGGGACGTTCGTCGAGTACCGCATCGACACGCCGTATCTGACGGACCTGCGAGCGACCTTCACGGTGCTCCGCGAAACCCAGACCGAGCGTTGGGTCGAGGTGCGGATGCGGCGTGAGGCCCGCCCCGAGGAGTTGCTGAAAGGGTTGTACGACCGGCCGCTGATCTTCGTCATGCAGCTTCAGCCCCTCCCAGGTGGGCCCTCCAACCCTCCATTCCAGACGCGGTTCGCCACCGATGAAGAGCGTTTCGTGGGCCCGGAGAGGCTCCACAGGTCGGTGACCTCCACGCCCATGAAGCTCCAGGTGAAGGGAAAGACGTTCGAATGCGAGGACCATGCGTACCAGATGGAGCCACCGCGCTCCGGGCGTGGATGCATCCGCGCGAAGGATCCCCGCGTCCTGTTCGCGGGCGGGGTCTTCTTCCTGGAGGAGCACTACGGTGATGCGAGGTGGCCTTCGCTGCGAATCCGACTGCTCGACATGGGACAGCGAGAGGTGGATGCCTCGGCTGGCGCCATCGCGGTCCGTTCAGGCCAATCCGCGACCTATGTCCGATCCGACGGCTTGAGTGTCACCCATACCTGGACGACAGGGCCCACGCGCGTGCGCCACGTCCAGACGTACCTGTCACAGGACATGCCCCTCCCGGGTAACGACTTTGACTGGGAAGGCACCCTGCTGGAGGTCGTGACAGCGCTGGCGGACAAGAGTGGTTGGCGCTACCGGCCCCTGCCGGATTCCGATGCTCGGACCGACGTCCAGGTGAACGGAGAGGCCCTCCGCGTCTTTCACCGCAGGCTTTCAGACCGGAACGGAGGAGATGAACCCTATGACATCACCCACTCCTATCTGGAAGATGTCTGGCAGATGAAGGACGCCCCCATCTGGATCCGGCTCTGGCCCCTGACGGCGCAGGGCAACATTGGACAGAGGCCTGTTCATCACTGGCTGAAGGAATGGAAGTAGCCGCGCCTGCCGCCGGAGGGGTCTACGGCCCAGAGAGCCTGGAGCGATGAGTCAGGAACCAGGCGACTCGCGGTATTCATCCACGAGCTTCCAGAACAGCACCCACACATTCCAGGTTCCGCAACTGCAACACCCGCTGAGAGGCATCGCCGCGCACATACATCCCAGGGCGCTTTCGAATGCCTTCCAGGAGATCGACGACATCTGGAGCGGGTGAGAAAGCCGTCTCGGGTGCGGCACGAATCACCTCCGCGCCCTGAGCCAGGACCCAACCACCGAAGCCCACGGAGGCAGACACCTCATACAAGGTGTACCTGTCCGTCAGCACCATCCGCGTCCAGAACTCATCCAGTCCCAGGTCACGGCAGCGCGCAGCGGTTGCGACATTGCTCGCCTTCCATTCGTGGATGGCGAGCAGCACGTTCTGCCGTTCGAAGCGAGAGAGCGACCACTGACAGGCGCTGGAGAAGTCCACCCGGACCTTCTCACAGGAGTGCAGGACCAGTTCCAGTTGCAGGAGCTCTCTTGCTGAATCCATCCGTACGCCCGCGACCTCGGCGTCGTGGACCGACACGTTCAGGAAAGCCATCGTGGGGAACAGTCTGTCACCCAACGGCCCCATGCGGGGAAGAGCCGACGTAGGCTCTCCGTCCATGAGCGCTTCCGTCCATTTCCGCACCTGCAATCTCTGTGAAGCCATGTGCGGCGTGCGCATCGAAGTGGCGGACGGACGCATCACGTCCATCAAGGGCGATTCGGAGGATCCATTCAGCCGGGGCCACATCTGTCCCAAGGCCGTGGCGCTCCGTGACCTGCACGAGGACCCGGACCGGCTCCGCCACCCCATGAAGCGCACCGCCTCCGGCTGGGAGCGTGTGTCCTGGGAGGACGCATTCCGCGACATCAGCCATCGGCTCCATTCCATCCAGAAGGAGCACGGGCCGAACGCCGTGGGCGCGTACCTGGGCAACCCCAACGTCCACAACCTGGGCGCGATGATGTTCGGCCCCCAGCTCCTTCGCGCGCTGCGCACGCGCAACCGGTTCTCCGCCACCTCCGTCGACCAGCTTCCCCATCAGCTCGCGGCCCACCTCATGTTCGGGCATCAGCTGCTGGTGCCCATCCCGGACATCGACCGCACACGGTACATGCTCATGCTGGGCGCGAACCCGCTCGCGTCCAATGGCAGCCTGATGACGACGCCGGACGTGCGCGCCCGGCTGCGTGCCATCCAGGAGCGTGGCGGCAAGGTCGTCGTCATCGATCCGCGCCGCACGGAGACGGCGGGCATCGCCGACCAGCACGTCTTCGTCCGGCCCGGCACCGATGCGCTCGCCCTCTTCTCCCTGCTGCATGTCGTGCTGGAGGGGAACGCGCACCGCATGGGCCGGCTCGCGGCGTTCGTGGACGGGCTGGACACCGTGCTGCCACTCGTCCGCGACTTCCCTCCGGAGCGCACGGCGCCTCACACGGGCATCGCACCGGACGTGCTTCGAGGCATCGCCCGGGACTTCCTCGCTGCGGACGGAGCCGTCTGCTACGGGCGCGTCGGTGTGTCCACGCAGCCGTTCGGCTCGCTCTGCCAATGGCTCATCAATGTCCTCAACATCGTCACCGGAAACCTGGACCGAGAGGGCGGTGCTCTCTTCACCCTGCCGGCCTTCGACCTCATTGGCGGGCCTCGCGCGTTCGGCGTCAGTCCTGGCAGCCATGGCCGCTGGAAGAGCCGGGTGCGGGGCCTGCCGGAGTCTTCTGGTGAGCTTCCTGTCGCCGCGCTCGCGGAGGAGATCCTCACCCCGGGCGAGGGCCGCATCCGCGCGCTCATCACCCTGGCTGGCAATCCCGTGCTGTCCACGCCCAATGGCACGCAGCTGGACACCGCGCTGGAGCAGCTCGACTTCATGGTGAGCGTGGATCCGTATCTCAACGAGACCACTCGCCACGCGCACTACATCCTGCCGCCCGCGTCCCTGCTGGAGCGAGGACACTACGACCTCGTCTTCCATGTGCTCGCGGTGCGCAACACGGCGAAGTATTCGCCGCCGGTGTTCCCGGCCGGTCCGGACTCACGGCAGGACTGGGAGATCCTCCTGGAGCTCCAGCACCGGCTGAAGACGCTGCGCAAGGGACGGAGCGTTCGCGCGGTGCTCAAGTACCAGGCCCTCAAGCGCATGGGACCGGAGCGCATCCTCGACCTGGGCCTTCGCATGGGGCCCTATGGCTCGCGCTTCCATCCGCTCAAGAAGCACGGCCTGTCGCTCGCGAAGCTTCGTGCCGCGCCGCATGGAATCGATTTGGGCCCGATGAAGCCCAGCCTGCCCGGCCGGCTTCGCAACCGCTCCAAGCGCATCCAACTGGCGCCGGAGTTGCTCGTCGCGGACGTGGCCCGGCTTCGTGCCGCGTTCCCTGATGACGCGGCACCTCGCGAAGGCGAACTGCTGCTGATTGGCCGGCGGCACCTGCGCGACAACAACTCGTGGATGCACAACGTGCCGGGGCTCGTGAAGGGCCGTCCCCGCTGCACGCTCATGGTCCACCCGGACGATGCCTCACGCATAGGACTCGCGGATGGAGCCAACGCCACCATCCGCTCGCGCGTGGGAGAAGTCACCGTGCCCGTCGCCGTCACCGCCGACGTGATGCCCGG
Source organism: Corallococcus coralloides DSM 2259 (assembly GCF_000255295.1). The sequence goes on along the minus strand of NC_017030.1, from coordinate 860,563 downwards.
CGTGGTCAGCCTGCCGCACGGTTACGGCCACCAGCGCCCAGGCATCCGCCAGCAGGTCGCCAGCGCGCATGCCGGCGCCAGCATCAACGACCTCACGGATGATCAAGCACTGGACGTCGTCAGCGGCAACGCCGCGTTCAGCGGGACACCGGTGCAGGTCCGACCGGCCTGAGCGTCGACCATCCGGGGTGTACACCGCCGGTCTGACGCGGTTCCTCAAAACCTGTCCGACTGTCGGACAAGTTCATCCGCCCGGATGGGTCGGAGGCGCTCCGGCCACGGTCCTCCCAAACCTGTCCGACAGGTTTCCGCCGTCCCGCTGGAGCGGCGCCCTCGGCAACGGTTCTCCAGAACCTGTCCGACTGTCCGACAGGTTTCCGCTGCTCAGTTGAGGCGGGGCTCCGGTCACGGTTCTCCAAAACCTGTCCGACTGTCCGACAGCTTTTCGCCGCGCAGCCGAGGCGGGCCCTCGGCAACGGTTCTCCAGAACCTGTCCGACTGTCCGACAGGTTTCCGCTGCTCAGTTGAGGCGGGGCTCCGGTCACGGTTCTCCAAAACCTGTCCGACTGTCCGACAGGTTTCCGCTGCTCGATGGAGCAGAGGTCTCCGGTCATTGTCCTCCCCAACTTGTCCGACTGTCGGACAGGTTTCCGCCCCCTGGATGGATGGAGTCGAGGCCCTCGACCGTGGTTCCTTGAAACCTGTCCGACTGTCGGACACGTTCTTCCGCCCGCATGGGGAGGAGGTTCTCCGGCCGCGGTTCTCCAAAACCTGTCCGACTGACCGACAAGCTCCCGCCGCCTGGATGGAGCGGAGGCTCCGACCACTGTCCTCCCAAACCTGTCCGACTGTCGGACAGGTTTCCGCCGCGCGGCCTGAGCGGGGGCCCGGGCACGGCCTTTCAGTCCAAGCCTGTCCGACTGTCCGACAGGTTTCTGACGCCTGGATAGGGCGGCAGCCCCGGCCGCGATTCCCCGAAACTTGTCCGGCGGTCAGACTGGTATCCGCTCCCTGGATGGGTGCGAGCCCTCGGCGGCGGTCCTCCAGAACTTGTCCGATTGTCCGACAGGTTCCAGCCGCTCGGCTGAAGGGGTGGCCCGGCTACGGTCCTCTGGAACCTGTCCGACTGTCCGACAGGTTTCTGGAGGTCGCCGCCGCCAGGGTGGCCCGGCGGGAGTTCTCACCTTCTCATGGAGACTCCAGGTCCGAGGACCTGGGACCTGTCTCACGGATGCAGTGGACCCTCGCCACCTGCATGTTCACGGCGATCTTGTCGTCACGGGCGCCGCTCGCCCGGCGCTCCTTCTGTCAGGGCGCTGGCGAGCGCGGCGATGTGCCGTTCGTCGGTGCCGCAACACCCTCCGAGCAGGCGCGTGCCGCACTCCGCGTGGACGCGCGCCATCTCCCTCGCGAAAGCGTCCGGGGTCTCACTGTCGAGCTCCGCGCGCCCTTCGAGTTCCTCGGGCGAGAGGCGGGAGGTATTGGCCTGCAGGCCCACCACCCGCGCGCCGAGGGCGGGTGAGGCGGCCAGCTGGCGCGACAGGCCCTCGCGGAAGATGGAGGGGTGGACGCAATTCACCATGTACGCGGCCGGGCGCGCGCCGGGCAGGGCGTCGATGCGCGCCACGGCTTCGGCCAGCGGGGTTCCGTCGAGCAGCGTCCCGGTGGGACGGAGGATGAAGCTCAGCAGGAACGGCGCCCTCGTGCCCGCCATCGCCAGGGCGAGGCCTTCGGCCTCCGAGAGGGCCGGCAGCGCCTGGGCCACGAGGAAGTCCACCCCGGCTCGCGCGAGCGCCTCCACGTGCGGCGCGTGGAAGGCCGCGGCCTCCTCGCGCGGGAGCGCTTCCTCGGGCCGGTAGGCATCCCCGCGACACCCGACAAGCCCTCCGATGAACACGCCCTCCCCCCGGCCGCCGACCTCATCGCGCAGGCCTGCCAACAACCCCACCGCCTCACCGAAAACGTCGCGGCCGGCGAGCCCCGCTCGTGCGAGCCGTTCCGCGTTCGCGCGCCAGGTAGGCGTGAGGAGGAGCGTGGGCAGGCCGTGGCGCAGGCCGATGTCACGGTAATCGCGGTAGATGCCGGCGAGCGCCTCGCGTCCCTCTGGATTGAAGAGGAGGCCCGCGTTGGCCACGTGCGGATCCAACAGTCCCGCGGGGTGGCGACGCAGGCGCTCGACCACGGAACCCTCGGTGAGCACCCGCGGGGCCTCGTGCAAGGCTCGAAGAAAAGATGCGTGGTTCGCCAGGCCACTCATCAGCACGCTCCCGTCATCGTCGGCATCATCGGAAACCTCGCCTCTCAGCTGTACTGGTTGCGTCCTGCCATGACGCCGCCGTCGACATCCCAGATGGCTCCGGTGACCCAGGAAGCCTCGTTCGACAACAGATGGGCAATGGTCCGTGCAACCTCCTCCGCACGGCCCACGCGGCCCAGCGGATGGAAGCCGTTGAACCCCTGGAGCGTACGGTGCACCTGCTCCTTCGGGATGAAGCCCTCGTAGATGGGGGTCTCGACGACCGCGGGCGAAACCGCGTTGACGCGAATGCCATGGCTGGCCAACTCCATCGCCAGGTGCTGCGTCAGCGAGTGAAGTCCTGCCTTGGCCATCGAATAGGCCGAGGAGGGAGTGGCCTGGATGGCCTGCCGGGCCCACATCGAGCCGATGTTGACGATCGCGCCTCCCTTGCCCATGGCGACCATGGATCTCGCGACGGCCTGCGTGATGAAGAAGACCGCCTTGTTGAGGTCGAGGTACAGGTCGTAATCGCGCTCCTCGTGCTCCAGGAAGGACTTCGGCAGGAAGACGCCCGCTGCGTTGACCAGCAGCGTCGCGTCGGCGTGGTCCCTCCGCAACTGGGCCACCAACGCCTGTCTCTCGGCACCCGAGGTGATGTCCGCGCGGAGGCCGTCCACGGAACCGAACGCGGCCAACTCCGTGACGGCGGCCTGGAGCTTGTCGTCTCGATGCCCGATGACAACAGCTCGCCCGCCCTCCTCGAGGACGAGTTGGGCCACGGCCTTTCCCATGCCGCTGGTACCGCCCACGACGATGAGCTTCTGATGGGGGAATCGTGCACTCACTGGAGCACCTCAGGCAGCCTGGTAGATGCGGACGTCCGGGGCGGCGTCGAGCAGCGGCTTCAGCGCGGCCACGACGTCAGCGTTGAACAGGTCGGTCTTGAGGTAGGCGCTGGCCTGCTGCGCCGTCTCGAACCCGTGGAGCACCTGCACGTCCTCGTCACGGACGAGCAACTCCTTCGACTTCGCGCCGGCGATCGTCTCCAGGAAGGGTGCCTTGTAGCGCTGATACACACCGGCGGCCGCGGGCCGGTTGTTGGGAGAAATCCGAAGAGTGATTTGCAGGTAGACCATGGGTGTCCTCGTGAAAGATGGGCTATCTCGTCGACGAGAGGATTCATGTTCCTGAACACCTGCCGTCGCAAACGAGATGTTCTTGGCCCCCGACAAAGGAAATCTTGACCGCCCATGAGCGCACCCGAACACCTCAATGCCTTGCGCGCCTTCGAGGCGAGCGCCAGGCACGAGAGCTTCTCCGCCGCGGCCGCCGAGCTTCACGTGACCCCGGCGGCGGTCGGACAGCTCGTGCGAAGCCTCGAGGAGGCGCTTGGCACGCCGCTGTTCCACCGGGGCACGAGCGGACGGAAGCGGCTCGTCCTCACTGAAGCGGCCCAGCGGGCGCTGCCGGACATCCGCGCGGGATTCGAGCGGCTGAGCGTCGGCGTCGCGCGGCTGAAGGAGAGCTCGTCGGCCGGTGTGCTGACCGTGACCGTCAGCCCCGCCTTCGCGGCCAAGTGGCTCCTGCCACGCCTCGAGCGGTTCCAGGCCGCATGGCCGGAGCTGGACGTGCGGCTCGATGCGTCCACCGAGCTGCTCGACTTCGCCGCGCGCGGGGTGGATGTCGGCGTGCGCTACGGCGCTGGGAGCTGGCCCGGGCTGGTCGCCGAAAAGCTTCTCGGCGAGGAGGTCTATCCCGTCTGTTCACCGGCGCTCCTCCGGCAGAACCGCCGTCCGCGCCGGCCGTCGGACCTGCGCGGCCTCCGGCTCATCCATGACCGGTCCGTGGATGCGCGCCTGGGCTTCGCCACGTGGGATGCATGGCTCGAGAAGGCGGGCGCGAAGGACGTCGAAACAAAACGGGGCCTGCGCATCAACAACTCCGCCTCGGTGTTGCAGGCGGCCATCGACGGGCAGGGCGTGGCGCTGGCCCGCAGCATCATGGCGCATGACGACCTCGCGGCCGGACGGCTGGTGCGCCTGTTCCCGGAGGTCGAGTTCCCCTCCGTGCTCGCCTACTACGTCGTCTACCGGCCCGAGTGCGCCACGCTCCCGAAGCTGGTGGCGTTTCGCGACTGGCTCGTTCGCGAGGCGTCCGCGCGCCAGGCCCTGACGGACAGGACCTAGCGGTACACCGGCGCGGGCAGCACGGGCGGCACCACCGGCGCGGCGGCCGCCACCTTCGCCTTCGCGCGCCACACCAACGGCGTGAGCGCCCCCACCAGCACGAACACCGCCTGCACCGTGTGCGCGAGCAGCGCGATGGACATCGCCTTCGCCGCTGTCGTCCCCATTGCTCCGGCCGCCAGCGAGAACATGCCGTCCGTCACGCCCACCTGCCCCGGCACCAGTGAGCCCATCGCCAGCGCCACCAGGTAGAGCCCCTGCGTGAACAGCGCCTGCACCAACGTCGTGTCGATGCCCACCGCATGCGCCAGCACCGCGTACTGCATCACCTGCAACACCCGGCTGCCCAGGAACGCCATCATCGGCCGCCACGGACACAACCCTCCGGCGCACACCGATGCCTGGAACGCCTCCGCGTGCTCGCCCCACTTTCCGCACCGTCTGCGCATCCAGGCGCCCAGCCGCTTCGCCCGCAGTCCCGCGCGCACTCCCAGCGACGCGAGCAGCAACACGACGCCGTGCACCAGCATCGCCACCGTGAACGCGCTCCAGCCCGTCATCAGATAGGCCGCCAGCGCGCACGGAAAGGAGATGAGCCCTCCGGCTCCCAGCGATGCTGACTGCGACGTGGCCGCCGCCGCCGTCGCGGATGCGCCTCCCGTGTATGGCGTCAGCAGCGTGGCCTTCGTCGCCTCCGCCGCCGCTCGGCCCGCGGGCGCCATGCTCGACACCGCCGTGCCAATCAGCTGCGCGCGTACCAACACCGACAACGGCACCTGCCGTGCACGCGCGCCATAGGACAGTCGCGTCGCCGTGGCGTCGCACGCCTGCCGTCCCATTTCGATGAACACCACCCAGGGGAGCAGCGGCAGCGCTTCCAGGAGCGTGGTCTTCAGCTCGCCCGCGCCTGCCTTGTGCACCAGGGCCCCCAACATCCCCAGGCCGCCCATCGCGAACACCGGCTTGAGGACCGTCAGCAGCCTGCGTCTCCAGACGCACGGTGAGGCGGAAAGCCCCTCCCCCGCGGCGGCCCCCGGCCCGGCCAGGGCCCCTTCGTGGTGCACGTTGCTCACACTCGACCTCCTCGCCCGTCCCCACCCGCCCCACCGAGGGGTCCATTTCAGAACCTGTGCAGCCCCCACCGTCATGGCGAGGCCCGATCGTCGCCGGCCGGCAGCCTCCTTCCGCTCGCGTCCGGGGGTGGACAGAGCGCCGCGCCATTGGGGCGGGAATGCAGGCGGAGCGGATCCATCCACCAGCGGATGCACACCGCGGGTGCCATCACAGCGCACGCTCGGCAGCAGGGCGGAAGGCGATTAGGGTGACGCCGCCTTCACAGCGCGGGAGCAATGCCATGAAAGCAGTGCGCTTCTCGGCCTTCGGGCCGCCCTCCGACGTCGTCCAGGTGGTGGAGGACTCACCCGCGCCGCTGAAGCCCGGCGAGGCGCGGCTGGCCGTGCTCGCCACGCCCATCAACCCGTCCGACCTGCTCACCCTCTCCGGCGAATACGGCGTGCTGCCCAAGCTGCCCGCCACGCCTGGCAACGAGGGCGTGGGCCGCGTGGTGGAGGTGTCCGGCACCGAGTCCGTGGCCGTGGGCGACCTCGTGTTCCTCCCGCTGGGCGCGGGCACCTGGCGCACCCACCTCACCGCGCCCGCCGCGCAGCTGTTGCCCGTGCCGCCGGGACTGGACCTGCTCCAGGCGAGCATGCTGCTCATCAACCCGCCCACCGCCTATTTGATGCTGCGTCAGTTCGTGACGCTCCAGCCCGGCGAGTGGGTGGTGCAGGACGCCGCCAACTCCGCGGTGGGCCGCTACCTCATCACCCTGGCGCAGGTGATGGGCCTGAAGACCGTCAACGTCGTGCGCCGCCAGGAATTGGCCGACCAGCTCAAGGCCCAGGGCGCGGACGTGGTTCTGCTGGACACGGACGAACTGCCCCAGCAGGTGCGCGCGGCCACCGGCGGCGCGAAGGTGCGGCTGGGCATCGACGCGGTGGGTGGTGAGTCCGCGCGCCGCGTGGGCGACTGTCTCTCCACCGGCGGCACGCTGGTGAACTACGGCTCCATGAGCGGCAAGGGCCCCAAGCTGTCCGCGGCGGCCACCATCTTCAAGGACGTCACCCTGCGCGGCTTCTGGCTGACGCGCTGGCTGCGGGATGCACCGCGCGAGGAGCAGAACGCCACGCTCGCGCGGCTGGCGGAGCTGATGGCCGTGGGCACGCTCCAGGCGCCCGTGGACGGCACCTATCCGCTGGAGCGCATCCAGGACGCGGTGAAGCGCGCGCTGGAGCCGGGCCGCAACGGCAAGATTCTGCTCACCCCCAACCCCGCGGCGTGAAGCACCCGCCGCCCACAGGAAGGAACGACGACCATGAAGCGAGTCGAAGGCAAGGTGGCCCTGGTGACCGGCGGCGCGGGGGGCCTGGGCGCCGCGTCCGCCCGGATGCTCGCGCGCGAGGGTGCGAAGGTGGTGGTCACCGACCGGCGCGAGGACGAGGCCCGCGCGGTGGTGGAGGAGCTGGGCGACGCCGGCCTGTTCCTCCCGCTGGACGTCACCCGCGAGGACCAGTGGGTGAGCGCGCTGGCGCGCACGGTGGAGAAGTTCGGGCGGCTGGACGTGCTCGTGAACAACGCCGGCACGGGCGTCGTGAAGGACGTGGAGGAGCTGTCCCTGGACGAGTGGAAGGGCGTGCACTCGGTCAACCTGGATGGCGTGTTCCTGGGCTGCAAGCACGGCATCCGCGTGATGAAGGAGTGCGGGTCCAAGGGCTCCATCATCAACATCTCCTCCATCGCGGGGCTCGTGGGCGTGCCGCAGTACCCCGCGTACTGCTCCAGCAAGGCCGCCGTGCGCATGCTGTCCAAGTCCGTGGCGCTGCACTGCGCGTACAAGGGCTACGGCATCCGCTGCAATTCCATCCACCCCGGCTACGTGGAGACTGCCATGGTGGAGGCGCTGGCCCAGGCCGGTGGCCATGCGGAGAAGACGCGCGCGCGCATGCTCAAGGGCATCCCCGCGGGCCGCTTCGGTGAGCCGGACGACGTGGCCCACGCCGTCGTCTACCTGGCGTCGGACGAGTCCAAGCTGATGACCGGCGCGGAGATGGTCCTCGACGGCGGCGCCACCGCGCAGTAGCGCGCGGCAAGCCCCCGCTCCAGGCGCCCGTGGACGTCACTCCCAGGGCGCCGTCAGCAGCTCCCCGAAGCGCATGCCCAGGTCCATGCGGCCCACCATCACCTGTCCCCAGGCGGTGGCCTGCGCGGCCCAGGTGGCGGGCGTGAGCCCCAGGGTCTCGAAGAGCTTCATCACGTCCGCGCCCTGCTGCATCGCCTTGATCATCCGCGCGTAGTCCACGAGCGTGGGGAAGGCCGACTCCGGGAAGAGCACCTCGCGGTCCACGTCCTTCAGCGCCACGCGCGGCTGGAGCGTCACCAGCAGGCGCTGCGCATTCACGCGGGAGAGCGTCTCCTGCTGTTCGCGTTCCGCGGCCTGCCGGGCCCGGAGCGCTTCGGCCTCGCGGCGCTGGGCCTCCAACTGGCGCTCCTGGTCGCGGCGGCGGGACTCGGCCACCTGGCGGTCGATGGCGCGCTGCCGCTCGCGCTCCTCGTCCTCACGCCTGCGCTCACGGCGCTCCCGCATCATCCGCAGCGCGTTGTGCGTGTCGTCCAGGAAGTCGCGGTGGATGTTGGACTCCTCCTGCGGGGACGGCGTGGCGCGCACGCGCTCTTCGAAGGCGGGAAGCCACGACTCGAAGTGCTCCAGCTCCGCGTCCAGGACGTCGCGGGCGCTGGCGTCGCGGGACTCCAGCCCGTTGCGCAGCGCCATGGCGCCCTTCGACACGGAGAGGGACGCCGTGCGCGGGCGCGTGCCCACCACCTCCTCCGCCGCGTCCCAGAGGGCGCGCAGCCTCTTGGGCAGCGCCTCCACCGGGACGCGGTCCAGCAGTTGCTCCGTCTGGCGGTAGAGCCCTTCCGGATCCACGCGCCACCAGGTCTGGAAGCGCACCAGCGCGTCCGGCTCCACTTCGCACTGGTGCTCCCACAGGCGGTCGCGCCAGGCCGCGAAGGCGGTGAGCAGGGCCGCGCGCTCGGCGGGATGGGACTGGAAGCGCCGCCACACGGCTTCGACGAACAGCTCGCTTCCGGTGAGGGAGCGCCAGGAGCGCACCACGCGGGACAGCGGCGCCACCAGCAGGTGCTGGCCCGGCCCTTCCCAGATGGCCATCAGCAGCCGGCCAAAGTGACCGGGGTCGGGGTGCTTCTCCGTGCGCGAGATGTCCGGAACGAGGCCCAGGTGCCGGGCCCTGGAGGGGAACAGGATCAACGCTTCCAGCAGGGCCTCGCCGCTGTACATGTCGCAGGCCCAGTCGTTCAGCCGCCGCTGTTCGTCCACGCCCGAATGGTGGAGGAAGCGCGCGAACTCGGACTCGCCGAAGCACGCGGTGCGGTCCTTCGTCGTGCCCCGGTCGATGGCGTGCACGGTCTCCTCCAGGAAGGCCCACATCGCCTCGGACTCTTCTTCCTCGGGAGGCTCGGGGTCGTCGCGGGGAGGCGTGGCGGCCCAGCTGAAGAAGTCGAGCGCGGTCTCCGCGGGCAGGTCGCTCAGCACCGAGCGCGCCCAGCGGGCCCAGCGCCGCTGGTCCTCCAGCCCCCATTCGCGGAAGGGACGCCGCTTCGCGAAGGAGAGCAGCTCGTCCGCGAGCGACCCGACCGTGCGCAGCGACACGGTGAGCAGCGCTTCCAGGGCGCCCTCGGGAGGAGGGGTGGGAAGTTCGCGGAGGACCTCCTTGGCGAAGGCCGCATCCCCATCCTTCTGCAGGCGCGCGAGCAGCCGGCGTGAGCCCCACTGGCTCAGGACGCGCCGCGCGAAGGCGGCGAGGTCCGCGTCGGAGGAGTCCAGCGCCTGGGAGACCTCCATCTCGTCGCGAAGGCACAGCGCGCACTCGAAGCGGACATCCGGGTCGGAGCCATACAGGCCCCGGTGCAGCGCTTCGGTGACGTTCGCGGGGGTCGGCTCATGCGAGGCCCGCGTCCAGGCGACCGCGGCGCGCGCGGACAGCTCCGGCACATGGAGCACGCCCAGGGCGAGCGTCCGGATCCGCTCACGCTCCTCGGGACTGAGCCGGGGGTCGAGGCCGTTGCGCCAGCGCGTCATCGCGAGCATGGCCTCCACCGCCACGCGGCCCTCCCCGTGCAGTACCTGGTTGCTCACGGCGAAGCGGGCATCCCGCGACCCGCTGCCCTGGTGCACACAGGCGAGCGCTCCCAGGAGGCGCAGGGTCGGATCCGGAGACTTGTTCGCCAGCCACTCCACCGAGTCCGGCATGGGGCTGAAGGGCGCGAGCATCTCCTCCAGGGCCGCATCTTCGATGGGGAGGATCAACGCCCACGAGTCCTCCAGCTCCCGCACGAAGCCACGCTGGATGAGGAGGGGCTCGATGCGCCGGGCGTCCTCCGCGAGGCGCTGCACCGCGCCCCACTGCCGTGCGTAGCGCGCCTCCAGCACCGCCACCTGGGCGGGCTCCAGCGCGGCGGTGCGGGCCGCCAGGGCGAAGCGGTCCACGCCGGACTTCACCAACGCCCGCGCGGAGCCATGGCGCTCCGGCGGGATGGCACCACAGAGGCAGTGCGGGCACGCGGCATCAGCAGGGATGAAGCGGATGCACCCGGGGCAGCGCACTTCCGCGCCCTGGCGCACACCGCTGTCGAGCAGGGCGGACATGCCGTGTGTCTACCCCGGTCCGGGGGTGTCGCGCACCCCGGGTTTTCGATGCCTCGGCGGGGTGAGACATGAATCACGTGGTCATTCGCGAAAGCGTCACAAGGAATTCCTCTCATCCCGTTCGTACGATTGGCTTTGCCGTGTCCGAGCGCTCCACCTCGAGAGGGTTCACATGCACCGACGTTCACGAAGCCTCGCGGTCCTCGCCGTTCTCCTCGCGGGCGGCACCGCGCACGCGGAATCCAGCGGCTACTGCGAGCGGGTGAGCAAGAAGCCTGAGACGAAAGATGGGTACGAAGTCGTGACCATCGACGCGAACTCCGGGCAGGTGGTGGATGGCACCACCCGTCTTTCCGAGGACGCCCGGGTCCAGTTCATCTTCTCGGGGAAGAACCCGTTCCGGTACGAATACCGTTTCCCCGTGACCTCCCAGCCGCTGGGCGCCGCCGTCGCGTTGAGGTTCCTCCAGATGATTCCCGGCCTGGATCTGGGAAACCTTCCACCCGCCACGGCCAAGGCCAAGGACCTCAAGGGACTGGTTTCGTCCCAGTGCAAGACCCCAGAGGACCTGAAGTGGGTGAACGAGGTCGACAAGAGGGCCAGGGCGCTCCAGCAACGCAGCGTCCAGGTGCGCGACAACCTGGGTTACTTCGAGGAAGCGAATTCCTTCCTCAAGGTCACGGAGACAGACGTGCTCCAGGACCTCCCGCTCATCTGCGGCCGTGCCGAGAAGTTGAGGGCATGGCCCCATTCACCGGGTTCCTTCACGAACGACACGGACACCTTCAAGACGCAGTCGGCTGCGTTGGCCACGTTCCTCGGCAAGGATGAGGGTTTGGACGGCAAGCCACTCTCCACCGGATGCCAGGCCGAAACCCAGAAGGCGACCGCGACCTTCGAGGATGAAGCCGACGCCTATCAGAAGGCAGCCGCGAAGGTAGAGGCCGAGCTCCAGACCCACAAGGTCGCCATCCAGCAACTGGATTCGGTGCTCGCCAGCACGCTGACCCGTGAAGATCCCTTCTTCGAGACCCGCTACACCTCTCCTCGGGACGAGCCCACGGGCGTCCGCGCGGAGAGCTTCCGCCGCGACCTGCGCACCGAGAATGCCCCGGAGCGCCTGGTGGGAACCGTGAACATGGAGCTCGGCCGGAGCCCCTTCTCCCTGTCGGCGGGCATCGTGTTCTCCACCATCGAGAGCCGCCGGCTCGTCCGCCAGCCCTCGCGGGTTCCGACGGAAGACAATCCCAATCAGGTGGGCCTGCGCTTCGGCTACGACGAGGACTCGGACGTCACCTTCGCGCCGGCCGTGTTCTTCAACGCGCGTCTCTCCGACTCCCCCCGCTACAACTGGGGCGCCAGCGCGGGAATCGTCACCGCCGCCGCGGATTCAACGCTTCGCATCGACTACGCACTGGGCCTCTTCGCTTCATTCCGGGACGTCTTCTATCTCCACCTGGGACTCCAAGCAGGTCAGCGCAGCAGCCTCGCAGGCGGCTTCAAGGAGGGCGAGGAGGTTCCCGCCGACCTTCCCGACCCCATCCCCACGACCAAGGACTGGAAGGTGGGCTTCCTGCTCGGGTTCTCGCTCCAGTTGAACTGAAGAGTCTCCGCTCCCCGCCGCATGGCGTTGCCAGCCGTGCCTGTGTCATCCGTATGCCTATCCAGGGAGGCACACACATGGGCGCATTGGACGGGAAGATCGCGGTCGTCACGGGCGGCAGCACGGGCATTGGCTTCGCCATCGCGGAGCGCTTCGCCAGCGAGGGCGCGGAGGTGGTCATCGCCGGACGCCGGCAGCAGCGCCTGGAGGACGCGGCGGCGAGGATTGGCCGGGGCGCCCGGGGCGTCGTCACCGACGTGGGCGACGACGCGCAGGTGAAGCGGCTCATCGACTCCGTTCCGCGCGTGGACCTGCTGGTGACGTGCGCGGGCGGGGCCGTGTTCGGCGCGGTGGACAGCGTGCCCTCGCAGTCGTGGCGGGCCCTCTTCAACGACCGCTTCTTCGGCCAGCTCTCCGCCTGCCACTACGCGGTGCCGAAGATGGCCCCGGGCAGCGCCATCATCCTGTGCTCCGGCATCGCGGGTCACACGGCCCTGGTGAACTACTCGGGCGGCGCGGGCCTGTGCGGCGCGGTCAATGCCATGGGCCGCTCGCTGTCCGTGGAGCTGGCGCCCAAGGGCATCCGCGTCAACGTGCTGTCCCCGGGCCTGACGCGCGACACCGCCATCGACTGGGGCGTCCCGCAGGAGCAGGTCGGCGCGTTCCTGGACGCGCTCGTGAGCAAGGTGCCCCTCAAGAAGCCGGGCACCGTGCGCGACATGGCGGACGCGGCGTACTTCCTCGCCACGTGCGCGTACGCCACCGGTCAGGTCATCGACATCGACGGCGGCTGGACCGCCGGAGCGTAGCGCTCCGAAGGACGGATGCGCCGGTGCCGGAGGAGCGATAAAAAACCGCTCTGATGAGCACGTCCGACGAAGCGCGACGCGCGCTGGAGGCCGTCTACGCACGTGTGGAGGCACGTGCGGCGGACATCTCCAGCTCCCATGACTGGTGGCCCTGCCGCCGGGGGTGTGACCACTGCTGCCGCCACCTGGCCGCGCCGCTCCCGCTCACGCAGCTGGAGTGGAGCTACCTGGAGGAAGGGCTCCAGCAGCTCTCCGCTGAAGTGCTGGAGGAGCTCCGCGCCCGCGTCGACGCCATGGCCGGGCAGGAGGCGCGTCCGTACACCTGCCCGCTGCTGGACCGGGAGACGGGGGCATGCCGCGTCTACGCGCACCGGCCGCTGGCGTGCCGCTCGTATGGCTTCGCCGCCGCGCGCGACGGCGGCCTCTTCTGCCACTTCATCCTGGACCTGGTGGGAAGGCACGGCGACGCGGACATCGTCTGGGCCAACCAGGACGCGCTGGAGGACGCGGTGGCGCGGCTGGGCGGCCCCACGCGCCCGCTCCCCGAATGGTTCGTGGAGAAGGTCCCTCGCAAGCCGTGAGCCCCGGCTCAGCGTGGCTTCGTGGAGCCGGTCCTCCTCGCGAGCCGCGCCTCCAGCCCGTCGAGCCACACGCGCAACCCCAGTTCGAACAGCTCATCGAAGTCGAGGTCGAACCCCGGGCGCAGGCCGACCAGCACCCTCTCGAAGTGCGGAAAGCGCCCCGACGTCGCGACCCGGAGGAAGTTGTCCAGGTTGCGCCGCATGAACTCCTCGTCGTTCATGCCGGATTGCGCGACGGCGTCCGCTTCGGACTCGAGGTTGACCGCGATGCCCTGCACGAACGCGTGGAGCAACACGTGGATGCGCATCGCCTCCTGTGCAGGGAGCCGGGTCTCCTCCAGTGCCCGCATGACCCAGTTCGCGAACGCGAGCGCGTTCTCCTGCGGCTGGGGCCGGGTGAGGTTCACCACCCGCGCGAGCCAGGGATGGCGCTTGAAGACCCGCCACTCCAGCCTCGCGGCCAGCTCCAGCTGCGCGCGCCACCCGGGTGGTGGCTTCGCCGGCAGCGGCTCCTCCGCGAAGGCGACCTCCGCCATCATGAAGAGCAGCACGTCCTTGCTCGCCACATGGCGGTAGAGCGACATCACCGGCAGGCCCAGCTTCGCCGCGACCCCGCGAATGGACAGCGCCGGCAGCCCCTCGTCATCCGCCACGGCGATCGCCGCGCGCACGATGCGCTCGCGCGTCAGGTCCGCCGAGCCCCGCGTGGCACCGGTCCGGGGCGCGCCTCCCGCGACGACCGTTCCGACGCGCGGCACGGCCTTCACCACGCCTTCCTGCGCCAGGGTCCTCAACGCATGCGCCGCTGTCGCGAGCGCGACCTTCCATTGCCGGGCCAGCTCCCGCGTGGAGGGCAGCCGGTCCCCGGGCTGCAACGCACCGGTGCGCACCTGCCGCCTCACGTCGTCCACGATGCGTTGGTACGGGGCGATGGCCATGGCCCCTTGTACTAGTACAGATGGCCCGTGGGCGCAGGCCCTGCCTCGCGCCTCCCGCCTGAGCTAGCACAGCGGAAAGCACCGTCAGGGGTTCCGTTGTGGAGGGCGGCGCATGCGTACACCGTACGCTCCATGACCCGACCCCACGTCCTCGTCGCTGGAGCAGGAATCGCAGGCCCGTCCCTCGCATGGTGGCTCTCCCGGCGAGGCTGGCGAGTCACCCTCGTCGAACGCGCCCACGCGCTGCGCACCGGCGGGCAGGCCGTCGACTTCCGCGGGCCCGTGCACCGCGCCGTGCTGGAGCGCATGGGGCTGTGGGAGGCCATCCACGAACGGCGGACGCGGCTGGGCACGCAGGCCTGCGTCGACGCCACGGGCCGGACGCTGGCGGAGGTTCCGGCGTTGATGATGAGCGGCGACGTGGAGCTTCAACGCGGCGACCTCTGCCAGCTGCTCTTCGAGCGCACCCGTGAGCAGGTGGAGTACCGCTTCGGGGACAGCCCCACCTCACTCCACGAAACGCCCGACGGCGTGGAGGTCGGGTTCGAGCAGCACGCCCCCCAACGCTTCGACCTGGTGGTGGGGGCGGATGGGTTGCGCTCGAACGTGCGCTCACGCGTCTTCGGTGGGGATGACAGCCACCTGAGGCACCACGGCTTCCGCGTCGTGGGATGCACGCTGCCGAACGTGCTCGGCCTGCGGCGGCAAGGCGTCATCTACAGCGAGCCCGGCCGCGGCGTTTGCGTCACCAGCGCCCGCGCCGAGGACGAAGCTCGCGCGCTGTTCGTCTTCACCGGCGCGCCCCTCGGCCCTCGGGAGCGGTCCCCGGACGTGGCGCGCGAAGCGGTATCGACGGCCTTCGCGGGGGCGGGCTGGAGGACCGCCCGGCTCGTGGAGACGCTGCACGGGGCGGAGGACCTCTACTTCGACACCATCAGCTCCGTCCGGCTCCCGCGCTACTCACACGGGCGAGTGGTGCTGCTGGGAGACGCGGCCTGGGGCGGCACGCTGGGAGGACAGGGCACGCCCATGGCGATGGTGGGCGCGTACGTGCTCGCGGGGGAGTTGCTCGCGAGCCCGGAGGCGCACGCCCAAGCCTTCGCACGCTACGAGTCCCGGCTCCGGCCCTACGCGACGAAGTGCCAGGAAGGCGCGAGCCACGTGGGCGGGTTCTTCGCGCCCCGCACCCGGGCCGGCCTGTTCCTGCGCAATCACATCTATCGGCTGCTCACCACGAAGCCGCTGGAGCGCGTGTTCGAAAAGATGGTCACCCACGCCGCCACCGGGTTCGAGCTGCCGGAGTACGCGGAGGCCTTCACGCCTCAATCCGACAACCGATGAAAACTAGAAAGCCGCCAATCCCGTGGCATAGCTCGCCGCGCGCCTGGAGCACGCAGGAGCAACCTTCATCCAACAACGGGAGTCCGCATGAAGAAGACGGGAATGATGTGGGGGCTGTGTGTCGCGATGGGTCTCTCCGCCATCAGCTTCGCTGGCGAGCGGTTCAGCTCTTCGGTCTCCCTTGACGCCACGGCCCGCCGCTTCAGCGGAAACCTGGGGACGGCCCGCAACGGCTCGGACAGCTTGTCGTACATGTGGTGTGCTTCCACCGGGTCGGGGGTCGGCTGGTGCCACGCGAGGGATGCCGCTGGCGTCACCCTGAGCTGCGCGACCACGGATGCCGGCATGCTCGCGACGATCCGCTCGCTGAACTCGGATTCGCGCATCGAGGTTCTCTACGACAGCGCGGGGATGTGCACGTTCATCTACGTCGCCACCGGTTCTCATTTCGAGACCAAGGGCCCCTGAGCCGCTCGCGTTGAAGGCACCCCGCGCCATGATTCCACTCAGCCGCACGCTCGTCGTGCTCAACCTGATGTTCTTTGGCGCGGGGCTCGCCCTCTTCGTGCAGGGCCAGCGCGCGTCCGACAGCAACCGGGAGCTTGAGACCCGGTTGGAGCGGATGGAGGGGCGCCTCAATCAGTTGCTCGCGCAGCGCCAGGGCCCCGCCATGGCGCTGTCCGGTGCGCCCACTCCAGCGCCCGCGCTGCCCACGGACCTGGATGCGCGCATCGAGCAGGCCGTGACCCGCGCGCTTCAGGCCCAGGCCTCCAACGCCGTGCCCCGGGAGGAGCCGGCCCCCCAGGTGCCACCGGTGCTGAACGAGCGGAACGCCGCGACCTGGGCCCGCGGCAATGAGGTGCTGGACCGGGCCATCAGCGCCCGCCGGTGGGGGGATGATCAGGCGCGCGAGCTGGCGGCGTCCGTGCCCTTGCTCACGCAACAGCAGCAGATGGACCTGCTGCGCCGGCTCAGCGTGGCCATCAACGAGGGCCAGCTGAAGGTGGAGACGCACGGAGGGCTCTTCTAGCGGGAGCGGCTACCGCGCCTCCGCCGCCTGCTTCAGCGTGGCGATGTCCAGCTTCACCATCTTCAGCATCGCGCGCATGACGCGGTCCCGCTTCGCCTCGTCCGGATCCTGCAACACCTGCTGCATATAGGTGGGGACGATCTGCCAGGACAGCCCGAAGCGGTCCTTGAGCCAGCCGCACTGCACCGGCTTGCCACCGCCCGCGATGAGCTTGTCCCACAGCGCATCCAGCTCCGCCTGCGTCTCACAGTCCACGCTCAGGGAGACGGCGTCCGTGTAGGAGGGGCCCGGCCCGCCGTTGAGCGCGATGAAGCGCTGCCCCGCGAGCTGGAAATCAATGGTCAGCACCGTGCCCTTGGGCGCGGGCCCCGCCTCCGTGTAGCGGGTGACGCTCAGGACCTTCGAGTCCTGGAAGATGGACGTGTAGAAGGCGACGGCCTCCTCCGCGTTGTAGTTGCACCACAGGCAGGTGACGATCTTCTGGGGGACGGCCATGAGGGACTCCTCCTGGCCCTAGGGTGGACGCGGCATGCGCGTCGAGCAGCAGCACGAGGCTGGACCGCCCTCCCTCCCCCCGGTCGTCCGAGCAGGGGCCTGCGTTCAGGGGTTGGCGCCAGCGGCCTGAGCGGCGTCGGGCTGCGTGGGCACCTTCAGCTCCCCGGAGATGATGCGAGCCCGGAGCGCGTCCACCGTGCGCAGCGCCTCCGCCTTGCCCGGAAAGTCCAGCCGCACGGGCGCCAGCCCCATGCCTCCCTCCTTCAACCCGAGCGAGACATTCCCGCCCTGGAAGCGCCCCTGGCGGTGCTCGCGGATGGCCTCGTAGACCACCAGGTCCACGTGCTTCACGACGGCGGACAGCACCGCCTCCGGCGCCAGGTGGGACGGGTCGGAGTCCACGCCAATCACAGACACGGCCTTGCCGGCTTCGCGCGCCTCCTTCACGGCCTGGATGGCGCCCAGGCCGTCCACGCCGGCCGCCGCGAAGAGGACGTCCGTGTTCTTGAGCAGCAGGTCCTGCCCCACCTGCTTGCCCAGGGCGAAGTCCGTGAAGCTGCCGGTGTAGTTCACCAGCACCGTGGCGTTCGGGTTCGTCGCGGCCACGCCGGCCCGGAAGCCGGCTTCATAGCGCTGCACCAGGGGAATCTTCATCCCGCCCACCATGCCCACCCTGCCCGTCTTCGTGACGAGCCCGGCCAGGGCGCCCGCGAGGAAGCAGCCCTCCTCCTCCCGGAACACCACCGTGCGCACGTTGGGCAGCGTGATGACCCGGCCCTGCGCGTCCAGGAGTGGGCTGTCCACCAGCAGGAAGGGCAGTGAGGGATTGCGCCGGGCCACCGTCTCCACGGCGTTCTCCAGCATGAAGCCCACGCCCATCGCCAGCGACACGCGCTGTTCCGCGAGCAGTTGGAGGTTCGGCTCATAGTCCTCCGCCACGCGGCTCTGGAGGACCACCGGCGTGATGCCCAGTGGGCCCATCTCCCCTCCGCGCGCGGCGACGTCCGGCGCCAGCGAGGCTTGCCGCTCGGACGCGGTGGCCTCCTGGTAGCCGGCCTTCTCGTACTTCTTCCCCGCGGCCCACAGCTCCAGTCCGCGCAGGGCGGAGTCGTTGAAGGCGTGGTCGCCCCGGCCTCCCAGTCCCAGCACCAGGCCGATGGTGGGCGTGGGCGGCGCAGCGGGCGCCTCCTTCTTGCAGCCGGTGACGGCCGCCAACAGACACAGGACGAGGGAGGGGACTCGGCGGCGCGGGCTCATGACACCGCGAAATGTATCACGCGCGGTCTGGCACGTCGGATGACGGCGGAGCCGCTCAGATTCGAGTCAGCGTCGCGGGCCCATGGCCCTGGTCGCGCAGGAACTCCAGGTCTTCAATCATCGCGTCGAACAGGTCGCGGCCGGTGCTGGTGACGAAGTAGTCCGCCAGCGAGGTGATGCTGGACGCGATGTCCGCGCCCCAGGGTGGCCGCGCGTCGCGGTCTTCGATGTCCCAGACCACCTCCGCGGGCGAAAAGGCCCGGAGCTCCATCCGTGCGGCGCGCAGCTCCTCCACCGCGCGGGCGGCGTGCGCCTTGGGGAGCTCGCCCTGGTAGAGCGTGTTCAGGAGAGTCGGGAAGCGCGTGCCCCAGCCCTCCGGCTCCAACCGCGCGGAGAGGGTGGAGAAGAAGGCGTGGACGAAGTCGCCCCGTCCCAGCTCCGTGGCGACGTTGTCGATCATCAGGGCGATGGTCATGCCGCCGGCCCTTATCACGGGCCTCGCGCTAGGCTGTGTCCCATGACCTACCGACGCGCTCCGGTGAAGGCTCCGCGACTCTCTGGCATGGCCCTCAAGGCCATGGTCAACACGCTGGAGCGGGGCGGCGTGGGCCCGGCACTGGTGGAGAAGTTGATGCGGGACAGCGGCATCGAGCAGTGGCGCGAGCTGTCCGCTGGCGATGCTCCGCCCGTCCAGTACCCACTGCCCCCGGGAGCGCCTCCCGCTGAAACACAGACACCGGTGGAGCAGGCCGCGCGCGCCGTCGCCGCGTCACCCGTGACGCCGAAGCGGGAGACGGTCTCGGCGTTCGCTCGCGCCTACCGGGACGGGAGCACGGATCCGGTGGCCGTGGCGCACAAGGTCCACGAGGCGATTGAACGGCTGGACGCCGGCGCGGACCGGCTGGGGCTCTTCATCGCTCGCAAGCCGGAGGAGGTGCTGCGCTCGGCGGAGGCGTCCGCGGAGCGCCTGCGCGCGGGCGCGCCCTTGAGCGTGTTCGACGGGGTGCCCGTCGTCATCAAGGACGAGCTGGACCTGGCCGGCTTCCCCACGACGCTGGGCACCACGTTCCGCACCGAGCCGGCCCGGACCGACTCCACCGTGGCCGCCCGGTTGAAGGCCGCGGGCGCGGTCATCCTGGGCAAGGCCAACATGCAGGAGATTGGCATCAACCCCATCGGGTTGAATCCGCACCACGGCGCCGCGCGCAACCCGTGGAACCGGGGCCACATCACCGGCGGCAGCTCCAGCGGCTCCGGAGCCGTGGTGGCGGCGGGCCTGTGTCCGGTGAGCATTGGCGCGGACGGCGGCGGCTCCATCCGCATCCCCGCCGCGCTGTGCGGCATCGTCGGCCTCAAGGCCACCTGGGGCCGCATCCCGGAGACGGGCGTGCCGCCGCTGTGCTGGAACGTGGCGCACGTGGGCCCCCTGGGCCTCACCGTCGACGACGTCGCGGCGGCGTATGCGATTGTCGCCGGACCGGACGGACACGACGTCGTCGCCCGGCAGCAGCCTCCGCATCACCTGTCTGGCTTTGAAGACGGTGCGTTGAAGGGCATCCGGCTGGGAATCTGCACGCCCTATTTCGAAGACGCGGATCCGGACGTGGTGGCACGCTGCCGCGAGGCCGTGCGCGCCCTCACCGACGCGGGTGCCACGGTGGTGGAGCTGCCCGCGCCGGACCTGAACACGATTCTCTGGACGCACAGCTGCATCATCCTGAGTGAGATGGCGGAGGCGATGCTGCCGCAGTTGAAGGCCCGCGCGTCGGTGTTCGGGCTCGACTCGCGCACCAACCTGGCGCTGGGACGTCACTTCCGGGCCACGGACCTCATCCACGCGCTGCGGCACCGGCACCGGCTGACCCGCGAGCTGCTGGCGCTCATGGCGGACGTGGACGTCATCGTCACGCCGACGACGGCCAGCACCGCGCCCGCCATCCCCGAGGCGACGCTCCCCGCCGGCGAGTCGAACCTGCCGGTGGTGGACGCCCTGATGCGCTTCATCCGCCTGGCGAACCTCACCGGCTGCCCTGCCCTCTCCGTGCCCGCGGGCTTCGACCGCGCCGGCCTGCCCGTGGGCGTGCACCTCATGGGGCGCCCCTACGAGGAGCACCTGCTGCTGCGCCTGGGCCGTGTGGTGGAGCGCGCGACCGAGCGCCGCACGCCGGGCATTCACGTCAACGTTCTGCCCTGACCGGGACAACTCTTCTTCTCATCTCCCGATAACCTCCTCGAACCACGAGCACGGAAGGCCCTGGACATGTCCATCGACGGAGTGGGAAGAGGCGGAGTCCGGCAGGTGACGCCGCGCGCCGTGGAGGAGCAGTCCGGTCCCGTGGCGAAGAACGCGCTCGCCCGCCCGCTGGCGGCCAAGGACGTCTTCGAGGCGAAGCGCGCCCAGTCCTCCACCCCGGGCAACGCGAACCTGCCGCCCATCCAGTCCAACACGGGCACGGTGAAGGCCGGCACGGTGCAGCTGGATGACGCGACGAAGGTGGCTCGCGGCGCGCTGAAGATCGACTCGAAAGCGGATCCGAAGCTCTACGACGGCATGTACCTGGGCTCGGACGGCTACGCCTATCCGCCGGACAAGTTCTCCGTCTCGGAGGTGCCGCCGTTCAAGCCGGAGAAGCCCATCGCCTCCCCGACGCCGACGACGTACCACGTCAACGGCATCCTCACGCAGCCGCAGGGAGACGGGAACGCCACGGGCGAGGCCCAGAAGCTGGCGAACGAGTCGGGCACCAACGTGGTGCCCATCTACAACGCCACGGAGGGCCTGCCCGCGGACGTGACGCAGACGGGCCTGGACCGGCTGGGCCTCGGTGACAACAAGGCGGCCCAGACGCTGGCGGACGCCATCTACAGGGACCTGCAGGCCGGCAAGAAGGTCAACGTCACCGGCTACAGCCAGGGTGGCGCCATCGTGTCGAGCGCGCTGCGCGAGGTGGACAACCGCATCAAGGACGACATGGGCGGCTTCTGGGGAAACCTGCCCATCTTCGGCGACGGCAACCGCGACAAGCGCGAGGCGCTGCTCGGGAACATCAACGTCTCCACCTTCGCGGGCGCGGGCAAGACGTTCCCGGACGGGCCCAAGTACACCTTCTACGTGAACAAGCAGGACCCCGTGCCCACGTGGCTGGGCACGCACGCGTTCAACCCGGTGACGGACATCGTGAGCGGCATCGCGTCCGGCCTCTTCCCCGGCATCGGCATCCTCAACGGCGGCCCGTCCACCCAGTACCCCGAAGGCGCCACCATCCACACCTTCGACTCCCCCGGGAACGGCGAGGTCTTCGCCCTGGATGGCAAGCACGGCATCGACACGTACCTGAACAACATCCAGGACGCGGTCTGAAGCACACGGGCGCGCTTCAGCTCGGCTCGAACCAGGTGAGGCCGTAGTCCAGGCAGAGCTCTTCGCCGGGCTGGATGTCCCGCAGCGCCACGGCGGCGCCCGAGTCCGGCACCGGCCCGTCGATGAGCTCCACGTTGGGCGTCTGGGAGTGGTTGTAGAGCGCCAGCATGCCCCACGCGTAGGCCTTCTCCCGGCCGGGCTCGCTGCCCCAGGTGAAGACGTGGTGGTGCGCCTGACAGTCGCGGTGCTCCACCGGCTTCAGGTCGCTCTCCGGGAAGCGGCTGATGGGCGCCCACTCCACGAGCGTGCCCTTGGGCAGGAACCTGCGCGCGAAGACGCCCCGTCCCTTTCCAGGAACGAGGCGCCATTCAACGTTGGGATGGAACTGATTCTCGGAGACGAGGCGATCGAGCTCGGGATTGTTCATGGAGAAACCCTCCCCGCGGGGAGGGTGCCTGCACGAACCTAAGCACGGCCCGGACTCACGGGGAGGCGGGCGCCTGCTCCTCGTTCCGCACCCGGTTGGGACGGCGCTCGGGGACGGGCGCGACTCCGCCCACCCACTCCCAGTCCATGCCGTTCCACGTCTGTTCGCACCAGCGCAGGTCCGTGGCCAGCTCGCGCGCCTTGGTCCCGTGGGGGATGAGCGCCCAGCCCAGCCGGGACTGCTTGCACTCGCCGCTCTTGAACTTCAGCAGCCGGCGCTGGCCCTGGGCCTCGGCGCGCTCCGCTTCCCAGAGCGCCTGGTTCCGCAGGCCGTCGCCCTGCGCATCCACTCCGTTCCACTCACACCACGCCTGAACGTCCTTCAGTCGGACCAGCTTCGATCCCCGGGAGAGTTCCGTCACGGCCGCGACGAGAAGGTCGGGGGTGATGACACGCATGCGTTGGGGCCTCCGTTACAGAGTGGCGAAGGACCCCAACGTACAGCGTAGGAAATGGCGGAGGGCCTCAGCTCCTCCATACGTTTGTCATGGTTCTGTCATGAAGCCGGACCATGACGCAGGCAGGCATGCGTCAGGGCTTCGCCGCGGGCTTGCTTGCCGGGGCGGGCGGTGTGGCGGCCTTGGCCTTGGAGTACGTGGCGATGCGGTTCGTCACCTCGCCCATCAGGTCGTTGGGGATGGGGACGGAGAGGTTGTACTGGGCGATCTTCCAGCCGGCCGCGTCCTTCACCAGCACGCCGCTGCCGCGCGCGGGGCCCAGGTTGGGCGTGTCCAGCGCCTCGTCGAACCAGGCGACCTGGCCGTCCTTGGAGAAGAACACGTTGCGGGACACCGACTTGAAGGACCAGGCCTTGCCCTTCGTGAAGTAGGGCTTCGCCCACGCGCGGAACTGGTCCACCGTCCAGCGCTCCTCACCGTCCGTGCCCATGAAGACCGCGTCCGGCGTGAAGAAGGCGAAGTAGCGCGCCTCGTTGGCCACCGCCGCCGCGCGGTGCCAGTCGTCCAGCACCGTGGCCACCGCGACCTTGGGGTCGGCCGGAGCCTGGGCCGCGGCCGGAGCAGCGACGGGGTTGGCGCCGAGCGCCAGCAACAACCAGGAGACGGATGCCATCGGGTTCACCTCGACGAAAGGGGGGTTCGCGGTATGAAGCGGCAGGCGTGCCCCCAGGTCAAGGCATGCGACACACGACGGCGGTGGCGTGATGCTCGAAAGTTTTCAGGTGGGCACGGGTGACGTGCTCACGGTGATGTTGCACGGCTTCCTCGGGACGGGCCGCAACCTGCGCTCGCTGGCCGTCGCGTGGACGAAGGCGGATCCGCGCCGCCGCATCCTCCTGCCCGACCTCACCGGCCACGGCACCTCCCCGGCCCTGCATCCGGACTCGGACCTGACCACGCTCGCTCGCGACGTGGTGGCCACGCTCGACGCGCAGGGCTTCACCGGCGCCGTGGACTGGGTGGGCCACTCGCTGGGCGGCCGCGTGTCCCTGGCCGCGAGCCTGGAGGCCTCCGAGCGTGTGCGCAGCGTGGCGATGCTCGACATCGCGCCCGGGCCCGTGCCGCTGAACCTGTCAGACAGCGGCTATGTCCTGGACATCCTCCTGAAGGCCCCGCCGCGCGCGGACAGCCGCAAGGCCCTGCGCGAGAACCTCATCGGCAATGGCCTGTCGGAGGGGCTGTCGGACTGGCTCCTCATGAACCTCACGCCCGACGGTGACGGCGTGCGCTGGCGCTTCGACCGCGACGCGCTCCTCCAGCTCCACCGCCGCGTCAACGGCCAGGACCTGTGGCCCGCGGTGGAGCGCCCCGTGCACCCGCCCCTGCGCTGCATCCGCGGCGGGCGCAGCCGCTACGTGTCCGAGGAGAGCGCCCGGCGCCTGGAGGACGCGGGCTGCCCCGTGGCCCTCCTTCCGGATGCCGGCCACTTCGTGCACGTGGACAATCCCCAAGAAGTGCTCGCGTGGCTGATGGCCCCCTGATGGATACACAGACCGTCCTGCTCGTCTTCGTCGCGGTGGGGCTGGACGGCCTGGCCGGGCTCGCGGGCGGGGTGCTGTCCGAGCGCTGGCTGCAACGGCGGCTGCCCGCGCTGGTGGCCTTCGCCGCCGGCACGCTCTTGAGCGCGGTGTTCCTGGAGGTGCTGCCGGAGGCGGTGGAGGCCCGGGGCAATGCCGCCTTCGCGTGGGCCTTCGCCAGCTTCGTCGCGCTGGCGCTCATGGAGTGGGCGCTGGGCGATCACCACCATGACGCCGAGTGCGCCGCCGGACACGCGCATGGCCATCATCATGCGCACCCGAGCGTGCCCACGCTGCCGGGCGCGCTGCTCGCGTCGGATGCGCTGCACAACGTGGGCGATGGCGCGGCGGTCGCGGCGGCCTTCCTCGTGTCGCCGGAAGCGGGCTTCGCCACCGCGTTCGCCGTCATCGTCCACGAGCTGCCGCAGGAGGTGGGCGACTACGCGCTCCTTCGCGCCGCGGGCTGGACTCGCGCGCGGTCGCTGGTCGCGCTGGGCGCGGTGCAGCTCACCGCCGCGGTGGGCGCCGCGGGAGTGCTGCTGGGCACCCGGTATCTGCCCTCGCTCCAGGGCACGGTGCTGGCCATCGCCGGAGGCTCGTTCCTCTACATCGGCGCGGTGGACCTGTTGCCGGAGCTGCGCCGGGGCCCGGACTCACGCCAGCGCGTGGTGGGCTTCCTGTGTGGGCTGCTGCTCATTGGCGGATTGCACTTCGCGGAACGGTTCACGGGAGGACATGGATGAACCCCCCTGGGAAGAAGCAGCCCATGCAAGGAAAGACCGTGATTGTCACCGGCGCGTCCGCGGGCATCGGCGAGGCGCTGGCGGTGGCCCTGGCCGGCCTGGGCGCGAACGTGGCGCTGGCGGCGCGGGATGCCCAGGCGCTGGAGCGCGTGAAGGGGTCCTGCGAGGTCGCCGGTGGCAAGGCGCTGGCGGTGCCCACCGACGTGGGTGACCCGGAGGCGTGCCGCCGGTTGGTGGAGCGCACGGTGGAGGCGTTCGGCGGCGTGGACGTGCTCGTCAACAACGCGGGCATCACCATGCACTCGCGCTTCGAGGACGTGAAGGACCTGGGCCTCTACGAGCGCCTCATGCGCATCAACTACCTGGGCGCGGTGCACTGCACCTTCCACGCGCTGCCGCACATCAAGGCGCGCAAGGGACTGCTCGTCGCCGTGTCGTCCCTGACGGGCAAGACGGGCGTGCCCATGCGCACCGGCTACGCCGCCAGCAAGCACGCGATGCAGGGCTTCTTCGATTCGCTGCGCATCGAACTGTTGGGCACCGGCACGGACGTGCTCGTGGTGTCGCCGGGCTTCGTGGCCACGGACATCCGCGCGCACGCGCTGGGTCCGGAGGGCCGGCCCCTGGGACAGAGCCCTCGCGACGAAGCGGGCGCCACCATGGACGTGGACACCTGCGTGGCCCTCATCCTGAACGCCATGGAGCGCCGCCAACGCGAGCTGGTGATGACGCTCACCGGCCGCGTGGGACAGGTGCTCAAGCTGGTGGCGCCCGCGCTGGTGGACCGGCTGGCCGCGCGCGCCATCCGCGGCAAGAAGGCCTGAGGCTACTTCTCCAGCCGCGACACCATGCCCCACAGGCCGTCGAAGGTGGCGTTGCCCACCTGGTGCAGGCCGAAGCCCCAGAGGAAGGCGGTCATCCACGCGCCGGAGCCGCCCCACGTGGGCGCGAAGACATCCAACACCTGGAGCCCCAGCAGCACCGCGATGATGGACATCATCCCCAGCACCGCGAGCTCCACCTTCCACAGGTCTCGCGAGCGCGGCAGGGGAATCCAGTCCAGGTTCACCAGCACGTCGGTGCTCGCCTTCGTGGACGACGGTGGCAGGGGGGAGAGGTTCCCGGTGGCGGGCCCGCCGGGCAGCGGCGACTGCGGCGGCGGTGGCGACTCCGTGGCCGGCTGCGAGAAGGGGTCCAGCGTCACGGCGGAGGGAACGGACTCCAGGGCCAGCCGGCCGCCCATGGACACCGGGGGCGGCGGGAGCGTGACGTGGCGCGCGAAGTCCTCGCGGGCGGCGCGGTACTCCGCCGAGGCCAGGTTCGCTTCGCCCTTGTCCAGCTGCTCGCGCGCCGTCGCCAGCCGCGCGTCCACCGCGGTGCGCCAGTCCGACAGGGTGTTCAGCCCGCCGCCGGACTGGGCCTGGAGCTGCGTCAGCGCCTCCTCCAGGTTGTCCACCAGCTCGCGCAGGTACAGCGCGTGCGCGGACTGGTAGTAGAGGTAGGCCTCGTCCACGCTGGCGGACATGCGGGCCCGCGCCCGGGCCAGCTGTTCGCCCACGCGCAGGCGCAGCGCCGCCCACTCCTCCTGCGTGAAGCCGCCGGGCAGCTCCTTCGCGGTGAGGGCGTCCTCCAGGTCCGTCAGGAGGATTTCGAGGAACGCCTCGCGCGCGGTCTCCACCAGCCGCCGTGACGCCTCCAGGTCGGGCCCCGGCAGCTGCTGGCGCGCGCGCAGCACGTACAGGGGCAGCTCCCCCTGGAGCCGGCGGCTCACCGGGTCATCCCCGCGCTGGGAGGACAGCGTCCGCGACTGCTGCTCAAGCTCCGTCAGCCGCGCCTCCAGCACCGCGCGGGCCACCGCCTCCAGGTCGAGCGTGCGCAAGAGCTGCGCCTGTTCGGAGAAGTCCGCGGACGTGGCCTGATCATTCTGGAGCAGCGTCTCCACCGCCTTGAGCTTGCGCTCCGCGTCCAGCAGCGCCACGCCCTTGAGCCCCTCCAGCTGCCGCAGGAGCACGGACCAGAGCGAGAACAGCTGGAGGCGCGCCTCGAACAGGGCGAGCACGGAGTCCTGCACGACGAGCCCGCTCAGCGGCCGCTGGATGTCCGCGAGGAGCGCGTCCACCTGGCGGCGCAGCGACGCGGCCACGGTGGCCTCGCGCTCCAGCGGACGGGCGGGCACCAGGGACTGGAGCTTCTGGCGCGCGGCCTCCGCGCGGCTGCGCAGGTTCACGCGCGGGCGCACGCGCTGCACATAGAAGCGCACCGCCGCGGACGTCACCACGCCCAGGAAGATGAGGAACGCGCCGAACATCGCGGGCGTCTTCACCCAGACGGTGAAGGCCTGCTCCACCGCCGCGCCCTCCGGCACGAGCAGCCGCACCGTGCCGGTGTACTCGCCGGACTCCGGCAGGTCGTCCACGTCCAGGCTCAAGAGGCCGGTGCCATGGGCGGGCACCTGGAGGATGCCCTCCTTCCCCGGGCCCTGCGGCTGGCCATCCGGTCCGCGGAAGAACCACTTCGCGTCCTGCGCCTGCACGGGCGCGGCGCCGTCTCCGGAGCCACCCGCCCTGCGGTCCAGCTGCACCACCGCCGCGGGCCCCACCGCGCCGCCCACGCCGGCCGTCTCCCGGAAGGTCAGCCGCACCGTGGCCTTGCCGGAGAACGGCCCCAGCGTCCAACCGCGCGCGGGGGCCACCGGATAGAACTGCACCGTGGGCGCCACCGCCATGCGCTGCACGACGAGCGGGGTGACCTCCCGCACGCCGTCGCCCAGGAGCACCACGCGACCGTGGAAGTCACCGGCCGCGGGCAGGTCCGCGGACAGCGTCACCGTCACCGGCTGCCGCACGGAGATGGGCACCTCCGCCGCGCCCTCCGTCGTGCCCACGCGCACCGTCACCGGCACCTGCGTGCCGTCCGCCGCGAGCAGCGGATCCACCAGCACCGTCACCCGCGTGGCCTCCGCGCCCGCGTCGCGCGGTGCGTCCGGAGACACGTCCGTGGGCGTGGGCAGCAGGTCCACGCGCAGCACCGTCTCCAGGTGGGCGGTGGACGTGCGCAGGCGCACCTCGTTGTTGGAGGACAGGCCCGCGAGGCCGAAGCGCGGCGCCGCGCCCGCGAGCACGGGCAGCAGGCACAGCACGGTGCACATGAGCCACGCGCTGGCGTGGGACAGGACCTTCGCGGCCAGGGTGCTTCGAGCGGGAAGGCTCATGCGCGGGGACGATAGCAGCCCCCTTCCCCGCGCCCGCATGCGCGTCCACGCGTGCGGATCCACAGCCTCGTCACAGGGGTGTAGCAGCCGTGCTTCCAGGCTCGCTGTCGGCGGCGTACCGCACGAACCTGTCCGACAGTCGGACAGGTTCTGGAAGACCGGGGCCCGGCCTCGTCACTCCCAGCCGAGGCGGCGCAGCACGCTCCCGGACAGGCTCGAGCGGATGGTGTCCAGGGGGATGCCCTCGTCGTCCTCGGCGGACTCGTGGCC
Organism: Corallococcus coralloides DSM 2259; assembly: GCF_000255295.1. The sequence goes on along the minus strand of NC_017030.1, from coordinate 832,313 downwards.
GGGGCGTGGGTCTCCGCTGTGGTGCAGCGCGACCAGCTCCAGGTCCGGCGTGAAGCAGGGCGACCCGGACGAACCCGGGTGCGTGTTGGTGCAGTAGGTGACTCGCGTCTGGGAGCGGTTGACCGCCTGGAACGTGTCCAGCGCCACCTGCATGGGCCGCCCCTTCGGATGCTGCACCACGAGCGCCAGCGCGCCCGTCTCGAACGCCGTGGGCGACGACGGGGCCAGCGGGATGAAACCGCGCGGCCGGTCTCCCAGCCGGTCCTCGCCGGGGGCGTCCTGAATCTGCAGGAAGGCGTAGTCCAGCTCGTCGCGCGTGGCCTCGCGCGGGCGCGGATGCATCAGGTCCGCCGGGCTGTGCGGGCTCTGCGCCAGGCACGCCGTCACCGCGAACACCCGGCCCGGGTGCACCGCGATGCGGTCCGGCAGCACCTTCAAGTCGAAGCGCACGCGCAGCGCCTCCAGCAGCCGGTGCTCGATGACGTGCGAGTTCGTCAGCACGATGTCCGGCGCCACCAGGAAGCCCGTACCCAGCGCGCGGCCGCCTTCCAGCTCCACGCGGCACACGCGCCGCGACAGCGTGGTCAGCCGGTCGCGCCAGACCTGCGGCGTCAGCGCCAGCCTGGACTGCTGGACGATGCGCGCCAGGGCACTGCCGGACACGCTGCGCTGCACGGAGGACAGGTAGCTCTGCAGGAAGCGGCGGATGCGCGGATGGCCCGGCGCCGCCGCGTGCGCGCCGCGCACCAGCACGTCCGTCCACCCCTCCGCCTCCGCGGTGCGCACGAGCGCCCGGGCCCGCGCCGCCCCCTCCCGTTCGACGGGGGGCACCAGGCTGCGGCCGCATTTCACCTCGACCATCCGGAGGAGCTCCTCCACCGAGGTGAACGCGCCCAGGAGGGCGTGGGTCAGTTCCTCCTGTTCGGAGCCTTCAAGCTCCATCCAATTCCTCGCTGCCGCGCGCAAATGCATCTCCGCCGTGCACCCTGAAGTGTACGCACGCGGGCAGCGATTGCACCGGGCGGGGGGCGCCCGGAGGAACGGGCCCCTGCCGCGCTTCCGGCGCGCATTCCACTCGCCCCCGGGGCCAGACGGAAGGGACCTGCACCGGCGCCGTGAGTGGAGAATGACCCCACGGCACCGGAGGGCATCAGCGCACGGCCCAGGTGGTGGGCGGCAAGGACGCGGTGATGTCTGGCCGGCCAGGCACCCCCAGTCGCGCCGCGCCCGCCTGCAACGTCCCGGCGAGCGTGGGCAGCACGCGGAACTCCACCTGCACCGGCGCGCCCTGCTCCCTGGGAGAAAGGTCCAAGGACAACGCACCATCCTGCACATCCCAGGAGGTCACCTGTCCGGACGCCACGAGCGCTGCCAGGCTCGCGGGGTCCACCTGCACGCCCGCGGGCAGCTCCTGCTGGAAGCGCAGCGGCAACGAGGACGGCGCACCCACCTGGACGCGCACGTTCGTCAGCTGTCCCACGCGCGCCTCCTTCGGCCCCGTCACGGCCAGCTGGAGGCCGCCCTTCACCTCGCTCTTCCACGGCACCGCCGCGGACAGCGCCAGGGAGAAGCCCAGCCCCGGCACCGCGGGCTCCGCGCGCACGGTCCACGTATGCGACCCCGCCGAGCCCGGCGCCGCGGCCTCCAGCGCCAGCACCTCGCGCAGCGCCTTCGTGTCGTAGGTGCCCTCCGTGACGACCTGTCCGTCGCGCGCCACCGTCACGCGCACCCGGTCCGGCAGCGGATCCTTGAAGAGGGCCAGCGCGGCGCGCAGCCCCACGCGGTTGGCCTGCCCATCCCCCCAGCCCAGGCCCGGCGTGTAGTGCGCGAGCAGCCAGGCGCCCAGGTCCGCGAGCGGCGCCTTCGCATCACCCTGGAGGGCGAGCACCGCCATCGCCGTGGCCTCCGCCTCCGAGGGCAGCTCCCCATCCGCGCGCACCGTGTCCGGATCCACCGGCAGCCACGCGGTGCCGTCCGGGCCGGACTTCAGCGCCTCGCGCACGCGGGTGCGCAGGGCGTCCGCCACGCTGCCCTCCGCGGAGCCCTCCGCCAGCAGCACCGCGGCCGTATAGCCATCCTTCACCTGCGGCAGGTAGCGCTCGAAGACGCCCGACGCGCGCACGGTGAAGGCCGACGCGCGCTGCTTGCCCTCCGGGGTGCCCTGCGCCGCGCGCACCGTGCGGGCGCAGTTCGCCGTCGCCACCAGCAGCCGCTGGAGCGTCCAGCCCTCACCGCCCTGGCAGGTGCCGTCCGGCCGCTGCGCCTGGGCCACCTGCGCCACCAGTCTCTCCCCCAGCCGCGCGAGCACGGGGTTGTCCGGGTGGGCCAGCGCGCCCTCCGCGAGCCGCGTCGCCACTTCAATCGACGGCGCCCGCGCCGCGCGCAGCACCCGCTGCGTCGCCACCAACGACAGCGCCTTCAGCGCCGCGGGGTCCGCCGTCTCGCCCAGCGACTTCAGGAGCTCCGGCGCCTGGCCCGCGAGCAGCAGCGCGTACGCGTCCCCCGCCACGTCCACCGGCCGGCGCTCCACCGCCGCCAGCTCCGCGCGCACCATGCCCAGCGCGCCCGGGTACACCTGCAAGCGCACCCGCTCACTGCCGGCCTGCGCGTCCGCGGGGCCCACCAGGGACAGCGTGCGCGGCGCCGCCAGCGAACCACCGCGCGTCTGGACCATGGGCTGGCCGGTGGCCCACACGTCGAAGTCGCGCACGACCGCGTCCGTGTCTCCCAGCGAGGCACGCAGCGTCACCGGCCCCGCGCCCGCGGCCTTCACCGTCACCAACTCCACCACGCTGCCACGCGCGGGCACCCGCACGGTGCGAGCGCCGGCCTCCACCTGCGCGCCCTTCACGTCCACCTTGAGCGCGGCCTCCACGGCCTTGTCGGTGGTGTTCACCACCTGCACCGGGAGGCGCACCGTGTCGCCCGCGCGAAGGAAGGGCGGCAGCACCGGATCCACGTACGTGGGCAGCGTGCCCGCGAAGGACGTCACCGCCCCCGCCTGCGCGCCGGAGCGCGAGTGCGCGAGCGCCAGCACCCGCCACTGCGTCAGCCGGTCCGGCACGCGCACCGGCACCGTCGCCACGCCGTTCGCGTCCGTCACCACCAGGGGCTCGAAGAGGAACGTCTCCGGGAACCACGCGCGGGTGGGCGCGGCCGCGCCACCCTTGTCCTCGCTGACGCCCCCCTCCTCCATCTCCGGCTCCGGAGGTGCCGCCACCTCCATCACGGGTGCCGCGGCCATCGGAGGTTCGGCCCCGCCGCCGCCTCGCGAATCGACGGACTCCTCGTCGTAGGAGGTCGACGAGCCGAAGCTCTTCATCGTCCTACCGCCGGGGCGTGGCGACAGGGTGGCGACGATGCCGTCCCCCGCGAGCGCGGCGGCGGACTGCCCCATGGTCTTGCGAATCACATCCCCCGCCACCAGCGCGAGCGTCACCCCGCCCAGCACGAACCCCACCCCGAGGCCCACGACCCCGGACATCCACGAGCGCTGCTTCATGGCGCCTCCCGGGCGACCCACGCGCCCCAGTTCACGACGTCCTCCGGCAACCGCGTTCCATTCACCACCACCGCGCGCGGATCCGTGAGGGCCAGCAGGTCCTGCGGCAGCCGCGACAGGCGCAGCTTGCGGCCGAACGCATCCGTCACCTTCTGCCCGCGCTGCTCGCACGCGGCCAGCGACTCCGCCCACAGCCGCGCGAGCCCTGCGGGGTCCAACGTCTCACCCTCGGGCGCGGTCTCCTCCCACTTGCGCGTGCGCGCGTGCAGCTCCGTCAGCACCGCGTAGAAGGGCTCCGTCAGCTCCGCGTCCGGGGAGAAGGGGCTCCTGGCGTTCACCGACACGGCCGTCTCCACGTCCTCCAGCCCGGGCACCCCCGTCACGCGCAAGAGCGCCGCCGCGGCCGCGTTCGCGCCCCGGATGCGGCCCATGGCCAGCGCCTGGCCGTCCAGCACGCCGAAGGCAGGCGTGGCCACCGACGGAGCAGGCCGCAGCCCGTCCAGCGCGTCCGCGCCTGGCAGCGGCGCCAGCTGGGACAGCGTCTCGTCCACGCCGAAGAGGCCCACCGCCGCCTCGCCGTCCTTGCCGTCCACGCGCGTGTGGACCTGGAGGTGCGCCAGCTCTCCGGGCGCGTACGCGGGCTTGTCAGGAGACACCTCCACCGACAGCGACGCGCGGGGCGCCACGTACACGCGCGCGGTCGCCTCCACGCCCTCCACCTGCGCCCAGCCCTCGAAGTCCTGGGGCAGCGTGAAGTGCGCGGAGCGCGTGGCCGGGTCCAGCTTCTCCTTGAGCCGCGTCAGCCCCGCCACCAGCTCCAGCGTCTTGGGCAGCTCACCCGTGAAGCCGGGGCCGCGCAGCAGCTCCACCTTCACGGACTCGCCTGCCTTCGCCAGCACCGGCGTCACGCGGGAGCGCAGCGGCGGCAGGTGCGCGGGGCGCAGCACGAGCTTCGTCTCCCCCATGTCCTGACCATCCCACTTCGCGCGGACCTTCAACTCGTAGCCCAGGAACGTGGTGGCCTGGGGCGGACGGGGGATGCCGTTGCCGCCGTATGTGGGCTGCGCGATGAAGCGCACCACGCCCATGGCCTCCGACGGCCGCCGTCCCGACTGGAGCTCCGCCTGCGTCGAGGCCGGAACGCGGATGCGCGCGAAGCGCTCCTTCACGCACGCCAGCACCGCCTCGGGGAGCGAGTCATCCGGCACGGGCTCCGCCACCCAGGACAGCGCCAGCTCCGGCTTGTCCGCCCACCGCCGCCACGTCATCGCGCCAGGGATGGCCACGGCGCGGTCCAGCGTGGGAGGCAGGCACGAACGCGCATCCAGCGTGGCGAGCGTCAGCCCGTCGCTCAAGCCCCGCTCGTCCCCGAAGGCGACCTGCGTGTTCCAGCGGAAGGAAGGCAGGCCCGGCTCCCGCGCATGGAAGCGAAGCTGGAGCATCCGCTCCGCTCTTGCCGGCAGTCCCTTCGCGCGCAGCGCCGACGCCATGCACGCCTCCAACCCCTCTTCCGCGCCGGCCACGTCCAGCACCTGCCCGGCCGCGCCCACCCGCACCGCGAACTCCGCCATGGCGGAGCCAGAGGCCGGGGAGACGAAGCGCGCGCAAGGGTGCAGCGTGGGCAGCAGCCGCTCCAGCGCGAGCTGGTCCTCCAGCGACGTCTGTCCTCCCTGCGCGCCCAGCAGGTCCTTGGACAACACCAGCGACACGGACGGCGGACGCGGCTGCACGCGCACCAGAAGGGGCGGCACCACCACGTTCACCGCGGGGCCCGGGTCCAGCTGGAAGGCGGCCACGCCGTCCTCGTCCGCCACCGCGCTCACGCCCTTGTCGCGCGGGTCCCACGCGCGCGTCACCGTCACCTCCGCGCCCGGCTGCACCTGGCCCGACGCGGTGGTGGCGCGCAGGTAGACGCGGTTGCTGAAGCCCGCCACCAGCCCGTCCTCCAGCTCCGTCACGGAGGACACGGCCAGCGCGTCCTCGGACAGGAGGAGCGACACGCCACCGCGCACCGGCTCGCCCGTGGGGTCCTTCGCCTCCAGGCTCGCGCTCAGCGTGGCCTGGCCGCGCAGGTCCTGGGGCACGCGCGGCAGCGTCACGCGGAAGCGGCCAGCGGCATCCGTGCGCGCCTTCGTGGGCAGCTCGCCCTGGAGCCACTCCGTCGGAGGAGGCCATGCGCCCGCGTGGCTCCACGCCAGCGTCACGTCCGTGTCCGCCACCGGCGCGCCAGACGCGTACGACACCTGCCCCGTCACCTCCGGCGTGTCGTTGGCGCGCCAGAAGGGCCGGGGGCTCTTCGCCTCCATCCGCAGGCGCGGCAGCGTGAAGGGCTCCACCGTGAAGGCCGCGTCACCAGAGGCGCCACCGCTGGTCCACGACACCATCCACGTGCCCGTGGGCGCGCCCCGGTCCAGCGGGAAGTCCCCCGCCACCACGCCCCAGTTGCCCGCGGGCGCGCGCTCCTCCAGCACCACCTCGCCGGAGGGGTCCGTCACCTTCCACGTCCCCGGCCGTCCATCGAGCGGCGACAGGTCCTTCGCGCGCAGCGCCACCGCGCGGAAGCGCACCCGGTGCCCGGGCTCATAGAGGGGCCGGTCCGTCAGCACGCGCACCCGCGCGGGCGCGTACAGGGGCAGCGCCGAGTCCACCGTGCCGGTGCCCAGCGGCGTGGTGAGGCGTGCGCGAAGTTGATAATCGCCGTCAGGCACCGCGGGCAGCGTCACGGGCGCCGACAGGGGACCGGAGCCTTCGCGCTCCCAACGGCCCTTGTCATCCAGCGGCAGCGGCGTCTCCTTGCCGGCCGCGTCCACCAGGAACAGCGCCGCCGTGCCCCGGCCCACGTAGGCCGTGAGCTCGCGGCCCTCCGCGTCCATCCCGTGCGCCTCCGCCCAGACCGTCACCCGGCTGGAGCCCCCCCGCGCGAGCCCGTTGGCGGACAGGCTCACCGTCTGGCGGAACTCGCCGTCCGGACACGCGCGCACGTCCACGCCCTGGAACATCCAGGCGGACAGACATCGCCCGGAAGCAATGAAGGCCAGGCCTCCCCCCACGAACAACAGCCCGAGCCCTCTGGCCACCCATCGCCGGCGCTGGATGCCACCTGTCATGCGTTTCTCCCCGTCTTTCCACTGTACGCCGGAAAGCGCGGAGCCGGTCCCCACCTCCCCCCGTTGACGTATCCGTGGGGTGGCTGGGCTAGGGTGACGCGTCATGGCCGTGTCGAAGAACCGTCTCCCGCAGGATGCCCTGCCGCCCCGCCTGGATGCGCTGCTCGAAGCCTTGATGGACCGCGACTTCGCGACGCGGCTGCGCAAGGTCTACCAGGCGGCCGCCGTCGCCATCGACCGGCTGGGGCACCTGAGCATCGTGAAGTACGAGCCCACCACCGCCGAACCCGACGACGCCGCGGACCTGTCCCTCTGGGAGACGATGGCGCCCGCCATCGGCGAGACGCTGACGGACGTCAACAAGCTCGTGGCCGCCATCCGCGACGCCTTCCCGCCGCCCGCGCGCCCCGCCACGTCCAGCGACGGCGGCTGGGCCCCGCCGCCCGCGAGCTCCGACGAGCGCCTGTCCCAGGAAGCGGAGGCCGTGCTGCACGCCAGCGCGGAGCGCCTGTCCAAGCGCTTGCAGGAGCTGGGCGTGCAGATGCGCCGGCCGGAGGTGGTGAGCGACCGCTGGACGCTGATGTCGGAGCTGGCCGCGTCGCGCGCGGACTTCCGCAACCGCATTGGCGACCTCGTGTACCTCACCGCCGCGGCCTTCGCGGACGTGCGCCGCGAGGACGTGGTGCCCGGCTACGCGAACCAGGTGGGCGCGCGCGTGGCCCTGCGAGGCGCGGCGGCGGATCTGCGCCGCTCACTGCAAGGCCGGCTGGAGCGCGCCGCGAAGGCCACGGACGCCCAGCGGCCCGCGCTGGCGAGGCAGGCCGAGGAGAGCCTGGCCGCGTTCGTGTCCCTGCCCGCGTCGCTCGCGCTGAAGACGCCCACCAAGCGCGAAATCGTCGCGGCGCGAGGCCGGCTGCGTGACGCGGGCACGCAGGCCGCGCTGGGGCCTGAGGTGCTGCCCGGGCTGGTGGAGCCCTTCCTCGCGCTGCTGGAAGAAGCGATGGAGGAGCTGACCCGCATGTGGCTCACCGTGCACGACCGCGCGGTGTGGGCCGCGAGCGGTGCGAAGCTGGAGCAGGTGGAGATGCACCTGGAGCTGGGCTCTCCGGGCGCGGCGCGGGTCCTGGAGGAGGCGGTGACGGCGGCGGGCGCGCTGTCGGGCCGCTCGGCGCCCTTCGACGCCTTCCTGCGCAAGGGCCGTCAGGAGGCCTCCGCGGGGCTCAACGAGGCCGGCGCGAGGGAGCTGCTCGCCCGCTTCCGCGAGCGGCTGGCCAGCCTGCCCTTCAGCTAGCGAGTCACGCTTCGACAGGGCCCGGGAACCTCCGGGCCCTGGAAGCGGACACGGCCCGCTGATTCACCCGGAGCTTCAGGGCTTCGCGGGCGTGGCCGGCGGGGGCAGCGCGGGGGCGTCCTTCTTCGGAGGCAGGATGCGCAGCTCCTCGAAGCGCTCCGCCAGCGTCTGCGGCGTCAGCTCTTCCTGCCACTGCTTGGGGTTGGTGTTCCACCCGAAGTCGGCCGGCACCTTGCCGCCGCCCTGGCTGGTGTAACCAATCGTGTCCGGGAACTGCGCGGACCAACGGCCGCCCGGATCCGGCTCCTTGGTGACGTGCTGCCGGTTGGGAAGGATGAAGGGCTTGGGCTTGGGAGCATCACTCATGCAGCCAAGCCTCTCCGAAAGAGACCTCATTGGGTAGAGCCAAGCGGGGCTCCTGCCGCCTTCGCGCGTGGTTCTTGGGGGGCAGCACGCTCGGCCCCAGCTCGAACACCGCCGCGAAGTAGCGCGCCTGCGACTCGCTGCCGTACCGGTAGCGCCGCACACCCCCCGAGTGGGCGACCTCCACCCGCCAGCCCTTCCGGTCGCACATGACCTTCACTGTGTTCCCTGCACCCATCCCGCGCCTCCCCCGTCCCGTTGCTGTCCGAGGGGGTGCGCTATGAAATCCCCGTGCCAGCGTCCGCAAGGCCGCCCAACAGGTTGCGGTGTCGGCGGGTGAGCAGTCGCAGATCGGCCGGTAACCTTTGCAGGCTGCCCTGGAGGGCCGTCTTCTGTCCCCGAAAGGTGGGGCAAGGCGTCACACCGGGTCCTCGCGGCGCGGAGCCGGTCTGCTTGTGTCGGGCGGATCCTGCGTTAACTCAATGTCATGACCCAATTCGAGACCCAGAGCGGAGAGCGGTTCGCGGACTTCGATCTTCCCGAGGGCTGCATGATGTGTGGCGGCGCGGTCTCCATCCGGGCCACGCCAGCCGGTGCCCACGGCTATTGCCCGCACTGCCATGTGCTGTCGCGCCCGCAGATGCGCGTGAAGCCCAATGGCGTCGAGCTCTCCTTCGAGACCACGGCGCTCGCCTGAAACGAATCGACTGACGCCCGTGCCGCACACGGGCGTCAGTGCACCAGGGACAAGAGCAGCGGCGCGGTGGCGAACGACAGCGGAATGCCCACGCCCACCATCAGCACCGCCAGGTCCGCGTCCAGGTCATGCTCGGCCGCGAGGATGGCGGCCGTCACCATGGGCGCCATGGCGATCTGCAACACCGTGGCCTGCTTCACCACCAGCGCCAGCCCGGGCATGAGCATCAGCAGGCCCAGCACCGCCAGCGGCGCGAGCACCAGCTTGTAGGACAGCCCCAGCGCGAGCGCCGGCACCCGCGGCCAGAGCCCCTTCAGCCTCAGCTGGAAGCCCACGACGAACAGCGCCAGCGGCGTGAGCAGGTCCCCCAGCCGCTGCAGCACGGACTCCAGCCACTCCGGGAAGGCGAAGGGACGCAGCAGCAGCGCCAGCACCAGCGCCTGGAACGGGACGAACCCCAGCACCTTGCGCACGAGCGAGCGGACGGACAGCTCCGACCGGGCGCTGGCCCTCGCCGCCGTCAGCGTGGCGAGCGTCGCCAGCACCAGGAACGAGCCCAGCTGATCCGCCACCACCGCCACCGGCACGCCCGAGGGCCCCAGCAGCGCGGCGGCCATGGGCAGGCCCACGAAGGCCGTATTGCCCAGCCCCGCGGTGAGGATGAGCGCCGTCACCGACTCGCGCGACAGCCCCAGCCGGGGCCCGAGCAGGCGGAGGAAGAGCACCGCCCCCACGAAGAGCAGCCACGGCGCCGCGGCGGCCACCACCAGCCCGGGCGCGAACTCCAGCCGGTGCATGGCGCGCAGCACCAGCGCCGGCAGGGACACGTTGAGCAGGAAGACGTTGAACGCGGGCGCCGTCCCTTCGGGGAACCGGCCACTGCGCCGCGCCAGCACGCCCAAGACGAGACACACCCCCAGGAGTCCGATGACCTGCCCCATGCCCGCCTTGCGTCCCGCCTTCCAGGGTGTGGATTGGCGCGGCAACCTGGAGGAGCCCGCCAGCGATGTCCAGCGCCATGAAGGTGCGCGCGGGGAAGTCGCGTTTCGCGCGCGGCTGGAATCGGGGGCATGCTGGCGGGCGCCCGCGGTCAGTCCTTCCTCTCCATGTCCGTCGGGCAAACGCCATGAATCCCGTTGCCACGGTGTTGAGAGCGCTGGGCGGGGGTGGCCTGCCACGGACGTATTGGGTCCTGTGGGTGGGCACCTTCGTGAACCGGCTGGGGTCCTTCGTCGCGCCGTTCCTGGCGCTGTACCTCACGCGCGAGCGCGGCTTCAGCGTGGAGCAGGCGGGCTTCATCGTGGCGCTCAACGGCGCGGGCGCGGTGCTGGCGGCGCCCTTGGGGGGCATGCTCGCGGACCGGGTGGGCCGGCGGCTGACGCTCGCGGGGGGTCTGTGGCTGGGGTCGGGGGCCATGCTGCTCATCGGCCACTCGGAGACGCCGGGCCGCATCGCGGTGGCGGCCTTCCTCCTGGGCATCCTGGGGGATTTGTACCGGCCGGCGGTGTCCGCGGCGGTGGCGGACCTGGTGCCGCCCCGGGACCGGGCGCGCGCGTACGGGTTGCTCTACTGGGTCATCAACCTGGGCTTCGCCATCGCGCTGCCGCTGGCGGGCCTGCTCGCGGGGCTGGGCTACCGGCTGCTCTTCATCGCGGACGCGGTGACCACGTTCCTCTACGGCTGCTGCGTCTGGGCGTTCGTGCCGGAGACGCGGCCCCCGGAGGCGCGAGCGGCGCACGCGGAGCACTCCCCGCTGGGGGCGGTGCTGACGCCCTTCCGCGACAGCGTGTACCTGGCCTTCTGCCTGCCGGTGTTCGCGCTGGCCCTGCTCTTCCACCAGAGCTTCATGAGCCTGCCGGTGACGCTGACCCAGCAGGGCCTGACGCCCGCCCAGTACGGGCTGGTGATGTCCGTCAACGGCGTGCTCATCGTCGCGCTCCAGCCGTTCGTCGTGCGAAGCGTGGGCCGGGTGCGCCGCTCCACCGCGCTGGCGGTGGCGGGCGTGCTCACCGCCGTGGGCTTCGGGCTGCACGCGCTGCCGGCCACCGTGCCGCTGGCGATGGCGGCCGTGGCGGTGTGGACGCTGGGAGAGATTGTCCACTCGCCGGTGGCGCCATCGGTGGTGGCGGACCTGGCGCCGGCGGAGCTGCGCGGCAGTTACCAGGGCGCGTACCACATGATGTGGGGCCTGGCGTCCAGCGTCGCCCCCGCGCTGGGCGGAGCGATGCTGGGCCACATGGGCACCACCGCGCTGTGGGCCGGCTGCTTCTGCGTGGGCCTCGCCGCCGCCGCGTGGCACCTGACCATCGCGGGCGCGCGCAGGCGCCGGGTGGAGACGCTGAGGCTGGAGCGCCCGGAGATGAGCGCCAGCCTGGACTGAGGAGGCCAGGCCCTCGCGCCAGGAGCGGCGCGAAGGGCGGCCTGTTTCGCGCCGCGAGGCGCGGGCGCTGGACTACTGCCCCACGCCCAGGAGGGCCTCCGGCCGGGTGAGGCCGCGCGCGCGGGCGACGGGCTGGAGGATGTCCTGCGGCGGCGCGTCCGCGGTGAGCAGCAGCGCGCGCACGGCGGTCTCCACCACGTCCTCCGCGCCGGGGCGCACCATGCCGCGCCGGGCGTCCTCCACGCGCTTGCCGCGGTACAGGTCGAAGCGCTCCCTCACGTGCTTCGCCACGTCCGCCACGGCCTTGTCGCCCGCGTCCACGCGCAGCTCCAGCTCGTTGCGCAGCTGCACGGGGTCCGCGAGCACGCCGTAGCGGTCATAGCCCTTGTGCGCCAGGTCCTCGTGCAGCACCGCGTAGTCCTGCGTGTTGGGCGCGGGCACCTGCTGGGGCGTCAAGAGGTCGCGCATCACCGACGTCACGGTGGCCGTCACGGTGAGCCGGTGCAGCTGCACGTCGTAGACGAAGTCCGAGTACATGGGCTCCTCCACGGTGATGGGCTCGCGGAAGACGGAGTCGCGGTTGCGCTGCACCTCGGAGCGCTGCGTCTCCGCCTTGTCCAGGGCCACCTGCACCGCCACCTCCAGCACGCGCGCCGCCTTGGCCTTCATCGACATCAGGCCTTCATCCTGGGTGCACTGCCCGGAGCACCGCTCCGGGTCGCACTCGCTGGGCACCTTGCCCGGGCTCTTCGCGTCGCGGGCCTCCTCGCCGCACTCCTGGATGGCCGCGCGGCACTCGCGCTTCTCCCGCTCGCGGCAGCGCTCGGCGGCGTCGCGCAGCGTGCCCAGCTCCACCTGGGCCTTGAGGTACTCGCGCAGCACGGCGGCCTGCTTGCGCTCCACGCCCTCCAGGGTGCGCTCCGCCTCCAGCAGCTTCTTCTCGTAGTCGCCGCGCTTGGGGTTGGGCACGGAGCGGTTGCCCGCGAGGTAGCGCTGGCTGCGCTGGGAGTCCTCCACCGCCTTGAGCGGCAGCACGCGCTCCAGGGACAGGTCCAGCTTCACGCCCACGCGGCCCGGGGGCGCCTCCGTCACGACCTTCAGGGGCAGCTTCGTGGGGAGCGCCGACGCCAGCCGTCCCGCGCTCAGCCGCTGGGCGACGTCGGGGGCCTGGGCGTTGTCCTCCACGGGCGTGGCGACCACCAGGAAGGCCACCTCGTCGCGCAGCCGCTGCCGCACGGCCTCCGCGCGCTCCCGGGCGGCGGTGGCGCCCACGCGCTCCTGGTCCGCGCGCACATAGGCCACGAGCGCGTTGCCCAGCTTGCCGGCCTTCTCCAGCGTCTCCGCGCTGGCGAAGAAGCGCTTCGCCCACGCCACCTGCACGGCGTCCACGCCCTTGCGAGCGTTCACGTGGTCCGGCGACACGGCCAGCACCGCGTCCAGCTCCGCGCGGGCATCCTGGAGCTTCTCCTCCTTGAGCAGCCCCAAGGCCACCTGCACGCGCGCATCCAACGTCTGCGCGAGCAGCGCGCGGGCCCCTTCATGGTCGGGGTTCAGCTCCAGCACGCGCACCAGCAGCTTGGTGGCGGACGGCAGGTCCCCGGAGGAATGGGCGGCGCCGGCCTCCTGGTACACCTCCTCGCCCCACTCCCTGCGCACCGCGCGCAGCTTCACGGTGATTTCGGAGGCCTCCGGATCCGCGGCCAGGGCGCGCAGGTAGGCGGCTTCGGCTTCGGCCCAGTGGCGCTCCTTCACGGCGCCGTCGCCCTCGCGCACGGCGCGGGAGAAGGCGGAACAGCCGCTGAGCAGCACGAGTGACAGCAGGGCCAGGGCGCTCAGCCAGCGGGAGGAATCGCGGGGGGGTCGGGCGGGGGAGCTCACGCGCCGCATTCTCGCGGGAAAGGGCTCCGGGCGTGAAGATTCCGACGGCCCGCCCGGCCGGTTGCTCCGCGTGAAGGCAGACATCCTGGCGGGACGGGCCAGGGACGCCCGACGTCATTAGGCTGTTGTGCCTTTTGAATGTGTCACACCCACACGGTCTTCTGCTGGCAGCGATGAGACGGGGTGCAGGCGTTCAGTGTCCGGGCGACGGACGGCCGGGAATGACGCGACGCACCAGTCAGTAGAGGGAATCAGCACCCACGAGGGGGGCTAGAGAGAATCCAATGCCTTGTCCACAGCCGCGTCCCACCAAGTTCCACCTCCCGCTGCGGGCCGATACGTTCTCCATCGAGGAGCACCGCAACGTCCACTGCCGCTTCTACGGCGGCTGCATCGACGTGGCGGTCCGTCAGGACTGGGAGAGCTTCACCTGCGCCAAGTGCCCGCTGTTCCAGCAGGACAAGGCGCCGGGTGCCAGCTCGTTTGCCTTCACGCAGCCCGCGAACTTCGGGCAGCCGTAGGCGTCTTTGTTTCAAGCGCTGTGATTGAGCCAACCGGGCGTCCTGGACGCCCGGCCCCTGCGTTCCGGGAGGACAGGGTCCACCTTGTCAGGCGGCGAGGGGACAGCGGATGCAGGAGCGTCGGGTCACATCGTGGTTGGAGCTGCAGGACCTGCTGTTCGCGGGCTCCTGGAACGAGCCGCTGGGCCGGTTCCGCACGAGCTTCGTGTTCCGGGGCGTCCCGGACGCGACGCTGGATTTGACGGCGACGCTCAACCGCCACGGGGCGTTCGTGCGGCAGGAGCGGGACCTGCTGCGGGCCTTCCGCAAGTACGCGCGAGGCGTGCCGGGCACGGAGCGGCTGACATCCATCTGGGACTGGCTGGCGCTGGCGCAGCATCACGGGATGCCGACGCGGCTGTTGGACTGGACGTTCAGTCCCTATGTGGCGCTGCACTTCATGACGGAGCGCATGGACCTGCTGGAGCAGGACGGCGCGGTCTGGTGCGTGGACTACCACGAGACGAACCAGCAGTTGCCCCGGCCGCTGCGTGAGCAGCTGCGGTTGGAGGGGGCGGACGTGTTCACGGCGGAGATGCTGGCGACGGTGGCGGGGGACCTGGCGACGTTCGACGGGTTGGGGGAGCAACCGTTCGTGTTGTTCTTCGAGCCGCCGTCGCTGGATGCGCGCATCGTGAACCAGTTCGCGCTGTTTTCAGTGATGAACGGGCCGGGCCTGAGCCTGAACGAGTTCCTGGGGCACCAGCACCAGGGCGTGCGCCGGCTGGTGGTGCCGGCGAAGCTCAAGTGGGAGATCCGGGACAAGCTCGACCAGGCGAACATCACCGAGCGGGTCCTCTTCCCCGGCCTGGACGGCCTCAGCCGCTGGCTGCGCCGCTACTACGCTCCGCGTCCCCGGTAGGAGCCGGAACCTGTGGCTCCGGAACGGGCGGTGGCGCCGGTGCCTCTTCCGCGGGAGGCTGCGTGTCCAGCGCAGGAGGAGGAATCGCGAAGGAGGCATCTCCCGCCGGAGGGGGGGCCTTTGCGAGCACCTCTCCCTGGGGAGTGACCGCATAGGCATCCCATGCATCGAGAACCCGGATGCGAGGGCCGCCACACCGTCTGAAGTCCTGGTGTACCGCGACGAAGTAGAGGCCCTGGGTGGGCCCGGTGAAGACGGCGACCGCCAGGCCCTGCTCCGGGCTGGAACAGCCCTGGAACAACGTGGGGTCGGGGTTCGTGCGGATGAACTCCCGTATCGCGCCAGCGGCAGCCACCGCGGCCCCGGCCTCCATGGGTTGTCCCACGAGCGAGGCAGACTGCTCGTCGGGCCATTCGATGGGCGTCGTCCACGCCTTCGGTTTCGCGGCACATCCCGCGAGCACCGCGATGCATCCTGCCGCCACAACCCTGCCCCTCATCGATGCTCCCTATTCATGCAGCAGCCGCAACGGTGGAAGCACGCATCGAAGCGACGCATCCCATCAACAGCACGAGTAACGAAGGCAGCGCGAATCGCTCGGCGCGTCCTCGCACCCACGAGAGGAGAGCACCTCATTCAGTCGTGGTACCGCCAACACCTCCCTGTTCCCCGTCAGGCCCGGCGTCGTTCACGGGAGCTTGGGGCACAGGCGGTGGGGCCTGAGGTGGCTCAGCCGGTGTCCTTTCATCCGGAGGCCCCGGCGATTCCGCGACCACGTCCCCCTGGGGGGTGACGGCGTAGAAGAACCAGCCATCGAGGATGCGCCGACGCGGTCCCGCGCGTCGCTCGAAGTCCGGATCCAACAGCACGTAGTAGAGCCCCGGCGTCGGCCCCGTGAAGAGCGAAACGTTGAGGCCGTCCTCGGGATGCTCGCAGCCAGAGAACAACCGTCGTGGATTCGTCCTGACGAACTCGCGAACGGCGCCCACCGCGGCCTGCGCCGCACCCGCGGGCATCGGGCTCTCCACGGGCCGGGCCGAGCGTTCATCCGGCCATTCGACGACGCCCTTCCACGCGGCCGCGGGGTGCCTGCACCCGGACAGCACCAGCAGGAGCCCCAGCCATCCATGCACCTGTCGCATCCACCGTCCCCTACTCACTCAGCAACCGGAGAGCGCCTCATTCAGTCACGGTGCCGCCACTACGCTCCGCGTCCCCGGTAGGAGCAGGAACCTGTGGCTCCGGCGTGGGCGGTGGAGCCGGAGCCTCTTGCGCGGGAGGTGCCGGAGGAGGCGCCGCATCTGGAGTCGCTGCCGGCCGGGCTTCCCCTGGCCCCAGCGGATCCTTCGCGACGACCTCGCCTTGGGGGGTGACCGCATAGACATCCCAACCATCCAGGAGGCGGAAGCGCGCCCCACGGCATCGGACGAAGTCGTGGATCACCCTCACGTAATAGAGCCCCTCCGTCGGTCCCGTGAAGACCACGGCCACCAGCCCCTGCTCCGGGCTCGAGCACCCCTCGAACAGGTGTGGATAGGGGTTGGTGCGAATCAACTCGCGGATGGCGCCTGCGGCCGCGAGAACGGCTCCTCCCTCCAGGGGCTGGCCCACGAGTTTCGCGGACTGCTCGTCAGGCCATTCAACAGTCCCCTTCCAGGCAGGAGCCCGGGCGGAACATCCCGTCGCCATCACCGCGAAGCCGAACAGCGCACAGACCTTCTTCATCCCAGTTCCTATTCGGCCAGGAGTTGGACTGCTCCGTCCCGGCACAGCGGCTCGGAGCTGTAACGGGTTCGCGTCGGGACGCAGGTTCCCAGAAGCCGCCAGCGGCGCTCCTGCTGGCTCCATTGTTCGATCTCACCGGTGGGAAAATAGCGGAGGAAGACGCGCGAACCATCCGCCCGCTCCGCGACGAGGGCCGAGGCCATCAGGAGGGCTTGGCCCTTGAACATCGCGGGAGCAGGGTTGCCCGGGATCATCCGGAACTCCGCCAACGCGGGCTTGCCTGAGAAGGCATCCGTGGGCCACACCGTAAGGTCGAGGGTGGAGGGAGGCGTCCCGCACGGATGATTGTGGATGTAGCCCACGATCCAAATCTGCTCGGCGGAATGCTCGCTGTCCGTCACGTCGGATGACGGCTGGCATCCGTTATAGGACCCACGAAGTGGCTTCGTGACCCGCCAGGACAACGCATCCTCCGTCCCGGCGACGTAAACCGTCGAGCAGTACTCCATGGAGAGTCCGACGATGGGCCGTTGGCTGCCGGGATCACACGTCTTCGCACCAGGCAGTTTGAGCAACGCGTCTGCCACGTCCCTGAGCAGGTCGATGGGGATGGTGACATCACCCGTCGGCATTTCGAACGAGGCCACTTCCGACCAGGGCCCTCGCACGTTCGCCCCGTCCAGGTTCGACGTAGCGCTCATTGGAGGCGGGCGCGCTCGCGCAAGCCGTCATGAGCACGAGCAATGGCCAGAGGCGTTTCATCAAGGGACCCGATCCGCTGTAGCGGCTCATGCACTCGGCCGCACTCGGACCACCCTAGCCGCATGCCCCTTCAAGACCAATGCCCGACCCATCGGGCTTTCACGCGTGCAAGGGTTCCCCACCCATGGGCCCGGACAGGTCCCGGTCGCGCCGTGACGCTCGCTCCGCGTCTTCCCTTGCCCACCGCGCGTCGTCCTCGCGCGCGTTCTTGTGCGCGAGCGCACCCCCCACGATGGCCCCACCTATCACCAACATCATCACCAGGATTCCCACCACCATCGCGCCGACGATGAGCATCTGAACCACCTCCACCTCCAACGGTACGTCGCGCCTGCCCCTCCCGCAGGCCTGAGCCGACACGCCCTGCGGGACCTTGTCTCCCTGTCCGTCCCCACCCGTGTCTGCGACCCCGGGGCCCCCCGCCTGGCAATGGACAGACATGGGACGCACCTTTGCCAGAGAGCCGCGACACCCCACATGGAGGTGCGCCAATGCCAGACACCACCGGCACCCAACGCCCCAGCCCCCCATCCCCTCCCTGGAAACCCAAGCCCTCGCTGCCCCCGCCCGCCCCACGCCCGGACGCCGCTCCTCCCGCGTCCGGCGGTGAGCGCCCGCCGCACGACGACTTCGACGACCCCATCGCGTCCTGGTAGGGAACCAGGGCATGAGCGTGCCCCGCCCCAACCCCCTGCTGTCGGACCGCGACGTGGACTTCCAGCTCTACGAAGCGCTGGACACCACCGCCCTCTGCGCGCTGCCCGCCTTCCAGGAGCACTCGCGCGACACCTTCGCGCTCCTCCTGGACAGCACCCGCCGCTTCGCCCGCGAGGTGCTCGCCCCCACCTACCGGCCCATGGACGCCGCCCCGCCCGTCTTCGAACACGGCCGCGTGCGCGTCCATCCGGCCATGCGCTCGCTCTACGCGGGCATGGTCGACCTGGGCCTGCTCACCGCCACCCGCCCCCCCGACGTCGGCGGACAGCAGCTCCCGCTCACCGTGCACGCCGTGGCCAGCGCCTACCTCATGGCCGCCAACCTGAGCGCCTATGGATACCTGGGCCTCACGATTGGCGCCGCGCACCTCCTGGAGGTTTTCGGCACGCCCTTCCTGCGCGACACCTTCATGGCCCGGCTGTACCGCGGCGAGTGGACCGGCACCATGGCCCTCACCGAGCCCCAGGCCGGCAGCAGCCTCGCGGACGTGAAGACGCGCGCCACGCCCGCGCCAGACGGCTCCTACCGCCTCCAGGGCTCGAAAATCTTCATCAGCGGCGGCGACCAGGACTTCACCGACAACGTCGTGCACCTCACCCTCGCCCGCATCGAGGGCGCGGAGGGTGGCACGCGCGGCGTGTCCCTCTTCGCCGTGCCCGCGAAGAGGCCCCAGGGGGACACCTTCGTCCCCAACGACGTCCAGGTGGCCGGCGTCATCCACAAGATTGGCTGGCGCGGCCTGCCCAGCCTCGTCCTCAACTTCGGCGAAGCCAATGACTGTCACGGCTGGCTCGTGGGCCAGCCCGGACGCGGGCTCGCGTGCATGTTCCAGATGATGAACGAGGCGCGCATCATGGTGGGCCTCAACGGCGTGTCCACCGCCGCCGTCGCCTACCAGGAGTCGCTCGCCTACGCGCGTGAGCGTCCCCAGGGCCGCCCCGCCGGCATCCGCGACACCACGCGCGCCCAGTCCCCCATCATCGAGCACGCGGACGTGCGGCGCATGCTGCTGCGCCAGAAGGCCATCGTGGAGGGCGGCCTCGCGCTGCTGCTCACCACCTCCACGCAGGCGGACCTCGCGCACCACGCCCCGGACGAAGCCACGCGCAAGCGCGCACAGCTGCTCCTGGACCTGCTCACGCCCATCGCCAAGACGTTCCCCGCGGAGAAGGGCTTCGAATCCAACGCGCTCGCGCTCCAGATTCACGGCGGCTACGGCTACTCCAGCGAGTACCTCCCGGAAGCATGGCTGCGCGACCAGAAGCTCAACAGCATCCACGAGGGCACCACCGGCATCCAGGGCCTGGACCTGCTCGGGCGCAAGGCGGTGGCCGAGGGCGGCGCCGCGCTCCAGGCGCTCGACGAGGAGGTGCGGGCCACCACCGCCCGGGCCCGCGCCGCGGGCGTGGAGCCCGCCTGGAGCGATGCATTGGAAGACGCGCTCCAGCAGGCCGCATCCCTCACGCTGGAGCTGGGTGCGCGAGGCATGGCGGGCGAAGTGGACGTGATGCTCCGCCACAGCACGGACTTCCTGGAGCTCTTCAGCGTGGTGGCCGTGGCGTGGCGCTGGCTCGCGCAAGGCGCCGCCGCGAAGGAAGGACTCTCGCGCGCGCCCTCACCGGAGGACACCGCCTTCTACGAGGGCAAGCTCGCCGCCGCGCAGTACTGGTTCGCGGTGGAGGTGCCGCGAGTGCCGCTGCTCGCCCACCTGTGCCGCACGGGCGAGGACTCCTACGCGCGCATGCGTCCGGACTGGTTCTGACATGTCCGTCTCCTTCCACCTGTGCCAGCCCGGGAAGGGCGCCTCGTGTGGCGCCTGCTGCGGCCTCTACAACTTCCGCGACCACTCGCGCGCGGCGCTGACCCGCAGGCTCACGACACAGACCGAGCGGCTCTCCCGCACGCCCCACACGCCCGAGGCCTACGCCGAGGCCGCGCGCGAGCTGACCGCGAACCGGGACGCCCCCGCGCTCTTCCCCATCGTGCGGGTGTGTCCCCTGCTGGGCTTCCTGGACGCGCAGCACCAGCGCGTGGGCTGCCTGGGCCACCCGCTGGTGACGGGCGGCACGGACCTGCGTGACTGCGGCGTCTACCGCGCCACCGTCTGTGAGACGTTCACCTGTCCGTCCTTCGGCTGGCTCACCGACGCGCAGGCGCGGCTGGTCCAGGCGGCGTGCGCGGACTGGTACCTCTACGGGCTCGTCATCACCGACGTGGAGTTCGTGCGCGGCTGCCTGAAGCTCCTCGAGTGGGAGCTGGGAGGCCCCGCGTCCCCGGACCTCCTGCGCGAGCGTCCCGAATCGCTCGCCGCCGTGCGCCGCCTCTTCGCCCTCAAGGAGACGGCGCCCGGCCGCGACGGGCAGTCCGCCGTGTTCGGCCGCTTCACCCACGACACGGAAGGCGAACCGGCCCCGCGCTCGCTCGACTACGCGGCGCTGGGCACGCGCGCGGCCCCCGAGGACGACGTGGTGCTGTGCCTGGGCTACACGCCCTCGGATGCGACGGAGCTGCTCGCCGCCAGGGCGCTGGTGCGCGAGCACGTGCGCGCCGTGGCCGCCACCTTCCCCACGTAGCCTGCGCCATCCAGAAGCCAACACCCCGTCGCACGTCTGACGCTTGCAACGGCAGGGGGTCGTCCGCAGGTTCGCCTGCGGGAGGGTTGGCGGATGGGTGGACGTTGGATGTGGTTGGGGATGGTGGGGCTGTGCTCGCTTGCTTCCGGCTGTCAGGAGCAGGACACCGAGGACACGGTGCCAGCGGCACCGGCGACGATGCAGACCCGCGACTCCGCGAGCGGCGGACTGATGGTGCCGGCCACGCCCGCGCTGGCGCAGAACACGGTGGACACCAATCGCGCCCCGAGCGGCGACGCGCTGCCCGCGGCGAACGCGCAGGTGCCTCCGGACACGGCTCCTCCTCCGCCCGGTGCCCGGCCGCTGCCCGGCCTCCGCGTCAACGAGCCCGCACAGGGCACCACGGCGCAGGCCCCGGCCCGCCGGAACGCCCAGGCGAACCCGAACGCCGCCCGGCCCCAGCAGGCCGCCCCGGCGAATCCGAACGCCCAGCAGGCCAACGCCCAACAGCAGCCCCAGCCCAACCGGGACGGCGCGCCCGCGACGCAGGCCCCCGCCGAGGGCCGGGTGATGATTGGCGCCCAGGCCGTGCAGGCCAGCGACGACGAGGCCTGGTACGAGGGCGCGGCCAAGGCGGCGCAGGCGGCGGTGACGGACACCTCCGCCAACCGGCCGCTGGAGCAGGTCATCATCGCGTCCAGCACGGTGAGCGGCCGGGTGACGCGCGTGGGCAGGAACACCCTGCACGTGCGCGACGGCGAGGGCACCGTCTACGAGCTCCAGCTCGACCAGCGCAGCCGCGGCCTGCGCCAGGGCCAGCGCGTGCCCCTCAAGGAACTCCAGGAGGGCACCCCGGTGCGCGCGCAGTTCGTGCTCATGGGCGGCCGCACCGTCGCGCGTGACGTGCAGGTGCGGCGCTAGCCCCGCGCTTCTTCCAACACCTGAAACGACGACACCCGGGAAGCCATGTGGGCTCCCCGGGTGCCTGTCTTCGTCCCGGGCTCCCTTCACGCGAAGGGAGCCGGGATGGATGCGGATGCGACTACCAGACGGCCTTGAGCGTCACGCCGGAGTAGGCGGTGTAGCCACGGATCTTCACGTAGTACTTGCCCTGGGTCGTCTTGGTGAGGCTGCACGACTCGTTGTTGCCGGACAGGTACGGACGGCAGTCGTACGAGGCGGTCGTCGGCGAGGAGCCGAACTTCACGAACATGTCCGCGTCGCCCGAGCCACCGGCGATGGAGAACGTGACCCGACGGCTCGCCGGCACGTCCACGGTGATCCACTCGCTGGTGAAGGAGCCGGAGGCGCCGGAGATGCCCGTCACCGGGACGTTGTTCTGCAGCACGTTGCCGCCACCGCCACCGCCGGGGGTGTAGGAGCCCTTCAGCGTCACGTTCGAGTACGCGGAGTAGGCGTTCAGCATCACGTAGTACGTGCCCGCCTGGATGTTGGTGATGGTGCACGTCTCCGCATTGCCGGACTGGTACGGACGGCAGTCGTAGGTGGCCGAGTCCGGAACCGCGCCGAACTTCACGTACAGGTCCGCGTCACCCGTGCCACCGGAGATGGTGAACGTCAGGGCCGTGGCGCCCGCGGGGACCACCAGCGAGTAGTACTTGTTGTTGCCCGTGCTGTCGGACACCGTCACCGCGGTGCCGTTGGTCAGCGGGGTGGAGGTCGGGGGCGGAACCGTCACGCCCACGCCCACCGCTTCCCAGGCGGCCGTCACGGCAGCCTGCTCGGCCGCGGTGTAGCCCAGCGCCGCGGCGGCCTGGACGGTCCAGTTCTTGGCCTGCACGAACGTGGTGCTCGCCGTGAACAGGTTGGTGTTGGCGTAGTACCAGATGCGAGCGGCCTTCTCGACGCCGATGGCCGGCACGTTGACGGTGCTGCGGCCGCGCGGGTGCGTGCCACCCTTGGAGAGCAGCGCGAACGCCAGGTTCGGCACGCCAGAGCTGTAGTGCACGTCCGTGCCGGACGTCACGTTGGGCGCCCAGTCCTTGGACACGCCGTCCTTCGCCGGGTCGTCCATGTAGCGCAAGGCGTCGTTCGCCGTGCCCGGCGTCCACACGTCCTCGCCCACCATCCAGATGGCCGGAGCCGTGCTCCAGTTGTTCACGCGGCTCTCGCAGACGGCGCCGAACGTGTCGGACATCGCCTCGTTGAGGCCGCCGGACTGGCCGGAGTACGTGAGGTTGGACTCGTACTCCGTCACCGCGTGGGTCAGCTCGTGGACCGTGACGTCCGCGTCCTTGCCCAGCTCGATGGAGTCCACGCCGTTGCCATCGCCGTACACCATCTGGGTGCCGTCCCAGTAGGCGTTCACGTAGTTGGTGCTGTAGTGCACCGTGCTGATGAGCGTCGCGCCCGCGTTGTCCAGCGAGTCGCGGTTGAACAGCACCTTGTAGCAGTCGTAGGTGTAGCCCAGCATGTCGTAGTTGATGTCGACATGAGAGTCACCGGTGGCCGCCTGGCCCTCGCTGCGCTTGAGCGTGCCCGGGGTGCTGGTGCCGTTGTTCGCGCTGTACACCTTGCGGTTGAGCGCGGAGTGGATCTGCGGCGCGCGCAGCACGACGGAGCCGTCCTGGGCGCTCACGTACACGCGGTCGCGCAGCGGCATCAGGTTGTTCTCACCCGTCACCGTCACTTCGTACGCCAGGCGCAGCGCGCCTTCCTCGGTGCGCACGTACACCAGGCGGGGAGCACCCTGGGCCTCCAGGCCCGTGCCCACCGTCGCGCTCAGCGCCGCCTCACGCGCGGACGCGGCCGCGATGCGCGGCAGCGCGGACACGTTCAGGCCGTCGCGCGCGGAGCCGTTCGCCCCGTACACCGAGCCGTCCGGACGAACGTGCACCACCAGCTCGCCGCCGACGACCTCCAGGCCGTTCTTCGTCTGCGTGAAGCGCAGGTGCTGGTTGCCCATCTCGTCGGTGCGCGACTTGCGCAGCACCATGTCATCCGCGTTCAGCCGGAACGCCGGCGCCACGCTCGCCACCGCCTGGCGGCTCGCGTCCAGCGTGTTCAGCGTCCGCGCCACCCGGCCCAGCTCGCCCTGGATGCTGTCCGGGATGCCGTCCGCGTGCACGCCCACCACCTGGGCACCACCGAGCGCGTTCAGCGTGCTCTGGATGTCCTCGCCCGACCTCTCCTGCTCAGGCGCCTGCACCTCTTCACCCGAGGAGCCCTGCGTACCGCACGCCGTCAGAGCCACGCCCAACCAGGCCGCGCCAATCGTCTTCAACAGTCGATGAGCCAACGCGATACCTCCATGAAGAAACAGCGGGATGATACGTGACACACTTGAAATCATCAGAGCAACTACTTTTTGGGGAAAGTACGTTTAGCCACTTTCACCAACCCTGCCGCCCAAGCCTAGAGCACCTGAATTGCCGTTCTGTAAAATTTCAGCAGGTTTGCAGCTCTTCACCGGCTCTCCCGAGGGAACGAGCCTGCCTCCGGGATGTCTCAAAAAATGTTTCATGAGACGGGCGGAAGGGTGCATCAGGGGGCTGACATGACGCGGAGCGCCGGGCGCCGGTGGACCGAAGGGCTGTGCGTGGGGGTGCTGCTGGCGCTCACGGCCTGCGCGTCCCGGGCGCCGGTGGTGACCCAGGTGCCAGCGCCGCCCACGTTGTCGGTGGCGCAGGTGGCGAGGCTCCTTCCCTCGAAGGTGAAGGGGGCGGAGCGCGAGGGTTGGGCGGGCGACGTGCTGGCGGCGCTGGACGCGGAGGCGATTCCCGCCGCGGCGTCGGAGGTGTGTCAGGTGCTGGCCATCATCGAACAGGAGTCCGGCTTCCAGGCGGACCCCGCGGTGCCGGGGCTGCCCAAGATGGTGCGTCAGAAGCTGGACAGCACCGCGGGACGGCTGGGCCCCGTGGGGCGGCGGCTGCTGGGGGACGTGCTCGCGGCGAAGCCGAAGGGGGCGAAGCGCACCTTCGGGGCGCGGCTGGACACCCTGCGCACGGAACGGGACC
This sequence comes from Corallococcus coralloides DSM 2259, assembly GCF_000255295.1. The sequence continues at coordinate 807,919 of NC_017030.1, read as the reverse complement.
TGGACCGGCTCTTCCGGGACATGCTGGCGTACTACGAGGAGGAGTACCCGGCGGCGTACGCGGCCGCGGACCTGGCCAGCTCGCTGTTCGGTCCGTCCTCGTTCGCGGGGCAGAACCCCGTCACCACCGCGGGCTCCATGCAGGTCAGCGTGCGCTACGCGGTGGAGAAGGCGGGCCCGGACGCGGATCCGGTGGCGGTGCGCGAGTCGCTCTACACGCGCGCGGGCGGCGTGCGCTACGGCACCGCCCGGCTCCTGGGCTTCGAGGCCGCGTACGACGCACCGCTCTACCGCTTCGCGGACTACAACAGCGGCGTCTACAGCTCGCGCAACGCCGCGCTCCAGGCCCAGGTCAGCCGGCTCACCGGCGTCGCCCTGGCGACCGACGGCGACCTCCAGCTGTATGACAAGGACGGTGAGCCGCGCGGCGAGGACAGCCAGAGCCTCAAGGCGCTGCTCCTCTTCCGTGAGCGCTACGCGCCGGACCTGAGCGAGCGCCGGGTGCGCCGGGACGTGAAGGAGGAGAAGACGGCGGACCTCGAGAAGACGGACACGTACCTGGCGGTGAAGCGCGTGTACGCGAACCGGATGGGACAGGCGCCCGCCTACGCCCAGCTGCCCCAGGTGACGCTCAAGAGCGTGAAGCTGAGCGGGGAGCGCTCCACCGCGTGGTTCGCGAAGTCGGTGGACGCCCGCTACCAGCAGTGCATGGCCCGCCACCGCCAGCCTGCGCGGTAGCGGGCCGCCACGCCGGGACTACGGCGTGGTGAAGACGGCGCTGAACGTGTCCGCGGTGGCCGTGGGGAGCAGCTCCGCGGTGACGTACGGGGCGCGCGAGGGCTCGTAGTTCGGCGAGCTGTCCGCCATCACGCGCACGTAGTAGGTCGTCCCGGGCAGCAGCAGGCCCGGCGGCAGGCGGACCTGGGTCCGGTCACCGGGCACATAGAAGCGGAACGTCGGGTTGGCCGCGTAGGTGTCGATCAGCTGGATGACGGACACGGTGTAGTGCCGGGGCGTGCCCATGACAGGGGCTCGCCAGTCGATGACCGGCTGGTTGGAGCCCACGACGCGCGACACATAGGCATCCACCCCGTCAATGCGCAGATCCCGCGGCGGCGAAACGGGCGGCTGGATGGGACCGGCGATGAGGTGGTCCAGCCGGTCGGTGACGTAGATGTTGCCGCTGGGGTAGTGGAGCCGGTTCCCCACGGCGACGGGCGTCGCGGACCGGAACGAATAGCCGACGGAACCGATCACGCCCCAGTTGGACGGGTAGGGATTGCCGTAGGCGAGCCGGCTCGCGATGACGCCATTCTCGCCGCGCGGCAGCCACATGTTGAAGAGCTCTCCCTGGTAGCCCACCCAGCCGGACTGGTAGCCGAACGGCGCGGGCACCAGCGACAGCGAGGGATAGTTGAGGATGCCGCTGGGGTTCGCATCCGAGCGCCAACGGGCGAACTCGTTCAGGCGCCATTCCATGGAGAAGGGCGTCTGCGTCACGGGCGCCAACGTAGCCTCGATCGGCAGCGAAGTGGTGCCGTCCGGCGTGAACGAGAACGACGGCAGGTGCGCGCTGCTCACCACGGACTGGTACGCCAGGGGCCCGCCGCTCGGCAGCGTGCCGGCCTGCACGGAGTTGAACTGGTTCACGTAGATGCGGTCGCCCTTCGACGCATCCAGGACGGGCGCCCCGTAGCCGGTGCTGAAGTACGCGGAGGCGTACGGGTCGACGATGGACGTGTCACCGGCCTGGGCCCACAGGTACGTCGTGCTGTAGAGGTCCACGTCCGCGCTGATGAGCTGCACGGAGCTGCCCGGCTCGGAGATGGACGCATAGTCCTGCCAGGGCGCCAGGTTGAAGAGCTCCGCCGACATGGGGGTTTCGGTGACGGGCACGTAGACGGCGTCCGGCCGGCCAATGCGGTTGACGCCCAGGTCGAAGCGGCGCTCGCGCGTCAGGAAGTAGTGCCGGCTCGAGCGCAGGAAGTACTCACCGTCCGGAACGTTGTCGAAGCGCATGCCCCCCGCCACCGGCGTGCCGGTGTACCGGTCGAAGGAGACGCCGTTGGGGACGAGGATCTCCAGGTCGCGGCCGGCCAGGTTCTGGGGCACCCGCGTCACCCCGGCGCTGGAGTGGAAGCGCGTGTCCGCCGTCACCAGCACGGACGTGCCCGCGTCCACCGGACCGGAGCCCGCATCGGGCTCACCACAGCCCGGCAGCATGTCCTCGTTGGTGATGACCGCGGTCCCCTCGCGGGGGTCCATGGCGATTCCGGGAGGGTTCACCTCCTCGGAGGGAGGCGGAGCTTCGCCGCAGCCCAGCCAGGCCGCGCAGGTGGGGACGAGCAACAAAGACAGACGTCGCAAGGACATGGATGCCCCTTCGTGACAGGAATTTGGCAGTGTTTGTCCGGTCCCGGCCCCGACCAGACACCGCCAAGCTATACGCGAAGGGTCTGACTTGCTGGTTATTTGGTTTTTGATGGGTAATTCCGGTGGGCGCAATTCAAGGCTTGCGCCCACCTGCGTCTGACATCTACCGCGCCGGCGCCGGTGGCGGGGCGAAGCGCTTGTCGGAGATCTTCATCTCCGTGACGGGACCGTACTTGCGGGCCACGTCGCGCAGGGCCTCCGCCTTGCCGATGAGGACGAACGTCAGGTCCTCCTGGGCGGGCAGGACGCGCTGGAGCACGGTGTGGACGCTGCCACGGGTGGAGGCGGACACGGCGTCCGCGAACCCGTTCACGTCCTGTTCGCCCATGCCGAAGAAGGCCAGCTCCGACAGCTTCATGGCCAGCTGCTCCCCGGTCTCCAGCGTCGGCGGGAACTGCCCCAGCACGTAGGCCTTGGCGGAGGCGAGCATGGCGTCATCCATGCCGTCCTGGCGGTAGCGCGCGAGCACATCCAGTGCCAGGTCGATGGCACGGCCCGTGGAAGCCGTCTGGGTATACGACGTGAGGGTGACGGTGCCGGGCTGGAGCGCCGTGGCCAGCGCGGAGCGCGCACCGTAGGTGAGGCCGGTCTTCACGCGCAGCTCGGTGTTGAGCAGCGAGGTGAAGCGGCCGCCCAGCACGGTGTTGCCCAGCTCCGCCACGACGCGGTCCGGGTCGGTGCGGCGGATGCCCGTGTTGCCAATGGCGAAGTAGGTCTGGGTGGCGTCGGGCTTGTCCACCAGCAGCACGTGGCGGCCCTTCGTGGGCGCGGTGGGAGGCACCGGGGCGAGCGGCTGTGCCGCCGGGGCCCATCCGCCCAGCGCGGCCTCCAGCTTCGCGGCCAGCTGCTTCGCGTCGAAGTCACCCACGACGGAGAGGATGAGCCGGTCCCCGCCCAGGTTCGCCTTCGCCCAGCCGAGCACGTCGCTCCGGCTGATGCCCGGCAGCGACGCCTCACTGCCCACCGCGGATCCGCCGTACGGGTGCGAAGGGAAATGGAAGGCGTTGAAGTACACGCCGATGAGCGCGCGCGGGTCGCCGTCCTTGGCGGAGGCGATCTCCGACACGCGCAGCGCGCGGGCCTTCTCCAGCTCCTGCGCGTCGAAGCGGGGACGCACGAGCATGTCCGACAGCAGCTCCACCATCAGCGCGGTGTCCCGGGACTGGAAGCTGCCGTTGAGGACGAGCGCCTCGCGCCCTGGAGTGATCTCCAGCTCGCCGCCCACGCCGTCCACGGCGTCGGCGAACTGCTGCGCGTTGCGGGAGCCCGCGCCCTTCTGGAGCAGCTCGGCGGTGAGCGCGGCCAGGCCCTCCTTGCCCGCGGGGTCGGTGACGGCGCCGCCCTTGAGCCACGCGCTGAAGGACACCAGCGGCAGCTCGTGCTTCTCCACGAGGAGCAACCGCACGCCGTTCTTCAGCGTGACGGAGGTCGTCTCCGGCAGCGTCACGCCCTTCGTGGACAGCGGGACCGCGGGCGCGGGCGTGGCCGGGGTCTCCGGCGCCGAGGAAGGCGGCGTGGGCGCGGCGGTGGGAGCGGGCGCCGGCGTGGTCGCGCACGCGGAGGTGAACAGCAGCGCGGCAAGGGCGGAGCGCATCATGGGGGGACCGGAGAAGCGAAGGCGGAAGGGAGCACTCATCGCGCGGCCTCCTTGCTGGCCGGGGCAGCGGGAGCCGTGGTGGGGACGAGCCAGCCCACGGTGCGGTGGTCGGGGTTGAAGATGCGGGCGGCCAGCGCCTTCACGCCGTCGCGGGTGACCTGCTCGTAGCGCGCGGGCGCATCGAGCAGGGCCTTCCAGTCTCCGCGGAAGGTGGCGGCGTTGCCCAATTCGCGGGCGCGGCCGCTGTTGGTCTCCAGCTTGCGCCAGAAGGTGGACAGGGCCACGTTGCGCGCCTTGCGCAGCTCCGCATCGGTGACGCCGTCCTTCACCACGCGGGCCAGCTCCGCGTTGAGCAGCGCCTCGGTCTTCGCCAGGTCGCCGCCCGGCGTCAGGTCCACGGAGAACCAGACGAGCGACGGGTCGAAGCCCCCGGCGGTGGTGCTCCGGACGCGGATGGCCACGCGCGCCTCGTCCACCAGCTTGCGGTGCAGGCGCGACGAGTCCCCGTGCGTGAGGATGAGGCCCAGGAGCTCCAGCGTCTCCATGTCCGGGTCGTTGGCGGCGAGGCCGTGGTAGGCGACCTGGAGCAGCGGGGACTGCGCCAGCTTCTTCACGACGATGCGCCGCTCGCCCTGCTGTTCGGGTTCCTTGGTGCGCACGGGCTCCGGCGCGGGCTGCGAGGGGATGGTGCCCAGCGTGGCCTCCACCTGCTCGAAGACGCGGGCTGGATCCAGGTCGCCCGCGAGGACGAGCGTGGCGTTGTTGGGGGCGTAGTACGTCTTGAAGTAGCGCTGGAGGTCCTCCATGCGCCAGGACTCGATGTCGGACGGCCAGCCGATGACGGGAATCTGGTACGGGTGCGCGACGAAGGCGGTGGCCTGCAGCTGCTCCTGGAGCGCGCCGTTGTTGTCATTGTCCACGCCCGAGCGGCGCTCGGAGTAGACGACGCCGCGCTCGGACTCGATGACCTTGGGGTCGAAGGAGAGCGACTGGAGCCGGTCCTGTTCCAGGTCGAGGATGAGGGGCAGCGCGGAGGCGGGGAACCAGTCCAGGTAGACGGTGACGTCCTCGGAGGTGAAGGCGTTGTTGGAGCCGCCGTTGGCCTCCATGACGCGGTCGAACTCACCGGGGCCGTACTTCTTCGCGCCGTTGAACATCATGTGCTCGAAGAAGTGGGACAGGCCGGTGATGCCGGGGCGCTCGTTGCGGCTGCCCACGCGGAACCAGTTGGCGAGCGCCACGTTGGGGATGTCGTGGTCCGGCCAGACGATGACGGTGAGCCCGTTCTTCAGCGTGCGGGCCTGGATGTCCGAGCCCAGCTTCGCGGCGGGGGTGGAGCCAGCGGCGGGCTTCGCGGAAGGCTCGGAGACGGCCTGGGCCCCGGCCTGGGGCGCACCCAGGAGGGCCAGACAGGCGAACCACGACAACGGCGGACGGAACATCCTTGCTCCTGGGGAGGGACCACGGCGGCGCCCGGGAACGGGCGAAGGCGCACCCTATTCCAGAAACGCCGCGTGGGTGTCCCCGAGGAGCGTCAGGCGCCCAGCACCTGCCGCAGCACGGCCTGGAAGTAGTTCGTGCTGCCGACGTGGCCCGCGTGCAGCTTGGCGGACTGGTGGAGGCGCTGGGCGACGGCCTCGAACTCCGCCTGGCTGACGTCGCGCAGGGACAGGTACAGGCGGGCGGCGGCGCGCAGGTAGGAGAAGAGCGGGTTCTTATGGTGGCCGTCGGGCCGGCGCACGAGGTGCCGGTAGAGCTGGGAGAACTCCTGGTCGACCTCCGCGTGGCGGGTGTCGCGGCAGAAGCCGGCGGCGGTGGCCTCGATGAGGAAGAAGAACGGCTCGTACTCGGGGAAGGGAGGCCGGCTGAAGTCAGGGGGCTGCTTGTTGCCGGTCCACAGCGCGGAGATGGGCTGCAGGCGCACGTGGGCGGTGACGTCACCGAAGCGCACGGGCACCTCGTCGCCCACGGGCTTCACCTGGCCCTGCTCGTCCCGTTCCACGGGGATGAACAGGCGCATGGGGTCCTCCACCTTCACGCCCGCCTTCTCCAGCTCCGCCACCACGTTCGCGTCCATTGCGTTGATGAACCTCCGGAACACCCATCTACCGCGTCGCGCCCGGATGTGCACCCCCTCCACGGCCGCACCCCACCCGCCCAATCCCTCTCACGATGGATTCCACACATAGCAAGCTTTACATGTCTTCATTGTATTCCACACTGCCGTCGGTATAGTGCGTCTCCTTCCCGGAGATGACTGGATGAATGTCCACCTGTTCCGCCCGTTCTCACTCACCACCGCGGCGGCCCTGCTGTGTTTGACCGCATGCGGTGACGACCCCCAGGACCCGCCGCGGCAGCCCGCGGAACTCGTCTGCGACGCGCAGACCTACTCCGAGGCGGTCCGCACGGCCGCCGAGCCCACGGCGCAGAGCATCCATACGGGCCTGTGGGCCATCAGCCCCGCCAATGACAGGCTCGTCTGGAATGAGAACCGGACCGCGGTGCGCATGGTGGTCTGGACCACGTATACGGGCTACGCGCTCGGGGACAACACGCTGTCGCGCGAGGTGTGGGTCACCGCCGCGCCCCAGGTCCAGGAGCTGTGCAAGACGGTGAGCGCGGAGAAGCTCGTGCCCCGCGTCAACCAGTTCCTCGGCCTGCCTCCGGCCACCGACAGCGACAACGCCCGCTACTTCGTCGAGATGTGGGTCAAGCCGGGGGACATGTTCCGCCCGTGCCCGGACGCGGAGATCGACGACACCGCGTGCGGCCTGCAATTTCCCGCCACCGCGACCGCCGAGCACAAGAACTGGATCAACGCCAATTACGCCTCCAGCTACGGCTTCTGGCAGAGCACGCACTACCCGTGGACGGGGCTGGGCTATACCTATGACTGGTGCAATGCGGAGACGCACGTGGGCGCCAGCGAATACGTCGTCCGCGCGGGCTCCATCGTCACCGTGACGGACAAGATCGACCGCGCCGTCTACTGCGCGCCGTAGTGGCCCACCCGCGGCAAGGGACCTCCGCCCGTGGAGGTCCTTGCTGTGATTGACACCGTGGCGCGGGGCACGAGCGCGTTGACACAATCCGCGACGCTATAGAAAGCTGCGATTTCCCCCGAAAGCTCCCGAGTGGCGCCCTCCATGATCAAATCACTTGCACACTCAGGCATCGCGAGGATGGCCCGCTTCGGCAGCCGGGAGATCGTCTTCGAGCGCGGCGAGCAGGGCTTCGTCCATGACACCCAGGGCCGCACCTACGTCGATTTCGTCCTGGGATACGGCCCCATCATCCTGGGCCACGCCCTGCCCGAGTTCCAGACACGGGTCGCGGGCCTGTTGAACAACGGGCTCATGATGCCAGGGTTTACGCGTTGGCATCTGGACTACCTCTCCAAGCTGCTGGCCGGGCACGACGACCTGCGGGCGTCCATCTTCAAGACGGCCTCGGAGGCGGTGACGGGGGCCTTCCGCCTGGCCGCGGTGACGACGAAGCGGCTGGGCATCATCCGCTGCGGCTACGTGGGCTGGCACGACTCCCAGCTCGCCAACTCCATCCGCTGGCACGAGCCGCTGGCTTCGCCGCTGCGAGAGCAGGTCAAGTACACCGAAGGCATGCGGGGCGTGAGCGACTCCGAGCCCGTCTTCAACTGGACGGGCTTCGACCTGGCCGAGCTGGAGGCCCTGCTGGAGCAGCACCGCGAGCGCATCGGGGCCTTCATCATCGACGCCTACCTGGTGTCCTTCACGGACCTGGCGACCCTCCGCGAGGCGCTGTCGCTGTGCCGCAAGGCGGGGGTCGTCACCATCTTCGACGAGACGAAGACGGGTGGACGGGTGTCGCGGCTGGGCGTCGCCATGGACGCGGGGCTGGACGTCGACCTGCTCGTGCTGGGCAAGGCGCTGGCCAACGGCGCGCCCATCAGCCTCATCGTGGGCCGGGAGCACCTGCTGCGGGCCACGGAGCAGGTCCGCCTGGGGGGCACGTTCTCCAAGGAGATGTTCGCCATCTACGCGGCCCTGGCGACCTTCGACATCCTCGAGTCCCAGGACGGCTACCAGGTCATCGCCCGGACCGGGCAGCGCATCGTCGAGTGCTTCAACGCGGCCTCCCGCCGCCACGGCCTGCTGGAGCGGGTCTCCGCGAAGGCGGTCCTGGGAGGAAGCCTGTTCGAGCTCGTCTACGGGGGCTCGCTCCTGGCCGATGAAGAGCAGCGCAAGCGCCTGCGCCGCAGCCTCGCCGACCAGGGCGTGCTGCTGCTGGACGCGCATCCCTCCTATGCCTGCCTCGCCCACCAGGCGCTGGACTGGGGCCGGCTCGAGGCCCAGTTCTTCGAGGGCCTCTCGGCCTGGGCGTCAGGGGACCCGAGGGCGCCATGACGGCCGCCCCGCCCGGCCCGTCCACCGCGAGGGTGGCGCGGTGGATCATCGCGCATGTCTGGAGGAACAGGGCCTACGTGCTGGCCTTCGTGGGGATGGCGACCCTGGGAAACCTCCTGGTGGTGGCCATCCCGTGGCTCACCGGGGCCGCCTTCGACGAGGTGCTCTCGGCCGGGACGGACCGCTCCCGCATCGGCGTCCTGGTGCTCGCCATCCTCGGCGCCGTGCTGCTGCGGGGAGCCGCCTCGCTGGTCGCGAGCGGCGCCATGGAGGTCCTCGCGCAGCGCCTGGAGCGGGACGCCCGCGCCGAGTTCTACGGCGTGCTGCTGCACAAGAACCTGGTCTTCCACCAGCGCCAGCGCGTGGGCGACCTGATGGCGCGGACCACGGATGACGTGCGCCTGTTGGACCCGATGATGAGCCCGGGCATGGCGCATCTGTTCAACGCCTTCGCCTGCATCCTGTTGAGCCTGTTCTTCATCGGCCGCATCGAACCGGAGCTGCTGGTGGCCCCGCTGCTGTTCACCGGAGGCCTGCTCGTGGGCACGCGGCTCCACGCGCGGCGGTTCAACCCCATCGCCTCCGCCCTGCGCCGCCAGAACGGCCTGCTGAACGCGGAGGTCGTCGAGGCCCTGTCCGGCATCGAGTTGACCAAGTGGTCCGGCCAGGAGGAGCAGGAGGCACGGCGCATCCAGCTGCAGGCGGAGCGCTGCCGGGACCTGATGATCTCCCAGGGCGCCGCGCAGGCCCGGTACCTGCCTCCCCTCTTCCTGGGGCTTTGCCTCACGCTGGCCTTCCTCCACGGAGCCCTGCGCGCCAGCCAGGGCGCGCTGTCGGTGGGAAGCTTCGTGGCGTACATGGGCCTGATGACCACCTTCCGCGGACCGACCCAGCTGCTGCTCTCCGCGGTCACCGTCATCCAGGAGGGATTCGCGGGCGCGCGCCGCGTGCTCACCGTCCTGGACGAAGAGGCGACGGGGGAGGACAAGGCCGCGGGACACCGGGCGCGGATCCGGGGCGAGCTCGTCTTCGACCAGGTGTCCTTCTCCCATGGGGGCAGGCCCATCCTGAAGAACGTCTCCTTCCGCGCCGCGCCCGGGGAGACGGTGGCCATCGTCGGGCAGGCGGGGGCGGGCAAGAGCACCCTGGCCCGGCTCATCAACCGGACCTACGACGTGGAGGGCGGGCGCATCCTCATCGACGGGTGTGACGTCCGCGACTGGGCGCTCGACTCGCTCCGGACCGGCATCGCCGTCGTCGAGCAGGAGATCCTCCTGCTCTCCGACACCCTCCACGCGAACATCGGCTTCGGCCTGGAGCAGCAGGACCCGCACCCCATCCAGGAGGCGGCCCGGCTGGCGCAGGCCCACGGGTTCATCACCGGCTTCCGCGAGGGCTACGACACCGTCATCGGCGAGCGGGGCGTGACCCTCTCCGGCGGCCAGCGGCAGCGCGTCGCCCTGGCGAGGGCGCTCGCCGTGGACCCGGCCGTCCTCATCCTGGATGACGCCACCAGCGCCGTGGACAGCGCCACCGAGGAGCAGATCCAACGCGCCATGCGCGAAGGCTCCCGGGGCCGCACCACGGTGTTGATCACCCACCGCCTTTCGCAGATCCGCCGGGCCGACCGCATCGTGCTGCTCATGGGCGGCGAGGTCCACGACCAGGGCACCCACGACGAGCTGCTCGGGCGCTGTGACATCTACCGGCGCATCTTCAACACGTCCGCCCCGCGCGAAGCCCCCGCGCTGGCGGCGGGCGGGGGAGGGGCGTAGGGCATGGGAGACCTTCTCAGCGGGCTGCGGGACCTGGGCCATACGCGCCGCCGGAGCGATGGGGAGTTGCTGCGCCGCATCCTCGTCCACTTCAAACCCCACCGAAGGGCGGTCCTGGCCGTGGCCGGCGCCATCGTCCTGGGGGCCATGGTGGAGACCGCGCTGCCGCTGCTGCTCGCGCGCGGCGTGGACTGGCTCCAGACCGCCGCCACCCCCTCGAAGCTGCTGGGCCTCGTGGGCTTCATCCTCCTGGCCACCGTGACGTCCTGGGCGTGCCACTACGTGCGCCAGCGCGAGACGGCCCGCATCGTCGGGAACGTCGTCCTCCGGCTCCAGCAGCAGGCCTTCGCCGCCGTGCTGCGGCAGGACATGTCCTTCTTCGACACGAGGAAGAGCGGGCAGATCGCCAGCTACGTCACGGCCGACACCCAGGCCTTCGCCAGCGTCATCACCCTGGGGGTGAACTTCCTGGGGCAGCTCGTGCTCGTCGCCCTGGTCGCGGCGGTGCTCGTCCACGTGCACCCCGCCCTGGCGCTCGCGGCGCTGGGGATGTCCGTCCTCCTGATCATCGCGGCGCTGGGGTTCCGCAAGCTGGGCCGGGCGACGACGCGGCAGGCCCGGAGCATCCTCGCGACGGTCAACGCGCTGGTGCAGGAGTCCATCCGGGCCATCCTCATCGCGAAGAACTTCCGCAGGGAGGAGCGCGTCTACGAGCGGTTCCAGCAGTCGAATGCCCAGCTGTACACCGTGAGCCTCCGGCAGGGGTTCGTCTTCGCCTCCATCATGCCCATCCTCAACGTCCTCACCGGGATGGGGCTGGGCCTGGTCATCTACGTGGGCAGCCGCGCCGTCCTCTCTGGAGACGCGACCGCGGGCCAGTGGTTCCTCGCCACGCAGCTGCTGGGCGTGCTCTGGCTCCCGTTGACGGAGGTCGCCTCCTTCTGGAGCCAGTTCCAGCTGGGGCTCGCCGCCGCGGAGCGGGTCTTCGACCTGCTTGAGCAGCAGCCCCGGGTGGTCCAGCGCGGGGACCGGCTCCCTCCCCGGTTCACCGGGCGCATCGAGTTCAAGAACGTCCGCTTCGGCTACGGCTCACAGGCCGACGTCTTCCAGGGCCTCGACCTCGTGGTGTCCGCGGGGGAGAAGGTGGGGCTGGTGGGCCACACGGGCTCGGGCAAGACGAGCCTCACCCGGCTGCTGGCGCGCTTCTACGAATTCTCCGAGGGCGAGGTGCTCGTGGACGGGCACGATGTCCGGGAGTTCGAGCTGGGAGCCTACCGGCGGCAGCTCGGCATCGTTCCCCAACACCCCATGCTGCTCAACGGCACCATCCTGGACAACATCCGCTACGTCCGCCCGGAAGCCACCGAGCAGGAGGTCGCGGCCATCACGGCGTCCATCGGCGCCGGGCAATGGATGGCGGCCTTTCCTGACGGCCTGGCCACGGCGGTGGGGGAGAACGGCCGGAACCTGTCCCTCGGTCAGCGCCAGCTGGTCGCGCTGGCGCGGGTCCTGCTGCTGGACCCGGCCATCGTCATCCTGGATGAGGCCACGGCCAGCGTGGATCCGCTGACGGAGGTGCAGATCCACGAGAGCCTGCGCAGCGTGCTCGCGGGCCGGACCGCCGTCGTCATCGCCCACCGTCTGTCCACGGTCCGGGGACTCGACCGCATCGTGGCCCTGCGCCAGGGACACATCATCGAGCAGGGAACGCACGATGGGTTGCTCGCGCAGGGGGGCTACTACGCCGAGCTCTACGAGAAGTTCTACCGGCACCAGGAAGTCCACTACGAGCCCCCGGCCGCGTAGCGCGAAGGCGGCAGGTCCGGCTACAGCCCGGCAAGCGCCCGGCTGCGGGCCAGACACGCCTCGATGTCCTCCTCGACGCCGGACATGTCCACGTGCTCCGCGTCGTAGAAGGACAGCACGCGGGCGTGCATCGCCTGGAGTCGCGCGGGCATCCGCGCATCCGCATGGAGCCGCCGGAGGTCCTCGCGGAGCCCCGCGGCATCCCGCTGGAATTCACGCGCCATGCGCAGGCCCTGGAGATTCTCCGCGGTGGGCTCGCAGCCCTGGACGCGTTGGCTCATCGCCTTGAGCTGGATGAACCGGTCGTGAAGGGCGTCGACGTCGCGCGCGAGCTTCGCGACGAGCGCCCCCAGCTCCTCCCCTCCCAGCAGCGCCGCGCCGTCCTGGAGGAGGACCTCCCGGGCGAAGGCCAGGGAGAGCGCCGTCACCCGCAGATGGAAGTTGAGCGTCCGGGCAATCAGCGCGCGCAACGGATTGAAAGCCTCGCGGTACTCCAGGATCCGCTCCAGGCTGGCCTGCTGGTTGGCTTCGTAGGCCTTCGGGTCGTTGAACACGTTGCAGAAGCGCAGCCACGTCAGCGCCGTGGCGGGCTGGCGCATCCACGCCTCGTACCGGGCGCGTCCCTGGCGCCGGTCCAGCACGTGGTAGCGGAGGTAGCGGTTGACGAGCAGCTCACGCACCTCCCCCCTGAAGCGCTCGTGGCGCAGGATTCCGGCGGGCACGATGCCTTCGAACTCAATCGAGCGCATCGCCTGACGGACCTGCGCTTCGTCCGTGATGCCCAGTTCCTCGAAGGCGTGGGCCCCGCAGATGCACCCCAGCATCTCCTCGACGAACCCGTGCCCCAGCCGGTTGGGAATGAAGACGTCCGAGAACCACGTCGCGTCGGACTCATCCAGGCAGGTGATGGCTGTGTATTCCTCCTTGGAGAGCGGCAGGAGGCTTCCGTCCTCGGCGAAGCAATAGGGGACGAAGTCCCCCGCCGCGTAGTGCCTCAAGTCATGGAGCAGGTTGAACGGGAAGTGGGCGCCAGGCTTGTGGGCCGGAATGGCGAAGACAGGCACCGCGCGCTCGAAGAAGTTCTTCTCGTCGGAATGGCTGAACTCAATGCAGACGACGCCCAGCTCGTTCTGCGCGTAATGGAGCAGGTGCCGGTAGGGCGCGCACTCATGGAGGCGCTGGTGACTCCCCGGCGCGCACCGGGAAAGCCATGCGTGCAGCTCCGAGCCCCGGGCCATGAGCTGTCTCAGGTCCTCGGCCTCCGGGGAGGCGGGCCCGTTGCCATCCGCAGGTTGTGGCGTGGGGGCCCGGGAAGACATATTCGAGAAGAATCGGAGAGAGTTGCTCCTCACGTCAAGTCGTGAAGACCGTGACTCATCAAGTCAGGCTTTATCTCTCCCCCTTCATCCAGCGGAGCAGGCTTCCGGGAACACGGCGTGCCCCGCTAGGCTTCAAGGTAGACTCAACCCCAAAGGTCGGCGCCAGACACAATGCAACCAGGTACTTCTCCCAAAGCCCTCATCGTCTACAAGAGAGGCGCGTACGAGTCCAAGGCCCCGGGCCCCGCGGAAGGCAGCCCCAGCCGCCCCAACCGGGTGAGGACCGCGGATGCCTTGCGCGCGCGGCGCAATGCCAATGCACACAAGAGCACCCTGGACGCGGTGACGCAGGCGCTCCAGCAGCTCGCCATCGCCTTCGACGTGCAGTACCGGGACGAGCTGGCCGACATCCAGGGCTATGAGCTGGTCATCAGCGTCGGAGGGGACGGGACGTTCCTCGAGACCGCGCACTACCTCAAGGAGGGCCATCTGCTGGGCGTCAACTCCGCGCCGCAGGAAAGCGTGGGGTTCTTCTGCAAGGGCCACGCGGACAACTTCTTCGAGAAGGCGGAGCGGTTCCTGCGGGGCAAGGCGAGGATTCAGCCCCTGAACCGGCTGGAGCTGGACATCAACGGGGTGCGTCAAGCGCCGCTGGTCCTCAATGACATCCTCTTCGCGAACCAGGTGCCGGCGGGGACGTCTCGCTACGAGTTGACCGTGCGAAAGAGCCGCGAGGAGCAGAAGTCCTCCGGCGTGTGGATCGCCCCCGCGCCGGGCTCCACCGCGGCCATCCGCTCCGCGGGAGGACGCCGGATGTTCGTGGGGTCGGACCAGATGCAATACGTCGTGCGCGAGGCCTACACGCCCCCGGGCAAGAGCTATCAGTTCAACAAGGGCATCCTGGAGGCTGGGGAGAAGGTGCAGATCCGTTCGCTGATGGATGACGCGGCCGTCTACCTGGATCTGCCGCACCGCATGATTCCCATCCCCCGAGGGGCGGTGGTCTCCGTCCGGAACGCGCGGACCCCGCTTCTCGCTGTCTGGTGAACCGGCGTGGGTGGGCGGGCGCCTCTGGAGCCCGCCCCCCAGCCCGCTGCGGGCACAAAAGCAAAAGGGCGCCGGACCGGAGTCCGACGCCCTTCAGATTCTTCGTACTGGTGTGCCCAAGGGCGGAATCGAACCACCGACACGGGGATTTTCAGTCCCCTGCTCTACCGACTGAGCTACTTGGGCGTACCGCGCACCGCGAGCGGCAGCGCCGATTTACGGTTACTGGCCCGCGACGTCAACCTCTTTCCGCCACCCTCTTCCTCGCCCGACACTCAGGCCGCCAGCCGGGGCGCTTCGCCGTCCCAGGCCGTGCATCCCGCCGTCAGCCGCTGGCGCAGCTTCTGGCGCAGCCCCTGTTCGATCTGCCGGATGCGCACCGCCGTCACCCCGAAGCGCTTCGCCAGGAACTCCGCGCTCACCCCGTCCTCCACGAGCATCCGCTCCTTCACCAGCGCCCGCTCCCTCGCGTCCAGCTCCGGCCAGGCCGCCGCCACGCTCTGGCGCAGCTTCTCCGCCCAGGCCCCCCGGTCCGCCTGCTCCTCCGCCGAGTCCTCCTCCGACTCCAGCATGTCCAGCCGCGTCACGTCCCCCTCCAGGCCCAGGGGCGCGTTCAGGGACACGTCCTTCGCCAGCGCGTCCGTCCCCCGCACCACGTCCTCCTCCTTCTTGCCCAGCGCCTCGGCCAGCCGCTTCGTCACCTCCGGGTGCCCCTCGCCCCAGCGGGCCTCCAGCCGCGCCCGCTCGCGGCGGAGCTGGAAGACGATCCACGGCGCGCGGCCTCCCGCCACACTCCAGGTGCGGGACACGTACGCCCGGATGCGCGCGCGGATCCACTGCTGCGCGTAGGCGCCGAACGGCACTCCCCGCTCCTCGAACCGGCGCGCCGCCTCCACCAGGCCGACGTTGCCCTCCGCCATCAGCTCCTCCAGCGACAGGCCCGTCCAGCGGTACTTCCAGGCCAGCCGGCGGACCAGCTCCAGGTGCCCCCGCACCCGCATCTCCACTTCCGCCGAGTCCACCTCGGTCTCCACACCCTCCACCGTCGTGGACTCGAGCTCCTCGTAGATGGCTTCCATGACGCGTACCTCCCCAAGCAGTCCCCCGCGCACCCATCGCGCGGTGACGGACGTAGAGATAAGCGGAGGCGACACTTAAAAAAATGAGCTAGTTTGGATGAAAACCTTCGGTTATTCCTAAGTCATGGCCTGGCTCAACTACCACCATCTCCTGTATTTCTGGACGGTTGCGCGAGCAGGCAGCATCGCCAAGGCGAGTGAAGAGCTGCACCTCGCCCAGCCCACCATCAGCGCGCAGATCAAGCTGCTGGAGGAGTCGCTGGGCCACCAGCTCTTCGAGCGCAAGGGCCGCAAGCTCGTCCTGTCCGACGTGGGCCGCACCGTCATGCGCTACGCGGATGAGATCTTCCGCCTGGGCAACGAGCTGAAGAACGTCGTCTCCGGACTGCCCACCGGGCAGCAGCTGCGCCTCAACGTGGGCGTGCTCGACGTCATCCCCAAGCTCGTCGCCGAGCAGCTGCTCAAGCCCGCGCTGGATGCCGGCCCCTCGCTGCGCATCATCTGCCGTGAGAGCCCCCTGCCCCAATTGCTCGCACAGCTGGCGCTGCATGAGCTGGACGTGGTGCTCGCGGACGCGCCCGGCTCCGAGCCCGTCAGCGTCCGGTCCTTCAACCACCTGCTGGGCAAGTGCGGCGTGACGTTCTTCGCCGCCCAGCCGCTCGCGCACCTGCGCAAGGACTTCCCGCGCTCGCTCGACGGCGCTCCCATGCTGCTGCCGTCGGAGGAGTCGTCGGTGCGCCGCTCGCTGGACCTGTGGTTCGAGCGGCTCGGCATCCGGCCCCTCATCGCCGGTGACTTCGACGACAGCGCGCTGCTCCAGGCCTTCGGACAGAAGGGGCATGGCATCTTCGCCATGCCCTCCATCATCGACGCCGAGGTGCAGCGGCAGTTCAACGTCACCGCCATCGGGCACACCGACGAAATCGAGCAGTGCTTCTACGCCATCACCGTGGAGCGCCGCCTGCGCCACCCCGCCGTCGTCGCCATCGCGGAAGCCGCGCGCTCGCACATCTTCGGCGGGTGAGCCGCGTCACCCGGCCGCGCGGAACACCTCCGCGCCCGCCACCACCGTGGCCAGCACGCGCGCGTCCACCAGCGCCGCCGCGGGCCCCTCCAGCGGATCCTCCGACAGCGCGACGAAGTCCGCGTCCAGGCCGGGCTTCAGCCTTCCGCGCCGCGCCTCCTCGAAGGACGCCCACGCGGGCCCCACCGTGAAGCCCTCCAGCGCCTCCGCCGCGCTCAGGCGCTCCTCCGGATACCAGCCCCCCTCCGGCCAGCCCTTCGCGTCCTGTCGCGTGCGCGCCGCGTAGAGCCCCGCGAGCACGTCCGGGTTCTCGATGGGGAAGTCACTGCCCAATGCCAGGTGCGCGCCTGAGTCCTTCAGCGTGCGCCAGGCGTACGCGCCCTTGAGCCGCTCGCGCCCCAGCCGCGTCTCCGCCCAGGGCATGTCGCTGGTGGCGTGCGTGGGCTGCACGCTGGCCACCAGGCCCGCCGCGCCCAATCTCCGGATGTCCTCCAGCCGCAGGATCTGTGCGTGCTCTACCCGGTGACGCAGCGCCTGCGTGCCCGTCCGCTCCGCGCCTCGCAGGAGGACGTCCACGACCAATGTATTGGCACGGTCTCCAATGGCGTGGATGCACACCTGGAAGCCCCGCGCCATGAAGGCCTGTGCGCGCGCTTCGAGCTCCTCGGGTGAGAGGAGCAACAGGCCGCGCTGGCCGGGCTCGTCGCTGTAGTCGTCGTGCAGCGCCGCGCCCCGGCTTCCCAGCGCGCCATCCGCCAGGAACTTCACCGAGCGCATGGACAGGTGACGCCCCTGCCACGGGCCCTGCTCCAGATAGGCGTGACGCTGTTCACCCTGCCCCGCCGCCATCGCGTACACGCGCAGGGGCAAGGTCCCCGCGGCGTCCCACGCCTGCAACGTGCGGAAGGCCTGCAGGTCCATGCCCGCGTCGTGCACGCCCGTGAGCCCGACCTGCGCGCACCGCTCCAGGGCGGCTCGCAACCGGGTCTCCAATTGCTCACGCGTGGGCGCGGGAATCGCGGCCTCCACCACGTCCATCGCGTTGTCCACGAGGACGCCGGTGGGCTCGCCGTTCGCGCCCTTGAGGATGCGGCCTCCTGGCGGATCCGGCGTGTCCCGCGTGATGCCCGCGCGGCGCAGCGCCTCGCCGTTCACCCAGGCCGCGTGATGATCCACCCGCATGAGGAACACCGGCGTCGCGGGGAAGCGCGCATCCAGGTCGTTGCGTCCAGGGAACGCGGCGCCGGGCCATTCGTTCTGGTCCCACCCCTTGCCGAGCAGCCAGTCCCCCTGGAAGCTCGATGCGGGCGCCTTCGCCAGACGCTGGAGGACGTCCTCCACCGAGGGCGCCTTCTCCAGGCGCACCGTGGTCAGGCTCTTCCCCAGGCCATGGATGTGCGCGTGCGCGTCCACCAGGCCGGGCACCACCGTGGCGCGGCCCAGATCCACTTCACGCGCTTCAGGCCCCGCGGCGGCACGCGCTTCCGCGAGCGTCCCCACCGCGAGCAACCTTCCGTCCCGCACCGCCAACGCTTCCGCGCGCGGACGCTCCGCATCGAGCGTCCACACGCGCTCCGCCCTGTAGACCGTGCTCTCCGCCGTCATGGCGCGGGAGACTACCCGCCGCCCTCGGGGATGCCAGCGTCCACGTCCGGCGCATTGACGGGACCCGCGGGGCCCGCCGGTTCGTTGGGCACGTTCTGGATTTCTTCGCGAACCGTGTCCGGTCCCTGGATGGGCATCTGGTCCTCCGTCCCCGGGGGCTGGGTGGTCTTGCAGGCCACCGCTCCAGCAACGGACAAGCCCAGAGCAGCGATGAGCAGCACGGCACGGCGCATGAATCCTCCTGGGAGAAAAGCGAGAGGCCGACCCTAAGGAGGTGCGTCCTCCTCCAGCAACGCGCATCCCCAGCAACGTCCAGGACTGGATTCACAAGCGAGACGCCGGGCCCTCCCCGCCCGCCTGCCCTCCAGGCCCCCGGCTTCGCGACCCGGTCATTCGAAGGTCCGATGCACATCGTTGTCCGAGTGCGTGTGCGCGAGGGGCACGCATCCGGGGGCGGACATGCGGGACCACGTCGACAGGATGAGCTGGCGCCGTCACGTCCTCTGGGGCTGGCTCCTGGCGTTCCTCTTCGTGGGACTCGCCGCTCCGGCGGCTCCCGCGTCACCGTCCTTCGTCGCGCGGTGCGAGCTGGAGGGCGTGGTGGATGCCGGCTCGGGCGCGTACCTCACGGACTGCGTGAAGCGCGCGGAGGATGGGGGCGCCTCGGCGCTGCTCGTGCGGCTGGACACTCCGGGCGGTTCGTTGGAGGCCACCCGCTCCGTGGTGCGCGCGTTCCTGGGCTCGCGCGTTCCCGTGCTCGTGTGGGTGGGGCCTTCCGGTTCGCGTGCCGGCAGCGCGGGCGTGTTCATCGCGCTCGCATCGAACGTGAGCGGCATGGCGCCGGGGACGAACATCGGCGCGGCGCACCCCGTGGGGCCTGGGGGCGAGGACGTGGAGCAGGTGGGTGGCGAGGAGCTTGCCCGCAAGGTGGAGAACGACACGGTCGCCTTCGCCGAGGGCATCGCCCGGCAGCGGGGCCGCAATCCGGAGTGGGCCGCGGCCGCCGTGCGCGACAGCGCCAGCGTTCCCGCGGACCGCGCCGTGGAGCTTCGCGTGGTGGAGCTCGTCGCTCCCACCGAGGCCGAGTTCCTCTCCGCCGTCGATGGCCGCCGCGTGGAGGTGGCGGGCGGTGACACCGTGACGCTCGCCACGCGTGACGCCCACGTGGTGTCTCTGGAGCCGGGGCTGTCACAGCGGGTGGTGCATGCGCTCGCGCAGCCATCCCTCATCTACCTGCTGTTCCTCGTCGCGGCGCTGGGCCTGGTGGTGGAGCTGTCCCATCCGGGCGCGGTGGCGCCGGGGCTCATTGGCGGCGTGGCGCTGGTGCTGGCGTTGATGGCTTCGGCGACGCTGCCGGTGCGCTCGGGCGCGCTGGTGCTGATGCTCCTGGGCGTGGGGCTCATCCTCGCGGAGCTGTTCGTCACCAGTGGCCTCCTGGGCGCGGCGGGCGTGGGGCTGTTGATATTGGGCGGCGTGTTCCTGGTGGACCGCTTCGAACCGGGCTGGTTCGTGGAGCCGTCCTTCCGCTTGTCGTGGGGCGTGATGCTGCCCACGGCGCTCGTGTTCGCGGGGAGCGCGGCCTTCGTCGCGTACCGCAGCGCCCAGACGCGCAAGCTGCCGCAGCGGGGCGGCGACGCGGGGCTCGTGGGCGAGGCCGGCACGGCGCTGGCCCCCGTCACGCCTTCGGGCGGCGAGGTGTTCGTCCACGGCGAGCGCTGGCGCGCCGTCTCCTTCACTCCCATCCGCGAGGGCGCCCAGGTCGTGGTGCGTGCCGTGGAAGGGCTCACCCTCACCGTTGCGGAGCAGATGCCATGAACGAACTGGTCGGAGCGCTGGGGTGGCTCCTCCCCGTGGCCGTGTTGTTCCTCCTCTTCATCTCTGGCGTGCGCATCGTCACCGAGTACCAGAACGGTGTCGTCTTCCGGCTGGGCCGCTACGTGGGCCTCAAGCGCGCGGGCTTCCGCTGGCTCATCCCCTTCATCGAGCGGATGGTCATCATCGACCTGCGCACGGTGGCGCGCGACGTGCCTCCGCAGGACGTCATCACCAAGGACAACGTCAGCGTGAAGGTCAACGCCGTCGTCTACTTCCGCGTCATCCAGGCGGACAAGGCCGTGCTCCAGGTGGAGGACTACCTCTACGCCACCAGCCAGATTGCGCAGACCACGCTGCGCGCCATCCTGGGCCAGGTGGAGCTGGATGACCTCTTGTCCCAGCGCGAGCGCATCAACCACGAGTTGCAGCAGGTGCTCGACGCGCGCACCGACCCGTGGGGCGTGAAGGTCTCCAACGTGGAGGTGAAGCACATCGACCTGCCGCTGGAGATGCAGCGGGCCATCGCGCGGCAGGCCGAGGCCGAGCGTGAGCGCCGCGCGAAGATCATCGCCGCGGAGGGCGAACACCAGGCCGCGGAGAAGCTCTCCCTGGCCGCGGACGTGCTCAGCCGAAACCCCGCCACGCTCCAGCTGCGTTACCTGCAGACGCTGGTGGAGATCACCGGCGGCGGCAACCACACCATCCTGCCCATCCCCCTGGAGATATTGCGCGCGTTCGGCGCCATGTCCTCGCGACCCCGTCCGCCGGAGGAGGCCCGCGAGGAGGAGGACGAGGACGCGTCCCACGGCCTGTCTTGAAACGACGAAGGTCCATCCGTGCGCGAGGCACGGATGGACCTTTCGGGTGAGACGCAGCGGCGGGATTACAGCTGGCCGCTGTCTTCGATCTTCACGGGCTGGCGCGTCGCGCCGGACTGGCTGCCCACGCCTTCAATCTTCTTCACCACGTCCATGCCCTCGACGACCTTGCCGAAGACGACGTGCTTGCCGTCGAGCCAGTCGGTCTTGACCGTGGTGAGGAAGAACTGCGAGCCGTTGCTGTTGGGGCCCGCGTTGGCCATGGAGAGGATGCCCGGGCCGGTGTGCTTGTGCTTGAAGTTCTCGTCCGCGAACTTCTCACCGTAGATGGACTCGCCGCCGTAGCCATTGCCGAGCGTGATGTCGCCGCCCTGGCACATGAAGTTCGGGATGACGCGGTGGAAGGGCGTCCCCTTGAAGTGCAGCGCCTTGCCACTCTTGCCGACGCCCTTCTCACCCGTGCACAGGGCGCGGAAGTTCTCGGCGGTCTTGGGAACGTCGTCGGAGAACAGCTCCATCACGATGCGGCCGGCGGGCTGGCCACCAATCGACATGTCGAAGAAGACCTTGGCGTTTGCCATGTTCACGTGCTCCACGGTGAGGGTTGAGCCACAGAGGCTTCAGGAATCCTGCGCGATACCAGGCGCGCGGGCCGGGACGTACCAGACCCGCGCGTCTCGGAGGCACCCGCTAGCACCTTCGCGTGCGCTGCGGAACAAATTCAGGGCGTGGGCGGGTCGCCCGGCCGCCCGTCACGAAACAGCTCAGCGCCCTCCAGCGTGATGGCGCGGCGGCTCAAGCGCAGCGAGGCCAGGGCCAGCACCGCCGTGGAGCCCAGCAGCCCCACGCCCAGGGAGAAGGACAACACCGGCAGCCCCTCCGGCACCGCGACGCTGCGGCGCAGCAGGTACAGCAGCGACGTCACCACGAAGGACAGGAGCGCCGCGTAGGTGAAGCCAATGGCCCGGGCGAGGATGGCGTGGCGGCGGTCCATGATGGCCACCTCCTCGCGCAGCAGTGAGCGGCGCGCGTGGCCCTCCGGCAGCGTGCGCCATTCCCGGACCATGTCCCGCATGCGCGCGGTGATGCGCGAAATCTGATTGTCCAGGCCGGTGGCCAGGATGCCGCACCCGGACACCATCACCGCGGGCGTCACCGCCGTACCGATGAGCTGGATGGAGGAGGGGTCCAGGCCGTCCACGCCGACGTTCATGGCCCCCCTTCTGTCCCACCGCCCGCCCGGCCGCCACCTCCCGCATCCCGACACCGCCACTGACGAATCGCCACCGACGTCTTGACAGTCCAACTGTCACAACCTACTGTCAGGTTCGTGAGCACGCCCAAGACACAGACGGAGTGGAAGCTGGCCGCGCTGGCGGAGGAGGTGGGCGTCTCGCCTCGCACGGTCCGCTATTACGTCCAGCGGGGCCTCCTGCCCGCGCCGCCCTTCAAGGGGCCGGACACGGTCTACGGAGAGGAGCACCGGGTGCGGCTCAAGGCCATCCGGGTGCTCCAGGCCCGGTTCCTGCCACTGGACGCCATCCAGGCGGAGCTCTTGCGGCTGTCGCCGGAGGAGCTGCGCCGGCTGGCGGAGACGCCGGTGGGCGCGGGGACGCTGCCGGTACCGGAGGACGTCCCCCGGATGCCTCCGAAGCGGCCGGGAAAAGACCCGACGGTGGAGGTGGCGCGTTACCAGCGCTGGCTCCTGGCGCCGGGGTTGGAATTGCACGTGTCGGAGCAGGCGGAAGCGAAGGTCCGGGCGCTGGCGGAGCGGGTGCGCGCCCTCATCGAGGAGTCCGAGGAAGGAACGCTGTCATGAACGAGCAGGCGAAGTGTGGGCTGTTCACGCGTGAGGGGGCCCAGGTGCCCCTGCAGGGAGTGGAAGTCTCCGGTGAGCTGCTCGGGGGGCACGCGCGGGTGCGCGTGACGCAGCGCTACCGCAACGACGAGAAGAAGCCGGTAGAGGCCATCTACACCTTCCCCCTGCCCTCCGACGCGACGCTCAGTGCCTTCTCCATGACGTGCGCGGGCCGCCGCGTGGCCGGCGTGGTGAAGGAGCGCGAGGCGGCCTTCCGCGCCTACGACGACGCCATCACCGAAGGTCACGGCGCGGCGCTGCTGGACCAGGAGCGCGCGAACGTCTTCACCGCGCAGGTGGGCAACCTGCTGCCGGGCGAGGAGACGCTGGTGGAGGTGGAGTTCCTCCAGACGCTCACCGCGGAAGAGGGCAGCGTGCGCTGGATGCTGCCCACGCTGGTGGCGCCCCGGTACATCCCCGGCGCGGTGCACGGCGACCGCACCGGCCACGGCAGCGCGGCCCCGACGACGCGGGTGCCGGACGCGGACCGCATCACCCCGCCCACGGGCTCGGTGGACTACGGGCTGCGCATGGACCTGCTCATCGACGTGGGCCGGGACGTGGTGGTGGAGAGCCCGTCCCACCGCATCACCGTCACCAAGGAAGGCACCCGCATGCGGGTGAACCTCCAGCGCGATTCGTTCCACAAGGACTTCGCGGGCAACGAGGTGGCGCTGGACCGGGACGTGGTGCTCACGATGCGCAACGCCAACCCGGACGTGATGCTCACGCCCGTGGTCACCCACCGGAAGGCGGAAGGTCCTGGCACGTTCGCGCTCACGGTGGTGCCGGACCTGCTGAACCTGGCGACGACGCCGCCCCGGCAGGAGGTGGTGTTCGTGGTGGACACGTCCGGCTCCATGTCCGGCGACAGCCTGCCCCAGGCCCAGGCCGCGCTCCGGCTGTGCCTGCGCCACCTGCGTGAAGGCGACCGCTTCAACGTCATCGCGTTCGAGAACTCGTTCCGCTCCTTCTCCGCGCAGACGGTGCCGTTCACCCAGCGCACGCTGGAGCAGGCGGACGCGTGGGTCGCGGGGCTGAAGGCCTATGGCGGCACGGAGCTCTTGGAGCCGATGGTCACCGCGATGAAGGCCGCGCCGGACGGCGTGGTGGTGCTGCTGACGGACGGCCAGGTGGGCAACGAGCGCGAGATCCTCGACGCGGTGCTCGCGGCGCGCGGGACGGGGCGGGTGTTCTCGTTCGGCATCGGCACCAACGTGAGCGACGCGCTGCTGCGCGACCTGGCGCGGCGCACGGATGGCGCGGTGGAGTTCATCCACCCGGGGGAGCGCATCGACGAGAAGGTGGTGGCGCAGTTCTCGCGGGCGCTCGCGCCGCGCGTCACCGACCTGGAGGTGCGCTTCGACGGCGTGGAGGCCAGCGAGCTGGCGCCGGCCACGCTGCCGCCGCTAGTGGATGGCACGCCGTGGACGCTCTTCGGGCGCTATGCGCAGGCGGGCACGGGCAGCGTGACGCTGAAGGGGAAGTCGGGCCGGGAGCCCTTCTCCCTCACGGTGCGGCTGGACCTGCCCGCGCAGTCGGAGCGGCCGGTGGTGGAGAAGTTGTGGGCCGCCGAGCGCATCCGGGGCTGGATGGATGCGGGGCTGGTGGGCCGGCGCGCGGAGGCGATGAAGGAGCGCATCGTGCGGCTCGCCATCGAGCACCAGTTGGCCACGCAGTACACGTCCTTCGTGGTCGTGGAGGAGCGCCAGGGCGACCGTCGCGCGTCCGGTACGCCGGACACGCGCGTGGTGCCGGTGAACGCGCCCGCGGGCTGGAGCATGTTCAACCAGGCCGCTCGGGACATGGACGACGAATACGTGCCGGAGGGCGGGCTCGCGCCGGAGCAGACGCGTGTGATGAAGCGGAAGGCTTCGAAGCCGATGCCCGCGCCCGCGGCGGCGCCCGGAGGGGTCGGCCGCTCCCGGGGCGGCGCGGTGCCCCCGCCGCCTCCGAGCATGGCTGCCCCCGCGCCCGCACCCGCGGGCGACCTGGGGCCGGAGCCCACCACCGGCTCCTCCTTCCAGGCGGAGTTCGCGGATGGCTCCGGGCCCATGGGTGGCAGGGCCGCGCCCATGGAGCGCAGGGAGCAGGAGGTCGCGAAGAAGGACCAGGGCGGCTTCTTCGACCGGCTGATGTCCGCGGCAAGGCCGTCCAAGGCCTCTCGCGTCCTGGAGACCGCCCCGGAGCTGGAGCGCGTCATCAAGGGCAAGGCGGAGGTGCTCTACGAGCAGGAGGAGGTCCAGCCGCTGTCCGTGGCGGAAGGGCCCATGGCCACCGAGGACGTGGGCAGCCTCCTGGGCCAGCAGCTCGCGAACGGGCTGTGGGCCGGCACGGGTGAGGGGCCGGAGCCGGTGCGCCAGGCCCGCGCCACCGCGCGGGTGCTCCTGGTGCTCCTGCGCGAGGGCATCACCAGCAGCCACCCGCTGCACGGCGCGCAGGTGAAGAAGGCCGTGGACGCGCTGCTCGCACTGGCCTCGCAGCTGGGCCAGGCGCCGGACGTGGCGGAGCTGGCGCTGGGCGTGGCGTGGCTGGTGGCGGCGGGGCCGCGCACGCGGGGCCGCATTGAGCAGGCCGCGAAGCCCCTTCCCGGCCTGGACGGGCGGCTGGGGGACATGGCCGCGCTCCGCCAGCACATGGAGACGCTGGCGACGCGGTAGGCCGCCGCGAGGCGTCACCCGGACCCCGTGCCTCCTCTCCGGGAGGACCGGGGTCCCGGGTCTCCCGTCTTTCCGCGGGGGTCGACTAGGGTGGGCGTTCGCATGGTCCTCGCGCCCTTCGTCCTGGCCGTCCTCGTCGCAGCACAGGCCCCTCCCGTCACGTCTTCAGGCACCGTGTCCGCGCCGCCGCTCGTGGCGAGCGAGGAGGCCTGCGCCGCCGATTCCGACTACGCGGCGGGCTTCGACGCGCTGGTGCGCGGACAGGATGCCCAGGCCCTGGAGCTGCTGGAGCGCGTGATGCTGGTGTGCCCCGGGCATCCGTACGCACCGGAGCTGGCGCGGCTGGCGCGGACGCGGCTGGAGCCGGGCGCGCGGCTGGCGCGGGACACGCTGGCGCGGCCGGTGGTGGCGGAGTCAGAGACGTCCGTGGAGGGACCGTCGAAGGGAGCCCGGGCGTCGCTGACCGTCGTGCAGACACTGCACGGCATCACCCAGGGCATCTTGCTGTGCGAAATCTCCAACTGTCAGGACGGGCGCGCGTACGTGGCGGTGTCGCTGCTGGGCGGCGGCGCGGGGGCGGCGATTTCGCTGCTCGCCACCCGGAGCGGACTGACGCAGGGCCAGGCGGCGGCCATCAACTCCGGCACGGTGTGGGGCTTCGGGTATGGTCTGGCGTCCATTGGCTCGTTCGACCTGGACGGGGACAGCTCCACGGGAGCGGTGATGGCGGGGGCGCTGGGCTTCACGGGGCTGGGCATCCTGGTGGCGGAGTTCGCGCGGCCCACCGCCGGACAGGTGTCGCTGGCGAACTCCGGCGGCCTGTGGGCGGGCGTGGTGACGGGGCTGCTGCTGGCCACGCAGAGCAACGGCGATACGCGCGCGTTCTTCGGCATCGAACAGGGCGTGGTGGGCGCGGGCCTCATCACCTTCGCGCTGGTGTCACGCCACCTGGACATCTCCCGGGGCCGGGTGCTGCTCATCGACGCGGGCGGCATCCTGG
Source organism: Corallococcus coralloides DSM 2259 (assembly GCF_000255295.1). The sequence goes on along the minus strand of NC_017030.1, from coordinate 781,699 downwards.
GCGGCCTGGTGGGCTTGAGCGCGCTGTTCCTGGCGCTGGACAGCGACCACGGGGACGCGCTGCTGGTGGGCACCGCCGCGGGCGTGCTGGCCGGCCTGGGGACCGCGACGTTCCTCACGCGGGACTTCGATGCGCCGGATGACGTCCCCACCGTGTCCGTCGTCCCGGCGACGCTGGGACGCCACGGCGGCTTGGGGCTGGCGGTGCTGGGCCAGTTCTAGCCCTAAGCTGCCCGCTTTGTTCCGTTGCTTCCGGAGCCGCCCATGCCCGTCGAGTCCCAGGCGCTGACCCTCTTGCGTGACGAGCACACGCTGCGCGTGCGGCAGGTGAAGGAGTGGGGCGAAATCCTCACCGGCTTCGAGGGCCGCAACCGCTACGAAGTCGTGGGCGACGACGGACGTCCGCTGTTCTTCGCGGGCGAGGTGGGCAGCGGGCTGGGCCTGTTCCTCCTGCGCGGCTTCCTCAAGGCGAAGCGGCCCTTCACGATGGAGCTCAAGTCCGCGAGCGGAGAGACGCTCCTGCGGCTGCGCCGCCCGTGGCGCTTCTGGCTGTCCCGGCTGGAGGTGGAGGACGGCGAGGGACGGCACCTGGGCACCATCCAACAGCGCTTCCGCTTCTTCACCCGCGCCTACGACGTGCTCGGGCCCCGCGACGAGGAGCTGGCCCACTTGAGCGGCCCGTTCTTCCGGCCGTGGACGTTCAACGTGGAGCAGCAGGGGCGCGAGGTGGGGACCATCGCGAAGAAGTGGAGCGGGTTCGGCAAGGAGATGTTCACGGACGCCGACAACTTCGGCGTCCGGTTCAACGGCCTGCACGACCCGCACGTGCGGACGCTGGTGGTGGCCGCGACGTTCCTCATCGACTTCGTGCACTTCGAGGACCGCCGCGGCGGCAACGACTGACGGCTAGGAGTGCCGGCGCAGCGTGGGCTCGCGCGTGCGGCCCTCCTCGTCGCGCGGGAGTCCGTCGAACGAAGGCACACCGGCGGGCGTGCCGGGGCGCCAGCGCTGGACCTCGCGCACCATGAAGAACGCGGCGGCGGACAGCACGCCCAGGTCGTCCAGCCAGCCCACCACGGGGATGAAGTCCGGAATCGCGTCCACGGGCGACACGAAGTACAGGACAGCCAGCAGCCCGGCCAGCTTGCGCCACGTCGCCACCTGGGGGTCGCGCACGTAGTGGAAGAAGCGGGTTCCCATTCCTCGAAGGCCTGCGATGTTCATACCCCTCCCTACGCATGGGGGACGCGGGTGATTGCACCATTCGTGCCGGGTGCTTGCACGCTTGGTGTACTAGCGGGCCAGCCCGGATGTCTCCTCCAGCACGTCCGCGCGGCCCGCGACCTCCAGGCGAGCGCGTCCGCCCTCGCGAAAGGGCGCGGAGGAGGCGGCGCGCACCACCAGCGCCATGCCCGCGCAGGACACGGTGAAGTCCACGTGCGCGCCCCGGAAGGCGCGCTCCAGGATTTCCGCTCGAAGGGCGCCGCCCACCGCGACGCCGTCCGTGTCGGGGACGAGCCGCAGGGCTTCCGGGCGCAGGGAGAGCATCACCTCGCCGCGCGCCTCCGTGCTCAGCGGCAGGTTGCCCAGCGCCGTGCGCGCGACGCGGCCGAAGCCTGAACCGGGCAGCAGGTTGGTGCCGCCCAGGAAGTACGCGGCGAAGGCGCTGCGCGGCGCTTCGTAGACGGACTCGGGTGTGCCCTGCTGTTCCACCGTGCCCGCGCGCAGCAGCACCAACCGGTCCGCGAAGGCCAGCGCGTCCCCCACGTCGTGCGTGGCGAAGAGCACCGCGGCGCCTCGCGCCTTGAGCACGCGGCGCCACTCTCCGAGGATGTTGGCGCGCAGGCCGGCGTCCATGCCGGCGAAGGGCTCATCCAGCACCAGCAGCTTCGTCCCGGAGGCCAGCGCGCGCGCCAGCAAGACGCGCTGCCGCTGTCCCCGGGAGAGCGTTCCGCAGGCGCGCCCTTCCAGGTCTTCCAGCTGGAACAGCGCCAGCAGGCCGCGCGCGTGCGCCAGGCCCTCGCCCTTGGGCTGCACGCCCATCACCACGTCGCGCACGGTGAGGCCGGATTCGAGCTCCGCGTCGTGGAGGACGCGGCGCAGGGGGCGCTGCTCCGGAGGCACGAACACGTCCGGCCCGGCGACCACGCGGCCCGCGAGCGTGATGGTGCCGGACGTCGGCTGCTCCAGGCCCGCGACCAGCCGCAGCAGGGCCGTCTTCCCGGAGCCGGAGGTGCCCATCAGCGCCACTGCGTCCCCTGGCTCCAGCGCCAGCGACGCGTCCCGCACCGCCGGGGCGGCGGCACCGAGGAACTTCAGGGTGAGGGCATCGAGCGAGAGGAAGGCCATGACGGCGGGCACACTACGGTGCGGCACCGGCCTGGCCAAGCGCCGGCCGCCCGGCCCGGTCCAAAGCTGTCCGACTGTCGGACAGGTTCATGCGGTGCGCTCCGCGGACGGGAATCCCAGCGAGTGCTTCCGCGCCATGGGATTAGGCTCTTCGCCCTTCCCCTCTTCCGGGAGTCCCCATGTCGCGCCTGCTCGTCGCTTGTGCCGTCCTGCTGGGAACCGCGTCCTTCGCCCAGGCCCCCGCTGCGCCTCCGCCGCAGCCCAAGGCCACGGCCGCCCCCGCCGCTCCGGAGAAGCCCAACCCGGTCAAGGCCTCCGCGGAGCGCACCCAGGCCGCGCTCGCCCAGCTGCCCAAGGCGAAGCCCGAGGACGTGAAGTCCCAGGACGCCATCCTCAAGGCGCTCTACGACGTCATCAGCGGACCGGCGGGCGCGCCTCGCGACTGGCAGCGCTTCCGCTCCCTCTTCTATCCGGGCGCCCAGCTCATCCCGCTGGCGAAGCCGCCGGGCGCGACCACGCTGGCGGCCCGCCCCATCACCCCGGAGGACTACGTGACGTGGGGCCAGGAGAGCACCGCGACGCACGGCTTCTTCGAGAAGGAGATTGCGCGCCAGACGCACGCCTTCGGCGCGCTGGTGCAGGTCATGAGCACCTATGAGGCGCGCGGCACGCAGGACGGGCCGCTCATCGCCAAGGGCGTCAACAGCATCCAGCTCTTCAACGACGGCCAGCGCTGGTGGGTGATGAACATCTTCTGGATCGACGAGAAGACCGCCGGCCTCACCGTGCCCAAGGACCTCACCCAGAAGTAGCCCCCGCACCAACGAAGAGGGCCGGGTCCCGGAGCGCGCATCCCGCGTCCCGTGCCCGGCCCTCCCGTGTTTCTACCGCCTGGCTCAGCCTTCCGAGCCGGGCTCACCTTCCGAGCCGGGCGAACCGGCCGAGCCGGCCGAGCCGGACTCGTCCGCCGAAGACTCCTCCACCGGCGCGGCCTCCGAGGAAGCCTCGGCGCCGGCCCCTTCCACCGGCGAGGTGGCCTCCGTCTCCTCCTCCTCGGACTCCTCGCCTTCGGGCAGCTTGGAGATGGCCATCACCTTCTCCTCGCCGTTCTCCAGCGCGATGAGGCGCACGCCCTGCGTGTTGCGGCCGATGACGGAGATCTCCTTCACCTTCATGCGGATGAGCATGCCGCCGTTGGTGACGAGCATCACCTCGTCGCTGTCCTTCACCTGCACCACGCCCACCACGCGGCCGTTCCGCTCGGTGGTCTTGATGTCGATGATGCCCTTGCCGCCACGGCCCTGCTGCCGGTACTCGGCGCCTTCGGTGCGCTTGCCGTAGCCGTTCTCCGTCACCGTGAGGATGGCGCTGCTCTGCTCCGCGGGCGCCTGGCCCTCCTCCGGCTCCTTGTCCAGGAGGTCCGCGCCCACCACCTCGTCGCCGTCCTCCAGCGTGATGCCCTTCACGCCGTAGGCCTGACGGCCCATGGAGCGGACATCCTCTTCCTTGAAGCGGATGCTCATGCCCGTGGCCGTGGACAGGAGGATGTCCTTGGTGCCATCGGTGATCATCACGCCCACCAGCTCGTCGCCCTCGTCGATGCCCAGCGCGATGATGCCGCTGGCGCGGACGCTTTCGAACGCGCTCAGGTCCGTGCGCTTCACCACGCCCTTCTTCGTGACGAAGAAGACGTAGCGGTTCTCCGGGAAGTCGCGCGTCACCAGCACCTGCGCCAGCCGCTCCCCTTCGCCGAACTGCACCAGGTTCACGATGGCCTTGCCGCGTGAGGTGCGGCTGCCCTGCGGAATCTGGTGCACCTTCAGCGAGTACAGCTTGCCCTTGGTGGTGATGGGCATGAGGTACGCGTGCGTGCTGGCCACGAACACCTTGGTGACGAAGTCGTCCTCCTTCGTCCCCGCGCCCGTCTTGCCGCGCCCGCCGCGCTTCTGCGCGCGGTACTCCGACAGGGGCGAGCGCTTCACGTAGCCCGTGTGCGACAGCGTGACCACCATCGTCTCTTCCGCGATGAGGTCCTCGCTGGTGATTTCATCCACCGCGCCGGTGATTTCCGTGCGGCGCTTGTCGCCGTAGCGCTCGCGGATCTCCATCAGCTCCGCCTTGATGACGGAGAGCAGGCTCTTCTCGTTGGCGAGGATGTCGCGCAGGCGCGCGATGTCGCGCACCAGGCCGATCAGCTCCTTGAAGAGCTCCTCGCGCTGCAGGCCGGTGAGGCGCTGCAGGCGCATCTCCAGGATGTTCTGCGCCTGGTCCTCGCTGAAGCCCGCGCCCTCGTACTTGTGCTCCAGGCCGCCGTAGGCCGGCTCTTCGTTGCGAGCGCGGCTGACCAGCAGCTCCATCTGCGCCTTGGCCTTCGCGTAGTCGATGCGCTCCAGGTTCTGGAAGCGCTCGCGCGTGTAGAGCTCCGGCGACAGGATGTTCATCAGGCCCCAGCGCGCTTCATCCGGGTCGCGCGACGCGCGGATGAGGCTGACCACCAGGTCGATGAGGTCCTGCGCGACGAGCAGGCCTTCCACGATGTGCATGCGCGCCAGCGCCTTGCGCAATTCGTAGCGCGTGCGGCGCGTCACCACGTCGCGGCGGTGCGCGATGAAGCGGTCCAGCAGCTCCTTCAGGTTGAGCGTGCGCGGCTGCCCGCCGTCGATGGCCAGCATCACCGCGCCGAACGTCGTCTCCATCTGCGTCATGGAGAAGAGGTTGTTGAGCACCACCTGGGAGATGGCATCGCGCTTGAGCTCGATGACGATGCGCATGCCCTGACGGTCGCTCTCGTCACGGATGTCGCTGATGCCCTCCAGCTTCTTCTCACGCACCAGCTCGGCGATCTTCTCGATGAGCCGGGCCTTGTTCACCTGGTAGGGGATCTCCGTGACGATGATGGCCTCACGGTCGCCCTTCTTGGAGGTTTCAATCTCCGTGCGCGCACGGATGGTCATGGATCCGCGGCCCGTCTCGTAGGCACGGCGGATGCCCTCGCGGCCGGTGATGATGGCGGCGGTGGGGAAGTCCGGGCCGACGATGAACTCCATCAGGTCCAGGACGGTGCAGCCCGGATTGTCGATGAGGTGCAGCGTGCCGCTGATGACCTCCGTCATGTTGTGCGGCGGGATGTTGGTGGTCATGCCCACCGCGATGCCGCTGCTGCCGTTGACGAGGAGATTGGGGAACTTGGCGGGCAGGACGAGCGGCTCTTCCAGCGAGTCGTCGTAGTTGGGACCGAACTCGACGGTCTCCTTGTCGATGTCCGACAGGAGGTCCTCCGCCAGCCGCTCCATGCGCACTTCCGTGTAACGCATGGCCGCCGGCGAGTCGCCGTCCACCGAGCCGAAGTTGCCCTGGCCGTCCACCAGCAGGTAGCGAAGGCTCCACTCCTGGGCCAGGCGCACCATGGCGTCGTAGACGGACGAGTCGCCGTGCGGGTGGTACTTACCGATGACGTCACCCACCACGCGCGCGCTCTTCTTGTAGGCGCGGTTGTGGAGGTTGCCCAGGTCGTTCATCGCGAAGAGGACGCGACGGTGGACGGGCTTCAGGCCGTCGCGCACGTCTGGCAGCGCGCGGCCGATGATGACGGACATCGAGTAGTCGAGATACGAGCGGCGCATCTCGTCTTCGATGTTGATGGGAATGAGCTCTCCGGCGCCGCTCGACGGAGGGGGCGCGGGGGGCGTTGCCGGCGTGTCGGTGGTGTCGTCAGCCATGGGCTCTGGAAGGTGCGGACGGGCCCCTCACGTGGGGGGCTCCGCCCGATGGGAGAGTGTTCGTAACCCCCGGATTTCCCTCAGTCAATAAGGGAAACAGGGGGGATTCGCCACGGCTGCCCGCCCGCCCGGTTCCAGGGGTCGGAAGAGGCCTTTCCGGGGCACCCGGATGGAACATCCGGGCGGTGCGTTTTCAGCCCCACCGGAGGCCGTTTTCCGGGGCCGTTTCCAGGCCATTCCGGGCCCGTTTTTCAGGCCCGTTTTTCACGCCTTCGGGCGGAGGTTCGCGGCCAGCCGTTCGGCCTCCGCGCCCACGCCGCCTTCGGGGTCCTTGGCCTTCGCGGTTTCGAACGCGGCGAGCGCCCCTTCGCGGTCGCCGCGGAGCTTCAGCGCCACGCCCACGTTGAAGTGTGCGCTGGCATTGTCGCGGTCCATGGCGAGTGCTTCGCGGAACAGCGTGAGCGCCTGGTCCACATCACCGGACAGGAGCGCCTCGCGGCCCGCCAGGACGCGCTTGTCCGCGTCGTTGACCAGCTCCACCTCGAACACGCTCTTGCCCACCACGTTGGCCACGAGCACGCGCAGGATGCCGCCCCAGTAGAACGACAGGCCCTCGGCGGCGACGACGGCGGCCAGGGGCAGGTCGGGCAGCAGCTGCTTGCCCCGGAACTTGAAGCGGACCTTGGTGTAGCGGCCCTTGTTGGTCCAGTGGACCAGTTCGCCGCGGAGCTTCTGGAAGCCGGCCTCCAGCTGGGCCGGGTCGATTTCGAAGGGCAGCACCCGGCCCTTCGGCTCGCCAGCGGGCAGGCTCTTGGGCGCGGACTCGCGGGGATCGGCCACGGGGCCGGAGTCGAAGACGGGCTCGGCCTCCAGCACGGGGGGCTTCGGGGACGACGCGGAGGCGCGGCGGGGCTCGACCTTCTCCACCTTCGCCTTCACCGGCCGGGCCGGTGTCTTCGCGGGCGCGGCGGGGCGCGCGGGCTGCTTCTTGGCCTTCGCGGGGGACTTGCGGGATGCCGTCTTTGCCATGGGGCCACTCTAAGCGACCCACTCCCCCGCCGCTCGTGAAGTCGTGCGAAGACGAAGTCGTGAAGACGAAGTCGTCCGGAGACGGCGGCGTCAGACAGGGCCTGGACGGTGGCCCCAGACGCCCACCATGAGGCTGGGCACCAGCACGCCGCCGTTGGCGCGCAGCTCGGCGGTGAGGCGGGCGGCCAGCGTGTCGATGTCCACCTCCATGGCCAGCGCCACGCCCAGCCGCTCCATGTGGGGCAACAGCGTGCGCACGGTCTCCACCAGGGCGTGCGTGGTCTCCGCGTCCGGCGTCACGCCCAGCCGTCCGCCCACCACGCCGTCATCCACCACCAGCCCGGCCCGCCGCAGCGTGGACACCAGCTCCATGCCCATGTGGACCTTGATGCCCACGCGTTCGCAGGTGGGCAGCATCCAGCCCCAGACGCGGTTGAACAGCGGCAGCTTCGGGTGCGCCAGGCCCATGGCCGCCAGCTCCAGCTCATGCATCGCCAGCACGCCGCCGGGGCGCAGGTGCTCCACCATGCGGCGGACGAACGTCACCGGGTCCGGCTGGAACATCAGCACCAGCCGGCCGATGATGGCGTCGAAGGGGGCTTCGACGGGCAGGGACTCCAGGCTGCTCTGCTGGAAGCGCACGTGGGACAGGCCGCGCGACTCGACGCGGCGCTGGGCGCAGGCGAGGACGCGGGGCTCGCGGTCCACGCCCACCACCTCGCCCGTGGGGCCCACCAGCTCCGCGGCGAGGAAGGACACGTCCCCCACGCCGCAGCCCACGTCCAGCACGCGCATGCCGGGCTTGAGGCCGGCCGCGCGCAGCACTCCCTCCGTCAGCGGCGCGTACACCTGGGCCTGGAGCATCAGCCGTCGCAGCTCCCGGTCCTCGTTGCCCTGGACGTACTCCGCGGCGGCACTGTTTTCTTCGACACGCATGTGCGACTCCGGGGTTGGAGACGACGCGCACGGTCGCAAGCCTTGACGCCGTTCGCGCCCGCCCGGCGGTCCCGGCGCAATGACAGACAGCCATCCGCGCCCGCGACCCGGGGGCAGGGCCGCGTCCATCCACGAACAGGCCCACGTCCCGGACATGTCTCTTGTGATTCCTGGACTTCCAGGTGAAGCGCCCACGCGGTGCACGGCGTGTGGGTTGCCGCGCCGTGCGGTCGTGAAACAATCCGCGCCCTCCCCCACCAGGAAGAGCGCATCCATGACGCGTGTCCGGCCCGTCCTCCTCTCCGCCCTGCTGTTTGCCTCCCTCGCCCAAGCTGCGACCGCCGCGCCCGCCGTGCCCGCCGCGGAAGGCGCGTGGCCTCGCGTGCGCAAGGAGCGCCTCCAGAAGCTCTTGCCCCAGGCCATGGCCCGCGCGGGCGTGGACGCGTGGGTGGTGCTCTGCCGCGAGAACGACAACGATCCGCTCGCCAGCCATGTGGGCGGGGAGAACGCGGGCGGCACCGCCGCGTTCCTGTTCCTGCGCGACGGTGAAACGCTGCGCTCCACCGCGCTCTCCCCCGAGGGCGAGGCCACCGCGCTCCGGGACATGGGCGTGGTGGACGAGGTGGTGGCCTTCGAGCGCGGCGCGGACGTGCACGCGCTCATCGCCGCGCGCCTGTCCAAGGCGAAGCCCACCAAGGTCGCCATCAATTCGTCGGAGCGGATGTCCATCGCGGACGGCCTGTCCGCCACGCAGCGCGCGAAGCTGGAGGCGGCGCTGTCCCCCGCGCTGCGCAAGAAGCTGGTGTCCTCCGAGGACCTGGTCTCCGAGTGGCTGTCCGTGAAGACGCCCGAGGAGGTGGACATCATGCGCAAGGCCGCGGACATCACCGCGAAGCTGGAGGAGGAGGCGTACCGCACCGTGGTGCCCGGCAAGACGCGGGACTCGGACGTGGCGCGCTTCCTCAAGAAGCGCATCGCGGAGCTGGGCGTGGGGGACGGGTGGCAGCCGGACCAGAACCCCAATGTGAACAGCGGGCCCACGCGCGGGCACTCGAACGCCACCGACCGCGTCATCCAGCCGGGGGACTTCATCCAGACGGACTTCGGCATCCGCGTGGGAGGCACGTGGGTGACGGACATCCAGCGCTTCGCGTACGTGCTGGCGCCGGGGCAGACGCAGCCTCCTGCGGAGGCGCTGGCGAAGTGGGAGAAGTCGAAGAAGGGCAGCCGCATCGCGCTCGCGGCGATGAAGCCCGGCGTGCGCGGCTACGACGTGGACAAGGCCCAGCGCGACTGGATGCGTGAAGCGGGCTCCGAGCCCGTGATGTGGGGCACCGGCCATCCCGTGGGCTACTGGGCCCATGACGCGGGCCCCGCCCTGTCCGGCGCGGCGTCCGGCAAGCCGCCCGCGGGCTCCGCGCTGCGCAAGCTCCAGCCCGGGCAGGTGTTCGCCTTCGACGGCTTCTACGCGTGGAAGGACGGCAGCAGCCCGGACGCGCTGCGCATCCTCTCCGTGGAGGAGATGGCGGTCATCACGGAGACCGGCGCCGAATACCTCAACCCACCCCAGGAGCAGCTCATCCTCATCCCGTCCCCTGTCGCGCCCTCGAAACACTGAGCGCACTGATGGGCCCGCCGCGCCCACACCCTACGACGGGGGTGGTCTCGACCCCGGCGACTTGCCCGGTGGGGCGTGGCGCGCGGACGCGCGGGCTCGGATACACTCGCGCGCATCGGCGCGCCGCTCAGGCGCGGGAGGACCGCCCATGCCAACCGTGCTGGTCATCGACGATGACCTCTTCGTGCTCGCGACCGTGGGAGACACCCTTCGGGGCGCGGGCTACACGGTGCTCACGGTGCAGTCCCCCGCCGAGGCCTTCCACCTGGACCTCAACGGCGTCGCCGCCATCCTGTGCGACTACAACATGCCGGACATGAACGGCTCCGACGTGCTCGTCGCCATGCGCGAGCTGCAGGAGTGCCGCGCGCCGTTCATCTTCCTCACCGGCCACTCGGACCTGGATGACCTGCTGCCCGTGGCCATCCGCTACGGCGCGGAGCTCTTGCCCAAGCCGGTGGACCCCGCGGAGCTGACGCGGCTGCTGCGCAAGCAGATCGCCGCCTGAGCCGTTCCGCGCGCACCGGCCCCGTGCGACTCAAGGTCCTCACCCTGAACGTGGCGCACGGTGCGCCGTTCGCCGTGCCCATGCCCTTCCTGCGGCGGCGCTCCGCGCTGCTGGGCACGCTGGACCGGGTGGCGGCGCTGCTCGCCCGTGAAGGCGCGGACGTGGTGGCGTTGCAGGAGGCGGACCGGTCCAGCCTCTTCAGCGGACGGGTGGATCAGGTGGCCCGCATCGCGGAGCAGGCCGGGTATCCGCACGTGCATCACGGCGTGCACTCCGGCGTCCCGGGACTGTTCGCGCAGGGCACGGCGCTGCTGAGCCGGCAGCCGCTGGAGTCATGCGACACGGCGCACTTCGGCCGCGACCGGCGCGTGGACAAGGGCTACGTCGTGGCCGCGCTCGCCGGAGAGCACGGACCGGAGGTCGTGTCCCTGCACCTGGATCCGTTCTCCGCGGCGGTGCGGCGGCGGCAGGTGGATCAGCTCATCCATGCCCTGCGCCAGCGGCCACGGCGGCCTCGCGTGGTGATGGGCGACTTCAACGCGGAGGACGTGGAGGGTCCCGTGGCCTGCCTCTGCGCGGAGCTGGGGCTGCACACGCCCTCCGAAGGCGAGCCCACGTACCCCGTCCCGAACGCGCGTCAGCGCCTGGACCAGGTGCTCATCTCCCACGCCCTGCGCTTCACCCGCTACGCGCGCCTGCCCGATGCCGTCTCCGACCACCACGCCGTGGTGGCCGAGCTGGTGTCCTGATCAGCCGAGCACGGCGACGAGCTGACGGCACTGCGCGAGCAGCGTGCCGTCCTCCGCCCAGAGGAGCTGGGTCTCTTCCGTGTAGCCGTCCGCCGCCTGGCGCGAGCGGCCGGTGCGCAGGTAGTGCGCGTCCGGCGCGATGCCCTTCACCGGGAACGTCTGGAAGAACTGCACGCTGAAGTCCACGGACGCCGCCGCGCGGAAGCCGTCCAGCCGCGACAGCACGGACGGCGGATACGCATCCATCAAGCCCACGCACAGCGCCGGGTCCAGCGCCGTGGGAACGCGAGGCCGCAGCCAGCCGCCCACCTCCGCCTCGGGCCCACCCGAGTACGGCGGCGAGCCCACGCAGTAGCGGTACTCGAAGAAGCGGCAGAAGTCCGGCATGGGCACGTCATCGGGGACGGGCGTGAGCGTCCCGGGCGCGGGCACCTCCGGCATGACGAAGTCCATGTACTCGGGCGCTCCACCGCGAGCGGCGCCGAAGGTCGCCGTGGCGACAGCCACCACCACGCCGCCGCTCTCCACCCGCGCGGTGGCGTGGGTGACGAACTTGCCGGCGCGCTCGATGCGCGTGTGCAGGTCCGCCACGCCCTCCGCCGCGGGCGAGCAGAAGTGCACGGTGAACGAGCGCACCTGTCTGTTGGCGTCGTTGAGGTGGTGCTCCAGCGCGCGCAGCACCTGTCCCGCCACCACGCCGCCGTAGGCACCCCGGCCCTGATACCAGGGCGCCTCGTAGCGCGAGCGGTAGTGCCCGGGTTCCAGCGGTTCAACGAGGGTGGCGACGAGGAAGGGCGCGGTCATGATGCACCGCATCCTAGTGTCCCCGGCGGGGATGTCCCGGGGAGATGCGGGCCCCTGGCACTACTGGATGACGAGTTCACGCAGCGTGGTGCCCTGCTGGATGGGCACCCAGCTGAAGACGCCCTTGCTCAACCGGGGGTACCTGCTTCCGGGCTCCGCCAGGTAGAGGGAGCTGGAGCTCTCAGCGCTGGGACGCTTCTCCGTGGTGGAGACGAGCGTCTCCTGTCCCTTCCCATCGCTGTCGGAGAAGACGACCGTGAAGGCCGCGAGCGCCGACGGTGGCTCCATGTCGCCGTCATGGACCACGGCCCCTTCCCTCGGCTTGGGAACCAGCCAGCTCACGGGGAGGTCCACCTCGAACCGGTCAGGAGCGGTCCACCGGATGGAGGGAAGCGCCTTGTCCTTGCGCCCGGGAGGCTGGAACCACGTGGCGACGGGCTTGCCGCCGGCGGTGCGCGCCACGCCCAGCTGCACCGCGCGAGTGGAGTCCCCATTCGGTTCGCTCCACCACAGCTCCAGGTGATCCGCACCGAGGATGGCCTTCGCGCTGGCATCCGCGGCGGGCACCGGCTGGTCGTCGCGGAGCGTCGCGATGACCGTCACCGTGGCGCCCTTGCGCAGCCACTGCACCTTCAGGCCCGCGTCCGCGTCGCCGCTCCAGTTCTTCTTCCCCCAGCTCACCCAGACCGGCGCGGGCGGCGCGGGCTCCTGCGTACCGGAGGCGAGCATCGCGGCGGACCGGCTCGGGACGGGGTCCTCGGTCTGCGATTCGGAGTATTCGTAGGACGAGAGCTCCGTCCTCTGGGAGATCAGGTCCATGCTCCACGCGTGGTACCGGTCACCGGTGCTGCCTCCCACGAGCAGGGGCCCCTTGTTGTCGAACAGCAGGGACACCCCTCCCACGTAACCCGTCAGGCCATTGCCGCCGAGGTAGAGGGAGCCTGGCCGGCCCTTCGTCTGCGATGACGGCGCGCTGGGACACCCGACATGGTCAATGGGCCCCAGTCCCCCGCCACGCATGGCGAAGCGCTCGCCGGTGGCCAGCCCCACCAGGATGACGGGCGTCGTGGTGCCGGGGCCTTCTGACTCCTTGAAGTCGTAACAAACGACAGCGTCCGCCCGGCCATCCCCATCCAGGTCGAGCTGGAAGCGCTCGCGGACGACGGCCTTCTCCGCCTTCACGCGCGCATCGAACCAATCTCCGAAGGACTGGGGAGCCGAGGCGGCCGGAGTGGCCGTGACGAGGAGACCAACCAACGAAAACCAATGGGGCGTGTGCATGGCTCAGCCCTGGTACGCCTCATCCTGTTCGATGCGGCTGAGCACCCAGTCGAACTCGCCGGACGTCACGCGCGCCTGGCAGTGCGTGCAGTGGCCCGCCATGTTGATGGACAACGGCGCGCCGCACGACGGGCACTGCTTCTGCGTGGAGGGCTTGCCCCGCACGCCCCGGCCGCGGATGAGCGTCCAGTATTCGCTGTAGGCGCGCTCCCGGGAACGGCTGCCGCCCACGACCTGTCCGTCCCGGTCCCGCACCGTGTAGTCCAGGCTGGACGCGAACACGCGCAGGGTGACGGCGTCGAAGTACTCATCCCGCGTCACCCGAGCGAGCACGATGTTCGTGATGTGCGCGTTCTCCGTGATGTTGCGCAGGCCCGCTTCACGGTAGGCGTTGATCCAGTACAGCTGCGTCTGGAAGAGGTTGTCGCTGAGGAAGGGCCGCATGCCCTTCCATTCGCGCGCGGCCCACGCGGTCTGCATCTCGTGGAAGATGAACTCCAGGCGCTTGCGCAGCGCCAGCGGCGTCGCTTCCGGGTCGTCATGCAAGAGCGCGTTCAGCCGCTCCTGCGCGCGCGAGTCCTTCACGGTGGGCAGCTCCGTGCCCTGCTCCTCCGTGGTGCCGGTGAGCTGGGGGCCGCGCCGCTCGCGCTCCAGCGAGCCCACGCGCGTCACCACCCAGTCGAACTCGCCGGTGTTCACCACCGTGTCGCAGTACGAGCACTTGTGGCCGTGCACGGACTCCAGCGGCGCGCCGCAGTTCGGGCACTTGAACGCACGCGCGTCCTCGGGCGCCCGGGACTTCGCGGACGCGTCGCGCTCCAGCAGCCACTCCTCCGCGACGTACCAGCTCTGCTCGGAGCCGGAGGTGACCTCCGTGTAGTTGGCCTCGAAGCGCAGGACGACGCGGACGCGCCGGCTGTTCGCGCTGATGCCCTCCACGGCCTCGTACGTGACGGCGCCCACCACCACGGCCTTCACCGCGTCCGGTGTGCCCAATTGCTGGAGCGACGCGATGGCGCCGTCGGACAGCCAGCCGCCCAGCGTGTCCAGCCGGTCGCCGCCGCGCGCCTCGTGCACGCGGGCGAAGAGCGAATAGACGAAGTCCTCGAAGAGGACGATGGAGAACTCCGGATCCAACGGCTGCGTCGACCCGTCCGAACCCTTGGGGCCCACGCGGGCCAGGCGCGCGAGCTTCGTGCGCAGCGAGCCCTGGCGCTGGGGCGGCGGAGGCGCATGGGGCGTGGTGGTGCTCCAGTCCTGCTGCCCCGCGCCCGACTTCACGTTCATGACGACGATGGCCACCACGCCCATGATGACGATGAGCAGGCAGAAGCCACCGAACGCCCCGCCTCCATCCGAGGACGAGCCACCGGAGCTGTAGCCGCCGGAGCTATAGGCGCGGGGGCCGGAGCTGTAGGAGGAGGAGGACCGGCTGCTGCTGGAGCCGAAGGAGGAGGACCGGCTGCTGGAGCTGGACGAGCTGCGGCTGCTCGACGAGCTCCGGCTGCTGGACGAGCTGCGGCTGGAGCCCCGATAGGAGCTGCCTCCACCGGGGCGCGCCTCGGCGTCCGGGAGGGAGGCGAGCCCCAGCCCGAGGAACAGCGCGACGGCGAGGAGGAGGACGGACTGGGAGCGCCTCACGCCACGGCTCCGGGCATGTCCGGCAGTTCGTTCACGTCATCCTCCAGGCGGGGCAGCACGCGCGAAAGCGGTGCCTGGACGCGGCGCAGGGCCTGGAAGAAGGGCTCGGGCGCGGGGGACGCGGACAGCGCGGCGGACAGCTGCGTGAGCGCTTCCTGCCACTCGGCGCCCATGAGCGAGGTGTCCACGCCGTAGTCGGTGACGACCTCCACGCGGCGCTCGAAGAGGGAGACGAACACCAGGATGCCGGTGCGGCGCGACGTGTGCGAAACGCCCAGCTCCGTGAAGGCGGCCTTCGCGGCGGTGCGCACGGAGTCCTCCTGGAGCTTGCGCGGGGTGAGCGCGCGGCGCAGCGACGGCAGCAGGCGGCCCCCCATCACGCCCGCGGCGTAGGAGAGGAGCACGACGGGCGGGAAGGCGAAGAGGTGGACCTCCTGCGGGATGAACAGGAGGACCAGCAACATGACGAAGGCGACGGCCGCGCCCAGCCGTGCATCGGTGTGGGCGTAGTCGCCGGAGGCGCGGCGCACGGACACCACGACCTCCGCGGCGGTCTGGGACTCAATGGCCGCGACGGCTTCGGCGGCCTGCGTGCGTGCGGCGTCTTCGAGGAAGGTCGTGGCCATCGTGGGCGGGCACTATAGCCAACCCACGCGACACGCTCCTACGAGGGCAGCTCCCAGTCGATGGTGTGCTGGCCGTGCTTCTTCAGCGCGGCGTTGGTGGTGCTGTACGGCTTGCTGCCGAAGAACCCCTTGCTGGCGGACAGCGGCGAGGGGTGCACGCCCTCCAGGACGATGTGGCGCTTCGCGTCGATGAGGGCCTTCTTCTTCTGCGCGGGCTTGCCCCAGAGCAGGAAGACGACGGGGTCCTCCTTGGCGCTGACGGCGCGGATGACGGCGTCGGTGAAGGGCTCCCAGCCGTGCTTCGCGTGGCTGTTGGGGGAGGCCTGGCGCACGGTGAGCACGGTGTTGAGCAGGAACACGCCCTGCTTCGCCCAGGGGATGAGCGACCCATCGCGAGGCTTCGGCGCGCCCACGTCGCTCTGGAGCTCCTTGAACATGTTCACGAGCGAGGGCGGAGGAGGCACGCCGGGCTGCACGGAGAAGGCGAGGCCATGGGCCTGTCCCGGGCCGTGGTAGGGGTCCTGGCCCAGGAGCAGCACGCGCACGTCCGCGTAGGGCGTGAAGCGGAACGCGGAGAACAGGTCGTCCTCCGAAGGGAACACGGTGTGTTCCTGGCGCTCCTTGCGCACGAACTTCTCCAGCTCCTTGAACGACGGAGCGTGGATGGCGTCATGCAGTACTTCCTTCCAATCCTCGGGCAACCCGTCCGCCAGGCTCATTGTGTCCCTCCCAGGGCTGCACCCTAGACCAGCGCGCGCGTTCTGAGGCGGCCCGCTTAGGGATGGGGGCTTCCGGCGTCCAGCCATTGGGATGGAAACGAGGGCTGCGGCTCACCCCAGGAGGTGTCTCCCACGGAGATGGACGGGTCCGAAGGGCCGGTGGGCACCCCCGCATCGGTGCCGCCAGGGATGAGCGGTCCATCCGGCTCGCCATCATGGAGCCGCCGCAGGATGCGTCCGTCCGACAGTCGGACCGCGTAGGTGGCGCCTCCGTCCAGCAGCAGCCCGCCGGGCTCACAGGCACGCGGGTCCAGGTCCATGCGAATGAAGACGATGTCTCGTTCACGGAGGAGCCGGAAGCGATGCGCCTCCCTCCTGCTCCAGCAGGAACGTCCCTCCTGCTGACGGGGAAGGAAGTCATCGGCCGCCACGACCATGGCCCGAAGCAGGCTGCCCTCCAGTGAGTACGGCTGCCCCGGCGCCCCGACGGTCAGCGCCTCTCGCGCGAACATCTCCGGGAAGACGATGGAGCGGTCCTCCGACGCCAGCGAATCGGGTGGACTCGCCTCGCGTCGCATGCACCCGGCGAACAGGACCGCGCCTACGAGCAGCAGCCGTTTCATGGTCCCGCCCCTCTCAAACAGGGGCCCTGGAGTTTCTGGAGGGTGAAATCCAATGCGTCCGCATCGTGCCATGTGACGCGCCCCGTCTGCTCGCATTGCCATCCCGCCGATGCGGTGCGTGTCCACTTCAGCAACTGACCCGTGAGGGGAATGTACTGGTGGAAGCCGTCACACGACGCGGGCTCCATCGCATTGGAGAAGAACGCGACGATGGAGAGCCTCACACGTCCGCCCTTTGTTTCGGTCTCGAAGCCGTGCACCCGTCCTTCGGAGACGATGAAGCGCAGGTCATTCGAGGACAGCGCACTGCCATAGGGATGGTTGTGGAGGGCGTAGATGTAGCGGATCGAGTCGGCGGGATAGCGCGCATCCGCGACCTTGGAGGGCAACAGGCAACTCTTGCTCCGCTGAGCGGGATCGACCTTCGACTGGTCGGTGAGCCGGCTGACGGCGTACTGATGCTCCGGCGTGTAGTACAGCCATGCGCAGTACTCGCTGGAGACGCGCCAGTGGGTGCTGAAGCTGGGATGATCCGGACGGCCCGCGCTGGCGTGGGGCTTCGAGAGAATCTTTCCGCACGCGGCCAGGAGCGCATCCGATGCCGACTCGAACGGCCCCAGCAGGGGACCTGGGATTTCCTCCAGGAAGGGAGCCCCGGGCTCGGGTCGCACGAGGTCCGGGTCGAGCACGGTGGAGGACGCGCAGCCCCCAAGCCAGCACACCAGGCAGCACCACCAGGGACCGCGCATGGGCTGGCACCCCTTCCTCGGCAATGGAGGGCGGATGACCGTCCCCGGGCGGCATCGTGCCGGAACGCCGCATCGGAAAGCGAGCAGGCACTCAAGGCGGGAGCTTGGGGCCCGGGCCGGAGCGCGCTAGCCTTGCGCCCGCCATGACGATGTACACCGAGTCGCTCCGCGCCTTCCTCAAGCCCGTCCTCCCCTACCTGGACGACGAGTCGGTGTCGGAAATCATGATCAACGGCCCCACCGACGTGTGGATCGAACGCAAGGGCCGGCTGATCAAGACGGATGCCTCCTTCTCCGATGAAGGTCTGCTGGGCGCCGCGCGCAACATGGCCCAGTTCGTGGGCCGCCCCCTGTCCGAGGAGCGCCCCCGCCTGGACGCGCGCCTGCCCGACGGCAGCCGCATCCACGTGGTGATTCCGCCCATCGCGCGCAACGGCACCACCATCTCCATCCGCAAGTTCTTCAAGGACAAGCTGACCATCGACTCGCTGTTGAAGTTCAAGTCGCTGACCAAGCCCATGGCGCGCCTCATCGAGGCCGGCATCGCCACCAAGCTCAACATGCTGGTGGCCGGCGGCACGGGCTCCGGAAAGACGACGCTGCTCAACATCGTCTCGTCCCTCATCCCGGACGAAGAGCGCATCCTCACCATCGAGGACTCCGCCGAGCTCCAGCTCAACCAGTCCCACATCGTGGCCTTCGAATCCCGCCCCGCCGACAAGTTCGGCAAGGGCGCCGTGGACATGGGAGACCTGCTGCACTCCGCGCTGCGTCTGCGCCCCGACCGCATCGTGGTGGGCGAGGTGCGCGGCGGCGAGGCCTTCCACCTCATGCAGGCCATGAACACCGGCCACGGCGGCTCGCTGGCCACCACGCACGCGAACACGCCCACGGACACGCTGCGCCGCATTGAATCCCTGTGCCTCATGTCGTCCGTGGAATTGCCCATGGTCGCGGTGCGCGCCCAGGTGGCCAGCGCCATCAACTTCATCATCTGCTGCGAGCGCCTCCACGACGGCAGCCGCAAGACGATTGCCCTGTCGGAGGTGCTGCCCCTCAACGAGAAGGGCGAGTACCGCACCCAGGACATCTTCGTCTTCACGCCCGTCGCCAAGGACGAGCACGAGAACATCCTGGGCTACCACGCGCCCACCGGCATCATCCCCAACTTCATCCAGAAGGCGCGCGCGTACGGCTTCGACGACCTGGACGACGCCTTCTTCGACCCGGCCACCTACGGCGTGCCGCCCCCGCCCAGCTTCCACGTGGGCGAGGCGTACGCCCTGCGCTGGGCCCCGTCCCTGAAGCACCGCGAGCAGGGGCTGCCGGACCCGGCGCACTTCAAGGAGGACTGGGCGAAGTTCGAGCAGGTGCTCCGCAACGCGGCCCCGGACGGCCCGGTCGGCGGCCCCAAGCCGGCGGCGACCCCGCCCAAGCCCGCCGCGCCTCCGCCTCCCGCGAAGGCCGCCCCGGCGCTGCGCCCCTCGCTGCCGCCGCGCCCGCCGCCGCAGGACGACGACAAGACGCCGCCGCCCACGCGCAACCCGTTCGCGGAGCAGGAGGACACCCGCGCGACGCCCGCGTCCGAGCCGCTGGTGCAGGTGTCCGAGGACCTGCTCGCGGAGGCGCCCCCCGCGCGCAACACGCCGCCGCCGCGCCGTCCGCCGCCGGCCCCCGCGCGTCCCGCTCCGCCGTCCAACACGCTGCGCGCGGGTGCCACGCCCACGCGCCGTCCGCCGGGTCCGCCGCCACCGCCCTCGGACGACGATGAGGACGAGGACGACGACCGGCCGAAGACGGAGCTGAACACGTCTGAGAAGACGCAGATCCGCCCGGCGCCGGAGCGTCCGCGCCGGTAGCCTCCGACGGCGCGGGAGCCCTTCCGGGTTTCCCGGGCCGCGACAACGTGAAACATCCACGCGGGGAGCCCGGCGCCGGACACCGGTGTCGCCCCCGGGTGGGTGGGGCCCTGTCCCACCACGCCCCTCCGCGAATCCTGACCTTGCGAGGAGGGCGGGTCAGGGAGAAAGTGCTCCCGTGTTGATCCCCTTCCTCGCCGCGCTCACCCTGGTGGTCGCCCAGGCGCCCGCACCAACCTCCTCCGCGAAACCCGTCACCGTGTTGCTGGCGCCCACGGACGTGACGCGGGGAACGCCGCGCTACCTCGTTGGAACCGCCCAGGAGCACGTGGCCGAGCAGCTCAAGGCCCGAGGCCTGGAGGTGATCCGCGTGGAGGACGTGACGCGCACGCTGCCGAAGAAGAAGCGCACGGCGATGATGCGCTGCAACCGCACGCAGCCGTCCTGCATCGCGTCGCTGGGTATGGCGGCGAAGACGGACGTGGTGATGGTGACGGAGATTGGTCCGTACCTGAACGCGTACAAGGCGGGCGTGCGCGTGTACACGGCGCAGGACGGCGCGCCGCTCGTCGAGGAGTCGGTCCCTGGCGTGAGCGAGGACCAGGTGCTGGACGCGCTCAACAAGTCGCTGGACGTGGTGGTGCCGCGCACGCTGCGGGTGCTGCGTCCGGAGCCGGTGGCGCCGCCGGTGACGCCGCCCGTGGCGCAGCAGACGCCCAACGTGACGCCGGGGGAGAAGCAGCCGGTGCCGGGGCCGGACCTGACGCCGGGCGTGCAGCCGCCCACGGACCTGGGCCTGAGTGACACGCCGACGGTGGAGACGCCGGGACGCCGCAAGTGGGCCTGGGTGCCCGCGGCGGGCGGCGTGGTGCTCGCGGGCGTGGGGACGGTGTTCTTCGTGCAGTCGCGCGGGAAGCTCAACGACCTGAACAACAACGAGTTCCCGACGCTGGCGGAAGCGGAGCAGGTGCGCGACTCCGGCAAGCGCTCGCAGACGATGGGCGTGGTGGGGATCGGGGTGGGCGCGGCGGCCATCGCGGCGGGCGCGCTGATGTACTTCCTGCCGGTGAAGCAGACGAACGTTCAGCCGTCCGTGACGCTCACGCCGCAGGGTGGTGGTTTGAGCTTCGCCGGGACGTGGCAGTGAGCACGGGGAAAGCCATGCGGAACCTCTGGAAGGTCGGCGCGCTGGGCGCGGTGTTCGGTGCGGTGCTCAGCGTGGGTGGCTGCAGTGATTTCCAAGCGGCCTATGAAAACTGTCAGGGCGAAGGTCGCTGCGGACCGCAGACGACCGCGGATGCCGGGACCGATGGCGGCACGGACTCCGGTGTGGATGCCGGAGACCTGACGCCTCCTGAGTGCGGCGATGGGGGAACGGACTACCCCGACCTGATGGGCTTCGACAACGACTGCGACGGCATCGACGGTGTCGCGGACGCTGGCTACTTCGTGGATCCAGAGGGCGGCCAGGACGACAACGACGGGACCCGAGAGAAGCCGTTCAAGACCTTGGACCGGGCTCTCCGGGAGATCCGCGACGGTGGCACGGGGCGCGACATCGTGTACCTGGGCACCGGCACGTACAACGAGCCCGCCCCCGTGGTGGACATGCCCGTTTCGCTCTACGGCGGATACACGTGGCGCAAGAACGGGAACCCCTATTGGGACCGGTTCCTGGATGGCGGAACAACCACCCGCTTCAATGGCGGCACGCAGGCATTCCTCGTACGTGACGTCAGCGCGCAAGACGAACGAGTCGTCCTGGACTCTTTCCACATCAAGTCCCTGGATGCCACTGAGGCCGGACAGCCCTCCATCGCGCTCCGTGCCCTGAACGTCCGAGAACTCAGCTTGCACGACATGGTCCTTGAGTCCGGTCGCGGTGCACCGGGTGTCGGCGGACAACCAGGGAACTCGGGGCTGGATGGAGGCAACGGAGGCGCAGGCCCCAATGCGGACGCGGGCCTGTTCATTGGTGGCTCGGATGGCAAACCCCAATGCGGCGATGGCTTTTCGGGAGGATTCGGAGGCGTTGGGGCATCCAACGGTGAAGGCAGCGCCGGCAGCCCTGGCCAGCCCAATACAACGGGGGGCACGGCTGGACCTTCAGCAGAGGTTGATAAGGTGTGCCTGAACAGGGTCTGCCGCTGCGATGCCGGCGACGGCGGAGTCGGCAGCAACGGTCTCATGGGTGACACCGGGGCCGAAGGGCGCCCTGGTGAAGGGATGGGGCGCATCCGCGCCGCCGATGTTCTCTGGGAGCCAGACCAGCAAGGGGGCACAGGCGAAACCGGCCTGCCTGGACATGGAGGAGGCGGCGGTGGCGGGGGAGGAGCCTGCAAAGAGAACAACCCCGCGATCAAGAAGCCCATCGCTGGTGGCGGTGGCGGCGGCGGCGGTGGTGGCTGTGGCGGAACAGGAGGCACAGGTGGTGGAGGCGGTGGAGCTTCCATTGGCCTCCTGACCCGCAACTCACAAGTCATCATCGGACGGGAGTTGAAGCTCATCGTCCACGGCGGCGGCCAAGGAGGAATGGGTGGCCCTGGAGGAGTGGGTGGCCAGGGTGGGCAGGGCGGCGTGGGTGGAGCGGGCGCCAAAGAGACCACCACCGTTGCTCCCAACGACGTCATCATCGAAAGCGGCGTCGGGGGTCAGGGAGGCAGTGGTGGTCAGGGTGGCAAGGGAGGTGCCGGAGGAGGTGGCGGAGGAGGGCCTTCGGTCGGCACGTGGTGTGTCAGCTCGACCATCGTCAGGTCACAACCGTTCGATGCGAAAATTGGTCCTGGAGGACCGGGTGGCATCAGCGAACTTGATGCCGGCGTTGTAGGTGTCTCTCGGGAATCCATCGACTGCACCTTCGTCGACGCCGGAACGCCCTGACTCACTGCATCGCCCGCTGGGTGACACCAGCGGGTGAGAAAACGCGACCTGGGGGCAGGTGCCTGTTTGCTTGCCCGGCGTGCACCGGGCCCTGACTTCGCTTCCCGGGATTTCACCTGTTACGCTCCCCCGTGGTGGAGATGTCTTCCGAGCTGATCTGCGAAACCTGCGGCCTCACCGTTCCGTCCGAGACGGCGGTATGCCCTCGCGATGGCACCGTCGTGCTGTCGTCGTTCCAGCCGACTCCACCGGAACCGAAGGTCATCGTGGAGCACCCCGGTACCGAAGCGACCGCCATCACCGACCCCCTCATCGGCCTGAAGCTGGGCGAGTACGAGCTGCGCGCACGCATCGGCGTGGGCGGCATGGGGCTCGTCTACGAGGGCATCCAGCCCCTCATCGGCAAGCGCGTCGCCGTGAAGGTGCTCCGCCCCGAGCTGGCGCACTCGTCCGAACAGGTGGCCCGCCTCCTCGCGGAGGCCCGCGCCGTCAACGCCATCCGCCACCGCGGCATCATCGACATCTTCGGCTTCGGCCAGCTCCCCGACGGTCGCCAGTACATCGTCATGGAGTACCTGGAAGGCCAGCCGCTGGACGCCATCCTCGCGGAGAAGGGCCGCCTCCCCGTCCCGGAGGCCCTGTCCCTCCTGGATGAGGTGCTCGCCGCCCTGGGCGCCGCGCACGGCGCGGGCGTGGTGCACCGCGACCTGAAGCCCAGCAACATCTTCCTCGTGCGCCAGCCGGACGGCTCGCGCTACGTGAAGCTGCTGGACTTCGGGCTCGCCAAGCGCGGCGAAGGCCCCACCGGCCGCACCGCGCAGACGCGCACCGACATGGTCGTCGGCACTCCGGAGTACATGGCGCCCGAGCAGGCCCGCGGCCAGTCCGTGGGGCCCATGACGGACCTGTACGCCATGGGCGTCGTCACCTTCGAGATCGTCACCGGCCGGCTGCCCTTCATCGGCAGCTCCCCGGTGGACCTGCTCATGAAGCACGTGGAGGCGCGCCCTCCCAGGCCTTCGGAGTTCGTCCCCGACCTGCCGCCCGCGGTGGACGCCTTCATCCTGCAGATGCTCACCAAGGACCCGGAGACGCGCCCCAACTCCGCGGATGCCCTGCGTCAGCACCTGTCCAAGCTGCGCCGCACCCTGCGCGCCACGCGCACCAACCCCACCGCGCCCGCTCCCGTCGAGCCCGCGCCGTCCAGGCCCGCCCCTGCCCCGGCCCCCGCCGCTGTCGTCGTCAGCGACGCGGACGCGCGCCGCCCCACCACCCAGGTGCCGCCGCCAGTTCCTCCGGACGACCTGATGGTGCCGCAGGAGGAGACGTCGTCCCTGCGCCGCTTCGCGCCCATCGCCGTGGGCGCGGCCGTGCTGTTCGCCGCCGTGGGCGTGGTCATCGCCACGCGCGGGGGTGGAGAGACGCCTCCGCCGGTCGTCGCCGTCGCCACTCCGCCGCCGCCCGCCCCGAAGGTGGAACCCACGCCGCCCGCGCCCGAGGTCGTCGCCGCGCCCGAGCAGGAGCCTCCTCCCGCGCCTGTCGTCGAGGAGCCCCCTGTCGCGAAACCGGAGCCGCCCACCGTCAAGGCCGTGGCCGTGAAGACCGTCCGCGACGTCCCCGCGCCCAAGCGCACGGAGTCCGCGAGCGAGTCCGCCGTGCGGGATCAGATCATGGCCGCCGTGAGTCAGGTCGAGAGCAGCCCCCTGTACGCCGACAACAAGGTCCACAAGGGGCTCACCCGGCAGGCCGCGCGCAACTACCTGGACCGGCAGCTGAAGCGGCTGGAGAACGCGGACGACGCGGCGGGCCGCACGGAGATCCTCAGCGAGCTCCGCGGCTGGAAGCAGCAGTACCTCAAGTAAGCGCCACGCCATGACCGCGCCCCCAGGTCCTGCGCTGCTCGCGGTGGACCTGGGCCTGCGCTGCGGGCTCGCGCGCTTCGGCGCGGACGGGCGGCTGCAGTGGTACCGCTCGCAGAACTTCGGCACGCACGCGCGGCTCAAGCGCGCGGTGCCCGCCGTGCTCCAGGACGCGTCCCCGCTCGCGTGGCTGGTGCTGGAGGGCGGTGGCCCCATCGCGGACGTCTGGGAGCGCGAGGCCCTGCGCCGCGCCCTGCCCGTGCTTCGCGTGGCCGCGGAGGACTGGCGCCACCGGCTGCTCTACGCGCGGGAGCAGCGCAGCGGCTCACAGGCCAAGGACGCCGCGGACACGCTCGCGCGGCGGGTCATCGACTGGTCCCACGCGCCCCGCCCCACCTCGCTGCGCCACGACGCCGCGGAGGCCATCCTGCTGGGCCTGTGGGGCGCGCTGGAGGTGGGCTGGCTTCCGCAGGTGCCCGCGGAAGTCCGGCGCTGACCGCCCGCTACTTCACCGACAGGCACGCCACCGGCTGCGCGATGGCGTTGCGCGCGCGCTCCTCGCTCACCAGCGCGTAGCCCGCCAGGTCCTGCAGCAGCATGTCGCGGTTCTGGCGGATGAGGCTCGCGTTCTTGCAGGCCTTGATGTCGCCGTAAAAGCCATACGGCGGCAGCGCCAACTGCAGCTCCGCCAGCTCCGACAGCTGGAGCTCCCCCAGCTCGCGGTGGAAGAGCTTGCGGGCCGCGTCCTCCACGCCGACGACGCCGCGCTCGAAGCGGATGATGGACAGGTCGTAGGCGACGAGCTGGTCCTTCTGGAAGAAGGCGTGCAGCCGGTGCGCGGCCACGGACAGCTGCAGGTCCCCTTCGATGCCCATCTCCCGCGCGATGCGCATGGCCAGGAGCCGCTCGCAGGCGCCATCCCCGGGGGGCGCCGTGCCCAGCGTCACGCCGGCGAACAGGCGCCATGCCCACGCGCGGCCGTCCTCGCGCGGCGTCTGGAAGTAGGTGGGGCACTCCATCTGGCGGATGTAGAGCGCCACCAGGTCCTTGGGCATCCGCGAGAAGTCCGGCCGCATGAACGTCACCGACGAGCGATCCCGGATGCCCTGGTCCATCCGGCCCGCCAGGACGCTCATCCGGTCGCCCTCGATGCGATGGCGCAGCTGGCTCTCGACGTCGAACTCGCTCTCCAGGCGCGGCAGCTTGCTGGCCGTGTAGAGGTACGTGATCGGAATCACCACGCCGGCCAGGCCGACAAGAAACATGAACAGCCAGAACACAGTCTTCACGGGCAAGACTCTAGCAGGGCAGGCACGCGCCAGGAGGACGGGTTAGAAAGTCCCCATGAGCGACTGGCACACCGCCACCGTCACCGCCCGCAACCCTGCGGCGGATGGCCTCACCGATTGGGTGCTCGACATTGGCGGCACGCCGCTCGTGGGCTCGCACGCCCACCCGGGGCAGTACGTCCAGCTGCGCCTTCCCGGCGGGCAGCCGGGCATGTTCGCCATCGCCTCGCCGCCCGCCCCCAATGGCACGCGGTGGGAGTTCCTGCTCAAGGACGAAGGCACGCTGCCGTCCGCGCTCCTGCACCTGCCCCTGGGCGCGCATGTCGAAGTGACGCGGCCGGCGGGCCCCGGCTTCCCCATGGAGAAGGCGCGCGGCCGAAACCTGCTGCTGTTCGCCAGCGGCTCCGGCATCTCCGCCATCCGCCCCGTCATCGCCGCCGTGCGCCAGGAGCGCGGCGCGTATGGCCAGGTGACGCTGTACTTCGGCGCGCGCACGGCGAGCGGCTTCGCGTACCAGCACGAACTGCAGCAGTGGATGGCGGACGGCGTGCGCGTGCTGTGCACCGTGAGCCGCCCCGGCGCCAGCGGCTGGCAGGGCCTCACCGGCTACGTGCAGGCCCACCTGGGCGAGGAGCGGCTGGAGCACGCCATCGCCTTCGTGTGCGGCCCCTCGGACATGGTGCAGGACGTGATGGCCCAGCTGGCCCAGCGCGGCGTTCCGCGCAGCGCCGTGTTCCTCAACTACTGAGCCGCTCGCGTCTCGACGGTGGGAGACGCGTAGCGCACGCCCACCACCACCGCCGAAGGGTCGCTCTCCTGGCTTCCGGTGGCCTTCTGCGGCGTCCATGCGCCCACGCCCACCTGATGCCCCTCCGGGGAGAAGCGCACGCGCCGCACGGACCAGCCGAACTCCAGCTCGCCCTTCGCTTCCGGCGCGCCCTCGGCGAAGAGATACACGCGCCGGTCCCATCCGCCCGACACCA
Source organism: Corallococcus coralloides DSM 2259 (assembly GCF_000255295.1). The sequence continues at coordinate 755,479 of NC_017030.1, read as the reverse complement.
GCGAGCGCCCATCCGGCGAGATGGCCGCGGTGGACACCACGCCGTGGTGCAACTCCCACTTGTGCAGCACCTGCCCGGAGGCCGCGTCCACCAGCGCGCCCGCGTTCCACGGGCCCTGGGGCTCCTGGATGCCCTTGCGCTCGCGCTCGTACACCGTGCGGTTGCGCTCCGCCTTCTCCTGGCTGAAGGCCACGCCCAGCCGCTTTCCCCACGCGTCCACGGTGACGTCGTTGACGTGCGCCGGGAAGGTGAAGTCCAGGCGCGGCGTGAGCGTCCGCGCCGTCGTCGCGGTCGCCCCTTCCGGAACGCCGCCCTTGAGCGTGAGCACGGCCTCCGCCGTCGTCTCGTCGAAGACCGTGTCCACGCGCTCGGCGAAGGGCGCGCCCAGCACGCCCTGGCTGCCCTGCGGCACGCACGCGTCGCACACCGCCACGTCCACGCCCGGCAGCGTCAGCTGCTTGAAGCGCAGCGTGCGCCCGCGCGACAGCCGCGCCACGGTGTTGCCCAGCGCGCCCGGCACGGTGACGGTGTCCTTCAGGAACGCCACGTCGATGCCGGACGCCGTGGCCGCCGCCGTGGTCAGCACCACCACCGGCGTGCGCGAGTCCAGCGCCAGCACCACCGGCGGCCCGCTGTCCACGCGGCCCTGCACCGCCGCGAACCCGCCGCGCCGCTCGAAGTGCGTGCGCGCCACGTCTGGCTTCAGCGTCTGCTCGGGCGTGTCCGACGCGCGCACGTGCTTGTCCCAGCCGCCCGAGTACAGCGTCCCGTCCGCCGCGAACGCCAGCGCGCTCACCGGCCCCGCGTGCAGCCGCGCCTCCGCGCCGAACGAGAGCTCCGGCACGGACAGCAGGGACACCAGCCCCTGCGCGCTGCCCACCGCCAGCCACTTGCCGTCCGGATGGAAGGCCACCGACACCAGCGGCTCCTCCGTGGCGAGCGCCCCCACCTGAGAGCCCGTCGCCGCGTCGAAGAGCTGCACCGCGCCGCTGCGGCTCACCGTGGCCACGCGCGCGCCATCTGGCGAGAAGGTCACGCCCTCCAGGTCGTACTGCTGGATGTTGACCGACGGATCCGCGCGCATCATCGGCGCGCCGGAGCCCCCGGACTTCGCCAGGTCCCAGATGGAGACGTGGTACGCCTTGTCCCCCAGGCGCGTGTACGCCACGCGCTGGCCGCGCGGCGCGAAGTCCAGCGCCCAGATGAAGTCCTTGCGGTTGAGCACGGTGGGCTCCCCGTCGAAGCCCTCCACCGCGCCGGAGAGGAAGGCTCCGGGCGTGGACTCCAACCGGCCCTGCGTGTCCGGCGCCAGGCCCGCGGCCGTGTGCGCGCAGCCCGTGAGCGTCAGCACGCCCGCGAGCACGAAGCCCCCGGTGCGAGGGCTCATGAACCCGAGCCGCGGACGGCGGCCTTCTCCTTGTCGACGTTGATCTCGTTCACGCCCTTGTTGTCCACGGACAAGAGGAACAGCTGCTTGTCCGCTTCACGCTTGTCGTTGAACGAGGTGCGGCCGGTGGCGCCGTCGAAGTCCTTCAGCCCCGCCAGGGCTTCACGCATCGCCGCGCGCGTGTTGGGCCGCTGCTTGTCCAGCACCTGCCGCACCATGCGCGCCGAGTCGTAGCCGATGGCCTCCAGCAGGCCCGGGTCGCGGCCCGTCTCCTTGTACGCGTCGCGGTAGCTCTTCACGAACTTCTGCGTCGCCGGCCGCTGCGAGTCCACGAAGAAGCCGTCCACGTACACCGAGCAGGTGACGAACTTGCCGCCGCGCTCCAAGAGCTCCGGCAGACCCGAGCGGCCCTTGGGGCTGGACCACTGGTTGGTGCCGAAGAGCGTGACGGTCTTCAGGTCCTTCTTGCCCGTCGTCTTGCGGATGCGCTCCAGGTCGCGCGGATCGCACGCGTTGGTGACGATGTCCTCCACCGCGAGCGCGGGCGTCACCAGGCTCACCCGGCGCCAGTCGTCCGGGATGAAGAGGCCCTCGAAGTCGATGATGGGCTCCACGCCGCTGCGGGCCTTCTCCATCGCCTTGCGGCGGCGGTACGCGTCCGTGATGTTCTCACCCTGCACGTCGCGCACGGCCTCCGCGTAGTCGCCGCGGTCCTCCAGGTAGTAGCGGCCCACCAGGCGCTTGGCCTCGCTGGTGAACGTGGTCTGGTCGTAGGAGTACGACTCCGCGCCGCGCACCGCGCCGCCGCGCGACACCACGTCGTCCCAGAACTCGTTCGCCAGCTCCACCCCGTAGGGGATGTTCGGGTAGAGCACCGCGAAGCGCTTGTAGCCCTTCACGTTCATCGCGTAGTCCGCGATGGCGCGCGCCTGCGCGGAGTTCGTCAGCATGTTGCGGAAGACGTACGGGCCAATGTCCGTGATGCCCTCCTGACGGCTCAGCGTCAGCAGCGGCACCTGGAGCTCCTCCGCCAGCAGCGCCGCGCGCTTGGTGTCATCCACCAGCAGCGGGCCCAGGGCCGCGATGGCGCCGTCGTCGAAGGCCAGCTGCTCCATCGCGGTGCCCGTCTTGTTGACGTCGCCCTGCGTGTCCTTCACCACCAGCTCGATGTCGCTGCCCTGCAGGCCCAGCTTCACGCCGCGCAGCACCGCCTCGCCGATGGGCTGGTAGCGGCCCGTCATGGGCAAGAGCACCGCCACGGTGCGCGGACGCACCTCCACGCGGCGGGTGGCGCGCGCGAGCAGCTCCTTGGCCTGCGGCGCGAAGGTGCTGTTGGGCGCTTCGCGCAGGTACGTCTGGAGCGTCTCCTCCAGGCGGGTCCAGTCGCGCAGGTGGTAGTAGATGCGCGCCAGCTTGAACTGGAGCACCGGCCACGCGGGGTTGGACGGGGACAGCCCCTCCTGCACGCGGGCGATGTCGAGGAAGCTGGCGCGGCCCTCCACCAGCTGCTCCACCTTCTTCACCGCGGCGGCCTTCTCCTCCTCCGTCCGAGCGTCGCCCGCCTCCTTGACCGCGGAGGACAGCGCCTGCGTGTACAGGCCCGCGCCTTCCGCCGCGCGCGCGGCCTCCTTCAGCAGCTGCTCCTTCTCCGCGCCCTCCGCGCGCTCGGCCAGGCTGGTGAGCGTCTGGTACGCGTCGCGGTAGGCGCCCACCTCCATGGCGGAGACGGCGAGCTTGTGCTTGGCGTCCTCGGCCTGGGCGTGGAGGGGGTTCTCGAAGAGCAGCTCGTTGAAGGTCTTGCGCGCGTTCGCGTAGTCCTTCGCCTCGAAGTAGAGGACGCCCGCGTTGTAGAGCGCGTCCTGGCCGGCGGTGGTGGCGGGGTACGCCTTGCGCACGGACAGGTAGGCCTCCGCGGCCTGCTTCTTGTCCGGGTTCGCCTGCGCCTGGGTGCGGGCCTGCGCGAGCGCGGCGTTCGCGGTGGCGTCCTGCTTCACCTCCACGCGCGGCCGGTTGGGCTGGGTGGAGTCGCCCCCGGAGGTGTCGTCCCGGCTGTCGGTGCGGGAAGGCGTCTTGGGGCAGGCGGTCAACGTCAGGGCCAGCGCGGCGACGAGCGCGCGGCGCGATGCGGAGAGGACTTCCATGGCGAAGTGCATAGCAGCGCGGGTGAGGCTCCGTCGACACTTGAGCGGGGGGAAGATTCCCCTGGAACGTCCGCTTCAGTGCACCGCGCATGCCCGCGTGCGTCACCGAGGGGAGCCCCCGCCCTCCCCCCGCTTCGTGCGGCCCCGGAGCCACGCCTTCGCGCGGCCCCGGACGCACGCCCGGCCACCTAGCCGAAGAGCTCCTTCACCTTGTCGAAGAAGGACTTCGACTGGGGATGGGTCTCCTCGCCGGACACCTCCGCGAAGCGCTCCAGCAGCTCGCGCTGCTTGGAGGACAGCTCCGTGGGCGTTTCGATGATGACGCGCACGTGCTGATCCCCGCGCTGCTGGCTGTGCAGGTGCGGGATGCCCTTGCCGCGCAGGCGGAACACCTTGCCGGACTGGGTCCCCGCCGGGATGGTCATCTTCACCTTGCCGTCCAGCGTGGGCACGTCGATCTTCGCCCCCAGCGCCGCCTGCGTGAAGGACACCGGCACCTCGCAGAAGACCTCGTACTCCTCGCGCTGGAACAGCGGGTGCTCGCGCACGATGACCGTCACGTACAGGTCGCCCGCGGGCGCGCCCCGGTCTCCCGGCTCACCCATGCCCGCCAGCCGCACGCGCGTGCCGTTGTCCACGCCGCCCGGGATGGCGACCTCGATGACCTCTTCGGACGGCGTCTTCCCGGAGCCCCGGCACTTGGCGCACGGATCCGGAATGGTGGCGCCCGAACCGCCGCAGTCGCCGCACGGACGGGACACCGCGAAGAAGCCCTGCGAGTAGCGCAATTCCCCGCTGCCGCCGCACGCCGCGCACTGCCGGGGCGCCGCGCCGCTCTTGCTGCCGGAGCCGGAGCAGGTCTCGCACTTCTTCGGACGGGGGATGGTCACCTTCGGGCGGCAGCCGAACGCCGCCTCCTCGAAGCTGATCTCCAGGTTGTAGCGCAGGTCCGCGCCCCGGCTCTGCCGCTGCCGGCCACGCCCGCCGCCACCCCCGAAGATGTCGCCGAAGATCTCTCCGAAGATGTCGTTGATGTTGACGCCCTGGAAGCCGCCGCCCGCGTCCCCGAAGGGATTGCCCGCGTGTCCGAAGCGGTCGTACTTCGTGCGCCGGTCCGGATCGCTCAGGACCTCGTAGGCCTCCGAGGCTTCCTTGAACTTCTCCTCGGCCTCGTGGTTCCCGGGGTTGCGGTCCGGGTGGTACTGCAACGCGACCTTCCGGAACGCGCTTTTCAGGTCCTGCGCCGTAACGTTCTTCTGGACGCCCAGGACCTCGTAGTAGTCGCGCTTCTGCCCTGCGGCCCCTGCCATTGAATCGAACCCCTGGAATTTGCTGGCGTTTTCAAGCTACGTAGAGAATCGGAGTCACTATAACGCAGCGAAACACGCCAGCAATCCAGGCCCGGGTCCAACCCTTCGTGAAGCAGGGGTTGTGCGCTACACGGTCCAGACGCGGTTGACCGTCAGCTCCATGCGAGCAAGCCGGCGCTTGAGGGCCGGGTCCACGGGGCCGTTCATGGACCACTTGGGGACCACGAAGTGCAGCTCCGCGTTGTAGAGCTTCGCGGCGCTCGCCAGCAGGCTCCAGCGGTTCTCCGCGGTCGGATCATCCACCATGCCCGGGGTGACGATCTCCAGGATGATGGGCGTGCGGGCGGAGTCGGACTGGCGACAGGTGAAGTCCGGCCGGTGATCTTCAATGGTGCCGGAGAGTACGGGCGGCGGCATGAAGCCAGGGAGCCGGGCCTTGATGTCCGAGTAACCGATGGTGCGGAAGTACTCGGCCATCAGCCAGAGCAGACGGCGACGCTCTTCGTCATCCACGACCGACTCGCAGCCGGGATTGAACAGGACTTCTTTCTCGGAGTTGGTTTCCATGGCGCATCTCAAGCTGTCCGCGTGTGTGGGATGCGGCAACGCAGGCGGGCGCGAGCGCTCCCTGACCGGCCGTGGGGCGGGCGGGCATGCACGCGCGCTTCCCACGTCCCTTTGGCTTGGACTGCACCGTCGCCTCGGTGACAGAGTGCGCCCCCTCCGTGGCCCCCCGTCCCTCCGCGCACGTCTATCGCCGGCTCCTGGGCTACCTCCGCCCGTACCGCCGGTTGCTGCTCGCGGGCACGCTGGCCTCGCTCACCGCCGCGGCCGCGACCGCCGCGTACGCGTGGGTCGTCGGGCCCCTGCTGCGCGCCGTCCTCACCGGCGCCCCCGTCACCGTCGCGGGGATGACCCTGGCGCCGGAGGCCCTGCTGTCACGGCTGCCCCTGCTGGTCGTCGCGGTCGCACTGGTGAAGGCCACGGCCCAGTTCCTCCAGGGCGGCCTGATGCAGCGCTTGGGCCAGCGGGTGATGGCCGACCTGAGGGGCTTTCTCTACGGCCGCCTGCTCGCCCAGCCACCGGCGTTCTTCGAGCAGCGGCACTCTGGAGAACTTGTCTCCCGGTTCACCTCGGACGTACCCCTGGTGGAGTTCTCTGTCACCCAGGCGCTGTCATCGTACGTAAGGGATGGGCTGCAGATCTGCGCACTGCTGGCGACCTGCTTCCTCATCGACGCGAAACTCTTTCTCTTCACGTTCGTCGTCGTGCCCGTGACGGTGGTGCCGGTGAGCCGCTTCGCGCGGTCGCTCAAGAAGGTGGCCACCCGCTCGCAGGCGAACCTGGGCGCGCTCAGCGCCATCACCGCCGAGCAGCTACAGAACCTCCCCGTGGTGCAGGCCTACGGCACGGTGCCTCGCGCGCTGGAGTCGTTCGACGCGGAGGCCGAGGCGTACCTCACGGAGATGCGCCGCTCGCTCTTCATCCGCGGCGCCTTCAGCCCCACGGTGGAGCTGCTGGGCATCGTCGGCGTGGCGGTGGCGGTGGCGTGGGGCGCCCGCGCGGTGTCCATGGATCCGACGCTGGCCGGGCGGCTCTTGTCCTTCATGGCGGCGGCGCTCCTGCTCTACCAGCCGGTGAAGTCGCTGAGCGGCACGCTGTCCCAGGTGCTCACGGGGCTGGCGGCGGCGGAGCGCCTGTTCGCGCTCGCGGACTCGCCGGTGCCGCCGGACGTGGGCGCGGAGGCCCCTCCCCTGTCGCGCGCCCTGGAGCTGTCCGGCGTGCGCGCCACCTACTCGGATGGACGCGAGGCCCTCAAGGGCGTGGACCTGACGATTCCCGCGGGCGCGCGCGTGGCGCTGGTGGGCCCGTCCGGCGCGGGCAAGACGACGTTGTTCTCCGTGCTGTTGGGCTTCCTGCCGCCGAGCGGCGGTGAGGTGAAGTGGGACGGCGTGCCGCTGTCCTCGCTCAAGGCGTCCAGCGTGCGCGCGCAGCTGGCGTGGGTGCCGCAGGAGCCGGTGCTCTTCTCCGGCACCGTGCGCCACAACCTGCGCCTGGGCCAGCCGGACGCGACGGACGACGCGCTGTGGGAAGCGCTGCGGCTGGCGCACGCGGAGGACTTCGTGCGCGCGCTGCCCGGCGGCCTGGATGAGCCCGTGGGCGAGCGGGGCAGCCGCCTGTCCGGCGGACAACGGCAGCGGCTGGCCCTGGCGCGCGCCTTCCTGCGCCGCCCGTCACTGCTGCTGCTGGATGAGCCCACGAGCGCCCTGGACGCCACCAGCGAGGCGGCGGTGGGCGCGGGGCTCCAGGCGCTGATGAAGGGCCGCACGGTGCTGGTCATCGCGCACCGGCTCAGCACCGTGCGCGACGCGGACCTCATCGCCGTGGTGGAGGGCGGACAGGTGGTGGAGGCCGGCACGCACGAGCAGTTGCTCGCGCTGCGGGGCCGCTATGCGCGCCTGTTGGGCGAAGGCGCCGTCGCCGCCTGAACGCCGCCCCGCGGGGCCATGGCCTTCACTCGCGAAGGGGTGTTCATGGGCCCCGTGCCCATTCGCTCCACGCCATTGCCGACCTTGCGCGACCGGGCACGCCCTGCGAGCCTTTTGCCCTGGCCCATGCCTCAGACGCCGCCCCGCGAACGAGAGCCCCTGTCGCTCAACGCGCTCCTGCTGGTGCCCGCCCTGCTGCTGGCCGCGGGCGCGTGCGTCGCGGTGGCCGCCCGGCACTTCGCGCTGGCCGCCGCGTTCACCGGCACGCTGGTGCTCGTCCCGTTCGTCTTCCGGCTGTGGACGCGGCCCTGGTACCGGGGGCTCGTGCTGCGCGGCCTGGGCCTGTTCATCGCGGGCATGCACGTGCCCATGCTCGCGGGCGGAGTGCTCGCCTACGGGCGCATCGGCTGCGAGGGCGCGGACTGCGGACAGACGCTGCTCTGGAGCATCGTGCTGGCTCCCGTGGCCGGCGCTGTCTGCTCTGTCGTGTACTGGCTCGTGGGCCGTCCCCCCGTCTGAATTACAAGGAATCACGGACCCCCTATCCTCACTGGAAATGCTTGTTCCAGTCAGACCTCACGTCGCGCCCGGGCCGTTCGTCGTGGCGTTGGCCGTCCCCACCATGGTGTGCGTGCTGGGGGGCACGCTGCCGGTGCTCCTGGGCAGTCCCGCCGGACTGGTGAGCGTGGTGACCTCCGCGGGGCCCTTCGCGGCGTTGCTGGTGCTGACGCTGGTGGTGGAGGTGCCCCTGCTGATGCTGGCGACGGGCTCCACGCTGCTGGGCCGCACGGTGCCGCTGGCGGTGATGGTGGGCATGGCGACGGTGCCGTGGACGCTGGGGCTCCTGGGCACGGAGGTGGCGCTGGAGCGGATGCAGGTGGCGCTGCCCATGGTGTCCGCCACGGACGCGGGCATCGCGTTGACGGCGGGGCTGGGCAAGGCGATGGCCCCGCGGCTGCTGGGCGCCTGGACGAGCGCGGTGCTGCTGGGCGCGCTGTCGGTGGCGCTGGGCATGGCGCGCTACAACACCGCGCGGGCGGTGCAGGACCACACGCGCCGCAGCCTGCTGTTGGGCAGCCTGGTGTCCGCGGCGCTGGCGGGCATGGCGGTGGTGGGCACGCTGGAGGCGCACCACCTCTTCACGCTGCTGTCGCGGCTGTCGCGGGCCCCCGGCGAGCTCCGCCCGGACCTGATGGCGGAGGGCATGGCGCAGGCGGCGCGACTGCGCACGGTGCGCTGGAGCTGCTTCTCCTGCCTGCTGGTGCTGGGCTTCGCCTGGCTGATGACGTACCGCGCGGCGGAGGCCCGGCGGACCCGCGCGCTGGAGTGGGTGGGCGGCCTGGTGCTCACCGCCGCGGTGGCCGTGCTGCTGGTGCTGGACGCGCACCCGCTGCACACCACGCTGGGCCCGGAGCGCGTCACCACCGGCCGCAGGGCGTCCGGCCCCGTTCCCACCGACGCGGACGTGACACACCTGATGGGCGAGCGCTCGCCCGTGCGGCTCAGCTTCCCTGAGACAGCACGAACAGCATGATGAGCCCCACCACGACGGCGAAGCCGAAGACGGCCACCATCACCAGCCCCTCCGACTTGCGCACCACCGGGGGCAGGACTTCGTTGGGCAGCGGCTGACCGTGCCGCAGCACCACGGGCTCCGGCTCCGGGGCCCCGTGCGGCGCGGGCGCTGAAGCGGGAGTGTCTTCGCGCGGCGGCGGCGCCACCGGCGTGAAGGTCACGGTCCGGGTGGCGACGGTGTCCCGCGTGCCGGAGGCGCGGCCCGGCGGCCCCGCCAGGTGCTCGGGCGACGTGACGCTGGACATCTCCAGCCCCTCGCGCGCGAGCGCCAGCACGCGCTGCATGTGCAGGATGTAACGGTCGTGGCCTTCGTAGGTGGCGAGCGCCTGCGCGGCGCGCACCAGCCGCTGCGGCACCAGCTCCGGGTCCGCGCGCACCTCCGTGGACACGGGCCGCGCCTCGCCCGCTTCCACCCGGCCGGTGCGCACGCCCTGGCCGCTGGCCCAGATGCAGTGTTCATCCAAGAGCGTCAGCTCCTGGCGGCGCACCCGGCCGTCCCCGTCCACCAGCGACATCAATTCCGCGCCCTGGGGAGACAGGTGCCAGACGGTGCGCAGGCCGTTCTCCCCCAGCGGGCCCTCCACCGCGCGAGCGCGGTAGAGCTCCTGCATCGCGGACTTCAAGGGGTCGGACGAAGTTTCCACGGCCATGACTGCCGCAGAGTAGGGGCGCCGCGTCCGAAACGGAAGCCGCGCCCGCCATGGCGTGATTGCCCCGTGCGCGGATGCCCGCCTTGTGCCTACCGTCCATTCCACGATGAGCCGCTCCAAGAACAGAGCCCCCGACTTCGTCCGCCAGTTCGAGGGTGCACAGACGCTCGACGGATTGCTGGAGCTGTCTGGCAGTCCCTGCGACACCGCCGACGTGCTCGAGCGCATGCGCGAGGCGCGCGCGGAAGGCGCCGATGCCAGCCAGGTGATTCCCACCCTCTTCGAGGGGGAGCCCCGCTTCCCGGACCCGGACCTGGCGCGCCGCCTGTACCAGAACCTGCTGGGCCTCTGGGACGCGGTGCTGGAGGGAAAGGCGGTGCGGCTGGAGGACGGCCCCCGCCCTCCGCGCCCGAAGAAGGAGCGGCTGCAGCCGCCCGCGCCCTTCCATCCGGACGAGCCCTCCGGCGAATTCGTGGAGGCCGCCTGGCGTTATCTGGAGGACGACGACAAGGCGCGCACGCGGCTGATGCATGCCTTCGAGAACCGGCAGGACGGCTTGCTGGGTGCGCTTGACGCCGCTGGCCTCACGGACGAAGGTTATGGGGTCGCCCGCCACCTGCTCTTCGAGCTGCACGCCATGCTGGAGCTGGGCTGGCCGCCGGGGCTCTCGGCCGTGGATGCCAGGGCCCTGGACAGGGAACCGGATGCGCCGCCCGCGCCGGATGCCCTCCAGGAATACGTGACGGAAGCGCTGTTCGAGGCGGAGCAGGACGAGGAGCACCCCCTCGCCCCCGAGGAGCTGGCGCAGGTGCGCACCCTCGTCCGGCGGGGACTGGCGGCGCTGTGGCGCGCCCGCAAGGGGAGATGAAGATGGCCCGAGACGACAACGACGGTGGTGGCTTCACCGGCAAGCGCAACAAGTCCTACCGCGAGCTGGACGCGCAGCGCGGCAAGAGCAAGTACCACTCGCGCCAGGACGACCCGGCGCAGCAGAAGCTGGAGCGCAGCGCCAGCTACCAGAAATACAAGACGGCCGCGGACGCCCTCTTCACCGGCGGCGAGCTGCCGGAGGGGCTCGCGAAGACGTTCGACCCCGAAGGCAAGCGCAAGGCCCAGAAGGACGCCCTGCGCAAGGTGCAGGAGTCGGAGACGCGCGCGGACTGGGTGAAGGGCGTGGTGGACTACCTGGAGAAGTATCCGGACATGCCCGAGGACGCGTACTTCCTCGACAGCCTCCTGGACCACCCGCGCGAGCGCATCGTGGACAAGGCGCTGGCGAAGCTGGAGTCGCTCCAGGAGGCGGGCACGCTCCAGAAGAAGCTGCCCAAGAGCCTGGACCAGCGGCTGAAGTCCATTGAGATCACCAGCCTGGACCCCGACATGCAGGGCCGCGCCAAGGCGCTGCGCGAGAAGCTGCGCGCCTGAGCAGCACGCGCGTTGATGCCCGCGCCGTCAGCGCGCGCGTTCCTGATAGATGAGCACCACGTCGCGCTGCCCCTCCTTGGAGGGCTGGTGCGTGAGCCGCAGCTCCGCGCCAGTCCGGGAGTACAGGCCGGGCTCGTCGCCGCGCTTCCACCCGCTCTTCACCAGGGCGTCTTCGTAGAAGGCGTCCACCTGCGGCCCCGTGAGCGGCACCTGGAAGGTGAGCGTGCGCGACCCTTCCGCGTTGACGCGCAGCACGCCGTTCGCTTGCGGCGGCAGCGGCGCGAAGTCCCCGGCCGCATTCTGCGGACGCGCCAGCGCGTGGTTGGCTTCACCCAGGTACAGCGTGGTGGTGCCGTCCGGCTGCGGCATCATCACCACGGTGTAGGTGATGCGCCGCTTCGGATCCAACGCGGTGAGCATGGCCGCGTTGTTCGCGTACTGCGCCTGCTCCTTGCCGGGCGGCACGTAGAGGCCGCCATCGCGGAACGCGTCCGCGAAGCGCTGCACCAGCTCCCGGATGTTCTCCTTCACGTGCACCGCGCGCAGCGCCACCGGGATGCCACCCGCCTCCACGATGTCGCTGGACTCCACGTGGGCGATGACCTGGAGCTTGGGCCACGCGAAGCGGGGCGGCGCGGCCTGCTGCACGCCCGCGTCCGGCACGCCCGCGTCGGGGGCCGCCTGGGCGGACAGGCCCAGCACCAGCGAGAGCACCGCTCCCGCCACGCGCCCGGACCGCATCAATGCGGCACGCCTCCCAGCCATTTGTTGCGACGGCCGTCGTTCCGGTAGGTGGGGGACAGGTTGTCCGCCACGAAGGGGGTGGTCTCCCAGACGGTCTGGTTGCCCGCGTGCGACCCACCGATGCTCTGCTCGTAGTTGCTCTCCGAGCCGCGGAAGCTCATGAAGAACATGTCTTCATTCACGCCGCCCTCCGCGCCCACGCCCGCCATCAGCGCGCTTCCTGCGCTGCCGCCGCCGCCGTTCTCGCGGTACACCCGCTCCGCCCAGCCGTGGTAGTCCACGTTCCCGCAGGAGCCCCCGCTGTCGATCATGAGCGGGCACTCGCGGCCCTCCGCCACGGTGGACAGGCCCCAGTCGTCCAGCAGCATGAAGAAGCGCCCGTTGCAGCGCCCGTTGGACGCGCGCCCGGCGGCGCACACGCGGAACGGGTCGGTGGCCCGCCGGTGAGACACCTTGAAGAACTCCGGCTCCATGAAGTTGCCCAGCCGCTCCGCGCGCAGGGTGGTGAACGCCGTGCAGGAGATGCCCTCGGACTGGGTGTCCATGGCCGCCGCCAGCGCCCCCGTTTCGTCGGTCGACGCGTCCTGCGGACGGGTGCCCAGGATGTCGATGGAGCTGCCCGCGGGCCGCGTCGGCTCGCAGTCCACCTGGATGCGCGTGGCGCGGGCGAGCGCCTGCTGGAAGGTCATCGCGCCGCTGTGCTGGCCGGAGCGGCCATCGAAGTCCTGGTAGCGCCCGGCGGCCTCCGAGGAGCCCTGGGCCTCCGCGTTGGAGCGCTGGAAGACGCCGTTCTGCGGGTTGTGCATCACGTGCCCGGTGGACTCCCACAGCGCGAAGTTGGCGGCCTCCTGCACCTTGAGCGACAGCGCGCCCACCTCCGCGAAGTAGATGCCGAAGAGGAGGATGGTGACGAACACCATGGACCCCAGGGCCGTCTCGACGAGCGCCTGTCCCCGGCGCGACAGGGGAGAGAGCGCGCGCATCAGTACTTCCCTCCCGTGCTGCTGCCGCCCCGGTAGCCGGCGTTGTCCAGCCGGCGCAGCGCTTCCGCGTGCTCGGAGAAGCCCGCCGCCTGCAGGCTGTTCGCGGGCTTGTCGTCGCGGGCGCCCTCGGTGCTCACCAGCGTGGCGCGCCAGAAGGGGTTGAGGAAGTTGGGCGGTTCCTCCCAGCCGCCGCCCACCGCCGCCGGCCGGGGCCGGTGGTAGTAGGCGAGCCCCGCGGCCAGCGCCACCTGGTTGCGCTGCACGTCCTCGCGGCCGGTGGGCTGGATGCGGCCCAGCGGCGCGGCGTTGTCGAACTCCGTCTCCTGGTTGGCGAACTTGAAGGTGAACACCAGGTTCCATGGATCCGGCCGGGCGCGGCGCGAGCCGCTCGCGTAGTCGCGCCGGAGCATGGCGTACAGCTTGGGCTGACCGTAGTCGTTCTCCGCGGCGTTGCCGTGCAGCAGCCCCGCGTTGAAGCCCACCGAGTAGGGCCAGATGCCGGGGCACACCACGCAGGCGCCCAGCGTGTGGCGCTCATCCACGGTGGTGTTGTTCTCCGCGCCCTGGCCGGGCGGCGCCTTCGCGCCGTAGACGTGCTGGTCCTCGTGGGACTGGCGCTCGTCGGACATCACCCACGCGTCCGTCGCCGCGGCGGTGTAGGGGGTGCCGTCCGGGCAGGTGCCCGTCACCGCGCGGCCGTGGTCGTGCGCCCACGAGTTGCGGCCGGAGATGGTCTGGTAGGTGGAGGAGTCCATCGCGGACGCGCTGGCGTAGAACTGGAAGCCGGGGTTGTGCGCGGCGGCGCCCGAGCCGAAGCCCGCGCTGCCGGTCTCCCGGTTGTGCACCCACGTCCACCCCAGGCTGCCCATGGTGGCGTTGCGCATGGCGTCGCCCTGGCCTCCACCGGTGGTCATCACCGCGCCCGAGGTGTCCGGCACGGTGCCGGTCTTCACCTGCTGCATCAGGTCGTCGTAGCCCGTGCCGGCGGACGCGCCGCCGGACACCTCCGCCAGGGACTTGGCGTCGCCCTCATCCGGGGCGTCGAGCTCCGGGTTGACCTCCCGGGCGATGAGCCTGGTGAGGCCCTGTCGCGCCAGGTGCGTTCCGATGAGCCGGTTGTACATGACCAACTCCGCGCGGAACATGCTGCCCGCGCGCCCCTGGAGCGTGATCACCTGCTGGCCCGCCGCCTCGTCCAGGGCGGACCAGTCGTTGCCGGGCATGGCGCACGGGGAGAGCTGCCGCGCGGCGTACTGCTGGCTGCCGTAGCTGATCATCGACTGCGTGCCCGCCATGGCCACCATGTGGGCAATCTGGGCGCGGTTCATCACCGCGATGGCGTTGAACGTGCGCGCCGTGGACACCGCCTGGCTGTAGGCCGCCGCGTCCGCCGCCATCTGGATTTCCACGCGCTCCTTCGCGCGCATGCCGAAGCCCAGCGTGCCCAGCACCATCAGCGTCAGCAGGAGGAACGTCAGCGAGAACAGCACCAGCGCCTGGCCGCGCGGGCCGGACTTCAGAAGCCGTGCAGGCTGCATCCGGCACCTCCATTGAAGTTCGCCGCCCTCACCGGGGTCATCATCTTCATGGCCGCGTGCACCTGGATGGGGAACAGGTAGTGCCCCTGCGCGTTCCAGCGCAGCATCCGCTCGCCCAGGTCCCCGCCGGGCCAGTCATCCGGCCCCAGCTCCACGTCGGTGTCCGCCCACCAGTCGGACTCCTTCTGCGCCGGGTTGAGCGGGTTCGCGTTCGTGTAGTTCTTCAGGTGGAACTGGGCCAGGAACATGCGGCTCATCACCCAGTCCGCGAACGGGATGCGCATGTAGTACCAGGCCACCATGCGGATCTCGAGCGTGCGCTGGCGCATCAACGCCGCGTCGTCCGTGGGCACGTCGAACAGCAGGTCCTCTTCTCCATGGCCGCGCACCCAGCCCACGTCCGGGGACTCGCGGACGATTTCGACCATGGGCCCTTCGGTGAAGAGCGTCCCCCGCGAGCCGCGCACGCGCAGGAAGTTGCGCTTGCGCTCGTCAAAGGCGTTGGCCAGCTGCGCGGGCGTGCGCGTGCGCTCCACCGTGGGCAGCATCGTCACCAGCGCCGCGTGCGTCATCGCCTCGCAGCTGCCGTGGTTGAGGCTGCCCGCGCGCACCGCGCGGTACACCGCCACCTGCGCCAGGATGCGGCCCTGCAGCAGCATGAAGAGCTGCAGCGTGCCCAGCACCATGAACACCACGAGCGGCATGCACAACGCCGCTTCCACGGCGGCCTGACCGGACTCGTGCTTCCGACGCTGGGGGTGGGGGAAGGCCATATGAGGGGAGGCTGCCTTCCTCCTAGATTCTCGATGATTGGGGAATCGGTCAAATGGCCGGAACGCCATGGAACCGATTCCATACTATCAGGATGGTTTGGCTCAGCGGTTGAGGGTGAACCCGCAGGCCGCGTCCAGCACCACCTTCGCCCCCGCGAGCGCCTGGAGCAGGCGCTCGTAGTGATGGCGCTCCGCGTCAACCTGGGCCTCCACCGCCTCCGGGGCCAGACCCTGGTGGGAGAGGGAGAGGCGCAGACGGGCGGCGGCCGCGTCGCGCTCCGCCTCGATGGCGGCCCGGGCCTTCTTCGCGGACCGGCCGAGCTCCGCCTCGGCGGCGGCCTGGGCCACGGGCAGCGCGGCGTCCACGAAGGCGCCGAAGCCGGGGAAGGCCTGGTGGACTTCATCCCCCTTCAGGGCCTTGCCGTCGGATTCCAATGCGGCCAGTACGGAAGCGTCGGCCACGGGGCCCTGGGGGCCCTCCACCACGGCCACGGGCAGGAGGGTGCGCGCCAGGAACCGGGCCAGCTGGCGGCTGGGCACGCGGGCGCCGGGCGAGGTGTCCTGGGGCTCCGGTAGCTGGACGTGGAAGAGCAGCTCCAGGCCGCGCGCGGGCTTCTTCACGCCGCGCTTCTCGATGTGGCGGAAGCCGCTGCGGCCGTAGGGGCCGTCCTTGAGGAAGCCGAACAGCGCCTCCACCAGCGGGTGGCCGGTGGCGAAGTACTCCAGCTCCTCCGCCTCCACGGCGGTGTCGCGCCAGAAGGTGCCCAGCACGGTGCGGTCCTGCATCACGTCGATGCCGGGCAGGCCTTCGACGTTGAGCGCGTGGCCGAACTGGAAGGCCACCTGGAAGGCCTCCACCTGTTCGTCGGTGTCCACGCCAATGCCCACGCGGCGCGCCAGCTCCGTGACGGTCTCCTCCAGGCGCTCGTCCAGGTCGCGCGCCACGCTCCACAGCCCGTCCTCCAGCGGCGCGGCCTCCTCGTCGGAGTCCTCGTCCCCGGGCTCCGGCGGCTCCTCGCCCATGCGCTCCTGCGCGCGCGCCACCAGCCGGGCCACTGCGGGCTTGTCGAAGCTGCGCACGTCCAGGAGCGGGTCGTACGCGCGCTTCACCTGCTCACGCGCCGCCTCCACGCGGGCCTTCAGCTCCGCAGCGTACTCCACGCGCGCCTCGCGGGGCAGCAGGGCCAGGTCCGCGATGCGGTCCTCCACCTCCTCCAGCACCGCGTCCAGGCCGCCCACCGTCTCACCGAAGACGCCCACGGCGTCCGCCAGCAGCATCAGCACGTCCGACGCGAGCGTGCCCGCGGGGTCGAAGACGTGGATCTCCACCGGGTGCGTCTGCCCGATGCGGTCCAGGCGGCCGATGCGCTGCTCCACCGTGGAGGGGCTCCACGGCAGGTCGTAGTGGACCAGGTGGTGCGCGAACTGGAAGTTGCGGCCCTCGCCGCCCACCTCCGTGCACAGCAGCACCCGGGGGCCCTCCGGGTCGCGGAAGCGCGCCACCTGCCGGTCGCGCTCCACGAGCGGCAGGTCGCCGTGATAGCCCAGCGCCTCCACGCCCTCGCGCGACAGCTCCGACTGGAGCGACTCCAGCGTGTCGCGGCTCTCCGTGAACACGAGCACCTTCGCGCGCGGCTCCGCCTTCCAGATGCCGCGCAGCACGCCCACGAACGCGATGAGCTTCGCGTCCCGGCCGGTCAGCTTGAGGTCCGCGCCCTTCAGCGCCGGGTTGGACTTCACCGCGCCCGCGAACGCCGCGGGGCTGGACTCCAGACGCCGGAGCACGTTGGCCAGCGGCGCGCCGCGAAGCGTGCCCTTCGCCAGCGTGGCGAGCGCGGTGTCGCGCGCCTTCAGCTCCTCCGGCGTGAGCTGCACCGGGTGCCGGTGGAGCCTGCGCGTGGAGAAGCCGCCCACCACCGCGCGCCGGTTGCGCACCAGCCGGTCCGACAGGCTGTACGTCTCCGCCAGGTGCGCGAGCAGCGCCTCCTTCTCCTTCAGCGTCTGCAGCCGCGCGTCCTCCGGGAAGCGCTTCGCCAGCGAGGCCACGGAGGCCTTCGCGTCCTTGCCCTCCATCAGCGCGCGCACCGCGGTGGACAGCTCCTCCTGGCGCTGGAGCCGCGCCTCGAAGCCCTTCACGGACGGCGCGGTGGTCGCGTCGATGAGGGTGAGCAGGCCGTGGTACTCCGCAGGGTCCAGCTGCATGGGCGTGGCGGTGAGCAGGAGCAGGCCCCACGAGTTCGCGGCCAGCCCCTTCGCGGCGGCGAAGGCCTTCTCGCCCTTGAGGTGGTGCGCCTCGTCGATGATGACCAGGTCCCAGAAGGCGTCCTCGGCGGCCACCTCTTCGCGGTGCTCGCGGGTGCGGCTGAGCAGCTCCAGGCTCGTCACCACCAGCGGGAAGCGCGCCCACGGAGAGACGTCCGGCGCTTCTTTAAGCGACTGCTCGTAGCGGTCCGAGTCCATCAGCGTGAAGAGCTGGTTGAACTTGTGGAACAGCTCCACCAGCCACTGCACGGTGAGGTGGCTGGGCGCCACGACGATGCACCGCCGCGCCAGGCCCACCAGCCGCAGCGCGCTGAACACCATGCCCGCTTCAATCGTCTTGCCCAGGCCCACTTCGTCCGCCAGCACGAAGCGCGGCCGGCGCGCGGACAGCACGCGCTGCACCACGCCCACCTGGTGCGGCTTCACCATCACCCGGCTGGCCAGCAGCGCGCCCAGCGCGTCACCCCGGCGCTCGTCGTCCAGCACCAGCGCCTGCTTGCGCAGCATGAACGCCTTCGCGTCCCCCACCCGCCCGTCGCGCAGCGTGGACAAGAGGTCGGAGCGCGGCGCCAGCGCTCGGACCTCGGACTCCGGCAGCTCGTCCTCCTCGCCCGTGTCCTCGAAGCGCACCACGTAGCGGCGCAGTCCGCGCGCGCCCGGCTCCTCGCCCAGGATGGTGGCCTTGCGTCCCTTCGGCGTCTGGATGGGCTCACCCTTGGGCAGCGGGTACGGCACCAGCGCACCGCCGCGCGTGGACACCAGCACCGGCGCATCCTCGCGGGACGGGAAGGCGATGAGGGCCTTGGCCCCCTGCTCCTGCAGCGACACCAGATGCCCCACACCCCATTCGGGCTGCGGGAGATAGCGGACCTTCAGACCTTCGACGAGAGACGCCATATGCCGTGCAACACCTGGGTGACGAGGAGGGGGCGCTGCATAACGTCCCGGCGCCCGGAAGGCCATTTCGCAGGCACCTCCATCCCTTCCAACCCCTTGAATCCAGGCCCGAGTTCCCAGGAAGGGCGCCGGGCAGCGTCCACCATCCGACAGCCCCGCCGCGTCCTGCCCGCCAGGAGTTTCCCATCCCCGCGGGTAGGGTCCATGATTTCATGACAAACAGGTAAAAACAGGGTTATAGGATACCCTGCCCGACAGTGCGATGTCGCTCACCCCACCTTTTCGGTGATGTTGAGCGTCCTTCTGCACAGAAGCGCTCGGTGCCGTCGGGGGGGAGTGCCACATGCTGCGACGTTGGACCTTCGCTCAGAGGGTCGGGGCGGGTCTGTCCGCGTGCCTTCTGGCCGGACTCATCCTGCTTGCCACCCTGGTGTCCACGGCCCACACGCTCAGGGTGGACGACGGGGCCCTCGGCCATCACATCGCCGACATCCTCGCGGGCCTGCTGGGCCTGGGCGCCCTGGTCGCGCTGGTGATGGTGCTGCGCAACGCGCTGGGCCCCATGCACGCGGAAGCGGTGCAGAGCGAGCAGCGGCTGCACCTGTTCATGGATGGCGTGAGCGACTACGCGCTGTGCTTCCTGGAGCCGGATGGCACGGTGTCCTGCTGGAGCACGGGCGCGGAGCGGCTCACCGGGTGGACGTCCTCCGACATCGTGGGCCAGCGCGTGGAGGTGCTACACGTGCCGGATGCCGTCACGCACGGCGTGCCCGCCTCCCACCGCGAGCGGGCCGCGCGCGAGCGGCGCCTGCAGTCGGAGGGCTGGCGGATGCGCAAGGACGGCTCGCGCTTCTGGGCGGAGACGCTGCTCACCGCGCTCTACGCGGAAGGCGGCACGCTGCAGGGCTTCGCGGAGGTGACGCGCGACATCACCGAGCGCAAGCGCACCGAGCGCATGCAGGCGCTGCTCGCGGAGGCCGGCCGCGTGCTGCAGCCGCAGGCCGGCGCCAAGGAGCTGGGCAACGCGCTCACCCGCCTGTGCGTGCCGGAGATCGCGGACGCGTGCGTGCTCTACCTGCCGGATGGCCAGGGCGGCGTGCGCCCCGGCGCGGTGGCGTGCGCGGACGCGGCCACCCAGGCGCGGCTGTGGGAGCCGCTGATGCGCAGGCCTTCGCTGGACGAGCCCGGCCCCGCGCGCGTCATGCACACCGGCCGCGCCGAGCGCTTCGCGGAGGTGGACCCCGGCCGGCTGCCTTCCTCCGTCAGCGACAGCAGCTGCGCGGAGCTGTGGCGCGCGCTGGGCGTGCGCTCCGCGCTGAGCGTGCCGCTGGTCGTGGACAACCGCGTGCTGGGCGCGCTGTGCCTGCTGTCCACGCGGCCGCACCGCCACTACGGCGCGGTGGACCAGGCCTTCCTGGAGGAGCTGTCCGCGCGCGCCGCGCTGGCGCTGGACAACGCCCGCCTGCTGGCGGCGACGCAGAACGCGCTGGAGCTCATTGGCGTGGCGGCGCACGACCTGGGCACCCCGCTGAGCTCCCTGCAGCTGCGCCTGCGCCGCGTGCGCCTGCAGTGCGCGCCCGCGCACGCGGAGGACCCGCGCCTGCGCGAGGGGCTGCTGCTGGCCGAGGACGAGACGAAGCGGCTGGGGCAGCTGGTGCACAACCTGCTGGACCTGTCGCGCCTGTCCGGCGGCCGGCTGGTGCTGGAGTCCCGCCCCATGGACCTGGCGGAGCTGGCGCACGAGGTGGCCGCCCGCCACGAGGACCAGGCCGCCGCCGCCGGCTGCGCCCTCACCGTCCACGCCCGGAACGCGGCCCGCGGCCGCTGGGACCGCCAGCGCCTGGACCGCGTCCTCACCAACCTGGTCAGCAACGCCCTCAAGTTCGGCCGGGGCCAGCCGGTGGAGGTGCATGTGAACGTGGATGAGGACTCACACCGGATCCAGATGTCGGTGCGGGACCACGGCGCCGGCATCCCCGCGGAAGCCCAGCAGCGCCTGTTCACCCGCTTCGAGCGGGTCACGACGGACAGCCGCGCGCCCGGCTTCGGCCTGGGCCTCTACATCGTCCGCCAGCTCGTCGAAGCCCACGGCGGCACCATCCGCGTCCACTCGCGGCTGGGAGAAGGCTCGGAGTTCACTGTCGAACTCCCGTTCACCCAGGAAGCACAGGAGGAAGTGGGAAACACGATTCGAGTCTGACCCTCCTGGGTGGGTTGCGCCCCACAACCCCTTCCCATCCAGTCACGAACAATCCGAGTTCGCCTCTGAGTAGAATTATTCTCAGAAGTTGAATCGCTCTGTTGATTGTGGATATTCTCCGTGTGGCTAGAACTGCTCGTTTCCGGCAAAAGCCGGATTTGAGAGTGACCCTCCGCCAGCGTCCCCCCGACGCAAGGGCACCCGGGTCCACTGGCCGCGACGCTGCTCCGGCAGCCGTCCGCACATACGCGTTCGGAGGAGTCCCCTCATGGGTGGAGCTGTCACGATTCGGGAGCGGTGTTCTCGCACTTCCCCCCGCCTGTTCACGGCGGGCCGCGCGAGCCTGCTGGCGACCCTCGCCAGCCTGACGGTGGCGTGCGGTGGTCCGGAGTCCACGGAGCTGGAGTCCTCCGCCGTCGTGGAGTCCCCTGTCGAGCCGCAGCTCGCGGTCCAGGGCCAGGACCTGTCGCTGGGCGACCTCCTGGGTGGCGGCAACCGCGAGGCCCCCGTGGGCCTGGCGCTGGAGGTGGACAACGGCAAGGGCGTGCCCATCAAGGTGAAGGCCGGCCAGACCTTCTGGGTGAACCAGATTGACCTGCGCGCCTCCATCACCGCGTCCAAGGACGAGGGCGTGGACGGCCTGCGCCAGAACAGCGACTTCCTGGCCATCGGGTGGTCGGGTGTGCGCCTGGCGGACCAGGAGTTCGTGGGCCTGTCGAACCCGGACGGCACCTTCACCCGCCGCCGCTTCTACCGTGACGCCGCGTGGATGAAGGCGACCAGCCTCTTCACGGTGGAGCCGGTGGACGCGCGTGGCGTGCTGACGGGCGCCCCGGTGCTCCTGAACATCGGCAGCGACGACACCCGCCGCACGGAGCGTGACGACTTCTTCATCCGCCGTATGCGCGCCATCCAGTGGACGCGCGACTGCCGCTCGCTCACGGACTGCAACGGCGCCACGGCCTATGAGGAAGAGGCCCTGGTGGAGCTGCGCAACGCGTACGACCACGCGAAGAAGCAGACGCTCACCTTCAACTCCCGCACGGCCGGTCTGCGCCTGCGCTGGAGCCTGCGCCCGTTCGCCCCCTACTACATCCCCGTCACGCAGGTGTCCCAGCCGGAGTTCAGCTACGGGTTCGGCATCGACATCAAGCCCCTGACGGCGCCCCGCAAGGACGGCACGTATGCCCCCGGGTCGCAGGTCACCTTCCAGATGACCCTGAAGGACGGCAAGGGCAAGCGCCTGCACAAGGCCGGGAGCCTCCCAACCTACAATGAGGTCGCACCTCCGGGCGCTCCCGGCAGCCCGGCGGGGATCCAGTACTATCAGGCCTTCTTCAACCCCACGACGACCTACTATCGCCGCAAGCACCAGGAACGGATGATGATGACCCAGCTCATCGGGCCGGCGCAGGACATCCAGCCCATCCGGACCATCGTCGACCTGGAGGCCTTCCTGGACGACTCGCAGGACGTGCAGACCATCGCCACCCCGGCGCGCGACGGCGTCTATGCGCAGTTCATGACCTTCCCCCCCTCCAACAAGCTGTTCGGCGGCGCCTTCTTCCCCAACGACGGCCGCTGGGACGCGCCCGTGAGCGACACCTGGACCTACACCCTGCCCGCGGACGTGAAGCCCGGCACCTACCTGGTGACCGCCAAGGCGCGCCGCAATTACCTGGGTGAGGACGTGCCGGCGTCGCGCACCATCGAAATCCAGGTGGGGACGAAGACCCACACCAGCGCGGCCCTGACCACGGGTCCGTGCAACACCTGCCACAGCAAGGGCGGCGAGCTGGGTGAAGTCCTGCATGCGAACGACAACCGCGCCGCGTGCGCGTCGTGCCATGCTCCGCTGGGCTTCGAACTGGAAGGTCCCATCTTCGTGCGCACGCACTTCATCCACTCGCGCTCCAACCGCTTCGACGCGCCCCTGGAGAAGTGCTCGTCCTGCCACCTGAAGCAGGAGACCACGCAGCGCACCAGCAAGGCCGCATGCCTGTCGTGCCACAAGAGCTACCCTGAGAGCCACGTGGAGAAGTTCGGCCCCATCGAGTCCATGTACGTCGGCGGGGGCCGCGAGTCGTTCCAGCAGTGCACCGGCAGTTGTCACAAGACACACCCCGGCGCCGGCTTCTAGCCGCCGCCGGTTCGCACGGAGGTCCTCATGGCGCACGTGAAGATGCAGACGGCTCGTTCCACCCTCACGGATCCGGTCGCCGTCGCCGAGGACCTCCTGCGCCAGCTGCACGGCCCGCCGCCGAAGCTGGTGACGCTGTTCGCGGCCCGCCAGCGTGACCAGCGCGCGCTCAACCGCGCGGTGCGCGAGCGGCTGCCCAAGGCCACCCGGCTGGTGGGCGCCACCACCGCCGGGGAGCTGGACAACAACGGCATCCACGAGAACAGCGTGGTGCTGGGCGCGCTCTCCGGCGACTTCGAGGTGGGCCTGGGCCTGGGAAGCGGCCTCACCGGGGACGCCATCGCCGCGGGCGCGCAGGCCATCAAGCGCGCGTGCGAGGAGCTGGGCGTGCGCCAGCAGGACCTGGACGCGCGCCGGTACGTGGGCCTCGTGATTGACGACGGCTTCCGTTACAAGAAGGAAGAGCTGCTGCTGGGCATCCTGGAGAAGAACCAGACCCTGGTGCTCGTGGGCGGCGGCGCCAGCGACTCAGAGACGGACCCCGCGCGCCAGTCCGCCCTCATCCACGTGGATGGTGAAGTGGCCGGCGACGGCGTGCTGGTGGCCCTGTTCAAGACGAACGCGCCCTGGGCCGCGCTGCGCTCGCACTGGTACGTGCCCACCGGCGAGCGCATGACCATCACCAAGGTGGATGAGACGCACACGCGCGCCCTGGAGATCGACGGCCAGCCCGCCGCCCGGCGCTACGCGGACATCCTGGGCGTGGAGAACATCGCGGACCTGGAGTTCGGCCGGCCCGGTGGCTTCGCGCTGCGCCCCACCGCGCTCAAGGTGGGCCGCGAGTACTTCATCCGCGCCGCGTGGCGCCCCCTGGAGGACGGCTCCATCCTGTTCGCCAACCTCCTGGAGGAGGGCAGCGAGCTGGACCTGATGAAGGCCGGCGACCTGGCGGGCATGACGCGGGACTTCTTCCAGGAGGAGCTGCCCAGGCGGGTACAGAACCCCCAGGCCGCCCTCCTGTTCCACTGCAGCGGACGCCTGTGGTACGCGCAGGCCCAGGGTCAGCTGCCGAAGCTCTCGGAATCCTTGAAGCTTGCACCCTCCGCGGCTGGGATGAACGTGCAATTCGAGATCTACTCGGGCTTCCACATCAACACCACGCTGACCGTGCTCGCGTTCGGCTCCAACTAAGTCACCAGACCATGGCCCAGCACCCGTTCGACGTGGCCCACGCCGAAGCGCCTCTTGGTTACACCCTGTCGCTGCTCCTGGTGGGCAGCGAGCGTGAGACGCGCGCCATGCGCGACGCGCTGGAGAAGGAGGACATCCTCTCCATGCTCACGCTGGAGCCCGTCAGTACACGGGAAGCCCTGGAGCAGGCGCTGGAGCGCCCCTGGGCCCTGGTGCTGGTGGGGTCCGAGCTGCCCGGCATGAGCTGGGAGGACGTCCAGGCCGCGTGGGTGAAGCGCGGCCAGGAGACGGCCTTCGTGGTGAGCGCGCCCCAATGGAGCGCGGACACGCTGGCCGCCGCCATGCGCGCCGGCGCGCGCGACTACGTCAGCGAGGACCGCTACGGCCACCTGCCCTTCGTGGTGGCGCGCGAGCTGCGCCTGCACGCCGAGCGCGCCCAGCACCAGATGACGGGCGTGGAGCTCAAGCGCACCAACTACCTGCTCAGCAACATCATCGACGCGCTGCCCTTCGTGCTGTTCGTGAAGGACGCGGAGACGCGCCGGCTGGTGGTGGTGAACAAGACGTTCGCGGACGCCTTCAAGGTCACCAAGGAGTGGTTGCTGGGGAAGCTGGACCACGACTACTTCCCCAAGGAACAGGCGGAGTCGTTCATCGCCATCGACACGGAGATCCTCGAGACGCGCAAGATGAAGACGTTCGAGGAGGTGGCCCGCGCGGACGGCGTGGACCGCATCTTCGCCACGCGCAAGATTCCGCTGCTGGACGACCAGGGCGTCGCGCGCTTCGTGATGGGCGTCACGGAGGACATCTCCGAGCGCAAGCAGAACGAGGAGGCCCTGCGCGCTTCCAGAGATGAGCTGGAGGCCGCCAACAAGCAGCTGGCCGCCAGCCTGGAGGAGATCAAGAAGACGCGCGCGGTGTCCGCCCGCTCCCTGGCGAGCTACCAGCAGCGCGCGCTCCAGATGGAGATCATCCGCCAGCAGAACGAGGACCTGGACCGGCTGGCCCAGGAGCTCTCCGTCGCCAAGCGCAACGAAGAGGAGCGCGCCCGCGAGGCGGAAGGCGCCGTGCGCCTCAAGAGCGAGTTCCTGGCGAACTTCAGCCACGAAATCCGCACGCCGCTCAACGGCATCATCGGCTACTGCGACCTGCTGATGCGCGAGGAGGGCAGCCGCCTGACGCCGCACGGCCGGCGCGACCTCAACGTGGTGAAGACGAACGCCAAGACGCTGCTGGCGCTCATCAACGACATCCTGGACCTGTCCAAGATTGAAGCGGGCCGCGTGGAGGTCGTCACCGAGCCGGTGGACGTGCAGGAGCTGGCCGACGAGTGCATGGCCACCGTGAAGGAGTACCTCAAGGGCAAGGACGTGGCCCTCACGGTGAACGTGGACCACGAGGCGAAGGAGATCCGCACCGACGCGCTGAAGCTGCGGCAGATCATGCTCAACCTCTTGAGCAACGCGGCCAAGTTCACGGACACGGGCGAGGTGGCGCTCACGGTGGTGCCCGCGGGCGGCGGCGAGCTCTTGATGACGGTGGAGGACACCGGCGTGGGCATCCCGTCGGATCAGCTCCCCTTCATCTTCGAGAAGTTCCGTCAGGTGGACGGCACCACCACGCGCAAGGTGGGCGGCACGGGGCTGGGGCTCGCCATCGTGCGCGAGCTCACCCGCGTGCTGGGCGGCACGGTGGACGTGAAGAGCACGCTGGGCCGCGGATCCACCTTCACGGTGCGGCTGCCGGACGTGCTGGCGACCACGGTGGGCGCGGACAGCCCGCACGCCACGGAGCGCCTGGTGCCCTTCCACGACGTGGCCCAGAAGCTCGCGCCCATGGCGCGGCCGGGCAGCACGGTGATGGTGGTGGACGACGACGTGCTCATCCAGCAGCTCGTCACCGGCCAGTTGGAGCCCGCGGGCTTCCGGGTGGTGACGGCCAATGACGGCATCGCCGCGCTGAAGCTGGCCCGCGAGGTGAAGCCGCAGGCCATCCTGCTGGACATCCACCTGCCGCGCATGGACGGCTGGTCTGTGTTGAGCCAGCTGAAGAGCGACCCGGCGCTGGCGGCCATCCCGGTCATCCTGGTGTCGGTGGAGGAGCAGCGCGCCCGCGGCTTCAGCCTGGGGGCGTGCGAGTACCTGGTGAAGCCGGTGGAGCCGGAGCGCCTGGTGGACGTGGTGCAGAAGAGCCTGGCGTCCGCGGGCGCTTCCGCCGCCACGGGCGACGTGCTGGTGGTGGACGACGACGCGGCCACGCGTGAGCTGGTCAGCCGCAACCTGCGCCGCGCGGGCTTCTCCACCAACGAGGCGCGCAACGGCGAGGACGCGCTGCTCAAGGCGCGCGTGTCGCCACCGTCGCTGGTGGTGCTGGACCTGATGATGCCGAACCTGGACGGCTTCGAGGTCCTGCGCCGGCTGCGCGCGGAGAAGCTGTCCGTGCCGGTGGTGGTGCTGACCGGCAAGACGCTGTCCAACGAGGAAGAGGCGCTCCTGCGCGACGGCTTCGCGGGCTTCGTGCGCAAGGGCGGCCACGCGCTGGAGGACGTCATCGCGCAGGCCAAGGGCCTCTTGATGACACAGCGGGCGGCGTCCGCTGGGAAGCTGCCTCGCGTGCTGTACGTGGAGGACAGCGAGCAGAACCGCGACATCGTCCGCAGGTACCTGGGCGGACTGTATGACCTCATCGAGGCGGAGGACGGCGAGCAGGGGCTGGAGCGGGCCCGCAACGACGCGCCGGACCTCATCCTCATGGACCTGTCCCTGCCGCGGCTCGACGGTTGGGAAGTCACCCGCAGGCTCCGCGCGTTGCCGGATGGGCAGAACGTGCCCGTCATCGCCGTCACGGCGCACGCGGGTCGCGAATACCAGGACAAGGCGCAGGCGGCCGGTTGCACGGCCTATATGACCAAGCCCCTGGACCGCGATCAGCTCATCGAGACGATTCGTCAGTACCTAGGGAGAAGCCATGGCTGAAGCAAAACCGCGCGTCCTTGTCGTGGACGACGATCCGGACCTGCTCGACCTCGTGCAGCGCTCGCTGAGCGCGTACGGGTTCGATGTGCAGACCCACACGTCCGCGTTGGGCGTGTCCAACATCGTGCGCGCCTCCGAGCCGGACTTCGTGCTCATCGACGTCAACTTCCCCGCCCTCAAGGGGGACAAGGTGGTGGGCCTGGCGCGCCAGTACGCGCCCCCCGGCACCCGCTTCATCCTCTACTCCGCCTCGGATGAGGCCAAGCTGCGCTCGCTGGCCATCGCCTCCGGCGCGGACGGCTACATCTCCAAGAGCGTCCAGGGCGCTGAGCTGGCGCAGAAGCTCAACGCCATGCGCCTCAAGCCTCGCCCGGCGTCGCCCAACCGGAATCCCTCACCGGTTGAGAGCTGACCCACCCCCTGGGTGAGCCCGACCCCTCGGGCCACCCCGTACTCCGGACGGATGGGAATCTCAAAAATCGATAACCCGCATGCCCTGTGTGCCTTGAAGTTCACAGAAAGGGCTGTAAGGTAGTCGCTTCTAGAGATTTACGCGCTCACTGTTCTTTCCTGACTGGGGCGCGCCTCACCCACCACGAACTGCCTGCGTCCCCCCGGAGGCACCTTGCACACGTCCACCGATTACAGTCATGCGGAAAAGCTTAAGCAGGAGCTGACTCAACCCCTGTTCAACGTGATGTTGAAGAAGTGGGTTGGCAAGGGCGAGCTGGATTACGAGCGCTACCTGCACACGGGCACCCTGCTGGCGCTGCAGTCTCCGGAAGACGAGCTGGTCTCCCACGACGAGCTGATGTTCCAGATCGTCCACCAGTCGCAGGAGCTGTACCTGAAGCTGGCGTCGCGGGAGATGGTGGAGGTGGTGGCGGAGATGGACCGCGACGCGCTGTGGGCGGTGTCGGCGCGGCTGGTGCGGGTCCAGAAGATCCTCTCCGGCATCAGCGCGGAGATGGCCATCCTGGAGACGATGACCCCGGCCGAGTACCAGGTCATCCGCCGCAGCCTGGGCAACGGCAGCGGCCAGGAGTCGCCGGGCTACAACACCTTGCGCCACGCGGCGGACGGGCTGGAGTCCGCCATGGAGCGCATGCTGGCGCGTCGCGGGCTGACGCTGTTCCAGGTCTATTCGGCTGGGGGGCCGAAGGACCTGCAGCACGTCTGCGAGCAGCTGGTGACGGTGGATGAGAGCTTCCAGGGGTGGCTGTACGCGCACTACCAGCTGGTGCGCCGGACGATTGGCATCGACCGCACGGTGAAGGCGCTGGACGGGCTGCCTTCCCAGGTGCTGCAGGCGCGCATGACGCTGCCGCTGTTCCGCGCGCTGTGGGACGTGCGCGTGGAGCTGACCGCGGGCTGGAAGCGCGAGGGTGGCTACACGCCGGGTGAGTCGCGCACCGGCGGCGGCTGCCCGATGGCCGCCATCAACGCGATGAAGGACACGGCGGTGCACGCGCCGGTGGCCCAGGCGCAGGCGCCGGTGGCCCAGGCGGCGCACGCGCATGTGGCGGCGCACGCTCCTGCGGCGCATGCGCATCACGCCGCGATGGCGCACGCGGCCCCGGCCCATGCGCATGAGGCGCGCACCGGCGGCGGCTGCCCGATGCACGCGCAGCACGCTCCGGCCCACGCGGCCACGCTCCACGCTTCGGGAGCTCACGCGTCCGCGGTCCACGCTCCGGCGGCCCATGTGTCCGCGGTCCACGCGCACTCCGCCCCGGCCCACGCGACTGCGGCCCACGCTCAGCACGCCTCGGTGGCTCACGTGCCCGCGGCCCACGCTCAGCACGCCTCGGTGGCTCACGCCGTCATGGCGCATGCCGCGGAGGCCCACGCGGCCACGGCCCACGCGCAGCACTCCATGCTGGCCCATGCGCATGAGGCGCGCACCGGTGGCGGCTGCCCGATGCACGCGCAGCACACTCCGGCCCACGCGCCGGTGACCCACGCACAGCCGGCTCCGGCTTCACACGCTCCGCACGCGGCGGCCCACGCTCCGGCCGCCCACGCACAGCCGGCTCCGGCCTCACATGCTCCGCACGCGGTGGCCCATGCTCCGGCCGCCCACGCACAGCCGGCTCCGGCTTCACACGCTCCGCACGCGGCGGCCCATGCTCCGCACGCGGTGCACGCTCCGGTGGCCCACGCCCAGCACGCCTCGGTGCCGCACGCGCCCGCTCCCCATGCGGCGGCGGCTCCCGCGCCGGTGGCGCACGGGCCGCATGCGGCGCCTCACGCTCCGACACCTCACGGGCCTCACGCGCATTCGCATGCCGCGCATGTGTCGGCGTACGCGCACGCCCAGGAGCTGCGGAGCCAGTCGTGACCGTGGCGGCACTCCCGGGAGCCCTGCGCGCGGAGTACCCGCTGCTCCAGACCTGCACGTACCTCAACAGCAACTCCACCGGGGCGCTGCCCCGGGCCGTGGAGGGCGTGCTGGCGCAGTACTGGAACACGATGCGCGCGTGGCGCGATGACACCTGGGACACCTGGCTGTCCCAGATGCAGGCGTACGCGGACGGCGTGGCGGAGCTCATCGGCGCGCCCGCCGGCTCCGTGGCGCTGGACACCAACCTGAGCGCGCACCTGTCGCGCCTGGCCTCGTGCCTGGAGTTCACCGGAGAGCGCCGCCGCGTCGTCATCACCGACCTGGAGTTCCCCACCGTGCCCTTCATCTGGAAGGGCTTCGCGCGCTACGGGGCGGAGCTGGTCGTCGTCCCGTCGAAGGACGGCCGCGTGGACGAAGCCGCGCTGGAGGCGGCCATCGACGAGCGCACGCGCATCGTCTGCGTCGCGCACGGCGCCTTCGCCACCGGGGCCGTGCTGGACGTCGCGCGCATCGCGAGGGCGGCGCACGCGGCCGGAGCGCTCATCGCCACGGACGCGTACCAGACCGTGGGCACCGTCCCCGTGGACGTGCGCCAGCTGGACGTGGACTTCCTCATGGGCGGCGCGCACAAGTGGCTGGGCGGCTCCGAGGCCGCCTTCCTGTACGTGCGCCCGGGGCTCTTGCCCACGCTCCGGCCCGCGGTCACCGGCTGGCTGGCCGGCGCGTCCCCGCTCGGCTTCCAGCAGACGACGGACTACGCGCCGGACGCGCGCCGGATGATGGGCGGCACGCCCGCGCCGCTGATGGTGCTGCTGTCCCGTCCCGGACTGGAGCTGCTCAAGGGCGTGGGCATCCAAGCCGTGCGCGAACACTCGCTGAAGCTCACCGGCCGGCTGATGGCGCGCGCGGACGCCGCGGGCCTGCGCGTGGTGACGCCGCGCGAGCCGGACCAGCGCGGCGGCGTGGTGGCGCTGAGCTTCCCCGGCGATGCCCGGGTGACAGCGCGGCTGGTGGCGCGCGGCTTCATCTGCAGCCACCGGGGCTTCCTGCGCGCGGCGCCGCACTTCTACAACACGCCCGAGGAAGTGGACGTCTTCATGGACGCGCTCCTCGAAGAGCAGCGCAAGGAAGTCGCATGAGCATGCCTCCCCTCACCCGCGAGGCGCCGTCGCCCCGCGCCCTCTTGCACCTGCTGTTCAACGGCGCCCGCGCGCTGGACGTCGTGGAGACGGCCCTGAACCTGGGCCTGCTGGATGCGCTGGAGCCCGGCCCGGTGACGCTGGGCGAGCTGTCGGCGAAACACGGCCTCGTCCCCAAGCGGCTCTACAAGTTCCTCGACTGCCTGGAGAGCCTGGGCCTGGTGCAGCGCGAGCAGACCAGCGACGCGCTGGAGGCGGCGCGCTACCGCGGCGTGCCCGGCCTGCGCTCGGCGGCCGAGGCCGTGCTGGGACCGAAGTCGCTGGAGCGCGACCGGGAGAAGTACGACTGGAAGGCGCTGCACGGCCGGCTGCCGGAGACGCTGCGCGGCCAGCACTCCATGTCCGCCGCGTCGTTCGACTGGCCTCCGCGCACGCCCGAACAGGTGGAGGGCTTCGAGGCCAGCATGGCCGCGGGCCTGGGCCCCATCCTGGAGACGTTCCGTACGCACGCGGGCACCCTGTGGCCTTCCGAGTCCCGGCTGCTGGACGTGGGCGGCGGGGACGGCACGCTCGCGGAAGCCCTGCTGCGCCAGCACCCGGCGCTCTCCGTGGACGTCTACAACCTGCCCGCCACGGAAGCCCTCGTCGCGCGCACGCGCGAGCGCGCGGGCCTGTCCGACAAGCGGATGGGTTTCGTGGGTGGTGACTTCCTGAAGGAGCCCCTGCCCACGGGCTACGACGCGCTGTCGTTCGTGCGCGTGCTGCATGACTGGCCCGCGGAGGTGGCGCGGTCGCTGATGCAGGCCGCCTTCGCCGCCCTGCCCTCCGGCGGACGCGTGCTCATCTGCGAGGAGTTCCGCACCCCGGAGCGGCTGGCGGCCCAGTTCTTCTGGTCCTACTTCCTCATCGGCGTGGACACGTGCGTGAGCCGGCTGCGCGAGGTGGAGTTCTACCTGGAGGCGCTCACCGCCGCGGGCTTCACGCACGCGCACGTGCTCCCCGGCCCCTTCGAGCTGGTGGTGGCCACGAAGCCCTGAGCCTCCCCGGGACGTCCTGGCCTGCCCCGCGGGCCCTGTCCTACGCTGGACACCCAGCCCCTTGCGGCAGGTCACAACGGCAGGGGTGATGTTCAGACTGTGTCTCAGCCAGACGCGGTAACCAGCCACACGCAGACGGGAGGAGCCTGTATGCCAGGTCCCCGGTCACGAACGGGGTTGAATGCGGTAGGGCAGGACCACGGGTGGGAAGAAGCGCGGGAGTCCGAAGCGCAACGTGGCAGACCGGCGGCGCGCACGCATCTGGAGCGCGAGGTGATGGTGCCGGTGGATGACGCCGTCCTCGTCCGGGGACGGCTGGCGGTGCCCTCGGGGGCCCGGGGCGTGGTGGTGCTGGCGCGCGGCAGCGACAGCAGCCTCCAGAGTCCACGGCTCGCGCAGACCGCGCGCCTGTTCCAGGCGATGGGGCTGGGCACCTTGCTGATGGACCTGCTCACCCGCGAGGAGATGGAGGAGCGCAGGACGCGGCAGCTGCGCTTCAACGTGGGCCTGCTGGGCATGCGCATGGCGGGCGCGGCCCGGTGGCTGCGGCGCGAGGGCCCCACCGCGGGCCTGAACGTGGGCTACTTCGGCGCGCACACCGGCGCGGGCGCGGCGCTGTCGGCCGCGGCCTTCCGGCCTGATCAGGTGGAGGCCGTCGTGTCGCGTGGCGGCCGTCCGGACCTGGCCGGCGCGGTGCTGCCCAAGGTGCAGGCCCCCACCCTGCTGCTGGTGGGCGGCGCGGACACGCTGGGCCTGGACATCAACCGCCGGGCCTATGAAGCGCTCCGCGCCGACAAGCGCATGGACATCATCCCGGGCGCCACCCACCACTTCCAGGAGGACTCGGAGCTGGAACAGGTGGCCGAGCTCGCCGGGGAGTGGTTCCTCCAGCACCTGGGCGACCCCCGGGAAGCGCTGGAAGACGGCGCGGAGGAAGCCGCGCCGCCTTGAGGCCAGGGCCTCAGGCCAGCACGGGACGGGTCACGCCCAGCTCGCACGCCAACACCGCGAGCTGGGCGCGGTTCTCCGGCCCCAGCTTGCGGTAGATGCTCGTCAGGTGGGCCTTCACCGTGCGCTCGGTGATGCCCAGGTGCGCGGCGATCTTCAGGTTGTCCGCGCCGGCCGCCACGTAGCCCAGCACCTCGCGCTCGCGCAGCGTCAGGCGCGACAGCGCGGAGGCCGGCATCTGGAGATCCTCCAGGTGCATGGAATTGGCCTGGAGCATCTCCACGGGCAGCAGCCGCTCGCCCCGGGCTACGCGGCCCACGGCCCGCACCACGTCATCGACGCCCACGTTCAGCTTGCACAGGTAGCCCGCCGCTCCCGCCTGGAAGCAGCGCTCCACCACGTCCGGCTCCCGGTGCCCGGACAGCACCAGCGCGCGCACCTGCGGATGGAAGTCATGCAGATACTTCAGCGCGTTCAAGCCGTCCTCCGCGCCCTCGCGGCCCACGTGCTCCAACCGCAGGTCCACCACCGCCACATCCGGCGCGGCCGCGCGCACGTTGGACAGGAACGAGCTCGTTTCCGCGCACCGGGCCACCACCTTCATGCCCGCGCTTTCGAGCAGGGCCACCAGGCTCTCACGAAACACCTGCTGATCTTCCAGCAGTGCGACGCGGATCTCCCGGCCCGTTGAGTTCAATTCCATGGATGACACCCTTGCCTTCCCATCTCTGGACATCACCCCCTGGGAAGGGTCATCCACCCTATGCCATCCCGCCGGCCCCTGTGAAACCACTCCCCGCATCAGGGCGGCGAAGAAGAAGGCCAGCAAACGTTTTGTCGTCCGAGACCCGGACGAGGAGTGTGGCCGACAGTGTGTCTCCGAGAGAGAGATACCAGTCTTGCTCGTTTCACCTCCGCTGGGTTACGTCCCTTCGCATGGCGACCAAGCCTCCACGAGACAGCGAGCTCGAAGCCATCCTGGAGAAGGTCCGGCAGGTGCGGAATTTCGACTTCCGCAATTACAAGCGGGCCACGTTGCAACGGCGTATCGAGCGGCGGATGCAGGCCACACGCTGCCGGAGCCGGACGGCCTACCTGGCGCTGCTGGAGCGGGACCCCACCGAGGTGAGCACGCTCGTCTCTTCGATGCTCATCAAGCTGACGAGCTTCTTCCGGGACAAGGAGGTCTGGCAGGCGCTGGAGCAGAGCGTGGCGGAGCTCGTGCGCCAGCGGCCGGACGCGGAGCTGCGCATCTGGAGCGCGGGCTGCGCCACCGGCGAGGAGGCGTACTCGCTGGCCATCATCGCGGCGGAGGCGATGGGGCCGGGCTATCCCGGCGCGGAGCTGAAGGTGTTCGGCACGGACGTGGACGAGGACGCCATCGCCACCGCGCGCCGGGGCATCTATTCGCCGGAGCAGCTGGAGAACGTCTCGCCGGAGCGGCTGGCGCGCTTCTTCGTGCGCACCGGCAACAGCTTCACGGTGCGCAAGGAGATCCGCCGCGCGGTGGTGTTCGGCGTGAACAACCTGGTGTCGGACGCGCCGGTGTCGCGCATCGACATCATCCTGTGCCGCAACGTCTTCATCTACCTGGACTCGGAGCTGCAGAAGCGGGTGCTGGCGCGCTTCCAGTTCGCGCTGCGCCGCAACGGCCTGATGGTGTTGGGACGCTCGGAGCTCATCCCCTTCGCGGCCCGGCTCTTCCGGCCCATCGACCTGGCCCGGCGCATCTACCGCAGGGACGGTCAGGCGGAGGTGACCAGCACCACGCAGGACCGGCTGCCACCGGAACCCTCGTCCCTGCCACGCATCCTTGAACCCAGCATGGACTTCGAGCGCTCCTTCCTGCGCAACCTCCTGGACTCGCATCCCTGTCCGCACATCGCCACGGACAATGACGGCACGGTGACGCTGTGGAGCCGCGCGGCGGCCCGGCTGTGGAACCGCAACGAGGGCGAGATGCTGGGCAAGAAGCTGGCCACGCTGGGCCTGCCTGGCCTCAGCGGTGACCTGCTCGTCGAGCAGAGCCAGCGCGTGCGCTCCGGCAACTCCGAGCGGGAGGTGGCCGACGGGCTGATGGAGATCTCCAACGGAGACCCCGTCGCCCTGCGCATCCAGGTGGTGCCCCTGCGCGAGGCGGCGGGAGGCCGGCAGGGCCTGCTGTACATCGTCCACGACATCTCCCACCTGCGCGGCATGGAGCAGAACCTGCGCGCGGCGCAGGAGGAGCTGCAGGCCATGCAGCTGCGGATGCAGTCCTCCACGGAGGAGCTGCGCGCGTCCAACGAGGAGCTGGAGACGACCAACGAGGAGCTCCAGTCCGCGAACGAGGAGCTGCAGACGACCAACGAGGAGCTCCAGTCCACCAACGAGGAGCTGGAGACGACCAACGAGGAGCTGCAGTCCGCCAACTCGGAGCTGGACGCCACCAACCGCGAGCTGGCGCACCGCACGCTGGAGATGGACGCGCTCACCTTCTGCCAGCGCACCATCATCCGCACCCTCTCCGCCGCGGTGCTGGTGCTGGATGGTGACGGCCGCATCACCACCTGGAACCTGGCCGCGGAGCGGCTCCTGGGCCTCACCGAGCGCGAAACGGTGGGCCAGCTGCTGTGGTCCCTGCACGTGCCCGCGCTCAAGCGCGCGCTGCTGCTCAAGCTGCGCCGCCACCTGAAGGAGAAGCGCTCGCTGCGCATGGAGAGCATCCCCTACCAGCTGCCGCACGGGGGCAAGGGCAGCGCCACCCTGGTGGCCACGCCGCTCATCACCGACACGCACGTGCTGGGCTCCATCATCCTCTTCGAGGACACCACCCGGGCCACCGCCCTCCTGGAGGAGAACCGGAGCCTGCAGGAGAAGCTCAAGGCATGAGCCCGAGCCGCGAGCCCCCGCCCTCCGCCGTCCCGGGCCCCAGCGTCCGGGAGTCCCAGGGGCTCTTGCGCAAGTACCGCGAGCTCATGAAGAAGCACACCGCCCTGGTGCGCAAGCTGGGGGAGCACACCCGGCGCCAGGTCATCACCTTCAAGCTGTCGCGCTGGGCGTTGGAGACCAACGACAGCGCGCTCGCGGTGATGAACACCACCAGCGTGGTGCTGGCCAACAGCCGCTGGCACGTGCTGGGACGGCTGCGCGGTCCCTGGCGGCGCGAGGAGGACGGCGCGGAGCGGATGGCCCTGCGCGACGTGGGCCAGGCGGAGGCCGCGGCGGTGCTCGCGCTCACCGAGGGCGCGCGCATCACCCGCTACCGGCAGGTGCGCGAGTCCCAGCCCCGGGTGCTGGAGGTGCGCGCCGAGCGCGTCACCGGCCACATGCAGGGGCAGGTGCTGGTGCTCGCGCGCGACGTCACCGAACAGGCGCGCGCCGAGGAGGAGCTGGCGAGCGCGCGCGCCACCCTGCTGGAGCGCGAGAAGGTGCGCGCCCTGGGGGAGCTGGCGGCGGGCATCGCGCATGACCTGCGCTCCACGCTCGACGCCATGCGGCTGCGGCTGGAGCTGCTCCAGCGTGACGTGGACCCCGCCGGCCAGGGCCAGCAGCACCTGGACGCGCTCGCGCGCGTCGTGTCCGACGCGGAGGCGCGCGTGGACCGGCTCCAGGACTTCTCCCGCCGCAAGCCCGGCACCGTGCTGGAGCGCGTCCAGCTGATGGACGTGGTCCGCGACGCGGTGGACATCGTCCGGGGCGGCATCGAGCACCATGCGCGCCAGGGCGGCCATCCCCTGCGCCTGGACGTGGAGCTGCCCGAAGGGCTTCCCCACGTGTGCGGTTCGGCCATGGAGCTGCGCTACGTCATCATCAACCTGATCATCAACGCGCGCGACGCCATGCCCCGGGGCGGCGCCATCCGCGTGAAGGCCTTCCGGTTCGGGAGGGCG
Source organism: Corallococcus coralloides DSM 2259 (assembly GCF_000255295.1). Next base: position 719,456 of record NC_017030.1, on the reverse strand, counting down.
GTGCGGCTCACGGTGGAGGACGAGGGCACCGGCATCCCGGAGGAGCACCTGCCGAACATCTTCAAGCCCTTCTTCACCACCAAGGGCGACAAGGGCACCGGCCTGGGGCTGTCCATGGCCCATGGCGTGGTGACGCAAGCGGGCGGCACGCTCACCGCGGCCAACCGCCCGGAAGGGGGCGCGGTGTTCACGCTCACCTTCCCCGCGCTGAAGGCCGCTCCCGCTCCGGCGCGCGGCGGAGCGCGCTGACCCGGGACCTTCAGCCCATCTGCTCCTTCTCGTCGGAGGCGCCGGCCTCCAGGGACGCGGCACCGGGCGGGGACGCCGCGAGCACCGCCTGACGCAGCAGCGACACCTGGGCCTCGGCCGTGCGGGCGCGCTCCTCGAAGCGCAGCGCGGAGTGGGTATGGCTGCGCTCCCGGGCCTGCGCGGCCAGCCGGCGTGACAGGGACGCGCTCTCCTCCAGCGCGCGCAGCGCGGCCCACATGGCGCCGTCCAGCTGGTTCTGCTGCGAGCCGGACAACGCCTCCGCCGTGTACGCATGGCCCGTGCGGCAGCGGAAGCGCAGCAGGCCCTCCTCCTCCAATTCGAAGAGCACGCCGCCGCAGTCGGGACAGCCGTAATACGACGGCTTCGCGTACTCCACGGGCGAGGGCGGGTCGTCCATGGAGGGGATGTCCACCTTCATTGCCTTCACCTCCGTCTCCACCTGCCGCGACCGCCTGCGCGAGCGCGGCGCGACGGGCGTGGCCACCAGCCGCGTCAGCAGCGCGCCCATCTCCTCCAGGGGCACGCAGTGGTCCACCGCCACGTACTCCAGCGCGCTCCGGGGCATGTCCGGACAGAGCGCGTCGCGCGGGTCCTGCACCACCGCCAGCCCGCCCTCCCGCTTCACCGCCATGAGGCCACTGGTGCCGCAGTCCAGCGCGCCGGTCAGCACCACGCCCACCACGCGCGAGCCGTAGGTGCTCGCGGCCGAGCGGAACAGCGGATCCACCGCCGGACGGTGCCCGTTCTCCTTGGGGCCCTTCAGCACCCTCACCCGGTCCGGCTCCACCAGCAGGTGTCTGTCATTGGGCGCCACGTAGATGCGGCCCGGCTCCAGGGCCTCTTCGTCCCGGGGATGGTGGGCCGGCAGCGGACCGGAGCGCGTGAGGATCTCCGGCAGGTAGCTGCGGTGCTGGGCTGGCACATGCAGCACCAGCAGCACGCAGGCGGCCAGGTCCCGGGGCAGCTGCCGCGCGAGCGCGGTCAGTGTCTCCACGCCTCCCATGGATGCGCCGATGACGATGATGTCGTGACGTTGCACGTGGCTCGTCTCCCTGTCGGCGCGCCAGGGGACTCGGACGCGTCTGTCTCAAGCTAGGCAGGGCCCCTGTCCCGTGCAGCCCCGGGGATGGCGGGACGCGACACCGCCGCATGGCCAGCGGTCAGGCGCCTTCCTCTCCTGGCGGCGGGCGGGTGGGCTCCTTGATGGGGCTCAGGCGCGCCTTCTGCCAGGACACCTGCGCCTCCGCTTCCGCCCGGCCCGCCTCGGCCTCCGCCCGGCGGGCCTGCGTCGCGTGGAGCGAGGCCTCGCGCTCCATCAACTCCGCGTGGGTCTCCGCCCTCTGACCGTCATGCCACGCCCAGCTCCGCTCGTATTCGCTCCCGCCCACCCTGGCCACGAACTGATCCGCCAGGCACACGGCCTTCAGCGCCTGGGCCCGCCGCGCGCAGGCCACGGAGAGCGCGGCGTAGGCCTCCGCCTGCGCCTGCGCCGCCAGGGACTCCAGCCGCCGGGCCTCCGCGCGGACCTCCAGGGCGTGCTCCCGCGAGTCCGCCTGCTCTGCCTTCCACTGGGATGTCATCGGGCTCCTCCAGGTCGGGCGGACACCCACCTGTCACGTCGCGCGTGTTCACTCCAAGGCTAGGGACGAGCCTCCGGGCTGCCCACCCGCCAGGACGAGGCGTGTGGTTTCAATTGGAAATCTCCAGAAAATTCCAGGGACGCTGGCCAGAAGGGAGGGGGTGGGTGATACTCGGGAAGTGCCCGGGTCACTGTCATCCTGGGGCGGCATCCTGCCGACCGGGGCACCCAACTGTCGGTTCCAGGGGGAGCCACCATGTCGGATACCAAGATTCGCGTCCTCATCGTGGACGATGACCCGGACCAGCTCGCGCTGACGGAGCGCTCGTTGTCCTCGTACAACTTCGAGGTGCGGACGCACCGCTCATCCCTGGGGGTGTCCAACCTGGTGCGCACCACGGCGCCGGACCTGGTGCTCCTGGACGTGAACATCCCCGCGCTGAGCGGCGACAAGGTGCTGACCCTGGCCCGGCAGCAGGCCCCGGAGAACACCCGCTTCGTCCTCTACTCCGCCTCCGACGAGTCGAAGCTGCGCGCGCTGGCGCTGGCGGCGGGCGCGGACGGCTACCTGTCCAAGAGCACGCAGGGCGCGGACCTGGCGCGCAAGCTGGAGCGGCTGCACAAGCGCCCGCGCGTCGCCGCCGGCACGTAGCGCTCCTTCGCTCACGCGAAGGCTCACTCGCCCACGAGCGCGCCGACCTCCAGGAACACCTGCCGGAAGTCGCCCTGCGCGCCCACGAGGCGCAGGTTCTGCGCCAGTCCGCCGGTGGCGCGGAAGAACATCATCGCCTCCGGGGGAGGCCGGATGCGCATGATGCGCGCGGCGTTGCGCGTGAAGTGGTTGCGCATGTCGCGGTTGATGTCGCAGGTGCCGTAGTCATACGGCGCCGTGCGCATGGGCCGCCCGGCGATGTGGAGCACCTCGCGCAGGAGCACCTCGGCCTCCGCCTCCGGCAGCTCCACGGAGAAGCCCACCTCGCGGCACAGGCTCAGCACGTCCAGCGTCTCCAGCCGCAGCGCCTGCTGGAACATGCGGCGGTTGGCCGCGATGAAGCCCGGGCTGAAGCGCTTGATGGAGCCGAAGTCCAACAGGCCCATGCGCCCGTCCGGCATCACCATGAAGTTGCCGGGGTGCGGGTCGGCGTGGATTTCGCCCGCGTCCAGGAACGGCCCGTAGGTGGCGCGGATGAGCTGACGCGCGACGCGGAAGCGCTCGGCGGAGTCCGGCGACGTCGTCACCCAGTCCTTGAGCGTCTGGCCTTCCAACAGCTCCAGCGTGAGCACGCGGTGGGCGCTGCGCTCCTCGATGACCTGGGGCACGTACAGGTCCGGCAGCCGCGCCACGCTCTTCGCGAAGCTCTGCGCGAGCTTCGCCTCGCGGCGGTAGTCCAATTCCAGCATGAGCTCGTCGCGGAACTCCTGGAAGTAGGCGGTGCCGTCCATCATCCGCGATGTCTTGGACACCGTCTTCACGACGAGGCCCAGGTTGTCCATGTCGTGGCCCATGGACACGTCGATGCCGGGGTACTGCACCTTCACGGCGACGGGGCGGCCGTCGTGCAGCACCGCGCGGTGCACCTGGCCCAGTGACGCGGCGGCGAGCGCGTCCGGCGAGAACTCCTTGAACAGCGCCTCCGGCGGCGCGCCCAGCTCCTCCTGCACCACGCGCGACACCTGCGCGTAGGACATGGCGGGGGCCTGATTCTGCAGCCGGGCCATCATCTGCCGCACCTCTGGCGTGAGCAGGTCCGGGTCCATGGAGAGGGCCTGGCCCAGCTTCATGGCCGCGCCCTTCATCTCCCCCAGCGTGGCCACCAGCTTCTCCGCGGTGCCCAGGCTGAGCAGCTCCGTGGGGCTCGTCCCGGACAGCTGTTTGGCGCCCGCCTTGAGCACCTCCGAGCCCACGTGCATGGAGAGGCCCGCCAGCTTGCGCAGGCGGTTGAAGCGCCCCTGGGGCGGCAGCTTGTCGTCGGGTTCGGAAGCCATGGGAGAGGAGAGGATTAACGAAGACTCCTCTCCCATACGCAAGACGACCCCAGGGTGGATGTGAGCCCGGCTCCCCTACCGGGGAGCGGCCGAGCCCCGCACCCGGGCCCGGAGGAAGCGCCAGCGCTTGAGCCCCTCCAGGTCCAGCGGGTCCGCGCGGACCGCCAGCTCGTAGGCGGCGAGCGCCTCCTCCAGCCGGCCCACGGACGCGAGCGCGTCACCGGACAGGCGGTGGACGGCGGCGCGGCCCTCGCGGCCGGTGTTGCCCGCAAGGAAGCGGCGGCGGCACTGCTCCAGCATGGTGGCGGTGAGGCCCGCGGCGAGGCACCGCTCGATGCCCTCCACGTTGCCCAGCGTGGCGTCGTACTCCACGCGCCGCTCCACGTGGCCCAGCGTGTGGAGCGCTCCGGCCACGCGCTCCAGCGCGCGGTCCACCTGGGCGCGCTGGCTGTCCGACAGCGGGCGGGCCTTGAGCAGCTCCAGTGCTCCACGAGCGCGCTGGGCCGCGGTGCGCACGGACTCCAGCGTGGCGTCGCGCGGCAGCTCCAGCACGGCGTACGGGTCCCCGGCGAGCCGCCGGCGGAACCCCTGGAGGACGGCTTCCGCCTGCGCGTCCTCGGGCGTGGGGATGGCGGCGGTGGCGGCGCTCTGCGCGGACGTCGCGCGTGCAGCGTTGCGAAGCTGGGCCAGCTGGGCCTGGAAGGCGGGGCTGGCGTCGCGCAGCTGGACACCGAAGCCCGGGGACATGTTCCACGCCTGGGCCTGCTCGGCGGTGACGTGGCGCACCACCTGCGCGGTGCACGGCAGCTCGCCGCCGGGCAGCCGCAGCACCAGCGACACGTCCGACAGGAGCGCGGGAGGCGGGGTGGCCAGCTGGAAGAAGAGGCCGGAGCGGCCCACCCACTCGCCCTTGAGCTCCACCGGGGCCTGCGTGCCCTGGCCGCGCAGGAGCGCGGTGAGCGGCGGGGCGGTGGGCGCGGGCGGCGGCGCGAGCGACGCTTCCAGGGCCGCTCTCAGCTCCGCGGCGGAGGCGAAGCGGTGTTCGGGCCGCTTGGCCAGCGCGCGCAGCAGCACCTTCGACAGGGCCTCCGGCACGGCGGGGTTCAGCTCGTGCGGCGGGACGGGCTCCTTCTGCAGGTGGCCCACCAGGATTTCGGCGGCGGTGCGGCCGTAGAAGGGCACCTGGCCGGTGAGCAGCAGGTACGCGAGCACGCCGGCCGCGTAGAGGTCGCTTCTCGCGTCCACGATGCCGTCGCCGCACTGCTCGGGGGCCATGAACTCCGGCGTGCCCAAGAGGACGCCCACTTCGGTGGTCATCTCCCCGGCGGGGCGGGACAGCAGCTTGGCGATGCCGAAGTCGAGCAGCTTCACGCGCTGCTTGCCGCTGGGGCTGGGGACGAGGAAGACGTTGGCGGGCTTCAGGTCGCGGTGGACGATGCCGTGCGAGTGCGCGGCGCCCAGGGCGTCACACACCTGGGCCATCAGGTCCACCACCAGCGCCGGGGCCATGGGGCCGCGGGCGAAGTTGGCCAGGCTGTCACCCTCCAGGTACTCCATGACGAGGTACGGGCGCCCGTCGCGCGAGTCCAGGTCGTAGAGGGTGACGACGTTCTCATGCTGCACGAGCGTGAGCGTGCGGGCTTCGGAGAGGAAGCGCGCGACGAGCTCCGGGGCCTGGGCCAGGTGCGCGTGGAGCACCTTGATGGCCACGCGCTTCTGGATGAGCGTGTGCTCCGCGAGGAACACGGTGCCCATGCCGCCGCGGCCCAGCTCGCGCACGACGCGGAAGCGGCCGAACTCCTGGCCCACGAGGGAAGGCACCACGGGCGTGGGAGACGACATGGGCGTGGGCGGAGCAGGCAACGACGCCGCGGGTCCCGGCGGCGGCGTGCCGGCGTAGAGAAGCGTGCCGCCGTTGAGGTCCAGCCCGCGCATCAGCGTGGGACACGCCTCCGCGTCCGTGTGGGGCTGACCGCAGGAACAGATGAGAGGCGACTGGGCGAGCACGAGGGACCGGGAATCAGGGAAGGCGATGCGGGGGTGAGGACAGCGTCAGCGGCCGATGCGAGCGGTGTGCCAGGAACCGGGGTTTTCCGGTTCGCGCGGTCGGGTGCGCCAACCGGTTGATCCGCTTCGCTTTTCCGACACTCGGATGCGGCCTGGGTCCCAGCTCATCGGCAGACACCCCTCGCTTTCGGGGAGTTTTTACAGCCCCGGGACGGAACAGTTTTCCGTCCACCACATCCCAATACGTTCGGTCCGCAAGACCTTGGATGACTTCCTCCCCGCCTTCCCTTCAACCGTCCTGCCGCGCCGCGAAAGTCCCTTCAAGATGACAGTACGCCGTGCGGGTTTCCAGTGCGCAGCGACACGAACGTCGGCGCTGGAAAACATCTCGTTCAGTCTCGAAGTAAGCCGTGATTGCGCGGCTGGCTGAGGGAGCCTGGAAGGCCCTGTAGCGCGAGAGGAACGTACGGATCCGACTGTGTCGGGAGCCCGACAAATCGGCCTGGGATGAAGTGGCCTGCGAGGATGGCGGGGGTTTCCGGGCTTCTGGCGGGACGCGGCTGCGTGCGGTGGGGACGCGGGGGTGGAGGGGGGGCCGCCGCCATGCGCCATCCGACGCGTTGCTCGAAGGCATCGAGTTGCTCGGGCTTCGCGGCAGGGCGTGCGTGGTGGAGGCGCGAGACCTCTTCGAGCAGGGCACTCATCGAAAGTGGAGCACCTGCGTGCCGACATTGAACGCCCACCGGTCAGGCACGCGGCTCATCTTGTCCCCCTTCGGATGTCGTCACGCGCTCGAACGAGACCCCCAAATCCCCGACCCCTTCGAGTGCATCCTTGATTTCCTCTGACACGATGAGTGCCGTCCTGAATCTCTTCGGCCGCAAGACATGCGCGCCGTCAGTCCTCGCGGGATCAATGCGCAGGCCGTTGATCCACCGGTACTCCCCTGCATACTCAGGAAAAGGGTCGTCTTCGGCGTAGTGCTGCACTTCCCGGCACCTCGCTTCGTCAATGCAGTCAACCGTCCTGGCCGCATTGACGACAAAATACCGCTCAGACTCCCCTTCCACGGTGACTGGAAAGAGTTGAACGTCGCCGGGAGCGTGCGTCCTGAAGACGTCCGCGACCGCCTCGCTGACAATGGGCGTGCGTTCAACCCCCGCAAAAACAAAGGCGCGCTTCTGCCCTGGGTTCCTGACCCGTGCCTTGATGAGCCCAGGGTCCGGAAGAGGGTGGCCTTCTCCGAACATCCACGGCTCATTGAATGAGCCGCCTGATGCGGGCACAGGGGTCGCGACATACCATTGAGGCACATCCGCAATATTCACCCAATAGAAGTTCCGCCTCACTCCGCCCTCCTACTTCACGATGTAGCTACGCAACTCCGAGCCCGGCGCAAGCAGCTCGCTTGCAATCTTCGCAAGCTCATTCAGCAACTTCGCACGACAGGCCTCCGTGGTCCTGCAAGTCCTCACGGACGCCTGCAGGCGATTCACAACCTGATTGTGATAAAGCTCGGGATGAGGCCCTTCGTGCCCCTTGAGTCGCACCTTGTTCGCGGCATCCTCAAGCGTCATCCCGGCCTTTTCGAAGATTTCCTCACACGCGGGCGTCCAGGGCCCCCCTGACACAGCAGAGACCCTGTTCTTGTTCGTGCAGATGTGGTGAACCGGCCCTTCGGCGTCACCTGGAATCCGGTTGTCGGAGTACATCGCGAGAGCCGCGGCAGCCCCCGGAGCCAGTGCCACGTTGAGCACTCCAGCGGCGGGCATCGAGATCGAGGTCACGCCACCAGTCAGGGCTGCTCGCAGCGGGAATCCCGCCTCGGCCTGCCCGCGAAGCGCCGCCTGGGTGAAGCCCGGAAGTCTGGGGCCCTGGGCCGCCATCGCGCTCTTTCCGCCAAGGGCCGCGGTGACCAGCAGCACGAGGACGCGCGAGCCGTTCGTTCCCAACACCCGCCCGAACCGGTGCCCGATGTCTTGCAGCTCGATGACGCTCATGGCCTTGCCCGCATCCTCCCACAACTGGACGAAGCCTTGACCCATCTGCCAGACCGGCACCACGCCGAGGTAGGCCACCATCGCCGCCGTCAGCGCGACCGCGATGAGCTTGGTGACGGGTTCAGGCAGGGTCATCGTGAGGAGAACGCTCAGCGCCGCCGAGGTCACCATGGCCTTGAGCGCTGCCGGGTTCAGCATCTTGCCGACTTCCGCCTCGACGCTCCCCCACACGGTATCGAGCGCGAAGGACAGGGCCATGAGGGTCCGGTCCTTGCGAGAGAACGTCAGCCCTGTTCCACCCATCAGGGACAGGCAGTCGTCTGGTTCGGGGCAGATGCGCGCATACAGCGACTCAGGGGAACTCCTCGAGCCAGAATCCACGAGGCCACTCGAGGATGCGAGCAGCGTCCGGGAGCGCACCCAACCACGAGCGTCCGCCTCTTCCGCCTCACGGAAGGCGACGTCCATGCGCATGCCGAGGATGAGCTGTGCGAGTGCAGCCCTGAACTCAGCCTCATTCACCTCGACCGGTTCAACGGCCACCGATTCGTGGACGATCCGCTGACCGTTCCCGGTATCAACATGGACAACACGGGCAGTCGCACACCCCGACGCGAGAAAGAATAGCCAGATGATCGAAACCCATCTCATGAAATCCCCCCAAGACAACCACAAGAGCCATGAAGCGCAGCATCGTAGTCTTGGGTGGGACTGACAACCTCGATGAATCCCATGGTGCCCTCAGCGCACCTCACCGCCATGGGCGCTGCTCGATAGTGACAGCGTGTTACCGGCACGTGTCGGATGTCCTCACTACGGCGGCGCAAATTGGACGTCTGGCTTTACGTCCGCGAGCAGTCCGAGCACTTCATCCCGGTACGGCAGTCCCGCCTGCGCTCCCAGCCGTGTCGTTGCGATGGCGGCGGCGGCGTGCGCGAAGCGCGCGGCGGTGAGGAGCGGCTGGCCTTCAGCCAGGGCGACACATAGCGCCGCGGAGAACGCATCCCCCGCTCCGGTGGTATCCACCGTGTCCACCGGCAGCTCAGGCAGCCACGCCTCCTCCTCCTTCGACACCAGCAGACTGCCACCGGGCGCCGCGATGATGGCCGCTCCCACTCCGCGCATCAGCAGGTTGCGGGCGGCTCGCCGCGCGGAAGCACGGCCATGCACCGGGATGCCTGTCAGCGCCCGGGCCTCGGCGGCGTTGGGCCGGATGACGTGCACGTCCTCCAGCAACACCTCCGGCAGCGGCACGGCCGGCGCGGGATCCAACACCACCCGGACACCGGCCGCTCGCGCCAGACGGACCGCTGCCTGGACCGCGTCCAGCGGCACCTCCAACTGCACGAGCAACACCTTCGCGGTGGCGATCCGCTCCGCGCTCCGCAACACATCCCGGATGGAAAGTCTGTGATTGGCGCCCGGTGAGAAGAAGGTCTGCTTCCTCCCGTCTCCATCCACCATCACCAGCACCGCCCCCGAGGGTGCACCCGGATCAGGCACCACCCCCTCCAACGCGACGCCTTCCCGCTCCAGCGACGTCACCTGCCTCAAGCCGCGTCCATCCGACCCCACCCGCGCCACCAGCGAGGCACGCGCCCCCAGCCTCACGGCGGCCACCGCGCCGTTGGCCCCCTTTCCTCCGAGCGCCTCCTGGAAGACGTCGCCCTCGGCGCTGCCTCCCGGCTCCGGAAACGACGGCCCGCGCACCAGGTAGTCCGTGGCCACGCCTCCCACCACCGCGATGCGCGGGCTCATGGCGGGGCCTCGCCGAACGGACGCTCCCGTGCGGCCGTGGCCAGGTGCTGGAGGAACCAATCCCGGGCCAGCCTTGCCGCCTGCTCCAGCGTCCCCGGCTCCTCGAAGAGGTGGGTCGCCCCGGGGACGATCTCCAGCCGCTTGTGCGTGCGCAGCGCCTCCAGTGCCTCCTGGTTGAGCGCAATCACCTGCGTGTCATCCCCACCCACGATGAGCAGGGTGGGCGCTCGCACCGCCGGCAGCACCGCGCCCGCGAGGTCCGGACGGCCGCCCCGGGACACCACCGCCTGGATGGCTTCAGGCATCCGCCCCGCGGCCACCAGCGCTGCTCCCGCTCCCGTGCTCGAACCAATCAGCCCCAGCGGCTGGCCCCCCAATCCCGGCACCTGCGCCAGCCACCGCGTGGCCCCCACGAGCCTCCCCGCCAGGAGCTCGATGTCGAAGCGCAGGTGCCGCGTCAGCCGCTCGGCCTCCTCCTCCCCCGGCGTGAGCAGGTCCATGAGCAGTGTCGCCAGCCCCGCCCGCTGCATCACTCTCGCGACGTACTGGTTGCGTGGACTGAAGCGGCTGCTGCCGCTGCCATGCGCGAACAGCACCACGCCCGAAACCCTCTCCGGCACGCTCAGCGTTCCGTCCAACTCCACGCCGGGCTCCGCCTCCAGCCGCACCGCGTGCTCCGAAATTCTGTGTTCAGCCATGTTTCAACCCTCCGCCGGACTCACGGCGCCACCGGGGCAGCCCCTTCCTCTTGTGCCGCGCGCGCCAGCAGCTCGCGCACCTCGTCGTCGGTGGTCTGCGTGAAGTCCTCGAACCATTGGCCCACCGCGTAGAACGGCGCGGGGGTGTGGACGCAGACGACCGCGTCCGCTTCGCGCTCGAATTCCGCGCACGTCTCCGGCGCGCCCACCGGCACGCCCACCACGATGCGCGCGGGCTTCTGCTGACGAAGCGCCCGGAGCGCCGCTCGCATGGTGGAGCCCGTGGCCAGCCCGTCATCCACCAGAACCACCGTCCGCCCTTCGACCCGCGCGGGAGGCCTGCCCTCACGGAAGAGATGCTCCCGCCGGGCCAGCTCCCGCGTCTCCCGCTCGGCGGCCGCCGCGATGGCCGACTGGGGAATCCCCAGCCTTCGCACGACGCTTCCGTTGAGGACCGTGACGCCGCCCGTGGCGATGGCCCCCATGGCCAGCTCCTCATGTCCCGGTGTGCCCAGCTTGCGCACCATGAACACGTCCAGCGGCACCCCGAGGATCCGAGCGACCTCGAACCCCACGGGCACACCGCCGCGCGGCAGCGCCAACACCAACAGGTCACCCCCTCCGCCGAGCAGGACGCGGAGCCGTTGACCCAATGCACGGCCGGCGTCGACGCGGTCTCTAAACATTTGCATGACGTGCCCCCACCTCTTGAGGTGGAAGACCTGCCGGATGACAGCAAGGGCACCCTGCCCGCCCGCTCGCATCACGCCCGAGTGACTGATTCCGCGATCAACCATTAACAAACATTTACATCGGCCCCCGCGCACATAACGCAGAGCGTTACCTGCCTATGGTCTGTTCCGCGTCAAACCCCGCAGGAGTGCGTCAAAACCCAACGCAGGGAGTCCCCATGTCGAAGGTCTATGAAGCTCCGGGTCAGAAGGGCAGCAAGGTCGAGTACAAGAGCCGCTACGGCAACTACATCGGCGGTGAGTTCGTCCCGCCCGTGAAGGGCCAGTACTTCGAGAACATCAGCCCCGTCACCGGCCGCCCCTTCTGCGAGATTCCCCGCTCCACGGCGGAGGACATCGAGAAGGCGCTCGACGCCGCGCACAAGGCGAAGGACGCGTGGGGCCGCACCGCCGCCGGCGAGCGGGCCAACATCCTGCTGAAGATCGCCGACCGCATGGAGCAGAACCTGGAGATGCTCGCCGTCTCCGAGACGTGGGACAACGGCAAGCCCATCCGCGAGACGCTCGCCGCGGACCTCCCGCTCGCCATCGACCACTTCCGCTACTTCGCCGGTTGTATCCGCGCGCAGGAAGGCTCGCTCAGCCAGCTGGATGACAACACCGTCGCCTACCACTTCACGGAGCCGCTCGGCGTCGTGGGGCAGATCATCCCGTGGAACTTCCCGCTGCTCATGGCCGCGTGGAAGCTGGCCCCCGCGCTCGCCGCCGGCAACTGCGTGGTGCTCAAGCCCGCGGAGCAGACCCCCGTCACCATCCTCAAGTTCGCGGAGCTGGTGGGCGACCTGCTTCCCCCGGGCGTGCTCAACATCGTGAACGGCTTCGGCATCGAGGCCGGCAAGCCGCTCGCCAGCAACAAGCGCATCGCGAAGATTGCCTTCACGGGTGAGACGACCACCGGCCGCCTCATCATGCAGTACGCCTCCGAGAACATCATCCCCGTCACCCTGGAACTGGGCGGCAAGTCCCCCAACATCTTCTTCGAGGACGTCTTCGCCAGGGACGACGACTTCGCCCAGAAGGCGCTGGAGGGCTTCGCCATGTTCGCCCTCAACCAGGGCGAGGTCTGCACCTGCCCGTCCCGCTCGCTCGTCGCCGAGCGCTTCTACGACGAGTTCATCGCCAAGGCGGTGGAGCGCACGAAGCGCATCGTGCAGGGCAACCCCCTGGACACCACCACGCAGATTGGCGCGCAGGCGTCCAATGATCAGCTGGAGAAGATCCTCAGCTACCTGGACATCGGCCGGAAGGAGGGCGCGAAGGTGCTCACCGGCGGCGGGCGCAAGGCGCTGCCCGGCGCGCTGGCGGAGGGCTACTACGTGGAGCCCACCATCTTCGAGGGCCACAACAAGATGCGCGTGTTCCAGGAGGAGATCTTCGGCCCCGTCGTCGCGGTGGCGAAGTTCAAGGACGCAGAGGACGCGCTCGCGATGGCCAATGACACGCTCTACGGCCTGGGCGCCGGCGTGTGGACGCGCGACAACAGCACCGCGTACCGCATGGGCCGCGGCATCCAGGCGGGCCGCGTCTGGGTGAACTGCTACCACCTGTACCCCGCGCACGCGGCGTTCGGCGGCTACAAGCAGTCCGGCATCGGGCGTGAGACGCACAAGATGATGCTCAATCACTACCAGCAGACGAAGAACCTGCTCGTCAGCTACGACCCGAAGCCCATGGGCTTCTTCTAGGCCGCCCCATGCCCGTGCCGCGCGTCGAGGTCACGCCGGCCGCCGAGGCCCTCATCCACAAGATGCAGGGCCTTCACGGTCCGCTCCTCTTCCACCAGTCCGGCGGCTGCTGCGACGGCAGCGCGCCCATGTGCTTCCCGCGCGGCGACTTCCGCGTGGGACAGGAGGACGTGTACCTGGGTGACATCGTCCGCACTCCCTTCTACATGTCCGGCCCGCAGTTCGAGCTCTGGCGCCACACCCACCTCACCGTGGACGTGGTGCCCGGTCGCGGCAGCGGCTTCTCCGTCGAAGCCCCCGAAGGCGTGCGCTTCCTCATCCGCTCACGCCTGTTCACGGACGACGAGTACCGCGCGCTCGAACAGGAAGGGCCGCCGCCCAGGGGGCCCCAGCACTGAAGGCATCGCCGGCCCTGGCCTCCCTCACAGCTCCGGGGGAGGCGGGGGCCGCGCTTCCGCCGCGTTCCGGGGCAGCCGCAGCGTGAAGGTGGCGCCCCGCCCCGGCTGGCTGTCCACGTCGATGCGGCCGCCCAGCGCCTGGACAATCTGGCGGCTGATGTAGAGCCCCAGGCCCATGCCACCGTAGTGCCGCTCGCTCACGGCGCGCTCGAAGCGGCCGAAGAGGCGCGGCAGCGCGTCCGCTTCGATGCCGATGCCCTCGTCGCGCACCTCCACCCAGGCCTCGTCGCGCGCGTCCACGCCCGCGCGCACCGACACCGGGTGGCCCGCGCCGTACTTCGCCGCGTTGGTGAGCAGGTTCACCAGCACCTGGTCCAACCGCAGCGCGTCCCACTGGCCCGTCAGCGTGCGCGGCAGCTCCAGCTTGAGCGGGCACCGCGCCTGGGTGAACACGTCCTCCAGGCGCTCCACCGCGTCGCGCGTCAGCTGCACCAGGTCCACCTCCGCGCGCTCCAGCGCCAGCTTGCCCAGGGACAGCCGGCTCACGTCCAGCAGGTTGTCCACCAGCGCCGTCAGCCGGAACACCTGCCGCTGCGCGGTGTTGAGCTTCCCTGTCACGGGCCCGGTCGTGCCCGCCGTCTCCAGCGCACGGCCAATGAGGTTGTGCTGGAGGATGAGGCTGGTGAGCGGCGTCTTCAATTCGTGGCTCGCCACGGAGAGGAACTCATCGCGCAGCCGCACCGCGGACTGGGCGTCGTGGAACAGGCGCGCGTTCTCCAGTGCCACGCTCAAGCGCAGCGCCAGCTCCTCCGCCATGGCCACGTCCGCGGCCACCAGCGTGCGCTGGGGCTCGGCGGTGAACAGCGTGATGACGCCCAGCGTGCGGCCCCGCGCGCGCAGCGGCACCGACAGCACGGACGTGGGCGCCAGGCGGTCCACCAGCGCCCGGTGCGCGGCGCTCGTGGAGACGGCATCGCAGCGACTGGAGTCCAGGCGCGACAGGAAACAGACCTCTCCGGTGCGGAAGCACTGGAGCGCCGGGTGCTCGGGCCCCCGGTCCATGCCTCCCAGGGCCGCATGCAGCCGCGCGTCGTGCTCGGGCACGCGGTGGGCCGCCGTCACCCGCCGCAGGGTGCCGTCCGGCGCGGCCAGGTCCACCAGGCAGCCGGTGGCCACGTGGTCCACCACCAGCCGCGCCACCTCCGGCAGCGCCTCCTCCACGTCGTCCAGGCGCAGCGCCAGCACGCGGCTTGCGTCCAGCAACAGCTGCAGCCGCTCCTCGGCCTCCTTGCGCCGGGTGACGTCCGCCATGGCGCCGGTGAGCTCCGTCACCTTCCCGTCCGGCCCGGCGAAGGACTGCCCCACGCTGTGCAACCAGCGCACGCCGCCGTCGCGGCGAATCACGCGGAACTCCAATTCGAAGAAGCCCGGCGGCCCGCGCTGGTAGCGGCGGAACTCCGCCTCCACGTGGGGCCGGTCCTCCGGATGCAGCTGCCCCAGCAGGTCCCCCACCGGCACCGCCGAGTCCACCGCCGGCAGGCCCAGCATGTGGTTGAGCGCCGCGTCGCGCAGCTCCTTGCCGCGCACCAGGTCCAGGCGCCAGGTCCCCATGTCACCCGTCACCAGCGCCTGCCGCAGCCGCTCCGTTCGCTCGCGCAGCGCTTCGTAGAGCGCGGACCGCTCCAGCGCCTGCGCGCACTGGTGCGCCAGCGCCTCCAGGAACGCGCGCTCCGAGTCCGGGAAGACGCGAGGCTCCGGCCACGCGAGCAGCAGCAGGCCCCGCACGCGCGTCTCACCCCATAGCGGCACCACCGCGCGAGCCCCCGCGCCCTGGCGGCGCGCGAGCTCCGCGTTCTCCGGGTAGCGCGCGATGAACTCCTCCAGCGAAGCGAACCAGCCCGCCTCGCGCCGGATGTCCGGGGCAACGCCATCCGACGGACGGGTGAACGACGCCAGCGCGTCTTCCGGGTAGCCCAGGACGCGCAGCGGGCGCATGAAGCCGTCCTCCTCCAGCGCCAGCACCGCGACGCGCGTGGCACCGCTCGCCTCCCACACCTCGCGCGCCAGCACCTGCGCCACCGCATCCTCGGAGGCCGCGCGGGACAGGGCCGCCGTCACCGCCTGGAGCCGCGCCGTGCGCGCCTGGGCCTGACGGGCTTCGCCATACAGGAGCGCGTTGTCCAGGGACAGCGCGGCCCGGCGGGCCAGCTCGCGCGCCAGCTCCAGGTCGCATTCGCCATAACGGCCGGCCGTGCCGGACATCAATGACAGACATCCCAGCACCCGGCCCCGCGCGACCAATGGCACCAGCATCACGGAGCGGCAGCCCAGGCGCCACGTCTCCTCCAGGGCCTCGTTGCCCCGGGCCACGGCCTCCAGGAGCTGCTGTTCTGGCACGTCCGCGATGAGTCTGGGTGCTCCGGTGCCCAGCACCTGGGCCACCCCTTCGGGGCCATCCGCCCTCTGGGGCCAGCGCTCGGCAATGGCATACACGGAGGGCACGAGCGCGGGGTCACGGTGCGCCGCGGCCCGGCGGACCACCGTGCGTGACGGCGTGACCAGGTCCACCGCGCACCAATCCGCCAGTCCCGGCACCACCAGCTCCGCCAGTTGGCGCAGCACCGTGGGTTCATCCAGCGACGACGACAGCACCTCGCCCGCGCGAGCCAGGAACGCGAAGCGGCCCTCCTCCCCGGAGGCTGAAGCTTCTCGCGCACCGGAGAGAGACACCGGAGCGCTCGGCGACACGACCTCCATGGGAGCAGCGGACGCCGACTCCAGCGCGACGGCCTCACCCATGCCATCGGGCGCGGACACAGGGACCGCGTCGTTCGCCGTCACGGCGGACGGCGGCGGTGGCTCGCCAGCAGGCTTGGTCGAAGGCTTGATGGACGGGTCAGGCATGGAGCGCGGGCCACGGCGTCATGGGGATGACGCCTCACCAATGGGACGCTCCGATAATGACGACCCCCTGCGGGCCACAAGCCTTCAGGCCCGCGGGACTCCAGGCGAGTGTCGGGCAGGCAACCCGCCCGGCCCGCCCGCCTGCGCGCGGCGGCTCAGCCCGCCGCCACATCCGGTGAAGGCGGGTTCCACCACACCGCCCCCTTCCCCTGGATGGCGGCGTGCGCCCGCTCCCGCACCGCCTGCATCCCCGCGGCGTCGAGCGGCTGGAAGACCGCAGCCGCCCGCAGCGCGGCGTCCTGTTCGTTCGGGAAGCCCATCCCCATCAACATCACGTCCGGCTCCAACGTGAGCGTGTATTGCACGCACTCCGCCACCGACAGGTGCGGCAGCACCGGCGTGTCGCGCGCCTCTCCACCGGAGCTGACCTTGCCGCGCGGGCGCGCCTGGAGCGGCCGGCCGTAGCCCTCCGTGTCCCCCAGGAGCTTGCCCGCGCCGAACGTCTTGAAGGACACCACGCCCACTCCGTGCGCTCGCGCCAGGGGCAGCACCTCCTCCACGTAGCGTGCGTCCACGAAGGGCCCCAGCGGGAACATCACCACGTCACACCGCCTGGAGCGCACCGCCGCCACCAGCGCGTCCGGGTGGTGGCAGGAAATGCCCTTGAAGCGCGCCTGCCCCTTCGCCACGCACGCCTCCAGCTGCTCCAGCGCGCCGCCCGGCCGGGCCAATTCCTCCCACTGCGAGAGCGACTTCACCGCGTGCAGCGCGAACAGGTCCACCGACGGCAGGCCCAGCCGCCGCAGGGACGCCTCCACCTGCGGCGCCACCGGCGCATCCAGCGCGTCCACCTTGTCGATGACGAACACGCCCTCACGCCGGCCGCGCAGCGCCTCGCCCACCACCTCTTCGCTCAGGCCGTCCTCGTAGCCGGGCGCCGTGTCGATGACGTTGAGCCCCGCGTCCAGCGCCCGCGCGAGCGTGGCGACCAGCTCCTCGCGCGGCACCGTGCGGTCCGCCAGGTCGCCAATGCCCACCGCCGTCGCGGTGAAGCCCGTGCGCCCGAGCGCGCGGCGAGGGGTGAAGCGGGGAAGCGATGTCGTGGTCATGAAGAAGTCCTCCCGTCAGGCCAAGGAGGAGAACAGCATCTCACCGCAAGCTACGCCCCGCGCGGTTCTTGTCCCAGATGGCTCCCAGGATGAGCAGGTAGGCCATCAGGCGGACGACATACAGGTAGTGGATGCGCTCGGCGTCCAGGGTCGGTGCCAGCAGCGCGCCCAGCAGGTTGTGGACGCCCATCAGCGTGAAGGCCAGGGAGAACAGCGCGAACAGCCGGTCCTTCGACTGGAGATAGAAGCGCAGGAAGAAGAGCGCGCACGCCAGGTACGCCATCATCACCGCGCCATCGAGCAGGATCTTCATCGTGGTGTCCCCCCCATTGCGTCAGGACACATCCCAGATGAGGCCGAAGAGCAGCACGCCAGCTCCCACGAGCGACGTGATGGTGCGCTCCAGCGACAGGTCCCCTTCGGGGATCAGCACCAGGTCCACGAAGAGCAGCACGTTGTTCAGGGTGAAGACCGCGAAACACAGGCCGCTGTAGAGCAGCAACTTCATCCGCGTGCGCCGCCAGGCCCGCAGCAGCAGCACCGCGCACGCCAGGCTCGTCAACGCGCACAGGATGTAGACCGCCTCAGCCATGTCCGTCGCCGTCCTTGTCCTTCTTGAGCACGAATGCGTCCGCGAAGCCCCTCACCCGATCCATGGGGCGTGAGAAGATGAACGAAATCACACTCACGCGGCGCGCCGAGTACGCCATCGCCAGCTCCGCCGTGGCCTGAACGTCCTCCGAGCGGCCGGGGCTGAAGCGGTAGGCGTCCTCCGCTCCCCCATCCTGGAGAAGCAGCCCTCCCGTCCGCAGCTCCGCCATGCGGCGGGCCGCCGAGGCTTCGGTGATGCGCAGTTCCAGGGCAACCGCCGGCGCCGTCCACGCCCGCTCCGTCCGGGCGCGAAGCAGGAGGAGCACCTCCAGCTTCTCGATGGAATCGATGTGCGTCGTGAGGAAGCGCTGGACCCGTGGTGAAAGGCCGGCGTCAGTCACGTCTCCACCTATGGACCCAGATACTTTGTGAATCAACCTTTTCGGTGGGGGCGGTTGTTCACAGTTCCACACGAGCCCGGCTGTCTGTCTGGTCGGGGTGCGTCATGCCAGGGGGTGCCTGATTCCGCCTAGTTGCGGACGCGAGGGGCGGGGGCGCGGACGCGGACGTCCATGCGCGCGTCGCCAGCCACCATGCTGCTCAGGGCCTCGGGCTGGGACGGGGACAGGCGGGCCACGGCGCGCAGGGCGGCCACCAGGATGAGGGACTCCAGGCTGGAGGGCACGGTCAGCCCCTGGGGACCGGCCTTCACGGGCAGGGGCAGGCGGGGCGCGCGGCCGGCGGCGGAGAGCGCGTCCACGGCATAGGTGGGGCGGGCCTCCAGCGACACGGTGATGGCGGGCAGGGCCTGCGCCTCCTTGTCCGCGCCGTGCACCTGGAGCTCCAGGAGCCGCCCCAGCGAACCGGGGGACAGGTAGAGGGCCAGGCCCGAGGGGCCCTCGTCCTCGCCGTGGAAGACGCAGCCCTCGTAGGTGTGCTCGTGCGCGCCCGTCACGTCCACGGTGAAGGCCTGGCTGTCGTCCCAGTGCGTCCAGGGCTTCGCGTCCCAGAACTCGGTGGCGGCCTGCACGAAGAGCAGCGCCTTGTCGCTGCCCAGCCCGGACACGCCCAATTGGCCCCACGCGAGGAAGGTGGCGATGGCCGCCCGGGCGGAGAGCGCCGCCAGGGACGGAGGCGCCACGGCCAGGCCCAGCTCGGCGGCGGCGTCCGCCAGGGCGGGCTCGCACGACACCTGGGACGGCTCCAGGCCGGCGATGAGGGCGCGCACGCCGGCCAGGTCCGTCTGTTCGAAGACGGGGGCGGACGGGTCGCCCGTCTCGCCGATGCGCAGGTAGACGCCGGTGGTGCCCACGGAGAGGGGCACGGGACCCAGCTTGAGCAGGTGGAACATGACGGACCCTCCGGGCACGCGGGCGGTGCGCTTCACCCTCCCCGGACGCGGGGATTCGCGTCCAGGGCCCGGCGCACCAGCTTCATCAGGGCCCGGATGTCGAACGGCTTCTGGAGGAACTCCATGCCCGGGTGCAGGCGCTTGAGGCCGTTGACGTCCACGGCGCTCATGCCCAGCACGGGGATGTGGCGCAGCACCGGATCCTGCTGGATGCGCGCGATGAGCGCGGGGCCATCCAGCACGGGCATCATCCAGTCCGTCAGCACCAGGTCCGGCGTCACCTCCGCCATGCGCTCCAGGGCCTCGCGGCCGTGGGACGCCGTGAGCACGCGGTAGCCCTCCTCTCGGAGGAGGTCCGCGAGCGCCTCCAGGATGCCCTGTTCGTCATCCACCACCAGCACGGTCTCGGTCGCGGGAACCACGGAGCCTCTGGGGGTCAGGAGTGGTTGCCCGGGAAGCGGGCGATACCGGTGAGCAGCAACTCGGGCGACGGCTGGAAGGGCGGCTGGATCTCGATTCCCTGGGAGGTGATGAGGAACTCGCGCAGCGTCGGATCATAGTCCGCGTCGCGCAGCTTGAAGATGGAGAGCAGCCGCCGCAGGCGGCCATTGAGTTCCAGGTGGCGCATGAACAGCAGGTTCTCCGCCACGCCGGACAGGCCGGTCCCCAGGGGGACATCCATGTCCGGGCCGAACAGGCGCGGCGTCTCCAGCGTGAAGACGGTCGTCACCCCGTGGCGTCGCAATTCCTGCGTGAGCGCGGCGAAGAAGGGGCTGATGCGCGCCGGCTCGTGGGTGGTCTCCACCATGGCGCTCAGGCCGTCCACGAACAGGCGCTTCACGCCGCGTCTGCGCACGTCCTCCAGCAGCGAGTGCGCCACCAGGTCCAGGTTGCACTCGGCGGGCATGTTCCACTGGAGCACCAGCCGGCCGTCCTTCACCGCGCTGGCCAGCGACAGCCCCACGTTGGCCGCCTTGTGCATCAGCCGGTCCGGCCCCTCGTAGAAGCTCACCATCAGGCAGGGCTCGCCCAGGCGCAGCCCTTCCGCCAGGTGGCTGACGCCGAGAATCGTCTTGCCGCAGCCCGGGGGACCCATCACCAGCGTGGTGGACGCCGCGGCGAAGCCCTCTGGAATCATGGCGTCCAGCGTGGGCACGCCGAATCTCACGCGCTGCGTGCCCCAGTCCGGCGGCTGCGAGCGGCTGACCATCGTCTCCAGGCGGGGAAACACCTCCAGGCCCGCCTCGGAGATGCGGAAGTGGTGCGCGCCGTTGAGGCTGGCGCTGCCGCGGAACTTGCGCACCTGCAATTCGCGCCACGAACGCATGGCCGCCGTGCGCTCGCGCAGCTCCAGGATGCCGTCCACCATGGTGTATTCCGGGTGCACGGTGGGGCCCACGCTGCTGGTGAGCAGGAGCGCGGTGAAGCGCGACAGGCCGGCGGACACCTGGAGCTCGTGGATGAACTTCTTGAAGTCGCGGCTGCTGCCCGCGGCCTCCTGCGCCTGCACCAGGCCGTCCAGCACCAGGATGCCCGCGCCGTGGTTGCGCATCTCCCGGCGCAACAGCTCCAGCAGGCCCGGCAGCCCCTGCTCCTCCAGCATGCGGAAGCCGCTGACGTAGTAGATGCGCTGCGGCAGCTGGGAGGCGTCGAAGAACGCCATGCTGCGCAGGTTCGCCAGCATGCGCGAGTGCGACTCGGCCAGCAGGGTCACGTACAGACAGCGCGTGCCCTGTTGCGCCTGCGAGTAGCACAACTGGTTCGCGAAGAGGGTCTTCCCCGCGCCGGGCTCCCCCACCACGATGTAGACACCTGAGGCCACCAGGCCACCGCCCAGGATGGGATCCAGTCCGGGAACGCCTGTCGCGATGCGTTCGAAGGCGGGCGGGTGCTGCTCGCTAGGGGACATGGCGACCGCTCATACCGTAAAACCCGGGGTGTCGCCCTGGGAGTTTCGCGCCGGGGCCCCCTGAACGCCTGGAGCCCTCACACCGTGGAAACCCTCGTCCGGCTCGCCGAAGGCCTGGGCCGCTTCTCCGCGCGCTTCGTCCCCAGCGCCTTCGCCATCGCGGTGCTGCTCACCCTGCTCACCATGGCGCTGGCCCTGGGCTGGGTGGGGGCCGCGCCGCCGCTGGTGCTGGACGCGTGGGGCGGGGGCTTCTGGGAGCTGCTCACCTTCTCCATGCAGATGGCCCTGGTGATGTTCACTGGCTACCTGCTCGCGCTCACCGCCCCGGTGAAGGCCTTGCTGGAATGGGTGGCCCGCCTGCCGAGGAGCCCGAGGAGCGCCACCGCGCTGATGGCGGCGGTCTCCATGGCGCTCGCGTACTTCAACTGGGGCCTGTCGCTCGTCGCCAGCGCCATGCTGGTGCGCTTCATCGCGCGCAGGCGTCCGGACGTGGACTACCGGCTGCTGGTGGCGTGCGCCTACTTCGGCCTGGGCGCCACGTGGCACGCGGGCCTGTCCGCCTCCGCGCCGCTGCTGGTGGCGACGCCGGGGCACTTCCTGGAGAAGCAGCTGGGGGTCATCTCCATCGACCGGACGCTCTTCTCCCCCTTCAACGTGGGCCTCACGCTGGCCGCGGTGGCGCTGCTCACGGCGCTGGCGTGGGCGCTGCACCCGTCCCCCGAGCGCACGGTGCGCGTGGAGCCCGCGGTGCTGGAGAAGCTGGGTGACTTCGTCCCGCCAGAGAAGCCCCAGGGGCGCCTGAGCCCCGCGGAGTGGCTGGACCACGCGTGGCTGCTCAACGTCCTCTTCGGCGTGCTGGGCCTGGCGTGGCTCGCGCGGCACCTGTGGCTGAACGGCGGCTGGAAGGCGCTCAACCTCAACGTGGTGAACTTCACCTTCCTCACGCTGGCGGTGCTGCTGCACGGCACGCCCGCGCGGCTGCTCAAGGCGAGCGAGGAGGCAGGAAGCGTGCTGCACGGCATCGTGCTGCAGTTCCCCCTGTACGCGGGCATCTACGGCATCTTCAAGGCCACGGGGCTCACGGACCGCATCGGGGAGCTCTTCGTGTCGCTGTCCACGCAGCAGACCTTCCCCGCCATCGTGTACCTCTACAGCGGCGTGGTGAACTACTTCGTGCCCTCTGGAGGCTCCAAGTGGGCCATTGAAGCGCCCTACCTGCTGGATGCGGCGGGACGGCTGGGCGTGGCGCCGGAGAAGGTGGTGCTGGCGTACGCGTGGGGCGACATGGCCACCGACCTCATCCAGCCCTTCTGGGCGCTGCCGCTCCTGGCGGTGGCCCGCTTGGAGTTCAAGGACATCCTCGGCTTCCTCCTGGTGGCCTTCCTCGCGTACCTGCCGCTGGTGACGCTCGGCTTCTTCCTGTTCGGGTAGCGCGGCGCGGCGTCCCGGGTGCGAAACCCTGGAATCCGGGACTCGGGGAATGACGCGGGATGTTTCATGGTAGACAGGCACACCAAGGGGCCGGACGTGGGCCGGCCGCCTTCAACATCAACGAGGGGACCCCAAACATGAAGAGCCTGATCAACGGAAGCGTGCTGTGCGCGGTGCTGGGAATGGCGACGGTGGCGGGTGCGCAGGAGGCGGCGGCGCCGGCGGCGGAGTCGGTGAAGGCCCCCAGCGCGGACGCGGTGCGCGAGACCTGGAACTACTTCTACAAGGGCCAGGGCCAGGGTCCCGTGCTGGTGGAGGCCAAGCTCTGCACGGAGGTGGCCAAGGACGGCCCCAACAAGTACGAGTGCACCGCCGAGGTGGGCCCCGAGGGCGTCAAGGCGAACACCAACGTGATGCTGTGGCAGAGCTACCTGGTGCCCCAGGGCGACTCCATCGACGACATCACGGTGCAGGTGAAGCAGGGCGCCACCGTGCGTGAGACGAAGGACGTGAAGGTGAAGGGCGAGGGCTGGCGCGCGCGTCAGTGGACCGGCGTGCGGCTGCCCAAGGCCGGCGCGTGGACCGTGACCGTCATGCGCGGCGACCAGGTGCTCAAGGAAGTGCAGGTGAAGGTGCTGTAGGCCTTCGCCCGGTCCAAAACATAACACATACATCGACGCCCGCCGGGGAGCCCCGCGCGGGCGTCTTTCTTTACCGTCCCCCCTCCCTCCGGTCGGCAGGAATTACCGGCCGAGGGACAGCAAACCCGCCCTCGAGACGGGCTCCCTGGGGCTTCCGCCGAGGGGACACCTTTGCCAGGACACGTTGGCCGCGCCCTTGCAGTAGGGCTTGGGCGCGGTTGAAGGGCGGGGGAGTCGGGGTTGGGTGGGGCGGGTTCCGGGACGGGGGGCGGCGGTGGCGTGGATTCGGATGGCGGTGTGCGTGGGGGGACTCTTCCTCTTGGGGTGCGAGGAAGCCCGAGCCACGGCACCGCGCATCCCGGTGCTCGGCGAGGTGGGTGGACAGGTAGCGCCAGAGGGCGTGGAGGCACACGTGTGGTCGCGGACCCTGATGGTTGGGGACCCACAGGCTCCGCACGCGGTGGTGACCTCCAACGGGGACGTCCTGGTGGCGGCGACCTATCAAGAACCCATCGACCTGGGGGCGGGGCCCCTGCCCTTCAATCGCAACGTCGTGGCGCCACACCTGCTGGTGGCGCGGTATTCGTCGGAAGGCACGCTGAAGTGGGCGCGGGGCTGGACGCCCGGGCACGAGGCGCGGGCCCGCGTGGGTGGCCTGGCGGTGGATGCCTCCGACAACATCTTCCTCACAGGCATGTCTGCGGGCTTCACCCGCGACGGCGCCACGCTGCCAGAGGGGCCATTCCTGGCCCGGCTGGACGGCGGCGGCGCGCTGGACTGGGTGCGCTCGCTGCCGGGTGAGGGCCCGGTGGCGGTGAACGGCGTCACGTCCGACCACCACGGGGGCGTGGTGCTGGTGGGGGACTTCGCCGGCGCGCGCGACCTGGGAGAGGGATTGAAGCGCACGCCCCATGGCAGGCACGCGGGCTTCGCGTTGAGCGTGGGCCCCAAGGGTGAGCAGCGCTGGAGCCGCGTGTGGATGCCTTCCGGCGAGGGCGAGGTCTCCGCGCGGGCGGTGGCGGTGGATGTCTTTGGCGACGTGCACGTGGTGGGCGGCTACGCGGGGGCGGTGTCGTTTGGCGACGCCACCTTCGTCACCGTGCGCCAGCACACGCCCTTCGTGGTGAAGCTCACCCGGGACGGCGACCACGTCTGGAGCCATGACGTGCGCGGCACGGATGGCACCGCGGTGTCCGTGGCCGTGGGAGCGGACCGCGTCTTCGTGGGGGGTGGCTTCAGCGGCCGGCTGTACTTCCAGAAGACCTTCCACCGCGCGGACTCGCGCGACGGCTTCCTCCTGGCCTACGACGCGAACGGCGGCCAGCAGTGGGCGCGAACCTTCCCCACCGGCGCGCCGATGGTGGCCACCGACGACGCGGGCCAGCTGACGGTGGCGGGCGGCCATGACGGCGGTCTCGCCCTGGGTGGGGGAAGCCTGCCTCCGGGCCTGTATGTCGCGAAGCTGTTGCCGGAAGAGGGCACGTCGCTCTGGGTGCGCGGGTTCGCGAGCCCCGGCACCGTGGCCCAGGCCCGGGCCTTGAGCGTGGACGCCACCGGAGGCGTGCTGCTCGCCGGTGGCTTCCACCGGTCCGTCCCGGAGGACGAACCGTCACGGCCGCTGCAGGATGGCTTCCTGCTCAAGCTCCAGCCCTGAGACTTCAGGCCCCGATGCCTTCGGGGTCCGTGGCCAGCTCTCCGCCCAGGTGCATGCCCGTCTGGCAGCGGTAGTCCGTGACGAGCGACGCGGCCAGCACCTTCACACCCAACAGCACGTGCAGCACCGCCGCCACCGGCGAGCGCTTCGCGTATCCCAGCACGAAGGGCGCCAGCACCGCGCCCAGGCCATAGGCGTAGTCCGCCAGCTCGTGCGCTTCGATGGGGATGAGCTTCGTGAGGCTCAGCCGGTAGTCCGTGAACAGCGACACGCCCACCGCGGCACCGCCCAATGCCCAGCCGGCCGCCTTCGCCTTGCTGTCACCGGATGCATTCCCCACCGCCACCAGCGCCGCGCCGCCCACGTAGTCCAGCACCGAGTGCAAATCCTGCGACACCCAACGGCGCAGCGGCAGCCGGCCGAACAAGGGACGCGACAGGATGCCCGCCGCCGCGCTGTGGTCCCTCATCCGGCGCCACTCGCGGCGCACGGCGCCCTCCGCGCGCGGAGGAACGGGGGGCAGCAGGGTCTCGGGGCCTCGGACCTCGTACATGACGTGACTCCTCTCCCGGCCGTCGTGGCCTTGCGAAGGAACGGTAGCCACGCCTCCAAACCCAGGCGCTGGAGCGGCCCCGGCCCCACACCCGCCTGCCTGTGCCAGTACTGGGTAGGAAGGGTGACTACCCCGCGAACTGTTGTCTGCTCAGCAAGGGGGCTTCCACCCACCCCTCCCCGCCGGGCAGACTGTTGTTCGCACTCAGGCCCTCACATTTCGAGAGGACCGGCCGCTCCCGGGCGGTGGGTGCCGCGCCCCACCAACAAAGAGAAGACGATTCATGGCTACTGGTACGGTGAAGTGGTTCAACGATGCGAAGGGCTTTGGCTTCATCACTCAGGACGGCGGTGGTGAGGACGTGTTCTGCCACCACAGCGCCATCAACATGGACGGCTTCCGCACCTTGCAGGAAGGTCAGAAGGTGGAGTTCGAGGTGACGCGCGGCCCCAAGGGCCTGCAGGCGCAGAACGTCCGCGCAGTGGGTTGATCTCAACCCGCTCCGGGTCAAGCCCAGAGCACTGAAGCCCGGTTCCGCTCACGCGGGCCGGGCTTCTTCATTTTTACAACCTACCGAGAAGGAATAACACGCAATTCCTTTCAAACCTTACACCCCGCCGGGAATGACGGGGGGGCTGGTGAAAGTCCGAAAGACGTCTGTTAGGCTTTGATCCTGCGAGGGAGGGCGCACCTATGTTCGAAGTCACCAACGATGTCAGCCGTCGGACCATCACTGCCCGCATGAGCGGTTTCATGCGGCCGAACGAAATGAAGGAGTACGTGGCCGTCTACAAGAAGGCCACGGACAGCTACGGCGGAGGGCGGCACCTGGTTCTGGCCGACATGCGGGGTCTGCGCCCGCTGGAGCCGGAATCCGCGAAGCTGTTCTCCGAGATCGTCGACCACGGGCGCAAGAATGGCTGCGCGATGTGCGCGCACGTGTCGGACTCCACCATCGCGCGCCTGCAGACGGCCCGCGTGGCGTCGGAAGCATCCCCCAACGACGACATCACCGTGGATTGTGTGTCGCTGGAGGAAGCGCAGAACCAGCTCGCCAAGGCGCGCGTGCGCCTGCTGAACGGCGAAGGCTTCTCGGCCGCTCGCTAGAGCTGCTCCTCCCGGGCAGGACGCCCGCGAACGCCCCGTCTCCGGCAAGGCCCGGAGCCGGCGGCTCGAAGCGGAAGACGCCCATCCGGGATTTGTTTCATCCCCCTTGTTTCAAATGAAAGGCGCGGGTGACGGCACCGTCACCCGCGCCTTCTTGTTTCCGGCCCTGAGGCCTCAGGCCGCGCGGTCGTGCGCCGCGGGCGCGTCCACCGGGAGCGCGGAGTGCGGGCCCTGCGCGCGGGGCTGCTTCTTGCGGAAGGACAGCTTCTCCATCGCCGCGAACACCACCGGCACCACCAGCAGCGTGAGGAAGGTGGAGGTGATGACGCCGCCAATGACGGAGATGGCCATGGGCGCGCGGAACTCGGAGCCGATGCCCGTGCCCACGGCGGTGGGCACCATGCCAATGGCCATGGCCGCGCTCGTCATGAGGATGGGGCGCAGGCGGCGCGGGCCGGCCTTGAGCAGGGCCTCGTCCACGGAGTCGCCCTCGCGCAGGTGCTGGAGCGCGCCGTCGATGAGGAGGATGGCGTTCTTCGTGACGAGGCCCATCAGCAGGATGACGCCAATCATGGCGCCCATGCTGAGGTGGTAGTTCGTCACGACGAGCCCCAGGAGCGCGCCCACGAGCGCCAGCGGCAGCGACACCATGATGGTGAAGGGGTGCTTGAAGGACTCGAACTGGCTGGCGAGCACCATGTAGATGAAGACGAAGGCCAGACCGAACGCGATGCCGAACGCGTCGTTCTGCTCATCCAGGCTCTTCATCTGGCCGTCGTAGACGATGGCGTAGCCGGGCGGCAGCGGCTTTTCCGCGATGGCGGCCTTGAGCTTCGTGGCCACGTCACCCAGCGCGGCGCCCTTGGCCAGCTGGGACACGACGGCCACCTGGCGCTCGCGGTTCTCGTGCTCGATGACGCTGGGGCCGTCCTTGAGCGACACCTCCGCCACGTCCGTCACCTGGTGCAGGCCGCGGGGCGTGGCGATCATCAGCTGGCGCACGCGCTCCGGCGTGGCGCGGTCCTGCTCGCGCAGGCGCACGCGGATGTCCGTCTCGTCCGTGCCCTCGCGCAGCTTGGCCGTCACGTCACCGTCGATGGCCAGCCGCAGCTGCGCGGCGAGCGCCCCGGCGGACAGGTCCATGTCCGCGGCGCGCGCGCGGTCGATTTGGATCTGGAGCTCCGGCTTGGCCGGGTTGGAGTCCACGCGCACGTCGGAGGTGCCCAGGGTGCGCAGGATGCTGGCGACGCGCTCGGCCTCCTCGTTGACGCGCTTCAGGTCCGGGCCCACCACGCGCACCATGATGGGGTACCAGTCGCCCAGGCCTTCAATGGACGGCGGGTCCGACAGGGTGATGGCGGTGGAGACCAGGTTGGGGACCAGCAGCGCGCGGGCCTCCTCCTTGAGGACGGGGATGCTCTTCGTGCGCTGGTCCTTGCCCACCGTGAGCACGCGCAGGCGCGCCTTGTAGACGTCTCCGTTGGGACCGACCGTCGTGTAGATGTCCGTGACCTCGGGGATCTTCTTGAGCAGCACCTCCGCTTCCGCGGCGCGCTCCGTGGTCTGCGACAGGTTGGCGGAGTCCGGCAGCTGCAACTCGACGATGAGCTGCGAGCGGTCCTCCGCGCTCATGAACTCCACGCCCAGGCGGCTGGCGGCGCCGAAGGACAGGAACAGCGCCAGCACGGTGAGGCCGGCGGTGGTCCACTTGTGGCGCAGCACCCAGCCCAGGATGCGGGCGTAGGTGGACTCCGTGGCCTCCAGGAAGCGGCGCAGCGCGCGGAAGACGACGGGCTCGCGCTTCTGCGCGTCCGGATCGTGCGCCTTGGCGAAGCGCGCGGACAGCATGGGGTCCAGCGTGAAGGAGATGAACAGCGAGATGAGCACCGCCACGGAGATGGTGATGCCGAACTGCTTGAAGAACTGACCCACGATGCCGGGCATGAAGGCCACGGGGATGAACACCGCCACCAGGGCCAGCGTGGTGGCGAGCACCGCCAGGCCCACGTCCCTGGTGCCGTTGTACGCGGCGCTCATCGGGTCTTCGCCCTTCTCCAGCCGGTGGGTGATGGCCTCACGCACCACCACCGCGTCGTCGATGAGCAGACCGATGGCCAGCGACAGCGACAAGAGCGTCATCTGGTTGAGCGAGTAGCCCAGCACGTACATCACGAAGAACGTGCCGATGACGGACGTGGGCAGCGCGAGCGCGGAGATGAACGTGCCGCGCGGGTCCAGCAGGAACATCAGGATGATGAGGACCGCCATCAGGCCGCCGAAGATGAGGGCGATCCACACCTCGTGGGTGTTGGCGCGGATGAGGTCCGACTGGTCGATGAGGAGCGTGGCCTGGAAGCCCTGCCCCACCACCGGCGTCATGTCCGCGAGCGTCTTCTTCACCGCGTCGCTGACGCTCACGGTGTTGGAGCCCGGCTGCTTCACGATTTCCAGCACCACGGCGTCGCGGGCGTTGAGGCGCGCGGTGGTGCGGCGCTCGGCGACGCCGTCCGTGACGGTGGCGATCTCCTCCAGGCGCACCTGCGCGCCGGTGCTGCTGCGGGCGATGGGCAGCTTCTGCAAGTCCTCCACGCTGCGGAACTCGCCCATGGCGCGCACGGTCAGCTCGTTGGGCCCCAATTGCAGACGGCCCGCGGGCAGGTTGAGGTTCTCCATGGCGATGCGCTGGGACACCTGCGACGGCGCGATGCCCACCGCGCGGGCCTTGTCCAAATCGATGTCGACCTGGATTTCGCGCGTGTCGCCACCGGTGATGCGCACCTCCGCCACGCCGGCCAGCTGCGCGAGCGCGGGCTTGATGCGGTCATCCAAGAGCTTGCGCAGCGCCTGGGACTGCATGTCCGCGGAGATGGCGTAGGTGAGGATGGGCGCGGCGGACAGGTCCACGCGGCTGACGATGGGCGCGTCCGCGTCCGTGGGCAGCTTGTTGACGGCCTGGCCCACCTTGTCGCGCACGTCCTGGACGGCGGTGTCCAGGGCGGTGCCCAGCGTGAAGGACACCACCACGGTGCCCACGTTCTCACGGCTGAAGGAGTGGATTTTGTCCACGCCGCTGATGCCGGCGACCGCGTCCTCCAGGGGCTTGATGACCTGGGTTTCGATTTCGCCCGGGCCCGCGCCCTTGTAGAGGGTGTTGACCACCACCACGGGGAAGCTGACGTCCGGGTAGAGGTCGGTGCCCAGGCGCTTGAGGCCCATCACGCCCAGCACGATGAGCAGCAGGGACACCATGGCCGTGAACACCGGCCGTCGGATGGAAACGTCACTGAGAATCATTGGAAGAGCTCACGCACTCGGCGAAAAGGGGCGGCTTGCGGCTACTTCACGGAGACGCGGGTGCCGGGGGTCAGGGAGGGCGTGGGGAAGTCCACCACCTGCTGGAGGACGGCGGCGGCGCGCACCACCACCTCGCGGTCGCGGCGCTCCAGCACCTGCACGTCCACGCGCTGGAGCGAGCCGTCACTGACGACGAGGACGTGGTCCCCGTTGGAGGAGGACAGCGCCGTCGTGGGGAGCAGCTGCGCTTCCTGCGTCTCGCCCAGCTTCAGCATGGCGCGCGCCAGGGTGTGGGCCACGAAGCGGCCGTCCGCGTTGGGCACGGCGATCTCCACCGGGATGCGGCGGGTGGTGGGGTCCGCGGAGGGCAGGATGGTGCGCACCACGGCCTCGTCGGTGGACGCGCCGTGGCCCAGCGCCGCCACCCGCACCTTCGTGCCGGGCTTGAGCAGCGCGCGCGCGCCTTCCGCCACGGTGGTGCGGAAGATGAGCGTGTCCAGCCGCTCCAGCGTGAACAGGGGCGAGCCCGGCCCCACCGTGGCGCCCGTCTGGTCCGGGGACTCGATGAGCGTGCCCGCGAAGGGGGCCTTCAGGTCGTGCCGGCGGCGCGACGCGCGGGCCTGCGCCAGCTGCGCCTTCGCGGCCATCACCTGCGCCTGGGCCTGCGCGGCGGCGGCCACGGCGTTCTTGTGCTGCTGGTCGCTGACGCCACCGCCGGTGCTGAGCTTCTCCGTGCGCTCGGCCGCGTCCCGCGCCATGGAGGCGGCGGCCTCCGCCGCGGCGACGGCGGCCTCCGCGCCGGCCACCTGCGCGTCCGCGATTTCGGAGTTGAGCTGGGCGAGCGTGTCGCCCTTCTTCACGGCCTGGCCCTTGTGGATGCGCACCGTCTCCAGACGGCCGCCCACCTCGAAGCCGACCTGGAGGCCCTGGGCCGGGTACAGCGTGCCCGTCACCTCTTCCGACTGCGAGGCCTGCACGCCGCGCGCGGAGACGACCTTCACGGCCGGCGCCGGCTTTTCCTGGCCCGCGGCGGTGGCGGGCGGCGCGGCCGCGGCATCCGCCTTGTCGCAACCGGAGAGCGAGAGCGCGGCGGCCATTCCCAGGGCGGTAAGGGCGCGGGAGGCGGAGGGCTTCGTGGACGGTTTCACGGGCGTTTCCTTGGCGGGCGGTGCGGGTGGTCCGCGCGGGCGTGGCGCCGGCGCGTGGAAGGCGGTGAAGAGGGACGGGCCACGGCGGCGGGCGTCGCGGGCACGGCCTCGCGGGGCAGCGAGCCTTCGTGCATCAGACGCTGGAGGCCCACGGCCCAGGAGGCCAGGTCCGGCTTCTGCGTCAGCCGCCCCATGCGCCGGGCCAGCAGCAGATAGGTGCCCACGATGAAGGAGCCGAAGAGGCTGGGGTCCACGTCCGGGGTGTCCGGATGCTGGCCGCGCAGGTGGTGGAACTCCCGGGCGATGCGCTCCACCTCGCGGTCCACCACGTCCCACATGACGGACTCGAAGGAGGTGCCCTGGCTGCCCACGATGAGCGCCGTGACGAGCTCACGCTGCTCCCACATGAGCTCCAGCATCTCCACGTCGAGCGCGGCCTCCATGCGCAGGAAGTCGCGGTAGCGCTCCGAGCGCGTGGCGACGTCCCCGGGGCCCGGCAGGCCGCTGTGGTCGGCGCGGAAGCGCTCCGTGCAGGACATGCGCTTCGTGGCCAGCCGCTCCAGCTCCTCCAGGAAGCCCTCCACCAGCGCCGCGAAGAGGGCCTCCTTCGAGGGGAAGTGCAGGTAGAAGGCGCCCTTGGACAGGCCGCTGGCGGCGGTGATGTCGCTGATGCGCGCGCCCTTCACTCCCCGCTTCGCGAACTCCGCCCGCGCGGACGCGATGAGCGCGCTGCGGGCTTTGGGGTCTGCGTGGCGGGGCATGGCGGACGCATTCCTAACCCGCCGGTCAGAAATAGAACAGTCGTTGCTGAACGCCGGGTCAGGAATCCGAGGGGCGTGTCGGCGGAGGGCGCAGGAGTGCGGAGCAGAGCGGACACGCGGGCGGGGCGTGGGGAGCGTCCCGGCGGTGCAGGTCCAGGATGGCGCGGGACACCTCCGCCAGTTCGCGGCGCACCTCGCGGCGGGCGCCCTTCACGCGCTGGATGCGCATGTCGTCGTAGCCCGTGGTCTGGTGGCGCATCCAGGCGATGACGGCGGCCTCCGCGCGCCTTTCAATGGGGATGCGCTCCGTGCGGGCCACGGTGCCGCTGCCCACGGGGGTGGCGTGGCCGGCGACCATCACGGCCAGGCGCTTGGCGTGGGGGAGCCATGCGGGGCTGAAGGCGAGGAAGCGCAGGACGGCGTTGGCGAAGTCGACCTCGTACTCGGCCTGTTCCTTGGCGCGGCGCTCGCGGCCCTGGGCCAGCTTCTTCGCGTAGGCGGGGGTGGCGCGCTCGTCCTCCAGGGCGGCCCTGGCGTGGACGATGTGGGCCTCCGGCGCCCACACGCCCCGGGAGAAGAGCTTGCGGCCCACCTTCTCCACCACGGTCCAGGAGGGGCCGGCGGCCTTCACGCGGCGGGTGAGGCCGGCGTCGCCGGGGGGAAGGAGGGCCCAGCCGTCAGGAACGGTGAGCAGGCGGCCGTCCTGGGCTTTCACTCGGCGGGGGTCGGCCGTGGGGCCGACCGTCAGGGAATCAGGCATGGGGGCGGGTCCGAAAGGGCCGGCTGCATAGCACGCCCCCTCGCACCCTGGTAAATGCCCCGGGAACGCGCGCCGCGGGACGGACTCCGCGCGTGCGAGGAGGCCACTCTCGACGTGGGAAGCGCTGGCATGTCCCTACTGAGGCTCACCTTCCTCGGCACCTCCGCCGCACAGCCCACGCTGCATCGCGGCCTCTCCGGCCTGGCGGTGAAGGCGGACGCGGATCTGCTGCTGTTCGACTGTGGCGAGGGCACCCAGCGGCAGATGGTGCGCTTCGGCACGGGCTTCACCGTGGACGCGGCGTTCTTCACGCACTTCCACGCCGACCACTACCTGGGAATCATCGGCTTCCTGCGCACGCTGGGGATGATGGGCCGCACCGCGCCCATGCACCTGTACGGGCCTCCTCCCGCGCGGCGGCTGTTGCACCAGGCCGTGCACCTGGGGCTGGAGTCGCTGGCCTTCCCGGTGGAGATCCACGAACTGAAGGACGGGGACTCGGTGCGCCGCAATGGCTACACCGTGCAGGCGGTGGGCGTGGACCACCGCATCCACGCGCTGGGCTACGTGCTGGTGGAGGATGGCCGCCCGGGGAGATTCCACCTGGAGAAGGCGCGGGAGCTGGGCGTGCCGGAGGGGCCGTCCTTCGGCAAGCTGCAGAAGGGCGAGTCCGTCACGCTGCCGGACGGGCGCGTGGTGAAGCCGGAGGACGTGCTGGGCGAGTCGCGGTCCGGGCGGCGGCTGGTGATTTCCGGTGACACGCGGCCGTGTCCGGCGCTGGTGCAGGCCGCGAAGGACGCGGACCTGCTGGTGCACGAGTCCACCTTCTCCGACGACGAGCAGGCGCGCGCGCTGGAGACGCGGCACTCCACCGCGCGGGAGGCGGCCCAGGTGGCTCGGGAGGCGGGAGCGAAGCGGCTCATCCTCACCCACCTGTCCAGCCGCCACGACACCGACCCCGGACGGCTGCTCACGCAGGCGCGTGAGGCGTTCAAGGGGCCGGTGGAGGTGGCCTTCGACGGCCTCACCGTGGAGCTGCCGCTGCGCGACTGACGTCCGGTGTCGCGCGGGCGGCAGCCCGGAAGCGGTGCGGCGGGGCTACTCGATCTTCTTCGCCTCGGCCTTGAGGGCGGCGGCGGCGTCGGGGTCCACCTTCTGGAGCAGCTCCCACTCCAGCTCGGAGTCGCGCCGCATCTGGGAGGCGCCCGCGCCGTTCACCCCCTCCCGCTGCTCATTGGCGCGCCCGTCGGTGCTGTCGGCGGCGCGGGTCTCGGAGCGGTCCTGGCGGCGGTACTCCACGGCGCACTGACCGGGCCCGCGCTCATAGCCGCGCACCAGGTAGCGGGCGTAGGAGGTGCCCAGCGAGGAGGGGGCGCTGGTCATCAGCCACTCCGTCGTGGTCTCGAAGCCGGTCTGCGTGTTCGTCACGGAGAAGCCCTTCTCCTTGATCAGGGCCAGGGCCGCCGGCCACACCTCCGCGATGGGCTTGCGGTAGACGTGCCCCATGGCCTTGTCCTCCAGGTACGACTGCTGGCGGCGCGCGGCGCAGCCGCTGAAGGCGAGGGAGAGGACGGACACCACGAGCAGCGCCGAGGCGCGGGACGATTTCGAGGGATTCATTGCTCCGGACTCCATGAAAGGGAAGACGGCTGCGGAATTTCGCCCGGTGCGGGCCTGGAAGCCAAGTCCAGGCCCTTCCGGGAGAGGGTCACCCCCAGGAGGCAACCTTCATTTGGCTTAGAGCCCGGCCGCCTTCTGGTGATGCGTCCGGCGTCGCACATCCGTGCGCACGAAGCCGTCCGGGGGGCCGGTGGCGGGGCCATGCTGGCGGGCGGACATGATTCCCATCAGCGATGACAACCCGACCCTGCGCACCCCGGTGATGACGTACCTCCTGCTCGGGGCCATTGGCCTCACCTGGGTGTTCTTCCAGGGCGCGGGCTTCAACGTGGTGGCGCTGGCCACCAGCGTCTGCGAGCTGGGCCTGGTGCCCGGGGAGCTCACCGGCCGCGCGCCGCTGGGGCAGGCGGTGCCGCTGGGGGACGGGCTCGCTTGCGTGGTGGACAACGAGGCCATCAACCGCCTCACGCCGCTCACGTCCATGTTCCTGCACGGCAGCTGGGGGCACCTCTTGGGCAACGTGCTGTTCTTCTGGGTCTTCGGAAACAACATCGAGGACAGCATGGGGCGCTTGCGCTTCCTCGTCTTCTACCTGGTGTGCGGACTGGTGGCGGCGGCGGCGCACGTGGCGGTGGACCCCACGTCGCCGGTGCCCACGGTGGGCGCGTCCGGTGCCATCGCGGGCGTGCTGGGCGCGTACCTGGTGCTCTACCCGCGCGTGCGGGTGAACATGCTGTTCATCATCTTCATCCTCATCCGAGTCTTCCCCATCCCCGCGTGGGCCGTGCTGGTGTGGTGGTTCGTGCTCCAGGTCATCACCGGCCTGCCGCAGCTGATGACGCTGCGGCCGGAGGTGTCCGGCGGCGTTGCCGTGTGGGCGCACATCGGAGGGTTCGTGGCGGGCATGGTGCTGATCAAGCTCTTCGAGAACCCCCGCTACACGTCGCAGCGCACGACGTGGCGGCACCGGATGCACCCGAACCACCCATAGACGAGCGGACCAGCAGGCCCCCGCCAGCCTGGGATGCGGACGCGAAGGAGTGCCCCGACATTGGAGGGTGGTGTTCTTCGCGCCGTGAGGAGGCGGGCATGGGAGCGGACAATCAGTCGAAAGGGCTCTGCGTGGGCGCGCCACCGCCGCGCAAGCGGGTGCTCATCCTGGGGGGCGGCTTCGCCGGGATGTACGCGGCGCTGCACCTGGAGCGGCAGCTGGGGAAGCGGGACGACGTGGAGGTGACGCTCGTCAGCCGCGACAACTTCTTCCTCTTCACGCCCATGCTCCATGAAGTGGCGGCGAGCGACCTGAACGCGACCGCCATCGTCATCTCGCTGCGCAAGCTGATGCCGCGCCTGACGTTCGTGGAGGGTGACGTCAGCGGGCTGGACCTGGAGTCGAAGCGGGTCACGGTGGCGCACGGCGGGCTGGACGGCCACAGCCACACGCTGGAGTACGACTACATGGTGATGGCCATGGGCTCGGAGACGAACTTCTTCGGCAAGCCGGGCCCTCGCGACTACTCACTGACCATGAAGACGCTGGGCGACGCGATGCTCCTGCGCAACTGCCTGGTCGACCGGCTGGAGGAGGCGGACGCGGACTGCATCACCATGGGCACGCGCAACGCCATCGTCACCTTCGTGGTGGTGGGCGGCGGCTTCGCGGGCGTGGAGGCGGCGGGCGCCATCAACGACTTCATCCACGGCGCCCTGCCCTTCTATCCCAACATCCAGCACGCCAACGTGCGCGTAATGCTGGTGCACGGCGGCAAGGAGGTGCTGCCGGAGCTGGGCGAAGACCTGGGCGCGTACGCGCGCCAGAAGCTCATCGAGCACGGCGTGGAGGTGCGCACCGGCATCCACGTGAAGGACGTGACGGAGGCGGGCGTGGAGCTGCCGGACGGCACGGTGGTGCCCACCAAGACGGTGGTGTGGACCGCGGGCGTCACGCCGCCGTCCCTGCTGTGCACGCTGCCATGCGAGATGGAGCGCGGGCGGCTCAAGGTGAACGCGCGCATGGAGGTGCCCGGCTTCCCGGGCGTGTGGGCGCTGGGCGACTGCGCGTCGGTGCCGGACGTGACCAATGGAGGGAAGCCCTGCCCGCCCACCGCACAGCACGCGCTTCGCCAGGGCGTGACGGTGGCGGGCAACGTGAGCGCGGCGCTGAAGGGTCAGCCGGGGAAGGCGTTCCGCTACAAGATGCTGGGGCAGCTGGCCACGATTGGCCAGCGCTCGGGCGTGGCGCGCATCCTGGGGCTGAAGTTCTCCGGCACCTTCGCGTGGGTGCTCTGGCGCACCGTCTACCTGTTCAAGCTGCCGAAGCTGGAGACGAAGGTGCGCGTGGCCATGGGCTGGACGCTGGACCTGTTCTTCCGCAAGGACGTGGTGCAGCTCATTGGCCCGCGGGAGTTGGATCAGCTCACGCTGCCGGCGCTGCCGCTCAACAGCCGCCAGCAGGTGCGCCAGGTGCAGGCGCTGCACCCGCGCACGCAGCACTGAGTGCTGCCCGGTTCAGACGAGCGGCGGCAGGTGGTGCAGCAGCCGCTCCAGGTCCGGCTGGAGCTCGTCCGGCGTGGCGGTGGCCAGCTCCTCGTGGGCGTGCGTGCCCCAGGTGACGGCGTACGTCTTGAGGCCCGCGGCCTGGCCCGCGCGCAGGTCCAGCGTGGTGTCACCCACCATCCACAGGCCGCCGGTGCCCAGCGCCTTCAGGGCATGGTGGATGACGTCCGGCGCGGGCTTGTGCGGGAAGCCGTCCGTGCCCTGCACGTGGTGCAGCAGGCCGCCCAGCCCCATCGCATCCACGAAGCGCCGCGCCATGTCGCCGCGCTTGGTGGTGGCGACGGCGAGCAGGTAGCCCCGTTCGCGCAGCGTGCGCAGGACGCGCTCCACGCCGGGGAAGGGCCGCGAGCGCCGGTGGAAGTTCAGCGGATAGTGCTCGCGGTAGGCCACGCAGAGCGTGGTGGCGTGCTCCGGAGCGAAGCGCGTGTACATGGCCTCCAGCGGCTGGCCGATGAGCGCGCGAACCTCCGCGACGGAGGGCGCGGGCAGACCGTGGTGCGTGAAGCCGTGGAGGAAGCTGTCGATGATGTCCGGCAGCGAATCCACCAGCGTGCCGTCCAGGTCGAAACAGATGCCGCGAGGGGTCACAGTGCTCACGCGCTGTTCCATACGCCCTCCAGGGCCGCGTGTCCCTATGCTTCCACCCGTCGTGCGCTCCCTCCCCTGGATGGGTGCGCGCCAGCGGGGGGACAGATGCAACGCACCAGGCAGGGGGACGGCTTCTGGGTGACGCCCGAGGTCCCGGGCCTGGAGCTCCAGCGAGCGGCGTACACGCGGTGGGCCTTTCCCAAGCACTCGCACGACGTCTTCTCGCTGTGCGCCTATGACGCGGGCGCGGAGTCGCTGCGATTGCAGGGGCAGCGCGTGGTGGCCTCCGTGGGCAGCCTCCTGGCGGTGTCTCCAGGGGAGATGCATGAGGGCCGCGCCGCGGACTCGAGTATCGGATGGGCGTACCGAATCCTCTACATCCCGCCCTCGCTGCTCATCCGCGCGGCGGAGGAGACCGGGGCGCCCGCGGGCACCCTGCCCGGCTTCGCATCTCCCATGCTCCAGGATGCGGCCCTGCTGGAGCGCTTCACCGTCACCTTCGATGCATTGAAGGGCGGCGGCGCCTCCCGCCTGGAGCGCGAGGAGCGACTGCTGGGACTGCTGGTGGCGCTGCTGCGACGGCATGCGGGAATGCCCCACCGGCGGCGGGCGGCCGCGTGCGCTCGGGGCGTGAAGCGGGCGCGGGAGCTCCTGGAGGCACATCCCACGCGCAACCTGTCGCTGGAGATGCTCGCGCGCGTCGCGGGGCTCAGCCCGTGGCACCTGGTGCGCGCGTTCCACCGTCAGTTCGGCCAGACACCGCAGGTGTTCCAGCGGGCCCTGCGGCTGCGGCTTGCGCAGGAGCTGCTGGCGGGGCCGCTGCCCATGGCGGAGGTGGCGCTCGCGGCCGGGTTCACGGACCAGAGCCACCTCATCAAGCACTTCGGCCGCACGATTGGCGTCACGCCCGGTGAGTACCGGGCCGCGGCGCACGCGGGGCGTGGACCGCGCAAGCACGTACAATCCCGCGCGCCCGTGCGTCCGTAGGTTGGAGCCCTCTTCTCAAGGAGGGGTCCACACATGCTGAAACACATCCTCGCGGTGTCGATGCTCATGGGTTGCGCACCGGATGCAATGCCAGACGCGGTGGCGCCGGAGCCCGCCGCCTCTTCCGATGAAGCACTGGAGGCACGGAGCTGGGGCGCGGTGGTGCTGCCGCCGGGAGCCCGCGTGTACGGCCGGCCCATCACCGCGTGGGCGAAGGAGTGGTACCGCTGGCACTTCCGCGTGCCGGCGGACCGCAGCCCCATGCTGCGGCTGGAGCAGGACTGCGACGAGGACCAGGACGGCCCGGTCTTCTTCGTGCCCACGTACGACCTGGACACCACGTACCAGCGCACCTGCCGCGTCCCCCGGAACCGGCCCGTGCTGGTGCCGCTGTGGGTCGTCATCAATGACTACCCGTGCCCCGACCCGTCCTTCGAACCGGCGCCGGGCCAGACGCTGGAGGACTTCCTCCGCCAGGGCGCCATCGACTTCAACAATGGCACGCAGGACCTGGTGGTCACCGTGGATGGCCGGCGCGTGGACACCCGCCGCCACCGCCACACCAGCGGCCTGTTCACCTTCGACGCGGACCCCAGCCTCGTGGGGAAGATTCCGGACCCGTGCCTCGTGGGGGGCGAGCAGCGCGGCGTGACGGACGGGTGGTGGCTGATGCTCCAGCTCGCTCCGGGGGAACACGTGGTGCGCGTGCAGGCCCTGGCGCCCTTCGGCGCGCCCATTGATTACACATACACGCTGCGCGTGGGGCGCTGACGCGGGACTGGCCGTCGCGCGGGGCGTGCGTCAGAGTGCCGCGCGCGATGTCCCGGGACCTTCCTGCCCGGGCGAACGGTCATGGCGGGTGCGCGGATGATGCGAGGACGTCTCGGTTGGATGCTGGGGGCGCTGGTCCTGTGTGCGGGCGCGGGCTGCTCGCGGCGCGTGCCGGAGGGAACGCCCGCGGAGCACGCGGTCGCGGACGCGCCCACGGTGTACGTGGCCAAGCGCATCCGCACGCTGGATGCCGCGAAGCCGGAGGCCCAGGCGCTCGCCGTGCGGGACGGCAAGGTGCTGGCCGTGGGCACTCGCGAGGAGGTGCTCGCCGCGGCGGGTGCCACCGCGCGCGTGGTGGAGCTGGGTGACGCGACGGTGGTGCCCGGCCTCACGGATTCGCATGGGCACCTGGCGGGGCTGGGGCAGGCGCTCGCGGGCGTGCGGCTGGAGGGCACCACGTCGCTGGCGGAGGTGCGCCAGCGGCTGGAGAAGGCCCCGGCCACCGCGTACCAGGGTGACTGGCTGGTGGGTCAGGGGTGGGACCAGAACGACTGGGACACGCCGCGCTTCCCCACCGTCGCGGACATGGGCGAGCACCTGAAGGACACGCCCGTGGCGCTGTGGCGCATCGACGGGCACGCGCTGTGGCTCAACGGCGCGGCGCTGAAGCGCGCGAACATCACCCGCGACACGAAGGACCCCGAGGGTGGCAGCATCCAACGGCTGCCGGAGGGCGACCCCAGCGGCGTGCTCATCGACAACGCCATGGACCTGGCGCTGAAGGCGCTGCCCCCGCCCACGCGGGAGCAGCACGAGGCGCGCATGCGGGCCGCGCTGGAGCACTGCGCGCGCGTGGGCCTCACCGGCGTGCACGACGCGGGCATGGACCTGCGCACGTTCCGCCTGTTCCAGGACTGGGACAAGGCCGGCACCCTGCCCCTGCGCGTCTACGCCATGGCGGATGGGCAGACGGATGACCGCGTGCAGTACCTGAAGGACGGCCCCTTCCAGGGCAGGCTCCTGACGATGCGCGCGGTGAAGCTCACCCTGGACGGCGCGCTGGGCAGCCGGGGCGCGGCGCTGGGCGCGTCCTACAGCGACGAGCCCGGCCACCGCGGTCTGCTGCTGCTGTCCCCGGAGGAGTACGCCTCGCGCGTGCACGCCTTCGTGGGCCGCGGCTTCCAGGTGGCGACGCATGCGATTGGCGACCGCGCCAACACGCTGCTGCTGGACACGCTGTCGCGGGAGCTTTCGGCCACGGGGACGAAGGCCGCGCGCCCTCGCGTGGAGCACGCGCAGATCATGACGGCCGAGGACATCCAGCGCCTGGGCGCGAACGGCTTCGTGGCGAGCGTGCAGCCCACGCACGCGACCAGCGACATGCCCTGGGCGGAGAAGCGCGTGGGCGCGGAGCGCATCCAGAACGCCTACGCGTGGCAGAAGCTGAAGGCCGCGGGCGCCGTGCTGGCGCTGGGCAGCGACTTCCCGGTGGAGCGGCCGGACGTGCTCGCGGGGCTGTACGCGGCGCGCACGCGGCAGGATGCCAGCGGCCAGCCCCCGGGCGGGTGGCACCCGGACCAGCGCCTGAGCGGTGAGGAGGCGCTGGAGGGCTTCACGGTGGGCGCGGCCTGGGCGTCCTTCGCGGAAGCCCAGCGCGGCCGGCTGAAGCCGGGCATGGACGCGGACTTCGTGGCGCTGTCGGTGGACCCGGTGGACGCGCCCCCAGCGGACCTGCTCACGGCGCAGGTCCGGCTGACGGTGGTCGCGGGCCGCGAGGTGTTCCGCGCGGACGCGAAGTAGCTACAGGTCCGCTTCGTAGGAGAGCGACTCGATGCGCTGGTTCGTCTCCGCCTGCAGGCGGGTGCGCTCCTGCTCGAGTCGCTCCAGCTCCCGGCCGATGCTCTCCAGCCGGTCCTCCTGCGCGTTGAGCTTGGTGACGAAGCGCTCCACCAGCTCGCGCTGGGATGCGCCGCTCTTGAGCGAGTCGATGTTGGAGCGGATCCGCTCCTGGTCCTTGAAGAGCTGGGTGCGCTCCTCGTTGAGGCGCTGGAGGTCGCGGGCGATGTTCGACTGCTTCTCGCGCATGGCCACCACGTCGCGCAGGGCCTGGGCGACGCGCGGGTCGATGAAGCGCGAGTCGAGGAAGAACGTCACCTCCTCCAGCCCCAGGTTGCCGAGGTAGTACTGGCGGTGGCCCCGGGTGCGCTCGGTGATGACGAGCGTGTCGGAGGTGCCCGGAGCCAGCTCGCGCTTGAAGCGCCAGAAGCCGTCCGTGGTCTCCGCGGGGGCGACCGTGTCCTTCAGCTCCCAGCCGGTGCGCGGGTGCTCCACGAAGAGCACCTGGGGGCGCTTCGCCTTGTTGCGCGCGGTGACCTGGGTGCGGCGCTGGTGGAAGAACTCCACCACCAGGGTGCCCCGGTTGAGCCGCGCGCGGAACACCGGGCCGTCCTCCTGGCCCTCCTCCACGGACACGGTGCAGGACAGCTCCACGGCGTAGGGGACGAAGCGCGTGTCGTCGGGCTTGAGCGTGTCGAGCATCGCCTCGCCCACGTAGGTCTCGTCCTCGGTGATGGTGACGGGGCCGCCCTCCAGCGTGAGGCCGGTGGTGTTCTTGAACTCGATGCAGGCCATCGGGTTCTTCTCACGCGTGGCGCGGTTGTAGAGCAGCACGCGGCGGCCCTCGAAGGGGCGGTGCAGGATGGGGACGAGCGCGCTCTGGTTGCGGTGCACGGTGACGGGGCGGTCCACGCCGTACTCGAAGAGGTCGCCCACCTCCTTGGTCAGCGTCGTCACGGCGGTGCTCTGCTCCAGCGTCTCGCGCATCCCGCGTCCGCTACCGCCAATCATGGGGCCGCCCTTGCTCCGCATCATGCGGGGGGCCGACGCGGGCGCGGCCATGGCGGGCATGATGGTGGACGCCATGTCCGCGGAGGAGCCGAAGGACTCGTCGTCCGCGGACTCCATCATGGGCTCGGCGGGGGCGCTCTCGTAGGCCTCTTGCGGAATGACGGGCGCGACGCCGGTCTCCGAGCGGACCTCCACGACGGGGCGGCGCAGGTAGCGCGGGTTGTAGAGGTCGTGGACGAAGGACACGGGCAGGCCCGCGATGAGGGACAGCTCCACGTCCACCCAATCCTCGTCACCGGTGTTGTCCACCATGGCCCAGCCCTGGAGGAGGGGCGGCTGGCCCTCGTCCAGGAGGATGCGGTAGCTGGTCTTCCACACGGGGGACTCCAGCACGTAGCTGACGAACAGCTCGCGCGAGCCCTCTCCGGCGGTGAGGATGGACAGCCGCTTGGAGTCCTTCTTGTAAGAGGACATGACGGTGGCCAGGTAGAACTCCAGGTCCTTGCGCACGGCCTCGTCGAGGAACTCCAGCTCACCCAACTCCAGCACGTCGAAGGTGCGCAGCGACGCGCCGACGAGCAGCGTGAGGAAGGGGCGCACGACGCTGGCTTCCCCCTGCACGACGGGCAGGGATTCCAGACCGACGATGGCGCCCTCCACCTGCGCACCACCGACGCGGGCGCGGACGCGGGCGCCCTTCACCTGGCCGAGCAGCGCGGTGAGGCTGCCGTGTTCGGGGATGCGGATGGTGGCTTCGGAGAGGAGCTGCTCCAGGGGCTTGGTGGAGTCGTAGCTCACGGCGGACACGGAGCCGCCGTTCAGGTCCAGCACGGTCATGGACTTGAGCACGTCGTTCATGTCGCGCGCCTTGAAGTCCAGGTGCGCGGTCTCGCTGCCGGTCACCTTCCCCCGGCGCTCGAAGTAGCCGACGCCGTGCTTGTAGAGGACGACACGGCGGATGGACAGGGGCGAAGGCATGCGCGGGGCTCCGGGTGCGGTGTGGCTGCGGACCATGGTCTAGCAGCGCCAGGGGATGGGGTTCCACTCCGGGTGGAGTTGCTGGCGCCGGAAGCCGGTCCGTGCGTCAATGGCAGACAGGGGGCATCCGCCAGATGCAACGACAGTCTTTTCGCCAGGGAGTCATCGCGTGGGCCATGGGGGCGCTGGTCCTGCTCATGGGCTGCGGGACGTCCAGGCCCCGGGGCTTCAGTAGCGTGACGGAGGTTCCTCCGGGGAGCAGCTCGGCCCAGGCGCCCACGTCCTGGCAGGACGCGCGCGTGGGAGACCGGGTGGAGTACGCCTTCTACGCGTATCGGTCCGGTTCGCGCCGGGGGAGCAGTGGTTCGGCGGGCCAGCTCGTCGTGGAGGTCATCGCTGTCCGGCGCCCCTGGGTCTGGCTCTTCATCCGGGTGACCCGGAATGACCGCCAACCGCATCCGCATCCGTTCCTGAGCCATGGCTTCGTGCTGCCCATGCGCATGGGACAGGCTCCGGCGAAGCCCCCCGACCCCATCGAGCGTGGAAGCGCCCGCACCACCCGCCAGTGGGCCTTCGCCGCCGGTCAGCACTGGATTGCCCTACGGATGGCCCGCGACGACTCTCCGGGGGACGGCCCCACGCAGCACCGGCTCTACGCCACGACTCCCGGCTCGCTCTATCTCACCAACGGGTTGCTCCAGGTCCACTTCGGCGCTTTCGGATACAGCATGTCCGCCGGCCATCAGCTCGCGCTCGTGTCGTTCCAGCGAGGCACGGGCACGGTCCAGGGAACCCCTCCTGTCATGGGCAACCCGTGGGGACCGGGCACCTGGTACGAGACACAGGAGCGCGCCAGTTGGGGTGACGTCAGGAAGCGTGTCTGTCTTGGCGCGGAACAGGGCTACCTGCTGCGCAAGGTCTGGGAAAAACCCCAGGGCGAGGCCCGGTGCGATGACTTCCAGGGCGCGGAGGTCATTGCCTTGGAGGATGCGTTGATCAACCTCGTCAACGACTCCGTCTACATTCCCACCTGGCCACCTCGTGATTACGGAGCCCCGCTCCCCAGGAAGGTGCGGGTCCAACTGGGACAGGAGTCCGTGGTGGCATACCTCGAAGAAGGTCCTGATGAACGAAACGGCGGCTCATCCTTGATGCGGTCCAGGACCTATCCCACTGACATGTGGAGTCCCGTGCTCCGGGGGCTCCCCATGGAGGTGCGTTTCGACCGGCTCTCCGAATCGGTGTACCGGCAGTCCGAGGGAAGAGCGCGCGAATACCGCTCGGACAGCCGGCTCCTCCGCTGGGGCACATGGCTGGAGGAGTCACAGCTCAAGGCGCCGGAAGGTCGCTGACGGAGAATTCACCCACCGCCCACACCTCTACCAGCTTGTTGGTGAGATCCAGCTGCCGCTGGAGCACGTGGTCCACGACTGGCTCCAGGTGCATCCACTGCTCCTCGGCACTGAGCCCGGCCACGCGGAAGGCGATGATGCCCGCGTGGAGCTCGCAATCACGAGCAAGCACGATGAAATCTCCCACGTTCGTGGTGACGACGACCTCGCTGCGCCCGAATGCCAGACGCCAGAGCTCAGGGTCCGTCAGGCCAGCCTTCCCCAGGTGGACGATATGCGCGGCTTCCAAGCCCCTGGCATGGAGACGCACCGCGAGCCTGGGAGAGAGGTTTTCATCGACCAACAA
This sequence comes from Corallococcus coralloides DSM 2259, assembly GCF_000255295.1. Next base: position 675,065 of record NC_017030.1, on the reverse strand, counting down.
CTTCATTGAAGAGGCAGACTAGGCGCCCTCTCGACGAGACACGAGTGCTTTGCGCGGGCGCCCCTGCGGGCGGGGAAGTTGCGCGAAGAGCGCCGCGAAGGTGAGGTCCTCGTCATCCAGCCGGGGAAAGTCCTCCCTGACTTCGGCGCGCGGCACGCCCTTCAGCAGCAGGTCTCCCACGTGCCGGACCGCGATGCGCGTACCCTTGAAGACAGGCTCACCGCCCAGGATGTCCGGGCGTGACTCGATGCGCCGCTTGCCGTGGATGAACAGGCGCACCTGCTTCACCGATTCAGCGAATGGCTGCCGGGCGTCGAAGCTCGCCTGGACGGAGGTGAACTCCCAGCCCGTGTCGGTCTTGCGCCACGGCGACGCATGCGGCTCGCGGTCGTCATGCACGCCGGCAATCGCCTCATGGAGCTCACGGCGCACACTCGGGCTCAACGTCAGTGCCTTCTCCAGGTGTCGTACCAGGCGGAAGTAGAAGACGTCCCGCGGCCCGAAGCAGTGCCTGGAACGGCCTTTCGCACGGCCGGGCAGGATGCCCTCCTCCAGCTCCTGCCAGATGCGCCGGCTCGGAACCTCCGCGAGCGCCGCGAGCTCCTCGACGCTCAGCCTGCGCCAGGGACGCAGTTCTAGATGCGCACCAGAAATCATCACCATCTCCTGGTGACAATATCGGCGCGAGGTCTGACAGTGTCAATCGAGCCCGACCGTTCGAAGGGACCAGACCGCCGGGCGTTCGGTTCAGGCGGAGCCCTGCCGGCAAGGACCCGACGCATCCTGTCGACCAGCGCACGTTGACCCCGCGCATGCGGACACCGTCCACGCGGCTCCGCGCGGGGCTCCGTGTATCTAGCGACCGCATGCGACGCCCTCTCTTCCGCGCTCCCCTCCTGCTGTGCTCCGCGCTCCTCCTGGGCACGGGCTGCGAGAGCATGAAGCCCCGTGCCGTCTCCCCCTCCGACGGCACCACCACTGCCACCGAACCACCCGACGCCTCCGCCCCGACCGAGGCCTCCGTGCTGGACGCCGGGGTTCCCACCCCGGACTCCACGCCCTCGCCGTGGCAGCGCGCCCGCGTGGGCGACCGCGTGGAGTACGCCTTCTCCGCCCACCGGGGCCGCCCCGGCGCGGACACCGGCGTGGGCGTGGCCGGCCATGTCGTGCTGGAGGTCATCGCCGTCCAGGCGCCCTGGGCGTGGCTCACCGTCACCTTCACGGATGATCAGGGCAGGCCCCTGGCCCACCCTCGCCTCTCCCAGCCCCGCCTGCTGCCCATGCGCATGGAGGAGACGCAGCCCTGGAAGGAGGAACACCGCGGCCAGCGCTCCGCCGAACAGACCACCGCCGCCGGACGCACCTGGGATGCCCGCCGCTTCCTGGACGACCGCCGCCCCAGCGACGGCCCCCTCCAGAACCGCCTCTACGCCAATGAGCCCGGCCCGCTGTACCTCACCCATGGCCTGCTCGACGCCAGCACCACGCTCTCAGGCTTCGGCGCCAGCGGCAGCCAGCAGCTCACGCTCGTGTCCTTCCGCCAGGGCTCCGATGCCGCGGGAAACGTGCCCGTGCTCGACCGGCCCTGGGGCCCGGGCACCTGGTACGACGTGCGCCAGGACCTCTCCGGCACCGCCTCCGTGCGCCGCGTCTGCCTGGGCGCCGAGCGCGGCTTCGTCCTTCGCAAGGAGCTGACCGGCCCCACCGGCGACGCCCCCTGCGCCGACCTCCGCGACGCGGAAGCCCAGCCCCTGGAAGAGGCCCTGCTCGCCGCCGTCAGCGAAGCCGTCAGCCAGCCGCAGCAGTGGCCTCCCGTCGCCGCGGGCACCGCGCCGCCACGCCGCGAGACGTTCACCGTCGCCCAGCACCCCATCCCCGCCTTGGTCCTCGAAGCGCCCGCGGGCGAGGGCGCCGAGCGCCGCGTGCAGGTCACCACCTACGCCGCCGACCCCTGGGGCACCGCGATGAACGGACTCGCGGACGAGGCCCGCTTCATCCCGCTCGCGGACACCGTCTACCGCGCCCCGCCGAAGGGCAAGCGCGTGCCCGAGGACGGCACCGCGCTCGCAGGCTGGGGCAGGTGGGTCATCGACGGCGGCAGGTAGCGCGCGTCAGTCACACGAGCGGCGCTCCGGCTTGTCCGCGCGGCACTGCGCCACGGACGGGAGCGCCTCGCGCGCCTCGTCCGCCACCTCCACCAGCTGGCGAGCGCACTCCTTCGCCGCCAGCGTGCCCTGGATGTCGAAGAGGGACAGCACCTCCTTGCAGCGCTTCTGCATGGACTCCACGCCCGCCACGAAGAGCGGCTGCATCACCTCCGGCGTGAACGAGTAGCCGCTCGCCGTCGCCAGCCCCGTCTCCGGCTTGAACATCCACGTGCTGCGCCAGCTGCTCGCCACCTGGTCGAAGCGCGCCGAGCCCATCCACACCGCCTGCCCCGCCCCCGGCCCCACCATCTGCGGCTGGAAGCCCGTGCCCTTGCGGCGGCAGAAGTCCTCCGTCGCGCCGCGCAGCGTGCAGACGTTGTACTCGCCCAGCCGGCGCGTCACCGCGAGCAGCTCCGCCTGCTGCACCTCCGCCACGCGCGGCTGCGCCACGAACAAGTCGATGGTGCGCATCAGCACGCTCATCGCGTTCTTCGGATCCGTCGCCGGTGACGGGTTCATCCCTCCCGTCGAAATCACCAGCACGCGCTCCGCGCCACGCTGCACCGCCTGGAGCAGCGGGAGCCCGGAGCGCACGCCGCCGTCGTAGTACGTCCCCGTGCGGTCACCGGTCGCCGACGGCAGCTTGACCGCCGGGTTCGACAGCACCGGCTCCGCGATGGACGCCACGATGGCGTGCACCATGCCGCCCTTGCGCTGCTTGTCCGACGCGCCCGGCTTGAAGTCCGCCGGGTCCTGGTCGCTCACGCTGAACACGTCGCCCGTCTGGAAATCCACCGACACCGACACCAGCTCCGTGCCGTTGTGCAGCATCTCCGGCTGGATGAACTGCTCCAGCTTCGCGTAGACGCCGTCGAACTTCACCAGGCCCCGCGTGTCCTCCGCCAGGTTCCACAGCCACGTGGAGTTCACGCAGTACAGGTCCGACTCCACCGTGCACGTGTAGTTGCCCAAGAGGAGCCGCCGCGCGTTCGCCTCCTGGCCCGGCGTGTGGAACAGGTCCACCAGCGTGCTGATGAGCGCGCCCGTGCTCGTCCCCGCCGCCAGGTCGATTCGCGCGTCGCCACACCCCTCCGGCGCGGGCTTGCCCCGGCACTGCTCCAGGATGCCCAAGAGCCGCCACATGGCCCCCGCGCTGAACGCTCCGTTGGCCCCACCGCCGCTCAGCACCACCGCGTTGCTGGGCCGCTGCAGGTCGCGGCGCCACGAACGCGCCCGCACGTACGCCGCCGCGGAGGCCGCGCCCCGCTGGATGCCCTGCGCGAGCACCTCGCGCGTCAGCGGCACCTCCAGCGACTGCTGCAATGCCGCGACCGACGGACCAATCCCCATCGCGTTCGCGAGGAAGCGCTGCGCGTCCACCTCCTCCACCGCGGGCGAGGCCGCCGCCGCGGAGAAGGACTGCGCCGGCAGCGGCACGCCCCACGCCGCCGCCCTCACCGTCCGGTCGACGTAGCCCGCGCGCTCGGCGTTCTCATAGCAGGACGCCGTGTCGTTGCCCGCGTGCTGGACCAGGCACGCCGACATGTCCAGCACGGCCTCTGGAGCCGCGCCCAGCGCCTCCATCCACGCGCCTACGCGCGCGGGATCCACATAGGAGTCCGTCAGCTGCGCGCGTGTCAGCCCCGCCACGCGCTCCACCGCCGCCACCCGGATCGGCTGGTCCTTCGGCTCCGGCGAGTCCGGAGCGTTGAGCGTGTCCAGGAGGACGTCCGTGCGCAGGAAGCTGCAACCGCTCGCCGTGGCGGCGAGGAACATCAGCAGGGGCGTGAGGTGACGGCGCATGGAAGACACCTCCTTGACGAGGGAGTGGACGGACCGTCTTCCTCCTTAGCTGAAGCCCCCGACACCCGGCCATCACCCGAAACGTCCGGCATCCGCAATCGCGCAAAGCACTGCTCGCGACGCGTCGCGGTGTGGTTAGCATGCGCCTCCCGTCCCGGAGGGTATCCCCCACATGGTTGAGTATGACCCGCATCGCTGGTGGAGCTACTTCCACTACCTGCGCGGTTCGATGGTGAAGGAGATCGTCGGCCGAGTGTTGATGTGCGTTGTCTGGGCCGCGGCCGTGGTGGGCTTCCACCAGCAGGTGCGCGACGTGGGCGTGCCCCCGACGGTGCACACGCTGGCGGGCATCTCGCTGAGCCTCCTGCTCGTGTTCCGCACCAACGCCTCCTATGACCGCTTCTGGGAGGGCCGGAAGCTGTGGGGCGGCATCGTCAACGAGACGCGCAACCTGCTCCGCGCGTCGGAGCCCTTCCTGGGCCGCACGGAGCTGTTCGCCACGCTGGTGCGCTGGACGGCCGCGTTCCCCTTCGCCACCGCCGCGTGGCTGCGCGGCCAGCAGCGGCACCTGGGCCCCCACACGGACACCCTGCCCTCCGGGGAGGTGACGGACGTGCTCAAGGCCCAGCACGTGCCCCTCAACGTGGCCCGCCGGATGACCGCCGTGCTGGACGAGGGCCGCCGCCAGGGGCTCTATCCCGAGTACGTCCAGATGCAGCTGGACCAGAACGTCCACCTGCTCATCGACTACCTGGGAGGTTGTGAGCGCATCCACCGCACGCCCATGCCCTTCGCGTACATGGTGCACCTGCGCCGCGCGCTCATCCTCTACTGCTTCACCCTGCCCTTCGCCCTGGTGGACACCTTTGGCTGGGTGACAGTCGTGGCCACGTTCGTCGTCGCGTATGTCTTCTTTGGTATCGAGGAGATTGGCGTCGAGATTGAAGACCCCTTCGGCACGGACGACAACGACCTGCCGCTCGACACCATCTGCCAGAACATCCAGAACAACCTGCTGGCGCTCCTGCCGGCCTCCGCCGCGAGCACGCAAGACGACTCCGCCATCTGAGCCCGCTGCAGCGGTCCACGCGCGGAGGCACCGGGCTCCCCACGTGAAGGGAGCCCGGGCCCGCGCTTCGTGAAGGACTACTCCGCGACGGAGACCTTCACCTCGATGTTGCCGCGCGTGGCGTTGGAGTACGGGCACACCTGGTGGGCCGCCTCCATCAGCTTCTGCGCCTCCTCGCGGGGGATGCCCGGGAGGATGCCCGTGAGCTCCACCGCCAGGCCGAAGCCGCCGTCGGGCGTCTTGCCGATGGTGACGGAGGCCTTCACGCCGGCCTTCTCATCCAGCTTCTTGCCGGCCTTGCCCGCGACCAGGCGCAGCGCGCTCTCGAAGCAGGAGGAGAAGCCCGCGGCGAAGAGCTGCTCGGGGTTGGTGGCCGTCTCCTTGCCGGAGCCGCCCAGCTGCTTCGGCATGGCCAGCTCCAGGCCGTTCAGCGGGCTGTTCTCCAGGAGCAGCTTGCCGTTGCGGCCGCCGTGCGTGATGGCGGTGGTGGAGTAGAGCGGCGAGATCTGGACCGGGGCCATGGTGTTGCTCCTTCGTGACGTCGTGAGTGGAAACCGCGTGTGTCTCAAGCGCTGCGTGAAACCTTCTCGAACAGCCGCTGGATGTCCCGGCGCAGCCGCGCCAGCTCCTCCAGTGAAAGGCCGGTGCGGCAGACGATGGCCTCCGGGATGGACGCGGCCTTGCGGCGCAGGGCCTTCCCCTGCGCGGTGAGCGACACCGTCACCGACCGCGCGTCCTCCCTGGAACGCTCGCGGCGCACGAAGCCCAGCGTCTCCAGCCGCTTGAGCAGCGGCGTGAGCGTCCCCGAGTCCAGGTACAGCTTCTCCCCCAGCTCCTTCACCGACACCCCGTCCGTCTCCCAGAGCACCAGCATCACCAGGTACTGCGGATAGGTGAGCCCCAGCTTCGCCAGGAGCGGCGTGTAGGCCTGCACCATCGCGCGCGACGCCGCGTAGAGCGGGAAGCACAGCTGCAGGTCCAGCCGGAGGAAGTCATCCGTCGACATGGAGAATATGTAGTGCCCAATTCAATTGCGCGCAACTGAATTGGCGGCGCGCGAGGGGAAGCACCGTCAGGTGTAGGGTGTTTCCCCCGTCGGGCAGGGCCGTGGTACAGCCGCCACCCCCGGAGTGCCCGGGAACTGTCGAGGACGAGTGATGCTCAGGACGGTCACCGCCACGCGCTACGTGACGCCCTTGCGCGAGGGGGGCTCATTGCCCGCCATCGTGGAGGCGAACGACGCGGGGCTCTATGTCGTGAAGTTCCGTGGGGCGGGCCAGGGGGCCAAGGCGCTCATCGCGGAGTTGCTGGCGGGAGAGATTGCTCGCGTGCTGGGCCTGCGGGTGCCGGAGCTGGTGTTCGTGGAGCTGGACGTGTCGCTGGGGCGCAACGAGCCGGACAGCGAAATCCGCGAGCTGCTCAAGTCGAGCGCGGGGTTGAACCTGGCGCTGGACTACCTGCCGCGCTCGGTGACGTTCGACCCGCTGGCGGTGCCGGTGCCGGAGGCGCAGGTGGCGTCCGCCATCGTGGCGTTCGACGCGTTCGTGACGAACGTGGACCGCACGCCGAAGAACCCCAATCTCCTGGTGTGGCACCGCAACCTCTGGCTCATCGACCACGGGGCGGCGATGTACTTCCACCACTCGTGGGACGGGTGGGAGGAGCGCAGCCAGACGCGCTTCGCGCCCATCAAGGACCACGTGCTCTTGCCATGGGCGCACGGGCTGGCGGAGGCCGGAGACCTGCTCCAGTCGCGGGTGACGCGGGAGGTGGTGGAGCGCATCGTGGGGTCCATTCCGGAGGCGTGGCTGGGCCAGGAGCCCGCGTTCGCGTCCACCGCGGAGCACCGCGCGGCGTACGTGACGTGGCTGATGCGCAGGCTGGAAGCGGCGCCGGCATTCATCGAGGAGGCGACGCGTGCCCACGCCCAGCTCGTTTGATTACGCCATCATCCGGCTGGTGCCTCGCGTGGAGCGCGAGGAGTTCATCAACGTGGGCGTCGTCCTCTTCTGCGTGCAGCACCGCTTCCTGGGCGCGCGCGTGGAGCTGGACGTGGCGCGGCTGAAGGCGCTGTCACCGGACGCGGACGTGGAGCTGCTCGCGGGCCACCTGGAGAGCTTCCGCCGCGTGTGCGTGGGCGGGAAGGACGCGGGGCCCATTGGGCGGCTGCCGCAGAAGGAGCGCTGGCACTGGCTGGTGGCGCCGCGGAGCACCATGCTCCAGACGGGCCCGGTGCACGCGGGCCTGTGTGACGACCCGGACCGCGCGCTGGAGCACCTGCTGGACACGATGGTGCGGGTGAAGCCCGCTCCGTGAGCAGGCGGGCGGACGGGGGCCTCGTCCGCCTGCTGGCACATCGCGGATGGCGCCGACGCATCCCATGGTGAAGAGAGCAGGGAGGCCTGGACGTTCGTCCTGGGGCTTCCCATTTTTCACCGCGACGCACGGGGAGGTAGCGACCGGACCATGGAGCCGTCAGCGCTGCGCATCGTCACGTACAACGTCCGCTACTTCGGCCACATGCTGAGGGGGCTCGCGAGCACCCTGGGCCCCAAGCGCCGGGTGGCTGCCGCCCTGGCCACCCTGGACCCGCTGCCGGACATCGTCTGCCTCCAGGAGGTGGAGACCTCCTCGCTGCGCAGCAACATCGTGCACCGGCCCACCCGCCCGGGTGAGACGCAGCTGGAAGCCTTCATGACGCGCGTGGAGGAGACGTTCGCCCTCCAGGGGAGGGACATGCCCTACGAGGCGTTCTACTTCCGCGCGCACCACTACAAGGTGGGGGAGCTGTCGCTGTACACGACGGGGCTGGCGATGCTCGTCAACACGCGCACGCTCCAGGTGGACCGGCACAACGTGGAGGCGCCGGAGCACATCACGCACCACCACGTGCAGGGGCTCAAGGAGCGCAAGCAGAGCCGCATCTGCGCGCACATGCGCGTCATCCGCCGCGCGGACCAGCGCGCGTTCCACATCTTCAACACGCACCTGAGCCTGCCCACGCCGTTCGCCCGCGAGTTCTGGGCCACGCGCGACAAGATGGGCTGCGGCGTCAACCAGCTCCACGAGGCGAAGAAGCTCACGGGCTTCATCGGGCTGCACGCGAAGGAGGAGCCGTTCGTGGTGTGCGGGGACTTCAACTCGCCGCCGTCGTCGCCGGTGTTCCGCTACCTCACGGGGGATGCGCACCTGACGTGCGCCCAGGCGGCCGTGGGGCAGATCAACCCGACCCTGTCCCGCGCCTTCCCCACTGCGGGATTCATGCACATGCGCATGCACCTGGACCACCTGTTCTCCGGTGGCGGCGTGAGCTGGCTGGACACGGAGGAGACGCGTCCCTTCGGAGACCTGACCAGCCGCTTCCACGGCCTGTCCGACCACGTGCCGCTCATCGCGCGCTTCCGGCTGGCTGCACCGGCGCCCGCGCTGGTGACCTGAGAAGCGGGCCGCCGCGTCCCCGGTGGGTGCTCCCCACGCGCGCCTCGCGTGGTCAGCGTGCCCTTGGGAGAGCGCGACGATGATTCGACTCCAGCGCGTTTATGACGAGCACGGCCCGGACTCTCGGGCGGGGACCCGCTTCCTGGTGGACCGGCTGTGGCCTCGGGGGCTCAAGAAGGCGGACCTCCATCTGGACGGCTGGCCTCGCGAGGTGGGGCCCAGCACGGAGCTGCGGCGGTGGTTCGCCCACGACGTGGAGCGCTGGGACGAGTTCCGGCGCCGGTACACCCGCGAGCTGGACGCGCACCACGACGCGTGGGAGCCGCTGCTCGAGGCCGCGCGACAGGGCCGAGTCACCCTGCTCTTCGGTGCCCGCGACACCGAGCACAACAACGCCGTGGTGTTGAAGGACTACCTGGAGGCCCGGCTGAAGCGCCCCGCGCGAACGAAGCCGCGCCGCACGGTGCACTAGTCCGCGTCGCGCTCCAGCGCCTCCCACGCGTCCAGGATTTCGCGCGTGCGGCGTTCCGCGAGCGCGTGGAACTCCGGCGCCAGGTGGGCCACCTTGTCCGGGTGGTACTGCGCGATGAGCGTGCGGAACGCCTTGCGCGCCTCGTCCTTGGGAGTGCCCCGCTCGATGCCCAGCACCGTCCAGGGGTCCTTCGTCTCGGGCTCGGCCGCGACGGCACGGCTGCCGCGCGGGGGCGTGGCTTCGTCGGCCTGCCACACGCGGGCCCTGCCAGAACCCGGGCGGGCGCCAGTGCTCCCTCGCGAGGACGCATCGCCGCGAGCGCTGGAGCGGCGCCAGGGATCCGCGGGTTCCTCCGGCGCTCCGCTGTCACTCGCGGGACCGTAGCGCGGCGGAGCCCTGGGCGCGGGCTCGGGGCGGCGGTGGCCAGGGCGCTTCTCCGGGTCGGGCGCGGGGATGCTGTGAGACAGGCGACTCAGGGCCTCCTGGAGGAACCACAAATCCTCAGCGGGACTCGCATGCTTGCGCACCACCGCGCGCGGCTTGCCGCCCTCCAGCAGCACGTAGCCCGTGGCCGCCGCGTAGGCGCGCTTCTTGTCCTCCGGATAGAGCCGGTCGCCCAGGTCCCCCAGCGGATCCCTCCACATGCCTTCCGTGGTGCCTTCGTCCGCCACGATGACCTGCGACAGGACGTGCCCGAACAGGTCCTCCAGCGCCGCGAAGGGCTCGCGCGCCTGCGGTGGACGCGTCATCGCCGCGCCGTGGCGCACGCCGGCCACCAGCAGCAGCCCCTGCGCCGCGTCCACGAACGAGAAGAGCTTCTCGCGGACCTGCTTGTCGGAGAAGTAGAGAACGGCCTGCACGGTCCTCCCATCTTAGGACCTTCGCGCCCCGGCCCCCATCCGTTCCCCTCCCAACCTGGCGGGTCCGGACCCAGGAATTCAGACAAGACGCGGTTCGAAGCGTCTCGACCCCGGGGCGGGCTTGCGGAAGAGTCACCTTCCCCTATGCGCTGCTGCCACCGCCACGCCCCTGCCGCCGCCGGGTCCTCCGACCCGCATCCGTTCAGCCTCCCCGGCGCCACCGAGCACTACGCCGCGCCCCGCCCCGTGCGCGCCGAGCACGTGCGCATCGAGCTGGACCTGGACTTCACCCAGCGCGCCCTGGCCGGCACCTGCACCACCCGCGTGTCCGCCGTCCGCACCGTGTCCACCGTCACCTTCGACGCCGTGGACCTGGACGTCATCGAGGCCCGCGTCGACGGCCGCTCCGTCCCCTTCTCCAACTCCGGCGCGCACGTGCGCGTGGAGCTGCCCCGCGCGCTCGACGCGGGCCAGGCGTGCGACATCGCGCTCACCTACCGCGCCCGCCCCCGCCGCGGCCTCTACTTCTGGGGACCCGACGCGGGCTACCCCGACCGCCCGCTCCAGGCGTGGACGCAGGGCCAGGACATCGACGCGCGCTGCTGGTTCCCCTGCCTGGACACGCCCGCGCAGAAGGCCACGTCGGAGGTCATCGCCACCTTCCCGGCGACCATGACGTCGCTGTCCAACGGCGTGCTCGTCAGCGACGTCACCACCGGCGAGCGGCGCACCCAGCACCACCGCATGGCGCAGCCGCACGCGCCCTACCTCGTCACGCTGGTGGTGGGCGAGTTCGACGAGGCCACCGACACCGCCGGCACCACGCCGCTGCGCTACCTGTTCCCCAAGGGCCGCCGCGAGGACGCGCTCCGGTGCGTGGCGCGCACGCCGCAAATGATTGCCGCGTACGAGTCCATCACCGGTGAGCCCTACCCGTGGAGCGGCTACGCGCAGGTGTTCGTCACGGAGTTCATCCTGGGCGGCATGGAGCACACCACCGCCACCACGCTGGTGGACACCGTGCTGCACGACGCGCGGGCGCACCTGGACTACAACGCCGAGCCGCTCATCTCCCACGAGCTGGCGCACCAGTGGTTCGGCGACCTGCTCACCTGCCGCGACTGGCCCCACGGCTGGCTCAACGAGGGCTTCGCCACCTACTTCGAGGTGCTCTGGAAGGAGCGCGGCGACAACCGGGACGAGGCCGACCACCACCGGGCGCTCGACCTGGAGGCCTACCTCTCCGAGACGCGCGAGCGCTACGCGCGCCCCATCGTCGCCCGGAAGTTCCAGGCGCCCATGGACCTGTTCGACCGCCACCTCTACGAGAAGGGCGGGCTGGTGCTCCACGAGCTGCGCCGCCGCGTGGGGGATGACCTCTTCGTGCGCGCCCTGCGCCACTACGTCGCGTCCCACCGCCACGGCGTGGTGGAGACGGTGGACCTGGCGCGCGCCTTTGAAGAAGCCACCGGCCACAACCTGGACCCGGTCTTCGACCAGTACGTCTTCTCCCCCGGCCACCCGGAGCTGAAGGTGGAGGTCCGCTACGAGGCGGACGACGCGCGCCTGCGCATCACCGTGCGCCAGACGCAGCGCACGGATTCGGGCACGCCCGTCTTCCGCCTGCCGCTGGAGGTGGCCGTCACGGTGAACGGCGAGGACACACGCCACCGGTTGGAGCTCACGGACGCGGAGCACCGCTTCCACCTGCCCTGCCCCGCCGCGCCCACGCAGGTGCGCGTGGATCCGCGCCGTGACGTGCTGGGCATGCTGGACGTGGACAAGGCCGTGGGGCTGTGGCGCGAGGAGCTGGCGAATGCCCCGGAGGCCCGCGCGCGCACGGAGGCCGCGCACGCGCTGGGGAAGGACGGAGGCCTGCGCTCGGTGGAGGCGCTGGGCCGCGCGCTGAAGGACGCGAAGCTGTTCTGGGCCACCCGCGCCGCGTGCGCGAAGGCCCTGGGCCGCATCCGCACGCCGGAGGCCCGCGCGCTCCTGCTGGACGCGGTCGCCACCGAGCATCCGCGCGTGCGCCGCGCCGTCGTCTCCGCGCTGGGCGAGTTCCGCCACGACGTGGAGGCGGCGGGGAGCCTGCGCGCGCTGCTGGAGGCCGGGGACGCCAGCTACTTCGTGGAGGCGGAGGCCGCCCGGGCCCTGGGCCGCGTGCGCGCGCCGGATGCGCTGCCCCTGCTGGAGGCCGCCACCGCGAGGCCGTCGTTCCAGGACGTCATCGGCGCGGGCGCGATGGACGGGCTCGCGGAGACGCAGGACCCCGCCGCGTTCCCGGTGGCCGTGGCACGCACCGCGTATGGCCAGCCCGCGTTCCTGCGCCGCGCGGCCGTGAGCACCGTGGCGAAGCTGGCGGAGGTGGCGAACCGCAAGCGCGAAGCGGTGGACCTGTTCGCGCAGCTCCTGCGTGACCCGCAGTTCCGCGTGCAGCTGGCGGTCTGCGACGCGGCCTCCACGCTGGGCGACCGCCGCCTGCTGCCCGCGCTGGAGGGCACGACCTTCAGCGACCCGCGCACCCGCCGCTACGCCCGCGAGGCCGTGCGCGCCCTGCGCGAAGGCGCGCCCCAGGCCCGTGAAGTCGCCTCGCTGCGAGAGGAGCTGGACGCGCTCAAGCAGGAGACGCGCACCCTGCGCGAGAAGCTGGAGACGCTCACGCTGAACGCGCAGCCAGCCGCCCCCGCGCGGAAGCCCGTGCGCAAGCCAGCAGCGAAGCGCGGCCGCACGACGCCCAAGCGTCGGCGCTGAGCCTCAGTGGCTTCAGTCGATCTGCCCCTGCAACGACTGGCGCAGGAACGCGCGCCAGTCCTCGAGCAACGCGGGCGACACGTCGTGGCCCAGGTCCGGGTAGGTCCTCACGTCGATGGGGACACCCCGGCCTTGCAGCTCCGCGACCCGCTCGCGCGTGTGCTGCACGGGGATGATGGCGTCCTGCTCCCCCTGGAGCACCAGCACCTTCCGTGACACAGGCGGCTCCTGGCCCGGGTCGCCCAGCAGCCGCGTCCCCATGGGCACCGCCGCGTCCACCAGCTCCGGGTGCCGGATGGCCAGCATCCACGCCAGGTCTCCCCCGTAGGAGAACCCCGTCACCACGACGCGGCGGAGCTCCGGATGCGCCGCCCGGACCTCGCGAATCAACTCCGCGAGCCGCTCCGCCATGCGCTCCACGTCCTCCGTCTTCCCCTCCCACGTCTTCTCCTCGTGGTCGGCCTGGAACCACGTGAAGCCGTCGCGGCGGGGCCTGGGGCCCTGGGGCAGCAGCGTGCGCACCGGGATGCCCAGCGACTGGACGGGCGCGTCCCAGAACGCGGGCGTGGACCCGGAGAAGTGCAGGGCCACGAGCAGCGCCTCGGGCTTCGGAGCGCCCACCGCCTCGCTCTTGTAGACGAGCGGGCCAGGCACCGCCGGAGGCGTGCTCCGGGCTCCAGCACAGCCCATCCCCAGCAAGGACAGGGCGAGCAGCACGGCGGCGGTTCGGGGTTCACGCATGCTCCCTCCTGTACCCGCCCGCCCGCCCGGCCTCCAGGGGTGCCGTCATCGTCCAGCCGTCCAACCTCGCCGCGCCGCTCCGGCCCACAGTGTGTACCTGTAGGCAAAGGGAACGCGCACGGGCGCCAAGACGCGCGCCCGCCAACGCCGGGGAGCCCCCACCGCCCGGCAGGGCCGGCCACGCGGCGAGAAGAGACGCGTGCCGGTTCCCACCAGGAGCGAGGCATGGCCGCAGGAGCCGCACGGGAGCTGGAAGCCATCTTGGACGCCGCGGTGGACCCCTTCATCGCGTGCGGTCCGGATGAGCGCATCCTGCACATCAACGCGGCCACGGAGCGGCTGCTGGGCTGGGACCGCGAGCAGCTCGTAGGCAGGCCCGTCACCGACCTCTTCCCGCCCCGCCTGCACCACTTCCACGGCCTCAGCCTGCCGCGCTACCTGCTGTCGCGCCGCAAGGCGCTCGGCGGGCGGCCCACGCGCGTCTTCGCCCGGCGGCGGGACGGCGTGGAGCTGCAGGTGGAAATGACCGTGGGCGCCACCGGCCTGGACGGGCATGAGCGCATCGTCTTCACGCTGCGCCGGATGCACGAGATCATCGACTCGCTGGAGGAGCCGGTGGAGCACATCCCCGGCGGCCCCCGCCCGGCCTCGCATCAGGAGACGGTGGACCGGCTCTACCGGCTGCTCGTGGAGAACGCGCCCCTGGGCATCTTCCACTTCGACCGCAACCCCGTCATCACCGCGTGCAACAACCTCTTCTCGAGCTTCATCGGCACGTCGAAGCGCAACCTGGTGGGCCTGCACCTGCTCACGCTGCGCGACGAGGGCATCATGACCTGCGTGCGCGAGTCACTGGCCGGCCGTCCCTGCGACTACGAAGGCGACTACCGCTCGCTCACCACCGGCAAGGTCATCCCCGTGCGCATCCGCTTCGCCCCCTGCTACGCAGAGGACGGCACCGTGGAGGGCGGCGTCGGCATCGTGGAGGACATCACCGAGCGCCGCCGCGTGGAGGCCGAGCGCGAGGAGAACCTGGCCCAGCTGGACCTGCTCGTGCGCAGCGCGCCGGTGGGCATCGGCTTCCTGGACACGAACCTGCGCTACGTGCGCGTCAACGAAACGCTCGCGCGCATCAATGGCATCCCCGCGGAGGACCACCCGGGCCGCACGCTGCCGGAGCTGCTCGGAGAGCCGGGCACCATCGCGGAGCAGGGGCCCCGCCACGTGCTGCGCACCGGTGAGCCCCTGGTGAACCAGGAGTCCGTCTCCGACGACGACCTGGGCGTCCCCGGCCCCCGGCGCTGCTTCCGGGGCAGCTTCTATCCCGTGCGCACCCCCGACGGCCGCGTCCTGGGCGTGGGCGTCCTCATCGAGGACATCACCGAGCGCAGGCGCGCGGAGGAGGAGCGCGCGCACCTGTACCGCGAGGCCCAGGAGGCCGTCCGCGTGCGCGACGACTTCCTCTCCATCGCGAGCCACGAACTGAAGACGCCGCTGACGCCCCTGAGCCTGCGCCTGGCCACGCTGGAGCGCCGCCTGGAGCGTGGCGAGAACCTGGACCCCGGCGTGCTGCGCCACGCACGCCACCAGCTCACGCGCCTCACCGGCCTCATCAACGACCTGCTGGATGCCTCGCGCATCGAAGCAGGCCGGCTGGCCCTGCACCCGGAGGCCACCCGCTTCGACCTGCTGGTGGAGCACACGCTCGCCGGCATGGAAGGCCAGAAGGGCAACCACACCTTCGACTTCGAACCTCCCCAGGAGCCCATCTCCGTCCACGGCGACACGTTCCGGCTGGAGCAGGTCATCTCCAACCTGCTGGAGAACGCGCTCAAGTACAGCCCCGACGGCGGCACCATCCGCGTGCGGCTGTCCCTGACGGACGACGTCGCGGTGCTGTCCGTGGCGGACCCGGGCATCGGCATCCCGGAGGATCAGCAGCAGCAGCTCTTCGACCGCTACTTCCGCGCGCGCAACGCCTCCACCCGCTCCTACGGCGGGCTGGGCCTGGGCCTCTACATCAGCCGCGACATCGTGGAGCGCCACGGCGGCCGCATCTGGGTGGAGAGCGTGCCGGGCCGGGGGTCCACCTTCTACGTCGCGCTGCCGACACTCGCCTCCGTGCGGCCCGCCCTCCCGCAGGTGTGGCCTGATCGCCACCTCCACTGAAGCCGCGGTCGCCCCCCACCTGAAAGAACTTCAGCCCCGCCTCTCCGCCCCGGACGAAGGCTTCATGCAAAGGGCTGGAATCCCACGCTTCCCAGCCCTGGCACGCCCCCTGCTCATAGGGGGTGCACGGGAGGGAGAAGACCCATGGAAAACATGACGATGACGAGTGAGTCCCCTGTCAGCCAGGACAATGAAGGGTGGATCGTCCGGGTGAAGGTCGGCGGGCGCATCCAGGAGGTGCGCTGCACCTCGGAGAACCAGGCGCGCTACTTCGCCGCGGTGCTGTCCTTCAACAACGCGGTTCCCCCCTCGCGCATGCGCAACTAGCGCGCGAGGAGAGAGCGCCCGGCGTCAGGCATTGCGCCGGGCGATGTCGGTCGACAGCACGTTGGCGAAGGACACCCAGCCCAGGTACGGCGCCATGAACCACGGCGCCTTGCGGTCCACGCGGCTGGCGGCGGCGGTATACGCCGCGATGCTGCCCAGGAGCGCCCAGTTCTCCACCGCGGCGGCCTTGAGCTGGCGCTTGCGGAAGAACAGGTGGGACCACGCGGCGTTGAGCCCCAGCTGCATGAACCACAGGCCCAGCGCGCGCGAGCGCTCCGCTCCCGCGGGTGAGCCCCAGATGCGCCAGCCCGAGACGGCGATGAGCCCGTAGAGCGCCGTCCACACCGGCCCGAAGGCCTGCCGCGGCGGCTGGTAGGGCGGCTTCTTCAGGTGCTTGTACCAGCGGCCATTCACGGCCTCGCGGGTGCTGTGCGCGTTGAGGAAGACCGCGCCCGCGGTGAGCGCGCTGAAGGCCCCCAGCGCCACCAGCGATTCACGGTTGAGCGTGGCGTTGTGTTCCAGGCCCTCGGAGCCTCCCAGCTCGCTGAGCTGCATGTCGTTGCCTCCAGACGTGACGAAGCCGTTGTGCGAGCCCACAAGCTGTGTCCTCGCACAACGGCTTGCCATGTCCGCCTGCCTGCCCGGCTGTCTGCTCAGGGCTGCGCGGGAACGGCCGCGGCGTCCATGGGCGCGCGCGCCTCCGTGGCCACGCCCGCCGCGAGCCAGCCCTTCACGAGGGCCAGGTGCTCGGCCTCCGCGTCCAGCGCCAGCTGGAAGCGGTCCGCCAGCGAGTCATGGCCCAGGCCGCGCGCCAGGTCGATGAGCAGCTCCCAGCTCGCGTTGTCCGTCAGCTCCGCCACCAGCAGCGCCTGCATGGCCTGCCGCAGGTTGGTGCGCGCGTCGGAGATGGCCGCGGGCACGCCCATGGAGATGACCGAGGTGAGGTCCGCCGACGGCGTCATCGCCGTGGGGTCCGCGCCCAGCTTCTCCATGGCCTCCATCAGGAGCGCGAAGTGGCCAAGCTCGTCCTCGAGGATCTTCGTGAGCAGCTCCCGCGAAGGCCCTCCCTCCCAGCTGCCGAAGACATCCAGCTTGGAGAGCGCTCCCTCGTAGAGCCGGACGCCGCTGCGCTCGAAGGCGAGCCGCTCCCCCAGCTTGTCGATGAGCACGGTGGGCTTGCCGCCCTTGAGCATGTCCACCGCGGTCTTCGCCATGCCCTTGAGGCTCGCGGGCGGTGGCACGCTGCCCAGGCCGTCCGCGGCTTCTCGCGTGTACTGCTTGCGCACCTCCGCGATGGCCCGCGCGTCACCCGGGCTGCTGGGCTCCGCCTTCTGCGCCTGGGCGATGATGTCCTTGCTGTCGATGGGCGACGTCTTGATGCCGGTGCGGTTCGCGCCGACGTCGGCGATGTTTTCCTTGCTCATTGCAGCCTCCTCCCCTCGAGCACCGAGCCCATGCGCTCCGCCTTCGCGGCGAGCTCCGTGCCCGGCCTCCATTTGTATCCAGCCGCCGCCGTCTCCGAGGGCGACCCTTCCGAGTTCAGCTGGGACTGGTACACGAGCGTGCGGTGGTCCGGCGGCAGCTGCGACTTGTCCACGTACTCCGTGCCGTCAGAGCGCATGTCCACCTCCTGCGAGAGGACCTTGCGCACGAACTCGCGGTGCTCCTTGAACGCGATGGGCTCCGGCAGCGTGCGGGGCAGCACCTCCGCGGGGTCACGCTGCTCCATCGTCTTGAACAGCTCCATCACGTAGTGGAGGTGTCCCAGCTCGTAGTCCACGAACCGCTGCCACACCTCCTTGATGCGCGGGTTCGTCTCGTACGCGAGGCACGAGTAGTAGTTGTAGACCTCCATGGCCTCGTGGAGCATCCACTTCTCCAACAGGGACTCGCCGGGGTCCATCAGCGAGCCGTACTGGGTGACGTGCTGCTCCTCGATGGAGGCGATCTCCGCGTAGAGCTGCCGCGCGACGGGGTCCGTGAACGTGGGGCCCACGGTCATGTAGTAGTCGTGCGTCATGAACTCGGACGCGGTGATGGTCATCGCGTGCAGCTTGGACAGCGGATCCGCGGTCTTGCAGTCGTAGGGCCGGCGCAGGTCATCCAGCGGATGGCGATGCTCCACGGCCGTGGGGCGGCCCGGAATGATGTCCGTATAGGACTGGGTGATGTTGTTGGGGTCCTGGCCCTCCAGCCGGTCATAGAGCGCGGAATAGCGGTACAGGTGGTCGAAGTCCTCCAGCATCCCGAACCGGTACGTCTGGGCCAGATAGGGGTCGGGCTCGTGGATGGCGACGCTGGCGGTGACCTCGATGGCGAGCTGCTCGAAGCCGAGCGTGGTCTCGATGACCTTCTGGTCCGGCGGCGTGAGCCAGTTCACCAGCGTCTGCTGGTGGTGCTCCGCGCGGCGCACCAGCGCCAGGTGCGGACGCAGCTCCAGGTTGAGCCGCGCGAAGATGTGCTTCATGCGCAGGGCATCCGCTTCGATGCCGTTCATCAGGATGACGCGCGTCCGGGTGAACGCGTCGTCGTCCATCTTGCTGTAGGGCCGCCGCACCATGTCCTTCCAGGTGAAGGACTGGCGCTCCACGGGGACGCCTTTTTCTTTGAACAGGTCCAGGGCCACGGGGTGACTCCTTCTGGGCAGGGACAGGGCATTGAAACGCGGGCGATGAAGGGCATCGCCTCGGGTCCCATGGAGATGAAGGTTGGGGGGCTTCTCCCAACGGCAACAGACGTGCAGGCGTCGGTTGGCGGACGCGAAGGGCTGCGACGGCTCGCAGGGCCGCCTGCTTCACCTGCCTCTCTGGATCCTCCTGGATGAGGGTCCAACTCCGTCACCCCTTGCGCGTGCCGCGGGGGCGTTTCCCGGAGTAGCGTCTCGCCGTCGACCTCGTGGGGAGGGGCCGTGGCGGGTGAGACGTGGAAGATGATCCAGGAGCGCTGGCGCCATCACGGACGCGTGATGCTGGGGATCGCGCTGGCGGCCACACTCGTCGCGTGGGCGTGCGAGCTGGGTGGGGGCCTCGAAAGCACGGAGCACATCGCCTACGACGATGCGCTGGTCCGGTTCACTGGCGGTCGGGGGAAGTCCACGGAGGTGGTCGTGGTGGTCATCGACCAGTACTCCATCGACAAAATCAGCCAGAGTCCGCAGCTTCAGCTCAACTTCGGCAACTGGCCGTACACACGCACGCTGTGGGCGCGTATCGCGCAGGAGCTGAAGGCCGCGGGAGCCAGGGCCGTGCTGTTCGACGCGGTGATGGACGAGCGGACAGCCGACGAGTCCGCTGACCTGGGCTTCGCGCAGGCGTTGCGTGAGACAGGCCTCCCCTTCTACGTGGGCATGTCGACCAGCGGCACGGCGGACCAGCTGGCTCGCGCGGACTTCCAGGCCCCCGTACCGCTGACGGCTCCAGAGGCCGCTCCTGCCACCAGCCCTCCGGAGGACGACTCCTTCCCCGAGGAGTTCGAGGACGCGAAAGCCCCGGCCACGCCCGTGCTGACGCCCGAGGCCCTGGCGCGGGCGCTCGCCTTCCCCGCCAGTCGGACGGATGGGCGTCCGTTGGAAGCGCTTGCGCCAAAGCACTACCCGGTGCCTCCGACTCCCGCACTGTTGGGCGCGGTGAACGGGGTCGGGCTGGTGGACATGGAGGCGGATGGGGATGGCTCCATGCGCCGCACGCACTTCGCGTACACGGACGGCACCAACACCTACGTGACGCTGCCAGTGCGCATGATGGCGGACCTGCTGGGAGCGAAGGAGGTCACGCTCTCCGGCCGCACCCTCCGCCTGGGCGAGCGCACGTGGCACGTGGACGACGACGGGAGCGCCGCGCTGGACTACGGCGGTTCGCTGGAAGAACGCTTCGTGGCGGTGCGCCTCTTCGCCGTGCTGAACGACTGGATCCACCGGTCCCAGGGCGAAGACCTGGAGGTGGCCGCGGGCACGTTCCAGGACAAGGTCGTCATCATCGGCGGCACGGCGGTGGGCCTCAATGACATCAAGGCCACGCCCTTCTCCGCCACGGAGCCTGGAATGGTGAAGCAGGCCACGGTGGTGGACACGCTGCTGTCGGGAACGTTCATCACCCGCGCCCCCCTGGCCGTGGACCTGGGCCTGACGTTCTTCGTGGCGCTGGTGTCCGCGGTGCTGCTGATGACGGTGCGCTGGACACCGCTGGAGGTGGCCTGGCCGGTGGCGCTGGTGCTTGGGCTGCACGTGCTCACGGGCCTGCTGCTCAAGACATCCCACACGCACGTGCGGATGGCGATGCACGCGCTGGCGGGCGTGGGCGCGAGTGTGGCCGCGCTGGCGTTCAACCACCTGGTGGCCAACCGCGAGACGCAGTTCATCCGGCAGGCGTTCCACCGCTTCATGGAGCCGAAGCTGGTGGAGCAGATGATCCGCTCGCGGCAGCTGCCGCGCCTGGATGGGGAGAACAAGGAGATCACCGCGTTCTTCAGCGACATCCGCGGCTTCTCCACCTTCAGCGAGCGCTTCAAGGAGGACCCGCGCCAGCTGGTGCGCATCCTCAACACGTACCTCACGGCGGTGAGCGGAGCGCTGCTGCGCGAGGGCGGGTGCCTGGACAAGTACATTGGCGACGCGGTGGTGTGCCTCTTCGGCGCGCCCATGGCCCAGGAGGACCACGCCGTGCGCGCGTGCCGGGGCGCCCTGGCGGCGAAGGCGGCGGTGGACGCGCTGCGCGTGGACTTCCGCGAGAAGGGGTTCCCGGACGTGTACACGCGCATCGGCGTGAACAGCGCGGTGAACTTCGTGGGCAACTTCGGCAGCGACCAGCTCTTCAGCTACACGGCCATTGGCGACGGCATGAACCTGGCCGCGCGCCTGGAGGGCGCGAACAAGGCCTACGGGTCGGTCATCATGATTGGCCCGCGCACGTACGAGCTGGCGAAGGAGCACATCGAGGTGCGCGAGCTGGACCGGGTGCGGGTGGCGGGCAAGACGGAGGCCGTCACGGTGTACGAGCTGCTCGCGCTCAAGGGTCAGCTGGACGCGTCCACCCGGCACACGGTGGCGCGCTACCACACAGCCCTGGGGCTGTACCGCGAGGCCCGCTTCGCGGAGGCCGCGGCGGTGCTGGAGGCGGAGGCCGCCCGGTCACCCGAGGACGGGCCCACCGCGAAGCTGCTGGAGCGCTGCCGCGAATATCTGGAGACGCCTCCGGAGAAGTTCGATGGCGTCGCGAATCTGGAGAAGTGACGGCGTATCAGGTTTGGGGAGGATGACGATGAGACGATGGACCTGGGGCGTCGTGCTGCTGGCGCTGGGAGTGCCGGCGACGGCCGCATGGGCGGTGAAGAAGGACGAGAAGCTCTATGTGAAGGCTCGCAACACGCGCGTGCTCAAGAGTTCGGTGCCCACGGCGGACGTGGTGGCGGTGCTCCAGCCCGGACAGCAGGTGACCTGGAAGGGCGCGGACCCGAAGAACGCGCAGTGGCACCAGGTGACGGAACCCGGAGGCAAGGCCGGCTTCGTGTTCCAGACGAACCTGTCCACGAAGCCGCCCGACATGGAGCTGGTGTCCAAGGACGGCAAGACGCGCACCATCGACCCTGCCGCCTTCGTGTCCAGCGGCGCGGCGGTGAAGGCGCTGAGCCCGGGCGCGGAGAAGTACGGCAAGGAGAAGGGCGGCGGCTACGCGGACGCGGTGGCGCAAATCAAGAAGCTGGAGGGCCTGGCCCTCAAGGTCACGCCCGTGGAAATCGACGCGCACGTGAAGCAGGCCGGGCTGTTCCCGGTGGTGGCGCCCGACACGAAGGTGGGCCCCCAGGCGAAGAAGGCGGTGAAGTGATGCGCTCGCGCATGGGGATGCTGGTGGCGGCGGGCCTGGGGCTGAGCCTCACGTCCTGTACCCAGGTGGCGAAGGGCCTGAGGGCCGCGAACCTGGGCGAGGACGCGAACCGGGTGGCGGCCGCGGCGGAGAAGGTGCAGTCCTGCGACAAGCTGAAGGTGGAGCCGGCCATCCAGGAGGAGTACGCGCTGGGCAGCGCGCTGGCCATCCACTGGGCGCAGCAGGGCGGCGGGCTGATGCTGTCGGGCGCGGCGGAGGAGAAGCTGAACACCTACGTCAACACGGTGGGCCGCAACCTGGCGATGCAGTCCCCCCGGCCGGAGCTGCGCTGGACGTTCGGCGTGCTCAAGGACGCGAAGCGCTTCAACGCCCTGTCCGCGCCCGCGGGCTACGTGTTCGTCACGCACGGGCTGCTCCAGGGCGTGGAGAACGAGGCGCAGCTCGCGGGCGTGCTGGCGCATGAGATTGCCCACGTCGTGCTCAAGCACGCGCTGCACCAGTACGTCTCCGTGAAGGTGAGCACGTGCAAGGGCGCCGCGGTGACGGGCGCCGTGGTGTCGACGGTGGCCTCGAAGCTGAAGAACGCGAGCCTGGTGGACGGCCGGCTGGACCTGGACTCGGACACGGGGCTGATGGGGGAGATGGTCGAAGGCACCGTGGACGCCTTCGGCAAGGGCAACCGCAAGGACGAGGAGCTGGCGGCGGACGCGCTCGCGGTGGAGCTGCTGCTGTCCGCGGGCTACGACCCGAGGGAGTTCTCGCGCCTGCTCGAGCGGACGTCCGGGGGCGGCGGCTTCTTCGAGAACCACCCGAAGAAGGAGGAGCGCCAGGAGCGGATCGCCGACCTGCTCCAGGCGCGGCGGGAGAACGCGGATCCGCTCGCGCGGGTGGACGTCGCGTCGCTCCAGCGCCCGGCCCTGCCCGCGTCCTTCACCGCCACCGTGGGGCCCGGGAAGAAGCCCACGGGCGTGGCGAAGGACGCGAAGTAGGCGAAGGGCCTTTCAGCGCACCGTGGCCTGGCTCAAGGCGCGGTGCACGGACTCCAGGGCCTTGCGCGCCTCCAGCAGCTCGGCGCGCTCGGCGGTGAGGGACGCGACCTGCTGGGCCAGCACGTCGCGCTCGCCCTGGAGCGTCTCCACGGCGCGGCGCAGGGAGGCGGACTCGTCCTTGGCGCCTTCCAGCTCCACGGCGAGGCGCTCCTCTTCCGCCAGGCTGTCGGCCAGGGCCAGCTTGCCCTTGGTCACGACCTGCTCCAGCGCTTCGTGCTCCTTCGCGGCGGCCTGGAGGGCCTGGCGGGACTCCTGGAGGGAGAGGAGCGCTTCGTCGCGCTCGCCTTCCAGGGAGGCCAGCTCGCGCTCCAGGTCGGCGAGCAGCTTCACGCGGCCCTCCATCTCCGCGGACAGGCGGCGGGCCTCGTCCATGCGCAGGCGGGCCTCCTCGGTGGCCTTCTCCGCCTGGCGGCGGGCCACTTCGAGGTCCTGGGTGAGCGTGAGGTTGGCCGCCTTGACCTTGGTGAGCTCCGCCTGGAGGTGGGTGATGCGCTCCACGGCGCGCTGGCCGGCTTCCGCGACGGTGGCGGGCAGCGGCTCCGGGCGCGGGTTCTCGCGCACGGCCTTGAGGCGGGCCTTGAGCTTCTCACGGCGGGATTCGGAGTCGTCCTCGCGGGGAGGCGCGGGCGTCTGCACCTCGACGGGGGCGGGCGCGGCTTCCTGTCGGGCCACCGTCTCGGTGGTGGTGACGGTGGAGGCCTGGACGGCAGCGTACGTCGTCATGGGCTCGGCCTCGGAAGGCATGCGGAGGGCCTGAACGCCCATCCGTCCATCGAACTGTACTCCGGGAGGCGGGCCCGCGAAGGTGGCCGGCATGCCCCGGGGGGCTTCCGCCTGCGCCATCGCCGGGGGCGGCGACGCGAAGGTGACCGGAGCGCCCCGCGTGTCGGCGCGAGGGGCTTCAGCCTGGGGAGGCACCGGCGCAGCAGCCTCCGCGCGCGTCGCGGCGGGGGGCTCCACGCGGGCCACTTCGGCGCGCAGCGCTTCGGTGTGCGTCACGGAGTGGGCCAGGGGTGCCACGCGCGTCGGGTCCACGTGCGTGGCGGCTTCCGGACGCGCCGTCAGCGCATCCCAGCGCGCGGCGGTGGGCGGAGGTGGCTCCACGTGCGTGGGCGTCGGCTCGGCGCCCAGGGGCTCCCGTCCGAAGGCCTCGACCACGGACTCCCGCTGCTGCGCGACGGACACGTTCCACGCGGACGCGGCGACGGCTTCCGCCACCTCGCGGTGCGACACCGGCGGCACCGCGTCCGCGTCCCAGACGGACTCTTCCGGCGCGGACTCCTGCGCCACGTTCCAGCCGGGCGCGGTCTCCTGCGAATCCGGATCCAGCCACGGCGCGGGCGGCGCTTCCTCCTCCACGCGCGCGGCCTCCGGGGACACCAGCGCGGACAGCGCGTGGGACACCGGCGAGAACGAGGGCGCCGTCACCGCCGGCAGCCCCTGCGCGGCGGGGGGCGGCGCGGCGTGCCTGGGCGGGGCGTTCAGCGCGGCCTCCATCGCCTCGGCGGCGGTGGGACGCGGGCCGGCGCGGCGCTCGATGCGCGAGCGCACCTCGGAGGACAGGTCCGGCGACTCCGCGACGGGCGCAGGCGCTTCCGGCGCGGCGGGCTCCGGCGTGGCGGCGGCGGTCCCCGTGGGGTCGGCCGGGTCGAGGGCACCCGTCAGCGCCCCCAGGCGGAGGCGCGGCTTCGCGCGGGACACGTTCTGTTCGAAGGCTTTCTTCATGGGGAAATCTCAGCCGGCTTTCGTCGCGGTGCCGGCCTTCACCGCCGCGGCGTGCGCGGCCACCAGGCGCGGCAGCACGTTGTCCAGCATGGCCTGGATGTCGTTGGCGCCCTTGGACGTGGGGTCCGCCACGAACACCGGGCGGCCCTCGCTGGAGGCCTGCGCGAACTTGGTGCACTGCCGGATGATGGTGGGCAGCAGGTACTCGGGGTAGTGCGTCTGGAGCGCCTCCAGCGCCTCCTTCGCCAGCTTGAAGGTGGCGTTGAAGGAGTTCACCACGATGAACACGTGGTCCAGCACGTGGTTCAGGTCCTCCTCCAGGCTCTGCACCGTTTCGAACAGCAGCTTGAGGCCGTGGAAGGACAGGAAGTCCGCGAGCACCGGCACGAACAGGTCGTTCGCGGCCATCAGCGCGTTGAGGTTGAGCAGGCCGAAGGACGGAGGCGCGTCGAAGACGATGAAGTCGTACTGCGCCTCCACGTCCTTGAGCGCGTTGCGCAGCTTGAACTCACGGCCGGCCATGGGCATCAGCGCCAGGTCCACCGTGGACATGCTCAGGTTGGACGGGATGAAGTCCAGGTTGGGCAGGGTGGACTTCTGCACCACCTGCGCGAGCGGCGTCTTGCGGACGAGCACGTCCAGCAGCGTCTTCTCGAAGTCCTCGCCCTCGTAGCCCAGGCACTTGGTGGCGTGGCCCTGGCTGTCCAGGTCGATGAGGAGGACGGCGTAGCCCAGCTCCGCCAGGCGCCACGCGTAGGACGTGGACAGGGACGTCTTGCCGGTGCCGCCCTTGAAGTTGAGGAAGAGCTGTTTGCGCAGGCCCGCGGTGGGCGGGAACTTGTTGAGCGTCGTGCGCAGCTCCCACACGTCTTCCGGGCCGTAGGCGTCCTTGCGCAGCTCCGCGGGGATGGACTTCGGAGTCACGCCGAGCATCTCGGCTACCTGCTTCGAGCTGTACGTCGGCGCTTCCATGAACGACCCTTCGGATGACGTGTGAGGCCTGGGCGAGTCCCACCTTGCCTCAAGCAGCGAAGTATTTGTGCCCCCTTCGCACGATGGCCCCTCGGGCCACCAGCAGGGCAACAGCCTCCTGGGCGAGTTCCGCCGGAGCGGACAGCCCGGACGTCAGCTCGGCGAGCGAGCGTCCTCGGACAGCGACCCGCACCTCCTGCAACATCGCCCCACACAGCGCTTCCACGGGAGAGGGCCCGCGCTTGGGAGGAACCGGCGGCGCGGCGGAAGGTGCCGGAGCCCGGGCGGGAGGAGGCGCGCCCATGGCGACCAGCGCGGCCTGCACGGGCGTCCGCCGCACGGCGGGCTGCGCGGGCGCGGCGGGAGGAACAGGAGCCACCGGGCGCGACGGCGGCGCGGCGGGGCCCGAAGCGAAGGACACGGGCCCACCGTTCACGACCCGGGCAGGCGCGGGAGCCGCACCGTGCATCGCGACGGGTGCGGAGCGGGCCGCGCCCACGGCGGCGACCGCGAGCGCGGGGGCGGCCATGGGCGTAGCGGTCCACTGCGAGGTGTTCGCGGCGACGTCCGCGAGCGACACCGGCACGGCGGTGTGCTCGGGAATCGAAGGGAGGGCCTGTGGCACCGCGACCGGGGCGCTCACCTGCGGCGCGGCACTCACGGCCACCGGCTGCACAGGAGTGCCCTGCACCGCCACGGGCTGCGCCACCTCCGCGACCACGGGGGCCGCGGGCACTGGCTTCACTTCCAGCGTCGCGCGCACGGGCTTCACGGGCAGCGTCGCCAGCCGGCGGATCTCCCGGCGCCGGTGCGCATCATCCAGCGCGACCACCGCGGACACGTCGTGCCCCAGGATGCGCGACAGGCTCTGCGCCGCCGCCTTGCGCACGCGCGCCTCGCCGTCGTCCAGCGCGCCCAACAGCAGCGTCCGGGCGTTCTCTCCCCGGCCCGCGCCCAGCGCCAGCGCCGCCAGCGCGCGGACCTCCGGATCCGTGTCGTGGATCGCGTCCTCGCCCAGCCGCCGCGCCGTCTCCCCCTCCAACCCCAGGGCCAACAGCGACGCGCGCCGGCGCACCGACCGGTCCGAATCCTTCATCGCCTGCGCCAGGTGCGGCGCCGCGTCCTTCGGCGCCAGCACCAGCAGCGCCTTCAACGCCGCGATGCGCACCTCCGGCACCGGCGACGACAGGAGCGGCGACACCACCGACGCGCCCTCCTCCCGGCACAGCCCCGCGAACGCCTGCACCAGCGCCACCTGCGCCGTCGCGTCCGTCTCCGCGTGCAGCGCCGCCGCCAACGCGGGCGCCGCCGCCGGATGCGCCAGCGCCTTCAGCCGCTCCGCCGCCCGCACCCGCGCCGCCGCGTCCGCCGCCGACAGCTCCCGCACGGAGAATCCGAACAGCGTCTCGTCCGTGGTGCTGCCCGCGTGGCCGGACAGCTCCGCCATCTGCTCCGGGCTCACCCGCAGCCGGCCTTCGCTCTGCAGCCGCTGCGCCTCGCGCGCCACCGGCGACAGCCCCGAATCCATCGCGCCTGACGCCACCGTCGAAGCCCGGGGCGGAATGGCCGGCGCGGGACGCTCCGTCCACGGCACGCTCGGCTCGGAGGCCTTCAGCGGCACCGCCGGCCCGTTGAAGGGCGCGCGCATCGCGGGCACGTCCCCGCGGAGGATCACCTCGCTGCGCAGCTGGGAGATGAACGACGCCAGGTCGAACCCCAGCTCGTCGGCATCGTCCTCCGCCATGGCGCGCGCCTGTCCGGACGAGTGGATCCGGCTCGCGTCCAGCAGCTTCGCCATCAGCTGGTCGCGCTCCAGCCGCAGCGCGTGGTTGAGCCGGGACAGCTCCTCGCGCTCGGCCTGCGCGCGGGCGCTCTTCACCTCCAGCGACGCCACCTCCCGGCGCAGGTCCAGCTCACGCTGGTGCCCCGCCGCCAGGTCCTCCTTCAGGTGCGAAAGCTCGTCGCGCGCGGACGCCAGCTCGCCATGCAACTGCTGCGCACGGGCCTCGAAGTAGACGATCTTTTCGAGTGCGCTCTTGAGCAGCGCGTCCGGACGCTCGTCACTCACGACTGGCTCTGGCCTCCCCGCGAAGGCGCTCGGCGGCGCTCCCCGGTTCGCTTCACCGAAGGGACTCCCCGGTTTCCCGGCTTGCCGCCGGGGCGGGCACCTTATGTCAGCCCTACGTGCTACGTAAACCACGGAAACACCAGGGGTTTTCCCCCGCCGGGACACGCTGTGATTGACAACGCCGCCCAGGCCGATTTTTCGGCCTCGCGCTCGCGTGCACGCATGCTCCAATGCGGCGCATGGCCCCTTCGCGCATCGACACCGCAGTGACCCGGATGTTGGGCATCCGCTATCCCATCATCGCCGCCCCCATGTTCCTGGTGTCCAACGCGGCGCTCCTGGAGGCCGCCGGACGCGCGGGCGCCATCGGGGCGGTGCCGTCGCTCAACTACCGCACCGCGCAGGCGTACCGGGACTTCCTGAACACGTTCCCGAAGGACGTGCCCTTCGGCGTGAACCTCATCCTCAAGTGGGCCGAGCGCCTGGAGGAGGACGTGGCCGCGACGGTGGAGCGCCAGGTGCCGCTGGTCATCACCAGCCTGGGCGACCCCACGCCCATCGTGGAGCGCGTGCACGCGTACGGCGGCAAGGTGTGGAGCGACGTGATTTCACTGCGCCACGCGGAGAAGGCCGTGAAGGCCGGCGTGGACGCGCTCGTCGCGGTGGGCAGCGGCGCGGGCGGCCACGCGGGCAACCTGAGCCCCATGGTGCTGGGGCCGTGGCTCAAGGCGGAATTGGGCGTGCCGGTGGTGCTCGCGGGCGCGCTGTCCACGGGGCGCCACCTGGCCGCCACGCTCGCGCTGGGCATGGACGGCGCGTACGTGGGCACGCGCTTCCTGGCCACGGAGGAGGCCGGCGCCGCGCCCGACTACAAGCAGGCGCTGGTGGACTCCGGGCCCGAGGATCTGGAGTACACGAAGGAAGTGACGGGCGTGCACGGCAACTTCATCAAGAGCGCGCTGGAGCGCTTCCGCGCGGGCCAGGGCAAGGCGTGGAAGGACACCTGGAGCGCGGGCCAGGGCGTGGCCTTCGTGAAGGACGTGCTGCCCGCCGCCACCGTCGTGGAACGCATGGTGCGCGAGTACTCCGAAGCCCGCGCCGCGCTGCCGTCCGAATCCTGAAGCAGCACTGAAGCCCCCCGGGTATCGAGCCCCGCTTCCGGCCCCGTTCCGCCGGAAGCGCGCGGTCTCCCCGGACCCTCGAAGCCGTTGTGAATCGCACGAAGCAACCTGGCACGTCGGGCGACCTCTCAAGGCCTTCCCGTGACGTCTTGGGAGGGGCGGAAGCGTGCCCGCCTACCACCCCGGTTCGGCGCGCGTGACGCGCCAGGAAAAACACCCGGGAAGCCTTGCCAAACGCGTGCGCGAGAACGGCGGAAACGGCGGATTGTCGAGGGTTTGCGGGCCCTGTCCGAACGCCCGGAGATGTCAGACCCCACTCGTAATCTGTGTCTCACGAGGTCACGCAAGGCAGCGACTTCTCCCCGGTACCTCTCCGTCTGAAAAGCGGGGGGAGAAGCTCCTCTTTCGACAGGTTTTGCACGCCATGGAACAGCGACTGGCAACCCTCATTGGAAACGC
This sequence comes from Corallococcus coralloides DSM 2259, assembly GCF_000255295.1. Next base: position 646,075 of record NC_017030.1, on the reverse strand, counting down.
GGTGCGAGTGGCCCGGCAGCGGCTGGAGCTGACGCAGGCCGATGTCGCCGAGCGCGTCGGCATCGCCACCGAGGTGTACGGCCGTTTGGAGCGCGGGCACATGCTGCCCAGCGTGCGGACGTTGCGGAAACTCTGCCTCGTGCTGAGCTGCTCGTCGGACGTGCTGCTCGGGTTGAGCGCGACGGCGGCGGTGACGGAGGACGGCGCGCCGCAGCTCGCGGAGGATCCGCCGGAGTACCGTGAGCGTCCCGAAGTGCGGCGCCTGATGCGCACCGTGCGCAAGCTGGACTCCCCGCGCCTGCGCCTGTTGGGGCAGGTGGCGCACGCGCTGGAGCGATGAAGGGCTGAAAGGGGCTACTCGGCCGCGGGCTCCGCGTTCGCGTCCACGGGCGCTGGCGCTTCGCGGCGGACAGGGGGGGATGCGGTACCGGCGACGGGCAACCGGAGGATGAAGCGAGCACCGCCTTCCGCGCGGTTCTCCGCGTCCAGGGTGCCGCCCGCGCGCGCCACGTAGTCGCGGCAGAGCGCCAGGCCCAGGCCGGTGCCCTTGCCGGGCGGCTTCGTGGTGAAGAAGGGCTCGAAGAGGCGCGGCAGCGCGGCTTCGGGGATGCCCGGCCCGTTGTCCTCCACCTCCACCCGCACGCGGCCGTCCTCCATGCGCGCGCGCAGCATCACGTGCGCGGGCTTGCTGGAGCGGGCGGCCTCCAGCGCGTCCGCGGCGTTGAGCAGCAGGTTCACCAGCACCTGCACCAGGTGGCGGGCCGTGACGCGCGCGGGGGAGAGCTCCTCCGCCACGTCGCGGTCCACCACGCCCAGGCTGCGCAGGCGCACCGAGGCCAGCCGCTGTGCCTCGGCCAGCGCCTGCGCGACGTCGCAGGACTCCAGTTCGTCGGGGGCCTCGCGGGAGAACAGGCGCAGGTCGGTGACGATCTGCTGGATGCGGAGCACGCCCTGCTGCGTCTCGTCCAGCACGCGCCGCACGTCCTCCAGGTCATCGGGCGCGCCGTGCGCCCATTCCTCCTGGAGGTAGTGCAGGTTCGACTTCACGTACGCGAGCGGGTTGTTCACCTCATGGGCCACGCCCGCGGCCAGCTGTCCCACCACCACCAGCCGCTCCACCTCCGCGCGCTGGCGCTCCACGCGGGCGCGGCGCGACTCGCTCTCCGCCAGCTGGCGCAGGGCCTCCACGCGCTCCAGGTGCGCGCTGCGTTCGGCCGCGCGCAGCTTGCGGAAGGTCTCCGCGCCGTGGGCGGACACCGCGAACACGAAGAAGAGGCTGAAGCAGTGGCTGACGAACACCGTCCAGGGCACGTGCGACAGCCACGTCATCAGCCCCACCGCCACCAGCGTGCCGCCGATGGCGGACCACACCGGCAGGCGCTGGCCCGGGACGAAGACGGCGACCAGGAGGGGCACCGTATAGAAGGCGGGGAACAGCGGGCTCTCCAGGCCTCCGGTGAGCTGGATGCTCACGGTGAGCGCCGTCAGGCTGACGGTGCCCGCCGCGATGCCGCTGAAGGGCGGTCGCAGCCACCCCGCGCCGACCGCGGTCCCCAGCGCGAGGAACGCCACGGCCCAGGCCAGGTGCGCCGCGAGGAAGTCCGCGCGGAAGCCGCCCAGAACCAGCGGGTGCGCCAGCGAGCCCAGCGTGATGATCAGCGCGCACCACCAATACGTGCGCCGCCGGACCCGACGGCGGGCCCGGACATCCGCGTTCGCGTCGTCCCACGCACTGGAGGTTGGAGGCATCACCCCGCGCTGGTCCCCCAGGGCGCGGTGCGCGGCGCGAAGTGCAGCGTCATGTCGAGTCCTCCCGTGGACGTCGCAGCCGGCGGGACTTCCCCAAGCGCACCGCGTCCCGTCCCCGTTTCTTCGCCTGTCCGCCGCCGGAGGGCAAGATGGGGTCAGGACACACCGCGCGCAGCCGACATCCCCGGCACTCGGCGCCGCTCCACACGGCCTCGAAGAGGGCCGTCGTCCGGTCGATGGTGTCGAAGTCCTCCGTCACGAAACCCAGCTCGAAGTTGCGGACATCATCGCCCTTGGCGCCCAGGCCCGCGCCGGTGAGGTTTGCACTCCCCAGGTAGACCCAGGCGCCGTCCACCACCACCGCCTTGAAGTGGACGCGCGGGCACACCTTCAGTTCCAGCCCGCCCTTCACCAGCCGGGAGCGCGCGTCGAACGCAGCCCGGAACGGCCGGCTGGGCAGCTCCGCGTGCAACAGCCGCAGCGCCACGCCCCGGGCGGCCAGCCCATCCAGCACCTCCAGGAGCGGCACGAACGCCCCCTTCGAGCGCTCCACGTACATGGCCTTCACGTTGGCGGTGGCCATCCACACCGACTCGCGCGCGTGGGCCAGCTTGCGCAGCACCACCTCCTGGTACAGCGCGCTCCCCGACAGCAGCTCCGCGTCGATGGGCCTCATCATGTCACCCAGCGTCGCACATGAGATTACACGACACCATCCCCTCCCCTCGCGAACGTCCTGCGGTGGAAGAAGACCCATGCGCCGGCTTGACCGATGACCGGCGGTCATTTAACTCCGGGTCATGGCGGGAGCACTGGCCGAGAAGCGGGTCGTGCCGCTGCGGGCGCGGCGGGACGAGGACAAGGAAGCGCGGCGGCGGGAGCTGCTGGACGCGGCGCGGGCGCTGTTCGAGGCCACGTCGTTCGCCGAGGTGAAGATGGCGGACGTCGCGGCGCGCACGGGCCTGGCGAAGGGGACGGTGTTCCTCTACTTCCCGACGAAGGAGGCGCTGTTCCTGGCGCTCCTGGACGACCTGCTCATCGCGTGGTTCGCGAAGCTGAACGGCCGCCTGGCCGAAGACGGAACGTGGACGGGCCACCAGCTGGCGCGCACGGTGGCCGAGTCGCTGGAGGGTGAAGAGACCTTCACGCGGCTCCTGGCGCGGGCGCAGACGGTGCTGGAGCAGAACGTCACGGTGGCGCAGGCCCAGGCGTTCAAGGAGCGCGTGCTCGTGTCCATGGGGACGACGGCGGCGCTGCTCCAGGCGCGGCTGCCCTTCCTCACGCCGGAGTCCGCGGTCCAGCTCATCCGCCACGTGCACGCGCTGATGACGGGCCTGCGGCAGATGGCGGACATCGCGCCCGTGGCGCGCGAGGTGCTGACGCTGCCGCACATGGCGCCCCTGCGCGTGGACTTCACCGCCGAGCTGACGGCGGCCATCACCACCCTTCTTCGCGGGCTCGAGCCCCGCTGACCCTTTTGCGTCTTTCCTGAAACGGAGCTCTGTCATGCTGGAAGCCGTCGCGTCCCTCCTTCCCCAGGCCTCGGTTGAAGTGGACCGCATCCGCGCGGTGTTCGAGTCGCAGCGCGCGAACCGCTGGAACCTGTCGCGCAGCACTCCCGCGGAGCGCATCGCGCGACTGCGCAAGCTGCGTGAGGCCATCATCGCGCGGCGCGAGCAGCTGGCGGAGGCCATCCACCAGGACTTCCGCAAGCCGGCGATGGAGGTGGAGCTGACGGAGATCCACCCGACGCTGGAGGAGCTGAACCACACGGTGAAGCACCTGAAGTCGTGGATGAAGCCCAAGCGGGTGGCGACGCCGCTGACGCTCAAGGGCGCGTCCAGCCACGTGCGCTTCGAGGCGAAGGGCGTGGTGCTCATCCTGTCGCCGTGGAACTACCCGTTCCAGCTGGTGGCGGCGCCGCTCATCGCGGCCATCGCCGCGGGCAACGCGGTGATGATCAAACCCAGTGAGAAGACGCCGCACACGTCGCGCTTCCTGGCGAAGCTGGTGCGGGACGTGTACCCGGAGAACGAGGTGGCGGTGTTCGAGGGCGGCGCGGAGGTGGCGGAGGCGCTGCTCCAGCATCCGTTCGACCACTTCTTCTTCACGGGCAACCCGAACATCGGCCGCAAGGTGATGGCGGCGGCGACGAAGTTCCTGTCCAGCGTGACGCTGGAATTGGGCGGCAAGTCGCCGGTCATCATCGACGAGTCGGCGAACCTGAAGGCGGCGGCGGAGGCCCTGGCGTGGGGCAAGTTCGTCAACGCGGGCCAGACGTGCGTGGCGCCGGACTACATCTACGTGCCGGCGTCGAAGCAGCAGGCGTTCCTGGAGGCGTTCAAGGCGGTGCTGACGCGCTTCTACGGTGAGACCGAGGCCGAGCGTCAGGCGAGCCCGGACTTCGCCCGGGTGGTGGACCCCGCGGCGTGGAGGCGGCTCAAGGAGGTGCTCGACCGCACGCTCGCCGCGGGGGCGAAGGTGGAGGCGGGCGGCACGGCGGACGGGCCGTCGCGGTATGTGGCACCCACGGTGTTGTCCGGGGTGACGACGAAGATGCCCATCATGGAGGCGGAGATCTTCGGGCCGGTGTTGCCGGTGCTGACGTACGAGCGGCGCGAGGAGGTCTACGCGCACATCAACGAAGGCGGGAAGCCGCTGGCGCTGTACGTGTTCTCGCAGGACTCGAAGATGGTGGAGGAGGTGCTCCAGCACACGACGTCCGGCGGGGTGGTGGTGAACAACGTGCTCATCCACGTGGCGAACCCGAACCTGCCGTTCGGCGGGGTGGGGATGAGCGGGTTGGGGAACTACCACGGGCACTACGGCTTCAAGACGTTCAGCCATGAGCGGGCCGTGATGGTCCAGTGGATGAAGTCGCTGGCCGCGGTGTTCTTCCCGCCGTATCGGGGAAAGACCCAGGAATGGGCTTCCAAGGCGACCCGGATGCTGGAGTAGGTCCCGGGGCGGGAGAGAGGAACCGGCATGCGCGTGGTGTCAGTGGAGGAGGCCCTGGTCCCGGGAGACCTGCAGGCGGTGTTCGACCGCCTCCAGGCGCGCCGCTGGGAGCTGGCGAAGACAGGGCCGAAGGAGCGCCTCGCGCGGCTGGAGAAGCTCAAGGCGCTGCTCCTGGAGCGGCGTGAGGAGCTGGCGGACGCGCTGCACGAGGACTTCCGCAAGCCGCCCGCGGAGGTGGAGGCGACGGAGATCCTGCCCGTGCTGCTGGAGCTGGCGCACGTGCAGAAGCACCTGAAGGCGTGGATGAAGCCGCGCAAGGTGGGTGCGCCGTTGCTGCTCACGGGCACGAAGAGCGAGGTGCACCCGGAGCCCAAGGGCGTGGTGCTCATCCTGGCGCCGTGGAACTACCCGTTCCACCTGCTGGTGTCACCGCTGGTGGCGGCGGTGGCGGCGGGCAATGCCGTCCTGTGCAAGCCGAGCGAGAAGACGCCGGGCACGGCGCGCTTCCTGGCGCAGCTGCTGAGGGACGTGTTTCCGCAGGACGAGGTGGCGCTGGTGGAGGGCGGCGCGGAGGTGGGCGAGGCGTTGCTCCGGCTGCCGTTCGACCACTTCTTCTTCACGGGCGGGCCGCGCGTGGGGCGGCGGGTGATGGAGGCGGCGGCGCGGCACCTGGCGGGGGTGACGCTGGAGCTGGGTGGCAAGTCGCCGGTCATCGTGGATGCGTCAGCGGACGTGGACGCGGCGGCGGAGCGGATTGTCTGGGGCAAGTTCCTGAACGCGGGGCAGACGTGCATCGCGCCGGACCACGTCTGGGTGCACGCGTCGAAGGAAGAGGCGCTGCTCTCCGGGATGAAGTCCGCGCTGGAGCGCTTCTACGGGAAGACGGAGGAGGCGCGGCGGGCGACGCCGGACTTCTGCCGGATGGTGGATGACGGCGCGTACAAGCGCGTGTGCCGGCTGCTGGATGAGTCCGTGGCGGGAGGCGCGCGGGTGGTGGCGGGAGGCGGCGTGCACGCGGAGACGCGCTACATCGCGCCCACGGTGCTGGCGGACGTGACGCCGGAGACGGCGGTGATGGACGAGGAGATCTTCGGGCCGTTGTTGCCGGTGCTGCGCTTCGAGTCACTGGATGAAGTGGTGACGCAGGTGCGCGCGGGAGGCAAGCCGCTGGCCATGTATGTCTTCAGCCACGAAGAGGCCACGGTGGAGCGCCTGCTGAAGGAGACGAGCGCGGGCGGCACGGTGGTGAACAACGTGGTGTTGCACAACGTGAACCCGCACCTGCCCTTCGGAGGCGTGGGACAGAGCGGCCTGGGCGCGTATCACGGCGAAGCGGGCTTCAAGGCCTTCAGCCACGAGCGCGCGGTGGTACGTCAGGGCCGCACGGCCTTCACGAACCTCTTCTTCCCGCCGTACCGGGGCAAGGCCCAGCGCCTGGCCCGGCTCGCGAGCAAGCTGTTCGAGTAACTGCGCTGCCGCCTACTTCTCGTCCGGATGCAGGTCGGCGTAGGTCGGATCCGCATGCTCCCACTGGACGTCCTGCTCAATGAGGTAGCGCTTGATGTCTTCCAGCCGGACTTCCGGAGGCAGGTCGATGGAGAGCAGCTTGGGCTGGAAGCCTTCGTAACCGCAGCCGCGCTGCCTCAATCCATCCATGAAGGGCTTCGCGTCCGGAGACTCGACGTCATCCAGGATGACCCGCACCGTCCTGTGGCCGGACTTCTCCACGACGCGCTGGAACTCCAGCCGGCCACCTGGATCCGGCTGGGCCTCGACCACGTCCTGAAACGACACGCGGTACGCGAAGAACGGGCTGTTCTCCAGGCGGTACCGGTCCTGTCCCAGCGGGGTCGCCCAGAGCGTCTCCACGCTCTGGGTGTCCTCGTCCCAGAACCCCACCTTCACCATGCCGGTGGAGTCCGCCACGTCAGCTCCGCAGGCCCGGGGCTTCCTGGCCGGTGCGCGCGACGTACTCCGTGTAGCCGCCGCCGTACTTGTGGATGCCGTCCGGCGTCAGCTCCAGCACGCGGTTGGACAGCGCTCCCAGGAAGTGCCGGTCGTGGGACACGAACAACATCGTGCCCTCGTAGCGCGACAGCGCCGTGATCAGCATCTCCTTCGTGCCCATGTCCAGGTGGTTCGTGGGCTCGTCCAGCACCAGGAAGTTCGGCGGGTCGTAGAGCATCTGCGCCATCACCAGACGCGCCTTCTCTCCACCCGACAGCACCCGGCACTTCTTCTCCACCTCGTCGCCGCTGAAGCCGAAGCAGCCCGCCAGCGCCCTCAGCGAGCCCTGACCCGCCCTCGGGAACGCGTCCGACAGCTGCTCGAAGACCGTCTTCTCTCCGTCCAGCAGGTCCATCGCGTGCTGCGCGAAGTAACCCATCTTCACGCTGCCACCCAGCGCCACCGTGCCTTCATCCGGCTGCGTCGTGCCCGTCACCAGCTTCAGCAACGTGGACTTGCCCGCGCCGTTCACGCCCATCACGCACCAGCGCTCCGCGCGGCGCACCAGGAAGTCCAGGCCGTCGTAGATGGTCCGCTTGCCGTAACCCTTGCTCACGTTCTTCAGGTTCACCACGTCGTCACCGGAACGCGGCGGCGGCTGGAACTCGAAGAGCACCGTGGAGCGGCGCTTCGGCGGCTCCACCTTCTCGATCTTCTCCAGCTTCTTCACCCGGCTCTGCACCTGCGCCGCGTGCGACGCGCGGGCCTTGAACCGCTCGATGAACTTGATCTCCTTCGCGAGCATCGCCTGCTGACGCTCGTACTGCGCCTGCTGCTGCGCCTCGTTCTGCGCGCGCTGGCCCTCGTAGAAGTCGTAGTTGCCCGAGTACGTCGTCAGCGAACCGCCGTCGATCTCCACCACCTTCGTCACGATGCGGTTCATGAACTCGCGATCGTGCGACGTCATCAGGAGCGCGCCCTCGTACCCCTTGAGGAAGCCCTCCAGCCAGATGAGCGACTCCAGGTCCAGGTGGTTGGAAGGCTCGTCCAGGAACATCGCGTCCGGCCGCATCAAGAGGATGCGCGCCAAGGCCACGCGCATCTTCCAACCGCCCGACAGCTTGCCCACGTCGCCGTCCATCATCTCTTCGCTGAAGCCCAGGCCCGCGAGGATTTCCCGCGCGCGGCCCTCCAGCGCGTACCCGCCCAGCTCCTCGAACCGGCCCTGCACGACGCCGTAGCGCTCGACGAGCTTCTCCATGTTGTCCGCCTGGTCCGGGTCACCCATGGCGGCTTCCAGATGCTTCATCTCCGCCGCGACGGTGCTCACCGGGCCCGCGCCGTCCATCACCTCGGACACGGCGCTGCGGCCGTCCATCTCACCGACGTCCTGGCTGAAGTAGCCAATGGTGACGCCGCGGTCGATGGAGACCTGTCCCTCGTCCGGGTACTCCTGGCCGGTCATCATCCGGAACAGCGTCGTCTTGCCCGCGCCGTTCGGGCCCACGAGGCCCACCTTTTCGCCCTTGTGGAGCGCGGCCGACGCCTCGATGAAGAGGATCTGCTGACCGTGTTGCTTGCCGATGTTGTCGAGACGGATCATGTGCGTACCGAAAAGGCCCGGGGAATCAGGCGGCGCGCCCTTATGCCATGAGCCGCCCGCCGGAGGGATGCTTCCGAACCCCCAACCGCCCCAGGTCCATCCACGCGGCCGGGCAGGCAGGCCCCCGCCCGGGATTCCGCCCGGCTTGAAACGCGGGCCTCAGTCGTCCCGGTGCACGGTGCCCGGGGAGAACGCCGGGGTGCAGATGGCCACGTACTCCGCGCCCTCCTCGTCGGGGGTGCTGTAGCGGACCCACTCGCCGGGCTCGCACACCACCGTCTGGCCGGCGTGCACGTCCATCACCCCGCCCTTGTGCTCCACCCGCAGCGTGCCCGCGAGCACCAGGGTGATTTCACGGAACTCGGGCGTCTGGCCCGGCTCCTCCCACCCGCCCGGGCTGCGCATGTGGGCCACGCTGATGTTGGACGTCTTGGAGTTCACCCGGCCCACGTATTCGTCAATGAGCTTCGGCTTGTTGCCCACCGCCGTCACGCGGATGGGCTTCGGGATGAGCGTGGGCATGCGGATGCTCCAGGAGGGGACGAGGGGAACAGCGGCCATCCCTACCCTACCAGCGTGTGGCGTAGAGTGCCGCCGTGCTGACCGTCGACCCCCATCCCCTCCTCGACCTCATCGCCTTCACGTCCTCCTTTCCCGCTCCCCTGGGGGACCTGCCCGCGCCCGACTGGCTGCAGGCCCTGCTGAAGCCTGGCGCCACCGCGCCCCTCCAGAGTGACGACGCCGTCCGGGGCGCCGTGCGCGACCTGCTCCGCCACGGCGGCTACAAGCCCACGGGCCGGGGCAAGCCCGCGTCCGAGTACCTGGTGCGAGCCTCCGGCGACGGCACCCTGGGCACCATCAACGCCGCGGTGGACGCCTGCAACGCCGTGTCGCTGCACAGCGGCCTGCCCATCAGCGTGGTGGACCTGGACAAGGCCCAGGCCCCGTTCCGCGTCTCCACCGCCATCCAGGGCGACCGCTACGTCTTCAACGCGTCCGGGCAGACCATCGACCTGGAGGGCCTCTTGTGCCTCTTCGACGCGCAGGGCCCGTGCGCCAACGCGGTGAAGGACGCCCAGCGCACCAAGACGGACGCCACCACGCGCCGCACGCTCACGCTGCTGTGGGGCACGAAGGAGCTGAAGGGCCACACCGAGCGCGCCTTCACCTGGTACCGCGAGCTGCTGGAGCGCCTGGGCGCCACCGTCGAGCCCGTGCGCTGAAAGCGCCCTACACCCGGGGCTTCAACGCCAGCCCCGCCACGATGTGGTCGACGACTTCTCCGGGCGGGGGCGTCACGTCCATGGTGAACGCGCCGTCGGGGACCTCCAGCGTCTCCAGCTGGCTCTGGAGCAGCGACGCCGGCATGAAGTGCCCCACGCGCTTCTGGATCCGCTCGAGGATGACGGACGCGGGCGCGTGCAGGTACACCCAGCGCTCGCGCGCGGGGTCCACGGTGAGCCTCGCCCGGTAGAAGGCCTTGAGGCCGGAGAACGCCAGCACCAGGTCCTCGTCCGTCTCCAGCGCCTTCTCCATCCTCGCGCGCAAGAGCTCCAGCCAGGGCTGCCGGTCCACGTCCGTCAGCGGCGTGCCCGCGGCCATCTTCCGGCGGTTCTCCACCGAGTGCAGGTCGTCCGCGTCCACGAACGTCCACCCCAGCCGGTCCGCGAGCGCCCGGCCCACCGTGGACTTCCCGGTGCCTGAAACGCCCATGACGATGACCACCATGCCGTTGCCGCCTCCCTCGGGTCTCGCGCGCTCCCTCATGCTGCGGCCTTCCCGCCCCAGGTGCCATGCGAGAAACATGTCCGGTAACCCATCGGGCGTGAGCGTCCGATGTCCAACGCCGCAAGGCCCATCCCCGCCATGCTTTCCACGTCGCGGCGGGGAACCGTTACCCTCGCGCGCATCATGACTTCCGTGGGAGCAACCCCCGGCCGGACGCTCGCCCGGCTCCTTCTGTGCAGCGGCCTGCTCGCGCTGGTGTCCCTGGCCGCCTGCCGCGACCCCGCCGCCGCGGCCGGCACCGCGCTCTTCGTCACCGCCGAGTTCGAGCCCACCCTCAACCTCACCCGGCTGCGCATCGCCGCCACCGCGGACGGCGCCACCGTGCCCACCTCGCTGCTGCCCGAGGACTCCAGCCGCGCGCTCGTGAACGGTGAGACGTTCCGCGTCCTCCTGGACGGCGCCGCCGACGGCACCCAGGCCACCGTGCGCGTGGACGGCCTGCGCAACGACGCCACGGTCGCCACCGGCGAGGCCACCGCCACCGTGCGCGACGGCTACGAGGTGGAGGTCACCGTGCGGCTGACCGCCTCGAACGGCGGCACCTTCTGCGTGGACTGCCCGGACGGCTGCTGCCGCGACGGCGTGTGCACGTCCCGCACCTTCCGCACCTGCGGCGTGGGCGGCGTCGCCTGCGAAATCTGCGACTCGGACCGCGCCGACACCTGCACCCACCGCGGCACCTGCGGCTGCGGCACCGGCCCGGCCTGCGACCTCAACGCCAACCGCTGCGCCGGGGGCAAGTGCGTCTGCGGCCTCAGTGGCACCGCGTGCGGCCCGGGCCTGGCGTGCATCAACGGCTTCTGCCGCTGTGACCCGTCCACCTGCAACGGCTGCTGTGATGGCAACAGCTGCATCCCCGCACCCAACAAGAACCAGTGCGGCAGGGGCGGCGAGGCCTGCAAGAAGTGCGACAAGCGCTGCAACCCGGACGGCTCCTGCGACTGACGGCGCGCTACTTCACGGTGAACGGGCGCGAGCTTCCCGAGTACGGGTGGATGCGCCCGTCCCAGCCGGACTTCCAGTTCCCCTCGTGCACCAGCCGGTACATGCCCGGCTGCGTGTCCCGGGGAATGGGCCACGTGATGCGCACCTGTGAGCACGCGAGCGTGGGCACGCAGTACTCGCGCTGCCAGTGGTACAGCGCGACGCCGTCCCCGTCGTTCGCCACGTCCCGCCACGTGCCATCCGCCTCCCGCCGCTGCACGCGCAGGAAGGTGCCGCCCAGCTTCAGGTCATTGCGCGGGTGGCCGCCCCAGAAGGTGACGCTCGCCGTGTCGCCCCGCGCGTAGGACGCCTTCGCCTCCTCCGCGACGGCGCCGAAGTCCACCCAGAGCAGCTTGTCGTCGAACACCACGCCGGGCTGCAGCCCCACCACCGCCTTGCGCAGGTCGCGCGGCGTGGGGCCGGGCGCCACCGGCGTCCCTTCGCGCAAGCTGCCCGCGAGCCCCGCGAAGGACTGCTGCAACGCCGCCAGCGTCCACGGGCCGAAGTGCGTGGACGCGCCTTCATAGTCCTGGCGCGCGTACTCCTCGCGCGTGGCCACGTAGCCCGAGTAGGCGTTGGCCGGTCCCGCGATGACCACGTCCGTCACGCCCGCGCCCTGGAGCTGCGCGCGCACCGTGTCGCGCAGCCGGCGGCCCGCCATGGTGGTCACCTCGAAGGGCACCGCCACCAGCGCCAGCGGCCCCACCGTCACCACCTGAAGCGGCAGCACCTCCGGGGACCACGGGTAGGGCTTCATGGTGCCCATCTCCAGGACGATGGGCTTCTCCCCCTGGCAGGGCGTGGTGACGGCGGCGCAGGTGAACTGGCTCCACACGTCGTGCACGTTCTCGCACGTGGCCCCTTCCGAACCGAAGCCGGGCCCGTCCTCCGCGCCCGCCAACATGGACAGGCCGATGGCCGCGGGACAGGTGCGGTGCGCGCTGCCGTCCGCGAACGCGGGCGAGACGTCCACCGCGTCCATCTTCACGTAGGCGTGCCGGTAGTCCACGCCGCCCATCACCGGCATCCCCGCGGTGGACCACAGGTGCGCGGCGAAGTCGTATTGCTTCTTCGCGGAGATGGCCGCGTCCTCGAAGTCGTTCGCGCCGCCGCCGTTCGTGCCACCCAGGATGTTGGGCGTGACGTCACCCTCATTCGAGTTCGCGAACGCCGCGACGAAGGTGTCCGGGCCTCCGGGCGTCCGTCCTCCCTTCTCCACCTCGAACGTGTGCGCCGCGAGCCCCTTGTTGTCGCCGCTGATGTACGTGTTCGTGTTGCCGAAGGACGTGGCGTGCACGGCGAACCAGTTGACGAGCCCCAGCTCGCGCCCATCCGCGGCGGTCATCCGGAGCAGCGTCATGCGCGTGTCCACGTTGTCGGGATAGCGGGCGCGCTCGGACTCCGGGTTGCGCAGGTAGGCGTCCGGTGAGCGGTTGATGCTGGCGCCGCGCAGGTCGCCCGAGGACAGCCGCAGCGACCCTTCCGCCAGGCGCGCGTTGGCGCGAAGGATGGAGTCCGTGATGCCGGAGACGATGGCCTCGAAGTTCTGGGGCACGAAGCCGAAGGTGGTCAGGTTGTAGAACGTGTAGTGGCTGAAGCCGCCCGGCCCGGAGTGCGTGTGCGTGGCGCTGAGCAGCACGTTCTCGTCGGAGAACGTGTCGCCCAGCTTCGAGCGCAGCCGCTCCACCACCTGCTGCTTCACCGCCTGGAACACCATGCCCAGGTCCGCGCTGACGAAGGCCACGCGGCGGCCGTTGCAGGGCGAGGCGATGACGAACGCCCGTGAGAACAGCCGCAGGTGGATGCCCTCCGTCTTCTGGCCCACCTGCCCGTAGCCCATCATCCCCACCTCCGCCGCGGGGCCGGTGATGTCCGAGCGCGCCGCGCCGATGAGGAAGTTCGCCGAGCCCGCGCACCCGTTGGCCGGAGCCTCCACGGGAGCCGGGACCTGCGGCGTTCCCTCCTGCGCGCTGGAAGCGCCCGGCCCCAGCGCCAGCACGCAGCCCAGCAGCAACCCGAGCACGGGAGCGAGGCGGGCGTTCAGCGTGCGCATGGCATCCTCCACGGCCTTCTGGAAGGGAAGGCCCCCGACGGCGGCGGGGCCCCAGCGTGTCTCCGTTACCCCCGGGAGGGCAGCGCACGCGAGGGCGGCCGTCCGACGCTCCACACTCGAACACGGGAGCGCGGCGGATTCAGTCCATTTCGCGGCAGCGGACGGGCGGCCCGCTCCGCCGCATGGACGCGGAAGGCGGGCCCGCTCAGGCCACGCGCGCGGGCCGCGCGGAGACGTGCAGGGTGACGCGGAAGGTGGCGCCGTTCCCCGGCGTGGACTCCGCGGTGATGGTGCCGCCCAGCGCGCGCACGATGGTGTCGCAGATGGACAGGCCCAGGCCGGTGCCCTGGCCCGGCGCCTTGGTGGTGAAGAAGGGGTCGAAGATGCGGCGCAGCAGCTCCGGTGCGATGCCCCGGCCCGTGTCGCGCACCTCCACCACCACCCGGTCGTCGTCGTCCACGCGGGTGATGAGCCGGATCTCGTGCGCGTCCGTGAAGCCTTCTGGAATCGCGTGCGCGGCGTTGATGACCAGGTTGAGGAACACCTGGAACAGCTTGCCCTCGTTGGCACGCACCGTCGGCACGACGCCGTACTGCTTCACCAGCCGGGCGCGCGGCCGGATTTCACTGGCCGCCATCTGCGCGACGGAGTCCAGCACGCGGTGCAGGTCCACCGCCTCCTCGTGCGCGTCGTCCACGCGGGAGAAGACCTTGAGCTGGCGGACGATCTGGCGCATCCGCTCGGAGCCCTCGCGCGCGTCGTCCAGCACCTGCTGGTACTCCAGCAGCTCCTCGGCGCCCAGGGGCCGGGGCATGGGGCCCAGCGCGCGGTGCAGGAACTCCAGGTTGGAGAGCACGTAGGACAGCGGGTTGTTCAATTCGTGCGCGATGCCCGCGGCCAGCATGCCCATGGAGGCCAGCCGGTCCCCCAGCATGAGCTGCGCCTGCATGTGCTTGCGCTCGGTGAAGTCGCGCGCCACCGTCACGCGGGCGGGCACACCGTCGAAGAGCACGCCCAGCGTCACCAGGTCCGCGCTCACCACCTGCCCGTCGCGGCGCACCAGCGGCACTTCATGCGAGCGGGCCGCCAGCGCCCCGTCCTGCGCCTCCTCCAGGTGGCGGCGCGCGACCTCCTGGTCCTCGCGCCGCACCAGGCCCAGCAGGTGCCGGCCCAGCAGCTGCGCGGGGTCCTGGTAGCCCAGGTAGTTGGCCATGGCCGGGTTCACCGACAGGAGCATGCCGTCCGTGGTGTGCACCACCACGGGGTCCGGGAACCCTTCGATGAGCAGGTGGAAGCCGGCCTCCGTGCGGCGCAGCGCCGTCTCCGTGCGCATGCGCAGCGCGTCCGTGGTGTGCTGCTCCAGCGCCAGCGACAGCGCGCCGGCCGCGCCGGAGAGCAGATTCACCTCCACGTGCGACCAGGGCCGCGAGTCGTCGCAGTTGTCGAAGCCGATGAAGCCGAACGGCTCCCCGTGCACCACCAGGGGCAGCACCAGCAGCGAACGGATGCCCTGCGCCAGGAGCACCGGCGCGTTGTCCGCCCCGAAGTCCTCCGGCGAGCCCTGCACGGCCTCGCCCCGGTGGAGCTGCTCCAGCTGGGACAGCGTGAAGGCCTGATCAATGGGCCACGCCTGCGTGTCCGGGTTGTCCAGCTCGCGCGAGATGCCGGGCGCGCACCACTCCGCGCGCTGGGACTGGAGCATGCGGCCGGACGCGTCGCGGTGGAACTCGAAGACGTAGGCGCGGCTGGCGCCCGCGACGCGGCCCAGGGGCTCCAGGATGGAGTTGTACACATCCCCGGACGCCTCCGGCGCGAGCAGCTGCCGCTGCACCTCCACCATCGCGCCCAGGTAGCGCTCGCGCGTGGCGGCGGCCTCCTCCGCCAGACGGCGCGGGGTGACGTCCACCAGCGTGCCCAGCACGCCGCCCAGGTGCTCCGGATCCCCCGTCGCGGACAGCTCCACCCAGCGCGGTTGCGGGGTGCCCGACAGCCGCAGCTCCAGTCGCGAGGGCACGTCCGTGCGCGCCAGCGCCGTGCGCAGCAGCACGCGCGCCTGGTCCCGGTCCTCCGGGTGGAACAGCTCCACCAGCGAGCGGCCCAGCCACGCGTGCACGGGCGCTCCGACCAGGCGCTCCCAGGCGGGGGTCGCCAGGACGAGGCGGCCCGCCGCGTCCAGTTCGAAGAGCGCCTCGCGCAGCAGCGACCCGGCGCGCTGGAAGCGACGCGTGTCCACGAGGTCGCTCGCCACGGATGACTGCCCCAGAGCAGCGGCGCTCCCCGTTTCGCGTTGCTCCTGCGCCACCGCGGCCTCCTTCATCACGGATGAAACGGAATGAAATCTGGATGGGAGGGAAACCCGCCCGGTGCGTCCGGGCCCGACCCCTCTTCCCGTCTCACCGCGGCCCGAAGCATAGGGCGCTCGAATGTTTCAAAGTCAATGGACCCACCCGGGACTCAAGGGTTTCCCTCGGAGTCCGGAGGCTCCCACCCCCCGGGAATTCCGGATCGGGGACGTTGACGGCGATCCCCGAGCAGGCGTGCAGGCACGCCCCCAACGATGGCCCACGGGGGCACGTCGCGGGTGACGACGGCGCCCATGCCAATCACCGCGTGGTCACCCACGGTCACACCATCAGTGATACCCGCGTTGGCGCCCACCCAGACGTCCTGGCCAATCACGATGCCCTTCGAAGTGACGGGCTGCTCGCGAACGGGGCGGTCCGGCGCGAGCCCGTGGTCGAAGGCGTAGAGCGTGGCGCCGGTGGCGATGCGGCTGCCCTCGCCGATGCGGATGCCGCACGCGCCGCCATCCAGGCTGACGCGCGCGTTGAGGCTGACGCGCGGCCCCAGCACGACCGGTCCGTGCACGAAGGCGTCCGCGCCGATGCTGCACCCCGGCCCGATGCGCACGGTGCGGCCGGGCTCCGCGAAGATGCGCGCCTCCGGAGCAATGAAACATCCTTCGGCGATATCAACTGTCTCCAGCGCGCGCAGGCGGTCCTGCACCTCGCGCTGCCAGGCCTCCGCCCACTCGCGGTGGCGCGGCTTGAGGCTGAAGTAGAGCCACGGCATCCACGACAGCCGCAGCTTGTGTTGTTCACGGCGTTGCGCGTCCAGGTCCACGGGTCCTGACTACCACGGGCCCGGCTTCAACCGGACGCGGGCTCCGGCGCCGCGGCGGGCTCCACGGTGAAGTGGCAGCGCTCGCGCTCCTTCGCCACGGCCTCCGCGTCCAGCGACACGGGGGACAGGTGGCAGAGCATGTCGTCCGGCTCCCACGGGTACGGCTGGCCGTCCAGGCGCACGCGCCCTTCGGCCACGGCGCGCGTCGCTTCCACGAGCGACAGCGAGGACAGGTCGCGCATCAGCGCCTCGAAGCGGCCCTGGCGCTCCGGCGTGGAGAAGTGGAAGCGGCCTCGCGCGACGACGGCCAGGTGGTACCACATGGGCCGGAAGGCCACGCCGGCCAGGCCCAGGCGCTGGGCCATGGCGAGCAGCACCTCCGTCGTCTCGCGCGACAGGCCCAGGCCGGGCACCTCCTGGCCGGGCAGCTGCGGGCGCGTGTCGCTGAAGCGCGCGCGGGGGTGGCGCAGGGACAGCCAGTTGGCGAAGAGGAAGGTCTCGCCCTGGAGCACCTTCTTCTCCACCACCGAGTCCGACAGCAGGTGCTCGCGGCCACCCGCGTGGCCCAGCACCATGATGCGGTCGCCGGTGCCGCCGGTGGAGGCCACCTGCACGCGCAGGCGGCTGTAGCCCAGGCGCTCCACGTACGACAGCAGGCCGTAGCGGAAGAGCGCGTACTCGATGCCCTGCGCCGTGTAGTGGCCCAGGACGCGCGGCTGTACCTCTGGCCCCAGCCGCAGCGGGCCCTCCAGGTCCTCCAGCGAGAAGGGCTCCCAGTGCGGCGCCTTCCCGGCGGTGTTGGCCTTCTCCGGATCCAACAGGTGCGCGATGCGCTGGAAGCGCGCGCTCAGGGGGTCGTAGCGCGCGGTGATGCGCTGGTGGCCCAGGCCCGCGAGCACCAGCACGGTGCCCGCGAACAGCTTCCAGGACTCCGCATGGTAGCCGCCGCCGGGCAGCCACACGCTGGCCCTTCCCCGCAGCGCGGAGGCGATGGCCACGTCGCGCTTGCGCGCGCCCTGGAGCGTGATGCCCACGCGCCCGAAGCGGTCCCCGGACAGCACGTCCCCGCCAGCGATGACGAAGGTGATGTCGGAAGCAGGCATCCGCGTGAGCAGGTCCTTCACCTTCTGCACGTAGGTGACGTCGTCGCAGCCATCCGGCACGCGCGTTTCATCCACGCCGGGGGGCAGCACGCCCCAGTCGCTGCCGGACACGGAGCCGATCCACACCTTGGGCTGTCCGGCGAGGCACGCGGCGGTGCCGTCCGGCGGGTGCGCGTCCAGGTCCAGCACGGCCACGGAGCCGTCGAAGCCGGAGGCGCGCAGGTCCGCCACGGCCACGGCGATGTCGTTGACGGTGCAGAAGCCGCCGCCCTTGTCCGGACGCGCGTGGTGGAAGCCGCCGGCCATGTTGACCACGGGCCCCTGCCGCGCGAGCGCCAGCCGGGCCGCGCCCAGCGTCCCGCCGCATACGAGCCGCACGCTGTCCAGGAGCGCGTCCACGGGGACCTCCGACGGGTCGGTGGCGTAGATGCGCGCGAGGGTCGCGGGGTCGGAGAGGGACTCCAGGTAGCGGGCGTCGTGCACGCGCGCGAGCTGCGCGTAGGACACGGGCACGGGGTGGCGCACGTCCGCGGCGCGCACCACGCCGGCCTCCAGCAGGTACCAGGTGGTGAAGTCGGTGCCGCGCGGCTCGATGCCCACGGAGGACTCGATGCCGCTGAGGGGCAGGCGGTAGGCCTCGTCGTAGAAGACGTGCACCCGGCCGCGTCCCAGGCCCAGCTTCCACAGCCACGCTTGAATCATCCGCGCCTCGCGGGTGGCAGGGAGTGGCGGATGTTCACGGGGACGAGGGTCACGGGGAGCCGGTCGAAATGGGTGGTGGCCCCTTCATCACGCGAGGGGGCCGTGGGCGCAAGGCTCATTCCACGGGGCGCTGGGCCTCTTCCCGCAGGGCGGGGCTGCGGCGGCGCACGGTGCGGGCGGCGACGGTGACGAACAGGGCCCACGCGAGCCCGGCCACCCAGCCGCCGAGCACGTCCGTGGGGTAGTGCACGCCCAGGTACACGCGGGTGCAGCCCACGAGGACGGAGAGCACCAGGGCCACGGCGAGGAGGTAGACCTTCACGCGGCGGTGCTCGGCGAACTGGGCCAGGAGCGCGCCCAGCGTGAGGTAGGTGATGGCGGACAGCATGGCGTGGCCGCTGGGGAAGCTGGTGGACATGGTCTCGGTGAGGTGGGGCACCACCGAGGGGCGCGGGCGGTGGAACAGGTTCTTGAGCGCCGCGTTGAGGATCCACCCGCCCACGATGGAGGACAGCACGAAGAGGCTGGTGCGGTAGCGGCGGGCCACCAGCAGGAAGCCGCACACGGCCGCGGTGAGGAGCGCCAGGACGGGGAAGCCGCCCAGGGACGTCACGTCGCGAGCGGTCTCCGAGAGCCACCACGGGCCTCGGGGGAGCGCGGGGTCTTCGTCACGGCGCAGGGAGCGGACGATGCGCTCGTCGATGTCCTGCGTGTCGCCTTCATGGACTTCGTCGGACAGGACGACGAAGCCCAGGACGCACGCGACCACGAGCAAGAGCAGCCCCAGGGGCCGCGTCACCATCACGTCCCAACCCGACACCCACCGCCATGGCCCTCGTGACATGGCCGTGACTTAAGACAGCGGGTGCGGGCTGGCCACGGGCTTTTCGCGGCGAGTGTCGGACAGGCTCCAGGTGCTCAGGGCGGGTCCACGCCGATGCCCATCGCCTCCGCGCCGGCGGCCTTCGCCCCGTCGAGGGCCTGGATGAGTCGTGCGTAGGAGGCTTGCGCGTCCGGCTGGAAGAACAGTTCACGCTCGCCCCTGGGGCGGGCCGCGAGGAAGGCCCGCAGGCGGGGCACGTAATCGGCTTCACTCACGGGTTCTCCCTCCAGGAAGAGCCTCCCGTCCGCGGAGAGGCGCACGAGGCCCGGAGCCCCCTCGTTCGACGGTGGGTATTCGACCTCTCCGGATGGAGGGATCTGGAGCCGGAGTTCGCCGCGCATGAGCGGGGTCACGACCATGAAGATGATCAACAGGACAAGGACCACGTCCACCAGGGGCGTGACGTTGATATCGGACTGGAGACCGGACTGGGGCTTCACCACGACAGGGCGCCTTGGGTACATGGCGGTCCTCCTCAGTTCGTCCTCATGGAAACCCCCAGGGACACCTTCCGCGCACCGGCGTCCCGCGACTGTCGCAGCACTCCGAGCACATCGCCGCAGGTCAGCGTCTCATCGGCCTTGAGGAGCAGCT
Organism: Corallococcus coralloides DSM 2259; assembly: GCF_000255295.1. The sequence goes on along the minus strand of NC_017030.1, from coordinate 626,588 downwards.
TGCGGTCAGGCCGGGCGCGCAGTTCCTGCTGGATGCGTTCCTGGAAGCGCGCGGCGTCCGGGAAGACATCATGGCCGGCGTACAGGACCTTGTCGGCGGTGAGGAAGAAGACAAATGGTTCAGGCTTCTCACTCTGCTCCCCCTGCGCGGCGGTGGGCAGGATGACGTTCGTGTCCTCCTGGGCCAGCGGCGTCATGACCATGAAGATGATCAGCAGCACCAGCACCACGTCGACCAATGGGGTGACGTTGATGTCGGCCTTCACTCCGCCCCTGCCTCCCACGGCCATTCCCATGCACAGCCTCCGCGCGAGCACCTGCGAGTCAGAAGCCATGGGACCACGGGGCCAAGATGGCGTTGGCCGTGGGCACCCGGTGGTTCGGTCATGATTCGGTCACGGGTGCCGGGCAGAGACGACGATGCGTCGTTGCTCAGACGTCCTGATAGACATAGGACACGTCAGGAACATGGGGCCTTGCTCGGCCTGCGAGGTACACGTCAGCACCGGCCATGCGGAACGCATCGACGGTGTTGAGCACGAAGCCGGGACCTGAAGGGACGCCGTCGTCGAACCAGCGCAGCAGCAACTCGTGAGCGAAGGAGTCGAGCACCAGCGGGGCCGCCACCGGGTCCGCGAGCGCTCGTGCCGGCTCGGGCCAGTCCAGAGCACGCAGCGCTTGATCCAACGGATTCTCCGGCGAAGGGAAGCGCTGGTAGTCCTCCACCAGATCGGCCCAGTCCTGTTCGATTAGCGCCACGGCGTAGGCACCAGGCAAGGTGACTTCGTAACGAACCTCAACGATGCCCGGTGTCCGCCAGTGCTGGCTGAAGTTCATGGTGCGCACGCTCAAGGCGTCCACGTCCACCGGGCGGCCCTCCACGATGTAGCTCGACCTGTGGGGTGGACCGGAGAATCGGGGCCGCCACTCGTTCTGGTAGGTCATGGATCCTCTTCGGCAGGATACCTGGAGCAGAAGAGAGAGCGCTCCGGTCGGACGCGCTGTTGCCCACTGTCCTGGAGTCCTGAGTCGCCGTCTCGCGGCGTACGCACCTGGACGCTCGGACTCCGGAGGCATTGTCACGGGGGTCTGGCCTGTTATCACCCGGTGACGTTCTCACCGGGAGGCACCCGCACATGGCCATCGCCACCATCAGCCCCACCACCGGCAAGACGCTGCGCACGTTCGACGTGCTCTCGTCCGAGGAGCTGGAGCGCAAGCTGCAACGGGCCGCGGAGACGTTCCGCTCCTACCGCGAGACGTCCTTCGCCGACCGCGCCCGCTGGATGCGCCGCGCTGCTGAGATCCTCGAAGTCGAGGCCCCCCGCTTCGGCCGCATGATGACGGAGGAGATGGGCAAGCCCCTGGAGGCCGCCAAGGCCGAGTCCATCAAGAGCGCCACCGCCTGCCGCTACTACGTCACCCGCGCGGAGAAGCTCCTGCGCGACACGCCCATCGACGTGGATGGCGACACCGCCTTCGTGCGCTACCAGCCCCTGGGCCCCGTCCTCGCCATCATGCCGTGGAACTTCCCCTTCTGGCAGGTCGTGCGCTTCGCCGCCCCCGCCCTCATGGCCGGCAACGTGGGCCTCCTCAAGCACGCCAGCAACGTGCCCCAGTGCGCCATCGCACTCGAAGAGATCTTCCGCACCGCCGGCTTCCCTGAAGGCGCCTTCCAATCCCTGTTCATCGAAACGTCGGAAGTGAACCGCGTCATCGAAGACCCTCGCGTGAAGGCCGTCACCCTCACCGGCAGCGAGGGCGCCGGACGCGCTGTCGGCGCCGCCGCGGGCCGTGCCATCAAGAAGGTCGTGCTGGAGCTGGGCGGCAGTGACCCGTTCATCGTCATGCCCAGCGCGGACCTGGACAAGGCCGTGCACACCGCCGTGTCCGCGCGCCTCATCAACAACGGCCAGTCCTGCATCGCCGCCAAGCGCTTCATCGTCGCCGAGCCCATCGCCCAGGAGTTCGAACGCCGCTTCGTCGAACGCATGAAGACCATGGTGGTCGGCGACCCCATGGATCCGAAGACCGACGTCGGTCCGCTCGCCACGCCTGGCATCCTCGAAGGGCTGCACGCCCAGGTGCAGGAGAGCGTGAAGGCCGGCACCCGCCTGCTGCTGGGTGGCAAGCCCCAGGGCGGCCCCGGCAACTTCTACCCGCCCACCGTCCTGGCGGATCCGCCGCCCAAGGCCCCTGCGTTCCATGACGAGCTCTTCGGCCCCGTGGCCACGCTGCTGCGCGCCCGCGACCTGGAGCACGCCATCGAGCTGGCCAACGCGACGCCCTTCGGCCTGGGCGCCAGCGTGTGGACCCAGGACGCGAACGAGCAGCGCCGCCTCATCGACGGCATCGAGGCCGGCATGGTGTTCGTCAACGCGCTCGTCGCCTCCGACGCGCGCCTGCCCTTCGGCGGCGTGAAGCACTCCGGCCACGGCCGCGAGCTGGCCGACCTGGGCATCCGCGAGTTCGTCAACGCGAAGACCGTCCGCATCACCAGCGCGTCCGGCGCACCGCCACCGTCGAAGCACGCGGGCGAATAATCAGCGCGTGCGCACCCGGCCATCCACTGGCGCGCCGTGCACCTCTTCCAGGGCGGACGTCACCGCGTCCACCTCCGCGCCCAGCTGCTCCACGCTGTGGCGCAGGCCCGCGCCGGCCACGTCCGCGTCCGCCGCGTCCGCCGAGCGCACCCGCAGCACCTGGGCGTAGAGGTTCTCCAGCGTGTACGCGAGCCGCGTGAACTCGGCCTCCAGCCGGTCCGCCGCCCGGGTCAGCTCCGCGCGCTGGCGCACCTGCTCATCCAGCACCTGCAACGCCGCGCGCAGCCGGTCGCGCACCACCACGTCCTCCTCCGCGGCCCAGCGCGTCTCCAGCTTCTTGCGCTCGTCCGCCAGCCGCTGCACGTCCTCCGGCGGCGCCACCGTGCGCAGCTCACGCTCACGGCGGATGAGCTCGTGGCAGCTCTTGCGCAGGTCCTGCACGGTGCGCTCCGGCGAGCGCACCATCTCCTGCAACACGCCCCTCCCCGCTCGCAGCTCCGCGAGCAGCTTCTCGCAGACCGCATCCACGCGCGTCAGGCGCGGATCCACCGGCGCCTCCGGCACCTTCGCCTGGGGCAGCACCGGCGCGGGCGGCTCCTCCACGCGCGTCAGCAGGGGATTGTTGCGCGGGCGCAGGTGCTTCGCGGCCCCCGAGAAGAAGCCGAACGCCACGAACAGCAGCCACCAGTACTGATGCGGAAAACGCACCACCGTGGCCACGCACGCCAGCGCGACGACGAGCTGCCCCACGCCTACCACCGGGTTGCGCGAGGCCTCCTCCCGCGCCGCCTTCTCCGCGCGCTTCGCCTCCCGGTGCGCCTGCTGCTGCGCGATGTACGCGTCCCGTTTGGCCTGCCGCTCCGCGCGGCGCAGGGCGTCCTTCGACTCGCGCTCCCACTGCTTCTCCCACCGCTGGCGCTCCCGCTCCGCGCCGCGCTCCCACTCCCGTTCCCAGCGGTCGCGCTCCTTCTCGGTGGGCAGGCGGCCCATCCGGCGCACCCACGCCTCCAGGGCCGCGTCCTTGCGCGCGCGTCCCTCCTCGATGGCCGCCTCCAGCCGACGCAGGCGTTCAGCCGCATCGTGAGGGGGCGAGGAGGCAGGGGGCGCTTCGCGGTCTCGGGGCACGAGGTGACGCTAACAACTTCCCCAGGGGTTGGGGACTGTCGTGGGTGGCCCCATAAGCGCAGGTGTTGAGCCATTGGCGCGCGGCGGCCAGGCGGACACGGACGCGCGGTGGTCCCCTGTGAACGGATGCGGTACTGGGAGGGCACGATGACCCTTCCCACCGCCGCCACCCGCCGCTTCCAGTGGTTCAGCCAGGGCGTGCTCCTCTACACCTTGGGTGTCATCCTCTGGGGCGCGTTCGTGCGAGCCACCGGCTCCGGCGCGGGCTGCGGTGACCACTGGCCCGTCTGCAACGGCGAGGTGCTGCCCCGCGCGCCCTCCATCCAGACCCTCATCGAGTACACCCACCGCGTCACCAGCGGACTGGCCACGGTGCTCGCCGTCGCGCTCTACGTCTGGGGCCGCCGCGAGTTCCCGAAGGGCCACCCGGGCCGCAGCGCGGCGTTCTGGGCGCTGGTGTTCATGCTCACCGAAGGCCTGGTGGGCGCGGGCATCGTGCTGCTCAAGTACGTGGCACAGGACGCGCGCCTGGGACGCGCGGTGTGGATGGGCGTGCACCTGACCAACACCTTCCTCCTGGTGGGCGCGCAGACGCTGGTGGTGTGGTCCTCCAAGGGCCGCGCGCGCATGGCGTTCCAGGGCCAGGGCGTCGTGGGCGCGCTCTTGGGCGGGAGCATCGCCGGCATGCTGGTGCTGGGCGTCAGCGGCGCGGTGGCCGCGCTGGGCGACACGCTCTTCCCCGCCACCAGCCTCGCGCATGGCTTCGAGCAGGACCTGTCGGAGACGGCGCACGTGCTCTTGCGCCTGCGCATGTTCCACCCGGCCATCGCGGTGGCCATGGGCGCGCTGCTGGTGTTCGGCGGCCGTCAGGTGGCGCGGCTGCGTCCCTCGCCGGATGTGCGGCGCGCGTCCGCGTGGCTCACCGGCATGTACGTCGCGCAGCTGTGCGCGGGCATCATCAACCTGGTGCTGCTGGCGCCGGTGGCGATGCAGCTGGTGCACCTGCTGCTCGCGGACTGCGTGTGGATGTGCGTGGTGCGGCTGTGCGCGGCGGGGCTCGCGGAGGACGCGCCGCGCCTGGAGCCCGCGACCGAGCCCGCCTCCCGCGTGGAGCCGGTGTAGCGCTCAGCCGCGCAGCCCCCGAGGCACCAGCACGCGCGCCACCGCTTCGAAGAGGCCGCTGACCGCGAGCGCGAGCACCGCCGCGGGCACCGCGCCTTCCAGGATGAGCCCCACGTCGTCCAGGCGGATGCCGGTGAGGATGGGCTGGCCGTAGCCGCCCGCGCCCACCAGCGCGCCCAGCGTGGCGGTGCCCACGTTGATGACCGCCGCCGTCTGGATGCCCGCGAGGATGGACGCCGCCGCCATGGGCAGCTCGATGCGCCACAGCCTCGCGCCGGACGGCAGGCCCAGCGCCTCCGCGGATTCGCGCACCTCCCACGGGATGCCCTGGAGCCCCGCCGCCGTGTTCCGCACGATGGGCAGCAGGCTGTAGAGGAACAGCGCCGCGATGGCCGGCTTCGAGCCGATGCCCAGGAGCGGAATCATGAACACCAGCAGCGCCAGCGACGGCACCGTCTGGATGACGCTGGAGAGGCCCAGCACGCCCTGCCCCAGGCGCGGACGGCGCGCGGCCACCACGCCCAGCGGGATGGCCAGCGCGATGGCCGCCACCAGCGACAGCCCCACGAGGAACAGGTGCTCGCGCGTGCGCTGCCAGATGCGCGCACCCCGCCCGTCCGTGCGCACCTCCGTGGTCAGGCCGAATGAAGCCTGGAGGAAGTCCGCCGCCACCCGAGCCTCCGGCACGTGCTCCAGCCGCGCGCGGGCGTTGAGCTGGACCATCTCCGCCTCCGTCAGCGAGCCCTCCAGCCGGCGCAGCGCCTGGACCACCCGGGGCGCTCGCGTCTCCAGGTCCGCGCGGTAGAGGAGCACGGCGTCGTACGCGGGGAAGTGGTGCCGGTCGTCCTCCAGCACGCGCAGCCCGTAGGCGGCGATCTCCGCGTCCGTGGAGTACAGGTCCGTGAGCTGGATGGCACCGCTCTCCATGCCCCGGTACGCCAGGTCGTGGTCCAGGCCGCGCACGTCGCGCTGGGGCAGGCCGTACGCGTCGCGCAGCGCGGGCCAGCCGTCGCCCCGCTGCATGAACTCGTTGCTGAAGCCCACGCGCAGCTCCGGGTGCGCCTTCAGGTCGGAGATGCGGCGGATGCCCAGCCGCTCGGCCTCCGCTTCCTTCATGCCCAGCGCGTACGTGTTGTTGAAGCCCAGCGACGCGCTCATCCGCAGGCCTTCGTCCGCGAGCGCCTTCCTCAGTGCGTCGTCGTCCGGTAGCGCGCGGCCCACGAGCAGCTCCTGCCGCAGCGTGCCGGTGTACTCGGGATAGACGTCCAGCTCGCCCCGGCGCAGCGCCTCCCACAACACCGTGGTGCCGCCCAGCTCGCGCCGGTGCGAGGCCCGCGCGCCCGCTTGCTCCGCCACCTGCGTCACCATCTCCCCGAGGATGACGGACTCGGTGAACTTCTTGGACCCCACGCGCACCTGGGGCCCGCCGCCTCCTTCGGTGCTCGTGCACGCGACGGTGAGCAGCAGCAGCCACGCCAGCGACAGCGCGCGCATCATCCCGGCCTCCGCAGGGGCAACGGGCGCTGCGCCTGGATGAACCGCGTGACGAACGGATCCTTGGGACGTGCCTCCAGGTCGTCCAGCGTGCCCTGCTGCACCACCTGGCCCTCGCGCATCAACACGATGCCGTCGCCCAGGAAGGCGGCTTCCGCCAGGTCGTGCGTGACGAGCACCACCGTCTTGCCCAGCCGCTCGAAGATGCCGCGCAGGTCCGTCTGGAGGTCATGGCGCACCAGCGGATCCAACGCGCCCAGGGGTTCATCCAGCAGCAGCACGTCCGGGTCCAGCATCAGCGCGCGCATCAACGCCACGCGCTGCCGCTGACCTCCGGAGAGCTCACCCGGCAAGCGCTCCAGTGCCTCCGCCGGGAAGCGCGTCAGGTCCATCAACCGCGCCAGCCGCTCGCGGATCCGCGCCTCCGGCCAGCGCAGGTGCCGTGCCATCAGCGTGACGTTCCGCGCGCCGGTGAGGTGCGGGAACAGGCCTCCGCCCTGGAGCGCGTAGCCCACGCGTTGGCGCACGGCGAGCAATGCGTCCCCATCCTCCGGAAGGGGCTGTCCGTCGAAGAGGACGCGTCCTGTATCGGGCCGCAGCAGGCCGTTGAGCAGCCGCAGCAGCGTGGACTTCCCGCAGCCACTGGGACCGATGAGCACCGTGGTGGCGCCCTTGGGCAGGCTCAAGTCCAGCGGGTGCAGGGCCTGCGCGGCACCGAAGCGCTTGGACACTCCTTCCAGGAGGAACACGAACGCCACGTCCCTTCAGCGCGGGGCGAACACGCCGTTGCAGGTGGTCGGAAAGGGGAAGAGCGCACTCGCCGGGAGGCTGCACGCCGCGAACAGGCCCCAGCCCTTGTAGTTCACGCCGCCGGTCCAGACCTGGACGTCCTCGCCCCCCTCTTGTCCGGGCGCGGTGAAGCGGACGCAGCGCGTGGCCAGGCCCTCCACGTAGCAGTCGAGTACCTCCACCGTGCTGGCGCCCGGGAGCGCGTCGCGCAGCTCCTCCGTGCTCCGGTCGCGCCAGCGCTCCACCTGGCCCGTGCCCGGCAGCACCGGAACGAAGACGCTCCAGGAGAAGGTGGACGTGGCACAGCGGATCCTCCCCGCGCGCGTCGTCGAGTCCGCGACCTCGCAGCCCTCCGGCAGGTACAGCACGCGCCACGGCAGCCGGGGCGGTGTGATGAGCGCTGACGGCGACAGCGTGTCGCCCTCCGGGTTGCCCCGCATGGCCAGGTACGCGAACAGCTCCAGGCACCGGCCCAGCCCCGCGCGGACGTCATCGCGCGCCACGCAGCCCAGCTGCCGCACGTGGCCCGCGGTGGGCGTCACCGCCGTGACGTAGCCGCCCACCGTGCAGGCGTTCTCACCGGAGCACCGTTCGAAGCGCAGGGACGGGTGCGGCTGTCCACCGAGTGGCAGCTCGCCCCGGGCTTCCGTGAGGCCCGAGCCGAGTCGCGCCTGCACCCGGGCACGGCCGGAGTCCACGGCCTGCGCCTCGCTCTTCCCGGGCTGTTCGTGCAGCCACACGGAGAGCGCGCCGCAGCGGTACGTGCGCGACGCGGCGCTGTCCGGGACGGGGACGCAGCCCTCGAAGAGACTGCGCGCGTCGTCGACGAAGGGGCCCGCGGGCGTCACGCCCTCGGAGGGGACCGCGTGGGCCACTGGCGCGGACGCCATGCACGCGCTCAGCAGACCCCCGAATGTCACTCCCATCGCCGCGAGTGCCGTGCGCATCCGCGAGGGGATAGGCGCCGGGCCCGGCCGAGTCAACCGGCCCGTCGGCCCGACGCCCACCGCGTTACACACGCGGTCACTACTTCTTCTTCATCTGCTTCTCGAGCTCCTTCGCCTGCGTCTCGTTGCCGCTGACGACGCGCTCCGTGTCGCTCAGGAGCGCCAGGAAGGTGGCGTCGTTCTTGTACTCCTTGCGGCCCTCCTTGAGGACCTCCTTGCCCTTCTTCTGGTCCTCCGCGATGCGCGTCAGGAAGGCCTTGTCGAACTCGGGGCCCTCCTTCTCCTGGAGCTTGGTGATCTCCTCGTTCGACTGGTCGATGGCCTTGCCCAGCTTCTCGCCGGTGCCCTTCATCTTCTCCTGGTAGCCCTGCTGCACACCGGAGCCGCCCGTGCCCGTCTGGTCCTCGGAGGTGACATTGCTGTCGCTGAGGGCGCTGATCTGCAGCTTCTGGGCCTGGGCCCAGGTGCGCAGCTGGCTCTGGCTGTTCTCATGGTCCTCGCGCAGCCTGGTGGCGAACTGCTTCACCTGCGGGTCCGTCGCCTGCTGCTCCGCGAGCCGCGCCAGCTTGATCTGGCGGTTGTTGAAGACGGCCAGCTTGCCCACGTACTGCACGCGCTTCGCCGCCGCCTCACCCACGGCCTTGCCCTGCTTCATCTCGTGCTTCTGCTGCTTCTCCTCGTCGTTGGCGTGGGCGGAGAAGCCCATCAGCCCCGTCATGACCGCCGCCGTCACCGCCCGCGTCTTCCAGTTCGCCTTGCTCATGGGCCCTGCCTCCCCCGCCTTCGCGGATGAAAGTTTGACGGGAGCAAGGTGTGGACGCGGAAGCCCGATGCCAGGGTCGCCTGGCTGAGCGCCCCGCCCCCGGGCACGAGCCCCGAGGGATGAATCCGTGTCACTCCACGGGCAACAGGCCGCGCACCACCGCGCCGCGCCCCTGCGCCGTGGCCTGGGCCCAGCCGCGCAGCAGCGCCAGCACCTCCGAGGAGAAGCCGGGCGTGTCGACCAGCGTGACGGTGGTGGACGCTCCGCCCGTCTGTGCCTGCTCGAAGCGCGCGGTGAGCCAGCAGGCCCCGGCGCCCACGCCCTCGGGCACCGTGCGCGACACCTCCAGCTCCAGCAGCGCGGACGGGGACAGCCACCCTTCCGCCCAGCGCAGCCGGCGCTCCAGCAACGCGCTCAGGGACTCGCTCACGGCCGTGGCCTGGAGCGCCCGGGGTTCGCCGTCACCGGAGGGCAGGTACACCTCGCGCAGGAAGGGCGGCTCGCGGGTCAGCGCGTGCGCCGTCGCGCGCAGCCACAGGCGGCAGTCGCGCAGCACGTCCGCCGTGGTGGCCTCGAAGGGGGGCAGCGGGTGGCGCGTCGCGGAGCGGCGGTTGCCCTTGCGGTCCGGCTCCACCTCCACGAAGGGGGACACACGCGCGCATCCCTCCACCGTGCCGTCCACCTCCAGCCCCAGCCGCTCCAGCCGCGAGCCCCGGCCCAGGCTCCGCCACAGGTCCACGAAGGCCGCCGCCAGCGGCGCCGCGTTCGCGACCGAGTACGGCCGCCACTCCACGCGCTGACACACCACGCGCGCCGACGGCACCCGCGCCCCGGGAGGCCCCAGCCCCAGCGTCAGGTCCTCGCCGCCCACCGCCACGCGCGAGGCCAGCACGTGCCGCACGGTTCCCTCCAGCAGCCACACCTGCAGGGCGCCTCGCGGCACCGCGCCCTCCACGTAGCGCGCGCCCAGGAGCCACAGCTCGCCCTGGATGAGCACGTCCTCGCCCCGGGGCGCGTGCAGGTTCGGTCTCGAGTCCTGGCAGCCCAGCACCCAGGCCCCGCGGCCCTCCTGGACCCAGCGCACCCGAAGGCCCTCCGGCAACGCCTCCAACGCGCGCCGCGTGGCTTCCGCCTCGCTCATCCCTTCCGCCATTGGCCCCTCAAACCAAACAGCGCTACGGTATTCTTACATAGTAATTGTGATTTTCTCCTCGTGTCAGCACGTTTTTCGTGGTTTCCCGAGTGGGTGACGGGAAACCCGGTAGGTCTGGGTGGGGGTACGGCTGGGGGGACTCAGGGGGTGGGAGGCCGGGTGCCGTAAGCATGCTCCAGGAGGGCATCGCTGGAGAGGCCGGGACTGGCCTTGGCGGCTTCGACGTCCAGGCCTTCGCCGTGGCCCCGGCCCTGACCTTCGAAGCGGACCTGGGGTCCGTCGAAGGAGGCGCGCTGGGGGCAGGAGGGGAGCTTCAGCCCGGCGCGCAGCGTGTCGCACGGGAGGGAGCGCGCGTCCTCGTAAGGGGCGGCGGGGGTGCCTTCGGTGCGCAGGTAGCGCACGCGGCCGGACTCGAAGCGCAGGGAGACGAGGTTCGTGCCCAGCAGGGCCTCCACCTCCGAGCGGGTGCGGACTTCGCGCCAAGGGGTGGCGCCGCCCTGCGAGAAGGTGAGCCAGGCGTCCCACTTCAGGGGCGGAAGCTGGAGCGCGCGGGACTCTTCCGGACGGATGCGCACGGTGCCGCGGAAGGCCTGACAGTGGGTGGTGTCGCAGAGGGCGCGGCCGGAGTGGCGGGTGTCGGCATGGCGCTCGTTGTGCGCGGCGACGCGGGCCAGGGCGACGCGGGCTTCGCCCTGGAGCGTGACGTCCTCGGCGGCGACGACGCCGGCGGTGTACTGCACGCGCGTGGTGCGGAAGACGAAGTCGGAGCCGCGCCGGGCCTTGAGGGCGCTGGGGGTGGTGGGCACGCCGGGTGGTGGGCGGTACGGCGGAGGCGTGGACCAGGTGAAGACGCCCGCGTAGTCGCGGCCACCGTCGGGGCCGTCCGGGAAGCGCACGCGCCAAGGACTGCCCAGGCAGACAGCGGGGCCCTTCGAGGTGAGCGCGTCCAGGCGCGAGAAGTCCGGCGGCGCGGCGCGCGGAGTGCCGTCGTCCAACGAGAAGCCCGCGCCCGAGCAGCGGGCCTCCACGGTCGCGGAGGGCAGCAGGCCGAGCACCTGCACGCGTGCGGCGTCCAATCCCGCCTGACGGCGCACGCGGGTGAGGAGCGCGGGGAGCTCATCCACGAAGTGCCGGGGCATCTTGCCGGGCCGCACGATGACGGCGACGAGGTCCGCGTCCACGGCGGCGATCCATCCGAACTGGGGGTGACTCGCGGCGTCGCGCACGGTGCCCGTCTTGGTGGCGACGCCCTTGAGGGCCTTGGACGTGGAGAGGCCGCTGAGCGTGCCTTCATCCACATTGCCGGTGAGGAGCCCGAGCACGTCCGGTCGCGCCTCCGCGAGCAGCCGGTACGCCTGAGCCATGCCCCACGGAGACAGGCCATGGGCAGAGCGGAGCCCGATGGCCTCCGTCATGTCCAAGGGCAGGCCGGTGAGGCCCACGGCGGACAGCACGGGGCCCCAGACACCGAAGGCCTTCGGCGCGAGGCCCGTGGCCTCCCAGTCCAGGAACCAGCCGTTGCATGAGCGCAGGAGCGCGAGCCGCGCATCCACCTTCGGAGGCAGGCCCGCGCCGCAAGCCCACTCCTGCACGCCTCTGCGCGGCGCGAGCAGCGGTGGCGCATCGGAGTTCGAAACAAGAGCCGTCCCCGCCGCGTACAGGAACGGCTTGAGCGCGGAGCCGTAGGGTACCGCGCGGCGCACGTCGCCCTCCGAGAACAGCACCTCTCCCGAGTGCCGGCTCACCACCACCGTGGCCGCCTCGGGCGCGAGCACTGCCACGTCCGCCAGCTCCTCCACCGTCAGGGGCATGGCCCACCGCGCTCCGTCATGACACTGGCGCAGCCGGCGCGTCAGCGCGGCGGGAAACCCGGTGTGCTCTCCCAGGATGCGCGCGAGTCCCCTTCTCGCTCGCGAGGTGTCCACCGCCGGTGCGCTCGCCACTTCCTTCGCCGCGCGCGACAGCGATTGATAGGGACCGTCGCGCCACGCGGGCAGCTCGCCGCTCACCGTCAGCGCGAAGGCTTCGTGGAAGAGCCGGTCCTCGCTGGACGCGGGACAGGCCCACCACAGCAGCTGATGCGCCAGCTCGTGCCGCAGCGCCGTGCGCATCCTCGCGTCCAGCACGCCGGGCGTGTTCTGCCGCAGCTCCACCACGCCGGGCCGCCCCTGCGCGTTGCGCTCGGGAGACAGCGACGTGCCCTTCTGGAGCGTCACGGTGGCGGGGGCCCTCGTCGGAAGGCCTCCCGCCTGCGCCGTGTACTGCGCTTCCAGTGACGTCCAGGCAGCCTGGGCCTCGCGGCGCAGGTCCGCCTCGGGCGTCACATCCCCCCGCGTGACGAAGGTGGGCGAAGCCGACAACAACACGGCGACGGCGACGGCCCACCCCATGGGCTACAGGTCACTCACGGACGTCTTCGAGGGCACCACCTTCAACACGTCCGAAGCCGTGCGGCCCCGGATGCGCGCCGAGTACATGTCCTCGATGGTCGCGGGCGGCGCCGCGAACGTGCCCGCGAACTGCGCGCGCATCACGTAGCCCACCGTGCGCGGGCTGTCGCTCCACCACGCCGGCTCCTCGAAGAAGAACGTCGCGTGCATGGGGTCCAGCTGCCGGCGCTTGAGCGCCTCCGGAGCCAGCGGCAGCGAGTGCGGCGGACCGCGGAAGACCTTGTCCTCCTGGAGCGGAACGAAGCCCGCCGGCACCGCGTCCTCCACCACGTAGTACGCCGAGCGCGCCCGGTTCTCCCCGCGCGCGTCCAGCGTCAGCTCCACGTAGACCTCCTCGCCCTGCGTCACGGAAGCGCCCGCGTCCAGCCTCACCTTCCCGCCCTCGCGCAGCACGTAGTACGCGCGCTCCACGGACATCCCGTTCACGCGCGGCTGCACGCTCTTGAGCGGCGTCATCGCGGCGGCACGCAGCGTGGCCACACCGTCGAAGCCGCCCACGTCCACCGTGCGAGTCCCCGCCGGCAGCGTGGCGACCAGGCCCATGCCGCGCGCCGAGAACTTCACCGGCGCCGAAGCGCCCTTCACCTCCGGCTGCGCCATGCCCTTGAACGCCTTCGCGTCCCGCTCCACCAGCCAGAGCGAGTGCAACAGCGCCGTGCTCCGGTCGAAGGTGGACAGGCCCGGCTCGCTCAGCATCTCCAGGATGCGTTTGCGCGCGCGCGTGACATCCAGCGACCCGAACGACGCCGCGTGCGCGGTGATGGCGGTGAGGCCCACGCGCCGCAGCGGGAAGCGGTAGAACGCCTCGGACGTCTCCGCTTCACCCCGGAGCCCCGCGAGCTTCGCGAAGCCCTCGCCGCTCTCCTTCACCAGCCCCTGGATGCGCCCCTGGAGGCCGGGCTCCTTCATCACGCCCGTCTTCTCCGCGGCCAGCACCGCGAGCGCCAGCGGATACAAATCCCCCGGCTTCGCGGCCTCCACCAGCGCACGCACCCGCGCCGCCTGACGCGGACCCTGCAGACGCGCCAGCACGTAGGCGCGCGTCGCGTCGTACTCCGGCGACAGGTTCTCCTGCGCCTCCAGCCACTTCGCGCTCTCCTGGATGCGCGCGTCGTCGCGGTCCACCAGCCCCGCCTCGGACGCGTACGCCAGGCCGTCCAGCGCGATGAGCGTGAGCGGCAGGCTGGGTTCGCTGTAGCCGCCGAACCAGGTGAAGCCACCGCCCTTCACCGCGAGCCCCAGGATGCGGGCCGTGCCCTGCACGGAGCGGCTGCGCGCCTCCGCCAGCAACGCCTGCGAGTCCGGGTCCAGCTTGTCCAGCGCGCCCGCCTTCTGGAGCACCTGGTACACCGCCACGTTGGGCACCGTCGTGGAGACGAGCTGCTCCAGGCACCCGTACGGATACGTGAGCAGCTCGCGCACGTTGGTGAGCGCCGCGTCCACCGTGGACGGCTGGAGCACCAGCTCCACGCGCGTCAACGCGGACGCCTCCGGCGCCTCCAGCGACAGCGCGCCACCGCCCCATGCGCTCACCTGCACCGCGTCCTCCACGGCGGCCGGCGCCACGTCGAAGCGCTTCAGGTCGCGCAGCGGATCCTTCCCGCCCACCACGTCCACGGAGAGCTCCGCCGGGCCCGTCTTCGCCGCGTGCAGCGTCACCGGCACCACCTGCTCGCCGCCCTCGCCCAGCTCCACCTTGCGCTGGAGCGCCTCCGCCTGGAGCGCGCCGCCGGGCTGCAGCCGCACGTCCAGCACCTGGCTGCCCTTGGACTTCGTGCCCGCGGCCAGCCGCACGGACGCGAGCGCCTCGTCGCCCTCGCGCAGGAACTGCGGCAGCGCCGCGTAGACGTTCAGCCCGCCACGCGTGGCGAACTCCGCCGTGCCCTCACCGAAGCGGCCGGACGTGTCCGCCGCCACCGCCGTCACCACCCACAGCGTCTGGTTGGAGGGAAGCGTGAAGCGCACCGTCGCGCGTCCGTCCCGGTCCGTGACCACCGCCGGGTCCCAGTGCGCTGTGTCCTTCTCCAGGTCCTTCGCGTTGCGGCTGGGCGGCTTGATGGACGCGAACGCGTGGTCGGGCAGCCCCGCCATCTTGCGCGCCAGCTGCTCGCCGTAGCCGTAGCCCTGGAACTCCGCCGAGTAGAAGTTCGTCACGTTGTCGCGCGCCGGCGGATAGAAGAAGTCCAGCACGCCGGGGCGGAACTCGGACTGGATGGCGTAGACGGCCTTGTCCACCACGCCCACGGACAGCTGCGCGGACACGCCGTTGCCGTCGCTGTCGGTGACGCGCACGTCGATGGCCTGCTCCGTGAGCGGCAGCGCCTCCGCGCGGCGAGGCTGCAACGCCACCGTGAGCGTGCGCTCCTTGGGCACCACGCGGAACGCCACCGTGCGCTCCTCCCAGCGGCCCGTCGCCGTGGGGTACGCCACGGACGCGTACACCGCGCTGCCGAAGCGCTTCTCCACCGGGAAGGAGTGCACCAGCGTGCGGCCCTTCAGCTGCACCACCGAGGTGCCGTACAGGCTCGCGCCCGTCAGCGTCACCCACACGGGCCCCGCGTCCTTGCCGCCCTGGCCCCAGCCGTCCGGCATGAGCGCCACCAGCTTCGCGCTGTCCCCCGGCTCCAGCGTGCCGGACAGCGACGCGAGCGTGAGGTTGGGCACCTGCGCCACGGGCTCGTCCGCGCCGCCGATGACGAGCAGCGACTCCTCGCCCTCCCACTTCTCACCCTTCTTGTCCTTCACCGTCACGCGAGCGACCACCCGGCCCACGTCGGTGGTGGGCACCTTCTGCCGCGACGTGCCGTCCTGCTGCGTGGTGAAGGTCTGCGTGCCCAGCGTCTTCTCGCTGCCGTCCGCGCGGACCAGCACGAAGTCCACCTCGCCCGTGGTGACGCCGTAGCCCTTGCCGGACAGCGTGGTGGCGCGCACGGACAGCTGCGCGTCCGAGCCCTTCTGCACCACCGCGTCGGAGAACCGCGCCACGCCCAGCACCTCCACCTTCGACAGGAAGAAGGCGGCGGTGCCGGTGGCGAACGTCTCCTGATCATCCCGCGCGCGCACGGTGAGGCTGTAGCGGTACGGCAGCCGGTCCTCACCCGCGCCGAGCGGAGGCACGGCGACCTCCACCTGGGCCTCGCCGTCCGCGTCGAACTCGCTGGCGGAGGACCACGGGTCGTCCGTGGCCTGGCGCTCCGCGACGGACGAGTACAGCCGCTCCGGCACGCTCAGCTTGCCCTCGCTGCTGGAGGCGCTGCCGTACGTCACCGCGCTGCCCTGGCCGCCGCGGCCGGAGTCGTCCACCCACGCGGGCGCGTCCAGCAGGCTGCGGTAGAGGAACACCTCGTACTTCGCGCTCTTGGGCACGCCGCCCGCGTAGCGCCGCGCGCGCACCGTCACGCTCACCGTCTGGCCGGGCACCACCGTCTCCGACGCGGGCTGCACCTCCAGGTAGAACGTGGGCTTCACGTAGTCCTGCACGCGCGCCTCGCCCTGGTGGGGGTGCTCGTCCAGGTCCGCCTCGATGCGCAGCACGCCCGTGCCCAGGTCCTCCGGCACCTTCAGCGTGCCGTTGAACGCACCGAACTCATCCACCGCCGCGCGCGTGGTGATGGCGCGGCCCTCCTGCGACACCAGCTTCACGCGCACGTCGCGCTTCTTCGGCGTGAAGAGCCGCGCGAGGAACGTGTCCGGCTGACGGACGAGCCCGCGGAATTTCACCTCGTTGCCCGGCTTGTAGATGGGCCGGTCGCTGTAGATGAACACGTCCGGCGCCACCGCCAGCGTGGAGTAGAAGTCCGTGTCCACGATGGCCGTGTCCTTGCCGGCCGTCACCGTCGCGATGATGCGCGGCTCCGTCACCGCCAGCGTCACCTCGCCCTTGTCGTCCGTGGTGCCCGTGGGGCCCTTGCCCGTGGGCAGGTACACCTGCACCTGCGCCCCCGCGCGCGGCTGCTGGTCCCGTCCCGCCACGCGCACCAGCACCTGGCCGTCGGTCTGCTTGAGCTGCACGGTGACGTCGCTGACGACGAGCACCACCTGCCCCTCCACCCGGCCCTGCACCAACTGGAGCACGTAGGTGCCCGCGGGCAGCGGCGCGAGCAGCACGCGGCGCTCCTGGAAGCCGCTGCTCCTGTCGCCTGTGTCGAAGCCCGGCACGTTGAAGTCCCGGTCGGCGCCGCCCAGGTCCAGGTTGAGCCACTGGCTGCGCACCACGGAGAAGCCCGGCGGCGTGCCCACCAGCTTCTCCGGCCCTTCCGCCACCTTCGCCAGCGGCTCGCCGGACGAGGACTCCCCCGGCGGCGGCGGCAGCGACGTGCCCACCTCCTGGCGGAAGTCGGGCGACAGCGCCTCCATCAGCACGATGCCCGGCGAGCGCACCGCGTTGAGGCCGCGGCTCAGGCCCCGGCCCGGGTTGAGCAGCGTGGGCGGCGTCTCGTACGCGCGCCGCAGGTCGCCCTGCGCGCGGATGAACGCGTCCAGGTTCGCGGGCTGGAGCACGCGCAGCTCCACGGGGCCCTTGTCCTCGAAGGCGACATCCACGGCCACCGGCTCACTGCTGCCGTAGGAGCGGGGGACGGTGATGTAGAGCGGCTTGGCCAGCGCCAGGCCGGACAACAGGAGCGCGGCCAGGGCCGCGAAACGCACGGAGGTCTTCATGTCCCAAATCCTTCCGACGCCATGACGTAGCCCTGCGCGTTGCCGCGGAAGCCCAGGTACGGCAGGGCCTCCAGGTCGCGTCGGGCCGCTTCGATTTCAGGGGGCAGCGCCTTGGGCATGGGCGACGAGCGGTCCACGCGCGCCTCGGACGTGTAGCCGTCCATGGCGAGCCCGCTGAGCAGCCGCCCCATGTTGACGCCCAGCACCACCGTGGAGGGAGCGCGCAGCCCCGCCACCACCGGGCCCGCGGCGTTGAGCATGTTGGGCGCGCGGCCCTCGCACGCCTTCTTGAGCCGCTCGACCTCCTGCTGGCTCGTGGCCAGCACCACGTGCTTGCAAAGCGTCGTGCTCACCAGCGTCCGCGCGCCGCCGGAGAACAGCGCGGACAGCCCCTCCGCGTCCTTCTCATCGCCCCACAGCAGGGCCAGCTCCGGCTCCATGGACGTGCTGCCGCGCGGCGTCCACGTCAGGGCCACCTGGCGCGTGCGCATCGGGGCCCGGCCCTCGTCCTTCCAGAAGGCCTTGAGCTGCGCGGGCTCCAGCGACTCCGGCAGCGTGAGCTGGAACGCGAACAGCACCGGCGTGTCCTCGGGCACCAGCTTGAGCAGGTCGTCGGAGAGGGGCTTGCCGACGGACACCGACTTCCCGCCGACCTTCCCGGCGATGCCCTTCGCCACCAGCCGGTCACCGTCCACGCGCAGCTGCAGCCGCGTGTCCTCGCCCAGGCCCAGCACGTGGGTGAAGAGCTGCGCCTCGCGGCCGTAGGCGTTCGCGTCGAAGCCCACCTCCACGTCCGCGCCGTCATCCGCCTCCAGCTCCGGCAGCGCCGTGCACAGCGCCTGGAGCACCACCACCGGGTGGCGAGAGAGCACCAGCCGGTCCGCCGCGCGCGCGGCCCACACCGTCTGCTCGGCGACGAGCCAGCGCGACAGGTGGAAGCCGCCGTCGGGTGCCTTCTCCATGCCGGCGGGGCAGCTGTCCGCGACCATCTCCCCGCGCTTCGCCACGGCGTCCAGCGAGTCCCACGCCGCCTGCGCGGTCTTGTTCGCCTTGGGGACGAGGATGGCGGGCGTGCCCACGCGCGCGTCGCCGCTGAACCACACCGTGCGGAACGGCGTGTCGAGCAGCTGTCCGACGACGACGTCCAGCACCGCGCCCTTGAAGGACGCCTTGAGGTCGGTGCCGGTGGAGCCCAGGAACGCGGCCCAGCCGCTCGCGAAGCCCTGGCCCAGCGGCTTCTCCCACTGCGCCTTCAGCCACGCGTTGCGCGCCAGCGCGTCGCGCACCTTCGCGGGCGAGTGCACGTCCACCCAGATGGCGGGGAGCGCCGCGGCGCCGGGCACCTCCATCTTCGTGGGCTCGGAGGACACCTCCGGCATGCCCTCCACGGTGGCGCCCGCGGTCGGCGGGCCCTTGGGCGCACCCGAGGAGAAGGCAGGGCCGGAGCCGCCACCGCCGCTGCTCTTGCGGCCGATGACGAAGGCCCCCACGCCCACGCCCACGACGATGGCGCCGATGAGCGCGATGCGCACGGCGGACGAGCGGCCCTTGCCTCCGCCTCCAGCGGGGGGCGGCGGGCTCACGGGAGACGTCATGACATCCACTCCTTGAAGCGGAAGAAGCCGAGGAAGGAAGCGTTGGCCGGCACGGGGCGCCACTCCAGCGGCGCCTCGGTGGCAAGAGAGTCCAGGACGCCGGTGCGCACGCGCGCTCCAGCCTCACCGGGGTGGTAGACGACGCGCGCGGGAGCGTGGGCCCTATCCTCCGGGCGCACCACGAGCATCAGGTGGAAGACGGGGCCCGCGTCGTGCTCCTGGCGGAAGGCCACCACGTCCCCGGTGCGGAGCTGCTCGCGCGCATCCACGCCCCGGCCCAGCGGAACGAAGCTGCGGCTGATCAGCGTCTCCGCGTCCGCGAAGTCGGAAGGTCCGCCGCGCGCGTCCTTCCACAGCGGAGAGGCGAGGCGCTCGGAAGCCACGCGCCGGTACGCCGTGCGGTACGCGTAGCGGATGAGGCCCGCGCAGTCGCGCTGCGCCGGCTGCCACGCGGCGTCCGGAGCCTTCACCTGCGCGAGCGCCACCTGCGCGACCTCCCGGCGAAGCAGCCGCGCGCGCGTCTCCGCGGCCACGGGCTCCGCCGCGATGACCGCGCCCTCACGCACAGGGGCCGTCCCGGACGGA
Organism: Corallococcus coralloides DSM 2259; assembly: GCF_000255295.1. Next base: position 607,364 of record NC_017030.1, on the reverse strand, counting down.
AGCGGGGCAGCGTTCAACAACACCGTGAGCATCAGGACGCGCATGGCGGGGCCGAGCCGGGAGCGCCGGTCGCGTCAGTAGCCCTCGTCTCCCTCACCGCCACCGTCACCACTCTTCTGGAGCTCCTTGACCGCCTCCTCCAGGTTCGTGGGCCAGCCGCTCCCCTTGGGCTTCGGATCCGCGGACGGCACGTACACCTCCGCCTGCCCGTCTCCCAGGATGTTCACCCACGCGAGCACGCGCGTCGTGCCCGGCGTCGCCAGCGGGATGCGCACGCGGCGGCGGACCTCGCCCGGCGTGCCCTCGAAGAGCGCCAGGTTGAGCGTGGCCACCGTGTGCGCCTTGTCACCGCTGGGCCAGTAGTTCGTCGCCACCAGGTACACGCCCTTCGGCGGCGCGCGGTGGATGTAGAGGTACGGGCCGTACGCCGGCTGGTCGAAGTCGCCGCCCTGCTCGTTGAGGAAGAACGTGCCGCCGGACGGGCTCTCCGTGTTCGCCCAGTACACGTGCGCCATGGACGACACCTCCAGCGTGTCGCCCGCGCTGCTCGCATCCGTGGGCTCGTAGATGTGCAGGTCCGTGTAGACGCCGTCCGTGTCGCTCGTGAGGATGGCCTTGAGCGGCACCGGGGGCACCTGCGCGTAGCTCGTCGCCTGCGCGCGCGCCGTGCCACCCTTGTTGGTGGCCATCACCGTCACGACGTTCTTCCCGCTGGCCGCGGGGAACTTGCGGCTGAAGCGTCCCCCTTGCGTGCGCATCAGGTAGCGGTCGCCGTTGATGGACACGACCACCGGATCCACCGAGGCATCGCTCACCGTGCCCTCGATTCGCAGCATCCGGTCCACCGTCCACCCGCCGGACGGCGCGCTCAACACCACCTTGGGAACCGTGTCGCCCCGGCCAATGGGCACGCCCTGCTGGCGGGCGGAGACCGACGGCGCCGTCTGCGTGAGCAGCCCGGCGAGAAGGACGGAGAGCATGGTGGAGCCTGCGAGCCTGGAGGTGAGGTGCGCGAACCGCGTGTCCGCGAAGTGACACAGCGTGCGGCAACCCCCTCCCCCTTTTCAAGCCACCCGGCCCCCGCTGGCGCCATGGCCCGGGAAGCCCCCCCGCCGCGACGCTGGACGTCGCGGCCTTCGCCTCCCCTCCTCGCGAGCCCGTCCGTCCGCCATTCGGCCCGGACACCCACGGTCACGCGTCAGAAGGGCCCTGCTGCGCCGCACCCGACTACTGCGGGCGCTCCCAGCCGTGGCGGGTCACGAAGTCCGACACCATGGCGGCCGTCGCGTCGCGGATCTTCTCTACGTCCGCCGCGGACTTGCCCACCGTGTCCTCCATGGGCCAGTCCTCGCGCTTCTGGTCCGCCACCACCGGCACGTCCGGCAGCCCGCCCAGCGTCACCAGGATCTGCGCGCTCCTGGCCAGTTCCGGCGTCAGGCGCTGCGGCTTCGCATCGCCCAGATCCACGCCCATCTCCTTCATGGTGGCGAGCACCTCGGGATGCAGACGCTCGGCCGGCTGCGTTCCCGCTGAAATCGCGCGCGCCTTCGCCGGGTCCGCCAGCAGGTTGAAGAAGGTCGCCGCGATCTGCGAGCGACCCGCGTTGTGCGTACAAGCGAAGATGACCGTGTTCATCGCACCGCCTTTGGAGTGTTGAGAATCATGATGTTCCTGGGCTTCCTGGGAAGTATCACATCCTGAGCGGGGAAGAGGACAACGCTCGCCCCTCCCCCATCATGTCCCCCTGACAAGGGGGTGTCATGACGATGGATATGGGTAGGATTTGACTCCGCGCGAACCCTTCGCTCGGGCGGAAGCCGGGGGGATGCCTAGGTTGGTGGGGTCATGCAAAGCACCCCTTCCTGGGCCTGGGTCGTCTTCTGGGCGCTGCTCCTGGCACTGCTGGTGGTGGACCTGCTGGCGCACCGGGGAGGGCGGGGGCAGTCGCGCCGCGCGGCGGTGCTCTGGAGCCTGGCGTGGGTGGGCCTGGGCCTGGGCTTCTGCGGCTTCGTGTGGGTGACGCTGGGCACTGAGCGCGGCCACGAGTACCTGGCGGCGTGGCTCATCGAGAAGAGCCTGAGCCTGGACAACGTCTTCGTCTTCCTCGTCATCTTCCGCAGCCTGAACGTGCCCCAGCGCTACCAGCACGAGGTGCTCTTCCTGGGCATCTTCGGCGCGCTGGTGTTCCGGGCCCTGTTCATCTTCGTGGGGGCGGCGGCGCTGCAGCGCTGGGGCTGGGTGTCGTACGTCTTCGGCGCCATCCTGCTCGTCACCGCGTGGCGCGTCTTCCGCGAGGACCCGTCGAAGCAGGAGGACAACCGGGTCGTGGGATGGCTGTCCCGGAAGCTGCCGGTGACGGACCAGGTGGAGGGGCCGCACTTCGTGGTGAAGCACCGGGGCCGCAGGCTGGCCACGCCGCTGCTGCTGGCGCTCGTGGGCCTGGAGGTGACGGACATCCTGTTCGCGGTGGACTCGGTGCCGGCGGCGTTCTCCGTCACCACCGACACGTTCATCCTCTACAGCTCCAACGCCTTCGCCATCCTGGGGCTGCGCGCGCTCTACCTCGTCATCGCCGGGGCCGTGGGGCAACTGAAGTACCTGCACTACGGGCTGGCGGGGGTGCTGGCGTTCGCGGGCGTGAAGATGGTGGTGGAGACGTGGGTGCACATCCCGCCGCTCCTGTCCGTGGCCATCATCGTGGCGGTGATTGGCGGGGCGGTGGGCGCGAGCCTGGCGCACCGGAGGTCCGTGCACCAGGTGGAGGCCTGACGCTCAGGGCGTGGGCAGGCCCGCGGTGCCGGCGGTCGTCAGGGGCTTCGTCAGGAGCTGGTCGAACGTGGGGTTCGCCGCCTTCGCGATGCGCGCCGCGTGCTTCTTCAGCAGGGCGGCGTTGGCCTCCGTCACGTCCTTGCCCGAGGCCAGCTCCAGCTGGGTGATGTACTTGCGCAGCCCGGCGCGGCGCTGCTCCAGCTGCAGCCGCTCCGCCTCGCCGAGCTTCGGGTCCTCCAGCCGCGGCGCAATCGCGGCGAGCTGCTCCTCCAACAGCGCGAGGTTCGCCGGGTCGGACGCCTGGGACACCATGGGGACGCCCGCGTCCGGCGCGGCCACGGGCTCCGGATACACCACGGCGGTGAGCCGGCCGAACTCCTGGGGCGACATGCCCTGTGCCTCCAGGTTCAGGAGGAGGGCGGTCTGGGCCTTGCCCATCATGCGCATGGAGGCGCCCGCGACCCGGAGCTGCGCGCTGCGGCTTCCACGGCTGAGCACGCTGCCGTGCTCCTGGACGAACGCCAGGGTCTCCTTCTGCAGCACGTCGTAGGCGGGCAGGGTCGCCTCGCGCGCCGCGAGGTAGGCCTCCAGCCGCGCCTCCTCCAGCTTCAGCACCTTGCCCGTGGCAGGCGGCTGGAAGGGGTAGCGGGCGTTGAGCTCGGCAATCTTCTGGGCGCGCTCCTGGGACTTCATCAGGATGGCCACGCCGCCGTCCATCTGGCGGTCCGCCCAGTACCCCGTCGCGACCAGGCCTCCGCCCACGAGGAGCAGCCCGCCGACACCCAGCCCCAGCCCGAGGATCCACTTCTTGTTCATGGCGCTGCTCCGCTCTCCTTCCGGAAAGAGCGGGGCCCGCCCGCCGCCGGAGCCCCTTTGCTACCCGGGCCTTCCCTGGAGGGCAAGCGCGCCCCGGGAGGGCGGCCCCTTCAGTCCCGGGCGGGCGGCCGTCGCGGCAGCTGCACGAGGAAGGTGGTGCCGTCCTGGACGGTGGAGCGCACGCGCAGCCGGCCGCCGTGCGCATCCACGATGTGCTTCACGATGAACAGCCCCAGCCCCAGCCCGTGGGAGTTGCGGTGGCCGTCCCGGGCCTCCGCGCGCTTGAGGGGCTCGAACAGGTGCGGCATCAGGTGCTGGGGAATGGGGCGCCCCTGGTTCTTCACCGCGAGCGTCACCGCCTCCGGCTGGCCGCGCAGCCGCACGCGCACCGGGCAGTGGGCGTCTCCATAGGCGAGCGCGTTGTTCACCAGGTTGGTGATGACCTGCGCCAGCCGGTCCGGGTCGCACCACAGCCGGGCCCCGCCCCGCCCCGACACCTCCAGGCGCCGGTCCGGGTGGGCCTGCTGCACCTCGTCCACCACCTGGCGCACCAGGTCCAGGAGGTCCACCTCGCGCGGGTCCATGGGGATGCCGCCGCCCAGCCGGGCCTGGGTGAAGTCCAGCACGTCGCGCAGCATGCGGTGCGCGCGCTCGGCGCTGGAGAGGATGCGGGCCACGGCCTTCTGGTCGCGCGGGTCGGGGTCCTCGCGCTTCGCCAGCGACGTGGCGGCCATGGTGATGGCGGAGATGGGGTTGCGCAGGTCGTGGCCGACGATGCCGATGAGCAGCTGTTCGAACTCCGCGCGGCGCTTCGCCTCGGCTTCCGCCTCGTGCCTGTGGGTGACGTCCTGCATGGCGCCCACCATGCGCACCGGGCGGCCCTGGAGGTCCTTCACCACGCGGCCCCGGTCCTCGACGAAGGCCCACGTCCCGTCGCCCCGGCGCATCCGGTACTCGGCCTCCCAGTGGCCTTCGTGGCTGTCGATTGCCTCCCGCAGCTCCTGCATCACCCGCTCGCGCTCGTCGGGGTGCAGGCTGGCCGTCCACCAGGCCGTGTCCATGACGGGCGGCCCCCGGGACGTGTCCAGCCGGAGGACGCGGGGCGCCGACTCGCTCCAGTGGATTTCATCCGTCACCAGGTCCCAGTCCCAGATGATGTCGCGGGTGGCCAGGGTGGCCAGCCGGTAGCGCGTCTCCGACGCACGCAGCTCCTGTTCCGCCCGGCGCCGCTCGGTGATGTCCAGCGACACGCCCGACACGCTCACCACGCGCCCGCCCGCGTCGAACACCGGCAGGAGGCGGACCTCGAACCAGACGCCCATGAGGTACAGCTCCGTGGCCAGCCGCTCCCCGGCCAGCGCGCGCAGGATGACCTCCAGCACGTCCCGCCGGTCCCGGAACACGTCGAAGACGGAGCGCCCGTGCATCACCCGGGAGGGCACGGACGTTGACGTCACGCCCTCGCCCTCGAAGAGGGTGAACACGCCCTGCGCGTCGAAGGCCCACAGCACGACGGGCAGCTGCGTGAGCACGCGGTGGAGCTGCTCGCGGGCCTCGTCGCGCTCCTGGCGCAGCGTGCGCGTGGTGGTGATGTCCGTGGACACGCCGCACAGGGCCCACGGCTCGCCCTGCACGACGCTGGGCAGGGGGAACTTCATCGTGTGGTAGAGGTGCGTCCCGTCGGGCTGGAGCACCTCCTCGTCGAAGACGAGCGGCGTCTTCGCCAACAGCACCCGGCGGTCGTTGTAGCGGAAGCGCTCCGCCGTCTCCCGGGGGAACAGCTCCAGGTCCGAGCGCCCCAGCACCGACTGGCGCTCGTGGCCGGAGATGGCCTCGAAGGGGCGGTTGATGAAGAGGTACCGCCCGCCGGCGTCCTTCGCGTAGATGGCGGCCGGGGCGTGGTCGAGGATCTCCTGCAGCCGCCGTTCGCGGGAGCGCAGCGCCTGTTCGTGTTCATGGACGTAGTGGGCCACGGCCTCCGTCAGGCTCCGGTCCAGCGCGCGCCACAGCGTGCGCAGTTCGTCCGTGCCGAGCGGCCGGTGGGATGCATCCAGCACCTCGAGGATGGCCTCGCGCAGGAGGCCGTACTCCTCCACCAGCGTCTCCACGCGGGCACCGGCCTGGAAGCGCCGCAGCCCGAGTTCCCGGGCATGGGCCCAGACCGCCCCCGTGGACCACGTCTCCACGGCGCCCTGACGGAGGACGAGCACCAGCGCGTCCACCAGCTTGAGCATTCCCTCCAGCCGCGCCTGGAGCTCCGAGGACCTGCCTGGGGGGTGAGGCTCCAGCCGTGCGCCCCAGCGCCGGAGGATGTCCTCGCGCCGCGCCTCCACCAGGTCCGCGAGCGAGTCCGTCGTGGAGGCGACGGGGTTCATGCCGGCACTCCGGAGGCACCGGTCGGACAAGGCAGGCCGCCTGCTGTGGGAAGAGTGAATGGCACTGAACCCCTGCTCCCGGGACATGGCTGGAGTGGAGAGAAGATGGACATCCCGCGTCACGAAATGGATGGGGCCCGCGGGATGGGGTGGGGTGGGTTGCCCACCTCTGGGATTGAACCCGGGGACATGGCGGGCGGCCATGGGAGGCCTCCGTGAACCGCTGGGCCCCGTCAGGGACCTGGGGGAGACTGACGCCCAAGAACACGGGAGGCAGCAGGCCATGGCATTCGCGGAACGCAGGACCGGCGGGCAGGGCGCGCACGCGCTGGCGACGGGGCGGTTGCCCCCGGGAACGTGGACCCAGGTACACGTCCAGATGGGCGAGGGCCGGTCATGAGCGCGCCCCACCAGAGGGTCGATCCGCTGGAGTCGCTGGCCCGGGGCCACGTGCGCAGCGTCTGGGAGGTGCTGGATGCGATGAGCACCCTCATGCGCCGCCGCAACGAGGGCCTGCCGCTGAACCTGCCGCAGGTGACGCTGTTCCTGCGCAGCGGGCGTGAAATCACGGGGCTCGTCCGGGAGTACGGCGAGTTCCGCCAGGGCCGCGGCGTGCTGCTCATCACCTCCGGCGGCTACGGTTCGCACGGGGAGGGCCTGGACGTGACGTTCGTCCCGGACGGCGTCATCGAGGCGCTCACGTTGCACGACGCCACGGTGCTGGACACGCCCGCGAAGTCGATGCCCGAGTCCTCGCCCATGCACCTGCGCCGCCACCTGCCCGCGATGGCCGACAAGCTGTCCAGCGCCTGGGGCACGAAGGTGGCGGCGGAGTTCGGCACGGCCACGGAGCTGGAGCAGGAGGCCCACATCCAGCCCCTGGCGTGGCTCGTCGAGCAGGCCGGCGAGGTGCTGCCCAAGCTGGCCTCGACGCCCGACGTGGGCGACGTGCTCCGGGAGCGGGTGCGCAGGGTGCGGCTGACCGTGGGGGACGCCTTCGGGGTGCGGCTCTCGGACGGCACGCTGGACCTCACCACGTCGCGCCGCCCGGCCGCCTGGCCGCTGGAGTCGGAGCTGGCCCGGGCGGTGATGGACACGCTGCCGTAGGGTGGCCGCTGGAGGGCGCCGGCCCCGGGGACACGGCGCCGGACAGCGGCCCCACAGGCCCCGGCGGGCGCGCCGGGCCTCCAGCTCCAGGGCCTCGAACTCGCCGCGCCGGGAGGCTCCGGCCGGCGGGATGAACAGCGTGCACGCGTAGCCGCGCCGCACGAGCAGCGCGTTCACGTCCTCGCCGTCCACGGACACATAGGCGAGCCGCCGCCCGAAGCGGTCCGTGCACGCCTCCGCGTCCCGCAGCCGCACCGTGCGGCCCTCCACGAGCGAGCGGTTGAACGCTGCGGCCTCCTCACCGAAGCAGTCGTCGTGCCCCTGCGTCGTCTCCGGGGTGTCGGCCAGCAGGTAGCGGATGCGCTCGCCGTCCTGGAGCACCACCGTGTCCCCGTCGATGACCTTCGTCACCACGCCCGTGCTCGGGCCGCACTCCCCTTCCCCGCCACCACAGGCGCACAGGAGGGTGAGCCACAGCAGCCACTCCAGTCCCCGCGTCCTCATCGCGCGCACGTCCGGTTCTCCCGGCCCGGGGTGCCCCGGTCGCCCACGCCGTAGGTCACACCGGCGGGCGTGGGACAGAAGACCCCGGCCGCGTCGTTGCCGGTGGCGTCCCGCACGCGCGCGTCCAGCTGCGACGACACGCCGGGGCTCGCGGCGCTCGTGAAGGCCACCGAGTCCAGGACGGTGCCCTGCGCCGACAGCTTGAGGACATGGGCCCCCGCGCCGTTGCCCAGGCCGAACGCGAACGTGCCCAGCACCGAGGGCAATCCACCATTGAGTGAAGTGTCGTCGCCGCGCGCGAGGACCGCGAAGCTTCCGGCCTTCATCGACAGGCACAGCGGGGACTCCAGGACGGAGCTGCCCGACGCATTGGCGAGCGTCACCCCGTTGAGGTCCACCTCGCGCAGCGCGAGCACCTCCACCCATTCCCCCTGCGCATCCGGGACGGCGGCGGGGTCGGCCATGAACTCGGTGAGCACCAGGGAGCCCACGGTGGGAGCTCTGTGCGCACGGGGCTGCCCCGTGGTCCGGTCGATACAGCCCGCCTGCGCCGCGCCCGCGTCCGTTCCGGTGCACGCACGATTGGCCCGTCCCGGCGTGCCCAGGTTGCCCCTGTCACCGTAGGCCTCGGTGGCCGCGCACCAGGACGCCGTGACGTCGTTGTTCTTCGCCTCGGAGGTGAGCGGCGCGGACACCTGGGTGGCCACGCCGTCCTGGGCCGGGCCATACAGCGCGCTGTCGATGAGCACGCCTCCCGCACGAACGGCGACCACGCCGCCCGCGTTGCGCAGGTCCACGGAGAACGTGGCCAGCGGCTCTGGCAGACCACCGTTCACCTCCGGCTCCCGCCTTCGCGCGAGCAGCGCGGACTCTCCGGCGGCGAGGGACAAACAGCGCTCCGACTCCAGGCGGGTGCCGGACGTGTCCGTTCCCACCGTCAGCCCATTGAGGTCCACGGGCACGGTGGCGCGGACCTCCAGCCACTCGCCCACCGTGTCGTCGCCTCGCGGGTTGGCCATCACCTCGGTGATGATCAGCTCTCCGGGTCGCGGGGACTGGACCTCCCGGGGAGCGACCGCGCCCGGTGGCAGGCACGTCGCTCCGGATGTCACTCCGCCATCCGCCACCTCGGGACACGGCGCGTTCGCGGCGCCTGGACTGCCCGGCGCATCGCACCAGCGCGACAGGCCGTCCTGGGTCCGGGCCAAGCCCGACTTCGCAGGCGCTTCGAGCACCACCGAGTCGAGCACGCGCGTCCCGCACCGCAGGCCCAAAAGCCCCGCGCTGTTCCCCAGCGCGCCGAGCGCATCGCCATAGGTCTGGTCCACATGCTCGGGCAGTGCGTCCTCGCGAACGTCGCCCAGCACGACGAAGGCCCCCGCGTCCACCGGCAGGCCCGTGGTGAACGTGTAGACCCGCTCCTGTGCCGCCTCGTCGCGCGCGGTGAAGAGCGTGACGCCCAGCAGGTCCACGGTCTGCCCGGTGGGGTTGTGGAGCTCCACGTACTCCTTCCCCGTGTCCGCCCCCGCGGGGTCGTTGAGGTACTCCGTGATGACCAGGTCACCCGGCACCAGCGCATCACAGGCCGCTGGCTCCTCCTCCCACGTGGGCAGTCCGCACGCCCCCATCCACCCCAGCACCCATCCCAATCCCAACCTCACGCCCCATCCCCGCACTGCCCAAGCCGCCACACTCCGCTCCCTTCAGAACCGCGTCTCTACTTCCAGCGCGAACAGGTGCCGGGGCGCATGCGGCGGCGTCCGGGCCCCTGTCGCGTCCTTCAAGTCCACGACCCACGCGTACCGGGCCCGTGTCGTCACGGCGTCCGCCGTCCAGCTCGCATCGAGCGTGGCCCGGAAGGCCTGCTCCAGCCGGTTGCGCGTCGACAGGTCCTCGTCCTTCCACACGGCGCGGCCGCGCAGCCTCAAGGCGTCGCAAGGCCGCACCTGCGCCTCCACCACCGCATGCGCATCCTCACGCACGCCCCGGTTCACCGGATCATCCACGCGGGCATGCGCGTACTGCGCGGCCACGGACACGGCGTCGTGAAGCTCTGCCTTCACCCGGGCCGTGATGCGCAGGAGCGACCCTGAACAGGGGTCCTCGCCCGAACCGTCGAAGCAGTCCCCCGCCACGCCGACGTCCTTGTCCCGGTACTCGGCCCACAGCGACGGTTGGAACAGCGCATGCGCCCGCCAGTCCACCCGGGCCGAGGCCCGCAGGTTCACCGTGCCGGCACTTCCCACCGCCGCGCCGTCGGCAGGCAGCGTCCACGCATCCACCTCACCGCGCAGCCGTAGCGCGCCCTCCACGCGGTGCAGGTAGCGCACGCGCGCGCCCACTTCGTTCCGGGCCCGTGAGCCCTCCAGTTCGTCCGGGCCGGACATCGCGCCGGTGTACGGATTGGCGAAGCCGCGTCCGTAGGCACGCAGCGACAGCTCCAGTTCCTTCGACGTGTCCGCCACCACCGTGCGTTGAAGCGCGCCGTAGCCACCGCCTCCGCCCGACGCCGAATCAAACGTGCGCGCCGCTTCCACGAAGAGGTCCATGGGGCCCAGCCCCCACGCGCCATCCACGCCCACCGCGCCGAAAGCGCCGCCCGCCGGGTAGCCCGCCGTGGAGCGGAAATCGAGCACCGCGCCCTCCACGTTCCACACGGGCCGCGCGCCCCAGGCCGTCACTCCGGCCTGTGCCCGCCGGGTCCACGCCATCGCCGCGTGGCCGCCTCCTGCCCACTCGTGGAACACGCCGGGCAGCGCGCGCGACACCACGCGTCCCTTCGGCACGCCCGTCCCCGCGAGCCACACCGCAGGCGCCTTGCAGGCAGTGCCAGTGCAGGACGTCCGTTCCATCAGGGCATGCGAGAGCAGCGAGCGGGACTGGTACGAACCGAAGCCCGTCACCGACACGCCCGAGGAGGTCCGCACCGTGCCCACCACGCCCCGGAAGCCTTCGTCCCACTGGAAGTCCGGCGTCACGTCCGCATCGCGCTCCTCGGGGGTGCAGGCGCCCTCTCCCAGGAAGCACCAGCGCTCCACGTCACCCGGCACGCGCACGGTGTCGTCAGGCAGGAAGCCGTCCGGCGTGGGCAGTCCGGTGGTGTCCAACGTGAGCCGCTGACCGAAGCCCAGCCGGTACGAGCCCACCAGCACGGAAGCCCGCTCGCCTGCCCACTGACCGTGGAACTTGGGCACGACCACCGACACGCCGGGCGCCTCCGTCACCAGCGCCCGCCGGTTCGCATCCCGGTGCACCGAGCCCAGCCGTCGCCTCGTGAGCGACGTGAGCAGCCCCACGCGCCAGCCCTCCGGCCCCGCCACGCGCACCTGGAGCGCCAGGGGCGGAAGCACCGGATCCGACGCGGCGAACGCCGTCAGCAGCCGCGCATCGCCCGTCACCCGCTCCGGTGCCGAGCTCGTCAGGAAGGGCGCCAGCCGTCGCCGATCCTCCGGCGTCAGCCTTCCGGAAGCCGCGAGCCCATCCACGCGCGCGTACGTCAGCCCCGGCAACGCATAGAGCGAGGCGCGCGACGCATGCGCTGGATCCACGCCCGAGCGCCGCAGCACCAGCAGCGCGGACAGCGTCTCCGCCGTGATGGCGCCGTCCTCCCTCAGCGCGAACAGCGCCTGCTCTCCCGTGTCCTCGGGGTCTACCTCATAGGTCGCGGCGAGCGCCGTGAAGGGCAGACCCAGCAGGAACAGCCACACACAGGCGAGGACGGAGCGCACGCGGCGGGCCCTCTGCACGAGCGGGACCACCCTTCCCTACAGGGAAGGCACGACGCACGGTCCATCCCTTCCCCGGACCCGCCGTCCAGGCCAGGGACGGCGGTCCACGCGCCACCACGTGGGCGTGGGGCGGTGCGGCTATGCTGCGGTGACATCCTCGCGAGGCCGGCCCCGTCCGGCCCCAGAAACAGCGCATGGGCTACGTCCACATCCTTCGCCACTTCCCCTCTCCCCAGGAGGGGTTCAACCGCACCGTCCGCATCTACACGCCGGACACCTACGACGCCTGGCAGGACCACCGCTTCCCGGTGCTCTACATGCACGACGGGCAGAACGTCTTCGCGCATCCGGAGTCCGCCGTCTTCGACACGTGGTGCGCCAACCGCGTCGCGGAGGAGAACGTCCAGGCGGGGCGGATGGAGCCGTGGATCATCGTGGCGGTGGACTCGGGCCCCGGCCGCTTCCAGGAGTACTCGCCGTGGGACGAGCCGCGCAACGGCGTGTCCGCACGAGGCGAGGCCTACGGACGCTTCCTGGTGGAGGAGCTGAAGCCATACATCGACCGGACGTACCGCACGCGCCAGGGCAGCGAGTGGACCGGCGTGATGGGCTCGTCGCTGGGCGGGCTCATCTCGCTGTACCTGGGGTGGAAGTTCCCGCGGGTGTTCGGGCGCATCGGCGCGCTGTCGCCCACGGTGATGTGGAGCCAGGGCCGCCTGTTCGACGCGTGGCGCGAGCACAGCCACCGCTGGTCGCGCATCTATCTGGACGCGGGCGACACCGAGTTCATCCACGCGGGCGGCCTGCCCCTGGACTACGGCCGGGGCACGCGCGACTTCTTCCAGCACCTCAAGGGCCTGGGCTACGGCGACCACGAGGTGTCACTCGTGCTGGAGCCCGGTGGCGAGCACCACGAGAAGGACTGGCAGCGCCGGCTGCCGGGCGCGATGCAGTGGCTGCTCGGGTGAGCTTCTTCTCGTGACGCGCAGGCCCCGCTCGGTGCCGCCCGAACAGCGGCAGGTCTACGTGCAGGTCGTGGAAGGCCTGCTCCAACATGGTCTGAAAGGCCAGATATCCCCCCGCCTGCGTGAACGGCTGCGCCAGGCGGGCGTGGACCTGGACCGGCCACTGTTGCCGCTCTACCCCGTGCCGCTCTGGGCGCGTTGCCTGGAGATCGTCATCGAGGAGGTCTACCCGGGCATGCCCAAGGTGGAGGGCTACGCCCGGCTCGCCCGCGCGCACGTGGAGGGCTACGGGGCCACGCTGCTGGGGCGCGCGGTGATGGGCGTGATGCGCGTGCTGGGCCCCCGGCGCGTGGTGCAGCGGATGCCGGAGGTCCTGCGCGGCACGGACAACTACACGGAGGTGACGCTGGTGGAGCGCGGCCCCGCGCACTTCGAGCTGCACTTCAACTCCAGCCTCAAGGGGCCCGGCTACGTGGAGGCCCTGCTGGAGGCCCTGCTGGCCGCGGGCGGCGCGAAGGCGCCCTGCGTGACGAAGCTGTACGACGACGGGGAGCGCACCGAGTACGCGCTCACCTGGATTCAAGAACCGTAACGCTCACGTCGCCTGGATGAAGCGCACCGCCTCCTGCATGGACTCCAGGTCCGGGTGGCGCGTGAGGTACATCTCTTCACCCAGCAGCGAGTGGTAGATGGGCGGCAGTTCGCGGTGCACGAGCAGCGACTTGCCCAGCCGTTCGACAATCTGCGAGTGCGAGTGCTTGTAGCGCCGGCCGTGCCGACGGGCGCTATGGCAGACGTGGTGGCGCGGGATGTACTGGAAGTCCGCCACCGGGTCGCCCGTCACGACGCGGGCATAGAGCCGGTACACGTCGATGTCGCACGTGTAGTTCATCATGTCCGTCATGAAGCCGCCGGGCGGGCGGAGGTTGGCCTCCAGCACGACGAAGCGGCCATCCGGCAGGCGGAAGAACTCCAGGTGGAACCAGCGCTCGCGCAGGCCGAACGCGGCGACGACCTGGCGGCCCAGCACGTCGAGCGCGGCGGGGATGTGCTGGAGGCTCCAGAAGGAGATGTCGCGCCGTTCGGTGACGGTCTCCATGCCGCCGTCGCTGTACTCGTGGCTGAGGTTGAAGACGATGACGCCGTGGCGGTCCACGATGCCGTCGTAGGTGACGATGGTGCCGCGCACGAAGGGCTGCGCGACGTAGGACGTGGGCAGCGGGTGGGCGAGCGCGGCGTCCACCTCCGCGTCGCTGGCGACCTTGAAGGTGTGGGCGGCGCCCACGCCCACGTCGGGCTTGAGCACGAGCGGGTAGCCCACGCGGGCGGCGAACTCCTTCACCTGGTCCGCGTCGCGCACGCGCAGGAGGTCCGGGTGGGGGACGCCGGAGGCGTGGAAGACCTCGGCCATGCCGGACTTGGAGCGCAGCTTGTGGATGTCCGATGGCTGGAGGCCGGGGACATGGAAGTCCTCGCGCAGGCGGGCTTCGACTTCGAGCCAGGACTCGTTGAGGGACTCGATGCGGTCCATGCGGCCGTGGCGCCAGGTGAGGTAGCCGGTGGCGCGCAGGAGGGCGTCGGAGTCGTTGAGGCTGGGGACGAAGAAGTATTCGCGCAGGGACTCGCGAAGCTCCGGACGAAGGGACTCGTAGGGTGTGTCGCCGATGCCCAGCACGGTCACGCCGCGCTCGCGCAGCGCGGTGGCGAAGTGGAAATACTGGGAGGGGAAGTGGGGGGAGATGAAGACGAAGTTCATGGCTCCTGGCGGGCGAGTCCTCCGCTGGGGTGGACCATAGCGGCCCCGCCCGCGCCCTAGAAGCCCGCTGGGGAACAGTGTCCACCAGCGGCACTCGCACGGAGGGCCTGCACCGGGAACACTCGCGGCATGGCGGAGGATTCCAGGGCGTTCGCACAGGCGCGGGAAGCGATGGGAAGGCACACCATCCCGGAGCTCATCGACCTGCTGGAGAGCGAGGACGTCCGCACGAGGTTCCTCGCGGAGATGTGCCTGAGGGACGCGACGTCCACCTGACTCCACTTCCAGCCCGCGGGTCCGCGGGCCGAAAGGGAGGCAGCGGTGAAGGAGTGGCGCGACTGGTGGGCCGCGCGGAGGGGAACGTTCAAGAAGCGCTGGGGTGACCGGAGCGGCGGCTGAACGGCCTTACTGGTCGGGCCGCAGGTCGCCGGCCCTGCCTGTCTGAACGATTTCCTGGATGGCGGACGCGATGCGCTCCTTCGTGACGGAAGCGACGACCACGAGATTCCGCTCAAGAAACACCCTGCCGCCCTTCAGCGCATCCTCAACATCCTGGGTCAAGCGAGCCGGGTCGTACACGGTGAGCGTGTACCGACGCCCCTGAATCACCGCGACGACTCCGGGGAGCCAGCCTTTGGCTTCGACCTCCCAAGCGGAGTCCTCGAAACCAGGAGGGAACTCCAGAACGATGTTGCTCATCGCTTGCACCTGATGCCCTGGCACGTGGCTGTGAACTGCTCCTGGGTGAGACTCACATCCTCTGCGGGCATGATTTCGTAGTGGGCCGGATCCGCGCCCCGCCCCTGGGAACAGGGGGCGGGGCACAAAGAGTAGGTTGTATTCAACCTGGACGTGCAAGGACCCGGGTTGCCAGCTCAGGCGCTGCGCAGGTGCTCACGGAACGCCGAGGAGGCGCTCTACTTCGTTGGTCACCCGCGCCTCGACCTTCGCCAGTTCGCTCAAGTGCTTCGGCTCAACCCGTTCGTGCTGCCAGCTCATGAAAAGGGGCAGGTACCACAGCAGTGAGACCACACGCCGTTCGAGAGGACCGCCCTCACCCAGATCCATCCGCTTGAGCATCGTCAACAGGGCGCCAGCCTTCGCCGAGTCGAAGTTTCCCATCCGGAGCTGGACCAGAAAGCCATCCTCGTCGGACCACGCGGCTTCCAGCTCTACTTGTGCTTGGCTCATACGCATGAAGAATGCCTATCTGATGATGGCTTCGGATGGAATGGCGTCTCGGACGAGCACTTCCTGCATCTTCCTTGCCCAGTTGGAGAGCATGCCGCGCTCCATTCCGGGGATGCCGCCACTGACATCAACGACCTCACTGCTCACCTTCGAAAGATCGATCTTGACATAACCGTGTTGACCGAAAGTGTCCCTGGCGATTGCTTCGCTCTTCGTAGTCGAGATCCACTGGGACGCCTTCTTACCAGCCACATGCGAGGCCACGGAGTTCCCTGCTCCTGGCGCACGCGCTACGAGACCAGCGGCGGCATCCTCGCCCGCAGCCAAGCCTCTGTAGACGATTTGGCCGGCCCCCTTTGCGGCTTCCTTCGAAACCAGCGATGCGCCTCGCGAAACAACGCTCGCGAAACCGGTCGCCATTCCATAGATTGCCGCACCCGCCAGCAATGAATTACCAAAAGCCTTAGCGATCCCCGAGCTACACTGTCCAAAACCGCCAGTACCGCATGCAGGCTTCACCTTATTGACGCTCTCTCCTGCAGTCACGAAGGGGATGAAGTGATTAATGGTCAGGCTGGTCGCTGCGAACGTACTGACGGGAGCGTAGTGATCGTATGTCTGGGATGCCTCAATCAGGTTGCCGAGGTGCATTTTCGAACTCGCCCTGAGGAGGTGACAGTCCACAGAGATGCCGCAGGAGAACTTCTCCGAGTCCAGCGCTCCCGAGACAGTGTTCAGCACGGACGTCGCGCTGGAACGGTAGGGCGCGGAGCTCTGGCCCACGTCATTCGTGTAGTGCCCCGCCGGCGCAACCTTCGCGTCGTCCAGGGCCGCCACACTAGGCACCCGGAAGTCCACGCTGGGCAGGAAGAGCGTGGCCCCCGGAGCCAGCATGTAGCGCTCCACCAGGCTCATCGCCGGGCTCTGCATCGACGTGGAACCGCCCGAAGCCCCGTCCCACCGGCTCACCAGCGTTCCACCGTAGGGGATGAAGCCGCTGGGGTCGGTGTAGCGGGTCGGGTTGTTCAGGACATAGGAGTACGCGTTGTACGCCTGGACCGAGCCCGGATCCGCGACGACCGGATCCACGCTGAGGAACTTCATCAGCCGCGGGTCATAGATGCGCCCGCGCATGTTGATGAGCCCCAGCTCGTCGTCATGCTCATGCCCCGTGTAACCCTTCCGTGCGCCCGCATGGAAGGCGTTGGAAGCCTGCGCCAGGTTGCCGGCGTTGCGACGCGCGCCGAAGGGGTCGTACTTGATGCGCTCCACCACCGCGCCTGATGCGTCGGTGACCGTGTCCGGGCTGCCCTGGCGGTCGTTGAGGAAGTAGCGCACGTTCTCCGTGCTCGCCCCCTCATCCCAGGACAGCTCTCCAATGACACCCTCGGGGCTGGGGATGCTGAGGACATGCGTCCTCGTCAGGCCCTGCGTGCGGCGCTGGTAGAGGCCCCCCACATAGAGCACGTCCTCCTGCGCACTCTTCTTCCGAACGCGAGCACCCGACGCGTCGTAGCCGAAGGCCACCGTGTCACCCGCGGTGGTGAGGGTCTTCGGCAGGTCGAACGAGTTGAATTCGACCGTCCGGACGAGAGCACCGGTCGCATCCCGAGACGCGATCTGGTTGCCCCGGTGGTCGTGCTCATAGGTGAACGCGTCGCTCCCGAGCTGCGCCTGCTTGACGGCGTGGGGCCCGCCGCTCGTGCCGCCGCTGTAGTTCAGCAGCGCGGACGGCTCCCAACCGGTGATCGGCGAACGGCTGAGCAGGTTACCAATGCCGTCGTACTGGAACTGGGTCTCCAAGCGCTGGCAGTTCTGAAGCACCCGCCACCACTCCAACCGGTCGAGCACGTCGTAGGAGAACTTCTCCGTCACCCCCACCATCAGGTCATGTCGCGCGGCCAGGTTGTCATTGGCCGTGTACTCGTAGGCGAGCCGCTGGACATTGGCGCCATTGCGCTTCGCTTCCAGGAAGCGCAGACGCCCCCGGCTGTCGTAGCGAGACTCCCGTTCGACACCGTTGCCGTACCGCGTCTTCTTCAGACGTCCGACGCTGTCCCGCTCGAGCGCGGACCAGTAGTTCATGAAGAAGGCACCCGTCCGATAGATGCCCGAGAGCGCGCCACGCGCGTTGTAGGCATAGCTGATGGACACCGGCTGCCCGTTGAGCGTGACTGGATAGGTGAGGCGGCTCAGCCGGCCGTAGTCATCGAACTGCCGGCTCATCGTCAGCGAGGTCCCCGCCGCGTCCTGCTGGGTGTCCGTCTCGCGACCGAACTCGTCGTAGAAATGCTGCGTGGTGACGACCTCGGTCGGGCTGCCCAGAACCGTGCGGGTCGCCTTCGTCAGGCGCCGCTTCGCGCCCATCCCCACGTCGTACTCGTACGCCAGTTCCTCCTGGTTGTTCTTCGCGCTCAGGACACGCCCCAGCCGGTCCCGCTCGTACGTGGTGGCAAGCAACCCCGCCATGCCGTCCAGGCCGTCCGCTTCACGCTTCACCTCGCCGAAGGCGTTGTACCGGTAGGTGCGCGTTCCGGCCCCCGGATCCACCGACCGCTCCAGCCGTCCCTGGGCGTCGTAGATGTTCAGGCTGCGATTGCCTTGAGGATCGTCCGTGGTCTCCAACCGGCCAAAGGGGCCATAGCCGTACGCCATGGTCGCTTCCTTGGGCGTCCCCACGGCCTCGGTCACCGTCACCATCAGGCCCCGGAAGTCGAAGACACTCTTCTTCACCAACTCCAGCGCATCCGTCACGGACGTCTGGGTGGTGTAGGCCGTCGGAACCGTGTAGGTGAGGCGCTCGACGAGCGTCCCCGTCGGGGAGGAGATGCCCTCGCCCACTCGGCGCGCGGTGAGACGATTCAGGGCGTCGTACTCGTAGGACTCCCAGGTCGGGCTCTCGGTGCTGGTCCGCGGAGCCTCCAGCTTCCCAACGCGTCCGTGCGCATCGTATTTGACGCTGGAGACCACCGTCTCACCGTCAAACCGTGGCCCCTGACTCGAAACCGGCCGGCCCATCGCGTCGAACCGGGTGATGGTTTCCGTCAGCGTTCCCACCCCCGTCGCCACCTGAGTGCGCTGCTGCAACAGGGCCCCGTAGCGCTCGTAGAACGTCCGGACGACGGACTGGTCACCCGGCGCGACAGAAGGTCCACGGTAGAGCGGGGTCACCACGCGCGGACGGCCGAAGCCGTCGTACTGGAAGCGCGTGTGCACACCGTTGGGATCCGCGGCCTGCGCGAGCACGCCCAGCCCCAGATGGTACAAGTACCTCCAGGTCGCCCCTTCCGCATCGGTGGAGGAGACCACCTGCGTTTGGTCGACGTCGTCATACGTGACCGACTCGGAGCGTTTGACGCCGCCACCCTCACGATCGACGCTGTGGACCAGTCCGCGCGAATCTCGCAGGAAGGTCGTCTTGAGGTAGGTCTCGGAGGTCTCCGGCGGCAGGCTGCCCTCGCCGCTGCGCGAAGGTTCCAGTTCCACGCTCTCGACCTGCCCGCGGCCGTCGAACGTGAACGTCTGCGTCCGCACGTTGGCCGCGTCCGCGCCGCCCGGGCAGCCGACCGCCGGCGACCTGGCGCAAGACGTCCAGGAGCTGGTCACGGACCAGGTGCCCTGGGGCCTCCACATCTCCGGATCGAAACCGAGGGCGCCCCCGGTGGTGACCTGCTGCACTTGTTCGGTCTTGTTGGCGCCGTGGACAAGCTGGGTGCTCTTGACGGGCGTGCCGTACGCATCAAGCTCCGTGAGGGTCTCTGTTTCAGAAACCACCGTGACGGTGCCGCCCTTGATCTCCTTCACCGTCTCCACGACCCGGCTGGCGTACTGCTGGTAGGTCGGTGCATACGTCGCCGGATTCCAGCTGTAGCTCCACGTCCGCTGCGTCTGCTGCGTCGCGCCCCCATCCAGGAGCACCTCAACGGTCTCCTTGAGCGGAAGATGCGCCTGGGGAGCCACCGCCCTCCTGGGGTAGACAATGTTCGAGTTGTACTGGTAGCCGACCGGCTCTCCCAGGAAGGAAGTGTTGTCATAGACCGTCGTCGTCCGAGCCCCCGTCAGCTCATCCACGATGACCCGCTCGCCAAAACCAAGCCACCCCAGCCCCTGCGTATCGGAGCGCCCATTCCGATAGAGATAGCGCCAGCTCCGCTGCTGCTGTTCATTGGAATTGAGCGACATCCGGGAAACCACGCGCATCGACTCGGGAGCCAATCGCAGCCAGGGCCTGGCGGCATTTAGCAGTTCCGTCGTGTAGAACGGCTCGCTGGGCGTGACGTTGCCGTGGGGATTCGCTTGAGAGAGCGGAGCGTACTCGAACGAATAGTTCAGGCCCGAATAGAACTGATAATTCATGACCTGGGTGTTGCCGTGCACCCGCTTGAGCACATCAATGGCCTTGGTGCGCCGCGCGACCTTCAGCGAGTTCCCCTGGCGCCAGGTGAAATCAAGCAACCCATCGTTGTTGACGTCGATGAC
The DNA here is from genome assembly GCF_000255295.1 of Corallococcus coralloides DSM 2259. The sequence continues at coordinate 587,674 of NC_017030.1, read as the reverse complement.
CTGGGCCCATTCCGTATTGTCGCCACTGGACACCGGCCACTCCGACAGAGCCGACACGGTGCCGAAGTTTCCTTGAGTCCCCGCGAGCAGGAGCTGAACCGGCTGGTCCTTCTTGAAGATGGCGAAGTCCACCCGTCCATCGCCGTCGAAGTCTCCATGCTCCGTCTTGGCCCCAATCAGGCGGCTGGCAATGTCCTCAGGCATGGCGAGCTCACGGGACTCGGTGAACCCCGCGCCGGTGTTGAGCTGCACCGTGAGCCGGGGAGTCAGGTCGGAGGAGCTTCGCTGCGCCAGCAGCACCGCGTCCTGAAGTCCATCGCCATTGACGTCCACGAAGTCGAAGGTCGACGCATAGAAGTCGGGCACCCACAGGGGAAGCGCCGGAGGCTTGCGGATGGTGGTCTTGAACGGGTCCATCGCCGGAGGCAGACCGATGCTCCCGCGCTCTACCTCGTGGTAGGCGAGTCCCTCCAGGAAGGTGTTCCCATTGGGGCCCACGCCCAACAGGCTCATCTTCCCGCTCCCATCCAGGTCCACTGCGCGCAGACCGAACCGAGACGACTGGAAGAAGCCGGTGGGGGACTCCTTGGTCTCCTTGCCGGACGCCGGCTCGACGACCACGCGGCGCTTGGCCGTGACCATCGAATCGGCATCCCCCGTCAGATCAATTTCGTGTTGTCCCATCCACACGCGATCGTTGCGGCCGTCACCGTCGACATCGAGCCAGTACTGGAAGTTTGGCTCGGAGCCGACAGCCAGGAATCCCTCATCTCCCACACGGCCATGGCCATAGATGGGTGCATAATGGTCTCCACCCTCTGGCACGCCCCACCAACACGACAGCGAGGTGACCGTGGAACGACCCTCGCCTTCCCAATCCGCCACCAAAGGGAAGAGATTGCGCTGAGCGCGGTTTCCGCAGAAGTCTCCCGGGTCATTGTCTCCGAAGATCGCCAGGAAGTCGTCGAACCAATTCGTGTTCTTGATATTGAAATAGGGGTACCAAAGAGATCGACCCGTGACGTCGGAGACCTGCAGCGTGGGTGATGCGGCATCCGGGAACCGCAGCAGGCGCATCGTGTCTTGCCAGATCTGCACTGTGAGGTCCGTCGTCATGCCGATCTGGTCCTCCAGTTCTGTGTCTTCCTCGAACAGCTTCTCGGACTTCACGAAGTACGCGAGCCCCTGGCGGCCCGCGCCCAGCCCGAAGGCATGCACGCCCACCCCATGGGCCGCATCGCTGACGTCCTGGGCCGGCGGGTACTCGAATTCCCAGGAGCCCTGCTCCCAGTCGAAGCGCACCGGCGCCTTGCACACGCCTTTCCCGTCGCACTCCCGAAGCTCCGTCAGCAGGCTCCGCTTGCTCGTCGCGCTCGGGGAGTAGGTCAGATTGTAGGAGCGCAGAACCACGGAGGGCGGGGAACCCGAACCGGTAGCAATGCCGGGTCCCTTCATGTCGATGCCCGTGAGACGAAAATCCCTGCCGACCTTCACACCCGCCAGGTATCCCTTGAAGACATCCGTCCTCGGCCCGTAGTTGAACTTGACCTCACGCGTGCCGGACTCGAGGGTTCCAGAATCGTTGTGAAACTGCGTGTAGACAATCCGGTCAGGCCGATGCCAGGCCCCGGATTCGGCGCCCAGGAGCGCCTGCTCGTAGAACACATCCATCCGGTTGCCGGGGTGGTCTTCCACGGCCGCGAGCGCCCAGGCGAGCTTGACCGTCTTGGCCTCCGTCACCTGGATGCCGCCGTCCGCGCCCTCGCCCCGCTTCTCGTAGAGGCCCTGGATGAGGGCGTCTTCACGCGACAGCGTCTTCCCGTAGGTCCGGATGAGGCCGTCACGTCCCCGGACCTTGAAGGTCGTCGGATCCTGGGGATCCGAGTCCGCGGGGATGCGGATGGAGGCGTAGCTGTCATGCTCGGTCTTGAAGGAGCGCGGATCGTTCTCGGACGGAACGAGCCGGACGCCATCCAGGCAGTACGCCCGGGTGTAGCGGTCCTTGACGTGCAGTTCCATGTCCGGGGAGAAGTCGATGGCGACGGTCTTCCCGTCTCGCGCGAAGGAGTTCGGGCACAGGCTGATCTGCGACAGTCCGGACAGGTTGAAGCCCGGGCCCAGGAGCCCGTCGCTTCCCTGGCTGTCATAGACGATGGAAAGCGAAGGCTGGATGCCCGCGCGCCCCGCCGGAACCCAGAGGGGCACCGTCACGGAAGCGGAGCCATTCTGCGTCACATCCGCCACGAAGGGGGTGATGCCCGGCGCGTTCGAGCCGTCGGTCCCCGTGTCGAGGACGGTGTCCGGCCTCAGTTCGAAGGGAATGCTCGACGACGCGACTCGTGAGCGTGACATGGACAAGCCGTCAGGGCCATCCGAGGAGGCCGGCGCGGGAAGACAGCCCCCGAGGAGCTGGGCACCGTAGAAGAACAGCGTGAGTCTGGCCGCGAGCCGCTTGCGGCGCTCTGGAGGTCGTGAGGAGTGGCTCATAGGGAAATACCGGTGCTGGAATGGAATGAGGGATTGCTATTGGCAGACGGACTGCTCGCAGACGCCGGACTCGTCCACGTCACCGGAGCAGTTGTTGTCGAGGCCGTCACAGACCTCGGCGGTGTTCGGGTTCATGTCGCGCCGGGTGTCGTCACAGTCCCCCGCGTCCCGGGTGGTGTTTGGCGGCTGTCGGCACGTCAGGACCGCGCCCCAGCTGGCGCCGGAGCCGTCGCGGTCCTGGTCGGGATAGAAGGTGATCCAATCGTTCCGGTCGCTCGAGTCGTCCGGGTAGCCATTGCAGTCATCATCCAGGCCGTTGGCGCACAGCTCCTTGGAAGGGTTGCCAGGGGTGCACAGACCGTAGTTGCCCCATTCGCAGACCACCTTGGGCGGCTTGCCATCCTGGACCTCTACGGTCTCGCACACCTCGCCACAGGCCGGAGCTTCGCGCTTGCAGACGCCCAGGCCACAGGTGATGGGAGGGACGTCATCCACCTTCCCATTGCAATCGTTGTCCTCGCGATCGCAGGTCTCCGGAGAAGGGGGCTTGGGCGTGCAGGTCTGCTCCACGCCGTTGACGCACGCCTGGACGGATCTAGCGCAAGCGCCCACGCCGCACGTCTTCAGGGCCCCGGGATTCACCGCCGCGTTCGAGTCATTGCAGTCCTGGTTGTTGATGGATGCCCCCGCAGGGACACTGCAGGCGCTGCCCGTCGAAGGACCCGCGCCATAGCCGTCGCCGTCGCCGTCCCGGTAGTAGGTCAGCTTGACGCCTTCGTCGACCGAGCCATTGCAGTTGTCATCCGCGTTGTTGCAGGTTTCGGCGCTCGGGGTGCCGGGGGTACAAGCGTTTCCGGTCCACTCACACACCTCCTTGGGTGGCTTTCCATCCCGGACATCCACCATCTCGCAGACGTTGGTGCACGCCGGAACACTGCGGAAACAGGCGCCCGTGCCGCAGGTGATGGGCGGAAGGTCGTCCACCTGTCCATTGCAATCGTTGTCCTCGCGATCGCAGGTTTCCGGAGAAGAGGGCTTGGGCGTGCAGGTCTGCTCCACTCCATTGACACATGCCTGGACGGATGCGGCGCAGGCGCCCACACCGCATTGCTTGATGGCGCCTGGCTTGACGGCCGCATTGTTGTCATTGCAGTCGGTCGCGGTCGCCACGTAACCGGCGGGACGCCCACAACTGTCGATCCAGTTGTTCGGTGCCCCATAGCCGTCTCCATCCGCGTCCCGGTAGAACCGACCGGCCTGCCAGACAGACGCGTTGGAGTCGTTGCAGTCGAGGTTGTTGGTCACCCAGCCGAACTCTAACAGCCTCTAACAAATGTCAGGACAGAGGCGCCGCAGGAGCATGACGCAGCAGCCAAGGACGAGGAATCCGAAGTGGACGTCGTCCCTGCGTTCATCGCGGACTCGAAGTCTGCGGAGCTGGTTCTTCCAAGCCAGCGTGCGCTCCACGACCCAGCGATAACGTCCAAGCCGCTCCTTGGACTCGACACCCGGGCGCGCAATGCGAGCGGCGATGCCACGTAGGCGGAGCCCACGTCGGTTCTTCCTGGAGGCGTAGGCCTTGTCGCCGTGGAGCTTCCCAGGCCGCAGGCGCCGCTGGCCCGAGGGCATCCGCACCGCGGGCACGGAGTCGACGAGCGGGAAGAGTTCGTGCGTGTCGTGGACGTTGGCGGCCGTCACGGACTCCGTGAGGGGCAGGCCGTTGGCCTCTACGAGAAGATGATGCTTGCTACCCGCCTTCGCTCTATCCGTCGGGCTTGGGCCCGTGAGGGCCCCCTTTTTGACGCCCGCACGGACGAGGAGTCGATGGCGGCGCGCGAGAAGTCCACCTTGCCACGCAGCCCCAGTTCATCCAGCAGCCGCTCCTGGAGCTTTTCCCACACGCCCGCGCGGGTCCATTCCTCCAGCCTGCGCCAGGCCGTCATGCCCGACAGGCCGAACTGCTTGCGAGGCAGCATCTCCCACGGGATACCGCTCCTCAACACGAAGACGATGGCCTCCAGCGCAGCCCGGTCGTCCGCACGAGGGCGCCCCAGCTTCTTCTTCGGCCGAGGCGGAGGCAGCAGGGGCGCCACGCGCTGCCAGAATGCGTCGGGGACGAGTTCACGGACCATGTCCCTCAAGCTGAGGATGCCCCTTGCCAACGGCCAGCCCAGCCCTGACTTTCGTTAGGTGCTGTAAACACCCCTGCTTGGCAGCACCCGCGCCATAGCCGTCCCCGTCCGCGTCCCGGTAGCCGGTGCGCGGGAACCCCTCGTCGACCTTTCCATCACAGTCGTTGTCGATGCCATCGCAAAACTCCGGCTCGCATAGGTTCGGATCACAGTCCGGGCAGCCGCTGACCTGCTCCGGAGTCGATTTCGAAGGACTGGCGGCAAAGCCAATCGAGGAGGCGAGGGTCGCAGTCAGGAACAGGAACGTGGACAGCAAGGCCCCACACAGGCCAAGGCTCCGCCCACTCACGCGGATGCATGGTTTTTGTGTCATTGATTTTCTTTCGCTCTTGAACGGAACGGAGGTCGCGCGGCGTGCGCCTGGGTCAGGCAGGGCTCAACCGATTCGCAATGGGGATTGCTACAAGGAGCCCCCCTCCCGGCGCCTCTAGGAACACGGAAGGTTGTCAGCAAGACACAGGCCAATGCCGCGGCCCGTCTCGTTCCAAGCGCCGAGCGGGTCCCACCGTCGCGATTCAGGATGCCCCATCCCGCTCATGGACGCTCCCGGTCCAGGATCCGAACGTCGAGCGGCCGAGCGGCCCTTCACCGATCTGCGTTCAGCCAGGGGGGCGCAGCGGGCCTACAGGGTCATGCCGCCCGGGGGCACAGTGAAGCCCAGGGATGCGCGCAGTGCGTCCACGTGCGCATCGGCGGGGTCGACGAGTGGTCCGCGCACCGGAATCCGTTCAAGAAGCGTTGGGGCGAGCGGAGCGGCGGCTGACGCCGCTGGCGAACTTCGCAGACCGCTCCTTCCACGGCATCAGGCGACTCTGCCTACCCCGGGTCGGGCTGAAGGTCGCCGACCCTGCCTGTCTGAACGATCTCCTGGATGGCGGATGCGATGCGCTCCCTCGTGACGGAAGCGACGACCACGAGATTCCGCTCAAGAAACACCCTGCCGCCCTTCAGCGCATCCTCAACATCCTGAGCCAAGCGAGCAGGGTCGTACACGGTGAGCGAGTACCGACGCCCCCGAATCACAGCGACGACTCCAGGAGCCAGCCTTTGGCTTCGACCTCCCACGCGTAGTCTTCGAAACCGGGAGGGAACTCCAGAACGATGTCACTCATCGCTTGCACCTGATGCCCTGGCACGCGGTTGGCTTGATTTGGAGCGTGAAGGGCTACTGCGCCAGGTCCGGGCGGTAGGTGGCCAGGGTGCATCGCATGCGTTGCACCTGTTCCGCGCTGAAGCCTGTCATGCAGGCGTCGTCCGTCAGCTCCATGTAGTTCTGGATGGGGACCGGCACGCCGCCGCAGCTGGTGATTCCCGCGGTGCACCCCTTGTGGGAGGTGGCGTTGGGCGGGGTGTCGCAGATGCGGTCGCCGGTGGTGTAGCAGTCCGGCGCAGTGGCCGTGCCGCACCCCGAGTAGTACGTGTGGAACAAGCCCAGGTAGTGGCCCACCTCGTGCGTGACGGTCCGCCCATTGTGGTACGGCACGACGGGCCCCACCCGTCCGAATGCCAGCCAGTTGATGACCACGCGGTCCTGCGGCAGACCGACGGCGCCCGTGGGCTCCGCGGGGAGGAAGGGCACATAGCCTCGCGAGCCGCCGGCGCTGTTGGTGTAGATGTTCACGTAGCGCGTCGGATCCCACGCGGTGCTGAGCCAGTAGCTGCCCGTGTCCTGGTACCACGTCGTGTTGCAATAGCGCTGGATGCCCGTGGTCGGGTTGCCCGAGGGGTCCACGGTGGCCAGGAAGAACTCAATCTTGCTGTCCACCCCACCGCCCCCCGGAGTGCCGGTCAGCGCACGGAAGTCCTCATTGAGGACCGTGATCTGACTGTGGACCAGCGCGTCCGAGACGTTGCCATTCGTGCACGCACTGTCCGCGACGACATGGACCACCACCGGAATGCGCCGCACCGTCAAAGGCAGCCATTGAGGGCCGGGGACGGTCGAGTCCAGGGAACAGTCGGACGAGGAAGAGGAGTACTTCGCCATCCAGGAAGGCCCAGGCTCCGGTGCGGCACAGCCATCGGAGTGGACCGGATGGGACGCTCCGGACAGGAGCGCCAGGGCATGACCAACCATCATGGAATGAAGTGTCATTTGAACCCAGGATACCCTGGGCTCGCACGTCAGGCGCAATCACAGCCCGACGACACCTCCGCCCCGGAATCACTCACGGGGCGGAGCACAGCACCACCGAACCTCAGCTCTTCGTCAGCGGGCGGTAGCGGATCCGGTGCGGCTCCAGCGCGTCCGGGCCCAGGCGCTTCTTCTTGTCCGCTTCGTAGTCCTCGAAGTTGCCCTCGAAGAAGAACGCCTTGCTGTCACCCTCGAACGCCAGGATGTGCGTGGCGATGCGGTCCAGGAACCAGCGGTCGTGGCTGATGACCACCGCGCAGCCCGCGAAGCTGAGCAGCGCGTCCTCCAGGCTGCGCAGCGTCTCCACGTCCAGGTCGTTCGTGGGCTCGTCCAACAAGAGCAGGTTGCCGCCCTCCTTCAGCATCTTCGCCAGGTGCACCCGGTTGCGCTCGCCGCCCGACAGGTCCTTCACCCGCTTCTGCTGGTCCTGCCCCTTGAACGCGAAGCCCGCCAGGTACGCGCGGCTGGGCATCTGGCCCGCGCGGCCCAGGTCCAGGTGATCCAGGCCACCACTCACCTCCTGGAACACCGTGTGCTCACCGTTCAGCGCGTCGCGGCTCTGGTCCACGTAGGCCATCTTCACGGTCTCGCCCACGCGCAACTCGCCCGCGTCCGGCTTCTCCGCGCCCGTCAGCATCCGGAACAGCGTCGTCTTGCCCGCGCCGTTCGGACCAATCACGCCCACGATGCCACCCGGCGGCAGCTTGAAGTTCAGGTCGTCGATGAGCAGCCGGTCCCCGTACGCCTTGCGCAGCCCCTTCGCCTCCACCACCAGCCCGCCCAGCTTCTCGCCCGGCGGAATCACCACCTCGCCCGTCGGCTCGCGCTTCTCCTGCGACTGGTTGAGCAGATCCTCGTACGCCGCGATGCGCGCCTTGCTCTTCGCCTGACGCGCCTTCGGAGACGCGCGCACCCACTCCAGCTCGCGCTTGAGCGTCTTCTGACGGTGGCTCTCCGACTTCTCCTCCAGCTCCAGCCGCTTCTGCTTCTGGTCCAGCCAGCTGGAGTAGTTGCCCTTCCAGGGCACCCCCTCGCCGCGGTCCAGCTCAAGAATCCACTCCGCCACGTTGTCCAGGAAGTACCGGTCGTGCGTGATGCACACGATGGTCCCCGTGTATGCCTTCAGCGCCTGCTCCAGCCACGCCACGCTCTCCGCGTCCAGGTGGTTGGTGGGCTCGTCCAGGAGCAGCAGGTCCGGCTTCTCCAAGAGGATGCGGCAGAGCGCCACGCGGCGCTTCTCACCGCCGGACAGCTTCGTCACGTCCGCGTCGCCCGGAGGCAGCCGCAGGGCGTCCATCGCCATCTCCAGCGTGCGGTCCAGCTCCCAGCCGTTGTTCGCGTCGATGAAGTCCTGCAGCTTCGCCTGCTCGGCGAGCAGCTTCTCCATGGCCGCGTCGTCCATGGGCTCCGCGAACTTCGCGCTGACTTCATTGAAGCGGTCCAGCGCCTGACGGATCTCCTTCAGGCCCAGCTCCACGTTCCCCTTCACGTCCAGCTTCGTTTCGAGCTGCGGCTCCTGCGCCAGGTAGCCCACCTTCACCGTGGGGTCCGGCTTCGCGATGCCGAAGAACTCCGTGTCCACCCCCGCCATGATGCGCAGGAGCGTGGACTTGCCGGAGCCGTTGGGGCCAATCACGCCAATCTTCGCGCCCGGGAAGAAGGACAGGTAGATGCCTTTGAGGATGTCCTTGCCGTTCTTGACCTTGCGCAGGTCCTGCATCGTGAAGATGAAATTCTGGGCCATGGCGGAAGGCCTCCTGGGATTCGCCGAAAAGACGTGAGCGGGGCCAGCGGATAGCAGGGAGCCCCATCCGGCTCAAGGCGCCTGCGTCAGCGCCGTGTCCGGTTGGACGGGGCGCGTCACGCGTCCAGGAGCGAAAACGCCTGCTCGCTGACCAGCGAACCCAATTCGAAGGTGTTAGAGGAAGCGCCCCATGTCCGAGCCCACGACCCCCGCCCTGGAGCTGAAGGGCCTCTCCAAGGCCTACGGAAAGTTCACTGCCCTCCACGCCGTGGACCTCACCATCCGTCCCGGTGAAATCTTCGCCCTCCTGGGCCCCAACGGCGCCGGCAAGACGACCCTCATCGGCAGTGTGTGCGGCCTGGTGAAGAAGTCCGCTGGCACCATGAAGGTCTTCGGCAAGGACCTGGACCAGGACCCCACCGGGCCCCGCTACCAGGTGGGCCTCGTGCCGCAGGAGATCAACTTCGACCCGTTCTTCTCCGTCGCCGAGTCCCTGCGCATCCAGCAGGGCTACTACGGCCAGCCCCGCGACGACGCGCGCATCGACGAAGTCCTCACCGCCTTGAACCTCCAGGCCAAGAAGGACTCGCTCACGCGCGCCCTGTCCGGCGGCATGAAGCGCCGGCTGCTCATCGCCAAGGCGCTGGTCCACAAGCCCAAGCTCGTGTTCCTGGACGAGCCCACCGCGGGCGTGGACGTGGAGCTGCGCCGCGACCTGTGGACGTACGTGAAGAAGATCGCCAGCGAGGGCACCACCATCGTCCTCACCACGCACTACCTGGAAGAGGCCGAGGAGCTGGCGGACCGCGTGGGCATCATCAACGAGGGCCGCCTCCTCATGACCGAGGACAAGGCCGCGCTGCTGCGCCGCTTCGGAGAGAAGCGCCTCGTCGTCACCTTCGCCGAACCGCAGGCCGCCATGCCCGCCGCGGGCACGCGCTTCTCCGCGAGCCTCTCCGCCGATGGCCGCACGCTCACCTACGTGGAGCGCGACAACTGCGCGCCCTCCGGTGAGCTGCTCCGCTCGCTCTACGCGGACGGGCTGCCCATCGCGGAGGTGGAGACGCGGCGGTCGCGCCTGGAAGACGTGCTCATCGAAATCCTCCGTGGCCGCCCCTCGCAGGCCGCCTGAAACCCCGCCCCTTTCGAAAAACACCCCATGAACGTCCTCGGGATGCAGACGCTGTTCGCGAAGGAGGTCCGGCGCTTCATGCGCGTGCCGGGCCAGACCGTCCTCTCGCCCCTCATCAGCACCACGCTGTACTTCATCGTCTTCGGCTATTCGATTTCCGGCCGCATCCACGAGGTGGAGGGCCACCCGTACCTGCACTTCATCGTGCCGGGCCTCGTGTTCCTGGGCATCGCGAACAACGCGTTCCTCAACAGCTCCTCGTCGCTGTTCATCACCAAGATCCAGGGCACGGTGGTGGACCTGCTGGTAGCGCCGCTGGGGCCCGGTGAGCTGATGGTGGGCTTCATCGGCGGCGCCATGGTGCGCGGCCTGGTGGTGGGCCTGCTCACCTGGATTGTGGCGGCGGTGTTCTCCGGCTTCAGCCTGGAGCACCCGCTGGCGACGCTCTACTTCCTCCTGCTGTCCAGCTACGTGTTCAGCGTGCTGGGCATGCTCGCCGCCGTGTGGGCGGAGAAGTTCGAGCAGATCAACTTCTTCCCCACCTTCGTGATGCTGCCGCTCACGTTCCTGGGCGGCGTCTTCTACTCAGTGCGTGAGCTGCCCTCGCCGTGGAACCACATCAGCCTCTTCAACCCCATGGTCTACATGGTGGAGGGGCTGCGCTACGGCATGCTCGGCAGCAGCCTGTTTTCACCGCTGGTGGGTGGGGCCATCCTCGCAGTCACGGCGGCGGTCGCGACGGGCGTCACGTACGCGGTGCTGCGCTCTGGCTACAAGATGAAGGCCTAGACGTCAGTAGCTCGCCTGCCTCCTTCACGGGTAGGAAGGCGAGCCCCTCCCTGCTGGACAGAACCCCGGTCTTTTTGGAGGTCGGCTGTTTCCCGCCCGGTGAGAAAGCGCGGTATCCTCCCGGACACCCATGGCGGTGGTCTTCGGGAAATACGAGCTGCTTCGAAAAATCGCTTCGGGCGGAATGGGACAGGTGTTCCTCGCCCGGGAGCACGGGACAGGGTTCGAGCGACTGGTCGTCCTCAAGCTCATCCTTCCGCACCTCGCAGAGGACGAAGAGTTCCTGGAGATGTTCCTGGACGAGGCGCGGCTGGTGGCGCGGCTGTCCCACCCGAACCTCATCACCATCCTCGACCTCTCGGAGATTGAGGGCCGGCACTGCCTGGCCATGGAGTACGTGCAGGGCGAGGACGTGCGCCGCCTGGACCGCTTCGCGCGCAAGCAGGAGCGCCCGCTGCCGGTGGGTCTGGTCGTCCGCATCATCGCGGACGCGGCGGCGGGGCTGTCCTACGCGCACGGTGCGCGTGACGGTCATGGCCAGCCGCTGAAGCTGGTGCACCGGGACGTGTCTCCGCAGAACGTGCTCGTCGGGTTCGACGGGGGCGTGAAGGTCATCGACTTCGGCGTGGCGAAGGCGGCCACCAGCGGTCAGCAGACGGCGACGGGCGTGCTCAAGGGCAAGTACCCGTACATGTCGCCGGAGCAGGCCAACGGGATGGCGGTGGACGGCCGGAGCGACCAGTTCGCGCTCGGGGTCGTGATGTGGGAGCTGCTCACCGGCAAGCGCCTCTTCAAGGGCGACACGGACCTGATGACGCTGCGGCTGGTGCGCGACTGCCAGGTGCCGCCGCCGTCGCAGCTCAACCCGAAGCTGCCGCCGGGCCTGGATGAGATTGTCCTCAAGGCCCTGGCGCCCACGCCGGAGGGCCGCTACGCGGACTGCGCCGCGTTCCGCCTGGCGCTGGAGGACTGGACGCTCAACCTGCGGCTGCCGTCCAGCAGCGCGCACCTGGCGGCGTACCTGCGGGAGCTGTACGCGGACCGCATCGCCACGGAAGCGGATCCGGCGAAGTTGGATCAGCTGGCCGAGGACGTGGACCTGGACTCGCAGTCCAACTCGTCGCGGGACGGGATGCCCACGTCGGGTGCGCGGGGGCAGAGCTCGTCACGCGCGTCGAAGCTGGTGGGGCCGCCGTCCCGTCCGCCCACGCGCGTGGAGCCGGAGAAGACGCGGAACACCGCGGCCCTGATGCCGGAACCTCGAAAGCGGCGCGCATGGCTGCCCTTCGTGGTGGGCGGGGTGGCGCTGGTGGTGGGTGGCGCGGCGGTGGTGCTGGGGCGCGGCTCCGAGACGGTGACGCCGCCCCCGGTCGTGGCCACGCGGCCCCCGGAGGAAATGCAGGGCCGCACGCCGGAGACGCCCTCGCGCCCCACTCCGCCGGAGACGCCCGAGCAGAACACGGCGCCCCAGCCGGTGCGCCTGATGGTGACGAGCGAGCCACCCGGCGCCACGGTGCAGGTGGCGGGCGAGGAGCGCGGCATCACGCCTGTGGCGCTGCCGCTGGTGCCCGGGGAGCCGTCGGTGGCGGTGACGCTCGCGCTCAACGGCTACGAGCCGGTGACGCGGCAGGTGTCCGCGGCGGACGCGCCCGGGGTGGCGGTGGCGCTCCAGAAGCGTGCTGCCCGGCCAGCGCCCCAGCCCAAGAAGCCGCCGTCCGGGTCGACACTGGGCATCAAGACGGGGCGCTGAGGCGCCGCTCCGTGCCGCCGGTCTGGCGGACCCGCCCTGTTCGAGGGAGGCGCGCTGAAGCACGTGCGTGCGCGAGCTCCGACTCCCGCCCGGCACAGTCCAAACCTGTCCGACTGTCGGACAGGTTCGCGCGGTTCGCCTCCGACAGGCGGATGGGCATTGCGGCGCGACTTTACGGACGCCAGTACATCCCCATGATTGGGATTGAACCGGCCCGGCTCCCGGAGGACCTGGCGTTGGTGCGGACGCTGTGGCGCGAGTACGCCGAAGGGCTGGGCATCGACCTGGGGTTCCAGGACTTCGAGGCCGAGCTCGCGAGCCTGCCCGGGAAGTACGCGCCTCCTCGCGGGCGGCTGCTGCTCGCGCGTCGCGGCTCGGAGGAGCTGGGCTGCGTGGCGCTGCGGCCCCTCAGCGACGAAGCCTGCGAGATGAAGCGGCGGTACGTCCGGCCCACGGCTCGCGGCGAGCAACTGGGACGCAAGCTCGCGGAGCGCATCTGCGAGGAGGCTCGCGCGGCCGGCTACTCGCGCATCTGCCTGGACACGCTGTCCACCATGAGCGCGGCCATCGGCCTCTACACGTCGCTGGGCTTCCGGCCCATCGAGCCCTACGTGTTCAACCCCATCCCGGGCGCGCTGTTCCTCGGGCGGGAGCTGAATCAGGAGCGCTTCGCTCGCGACTCCGCGGACACCACGACGACGTAGCCGTCCGGGTCCTTCGCCCAGAACTCCCAGCGGCGCGAGTTCGGGTTCACGTGCGGCGCTTCCACCCACTCCACCTTCAGCGCCTGCGCCGCATCCACGCAGGCGTCGAAGTCCGTGGTCTCGAACCAGAGCAGCACGCCGTGGCCCCTGGGCGCCGAGTCCGGCCCCATCAGGTTCGCGTGCTCATCCAGGTCCCACGCGTGGAGCTGGAGCACGAGCTCGCCGTTGTTCAGCAGCATCTCGTACTCGGGCCCGCCATGCCCGCTCTCGCAGCCGAGCACCGCCTGGTACCACCGGCTGCTCGCCTCCACGTCGCGCACCGCGATGAGGGGCTGCGAACGGACGTGGCCGGTGCGGCGGGGCTTGCTCGGCATGGGACGCTCCGGAGGACAGGCTTGGAGGAGGACGGGGCACCCGCGGCCCCGTCCTTCCGGTGAGGCACTACCGCTTGAAATGGTCGGCGACGACGCTCGCCACCGCGGCGGTCAGCTTCTTGCCCGTGGGGATGTGCAGGAACTCATTGGGCCCGTGCGCGTTGCTGCCCGGCCCCAGCAGACCCGTGATGAGGAACTGCGCCTCCGGGAAGCGCTCGCCCAGCATGCCCATGAACGGGATGGTGCCACCCTCGCCCATCGCCATCGCGGGCTTGCCGAAGCACGCCTTGGACGCGGACTCCACCGCGTTCGACAGCCAGCCGGCCAGCGGCGGCGCGTCCCAGCCCACCGACGCCTTGTCGCCTTCGAACGACACCTTCGCGCCGTACGGCGGATCCTTTTCCAGCGTCTCCTTCAGCGCCTTCGCGGCCGCCTTCGGGTCCACGCGCGGCGGGATGCGCATGGACAGCTTCCACGTCGTGAAGGGGCGCAGCACGTTGCCCGCGCTCGCCAGGGCCGGCACGCCCTCCACGCCCGTCAGCGCCAGCGCCGGCCGCCAGGTGCGGTTGAGCACCAGCTCCACGCCGTCCGTCGTCACCGGGCGCGCGCCCTCCACCCAGGGGAACTTCGAGAACAGCTCGTCGCCCATCGTCTGGGCGGCGGCCTTCGCCTGCTGGCGCCGGCCCTCGGGGATCTCCGTGTGCAGGGCCTGCACCTTGATGTGGCCCGTCGCCTCGTCCTCCACGCGCGACAGGAGCATCCGCATGATGCGCATCGAGGACGCCACCACGCCCGTCGCGTCACCGGAGTGCACGCCCTCCGTGAGGATGTCCACGCGCAGGTTGCCGGCGATCATTCCGCGCAGGCTGGTGGTCATCCACAGCTGCTCGTAGTTCGCGCAGCCCGAGTCCAGGCACACCACCAGCGACGGCTTGCCGATGCGCGGCGCCAGCGCCTCGATGTACGCGGGCAGGTCGTAGCTGCCGCTCTCCTCGCACGCCTCGATGACGATGGCGCAGCGCGCGTGCGGCACGCCCTGCTCCTTCAGCAGCCGCAGCGCGGACAGCGACGCGAACGCGGAGTAGCCGTCATCCGCGCCGCCGCGTCCGAAGAGCTTGTCGCCCTCGCGCACGGGGGTCCACGGCGTCAGGCCTTCACGCCAGCCGGTCATCTCCGGCTGCTTGTCCAGGTGGCCGTACAAGAGCACGGTGTCCTCACCGCGCGTGCCCGGCACCTCCATGTAGATGACCGGCGTGCGGTCCTTGCCGTCCGCCGTCTTCAGCCGCACCACCTCCACCGTCAGCCCCGGCAGGTGCGTGGCCTGCGCGCGGCACCAGTCCGCGATGAGCTGGACGGCCTGCTCCATGTGGCCGGACTTCACCCAGTCCGGGTCGAAGGCAGGCGACTTGTTGGGGATGCGGATGTAGCGCTCCAGCGCCGGGAGGATTTCCTGCTCCCAGATGCGCTCGGACGAGGCGAGGGCTTGGTCGACGTTCATGGCGGCGCCATGCTGCCCACCCCGGCGCCCCCTGTCGATGGAAAGCCCCGCCTCCCGAGGGCCGGGACACGCCCTCCCGGGCCTCCCCGCCCGCCCTGCGCGCGGCCTGCCGTCCTGCGTCAGACCGCGCGCGAGCCCGTCTTCACGCGGGGTTCAGGGCTGGATTTCGCGAACACTCAGCCACTTGAAGTCCACGTCCGTCGCGTTGTCCCAGCGGAACACCGCGATGGGGCCACCCCAGGTAATCGGCGCGGCCGGCACGGCGCCGCCGCAGTGCTGGGCATCGCCGCCCCACCTGCCCGCGTCGGTGTGGTCGTAGACCTTCTTCCACGTCACCTTGTCCGCGTTCTCGTTGACGTACAGCTCCAGCTTCACGGCCGTCTGGCTGCTGACGGTGACGTTGCGCATGACGGCCTTGAAGCCCACCCAGCGGCCCTTCAGCGCGGAGGTGGCGGTGACGTAGGGCGTCTGGTCGTAGGAGACGTGCCAGGTCTCCTTCTCCCAGCGGGCGCGGCCGTCATAGTGCAGGCCCGCCTTGTAGCTGCTGCCCTCGCAGCCGGAGTGGTCGTCGTTGTGCTTCCCGCCGCGCGCGTACCACGCGAAGTTGTCCTTCACGTCGGACACGGCGTTGACCTTCACGAAGCCGGTCATCTCGATGTTCTTCCAGTCGTTCGGCGCCTGCATGTAGCCACGGCTCGCGAGCACGTCCCGGTCGTAGGTGGGAATCTTCCGGTCGTCGTAGCCCGTGGACGTGAAGACGCTCATCCGCACCTGCTTGTCCTTCATCTTCCAGGAGCCGTCGCTGTTGCGGGTAATCGTGTCCTGCGGGTCGAAGCGCGAGTCCGCCAGCGCGTTGTCCGCCAGCGTCCACGCCTCGCCCCCGGACTTCGAGGCGTAGAGCATGGTGACGCCGAAGCGGTCCTTGCCGGACGTGGGGGTGGCGGCGCCGGTGATGGCGGCCCACTCCGCGATGCTGGCCCAGGTGTTGACGGAGTTGCCGTTGACGGTGACGCGCACGTAGCGGGCGTTGCGCGCGGTGAAGCTGTAGCGCTCGAAGTTCGCGGTGGTGCCGGACGACTTCGTGGACACGGCCGTGGACCAGGTGGTGCCGTCCGTGGACGTGGCGAGGACGAACGTGTTGGTGCGCTCGTTGCCCCGGTGCCAGGCGATGTCCACCGCGGACAGCGACTTCACGCTGCCCAGGTCGCCCCGGAGCCACTGCCCCACGCCGTCGCTGGACCAGCGCGTGGTGAGGTTGCCGTCGATGGTCGCGGACGGCAGGTTGCCGTCATTCCCACTGGCGGTGACAGCGGTGAAGCCCGACGCGGCGAGCGCCGGTGCAGAGGCCCCGAGCAGCAGGAGCGCGCTCGCGGTGGTGACGTGCCGCTTCCACGGCGATGGATGAGATTGAGACAAGGTGCTTCCTCCTGGCGGCCGAGTACCGGCCCGGCCCCGAGGGCATTCCTTGTCGTTGCCTGTTTCACGGAGGGAAGAAGCGGCGGCCCGCCCCCCTGCTTCCGGGAGACGGGCCGCGCGTGAAACCGTGTCTGTCTTTGCGTGCGGGCTACTCGCGCAGCTTCACCACCGCCGCGGAGGGGCCCTCCAGGCGCACGACGTTGCCGGTGAGCGGGGACGCCTCCACCGTGCCGCCGTAGCGCGGGTTCTCACTCCACATGACGATGCCCGCGCTCGCGTGCGGATTCAGCGTGTGCACCAGCGAGCCCCGGAGGTTCACGAAGATGAGGAACGTGTCCCCTTCCGCGCGGCGCTCCAGCACGAACGCGTCCGGCCCCAGCGCCCGGGCGTCGTGCGTGCCCTGGCGGCTGGTGAGCACGGGCTCCGTGGCGCGCAGGCGCAACAGCTCCTTGTAGAGCGTGTGCACGCCCGCGGCCTCCGCGTTGTCCAGCTCGTCCCAGTCCAGCGTGGAGCGGGTGAAGGTGTCGCGGGCCTGCGGGTCCGGCACCTCTTCGCCCTTGAAGCGCGAGAAGCCGGCGAACTCCTTGCGGCGCCCTTCCGTGACGAGCTTGCCCAGCTCCGCGTTGTGGTCCGTGAAGTAGAGGAACGGCGTGCGCGCGTTCCACTCCTGCCCCATGAAGAGCAGCGGCGTGAAGGGCGACATCAAGAGCAGCGTGCTCATGGCGCGGTAGGCGGCCGGCGATACGTCTTCCGACAGGCGGTTGCCCAGGGGCCGGTTGCCCACCTGATCATGGTTCTGGATGCAGTGGACGAAGTGCCAGGGCCCCAGCCCCTTCGGGTCCGTGCCGCGCGCGTGGCCCAGGTTCTTCGACTTCTGGCCCGTGTAGAACCAGCCCTGCCGCAGCGTGGCGGCCAGGTCCTCCGCGCTGCCCGTGTAGTCCTGGTAGTAGCCTTCGTGGTCGCCCGCGAAGGCGCGCCGCAGCTGGTGGTGCAGGTCATCCGCCCAGACGCCGTCCAGGCCATAGCCGCCTTCGGACGCGGGCGTGACGAGCTTGCGCTCGTTGCGCTCGTCCTCGGCGATGACGACCACGCGGCGGCCGGAGGCGGAGGCGTGGGCGCGCTCCACGATTTCGGCGAGCAGGTGCGGCTGGCCTTCATCCACCAGGGCGTGCGCCGCGTCCAGGCGCAGGCCGTCCGCGTGGTAGTCGCGGATCCACATCTCCACGTTGGAGAGCACCAGCGAGCGCACGAAGCGGCTGCCCTCGCTGTCGTAGTTCACCGCGTCGCCCCAGGGCGTGTGGTGCTTGCCGGTGAAGTAGTGCGGCGAGTACGCGCGCAGGTAGTTCCCGTCCGGTCCGAAGTGGTTGTAGACGGCGTCGATGAGCACCGCGAGCCCGTGCGCGTGCGCCGCGTCGATGAACTTGCGCAGCCCCTTGGGCCCGCCGTACGTGGCCTGCGGCGCGAAGAGGTCCACGCCGTCGTAGCCCCAGTTGCGGGCCCCCGGAAAGCTGGCCACCGGCAACAGCTCCAGCGTGTTCACGCCCAATTCGCGCAGGTGGGCGAGCTTCGGGATGAACGCCTCGAAGGTGCCCTCCGGCGTGGCGGTGCCCACGTGCACCTCGTAGATGACCAGCGCTTGCGGATCCGGCCCCTTCCAGTGCGAGTCCGTCCAGCCGTGGTCGGAGACCACCACCTCCGACGGGCCGTGCACGCCCTGGGGCTGCGAGCGGGACCAGGGGTCGGGGAACGGGTCTCCGCCGTCCACGCTGAGCTTGTAGCGCGTGCCCTCGGCCAGGTCCGGCAGCGCGCCGCCAAAGCAGCCGTCCGCTTCAGCGGTGAGCGGCACCTTGCGCAGGACGCGGTCCTCCGCGTCGTAGAGGACGACGTCCACGCCCTTGTGGCCGGGCGCCCAGACGCGCCAGCGCACCGAGGACCCCTCCACCCATGCACCCAGCCGGGGCGCTTGGGACCGTGCTTCAATCGATTGAGCCATGTGCGCCCGTGTTAATGCGCACGCGCGGCGCCGGGGAGCACCCTGCGCACCTGGGGAACAGCGCTGTTCACGGGTCGACCTCTGGGAGCCCACGAGTGCGGACCGGCGGACGGACCGCTGGATGCCGCTTCCGCGTGCTCCGCTCCACATTGAACCCTTTACATCCTGTTGTCACCCCATGACCTCACAGGTAGTATTGCGAAGTCCCGCAGGGTCACTTTCCACCCGATTCCAACTATGTCAGACTGGGACAGTTAGTCTTCTTTTTCCTGAATTTACCTGTTAATGACTGAGCCCCAGGAAAGCGCCCTCGAACCAGGACACCGCGCATGGGGATTCAGCGAAGCCATTGGGCCGTCCCATGGGCATGGGCCGCGCTGATGGTGGCGTGCTCCACACCGAACCCGGATGTCCGCGTCCGTGAGCTCCCGGATGGACAGCTCCAGGTCTCAGGTCCACTCGCGGGCCCCTTTCCCACGGTGGAGGAACTCGCCGGGAACGCATGCGAGATCATGACCCGGCAGCCAGGGGCATCGTCCGGTGACTACGGGATGGAGTACTGCGCCCTGGTCTATTACTCGGGTGCGGAGGACGCGTACTACCTCAGCCATCTGTCCGACGTCCAAGGCACGAGCGTGGGCCGCACGAAGTCATGTCTGGTCCCCACGAAGCTGGATGATCCGCGGCACCTGGATGCGGTCATCCTGGGGAGGGGTCACAACCATCCCCACAACCGGCGCTTCTCCCAGAAGGACATGGGGCGCGACCGCGAGTGGGTTCCCTCGCGGATCGCCGACTCGCGGACCGGCAAGGTCCTCCGGAGGCATCTCCTGCTGTTCTACCGGGAGAAGGCGGGCGAGTGCCGCGCCTACAAATTCGACTACGCCGACCGCGAGGTGGCCGCGCTTCGGGGTGGCGTCTGGGTTCCCATCGGCTCGGTCAGCGACGACCAGGGCAACATCGAGCTCTATGAAGGGCAGGACTGGACGCCATGAACGTGCGCACGCGGACCCAGCGCCTGGCGCCCCTTCTCCTTGGCGTCGTGCTCTGTGTCCTGAGCCAGGGCTGTAGTCACTTCGGCTATTACAAATACGAGCGGCCCGAACGCATCCCAAGCGCAGAGGGGGCGCGCATCCGGGATCCCCAGGCGTTCCAGACGACGACCGAGCTGGATGGTCCGACCCTCGCTGCGTTCCAGGTCGCGCTGAAGGACTTCTTTCCCCCCGATGCGAAGGCCAGCGGCAATCACGAACGGCTGGTCCGCTGCCTCGGGCGCAGGGACCTCTTCGACGTCCGCATCCAGAAGGTGAATGACGACCTGTACGTCATCGCCTTCTCCGCCAACCTCGACCGCTGCGAGGAGATGCCACCCGACGCCGTGGTCCTGGACGCGGGCGCCACCTACCTCATCGACGGCAAGGGCCGCATCCTCGACATCCGGTGACGGCCGGAGGGCTGCGTCCCGGACAGGACCGGGTGCCATGACACGCTCCCCTCTCTTCATCGTCGCGCTGTGCGGCGTGCTGTCCGGCTGCTCGCTGTTCGGCTACCACCGGTACACCCGGCCGCCCCGCGCCCCCGCTGAGGAAGCGGCCCGCGTGCGGTTCCCCGCGCCAGGCGAGGGGGCCATGAAGTTGGATGGGCCGGCGCTGGCGGCGCTCCAGGTCGCGCTGAGTGACTTCCTGCCCCCCGGCGCCAAGGCCTCCGGCCCCAATGAAGCCCTGGCGCGCTGCCTGTCCCGCCAGGACACCTATGACGTCACCGTGGTGAAGCAGGATGACCTCCACTTCGTCTTCTTCACCGCCAGGCTCGACCGCTGCGGCGTTCCTCCGGAGCCCGTCGTGCTCGACATCGACGCGGCCTATGCCGTCGACGTCCAGGGCCGCATCGTCGACGTGAACTGAAGCCTCGGGCCCGGGTGGCTTGTCGCGCCCCGGTGCCTCCCGGATGATGGGCGCCGCCGAGCCCGCCCCTTCTGGAGCCCACCGCGATGTCTCCCCGTTCCGGCGTCGAACCCTCCGCCTTCCCCGAAGGCCCGCCCATCCAGGAGCGCGTGGCCGCGCTGGAGGTGCTGTCGCCCCAGGAGATCGACGCGCGCCTGGGCGACCTGGGCTACCGGGGCCAGCCCGAGGCCCGCCGCGCCGCCTCCGTGCTCGCCTACCGCCACCTGCGCCGCATCCGCCGGCTGTACCTGGAGGGGCTGGAGCCCGAGCCCGGCACCCGCGAGAACGCCCTCTTCCTGGGCCCCACCGGCTCCGGCAAGACGTTCCTCGTGGAGCTGATGTTCCGGGAGATCCTGGGCGTGCCCACCGTGCTCGCGGACGCCACCCAGTTCTCCGAGACGGGCTACGTGGGCGACGACGTCAGCACCCTGCTGTCCCGCCTCTACGAAGCCGCGGAGCGCGACGTGGCGTGGGCGGCCTGCGGCGTCATCTGCATGGACGAGTTCGACAAGCTCGCCACCAGCCGCTCCGACAGCCGCTTCTCCGGCCAGCAGACCACCAAGGACGTGAGCGGCTTCGGCGTACAGCGCAGCCTCCTGCACCTGCTCTCCGCGGCGCAGGCCACGTTCCCGCCAGACTTCGGCTTCACCAGCCGGATCCGCTCCGAATCCCTGGACATGGGCTGCATCACCTTCATCGCCTGCGGCGCCTTCAGCGGCTTCCGGGGCACGGCGGCGACCATGGCCCATGTGGAGCGCATGGGCTTCGGCCGCGAGCCCGGCAAGGGCGGCCAGAAGGACCTGGAGTCCATCGCCACGCGCATCACGGAAGAGCACCTGGAGAACACCACCGCGTTCTCCCGCTACGGCTTCATCCCGGAGCTGATTGGCCGCTTCAACCGGCTGGTGTCCTTCAACCCGCTGGACGCGGCCACGCTGGGGGACATCCTCCAGGACAACGTGCTGCGCACCTGGGAGCGCGAGTTCTCCCATGAAGGCCTGGAGCTCACCGTGGACCCCGCCGTGCGCGAGTGGATTGTCGCCCGCGCCCTCAAGCGCGAGACGGGCGCCCGCGGCCTGCGCACCACCCTGGCCCCCGTGCTGGAGCAGGCCGCCTACGAGCACTTCGGCCATGGCAAGGCCGCCACCGTGCGCCTGGTGCTCAAGGACGACGCCGTGCACGCCGTGCGCGGCTGAGGCGGAAGCAGCCGACGTGCCGGGGCCCGGTCCGCGGGGTCCCCGGAGCGTCGTTCAGCCGGGCCCGTCCTTCACCCGCGAGTCAGACGCCTTACGGTTGAGGCACACGACAGCGGCGCGGAGGCGGCCCATGGCACACATCAACCAGGAAATCCCCCGGGAGCAGTGGGCGAGCTACCTCGCCGGCATCAGCAAGCAGGACGCCACCCAGTGGGTGCGCGTGGAGTCCATCGACGCGGAGACTGGCGACCAGCCGCTCGCTGACCGCCTGCCCCTGGTGGACATCTCCCTGGAGCGCAAGGGAAGCGACGCGGGCGCGGTGCAGATCATCGTGGGCCGCGAGGACGGGCGCATCACCCACCGCATCCTCGAACCGGACCACGTCTACGCGGAGCTGGACGGAGAGACGGGCGCGCTGGAGTGCCTGGAGATTGGCGAGCGCGGCGGCAAGACGCTCGTCTTCTTCGAGCGCCCCTCGGACGCCGATGAGGTCTCCGCCCGCTTCTAGCGCCCGAAACGGCACGGGGCCGACGGGAGCGTGAAGACGCTCCCACCAGCCCCTGCCCCCTCAAGCGGTGATGCTTTCGCTCACGGGTACAGCGCGCGGGCGCCCTGCTTGTCCAGGGTCGTCAGCACGAGGTCGCCCGTCTGGGTGCCGTTGCACTGCGGGTAGTGCATGACGGAGGCGCGGTCGTAGGTGGACGTCAGCGCGCGCCACTGGTTGTCCTCGTAGCAGCCGCTCGCGGTGGAGCGGGTGTGCTCGTGACGGAAGCCCAGCGTGTGGCCCAGCTCGTGGCGAATCACGCCCGTGAGCGTCCAGGCGCCCGTGGCGCCGAAGGCGCTGCTGTCCACCAGGACGTTGCGGCCGGAGCGGCTGGAGTTCGGGAAGAACGCGCGCGCCACGTAGGACTGGCCCGACACCGGACGCACGTCGAACAGCACGCCCGTCTGGGACGCGGTGCAGTTCGAGTCGTACTGGGACAGGTAGACGAACTTCACGTTCGCCGTGGCCTGCCAGGCCGCCGTCGCGCTGGCCATCGCGTTCACCATCTTCGTCTTGTTCGAGCCGAAGTTGTTGCTGATGCAGTAGGTGAGGTTCAGCTTCTGGGTGGCGTTCCACTTGATGTCGCCGCCGATGTAGTACACGGCCAGGCCGTCCTGCGACTTGCCCAGCTGCGCCTCGACGACGTTGTGGAAGTAGGCCTTGAGCTCCTCCTCGGACTCCAGCGCCTCGTCCCCGTTGACGATGATCTTCCCGCCCTCCCACGGCTCGCGGTAGGCGTTCGCCTGGAACTCCTCCCACGTCGGCTTCACCTCGGACTCCTGCGCGGACTCGGGACCACCGCACGCACCGAGCATCAGCGACACGCCGGCCAGCATCGCAACAGAGCGGAACTTGAGCATTGGGGAGACTCTTCCTGTGTGCTTCGAGGGATGCGCGGCCACCACTCCCTGGCCTTCCCGCCAGTCGCGGTCCGCCGCGCGCCGGGCCATTGAGCAACTGCCGGGCCAACGGCACTTCCCAGGAGAAAAACAGGAAACGCAGGGATAGCTGGAGTGCTCCCGCTCCAGCCCTTCCCACGTCAACCGTCACTTCACGTGACGTTTACAATCCCAAGCCATCAGAAAGACTAGGATTTCCTCGGTCAACTCTTGCTGTCTGAGAAGGAGACAGCAAGGTGACCTGGTTTCGGTCAGGTTTAAGCGTGGCTTTTCAGGGAATCCCTAGAGGATGGCGCGGCGCATCTTCCAATAGGTCTCCTTGGCCATGCGGAAGGTGTTGGAGCCCGGGGGCAGCAGGGCGCGCAGCAGCTCCGCGGACTGAATCTGGAGGGGGCGCACGCAGTGGGCATCCAGCTGGTGGCGCAGGTAGCCCACCATGTCGCGGCTCCGGTACTCGTTGAAGTAGTTGCGCAGCTGCGCCTCCGTGCGGGCCTTGCCGTTGTCCGCGTACTTGGCCACGTAGGGGCTGAAGTCCGGGTAGAGGCTGCCCTTGCCGAAGCCGCCGTGCACGGTGGTCTTCATGAAGTTGCCGATGAGCAGGTCGTCGAACACCTGGTACTTCACGGCGGTCATCAGGGAGTTGCGGGGCGCCTCGAAGGTGATGCCCTTGTGGAAGCGGCGCTTGTTGAACTCGATGACGTGCTCCTGGCCGCCCACGCGGAAACGCAGGAAGTCCATCACCGAACCCAGGTGCTCGACGGCGCGGAAGTACTGCTCCAGCTGCTTCACCTCGTCCGCCTCCAGGCGCTCGCTCCAGTCGTCCCCGAAGTCCTTGGGGTCCAGCGGGCGGATGGTGCGCTCCTTGGGGTTGATGGAGACGGAGGAGTCGTTGGTGAAGTCGTGGCGCAGGAAGGCCGGGAGCATCTCGCAGGTGTTGGAGGCGAAGCCCCGCGCGTAGTCCGGCAGCGTGGTGGTGTACTCGGAGCACCAGACGCTGTCGGCGCGCTGGTACTTGTGCATGGAGCTGAAGGGGACGAAGTAGCGGACGCCGTAGGTCTCCGCCATGCGAGCAATCGTCTGTCCCACGGGCGTCTTCGCCGCCGCGTACGGGAGGATGCGGCGCCCGTCCTCGGTGAAGAAGTTCATCATGTCCGCGTCGCCGTAGCCGGACAGGGCCAAGAGGTACGTCTCGCTGTACTCCTTGATGACCCGGCGCACGAAGCGGCCCTGGCCGCGGTCACCGGAGTCGTTGAGGTTGACGATGAGCCGGCCGCCCACCTCCACCAGCAGCACCGCGTCCTGGTTCACGTCCGGGATGCACAGCACGCGGATGCGCGGGGACAGGCGCGTCCATTCCCGGTCCTGGAGCACCTGGACCTTGAAGCCCGCCTCAAGCAGGTCGTCGCGGATGCGGCCGCCCACGTGGTTGGGGATCAGCAGCGTGCGCTCGCGCAGCTTCTCCAGCGAGGCCATGCTCAGGTGGTCCGGGTGGCCGTGAGACAGCCACACGTAGGAGCAGTCCAGGATGGACTGGCGCTGCTCTTCCGGAATCTCGTGGGACAGCGTCCAGCTGCCGAAGTACGCGTCCCCGTCCGTCCAGGGGTCCGTCACCAGCACGGGCCCGTTGTCGTGACAGATGAGTGTGGCGTTGCCAATCGTCTCGAAACCCAGCTCCATTGCGCGCCCCCTTGAACCCCTCACGCCGCTCCCAATGCGCGTGTGGACGAGAAGGTGGCACCCGGACTTTTGCCTACAAGCTTGGGAAACAAGCTTCACGCCTGGCCGGTAGCCCCCCGCGCCTGCGGCCCAGGAAAGGGCTTTCCCTTGTCAGGCGGTTCGAGGCGGACGGCACGCCCCGCGGCGGCTCCACGCTGTCCCGCGGACATCGCATCCGGGGGCACGCCGCTGCCCTGGAGAGGCGGATCCACGCATCCCTGTCCACCGGGTGACACGCGGATCCGCCAGCCGTCAGCGTCTGCGGGACACGAGCGAGAGGATCTGCGGGCCGTAGCGCTCCGCGAGGGTGGGGCCCACGCCGTGGATGGACATCAGCTCCGCCCCGCTGGAGGGCCTTGCGCTGGCGATGGCGTCCAGCACGCGGTCGGTGAGGATGCGGAAGGCAGGCACCTTGCGCTTGCGGGCCTCGGTGAGGCGCCACTCCTTGAGGGTGGCCACCAGGGCGGGGGACGCAGCGGGCAGGTCGAAGTCCGGCGCCGCGTTGCGGGACGCGTTCCAGGACGCCCGGCCCCCCAGGCCCGGTGACGGGTCCGGCGTGGCGCGCGCCTTCCAGCCGCGGGCCGGAGGGGCTTCGGCGGGGAAGGAGTCCTGACTGAGGCGGCCCTTGCCGCGTTTCCGGGGCGAGGCTTCCGCACTGGAGGCGCGCTTGCGGGACGTGCGCTTCGTGGTGCCAGCGGCCGTGCGGCCCTTGCGCTTCTTGGAGGGCACCTCGCGCGCCTGGGGGAGCACCACCTGTCCGGGGGCGATGACGCGGGCGCGGCGGCCGGTGTCCGTGAGGGACAGCCGCTGGAAGAGGATGACCTGGCCGTCCTTGTCGAACGAGTCCGAGTCCAGGCGCACCAGCCCCGAGCGCACCAGTCCGCCCACGAGCCGTTCGAAGTCGCGGCGGTGGAGCTGTTCCCCGAAGAGCTCCCGGTGGAGCCGTCCGGTGGCCTGGCCGTCACGGGCGTGGAGGGCCTCCAGGATGCGGCCCAGCGCGTGGGCCTCCAGGGCGGAGGGCTCCTCGAAGCGGACCACCTCGCAGGACTCGGGGGCGCAGACGTCGCACAGGCCGCAGGCGGCGCCGGAGTCCTGCACGTCGCCGAAGTGCGCGACCAGGTGGCGCATGCGGCAGTCGTGCGCCTCAGCGTACCGGCCCATCTGTTCCAGGTGGAGCTGCTTGCGCTCGCGCTGCGCGATGTACGCCACGGCCCATCCCGCCCGGCCGCGCCGCACGTCCTCGTCCGGGGTCATCTCCACGCCGCCGTGGATCCACAGTTGTTCGAGCGCCTTGTCGAAGATCTCCGGATCGCCTCGCACGCGGGCCTGGATGGAGGCCTTGGGCTCCAGCTCGTTGGAGGTGGCCTGGTAGATGCGTTCCAGGAGGGAGGGGTCCGGGTAGTCGCGGCGGTGGAAGAACTCGTGGGTGCGCCGGTCCACGAAGGCGTGGAGCAGCACCGCGCGCGAGTCCTTGCCGTCGCGGCCCGCGCGGCCCAGCTCCTGGTAGTAGCCCTCCAGGCTGGCCGGCAGCGCCGCGTGGATGACGGTGCGCACGTCCGGCTTGTCGATGCCCATGCCGAACGCGGTCGTGGCGACGATGACCTCCAGGTGGCCCTTGAGGAAGGCGGCCTGGATGCGGTCGCGCTCCTGGGGCTGGAGGCCGGCATGGTAAGGCGCGGTGTGGAAGTCGTGCGCGAGCAGGTCCGCGTACTGCTCCGCGTGCTTGCGCGTGGACGCGTAGACGATGGCGGGCCGGTGCTCCGGGTTCCTGAGCAGGGACAGGATGGCGTCGCCGCGGGCGCCCGGGTTGAGCTCGCGCACCTCGATGGCGATGTTGGTGCGGCGGAAGCCATGGATGAAGGTGTGCGCGGCGCCGCCGCGTGAGCCGCGCAGGCCCAGCTGCTGGACGATGTCCTTCTGCACGTCCGGCGTGGCGGTGGCGGTGAGCGCCACCACGGGGGCGGGACGCAACAGCGGCAGGCGCGAGCCCAGGAGCCGGTAGTCCGGACGGAAGTCGTGGCCCCACTGCGAGATGCAGTGCGCCTCGTCGATGGCGATGAGCGAGGGCGTGCGGCGGGCCAGCAGCTCCACGAAGCCGGGGACGCCCAGGCGCTCCGGGGCGATGAAGAGGAAGTCCAGGCGACCTTCGAGGTACTCGGCGCAGACCTGCCGGGAGGTGGCCCGGTCGCGGCCGGAGTGGATGCGGTCCGCGGCGAAGCCCAGCGACTGGAGCCGCAGCACCTGGTCCTCCATCAGCGCGATGAGCGGGCTGACGACCACGGTGGTGCCCGCGCGAGCCAGGCCCGGCAGCTGGTAGCAGAGCGACTTGCCCGCGCCCGTGGGCATCACCAGCAGCAGGTCCTCGCCGGACGTGGCCGCGCGGCAGACCTCTTCCTGGTACGGGCGGAACTCGTTGAAGCCGAACGCTTCCTTGAGGAGCCCACGCAGCTTGTCCGGGGGCGTGGGCGCGCGGTGCACGCGCTCCGGCCGGGTGCTGCCCATGTTCACGGCTTGAGGCTGACGCCTGGCCCGGCCGAAGCCCTCGGAGGAGGCCTGCACGAAGGCGGTGCGTACCTCCGCGGAGGGAATCGTGGGAGGACGCTCCTGCACGCGGGGAAACGCGGCCTGTGCGGCGGCTCCCGCATGGCCATCGGATCCACCGTGGAGGCCGTGACCCGGAGCGCCCGCCGCGAACCGCGAGGAGCCATGGACGTCGGCGCCACCGGAGGCACCGTGGGCAGAAGGCCCAGCGTGACGTGCGTCACCGACGTGGGTCGCTCCGCCGGAGGCACCATTGGCGGAAGTGCCCGCTGTGTGACGTGCGTCGCCGGCTGCTCCGTGGCCGAACGCACGGGAGCCATCTCCCGCCATGCTCGAGGAGGCACCGACCTCGTTGCGCGCGGAGTTGGCACGGGCGGCGCTTCGGACGGTGGCGGTCGCAGCCTCACGGGTCCGGAAGAGTTCCTCGGCAGGCCCCTGCGCGGGATGGGGACGGGATGATTCAAATCGCCCGCTCGCGGCCGCCGCTTCGTTCCGGGGCGCGGAGCCGGCCACCGGCGTGGGCGGCAGCGACGTGGGCGCCTGGCCCACGACCTCCCGCACATACGCCTCGATGCCACTCATGAACGCATCCAGCGCGCCCTGCCCGCGCTCGATGCGCTGGAGCCACGCTTCCCACTGCCCCGTCATCACGGGGGACTTCACGTCGGGGTGCACCACCTGGATGAGGTGGATGCCCTTGTCCGTGGCCACCAGGCGCTTGCCCTCGCGGGTCAGGTACTCGCGCTCGAGCAGCAGCTCGATGGTCGCGGCGCGCGTGGCGGGCGTGCCCAGCCCCGTGTCGCGCATCGCGTCCACCAGCTCCTTCTCATCCAGCGTGCGCCCCGCGGACTCCATCGCCGTCAGGAGCGTGGCCTCCGTGAAGCGCGGCGGCGGACGCGTGCGCTTCTTCACCGCCTCCACGTCCTCCACCGTCTGCGCCTGTCCGCGCGCGAGCCCTGAAGGCAGGTCCTGCGGCTCGTCGTCCGGCTCCTCCTCCTTGTCCTTGTCCCCGCCCTTCTTGCCCTCCGGCTTGAGGCGCGGCGCCTTCTGCCCGCCCCCCACGTCCAGGACCTTCCAGCCCACCTTCTCCACCTGCGTGCCCGCGCTGTGGAAGCGGTCCACCACGGGCCCCGCGTCCCCCTTCGACGTCACCGCGGTGATGACCGTGGTCACCTTCCAGACGTGGTCCTCGTGCCACGCCTGGAGCAGCCGCCGGCATACCAGGTCATAGAGGCGCTGCTCGTCCGGAGACAGCCGCACGCCCGACGCCGGCATGGGCGTGGGGATGATGGCGTGGTGGTCCGTCACCTTCGAGTCATCCACGTAGCGCTTGCCCAGCGGGCGCTCGCCCGTGCCCGGCGCCAGGTCCTCCTGGTAGGGCGTGGCGATGGCGCGCACCACCTCCGGCAGCGTGTCCGCCACCGTCTCCGACAAATGCCGGCTCGCGGTGCGCGGGTAGCTCAGCAGCTTGTGCTTCTCATAGAGCGCCTGCGCGACCTCCAACGTGCGCTGCGCGCTGAAGCCATAGAGCCGGTTCGCGTGGCGCTGCAGCTCCGTGAGGTCGTAGAGCAGCGGCGGCGGCATCCGCTTCGTCTCCGCATCCAGAGACTCCACCACCGCGTTGCCACCGCGCACGCGGTCGATGACCCGGCCCGCCTCCACACCATCCGCGTCCAGCCGGCGCGCCTCGCGCACGGAGTCGTAGCCCGGCGGAATCACCGGCTTGCCGTCCGGCCCCGAGCGGAACCACGTGCCCTGGTAGCGGGCCCCCACGGGCGCGCCCTTGCCACGAGGCGAGAAGGTGGCCACGACCTCCAGGTAGTCCCGGGGCACGAAGTCGCGGATGGCCAGCTCGCGCTCCACCACCATGGCCAGCGTGGGCGTCTGCACGCGCCCCACGGACAGCATGTTGCCGTAGGTCCCGCTCGCCAGCGTGTAGAGGCGCGACAGGTTCATGCCCACGAGCCAGTCCGCGCGGCTGCGCCCCATGGCGGCGGCGGCCAGCGGGGCGTAGGCCTTGCCGTCCTTGAGCTGCTGGAAGCCGTCGCGGATGGCGCGCTCGGTGAGCGACGACACCCACAGCCGCCGCACCGGCTTGCGGCACCCGGCGGCGTCGTAGATGTACCGGAAGATGAGCTCGCCCTCGCGCCCGGCGTCCGTGGCGCACACCACGGCGGACACCTCCGGCGCGTTCATCACGCGGCGGACGACCTCGAACTGCCCCTTCGTTGAGTCCGACACCACCAGCGGCCAGTCCCCCGGCAGCATGGGCAGCTGCGAGCGGTGCCACTTCTTCCACTCGGGGCGGATCTCATGCGGCTGGGCCAGGCCCACCAGGTGGCCAATGGCCCACGTCACGACGTAGCCGTTGCCGCGAAGGAAGCCCTCGCCGCGCTCGGTGGCACCGAGCACCCGGGCGATGTCGCGCGCCACGGCGGGCTTCTCCGCCACCACCGCGAGGACGGAACCCCGCCCACCGCGAGCCGTCCCACCGTCCACGCTCGCGTCCCGCGACACCGACCTGTCCCATCCGGGCGACTCGCCCATCTCATCCCACCTCATGACCTGTCCCCTCCCCGCCCCTGAACGCCCACCCGCGGGGTCGGGCCCCCCACCGTGCGCGTCCCTACCCTTCCCTATCGCGAGAGGCTGACATGGCCAGGGCCCCCCTGTCCCGCTCCGTCACGCCCGCTTCCCCACCAGGGGGCCAACAAGCGCGGCCAGAAGAAACGATGGGTCCGATCAAAACGGAAATCGCCCCGGCGCCAGCAGGCACCGGGGCGACTCACGCACCACGTCCCAGGTCTTCCTGCCTCAGTGCACCGGCGCGGGCTGCGACGCCGGGAGCTCCGGGCGTGCGGGAGGAGGCAGGGCGGGCGCCTGGGGGGACGCTGCCAGGGCGGGCATGCGCTTGGCCACGTTGTGGGTGATGAGCCGCATGTTCCGGCCCCCCTGGGTGAAGAACGTGTAGCCCCAGTTCAGCATCACGAAGAGGCGGTTGCGGAAGCCGATGAGGTAGGCGATGTGCACGCCCGCCCAGACGCACCACGCGGGCAGCCCCTTCATGCGCCACTTGTCGTAGAGCACGCCCACCGCGTAGCCGCGGCCAATCACCGCGAAGCTGCCCTTGTCGTGGTAGCGGAACGCGCGCAGCGGCTTGTTCGCCAGACGGTCGCGAATCGTCTTCGCCACGTGCCGCCCCATCTGCATCGCCGCCGGCGCGATGCCCGGCACGGGCTTGCCGTGCTGCTCCGCCGCCGCCACGTCGCCAATCACATACACGTCCTCCAGGCCCGGCGCCGTGAGCAGCGGCGTCACCTTCACCCGCCCCGCGCGGTCCAGCGGCACCTCCAGCGAGCGCACCAGCGGCGACGCCGCCACCCCCGCGCCCCACAGCACCGTGCGCGTGGCGATGCGCTCGTCACCGAACGTGACGCTCTCCGCGTCGAGGTCCGTCACCAGGGCCCCGGTGCGCACCTCCACATGCAGCTTCTCCAGGTCGCGCTTCGCCGCCTCCGACAGCTCCTCCGGGTAGGCATTCAGCACGCGCGGCAGGCCCTCCAGCAGGACGACCCGCGCCTGGCGCGTGTCGATGCGGCGGAAGTCCTTCGGCAGCGAGTGCCGCGTCATGTACGCGAGCGCCCCCGCCAGCTCCACGCCCGTGGGCCCCGCGCCGATGATGACGAAGGTCATCCACTCGCGCTGGCGCTCCGGGTCGGGCTCGCGCTCCGCGGCCTCGAAGGCCGTCAGGATGCGCTCGCGGATGCGCACCGCGTCGTCCAGCGTCTTCAGGCCCGGCGCCACGTCCGCCCACTCCGGGTGCTTGAAGTACGAGTGCGACGCGCCCGTGGCCACCACCAGCGAGTCGTAGGGAATCTCCCCGCCCTCCACGACGAGCACCTTGCGGCGCGCGTCCACCGACTTCGCCTCCGCCAGCAGCACCTCCGTGTTGCGCGAGTGCAGCACGCTGCGGATGGGCGCGGAGATGTCCGCGGTGTTCAGCACCGAGGTCGCCACCTGGTAGAGCAGCGGCTGGAAGAGGTGGTGGTTGTAGCGGTCCACCACCGTCACCCGCACGTTGTCCGCCTTGCCCAGGGCCTTCGCGGCCTCCAGCCCGCCAAAGCCCGCCCCCACGATGACCACGTGATGCCTGCTGTCCCGGACGCGTTCCATGGCGGAAAAGGTGCGGACGCATGACGCGCCCGGCCAGCACCGCATGCCCCTCGCCTGCCTGGCGGCTCATGGATGGACGCCCGGCCGCTCCACGGCCGGGCACCGGGTTCAGCCTGCCGCGGATCAACCCGCCCTGGCGGTGCCCTTCGCCTGGTGCCAGGCGGCGAGCACTTCCTTCTCACGC
Organism: Corallococcus coralloides DSM 2259; assembly: GCF_000255295.1. The sequence goes on along the minus strand of NC_017030.1, from coordinate 556,265 downwards.
TCAGCGGACAGGCCCGCACGCAGCTTCTCCTGGCGGTCCGCCGGCAGCGCGTGGAACCAGGTCAGCGTGTCGCGCACGGTGTCCGCGAGCGGCCGGGTGACGAGCCCCGCCTGCGTCGCCTTGACGATGCTCACCGCGCCAATGCCGCCCTCCGGCCCGGTGCGTGGCACCCACGCGGGCATGTCCCCGAAGGCCGTCACCTTCTGCTGATCCAGGAACGCGGTGTCCACCCAGGTGAAGCGCGCGTCGCTCCCGGTCGCCTCGCGCAGGGTCTCCAGCATGCCCTTCATCTTCATGGGCTGGACCGGGCCGGTGACGTTGAAGATGCCCGTGGTGCGGCGCTCCACGTTCCGGATGATGAACGCGGCCAGGTCGCGCGCGTCGATGACCTGCACGGGGTCCTCGCCGTCGCCGGGGGCCAGCACCTCGCCGCCCTTCGCCACGCGCAGCGGCCAGTAGGTGAAGCGGTCGGAGCCGTCATCCGGGCCCACGATGAGGCCGGGGCGGATGTTGAGCGTGCGGCCGGGCAGCGCCGTCTCCGCGGCCTTCTCGCAGAGCGCCTTGAGCGGGCCGTAGCTCGTCTCGCCCACCTCCTCCGTGGTCTCGTCGGGGAGGGTGCCCACGGCGTCGGACTCGTTGAGGTTCTGCTTCGTCATCTCCTTGTAGACGGAGATGCTGGAGATGAAGACGTACTGGCCGACGTTCGGCGCGAGCAATTCCGCGGACGCCTTCACGACGCGCGGCACGTAGCCGGACGTGTCGATGACCGCGTCCCACTTGCGGCCCGCCAGCGCCTTCAGGCCTTCACCCTTGTTGGGGTCGCGGTCGCCCTGGAGCTTCTCCACGTCCGGGAACAGGCCCGGGTTGGACTTGCCGCGGTTGAAGAGCGTGAGCGTGTGGCCGCGCGCCTGCGCCACCTGCACCAGCGCGGGGCCCAGGAACCGGGTGCCGCCCAGGATGAGGATGTTCAGGGGCTTGCCCGGGGCATCCCCCTTGTCGTCACCCGTTGCCGGGCCCGGCCCCGCCTTGGGGGACGATGCACAGCCCAACACCTGGACCGCGCCCAGCGCGGCCGCTGCTTGAATCACGCCTCTTCGGGTCAGCTTCATGCCGTGGTTCCTCCAGGAAGGGTCGTCTGCGGAAGGGTTTCAGCGGCGCGCGTGCGCTGCTGGCGCGCCAGGTACAGGGCCACCGCGAGCCACAGCGCGGCCAGGGGCACGGCCGCCAGCGACAGGCCCATCATGCCCAGGCCCAGCGCGGTGAGGCCACCCTGCAGCCACGCGCTCAGCATGTCACTGCCGCGGTACACCACCGTGTCGATGAAGCTCTTGGACTTGTAGCGGGCCTCGCGGTCCACCGTGGTGAACAGGATTTCGCGCGACGGGCGCTCCAGCGCGTAGTGGCTCGCGCCCCGGAATGACTTCACGGCGATGAGCACCGTCAGCACCGGCGCGAACGCGAGCACCCCCAGGCCCACCAGCGTGAGCACCGGCGCCACCGCCATGGCCACGCCCAATCCCAGACGCGAGATGACCCGTCCGGTGACGAGCGTCTGGAGGGCCAGCGTCAGCACCTGCACCCAGAAGTCGATGTCCGCGAACGCCGCCGTGCGCGACGCCGCGTCCTTCGCCAGGGACGCGACCAGCTGCACCTCCTGGTAGTACAGGAACGTGGAGGTCGCCGCGTACAGGAGCACCTGCAGCCCCAGCGCGAACAGGAACGGCGACGTCACCAGGAGCCTCAGGCCCGCGAGCACCCCGCCGCCCACCGGCCCCTCGCGCGTGGCGGGCTGGTGCTGCACGTCCCTCGCCCAGTGGCCCAGGCGGCGCACGCACTGCGCGCTCACCTCCAGCATCACCGCGGACACGAGGATGAGGTTCACCGGCCCCACCGGCTCCGCAAGTCTGCCCACCAGGAACGGGCCGACCATCATCCCCGTGGTGCCGCCCGCGGCGATGAAGCCGAAGAGCCGCTTGCCCTGGTCGCTGGCGAACACGTCCGCCATGAAGCTCCAGAAGATGGAGACGACGAACAGGTTGTAGACGTTCAGCCAGATGTAGAAGGCGCGCGCCACGCCCTCCTTCGCCACGCCCCACTTGAGCAGCGCGAAGAAGGCCAGCAGGTTGAAGAGGAAGAAGCGGTAGACGCGCGGCACCACCACCCGCCGGGGGTAGCGCGCCACCAGCGCGGAGAAGGCCGGCACCGCCAGCAGCATCACGCCGAAGGTGACGGTGAAGAGCCAGGGCAGCTGCTTCACATCCCCGGCCGTGCCCATCTCGTTGCGGATGGGCCGCAGGATGGCGTAGCCGCACATCAGCGTGAAGAAGTAGACGAACGCCCCGAGGACCGCCCCTACCTCCTCGTCACGGACGTCCACGAAGCGCTTGAGCATGTTGGCGGCGCTCCCAACGCCAGCGCTGGCAGGCTATTCCCTGCCTGCCAGCCTGTGGAGGAAAGTGGCTACCGGGCCGCCAGGATTTCACGCACGGTGGCCTCCACGCGGGGCATCGCCTCCTCGATTTCAGCGACCGAGGTGGCGCCCACGGAGAGGCGGAACCAGCCGGTGTCCTCCGCCAGGCCGAATGCCTGGAAGGGCACCATGGCGAAGCGGGCCTTCTCCAGGAGGCGCTTGCGGATGGCGTCGTTGGTGGCGAGCCCGTCCCTGCCCACCACGTCGAAGCGCACGGTGAGGTAGATGGCGCCCTGCGGTGCGATGGCCTCCACCGGCAGGCCCGCGTCCTTCATGCGCTGGAAGCCCTTGTAGAGGGCCTCCAGGCGCTGGTCGACGCGCTGGCGCATCGTCGTCAGGAAGGACTCGGTGGCGGGGACGTCGTCCAGGTAGCGCGCGGTGGCGACCTGTTCGGCCTTGGGGGCCCAGGCGCCCACGTGGCCCAGCACGTCACGCATGCGGGAGATGAGGGTGGGCGCGCCCACGCCCCAGCCCACGCGCACGCCGGTGGCGGCGAAGGCCTTGCTGATGCCGTCCACGAACACGGTGTACGGCGCCATCTCCGGCACCAGCTCCACGGGCGTGACGTGCTTCTTGCCGAAGTTCAGCACCCAGTAGATGTGGTCGTACATCAGGATGAGGGGCTTCTGGCCGCGGCCCTCGCGCGCGCGGTTCTCCTCGACGATGCGCTGGCAGATGGCGCGCAGGGCCTCCGCGTCAATCATGGTGCCGGTGGGGTTGAGCGGGCTGCACAGGCACAGCAGGCGCGCGGACGACAGGTGCGGCTCCAGCTGCGCCAGCGTGGGCATGAAGCCCGCCGCCGCGTCCGTGGTCACCACCACGCTCCTGGCGCCCAGCATGTGGGCGTAGTGGTTGTTGTTCCACGACGGCACCGGGTAGACGACGACGTCCCCCGGGTCGAGCACCGCGCGGTAGGTGGCGTAGATGACGGGCCGCGCGCCGCCCGCGATGACGATGCCCTCCAGCGGGTACTTCAGCCCCAGGGAGCGCTCGTAGAAGCGCTGCACGGCCTGGCGCAGGTCCAGCACGCCGTCGGACGGCGGGTAGTTCGTCTCACCGCCCTGGAGCGCGGCGCCAATCTGGTCGCGCAGGCCGTCCGGGACGGGGAACTCCTTCGGGTTGAAGTCTCCCACGGTGAGGTTGCACACCTTGTTGCCCTTGGCCACGAGCTCGCGAATCTCCGCGGCGATGCGGAGGATTTCGCTGCCCACGAGCCCACGCACCATGGTGCTCACGGTGGTGTCATCGCGAGAGGGACGCGGGAGGGAGGTCAGGTCAATGGCCATGGTGCAAACTCTCCAGTGCACGAAGGGGGGCCGGGGGGACGCGGCCCGGCGGACCCTATACGCAACGGCGCCGGGAAGGCGCATCTTCCATGGTCCTGGGGGACGCGGTGTGCGAGGACTCGGGAAGTCCCCGGCTGACGGGGTTTGACGGGAGGAAGCGGATGCGCCTGCGACAGGGGCTGTACGGGGTAGGAGTGGCATTGGGACTGCTGGGCCAGGGCTGCCAGAAGCAGGAGCCCCAGACCGTCCCCATGGACGTGCCGGCCGTGCCCCCGCCCGCCAGGACCGTGCCGCGCGAGGGACCGGCCGCCACCGCCCCGGTGGTGCACCAGGTGCTGGACGTGAAGGAAGACGCGGGCAAGCCGGCGTCCCCGGCGGAAGCAGCGTGGACCACGGCGACGGTGCAGAAGCCGCGCGGCGAGCCCCCGTCCATCACGCTGCGCTCGGTGCGCACGGGGACGCACGCGGACTACGACCGCACGGTGTTCGAGTTCGACGGGCCGCGCCTGCCGGGCTACCAGCTGGGGTACGTGAAGACGCCGGTGCAGCAGTGCGGCTCCGGCGACGACGTGAAGACGCCGGGAGAGGCCGCGCTGGAGGTGCGCTTCACGCTGGCGCGCGCGCACGACGACCAGGGGCAGGCCACGGTGGCGCAGCGCTCGCTCAAGCCCGCGCTGCCGTCCCTGCTGGGGCTGGAGCGCGTGTGCGACTTCGAGGGCGAGGTGACGTGGGTGCTGGGCACCGCGCGCCGCGCCCCGTTCCGCGTGCTGGAGCTGACGAACCCCACGCGCCTCGTGCTGGACGTCCAGCACTGAGGCGCAAGGGAAGCGGCCTACTTCTTGGGAGGCTGCGCGCGCTTCTTCGCGATGAGCTCGCGCGCTTCCTTCTCCGAGTCCGCGAAGTCCACGTCCACCGTCCACTTGCCGGTGAAGTAGAGCGCGAGCATCAACGCCTTCGCGCCCGCGCGCTGGAGCGGGCCCGTGCCCAGGTAGACGTGGCCGCGGAACCACTCGGCCTTCGCCTGCGCCACCAGCAGCTCGCGCGAATCCTTGTCGATGCTGGAGTTGGACACGTCGGAGATGAGGAACACAGGTCCGTTCTTCGACACCTCCTTGCAGATCTCCAGCACCTTCTTCGAGTCCTCCAGCGTCGAGGGCCCGTTGAACTTCATCACCAACAGGTCCGGCTCTTCGAAGTACGCGCGATGCGCTCCGAACTCCCACTCACGATGATTCGCCACGCGGTCCTTGCCTCACACAGATCAAGAATTGCGCAGACCCGATAGCATCGGGAACAGGGATTTCCAAGGAGACTGGTTAGACCCGCTCTGTCCCGACCGACCCGGGTCGAGCGCGGGCGCGGTACGCGGACGGCGTGACGCCGAAGCGGTTACGGAAGCGGCGGACAAATTCAGACAGGTCGCCAAATCCACACGCGAAGGCGACGTCCGCGATGCGCTCGCGGTCCGTCCGCAGGTGTTCGGCGGCGAGGGTCAGGCGGCGGCCCAGGATGTAGCTGTAGGGACTCTCTCCCACCACCTTGCGGAAGGTGCGCAGGAAGTGGTGGCGGCCCATGCCCAGCTCTTGCGCGAACACGGCCAGGGAGAGGGGCTCCACCAGCCGTGCCTCCATCAACCGGAGCGCGTCCGCCATGCGGCGCTCCTCGGTGGCGGTGACGGGCCGGGCTGTCCCTTCGTGGATGCCGCTCAGCGCCGCGCCCGCCATCCGCAGCGCCAGTTCCTCCGCGCCGCGCGAGCCAGGCTGCTCGGCCAGCGCCTGGACGTCCGCGATGAGCGGTGCGAGCCGCTGGAGGGGAGGCAGCCGGTGCTTTGGGAAGTCCGTGCGAGTCACCCCGGACAGGTCCCGGGCCACCTCATCCATGAGCTCGGGTTTGAAGTGGAAGGCGATGCAGCGGTCGCCCACGCCGTGCTCATGGCCGCAGCAGAAGGACGCGTGCTGTTCCCCGAGCAGCAGCGAGCCGGGCGTCAGCAGCACGCGTCCATTCCGGGAGCGGTAGGTGAAGCTTCCCGACAGGACGGCGGAGACGGACACCCAGGTGTGCTGTTCCTCGAAGATGGGGTCTCCTGGACCGGAGCGACAGAGGATCTCGCTCACGCGCCATCCGTCTCCGGACGCCAGCCGGCGAGCCGTCGTCAGGTCCACTTTCCCCAAGTCGGCCACGGTCCGTCCTTCCATCCTCCCCCCGCACATCCAAACGGGGTGACCGAATCATGACGATGGAGGCAACAGCAGTCACGCGGGAGCTCATCTGGCGGCGCGTGATGGATGAACTGGGATTCGAGCACGCACGCGTGCGGCGCGGGCAGGAAGGCACGGAGCTCTCCGGCGTGATTCTCGTCGCGGAACAGGGTGCACCGCTGCGGGCGGAGTATTCGGTCGGCTGTGACGGTGCGTGGCGCACGCGCCGGGTGAGCGTGACGCAATCGTGGCGCGGCGAGCACCGGACGCTCACGCTGGAGCATGACGGGGAGGGCCACTGGCAAAAGGACGGCCGGGGCTCGGAGGAACTGGAAGGCTGCACGGACGTGGACCTGGGATTGAGTCCCTCCACCAACGCGCTGCCCATCAACCGGCTGCGGCTGGGAGAAGGTGCCAGCGCGGAGATCCGTGCGGCGTGGGTGAGGTTTCCCGCGCTGGAGGTCGTGCCAGCGCGGCAGGGCTACACACGCACGGGGCCCGCGCGCTACCGCTACGAGAGCCTGGAGAGCGGCTTCAACGCGATGCTGGACGTGGACACGGATGGGCTGCCCATCGAATACGCCGGCATCTGGCGCAGGCTCGCGGAAGGGCCCGCCGCTCCCGTGTCCTCGACGCAGGCGTTCGTGGAGGCCCTGGTGAGCCCCGGGCCTTCGAGCGAGCTGGGCGACGCGGCGGCCACCTTCGGCTGGCTGGTGGGAGGCTGGGCCGGGACCATCCAGGACCATGATCCGGACGGGAGCGTCCGACAGAGTCAGGGCGAGTGGTGGTTCCACTGGGTGCTGGAGGGACGGGCCCTGCAGGACATCTTCATCGTGCCGTCCAGGCGCGCCCCCGCGCAGTCAGGGCCCGGGGCGAACAGGCGCTACGGCACCACGGTGCGCACCTTCGACCGGGCCGGAGGCAGGTGGCAGATCACCTGGATCAGTCCCACGGGCGGCGCCATCAACCGGCTGGCTGGGGGACGGGATGGCGACCGGCTCGTCCTCCTGGGTGAGCATCATGGGAAGCCCATTCGCTGGAGCTTCTCCGACATCGGCGCGGACCGCTTCACCTGGCGCGGCGAGGAGCAGGACAGCGCCGGCCAGTGGAAGCTCCAGGCGCGCTTCGACATGCGGCGCATCACCTGAGCCCCCGGCGACGGACGTCCAGAACCTGTCCGACTGTCGGACAGGTTCGAGCCGCGCGCCCCCGCCAGGGTGCGACTCACCGCGCGCCGCTTCGCAGCCGGGCAGCCGCTTCGTCCAGCCGGGTCAGCAACTCCGCGTGCCGTGCGCGTGCCTCCGCTCCGCCCGCGCGCAGCGCCATGGCGAGCACCTGCGGCAGGTTGAGCGCGGCCCCCACGCGCAGCCGCTGCTGGTAGTGCTCGGCCCAGTCCGTAGGGATGCGCAGGGACCAGTTGCGCGCATCCACGGAGCCGGGCGCGTTGTACGTGTCCGGCATGCCCAGCAGGTCCGCGAAGAACACCATCACGCTGCGCGCACGGCTGGCGAACAGGTCCGCGAACTTCGCCTGCGCGAGCAGCCCCGGGTCCTCCGCCAGCTGCCGCGCGAAGGCCTCACGCCCCTCCGCCTCGGGATGCAGACGCTCCGCGAGATAGTCCGCCTGGGCGCGCAGCGCGTGCTTCCACTGCCATTCGGAGATGAGCCGCCAGAGCGACTTCGTGTCGTGGTTGCCCACCATCACCCAGTCCTCGGGGGCCACGTTCTCGCTGCGGTACACATCCGCCGGGTTGTTCAGGTCCGCCTTCTGCGTGACGCGGAAGCGGCCCAGGCCATCGCGGGCCATCACCCGCGACAGCTCGTACGGCAGCGTGCTCAGCACCTCGCACAGCACGTCCTCGCGGGCCCGGCCGTGCGCCCGCGCCGTGCGCACCACGGAGTCGAAGAGGATGGCGTACCGGGCCACCTGCTCCTCCGTGAGCCCCGTCACCCATCCATCCGCGTAACGCGGCACCGAGCGGTTCAGCTGCTCCGGAGCCACGATGGAGTACCGCGCCAGCGCCGGGTGGTCCGGCAGGTCCGGCGAGGAGAACAGGCGCGCCCCACCCTGCACCGCGCGCAGCGGATCCGCCGAGCCCGCGCGGTACACCCAAGGGCACACGAGCCCGTGCGGATGGTCGATGCGCAGCCCGTCGTACTCGGAGAGCATCTTGCCCAGCCGCGCGTCCATGTAGCGGAGCACCGGCCCGGGGCTGGAGCCATCCGCGGCGACGTACTGCTCCGGATCCAGCACCGGGTAGTTCCACGGCTGGCCCTCCGGGTTGGTACGGCTGGGCGGAGCCCCCATGAGGTACGCGCCGAGGAACAGCCCCTGCCGCGCCCACGTGTCCCGGGGCGAGAAACCAATCTGGAGGTCCCCGTACAGCTTGAGCCCCCAAGCCCCCGCGCGCTCCCGCAGCAGCCCATGCTGCTCGTGCACGAGGAACTGGCGGAAGGCGTACTGCTCCACCGCGCCGGCTTCGACGGTGAGCAGCTCCCGGATGCGCGCCTCCGCCTGCGCCTCTTCGCCGGCACGCGGTGCGAACAGGCGCCCATCCAGCGAATCCGCCCAACCGCGCCAGTCATCCGGCGTGTGATGCCGGGCAGCGAGCACGTCGAAGAGCGCATCCCGCTCCAGCCACTCCCGATTCTCCAGGCGGAAGTCCGCGAAGCGGCGAACCAGCCCTGGCTCCCGGGTGCGCCGGAAGGTGTCCCACGCCTCCTGGAGCGCCACCGCCTGGCCCCGGCACGCGGAGGAGTACAGGACCTCTGGACCACCCGCCTCCGGCACTTCGGAGACGAGCCGGGCCAGGGTGTCCGCGGACAGCAGCGCCCCCCACGGTCCGTGCGGATCCGTGAGCGGCGCGAGCGCCACGTTCAGCGTGTTGCGCGAGAACAACGTGCCGTCATACGGCGAAGGGTTGTACGCGGTGGTCTGCCCCTGCGGCCCCAACTGGATGCCGGTGAAGCCCAGGTCCCGAGCGAAGGCGAGGAAGCGCGCGGCGCCCTCGGAGTACGGCGTTCCCCGCCCCAGGTCCTCTCCGGGGAGCCCGGGGAAGCTGGGGTCATGGATGCTCAGGACCCAGCGGGTGACACCCAGTGCCTCCAGGGCTTCGGTGATGAGCGAGCGGTGCGAATCGGGCAGCGGGGACAGGAGCTCCACACTCCGGACCCTATGGCCCTCCGCGCGATGCGCCAACCGTTCCTTGAGGGTGACGCGATCATCTTCTCCGCGTCAGTCCTGCCGGGCCTGCGGCTGGGGCCGGGGCTCGCCGCCGCCGTGCGCCGGCCCGTGTGCCCGGCCACCCGCCTTGAACACCCGGCGCAGCTTCCCCGTCATCCACGCGCGACCGTCCGTCAGGATTTCATACACCGTCGGAATCACCAGCAGCGTGAGCACCGTGGACGTGATGACGCCGCCAATCACCGCGCGGCCCAGCGGCGCCCGGAAGTCGCCACCCTCGCCATGCCCCAGCGCCACCGGCACCATGCCCGCGATGAGCGCCAGCGTCGTCATCATGATGGGCCGCAAGCGGATGCGCCCTGCTTCAATGAGCGCCTCGCGCAAGGGCATGCCCTTCTCGTGCTGCCACTTGGCGAAGTCGATGAGCAGGATGGCGTTCTTCGCCACGATGCCCATCAGCAGGATGACGCCGATGAGGCTCATGATGTTCAGCGTGTCGCCCGTCACCACCAGCGCCAGCACCACGCCAATCAGGGACAGTGGCAGCGACACCAGGATGGCCAGTGGGTCGATGAACGAGCCGAACTGGATGACGAGGATGAGGTACATCAGCATCACCGCCACGCCCAGCGCCAGGAACACCCGGCCGAACACCTCCTGCTGATCCGCGGACTCACCGCCCGTGGACACCTCGTAGCCCGGCGGCACCTGCACCGCCTCGAGCCGCGTCTGGACGTCGTTCATCACCTCCGACAACGACCGCCCCGCCACGTTCGCCTGCACGTTGATGACCTTCTCGCGGTTCAGGTGGTCGATCTGCGCCGGGCCCACCGTCTGCTTCACCGTCGCCACCTGTCCCAGCGGCACCGTCACCGGCGCGCCCGTGGGGCTGGTGCCCACCACCAGCGGCAGCTGCGACAGCTGGGATGGGTTCTCCCGGAACTGGGGCGCCAGGCGCACCATCACGTCGCGCGTCTCTCCAATGGGGTCCACCCAGTCGCCGGAGTCCAGGCCCGCGAAGGCCGGCCGCAGTGACTGCGCCACCTGGCCCACCGTCACGTTGAGCTGGCCCGCGACGCCGCGGTTCAGCTCCACCTCCAGCTCCGGCTTCTCACCGCGCGTGGACAGCCCCACGTCCACCGCGCCCGGCACCTGCTTCACCTCCTTCATCACCTGCTGCGCCAGCTGATTGAGCCCCTTGGACTCCGGCCCGCGCAGCTCCAGCTGGATGGACTTGATGGCCCCGCCGAACCCGCTGGTGAACACCGACACGTTGGCGCCGCCCACCGCGAGCAACTCCTGACGCAGCGTCTTGCCCAGCACCTCCTGGCTCGCCTTGCGCTCCGTCTTCGGCTTGAGCCGCACGTACACCAGCGCCTGATCCACGCCCGGCGAGCGCAGGGGCAGCGGCACACCGATGGTCGTGTACGTGTACGCGACCTCCGGGTGCTGGCGCGTGAGGCGGGACACCTCCTCCACCTTGCGCCGCGTGTAGTCCAGGCTGGAGCCCGCGGGCGTCTCCACCAGCATTTCAATCTCCGCGCGGTCGCTCACCGGCACGAAGCCCGCGCCGCCGAAGACGCCCTGCAGCGCCACCGCGCCCACCAGCGAGCCCACCGCCAGGAGCACCATCGCGAGCCGGTGGTCCAGCGCCCACGCGATGACGCCCTTGTAGCGGTCCGCCTGCCGGTCGAACCAGTGATTGAAGCGCTCCAGCCCCCGCGAGATGAAGTTGCGCCGCTCGCCCTTCTCCACCTGCGGGTCGGGCCAGTACGCGCTGAGCATGGGGTCCAGCGAGAAGCTCACGAACAGCGACACCAGCACCGAGCACGCGATGGTGAGCGCGAACGGCTTGAACCACTGCCCCGCCACGCCGTACATGAACGCCACCGGGACGAACACCGCCACGATGGAGAACGTCGTCGCCGCCACCGCGAGGCCAATCTCGTTGGTGCCCTCGCGCGACGCCGTGTAGTGGTCCTTCCCCATCTCCACGTGCCGCACGATGTTCTCGCGCACCACGATGGCGTCGTCGATGAGGATGCCGATGGCCAGCGTCAGGCCCAACAGCGACATCGTGTTGAGCGTGAAGCCGAACGCCCACACGCTCACGAACGACGCCAGCACGGACACGGGCAGCGCCAGGCCCGTAATCACCGTGGAGCGCCAGGAGTTGAGGAACAGGAACACCACCAGCACCGTGAGCAGCGCGCCTTCAATCAGCGCCTGCTGCACGTTGACGACGGAGTTCTCCACGCGCGTGCCCGCGTCGCGGACGATTTCCAGCTTCGCGTTGGCGGGCAGCCGCTGCTGGAGCATCTTCACCCGCTCGCGCACACCGTCCGCGACCTCCGTGGTGCTGTAGCCCTTGGACTTGATGACTTCGATGCCCACCGCCTGCGCGCCGTTGTAGAGCGACAGGGTGCGCGGCTCCTCGGTGCCGGCGAACACGTCCGCCACTTCGCCCAGCCGCAGCGTGCGTCCGTTGCGCTCCGCGATGGGCACCTGCGCGAAGTCCTCCGGCGTCTCCAGGCGGCCCTTGAGCCGGATGGTGCGCTCCTGCAATTCCGTGTTGAGCCGGCCCACCGGCGCCGCCAGGTTCTGCGCCTGGAGCGCCGCCACCACCTGCGCCACCGACAGGCCCGCCGCCTGGAGCGCCGCGGGCCGCACCTGCACCGTCATCTCCCGGTCCACGCCGCCCACCACCGTGGCCTGCGCCACGCCGGGCACCGAGCGCAAATCCCCCACCACCAGCGGGTCCGCGATGAGCGACAGCGCAGGCACGTCCAGCGCGTCCGACGTCAGCACCAGCGACACGATGGGTTGGTCCGCGGGGTCGAAGCGCGTGAGGATGGGCTCCTCCATCTCCTGCGGCAGGTCCGCGCGCTTGCTGGAGATGGCGTCGCGGATGTCCTGTGACGCCTCCTGGATGTCCTTTTCGAAGTCGAAGAAGACCGTGAAGTTCGCCAGACTGTCCGTGGAGCTGGACGTGGTCTTCTTCCCGTCCACGCCGGAGATGGCGAAGATGGCGTCCTCGATGGGCTCCACGATTTCGCGTTCCACCGTGTCGGGTGAGGCCCCTGGGTACGCGATGGTGACGTTGATGACCGGCTGCTGAACGTCCGGGAACTCGTCCGTCTCCAGGTTGAAGAGCGCCACGATGCCGAACACGACGAGCGCCACCATCGCCGTGATGGTGATGATGGGGCGCTTGATGGCGAAGTCGGAGATGAACACGGACGACTCCTGCGGTGCTTCTTCAAGAAGTGGAGACGCCTCGCTGCTACTTCGCGGGGGCCTGGGCCGGAGGCGTGGGAGTCCCTGCCGCGGCCGGAGCCTGTCCTGGGCCACTGCCACCAGACGCGTTGCCCGCGCCGCCCACGCCCTGCTGGGCTTCCGGTGGAGACGCCGGCCGCTGCTGCTTCTTCGGCCCTTGCGGCGCGGCGGTGAGCTTCACGGGCGTGCCGTGGGTCAAGTCGCGCGCGGATCCAAGCAGCACCACGTCCCCGGCCTTCAACCCGGAGCGCACCTCCACGGTCTGCGCCACGTCGTCCCGCAGGCCTGTCGTCACCGCCACCTGCTCCACCTTGCCGTTGGAGATGCGCTGCACGGTGGGAGGCTCCTGGCGCGTGTCCAGCGCATCCACCGGCACGGCCAGCGCCTCCTTCGACTGGGACGCCACGCGCCCCAATGCGAACAGGCCGGACAGGAGCGTCTGCTCGCTGTTGGGGATGCCCACGTAGATGCGCACCTGGCCCGTGGCCGGGTCCACCGCCGGGTTGATGCGCTCGACCTCACCCTTGAAGGCGCGGTCCTCGTAGCCATTCACCCGGAAGTCCACGGGCGTGCCCACCTTCACCTGGCCCAGCTGCGCCGCGGGCACGGAGGCCTCCAGCCGCAGGGTCGCGGGGTCCACCACGACGAAGAGGGGCGCGCCCGGCTGGACGATGTCGCCCGCGTTCACCTGCCGCTCGCTCACCACGCCCGTGAAGGGCGCGGCCACCTTCGTGCGCGCCAACTGGTCCTGCGCCAGCTTCAGCTGGGCCTGCGCCTGCGCCAGCTGTCCCTCCGCCTGCGTCCGCGCGAGCTGCGTGCGTTCGAAGTCGCGGCGGGTGATGACGCCCTGTTTGACGAGGGTCTGATTGCGCTGCTCATCCGTCTTCGCCACCTGCAAGGCATTGCGCGCCACGCGCAGGCTGGAGCTGGCCGCCAGCACCTGCTCGCGCAACGTGTGTTCCTCCACGCGCGCCAGCAACTGCCCCTCCTTCACCGTCTGGCCCTGGTCCGCCAGCACATCCAGGATGCTGCCCCCCACCTCCGCGCGGACGCTGGCCAGCCGCCGCGCCTGGAGCGTCCCGGAGATGACGGGCCCGTTCTCCAGCTTCATGGGCTCCACGCGCACCACGTTCTCTGGCCCCAGCGACACCACCGTCGGCGCGGTGGGCGCGACCTCCTCGGAGCGCTGCCCGCAGGCGCCGGCCAGCCAGACAACGGCCAGCACGGCCCCCCACCGCGAACCCGTGCGCCGGGCTCGAAGACCCGCTGTCTCTTCGGTGTGTCCCACGGCCTGCCTCCCCGGCCCCCAGGGGCCATTGGCCCTGGAGTTCCACCCGGGGGCGGTCCCCGGGGCCGGGTAAACGTGGTGCCGCCCCCCCGGCCGGGGAAGTCGTGCCACCACCGGGCGTGAACCTGGAGAACACGCCCGGCCCGTCCCCCTGACAGGCGGGGAGGCATGCGAACGGCGCCTGGAAAGACGACGGCCTCCGTCCCACGCGAGGGGACGGAGGCCGCGCTTGCTTCACGCTTCCTTCACCTCTGGGCGACGCTCAGTGGACGCTCGGCGGAGCGGTCACGAACGCCGAGGTGAGGCAGCTCTGGTTGGCCATCTGGTCCAGGAACGTCTGGCGCGCCAGCACCTCGTTGAAGGTGCGCACGGGCGTGCCGTCCGCGCGGTCCGGCACGGTGAGCGCGCCGCTGAGGAACGGCGACAGCGCGCCGGTCCAGCTCACGTGGGTGAAGTTCGTGCCCAGCTCGTCGCCGTGGCAGCCGTCGCAGGTGTTGAGCGAGAAGACGTGCCGCGCCTGACGGTTGGGGATGACGGACGCCGGCTGGCTCCAGAACGGCGGGGTGGCCACGGGGTTCGTCACGATGGCGCGGCCCGCGCGGAAGGTGCCGCCGGCCCACGGCAGCGGGACGGAGTACGTGCCGGCGATGATGGGCCCGGTGTTGGCGTTCACGTAGGCCGGGAACAGCGTCGTCTGCCGGGTGCGGTCCGGCGTCTGGGCCACGGTGTGGCTGTTGAGCAGTCCCAGCACCGGCGGCGGCGTGGTGGAGTACGAGTTCGGGTTGATGGAGCCGTTCCAGAGGCGGAACTCACGCAGCTCCCAGGGGCTGGCCAGCCAGTCGTCGTTGGTGCGCACCTGGTTGATGGAGCTGCGGTTGGGCTTGCGCGGGGACAGGTCGCGCTTGGCGAACTGCTCCGTCAGGGCCTCCAGCGCCGCGTTGTACGACGCGCTGCCCAGCGGCAGCCCGGACAGGGCCTGCCACTGCTGCGCGTAGGTCTTGATGGCCGCGCAGCCGTTCTTGTCCACCCCGTACTCCAGGATGACCAGGAAGGGCACCGTGTAGCAGCTCGACCCCGTGCCCGTGGTGGCCGCGAAGATGAAGCGCCCCTCGCCCGCGCCGCCAGCGCCGTAGGCCGGGTTGCTGCCGGCCAGGTCCAGCCGGTTCACGATGGCGATGAGCTTGAACGGCGACTTCGCCAGGTTCAGCTCACCGGAGGCCAGCTTCGGCCAGGGGCCGATGAGGTTCCCCGCGATGGACGAGCGCGGCGGGTTCACGAAGCCGTTGATGGTGCGCGGCTGCTCCCACTGCCGCAGCCACTCGCGCACGAAGGTGGAGGGGGCCACGCCCGTGAAGGGCTGGTTGGCCATCTCCGTCATCAGGTAGTTGAACGTCCACTTGCCGGTCGGGTTGCCCACGCCGGTGCACGGGTCATACGTGCGCGTCGTGTCGTTCACGACAGAGGGCGCGCGGATGATGAGCGAGCGCGCCGGGTCCACCAGCGACGCCAGGCCAATGGGCTGGATGGGCACGGGCTGGCCCACCGGGAACTGCGTGCTCAGCGCCGTCACCGGCACGGTGCGCACCAGCTGGCGGTTCTCGAACACGGCCGTGGTCAGCTGCGTGGGCGACTGGGATTGCGCCTGGGCAATGCGCTGCTGCTGGGCCTGGAGCGCCACGAAGTCGAACGTGCCGGAGGCCGTGAAGAGCAGGTCCCCCGCCACCGCGTCGCCCCCCTGGCCGTCGTCGCGGAACGTCAGCTGCTGCGCGCCTTCCGCCATCGCCAGCGTCCCGCCGCGGAACGCCTCGTTCTCCGTGCGCCTCGGGTCCAGCTTCAGCTGGAACACCGTGGCCGTGCTCTTGCTGGCCGCGCCCTGGGGAATCGCGAAGAGCGACTCCACCACCGGACGCGCCTCGTCCCCCTCCAGGGCCTGCAGGGTCGCACCGAGCGCCACCTCCAGGTTGCCGGACGGGTCCACGGCCTGGGCGGAGGAGTCCGCCTGGGGCGCGGAAGGCGCGGGAGTTTCAGACGCCTCCGGGGCGGGCTGGCCACAGCCCACCGCCAGCGACGAGGCCAGGAGCGCGAACGGCAGACGCTTCCGGGAATGCTTCCACAGCAGGGACAGCTCAGGCTTCATGGGGTGTGCTCCACTCACGACGGGGATACCGCGACGACAGCCTCGCGATGGGGCACCCTCCCCCTCACCGTGCGCGGAACCCCGGACACACCGGTCCCGTCCCCCTCCGTGGATGCGGAAAACGCCCCATCCCCCTCCGGTCCTTGCGACACGGAGGCGAATGGAGCGTTCTCATAACATGAAAGACTGACAATTATCGACTTCCAGATTTTGTAACCTAATCCGTTACAAGTCTGGGATTGCTGTAGCCGGAGAGGCTACAAACCGCGGACCCGCTAGGGCGCCTCGCTGATGAGGCGGGTACCGGACTGGAAGTGGCTGGTGCTGCCGCAGTCAGGGATGGGGTTGAAGCCCGAGCACGTCACCGGCGCCTGGGCGCGGGTCTGGGAGGTGAAGCAGCGTGCGCCGGCCTCGTTCCACTCGGCCTCCACGCTCCAGGACTCGGTGTCGGCCTGGATGCCCACGCCGTCGTAGAGGTTGACCCACTGGCCATCGGTGGTGTGCGACTCGCCGTCGCCGCAGAAGTCCGCGCGCACCATGCGGGTGCAGGCCTGGTGGTGGCCCGCGAGGCTCTGGCCGTTGACGGTGGCCCAGGGCTTGTAGCCAAAGTGCATGCACTTCGCGATGGCGGCGCCCTCGCAGGCGAAGGTGAAGGCGGTGGCGTCCTCAATCTTCTCGCCGCCACCCGCCACGCCCTGGAGGTAGTTCCAGCGGTTGGCCACGGCGATGGCAGGGAGCGCCCCGCCATTCGCGTCCTGGCACACGGGGCGCCAGCTGCCGTCCGAGCCCTGGTAGGTGACCTGGTAGGACCACAGCTCGCTGTCGCCGCCGCTGCCCTGGGTGATGCCGTCCACGCGCACGGGCAGGGTGGAGCCGTCCCCCAGCTTGCCGACGAAGCGTGCACCGGTGAAGCCCGTGCCCGTCACGGGGTTGGGGCCGTCCAGGCCGACGAAGACGGAGCCCTGCAGCCGCACGTTGGTGAGTGCCTTGCCGGAGGCGGAGGTGGCGCCCGCGTACGCCACGGACACCAGCATGCCGCCCAGCTCGGTGTTGTTCAGGTTGCGGCCGTTGAGGTTGCGTCCATTGAGGTTGCGTCCATTGGGAGACACGACCTCCGCCACCTGCGTGCGCAGGGAGGGAGCCTCGGGCTCCGACGATTCCGTGCCACAGCCCACCGCCACGACGGCGAAACACGCCGCGACCACTCGCTGCAACGTCCTCATCTGGATGCCCCTTCCCTGCCCCGACCCCGACCCGCACCGCGTTACAGGGCACAAGGTCAGTCCGGTGGGCGGGAGCGGCAACCACACGGGGCCCGTCCGGGCACTTGCAGCGTCCAGTGGCTTCCAGTTGGAGGAGACCCCAGGGTGATGCCAGCGGTTCCCGGGGGTTTCAGTGTCCGGTGGTGCTCAGCCGCCGGACACGGGCGCGTCCGCGCACACGCGCAGGCCCACGGTGACGTCGCGCAGGGAGGCCTCCGGCAGCTCGCGGTTGGAGGACCTCGCGCTCGTCACGTTGAAGGTGAAGCTGCCGCCCCGGGCCACAGGGCGGCCGGGCTCCAGCCACGAGCGCGTCCACTCCCACACGTTGCCGGCCATGTCGTCCGCGCCGAAGGGGCTGCGGGACGCGGGGTGGCTGCCCACGACGTCCGGGCCGAAGCCGCCCGGGTCCTTGCCGTAGGTGACGTCCACGTTGGCCTCGTCCGGGCCCAGCCGGTTGCCGTGGGGATACTCGCGGCCGTCCACGCCGCGAGCGGCGCGCTCCCACTCCAGCTCCGAGCACAGCCGTGCCCCCGGCACCCGGCCGGACTTGGACAGCCAGGCCACGTAGGCCTCCGCGTCCGCGAAGTTGATGCCGCTCACGGGGAACTGGCGCCAGTCCTGCTCCGTGCGCTGCGAGCGCCGGGCGTACCGCACGGGCTCGCCCGTCCGCGCCGTGTAGCGCACGCCGCCGGGTTGGAAGCGCAGGCGCCAGCCATTGCCGTCCGGCTCCAGCGCCAGGCCTCCGGCGTAGCCGCCCGTGCCCACGCGAGGCTGGCGCGTGGCGCGCTCCTCCGCGGGCAGGGCCGCCAGGTACTGGAGCCAGTCCGCGTACGTCGTCTCGTGGCGGGCGATGAGGAAGCCCTGCACGGGCACGGTGTGCAGCGGGGTGGCGTTGAAGAAGTCGCGCACGCTGGACTCGGCGGCGCTGCCGAAGCGCACGTCGCCCGGGGGCACGTACACGAACCCCGGCGGGAGCGAACCCGCGCGGACGAGCGGCAGGACGACGTTCCGCGACTCCCCGCGCGACAGGAGCAGCGGCTGCACCGACACCTCATGGCCCGGGGCGCGCACGGTGAGCTGCCAGGTCCCCGGAGGCACCGTAAGGCCGGTCCAGGGGAGCGCGCCCGGGGAAGGCAGGGGCTCGCCCACGACCTCCGGTCCCGTGGCCTCGCGCGACACGGGGCGCAGCTCCGCGGAGGCACCGGGCGCGTCCACCCGGAGCGACAGGTGCGCGGGCGTGTTCCAGCGGCTCCAGCGCACGCCGTCGGGGTCGTAGAGGCGCAGGCGCTGGAGCAGCGCGGGCAGCACGGGCTCGTGCTCGCTTTCGGCCCACAGGGCGCGCTCGTAGAGGAAGTCCGCCAGCGCGTCGCGCACGTCGGTGCGAGTGGGGGCCAGCGCCAGCGCGCGCTCCAGCCGGTCCGCCACGGCGTCGAAGTGGTGGGACAGCTGGGCGCCGTGGCCCGCCGCCTTCGCCCAGCTCCGGTCGCCGTCCGCCTTGTGGCCGGTGTCGTAGAGCTGGAAGGCCTCCGCGCGCTCGGCCTGGAGCGCGTCGCGTTCGCGGCGCACGGCCTCCAGCTCCGACCCGGCCGAGGCCAGCTCGCCGCGCACGCGCACGTCCAGGATGCGGCGCTCGCGCCACTGGAGGCCCGCGTACACGAGCCCCAGCGACACGAGGAACCCCAGCACCAGCCCCACCTTCAGGCGCCGGCTGCGCACGCCGGTGCGGCGCGAGGTGCTGAGGAAGGACTGCTCGCGCTGGGTGAGCTCGGACGGATCCAGGAGCTCCGCCTCCGCCAGCTGGCGCGGGCCCCAGAGTGACTCGCGCGCATGGCCCAGGCGCTCCCACTGCGCGGCGGCGGCCTCCAGGCGGGCCTGCACCTCGCGGCGCTCGCCCGCCTCCACCAGCCAGCGCGCCAGCGTGGCCCAGCCGGTGAGGAGCGCCTCGTGGGCCAGCTCGTACGCGGTGCCGCCCTCGCCTTCGCGAGCCACGAGCAGGCGCGCGCGCACCAGGGCCTCCAGCGCCGCGCGGTAGCGAGGGTCATCGCCCACGAGCTCGCGGTCCGTCTTGCGAGCGCGGGTGCCGTCCGCCGTCACCAGGCGCAGCATCACCCCGCGCGCCGCCGAGCGCTGGTCGGGCAGCAGGCGGGCCACCGCGGCGTCGGCATGCCGGGCGAGCGCGCCGGACACACCGCCCAGCGAGTCGAGCGCCGCCTGGGTCATCACCCCGCGGGACTCGTCGCGCGCGTCCCACAGCTCCGCCAGCGCGAACTGGAGCAGCGGCAGTCCGCCGTCGGAGGCCGCCGTGGAGGCGACGAGCGCGTCCACCACGGCCTCGGACTCGAAGCTCACGCCCTTCACGCGCGCGGGACCGACGATGGCCTCACGCGTCTCCTCCGGCGTGAGCGCGCGCAGGAGGTACAGCGCGTGCGGCACCTCCGGGCCCAGGCCGGGCACGGCGGTGAGGCGGGTGAGGAAGTCGCTGCGGCCGGTGGCGAGCAGGCGCAGTCCCCCGGCCGCCTCCGTGAGCGACCCCAGCGCGGCCCCCGCGAGCGCGGCCTCCTCCGGCGGGGACAGCGTCACCAGCTCCTCCAGCTGGTCCATGTAGACGAGCAGCCCGCCCTGCGTGCCCAGCTTCGCGCGCAGCCTGCGGCCGAGCGACGTGGGGTCCTGGCGCAGCGTCTCCGCGAGCGGCTCCTCTTCCACCTCCAGCACCGGCGCGAGCGCCACGGCCAACGCGGACACGGGCCTGCGCCCGGGCACGAGCCGCGCGGTGCGCCAGCGCCGGCCGTCCTCCAGCGCGCCGTCCGCCACGGCGGGGAGGATGCCCGCGAGGCACAGGGACGACTTGCCCACGCCGGAGTCGCCCGTCATCAGCAGGAAGGGCTCTGCCTTGAGCCGCTCCAGCACGGCGCGCTGCTCGCGGCGGCGGCCAAAGAAGAGGCCGCGGTGCTCGGCCTCGAAGGCGCGGAGGCCCCGGTAGGGATTGCCCTCCGGAATGACGGCCGGAAGCTCCTCGCGCGTCAGCGCCTCCAGCGCGTCGAGCAGCTGCGCGGCGGACGCGTGGCGCTGGGCGGGGTCACGCTTGAGGCACTTGTCGATGGCGGCGGCGAAGCCCGGGTCCACCGACGGGGCCACCTCCAGGAGGGGGCGCACGTCGCGGGTGCGCACGGCCTCGGACAGCTCGCGCCAGGGCACGTCGCGGAAGGGGCCCTTTCCCGCGCACAGCTCGTAGAGCACGACGCCCAGCGAGTACACGTCGCTGCGAGCGGTGAGCTCCTCGCCGGCCCAGGCCTCCGGGGACATGTAGTAGGGCGTGCCCACCAGCGCGCCGCGCGGCAGGGACGGCAGGAAGACGCCGTCCAGCGAGCGGGCCCCCAGGGCGGGGCTGGACTCCGGATCCCAGTCCGCGGGCAGCTCCGGTGGCGGCAGGGGCGCGCGCGGAGGGGTGGGCTCGCTGGCCTCGGCGCGGTCGAGCAGCTTGGCCAGGCCGAAGTCGAGCAGCTTCACCTCGCCGCTCTCCGTGAGCACGGCGTTGCCGGGCTTGATGTCGCGGTGGAGCACACCCCGGCGGTGCGCGGCGCCCAGGCCCCGGGCCAGGTCCCGCCCGATGCCCAGCGCGCGCTCCCAGGGCACGGGCCGGGCCAGCCGATCCAGGCTGACGCCCCGGATGAACTCCGAGATGAGGTAGGGCTGATCCTCCAGTTGTCCCACCCGGTACAGGGTGACGACGTTGGGGTGCTGGATGCGGGCGGCGGCGCGAGCCTCCACCAGGAAGCGCGCCAGCGCGTTGGAGCCCAGCGACGGGATGAACTTCACCGCGACGGGGCGCTCCAGCAGCGTGTCGTGCGCCAGGTACACCCGGCCCGTGCGCCCCCGTCCGAGCGGCCGCACGATGCGGTATTCGTCGAACTCCTCGGGAGGAGTCCACGCGTCGGGTGGAGAGGACGAGGCGGGAGAGCCCACCAGGGTTGCCTACGTTTCCCGCGTCCGTGGGTCAACCGGGGGGCCTGCGGGAGCCCGTCCCGGCGCAGGGTGCCGCACCCGAGTGTCCACCCATGGACACCCCGGGACGGAGCCTGGGGTTACTCCTGACCCGAGCGGGGCTTCGCCTTGCTGGGTTTGAGCATGTTGCGGATCTTGTTCTCCAGGTCCTGGGGCAGGCAGGGCTTGGCGACGAACTCGTCTGCCCCCACGGACAGGGCGTGCTCGGCGTTGCCGGCGAGCACGTGACCGGTGAGGGCCATCACGGGGATGTCGCGGGTGCGGGTGTCCTGCTTGATGCGCCGCGTCGCCTCCCAGCCATCCATGACAGGGAGGGACAGGTCCATGAGGATGATGTCCGGCTCCCCCTCCTGGGCCTTCTCCACGGCCTCCAGGCCGTTCTTCGCGGTGTCCACCTCAAACCCGCAGAACTCCAGGTATTCGGCGTACATCTCGCGGGCGTCGTCGAAGTCGTCGACGACGAGGACGCGCTGCTTGGCGGAGTTCACGGGAGCGGGCCCACCGCTCGCGGTTGGCTCACCCTCTGGAGATGTCAGGACCGCGTTCTTCATGGAGCAGAGGCCTCGCATGCAGGGGAGGGGCGGAGCGAATCTAAACACGTCCACCGAAAAGCGCCCGTTCTCGCAAGATTTCCCTGGACGGATCCCAGGGTAGGTCCGATGTCCGCCAAGCGACAGGGACACAGAGGACGACAGTGTAGGTGGGCGGAGGGACTGGGGGTGGGGGTCAGTGGTTGAGGCGATACACGTGGACCCTCCCTCCCACCGAGTACACCGGAGGAGGCATTTCAATCCACGTGAGGAGCGGCTCGTCGTCCGAGACCATTCCGAGCATCGGACGGCTGTAGGGGATCATTCCGGGCGACGGATTTAAGATCCCGCCAAGCGCCTCCCATTGAGTCCCGTTCCACCGTCGCACCTGGCCCTTGCCAGACCTGTTGAGGTCATTCCCCGTCACACCATGGAGCGCCACGACCGGGCGCCCCTGGGTGTCCAGCTTCACCGAAGCCACGGTCGTGCTGTCCACGCCCGGCAGAGCCTCCAACGCTCCACCCCATGGCTCCCAAGCGCCTCCCGTCCACTTCTGCAGGAGAGTCCTTGGCTTGCCCGTGAGCGTATCCAATGTCGCCACCAGCGGAGCATTGCTGGCGTCGAACGACAGGGCCGTCGAACGGCCTGACAAGGTGGAGCCGATGTCCTGCCACGCGGTTCCAGTCCACCGCATCGCGGTGTTCGAGGGAATCCCTCCAATCTGCTCTCTCAGCACAACGAGTGGATATCCCTGGCCATCGACATCCATGGAGAAGGAGTCCACGATCGAGTTCGCTCGCAACTCGATGCCGGCTCCCAACTGCCCCCAGGTTCCATCGCGCCATTGGCGGACGTAGATGCGCTGCCACCCATCACCCGCCTCCAGGGATGCGAGGGTGAGATACGGATGCGCTCCCTGAGCCAAGCGCCAGTCCATCACAGAGGCTCCCTGCACGACGGGGGTCAATGTGGGGCCCAAGGGTTCAAAGGACTGTCCGTTCCAGCGCCTGACGAACCATTCGTAGTCCTTGAAGTTCATGTTCTCGAACCACACGACCGTCAGCTTTCCATCCACATCCACCTGGAGTGCGCATTGGTAGGCATTGGTCACCCTGCCTGAGCTCATGGGCGTCCCCAGGGCCTCCCATGAGCTCCCACTCCATCGCCGGACATAAACCTTGAGTGTCTCTTCCCCGGCGTCGGTCCACGCAACAATGGGACGCAGGTCCGCACCCATTCCGTAGGAGGCGCTCTCGATATGGCTCCGACCGGGAAAGGCCGTGAGGGGAGCACCCAGGTGGAGATGCGTGGGCACAAGCCAAGACCAGTCCAGGGACGCAGAGTCGAGCTTGTTCCCAGCGAAATCGGCGACCGTGTCCGCAATCACCACCCGCACCCTCTGATTCACCGGAAGCGGTGAGGTCGGGTTCAAGGTCAAGGTCCTTCCATCTCCCGAAAGAAGGACTGCTGCCTCCAAACGCGTGGTCTCCACCATCAGTTGGACTGACTGTTCATTCACCGTGGTCGGATCCAACGCCTCCGAGAAGGTGGCTTCCACGGTCGCCAGGCTCGAAACCTCCGAGGCATCGTTGAGAGGAGCCTGGGCGACCATGCGTGGCTTCGTCCGGTCCGTCATCAACTGGCGCGGGGTACTCAAGAACTCCTGCACTCCCTGGCGTGCACGGATGACGAATGCATGTGGGCCCTCTGAGATGGATTGAGTATCCCAATCCAGAACAAAGGGTTCTTCCAAGGTAGCGACCGCGGTGCCATCCACGAGCAGCTCCACACTGTCAGGCGCTGGTCCCGTCAGTTGAATCTGGAACCTCACGATGCTTCCGACCGTTGCCCCTTCCACGGGTGACACCCATTGGATGCCAATCGGCTCCTGCTCCTGCGGGCCCGTTCCTGCGTCACTGCCTGGAAGCGTCTCGGGTGGGACAGCGAGGTCGGGAATCTCGATGCATGCCGCGGGCATGAGCAGCATCGCCATCCAGATGAAGCTGAGATTTTTCATGGTGACGCGGCTGAGCAAGAAGGAGTCCATCCGGAAGCAGACCCACTCCGTATGCATCCTCGGGACGTTGCGCGTCCAGCGACGCGGGGACACGTCTCCATTCAAGACAGGAGGATCCCACCTCGGGGACAGATTGAAACGAAGATGCCCCCGCGAAGCCTGGGCTTCACGGGGGCATCCAGGAGGATTCAACCTCCTACGTCAGAATGACGCAGGAAAGCTCAAGGAGCAGGGGTCGGCGCGGGCTGCTGGGCGATGTTCGTCGACTCCAGGTCCGTGTTGATCGGCTGGCCCCAGATGGACTCGTAGACGTCGTTGGTGCCCAGGACGGGCGCCAGGTTGCTGAACGACACCACGAGCCGCGTCTGGCTCGGGTTGAGCGCGACGGTGCCGCCGTAGACGAAGGAGTACCGGGTGCTGTACCCGGATGCCTGGATGCCGAACACCGGCAGCTCGGCAGGCGTACGCGTCTGGTAGGGCCTCGTCGGCTCGTTGATCTCCAGGGGGAAGCCCTGGCCGCTGTAGTTGTTGAGCTCGCCGAAGGAGTTGCCGCCCATCGTACCGTTGTTGTCGATGTCGGTGGCAAAGAAGACCTGGACGGACTGGCCGACCTGCTTCGCGATGGGCGCGCTGAAGTTCACGTACACGGTCTCACCGGGATTGAGCTGCGTCGCGGCGATGGCCGGCGGCAGCGACAGCTCCTGGTACCGCAGCTCCGCGATGGTCACCGCCCTCGGCGCGGACTGGTCGCCGCCGAAGAAGAAGCCCGTGCGGCTGTAGTTGCTGCCACCCTCGGCGGCCACGGCGCGCACGAAGATGTTGTACTCCTTGCCCTCCTGCACGACGCCGTTGCCCGGGGTGATGGTCGCCGAGTAACCGCCGACGTTCACCGAGGCCGTCACGGCCAGCGGCTCCTTGGCGTACTCGTCCGTCAGGCGCACGAACACCGAGCCCGGCTGCACCGGCTGGTTGAAGTACACGTAGATGGGCTCGCCAGGACGCACCATGTTCCGGAGCGGATCCACCTCCGCGGCGCCCTTCAGGCTGGACACGTTGCCACCCTCAATGTTCAGCGCGCCCGCGCCCGTCGGCTTCGAGAAGGACAGCTGCGCGAGCGTCGTGGCCTGCGACCCCACGATGGTGCCACCCGAGTAGCTCTTCGAGTAACCGCCCGTGTCCACGACCCCGTCGCCGTTGGTGTCCATCGGCGCGATCCAGAGGTTGTAGGTGCCGTCCAGCCGCGCCAGCTCCACGCCGGAGGGGATGCCGGTGAAGGTCAGGATGCCGTTGGCGTCCGCCGTGGCCTCCACGTAGACCTTGCTCACCACGGAGGCGCCCTGGGCCTCGTTGTTGCTCAGGATGACCGAGCCCGCCTTGTCCACCTCGAGCACGCCCTTCGCGCCCACCGCCGGACGGCCCTGCGGCGTCACCACGGTGACGCTCAGCGAGCTGTTCAGCTGCGTCAGCGTCACCGGACCGAAGCTCGCGTTGCCGTTGTTGATGGGCACCGTGCCCGCGGACGACGGCACGATGGAGGTCGCGCGCAGCGTCGAGTAGCCGCCCTTGCTGAAGGTCAGCAGCACCTCGGCGCCCGCCGGCACGTCCGTCATCACGAAGTTGCCGCTGCCGTCCGTCGTCGCCGACTTGCCCGACGCCTGGCTGCCAATCGTCATCGCGACCGTGACGTCCGCCAGCGGCTGCAGCGTCGTGCTCAGCACCTGGCCCGACACCGTGCCCTTCGGCGTGGAAGGCACCACCACCGACACGTTGTTCGGATCACGGATGCCGTCAGCGACACCATCGTTGTCCGCGTCAGTCGCGTCACCGCACCCCCAAGCCAGCAGCGGCAACACGGCCATCAGCACATGCTTCTTCATCGTCCCCACCTTGAAATTATGACGGAATTTTCACGCCCCAGCTGCTCCCAAAAGGGCGGAAATCGGACACTCCCCGACCCGGGCCCACGCCGTCAAGGTGGGGTGATTTCTACCCAAGGGCTTCCAAGCGCCCTGAAATAGGATGACTCGCCATGTCAGACATCAACGACCCCTGCCTGGGCTGCGCCATTGTTCGCGGGGAGATCCACCCACCGGGTGGCGTGCTCGCGCGGGCTCCCGGGCTCGTCCTCCACGGGGTGGCGTCCCCCAGCCCCGTCCCGGGCTGGGTGGTGCTCACCAGCGATCAGCACGTGCGCGGCTGGTATGACCTGGACGAAACGGCCTCGCGCGAGCTGGGCCCGTTCGCCGCCCGGGTGATGCGCGCCCAGCGCGAGGTGCTCGGCGCCGAGCACGTCTACGCCTTCGCCATTGGCGACGTGCTCCGCCACTTCCATCTGCACCTCGTCCCCCGCTTCGCGGACACCCCGTCCCACCTCCGGGGTCGGGGCGCCTTCGACGCGGCCCCGGCGGAGCACCTTTCGCCGGAAACACTGGAAGCCGCGGCCCGGCGGCTGGCGGCGGCGCTTGCCCGCTGACCCACGCCCGGCGTGCGGTGCCCGTCAGGGTTGGCCAGTGTCATGGACCTGACACCGTATCGGGGGAAGAATGCAGGCGTCCTCATGCGTGCGTTCCCCCTCGGTCCCTGGCTGCTGTCCCTCTGGCTCCTCACCGCCGGTCCCGCGCTCGCGGACAACAACGCGGACGAGGCGGACATCGCCTTCGAGCTGGGCAACGACGCCTACTCCCACGGCAACTACACGGAGGCGCTGCGCTCGTACTTCACCAGCTACCGGCTGGTCCCCAACCGCAACGTGCTCTTCAACATCGCGCGCTGCTTCGAGGCGCTGGGCAAGTTCAACGAGGCGTACCGCTACTACAACGACCTGCTCGGCGAGGACCTGCCGGCCGAGGACGCCTCGGAGGTCACCCGCTCGCTGGAGCGGCTGCGCCCCAAGGTCGCCCTGGTGCGCGTCACCACCAATCCCCGCGGCGCGGAGGTCTTCGTGGACCGCGCGGACCTGGGCAGCCGGGGCCGCTCGCCGCAGACGCTCGCGCTGTCGCCGGGCCGCCACAAGGTCCTGGTCCAGAAGTCCGGCTACCGCCCCACCGAGGCCACCGTCACCCTCGTCCGGGGCCGGGAGGTGCCCGTGGACCTGGACCTGGCCCTCATCACCGGCATGGTGGACATCACCGGCTCCCCCGAGGGCGCGGAGGTCCGTGACAGCCCCACCGGCCCCGTCCTGGGCCGCATCCCCGCGAAGCTGCGCCTGTCTCCGGGCCAGCGCGTGCTGCACGTGCGCGCTCCCGGCCACGCGCCTGGCCAGTACGTCATCGACGTGCCCGCTGAAGGCGCCCTGCCGCTCACGGTCACGCTGACCGCCCAGACGGCGCCCAGCGGCCGCGTCGTCGTCACCGCCAACCACGACGGCGCCACCGTGCGCGTGGATGGCCGGCCCGCGGGCTTCACCCCCACCGTCGTCACCCTCCCTCAGGGTGAGCACGTGCTGGAGGTGGAGAGCCGCGACGTGCGCCCCGTGCGCCAGAAGGTCACCGTCATCCCCGACCAGGAGGTGAAGGTCCACGCCACCCTGCGCTACGAGCCGCCTCCGGTGCGCGCCGCGTCCAAGCGCCTGCTGTCCGTGGACGAGGCCCCCGCCTCCACCACCGTGCTCACGCCGGAGGAGCTGCGCGCGTTCGGCTGGCGCACCCTGGCGGAGGCGCTGGCGGGCGTGCGCGGCTTCTTCCTCACCGACGACCGGACGTACACGTACCTGGGCGTGCGCGGCTTCTCGCCGCCGGGCGACCTCAACACGCGCATCCTCATCCTCTGGGACGGCCACGCGATGAACGACGTGTGGGCCGGCCAGGGCTACGCGGCGCATGACCTCAGCGTGGACCTGGAAGAGGTGGAGCGCATCGAAGTCGTGCGCGGCCCCGGCAGCGCGCTGTACGGCACGGGCGCGTTCTTCGGCGTCATCAACGTGGTGCCGCGCGAGTCGCTGGGCATGGACCGGCGGCTGGAGATCACCGGCGCCGTGGGCGCGATGGGCTCCACGCGCGTGCACGCCACCACGTCGTGGGAGGACCCCCAGCGCTCCGTCCTCTTCAGCCTCGCGGGCATGAAGTCCCACGGCGCGGACACCACCCGCCTGGGCGACCCGGGCCCCATCGTCACCGGCCTGGACGGAGAGAAGGCAGGCACCGGTTCGCTGCGCGCGCGCCTGGGCAACCTGTCCCTGGTGGCCCGGCTGCACGGGCGCAGCAAGGACGTGCCCACCGCGCCCTATGGCACCGTGGTGGGCGCGCAGGGCACGCGCGTGCAGGACGTGCGCGGCTTCGCCGAGGCCAAGTACGAGCGCCCCCTGTCCGAGCGCTTCGTCCTCTCCCTGCGCGGCGCGCTGGACCTGAGCCGCTACGAGGGCCACTGGAACTACGGCGGCGACACCACGGAGACGAACACCGACTCCGGCGCCGCGGACTGGCTCACCGCCGAAGGGCGCCTGCTGGCGGTCCTGTCCGAAGCCAACCGCCTCACCGTGGGCGTGGAGGGCCAGGCCCAGCTGCGCGTGGACCAGAAGAGCGTGGGCCCCGCGGTGGCCGCGTCGCTGGGCTCGCGGACGCGCTCGCTCGTGTCCGTGTACGCGCTGGACGAGTGGCGCCTGCACCCGCGCCTGAGCCTGTCCCTGGGCTTCCGCGTGGACAAGTACTCCGACCTGGACTCGCTGCCGCTCACGCCCCGGCTCGCGGTCATCGGCCGGCCGTATGAGCAGGGCCTCACCAAGCTCGTCATCGGCCGTGCGTTCCGCGCCCCCAATGTCTACGAGCTGTTCTACGGGGACAACCTCCTCACCCAGCGCCCCGCGGGGCAGCTGGCGCCGGAGACCATCACCACCTTCGAGGTGGAGCACTCGCACGACCTGACGAACGAGCTGCGCCTGACGGTCGCGGGCTATCACAACCGCATCTCCCAGCTCGTCACGCTCACCACCGAGTCCGCGGCCACGCCCGCTTGCGGCACCCCGAGCGCGCCCACCCAGTGCCTCGTCTACGCGAACAACTCCGGCGAGACGCTCGCGTGGGGCGCGGAGGCCGGGCTGCACTGGCAGCCGGGCCGCTGGCTGCTGGTGGACCTGAGCTATTCGTACGTGACGCTGCGCAACGCCTCGCAGGACGTGGTGGAGGCCGCGCCCGCGCACCTGGCCTCGGGACGATTCCTGCTGCCCGTGGGCAACGGCGACATGCGCATCGCCACGCAGGCCACCTACCAGAGCGCCCGGGTGCCGAGCGTCGCCGGCGCGGACAGCGGGGAGGCGCTGCTCGTGGGCTTCGGCGTGTCCGGCGACTACGGCCGGCTGCGCTACTTCGCGGGCGTGAACAACCTGCTCGACTCGCGCTACGCCTTCGTCGTGAGCGATGACGTGTCCGCGGGCCCCGTGCCCCAGTACGGCCGCACGTTCAACCTCCAGCTCACCGGCAGCTTCTGACAGACTCCCGCGCCATGACTGACCTCCGCTTCGACTTCATCGACCCCCGTCATCCGCTCTACGAGGGAGAGCTGGAGCTGCGCTTCCGCGTGCTGCGCGAGCCCCTGGGCCATGCCCGCGAGGACGTGAAGTTCCCCTTCGAGAACGAGAGCCTCCACCTGGTGGCCCACGCGGGCGGCGTCGTGCAGGGCTGCGTGCTCTTCAATCCGGAGGACGCGCACAGCGGCCGGCTCTTCCAGATGGCGGTGCTGCCGTCCCTGCAGGGCAAGGGCCTGGGCGCGAAGCTGGTGCGCGCGCTGGAGGACGAGCTGCGCAAGCGCGGGTTCCGCCACGTGCACCTGCACGCGCGGGCCCCTGTCGTCCCCTTCTACGAGCGGCTGGGCTACGCCGTGTACGACGAGCCCTTCGTCGAGGTGGGCATTCCCCACCGGCACATGCAGCGCGACCTCTGAGGCTTCAGGTCGCGGAGGCCTGGGCCGCCGGCAGACGTCGCGCGCCCCAGAGCACTGCCACCAGCGCGGTGAGCGACATCGCCGCGCCCACGGCGCACACGCCCGGCCAGCCCGCGCGCGTCCACGCCGACATGCCCGCCCACGCGCCCGCGGCGCCGCCCACGAAGTACGTCACCATGTAGAGGGTGTTGAGCCGGCTCCGGGCATCGGGCCGCAGCGAGTACACCCGCGCCTGGTTGGCGATCTGATTCGCCTGCGCGCCCAGGTCCAGCAGCACCACGCCCAGCGCGATGCCCCACAGTGAGTGCCCCCAGAGCCACAGCACGACGAAGGACGCCAGCAGCACGGCGATGGCCAGCGCGTTGATGCGGCGGCCAGCGCCCTTGTCCGCGAAGCGCCCCACCAGCGGCGCGATGACCGCGCCCGCCACGCCCACCACGCCGAAGAGGCCTGCCACCTGCGCGTCGTAATGCCCGGGCAGTGAGCGCAGGTAGAGCGCCAGCGTGGCCCAGAAGGCGCTGAACGCGCCGAAGGTCAGTCCGCCCAGGAGCGCGTGCAGCCGGAGCACCGGCTCCGTGCGGGCCAGGTGGATGAGCGACCGCATCAATTGCGGATAGGGCATGGCGGCCACCGGCGGCGCCGAGGGCAGCGTGAAGCGCAGCACGACGCCCGTCACCACCATCAGCCCCGCGGCCACGAAGAACATGGTGCGCCAGCCCAGGTGCGTGCCCACGAAGCCCGCCGCCGTGCGCGACAGGAGGATGCCAATGAGCAGCCCGCTCATCACCATGCCCACCACGCGCCCGCGCTCCGAGGGCGCCGCGAGCTGCGCCGCGAACGGGATGAGCATCTGCGGCACCACCGTGGTGACGCCGATGGCGAAGCTCGCCGCCACCAGCACGTGCAGGCTGGGAGCGAGCCCCGCGACCACCAGCGCCACGCCCACGCAGCCGCACAGCAGGAGGATGACCTTGCGGCGCTCCAGGCTGTCACCCAGCGGCACCAGGAACAGCATGCCCACCGCGTAGCCCACCTGCGTCAGCGTGGGCACCAGGCCCAGTGCGCTCCCGTCCGCACCCAGCGTCCGGCCGATGTCTCCCAGCAGGGGCTGGTTGTAATAGAGGTTCGCGACGGTGACGGCGCCCGCCACCGCCATCAGCCAGACGAGCGAGGGACGAAGCGAAGCGGATGGTGCGGGATCGGAAGGCGTCTGCATGGCGGGCGGCGCAACGGATAAGCCCCGCATGGACGCGCTTCAAGCAGGACCTGCGCGTCCTTCACCGTCCGGGCGGGCAGGCCGTGCGTGCCCCCCTTCCCCAAGAGGCTCGTGCGCGGCAGGCTGTGGTCCATGCTTCGTTCCCTCCTGTTGTGCGCGGTGCTGGCCCTGGCCGGCTGTGGTGATGACGCTTCATCGACCTCGGGTGACCCCGCGAAGGTGACCTACGCCGAGTCCCTGGGCGTGGACCTGTCCGCGATGAACAAGAGCGAGTCCGGCCTCTATACGCAGGACCTGGTCGTGGGCACCGGCAAGGAGGCCGTCAACAAGAGCTACGTGCTGGTCCACTACGCGGGCTGGCTGCCGGACGGCTCCATGTTCGACAACAGCCGCTCGCGCGGTAAGCCCTTCGACTTCGTGGTGGGCAATGACGACGTCATCAAGGGTTGGGACGAGGGGCTCATCGGCATGCGCGTGGGCGGCAAGCGCAAGCTCGTCATCCCTTCCGACCTGGGCTACGGCTCGCGCGGCTCCGCGCCCGTCATCCCCAGCAACGCCGTGCTCGTCTTCGACGTGGAGTTGATGAACGTCTACTGACGTTGGCTTCAGACGCCGGGCGTTCCCCCGGACACCGGTGGTGCCGGAGGCGAGCGCTTCTTCGGAATCGTGGAGCGTCCCTTCGGCCCCTTCAGCGCCACGCCCAGCAGCATCGTCGCGGGCAGCATCATCCCCAGCCCCTGCGTGAGGTCCTGCGGGGGGTGGGTCACCACGCCCAACACCATTCCGGCGAAGAGCAGGCCGCAGACGATGCGAAGGATGAGGGCGTTCACGGTCGAAGGCTCCCAGGCGGGCAGTGCCCGGGGTGGCGGGCGGCCGGAGCATAGCGCGCGGCGCCCCGCCGCGCCGTCCGTTAAGGTGGCCTCGTGAGCCCCCTCAAACGCTTCCAGCCCGGCTACGAACCGCCCGCCCGCTCGCGCGACTCCGCGCTCCTGTTCGCCGTGCGCGGCATGGACCTGCTCGTGTCCGAGCACGATGGCCGCCTCGACCTTCCCCGGGGTCTGGCCCTGCCGGAGTCCTCGGCCAGCGCCCACTTCCTGGGCATGCTCGACGACACGGACTGCTACGCGGCGCCCATGCCCGGGGACTTCACGCCGCCAGAGGGGCTGAAGTTCGTGCCCGCCCGCTCGCTCTACAAGCAGGTGGACGAGGCGACCTTCGCCGTGGCGGGCCGCGCGCTCGCCATCTGTGAGTGGGACCTGAACCACCGCTTCTGCGGCAAGTGCGGCGCGGCCACGCAGCTCGTGCCCGGCGAACGCGCGCGCCGCTGCCCGGTGGACCACACGCCGTTCTATCCGCGCATCGCTCCGGCGGTCATCGTCCTCATCACCCGGGGTGACGAGATGCTGCTCGCGCGCAACGCGTCCTTCCCGGAGCCCTTCTTCAGCACCGTGGCCGGCTTCGTGGACGCCGGTGAGTCGCTGGAGGAGACCGTGCTGCGCGAGGTGAAGGAGGAGGTGGGCGTGGACCTGAAGAACGTCACCTACTTCGGCAGCCAGCCGTGGCCCTTCGGCCGCTCGCTGATGGTGGGCTTCATGGCCGAGTACGCGGGCGGCGACGTCGTCGTGGACGGCAAGGAGATCGCCGAGGCGCGCTGGTTCGGCGTGGACGACCTGCCGCGCATCCCGCCCCGCCTGAGCATCGCGCGCCACCTCATCGACACCTTCATCGACCGGGTGAAGGCCCGCCGGGCTTGACCCCCTCCCCCCAAGGGTGCGCTTGATGCGCCCCTTCGCACCGCACGCCATGCCTGCCGCACGCCCGCACATCGAGCCCCGCCGCGTCCCCACCGCTGACTCCGTCGTGGTGAAGGAACTCTATCTCTCACTCCAGGGTGAGTCGTCCCACGCCGGCATGCTGTGCGGCTTCATCCGCCTCACCGGCTGCCACCTGCGCTGCACGTACTGTGACAGCGAGTTCGCCTTCCACGGCGGCAGCCGCATGAAGATCCCCGAGGTCGTCGAGAAGGCGCTGGCCTGGAACACGCCCACCGTGGAGGTCACGGGCGGCGAGCCCCTGCTCCAGCCCGGCGTGTATCCGCTGATGGAGGCGCTGCTGGACGCGGGCCTCAAGGTGCTGCTGGAGACCAGCGGCGCCATCGACGTGCGGCTCGTGCCCCCGGCCGTCCACAAGATCGTGGACATGAAGACGCCGTCGTCCGGCGAGTGCGACCGCAATGACTACCGCAACCTCACCTCCATGAACGCCAACGACGAGCTCAAGATCGTCATCGGCTCACGCGTGGACTACGAGTGGGCGCGCGCGCTCGTGACCGAGCACCAGCTGGGAAAGAAGCCCTACAGCGTCCTGTTCTCCACCATCTTCGACAAGCTCCACCCGCGCCAGTTGGCGGAGTGGATCATCGAGGACCGGCTGCCGGTGCGCTTCCAGCTCCAGATGCACAAGTACCTCTGGGACCCCAACGAGCGCGGCGTGTGACGCGCACGAGAGGCCCTCAGCGCATCGGGGGCCCCAGGGACAGCACGAAGGCGGTGAGCGCGCCCCACGCCAGCAGCCCCAACAGGTTCAGCGCGGACAGCACGCGCAACACGATGGCGAAGCCCCGGTCCCCCACCTCTTGGCGGCGCCGCAGCTTCCGCGCGGAGATGACGGTGCCCGCCACCGCCGCCGCCAGCGTGCACGCCAGTTCCAGCAGCACCTCCAGGACTCCGCCCAGCTTCCCGTAGATGGACCACGACAGCTGCACCACGGGCGCGCCGAGGAACAGGAACCCCAGGACGTTGGCCAGCAGCGCCAGCCGCACCGCTCGCGACGGGCGCGTGTCCTGGATGCGCCGCTCGGCGCAGGGCGCGCAGTACGCCGTCTCCCCCACCACCTCCGTGCACGCGCCGCACAGGTAGCCGCCGCAGCGCGCGCAGAGGGCCACCGCGGCCGCGTCCGGATGCTGGCCACAGCGGGCACCCGTGGGGCTCGCGATCATGCGTGGAGGCCTAGAAGCCAGGGGGCGGCATGCGGGCCGCCGCGGCGGCGATGCCGTGGACGCCCATGCCCAGGAACACCGCCGTCAGCACGGTGCTGGCCACGAAGCCCGCGACGATGAGGTTCTTGCGCGGGTGCTCGAACTGGCTGAACGCATAGACGAGCATGTAGCAGGGGATGAGCAGCACCATGACGCCCGTGCCCACGCTGCGGCGGAAGGCGTGCGTCAGCAGGAGGGCCGCGCACACGAGCGAGACGACCCCGAACAGGATGGCGAGTGGCAGGAGCGGCACACCCGCCCCCTTAGCACGCCTTCGCCCCTTTCGCGGCGGACGTGCGCATACTAAGGACGGCCCGCCGCCCACCCGCCGAGGAGGTCCCCGCCATGGCCACGTTCAAGACGTTCCTCATCTTCATCCTGGCCGGCACGCTGCTGGGCACGTTCATCGCGTCGCTGGTCGCCCCCTCCTACATCGAGTGGTACAACAGCACGCCGCTCGCCTCGCAGACCATGTGCAACCTGCCGGAGGTCGTGCGCCGCGTGACGACGTCGCTGATGCACTCGCAGCTGATGGGCGCGGGCATTGGCGCGGGCGTGGGACTGGTGGCCGCCATCCTCGTCGCCGTGCGCGCCCGGAGCCGCGCGAAGCAGCGTCCGGGCTCTCC
The DNA here is from genome assembly GCF_000255295.1 of Corallococcus coralloides DSM 2259. The sequence continues at coordinate 521,863 of NC_017030.1, read as the reverse complement.
GCCGCCCGCGGCCACCGCCGCCTGAAGCGCGGCGCGCTACTGCTGCTTCGGCAGGATGAAGAGCGGGGGTGACTGGCCCAGCAGCACGCCCCCGTTGTGGTCCTCCACCTCCACGTAGAGGTAGATGGGCTGGTTCGGGTTCTCCAGCGGCGCCGGCGCGGTCCAGGTGGGCGTGGCGATGCTGGGGTCGCTGAACACGCCGCCCGCGTTCGACGGGTTCTGCGTCCAGCGGAAGAAGATTTCGTCGTTGTCCGCGTCCGTCACCTCCAGCTGGAGCTGGATGACGGTGCCCTCTTCGAACTTGAGCCCGCCCGGCGTGGATGGCGAGCCCAACGGGCGCGGTCCGGCGGTGATGACGGGCTGGTGGTTGGGCTCACCGCACCCCACGCTCCCCAGACCCAAGGCAAGCAAAGCGAACATGAACGAGCGAGAACGCGACATGGACTTCCCCCTGCTAGGACAGGCCACACCCTAATTCGGCCCCCGGCGGTCCGTACACCCACCCGGAGGCCCCGGCCCTTTCATCAGCAGGCGATGAAACACCTGCGGACGCCGCGCCAACTGTCGCGCCGCGCGCATCCCGCGTCCTGAAGCGAACCTCTTCCGCCAACAAGCCAGGGGAACGAGCGTCAACGCCGTCCCGGGCGCCGCGCGAACAGCCGCAGCTTGTCGGCGCGCGTCAGCCGCTTGATGGCGGCCTCGCGGCGCAGGGCAGCGCTCCGGTCTTGAGCGGGCTCGCTCCACACCAGCGTCACCGGCAGCCGGGCCCGCGTGTACGCGGCGCCCTTGCCCCGGCCGTGCGTGGCCAGGCGGCGCTCCAGGTTGTTGGTGGCACCCGTGTAGAGCGTGCCGTCCCGGCAGCGCAGCATGTACACGGTCCAGGCGGTGGGCGGGGCTTCCGACACGTCGGGCCCCACTCTACCGCCAGGACCCCGCCCCTCAGAAAAGCTTCTGCCCGCCCCCACGCTTGCCATGCAGGCGCGCCAGCCGCCGCTTCTGGCTGCGGACCGCGTGCGTCTTGCGAACCCGCGCCATGACGTCCGACACCTGCGCCAGCGGATCCGTTTGCCAACCCGCCAGGACCTGCGTTTCGTGCACCACGCCCACCAGACTGCCCCCTGCCCCCACCACCCCCACCACCTGCACGTGGTGCCGCTCCATCACCTTCAAGGCACCCAGCAGTGTGTCTGTGGGAAAAACTGTGGCGATGAAGGACGACAACGCTTCCCTGAAACCCCGGCCCTGCCCCATTTCCACGACCTCCCCGCGATGGACGCACATCCCCTGCAACTGTCCTGCCGTCCCACGAAAGTCCGCCCGCGACACCCCGGCATCGTCCGGGCGTAGGGCGTAGACTGAAGGGGTGACATCACGACAGGCATCAGCACCCCGGTTGAGCCGGATGGCGGACCTCTTCACCAAGGCGGTGGAGCGGAGCAAGGAGGGGTTGCTGACCCTCTCGTTCAAGCCGGATGAGCTGTACCGGGTGCCCACGGACGACGGAGCGGCCATCGCGCTGGGGCGCTACCACCCTCGGGGAGAGCGCCGGTTCGCGGAGCCCGTCCTCTTGTGCCACGGGCTGGGAGCCAACCGCTTCCACATGGACTTCAACGAGCAGTACAGCCTGGCGCGCTACCTGGCGCGGGCGGGGTTCGAGACCTGGGTCATCGAGCTGCGCGGCCGGGGGCTCGCCGGGGCCTGCGCGGACTGGAACTTTGACGACCAGGCCGAGCACGACGTGAGAACGGCTTTGCGCACCGTGATGTCCACCGGTGCCCAGCAAGTGCTCTGGGTGGGCCACTCCAAGGGCGGCCTGATGCTCTACGCCCACCTGGCCAGGAACCCCCAGGCGCCGGTGAAGGCGGCGGTGTCCCTGGGTGCGCCCTTCACCTTCGCGGTGCAGCCGGGCCTGCGAGCGTTCGTGCAGCGGGTCGAGCCCGTGCTCAAGCTCAAGGTCATCCCCACCCGGCGCGTCACCAGCATCGCCTTCTTCGGGGCGCCTCCGGGGCCGCTCACCCGGTACATGATGCTGGCGGACAACATGGATCCGCAGGTGGTGCGCTGGGCGCTGGCCAACGTGCCGGCGGACGTGGCCGGGGGCGTGGGACGGCAGTTCGCCCGGTGGATCACCACCAGCCAGTTCACCACGTTCGACGGCAGCTTCGACTACCGGGAGCCGCTCGCCGGGGTGAAGATTCCCTTCCTGCTCATCGCCGGCAGCCGGGACCTGCTCGCGCCGCCGCTGGCGGTGGCCCGGGCGAAGGAGCACCTGGGCGGCCCCGTGAAGATGCTGGTCGCCGGGCGCGGCCACGGCTTCGCGGCGGACTACGGCCACGCGGACCTGATTCTGGGCCGCAAGGCGCCGGACGAAATCTTTCCCCAGGTAGAGGCCTTCCTGTCCTCCAACGCCACCCCGCTCTAGCCACCCCGCTCCAGGGGGAAGCCCTCCCGGGGCGCGGGTTGTCCGGGCCCGCCTTGGCGTGCTACCCGGAAGGCCGTCCCATGGGCCCATCCGTTCGCTTCCCATCCCGGCCGTGACGTCCCGCTTGAAAGCCCAGCGGCCCGGCACCACCGTGGAAGGTCCCCTGTCCCCTCCCCCGAGGCCTCCGCGCATGCGTCCCGCTTCCTTCCGCGCCTCCCCGATGCCGTGGTCCGTCGTCCTGAGCCTGGGCCTCGCCCTGGGAGTCCTGGGGCTGACGGGCTGCCGGCCGCAGGCCCAGGAGGGGCCGGACCCCACGGTGGTGGCCACCGTGAACGGCGAGTCGCTCAGCCGGGCGGACTTCGAACAGGAGCTGGCGCGGGAGCTGGCCACCACGGAAGGGCCGGAGCCCACGCCGGAAGAGGTGGAGCCCTTCAAGCGGGCGCTCGTGGACACGCTCGTGAAGCGGATGCTGCTGCTCCAGGCGGCGAAGCAGAACAACATCGCCGTGACGCCCGAAGAGGTGGACCGCGGCGTGCTGCGGCTGTCCGGCGACTACCCCGCGGGCAACTTCAATGAAGTGCTCGCCCAGGGGCAGCTGTCCATGGCGGAGCTGCGCGCGCGCGAGGCGAGCCGGCTCACCATCGAGAAGCTCTTCACGAACCACGTCTATTCGCGCGTGGCGGTGACGGAGGAGGAGCTGCGCGCGTACTACGCGGCGCACGAGGCCGACTTCCAGGAGCCGGAGGAGGTCCACGCCGCGCAGATGGTGGTGAAGGGGCTGGACGAGGCGCGCAGGCTCCAGGTGCAGCTCAAGGCGGGCAAGAAGTTCTCCGACCTCGCGCGGCGCTATTCGCTCAGCGCGGACGCCAAGGTGGGGGGCGACCTGGGCTTCTTCCCCCGGGGACAGATGCCTCCGGCCTTCGACGAGGTGGTATTCAAGCTGGGGGTGGGGCAGGTTTCGGACGTGGTGTCCACGGAGTACGGCTACCACCTGTTCAAGGTGCTGGAGCGCAGGTCGGCGAGGAAGCGGGAGCTGGTGGAGGTGCGCTCGAAGGTGGAGGGGCGGCTGCTGGAGGCCAAGCGGGCGGCGGCGCAGGAGGCCTTCGAGAAGGAGCTGCGCGACAAGGCCCAGGTGGTGGTGAACGAGGCCACGCTGCAGACCATCCGCGGGCGGCCGGCGCCGCAGGCGGCGAAGTGAAGGACTTTTCCGGGAGCGGGCCTGTTGGGCTCCCGGCGTTTGTCTCAAGAGGGTCGTTGCGATGAAGAACCTGGTGGCGTTCCTGGCGGCGGTGATGCTCTTCACGGGGGCGACGTCCGCCCGCGCGGAGCTGGTGGACAAGGTGGCGGCGGTGGTGAACCGCGACATCATCCCGCTGTCGGAGGTGCAGCAGCGCGCCGCGCCGGAGCTCCAGCGCGTGAACTCCGAAATCGACCCGCACAAGCGCGCCGAGGCCCGCGCGCAGCTGATGAAGACCGCGCTGGACACGCTCATCGGCGAGAAGCTGATGGAGTCGGAGGTCCAGCAGCTGGGCATCACCACCTCCGAGGCGGAGGTGGATGAGCTGGTGCAGGACGTGCTCAAGCAGAACAACGTCAGCGACATGAGCCAGTTCGAGCAGCTGCTCAAGAACGAGGGCTTCACGCTCGCCGGCTACAAGGACATGCTCCGCAAGCGCGTGGTGCGCGACAAGCTGCTGCGCCTGAAGGTGGGCCCCAAGGTGAAGGTCACCGAGGAGGACCTGAAGGCCGCGTACACGCAGTACACGCGCATGGAGAGCGAGGACGTGGAGGTGCACGCCCGCCACATCCTGGTGCAGGTGGACGCCAAGGCCACGCCGGAGCAGGTGGCCGCCGCGAAGCAGAAGGCGGAGGGCATCGCGCAGGAGGCCCGCCGGCCGGGCATGGACTTCGCGTCCCTGGCGCGCGCCCGCAGCGAGGGCCCCAGCGCGGCGGACGGTGGCGACCTGGGCTACTTCAAGCGCGGCGTGATGGTGCCCGCCTTCGAGAAGGCCGCCTTCAACCTCAAGGAGGGTGAAGTCAGCGAGCCCATCCGCACCAACTTCGGCTGGCACATCCTGAAGGTGGAGGAGCGCCGCAACGTGGCCGTGGCCTCCTTCGAGGAGATGAAGCCCAAGCTGGAGTCCAAGCTCCTCAACGAGAAGACGGAGAAGTTCCTGGACCAGTACGTCCAGGAGCTGCGCTCGAAGGCCAACGTCGAAGTGAAGATGTGAGCGCGGTGGCCACGGCGGACGCGCGCCCCCGCGTGGGCATCTCGCTGGGGGACGTGTCGGGCATCGGGCCGGAGGTGACGGCCCTGGCGCTGGCGAAGCCCGCGGTGCGCCGCGCGCTGGTGCCGGTGGTCTTCGGCGACGGGCCCACGCTGGACGGCTTCCCCCTCTTCCGCCGCTTCCCTCGCGTGGCCCTGGAGGAGCTGGGCCGCACGGAGGGGCCGGCGGTGGTGGAGGTGACGCACCTGCCGGCGAAGCACCGCGTGCCGGGCAAGCCCACGCGTGAAGGCGGCAAGGCGCAGTACGCGTACGTGCGCGCCGCCATCGACGCGATGCGCGCCGGGACGGTGGACGCGCTGTGCACCGCGCCCGTGTCGAAGGAGGAGATTTCGCGCGCGGGCATCCCGTTCATGGGCCACACGGAGGTGCTGGCGGACGCGTTCGGCGTGGACGTGTTGATGATGATGGACGGGCCGCGCGTGCGCATCGCGCTGGCGACGAACCACGTCCCCATCTCCGCGCTGCCGAAGCTGCTGACGGTGGAGAAGCTGGTGGCGCAGCTTCAGTTGCTCTCGCGCAGCCTGGAGCCGGTGGTGGGCCGCAAGCCGCGCATCGCCGTGCTGGGGCTCAACCCCCATGCGGGCGAGGGCGGGATGCTGGGGCGCGAGGAGGTGGAGGTGATTGGGCCCGCCATCCGCCTCGCACGGGCGAAGCGGGTGGATGCGCACGGGCCCATCCCCGCGGACGGCCTGTTCGCGCGGCCCGATGAAGTCGGCGCGAAGTACGACGTGGTGCTGGCCATGTACCACGACCAGGGACTCATCCCTGCCAAGGCGCTGGACTTCGAGCGCACGGTGAACGTGACGCTGGGCCTGCCGGTGCCTCGCACGTCGCCGGACCACGGCACCGCCTATGCGATTGCCGGCACGGGGACCGCGAGCTGCGTGCCCATGATGGAAGCGCTGCTCAAGGCGGCCCGGCTTTCTTCGAGCCCCGGACGAGCCGTGCCTCCAGGTGTTTCGCGAGGTCCTCGCCGTCCTCCTTCGGGTCGATGAGCTTCGCGTGCGTGCCCCGCGCCGTGGAGTCGGGGACCACGAGCACGGTGACCTTCCCCGTGGGGCAGTGACCCAGGCAGGACGCGGGGATGAGCTGCGTCTTGTCCGCCAGGCCGTGGGCCTTGAGGGCTTCACGCACCCGGCGCGGAAGGTCCACCCCGCCCGCGTCCACCGGCAGCCTCATCAGGCAACGGTGACACAGGTGCAACTCGATGGGGTCTGGGTCCTCCCGCGCGGCCATGCGCCAATCTAACGCTGGAACCGCTTGTCGAGCTTGTTGAGCTGGCTCGCCATTCCCATGGACGCCCGCTCCGTCCACTCCTTGCTGTGCATGGCGTCGGACGTGACGGTCATCCGCACGATGCCGTCCTTCGCCTCGAACTCCACCACCGTGGAGACGGTGTACGGCGCGACGCCAGGGATGAAGTCCACCGCGTGCCGGTACGCGAGCCGCCGCTTCGGCGTCAGCTCCGTGTACGTGAGGCTGCTGGGGGTGGAGAGGGGCATGCCCATCTTCTTCATGCCCTCGATGACCTCCGGCGCGGTGGCGATCATGTCGTAGCGCAGCAGGCCTTCCGGACGCGCGTCCAGTTCGTGCACCTTCACGGAGAAGCCTTCCGGGCCCCACCAGGACTCGAAGCCGTCCTTCGTGGTCCACAGCTCCCAGACCTCGTCGAGCGTCGCCCGATAGCCGCGGTCGAAGGTGACGGTGCTGCGGTTGCCGGTTTCGGTCATCATGGGGGTTCCTCCTCGGATTTGGGGACGTCCGTGCGTGCCTTGCGTCTTCGCTCGAGCGCCTGGCCGAACCGGTCGAGGCGGGCCTCCCAGAGGCTGCGATACCCGGTGACCCAGGCGTCGAGCTCCTGAAAGGGCTCCGGGCGAAGCGAGTACAGCCGCTTCGTGCCCTCGGGGCGGACCTGGACGAAGCCCGCCTCCTGGAGAATGCCCAGGTGACGGGAGACACCCGACTGCTGGATGTCCACCCGGGCCACCAGGTCGTTCACCGACAGCTCACCGCCCTTCAGCGCCTCGACGATGCGGCGGCGCGTGGGGTCGGCCAGGGTCTGGAAGACGTCAACATTCATGGACGTCAATATACATATCCGTGAATGTTTTGATTGTCCAGGGGGCTAGAAGACGAAGGGGTAGTGCACGGGGGCGTTCATGGCGACGCGGTGCACGGGGAACTTCCAGCCGCGCACCTGGTCCTCGATGCAGCCGGCGAGCGGGGAGCCCTTCAGGGCTTCGGTCTCCATGGCGACGCCGGAGACGGTGCCGGCGGTGTCCACGGACCAGCGCAGCTGGAAGCGGCCGCCGTTCTCCAGCGCGGTGCCGGCCTTGAAGTTCTGGACGCAGGTGGCGATGGCGGGCTGGTTCGTGACGACCACGTTGGTGATGTCCGAGGGCACGAGCTGCTCGCGCTCGGAGGTCGGGGCCGGCGGGATGTAGACGGTCTTCTCCTGGGCCTGCTTCGGAGCGGAGGCCTCCGGGGACTCCGCATCGTCGGTGAAGCCGAGCTCGCGGGCGAAGTCCTCGTCGATTTCGGATCCGGGCTGCGCGGCTTCCTCGGCCTCGGCTTCGGCGGCGGCCTGACGGGCCTGGGCCATCTCCTCCTCGGAGATCTCGCTGCCGAAGGACATCTCGCGGACCTCGCCGGTGTCCTCGGGCGCTTCAAGCGTGGCCGCGCGCTGGGCCACGGGGGCCTTCTTCGGCGTCACCGGAGCGGGCTGCGTGGACGGCGCGGGGTCCGGGGCCAGCGTGTGCAGGCCGGTGGTCAGGCCCGCGCTCGTGGGGCCCGCGAGGACGGGCGTGTTCGGCGTGAGGGCCTGCGCGGCGCGCTGCGCGTCCGTCAGCGCGGGCGTGTTCACGGCGCCCGCGATGGACTGCGAGAGGTCCGGCGTGGCCGGCTGGGAGCCGGGAACACCGTAGAAGCCCTGCGTGCCAGGGATGCCCGGCAACGCGCCCACGAGGCCTTGAGCGCCCGAGGCGGTGGCCTGCACGGCCCCGGTCTCCCGCTGAGCACCGGTAAGGCCCTGCGTGCCCGGGAGGCCCGCGGCGTGCGGCGTGCCAACGGCGCTGATCAGGACCTGAGCTTGCGACGCGGGCCGCGCCTCATCCTTCGACGTGAGGCGCAGACCCGCGACGACGAGGAGCCCCGCGGCGAGCGCGCCCATCGCCACGGCGCTGACGAAGGACATGGGGCTCATGCCGAGGATGCGCGTGGACGCATCGGCGATGGCGGGCGGCGGAGGCTCGGGCGCCACGGGGGCGTACGGCATCCACGGCTGCGGCGCGTAGGCCTCGGCCGGAGAGCCGGGCGTGGCCCAGGCGGGAGACGGCGGCGCGGCATCCCACGACGTCACGGCGCCGCAGGAGTTCTCCTGCGAAGTGTTGGACGAGGACTCATCCGCGCGCAGCCACTCCGGGATGACGATGTTGGCGGCCTCGGCGGACAGCGTGAGCTGGGGCTCCACGTTGTCATTGGAAGGAGGCGGCAGCGACTGGAGCCAGGACTCCTCAGTGGAGGCCAGGTCGAGCAGCGTGCGCAGGGGGCCGGTCGCGAAGGACTCCGGAACGACCTCCTCTTCTTCGGGAGTCTCGGAGGAGAGCGCGCGCTCCAGGCACGCATCCAGCTCGGCTTCGAAGGTCTCGGGGTCGCGGGAGAAGTCCGAACCGCCCACCTGCGCCCGCGAAGACACATCACCCGTCAGTAGCTCGCTCACGCCACCCTCCCCGCCGCCCATACCGCGCCAGACCGCCCCAACCACCGCTCACTGCCAGGGGGCCGATGTTAGGAACGACCCCCGTTCGCGCTACCGCGAGCGTCCAGCCGTGAACGCTCCAGCGGCCATTTGCCCCCGCGCGAGGCCCGAAACGTAAGGCCCTGCACTCCACACTGTGCGCCGGTGTGCCGACAGGGTTCGGCTTTCCACTGCCAACCCGCCATGTCAGGAGGGGGAGGTAGACACTCAGGGCCTACCCGCCCTGCATGAGCACGAAGCCCTCCGCCACCTATGCGGTCGAGTTCCTCCAGACCGCCGTGAAGCAGCTCGCGGCGGTGGATCCGGTCCATCAGCGCCGCATCGCGAAGCGGATCGACGCCCTGGCCACGGAGCCCCGGCCCGTGGGCGCGGAGAAGCTCAAGGGCAGTGACTACCTGCGGATCCGCATTGGCGACTACCGCGTCATCTACCAGGTCGAGGACGGCCGGCTCGTGGTGTTGATCGTCGAGCTGGGCCACCGGCGGGAGATCTACCGCTAGCCGTCTTCTTCGCCTTCTTCGTGAGTCCCAGCTCCGCCTTTACCTGCTTCCACGCGACGCGCGGCTGGCCCTCGGACTCCCGGCGCGCGGCGTCCGCCTTCTGGATGTCCCGCCGGTCCTCCAGTGCCTCCAGCGCCTGGAGGTCCTCAAAGGGAATCACCGCGACCAGCTTCTTGCCGTGCCGGGTCAGGACGAGCCGCTCCTTCCCGTAGGCCGCCCGGTTGAGCAGCTCCGCCAGGTCGTCGCGCGCTTCGGTGATGCTGACTTCCATCATGGCCGTTCCTCGGGAAACGTACGTTCCGTACATATTATACGGAACGTCCCGACACGGCGTTCCACCTCAGTACCGAGGGGTGCTCGCCTTGGGCGTCAGATTGCTGGGCGGGGCCTGGACTCCGTTCACGCGCAGGCCCGCGTGCATGAAGGACGGTGCGCCCTGGAGGAAGGCCGCTGGGAAGTTGAGCGTGGGCTGGGATTCGTCATCCAGCGCCTTCACCTGCTCCGGCGTGAGCTTCACGTCCAGCGCGCCCAGGTTGTTGTCCAGCTGCTCCAGCGTGCGCGCACCCAGGATGGTGGAGGCCACTCCCGGCCGGCCCTGCACCCAGGCCAGCGACACCCGCGCCACCGAGGTGTTCTGCTCCTTCGCCACGCGCTGGAGCACGTCGATGAGCTTGTAGGTCTTCTCGTTGAGCGACGCCTCCGCCCACGCGCCCCGGTCCGCCTTCTGCTTGCCCGCGTTCTCCCGCGTGTACTTGCCGCTCAGCACCCCGCTGCGCAGCGGCGACCACGGCGTCACGCCCAGCCCCAGCTCCCGTGCCATGGGAATGAGCTCGCCCTCCACCGTGCGCTCCAGCAGCGAGTACTCGATCTGCAACGCCACCAGCGGCGCCCAGCCCCGGAAGAAGGCCGTCACCTGCGCCTGCGCCACCTTCCATGCGGGCGTGTCGGAGAAGCCCACGTAGCGGACCTTGCCGGAGCGCACCAGGTCGTCCAGCGCCCGCATCGTCTCCTCGATGGGCGTGTTCGCGTCCCAGGCGTGCATCCAGTACAGGTCGATGTAGTCCGTCTGAAGCCGGCGCAGCGACTCATCGCACGCCGCCATCACCGACTTGCGCCCCGCGCCGCCGCCGTTCGGATCCTTCTCGAAGAGGTTGCCGAAGAACTTCGTGGCGATGACCACCCGGTCGCGCTTCGCCGGATGCTTCCCGATGTGGTCCCCGATGATCTTCTCCGCGTGCCCGAACGTGTAGACGTTCGCCGTGTCGATGAAGTTCCCGCCCCGCTCGATGAAGCGGTCCAGGATGGCGTTGGACGTCTCCACGCTGCTGCCCCAGCCCAGGTCCTCGCCGAACGTCATGGCGCCCAGGCAGAAGGGACTGACGCGCAGGCCGGAGCGGCCCAGGGTGACGTAGTGGTCGAGCGACATGGGCGGTTGCCTCGCGAATGGAAAAAGCGCGCGGAGCCAATCCCAGACGCCTCCACCGCGCCAACCACCCTCCCCTGGGGACGTCCAACGTCAGACACGCTCCCGCGCCCATCCGATCAACGCAGGACATCCGCGCGCCTCAGCGCTCCCGGCGCTCCTCCAGCGCGCAGCCATACACCGGCGTGCCGCCTCCCTCGCCGTCCTCGCGCAGCACGCGCTCCAGCGCCTCGCGTCCCGGGCTGTCTCCCACGTGGCCTCGCGCCACCGTGATTCCTCCGCTGAAGCGCAGGCGTCCGTCCGCGCCGTAGAGCACCACGTGCCCGGAGGTCGTCGCGCCGAAGCGCTTCGCCTCCTCGCCGTCCGGGTCGCTCAGCACCGTGACGCCCGGGATGCTCGCGGCCGTGCGCCACAGCTCTCCCTGCTCCCAGCCGTCCTCCAGTCCCTCCGGACGCAGGAACAGGACGAAGGCCTCCGCGCGTCCGCCCACGTGCGCCATCACCTCCGCCAGCTCCGCCAGGCTCGCTCGCGTGCAGGTGCACTTCGGATGCGCGAGCATCACCAGCACCGGACGTCCGCTCCCACGCGTCAGCCGCGTTCCCTCCGGCCACGTCGCCGCCGTCACGGGCGCGACTCCCGGCGTCATCGAGTACCGGGCCAGCGCCACGACACCCGTGCCGATTCCGCCCAACCACAGCGCTCCCGCGAGCATCAGCCAGCCCCGGGTAGAAGGCCCCTTCATTCCGAGCGACTCCTGGGAGGTGTCCGTCCCCCGTGACGCTACCGGCACCCGCCCCGGCGGCGTCGCGCCCTCCAGGGCCGGGTCAGTGTCCGGTGCCCGTGTTCCCCGACAGGCCGACGTGCGACAGGGGGGCGCTCCCAACGGCCTCTGGTGGAACGCGGAGAGGGCAGACCTCTACAGGACCGCGCCGGACGTAGCGCCTGGAGGCACCACGGGCGGCGCGGTGTCGTTCCGCGGGTGGGTCGTACCTGGTGCTCCTGCGCACCACGGTCAGCCTGCAATGACTAGCGGTGGTACGCGTGCTGGCGGTCCGCGTGGTGTTGCAGCTGGCGCCGCGCGGCCTCGAAGGCGTCGGTGACGGCCTGGTAGGCATCCGCATGGGCCGCGAGCTCCGCCGGCTCCCGGTCCGCGATGATGTCCCTGCCCGGCACGTGCAGCTCCACTCGCACGTGGAAGTGGTGCCCCTGGGCGTGGTGGCGGTGCGGCTCCTCCACCACCACGTTGCAGCCGGTGATGCCGTCGTAGAACTGCTCCAGCTTGTCCGCCTGATCGCGGATGTGCTCGTTGAGGGTGTCGCTCGTCTCCATGCCCCGGTAGGTGATTCGCAGTGCGCGCTTCATCGTCTGCCTCGGGTAGGGCTCCGTGCTCTGGAGCCGGTGTGGATTCAAGGCTTTGCATGAGCCCGGCCAACGTTGCGGGCCCACGAAACACCTATAACGGCCCCCTTTTGACGGGGCATGACGGGACACGCGCCCCGCGGCATGGGGCACGTTGACTCATGGCAGCTTGCGCAAGCGAGGCAGCAGCTCCGCTACTGGCCGCCCCACCTCCTCCGCGTCCAGGTACACCTGCACGGCGTGTCCCACGCCCTCCACGGGGGCGTCGAAGTAGTTGCGCTTGTTGGGCACCACCCACGCGAACCCCGTGCGCGGAAGGACGAAGCTGGGCGCGTTGCCGTAGGTGAGGAAGCCTCCGGTCCGCTCGCCCACCATCGGCGCACCCGTGGCGCGGTGCAGGGCGTACGCGCCGCTCTCCCCCGAGGACCCGGAGTTCCGATCCACCAGCACCACGATGCGCCCCGTGAAGGGCGTCTTCGCGTGGCCCTCCACGCGACCGCTGTCGAACACGGGCCGCGAGGGCTCCGGCTTCACCGGCCACTTCGAACGGATGGCGTCACGTTCGGCCTTCGCCTCCGGCGTGTCCAACCGTCCATCCATGGCCTGCCGCTGCACGCGCGAGTTCCATTCGAAGCATGGATAGAAGGCGCCGTGCATCCACACCTCGCCGGAGGAGAACCACGGCCCGCGCACCATCGTGTCCAGCCACTGGTACACGTAACCATCGTTGCCTCCGCCGTTGCCCCGGAGGTCGAACACCAGCAGCTTGTGCTTGCGGTGCTTCGGCGCGTCCGCGACGAACTGGCGCAGCCCGGCCTCCGCTTCCGGCGGGCCGGAGAAGCCGCGAATCGTGATGATGCCCACGTCGCCCTTCGGCTCGTACGTGTACGTGTCCTTCGGCTCGAACTTCCGAGACGCATGCATGGGGCGCACCGTGAGCGGCACTGACGTGGCGCCGCACTGAAGCGTCCTCGTATCGCCTCCGCCTCGCGCGGACACGGTGAGCCGCTGTGCACGGGAGCCATCCGGCTTGAGCACCGGCGCCACCCGCAGCGTGTCCGCCTGTGCGCCCTCCACGGTGTTCGCGTCGCAGGACGTGAGTTGAAGCCCTGACGGCGCGTCGGCCTGGTACTCGCGGAAGGAGAGCCGGGGCTCCTCGCGCAGCAGGCCCAGGAAGCCAGACGGACCGAAGTGATTGTCCGTCAGTGCCTCGCGGACGGCGATGGTGGGCGTGAGCACGCCGTCCTGGAACGACACGGTGGGCCCGGACGCGGCCACCTTCGCGCTCCAGTCCTGGAAGAAGGCATCCGGATCAAAGCCGCGGTGCGCGAGCAGCTCCGGCCAGCCTGAGTACGTGGTGCGCAGGACCTGGTGCAGGAAGCGCACGTCCTCCGCCAGCGCGGCGCTGTCCACGCGCGTGTCGGGCGTGGGCTTCGGACGGCGGAAGGCCTCGTGCAGCACGGGGCTCTCCGGGTCGTAGCAGTACGCGGCGCCGGTCGTCCGCGAGTCCAGGTAGGGGGAAGGGGCCGCCGTCAGCAGGCCTCCGACGAGGAGGAAGAGATGCATGCCCGGATTACGACGCGGCCCCGCGAGCCATTGCCAGAGACGCGGCTCAGTGACTCACGGTGAATCGGCCTCGCTTCAACTCGGAGACGGAATGGGGGCGCGGCCGGGCTCGACGACCTGCGGCCCACGACCGGGGAACTGCACGCCCGCATCGGATTGCTTCTCCTGCTCCTTGTGCAGCAGCCGCGCCTGCGCGCGGGTGCGATGCAGCCCTTCGCCCAGCAACTCATAGGCCCGGTGGAGGAAGAAGGACGCGCCGCTCAGGGCGAAGATGGAGGCCACGAAGCGCGTCTGCCGGGGGCGCACCGTGGCGGAGATGAGGAAGGACGCGGCCACCCACGGGCTCAGGCAGAAGGGGCAGTCCAGCAGCTCACCCATCACGTGACGGAACCCCGTGCCCCGGGCCTGCTCGCTCACCTCGCCCGCGCTGGCGTTGCCCTTGAAGCGCGTGAACGGGGCGCGCACCACCGCCGTGACCTTGTCCGCCGCCACCACCCGGGTGACGACGTGCGTGGCGGCCCCGAACAGCGCCAGGTCGCTGCCGCTGAAGCGCTCGGGGAGGCGCCGCCCTGAGGCTCCCATCCAGCCCAGGAAGCCCAGCACGGTCGTGCTGAAGGTCCCTATCAAGACGCCATACGAGCCCAGCGGGTGGATCTCCGAGTCATACCCTTCGAACGGTCCCGTCTCCTGAAGCGCTTTCATGAGGTGCACAGCCTCCGTGCCGCGAAAGCTGTGCATTCCCCCGTGTTCGAAGCATCCAGGCGGACAGGCGCGCGGGCACTCGCTCCAGCGCGGCCCTACTCCGCCATGTCCAGGACCGCGGCCCCTCGCACGCGGCCTTCGCGCAGGGCCTGGAGCGCTTCGTTCGCGGCGGACAGGGGAAACATCTGGACCTCCGTGCGCACCGGCACTCGCGGCGCCAACGCCAGGAAGTCCATCGCGTCCTGCCGCGTGAGGTTCGCCACCGAGCGCACCACGCGCTCCTCCCACAACACCGAATAGGGAAAGGACGGGATGTCGCTCATGTGGATGCCGCCGCACACCACCACGCCGCCCTTGTCCACGGCCTTCAGCGCCGCGGGCACCAGCGCGCCCACGGGAGCGAAGAGGATGGCCGCGTCCAGCGGCTCCGGCGGCGGCGTGTCCGAGCCTCCCGCCCACACCGCGCCCAGCTCCCGCGCGAAGGCCTGGCCCTTGGCGTCACCCTCGCGCGTGAAGGCATGCACGCGGCGCCCCTGGTGCCGCGCCACCTGGATGAGGATGTGCGCGGCGGCGCCAAAGCCATACAGCCCCAGCCGGGGGCCGTCTCCCGCCATGCGCAGGCTGCGGAAGCCGATGAGCCCCGCGCACATCAGCGGCGCGGCCTCCACGTCGCGGTACGACGGCGGCAGTGGGAAGCAGAAGCGCGCATCCGCGACGGTGTACTCCGCGAAGCCCCCGTCGATGTCGTAGCCGGTGAAGCGCGCCGTGTCGCAGAGGTTCTCCCGGCCGGAGCGGCAGAAGCGGCACTGCCCGCAGCTCCATCCCAGCCACGGAACCCCCACGCGCAGCCCTGCGGTCAGGCCCTCCACCTTCGCGCCCGTCGCCACCACCGTGGCCACGATTTCGTGGCCCGGCACCAGCGGCAGCTTCGGGCGCGTCAGCTCTCCGTCCACCACGTGCAGGTCCGTGCGGCACACCGCGCAGGCGTGCACCTTCAACAGCACCTGCTCCGGCCCGGGCTCCGGAAGGGGCCGCTCCTCCTGCCGCAGGCGCTGTCCGGGTGCGTGGAGCACCATCGCCCGCATGGTCGCCGCCATGGCCCGCCTGCCTCCCCACCCGCGCACGTCACGGGTGTCGAGGACAAGCTAGTCAGTGCCAGATGACCCGACCGCTGCCGTTGACCCGGAGCTGGGTCGACAGGGCATGGCCATACAGGTCCACGTTCCCCGACGAGTCGAGCAGGATGACCGCCCCGCCCCCGTCCACGTACGCGGCGACGGTGCCAGAGCCCTTCGACGTGATGTTCACGTCCACGGCCCGGAGGCCCGGGGCCCCGAGGCCACCGCTGCCGTCCAGCCAGGCGTCGAGCCGGTTGGTGACGCCCTTGAGCGTCGTGAAGCCGGAGCCGTCCGTCCGGGTGCGCACATGCTTCGCGGCCCCCTCGAACTTCAGGTCGCCGGAGCCGGACTGCGACAGGTCCACCCACTCGGCCAGGCCTTCACCGGCCGCGCACAGCTCCATGTTCCCGGAGCCGCTGAGCTTCGCCTCCAGGGTGCGCACCCCGCCGCAGAAGCTCAGCGAGCCGGAGCCCTTCGCCACCAGCTTCACGTCCTCCTTCACCCGCTCGAAGCCCTCCACGCGCAGGGAGCCGGAGCCGTCCTGCGTCGCGCCAATCATGCGCGGCACGAGGATCTCCACCCGCGCCGGGCCCCGGGGCGCGAACGAGCCGTCCGTCTCGATGACCAGCGTGTTGCCGGGCGACACGAAGGTGCGCACGCGGTGCTGGAGGTTCTCATCCAGCGTGACCTTCACGTCCGGCACCTCGCCCTCGCGAATCACCACCTCCATCGAGCCCCGGTTCTCCACGGTGGAGAAGTCGGTCGCCACGCGCGACTCCGTGACGGTGTTGCCGTCGCCCTGCATCTCATCGGTGAAGTAGCAGCCGGACAGCAGCCCCGCCGCGAGCGCGGCGACTCCCAAACGCTTCCACATGTTCCCCTCCCGAACTTCGAATCGAATGCCGTGTCAGATCTGCACGCCCAGCAGGACGCCCGGCCACACCCGCACGGTGGTGCGTCCCCCGTCGGAGACGCTGCGCCACTCCGGCCCGATGCCCAGCTCCTCCCAGCGGTCCCCGTTGTCCCAGGTCACGAGCGTATTGCCGGTGACGCCGCCGATGAGCGCGAACCGCTTCGCCACCTGCCAGCCCGCCACCAGCCGCAACTGTCCCAGCACGTTCAGGCCGTCGCCATCCCGAAAGAGGTTGTCCGCGTGGACGCTGCTGCCAATGACATCCAGGTCGAAGAACAATGGCCCCGCGGGGATGTGCGCGCCAAAGCCCAGGCCTCCCACGTAACGGCGGCGGTGCGTGTCCGTGCCCGGGTTGAAGCCCAGCGTCAGCAGCGTGTGGAAGTGCCGGCCGCCGAACTTCACCGCGACGTTGGTGTACGCGAGGTCGCTGGCCCACAGCTGCAGGTTCGCCTGGCCGTTGCCGATGAAGCTGAGCAGACCCAGCGCCTCGCCCTGGGACTCACGCGCGACGTTGATCAGCCCCAGCTGGAGACCGTCCACCCTGCCCGCGACGTTGATCAACCCCACCTGCGCGCCGGACACGTCCCCGCCCACGTTGAGGAGCGACAGCTGCGCGCCATCCATCCGGCCCGCGTAGTTGAAGCCCGAGGAGGCCTGGAGGCCCGACATCGTCGAGGCGAGGTTCGCGCCCGCCGCGAACTGCGCACCCTTGAACTGCGCGGTCGCGATGTTCGCGCCCACCGTGAACTGGGCCCCCACGCCGCCCGAGCCCGCGATGTTGGCGCCCACGGAGAACTGGCCTCCGGACAGCGCGCCGCCCGCCACGTTGCCACCCACGGCGAGCTGGCCGGCCACCGCCGCGCCCTTCACCACGTTGAGGCCCACCGCGGACTGGAGTCCCTCCAGGTCGCCCGTGACGATGTTGCCGCCCACGGCGAACTGCGCGCCGGACGCGGTGCCGCGCACCACGTTGGCCCCGAGCGTCAGCTGCACGCCGGACAAGTCCTCGCCCACCCAGTTCGCGCCCAGGGACATGGCCGCGCCATCCACCCGCTTCGCATGCGTCGCGAGCGCACCCAGCGCGAACGTGGTCACCAGCCGCTCCGTGGCCGTGCCCGCCGTGCTCACGTGCGGCAGGGCCATCAGCACCACCGGAACGTGGATCTCCTCCGTGTCCGAGCGCTGCCGAGCCACGGTGGTCCCCGCGGGCCGCGCGGGCTCACCGCCCGTCGCGGCCTCCACGAGCGGCGCGGGAGACAGCGCCGCGACAGGAATCGCGACGGCCGTGGGCGCCGGTGCCTCCTGCACGGGGGCGGAGTGCGACTCCGGAGCGGCGGCGCCTTCCGTCCGCTCCTCGGCCCCGGCCGCTCCCGCCGCCACCGCGACCATCACCCCGACACACACCGCGACCTTGCGCTTCATCGCCTGGACCTTCCTGAAAAAGGATTCGGCGAAGGGAACACCGCGGCCTTCCAGAACTGTCACCTGCCCGTCTTCACCTCTCACCAAGCCCGGTGTCCGGCGCTCCTTCGCCGCTACGCTTCCCCCATGCGCCCGTCCCGTCCTCCCCACCCTTCCCGCCGCGAGGTCCTGGTGGCGGGCATCGGCGCCGCGCTCGCGCCGTCCCTCTCCGCCCTCGCCCAGAGTCCCCGCATGCTCACCCGCCCCATCCCCAGCTCCGGCGAAGCCCTGCCCGTCATCGGCATGGGCACCTGGCAGACCTTCGACGTCGGCGGCGCCGCGAACGAACGCGCGCCCCTGGCCCAGGTCCTCCAGAAGTTCTTCGCCTCGGGCGCGCGCCTCATCGACTCGTCCCCCATGTACGGCCGCTCCGAGGCCGTCGTGGGCGACCTGCTGAAGCAGTCCGGCCAGGAGAAGACCCCGTTCCTCGCCACCAAGGTCTGGACGCGCGGCAAGGCGGAAGGGGCGGCGCAGATACAGGCGTCCCTCCAGAAGATGGGCCACGGCCGCATGGACCTGATGCAGGTGCACAACCTGCTGGACGTGGACGTGCACCTGCCCGTGCTGCGGGAGCTGAAGGCCGCGAAGAAGATCCGCTACGTGGGCGTCACCCACTACCTGCGCAGCGCCTTCGACGACCTGGAGAAGCACATCCAGGGCAGCAAGCTGGACTTCGTGCAGCTGCCCTACTCGCTCGCGATGCGCGACGCCGAAGCGCGCCTCCTGCCCGCGGCGAAGGAGCACGGCGTGGCCGTGCTCGTCATGGAGCCCTTCGACAAGGGCAACCTCTTCCGCAAGATGAAGGGCCGTCCCCTGCCGGACTG
The DNA here is from genome assembly GCF_000255295.1 of Corallococcus coralloides DSM 2259. The sequence goes on along the minus strand of NC_017030.1, from coordinate 503,530 downwards.
GGCCTCGGAGTTCGACTGCACGAGCTGGGCCCAGTTCTTCCTCAAGTTCATCCTGGGCCACCCCGCCGTGAACTGCCCCATCCCCGCGACCTCCGACCCCGCCCACCTGGAGGACAACGTGAAGGCGGGCTTCGGACGGCTCCCCGACGAGAAGCTGCGCGCGAGGATGGTGAAGCTCTTCGAGTCCTGATCCGCGCGGACTACGTCAGGTCCGGAGACGGCGAGTAGCGCAGCTCGCCGCCCGGCTCCAGCACCAGCCCGGTGCCGGGCTCGCCGGCCTCGTCGTCGCGCCCCACCTCCAGCACGCCCTCCTCCGCGTCCCACTGGCCCAGGTAGTACTCGCCGCCGGCCGCCATGCACGCGCGCCCTTCGGACACCACCGTCTCCACCACTTCCTTCTTGTCGCTGGTGAGGCGGTAGAGCGTCCACGTCTTGCCGTCCTCGCGGAAGCCCTTCACCAGGTCCGCCAGCTCCTCGTCGCGAGGCGCGCCGCCCGCCTTCTCCTCGCGCGTCCACTGGCGCGGCTCCTTCGCGGGCTGCGTCTTCTGCCACGCCCGCGCCAGCTCCAGCAGCTTCTGCTGGGCCGCGTCCTGGAGCGCGTGCATCGCGTCCGGCAGCTCAATCTCCTCCAGCGCCAGCAGGGCCGTCTCCAGCTGCAGCGCCTTCAGGCTCCACTCGTTCCACGCGGTCTTCAGCATCCCTTGTCGCTCCCGGCCGTCACGCCTCGTTCCAAAGGACGAAACAAGCGAGAGGGCCCGGCACGCCCCCTATCACACGCCCGGCTGCCGGGGTGCCGACCCGGCGGTACGGACGATGTTCGCTCCCCGGCCGCTGCCTACCTTCAACCCCCAAGGGAGGCGAGCACATGACGACGACGACGAAGACTCCGCAGGACGTGGTGGAGCACCTGGGCAAGCTCATCCACGGCATCAAGGTCGCGATGATGACGACCGTGGACACCGACGGCAGCCTGCGCAGCCGGCCGATGTGGACCTACGACAAGGACTTCGACGGAGAGCTGTGGTTCTTCACCAACGACCACACCCATAAGGTGGACGAGGTGCAGAAGGACCACCATGTCAGCCTCGCCTACTCGGACCCCACCCGGGACCGGTACGTGTCCGTCAGCGGCCGCTGCACGCTGATCCACGACAAGGCCAAGGCCAAGGAGCTGTGGAACCCCGCCCTCAAGGCCTGGTTCCCCCAGGGGCTGGATGATCCGAACCTGGCGCTCTTGCGCGTCTCCGTCGAGAAGGCCGAGTACTGGGACACACCCAACAGCAAGATGGTCCAGCTGGTCGGGTTCGTGAAAGCCGTCCTCACCGGAGACAAGTACCACCCGGGAGACAACCAGAAGCTCGACCGGGGCGCCCCCCGCCACAACTGACGGGAACCCGAACAGGGCCTCCGGAAGGCCGGCGGTTCCCACGCTCTCAAATCCTGACACGTGTGTCAGGGGGTGTGTGAAAGCAGGACAGCCTCAGACCTGACGCACCTGGACCCACCCGGCGAGCGCCCCCAGGGAGCTCGCCGTGGTGGGTGAGACTTTTGCTCCTTGAATGCTGTTTCTCTGACAGGGCCGTTCGTCCTGGCTTGTAGCCCACCCTCGGCCCGAGTCATGCAGCCGACCGCCGCCGTGGTACGAGCCGGACACCGTCCGCACATCACGTTGAAGTGACAGACGGTTTAGAGTATCAACCATCCGCTTTCGAGATTTTCCACCTTCCGTCCGGCATTTTTGCCGGCGCCGGATGGAACGGACTCGGAGACGCTCATTGGGCGGAGCGATTTCCCGCCATTCGAAGGAATCAGGACGATGGAGAATAAGAAGAAGGTCGCGAAGCCCGAGGGCAAGCTGGCGGTGCTCATCCCGGGCCTGGGCGCGGTTTCCACCACGCTGATGGCGGGTGTGGAGCTGGCGCGGCAGGGCAAGGGTGCCCCCATTGGCTCGCTCACGCAGATGGGCACGGCCCGCCTGGGCAAGCGCACCGACGGCCGCACCGTGAAGCTCAACGAGCTGGTGCCGCTGGCCACGCTGGACGACGTCGTCTTCGGCGCGTGGGACATCATCAGCGAGGACGCCTACCAGGTGGCCGTGCGCTCGGGCGTGCTGACCGACAAGCACCTGGAGCAGGTGAAGCCCTTCCTCCAGGGCATCAAGCCGAAGCCGGGCGTGCATGATCCGGAGTTCGTGCGCCGTATCGCCGCGAACCACATCAAGGCCACCAAGACGCACCGCGAGAGCATTGAAGCGCTGCGCCAGGACATCCGGGACTTCAAGAAGGAGCTCAACGCCAAGCGCGCCGTGATGGTGGTGTGCAGCAGCGTGGAGACCTTCCGCCCGCTGCCGGAGGCCTTCCAGACGCTGGCCAACTTCGAGAAGGCGCTGGACGCCAACAGCACGGACATCAACCCCACGGCGCTCTACACCTACGCGGCCATCAAGGAAGGCGTGCCGTTCGCCAACGGGACGCCGAACGCGGCCGTGGACACGCCCGCGCTGCAGGAGCTGGCGAAGCTGGAGGGCGTGCCCGTCGCGGGCCGTGACCTCAAGAGCGGCCAGACGATGATGAAGACGGTCATCGCGCCCGCGCTCAAGGCGCGCATGCTGGGCCTGGAGGGGTGGTTCTCCACCAACATCCTGGGCAACCGCGACGGCGAGGTGCTGGATGATCCGCAGGCCTTCAAGGCCAAGGAAGTGACCAAGTCGAGCGTGCTCGACACCATCCTGCAGCCGGACCTGTACCCGGAGCTGTACAACAAGTACTCGCACAAGGTGTCGATCCACTACTACCCGCCCCGCGGCGACGCGAAGGAGGGCTGGGACAACATCGACATCACCGGGTGGCTGGGCTACCCGATGCAGATCAAGGTCAACTTCCTCTGCCGCGACTCCATCCTGGCGGCGCCGCTGGTCCTGGACATCGCGCTGTTCATGGACCTGGCGAAGCGGCTGGAGTGGCGGGGCATCCAGGAGTGGATGTCCTTCTACTTCAAGAGCCCCATGGCCCACCCGGGCCTGCCGGTGGAGCACGACCTGTTCATCCAGCTGACCAAGCTGAAGAACACGCTGCGCGTCGTCGCGGGCGAAGAGCCCATCACTCACCTGGGGATGGACTACTACGGGGATGACCTCCCTCTCGCCCGCTAAGAACGACTCCGCGTTCAAGTGGCTCGTCACCGTCATGGCGGCGGGCCACTTCGCGCTGGTGGTCTCCACCGGAAGAGTCCGGTGGGAGCACGTCGCGGCGGACCTGCTGCTGGTGGTGCTGGCCTGGGCCGGCGCCGGCCCGCGGCGGTTCCTCCGCGGCGCGTTCCCGCTGTGGCTCACCGGTATGATCCTGGACAGCCAGCCGCTGTGGCTGGGGCTGCGCGGCACCATCCACACCGGCGACCTGTGGAACCTGGAGAAGCTGCTGTTCCCCGCCCCGGGCGGCACGCACTGGCCCGAGTGGTGGTCGCGTCACCCCAACACGCCGCTGGACCTGCTGTGCGGCTGGGCCTACGCGGCCTACCTCTACGAGGTCTTCCTCGTGGCGCTGTGGTTCTTCTTCAAGAAGGACGCGAGATTCGAACAGCTGTGCTGGGCCTTCTTCGTGGTGAACGCCATCGGTGTGGTCACCTATGTGATCTACCCCGCGGCTCCCCCCTGGTACGTGCTGAAGTACGGGCCGGGACTCGCGGACCTGTCGGCGCCGCCCAGCCCCGCGGGCACCGCGCGCTTCGATGCCTTCTTCGGCATCCACTACTTCGCGAACTTCTACGCCAAGAACCCCAACGTCTTCGGGGCCATGCCGTCACTGCACGCGGCCTACCCGCTGATGATGGTGCTCGTCCTGTGGCACAAGGGCCTCGCGTGGCGGGTGGGCACCATCCTGTTCGCGCTGCTCGTCGCTTTTTCCGCCGTGTATCTCACGCACCACTACGTCCTCGACGTGCTCGCGGGAAGCATCGCGGCGGTCGCGGCCTTCGTGGTCGTGAGGGCTGTCTTCGCAAGACGGGCCGTGGAAGCGCCAGGGATGGCGCCCATGACCCTGCCGTCTGGAGGGAACACCCGTGCCTGACAACGTGCTGGCCTTGCTGAGTGGAGACCTGTCCCCCTCGGCGCGCATCTGGACCGCGCTCGCGCCCGCGCTGTTCGCGGTCGCGTACTTCCTCGTGGGCCTGGTGCTCTTCTGTATCCGCTGCGCCATCAAGGGCATTCCCCGGGACGCGGAGACGCTGACGCGCGGCAAGTCGGTGCTGGTGGGCTTCTTCCTGCGCCACTACTTCTTCTGGGTCATCCAGCCGCTGTGGCGGGTGCTCCTGCGCTCGGGCCTGCCGGCCAACGCGCTGTCCATGCTGTCGGGCCTGCTGGGCGTGTCGTCCGGCGTGGCGGTGGCGGCGGGCCGCTTCGCGCTGGGCGGCTGGCTGTTCCTCTTCGCGGGCGTGCTGGACGTGATGGACGGCCGCGTGGCGCGCACCCGCAAGGAGGCGAACCCCGCGGGCGCGGCGCTGGACTCCGTGCTGGACCGGTACGTGGACTCCGCCATCCTGATGGGCCTGGCCTGGTACTACCGGGACACCTGGGTGCTGCTGCCCGCGCTGGGCGCGCTGATGGGCTCCTCGCTGGTGCCGTACGTGCGCGCCAAGGGTGAGGGCCTGGGCGTGAGCGTGCGCGACGGCGCGATGCAGCGGCTGGAGCGGGTGCTGTTCCTGGGCGTGGGCACGGCGCTGTCGCCCATCCTGGAGGCGCTGTTCTGGCCGACGGAGAAGCACCCCATGCACTGGCTGGCGGTGGCGGGCCTGGTCTTCGTGGCCGTGCTGAGCAACGTCACGGCGCTGGCGCGCTTCCGCACGCTGGTGCGGGCCCTGACGCCCAAGAAGCCGGTGAAGCAGCGCTCGGGCGTGGCGCTGTTCGGCTTCAACGCGGCGGCGGGCGCCATCGCCACGGCGGTGGACTTCGTGGCGGTGCTGGGCATGGTGGAGTGGGGAGGCCTCTCCCCGGTGTGGGCCACGGTGGCCGGCTGCGTGCTGGGCGGCGTGGTGAACTACACCCTCAACCGGGTCATCACCTTCCGCAGCCAGGGGGCGGTGGCGCCGCAGCTGGCGCGCTACACGCTGGTGAGCGCGACCAGCGCGCTGCTCAACGCGGGCGGCGTGGCGCTGCTCACGCTGCACCCGCAGCTGGCGTACACGCTGGGCTGGTGGCTGGTGCGCGGCGTCGTGTACTTCGCGTGGAACCTGCCGCTGCAGCGCGACTACGTCTTCAACGACAACTCGGACGAGCTCATGGAGCAGCGGCCCCATGCGGCGTGACACGCGCGCCCGCGGCTTGAGGGCCCTGCTGGTGGGGGCCCTGCTTTCGCTTCCAGGGGTGGCGGCTGCGGGTGGCGTGCTGGGGTTGTCCTTCGACTCCAGCGACCGGTACGGAGAGAGCTTCTCCTTCGTGGCGGATGCGGAAGACGGCACCTACGTGACGGTGAACCTGTCGGTGACGAACATCGGCCCGGGGTCGCGCACGGGCATCTGCCGCGCCACGGTGCTGCGGCCGGGCAAGGCCGCCTGGGCGCCTCAGACGCGCGTGGGCGCGAAGGAGTGGAGCTACACCGCGACCACGGACACGTTGAAGGTGGGCACGTGCCTCGCCCGGGCTTCGGACACGGGCCTGACGGTGGACGCGGCGTTGGACAATGGCCGGGTGACGCTGGAGTACGCGCGCAAGCCCGAGCCGTGGTCGCCGGACGGCTCCGTGGTGGAGGAAGGCAAGGACCGCTACCGCCACGAGGTGCTGGTGGCCGGCAGCCCCGTGAAGGTGACGCTCCAGGTGCCCAAGACGGAGGCGGTGACGCTGTCGGGCGGCGGCTACGCGGACCACTCGCGCAGCACGGTGGCGCCGGCGAAGTTGGCGAAGCGCTGGGTGCGCTTCCGCGCCATCAAGGGCCCGCCGTACGCAGTGGTGCTGGGGCGCGAGGGCCAGGGGGGCGATTACGCGCCCGTGTATGTCTGGGAGGACAAGGGGGCCGCGAAGCTCCTGGAGTCCTTCACGCTCACGCAGACGGGGGAGAAGGCGAAGAGCACGTGGCGGGCGGAGCTCACCGACCGCGACGGCAAGCCGGCCGTGACGCTCAAGGGCACGTCGCTGCTCCAGCGCAGCGCGCCGGTGGAGTCGCTGGGGGTGCTGAGCGGCCTGGTGCGACCGATGGTGGGCTCGCCGGTGACGTACCTGCTCCGGGGCGTGATGGAGCGTCCGGGCAAGGCGCCGGTGGACGGGTTGATGGAAGTGACGTTGGAAGGCGAGTAGCGGAGCAGGGGTTCTCAGCGTGAGCGAGTCGTTGCTGCGGTCGGTGCATCACGTCCCCGGGGTCCGGGGGTTCGTGCGCAAGCAGGTGCTGCGGGTGGTGGCGCGCGGGGTGGAGTGGACCACCAAGCTGCCCGGCAAGCGCGCCCTCAACGTGTCCCAGGTGAACCCGTGGCTGCACGTGGGCGGCAGCGTGTCCCGCGCGCGCTACGGCGAGCTGAAGGACCGGGGCATCACCTGCGTCATCGACCTGCGCGCGGAGCGCTGTGACGACCGCGAGGCGCTGGCGGCGCTGGGCATCGAGCTGCTCAGCCTGCCGGTGACGGACCGCTACCCGCCGTCCGTGGAGCAGCTGTCGCAAGGAGTGCGCTGGGCGCTGCCCCGGCTGGACGCGGGCGGCGTGCTGTACGCGCACTGCGAGCACGGCGTGGGGCGCGGGCCGCTGATGGGCCTGGCGGTGATGGTGGCGCGCGGCTGGGACGCGCCGGAGGCGTACCGGGCGGTGCGCCACGCGCGCTGGCAGGCAACGCTCAACGACCGGCAGCTGCGCGGACTGGCGGACTTCGTGGCCGCGTGGACGGGCGTGCCGGAGAAGGCGGCCTGAAGTCAGGGTCTCACGCCGGCGCCCTCCTTGGGAGGCGCCTCGCCGCGTGACGCTTCTTTCTCCGCGCGCTCGGGCCGCCGCCCGCCGCTGCCCAACAGCGTGTCCATCCACCGGTTGCTGATGCCGAAGTTGCGGTCCGGCGTCGCGAAGTGGTGCGCCATGTGGTGCGCGCGCAGCGCCCTGCCCCAGGCCGTGCGCGGCGTGCGGTGGTGCGTGGCCCAGTGGAGGGTGTCGTAGGTCACGTAGCCCCAGACGATGCCCACGAAGTACGGGAGCATCTCCGCCGGACGGCCCACCCACCACAGCGACACCCCGATGAGCGAGGACAGCGGGATGGTGACGATGAGCGGCATCACCAGGCGCTGGGAGTCGTCCGGGTACTTGTGGTGGTAGCCGTGGGCAATCTCATGCACCCGCCGGGTGAGCGGGCCTTTGCCCTCCCAGTGGAAGAAGAACCGGTGGATGCAGTACTCCATGACGACCCACGTCAGCAGGCCCAGCGGGATGAACAGCAGGGCCCGCCCCACCGTCGTCCGTCCCCCCGCCAGGCCCCACCCGAGCAGGCCCAGCGTGAGCGGGATGTAGAGGAGGACCGGCACCGCCGGGTGTAGCTTCGAGGCCGCCTCCATGAAGGCGTTCTCGAACATCCGGCCGGATTGATACCTGAAGTATGAGCGCCCCATACAGAAGGAAGCTTGGTACGGGGACCTCCGGGCGCCCGTGCCCGTTCGTCCCTCCGCAGTGTCGCCTTGCGGAACGGCCCCAGCCCCTCCGGGCGCAATGAAAAAGGCCCCGGCGTGCAGTGCCGGGGCCTCCTTGCCTGCAGGGATCCGCTCTCGCGGATCAGCTCTCCGCGGGGCGCTCGGTTCCGTCGTCGCTGGCCGGGGTCGACGCGGCGCTGTGCTTGTTGCGCCAGCGGTCCACCAGCAGGAGCAGCGCCGGGAAGCCCACCAGCACGATGACCATGTTCACCGCGAAGCCCAGGTTGGCCAGGTCGCCAATGGAGTTGAGGCCCGGGTGCTTGGCGAACACCAGCGCCAGGAAGCCGATGGCGCTGGTCAGCAGGCCGCCCGTGATGGCCCGGCCCGTCTCCGCGTAGACCGTGGCGAAGTCCGCGCCCGGCTCGCCCAGGCGCTCAATCAGGTGCACGCCCGCGTCCACCGTCGTTCCGATGAGCACCGGGATGACGACGATGTTCAGGTAGTTGAACTGCAGGCCCATGAGGGACATCAGGCCCACCAGCCCCGCGATGGACAAGAGCGTGGGCAGCATGCAGATGACCGCGTTGCGCAAGGAGCCCAGCGTCAGCCACATGGCCAGGAAGACGCTGACCACCGCGGCCACCAGGATGCGCGGGCCCTCGGAGGCCACCATGTCCAGGATGTCCGCCAGGATGAGCGCCTCGCCCGCCGCGGACACCTGGCTGCCGTCCGGCATCTGGAGGTTGCGGACCTCCTTGGTGAAGCGCCGCGTGCCCACGCCGTCCGACAGGCTCACGTTCGCGTAGACGAGCACCACGCCGCCCTTCTGGCCGGCCGCCGGCTCGAACTGGCGGCGCAGGCTCTCCGGCAGGTCCTCCCGCACGAAGGGCTTCGCGGCCGTCATCTTCACCGCGCGCAGCAGGTCGTCGCGCTGGGCCTTGTCCACGCGCTCCGGGTCGATGCGCTGGAGCTTCTTGTGGATGGACTGGAGCAGCGCGTGCTTCTCCTCCTGCTGCCGCGGCACCAGGTCCTCCAGCGCGCCCACGAAGTCGATGGTGGAGTCCTTGCCGAACTTCTCCTTGCGCGCCTGGAGCTGCTTCACCACCTCGCGCTCCATCCCCTCCGAGTCCGTCAGCACCACCACCGGCGTCGCCGAATAGCCCAGGATGTGGTCGATGCGCCGGTCCAGCCGCACGCTCGGCAGCGACACGTCATCCAGCTTCGTGGAGTCGTAGTTGAAGCTCACCCGGTACGCCTGGCTGATGAGCCCCACCAGCGCCACGCCGATGACCAGCGCCACCGCGCGGTAGCGGCGCGGCAGGAAGCGCGCCAGCATCGCCATGGGCCCGGACTGCGACTGGTGCTCGCGCGGCACCCAGCCCCAGCGCGACACCAGCCCCAGCAGCGCCGGCAGGATGAGCAGGTACGACGCCACGCTCACCATCATGCCCACCGCCGCGATGACGCCGAACTCGTGGAACGCCCTGAACTCCGACCACGACAGGCTCAGGAACGTGAGCGCCGCCACCAGCGCGGAGATGAGCGCGGAGAAGCCCGTGTGCTTGAACGTCTCGCGCACCGCCTCTTCCGACGTCATGCCCTCCGAGCGCAGCGTGCCCCACCGCCCCAAGAGGTGGATGCCGTGCTCCACGCCCAGGCCGCCCAGCACCGCCGCGAGGAAGCCCGTGAGCAGGTTCACCTGCCCGTACGCGATGCCCACGAAGCCGTAGGTCCACGACAGGCCCGCGACCACCGGCACCATGGTGAGGCCCACGGACAGCCCGCTGCGGAAGTGGAAGATGAGGTAGGCCAGGAGCAGCACCAGCGCCAGCGAGGACGCGCGCGCCAGGTCGCCGGTGATGACCGCCTGCTGGTCGATCTTCTTCTTGAACGTGCCGGTGATGGCCGTGTGGAAGCCGGGGCCGTACTTCGACAGGTCCTGCTTCGCCAGGTAGTCCTCCACCTGGGTGATGACCTTCTTGGAGTAGCCCAGGTCCGCGGAGGAGCCCTTGGCCTTGAGGAGCATCACCACCATGCGCTCCTGCGGATCCAGGTAGTACGTGCTCCCCTGTCCCGCGAGCCGCATGTTCGCGCCGCCGGTGTACTTCTTCTGGATGTCGCTGAAGTCCAGCGACGGGGCCGGCTCCTCCTCCAGGCGCACGAAGAGCGGGTTGGCCTGCTCCTTCTCCCACGCGAAGCGCGCGTCGATGCGCTGCTCGATGGTCTTCAGGTCCGGCAGGTCCACGTAGTAGAGGCCGCGCTCGTCGAAGAACTGGCTGGGCCGCTGCGCGTTGACGAAGCGGATCTCCGACAGCGTCGCCAGCTTCGGCGCCATGTCATCCACGAACTGCTTGAGCTGCTCCGGCTCCGCGCCGATGCCGGCCACCACCACGTTGCCCTGGCCGCCGAAGCGCGTGCGCAGCTTCTCCAGGTCCTGGACGGACGGGAACGACTTGGGCAGCAGGTTGGCCAGGTCCGCGTTGAGGCGCAGGTCGCGCGCGAAGAAGGCGCCCAGGCCCGTGAGGACCAGCATCACGAACAGCGCCACCCACGGCCTTCGGTGGCTGCGGGCCGCCAGGGAGCCCATCGCCGCCTCGAACCGTCCGGACCACCGCGTCTCACTCATGGATGTGATTTCCTGCTGTAAGCCCGCGCCGTGACGGCCGGGGACAACCTTGAGCCCGAACGAACCGGGCTGCTCTCGCGTATATGCCCCGAGCCACCGTGCGTCCAGGCATCGACCCGGGGCCTCCACCGGCCGCATGCCTGGCCCGGGGAACAAGGGGGGCATCAACAAACCCCGCCATGTATGCCGCCCCGGCCCGAACCCCGCCAGGGGATCCGCTTCTCCTCTGAGCGTTGAGGCATTTTGCCCCGTTCCGGTGTCGGCGGACGGGCAGAGCAACCCCTCGCGCCGCCGTGGCGGAGGACCACGGCATGGCCAGTTTTGCTGCGACACGGGCCCTGCCGCGAAGCAGGCGCCGCTTGGGGGGCATGGTCCATGGCCTCGAACCCGTCTTCAGCAGCGGAACGCACGTGGATGCACAGGGCGGAGCGCGCGATGGGTGCGCTGGCCGCGCACAACCACCGCCGTCCCTTCACGGCGCTTGTCTGCGCGCTCGTGCTGTCCGTCGTGGGGCTCTTGTCCGCGCGCCACCTGGCCCTCAACGCGAACCTGGTGGACCTGCTGCCCCGGTCCTTCGAAAGCGTGCAGGCCATCCACACCCTGGAGGAGCGCTTCGGCGCCCAGGGGTGGGTGGTGGTGGTGGGTGAGGACGGGGACCCGGCGCAGCTCCAGAAGTTCGCGGAGGACGTGGCGCCGAAGCTGGAGGCGCTGCCGGGCATCCGCTACGTGGAGATCACCCGCCCCAGCAGCTTCTTCCGCAGCCACGCGCTCTACTTCCTGTCACCGGAGGACCTGAAGGAGGTGGAGCGCCGCATCGACGCGCGCCTCACCTGGGAGAAGGCGCAGGCCAACCCGCTCTATGTCTCGCTGGATGATGAACCGCCGCCGTCGCTGGACTTCTCCGACCTGGAGGCGAAGTACGGCAGCGGCGCGGCGACGCGCCTGTCCAGCCACCCCAGCGACTACTACCTGGACCCCGCCGCGCGCCGCGTGGTGGTGCTGGCCAAGCCGGAGGTGTCGTCCGCGGACCTCACCTTCTCCACGAAGATTGTCGAGGAGGTGCAGGGCCTCCTGAGACAGCAGGACCTGTCGAAGTACGGGCCCGGCTTCCACACGGAGATCACCGGCTCGTTCCAGAAGAAGATGGATCAGCAGGCGCAGATCACCCGCGACGTGGCGGTGTCCTCGACGGTGGCCACGGTGCTGGTGCTGCTCTACCTGTTCCTGCACTTCCGCAGCGTGCTCGCGGTGGGGATGGTGCTGGCGCCGGTGGGCGCGGGGCTCGCGTGGACCTACGGTCTGGTGGCCGTGGCGTACGGCCGCGTGAACCTGCTCACGGCCTTCCTGGGCGCCATCCTGGGCGGCCTGGGCGTGGAGCACGGCATCCACCTCTTGGGCCGCTACCTCACGCTGCGCGGAGAGGGATGTTCCTCCGAACAGGCCACGCGCGAGTCGTTCACGCACACGGGCGGCGCGGCATTGGTGTCCGCGCTGGTGGCGGCGCTCACCTTCTTCGTGCTGGGCACGTCCAAGCTCACGGCGTTCCGCGAGTTCGGCGTCATCGCGGGCGTGGGCATGCTGGTGCTCATCCTCGCGTACGTGCTGGTGCTGCCGGCGGTGCTGGGGCTGGGGGCACGGTGGGGCTGGAAGCCTCGCGCGAACGCCACGGAGATGACGGAGGCGCCGCTGGGCCGCGTCATCACGCACCGGCGCGGGCTGCTCACCGTCGTGTCCGCGCTCGTGGTGGCGGGCCTGCTCACGCAGCTGCCGCGCCTGCGGTTCGACTACGACATCGGCTCGCTGCAGGACCAGCGCCTGGACTCGTTCGTGCTGGACCGCGCCGTCAATCAGCTCATCGGCTATTCGCAGGTCCCGCTGGTGGTGCTGACGAACTCCCGCGAGGAGGAGGCTGCGGTCGTCCGGGAGCTCCAGGCGCGCAAGCGGCAGCAGGGCGAAAACTCCACGGTGGACTTCGTCGCGGCGCTCGCGAGCCTGGTGCCGGAGCGGCAGGCGGAGAAGCAGGCCATCCTCAAGGACATCGGGAAGCTGGTGGAGGACGTGCCCGAAGGGCAGCTCTCCCCGGAGCAGCGCGGGCAGCTGGCGGAGCTGCGCAGGCAGGTGCAAGCCAGGCCCTTCACGGAAGCGGACCTGCCCTCCAGCGTGCGCCAGCAGTTCCGGGGACGCGGCGGCCCGGGCACCGGCTTCGTGCTGGTGTATCCGTCCGCGGATCAGTCCAACGGTCAGGCCATGCGCCGGATGGCGAAGGAGGTCCGCGGGATGGTGCTGCCGGATGGCCGGCCCGCGGTGGTGGCCGGTGAGGCGATGGTGCAGGCGGACATCGTGAACCTGGTGTCGCACGAGGCGCCGTTCATCCTGCTGGGCTCCACGCTCACGGTGCTGCTGGCCATGTGGATGACGCTGGGCTCCTTGCGCACCGCGCTGCTGTGCCTGATGCCCACGGTGGTGTCGCTGTTCGCGGTGCTGGGGCTGATGCCGCTGCTGGACATGGAGTTCAACTACCTCAACATCCTGGTCATCCCGGTGCTCATCGGGACGACGGTGGACGCGGGCGTGCACCTCATCACGCGGCTCGCGTCGCCGCGCAGCGACTTCGTGCGCGTGTATTCGGAGACGGGCAAGGCCATCTGCGGCGGCCTGCTCACGAGCGCGGTGGGCTTCGGCGCGCTGCTGCTCGCGGACCACCCGGGCCTCAACTCGATTGGCGCCCTGGCCAACGTGGGGTTCGGGATGAACCTGCTCATCATGCTGGTGACCTTCCCGGCGCTGTTGCTGGTGCTCTCCGAGCGCAAGCGGCGCCACCGTGCGGTTCCCTCGCGGCCCTTGGGTGAGCAACTCATGAGGGATGGCTAGGGGTCCTCAGCGGCCCACGCCCTCCCATCAGGCCGAGGCGTCGTCCGTCCGGCCCCACAGCCGCAAGGAGCGAAGCGATGTCTCAGCAATGGATCTGGATGAGCGTGGCGGCGGGCACCCTGGCGCTGGGCTCCGCGAGCGCGCAGGTGGATCCGAACTCCGCGGGCGCCATCACCACCAGCCAGCCGAACCCGGGCGCGGCGCCGGGCACCCCCGACCCCATCAATACCGTGTCGGCCAGTCCGACGACGCCGCTCATTGGCAATGTCACCGGCGCGAACTCGGGCACCGGCGGCAGTGGCACGTCCACGGGCGCGGTGATTCCGCAGCCGTACAGCGCCCTGCCGCCCAGCCCGGCCAATGCCACCACCGTGACGGGCGCGGGGACCGTGGTGGCGCCCGGATCGGCCACCACCGTGACGGGCACCGGCGCGGTGCTGGCCCCTGGCACCAGCTCCGCCGTGGCGGGCTCCACGGGCTCCACCGCCACCACGGGCGCGCTGATGCCGCCCGCGACGACGACTCCCGGCACCACACTGCCGGGCGCCTCCATCAGCACCGTCACGCCGGGGACTCCGACGGGCACCCTGTCCAGCATGGGCGCGGTGCTGCCCCCGCCCACGGGCATGACGCCGCCGGGCATCACGGGCGCCCAGCCCACCATCCTTTCGCCGGGCGGCAACACGTTGCCGCCGGACAGCAACACGTCCAGCAACTCCGTGACGCCGCTCGGTGGTGGCAACGTGAATCAGCCCCCGACCCCCTGAAGTCGCATGGGTTCTGGCTCGCTGGCTCGCACTCCGGGCCAGCGGGCATGGCGAGAGGAGGACATCCTCCTCTCGCGCAACCCTCCCCTTCCGGCCGCCTATGCCGTCCCCCGAGCAGGCAGGCGGATGAGCCACCCCTGCACACACCGAGAGGCCTGCTCACCTTCGGTCCTGCAGGCAGCCAGGACCTTTCAAGCAGTCAGACTCCTATCGGGGGAATCCACATGAAGAACTTCCTGAAGACGCAGCTGACGGTGGCGGCGGTTCTCGCGGGCGCGCTCGCGCTCGGCACGGGCTGTAAGTCGGATCAATCCGCGACGCGCGGCACCGAGCCGGCGCCGGCCTCCGACTCCACCATGCCCACGGACTCCAGCGGCACCGGCACGGACACCTCCGGCTCCGGCACCACCACCACGCCGCCTCCCAGCAGCGGCGGCTCCGGCTACGACACGGGCAGTACGTCGCAGGACTCGACGACGCCTCCGTCGGACATGAGCACCGGCGGCTCCGGCACGACGGATGACTCCACGCTGCCGCCCGCCACCAACGACGGCACCCTGGACCCGGGCACCGGCGGCGCGGGCACTGGTGAGGCCGAGCCCGGCGTGCACGACGGCGAGATGACCGAGCCGGGCACGGGCGGCTCCGGCATGGACACGGACGACAGCGCCATCCCGGACGACAGCAGCCTGCCCAATGACTCCACGCTCGACCCGAACAGCTCCGGCTCCAAGGGCAACATGACCACGCCGGTGCCGGACTCCACCGGCACGATGGCGCCCAACAACGGCACCACGCGCTAGTCCTTCCCTGGGATGAACGGAAGCGCCCGTGACCTTCACCGGTCGCGGGCGCTTCGCTGTTTCCAGTGTCCGGCGCGGGCACGAACAACAAGACCCCGCCGACGCCCGGGAGGCGTCAGCGGGGTCATGGAGACAGCGGGACCTGGGATGATCAGGTCACCTTGACGCCTGGTGAGAAGGGCTGGCCCACGGGTTCGATGATGCGCGGGCTCCCGTTGTCACCCGGCCCATTGCCGGGACCGCCACCCGGGTCGAAGGTGGACGGCACGTGGCGTTCACGCCGTTCCTCTTCCGTCCCGGCTTCGCGCGCTGGAGGCAGGTCCTCCAAGGGAATGTGCAACACGTCTTTCTTGCTCATGACGAACGCCTCCTTTCCCCTCTCAGGTTGGGGTGGACGGGGGCGTTCCGCCACCGGGCGCCCCCCCGCACGCATGCCCCCCTGCCTCCAGAATGCGCTTCTCTTGGATGACAGGGAGCGGCCGGGGGCTTATCCAAAGAGGTCCAGGCAGCGCGCACCCACACCGAAAGCGTCCAACGCATGAAGCTGTTGCTGGCAGGCCGACGAGGAGCAAGCGATTTGCTGTTCGCCCCCCCGGAGGCACCCCTGCCCTGGCTGCAACGCGTGGAGGCGTGGTTCCAGCAGGTGGCCGAAGGCGTGCTGGAGGGCAGCCGCATCGAGGAAGGCCCCCAGGGCGCTCCCGTGCTGCGCCTGCGCCTGCACCCGGCCGCGCCGGAGGTCGCGCTGCTCGCCACGACCCAGGAGCGCATCGTCGTGTCCGCGGAGACCAGCGCCGCGGGGCCCGGCTACCACCGCTACCTGGTGGATCTGCTCAAGGGGCTGGGCGACCTGCACGGCATCTCCTGGGCCCCGCCCGACGAGGACGTGGGCGTGGGCGACGCCACGGGCTACTTCCACACCGGTGACGTGGACCAGGTGGAGAAGCACTTCCTGGGCTGGCTCCAGCACTCGGTGGGGCAGGTGCTGCGCATGCGCAGCCTGGGCAACTCCGGCTTCGCGCTGTCCATGCGCTTCGGCCACACCTTCCAGCACCCGGGCGCGCTGCTCACGCCCCTGGGGCCTCGCGACGAGCGCTGGCTGCGCACCGTGCACGAAGAGCCGAGGCAGGGCATGGACGTGTTCCCCTGGTGGAACCCCGGCGTGGACGCGCGCGAGCGCTTCCATCGCGCCCTGTGCCGCCTGTGGACGGACGTCGTCTGGCGCCCGCCGCTGTTGGACGAGGAGCGCCAGCGCCTGCGCGACGTGGCCCGGCTCCTGGAGCAGGCATGGCGCGAGGACCCTTCGCTCCCCTATCCGTGGCGCGAGTGGCAGGAGGTGCTCGGCTACCTGGGCAAGGGCGGGACGGTGGCGGAGGAGGTGCACCGCCGCGCCCTGGAGTCGCCCGGCGTGGGGCCGTCCATCGGCTACCGGCGGGGCTCCGTGCAGGTGGCGCTCCCCGAGGGCTGGGAGATTCGCATCCCCGGCTCCCTGGCGGAGACGCGCCTGCAGGACGGCAGCTGGGTGGCCCGCGACCATCGCCGCACCGTGCGCGTGGTGCCCCTGGAGGACTCCGCGGAGGAGCAGCTGGCGCCCACCACCCCGGAGCGCAAGGCCCTGGAGCTGGAGCACCACGGCGCCCGCGTCAGCGGTCGTGCGTCCCTGCACGTGGGTCCCGGCGAGTGCCGGCTGACGGCCCTGTGTCGCTCCGGCAACCGCCGCGCCCTCTGCGTGGTCAGCTTCGATGATCCGGACGAGCAGGACTGGGCCCTGGGCACCTGGCGTTCCCTGGACCACGCTGTCTCCGCCTGACGGGGCCACTTCGTTTCAACACCGACCACTTGCCGAAGCGCTGGCCGGTGGACAGTCAGCGCGCCCGGACGTCTTGCCGCGTAGCGCCGTCGCACCCACATTCCGGCGGCAGTTTCCCCACGGAATCGAGTGAGACGCATGAGCGGCAAGCGGGAGATCTGGCCGGGCAAGCCCTGGCCGCGTGGCGCGACCTTCGACGGCTCGGGTACCAACTTCGCGGTCTACTCGCAGGTGGCCACACGCGTGGAGGTGTGTCTCTTCGACCGGGCGGACCCATCGAAGGAGATTGAACGCTTCGACCTGCCGATGAGCACGGAGTTCGTCTGGCACGGCTACGTGCCGGACCTGGAGCCCGGGACGCTGTACGGCCTGCGCGTGCACGGGCCCTACGAGCCGGAGAAGGGGCACCGCTGCAACCCGCACAAGCTGCTGGTCGACCCCTACGCCAAGGCGCTGTACGGCGAGGTGGACTGGAAGCAGCCGGTGTTCGGCTACCCCCTGGACCATCCGAAGAAGGACCTGATGCGCGACGAGCGCGACAGCGCGGCCGGCATGCCCAAGGGCGTGGTGGTGAGCGACTTCTTCGACTGGGGCAACGACCGGCGCCTGGACATCCCGTGGCGCAAGACGGTCATCTACGAAGCCCACGTGCGCGGCCTCACCATGCGCCACCCGGGCGTGCCGGAGCACCAGCGCGGCACGTACGCGGGCCTGGGCTCGCCAGCCATCATCGAGCACCTGCAGAAGCTGGGCGTCACCGCGGTGGAGCTGTTGCCGGTGCACGAGTTCGCGGACGACTCGTTCCTCAACGACAAGGGCCTGTCGAACTTCTGGGGCTACAGCACGCTGAACTACTTCTCCCCGGAGCAGCGCTACGCCAGCCGCAAGACGCCGGGCGGCGCGGTGGCCGAGTTCAAGTCGATGGTGAAGTCGCTGCACGCGGCGGGCATCGAGGTCATCCTCGACGTGGTCTACAACCACACGTGCGAGGGCAACCACCTGGGGCCCACGCTGTCGTTCAAGGGCATCGACAACGCGTCGTACTACTGGACCATGCCGGAGGCGCGGCACTACCTGGACTTCACCGGGTGCGGCAACAGCCTCAACGCGTCCAACCCGCAGACGGCGCGCTTCATCGTGGACTCGCTGCGCTACTGGGTGGAGGAGATGCACGTGGACGGGTTCCGCTTCGACCTGGCCACGGTGCTGGGGCGCAGCGGCAAGGGCGGCTACGACCCGAACGCGCCCATCTTCCAGATCATCAACCAGGACCCGGTGCTGGGCCGCGTGAAGCTCATCGCGGAGCCGTGGGACGTGGGCTTGGGCGGCTACCAGGTGGGCGGCTTCCCGTCGCCGTGGCACGAGTGGAACGGCAAGTACCGGGACGCGCTGCGCAAGTACTGGAAGGGCGACGAGAACCAGGCCGCGGAGGTGGGCTACCGGCTCACGGGCAGCGCGGACCTGTTCGCGGCGGCGCGCCGGCGTCCGCAGGCGTCCATCAACTTCGTCACCGCGCACGACGGCTTCACGCTGCACGACCTGGTCACGTACAGCAGCAAGCACAACGAGGCCAACGGCGAGCACAACCGCGACGGCGCGGATGACAACCAGGCGTGGAACTGCGGCGTGGAGGGAGAGACGGACGACAAGGACATCATCTCCCTGCGCGAGCGCCAGAAGCGGAACCTCCTCGCGTCGCTCTTCCTGTCCACGGGCGTGCCCATGATTGTCGCGGGCGACGAGATGGGCCGCACGCAGCAGGGCAACAACAACGCCTACTGCCAGGACAACGAGCTGTCGTGGGTGGACTGGAACCTGGACAAGACGCGCCAGGATCTCCTGGAGTTCACGCGCAAGCTCATCCAGTTCCGCCACGGGCAGCCGGTGCTGCAGCGCCGCCGCTTCTTCCAGGGCGAGCATCTGTGGGAGTCCGAGCACAAGGACCTGGCGTGGTTCCGGCCGGACGGCACGGAGATGGGCGCGGAGGACTGGCAGAAGCCCTTCGTGCGCTCGCTGGCGTTCCTGCTGGGTGGCGACGCCATCCCCACGCCGGACGAACGGGGCCAGCGCGTCAGTGGTGATTCGCTGCTGGTGCTGCTCAACGCGCACCACGACACGGTGACCTTCACGGTGCCGCCGCCGGGTGAAGGCGGCGCGTGGCGGCTGGAGCTGTACACGGCGGACGACAAGCGCGGCGATGAGGAGATGAAGCCCGGGAAGTTCGAGATGGCCGGGCGGTCGCTCGCGGTGTTCCGCAAGCCTGGACCGGGGTCCAACGGCGCAGCGTGATACAGGGTGCGCATCCTGATCACCCGAGGGAGCGCACGACATGGCGGACGAGGTCGACGGCGGCAGGAGTGAAGAGGCCGCCGTCGCGCGGGTGTACGGGGAGATTGCCTCCGCCTACGAGGTGCTCTACCCCGCGCTGCACCGCTACGGCGACCGGGTGGAGCGCTTCCTCGCGGACGTGCTGAAGCCGGGGATGCGCGTGCTGGACGTGGGCTGTGGCCCTGCGCTGCACACGCGAGGGCTGGACGCGTCCGTGGACGTGGTGGGCCTGGACCTGGCGCCGGAGATGCTGGAGCTGGCGAAGCGCGCGCGGCCGTCCGGCACGTGGCGCGTGCACAGCTACACGGATCCGGTGCCGGAGGACCTGGGCGTCTTCGATGTCGTGCTGGTGATTGGATGCCTGGACTTCTGTGACGACCTGCCGCGCGTGCTGGGGCACCTGGGCCGCGTGATGAAGCCGGGCGCGCGGATGTTGTTCACGGTGCTGGAGCGCAGGCCCGGGCTGGAGGCGCACGAGGCGTCCACGCGCCGGGCGCGCACGGCGGACACGGACGTGACGCTGTACCTGTGGAGCGCGGAGGAGACAGCGCGCGCGGTGGAGGCAGCGGGCCTGCGGGTCCGCGACTACGCGCACGGGCCGGGCTGGGAGCTGATGGCCGAGGAGCGCGTGATGTGGTTCGGCTGGTGGGACGTGACGCGCGGCTGAAGGGGCGCCGTCAGGATTTCCGCACGTCCACGTCCAGAGGCCCCGTCGGCGAACTTCAGGGGGCTCACGGGGTTGTCCCGAGGCGTCCGGTTCCATGCGGGGGCGCTTTGCGCCGGGGCATGGGGCTCGGACGTTCCTCACGGCCATCACACCCGGGTGTTCCTGCCGCTATCGAAGGCCGTACCGGTCGCGCGCCACCGTGAGGCGCGCATGGCGGCCCTTGGCTGGGCACAACACGAACTAGCTCAGCGGTAGAGCACGAGACTGAAACTCTCGCATTTGAAGGTTCGACTCCTTCGTTCATCGGGACCCCGTCGTTTCCGCTGGTGTCAACGCGAGTCCACCGCGTCCTCCTCCCCACGCCGCACACTGGCCGGTCGCCAGGGCCTCCGGAGGCTTCCGTGCTTCACGCGGAACGCTCCGGTCGCCGTCCGTGACCGGCATCCGGTGCGGAGGCTCGGGAGGCTGAACGTGGCTCCGGACGGTCTGTTCGCGCGACGCGCCCGTGGGGCGGCGGGGTCCTTTTCTCCAGCAGCCGGGCTGCACTCCTTTCTTGTCGTCGAGGTGACGTGTCATGGGCATTGGTCGGGTGGAAGTGGCGCAGAACGAGCGGCTGTTCGTCGTGGTGAACGGGAAGGCGGAGCAGTACCTGGGGCCGGGCCGGCACTGGGTGGTGCGACCGTTCCAGAACGTCCGCTTCGAGCGCGTGCCGCTGGAGCCACCCGTCACCCGGCTGGATGAAGCCAAGCTCGCGTTGGTGCCGGAGAAGGACCTCCAGGTTCTGGAGCTGGGCGCGGACGAGCGCGCGGTGGTCTTCCATCACGGCCAGCCGGTGCGGTGGCTCGGTCGGGGTCAGCATCAGGTATGGACGGCGCAGCGGCTGCCCGGTCGAACCGGTCGGCCCGAGACGCCGACGGTGCGAGTGGAGCGCGTGGACGTGTCCGAGGTGGCGACGGAGCCCCCGCGAGACGAGGTGCGCGCGTTGATTCCGGCCAGTGACTACGTGGAGACCACGGCCACGGAGGGCACGGTGGCGCTGCGCTACGTGAACGGCGTGCTGGATGCCGTCCTGCCGCCGGGCCGGCACGCGGCGTGGACGGTCGCGCACAAGGTGCAGTTCGCGGTCATCGACCTGCGCGAACGGCTCATCCACGTCACCGGCCAGGAGGTGATGACGAAGGATCGCGTGACGCTGCGGCTGAACCTGTCCGCGGCGTACCGGGTGGTGGACGTGCGGCGGCTGGCGGTGGTGGCGCGAGCGCCGGATGAAATCCTCTACCTGGCCATGCAGCTGGCGGCGCGCGAGGCCGTGTCCACGCGCACGCTGGACGAGCTGTTGGCGGCGCGAGAGGCCGTGTCCGCGGAGCTGTACGCGCAGGTGAAGTCGGGGGCGGAGGGCGTGGGTCTGGAGCTGCTGCGCTTCGGCATCAAGGACGTGGTGCTGCCGAAGGAGATGAAGGACCTGCTCAACCGGGTCATCCAGGCGCAGAAGGAGGCGGAGGCCAACGTCATCCTTCGGCGCGAGGAGACGGCGGCGACGCGCTCCATGGCACAGACGGCGAAGGTGCTCGCGGAGAACCCGCTGCTCGTGCGGCTCAAGGAGTTGGAGGCGTACAAGGACCTGGCCGCGAAGGTGGGTCAGGTGCACCTCGTGCTCGGTGAGGGCGCGGTGCCCACGCTGCAGCTCAAGGGCGGCTGAGCGTCCTGTGAGAATCAAGGCCCTCGGACCGGAAGTGCGGTCCGGGGGCCTTCGTGCGTTCAGCGGGTCTCGTAGCGGTGCCGGTACAAGTTGACCCCTCCCCCTGTTTCGGGCGAGCTAGGGCGCATGTACGTGAAAGAGGTCTACCTCTCCAACATCCGGTCCATCGAGTCGCTGGTGTGGGCGTTGCCGGATCAGCCGGGGCCTGGGTGGCACGTCATCATTGGGGACAATGGCGCCGGGAAGAGTTCGTTCCTACGTGCCATCGCACTTGCGATGGTAGGGCCAACGGAAGCCATCGCACTTCGACAGGACTGGAGCGAATGGCTTCGTGGGAATGAGTCGCTTGGGACCGTCGCAGTCATGATCAAGCCAACTCTTGGTTACGACCTGCTCTTCCGGTTTCCTCACGTTCCAACCGAAGCACCGGTCGCTGAGTATTCCCTAGAACTGATGTTCAATCGGGGGCCCGACAACCGAGTTCTCCCTCTCGACTTCCGTTCAAACATCCCGAATTCAATGCAGTCTATTTGGGGAGTCGGGCCAGGTTGGTTCAGTGCATCTTACGGCCCGTTCCGGCGATTTACTGGTGGCGATCAGGAGCGAGAGAAACTGTTCCAGTCGAGCCCCAAGCTCGCCCGCCATTTGTCCGTCTTCGGTGAGTCCGTCGCACTCTCTGAATGCCTTGAGTGGCTCAAGCTCCTCCAGTTCAAGAAGCTGGAGAAGGACCCCGAGGGAAACCTTCTTGAGTCCTTAAAGCAGTTCATCAACCAGCCCGACTTCCTGCCCAACGAAGCCCGCCTCGACTCAATCTCGTCCAAGGGCGTTCGCTTCGTCGATGGCAACGGCTGCGAAGTTCCCGTCGAGAACATGAGCGACGGATACCGATCCATCCTGAGCATGACGTTCGAGCTGATCCGCCAACTCGCGCGCGCCTACGGCGCCAACAAGCTCTTCGCGCCAGGAGACGCAACGACCATCATCGTCCCCGGTGTCGTCCTGATTGACGAAATCGATGCGCACCTGCATCCCGTGTGGCAGCGCCGGGTCGGACTCTGGTTCCGCGAACACTTCCCGAACATCCAGTTCATCGTCACGACCCACAGCCCGCTCATCTGTCAGGCGGCGACCGTGGGCAGTGTGTTCCGTCTTCCCAGGCCGGGCAGTGACGAAGAAGCAGACATGGTCACGGGCGTCGCACTGGACCGACTCCTATACGGCAACGTCCTTGATGCCTACAGCACCGGCGCTTTCGGCGACGTGCCCCTGCGCTCCCCAGAAGCGTTGGAGAAGCTCGAACGGCTCGCCATCCTCAACCAGAAGGAACTCGCGCAGGGCCTGTCCCCCGAGGAACAGGCGGAACAGCAGCACCTGCGTGCACAACTCCCCACTGCATCCAGCGCCCTTCCGTCCGATACGGAGGTGCCGCAGCCTTGATCCCCCTCCCGAATCTTCCGCTGCCGGAGCCCGCCAACACGCAGCTCAAGGGCTACCAGCAGGAAATCGATTCACTCCCTGACTACGAGACGCGCGTCGATCGCGCGCAAGAGCGATTCAGCAGCCTGAACAGGAAGGGCCATCCGACCTTCGACACCGTCAAGGCGACCCTGTCGAAGATGTCCGTGGGCGTCCAACGCTGTGCCTACTGCGAGGACTCACTGGCCGACGAGGTGGAGCACATCCGGCCCAAGGCACTGTATCCAGAGCTGACCTTTGCCTGGATGAACTACCTGTATGCCTGCGGTCCCTGCAACGGGCCCAAGAACAACCGCTTCGCAGTCTTCGCTCAGGGAACAGGCGTCCATACGGACGTGGGTCGCCGCCGTAACGCCCCCGTGGTCCCTCCCGTCCCAGGAACGCCCGTACTGCTGGATCCTCGCGTGGAGGACCCCATGGAGTTCATGAGCCTGGAGCTCCGGCAGACCTTTCTCTTCACCGCCACTGCTGCACTTGGCACCGTGGCGTACCAGCGCGCCAAGTACACCATCGAGCTTCTTGGCCTTAACAGCCGTGAATCACTCCCACGTACGCGCTACCACGCCTATCGCGACTTCTTCATGCATCTCAGGGGATACGTCCAGGACCGTGCCAACGGCCATGCCCCCGAACATCTCCTGCACCTGGCACACGACATCCAGACGCGCCAGCACGCCACTGTCTGGCGAGAGATGAAGCGCCAGCACCTGCTCATCCCTGAGCTCAAACGCCTGTTCGAAGCCGCCCCCGAAGCCCTCGGCTGGTAGTTCCGGACCCAGTGGCCACGTGGCCACGGAACCACACCCGGACTGTCTCCCAGGGCCCCCACTCACAGCCTTGTCAGAGGGGAACAGGGGTTGGCCCGGGGGCTGCAATGTCCCCGGGCACACCCTGAAACCAAGGTTCCCGACCATGCGAGTCCTGCTCGCCGCGCTCTTCGTCTGCCTTCTGGCCGTCCCGGCCTCCGCTCAGCAACCCTGCCCCCCTGCTGCTTCGCCCACCGCGGGCGTCGCCCAGGGCACCCTGGTGGCTCGCTTCCGTGCGCAGCCTCAGCAGGCGGAGGCCACCGAGACGTGCCCGGACACCGAGCCGCGCACCTTCAGCCTCAAGCAGACGCAGGTGGACGCGGAGGTCAGTGGCTTCCTCGCTTCCGTCACCGTGACGCAGGTGTTCGAGAACCCCTACTCCGCTCCCCTGGAGGCTCTCTACGTCTTCCCGCTGCCGGAGCTGGCCGCCGTGGATGGCATGGAGATGCACATCGGTGAGCGCGTCATCACGGGCGTCATCCAGACCCGTGAGCAGGCCCGCGACACCTACGAGCGCGCCAAGGCCGAGGGCAAGACGGCCGCGCTGCTCGACCAGGAGCGCCCCAACATCTTCACCCAGTCCGTCGCCAACATCCTCCCCGGTGAGACCATCCGCGTGCGCATCCACTACGTGGAGCGCCTCACCTACGACGCCGGCACCTACCGCTTCAGCTTCCCCATGGTCGTCGCCCCCCGCTACATCGGCGGCACGCCACTGCCCACGCGCCAGGGCGAAGGCGTGGAGCCCGACACCACCTCCGTCCTCGACGCGAGCCGCATCACGCCCCCGGTGCTTACCGACACGCGCAGCGGCCATGACATCCAGCTCACCGTGCGCCTGGACGCGGGCCTCCCGGTCCACTCGCTGCGCTCCACCACCCACCGCGTGGACGTGAAGCGCGACGGCCAGTCCCGCGCCACCGTGAGCCTGGGCCGCGATGACCGCATCCCCAACAAGGACTTCATCCTGGAGTACGTCGTCGCCGACGCGCTCATCCGCCCCGCCGTCCTCATGCACCGCGACCCCGGCGCGGACCACGGCTACTTCCTGGTGATGCTCAACCCGCAGCTGTCCCCCACCCAGCGGGAGATCGTCCCTCGCGAGCTCTACATGGTGCTCGACACGTCCTGCTCGCAGTCCGGCCTGGCCATCGAGAAGTCCAAGGCCATCACCAAGGAAGTGCTCACCCACCTGATGCCCGAGGACACCTTCCAGGTCCTCAACTTCGACACGCAGGTGACCAAGTTCGCGCCCACCGCCGTCCCCGCCACGCCGGAGAACATCCAGAACGCCCTGCCCTACGTCGCCAACTTCTGGGGCGGTGGCGGCACCGACGTGCGCATCGCCGCCCAGGAGGCCATGGTCCCCCCGAATGACCCGGCCCGCCTGCGCATGGTGCTCTTCATGACGGACGGCCTCATCGGCGGTGACGAGCAGGTGCTCAGCACGCTCCAGCAGCACCTCCGCGAAGAGACGCGCATCTTCTCCGCCGGCGTGGGCTCCAGCACGAACCGCTACCTCATCACCAAGATGGGTGAGCTGGGCCGCGGCGCCTCCACCCTCGTCAACCTCAACCGCCCGGAGGAAGACGTCGCCCGCGAGTTCGAGCAGCGCATGCGCGGCCCCGTCCTCACCTCGGTCGTGGTGGACACGGACGGCCTGCCCGTCAGCGACGTGTACCCGAAGTCCGTGCCGGACCTCTTCGCCGGCCAGCCGCTGTTCCTCGTGGGCAAGTTCACCGGCACCGGTGACGGCGTCCTCCGCATCTCCGGCCGCGTGCGTGGCCAGGTCCGCCACTTCGACGTGCCCGTGCACTTCCCCGAAGTCGCCCCGGAGCACGACTCCCTCAAGAGCCTCTGGGCCCGTCAGCGCATCGAGGAGCTCACCGTGGAGGGCTACCGCGGCGAGACGCCCGAAGTCGTCCAGGGCATCACCGACACCGCGCTCCAGTACCACCTGATGAGCCGCTACACGTCCTTCGTCGCGGTGGAGCAGGTGGCCCGCACGAACCCCAACGGCGAAACGGTCCGCGAGATGGTCCCCGTGCAGCTCCCCGACGGTATGGTCTCCGGCGCGCTCAGCCGCGAGGAGATTCCTCCCGGTGACCCCATCATCTCCGTGCGCGCCCCGCGCAACGCCCGCCGCGTCACCGCCTACTTCCCCTTCGGCCTGGTGAAGCCGCTCACGTTCGACAACCTCACCCGTTCGTGGCGCGGCCGGTTCCTCGTGCCGCTGGGTGTCGCGGATGGCTACTACACCGTGTTCATCATCGCGGAGCTGGCGGACGGCCGCGTGGAGCGCAGCGAGGTTCGCTACCGCCTGGACTCCAAGGGCAACGACTTCGACGTCGTCCTCTCGCAGAAGGAGCTCGCCCCCGGTGACACGCTGACGCTGGACGTGGACGCGGTGGAGGCCACGCAGGAGGTCAGCGTGTACGGCGACCTCTTCGGCGAGGACCAGCACCTCTTCGACTCGCAGGACGGCCTGCGCTTCAACAAGTCGCTGGTCATCCCGGAGGGCACGCCCGCCGGTTCCTACGAGCTGGTGTTCGTCGCCCGCGACGCCGCCGGCAACCGCTTCGAGCGTCGCGAGACGCTGCGCGTCATCCACGCTCGGCGCGACTGACCCGCGAATCAATCTCGGGTACCCTGGCGGTCCGCTTTGGCCCCGCGCCTTCACCGGCGCGGGGCTTGTTGCTTTCGCACCCGGCCGCGAGGAGTCCTTCGATGTCGTCGTCCCTGCACTACACGCCCAACCTCCGCGATATTGAGTTCAACCTCTTCGAGTTCCTGGACATCGGCCACACGTCGCTGGGCAAGGCGCCCTTCGGGGACCTGGACGAGACGGCGGCCCGGCAGACGCTGCAGACGTTCGCGCAGCTGTGCACGCAGGAGCTGGCGAAGAGCTTCGACGAGTCCGAGCACAACCCGCCGAAGCTGGAGAACGGCGAGGTGAAGCTGCCCCCCGGCCTCAAGGCCGCGATGGGCGCCTACTACGACGCGGGCATGCACCTGTTGGAGACGCCCCCGCACCTGGGCGGCCTGGGCGCGCCGCCGTCGCTGGGCTGGGCCGCGTTCGAGCTGCTGCTGGGCTCCAACCCCGCGCTGGCGTTCTTCACGCTGGGCAACCTGCTCGCGCGCGTCATCGACAAGCTGGGCACGGAGTCGCAGAAGAAGCGCTTCCTGCCGCACATCCTGGACAAGCGCTGGAGCGGCTCCATGGTGCTGACGGAGCCGGACGCGGGCAGCGACGTGGGCGCCGCGCGCACCAAGGCCCGCCACGTGGACGGCGACGTCTGGGAGATTGAAGGCGTCAAGCGCTTCATCACCAACGGTGAGTCGGACATCGCGGAGAACATCGTCCACATGGTGCTCGCGCGTCCGGACGGCGCGGCGCCGGGCACCAAGGGCCTGTCGCTGTTCGTGGTGCCCAAGTACTGGGTGAACGAGGACGGCAGCCTGGGCGAGCACAACAACGTCGTGTGCACCAAGCTGGAGAAGAAGATGGGCCTGAAGGGGTCCGTCACGTGCGAGCTGACGTTCGGCGACGGCAAGCCCACGCGCGGCCTGCTGCTGGGCGAGGTGCACGACGGCATCCGGCAGATGTTCCACATCATCGAGAACGCGCGCATGGCGGTGGGCCTCAAGTCCATGGCCGCGCTGTCCGCGGGCTACTTCCGCGCGCTGTCGTTCGCGAAGGACCGCGTGCAGGGCAGCGACCTGGGGAAGGCGCGCGACAAGACGGCGCCGCGCGTGAACATCCTCCAGCACCCGGACGTGCGCCGCATGCTGATGGCGCAGAAGGCGCACGCGGAAGGCCTGCGCGCGCTGGCCCTGTTCACCGCGTCCGTGCAGGACCAGGTGGAGCTCCAGGGCGGCCACCGCTCCACCGCCGCGGGCGAGGCGGACGTGCTCAACGACATGCTGCTGCCGCTGGTGAAGGGCTACAGCTCGGAGAAGGCGTACGAGCTGCTGTCCCTGTCGCTCCAGGTGCACGGCGGCTCGGGCTTCCTCACGGACTACCCGGTGGAGCAGTACATCCGCGACCAGAAGATCGACTCGCTCTACGAGGGCACCACGCACATCCAGGCCCTGGACCTGCTGATGCGCAAGGTGGCGCGCGACGGCGGCGCGACGCTGATGGGCTTGCTGGAGCGCGTCCGCGCGACGGCGGATGGCGACGAGGGCGGCCCGGAGCTGAAGACCGAGCGCGCCGCGCTGGGTGAGGCGGTGGGCCAGCTGCAGACGCTGCTCGGCACGCTGATGGGCAAGCTGGGCGAGTCCGTCTACCACGTGGGCTTCCAGGGCAACCGCGTGCTGTTCGCCGTGGCCGAGGTCATCATCGGCTGGCTGCTGGTGCGCCACGCGGCCGTGGCGCTGGAGCGGATGAAGACCAACCCCGGCGACAAGGCGTTCTACGGCGGCAAGGTGGCCAGCGCCCGCTGGTACTGCCATGAGGTGCTGCCCGGCATCGCCCACGCCGCGCGCATGGTGGAGAACGGCAACCTGGACCTGATGGAAGTGCCGGAAGAGTCGTTCTAAGGGCCCGCGTCAGGCGTTGGCGGCGCGCTTCTCGGAGTGCGTCGCCACCCGCCGGCCTCGACAGTGGGCGGGCACGGCATCGACAATGCCGGGATGATCACCCTGTACGGCTTTGGCCGCGTCCATTCGAAGGTCGTCGGACTCACGCGTGATTTGCGCGTCCTGTGGGCCCTTGAAGAACTGGAACTGCCCTACCGGGTGCACGGCGTGGATCATCCCGCGGGGGAAACCCGAGGCGAGGCGTACCGGCAGCTGAACCCCTTCTGTCAGGTGCCGGTGCTCGATGACGACGGCTTCGTGCTCACCGAGACGGGTGCGATCCTGCTGTACCTGGCGGAGAAGACGGGCCGCTTGATGCCCACGGACTTCCAGGGCCGCGCACAGGTGACGCGCTGGTGCTTCGCCGCGCTCACCACCGTGGAGCTCCCGATGTCCCAGCTCATCATGGTCGACCTGCTCGGCGACTCCGACCCCACCGGCGCGCAGCGGCGCCCCGGGTTGGTGAAGTACGCCGAGCACCACCTGACCACGCTCGAGGACTTGCTCCGGGAGCGTCCCTACGTCGCCGGCGAGGCGTTCACCGTGGCGGACATCCTGATGACCACGGTGCTGCGCGAGGTGCGCAACGCGGGCGTGCTCGAAGGCTTCCCCCGCGTCTCCGCCTATCGCGAGCGCTGTGAGGCACGGCCCGCCTGGCGGCGGACGCTGGAGGCCTATGAGCAGCGCCTTGGAGTCACGGCGGGCAGCGCGCGCTAGCTGCGCGCTCAGGGTTCCTGGTCGGCGACAGAGAAGGTGTAGTCACCGATGGCGTCGAAGGAGATGCCCCCCCAGAAGAGGAACAGCTCGACCGTATGACGGCCTTCCTGCATCACCTGGAGGTCGAACGTTTCGCTCCTCGGCCTGTAATCGAACGTATTCGACTCGAACAGCACCTCGCCCTCAGGGCCACGCACTCGCATGCCGCAGTTGTGGGAGGCGTATTCACCCCGGCACGTCAACCGGTAGGCGCGGCCCGCGACGGCGTTCAGCGCGATGACGTCGACATCGCCAGCGGGCTCGACGTACCCCGAGACGGTGGCGCCAATGGGCACCGGGGTGGCTTCCGTGAGGGTGTTCGCGAAGTCGTCCGGCCCCCGGTCCACCAGCGAGTATTTGTAGGAGGGATTGAAAGCGGAGGTGGAGTTGCGGTTGCGCGTCACGCGGGCGTACACGGGGCCATCCTGCGTAGCGAGCACGGCCGACTGGTAGGTCGAGATCCCCCCCGTGCCCACCGAGCCCGGCAACGTGAGCCCGTCCGCGCCGAGGAGCTCGACACTGCAGCTCGGGTCGTAGCCAGACGAAAACCCAGTGCAGCTGAATCGGTAGATGCGACCGGCCGTGACGTGGAACGAGAACAGGTCCACGTCCTCGGGGTTGTCCAGGTTCGCTTCCACCCAGTGGAAGGGCTCCATGCATCCCACGGGGGTCGCGGCCTCAAGGGAGTCCCCATGGTCATCCCCCTCGCGCAGGTTCTGCTTCGAACCGCAGTGGGTGCCCTCGCACGGGTCGGACCCTGAACAAGCGCAGAGAATGGCGAGCGCGAGCGCCAGGGAAGAAACAGAACGCAGCATGTCGTGGACTCCAACGGAGGCCCGGCCCCAATTCCCCCGCGCGACCATCGTTCGTGAAGGGCACCAGGGTCAACAGGCCCGCTGGCCTGGGGCCTCGGGTGCGGCTCCGGGGACACACACCGGGCTGGCCCGGGGTTCGCAATAGGGGTCGAGCATGATGCTCTCCACCCTCACCGCCCTGACCCTGGCCGCCACCGTCACCAACACCGAGACCGTGCACGACCTGAAGCCCTTCGGCGGCCACGTCGTCGCGTGCACCGAAGGCGGCCTGGAGCTGTTCACGCCCGCGGGCCGTCCGGTGCGAGTGCTCACGGTGGAGGACGGGCTCCCCAGCCACTACTGCCGCGCGTTGGAGTCCACGGGCGACCGGCTCTTCGTCGCCACGGATGAAGGGCTGGTGTCGCTGGATGCCCGCTTCCAGGTGACGCCCGTGCTGGACGTGCGCTGGCAGGCGCTGCCTCCCGTCGAGGACGCGAGCACCCCGGACTACGTGAGCCGGCTGGAGTCACTGGCCTCGGTGCTGACTCCGGGCGCGACGTACACGGCGTTCTCGCCGCGCTTCGCGGGCACGGCGGAGGGGCGCCTGTTCGAGCTGGGCACCGAGCGCGCGTGGTCACTGCCGGGGCCGGTGCGCTTCATCTCCGACACGCGCGACGGCGTGGACGTGGGCACCACCGAGGGCGCGTTCTCCATCAGCGCCAGTGGCCGGCTCTCCGCGCTGCGCGACGTGCCCACCGGGCCGCTGTCCTTCACCGTGACGGAGCAGGGCGTGCGCATCGTGGGCAGTCACGGTGAGGTGCACGCGTGGGAGACGGAGTCCGTGCCGCTCCAGGCCGCGAGCGCTCCCAAGGGCGCCACCGTGTTGAACTCGGAATGGGCGGGCACGCGTTCCTCGGGAGTGTTCAAGCTCGGGCCGAAGGGGTGGCGCCGCGTCACCTCCACCGGGCAGATCTGCGGCAATCACATCACCGCGCTCGCCCGGCATCAGGGGCGGCTGGTGGTGGGCACGTTCGACCGGGGCGCTTGCTGGCAGCGCGAGGACGGCCGGTGGCAGACCGTCCGCACGCCCTCGCTTCCCAGCGACCAGGTGCTGGGCATCAGCAGCGACGGACCGAACCTCTACGTCGCCACCACGTATGGCCTGGGCTTCCATGACGGGAAGACCTGGACGCAGGTGGCCTACGGCGCTCGCAACCCCGTGGCCCTGGGGAAGCTGTCCGTGCTCAACGTGTCCCAGATGGATGAAGGTGTCGCGCTGGTGGATGGCCGGGGCGTGTCCCTGGTCACTCCTGGCACCGCGCCCCTGTCGCTCGTGAAGCGGCTGCCGCTGCCGACGGAGTGGAGCAAGCACCCTTCCGTGGGTGAAGCCTCGGGGCGTTTCCTGTGGATGGGCAGCGAGGACCGGGGGCTGCTGCGCTGGGACGGCGCGAAGTGGCAGCGCTTCCACGACGGCCGCGACCTCACCGACAACTGGATCACCGCGCTGTCCACCGACGCGCAGGGACGCGCCGTCGCGGGCACCTGCCAGGATGGCTTCAATTACTTCGACGGCGCGAAGTGGACGCGCGTGCGCGCCGCGCCCGGCCTGCCCTCCTCCGCCATCGTCTCCGCCGCGCTCGTGCCCGGTGGGGCGCTGGTGGGCACGCTGCTCGGCGCGTCGTACTTCGACGCGGCCACGGGAGAGACGCGGGCCCTGCCGAAGCTGGCCGACCCGCGCGTCTACGCGGTGCTCCCCGACGGCGACTCCGCCCTCTTCGGCACCGAGGGCGGACTGTCGAGCACGGCCTGGAAGGCCGTCTCCGTCCCCGCTCTCACCCAGCGCTGAGGCGTCAGGCCGGCTTCGGCGCCGCCGCTCGCGCGGCCAGCTCGCGCTCCACGTACAGCCGCAGGATGTGCATGAAGTCCTGCGCGTTCGTCACCACGCCAAAGGCCTGGTGCGTGCCCCGGTCCTTCAGCTTGCTCACCACGAACTCGGACGAGTCCACGCAGATGGTGGGCAGCTCCCGCAAGGAGCCGTCCTTCTCCGTCACGAACGCGGGCAGCATGTTCCCCGTCGCGATGGCGTGCAGCGCCGTGGCCACGAGCACCGCCATCGTCGCCTTCACCGCGTGCCTGCGCATCGCGTCCTGCGCCGCCAGGTTGTCCGTCACCACGTCCGGCAACGGCCCGTCATCCCGGATGGAGCCCGTCAGCACGAACGGCACCCCGTGCTTCACGCACGCGTGCATGATGCCGTTGGTGATGACGCCCGCCTCCACCGCCTTCGCGATGGAGCCCGCCTGCCGCACCCGGTTGATGGCGCGCATGTGCAGCCCGTGCCCGCCCGACGTCGCCTCGCCCGCGCCGCTCATCCCCAGCGTCGTGCCGTAGATGGACGCCTCGATGTCGTGCACCGCCACCGCGTTGCCCGCGAGCAGCGCCCCCACGAAGCCGTTCTCCACGAACCACGTCATGTCCGCCCGCGCCCGCGAGTGCACCAGCGCCGGCCCCGTCACCCAGATGGGATAGCCCCCACGCTCGCGCTCCTCCACCAGCACCCGCGCCATGTGCGCGTAGTCGATGGGCTTCTCGCGCGACACCTCGCTCGTCATGAACTTGAACTCGCCCTCCCCCTCCTCCATCAGGTAGGCCATGTTCACGTAGACGCCTTCGCTGCCGTCCTCCGCCTTCCCCACCACCACCTGCTCGCCCGCGCGCACCCGGCGGCCCTCGCGCACCCAGAGCTCGCCCTGGGCGTCCAGCACCAGCGCGCCGTCCATGCGCGGCTCGCGCGGCATCCGCCACCGCCCGTCCACCCGCACGTACGTGGGCAGGTTCGTCGTGGTGAAGAAGCCCTCCGGCAGCACGCCGTCCGCCGGAGCCGGGGTGAAGCGCGCGTCCGGGAAGCCGCCGAACCGCGCCGCCGTGAAGTCGGGATGAGCAATGGTCGTCACCCCGCCACCATGCGCGGGCCCTCCCACCCGTTCAAGCGCGGCGCGCGCCTCCATCCCCTCGGATTGTTTCCCCTTTCATAAGGAGCACCCACCTGGACGCACCCCGTCATGGCGCCGCTAAATCCCCGGAAATTACGCACCGGGATAAGCGCCTCCCCGGGCGGGGCCCGTCGCCGGTGCGACGCTTTCGTGACCGGGATTCCGCTCCGGGTGTGCCCATTCGGCCACATGTGCGCGCCTGGAGTGAAAAGCAGGCGAGGGACGCAACCCGGGTTCTTGATCGCCGAGAATGGAAACAATCGCAGCCGGTGACCACTCCGGGTCACTGCTCCCTCCAGGAGCCCCCCATGAGCTACCGCATTCAATCTGGCGACACCCTGTCTGGTCTGGCGAAGCGCTACGGCACCTCCGTGGACTCGCTGATGAAGGCCAACCCGGACATCCAGAACAAGGACCTCATCTACGCGGGCAAGACGCTGAACATCCCCGGCTCGCGCGACAGCTTCGAGCCCGGCACGCAGGGTGTGCGCGGTGGCGGCTCGGGCGGCTCCAGCGGCGCGGGCAACGTGACGGCGCCTCCGGGCGGCGCGGGCCCGGGCACGCGTGGCCCCGGTGGCAGCCCGTTCGACATCGCGATGTCCCACATGGGCAAGAACGCCGGCTCGCTGAAGTACGAGACGTCCGGCGTGGGCGCGGACATGGAGGACTGGGTCCCCAACAACGTCAACTGCGCCAACTTCGTCTCCGCGTGCCTGGAGCAGGCCGGGCAGATCAAGGACAGCCAGCACAGCGCGTCCGTGATGACGCTCCAGGCGAACCTGGACCGCGACCCGAACTTCAAGCGCGTGGACCTGAAGGACGCGAAGCCCGGCGACGTCGTCTCCATGAAGGTGGGCAGCGGCCAGCACGTGGTGATGTTCGCGGGCTGGAAGGACGGCAAGGCCCAGTTCATCGGCTCCAACAACATCAACTCGGACGGCTCGCAGCGCATCAGCCTCACGTCCATGAACTACCCCATCATGTCCGTGCACCAGTACCAGGGCTGAACAGACCTGTAGCCTGAGGTCCCCGGTGGGGCCTTCGCCTTCCGCGCGCCTGGCGCCTGGAAGGGGGAGGCCCCATCCGCTTTTCGCGGGCATGGAGACAGGCGCCTGCCCTCCAAGGCACCCGGAGTGGCGCGGGCTTCACATTGCCAATGGCCTATCGTCCAGGGCTGGACGTTCCCTGGACACGGGGTCTTTCGGACGGAGCCGGACGGGGGGAGGCTCCCGGATGCCATGCGAAGCCTCATCCTCCTCGTGGAAGACCATGTCGACAGCCGTGAGATGCTGGAGGAGTTCCTCACGCTGGAAGGGTTCGCCGTGGAGGTCGCCGGCAACGGCCTGCACGCCTGGGAGCGCCTGAGGAAGGGCCCCACGCCGGACGTGATGCTGCTGGATTTGATGATGCCGGTGATGAGCGGCTGGGAGCTGATGGAGCGCGTGCAGAAGGAGCCGCGCCTGAAGAACCTGCCCGTCATCGTCGTGTCGGGAGCGGGCGCCACCCGCCCCGTGCCCCAGGGCATCCGGGCGTCCATCCCCAAGCCGCTGGACCTGGACGACCTGATGCGCGCGCTGGAGCCGTTCCGCTCCTCCACGCAGTCGCAGTTAGCCGCCGCCTACTGAGCCTGCGGCGTCACGGGCTGCGCCGGCTCGCGAGGCAGGAGCACGCGGAAGACGGTGCCCTCCGACGCGCGCGAGCGCACCTCGATGCGGCCTCCGTGGCCCTTCACCACCTGTTCGACGATGTAGAGCCCCAGCCCCAGGCCGCCGTGCGTGTTGCTGCCCGCGCCGCGCCGGAAGGGGTCGAACAGACGCGGCAGCATGTCCGGCGGGATGGGGTCTCCGCCGTTCTGCACCTCCAGCACCACGTGCGCGTCCGCGTCCGACAGCGTGAAGCGCACGGGTGAGTCCGGCGGGCTGTACTGGAGCGCGTTGCCGCCCAGGTTGCTCACCACCTGGAGCAGCCGGCCCGAGTCCCAGGCGCCGTCGTAGCGGCCCGGGCCCACGTTCAACGTCAGCGAGCGCTCCGGCCACGCCGCCTCCAGCTCCTCCACCGCCTGGCGCACCGCCGCGCGCACGTCGCCAGGCACCCGCTCAATGGGGATGCCGCCGCCCAGCCGGCTGCGGGTGAAGTCGAGCAGCTCCGAAATCATCCGCGCCATGCGCTCGCTGGAGCGCGCGATGCGGGACACCGCCTTGCGGTCGCGCTCCTGGAGCGCGTCGCCGTGCAGGAGCTTGGTGACGGACAGCTGGATGGCGTTGAGGGGGTTGCGCAGGTCGTGGCTGACGATGGCGATGAGCCGCTCGCCGAACTGCGCCGCCTCCCGCGCCGCCTCTTCCGCGCGGCGGCGCTCGGTGACGTCCACCAGCGTGACGACGCCCGCGACGATGTGGTCGTCCCGGTCGCGCACGGGCGCGCTGGAGCCCAGCAGGTGCGCGGTGGTGCCGTCCGGCCGGCGCACCTGGAGCGGCTCCGCCTGGCGCGTCTCACCGGTGCGCAGCGCGCGGGCCATGGGCCACGCGTCGTCCGCCAGCGGCTGGTTGTCCGCGGTGAACATCTGGTGGGACGACTCGTAGTCCGCCAGGCTGGCCGAGGGCCGGAACGGCTGGCCCAACAGCGACTCCAGCGCGCGGTTGCCCAACAGCAGCCGGCCGCTGGGCGCCTCCGCGATGAGCACGCCCGCGGGGAGCTGATCCAACACCGCCGCCAGCCGCGCGCGCTCCGCCTCGATGGTGGCCAGCAGGCGCTGCCGCTCCGCTTCCGCATTCCGGCGCTGGGTGATGTCCAGCACCGTGGCGGCGCGGCCCACGCGGCGGCCCGTGGCGTCCCTCAAGGACGTCACGTGCACGAACGCGGGGAAGCGGCTGCCGTCGCGGCGCAGGTGCAGCGCTTCGTATTCGTGGAACGGCTTGGAGCTGGCGGCGGCCATGTGCCGGGGCAGCGCGCCGCGCGACTCGGGCGCGACCAGGTCCTCCAGCCGCAGCCCCTTGAGCGCCTCCGCGGGCTGTCCGTGCATGCGCGCGAGCGCGGGGTTCGCCGCCACGAACGCGCTGTCCTCCGCGGCCATCACCGCCACGCCCACGCCCAGGTGCGTGAAGATGTCCTCCCAGCGCTGGGGCCCGGACGCGTCCGGAGCGCCCTGCTCACGCGCTGCCTCCGCCGCCTCGCGCGACGCGAGCATCCGCGCCTGGACGTGGGCCTCCAGCGCCGCGGCCTCCACCGAGTCCACGGCGTCGTGGAAGCGCTCCACCTGTTCCTCGTCGCCCGGGCCTCCGCCGCCCCGCTCGCGCCACAGCCGCAGCACCGTGTCGCGCAGGCGCCGGAAGTTCGTCGTCGTGGGGTGCCCGTTGGAGCCCTGCACCAGCAGCGACAGCTCCCGCGCCAGTGGGTCGGAGACGCGCGCGTCCGGGTTCGACATCCGGGCCGCCACCGCGGACAGCCCATGCGTGAAGGTGTCGCCAGACCCCGGGGCTTCGTGGAGCCACGCGTCCTGCAGGACGTCACGGGACTGGAAGAGGAAGTCGGCCAGGGGCAGGGACACGGTGCGAGGCTCGCGGGGCGAAGGGGACCTGGGGTGCATCCGGGAGAAGAGGAGGTCACCTCCGACTTAGGCTCCCGCTTCCCATGCGACAAGGACCGTCTGACGACGTGTCAGGAGGAAGGCGAACGGACCAGGCCCAGTGGCAACAAGGCGGTCAACCGCAGGAGCCGCGCGCCCGGCTCCAAGCGGTAGCGGACCTGGAAGCCGCAGGAGAGCACCGTCGCCCCCTCCCGCCCCGACGGTGGCACCGGCAGACCCGGCATCCGGCTGGCGAGCGCCCCCAGCTCCGCCTGAAGCCGCTCCCGCACCGCGGGCGTACACGCCGTGAGCGTGCGCACCACCGGGGGTTCCAATTGGCAGCGGTAGGCCATGAGCGCCGCCAAGGGTGCGCATCTACAGCCCAACTGCAAGATGACAGTGACACGGTGATGCGAGCGGTCGGGCGCCGGGCGTCTGGCGGAAACAGTCGCCGGGGCACACTGTCGGACAGGTGACGCTGGGGCTCCCGTTGGACCCGGGTGCGCTTCAAGAACCCGAGGAAGAACGGGTCGAATCGGGGGATGGCCCTGGGCGTCCACCACCTGCTGCTCGTCGAGGACGATCGGACATGGCGAGAGGGTGTGGGCCGCGCGGCGCGAGAAGCGGGCTTCGTGGTGTCGTCCGTTGCGGACGGCGCGGAGGCATTGGACTGGCTGCGGCATCGCCCGCGCGCGCAGCACCCGGACCTCATCCTCCTGGACCTGGTGTTGCCCCGGTTGGATGGATGGGAGGTGTACGGCCAGCTGCGCACGGACGCGCGGCTGCGGCACCTGACGGTGATGCTGATGTCCTCGGCGAGCGGGACGCCGGACGTGCCGCTGAACGGGGTGGTGGGCTTCCTGCACAAGCCATCCCAGCCGGAGGCGCTGGTGCGGGCCCTGGCCGAGCGGCTGCGCGAGCTGCCCGGGCGTCCGAAGGAACCCCCGCGCGTGCCGTACTCGCTGCGGCTGACGGACGAGTCGCTCTACACACTGCACGCCCTGCCGGCCCCGGTCCGTCACGCGGTGCGCGTGCACCTGTTGCGCGCCGCGGAGCTGGCGGCCTCGGAGCTGCCCCTGGCGTCGTCGTGGCTGATGGCGCTGCACAGCGAGCTGCCCTCGCTGCTGGTGACGGTGGAGGGCGTGCGCGTGGTGCTGGAGGTGGACGACGCCGGCTGCGCGCTGACGGCGAGCATGGTCATCGTGCCCAGCCATATGCGCTGCGCCTGACGGTGAGGTTCACACCACCGGCACGCGGTGGACCTCGCCGGAGTGCAGGTCCAGCCACACCACGCGCCCGTGCAGGTCGTGGATGGCGCACCAGTCCTCCGTGAGGCGCACGACCTGGGGCGGGGTGCCGGAGAACTCCACCGTCGCCCGGGGATGGTCGGCGACGGTGCGCAGGACGGCCGTGTGCAGCTCGCGCTTCTGGAAGCGCGTCACGCTCCAAGAGGGAGTGAGCACCACGCCCATGCGCTCCCCGTCCGGCCGAGACGGGCGGTGGAAGCGCCGCGCGACGATGGGCGCCACGTAGTAGGGCCAGGGTCCGGGCTCCTCGTCTTCGGTAGGCGCGATGAGCACGCCCATCGCCTCGCCGTCGGGCGTGAGCGAGAGGACGTCCAGCGTCTCCCGCAGGTCCTTCATGTCCGCGCGCCCGCGCAGGACGGGGCCGCTCTCCAGCGCATAGACCCAGCGCTCCAGACGTTCGAAGTCCTGGCCCGGGGTGAGGTGCAGGACGAGGAAGGACAGGTGCTTCGCGTCCGCGGCCATCTCGAGCACGGTGCCTCCCACCTCCGGCACGCGCCACAGCGAGCGCGGCTCGGCGGCGAGCGTGTCCACCATGGTCACGGTGTCGCGCGTGGCGGTGAACCACCGCTCCCCGTCGTAGGTGGGGGCCCACGCGTCCAGCTCCAGGTCGCACCAGCGCGTGGCCCGGCGCTCCACCAGGTCCAGCCGCGACACGCGCCACAGGTCGCCCCGGCGCGCCAGCGCGAGCGCGCGGTTTCCCTGCGCGGACAGGACCAGCGAGAACGCCGGCACGTCGAAGCCCGCGAGCGTGCGCCCATCCGGACCCACCAGCCGCGCGCCCGCTTCCCCCAGCGCGAGCAGCACGCGCCGGCCCGGCAGCACCACGGCGTCATGCACGGCGTGGGCGCCCGCGTGGCTGCGGTCCATCCACACGCGCACGGGAGGCAGGTCGTGCGTTTCAGCCCAGGGGCTCCGTTGGGAGGCCCGCGGCGTCGGCAGGTCCGTGCGCAGCGCGGCCAGTGCCGGGTCCTTGAGCGCGTGCAGTTGCTGGAGGAGCCTGGCGTTGGAAGGGAGCTCTTCCATCACCTCGTCACGCATCAGCGAGCGCACGGTGGGGACGAGGAGCGCGCTCCGGGCATCGGAGGCGTCCGCGCGCAGCAACTCCGTGGCGAAGGCCAGGCGCTCCGGAGCGCGTGTCGGGGTTTCGTCCGACAGCAGTGCCTGGATGTCCTCGCGCGCCGCGCCGAAGCCGTCCGGGAACGCGAGCGCCAGGCGCGCCAGGAGCTTCGCGCTGCCCGTGCCTCCGGCCTGGATGCCCCGCTCCACCCAGGCGCGTGCGATGTGGCGCGCGGACGACACGGGCCACACGACGTCCACCGCGCGCGACCAGTCTCCGGCCTCCGCGAGCGACTCCGCCCACAAGAGG
Organism: Corallococcus coralloides DSM 2259; assembly: GCF_000255295.1. The sequence goes on along the minus strand of NC_017030.1, from coordinate 464,736 downwards.
CGCAGGGCCTGCGCTTCGGCGGGATGGGTCTTCTCCAGGCGCAGCACGGCGTCCGCGAACACGCCCGAGCGCCGTGCGATGGCCACCGCGCGCTCCACGTCCTTCGCGAGGAACCACTGGCGCACCACGAGGCCCGGCGGGAGGTCGCGCCCTTCCGCGAGCTCCGCCGCGAGCTGGAAGCGGCCGTGGCGCTCCAGGAAGGACACGGCCTCTTCGGTCGCTTCCAGCAGCTCCGCGAGGACGAAGGCGGCCTCGTCGATGCGGCCTTCGCGCTCCAGGCGACGGAAGGTCTCGCGGTAGCGCTCACGCAGCGCTTCGAACACGGCGGGGCCTCCGCCGAACGACTGCGCGGCACCGCTCCGGCCTTGGGGTTGGATGTGCAGATTCTCGCGCGGGCCGGGAACTCCGAGCGCGAGCTTCGCGCGGGCGTCCGGGTCCTTGCCCAGGGGGATGGCGTGGCGCAGGGCCTCGTCGAGATTGCCCTGCTCGAAGAGCTCGAAGAGGTGGCGCAGGTAGTCGCCCTTGCGCCGTCCCACGAGCTGCCCGAGGAGCGTGTTCCGAAGCATCCACTCCTTGAGCTGTTCGAGCGCGCTCGGGCCTTCGGGTTCAGCGGGACGTGCGCCGGGCGCGGGGAGCGAGCCCTGTGAATCCGTGGCGTCGTTGCGTCCGCGCATCCCCGCGAGGAGCCGCGCGAGCCAGCCGGCCCGTACGCCAGAGTCCGTGGCGGAGGTGTGAGCCGTGTCCGAAGAGAAGGCGCTCCGCAGACGGTCGAGCCATCCCGCGCGACTCGGGGCCAACGCGTTGCCCGGTGTTCCGTGCGTCTCCGTGCGGAAGGCCTGGCGCAACCGTGCGAAGAAGCCTTCACGGTGCACGGTCAGCACGGCTTCGCCGGGCTTCCGCGAGAAGACCCGCCGCAGTCTCTCGAAGAAGCCCTCGCGCACCACCGGGACCTCTCGCCCCGCCATGCGCGCCAGCATGCGCTCCGCTTCGGGCGCGAGCGCGGGCACCTTCGGTCCGAACGTCGCGCGCGTGGGCGGAGGCAGCGGCTCCAGCGCGGTCTTCATGGGCGGAGGCGGCGCGCCCAATCCCTTCACCCGCACGCGCCGCCACTCCGAGATGTCCAGCCACGTCCCCGGATCCACCTGGCGCAGCGCTCCGGGCCCGTACATCCGCGCGATGCCCTCGTGCACCAGCACGACGGCTCCCGGCGGCGGCGCCAGTCGCTCGCGCTCCTTCGGGCTCAGCGGCGCGCTGGTGAGCACTCCGGACTCCAGCACCAGCGGCAGTCCGGGCGCGGATTCCACCGCGCTCTTGCACGGCGCCGCCAGCTTCAGCAGATGGCCTCCCGCCAGCGCCCAGACCGTGGCGCCGGGACTCCAGGCCGCCAGCACGCGGCGACGTGCCTCGGCCTCTCCCAGCAGTCCTGGATGGAACCACCAGGCCGCTGCCACCACGGTGCCCCGATGCACCTGGGCGCAAGGACGTACGGCTCCGGACGCGGCGCTCACGGCGTGGCCTCCGGGACGGAGCGGTACAACACCGTCTGCTCCGACAGGTCCCACAGCACGAACTCCCCCGCCCGCGTCAGCCACCCGAATACCGGCCGCCCGTGACTCGCCGCGGCCTGCACCACGCGGTTGTTGGCCACCGCGAGTTGCCGGGGTGGCTGGTCCGAGAGGAAGGAGAAGGTGCGTTGATCCGAAGCCAACGCCAGCAGCCCAGGCGGGGACGGAGCGGGCGGATGCACCACCCCCACCACGCGGTAGCGCTCGGGCACGGTGACCACCGACACGCCCGTGTCCAGGAACAGCTTCCAGTCTGAATCGTTGTCACGTACCGCCAGCAGCCCCGCGTCGGGATGCGCTCCCGACGGCGAATGGCCGAAGTACGCCTCTCCGTGGCGCGCGTTGAGCGGGGTGAGGTAGGGCTGCCCCGCGCTCATCCCCCGCAGCCGTGAGATGACCACCCCTCCCACCCCCGGGGGGCGCAGCACGCAGACAGGGCGCGCCTTCACCTCCGCCATCGCGGAGACGCCCTCCTCCACCTCGATCACCTCGGTCCTCGAGGAGGGACGCGGCAGCGAGAACAGCCGGTCCTTGCCGTCCTTCAACCAGACGCGTTCATACTCGCGCCGTTCCCCCCAGCTCAAAAGGGTCAACGGGAGCGCGCCCGGCGCGGGGTCCGGCCGCAGGGAGTCATCCGCCACGTGATAGTGATAGCGCCCCGGGCGGAAACCCTCGGGCACCCGCAACTGCCCGTGCATCACGTAGATGTCCCCCTGGCGCGCGAGCACGAGCAGTCCGCCCGAGGAGCGCCAGCCCGCCGCGACCACGCGCTGGCCGGGAGGCACCTGGACGCGCCGGGGCTTGGGCACGGTCGCGCGCGGAGAATGCGGTACCGCCATGGCCTCGACGGCGCCATTCGCGGAGAACAGCAGCACACGCTTGCCATCCGCGGAGAAGGAGAAGCCCACGATGTGCTGGCCGCCCTTGCGCGACTGCACCCCGGAAGCCGCCTGCTCGGAACGGAAGGGGTTGCGCAGCAGCCGCAGGCAATCCTCCGGAGGCGGAAGCTCCAGCACCACCGAGCGGGGCACACGGGCCGCGGGCCGCACGTCCACGGTGAGCCGGTGCGCACCGGGCTCCATCGGTTCGGAGACCTCCACGCGGGACATCCCCTCCGAGCCCTCCAGCCGCCCCAGTCGTGACGAGCCCACGAGCCACACGTCCTCGGGCGCGCGTGAAAGGTCCAGGGCTTCGCGCCACGCGGCCAGGTGCCGCGAGGACGCGGGCACGGTGGAGCGGGCTTCGAGCCACGCAAGCAACGACGTGCCACCCAGCCCCGTATGGGTGGCGTGAGCGGGCTCGGTCTGGAGCGCGCCCCAGGTGAACGCCGCGCCCACGGCCTCCGCCCGGCGCGAGAGCACGACCAGCAGCGCGAGGTGCGCGATGCGCGGCAGGCCCAGTTGATCCGGTCCCACGTCCAGCAGCACCACGGTGCGCCGAGCCCCCTGCGGCTGCCGGAACGCGGGCTTGAGGAATGACAACTCACCGAACGCCGCGCGGCGCACCAGTTCCTCCGGCGCCTCCAATGCCCAGAGCCACTCACTGACGAGCAGCCGGTCGAACGCACCTCGTCGGGAGAGCCCGTCATAACCTTGAGGTTCACCGCCCTCGGCCTCACCGCGAGGCCGCAGTGTCCCGACAGCCGCGGACAGCCGCGCCACATGCGGTCCCAGGTGCCGCGCGAGGTCCTCCGGAAAGAGGGACAGCTGCGCCGCCCAGGGGCGCAGCGCGGGAGGCAGCGCGGTCGTCACGAAGCGGCCTCCACGACGGAGGCGGACAACCACGCGGACAGCGAGACACGCGCGACAGGCTTGGCCGCCGCCACGGAGACGAGCATCCCGGACGAGGGCAGCACCGCGAGCGGCGCATCGCCCTGCCCCGCGAGCAGCGCACGCTCCAACAGCGAAGGCGCCACCTCCGGCTCCAGCGCGCAGGGCAGCAGCAGCGCGGGCGCCAGTGGGTCACGGCCCAGGTACACCGCGCCATCCACCCAGGGCAGCGAAGCAGCAGCCCCCAGCAGCACGAGCACGTCCGGTCCCGCGACACCGGTCCACGATGCAAGCGTCGCGTCCTCCGCCCGCGAAGCGCGGTGTCCCAGCGCGAGCGCCACGGGGCCTACGCCGGCCACGGCCACGGGCTCCAGGGGCAGGGCCCGGGGGCGCCAGCGCACGGGAAGTCCCGCGACGACCGGCTCCAGAGGCGGCCTCATGACGCCCTGCTCCCGCGCATCCCACGCCCGTTGATCACCCCGGCACTCTAGACCGCGCCGGGCATGACGCGCGACAGTCCGCCGGACTTCCGCTGTACAGCATCCGGAGCCGCTGCCCATGCTCCCGAGCATGAGCACGACCCGGATCCGCTCCCACCTGAAGGCCCCCCGCTCGCGCGTCTACAGCGCCCTGATTGACGCCCGAGCGGTCGCGACGTGGATGGTGCCCGACGGCATGACCAGTCAGGTGCACATCTTCGAACCGCGCGAGGGCGGCGCGTTCCGAATCTCGCTCACCTACGACGCGCCCACGGAGACCGGCAAGACGACCGCGCACACGGACACGCATCACGGCCGCTTCGTGAAGCTCGTGCCAGACGAACAGGTCATCGAAACCACCGAGTTCGAAACCTCCAACCCCGCGCTTCAAGGAGAGATGATCATCACGTTCACGCTCACCGACGCGCAGGACGGAGGCACCGACCTCATCGCCGTGCACGAAGGACTCCCGCCCGGCGTACCACCCGCCGACAACGAACTGGGCTGGCGGATGTCCCTGGAGAAGCTCGCGAAGTACGTCGAGTCCCCTACCTCACCGTGACGACAGCTCCCGCGCCGCGACCTTTCGTTGGAAGCGGGATAGCCTCCCGGGACACGCCGCAGCGATGGAGGAGGCATTGCAACGTCTTGGGCGCCTGAAACTGAAACGCCTGGTGATGGGACTCGGCGTGCTCGCCGCATCGCAGTCCCAGCTCGCATCCGCGGATCCGCCCTTGACGAAAGCGCCGGGCTGCACCGCACGAGGCTGGCCTGCGACAGTCCCCTGCGGGAGCACCGCATGCTTCGTTTCAAGCTGCGGTGAAGGCAAGTGTCCCTATTGCTTCGTCAAAGGCATGGAGCATCTCGCCCTCAAGGGCTGGGCCGTCTACACGTGCATGAGCAGTGAAACCGTTACCGGGAAGGCCCTGCTGTTTCACACGTTGCCCTTCAACGCTCGGGTGGGGCCTTTCTGTGGCTGAGACCTCTTGGGAGCAGGAGGCAGCCCTGGTGGCGGAGGCACTCAACCTGTTGACCGTACTGGCCGCGCCTCGCCTGTATGCACAATGGTGCACGCAGGCCCCACCCACCGCGCTGCGTGAGGCGTTGGATGCGCGGCTGCTCTCGCTTGCGGCGTTCTGCGAGCAAGCCAAGGGAAGCGCCGACGCAGAGCGATTCCGAGCCGCGGCATCCCAGGTACGAGCGCTCGCGGACAACGTGCTCCAGACTCCCTCCGACAGCCTTCCAGGCACAGCCTGGATGCACCCATCCCGTCAGTGCCTGGAAGCCCTCGGGTTCCACGCACCTCCCGAAGGATGGGACACCTTCGAGGGCTGGCCTGGATGACGCACGTCACGCCGCGCGAGTGCTCGCTTCTTCCTCCAGCACCGCCGCCACCGCGCCACGCAGCGTACGCAGCGTCTCCGGCAGTGCTTCCGGCGCGAAGCCCGCGTCCATCTCGCGCGCCACGCCCTCCAGCTTGAGCCGCCACGCGGCCACCGCGTCCACGTCTCCATCCACGGGCCGCGACTCCAGCAACACGTGCCCCGCCTGCGCGATGCGCTGGGCCCGGGCCAGCGGCCCCGCGCTCGCCTCCAGCGCCGCGGCCGGCAGCGCCAGGTTCTCCGACGCGGACAGCACGTCGCGCAGCACGTCGCGCGCCAGCGCCTGCGCCTCCTTCGTGGGCACCGCGTAGACGAGCGGCCACAGGTCCGCCACGCCCGGCGTCGTCCGCCCCGCCAGCGCCGCGGCGGCGGCCACCAGCCGCTGCACCTTCACCGCGCGCCGATCCGACAGCGCGATGCCCGCCGCCCGCAGCGTCCGCAGCGCCTGCGCCAGGTGCGGCCGCACCGGCCCCAGGTCCGCGCGCCTCGCCGCCTGGGCCACCACGTCCAGGGACTGAAGCGACGCCACTCGCGGCGCCGCGTCCGCCCACAGCGACGCGCCTCCCTCCAGCAGCTCCTCCAGCCGCGGATCCGGCACCGGCTCCACGAAGATGCGCGCGAGGAACCGGTCCGCGAACGCCGCCAGCGCGTCATCCTCCGGCAGCGTGTTGGACGCGCCCACGCACACCCGCAACGGGCACTGCATGCGCGTGTGGCCACGCCGGAAGGTGCGCTCGTTCAGCAGCCCCAGCAGCGTGTTGAGGATGGCGGTGGAGCCCAGGAACACCTCGTCCAGGAAGGCCACCTCCGCCTCCGGCAACATGCCCGCCGTCTCCGTCTCCACCAGCCCCTCGCGCAGCTTGCGCAGGTCCACCGGCCCGAAGATTTCAGACGGCTCCGTGAAGCGCCCCAGCAGGTACTCGAAGTAGGTGCCGCCCAGGCCGCGCGCCGTCCTGCGCACCGCCTCGCTCTTCGCGGTGCCCGGCGGTCCCACGACAAGCAGGTGCTCGCCCGCCACCGCCGACAGCGCCACCAGCTCCACCATCGCCTCGCGCTCGACCAGCCCCCGGCTCGCGTCGGTGAGCGCGTCGCGGACCTCGGCCGCCGCGACCTCGAAAGATACGGACATGCCCCGAAGCCTAGCCTCGCCCCCGGTCCGGCATACAGTGGCGGCATGGATACGAAGTGGAAGTGGCTGACCCTGGCCGGCGTCCTGGGCGCGGGGCCAGCGGTCGCGGACGGGTGGCATGGCTATGCCTCCCTGGGCGCGGGCATCACCCTGGATCATTTCAGCGACTGGCGCGCCAAGGGCCCCGCCCTCCAGGCCTGGCTCGCCGTGGAGACCCCGCCCGGCCTGTCCCTGGGCGTCGTCTTCGAGACCACCCAGACCTGGGGCCAGCAGTTCGCCGAGGCCCAGAACCCGTCCGAGATGAGCCGCGTGCAGTTGGACTACACCGCCGTGGGCCTGGAAGCCCGCCTGCGCTTCCTCGGCGACAAGCCGGTGACACCGTGGGTGGGCGCGCGCCTGGCCAAGAGCTGGTCGCAGCCCTTCACCCCGGACAGCCTGGGCCAGCTGCGCCGCGAGGACTTCGACGTCACCAGCATGGCCTTCCGCGTGGGCCTGGACGGCTGGATCAGCGACCGGTGGGGCATCTCCCTCGCCACCGCCATCCAGTTCTGCGACGTGAAGTTCACCAAGGCCACGGACGACACCAGCGCCAGCGCGGGCGTCAGCGTGAACATGTGCGCCAAACCGCTCCAGAGCATCGTCGCCGGGCCCGTGCTGCGCTTCTAGCGAGCGCGGGTACAGTGCGCGCCCATGAACGCGCCGCCCCCCACCCCCTCCGGTCCCCGCTGGCTCTACCTGCACGGCTTCGCCTCCGGCCCCCTCTCCGCCAAGGGCGTCTGGCTGGACGCGTACTGGGCGAAGCAGGGCATCCCCCTGGAGCGCCTCAACCTGCGCGTGCCGTCGCTGGAGCACCTGAGCCTGCACGCCATGTTGGACACCGTGCGGGACGCGCTGGGCGCTCCCAATGACCGCGCCGTCCTCATCGGCTCCAGCATGGGCGGGCTCGTCGCCGCGCGCACCGCGGAAGCCGACGCCCGCGTGGGCGCGCTGGTGCTGCTGGCCCCGGCCTTCCGCTTCGTGGAGCAGCTCCAGCGCCGCCTGGGCCCCAACAACTGGACGGAGTGGAAGCGCACGGGCTACCTGGAGACGGACGACCACGCGGAGAAGCGCCGCACGCGCGTGCACCACGGCATCATGGAGGAGGCCCAGCTCATGGACGCGAAGCGCGGCCCCTGGCCCGACGTGCGCGTGCCCACCCTCATCATCCATGGTCGCCAGGACGACACCTGCGACGTGCGCTATTCGCGCGAGTGGGCCCAGGGCAAGCGCCACGTCCGGCTGGTGGAGGTGGACGACGGCCACGAGCTGACCGCCTCGTTGGAGCTCATCGCGAAGGAGGCGGATGCCTTTCTCACGCCATGGAGAGGTGTGGAGCAAACGCGGCAGGTGTTCACTGGCGGCTGAGCCGAGCGCATCCGTGTGGCCGCTCCGCTTGCGCCGCGAACGCGCCGGTTAAGGTGGCGGCCATGAACCGCGAATACCACCGCTGGCACAGCCCGCGGCTGAACCGGGACATGGAAGTGCTGCTGTACGGGCACTCGGGCGAACCCGTCATCCTGGTGCCGACCAGCAAGGGCCGCTTCTTCCAGGCCGAGGACTTCGGCCTCATCGGCGCCATCGCGGACGGCATCGCCGCGGGCCGCTACGTCGTGGTGTGCGTGGACTCGGTGGACGAGGAGTCCTGGTACAACAAGGACGTCGCCCCCGCCGTGCGCGTGGCCCGCCATGCCCAGTGGGAGGACTACCTGCTGCATGAGGTGGTGCCGCTCGCGAAGGGCCGCGCCGCCGGAGGCCGCCTCACGCTCGCCGGGTGCAGCCTGGGCGGCTTCCACACGTACAACGTGGGCCTGCGCCACCCGGACGTCTTCCAGCGCCTCATCTCCATGGGCGGCAAGTTCGAGACGGAGGACTTCCTCGACGGCCACCACGACGAACAGGTGTACTTCCACACCGCGCCGCAGTGGCTGCCCAACCTGTACGACACCGGACGCCTGTCCGCCCTGCGCCGCGTGGAGATGACCCTGGCCGTGGGCGAGCACGACTTCTGCCGCCCCTCCAACGAGAACCTCTCCAAGGTCCTCTGGCAGAAGGACATCCGCAACGACCTGTCCATCTGGGACGGCGGCACCCACGACTGGCCCGTGTGGCGGCAGATGATCCGCCAGTACCTGCCGGCCTGAAGTCGCGGCGGTCGCCGGACTCCGGACTCCGGACTCCGGACACGACAAAGCCTCCGGTCGGAAGGACCCGGAGGCTTGGGATGCACCATCGTGAGCAGCCGAAAGGGCTACTCGATGGGCATGAACACCTTGAAGCCGGTGCGGCCGTTGTTCGTGGTGTTGCGCTCGATGAAGTCGCTGGCGGACGAGTGGCCGTCGCCCAGCGTCACCGCCGTGTGGCCGTAGATGCTGCCCAGGCGCGTGGAGGTGGCCTCCCAGGTGAGCACGAGGCCCGGAATCTTCAGCGCGTCCTCCAGGGACATGTCCACCTGACGGAACTTGTCGCGCGGCAGGTTGTTGTCGATCTGGTTGCCGTTGCCCGACACGCCAATGCCCATGGAGTTGCGGATGGCCCGGCTCACGCCCGTGGCGCACAGGCCCTGGCTGTTGTAGCCGCCCATGCCCATGGCCGCCGCGCGCGCCGCCTCCGCCAGCCGGCGCCCCGTGGCGGTCCCGCCGGTGGGGGCCACGCCCATCGGGCCGCCCACGTCCGCGCCGCCGCCCACACCGCTCCCACCCCGAACGCCCTGACGGCCACCGGCGTCGAAGCTGTCACGGCCGGAGTGGCCGATTCGCAGCGTCCGACCCGAGAAGATGAGGTCCGGGTTCGAGATGTTGTTGTCGCGCGCCAGCTTCTGCACGGAGGTGCCGAAACGAGCGGCCAGGCCAGAGAGGGTGTCGCCAGGGCGGATGCGGTAGTTGGACATGTAAGCTCCTGGGACAATTGTCGGGACTTCCAGATCCGTGTTGCGTCCGATTCCCAGATTCTTGGAGTTTCCGCCCGCACTGCAAGTTTACAACCGTCTCAGCCTTCCAGGGGCCGGAGGGTGCCGGCGCTGACGTGCCAGAAGCGCCACAGCACGGCGGCGGCCACGGTGATGAGCCCCGCGCACAGGCCCCACCAGATGCCCAGCACGCCCATGCCCAGGTGGAAGCCCAGCAGCAGGGTCAGGGGCAGGCCCACGGCGTAGTGGCCCACGATGTTGGCCACGAAGGTGAAGCGCGTCTGGCCGGCGCCGCGCAGCACGCCCGCGCCCACGCCCTGCACGCCGTCGAAGACCTGGAAGATGGCGCTCACCATCAGGAGGGGCAGCAAGAGCGGCAGCACGTCCGGCGGCGCCCCGGCCAGCTTCGCCAGGCTCCCGGGGAAGAGCGCGAACACGAGCCCGCCGAGCGACATGACCACCGCGCCGAGGGCGAAGGCCATCAGCCCGCTCCTCCGGGCCTGGGGCGTGTCGTGCGCGCCCACGGCCCAGCCCACCCGAACGCTGCCCGCGTTGCCGATGCCCAGCGCCATGGTGAAGGTGAGGCTGGCGAAGGAGATGGCGATTTGATGCGCGCCCACGCTCTCCGGCCCCAGCTTCGCGGACAGCACGCCCGCCAGCGCGAAGACGCCCACCTCCGCCGCGATGTGCAGGCCGATGGGCAGCCCCACCCGGAACGCCCGCAGCTGATCCGCCTTCACCGGCCTGCGTGACGGCGTGCCCGGCACGGGGATGGCCTGCACCGCCCGCGCGACGATGAGCACCTCCAGCGCCGTGCACAGGAGCGTGGACAGCGCCGCGCCCGCCGCGCCCATGGCCGGCACGTGGGTGAGCGGTCCCGCCCACGTGGGCAGCGACTCGCCGCCGAAGACGAACAGCGGAACCAGCATCACGTTGAAGATGTTGGCCAGCACGGCGGACACCACCAGCGGCCGGGGCGTCCCGATGGCCTGCAGGTACGCGCGCACCGTGAGGAAGATGAGCATCAGGGGCAGGCTGGGCGCGCGGAAGTGCAGGAAGGCGCGCACCTGGACGATCTGCTCCTCCGCCACACCCACCCACGGCAGACCGGACGGCACGGTGATGAGCACCGCCCACAGCACCACGCCCACGAAGGCGGACAGCCACACCCCCTGCCAGAGCACGTCGCGCGCGCGGCGTGGGTTGCCGGCGCCAATGGCCTGGGACACCAGCGGGTCCACGCCCATCATCAGCCCCATCCCGAAGCTGCTGACGGCGAAGAAGAGGGCGTGGCTCAGGCCCACCGCCGCCAGGGCGGACGTGCCTGCCCGGCCGACGATGAAGGTGTCCGTCACGCTCATCAGGGACTGGCCCGCCTGCGCGATGCACAGGGGCACCGCCAGCGCCAGCAGGGCGCGCAGCTCCCCCCGGATGCCGCGGGCCGGGGGGGAGGACGAAACGGAGGGCTCGGCGGCTTCGGGCGGCATGACGGGGCCTATAGGGAAGGGATTGCGTTGGCGCAAGCGACGCAATTCCCCGCCCCGTCTGACCGCCCGCCCTCCTGTGTCAGGGCGTGCTGACCTGGAACGGCACCGTGACGAGCGGCGTCTGGAGGCTTTGCACCTTCGACACGCGCACCCCCGCGTTGCTGATGGCGTAGACGTAGTCATCCGCCATCACGCTGCGGCGCACGTCCGGCGTGTAGTAGTAGCTCCACTGCGGCAGGCCCGTGGCCGGGTACAGGTCCGACATGGGCAGCACGCCCACTGGAGAGATGCCGGCCGCCAGGTCCACGCGGAACACGCGCAGCTCCGTGCGGAAGCTCTGCCAGTAGTTCTCATACGACGTGTAGGACCTCGAGTAGTCCGTGAACGGGATGGCCACCAGCCCCTTGGCCGCGAAGTAGTTGAAGGCCTTGTGCTCGTAGAGGGCCTCGCTCCAGCCGTAGGCCTCGCCCACCAGCTGCGTGGCGACCTCCTTCGGGTTCGCCATGTCGCCGACGTCGAAGAGGGACAGCTTCAGGGCGCTCGTTCCGCAGCAGCCGCCATTGGGTTCCGTGTGGATGCCCAGGGTCAAGAGGTGGTGGTCGCCCACCGGGTGCATGTACGTGGAGAAGCCGGGCACCTTCAGCTCGCCCACCTTGCGCGGGTTCGCGGGGTCGCTCAGGTCGAAGGTGAAGAGCGGATCCACCTGGAGGAAGGTGACCACGTAGCCGCGCGGGCCCACGAAGCGCGCGCTGAAGATGCGCTCACCCTCGGCCAGGTCCTCGCTGCGGCCCAGCTCCGCCAGGTGCCCGTTCTTCATGCCCAGCGTCGTCACGCGGCTGGCCGTCGTGGTGCGGCCCCACCACCAGTCCTCGTGCTCCGGCTCCGGGAGGCGCGTGGTCACCGTGGTGGCCATGCGCAGCACGCCCTCGTACTCGTCCAGGGCGAACTGGTTGATGGGCATGCCCTCCACCGTGCCGGAGCCCGCGTACACCGCGCGGCCCGGCTGGCGCGTGTCGAACTTGTGCAGGTAGGTGAAGTCCTTCTGCCCCACCTCCGGCCACCACCAGTAATGCGGGTGCGACAGGTACAGCGATTCCTTGGACGCGTACACCGTGCCCGGCTCCGCCACCAGGCTGGTGCGCCCCGGCGCCGCCGTGCGCGCGTCCAGGTCCAGCGAGGCCACCGTCACGAAGCCCAGCGCGGACGGCGCGTTGCTCCGGTAGAAGTCACCGCAGGACGTGGGCAGCGCTGTCTCCACGCCCGCCGCGTCCACGTGCTTGCCCGCGGGCAGCCACTGGTCCAGCGTGTTCGCGCGGATGTGCTTCTCGTTCTCGGCGATGAGCGCGTCGAGGGTCTTGGTGAGCTTCCCCTCGTCCTTGTAGAGGTCCTCCGAGTATTCCACCCAGAACTTCACGGCCTCCGGCCAGCGGAACGCGTCCGACAGCACCAGCCGCACGTTGCTGTCCACGCGGCGCGCCTGGTTGAAGACGCCGGGCAGGTAGACCTGATCCACCACCGTGGGGTGCGCCACGTCCGACACGTCCACCGTGGTCACCTTGGTGCTGTCCGCGTTGTAGTAGCCGCAGCCGAAGCCGTAGCAGGCCATGTCCGGGACGGGGACCATGCCTCCGCCCACGCCCCCGCCCTTCGCCGGGGTGCCCGGCAGCGACCGGGCCACCTGCGAGACGATGACCAGCCGGTTCTGCGCGTCGAGCAGCATCTCCCGGGGCCAGCCCTCCACCTCCAGCGTCGCCGCCAGCGTGAGCTGCTCCGCGGGCCACGAGCGGTGCGCGTACAGCCGGTTGCCCGACAGCACGAAGATGCGCGTGCCGTCGTTCTGCACGAAGTCCGACTCGTGCACGCCCTCCACCTGGTTGTTGGTGCCGGTGGAGTCCTTCGGCGCCTGGTTGCCGGAGCCGGCCGTCACGCCGCCCCCCGCCGAGTCCTCCGTGGGCATCGGCCCGAAGACGACACCGCCGCGCGTCCCCCGGCCGAAGCGCTCCCAGTAACCGGGCTTCTGCTGCTCCAGGCTCGCGCGCATCTGCTTCGTCGCGGTGTCCTCGATGTACTGCTCCAGCGCCGCGCAGTCGTTGAAGGTCTCCAGCTTCAACGACTGCTGCACGGGCTCATTGGCCAGCCCCTCCGGGGCCTTGCCCCCGCTGTCACCGCACCCCACCGCCAGGAGCGTGAGCCCCACCGTTCCGAAATGACGCAGCCGCATGCGTGAATCCTCCCTCGAAAGCTTCGCGGGGCTCGGCACATTGCCATGCCCATGCCAGGGGAGGAGCCCGCCTCTTCTGTCTGTGATTGCGGGGGGTTGGGAAGCGCGCGGGGTCCACCGCCGCTCTCAGAAACCTGAGGCGCGCACGGGACTCGCGGTGGGAAAACCGAGGGACTGGGGCACGAAGCGCACGAAGCGCTGCTGCAGCTGCGCGTCCATGCCTTCCAGCCGCAGCCCCATGCCCGTCTGCGAGCGGAACCCGCTCCCCATCCCGGGCGGGTTGCACCACGCCACCACCGCCTGCGCCTCGCAGGGCGTGCGCTGGCCGGCCATCACCAGGCGCAGGGACAGCCGCGAGCCCTCGCGCGCGGGCGTGAGCGTGCGCACGAAGAGGCCCTGGGGACTGGCGTCGTGGCTGAAGCCGCTGAGCGTGGGGCCCCCCGGCGTGTTGAACTCCACCACGGTGAAGAAGGGCACCCGCTCCGCGGCCCTCAAGGGGACCGTGCCCGGAGACAGGCGGGCCAGCACCATCGCCAACAGCTCGTCCGCGCCCAGCTGCCGCTTGAGCAGCAGCGGCGCGCCGCTCAGCTCCTGCGCGCGGGCCAGCACGTCCGGAGCCTCCTCCACCCGCGACATCAGGACCAGCGGCTTGCGCGCGAACTGCTCGCGCAGGCGCGTGGCCAGCGCCAGGGCCTCGCGAGGCAGCCGCGACACGTCCACCACGAAGCCATCCAGCTTTTCCCCGTGGGCCGTGGCCTGCGCCGCCGCGTCGTCCAGGTCCTTGGCGTAGAGCACGTGCAGCCCCTCGTGCTCCAGCGCTCCGCCCAGGAAGGTGTGCAGGAACCGGCCGCCCTCCACCAGCAGCACGCCCCGCCCGCGCGGAGGGCCCGTCCAGGCGCGCTCGCGCGACAGCCGCACCGCGGCCACCTTCGCCGCCAGCGCCTCCTGGCTCACCGGCTTGGGCAGGAAGTCGTCCGCGCCCGCGCGCCCGCAGTGCATCACCTCATGGGGCTCGTCCGCCGCGGTGAACATCACCACCGGGACATTGCGCCCCGCCGGGTGCGCCTTGACCATGCGGCAGGCCTCGTCCCCCTGGAGCTTCTCCAGGTGCAGGTCCATCAGGATGAGCGCCGGCGTCCGCTTCGCCAGCTCCGCCAGGCACGCATCCGCGCCCTCCAGCCCCACCGCGTCACAGCCCATGCGCGACAGGTGCAGCCGCATCACGTCCCGCGCCGTCCGCGAGTCGTCCACCACGAAGACCAGATCTCTCGGGCGAGGAGAAAAGCCGGGGGTCGTCATGACTCCCGGAGATACGCGGACTCCGGGGATGGCACCACGCACCCGGCGCCACAACGTGCGCTGGTGGACGCCTGTTCCGTGCGCCGCGGGACGTCAGCCGCGGGGCTCCGCGCGGCCGGACAGCAACTTCGTGAGCTGACGGGCAATGAGGGCGCACTGCGCGGCGTCACCGGCGGCCAGCGCGTCCTTGCCGCCCACCAGGAGCTGCTGCACGGTGCCCACGGCCGACTCGGCCTCCGGGCTGGGGTTCTCCCGGGCGCTCTGCTGGAGCAGCCGGGCCAGCTTCTCCCCGCGCTCCAGGAGCTTGCGGAAGGTCTCCTCCGCCTTGCGCGCGTCCACCACGCCCTGCGCCTGGGCGTAGTTGGACTGCTCCTGGCCCAGCTTCTCCGCCTCGCCCTGCGGCAGGCCGGCCCGCGCCTCCAGGCGCACCAGCTCCATGTTGCCGGAGGTCAGGTCGGTGGCCTTCACCGCGAGGATGCCCTCGCCGGACAACTCGAAGACGACCTCCAGCGGCGTCTCCCCGCGGTTGGCGACGTGCAGGTTCTTGAGGACCACCTCGCCCAGCTTGTGGTTCTCGTCCTGGAACTCGCTCTCCCCCTGGTACACGGGGATGCGCGCCTCGGACTGGCCGGAGGTGCCCGGGAAGAAGATGTCGCGCGCCACCACCGGCACGCCCGTGTTCTTGGGGATGAGCCGCTTCACCCGGCCGCCCATCACGCCCACGCCCAGGCTCTGACTGGCCACGTCCAGCAGCAGCGCCTGCCCCGCCTGGCGGACCAGCTCGTCCGCCTGCACCGCGGCGCCCAGCGCCACGGCCTCGTCCGGGTGCACGTCCGTGGAGGGCGCGCGGCCGAAGAAGTCCGCCACCAGCCGGCGCACCAGCGGCACGCGGGTCATCCCGCCCACCAGCAGCACCACGTCCACCGAGCGCGGATCCATCCGCGCCTCCGCCATCACGCTCTTGCAGACGTCCAGGCAGCGGCGCGACAGCGGCTCGGAGAGCGTCTCGAAGAAGCTGCGCGTGAGCGCGGTGTTGATTTCGGTGAAGCGCTTCACGCCCGCCGTGTGGTCGCCCAGGCCGGACACGGAGATGAGGGCCTCCTCGGACTCGGTCAGCTCGCGCTTGGCCGCCTCCGCCGCCACCTTCAAGCGCCGCAGCGACTGCGCGTCCTTGGAGACCGCCTCCTGGAAGGGGTCCTCCACCTGCGCCAGCAGCCACTGGACGATGCGCTGATCGAAGTCCTCGCCGCCCAGCGCGTGGTCGCCGCCCGTCGCCTTCACCTCGAAGACGCCCGCCTTCACGTCCAGGATGGACACGTCGAAGGTGCCGCCGCCCAGGTCGAACACCAGCGCGCTGCCCTCGAAGCCGCGCGACAGGCCGTACGCCAGCGCCGCCGCGGTGGGCTCGTTGACCAGCCGCACCACCTCCAGCCCCGCGATGGCCGCCGCCTCTCGCGTGGCCTGGCGCTGGTTGTCGTCGAAGTTCGCGGGGACGGTGATGACGCACTTGCGCACGTCGCGCCCGAAGTGCGCCTGCGCGTCCAGGCGCAGCTCGCCCAGGATGAAGGCGGACACCTGCGTCGCCGGCAGCACGCGGCCGGACAGCTTCACGCGCACGTCGCCCGTGGGGCCGGCCACCAGCGGGTACGGCACCACCGCCTTCGCCTGCTGCACCAGCTCCGGCGTGTAGCGGCGTCCCAGGAAGCGCTTGGTGGCCCACACCACCGCGTCCGGGTGCTCCTCCCCCAGCGCCTGGGCTGGCTGCCCCACCAGGCGGTCGCCCGCCCGGGTGAGGCCCACCACCGAGGGCGTGAGGCGTCCTCCCGAGCGCGAGGGGATGAGGCGCGGACGGCCGTCTTCCACGGTCGCGACGACGCTGTTGGTGGTGCCCAGGTCGATGCCGATGACAGGTTCTTGCATGGCGAGGGGTGGGGCCCACGCTACGGGTAAGCGCCCGCTTCCGCCAAGTCCTGTCGCACCCCGGCCGTCCGTTCCCGGGCGCCGGACTGCCTCCAGGGGCTCAGGGACGGCCACCAGCACACACCTGAAGCGCCCATTCGGGGACGCTTCCCCGCTCGCCCTTTCCAGACCCCGGGAGGCCCCAAGCGGCCACGGCGATCCACGCATGGCGCCGGCATCATTGCCGCCAGGGACGCCCCATGCTAAGGGCGCCAGCGTCATGGTGAACGTCTCCATCGCCCGCCGCTACGCCCGCGCCATCCTCGACGTCGCAGCGGAAGGCAACCGCACCGACGCCGTCGCCGAGCAGCTCAACGCCTTCGCCGCCGTCGTGGGCAAGAGCGCCGACCTGTCGGACGTGCTGCTCAACCCCGCCTACAGCCGCGCCCAGCGCAGCAGCGTGGTGGAAGCGCTGCTCCAGGCCATGCCTGCCCCCGCGGAGCCCGCGCTCGCCAACGCGGTGCGCCTGCTGGTGGACCGCAACCGCCTGGGCTACCTGCCCGACATCGCCCGGCTCTACCGCGACATGGCGGACGCCCGCGCGGGCCGCGTCCGGGGTCAGGTCACCAGTGCCGTCCCGCTCTCCGCGGACGCCGTCGCCCAGCTCCAGCAGTCGCTCCAGCAGCTCACCCAGCGCAACGTCGTGCTGGAGACCAAGGTGGACCCCGCCCTGCTCGGCGGTGTGGCCGCCCAGGTCGGTGGCACCCTCTACGACGGCTCCCTGCGCACGCAGCTCGAGCAGATGCGCCGCGAGCTGAAGTAACCCTCTCTTCACTCCCGGTGCGACAGACGCGCCGGGTTGTCAGGGTTGCCCCGTAGTCCTAGTCAAACCTGTATTTCCCGTCGGCTCTGGGAATGGGTATACTTCTGGGCAACGCGGACAAGCCCGCGTTTTCCGAGACGACCCGCCCATGCCGCAGCCTGTGTTCCAACGGCTTCCCGGAGCCCTTCCGACCCCGGGGGTTCCCGAGGAAACCCTGCCCTTCCTGAGTGCGTTGCTCAACGCGCCGGGTTGGGGGGTGGCGCTGGTGGATGGGGACTCCCGCCTCGTCTGGATGAACGACCTGCTGGCTTCGCTTTGCGGCCGCCCGGCGCAGCTGTGCGTGGGTCGCTTCCTGTCGGAGGTGTGGCCCGGCCTGGCGTCGCCGCTGTCGCCGCTGCTCGCGCGGGCGCAGTCCGGTGAGCGCGTGGCGGAGGAGCTGGTATCCGGCCGCTTCGGCGAGGTGGGCACGCTGCGCCACCTGACCGTGAGCGCCATGCCGGCGGCCCCTGGGGCGCCTGCGTCCGGCGTGCTGCTGCTCCTGCGGGACTCCTCCGCGCGCCTGCGCGAGGAGGCGGCCCTGCGCGCGAGCGAGGAGCACATGCGCTCCATCGTGGAGATCTCCTGCGACGGGTACTTCTTCCATGACCGCGGGCAGTTCCTGGAGATCAGCCCCGGCCTGGGGCGCCTCTTGGGCTATTACGAGACGGCGGAGCTGATTGGCCGGAACATCCTGGAGTGCGTGGCGCCGGAGTTCCGCGCCCCCGCGCGCGACGTGATGGACCGCGGCGTGGAGGCCCCGTACGAGCTGGCCGTGCTCCACCGCGACGGCCGCCGCATCCCCGTGGAGGTCATGGGCCGGCCGGCGACGTTCCAGGGCCGCTCGGTGCGCATGGGCGCGGTGTGGGACGTGAGCATCCGCAAGGCCGCCGAGGAGCGCATCATGCGGATGGAGCACTTCCGCGACCAGTTCCTGGACGCGGCGGGGGACGGCTTCAAGGCCCCGCTCCAGTCGCTCCAGTGCGACGTGCTCGCCCTCCAGCACGCTCCGTCGATGCCGGAAGGCCTGACCGAACAGGTAGGACGGGTGGGCGCGGGCGTGCGCCGGGTGGAACGGCTGATCCGCCAGCTCCTGGACTTCACCCGCGCCCGGCTGTCCAACGGCCTGCCCGTGCACCCCTCCTCCATCCACCTGGGACACCTGGCGGAGCGCGTGCTGGCGGACCGGCAGCGCGCCCACCCGGGCCGCGACCTGCGGCTCGTGGCCAGCGGCGACCTGAAGGGCACCTGGGATGGCGAGCGGCTCTTCCAGCTGATGGACTCCCTGGTGGGCAACGCCCTGCACCACGGCCCGGCGTCTTCATCCGTGGTGCTCCAACTGACGGGGCGCTTCGACGGGGTGACGGTGCAGGTGCACGACCCGGACTGCCGCGTGCCGCCGGAGTACCAGGGCACCCTCTTCGAGCCGTTCAAGCACCGCGCCCTGTGCTCCGCGGATGACGGGCTGGGGCTGTCGCTCTTCATCGTGCGGCAGATCGCCCTGGCCCACGGCGGGCGCATCTCCGTGGAGTCGGGGGCGGCGGACGGCACCCGCTTCATCGTGTGGCTGCCCCGCGAGGACGGCCCCTCCTCCGGCGTCTAGCCGGTTCCCAGGGCTTCCGGCCGGGCGGGGCCTCCCGCGTCCGGGCCGCCGGCTTACGTGCGCGATAAAGGGGTGCGGGGGTGGGGGAAGGCCCTGGCGCGTGGTGCGTTGCGAGAGTCCCGGTGCCCGTGATAGGGGGCCACCCGGTACATCAAGATTCGCGGCGGCCATCCCCGTTCTCCTCAGGCCGCCCCCTCCGCAAGGACGCTAGACGCCCATGGAAATCCGCGCCGACGAGATCAGCAAAATCATCCGGGAGCAGATCAAGGACTACGGCAAGAAGGTCACCGTCGCCGAGACCGGCACCGTGCTGACCGTGGGCGACGGTATCGCCCGTGTGTACGGCCTGGAGGGCGCGCTCGCCGGTGAGCTGGTGGAGTTCACCAACGGCGTGCAGGGCCTGGTCCTCAACCTGGAAGAGGACAACGTCGGCGTCGCCATCATGGGTGAGTTCAAGGACATCCGCGAGGGTGACTCCGTGAAGCGCACCGGGCAGATCGCCTCCGTGCCGGTGGGCAAGGCCCTGCTGGGCCGCGTGGTGAACGCGCTGGGTCAGCCGGTGGACGGCAAGGGCCCCATCGAGGCCACCGAGCACCGCCGCCTGGAGGTGAAGGCGCCCGGCATCGTGAAGCGCAAGTCCGTGCACGAGCCCCTGCAGACGGGCATCAAGGCGCTGGACGCGCTGGTGCCGGTGGGCCGCGGTCAGCGCGAGCTCATCATCGGTGACCGCCAGACGGGCAAGACGGCCGTCGCCATCGACGCCATCATCAACCAGAAGGGCCTGGGCGTTTACTGCATCTACGTCGCCATCGGGCAGAAGCAGTCCACCGTCGCGCAGGTGGTGGAGAAGCTGACCAAGCACGGCGCCATGGAGTACACGACGGTCGTCGCGGCGAACGCGTCCGACCCGGCGCCCATGCAGTACTTCGCGCCGTACGCGGGCGTCGCCATCGGCGAGTACTTCCGCGACAACAAGATGCACGGCCTCATCGTGTACGACGACCTCTCCAAGCAGGCCGTGGCGTACCGCCAGCTGTCCCTGCTCCTGCGCCGCCCGCCGGGCCGCGAGGCGTACCCCGGCGACGTGTTCTACATCCACAGCCGCCTGCTGGAGCGCGCCGCCAAGCTGTCCGACGAGGAGGGCGCGGGCTCCCTCACGGCGCTGCCCATCATCGAGACGCAGGCGGGTGACGTGTCCGCCTACATCCCGACGAACGTCATCTCCATCACCGACGGGCAGATCTTCCTGGAGACGGACCTGTTCTTCTCCGGCGTCCGTCCGGCCATCAACGTGGGCCTCTCCGTGTCGCGCGTGGGTTCCGCGGCGCAGATCAAGGCCATGAAGCAGGTCGCGGGCTCCATGAAGCTGGAGCTGGCGCAGTACCGCGAGCTGGCCGCCTTCGCCCAGTTCGGCTCCGACCTGGACAAGGCCACGCAGGAGACGCTGGCGCGCGGCGCCCGCATGGTGGAGCTGCTCAAGCAGGGCCAGTACGAGCCGCTCTCCGTCGAGCGTCAGGTCATCCAGATCTACGCCGCGACCAACAAGGACGACGCGGGCAAGCGCGGGTGGATCCGCCAGGTGCCGGTGGGTGACGTGGTCCGCTGGATGAAGGAGATGCTGGAGTTCGTGGACAGCAAGTACCCGAACATCGTCTCCGACCTGGTCGCCAAGCGCGAGCTGACCGCCGACATCAAGGCGAACATCAACAAGGCGCTGACCGAGTTCAACGACCTGTTCCAGGCGACCCCGGGCGCCAAGGTCTAGTTTCGCGCCCCACGCGCGGTTGCCGTCACGGACAGCCCCGCCCTCCCTTTAGAAGGGAGGCGGGGCTTTTCGTTTGCCTTCAGCGCAGCCGGGGCAGGATGGCGCGCAGGCTCGTGTCCGCGCTGCCCCGCGCGCCCAGGCGCTGCACGGCGGCGCGCTCGTAGGGCATCACGTTGGCGCGCTCCACCAGTTGCACGTGCGCGCCCAGCGCGGCGGGCATGGCCAGGTCCAATTCGAAGATGTCACCCGCGACGAGCGTGGACTCCGGGCCCGTGTGCGTGGCGTCCCAGATGCGCTTGAGCGCGGAGAAGTAGCGCCCGCGCCGCAGGTACACCGGCCGGCCCAGCACGCCGTCCAGGTGGAGCGCGTCCGGCAGCGCGTCGAAGCGCGCGTCCTTCGGCTCCGTGTCCTCCAGCTGGAACTTGCGCGCGTCGCCGAAGACCTTCAGCCGCTCGCGGCCCTTGGGGGCCAGCTTGTCCAGCTTCGCCTCCACCAGCTCCGTGTGCGCGTTCGTCACCACCGACACGGGCAGCCCCGTGGCGAGCAGCGCCTCCAGCACCTCCTTCGCCTCCGCCTTGAAGGCCGTGGCCGAGTGCCGGTACGCCTCGCGGTACAGCGACTGCACCGTGTCCGTGCGCAGCGCTTCGTCGTCGCCCTTGCCGAAGCGCTTGAGCAGCCGGTGCGCGGTGCAGGTGGCCGTCAGGTAGGGGTCCGCGGTGGCCGGCGCCACGATGCGCCCCGCCACCTCCCAGCCGTACTGGTCCACGCCCTCATGCAGCGCGGCGACCTCCTCCGCCCACGCCTGGGACGCGTCCTGCCCCAGCACCCCGTACAGCGCGTCCTGGAAGTGCTTCTGGAAGGGCTCGCCCTCCGCCAGCACGTCCGTGAAGGTCCCATCGAAGTCCAGCACCACGCACGCGATTCCCATCCACCTATCCTTCTTGCAGCCCGGCCGCTTCGAAGCGCGGCCGTGAACGAAAGCCCCGAATGACGCCCCGTCGGCCGCTCCGAATCAAGCCCCCTGCCCTGCCTCCGGGTGGAGTCCGGTGCCAACTCCCGGAAAGCCGGATGGAACCCGGGTCGGGTGGTGCCGTCTCCCCGCCGCCCCCACCGTAGAGCCTCCCGCGGGGGAGGGGGGCTCCGCGCCCATGTCCGAGCCGACTGGCACCTTTCTGGCGGAGTCCACACCCGTGCCGCAGGAGTGGCTGCGCACGGTGTTGCACCTGCTGCCGGTGGGGGTGGTCATCGTGGACACGGCGGGCCGCCTGCTCGCGGCCAACGCCGCCGCGAGCGCGCTGTGGGGCCAGGACGCGCTGGCGCGGATGCAGCTGGAGCAGTTCGGCACCTTCGAGGCGTACTGGCCGGGCACGGGCAGGCGCCTGCGCGGCGAGGAGTGGGCCGTGGCGCGCACGCTGCGCACCCGGCAGACCGTCTCCAACGAGGAGGTGGACATCGTCGGGAAGGACGGCGCGCGCCGCACCATCCTCAACTCCTCGGCGCCGCTGTACTCGGCGGAGAGCGGGCTGGTGGGCGCGGTGAATATCAACGTGGACATCACCGAGCGCAAGGCCACCGAGCGCGCGGAGTTCTTCGTCAGCGAGGCGAGCCGGCTGCTCGCCGAGTCCCTGGACTGGGAGACGACGCTCAAGGCCGTGGCGCGGCTGGCCACGCTGGAGTGGGCGGACTACTGCATGGTGGACGTGCTGGGGCCGGACGGAGAGCTGCACCGGCTCGCGCTCAGCGCGAAGGACCCGCGGAAGCAGTCGCTGCTGGACCAGACCCTGCCCTTCCCACCGAAGACCGGCTCGGACACGCCGCTCGGCCGGGCGTTCGCGCGGGGCAAGCCCGTGCTCGTCGCGGACATCACGCCCACCTGGCTGGACGCGGTGTCCCTCTCGCCCGAGCACCACCGGCTGCTGGAGGCGCTGGCGCCGCGCTCGTCCATGCTGCTGCCCCTGGCGGTGGGGCGCCGGCGCTTCGGCATCATCAACCTGGTCTCCGCGTCGCCCGCGCGCCGCTACACGAAGCGGGACCTGGGCTACGCCACGGAGTTCGCGCGCCGCGCCGCGCTGGCGGTGGAGAGCGCCCGGCTGTACCGCGAGGCCCGCGAGGCCCTGCGCGAGCGCGACGCGTCCGCGGCCATGCTGGAGTCCTTCTTCGCCGCGTCGCCGGTGGGCATGGGCTTCGTGAACCAGGACCTGCGCTACGTGCAGCTCAACAAGGTCATCGCGGAGAACAACGGCATCCCCCTGGAGAAGCACCTGGGCCTCACGCCCCGCGAGCTGATGGGGCCGGCGGGCGGCCCCATCGAGGACCTCCTGCGCCAGGTGCTGGAGTCGAAGGAGGCCGTGGTGGACGACCCGGTGGAGTACGTGAAGGGCCCGGAGCCGCGCACCTTCCTGGCCACGTACTTCCCCGTGCGCTCCGGCGAGGAGCTCCTGGGCGTGGGCGGCGTGGTGCGCGAAATCACCGAACAGCGCCGCATGGAGACCCACCTGCGCTTCCTCACGGACGCCACCACCCGGCTGGCCACGTCCCTGGACTGGCGCACCACCGTGCGCAACGTGGCGGAGCTGGTGGTGGCGCAGATGGCGGACTACTGCCTGGTGGACATGCTGGGCGAGGACGGCCAGCACCTGGAGCGCGTGGAGCGCCGCGCCGTCGACGACAGGCTCCAGGCCCAGCTGGAGAAGTCCATGCCCTATGCGCCGCAGCCCGGCGCCCACACCCTCTTGCGCAAGGTGCTGGAGACGGGGCGCTCGGAGCTGGTGGCGGAGGTGGACGAAAACGCCATGCGCGCCTTCGCCGTCAACGAGGTGCACCGGGAGGTCCTGGAGGGGCTGCGCCCGCGCTCGGTGATGGTCGTCCCGCTGATGGCGCGCGGGCGCACGCTGGGCATCGTGAGCGCGGCGACGTGCTCGCCCACGCGGCGCTTCAGCACGCGGGATTTGTCACAGCTGGAGGACCTGGCCTGGCGCGCGGCGCTGGCCGTGGACAACGCGCGGCTGTACCGGCAGGCGGAGCAGGCCGTGGCCGCGCGCGACGAGTTCGTGGCGGTGGCGACGCACGAACTGCGCACGCCCCTGTCCGCGCTGCACCTGCAGCTGTCGTCGCTGCAGCGCACGGTGGACAAGCTCGCGTCGGATGAATCCGAGCGGCTGGCCCAGGGGCTGTCGGGGGCGCTCCGGCAGGCGGACCGGCTGGCGCGGCTGGTGGCGCACCTGTTCGACGTGGCCCGGCTGGGCACGGGGCAGATGGCGCTGGAGCTGGGCGCGGTGGAGCTGTCCTCGCTGGTGCACGCGCTGGTGGCGCGGATGGAGGAGGCGCTGGCCACCGCGGGCTGCGTGGCGGTGGTGCACGCGGACCAGCCGGTGGTGGCGCTGGCGGACCGGCCGCGCGTGGAGCAGGTGCTGATGAACCTGCTCACCAACGCGATGAAGTACGCGCCGGGTCTGCCGGTGGAGCTGTACGTGGAGCGCGACGGGGAGCAGGCCATCATCGCCGTGCGCGACTGGGGCCCCGGCATCCCCCCGGAGGCACGCGAGCGCATCTTCGAGCGCTTCACGCGCAACAGCGGCGAGCACGCGCGCGCCAGCCTGGGCCTGGGCCTCTACATCTCCCGGCAGCTCGCCCGAGCGCACGGCGGAGACCTGTTCGTGGAGGCGCCGCCAGAGGGCGGGCCCGGCTCGCGCTTCGTGCTGCGCCTGCCCCGGTGGAAGAAACCGTCCGGGGCGGCCCCCGGCTGAAGCAGGCGGGCGCATGTCGCACGACGCCACCTTGCCGCCCACACCCGGGGGGCCATTACCCTTCAGGGCCATGGACGACGCGCGAACGACAGCAGCGCTCGGACGCTGGCGGTGGCTGCCCTGGGGGCTGCTGGCCGTCGCGGTGGTGGTGGCCTCCACGGGCGCGTGGCTGGGCTCGCGCTCGCTCCACGCGCTGGAGACCCGGAGCGAGCAGTTGGAGCGCGAAGCCTCCGAGTCGGAGACCCACGTCGCGCAATTGCAGACGCTCCGTCAGGCCATGGAGCGGCGGCTGCGCGCGCTGGAGCGTCAGCAGCAGGCGCAGGAGTGGGGCGGCGCCGCCGCGGAGCTCCAGGCGAAGAGCGCGGAGGCGCAGCGCACGAAGCGCGAGGCGGCGCTCGAGACGCTGGGCAGGACGCTGCAGGACGCGCTCCAGGCGGGCGACGTGGCCGTGGCGCTGGAGGACGACGCCCTGCGCGTGGAGGTGTCCGAGCGCATCCTCTTCGCGCCCGCCACCACGTCGCTCACGCCGGAGGGCGCTGGCGTGTTGAAGCAGGCCGCGGCGGTGCTCCGGGGGCCGCTCGCCGACCACCGCGTGGCAGTGGAGGCCCACACCGACGAGGTGCTCCCCACCGCGCCCGGCGCGCCTGCCACCACCGCGTGGGAGCTGTCCGCCGCGCGGGCCGTGGTGGTGGTGCGGCAGCTGGGCGAGCGCGAGGGACTGGCTCCAGAGCGGCTGAGCGCCACGGGCCACGCCGCGTACCGGCCGCTGGTGCCCAACGACAGCCCGCCCCACCGCGCCAGCAACCGGCGCGTCACGCTGCGGCTGTCCCCCACGCCGGTGACGCCGGAGAGCGCGGCCGTGGCGCGCACGGAGCCGCCGCCGCGGCCCATGAAGCGCCTGGTGAAGGCCAAGGCGAAGAAGACGGCGCAGCGCTGACGCACGCGGCGCGGAAGTGAATAGAACGCCTGGCTGCCCGTCCAGGGGTGCAGAGGGTTTCACCTCGCCCCTGCCCCGGAGCCTCCCGTGTCCGCCTTCCGCCCCGCGCTGTGCGCCGCCTTCGCCGCCAGCCTCCTCCTGGCCGCGTCGCCCGCCGAGGCCCGCTTCGGCAAGAAGTCCTCGGACACCTCCGAGAACAAGAAGGAGGACAAGAAGCGCGACGACAAGCGCGACAACAGGGACGCCAGGGTCCACGCCGCCACGCCCATCCGCTCCAGCTGGCGAAGCGAAACCCACTCCTCCCGCCCGCCGCCGCGCGACCGGCCCTCGTACTCCACCCGCATCCACGGTGACGCCATCGTGGCGGCCGCGGAGGTGCTGGCCATCGCCGTGGAGGCTTCCAGCCCGGGGCCCTCCATGACCGTCCGCGAGCAGCGTGACGCCCAGCCGCTCCACCTGCGCGCGGGCCTCAACGGGGGCGTCATGGGCGGCGGCGTCGCCGGGGACGCGTTCCTGGGCATCGAGGGCGAGGCGCTGGGCATCGCCGTGCAGGGCACGCAGCTGGTGCTGCCCACGGACGACGGCACGCGCGGCACGGACGACATCCGCCTGGCGACCCTGCACCTCACCTATGCGCCCGTGTCCACCGACCGCGTGCGCTGGCGCCTGGAGGGCGGCGTCTCCACCGCCCACGCGCCGGACGTCTTCTTCGTGGGCCCCAGCATCGCCACGTCCCTGGAGGTCTGCGTGGCGGGCCCGCTGGACCTGGAGGCGCGCGTGCAGGGCACCGCCGGCACCTACCGGCAGGTGGACGCGAGCGCGGGCCTCGCGCTGCACCTGGGCGCCCTCAACGTGCGCGGCGGCGTGCGCGGCCTCATCCTGGACGACGCGGGCCGGGTGGACGGCATCCAGCACGTGGACAGCTTCGTGGGCCCCTACGCTGGCGTCGGCCTGGCCTTCTGAAGCACCCGCGTGTCCGGGGGTGCACATGCCCCCTTCCAGACACCGCCCCCCTTCCCCAGGGCCCTGGTTTCACCAGGGGTGATGAGGGTTGAATATTCCGGGCGAGCAGGCGTCCACATGCCGCGGCCCATCCCGTGGGCCCATGAAGAGGAGAGGTCGCCGTGGGCTTCTGGAAGACGCTGTGTGCCGCGCTCGCTGTCGCCGTCCTGCTGGGCTCCGCGCCCGCCGAGGCCCGCTTCGGCAAGCGCTCCAAGCCGAACAGCTCCGACTCCAAGGACTCCGACGACAAGGACGGCAAGAAGGAGCACCGCGCCACGCCGGTGGGCGGCCGCGCCTCGGACGCGCCGGTGCGCTCCAGCGTGCGCTCCTCCGGCGTCGGCATCGGCTGGTTCGACGTCCTCTTCATCTCTGGCCCCGCCAGCTACCACCGCCGCGCGCGCGCGGAGGTGCCCCGAGGCCAGCGCGCGCCCCGGCCCGCGCCGCTCGTGCACCTGAACGTGCAGGGCAACAGCTTCGGCGACGTGGGCGGCGCGCTGGACCTCTTCATGGCCCTGGACGGCCAGCGCTGGGGCATGGACGCGCGCGTGAGCGGCATCGCGCTGGAGGCGGATGACGGCTCGGTGGACACGGACCGGCTGACGCTGCTGGACGCGCACCTGACCATTTCGCCGTGGTCCACCGAGCGCGGCCGCTTCCGCCTGGAGGCCGGCATCGCCAGCGCGCACGCCCCGGACGCCATCTTCGTGGGCCCCAGCCTCGCCGCGTCGCTGGCGGCGTGCCTCGGCCCGTCGCCCTTCGACGTGGAGGCGCGCATCCAGGTGGTGCCCTTCCCGCACCGCCAGGTGGACATGCAGGCCGGCCTCGCGCTGCACCTGGGCGCCCTCAACCTGCGCGGCGGCTGGCGCACCCTGTACCTCAGCGACGGCGGCCACCTGGACGGCGTGGTGCACGCGGACCGCTTCACCGGTCCCTACCTGGGCCTGGGCCTGTCGTTCTGAGGGCCGGAAGGCTGAAGTAAAAACTCCCGGGGTGCCCGCACCGCGCGGGCCCCGGGAGTCTTCGCGTCGGAGCTACTCCTCCGACGACGCCGCGTAGGACGCCGGGGTGGTGTCCGCCCCGGAGCCGTTGGACGCGCCCGCGCGCTTCATGCGCCGCTTGGGCGGTGGAGCCAGCTTGGGCTCCATGCTGAAGACGCGCCCGTAGATTTCAGGCGTGTTGATGTTCACGATGACGCCGGGGTCCTTCACGTTCAGGCGGCGCGGATTGATGACCTTGAGCGCCGCCTCCAGGTCCTCGCCCTCCGCCTCCAGGAGCTTGCGCGCCGCGCCCTTCGACAGCACCACCGGCCAGCCCGTGGCGTTGTCGTACTCCGGCCTGAGCGCCATGATTCCCTCGGTGCCGCCGCGCTCCATGTCCTTGAGCATGGACTTCACGGTGGTGACCCGCAGCGCGGGCATGTCCACCGGATGCACCAGCACCACGTCCGCGTCCTCGGCCATGGCCGCCTCCAACCCGGCCTTCACCGACGAGAGCAGGCTGCGCTCCCAGTTCGGACTCGTCACCAGCTCCAGGCTCGGGTGCTGCTCGCGCACCGCGGCCTCGTCGCTGCCCACCACGCCCAGCACCCCGCACCCCGCCTTTCCGAAGGTGGACGCCAGCGACTGAAGGAAGCTCTTGCCCCCTTCATGCTCGATGAGCGCCTTGGGGTGGGACATCCGCCGGGCCTTGCCCGCCGCCAGGATGATCGCCACTGCCTTCATGACCCGCCTCCTCGCCCTCGACGGAAAGCCGGGGGCACCGCCAACAGGCTGTTGACCTCCTCCCGGGATTGCAGCCCGCCCGCCAGTACGAGTCGTCAGACAGCCGCCAGTCACACGAGGAGGTGTTCGCTGCCAGCCCTTTGGGCAAGGGCGGGTGTCCACCAGCGGTCAGCCGGACTGGCCAAGGGGCTTCCCCTCCCCCACGCCGGATGGGCACCACCCGGCCCTTCAGTGCAGCCAGCCGCTGGAGGCCGCCAGGCGCAGCGGGGCGGCCGTCTCCACGGTCGTTTCTTCCGGCGCGGCCAGAGCCTTCACGGTCAGAATTTCAGCCAGCCGGGCCAGCGGGCGGCGGCGGGCCACGCGGTGCAGTTCGTCCTCAGTCACCTCGCCCAGCAGGTCGCCCCCACGCCCCTCCACCACGGGCAGCACGTGCACGCCGTGGCGGTACATCTGCTGGAGCGCTCCCAGGACGGTGTCCTCCGGGAACAGGGTGATGGCGCGGGAGACGAGGTTCTGGAACTCAGGGCTGCGGCACATCGACACGTGAGGCCTCCGGTGCTCGGCGTTCGGGCGCCGTGTGCCGGAAGGCCTTAGCAATCCGCTTGCCGACGTCCCTGAAGCTCCAGGGCCCCCCGCGGATCCGCCTGCCCGCGCGCCTACTTCTTCGGCGCGGGCTTCACCGACTCCACCATCTTGCGGAAGCCCTTCTCCGCGCCGTTCACCGTCTTCTCCGGCCCGGTGAGCTTGTAGAAGATGGCGCCCTCCGGCCCCTCCACGATGGCGCCGCGCAGCTTGAAGTGCGGCTTGGGCGTGGAGGGCCCCATCATGGGACCGCCGCCCGCGTACGTGCCCTTCACCTCCACCGTGGTGACGGGCAGCCCGTTCACCTTCTCCTGCTTCGTCTTCGCGTCCTTGTCCTCCAGGGGCTTGCCGTCGGGCTTCTGGAACTGCGCCACCCAGCGCTTCACGTTCGCGTCCACCGCGCCGCCCTGCCCCTGCCCGAAGTAGAAGACAGCCAGTTCCGCGTCTTCCGTGTCTCCCTTCACGGCGGGCACCTTGTACGTCGCCGCGCGCATCGGACGGGGCGGCTGGGCGGCCCACTCCGGCGGCGCGCTCCACGTCAGGCCCCCGGCCTCCTCCGCGCTCGCGCTCATCGCCACGGTCATCGCCAACACAGTCAGCAGTCGTTTCATGGACGGCAGCGTATCCGCGTTCCTCCGCGCGTCACGCCCCTCGCGCCGCGCACGCCGCGCAAGACGTCCACCCGCGTGCACGCGCGGGAACCCCATAGCTGACTCGGCGCGTCAATCCCTCTCACTTTGTGACCGGGGGAGGGCGTGCTACTCACTGACGTGTTTCCAGCAGTTCACCTTGGGCTGGAGGGGATTCCCACCATGAAGAAACAGTTGTTCCTCGGGGCCATGGCCCTGGGAGCCGTCGCCTGCACGCCGGAGATTGCGCAGGAGGCTCCGAATCTGAACGTCGGCCTCGCGGAGTTCGACCCTTCGGCGTCTCCCGCCGTGGTCCCCTCCCCCAACGACCTGGCCATCAACCAGCAGACGAAGCGGGTGAACGCGCCCATCAATCCGGCGGCGTCCGCGGCGGAGCAGGAGTTCACGCGCGACTACCTGAACTCGCTCAACGGCTTCCCCACGTCCGCCATCGCGAACACCAAGATCAAGGACCTGGATCCGAGCTCGGTGAGCCCGAAGACGGTCATCTTCATCGACCTGTACCAGGGCACGCCGCTGGCGACGAAGCCGGTGACGCCGACCCTCGCGTACAACGAGGACACGGACCTCCTCAACATCATCCCCCCGGTGGACCTGAACACGGGCCTGCCGGCGTGGCCGAAGGGCTCGCGCTACGCGGTGGCGCTGGTCGGCGGTGAGAACGGCCTGAAGACGACCTCGGGCCAGTCCATCATCGGCTCCGCCACGTGGGCCTTCATCAACTCCGACAAGTCGCTGGTCACCTGCGAGGACCTGACCTCGCCGGACTGCGGCCCGGCCACGGAGCTCATCCCCTCCACGGAGACGGATCCGGCCAAGCGCCTGGCGGACCAGACCGCCAAGTCCCTGCAGCTGGAGCAGCTGCGCCGCGGCTACGCGGACGTCTTCAACAAGGCCCTGGCCCCGCAGGGGTTCAAGCGTGAGGACATCGTCCTCATCTGGACCTTCAGCATCCTCAACCAGCCGGAGGCCACCATCAACCTGGCGGCCAACGATCGGCTGCCGCTCATCGTCCCCTTCCCCAACAACCTGATCCGCAAGCCGGACGGCAGCGGCCTGGACTTCCCGGTCCCGACGACGCCGGGCCTGCAGCAGGACCTGTTCACGGGCCTCAACACCCTGGACGGCTTCTCCACCACGGGCGCCACCGTTTCGGAGAACGGCGACACCACGGGCGTGCTGGACGGCACCATGTACCGCGTGGCCTCGGACGGCCCCGCCCCCAAGCTGGATCCGGCGTCGATCGCGGACGGCGTGAAGTTCTTCAAGGTCAACAACCAGGACAAGGGCACCCAGCCGGACGTGGTGACCTGCCTGGTGAACAACACCGGTGACTGCGGCACCAGCGTGGGCGCCGAGGGCGTCATCGCCGTGCCCCAGCAGCTGCAGATCGTCCCGAAGGCGCCGCTGGATGGCGCCACCGAGTACGGCGCGGTGATGACCACGGACCTGAAGGACGAGAAGGGCCGCAACGTGGCCCCGTCCACGGCCTTCGCGCTGCTGCGCCTGGCCAACCCGGTGTACGACGAGGTCGCCAAGAAGAGCCTCATCTCCTCCGTGCCGGTCGACCTCGCCCGGCTGCTGGAGCCGCGGCGCAAGCTGCTCAAGCCCTACTTCGACAAGGTGGCGGCGTCGGTCGAGGACGGCGGCCTGGGCATCCCGCGCTCGAAGATCGCGCTCGGCTGGAACTTCACCACCCAGAGCACCACGTCCGTCCTGCAGCAGCTCTACACGCTGCCCGGCGGCGTGTACGGGACGCCCGCGGCGCCCATCTCCGCATTCCCCGTCACGTCGCAGGTGAAGTCGGCGATGGCCGGGGCCGGGTTCGCGTCCACCGACGTCGGCGCGATCTACGAGGTGCGGGCCAACACGCCGTGGCTGCTCACGGGCCCCTTCGGCACGCTGAACCCCGACCCCACCAAGAAGCGCGACACGCGCTACCCGTTCCTGCTGTTCGTGCCGGCCGGCACGGCGCCCACTGGCGGCTGGCCGGTGGCGGTGTTCGGCCACGGCCTGACCAGCAACCGCACCGCGGTGCTCGGCGTGGCCAACTCGCTGAACGCCGCGGGCTACGCGGTGGCCGCGATGGACGCCGTCTACCACGGTGAGCGCACCAGCTGCGTGGGCTCCGCCACGGTGCTGGGCACCACGGAAACGGTGCGCGACGACGGCGCGTGCGCCGACCCCGCCACCCAGCGCTGCGAGACCGACCCCTCCAAGCTGTCCTACGGCCGCTGCGTGGCGCGTACGGAGGCGGCCCGCGCGGACTGCAGCGCCGCGGCGCTGCCGCCGGGCGTGCCGAACGGCGAGGTGTTCTGCGCCAACGTGATTTCGCAGGGCCAGTGCATGGCCGACAACAAGTGCGAGGGCGGTGACTTCAAGCGCAACGCGCAGGGCATCCCGGTCATCTCCGGCTGGAACTTCCTGAACCTGGGCAACCTGTTCACCACGCGCGACAACTTCCGCCACCACGTGATGGACTTCAGCCAGTTCCTGCGCGTGCTGGCCAGCAAGGAGCTGTCCGACGCCGTGGGCGGCCTGAACGCGGCCCAGGTGGACTACGTGGGCCAGAGCCTCGGCGGCATCATGGGCACCATGTCCACCGCGGTGTCCCCGCGTGTGCACCGCTCGGTGCTCAACGTGGCCGGTGGCAACCTGGCCGGCGTGCTGCTGACCGCGCCCGACTTCAAGCTGCAGCGCGATGCGTTCCTGCTCCAGCTGTCCCAGGCGGGCATCAAGCCGGGCATGCCGGCGTTCGACACGTTCATCAGCCTGGCGAACACCATCCTGGACCCGGCGGACGCGCGCAACTACGCGTACCTGCTGGAGAACAACCCGGCGGCCCCCACGAACGCCGCCGAGCACCGCGCGCTCATCCAGTACATCGAGGGCGATACGGTCATCCCGAACGCGAACACGCTGGCGCTGATCAACGCGGCCAACCGCAAGGACGCCCCCCGCACGGTGGCTTCGTACATGTACCCCGCGTCGGCGTCGCCGAGGGGCCACAGCTTCCTGGTCTACACCCAGGAAGCCCAGGACCAGGTCGTCGACTTCCTGAAGTCTGGCGCCCAGCCCAACTAACGCGAACCACTGAGAGAGGAATCAAACACCCATGAAAAAGACACTCTCCCTCGTGGCGATCCTGGCGGCCGGTACCAGCCAGGCCGCGGGATTCCAGGTCGACACCCACAGCGCTCGCGCCACCGGCGCGGGCGGCGCCGCCACGGCATGGCTGGAGGACTCGTCCTCCATCTATTACAACGTGGCGAACATGGTCGGCGTGAAGAAGCTCGACATCACGCTCGGCGACACGGGCATCCTCCCCAGCATCACGTTCCAGCGGCCGAACATGGAGGCGGAAGGGCAGCGCACCACGCTGTCTCCTCCCCCGCACCTGTTCGTGGTCTACAAGCCGTTCGAGAAGGCGGCGTTCGGCGTCGGCGTGTTCACGCCGTACGGCGCGCGCAGCCGCTGGGAGGAGGGCTTCAGCGGCCGCTTCCGCGGCTACGAGTCCTCGCTGGCGACGTACTACATCAACCCGTCGTTCGCGTATGAGCTGCACCCGCGCTTCCGCTTCGGCGCGGGTCTGGACATCGCCCGGGCCACCATCGAGCTGACGCGCGGCCTGGACTTCGTGAACAGCGAGGGCTCCGTCCACCTGGGCGGCGCGGACTGGGGCTCCGGCTTCAACATCGGCGTGCAGGCCAAGCTGCTGGACAACCTGGACATGGGCCTGCACTACCGCAGCGCCATCGACATCGCGTTCCAGGGCCAGGCGGACTTCCAGAACATCCCGGTGGAGTTCCAGAGCCGGCTGACGGACCAGAAGGCGCACGCGGACGTCGTCCTGCCGTCCACCGTGACGGCGGGCCTGGCGTACCGGCCGCTGAACAACCTGCTGCTGGCGTTCGACGCGAGCTGGGTGGACTGGTCCACGTTCTCGGAGCTGGCCATCCGCTTCGAGAACCCGTCCATCGACAACCCGCTGCCCAAGCGCTGGCGTGCGAAGTGGAAGTACTCGCTGGGCGGTGAGTACGGCGTGACGGACGCGCTGCAGGTGCGCCTGGGCTTCACGTACGACCCGTCCCCCAGCCCCAACAACACGCTGACGCCGGACCTCCCGGACGCCAACCGCTTCAAGGTGTCCGTGGGCGCGGGCTACCAGTTCAAGCCGTTCCGCGCGGACCTGGGCTACCAGTTCGTCGCGCTGGCGGACAAGGAGAGCACGGCCCCGGGCATGCCGGGCACGTACTCCGGCAACGCGCACGTGCTGGGCCTGACGCTGGGCTTCAACCTCCAGTAACCGGCTGAGCACTTCCTGAAGCACCGGGGCGCCCGGCTCCTTCCGTTCATGGAAGGGCCGGGCGCTTTCGCTTACGGTGCCAAGCCGTGAGCCCTTCCAAGCCCGGCCGCAACGACCCGTGCCCCTGTGGCAGCGGGAAGAAGTACAAGGCCTGTCATGCCGCCGAGGACCGCGCGAAAGCCGCGCCGCCTCCCACCGCCCCCGCCCACCCGCTGAAGCAGGACCTGGAGGCGGCCATGTCGCTCCTGGGCGACGCGGACGTGTCCCGCCTGTCCCAGGCGCTGGAGCACCTGGGCGTGCTGCTCCAGGCCGCGGGGCCCCAGCCGGGGCTCCGCTATGACGACAAGGCCTTCAGCGACCACGTGGGCCAGGCGCTCGCGAAGCTGGCCGCGCAGGAAGGCCTGGACGCACTGGAGGCGCGTAACAGCCTGCGCGTGGGCGTGGTGCGGGAGCTGGGCACGCGCGGCTTCCAGGAGAAGCTGGGCGCGGGGCTGCTCGCGCAGGCGGCGAAGAGCGGACGCACGCCGGAGGAGCGGCGCGCGCTGTGCGTGGGCGCGCTCCTGGCCACGGCGGCGAAGAAGACGGGCAAGGTGCGGCCGGAGGACAACCCCGTGCTGGACGTCGTCTTCGACGTGCAGTTCCGCGAGTGGAGCCAGAAGCACGCGGAGGTGGTGCGCAAGTACGAGTCCCTGGTCGCGGGCATGGAGCAGGAGGACCTCACGCCCGAGGCCTCGGAGGCGCTGCGCAAGGCGGAGGCCGGCGAGCTGGACGCGCTGGTGAAGCACGTGCAGGCGGACCCCGCGCTGGTGGAGCGCATCTCGCGCGAGGCGAAGGAGCGCGCGCAGCGGGTGGAGGCGAAGCTGCGCGACCCGGCCACGCCGTCCGTCTTCTCTCCGGAAGAGGAGCTGTGGCTCACCGTCGCGCTGTGGGAGCCGCTGCGCGCGATGAAGTCCCAGCCCAAGGAGCCGGAAGCGCGGAGGCAGGTCATCGCCGCGCTCCTGCGCGCGGTGAAGGGCGCGGTGGACGCGGACTTCCTCGAAGGGATGCTGGAGCGCATGCGCGAGGGAGCGAAGGACCCGGCGGCGGACGAGCCCACGCGCGAGTGGCTCACCGACGCGGCCATCGCCTTCGAGGCGGAGCCCGCGCGGCTGGTGCTGGCGGCGCTGCTCACCGCGCGGCAGGAGGCGAAGGGACGGAGCGCGGAGGAGCTGGTGGCGCTCGCGGACCTGAAGGCCCTGCCCGCGTGGACGCCGGAGCAGCTGGAGCCCTACCGGCAGCTCCTGGAGAAGGAGGGCCGCGCATCCGGCGCCGAGCGGATCCGCCGCGCGCAGGACTGGCTGCGCGAGCACCCCGTGCAGCTGGACGCGGAGGCCTGACGCGCTTTCACGCCTCACTTCAAACGAAGAGCGCCTTCGCGGTCTGCTGGAGGCGCTCCGTGCCCATGCGCATGAGCTGGCCCTTGAGGCCGGGCTGGCTCACGACGTGCCGCTCGAAGGCGGCGCGCTCCAGGCGCAGCACCACGCACGCTGTCTTCGTGCGCACCGTCGCGGACACGGGCTTGTCCAGCAGCAGGGAGATTTCACCGAACACGTCGCCTTCGCGCAGCTCCGGCAGCAACACGATGCGGCCCGGCTGCTCCAGTGACAGCTGACACTGGCCGCGCAGGAGCAGGTAGAAGGCGTCGCCCGGCTGCCCCTGCGTGAGGAGCACCTGGCCCGCGGGCACGGCGCGCAGGTCGAACTCGCGCGACATCGCCTGCTTCAGCGCGGGCGACAGGTTGGTGAACAGGGGGCTGGTGCGCAGCAGGTTGTCCACCAGCCGGCGCTGGTAGAAGGCGTGCACGGCCGCGTCCACCTCCGGGTGCGCCGCGCTGACGCGGGCCAGGGAGGGGCGCTTGAACTCCAGCAGCACGGAGCGCTCACGCACCTCCACGCTGGCCAGCCTGGGCCCTTCGGACACCAGCGCCACCTCGCCGAAGAAGTCCCCCGGCCCCAGCGTGGCCACGACCTGGCGCGCGTTGCCCTCCACCCGGCGCGTCACCTCCGCGCGGCCCTCCACCAGCGCGAACATGGAGTCGCCCGGCTGTCCCTCCTCCACCACGCGCTGGCCCGGCCAGAAGGCGCGCACCTCCAGCGCCTCCACCAGCGCCACGAAGGCGTCGCGCCCCACGCCGGACAGCACGGGCACGCCCGGGTCCTTGCCGTCAGCCACCCAGGCGAAGGTGGGGGCCAGCGCGCCGGGCGGCAGGGCGAAGCGCTCCGCCACCGCGCGCACCGTCTTGGGACGCGCGCCCCGCAGGCCCCGCGACAGCACCGTGGCGGCCACCGCGCGCAGCAGCCCTCCCGCGCGGGTCCAGGCGAGCGCCGCGTCGTCGTAGGCGTGGGCGGCCTCCGGGGTGCGCTCCAGCCACTCGAGCAGCTCCGCGACGCGCTGGTGCAGCTCCGGATCGCCGGGGTCCGCACGCAGTGCGTCCTGGTAGGCGGCCAGCGCCGCGTCCAGCTCACCGTTCGCGGCGAGGGCCGCCGCCCGGGATTTGAGGTCCGCCATGCGGCCCCATGTAGCGCAGGCGCGGGTCGCGCGCACCCGTCCGGAAAGACCGGGAGTGAAGAACCGGAGAGTGCGAACCGACCTGGGCCTGCCCGATGCAGGGACAGGTCGGATACCGGCAGCTCAAAGGCTGAGAGCCGTCATCGTTGCGCCTGTTGGCGCCGCGGACGGTAACCGTGTCATCACCGTGTTCCCGGTCCTGGGAGGAGGACACCACGATGCTGAGATTCGAGTGTGAGTGGACTGGCCAACTGGGCCCCCCTCATTCGGGGTTCGACCTGGGTCACATGACCTTCACCACGGATGAGTGGACCTGCACCTCCAAGGGGAGGAAGCCTGATCAGGCAATGATGATCGTCCTGGCCATGGTCGGGCTGCTCGACGGCGTGCGGATCCTCCTGACCAGCAGCGAAACGGAGCACCGCTTCATCGGAGTGGACTCATCCTTCTCCGTCTGGTTCCGGAAGTCCTCTCAAGGCAAGCTCAGTTTGACCTGTGGCGCGACGTCCCTGGGCCAGGTGGAGTCCAAAGCCTTGTGCCAGGCCCTCCTATCAGGAGTGGACGAATTCCTCTCCCGCCCAGAAAGCGCCCTTCCCGAAGGCGATGCGGCGCGAGGAGACCTGACAGCGGCGCTGAATGAGTTCCGGCAGGCCTTCCCGAAGCGATGAGCGCCGCTGAGCAGCTGCACCCCTCTTCTCACCCGCTCAGCGCCTTCACGCGCTCCGCCAGGCTCTGGGTGAAGAGCCGGTAGATGCGCAGGGCCGCGGCCTCGTGCGTCTCCAGGAAGTATTGGAAGTCCGTCCGCGTGACGCGCAGGGCGCGCACCACCGTGTGCGCGCGCACGTGCGCGGTCACCGGGCTGTCCAGGATGAGGGAAATCTCCCCCAGGAACGCGCCCGGCCCCAGCATGTTGAGCTGGCGCGCGTCCGGGCCCGGGCCGGTGGACACGCTCACCATGCCCTCCAGCAGCACCACCAGCCCCATCCCCTTCGCGCCCTTCTCCAGCACCGTCGTCCCCGCAGGCACCAGCACGGGCCGGGCCAGGCGGTAGAGGTCGCGCATGTCTTCCAAAGACAGACCATCGAAGATGGGAATGGCTTTCAGATAGCCATAGCCATCCACCACCGGCGGCGCCTTCTCCGCCGCGACCGAGCCCTCCGGCGCCGACGCGAGCCCCAGCTGCTGGAGCAGCCGCGCCTGCTCCGCCTGGAGCAGCAGCAGCCCCGCCCCCGACGCGTGCTTGATGCCGTCCGCCAGGAGCACCAGCGCGCGCCACGTCGCGCCCTCCGCGTCCAGCAGCTCGCACATGCGCAGGACCGCCTCCGGCCGCTGAGCGTCGTCCGCGGGCACCGCGCGCAGCATCTCCAGCTCCGCGTGCGCGTTGCCCAGCACCCGGAACACCTGCGCCGCCTCCATGGGCCGGTGCATGCGGCCCAGGAGGTGCGCCAGCGACTCGCGCGCGCCCAGCGCCTGGTACAGCGACAGCGCCTGCTCCAGCGAACCGGCCCGCTCGAAGGCCGCCGCCGCGCGGGCCTGCTCCCCCACCCTCAGCCACGCCTCCGCCGCAAGGAGCGGCGCTCCCGCCTGTTCGTACAGCGGCGCCGCGCCCCGGTCGTCTCCATCCGACTCCAGCAGCCGCGCCGCGCCCGCGAAGTCGCGCGCCTGCCGCAGCACCTCCACCAGCCGGGTGCGCGTGTCGGCGGGCACCACCAGCGCCTCCTCCAGGACCCGCTCGCGCTGCCCCGCGCCCATCGCCTCGTAGGCACGCACCGCGTCCTCCACCGCGCCCTTCATCACCCGCGCCCACACGCCCCGCGTGACGCTGGAGCCAGGGCCCGCGGCCACGTCACCCACGTTCGAATCGTCTGGAGTCACGGCCTTGTCGTCCCTCCCGGACACCCTGGCGGACAAAGGGGGTCCACGCCTGGGTCCGGGACCCTGATTCCGTAGCATTCTGAAACAGGGAAAGCCAGCCAGCGCGGTGAGGAGCGGCAGGCCTTGGACACACTGTCCACCGCGCGAATCGGATGCGCAAAACCTGAGAGGTTGGGGGCTGCATGAACCCTGCGCTTCGGGGTGGCTGTCTTGCGTGAGAGGGATTCCCCACCTTCTGGCATCCCTGCCCCAGGGACTCCTACCCAAGGTGTCTTCCCTCATGACGTCGCGCCCCGCTTCCTTCCGTTCTCTCAAGGTCCTGGAGTCGTCCCACTCGCGCCGCGCGCTGAACCTCTTCGCGCGAGGCGGCTGCCTGCTGATGCTCGCGTCCGGAACCGCCCGCGCCAATGAGCCCGAGGCCCCCGAAGCTCCCGAAGCTCCGGCGCCGGCCGAAACCCCGGCGCAGGCCAAGGCGCCCGAAGCTCCGGCGCAGGCCAAGGCGCCCGAAGCTCGGGTGCAGGCCGAGGCGCCTGTGCCAGCAGAGGACGCGGCCCCGGCGGATGACGCGGTGTGGGGAGAGGAGGCGCTGGCGCAGGCGGAGCTGCCGGCATCGATGACGGACGCGGCGCGGGCGCTGGGGGAGGCGCCGGTGGTGGTGTGCTCGGGGTCGCTCCAGCAGGCCTACCGTCCCGGGCTGCTGCTCACCACGCCCCGGAACGCCGTGCAGCGCGAGTCGCTCCAGTTCAACGGCTGCCCCGTCAACGACGGCGTGGTGATGGTGGCCGTGGGCATGGAGACGCAGCACCTGAAGCGCGCGACCTGCATCGGCGGCACGGGCGGTGCATCCACCGCCACCGTGACCTGGTCCAACGGGGAGAAGTCCTCCGTGGAGCTGGCCCGCGTGGAGGCCGTCGTGGACGGAGGGATGCAGGTCTTCACGTCCGAGGGGCTCATCGGCTCCGGGCGTCACACAGGCCACGGCGTGCGCCTGGTCACCGCCGTGCCCACGCTCACCACGCTGGCGGCCTGCGTCCAGCCGTCGGGGCTCACGGCGAACATGGGCATCGCCACACTCACCGTTCTGGACCTGCCCACCGTCCTGGACGTGCCCGCCGGGAAACAGTGACCGCGCGGCCGCTCCCCTGCCGGGCGCTTCGGGGAGGGGCGACTTTCGGTCCGCACGCACCGCTATGCAGGCGCGGGCCGGACGTTATCGTGGGGGGCCATGAGGCCTGCCCCGGAGCGCCGGATGCGAACGCGACGAATGACGGGGGGTTGGCGGGGGGCGGCGGTGGCCGGCCTCCTGAGCTCGCTGAGCTCGGGCGCGGCGTGGGCGCACGCGGGCCTGCCGGAGACGTCCAACGTCACGCTGCGGCGGGGCCACACCGAGGACTTCTTCGTGGGGGCCACGTTCGGCGCGGTCATCTCGCGCGACAGTGGGCGGACGTGGCGCTGGGTGTGTCCGGATGCCATGGGGTATGGCGGCTGGCGACCGGAGTCCTTCGTCTGGCGCGAGACAGGGGAAATCCTGGCGGCCACCGGCAACGCGCTCTTGTCCTCGAAGGACGGAGCGTGTTCGTGGACGTCGCACCCGGCGTTCAAGGACACCTGGGTGACGGGGCTCGCGGCGCACCCCACGGATGACGCGGTGCTGTACGTGGCCACGGGCCGCTCCACGCTGGCGACGAACGGGGTGTTCCGCTCGGAGGACGGCGGGGAGACGTGGCGGCCGTTGGGGCTCCAGCGCGCGGGGGTCCTCTTCTCCGCGGTGCGCGTGTCCACCGCGGATCCGCGCACGCTCTACGTGTCCGCGTCGGACACGGCGCGCATGTACCTGTTCCGCAGCGACGACGCGGGCGAGACGTGGGAGGAGTTGCCGCAGGCCTTCCCGGACCTGGTGCGCCCGTTCGACTTCGTGGTGACGGCGACAGACCCCGTGGAGCCGCTCGGCGTCTGGGCGCGCGTGTCCGCGCAGGGCTACACGCACATCCTGCACAGCACGGACGGCGGGCGCACCTTCACCGCGCGCACGGGCGCCGGGATCGACGACGTGTTCATCAACATGGACGTCTCCGCCGATGGCGGCACCGCGTGGGTGTCCACGTACAACTCCTTCTTCCGCAGCCAGCAGGGCGGAGCCTTCTCCAAGCTGGTGCTGCCCACCGGCAACGCGTGCGTGACGCGCGTGGGAGACGTCATCTACGGCTGCGGCTCGCCGTGGCTGCATGACTGGTCGCTGGCGCGCAGCAGCGACGACGGCACCACGTGGGAGCCCCTCTTCAGCCTGGAGCAGATCCAGGGCAGCCATCAGTGCCCGGCGGGCACGCCCGTGCGCGAGCTGTGTCCGTCGCGCTGGCCCCAGGTCGCGGAGACGATTGGCGCGCCGCTCTACCCGGATGGCGTTCCGGACGCGGGCGTGCCGGACGCGGGCGCGCAGCCGGTGGAGGACGCGGGCACGCCTTCCGACCCGAAGCCGAAGCCGTCCTCCGGCTGCACCGCCGCGCCCGCGGGCATGCTGCTTCCGCTGTTCCTGCTTCCCTTGCTTCCCCTGCTTCCCCTGCTTCCATCGACGCGCCGCGGCCGGCGGCGCGAGGCCCCATGACCATGAAGCTGAAGACGTCCCTGCCATGGAGTACCGCCGCGGTCGCGCTGCTCGCCCTGAGCGCGTGCGATGGCGACGACACCGAGCCCCAGGTCACCGAGTGCGAGGAGCCGCTCTACGCGGGCGGCGCCACGGACGAGGCGTGGCGCACGCTGGTGGATGCGCGAAACCAGCCCCAGGACAGCTCGCGCGCGGTGACGCTCACGTCGCCCGAGTCCGAGCAGGCGTACTGGACGGACCAGTCCGCGCCGCTGTGGCAGTGGACGTCCCCGCTGCGCGCGTCGCTGGAGCGCCCGGGACGCACGTCGCCTCTCTTGGAGGGCCGTCCGCGCGAGTCGAAGCGCTCGGTGCTCGCGTGGCTGGGGAACTGGGTATTGCCCACCGCGGAGGCCCACCTGCCGCCGTACACCGGCGACATCTACTGGGTGAAGGTCCATGCCGCCGGGCGCGAGTGCCCCATCGCGCAGGTGTTGACGTCGGAGTTGCAGTGGCAACTGGATGACGGCTCCTGGCAGACGGTGAAGGACGCGGCGGGCAAGGCGCTGACGGTGCAGGTGGTGAGCGCGTACCTGGTGCAGAACCGCATCACGGAGGGGCCGTACTCGCTGGGGACTCCGGTGCCCTTCGCGATGGGGAGGAGCAAGTGAGGCGCGCGGTCTGGCTTTGCGCGCTGGCGTTGGGCGCGTGCCAGGAGAGCGAACCGCCGGAGCCGGGCACGGGCGTGCCCAATCTGACGTACGCGGATCCGAACCCGTGGACGCGGGGAGGGACGACGGTGCCTCCTCCGGGGCCGTCCGGGCGGCTGCTGGTGACGAACAGCCTGGATGACTCCGTGAGCCTGCTGGACATGGCCGGGCTGGGAACGCCGGGCTGGGGCGAGCTGGCGCGCGTGCCAGTGGGGCTCCACCCGGTGGAGCTGGAGGGGCCGCACCACACGGCGGTGTCGCCCGCGGGCGACTACTACTACGTGGGCATCTCCAACTACGTGCCTGGCGGCGGCTCGGGTCCGCATGGCGCGCATGGGACGGGGACCGCGGACGGCTACTGCCTGAAGCTGAGCGCGAAGGACAACCGGTTGGTGGCGTCCACGCGCGTGGACCGCAACCCGGGGGACGTCATCGTCAGCGCGGATGGGCGCACGCTGTACCAGACGCACTTCGACCTGTTGCGCATCGCGGACGTGGCGCGGAAGGGCGGGCCGGAGAAGGACATGGTCGCGCGCATGGTCATCCTCGACGCGGAGACGATGACGGTGAAGGAGCGGGTGCAGGTGTGCCCCGCGCCGCACGCGGTGCGCCTGTCCGCGGATGAGCGCACGGCGTACGTGGCGTGCTGGTCGGACGAGGTCGCGGTGGTGGACCTGGCGGCGGCGGGCATGCCGGTGACGCGCGTGAAGGTGGCGGCGGGCTCGGGCACGGCGGTGAATCCACGCCATCAGCCGTACGCGCTCACGGTGTCGCCCACGACGGGGGACGTGTGGGTCAGCTCGCTCGCGAGCAAGCAGGTGCAGGTGCTGGAGCCCGGGACGCGCACGATGAACCCGGAGCGCACGGTGTACCTGCGCGGCGCGCCCATGTTCGGCGCGTTCACGCAGGACGGCCGCACGCTCTACATGCCCTATCAGCAGGAGGACGCGGTGGCGGTCATCGACGCGGCGACGTCCACGGTGCAGCGCACGGTGCAGCTGTCGCAGGCGGGCTGTCTCAACGTGCACCAGTTCATGCTGACGCCGGACGAGCGCCACGGGCTGGCGGTCTGCGAAGGGGACCACATCGGCCCGGGCACGTTGCACGTCGTGGACCTGGCGGAGGGCACGGTGCTGTCCACGGTGAAGATGGGCATCTTTCCGGACTCGGTGAGCCTGCTGCGGGGGCAGCCATGAGGGGCCTGCGTGGAGGTGTGGCGGCGCTGCTCGTGGGGGTGGGGGCCGGGTGCGGGGGTGACATGTCGGGGCCCCAGGCCGCGGCGGACTACGGGCAGGCGCTGTTCCGGGACGCGTGGCTGTCGCCGAGCGAGTACAACAGGTTCTCGTGCGAGACGTGCCACGTGACGACACCGGAGGCGCAGGCGGGGCGCATCGACTCAGGGCACACGCTGTACAACGTGGCGGCGCGGCCGAGCTGGTGGGGTGGCAACGAGACGCAGCTGCTGGACGCGGTGAACTTCTGCTACGTGAACTTCATGCGCGGGGTGACGAAGCTGGGGGTGGATGAGCCGCGCTCCCGCGCGCTGTACGAGTACCTGTCGCGGATCAGCCCGGACGCGCAGGCACCGGCGCTGCCGTTCACGGTGGTGAAGGACATCCAGGACGTGCCCCGGGGCGACGTCACGCGAGGCAAAGCGGTCTACGAGGCGGCGTGCCACAACTGCCACGGCGCGACGCACACGGGAGAGGGCCGGCTGACGGACTTCGCGTCGGTCCTGCCGGAGGTGACGCAGACCTACGACCAGGCCTTCCCGGGCATCCCGCACGCGCAGGTGGTCATCGAAAAGGTACGGCACGGGCCGTTCTTCGGCGTGGGCGGCAACATGCCGCTCTACAGCACGGAGGCCCTGTCCGACGCGGACCTGGGCGCGCTGCTCATGTACCTGGGGCTGTAGCCGTGCGCTGAACCTGTCTGACCCGTGCGCAGGCAGGAAGGGAGGTGCAGGGCATCCCGCCCCTGCCCATGTGCTCCCGGCCGCCACACCTCAAGAACATTCATGTCTTCGTCGGGTTCACAGGAGCACGGCCCTTCATCCGGAGGGTCCATGCCCACGAGGGGCCGGCCCCCTGCGTCCCTGGCCGAGCTGATGGACACCGAACGCGAGGCGCTCCTGGAAGATTGGCTCGCCCGGGTGTCACCCCTCTTCACCCACCTGCGCCTGTCACGCGAGCAGCTCGTCGACGCCCTGCCCGCCTTCCTCGAGGAGCTCCACGTCACGCTTCTCCATGCGGAGGAGGACGCCGACGGCTGCCCCTCGCTCCACCACAGCGAGGTCTCCGGCGCCCACGGCCGACAGCGCCTGCGCCTGGGCGCGGACGTGTCCCTCGTCACGCGCGAATACGCCCTCCTGCGCGACTGCATCCTGGCCCGCGCCGAGCGCGCCGACGTGGACGTGCCGCCGCGGCAACTGCGCGTGCTCAGCGCCTGCATCGACAACGCGCTCGCCCAGGCCGTCATCCCGTTCGCGTTCGACAGCGCCGAGCGCCGCCACGCCGAGGTCGAGGAGCGCGAGC
The DNA here is from genome assembly GCF_000255295.1 of Corallococcus coralloides DSM 2259. The sequence continues at coordinate 421,147 of NC_017030.1, read as the reverse complement.
GCTTCTTCCAGCTGTCCCCGGACATGTTCTGCGTCGGGGGCCTGGACGGGTACTTCAAGCGCGTGAACGCGTACTTCGTCCACGTGCTCGGGTGGAGCGAGGCGGAGCTCTACCAGCGCCCCGTCATGGACCTGGTCCACCCCGACGACCGGGCGTCCACCCGCGAGGAGATGCGCAAGCTGGCCCAGGGCATCCCCACGCTGCGCTTCGAGAACCGCTTCCGCACCCGCGACGGGCGCTACCGGTGGCTCGCGTGGGCTTCACGCCCCGTGCCCGAGCTGGGCCTCGTCTACGCCGCCGCGCGCGACATCACTGAACAGAAGACCGTGGCCCAGGAACGCGAGCAACTGCTGGAGGCCATTCGCGACAGCGAGGCCCGCTTCCGCAACATGGCGGACCACGCCCCCGTCATGCTCTGGGTGACGGACGCGCAGGGCGCCACGACGTACCTGAACCGGGGCTGGTACGCCTTCACCGGCCAGACCGAGGCCACGGGCCTGGGCCTGGGTTGGTTCGACGCCCTCCACCCCGATGACCTGGAGCGCACGCGGCGGACCTTCTCGGACTCCAACGCCGCCCGCCGGCCCTTCCGCCTGGACTACCGGCTGCGCGGCCCGGACGGCCACTACCGGTGGGCCGTGGACACCGGCTCGCCCCGCTTCGACGCGGACGGACACTTCCTGGGCTACATCGGCAGCGTCATCGACATCTCCGACCGCAAGCAGGCGGAGGTGGAGCGCGAGGCCCTGCTCGCCCGCGAGAGCGCCGCGCGCCGCGAGGCCGAGGAGGCCAACCAGCTCAAGGACGAGTTCCTCGCCACCATCAGCCACGAGCTGCGCACGCCCCTCACGGCCATCCTCGGCTGGGTGCAGCTCTTGCGCACCGGCAACCTGCCCGAGTCCCGCCAGGAGCGCGCGCTGGAGACCATCGAGCGCAACGCGCGCGCGCAGGGACAGCTCATCGAGGACCTGCTCGACGTCAGCCGCATCGTGTCCGGCAAGCTCAAGCTGGACGTGGCGCCCGTGGACCTGTCCGCGGTGGTGCAGCAGGCGCTCGAGTCCGTGCGCCCCGCGGCGGACGCGCGCCACATCGAGGTGCGGGCCACGGTGGACACCTCCAGCAGCGTCATGGGCGACCCGCACCGGCTCCAGCAGGTGGTGTGGAACCTGCTGTCCAACGCGGTGAAGTTCACGCCCAAGGGCGGCCACGTGCGGCTGGTGGTGGCGCGGCACGACTCCATCGTGGAGCTCACCGTGGAGGACACCGGCCAGGGCATCTCCGAGGCCTTCCTCCCCCACGTCTTCGAGCGCTTCCGCCAGGCCGACAGCGGCAGCACGCGCAAGACGGGCGGGCTGGGACTGGGGCTGTCCATCGTGCGGCACATCGTGGAGATGCACGGCGGCACCGTCTCCGCCGCCAGCGAAGGCGAGGGCAAGGGCGCCACCTTCACCGTGCGGCTGCCCCTGTCCGTCACGCAGCGGCGAGACCCCGCCATGCCGCCGTCGCCGAAGCCTCCCGTGGCGGCGCGGCTGCCCACGCCCCCGCCGGAGCTGGGCGGTGTGCGCGTGCTCGTGGTGGATGACGAAGAGGACGCGCGGGAGCTCCTGCGCACGCTCCTGGAGGACAGCGGAGCCCACGTGGTGACGGCGGGCTCCGCGATGGAGGGGCTCCAGGTGCTCCAGGCGGAGCATCCGGACGTGCTCGTCTCCGACATCGGCATGCCGGTCACGGACGGCTACGGCTTCATCGAGCGCGTGCGCGCGCTGTCCGCCGAGAAGGGAGGCCACACCCCGGCGGTGGCCATCACCGCGTACGCCCGCTCGGAGGACCGCACGCGCGTGCTGCGCGCCGGCTTCCAGAGCCACGTGCCCAAGCCGGTGGAGCCCGGGGAACTGCTCGCCGTCATCGCCTCGCTCGCGGACCGGTACCCCGCGCTTCCGAAGGCGTGACGGCTCCGTGGGCCAAAGGACACGACCGTGCAGGCCGATCAGCCCACGGCCCGCGGAGGACGCCGGACACGGCGCCACGCATCCTCCTGGCCATCGGGCGGGGGCAGGGCTTACCTTTCCCCCAATGCGTCCGCCGCCCGGACAAATGGCGATGTTCGACGCCCCGGCGCCCGGGCGTGAGCCGGCGCGCTCGCGGGTGCCCTCGCGCGAGGACGCGCTGCCCCGGGCCGCGGAACTGGCCCGGCGCGTGTCCGCCCTGCTGGGCCGGCCCGTGCATCTGCGCCTGACGGACAACCGCGCCACCCTGGTGAGCTACCGCCGCCTCCCCGAAGGCGTGCGCCTGCGCCTGCACCACCTCTTCCTGGACGCACCCGACGCCGTGGTGCGCGCCCTGGCCCTCTACGTGGCCGGGGACACCGCCGCCCGCGAGGTGCTGGAGGCCTTCAGCCACGCCCACCACGACCAGGTGCGCCGGGAGCGAAGGCCCGGCGCCCCGCTGCGCACGCGCGGCCGCTGCTTCGACCTCAAGGCCGTCCACGCCCGGCTGGACGCGGCGTACTTCGACGGGCGCGTGCACGCCGTGGAGGTGGGCTGGGCCCGCCGCCCCGCGCGCCGCACCCGCCGCACCATCCACCTGGGCGGCTACGACGCACGCCTGCGCGAGGTGCGCGTCCACCCCGCCCTGGACCGCCCCACCGTGCCCGCCTTCGTCGTGGACTTCATCGTCTTCCACGCCCTGCTGCACGCGGACCTCGCCGCCACCCATACCGTCCAGGACGCCGGCCCCGACACCCACGACTCACACGACGACAGCGGCCGCTGCGCCGCGGAACACACCGCGGACTTCCTCGCGCGCGAGGCCGCCTTCCCCCTGCGCGAAGCCGCCTGGCGCTGGCTCCTGGAAAACCTGTCATCGCTGCGGCGCGGGTGAACGCCCGTCCCACCTGTTGACATGTTTCAGACAGGTCACGGCCGCTGTGACACACCCCGAAGGGAGTGGCCTGCGGGGGGCGCACACTGCATGCTGTCCCCCCGATGCGCTTTTTCAGCGTGGAAGAGGCCAGCCGGCTGGTGCCGTTGCTGACGAAGACCTTCGGGCGCGTGCGCCCCTGGGTGGAGCGCGTGCAGAAGCTGGCGGAGGTGCTGGACGGCCCGGAGGCCCCGCCCGACACCGCCGAGGTGCGCACCTTCCGCGAGGAGCGCGACGAGCTGCTGGAGCGCATCCGCGGTGAGCTGGGCCCGCTCCAGGAGATGGGCCTGGAGATAAAAGGCGCGGACGGCCTGGTGGACTTCCACGCGCGGCGCGGCGAGGAGCCCGTCTACCTCTGCTGGCGCTACGGCGAGAACGCCGTGGCGCACTGGCACGACCTGAAGGCCGGCTTCTCCGGACGCCGCCCCATCGACAGCCCGGACGACTTCGAGCCCACCTATCTCAGCTGAAGGCTCGGCTGAAAGCGCCCCATCACTTCGACAGGCTCTGGTGCAACAGGCCCAGCTTGTTGCGCGCGGAGAGCAGCTGCTGGCGCAGGGACTCCGCCTGCCGGCCGATGTCGGTGAACTTCGCCTCCTCCGCCGCGCGCGTCAGCGTGGCCGCATCGTCCGCCACCTCCGCCATGCGCGCCTGGAGCGCGGTGAAGACCTCCGTGAGCCGCGCTTCCTCCTCCGCCGTGCGCGTGGCCTGCTGGCGCAGCGCCGCGAACTCCTGCATGCGCCCGTTGAGGTCCGCCGCGCTCTGCCCCAGCGCGCCGTAGCGCGTGAGCAGCTCCTTGAACACCTCCGTGCGCTGCTGCAGCTCCTGCGCGCACAGGTTGACCGCGTCCGCCTGCGCCTGCTGCCGGTTGCGCACCCCGGTGATGGCCTGCACCAGCGCGCCCACGCGCAGGCGCAAGGCGTCGTCCAGGTCCGCCAGGTCCTTGAGCGTCTTCGACGCGCGCTCCAGGTGCTTCTCCGACGTCAGGGGCGCCTCCTTCAGCTGCTCCGACAGCGCCTCGAAGCGCAGCAACTCGGCGTCGAGCGCCTGGGCGGCGGAGACCAGCTCGGAGGACGGGGGCGTGTCACGCTTGCTCATGGGGCCGGGAGGATGCCATGCCGCCTGCCCCTCCCTTCAGGTCGCCTGCCTGCCTCGGGAGCCTGTGCTCGGGGGAGGACACTGCGGCTTCCGGGCCTCGCCAATGGAAGGGGGCGTCTCCAGTTTTCCGTGACACGTCGCGTCCGGAGGTCTGAACCCATGCCCGTGGATTTCTCCATCACCGTGCTCGTCACTGGCGCCACCGGCCAGCAGGGCGGTGCGGTCCTCCGCAAGCTCGCCGACCGGGGGCATCACGTGGTGGCGCTGGTGCGGGACGCGGACGCCCCGGCCGCCCGCGCCCTGCGCAGGCCCGGCGTCACCCTGGCCCAGGGCGACTATGACGACCCCGTGTCCCTGGAGAGCGCCATGCGCGGCGTGGACGCCGTCTACGCCATGGCCACGCCCTTCGGCGGGGGCGGCGTGGACGCGGAGGTCCAGCACGGCAAGAACCTGGCGGACGCGGCGAAGCGCGCCAACGTGCGGCACTTCGTGTACTCGTCCGTGGCGGGCGCGTCGGAGCTCACCGGCATCCCGCACTTCGACAGCAAGCACGCCGTGGAGCTGTACCTGCGGCGGCGGGACATGCCCTTCACCATCCTGGCCCCCACCTTCTTCATGGAGAACCTCCTCCACCCGCCCACGCGCGACATGCTGGCGGCGGGGAAGCTGGCCCTGGGACTGCCCGCGACGCGCGGCCTCCAGATGGTGGCGGTGGACGACCTGGCCGGCTTCGCGATGCACGTGCTGAGTGACCCGGAGCGCTTCATCGGCGAGCGCATTGAAGTCGCCTCCGACGAGGTGACGGGCCAGCAGGCCGCGGCGCTGCTCTCCATGGTGGGCGGCCACCGCATCCACTTCGAGCAGATCCCGTTGGATCAAATCCAGCAGCAGAGCGAGGACCTGGCGGCCATGTTCGAGTGGCTGGACCGCGTGGGCTATCACGCGGACATCCTCACCCTGCGCAACAGCTACCCGCGCGTGGGCTGGCAGACCTTCGAGGCCTGGGCACGCCATCAGGACTGGGACTTCGTCAACGCACCCGCCTGGCCCGCCACCGCCGCGGAACCGGTGACGCCCCAGCCCTGAGAGACGCACGGGTGAAGAGCCCTGTCCCGCCCGCCCGCTGCCCGGGGTGGAGCACAAGGCATGTCATCCCCTGAACGCCGCACGCCCTACCTTGAAGTACGAGGAGGCATGCGATGCGAGGAGCACTGGGAGTGGGGGCCCTGGGGTTGATGCTGATGGCGGGCTGCGCGGCGGAGACGAAGCTGCGGCCCGTGCCGGAAGCGGGAATCCTCCAGGGAGGCAAGAGCAGCGCCATCACGGAGGAAGCGGGCGTGCGGCTCACTGCGGACGGCTCGGCGTGGCAGGGCTCGCCGTCCGACCTGGAGCGACGGGTCACCCCCGTCTACGTCCGGCTGGAGAACAATGGGGACCGTCCGCTCCGCCTCCAGTACAAGAACTTCGCGCTGGTGGGTGCGGCGTCGCGCTTCCGCTACAGCGCGCTGCCCCCCCTGTCGCTGCGGCAGGCGACGTCCTCGAATGATTCGGACGCGCCCGCCCGCATCAGCCCGGCGATGTACCCCGTGGGCAGTGCGTGGGTGGGCGGCGGCTACGGCTACGGGCCCTGGCGCGGCGGCTGGGGACCGGGCTGGTACGGCGGCCCCTGGGGCTGGGGCGGCTCCTTCTACGGGGCGCCGTACTACTACGAGCCGCCGCTGCCCACCGCGGACATGCTCAACAACGCGCTGCCGGAGGGCACGCTGGAGCCCGGCGGCACGCAGGAGGGCTTCCTCTACTTCCAGGGCGTGGCCCACCGGGAGGACGCGGTGACGCTCCAGTTGAACCTGGTGGACGCGGAATCGGGGGCGCCGTTCGGTTCGCTCGGCATCCCCTTCCAGGTGAGCAACTAGTCAGTGCAGCAGCGTGCTGGGGGGCGCGTAGGGAGAGCGCCCCCCGTCGTGCGCCAGGTCGAGCAGCGGTGCCTCCTCCGGCTGCCCCAGCGCGCGCCGCACGTCCGCGCCCTTCAGGGGCAGCCCCATCAGCGGCCCTATCAGGAACAAGTCCAGCGCGCCGGTCAGCAGCGGCACCAGGCCCGTCAGCGCCACCATCGCGCCCCGGGGCGTGCCCGTGCCCAGCCCGCCCAGGACCAGGCCCGTGCCCGCCAGAATCCGAATCCACCGCCCGTTGCGCGAATTGATGAAGCCGACCATGAACAACCTCCCCACGCCGAAGATGAACACGCGGCAGGGAGCGACCACGGCCGGTGTCCACCCGGCAACCCTCCCCGCCCGGGGCCCGCCCGCCCGCTCGCCGCCCGGGGAGCCAGCGGGGGGAGGCTCGCGCGGGCATACTGCCGCCCCGTGAGTAAGACCGATGGGAAGGCTCCGGACCTGCAAGCGGCGCTGGCCGCGTGGCGGGAGGCCGTGGGCGAGGCGCACGTCATCCTGGACCCCGAAGCGCTGGAGGCCGCGGAGACGGCCACCTTCGCCACCACCCAGCGCATCCCCGCCATCGTGCGGCCGGCGGACACGGCGCAGGTGCAGGCGTGCCTGCGCATCGCGAGCGAGCACCGCGTGCCGGTGTACCCGGTGAGCGCCGGCCGCAACTGGGGCTACGGCTCGCGCGTGCCCCCCGGCGACGGCAGCGTGCTGCTGGACCTGGGGCGCATGAACCGCATCCTCGCGCACGACGAACAGCTCGCGTACCTCACCGTGGAGCCCGGCGTGACGTTCCGCCAGGCGTACGCGTACCTGCGCGACAAGGGCTCCTCCACGTTCATCACCACCATCGGCGGCTCGCCGGACGCGAGCATGGTGGGCAACGCGCTGGAGCGCGGCGACGGGGCCGGTCCCAACGCGGACATCTTCCAGAACGTGTGCGCGCTGGAGGCCGTGCTCCCCACGGGCGAGCGCGTGGAGACGGGCCACGCGCGCTTCCCCGGCGCCCGCTCCGCGCCGGTCTTCCGCTGGGGCCTGGGCCCGGTGCTGGATGGCCTCTTCAGCCAGTCGTCCCTGGGCGTGGTGACGCGGATGACGTTCTGGCTGGCGCGCAAGCAGCCCTGGCTGCGCGACTTCTTCTGCGCCGTGAACGACGACGCCCAGCTCTGGGACATGGTGGACCGGCTCCAGGCCCTGGCCCTGGACGGCACGCTCAAGGGCAGCTTCTTCTTCTGGAACGACATCAAGGCGTACAGCATCACCCAGCAGTTCCCCTACCCCTCCGTGGGCCGGGCGCCGCTGCCGGACTGGGCCCGCGAGAAGCTGCGCGAGGGCTTTGGCCGCTGGGCCATCAGCGGCACCCTCATCGCCCCGGACGCGGAGCTGGGCGCCCTCTTGGAGAAGCGGCTCGCGCGCGCCGTGGAGGGCGCCTTCCGCCCCCTGTCCTTCGGCCCGGTGGCCCCCTTCGGCGAGGGCACGCTCCAGGGCGTCCCCACCGAAACCAACCTCGCCATGACCTACTGGCGCAAGCGCACCCCCAAGCCGGAGGACCCGCACCCGGACCGGGACCGCTGCGGCTTCATCTGGTGCTCCGTCGCCGTCCCCTTCACCGGCCCGGAGGCGAAGCGCGCCACGGACATCGCCGACCGCGTCCCCCGCCTCTTCGGGTTCGAACCCAACCTGGCGCTCCTCGCCCACTCCCCGCGCTGCGTCTACCTGGTCACCGCGCTCGCCTATGACCGGGACGTCCGCGGCGAGGACGCCCGCGCCCAGGCCTGCTACCGCGCCCTCTCCCGAGAACTGGCGGACGCCGGGTACTACCTGACCCGAGCCGGACTCCAGGCACAGGACGCCGCACCGCCCGTGAAGGATGACTCCGCGCAGGTGCGCCAGCGGCTGAAGGCGGCGTTCGATCCCGAGGGAATCCTGGCTCCCGGGAGATCCGAGCCCTGAGGGTGCGGGCGGATCAGAAAGAAAAAGAGGAGCGGAAACTTTATCGGCTGGGCGCTCGATACTCTCTCAAGTCACAAGATTTCCCACCGCGCCTTGCGCCCGCCGGAGCACCCCCTTCCATGGCCATCGAGACCAACCGCTACCGCCCCGTGTTCCGCAACCCCGCGAAGCCCACTCCGGCCAACGGGTCGCAGACGCGCCGCGAGGTCCAGGCCCACACGGAGAACCGGGCGCAGGGCGAGGCGACCCTCGACCTGACCCGTGGCGCGAAGGGCAACCGCGTCACCACCAGCAACAAGGCCAACCCCAACACGACGGCGGACATCCAGAAGCAGCTGGAGACCAGCCGCTTCGAGCAGACGGTGGCCCAGGGCGAGTGGAACAAGAGCTGGACCGCGGCCTCCGGCTCCCACACCTCCGGTGACGTGAACGGCAACTTCCACAACACGGTGGAAGGCCAGGTGCTGACGGCGGACGTGGCCGCGCAGGGCAACGTCTCCATCGACCCGCTGCACGGCAAGATTGGCGCGCAGGGCTCCGTGGACGCGCGCGCCGACCTGGTGCGCGGCTCCGTGGAAGGCCACGCGGACAGCGCGCTGGGCCGCTCCGAGTGGGGCGCCGAGGGCAACGTGGGCGCCGAGGCGACCGCCACGGGCCAGGTGGTGCTGGATCCGCTGCACGGCCAGGCCGCCGCCTCCGTTCACGGTGAGGCGTTCGCCGGCGCTCGCGCCAGCGCGGAGGTCACCCAGGAGATTGGTCCCGCGACCGTCACGGCCGGCGCGGAGGCCTTCGCCGGCATCGGCGTGGAGTTCGAGGCCAACGTCGGCCTGAAGGACGGCAAGCTGTCCGCCAACTTCGACGTGGGCGCGGCGCTGGGCATCGGCGCCAGCCTGGAGTTCGGCTTCTCCGTCGACGTGGGCAAGGTGGGCGACGCCGCCAAGGCCGCCGTCGAGGGCGTGGGCAACGCGGTGCAGAACGTCGGCGAGGGCATCAAGAACGTCGGCGAGGGCATCAAGAACGTCGGTGAGGGCATCAAGGACGTGCTGAGCAAGTGGTAGCGGCGGGCCGCATCCGGCCGCCTCAGACCTGACGCTCTTCCCAGGGCCTCGTCCATCCGGGCGAGGCCCTTCCTTTTTCCCGTGGCTCGACAGCCCCTGCCCCCTGGGGGACACTTTCCATCATGAACTCTCTGGAAACCCTCCTCGCGCAGGGTCAGGTGACCCAGGCCAAGGCCGAGGCCGAGAAGCTCCTCGCGAAGAACCCCAACCACCGCGACGCGCTGGTGGTGATGGCCAAGCTGGCCCTGGTGGAGAACAAGGTGCCCCAGGCGGAGGGCCTGCTCGCCAAGGCGGAGGCCCAGGGTGCCACGGCGGAGACCGGCCTGGTGCGCGCGAACATCGCCGCCCAGAAGGGCCAGCTGGACGCCGCCCTCAAGGCCTACCAGGGCGTGCTCGCGGCGGAGCCGAACCGCGCCGAGGCGCACTTCGGCAAGGGCATGATGCTGATCAAACAGGACAAGGCGCCCCAGGCGCTGGAGGCCCTGTCCCAGGCCGCGCGGCTTGCGCCCCAGAACCCGGTGTTCCGCTACCGCCTGGGCCAGGTGCAGCTGGAGGCCGGCCAGACGGACGCCGGCCTCGCCACCCTGCGCGAGGTCCTCACGCTGGCGCCGCGCTTCGTGCCCGCGTACCTGAGCCTGTCGCACGCGCTGTCCGCCCAGGACAAGCTGGTGGACGCGCGCAAGGTGCTGGAGCAGGGCCTCAAGGCGGTGCCCTACCAGCCGCGCCTGCTCGCGTCCTTGACGGTGCTGTCCATGGCGCTGCGCGACCTGCGCACGTCCTACGAGGCGGCCTCCGCGCTCGCGGCCCAGCGCCCGAAGGACGCGGATGCCCAGGCGAACCTGGCGCAGCTGTTGCTCGCGCGCGGTCAAGTCGAGCAGGCCCGCTACGTGTGCCAGACCATGGCGTCGCAGGGTATCGCCAGCGAGTCGCTGAAGATGGCGGAGGCCACCTGCTACGAGTCGCAGGAGCCGCCCGCGTACGACAAGGCCATCGCCGCGTACGAGCAGGGCATGGGCCTGGCTCCGGACGGCTGGCGCGCGGCGAACAACCTGGGCCAGCTGCTCTTGCGCGTCCCCGCGGAGCCGGCGAACACCCACCTGCCGCGCGCGGTGACCGTGCTGGAGGAGGCCGTGCGCCGCGCCCCGGACCGCCCGGAGCCGCTGCTCAACCTGGCGCTCGCGCAGGCGCGCCTGGGCCAGGAGCAGAAGGCGAAGGAGCTGGTGCAGCAGGTGCTCGCCATGCCGCTGGCGGAGGACACCGACCTGCACGAGGAGGCCACGCGCCTCGCGCGGACGCTGTCCAAGGCCTGAAGCAGGCCGGACGCACGGACGCTCCCCGCGCTACTCGTTGAAGTCGAGCGTGGGCACGTCCTCATCGCCGGTCGCCGCCTGGTACACGTGCCACGCGGCGGCCAGGTCCTGGAAGGGCAGGCCCACCCCGGCGAACACCGTCACCTGTTCCTGGGACGTGCGCCCGGGCTTGAGGCCCGCGAGGACCTCGCCCAGCTCCGCGTGGATGGCGGCCTCCGTGAGCCCCACCGCGCCCGCCGCGCCGGTGGAGACGCTCAAGCCCCGGTGGTCGCAGACGAACAGCGATTGCTCGAGCAGGTCCTGGGACAGCTCCGCCTTGCCCGGCTCGTCCGCGCCCAGCGCGGTGATGTGCGTGCCCGGCTGCACCATGCCCGCGTGCAGGAAGGGCTGGTGGCTCCACGTCGCCGTCACCACGATGTCCGCGTCCGCCACGGCATCCGCCACGGACGTCTCCACGCGCACGGGCAGGTTCAGCTCCTGGTACATGCGCTGCGCGTAGGCGTTCGCGTGCGCGATGTTGGTGTCGTAGACGCGCACCTGGCTGAGCGTGCGCACCAGCCGCAGCTGCTTGAGCTGGAGCACGCCCTGGCGGCCGGCGCCAATCACCGCCACGCGCGTCGCGTCCGGCCGGGCCAGCACGTCCGCGGCCAGCGCGCCCACCACGCCGGTGCGCACGGCGGTGAGGTGGCCGGAGTCCATCACCGCGAGCAGCCCTCCGGTCACCAGGTCGTGCAGGTGCACCACGCCCTGGATGGCGGGCTTCTGCGCGGGGAACTTCGAGTGCACCTTCACCGTGTACGCGGGGATGCCGGGCACGCAGCCGGGGAAGAGCACCATCGCGGTGCCCACCGAGTGCAGCGGCGCTCGCACGCGCTGTGGGGCCACCGTGCGGGCCAGGACGTCGGTGCGGAAGGCCTCGCGCAGGTCGTCCAGGAGCAGGAGTGCCTGGATGTTGCGGGCCACGGCGGAGCGGTTGAGCAGGAGGGTGCGCATGCTTTGACGGCCACCCTACCCGAGCGTGCGCATGCCCTGGGGCGCGAACGTCCCCAGGACCGGCCGAGCGCACGAAGGTGAACGGCGCGCCGGGCGGTGCGTCCGAGGCCCGGCCTGGAACCGCCGGCCGAGGGCTCGCGGCGACCGCCTCCATTGGATGGAGGGACGAAGCGCGCCGGGCCCACCATGCGCAGACTTTCCGCGAGGAGCGGCGCGACCGGGCGTTGGCCTGGGGAGACTGGCGATGCAGGAGCCGGATTCACACTCCGTGGACGAGCATGCGCGCGGCGGCCCCCGCCCGTCCGCGGCGGAGTTCCTGCGCGCGAATCACGACGTGCTGCTGACGGACTGGCAGCAGGCGGTGTTCGAGCACCTGGGCCAGCAGGACTCCACCCGCCCGCCCTGGCTCATCGACCACCTGCCGGAGCTGCTCACCTCGCTGGCGGACGCGATGGAGCTGGGGCCGGAGGCGTTGGACGAGCGCCTGGAGGCGGCGCACGCGGCGGCCCGGATGGACGCGGGCTTCAACCTGGGCGAGGTGGCCCAGGAGTACGCGCTCCTGCGCCGCTGCATCCTCCACCGGCTGGAGGCGCTGGAGCAGCGGCTGCGGCCCGGAGACCTCACGCGGCTGGAGGAGACGCTCGACCGGGTGGTCACCCGGACGATGACGTTCTTCTGGGACATGAAGCAGCGCATCCTCCAGACGCTGGACCGCATGTCCGAGGCGACGCTGGACGGCCCGGACATGGAGACGCTCCTGGAGCGCCTGCTCACCCGGCAGATGGAGGCCGCGCTCACCGTGGACACGGCGGCGGTGATGCTCCTGGAGGGCGACGCGCTGGTGGTGCGCGCCGCGGTGGGCCTGAGCACGGACGAGGTGAAGGGCCTGCGCGTGCCGGTGGGCCAGGGCGTGAGCGGGCGGGCGGCGCTGGAGCGGCGGCCCTTCTTCGTCCGCTCGACCGCCACGGATCCGCGCGTCCTCTTCGGGCCGCTGCGCCGCGCGGGGCTGCGCGCGCTGTACGGCCTGCCGCTCATGGACGGCGAGCGGCTGCTGGGCATGGCGTACATGGGCTCGCGCACGGCCTTCGCCTTCTCCGACGCGGACACGCTGCTCTTCCACGCCGTCGCGGAGCGGGCCTCCGCGCACATCGCCCAGGTGGAGATGCGCGCGCGCGAGCACGAGGCGCGCAAGGAGGCCGAGCGGTCGCTGGCGCTGCTGGACTCGCTGCTGGAGGCCGCGCCCGTGGGCATCGCGTTCCAGGACCATGACCTGCGCTACCTGCGCATCAACAGCACGCTCGCGCGCATCAACGGCCACCCCGTGGAGGCGCATCAGGGCCGCACGCTGCACGAGATGGTCCGCGGCGCCGCCGTGGTGCCCATCGAGCAGTCGCTGCGGCAGGTGCTGGAGACGGGGCAGCCCGTGCAGGACGCGCTCATCGAAGCGACGAACCCCGCGCACGGCCGCCCGGGCGCGTGGCGCGCGGACTACTTCCCGGTGCGCACCCCGGACGGCGTGCTGCTGGGGGTGGGCGTCACGGTGGTGGACATCACCGACCACAAGCGCGCGGAGGCCGCGCTCCAGCAGGCCATCGACTTCCGCGAGGAGCTCATCGCCGTCCTGGGCCACGACCTGCGCAACCCCCTGCACGCGGTGAACGCGTCGGCGTTCATGCTGGGGAAGACCCCCGGGCTGGACACGACGGCGCGCCGCTCCGTGGACCGCATCCGCAAGGCCACCGCGCGGATGACGCGGATGATCAACGACATCCTCGACTTCGCGCGCAGCCGCCTGGGCGGAGGCATCCCGGTGACGCGCCAGCATGTGAACATGGAGGAGCTGTGCCAGGGCATGCTGGAGGAGCTCCAGGTCGTGTATCCGGAGCGGCCCCTCGTGCTGGAGGTGCAGGGGGAGGACCTGTGGGGGGACTGGGACCCGGACCGGGTGACGCAGGTGCTGGGCAACCTGGTGGTGAACGCGCTGCAACACGCGAGGAATGACACGCCCGTCGTCACCACGCTCACGGGCGAGGCCGTGGACGTGGTGATGGAGGTGCGCAACGAGGGCGACCCCATCCCGCCGGAGCTGCTGCCGCGCCTGTTCGACCCGTTCAAGCAATCGAGCGTGCCGAACGAGGGCCGCAAGCACCGCAGCCTGGGGCTGGGGCTCTACATCGTGAGTGAGATCGTCCAGGTGCACCGGGGCAGCGTCCGCGTGGAGAGCGCCGCCGGGGACGGCACGACCTTCACCGTGCGCTGGCCCCGCGTCCCGCCACCCCTGGGCTACCTGACGCCGTGAGGCGCCGTCACGGCGCGGCCTTCACCTCGGACGCGGGCGCGATGGCGAGCGTGTGCACGGCCTCCGCGAGCATGCGCGTGCTCAGGTCCAGCGTCTCCAGCGCGATGGATTCGTCCGGGGCGTGGCCGGTGTAGGGCTCGTTGGGGAACGCGGGCCCGAAGTCCACGGCGCGAGGAAAGAGCCGCGCGTAGGTGCCGCCGCGGATGGAGCCGGGCACCGCGTCCGGCGCCTTGCGCTGCCGCTGGTAGATGTCCATCAGCGTCTTCACCAGCGGGCCGGACGTGTCCGCCACGTGCGGGTCGCCCAGGTAGCGGCCGGCGCCCTCCTTCACCTGGCCACCGGAGTCCTCGCCCACGCGCTTCGCGGCGGCGTCCAGCGACGCGTTGAAGGCCGCCGCGTCCTGGCCCTGCGGCCGGCGCATGTTGACGCCCAGGGACACGGTGCCGTCCTTCACGCGCAGCACGGTGGGCGCCACGAGCAGCGGGCCCATCAGCGCGTCCTGGTACTTCAGGCCCAGCTTTTCACCGTGGTGGTCGCCGTCGAAGCGCTTCGCCACCACGCGCAGGAGCGCCGCGATGCCGTTGTCCTCCAAAGACAGACGCGAGGCCACGGCGGACACGTCCCAGAGCGCGTTGTGGCCCTCGTCCGCGGTGGACGAGTGCACCGCCACGCCGTGGGTGGTGAGCACCACGGTGTGACCCTCGCGCTTCGCCTCGGCCTTCAGGTCCTTGCGCGCGGAGGACTCCTGGGCGATGGCGGCCTTCACGGCGGCGAGCACCGTCTCCGGCGTCTGGCCCTTCACGGGCGCGAGCTTCAGCGTGGCGGTGCCGGGCACCTGGGTGAGGAACTCGCCCGCGCTCACGTCCACGGCGCGCGCGACGGTGCCCTCCTTCGGCGTGGCGGGGGCCGTGCCCACGGGTGCCTCCAGCGTCCATGCGACGAAGCCGGACTGCGCGGCCATCACCGGGTAGCCGGAGTCCACGGAGATGACATGCGTGGGCTTGGGCTGCGTGTCCGCGTAGTTCTTCATGCCGTTCCAGTCGCTCTCCTCGCCGTTGCCGATGATGACCAGCACCTTGCCCTGGGGCTTGAGGCCCAGGTCCTTCGCCATGGCCAGCGCGACGAGCCCGGAGGCGATGGGGCCCTTGTCGTCCTCCACGCCGCGGCCGTACAGGCGGCCCTTCTCCACCACCGGCTTGAAGGGCGCGCGCTTCCACTCATGGGCGGGCGCGGGGACGACGTCGCCGTGGAACACGAGCCCCAGCAGCGGCTCGCCCTCACCCCAGGACAGCTCGAAGACGTCGTTCTCTCCCACGGTGCGGAAGCCGAAGCCGTGCTGCTTCGCCCAGGCCTCCAGGGCGCGGCCCATGGCGGCAATCTCCGGGTTCTTCGCGGCGGGGGCTTCGCTGCTCACGGTCTTGAAGCGGACGAGCGTCTGGGTGAGGGCCACCACGTCATCCAGTGCACAGGCCTGGACGTAGGCGGCGTAACGCTCCGCGGCGGAGGTGCCCTTCAGGGCGGTGTCGGAGAAGCGGGCGGCGCGGGCGGCGGGCTTGCCGGCGCAGCGCGGGTCCTTGGCGGCGAGGGCGGCGGAGGGGGCCAGGAGACAGAGGGCGGCGAGGAGGCGGGTGCGCATGGGAGGCCTGGGAAACCGTCGGGAGGACGGGGCATTCCTGGTGGGACGGAGGGCGGGAGGGCGGCCGTGCGTCGGGCGTGAAAATCGGGATGCCCGGGGCTAAAGCTAGAGCATGTTCTTCACGTCCCCGAAGAAGTTGAGGCTCCCCACTCCGCAGGAGGCGCTGCCGGGCCGTCCGCAGGAGATGCCGGTTCCGCAGAAGCACACCGTGCTGGGCACCCCGCTGAAGGGGCCGGTGCCGGAGGGCTTTGAGACGGCCATCTTCGGCATGGGCTGCTTCTGGGGGGTGGAGCGCAAGTTCTGGCAGGTGCCGGGCGTGTACTCCACCTCGGTGGGCTACGCGGGCGGGCTGACGCCGAACCCCACGTACGAAGAGGTCTGCTCGGGGCTCACCGGCCACAACGAGGTCGTGCGAGTGGTGTACGACCCGGCGAAGGTCACGTACGCGCAGCTCCTGAAGGTCTTCTGGGAGAACCACGACCCGACGCAGGGCATGCGCCAGGGCAACGACGCGGGCACCCAGTACCGCTCCGGCATCTACTTCGCGAACGACGCGCAGAAGCGCGCCGCGGAGGAGACGCGCCAGACGTACCAGGGCGCGCTCAACGCGAAGGGCCTGGGCGACATCACCACGGAGATCCTCCCGGCGCCGGCCTACTACTACGCCGAGGACTACCACCAGCAGTACCTGCAGAAGAACCCGGGCGGCTACTGCGGCGTCGGCGGCACCGGCGTGAGCTGCCCGATTGGCGTGGGCGTCAGCGCCTGAGCCCAAGCCCCGCCAGGTCGCCAGCCTTCGCTCCACAATCCCTCTCAGGGGGTATGGCCGCCCCCTGGGAGCGCAGGCAACCTCCGACATCGCGAATGTGGTCACGCCGCGATGCGAAGGGGGGCGCCCATGAGGTTGGACCGAGTCACCATCCGGAACTACAAGTCCATCAAGTCGATCGAGCTGCGAATTCCTCAAAAGGAAGAGCAGCGACAGGGCTCCGCGGACTTCCTTTCCATCGTTGGAGAGAACAACGCAGGGAAGTCCTCCATCCTGGAGGCCATCCGGCTGGCATGCAGCGCCAGCATGAAGGCCTCGGAGGAGCAGTTTCCCGGCAACGCTTCCAGTAACGGGCCCATCGTGGTCGAACTCGAGTTCGACCAATTGACCGACAGCGACCGTCAGCTCGACGCCCTCAAAGACAACACCTTCTTCGATGGCACCCAGCAGCGCTACCGGCTGAAGCGAGTCTGGAAGGCGATCGGCGCCAGTGCGGAAAACTGGTCGTACAGTCCTGATCGGCCGACGACCTACCAACTCACGGGCTGGTCATCGAACAAGAAGAACCTCAAGCAACTGGGGACGACGGACGAGCGATGGAAGTCCCTGCTCGAGCATGCCTCCAAGGAGGTGAGCATCTCGAAGCTCACGCAAGAGCACCTCATTAAGTCGGCACGTGAGCTCCAATCGCCTCTGCTCACGGAAAGCAAAGAAGCGTGGATGCAGTACCCAGGCAGCATCGCGACCGCCCTTGAAGCGGCCCTTCCCAGCGTCATCTACGTCCCCGCGCTTCGCGAAACCAGCGAGGAGACCGACGTGGGCTCCAAGCAGTCGGCGATCCGGAAGATCGTCAAAGCCTTGTTCGACCAGCAACTGGCGAATCACGAATGCGTCATCCGGTTCAAGTCAGCGGCGGATGAACTCCAGGAACTCTTCGCGACCGAGGGCAAGCACCGGATCGTGGCCTCCATGGAGGAGAAGCTGACGGAGAAGTTCCAGGAGCTCATCAACATCCGTGCGGAGCTCAAGTTCACCACTCCAGATGTGACCTCGGACCTCGCGAGCAGCACCGAGTTCAGGGTGTTGGATGGAGCCCTGTCCACGAGACCGGACAACCAGGGCCACGGCGCCCAGCGCTCCATCGTCCTCGCCCTGCTCCAGTTGTACGTGGAGCAGAACAGGCAGAGCGCTTCGCGCGAGCGCCAACACATGCTGTTCCTGATTGAGGAGCCTGAAATCTACCTGCATCCCGGCATGTGCCGGAAAATGCGGGACACCCTGCTGAAGATTGCGCAGAGCGGTGTCGGGCAGGTGCTCTGCACGACGCACTCGCCCGTCTTCCTCGACCTCGCGGACCGCCACGATGGCATTGTCATCCTGAGGAAGAAGGATGGACATCCCGAGGCCCATCAACGCACTGGGGACGTCTTCGACCAGTCCGCCACCGACAAGGAACAGCGTGCGCGGCTCAGGATGCTGCTCAACTTCGATCCGGCTGTGAACGAAGCCTTCTTCTCGGAGAAGGTCTGCCTGGTCGAGGGTGACTGTGAACTCGCGGCAATCGACGCCGTCGCCAGGAAGCTTTGCGAGTCCGGGGAGCTCAACTGGGCCAGATACCTCCTGGCCAGACGTGCCACCACGATCATCAACTGCCGTGGCAAGTGGACCATCCCCGCGTTCCAGAAGGTCCTCAACGCCTTCGGCATCCACTACCGCGTCATCTACGACCTGGATGAAGGAAACCAGGCCGACCTGGCGAACGAGCAGATCGAGGCGCTGCTGAAGGAAGGCGGGATGAGCCTCACCCACGCGCCGAACTTCGAGAAGTTCATTTTTGGCGAGACCTGGCGGACCGACAAACCGTGGACCGTCACCAAGCGAATCGATGAGGCCTCCGAATGCAATGAGCGCCTCCTCGAGTTCTTCGAGTTCGCATTGGGCCAGCCCCTTTCGGAGTTGCGACCGGAGTCCGTCGCGTCCACCGCGGCCGAGCCCGTGCCCCCACAGGTCAATCGCCCCAGGCGCCGCAATCTCCGGAACAGACTCAAGGAGTTCAAGGTCCCCCACGACGTCATCCAATCAGCACGTCGGGTGGATCAAATCTTCCGCGTCGCCGCGGGCCCGAGCTTCGCCCCTCGTCCGGACCAGGACACGTTCTCGCACTCCATCGACGGTACGAAGATCGATGCCTTCGCGGTCGTGGCGGGTCACTCGATGGCGGACACCCTCCAGGACAATGACGTCGTGGCCCTCAGGATCCTCCAAGGAGTCAACCTGGAACCCATGCAGGAAGCGGACGCCCATACGAACACCACATTGCCGAGTGTCATCGAGAACGATGGCATCTACGTCCTCGCCCATAACGACTACATCGATCAGAAGTCCTACACCATGAAGCGGGTCCGAATCTCCGTGCTCCCTGACGGAAACTGGCGCGGCGACATCTCCGCGGACAATCCCGAAACGAGCTGGGGCGACCGGGGCCTCATCCAGATCCGAAAGACGGACCGCATCCACTTCGCGGCGCAGGTCATCGGGATTGTCAGGAGCAACGACGAGCAACCCACTCCTGTGGCATTGCAGGAACTCACCCTGGTTCCGACGGAGCAGGACCCGGTCTTCGAGGAGAACTGACGCCAGCCCTTGACCATGGGCTGCCCCATCGGAGTCAGCGCCTGAGTCGAGCGAGGGGCCCGCTGTCTTCCGGACACGAGTCCCGCGTGCCTCTCAACGCGCCTCCCCTCATCTCCCCTCCTTGAGGCCACACGCCTCACGGAGCGCCGCGATGGGGTGCGTGCACGGACGGCAAGGCGGGGAAAGGGGCAGAGGCATCTGCCCGAGCACGGTTGCCTCAAAACCTGTCCGACAGTCGGACCGATTTCCGCGGCGTGGACCCGAGGCCACGATTGAGCGGCAGGGGCGCGACGTCATGCATGCGCAAACGCCAAGACGTGGGCACGAATAGAGGCGCCCGCCCGGGCCCGGTTGCCTCAAAACCTGTCCGACAGTCGGACAGGTTTTCGCCCCATGCGGCCCGGGGGCGCGCTCGCCCGGCTATCGGCGCGGAGGGTCGGCCCGCGCGTCCATGTCAGACCCCTGTGGTTGGATGGCGATGCTGGGACGAGGAGGGGAAATGGGGATGGGACGGGGAGGACTCGTGGCCTATGTGGAGGCGCAAATCGAGCGCGACATCGCGCTGGGGCGGCTGCACCCGAGCGGGCAATTCGGCTCCGAAGCGAAGCTGGCGCGTCGCTATGAGGTGTGTCGGGGCACCCTCCGCGAGGCGCTGCGTCGGTTGGCGGCGCGGGGGCTGGTGGTGCAACACCCCGGGCGCAAGACGCGCGCGGTGGCGCTGGATGAATCGCTGACGCTGGAGAACCTGGGCCTGGCGCTGCATGACGCGAGCAACCCGCAGGCCCGGTGGCTCCTGGAGGGCTACTTCAGCCTCAAGCGGCAGGTGCTATTGGAGCTTCTGGCTGATTGCTGCGCGCGGGCCTCGGACCTCGACTTGGACCGACTGGGGAGCACGTGCTTCCAGCTCCAGGACGCGGCGCGCTGGGAGCCGGGGGAAACCTGCGCCCAGGTGGAATTCGAGTTGCTACGGCAGGCAGCGCGGGTGGCAGCGCGTCCCGGGCACGTGCTCCTCGTTCAGTCCCTGCAGCGAGCCTTCATGGGAGGAGCCGCCCGGTTGCTGCCACTCATGGGCGGAGAGGCGCTGCGCGAGTGGGCCTTCCGCGTGATGACGATCCTGCACGAGCGCGACGTGCAGGCGCTTCAGCACGAGCTGCCGGCACTGCTGAAGGCTCGCGATGAGCTCGTGCTGAATGCCTTCGCCCCTGCGCCCCAAGCACCTGCGCCTTCCGAGGCCCCATGCACCCAGGAGGACCTGCTCAGCCCCCCTATGTCAGCCACCGTGCGGGGCGATGCTCTGGAGACACTCCCCTGCGCTGAGGAGCGTGACCTCGGCGCTCCTGCGTCAGTCCCTGGGCAGGACGAGTCGTTGAAGGCACGCCTCGGCGTGGAGGAGCATGGATTCGACTGCCTCGTGGCAACCGCGGAGCAGTACACGTCACCGGAGGCCATCCCTGGAGAGGCAGAGCAGGGCCCTTGCCATCTCGCGACAGCCGCCGAGGAGAACGCGGCGCTCGGGGTTGCACTCAGCCCCCATATGGAGGCCCTCTTCGTGACGCCGCACAGCGGGAAACCACCGTCTCCAGTCGCTCCGGGACTCTCCGCCTGTGAGCTCCAAGGGGAATGCACCAAGCAGAGCGTGGCCGATGCGGCCTTGGAAAACCCGTCCAACTGTCGGTCCGGTTGGGGCGTCGCGTCTCCAGAGAAGGGTCTCCAGCCCGAGGCGCCCCCACCTATCTCTGTCACCCAACACGCGTGACGTTGCGCACGGAGAGCGGACCGATTCAGCGACCTCGCACGCATCCGCCTGAACGTGCTTCCGTGGCGGATGGATCAATGGACCTCTGGTTCCCTACTCACGCCCGGCGGTGGCTGCGCCGGTACGCGCCGGGAGCAGTCCCGTCCCAACGCTTGAAGGCCCGGTTGAAGGACGCCTCGCTCTGGTAGCCGATGGCCGGAGCGACCTCGCTCAGGGGCAGCTCGCTTTCGCGCAGGAGCTGGGCGGCCTTGATCATCCGCCATCCCACCAGGTACTCCAGCGGCGGTTCTCCCACGAGCTCACTGAAGCGCGCGGCGAAGCCAGACCGCGACAGGGCCACGGCGGACGCGAGGCTCTCCACCGTCCAGGGCTCCTCGGGGCGCTCGTGGATGAGCGCGAGCGCCTTGCCAATCTGCGGATCCGCCAGCGCCCGCAGCCCGCTCTCCCGGCACGAACCTTCCGACTTCATGATGTGCGCGCGCAGGGCCTGCACCAGCAGGATGTCCGCGAGCCGGCTCATGATGACGGTGGCGCCCGGGTGCGACGACGCGCTCTCCGTCAGCAGCAGCTGCACCGTGGACGCCAGGGACGGCGCCGTCGCCGCGTCGTCCGCGGCCAGGTGGATGACGCGGGGCAGTTCCTTGAAGAGGAGCGTGCGCGGCGCGACGCCCAGTTGGAACGACGCCGCCACCAGCGTCGTCCGCTCGCCGTCGCCGCCCAGCCGGATGGAGCCCTTGCCACGGGCGTTCGCACAGGCCCCGTGCTCCAGGACATGCACGGGGCTGTCCTCCGCGTCGCGGAGCGTGTGGCCTCCGCCATGCGGCAGCACCGCCAGGTCCCCCGCGCTCAGCACCAGGGCTCCCGGAACGCCCTCCACCTCCAGCCGGGCCCCACCACGCGCGACGAGGATGATGTGCGCGCCCGGGGACGTCCCGAACTGGAGCCCCCATGGGGCGAACAGCTCGAAGCGGCCGTGCATCCGGGTGGCCAGGCGCAGGGTGTCCAGGACATCCGCCAGGACATCCGCCCCCTGGGCCTCCAATGCCTCTGGACGATCGGTCAATTTATTTGGACTGGATGCCATGGAACGTCCATAGCGCCTGGAGCATTCAACGGCCATGGCAAATACACTCAAGCTCCTCTCCCCCTTGCGCCTGGGCCGGCTCGAACTGAAGAACCGGCTGGTGATGGCCCCCATGACCCGCAGCCGGGCACTGGTGGACGGCAACGTCCCCAACCCGCTGGCGGTGACCTATTACGCGCAGCGGGCGTCCGCGGGCCTCATCGTCTCCGAGGGCACCCAGGTCAGCCCCCAGGGCGTCGGGTACATCCGCACGCCGGGCATCCACTCGCCGGAGCAGGTGGCGGGCTGGAAGAAGGTGACGGACGCGGTCCACGCGGCGGGCGGCCTCATCTTCGCGCAGCTGTGGCACGTGGGGCGCGTGTCGCACCCGGACTTCCATGGCGGCGAGCTGCCCGTGGCCCCCTCCGCCATCGCGGTGGAGCAGGAGGTCTTCACGTTCCAGGGAAAGAAGCGCGCGGTGGTACCCCGGGCCCTGGAGACGCATGAGATTCCCGGCATCGTCGAGCAGTTCCGGCAGGCCGCTCGCAACGCGAAGGAGGCCGGCTTCGACGGCGCGGAGCTGCACGGCAGCAACGGCTACCTGCTGGACCAGTTCCTGCGGGACGGCTCCAACCAGCGCACGGACGCGTACGGCGGCAGCATCGAGAACCGGGCGCGTCTCCCGCTGGAGGCGGCGCGGGCGGTGGCGGAGGTGTTTGGCGCGGACCGCGTGGGCTACCGGCTCTTCCCCCAGAACTTCCCGTACACGGGCATGCACGACTCCACGCCCACCGAGACCTTCACGTACATCGCGAGGGAGCTGGGCAAGCTGGGCCTGGGCTACCTGCACGTGACCGAGCTCGTCACGGGCCCCGCCGCTCCGGCACCCGAGCAGCGCATCACCCCGGCGATCCGCAAGGCCTTCCCGGGCGTCATCATCGCCAACGGCGGCTACGACGCGCAGGCCGGTGAAGCGGTCATCGAGCGCGGCGAGGCGGACCTCGTGGCGTACGGCGTGCCGTTCCTCGCCAACCCGGACCTGCCGGAGCGCTTCCGCCGGTCCGCCCCGCTCAACACGCCGGACGCGTCGACCTTCTTCCAGGGCGAGGAGCAGGGCTTCACCAGCTACCCGGAGCTCACCTGAGCCCGGAAAGGAGAACCGTCATGAGCACGCAGCGAGTGGACGTCCTGGAGCGAAGGCTGGAGCGGATCATCGACCTGCCCGAGCCCACGCAGGGGCAGTTCGGGCCGGCGCACACGGTGGTGCCGGTCATCTCACCGGAGGACTACGCACGGTCGGATCCGTTCATCCTGTTGATGGACGACCGCATCGACGGCAAGCCCATCGGCGGGCCGCACCCGCACGCGGGCTTCGAGACGGTGACCCTCGTGGTGAAGGGCGGGATGACCCACGACAGCGGCAGCCTGGGTGAAGGCGACGTGCAGTGGATGACGGCCGGCAGTGGCGTCATCCACGGCGAGGGCCTGGAGGGCGACCTGGGCCAGGCGCGCATCCTCCAGCTCTGGCTCACGTTGCCGAAGGCGCAGCGCTGGGTGCCCGCGGGCTACCAGGACCTGCCGTACGCACAGCTGCCGGTGCGGCGCGAGCCGGGCGTGGAGGTGCGTCTCTACAGCGGCACGTCGGGGACGGTGCGGTCGGAGACGAAGAACTACGTGCCCGTCACGCTGGCGGAGTTCGTGTTCGAACCGGGCGCGTCCATCGCGCAGGACCTGCCCGCTTCGTACAACGGCTTCTTCTACGTGCTGGAGGGAGAGGTCGCGGTGGGGACGGACGGCCGGGCGCTGAAGCCCGGGCAGGTGGGCTGGCTGGACCGTCCGGTGTCGGGAGGCGACAGCACCGTTCGCATCACGGGGACGACGCGGGCGCGGGTGCTGCTGTACGCGGGTCAGCCGCAGCGCGAGCCGCTGGTGAGCCACGGGCCGTTCATCGGGGACACCCAGGACGACATCCTGAGGTCCTTCGCGGGATACCGCGCGGGCCGCTTCGGTCCGCCACCGCCGAGGTAGCGGACCCAGGGAGCCGCGAGCGTCAGCGGCTCTCGACGGGGGCCGGCGCCAGGGTGGCGGCGGCCGTCGCGCCGGAGTTCGCGCGCTCCAGGTGCGGGCCCAGCTGGCCCATCAGCATCAGCCCGGCCATGCGGAAGTCGGAGATGAGCGACCAGAGCGGGTACTTGAAGGTCGCCGGCCGGTTGTGCTCGATCTTGAAGTGGCTGGCCCACGCGAAACCGTAGGCGCACACCAGGGCGGCGGGAATCAGCGCGCCGCGTCCGGTGACGGCGGCGGTGATGCCCAGGCCCACGCCCAGGCTGGTGCCGGCGAAGTGCAGCCAGCGCGTCGACGCCTGCGAGTGCTCGCGCAGGTAGAACGGCCAGAACTCGCCATAGGTCTGGATGCGGTCGGACATGAAGTGAAGTTGTGTCCAGCTGCCCGCCTCTCGTCAACCCATGCGGGCCCTCTTCGTGCCGGCTGCGACACCGGTCGGCTCCGCACCGTGGGCAGGAGGGCAGCCGAGCGGTCCTCGACGCGGCCCGTCGTTTTCGGACGGACCGGGAACAATCCGGTGCGGACGGCCTGGACGGAGAGAGGCGCGAACCGCGCGTGTCGTGAAAGACTCGGGACGCGCATGAGTGACTGGACGCCCAAGCTGAACCCGGCGGTGGACCTGAGGCGGCTCCCGCTGAACGCGGAGGAGGGCTTCGTGCTGTCGCGGCTGGACGGCCACACGCGTGAGAAGGACCTGCCCGCGCTGACGGGGTTCCCGCCCGACAAGCTGCGAGACATCCTCACGAGGCTGGTGTCCCAGGGAGCACTGCTCCCGGGCACGGAGGCCACGAGTGCCGCGAACACGGTGCGGCTGGAGGCGGCGCCGGCCCCGTCCACGGAACCTCGTGCGCCGTCGCTCGACGCGAGCGACACGGAACCACTGCCGGAGGCAGAGGCCGCCACGGACAGCGCGGACGACGAAGCCGGCGCCGTGGACGACGTGCCCGAAGCGGTGCAGGGCGACTACCGCAAGCTCTTCGAGACGCGGCTGCACGCGCTGCCGGAGGACCAGCGGGTGGCGCTCGCGCACGGGACGGAGGACCCGGAACTGTCCGCGCTGTGCTTCGACCCGGTGCCCGCCGTCATCAAGGCCGTGCTGGAGAACTCGCGCGTGAGCCTCGCGCACGCGCGCCTCATCGCGAGGCACCACCGCAACCCCGTGGGCCTGGAGGCGCTGGTGGCCCGAGCCGCCTTCGCCGCGGACACAGGCGTGCGCCGCTTCCTCGTGCGCAACCCGCAGCTGCCGGCCGCCCTCTTCCGCCGCCTGTGGGCGATGCGCCGCCTGATGGAGCACCACAAGCTCACGGTGGACCGGGACGTACCGGAGCAGACCCGCCGCACCGCGCGCGAGCTGCTGCGCCAGCGCTTCTCCACCGGCCCGTCCGAGGAGAAGGCGGAGCTCATCCTCAACACGGAAGGCCGGGCCCTGGGCGCGCTCGTGGGCATGCCGGTGGACGGCAAGACGACGTCGCTGTTGTGCGGGCGCACGTACCGCTCACCCATGCTGGTGCAGAACATCGCGCGCTGGAGCGCCGCGCCGCCCGCGCTCATCGCGCACCTGCTCAAGCAGGAGCTGGTCCGCCGTCAGCCCCAGCTGCGCATGATGCTCGCGCGCCACCCCAACGCCCCCGCGGACGCGAAGCGCACCTGAGCCGCATGCCCCACGCCGAAGCCAGGGTCGTCCGCGAGCTGAAGCACCACCTGCTCACGCATGGGCTGCGCAGGTCACGCGTCCTGCACCTGCTGGTGGATGCGCATCCCTCGTATGTCCGCAGCCCGTTCGCCCGGGACCTGGAGCCCATGACGCGGCTCACGCTGGAGGGCACCCGGCCGGACATCCTGTGCAGCGTGGCGCGGCCCGAAGGCGTCCTCGTCACGGGCATCGAGGTGAAGGCCTCTGAGAGGGATTGGGTCCAGGGTCTGGGCCAGGCGCACAGCTATCGCGCGGGCGTCCATCACGCGTACCTCGCGCTGCCGGCCTCCGCCGCCGACCTCCGCGCCCCCACCCTGAACCAGGCGCGCAGCATCGGAGTCGGAATCCTCGCCCGGGACGCGAAGCACTGGGTGGAGGTCCTTCCGCCCGCGGATCCATCTCCGTTGCCCCGGGCCGTCAGCCAGGCCTCCTCGCTGCTCGAAGGCGTTCCCGCCGCGCGCAGCCTCCAGCTCAACCATCCCCTCAACTACCTCGCCGCCGCGTTCCTCGCGGACCGGAGTGCTCCTTCCGGGGAGCTGATCAAGTCGCTCGCCGCGCACTGGAAGGACCTGGGAAGCGACAGCTCCCGGCGCCACGCGGCCACGGGCGCCAACACGCTCGGGCTGCTGGACCTGGACTGGAAGCCCACGCTCGAAGGCCGCACCGTGGCGGACCTCCTGGCCGCGCTCCAGTTCGACCCCGACACCCGCTACGACAAGCGCAAGCGCCTGCTGGACGTGCACGCGGCCTTCGCCGCCGTGGCGCGCTTCGTCCTCATCCGTCAGCCCGCGGTGCGCCTCATCCACCGGACGCTCGCGGACCACGGCGGAAGCCTCACGCTGCCGGAGCTGGCCGTGGCGGCCGGCCATGACGACCCGGCGCTGGCGACAGCCCTCTTCCTCGCGGACCCCTCCGGAACGCTGAAGCCCGGGCTGCGGGGACCGGACATCAACCCGTCCACCGTCTTCAAACTCAAACAGAACCTCTGGCACGCGGGCCTGCTCGACACCAAGGCCCACGGCACCGCCGGCAAGGACGCCCGCGCCTACCGGCCCGCGGAAGACGTCTGGGCCCTGCCCCGTGACAAGCGCGACACGGCCTCTTGACTACAACTGTAGCCATGGCATATCGCTCCTGACTACAACTGTCGTCAGGAGGGGTGCCGTGGACCGACCGCCGCATGGACAGGGGAGCCCTGACGCACGCGCCGAGGCGCCTTCCCGGGAGCCGGTGCCGCTCGCGCCGTTCCTCCGGGAGGGCCTGGGCTGGCTGCTGGCGTTCTACCTGCTGCTCGCGCTGCTGCCTCCCCTGCACCTGACGGAAACGCTGCGCGCCGGGGAGCACACGGCCCGCGTGTGGTGGAAGGCCGTGGCCACGGTGCGCCGTCACGCGGCGCCGCTCGTGCTCGCGGAGCTGGAGTCGTGGTGGCACGAAGCGCTGGCATCCCGGAGCCCTTCGCGCACCTCGCGCGTGTGATGCGGCTCAGGGCTTCCGCGCGGTGATGAGCGGCTGGTTGAAGCCCGTCTCCTCCGGCGTGTACCAGCGCGGATCCACCAGCCCCGCGCGGGTGAGCGCCTGCTCCAGTTCCACGGGTTGCAGCAGGCGGTAGACGCCGGTGTGCTCGGTGGTGTGCCAGATGCCGGACTCCTGGCGCAGGATGAACTGGCGCACCGTGTACTGCCTTTCATCCACCGCCCAATCCCAGACCTGGAACAGCACGCGGCGCCCCAGCGGCGTGTCCAGCACGCGCTCCGCCGTGAAGCGCGGCCGCTTCTCCAAGAGCGCCGAGTGGTCGCGCAGGCTCGCCACCAGCAGGCCCCCGGGCACCAGGCGCGACGCCATCGCGGTCGCGGCGTCGTCCAGGTCCGAGTCCTCCAGGAGATGCGCCATCGCGTTGTCGCAGGACATCACCACGTGGAAGGTGCCCGGCACCTGCCAGTCCAGCATCCGCATGTCCGCCACGCCGGTGGTGATGCTCACGTGCATGGCGCGGGCTTCCCGCTCCGCGCGCGCCACCGCGGAGGGACTCAGGTCCGTGGCGTGCACGGAATAGCCCCGCGACGCCAGCCCCAGCGCCTGCGTGCCGATGCCGCACGCGCAGTCCAGCACCCGGCGCGGCGGCGGCGCCCCCGAGCGGCGCAGGAGCGCGTCCAGCACCGCGCCCTGCCGGTCCACCGACTGCTCCCAGTCCGCGAAGAGCAGGTGGTACTCCTCGGCCAGCCCTTCGTAGAAGTCCAGGACACTGTCAGACATGACGGCCTTCCCTTTAACACCCCCATGCGGGCCGTCACGCGCGCGGATGCCGGACGGCGCCTGTCCGTCATGTCTTGAGCGGGAGGTCTTCTCCGCTGTGGGTTGTTACCCGGAAGACGGGGCTCGGGAGGCCCGCGCGGGCGTGTGCGGACGACACCGGGCAGGATGCACCGTCGTTCACCGCGTGAAGCTCGCGCGCACCTGAAGCAAGGAGCACCGATGCTGTCGTTGACGCCGTCACAGGTCCGCCTGGGATGGTCCGCCACGAACAAGGCGGAGGCCATCCGTCTGGTCGGACAGGTGATGGTGGAGTCGGGCTTCATCTCGCCCGGCTACGTCGACAGCATGCTCAAGCGCGAGCAGGTGTCCGGCACGTTCCTCGGCCACGGCATCGCCATTCCACACGGCCTGCCGGAGGCGCGCCACCTCGTGCTCCAGACGGGCGTCGTCGTGGTGCAGTTCCCCGCCGGGGTCGTCTGGAGCGAGGACGGCCATGCGCACCTCGTGGTGGGAATCGCGGCGCAGTCCGACGAACACCTCCAGGTGCTCGCCAACCTCACCGGCGTGCTGGACGACGAGGCCCAGGCCGTGGCCCTGGCCTCCACCCTGGACGCGGCCGTCATCATCCAGGCGCTCCAGGGCTCCAGCGCCCTGCCGGAGCAGCAGGACGCTCCCGCGTTCGAAGGCCTCTCGCTCCAGGTCCTGTCCCCCTCCCCGTACGGCCTGCACGCGCGTCCCGCCACCACGGTGGTGGAGGTGGTGCGCCGCTTCCGCGCGGACGTCACCGTCCACCACGAGGGGCGGCAGGCGAACGCCCGCAGCCTCCTGTCGCTGCTGCGCCTGGGCGCCCGGGGCGGCTCCACGCTGACGCTCACCGCGGCGGGGGACGACGCGGCGGCGGCGCTCCTCGCGTTACAGGAGGCCTTCGTCGTCGGCCTGGGTGAGGAGCCTCTCGCTGCTCGCGCGCTGGCGCCGGAGTCCGTGCCCGCGGCCGTGCTCGACTACGAGGGGACGCTGGTCGCGGGCCTGTCCGCGTCGCCGGGCATCGCGGCCGGGCCGGTGTGGACCTTCCAGCGCGAACGGCTGGAGGTGGAGGAGTGGGCCGCCGACGCCGCGCGGGAGCATCAGCTGCTGGAGTCGGCCCTGGCCGGAGCGGCGGCGGAGCTGCGCCAGCTGTACGAAGGCTTCCTCCAGAAGGCCGGAGCGCAGCGGGCCGCCATCTTCAAGGCGCACCTGGAGCTGCTCGACGACCCGGAGATGCTGAGGGAGTCACACGGCCTCATCGACACCGGCCTGAGCGCGGGCGCGTCCTGGAGCCGCGTCTTCGAGAGCCGCGCGCAGGCGCTGGCCGCGATGGACGAACCGGTGCTGGCCTCCCGGGCCGCCGACCTGCGGGACGTGGGCCGGCGCGTGCTGCGGCCCCTGGCCCGGGTGCTGGAGGGTGAGCCCACCTTCCCGGATCATCCGGTGGTGCTGCTGGCGGAGGACCTGGCGCCGTCGGACACCGCGAAGCTGGACCCCGCCATGGTGCTGGGCCTGTGCACGGCGGGCGGCGGCACCACGTCGCATACGGCCATCATCGCGCGCTCGCTGGACCTGCCGGCGGTGGTGGCGCTGGGGCCGTCGGTGCTGGACCTGCGCAATGGGCAGCACTGCATCCTGGACGGCGACGCGGGCGTGCTCGTCGTGAAGCCCTCACAGCGGGACCGGGCCAAGGCCGCGCACCAGCGCGAGCGGATCCGCTTGCGGCGCAAGGAGGAACACCTGGAGCGCCACCGGCCCGCCATCACGCTCGACGGCCGGCGCGTGGAGGTGGCCGCGAACATCAGCGATGCCGAGGAAGCCAGCAAGGCCGTGGACGCGGGCGGCGAGGGCGTGGGCCTGATGCGCACGGAGTTCCTCTTCCTGGACCGCGACGAGCCCCCCGGCGAGGAGGAGCAGCTCGACGCGTACCTCACCATGGTGCGTGCGCTGAACGGCCAGCCGCTCATCCTGCGCACGCTGGACATCGGCGGGGACAAGCACGTGCCCTACCTGTCGCTGCCGGCGGAGGCGAACCCGTTCCTGGGCGTGCGCGGCATCCGGCTGTGCTTCGAACGGGAGGACCTGTTCCGCACGCAGCTGCGCGCCATCCTGCGCGCGTCGATGGAGGGCCCCATCCGCATCATGTATCCGATGGTGGCGATGCCCGAGGAGCTGGCGAAGGCCCAAGCCATCACCGAGTCCGTGCGCCGCGAGGTGGGCGCGGATCCGGTGGAGACGGGCATCATGGTGGAGGTGCCCTCGGCGGTGATGATGGCGGAGCAACTGGCGCGGAACGTGTCGTTCTTCTCCATTGGAACCAACGACCTGACGCAGTACCTGCTGGCCATGGACCGGCAGCATCCGGTGCTCGCGTCCCATGCGGACGGCCTGCATCCGGCGGTGTTGCGCATGGTGGACCTCACGGTGAAGGCGGCGATGAAGGCGGGCATCTGGGTGGGTGCGTGCGGCGGCATCGCGGGAGACCCATCCGGCGCGGTGGTGCTGTCCGGCCTGGGCGTCACGGAGCTGAGCGTGGCCATCCCCAGCATTCCGGCGGTGAAGGCCTTGTTGAGGGGCATCTCCATGGCGGACGCGGAAGACGTGGCCCAGGCCGCGCTGGAGTGCGGCAACGCCGCCGAGGTGCGGGGCCTGGTGCGCGGCCTGCTGGCCCGGAAGGGAGCGAAGGCGTGAGGCTGACGAAGCCGGGCGTGGTGACGGTCACGTTGAACGCGGCCATCGACCAGACGCTGGAGTGTCCTGGGTTCACGGCGGGCGCGGTGAACCGCGTGGTGGCGGAGACGCGCACGCCGGGAGGCAAGGGCATCAACGTGGCGGCGTTCCTCGCGGGAGGCACGAGGCCGGTGACGGCCACGGGCTTCCTGGGCGAGGACACGGTGCCGCTGTTCGAGACGCTGTTCCGCGAGCGGGGCATCCAGGACCGCTGCCTCCGGCTGCCGGGCTCCAGCCGCGTGAACATCAAGGTCGTGGACCGCACGGGCGGCGCGGTGACGGACCTGAACCTGCCGGGCCTGCGCGTGCCGGAGGAGGCCCTGGGCGCGCTGATGGCGACGTTGGATGCGCTCGCGGAGGAGAACGGCTGCTTCGTGCTGTCCGGCAGCGTGCCGGCGGGAGTGCCCGCGTCCATCTACGCCACGCTGACGGAGCGCCTGCGAGCCAGGGGCGCGGTGGTGGCGGTGGACACGAGCGGAGCGCCGCTGCGCCACGCGGTGGCCGCGAAGCCGGACTTCGTGAAGCCCAACGCGCACGAACTGGAAGAGCTGGTCGAACGCCCCCTGAGGAACGCGGGCGACATCGCGCGAGCCGCACGCGAGCTGCACGCGACAGGCATCGGGCTGGTGGTGGTGTCGCTGGGAGCGGACGGCGCCCTCTTCGTATCGAACGACGGCGCCTGGCGGGCCCTGCCGCCCCCCGTGGAGGTGGCGAGCACGGTGGGCGCGGGCGACGCGCTGGTTGCCGGAGTGCTGGCCTCGCGGCTGGAAGGCCACGACCTGGAGACCTGCGCCCGGAGGAGCACGGCCTTCGCGGCGGCGAAGCTCGCGAAGGTCGGCCCGGTGCCACCCGCACCCGAGCGCGTGGCGGAGCTGCTCTGCGCGGTGCGGATGCACCCGCTGGGCACGGGCTGATCAACAGCCGCGAGGCAGGTGCACGCGGAAGGTGGTGCCCGCTTCCTCGGTGGACATCACGTCCACCGCGCCGCCGTGCGCGCGGACGATCTGATTCACGATGAAGAGCCCCAGCCCCACGCTGCGGTGCTCGCTGCCCTCGGTGGTGCCCCGGGTCATCGGCTCGAAGAGCACGGGCAGCAGCGCGGGCAGGATGGGCGTCCCCGGGTTCGTCACCGCCAGCACCACCTCCCGCTCATCCCCGCGCACCTCCACGCGAATCAGGGCATCCTGCGCGCTGTACTGCACGGCGTTGGTGAGCAGGTTGGTCAGCACCTGCGCGATGCGATCCGGATCCCAGCGCCCCTTCCCGCAGCCCTCGCACACCAGGTCCAGCGAGCGTCCCCGCGCGGTGAGCCGCACCTCGTCCACCACCTGCTCGGCGACTTCATGCAGGTTCATGGGCTGCGGCTTCACCGGCAGGGCCATGCCCGTG
Source organism: Corallococcus coralloides DSM 2259 (assembly GCF_000255295.1). Next base: position 389,566 of record NC_017030.1, on the reverse strand, counting down.
CGCACGTGGGTGAAGTCCAGCAGGTCGCGGATGAGCCGGTTCGCCCGGTCCGACGAATCGAGGATGCGCCGCAGCCCCCGGCGCGCCCGGTCATCCAGGTCCGTCCTGCGAATCAGCGTCGCCGCCGCCAGTGAGATGGCGTTGAGCGGATTGCGCAGGTCGTGGCTGACAATGCCCATCAGCTGCTCGCGCAGGACCGACGCCTCCTGGGCGCCCATCAACTGCGAGTCGCGCTCCGACAGCGCCTCCTCCTGCTCCAGCTGGTAGCCCACCAGGTCGCCCAGGTGGCGGAAGGTCTCCAGCACCTCGTCGGAGAGGTCCGCCGGATTCGAATCCAGCGCGCACATCACGCCGAAGAACTCCCCGTTGCGCCGGTACAGCGGCACCGCGACGTAGCTCTCCACGTTGTACATCCTCGGCGCGGGGTGGTTCGCGAAGCGCGGATCCGTACTCGCGCGGTTCACCTTCAGCGGCGTCCCCAGGTTCCGCACCGTGTTGCAGAACGTGGTGCTGACGGCCAGCGTGTCTCCGGCCTTCAGCCCGAAGCCCATCTCGTCCAGCACCGCGCAGCACGTCCACGACTCCGGCGTCACGCGCGCCACCACCGCCAGGCGCAGCCCCGTGGTGCGCGTCAGCACGCGCAGCACCGTCTTCACCGCGTCGATGCGGCCTACGGCCTCCACGTCCGCCGTGAGGGGGTTGGCGGTGCGGGGGTGGGGATGGGCGGAAGGAGTGGGGGGCATGAGTCGCTCCGCTACAACGTACCCGTCGCGCGGGCCCTGGTGCTGTTGGACCCTGGATCAAGGCCAACGGCCACCCAGCCATACTTCCAGGCTAGCCTCTCCCCTCCAGCGTCTCGATGGCCGCACGCACCGCTGGCGGAACCGGGACCTTCTCATGCGTGGCGTAGCGCAGCGTCACGACGATGGACCCGCCGCGCGTGTAGAGCACCCCGTCGTCCGCGCCCGCCACCACGTGCTCGAAGGTGATGGAGGAATTGCCCACGCGCGTGACGCGCGCGCCCGCCACCAGGTTCACCGGGAACACCACCGGCTTGAGGTAGTCCGCGTGCGTGTTGGCCAGGATGGGCCCCACGCCGTCCGCCATCGTCGTGTCCGCGCCCGCGGCGGAAGGCCCCACCAGCCCGATGCGGGCCATGTACGCGATGCGCGCGGACTCGAACCAGGTGAACGTGCGGGCATTGTTGACGTGCCCGTACGCGTCCATCTCGCTCCAGTGCACGGGGAAGCTCACGACGACGGGGAAGTCCTTCAGGGAGGCGTTCGACATGCGCCCCAGGGTCGCAGGGACCATCCCGCCAGGGAACGGAAACCACGCCTGCCTGCCCTCCAGGAGTCCCGCACAGGCATGCTAAGCCAGGGGTCCATGGCTCTCCGGTCCACGCTGGCGCCGCCCGCCGCCTCTTCCCTTCCCTCCGCCGTCCCGGGTCCTCGCGATGGCCGGTGAGCCCACGCGGCCCGAAGGGGACCGCCGCGACGACCCGCCCGCGCCCTGGGAGGAACAGGGTCCCACGCCCCCGCCGCACCTGGTGCGCGAGCGAGGCACCGCCACCGCCACCAGGCCCCAGAAGCACGCGGACATGGTGCGCTGGCTGCACCCCGGGCAGGTGCTGCGCACGGGCCTGGACGCGGTGGTGGCCACGGTGTTCGGCGCGCGAGCGGACCACCGGCTCATCGAAGCGGTGGTGCGGCCGCAGCAGCCCTACTTCGACTATTCGGAGGAGTCCGGCGCGGACGGCGACTTCTGGCTCGACTACGTCTCCGACATCGGTGACGGCTGGGACTCCACCTACGCGGTGGCGCGCCTCCTGGCGCTCCCGGAGCTGCGGTTGCCGGAAGAGGACGGCAAGACAGCGCACATCACACCGCGAGGCCGCGTGCTGGTCTTCGGCGGGGACGAGGTCTACCCGGGCGCCAGCCGCGAGACGTACGAGGAGCGCACGGTGCAGCCCTACGAGGCCGCCATGCGCCGCTCGCAGGCGCCCCACCCGGACCTGTTCGTCATCCCGGGCAACCACGACTGGTACGACGGCCTGTCCGCCTTCATGCGGCTGTTCTGCGCGCAGCGCTGGCTGGCCGGGCGCCGCACGCGGCAGAGCCGCAGCTACTTCGCGCTGAAGCTGCCGAAGAGCTGGTGGCTCATCGGCACGGACGTGCAGCTCAACAGCGACATCGACGTGCCCCAGGTGGAGTACTTCCGCCAGGTCGCGGAGCAGATGGGCCCGGACGACCGCGTCATCCTTTGCAACGCGGAGCCCGCGTGGGTGCTGGCCGCGGCCGCGCGTCGCACCAAGGGCAGCTATCTGGAGAACAACCTGGAGTACCTGGAGGAGAAGGTGCTCGGGCGGCGCATTGCTGTATTCCTCGCGGGCGACCTGCACCACTACCGCCGGCACGAGGACGACACCGGCCAGCACCGCATCACCGCGGGCGGAGGCGGCGCGTTCATGCACCCCACGCACGCGCCCGCGGCGCCGGTGCTGCGAGACGGCTCCACGCTGCGCAAGAGCTTCCCGGACGAAGCCACGTCCCGGAAGCTCGCGCGCAAGAACCTGTTCCTCATCCGCTACAGCCCGCTGTTCGGGCTCATCACCGGCCTGTGGTACCTGCTGCTCGCGCTGGCGGCCTACGCGGAGGTGGGCTCGCTGGGCCTCTCCCGCCTGCCGGAGGTGGTGACGGCGGTGGCCAACAGCATGGTCAACCGGCCGTGGACGCTCATCCTCGGCATGGTGACGGTGGGAGGACTCGCGGGGCTGGCGGACGCGGCGCTGGGGAAATGGCGCGCGCTCCTGGGCAGCCTGCACGGCGTGGCGCACATCGTGGCGGCGTTCTTCGTCGCCTGGGGCGCGACATACTTCACGGTGAGCAAGCTGGGCGTGTGTCCGGTGCTGTCACCCGATGGCGCGCACTGCGCGGACGGCTGGCTGCACCTCGCGGGCAAGTTCTTCTTCTCCTGCACGTTCACCTTCGTGGGCGGCTTCCTCGTGGGCCCGTTCATCACCGGCCTGTACCTCTGGCTGAGCGTGAACTTCTTCGGCGCGCACTCCAACGAGGCCTTCGGGTCGCTCGCGCTGCCGGACTGGAAGAACTTCCTGCGCATGCGCATCGGCAAGGACGGGGCGCTGACCATCTACCCCGTGGGCCTGGAGCGAGTGCCGCGCAAGTGGAAGCCCACCGGCGCGGGGCCCATGTCGCCCGCGTTCGACCCGGACGACCCGAACGCCACCGAGCCGTTCCTCATCGAGCCGCCCATCCGGGTCTGCCGCTGACGCTACCCGTCCGAGCGCGCGGTGGGAGTCACGCTCGGAGCATCGTCCTCCGCGCTGGAGCTCGCGGCCCTCGAGGCATCCTCCAGGAGCGGCGCGATGCCGGGCTGCTTGCGGCTGAGCGTCACGTAGTCCTGCACGGCGGCGTCCAGGCCCACGTCGCGCTTCGCGCGCTCGGACAGGAACCACTTGTGCTCCAGCACCTGGCAGTAGAGCTCCGCGGTGTCCGCCGCGCGGCCCAGGTCCTTCTGGAGGCGTGACAGCGTGGGGTGGTAGCGCTCGTCCAGCCAGCGGAACGCGGCCACGCTCAGGGGCACGCTGCGGTCCAGCTTGCGCGTGAGCGTGGCCTTCATCTCCTGCATCTCGTTGAGCAGCAGGCTCGCCTGGCGCTCCTCCGCGACGATGCCGGTGAGCGAGTGCAGCTGGTGCCGGTGGTACTCGCGGTCCGTGACGATGGTGCGCATGCGCAGCTGGCTGCCCTGCCCGCTCGCCAGCAGCTCCACCTCGCCCACGGAGAAGCCCAGGTCGTTGAGCGTGCGGATCCGCTCGTGGATGCGGTAGCTCTCATGCGGCTGGAGGATGAGCTCGCGATTGATTTCGGCCCACAGCCGCTCGTAGCGCTGGCGGATGCTCGCCGCTGTCTCCTGCCAGGCCTCCAGCTCCTGGGGCAGCTCCTCCGCCAGCTCCACGCGAGCCGCCAGGTCCGCCAGACCGCCAGCGACGTTCTCCTCCATGATTTGCAGGTCCATCTCCCGCTGACCGGCGGAGAGCTGCTCGTGCAATTCGGACGTCTCCGCGTCCACGGCGTACGCCTGCAGCTCGCCCGCGTCGCGGCGGAAGAGCACGTTGGACAGCGAGCAGTCGCCCCAGAAGAAGCCGCCCAGATGCAGCCGCACCAGCAGGCCCGCCATCGCATCCAGGAGCCGCGACCGGTAGCGCTCCAACCCCTGGTGCATGAACAGCGCGCGGTACGGCAGCGACGACGCGAGGTACTGGGTGATCAGCAGTCCGGGCCTGTCCCCGGGCGAGGCCTCCAGTCCCTCCTCCGTCTGGACCGCGAGGCCCACGGGCACCACGGACGGCAGCCGGCGTTCCTCCAGGCCGCGCAGGAGGTCGTACTCGCGCTGCGCCACGCGCGCGGGCGTCTCCTTGAAGGCGTAGATGGTGGCGCCGTAGGAGACGAACACCACCACGTGCCGGGACAGACCGCGCGGCACCTCCACCACGCGCGGTGAACGCTCCGTCCACGCCTCCAGCGGCAGCTCCCACGGAAGGTCGAGGAAGTCCGGGTGCCCCTGCCGGATATGCAGGGAATGAAGGCGGCGAGAAGGGTGAGACATGTTGGCCACAAGCCTACCGTCCGGGTGAGCGCGCTTCATCCCGGGGGTGCGCTGGCCCGCGTGGAACGTTCGCTGTTAGAGGAAGAAGCCATGCGCCCCCTCCGCGGACTCTCCCTCTGCAGCGCGGCCCTGCTGTCGGCCTGCGCCGGTTCTTCGCCAACGCCCGCGCCGGCTCCGTCCGCGCCTGGAAACATCACGCTCGCGGCGCCCGCGGGAGACGCGTGGTACCGGGGCGCGGTGTTCTACGAGGTGTTCGTCCGCAGCTTTCAGGACTCCAACGGCGACGGAGTCGGAGACCTGCCGGGGCTTATCTCGCGGCTGGACTACCTGAACGACGGCAACCCGGCGACGACGGACGACCTGGGCGTGGACGCGCTGTGGTTGATGCCGGTGTTCGCGTCGCCCAGCTACCACGGCTACGACGTGACGGATTACGAGCGCATCCAGGCGGCGTACGGCTCGCTGGAGGACCTGCAGCGGCTGTGTGACGAGGCGCACCGCCGGGGCATGCGCGTCATCCTCGACTTCGTCATCAACCACACCAGCGCATCGCATCCATGGTTCGTGGACTCGGCGTCCTCGGCGCAGTCGCCGAAGCGGGACTGGTACCAGTGGCGCGCGAACAACCCGGCGTGGGCGCAGCCGTGGGACATCTACTCGCAGACCAACACGTGGCATCAGCAGGACAGCGGCTGGTACTACGGCGTCTTCTGGGGCGGCATGCCGGACCTGAACATGCAGACGCCCGCGGTGCGCGAGGAGATCAAGCGCCTGGCGACGCTGTGGCTCCAGCGCGGCGTGGACGGCTTCCGGCTGGATGCCGCGCGCTACCTCATCGAGACGGGCGGCGGCGCGGGACAGGCGGACACGCCGGAGACGCACGCCTTCTGGAAGGAGTTCTCCGCGCACGTGCGTTCGGTGAAGCCGGACGCGGTGCTGGTGGGCGAGAACTGGAGCGAGACGCCCTCGGTGGCGAAGTACTACGGCTCCACGGCGACGCTGCCGGGCGGGGACGAGCTGCCGCTCAACTTCAACTTCCCCATGTCCACGCGGGTGATTGAAGGCATCAACGCGGGCAACGGCGGGGGCGTGGCGGCGAAGTTGCTGGAGATGAAGAACAACTATCCGGCCGGCGTGGCGGATGCGCCCTTCCTCACCAACCACGACATGGTGCGGCTGGCGACGCAGTTCGCCAACGACGGGGCGAAGCTGGGGCTGGCGGCCTCGGTGTTGCTGACGCTGCCGGGTGCGCCGTTCCTCTACTACGGCGAAGAGGTGGGCCTGGGGAACGGCAACGCCAACAACGACGAGTCCAAGCGCACGCCGATGCCGTGGAGCGCCGCGGCGGGGGGAGGCTTCACCACGGGCTCGCCCTGGTACGCGTTCTCCAGCGGAAGGGAGACGGCGAACGTGGAGGCGCAGCGGAGCAACCCGAGGTCGCTGCTGTCGCGCTACCGCTCGCTCATCCACGCACGCCAGGGTTCGGAGGCGTTGCGAAACGGAGGCCTGCGGCTGTTCACGGCGACGACGGGAGTGTCGCGCACGCTCGCGTTCGTGAGGACGCTGGACGACGAGCAGGTGCTGGTGGTCCACAACTTCTCCAACTCGCAGGAGTCGGTGGGACCGTTCGACGTGGAGGCCACCACGGCGGAGCCGCTGTTCGTGGACCCCGGAGTGACGCAGCTCTCGGGTGGAACGGGAGCGTGGAAGGCCAGCATCCCGGCACGTTCCACGGGCATCTGGCGGCTGCGCTAGCTGACGACAGGCTGACGCCACGAGCGGGAGAGGTGCGTCTCTCCCGCGGCCGTGAAGCGGCGGATGAGCTCCGCCGCCGCGCCCTTGCCCTGCTGGAGCAGCCACTTCAGCTCCGCGGGCATCAGCACCTTCACGGTGAGGAGCCGGACCTCGCCCCCGGGAAGCGTGAAGCGAGAGGGCAGCGAGCCCGTCTCCATGCCGATGAGCACGGCCACCCGGCCCTCGGGAGTGACGAGGGTTTCGGGCATGCCCACGCCGTCGACCTCCATGGACAGCGTGCCGTTGGCCAGGGAGACACGGAGCTTTTCGAACTCGGCGACCTCGTAGGCGACGCGTTCGAGCAGGTGCACCGGCCAGCTCTTCCACACCTCCCCGAGCGGCTCCGGAGTCTCGATGGCGAGCTCCAGCCCGAAGCCCGCGGTGGGGCGGTCCAGGATGTCGGAGTAGGGATCGGACAGACCGTCGGTGACGATGAGCATGCTGCCTTCAGGGCGGCGTACGGCTATCCAGTTCTGGCTCTTCCCGGGCCACGGGCCGCCCACGACGGGAGGGATGTAGAAGTCGTCGGACATGGTGCCGAGCCCACGCCACACGGCCGCACGGGCATAACGAGCCTGGTTCCACAACTCGCCACGCCTCTTCGTCTCCGCGCGGCGAACTGGATCGAAAGTCGGTGGGCCCGTGACCGCTTCGAACACCGCACCCGTGATGCCCGCGCGCTCCATCGCGTCCTTGATGTCCTCGGAGACGAGGAGCGAGCCCTTCCACTCCGACGGACGGAACACCTTGGCGTCGCTTACCTTCGACGTGTCGATACGCATGCCCGAGATGGAGAAGAGCTTCCCAACCTTTTCAGGAAGCCCATCCTCCTCGGTCCAGTAGTCCACCTCCGCGGAAGCCTCGGTATCGATGCATGTGAACTTACGGAGGGCATTGAGGATGAAGTACGGCCCGGCGTGGCCGTCGACCTCGACGGGAATCAACTCCACGTCATGGGGAGCCAGCTCCTGGAAGAGTGCGGCCAGCTTCGCATTGACCACCGGAGTACCGAACGCCGCGTGGGAGAAGTCACGGGATTCTCCCTCCACGTCCAGCGGAAGCTTGATCTGCCCCTTGAAGTGGGCAGGTTCGCCCATACTGAATTGCCAGGGGTCCTCAAGCTCTCGCCGCTGAGCGTCGAGCGGATGCCCCAGGCACCAGAGTCCTTCCGCGACGCGCGCGTAGAGGTCGAAGTAGTTCCTCGCCATGGACGACACTCCCATGTCACTCCAAGCCGGTAACCCATCGATTCAGATCCGTCCCCGGCTGCCGGATCTGGCTCGCAAGCCGTTGCAGCGCTCTCGTCAACGAAGCGCGGCAGTCTTGCATGGTTCGACACGTTGCCGTCGCATCCCTCAACGCTGTGAACACCCGACGGTGGTACGCCTCTGGATGCGGGCCTCGATGCCCTGGCACGGACACCTTGTTCGCGGCGTCATCGAGCGACATTCCCGCCTTGTCGAAGATCTTCTGGAACTCGGGCGACCACGGGCCACCGCGATTCGTGGCGTTCCAGAACTTGTTGGATGCAATGTGGTGCTCCTGCCCCTTTGCGTCCACACCCGTCGCGACAGGCCCCTTGTCATCCCGAGCGGACATGGCCACCGCGTTCTGCGGCAGCACCAGGGTGACCACGCCCTCGGAGGACACGGCCGCGGACTCCACCTGCGCCGCCGCGCCCAGCCGGAAGCCCCCCATCTCCGCGGCAACCAGCGAGGCCTGCCCTGAACCCGGGAGCGTGGCGACCTTCGCCGCGAACGTCTCCGCCGTGCTCCCCACCGCCGCCAGCGCCAGCATCACGAACGCCCGCGCCGCGTTCTTCCCCATCACCTCCCCATACTCCTCCCCCGCATCGCGAAGCTCATCGAACGTCCGGGCGACACGCGCGTGTTCGGACAACTCGATCCATCCCTGGATGAGGTTCCACACCGTGTCGATGCCCAGGTAGGCGATGAGCACCACCGTCATCGTCGCCGCGATGCCCTTCGACACAGGCTCGGGCAGCAACCACAGCGCCAGGTACACGGTGCTCGTCGCGACGATGGTGGTGAGCACCGCGCGCTGATCCGTCATCCCCACCAGCGCTTCCGACGTCTCCTCCCACACCGAGTCCAGCGCGATGGCGAACGCCAGCGAACGCCGCCCGTCCTCATCCAGTGTGGAACCCGCCTCCAGCAATTGAAGACAGTCTCCGGGTGTCTGCTTGCGCTGACACCACCGCCCATAAGCGCTCGCCAGCTCCCGGCCGTCATCCGCCACCAGCAGCCGGGCACGAGCAGGCTCCTCCACGGAAACCAACCCCAAGCGTCCACGCACATGGGCATAGGCCTTCGAGGAGAACGTGCCCGCGAACAGCCGATACGCGCCCTCACGAGGACGCGGGGACACCGGAGCATCCTCCGCCAGCGTCCGCACCGCGTCCGTGAACGCGTCCTCCTCCAACTCCACGGGCTCGACCTCCGCCCGAGGCACATGGACGACCGGAGCCCCCTGCCCCGTCTTCAGCCGGACGCCGCGCGCCGCTGAACACCCCGTGCCCAGCAGCAACAGCAGCACCGCGACCGCCCAGCTCCGGCACGAGGACATGGATGCCTCCAAAGCACCCATCCTCGGCCGCGCGGACTCACCGCAACCAGGACCTCCCGCGCACGGCGCGGGAACCGGCCGTCACGGGGCGGGCGACGAAGGACCCACGACCCCGGCGTCCTCGACCACGGTCCCCGCGTCCGGCACGTCCACGGGCACACCGGCGTCCTCCACCGTGCCCGCCTCCGGAGCAGCCACGGCCTTCCCCGACGGCACCACCGCGCTCCACGCCGGCTTCGTGGGCCCCAGCACCTCTTCCTGCGTGATGCCCGGCGCCACCAGCAGGTCCACCACCGGAGACTGCGCCGGGTCTCCCTTGCGCCCACCGCCGAAGCGGTCGGCGGACGGCGGCTCCCCGGGCACGATGCCCATCGCCATCAGCCGCGGGTTCGCGTTCGTGTCGCCCCCAAAGAACCCACCCAGCGACACGCGCCGCTCGATGGTCGCGCCCGTCACCGCCACGCCGTAGCCCCAGTCCGCGCTCGCGTGGCCCCCCAGGAAGCGGTCCGGCACCTGGAACACCACCGTGCGCCCGCTCACCTGGATGATGGTGGGGAAGAACACCCGCGCCTCCAGCTCCTGCTCCGTGGCCGCGTTCAGCTCCGCCTCCACCTTGCCGCCAATCCCCCCGGTCTTCTTCTCGTACGCATCCAGCGCCGCCTGCCGCCAGGTCTTGCGCAGGGCCTCACGCGCCTCATAGGGACGCGGCGTCAGCACCACCGCCTTCTCCCACCCGGAATCCGCCGCCAGCGTGAGCCCGCGCCCCGGCAGCGTGTCCGTGCGCCCGGAGCCGGGCACCCGGTCCTGGTCCACGTACAGGTCCACGTTGAACGTGTAGAAGCCGTGCCGGGCCCGCTCCGCGACCGTCGCCCCCTCCAGGTCCACCGACTGCGCGCGCGACGGCCTCGCGATGGGGTGCGCGAACGTCACCTCGAACCGCGTCGCCTCGCCGTCCGCGAACGCCGCCACCGACACCACGTCCAGGTCGCCCCGCCCCAGGTCGTTCCGGCGCGGATACAGCAGCTCGCCGTCACCGTGGTCATCCCCTACTGGATCCGTCAGCCGGAACAGCAGCGCGTCCTCACGCGTCTTGCCGCCGGAACACGCGGCCAGGGAGGAGGCGAGCAGAAGCGCGGACACGCGGGAACGCACGAACATCGATGAACACCTCATGCACGAGGAGAAGGCCCGTCCAGGTGTATCGCGCGGTGCCCCAAACGCAAGGAGCCCGGAGTGCCTTCACAGGCGCCCCGGGCTCCCTCTGCATCAACCCCGCGCCCCGCTCGAAGCGGAGCGCGCGGTGACTAGAACTGCGCCTTCATGAACGCCTTGACGCGCATCTGCTCGAAGTTGCGCTCCTCCAGGCTGTTCCAACCGCCGTTGCGGTTGGTGAAGCCGCGCGACCCCACCGCCACGCCGTGGTCGGCCGCGATGGTGTCGTCCGCGTACTGCACCACGTAGCCGTCGCCGAAGTCAGGACGGAAGGTGCCGAACGCGTACTGGCCCTCCAGACCGAACTCCACGCCGGACAGGATGTAGCGCGCCTTCACCAGCACCTGGTTCTTGTTGTGCTTGCCGGACGCCATCTCGTGGTTGTTGTACGCCTGGAACGCCGTGTTGCCGTCCAGCAGGTCCGCGAAGAACTTGGAGTAGCTGGCGGACACGTACAGGTCGTCCGTGAACTGGTAGCCCGCGCCGGCCGTGAACGTCGTGTAGTCCAGCAGGCGGTCGTCGTCCGCGAGGTTGTCGAACGGCTTGAACTGGTAGCCCGTGTCGCCCTGGCTGTTCGTGATGACGTTCGGGTTGCTGTAGATGCCGGAGGTGCTGTTGCCGGCGCTGTACTCGTTGACCAGCGAGTTGTCGCACGCCGCGCCACCGCCCGCGCACGCGCCGGACTGGAACGGCAGGAAGCGCGGATCATTCATGCGCTTGTCCGTCTCGTGGATGTACTTGAACTTGCCGAACACATCGATGCCCTTGAGCACGTCGACCACGTACTTGGCGCGCAGCGCGACCAGGTGCGTCTTCTTGTCCTGGAAGGGCTGGTAGGCCGTGCGGAAGTTGTGGCCCACGCCGGAGTCCAGCTCCGTGCCCGGGTACTGGCTCTCGTTCAGCGACTTGGACGCGTCGCCGTACGCCTGCCAGTTGGTGTTGTACGTGATGAACGAGTACTCACCGCCCACTTCCAGCGCGCCGTTCGTGTAGACCGGGTTCGCCGTCACGCCCTTCCAACCGATGGCCGTCTCCGCCATGGGCTCGTCGAAGTCCGTGAAGTCGTTGTCCACGTTGATGGTCGCGACCTGCTGGGCCTCGCTCGTCCAGCCGCCGTAGCCGATGCGGGTGGGGTTGCCCTTGTAGATGCCGTAGGACGCGTTGGACGGGCCCGGGAACGCGAAGCTGCCGTCATGGCCTTCCGTGAGGAGCACGTCCGCCTCGCGGCGGCTCGCCATCACCGCCACGTAGTCCGCGCCGATGCTGAACAGCTGGAAGTTCAGCGACAGGCCCACGTCCAGCGGGTCGTTGAGGGACGCGTTCAGCATGTACGTCTGGTCCGTGTGACGGCCGGCCAGCACCGCGCTGTAGCCGCCGATGCCGCCGAAGTTCGCCGGCGACAGCACGGGGTCCGCGTTGGAGTACGACGTGTACGCGGCACCGCGCACGTCCAGCCACGAGCCCATGTGCAGGCCCGCCTTCAGACCGCCCACGCCGTTGCGGTAGCGCGGGGTCAGGTCGCGGCCGTCGTCCACGTTGGTGTCTTCCGCGTTCACTTCCTGGTCGTTGGCGTACTGGAAGATGCCGCCCACGTCGAAGAGCTCGTTCGGGGTGAACTTCGCCTGGAAGCCGTACGCCGCGTCACGCGCGTGGAAGGCGCCCGTGCTGAAGTTCGGGCCCGCCCACAAGCGCGGCAGCGAGATGCGCGCCGCATCCCACGTGAGCCGCCGCTCGAAGTTGGAGCCCTGCAGCATGATGGCCGCCGCGTTGTCGCGGTCGATGTAACGGACGCGGCCGATGACGAACGGGTCGAACTGGCCCAGGTCCGTCGCGCCGATGAGCGCCGAGTCGATGAGGTAGCCCGGACGCAGCGTCACGGACATGCCGCGCAGCTTGATGTACTGGTTGGAGCGGGGGTCGAACTCGCCGCAGTCGCCCGCGGAGCAGGGCGGCGTCGGCGGGTTCCTGCCGCCGAAGCCGCCGAAGTTCGTCCAGAAGTTCTGGTTGAAGCGGCTGTGGATGCGGCCGTTGACCTCCACCTGCGGGGAGATCTTCGCGTTCAGCAGGAGCTCCAGCTCCGTGCCGATGCCGTTGTCGCCGTAGCCTTCACCGGGCACCGTGGTGAAGTTGTACAGCGCGCCCTGGTCGCGCTGCGTGCCCCAGAGGTACTTCGTATAGGTCGTGCCGCCAATGGTGAGCTTGGGGCCGCTGTCCTGCGCCATGGCCGCCCCAGGAATGAGGCCGACCGCAACGGTGAGCGCACACGCTCCCCGCACCACGTTCTTGCGATTCTTCATGATGTCCGGAAAACCCTTCTCGAAAGCTTTTGAACCAGAGGGGGGTCATCCCCTCTCCCGGGCCGCCGCGGGGTCTCCACGGCAGCCCTCCCCGTGTTGCATCAAACCTTGAAACGGACTGTTTTGAACAGTCCGCCACCGACTACTTCGTCGGCGTGGCCGTCGTCGGCGCCGGAGCGACCGTCGTTCCAGCCGGAGCGGCCGGCGTGGGCGCCGGAGCCGGGGCCGGAGCCGCCGGAGCCGCCTCGGGAGCCGGGGCCGGAGCGGCCGCCGCGCCACCCTGCGCCGCCGGGCGCTTCGGGCCGGAGACCATCTTCAGCGTGGCCTTCTTCGTGGCAGAACCGTCACCCGCGCACTCGTACGCGAGCATGTCGTACTGAGCCTTGATTTCGGAGCTGTCGCCCTTGCCCTGACCCGCGAGCACGTCGATCACGTGCGGATCGCAGTTGAAGTCGGAGCCGCCGCCGAAGCGGTGCTGGCCCTCGTACTCGTTGACGCGGCGGGTGAGCAGGTCGTTGTCCGCGGGGAAGCCCTCGTTGGACTGCATCACGACCTGGTAGCCCCAGGTGGAGGGGTCACCAGCGCCCAGGTCGGAGTTCATGACCGTGGCGGTGATCTTGTTGCCGGAGGCGCGCACCTTGGTGGGCACCACGACGGCGCCCTTCATCGCGCCGGCCTTGTTGTTGGCCTCCGCGCGCACGCGCGACGAGCCCTGCGGCGAGATGATGATGACCTTGTCCCACGCGTCTTCCGGCGCGAAGGAGACGTTCAGGCCCGGGGGGCTGTCGGTGAAGCCGCTGCCGGCCTTGTGGTCCGTGTCGATGAAGATGAAGACCTCCTGCACGGAGAAGCCGTCCGCCATCTTCCAGGGGTTCTCCAGCGACGCCTTCAGCTGGATTTCAACGTCCGTCTTGTTGCCGCCCTGGTCCAGCTTGAAGCCGGTCAGGTCGAACGAGCCCGGCTTGTACACGGGGTCCGTCGGGTAGGTGTACTTGCCGGGACCCTTGTCGTCGCCGGTGGGGTCCTTGAACTGCACCTTCTCGGCCAGGGCCGGCGCCGCGGACAGGGAAGCGGCCAGGGTGAGGACTGCGATGCGGGGGTTGATCATGGGGGTGCTTGCTCCTTGCAACGACAGACGAAAGGACTGCGAAGAAAGACCGCGGGACTAACCCTTCACGCCACCGGCGGTGAGCCCGGAGACGAGGTACTTCTGCAGGAAGAGGAAGAGGAACACGACGGGCACGGACACGATGATGGAGCCGGCCGCGAAGTAGCCCCACTGCTGGCTGAAGCCGCCCACGAAGAAGCGCAGGCCCACCGGCGCCGTGTACATGGCTTCCTGGTCCATGAACGTCGCCGCGAGGATGAACTCGTTCCACGCCGTCATGAAGCTGAACAGCGCCGTCACCGCCACCGCGGGCTTCGCCAGCGGCAGGATGATGCTCCAGAAGATGCGCCCCGGCGACGCGCCGTCCATCAGCGCCGCCTCCTCCAGGTCCTTGGGGATGGTGTCGAAGTAGCCCTTGAGCATCCACACGCTGAACGGGATGGACGTGGTGGCGTACACGATGATGAGGCCCAGCCGGCTGCTGCCCAGGCCCAGCCACTGCACCAGGATGATGTAGAGCGGAATGAGCATCAGCGTGCCCGGGAACATCTGGGACACGAGGAACGCCATCATGCCCGCGCGCTGGCCGGGGAACTTGAAGCGGCTGAAGGCATACGCCGCCGTGCACGCCATGAAGACGCCCAGCACCGTGGTGCCAATGGCCACGATGGCGCTGTTGAGCATCCACTTCGCGAACGGCTGATCCGCCATCACCGACGCGAAGTTGGAGACGCTGAAGGTCTCCGGCCACGGCGTCACCGCGCGCAGCCGGTCCCAGAAGGTGGGGTTCTCCGGCAGCGTGGCGATGGCCAGACTCTGCTTGCCGGAGAAGGCCAGGCTCACCACCCAGAGGATGGGATAGATGGTGAAGAGGGTGAAGGTCACCAGCACCATGTGCAGCGGCAGGTGGGGGATGCCCTCGCGACGTTCAGAGAAGAGCGCCATGGGATTTACGCGGCCTCCGTGGCGCGGCTCACGCGGTTCTGCACCATGCTGTAGAGCAGCAGGATGCCGAAGATGACGGTGGAGTACGCCGCCGCGTAGCCGTGGCGGTAGCGCTCGAAGGCGAACTTGTACGCCTGGGTGACCAGGATTTCGGTGGAGCCGCCCGGGTCGCCGCCCGTCACCAGGAAGATGATGTTGAACATGTTGAAGGTCCACACCACCGACAGGATGACCGCCGGCACCAGCGCGGGCTTCAGCGCGGGCAGCGTGATGGCGGTGAACTGCTGCCACCGGTTGGCGCCGTCCACGCGCGCCGCTTCGTAGAGCTCACCGGGGATGGACTGGAGCGCGCCCAGCGACACCACCATCATGAACGGGAAGGACAGCCAGCCGTTGGTGGCCAGCGCCGTGAAGAACGACGTGAGCGGCGAGTCGAACCACGCCAGGCCGTCCCCACCGAACATCCGGATGACGTGGTTCACCACGCCGAACTGCTGGTGGAACATGCCCTTCCAGATGAGCGCGGTGATGTAGTTGGGCATGGCCCACGGCAGGATGAGCAGCACGCGGTACACCGGCCGCATCTTCAGATTGGGCACGTTGAGCGCCAGCGCGAGCAGCAGGCCCACCGTCACGCCGATGGTCACGTTCGTGACCGTCCACACGATGGTGAAGAGCAGCGTGTAATAGAAGTTCAGGTAGTTGAAGACCCACGAACCGTCCGCCGCGGTCTTCGCGAAGCTGAAGTCGCCCAGGATGTCCACGTAGTTGCGGAAGCCCACCCACAACTCCGACAGCGGCTGGCTGCTGTTGTAGAGGTTGGCGTCCGTGAACGACAGCGTGATGCCGTAGGCGAAGGGGAAGAACACCAGCACCACCATGCCCACCATGGCGGGCAGGATGTATGCGTAGGCCTGCCGGAACTCGACCGCCGTGGCCACCGCCCGGTGCAGCGCGCCCAGGCCGATGAACAGCAGCACCGCCAGCCCCACCACGCCCAGCGCGCCCAGCGCCTTGCTCGCGTTGCCGCGCACCTGCGCGCCCGCCGCCGCGAGCCTGGCCTCATCCGGGGCGCCGGACTCCGTCAGCTTGCCCAGCGGACGGCGCATGGCGTCCGCGTCCCACGCACCGGGCTTCAGCGCGGGCTCTGGGTTGAGGTTGTTGGCGGTGATGAGCGCCTGGGCCTTCTCGCCGCGCGTGCGCAGCTCCGCGCTGACCGCGCCCTCCGTCTCGCGCAGCTCCGCGTCCAGCGCGCGCAGCGAATAGACGGTGTAGCCACCCAGGCCCGCCAGGAACAGCGCCGCCGCCACCGCCACGCGCACGCCCTGGCGCGACAGCGCGAACACCGCCGCCGCGCACGCCGCCAGCGGCAAGAGGAACGCCAGCAGCACCGGCGTCCAGGAAGGCGTCTCGCCCTTCACCACCGCCGGGGTGAGGGACTCCACGGAGCCCACCACCTGCCCGTCCACCTCCACGGGCGCGGAGAGCAGCCGGCTCGCGCCGTTGTCGAGCAGCTCCGACTCCACCTCCGCCTTGCGCGCGCTGCCCTCCTCGCGGTTCGTCTCCACCGCGGCGCGCAGGCGCTGGCCGCGGTCGTACAGCGGCTTCTCCTCGCGAGACAGCCGGCGCGGCGCCGCCTTGTCCCCGGTGTCATCCGGGAAGGTGGACGCCTCCAGCCGGATGCCGCTGAAGGCGATGACGCGCACGGAGCTGCCCGGCACGCCCGGCCAACCCGCCACCACGTCCTTCACGCCGTCGCCCGTGCCGCCCGCGCGCTGCACCAGATCCGCCAGCCCCAGCAGGGCCACGGTGGCGGTGCGCTGCTCGCGCTCCGCCGCGCGCTCCTGGTTGGCGCGCTTGAGCAGGCCGTGCGCCAGGAACAGGGACACGCCCAGCGCCAGGGCGAGCCCCACCAGCACGCGCCCCCGGTAGCCGCCCGCACGGCCAGCAGGTCCCGAAGCCGAAGGGTCCGGCGCGGAATTGCTTTGGGCGGTGGGGACCGGCGTGGGGGCGCCGGCCGAGGAAGGGGGCTGCTGGGGGGCGTTCTGGCTCACTTCAGCTCCTTACTTCTTGCGCAGGCCGGCGACGTCCTTCGCCACGCTCTTCTGGGCCGCGTCCAACGCCGCCTTGGGGGTGGCGGTGTTCTTGAACACGGTGTTCATCGCGCTGGTCGCCGGGGTCCAGACCATGGACATCTCCGGCAGGTTGGGCATGGGCACCGCCACGTCCACCTGGTCCTTCATCGCCTTGAGCAGCGGATCCGCGGACACCTTCGCGTCCTGGTACACCGCCTGGTTGGCGGGGCTCTGGCGGCCCTCCAGGGCCAGCGTCTTGCCGGGGCCCGCGTCGGTGAGGAACTTGGCGAAGTCGTACGCCGCTTCCTTGTTCTTCGACGGAGCGGCCACGTACACGCCCTCCACCGTCATCCAGGGCTTCATCGGCGTGCCCTTGTTCTCATCCAGCGTGGGCAGCCGGGCCAGGCCGTAGTCCACGCCCTTCGCCACCTCGCCCAGGAACCACGGGCCGGAGAACACCATCGCGGCCTTGCCCTCGTTGAAGAGCGAGGTGATGAGCGCGCTGGACGGCTCCGCGGGGAGGATGCCGTCCTTGTTCTTCCACTTGAGGACCTGCTCCACCGACTTCACGTTGGCGGGCGAGTTCATCGTGGGGGCGTTCTTCGCGTCGAACACGCCGCCGCCGAAGCCGTTCATCACCGCCGCGTGGTAGTAGAAGTCGTTGTACGCGTAGGCGAGCCCGAAGCGGCCCGCCTTCGCGTCGGTGAGCTTCTTGGCCATCGTCACCATCTCGCCGGACGTCTTGGGCGGCGTGGGGACCAGCTTCTTGTTGTAGATGAGCGTGATGACCTTGTAGTTCAGCGGCAGGCCGTACGCCGTCCCGCGGTAGGTCATCGCCTCCATCGTCGTGGGGATGAAGCGCTTCTTCGTCGCGTCATCCAGGAAGAAGTCGATGGGCTCCACCGTGTTGCCCGCTTCAATCCAGCCGCCCAGGCGGTCCTGCGCGAAGATGAAGAGGTCCGGGCCCTTGCCGCGCGGCACGGTGGCGCTGATCTTGTCCGCGTAGGCATCGTAGGGCACCGCCAGCGTGGTGACCTTGACCTTGCCCTCGTTGGCCTTGTTGTACTCGGCGACCACCTTCTCCAGCGCGGCCTTCTCCTCCGCGCGGTAGGCGTGCCAGAGCACCAGCTCCGTGGCGGCGAAGGACGGGACGGGCAACAGGCCGACTGCGCACAGACAGAGGGCCGCGAGCAACGTTCGCAGGTGCGTCATTGGGAAAATCCTCCGGATGATCAAACGGAAAGCCGAAGCTCGGATTCAGCGTCGAAGAGATGCAGGGACTCCAGCTCCACCGTCACGGGAAGGGCGGCGCCCGGCTCCGGGGTGGCCTGGGGCGGCAGGCGGAAGACCAGCGGGTTCTCTCCCAGGCGGGCGTGCACGATGAGCTCGTTGCCCAGCGGCTCCACCAGCTCCACGCGCGCCTCCGCGGGCGCGGACTCACCGCGCGCGGCGGTGCCCGCGGGCAGGACGTTGTCCGGGCGCAGGCCCACCTTCACCTTGCGGCCACCCTTGCCCGCCGTCGCCGCGCGCAGCTTCTGCGGCACCGGCAGCTTGAAGCCGTCACCGGTGAGCGACGCGCCGTCCGCGTCCAGCGTGGCGGTGAGCATGTTGATGGGCGGCGTGCCGATGAACTGCGCCACGAACACGTTGACCGGCTTCTCGTAGACCTCCAGCGGGGTGCCCAGCTGCTGGAGCTTGCCGTCCTTCATCACCGCGATGCGGTGGCCCATGGTCATCGCTTCGATCTGGTCGTGCGTGACGTAGACGGACGTGACCTGGAGCCGGTGCTGCAGCTTCTTGATCTCCGAGCGCATCTGCACGCGCAGCTTCGCGTCCAGGTTGGAGAGCGGCTCGTCGAAGAGGAACACCGCCGGCTTGCGCACGATGGCGCGGCCCAGGGCCACGCGCTGACGCTGGCCGCCGGACAGCGCCTTGGGCTTGCGGTCCAACAGGTGCGTGATGCCCAGGATCTCCGCCGCCTCGTCCACCAGCTTGTCCATCTCCGGCTTGGGCGTCTTGCGGATCTTGAGGCCGAACTCCAGGTTCTGCCGCACGGACATGTGCGGGTAGAGCGCGTAGTTCTGGAACACCATGGAGACGTCCCGGTCCTTCGGCGGCAGCGCGTTCACCGCGCGCTCACCGATGGAGATGGTGCCTCCGGAAATCTCCTCCAGGCCGGCGATCATCCGGAGTGCCGTGGACTTGCCGCAACCGGACGGCCCCACGAGGACCATGAACTCATGGTCGCGGATATCGAGGTTGAGCCCCTCGATGACCGACACGTCTCCGTACCGCTTCGCCACGTCCTTGAACGACACGCCGGCCATCTAGGTTCTCCAGCAAGAGCCCCGCTCGCGCCGGTGACAACAGCACGTCCGGGTCAGGTTCTGCGCATGCACCGCCGGGTGCCTCACGGCACGCGTCCGAGGATGCGCGCGGACAGCGGCGGAAGCGCCAGGTCCAGCGTGGCGCCAGCCTTCGTCCGCCCTCCGTTCAGCAGATCCTCCACCTCGCCGACGCCCGTCCAACCTTCCGGCCACGGCACGGAAGCCGTGCCCTTCGTCTTGCCGCGGTTCACCGCCACCACCACCGTGTCGCCGGACGCTTCGTCGCGCCGCTGGAAGACATACACGTCGCCTTCGGTGGAGAGCGGCGCGTGCGTGCCCCGCGACAGGGCCGGGTGTGCGCGGCGGATGGCGATGAGGCGCTTGTAATACTCGCGCAATGCCTCGTCGCGTTTCTTTCCCGCGCCAGGCTTCACCGCCTGCTTGCCCCACGGCATGTCGCTGCGGTTCTGCGGCCAGTCACCGCCCGCGCGGCCCACTTCCTCGCCGTAGTAGATGACGGGGATGCCGGTCGTGGTGAGCTGCAGCGTGGCGGCCAGGCGGAAGAGGGGCACGTTGCCCTGCAGCTGGTGCAGCGCCCCGTCCACGTCGTGCGACGACAGGAAGTGCGACAGGTGGTGACCCGGCGTCACCTTCGAGCGAGACTGGAGGTAGCGGTCGAACGCCACCGTGCGGCCACGGCCCTGGACGAAGCCCAGCGCGTTGCCCTGGAAGGCGAAGTCGAACCCGGCGTCCATCTCGTCCGGGGTGAAGTACGGCGCCAACCCCTCCACGTCGCCGCCCCACAGCTCGCCCAGCAGGAAGAAGTCCGGGGAGATCTCCGCGCGCGTGCGGCGGCGGTGCTCCTTCCAGAAGTCGTGGGACACGTGCTTCACGGTGTCCAGCCGGAAGCCGTCCACGCCGGAGCGCTTCGCCCAGTCGATCTGCGCGTCCAGCAGGTACTTCGCCACCTCCGGGCGCTCCGTCTTGAAGTCCGGCAGGCCCGCCACGCACGACGTCAGGTCATCCGAGCCGCAGGTGCCCTTCTCTTCCGAGCGCAGCCAGTCCGGGTGGTCCTTCAGGTAGCGCGAGTTGTAGCCCGGGTGGTTGTAGACGACGTCCAGCAGCACGCGGATGCCGCGCGCGTGTGCCGCGTCCACCAGCGCCTTGAAGTCCTCTTCCGTGCCGAAGCGCGGATCCAACGCGTGGAAGTCGTCCGCCCAGTAGCCGTGGTAGCCCCAGTCCGGGAAGCCGGAGCCGGTGACGAAGCCGGGGATCTGCTTCAGGAGCGGCGTCACCCACAGCGCCGTCACGCCCAGCGACGACAGCTCCTCCAGCTTCGAGGTGAGCCCCTTCAGGTCACCGCCGTGGAAGGTGCCCGCCTCCTTCACGTCGCCCTTCTCGTTGTTCGAGGGGTCGCCGTCCGCGAAGCGATCCACCACCACGAAGTACAGCACCTCGTCCGCCCAGGGCCGCGCGGGCTCCTTCGTCGCCGGAGCCTGGGCGGAAGCCGGAGCGGGCTGCGCGGGCGCGGCCTCCTTCACGGGTTCGGAGGCGGGAGCGGGCGCCGCCGGCGTGGCGGGCTGTGTCGCGGCGGACTCCGTCGCGGGCTTCGTCGGGGTGGGGGCCGTGGCGCACCCCGCCAGACACAGGGCGACAAGTCCCTGGAGCATCGGGCGCCACCGACCACGGTGGGGGACAGCGTTCGGTTGTGGGCAGGGGAGGCTGGAGGACATCTGGGCGCGGCACTGTATCCAACAGTCTTGAAAGGGGTGAAGGGCAGTCGGAACAATCGGCTGATGGCGCAACGCGCCATGTCCCGGATGTCTTCCTCTGCACATCCGTGTGACGCATGGCGTGAGCGGACTCAACGGAGCGCGCGATTCCTGCCGCACCGCGTCTCGGTTGGACGCCCTTTCCCATCCGACGTCACGGGGTGGATGCCCAGGTCCCAACTCGGATCATCCAGGGGGTCGTGCAAACCTTGAAAACAACCCAGGGGTCACCCGTGACAGGACCGGCTGGTACCGTGCCCGGGATTTCACCCCCCCTGGAGGTTTCCCCTGAGAGTTCCATTCGCGGTTCCCCGCATGACGCGAGCGCTCGCGTTAGGCGGGCTCCTGGCCACGCTCGTGCCGCTGTCGGCGCTGGCGGCGCCCACGTCGGTGACTGTCATTGGCGACCTGCAGACGGGCGCCGGCTGTGCCGCCAACAACGACCCCACCTGCGCGCAGACGGCGCTGACGTACGACACGGACGACGACAAGTGGCAGGGCACGTTCAGCGTCCCGGCGGGCACCTGGCACTTCAAGGTCGCGCTGGACGGGTCGCTGGCGCAGACGTACGGCGGCCCGGGCGGCGCGGACGTGGTGCTGACCAACCCGTCGGCGGGCGCGGTGAAGTTCTACTTCGACGCGAACACGCACTACGTGACGAGCAGCCGCTCCGGCACCATCGCCACGGTGGCGGGCACGCTCCAGAAGGAGCTGGGCTGTCTGGATGACTGGAAGCCGGACTGCCTGCGCACGATGATGCAGGATCCGGACGGCGACGGCATCTACACCTTCACCACGAAGGCCCTGAAGGCGGGCAACTACGAGTGCAAGGTCGCGCTCGATGAGCAGTGGGCCACCGCCTACCCCGGCGGCAACGCGGCGTTCGCGGTGGAGACGGACAACCAGGAGATGATCTTCACCTTCGACTCCGGTGCCTCCAAGAAGGTGACCATCCGCGCCGCGGGCGCCCCCGCGGGCGACCTGCTGCTGGCGCGGGCGCACTGGATTTCGCGCGACACCGTGGTGTGGACCCCGGAGGTCGCGGCGCCCGCTGGCACGGTGTTCAAGCTGCACACGGCGCCCACGGGCGGCATGACGCTGAGCAGCACCGGCGTGCAGGGCGGCACCTCCGTGACGCTGACGGTGGATCCCGCGGGCCTCACCGCCGCGCAGGCGGAGCGCTTCAAGAACCTCCAGGGCCGCACGGTGCTGAAGCTGGCAGAGGCGGACGTGGCCAACGCGGCCACGTGGCTCAAGGGCCAGGTGTCCGTGTCCGCGACGAACGCGGAGGGCGTGATGCTGGACGCCACCAGCGTGCAGTTCGCGGGCGTGCTGGACGACCTGGACACGTATGACGGCGCGCTGGGCGCGACGTTCGAGAACGGCATCCCCACGCTGCGCCTGTGGGCCCCCACGGCGAAGAGCGTGAACCTGCTGCTGTTCGCGGACGGCAACCCCACGTCCACCTTCACCCGCGTGCCCATGACGGCCGGAGACAAGGGCGTCTGGAGCGCCACGGGCGACGCGTCGTGGAACAACCGCTTCTTCCTCTACGAGGTGGAGGTCTACGCCCGCAAGGAGGGCAAGGTCGTCACCAACCGCGTCACCGACCCGTACTCGGTGGCCCTCTCCATCAACAGCGAGCTGAGCCAGATTGTCGACCTGGCGGACCCCGCGCTCGCGCCGCAGGGCTGGAGCACGCTGGCGAAGCCCGCGCTGGAGGCCCCGGAGGACATCGTCCTCTACGAGCTGCACGCGCGCGACTTCAGCATCAACGACCTGACGGTGCCGGAGAACGAGCGCGGCACGTTCAAGGCGTTCACGCGGGACTCGGACGGCATGAAGCACCTGACCCGGCTGGCGAAGGCGGGCCTCACGCACGTGCACCTGCTGCCGGTGTTCGACATCGCGACCATCAACGAGGACCGCGCGGGGCAGCAGCACCCCCAGGGCGACCTGGTGTCGCTGCCGCCGGACTCCGACCAGCAGCAGGCGGCCGTGAAGGCCGTGGCGGACCTGGACGGCTTCAACTGGGGCTATGACCCGTTCCACTACACGGTGCCGGAGGGCAGCTACTCCACCAACGCGCAGGGCACGACGCGCACGGTGGAGTTCCGGGAGATGGTGCAGTCGCTCAACCAGCACGGCCTGCGCGTGGTGATGGACGTGGTCTACAACCACACCAACTCCGCCGGTCAGGACGCCAAGAGCGTGCTGGACCGCATCGTCCCCGGCTACTACCACCGCCTCAACGACGACGGGAACGTGGAGATGAGCACCTGCTGCCAGAACACCGCGTCGGAGAACGCGATGATGGAGAAGCTGCTCATCGACTCCGTGGTGACGTGGGCCAAGGCTTACAAGGTGGACGGCTTCCGCTTCGACCTGATGGGCCACCACCTGAAGTCCAACATGGTGAAGCTGCGCGCCACGCTGGACGGGCTCACCGTGGAGAAGGACGGCGTGGACGGCAAGGCCATCTACGTCTACGGCGAGGGCTGGGACTTCGGCGAGGTGCAGAACAACGCGCGCGGCACCAACGCCACGCAGGCCAACATGGCGGGCACGGGCATTGGCGCGTTCAACGACCGCCTGCGCGACGGTGCTCGCGGCGGTGGCCCCTTCAGCGGCCTGCAGGAGCAGGGCTTCATCACGGGCCTCCTGTCCGACCCGAACGGCATCGACCAGGGCACGGAGCCAAAGCTGAAGGAGAAGCTCCTGCGCTACAGCGATTGGATCCGCGTGGGCCTCGCCGGCAACCTGAAGGACTACTCGCTGGTGGACTACACCGGCGCGACCGTCACGGGTGAAGGGGTGGACTACAACGGGGCCAAGGCGGGCTACACGTTGGATCCGCAGGAGGTCATCAACTACGTCTCCGCGCACGACAACGAGACGCTGTTCGACGCGGTGCAGTTGAAGGCGCGGCGCGATCTGCCCATGGCGGAGCGCGTGCGCATGCACAACCTGGGCATCTCGCTGGTGGCGCTGGGCCAGGGCATCCCGTTCTTCCACGCGGGCGACGAGCTCCTGCGCTCCAAGTCCCTGGACCGCAACAGCTACAACTCCGGTGACTGGTTCAACAAGGTGGACTGGACCTACCAGTCCAACAACTGGGGCGTGGGCCTGCCCCCGGCCGCGGACAACCAGGGCAACTGGGCGCTCTTCGGGCCGCTGCTGGCGGACCCGGCCCTCAAGCCGGCGGACGCGGACATCCTCCGGGCGCGCGACCACTTCGAGGAGCTGCTGACCATCCGCAAGAGCTCGCGGCTGTTCCGCCTGCGCACCGGTGACGAGGTGAAGCAGTTGGTGCACTTCGAGAACACCGGTCCGGACCAGATTCCGGGCCTCATCGTGATGGCCATGCAGGACCACGGCACGAACGCGGAGGGCCAACGCGCCATCGTGCTGTTCAACGGCACGGACGACGCGCAGACGTTCAAGGCGGACGGGTACAAGTCCCTGAAGCTCAAGCTGCACCCGGTGCTGCAGACGTCCACGGACCCGGTGGTGCGCACGTCCGCGTACGACTCGGCGACGGGCGGCTTCACGGTGCCTGCGCGCAGCACCGCCGTGTTCGTCACCGACGACGCGGTGGAGCCGCAGGATCCGGATGAATCCGACGGCTGCAACTGCCAGAGCACGGTGCCCGGTCCACTGGGCGCCACCAGCCTGCTGATGCTCTGCGGCCTGGCGCTGAAGCTGCGCCGCCGCCGCGCTTAAGACGGAAGGCTGAAGGCTGGAAATGAAGCGGGCCCCGGATGCGCAGCGCGTCCGGGGCCCGTGGTGTTTCAGGAGCCAGCGAAGCTCAGGGGACGGTGAGGATCTCCGCGCCCGTGTCGGTGACGAGCAGGGTGTGCTCGAACTGGGCGCTGCGCATGCCGTCCGCGGTGACGACGGTCCAGTCGTCGTTCCACGTGCGGTGGTCCCAGTGGCCCTGGTTGATCATGGGCTCCACGGTGAAGATCATCCCGGGCTGCATGATGGTGGTGGCCTCCGCCTCGTAGTAGTGCGGAATCTGGAGCGCGGTGTGGAAGGTCTCACCGATGCCGTGGCCGCAGTAGGCGCGCACCACGCTGGTGCCGTTCTTCACGGCGTGGGCCTCCACCGCGCGGCCAATGTCGCTGATGGGCCGGCCCGGCTTCACCGCGGCGATGCCGAGGTCCAGGCACTCCTTCGCGACCTGGACCAGGCGCTGGTGCTGGGGCTCCACGTTGCCCACCAGGTACGTGGCCGAGCAGTCGCCGTGGACGCCATCCAGGTAGATGGTGATGTCCAGGTTGACGATGTCGCCGTCCTCCAGCGCGCGGCTGTCGGGGATGCCGTGGCAGATGACCTCGTTGACGGAGGTGCAGAGCGACTTGGGGAACTTGTGGTAGTTCAGCGTGCTGGGGTAGCCGCCGCGCTTGAGGTAGGCCTCGTGCGCGATGGCGTCCAGTTCGTCCGTGGTGATGCCCACGCGCACGTGCTGCGCGGTCTCCACCAGCACCTGGGCGGCGGCCTGGCAGGCGCGGCGCATGCGGGCGATGACGTCCGGCGTCTTCACGTCCGGCTCGTTGCGCGAGCGCGAGGGACGGCCGGCCACGGAGTCCGCGTAGTCCGGCCGGCCGATGGTGAGCGGCACCACGCGGCGGGGGCTGACGATGCCCGGGCGGATGCCCTTGCGGTTGGTGTCGCCGCCCTTCTTGCGGGCCTCCACGGTGTCCGCGCCGCGGTGGCACTTCTTGTACTTGGAGCCACTGCCGCACCAGCAGGCATCATTGGGCCCGGGGAGGACGGCGGGGGCGGTTCGGGGGGTGGCGGTGGTCATCGGGAGCCTCGGGAGCTTGTGTCGGTGTTGGCGGCGGCCTGGCGGGCGAGGGCCCAGCGGAGCATCTGGGGTTTGAGCCAGAGGCGCGGGCGCCCGGCGCCCAGGTCGAGCACCGGACGCGGCATGTCCGGATAGCGGCGCAGGTACGTGCTGACGCTGTTGGGGTGGGCAAGGCGCAACAGGCCCGCCACCTCCTGGGCGTCAATCAGGTCCTTCGTGTTCACCAGGGGGCACATGGGGCGTGTCTATACCCATAGACACGCGGGGATGCACGGTTTCCTTCCCGGCAGGCCCTGGCCGGGGGCCTGCCTGCCAGCGGCCTGCCTGCTTCCGGACACGACAAAGCCCCGGGCTCCATGAGGGAACCCGGGGCTTCGGGACGGCAGGGACGTCAGGCGGGGAGGACTACTCCGCCCACCAGGTCTCGGTCATCACGCTGAAGCCGGTCACGGTGTCCACGTAGATGTGGACGGTGTTGCGGCTCCAGGGGTCGTTCTCGTAGGTGATGATGCAGCCCTTGAAGGAGCGGCCCTGGGTCAGCGCGTCCAGGTTCGCGAAGCCCGCGGAGCGGACCGAGGCGGGGATGAGGTTGTTGCCGTTGACGTAGGCGACGGCGTTCTGGACGGCGGCACGCACTTCGGCGGCGTCGGCCAGGTTCGGGCGGATGGCGGCGCCGTAGGGGACGCTGGTGGGCTCCAGGCCGAAACACGTCTTGTCATCGCGGTAGTAGTGGTTTTCGGACGCGATGTTCCACCAGTCGAAGTGGCGCAGGGTGGTGGCGCCGTAGGAGCCGTTGCTGGGGATGGCGTTCACCGCGGCGAAGAGCGCCTCCAGGGGGCGGCTCAGGGTGGCGGAGTTGCGGATGTTGCGGAAGCTCACGTCACCGATGCCCGCCGTGTCAGCGATCTGCTGCGCGGTGGTGAAGGGGCGCGTGTTGAGCAGGTTGACGGCGCCGTTCCACGCGTCCGGCAGGACGTCGTGCAGTTCCGAGTCGTCGATGCTGTTCACCAGCGCGACGATGGCGGTCTGGTCGTCACGGGAGATGGCGATGCCATCCAGGATGCCGACACAGTCCGCGTCGATGAAGTCCATCGTGCGGGCGCCGCCCTCCAGCTGCTTGAGCCGGGCCGGGCCGACGAGCGGCACGGTGGACAGGTCCGCCAGCGACGTGAACGGCGCGGTGGCGCGGCGGTTCACGATGTTGGTGACCACGTTGCTGGGCAGGTAGCGGTCGAGGAGCGAGTACGACGCCGTGTTCGCGAACTCGAGGATGCCGGAGCACTCGATGGCCACGTCGACGTTCGTCGTCGTGAGGATGGGGGCCTGCTGCTGCTGCTCGGCGGACGGGGTGGTGGAGCCGGACTCGGGGGAGGTTCCAGCTTCGGAACCGGCACCGCAACCCACGAGCATGCTCACGGCGAGAAGGGCTGAGCCAAGACGACGCATCAGGGACTCCTGAATGAGGGGGGGGGTGCTGCGATGAGACGCGGCTTAATACATCAAATCCGTCTGACACCACCGGCCTGATACGCGCTTTGTTCATGTCACAATTCAGTCACCATCAACGTGTTCCGTTGGGAGCATTCCGCCCGGCGCCACGAGGCGAGACTTCCTGACGTAGGAACACACGGCCCCAGGGTTGCCTCCGGCATCCGGCCCCGGGTGACCTTTCAGGTTGAGTGCAATTCATGCGACCCTGCGGGTCCATGGGTCAGGAAGGGTCACAGGTGTTCCCGGGGGCGCTCCAGCCTGGCGCGGTGGTGGGGCGCTGGCGGGTGCAGGGGACGCTGGGGGTGGGCGGGTACGGCGCGGTGTACCGGGTGGAGCCGCTGGACGCGCCGGGGCGGAGCTTCGCGCTCAAGCTGTCGCTGCATCCGGACCCGGCCCGGGCGCTGCGGGAGATGGCGCTGCTGTTGGACCGGGCGTGGCATCCGAACGTGGTGCGGGTGCATGCCACGGGGCGGTGGCCGGATCCGGTGGAGGGGCTGCCGTACTTCGTCATGGACTGCGTGGAGGGGATGGCGCTCCACCTCTGGACGGAGACCGTCAATCCCACGTTCCGGCAGGTGGCGATGGTAGGCGGCTCGGTGGCGATGACGCTGGGGGTGCTGCATGCGCGAGGCGTGCTGCACCGCGACCTGAAGCCGGAGCACATCCTGATCCGCGCGAGGGAGCAGGTGCCGGTGCTCATCGACTTCGGGGCGGGGGACCAGACGGGGGCCGCGACGCTCACGACCACCACCCTGCCCCCGGGGACGCTGCACCTGCGCAGTCCGGAGGCCATCCGGTTCCAGCAGCGCCACTGGAGGCAGCCGGAGCTGCGCTATCCCTACCGGGAGGCGGATGACCTGTATGCCCTGGGCGTGTGCCTGTACCGGGCTGTCACGGGGCACTACCCGTTCCCGCCGGGGCAGGAGCCGGAGCTGCTGGCGGTGGCCATCACGGAGCGGCTGCCGCCGTCTCCCCGGGACATCAACCCCCAGGTGCCGGAGCCCCTGTCGAGGGCCATCCTGCGGCTCCTGGAGAAGGAGCCGGAGCAGCGGCCGCGCACGGGGGAGGCGGCGCACTCGGACCTGATGCGGGGGCTGCTATCGGGGGGAGCGGCGGCGTTCGAGGCGCACCTCTTCGATGAGATTCCGGGCACGCCGAACCAGATCCGCCGCCCGGCGTGGCCCGCGC
Organism: Corallococcus coralloides DSM 2259; assembly: GCF_000255295.1. Next base: position 361,335 of record NC_017030.1, on the reverse strand, counting down.
AGCCGTACCTGACGCCCGCGCCAAGACCCCGGCCTGTTCCCGAACCGGTGGCCCCGCGCCGGCTCCCGGCGTGGGGGTGGGTGGGCATGGTGCTGTGCCTGGGATTGCTGCTGGCGGGACCCGGGACCTGGAAGGTCCTGCTTTGGGGCTGGACTCGACATACAACCCCAGAGGTCCCAGAGAGTGTTTCCGCCCCTGTTGGTCATAAACTGGCGAGCCCACCGGACCGCCCGCACAGTGTTCCCGTCGCCGCCCCCGTGGTGGCGCAGAAAGAGGAACACGTTCCCGTGACGACCAAGCCCCCTGCCCCGCCGTCTCCGAAGCCCTCCCGTGCGCTCAAGGCCGCGACGCTCGCGTCCTGCATGGCGGGCATGGCCTGCGCCAGCGCGCCCCTGGTGGACCGGCCCACGCCACCCGCCGAGGACTGTCCGGCGGATGCGTGGGCTGCCATGCAAGCGCTCAAGGTTGGCAGCATCCAGTGGTCCGCCAGATTCGACCCCAATACGCGCTCCGAATTCGTCACCGTTCGAGAGGGGCGTGCCGCTGTGTATACGTACGGCGGCGAGGGACGCGTGAGGCACGGTTCCATGCTGACGGGTACGCTCTACGTCGGCTCCAAACGCGTCTACGGCCGTTTCACCCAACTGCGCCAGAACAAGACAGGTGAAACATTTCCTGTCTGTATCGAACTCTGGTTCCTGTCAGACCGCACGCGGGGCGTTCCCCGGAGCGAGGGGGGAGACGAGAACACCGCCGTCGTTCCCAACGTGATGTCCGTGCGGGGAGTGATTCGGTACGACGAATAGGAGGGCCCGTGCTCCTGTTCCTGCTTCCGTTCCTGGCAGCCGCGGATGGAGGGATGTCCGACGACGCAGCCACTCCGCTTCCCGAACAGGTCTGTGCTGACATAGGCCTGTCGGCAATGCTCGCCGAGATGATCCTGGATCAAAGGGGAGTCCAGATGTTGGAACTGAGGGGGCCCGAAACGGGTTCCTCGGGCGCGGAGTTCCATTTCATGAGCTTCCGGTCCGCGCGCCGGGTCGCGGTGCAATTGAAGTTCTTCGGGCGGACGCCGCTGCCTGGCAAGGCCGCCAAGGCGAGCCTCCACGGTCCGAATCATCAAACCCTGAGGGTCGTGGGAGTGGTGGAGGTGGCTCCCGATGCCGAAGACGGAACCGTCCGGATCATCGTGGAAGCCGAAGCGCAGGCCCATGAGGCTCGCGGTGTCTACACGCTGGAACTCCAGGACGCGGAGGGCACGAAGCTGCTCGTCCTGCCGGGAGTGCGGTTTCCTTCCATCTGATCCAGCTACGCCGCACGGGCAGAGGCCGCCCGCCGGAGGCGCTTTCCAGAAACCTGTCCGACTGTCGGACAGGTTTTGACCGCCCGGGGCCGGAGGGCGCCCTCCTCCATCAGGTGACGCGGATGGAGGGTGGACCCAAGCGCCCATGTCAGACCCCTGTGGTTGGATGGCGATGCTGGGACGAGGAGGGGAATGGGGATGGGACGAGGCGGACTCGTGGCGTATGTAGAGGCGCAGCTGGAGCGCGATATCGCGCTGGGACGGGTGCATCCGAGCGGGCAGTTCGGCCCGGAAGCGAAGCTGGCGCGTCGCTTCAACGTGTGCCGGGGCACCCTACGCGAAGCGCTGCGGCGACTGGCGGCACGGGGCCTGGTGGGGCAGCACCCTGGCCGCAGGACGCGCGCGGTGGCCATGGATGAGTCGCTGACGCTGGAGAACCTGGGGCTGGCAATGCATGACGTGCGCTCGCCGAACGCACGGTGGCTCTTGGAGGGTTACTTCAGCCTCAGGCGGCAGGTATTGGTGGAGCTTCTGGCGGACTGCTGCGCGAGGGCCTCGGACCTCGACTTGGACCGGCTGAGGTACACGTGCTTCCAGCTCCAGGACGCGGCGCGCTGGGAGTCGGGGGCAACCTGCGCGCAGGCGGAATTCGAGCTGCTGCGACTGGCAGCGCGGGTGGCGGCGCGGCCCGGGCACGTGCTCCTTGTTCAGTCCCTGCAGCGGGCATTCCTGGGAGGAGCCCCCCAGTTGCTGCCGCTCATGGGTGGAGAGGCGCTGCGCGAGTGGGCCCTCTGTGCCATGAGAGTGGTGTCTGAGCGCGATACACAGGCCCTCCAACACGAGCTGCCGGCATTGCTCAAGGCGTGCGACGAGCGCCTGCTGAACGCCTTCGCCCCTGTTCCAAAGGAACCTGCGTCTCCCTCTCCTGAGGGCCACTCCGAGCCAGTCACCATGGACACCGAGGAGCTCGGGGTCTCTGCTCGCCCCGATGAGAAGGTTGCCCCTGTGGAGTCCGACAGCGGGATGTCGCTGACTCCAGCGCCCCCGGAGCGCGTCCCATCCCATTCCAGTGGGACGTGCGCCGAGGATGTGATGGGCACGGTCTTGGGAGGATTGTCCGATGAGCGGACAGGTTCTGACGCCTCGTGTCCGGAGAATGGACTCCAGACCGAGGCCCCACCCGCCAGCGACCGCGAACGCCCTCATGGGGTGAATCATTTAAGAGAGGGCGTACTGCTTCACGTGGGCCGGTGGGCTTCGCGCCTCTGGCGGTTGATTGCCCACTCCCTGGGCCTCCCTGATTCATGAGCAACGAGGGTCCTTCGGATCCGCTGTCGACTGACTTCTGGCGCCCCGCTCAGAAGCCCATCGACAGTGCGAGCTGCTCCGTGCGGTTCACGTCGTCCGACACCTGCGCGAGCTTCTCTCGGATGGCCACGGGGGCGTCCGCCCCCAGGAACAGCCGCAGCGTCGGGGAGCCCGCGTTCACGGCGTCCACGATGGCCTTCGCGGCCTTCACGGGGTCACCCGGTTGCGTGCCGGCGGACTGCGCCACCCAGGCTCGCATGGGGCCCATCGACTCCGCGTAGGCAGGCAGCTCCGGCATCGGCCGGTACGACGGGCCCAACAGATTCGTGCGGAACATGCCCGGCTCCACGAGGAGCACCTTCAGGCCAAACGGCGCCACCTCCTTCGCCAGCGCTTCGGAGATGCCTTCCAGCGCGTGCTTCGCCGCGCTGTACGCCCCCGCGCCCGGGTACCCGACCAGCCCGGTCAGACTCGAGACCTGCACGAGGATGCCCGTCCGCCGCTCGCGCATGTGCGGCAGCACCGCTCGCGTCATCGCCACCGCTCCAAAGAAGAGCGGCTCGAATACCGCTCGCAGCTCCGCGTCGCTCGTCTCCTCCACCGCTCCCGACAACGTGTAGCCCGCGTTGTTCACCAGCACGTCGATGGCCCCGAAGTGCTTCAGCGCCGCCATGACGGACTCCTGCACCTGCTCCGGCTTCGTCACGTCCAGCCGGAGCGCGAGCACACGGTCCGGGGTCCTCGCCACCAGTTCCTCCAGCGTGCGCGGGTCTCGCGCCGTCGCGACCACGCGCTCCCCCCTGGCGATGACCTCCTCCACGATGTTGCGGCCAAACCCCGACGACGACCCCGTGACGAACCAGACCTTGCCTTGTGCGTTCATGACTGCCTCCGTGGCCCATGAAGTACGCCCCGGCCTTCCGCTCCGAAACGCGTCGTCTCTGGATGCACTTTGTAGCTACGCTAAGGAATGCGCGACGACCTCTCCGGCCTGATGGCGTTCCTCGCGGTGGCTCGCAGACGCAGCTTCACCGCCGCCGCGTCGGAGCTCGGGGTCACCCCTTCTGCGGTGAGCCAGAGCCTCCGGGCCCTGGAAGTGCGCGTGGGCGTGCGGCTCCTCCAGCGCACCACCCGCAGCGTGGGACTCACCGAGGCCGGCTCGCGCTTCCTGTCGCGGCTCGAACCCGCGATGCACGGCGTGCAGGACGCCTTCGAATCCCTGGGCGAGCTTCGCGACCGGCCCACGGGGCTCCTGCGCCTGACCCTGCCCCGCTACGGCTACCAGGAGGTGCTCGGTCCCCGCCTGGCGGAGTTCCTCACCGCCCATCCCGACATCCGCGTGGACATCCACCTGGAAGACGCGCTCGTCGACATCGTCCAGCAGGGCTTCGACGCGGGCTTCCGCGTCGGTGAGCTCGTGGACCGGGAGATGATCGCCATCCCCGTGAGCGGCGACATCGTCATGCACGTGGTGGGCTCGCCCGCGTACTTCGCCAACCGCGGCAAGCCGAAGCACCCTCGCGACCTGCGCGACCACGACTGCATCAACTACCGCAGCCGGACCACCGGCGGGCTCCTCCGCTGGGGGCTGAGCGACGGCGGAAAGCGCATCGAGGCCGCCGTCGAGGGCCGCGTGGTGTTCGATGACGCGGAGCTGGTGCTCGACGCCGCCGTCGCCGGGCTCGGGCTCGCCTATGTCCCGGAGAGTCGCGTCCGGAAGCTGCTCGCGGAGAAGCAGCTCGTGCGCGTGCTCGAACCGTACTCCGCCACCCTCCCCGGCTTCTTCCTCTACTACCCGAGCCGCGCCCAGGTGGCGCCCAAGCTCAAGGCGCTCATCGACTTCTTCAAGCTGAAGCGGCGGCGCTGAGCACGCCCGGCGGCGTCAGCCACGGGGCCGCCAGCGCTTCGGCGTCCTCCAGCAACCGCAGGCGCCGGGCATCCTCCGGGAACGGCGCCACCGTGCTCCGGGGAAGCGCGTCGTACGTGCGCCCGTCCAGCACGCGCCCGGCCGCCGCCTTGCGCTTGCCACCCCACTGCTTGAAGAAGAAGGCCACGCCCGCCGCGTCACACTGCTCGCGCACCGAGCGGACCCACTCGGGGTCCAGCGGCCTCGCCTTCGCGCCGCTCTCGCCTCCGACAATCACGCCGTCAATGCCCGTGAAGTCCACCGGCCCCAGGTCCTCCAGGAGCGGCTCGATGGACAGGAAGCGCACCCGCGCGGGCGCCGCTTGCAGGTGCTTCACTCGCGGCAGGCCGTACTTGCGGTCCTCCACGCTCACGCCCCACCAGACGTTCGGCAGCCTCGCCGCGAACGCGAGCCGCGTGGACAGCAGCCGCTGCATCCGCTCCGCGCGCTTCGTCAGCACCTGGAACGTGTGCCACTCCGCCAGCGCCATCACCCGCGCCACCGTCTCGATGTAGTCCTCCGGAACTTCGTCCAGGAACAGGTCGCTCATCGAGTTCACGAACACGCGCTTGGACGCCTTCCAGCGCAGCGGCTCGGCGAGCTTCCCGGGAATCAGCTTCAGGTCGAAGCCCTGCTCGTAGGGATGCCCTGGCACGCCCCGGAACCGCTCCGCGAACGTCTCCGCGTAGCAGTGCTTGCACCCGGGGCTCAGCTTCACGCAGCCGCGCACCGGGTTCCACGTCGCATCCGTCCACTCAATCTTGGAGTTGTCAGCCATGGCGTCCGGAAGGAACAAGCAGCCCGCCTGCCTCCATCCCTACTTCGCGGGAGGCGGCTCCACGGGCAGCGTCCGCGCCCGCTTCTCCACCGCTCGCAGCGTGTCCACCACCGCGTCCTTCTGCCCCATGCCGGCCAGGAACCCCGGGATGGAGCCCGCGGGGTCCACCGTGAACTTGTAGACGACCCAGGACGTGTCCTCGCCCTTCGGCTCCACCTTCCAGCTGCCCTCGTTCAGCCGCAGGCGCACCACGTCCCGCCGGGCGGGGAACGCGTCCGGCTCCGCCTTCCAGCGCTGCTGGTACACGCCCGTCCCGTCCGGCGCGACCTTCGACTCCGTCACCACGTGGCAGATGTAGTCGCGCGAGGACACCACCGGCAGGTCCAGCCGCGTGTACGTGAGCCGCCCGCCGTCGTCCGTGGGCCGCACCACCCGCGACTCCTTCACGTACGGCATGAAGAGCCGGTACGACCCCTGGTCCTCCAGCACCGTCTGGATCCGCTCCGCGCTCGCCTTGAGCTCGCCTTCCGCCCAGATGTCCTTCGCCTTCGTCCCCGGACGGGGCCGCACCTTGATCAAGTAGGGCGTCTTCGCCACCGTCTCCCACTCCTCCGCCCCCGCCACGCCCGCCGCCAGCACCACCGCCAGGGCCAGGCCCCAGCGCCGCGTCATTCCCGACATGTGTCTGCCCTTTGGTTCCGCGCGTGCCCGGCCCTTCGTGGCGCTTGCGTCACCTGTATCCCATCTTTCCGACACCCGGACGACCCGGGCCTGCCCACGAGGCGACTCGGGCACACGGGCCGCTCGACTTTGCGAGCAAGCCTTGGCAAGCCTTGCTCCCATGGCTCCTCACTTCTCCGGTCCCCCGCCCGAACGCGGTCTGTTCTGCAACCGCACCCTCAACATGCGCGCCATCAAGGCCGTGGGCTACGACATGGACTACACGCTCATCCACTACCGCGTGGAAGCGTGGGAACGCCGCGCCTACGAATACATTCGCGACCGTCTGGTGGAGCAGGGCTGGCCCGTGGCCGACCTGACCTTCGACCCGATGCTCGCCATCCGCGGCCTCATCATCGACACCGCCAAGGGCAACCTCCTCAAGGCCAACCGCTTCGGCTTCGTGAAGAAGGCCCTGCACGGCAGCCGCCCCATGGACTTCGAGTCCCAGCGCGAGGCCTATACCCGCACCGTCATCGACCTGGCGGACCGGCGCTGGGTGTTCCTCAACACCCTGTTCTCCCTCTCCGAGGCCTGCATCTACGCGCAGCTCGTGGACCGCCTGGACGCCGGCCAGCTCCCGGGCCCCATGGGCTACGCGGACCTCTACGAGCACGTGCGCAAGAACCTGGACGCCACGCACATGCAGGGGCGCCTCAAGGCCGAAATCATCGCGGACCCCGAGTACTACGTCATCGACGATCCGGAGACGCCGCTCGCGCTGCTGGACCAGAAGAACGCCGGCAAGAAGCTGCTGCTCATCACCAACAGCGAGTGGGCCTACACCGAGCCCATGATGCACTTCGCCTTCGACCGGCACCTGCCCGACGGCATGACCTGGCGCCAGCTCTTCGACGTGGTCATCGTCAGCGCGCGCAAGCCCGAGTTCTTCACCACGCGCTCCACCCTCTTCGAGATCGTGGAGGCGAATGGTGAAGCGCTGCTGCGGCCGCACTCCGGGCCGCTCGACAGGTCCAAGCCCTACTTCGGCGGCAGCGCGCTGGAGCTGGAGCGGCACCTGGGCCTGTCCGGCGACGAAATCCTCTACGTGGGAGACCACATGTTCGGCGACGTGCACGTGAGCAAGAACGTGCTGCGCTGGCGCACCGCGCTCATCCTGCGCGAGTTGGAGGACGAGGTGCGCGCCATCGCCGCCTTCCGCGCCACCGAGGTGCGCATTGGCGAGCGCATGCTCAAGAAGGAGCGCCTGGAGGCGGAGAGCTGCCAGGTGCGCCTGGAGCTCCAGCGGCGGCGGCACCATTACGGCCCCCGCTCGGACGGCCCGGAGGGCGAGCTGGTGACGCGGCTCACGGAGCTGCGCGCGGAGCTGGAGGCGCTGGACGCGGAGCTGGGCCCCATGGCCCGCGCGGCCGGTGAGCTGTCCAACCCGCACTGGGGCCTGCTCACCCGCGCCGGCAACGACAAGAGCCACCTGGCGCGGCAGGTGGAGCGCTACGCGGACATCTACACGTCGCGCGTGAGCAACTTCCTCTTCGCCACGCCGTTCGTCTACCTGCGCAGCCCGCGCGGCAGCCTCCCGCACGACCCCAGCATCCCCGGCGGGACCCCGGTGTTCACCACCGGGGACGGCGCGGGCAGCGGCCCCGCGGAGTAGCGCCCGGGCCCCAAGGCGCCTCGCGGCTACTGCGTGAGGCGCCAGAGGGCCTGCAGGTCCGCGGGCAGGTTGCTGGCCACCTTGTCCGCCTCGCCTTCTGAAATCTGGTCCTGGAAGGCGCGCAGCACCGCGCGGATGACCAGCTCCGCCTGGTCCACCGGCATCTGGAGGTCCTCCGCGACGGACGCAATCAGCTCCTCGCGACCGAAGCGGTGGGGGTGCCGGGGGCGCTCCTCCGGCGGCGGCAGGAACTCCACCAGCAGCCGCGGCAGCTGGGACTCCAGATTCCGCGCCCCGTTGGGCATGAGCCTGCGCTCCAGCGCGCTCAGCACCGACACGGCGGCGGACTCCGCGAGCGCGGGGGGCAGGGCGCTCAAGTCACACAGGTGGTGGATGAACGCCGCATAGGTGGCGCGCAGGTGGGCTTCATGCCTCCGCGCGTGGCGTTCCTGCTTCTCGGTTTCGGTTTCGTGGGCCTGGGCCATGGGCACACCTCCGGCGGATGGGGGGGACGGGACCTCCTGGAAGGTGGTCACCGGAACCCCGGTCCGCGCCCGGCAGGCAGGCGGGCCCCACCCCCCGGCGCCCCACCCCCGCCCGGCTGCCGGGGGGAATCCCCTGGAAATGCCAGGGGTTACTGAACGCGTGTCCAGACCTCCGAATGGAGCGGGACCTGGCGACCCGGCGCGTGAACCCGGCATGTCAGACCCCTCCCGTAGAAATGATCGCGTGAGCCACTCGACCCCGCCATCGTCTCCGTCGCGAGTCCTGGAGCAGCGCAACCTCCTGGGAGGCCTGGACCTCCTGCCCGTGATGGGCCGGGGCAACCGCAAGCGCGCGCGTCAGTTCCACGTGCCCTCGGAGCGCAAGCTGGGGTTCGCCGCCGCGCTGGCGCTGGTGGTGGAGCACGGGAAGGAGAAGGCCCGGGAGACGGGCACCACGTCCATGACGCGCTGCCCGCGCTGCGGCCACGTGGGGCCCACGGAGCAGGACTTCGGCTTCCGCATCATGAGCCAGGGCCAGCGCCGTCCGCAGTCCTGGTGCCGGGGGTGCCGCGGCCAGCACCTGGAGCCGGTGAACGCCTCCCAGCCCCGCCCCGAGGACGGCTGGCTGTTCCCGCCGGAGGCCACGGAGAAGAAGAAGGCCAAGGCGGCCAAGCCCAGCAAGCCCAAGGCGAAGAAGCGCGCCCGCCGCGACAACGAAGACCTCACCTGAGTCGCACCGCGGGCGTGATTCCCGCCCGCGGGTGAGCGCCGCTCGTGCGCCCCCTGTCATCCCGCACCGGCGGGCGCCCGCGTCCCGCATGCTCACGGGGCGGCCCCTGTCCCGCCCGTCGCCAGGGATGGCAACGCCCCGCATGGGTCCCTACCTCAGCTCAAAGGAGGACTTCATGTCCGTGCGGACCCGAGTGGCAGGCATCAAGAACAAGCGACGGGTGGATCCCCATGCGGCCCAGGCGAGTGTGCAGGCCAGCAATGGGCGCAAGACACTGGCCCATGACGACGCGGCGGCGCTGTTGCGGCAGAAGGAGCTCAAGCGCGTGACGCTGGGCCCCGCCGCTGGCGACCACGGCCCCAAGCGCAACAACCGGGGCACGGGGCTGAGGGGGCGCAAGAAGGCGCCCAGCCAGATCCACATCAAGCGCGCGGGTGGCCCGCGGGAGCGCTCCCGGCTGCACGGGGGCTGACGGCACGCTTTCGGAAATGACGACGCCCCGCGTGGGAGACGGCAGGGACCGTCTTCCACCGCGGGGCGCGGTGCGTCTGGGGGGCTGTTGCGCGCCGGTCAGTAGCCGACGTAGCCGCTGCCGCTGTTCAAACCCTTGATGCCGGGGACGTTGGACACGGAGCCGTAGCGCTCGATGGAGTAGCGGACGCCGGCGATGATGTTGTCCACCGGGTTGCGGATGTTGTCGTGGCCGGGGAGCTTGTACGCATCGAACGTCGGCTGGATGGTCTGCATCAGGCCGATGGAGGGCGTGCCCTTCTTGGCGTTGGAGTCCCAGAGGTTGATGGCGTTCGGGTTCCCGCTGGACTCGTGCTGGATGATCTTCGCGATGTCCTGGGGGTTCATCTTGTCCGCCGGGACGCCGTTGGCCTTGAGGATGTCCATGGCCTGCTTGATCCAGTCGCCCACCTGGCCCGGGGGCACGTCACCCACCGCCTGCGCACCCTGCGTCTGCTGCGCGCCGCCCGTCAGGTCCGGCCCCTTGGAGACACCCTGCGCCTGGAAGTCATCCTTGCTGCCCGGGATGTTGAGCGTCGCATCCGCGTAGATGAGGTCCTTGTTCGTGATGTTCGGGTTCGCCTTCACCAGCGAATCCACATCCGTGTTGAAGCGCTTGGCCAGCGCGCTCAGCGTGTCGCCAGACTTGATCTTGTAGTCCATGGGGGAGGGACCTTTGCGATTGCCGAAAACGTCGATGCCTGATTCTCGGAGTTGGGTTCACGGAGTTTCGCCTACATTTGCGGTTCTGTAGGCGCTTTCACGCAGAGTCACGCCCGGAACCGACCTCCTGGAATCCTGCGGTGGGACTGTCGCCAGAACAGCCCCAGCAGGACGGCGAGTGTAGCGCCCAGGTCACCGGGGCCGCTGCCGCACCCGCATTTGACGTCGGGCCGGTCCATCTCCGGTGTCAGCGGGTCGACGGTGGCCTCGCAGGGGGTGAAGCAGCGGCAGGCGTCGTCCCCGTCCACCTCCAGCCGGGCGCACACGCCCTGCTCTCCGCAGGCGGCGTCCTCCGTACAGGCCGCGCCGTAGGTCCCGGCCTGGAGCGCGGGCAGGAGGCACCGGGCCGGGTCATCCCCCGCGCTGACGCACTGCAGCCCCGAGGGGCAGTCCGCATCGCTCGCGCAGGACGCCTCACAGAGGGCGTCCAGGGGCAGCGTCTCCGTGGGCGCGGGGGGTGGGGCCTCCTCCAGGAAGGGGCGGACGAAGTCCTCCAGCGCGTCCACCCGCAGCTGGACCGCCTCCGTGCGGCAGGCCACGTCACCGCTGATGGTGAGGCCCAGGAGCACCTCGTTCCCCGCCGGGCCCCCCAGCACCGGGCCTCCGCTGTCTCCCACGCAGGTCATGGCTGGGGCGGGGCCGGCCTGGAAGCCGCTGTCGGTGACGCCCGTCACCTGGAGCAGGCCCTGCAGCCGCTGGCCCATGGGCCGGGCCGCGTCCTTCGTGTCGCCGTAGCCCACCGCCCGCACGAGGTCTCCGGGTGCCACCGGGGCGTCCCCCGCCTGGGGGAGCCGGAGGGGCGGGACGTCCGTGACGGGCACCGCCAGCCGCAGGAGCGCGGCGTCCCAGATGTGCGTGGCCGGGACGAACTTCGGGTGGGACACCGCCCGGGTGACCCGCACGAACCGCCCGCCGGGCCCGGGCTCCGGGAGCAGCGTGGGGCCCACGAAGACCTCGTAGGGCCCGTCCTCCGTGAAGACGGCCAGGCAGTGCGCCGCCGTCAGCACCACGTCCGGGGCGATGAGGGCGCCCGAGCAGAGGAGCACCGGAGCCTCCCCTCCACAGCGCGTGCGCCGGGCCACCAGCGCCACCGCCGCCGGGTCCCCGGGCGCGTCCGTCCCCTGGACCAGGGCCTGCCCCAGGCTCCCGGCGGGTCCGGGGGGCTCGGGGTCCACTGGCCCACAGGAGGGCAGGCAGGCGAGCACCAGCCAGGTCCCGAGCGCAACCGCCCTCCAGGGTCGGCATCCTGTCCTCTCCCGGGCGGACGCCGTGGACCGTTTTGCCATGGGGCGCATCATAGGCAACAGGGGTCATGGGAATGGGGGGTGCCCCGCGTTACCTTGCCCCCGGGGGACGTGAACCGGATAGAGTCCGTTGCACGTCTCCCTGCCCCTAGGGGCGGAAGGCACGCCTGCCTGCCTTCTCCGCCGGAGGGGACTGCCACATTGGAGGGTCCGCCACATCTTCACGGGTGGTGGGTCCGCTAACCCTTTTTGGAGGATGTTCACATCATTCGCGAACAGAGAAATAGCAGCCGCGGTCCCAACCGGGACCAGAGAACCAACCGCCGCATCCGCGCGCGGGAAGTCCGTGTCGTGGGCTCCGATGGTTCGCAGCTCGGAGTCATGACCATCGAGGCGGCGCTGGAGAAGGCCCGCTCCGAGTCGCTCGACCTGGTCGAAGTCAGCCCGATGGCCAAGCCGCCGGTCTGCAAGATCATGGACTACGGCAAGTTCAAGTACGAGGAGAAGAAGAAGGCCTCGGACGCGAAGCGCACGCAGGTGGTCATCCAGCTCAAGGAAGTGAAGCTCCGTCCCAAGACGGAGGAGCACGACTACGAGTTCAAGGTGCGCAACACCCGCCGGTTCATTGAAGAGGGCAACAAGGCCAAGGTCGTCATCCAGTTCCGCGGGCGTGAAATCACGCACAAGGAGTTGGGCAGCGCCATCCTCGATGACGTCATCAAGGACCTGAAGGACGTGGCCGTGGCGGAGCAGCTGCCGCGCATGGAAGGCCGGCAGATGTACATGATCCTGGCCCCCACGCCCAAGGTCGCGCAGAAGGCGCGCGAGCAGGCGCGGCAGGCCGCGGCGGCCGCCCGCAAGTCCCCGCCCCCGGGTACCGGCAAGAAGCCCCAGGCTGCCGGTGGTGCTCCCGGTGCGGACGGTGCCTCCACGGCCCCGGTCGAATCCGACGGTGCCAGCGACGCCGGCGACGATACGACGGACGAAGCGCCGGACGCCGCGCCCGCGACGACGTAGCCGTACGCAGGCTCGCGTCTCCCCTCGCCGGGAGACGCGCCCACGGGCGGTGCCCCTCGGGATGAAGTCCCGGGGAGACCGCCCGCGTTCATTTCCGCGGCCCGTGACTCAAGGCCTGCCCCATCAGCCGGGCAGGACCCGGGTGCGCCGGCGGCGGCCCCACTCCATCAGGATGAACGTCACGCCCACCGCGAGCGTCGCGCTGGCACCGCCACACCCGGCGGCCATCGCCTGCTGGGAGGGGCTCGTCGCGGCGCTCACCAGCGCGCCAGGGTCCTGCGGTGGCGAAGGCTCGAACCCGGAGCCGCCGGTGGCGGTGAACCGCTCGCGGTCCTCGTCCTCATCCGCCGGGGCCTGCTTCGCCGCCACGGGCTGGGACTTGAGCGACGACGCGCTGGTGGAGAAGAAGGACAGCCGGTAGCTGGAGCCGGAGGACGGCTCGATGCCGAAGAAGCACACCAGCGGCACGCCCGAGGGCAGCACGTCCGGCGCCGCCGGGTAGCCCGCGAAGCCGGACACCGACGCGAGCTCCTTGCCCGCGCCCGGCTTGCCGCTGGAGGACAGCGCGCGGACCCACAGCCGGTAGCCCGTGCCGTCGCTCCGGGGCTGGTTGTAGAAGAGGTACAGGCTGCTGCCCGCGCGCACGAGCGCCGGCTGCGTGGCCCAGTCCCCGTCCTCCAGCACCTTCACCGCGGAGCCGAAGGCGTTGCCGTCGAAGCGGCGGTACATCAACTGTTCGGAGTTGTCCTTGTAGACCAGGTGCAGGCCGCCCTTCCCGTCCGCCACCGCGCTCATCGCGGCGCCGTGGTAGATGCCGTCGGAGAAGGCGGTGCGCGTGGAGGACCAGCTGGACACGGACGCGCTGTCATCGCGGATGCGGTAGTGCGTGGTGTCGCGGCCGTCGTGCGAGCTCCACAGCATCATCATCCGGCTGCCCAGGCTGATGAGCCGCCCGCCCCCGCGCTTCGGGACGTCTCGCGCGAGCGCGGACTGGGTGCGGAAGGTGGAGCCGCCGTCGCTGCTCACGGAGATGACCAGCGTGTTGCTCGCGTCCTTCTCCCGGAAGAAGGCCTGCACCCAGAGCCGGCCCTTGGAGTCGCGCGCCAGCTCCGCGCGGTAGTACGCGGTGCTGGAGCTGGTGGAGTCGAAGACGCGCACGGCCTTGTCCGGGAGCCAGTGGTTCTTGGACGCGCTGTAGCGCCACCACTGGAAGTACACGTCGCGGGACGTGGAGCCGCTGATGCCCGCGCTGTCCGGCGTCTCCACCGCGTAGACGAGCGCCACGTCCTTGCCCACCACCACCAGGTCCGCGCGGTCGTAGGTGGAGCCGTCGTGGATGACGCCCTCCTGCTTCCAGGTGGTGCCGCCGTTGTCGCTGCGGAACAGCCGCAGGCCATGCCCGTCCTGTCCGCCCTGCTGCACGGCCGCGAGCAGCACGGAGCCCTCGCTGCGGGACACGCGCACGATGTGCCGGTGCGCGGGCAACGTCAGCGCGTTGCCTCCTCGCACCGGAATGGCCGAGGGCGGTGTCGCCGCCGTCATGCCCGCCAGCAGGAGCCCTGTGACCGCTGCCCAACCCATGCCCACCCCTTCCGTTGGATTCCTCGCCGGGAAACTGGTGGGGAGGGAGGGACGAAAAAAGGTGGGAAAAAGGGTTTCCGCCCGCCTGCCTGCCCTACGAAGGGGCGGCGGCGGTGTCGTGGGCTGGACGCTTCAGCCGCGCGCCGCGGCCCTGCCGCCGATGTGCTCGCCCGCGTCCGGACGCAGCCGGCGGAACAGCGGCCCGGCCAGCGACGACACGAGGCCGATGGCGAGGAACGGCAGGAGGAAGCGGTCCGGCGTGAGGCGCACGTCACCGCCGCCGCGCGCCACGTGCAGCATCAGGCCGCCGAAGCTGATGCCCACGCTCAGCGCCATCTGCTGCGTCACCACCGCGATGGTGGAGGCGTTGCTCACCGACTCCTTGGGGAGGTCCGCGTAGGCCATGGTGTTGGTGGCGGTGAACTGCAGCGAGCGCATGAAGCCGCTGAACACCAGCGTGCCGATGATGAACGGGATGGGCGTGGTGACGCCGAAGAAGGCGGGCACGGCCGTCAGCGCGGCGGTGAGCAGGTTGGAGGCGATGAGCGTCTGGCGGAAGCCCACGCGGCGGATGAGCGCGGGCGCCACCGGCTTGCACGCGAAGGCCCCCAGCCCCGTCCCGATGGTGACGAGCCCCGCCTCCAGCGGCCCCCAGCCCAGGGCCACCTGGAAGAGCAGCGGCAGCAGGAAGGGCGTCGCGCCCAGGCCGATGCGCACCAGCGCGCCGCCCATCATGCTGGCGCGGAAGGTGTCCACCTGGAACAGGCGCAGGTTGAGCACCGGGCGAGGCGTGCGCAGCGCGTGCCGCACGTAGGCCACGAGCGCCCCCACAGCGACCAAGGTGATGGCCGCCTGCACGGGCCATGGCACCAGGCCGATGCCCACCGTCTCCGCCGCGCCCATCAGCGCGGTGATGGCGACCACGGCGATGGCGAAGCCCTTCGTGTCGAAGGGACCCGGGTCCGGCTGCTTCAGCGGGGGCACGAAGCGCGCCACGGCCCACATGCCCAGCAGGCCCACCGGCACGTTGATGAAGAAGATCCACGGCCAGTCCGCGACGCCCAGGATGAAGCCCGCGAGCGGCGGCCCCAGGAGCGGCCCCACCAGCGCGGGCATGGTGAACCAGCTCATCGCGGACACCAGCTTCTCGCGCGGCGCCGAGTTCACGACGATGAGCCGGCCCACGGGCACCATCAGCGCGCCGCCCAGGCCCTGCAGGGTGCGGGCGAGGACCAGCTGCACGAGCGTCTGGGAGAAGCCGCACAGCACGGAGCCCGCGAGGAACACGACCATGGCGGTCATGAAGACGCGGCGCGGACCGAAGCGGTCGGCGATCCACCCGCTCGCGGGCGCGAGCACCGCCAGGGCCAGGATGTACGACGTCAGCGCGAGCTTGAGGTGGACGGGGTCGGTGCCGAACGCCACGGACAGCGTAGGCAGCGCGGTGGACAGCGCCGTGGAGTCGAGGAACTCCATGAACAGCGCACTGGCCACCGCGATGGATGCCAGCCGGGAGCCTCGGGTGGAGGGGGTACTGGAGGGCTCGGAGGAGGCGGTCGCGGTGGAAACGGACACGTCTTTTTCTATGCGCACGCGGCACCGTGCCTGTCACGCCTGTGTGAAGGCCGCGCCGCGTCCGGCAGAAGCGCTTGTACTCCCAGCGCGAAGCGGTAGGGCCCTCCCGTGAAACAAGCGCGGCACTCCGTCCGGGGGGCAGCCGAGCGAGCGCCTCCGCCTACAGGCCCCGAGAATGAGGCACCCTCCCCCGGCGCGGTCCCAAAACCTGTCCGACTGTCGGACAGGTTTCCGCTGAGCAGTGGAAACAGGAGCCCAGCCCCTGTCCTCCAAACCTGTCCGACTGTTGGACAAGTTTCCGCTGATCAGCGGGCACGGGCGCCCGACCCGGTTCCTCCAAACCTGTCCGACTGTTGGACCGGTTTCCGCTGATCAGCTTGAACGGGCGCCTCGACCCGGTTCCTCCAAGCCTGTCCGACTGTCGGACGAGTCTCCGCGGCTCAGCAGGAACGGGCGTCCGACCCGGTTCATCCAAACCTGTCCGACAGTCGGACAGGTTCGTGCGGAGCGCCCCCAACGGGGAGCCCCGCCCTTCCGTCAGGGCTCGGGCGGTTCGTTGCGCGCGGCTTCGGCCAGGGTGCGGGCCTCTTCGCGCAGCTCGTCCAGGCGGACGCGGTGACGCTTCAGCAGCGCGTCCACCTGTTCCACGCGGGCCTTGTCCCCGCGCGACTTCGCTTCCTGTCGCTCGCCTTCCAGCCGCGACACGTCGCGCCCCAGCAGCGTGGCGATGTGCTCCGTCTTCTCCAGCTTCCAGCGCGCCGTCTGGGGCTTCTCCTCCTCGATGGGGTCGTTCTGCTGCGGCGGCGCGTTGGCCACCTCCGGCTCCGGCGGCACGTCGCCGGGCGAGGGCGGCACCACCGTGGCACGGGGCGGCGCGGGGTCCGGCGTCCGCACCGGCACCGCGCGCTTCGGCGACACCTGGGCCGCCGTCACCGGGCCGGAGCCCGCGTTCGGCACTGGAGGCGCGGCGGCGGGAGAAGAGGCCTCTCGCGATGGCCACAACAGAAGCACGGCGCCGAGCGCGGCCACCAGCACCGCCGCGCTCCCCAGCATCACCCGCTCACGGTTCCGCATCGTCCACTCCCCCTACAACCGAAGGCGCCAGACGTCACCCTGGCGCTCCACCCGGAAGAGGAACGGCTCCGCACGCTCCGTTCCTCCCTGCGACACCCGCGCCCGCACGACCACCGCGTTCGGGTCGCGGCCATCCACCTTCGCGTCGAGCACGTCCACCAGGCCCATGCCGTGCTCGTGCAGGTCCTTCACCGTCTCCTCGCACGAAGGCACGCCCTGCCCCGTCACCAGCATGGGGCCCAGCACCGCGCAGTCCCCGGACGGCAGGGCCTGGAAGAAGCGGCGCACGGCCGCCTCCCCGGCCTCCGCCTTGGAGGACGCCGTCGACGGACAACCGAGCATGGCGAGCGCGGCGAGCCACAGCCCCACCGCCCCCACCGCGTGTCTCACCGCGCGCCGTCCCATCCGTCCTTCAGTAGCAGTTGGGCGCGAACAGCTCGTCGTCCGACGCGGACACGAACTGATCATCGCAGTAGGCGGACGCCAGCATGTGGCCGTTGCGCACGCAGCCGTCGTGGTTGGTGGCGTCCAGCGTGTACTGCGTGTCGCCACCGCAGCCGCCGCCGCAGCGGCCGAAGCAGTTGCCCATCACCTTGGGGCGCGACCAGTGGTCCGGCTCGCCGCACACCCAGGTGCTGCCGTTCATGTAGTACTCGTCGCCGCTGCACGTGGTGTGGTCACCCAGCTGGGCGATCTGCTGGTTGCGCGCGTTGTCGAAGCCGCCCTTGTCGCAGTCGTGCTTCGCGTACGAGTACCAGTTGTACGTACCGCCACAACTGCCCGTGTTCCTGCCGCCGCACTTCGCGTAGCTGCACAGCATCGTATAGCCGCGGCCCTGCTCGCCCATCACCGTGCGCTTGAGCGTGACGCTCGTCGGCTGCTGCGCCCACATGCCCACCGCGCGGCGCAGGTACATGGCCTCCGGCGCCGCCGCGTCACCCTGGGGCAGCCCCTGGTTCAGCGCGCCGTAGAACGCGCTCAGCACCTGGCGGTCCGCGTCCACCACCTGCGTGTCCTGCACGTTCGCTTCCGCGAAGCCGTCCAGCGTGGACACGCCCGACGCCGGGTCCATCAGGCCCGTCAGCGTCATGCCGTGCATGCGCACCTCCAGGCGGTACACCCCGGGCTCCACCTCGCGCGAGGCGAAGGACACCGTCTGCCCGTCGTGCGCCCAGGTGCCCTCGGTCAGCCCCGTGCCGGAAGTGAGCGACAACCCCTCCGGGGACGCCGGCGGCGCTTCCGTGCCCGCCCCACCACAGCCCCACAACAACAACGCCGCGACCGCACCACCCAGTGCCTTGCGCATCCGTGTCACCCTCCGGCCAGGACAACTTCCAAGAATTCGAGGCGAGTGCGGGATTACCGGGCGGCTGCAAGGGGAACAAGGCGAGGTGCGTCAGCTGGGGCCTCCAAGCATCCAGCCTGTACCTGAGGACAACCCGGCTGTTCACGGCGGACGGGCGCGGAGGGGCGGGGATGTGGCATGACGGGCCCCGTTCCCCTTGTGGAGGAAGTCCCCTTGAAAATCCCCGCGCTCACCGTGGTGGCGGCGCTCGCCGCGACGGGTTGCTCCAACGGCAGCATCACGCAGAACCGTGAAGCCCAGGCCCGCATCGCCGCCAACGCGGCGAAGCCCCAGCTGGCGCCCATGAAGGGCTCGGAAGTGCTGGCCGGCACGCCGGACGCCTTCAAGGCCCTGTGCAAGGCGGACCTGGAGCGCGCGCAGGCGCAGGTCGCGGCGCTGAAGAAGCTGGATCCGAAGACGAACGGCCAGGGCGTCCTCAAGGCGTACAACGAGGCGCAGACGGCCATCCTCAACGCGGCCAACCGCTCCAGCCTCGCGCGCGAGGTGCACCCGGACGCCGCCATGCGCGACGCGTCCCGCGAGTGCGAGCAGCAGGTGGACGCGGCCAACGTGGCGCTGTCGCAGGACCGCGGCGTCTACGACGCGCTGTCGCTGGTGGACCTGTCCAAGGAGGACGCGGCCACGCACCACTGGATGGACCGCACGCTCCTGGACTTCCGCCGCGCGGGCGTGGACCGGGATGAGGCCACGCGCGCCAAGGTGAAGGCGCTCAACGAGGAGATCCTCAAGCTGGGCCAGCAGTTCGGGCAGAACATCGCGGAGGACACGCGCAGCGTGGCCTTCACGCCCAAGGACCTGGACGGGCTGCCGGAGGACTACAAGAAGGCGCACGCGCCCGGCGCGGACGGCAAGGTGGTCATCACCAGCAACTACCCGGACTACTTCCCGTTCATGACGTACGCGAAGAACGCGAAGGCGCGCGAGAAGCTCTGGCGCACCTACCGCCAGCGCGCGTTCCCCAAGAACCAGGCGGTGCTCGCGCAGCTCATCGAGAAGCGCAACGAGCTGGCCACGCTGCTGGGCTACGACACCTACGCGGCCTTCACGACCGAAACGCGCATGACGCGCACGCAGCAGGCCGCTGCGGACTTCATCGACCAGCTGGCGCAGGCCACGGAAGGCCGCGCGAAGAAGGAGATGGCGGACCTGCTGGCGCGCAAGAAGAAGGACGTGAAGGGCGCCACCGTGGTGGAGCCCTGGGACCAGGACTACTACGAGGACCGGCTGCGCGCGGAGAAGTTCGGGTTCGACTCGCAGGCGGTGCGGCCCTACCTGGAGTACGCGCGGGTGAAGGACGGCGTGATGGGCATCACCTCCAGCCTGTGGGGGGTGGCCTTCCAGCCGGTGAAGGACGCGAAGACGTGGCACGCCGACGTGGAGGCGTATGACGTCGTGGAGGGCGGCAAGCCGCTGGGCCGCATCTTCCTGGACATGCACCCGCGCGACGACAAGTACAAGCACGCGGCG
Source organism: Corallococcus coralloides DSM 2259 (assembly GCF_000255295.1). The sequence goes on along the minus strand of NC_017030.1, from coordinate 341,933 downwards.
CAGTTCGACCTGGTCACCGGCGAACTGAACAAGCGGCTGCCGGAGGCCGTGCTGGTGTGCAACTTCCCGCGCCCCGGCGACCTGATGACGCACGACGAGGTGGGGACGTTCTTCCACGAGTTCGGCCACCTGATGCACACCATCTTCTCCGGCCACCAGAAGTGGACGCCCATCTCCGGCATCTCCATGGAGCGTGACTTCGTGGAGACGCCGTCCATGCTGCTGCAGCAGTGGGCGGAGCAGCCGGAGGTGCTCAAGAGCTTCGCCAAGCACCACGAGACCAACGAGCCCATCCCCGCGGAGATGGTGGAGAAGCTGCGCGCGTCGAAGGAGTTCGGCCAGGGCCTGTTCGCGCGCCGCCAGCTGTTCCTGTCCGCGGTCAGCCTCCAGTACTACTCGCGCGCGCCGGGCTTCGACACGTCCGCGGTGCTCTCCGAGCTGCAGAAGAAGCTGTCGCCCTTCCGCCACGAGTACCGCGACGGCACCCACTTCGAGCTCGCCTTCGGGCACCTGGATGGGTACTCGGCCGCCTACTACACGTACCTCTGGTCCTCCGTCATCGCGAAGGACCTGGAGTCGAAGTTCCAGGAGAACGGCTACCTGGACCGCGACACGGCCATGCACTACCGCAAGACGGTGCTGGAGCCCGGCGGCTCCAAGCCCGCCGCGGAGCAGGTGAAGGACTTCCTCGGCCGGCCGTACGGCTTCGAGGCCTACCGCGCGTACCTCGACGGCGCCGCGAAGACGACGGGCACCGCGAAGGACGCGAAGTAGCGAAGTCGCTTCCCCGGAAGCGGGCCCCTGTCGCCCGCTTCCGGAAGTGCCTTGCCGCCTGACCCGCCCTTCGAGGCAGGAGTCGGCGCGAGGTATCTCTTTGAACCCCGGGCCCTGCCCGGTCGCGGAACTCCCCTTCCCCATCAAGTCCCTCGCACGTGCCCGTCCACGTCCCGAGGACGGAGGCCGGCGTCGGCCCGTCGTCACGCGGCGGTTGGAAAGCGTCTTGCTTTGGAGCGCGCTCGCCGGGGCCCCTTCGCGGCCCGGAGGAGGCGTGCACGCGGTGACGGCCTGCGGTCGGAGATGGCGGAGGGTGGGCCTCGCGGCGGTGGCGGCGATGCTGACCGCGAGCTGCAACGATTCACCGCCCAAGGCGCGGGTGCTGCCGGGGCCGGACGCGCCCGTGGATCCGCAGGACGCGCAGTGCCGGTCCGCGGCGCGCGACCCGGGCCGCGTCACGCTGCACCGCCTCAACCGCGCTGAGTACAACAACACCGTGCGCGACCTCCTGGGCGAAACGGGCTCGCCCGCGAGCAGCTTCCCGCCGGACGACCACGGCTTCGGCTTCGACAACAACGCGGACGTGCTCAGCATGTCCCCGCTGCTGATGGAGAAGTACTCCCACGCGGCGGAGGCGCTGGTGGAGGCCGCGTGGACGCGAGGCGCGTTCAATGCGTGCGGGCTCGACCCCGCCCAGCCGGAGGCGTGCGCGCGCGAATTGCTCAAGACCTTCGCGCGCCGGGCCTGGCGCCGGCCCGTCACGCAGGAAGAAGTGGAGCGGCTGGTCGCGTTCGTCGCGCTGGCCCGGCAGCAGGGCGACGCGCCGGAGGTGGGCGTGAAGCTGGCGCTGCGCGCGGTGCTCGTGTCGCCGCACTTCCTCTTCCGCGTGGAGCTGGACCCCGCCCCCACGTCCACGGTGCCGCACGCCGTGAGCGACCTGGAGCTGGCGAGCCGCCTGTCCTACTTCCTCTGGAGCAGCATGCCGGATGAGGCGCTCCTGCAAGCGGCGGAGGGCGGCCACCTGCACGAGCCGGAGGTGCTGGAGGCGCAGGTGCGGCGCATGCTGGCGGACCCCAAGGCCCGCGCGCTGGTGGACAACTTCGCGGGCCAGTGGCTCTACACGCGCGCGCTCGACTTCTCCCAACCGGAGTCGCGCTACGGCTTCGACGAACCGCTGCGCGAGGCCATGCGCCAGGAGATGCAGCTCGTCTTCCAGGAGTTCGTCACTGGCGACCACCGCCTCAAGGACCTGCTGGACGCGCCCTTCACCTATGTGAATGACCGGCTGGCGTCGCACTACGGCCTGCCCAAGCCCCGCACCCCCGCGATGACGCGCGTGGAGCTGAAGGACCACCCGGAGCGGGCGGGCCTGTTCGGGAAGGGCGCGCTGCTCACCGTCACCGCCAACCCGGACCGCACGTCGCCGGTGAAGCGCGGCGTCTGGGTGCTGGAGCAGCTGTTGTGCAAGGGGCCGCCCCCGCCACCCCCCGACGCGGGCGGGCTGGCCCCGGCGGTGGACCCCACGCTCAACATCAAGGCGCGCATGGCGCAGCACCGCGTGGACCCCACCTGTTCGGGCTGTCACACGCTGATGGATCCGCTGGGCTTCGGCATGGAGAACTTCGACCCGGTGGGCCGCTGGCGCACGAAGGAGGAAGGCGGCGCGGTGGTGGACCCCAGCGGCGAGCTGCCCGGCGGCAAGGCGTTCAACGGCGTGGCGGAGATGCGCGCGGTGGTGAAGCAGGACCCGGACCTGTCCGCGTGCATGACGCGCCACCTGCTCACCTACGCGCTCGGACGCGGCGCGGAAGAACAGGACCGCTGCACCGTGCGCGACATCTCCCAGCAGGCCGAGACCCGGGGCGGCCGGCTCACCGACTACATCCTCGCCATCGTCCGCAGCGACGCGTTCCTGCAACGGCGTGGCGAGTCGGAGGAACCCAAGCCATGAGCCGCACCCCTGCCCTCTCCCGCCGGACGCTCCTGCGCGGCATGGGCGCGCTGATGGCGCTGCCCCTCCTGGACGTCATGCGCCCCAACACGGCCCGCGCCGCCACGCCGGCCCCGCGCCGCTTCGTGGCCTTCTACACGCCCTGCGGCATCCACATGCCCAAGTGGACGCCCGGTGGCGAGGGCGCGGACTACTCCCTGACGCCCACGCTCGCGTCGCTGGCGCCCGTGAAGGGGGACATCCTGGTGCTGAGCGGCCTGGACAACCTGCCCGGCAGGCCGGACGGCGACGGCCACCATGCCGCCGCGACGGCCGCGTTCCTGTCCTGCGTGAAGGCGCGCAAGACGGAGGGCACCAACATCCGCACCGGCATCTCCATGGACCAGGTGCTGGCGAACGCGGTGGGCACGGCCACGCGCTACCCGTCGCTGGAGCTGGGCATGGACCAGGGCAAGGGCATTGGCAACTGCGACTCCGGCTACGCGTGCCCGTACGCGAACAACATCGCGTGGGCGGGGCCGTCCACGCCCGTGCCCAAGGAGACGAAGCCTCGCGCGGCCTTCGAGCGGCTCTTCGCGGACTTCGACCCGAACGTCACGCAGGCGGAGCTGGCGAAGCGCAAGGCGTACGGCCTGAGCATCATCGACGCCGTGCGCGACGACGCGAAGTCGCTCCAGGGGAAGCTGGGCACCACGGACAAGCGCAAGCTGGACGAGTACTTCACCGGCGTGCGCGAGCTGGAGCTGCGCGTGAACGCGATGGACGGCGCCGGCCCCACGTGCGGCACCGCCGTGACGCCCTCGGAGAGCGAGGACGTGCGCGAGAAGACGAAGGCGATGCTGGACCTCATCGTGCTCGCGTTCCAGTGCGACCTGACCCGCACGTGCACCTTCATGCTGGGCAACGCGCGCAGCACCCGCGTGTATTCGTTCCTGGGGTTGTCCGGCGAGCACCACACGTACTCGCACCACCAGCGGGTCCAGGCCAACTACGACGCGCTGGTGAAAATCGACAAGTGGGAGGTGGAGCAGTTCTCGTACCTCCTCCAGCGCATGAAGGCCGTGCAGGAGGAGGGCGGGACGCTGCTGGACCACAGCGCCGTGTACTTCTCCAGTGAGATCGCCGACGGCAACATGCACGAGCACAAGAACCTGCCCGTCCTGCTCGCGGGCCGCGCGGGCGGCGCCATCTCACCGGGCCGGCACATCCGCTACGGAGGCCAGCCGCTGGCGAACCTCTACATCGCGCTGCTCAATATGTTCGGCGTGCCCGCGACGACCTTCGGCGACGATGGCACCGGGCCCCTGCCCGGACTGGGAGCGTAGGGCAGGAGGGGGCTCGGGCCCCCCGGGGGCCGCCTGCCCGGTACGGTTCTCCTGCGCGAAGGCGCCGAGTGCGGAATGATTCCGCGCATGGCTCTTCCTGTGTTCCGTCGCGGGCTCGCCGTGTTGCTGCTGGCCCCGTTGCTCGGCTGTGGTTCCAGCGCGAACGCGCAGCGGCCCGTCTCCGCCTCCACGAAGAAGGCCGCGGCCACCGCCGCCGCACGCAAGGCCCCCGCGGCCACGCCCGCGCCCTCCGAGGGCACGCGCAAGCCGGTGCCGACCGCCGCGGAGCTGAAGCGCGACATGGTGGCCGCGCACAACGAGGCGCGCGCGAAGGCCTCGCGGCCCACGCCGAAGCCGGCGCTGCCCGCGCTCACCTGGTCCGACGAGGCGGCGCGCAAGGCGGAGGCCTACGTGAAGGAGTGCCGCTTCGAGCACAACCCGGTCCGGGGCACCTTCGGTGAGAACCTGGCCGCCGCCACGCCGGACACCTGGACCACCGCGCAGGTGGTGAAGGGCTGGGCGGACGAAGCCGCTGACTACGACTACGCCTCCGGCAAGTGCAAGGCCGGGAAGATGTGCGGCCACTACACGCAGGTGGTGTGGCGCACCACGAAGGCGGTGGGCTGCGCGACGCGGCTGTGCACGAAGAACTCGCCCTTCGGCGGCAACGTGAAGACGTGGCAGCTCTGGGTGTGCAACTACGCGCCGCCGGGCAACTGGGTGGGCGAGAAGCCCTACTGAGCCGCGAGCGTGATGACCTCGATGCCGTTCGCCGTGCCCACGGCGAAGCGGCGGTGCGCGGCGTCCAGCGCGAAGTGCGGCGGGGGCGGCAGGTGGCTGCGCATGCTGCCCAGCACCTTCCCCGTGTCCAGGTCCTCCCAGCGCTGCACCACGCGGCCGGTGGCGCGCGACACGAGCTTCGGGTGGCCGAAGAAGTCCACCACGTGCTCCGCGTCCACGACCATCAGCGGGCCCGCGGGCTCCTCCAGCTCCACCTCCGACAGCAGCTTCTTCTCCGTCAGCGAGTACGTGCCCAGGAAGAACCGGGCGTCATCGCGGGACTCCTCGATGCGGACGAAGACGAGCGTGTCCTTCGCCCCGAAGGCCACGGACGTGAGGAAGATGCCGTTCTCCACGCCGTCCATCAGTTCAGCGCTGTCCAGCGACGCGGGCTCCTCCAGCGCGCGGGGCACGTCGAACACCGACGCCGCGTCCACCGGGTGCCAGATCCACCCCGCGCTCGCCAGGTAGCGCCCGTCCGGGCTGAACTGGAGCCGTGAGTGGAAGATGTCCGCCGGGGTGTTGTCGCGCTTCGTGAGGCGCTCACCCGTGGCGGCGTCCTCCAGCTCCACCACGCAGTACGACTCCGGGCAGTGCGCCAGCAGCGTGCGTCCACTGGGCAGCGTGTGCAGGGCCACGGGGTAGTCGTGGACGTGCGCCTGGTAGAAGTCGCGCATCAACTGCCGCACCACGCGGGTGCCGTCGAGCAGCAGGCCCGCCGTCCCCAGCGACTCGTACAGCACGCTGTAGCGGCCATCCGGGGACATCACCGCGCGGTCGAAGCGGTAGGCGTAGCGCACGTGCGGATCATCGGTGCTGCCGTCCAGGTGGTAGCGCACCAGGCCGCCCACCGGGTCCACCAGGGCGTCGCCGCTCCAGCACAGGGAGGCGACGGCGCCCGGGGTCTTCAAGGTCTGTCTCTGGAAATCCATGGCGCCGGGGACGGAGGTGCCCGGCGCGGCCTGACGGCCCACCCGGCATCAGGCGGGGATCATCGTGAGGAGCTGCTGGGCCTTGGTGCGCAGCTCCTTGTCACCGCCCTGGAGCACCTGCTGCGCGTGGTGACGGGCCTTCGCCGGCTCGCCCAGGCGCAGCGCCAGCGCCAGGTTGAAGTGCGTGGTGGGGTCCTGGGGGTGTGCCTCCAGCACCGGCGCCAGCACGGACGCGGCGAGCGCCGGGCCCTCCTGGGGCACGTGCTCCAGGTAGTACACCGCCAGGTCGTTGGGCGCGCCCGTGTCCGAGGGCGCCTTCGCGACGGCCTCTTCCAGCAGCGTGCGCGCCCGGCCGCGCTGGCCCGCGATGTCCAGCGCCCGCGCCAGCTGCCTGCGGGCCTCCACCGACTCGGGGTCGCGCTGGAGGACCTCCTCGAAGAGGGGCAGGGCCTCCGTCAGCTTGCCGGCGAGCAGCGCGGCCATGGCGTGCAGGCCGATGAAGTTGGGGTTCTCCGGTGCCAGCTGACGCAGCCGCAGCGCGGCGGCCAGGGCGTTCTGCGTGAGGCCCCCGAGCAGCGACAGGTTGAAGATTTCCTCCCAGAGGACCGCGTCGTCCGGCGCCAGCGTCAGCGCGTCCCGCAGCTCCTGAAGCGCGAGCCCCAGGTCCCCCGTCTCCAGATACGCCCGCGAGCGCTCCCACTGCGCGCGGTAGGACTCCTTGACCATCGTGCCCCTCAACCCCGGAACATCTTGTGGAACAGCCGCATGAACATGCCCGACTTGGGCGCGGTCTCCGGGCGGCCGGACTGCTGGTGCTGCGCCTCCGACTGGAGATCCAGCTTCTGCTTCAGCTTCTTGAGGTCCGGGTCGATGGAAAAGGTGCTGAACTCATCGTTCCCTTCAAGGGCTGTCTGGATCTTCCGCGCGCGGGATTCGTCCTGGCTCATGTCGCGTCTCCTGACCGGACCTTCACCCTACCACGGGGTCCCCGCCCCTCCCCATCCTCGCTGTCCCCCTGTCCGCTTGCCCGCACACCCACCCGCGCGCGGATAATCCCCACCATGCGACGCCCTTCCCTGCTCCGCTCCCTGCCCCTGCTCAGCCCGTTCCTCCTGCTCGCCTGTATCCCTGACGGGGACCCGGACGACACGCCCACGGACGCGGGCGTCCTGGAGGACGGAGGCACCACCCCCGACGGAGGCGGCGTGGAGCTGACGCAGTTCGCCCGCGACATGCTGGACGCCCACAACGCGGCCCGCGCCGCCGCGAAGCCCACGCCGTCACCCGCGCTGGAGCCGCTCACGTGGGACCCCACGGTGGAGGAGACCGCTCGCAAGTGGGTGGAGCAGTGCCAGTTCAAGCACAACGACGGCCGGGGCAACGCGGGGGAGAACATCGCCGCCGCCACGCCGGGGCACTGGGACACGAAGGGCGTGGTGAAGGGCTGGGTGGACGAGGCGGCGGACTACGACTACGCGAGCAACACCTGCAAGTCGGGCGAGGTCTGCGGCCACTACACGCAGGTGGTGTGGCGCAACACCCGCCGCCTGGGCTGCGCCACGAAGCGCTGCACCACCAACTCTCCCTTTGGCGGTTCCTCTCCCTGGGACTTCTGGGTGTGCAACTACGCGCCCCCGGGCAACTTCACGGGCCAGCGTCCCTACTGAAGGCCGCTGGCCCCGTGCGTCCTCAACGCTTGAGCGTGCGCGCGAGGAACGCGGACGTCTCCGCCCAGGCGGACGCGGCGGAGCGCTCGTCGTAGCGGGCGCCGGAGGGGTTCGCGAAGGCGTGGTCCGCGTCGTACTCCACGATGCGGCTGCGCACGCCGGCCTCGTCCAGCGCCTTCTCGAAGGCCTGCACCGTCTCCGGCGGGATGGACTTGTCCTTCGTGCCGAAGATGCCCAGCACCTGCGCCTTGATGGTGGAGAGCTGCTGGGGGTCGGTCACCGGGTGGCCGTAGTAGATGACCGCCGCGCTCAGCTCCGGGATGGCCATGGCGGTGCGCAGCGACCAGCCGCCGCCGAAGCACCAGCCGATGCTGCCGGTGCGCACGGCCTGGATGCGCGGGTCGCCCTTGAGGAACGCGTGCGCGGCCAGCAGCGTCTTCGTGGCCTGGTCCGGGTCCACGGCCTTCACCAGCGCGAGCGCCTCGTCGGGGTTGGCGCCCACCTTGCCGTGGTAGAGGTCCACCGCGAGCGCCGCGTAGCCCTCCGCCGCCAGCCGGTCCGCCCAGGCCTGCACGTGCTCGTTGAGGCCCCACCACTCGTGGATGACGATGACGGCGGGCAGCGGGCCCTTCGCGTCCGGCGGCAGGCTCAGGTAGGCCTTGGAGCCGTCGAACAGCTCCACCGGCTGGCCACGGCGCTCGGGAGCGGCGTCCGTGCGCAGGGTGTGCATGGCCTTGAACTCCTCCTCGGAGACGGCGCCCGTGGCGGACGGCGTGCGCGCCACCTCCGCCGGACTGCTCGTCGCGCAGGCGCCCAGCATCAGCGCCGCCGCCAGCACCCACGTGAGCCTCTTCATGTCCGGCTTCATCGTCCGTGTCCTTTCGGGGCCCGGGCTGTCCGGGCCGCTTTTTCCGCGTGCCTTTTGGGCGTAGCGCGCTGGAGGCGGGGGCGCCAGCGCGTTGAGCCCCGGACGCGAAGAGGGCCGGCGCGAGGGGAAGTCCCTCACGTCGGCCCTCGTTCCCGCCGCTCCCGTTAACGGGAGGGGGTGACTACTTCGTCGCCGGGGGCGGCTTGGCGGCCGGGGGCGGCTTCGCGCCAGGGGGCGGGGTGCCCATGCCGGGCATGCCCGGAGGGGCCTCGGGGGCCTTCACGATCTCCAGGAGCTCCACCTCGAACACCAGGGCGGCGCCGCCGGGGATGTTCGGGGGCGCGCCGCGGTCGCCGTAGGCGATGTCGGAGGGGCACACGAGCTGCGCCTTGCCGCCGACCTTCATCTTCTGGAGGCCCTCGGTCCAGCACTTGATGACGCCCTGGAGCGGGAACTGCGTGGGCTCACCGCGCTTGTAGGAGGAGTCGAACTCCTTGCCGTCCGCGAGCGTGCCCTTGTAGTGCACCTTCACGATGTCGGAGGCCTGGGGCTGGGCGCCGGTGCCCGCCTGGGTCTCCTTGTAGATGAGGCCGGACTCGGTCTTCACCGCGCCGGGCTCCTTGGCCTTCTCCTCGAGGAACTTCGCGGACTTCTCCTTCTCCGCGTTGGCCTTGCGCAGCGAACGCTCGCGCGCGAGGTCCTGGAGCTTGGGACCGTAGGTCTCCAGGTCCACGTCGGTCTTCTGACCGGTGACCTGGGCCGTGAGGCCGGCCTTCACGAACTCCAGCTCCTGCGGGGTCATGTCGAACACGCTGATGCTGCGGCCGATGGACAGGCCCAGCGCGTACAGCGTCTTCTGCTCCTCGGTCTGCGGAGCACCGGCGGTGGCCGCCCCCGTGGAGGTGCCGGTGGCGGAGGTCTCGCCCGGCTTCGCGCCCTGGCCCTGGCAGGCCGTCAGGCTCAGCATCGCCGCGATCAGGATCGTCTTCTTCATCATGATGTCGTCGCCTTTCCTTTGGCTCAGCGGCGGCCGACCGCCCCCCGCTGCACGCCTGGGGGCGCGGTCTACTACAGAAAGTGCCCGGCATCCTCTTGGGAACCGTGCTTTCCCCGGATGGGGGTCCATGCAGGTAGGACAACCGGCCGCCGGCCCCCCAACCGGCGGGAAGGCCCCGGATTCCCGGCGGGAATGGTTGGAAGCCCTACCGGGAGCGACCGCCGAAGGCGGCCTGGGAGACCAGGAGCAGGACGATGGCGCCCAGGATGGCGCCCAAAAAGCCGGTGGGCTCCGGGTCGCGCCAGTCGGTCCCCCGCCAGACGGACGTAAGGAAGCCGCCCACGAAGGCTCCGGCGACGCCCAGGACCGTCGTGCCAATGCACCCCAGACGCTGGTTCCCCGGCAGCACGGCCCGGGCGATGAGCCCCGCGAAGAAGCCGAAGATGATCCACCCCAACAGCCCCATGACGTCCTCCCCGTGCGGCGAGTGAAGGCCCGCAATGTGGCGCACGGGAAGCGGGGGCGGAAGTCCACCCCGTCGCATAGGCTGCCGCGCGACCCATGAGCCCCCTCCGCCGAGCCACCCGGGACGACAACGCCGCGCTGTTGGACCTGTTCGGCGACGTGCCCATGACCGGGGACCTGGTGCTCAGCACGCAGCGGTCGCCGGACTACTTCGGCCTCTTCGCCATGCAGCGCGGGGATGCGGAGGTCTGGGCCCACGGCGAAACATCCCGCCTGGATGGCATGGGCGCCATCCATGTCCGTGACGGCTGGCTGGAAGGCAGACCGTGCCGCGTGGGCTACCTGGGCGATTTGCGCACCCGGTTCTCCGCGCGCCGTGCCCGGGGCCTGGCCCGGTTCTATGGCCCCGTCCTGGAGGAGACCTCCCGCCGCCATGGCGTGGACGTGTTCCTCACCGCCGTCATGGCCTCCAACGCCGCCGCGCTCCAGTCCCTGGTCCGCCGGGGCGCGTCCCGGGAAGCGCAGCCGCACTACCACCTGATGCGCGCCTTCTCCGCCGTGTCGCTCCAGTTCGTCCTGCGCCGCAAGCCGCGCCCCAGCCGCTACACCGTGCGCCGGGCCACCGCCGCGGACGTGCCCGCCATGGCCGCGCTGCTGGACGCGGACCACCGTCAACGCCCCTTCGGCTACCGCTTCGACACCGGTGAGCTGGAACACCGGCTCGCTCATTGGCCGGGGCTTCGCGTGGAGGATTCGTTCCTCGCGTTCGACCCCGCCGGACAGCTTGTCGGCTGCACCTCCGCGTGGAACCCCGACGCCGTGAAGCGCTACCGCGTGCTCGCGTACCGGGGCGGCATGAAGTGGGTGCGCCGGGGCTTCAACGCGCTCGCCACCGTCACCGGCGCGCCCCGCCTGCCCGCGCCCGGCAGTGACTTCCGCTACTTCTATCTCTGCAACACCAGCATCCCCTCGGAGGACCCTGGCGTCCTGCGTGCGCTGCTGGATGCCGTCTACGCTGCGTTCCACGGCCGGGGCTTCCACTTCTTCACCGTGCAGCAGGACGCCGGTGATCCGCTGACGTCCGCCTTCGATGGCTTCATCCAGCGGAGGTTGGACTTCCACCTCTACGCCGTCACGCCCGCCTCGCGTCCCCCGAGGACCTTCCCGGGGGGACGCACCGGCTTTGAAATCTGCCTGCCCTGACGCTCACACCACGCGCGTCTTCCAGCGCCCACGCCGGAACAGGACGATGCCCACCACGGACATCACCGCGAAGGCCGCAGGCACCGCCCAGTACGCTCCGACCACGCCCAGCCCCACCGGATGGGCCAGCACCCATGCCAGCGGCAGCTCCAGCGCCCAGAGACATCCCAGGTCGATGAGCGTGGGCGTGCGCGTGTCCCCCGCGCCGTTGAACGCGGAGGTGATGACCATGCCGTACGCGCACGACAGGAAGCTCAGGCTGAAGATGCGCAGCGCCGTGGCCCCCGTGTCCACCACCGCCGGGTCCGTCGTGAACGCTCCCAGCAGCGGATGCGCGAAGATGAAGAACGCCACGCCGATGCTGCCCAGCACCATCAGGTTGTACTTGCCCGCCAGCCACACCGCCTTCGCGCCCCGGTCCGGGTCGCCCGCGCCCATGCTCTGCCCCAGCAGCGTGGCCGCCGCGTTGCCCAGGCCCCACGCGGGCATCAGCGCGAACATCGTGATGCGGATGGCGATGGTGTAGCCCGCCAGCGCCGTGCTGCCGAACGACGACACGATGCGCACCAGCACCACCCAGCTGGACGTGGTCACCAGCGCCTGCACCATGCCCGCGCCCGACAGTCGCAGCATCGCGAGCATCGTCGCGGGCTCCAGCGACACGTGCTCGCGCCTCACCTGGAGCCGGCCGTTGGACCGCATCAGCCGGTAGAGCTGGTACACCACGCCCGCGCTGCGGCCCAGCGTGGTGGCCCACGCCGCGCCCACCACGCCCATCTCCGGGAACGGCCCCCAGCCGAAGATGAGACACGGCGCGAGTACGATGTTGAGCCCGTTGGCCAGCATCAACACGCGCATCGCGATGGCCGCGTCGCCCGCGCCCCGGAAGATGGCGTTGATGAGGAAGAGCAGCAGGATGCTCACCACGCCGCCCATCATCACGCGCGTGTAGCCCACGCCGTGCTCCAGCACCCACGGCGAGCCGCCGAGCGCCGCCATCATCGGCCGGGCGAAGATGATGCCCGCCACGGCCAGCACCGTGGAGATGATCACCCCCAGGCCAATGGCCTGCACCGCCGTGCGCGCCGCCCGCTCCGAGTCCTTCTCTCCAATGCGCCGGGCCACCATCGCCGTGGCGCCGATGCTCAGGCCCATGCCGGCCGCGTAGATGATGGTGAGGATGCCCTCGGTGAGCCCCACCGTGGCCACCGCCTCCGCGCCCAACCGGCCGACGAAGGCGACGTCCACCACGGCGAACACCGACTCCATGCACATCTCCAGCACCATGGGCACGGCCAAGAGGAAGATGGCCCTCCCGAGCGGCAGCTGGGTGAGGTCCTGCTCCGTACCGTGCAGGGCCTCCTTCATCAGGGACCACAGCCCCTTGTTCACGGCGTCGCCGCTGGCCACGGGCTCGGGAGCCTGGGCGTGGCGGTCCGCCAACGGTGTCTCTTCCACGGGGTGAGGCCTTTCGAGAGCGAGGGGACTTCCTACCGCGAAACGCCCACACGTGGCGCCCAGCGACGCTGGCTTCCTACGCCCTCCGTCCCCCACTCCTGACATCTGAAGGTGCCGCACCCACCCTCATCGGCTCAGCAAGCGAGCGTCCGCTGCTGGACGGCGGAGTCGTGCCTTTGGACATGATGCCCCTACGAAGGCCGGGAGTAGCTTGCTGCATCCCGATGAGTCCCTTACCCGCGACCGCTTCTCTCCTGCCCACCGCGGTAGGTCCTCATTTCACCCTGGCCTCGTCCGCGCGACTGCTGGGCACCACGCAAGTGGGGCCCGGGGCCGTCATCTCCCGCGGTGCCGTCGTGCGCTCGGTGGGAGGCTCCGTGACGTTGGGAGCCTTCTCCACGCTGCGCGAGGACGCGGTGGTGGTGGGCACGCCCGAACGGCCCACGTCCATTGGCGAGAAGACCGTGCTCGGTCCGCGCTCGCTGGTGATGGGCGCGCGCGTGGGCTCCCTCTGCGACATTGGTGACGGCGCCATCCTGATGCCCGGCGTGACGCTGGGCGACCGCTGCCTGGTGGGCGAGGGCACCGTGTTGCCGCCCGGCATGACGGTGCCGGATCAATCCGTGGTGCTGGGCCGGCCGGGACAGGTCCTGAGGATGCTCTCCTCCGAGGACCTGACCCACCTGCAACAGCGCCGGGGCGGCGACCTGTCGCTGCCCGCAGCGCCTTTGACCCCTTTCTCCGCGCGTGATCGCGCCGAGGACGCCCCCATGGGACAGCTGTACGCCTTTCGTGACCGTCACCCCTTCGTCCACCCGACCGCCACCCTCTTCTCCTCCGCGGAGGTGTCCGGTGACGTGGTCATCGGCGCGGGGGCCATCATCGGCGCGGGCGTGAAGATCACCGGCGACCTGAACGGTCCGGTGCGCATTGGCGCGCGGGTGCAGATCCTGGAGAACACGGTGCTGCACCTCCAGCCGGACACCATGCTGGTGCTGGATGAAGGCGTGGTGGTGGGCCCGGGCTGCGTGCTGCACGCGTGCAACCTGGGCGCGGGCACGGTGGTGGAGCCCGGCGCCATCCTCTGCGAGGGCAGCCACCTGGGGAAGGGTTGCCACGTGGCCGCCGGCAGCCTGGTGAAGGCGCGCGCGGTGTTCCCGGACTACGCGCTGGTGGAGGGCTTCCCCGCGGCGCAGGTGGGCACGCGCACGTCGCCGCCGGAGCCGCCGCGCTGGGTGCTGCGGCCCGAGGACCTGCCGGGCCTGCGTCGCATGGGGTGACAGGATTTGCACTGGCCGTGCGCCCTCTGGCAGGGTCGCGGCCATGGAACAGGTCAACTCAATCATCGAGATCGCGGGCCCGCTGCTGCTGGGCCTCGCCTGCGGCGCGCTCTTCCGGAAGTTCGTCTACCCGCGCGTCCTCGCGCGGATGGGGAGCCTGGCCTCGTGGGTGACCTCCGCCGCCAACACGTGGGTGCTGTTCGGGCACCTCTGCATCGCGCTGGGCGTGGCGGCCGCGTGCCATGCGTCCAATGCCGTCGCGACGCTGATGTGGCTGCATGAGCACCTGCCCGCGCCGCCCTTCGCGCTGACGCAGGAACTGCTCCACGGGTTCTTCCTGGGGGCGACCTTCTTCTCCGGGTACTACCTGGCGATGTTTCCCTCCTCGGGCTCCGAGGAGGAACCGGCCTCCGGCGCGGTCTAGACCCAGAACACCACGTCGCGCTCCGCGTCCTCGGGGCCAGGGCCGTGCGCGCCCTCACGGAGCCAGCGGCGGTACGCTTCGATGTCCGCGTGGTGCAGGTCCGCCTCCGTGCTGGAGTACATGCCGCCGCCGGGGCCATCCGTCAGTCCCTGGCGCTGCGTCTCCATGATGCGGACGTCCTGCTGGATGACCTGTCGCGTGTACCAGCGCACCAGCGGCGTGAGTGCCCGCCCCACCCATGCGCCCGGCACGTCCACCGGTAGCCGGTAGCTGATGGCCGTGTACACCCACGTGTCCGTGGGCCCGATGGGCGTGCACTGGGAGTTGATGGCGAAGCCGCTGTCTCCCCACTGGTAGTCCACGCGCGTGACGTTGGGGACGATGAACTCATCCGTGTGCACGAGTGGCAGGCCGCGCGGGTTGAACAGCCGCCCCAGCCCGGTGAGCGCGTCCTCTTCCTGGTGGTAGGTCATCCGCACCCGGCCCGCGTGACGCTTCACGGTGGAGGGGACGCGCTTGCGCGTGGGATTGCGGAACCAGCCCCGGTGCACGAAGGACGTGTGCGGCACGTCCATGAAGTTCTCCACCAGGTTCGTCACGCCGTTCGCGAAGCGCGTGACCATGAAGTAGACGGTCCAGCCGCGCTCGCCCCAGTAGGGGACCCGGAAGGGCTCCGCGCGGGCCTGTGTCACGTCCTTGCCCAGGTAGACGTAGACGAGCCCATCCTGCTCCCGCGTAGGGAAGCGCGCGAGCCGTCCCACGTCACAGGGGGCGGGCTTGAGTCCTTCATGCGTGCAGGCGTGCGCGTCCAGCTTCTCGCCGCGCTGGGGTGGGCCCAGTGCCGGGATCTCCACCACCGCGCCGGACACGTCGTAGACCCAGCCGTGATACGGGCAGCCGAGCCGTCCGTCGAACACGTCGCCTTGTGACAGGCGCGCGTTGCGATGGAGGCAGCGGTCTCGCAGCGCGGTGGGTGCGCCGTCCGGTCCGC
Organism: Corallococcus coralloides DSM 2259; assembly: GCF_000255295.1. Next base: position 326,818 of record NC_017030.1, on the reverse strand, counting down.
GGAAGAGGACCAGCCCCGTGCCGAACACGGTGCGCGCGACGGGCTTGTTCGCGGGCAGCTCCGTGGAGAGGCACGCCACGTACCAGAAGTCCTTCAGCGCGCCACAGCGGGCGAGATCCGCCTCCGCGTCCAGGTCCACCGTGAGCATCGTCATGACGTCCCTCTTCCGAACCACTCCACCCAGCCAGCCTGGCGATGCAGGTCCACGGGCTTGATGTCCCCCGCGCGCTGACCGAGCTGGATGCATCGGGCCTCGTAACGGCGGGCGCCCTGTGTCACGCGCACCGCGCGCACCGGACCGAGCTGTCCCAACTCCCGCGCGTAGCGGTAGTGATGGCCTTCGCACAGGGCGCGCTCCACGTTCGCGGCAATGACGTCGACGGCTTCATCCGTCTCAAGGAACAGACGGTAGGCCGGTGGAGTCCCCCACTCCGGCGCGAGCATGGCGAAGGCAGGACGGGTGGGGCCCAACGCGGCGTCCAGCACCGTGCCCACTCGCGCGGCGGAGAGCTTCTCGCCCACGAGGTCCGAGACCGCGTCCGCTCGGCCGAGGAACCGCAGGCAGGGCGTCGCGTGCACGAAGCCCTCCACACGGATGAGGTCACCCAGCCGGTAGCGCAGCAGCCCACCGGACGTGGAGAGGAGTACCGCGTAGGTGCCGCCCGCCGTCAGCTCGTGCGCCAGGAGTGGCCGTGCGTCAGGGCGCTCCGGATCCATGAATTCGATGAAATGGCTCCGGACCGCGAGCACCGGCACGGGCGCTTCGAAGAGAGGCACCGTGAGGACGCCCTCGGTGGCGAGCAGGCCCTTGCCCTGGACCTCGACGCCCGGGAAGCGGCGGCATGCGCCAGCCACGGCGTGCCCGGCCTGGGCGTCCGTCCACATGCTCAGGAGCGCGAGCCCTGGCCAGAGCGTGCGCGCGGAAGGCAGTCCGTCACGGAGGGCAGCGCGCAGCACCTGGGCCCTCGGGATGTCACGCACGCCCTGGAGCCCCTGCACGAGCGCCGTCCAGGCAGGGTCGTGGCCCACGGGCTCGCCCTCCGCGTCGTGTTCGGGGGGCCGCAGCGTGCCGCGCTCCAGGTCCTCCGCGAGCCGTTCGCCGTGCCGCTCCAGAGCGTCCACCAGCAGCGTGAGGAAGCTGGGATTCCAGACGCTGATCAGCGACAGGTTCGAACACCGCACGAGGAACCACAGCGTCACGTAGCGGCACGGTTCCACGTGCGGAGCCTTTCCTACCGAGCCCGGCACGGTGAAGACACGCGAGAGCAGCGGCTGCAACGGGCGCGGGAACCAGGCGCTGTCCTCCGCCGAGCCCACCGGGATGCCGCCCGCGGTCCGGTGCTGCCTTCGGCCCAATGGGGAGATGGACCAGTAGCTGGGGCCTTCGCGCACGGCGGGACGGCGCAGGAAGACCTCATGCAGCATGGGCGCGAGCGCGCGCTGGAACTCGCGCAGCAGGCCCTGCGTCACCGGCACCCGTTTGGACGCGCCTGATGAGCCACCGGACAGCTCGAAGCGCAGCACGGGCTCACGCGTAAGGACTCGTGCGTCTCCTCGCGCGATGCGATCGACGTCTTCCGCCACCGAGTCCGGAGTGGTGATGGGCACCGCGTCCTGGAACTCCCAAGCGGTGCGGATACGGTCGAAGTGCTGCACCCGCTCCGCTTGAGCCGTGCCCTCCACGGCGCGGAGGATGCGCATGAGGCATTCGGCCTGCGCGTCCTCTGGCTCGCGCAGCGCATGACGGAAGCGCAGCGCGGACGGCGTCAGTGCCGCCATCGTGGCGGACAGCATCGTGCGGGAAGTCAGCACATCACGTCTGCGCGCGGCTTCACGAGCAGCGCATGGCGGAGGCACAACGCGGGCGCCCTCTGTCCCCCCATCGTCGCGGTCAGCACCTTGCGAAGGGGCAGCGGCTTCAGCGCCGCCATCTTCGCGATCAGCACCTCACGAGAAGCCACTGGCCCCAGTGACGCCATCATGACGGCCAGCAGCGCGCGGGAGTTCAGCGGTCCCAGCACCGTCATCATCGCGTTCTGCGCCCCACGGGAAGCCAGTGGCTCCAGTGCCATCATCATCGCGGCCTGCATTTCACGCGACCCCAGCACGTCACGTCCCCACGCGGACCCGCGAGGCATCTCGCTCCCGTCGAGCCCAGCGGCGCAGCTGGCCCCAGACGCTTCGCGCCAGCGCCCTCGCCAGATCCCAGCCACGGATCTCCACCAGACACACCAGCTCCTCGCCCTCGGCGTGGCCGGGATTGCGCTCGGCGAAGTAGGCGATGTGCGGATGGGCCGCCGCGTCGCGGTCGATGGGCGAGACGCCGTCCCGCACCCGATAGTGCGCGCCGTCGAAGCGCAGCGTTCCCTTCGCCGCGTCGTACTGCGCGCCGAACCATCGCGTCGCCAGCCCGTGCAGGAACTCCGAGCGCCCTTCCGGCGGTGCCCAGTCCCGGCGCGGATGCGTACGCGGGAAGTAGTTCACCGCGAGGAGGTACGTCTTGTATCCGCCCGACAAGAGCAGCCAGTACAGCGGCCGCCACGGCCGGCGCAGCTTGCGCGCGAGCAACAACCTTCCGAACACCACCTGCAACGTCTTGTGGCCCCACCAGTCCGGATGGATGACCGTGTCGCCCGAGTACAACACCTCCACCCCGCCCTCCTCCGCCACCCGCACCGTGCTGAACCCCACCAACTCCCGCGTGCGCCGGGCGTGCAGCAGGAACACCCATTGCTTCGCGTCCAGGTCCGCGTGGAAGCGCTCGGCGCTCACGCCCACGTAGCAGCACTGCATCAGCGCCAACATCCGCGCCCGGGTGCCGGCGTCCAGGTCCTCCCGCCGCACCGTGGCGCCCTTCATCGCGGAGAGCATCGCTTCAGGGCCCTCCCCGCAGCGCCGTGGGCGCGGGAGGCTGGCGCACCTCCTGGTAACGGTCCGCCTCCAACATCACCTCCTGAGGCTGCGCGCCATACCAGTGGATGACCGCCTTCACCGGCCCCGCGTGACGGCCCAGCCCGAAGTGCAGCCGGGGATCCGCCGACGCGGAGAACCCGCCCATCAGCCCCACCTCGCGCACCTGCTCCACGCGCTTGCCGTTCTCCTCGTAGGACACCACCACGCGAGTGCCCACCGCGCTCCGGTGCGTACGCTGGCCGTCCCCCACCAGCGACAGGCCCACGAAGTGCGCGTCCGGCTTCGCGTCCGTGGCGCTGGCTCGCAGCGTGTTGCGGTACAGCGACACCGGCGCGTGCTGGTTGGTGATGAGCACGTCCAGGTCGCCGTCGTCATCCAGGTCCGCCATCAACACGCCGCGCGAGTTGTCCGGCGCTTCGATGCCCACCTCCTTCGCCACGTCCACGAAGTGCCCCGGCCTCGTGTCACCCAGGTTGAGGTACACGCGGCGCGCCTCGTTCGGATAGAGCACGCGGCCCCGGATGTCGCCCCACTTGTCCGCGTACGTGTGCACCTCCGGGCCGGACTGCATCAACTTGTGGTTCACGTACCAGTAGTCGTTGCGCTGCCCCGCCGGGATGCGCCACTTCTCCGCGTCCAGACGCGCGTCCACCATGCCGTTGGCCTGCACCAGGTCCGGCCACCCGTCGTCATCCAGGTCCCCCGCCGCCGCGCCCCAGCCGAAGCGGCGCTCGTTCAGCGCGCCCCGGAAGGTGGCCTCGTCCTGGAAGCGGGGAACGAAGGCGTCCTCGCCCGGCCCCACCATCCACAACAGGCTGCCCTCCGCCTGGAGCGAGTGGTGCACGTTGGACACGTACACGTCCAACCAACCGTTGCGGTCGAAGTCCGCCACGCTCGCGTTCATGCCCTTGTACGTGTCCCGGCCAATCTCCCCGAAGCGGTTGCCCACGATGTGGCGGAAGTGCCGGCCACCCTCGTTCAGGTAGACGTCGTCCGGTCCAAAGTCGTTGGCCACGTAGAGGTCCGTCCACCCGTCCTGGTTCAGGTCCACCGTGCTCACCGCGAGCGACCAGTGCGTCTCCTTCAGGCCCAGCGCCTCCACGTCCTGCTTCTCGAATGTGCCGTCTCCTCGGCCGCGGTAGAGCGCGTTGCGACCGCCGTTGTTCGCGTTGTGCCAGCCGTCGTGCATGAAGCGCAGCATGCGGCGGTCCCCCGCATACTCAGGCTCCGGCAGCTTGAAGAGGTTGAGCGGCGGCGCGGGCTCCGGGTAGTCCGGCAGGTGCGTCGTCATCGCGTTGAGCACCAGCAGGTCCAGGTGCCCATCTCGGTCGTAGTCGAGGAACGTGAGCCCCAGGCTCACCGCGTGGTCCGTCACGCCCGCGGACTCCGTCACGTCCTCGAAGCCCGCCGTGCCCGTCTCGCGCAGCGTGTTGCGCAGCAGGCGCACCGGCCCGAAGGCCACCGCCACCGCGAGGTCCAGGTCCCCGTCTCCATCCCAGTCCACGAACGTCCCGCCGCCCGCCAGACCCTCCTCTTTGTAGCGGGTGGCGAAGCGCTCCAGCGCGGGCACGGGGACGCGCTCGAAGCGCAGTCCGCCCAGGTTGCGGTACAGGCCCGCGTGGTGCTCCGGCGTGCCCAGCGGGTGCGTGAGGAACAGGTCCAGCTTGCCGTCGCCGTCGAAGTCGCCGGTGGCCACCGCGTCGCCTACGGCAACCAGCCACTTGGCGACGTGGGCCACGCGCGGATCCAACTCCTCCAGCGTGTGTCCCATCGTGGAGGACAGGCCCGCCTGCGTGACGTCCTGCGCATCCAGGTGGAACGCGAGCGGCGCCTGACGCTCCCCCTGCGCCGCCGACACCGAGTAGCCCGTGGCCAGCACCGCCCCCAGCCCTCCCACCACGCCCACGCGCTTGAGCATGTCCGGAGCCAGGAGCCGGCGAAGCGACGCGCCCCGGGTGCGCCACAGCTCGCGCGCGTGCATGAACACGAAGCGGCAGGTGGCCACGGTGAGCGCCGCGTAGAAGAACGTGTAGACGCTCTCCTTCAGGTGCAGCACCAGGTCCACGCAGGTGATGGCCAGCGCGACCAGCACCTGGGCCTTCGGCGTCCCCGGTGACGTCGCCGGGTCGGTGAGCATGTAGAAGACGAAGATGAAGAACGACGGCGCTCCCAGCGTGCCCAGGAACAGCACCTCCGGCGGCAGGTGGTGGCGGAGGATGAACGCTCGCAGCGCCGTCTGGAGCGCGTAGAAGGTCAGGAAGCTGATCACCAGCCAGCCGCGGCCCACGCGGAAGAAGAACAGCACCATCGCCGCCATCACGATGAAGGCCGACAGCGCGACCTCCCCGTTGGCCCACTGGTAGGCGGGCGCGGCGGTGATGAGCTCGCGCGTGGTGAGCAACGACACCGCCACCGCGAACATCGACGGGTTGAAGACATGCCGCCCCTGGAAGGTCAGCACGTACTTGGAACCGATGGCCAGCCACACCGGCAGCCAGAGCAGCGTGCTCGCGTGCGAGTAGTTCAAGAGCAGCGCCAGCGAGCAGCACGAGATGTACGCCGAGAGCGGCAGCTCCTTGCGCCGCTTGAGCACCCAGCCCAGGACCGCGTCCAGCAGCGTGCCGGAGACGACCAGGAAGGCCATCTGCCCGGGGCTGCGGTTGAAGCCGAAGAAGGTGAAGCCCAGCACTCCGTAGAGCGTGAGCAGCGCCGCGAAGGGCAGCCTCGGATCGTTCCAGCGGGGGAAGACCCAGCCGCCCCACTCCATGCGCGTGCCCGCGAGGGCCGGCTGCGTCGGCACATCCACACTCATGATTGACCGTCCCGGTGCACGCGCGGAGCGTGCCGTGCCCGTCTCCGGGTGTCCAATCCGCACGGGGCTTGCGTCCGGCCCCCATGCGTGGAGTCCTGGCACCCGATGTCCTCTTCCCTGCCTCGCCGCGCGGCGGTGCCTCGCGAGCTGCTCGTTCCCGCCACGCCCTCCGGACTGCTGCGCCTGGCGGCCGTGGAGTGGGCGGGGATGGCCCTGGGGTGGGCGGTCATGACTTGGGCTCCTCCGGTGCTGTTGCCGTTGGCCGTGCTCATCGTCGCGGGACGGCTGCATGCGCTGGGCGTCCTGCTTCATGACGCGGTCCACCTGTCTTCGCGAAGGCGCGAATGGAGACTGTGTCTGCTGGAGGCCGTCGCGGGTTACCCGATTGCGTCCACGCTGGCGGCGATGCGCTACCACCACCTCCGCCATCATCGCGATGCGGGCCTGCCGTCGGATCCGTACCGCAAGCCTCCGGATGGAGGACGGCTGCGCACGGTGTGGCGGTGGGTCCTGCTCCTGGGGGTCATCCCTGGCTGGGTGCTGCGGGGGCCGCTAGGGCTTTGCGCGTGGGTGCTGCCTTCGCTGCGCACGGCGTATGGGCGCGTGTTCCTGCAGGACCGCTCCGGGCGGGCGCTCACGCGGGATGCGGAGGTGGTGGCGTGTGCTCGGGCGGAGGCAGGGCAGGTGCTGTTCCACCTGGGCGTGCTGGCGCTGGCGGTGCGGTGGCCTTCCGCCGTGCTGTGGGGGTATGGGGTGCCGTTGCTGGTGGCGTCTGGGTTCAACGCGCACCGGTTGCTCGCCGAGCACACCGCCGCGCCCGCGCAGGGGCGGAGGCTGGAAGATGTGTTCGCGTGCACTCGCGACCATGGGCTCGGGTGGTGGGGGTGGTTGGGATTGGCGCCCCGGCACGTGGTGATGCACGTGGTGCATCACCTGCATCCGCGGGTGTCCCTCGCGCACCTGCCCCGGCTTCGCGCGTGGTACGTCGAGCGGTTTCCCCACCACTATCCCCGTTCCTACTGATGCTCACTTCGTCGACGCGGGTGTTCCTGGTGGTGGCGTTGCTGGCGTGCGCGAGCGCGGCGGTGGGGTTCCGGCGCCGGCAGAACGCGCAGGGCGGCCGGGGTGGGCGCATCTCCGGGCCGAAGCTGGCGTGGCTGCTGTACGCGGTGTTCCTCTGGTTCCTGGTGTGCCCGCTGGTGGCGATGGATGCGTCCGTGCCGGTGGAAGCGCGCGTCGTGCTGGGGGCGTTCGCGGTGTCCATGTGGCTGCGCGGTGCCGCGGAGCTCTACATGCTCTACGTGTCGCGCAACTGGAAGCCGCCGTATGGCGTGGGCCACGACCTGGGGTGCATCGCGCTGGTCGGGGCGGGGCTCGTGTACACCGGGGAGAAGTGGGCCGGAGTACTGGATGGGCGCGATGTGTGGGCGCTGGCGTTGGTGGGGTTGGTGCTGGTGACGTTGGTGGTGGAAGTGGCGTATGCGGCGCTGTTCCATCAGGCGGTGGAGGGACGCACCACCGGCGAGGATGGGGTGTGGTTCGCGGATGCGGAGCAGGAGCGGTTCCGGCGCATCAACCGACTGACGCTGGCGCTCAACGTGCCGCTCTATGGAGCGCTGGCGGTGTGGCTGCTGCTGGGGATGCGGTAGCTACACGACGGGCTGGCGCCAGGCCTTGGACAGGTGGCCGGGGTGGGACTGGTTGAAGCGGTGGAGCAGCTCCTCCCGGCCGTGCTCCAGCAGGTACGTGAGCTCCCGGGGCATGAGAGTCTTCACGGTGACGAGCCGGACCTGTCCGTCTGGCATCGTGAAGTGACCCGGGAGTGATGGGGTGTCCATCCCCAGGAGCACGGCGACCCGGCCTTCCTTGGTCAGGAGCGGTTCGGGCATGCGCTCTCCGTCCACTTCCATGGAGAGGATGCCGGTCCTCGCAGGCTCGCGCAGGTGTTCGTGGCCCACGAGCTCGTTGGCGATGCGTTCCAGCAGGAGCTGCTGCCAGCTCTTCGCCACGTTCTCCACGGGCTCGTCCGTTTCGAGCGCCAGCTCCAGGCCGAAGCCCACGGAGGGCTCTGCTTTGTCAGAGAAGTAGTTGGAAAGGCCGTCCGTCACGAAGAGCGTTCGGCCATCGGGGCGGTGGATGACGCGCCAGATCTCGCTCTTCGCCGGCCAACCACCTCCGACGACGATGGGGATGACGAAGTTGTCGTCCATGGTGCCCAGCGTGCGCCAGAAGGCTTCACGAGGTTTCGTGGACCGCTCATAGAGGGCCTGGAGCTTGCGGTTGTGTTCGCGCTCCTCGGGGCTGACTTCGCTGGGGCCCGTGACTTCCCTGAACGCCATCCCCGTGGCGCCGGAGCGCTCCAGCGCCTCCTTGATGTCCTCGGAGACGAGGAGAGCGACAGTCCAGCCCCAGGGACGGAAGACCCTGGCATCACCGACCTTCGTCGGGTCGATGCGCATGCCGTAGACAGCACGGTATGTTCCCGTCTTTTCTGGCCGTTCATCCTCTGGCAGCCAGTACTTCACCTCTGCGGACTGCTGATCATCAATGCATCGAATGGTCCGTGTCGCGACGAGGATGAAATAAGGCTCGGACTGCCCTTCGACCTCAACGGGAATGACCTGTACGTCACCTGGTGCCAGTTCAGAGAAGATGTTCGCGACCCGCCGGTGAACAACAGGTGCGCCACCGACGCTCGTTATTGAGAAGTCTTGCACTACTCCCGGATGTCCGATGGGAATCGTCAGGCGCTCATTGATCTGGACCGGGCAGCCATCCGCGAACTGCCAGATGTCATCGATCTCATGCCCCTGCGCGTTCGTTGCTTCGCCTGGAAGCCAGCGGTCACGGATATCCATGTCGTCGAGAAGCTTGAAGTAGCGCATCGGAACCAGCGTCCTGAGCCTCAGGGTTGAGTGACAAGCAAGTTGAGCCGGCTGCCCTCCGTGGAGATCTCCGCTCCCATCGACTGGAGTTCCTTCACGAGGGCCTCACTGCACCGCTGAATACTCCTGCAACGTCCCAATGCCTCCTTCAAGCGTTCATAGACCTCCTCATGATACTTCCGAGGATGCGGACCTTGATGGCCCCGGACACGAACTGTGTTCACCTCGTCATCCAGGGACATCCCTGCACGGTCAAAAAGTTCCTGGAACTTGGGCGACCACGGGCCACCGTTGTGCGTCGCCTCCCACCACTTGTTCGTGGCGATGTGATGCACCCGGACTTCAACGGGCGCCGGGACATTCGGTCCCTTCGTGCCCATCGCCACCGCGTTGGGCGCCAGCACGAGGGTTACCTCGCCGCTCGCGGACACCGCGATTGCGGAGACCTCCGCCGCGGCCACCAGCCGGAAGCCTCCCTGCTCCGCTCCCGCCAATGCGGCCTGCGCTGAGCCCGGCAGTGTCGCGACCCTCGTCGCCAGCGTCTGCGCCGTGCTTCCCAGCGCCGCCATCGCCAGCATCACGAAGGCCCGTGCCGCCTGCTTGCCCATCACCTCGCCGTACTTCTCTCCCGCGTCCCGGATGCCGTCGAAGGTCTGCGCTTCCTTCACCTCCGCCGCCAGCACCCTCCAGCCCTGGATGAGACTCCACACCGTGTCCCAGCCCAGGTACGCAATCAGCGCCACCGTCAGCGTCGCCGCCACTCCCTTCGACAACAGCGGCTCCGGCACCAGCCACAGGCCGAAGTACACCGCGCCTGTCATCACCAGCAGGGACACTGTCGCCTCGGGGTCCACCATCCCCTCCAAGGCTTCAGCCGTCTCTTCCCACACCGAGTCCAATGCAATCCGGAAGGCCAGCGTCCGCTTGCCCTCCTCATCCAGCGTCAGGCCCCGGTCCAACAGGCGCAGGCAGTCTCCGGACAATCGCTTGCGCACGCACCAGCGTCCGTAGGCGGTCTCCAACTCCGTGCGTCCTTGAGCCACGCGGACGCGCCCCTGCCTCGGGTCGTCCACGGAGACGACGCCGAGTGAAGCGCGCGGACGATCCGCTCCGGGATTCAACAGCCGAAGGGCTTCCCTTCTCGGATGCGCCGACACCGGCGCTTCGCGCGCCAGCGTCCGCACCGCCTTCTCGAAGGTGTCTCGCTCCAGCGTCACGGGCCGCGTGTCCGTGCGCGGCGTGTGCTCACGCGCCCGGCCTTCTCCCGTGTCCAACCGCCACGTCCGTGACGTCGCGCAGCCCGTCACGAACAACACCCACAGCACGCACCACCCGCGCGCTGGCATGTTCGTTTCCGCTCAGCCCTGCAGCGCCACTCCCAGCTCCGCGTCTCCGTGCTTCAGCCAGGTCCGTGCCGCGGACTCCTGCCAGAAACGGCGGAGGATCTTGTCCGTCCCGCTCCCGGATGCCACCCGGTTCAACTGCAACGCGACGATCTGGTTCTGCACCAGCTCCGCCACCCGCGTCACCCCGGAGCGCAGCCCGTACTCCTGCACCCTCCGGATGAGGTCCGCGGCCTCCGGTGATGCCGGCCGGAACGTGCGCAGGTCCGCTTCGATCTTGATGGCCTGCCCCGCCACTTCATCCGTCGCGGCGCGCAGGTCCTCCACGAAGCGCTGCATCTCCTCCAGCCGGATGTAGCCCTCCAGCGCGAAGCTCACGATGGATTCCGCTCGGTCCACGTCGATTCGATACATCGAGGCCCCCTTCGTGAGACTGCGTCAAACCTTCTCCTCCATCAGGCCTCCACGTGCCAACGTCCGGAGGGATGAGTCCCCTATTCAGGACTCCACTCCCACCTGCTCCAGAAGGAGGGCCAGCCCTCGCGCCGCCGCGGCATGCCGCACCTGGCGCCGGTCCCCTTCAAACCGGTGACGCTCCACCACCGCGGCCCTCCCTCGCCGCTGCACCGCGATGAACACCAGCCCCACCGGCTTCGTCTCCGTCCCGCCTCCGGGCCCCGCGATGCCTGTCTCCGCCACCGCCCAGTCCGCCCACGAACGCTCCAGTGCCCCCGCCGCCATCGCGCCCACCGCCTCCGCGCTCACCGACCCGTGCGCCTGCAACAACGCCAGCGGCACCCCCAGCTGCTCTCCCTTCGATTCGTTCGAGTACGGCACGAACCCTCGCTCCACCACCGCCGAGGCCCCCGGCACCTCCGTCAGCGCCGCCGTCATCAGCCCTCCCGTACACGCCTCCGCCAATGCCAGCCGCACCCCGGCCTCACGGCACTTCGCGATGACCTTCGGCGCCAACGCATCCAGATCGCTCACGCGCCCTCCCCCGGTACCGCCGCCAGCACCGACACCAGCACATCGCCCCGGAAGGTGATGCCCACCGTGCCCTCCTCCACGCACAGGCCCACGGCCGGGTGCACGTCGTCCGGGCACACCGCCTCCAGCCCGCCTCGCGGCGCGAAGCCCGCGCGCTGCAACCGCTCCCACCAGGCCAGGGCCGGCTCGTGCCGCTCGCACCGCTCCGATTCGTTCACCGTTCCCACGATGTCATCCACCTCCCGACCGAAGAACCGCTTGATGGCGCGACGCTCCGCGCCCGGTATCTCCAGCGTATCCAGCAGCTGGAACACCCGGGAGAAGTGATTCCACGCGTTCTTCAATCGCTCACGCGCCGGTGCCCGGTGGTGGTCGACGTGGGGCTCGCACATCACCACGCCCACCGGGCCCAACGACGCCAGCCTCGCCAGCACCGCGTCTCGCGCCTCCACTCCCGACGTCTCCTTCTCCGCCACGTGGTGCAGCGCGAACGCCGCGTTCACCACCAGTGGCCGGCGCACGGCTCGCAACGCCGCCCACGTCGCCGCGTCCAGGTCCTCCACCGGCGACTCCAGCTTCACGAAATCGAGCGACAGCCCCACCTCCTCCGCCACCGCCAGCACCGCGTCTCGCGCCTCCACCAGGCTCGTGCCGCTGGGGTCCACGCCCACCACCGTCAGGTGCCGGGGCAGCGCGCCCGCCTTCGCCAGCGCTCGCAGCAGGTTGCACTCCTGCCGCCCCTGCCCGATGCCCACGTCCAGCAGCGTCGCCTCCGCGTGTCCTCGTAGGAAATCCGCGAGCAGTGCGTTCGCCACCGCGTCCGCCGCCGATGCCAGCGGCAGGTGCTTCATCAACCGCCGGAACAACTCAATCTGGGGCGCGCTGCCGTCCACCTCCGACGCCCGGTACGGATGCAGCGCCCCCGTCGCCCCCTCCAACCGGCGCGACAAGGCCGTGGCGAACACGGCGTAGTTCTCGTCCTCGGGAATGCGCTCCGCGTCCAACAACCGGTAGAGCGCGGCCAGCGCTTCCACCGCGTCCATCGTTCGCGCTGACAACGCATGGTCCATCGCCCGGAGCAGCAGTTCGTCCTTCGGCGTCCGCATGCGCCCTCCCCGCGGAACCCTGGCCGTGGCTTCCGCTCGACATGAAAAAGTGTAACGACCGCTCCTGTCGCGGCTCCAGGGGGCGGCACCTCGGGACAGAGGGCCGTGCGCGTTCGCACAGCGCGCCCATCCCCAGGGACGGGCTGGCGCGACGCGGAGGCCATGGCAGGGGACAGCCCCCGCGCAAGAAGGCACAGCCGGACTTCCCCTCCCGGTCCGTATGCCCTGCGTGAATCGACTTCCGGCCCGGCCAGAGAAGTCACGGACACCAGGGGTTGAAGTCATGAATGCGTGCAGTGCCCACGTCGCGCCGGAGCCTTCCGGGCTCGGCCTGGGTGACAGCCTGTCGGGTGGCCGCTGTTTGAAGCGTCCGCCCATCATGTCCCCCTCTCGTGCCGCCCCCCTGGTGTTGGCGCTCGTGCTCCTGTCCGGTGTGATCGCCCACGCGCAGGGCGTGCCCTCCGCCACCAGCGAGCCTCGCGCCGTGGAGGTGGACGTCCACACCACCGACGCGGGCCAGTCCCTCTCCGCCGAGGACGCCCTCCGCCTGGGCCTCTCCCCGGACGCGGGTGACACGACGCTCGTGCCTCCCAGCCTCACCGCCGACGCTCCCGCCGCGTGGCCGGAAGGCCTGGAGGGCACGCCGGGCGAGGTGGAGCTGGAGCTGCTGGTGGACGTGGAGGGCCGCGTCGCGGAGGCGAAGGTGGTGCGCGCCGCCACCGAGCCGCGCCTCACCGACGCGGCGCTCGCCGCGGCCCCGGGCCTGCGCTTCACCCCGGCCACGTTGGGCGGCACTCCCGTGGCGGTGCGCCTGCCCTTCGTCTACCGCTTCACTCCGCCCGTGCAGGTCCCCGCCTCCACCACGCGCCTCACCGGCGAGGTGCGCGCACGTGGCACGCGCAAGCCCCTCTCCGACGCAGCCCTCTTCCTGGACGGCGCCGCGGAGCCCGCCGCCACGACGGACGCACGGGGCCACTTCGCGATGGACCTGCCGCCGGGCTCGCACACGCTGGAGGTCCGCGCACCGGGTCACGAGACGACGACGTTCCCGGAGACGCTGACGCGAGGCCAGACACTCCAGGTCGTCTACCGGCTTCAGCCTCGTGAGGTGAACCCCTACGAGACCGTCGTGCGCGACGAGCGCCCGCGCACGGAAGTCACGCGCATCAGCCTGCACGAGCAGGAGATCCGCGAGGTGCCCGGCACGCTGGGCGACCCGTTCCGCGTGGTGATGCTGATGCCGGGCGTGGGCAGCCTCGCATCCGGCATCAGCTACCCGGTGGTGCGTGGCAGCCAGCCCGCCGCCACGGGCTTCTTCCTGGACGGCGTGCGCATCCCGATGCTGTACCACCTGCTGCTCGGGCCCGCGGTGGTGCACCCGGACTTCATCGACACCGTGGACTTCTATCCGGGCGCGCCGCCGGTGCAGTACGGCCGCGTGCTGGGCGGCGTGGTGGAGGGACGCATCAGCCGTCCTCGCGAGGACCGGCTGCACTTCACCGCGTACGCGGACCTCATCAACGCGGGCGGCTTCATCGAGCAGCCCTTTGAATCCACGGGCACCAGCGTCAGTCTGGCGGGCCGCTTCAGCTACTCCGCGCTGCTCCTCTCGCTGGCAACCCGGGTCCTGCCGGAAGTGGATCAGGTGCACGCGGGCTTCTGGGACTACCAGGCGCGCGTCGAGCAGAAGGTGGGCCGGGGCCGCCTGCGCCTGTTCGCGCTGGGCAGCTCCGACGACGTGGGCATCTCGCCGGAGATGCGCAGGAGGGCAGACGGGGCCAGCGTCGTGTCGCGCTTCCACCGCATCGACCTGCGCGGCACGCACCCGGTGGCGGAGGGCGAGGGCGAGGTGGGCATCACCCTGGGCTGGGATGGCCTGGGCCTCACCGGCGAGGAGACGCGGAGCGATGCCGGGGGCCAGCTCTTCATCGAGAAGGCGGGCGAGTACGGGCTGAGGCAGGTGAGCGTCTCCGCTCGTGCGGGATGGCGCCGCTCGCTGACGTCGTGGCTGGACCTGGCCGTGGGCGCGGACGTGGAGCACCGCCGCTCCGCCACCACGCTCACCGGCAGCGCGTATCCGCCGGGCTGGCGCCCTACCGACGAAGCGGATCCGCTCAAGCGGCCCAGCGCCCTGGCCACCTTCTCCGGTGTGTATGCGTCCGCGACATGGAAGCCGTCCGACACGTGGGTGGTGACGCCGGGCCTGCGCGTGGATGCGTATCACCTGGTGCCGGGCATGACCTTCACGGCGGTGGAGCCGCGCCTGTCCGTGCGCCATTCGCTGACGGACACCCTCACGCTCAAGGGCGGCGCGGGCCTGTTCCACCAGCCGCCCACCGTGCTCGTGCATGTGCCCGCCATCGACACCGCGAGCCTGCGCTACGGCCTCCAGTCCGGCGCGCAGTTCGACGTGGGCGCGGAGTGGAAGGCCTTCGAGGGGCTGGAGCTGAGCGCGGACGCGTACTTCAACCCGCTGTCCCGCGCGGTGGAGTTCGACCTGGTGGACGTGGCGGAGAACCGCCGCCGCCGGGGCGGCCTGGGCGAGGACCCCGCCACCACGGGCTACGCCTACGGCTTCGACCTGATGGCGCGCCACCCGCTGGGCCGACACTGGTTCGGCTGGGTTTCCTACAGCTTCCTGCAGAGCAAGCGGAAGGCGCGTTTCGGCCGCATCGGCGACGACAACCACGTGCTGGAGACGGTGGAAGGCACGCTGCCCTTCGCCTTTGAACAGGCGCATACCTTCAATGCCGCGCTCAGCTACAAGTTCGGCAACAACTGGACCGTGGGCACGGTGGTGCACTTCAACACCGGCCGTCCGGAGACGGGGCAGATCACCTCCCAGACGCAGCGCTGGGTGACGAACCCGGATGGCTCATCCAACTGGGTGCGGCAGGATCTGGACCGCGCACAGCGGCTGGCGCCGTTCTTCCGCGTGGACGCGCGCATCGCGAAGTCGTGGGCCTACCAGGACTTCACCCTGGACGCGTCGCTCGACGTGCTCAACCTCTCCGCGCAGCAGGAGGTCGTGGGCTACGAGTACCGCCTCGAGTCCGGGTTCAGCGGCTCGGAGCCCCAGGACATCAAGCCCACCCGAGCGCCCATCCGCATTCCCATCATCCTTCCGCTCCTCGGCCTCAAGGCGACCTACTGACATGCGACGCGCACTCGTCACCTCCCTGGCGCTCCTGGCCTCCGCCACCACCGGCTGCCAGCGCTATCCCGAGGACCCTGTCTTCGTGTACGGCCGCGCGCTCCGCCGGGACGGCACGCCGCACTCCGGCGAACCGCTGAGCGTCCAGCGCATGGACCGGGAGACCCGGGTCTTCCAGCCCTTCGGCACCGTCCTCCCCGAGCCCTCCGGCGACTTCACAATGGAGCTGCTCTACGGCGAGGCCGTCAGCGATACGTACGCCTTCAGGGACATGAACCGGTTCACCCTGGCGCTGCCGCTGGAGGAGGATGGCAGCGGTGCCTTCGTCTCATTCCTCTTCCAGGACGACGTGGAGCTGCCCACGTTGCAGCCCTGGGACGCGCACCCGACCGTGAGCATGGGGGAGCAGGGCCCCATTGTGGCCTTCCCCCCCGCCCCCCCGGCGCCTGCCCAGCCCAAGACGGCGGACACGATGGAGATGCAGGACGAGGCCACCGGCGACTTCATCCCCCTCCTGGCGACCGACCCGGAGCCCCTGATGTGGGTCATGTCCGGCGACGAGCTGCTCTGGCGCGAGCGCGGCATGACGTCACCGTGGACGCCGGGCCTGTACGTCCTGGAGGACTTCGTCCAGCCCCGAGTCCTGCTGCGCGCCGCCAGCTCCGGCACGTGGATCTACTCTCCCCTGGGCAGCGAGATGAGCTCCGTGGAGTTCCAGCTGGAGTGGCGCACCGGCGCCGAACCGCTGCCCACGGGGACGCTGCGCCCCCTCAGCCGCGGCGCGACGTGCGAGCCGTCTCCCTCCGGTGACTGTCCATGGACGGATGGCCTGCTCACGCCCGTGGACTTCCCCCAGGAGCGGGCCACTCCCCGGGCCAAGAGCCTCGCCATCACCCTGCCCCAGCCGGGCACGCCCCGCCGCGCGGTGGTGCGCGGGCTGAGCTACGTGCCGGGCCCCCACGGCAAGGATTGGCTCGTCCTGGAGGGCAGCGCGGACGGCGAACAGTGGCAATCCCTGGCGCGTGTCACGCTCCAGGACCTGACCTCGCTGGAGCGCAACCTGCTCGACACCCAGTTCGGCTTCAACGTCCAGTCGACTGGCGACTCCCCTTACGGCGACGGGCCGCTTCCCCTGGGCAGGAAGGCGCCGGTCTTCCAGGACGTGCCCCTCACCGGCACGGACCCCGTGCGCTTCGTGCGGCTCACCGTGGAAACCCTTGGCTACAACAGCGCCATCCAACCCGTTGAGCTCCGGACCCTCTCCGAGCTGTCCATCTTCGAGTAGTCATCGCGCCGCCTTGGGGACGGAGGGGCGCGGCTCGAGGGGAATCACGAGGCCCGGCGACTCCTGGCACGGCATCCCATAGACTCCGAGTGGAAGGGCACCACCGGGATTCACCTCCCGGTCCGGATGCCCTGCGTGAACCGACTTCCGCACCGGGCCGGGGAAGTCATGGGCGCCTTTGAGCCGAATCCATGAGTGCATGCAGTGTCCTCGCCGGGCCGGAGCAGTCCGGCGACAGCGCGGGTGTCACTTTTGTAGGGGTCCGGTGTTGAAGCGCCCGCCCATGTTCCTCCCCCGTGCATTCCCCCTGGCGCTGGCGCTCCTGTCCGCCTCGACCGCCCACGCGCAGGGCGTTCCCTCCGCCACCAGCGAACCTCGCGCCGTGGAGGTGGACGTCCACGCCACCGACGCGGGCCAGTCCCTCTCCGCCGAGGACGCCCTCCGCCTGGGCCTCTCCCCGGACGCGGGTGACACGACGCTCGTGCCTCCCAGCCTCACCGCCGACGCTCCCGCCGCGTGGCCGGAAGGCCTGGAGGGCACGCCGGGCGAGGTGGAGCTGGAGCTGCTGGTGGACGTGGAGGGCCGCGTCGCGGAGGCGAAGGTGGTACGCGCCGCCACCGAGCCGCGCCTCACCGACGCGGCGCTCGCCGCGGCCCCGGGCCTGCGCTTCACCCCGGCCACGTTGGGCGGCACTCCCGTGGCGGTGCGCCTGCCCTTCGTCTACCGCTTCACTCC
This sequence comes from Corallococcus coralloides DSM 2259, assembly GCF_000255295.1. The sequence continues at coordinate 309,595 of NC_017030.1, read as the reverse complement.
GCCCGTGCAGGTCCCCGCCTCCACCACGCGCCTCACCGGCGAGGTGCGCGCTCGCGGCACGCGCCGCCTGTTGCAGGATGCGGCCCTCTTCCTGGACGGCGCCGCGGAGCCCGCCGCCACCACGGACGCGCAGGGCCTCTTCACGGTGGACGTGTCGCCGGGCTCGCACACGCTGGAGGTCCGCGCTCCAGGCCACGCGACGACGACGTTCACGGAGACGCTGACGCAAGGCCAGACGCTCCAGGTCGTCTACCGGCTCCAGCCTCGCGAGGTGAACCCCTACGAGACCGTCGTGCGCGACGAGCGCCCGCGCACGGAAGTCACGCGCATCAGCCTGCACGAGCAGGAGATCCGCGAGGTGCCCGGCACGCTGGGCGACCCGTTCCGCGTGGTGATGCTGATGCCGGGCGTGGGCAGCCTCGCATCCGGCATCAGCTACCCGGTGGTGCGTGGCAGCCAGCCCGCCGCCACGGGCTTCTTCCTGGACGGCGTGCGCATCCCGATGCTGTACCACCTGCTGCTCGGGCCCGCGGTGGTGCACCCGGACTTCATCGACACCGTGGACTTCTATCCGGGCGCGCCGCCGGTGCAGTACGGCCGCGTGCTGGGCGGCGCGGTGGAGGGGCGCCTCAGCCGTCCTCGCGAAGACCGGCTGCACTTCACCGCGTACGCGGACCTCATCAACGCGGGCGGCTTCATCGAGCAGCCCTTTGAATCCACGGGCACCAGCGTCAGTCTGGCGGGCCGCTTCAGCTACTCCGCGCTGCTCATCTCGCTGGCGGCCAACGTGCTCCAGCGCCCGGAAGCGGAGCAGCTGCGCGCGGGCTTCTGGGACTACCAGGCACGCATCGAGCAGAAGGTGGGCCGGGGCCGTCTGCGCCTGTTCGCGCTGGGAAGCTCCGACGACGTGGGCATCTCGCCGGAGATGCTGGCAGGGGCGGAGGGCGGCGGCGTCGTGTCGCGCTTCCACCGCATCGACCTGCGCGGCACGCACCCGGTGGCGGAGGGCGAGGGCGAGGTCGGCGTCACCCTGGGCTGGGACGGCCTGGGCCTCACCGGCGAGGAGACGCAGAACGCCGGGGGTACCCTCGTCCGCCAGGACGTGGGCGAGTACGGGCTGAGCCAGGTGAGCGTCGCCGCTCGCGCGGGGTGGCGGCGCGCGCTGACGCCGTCGCTCGACGTCGCTGTGGGCGCGGACGTGGAGCACCGCCGCTCCGCCACCACGCTCATCGGCACCGCGCGGCCTCCGGGCTGGCGGCCCTCCGACGACGCGGATCCGCTCAAGCGGCCCAGCGCCCTGGCCACCTTCTCCGGTGTGTATGCGTCCGCGACCTGGAAGCCGTCCGATACCTGGGTGGTGACGCCGGGCCTGCGCGTGGACGCGTACCACCTGGTGCCGGGCATGACCTTCACCGCGGTGGAGCCGCGCCTGTCCGTGCGCCATTCGCTGACTGACACCCTCACGCTCAAGGGCGGCGCGGGTCTGTTCCACCAGCCGCCCACCGTGCTCGTGCACGTGCCCGCCATCGACACCGCGAGCCTGCGCTACGGCCTCCAGTCCGGCGCGCAGTTCGACGTGGGCGCGGAGTGGAAGGCCTTCGAGGGGCTGGAGCTGAGCGCGGACGCGTACTTCAACCCGCTGTCCCGCGCGGTGGAGTTCGACCTGGTGGACGTGGCGGAGAACCGCCGCCGCCGGGGCGGCCTGGGCGAGGACCCCGCCACCACGGGCTACGCCTACGGCTTCGACCTGATGGCGCGCCATCCGCTGGGCCGCCACTGGTTCGGCTGGGTGTCCTACAGCTTCCTGCAGAGCAAGCGGAAGGCGCGCTTCGCCCGCATCGGCGACGACAACCGCGTGCTGGAGACGGTGGAGGGCACGCTGCCCTTCGCCTTCGAGCAGGCGCACACCTTCAACGCCGCGCTCAGCTACAAGTTCGGCAACAACTGGACCGTGGGCACGGTGGTGCACTTCAACACCGGCCGTCCGGAGACGGGGCAGATCACCTCCCAGACGCAGCGCTGGGTGACGAATGGCGACGGCTCGACGGAATGGGTGCGGCAGGATCTGGACCGCACGCAGCGGCTGGCGCCGTTCTTCCGCGTGGACGCGCGCATCGCGAAGTCGTGGGCCTACCAGGACTTCACGCTGGATGCGTCGCTCGACGTGCTCAACCTCTCCGCACAGCAGGAGGTGGTGGCCTACGAGTACCGCTCCGAAGGCGGCGACTACGAGGGCTCCCCCCACAAGGACGTCCGCCCCGTGCGGGTCCCCATGCGCATCCCCGTCATCCTCCCCCTCTTCGGGCTCAAGGCGACCTACTGACATGCGACGCGCACTCGTCACTTCCCTGGGACTGCTGGCCTTCACCACCGCTGGCTGCGACCGCTATCCCGAGGACCCCATCTTCGCGTACGGCCGCGCGCTCCACCGCGACGGCACGCCGCGCTCCGGCGAGACGCTGACCCTGGAGCGGCTGGAGGACGACGTCTTCACGCCGCTCACCACCGCCACCACGGAGGCCTCGGGCGACTTCACCCTGGAGATGCTGTCCGGGGACGCCGTGCACGAGGAGGACTCCTCCAGGCGCTCGAACCGCCTGCGGCTGGCGCTGCCGCTGGACGCGGACGGCAGCGGCACCTTCCTCTCGTTCACCATGCAGGACGACGTGGAGCTGCCCACGCTGAAGCCGTGGGATGCGCACCCGCTCGTGGGCAGCAGCGACCAGGGCCCCACCGTGGCCTTCCCGCCCGCGCCCCCGGCACCTCCCGTGCCGGAGACCGGCGACACGCTGGAGCTGCTCGCCGACGACGGTTCGACGATTCCCCTGCTGCCCACCGCCCCGGAGCCCCTGCTGTGGGTCACGTCCGGCGGCGAGCTGCTCTGGCGGCAGAAGGGCACGGAGTCCCCATGGACGCCGAGCCCGTACGTGCTGGAGGACTTCGCCGCGCCCCAGGTGCGGCTGCGCGCCGCCAGCATGGGCTCGTGGTTGTTCTCTCCGCTGGGCGGTGAGTCCAGCTCCGTCTATTTCCGGCAGGAATGGCGCACCGGCGCCGAACCGCTGCCCGCGGGGGCGCTGCGCCCCATCAGTCGCGGCGCGACGTGCGAGCCGTCCTTTCCGGATGTCTGTCCATGGACGGATGGCCTGCTCACCCCGGTGGACTTCTGGGAGAAGGAGACCGACCCCCGCTTCCACAACGTCGTCATCACCCTGCCCCAGCCAGCCCTGCCGCGCCGCGCGGTGGTGCGCGGGCTGTACTACCTGCAAGGCAGGGGCGGTAGGGATTGGCTCGTCCTGGAGGGCAGTGTTGACGGCGAACAGTGGCAATCCCTGGCGCGCGTCGTACTGCGGGACATGAGCCCGCAGGAGCAGTCCCTGCGCGATGCGACGTTCGGCCTCTACACCGAGCCTGCCGAGGGGGCATCTCCCTATGGGGACGGGATGCTCCGCCTGGGCGTCCAGGAGCCCGTCTTCCAGGACGTGCCCCTCACCCCCACCGGGCCCGTGCGCTTCGTGCGGCTCTCCGTGGAATCCCTTATCTACGACGGAACCGCCCCACCTGCTGAGTTCTATACCCTCTCTGAACTGTCCATCTTTGAATAGTCATTGCGAATGACCCTCCAACCCCTGGATGTTGCTTGTCTGGGTGGAGCCCGGGAGTCCTCCCCAATCAAATAAATCAAGAAATAAAGGGCGAACCGTTCTTCTCCTGCAGCACCGCTCATTCGTGCCCGAGGAGGGCTCCAATGATTGCGCTGACCTGGACGTATGGACAGCTCCTCAAGGGATTGACGGAGCGGGTGCGCCGGGTGCTGCTGGTGCAGGTGCTCATCCTGGCGCCGAGCTTCGGGGTGCTGGAGCTGGACCCATGGGGTCCTTCGCACCGGGGACTTTCCCTGACACGTCTGGCGCTGTGGGGCTGCGCCGTGGGGCTGTTGTGGGCCCTGCACCGGTATGCCTTCGGGCGCACGCGGATGGCGTCGTGGCAGCGCGTGCTGTGGGTGACGGCGCTGTGCTGGCTGGGGCAGTGGATGGGCGGCTTCGTCGCGCTGGAGGCGCTGCCGCGCTCGCTCCTGCAGTGGTCCGGGGCGCGGTGGATCCACGTGGGCTTCACGGTGCTGTTCTTCTGGGCGGCGACCGCGCTGCTCTACCGGCTGGCCGCGCCCGTGCCGGAGCCTGAAGCCGCTCCCGCCACGCCCACGGGCCCCGCGTCCCTGTCCGGCAAGAAGCGCTTCACGCGCGCGGAGCGTCCAGCTGGAGCCTGAGCCTCGCGCGGCAGCCTCGGCCGTCCGTGCGGTTCTCCAGGCGCAGGCTGCCTCCGTGCGCTTCGGCGATCTGCCGGCTGAGCGCCAGGCCGATGCCGCTGCCCTGGGGCTTGGTGGTGAAGAAGGGCACGAAGAGGTTCGCGGTGTCCGCGAGGCCCGGGCCTTCATCCTCCACCCAGACCTCCACGGCGCCCGGCGCGTGCACCGCCCAGGAAACCCAGACACCGCCTGTGCCCCCTTCCGACAGGACCGCGTCCACGGCGTTGCGCACCAGGTTGATGAGCAGTTGCTCCAGCTGATCTCCATCGCCGGACACGGTGAGGACGGGGCCCGGGCGCACGGCGACGGGACGGCGCGGCTCCAGGGCCACCACCCGCCGCACCCAGGGCTCCACTTCGACAGGGCCCAGGGTGGGCGGCGGCAGGCGCGCGAGCCGCGCGTGGGCGGACATGAAGCGGGACAGGGCTTCCGCTCTGCGGGCGATGATGCCCAGGCCGTGACGGGTGTCCTCCTCCCAGTCCGCGGGGCGCGGCACCTGGGTGACGGTGTCCCGGAGGGCGTCCGCGATGGATTGGATGGGGGTGAGGGAGTTGTTGATCTCGTGGCTGAGCACGCGGACCAGCCGGCGCCAGGCTTCGCGTTCCTCTTCGCGCAATGCCAGACGCAGGTCGGTGAGCACGATGAGCTGGTGGGGCTGGCCGCCTTCGCGGAAGGTGCCGCGCCACAGCTCGTAGGGGCCGCCGTCCTGCTGCGCGAAGACGCGCGTGAGGCGGCGGGGGGCGGGGCCTTCCAGCAGGTCGCTCCAGCCGAGGGCTTCGGCGCGCTGGCCCAACAGCTGCGCGCGCGGCAGGCCCACGAGCCGGGCGCCCGCGCGGTTCACCAGCTTGAGGGTGCCGGAGGCGTCGAAGGCGAGCACCGCGACGTCGATGGCCTCCATGACCTGGCCCAGCAGGGCGCCGGCCTCCATCGCGCCCAGGCGCTGTTCGCGCAGGGTGTCCCCCAGGGCGTTGACCTCCAGGAGCACCTCGCCGAGCGGATCCCCCGCGCGTCCGCCCCGTCCGCGCACGGAGTAGTCGCCTTCACGCAGGGCGGCCAGCAGGCCCGCGACGGTGTGCAGGGGCCGCACGACGCGCTCGCGGAGCGCCAGACAGGCTCCGGCGTGGATGCCCACCACGAGCACGGACAGCGTCCAGCGCACCTTGGCGGTGAAGTCCCCCGTCCACAGGAGCGCGAGCGTCACCAGGACCGCGGGCAGGCCCGCGAGGACCGCGAGCCACATCACGCGCAGGTCGTACGGCACTCGTGCGTTCGGTTCGTGCGCATCCTGCGCGTGCTTCGTGATGCGCGGGTCGTTCGGTGCCGGGGGACCTCGGCTCACCTTGCGCCCTTGATGCCGTAGTACTGGAGCCGCCGGTAGAGCGCGCTGCGCGACAACCCCAGCGCCTTCGCGGCTTCGCTCACGTTGCCGTCGTGCCGGCCGAGGGCGCGCTCGATGAGGTAGCGCTCCACCTCCTCCAGCGTCATCTCCTCCAGGCGCGCGCTCCCTCCGCCCGGAGGGCCCATCCGCTTGAGCAGCAGGTCCTCCGCCTCCACGCGGTCCCCCACCGCCATCAGCAGCGCGCGCTCCACCGCGTGCTCCAGCTCGCGCACGTTGCCCGGCCATGGGTACGCGATGAGCGCCTCCAGTGCGCCCGGTGCCAGGTGGATGTTGGAACGGCCGTAGCGCTGCCCCTGCGCCGCCAGGAAGTGCGTCGCGAGCAACGGGATGTCCTCGCGCCGCTCCCTCAGCGGGGGCAGCTGCACCTCCACCGTGTTGAGCCGGTAGAGCAGGTCCTCTCGGAAACGACCCTCCGCCACCGCCCGGCTCAGGTCCACGTTCGTCGCGCTCACCACGCGCACGTCCACGCGCCGCGTCCGCGACGAGCCCACCGGATGCAACTCCCCCGTCTGGAGCACCCGCAGCAACTTCGCCTGCTGCGTGAGCGGCATGTTCCCAATCTCATCCAGGAAGAGCGTGCCGCCGTCCGCCAGCTCGAAGCAGCCGATGCGGTCCGCCTTCGCATCCGTGAAGGCGCCCTTCACGTGACCGAAGAGCTCGCTCTCGAAGACGCCCTCGGACAGTCCGCCGGAGTTCACCGCGACGAAGGGCCGGTCCGCGCGCGTGCTCGCCGCGTGGAGGAGCCGCGCCACCACCTCCTTGCCCGTGCCGTGCTCTCCCGTCACCAGCACCGGCGCCGACGACGGCGCCACCCGCTCGATGAGCCTGCGCACCGGCTGCATCGCCCGCGACTCGCCCACCAGCGGAGAGCGTCCGCCCTGCTCGCGGCGCAGGTGCTGGTTCTCCTCCTCCAGCCGCCGGCCGCGCTTCAACGCCCGGGACAGCTCCAGCTGCGTGCGCAGCGTGGCCAGGAGGCGCGTGTTGTCCCAGGGCTTCTGCACGTAGTCGCGCGCGCCCAGGCGCATCGCCTCCACCGCGCCCTCCACGCTGCTCCACGCCGTCATCACCACCACGGGCAGCAGCGCATCCCGCGCGCGCAGTTCGCCCAGCAGGTCCAGGCCCTCACGCCCGGACGTGGTGTCGCGCGCGTAGTTGAGGTCCATCAACACCAGGTCGACGTCCTCCGCGTCCAGCGTGGCCTTCACGCCCGCGGGGGACTGTGCGCTCACCACCGTGTAGCCGTCGCGCTTGAGCAACAGCCGCAGCGCCTCCAGCACGTCCGGCTGGTCGTCGGCCACGAGGATGCGGGTGGTACGCGGAGAGGGAGCGGTGGGTTCGGACACGGAGGACGCCACGGTTCGGGACTGTGCCAGAAAGGAGGGAACTCAGTCGGCCCGGAGCGCGATGATGGGGTCCACGCGCGTCGCCCGTCGAGCCGGCAGCCACGACGCTCCCAGCGCCACCCCGGTCAGGAGCAGCGCGACCCCGCCGAAGGTCCACGGGTCGTCCGCCGACACGCCATACAGCAGCGACCCCAACAGCCGCGCCAGCCCCAATGACAGGCACAGCCCCACCGCCACGCCCGTGAGCGACAGCCGCAGGCCCTGCGCCAGCACCAGCCGCAGCACGTCGCCTCGCGCGGCCCCCAGCGCCATGCGGATGCCCAGCTCCCGCGTGCGCTGCGACACCGAGAAGGCGATGACGCCCGACAGCCCCAGCGCCGCGAGCAGCAGCGCGACGCCCGCGAACAGCCCCATCACCAGCGCGGACAGCCGCCGGGGGCCGGTGGACTGGTCCATCCGGCGCGTGAGCGAGGACACGTCGAACAGCGGCAGGTCCGCGTCCACCGCGCGCACCTCCGCCTCCACCTGGGCGCGCAAGGCCTCCGGGTCCCCGGACTTCACGCGCACCGCCAGGCCCATGGACACGTCCGGCAGCTGCGACAGCGAGTAGTACGCCGCCGGGCGCGACGGCACGTCCAGCCCCCACTCGCGCAGGTCGTCCACGATGCCCACCACCGTGGTCCACTGCATGTCCTGGCCGTGCAGCTTCACCCGCTGCCCCAGCGCATCCCCCTTCGGCCAGAAGAGGTCCGCGAAGGAGCGGTTGATGACCACCACCCAGGGCGCACCCGGCCCGTCCGAGTCCTCCAGCAACCGGCCCTGCCGCAGGTGGACGCGCAGCGCGTTCAGGTAGCCGGGCGTGGCGGCGCGGAACTCCACCGCCTTCCACTGCGCACCCGGCTGGCGCGGACGCCCCTCGATGTCGAAGCTGCGGTCCGCGGAGCCCCCCAGCGGCAGCAGGTTCGTGAGCCCCGCGGACTCCACGCCCGGAAGTGCCTGGAGCCGCGGCAGCAGGGCCTGCAGGAAGGCCGCCTGTTTCGCCGGGTCCGGGTACTGCACCTTGGGCAGCGCGAGCTGCCCGGTGAGCACGCCGTCCGGCGCGAAGCCCGCGTCCACCCGCTGGAGCGCGAGGAAGCTCCTCACGAACAGGCCCGCGCCCACCAGCAGCACCAGCGCGAGCGACACCTGCGCCACCACCAACGCCGCGCGCAGCCGGCCCGTGCGGTGGCTCCCCGTGGCGCGTGCTCCCTCGCGCATGGCCGCGTGCAGGTCCACGCGGCTGGCCTGGAGCGCGGGCACCAGCCCGAAGAGCACGCCCGTGAGCACCGACACCCCCAGCGTGAAGAGCACGGAGGCCACGTCCAGCTTCACACCCTGCGCCCGGGGCAGGCCCTCGCCCACCGTGGCCACCAGCGCATCCGTGCCCCACAGCGCCAGCAAGAGCCCCACCGCGCCCGCCACCAGCGACAGCACCAGGCTCTCCGTGAGGAACTGCGCCACCAGCCGCAGCCGGCCCGCGCCCAGCGCCGCGCGGATGGACACTTCACGGCCCCGGGACACCGCCCTCGCGAGCAGCAGGTTGGCCACGCTGGAGCACGCGACCAGCAGCACGAAGCCCACCGCGCCCCAGAGCAGCCACAGCGTCTCGCGGACGCCGCCCACAATCTGGTCCTCCAGCGGCTTCACGCTCATGGACCAGCCCCACTCCCGGTACCGGCTCACCAGGTCCGTCGGGCGCGCGTCGCCCATGCGCACCAGGTCCGCCCGCGCCGTGTCCAGCGTCATCCCCGGCTTGAGCCGCGCCAGCACGTTCAGGAAGCGGTTGCCGCGCCGGGACTCCTCCTGCTGCTCGGGCGTGGGCGCCAGGGGCAACACCGCCTCCATGTCCTCCGGATAGACGCCGCCCGGAGGCAGCACGCCCACCACCGTGCGCGGCACGCCGTCCAGCCGCAGCACGCGCCCCAGCACCTCTGGGTCCTTTGCGTAGAGGGTGCGCCACGCGGTGTCCGTGAGGATGACGACCTGGTCGCGGCCCGGCGTCTCCTCTTCTTGAGTGAAGCCCCGGCCGAGCACCGGCGTGACGCCCAGCGTGGGCAGGAAGGATGCCGTGGCGACGACGACGCGCAGGCGCCGGGGCGATTCCTCCGCGGTGAGCGTCATGTCGTCGTTCCGGAAGGCCGCGAGCGACGAGAAGGCCCTCGTGTGCGTGGTCATGTCCCGGTACTCGGGGACGGAGTTCGACACCTCTTTCAGGCCGAAGGCGTCGAAGTTCGGGGCCAGCAGCACCAGCCGCTCCGGCTGGGTGAACGGCGGCGGCGTGAGCAGCACGCCCTTCACCACGCTGAACACGGCGCTGTTCGCGCCGATGCCCAGGGCCAGCGTCAGCACCGCCACCGCCACGAAGCCGGGGGCGTTCTTCAGGGAGCGCCACGCGTAGCGCAAGTCACCGAGCAGGTGTTCCATGGCCGTGTCCCCCCTTCTTTCAGCGAAGCTGTTCGTCCTGCACGACGCGGCCGTCGAACAGGCTCACCGTGCGCGTGGCGATGCGCGCGTGCGCCGGGTCGTGCGTCACCATGCACAGCGTGGAGCCCGCCTTGTGCAGGTCGGACAGCAGCTGCATCACCGCCTCGCCGTTCTTCGAGTCCAGGTTGCCCGTGGGCTCGTCCGCCAGGAGGATGAGGGGGTCTCCCGCCACGGCGCGCGCCACCGCCACGCGCTGCTGCTGGCCGCCGGACAGCTGCCCTGGCAGGTGCCGTGCCCGGTGCGCCATGCCCACGCGCTCCAGGGCGCGCTCCACGCGCTGCTTGCGCTCCTGCGCGGGCAGCCCCCGGTAGGTGAGCGGCAGCTCCACGTTCTCGAAGACGGTGAGGTCGCCGATGAGGTTGAAGCTCTGGAAGATGAAGCCGATGTGCTGGTTGCGCACCTTCGCCCGGTCCGTGGGCGACAGCTCCAGCACGCTCCGGCCATCCAGCAGGTAGCTGCCGCGCGTGGCGGTGTCCAGCAGCCCCAGCACCGCGAGCAGCGTGGACTTGCCGGAGCCGGACGGGCCGACGATGGCCACCCATTCATTCTGGCGGATGGTGAGCTGGATGTTGGAGAGGGCGTGCGTCTCCACCTCCTCCGTCTCGAACACCTTGGTGAGCCCGTCGAGCTGGAGCAGCGCCTTGCCCGGCACCGCGCCCGGGGCCACGGCCTTCGTCTCGCGGTCGTTCGTCATCGTCGTCATCATCGCAGCCTCACGCGCTCCACCGCATCCCACGCGGTCATGTCCGACAGCACCACCTGATCGCCTTCTGAAAGTCCCTGCACGACCTCCACCGCGTTCACCGAGCCGCGGCCCAGCTTCACGGGGATGCGCACCGCCTCGTCGCCGCCGGGCAGCACCCGGAAGAGCGCCAGCGTGCTCTCCGCCTGGGCTCCCGCCGGACGGCCCACGGACAGCACGTCGTCCAGCCGCTCCAATTCCACGGTGCCCTCCACGGTGAGGTCCGGCCGGGCGCCCCTGGGCAGCGCGTCCGGCAGCGACACCTCCACGCGCACCGTGCCCTGGCTGGCCGCGGGGGCCACGCGCGCGACAGTGCCCTCCACCACGCCGTTGCGCGTGTCCACCTGCGCCTTCAGGCCCGGGAGGATGTCGCGCGCCTGCGTCTCCGCGATTCGCAGCTCCGCCTTGAGCCGCTCCGGCTTCACCACCTTGGCCAGGAGCACGCCGGGCGTCACCCACTGGCCCAGCTCCAGCGGCAGCTCCTGGAGCACGCCGTCCTCGCCCGCGAGCACCTTCATGGACTCCACCTGCTGGCGGCGGAAGCGCGCCACGGCCTTGAGCCGCTCCACCTGCTCCTGCTGGGACGCGAGGCGCTGGCGCAGGCTCTGGGACATGACGTCCAGGCGCTGGCGCTCCAACTCCAGACGCTGGCCCGCCTCCTCGGCCTTCTCCTGCGCCTGGCGCGTCTCCAGGTCGCCGACGAAGGCCTTCTGGAAGAGCGCCGCGTTGGCCTGCGCGCGGCGGGTGGCGTCGGCGGACTCGGCGGTGAGGGTGGCCACGGTGGCCTGCTGGGACAGCCGCTGCGTCTGGAGCAGCTCGCGCAGCTCCAGGAAGTCGCCTTCGGCGCTCGCGAGCTGGCGTTCGGCCTCCAGGGCCTGGAGCTGCACGTCCGGGTTGGACAGCTCCAACAGCAGCGTGCCGGCGGTGACGGTGGCGCCGGGACGCACGTGGATGCGCTCCACGCGGCCGGCGGTGTCGGCGGTGAGCCAGCGGATGGACTCGGGCACCAGCGACCCGGTGCCCTTCACCTGGCGCACCAGCGGACCGCGCTTCACCGTGTCCAGCCACACCGAGGCCTTGTCCACGGTGGGCGCGGCGGGGCGCAGCCGGGACAGCCCCACCGTCACCGCCACGAGCGCGGCGAGGCCCAGGGCGGCCAGGAGGTAGGGTTTGCGGCGGGGTGCTCGGGGCTTCGGGATGTCCACGCCCCGGGCCATAGCGAGCCGTGTGCCAGGGCTTCGAGCCGGTCCAAGCATCCGGAAACACGAGGGTCGCGGAGGGACGTCCGGCCGCGTTGCCCGCTTGCGCGAAGAGCGCGTCCCAGGAACGGACACCGCGAAGAAGTGCACTGGGGCTGAATAGAAACAGCGTCAGGCCGTCTGCTTGCTCGATTCAATTCCACACAATTTCGAGGAACACCCCATGCGCTCCACCGCCCTTCGGACGCGCGCCGGCATGCTGCTGGCCGCCACCCTTCTGCCCTTCTCCGCCTTCGCCGACACCCTGTACCTCCAGCTCGCGGAGGTGGGCAGTGAGGTGGACGCCAGCGGCCTGACCGCGAGCACCGTGGCGGAGCGCACGCGCTATGGCATCAGCGAGGCGCTGAAGAACGCCACCACGGAAGCCATCCTGATGGACCCCCAGCACGAGGGTTCGCCCGACGTGACGGTGAGCGCGAAGGTGACGCGGGCCGGGGAGAAGTACCGGCTGACGTACCTGCTGAGCACGACGCACGCGCCGGTGCGCACCAAGACGCTGGCGTACGACTTCGTCAATCCCAGCCTGAGCGACAAGGGCTCGGTGGTGATGGCGCAGGCGGTGCTGAACGAGGCCCAGAAGCTGGACGCCGCGAGCCAGGAGACGCCGGTGGCCTCCGCTGAGGTGCCCGAGGCCGCGGGTTCAGGCTCGCTGGTGTCGGAGCGCGCGCACGGTGACGCGTCCGGGCACGACGGGATGGCCGGCGATTCGACGGGGCGCGAGCTGGAGGCCGAGGAGCCGCGCCGCCGGGGCGGTGGCCGGACGAACCTGGACCTGGGTCTGGCATTGGGCTTCAACAGCCCTTCCGGCATCTTCGGCGGTGAGCTGGAGTACCGGGTGGTGCCCGTCCTGGGGCTCAACCTGAGCGCCGGCACGGGCGCCTGGGGCTTCCGGGTGGGGCCGCTGGCGCGCCTGTATCCGCTGGGTGAGTCGCGCACGAGCCCCTTCCTGGAGGCGGGCATGAGCTTCAACCTGGGCACGAAGTCGACGAGCACGCTCACCCTCAACGGCGAGACGGAGGAGTTCACGACGGAGAAGCTGCCCACGCCGGTGGCGACGCTGGCGGTCGGCATGCGTCAGTCGATGGGCCCCATGTACCTGGGTCTGCGCGCGGGCTGGGGCTTCCGCCTGCGTGAGGACAACTGGCGCACGTCGGACGGCCGCGACCCGAACCTCCTCGACGACCTGGACATCGCCACCAGTCAGCACGGCGGTTTCCTGGCCAGCGTCACGCTGGGCGTGACGCTCTTCTAGGCGGCGCTACGGGCGGGGCGCGGGAGTGGGTGAGCCCGCGTCCTGCCAGGAGCGCGGCAGGAATGGTGAGGGCCCGTCGCCCAGCGCATCAGGGGACGCGCTGCCGGGTTCTCCGGGCGTGGAGGGCACACCGGCATCCTCGGGCTTCGCGACATCGGGCTGACCGTCGATGAGCCGTCGGAGGATCCGGCCATCTCGATGGATGGCGTAGCTCGCCCCCGAGTCCAGCGCGGGCTGCGTGCGGCCACACGCCTGCGGGTCTTCGTCGATGCGGATGAAGATGACGTCGCCCTGCCGGACGACGCGGTACTGCTGGGACTCCCAGCGGCTTCCACAGGACACGGTGGTGTCTCGCGGTGGAAGCAGGTCCCGGGCAGCGACGGTGAGTGCTCGCAGGGTGTCTCCATCCAGTTCGTACACCGTGCCTTCGGTCCCCAGTGAGACAGCGGGCTGCTCGAAGAACGGCGGGAAGGTGATGGAGGGGTCCTCCTCGGAGTTCGAGGGAGACGGCGCGGCGGCTCTCATGCAGCCCGCCAGGACGAGCACAGAGGCCAGGATGGAATGGGTCTTCTTCATGAAGGCTCCTGGCGGCTACTTCTCATCGATCCGGTAGTGCGTCTCATCCTGCCAGGTGACCGTACCCAGCACTTCCTGACGCCATCCACCGCGGGCTTCACCGGTCCACTTCTTCAGTTCGCCTGTCACCGGGATGTACTGGAAGAAACCGTCGCACGAGGGATGGTCCAGGTCGTCGGAGTTCGAGAAGAACGCGACGATTGAAAGGGGAACCTTCCTTCCCCCCAGCTCCATGACCCAGCCATGGACGCGTCCCATGGAGACGATCATCCGGAGGTCGCCGTCGGAGAGGTGTCCCTCATAGGGATGGTTGTGCAGGGCGAAGACGTACTTGAGGCTTCCTGGCGAGAAGCGAGCGTCATCGACAGTCTCGGGCAGCAAGCAACTGCGTCTGCGGTCCAGGTCGTCCTGCGCTGACTGGTCCGTCAGCATGCTCATCTCGTACTTGCCGACCGGCGTGTAATACAGCCAGGCGCAGTACTCCTTCGAGATGCGCCAGCGGACATTGAAGTCCTGAGCTCCCTTGCGGCCTGCGGTCGCATGGGGCTGGGAAAGAATCACGGGACACGCGGCCATCAACGCGTCGGAGAAGGTGTCGAACGGGCCGAAGCCGGGCATCGGTCCCGGAAGACTGGCCAGCCTCTCGCCAGGTCTGCCCCGGACGACACCGGGCGTGGGCTGTGGCGTGGAGCATGACAGGCTCACGAGCAGCACTGTCACCCGCAGCAACCGCCGACGTACGGACATGCGCTCAGCGTATCCGGTCCAGGTAGGCTCGCGCGCCATGCCGGCCTCCCTGCTTGAAGTGTTCCTGGACCATGCCCGTCACGAACCCTCGCGCCCGCTGCTCTCGTTCGAGGGAGCTTCGTACACGCGAGGACAGCTGGCGGAGCGGGTCACCGCGTTTGCTCGCGGACTCAAGGCCCGGGGACTGGCGGCTGGCGACCGCGTCGCGCTCTTCCTGGAGAACAGCGACGCGTTCGTCGTCACCTGGCTGGGTGTCCAGGCCGCGGGCTGCGTCGCCGTGCTCGTCAACACCGCGTACCGCCAGGTGGAGCTGGCCCACATCCTCTCCGACGCGGAGGTGAAGGCCTGCGTCACCAGTTCCTCCGGCGCCTCGGAGCTTGCTCCGCTGCGCGACCAACTGCCCTCGCTCCAATGGCTCATCACCGTGGAGCCGCCTCCCCCCGGGCTCCCCGCCTCCCTGCCCACCGTCGCCTTCGACGCCATCGTGGAACTGGGCACGGCCTCCACCGCGGCCCTGCCGCTGCCTCGCGCGGAGGACCTCGCCGTGCTGGGCTACACGTCCGGCACCACCGGCCGCTCCAAGGGCGCCATGCTCCAGCACCGGCAGCTGCTCGCCAACGTGCGCGCGGTCACCGAGGCGTGGCGCTGGACCGACGTGGATCGGCTGCTCCTCACCCTTCCGCTCTTCCACACCCACGGCCTCATGGTGGGCCTCCACGGCACCCTCTTCACCGGCGCCAGCGTGGACCTGCGCCGCCGCTTCGTCGCTTCCGAAGCGCTCACCGCCCTGCACGACGATGCGTCCCTCACCCTCTTCTTCGGCGTGCCCACCATGTACGGCCGCCTCCTGGAGGAGTCCCGCCGCACCGGCGTGACGCCGCACCCCCTGCGCCTGTGGGTCTCCGGCTCCGCCCCCTTGAGCCCCCAGCTGTGTCTGGACATCGAGGCGCGCTTCGGCGCCCGCATCCTGGAGCGCTACGGGATGACGGAGACGATCATGAACACCACCCAGCCCTACGACGGCGAACGCCGCCCCGGCACCGTGGGCATGCCCTTCCCCGGCCAGGAGGCCCGCGTCGTGGACGTGCGCTCCCGCAAGCCCCTGCCCCGCGGCGAGACGGGCGAAATCGAGGTCCGCGGCCCCCACGTCTTCACCGGCTACTGGCGCCGCCCGGATGCCACCGCCGAAGCCTTCGACGCCGACGGCTGGTTCCGCACCGGCGACCTGGGCGAATGGGACCCGGACGGATTCCTGCGCATCACCGGCCGGGCTCGGGAGCTCATCATCAGCGGTGGCTTCAACATCTACCCCCGCGAAGTCGAAGAGGTCCTCACCGCGCACCCCGCCGTCGCCGAGGCCGCCGTCCTGGGCCTGCCCGACCCGGACTTCGGTGAGCAGGTCGTCGCCGTCATCGTCCCCCACCCCGGCGCCTCCACCGACGCCCAGGCCCTGGTGGACTGGTGCCGCGAACGGCTCGCCGCCTTCAAGAAGCCGCGCCGCGTCGTCTTCACCGACGCCCTGCCTCGCAACGCCTTGGGAAAGGTCCAGAAACACATCCTCAAGGAGCGCCTGGCCGGCTCCCAGGACACACCCACCGCCACCTGACCAACAAAACCCACACCGTCCCCTGGCCGAACTGGCGCGCGGACCTACCTTCTGCGGCAAGAGAAAATGGAGCCACCGCCTGAAGTCCGCCCCCATCCGAATCCCGTCCAGTCCGCCCCCGGCCTCCCGGCCGACAGGGGGCCCGGGCCGAGTGCGGTCAGTGGAGGGGGCCCGCGCATGAAGCGGTTGCTCATCGTGGACGACGAGCTCGCCATCGTGGAGGCGCTCGAGGACATCCTGTCCCTCGAAGGCTACGACATCGTCACCGCGTACAACGGCGACGAGGGCCTCCAGCGGCTTTTGGCGTCCAAGCCGGACCTGGTGCTGTTGGACTTGATGATGCCGGTGATGGACGGCGGCGAGCTCTTGCGCCGCATCCGCGCCCACCCCGACCTGTGCGACCTGCCCGTGGTGGTGATGAGCGCGGGCCGCCTCACGGAAGAGGAGCGCCGCGCCAGCTCTCACTTCCTCGCCAAGCCCTTCGAGCTGGACGACCTCCTGGGCACCATCGCGAAGCAGCTGCCCGCGGATGGGGCCCGCGCCTGACGGACGCCTAGCCCGGCGTCGCGCGGAAGAGGACGTCCCGGTAGTACTGCAGCTCGCTGATGCTGGAGCGCAGGTCCGCGAGCGCGGTGTGCCCGGAGGGCGGCTTGCGCGGCTCCACCAGCGCCGGGTACCAGGCGCGGGTAATCACCTTGAGGCTCGTCACGTCCACCATGCGGTAGTGCAGGTAGCGGTCCACCATGGGCATGTGGTCGATGAGGAAGCGCCGGTCCGTGTGGATGGAGTTGCCCGCGAGGATGCCTTCGCCCAGGTCGCAGTAGTCCGCGATGAAGGACGTCACCTCGCGCTCCACCACGCGCAGGGATGACGTGGACGCGCGCACCTTCTCCAGGAGGCCGTTCTTCGTGTGCATCTCGCGCACGACGGGCTCCATGCGCTGGAGCATCTCCTCCGGCTGCCAGACGACGCGCTCGAACTCGCCCAGGGGGCGCAGGTCCGGGCCGGTGACGATGATGCCCACCTCGATGATGCCGCAGGTATTGGGGTCCAGCCCGGTCATCTCCAGGTCGAGCCACACAAAGCGGATGTCACGAGAAGCCATGTCCGGAAGGGTCCTGGTCGCGAAGAGGGAAACGTCCCTATAGCAGCCCGGAGCCCCGGCGCATCTCCTCCGTGGACGAATCCTCCTGCCGCGCCCGCACGTCCGAGCACCGGACAAGCCGGTCGTGGGCCTAGAAGTCCACCAGCGCCTCGGCGGTCCACACGCCTTCCGGCCCCTGGCGCACGGAGACGTCGGTGAACGACGCGCCCGTCACCGCCACGTGGGTGCCGTGGCGTGCCTGTCCCGCGCGCTCGCCGAAGCCGTGGCCGAAGAGGTTCAGCCCGTCCAGCCGCACCACGAAGCACTGGAAGCGCAGGTGCCGTCCGGCCATCGCGCCCACCACCGCCCGCAGCCAGTCCGCGAGCAGCTGATCATGGTCCGCGGACTGGCAGGCCACCTCCAGCTCCTCGTGTGCCTCCACACTCCGAGGGTCCGTCACCAACGCGCAGAGTCCCAGCGCCGCCATCTCGAAGGCCTGCTCCATGGAGCGGCCCACCCCCCGCACCCCGAGCAACTCCTCGCGCGTGAAGTGCTCCCAGTGCGTCCGGGGCCTGCGGTCTTCCGCATGCACGGTTTCCACGTCCATACAACCTCCTCATGTCCTCGTCGTCATCCGCTTCCGCTCTCCGGAGCTTGGGCTCCGTCAGAACCACCACCCGCCCGCCACGTCTGGCGCCACGCCCTCCGGCCGGGCCGGGCTGGCCTCCCGGGCTCGCGTGAGCCAGCGCCGCAGCTCGTCCTGGGTGAGCGCGGGAAAGGTGTCGTAGGCCTCGGAGACCTCGCGCAGCGTGGGGTCCAGCGTCAGCGCGTGCACCGCGTCCGCGCGGCCGCGGATGAGCTCCAGGGCGCGCGGCGTCGCCACGCCCACCGCCACGATGCGCCGGCGCGCGCCCTGCTGCTTCAGCGCCAGGAGCGCCGCTGCCATGGTGGCGCCCGTCACCATCCCGTCATCCACCAGCAGCGCCGTGCAGCCGCGGATCCGCGGCGTGAGGCCGCCTCGCAGCTGCCGGGCCTGATGCTCCACGTCGTCCACCTCCTCGTGCACGAAGCGCTGGAGCGTCTCTCCGGGCAGCTTCGCCTGGCCCGCCGCCTGGGGGTCCAGGTACAGCCCGCCACCCTCCGTCACCGCGCCCAGCATGAGGCGGCCCCCCGGCACGCGCAGCCGGCGCGCCACCCACAGGTCCAGGGGAGCCCTCAATCCCCGGGCCACCTCGTACGCCACGCGCAGCCCGCCGCGTGTCAGCCCCAGGACGCACACGTCCCCGGAGCGATAGGGCGTCAACACCCCCGCGAGCTTCTGTCCCGCCTCCGCCCTGTCCCGGAAACGCATTGGCCAGCCTCCACCCCCGGAAGGTGCTCTTCCCTCGGGAGTGTGTCGGCGGAGGCACGTTCAGTGGCTCTCCTGGCGGCATGCCCGGGGGGCCAGGGCGCCGCGAGCACCTCCCGCGCTAGGGTGCGGCCCCATGACGCCCATGACGCCCATCGCCCTCGTCGTCGGCAGTGCCAGTCCC
This sequence comes from Corallococcus coralloides DSM 2259, assembly GCF_000255295.1. The sequence continues at coordinate 291,229 of NC_017030.1, read as the reverse complement.
CACCTCGGCCGTGCGCTCGCCCAGGCGTTCGGCGCGGAGCCGGTGGGGGTGAAGCGGGAGCGCTTTCCGGATGGAGAACTGCACATCGAGGTGCCCCCGGAGGAGGTGCGAGGCCGCCGCGTCGTCATCCTCCAGTCCTCCACCCCACCCGTGGGCGAGAACCTGATGGAGCTGCTGCTGCTCGCGGACGCGTGCTGGCGGGCGGGCGCGGCCTCGATGGAGGCGGTGATTCCCTATGTCGGTTACGCGCGCCAGGACCGGCGGGCCCGCCCGGGCGAGCCCCTGGGTGGACGTCTGGTGGCCGACATGGTGTCCCACGGCCGCTTCACGCGGGTGTTCACCGTGGACCTGCACAACCCGGCGCTGGAGGGCTGCTTCGGCGCCCCGCTGGAGCATCTGTCCGCGCTGCCGCTCCTGGCGGACGCGCTGCGCCCCCACGTCACCGACACGACCGTGGTGGTGGCGCCGGACCTGGGCGCGGTGAAGCGGGCGGAGGCGCTGGCGAAGCTGCTCGGCCGCCCGTGGGCGGTGGTGCACAAGGCGCGGCTGAGCGGCAACGACGTGGAGACGCTGGGCCTCCTGGGCCAGGTGCGCGGCATGCGCCCCATCCTGGTGGACGACATGGTGTCCACCGGCGGCACGCTGGCGGCGGCGGCGAAGGAGCTCAAGGGCGAGGGGTGTGTGGACGACTTCATCCTCGCCACCACGCACGCCCTCCTGGTGGGCCCCGCGCTGGAGCGCCTGCACGGCGTGCCCGTGAAGCGGCTGGTCAGCACGGACAGTGTGGAGCACCGGCAGGACCTGCCCTTTCCCCACCAGGTGGTGACGCTGGCCCCGCTGCTCTTGCGCGCACTGCGGCCCGACGCGCGTTAGTCTGCCCGGCCATGTCCGACACGCTTCTGACGCAGCTCGACGCCGGGGTCTTCTCCGTCACCTTCAACCGGCCGGAGAAGAAGAACGCCTTCACCCACGCCATGTACGAGGCCGCCACCGCCGCCCTCCAGGAGGCGGAGCGCCGCGATGACGTCCGGGTGGTGCTCCTGTCCGGCGCGGGTGGCGCGTTCACGGCGGGCAACGACATTGGCGACTTCCTGGAGCACCCGCCCACGGGCGAGGACAGCGCGGTGTTCCAGTACCTGCGCGCCCTGGCGGGCCTCTCCAAGCCCGTGCTCGCGGCGGTGGAGGGCGCGGCAGTGGGCATTGGCACCACCATGCTCCTGCACTGCGACTACGTGGTGGCCGGGGAGAAGGCGCGCTTCAGCATGCCCTTCGTCAACCTGGGCCTGTGCGCGGAAGGCGCCAGCAGCCTGCTGCTCCCGCGCGCGGCGGGCTTCGCGCTGGCGTCGGAGCTGCTGCTCTTCGGCGACCCGTTCGACGCGGCCACCGCGCTGCGCGCCGGCATCATCAACAAGGCCGTCCCGGAGGCGCAGCTGAAGGAAGTGGCCACCGAGCGCGCCCGCGCCCTGGCCCAGCGCCCCGCCCAGGCCCTGAAGGTGACCAAGGCGCTCATCCGCGGCCCGCTGCGGGAGCAGGTGGACGCCGCCCTCAAGCGCGAGGGCGCCGAGTTCGTCCAGCGCCTCGCCTCCGACGAGGCGAAGGAAGCCTTCATGTCCTTCATGTCGCGCGGCCGGAAGTAGGGCTCCCCGCCGCGACGTCCGCATCACCCCCGGGTCCGCGTGCACGTCACGCGGACCCGGTGTCGTTTCAGGGATGGACTACCGCGGCGCGGGCGGCGCCTGCGGCGTCTTGGCCGGCTTGCCGGACAGGAAGGCCCCGATGCTCGCGCCCTGGGCCTCCTTCAGCGCGATGCACTGGTCCACGATCTCCAGCACCTGCCGCAGCACGCGCTCGGAGCCGGGCACCTTGTCCACGCGCGGCTCGAAGAAGGCGGCCACCTCCTGGCGCTTGCCCGCGTCGCAGTAGCCGGCGCCCATGTACGGCAGCCGCGAGCCCATGCCCTCCGGCAAGAGGCCCGGCTTGTCGTCGGTGCCCACCAGCGTGTCGAAGTTCGCCTTCAGGAACTCCACCGCGGTGTCGCGGGTGCGCGGGTCGCGCGACGCGCCCATCAGCAGCCACAGGTTCTCACGCATGTCCTGCTTCGGGTCGAGCAGCAGCTCCAGGTTCGCCTTCACCAGCTTCGGGTCGGTGACGTGGCTCAGACCGCCCAGCAGCTGCTGACGCTGGTAGCGGCTCTGCTCCCCGCGCAGGGCCTCCATCAGCTTGCCGTGCAGGGCCGCGTCGCCGTGCTCCACCGCGATGGCGAGCACCGAGCCCACGACGTCCGGCGCCACCGCCTTGCGGTCCTTGAGCCACTGCTCCGCCAGCGTGCGCGCCTCGGCGATGAGCTTCGGGTCGTTGCCCTCGTTGCCGGCGAGCTCCAAGAGGCGCGGACGCAAGAGGCGCATGTCCTCGCTCTCACCGGCGCGCGGCTTGAAGCCCAGCTTGCGCGCGCGCGGCCCGAAGGTGTCACGCACGTAGCGGGCGCGGTCCGCGTCCTGCGCCTCCGGGAGCAGCCGCGACGACACCAGGTCCATCAGCTCCAGGCCCGCCTCCAGCACCTGCCGGTCCGGGTCCTCCGCCACGCCGGTGAGCAGCGGCAGCGCGTCCGCCGCGGGCATGAGTCCCGCCTTCGCCAGCGCCAGCGAGTCACTCAAGAGCACCACCCGCTCCGCGCGCGACAGCTTCGTCAGGCCGGACTTCATCAGCTTCGCGTGCGTGTCACCCGCCAGGCGCATGCGGTAGTAGCCCGCGCCGTCCGCGTTGGGGAACACCCACGCCGGGCAGGCCTTCGCCTCCGTCAGGGCGACCTCCGCCTTCTCTTCCGTCATCAGCGTGCACGCGGTGGCGTCCTTGCCCGCCCCCGGGTACTTCACGCACACCGGCACCTTCCACGACTGCGCCTCCGGGGCCTTGGAGCCCAGGCGCACGTAGCGCTGCTGGGTGAGGGCCACGCGCGGCTTGCCGCCGTCACACAGCAGGGTGGCGGTGATGATGGGCGCGCCCGTCTGGTCCAGGAAGCTGTTCATCACCTGGGCCACGTCCTTGCCGGACTCGGCGGCCAGCGCGTCCAGGAAATCCTTCGCGGTGGCGTTCTTGCCCGCGTGCGCGCGGATGTAGCGCTGGATGCCCTTCTGGAAGACGTCGCGGCCCAGCCACGTCTCCGCCATGGCCAGCACCGCGCTGCCCTTGCCGTAGGTGATGCCGTCGAAGGCGTTCTGGATGTCACCCGCGTCCTGGATGGGCTGGCGGATGAAGCGCGCGGCGACCAGGCTGTCCGCGTCCAGCGCGCCGTTGCGGTCCTGCACGCGCTCCACCGGCGCGTCCCACGTGGGCTGGTACGACTCCATGATGCGCGGGGTCATCCACGAGGCGAAGGACTCGTTGAGCCACAGGTCGTCCCACCACGCCATGGTGACCAGGTCGCCGAACCACTGGTGCGCCAGCTCGTGCACCTGCACGTTCGCGAACGCGCGCTGGCGCCACACCGCATCCTCCTCCGGCTTCGCCAGGATGAGGCGCGAGTTGAACGTGACGAGGCCCGGGTTCTCCATGGCGCCGCCCATCAGCGGCACCGCGAGCACGTCCAGCTTCTCGTAGGCGTACGGGATGCCGAAGTAGCCCTCCAGGCGCTCCAGGATTTCCGGCGTCACCTTCGCGGCCCACGCGCCTTCGCTGGCCCGGCCGCGCGGCGTGATGATGCGCGTCTTCACCTGCTTCTGCCCCGCGTCGCGCGCGGGCAGGAAGTCGAACGGGCCCACGCCGAAGGCGATGAGGTAGCTGGGCAGGGGCTGCGTGGGGGCGAAGCGGTAGATGTGCCAGCCGTCCGCGCCCTTCTCCTCCGCCAGCTGCGGCGTGTTGGTGACGGCCACGTTGCCTTCCGGCACGTGGAAGGTGAGCTGCCACGGCACCTTGAAGCCGGGCTCGTCGAAGGACGGGAAGGCGCGGCGCGCGCCCAGCGGCTCGAACTGCGTGTAGATGTACCAGTCGCCGCCCTCGTTGACGCGGAAGGCGCCGGACGTCTCGCGCTCGGACGCGGTGCCCGTGTACGTGAGGTGCAGCTTCGCGCCGCCCACCGCCAGCGGCTTCTCCAGCGTCAGGCCGAGGAAGTCCTCGCCGGAGGAGGAGGCCTTGAGCGTCTGCGTGACGCCCGCCTGCTCCAGCGTGGCCTCCTTCACGATGAGGCCCTTGCCGTGCATCCAGATGACGTTGGTGGCCTTGGCCACCTCCAGCATGACGTCGACGGTGCCTTCGAAGGACTCCGCCTTCGGATCCATCTTCAGGACGATGGCGTACTTCGTGGGCCGCACGTCGTCCGGCAGCCGCAGCGTGGGAGGCGTGGGCGCTGTGGCCGCCTGGATGGCGGGCGGCGTTTCGACGGCACCAGGAGCGGGAGCGTTACCCTGACGGGCACCGCATGCCGCAAGGAAGGTTGCGGTGGCCAGGGCCACCGGACGGAGCAGGTTGGGCATGGCCGCGCAGTGTGGACCAGAGCAGCCTGGCAAGGTAGCGACGAGCGAGCGACGCGTGGCCTTGCTGTCAGGTCGTGTTCGCGATGGAGTGCGCCGCCGTGTCCGCTCCCCTCTCTTCGCATCCGCTGTCATCGCAAACGAACACCCCTCCCGAGGGGAAAAGGCCGCCGGAGCACCTGCGCCGCATCATCGGCACGCCGCCGGGCCCCATCGTGGCGTTCCTGACGCGTGGCGTCTGGGCGCTGCTCACGGCGATGTCACCCAAGGCGCGGGATGCGCTCGCACGCTTCGTGGCGAACCTGGCCTACACGCTGGGCATCCGCCGCAAGGTGGCGCTGGACAACCTGGCGCAGGCGATGCCGGAGAAGAGTGAAGCCGAGCGCCACGACATCGCGCGGGGTGCGTACCTCACCATGGCGCGCGTGGTGGTGGAGTCGCTGCCGTCCGGGGACCGGATGACGCCGGACTGGGACCAGCAGGGCATCGAGGGCGAGGAGGCGTTCGCGGCGCTGAAGGCGCACGTGGCCACGGGCAAGGGCGCGCTGCTGGTGACGGCGCACTTCGGCAACTGGGAGCTGGTGGGCCAGATGCTGATCCGCTGGGGCATCCCGCTCAACGCGCTGGTGCGGCCGCTCAAGGGCGCGCTGAACACGCGCATCGCGGTGAACCGGCTGGGCGCGGGCGCGGGGCTCATCTACCCGAAGGGCGCCATCCAGGAGATTACGGACGCGGTGAACCGCGGCGAGTCCGCGTACATGCTGCTGGACCAGGCGCTGCCCGCGAAGTCCGCGGTGTTCGTGCCCTTCTTCGGCCGGCTCGCGTCCACGACGCCCGCCATGGCGGTGGCCGCCGAGCGCACGGGCGTGCCGGTGTTCGTGGTGATGGGCGTGCGGCCTCCGGGCCCTGGCGCGCGCTACAAGCTGGAGGTGGAAGGCCCCATCCTCCCGCCCAGGCCCGGTGAGTGCGCGGACCCCATCACCGAGCACACCGCGCGAGTCACCGCGGCGATGGAGCGCGCCATCCGCCGGCATCCGGAGCAGTGGCTGTGGCTGCACCGCCGCTGGAAGGTGCAGCCTCCGGCGCTCACGACGGCGCCGTCGCCCGGCCTCACCGAGGGCACGCCGTCGAAGTAGTTCTACTCCACGACGACGCGGCGCAGGTGGGCGCCCAGGCGCGTCACCAGTTCGTAGTGGATGGTCTGCGCCCAGCCGGCCAGGGACTCGGCGGACACGGACTCTTCTCCATCGCGGCCCAGGAGCGTGGCCGTCACCGGGCGCTCATCGGACGTGGCGCGCGTCACGTCCACCATCAGGTGGTTCATCATCACGCGGCCCAGCACCGCGCACCGCCGCCCGTTCACCAGCACGTGCGCCTTGCCGGACGCGAGGCGCGGGTAGCCGTCGTAGTAGCCCACCGGCAACACAGCGATGCGCGTGGGCTCCGGGCAGCGGTACGTGCAGCCGTAGCCCACGTAGGCGCCCGCCGGCAGCCACTTCACCACCTGGCTCCCGCACCGCCACGACAGCACCGGCTTGAGCACCGGCAGCTCGCCCAGCACCAGCCGCGCGGACAGCCGCGTCTCCGGCGAGGGCCACAGGCCGTACAGCGAGATGCCCACCCGCGCCGCCTCGTAGCGCGCCCGGGGCAGCACCAGCGCCGCGGCGCTCGCGGCGATGTGCCGCTGCAACGGCTTCGCGGGCTTCAGCTGCGCGGTCAGGTGCCCCAGCGCCGTCTCGAACGCGTCCAGCTGCGCCAGCGCGTACGCCTGCTCCGTCACGTCCTCCGTGTTGGCGAAGTGGCTGAGCACGCCCACCGGCTCGAACACGTCCAGCGCGTCCGCGAGGAACCGCGTCTCGCGCGGCAGCTGATCCAACGTGAAGCCCTCGCGGCCCAGGCCCGTGTCGATGTGCACGTGCACGCGCAGGGGGCGAGCCAGCTTCGCCGCGCGCAAAGAAGGCACCGCGTCCGCCCAGGAGCGGTCCGCCACCACCACGTCGATGCCCTCGCGCGCCAGCACGACGGCCTCTTCCGGGGCCACCGCGCCCAGCACCACCACCTGCCGCGCGGGCAGGCCGTGCGCGGACTCGTGCGCGCGCACCGTGAGCGCGTCCTGCGGCGCGATGAAGTAGAGGACGTCCACGCCCGCGTGCACCAGCGGCAGCACCTGGGCCAGGCCGTGGCCGTAGGCGTTGCCCTTGAGCACCGCGCCCAGCGCCCGGGGTGTGGGGCCGGCGGACTCCAACGCGCGGAACGCCGCCACGTTGTGCCTGAGGTGGGATGCGCTCACCTCCAGCCACGAGGAGTACACCGCGTCACCAGGCCCGACTCCGAGCCCCACACCGACTTCTTCCACGTTCACACCTCCGCACCAGCCCACGCGTCGGAAGGCTCTACCAGCAAAGCGCAGGCCATGGGCGGCCGTGGCCGGAGGGCCACGGAGGGTGGGACGCCGGCTGGATGCCGCCCGGGCGGACGAGGGCGAAAAGGGGGCGCCCCGCACGGCCAGGGGGGCGTGCTCGGGTGGACACGCGCGGCTCGGGAGCGTGTCCCGGGGGACACCTGACAGGTGGGAGCCTCTGCGCGACATGTCGGGTGAACCGGCGGCGCGACAGGGGCCGGTGGTAGTGTCCTCTGCCGTGGCCGCACCTGAATTGCCCTTAGCTCAGGCTTTCATGACCGCCCGGGGAAGGACGGAGCCGGCAGGCGCCCTCTCCGTCCTCCAGGAGCGGCTGGCCCAGGCCCTGGAAGCGGCCCGGCGGTCCTGGCCGAGCATCGCGTTGGAAGGACCGCGCTTCGCGGCGCACCTGGCCCGGCTGGTCCCCGCGGACGGCCACGAGGACGCCTGGGGCAGGCTGCACATGGCGGACGTGTACCTGGCCCGGGCGGCGGCGGACGGCGTGCCCTCGGCGCTGGCCACGTTCGAGGAGCGCCTGATGCCGGAGGTGGACGCGGCGGTGGCGCGGCTGAAGCTGCCCCCGGCCGGGCTGGATGAGGTCCGGCAGGCGCTGCGGCAGCGGATGCTGGTGGGCAGCGCGGAGGCTCCGGCGCGGCTGGCGGCGTACCCGGGCACGGGGCCGCTGGCGGGCTGGGTGCGCGCGGCGGCGCTGTGGCTGGCGCTGGACTGGCAGCGGCAGCGCTCGGGGCAGGCGCATTCGGAGGACGGCGACCTGTCCATGCTGGTGGCGCCGGGGGACGACCCGGAGCTGGCGTACCTCAAGCAGACGTACCGCGCGGAGTTCAGCGCGTCGTTCCAGGCGGCGCTGGCGGCCCTGTCCGCGCGGCAGCGCAACTTCCTGCGGCTGAAGTACCTGGACGGGCTGGGCATCGACCAGCTGGGCGCGTTGTACGGCGTGCACCGCTCCACGGCGGCGCGGTGGGTGGTGGGCGCGCAGGAGGAGCTGCTGGACGGGACGCGGCAGCGGCTGACGGAGCGGCTGCGGCTGACGCGCTCCCAGCTGGACAGCGTGCTGCGGCTCATCTCCAGCCAGCTGGACGTGAGCCTGAGCCGGCTGTTGCGCACGCCCTCCGAGTAACGCGGCGCGCGACGCCCCGTCCCCGCGCGAGGTGCCCGAGATTCCGGGCGGGGCATTCGAGGCCAGTGCGTTAAAGAGGGTGGAGGATGCGAACGCTCTTCATCGGAGATGTCCACGGCTGTTCCAGTGAGCTGGACGCGCTCCTGAAGGCGTGTGACTGGCAGCCCGGCGACCGGGTGGTGCTGGTGGGCGACCTGGTGGCGAAGGGGCCGGACTCCGCGGGCGTGGTGCGGCGGGCGCGCGAGCACGGCTTCCAGGCGGTGAAGGGCAACCACGACGCGCACGTGCTGCGCTGGCACGGAGGCCACGCGTCCAAGGGCAAGAAGCTCAAGCCGGAGCACCGGCAGGTGCTGGACACGCTGAGCGCCGCGGACTGGGCCTGGATGGAGCGGCTGCCCTCCTACCTGCGCTTCCCGGACCTGAACGCGCTGGCCGTGCACGCGGGGCTGGTGCCGGGGGTGCCGCTGGAGGAGCAGAAGGAGGAGTTCCTCTTCAACCTGCGCAGCATCGCGGCGGACGGGACGCCGTCGAAGCGGCTGGAGGCGGGCGAGCCGTGGGGCAGCCTGTGGCAGGGCCCGGAGCTGGTCATCTTCGGCCACGACGCCATGCGCGGCCTGCAGAAGCACCCCTTCGCGGTGGGCCTGGACTCCGGCTGCGTCTACGGCGGCAAGCTCACCGCGTACGTCCTGCCGGAGGGGCGGTTCTACTCCGTGCCGGCGGCCCGCGCGTACATGGCGCTGTAGGCGCGGGCCACGCGGGCGCTCAGGGCTTCGCGCCCAGCGTCTTCACGGCCTGCATGGCGCGCTCGTTCTTCGGATCCGCCTTGAGCAGCTTCTGGTACACGGCGAGCGCTTCGGCCTTCTTGCCGGCCTGCATGTAGGCCATGCCCAGGCCGTCCTGCGCCTCCGGGTCGTCCGGGAAGAGGGCCGCGTTCTCCTGGAACACCTTCAGGCCGTCCTCCGTCTTGCCGGACATCATCATCCCGTACCCCACCTGGTTGAGCACCTGCGGCGGCAGGCCATTCCCCTTCGTCTTCCGCGCCCAGGCGATGACCGCGTCCGCGCCCTTCACCCGCGAGAGCAGGTCCGCCGCCATCACCGGTGACTTCAGGTGGTCCGGCAGGGGCGTCCAGCCGTACTCCGCGGCGATGCTCGCGATGAGCCGCTCGAAGAGCAGCACGCCGTTGTCCGAGTTGGCCATCAGCACCACGCCGCTGCCGGTGTCCCCCAGCGTCACCACCGTGGCGGTGAAGCCGTCATTCCATCCCCCGTGACTGAAGCGGTCCGGCGCGTCCTCCAGCATGAAGCCCAGCCCGTAGGGCCCGGACTGCTTCGTGAGCAGCTGCTGCGTCATCGCCTGCGACAGCACGCGCTTCGACTTGCCGGCCTTCGCCTTCGCCACCTCCAGCTGGAGGAGCGCCAGGTCGGACGGCGTCGTCCACAGCCCCGCGGGCGCCAGCTCCGGGTAGACCTTCCAGCGGCCCTCCACGGCCTCTCCGCTCGCGCGCGTGCCCGCGGCCGTGCGCGCGGCGAGCGCCGGGGGCAACGGCTGTTCGAACGTGCTGTGCTTCATCCCCACCGGGTCCAGCACCGCCTCCTTCATGAGCTGGGGGAAGGGCTTCTTCGCCAGGTCCGTGAGCAGCGCCTGGACGACGACGTAGCCACCGCCGCTGTAGCGGGCCTCCGTGCCGGGCACCTTGTCCACGCGCACGGCCTCCGTGTTCGCGGGCTTCTCACCGTCGAGGATCTGCTGGAGCGTGGGCAGGGGTTCTCCCACGCCGTAGCCGGGGAAGCCGTGCACGGTGAGCCCCGCGCTGTGGCTGAGCAGCCGGCGCAGCGTCACCTTCTGCTCGCACGTGAAGCTGTTGTCGGGGACCTTCCAGGACTTCAGCGCGTCGTTGATGTTCGCGTCGAGCGACACCTGCCCCTGCTCCACGGCGCGCAGCGCGGCCAGCGCCGTCACCGGCTTGCTGATGGACGCGGCCTGGAACAGCGTCTCCAGCGTGACGGGGTCCTTGCCGCCGGCCTGCGTCACGCCATACGCCTTGCTCCACACCACGGCGTTCTTGTCGAACACCGTCACGCTCAGCCCCGGGATGCGGTACAGCGCCATCCAGCGCCGCACGTCGAGGGCCTGGGGCTTCTCCCCCGGCAAGGCCAGCGGCGCGAGGCCCGCCTCCACCCGGGCGATGCGGCCCGCTTCGGAGGGCCGCGCCGTCCACTGCGTGACGGGCGGCGGGGCGGCCTTGGGTACGTCAGCCGCCGTGAGCAGGACGACCGCCGTACAGCCCAGGAACCACACCGGGACGAAGCGAGGGACGGCGTGGGGCATGACGCGCTCCAGGGTTGACCCGCGGGAGGGGACCCGCGGACACGGACGGTCAACCTACGGGGCCATGGATGCCTTTGGGCCTTGGCTCCTCCTTGTGTTCGTCATGCTTTGGCCATGGCCCGAGCAGGAATGGAGGGGCTTCGTCCGGTCCCCACCATGTGGACCCCGAGTGACTTCCGCTCGCACCCTGGGCTCTGACATATTCCTTTGAGGTCATCTTTTTCCGGGTGGAGTTCAACATGGTCCGCACCTCGAGCCTCTTCAGCGCCCTGCTCCTCGTGAGCGCCTGCCAGAAGCCCCCGGAGGCCTCCCCGGCCGTGCCCGCCGCCGTGCCGGTGGCAGCGCCGGTGAAGGTGGCGCCGTTCTCGCTGTCGGTGCTCCAGGACGCGGCGCCGTCGGGCTGTACCTGGCTGCGGCTGGAGTCAGACGGCAGACGCAGGGCGCTCGTCACGGTGGACGCGGCGTGTGACGGGTTGCAGCTCGCGTGGAGCCCGGATGGCAGGCACGCGGCGGTGCGCGACCCGGCCGGCAGCGCTCGGGGGCCCGGGCGCGTGTGGACGGTGGACCTGACGTCCGGACAGGGCTCGGCGCAGCTCCTGCCGGAGGAGGGGCTGACGGGCGCGGTGGGGTTCGATTCGGTGGGGCGGCTGGTGGCGTTGACCGCGCACACGGGCGAGCTGGTGCGGCGCGACGACGTCTTCCTCTTCGAGGGCCGGCGCATCCCCATCCCGGAGCTGGACGAGGGCGCGGGGCTCGCGCACGCGTACCGGCTGGAGGCGGGGGCGTGGAAGCGCATCGAGACGGTGGCCACGCGCGGTGACTGGGACGCGGTGTTCGCGCTGGCCACCACGGAGATGCTGGTGTCCTCCACGGTGGCCGGGGACCTGGACGCGCTGGTGGCGCAGGGATTGGACGAAGGCAGCCAGGACGCGGTCCGGCTGGACGCGGTGGTGCCCGACCGGGGGCACGACGTGTTCGGCGGCTGGGCGCGCGTGGAGTCGCGCGGCGGTCCGCTGTTCGCGTGGCAGACCGCGGGCGAGCAGACCGCGCTGATGATGCCGGTGCGCTGGGAGGTGGAGGACGGCCACCTGGGCGAACCCGAGGGACTCGCCCTGCCCGCCCGGAGCCCCGTGCGGGCGATGGCGCGCGGGGACCTGCTGATGCTCGCGGGCGAGACGCAGGCGCGCGTCTACGACCTGGGCTCGCGGCGCCTGGCGGCGTCCTTCGACGGCTTCCGGAGCGCGCGCTTCTGGCCGGAGCCGTCGTCGCGGGTACCGCACGGGGCCACGGCGGCGACCGGGCAGCGCTAGTCGCGCGAGCCGCGCCTCAGACCTGGCCCGTGCTCTTGAGGGCCGCGAACACGATGGCGCCGTAGACGCCGCCACAGAGGCAGCAGGAGAGCACGGGCGCCAGGAACGCGCCCGCGATCGCCGTGCCCCAGCTGGTGCGGTGCAGCGTGCGGTAGGTGAAGGCGCGCAGGCCCACGGCCCAGAAGGGCGCGGCGTACACGGCGACGAAGGGAATCACGCCGACGATGTAGGGCGCCTGGGAGAGGGCGTGCGCGCGCATGGTCACGGAGAAGCGGTGCTCCACGCCGCCCATGCGGAGGACGAGGTGGTCCAGGCCCGCGTTCACCAGGGTCATGCCGGTGCTGAAGATGGGCATGAGCACCGTCCAGGCCGCCATGCCGATGGTCATCCACAGCTTCACGTCCTTCGGATCCGCGCCGTTCGTTTCCGTCTCGGGGACGAGCCCCATGATGACGCCGATGATCGCGGTGTAGACGAGGCCTGTCGTCAGGAAGCCGGCGATCGCCGACAGCATCACGAAGCCCATGGAGCTGCTCACGGGAGCGTCGGGGTTGACGCCCCGGAGGGTTTCCGTGGGCCGCATCAACATGCCGTAGCACGTCCGCCAGAACGCCTTGAGCGTCCCCAGCTCCGCGCGCTGGTCCCAGGGCAGCTGGCCCAGGGGTTCACGTTCGAGGCAGGTGGCGCAGACGGTGCCCTCGGGGCCCTGGCGCAGGCAGCGGGCGCAGGCGAACGCGCCACAGCGCGGGCAGGTGGCCACGCTGCGCCACTCGGGGTGCACGGCGCAGACGGGCTCGGCGCCGCCGGGAGCCGGGGCCACCAGCAGCGAAACCCCGCACCGCGCGCACGTCTCCGCGCCGGGGGTGAAGGGGGCCTGACAGGAAGGACAGGAAGGCGTCATCGCCGCGCATCCTCGCACGGCTCGGGCTCCGGCCGCGGTCGTCCAAAACCTGTCCGACTGTCCGACAGGTTTCCGCGATCCAGTCGGAGCGGAGGCCCCGGCCGCACAGTTCCAGAACCTGTCCGACTGTCGGACAAGTTTCCGCGGCCGGTTGAAGCGGAGCCCAGCCGAGGGGGTCCACAACCTGTCCGACTGTTGGACAGGTTTCCGCGGCCCGCCGCCGGGAGGCCCCTGCGGGGTTCTCGCCTTCTCAGGCCTGGGGACCGCATCCTTGTCCGAGGGCTCGGGAGGCGTGTCTTCCCGGAACGCCCGGTTCACGGGCGCTACGGCTCCGGCGCGGACTCCGGATCCACTGGCACCGAGGGAGACGTGCTCCCGGCCTTGTCCTGCGCCGGCGCGCTGCCTGCCGGTGCCACGACACCCTGCGATTTCGGAGCCCGGGCTTCCTGCGCGGCCCGGACCTGACGGGCCCGCTTCGCCTGGGCCAGCGCCGTCTTCGCCGCGCCCGCGTCGCCCAGAGCCCGCTCGCGCTTGGCCAGCGCATCCCACAACTCAGGCGCGTCCGGATGCAGCGTCACCGCCGCTCGCAACAAGCCCCGCGCCACCTTCGGCGAACGCGTGTCCAGCAGCCGCTTCAGGAAACCCGAGGGCGACAGCACCAGCGACCCCTCCGGCGTCTCGAACGCCTCTCGCACATGGGGAATCGCCTCCGGCTCCCGGTCCGCCTCCAGCAGCCCCACCGCCTGCGCCAGGTGCGCGTCCATCGACTCCGGATGCAGCTCCGTCGCGCGCTCCAGCCAGCGCATCCGGTCCACCGGCTTCCGCTTCGCGCGGTCCGCCAGCGTCAGCAGCTCATCCGTGTAGTCCGGCCGCACGGCGGGAGCGCGCACCGCCGCCTCCTTCAGCGACGGCCACAGCCGCTCCGGATCCTTCGCCGCCTCCAGGCGCGTGCGCTTCAGCGCCGGCACCTCCGCGCGCTTCCACCCCGCGACGAAGCGCGCCACGTCGCTCCGCACGGACGGGCTGAAGCGCTCCGCCTCCGGACACTTCAGCGTCTCGCACGCCGCCAGGTAGTCCGCGAAGAAGCCCGCCGCGCCCTGCGTCCGGTACGCGCGCAGCCGCTCCGCGCCCATCGCCTTCTCCACCGTGGCCGCCATGTGCGCGCCCACGCGGATGAAGAGCGACTCGGCGCGCGGCTCGTGCGCGCCGCGGATCCGCTCCATCGCGCCCCGGCCATCCCGGGCAATCGTCGCCCGCTCGAAGAGCAACGACACCTTCGCGAACGCCCCCGCCAGGTCCGTCTCCGGCGGCAGCGTGCCCGGACCGCGCGTGGCCCAGTCGTGGTACGCGAGCCCGTAGCTCGCCAGCCGCCCCATGCCCTCGTAGACGACCGCGTCCACGGGGTCCGTGAAGTGGCCGCCCCGGGCCGGCGCGCCCTCGTCCAGCACCGTCTCCATCAACCGGATGGACAGCCGGCGCAGCCGCTTCGCCTCGTCCTCCACATTGGTGGCGAGCGCGATGGCCGTGTCCTCCGCTGGCAGCAGCACCAGCAGCGTCGTCGTCTCCGGCTGGCCGCCCGCGTGCGCCACGATGTAGTGGCCCCGCAGCGGATAGGTCGCGAAGCCCATGCCGTAGTCGGTGATGTGCCCGTCGCGCGTCACCATCGTCGCCTGCATGCGGCCCATCGTCTCGCGCGTCACCAGCTTGTGGTCCAGCACCGCGCGCGCGAAGCCCAGCAGGTCCTCCACCGTCGCGCGCGTGCCGCCGCCCGCGAAGCGGCTGGTGACGTCCAGGAAGCGCGAAGGCTTCAGCGTGGCGCCCGACACGCGGTAGCCCACCGCCTGCTGCGCGTCGCGCGTGCTGAGCTCATCCACGTCCGCGTGGCTCATGTTCGCGGGGCCGAAGACGTGGTCGCGCAGGTACTCGCGATAGGACTGGCCGGAGGCCGTCTCCACCGCCGCGCCCAGCAGGTTGAAGCCCCACGTCGTGTACAGGTAGCGCGTGCCCGGCTCCGACACGAGCGGCCGGTCCGCGAACAGGCCGATGGCCTCCTTCGTCGTCACCGGCTTCGTGTTGTTGCCGGCGCTCGGGCTGTCGTAGGTGGGCACCCCGCCCAGGTGGCCCAGCAGCTGCCGCACCGTCACCGGCCACTGCTTCACCGGGTACTCGGGCACCAGCGTGTGGATGTCCGCGTCCAGGTCCAGCTTGCCCGCCTGCGCCAGCTGCATCACGGCCACCGCCGTGAAGGACTTGGTGATGGACGCCATGCGGTACGTGGTGCGCACCGTGGCCGGCAGCTTCTTCGCCACGTCGCGGTAGCCGTAGCCGTTCATCCACCGCTGGCCGCCCCGCATCACGCCCACGGACAGGCCCGCGGTGGGGCCCTGCTTCAGGTCCGCGCGCACCAACGCATCCAGTGCGCGCTGCACCTCCGGCGGGAACTCGGAGGCCTTCGCGTCCGGCTCCGGCGCGACCTTCGCGCTGGACTCCGGCGGGGACGCGGGCTTCTCACCGGACTCGGACGGCGCGGCCCCCGGCTTCGGCGCCGCGACGGGCGCCTGCGCCACGGACGTTGGCGTCGCGGCGGCTGCGGCAGTCGCCTGCGCCACGAGCTCGGGCTTCGCGACGGGCGCGGGCTTCGCGACGGGCGCGCGCGCGAACGCGGGCCCTGCCTCCATCAACACCCACAGCGCGACGAAGAGCCGCTTCATGGCACCGCCTCCGCGGTCTGGCCGCTCGCACCGGTGTCCAATGCCTCTTCACGCGAGCTCGTGAGCGCCGGTGCCGGCACCGCGCCCTCGTTCACCCAGCCCGCGAGCAGCGCGTCCGAGACCAGCTGCCCCAGCAGGTCCAGGCCATGACCGCGCGGATGCACCAGGTCCTCGTGCATGAACCCCGCCTGGTTGAAGCGCGCGAGCGAACCCGCGCCGCCCATCGCCGCGTAGAGGTCGAAGAAGCCGCAGCCCTCGGCGAGCGCTACCTCCCGCTCGGCCTGGATGGCGGCCTCCAGGAACGGCCGCTGCGTCAGGGGCTTGCCCTTCGCGTGCCCGTCCTGCACCGCGTCCATGGGGCCCACCACCATGCACGCGCTGCCGGGCGCGGCGGCGCGGGCGCGGCGCAGGAGCGCGGCCAGGTCCTGGCGCACGGTGGGCAGGTCCGTACGCTTCCACTCCAGCCGCTTGGACTCATTGCCGCCCAGGAAGAAGAGCAGCAGCTTCGGATCGCGCTGCTGAAGCTGCGCCTTCAGCGCGTCCTCCTCCAGCCGGGCATACAGCGTGGCATCCGCGGACGGCACGCCGAGCATGTCCAGCACGATGCCGGGCTCGTCCTTCTGGAGCACCACGCCCTGCACGATGGCACCCTTGCCCTCCGCGGTGATGTCCAGCCACTTCGCGCCCGCGGGCAGGTCGAAG
The DNA here is from genome assembly GCF_000255295.1 of Corallococcus coralloides DSM 2259. The sequence goes on along the minus strand of NC_017030.1, from coordinate 275,272 downwards.
GACGTGGTGCGGCTGGCACCGTCCTCCCGCGGCTCCGTGCGCGTCAGCACCGTGCCGTCCACGGACACGACGAGGCGGCCCGCGCCCTTCACGTCCTTCCACCACAGCGTCCCTCGCGGCTCGCCCTCCAGCTTGAAGCGGCCCCGGGCCCGGTTCTCGGTGGCCAGGTGGTACACGCCGGTGATGCCGAACGGGTGCGGCGGCGCCTTCAGCTCGCCCAGCGTTCGCGGCTGCCAGCCGTTGCTCACGGCGGCCGTGCGCCCCCGTCCGCCGTAGGGAGCCATGCGGTCCACCAGCAGCACGCCCCGGCCCGCGCCACCGAAGCCCGCGGCCAGTTCCTCGCGGACCACGTCCACGATGCGGTCCCCCGCGATGAGCGAGTTGCCGAACGCGGCGATGACGGTGGGCGTTGTCCCCGGCGTCTGCACGAGCCCGTCCAGCGCGGTGAAGAACGGCGTCAGCGCGGACCGCGCGCAGCCGGCATCACCCCTCTCCAGACAGGGGTCCTCCACCGCGCCGCCCGGAGCCTTCAGCCGCGTGGCCAGCGCATGCAGCTGTCCGGCGCGCTCGGTGGTGGGCGGCAGCGCACGGAGCGCGGAGCGCGCCAGCGGACGCGCCTTGCCTGGCGCCTGCGCGGGCAGGCTCGCGGAAGCGGGCACCACCTGGGGCGAACCCGCGCCCGTCACCGCGGACTCAGGGCCCGCGGAAGGTTGCGCCTCCACGGATGCGGACTGCGCGGCACCCGGCGCTGGCGGCGGCACGGAGTCCGTCGCGGGAGTCGTCGTCAGGGGGAAACGGTGAGGGGGTGTGCGGGACTCGCACCCGGGGAGCAGGGCCCCTGCCAGGAGAGCGAGCAACCCCGCCCGCCGGAGCCCGCGCGAGACATCGAGAACCGTCATGTGGCCCGCGAGCGTAGACGAAAGCCCGGGGGCACGCATGTTCTGGACCCCACGCTCGGCCGCCTCGCGAGCCGCCCCGGCGTGGCATCCCGGACATCGAATCCGTTCTGGACCGCACGTCCAGGCCAGGCGTCCCCGGGGAAGAACCGGTTTCCTGTACCCCAGCGCAAATGCAGGGTCCGGCCGCGAACATGGTCCCTTCACATGGCGCGGCGCGTCCCCAAATTATCCGCCGCGAACATGGCGAAGAACCGGCTCACAACGTGGACGAAGCTCCACCGGCGATTTGGCGACCACGTGCGCCGCATGCGCAACAGCCGCGCGCTCACGCAGGAAGCGCTCGCCGAACGCAGTGACCTGTCGGTGGACGCCATCCGCCGCATCGAGCGCGGTGCCTTCTCTCCGTCGCTCGACACGTTGGGCAAGCTGTCCGTGGGGCTGGACGTGTCCCTCAAGACGCTCTTCCACTCCTTCGACCTGGAGCGCACCGACGGTGTGGCGGAGATCTGCGACTTCCTCGCGTGCCGCTCCGGCTCCGAGCTGAAGCTCGCCTGGCGCGTGCTCCAGGCCATGTTCGACGAGCGCTGAAGCGCGCGCCCGCTACCAGTCGCACCCGGCAGATGTTCCCTGTCACTCCCGGCGTGCTTGCCCTATGCGTCGGGGCCCATGAGCCGTGCGCCCCCCACCCTCCTCCTCGTCGAGGACGACAGCGACCTGCGCGACGCGCTCGTGGAGATCCTCGTCGCCGAAGGGCACACCGTCGCCGCCACGGCGAGCGGTGACGAGGCCCTCGCGTGGCTGGAAGCGCACCCGTGCCCCGCGCTGCTGCTGGTGGACATGTGGACGCCGCGCAAGGACAGCTGGCGGCTGCTGGACACCCTGCACCGCGAGCCCCGCTTCGCGGACCTGCCCGTCATGGCCATCAGCTCCAGCGAGGAGCGTCACCCCGCCATCCGCGAGGTGCTCTCCAAGCCCTTCGACCGCGAGGCCCTGCTCGCCGGAGTGCGCCGCTTCGTGCACCCGCTGCACTGAAAAAAGCGAGGCCGTCAGCCGCCGGTCGTCCGCTGCCCCAGCTTGCCCACCACGACCGGGTCCAGGCGGAACGAGTCGAAGAAGCGGTCCGCGTCCTGCGGCGCGCGCCCCTCCGGGTGCAGCAAGAGCTGCTGGTACAGGCGCGGGCCCACCATGAAGAAGCGGCCCCGGAGGCGGCGTGGACCGGACAGTCCCCCCACCTCCTGGCCGGGGAAGCCGCCCTCCAGCTCCAGCGTCTTCGCGGTGATGGCCGTCGCGCCCAGGGCCTCCAGCGCGCCCTGGCTGGCGCGGTCCACCACGTCGCGCGGGCTCACCTGCGCCACCGCCGCGAGCGGGAAGTCCGTATAGGAGACGTAGTAGGCGGTGTCCTCCTGCGTGCGCGCGGCGATGAACGTGTGCAGCGTCACCTCGCCCACGTCCGTGGGCTGCACGCGGCGCTCCTCGGTGACGGGGCCGGGGAACGTCACGCTGAAGCCACCCTCCTGGGACTGGACGACGGAGGACGGCGCCTCCCGCACGGGCTGGGCGGGGGACACGGGGGGCTCGGTCTGCGTGCGGCCCGCGCACCCTCCCAGCACCAGCAGGGCGGCGGCCAGCGGCACGGCCCGGTGAGAACGCTTCATCATCCAGACGGCTCCTGACATGGGGCCGCAAGGTACGCCCTGCCCCGCCCGGGCGCATCCCTCCGCTTCATCCGGGCCCGTTTCAGGCAACGGTTGCCCCGGCCTTCAGTGCATCGCGCCGGAGCCCTCCTCGGAGCCCTCCTCCTCGTCGGAGGGCACGGGCGTCCTGGGCGAACCCGCGGACACCCGGGCCAGGTGGACGCGGAACACGGAGCCCTGGCCGGGCTGGCTCTCCACCTCGATGCGGCCGCCGTGCGCCTCGATGATCCGCCGCGACACCGACAGCCCCAGCCCCACGCCCGGAGCGCGCTGCTTCGCGTTGCCCGCGCGCTGGAACGGGACGAAGAGCCCCTGGAGATCCTCCTGCGACATACCGATGCCCTGGTCCGCCACGGCCAGCACCACGTGCTCCCCGTCGCCGCGCACGGACACCTCCACGCGGCTGCCGGAAGGGGAATACTTGAGCGCGTTGCTCACCAGGTTGTTCAGCACCTGCTCCAACCGGGAGGGGTCCGCGCGCACCAGCACCGCGGCGTCCGGCACCACCAGCTCCAGCGTGTGCCCGGAGTCGCTGGACTGGTACAGCTCCACCACGGAGCGCGCCAGCTCGCGCGTGTCGCGCACCTCCGGCTGGAGCTCCAGCTTGCCAGCCTCGATGCGGGTCGCGTCCAGCAGGTCCCCCACCATCTGGTCCAGGCGCGCCACCTGCCTGCGCACCAGCGACAGCGTGCGCTGCATCCGCTCCGGGGTGACCTCTCCACGGTTCGTCAGCGCCGTGGACAGCTTCAGCGCGGACAGGGGGTTGCGCAGGTCGTGCGCCACGCCCGCCAGGAACGCCAGCTGCTGCTCCTGCTGGTGGGTCAGGCTGTCCGCCATCTCGTTGAAGGTGCGGGCCATGTCGCGGATCTCCAGCGGGCCCTCCTCGGGCGCGCGCAGGTGCCGCCCGCCCCGGCCGAAGCCGGCCATCGCGCTGCGCAACGCCGTCACCGGGCGCAGCGCGAAGCGCCTCAGCCAGAAGACCACCAGGCCCAGCGTCGTCAGGAGCAGCAGGCCCAACAGCAGCCCCAGCAGGTCGGCCATCTCGCTCCAGTGCGCCGCGCTCTGCCGGGCCTCCTGCGCCTGGTCCACGTTGATTTGGATGAGGCGCTCCAGCGAGCGCAGCGCCGCGTTCAGCGAGGTCATCGCCGACGTCTCGTGCTGGGCCGGGGACACCCCCGGACCGAGCGGCGCATGCTGCGCGGCCAGGTAGGCGAAGACCTGCTGCTGCACCTCCGCCACGGTCTGGCGCTCCTCCTGGGTGGACGCGATGGCGTGCATCTCCAGCAGCTGGCGTCGCAGGTCGGCCTCAAGCTGGGGCGGCGAGCGCCCGCGCGACGGGTCCGCCACCATGTGAGCACCCGGCGCCATCAGCAGCCGCGAGTGGACGAGCAGGTCCACCTCCAGCTCCTCCGCCTGCCGGACGCCTTCCACGGATTCACTCAGCGTGGAAGCCATGCGCTCCAGGGCGGTCGTCAGCACCACGAGCAGGGTGGCGGACACCACGGTGAGCAGGACCAACCCACCCACCACGGTGGAAAAGAAGGCGCGCAGGCTCATCGCAGCCTCCGCGCGAACCCCCGGCCAGCGTCCCGCTTTGTCATGGTTGCGCATCCTCCCTCCGGGCCGCGCCAACCCAGTTGGTCGCTGCCCTCTTCCCAAGGAAAGCAACAAGCGTCCGATATCGTGGATTCGCGCCTGGATGCTGGCAGGCCAACTCCTGGCACGGCCCCCCAAAAGGAGCCGGCCTCCCGAGGCCCGGCCATGTTAGTCAGCACGGACACGCGGCCCGATGCGTCCCCCGGCGTTCGGGCGCCCGCTCTCCTCGATGAGGTCACCCGATGGATCTGCTCGCCCCACCGGCCCGCACCCTGAACTTCGATGCCTTCTGGCGCTGGCTCCAGGAGCACACCAACTGCATCCTGCGGTGTGGCTCTCCCGACATGACGCTGTTCGACCATGACGACTTCCACTGGATGCTGATGGAAGAGGAGCGCCAGCACGTCCTCCAGCTCATCAAGGGCAAGTCCCTGGTGGGCGAGATGGTGATGGTGGGCCGCGAGGTCTCCGAGGTCTCCATCTCCCCGGATCCGGACGCGGATCCGCAGGCGGGCCACTTCCTGGTGGAGCTGATGGGTGGACCCAAGGAAGACCCCCAGGTGATGTACCACTTCATCATGGCCCACGGCATCGAGCCGGCCACCGGCCACCAGGGCTTCAAGCACTAGCGCGCGACGCGCTCGATGGCCTCCACCGCCGCGTGGACGCCGTTGAGCCAGGCCGGGGGGCGCGCGTCGTACCCTCCCGGCGTCAGGAGCAGGGACGCGACCTTCGCCTCCAGCTCCGCCGCGTCCCCCACCCGCTCCGCCTCCGTCAACCGCAGGGCCTGCCGGTCGTAGAGCCGGGGCCGGGCCCAGGCCACCAGCGGCGTCCCGGTGGCCCGGGCCTCCTGCACGGTGTTGTAGCCGCCCGCCCCCACCAGCACGTCCACGCCCCGCATCACCGTGAGTGCCGGCCAGACCGTCATCCCGGCGGCGTGGGCCGTGGGGACGAGCCACAGCACCGCGGCATGTCCGGCCAGCGACGTCCGCAGCCGGCCCACGGTCTCCCTGGCCTCCGCCACCTCCTCCGGGCGGCCGCAGCCCATCACCGCGACCACGGGCCGCGAGTCCCCGTCATCCAGGCCCAGCCGCCGCCGGGCCTCCTCGCGGGACAGCAGCGCGTCCGCGTCCAATAGCAGCCACGGCGCCGTCCGCACCGCGCGCGGGTGGTGCGCGAAGGGCGCGTCCTCACCGGGCACGACGAGCAGGTCGAACGCGTCCACGGCGAGGGCCACGTCGAAGCGCTCCACGTAGACGGGGTTCAGGTCGCGGTGCACCAGCACGCGCGGCGCGCGCACCGTGGGCAGCAGCGCCACCAGCTCTCCGGCGAGTCCTCGCGGAAACGTATCCACCACCAGCACGTCCGGCGTGGACTCCGCGAGCCACGCGCCCACCGCGGCCACGGTGGCGGCCTTGTCCAGCCGCGCGTCCACGCGGTGCACGGTGGCGCCAGGCCCCAGCCACGACTCCAGGGGCAGGCCGGGGGCGAACGGGCTGTTGGTGAGGAGGTCCACCGCATGCCCCCGGGCCACGGCCACGCGGGCCAGGGCCGCGGCGCGCGTCAGGTGCCCCAGGCCTCCGCCGAGCGCGTAGAGGCGCCAGTGCTGACGTCGCGCGGCCACGCTCAGCTCCCGCCCAGGTCCTCCTCGAAGGAGGCGTCGTCCTCGCGCCGCACGCTCTCGCCGTCGGCCTCGGTGAAGTCGTTGGGGTCGCTGCCCGAGGACGAGGACCCGGAGCCGCGCCACGCGTCGCGGCCGTAGTAGCCGTAGTCCTCGTAGTAGTAGCTGGGGTCGTCCTCGTCGGAGGTGTTGGACAGCTCGCGGTTCTCGTCGCCGTTGTCGGCGGTGCGCGCGCACATCACGCAGGCCACCTCCCCACCGTCGAGCGTGCGCATGTGCAGCAGGCAGATGGACTTCTGACAGCGCATGCACTGCGTGGTCGCCCCCCGCTCACACGGATGGGAGAAGAGGAAGCCGGAGGTCTCCTGACACTGCGGCTTGTCGGACGGGAAGGATGGGGACATGGCGTGGAAGGCTCAGGGCGACGCGGCGCCCGCGGGGTTCTGGAGGCGGAAGAGCAGGGCCATGCGCAGGGGCAGGTCCAGCGAGTCGAAGCCGAGGCACGCGGCGGCCTCCGGGGACACCGGCTGCCTGGTGGCGAGCAGCGTCTTGCCGGACGGGTCGCGCAGGGACAGCTTGCCGTCGCGCACCTTCACGTGGAGCGCCTCCGCGCCGGAAGCGCCCTTCACGGACGCGCCGCCACCTTCGGAGGCCACGGCGTAGAGCAGCATGCCCTGGTCATCCGTGAGCACCCACCCGGAGCCCTCGCGCGTCAGCGTGTAGCGCACCGCCGAGCGCGCGGCGTCCTTCACCTGGAACGCGTCCGGGCCGCCCGTGACATAAGCCAGCACCGTGTCGTCCGGACCGGACACCTTGAGCTCGCCGCCCTTCCACTTGTAGCGGGCGACCTCCTTGTCCTCGCCGTCGACGAGCTTCGCGCCGTCGTCCTTGGGCTTGAGCGAGAAGCGCTCGCGGTCGTCGCCATCCTTGAACTTGAGCTTGGCGCTCGCGTCTTTCGGCTCGGCGGCGGAAGCGGCGGCATTGGCGGGAATCGCCTGGGTGGGCTGCGCGCTGGAGGCGGGGGCACCGCCCTGCTGGCACGCCGAAACCCCGAGCACTCCCAGGCCCACGAGGAACAGGACACGAAGCTTCACGACACGGACCTCACGTTCCCGGGCAGGCCCTGGGAGCTGGAGTGGTTGAGCACCTGGTAGAGACTCAAGAGCATCATCGTCACGGCGCGCGAGGCATCCGTCTTGGGGGCGTTCAGCGACGGGGGCCTGCCTGGGAGGACCTCGGACGGCTCCACCGCCTGGGTGCCCCGGGCCACCCAGCCCTCATCCAGCAGGACGCGCAGTTCCACCCGGTCCTCGGCCACGCGCACCCGCTTCACCCGGGCACCGGGGGGCAGCTTCACGGCGCTCCGCGCGCGCTCTTCCAGGGCCGTGAGCCCGGGGTGGCGCTCCGGCTTCACGCGCAGCGCGACGGTCATCAGGCTGGCCCCGCTCCGCTTGCTCTGGCGCTTCACCCTGCCCGGCAGCGTCTTCGTTCGCCGGAGCACCCGCACCTGATCCACCACCGACAGGTGCAGCTGCGTGCCGTCCGCGAAGCGGCCCTGCAACGACAGCCACGGGTCGGAGAAGTCCTCGCGGTCCCACGTGCCGTGCTTGCCCTGGTGGACGCGCTTGCCGGGAGCCAGCGGGGTCGACACGTCCAGCGTCACCTCCACGGGCGCGTCCTGGACCAGGTCCACCTGGAAGCGCCGGAGCACCGTGGCCAACAGCAGGCGACGCTGCTCCTTGTACGACTCCGCGAACCGCTCCGCGGGCCAGCCCATCGGGGAATGCAACCCCGCCCCCAACCAGGACCCGATGAGCGCCATGGCGCCACCGAGCCCCATGAAGAAAGAGAGGAAGAGCAGCAGGGCGAAAAACCCGCTCCGCGAGTCCAGCGGCAGGAGCCAGAGGGCCCCGAGGCACACCCCGGTGGCGAGGAGCAGTCCCTTGCCAAGACGCCTCATGCCGTCCCCCTGGGGCTTCACCTCCGGGGCGCGCTGGGGCGGCGGGGCCAGGGCCTGCAGGTCCTCCAGCACCTCCGCCACGGTCGCACGCGCCTGGTAGCGCTGGGTCTTCTGGAAGGCTTCGGGTTCGAGCGGCACGGGGAGGAAGACCTTGTTCAGCGGGAGCCGCGAGCGAGCGTAGGAGGCGCCTCCAGACAGGTCAAACCGGCTGTGAGCGGCCCCTTGCCGGGGCCTTCCGGTGCGTGGCGCCCAGCACCTGATACAGGCTCAAGAGCATCATCGTCACGACGCGGGAAGCGTCATGCGGTGGGAGGACGGTGGGCTCGCTGGGAGTGGCCGGCTTCGGCCTCCGCGCCACCCAGTCCCGCCCATCCTTCCCCAGCAGGGCGCGCATCGACACGCGGTCCTGTGCCACGTCCAGCCGCGACAGCACGACCTCCGGAGGCAGCCGCACGGCCTTCTTCGCGTTCGCGCGCTGATCCGCCAGCCCGGGGAAGCGCTCCGGCTTCACGCGCAGCCCCACCTGGAGCAGCGTCTTGCCCTTGCGCTTGGTCTTCGTCTTCGTCTTGCCGCTGCTGCCCCGGCCGGTGCGCCTGCGCTTCTGCAGGTGCTCCACGGCGGACAGGTGCAGGTGCGTGCCATCCGCGAAGCGTCCGTGCAGGGACAGCCACGTGTCCGCGAAGTCCTCGCTGTCCCACCGGCCTCGCTTGCGCTTGCCCACGGCCTTGCGCTCCTCATCCACCGGCGCCAGGTCCAGCTTCACGTCCACGGGCGCGTTCGCGTCCAGGTCCACCTGGAACCGCTGGAGCAGCGCGGCCACCAGCCCGTAGCGCCGGTTCTCCAGGTCCGTGTGCTTCGAGCGCATCCAGAGGATGAAGAGGGCGATGCTCGTCGCGAAAAGCGCGGCGGACAGCAGCCACTGCGACAGGACGGCGAACGAGATGCCGAGGCACATGAAGACGAAGGAGCCGATCCCCATCAAGATCCGCATCCACTCCGCCCGCGAGTCCAGTGTCCCCAGTGCCTTCAGGTCCGCCAGCACCTCCGCCACCGGGGCGCGGGTTTCATAGACATACGTCTTCTTGAATTCGGAGGTGTCGAGCGCCACGGTCGTGAGAGTAGAGAGCCGCTCCCGGGCGGTCAAACCGACCTGCGGCGTCCGCGCGCCGCCTGCAGCTTCGCGCGCCGCCGGGTGTAGCCCAGCACCTGGTAGAGGCTCAGGAGCATCATCGTCGCGGTGCGGGACGCGTCGTCCCGGGTTTCCGGTTCACGCTCCGCCCGCGCCACCCATTCGTCGGACAGCCGGGCGCGCAGCAGCAGCCGGCCCGGGGCGACGCGCACCCGCTCCAACTCGACCTTCCGGGGCAGGCGCGTGGCGGCGGTGGCGCGCACCTTGAGCCGCTCCAGGCCGGGGTAGCGCTTGGGCTTCACGCGCACGGACACGCTCAACTGGGCGAAGCCCTTGCGCTTGGTCTTCGTCCGCGTCTTGCCGCTGGCGCTCGTCTTGGAGCGCTCGCGCTTCTGGACCCGCTCCACCATGGAGATCTGCACGAAGGCGCCGTCCGCCAGGCGGGTCTCCAGCATGAACCACGGGTCGACGAAGAAGTCCGTGTTCCACCAGCCCACCAGGTCCTGCCTCACGCGCTTGTCGAGCACGTCCGGCGGGCGCAGGTCCAGCTTGAGCCGCACCGGCGCGTCCGGGGCCAGGTCCATCTCCAGGCGCCGGAGCAGCACCTGGGCCAGGCCGTAGCGCCGGTTGTCCAAATCGCGCGGCTTGAGGGTGTAACGCCACAGGAAGAGGAGGAGCCCCACGACGAGCAGCGATCCACCCACCACGCCCGTGACCTTGAGGAGCTGGGCGCCCGCCTCGGTGATTTCATCCCGCTCCACGGTGCCCGCCCACACGCCGTAGGTCACGGCGGCCATCACCCCGCCCGGAAGCGCGGTGAACCACCCGGACCACTCCAGCGCGCGCCGCTGCCCTTCCGCGCGGGCGTCCAGCTGGGACAGGACCTCCATGTCCTCGAGCAGGTCCGGCACCGGCGCGCGGGACTGGTAGCGGAAGCGTTCGTGGAAGCGGCTGACGTTGACCGCCAAGGCGGTGGACTCCCTGCGATGCCCGTCGGGGCGGACTTGCGCGGAAGCGTAGGGGTCCGTGCGAAGGCCGGTCAAACGCCGCCGTGCCGCCGCTTCGGGCTCCGCTTCGCCTTCCGGTCGCGCTTCGGCTTGGGGACGACCTCCGGCGGTGGCGGCGGCAGCCGGGCGACGTGGAGCATCTGATAGAGGCTCAGCAGCATCTGCGTCACCGCGAGGGACATGTCCGGCCCGTAGTACGGCGTGCGCTTCGCGTTGGGATCCACCTTGGGCCGCACGGCGACCCAGCAATCATCCCCACACCGGACCCGCATGCGCAGCCGATCCTCCGCGACGCGCAACCGCTGGAGCTGCGCGCCGCGCGGCAGTCGGACGGCGGAACGGGCCCGGGACTCCGTCAGCGCCGCGAGCTTGGGATGCCGCTCGGGCTTCACGCGCAGCTGCAGGTCCATGAACAACACGTCGCGGTGCTTGGTCCGCAGGTACCCGGGGAAATTCCCCGGCCACCGCGTGAGGCGGTACCTGCGCCGCTCCACGGCGGACAGGCGCAGGTGCGCGCCATCCGCCAGGCGCGTCTCCAGGAGCAGCCACGCATCCAGCCAATCCGCGGGCATCTCCTTCCAGTAACCCGGCCGGGCGACACCGGACCCGGGGCCGTTCGGCCAGGGCAGCAGCAGGAGCCGCAGGTGCACGGGCTCCGCTGGAGGAAGGTCCGCCTGGAGGCGCTTGAGCACGCGGATCGCCAGCAACCGGCGGCGGTCGGGAGAGAACGAGGGCTTCCACTTCTCGTGGAGCAGCTCGGGCAGCGTCAGGCGGTAGAACAGCAGGACCACCGCCAGCCCGAACGCCAGGAGTCCAGCCGGGAGGGCCGCCTCGCCAGAGGGAATGTGGGCCCCGGCCACGGCGCACAGGGCGATGCCTCCCAGCACGGCGAAGGTCACCTTCCGGCGCTTCCACCGGGCCGCGGCCCAGGCCTGGGGGATGGCGTCCAGGGCGCGCAGCACCTCGTCCACGGGCGCGCGCAGCTCCAGGGTGTTCCACTCCGGGTCCGTCTTGCCGGCAGGTGCCACGCGTCCCCTCTTCACATGCCCGGCACGCGGGCGGGGCCATGCTAGCCGAACGGCGCGGGCGTCCCGTGACGGGCAGCGAGCGAAGCAGGCCGTTAGGTAGGATGGGCGGCCCCAACGGCATGGGGCGCGAGGTGGACCTTGGACGAAGTGAGCCGGAGAGCGGCGCTGAAACTCATCGCGGCGGCGGGCATCTCCACCGTGGGGTGTTCACGCGGTTCGGGAAAGGCAGAGGAGTCGAAGATGAGTCAGCAGCAGGCACAGCAACCGGAAGCCGTGGTCCGCGTGGATCCGCTCGGGCCGTCCCCCACCCCGTGGCGGACGCCGGATCCGTTCCTCTTCTGCGTGCACCATGACGACCGCTACCCCCAGGGCAACGAGAAGCTGGGGCCGAACGCGTCGCTCGCGGGCCGGGACATCGGCCAGGACTTCGCGGGGCGGGACGGCTGGAACATGTACCACGGCACCGTGGTGCCGGGCTTCCCGCAACACCCGCACCGGGGCTTCGAGACGGTGACCATCGTGCGCAACGGGCTCTTGGACCACTCGGACTCGCTGGGCGCGGCGGCGCGCTTCGGTGAGGGCGACGTGCAGTGGCTCACCGCGGGCGGCGGCATCAACCACTCGGAGATGTTCCCGCTGCTCAAGCAGGACCAGGGCAACCACATCGAGCTGTTTCAAATCTGGCTCAACCTGCCGCGCGCCAACAAGATGGTGCCCGCGCACTTCTCCATGCTGTGGAACCACGTCATCCCGCGCCACGTGGCGAAGGACGACGCGGGCCGCGCCACGAACATCACCGTGGTGGCGGGCAACCTGGGTGACATCCAGGCGCCGCCGTCGCCGCCCAAGTCCTGGGCCGCGAACGCGGACGCGGACGTGGCCATCTGGACGCTGAAGATGGAGCCGGGCGCGCGCTGGACGCTGCCGGCGGCGAAGCGCGGCACGAACCGGATGCTCTACTTCTTCCTGGGCTCGAAGATGAGCGTGGGAGGCCGGGCGGTGCCGGCGCGCAACGCCATCGAGCTGCGCGCGGACGTGGACGTGGTGCTGGAGAACGGCCCGGAGACGGCGGAGCTGCTGCTGCTCCAGGGGCGGCCCATTGGCGAGCCGGTCGTGCAGTACGGCCCGTTCGTGATGAATTCGCGGCAGGAGATCCAGCAGGCCTTCGCGGACTACCAGCGCACGGGCTTCGGCGGCTGGCCCTGGCCCAGCCACGACCCGGTGCACGCGCGCGAGGAAGGCCGCTTCGCGCGGCACGCGGACGGCCACATCGAAAAGCCGGCCTGATCAGGGCGTCCGTCACCCTCCAGCCCGAACGGGTCCATGGGCAGGCACCGAGATGAATCCTCCGAACCCATCCCTGCTCCTGCTCGTTCACGCCCCCGAGCTCAACGGTGATTCGCGGCGGGCGCGCGCCGTCATCTACGCTTTGGAGCACGCGCTTCCGGGTCTGCATCTGGACTGGACCCTCTCCGAAGCAGGGGAGATCCAGCCGTTGTCAAAGCGGGACGCGTGGCTGGACCAGGCCGTCGAGGAGGACGGCGAGCTGCCCGCGCTCTGCAACGGGGACGAAAGCCACCTCGTGACCCTGAGCGGTTGGGACCGGGCCGGACACCTGTCACCCGGGAGTGAGCCGCTGTTCGAAATCCACGCGGAGCTGCCCCTGGACGCGCGCGGCATCGCGATGGCGGCGCGGGTGTTGGAGGCCGTGGGCGACAGCGCCCAGGGCTGGTGGGGACGGATGCTCACCCCGAGCACCGTCGTGGAGCTGCCCCGGCAGACGCGTCGTCGCTGGCAGGATGCACCGGAGCCGCCTCGGGGGCTTCCGGTGCTCGAACCCCTGGAGATGACGCCCACGCCCGTCGTGCCACATCACCTGGGCTGGGTGAACTACTGGTCCGCCGCCACCGTGCAACGGCTCGGGTTCCCGGATCCGAAACGCGACGCGGAGCTGATGACCCGTTCACGCAGCACGGCCTTTGGAGGCTGGGTCGTCAAGCTCACGGACACGCCGCTGGACCTGGACGACCCCACGCACCTCGACGCCCTGTTGCGTGCCTACGCGCGCTTCCCCGGAATCGGTGGGCGCGCGGCGCCCTGAGCCCGAACTCTTTCGCGCGAGTGGGCGCGTGGGGCAAGGCACGCCCGTTCGCGCTAGAACCCCTCCCTGTGCGGAACCTGGGAGGCACCGTGGAGAAGAAGGCACTGGCGGCATCCGAACGCGCATGGGCCAGGACCGAGGAGCGCCGGGAGGTGACGCGGCGGGTCCTGGGGACGGTGGGCGGAAGTCTCCTCCTCGGGGGTGCGGGCATTGGCGTCATGGGCGCCGTCCTCACGCCCTGGCTCTTCATCCCCGCGGGTGCCCTCGCCGTCGGCTCCGGCGTCCTCTTCATCGTGCGCGGGGCCATGGGCGCGGCGAGCGCCGCACGGGCGCAGGTGGCCGGTGCCGCGCGGTTCGGCTTCGGTGCGGAGATCGCCAGCTCGGCGCGCGTCGAGCCCGGTGCCGTCATCGAGATGGGCGCCACCGTGCAGGCAGAGGCGGTCATCGAAAGCGGTGCCGTCATCCGCATGGGCGCCACCGTGCAGCGCGGCGCGACGGTGCAGCGGGGGGCCGTGGTCGGCTGGGGCGCCACGATTCAGGAGGGGGCGACCGTGGAGCGCGCCGCCAGCGTCGGTGCGGGGGCCACCCTCGGCCGGAATGCGCGGCTGTCCGCGGGCGGTCACCTGGGAGCCGGTGGACATATCGACTCGACCGAGGCCCTCGCTGCGCCATTGAAGCGAGTTCCGGACGCGGTCGCGGTGTTCCAGGAGGATGCGCGGCTCCGCGAGCTTGACGAGGTTTGCGACCGGCTGGAGGCCGCCTTCCGCAAGGCGTCGCCAGCCGTGCGGGGGTTCCTCAGCGGGGGCGAGGAGTCCGTGAAGGCGCTGCGCCGCTCGTGCCACGACCTGCGGGAGCGCGAGCAGGGCCTGCGCCGCGAGGTCAGCCCGGAGTTGATGGACCGGCTCGACGCGGAGCGCACGACGCTCTCCGCGCGCATCACGGCTTCAACGGATCCGCAGGTGCGCGCCTCGCTGCAGAGCGCCGTGGATGCCATCGATGCACAGCGGGCGCAGCGCGAGCGGCTGGCGCGCAACGCGGACCGTCTGGATGCCGAGCTCACCCGCCTGCGCTGGAGCATCGAGGGCGTGGCCACCCAGCTCGTCCAGGTCCACGGTCAGAGCGGACCGACGACCGCGCCCGCCGACACCGAGCAGGGCTTGAGCCGCGTGCGTGAAGAGCTGGCCGCCATCAGCGAGGCGCTCGAGTCGGTCAACGAGGCGGAGCGGACGGGGCTGCGGCCCATGCAGGAACCCTTCGCGCCCCAGGAATCCCAGGAGCAGGGCCTCCGGCCTCCACGCGTCCGCGGCTGAGCCGCGGCCCCCCATGGTTTGCCGCCGGCCCGCCGTCGCGGTAGCACTCTTCCGTGGGCACCTCCGGAATCGTCTACGCGTCCTTCGACCGCTTCCCCGCGCCCAAGGGCGCCGCCGTGCACATCCGTGCCTTCGTGGAGGCCCTGGGCGCCGCGTTCGGCCCGGTGGACCTCGTGGCCATCGGCGATGCGCCGGGTGCTCCCCCGCCTGCCCTGGGGCCTCACGTCACCTACCATCCGCTGGGTGCCCGCGGGAAAGACCTGGTCGCCCAGGCGCTGACGTTCCGCTCACACCTGGGTGCGTGGTGGCGGGGCCGGCCGCGCGCGAAGGTCGTCCACGTCCGCTCCATCTTCGAGGGCTACCCCATCGCCCGGCGCAAGGCCGCCCTCACCGACGCGCTCGTCTACGAGGTCAACGGCCTGCCCTCCATCGAGCTCAAGTACCACCACCCGGATGTCTCCGATGACGCGGAGCTGATGCGCAAGCTGCTCGCGCAAGAAGAGGCCTGCCTCCAGGCCGCGGACCTCCTCGTCACGCCCAGCGCCGTCACCGCCGAGCACCTGCTCTCCCGCGGCGCGGATCCGAAGCGCCTGCGCGTCATCCCCAATGGCGTGGACCTGGACGTGTTCCGCTACGCGCCTCCACGCACCCCCGAAGCCGGCCGCCCCGTGCGCCTGCTCTACAGCGGCACCATGACCGCGTGGCAGGGCGTGCACCACGCCATCGAGGCCTGCCGCCTCCTGCGCCGCGACCTGCCGGTGACGCTCACCCTCGTGGGCCCCCTGCGCAAGCACGCGCGCCGAGCCCTCCTGGACCGCTGCGGCGACCTCGTGCTCCAGGGCGCCGTTGAAATCCTCGAACCCCTGCCCCAGGAAGAGCTCGCCCGGCTGCACCACGCCTGCGACATCGTGCTCGTGCCGCTGCCCGTGAACGACCGCAACTGCGTGCAGGGCTGCTGCCCCCTGAAGCTCCTCGAAGCCATGGCCACCGGCACGCCCGTCGTCGTCAGCGACTTGCCCGTGGTGCGCGCGCTCGCGGAAGCCACCGAGGCCTACCGCATCCGCCCCGGCTCGCCCAAGGCCATCGCCGAGGCCGTGAAGGACCTCATCGCGAACCCCGCCCTCGGCGCCTCGCTGAGCGCCAACGCCCGCACCCGCGTGGAGCGCGAGTTCCCGTGGGGCCGCGCGCAGGAGGCGCTCGTGAACACCTACGCGGACGACCTGGGCATCGCGCGCGTCAGCACCCGCGACAACACCGCCGCCTCCGCGTCCGCCTGAAAGCCCGCCTCGATTCGCGCCCGCGCCGCCGCCCCCAGCGCCGCGCGCTTCGCCTCGGGCAGGCCCAGCACGTCCAGGCACGCCTGCCCCAGGTGGTTGAGCAGCGCCTTCTCCACGATGAAGCCATTCACCCCGGACTCCACCGCCTCCGGGATGCCGCCCGCGTCGCTGGCGATGACCGGCCGCGCGCACGCCATCGCCTCCAGCAGCGCGTTGGGCATGCCCTCCCACAAGGACGGCTGGAGATACACGTCACACAGCCGCAGGTGCTCCGCGATGAGCTCCGGGGACTCCAGCGCGCCGGAGATGATGATGCGCGCCGCGTCCTCCGGGTGCTCCGCCCGGTAGGCCACCAGGTGCTCCGCGTCCCGGGCGCGCACCTCGCCAATCACCAGCAGGCACGCGGGCCGCACGCGCCGCACCTCCGTGAGCGCGGACAAGAGGAACGGCAGCCCCTTCTTGTGGCGCAGCTCCCCGGAGAAGCCGAGCACCGCCTCGCCCGGCTGGATGCCCAACCGCTCGCGCAGCGCCGCGTCCGCCGGGCCCGGTGAGAACAGCGCCGTGTCCACCGCGTTGGGGATGACCTCCACGCCCGGGTCGCGGCCCAGCAGCATCGCCATCTTCCGGCCCAGGTCCGCGGAGGCGGCGGTGAGCACGTCCGCCCGCTGGATCGTCCAGAGCAGGCGGGCGAAGTCCCCCGGCGGGAACATCAGCTGATCCACGTCATTGCCCCTCGCGCTGAGGATGGACTTGAGCCCGGCGCTCTGCGCGAACACCACCGCGAGGAAGCCCGGCGGGTACAGGTAGTGCCCCCACACCAGGTCATACTTCCGCCGCGAGTGCAGGTGGCCGAGCACATCGAGCGTGTGCTGCATGGACAGGTCCGCGCTGCCGAACAGCCCCAGCCGATGCAGCGTGACGCCCTTCGCGAACGGCGACACGTCCCCCGCGTCCTGCACCGTCTCCAGTGCTCCGGGTTGCGCCGTGCGGGTCCAGGCGACCACGTCCACGCGTGCGCCCAGCCGCACGAGCGAGCCCGCGGTGCGCGCGCCGCTGCGCGCGAGCCCTCCGATGTCAGGGGGAAAGCGCTCGGCGAGGAGGAGGACGCGGGGACCGGAAGCCATGCCCTGAATCTACCCGGCCGCGCGCGCCGGCAGGCGGGGAACCGCGAGGGATGAAAGGCGGAAGGCGTCCCGTTGCAACGCCTTATCCATGACGCAACCCCCTCCCGAATCCCTCTCCCCGGACGCCGCCCCCTCGACCACTGGGGCCAGGGGCCTCCTTGCCTCCCTGTGGTTGGCGGTGAAGGGCTCCACCGAGGACCTGGCCACCGGGCCCGTGGATCGCGCCTTCCTGCTGCTGTCCGTGCCCATGGTGCTGGAGATGGTGATGGAGTCCATCTTCGCCCTGGTGGACGTGCTCTTCGTGTCACACCTGGGCGCGGACGCCATCGCCACCGTGGGCCTCACCGAGTCCATGCTCACGCTCCTCCAGACCCTGCCGCTGGGTCTGTCCATCGGCGCCACCGCGCTCATCGCGCGCCGCATCGGCCAGAAGGATCCGGAGCGCGCCGCGAGCGCCGCGGTGCAGGCCCTGGGCCTGGGGCTCGTGCTGGCCGTGCCGCTGGCGTTCGCGGGCAGCTTCTTCGCGCGTCCGCTGCTCATGGCCCTGGGCGCCGCGCCCGGCGTGGTGGAGCACGGCGCGGGCTACACGCGGCTGATGCTGGCCAGCTTCCCCATCATCATGCTGCTGTTCCTCATCAGCGCCATCCTGCGCGGCGCGGGGGACGCGGCCACGTCCATGCGCGCGCTGTGGCTGGCCAACTCCGTGAACATCGTGCTCGCGCCGCTGTTCATCTTCGGCCTGGGCCCCGTGCCCGCCCTGGGCGTCACCGGCGCCGCGCTGGCCACCACCGTGGGCCGCTCCACGGGCGTGCTGTATCAGGTGTACCGCCTGCTCAAGGGCAGCGGGCGTCTGGAGTTGCGCCGCCGCCACCTGCGCGTGGAAGCGTCCACGCTGCGCTCGCTGCTGAAGCTGTCGGGAGGCGCCACGCTCCAGTCGCTGTTGGGCATGTCCAGCTGGCTGGTGCTGATGCGCATCGTGGCCACCTTCGGCAGCACCGCGCTCGCGGGCTACACGCTGGCCATGCGCGTCCTGCTCTTCGCGCAGCAGCCGTCGTGGGGCCTGTCCCACGCGGCGGGCACGCTGGTGGGCCAGAGCCTGGGCGCGGGCGACACCGACCGCGCGGAGCGGGCCGCGTGGCGCGCCAGCTTCTACACGCTCGCGTTCCTGGGCGTGGTGGCGGTGGGCTTCCTGCTCTTCGCGGAGCCGCTCATCCACCGCTTCACCACCGAGCCGGAGGTGGGCCTGCACGCCGTGCGCTGCCTGCGCATCGTCAGCTGCAGCCTGGCCCTCTACGCCTTCGTCACCGTGCTGCCCCACGCCTTCAACGGCGCGGGCGACACCACCACCCCCACCGTGGTGAATGCCCTCTTCTCCTGGGGCCTCCAGCTGCCGCTCGCGTGGATCCTCTCCCATCCCCTGGGCCTGGGTCCCTCGGGCGCGTTCATCGCCATCGCCGTCACGTATGGAGCGCTCGGTCTGGCGAGCGCCGCCCTCTTCCGGCGCGGCGGCTGGAAGCTGCGCCACGTCTGAGACCGCCCTCCGCCAGCCGACAGTCCACACGGTCCCGGGGCTGAGTTGAAAGCCCTCGGGCAGGTGCCGACTTTCCGGGAACTCTCGCAGCGAGTGGGCGCAAGCAAGCGCCTCCAGCCACGGGGCTCCTGTCACCCCGGGGCGCCGCCGAAGTGTCGCCGCGAGAGCACGGGGCACAACGGTCGGGGAGGGGCATTACACATGGCGGGCAACGAGCGGTTGGGCGTGGCGGTGGTGGGACTGGGCGGCGCGGTGGCGACCACGGCGGTGGCGGGCATGGAGCTCCTGCGCCGGGGACGGGTGGACACGCGGGGCCTGCCACTGGCGGATGCGAAGGGCCTGGGGCTGGTGGAGTACGGCGAGCTGACCTTTGGCGGCTGGGACCTGTTCGAGGACGACCTGGCGCACGCGGCGCGCAACCACGCGGTGCTCACGGAGGCGCAGCTGGAGGCGGTGGCGCCCACGCTGGGCCGCATGCGGCCGTGGCCCGCGGCCTCCAACGCGAAGTTCTGCAAGAACGTCATCGGCACCGCGGAGAAGAAGGCGCGCACCCTGCGCGAACAGGTGCGGGCCATCCGCGACGACCTGGCCCGCTTCAAGCAGGACCAGAAGCTGGACCGCGTGGTGGTGGTGAACCTGGCCTCCACGGAGAAGGCCGTGGACCTCACCCGTCCGCAGTTCGCCACGCCGGAGGCCTTCGAGAAGGCCCTGGACGCGAACGACCCGGACATCGGCCCCGCGATGCTCTACGCGTACGCGGCCATCGTGGACGGCATCCCGTTCGCCAACTTCACGCCCAGCGTCGCCGCGGACGTGCCCGCGCTGCTGCTCTTGGCGAAGCGCACCGGCGCGCCCATCGCGGGCAAGGACGGCAAGACGGGGCAGACGCTGCTCAAGACGGTGCTCGCGCCCGCGCTGCGCGACCGCGCGCTGCACGTGGACGGCTGGTACTCCACCAACATCCTGGGCAACCGCGACGGCGAAGCGCTCAACGACCCGGCGTCGAAGCAGAACAAGCTCGACACCAAGGGCGCCGCGCTGGACAGCATCCTTGGCTACAAGGTCCAGGACCACGTCGTCCAGATCCAGTACTACCGCCCGCGAGGGGACAACAAGGAGGCCTGGGACAACATCGACGTGACGGGCTTCCTGGGGCAGCCCATGCAGCTGAAGCTCAACTTCCTCTGCAAGGACTCCATCCTCGCCGCGCCGCTCGTCGTGGAGCTGGCGCGCACGCTGGACCTGGCCAAGCGCCGGGGCGAGTGCGGCGTCATCGACGCGCTGGGCTGCTTCTTCAAGGCCCCCATGTCGCAGGACGGCGAGCCCGTGGAGCACGCGATGGCGGAGCAGCAGCGCCGGCTGATGGCGTGGCTTGGCGCGGGCCGCGCTCGACAGGTGGAGCGCCTCCCGGAACGCATCAGGGGCTAAAGCCATGAACGCACCCGCGCGTGACACGGCGTCCCCGAGCCGTCTGGCGGAGCTCCGCCCGCTCCTGTCGGAGCTGATGGACCTCAAGCGCATCCGCACCCCGGATTATCCGGACGGTCTGGCGGCGCACGGCTTCCGCCGGGCCTGGGCCGCGCTGGCCTCCGGCATGGACCCACGCACCGTCGCGCTGCAGGAGACGGCGCGCGCGCTGGCGGCGGTGCGGCTGGGCGGCCTGGACATGGACGTCCTCCAGCGGGCGGGGCTGTCCCCGCTGGACGCGACGCGGGTGCTGCACCGGGGGCTGGAGGCGGTGGCCGCGCCGCTGGACCCCGGCCTGCGGGAGCGGCTGTCCGTGGCGCTCTCCCAGGCGCCGGAGGAGGCGTGTCACGTGCCGCCGCCCCTGTTCGTGGAGCGGCTGGTGCGTCAACCCCGCGCCGGGGCCACGTTCCCCGGCCGGCCGCGGATCATCGTCTCGCCACAGGAGGGCCACGCGGACCACTGCTACGCGGTGGCGGTGGGCGCGGTGCTGGTCGCGCCCTGCTTCGGCGCGTCCCCTGCCCTGCCCTTCGTGGCGGGGCTTTCGCACCACCTCTTCAACGCGGCGCTGCCGGACGCGGGCTACGGCGGAGAGGCGCTGCTGGGGGACCTGCTGGAGCCCGTCATGAAGCGCCTCACGGAGAAGGCGCTGTCCTCACTGCCGGAGCGGCTGGCGGGTGTCGTGCGGCAGGCGCTGGCGCTCACCGGCAATGTGGAAACTGCGGAGGCGCGCGCCTTCAACGCCGCGGACGCGCTGGACCGGGTGCTGGAGCTGGAGGCCCACGCTCGCGCGGCGGGCTTCACCCTGCGCCAGGCGATGGAGGACCTGGAGCTGATCCACCCCGGCCCGCTCCAGACGTTCGGCAACGACGTCCTGCGCGACGCGGCGGTGTGGCCATGAACCTTCCCAACAGGCGGTGACCATGTTCGAGGCGAAGCCGAAGGCCAAAAGACTGGGCTGGGCGGTGGTGGGCTGTGGCTGGGTGGCGCGGGACTACGTCATCCCGGCGCTCCAGGGCGCGAGCAACGCGCGGCTGGTGGCCCTGTGCGACGCGAACGCGGAGGCGCTGATGCGCATCCCCGCGGACGACGTGAATCGCTACACCGCGCTGGGGTCGGTGCTGGCGGACAAGGACGTGCAGGCCGTCTACATCGCCACGCCCAACCACCTGCACGCGGCGATGACGGAGGCATGCGCCGCCGCGGGCAAGCACGTGCTGTGCGAGAAGCCCATGGCCGTCACGCCGCGAGAGGGCCTGCGCATGGTGTCCGCGTGCCAGCGCGCGGGCGTGCACTACGCCACCGCGTTCGACCAGCGACACCACGCGGCGCACCGCAAGCTGCGCACGCTGGTGAAGGAGGGCGTGCTGGGCACCATCACCCAGGCGCGCATCCACTACGCCTGCTGGCTGCCCGAGGACTGGACGCCGGACAACTGGCGCATCGACCCGGAGCAGGCCGGCGGCGGCGCGATGATCGACCTGGCGCCGCACGGCCTGGACCTGCTGGAGGTGATTCTGGGCGACGAGTGGGAATCACTCACCGCCATGACGCAGCGGCGCGTGCACTGCTACGCCGTGGACGACGGCGCGGTGCTGATGGGCCAGTTCAAGAGCGGCGCGCTGGGCCTCTTGCAGGTGGCCTACAACTGCCCGGACGCATACCCCCGGCGCACGCTGGAGCTCATCGGCACCCGGGCGCGAGCGCTGGCGTACAAGACCATGGGCCAGACGCCCGGCGGCTCCCTGTCGCTCATCGACGCGAAGACGGGAGAGGAGACGTGGGTCCCCCTCTCGCCGGAAGAGGACCGGAGCCCCTTCCTCCAGCAGGTGGAGGTCTTCTCCACGTGCGTGCTGGAGGGCCGTCCCCAGCCGTTCGCGCCGGAGCGCGACGTGCGGCTCGTGGGGCTGCTGACGCAGGCGACGCAGGCTGGAAAGGCGTTTCCGCCATGCCACTGACCCGCTACGCCTGCACCCACTGCGGCACGTGGCAGCCGGGCTTCCCGCGCGAGCGGCCCACGGGCTGCCCCACCTGCATGGACGTGCGCAACGCGCTGCCGCGCGACGGCTGGGAGTTCCAGACGGCGGGCCAGGCGTCGGAGCGGCTCTCCACGCGCTGGGAGGAGGCGCTGCCCGGCATCTGGGGCTTCACCTGCACGCCGCCCTTCGGCCTGGGCTCCACGGGGTGGCTGTTGCGCAGGCCCGAAGGCAACGTCGGCTTCGAAGGCGCGCCCTGGTACTCGCGGCCCGCGCTGGAGTTCATCGAGGTGATGGGCGGCCTCCAGGTGCTGTCCGCGTCGCACCCGCACGGCTTCGGGGCGCTGTGGCAGTTGCAGGAGCACTTCGACCCGCTGCTCGTGCTGCACCGGGACGCGGTGCAATTCAGCAAGGCCTTCCAGGTGCGCTGGCCGGTGGATGACGAGCATGAGCTGGCGCCGGACCTGACACTGCATTGCGTGGGCGGCCACTACGAGGGCCAGACGGTGCTGTACGACGCGCGCACCCGTTCGCTGTTCTGCGGCGACGCGCTGAAGGTGGACCTGAACGCGCGCGGGAGGCCCACGGGCCTGTCGTGCCACAAGGGCTTCCACTACGCGATTCCGCTGAGCCACGGCGAGCTGCGCCGCTACCGCGCGGTGCTCAAGCAGCTCCCGTTCGAGAACGTCTTCACCCCGTTCGAGTTCGCGCGAGGCGTCACCCGCGAGCACGCGCTGGCGCTGTTCGACCGGCTGCTCTCGGGCATGCCGCACACCCGTCCCCTGCCCTTGGAGGAACTGTCATGAGCATTGCCCGAGCCATCGACGCGTATCACCACGCCGTGTCCACTGGCGCCCTGCAGATGTTCCGCATCGACCCCATCGACCGGCTGGGGATTCCGGTGGCCTCCGCCAGCCTGGCGCTGGGGGGCGGGACGGGCGCGGTGCTGCATGGCAACGGCTACGGCCGCACGGACGAAGAGGCGCGGGTGGGCGCGCTGGGCGAGCTGGTGGAGGAGACCTTCTGCGAGCTCGCGATGCACCGCATGCCGCGCGTGCACGGCAGCTACGCGGCGCTGGTGCGCGCGCGAGGCCCCACCGCGGTGGCGGATCCGCTCACGCTGGGGCTGCCCGCGGGCAGCCCGTATCAACCGGACCTGCCGCTCGTCTGGGTGGAGATGCAGCGGCTGGCCACCGGCGAGCGGGTGCTGGTGCCGGAGGAGTACGTCGCCATCCATCCCGGACAGTTGCAGGGGAAGACGCCGCTCATCACGCCCATCACCAACGGCCAGGGTGCGGGGCTGACGCGGCCCCAGGCCCTGGCGCACGGCCTGCTGGAGCTCATCCAGCGCGACGGCAACGGGTTGATGTACCGCGCCATGGACCAGGGCGTGGTGCTGGACCTGGAGGGCACGGACCTGGCGCCAGACGTGCGCGAACTGCTGGAGCTCTACCGCCGCGCGGGCGTGGAGGTGATGGCGAAGCTGGCCAGCACGGACTTCGGCCTGGTGAACCTGTACGTGGTGGGCCGCGACCTGTCCGTGGGGGACCAGCCGCTGATGGTGACGGCGTGCGGAGAGGCGGCCGACCCGGACCGCGACAGGGCCCTGCGCAAGGCGCTGCTGGAGTACGCCTGTTCGCGCGCACGCAAGGCGTTCATGCACGGGCCGCTGAGCCACGTGGCCCGGGTGGCCCCGCCGGAATACATGGACCGCTTCGTGCCCCAGGTGGACCTGGACGCGGAGGAGCCGCGCGCGCTGAACGCGATGGTGGAGTGGGCGCGGATGCCAGCCCCGGCGCTGCGCGAGCTGACGGCGTGCACGCTGACGGTCCGCCAGAAGGTGCGCTTCGAGGACCTGCCCCGCTCGCCCACCGTGGAGGACCCGTCGCTCCGGTGCGACCACGTGGTGAGACAGCTGCACGCGGCGGGCTTCGACATCCTGGTCGCGGACCTGTCGCCGCCGGGCCGCCAGGTGCACGTGGTGAAGGCGCTGGTGCCGGGCCTGGAGGTGGAGACGATGACATACAACCGCCTGGGCGAGCGCAACGTATCGAGGCTCCTGGAGCGCAGGGACCCGCTGGTGGGCCTGGGAGCGCCGCCGCCGGGCGCGCAGCCGGTGCGCCTGACGCCGGAGGCCGAGTCCCGGCTGGGAGGACCGGTCTGGTTCAACGTGCGGCTGGCGGAGGCGCGAGTGGGCAGGCTGTACGCGCTCTACCGGGAGCCGGACCGCCACGCGGTGCCGAAGGTACTCGCGAGCCGCCGCTTCGGAGGGCAGTGAGCCATGGCCCTGCGCTTCGCGTACAACACCAACGGCGTATCGAACCACCGCTTCGAGGACGCGCTGGGCCTCATCGCGGACAGTGGCTACGACGGCGTGGCGCTGACGCTGGACCACCACCACTTCGACCCGTTCGCGCCGGACTTCGAGCGGCGCACGGAGCAGCTCGCCACGAGGCTGGAGCGGCTGGGCCTGGGGCTGGTGGTGGAAACAGGGGCGCGCTTCCTGCTGGATCCCCGGAGGAAGCACGAGCCCACGCTCATCACCCCGGAAGCGGAGGGCCGTGCACGGCGGCTGGAGTTCCTGAAGCGCGCGGTGGACGTGTGCGCGACGTGCCGGGGGGAAGCGGTGTCCTTCTGGGCGGGAGTGCCCCGTCCGGGCGTGACGGAGGAGGCCGCGTGGCCGTGGCTGGTGGACGGCGTGACGCGACTGGCGGAGTACGCGGCGGTGCGCGGCGTGGTGCTGGCGGTGGAGCCGGAGCCGGGGATGCTGGTGGAGACGGTGGACGGCTGGCGCCAATTGGAGGCGCGGGTGCCCGGCGTGCGTCTGGCATTGGACGTGGGGCACCTGCTGGTGACGCAGGAGCGGACGCCCGCGGAAGCGGTGCGCGAGTTCGCACCGGTGCTGGGCACGGTGGCGCTGGAGGACATGAAGCGCGGCGTGCATGAGCACCTGCCGTTTGGCGAAGGCGACGTGGACGTGCCGTCGGTCCTGCGCGAGCTGACGCGCGCGGGCTACGACCGGTTGGTGTGCGTGGAGCTGTCCCGGGACGCGCACCGGGCGCACGAGCTGGTGCCCCGGGCGCTGGAATGGTTGAGGGAGCGCCTGCCGACAGGCGCGGAGGTGGCGGCGTGAACAGCGTGAACGGACTGCGGATCTGCTTCATCTCCCGGCGTTTCTTCCCGGCCATCTCGGGGATGAGCGTCTATGCGCTGAACCTGGTGCGGGAGCTGGTGGCGTGCGGGCACGACGTGACGATGGTGAGCCAGTACCGCAGCGACCCCGCGGGCATGGCGGTGTACGGAGGAGGTCCGCCGCCGGGCATCCCAGGCGCGCACGTGCTGGGCTGCGAGTCGGTGGGCGAGCAGCGCATCAACCAGGGCCAGCCGGCGAGCTTCGAGCACGACCTGGAGGTGATGGTGGAGACGGTGGTGCGCGAGCACCGGCGCCGCCCGTTCGACATCATCCATGCGCAGTACGGCTATCCGTGCGGCCTGGCGGCGCTGCAGGCGGCGAGGCTCCTGGGATTGCCCAACGTCGTCTCCATCCAGGGCGGAGACGGGCACTGGGTGGGGACCTGCTGCGGGACGCACAAGCAGGCGATGCTCGCGGTGCTGGGCCACGCGGGGGCGCTGCTGATTGGGAGCAGGTCCTTCGCGCAAGAGGTGAGCGAGCACCACGGGACCCCGCTGGAGCGGTTCACCATCGTCCCCGGCGCCACGGACACGCAGCGCTTCCATCCGAGGAGTGAGTCGACGCAGGGAGAACTGCGGGACGTGCCGGTGTGGCTGTACCACGGCCGGGTGGACGCTCGGAAAGGGGTGATGGAGCTGCTGGATGCCGTGCAGCGGCTGGTCGCGGACGGGCGGAAGTTCAAGCTGCGGGTGTCTGGGATTGGGCCGGACGTGGAGGCGCTGCGTTCGAGGGTGGCGACAGAGGGGCTCCAGGGCGTGGTGGAGCTGACGGGGGCGTCCACCTACGCGGAGGCGCCAGACCTGTACCGGGGTGGGGACCTGTTCGTATCGCCCACGTACTCAGAGGGGTTCTCCAACACGCTGCTGGAGGCGATGGCCTCCGGACTGCCCATCGTGTCGACGCGAGCGGTGGGGGTGGTGGACTGCCTGGAGGACGGCAGGGATGCGTTGCTGGTGCCGCCCAAGGACAGCGCCGCGCTGGCGGAGGCGATGGGCCGGCTGATGGACGACGCGCCGCTGCGCAAGCGGTTGGCGGCCACGGCGCTGCGCGAGGTGCGGGAGCTGTACTCGTGGCGGGCGGTGGGGCGGAGGATTCAAGGCGTCTACAGGAACCTGACGGGCACGCGGCCGGACACGCGGTGGACGCACCTCTACGACCCGGCGATGACGGAGGAGCGCGCGGACCACACCTGCCGGTTCCGGGCGGAACCACACCTGCTATGAGCACGGCCCTGTTCGTGTCGCCGCACCTGGACGACGTGGCCTTCTCCTGTGGAGGCACGTTGGCGGCGTTGAAGGCGCAGGGGTGGACGGTGGCGCTCGTCACCGTCTTCACGCGCTCGGTGCCGAAGCCGGAGGGCTTCGCCCTGCAATGCCAGACATCGAAAGGGCTGGGGCCGGAGGTGGACTACATGGCCCTGCGGAGGAAGGAGGACCGCGCCTTCGCGGCCTGCATGGGAGTGGACCAGGTGCGGTGGGGGGACCTGGAAGAAGCGCCGCACCGGGGCTACGCGAGCCCGGAAGCGCTGTTCCAGCCGCCGCGAGCGGACGACGTCATCGAAGCAAAGGTGGCGAAGTGTCTGAAGCCGGTGTTGTGGGAGCTGAAGCCAGACCGGGTCTTCGTGCCCCAGGCGCTGGGGAGCCACGTGGACCACGTGCAGGTGGTGCGAGCCGTGAAGGGGCTGGGCATCCCGACGAACCGGATCCTCTACTACCGGGACACGCCGTACGCCGTGCGCCAGCCCAAGGCCCGCCCCGACGCCGCCGTGCCCCAGGGTCTGCGCCCCCTGGCCGTGGACATCACGGAGCACCTGCCGAAGAAGGTGGAGGGCTGCGTCCGCTACGGCACGCAGCTGGGCTTCCAGTTTGGCGGAGTTGAGGCTCTGGCGCGGACGCTCACGGCGTTCCACCGGATGGAAGCGCAGGCACGCGGTCATTCCGGAGCCGCGGAGGTGTTCCTGTCACAAGGCGCGCAGTAGACCGGCTGCATCGAGGACCTGGTGCACCTCCGTGGCCAAACGGACGTGCTCAGGGTTCGTCACCGTGAACCGCTCCTCCGTGAGGATCACCAGGGTGCCCAGGTCCTCCACGGGCTCGGCGCGCACAGGGGCAGGGAGCGGAGGAACCTCTCCCCACTGCCGGG
This sequence comes from Corallococcus coralloides DSM 2259, assembly GCF_000255295.1. The sequence continues at coordinate 248,220 of NC_017030.1, read as the reverse complement.
AGAAGTAGGTCATCCAGCCCACGAAGGTGCCCGCGTCCCCCGAGGAAGGCGACGCCTGATCCCGATACTGCTGGGATGCAACGACACCCCAAGTTGGCTCCCAACAGCGCACCACTGCAAGGAGCACCTCGCGCAGGATGGGTGTGGTCAGTACGCGTTCGGCCACTTCGCCCCGAGAAGGAGGATCGACGACACACACCGAAGTCAGCACAGCGTCCGCGGAGCCGCAGAAGCCATTGACTGAGGTTGTTTCGTCCGGGTTCGGGCCCGTCCACAGCCAATACTGAAAGCCATCGCCAATACGGTTCTTCTTTCGAGCGAACAGCTCCAAGAAGGACGCTTGGTGGGTCTGAACCTGGCGAGCCTGGGCTTTCTTGAAGGTCCGCCCGGTCTCGTGCCACTGACGCCACAGCGGCTCAAGGTGGCCCAGGCTCTCAAACAACCTTTCCGCTCTGCGGGCACAAGACGCGTCGGACTCGTGTCGCGCCCCCCAGTAGGCCCCGACGTAGTACGTGTCCGGCATTTGATCCATGGTGTTCATTGAGTGGGACGGAGGTAACGCACTTCAACCTTGATGCGTTGGTCCTTGAAGAGGGCGCGCAATGCGTCCGCGAATTTCTCCTCGGCAACCACCCCACTGGCGCAGCCCACCCAGAACACCAGCAGCACCCACCAGCAGCCAGCCCGCCCCACGGTTTCGCGCGCAAGCGGCGTCTCCAACTCACGGCAGGTCATCTACACTGTACCGAGGACCGCGAATGTCCCCCCGGTCCCCGGAGCAGAGATGACGTCGATTTCGGATGAGACCCACGAGCGCATCACCGACCTCTGCGCCCAGGGAGACTCCGCCGCAGGTGATGGCGACTTCGAGCAGGCCCTGAAACACTTCAAGGCCGCCCTCGCCCTGATTCCCGAACCCACCCGCGACCATCAGCAGAACACCTGGGTACGCGCCGCCATCGGCGACATGTACTTCCAGCTCGAGCGCTTCGAGGACTGCCGCGAACACTTCCGCGAAGCCGTCCACTCGCCGGGAGGGCTCGGCAATCCCTTCATCCACCTGCGGCTCGGCCAGTGCGCCCTGGAGCTGGGAGACGAAGCCCGCGCCGCCGACGAGCTGGCCCGCGCATACATGGGCGGAGGCGAGGAGCTCTTCGAAGGCGACGACGCGAAGTACCTGGAGTTCATCCAGTCCCGTCTGAAGCCGCCCCAGGACGCCTGAGGGTTCCGGGGACCCGAGCGCCGGACTCCCCGCTCGACCTGGCGCCTCACGCACACGGGGCATGCACACCCTGAGGCGTGAACCCGCTCCCGCGAGGAGGCGCCCATGACACGCCAGCAGCCGAGCAGCGTCCGTCCCTTCTTCCCGGAAGGCTTCCGCGAAGGCGACGAGGACGTCAATGGCACGCGGATCCACTTCGTCATCGGGGGCAAGGGCAGCCCCGTCCTGCTGCTGCACGGCTACACGCAGACGCACCTCATGTGGTGGCGCCTGGCGCCGGAGCTCGCGAAGCAGCACACCGTGCTCATCCCGGACCTGCGAGGCGCGGGCGCCTCGGCCGCCCCCGCGCGGGGCTATGACAAGGAGACGATGGCCCGCGACATGCGCGCGCTGGTGAAGAAGCTCGGCTTCGACAAGGTCTCCGTCGTGGGCCACGACATCGGGCTGATGGTCGCCTACGCCTACGCCGCCTTGTTCCCCGACGAGGTCGAACGCCTGGCCCTCCTGGACGCGTTCCTGCCGGGCATCGAGCCCTGGTCCGACCAGGTCATGAGCAGCAGGGACGTGTGGCACTTCACCTTCAACGGCGCCACCGCGGAGAAGCTGGTGCAGGGGCGTGAGCGCATCTACTTCGACCATTTCTGGACCGACCTTGCCGCCAATCCCCAGGCCGTCGGCGAAGCGGAACGGCAGGCGTACACGGAGGCCTACGCGGCCCCGGGCCGGCTCCATTCGACGTGGAGCTACTTCCAGGCCTTCGACCAGGACAAGAAGGCCTTCCGGGAGCTGGCCCGGAACAAGCTCCCCATGCCCGTGATGGTCATTGGCGGTGACAAGTCCCTGGGCGAACCGCTCGTCGCGCAGGCGCGTGCGGTGGCGAATCAGGTCGAGCCCCACATCCTCCGGGACACCGGCCACTGGGTGTCCGAGGAGCGGCCCGAGGAGGTCCGCGAGCTGCTCGGAGACTTCCTCCGGGCGTGACGTCAGGCCCCGAAGCCGCCCAGCGCCGTGCGGCTGAAGCTGGCCGCACCCTGGCTGACGCGCACGGCGGACTGGCTGAACACCTGGAACGCGGCGCGGATCTCCTGGGCGCTCTGCCCCGGCGTGAGGATCCACCGGTCCGAGATGCCCATCTCCTGGAACACGCGCCGGAAGTCCGTCACCCCATCGTCGATGCCCATCGCCGCGACGATGTGGTTCTCCACCCGCTGCAGGTCCTTCACCAGCGCCGCCACGTCCTTCGCCCGCGCCTTCTGCGACCCCGCGTCTGCGCCGTCCGTGATGAGCAACGTCACCGTGCGCACCGGCACCCCGTTGCCACTGAACTCCTGCGCCTTCGCCAGCACCGTGCCCAGCAGCACCACCGCCTGGTCGTACAGCGGCGTCCCCATGTCCGCCGAGTAGTTCTTGGAGTGCATCCGCACCACGTCCTCCAGCGGCCGGAACGGATTGAGCACGTGCCCGTTCAGGTAGCGCGTGTGGAACAGGACGCCGTCCTTCTGCTGGCTCGCCAGCAGCGCGTCCAGCACCAGGTTGTGCCCATCACATACCGTCTTCGTGTGCCCCGAGTGCGAGATGCTCCCGGAGTCATCCGGCATCACCGTCACCAGCACCACCTCGCTCGCCTGCACGTCGTCCACGTGGATGCCCAGGCCCGCCTGGATCTGCGCCCCCAGGTCCACCACCGTGAGCGTCTGCAACCCCGCCATGCTCAGGGTGCCCTCCGCGTGCGCGTCCTCGAAGAGCTTCGTGACGCCCGTCCCGTTCGCCTTGCTCATGTCCGTGTCTCCCTTCGTGTGAGTGCCAATGCCAGACATCACGCCAGGTGCAGGTCCGGCCAGCTCGCCAGCGGGTCCGTGGACTTCACCAGGTGCATGCCCGCGTCCGCGAAGCGCTTGAGCGCCGCGTCCGCCTGCGGCGTGAAGTCCGCCGCGAAGCCGCCCTTGCCGTCCGGCACCGTCACCGACGACATGCAGTCCGTCAGCAGGTACACCTTGCGAGCCAGCGCCGCGTCCTGCGCGACGATCTCCCCCAACAGGTCGTCGATGCTGCTCTTCACGCAGTGGCTGGCCGCCTGTCCGCCAATCACCACCGCGTCCGACGTGAGCAGCGTCTTCAGGAACTGCGTGTTGCGCTGCGCGAGCGGCTGGCCGTCATGCCGCATCAGCACCTCCGGCCGCAGCACCGAGTAGTTCTCCGTCAGCGGGTTGCCGCCCTTCACCTCCGCCCACGACTGCACGCCGCGCGCGTACGAGTGGAACAGCCGCGCCTCCTGCACCACGCCCGACAGCGCGTGCCCGTCGCTGCCCAGCAGGCAGTGCGGCGGCCACAGGTAGAGCGTGTACTTCCCCGCGCGCTCCAGCTCCTCGCAGTAGAACTTCACCTGCTTGAGCAGCCACGGGTAGTTGCCGCCGCACAACCACTTCGCCACGGCGGGGTTCGGCCTGGCCTGGCCGCGCTCGATCTGCTCGCGAGTCACCTCGCGGTACGGCTGGAGCGGCTGGTCGTCCTGGTCCACCCAGAAGGACGGGAAGAAGATCTGGTAGGCGAAGTGCGTATCCAGCGTCGCGGTGACGTTCGTCAGCGTCCCCAGGTTCCGGTAGATGAACTCCGCGATGCGGCGGTTGTCGTCAATGGCGCCCCGCCCGCTGCGCCCCGCCACGTACAGCGAGCCATCCGGGAAGCAGAAGTCCTTCTGCACGTCGATGAGCAGCAGGTGCAGGTTGAAGCGGTCCGTGGCCGCCGCCGTCACGCCCTGCGCCGCCTTCCACGCTCCGGCGTCACGCTGGAGCTTCCCGGCGTTCGGGCCGTAGCCGTACTCCGCCGCGTGGTTGGAATTGTAGAACCCGGGCAGCGGCAGCTCCTTCACGGTCGTCTTCTTCATGTCCAGCCCCCTGTGTGTGTTTCACTTCATCCGCAGCACGGTGAGGTCCTGGGCCCCCACCACCGTCAATCCCTCACGCGACAGCAGCAACCCGCGGCCCGCGTCCACGAACGGCTCCGCGTCCGGGAACTCGCGCACCGCCACCAACTGGCCCTGCTGGAGCTCCACGCGCGTCAGCCCGGCGTCCGTGGCGCAGAAGAGCGCGCCCCCCACGGCGCACTTTCCACCCAGCGTCCCCAGCCACGAGCCGTCCCCCGCGTCGGCCCGGGCGCTCGCGCGCACCGCTCCATCCGCCCCCAGCAACACCGCGTGGTGCACCGTGCGGCCGTGGGCCTCCTCCGCGAGCAGCAGCCACACCGAGTCCGCGTCGAACACGGCCTCCGCATCCAACAGCTGCCCCGACGGCCACGGCAGCGCGAGCCCGTCCCGCAGCCCCTTGCGCTCCACGTTGAACAGGAAGGCGCCCCGAAGCCCCGCCGCGCGGTGGAACCCCAGCCCGAACCGCGGTCCCACGAACAGCCGCGTCTGCCCCTGCAAGACGTCCCCCCACCGCTCGGCCCCGTACACGCCGTCCCGCCACAGCCCGCCACCCGACGCCCAGAACCGGTGTCTGGCATTGGCCGCGAACACCGGCCGGTTGTCGCAGACATCCACGCCCAGGAACTCCTGCTCCCGGCCTGGCGCGAACACCGCCACGCGCCCCCGCTGCCCCAGCAGCGTCACGTCCCCCTGCACCGCCCAGCGCAGCGTTGGGTCCAGCTCGCCGCGCATCACCGTGCGGCCGTCCTCACGCCGGTACGCGCCGTCCGCGTGGTAGACGAAGCGCACCGTCCCATCCTCTGCGCTCGCGTGCACCAGCACGCCACGGGTCGTGAACGTCCGCTTCGCCGTCACCTGCCCGCGAACCGCCGACACCGGCGTTGCCGCCACCGTCGCGTGCGGCTGACACGTGGGACACGCGGCCCGCGCGTGCTCCAGGCCACACGACGCGCACACCGAGAAGCGAAGTCCCTCCAGCATCGGCAGTGGGAACGCGCCGCGCCGGTCCTCCACGAACACCTGGTGGAACAGGTGCAGCAGGTCATCCGGCAGCGAGGCCCGGGGCAGCGCCGGCTTGGGGTACTGCACGTCCGGATGAAACACGGTGACGCGCTGGAGCATCCGTCCCACCGCGTTCAGCCGGGCCGCCTGCGTCTTCGGCTTGTGGATGCCACCCTGCGGCCCCACGCACAGCAGCGACTGCATCACGGTGACGGCGAAGGCATACCCATCGCTCTCCACCGTCGCCGGCCGCGCGGGCGTCAGCGTCTGCGCCCCCGGATCCAACCGCAGCGGGTCCAGGAACTTCTCCGTGAACACCGGGCACAGGAAGGGACCGAACTGGAAGCTGTCCGCGTCGATGAAGTACGCGTCCGTGCCCACCGTCAGCACGTTCAGGTCATTGAAGTCCCCCACCACGACACTCGCCGAGTGCACCGCCGCCAGCACCCGATGCAGCCCCGCCAGCACCGTCACCGCGTCCGAGGCCTTGCCTCCCGCGCGCCGGAACGCGGGCTCGCTCCACCGGCGCAGCGGCTCCACGCCGTCCAGCTTGCGCATCGCATAGCCCAGCACCTCCGCGCCCTTCTTGTCCGTGGCCAGGGCCTGCGGCGTCACCACGCGAGCAGGAAGACCCGAGGGGAACGCGCGCAGCTTGCGCTGGTGCTCCACGAGCCGGGCCTTCGCCGCGGCCTGTTCGGGCAACAGGCCCAGGTAGTCCGGGTGCTCGGGCTGCTTGAAGACCTTGAGCGCGCGGCCATCGCCCAGGTCATAGACATCCGCCTCGCCGCCCTTGCCCAGCGCCCGCTGCGGATCCAACCGGACCTTCCTTCCCTCCAGCCAGACGTCCATGGCCTCACGCCCTCCCCATCCGGCGGCGCAGCACCACCAGCGTGGTGTCGTCCGTCAGAAGGCCCGGCGTGCGCAGCAGCCGCCGCTCCGCGAAGTCGGCGCGCACCGACTCGCGATTGAGCTGCGCGAGCCGCCGTCGCACTGCGTCCGGGTTCGTGAAGTACCGGTCCTCCGTCCAGAGACGCGACAGCGGGCCCACGGGCTCATCGCGCTCCGGCAGCCGCGCCTGCGAAAGGCCCAGCAGGTCCCCCACCCCGTCGGTGCCCACCAGCAGCGCGTGCACGTCCTCCGTGGGCACCAGCGCCCGGGGCTCCAGCCGCACGTCCTCGCCGCGCAGCAGCACATACGCGAGATACGGCGGCGCGTTGCCCGGGAACGGCCCCAGCGCGTGCACCTCACCGTTGAGCATCCACACCCCGTCCCCCGCCGAGAAGACGAGCGTATGCGCCGGCGTCATCACCGCCCCCACCAGCGTGAAGAGCAGGTCCCCCAGCACGTCCCGCCCCAGCGTGGACGCCAGGCCCTCCATCAGCTCCAACAGGTCCGAGCGCAGCCCGGGCAGGAAGTCCGCGCCGTCCACCGCCTCCCCCCGCGCCAGCCGCGCCTGCGCCGCCTGCGCCAGCCGCCGCACGCCCAACTGCGCGCCCAGCTCGCTGCACGGCTGGCTGCCACACCCGTCCGCCACCACCACCACCAGCCCGTGCTCGCTCTCCCGGACGCAGGCGGCGTCCTGGTTGTTGCGTCCCGAGCGCGCGTGCTCCCGGCCCTGCACCGAACCCACCGCGACATCGAAGGGCAGCGTGGACATGGCTCTCCCGTGGCCCTCGAAGGGCACGCACGACACAGGAACCTGCTGGCGAGTGAGCGGCCCCGCGCCGCCCGACTTCGTGTATCTACGACACCAACATAGTGTCTAAATGACACGAAGTCAAGGCAACGAGGGACAACCTGTCAGCGGGCGCTGATGGGCGTGGCGGGAGGTGGGTGTGTTCAGAGCTCGAAGTTGAAGCCGGCCTTCTCGAGCTGTTTGTACTTCTTGTGGTCGAACCGGTAGAGGCGCGCGGCGCGGTGGGAAACGTCCTGCTCCACCTCGTCCAGCTCCTCCAGGAGGTCCATGGCGAGGATCTTCTTGCGGAAGTTGCGCTTGTCGAGCTCGCGCTCCAGCACCGTCTCGTACAGCCGCTGGAGCTGCGACAGCGTGAACTTGGGCGGCAGCAGCTCGAACCCGATGGGCTGGTAGCGCACCTTGCCCTTGAGCCGCTGCAGCGCCGTGGCCAGCACGTCCGCGTGGTCGAACGCGAGCTTCGGCGTGTCCCAGACAGAGAACCACGCCGCCTCACGCGCGTCGGTGGAGGCCTGGAGGTGGTGCTGGGACAGCTTCACCAGCGCGAAGTACGCCACGGTGATGACGCGGCCCCGGGGGTCACGGTCCGGAGAACCGAACGTGTAGAGCTGCTCCAGGTGGCTGGTGCGCAGGCCCGCCTCTTCCTCCAGCTCGCGGCGCGCGGCGTCCTCCAGGGACTCGTCCATGCGCACGAAGCCACCGGGCAGCGCCCACCGGCCCTGGTACGGCTCCACGCCGCGCTGGATGAGCAGCACCTTGAGGTCCTCCTCGTCCAACCCGAAGACGACGCAGTCCACCGTCACCGCCGGGCGCGGGTACTCATAGGTGTGGCTCATGGGGAGACCCTCCAGACAGCATCGTGTCCAGATGACACGGTGCCGGCAAGCGCCTTCACACGTGGGAGGCGCACGACGGCTGGACAGGGCTCCCGCGGTTCGTGAGCCCCCGGCGGCCGAAGTTCCCACGAGAACGCGCGACGCCCGGAGCGCAGCGGTAGGCCGTGACAGCGTGCTGGAACGGACACCAAGGCAGGCCACGGGCAGAAGCCGCCTGCCGGGCGCGATGTCCGCGAACTGGTCCGACAGTCGGACCAGTTCGCGCCGCCTGCCACCCAAGGCCGCGCTGTCGCGGCGGGCGCCAGGGAGGGCGGGCCCTCGCGTCCATGTCAGACCCGTCTGGTTGGATGGGCGAAGCATTGGCGAGGAGGGGGTCGGAGATGGTGAGGGTGGGGCTCGTGGCGTACGTGGAGGAGCAGCTCGAGCGGGAGATCGCGCTGGGACGGCTGCCGGGGAACGGGCGGTTGGCCTCGGAGCGGATGATGGCTCGTCGCTATGGGGTGAGCCGGGGCACCGTGCGCGAGGCACTGCGGCGACTGTCAGCGCGGGGGCTGGTGGTGCAGCATCCCGGACGCCAGGCACGAGCGGTGGCACTGGATGAGTCGCTGACGTTGGAGAACCTGGGCCTGGCACTCCATGGCGAGCGCCCCGAGGAGTGCCGACGCCTCTTGGAGGGCTTCTTCCTCCTCAAGCGGCAGGTGTTGGTGGAGCTACTGGCCGACTGCTGCGCGAATGCCTCCGTCATGGACCTGGGGCTGCTGGGGAGCACCTGCTTCCAGCTTTGGGACGCGGCACGCTGGCACCCCGCGGAGCGGTGCGTGCAGCTGGAATTCGAGTTGCTGCGGCTGGCGGCCCGGGCGGCGGCACGTCCCGGGTACCAGCTCCTCATCCAGTCGCTACTGCGGGCCTTCAGAGGCACTGCGGCCGGGCTGCTGCCCTTCATGGGCGGCGAGTCGCTGCGCGAATGGGCCGTGTGCGCGATGCATGCCCTGAACGAGCGCGACACCCAGGCACTCCTGCACCAGCTGCCGGCACTCCTGAAGGCGTATGATGAGCGTGTACTGGACGCCTTCGCACCCACTTCACGGAAGCATGCGTCCCCCGAGGACAACCGCCCCCAGGAGTGCAGCCCCAGCGCCCCCGCGTCAGCCACCACGCAGGATGATGCGGGCCACCTCGCACCAGCCGACGAGGCGCTCGAGGTTGCACCTCATGCCTCTCGGCAGGACTGTCCCGTGGAAGCGGACCGCGCGGCGCCGTTGCTCGCAGCGGCCCCGGCGCTCAATCCCTGCGAGCGTGATGGGGAGTGTGCCGGAGGAGACGAGACGAACGCGCCCTTGGGAAGCCTGTCCGACTGTCGGACAGGTTGTGACGCTTCGCCTCCCGACCAACTCAGGACTCCATCCACCGGCGCTCCTGGACAGAATCCCGTAACGGAGGACAAGGAGGGTGGATTGCTCCGCGTCGATTGCTCCGGACGCATCCGCACGAATCGTGCTTCCGCGCCGGATGCGTCAACGGACCGCGAACCGCCGTCCTAGACGGCGACGAGCCGCCCCAGGCGCCGCCAGTCGACCAGGTTGACGTTCTCTTCCGCCAGGTCGAACTCCAGCGAGCGGCGCATGCCCAGCACGTCGCCGCCCATCTGGAAGGGCACCTCGCGGTCGAAGTCCATCCGCAGGCGCTCCACGAAGAAGTCGTGCATGCGCGGCATGGGGTGCTCGCCGCGCCACAGGCGGAACATGTTGCGCGTGGCCTCCATCACGCCCGCGCCGTACACGCGCACGGACAGCCGGTGCGGCACCGCCTGCGCGAACGGGAACGCCTTGAAGCCGAAGCCCCACTCCGGCGTCGTCGCCGCGCCCGCCACGCCCGCGGGGCCCTGGTACAGGAGCTGCCCCTCGCCGCCGTTGGGCAACGGCCGCACCGCGCCGGACGCGTCGATGGTCAGCGCGGACGCGCCCAGGTTGTAGACGGAGACGTTCGGGTTGCCCTCGCCGAACAGGTGGCGCGGCACCGTGCGCGTGAACATGGCGCCCAGGTAGCCGCGCAGGCCGGACTGCGCCTTCTTCAGCGGACCGGCGGCGGCGAGCTGGTTCTTGAAGTCCTGAATCATCTCCGCGTCCCAGCCCGTGCCCGCGAAGGGCGCCACCCGGCCCTCCACCCGCACCAGGGAGAAGGGACGCAGGGGCGGCAGGCGCTCGCCATACGCGGCGATCTGCTTCAGGGCCACCTGGGGACGCGGCGCCCCGGTGACGCGGGCCCAGGCGTTGCCCGTGCCCAGCGGCAGCACGCCAATGGCCGGCAGGGCCACGCCCTGGGAGCGCAGCTCGTTGAGCAGGCCCGTGATGGTGCCGTCGCCTCCGCCCGCGAGCAGCAGGCTGGGCGGGTCGTGCCTCAGCTGGTCCACCCACTCCTGGGCTTCCTCCAGGGAACGGGTCAGGGCCACCCGGGCCCGGGGGAGCAGGTCTCTGACGAGCCCGCCCATCCCCTCGGTCCCTTTACGCGCACGCAGATTGACGAGGACGGCGATGTTCATGGCGGGCGCGACTCTTCCCCAGTTCATGTCATGGCCCCGTCACGAAAAGAGCCCCGGCATGGGGACTCCCCCGGAAACATGGGCATCACACCCCCAGGGCGTGCATGAGCCGCGCGTCCAGGCGCCGCTCGGCCGCACGCCGGCGCAGCGTCACCGCCGCGGCGGCCAGCCCTCCGGCCACCAATAGACGACGTAGCCATTGTTTTCCGGTGCCGTGGTAACCGCCCGAGGCCGTGTCCCCCTCCTCCATGGGCTGGAAGACGTTGCCGGGGGTGGGGCCCTGCCGCTCGTTCTTGAAGTGCAGCACGTCCGTGCCGGCCTTCATGGTGCGCTCGAACGTGCCGGGGAGCAGGCCGTGCATCGCCGAGAAGCTCTTCCCCGCGGGGCCGACCATCACCTCGTCCTGGGGGTGGCGCAGCACGCGGAGGATGGTGCGGGCCACGCGCTCCGGCGTGTAGACGGGCTCCACCGGGCGGACGCGCCAGCCGGTGTAGTTGGCGGTGTGGCGCCACAGGGGCGTGTCGATGGCGGCGGGCATCACCGTGCATACGTCGATGCCCGTGTTCAGCAGCTCCTGGCGCAGCGACGCGGAGAAGCCGCGCACCGCGAACTTGGAGGCCACGTAGGCGCTCAGGTACGGCGCGGGCACGGTGCCAAAGGTGGAGGACACGTTGACGAGCGTCCCGTAGCCCTGGCGGCGGAACTGGGAGAGCGCCATGCGCGCGCCGCTCACCGTGCCGAAGAAGTTGGTCTCCATGAGCTGGCGGAAGGCCTCGTCCGGCGTCTCCTCCAGGCTGCCCAGCATGTAGACGCCCGCGTTGTTCACCCAGCCGTCGAAGTGGCCGAAGGCCTCCACCGCGGCCTCCGCCAGCCCCTTCACGGCCGCCGCGTCCGACACGTCCGTGGGCACCATCAGGGCCTGGACGCCGTGGGACTCGCACTCGGCCGCCAGCTCCTCCAGGGGCTCCTCCCGCCGCGCGGCGAGCACCACGTGGGCGCCCTTCTTCGCCAGCAGCAGCGCCGTGGCCCGGCCAATGCCGCTGGAGGCGCCCGTGATGACGATGACCTTCTTCTTCCAGATGCGATCCATGGAGTGGGGTCCTTGTTGGCGGGCCCGCCGGCTCTGGAGGGCCCGAGCGTTCAAAATGGGTTCGTGGACGGAAAGGTGGGGATGACGCTCGGCGTCGCACCCGGGCCACCGGTGACTCACCCGGAGGGCAGCCAGCGAGGCAGGGGGCCCGGAATCCGGACGGGGGTCCACGTGCGGGACCGGGAGGCAGGCGCCGGGGGTCGCTGGCCTGGAGGGTGGACAGTCCGGTAGAGGACGGAACGCGGCCTGCATCGCCGGTCCGGCCATCCCTTCCACACCCACGTGACCATGCCCTTCCGTCCGAAGCCGTCCGCGTTCGCGCTGATGTTGTGCCTGCTGTGCGCCACCGCCTCGGGGGCCGCGCCCCACCGGCTGGTGGTCTCCAGCGGCGACTGCCGGGACGCGGAGCTGAGCGGCCAGTCCAAGGCGTTCTACGACGCCCTCCGCGCCCGCCCCGAACAGCACCTGCTGAGCGCGCCTGAGTTCGCCGAGCGCCTCTTCCCCGACTCCTCGCGCTCCTTCGAGGACCTCCAGCGCCAGCTGGACGCCGCGCAGGACCAGTTCTACGAGGGCCGCAACGCCCGCGCAACCCAGCTCCTGGACGACGCCCTGCGCGACATCCGCCGCCTGCCGCCGGGCGAGCCGCGCTGGAAGCTCTTCGCCCACGCGCAGCTGTTGCACGGCCTCAACCACCGGGCGCTGGGGAAGACGAAGGACAGCGACGCGGCCTTCCTCCAGGTGCTGCGCCTCCAGCCGAAGTACCAGCTGGACCCGGACCAGTACGCCCCCTCCATCCGGCAGGCCTTCGAGAAGCTGCGCCGCGACCTGACCCGGACGCCCAAGGTGAAGCTGTCCCTGAAGTCCACGCTGCCCGCGGCGGACGTGTACCTGGAGGGCTTGAGCGTGGGGCAGACGCCGCTCACGCTGGAGCTGCCCGCGGGCGCGTACGAGCTGACGATGGTGAAGGGGGCCGCGGTGAGCTTCCCCCGGCAGGTGCAGGCGCAGGGGGCGGACACGCCGCTGCTGGTGGACCTGGCCTACGAGGGGTCCGTGACGGCCGCGCCCTTCCCGTGCCTCGCCGCCGCGGACGGCAACGAGGAGCGCACCTGGAGCCACGCGGTGCGCCTGGGCGGCACGCTGGGCGTGGAGGAGGTCATCGTCGTGCGGCTGGAGCGCCCGAGCAGCGGGCCCAAGTGGTTCGCCGCCACGGTGCTCAACGTCGACGGCGGGCAGAAGCTGCGCGAGGGCGGCTTCAAGACGCAGGGCCTGGACGCGCCCGGTGAGGCGCTCTCCGCGCTGGTGGACTTCGTCACCACCGGGCGCTCGCCCTCCAACCTCGTGGTGATGAACAACGCCAACGGCAAGGCGCCCTGGGACGCGGGCAGCGCGCGCGGCACGGCCGGCGCCTCCGGCACCGGCGCGGACCTCACCGCGCCCCATCTGCTGTCGGAGGACGTCTCTGGCGCCGCCCCCGGCACGGGCCTGCGCACGGCGTCGTACGTGACGATGGGCGCGGGCGTGGCGGCCCTGGGCGGCGCGGGCGTGGTGCGGCTGTTGGCCCAGAAGGACCTGAACGGCCTGGAGGACCGCCGCGCGGCCAACGGCGGCCAGCTGGTGAGCACGGATGCGCGGGCCGTCGCGCTGCGCGACTCGCTGGTGGGCAAGAGCCATCTGATGACGGGGCTGCTCGTGGGCGGGGGCGCGGCGGTCGTCACCGGGGCGGTGCTCTTCCTCGTGTCCTCCCCCTCGAAGCCCGCGCCCGTGACGCTGGGCGTGACGGCGGACGAGACGGGCGCGGCGGCGAGCGTGTCCGGAGCGTTCTGAGCGGACGGTCCTGGCCAGAGGCTCCTGGCCGGGAAGCGCCGGGCGCGTAGAGTCGCGCCCCATGCGCGCTTCCCTCCTGCTGTTGCTGCTCACGGCGAGCACCGCCCTCGCCGCGCCCCGGACGTTCCGCGTCGACTACTTCCACACCGGCAACGCCACCGAGGAGCGCTTCAGCCTGGAGCGGCTGGTGGTGGAGCCCCTGCCCTGGCCGGGCCACCCGGCGCGGGCCATCGACGAGACGAACCTGGGCAAGTACCTCTTCGAGGTGCGGGACCGGCGGACGAACCGGCTCCTGTTCTCGCGCGGCTTCGCCTCCATCTTCGGCGAGTGGGAGCTGACGGACGAGGCGAAGCAGGCCCACCGCACCTTCAGTGAATCGCTGCGCTTCCCCGCGCCGGACAGCCCCGTCCAGGTCATCCTGAAGAAGCGCGACGCGCAGAACGCCTTCCGCGAAATCTGGTCGCTGGTGGTGGATCCGAAGGACCCCTTCGTGGATCCGTCCTCGCCGCCCGCCCCGGGTCCGCTGCTGAAGCTGCTGGAGAACGGGCCGCCGCAGGACAAGGTGGACTTCCTCATCCTGGGGGACGGCTACACGGAGGCGGAGCGCGCCAAGTTCGAGAAGGACGCGCGCAAGCTGGTGGACACCCTCTTCAGCTTCTCCCCCTTCAAGGAGCGCAAGGCGGACTTCAACGTCTGGGGCCTGATGCCCGCGGCGGCCGAGTCCGGAATCTCCCGGCCCTCCACTGGCGTCCACCGCCGCCCGCCCCTGGGCTCCACCTACGACGCCTTCGGCGCGGAGCGCTACATCCTCACCTTCGACAACGCCGCGCTGCGCAACACCGCCGCCTTCGCGCCCTACGAGTTCATCGAAATCCTGTCCAACGGCAACACCTACGGCGGCGGCGGCATCTTCAACCTCTTCAGCACCGTGGCCTCCGACAGCCTCTGGGCCCCCTACGTCTTCGTCCACGAGTTCGGCCACCACTTCGCGGGGCTGGCGGACGAGTACTACACGTCCGCCCCCGTCTACGGCGCCGCGCCCGCGGAGCGGGTGGAGCCCTGGGAGAAGAACGTCACCGCCCTCCACGACCCCGCCCAGCTCAAGTGGAAGGACCTGGTGGCACCGGGGACCCCGCTGCCCACGCCCTGGAATCAGCCCACCTATGACGCGCATGCCCTGCAGGTGCAGCAGCGCCGGCAGAAGATTCGCGCGGAGCGCAAACCCGAGTCGCAGATGGACGCGCTCTTCACGGAGCAGCGGAACTGGGAGGAGAAATTCCTCGGCACCCAGAAGGTCTCCGGGAAGGTGGGCGCCTTCGAAGGGGCCCACTACGAGGCGAAGGGCTACTTCCGGCCCCAGACGGACTGCGTGATGTTCACCCGGGACCGGGTGCCTTTTTGCGCGGTGTGCCAGCGCGGCATCACGGAGGTCATCGACCTGTACGCGGGTCCAGCGTCCGCTCCCGCCCGGAAGAGTCCCTGAGTTCCTTTGATTCCCAGGCCCCTGGGCGTCCTTTCGCGTGACAGGGACGTGGCAGGTGGTTGGGCAAATGGACGCCCCTCTGTTTTCGGGTGTAAGGGGGACCGCACCTGCAATCTGGACCCCCATCTGGGAGGCATTCACATGCTGAAGCAGAGCCTGAAGCGGAGCTGGCTGCCGGCGCTCGTGACCACCGTGTTCGTCACGGTCGGCACGGGTTGCGGCGATGAGTGTGTTGATCAGTTCGACTGTCGTGACAAGGGCTCGGCCCCCGCGGGCCAGGCGTGGACCTGCAACGCGGACAACAAGTGCGAGCTGCGCAAGCTGAACATTCCTCCGGAAGAGGACGCGGGCACGGACGTGGACGCGGGCACGGACGCGGGCACCACCACCACGGCGAGCGAGCAGATCGCCGCGTTCCTCGCGGCCCCGGCGGGCGCGCTGGCCACGCCGCAGCCCGTGAGCGGCGCGTTCGTGACCTTCATCAAGCCCGAGGTGGCGGGGAGCTCGTCCACGGAGGCCTCCGGCTTCTTCCTGCAGGCCGAGGCCAACGGGCCGGCCATGTTCGTGCGCGGCTCCGCGTCCACCACGGCGGTCGCCGTGGGTGACCTCGTGACGCTGAACGTCACGGAGAAGGAGATCGTCAGCGGGCTCAACGTGGCGAAGACCGTCACGGACCTGACCGTGGAGAGCAAGAACAACGACGTGTCGGGCCTCAAGGCGGACATCTCCGGCGTGAGCAGCTTCGAGGACGCGGGCACGACCGGCGTCTACGAGAGCCGCCTGGTCACCGTGTCCGGCAAGCTGGAGACGGGCGTCAGCAGCGGCTCGGCCTTCACCGCCTTCCCGCTGATCACCACGGGTGAGCAGTCCCCCAGCCCCCTGCGCCTGCGCGTGCCCACCACCCTGTCCACGGACCTGGACCTGGTCCTGGGCTGCGACGTGGCCGTGCCCGCCGGCATCGTCTGGCGCTTCAACGCCCAGCCGCAGGTGTCCGTGTTCGCGCCGGAGCAGCTCACCATCACCAGCTGCCCGGCCCCGTCCGCGCTCGCCGCGACCGCGACGTCCAGCACCCAGGTGCGGATGACGTTCGACCGCCGCATCGCGCCGGCGAGCATCACCGCCGCCGCCACGCAGTTCACGTTCGACAACGGCCTGCAGGCGCAGAGCGCGACCGTGAACGGCAAGGACGTGCTGGTGACCACGACCGAGCAGACCGCCGGCGCGCAGTACACGGTGCAGGTCTCCGGGGTGACGGACACGCAGGGCAAGGCCATCGTCACGCCGAACTCCACCCAGTTCCAGGGCTTCTCCCTGCTGGCCGTCCACGGCGGCCGCGTGGTGCTCACCGGGACGGGCTTCACCGGTGCGACGGCGGTGACGATTGGCGGCACGGCGCAGACCTTCACGGTCGACTCCGACACGCAGATCACCGTCACCAACGTGCCGGACACCACCCCGGTGGGTGCGTCCCAGCCGGTGGAGATCACCACCCCGGCCGGCGCCGTGAGCGCGGGCGCCCTGCCCGTCGCGCACCTGGTCATCAACGAGCTGGACGCCGACACGCCGGGCACCGACGTGCTGGAGTTCGTGGAGATCTCCACGGGCGTGCCGAACCTCTCTGTGTCCGGCTTCTCGCTGGTGATGTTCAACGGCTCCAACGACCAGTCGTACCTGGCCGTCGACATCAGCGGGAAGGCGGACGCGAACGGCCTGCTGCTGGTGGGTAACGCCGGGGTGACCCCGACGCCTGCCGTCACCTTCGCGAACGAGACGCTCCAGAACGGCGCGGACGCGGTGGGCATCTACCAGGCCCCGGCCAGCGCGTTCCCCAATGGCACGGTGCCGAGCACCACCAACCTCATCGACACCCTCGTCTACGACACGGCGGACGCGGATGACACGGGCCTGCTCGACGCGCTGCTCGGCACGGGTCCGGAGCGCGTGCAGATCGACGAGACGGGCACCTCGGGTGGCTCCGCCGCCAACTCCATCCAGCGCTGCGGTACGGCGCGCAAGGATGGTCGCGTGTTCAGCCGCGTCGCGGCGCCGACGCCCGGCGCGGTCAACGCCTGCCAGTAATCGCCTTACCTGAAACCCTGCCGTAACCCAGGGCCGCGTTCCCCCACCGGGGAGCGCGGCCCTTCTTCTTGGAAGACAGGGGGATGTGTCACTCTTGGAAGCATGGGGATGCACCGCCCGTCACCGCGGTGGGCCGCGGTCCCCGTCCAGCGTCCGGACCGGATGGCATCCATGGCTCTTCCTCGAATCGTCGCGCCCCTCGTCGCCCTGCTGTTGCTCACCGCGTGTCCCGGCGCCACACCTCCGACGCCGGTCGAGCCCTCCGACAGCGGGGTGAAAGCCGACGGCGGCGCGTCCGACGGTGGGGGGGAGCAAGCCGATGGTGGCGAGCAGGAGGACGGCGGCCTGTCTTCCGACGGTGGCAGCGACGGCGGCACGGCGGACGGCGGTACACCTGACGACGGTGGCGTGCCCGGCGATGACGGTGGGCCTGGCGACGCGGGTGCGCTCGATGCTGGCGGCGCCTCCGACGATGGCGGCTCGCCCGGTGACGGCGGTGTGCCTTCCGATGGCGGCAGCATGCCCCCCGATGCGGGAGTGCCGGATGCAGGCATTCCGGCGCTGAGCGTGACGTCCCTGGGGCTCGGGGACGGACGCGTGGGGGAGCCCTACGCCATGACGTTCACGGCCTCTGGCGGGCGGGCGCCGCTCACCTGGAGCTTCACCGGCACGCTGGCCGCGGGGCTCACCCTCTCCACGGACGGCGCCCTGTCCGGCACGCCCACCGCCGCGGGCACGGTGCCCTTCACCGTCATCGTGCGCGACGCGGACGGCCAGACCGCCTCCGCACGGCTGCTGCTGCGGGTGGAGCCGCTCCTCTCGCTGTTCACCGTGGGCCACTGGAACCTGGAGTGGTTCGGCGCGCCCAACCAGGGCCCGGCCAACTCCACCTCCGGCGGCGGCGTGCCCGACGACCTCCAGGTCGCGGGGGCGACGAGCGTCATCCGCGACGCGGGGGCTCACGTCTGGGGTCTGGTGGAGATGGTGGACACCGCGGACTTCAACACGCTCATGGCGGGATTGCCCGGCGGCTACAGAGGCTTCCTCGCCAACAACACCACCTACGTCCTCAGCGGCACGTCGCTGTACTCCGCGGGCGAGCAGAAGCCCGGCATCCTCTACGACAGCTCGCTCACCTACCGCAGCGCCCAGGTCATCCTCACCGCGCAGGCCGCCGACTTCGGCGGACGCCCGCCGCTGCGCGTGGACTTCACCACCCGCATCCACGGCGAGGACGCGCCGCTGGTCGTCATCGTCACGCACATGAAGGCCTTCGAGGACATGACGTCCTACGGCCAGCGCCAGCGCTCCTCGACCGCCCTCAAGAGCTACCTGGACCAGTGGCTGCCCGAAGCGCGCGTGCTCGTCATCGGCGACTGGAACGATGACCTGGACCACTCCATCTCCACGCAGAACGGCGTCGCGCTGCCCACGCCCTTCGCGAACTTCCTGGACGACCCCACGCACTACACCTTCCTCACGAAGGTGCTGACCGACGCCACCATCCGCACCACCACGGAGTACAACGAGGTCATCGACCACACGCTCGTCACCGACGAGGTCGCCGTGGACGCGGTGCCCGGCGGCGTCCAGGTGCTCCGGCCCGACACGTCCATTCCGGACTACGCCCACACCGTCAGCGACCACTACCCCGTCCTCACCCGCTACGACCTGAGCGGCGTTCCCGGTCCGCGCGTGCGGCTCACCGCGCCCCTGGGCGGCACGTTCGTCGTGGGCACCTCGCTGACGTTCACGTGGCGCTCGGCGGGCGTGAGCACCGTGCGCATCGAGGCCTCCTACGACAGCGGCGACACCTGGAACGTCGTGGCCCCTTCCGTGAGCGCGAGCGCGGGCACCTTCACGTGGACCGTGCCGGACGTGGAGAGCGACCTGGTGCGCGTGCGCGTGGTGGACATGGCCAACGCGTCGCGCTTCGACATGAACCCCGGCCGCATCTGGTTCACGCGCACGGCGCCGCGCGTGATCATCAACGAGCTGCTCGCCAACGAGCCCGCGCTCCCCGGCACCACCGCGCACGAGTTCGTGGAGCTCTACAACACGGGCTCCGCCCCCATGGACCTGTCCGGCTGGAGCCTGTGGGACGCCCTGAACCCGCAGCACGTCTTCGCCGCGGGCACGGTGCTGCAACCGGGCCGGCCCCTGGTCGTCTTCGGTGGGCCCGCGGGCTTCCCGGCCGGCACGCCCGACACCGTCGCGGCCTCCAGCGGGTCGCTGAGCCTCAACAACACGTCGGACACCGTGCAGCTCAAGCTCCCGGACGGCGGCGTCGTGGACAGCGTCGAGTACCTCAGCACCGTGGACGCGGTGTCCATCAACCGCTCCCCGGACCTGTCGCCGGACGCGGGCTTCGTGCTGCACACCACGCTGACGCCCGGGCTGCAGTCCTCGCCGGGCCGGCGCGCGGACGGAGGCGCGTTCTAGTCAGCGCAGCGGCGGGGCCTCGGGGTCGGGCCCGGGCGCCGGCTCCACGGGCACCGCCTCCACGTCCCGGGCGATCCACTCCTGGCCATGGTCCTCGTAGGTGACGCGGATCTCGTCACCCTCGGACATGTCGCGCAGCTGCACGTTCTCGTCGGCGCGCTTGAGGCGCGTGGCCTCGTCCACGAAGACCTCCTGCTCGTGGCCATGGCCGTCCACGAAGAGCAGCTCGTCGTCGCCCACCCAGGACACGCGGCCCGCGGCCCAGCCCATGGGCCTGGGCTGCTGACCGGAGCCGCCCGTTCCCTCTGGAGCGGGGGCCGGCTCGCCCTTCGCCTCCGCGCCCGCGGTCTTCAGCGCCTTGGGATCCACGGTCTCCTTGGAGGCCATCAGCCCGCGCAGCACCTCCGAACGTCCTTCGCGGTGCTTCGCGGAAGGGCCGTCGGGCCCCGGCTCGCCGCCGTTGCACGCCGACAGCCCTCCGAGTCCCACCAGGCCCAGCACCAGCAGGCCCGCCGTCCCGTGCATTCTCCGCATTGGCCACGTCCTCCCGTGTCGTGCGAAGGAGCCCGCATCCCGACGGAGTCCCCCTCCATGGCACGCGGGCCCGCTCTCCCCCGGTAAAGGTGGGGCCACCCTGCCCCGCCGGGAACCACGAACGCTCCGGCCTGGGCCTGGCTGCCTATCCGGCCAGGAGCCAGTCGCGCACCGCGAGGAAGCGGGCCGTGGGGGCCGCGGCCCTGCGCCACGCGACATAGAGCGTTCCCCGAGGCCGCCGCGCGGAGCGTCGGCCCGGCTCCGGCGTGAGCGTCACGACCCGCTTCTCGCGCACTGCGGGCGCCACCAGGTAGTCGGGCAACACCGCCAGCCCCACGCCCGCCTCCACCAGGGCCAGCATCTCGTCCAGGTTCGCGACGCGGCACACCACCTGCGCCGGCAGGGGCTCCTTCGGACCGAAGGTGGCGCGCCACCACGGCGCCAGCATGGCCAGGTCCGCGTCGAAGGCGATGAACCGGTGCGCAGCGAAGTCGCGTGCCCCGCGCGGCGCACCCCAGCGCTTCAGGTACGCGGGCGCGCCTATGGCAACGAACTCCTCCTGGGCCACCGCACGGACCTCCAGGCCCGGCGCGTCCGGCAACAGCCCGAGGATGCCCAGGTCCAACGCCCCCTCCAGCAACAGCCGTGACACGCGGCTGGGCACGTCGAAGCGCACGTCCAGCCGCAGCTCCGGGTGTCGCGCCAGCAGGCCCGGCAGGCGGGGCCGGAGCCAGTACCGGAAGAAGGGCCAGGGGCCGCCCAGGGACACCTCGCCGCGCACCGCGCGCTGCGCTTCGGAGGCCGCCTCCAACGCCGCGTCCACCGCGGGCAGGTGCTCGCCCAGCCTCGCGACGAGGGCGGCTCCCGCTGGAGTGAGCCGGGCCCGGCGCCCCACCCGTTCGAACAGCGCCACGCCCACGTGCCGCTCCAGGGCCTTGAGCTGCTGGCCCACGGCGGAGGCGGTGATGCCCAGGCGCGTGGCGGCGGCCGCGTGCGTGCCCGCCCGGCTGACCTCCCACAGCGTCCAGAGCGCTTCGTGATTGCCAAGCATGGCTTCAGTTTATGTGAAGCGGCTCTCGATTTTCTTGGGGACGGCCGGGACGTATTCCATCGCCCATCGCCCCAAGAAGAGGGGCTCGAAGGAGGACGTCCCATGGAAGCGCTCACCGCCGTGAAGGTGCTGCTCATCGTCACCAGCCACTCGCAGTTCGGGAACACCGGGGAGAAGACGGGCTTCTGGTTGGAGGAGCTCGCCGCGCCGTACGAGCAGTTCACCAAGGCCGGTGCGCAGGTGGACATCGCGTCGCCGCTGGGCGGCCAGGCGCCCGTGGATCCGCGCAGCGAGAAGGAGCAGACGGAGGACACGCGCGCCTTCCTCGCGGACGCCGAGGCGACGAAGAAGCTGGCGAACACGAAGGTGCTCGCCCAGGTGAAGGACACCTACGACGCGTACTTCGTGGTGGGCGGGCACGGCGTGATGTGGGACCTGGCGAAGCACGCGCCGACGCACCAGCTGCTGGCCGCGGGCTACGCGCGGGGCTCGGTGGTGGCGGCGGTCTGCCACGGCCCGGCGGCGCTGGTGGGCGTGAAGGGGCCGGACGGCAAGCCGCTGGTGGCGGGCAAGCGCGTGGCGGCCTTCAGCAACGCGGAGGAGCAGGCGGCGAAGTTCGACGCCATCGTCCCCTTCCCGCTGGAGACCCGGATGCGCGAGCTGGGCGCGCGCTACGAGTCCGGGCCGTTGTGGAAGAGCTTCACGGTGCGCGACGGGCGGCTCGTCACGGGGCAGAACCCGGCGTCCTCCGCCGCCACCGCGCAGGAGGTCCTGAAGGTCCTGGCGGAGAAGAAGCAGGCCCCGGCCCCCAAGGGCTGAAGCCCGCTGCCGTCAGCCGAACTGGAAGCCGGAGATGCGCGTCCCCATCATGGAGCCGGACCAGGCGGTGGTGCCCCGGTCCTCACCGGCGGCACCGGCGACGACCATCAAGGGGAGCAGGTGCTCCTCGCGAGGATGGGCGAGCCGCGCGTAGGGAGCCTGCATCCACTGCGTGAGCTTCGCGTCACGCTCAGCCGCGGGAGAGGTGGCGGCGTCCTGGACCCACGCGTCGAACTTCGCGGAGACCTCCTGCGCGCGAGGGTCTCCGAAGGCGCGCAGGTTGTGGAACGTCATCCCGCTGCCGATGATGAACACGCCCTCGTCGCGAAGCGGCGCGAGCGCCCGGCCCATGGCCAGGTGCTCCGCCGGGTCCAGCCCCTGCTTCAGCGACAGCTGGACGCAGGGGATGTCCGCCTCCGGGTACGTCAGCTTCAGCGGGATGAAGGTGCCGTGGTCGTAGCCGCGCGCCGCATCCTCCGACGAGGCAAAGCCCGCCGAGGAGAGCAGCTCACGCACGCGCGCGGCGAGCTGGGGGTTGCCCGGCGCCGGCCAGGGGATGCGGTACGACTCCGGCGGGAAGCCGTAATAGTCATACAGGATGGGTGGCGCGGCGGACGTCATCACGGTGGCCACGGGTTCCTCCCAGTGGGCGGAGATGACGAGCAGCGCCTTGGGTGGCGTCACGAGCCGCTGGCCCACCTGACGCAGGTAGGTCGCGAGCGCCTGGACCTCCGCTTTCGGAAGGCCCAGGTCCACGAAGGGCCACGGGCCGCCGCCGTGAGGGATGAAGACGACGGGCAGTCGCGCGGAGGCGTTGGACGGGTCGGTCGGCATGGGAGTCCTCGACCCCATTCAACTCCACGGACGGACTGACGCGCCAACGCACTCGGAGTGGAGCATCCCGTCCACTTGAGGCATGGCGGCTTCTGCTATGAACCCACGCTGGGGGACGGAGGTGCGGTCCCGTCGCGATGGGGGTTGCATGAAGAGCATCATCGGTTGGGCGCTCGCCGCGTTCGGCGTCTTTGGCATTGGCCTTGAGATCGACAAGCTGATCCAGGGCAAGGCGGAACACACGATCGCGGGGATCATCCTCGGCGCCTTCTTCGTCCTCGGAGGCCTGGCGCTCGTCCGCTCCGCGCGGCGCGCGAAGCTGCCGCCCGAGCTGAGGGATGCGCCAGTCGTGGTGCGGCCCTCGCTGGACTCTCGCGAAGTCGAGCGGGCCGTGCTCGCCTGCGCGCAGGGGCACGGCGGCCGCGTCACCATCGCCGAGGTGGCGACGGGCACGCACCTCTCCTTCACCGAGGCCAAGGAGGTGCTCGAGGAGCTCGCCCGCGCGGGTGCCTGCACCGTGGACGTCACGGAGAACGGCGCGTTCATCTACGAGTTCACCGGCCTGATGCCGCGTGAGCCGGCTCGCGCGGCGCTCAAGTCCTGAGGCCCTCGCTCCTGCTCAGGCTTCCTCGTCGGACAGGGATGGCACTCCACAGGTCGTGCACCTCCCGGCGCGCAGAGCCCGCCGCGCCTACCGTCCCAGCTTGAGGGTCACGGTCGCGGAGTCCTCCACCGCTCCCTTCAGCGTCAAGCGCAGCTCCCAGACTCCGGGCATGAAGAGGTCCGCGTCGGAGACCTCGAAGGTCCCGGGCTCTCGCGCGGTGACGCGAGGGACCTCGGAGATGCCGTGGCCCATGGCGGGCATCCAGGGTTGGACGGACAGCACGACACCGGGCACCGGCTTTCCCGAAGCGGCGTCGGTGACCCGCACCTGGAACACCTGAACGCCTCTTCGGAGCGGTGTCATCGAAGAGAGGACCTCGACGCGAAGCCGGCCGGAGGCGCTGGCCACTGTTCCCACGGTGGTGGCCACGCTCACCTGTCCCGCGTCGCTCCCGGCGTCTGGCGCGGCGGAGGGCGTCGCTCCCAGCAACAGCATTCCCATCAGCAGTGCTTTCATCACGCCTGCTGTGTAGCGGAAGAGGCCCGCCTGGGTTCTGCGACAAGGTGTCGCATCGCGCATGCGGTCCGGATGCGAGAGGGTGCGCCATCATGTCCGCCCTTTCCTCCTCTTCCGCGCAGCCCCGTTCATGGGTGTTCGTGGTGCTGGGAGCAGCGGCGCTGGCCGTGTCCGCGCTGGCATGCGCGGCGCTCGTGCTGGTGCTGGACTTCGCATGGTCGGAGGCGCCCCCTTCGAATGCCTCGTGGGAGCTGGAGGTCCCCCCTCCTGTGTATGGCCCTCTGCCCTCGCTCACCCTTCGCGATGAACGGGGCCAGCCGCTGGAGCCCGGGCAGCTTCAGGGACAGCTCACCCTGCTCCACCTGGACGCGCATCCCCTCCCCTTCCTGCGACAGGTCCAGGAGCGGCTGAAGGCTGACGGCGTCCCGGTCCAGGTCGTCATCGCGTCGTCGCGCGACTCCACGGTGCTCCACCCGGGTTGGCAGCCACTGCGGGACAGCGGACGCCTCCTGTTGCTGGTGGACCAACGCCTCCAGGTCCGGGGCGTCTACGACTCGAGCCAGGACCGCTCCACCTCCGAACGCATCATCACGGACGCGCGCTGTCTGCGCTCCTGCCCCCCTCTATGAAGCCCAGATTCCTATTCGTGCTCGCCGGAGCACTGGTCATCGCGTCGCTGTCCACGGCGTGGCCCTACGTTCAACGGGAACGCGCGCGCATCGCCGCGGCGAACCTGCCGATGTATGGCCCGCTCCCGCGCTTCGAGCTGACCGCCCAGACGGGACGCCCCTTCTCCGACGCCGACATGCGGGGCCATCTCTACGTGGCGGACTTCTTCTTCACCCGCTGCCCCACCGTGTGCCCGCTGCTCACGGAGAAGATGCTGCGGGTACAGCGACAGGCCCGGGAGCAGGGGCTGGACGTACG
This sequence comes from Corallococcus coralloides DSM 2259, assembly GCF_000255295.1. The sequence goes on along the minus strand of NC_017030.1, from coordinate 223,802 downwards.
CTTCGCCTCGTTCAGCGTCGACCCTCGCTACGACACGCCGGAGCGGCTGACCGCCTATGCGCGCGACCACCGCATCGACACGTCCAACTGGACGCTGTTGACGGGCCCGCTGGACCAGGTGGAGACGACCGTCCTGGAGGGCTTCCGGGTGATGATGGGCCGCGACGCCGACGCGGGCGAGGACGACTTCTTCAGCGTCTTCCACGGGGAGCACTTCGTCCTCGTGGACGCCCGGGGACAGCTGCGCGGCTACTACCGGGTCACCGAGGGAGCGGGCGGATTGGAAGCCCTGCTCCGGGACGCCGCGCTGCTGGCCCAGGCCCCGGAGTAACAACTAGGAATTCAGGAAATGTAGACTTGCGCGGCCGTTCATTCCCGACCCGGAGAACAGAGTGTCGCACCCCACGATCCGCACCATCCTCGGCGCATCCGCCCCGGACACGCTTGACCCCTTCAGCACCGCATTGCTGGTGATCGACTTCCAGGAAGAATACTTCAGCGGAAAGCTGCCCATTCCGGATGGGATGCGCGCACTGAACAACGCCAGGCGACTCATCGCCTTCGCGGATCGGCACAAGCTGCCGGTCTTCCACGTGTGGCATGTGTCCCCGTCCGGCGCGCCCGTCTTCGCCCACGACAGCGCGACGGCCTTCTGCCACAAGGACCTCCAGCCGGCCGCCCATCACAAGGTCGTCAAGAAGAACCAGATCAGCGTGTTCCAGGGCACGGAGCTCCATCACGAGCTGCAGATCTCCCGAATCAAGACGCTGATCATCTCCGGCCTGATGACCCACGCCTGCGTGTCCGGTGCGGCGCGGGATGCGGTCCCCCTCGGCTACAACGTCATCGTGGCGGATGACGCCTCGGCCACCCGGGACATCGATGTGCCCGGCGGAGGCACCATTCCGCATGATGTGCTGCACAAGTCCGCGCTGGTGACCATCGCCGACACCTTTGGCGCCGTCATGGGCACCAACGCCATCGTGAACCTGAACGTCCGCTGACGTGAAGGAACGCAGCGGGCTCGCCGCACAGGACGAGCCCGCTTTCTTCCCCGTGACGCTGGCGCCTACTGGATCGCGGTTCACGCCGCGCCGGAACAACTCGGTAGGTTTCGGGAGGGGTCTTGGCCTGGCTGTCACGACTCCCCGTCAACAGCCCGCCGGGTCACCTCCCGGGTCAGACTTCCTCGTCGGGAAGGAGCGCTTGGAGAAGTTCGTCATCCGGACTGAGCGGACGCCACCCAGCGGGCGGAGGATGGGCGAGAAGCACGGTAATCACCTGCCTCGCGCGCTCCGAATACGCTTCTGGGGTGGAACCGGACCACAGGCTGAGTGCCTTGGCGACCTGGAAGCGGTTCACGTCGTCAAGCTCTGCTGGCCACCCCCGGGGAAGACCTCCAGCCAATTCACGCACGAGCAAATCGCGAACAAAGCGGGTGAGCTGCCTGCGTCGCTCCGCCTCGGCGAGTAGGCCACTCATCACCTGAACTCCCGCGATGTCATCCTTACCGAGCTCCTCGGCTAGCTGATCCAGCGGAATCGCAGGACGGGACTCGGCGAAGGCCGTCAACGAGTCAAACCCCCGCTCTCGGACCCGTTCATACAGGCGTGCCTTCCAGTTCCCCAGCCACGAACGCCCGTCAGTCATCGGCTGCTTCCAGGAACGAAGTTCATCGGGATGTCGTAGCGCTTCATACGCTCTGCAACGATGCTCAGGATGTCATTGCGGGTCAACATCCGGCCTACCGCCATCTCCGCATCACTCAAGGTGCGCATGATCATCCGGTTCCACTCACCGGGCCACATGCGCCCCAGCTTCCAGTTCCCCCCGCCGTGAATCGCCTCGTGGTGGGCCTGCTCCAACCGGACGCAAAACTGGTCGATGTCCATGGTGCCCTTGAAGCCGCGCTGCTCGAACCACTCGCGGTGCTCTTGCGGCAGCACATGGTGCTTCGGAGCGTCCGACATGCCCGCCCCCGCTCTGCCCGTCACCTGCATGCCGCGCACTTCGGGGCTGTCCCCCAGCGCGTCGCGTACGCCCTTGGGCAGGTCCTGATGCGCCTGGGCCATCATGACCTGCCCGCCCTGAATGAGGACGGCCGCGCTGACGGCGGGAACGGAGATGACGCCCGCTTTCACGAGCCTTCGCATCATCTCCACCCACTCGGCGGAGACCACCATCCGCGAGCCCATCATGACTCCACCCGAGCTCATCACGAGGCCCACGCCAAGCGTCGCGGGGGCCGAGGGCGGCACGCGTGGCATGGCCATCTTCATCGTGGAGATCATCGTGACCATCTCCACCGCTTGCATCGCCGCGATGACCTGCCCGCCGAACTTCATGGTCTCGCGGGTTTCCCGCTGGAGCGTGTCGAACTCGCGGGTCAGCTTCCCCATCAGCTCGGGCATCGCGGTCGTCGCCGCCTCCACCCGCTCCGGGTCCAATGAGGCGAGGTCCGTGAGCGTGGGCTCCATCAGCCCCTGCACGCGATGAAGGTCGGTGAAGATCTTCTCGACGCTACACATCGGGCAGTTTCGGAGCACGGCGTCCGCGAGGTGCAGGAAGTCCACCCAGGTGGCCAGCAGGAGGGTCCCGAACTGAGCAGCCTGGAGCTTCGGCCCCGTCATGCGCAGGAGGCCCAGCTCCATGTCCGTGTCGCCGACTTCCGAGGCCGCGTCCGTCAACGCGGTGGCGCTCCCCAGCGCGCCCTGAAGCCACGTCACCTGCTTGGAGCCCTGGTCGAGGTAGCGCGTGAAGACGCCGGTAAGGCCCCAGCCCCCGAGGGCCGGAAGACGGGCCGCCAGTTGGGTGAACGCGGCCTCGACGCCGCGCAGGGAGCCTTTCACCTCGTCCGTGGCGTCGAGGACTGCCTGCCGCGTCGAGGCAGCGTTCCGGGCCCCGCCCCCAGCGGCTGCCTCTCTGCTGACGTCTCCCACCGCTGTCACGTCGTCACGCGGCTGCTGGCGGCGCAGGAGCCGTTGCTCGGACCCGGCGAAGGCGCGTGGGAGGAAGTCCCCGGCGCGCGGGGGCGCATCGCTCGGAGTTTCCACCCACGCGGGCGAGGAGGACTCTCGCGGCGCGTAGCCCAAGCTTGGGCCACGCCCAGGCGCTTGCGGCACGGAGGCGCATCCCGCGGCCATCAGCACCAGGGACAGCAACAGGGCGTCAGCGCGCATTGTCCACCCCCAACCCTACCGAGGCGAACGCTCCCGGCCGCAGCGTCCCTTCCGACGTGGGGAACAGCAGCGTGCCGCCCGTCCCCATCGCGTAGAGCTTCCCGCCCAGGAAGCGCCAGCGGACCTCCGCGGAGCCGAGGTAGCGCGCCTCCGGCTGTCCCATGCCCACCCCGAGTCCCTTCAACGCCACTTCGAAGCTGCGCGCGAAGAGTTGCACCGCCACACGCCCATCCACGTCGAAGCGGCCCCACGAGAAGGCTTCCGCGCCCAGCGACAGCTTCAGGTGCTTTTGGAGGCCGCCGTAGCGGACCGCGTCCCAGCCCACCTCCGCCTCGCTGAAGATGGAATAGCCGTCCGGGAAGGGCGAATCCGCCAGCGGCATGCCATCCGGGCCCACAGCCCTGAAGCGCGCCAACTCGTAGTCCGGGCCGAAGAAGCCCTGCCGGAAGCCGCCATGCTGCCTGCGCACCTCCAACCGCAGCCGCAAATCCAACGTGGGCGTCAACGCATCCACGCCCGCGCCCACCACCGCGCCCCACGCGCCGCCCTCACCGGGTCGTCCGCCCCAACCGGCGAGAACGTGCGCTTCGAAGCCCGGCCGCACCAACACCACGGCGGTGCCATCCAGTTGCGCCAGCGTCACCGAAGGCGCGTGTCCTCCGGCCCGCCCCCAGTCGTGCACCGCCGACAGCGCCAGCGTGTAGCGGCCCTGCTCATGGGGCTGGCCGAAGAGGACGTGCTGCACGTCCAGCGCGACTTCCGCCCCCATGAGGCGAGCACCCAGCACGTCCGAGGCGAAGGCCTGCGTGTAAAGAGGCCCCAGGGTGCCGGTGAGGAAGCCTCCCGCTGGGTGGTAGCCGGGATTGCTTCGGTTGGAGTAGCGCCGCACGAGGTGCGCGGACAGCAGGCTGTAGGACTCCAGTGCGCCGAACCAGACGCCCACAGGCGCGTTGTGTGAACCCAGCTTGAGGCCGCGCACCACCTGTCCCCAGTCCGAGAGGCTGTCCCAATCCTCCCCGCTCACGAGGCCCGTGCCTTCCCCCCACAGACGTAGCCGCACCGGAGCGCCCAGGTTGAGGCCGAACTCAGCGCCTCCGTCGAGAATGAGGGTCGGCTCCACCTGCACGAACCCTTCATCCGCGCCCACTCCCGCGCGCGGCTGAAACGTCAGCGTCGCCACCTCCAGCCGTGCCAGTGAAGCCCCGGAGCGTGTTGGCGGCGCGGGTTCGGAGTCGGACGGTACCGTCGCCTCCCCTCGCAGGGGAAGAAGCCATAGCCAAAGCACCACCCACCCGCGGGTGCACATTGCGCGCGCCTCCTGGTTGCACTCCGGTGCGGCGTGCAGGGCTTGGTCATAACCACCAGGTCCGACAACTCGACCGAACCATCAGGAGTTCAGACGGTCGGCGGCTGTCTCCCAGCCTGGTGCGATCCCGCGCCTGGAACTGTCTTCACCTCGTCAGGCGAGGTCGAGAGCCCACCGAGCCATCCTGCCAATTCCGCAGGGTCTGCTGGGCACCCAGGGCTGTCAGACCCTGGCCCTTTGCTGCATCTTCCAGAACCGCTGAGGCTTCGGCGGTCTTGTGAACGCAGCAGTGATCCTGACATCAATACGGGCGTGAGAAAAAAGCGCAGCCAGTGCATCGCGGCCAGCGTCGCCCTTCTCACGCAACGCCATGAACGCGGCAAGCGCCTTTTCGGCGTGCTTGTTGCCCGCCCTCGCATCCCCCCGGAGGATGCAGTCCGTCTGCGCCGCGATGTTCTGGGCGAACTCCCCTACGAACTTCTCAAGCGACATCACCAGACCCCATTCTTCACGTTCGCAATGGCGCGGTCGGCATTCGTTCCTGAAGCTCGTGCCCTCGCGGACTCCCGGGGCGAGTAGCGCAGGGTCCTGCTGGCGACAGCCGGCGCGCAGCCCGTGAAGAGCAGGACCGCGCAACACAACAAGACACCGGTACGCATGGATCCACTCCAAGCCCGGACGCAGGTGGCGCCGTCCCGGCTTGGAGTGTCTCGCATTCAGTCGGGCCGTGGGCCTACTGGATCGCGAAGATGAGCGTCACCTTCGCCTGCACCGTCTGCTCTTCCGGCTGGATGGGCGTGGTGGGCGCGGCTCGCGACTCCGCCATGTCCATGGCGAAGGTGGCCGGGTACAGGCGCGGGGCTTCCGTCACCGTGCTCGCGTCCAGCACCGCTCCCAGCTTCACGTTGAGCGACGCGGCCAGCACCTCCGCGGACTTGCGCGCTCGCGCCACCGCCTGCCGCAGCGCTTCGCCCTGCACCGCGTCCTGGCGGCTCAGCCCGAAACGCACCGAGTCCACCCGGTTCGCTCCCGCCGCCAGCGCCTTGTCCAACAGGCTCCCCACCTTGGACAGGTCCGTCACGTGGACGCTCACCAGGTTGCTCACCCGGTAGCCCTTGAGCTTCGGCTCACCGCCCTGCGGCGGCGACGGCGTGTACTCCGGATAGACGTTGTAGTTGCGCGTCTGCAGGTCCCGCTTCGCGATGCCCGCACCCGTCAGCGCCGCGAGCACCTTCTCCATCCGCTTCGCGTTCTCCTCGCCCGCCGCCTTCGCGGTCTGCGCGGACGTCTCCACCGCCACGTCGATGAAGGCCTCGTCCGGCTGCGCCTTCACCTCGCCGGTGCCCTCCACGCGCAGCGTGCGCACCTGCGGATCCACCGGCGGCCGGGGCTGCGGTGAACCGGCCGGGCCCTGCGTCTGCGCCGCGGCCGTGAAGCCCGCGAGCACCACCAACGTCGTCAACATCCTGCGAACAGCGGACATGGCGCCTCCTTCCCAAGGCGGGAGTACCTTCGCGCTTCCTGGCGCGAAAGCCTCTCATGCCCCTTCGGACGCCCCAGCCCCGGCGGACATTCACCGGACCCGAGGCGTCCTGCGCCGGACGCTCGCTCAGTGCAGCGAATCGCCTGCCTGGTCCAGCGACATCATGGACTCCAACGGCTTGCGCAAGGGACGCGGCGCGGACTTGCGCACCTGCGTGACGGCCTTGCGGCGCGCGACGCGCAGCGCGTCCCGGCCCATGTCCATCACCGCCGCCACCGCGCCCGTCAGCAGGTTGCCCGGCGGGGTGTCCGGCGCGGCCGGGTGCGGGTGCGTGGGCGCGCCCTTCTTCGCCAGCTCCAGCGCCTCGCCCACCTGCCGCAGCTCCTGCGGCTTGAAGGCCTTCTTCACCTCCGGGAAGAGGTACTGCTCCTCCTCCGTGACGTGCGCGCGCACGTTCTCCATCAGCACGTGCACCTTCGCGTCGAAGCGCTCGGACTCCGGCGGCAGCGTGTCCAGCTCCGACAGCACCCACTTCACCACGTGGTGCTCCTCCAGCGCCCGCAGCACGTCCGGGGACAGCTCCTCCGAACGCGCGCGCACGGCCGGGTAGAAGACCTGCTCCTCGATGGCGGCGTGGATGGACAGCTCGCGCACCATCTCGTCCACCAGCTTGCGCTTGTGCGCCAGCGCGTGGTCGCCCGCCTTCTCGAACTTGCGGAACAGCTGCTCCACCGTCTTGTGGTCCGCCTTCAGCAACGTGATGGCATCCATGGGCCGTCTCCCTTCCATCGAATCGGGGGGCCGCGCCTCCCCCATCGCGAAGCCGCTCGGGCCCAGGCAGGCCCTGGCGCAGCGCGGCACGGGGTGAAGGGTGGGGATGGATTCCCGGCCGTGCCCACCCCCGCCGCCCTGGCCCCCGCGTCCGGCAGGAGGGCAGCCGGGCGGCGGGCCCCTTCTGTCCGGTATCGGTCGGAAAACCGCACCCGGCCCCACTCCCCGGGCGGCCCCGGAATGCACACCGTGCGCGGCCAGATCGGTCTCGCGCGGGCGGCGGGCAAGGGAACAGGGGCAATACCGTGACGACGAACACGCTGCGCCTCCGGGTGGCGCGCATCACCCGTGAAGCGGAAGGCATCCAGTCCTACGAGCTGGTCTCCCAGGACGGCAGCGCCCTGCCCGAGTTCGAAGCCGGCGCCCACCTGGACGTGCAGGTGCCGGGCCTCAACGGCATGCGCCAGTACTCGCTCTGCAACGACCCGAGCGAGACGCACCGCTATGTCATCGCCGTGCAGCGCGACGCCAACGGCCGCGGCGGCTCCAAGGCGATGCATGAGAACGTCCACGAGGGCGACGTGCTCACCGTGAGCGAGCCCCTCAACGACTTCCCCCTCCTGTACGGGCGCAGCTACGTGCTCATCGCGGGCGGCATCGGCATCACGCCGCTCCTGGCCATGGCGCGCCTGCTGGAGCGCACCGGCGCGGAGTGGGTGCTGCACTACTGCACGCGCGACGCGGACCGCACCGCCTTCCGGGAGCTGTTGTCCACGCCGTCCTTCGCGGGCCGCGTGCACGTGCACCACGACGGGGGTGACCCTTCGAAGGGGCTGGACGTGCGGGCGCTGCTCGCGACGCGCGGCCCGGGCACCCGGCTGTACTGCTGCGGCCCGGCGGGCCTGATGAAGGCCGTGCGCGAGGCGGCCACGCTGCACAAGTGGCCCTGGGAGAAGGTGCACTTCGAGGCCTTCACCGCGGAGGGCACGTCCGCCACCCACGCGACGCCGGAGGAGGACTTCGAGGTGTCGCTCAAGAGCACCGGCCAGGTGCTGCGCGTGCCGGCCGGCAAGAGCGTGCTCAACGTGCTGCGCACCCACGGCGTGAAGGTGGAGAGCGACTGCGAGGCGGGCTCCTGCGGCACCTGCGTCACCCGCGTATGCGAGGGAACTCCGGAGCACCGTGACACGTTCTTCCAGCAAGAGCCCGCGGGAAATGAACGGATGTTGGTCTGCGTGTCGCGCGCCCGGTCCAAGCGGCTGGTGCTGGATCTGTAGCACCAGCCCCGGCGTTTTGAAGCGCGCCTGTGCGCGGCGGGCCGCCTATGCTCGCGCCCCGCTCGTACACGAGAGAGGCTGATGAGCGACGGGACGTTGTTCTCCATGGACACTCCGCCCACCGAGGCCCGGTTCCAGAACCGGCTCTGGGTGGCGGATGCATTGGACCTCACGGGCGCGGCGCTCGTGGGTTGGGGGGCGGTGCGCGCGGCGGAGTGGGTGTCCACGCCGGCGCTGTTGGGGTTCGCCATGGGGGCCGCCTGGGTGGTGCTGTCCTGCGTGGGCGGGCTGACGGGGCTCACCCCGGGCCGTCACGCCCTGGGCCTCAAGCTGGAGCGGACGGAAGGAAGGGTGCCCGGCCTGGGCGCGGGGCTGCTGCGCGCGCTCACCGCGCCGGTGGAGCTGCTGCTGCAGGTGGTGCTGCAACGCCGGCCGCTGGATGCTCAGCTGGGCGTGCACGCGGCCGTGATTCCGGGCGGCCTCCGGGGCTGGGCGCGGAGCCTGCCGCTGCCGCTCGTGGGGCTGGTGCTGCTGGCGGGCGCGGTGTGGAGCATCGTCACGCCCACGCGGCAGGAGATGCTCCAGTACCTGGACCGCACGCTGACCGGGTGGCACTGCTGCCACGGCACGCGCGAGGTCACCTGGCAGTGCCGCGCGTCCCTGTCCCGCGCGGTGCGCAACGCGAACGGCGGCGACACGGAGGTCACGGAGTTCCTGCGCAACGAGTGCCCCGTGGCCGCCACGCGGCTGAAGCCCTGAGGCGTCACGCGAGCCGGCTTGGGCTCGCGTTCAGCGCCTGCGCAGCGCGAAGGTGTCCTCGCCCTCGTCGCAGCTCACCCACACGGCCTTCTCTCCCACCGGAGGCGCCTTGTAGTTCACCTTGAAGTAGGGCTCGCCCACCGGAACCTTGTGCGTCTTGTAGGGCTCGAGGCTCGCCATCCGCGCTTCCTTCCGTCCGTTCAGGACGATGGCGCAGTTGTGCCAGGTCCGGGTGTCGGAGCTGATCACATAGAGGGTGCTGTTGAGGCTGCTCCCCAGGATGCCATCGATCTCCACCTGTCCCAGGAGGCGTGAGCGCTCCACGGGCTTCGGCTCGGGCGCGGGCGTGGCGGCCTGCGGAGACTCGGACGCCGTCGTGGGCAGCGTCGGCCCCGACGGGCGCACGGTCATCAGCAGGAAGCGCGGCTCCTTCGCTGCGTCCGCGTCCGCGTCCAGCCGCAGGGTCATGCGCTCGCGGTTCGGGTTGATGAATTCCACGGTCGCCGTCCCCAGCACCGGACGCTTGCGGGTCCCCTTCTGCGGAGGGCCCACCACCTTGAACACCGTGCCCGCGTTGATGCCGGACGGCACTGACGCGTTCACCACGCGCTGGCCGCCGCCCGTTGCGCCGATCTTCGCCACGGGCAGATGCGCAGGCACCAGCTCGACCTGGGGCGTCGCGGGCCGCTTCGTCCCGGGGACGGGCTTCGTCACCGGCTTCACCTCCGGCTCCTCCGCGCCCGCCACCACGCCCGCGTCCACCGCCGCTTCGGGCGGGGGCTCCTCGGTCGGCGTCACCGCGGGAGGCGGCTCCTCCACCTTCGGGGGCGCGGCGGCCACCACCGGCTCGGACGGCGGGAGCGTCTGGGGCACCACGGGCTGCTCGGCCGTGTTCGGACGCAGCACGTAGGCGGTGATGCCCACGGAGGCGCCCACCAGCAGCAGCGCCGCCACGGCGATCCGCGCCACCGGCCTGCGGGGCTCGGGCTGCGCCGGCAGCGGTCCGGACGTGCCCGCCACCACGGCGCCCTTGGGCGGCGCGGGCGACAGGTGCACCGCCGTGGCTCCCAGCGCGGCCGCGTCCACCTCGTCGGTGCTCCGCGCCACACCACCGGACCCCGACGTGCTCCGCGCCACACCGCCAGAGCCCGGTGCGGGCACGGCCACGCCACCGGATCCCGGCGTGCTCGGCGCCACGCCACCCGCTCCCGAGGGATGGGACACGAACGTGCCCCCCGGCCCGAGCGCCGGCCCGTCCACGTCGATGCGCCCGGTGTTGGGCCTGTTCCCCGCGGGCTCCTCCGTGGCCTGGACGGCCGCCGCGTCAGGAGTCGCACCGCTCCCGGAACCGCCGTACAGCCCCGTGCCCGAACCGCTCCGGGGCGCGGGCGACGGCGTGCGCCGCTCCCCGTGCACGCTGGACGTCAGCTTGCGCTGCTCCGCGAAGGCCTCCGGGCAGAGCGCGCGGACGAACTCGCCCACCTCCTCCGCGCCAAGGGGATTCCCCGAGCGCAGCAGCTCCGCGTTGAGCGCCCGCGCGAACTCATCCGCCCGCGAGTACCGGTCCGCCGGCGACGGCGCCAGCGCGCGGCGCAGCACCGCCTCCAGCGACGGCTCCACGTCCGGACGGAAGTCCGTCAGCGGCGGCACCACCGGATGCGACATCGCCGCCATCATCTCGCCCACGGTGCCGTGGGGAACCAGCCCACGGCCCGCCAGCATCTCCCACACCACCACCGCGCAGGAGTAGATGTCGCTGCGATGGTCCAGCGGCTCGGCGCGGACCTGCTCCGGGGACATGTAGCCCAGCTTCCCCATCACCGTGGACGGCAGCGTGTACTTGCTGCGCGCGGTGGACTTCGCGAGGCCGAAGTCGATGACCTTCACCTCGCCCTCGTACGACACCATCACGTTGTGCGGGGACACGTCGCGGTGGACGATGCCCAGGGGCTCGCCGTCCGTGCCCGTCTTGCGGTGCGCGTACCCCAGCCCCTCCGCCATGCGCTGGCCGACGTAGAGCGCCACCGGCGCCGGCACCGCCCGCCCCTGCACCCGGGCCTGCTCCAGCAGGTAGCCCAGGTCCACGCCCGCCACGTACTCCAGGGCCATGTAGTAGGTGCCGTCCGCCTCGCCCATGTCGTACACCTGGGCGATGGAGGAGTGGACCAGGTGCACCAGCACCTTGGCCTCGTGGTGGAACCGGTCCAGGAACTGCCGGTCCTTCACCAGCCCCGGCAGGATGGTCTTCACGATGCAGGGCTTTTCGAAGCCCGCCGCCCCGGACAGCTTCGCCAGGTACACCTCTCCCATGCCGCCCTGGCCCAGGAGGTGGACGAGCTCGTAGCGCCCGAAGAAACGGGGGGACTCTGTGGGTGCGGTGCTCATGGCTTTTCGCTCCGGAGCGCAGCATGGACTCCCCCATGGAATCAAGCCGCGCACCTCGCGCCACCCCTCCTTGCCAGCCTTCGGACACCCCTGGCGCGAAAAAGAGAAAGTCCCGGGGACGACGGAATTCCCGAGCCTGTGTTCCGACGGACAACAGGTCTGTTGTGCACCCGCGCACGTCGGGCCTGCACCTGGGGCCTGGGGACGATGCGAGTCCGCGCGGGGATGCGTTCCCTCATCGCAGCACGCCGCTTCCTTCCTCTGTGAGGGGGGCGGGCTCCTCCCGGTCCTCCGCCATGTAGGGGGACCGCCCTCAGGAGGGGCGTCCTGCTTGGAAGGGAGTCGCATCATGAGGCATTGGGCATTCGTCGGGTTGCTGGCGCTGGCCGCGTGTGCGCCGGAGTCGTCCCCTCGCACCTCCGCGCAGGGGCAGGTGTGCCCGGGCGTCGTCGCGGGAGGAATGACGGTCCGTCAGGGGCTGGATGGAAACCAGCCCTCCCGGGTGCAGGAGGACGGGCGCGAGCCGGTCATCATCCGCTTCCGCCGGGGAGACCGCACACAGGCCTCCAGCGTCACGGCGTCGGGCGCCAGCTTCACCGCGAGCACCGGCGCGAAGGTGGGCGCCGTCTACCGCAACATCCCCGCGGTGGCCGCGCGCGTGACGCCCGAGGAGCGGCTCCTGCTGGAGCGCAGCCCCATGGTGGAGAGCATCGAGGCGGACCAGGTCTGGGGCGCCCTGGGCCTGACGCCCGGGCTGCTCGCGCCGCTGCAGCGCCAGGTGAAGGCCGTCACGCCCATGCCGGAGGACGAGTACACGGAGGGCCTGCGCCTGGTGCAGGCCCCGGACGTGTGGGACGCGGACCGGGACGGCGTGCTGGACGTGGGCGCGCCCACGGGCGAGGGCGTGCGGGTGTGCGTCATCGACAGCGGGCTGGACATGGGCCATCCGGAGTTCCAGGGCGCGGTGGCGGCCAACCACGACTTCGTGGATGAAGACGAGGACGCCAATGACCGCGGCGCCCAGGGCCAGTGGGGCCAGGGCCACGGCACGCACGTGGCGGGCATCATCGCGGCGCGCGTGGGCCACGGCGGCGACACCGGCCCCCGGGGCACCCCGGGCGGCATGGTGGGCGTGGCGCCCAACGCGTCGCTGCTCATCGCCCGCGTGCTGGACCTGTCCGGGCAGACGCAGATGAGCGTGGTCCTCTCCGCCATGGAGTGGTGCGAGTCCCAGGGCGCGCGCGTGGTGTCGCTGTCGCTGGGCGGCGGCAACCCCACCCGCAGCTCGGTGGAGGCGTTCCGCGCGCTGAAGGACCACGGCCTGCTGGTGGTGGCGGCCGCGGGCAACCAGGGCGGCCCGGTGCTGTACCCCGCGTCCGACCCGTCCGTGCTCGCGGTGGGCGCGGTGGACGCGAACGAGCGGCGCGCGAGCTTCTCCAACGTGGGCATGGAGCTCGCGCTGGTGGCGCCCGGCGTGGACGTGCTGTCCACCTTCCCCCGGGGGCTGGGCGCCTACGCGGAGATGTCCCTGGACGACACGTCCCCCATGTCGCGCTCGCTCCTGTACTCGCCCACCGGTGACACCGCGGGGCGGCTGGTGGACTGCGGCCTGGGGGATTCACTGGCCTCGTGCTTCGAGGCCTCCTGTGACGGCTTCGTCGCCTACGTGAGGCCGGGCGCGGTGCCCGTGTCCGAGGCCATGGCCAACGTGATGATGCAGGGCGCGCGCGCCGTCGTCTTCGGCTCCGACGAGGCGCCCGCGGGCGGCGCGGTGGACATCCTCTCCCTGCCCCGCATCGGCCGCTGGGCCCCCGCCGTCAGCGTCAACCAGGCCGCCAGCACCATGCTGCGCGAGCGGCTGGGCGCGGACGCGCGGCTGTCCCTGGTGCCCGTGGACTACACCCACGTCTCCGGCACCTCCATGGCCGCGCCCTACGTGAGCGGCGTGGCCGCGCTGCTCTGGAGCGCCCGTCCGGAGCTCACGCCGCAGCAGGTGCGCGACGCCCTGGAGGCCTCCGCGAAGGACCTGGGCACCGGGGGCCGGGACCCCGTCTTCGGCCACGGCCTGGTGCGCGCGAAAGACGCCCTGCAGCGGCTGCCGTAACGCGTCCCCGGTTCTCAATTCATGGGAGACGTAAGCAGCGCATCACGGACGCGGAGCGTGGCTGTTGGAGAACGAAAAAATGCTCCGCGTGATGAAATCGAGAATGCGCTGCTGCGTGGAATGAAAGCGCGCCGGGATTGTACGTGGCGCGCGCCAATGGCTGCCGGAAGGGCGGCCAGACCGGCGTGAAAACCATTCCATTCTTGAATTGAGGATATCCATGTTGCGAATTGCTGTTGCCGCCCTCGTCGTTGCCGCCACGGGTTGCGCCTCTTCGGGCGGCGCGGCGGCCGCGGGTCGCGCGGGCAACGCCACGGTCACGGGCAGCATCGCGTACCCCGCGAGCGGCCTGCAGGGTGATCCGTGCACGTTGGTCGGGGTGAAGGTGACGGAGGGTGACGCCGTGGCCCTGGGCCGGGGCGAGGTGAAGCAGAGCCGCAACAACCGCTGCAGCTACAACGTCAGCGCGCTGCCGGAGGACCAGGAGCTGAACGTGGAGCTGGTGCTGGACGCGGGCCTCAAGTGCGCCAGCGGCGCGGCCCCCACGGTCACCCCGGGCCCCACGAAGATGAAGATCGCCAAGTTCGCGGCGCCGGTCGTCAGCTTCAAGCTGGCCTGCGAGTAGCTCTCCCGAAGTCCTGTTGAAGTGCTTCACGCCGTGAAGGCCGGGTGCACCCGAGTGGGTCCCCGGCCTTCGTGCGTGGATGGCCGCATGCCGGGCGGGGGGACAAGGACCATTGATTGCTGAACACAAGGGCGCGAAGCTGCTCCGGCCCATGACTGGTTTCCGTCCGCGTACCGCCGTGCTCGCCCTGGCCCTGCTGGGGGCGGGTTGCGAATCCGAAGTTCCCTTTCCGACCGAAGACGAGCTGGACCAGCTGAGCGCCCTGCACACGCAGAGCGTGAAGCCGGAGGCGGACCCCACCAACAAGTGGGCGGACAACGCGGACGCGGCGGTGCTGGGCCAGCGGCTGTTCGAGGACCCGGGGCTGTCGCGCTGCGGGACGGTGTCCTGCAAGAGCTGCCACGCGGGTGAGTCCTACACGGTGGAGACGGCGACGGCGGAGGGCTGCGGAGGCCACCAGTCCGAGCGCAACCCGCCCAGCCTGTTGAACGTGGGCTACAGCCGCTGGTTCATGTGGGACGGACGGGCGGACCGGCTCTGGTCGCAGGCGGTGCTGCCGCTGACGAACCCCATCGAGATGGACTCGGACGCGACGGTGGTGCGCGCGCGGCTGGCCGGGGAGCCCACGTACACGGCGGCGTACACGCAGCTGTTCGGCAAGGCGCCCGCGGACGAGTCGGACCCGAACCGGCTGATGGCGAACGTGGGCAAGGTGCTGGCGGCGTACCAGCGCACGCTCAACCGCACCGACGCGCCCTTCGACGCGGACGTGCGGCGCTTCCTGCAGGCGGTGGAGGCGGGCACGCAGGAGAAGGACCCGGCGTACCTGGGCCTGAAGACGTTCGTGCGCAAGGGCCAGTGCGTGGTGTGCCACAAGGGCCGCTCGCTGTCGGACGACAAGTTCCACAACCTGGGGCTGAAGGACACGGGGGCGGGGCGGCGCGGGCAGGCGGACGTGGTGGACGCGCTGATGTCCTGGCAGTTCAACGCCGCGGGCCCCTACAGCGACGCGCCGTCGGGCATCGACGCGGCGCGGCTGTCCACGCTGAAGGCGCAGGCGCAGACGAAGCCCACGGAGGTGGAGGGCGCGTTCCGCACGCCCACGCTGCGCAACGTGGCGCTGAGCGCGCCGTACATGCACACCGGCGCGGAGAAGACGCTGGAGGACGTGGTCGACTTCTACAACGAGGGCGGCGACCCGGACGGCACCTTCCCCGGCGTGCGCACGGAGACCATCGTCAAGCTGGACCTGAGCAGCGAGGAGAAGCAGGCGCTGGTGACGCTGCTCAAGTCCATGACGGGCGTGGCGAAGTAGGCCTCTAGCGCACCAGGTGGAAGGACGTCTGCCGCTGGAAGGCCCAGTGCACGGCGCCCTGCGAGTCCACGACGATGTCCTCCTCCTGGGCGGAGCGCACGGGCTGCTGGTTCCACTCCGGCACGGGGCTCGTCGCCTGCAGCTCGATGGAGAACCAGGAGTCGGGCATCACCTTGTGCTCGCCGTTGCCGGGCACGCCCTCCTGGCGGTCCCACATGCCAATCATGGGGCCGGCGCCGTGGCCGTGCAGGCCAATGGGGTGTGAGTACACGCTGCCGTTGATGCCTTCGGACTTCATGCGCGCGAGCGAGGCGCGCAGGACTTCATTGCCGGTGCGGCCCGGCTTGATTTCACCTTTGACGATGTCCTGGAGCTGGTTGGACGCCTTGAGCGCGGCCTTGAGGCCTTCGGGGGCGTCCGTCTCTCCGTCGCGCAGCACGTAGCCCATGTGCTGGGTGTCGGTGTTGAGGCGGAGCGCGGTGACGCCGAAGTCGCAGTGGAGCACGTCGCCACGCTGGATGACGGGGTTGTCGCCCACCTGTTCCTCGGTGGCGCCCTGGCGCTGCACGTCCACGTCCGGCTGGAACCAGGTGTCCAGGCCTTCGTCGGCCAGGCGCTGGCGCATCCACCACTCCACGTCCTGGGTGGTGGTGGTGCCGGGGGTGATGACGGCGTTGGAGAAGGCGGTCTGGATGAGGCTCCAGGCGTACTTCTGGAGGTCGGCGTAGAAGCGGACCTCGTCGGCGCTGCGCCAGCCGAGCACGTCCAGGGGCAGGCCGCCCGCGG
Organism: Corallococcus coralloides DSM 2259; assembly: GCF_000255295.1. Next base: position 207,812 of record NC_017030.1, on the reverse strand, counting down.
GCTTGAGGCGCTTCGTCCAGGCAGGGCCCAGGGCCTGGGTCATGCCTTCGTATTCGCCGTGGGTGAGGCCGTCCGCGAAGGCGATGGCGGGGGACACGTCGATGGCGATGGAGTCCGGCTTGCGCTCCTCCACGACCTGCTTGAGGAGCAGCCACTGTTCGGGGCCCAGGAGCTCCGCGGCGCGCTGCGAGCCGCCACGGTCCACCATCATGGGAGCGCGGCGGGCTTCATAGAGGCCGCCCTGGGTGCTGCCGCCCAGCGCCAGCCGCTCCACGCCCTTGTCCGCGCCCCGGTCGAAGAAGACGTAGATGGTGCGGCGGCGGGCGGCGAAGGTGGTGGGGGAGACGAGCGCCTTGAAGACGGGGTCCTCATTGTACTCGCGCATGGGGACGACCCACATGCGCACGCCGTACTTGCGCATGAGCTGGGGCACGCCGGTCTCCAGCCGTTCCTGGAGCCACGCCTGCTGGCGGGCGGCCTGTTCGCGCAGCGTGCCGAAGGGGCGCACCGGTGCGGCGGGGGCGGCCGGCGCGGCGACAGGAGCAGCCGGCGCGGCGGGCGCGGCGGCGACCGGGGCCTCGGGCTTCGAGGGAGCGGCGGGCGCGGTGGCGCAGGCGGAGGAACAGACGAGCGGGACGACGAGCAGGTGTTTCCAGGAGCGCATGGGCGCGCAGTCTGTCACGCGCCCTGGCGCGCCGCGCGGAGCAAAAGGCCCCCAGGAACCGCCGTTGCCAGTCATTCAAGGAAAAGCCAGACACACTGTCCTGGCTTCACTTCGAATCCGTGGAGCCTGGGGGCGAGGCGCGGGGACTGACCTTGCGCAGCTCGTGGAAGTGCTCGCGGACGAACCGCGCGGCGTTGAGCAGGGCATCCACGGGGCCGACGCCCACCATGCTGACGGTGATGGGCACTGCATGTCCGATGATCAGCGGGCAATACCAATCCCCGTTGGCATCCTGGGGGATGGGCGCGGGCCGGCCCAGGGTGACGCGGGAGACGTGCTTGTGTCCGTGGTCGTCCTCGAAGGACCAGTAGTCGTCGGCCACGGGGTCATCGATGGACGCGTGGTGTGGAGGGCCAGGGTTCATGGACGAGAGATCACCAGAGCTGCTGCTGCCACGCTTCTCGAATCGGCATCACCCTCTGGTGCCAGTCACCGGTTCCCTACTCTCCCGGCGAGACCTGGGCCACGGCGGGGGCGGGGACGTATTCCTCGCTCGTGGCCAGGGTGCCCAGTTCGTTCACTCCGCCCACCACCAGCACCGTGCCCCGGCGCAGCCACAGCGCTCCGGCTTCGCCTCGCGGCTCATGCAGCGTGGGTGCCTGCGTCCAGAAGCCCTTCGCCGGGTCGAAGCGCTCCGCGGAGTCCAGCGTGCCTCGTGAGGAGTGCTCGCCGCCCACCACCAGCACCGCGCCCTCCGCGGTCAGCAACGCCGCGTGATGCTCTCGCGGCACCGCCGGGGCTTCCACCAGTTCCCAGGCATTGCGCTCCGGCACGTACACCTCCGCCGTCCTCGCCGCCTGCGTCGTGGTGCCGCCCACCACCAGCACGCGCCCGTCCGGGAGCAACGTCACGGTGTGCCCCAGCCGGTGCGTCCCCGCCGCGCCGCCCACCGCTCCCGCCTTCTCCCAGTGGCCCGTCACCGGGTCGTACAGCTCCGACTGCAGGCCGCTCGCGAACAGCACCTTGCCCGTGCGCAGCACCACCGCCGTCCCCGCGCCGCCCCGCACGTACGCGGGCGCCTCCGCCGCGCTCCAGGTCCCCGTCACCGGGTCGAACAGCTCCGCTGAACGCACCGGCCGCAGGTCCACGTCCGTGCCCCCCGCCACCAGCACGCGCCCATCCGGCAACACCACCACCGCCGGGTCGTTGCGCGCCTCGCTCATGGGCGCCGCTTGCGTCCACACACCCGTGTCCGGCGCGTACAGCTCCGCGCTCGCCAGCGCGCCCACCGTCACGCCGTTGGAGCCGCCCACCACCAGCACGCGGCCATCCGAAAGCCGCACCGCCGCGTGGTTGCGCCGCGCCGTGCGCAGCGCCCCCGTGGACCTCCAGCGCCCCGTGTCCGGGTCGAAGACCTCGCTGCTGCCCAGCGTGCGGCTGCCGTCATGCCCTCCCGCCGCCAGCACCCGCCCGTCGTCCAACGCGATGTAGGGCAACAGCCGCCTCGGCGTGGACAACACGCCCGGCACCGGCGCCTCCACGCCGCCCGCATCCGCTCGCGGCGCGGGCCCGCACGCGAACACCACTCCCAACCACAGCATCGTGACGCAAGAAGTCGAAAACCGTCGCATGGCCCCACCGGGACGTCTGGTCGAGGGGTCCGTTTAGCGCGCCGGTCTGACACCCAGGGCCTCGCAAGGCCCTGTGATTCCAGGGCCTTGCCCTGCCCTCCGGGTTGGAAATCCCGAACTCCCGGAGGCAGCGCCGGGCCCCCCGCCTCAGTGCCGCACGGGACCCACGGGGTCGTTCGCGGGCTCCGCTTCCAGGCCCTCGCTGTGGCGCGGCGGCAGGGCTCCGCCGTCGTCGTCCTCCTCCAGCGTGAGCTGCGAATGGTCCGCCGGCTTGAGCAGGACTTCATCCCCGCTCACGGCCTCCACGTCGCTGTACTCGACCAGGTAGTCGCGCCGGGGAATGGGCACCAGCCCCTGCTCCAGTTCGAAGTGCGTGTCGCCCACGCCCGCCACCCGGCCCAGCTGGTGTCCGTCGGCGGTGCGCACCGACATGCCCTCGCGAACCTCTCCCGCGTGAATCATCGCGTCGCTCCTCGCGCTCATGGGGTCCTCACCAAGAGTGGGGTCGCTCCCGCCGTCGTGCGCGCCCTGGCAGGCAGCCCGGTGGGCCCTCGGGCCGCCTTCTTCCACGCCCGTGTGCCTGCCCTGCGCGCGGCCCCGTCGCGCGGTGCCTAACGTTTCCTCAAGGAGGCCCCCATGCTGCTGGAACTGTCGAACGACGAATCGCGCGTGCTGAAGGACGCCGTGGATTCCTCGCTGCAGATGCTGCTGGCTGAAATCGCCCAGGCGGATCAACGCGAGCTCAAGGAGGCGCTGCACCAGCGCTACGACCGGCTCGTCGCCCTCCAGCGCCGGCTGGAGCCCGTGGTGGAGAGCGAACAGGTCTACGCCTGACTCACGCCGCGCGCCCCGTCCTCGCGTCGAACCGGCGCAGGTAGCGCGCGTCGTGGCGCAGCCACACCGTGTCCCCGCTCGCGGCGCGGAAGTCCCCGGGCGCCCGCGCCACCAGGCGCTCGCCGCCCATCTCCACCGTCACCCAGACCTCCGCGCCCATGGGCTCCACCAGGTACACGCGCCCCTCGCGCGCATCCTCCGGCCTGGCGCCCTGCCCTACCTGGAGGTGCTCCGGCCTCAGGCCCAGCACCGCGTCACCGTCGGGCAGGCCCAGCGTCTGGGGCTTCACCAGGTTGATGCGCGGCGAGCCGAAGAAGCCCGCCACGAAGAGGTTCGCCGGCGCGTCGTACAGCTCGCGCGGCGGGGCCACCTGCTGCACCTCGCCCTGGCTCATCACCACCACGCGGTCCGACAGCGTCATCGCCTCCGCCTGGTCGTGCGTGACGTAGATGAACGTGGCCTTCAGCTGTTCGTGCAGCTTCTTGATTTCGCCGCGCATCTGCGTGCGCAGCGCCGCGTCCAGGTTGGACAGGGGCTCGTCGAAGAGGAACACCTTGGGCCTGCGCACCAGCGCGCGTCCCAGCGCCACCCGCTGCCGCTGCCCGCCCGACAGCTCCTTCGGCCGGCGCGCCAGCAGCGCCTCCAGCCCCAGCACGCCGGACACCTCGCGCACGCGCGCCTCGACGTCCTTGGCGTCCATTCCCGCCACCTTCAGCGGGAACGCCAGGTTCCCCGCCACGTCCAGGTGCGGGTAGAGCGCGTAGCTCTGGAACACCATCGCGATGTCGCGCTCGCGCGGAGACAGGTCGTTCACCAGCTGCCCGTCGATGCGCAGCTCGCCGCCGGACAGCTCCTCCAGCCCGGCGATGAGGTTCAACGTCGTGGACTTGCCGCAGCCGGACGGGCCCACCAGCGACACGAACTCGCCGTCCGCGATGTCCAGCGTCACGCCCTTCACCGCCGCCACGCCACCCCGGTACACCTTGCGCACGTCCTGCAGGGACACCGTCGCCAAGGCTCCGCTCCTCCACTCAGGGCCACGCCCCGCGAAAAGCCCCAGCATCGCCGCTCGCGTCCCCCCGCGAAGCCCCGTCTCCACGTGCCCCGTCACATCCCCTACGTGTCGGGTTTTCCAGGGCGGGCGGTTTGTTACAGGTTCAACAGTTCTCTACACTGCGCCGGGAACGCCGTCCGCCGGAGCGCCCGCCGCATGCCCTTCACCTTCCGTGGTCAGAACCTGGACGCCATCCTGGGCGATGCGCTCGACGCGCCCAACAGCCTGTTCGGCATCATGAGCGCGGCGGATCCACAATTCATGCAGGGCCTGCGGCAGCACTGGACGAAGCACGCTCAGGCGACGCCCAGCGTGAACGGGTGGAAACCGGCGCTGAAGGCGTTCAGCGACATCGCGGCGGACTGGTGGAACACCTACAGCGACCATCGGCTCGCGGGCATCCTCTACGGAGCGCAGGCCCACGCCACCGCGACCGCGGCGGTGACGGGCGCGCAGTCCTCCGCGCAGTTCCTGCGCGACTTCGAGGCCGCGCGCGACGAGGCCTTCTACGTCTTCTTCCAGGCCACGTCCGTGAACGAGCTGGCCGGCGTGTCCTTCCAGGCCACGTACTACCACTACGACGTGTCCGCGCTCTTCGAGCAGCGGCCGCACAGCAAGCTCAAGGCCATCGTGTCCCGCCGGGTCATCGAGACGGCGCAGATCATGCTGCGCATCCTCTACGGCAACATGAGCATGGGCTGGGGCAGCCTCTACAGCACGCGCACCCTGGCCACGACGCTGCTGCTGGCGCAGATGCACAACGTGGCGCTGCAGCACTACCGCTCCCGCTACACCGACCGGCGCTGCTACAACCAGAGCGCGGTCGCGTTCACGCTGCTGACGTTCTCGTACGTCGTCGCGCAGGCCTGGCGCGACAAGCGCTACGAGTTCAACGAGCAGCGCTGGTACTATTTCTGGAAGCTGCTGGGCTCGCTCCTGGGCGTGGACACGCGCCTCATCGCGAACACCCACGCGGAGGCCGCCGAGCTGTGGGACCTCTTCTTCGAGCACCACGAGTGCCAGGGAGGCCCCGGCGCGCCCTACCCCACGACGCTGGACCCCCGCCGCATCCATTCCGAGCTGCGGGCCGGCTACGACGTGCAGCCGGAGGCGAACCTGCTCCAGTGGGTCCCCGCCTTCATCGTCACCCAGATGCGCAACAGCTTGCGCTGGGGCAAGTACCTCCTGGGCCGCTGACGTCAGCGCTCCACCGTCACGCCCTTCCAGAAGGCCACATGGCCCTGGATGTTGGACGCGGCCGGCTTGGGCTCCGGGTAGTACCAGGCCGCGTCGGCGTTCGTCTTCCCGTCCACCTCCACGGAGTAGTAGCTCGCCTCGCCCTTCCAGGGGCAGGTGGTGTGCGTGGCGCTGGGCTTGAAGTGCTCGCGAACCAGGCTGTCCGGCGGGAAGTAGATGTTGCCCTCCACGGTCTCGTAGGTGTCGCTCTTCGCGAGCACCGTGCCGTTCCATTTCGCGACTGGCATGGGAAACCCTCCTGGGGTGCTGGTTAACGGCGCGTCAGCCCGCGTGCGCGGCTCGGTTGGACGCGTGCTGTGTGAGGAAGGGGGCGAGCTCCGCGTTGACGAGCGCCGGCTCCTCCACGGAGGAGGAGTGGCCTCCGCGCGACAGGCGCACCAACTGGGAGCCGGGAATGAGCGAGTGGATGCGCTCCGACTTGGCGGGCACCGTCGCGCGGTCCTCCTCCCCCACGATGACGAGCGTGGGCGTGCGGATGCGCGGCAGTTCCTCCGCGATGGCCTTGCGTTTGATGACGCCGTTGACGGCGCGGTAGATGTCGCGACGGTTGCCCGTCAGGCGCGTTCGCCACAGCGCCCGCTCCTCCGCGCGGCCCGGGTCGGTGAGGAACGACGCGCCGAACATGATGCGCATCACCGCGGTCGCGACGGGGGCCAGACCCACGTAGCGGGCGATGAGGTTGAGCGCGGTGTAGCGCGGCACGTTGGCGGTGGGCTCGGGGTCGGCGGACGTCTCCAGGAGCACCAGCGAGCGCAGCAGGTCCGGCCGGCGCGCCGCGAGCCGCATGCCCACGAAGCCGCCCATGGACAGGCCCACGAAGTGGACGGGCGCCACGCCCAGGGACTCGATGAGCGCCACCGCGTCCGCGTACACCGTCTCCACGTCGATGGAGGACTCGGGCGACACGTCGCTCTGGCCCTGCCCCCGGTGGTCATACGCGATGCAGCGGAAGCGGCCGCGCAGGGCCTCCACCTGCGGGTCGAACAACCGGGTGCTCCAGAGGAGCCCGTGGCTGAAGAGGACCACGTCTCCGGAACCCCCCGTGTCCTCGTAATACAGCCGGGTTCCATTCACGGATCGCATGGGCATGGGCACGGCCTCCCTTGGCTTGGGAAGGAGACCCTAATCCAGGGCTCGCCAGGACCGCAGCCCTCCCTGGGAGGTCATTGTCCACTGGAGGAGGCGGCCTTACGCGGAGCGCCGCTTGTGCGGCCTGACGCTTGGGAGGAGCATGGGCGGCACCTTCCGGATGCGCTCCTCTCGCCCTGTCCTTGTCGCCCTCGCGGTGGTGGTCCTCGCGGCGGGCCTGTTCTTCTTCCTGCGCCCTTCAGCGCCCACGCCCGCCGTGTCCCCGCCGGTGACGCAGGCGCCCGCGCCGGCTCCGGAGACCCCACTGGACGCGGGCAGCGTGGCCGCGCCCGTGCCGGTGAAGACGGTGGAGGCGCCGCCCTCGAAGCCGAACCACTTCGTGGGCTCGCAGGTGTGCGCGGACTGCCACGAGGAGCAGCACACGGGCTGGAAGCACGACTGGCACTCGAGGGCGCTGTCTCCGGCGACGAAGCCGTACGTGGTGGGCACGTTCGCGGCGGGCACGCACTTCAAGGGCGAGTCCAGCGAGGCGTGGATGCGCCGCGACGGAAGCCAGTACCTGATGCGCACCAAGGGCGCGGACGGGAACCTGGGCGAGTGGCCGGTGCAGTGGGTGGTGGGTGGCAAGCGGATGCAGGACCCCATCACGCTGTTGCCGGACGGCCGCTGGCAGGTGATGCCGGTGTACTTCCACGTCACGGGCAAGGGCGAGTGGGTGGACTACTCGGAGAAGAAGCAGGGGGCGCTGTCGCCGGACCACCCGTTCTTCTGGACGAACTTCCGCCGCAGCGCGCAGCACGCGTGCCTGGACTGCCACGTGACAGGGCTGGACGCGCGCTATGACCGGGCGAGCCACCAGTGGGAGACGAAGTTCGCGGACGCGGGCGTGGCGTGCGAGTCCTGCCACGGGCCCGGCGGGCGGCATGCGGAGTCGCAGGTTCCGGCGGACATCATCCAGCCGGCGAAGCTGTCGAAGGAGGAGGGCTTCGCGGTGTGCGCGCAGTGCCACGGGCCGCGCCGCACGCTGTTCCCCATGCTGGACGCGAAGCACCACTTCCAGCCCGGCCAGCGCTACGATGCGAGCTATCAGCCCATGGTGATGCTGGTGGGCAACGACCGCTCCGGGGACTTCTTCGCGGATGGGCGGCCCAGCACCTCCAGCTTCGAGTACCAGGCGCTCATCCAGTCCCAGTGCCACCTGAAGGGCGGGGCCACGTGCCTGACGTGCCACACGGCGCCGCACGACGCGAGCGCGCCCAACGAGGTGCGCAAGCAGAAGCCGGTGGCGGCGCGCACGTCGGTGAACGCGTCCACGTGCCAGGGCTGTCATCCGGAGGTGGTGGCGCAGGGCGAGCAGCACACGCACCACAAGGCCGCGGCGGCGCAGGACTGCCTGGCGTGTCACATGCCGCCGGTGGTGTCGGGCGTGTTGGACCACTTCGCGGACCACGCGCTGGACGTGCCGGCGCCGCGGAACACGGCGCGCCATGACATCCCCAACGCGTGCAACACCTGTCACGCGAAGCAGACGCCGGACGCGATGCAGGCGTCGCTGGTGAAGTGGTGGCCGAAGGCGGAGGCGCGGCAGGCGCGTCGGCTGCGGCTGGCGGACGCGTTCGACGAGAAGACGGCGGCGCTCAGCCGTGGGGCGCTGGAGGCGGTGCTGGCGGACACGACGGAGGCGGGCACGCTGCGGGGCGCGGCGGCGAAGTTCCTGGCGCGCCGGTTCAAGCGCGACGCGGTGCCGGCGCTGCGGGCGGCGTTGAAGGGGACGACGGACAGCACGTTGCGCTCGGACATCATCGACGGGCTGGGCGCGGCGAACGCGCGCGAGGCGACGGAGGACCTGGCGGCGCTGCTCAAGGACGGCTCGCTGTGGGTGCGGCAGGGCGCGGCGTTGACGCTGGCGGCATTCGGGGACGCGAGGGCGATGCCGGCCTTGCAGGCGCTGGCGACGGAGCCGGAGACGCGCGGGCTGGTGCAGCCGCACGTGATGCTGGGGCAGCTGGCCATGCGCCGCAGGGACGTGACCACGGCGACGCGCGAGTTCGAACAGGCGCTGGACCTGCAGCCCTACAACGCGGACGTGCTGGTGCGGCTGGCGGACCTCTACGTGGTGCAGGGCAACCCGGCGAAGGGCCGCGAGCGGCTGGAGGAAGCGCTCCGGTTCGATCCGCAGAACAAGTCCGCGAAGCAGCGGCTGGGCATGCTGCCGGCGCAGTGAGGACTCGCGGCGTGAGCGTGGCGTGGCGCGCGCTTCCGGCAGCATTGCTCCTGGCGGGCTGCCTGCGGTCCACGCCCACGCGTGATGCGTGGACGAATGACACGTCCATCGAGTTCCCCCGCTTCTTCGAACAGCCCGCCGTGGAAGCGGGCGTGGATGGCAGTACGGTCGAGTTGAGCGGCAGTGTCCTGCGCGCGCTCGAAGTCGCCGCCGCTGACTTCCTGGGCCCACAAGATGCCAACACGCCCTGCGTCGACCGGCGCGAGTCACACCGGTACAGGGTCGTTCAGCGGCAAGGGGTCATCTTCATCCGGATCGATGAGGATCCCCGGGCCTGTGGCCTGACCGTTCCCGCGCTGCACTCGGGCGCGCAGTACGCGGTCGGGAGCGATGGCCGGCTCCTCCGCCGCCTTCGGGATGGCGAGCCGGATGAATCGCGCGTGCCCACGGATGCAGGGCCCGGTACCCTGGTTCCCACGTCGGAGGTCGGCCGGTCCTTTGATCCACCCGATGGCTCCATGCCCCTGCCGTTCCCGGATGCGGGAACCGGCGCACGCCAGGGCCCCTGACCTGGCAGTCATGACCGCCGTGGCGTGTTGAACGCGCGCCCTCCCTTGAAGACAGACGCCCGCTCGGCGCTCGTGACGCACGTTGGCTCTTCCTTGCCCCAGCCAGCGTCAGGACGCGCCATGTCTCCACGAGCCCCTCCACCTTCCCTGCCCCTACGCCCGTAAGGGCAATCCCGGACCTCCAGCGCCGACTCGAGGTCTGTTCATCGATTGCTGAGCACTTCCTCGCCCTGCTGTGTTGTCCACTGGAGCGCCGGGGGGCGCGAACCGTGGCCGGGGGCTGGCTTCGCCCCTACCTGGGGAGCATCCCTTTATGAACGCGTTCGTGTTCGCAGCCCTGCTGGTCCCCTCCGGAATCCCCGGTGAGGCGCCAGCACCGCACGGCTCCGGACCTTCTCGGCCGCTCGTCGCGCAATACACCGCGCCACCGCAGCGCGCTCCGCCCGCGCCTCCGCCGCCCACGCCTCCCGTCACGCCACCGAACACCCTGGCTCCGAACGCGCCCGCGCCGAACGCCCCGGTCCTGAAGCTCCCCGAGCAGCCTCCCGCCGCGCCGAATGCCCCGGCTCCGAACACGCCCGCGCGAACACCCGCGCGGCAGCCCGACCGAACCCGCACGCCTTCGTCCCAGAATCCGGACGACGTTCCGGAAGTGCCTCCACCGTTCCAGGCGAACGTGTCGGATCCGCTGCTCACTCCCGCGCCCGCCGCGCCCCAGGAGATCCAGTCCTGGAACGAAGCGCTCACGCTCCTGCGCCAGCGCTCCACCGACCTCCAGGCGGTCCTGGGTCAGGTGGAGGTCGCCGCGGGCACGTGGCGCATCGCGCTCGCCAACCTGCTGCCCACCGTCGGCGGCACCCTGTCCGCCCAGTACAACATCCTCAACCCGAACATCCCCGCTGTCGGCGGTGGCATCGGCGGTGGCGTGGGCGGTGGCGTCAGCGGCGAAGGGGGCTTCACGCCCACGGAGCTCCTGGGCATCGGCGTGCTCAACGCCAACGTGCCCGTGGTGGACCTGGCCAGCCTCTACGCCCTGGGCAGCGCCAAGGAGTCGCGGCGCACCGCCGCCCTGTCGCTCGCGGAGACGCGCCGGCAGCTCACCCGGGGGCTCGCGCAGGCGCTCGTCTCCGTGTCCTCCAACGAGCGCCTGGCGGAGGTCAACCGCGTCAACCTGCGCACCGCGCTGGAGCGGCTGGCCCTCGCGCAGCGCCGCTTCGAGCTGGGCGCCGGCACCCGCCTGGACGTCGTCCGCGTGGAGCAGGACGCCCAGACCGCGCGCCGCAACGTCGTCACCGGAGATGAGAACCTGCGCCAGGCTCGCGAGGCCCTGGGCCTCGCCCTGGGCACTCCGTCCGCCGTGGGCATCAAGCCGGGCCTGGAGCTGACCACGCTCTTCGAGGGCACGAAGGCCACCTGCCGCACGCTGGAGTCACTGGAGAACCGCCCGGACATCGCCGCCGCGAAGTCGCGCCAGGTGGTGGCCGAACGCGCCATCGGCGAGGTGTATCGCCAGTACGCGCCCACCCTGGACCTCACCAGCACCACCACCGCGCTCACCGTCAACCCGGGCTTCGCCGAGGTCCCCATCTGGAACGTCGGCGCCAGCCTGGTGCTGCCCTTCTGGGACGGCGGCGCGCGCGAGGGCCGCCTGCGCCAGGCCCGCGGCCAATTGGAGCAGGCCCGCGCGGATGTCACCAACCGCGAGCGCAACATCGTCATCGAGGTCACCCAGGCGAAGCGCGCCGTGCAGGTGACCCAGGCGACGCGCGACCTGGCGGAGCGCGAGCGCAGACTCGCGGAAGAGAATGACCGGCTCACCCGCCGCAGCTTCGAGGTGGGCACCGGAACGAGCCTCGAGCTGGTGGATGCGGCCGGGGCCCTGCGGCAGGCCGAACTCGAGCTCGTCATCCGCGACTTCCAGTTCCGCCAGGCCCAGGTGGATGCATTCCTGTCGGAGGCAGCATGCGAGTGGTGAGGGGCGGTTGGGGCGCATGGGGGCTCGTCCTCGCGCTGACGGCGGGCGGGTGCAGCGGCGGCAAGGACCCCGGCCAGGCCGCGCCCGGAGGCGGCCCCCAGGGGGGCCAGCAGAGCCAGGGCGGCGGCAAGCCCACGCCCGTGCAGGTGATGGCGGTGAAGCCCGGCCCGGTGCGCGACACCCGCGAGTACGTGGGCACCCTCATCTCCCGCAGCAGCATCACCGTCGTCCCGCAGGTCGCCGGCTACATCCAGAAGATTCCCGTTCGCCAGGGCCAGAAGGTGAAGGCGGGCCAGGTGCTGCTCGTGGTGGATCCCCGCCAGGAGCAGGCCTCCCTGCGCGCCACCCAGGCCCAGAAGGCCTCCGCCGTCGCCAACCGCGAGTTCGCGCGCAGGACGCGCGAGCGCAGCGCGCAGCTCCTCAAGGAAGGGCTCGTCAGCCGCCAGGACTACGAACAGGCCGTGGCCCAGGCGGCGCAATCCGAGGCCCAGGCCCAGGCGGCGGAGGCGCAGATCCAGAACCAGCAGGTGCAGCTGGGCTTCTTCAACGTGAGCGCCCCCTTCGACGGCGTCGTGGGTGACATCCCGGTGAAGCTGGGCGACTACGTGACGCCGCAGACGGCGCTCACCATCCTGGACCAGAGCCGCGCGCTGGAGCTGTCCGTGCAGGTGCCGGTGGACCAGGCCGCGCGGGTGAAGATTGGCGAGACGCCGCTGGAGATCCTCAACGAGGACGGCGAGCCCATCGTCCGCGCCCCCGCCTTCTTCGTCGCCACCACACCCAATCCCAACACGCAGCTGGTGGAGGTGCAGGCCGCCTTCGAGAACACCGTGGGCCTCCGGGCGGGCCAGCTGGTGCGCGCGCAGCTCGTCTACGACGTGCGCGACGCCTTGAAGATGCCCACCACCGCGGTGACGCGGCAGGGCAGCCAGTCCTTCGCCATGGTGGTGGGCGAAGGCGACGCCGGCACCGTGGTGAAGCGCCAGCCCGTGACGCTGGGGCTGGTGGAGGGCAACGACTACGAGGTGCTCAAGGGCCTGGACGCGGGCACCCAGGTCATCATCAGCGGGGTGCAGCAGCTGCGCGACGGCATGCCCATCCAGCCGAAGCCCGCGCGGCAGTCGCAGGGCCAGACAGAAGGCATGCCCCTCCCCCCTGCCCAGGGCATGGGCGGCGGCGCGGACGCGGGTCGGTAGGGGGCCGCCATGTTCACCGACTTCTTCATCCAGCGCCCCGTCTTCTCCAGCGTGCTGTCCATCCTCATCACGCTGGTGGGCGCCATCTCCATTCCCAGCCTCCCCATCGAGCAGTACCCGGAGCTGGCGCTGCCGCAGGTGCAGATCACCGCCACGTACACCGGCGCGTCCGCGGAGACGGTGGAGAGCGCCGTCACCACCGTGCTGGAGCGCCAGCTCAACGGCATGGAGGGCATGCGCTACATGTCCTCCACCAGCACCAACGACGGTCAGTCCACCATCACCGCGACGTTCGACCCGTCGCGCGACGTGGACCTGGCCGCGGTGGACGTGCAGAACCGCGTGGCCACCGCCACGCCGCAGCTGCCCGCGCAGGTGAATGCGCTGGGCGTCACCGTGCGCAAGGCACAGACGCAGCTGCTCGTCTCCTTTGGCGTCTTTGACAAGGAGAAGCGCTACGACACGGAGTTCATCAGCAACTACGCGGACGTCTTCATCCGCGACGCGCTCTTGCGCGTGAAGGGCGTGGGCGACGTGCGCATCTTCGGCGAGCGCCGCTTCGCCATGCGCCTGTGGCTGGACCCCACGGAGCTGGCCCGCCGAAGCCTCACCGCGCAGGACGTGGTCAACGCGCTGCAAGAACAGAACGTCCAGGTGGGCGCGGGCAAGGTGGGCCAGGCCCCGTCCTCCAAGGAGCAGGCGTACCAGCTGTCCCTCCAGGTGAAGGGTCAGCTCACGTCCGCGGACGAGTTCGGCGCCATCGTCATCCAGCGCGGCGCTGACGGCGCCCTGGTGCGCATCCGCGACGTGGGCAACGTGCAGCTGGGCGCGGAGAACTACCAGCAGCTGTTGCGCTTCAACGGCCAGGACGCGGTGGGTCTGGGCATCACGCAGCTGCCCGGCTCCAACGCGCTGGAGGTGCGTGAAGGCGTGGAAGCGGAGCTCCAGCGGCTGTCCGCCAACTTCCCGCCGGGCCTCACCTATCAGGTGGCGTTCGACACCACGGCCGCGGTGAGCGCCTCCATCGAGGAGGTGCTCCAGGCGCTGGGGGAAGCCATCCTCCTGGTCATCCTGGTCATCTTCATCTTCCTGCACGGCTGGCGCAGCGTGCTGGTGGCGGTGACGACGCTGCCGGTGTCACTGGTCGGCACGTTCATGTTCGTCAACGCGTTCGGCTTCTCGCTCAACACGCTGACCCTCTTCGGCCTGACGCTGGCCACGGGCCTGGTGGTGGATGACGCCATCGTGGTCATCGAGAACGTGGAGCGCGTCATCGAGCACGAGAAGGTGGACGCGAAGGAGGCCACCCACCGGGGCATGCAGCAGGTGGCCGGCGTGGTGGTGGCCACCGCGCTGGTTCTGTCCGCGGTGTTCATCCCGGTGTCCTTCTTCCCCGGCACCACGGGCGCCATCTACCGCCAGTTCGCGCTCACCATCGCGTTCTCCATCAGCCTCTCCGCGCTCGTGGCGCTCACCCTGTCCCCCGCGCTGTGCGCGCGCCTCCTGCGCCCCAACGAGGGCCAGAAGTTCGTCCTGGCGCGCAAGTTCGACCAGGGCATGGACGCGCTCCGGCGCGGCTACGGGAAGCTGCTGCGCCTGATGCTGGGCAAGCTGCGGTGGGTGGTCGTGGGCATCTTCGCGGTGTTCCTCGTGGCCACGGGCCTGCTCTACCGGGCCACGCCCACGGGCTTCATCCCGGACGAGGACCAGGGCTACGTCATCATCGCGGTGCAGGGCCCGGAGGGCACGTCGCTGGAGTACACGCGCAACGTCCTCATCCAGGTGGAGGACATCATCAAGCAGCAGGAGGAGGTGACGCAGATCTTCACCGTGGGCGGCTTCTCGCTGCTGGGCACGGGCGCCAACTACGGCTCGCTCTTCATCAACCTGAAGCCCTGGGAGGAGCGCAAGGCGAAGGAGTCCAGCGTCGCGGGCCTCATCGAGCGCCTGCGCGGTCCGCTGGGTCAGGTAGGCGGCGCGCGCGTGCTCCCCCTGCAACCGCCCGCCATCCGCGGCGTGGGCAGCGTGGGCGGCTTCGAGTTCGTGCTGGAGGACCAGCAGGGTGGCCGCACACTGGAGGAGCTGGCGCAGGCCACCCAGGCCCTGGTGGGCAAGGCGAGCCAGGATCAACGGCTGCGCGGCGTGTTCTCCGCGTTCACCGCGGGCTCGCCGCAGCTCAACATCGACGTGGACCGGGAGAAGGCCAAGGCCATGGGCGTGCCCCTGTCCTCGCTGTTCTCCACGCTCCAGGTGTACCTGGGCAGCCAGTACGTGAACGACTTCACCTTCGCCAACCGCGTCTACCGCGTGTTCGTGCAGGCCGCGACGCCCTTCCGCGACAACCCGAAGGACATCGGCAGCTTCTACGTGCGCTCGGACACCGGGGCCATGGTGCCGCTGGAGGCGCTGGTGAAGGTGACGCCCATCACCAGCGCGCAGAACATCACCCACTACAACCTCTTCCGCTCCGCCAACATCAACGGCCAGGGCAGCCCTGGCACCTCCACCGGCACGGCCTTGAACGCCATGGAGGAGGTGGCGAAGCAGGCCCTGCCGCCGGGCTTCACCTTCGAATGGACGGGCCTGTCCCAGGAGCAGAAGAGCGCGGGCAACACCGTGCTCATCATCTTCGCGCTGGGCATCGTGTTCGTGTTCCTGGTGCTGGCGGCGCAGTACGAAAGCTTCGCCCTGCCCTTCGTCGTCATGCTCGCGGTGCCCGTCGCGATGATGGGCGCGCTGCTGTTGCAGAACCTGCGCGGGCTGGTGAACGACGTGTTCTGTCAGGTGGGCCTGGTGATGCTGGTGGGCCTCGCGTCGAAGAACGCCATCCTCATCGTGGAGTTCGGCGAGCAGCTGCGCGCGCAGGGTCAGGGCGTGGTGGAGTCCGCCATCAACGCGGCGGAGACGCGCCTGCGGCCCATCCTGATGACGTCCTTCGCGTTCCTCTTCGGCGTGGTGCCGCTGATGCTGGCCAGCGGCGCGGGCGCCTCCGCGCGCAAGTCGCTGGGCACGGCCGTCTTCGGCGGCATGCTCTTCTCCACCTTCGTGAACCTCATCTTCATCCCGGTGCTCTACGCGCTGGTGGAAGGCGCGCGCACGAAGATCCTGAAACACCGCAAGCACGGCAATTCACCGAGCGGACCGCAGAATCCGCCGCCGCCGTCCATCCCTCCCGAGGGGGAGCCGCCGCGACCCCAGCCGGCGTAGCGGCGCGTCGCGAAGGACCCGCACGGAGCGGGCAGGCACTCCGGCGTGCTACCCCGCGCCGGAGCGTCCTGGTTATCCTTGAGCGACGCATGGCTTCTCCCCTGACTGTCGATGAGCGGCGTCGGTGGCTGTACACGTTGAAGCAAGCCCCCGTGCTGCGCCACGCGCGTGCGTCCGCCCTGCTCCACCTGCTGGAGCGGGCCCGGCCGGTGGAACCCCAGCCGGGCGAGGGCATCTGCCGCGAGGGCGAGCCGGTGGACGGCATCTACCTCCTGCGCTCCGGCGAGTGGCGGATGACGGCGGGAGGGACGGTGCTCCTGCACCTGCGCTCGGGGATGTCGCTGGGCGTGGAGGCGCTCGCGCGCGGCACGTGGCCCGTCACGGTGACAGCGGCGTCCGCGTCGCATGCCCTCTTCCTGCCTCGCGCGGAGCTGGAGGCGGTGGCGGTGGCGCCCCGCGTCGGCGCGGCGCCGCGCACGGACGTGGTGACGTTCCGCGCGCAGCAGGGGTTGGAGCTGCCGCCCGCGACGCTGTCCGTGCTGGTGGAGCTGGTGGCGAAGGTGATGGTCCACGACTTCGGGGACCGGGTGCTGCTCGTGCGCGCGGGGACGAAGCGCACGGAGGGCGCGGTGCGCGGAGCCGACCGCGTGTTCCGCCGCACGGTGACGCCAGGCGCGCCGCTCCTCCCCGAGGGTGAGGACTTCGACTGCGTGCTGGTGGATGGCGTGCCGGTGCCGGAGTCGCTGACGCCGCGGGAGGTGCGGCTCGTGCCGCTGGGTGGAGAGGCGGACGGCCTGGGGAGGCCGGGAGCGCCGGTGCTTCCCACGGTGTTGCTGTCTCCATGGCGGCCGCAGGGCAGCCCGACGCTGCGGGGGCGCTCGCTGCCGGACGAGGACGGATGGGACGAAGAGGCGCCGCCGCCCGGGTGCCGGCTGCGGCTGGACTGGGAGCGGCTGGTGGTGCGGCCCGGGGACTCGCGGCCGCTGGCGGCGCTGGGGCTGGACGCGGGGACGCGAGACGCGCTGTCACGGTGGGCACGCGCCATCACCGGCCGGCGCGTGGGGTTGGCGCTCAGCGGAGGCGGCGTGTGGGGCTTCTACCACGTGCACCTGTTGCGGAGGCTCGCCGCGCTGGACGTGCCGGTGGACTTCCTCAGCAGCGCGAGCATGGGCTCGCTGGTGGGCGCGTACTACTGCGGCACCGCGCGCGACGGACGTGAAGGTCTGGACGGCCTGCGCCGGCTCCAGCACCGGGCCCGGGGCGGGCACCTGTCCGCGGCGGCGCTGTCTTCCGTCGTGACGACGCAGGCCATGGAGTGGCTGGTGCGCGGCGACCTGGGGGACCTGGCGCTGGAGGAGTTGCCCATGGGCTTCCTGCCGGTGACGACGGACCTGACCACGGGCCGCTGCGTGGTGCTGGAGAAGGGACCGCTGGCGCTGGCGGTGCGCGCGAGTGGCTCGGCGCCGGGCGTCTGGGCACCCACGTTGCAGCCGCCCGCGCGCTACGTGGACGGGGCCTTCACCAGCATGGTGCCGGTGGACGTGCTGCTCCACTCGGGCGCGGACCTGATCTTCTCCAGCAACATCTTCCCCGCGGGCCATCACCACGCCGCACGGCCCCTGTTGCCCGGAGCCGTGGGGCTGTTCCTCTCCGCGCTCAACCCGGTGGCGCGAGCCAAGGACCTGCTGGCCAGCGGAGTGCTGCTCCTGCATCGCAGCGGCGACCTGGAGTCCGCGCGAGGGGACCTGCGCTACGACGTGGGCACGCGTGAGCATCCGTTGCTCGGATCCATGCGCTTCACGCACGTGGACGAGGTGCTGGACGAGGCCGCGCGCGACATGGGCCTGGAGCAGAAGCTGCTGGAGCTCAAGCAAGCCTGGGAGGCGCTGCGAGGGCGCCGGAACACTGCCGGTGGCCGGAGGGCCGCATGATTCCGGTCCGCATCCATGCGCGGGAGTTCTTGCGAGGAAGCCCGTCCGGCAGCAGGAGGGCCGCATGATTCCGGTCCGCATCCTCGGCACCGCGAGCGTGCTGCCCGGTCCGGCCGTGACGACGGAAGAGGTCTGCGCACGCGTGGGCCGCGACGCGGCGGAGGTGGAACGCAAGACGGGCATCCGCACGCGGCACTTCGCTCCAGCGGGGATGCGCGCCGCGGACCTGGGAGCCCAGGCCCTGCGAGGCGCGCTGGAGGCGGCGGGGCTCCCAGCGACGGCGCTCCGGCGAATCCTGTTCGTGTCGTCGATGGGCGGGGACGTCACCACGCCGGCCAATGGCAGCCGCGTGGCGGCGGCGCTGGGGCTGTCCGGCACGTGCGATGCGATGGACGTAGGCAACGCGTGCATGGGTTTCCTGAGCGCGTTCGACCTGGCGGCGCGCTCGGTGGCGACGGGGCTGGGACCGGTGGGCGTGGTGTCGGTGGAGCTGCTGTCGCGCACCACGCGGCCGGAAGATCCACGTCCCTACCTGGTGCTGGGTGACGCGGCGGCGGCGGTGGTGCTGGGGGAGGCACGGCCCGGCGAGGGCATGCTGGGGGCCGCGTTCGGCAACGACGGCACGCTGCCGCCGGACGTCGTGCTGGAGAACCCGCACCAGACGGGCCAGCGCGAGGGCATGCGCTTCCTCACCCCATCGCGCGACATGACGCGCGTGGCGCTGGGAGCGCTGAAGCGCGCGGCATCGACGGTCCTCCAGGGCGCGGGGCTCACGGTGGCGGACGTGGAGTGGGTGCTCACGCACCAGCCGAACGGGAGCATGTTCGCGGCCATCCTCCAGGCATTGGAGGTACCGGAGCAGAAGAGCGTCACGGTGGTGGACACGGTGGGCAGCGTGGGCTCCGCGTCGCTGGGCACGGGGTTGGACCGGCTGTGGCGCACGCGGCCGGTGAAGCCGGGGGACCGCGTATTGATGGTGGGCGTAGGCGCGGGCGTGGCGCACGGCGCGGTGCTGTACCGGGTGGGCGGGTGACGGTCACGGCGACGGCGGCGCGTGCCGCGTGGCTGACGACGTTCCGCCTGCTCCAGCGCTACCACCGCTACGAGGTGGTGAACCTGGAGCCGCTCCTGCGCCCTGGAGCGAAGCTGCTGGTGGGCTACCACGGGCGGCCCCTGGCGGTGGACCTGTGCATGCTCACGGTGACGCTGCACGACCGGCTGGGCTACCTGCCGCACGGAATCGCGCACGGCGCGTTCGACCGCATCCCCGGCATGCGGCAGGTGGCGGACGGGCTGGGCTTCGTCACCAGCGATGGGCCCCTGCTGGCAGAAGCCGTGAAGAAGGGCGAGCACGTCCTGGTGCAGCCAGGAGGCACGCGCGAGGGCTGCCGAGACTTCCGGCACCGCTACCGCGTGGACTGGGGAGAGCGGCTGGGCTACCTGCGGCTGGCCGTGCGCTACGGCCTGCCCATCGTGCCCATCGCCGGCCACGGCATGGACGACGCATACGTGGGCCTGAACGACGGCTACGCGTGGGGCAAGCGCGTGGGGATGCCCGGAAGGCTGCCGCTATGGCTGGGCGTAGGCGCCACGGGCCTGTGGCCGCTGTCCCTGCCCTTCCCGGTGAAGATGATCCAGTGGATTGGAGAGCCACTGACAACCCATCTGGCCCCAGGCTTCGACGCGGCGGACCGGGAGGCCCTGCTCAAGGTGCACCGCGAGGTGACGGGCGCGGTGCAGGGACTGCTGGACGCGGCGCGCCCCTCCTGAGCGTTACCACCAGAGCGGGCGACGCTGCGGCTTGTTGCGGACGCAGTACCACTCCGAAATCTGGTGTGCCGCCTTCGGCGCGAGCCCGTACTCTCGACGAAGCACGTCCAGGAACCCGTGAAGGGAGAGCACCCGTCCGCGAAGCTCCTCGATGCCTCGATGAAGGGCGCGTCGGTCATGCAGGATGGCCGTCGCGTCGGGATGGTGACAGGCATAGGCAATCACGGAGTGCTCCCCCATCCCTTCTGTCACCGGCGGGAGCTGGAGCTGGACCAGCGTCTGGGCCTCCAGGCTCTGCGGCACCAACACGGTGGGCGCCCCCGCGATGGCCTTGAGCATCGCTTCCGCTTCCTGGACCAGACGCTCCGGGGCACCGGCGAGGGAGGCGCCTACGGTCAACTCATCCCAGACCGTGTCGGTGATGACGACGGGCAGGGTCCCCAGCTCCCTCAGCGTGAGGGCATGCCCCGCGCGCTGGACGTTCGCCAGCACGTCGGTGTCGACGACGTATCGGCTCATGTCGCGAGCAGGTCCTCGACAGGGCGCCCGAGCAACTCGCGAGCCCGGCTCGATGAGATCAACTCGTGGGCGTGCGCATCTAGGGCACGACGCTCGATGCCGGTGAAGCGCGTATCGTCCTCGAAGCCCTCCAGGACGGTTTCGTCCGAGGCCATCAAGAGGGCCTCCACGGTCTCCCGTTCCCGGATGTACCGGAGGTTGTAGAGATGCCAGGCCATGGCGGAGAAGCTGAGGCCGAAGTGGGTGCGAGCCCGGATGACCAGTTCGCGGGCTTCCTTCAGGCCATAGCCCTCCGGTTTCGCGGCCCCCAGGCTCTGCGTCACCGCCTCTTCGGGCGCCAGCAGCATGGCGGCGAACGCATTCGCCCGTTTCTCCGCGGGAGGGTTCTCCATCCAGAAGCGCGACGAGTCCAAGCGCCCCTCGTCCGTCTGGACGTCGCTCTCCGACAAGTCGAGGAGCTGATGCGCCAGCTCGTGAGCCAGCACGAAGCGGCGCACCGGCTCACGTGTCAGCTCCGAGTGGATGACGATGAGGCGGGCATTGCCAGAGCGGCAGCTGACGCCATGCACGGCGGGATTCGTGAAGGCGTGGCGGAGGACGAGGACGTCGAAGTGGCTTTCCATCAACCGGCCCAGATTGCGCAACGGGCCCTGACGCTCCGGCAGCAGGGCTCGGACCCTCCGGGCGCACGCATACCCCGCCTGGTGGGCGTTCCTCATGGGCGGCGGTTCGGGATGGAACTGATCCGCCAACCGGGGGACCTGCCGGAGCGCGCCAAGCAGGCTGAAGGCCCGTGCCTGCCGGAGACCTTCCAAGAGGAAGGTCCGATCGGTATCGGAAAGCGAAGCGCTGACCGCGCTTCCCTTCAGCAGCGCCGCGGGCTCCAAGGGGACCTGCTCGACGGGCGCGGACGTGTGGAAGAAGGCCGTAGGCGCAAGTCCCAGCGCCGAGGCCAACCGGGTCAGCGCACTGAGCCCCAACGCTTGCTCGCCCTGCTCGAAGGTCCGGATGAGATGCGCGGAAACCCTCGCACGTGAGGCCAGGGCTTCCACCTCCAGCCCGGCTTCCTTCCTCCGCCTGGAGAGCCGGCGGCCCAGCTCCCGCAGGGCATCCGAGGCGTCATCCGTGGGCGGCCCTTGCGTCATGACCTCAGCATCAAGCAGGGCCACCCAGGTGGCAAGGGCACCTGCGGGACTACCAGCGCATGCGGTAGATGGCGGCGCGGCCCTGGCGCGACTCGACCACGGTGGTCAGGCCCTTCACGCCGGTGGTCAGCGTTCCGTGGTGGCAGATGGAGCCGATGAACTCCGGGTAGGTCCCGCCCTCGTTCACCTTGATGCGGTAGTCCGTGGCCGCCAGCCGCTCCACCTCCACGTGCAGGAAGTTGCTGCCGGAAGCCAGGTTGCGCGACGTGCGCTCCAGGGTGCGCGCGGGGCCCAGCAGCTTCACCACCGCCTGCAGCGCGCGGCCCATGTTCGTCTCGAAGTAGCCCGCGACGAAGCGCTCTCCCAGCTGCCACTGCGCCTCGTTCATGGACACGCCCGGGAACAACTCCGTCGCGCAGAGATGCAGGACCTTCTGCCAGATGGCGTTCGGATACGCGGGCTCCAGCTTCCGGTCCAGGTCCAGCCCGGCGTCCTTCAGCTTCGCGCGCAGCGGACCGTCCAGCCGGCCCTTCAAGGCCAACAGCAGCCCTTCGACCGTATGGCCGAAGATGATCTCCGAGGGGTTCGACACGAGGGGCTCCTCCGCCACGTCTCGGGGGATGACGTGGCTTGGGTGCCCCCTGGTTAGTTCGAACACGGACTCGTGGACAACCCCTACATCCCCGGGGCGATGACGATTTCACGGTGAGGACAGTCACACCTCCCCGCCGTCAGAAGCGTCCAGGCAGGCCCCACGTCAATGATTGCTCACCGGCCCCTGGGACAGGGGCATTCCATGGTTGGGGGGCATCATGAGCTGGAGCATCCACATTCCCGCGGTGAACACGCTCAAGCTCGCGCTGGGCAACGCCGCGCACGAACAGGCGCTGGGCCACGCGGAGCTGAACGGCAACAAGGCCATCCCCATCCAGGGCGGCGCGGTGTCCCTGACGGGCACCCTCAAGGTCCCCGTCGAGCTCTTCAACGACCGGAACGACAAGGACGCGTACGGCATCATCGGCGTGCCCCCGAAGACGCTGGATGGCTCCTCGGTGGAGCCCCTCTTCTCCCCGGACGGGGCCGCGTGCTGGCTGAAGTACGCGGCGGAGCTGAGCGCGGAGGCCAACGGCCAGGGCCACTTCCCCTTCGTCGAGCTGAGCGGCGGCGGGGCGCTCCAGGTGAAGGTGGCGGACTACCGGCACCACGCCGCCACCCAGACCCTGGAGGCCGCGCTGGGTTCGGACGTGAAGTCCCTGCGCCTGCCCTTCGTGCTGGGGGATGTGCAGGCGCTCCAGCCCGGTGATGCCCTGTCATTCCAGACGTGCGTGGCCCTGAAGGCCGGCGTGAAGGTGTCCTGGTCCGCCATCAGCACGTCCCTGGTCGCGGCGCTCGCGAAGCGGCTGGCCGGGCAGCTGGTGTTCGAGCTGAAGGCGGAGGCGGGCGCGTCCATCGGCGGCACCGTGTCCCTCCAGGACGAGTTCCGCATCGTCTTCTCCCGGCCGAAGGACGGCGGGCCGTTCCGCGTGTCGGTCCGCAAGGCCACCTCGGACGCCGCGGCCGTCCACGTGTCCGCGGGCGTGTCACTGGAGTACTCGTCGCCGCTGCTCGCCTCCATCCTGAGCGCCGTGGACGCCAAGGTGCAGGATGCCTTGAAGCTCGTCGAAGGCCTGGAGCAGGGCTCGCTCCAGCCCGCGCTCCTCCAGGTCGCCGCCGCGCTGTTGAAGCAGCTGGGGTTCCTCAAGTCGGTGGAGCCCACGGTCTCGGCGGTGACGGCCGCGTATGAAGAGCTGAAGGACTTCGTGGAGAGCGTGGTCAGCGGCTCACTCAAGGCCGGCTTCGAATACGAGTACGCGCGCAGCACCGAGGACGCGACGCTGCTGGAATTGGAGGTGCCCGTGGAGGAGCTGGCGGGCGCGCATGGCGCGTTCGTCTCCGGTGACCTGGCCTCCATCCAGCGCCGGGTGAATGACACCTGGCTGCGGCGCTACTTCCACATGAAGTCCGTGGAGTCCCAGCGCGTCTGGGGCCTGGGCCTGGGCTGGCGCGACGTCAACTTCGCCTCGCAGGAGGACCGGCGGAAGCTCAAGGCCGTCGTCCAGCACGCGTCCCGTGACCACCGGCAGGGCCCGCGCCGCTACGCGTTCCTGGGGGCGCGCAGCTACACGAGCTCGGGTGTGCTGTACGGGAAGACCTCCCGCTGGGGGCTCGACTTCAGCGCCCAGATGCCGCGCTTCAGCCTCACGCCCAGCGCGGACGAATTCGAATACTCCTTCTTCGCCCAGAGCCAGGTGGAGGACGGCCTGTCGAAGGAGCTCATCCAACGCGCGGTGGACGGGGCCACCGTCTGGGGCGCGGTCCGTCCGGAGGACGCGCCAGCGCTGGTGGACCGTCTCTTCCGCGCGGCGCCCGCCGGAACGAAGACCGTCACGCGGTTGGACCTGCGCGTGGACAACCCCAGCTTCCGGCGGCTGCTGGCGAAGCTGGGCTCCGAACCCGCCTTCGAACGCAACGCCTTCGCCAGGGCCCTGGCGCGCGCCCTGCCCCGGGCCAGCCAGCCCGTGCGCACCAGCCTCCAGCGCCGGGAAGAGCTCTACACGCCGCTCTGGGACGCGTACCTCAAGGACGGCGCGAAGGACTGGACGCTCGACCGGGCGAGGGCGAGCGTGGCCTGGCACCTGAAGACCCAGGCGGGAGCGGACGGCTTCGTCGCGTCGCACTGGGAGCAGACCGGTGGCACGGGCACGTTCTCGGACGTGCTCGTGCAGTCCTCGCGCTACGGAGGCGACATCGGGAGCCAGCCGTACGGGAAGGTGTACGTGTTCTGGAGGGACCTGCTCGACAAGCTCATCGCGCTGAACAAGGCCATCCATTCGGAGGCCGTCATCGCGGAGAACGACTCGACCTCCGCCGTGCAGCAGGTGTTCACGGCCCTGGATGACCTGGCCTGCGACGACTTCCGCGTCACCGCGTTCGTCGCGTGGATGGATCAGCTCGCCATCCGGTGGAAGCTGGGGTCGGGCATCCAGCGCCTGCTCCAGGTGCGCGTGGGAGAGCAGGAGTTCGTCATCTCCCACGGCTGAGCACGGGGCCCGCTACCAGCGCATCCGGTACGTCGCGGCGGGCCCTTCGCGGCCCTCGACCACGGTGGTGAGTCCCTTCACGCCGGTGGTCAGCGTGCCGAAGTGGCACAGGGCCCCGATGAACTCCGGGTGGAGGCCCCCTTCGTTCACCCGGAGCCGGTAGTCGGTGGCGGCCAGGCGCTCCACGTCCACGTGCAGGTAGTTGTTGCCGGAGGCCATGTTGCGCGTCGTGCGCTCCAGCGTGCGCGCGGGGCCCAGGAACTTCAGCACGCCCTGGAGCGCGCGGCCGATGCGGGTGGAGAAGTAGGCCGTGACGAAGCGCTGGCCCAGGTGCCAGTGCGCCTGCGCGACGGAGTGGTGGGGAAAGAGCACCTGCGCGCCCAGGAGCAACATCTGGTGCCACTGGTCCCGGGGATAGGCGGGCGCCAGCTTCTGGTCCAGGTCCAGGCCCACGGCCTTCAACCTCGGGCGGAGCGGGCCTTCCAGATGCCCATCCAGGGTCACCAGCAGGCCTTCGACGGTGTGGCCGAACACGACCTTCTCCGGGGGACGCACGATGGGAAACTCCTTCTCCACGGCGCTGGGGATGCGTCCTTCATCGGTAAACGCGGACGGACCCGGGAACAACCCACCCATCCCTTCGTGCAGCGGGGTTTCCACCAGCGGACGGAGCAACTTCACGAAGCCCGTGGAGCGGGGGTCTTTCGTGGCTTCATCCCACACATGTTGCTCAAGGTGTGCCTCAACGGGGCCCGCGCGGCCGCGGATCATCCCCGACTGCCCATCCTCCCCGAAGCGCTCGCACGCGACGCCGCCGCCTGTCACGGCGCGGGCGCGGGCGCATTCCACGTGCATCCACGCGCGGCGCACGGCGGCGAGTCCCTGGACGCGGCGGACATCGGTGTGGCGGTGTCCGCCATCCGCCACGCCTGTCCGGGCGTGCCCGTGGGCGTCAGCACCGGCGCCTGGATCCTCCCGGACGTGAAGGCCCGCCACGCGCGGATCGCCAGCTGGAAGGCGCTGTCCGCCGGCACCCGGCCCGACTTCGCCTCCGTCAACCTGTCCGAGCCCGGCTGGGACGCCATCGCGGACGCGCTGCTCGACGCGGGCATCGGCGTGGAGGCAGGGGTGTGGTTCCCCGAGGACGTCCCGCGGCTCATGGCCTGGCCGCGCGCGCCGGAGTGCCTGCGCGTGCTCGTGGAGACGCAGTCCTCCCAGCCAGAAGCCGCGTGTCAGGAGGCGCGGACGCTGGTGGACCTGCTGCGCGCCACGGGCCTCTCGCGGCCCCTGCTCGTCCACGGCTCGGAAGGAGGCGCCTGGGCCGTGCTCGGGTGGGCACGGCGCCACGGGTTCGACACGCGCATCGGGCTGGAGGACACGCTCGTGCTCCCGGACGGCCAGCGCGCGGAGGACAACGCCGCGCTGGTGGCCGAGGCCGTCCGGCCCCTGCGCGGGCAGTGAGGCTTGGGGGATCTCCCAGCCCCGCCGCGTCCGGATTCCTATGATGGAAGCACCATGCACGAGCCACCAGCAGCAGGCGGATCCTCCCCGGCGTGGGCCCTCATCCTGGGCGCATCCTCCGGCTCGGGTGCGGCCATCGCGGAGGCCGTCGCGCGCAAGCCGGGGCTGAACGTCTTTGGCGTGCACCGGGGCCGCTACCCGGACACCGCGCGGGAGCTGGAGGCCCGCGTGCGCGACGCGGGCCGGGACGTGCACCTGCGGCAGGCGGATGCCTCCACGCCCGAAGCCGCCGAGGCCGGCGCGGACGAACTGCTCCAGCGCGCGGGCCCCCGCAGCGTGAAGCTGTTCGTGCACGCCATCGCTGGCGCGTCCGTGGGGCACTTCCTCTCCGAGGGCCCGGACCGGCTGCACCCGCGCCGCATCCAGCGCACCTTCGACTGCATGGCGCACTCGTTCGTGTACTGGACGCAGGCGCTGGTTCAGCGCGACCTGCTGGCCCCGGACGCGCGCCTGCTGGGCCTCCAGAACCCACTGGATGAAACGCACCTGGGCAACACCGGCCTCATCAGCGCCGCCAAGGCCTCGCTGGAGATGTACGTGCGCCACCTGGCCATGGAGCTGGGCCCGAAGGGCCACCGCGTCAACCTGCTCAAGTTCGGCACGGTGATGACGCCCGCGCTGCGGCACGTCTACTCACCGGAGGCACTGGCCCGACTGGAGGCGCGCCACGCGGCCATGAACCCCGCGGGGCGCATGGGCACGCTGGAAGAGGTGGCCCGCTTCGTCACCGTGCTCGTGGGCGATGACGCCGCGTGGTTCAACGGCGCCACCATCGACTTCACGGGCGGCATGACACTGAAGCTGCTGGACCTGGTGCTCAACCCGTGACGGCCGGAACGCGGAACGTGAGGCAGTAGTAGAACGGTGACACCTGTTCCTCGATGACGTCTTCGGCGTTCCGAGGCAGCAGGTCGCGGGGGCTCTTCGCGTCACGCGTGTAGAACGTGAGGGCGCGGAACGCGGCGCGCTGGAACAGCGACGGGCGGAAGGCCGCGTCCAGCTGCTCGTCCACCACCACCAGCGGCGTGCCGGGCCGCGCCACGCGCGCCATCTCCCGCAGCGCCACCGCGGGCTGGCGGTAGCTCCCAATCCCGCCGACATGGAAGACGCGGTCGAAAAGGCCGTCCTTGAACGGGAGCGCGTGCGCGTCCGCCACCAGCAGCCGCGTGTCCTTCACGCCGCGGCCCTTGCGCAGCCGCTTCTCACACTGCGCCAGCATGCCGGTGCTCAGGTCCAGGCCCCACACCTCCACGGGCAGGCCCGGCGGCAGCGCGCCCCGGATGCGAGGCAGGTTCGCGCCCGCGCCCACGCCCACCTCCAGCACGCGCACGGGCTGTCCGTCGTCGCGCGGCTTGAGCGCGCCCAGCTCCAGCCTGCGCATGTACCCGTCGCGCATCCGCGACTCGGAGACGGACTGGAACAGCGGCGTCAGCACCGCCGTCAGCGGGTCGTGCAGCGCGGGCAGCCCGTCGTAGATGTGGCGCATCAGGCGGTCCGTGCCCTGCACGCGGTCCTCGCGGTACAGCCGGGCGAGCCCGTCCTCCACCTTCCACGTCTCGCCGCAGCCGCCGCAGAGCAGCCGTCCCTCGTCCAGCCGGTCGTCCTCGCTCTGCCCGTGCCACACCAGCTGGCCCCGGCAATCCGGGCATGCCAGCAACGCCACATCCCGCAGCCACATCATCGCTTCGTCACCCTGCCGTCCCCTGTTCGGCCAGGGTCCGCGCCAGGTCCTCGCGCGCCCCCAGCCGGGTGAAGTCCTCCGCCGCCCGCCGCAGCAACCCCGCGCGCTCCGCGTCGTCCGCGGGCAGGTGCCGCGCCCACTCCAGCCGCGCGCGAGCCGCCTCGTAGGGCATGCCCCGCGCATCCGACTCCGCGA
This sequence comes from Corallococcus coralloides DSM 2259, assembly GCF_000255295.1. The sequence goes on along the minus strand of NC_017030.1, from coordinate 180,270 downwards.
TGCAGCGCTTCCACGCGCGGAAGGCCTTGCGATGCTTCCCCGCGAGCCACGCCTCGCAGCCGCGCCACAGCCACGCGGCGGGCTCGCCGAAGGGGAACACCCGCGCGAAGCCCTCCACCGCCTGGAGCGCGGCCCGAGCGCTGTGCGTGAGCGCCTGCAAGCCGGGCCCGGGCGTCTCGCGCGCCCACAGCGTGAGCAGCACCTCCGCCACCGCCGTCGCGCCGAAGTAGACGAAGTGCGCCACCGGCTTGCCCGCGGACAGCCGCACCAGCGCCTTCTCCGCCGCCGCGCGAGCCCCCGCCGCGTCGCCCTCTCGAAGACACAAGAGCGCCAGCGTGCCGTCCGTGATGATGCGGTCGGTGGCGCCGCCATGCGCCTCCGTCCACGCGAGCGCCGGCTCCAGCGCCACGCGGGCCCGAGCGTGCTCGCCCAGCCGCAGCAACATGTGCGCGCGATAATGCTGGGCCCAGTGCTGCGTCTGCGCCGAGCCCCGGCGCACCGCGGACGCCTCCAGCCAGTCCATCAGCGGAAGGCCCCGAGCGAACTGGCCCCGGTACATGGCGGACACGGTGAGCAGCGCGCGGCACTCCTCCGCCAGCCGCAGGTCCCCCACCGAGTCCACGATGGCCGTCGCCCGCGAAAGCCACGTCTCCACGTCCTGCCAGCGCGCCTGGTACACCGCGCACACCGCGTTGCGGTTGAGCACGTAGGCCAGGTCCGCCGGGCGGCCCACGCTCTCGGCCACCTCCTGCGCCCGCTTCACCCACGCGTCCGCCACGCGGTGCACCGGCACCGTGCCCGCCACCACCGCCATCACCGTGTAGCCGCGCGCCAGCTCCGGCGTGGGCCCCGCGGGCTCGCACAGGTTGAGCATGCGCAGGCCGCTCCAGAGCACCGGCAGCGCCTCCTGCGCGTAGATGAACGCGTCGGTGAGCCGCATCAGCAGCCGGCCCGCCACCCGCCGCGTCTCCCGGCGCCGCCTGGAATCATCCACGTACGCGTCCGGCCGAGCACTCTGCGCCAGCCGAGCCAGCGCCTGCGTCAGCGTGCCCAGCACCCACGCCACGCGAGACGAGGGCACGCGCCAGCCGAAGTGCGCGAGCGCTGCCTCCGCGTGCGCGCGGAAGGCCTCCAGGTCCCCCAGCTGGAAGCGCGCCTCCGCGAGCAGCGCCTCCACGCGGCCCCGCTCCAGCGGCGTGGCCTGGGGCGCGACCGCCAGCGCCCGCGAGAGCAGCGGCAGCGCTTCCCGGCACGCCCCCACCGCCAGCGCCTCCTCGCCCGCGAGCCGCGCGTGATGCGATTCGCGAGCCGCGTCCCCTGCCTGACCCCAGTGGTACGACAGCGCGGCGGCATGCCCCGTGGGGTGGGCCGCCTCCAGCGCCAGGGCCGCGCGTCGATGAAGCACGGGACGGATCGCCGGGGACAGGTCCTCCAGCAACCGCTCGCGCAGCTTGTCGTGCGCGAAGCGCCAGCGGCCGTCGGCCACGTCCAGCACCGCCGCCGCGGCGCAGTCGGTGAGCCACGCCTCCACGTCCACGCCGGGCGCGGCCCGCTCCAGCACCGCCAGGTCCAGCTCCCGGCCCAGCAGCGCCGCCACGTCCAGCAGCTCTCGCGCCTCCCGAGGCACCTTCTCCAGCCGGCGCTGCACCAGCGCGCGCATGCCGCCCGCCCACACGCGCTGGGGCAACGCGACGGCGCCCAGCCGGTCCAGGCCACCCGCGTCCTCCGCCAGCGCGCGCACCACCTCCACCAGCAGGAACGGGTTGCCCTCCGACTCGCGGCGCAGCAGCTCCACCACGTCGGGCCGGCGGCCGACGGCGCCCAGCATGGACTCGCCCAGCTGGGCGATCTCCTCCGCGTTCAGCCGTTGCAGCCGCAGCACGCGGGTGCCGGGCAGGTGCTCCGGCAGCTGCGGGGACTCGTCGTCGCGGAAGCTCACGAGCAGCAGCAGTGGCAGCCCCGGCGCCCTCGCCGCCAGCTGCGCGAGGAGCTGGAGCGATTCGGCGTGCGCCTGGTGCAGGTCCTCCAGGATGACGACGGTGGGCTGCGACAGGCGGGCGAAGAGGTCCTCCACCGTCTGGTGCAGGCGCAGCTGCGCCATGTCCGCGTCCAGCTCCGGCGCGGCGGGCACCTGGCGGTCCAGCAGCGCCTCCAGGTCCGGCACCAGCGGCCGGAGCACGCGCGCCTCGCGGTCGGACAGCTCCGTGAGCATGGGCAGCCAGCGCAGCACCGCGCGCCACTCCTGGTAGGGCACGCCGCCGGTGTCCACCGCCTGACCGCGCAGCACCATCGCGCCGCGAACCAGCGCCAGCGAGCGCACCTCTTCCAGGAGGCGCGACTTGCCCACGCCGCTCTCGCCGCTGATGAGCCACGCGCCGCCCTGGCCCGCGAGCGCCGCGTCGAGCACGTCCGTCAGGTGCTCGCGCTCCGCCACGCGGCCCACGAAGCGCGCGGACTGGAGGAAGCTCTCGCGCGTGGCGGCGGACTCGGCGGGCCGGGGCTGGCCCACGGCGTCGCACAGCGCGGTGATGACGGCCTCCGCGTCGCGCGGACGGCGGTGGGCCTCGGGCGCCACCAGCTGCTCCAGCAGGGCCTTGAGCGCGGGCGGGAAGCCGGGCGTCGCGAACACCTGGCCCGCGTGGGGCAGCCGGCCGAAGAACATCTGGCACGCCATGGCACCGAAGCCGAAGAGGTCGGTCAGCTCGGAAGGGGGCTGGTCCTCGAAGAGCTCCGGGGCCAGGTAGCCGGGGGTGCCCGCGGGCTGCGCGCGGCGGCCCTGCTGGTCGCGGCCCACGGCCAGGCCGAAGTCCAGCACCTTCACCTGGCCGCGCACCACCAGCACGTTCCCGGGCTTCAGGTCTCGGTGGATGATGCCGCGCCGGTGCAGGTACGCGAGCGCCTGGAGCGTCTGGATGAGCAGCCCCACCTGCACCGTCAGGGGCGCGTCCGTGCCGGCCTCCACCAGCGTGCGCGCGTCCTCCAGCAGGTCCATGGCCAGGTAGGGCCGGCCCTCCGCGTCGAAGCCGTAGTCCAGCACGCGGATGACGTGCGGGTGGCGCAGCGACACCAGCGTCTGGAACTCATGGGCCAGAGACAGCGCCATGCCCTGGGTGGCGAAGGCGGAAGGGGTGCCCCGGCCAGGCCGCCGCGCCAGGTCCGCCACCGTCTTGTGCAGCCGCTTGAGGGCCACCGGCCCGGACAGCCCGTCCTGCGCGCGCCACACGGTGCCCGCGCCGCCGCGCCCCAGCAGGTCGAGGATGCGGTACCGGCGCCCCACCACTTCCGGATCCATGCCCGGAGACGTGTCTGCGTCCGGGGCATCCGCCCGGGGGGAGGTCTGACAGGAGGGGGGGTGAGACATGAGGGGGAGCCGCCCTTACGCGCGGTAAGGATATCCCCCCTTCTCGTGCGGGAGGGAGATTGAATGCGGCGGGGCAGGCGAAGCAGGAGGCGCTTCGGACCCCGGGGAGCAACCCGGCGGGCAGGGCCCGGCAGGGCTCCTTCCCTCTGGAGCGCTGAAACATCACTTTTGACGCAGGGAGGACACCGGATGGCGGGCTACGACTTCGACTTGTTCACATTGGGCGCGGGGTCGGGCGGCGTGGCGGCCAGCCGGCGAGCGGGGGCCTCCGGGGCGAAGGTGGCCATCTGCGAGGAGGGGCGCGTGGGCGGCACGTGCGTGCTGCGCGGGTGCGTGCCCAAGAAGCTGCTCGTGTACGCGGCGCACTACCGCTACGACTTCGAGGACGCGGCGGGCTACGGCTGGACGGTGAACGGCCCCGCGCTGGACTGGAAGAAGCTCCAGGCGGTGAAGGCGAAGGAGCTGGACCGGTTGACGGGCATCTACGGGCGTCTCTTGCGCGACGCGGGTGTGACGCTGGTGGAGGGCCGGGGCCGGGTGGTGGACGCGCACACGGTGGAGGTCGCGGGCAAGCGCTACACGGCGGAGCGCATCCTGGTGGCCACGGGCGGGCGGCCCTACCTGCCGGAGGTGACGGGCATCGAGCACGCGCTCACGTCCGAGCAGGCGCTGGAGCTGCCCACGCTGCCTCGCCGGGTGGCGGTGGTGGGAGGCGGCTACATCGGCGTGGAGTTCGCGGGCATCTTCGCGGCGCTGGGCGCGAAGGTGACGATGTTGATTCGCGGCGACACGGTGCTGCGAGGCTTCGACAACGACATCCGCGCGGCGCTGACGCAGGAGATGCGCAAGAAGGGCGTGGACATCCGCCCGGAGACCTTCGTCCAGGACATCGAGAAGCGCGAGGACGGAACGCTCAGCCTGCTGACGCGCATGGGGGAGACGTTGGAGGTGGACGCGGTGCTGTACTCCACCGGCCGCGTGCCCAACACGCAGGGCCTGGGCCTGGAGGAGGCGGGCGTGAAGCTGAATGAGCGCGGCGCGGTGGTGGTGGACGCGCAGTCGCGCTCGTCGGTGGAGAGCATCTACGCGGTGGGGGACGTGACGGACCGGCTCAACCTCACGCCGGTGGCCATCGCGGAGGGCCGCGCGATGGTGGAGACGCTGTACCGGAACAACCCGGTGACGATGGACCACGAGAACGTCCCGTCCGCGGTCTTCAGCCAGCCGCCCGTGGGCACGGTGGGGCTCACGGAGCGCGAGGCGATGGAGCGATACGGCAAGGTGGACGTCTACGTCTCCAGCTTCCGGCCCATGAAGCACACGCTGACGGGCCGGGACGAGCGCTCCATGATGAAGGTGGTGGTGGAGCGAGGCACGGAGCGCGTGCTGGGCTTCCACATGGTGGGAGCGGACGCGCCGGAGATCATCCAGGGGCTCGCGGTGGCGCTGAAGTGCGGCGTGACGAAGAAGCAGCTCGACGCCACCGTGGGCATCCATCCCACGGCGGCGGAGGAGTTCGTCACGCTGCGGGACAAGCGCCCGGATCCGTCGGAGAGCGCCACGATGCTGGAACTGGGGCGTGAGGTGGTGGCCACGCCTCCGGGGGATACGCGCAAATAACGCAGACGCCAGTGCTCAGCCCTGATTCGCCCATTTCGGAAGGCCACAGTGCAAGCACTTCCGTGTGAAGGAGTTCCTGTAAGCGCCTCGAATGAAGAACCGCTGTCGACAGCGCGGACATCGGAACAGACCCGCCCGAAACGACGCGATGACGATGAAAAGCATCGTCCCCATCGCGAAGACAAACAGGATTCGACTTCCTCCTGGACGCCCCTGCAATGCCCATCCCACGACAGGAATGAGCGGCCAGAGCAGGAACGCCACGAGCGCCAGTCGAACCCGCCGCCTCAGCTGTCTCCATGCCATCACATAAGTTGGGTCACCTGAGCTGTTCATCCGCTGTATGCATCAAGGAATCAGTGGGCCCTGGAAAACCTGGCCCGCCACAGGAATGAACGAATAGGTAGCTTCTCCAGTAAAGCCATTCATCTCGCCCCAAGACATGAGCGGAAGTCCAATCGCAGCACCAGGATAGCCTTTATTTCCCTGGAAATCCAATGCCCCTGTAGCGGAGAAGGAGCTCCCCAGGCAGTCAATTGTGACAGCCAGCCCATAGCCACTCAATGCATCCACCGTAGGGGCACTGCTCACAAAGACATTGGGGGCTACCGACCAGCCGTAATCCAATCCGACTCGGTAACCAGGAGTGATCATCAACGCCATGCGGCCAGTGTCATCCAGCGTCACATGAGCGGCCACTTCCATACCGAAAAATACAAACTGGAATGCACCGGACATCCCAACCCCAACAACCCAGAGCCCATTCGGGTCTGAGTAGAGCATCGGATTGTTCAGGGCATAGGAATACGCCGGCACGTCGTATCCCCGAGCCACCATCTCAGCCAGGTATCCCGGGCTCTGCAATGCGGGTTCCGGCTGGAGGTACCGGCCGATGCTGGGGTCGTAGTAACGGTTCCAGTTCTCGAAGAAGTCCGTCTCCGCGTCGTAGTACTGGCCCGCGCCGCGCAACGGGGTCCAGAAGGGTGAAGCCCCCACCTGGTAGCGCTGGTATTCGTATCCCTCGACAGCCGCGCCCGTGAAGGCGTTGGGCTCGGCGCCCTGCTCTCCCGCGGAGATGTTCACGTAGACGCGTCCCGCGGAAGTCGGAACCCACTGCGTCACCCAGCGGCCCTGCTGCGGGCCGGTGAGGACCGCGAGCACTGCATTGGAATCCGCATCCCGAAGGAGGATTTCGTCCGTGTCGTCTTCATCGTCCTGCATGTCGACAAACTGGAACAATCCGCGCATCCGGACCTTCACCTGGCTGTTATCAGGTTGCTGGACGAACGCGGAGATGGTCTCTCCGTCTGCGTCCGAGTAGGGGTGCTGGCTTGGGTCCAGCAGCGTGAAGCGGTTGACGTGACCGAAAGGCTGGTAATCCGCCGCCCCTGCCACCTTGCCGATATCGTCCAGCATCAGCACCGGCCTGCCGGTCAGGTCCACCACCGGGAAGTACGCCCCGCAGCTGGCAGCCTCGCCGTTGCGCCGGCAGTCCGCGTTGAAGTCCGATTGGCGTGCGTGCGTGGTGGCGTCCACCCGCCCCCGCATCACCACCACCGGCTTGCCGTCCAACCAGATGTAGTCGTCCACCGCCTGGAAGGCGCCCTGCGTGACGTCACTCCACCCCTGGTCCACGAGCAGCTCGTTGCGCACGCTGTGGAAGAACTCATCGCGCAGACCGAAGGGGTTCACCTTCGCCCGCCGCCGGCCGAAGGCATCGTAGTAGTAGTTGTAGGTCAGGCCATTCACCCGCACCGCCCGGAACACGGTCTCACGCGCGGAGCCCTGCCCCTCGGATGCATTGAAGGGCCCGTAACCCAGCTCCAGGACATTGGCGGGGCTTCCGGACGTGTAGAGCCCAGACTCCTTGCGGACCGCCCGTCCGTCCGAGTCATAGTCGTAGGCCACCTTCTGGAAATCGTCGTGCGCGGGTGTGGCCGACATCAGCCGACCACTCGTGAGTCCCGCGGAATGGGAGAGCGCCACGGTCAGGTTGCCCGTCAGGCTCTTGCGGTTGTCCCGCGTGTCGTAGCTGAAGAGCAGGTTGTCGAAAGCACCACCTGCTGCCTCGACGTTGCCCGAGGGCCGCTGCGCCGACTTCAGGCGCAGGTCCCGGTCATAGTCGAACAGCTCTGTCCTGGGCGTGGGGCCGCCCAGGAGGCAGGTGTCCGTCCGGACGATCTGATCCGCGTGCCAGGTGTAGTCCTTCTTGTAGATGTCCCCGGATCCCACCCCCGGGGTGAAGGCCCCGGAGCTCACGCGCAGCGAGCGGAGGCGGCCGGTCCGGTCCGAGCTCGAGGCCGAAGGGAAGGCACTGCCACAACCCGACGGCGCCACCGTGCCGTTGTCACCCAGGGCGTACTCGACCGAGACAGGGTTGAGGCCCGGGGCGGGAGTGATTTGATAGCCGCGCAGGCCCCCGAAGGGCTCCCAGACAATGTCGCTCACCATGCGCCGCGTTTCGATCCCTGTTCCGGGGAACCACGTGACGTCAATGGCGCTGACACGACGGGCCAGGGCCCCGGTTCCGTAGATGTACTGGACCGCACGCCCATAGGGATGAAGCACCCCCGAGAACCGCCCCAGGGTGTCGTAGGTGTAGCGCGTCTCCAGCTCCGGCGAGCACACCGTGTCTCCCTGCCGCTGCCGGAGCTCGGCCATCAGCCTTCCTTCCGTGTCGTAGCGATACCAGGTCCGTCCGAAGGAGTCGTCGCGGTAGCGCAGCTGTCCCTTCGACTTCAGCTCGGGATCTCCGCAGAGCGCGGGAAGCGTTCCGTCGGCGTCGTATCCAAACTGGAAGAGCACCTCGGGGGTCCCACTCCCCGCCAGCCGCCGCGTCGAGCTCAGCGCCCGGCCAACCAGGTCATGGGCATACTCCACCCACTCCCCCGCTGCGCGCATGGCGGCGGACTGCTTGATGCGCAGGTTGCCGCGCACGTCGTAGTCCTGCTGCACGAAGCCTGTCGCGTGGGGAAGCAGCAGCTCGATCAGCTTTCCGAAGTCGTCGTACTGGTAGTTCGCCAGGGGACGGCATGCCCCACTGGTTCCCGCCGGGCAGAGCCTGTGCACCTGCTTGATGTGCCCCTGGGCGTCGTAGGACAGGGAGGTCTGCTTGTCGCTGCCGTCCTCGAGGACCTTCGACACGGTCGCCAGACGATCCGCCGTGTCATACCCCAGGGTCGTGCAGAGCTCGGAGATCCCCGTCCCCGTCTGCCCGGGCGTCCGGCAGAAGTCCGGGGCGTCGTTGAACGGACGCCCGATGGCCACGCGGTTGTTGTTCACGTCGAACCCCGCCACCGCGCCGAAGCTGCCGGCCCCCTCGCCCATGCGGGTATAGGTCGGCCGGTGGTGGGGATCCGGATGGTGCGTGATGAGCCGCCGGCTCTCCTCCACGCCGTTGCGGCGCGTGCGCATCTCCTCGGTCTTCACGATGCCATCCGGCCAGTAGGTCAGCAGGCGCTTCTCGCTCCAATCCACGCCGTTCACGTCGTTGGCGACCGCCGTCCACTGAAGCAGCTGCGTCTTCAGCCCGCCCGTGCATCCCTGTCCCGCCGGGGTCCCGCTCCGGTAACAGCTCACCGTGTAGTCGCCCGTGGGGTGGCGGATGGCCCGGACCCGGGGCCCTTCATAGAAGTACTGGGACGTCAGGCCCTGCGCCGTCACGCTCTCCAGGCGCCCGCCCGAGCGCTGGAGCGTCAGGGTGCGCAGTGCGGCGGTGCTGCTCTCCGGGAGGGTGACCTGCGTCGGGTTGCCGCGTGCGTCGTACCTGTCGAAGCGGGTGATCAACGACGGCGCGCCAGCGCAGGACTGCGCTCCCCCATGCGACAGGTAGCGGACCACCTGCTTCAGACGGTTGGCGGTATTGCCGTAGTTCTCCGAAGGCGGCCCGGAGGCCGGTCCGTAGTACTGGTACTGGGTGATGGGGAAGTCCGTCCCGGAGCAGTCCGTCGCCTCCGGACCGCTGACCGCGCAGGGGCCATGGACCTCCTTCAACAGGGTGCCTCCGGTGTCGGACTCGCCCAGACAGCGCAGGTGGTTGAAGAAGAAGACCGCGCGGTGCTCCAGCACCGGACCGCTGAACGTCCCAGCCACATCATCAAACCGCTGCGTGTAACCCGACCGGATGACGGCCTTGCGGAAGCCCGTCACCTCGTCCTGGACCGTCCGCGTCGTGGCCTGGGCCGAGGGCTGGAGCACGGAAGCAATCGTCTCCACGTGCTGCTGCACGGGCTTCCAGGGACTGGACGAGGCATTCGCGGGGTAGTTCGCGAAGACCGCGGACGTCGTGGGCTTGGCCACCCCTCCGGTCCCCGAAATCGTCTGGCCCACCCCGCCGGACTCCTGCTGGACAGGGCTGACCACGCCCGGCCGCGAATTGCTCCCCGCCGTGGAGTAGGTGCGCTGGGTGTGGTCGAAGGCGCCGGCCTTGTTGCGCATGTAGCGAAGGAAGAGCGACCCATCCGCCGGAGTCTCGTAGGTAAAGCTCACGTACCCGGGAGAGAAGCCCGTGCAGTTGCCCGAGCCGGTCACGCAATCGTCCACGTAGGAGCTCAGCAGGGTGTAGGGCGTCGAGGGGTTGGTCTTGGCGAAGAAGCGCCGCCGGAACTGGACCGTGGTGCCCGCGGCGTCTCCAGCGCTGCCGGAGCTGGCGGGCTCCGCGGCCGGAGGAACGCAATTGGACCCCGCCTCCTGCGCCTGCGGGCCATCACAGTCACCCGAGCCCAGGCTCATGGACATGGCGGACACGCCGCTGCTCATCGTGGCGATCTTCCCGCTCTGGTAGACGTGGGACGCCACCGGCGTCTGGTTCATGGCCACGGCCCAGGAAGTGGAGGCCGCGCCCGAGCCGGTCGTGTCCGTGTAGTTCACCACGTCGCCGGTCTCGGGGTACTCGACGCTGGAGAGCAGGCCGCCCAGCTGAGACCCGTACTCGTCGTTGGCCGTCGGATAGCGATACTGCGCGACGGTCACCTCGTTCTGACGGTTGCCGGGGTCGTAGGAGTTGGGATCCGTGTGGAGGCTCAGCCGGTCCAGGACGCACTCCTCCCCGACGGAGGGATGCCGACTGTAGATTCGCCTGTAATACAGCCGCATCTTGGAGCCCTCCTCGGTCGTCACCGCCGTCAGGAAGGGCACACCGTTGTTGGTGCTGCTCTGGCCAGGGCAATGGAGTTGATCGCCGTACTGCCCGATGCTCTGGGGCGCGTACTCCAGCGACAACCGGACGCGGGGCGTCCCTCCGGGGCGGAACTCCTCCACGCGCGTGAGGAAGTGACGCCGGACAACGCCATTGGCCGCCCAGGGGGACGCGTAGATGAAGCGTCCGTCACCGGGCCGGGTCAGGATGAAGGAACTGCCCGTCCAGAAAAGGCTCGCGTCCGACCAGCGGCTGGTCGCACGGGGCGTCGCGAAGCACCCGGCACCCGTGGAGCTGCAGGCGCTGAACTCCAGCACATCGCCGTTCGTATCCCGCACCGCCCAGGTGCTCACCCCGGGCATCATGCCTTTGACCATGACGAAGCTGTAGAGACTGTGCCACCACCGCAGTGAGCTCGTGCTGCCCGGGCTCGTGCCGAAAGGCTTCGCCACGAAGGGTTCGGTATTGCTGCCGAGCATTGACTGGTAGGCCCAGTACTTCTCCGTGGAGACGTACCGGCGCACGAAGTTGAAGCCACCCAGAGCGCCCTGGAGACCCAGGTCCGCCTCCGTGTGGCGGGTGGTGAAGTCGCCCAGTCCGACGCTGGGCGTGGACATCGCGGAGACCGCTGAGTTCACCACGCTCCCCGAGGCGGGACCGCAGGTATTCGGTGCGGGGCCCTTGCGGAGGTCCGTGTTGCGAATGCCACCGCCCCTGCCGTCACCCCCCGAGCCACCACCGCGGCCGTTCCGATCTGGACGTTCGTAGGGCCCCCCGACGGGCAGCGTGTCGGTGGGAGACTCGGTCGTGAAGAGGAAGCAGGTGATCACGCCACGGAGGACGTTCCCGTCATCATCCAGCTCATCCGCGGTGCCACAGCGCTCGTAGGCGCGGCTGGCGCTCACACCACTGTTGGACGCACCGAAACCTCCTTGTGCCAGGCCACAAACAGGGCCCGCGGAGCAGTAGGCACCCGCTGTCGTCCGTACGCCGGTGGTCCGGTCCACCTGGGGCGCGACACCCGCGCAGGTGTTCCCGCATGCGTTGCTGTCGTCGCAGGAGGCACCTGGCGTGCACTCGAAGCTCGGCGTGTTGAAGGGCGTGCACTTCAAGTCGGCGTTGACATACCCCTCGGACGAGCAGGGCTTGCTGGAGACGCAGCACTGGTAGTTTCCACCGGCCTGGGGGGCCCCCGTCGTGCCAAAAGCAGGGGCCTTGAGACAGCCCCCCGGCGAAGAGCAGGAGGCCTGGGAGTCCGCGGAGCCCAGGCAGTAGCCCACGTTGAGTCCGTTGCCGCAGCCACAGGTCCAGCGCGTGAAGCCCGTACCGTTGGGATTGCTCTCGCAGTAGTCGAACGTCCGCGAACCCGCGCAGCCCTCGTCCGCCTCGCCATCGCGGTCGTCGTCACACCCGTTGCCACAGATATCCTGGGCCTGGGTCGTGCTCGGCTGGCACGGCCCCAGGTACTCTCCGTCCACGCAGGTGGCGCTTCCCCCCGCGCCACAGGCCGAGCAGGCCTGGGGCTGGCCGCTGGGAAAACACTCGCCCCATTCCCCACGCGGTTCTCCCGGAGCACCGCCGCAGTATCGCGTGCCCACGCAGCCTCCGTAGTTCACGCAGCTCTCGCTGGTGCCAGGAGTACAGAAGGGAGCGGCCCAAACACCCACCGGGCTCAGCGCCAGCAGCAGAATCAGGAATCGGATCATAGACGACGGCAAGGCAGAGGAATGCCCTCTTCAGACGAAGAGCGGCTTCAGAACTTGATGGGAGACTTGCGCTACGGACGTACTGCGTTCGTCATCCCCCCACAGGAGGGGTACAGACACGAACGGCGGCACCCGGCACCTGGGCGCACTTCCATGTCGTGGGGCATTCGGAAACCTTCTGGCAGGTCTGGCTGCAAACGTAGCCTTGATCAGGATCCGTCCCGGTGTGCAGGCACAGTCCCGAAAGACATCCAGAAGCGCCATGGTCGCGGCAGTCGTCTCCCACCTTCCGGGAGGCCGTCGCCGCCAGCGCGGTGCGGTGTTCCGAAAAGACCGCCGCCGGCGGAGGCAATTCCTCGGAAGGCGGTACGGCGCATGCCGTGAGTCCAAGGAGAACCAGCAAGCCCGCCCTGGGTAACCGCGCCATCAAACTTCCACAGATGCTCAACGAGGTGCCTCCAACCTGAATCGCTGCCAAGGCGAGACACGGAATGACTCGTTTCGCCGGATCCAAACGTATCCGTTATCCGCGTTTGCCTGTCAATGACCGCCCCCCATCGAAGCAAGGCTTTGCCATGAAGTCCCCCCGCACCCGTGGGTCTTCGCACTTCAAGTTTATCAAGCCTTACCCGCAAAAAACTCCATCACCTCAACACCTTGAAGTCTGGCGAAACCTCCTTGAGCCGTCTCCACCTGCCCGAGGCCTTGCGGCGGGGACCCGTCACGGCAATTCCACGCCAGAGTAGAGGCCGAGAATCGAATGGCCGTGCGTGCCGTGCAGATGCATGCCCAAGAAAAGGCTCACGGTGGCGCTCAGCTGTAGGGCGAGCCTCGGCAAAGGCGGTGAGCGAATCGTAACCTCGCTCGTGGACCCGCTCGTACATGCGGACTCGCCAATTGCCCTGCCATGGGAGTCCGTCGGTCATCGCTGCGCTCCCGGGTGAACCTCACTTGCTGGTTCGAAAAGCCGAGCATCCGCTCAGGCTTCTTCGTCGGGCAAAAGCGTGCGGAGCAGTTCGTCGTCAGGGCTCAGGGGACGCCAGCCGGGCGGAGGTGGATGGGCGAGAAGCGCGTCACCGGCGCGCCTCACATGCGCTTCATGGGTTTCTGGGGTGTATGCCGACCATTGGCCAAGCGCGACTGCAACGTCCATGCGGGCGTCATCGTCCAGCACGGCCGGCCAGCCATTGGGGAGGCCCTTGGCAAACTCACGAACGAACGGGCTGCGCACCAGCCGGGTGACTCGATGGGTCCGCGCAGCTTCCTCAACCAACCCCTTGAACACCTGCACTCCGGCGACGTCATCGCGTCCAAGCTCTTCAGCCAACGCGACCAGCGACGCGGTAGGACGTGCCTCCGCGAAGGCGGTCAGTGAGTCGTATCCCAACTCGCGGACCCGCCTATACAGCCGCGCCGGCCAGTTACCACGCCAGGAACGCTCCTCGCTCATCTGCTGGCTCTCCAAACAAACTTCGCTCGCGGGCTCGAAAGTCTGCGGCTTCGCCCCATCAGACTTCGTCGTCCGGCAAGAGCATTCGGAGAAGCTCGTCATCAGGCCCCAGCGGGCGCCAGCCGGGAGGCGGAGGATTGGCGAGAAGCGCGTCACCCGCCTTCTTCACGCGCTCCTCGTGGGTTGTTGGAGTAAAGCCGGACCACAAGCCAAGTGCCTTGGCGACCTTGAAACGATTGGCGTCATCCAGCACGGCGGGCCAGCCGTCAGGGAGACTCCTCCATAATTCACGCACGAGTTGCCCCCGAACCAGGCGTGTGAGCCGATGACTGCGCTCAGCCTCGGCTACCAGTCCGCTGAAGATCTGCGCTCCGGCAATGTCGTCAGGCCCCAGTTCCCTCGCCAGCGCAACCAACGATGCAGTGGGGCGCGACTCAGCGAAGGCGGTCAACGAATCGAAGCCCCGTTCCCGAACCCGCTCATAGAGACGAGCTTTCCAGTTGCCCTCCCAGGCTCCGCTCATCGTCCCCTCCAAGCGGTGAACTTCATCGGGACGCTGTACACGTCCATGACCTCAGCGACGATGTCCAGGATCTCATTCCGCGTCAACATCCGCCCGACCTTGGCCTCAGCGTCACCCAGCGTGCGCATGATCAACTGATTCCACTCGCCGGGCCATATACGCCCCAGCTTCCAGTTCCCCCCACCATGAATCGCTTCGTGGTGGGCCTGCTCCAACCGGACGCAGAACTGGTCGATGTCCATGTCACCCTTGAAGCCGCGCCGTTCGAACCATTCACGGTGCTCTTGAGGTAGCACGTGGTGCTTCGGGGCATTGGACATGCCCGCCCCTGCCCTGCCGGTTTGATGCATGCCTCGAACTTCGGGGCTGTCTCCCAATGCTTCGCGTACACCCTTGGGCAGGTCCCGAGGCGCTTGCGCCATCAACACCTGTCCGCCGTGGATGAGGACGGCGGAGCTGACCGCGGGAACAGAGATGACCCCCGCCCGCACGAGCCTCCGCATCATTTCCACCCACTCTGCGGAAACCACCAGCCGCGAGCCCGTCATCACTCCTCCCGAGCTCATTACGAAGCCCACGCCCAGCGACGCGGGCGCGGAGGGAGGCAGCCGCGGCAGCGACACCTTCAGCGTGGAAATCAGGGCGACCATCTCCACCGCGCGCACCGCGGCGATGACCTGTCCGCCGAGCTTCATGCTCGCGCGAGCCTCCCGATGGATTGCATCGAACTCGCGGGTCAGCTTCCCCATCAACTCGGGCATCGCGACCGCCGCCGCTTCCACCCGCTCCGGGTCCTGGGAGGCCAGGTCCGCCAGCGCGGGCTCCATCAACTCCTGCACGCGATGCAGGTCGACGAAGAGCTTCTCGACACTGCACGTCGGACAGTTCCGAAGCACAGCATCCGCGAGATGGAGGAAGTCCACTCAGGTGGCCAGCAGCAGAGTGCCGAACATGGCCGCCTGGAGCTTCGGCCCCGTCATGCGCAGGAGGCCCTGCTCCATGTTCGAGTCCTCCACGTCCGTGGCCACGCGAGTCAGTGCGGTAGCGCTCCCAAGCGCCCCCTTCATCCACTTCACCTGACTGGAACCATGGTCGAGGTAACGGGTGAAGACGCCTTTGAGGCTCCACCCCAGGAGAGGCGGAGGACGATCCGCCAGTTTGGAAAGCGCGGCATCAACGCCGCCCAGGGAGCCCTTCACTTCGGCAATGCCCGCGAGGACCGCTTCACGCGTTGGTGCATCGCTTTGGCGCACCGGTCGTTGCCCTGCCCCAGAGAAGACGGACGTCCCACCCGGCGCGTAACGCAAGCTCCGCGCACGCGGCTCGGATGCACATCCCGTGAGCACCACCAGCACCAGCAACGTCATTCGCATTCGCACCTCCCAGGAATGCCCCGGTGAGGAAAGCAAAGGTCAGCCCTGGTCGGCCCACTTCGGAAGGCCACAGCGCAGGCACTTCCGCGTGAAGGAGTTCCTGTAGGGCCCGTCGAGAAAGAACCACTCCCGACAGCGGGGACATCGGAAAAACCCTGCCCGAAACGATGCAATCACGGTGAGCAGCATCGACCCCAGCGCGAAGGCCAACAGGATTCGACTCCCGCCTGGACGCCCCTGCAGGGCCCATCCCACGACAGGGATGAGCGGAAAGAGCAAGAACCCCACGATCGCCAGGCGGTACCTCCGCCGCAGGTCATCCCACTGTTCCCGGTAACTGGCAGCCATGGCAGGCCCTTCAGTCCGTCTCGCCCAACTCGAAAGCCGATGTGCCCGTGTGGTGCTTGCGCTTCGTGAGCTGGTGCTCGTCACGGAGCTGGTTCTCGTAGAAGGGCAGGTGCGCGTCCGTGCGGAGCTTGCGCAGCGCGCGGATGGTCTCGTGCTCCGTGGTGTTGCTGTAGCCGTGCTTTGTGTGCCCGGTCGTGTAGTTCAGGGGCTGCAACACCATCCGCGTGGGGTAGCGGTTCTGCAGGATGTGGATGAGCTCGTGTCCGTACACGATGAACGCGGGCGCGGGGATGGGGTGCTGGTCGCGGGAGTAGTTGCGCTGCGTGCTGTCGCGCAGTCCGGAGCGCAGGCTGAGCTGTGAACCACGTCCCCCAGAGGGGCTCTTGCCCGCGAGCCCCGGCGCGGGTTCGCTCAGCAAGTAGTCCTCACCGTGGCCGTCCTGGTCGTACCAGCCGATCTCCACCTCCATCGCGAACATCCGCTTGCCCAGCGCTTCACGCGCCTCGGCCAGCTCGGCGTAGGACTTCAATGTGGACGCCAGGCGCTTGCGCAGCTCACCCCATGGCTCACTGCCTTTCCGCGAGGACTCTTCGATGCGGGACAACTCCTGGGTCATCCCCTCGTATTCGCCCTCCAGACGCTTGAGCTCATCGGAGGTCGCCTGCAGCCGCAGCTTGTTGACCACCACCTTCTGCCGGAAGTTGGCGGAGGGCGTGAACGCCTGGGTCAACACCAGCGTCACCGGCCACTCCGGCTCCGCCTCCGTGTCCTCGAGGATCCACCGCATCAGCTCCCGGCCATGCGGGCGGGACAGCAGCCGCGCGTGGATGGCGCGCACCTCGCGGTTGCCGCGCGCGAACTGGGGACCGGTGGGCAGCTTCACCGCGCCCGTGCCGTTGCGAAGCGCATCCCAGTCCGCGTCCAGCTGATTCAACGCGGTGGCCCCCAGCGTCCCGCGATCCAGCGTGAAGAGCTTCAGGTTGTTCGTGTGGACGTAGTCCACCATCTCGATATGCGTCTCCTGGATCTCCACCAGCAGCCGCATCAACAGCAACCGCGACGCCTTGGAATGCGCGAGCCGCTCCTGCTCCAGGTCGCAGAACCGGTACAGCAGGTGCTCCGCCGTATCGAGCGCCTTCAGCTTCGCGTCCACCCACGCCTGCTTGCCCGTGAAGTAGTAGGAGGCCTTGCCCCATCCACTCCAGTCCGCATGGAACGCATCGAGCGCGGCACAGAACGGCCGGACGAAGTCACCCAGTCGCGACACGATGGGCAGCAGGTGACGGGGCTCCATGCCCAGGTCCGACTTGAAGTCCGCCGACGTGCTCAACGCCATGTCCGCTCCCGGTGTCTCGACGGAGCGGGACGGTAGCACGCGGGTCCCTACTCGCAGGCTCGGGCCCGGGAGAGCAGGTACTCCCGTTGCGGAGGCGTGCGCGCCAGCGCCGCGGCCTGACGGAAGCAATCCGCCGCCCTGCTTCGCGCCCCAACCTGTTCCAGCAGCATGCCCTCCACGGCGAAGCGATACGGATACCGCCGCAGCACGGCCTCCGAGCGCAAACGCCCCAACGCCTCCAGCGCCTCGGCCGGCCCGCGCACGCGCGACAGCGCCACCACGCGACTCAGCGCGACGATGGGCGACGGCTTGAGTGCGAGCAGCGCGTCGTACAGCCGCAGCAACCGGGCGCTGTCCTCCGGCCCCGGTGTGGACGTCTTCACATGCACGAGGGCGATCTCCGCCTCCAGGTGCAGCGGCGTCAGCACCGTCCCCATGGAAGCGCGCAGGTGCCAGAGCCCTCGCGCCATCAAGAGGGGCGACGGCTCCGTCCCGGTTCGCGCCTCCTGCGGCACGAACGCGCCCCGCGCATCCACGCGGCCCGGAAGTCCCGCGGTGCGAAAGCAGAACAGCGCCGCCAGCGCATGCCCCTCCGGCGTCGCGACTCCCGGATGTGACAGCAACACCTCCGCCAGGCGCAGCGCCTCCGAGCACAGCTCCGCGCGGGACAGGTCGTGGCCCTCGGAGGCTTCGTAGCCTTCGTTGAAGAGCAGGTAGAGCGCGGCGTGCACCGCATCCAGCCGCTCCGGTAGCGACTCCGGAGCAGGCACCTCCAGCGTGGCGCGGCAGGTACGCAGCGTCCGCTTCGCGCGCACCAGCCGCTGCGCCACGGTGGGCTCGTCCGCGAGCAGCGCGGCGGCGACCTCGCGCACGGAGAAGCCACACGCCACCTTCAGCGTGAGCGTCACCTGCATCTCGCGGGAGAGCGCCGGATGACAGCACGCGAAGAGCAACCGCAGCGCATCGTCCGGAAGCTCCGCCGCGAAGCGCGTGGGCTCCTCCGGCGGCCCGGCCTCCTCCTCCACGGGCTCCAAGTCCTCCGGCACCTCCGGCCCGCGCTGCCGCAAGAGGTCCGTCAGCCGGTTCAGCGCCACGCGCAGCAGCCACGCGCGAGGCTGCTCCGGGATGCCGTGGAAGCCCCACGTCCGAGCCGCCTGGAGCATGGCGAACTGCACCGAGTCCTCCGCCAGGTCCAACCGCCCCAGCCCCACGCGCCGGGCCAGGGCCGCGACGAGCCCCGCGGACCACTCGCGAAAGGCCAACTCCAGCACCTGCGCCGCGGAGGACACGCCGTCAGACCTCTTCGATGGCGCGAAGCTCGACTTCACCGCCGTAGCGCAGATGGGGGCACGTCCGGGCCAGGGCCACGGCGGCGTCATACGAATCCGCGGACAGGATGAAGAGGCCGCCCACCACGTCCTTCACCTCCGCGTACGGCCCATCCGACACGAGCACCTGTCCGCCCTGCTGCGTCAGGCGCCGGCCGCCCTCGTCGCGCAGCTTCTCGCCCTGGAGCAGGCGGCCCTCCTGGAGCAGCCCGTCACTCCACCGGGCGTACTCCTCCACGATGGCCTGCAGCTCCGCGGGGGACATGGCGGCGAAGTGGGCGGGGTTCTCGTGCAGCAACATCAGGTAGCGGGCCATGGGATGGACCTTTCGGGGGACAGCGGGGGTTTCGTCGAAAAAGACGGCCCACGTCGCGGAGGATCGACATGCCTACCTCACCTCCCTGTGCGCACACTCACTCCGTGGACAGAGAACACTCGTCTCGCGCTCACGGGTGACACGTCACCTGGGGGTGCCTACCCCTGAAGGTCAGGAGGCGCGGGCAACGGGCGTGGGCAAGGGCGGACGATGGTTGGGGGGAATGATGGGGGCGTTGTTGCTCGCGGGATGTCCGTCCGCGTGCAACACGAAGGAGTCGTCGCGTCCATTCCAGCTCACGGGGCAGGTGGGTTCGCGTGGGGCGGGCTTCGCATCGGCGCTGTACCAGACGACGGGCGTGCGGATGGAACCGCGCAACCGCATCCGGTGGGCGAACAACGGCGCCGTATTCGACGTGATGGTGGAAGAAATCGGCCGGGCCCGCGCCTCCATCCACATCGTGATGTTCATCTGGCGGCCGGGCCGTGCGTCCGACCGGATGATTGAAGCGCTGGCCGAGCGTGCCCGGAAGGGCGTGCACTGCCGCGTGCTGGTGGATCCGCTGGGCAGCGGGCCCTTCGAGACGGAGGTGAAGCCCCGGCTGGAAGCGGCCGGCTGCGAAGCCCACCTGTTCCGCCCGCTGCCGGCGGACGAGAACCTGGCGCGCAACCACCGCAAGATTCTCGTGGTGGACGGCAAGGTGGCCGTCACCGGCGGGCTCGCCATCCAGGACGAGTGGCTGGGCGACGCGCGCAACGAAAAGGAATGGCGAGACACCAACGTGCGGGTCCAGGGCCCGGTGGTGGCGCAGCTCCAGCAGGCCTTCGCGGAGAACTGGCAGGAGACGACGGGCGAGCTGTTGCCCCAGACGGACTTCCCCACGCTGTCGGTGACGCAGCCCGGCCTGGACGCCGCGGGTGAAGGCTGGGCGGCCTTCGTCAGCAGCACGGCGAACCCGGAGGTGACGCGCGCGGAGCGGCTGACCCAGCTGATGGTGAAGGCGGCGAAGAAGCGGCTGTGGATTTCGCAGGCGTACTTCACGCCCAACGACGCGCTGACGGCGCTGCTGGTGGAGAAGGCGCGCGCGGGCGTGGACGTGCGGGTGCTGGCGCCGGGAGACAAGAATGATCAACCGGCCATCACGCTGCTCCAGCGCCAGAGTTACGACACGCTGAAGGCGGCGGGCGTGCGTCTCTGGGAGTACCAGCCGTCGATGATGCACGCGAAGACGATGCTGGTGGATGACCGGCTCGTGCTGGTGGGGTCCATCAACTACGACGCGCTGTCGTTCAATCTGCTGGAAGAAGGTTCGCTGGTCCTGGAGGACGTGGAGGCTGCACGGCAGTTGGAAGCCATCTTCCTGGATGACGTCACGAAGGCGCGCGAGGTCCAGGCCGAGCAAGCCGTGCGCTGAAGGCCGGCTGTCCGCTTTCACGCGTGCCCCCTGGAAACAGTGGGCAAGGGGCGGGCCGTGTGCTCAAGAAGTGCTCCAGGGTCCGCGAGGGTCGCGGCCGGGAGGCATCGCCATGAGCAGCGCAGCTCCTCGTCATCTCTTCGTCGCGGGCGCCACGGGCGCGACGGGCCGCACGTTGATGCGGCAGGCCCTGGCCCAGGGCGTCTCCGTGACGCCGCACGTGCGCCCCAAGAGCGCGAACACGGAGCCCGCGAACCACTGGCCGAAGAAGGCGGTGCTGGAGCTGGCGGACGGGCCCGCGCTGGTGGAGGCGATGAAGGGCAGCACCACGGTGCTCCAGCTCATCGGAACGATGCGCAAGCGCTTCGCGGCCGGGGACACCTACGAGACGAGCGACATCGGCACCACGCGGCAGCTGGTGGACGCGGCGAAGGCAGCGGGGGTGGACCACTTCATCCTGCTCACGTCGGTGGGCGCGGGAAGCCCGGTGGGCGCGTACCTCAAGGCCAAGGCGGAAGCAGAGCGCATCGTCCGAGAGAGCGGAATCCCCTACACGATGGTGCGCCCGCCCGCGCTGGAGGGCGAATACCACGCGCCCCCCGGCATCCTGCACACGCTGGGCAAGCTGCCGCTGCTGCACAAGCTGAAGCCCATGCACCTGGACCAGCTGGCCGCCGTGCTCCTGCGCATCGCGGAGCGCCGTGCGCCGCTGGATACAGCGCTGGAAGACAAGCGCCTCTGGGCGGAGGTCGAAGCAGTAGGCCGGTAGCTGTCAGACCCTCCAGGTAGGAAGGCTCCTCCGCGGCATGAGCGCGGAACCCGAGGAGGAGCTAGAATGATGTCGATGGCGACCGTGGACGAGCTGATTGCCCAGGTTTTGCAACTTTCGCCGGAAGACCGCGCCCGGCTCGTGCGTGAGGTGTCAGACGCGGATGCCCCGGACATCGAGGCTTCCTGGGGCGAGGAAGTCAGCCGCCGTGCCCAGGAAGTCCTTGATGGGACGGCGGAGCTTCTCGATTGGGACGACGTGAAAAAAAGAATAGAGGAGCGGCGCGAGCAGAGGCGACGTCAGCGCTAGGTGCACTCCACCCCGTATGGGCATCCGACTGCATCGCGCTGCCGAACCGGAGCTGCTCGAGGTCATCGACTGGTACGACGACCAGCGCACAGGCCTCGGTGACCGCTTCTCCGACACCGTGTATCTGGCGATGGACTCCATCCACGCGCATCCAGACCGCTGGCCCCTCTGGCCTCTGCTCCATCACACGCCACCCATCCGCCGCTTCCTGCTTCCGGAGTACCCCTTCGCCCTGCCCTACCTCGTCCGTGACGAGGACGTGGTGGTGCTCGCCGTCGCGCACCTGCGTCGCAAGCCCGATTACTGGCTACCCCGCGCGCGAAGCCGCCCCTAGGCCTACTCCTTCACCGCGCCGGCCGTGAGCCCGGACACGATGCGCCGCTGGAACAGCACGGTGAGCACCACCAGCGGCAGCGTGGCCACCACCGACGCGGCGGCGATCTCTCCCCACGGCTCCTTGTACTCACTGGCGAAGAGGCTGATGGCCACCGGCACCGTGCGCTTCTCCGGCGTGGACAGGAACGTCAGCGCGTAGAGGAACTCGTTCCACGCGAAGATGAAGACCAGGATGGCCGTCGTCGCCAGACCCGGCGCCGCCAGGGGCAACAGCACCCTTCGGAACGCGCCCACCGGCGTGCACCCATCCACCCGCGCCGCCCGGTACAGCTCGTCCGGCAGCTGGCGGAAGAACGACGTCAGCACCCACAACGTCAGCGGCAGCGCGAACGTCGTGTATGGCAACGCCAGCCCCACCAGGCTGTCCCGCAAGCCCACCGCGTTGAGGATGAGGTACAGCGGGCTCACCGTCGCGATGGGCGGGAACATCGACACGCCCAGCGCCGCGGACAGCAGCAGCCCCCTCCCCCGGAACTCCAGCTTCGCCAACGCGAACGCCGCGGACGCCCCCACCGTGAGACAGAACACCGTCGTCAGCGTCGCCACCACCAGCGAGTTCAACACCGCCCACAGGAACGGCCGCCCGAACAACACGCTCTCGTAGTTCGCCCCCGTCAGGTGCGAAGGCCACGGCCGGGTCAGCTCGCCGTCCGGCCACAGGCTCGTGAGCACCTGCCACAGGAAGGGCCCCAGGAAGAACGTGAGGAACGCCACCACGGCCAGCGCCGTGCCCAGCCCCGGCCGCTTCATCGCCGCCCCTCCTCGCGCCCCAGCCAGCGCAGCCACACCACCGCCAGCAGCACCACGCCCAGGAACGTCGCCACCGACAGCGTGCTGCCGTACCCGAAGTCCCCGGAGCGCATCAGCGTCTTGTACGCGTAGATGCTCAGTGTCTCCGTCGTGTTCGCCGGCCCACCCTCCGTCAGCACGTAGATGGCGTCGAACACGCGGAACGCGTCCAGCGACCGGAACAGCACCGCCAAGAGCAGCGCGGGCTTGAGCAACGGCAGCGTGATGGACCGGAACTGCCGCCACTCCGAAGCGCCGTCCACGCGCGCCGCCTTGTAGAGGTCCTCCGGAATGCCCTGCAACCCCGCCAGCACCAGCAGCGCCACGAAGGGCGTCGTCTTCCACACGTCCACCAGGATGGCCGCGTGCAACGCATACCCCGGCGCCCCCAGCCAGTTGATCTCCGCCCCACCCAGCACCCGGTTGATGAGCCCGTAGTCCGGGTTGAACATCCACGCCCACAGCCGCGCGCTCACCACCGTGGGAATCGCCCACGGAACCAGCACCGACGCGCGCAACAGGCCCCGCCCCGGGAACGCGCGGTTGAGCAGCAGCGCCAGCGGCACCGCGAGCAGCAACTCCACCGTCACCGCCACCGCCGTGAAGTACGCCGTGTTCCCCAGCGCGGACCAGAAGCGCGCGTCCCCCATCAGGTAGGCGTAGTTCTCCAGCCCCGTGAAGCGCCGCTCGCCGAACACCAGGATGAAGCGGTGCAGGCTCAGCCATATCGCCGCCAGCACCGGGTACAGCGCCACCACGGCCAGCACCAACACCGCTGGCGCCACCAGCAGGTACGCCTGCCGCCGCTCCCGAGCCTGCGAACCCACGCCCCTCATTCCACCTCCGGAGGCTGCTCACCGGTCAGGTGATCCACCTGCTTCTGCGCGCGAGTGAGCGCCACCTCCGGAGTCCGCAGGCCCGCCACCGCGGCGGAGAACTCGCTCTGGAGCACATCCGCGATGAGCAGGTAGTACGGCGTCACCGGCCGGGGGCGCGCCCGCACCAGCGCCTCCTTCAGGCTCGCGATGAACGGCTCCTCCGAGCGCAGCTGCGGGTCGTCATACAGCGCCAGCCGGGGCGGGTTGCGCGCGTAGTGCAGCGCCAGCACGCGGTTCGCCTCCGGCGACGTCAGGTGCGCGATGAGCCGGGCCGCAGCCTTCCTGCGCGCGGGCGAAACATGCGCGTTCACCGCGAGCTGCCACCCGCCCAGCGTCCCCCACCCCGGCTGTCCATCCTTCGTCGGTAGCGGCGCGATGCCCACCTTGCCCCGGATGGGAGAGCCCTCCGCCTGCGCCTCGCTCCACGCATAGGGCCAGTTGCGCATGAACACCGCGCGGCCCTCCTGGAACACGCGCCGGGACTCCTCCTCGCCAAAGCCCGTGACCGTCTGGGGAGACAGCCCGTCCGCGATGAGCCCATGCAGGTACGCCAGCGCCTCGCGAGCGGGCTCCGTCTCCAGCAGCACGCGCCCGTCCGTCCCCAGCGACTGCCCACCGTGGCCCCAGATGGCCTCGTACACGTTGCAGGTCAGGCCCTCATATTGCCGGCCCTGCCACACATAGCCCTGGATGCCGGGCGTCTTCGCCATCGCGTCGCGGGTGAAGCGCCGCAGCTCCTCGTAGGTGCGCGGCGCGCGAGGCACCAGGTCCGTGCGGTAGTAGAGGACGCCCACGTCCACGTACCAGGGCACCGCGTACGTGCGCCCGTTCATCACGACGGCGTCCACCGGCCCGGGCAGGAACTCCTGGCGCAGGCGCTCGGGAGGAAAGTCCTCGGACAGGTCCGCCACCCAGCCCGCGCGAGCGAACTCCGGCACCCAGACGACGTCCGCCACCAGCACGTCGAAGTCCGTGGCCTTGCCCTGCAACGACGTGAGGAAGAACTGGTGCGCCAGGTCCGACGAATTCGGCAGCGCCTCCGTCACCAGCTCCACGTCCGGATTGGCGCGCTCGTACTGCGTCAGCAGCTCACGGAACGGCTTCGGGTCGCCCCACAGCGGCTGGAACTTGAAGACGATGCGAGTGCGGCCCCCGGTGCCCGCCTCCTCGGACGAGCGCCGGCACCCTCCCACGGCGAGGCCCAGCGCGACGAGGAGGACAAGGAGTCGGCCCATGCGCCCGGATGACTCCAGCGCGAAGGCCCACCGTCAACGACAAGCCCCGCGCCCGGTCATCCAGGCGACACGGGCACCAACGCCCCCGGTCCTGGCGCGAACAACCGCCGGGCCGTGGCCCCCACCGCGCGGCACGCGAGCGCATCCACCGCGCCGCCCACCAGCCCACCGGCCAGGGGCACCACCTTGGACAGGTTCACGACGCCCTTCTGGGACGCCTTGCTCACCAGCCGGAAGCCCACCGCGCGGTTGATGCTGCTCAGCGCGTGCATCGGCACGGCCTCCAGCGCGCGCATGCCCAACTGCTGGCTGACTTCGATACCGGCCTGCTTCACCACTTCCTTGCCAATGTCCCCCACGATGGCCAGCAGCGTGAGGGTCCGCACGCGGTCCGCCTCCACATCGTGCCCGTGGATGCGAGCGATGGCGCCCACCAGCCGCGCCTGCACCGCCCACGACACGCCCAGGCCCGCGGGCAGAGACACCGGCAGGGTGAGCAGGCCGCCCAGCCCGGACAGGAAGCCCGTGGTGAACAGCTTCCCCGTCTCCCAGTGGATGAGCGAATCGACGCGCGCCGCGTGGTCCGCGTAACGCGTGTCACGCAGGTACTCGTCCGCGAGCTCCGTCGCGCTGCACAGCGGTCCCAGTCCCTCGAAGCCCGCGTCCAGCACGGCGTTCACGACTTTCAGCGGCATCGACATGCGTCCACCTTCCTCGATGAGGCCAGCCCCGCATCCTATCCCGCGGAGGTCCCCTGCTGGAGCCTGCCCGCTCCACCCCGGTCCCCCTGTCCGGCCTCCAGGCAGTCATGTGAAACCCATACGCGGCGTCCCACGCGAGCCTGCCGGTCCGTCTCAACGCAAGCCATCCCACGCATGGGGTATGGCCAAACCCACGCACGGCCGTGAAGCATGAATTCTTGCCACACGGCCGGCCTGGGACAGCATCCGCCGTCAATCCCAGACACCCTGAAGGAGCCCTGGATGTACGAGTATCACGTGGATGCCTTTGTCCCTCCCGCCCCCGGCTGCAACGCCACCGACCCGGGCTGGAACCCCAAGCGCTGCGGCGACTTCGCGAAGTTCCTCAACAACTACGCCGCGCAGGGCTGGAAGCTGCACTCCAGCGAGTACCGCGCCGTCACCGCGACCAAGGGCTGTGGCACCGCGACGGGCTCCTGGCTGGTGTGCGTCTTCGAGCGGACGAAGCAGGAATGAACCCGGGCCCTCCGCCCTGGGAAGGCAACCCCTACTCCGCCCTCGCCCTCTTCCCCGAGGAGGCCCGCGAGCTCCAGGCCACGCCCGCGCCCCAGCCCACGCGCCTGCCCTGGTGGCTCAACCCGCTGTGCCTCGTCGCGGTGGGGCTCGTCCTGCTGTACCGCCACGCGGTGCCCCACCGCTGGAAGCGGCAGTGCATCTACACGCCCACGTGCTCGATGTACGGGCTCCAGTCCCTCCAGAAGTACGGCCTCTGGCGCGGAGGACTCCACACCTGGGCACGCATCCGGCGCTGCAACGACGTGCTGTTCCTCGGGGGAACCGACCTGCCCTGAGGCGCCCTACTCCGGCGCCGGAGCGGTCGGCTCCTTCGGCGGAAGCCGCGGCAGGCGCACGGTGAACACCGTGCCCTCCGCCTCGGACGACCTCGCGTCCACCGTCCCGCCGTGCGCCAGCACCAGCTGCCGCACGATGTAGAGCCCCAGCCCGATGCTGCGCTCGGAGCGCCCCACCGTCGTCCCGCGCTGGAGCGGCTCGAAGATGCGCGGGAGCATCTCCGGGGGAATGGGGTCGCCTCCGTTGCGCACGTGCACCACGACGTCGTCCGGCTCGCCCCGGCTCTCCACGCGCACCGGCGTGTCCTCCGGGCTGTACTTCAGCGCGTTGCCCAGGATGTTGGACAGCACCTGCGCCATCCGGTCGGAGTCCCACGCTCCCTGCCCATCCCCCACCTGCTCCATCTGGATGGTGCGCTCCGGGTGCGCCGTGCGCGCCTCCTCCACCACCTGCAGCATGAGCGCGTGGAAGTCACACGGCGCCGCGTGCACCGGGATGCCGCCGCCCATGCGCGCCTGCGTGAAGTCCAGCAGGTCGCGGATCATCCGCGTGGCCCGCTCCGCCGCGGACAGGACGCGCGCCGCCGCCTTCGCGTGCCACGGCTGGATGTCGTCGCGCCGGAGCATCAGCGACGCGCCGGTGAGGATGGCGCCCAGCGGGTTGCGCAGGTCGTGGCTGACAATGCCAATGAGCTGCTGCTCGAACTCCACCCGCGCCTGCGCCTCGTGCACCAGCTTCTGCCGCTCCTCCTCCGCCCGCCGCCGCTCCGTGATGTCGCGCATGGCGCCCACGATGCGCCGCGCCTTCCCGTTTTCGCCGCGCAGGATGGAGCCCTGCGCCGCCACGTACGCGTACGCCCCGTCCTTGCGCAGCACGCGGTACTCGTCCTGCCACCGGTCCTCGTCCGAATCGAACGCCCGCTGCAGCCCCGCCAGCACCCGCTCGCGGTCCTCGCCGTGGATGTGCCGGCGCCACCACGCCGCGTCCGCGCCCACCTCTTCCACCGGGAAGCCGAAGACCTCCTCCGTCGCGTCGCCAATCCAGTGCATCGCGTCCGTCTGGAGATCCAGGTCCCAGATGGCGTCGAAGCTCGCGTGCGCCACCAACTGGTAGCGCTCCTCGGAGCGGCGCAGCGCCTCCTCCGTGCGCTTGCGCAGCCGCACCCCTTCCGCCTCGCGCAGCGCCCGCCGCACGCTGGGGCCCAGCCGCTCCAGCCGGTCCTTCAGCACGTAGTCCGTGGCGCCGCGCTTGAGCAGCTCGATGGCGCGGTCCTCGCCCAGCGCGCCTGACACGAAGAGGAACGGCGTGTCCGGACACACGGCCTTCGCCGCCTCCAGCGCGCTCATCCCGTCGAAGCCCGGCACGTTGTAGTCCGACAGGATGAGGTCGAACCTCCCCTTCTCCAGCGCCGCGACGAAGGCCGCCCGCCCCTGCACGCACTCCAGTGTCGAAGGCAGCCCGCCCTCTTCCAGCTGCGCGGCCACCAGCTGCGCGTCCAGCGGGCTGTCCTCCAGCAAGAGGATGGACAGGGGCCGCTCCGCCGATGGCTGAGTCGTCAGGTCCAGCGCGGCACCGCCGCGAGCGCTCACTTCGAGGCTCCGGACGCGCCAGGGGAGCCCGGCGGCGGCTGGTTCACCACCGCCCAGAACAACCCCAGCTCGCGCAGCGCGGACACGAAGTCCGGGAAGGCGACCGGCTTCACCACGTAGGCATTCACGCCCAGGCCGTAGCTGCGCGCCAGGTCCCGCTCCTCGCGCGACGAGGTGAGCATCACCACCGGCACCGCCTTCAGCTCCGGGGCGCCCTTCACCTTCTCCAGCACCTCCAGCCCGTCCACCTTCGGCAGCTTCAGGTCCAGCAGCACCACCGCCGGGTGGCCGTCCTGCCGGTTCGCGTACTCGCCCTTGCGGAAGAGGTAGTCCAGCGCCTGCTGCCCGTCGCGCACCACCACGACTTCATTGGCCAGGTGCACCTCTTCCAGCGCCGCCAGCGTCAGCGCCACGTCGTTGGCGCTGTCTTCCACCAGGAGGATCCGCTTGAGGTCAATCACGCGTGCGTCTCGACTTTCTTCTCCAGCGGAGAAGCCCGGGGCAGGGTGAAGGTGAAGGTCGCGCCCTGCCCCACGGCGCCCTCCGCCCAGGTCCGTCCTCCATGGCGCGACACGATGCGCCGCACGTTCGCGAGCCCGATACCGGTGCCCTCGAACTCCTCGGCCGTGTGCAGGCGCTGGAAGACGCCAAACAGCTTGTCCACGTACTGCATCTCGAAGCCCACGCCGTTGTCGCGCACCCACACCGCGACCTCGGTCTCCGTCTCCCGGGCCCCCACCTCGATGAGGGCCTCCGGCTTGGGACGGGTATACTTCAGCGCGTTCGCCAACAGGTTGTGGATGACCTGCCGCAGGAGCGCCGGGTCACCTTCCACCGTGGGCAGGCTCCCCACCTGCCACGCCACCTGCCGCCCGGTGGCCTCCGGCATCAGGTCGCGCCGGGCCTCCTCCACCAGCTGGCCCAGGTCCACCCGCGACTGGCGCAGCTCCGCCCGGCCCATGCGGCTGAACGCGAGCAGGTCATCCACCAGCGTGCCGCCCTGCTTCGCCGCGCCCGCGATGGTGGAGAGGTAGCCGCGTGACACGTCGTCCAGCTTCGCGCCCGCCCGCCGCTCCAGCAACTGCGCGAAGCCGGTGATGTGGCGCAAGGGCGCGCGCAGGTCGTGCGACACGGAGTAGCTGAAGGACTCCAGCTCCTTGTTCGCCTCCTGCAGCTGGGCGGTGCGCTCGCGCACGCGCTTCTCCAGGCCCGTGTTGAGGTGGCGGATCTCCTCCTCCGCCCGCTTCAGGCTCTCCAGCGTGCGGCGCTCGTCGTCGATGTCCGTGTTGGTGCCGAACCAGCGGACGATGCGCCCCTCGCCATCCCGCACGGGCATGGCGCGCGACAGGAACCAGCGGTAGCTGCCGTCCGCGCGGCGCAGGCGGAACTGGTCCTCCCACAGCGTGCCTTCGCGCAGGGCCGCGGTGAAGTGCGCCAGCACGCGCCCGGTGTCCTCCGGGTCCAGGAGCTCGTTCCAGTCCTTCTCCCCCACCTGCGCGGGCGTCGTCCCGGTGTAGTCGTACCAGCGCTGGTTGAACCAGAACATGCGCCCATCCGGCTCCGCCATCCACGACAGCTGCGGGATGGAGTCCGCCAGCGTGCGGAACTGCTGCTCGCGCTCCTTCAGCTCCGCGGCCAGCGCCTCGATGCGCCGGCGCGCCAGCACCTGCTCCGTGACCTCCCAGGACACGGACACGATGCCGTCCACCTTGCCCTCGGCGTTGCGCAGCGGCTGGAAGGTGAGGTTGAAGTAGCCCTCGGGCGCCTCCTGCCCCACGTCGCGGCCCAGGCGCATGGGCACCTCGTGGCCGCGGTAGGTCTCGCCGGTGCGGTAGACCGCCTCCAGCTGGGCCACCTGCCCCTGGTCCTTGAGCTCCGGCAGCGCCTGTCGCACGGTCAGGCCCAGGAGCGGCCGGGACCCGGTGAGCTTCAGGCGCAGGTCGTTGGCCATCTCGAAGACGAGCTCCGGTCCGCGCAGCACGGTGATGGCGGCGGGCAGCTGCTTGAGCACCGCGAACAGGTTGCGCCGCTCCGCCTGCGCCGTCTCGTACAGGCGCGCGTTCTCCAGCGCCACGCTGGCCATCTGCGCCAGCTGCACGGCGATGGTCTCGTCCTCCGCGTCGAAGTCGCCCTCCAGCTTGTCGGACACATGCAGCAGGCCCAGGTTGCGGCCGTCGTGGCCCACCAGCGGCACCGCGAGGAAGCCCTTCAGGGGCAGCGCGGGCGGCGGCGCGGGGGGCGCTTCGGTGTAGGCCGCGTGCTGGCGCAGCTCCTCGCGCGTCAGGCGCAGCGGCCGGTTCTCCTGGCACACCCGGGCGAAGAGGCCGCGCTCGTCCACGGCCACCTGGGCGGCGCCGGGCGCCAGCGGATCATGATCCACCGCGGACAGCGAGGCGAGCGGCGGAGCATCCCGGCCGTCCGCCACCTGGACGAAGGACTGGTTCGCGCCAATCAGCTTGCGCGCCTTGAGCGTCACGAGCTCCAGGATGGCCGGCACGCTGCCCGCCGCGTTGAGCGCCAGGCTCGCGCGCGACAGGCCGCGAAGCTGCTCGGTGCGGCGCAGCTCGCCCGCCATCAGCCGGGCCCGCTCCGCGTCGGCGCGCTTGCGCGCGGTGATGTCCTGCACCGTGCCCACGAAGCGCACCGGCTTGTCGTCCTGGAAGTGCGTGCGGCCCGTGGCGCGCACCCAGCGCTCCACGCCGTCCTTCAAGCCCACGGTGCGGTAGGCCACGTCGTAGTCGCCCCTGCCGGTGGGGTCCCAGCTGAGCGCGATCGCGCGCTGCACGGCCTCGCGGTCCTCCGGGTGCAGGCCCGCGAGGAACTTGTCGTAGGACGACTCCGAGTCGGGCGGCAGGCCGAAGAGCGCCTTGCAGCGCGCGTCCCACTTGAGCTCGCCCGTGACCACGTCCATGTCGAAGGTGCCCAGCTGGGTGGCCGTCAGCGCCAGGCGCAGGCGCTGCTCGCTGTCCACCAGCGCGGCCTGCTGCTTTCGCAGGTCCAGCGTGAGCGCCTCCGTGTGCCGGCGCGCGCGCACGAACTCCGTCACGTCGGTGGCCAGGGTGATGATGCCGGACGCGGTGCCGTCCACCTCCACCATCGGGTGGTAGATGACGTTGAAGAAGACGGAGTCCGGCTGGCCGTCGCGCACCAGCTTCACCTCGAACTCCGGCCGCACGAAGGGCTGCTTCGTGCGCACCACGCCGCGCAGCACCTCCAGCACCTCCGGCTGCGAGGCCATCTCCGGGAACGCGTCCAACATCGTCTGGCCCGGCGTCACCCGCCGGCCCACCAGCAGCTCGTAGTAGGGGTTCGCCAGCTCGAAGACGAAGTCCGGCCCGCGCGTGATGGAGATGCCCACCGGGGCCTGCATGAAGAACGCGTGCAGCCGCTCGCGGTGGACGGCCTCCAGGGCGTGGCGCTCGCGCTCGCGCAGCGACTCCTCGCGCAGCTGCACGGCTTCGCGCGCCAGGTACAGCTCCACGAACATGGACACCTTCGCCAGGAGGATTTCAGGCCGCAGCGGCTTGCGCAGGTAGTCCACCGCGCCGTGCGCGTACGCCGCCAGCCACTCCTTCTCGTCGCCGTCGCCCGCGGTCATCAGCAGCACGGGCGTGCGCCGGCTGCGCTCGCGCTCACGCAAGAGGCCCAGCACCTCCACGCCCGTCATGTCGCCCAGGTTCATGTCCATCAGGACGGCGGCGAAGTCCTCGTCCAGCACCCGCCGCAGGGCCTCGCGTCCGGAGGTGGCGCGCACCAGCCGCTGCCCCAGGGGCGTGAGGATGCCCTCCAGCGCCAGGAGGTGCCCGGGCGTGTCGTCGACGATGAGGATGCTGGCCCTGGGTGAAGACGTGGGCACGGCTGCGGCGGCGGAGGACATGGTGGGGGCTCGGGGGACGAACTCCTCTTCCCTTTAGGCTGGCAGGCACGCGGCGGGGGACGGGCCCGGCTTCGGTGTGTGCCCGTTGACGGCAGGACAACACTCCACGCCGCAACCTGCCTCCTCCCTCCGGTCGATTCCAGCAGAACCCTTGGGGGCCCACCGTTTAGTGCCTCCCCGTCCGCTGGGAGACGCAACGGGAGGGCGCCCGCCCCCCAGGCCGCGCCTCCTGGGTATTTCAGGTTTCCAGCCCGATCAGGGCGAGGGCAGCCGGCGCAGGGACGTCATGGGGAAGGGCGCCCAGAAGGGCGTCGCCACGCTCTCCCCATCCAGCGGGAACCAGGGCCCGTCCCTCCCCGCCAGGACGTGGAAGTCCTGCGCGGGGGTGAAGCCCTGGCCCAGGAGCGCCACCCGCTCCCCCTTCGCGTTGGTGGCCACGTCCAGCACGAGCACCGTGTGGCCGGGGCTGCCGCCCAGGACGAAGAAGTCCCCGGGGCGCAGCTGCTCCCGCGTGGGACGCGCGCCCTCCGCCTGGATCGACAGGGTGCCCGCGTAGGTGAAGAGCAGGTTCAGGTAGTTCCGGAAGGCCGCCCGCGAGCTGTCCGCCGCCGCGCTCCCCGGCACCCACGTCACCTTCGAGCCGGAGACGCGTGCCCGCTCCCCGGCCGCGTACCGGGGCCAGGACGCCAGGTGGCCGCTGGTGAAGCGGTAGGCGATGCGCTCCGACTGACCGGACGCCCAGCGCCACTCCGCGTGCAGGCGCAGGATGGAGTCCGCGCACTGCTGGAGGTTCGCGGTGCCCACGTCCAGCTCCCCCACCGCCGCCAGCCGGGAGTCGGAGGCCGCCAGCACGGTCTTTCCCTGGAAGTCGCGCACAGGGGAGCCGTCCGGGCGCAGGGGCAGGCCGCGCAGCCAGGCACCGAAGGAGCCCGCCTCCAGGGACACGCGCGAGTAGCCCTCCGGGGGCGCGAAGGTCTCCTCCAGCGAGCGCACCCGGGCGGAGGCCGGCAGCCACGGGTAGCGCTTCTGCTCCTCGGCCGTCGGGGCGCGAGTCGCGACCTTCGCCCGACCGGCCGCTTCACAGCTCGCCAGGGGCAGCGCGACGGTGAGCAGGGTGGCCAGTGCCAGCAGGGGGCGGAAGGGTCCCATCGAGCGCAAAGGGCGGACTCCAGGAGGACAAAGGCCGCGGAAAATCCCCGGCCATGCCCTGGGACACCGCGCGTGGGCCGCGGGGTCCTTCCGTTGACGTGGATCCACGAGGGCACCAGAGGAGTTCTTCGCTGGACGCTCGCCATGGCGGGCAGGTGCGCCCCGGGGACCGAGCACTACCTTTTGAAAGCCATGCACCGTCGGGCAAGCCTCGTGCTGCTCAATACGCTGTCCCTGTCGCGACTGCCGCTCGCCGCGGTGTTCATCGCGGTGTCGGACCTGCGCATGAGGGCCTTCCTGGTGGTGCTGGCCGCGGCGACGGACTTCCTGGACGGCTGGATTGCCCGGCACCGGGGACTGGCCACGCGCCTGGGCGCGCTCATCGACCCGGTGGCGGACCGCGCCTTCATGGTGACGGCCTTCATCGTGTGTCTGCTGGACGGGCTCATCGACCCCGTGGAGCTGACGCTGCTGCTCCTGCGGGACATCGGCACGGCCATCGGCTTCATCGTCGCCAGGGTGCGGCCGGACATGCGGGCCATCGAGCTCAAGGCGCGGATGCTGGGCAAGGTCGTCACGACGTTGCAGCTCGCGGTGTTGCTGTGCGTCCTGCTCTACCCGCCGCTGGTGCGGCCGCTCGTGGCGCTCGTCGCGCTGCTGTCGCTGGCGTCGGTGGTGGACTACACGCGGGCGGTGTGGCGGCAGCGTCAGCACCGGGAACTGCCGCCGTCCCGGCCGTCCTCGCGCATTCCCCATGGGCCCACGGGTGCGCCCATGGGGTCCGTGCGGGAGTGACGTGAACGCCTCACGCGGGCACGGCGCGCGTATCCACGGACAAGGCCAGCCGGTCGCGTTCGCGCTCCATGGCGGCGCGCTCGCCGTCGGACAGGGCGTCCCAGACCTCGTCCATCGTGTCGAGCAGCGCATCCGCTTCGGGTGAATCCCCGCCAGGCGCGCGGGCGCGGACGAGGGCCAACTTGTGCAACAGGGTTCGGTATCGGTCGTAGACCGTCATGGTGGAAACCTCCGTCCGGGAGACGCGGACGGGGCCATGCGGCTGACGGAAGGGGCCTTGGGCTACCGGCGGCGTTGCGTCTCGGCGTCTCGGCGGGC
Organism: Corallococcus coralloides DSM 2259; assembly: GCF_000255295.1. Next base: position 146,701 of record NC_017030.1, on the reverse strand, counting down.
CTCGGCGCCGGTCAGCACGGCGATCTCCCGCGTGTGACTCCGGCCCACCAGGTTCACGGTGGCGCGCACACGCTCGCCCTCCTTGAGTTCCGTCACGCCGATGTCCTCACCGTCGCGGACGACGCGCGTCTGGGTGCTGATCTCCAGCGGCAGGCGCGTGCCCTCGTTGTCGATGACGACCTCCTTGTCGGACACCGAGCGCACCTTGCCCCGGTAGATGGCGTCCACCACCGCGACGCCCTGCTGGGCGCCCGGAGCAGGAGGCTTCGCCGTGGCGGGAGCCCCGGTGCCCGTGTTGCCCGTACCGCCCGTGCCCGTGCCCGTTTTCGTCTCCGGGCCCGGGTTGGGCGGAGTCGTCTGCCCCTCCGGGTTCGGCTCAGCGCTGGGGCTGTTCGGATCCGACGCCGGGATGTCCCCGCTCCCTCCGGTGCCCTGCGCGGGCGCGTTGGCGGGAGCCGTCCCAGCGGGGGCCTGCGCGGGCGCGTTGGCGGGAGCCGTCCCAGCGGGGGCCTGCGTGTTCGTCCCGGAGCCGCCCGTCCCCGGCTGCTGCTGGGGCGTCGCCGCTGGAGCTGGCGGCGTGGCCGCGGGAGCCTGCGGCGTGATGACCCGCGAGCCCGCGGGAGCGGTGGTCTCCTCGGACGCGGCGTCATCCTCCATCCCGCCGGATTGAGCCCCGGCGCACATCAGCAGGCAGGCCAGACCCGCGATCCCCAATCCCAGCCAGGTGTCTCGCCTCATGTGCCGCGCGCCTCCCTTCTTGGGAAGGTGCACGCGCACCCGGCGCGAACCACCGGTCCGGAGGCCTGGCGGTCGCCTGTCCGTCCGGAGTGCCAACCCACGACCCGGGGCCTGCTCGGAAGAAAAGGAAACGCCCCCGGTCCCTCGAAGGGACACGGGGGCGTCAGGCCCACGGGCGAGAAGGCGAGGCCGTTACGGCAGCGGGAGCGGACCGCCGCCCTGGGGCAGCGAGCGCGCCAGCTCCACGGCCTTGGCCGCCTGCACCAGGCCGTAGCCGTACTTCTGATCCTTGCCCGGCGTCGCCTTGTCGTCCTTCGCCGTCTTCTCCAGCACCGCGCGCACGTGCGCGGCGCTCAGGTCCGGCCGGGCGCTGAACACCAGCGCGGCGACGCCCGACACGTGCGGGGTGGCCATGGAGGTGCCCGACTCGCGCTGGTAGTCCAGGCCGGTGATGGACACCGTCACATCCTGGCCCATCATCTTCTTGAGGGACGCGCCGGCCGCCATGGACACCGACACCGTGGGCACCCAGTGCGAGTTCGCGGAGCCCAGCGTGAAGGTGCCCTCCCCGTCGTCCTCCACGTTGTTGCCGATGATGACCGCGCGGGCGCCGGCCTGGATGACGTTGCGCGCCTTCTCCTCGAAGAACAGGTCGCCGCGGTCCACGTAGGCGACGAAGCCGTCGCAGGTGGCGGACTCACCGCACGCCGCGCGGTCCGCGCCCAGGCCGCAGTTGACCAGCCGGCCCGTGTACGTGCCCTGCGCGGTGTACGTGAGCGGCGACGAGGCGATGGGCGACGACGACGCGCTCACCGAGGACAGCGCCGCCGCCCCCAGCACCGTGGCGCTCAGCACGTTCACGCCCGGCCCCACCACGGACAGCTCCTGGCCGAACTGCGAGAAGGGCGCGTACTCGCCCTGCATGTCCACCGCGCCCACCGCCATCACGGACGGCAGGTACGCGGCCGGATACGCGATGCCGAGCTTGCCGTCGTTGCCGCTGGCCGCGATGGACAGCATGCCGTTGCCGTTCTCCCAGACCTTCTCGAACATGGTCTGCTCGGTCTCGGACGGATCCGGCGCGCCCAGCGACAGCGAGGCAATGCGCGCCCCCTGCGCATGGCACCACTCCACCGCCGCGATGACGTCGTCCGTGCGGCCGCCACCGTCCGTGTCCAGCACGCGCGCGACGAGCAGCGACGCGCCCGGCGCCACGCCCACCACGCCGTTCGGCTCATCCCCGGGCGCCACGCGCGCGCCGGAGCCCGCGCCGAACTGCGCCAGGATGGTCGCGGCCACGTGCGTGCCGTGGCCGCCGCCCACCGTCACCACGCCCTGGGACTCGCTCTGGTCGGACGGGTCTTCGTCCTTGTCGACGAAGTCCTTGCCCATGAGGAACGCCGCCTTCAGCTCCGGGTGCTTGCTGTCCCAGCCGCTGTCGATGACGCACACCTTCACGCCCTCGCCCGTGGGAGCGCCGGGGTCGATGACGCCGTCGTTGTTCGCGTCCCACACCTGCGGGGCCTGGATCAGCTTCAGCCCCTCCGTGTACTCGCCCACCGACCCCTGCGTGGTGTACGCGCCCTGCCACGACGCCAGCGGCGGAGGCGTGGGCAGGCCCAGCGCGCGCACGCGGCGGTTGGGCGTCACGGAGAGCACGTCCGGGTGGAGCTTCAGCGCGGCGATGGCCTCCGGCGACAGCCGGGCGGACACCACGTTCATGTTCGGGATGCGGCGCATCACCGTGCCGCCCTCGCGCTCCACGGCCGACGCGATGTCCGCCGACGCGGCCAGCGCGCTCGCGGTCACCTTCGGCTTGTAGGTGATGATGACGCCGTCCGCCGCCGTGTCCGTGCTCAGCGGGGAGACCCCCGGCTTCGGCAGCGACACCTCCGCGGTGCCAGGACACGCCTGGGGCAGGACGTCGATGGGTTCAGGGTCAGTGCCACAGCCGCTCGCCACCAGTCCGGACAACCCGAGCCCAAGCCAAAGCCAACGCTTCATGGGGTGTATCTCCTTCGCCCGGCCAACGTGGATTACCGCGCCGTGACCCGCCGCCCCCGAAAAGGGGGCCGGGAGGAACGAGCCAACCCTGCTTCCCGTTCCCACGACGATTTAAGCATGGACGAAGGACGACTGCTCGGGCGGCTGTCGTGCGCCCGACGGCCATCCGGTGCCAGTCCAACGTGAGGCCCTCAACGCTGAGGAGGAGCGCCTCGTTCGCGGCAGGACCTCCGGCCCGGCATGACGCACCGGGCCCGGCCCCCCGGCGGGGCGTCAGGCGTCGGAAGGATCCACGCCGAAGATGCGCTGGGCATCCACGGCATAGGCCGCCAGCTGACGCTCGGTCTCCGCCGCGTCCCAGCCCAGGCGCGGCGCCATCACCTCGGCGGCGCGGACGGCGGCGGCGCGGCCCTGGTCGCGCGTCTCGAACGCGACCTTGAGGCGGCGGATGAGCAGGTCCGCCAGCGTCTGGACCATCTCATGGGACACACCCCAGGCGGCCTCGGCGCGGCGGTAGGGCAGGCCCTCCACGAGCGGCTCGGCCAGCTCGGGCGACTCGCGCGTGAGCGCCCACACCGCGTGCCAGCGGCTGCCGTAGGCGCGCACCAGGTGCTCGCCCGTGGCCGCATCCCCCACCTCCTGCTTCGCCGCCGCGAGCTCCGCGTCCAGCTTGAGGATGTCGCCGCCCGGCAGGGGCTGCTCGTGGGTAACGGGCTTCTTGTGCGGGAGGGACAGGTGGCGCTCCACGGCGTTGACCACATCGCGGGCCATGACCCGGAAGGTGGTGAGCTTGCCGCCGCTGATGGCCAGCACGCCGGACGGGCTCACGTCGATGGAGTGCTCGCGGCTGGCGCTGCCCGCGTCGCGGTTGCCGTGATAGCCGCTCGCCGCGAGCGGGCGGATGCCGGCCCAGGCGCTGACCATGTCCTCGCGGGTGAGGTTCGCCTCGGGGAAGAAGGCATTGGCGGAGGAGAGCAGGTAGGCCACGTCCGCCTCGCTCGCGCGCACCTCGGCCGGATGGGCGCGGGTGGCGGTCTCCGTCGTGCCGATGAGGGTGAACGCATCCGCGGGCAGGATGAACATCACGCGGCCATCCACGGGCGACAGGAGCGTGAGCGCATCCCCGATGTTCAGCCGCGAGCGGGGCACGGCGATGTGCACGCCCTTGCTGCCGCGCACCGCGGGCCCCGTGCGCTCCTGCTGCGAATCCAGCCGGCGGATCTCATCACTCCAGGGTCCGGTCGCGTTGACGACGGCGCGCGCGCGCACGGTGTGCTCCAGGCCGGTGAGGTGATCCACCACCACCGCGCCCTTCACCTTGCCGTCCTCCAGCACCAGCCGCTTCACGGAGGCGTGGTTGAGCACCACCGCGCCGGCCTCGCTCGCGCCCAGCGCGTTGGCCAGCGTGAGGCGGGCGTCATCGGTGGCCGCGTCGTAGTAGCGGGCGCCGCCCTTGAGCCCCTCGGAGCGGATGCCGGGCTCGGCCTCCACCACCTGCTTGAGTGACAGGCGCTGATACGCCTTCACGTTCCGGAACAGGGACAGGGCGTCGTACAGCATCAGGCCCGCGTTGAGCTTCCAGCGCGGCACACGAGCCCCTTCGTAGACGGGCCAGACGAAGGCCAGCGGGCGCACCAGGTGGGGCGCCAGGTGGAGCAGGCGGCGCCGCTCGATGCTCGACTCGAAGACGAGCCCCAGGTGGCCATGCTCCAGGTAGCGCAGGCCGCCGTGGATGAGGCGCGACGAGCGGCTGGACGTCCCGCTGGCGAAGTCCTCGCGCTCCACCAGGGCCACCGTCAGGCCCCGCAGCGCCGCGTCCCGAGCAGCACCCGCCCCCGTCACCCCGCCGCCGATGACGAGCAGGTCGAACGACTCACTCCCCAGCGCACGCAGACGGTCGGCGCGCGAGGGCGGGGCAGGAACCTCCGTGGAGGCAGGCAGGGAACGAAGCGCGGCGGATTCGGAACGCACGTGACGAGTCTATGACGGGAAGTCTGTGGCCGCAGCGGATTCCGATGCAATGCGTCAAGCGGGCCACGGGGTCATGGGACTGGGCGGCAAGGAACTGTCGCGCAGCGAGCGGCGGAGGCCGCCTTGCGTGTCGGGGGGAGGACGGATAGGCAGGCAGCCGCCTCACCTCCCCCGTCCTGGACGCTCCGCCGCCGCACCCCGAACCGCCGTGTGGGATACCCGAGACCGACGAGACCTGGCGTTCCTGGGACTGTGGGTCCTGGTGTACGGGCTCGCGGTCGCGCCGGTGCTGCACGCGGTGGTGGGACACGGCGGAGGCCTGGGACGCCACGAGCACGGCGCCACCACCCACGTCCACCGCACCCAGGGTGCCTGTGACGCGGCGAAGGCCGGGTGCCCGAAGGAGTCCGAGCCGGGCACGCCGGACGGAGCGAAGCAGGGCCACGGTCACCAGCACCTGACGGGCTCGGTGGAGCACCTGCTGGCGGTGGCGGCGAGTTGGACCGTGTTCGTGCCGCCGAAGCTGCGCTGGGTGTCCTGGCGGGTGGAGGCGGAGCGGAGCCCGGAGTGGTCGCCGGGCCAGCGGTTGCGGTCCGCGGCGATGCCGCAGGGCCCCTAGGCCCCTTCGAACCTCCGGAAGGGTGACTCGCGAGCACGCGGACCGTCTGGCCCAGGCCAGCCACGGGCCTGCGTGAGCGTGCGTCCCGAATCCGTCTGTCCATCAACCCGCACGCCCCGGAGCGCGTCCCCACGCGTGCCGGGGACGTGCCGTCGTCTCCTCGTGCCGTCCCCACCGTGCCCATGTTGTTCATCGCGTTCACCACGCTCTCGACGTGTCTTGCCTCGGCCGTGCCCGCCGCACAGGAAGGGCCGGAAGCCACCAGCCACGCAGTGGCAGAAGCCACGCAGCAACAGCAACAACCCGAACCACAACAGCCCACGGAGCCCCCAGCCTCGGGTGAGACAGACGCGACGCCACCCGCGCAGCAATCTCCGGAAGCCACACCGCCGCCAGAGGCCGCCGGGAAGCACCGTTCCACGGTGGTGCGAGGCACGCGTCCGGCCCAGAGCGCCGCCGAGGTCACCATCGGCCGGGACATCCTGGACACGGCACCGCGCATGAACGCGACGGACGTGCTCCGAGTCGTCCCGGGACTGGTGGCCTCGCAGCACAGCGGCGAGGGCAAGGCGCAGCAGCTCTTCCTCCGAGGCTTCGACGCGCTCCACGGCCAGGACGTGGAGCTGAACGTCGGAGGCCTGCCGGTGAATGAAGTGAGCCACATCCACGCGCTCGGCTACGCGGACACCAACTTCATCATCCCGGAGCTCGTCCAGGCGCTGGAGGTGACGGAGGGCTCCTACCGGGCGTTCCAGGGAGACTTCGCGGTCGCGGGAACGGTGCGCATGGACCTGGGCGCGCGTGAAAAGGGCGTGGAGTTCGCCGGCACGCTGGGCCAGTTCAACATGCGCCGGCTCGTCGTGACGGTCCGCCCGGGCGAGGACCCCGGCACCTTCGCGGCGGCGGAGCTCAGTGAGAGCGACGGCTTCGGCCCCCAGCGAGGCTACGGCCGGGCCACCCTGCTCGCCCAGGCGAACCTGGACCTGGGCCACGGCCTGAGCGCGCGAATCCTGGGAGGCAGCTACGTCACGCGCTTCGACTCCCCCGGAGTGGTGCGAGAGGACGACCTCGAAGCCGGGCGCCGCACCTTCTACTCCGGCTCCTTCGACCGTCAGGGAGGCACGGTCTCCAGGCACCAGCTGCTCATCGGAGTAGACCTCCCGCGCGAAGGCACCGCGCGCACGCGCCTGGAGGCCTTCGGAATCCTCTCGGACCTGCGCCTGCGCAACAACTTCACGGGCTACCGGGTGGACGACAGGGGCGACGGCCTGGAGCAGACCCACGACGGCTCCACGCTCGGCCTGCGCGCCGAGCACCGCCGCCAGGTCACCCTCTTCGACCGCCCCGTCGCGCTGGAGCTGGGCCTGGGAGCAAGGCGCGACGGCCTCCACCAGACGCAACGCCGTTACCGGGAGACGGACGGCACCTTCTTCGCGGACGAAGTGGACGCGGACCTCACCCAGACGGACGTCTGGGGTTACGCCGAAGCCAGGCTCCCGCTGGGCCGCTGGGCCTTCCGGCTGGGAGGCCGCGCGGACGCGCTGGGCGTGGAGGTCTTCGACGCGCTCGCCTTCCGGGACCCGCGCTACTACGACGGGCAGGGCTACTCGCGCAGCGCCTTCGGGGTGCACTGGGGCGCGAAGGCCGGCATCGAATACGCAGTCACGGACACCTGGGCCCTCTTCGCCAGCTACGGAGATGGCTTCCGTTCGCCACAGGCGCGGAGCCTCGCGGAAGGAGAGCAGGCGCCCTTCGTGAACGTGCACGGCGCGGAGCTGGGCACGCGGAAGGACGGAGAACGTCTTTCCTTCCAGGCGATCGTCTTCGGCTCGCAGGTGGCCAACGACTTCTTCTTCGACCACACGGTGGGCACCACCGTCTTCACGGGAGAGACGCTGCGCACGGGCATCTCCGCGTCCCTGCAGGCGCGCCCGCTCGAAGGCGTCACGGCCGCGCTGAGCGCCACGGTGGCGAACGCGACGGTGACGAAGACGGACGCGAAGCTCCCCTACTTCGCACCGCTGGTCGCCCGAGCGGACATCGGCTGGGAGAAGCCGCTGCCCGGCATCGCCTCCGTGCTGTCGCTGGGCACGGGCCTCACGCTCATCGGCCCCAGGCCCCTGCCCTACGACGAATACAGCCACACCGTGCTCCTCGCGGACGTGCAGGCCGAGCTGCGAAGGGGGGCGCTCGCACTGCGGCTCGACGTGAAGAACGTCTTCAACACGCGCTGGCGTGACGGCGAGTTCGTCTACAGCTCGCGCTTCGACCCCACCGCCCAGCCGAGCCTCGTTCCAGCCAGACATTTCACCGCGGGGGCACCACGCGTGGCCTCGCTCACCCTGGAGGTCCACCTGTGATGAACCCGATTGCATTGGCCTTGACCGTGGCCCTGCTGAGTCTGGGCTGTGGAGGCAAGACCGAAGCAGAGCGCCGCACCTTCGCCGTGACGATGACGGCGACGGCGCCCACGGCTCCCAACGAGTACGGCTGGACGGTGACGCCCGAAGCCGCCCAACTCTCCGTGGGCTCGGTGCGCTTCTTCGAGGGCCGAGTCCTGCTGTCCCGCTTCGACTGGTACTCGCTCATCGGAGGCACCGCGAACGCGCACCCCGGCCACTACGTCCCCGGGGATGCACTGGGAGAGGTGCTCAACGCCCAGACCGTGGATCTGCTCGCGGGCGGCAACCTGGGCGACGCCAACGCCGTCACCGGCTCGTACGGCTCACTGGAGCTGACGCTCGTGGCGCCCACGGCGGCCACGGACGCGCAGAACGTCCTCAAAGGCCACCAGGCCCGCGTGCGAGGCACCGCGACCCACGCGTCCGGAGCCACGGTGCGCTTCGACGCGACGGTGGATCTGCCCAAGGCCATCGAAGGCGTGCGCTTCGAGCGCGACCTCCAGCAGGAGGCCGGCTTCGTGCGCATCGCGGTGGACCTGGGGAAATGGATGGACCGCATCGACTTCGCCACCGCGTCGCTTCCGGACGCGGCTGGCGTTTCCACCTTCCCCGCCGGAAGCCAGGCCCAGAACGGGCTGGTGCGCGGCGTGGAAGACACCAGCGCCTACGTCGTGACGTGGGTGGAAGGAGCAGCGCAGTGATGAAGAATTGGCTGATGGGTGTGTCGTGTCTGGGCCTGGTCGCCTGCTCGTCGGGTCAGGGCAACGTGACGTTCACCACATACGGAGAGGACTTCATCGAAAAGGAGATCCCCGCCAGCGCCTTCGAGGACGGCTGGACGGTGAAGTACACCAAGTTCCTCGTGAAGCTGAGCGAGGTGAAGGTCGCCAACCGCGAGGGAGAGACCGCCGCCGAGCAGACGGCCGCGAAGGTGTACGACGTGCACCGTCCGGGCCCGGTGGACGTCGCGAAGTTCAGCGACCTGGCCGCCGAGGACTGGGACGAGGTGAGCTACGCCATCGCCCCCGCCACGAACGCCACCGCCGGCAACGCGGACGCGGAGGATGTGACGCGGATGAACACCGAAGGCTGGTCCGTCTACGTGGAGGGCACGGCCACCAAGGGCGCGGCGACCAAGAGCTTCCGTTGGGGCTTCGCCACCAACACCCTCTACGAGCACTGCGAGAGCGAGGACATCGGCAACGGCGTGACGGTGCCCAAGGGCGGCACGGAGACGGTGCAGCTCACCATCCACGGCGACCACCTCTTCTTCGACGACCTGCAGTCGCCGGACGCGAAGATGCGCTTCGACGCCATCGCCGCGGCGGACAGCACGGGCATCGTGGGCCCGGACGGCGAAATCACCCTGGATGAGCTGGGCCTGGTGAACCTGACGTCGCTGCCCTCGGGCCAGTACGGCACGGGAGGCGCAGGTAGCGTGCGGACGCTGCGCGACTTCGTGACGGCGCTCGTGCGCACCGTGGGCCACTACCGCGGCGAAGGCGAGTGCTCGCCGCGCGTCCGCTAGGACAACGCCCCGGAGGGGCCGGCCCGAACGCGCGGCCGGCCTCTCCCGTTTCACTCAGCGCTTCGAGGAATCGTCCCCGCCCGTCGTGCCACCGCCGTGCGACGGCATGTGGGACGGCGGGTTCGGAGGACGGTTCGGGTTCATCTGGTTGGAGCGGTTGTCCTGGGCGGACTTGTGCTCCGGGCGCTCGGGGTTCTTCGTGTTGGAGCGCTGATCATTCGGGTTCGGATTCTTGTGCTTGCTCATCGTTCGGCGTCCTCCGTGTGTCCGGACATGGGCGCCCGGACGAAAGGCACGGTAGGGAGACGCCCCCGGGAAGCGCAGGGGCCCAGCGGGCGCTGCACAGTGTCCGGCACCAGTCGCTAGGGCCGTCCTCGCCGGACTGGGAGCATTCAGCGCGGACTTCCTCGGATGCAGGGGAGGATGCGAATGCCTACTCCTTGACTCCGGGGGAGGTACGGCGCGTGAAAACGGTGACCTACGAGCGCAGTGGCCAGACGAACACCGGAGCGCAGGCGCTGCGAGTGGAAGGCCTCAAGCACCTGCGCGTCCTGGAACAGGGCGAACCGGTGGTGGAGCGGGACCTGACGCCGGAGGAGATCCGCCGGCTGGCCCCATTGCTGGAACCCCTGCAGTGGGAGCCCGAACCCGCCACGCTCGCGCCCCAGGCAGGAGGCCCGGACATCCTGGCGGTGACCCTGGCCTTCGAGGACGAGGAGACACCCCGTTTGAGACTCGCCACCGAGCGGCTGCCCGCGAGGGGAGGCGGGTATGATCGCCTGCTCGCGGAGCTGGACGCGCTGCTGTCAGCGGAGCTCCACGCACGAGCCCCCCGCCACGCCCACGCCGTCCTGCCGCACCAGCTCCGTCACGATGAATGACGAAGGCCGCACGGTCCGTGAGGACCGCGTCGGTCAGGGCACAGCAGGGGAGCAGCCGGGGCCGGTTGCCCCGAAGGCCCGGTTCTGACAGACAAGAAGCATGAAGCGCGTGCAGTTCTCCGTGCACCGCACGGTCGGAGAGGCGCGGATGCTGGCGGGAGCCCTGGAATCGGCCGGGCTCTCGGTCGACATCCGAGGCGAGTCCCTGGTCCCGCTGAGCGGAGAGATTCCCAGCACCGAGGCCTGGGTGGAGCTGTGGCTGTGGCCGCAGGAACTGGAAGCCGGGCGCCAGATCCTCGCGGAACTCCAGGCCAACCAGGAAGCCGCCAGCCGTTCGGTGACCTGTCCACGCTGTAGTGAGGAGAACCCCGCCAATTTCGAGCTCTGCTGGAGCTGCGAGCTGGAACTGCCGTCAGGGCTGCGCCCGCGCCTCCGAGCCGTTTAGAAACGCCCCATGAGCGACCCATCGAACGAACCGGGGGAGCGGAGCGGCCGGCGCCGGGACCAGGGTCTCCGGGGCGTCCTCTGGGTTTGCGGAGTGGCGCTCGCCATCCACGTCATCCCCCTGTTCCTGCCCCGCGACATGCCCGAGCAGGAACTGGCCATCGCGAGGGCCACGGAGAGCGTGGAAGGCCGTCTGCGATTCCTTGTGCCCCTGAAGCACAACGACAAGGCGACGGCGGCGGACCTGCGCGAAGCAGCCGAGCTCCTGCGCGAAGGAGCCCCCGCTGAAGCACACGACCTGGTCCTGGAAGCCGAGCGGAGGGACCCGAACGCCCTGGAAACCCAGCTCCTGCTCGCGCGCATCTGCGACCGGGAGCGGATGTCCCGCTGTGTGGACCAGTCACTCGACAAGGCGAGGAAGCTCGCGCCGTCGGACCCACGGGCGGAGCTGCTCCGGGCGGACCTGAGCGAGGAGAAGGGCGACGTCGAGGGCGCCACGGAGGCCCTGTCCCGGGCCTACAGCCGCGCACCAGGCGATCCCCTCATCGGAGTGCGCTACGGCCGGCTGCTCAGCCGGATGGGCAGGCCCGAGGACGCCCTGAAGGTCTTCACCTCCCTGGAGGGCAAGGTCCCCGCGGCCCGGCTCCTGGTGGAACAGGGGCTGGTGCTCTCCAAGGAAGGCCGGAGCCGCGAAGCCGTGGGGCTCTTGCAGCAGGCGGTGCAGAAGGACCCGAAGCTCGCGGAAGGCCACTTCCAGCTGGGCATCGCCTGGTTCCAACTGGGAAATGAGAACGCCGCCGAGGCAGCCCTCCGTCAGGCGGACCGTCTGAACGTGTCCGACACGCGGGCGCTGGCCACCCTCTGCACCCTCCAGGTGAAGGCAGGGAAGCTCGAGGGAGCACGCCAGACGCGCACGGACCTGGAGCGGCGCTTCCCACAGCGGATGGACGCCATCCGGGAACAATGCCGGCTGCCCTGACCTGAGCTCAGCGCGGCTCCTGCCCCCGAATCTGGCGAAGCATCCGCGCCGAGGCGATGACCGGCGCGTCCACGGACCCATCCGCCCGTTCGGTGCGCACCACCGCCTGGAGGAAGGGGATTGCCTCTTCATCCCGGCCCTGCTGGAAGAGCAACTCCCCCAGCGCGAACCGTGCCTGGGTGAGGAGGACCAGATCCTCCGCCGCCACGGCCGCATCAATGGCGTCACTCAGCGCGGACTCCGCCAGCTCGGGTTGTCCGCGTCCCAGCAGCTCGCGGGCGCGCTGGAGATGTTCAAGGGTATTCATGGGGCACGGTCCCCGAGCGGAGAAGACGGCAATGGAAGACAAGCGCCTGGTCGAGCTGGAAATCCGCTACACGCAGCAGCAGGAGCTGCTGCAGGAGCTGAGTGACGTGCTCTACCAGCAAGGGCGCGTCATTGACGCGCTCCGGGCGGAGTTGGACCAGCTCAAGCGCAAGCTGGACGCTGAGCCGGGCCTGGTGGACGCCCGGCAGCAGGAGCGTCCACCGCACTACTGAGGCAAGGCCTCAGAACTTGTAGCCCAGCCGCAGGCCGATGATGGGATTCGGATCGAGGTAGCCCACCTCGATGCCGATGCTCGCGGCCTTGCCCTGGAGCCCAAAGCCAAACGCCGCATGGGCCTTGAAGGTGTCCCCCTTGAACATGATCCACGGGCCGGCGAGCCCTTCGATGTAGACGTTCCGTCCCACCGTCGCGCGAAGGGAGATGTCCAACGGAACGCCAATGATGTTGCCGTCCGTGACGAGCACCGCGCCGAACCGGGCCCCCACGAAGAGTGGACCCGCGACATGCCCCTCAACGCCCAGCGTGAAGTTGAACGCGGCGCTGGTGTCCACCCAGTAGTCCGCGCCCACGCCCAGGCGGACGCCGGACTGCTGCGCCTTGGATTCCGCGGGTGCCAGCAGCAGCCCCAGCGCGAACAGACCAGCGGCGTAGATTCGAAGCAGATGCATGCGAGAGGCTCCTGTCCAGAGAGGGGGAAGGAGCGCCACTCAAGCAAAAGCAGCCAGGGTCAGGCCAGCCTCAAAGCCAGGCAGCTGTACGTTCGCATCCCGCCGGATCAATCCACGAGAAACGTGCGCCCGAGCCCGGTGCCACAAGCCCGCAAAGACAAAGCCCCTGGGGCCTTGCGGCACCAGGGGCTTTCAAAAAGAATCCGGCAGCGACCTACTCTCCCACGCGGTTTCCCGCGGAGTACCATCGGCTCTGGAGGGCTTAACTTCCGTGTTCGGGATGGGAACGGGTGTGACCCCTCCGACATTGCCACCGGAAAAACGAATGACGGTGCATACGAAGGGTAAGTTGCAAGCTTCCGCTTGAGTGAAGCCTCTTCGAGAAGTCGAAGAAGCAATTGAAACAGCTGCCTTCCGGGCGGACGCGCTAGTGGCGTCCTGGCCTCGGCCTTGGCCCCGAGTCCCTTACTCCCCTTGAGGGGGCATGCAAGAGAATGGGGGAAGTAAGCCGCTCGACTTATTAGTACTGGTTAGCTTAACGCGTTACCGCGCTTACACACCCAGCCTATCAACGTGGTAGTCTTCCACGAGTCTTCAGGGGCTTGCGCCCGGGATACCTGGTCTTGAGGTCGGTTTCCCGCTTAGATGCTTTCAGCGGTTATCCAATCGGCACATGGCTACCCAGCGATGCCTCTGGCGAGACAACTGGTACACCAGCGGTGCCTCCAACCCGGTCCTCTCGTACTAAGGTCAGAGCCTCTCAAGTATCCTACGCCCACAGCAGATAGGGACCAAACTGTCTCACGACGTTTTGAACCCAGCTCGCGTACCGCTTTAATTGGCGAACAGCCAAACCCTTGGGACCTGCTCCAGCCCCAGGATGCGATGAGCCGACATCGAGGTGCCAAACCTCCCCGTCGATGTGAACTCTTGGGGGAGATAAGCCTGTTATCCCCGGAGTACCTTTTATCCGTTGAGCGATGGCCCTTCCATTCAGGACCACCGGATCACTATGACCTGCTTTCGCACCTGCTCGACCTGTCGGTCTCGCAGTCAAGCTCCCTTATGCCATTGCACTCGACGCCCGGTTTCCAATCGGGCTGAGGGAACCATCGCGCGCCTCCGTTACTTTTTGGGAGGCGACCGCCCCAGTCAAACTACCCACCAGACAGTGTCCCAGTCCCGGCTGACGAGACGTGGTTAGACACCAGAAATCAACAGGGTGGTATTTCACCGTTGCCTCCACCGAACCTAGCGGCCCGGCTTCAAAGGCTCCCACCTATCCTACACAGTCAATCCCTAGTGTCACTGTCAAGTTGTAGTAAAGGTTCACGGGGTCTTTCCGTCTTGCTGCGGGTAAACTGCATCGGCACAGCTATTTCAATTTCGCTGAGTCCCTCTCCGAGACAGTGCGGAAGTCGTTACTCCATTCGTGCAGGTCGGAACTTACCCGACAAGGAATTTCGCTACCTTAGGACCGTTATAGTTACGGCCGCCGTTTACTGGGGCTTCGGATCATCGCTTCGCCTTGCGGCTGACGAATCCCCTTAACCTTCCAGCACCGGGCAGGAGTCAGACCCTATACGTCGGCTTGTCGCCTTCGCAGAGTCCTGTGTTTTTGGTAAACAGTCGCTACCGCCATTTCTCTGCAACCTCTCTCGGCTTCGGCTGTACGCCTACACCTACCAGAGGCCCACCTTCTTCCGAAGTTACGGTGGAAATTTGCCTAGTTCCTTGGAGGAGAGTTCTCTCAAGCGCCTTAGGATTTTCTCCTCACCCACCTGTGTCGGTTTGCGGTACGGACACCCTGCAGACTCCCTGCGGGACTTTTCTTGGAAGCCGAGCATCAGCGACTTACCCCTTGCGGGGCGCCATGGGGTCTCGGGGATAGCTGCCGCGCCTTTATTCGTACGCGACACCCCTACGCCTTTAGACTGACACAACCACCGGTCAGCTCGCCTAGCTTTCTCCGTCCTCCCTCAGTTCAACGTCTGCAAGATGGCGCAGGAATATTAACCTGCTTGCCATCACCTACGCCTTTCGGCCTCGGCTTAGGACCCGGCTAACCCTGGGAAGATTAACTTGACCCAGGAAACCTTGGGTTTACGGCGAGGGGGTTTCTCACCCCCTTTATCGCTACTCATTTCGGCATCAGCACTCCCAGTCGCTCCAGCGGCCTTTTCAGTCCACCTTCGCTGCAACTGGGACGCTCCCCTACCGCCATGCATGCCAAACATGCATGACCCGAAGCTTCGGCACTAGTCTTGAGCCCCGTTACATTTTCGGCGCGGCCTGTCTTGACCAGTGAGCTATTACGCTTTCTTTAAAGGATGGCTGCTTCTAAGCCAACCTCCTGGTTGTCAATGACCTGCCACATCCTTTCTAGTGTTCACTTAGACTAGATTTGGGGGCCTTAGCTGTCGGTCTGGGTTATTCCCCTCTTGCCAATGGACGTTATCACCCACTGACTGCGTCCCGGGATAACAATTGCCGGCATTCGGAGTTTGATACGGTTTGGTAATCTGGTGAGACCCCTAGCCGTTTCAGTGCTCTACCTCCGGCATTGAATTACCCGAGCCGATACCTAAATATCTTTCGGGGAGAACCAGCTATCACGGAGTTTGATTGGCCTTTCACCCCTACACACAGCTCATCCCAGAAATTTTCAACTTTCATGAGTTCGGTCCTCCATGCGGTGTTACCCGCACTTCAACCTGGCCATGTGTAGATCACCCCGCTTCGGGTTATAATACACGCAACTTAGCGCCCTATTCGGACTCGCTTTCGCTCCGGCTCCACCTAACGGCTTAGCCTCGCTACGTATATTAAGTCGCCGAATCATGATGCAAAAGGTACGCTCTCGCACTGGCTTGCGCCGTAGTGCTCGAACTGCTTGTAGACATGCGGTTTCAGGTTCTTTTGACTCCCCTCACCGGGGTTCTTTTCACCTTTCCCTCGCGGTACTTGTTCACTATCGGTCGCCAAGGAGTATTTAGGCTTACCGGATGGTCCCGGCAGATTCAGACAGGATTGCACGTGTCCCGTCTTACTTGGGTAACCCGCTCAGCTCCAAAAGGCTTTCGTGTACGCGACTATCACGCTCTTTGGTGCGTCTTTCCAGGACGCTTCCACTAGCCTCTCAAAGTCCTACCGCGGACCCGCTACCCCATCGCCATTTGCATGGCGCTGGTTTGGCCTCTTCCCATTTCGCTCGCCACTACTTTGGGAATCACTCATTGTTTTCTCTTCCTCAGGGTACTGAGATGTTTCACTTCCCCTGGTTTGCTCTGCAAACCTATGAATTCAGTTTGCAGTAACGCAGCTATTCGCCGCGCTGGGTTTCCCCATTCGGACATCTCCGGATCAACGTTTGGTTGGCAACTCCCCGAAGCTTTTCGCAGCCACCCACGTCCTTCATCGCCTCTTGGCACCTAGGCATCCACCGCACGCCCTTAGTAGCTTACTTGCCCTAATCTCTTGTCTAACGCCCGCCTCCCGGCGGATTGTCGAAACTCGGAGACCAAGGCCCAGACCTCTGCTCTTCGCTAGCAGGCCCGGAAGACATTCTTTATTGCTGTTTCTCACTGCTTCTTCTTGTGTGGGAGACTTCGTTCCCCTCTACCCGGCTGCCTCGCGGCGCCTGGTAGAGCAGATTTCGAAGTCGGCACTTCTGTTGAGAACTTCACTCAGCAGAAATTGCAACTTACCCTTCGTATGCACTTGTCAAAGAACGTCCCTGCGACTTCCAGGAAACTTGTGGAGCTGATCGGGTTCGAACCGACGACATCCAGCTTGCAAAGCTGGCGCTCTCCCAGCTGAGCTACAGCCCCGACTCTCGCGTCAGCACCAGTCACCCTTTCGCTTCCCTCCAGTGAGGAAAGAAGAGTGGTGGGCCTAGGTGGACTTGAACCACCGACCTCGCGCTTATCAGGCGCGCGCTCTAGCCAGCTGAGCTATAGGCCCAGGGGGGCTAAAGCATCGGCGAACCCTACAGCGTCCTTCATTCTCAAAGAGCCGAGCCGCCTTCGCTCGGTCCTTCAAAACCAAACAGCAAGCCCTTAAGCACATAATGGATTGTTTACCGGAAACATTGACCTAGAGATGACCTGACAACCCGAAGGTTGCTGGTGTTGCCTACTCGCCCGAAGGCTGAGTCCAACACCCGGTCTCCTTAGAAAGGAGGTGATCCAGCCGCAGGTTCCCCTACGGCTACCTTGTTACGACTTCACCCCAGTTACCGAGCACTCCTTGGGCATCTCTTGGTGAGATGACTTCTGGAGCAATCGACTCCCATGGTGTGACGGGCGGTGTGTACAAGGCCCGGGAACGTATTCACCGCAGCGTGCTGATCTGCGATTACTAGCGATTCCGCCTTCATGGAGTCGAGTTGCAGACTCCAATCTGAACTGAGACCGGTTTTCTGCGATTAGCTCCCCCTCGCGGGTTTGCAGCGCTCTGTACCGGCCATTGTAGCACGTGTGTAGCCCTGGTCATAAAGGCCATGAGGACTTGACGTCATCCCCACCTTCCTCCGGTTTAACACCGGCAGTCCCTCTAGAGATCCACTTGCGTGGCAACTAAAGGCGAGGGTTGCGCTCGTTGCGGGACTTAACCCAACATCTCACGACACGAGCTGACGACAGCCATGCAGCACCTGTCTCTCGGTTCCCTTGCGGGCACTCCCTCATCTCTGAAGGATTCCGAGGATGTCAAGACCAGGTAAGGTTCTGCGCGTTGCGTCGAATTAAACCACATGCTCCACCGCTTGTGCGGGCCCCCGTCAATTCCTTTGAGTTTTAGTCTTGCGACCGTACTTCCCAGGCGGAGAACTTAATGCGTTAGCTACGGCACCGCGGGGGTCAACTCCCACGACACCTAGTTCTCATCGTTTACGGCGTGGACTACCAGGGTATCTAATCCTGTTTGCTACCCACGCTTTCGCGTCTCAGCGTCAGTTACCGTCCAGGTGGCCGCCTTCGCCACCGGTGTTCCTCCCCATATCTACGAATTTCACCTCTACTTGGGGAATTCCGCCACCCTCTCCGGCACTCAAGCTCTGCAGTTTCGGGCGCACTTCCTCAGTTGAGCTGAGGGCTTTCACACCCGACTTGCAAGCGCCTACACGCGCTTTACGCCCAATAATTCCGAACAACGCTTGCACCCTCTGTATTACCGCGGCTGCTGGCACAGAGTTAGCCGGTGCTTCTTCTCCCGGTACCGTCAAGGCAAAGCGTATTAGGCTTTACGGTTTCGTCCCGGTCGAAAGTGCTTTACAATCCAAAGACCTTCATCACACACGCGGCGTTGCTGCGTCAGGCTTTCGCCCATTGCGCAAAATTCCCCACTGCTGCCTCCCGTAGGAGTCTGGACCGTGTCTCAGTTCCAGTGTGGCTGATCGTCCTCTCAGACCAGCTACCCGTCGTCGCCTTGGTGGGCCATTACCCCGCCAACTAGCTGATGGGCCGCGGACTCATCTGGTTGTGATAGCTTGTATACAGAGGCCACCTTTTCCCTCAGTCTCCGAAGAAACCGTGGGCTTATCCGGTATTAGCCAGTCTTTCGACTGGTTATCCCAGGCATCCAGGCAGATTATCCACGTGTTACGCACCCGTGCGCCGCTCTACTAAGGGTTGCCCCTATTCGCGCTCGACTTGCATGTGTTAGGCACGCCGCCAGCGTTCGTTCTGAGCCAGGATCAAACTCTCCAATTGTATTCTTGGTTTGCTTGAACCGGCGTTCCCCAAGACCCGGCTAAGGAGTCTCGGCTCGCTGATTCGTCGGCACTCCCCTCCTCGCTGCGCTTTTCAGCGCTGCTCTTGGAGGTGAAGATGCCCTCAAAAAATTGACTGCGGGTTTCCGCAATCCATTACTGCTTGGGCTTGCTATTTGGTTTTCAAAGACCGAGCCGCTTGTTGCGACTTTGTTGCTTGCCGGCTTCTTTCAACCGGCGGGGTTGCAGCTTCTATTTCAGTTCGCAGTCAGCGTCAACTTCGCTTTTGCGTCCTGCGGGCTGCTTCGAAACTCGTCGGCGCCGTCCAGTGACTTCCGCCGCTTCGTTTCGAGGGAGGCGGCTTCTACTTCAGCGCCGCGCTTCCTGTCAACCGCTTGCTGTCAGCTTCCTTCACCGCTTTGCGTCCGTCGTGTTGCCTTCCGGACCGCTGCTTCTTCGGTGGGGCGCGGCTTCTATCTCTTCGCCGCGTTCGCTGTCAACCCGCTCGTTGACTGCCCTATTTTCTTTTCGGTGCTGCTCTCTCCCCGAAGTGCCTTCCGCGCCAGTGCGCGGGCTTCGAGGTGAGGGGCGCGGCTTCTACCTCTTCGCCGCGTTCGGGATCAACAACCTTCGTCGATCCTTTTCTTCCCCCCAGCTGACTTTCCGAGGCCCGGGGGCCAGCGGTTCGTCGCGGGGGGTCCACTCTCTAACGCTTCAGGTCGATGACGTCAAACCCTCGTTTGCGCCGGACCTGATCATTGGCGCTCCGACGAAAAGAGGCCTGAACGCCTGGCCGCTGACCGGGCTGCTGGCCACTCCATCGGTCCGGACGCGACAAGGCCCCCGACCCGGTGACAGGTCGGAGGCCCTTTCTCCCTACGGATGCCGACCTACGTCACGGCGTCGCGGGGTCGAACGTGGAGATGCTCCAGCCCATGCGCTCGTGGCCGAACTTGTTCCAGTCCGGGTTCTTGCCGTCGACGACCTGGGCGTCCGTATAGGACGGCGCCCCGGAACCGGAACCGGAGCCGGAGAAGATGTTCACGCTGATGGTGGAGCCCGTGTACGTCGGGTGCGTGTTGTCCGACTGGATGTAGTCGTAGCTGGTGCTGCTGTTCGCCAGGTGGCCGTTCGCGTCGCGCAGGGTGCTGCGCAGGGTGACGCTGATGCGCTGGACGTAGGCGTCCTCGGTCTCGCCGGCGCGGTACGCGATGGCCGCGGAGTCAATCTGGCCGTCGCCGTTGCGGTCGTAGTCGGAGGCCATCATCTCCGCGAAGGCGTCCGCGCACTTGAAGCCGTACTTCGACGCCAGGTTACAGGCGCGCCAGTTGCTGCGCGCCAGCAGCGGCAGGAAGTACTGCTGCTTGTTCACCTTCTGGCCCGTCGCCGAGTCCGTGCAGGAGGTCAGCACGTTGTCCGCGTCATAGCCGGGGTAATAGATGTTGGAGATGACCTTCACCTTCGCGGTGGTCGCGTACTGGTTGATGGTCTGCATCGCCCGCTCCATGTACGTGGTGCAGGTCGTCAGCGCGTTCTGCAGGCCGCTGTAGTTACACGTCCCCGTCTGGTCGGAGAACGCGCTGCGGGCCTGCAGGTAGTCGTTGCCGCACATCTCGAACATCACGACGCGCGTCCGGGAGTCCTGCATGTAGGAGCGCTCGTTGACGATCTTGTTGTTGTAGATGTCGTCCGCCTTCGCGCCGGACTTCGTGCGGCGGATGACCTCTACGTTGGTGCCCCACTTCTTGGCCGCGTACTCACCCTCCACCACCGGGGCCGCACGGCGCGCGACGCTGCCGATGCCGCCGTTGTAGCCGGCGAAGATGGAGTCGCCGTAGGCCACCACCCGGTACGTCTGCGACGCCGAGCGGTTGATGGTCCACGACGTGTTCTGGTTGATGGTGCTGGCCATCGCGGTGCCACTGAGGGTGGTGGCGGCGAGGACGGCGGCGAGGGACAGCCCGCTGCGACGAACGGACATACCGGCTCCTGAAGAGGTAGGGGGTTCCCGCCCCGGCAATGGGGAGAGGCCGCGCACGGTACACGGGTCTGACTCTGGAATCACTCCTCAGACCTGAATTAACCCCGCAGTATGTATTCCATGTTGAACATGAATTCCGCCACGGTGCGTCAGATTGGCGCTGTCTCGCGCCCTTCGCTGACGCGGCGCTTCCGGTTGACGCGTTGTTTCACGGTTAGAGTCCGGCAATGAACCTCTCCGGGAGTGCTCGAGCGCTGGGCCAGTGGCTGCTGTTGGGCGCCATCGTGGGGGGCGTGTGCGGCGTGGCGTCCGCGGTGTTCCTGGCGCTGCTGGAAGAGGCCACGGAGTTCCGGCTGGCGCATGAGTCGCTGGTGTACGCGCTGCCCGTGGCGGGACTCGTCCTGGGCGCGGTGTATGGCCGGTGGGGCGCGTCCATCCGGGGCGGCAACAACCTGGTGCTGGACACGGTGCACGCGGGCGACGCGGTGATTCCCCTTCGCATGGCGCCCATGGTGCTGCTGGGCACGGTGCTCACGCACCTGTTCGGTGGGAGCGCGGGACGCGAGGGCACCGCGGTGCAGATGGGCGCGAGCCTGGCGGACCAGATTGCCTGGCGCTTCCGCGTGACTCCGGAGACGCGGCGCGAGCTGCTGGCGGCGGGCATCGCGGGCGGCTTCGGTTCGGTGTTCGGCACGCCGCTGGCGGGCACGGTGTTCGGGCTGGAGGTCGTGTGCGTGGGCCGGCTGGGCTACGAGGCGCTCCTGCCCGCGCTCACGGCCGCTGTCGTGGGCGACATGGTGACTCGCGGGCTGGGCATCCATCACACCGTGTATCCGGTGCCCCAGGCGCTGGCTCTGACGTTGCCCGTGCTGGGCAAGTGGCTGGTGTTCGCGGTGGGTATCGCGGGCGTGGCGGTGGCCTTCATCGAGGGCACCCATGGATTGAAGCGGGTCCTGGAGCGCCGTGTGCCCTGGCTTCCCGTGCACATGGCCCTGGGCGGCCTGGGGGTGGTGGGGCTTTGGAAGCTCGCGGGAACCAGCGACTACCTGGGCCTGGGTGTGCCCGGCATCCTTCGCGCGTTCGAGGATGTGTCGCTGCCCTGGGGTGCGTTCGCCTGGAAGCTCGTGTTCACGGTGGTGACGCTGGGCGCGGGGTTCCTGGGTGGTGAGGTGACTCCGCTGTTCTTCATTGGCGCGGCGCTGGGCAATGTCCTCGCTCGGCTGTTGGGACTGCCCGTGGACCTGGGCGCGGCGGTGGGGATGGCGGCGCTGTTCGCGGCGGCGGCCAATACGCCGCTCGCGCTGTCCCTGATGGCGGTGGAGCTGGTGGGCGCCTCCGTGCTGCCCCACGTGGCCATCGTCGCCACGGTGGCGTACCTGCTCACCGGCCACCGGGGCATCTATCCGTCGCAGCGCATCGCCCGGAAGAAGCTGGGCGGACCTCTGCTGGACCGTGTCGTCGCGTTGCGCGACCTGCACGCGGCGCCCCGGAAGGAATCCGAGGCGCCTCGCTGAGCGGGCGCTACTTGCAGGTGAACGACCAGCGGCAGGTGCCGGAGGCGCACTCGCGATCGCTGGAGCAGGCCGCGCCCCGGCCTCGCTTGTTCACGCACTTACCGGAGTTGAGCCCCCAGCCGCAGAACTGGTTCGCTCCACAGTGCGAGTCGCTGTCGCAGAGGCAGCTTCCCGTGGGGTTCAGGTAGCAGTCCGCGCTGCAGCGGTCGGTGGTGCATTCGCGGTCGGACTTGCAGGTCTGCCCGTAGGCCTTGGAGCGCGGCGTGTAGCACCAGCCCACCGCGTTGAAGCAGCCTCCGCAGGCTCCGGAGAGACACTGGCCGTCGCGGCTGCACGACGTGCCGTCCGTCTTGCGGTCCACGCAGTCGTTGTCACCGGGGTTGGCCGGGATGTCGTTCTGGCAGTAGCGGGACGTGCCGCAGTCGCCGTCGTCATTGCAGACGCAGCGGCCGTCGAAGGTGGCGCAGAGCACGGAGGTGCACTGCTCGCTCTGGCACTCGTCGTCGAAGCGGCAGCCCTGGCCCAGCGTCTTGGAGTCCGGTGCGTAGGCCTTGCCGCAGACGGTGGGGTACGCCTTCTCACGCTCGTCCGGCAACACCCACGGCGCGATGCCTCCCGTGTCGATGTCCAGCGCGGGGTCCGCCATGCTGCCGTTGCGCGCGGTGCTCGCGGTGCGCTCCCACATGCGGATGAACAGCTCCGCCGAGCGGTCCAGCGGCGTGGTGTCCGCGCCCAGGTTGCGCATGTCCTGGAGCAGGTCCGGCAGGAGGCCCACGTGGGCCAGGCCCCGTTCGTCGAACGGCGTGCCCAGCCGGCCCGGCGCCTCCAGTTCCTGCTGGTGGGCCTGCGCGTCGGCCTCTGCCTGGAAGCCCGCGGAGCATGCTCCGTTGGGGCCGAAGCGGGGCCGCGTCTGCTGGATGAAGCCGTTGAAGTCCGCGCCGAAGGCCATGGGGACCTTGAGCCCCTGTCGGCCGTACTCGTAGGCCTGCGCGAAGGAGCGGCTGGAGCCCTGGCAGTCGTTGGCGATGTTCGCGGGCGTGTACGTGCGCGTCTCGTCGTGCGCGGTGCGCAGGCCGAACATGCCTCCCGTGCGGCGGAGCATCTGCACCACCCAGGCGGGCGTGGTCTTCTCGTGCTGGGCGAGCTTGCCGTTCATCACCTCGCGGAAGTGGCCGTGGCTGATGAAGAGCGGGTAGTAGCGGTTCGCCTGGGAGACAGCGTACGCGTCACGCACGCCCTTCTCCGACAGGTGCGCCAGGTCGATGAGCATGCCCTTGTCCATCATCGCCTGGAGCAGCTGCTGGCCGTCCGCGGTGAGGCCCTTCACGTTGCGGCACTGCGCGTCCACGTCGAAGCCCAGCGTGAAGCCGGCGGCGGTGATTCCGCAGTCCGTGTCGATGTGGCAGTTCTCCAGGAACTGCGCGGCCTGGAAGATGGCGTTGTGCGGGGCCGCTCCGCCGAAGCGGTTGTCCAGTTGGTGCACGGGCTGGAGCGTGCGCACGCCCAGCGTGTGGAAGCGGTTCAGCTCCGCGCGCCAGTCCTTCGCGCCGAAGAGCTTGCTGGTCTCGATGGAGAGGACCATGGCGAGCCTGCCCTGCGAGATGATCCGCCTTGCGTCCGCGGGCGACAGGGCAATCTCCACCCAGTCATTGGCCGCGTCGAAGGCGTGGGCCATCTGGAGCTGGACCTCCACGTCCATCATCTCGTCGCAGGCGCGCTTGCGGTTCTGCGGGGGCAGCGCTTCGCAGAGGAAGCCGTTGCTCACGGCGGACACCACCACCAGCGACATGCCTCCCTGGTGCGCCTGCTTGAGCCACCCTCCCCAGGATTGCTGGTGGGCGATGGTGTCCCAGCGGGGCCACTCCGTGCCGGGCTGGCGGCGGCCCATGTGCAGGCCGGTGTCCCCTTCTGTTCCTTCAATCTTCCCGAGGAACTCCGAGCCCACCGCTCCCGCGACTCCGAAGAGCTGGGACAGGATGGGGACTCCACTCAGGTCCACGCCTCCGGAGTTCGGACACAGGTTGAGCAGGCCGCTCAGGTCCATGCGGACGCGGGCGTGGTCGCTCTCGGGCCAGCCTCCGTCACAGGTGTCGAGCGTGCCGTTGACGCCGCCGTGGAACCAGCCGCCTCCGAAGGCCTCCTCGGCGAACATGTGGTGGTGCAGCTCGGCGAAGCCCGGCACGTCCACGCCCTGCTTCTGGGTGGTGGGTTGTGGCGGGGGCTCCAGGTCCTCGGTGGGGGCACAGGAGAGGGAGGCCGCCAGCGTCAGCGCCAGGGGACTCCAGCGGAACCATGGGAGGGGATGGGACACGAACGCTCCGGGATGAGGGGAGCGTTCACATGCGTCAGCCCGGACACCGCGTGCAAGACGCGGTGTCCCAGAGTGTGTTCAGTGCGCGGCCTGAGCCGTCAGCTCTCTTCGCCTCAGCTCCGGGGTGGCCACCTGGAACTCCGCGGGCAGCATCCTCAGGATGCGTTCGCGGCGGTAACGGGCGTTGGTCAGGCGCTGCTCCAGGGCGGCCTTCTCGGCTCGGGTCGCCTTGTCGGGCGTCGCGGTGCGCTGCGTGAGGGCGGCCAACCTTCGCGAGACTTCTTCAATCTCGCGGTCGATGAGCACGGGTTGGATGTTCCGCTTCGCCTTCGCCTTGCGGCCCTGGGCGTTGTTTTCAATCCAGACCGGCAGCACGGAAACCTCCGCCAGGGACACCGGGGCTCCGGGCTCCGCTCGGGTCACTCCGACTCTCAGGAGCAGGGTGTCCCGCTTGTCTCCGTCCTTGCCCAGCTGTCCCTTCACGTGCCGGTAGAAGCGCGCCTGGTTCGCCACCAGGTTGCCCAATGAGTAGGCGATGAAGCCCCGGCGCCCGGACTTCGTCGTGTAGGCCTCCAAGGGCTGGAGCACGTGCGGATGGTGGCCAATGACCGCGAAGGCTCCTGCTTCCAGGAAGGACTGCCCCAAGGCCCTGTCCAATGGGTGCGGCGTGTCCGCGTACTCGCGCCCCCAGTGCCCCATCACGAAGAGCGCGTCACACTTCGCTGCCGCTGCTCGCACCCGCTCCAGGGCCTCCTCCGGCTTCAGCCCCCTTCTCGAGGCGTGCTCCGGATAGGGCAACAGCGCCACGTGCGGCGCGTCCGCTTCCTTCGGGTTGCTGAAGCCGTTCAGGCTCCTCGTGAAGGAGAGGAAGCCCAGCTTGATGCCTCGGACCTCCATGAACACCGGCTCCCAGGCCGCGTCCTTCGTGAGCCCCGTGCCTGTGTGGCGCAGCCCCGCCGCGTCCAGGTGTCGCAGCGTCTCCCCCAGGCCTTCCACGTGCTGATCCCTTGCGTGGTTGTTGCCCGTGGACACCACCTTCACTCCGGCGGTCACCAACGCCTGCACCATGGCTGGGGGCGCGTTGAAGACCAGCTCCTTCGTGAAGGCCTGGGTGTTGGCGGTGACTGGCGTCTCCAGGTTCACCACGCCCACGTCCGCCGTGCGCAGCACGTCCGACAGCGGGCCGAAGACGTGGTCCCAGCCCTCGTGGTTTCCGCTGCGCGCGTGGGCCTTCGCCACCGACTTCACCTCGCCGTGCGGAATCACGTCTCCGCCAAAGACGAGCTCCACTCGCGCGGGCGCGGCCATCCCCCACAACGGGATGAACACCAGCAGGGCCCCCCACCCTCGCATCAGTCCTGCTCCCGCACTCCGATGAGCACTTCCCGGTTCCAGGGGTCCCGCCTCGTCGTCGCGGGACAGCCGGCCTCTCGCATCCATTCGAGCCAGTCGTCACGCCGGAACAGTCCGAAGCGGTGGCGCTCCTGCGACATGCTCACTGTTCCGTCCGCTTCGCGCAGCAGATAGGCGAACGCGGTCTCGAACGTCTCGTCGTCCGGATCCGGATCCCACGTCCACATGAGGTAGCGCATTCCGCGCCCGTCCGGCCCGTCGTGGCCTCCGGACTCGGTGAGGGGCTCGAAGGTCTCACGCACGCAGTCCGGCAACAGCACCACCCGGCCTCCCGGACGGCAGTGCGCCGCCGCCGTGTGGACCGTGGCTCGCGCGTCCTCGCGCTCCACCGCGTACATGATGGCGTCGTGCACCATCACCCGGTCGAACGTGCGCCCCAGCCGCAGCGTGCGCATGTCCCCCACGCGGTGCTCACACTCCGGATTCACCTTGCGGCTCACCGCCACCATCTCCGGCGAGCGGTCCGTCAGCGTCAGCGTGAAGTGCTTCTTCAGGTGGAAGGCCAGGCTTCCTCCGCCCGAGCCCAACTCCAGCATCGTGCGCGCCGGGCCCTCCTCCGGATGCAACATGGGGAGCAGGTCTTCCGCCTCCTCCCCATACTCCTCCGGTGGCGAGAACAACGGCCACCAGCCGGCAAGGTCGGTGTAGAGCTGGGGCTCCTCCACGGGAGGCGGGAGCACGGTGCGCAACGACGCCATGGATGACTTCCTCGGAGAAGGGGCACCGTTCTACCGCCCGGACAACCCGTGCGTCCATGAGGCCTAACGGACCTGGATGGCGTCCGCGACCACGTAGGTCCCCGCCGTCACCCAGCGGCTCAGTTGGACCTTGTTCCACCCCGCCGGGAAGCTCCACGTGCCGAGCGTGTTCCACCTTGCGCCGTTGACCGTCTGGTTCACCTTCACGTTCGCCAGCTGCGTGCCGGAGGCGTTCGTGACGATGAAGGGCGCGGCCGTGGAGCGGTCGCTCGCCGCCGTCCACCACGCGTCCACCGTCTTCGTTCCCGCCGCGGACAGGTAGAACCAGAACGTCGCTGGCTCCGACACTGCCGCTCCCGGAGACACCAGGTAGCTGGTGCCGTAGTAGCCCGCCACGTTCGTGGAGGACGCCCAGCTGGTGCCCGTGAGCTGGATGTAGCCCTTGGACTGGTCGTTGTTCGCGTTGTTGCTGTCGACGACCAGCCCCGTCGACGAACCACCGCCGGACGTCCACAGGTACGTCACGTCCACCCAGTCATTGTTCGACATGCCCAGGTCCAGCCAGAACGTCCCGTCCGCGAGGTCGATGCCCGCGGGGTTCGCCGGCCGGCGACCGAACTGGTCCAGCCCGCCGTTGAAGTTGTCCTGGTACGCCGCCTGCGCCTCCGGCTTGCCCTGCGGCAGCGTCTTCCACATCTCGCGCACGCTGGACGGGTTCCAGTAGTCGTCCTTCGTGTTCCACGGGCCCACGTCCCAGACGGACGTCGTCGTGCACTTCGCCGTCTTCGAATAACAGACGCGCACCTGGTACTCAGAGCCTCCGTTCGACGCGAGTCCTCGCCGCGACGGCAGCGCCGCGAAGCGGTCGTTCGTCTTGATGACGTGGCCGTTCGCCGTGGTGCCTCCCACCAGGCCCTCACGGGTGGCGTAGACGCGGTAGGTCAGCGGCGCGAGCGCCTGGAGCGCCTCCTCCGTGCCGCCTTCGCGCCAGCCCTCCAGACCCACCTCCTGCACCACCGGGCCGCGGCCTCGCTCGTCCGCGATGAGCGCGAGGCGCACCTGCACCTCCGTGCCTGAACGGGGCAGGCGCACGGCTTCGTCTCCGTTGGCGGTGCGCCACTCGGTCCAGGCTCCTCCGGGGGTTCTCACGCGCACGTCCACTTCGACGCCCTGCCCCAGGCCAACAGTCGCCTGGATTCGCGGGCGGAAGGTGTCCACGGGCTGCTCGAGCGTGCGCGCCGGGAACTCGAAGAGGCCCGTGAGCCGGCTCAGGCCTTCAGGGCGGCGCATCACGGCGTTGGGTTCGTAGAGCAGCCCGTCTCGCGTGCCCACGAGCTCCGACGTGCCCGTTCCGGCGGAAAGGTTCTCCGTCCAGTGCTGCGCACCGGGCTCCGCCGCCTCCACTCCTTCCGCGAAGACCGCGCCCAACATCACCGCCATCAGGGTGGACCGCCACGACGCGCGCATGCCTGGACTCCCGGGAAATGGATAGAAACGTTTAGACCGTTCAACGTTTAAATCCGTCTTTCCCAGTTCTCAAGAGCCAAGGCGTGAAACAGCGTTGGCTCAGTGCATCACGTCCCGTTGATGACGGAGCGGATCCACGGCGTGTAGGTGGCCACGTTGGTGAACATGGAGAACGTGTTGCACTGGCTGGAGCCGAAAGCGCTCACAATCCCATACAGCTTCCCGTTGAAGGCCAGGGGTCCGCCGTCGTCCTTCGTGCAGACGTTGGCGGTGGTGCTCGGCGCCGTGCACAGCATCGCGCCGTTGACGTAGTCGCTTCCCACCAGGTCTCGGCAGGTGGCCGTGGAGGTGATGCTCAGGTTCACGCGCTTGAGCGCATCGGAGGTGAGCGCCGTCTGGGTGCGGCCCCAGCCGCTTGCAACATACGGAACTCCCATGGGCGCGGGCGCATCCGGCAGCGTCAGCGTCTGCACCGCCTGGGACAGGTTGAAGGGCTGGGCGAGTTGGAGGAGCGCGACGTCGTGGGCCGACCCGTCGTAGGACGGGTGCATCACCTTGCGCGACACTGCTCGGTACTGCTCGTCCGCCTCCACCGCGCCCAGCCGCAGGTCTCCCGCGTAGACGCGCATGGACGCGGGCGTGACGCCCTGGACACAGTGGGCGGCCGTCACCACCCAGCCGGCCCGGATGAGCGTGCCTCCGCAGGTGAACGCGCCCGTCACGTGGAGGCGCACCTGGTGGGGCAGCTCGTACCGGGCGGCGA
This sequence comes from Corallococcus coralloides DSM 2259, assembly GCF_000255295.1. Next base: position 118,283 of record NC_017030.1, on the reverse strand, counting down.
CGCCTCCGCCGAGGATCTCCTGGGTCTGAACGCCGGGGACCGGCAACTCATCCGGCTCCCCACCACAGGCGAGGAACCCCAATGCCATCAACGCGGACGCGAAACGGGAGGTCTTCATGCGGTGAGACATGATGGATTCATGCCTCACCGTCAATCCGGCAAATCGAGACTAGTCAGTCCACTGACTTCGTGCCGAAGAGGCGGTCTCCCGCGTCGCCCAGGCCGGGCAGGATGTAGCCGTGCGAGTCCAGCTTCTCGTCGATGGCGGCGGTGAAGACCCGCACGTCGGGGTGGTGCTCGCGCAGGTTCGTCAGGCCCTCCGGACACGCGAGCAGACACACGAAGCGCAAGGAGCCCGGGCGGCTTCGCTTCACCCGCTGGAGCGCCGCCACCGCGGAGTTGCCCGTCGCGAGCATGGGGTCGCAGACGATGACGTCGCGGTCCTCCAGGTTGGCGGGCACGCGGTAGTAGTACTCCACGGCTCCCAGCGACTCCGGGTCGCGGTACAGGCCGATGTGGCCCACTCGCGCGGAGGGGACGAGTTGGAGCAGGCCGTCCAGGATGCCCTGCCCCGCTCTCAGGATGGGCACCAGCACCAGCTTCTTGCCGTCCAGCGCCCAGCCCGTGGTGCGCGCCATGGGCGTTTCAATCTCCTCCTCGCGCAGCTTCAGGTCTCGCAGCGCCTCGTACCCGAGCATGAGGGAGATCTCCTCCAGCAGCGCCCGGAAGGACGCCGTGCTCGTGTCCGTCCTGCGCATCACCGTCAGCTTGTGCTTCACCAGCGGGTGATCCACCACCGTGCAGTTCGGGAAGTCCATGCGTCCTCCTCCTGGATTTGTGTTTCAGAACACCGTGCCGTCACTGCGGATGCGGATGGGCGGCACGCCTCCGGGGCGCAGCTCCGCCGCCACCCGGCGACCCGCCGTCCACGTGCCGCCCTGGAGCACCTTCGCCAGCGGCAGCTCCTCCGCGCTCAACTCCAGACGCCCTCGCACCAGCGCGGCCACCCGGTCCAAGAGCGCCACCGTCAGCGCCCGCCACTCCACGATGGGCGGGTCACCCGGGCCGTAGACCTCCGTCGTCATGCGGGGGTCCTGCGGCACCAGCACGCCCAGGTCCACGAAGAGGCCGCCGTTGCGGTACTCCGGCAGGCCGGTGAGCGCGTCCAGCTCCGTCACCGTCACGCCTGCTTCCGCCAGTGGCTCCACCAGCGAGTACGCCAGCCACTGGGACAACTTGTGGAAGGGCACCAGCGCGTCCGCGCTCCCTGGCGGCCCGAGCGCCGGATGCGGCCACACGTCCCCCAGGTTCACGCCGTCCACCGTCGTGCGACCCGGCCAGATGGGGCCCAGGACCTCCAGCACCGTGCCCAGCACCTCCGCCGCCCTCACGCTGCGGCGGTGCGCGGCCAGCATGTCGAACAGCGACCCCGGCCTGGGCAGCACTCGCGACAGCGCCTGCATGAGGTGCAGCCGGCCCTCTACTCCCAGGAGCGGATTGGACTCGGACACCTGGAAGCCGCGCTCCAATTGCTCGCGCGTCATGCGGCCCAGCGCCTCCGCGTCCGCGCGCAGCGGCCGGTCTGGATCCGATGAGAAGCCGCCCGCCATGAACATGCGCAGCGATGCCACCGCCAGTCCCTCCGAGCGCACGTAGGACGCGCCTCCGGGCTCCTGGTAGCGCCATGAGGGTCCGCTGCCCGCGTCCAGCAGCACGCTCACCACGCCCAGGTCCACCTTCGCCCTGGCTCGCTCCTCCGGCGGCAGCGGGGCCAGCTTCGCCTCCAGCTGCGCGAGCCTGGGCACTCCTCCCGCGTCGAAGTGCCTCCAGCGGCTGTGCACCGGGATGTCCAGCCGGGGGTACGCCTCGTGCGTCACCGCCAGCACCCGGTCCACCACCGTGGGCAGCCGGGACGGCTCCACCCGGAAGAACTCCAGCCGGCCGGCGAGCCCCAGGTCCAACACCTGGTGACAGCGCTCGCGGATGGCCGCCGGGCTGCGCAGCCACGCCACCGTGGGGGACACCTCCTGCACCCGGATCGCGTCAAGCATCGAGGTCCCGTCCCTTCACCTGCGCCAGCTCCCCCGCGTCCGCCACCGGCCCGCGCGTGAAGTAGCCCGCGGCCTTCTTCGCCTCCATCTCCACCTTCGCGTCGGCGGGGATGAGCCCGTCCGGGATGGGCACCCGCTCGAGAATCTCGATGCCCGAGCGCACGATGGCGTCGTGCTTCATGTCGCTCATGGAGATGAAGCGGTGGATGCGCGTGATGCCCAGCCAGTGCAGCACGTCCGGCATCAGCTCCTGGAAGCGCATGTCCTGCACGCCCGCCACGCACTCCGTGCGATGGAAGTACGTGGCCGCGGAGTCTCCGCCCTCCTGGCGCTTGCGTGCGTTGTAGACGAGGAACTTGGTCACCTCGCCCAGGGCCCGGCCCTCCTTGCGGTGGTAGACGATGAGCCCCACCCCGCCCTGCTGCGCCATCCGCACGCACTCCTCGATGCCGTGCACCAGGTAGGGCCGGCAGGTGCAGATGTCGCTGCCGAAGACGTCCGAGCCGTTGCACTCGTCATGCACCCGCGCCGCGAGCGGCACGTCCCGGTCCGCGAGCGAGTTGATGTTTCCAAACACATACAGCGACAGACCGCCGATGGGCGGCAGGAAGACGTGCAGGTCCGGGCGGGTGATGAGCTCCGGGTACATGCCTCCGGTGTGCTCGAAGAGGCCCCGGCGCAGCGCTCCCTCCGTGAGGCCGAAGCGTTCGGCGATTCCGGGCAGGTACCAGACGGGCTCCACCGCGGCCTTCACGACCTTCACGTCGCCATTCGCCGCGACCAGGTCGCCGTCCACCTTCAGGCGCCCGGCGGCCATGGCCTCGCGCACCTCCGGCATGTTGATGTGGGCCCGGGTGACGGCGATGGTGGGCCGGTAGTCCACGCCCTGCTCGGCGTAGGCCCGGAACACCTGCGAGGCCACCGCGCCCCAGGGGTCCAGCGACACGATGCGCTTGGGGTCGCTCCACGCCGGATGCGGCCCCACCTGCGCCGCCGGCGAGGTGTTGGTCAGGTCCGCCTTGTGGTCCTGCGGCAGCTTGCCCGCGGACACCGCCAGCGCCCGGTAGATGGAGTACGCGCCCGAGTGCGTGCCGATGACGTTCCGGTTCGCGGGGTCGGAGAGCGTGGCCACCACCGGGCCCCGGCGCAGCGGCTCCGACTCGCCCCAGCGCAGGGGGACTCCGGGGGCCTGGCCATCGGGATGGGACGTGAGACGGATGTGATTGACCGGCTTCTTGTCAGCCATGGGTGCACCCTCCTCGCGGGGCGCGTGGGAAAAGACAGATGTCTGGGAATGGGCGAAGCAGCGACGTCAACTCATCCAGGAGCCGTCGGTGCGCGCGGACCACTTGCGCGTCACCTTCTTGAGCTGGCTCCAGAAGTCGAGGCTCGACGGTCCCGTGATGTCCCCGTGGCCGAACTTCGATTCTCCCGTGCCGCCGAAGGAGAAGGGCTCGCGCGGCACCGGCACGCCCACGTTCACGCCCACCATGCCGGCCCTGGCGCCCTCCACCACCGACTGGGCCACCGCGCCATTGGTGGTGAAGATGGACGCCGCGTTGCCATAGGGCGACGCGTTCTCCACCGCGAGCGCCGCCGACAACGTGGGCACGCGCACGATGGACAGCACCGGGCCGAACAGTTCGCGCCGCGCGGCCTCCATGTCCGGGCGCACGTTGTCCAACACCGTGGGCCCCAGCCAGTGGCCGTTCGCGTAGGCCTCGCCCGCGGGCCGCTTGCCTCGTCCGTCCAGGAGCACTCGCGCCCCGTCCGCCTGGGCCCGGGCGATGGCCGTCTCCAGCCGGTCCACCGCGCCCCGGTCGATGAGCGCGCCCATGCCCGGGCCGACCTCCAGACGCGAGGCTCGCCGGAGGATGTCGTCCACGAGCGGCTGCACGTCTCCCACCGCGAGCATCACGCTGGCCGCCATGCAGCGCTGACCCGCGCAGCCGGTGAACGAGTCCACCACCGCCTGCGGCGTGAGCTCCGGGTCCGCGTCCGGCACGACGATGAGGTGGTTCTTCGCGCCGCCCAGCGCCAGCACGCGCTTGCCGTGGCGGCTGCCCTCCACGTAGACGTGCCGCGCGACCGGGGACGAGCCCACGAAGGCCAGGGCCTTCACGTCCGGGTGCTCCAGGAGCGCGTCCACCGCGGGCCTTGCTCCATGCACCACGGAGAAGACGCCGGGCGGATAGCCCGCCTCCACCATCAGCTCGCCCATGGCGGTCGCGGTGAGCGGGACCTTCTCCGACGGCTTGAGGATGAAGGCGTTGCCCACCGTGACGGCGATGGGGAACAGCCACAGGGGCACCATCGCCGGGAAGTTGAACGGCGTGATGCCGGCGACGACGCCCAGGGGCTCGCGGCGGTACTCACAGGTGACGCCCCGGCTCACCTCCAGGTGCGCGCCGCTGTCCAGGTTCTGCAGCGACAGGGCGAAATCACAGACCTCCATTCCCTTGAGCAGGCCCGCGCGGCCCTCCGCCACCGTCTTGCCGGATTCGCTCGCGGCCAGGTGCGCGAGCCTTTCCAGGTGCGTCTCCAAGAGCGTGCGGAAGCGTTGCAGGAATTGGGTGCGCTCGCGCAGTGGAGTGACGCGCCAGCCTTGCGCGGCGGCCTTCGCGGCCTCCACGGCCTGGGCGACACCCGAGGCGGGCGTCAGCGGCACCCGGCCGATGAGCGCGCCTGTATAGGGACTGCGGACCTCCTGCGCGGACGCTCCAGCCGGAGAGACCCACTCTCCGCCCACGAGGTTGCGACAAGAGACCACGCTCTCGGGTAACCGAACAAAGGACACGCGCACCCCCCCGGTGTTGCGTGACGAATGGGCGGCAAGGATAGACGCAAACCCGGAAGCCAGGGCAAGGCGGGGAGCGTCACCGTGTCCTCGCCTGATCGGAAGCGATGGATCTCCCCATGTTGCTGTGTCGCAAACCCGACCGATGCACGCGGAGGGGCTTGCCTCCACACGGGTGCGCGAACGTGCGCGCCGCGCTTCGTCAGGCCTGGGAGAGCATCCGCTGGTGCCGCTCCGACAGGGTGGTGGTGTCCGTGAGGGTGCGCAGCTCCGCGATGGCGGTGGCGTCCTCGGTGTCCGGGTTGAGGCCGAGCGAGATGGCCTCCAGGTACAGCTCCAGCGACAGCAGGAAGCGCGAGTCGGCGGTGAGGGGGTCGCCCTGCTCGCGCATCAGCTCGCCGTCCTCGCGCACCAGCTTCGCGAGCATCCGCACGCGCGCGGCGGTGCCGAGCAGGCGCGAGGTGGACTCGGCGTCCGCGAGGACGAGCGCGCCGTACTCCATGCCCAGCACGGTGAGGGAGGTGTCGCGGATGAGGGCGCGTGCGTCCCCGTACCGCTTCTCCTTCCGGGCCTTGAGGATGCTGGCGATGGCGGCGACGAACTGCTCGATGGCGCGCTCGATGAAGTCCTTGCGGAGGGACATGGGCCTCGCAGGGTAAGCCCGACTCGGGGCGTCCGCACGTTTCCCGCCCTGAGGGCACGTTCCTGTCACATGAAACCCAGGGGGTTTCTTGGTCTCAGTGCCCTGGCGTGAGGGGGAAGTGTCCGGCGGACGCACTCCCGGTTGTTCGAGGCGCCAGGCCTCGTTCCTGCCTGGGGTGCACGGCGGCATGGCGTGCCCATGACAAACTGTCGCGGACCTCGACGGCGAGGCTCCGCCCCCACGAGGAACTTCCAGGACATCCAGACGGCACGGCGCTTGCCAATCCCTTCCATCCAAAGGAGTCAGGTCATGCCCCTGTCCATGATGAAGTCTGGGATTCGCGCCGCCATGCTGCTGTCTGTCTGCCTTGCCGGGAGGACTGTCTGGAGTGAAGAGGTCCAGCTCACCGTCCAGGACGTGCCCCAGCCGCTCGCCGCCGCGGTGAAGCAGCTGGAGACCCGCGAGGGCTGGGGCATCACCTATGAGGAGCCGCCCGACAGGCCCGCGCCGAAGGGCTCCATCACCCTGAGCTATGACGTCACGGACGCCACCCGGACGGATGCCAGACTCCAGGAGGAGGTTCTCACTCGGCTGCTCGCGCAGCAGGCCGGGAAGGAAGCACCGCGCTTCCGGTTGGTGCAGGCGGGAGGGCTCTGGCACGTCACGCCCGAGCAGGGTTCTTCCCTGGAGACACCCCTCACCCTGCCCCGTCAGGAGCGCCCCCTGGGAGAGCTCCTCCGGCTTCTGTGCGCGGAGGTCTCGAAGCAGAGCGGGACGCAGGTTGAGCTGGGGCGCACGGCAGGGCTCCCGCTGGAGAGCCGGGTCACGCTGGAGGCCGTGACCCGGGAGCCTGCTCGGGCCGTGCTGGCGCGGCTGCTGAACACCCCTCCCCGGCGCGCGGCGTGGACCTTGCGGACGCAGGGCGCGGAGCGGAAGTACGTCCTTTCTGCCCACCGGATCTTCCGGCTCACGGGCGGTGCGCCGGGGCCGGTTCCATCGAAGTAACCCACCCGTGACCTTCGGATGAGGAGGGCTTCCGGCGGGATTGAACGACCAGACCCAAGGTCCGGTTCCGTATCCCGTTCAAGCGCGGATCCACGGCAGTCCCGGGTGATTCGCGCACCCCCCGACGTCATTCATCTGGAGAGTCCACCGTGGGAGCGCCTTTCGCTCGCGCACAGCTGCGTCCGTTGTCCGAGGCACCGGTCCTGGAATGGGAGATCCGGTGGGACATCACCGACTCCGAGCGCATCCGCATCATCCTCGCCACCGCCGCCGCACTGGGCTCGCTCGCCCTGCTGCGACGGGGAGAGGCGGCGTCGCCGCTGCGGCTGGAGACGCTGGAGCTGGAAGGCGGAGTCCTTCACTGGTCCGGGCTGACGGTGGATCCGGGCGCGGAGGCGTGGGAGGTGGAGGTGTTTGGCCATGGCTGCGTCTACCGGATGCTCCTGTCCGGCGAGCCGGCGGAGCCGGGGACGTGGGTGACGCCGCTGCCTCGTCAGTTGATCCAGGTGCGCCGCCGGGCGCACCGGCGTGCTCCCGCGCCTTTGGACCTGCGCGTGCGTCTGCCGCTGCCGGGATGGCTGGGCCGGGAGCGCGACGCGGTGGATGTGTCCCTGCATGGGATGGCGCTGCGGCTGGGCGCCGGAGAACGCCTCTCGCCGGGCCGGGTGCTCCAGCCCATCGAGCTGCGCACGGTCGCGGGTGAGGTCCTGTCGCTGCGCGGGGAGGTGCGCCATGTGTCGGACCGCGCCGATGGCGAGCTCCAGTGCGGACTCCTGGTGACGCCCCTGACCGCCGAGGACTCCGAGCGATGGCAGGCGCTGGTGGCGCGGGCCCTTCATCCGACGACGTGTGTCGATGGGGCGCGGGCGGAAGAGCAGTGGCGGCTGTTCATCGACTCCGGCTACTTCAACCTGGCCGGCCGGTCCGCGGAGGACTTCGAGTCGCGGCGGCGGAGCTTCATCGAACTGGGCCGACAGGCGGGTTCGATGGGCTCGGTCCTCACCGAGGTGGTGTGGCCTTCCGAGCACGGCGTGGAGGCGACCCTCTCCGCGATGAAGCCCTACCGCTCCGTGTGGATGGTGCACCAACTGGCGCGGCGCCAGGACGCCACGCGGTTCGAGCGCCTCAAGGGCCAGATGCTGCGTGAGCTGTATGTGCACTGCGTGGAGCACGCGCAGCGGGACAGCGGGTTCCGGTGGTTCGCGGCGTACATCGAATCGACCGTGCCCTTCACGTACCGGTCGCACGTCGGCTTCGCGGACCGCATGGCGGCGACGGGACGGACGCTGATGCTGCCGATGCGAATGATTGACGTCGAGTGTGGCCATTCCCCTGCCCTGCCTTCGACGGGGCTGGAGCTGGGGCCCGCGACGGAGGCGGAGCGGCGGCTGCTCGTGGAGCGGATCGCCCTCACCCGCCCTGCCTGCTACGCCGAGGCGTTGGACCTGCGCCTGGAGACGCTGGACCTGCGGGACGTGACGCGGGCCTGGCAGACGGTGGGACTGGAGCGTGAGCGGCACCTGCTGGTCGCTCGCGAGGGCGCGAAGCCGGTGGCCGTGGCCGTCCTGGAGTCGGGCCCTCCCGGCACCAATCCCTTCGGGCTGCTGGACTCCGTGCGGGTGTTCGCGCTGTCGCCGCGTGCGCGGCAGGCCTATCCGGCGCTGATGGATGGGGCCCGCCGCTGGTTCGCGGACCGGGGCCGCGACGGCTTCACCTTCCTGGCTGAAGAGGCGGGTGACGTGGAGTCCTCGGGCCTGCACGACCCGGCGCCCGACGCGAAGCCCTACCTGTGGCTCATCCCCGCCGACCTCGCTCCCGAGTTCCTGGAGCACATCCACGAGCAGACGGCACCCCGTCCGCTCTCCCACCCCCAGAAGGAGCTGTCATGAGCCTCATCCAGACGCAGTACCTGCCGCATGTCATGGAAACCCGCGCCCGCCTGGACACGGAGCCCGTCGTGCGCACGCTCCTGGCGCCGGACATCACGCCGGACCTGATGGCGCGCTTCCTCATCGAGTGGTCCGCCCGGGGCGCGTACATGACCGAGCCCGTGGACGGATGGATCCGCGGCGCCGGTGAGCGCTGCATCGCGCTGGGCCAGGAGAAGGTGGGCCGGCAGCTCATCACCCACGCGAAGCACGAGGCCGGCCATCACCTGATGACCATCCAGGACGCGCGCGTGCTGACGGCGCAGTGGAACGCGAACCACTCGCAGCAGCTGGACGCGGAGGCGCTGGTCGCCCAGGCGCCCACGGCCGCGATGCGCGAGTACCGGCAGGTGCACGACGAGGCCATCACCGGTGACCTGCCGCTGGGCCAGGCGGCCATCGAGTACGAGGTGGGCTACCTGGCGGTGGTGCTGGTGCCGCGCATCCTGGCGAACGTGCGCGCGGTGCTGGGACAGGGAACGCTGGACACGCTCACCTTCCTGCGCGAGCACGCGGAGGTGGACGTGGGTCACACCGCGCTCAACGAGCGGATGATGGAGGGGCTCTTGAGCACCCATCCCGAGGAAGGCCGGCGGCTGGCGTCGTTCGGTTCGCGCGGGCTGGACTGCTACCTGCGCTTCCTGGACGACTGCATGGAGGCGGCGCGCCGGAGCGTGGGCAGCGTCACCGCCGCGGCGGCCTGACGTTCTCCTGGAGGGTCACGGAGCCGCGTGGCTCCGTGACTTCCAGTACCCGCGCTGCGCGGGCACGGAGACGAGTTGTCGCTCCGGATAGCGCAGCGCGGTCAGCTTCCCTCCGAACACACAGCCCGTGTCCACGCAGAGGGTGTTGTTCACCCATTCCGCTTCGGGCACGGGGGTGTGGCCGTACACGACCATCGCCTGTCCCCGATAGTCCCGGGCCCAGTCGGCTCGCACCGGCAGGCCGTAGGCGTCCGCCTCGCCGGTGGTCTCTCCGTAGAGGGCGAAGTCGCGCACCTCCGGGGTGTCCCGGCCGTGCATGGACTCCTTCAGGCCCGCGTGCGCCACCACCAGGTGGCCATCGTCCAGGACGTAGTGCGGCGAGCGGGCTTCGATGAAGTCGGCGACCGCCTGGGAGAATCCGGGCGGCTCACGCTCCAGCTGCTCCAGCGTCATCGCGAGCCCGCGCCCTACGCGCACGTCCTTGCCCCGCAGCTTCTTGAGCAACTTGAACTCGTGGTTGCCCGGCGCGCACAGCGCCGTGCCCGCCTCCACCATCCCCATCACCAGGCGCAGCACGTCCGTCACGCCGGGCCCCCGGTCCACCAGGTCGCCCAGGAACACGACCTTGCGCCCGGCGGGTGTGCCCACGTCGAAGCCGGGACTGCCGTCCGCTCTTGGCGCGACCGTGTAACCCAGCTCCGTCAGCAGGGCCTTCAGCTCATCGAAGCAGCCGTGGATGTCTCCGATGATGTCGAAGGGGCCGTGCTCGTCCTGGCGGTGGCTGGGCAGGGGGCGGTGCTCGAAGGCCACCGCGCCCACCGTCTCCGGCGTGAGCACATGCACGTGCCGGATGCCTTCCTTCGTCAGCCCCTTCAGCGCGTTCTGGAGCTGCTGCACCTGGTTGCGCAGGGCTTTGGGACTGGCATGCGACCCGGAGCGCGTGCGGTTGCGCTCCAGACAGAGCGCTTCCGGCGTGTCCATGGCCACCGCGACCAGGGCCACGTGGTGCTCGCGCGCCAGGGTCACGTAGTGGCGGCGTGACTCGGCGCTGAGGGGGACGCCGTCAATGACGGTGAGCGTGCCCTTCGTGAGCCTTCGCGCCACCTCGTCGTGGAGCTTCGTTTCGTTGCCTGTGCCTGGGAGCACGTCCTCGGGGAGGAAGTGCGCGTTCGCGAGGGTGGACTTGCCGGAACCGGAGGGGCCCAGGAGCAGCACGAGCGACTGCTCGGGAATGGGAATCATCATGGTGGGAACACCGGGGTGGGGGTCGGTGTGGTGCCGACCGGCGCCCCTTCCGGGGCAGGGCGCACGCCACGACTCCGGCGCGCGATCCCTTCCGGTGCCCGGGTCACGCGAGCGTTCGCGGACCCTCCGGCGTCAGACGGGATGCGCTCTCTACGGATGAACGCGCTCCCGCCTGACATGCGTCACTTCAGGGGCAGCAGGTACGCTTCCAGGAACACGTCCGGGAGACGGTCCATGTCGCCTTCCGGCGTACGCTGGTAGCCCCGGCGCTGGTACATGCGCGCGACGCCCAACGCGCCCCGGCGCACGTGGAGGGAGATGGCGTCCACGCCCCAGCGCTTCGCGAGGACTTCCGCCTCCGCCAGCAGCGGCTGGGCCAGACCCTGGCCGTGGTAGCGCACCGAGGTGGCCAGGGCGCGCAGGTCCGCCGTGCGGGGCAGCCATGCTTCGGTGCCGGGCGCGCCGGGCGGGTACAGGGCCACCGTGCCCGCGACCTCTCCGTCCACTTCCGCCACCATGATGGTGCACACCTTGCGCCTGGATTCGATGTCGCGCAGGAACGCCTTGCGCTCGTCGGAGTAGACGACCTCCGGCAGCTTCTTCGCGTACTGCGTGACGTAGGCGTCCACCAACAGCTCGCCAATCGCCTTGTCGTCCTCGGGCCGCGCCTCGCGGATGACGGCTCGCTTCACCACGTCCGTGCTCATGCGCCGCCCTCTAGCATGACGCCCCGGAGCCCGCGCGGCGCTTCCGGGCAGGCAACCGGGCTTGTACCTCCCCCGTCCGACACGGGCCCGACCTGGCTACCAGGACCCGGGGTCCGGGCCGCGGTGCCCCAAAACCTGTCCGACTGTCGGACAGGTTTCCGCTGCCCGGATGGAACAGGAGCCCCCGAGCCGCGGGCGTCCCAAACCTGTCCGACTGTCGGACAGGTTCGCGCCGTGTGCCTCCGGCAAGGAGGGCCTGGGTCCGGGACGCAGCGCTTCAAAACCTGTCCGACTGTCGGACAAGTTCGCGCGGTGTGCCTCCGGCAGGGATAGGCCCAGGGGCTCGGGGCGCGGTGCTCCGAAACCTGTCCGACAGGTTTCTGGGGTGCGCCTCGGATAGGAAGGACCGAGGGCCGGGATGCGGTTTCCCAAAACCGGTCCGACTGTCGGACAGGTTCGCGCCGTGTGCCTCCGGCAAGGTGGGCCCCAGGGGGCCCGGCAGCAGTACTCCCAAACCGGTCCGACTGTCGGACAGACTCGCGCGGAGTGCCTCCGGCAGGGGGGCGGGAGTCCAGGCTGCGGTTTCCAAAACCAGTCCGACTGTCGGACAAGTTCGCGCGGTGTGCCTCCGGCAAGGTGGGCCCCGGAGGCCAGGGCAGCGGTACTCCCAAACCGGTCCGACTGTCGGACAGGTTCGCGCCGTGTGCCTCCGGCAAGGTGGGCCCGGGCCGGGACGCGGTTTTCCAAAACCGGTCCGACTGTCGGACAAGTTTGCCCGGTCTGCCTCCGACAGGGTGGGCCCGTGGTTCTGGCGCGTTGCGGCAGGCGCGCTCTTCGTCTGTCCTTCCCGCGCCTATTTCGTCCGGGCGGACACGGTCACGCGAGCGTGACGACGACGCATGCCGCCGAGCGCCCAGGCCGCGAACAACAGGCCTCCCGCGACCGCCGCCGTTCCGCCTCCACCCGTGGTGCAGCCTCCCGCCTGGGCGTCATCGACCGCGTCCGGCGTCACGTCGGAAGTGGATCCGGGTGACCCCTGCGAGGGACCTCCCGCGGCTTCGTCCGGCAGGGGCTCCGTGCCTCCGTCCGCCGGCTGCTGTGTTCCCGCGTCCGGCGTTTGGGTCGCGGTCAGCTCCTCGTAACGCTGGATGAGCTTCAGCCTTGCCGCGTCGAACGCGGCGCCGTCGTCCGTCACTCGCGATGCGGCCGGAATCAGGTCCCTGGCCACCTTGCGCGCGAAGTCCGGGTCTCCCGCGTCACTCACCGCCTTGAGCCACTCGTAGTCCTGCATGCCCTGGCGGATGAGCTTGAGCCGCAGCGATGCCACCGGCACGTCCGTCTTCCCGCCAATGGCTTCCGGCGTGCCCGGGTAGAAGAGCGTCCCGTCCCCGTTGCCGTTGAAGCGGTACTGGTCCGTCCATGCCGTGGAGAGCATGCCCACCGACTGGTAGTAGAGCTCGCCCGTCGCTCCCTGCAGGAACGTCACCCACTCCATCGCGCGCGCCTTCGCCGCCGACCGGTCCAGCATGTACGACGGCCAGCCCGCCCCCGGCTTGTTCTCCGGCGCGTTCGTCCCATACGCACAGCCGTGGCTCATGCAGCTCTGATACATCCACAACGCTGTTCCCGGGCGTTCCAGGAAGCGCGTGTACGTCCCCCGCTGGTCGCCCCGGAAGTTCGCGTCCGTGCCGTCCAGGTGGTTCACCAGCGGCACCGCCGTGTCCACCGCGTCCTCCAGGCCGTTGGCCTTCAGCTCGCGCGAGTTCGTCGTCAGCATCGTGCGCAGCCCGGGCGCCGCCTGGCGCACCAGCTCTCCCGTCGCGTGCACCTGCGCGAAGGGCGTTCCGTAGGGCGGTTCGTCCCCCAGTTGCACGTAGGCCCGGTCCAGCCAGCCCTTTGCCTTCATGTGCGCCGTGAAGTCCTTCAGGTTCGCCGCGTCGAGCGGCCCCACGTACTCCAGGCTCGTCATCCGCGCGCCCTGAAGCCGATTGGGCGCCGTGCCCTCCAGGTACGGTCCCCACGTCGCGTCGAAGCTGCTCCACTCCGGCGGCCACGGCTTGCGCGGGAAGAGGCTGGAGAGCGTGAAGCGGTGCTCCAATGCCATCCGCTGGTAACGCGTGAGCAACGGCTGCAGCTCCTCCGGCGTGCAGTCCTCGCGACCCGTGTGCGCTCGGCACACGTGCGGCGGCCAGAGCAGGAACGCGGACGACAGCGAGGACGTGCTCGGCAGCGCCGCGTCCACCACCGTCAGCCTCGCCGTCACCTGCCGCTGGAAGCCTCCGTCCGCCTCCACCGTCACCGTGCCCGTGTAGTCGCCGGGCGGCGCATCCTTCGGCACGTGCACGTCCACCCACAGGGCCCGTGCCTCTTTCGCCGGCACGTCGAAGGGGAAGGCGCTTCGCGTCTCTCCGGCGATCTCGTCCGTGTCCGGCACCAGCCCGTCCGGCCACGCGCCCACGGACTCTCCCGCGACTGATGCCTGCTTCGTGGTGATCAGCGCCTGTCGGTACAGCGTCACGTCCGGCCCCGTCAGCTTCGTGGGGCCTTCCAACGCGGGCAGCTTCGCGCGGACGCCCTTCAGCCCCGTGTCGCCGCCGTGCAGCGCGACCTGGAAGGAGACGAACTCGTTGCGCGCGGCGGTGAGCCGCACCTCGGTGGCGCTCCGGACGGCGGTCCCCGGCCGCACCTTCACCATCATCCCCTCGCCCCACACTGCGGGCCCGGCCGCGAACACCGGCAGGCCCACGGTCAGCGACAACAGCGCGGCACGGAACGGTCGAATCGAAGGCATGAAGAGACCAACGCGACCCGGCCCCGCCTGCCTTCCCGCAGCTGACGTCCCTTGTCAGCTGGACAGGCAGGCGGACAGCCACTCCCCAGCCGTGTCAGCTCACAGGAAGTCGCCGATGAACCACGGCAGCTGCTCGCCCAGCCTCTGAAGCAGGCCTCGCCGCTTCCAGCCGTGCCAGTGGACCTCCGCCGAGTGCGTGAGGTCCACCTCGAAGGACTTCGCCAGCTCGTCCGCGAACACCGGGTCTTCCACCATCACCGAAGCCTCGTCGGTGTGGCTGAGCGCCAGCGGATCCAGGTTGGTGGAGCCCACGATGCTCAGCGTGTCGTCCGCGACCAGCGTCTTGGAATGCATCATCGAGATCTCGTACTCGTAGATGCGCACGCCGGCCGCGAGGAGCCGCGCGTAGGACGCCCGCTGCGCGTTGAACACGGGCTTCACGTCGTGGTAGCGGCCCGGCACCAGCACCCGCACGTCCACGCCCTCGCGCGCCTTGAGGATGAGCATGTCGCTGATGGCTTCCGACGGGATGAAGTACGAGTTGGCGATCCACAGCCGGTGCTTCGCGGCGGCGATGGACAGCAGCCACATCTTCGACGCCTCCGAGAGGAAGCGGTGCCCCGTGCTGGCGACGAAGAGGGCCCTCGCGTTGCCCGCGGGCGCGAGCTCCGGGAAGGACTCCGGGGGCAGGAAGGCGCCGCCGGACTCCTGCCAGTTCTGCGCGAAGGCGAGCTGCATGCCTCGCACAACAGGGCCCCGCACGCGCACGTTGGTGTCGCGCCAGGTCTCCGCCGCGTCGCCGTTGCCCAGCCAGCTGCGCCAGATGCCGAAGCCGCCCGTCAGCGCGACCTCGCCGTCGCGGATGACCATCTTGCGGTGCATGCGCGCGCGGATCCGCACCGCGTCCAGCGACGTCACCGCGCCCTGGTAGGGACGGTAGATGCGCACGTCGCAGCCGGCGTCCGCGAGCACCGGGGCCACGACCTCGAAGTTCACGCTGCCCAGCGGATCCACGATGACCCGGCACTGCACGCCAGGAGCCCGCTCGCGCAGTGCGATGAGCAGCCGGTCCGACGGGATTCCCGGACGCCAGATGTAGCTGGCGATGTGGATGCTGGAGCGCGCGGCGCGGATCTCCTCCTCGATGACGTCGAAGACCTGGCCGTTCTGCACCAGCTCCACGCCGTTGCCGGGCTCCATCGGGACGCCCATCGTCTGCTCGATGGCGAGGTCCCTCGCGGCCGGGTCCTCCGGCAACGCGCGCAGGCGCAGGTCCTGTCGGTGGTTCGGGTAGGGACACCCCGCGGCGAGCAGGGCGAGCAGGATGGGCCAGACCAGCCGCACGGTCCGGAAACTAGGGCAGCCCCGCGCCTTCCGCATCCGCCGTGTGTCTCAGAGTCGAGGAAGCGCGTGGATGGACACGAACACCGTCCACCCGCCGACGCTTGGTCCCCATGGCACGAGAGGCCGGTGGTGCTGAACGCGCCGCGTGCGCACTGCTGGGTGCGGACACGGGTGCACAGGAGGACGGACACGGCATGGGGCGACAGGGGATGGCACCCGCGTACGGAGCGCTCCTGTTGGCTGGCCTGCTGGGGGCGCCGGCCGGGGCCGCCACGGTGGGACCGCAAGAGGTTCCTCCCGCGGGGGATGTTTCATCCGCGCCTCACGTGGATCCGCCTCCCACACCGAACGCGCTCGAAGCGCCCGCGCCACGAGCGGGCAACACTCTCGGGCCTCGCGATGAGCCGCGCGAAGCGGATGCGCCCGCGTCCCCCGCTTCGCCCTCGGAGCGGCCTCCGTCCTCCGAGCCCGAACCGCCACCGCCTCCGCTGAGGCCTACCGTGCGGGATGCGCCGTTCCTGGACGCGGCTCCTCCGCCTCCCGCCGTGCCGCCTCGCCAGCTGCGGCCCTTCATTCCGCACGGCGAGCCGTACACGGAGGCACCGTTGTCCGCCGGCACCTGGGCCGCGCATGGCGGCGTCGCGCTGCTGCCCCTGGGCACCGTCTGGGCCGCGACCCGCGTGGGCGGTGACACGCGCCTGGGCGCCAACGCCGCGGAGGCCGCCGCGGGCACCGTGCTCGCGTCGCTTCCGGGGCGCTTCCTCTTCGTGCATCCCTCCTATCCGCTGGGACGGCAGATGGAGCTGGAAGTGGGCGCGTTCGGCGCCACCATGGTCGTCACGCCGCCCATCGCCGCGCTCGGCACCTGGGGCATGGGAGAGGTCGCGTTCGGCGACAGCCAGGATCGCGGACACGCGTACCTGGGCGCGCTCGGCGGCGCGACCGTGGGAATGCTGCTGGGCATCGCCGCGCATGAAGGCCTGCGCCACCTGGCCGGCACCAGCGAACGGCTGGACTTCCTGCGCCAGTACCTCGCGTTCTCGCTCATCGGCAGCGGCGCGACCGTGGGCTATCAGTGGAGCCGCACCCCCACTCCCAGGCATTGACGCATCGTTTCGCCGCATCGGCGTTTCAATTTTCTTCCCGCGTGCGGCGCCTCGGTGCCCCGCCCTCCGCGCGTGCGCGCGTGCCTGCAATCTCGCCAGTGGTGTTGTCAGTCCCGGTCCCTAGAGTGCTCCGTGCAGCGCCAACACATCGCAGGGAGACGACACCATGCAGGCTCGCAAGAACGTCCGTCGCATCGCCTTCGTCCTCGCCGCCGCCGCCACCGTGATGGGCCTGGGCATCGCCGCCACGCCGTCCTCCGCCGACGCGCAGGACTGCACGCCCACGTGTTTCAAGAACCCCATCACCGGGCAGATCACCTGTACGTACCCCTGCCCGTAGTCCCGGGCCGGCTACGACCGTGATGAAAAAAGGCCCCGCCCGCTTCATGCCGGGTCGGGGCCTTCTTCATGCCTCCTGCGGGAAGAGCGCGGGCTACTCCGTGCGCATCGCCTCCACGGGGTCCAGCTTCGCGGCGCGCGCCGCCGGGTAGATGCCGAACGCCAGCCCCACCCCGCAGCTCATCACCAGCGACACGATGACGGACCACATGGGGACCTCCGTGGGCAGGTTGATCATCCAGCGCGCCAGGTGCGCCAGGCCCACGCCCAGCGCCACGCCCACCGCGCCGCCCACCAAGGACAGCACCACCGCCTCCAGCGCGAACTGCGCGAGGATGCGGTAGCGCTTGGCCCCCAGCGCCTTGCGGATGCCAATCTCCCGCGTCCGCTCCGTCACGGCGACCAGCATGATGTTCAGGATGCCGATGCCGCCCACCAGCAGCGACAGGATGCACACGCCGAAGCTGGCCGCGGACACCGCCGCGGAGAGGCTGTTGAACATCTGCGTGGCGGACGCATTGTTGTAGAGGAAGAAGTCGTCCGGTTCGTCCGGCTTGAGCCCGTGGCGGCGGCGCATGAGCAGCGTCACCTCATCCTGGGCCCGCTGGAGCACCTCCGGGGACTTCGCCTGGATGCTGATGCGGAAGTCGCGCACGCCGAACATGGACGCGAAGGTGGACAGCGGAATCATGGCCTGGTTGTCCTGGCTGCCGCCGCCCAGGAACCCGCCCCGGCGCTTGAGCGTGCCCACCACCTGGAAGGTGCGGCCCAGGAGGCGGAACTCGCGGTTCAGGGGGTCCAGGCCGGGCCACAGCGTGTCCGCCAGGTCCTGGCCAATCACCGCCACGCGCCGGCCGTCCACGAACTCCGCGTCCGTGAAGGGCCGCCCGCTGGAGAGGCTCACCGAGTTGGTGTTGAAGTACTCCGCCGTGCCGGCCCAGACGTTCACGTTGGGACGCGACTCGCGGTCGGCGGTGGAGGCCTTCTGGCCGCCCTTGGAGTCCTCGCCCGCGGCCTGCGAGATGGAGGGCTGCGTGCGGATGGCGTCCAGGTCCGCGTAGGTGAAGCGCGGCCGGCGGGCGAGCTCCGCGATGGACAGCTCACCCTGGCCGAAGGGCAGCCGCTGCACCTGGAAGCAGTCGCTGCCCAGCTCCGACATCTGGTCGTTCACCTGGTTCTTGAGCCCCTCGATGAGGGACATCATGGACACCACGGTGGTGACGCCGATGACGATGCCCAGCAGCGTGAGGAAGGAGCGCAGGGGGTTGGAGCGGAACGTGCCGAACGCCAGCCGTACCGTGTCCCAGAAAGCCATCCACATGGTCAGGTCTCCCGCTCGCGCCTAGTCGTGGCGGAGCGCTTCCACGGGGTCCAGGTTCGCGGCGCGCGCCGCCGGCCAGATGCCGAACAGCAGGCCCACCACCGCGGAGAAGCCCACGCCCAGCACCACCGTCATGGGCTGCACCGCCGCCGCCAGGGGCGTGAGGTAGTTCACCAGCCACGCGAGGCCCATGCCCACCGCGGTGCCCATGGCGCCGCCCACCGCGGACACGCTGGCCGCCTCCATGAGGAACTGGAGGATGATGGTGTGCTTGCGAGCGCCCAGCGCCCGCCTCACGCCAATCTCGCGGGTCCGCTCGCGCACGGACACCAGCATGATGTTCATGATGCCGATGCCGCCCACGAGCAGCGTGATGAGCCCGACGCCGGTGGCCGCGCCGTAGAGCGCGCCGGTGAGCTGCGCGTACATGTTGGCCAGTTGGTCCGGCCGGTTGATGGCGAAGTCGTCCGGCGCGCCGGGCTTGGTGTTGCGCTCACGGCGCAGCGTCTCCGTGAGCCGGTCCTGCACGCGGGGGACGTTCTCCTGCTGGTCCACCGCGAGCACCAGGGTCACGTCGCGCTGGGTGCCGAAGTGCCCCTGGAACGCGGTGTACGGCAGCATCACCACCAGGTCCACGTTCTGCCCCAGCAGCGTGCCGCGCTCCACGATGACGCCCGCGACGCGGTAGGGGCGGCGGTCCACGAGGATGCGGTGGCCCACCGGGTTGATGCCCGGGAAGAGCACCTTGCCGATCTCCGCGCCAATCACCACGACGGAGGAGCGGTTGTCCACGTCCGCCTGCGTGAGGAAGCGCCCCTGCGCCATCTCCACGGAGGACGTCATGGCGTAGTCGGGGCTGGTGCCCATGGTCTGCACGGAGGCGAGCTTCCGGTTCTGGAAGGACACCTCCGCGTTGACGAACATCATGGGGGCCACCGCGATGACGTGCTCGGAGGCGGTGCGCATGGGCTCCACCAGGTCCAGCGAGAGCTTCTTGCGGTTGCGGTACGCCCACCAGTCCCCGTTCATCACCCAGGGGAACTTGGACACCTGCAGCGTGTTGGAGCCAATCTTGCTGAGCTGGTCCGCGAACGAGCTGTTCAGCCCCTGGATGATGCCGACGATGGCCAGCAGGGTGCACACGCCCACGCCGATGCCCACCGTGGTGAGCACCGTCCGCAGCCGGTTGGAGCGCAGCGAGGTCAGCGCGATGCGCGCGCCCTCCCACACGTCGACCCGGAAGTTCACGAAACCACCCCTTCACGCTGGAAGCCATGCGGCCCACCGCACCGGGAGGGTCCCCGGCGGGCGGGCCGCGTCAGGCACTCTACGCCCAGGAGGGCAGCTCATTGCACGCAGCCTTCACCGGACGGCGTTTCACGGCGGGATTTTCTTGGTTTCAGGGCAGCACGGTCACCGTGTCACCGGTCAGGCGCACCTTGACGGTGACCTCGTTGGGGAGCGTGTCGGCCTCATCCACGATGTGGTTTTCGTCCACGCCCACGCGCACGGTGTACTCGCCGTCCGGGGTGTCGGTGACGTCCAGCCACTGGCAGGGCAGGTCCGCGGTGTAGACGTCCGACCAGCCCGGCGAGATGCCCGTGCCCGGGTCGTACACGGAGAACGGGGTGCCGTCCGCGCAGTGCTGGGTGAAGTCGATCATGTAGAAGCCCTGCTTGCGCCCCACGGACAGGGAGTTGCCGGCGGCGTCCTTGAGGTCGTAGCCGGCGAAGTTCGTCAGGTGGTGGTGGTCGTGGCACTCGTCGTAGACGAAGAGGTCCGGCCGCTCCTCCGGGGAGGGCACCACCAGCGGGGCCGTGCCCATGTTCATGATGGAGGTGGTGAAGCGCAAGAGGCGCCGCTCGCCGCCCGCGGGCACGCAGCCCTCGCGCACCTCGCAGGAGTCCGCCGTGAAGGAGCGCCGGTCGATGTAGAGCGTGCGCGCGAGGACGTCCCGGTCCACCGTGAGGTCCGGCTTGCCGTTGACCGGATCCACCTGGAGGTTGCACGTCTTCGTGGGCGCCAGCGCGGGCGCGGGCTCCTCCGAGTCCGGCACCGCGCCGCCGCCGAACACCATCACCCGGCCCGGCGCGGGCGTGCCGTCGCCTCCCGCGGGCGTGCCGCTGAGTCCCGAGGACACGCCCACCACCAGGTCGTCATACCCGTCCCCGTCCAGGTCGCCCGCGGAGGCCATGCCCAGGTAGTCGGTGCCCATCGACGTGCGGAGGTCGAGCCGGTTGGCGCGCGGCCACGCCCACACCGGCTCCAGCGGGCCGGACACGTTCGCGGTGGGGCGGAAGAGGTACGCGCGGCCGATGGCGCCGATGGCGAAGTCGTGGCCCGTGCCGCCCTCCACCATGGAGCCCACGGGGACGACGGTCTGGCTGAAGGTGAGGAAGGACTGCCCGAAGAGGGGGAAGGCCGCGTCGTCCATGACCTGCCAGGTGATTTGTGGCGCGTAGCCCGGGCCGGCGGCGTCGGACAGGTGCAGGCGCTGGCTGCCGTTCAGGAGCAGGAGCGCCTCCGAGCGGCCGTCTCCGTTCAGGTCGGGCAGCGCGGCGAAGGACTCGGCCTGGCCGGTCCACACGGGCTGCGCCGTGAGAGGCCCTTCACAGACGCGAGCGCTGCCCGCCTTGCACCCCAGGTAGAGGTCCACCGTGGCGTCGGTGTGGGTCACGGCCAGGTCCTGGACCCCGTCCCCGTCGGCGTCGCCCGCGGGGACGGGGACGCCGCTCAGCGTGCGCACGGCGGTGAAGGCCCCCTCCGGTGCGCCCGGCGTCGCCCGGTACACGGTGAGGTTCCTGTTGGGCGTCGTGGAGACGGTGAGCTCATCCCTCCCGTCCCCGTCCAGGTCCAGCAGCTGCGCGCCGCTGAAGCGCAGGGTGGAGGCGTCCGGCGCGCGGAACACCGGCTGCGTCAGCACCTGGGACAGGTCCGGTCCGCCCTTGAAGACGCTGACACCAAAGGAGGTGGCGACGAGCACGTCCGCGTACGCGTCCCCGTCGATGTCGCCCGTGCTTACCGTCATCTTGTAGCTGGAGGCGAGGGGACTGGGGTGCACCCACGTCAGTGTCGTGGTGACGGGCGTCTTCGAGAAGTCGCGCGCCTCGCCCGCGTACACCATCACGCGGCCGGGATCCCTCTGGAAGCTCGCGCAGGGCGCGGACGTCACCAGCAGGTCCTTGTGCCCGTCGCCGTTGACGTCGCCCAGCGCCACCGTGCGACCGAAGCACTCGCGGGGGTTCGCGCCGTCGCCGGTCACCTGCCAGCGCGGTGTTTCGGAGAGGGTGGAGCCCGCGTCCGGCGTGCCTGCATCGGGCTGGGGCTTCGGATCATCCTTGCAGCCCGTCAGGACCAAAAGCCCCACCACCGCGCAAGACCGCGCGAATCGCATCCGCATCGTGTTGTTCCCCCGGGGAATGAATGGCCGGCCTTCCACCGGCCCTGTCCTGAAGAGTCACTTCGCGAAGAAACAATGCGCGCGGTTTGCCCTTTCGCTTCAGGGCAGCACGGTCACGGTGTCCCCCTTCAGGCGCACCTTGACGGTGGCCTCGTTGGGGAGCGCGTCGAGCTCGTCGATGATGTGGTTCTCATCCACGCCCACCCGCACGGTGTAGTCGCCATCCGGGGTGTCCGTGACATCCAGCCACTGGCAGGCGGTGTCCGCCGTGTAGACGTCCGACCAGCCCGGCGAGATGCCCGTGCCCGGGTCGTACCAGGAGAACGGGGTGCCGTCCGCGCAGTACTGGGTGTAGTCCACCATGTAGAAGCCCTGCTTGCGCCCCACGGACAGGGAGTTGCCGGAGGCATCCTTGAGGTCGTAGCCGGCGAAGTTCACCAGGTGGTCGTGCTGGTGGCACTCGTCATAGACGAAGAGGTCCGGGCGCTCCTGCGGCGAGGGCACCACCGCCGGCGCGGTGCCCATGTTCATGATGGACGTGGTGAAGCGCAGCAAGCGCCGCTCGCCGCCCGCGGGCACGCAGCCTTCACGCACCTCGCAGGAGTCCGCCGCGAAGGCGCGCCGCTCGATGTAGAGCGAGCGGGCGATGACGTCCCGATCCACCGTGAGGTCCGGCTTGCCGTTCACCGGATCCACCTGGAGGTTGCACGTCTTCGTGGGCATCAGCGCGGGCGCGGGCTCCTGCGAGTCCGGCACCACGCCGCCGCCGTACACCCGCACCCGTCCCGGGGCGCGCGTGCCGTCGTGCTCCTGCGAGAGGCCCACCACCAGGTCGTCGTATCCGTCCCCGTCCAGGTCGCCGGGGCTGGCCACGCTGGGGAGGGTGAAGCCCAGCATCGTCTGGGGCAGGAGGTGGTTGGCGCGCGGCCATGACCACACCGGCTCCAGCGGACCGGACACGTCTTGCGTGGGGCGGAAGAGGTACACGCGCCCCAGCGAGACGAGCACGAAGTCGTGGCCCGTGCCGCCCTCCGCCATGGAGCCCACCGTGGCGCTCTGGGCGGCGAGGTTGGGGAAGGCCGGGTCGTCCATCAACGTCCACACGGGCGTGGCGGAGTAGCCCTGGACGGAGGCATCGGACAGGTGCAGGCGCATGCTGCCCCGGAGTCCCGCGAGCACCTCCGGACGGCCGTCCCCGTTCAGGTCCGGAATCCCCCGCATGCTCTCCGCCGTGCCCTTCCACACCGGCTGCGTGGTGAGCGGACCCTCACAGGCGCGCGTGCTGTCCGCCTTGCAGCCCAGGAAGAGGCCCTGGCCGCTCGGCTCGTCGAGAAGGGAGACGAGCAGGTCCTGGGTGCCGTCCCCATCCGTGTCTCCGGCGGGTGACGCGTAACCGGAGAGCACGCGCACGTTGGTGAAGGGGCCCTCCGCTCCCCCGGGCGTCGCGCGGTACAGGGTGATGCTGCCGCTGAAGGTCGTGACGACGAGGTCGTCCAGCCCGTCCCCGTCCAGGTCCAGCAGCCGCGCGGAGTGGAAGCGCACAATCGAGGAGTCCGGCGCGCGGAACAGCGGCTGGGCGAACACCTGGGACAGGTCCGGCCCGCCCTTGAAGACGCTGACGCCGTAGTAGCTCTTCACCAGCACGTCCGCGTACGCGTCCCCGTCGACGTCGCCCGTGGCCACCACCATCTGGTAGCCCGACGTGCGCGGGCTGGGATGCACCCACGACAGCTTGGAGGTGACGGGCGTCTTGGAGAAGTAGGCCCCCTCTCCGGGGTACACCATCACGCGGCCGGGGTTGGTGGGGGCGCTCGTGCACGGCGGAGAGATGACCACCAGGTCCCGGCGGCCATCGCCGTTGACGTCGCCCAGCGCCACGCCGCGGCCGAAGCACTCCTTCGGCTCGAGTCCATCCCCTTCGACCTCCCAGCGGGGCGTCTCGGAGAGGGTGGGCCCGGCGGTGCCTGCGTCGTCCTGGGAGCCCGCGTCGGCGCCCGCGTCCGGGACTCCCGCGTCGGGCTGGGGCTTCGGGTCGTCCTTACAGCCCGCCGACAGGGACAGCATCACGGCGCAGGTCAGCGCTCCACGGATCCGCATGTTCACTCCTGGGCAGGACGCGCTCACGTGTCCGGCGCGTCCGACGTCCAACATGAAGGGCGCGCAGGATAGAGCCGCGCACCGCGCCTCCCGAAAGGCCCTTGCCGGATGAACGGTACTTCCGATGGCTGCCCGACGGCGCATCGCCTTCCGGACGGAGAGCAGCCGGGCAGGCGGGCGTGGTCAGCCCCCGCCGCCGTCCCCACATTCGCGCGAATGCACGCGCCCTGAGCCCGTGCCCGAGCCATGGCCGACACCGCCGCCGACACCGCCCTGGACTCCCACGCCGCTCCGGCGTCCGAGCGGTTCAGCCGTTCCCAGAAGGCCTTCACGCTGGCGGGAGCGCTGCTGGGGCTGCTGCTGGCGGCGTTGGACCAGACCATCGTGGCCACGGCGGGGCCCACCATCCAGGCGGACCTCCACATCGCGCCGGAGCACTACCCGTGGCTCACCACCGCGTACCTGGTGGCCTCCACGATGATGGTGCCCGTGTGGGGCAAGCTGTCCGACCTGCTGGGCCGCCGCGCGGTGCTGGTGGCGGGCATCGCCGTGTTCCTCACCGGCAGCTTCCTGTGCGGCGCGGCCCGCTCCACGCTGGTGCTCATCCTCTGCCGCGCGGTGCAGGGGCTGGGCAGCGCGGCGCTCTTCACCGGTTCGCTGGCGGTGGTGGCGGACCTGTTCCCGCCGCGCGACCGGGGCAAGTACCAGGGCCTGTTCGGCGCGGTGTTCGGCCTGTCCAGCGTCATTGGCCCGCTGGCCGGCGGCTTCATCACCGACGCGCTGGGCTGGCACTGGGTGTTCTTCATCAACCTGCCGGTGGGCGCGCTCGCGCTGGCGCTCATCTTCCTGCGCATGCCGCCGCTCAAGCCGGAGGGCGTGCACGGCGGGAAGCTGGACGTGTTGGGGGCGGTGACGCTGGCGGTGGGCGTGGTGCCGCTGCTGCTCGCGCTCAGCCTGGGCCATGGCGCGGCGGCGCCCCGGGCGGGCGGGTTCCCGTGGGGCTCCGCGCCCATCCTGGGACTGTTCGCGCTGTCGGCGGTGGGGCTGGGGCTCTTCGTGTGGCGGGAGCGCCGTGCGAAGGAGCCGCTGCTGGAGCCGTCGCTGTTCCGCCTGCGCGCGTTCTCCGCGGGCAACGCGGCGGTGTTCATCATCGGCGCGGTGTTCCTGGCGTCCGTCACCTTCCTGCCGCTGTTCATGGTGAACGTGGTGGGGCTGTCCGCGACGAACTCCGGGCTGACGCTGACGCCGCTGACGCTGGGCGTGGTGGCGGGCAACGTGCTGTCCGGGCAGCTGGCGTCGCGGCTGGGCCGCTACAAGGCGCTGATGGTGGGAGCGCTGCTGTTCCTCATGGGCGGCTTCGCGGTGATGGGCTTCACGCTGACGCCCGACTCCAGCCAGGCCGAGGTCACGGTGAAGATGGTGCTGGTGGGCCTGGGCCTGGGCCCCTCCATCCCGCTCTACACCGTGGCCGTGCAGAACGCCGTGCCGCCCCAGCGCATTGGCGTGGCCACGTCCGCGGCGACGTTCTTCCGGCAGCTGGGCATGACGGTGGGCGTGGCGCTCCTGGGCACCGTGTTCGCGGGCACGCTGGGCCGGGAGATGCAGGCGCGCACGCAGCAGGCCACGCGCGGGCTGCCTCCGGACGTGCGGCAGGAATTGCACGCGTCCGCGCCGGGAGGCCTGAGCGGAGGAGAGGGCGCGCCGCAGGGACAGCGATTCCAGCCGGAGCAGGTGAAGGCGAAGCTGCGGGAGGGTTTCGCCGAGGAGCGGCGACAGGCATTGCAGGAGGGGCCCGAGGCCCGCGCGCGCGTGGACGCGGACGAGGCCCGCGCGCTGTCCACCGTGGACCGTGTGGAGCGCGCGCTGAAGGAGTCCTTCACCCGCGCGACGATGGCGGTGTACCGCTTCGCCATCTTCGTCGCGCTGGCGGCCCTGCTCGTCACGCTGCTGCTGCCGGAGCTGCCGTTGCGCCGGGGCGGGCCGCGAAAGACCCCGGCGGAGGCGTAGCAGCGACCTGCTACTTCTTCTTCGGCGGGTCGTCCGACTCCGGCGCGGTGGGGCGCGCGAGCGTGCCCGGTGACTCCGCCAGCGCGTACGCCATCCACGTCACCGCGGCGGTGCTGCGCGACAGGTCCTGGGGGTCCACCTTGTCCAGCGTGTCCGCCATGGAGTGGTGCACGTCGAAGTAGCGGCTGCTGTCCACGCGCACGCCCACGAAGGGCACGTGCGCGGGCTCCATGGGGCTCAGGTCCGCGCCCGTCGCGTGCCCCACCAGGAACTTCGCCGCGCCCAGCCCTTCCAGCGGCGCCAGCCACGGCCACAGCAGCGCCTCACCGCCCGGGCCCGCGTGCAGGCTCACGCCCAGGGGGCGCCCTCCGCCCGCGTCCATCTCGATGGCGGCCACATGCTTGGACAGCTCCTTCGCGTGCCGCTCCGCGTACGCGCGGCCGCCGCGCAGCCCGTTCTCCTCGTTCATGAACAGCACCACGCGCACCGTGCGCCGGGGCGCCTGGGGCAGCTTCGCGATGAGCCGCGCGGCCTCCATCACCATCACCACGCCCGCGCCGTCGTCGTGCGCGCCCGTGCCCACGTCCCACGAGTCCAGGTGCGCGCCCAGCAGCACCACCTCGTCCGGCTTCTCGCGGCCCCGCACCTCCGCCACCACGTTGGACGAGTCCGCGTCCGGCAAATCGGAGCACCCCAGCACCAGCCGCACCTTCACCGTCCCGCCCTGGAGCATCCGGTGCAGCGTGAGCGCGTCCTCCACCGACACCGCCGCCGCGGGCAGGCGCGGGCCGCCTTCGTCGAAGCGCGTGGAGCCCGTGTGCGGCGTGCGCAGCGACGCCGTGGCCAGCGAGCGCACCAGCGCGGCCACCGCGCCCTGCTTCGCCGCCGCCGCCGGCCCCCGGCCTCGCAGCCCCGCGAAGCGGCCGTAGTCCGCCGCCTCCGACATGGTGTGGTTGAAGAACACGATGCGGCCCTTCACCTTGTCACCCAGCGCCGCCAGTTCCTCCAGCGAGCCCACCTCCACCACCTCCGCCGTGATGCCCTCCGGCGGCGTGGGCGCGCTGCCGCCCAGGGCCAGCAGCGCCAGCGGCAGGCCGCGCGTGCGCTCGGAGGCGAGGATTTCGCCGTGCTCCTCGCCCCGCACCCAGCGTGGCACCTTCACCGGCTCCTTCCACGCCTTCACCCCATCCGCCTGGAAGCTGCGCAGGGCCCACTGCACCGCGGCCTCCGCGGACTCGGAGCCGGACAGGCGCGGCCCGATGCCGTCCGTCAGCTCCGCCAGCCGCGCGTACGCATGGCCTTCCGCGAGCGCGGGCCCCATCAGCTTCGCCGCCGTGGCCTGCTGCGCGGCGCTCAGCTTCGTCACGGCCGGGGGCGTGGCCTTCACCGACGAGGTGGCCGGGGACTTCGGCGCGGGCTCCTGGGAGGGCGCGGTCGCCGTGTTCTGGGGGGAAGGCGACGCCGAGGTGAGCAGCTGCAGGGCCAGCGAGACGGGCAGGACGAAGGTGGACGTGGACACTCGAATCCTCGAGGGGACCTGATGAGTGAGCGGGGCGGGGTGGAAGTCCCAGGGGCCACCGCGCGCCGAGAGGGGGAACGCGGCGCGCGGGGCTCAACTGGGACGTCACGCACCGGTTCCGCGGTTGGGGAACGCGAGGCCCGGTACATACGCCATCTTCCAAGAAGAAGAGGACGTGCGTGCATTCTTTAAAGAAATTCCTGGCAGCGTCAAGGCGGGAAGTGAGCATTGCGACCCGCGGGTGATGTGAGTGTTCACGACTCTCCGCTACGCGGGACGTCCCATGGCGCGCATTTGCCCTGGGTGACCCGTGACGTCTGCCAGGTTCTGCAAGCCCTGGACACGCCGCCGCGCGCTCTATTCCCAGGCCCGGGACGCCCTGACGTCCTGGCTGCCCTGCGTCAAAGCGACGGGACAGAGGGGCTCGCGCGCCGGCACGGCGGACTGGCGACACGCCCTCGGGCGTTGACCCGGGACAGCCGGGCGCGAACGCCGACACCGGGGAGGATGCCCCGGTCCCGGGGGAATGACTCCTTCGGAATTCTCCGTTGCCCACCCCGGAGGACCCGGGCGACAGTGCCACGGCCGGAGGTCGCCCCCCTCGACCCTCGGTCCCCCCGCTCATGAGCGTGCCCCTTTCCGAAACGGAACAGGCCCTGAGGGCCGAGGTCGAACGTCTGCGATTCCGCCTGCGCGCCGCGGGTCTGGATGACGGCGTTGGCACGGCTCCCGACCCGGTCCCCCAGGTTCTGGCGTCCCCGGCGTCCCCTGGCGGAAACGCCGACGCGCACGTGAAGCAGGAACAGCTGCGGTTGGCCCAGGAAGCGGGTGGTATTGGCGTGTTCACGCTGGACATCGCCACCAATCAGCTGACGGTGACGCCACAGTTCTGCCGGCTGTACGGCGTGCCGGTTTCGGACACCCTGCCCGCGCCGGTCATCGAGGCGCTCGCGCTGGAGGAGGACCGGCACCACGTGTCCAACGCGCGGACGCGGGCCTCTGGGCAGGTCACGCCGTCGGTGGAGTACCGCATCCGCCGTCAGGACACCGGGGACGTGCGGTGGATCCACCGGCGCGCGTCACTGGTGTACGACGCGGCCGGCAAGCCGGTGCAGTTGGTGGGCATCACCCAGGACGTCACCGAGCGCCACCAGGCCAACGATGCCTTGCGCGAGGCGAACGAGCGCGTGCAATTGGCGCTGAACGCCGAGGCAATGATTGGCACCTGGGTGTGGGACGTGCCCAGCAACCGCGTCGTCGCGGACGAGCGCTTCGCGCATTCCTTCTCATTGGACCCCGTGCAGGCGCGCGAAGGTCTGCCCATCTCCCAGTTCGTGGCCGCCATCCACCCGGAGGACCGGCCCGGGGTGGAAGCGGCCATCGCCCGCGTCTTGAAGACGGGCGGTGCGTACCGCGCCGAGTACCGCGTGCTCCACGCCGACGGGGCGAACCGGTGGGTGGAGGCCAGCGGCCACTGTCACCTTTCCGCGCAGGGCGCGCCGCTGCGCTTTCCCGGCGTGCTGGTGGACATCGACGCGCGCAAGCGGGCGGAGCTGCGGCAGACCGCGCTGCTGGAGATGGCGGACCGGCTGCGCGAGGCCTCGTCCCCGGATGCCGCCGCGCAGCTGGCCATGGAGGTGGTGGGGCGGATGCTGGGCGTGCCGCGCGCGGGCTACGGCACGGTGGACGCGACGCATGCGCTGGTGCTGATGCACCCGAACTGGGTGGCCTCACCGGACGTGGTGCGCGTGGAGGGCGTGCACCGCTTCCACGACTACGGCGTGTTCCTGGAAGACCTCCTGAAGGGCGAGGTCGTGGCCATTCCGGACGTGCGGAAGGACCCGCGCACGGCGCCCCATGCGGACACGCTGGAGCAGGTGGGCATCCGGGCCCTGTTCAACATCCCGCTCCTGGAGCATGGCCGGTTCGTGGCGGTGCTGTTCCTTCACGACGTGCAGCCGCGCACGTGGACCGCGGAGGAGATCGAGCTGTCGCGCAACGTGGCCGACCGCGTGTGGGCGACGCTGTCCAGGCTCAAGGCGCTGGCGGACCTGAAGAAGGCCAACGAGACGCTGGAGCAGCGCGTGGCGCAGCGCACCCTGGAGCGGGACCGCGTATGGAACGTGTCCCAGGACCTGCTGGTGGTGGGGAGCCTGTCGGAGGGGAAGTTCCTCAGCGTCAACCCGGCCTGGACGCACATGCTGGGGTGGACGGAGGAGGAGCTGCTGGGCCGCACGTCGGAGTGGCTGGAGCGCCCGGAGGACTACTCGCGAACGCGCGCCGAGGTGCACCGCCTGGAGGGAGGAAATCCCACGCTGAACTTCGAGAGCGCCTACCGCTGCAAGCACGGCGGTTACCGGCGCATCTCCTGGACGGCGGTGCCGGTGCCGGAGGACGGCGTGCTGTACGCCAGCGGGCGCGACGTCACCGAGCAGCGGCAGACGGAGGAGCAGCTGCGGCAGGCTCAGAAGATGGAGGCGGTGGGCAAGCTCACGGGCGGCGTGGCGCATGACTTCAACAACCTGCTCCAGGTGGTGGGCGGCAACCTGCAGCTGCTCCAGCGTGACGTGGCGGGCAACGAGCGGGGCATGAACCGGGTGCGCTCGGCGCTGAGCGCGGTGGAGCGAGGGGCGCGGCTGTCCGGGCAGTTGCTGGCGTTCTCGCGGCGGCAGCCGCTGGAGCCGCGCTCCCTGAGCCTGGGCCGGCTGGTGCGGGGCATGGACGACCTGCTCCGCCGCGCGCTGGGCGAGGACGTGGAGGTGGAGACGGTCATCGGCGGCGGGCTGTGGAACACGATGGCGGATCCGCACCAGTTGGAGAACGTCATCCTCAACCTGGCCATCAACGCGCGCGACGCGATGGGGGGCGCCGGGAAGCTGACGCTGGAGTTGAGCAACGCATCGCTGGACGACCACTACGCGCAGGCGCACCCGGAGGTGATGGCCGGGGCGTACGTGCTGCTGGCGGTGTCGGACACGGGCGGGGGCATGTCGCAGGAGGTGATGGAGCGCGCGTTCGAGCCCTTCTTCACCACGAAGCCGGAGGGCCGGGGCACGGGCCTGGGGCTGAGCATGGTGTACGGCTTCGTGAAGCAGTCCGGCGGGCACGTGAAGCTCTACAGCGAGCTGGGTCATGGCACGACGGTCAAGGTGTACCTGCCGCGCGCCTTCCAGCCGGAGGCGCCGGTGACGGAGGTGGTGATGGGGCCGGTGGAGGGCGGGAGGGAGACCATCCTCGCGGTGGAGGACGACGCGGAGGTGCGCGCGACGGTGGTGGAGATGCTGACGGAGCTGGGCTACCGCGTGCTGCGCGCGGTGGACGGCCAGAGCGCGATGTCCATCCTGAAGAGCGGCGTGGCGGTGGACCTGCTCTTCACGGACGTGGTGATGCCGGGGCCGGTGCGCAGTCCGGAGCTGGCGCGGCAGGCGAAGGCGCTGCAGCCGGACATCGAGGTGCTCTTCACGTCCGGCTACACGGAGAACGCCATCGTGCACGGCGGCCGGTTGGACCCGGGCGTGAGCCTCTTGTCCAAGCCGTACCGGCGCGAGGACCTGGCGCGCAAGGTGCGCACGCTGCTGGACCAGCGGCAGCAGCGGATGGCGACGCCGAAGCTCCAGTGGCCGGAGGCGCCTCGCACCGGGGAGACGTCGGCGACGCAGGAGGCCGCGCGGCGGATGCACGTGCTGCTGGTGGAGGATGACGAGGACATCCGCGCGTCCGCCAGTGAGCTGCTGGGGCTGCTGGGCCACGCGGTGATGTCGGTGGCGAGCGCGGAGGAGGCGCGGGTGGCGCTGGCGGCGGAGCGGTTCGACGTGCTCTTCACGGACGTCACGCTGCCGGGCATGTCCGGCGTGGACCTGGCGCGCGAGGTGGCGCTGCGAAAGCCCGCCATGCGGATCATCATCGCGTCCGGCCACGGCCGTTCGGCGCTGGATGGGGATCCGCAGCAGTGGTTGGGCGTGGTGGTGCTGCCCAAGCCCTACGCGCTGCCGCAGATCCAGCAGGCCCTGGCCCAGGTGGCCGCGACGGCCCGCTGAGGGGTCAGCCGCGCTGGCGCTCCAGGAAGGCCAGCAGGCCTTCCGTGTTGCGGCGCTCGTGGTCGTCCAGGGATGGCAGGTACTCGCGGACCTCCGCGAGCATGGCCTCCGCGGCGGGCAGGTCCGCGGGAGAGACCTTGAACGCCCACTGCCAGTACTCCGCGGCCGTGTAGGAGTACATCCGGGTGTCCACCGGATGCTTCAGGTACGCACGCAGGGCGCCTCTTACGATCCGTGGGGTCTGCCCCCAATGCGCGGCGCACATGAACGTCATCTTGGCGAGATACCGGCGAAGCGCAGCTGGAGGCACCTGACCCTCATGACGCCGCTCCACTTGTTTGAGGCCGGCGCGGAAGCGTGGCCAGTCTCTTGGGGCAAGCTCGCCTGTCTCTTCGATGTCCTCGATGAAGGCACGCCAGTCCGGATCGCGGAAGGACGGATCCTCGAAAGCCTTCCTTATTTTCCCATGCATTCGAGCGGCCTCCCATTCCAGGTGTAGATGGCCTCAGGCCAGAAGCCATGAGCCGCACAGTAGGCCCGGCAGGATGCGCACCGGCTCTCGCCTCGACCCGTCCGGACTTGCGGTCTCCACCCGCGTCGACACAGCGAAGGTAGTGCTCAGCACAGATTTCCCGGTCGCGTTCGGTTTCCATCTCACGGGATTCCTCCGTCGTCCCAGGAGGCGGAAACGGGTTGGGCCTCCGAGGCGGCTTCATCATCTCCACCTGCTCGCAAGCCGCCGCCGAGCCGCTCTTGCATTGGCAATCCACGGTGCTGACACAGCCCGGCCCAGGCCCCGGGCCAATGGACTGCCGGAGCTGTCGCGGGCCGCCTGCGCAGCCCGCGAGCGCTCCACACAACACGAGTACGACGCCTAATCGCAGACCTGCTCCGTGGCGTGCGTGGTGGCGCGGGGGCTCCAGCCCTCGTTGCCGTCCTTCTCGAAGTAGAACTTCGCGCGCGTGCGCTGCCGCGTGCCCACTTCGTTCAGCGTGTTCGCGTCGTACAGCCGGCCGTTCACCATCGTGTAGCGCACCGTGCGGCTGTTGGAGATGTCCTCCAGCGGGTTCCTGTCCAGCACCACCAGGTCCGCCAACTTCCCCACCTCCAGCGAGCCCAGGTCCTTGTCCATGCCCAGGTGGCGCGCGCCGTTGAGCGTGCCCGCGCGCAAGGCCTGCATCGGCGACATGCCGCCCTGCACGAACATCGCCAGCTCCCAGTGCGCCGCCAGGCCTTCACGCTGACCGTGCGCGCCCAACTGCACGCTCACGCCCAGGTCGTTCAGCTCCTTCGCCACACGGGCCACGTTCTGGTGGTTGAACTCCTCGTCCGGAATCATCACGCGGCGACGCGAACGCCCGTCCACCACGCGCCGGGGCACGAACGACAAGAGTCGCGTGTCCTCCCAGACGTTCGTCTTCTGGTACCAGTAGTTCTCCCCCATGAGCCCGCCGTAGGCCACGCCCAGCGTCGGCGTGTAGCCCACCTGCGTGCCCTTCCAGAGCTGGCGCACGTCGTCGTAGATGCGCGCCACCGGCAGCGAGTGCTCCAGCCCCGTGTGCCCGTCCACCACCATGGTCAGGTTGTGCTGGAGCAGCGAGCCGCCCTCGGGCACCACCAGCATGTCCAGCTCGCGCGCCGCCTGGAGCACCTTCTGCCGCTGGTCGCGCCGGGGCTGGTTGTAGCTCTTCACGCTGAACGCGCCCAACGCCTTCATCCGCCGCAGGTGCCGGCGCGCATCATCCAGCGTGTCGATTTCGACGTGCGCGTCCGCGCTCGCCGCCCCGTACAGGATGGTGCCCGTGGAGAAGATGCGCGGCGACGTCAGCATCCCCGCCTTGCCCAGCTCGCTCGCGGCGAAGATGGTCTCCGAGTGGTTGGACGGGTCGTGCAGCGTCGTCACGCCGAACGCCAGCGACGCCGCCTGCACCCAGCTCTGCTCCGGCATCAGCCCGTCCACGCCCATGGCCCCGTGCCAGTGCACGTCAATCAGGCCCGGCATCAACGTCTTGCCCTTCACGTCCACGATCTTCGCGGACGCGGGCACGTTCACCTTCCCCACCGGGCCCAGCGCCACGATGCGGTTGCCCTTCACCACCACCACGCCCTCCTCCACCACCTGCTCGCCCTTCATCGTGACAATCCGCCCGCCCACCAGCGCCAGCGTCCCCTCCGGCACGTCCGACTTCTGGGAGAACGCCACGTCCACCCCGTCCACCTCCGGCGGAGGCAGCGTCTTGGGCGCGCCGTCCATGAACGTGAACGCGTTCTTCAGCGCCCGCGTGTAGAGCTTGGACCCCAGCGCCCAGTGCAGCGACAGCCGCGCGTCCGCGCCAGACCAGTGCAGGTATTCGCCCGCGTCACGGCTCACCTGCGTCACCGGCATCGCCTTGGTGGACGGCCCCACCCGCGCCTCCTTCGCGCCGCGCACGAAGGGCGTCACGTACGCGTTGAAGTCCTCGCGGAAGGCCACCCACTTGTCGTCCGGCGACACGCGCATCTCCAGCGCGCCCCCGCTCGTCAGGTGCGTGCGCGGCTCGCCACCGTCCAGCCCGATGCTGCGCAGCGTGCGCACGTCCTCCACGTCCTTGGACTCCACGTGCAGGAAGTACACGCGGTCCGACTTCGCGCCGAAGTGCGGCTGCTCCCCATCCCGCGTCAGCTTGCGCGCCACGCCTCCACCGGTGGACGGCACCACGAACAGCCCCGTCTCCCGGCTCCACGTGCCTGGCATCAGGTAGCCGTCGCCCGTCGTCCGGTACACCACCCACTTGCCGTCAGGACTGAGCGAGGGCTCCACGTAGAAGCCCGGCTGCGTCGTCACCACGCGGCCCTCGCCGCCCGTCGCCGACACCATGCGCACCGCGCCCAGCGCGTCGTCGTCCCACGTCGTGTAGACGATGGAGCGCCCGTCCCGCGAGAACGACGGATGGAACTCCAGGTGCTCGTTCTGCCGCGTCAGCCGCCGAGGCGTCCCCGACGGCAGCTCCTTCACGTACAGCTTGCCCAGCGCCTGGTACACCAGCCTCTTGCCATCCGGTGACACCTGCATCCAGCGCAGCATCTTCACGTCGAAGCGGTCCGGCGCCACGGGCCGCGCGCCCTTCACCGCCGCGAACACCGTGCGCGTGCCCTTCACGTGGAAGGGGATGGGCGTCACCTTCTTCGTCGCCACCTCGACGCGGTGCAGCGTCCCGCCCGCCCAGAACACCAGCGACTTGTTGTCCGGCGTCCACGCCATCACCGGGGACACGCCGTGGATGGCCCACGTCTCCTGCATGTCCCGGTCGAGCCCGACATACAGCGGCCGCTCCGCCCCGGACTTCACGTCCGTCACGTACAGCACGCTCTTGCCGCGCACCCGCCGCACGAACGCCAGCTGCTTGCCGTCCGGCGACGGCGTGGGCCGGATGGAGCCACCCGGGCCGGTGACGAAGGGCTCCACCTCCTTCGTGTCCAGGTCCAGCCGCTGGATGGCGTAGAGCTCCTTGTTCGGGTCCTTGTCGTACTCGAAGGACTTCCCCGGCGTGACGTCCTGGCTGAAGTAGACATAGCGGCCGTCCGGGGAGAACGCGGGCTCGCCCAGGTCCTTCTGGTCGTTGGCGCGCTCGGTGAGCTTCACGCCTTCGCCGCCCGCGCGGTGGTACATCCACACCTCGCCCGCGCCCAGCGAGCGCCGGCCGGTGAAGTGCTTTCGCGCCACCAGGAACTGGCCGTCCGGACTCCACGCCGGGCTGTTGAGCAGGCGGAACTTCTCCTGCGTCACCGCGCGCGGGTTCTTGCCGTCGCGGTCCATCACCCAGACGTTGTCCCCGCCGCCCCGGTCGCTGGTGAACGCGATGGACTTCCCATCCGGGCTGTAGCGCGGCTGCATGTCCCACGCGGCGCCAGACGTCAGCGCGCGAGCCTCGCCGCCCGCGATGGGCAGCGCGTAGATGTCTCCCAGCAGGTCGAAGAGGAGCTCGTCCCCGCGCGGGCTCACGTCCACGTTCATCCACGTGCCCTCGCGCACGTCGATGGGCACCTGGCTGCTGGCCACGCCCGGAGGCGCGTCCACCTTCCACTCGTCCTTCTTCGCGTCCGGCTGCTCCGGGGTGACGACGGGGGCCAGGGTGCCACCGTCGCCCTCGCTCGCCCGGGCGGCCTCGCGCGCGGTGTCCTTGGGCGCGGGCGGCTTGGGCGGTTCCTGCGGAGGCGCTTCACCCTGCCCTGGCGGTGCGGGCTCGGGTGCACTCGCGGGCCGGGGCAGGGGCTGCGCCGCCAGGAGCATGCCTGGGACGAGCAGTGCGAAGCAGAGGGAGGAGAGGGGTCGGTTCACCGGAAGTGTCCTCGGGGAAGACGCGGGGCGCGGCATCCTGCCAGGATGCGCGGGCTCGCAGGGCGCCCGTGAACTCGCGGACGGGCAGGCGTGTTCCTGGGCGCGGCGTGCCGCGGTGCGTTCCCCCGGCGCGTTCCGAATCTGCTACTGCATCCAGCCCATGTCGGACTTCAGTCTTCCCACGGACCCGGAGGAGCGGCGCGAGAAGTTGGGCGTGCTGTTCACCGAGGCGGTGCCCCACAACCACGCGCTCCAGTTGCGGCTGGAAGCGGTGGGCACCACGGACGCGACGGTGGTGATGCCCTACGCGGACGTGCTCGTCGGCAACCCGGAGACGGGGGTGGTGGCGGGCGGCGCGGTGACCACGCTCATCGACGCGGCGAGCGGCACGGCGGTGATGGCGGCGCTGAACGCGTTCGCGGCCATCGTCACGCTGGACCTGCGAATCGACTACCTGCGCCCCGCGCGTCCGGGCCTGCCGCTGACCGCACAGGCCGAGTGCTACAAGGTCACCCGCATGGTCGCCTTCGTGCGCGCGCTGGTGCACCAGGGCGACCCGGCGACGCCGGTGGCCTCGTCGCAGGGCACCTTCATGCGGGTGGAGAGCTGATGAGCACGCCTTCGCTTCCCCTCGCGGACCTGGTGCGTCAGGTGCGCCAGTCGCGCGAGTACCACCGCCTCACGGACGCCATCCCCTACACGCGCTTCATGGGCATTGGCGTGGAGAACCTGGCCGGCGAGATGCTCTGCCGCATGCGCTACGCGCCGCACCTCATTGGCAACAGCATCCTGCCCGCGCTGCACGGCGGCACGCTGGGGGCGCTGCTGGAGTCGAGCGCCATCTTCGAGCTGCTGCTCCAGACGGACACCGAGCGCGTGCCCAAGGTCATCTCCACCACGGTGGACTTCCTGCGCTCGGGCAAGGCGCAGGACACCTTCGCGCGGGCGTTCATCACGCGGCAGGGGCGGCGCGTGGCCAACGTGCGCGTGGAGGCCTGGCAGGACGACCGCACGCGGCCCATCGCCAGCTCGCACGCGCTGTTCCTGCTGTCGGAGCCGTGAGCGGCCGACTCGCGGGGGACGCTAGCCGTCCACCACGATGCGGTACGTGCGGCGCTTGCCGTCAGCGCCCCAGATGATGAGCGTGGTCGTCCCCTTCGCCAGCGCGGAGACCTCCACCCCGTCCTTCCCGGTCGTCTTCACGTCCGCGATGGACGGGTCGCCCAGCGCCACGCGGCTCATCCCCTGCACCGTCAGCACCTGCTTCGCGCCCTTCTTCAGGGTGAGCGTCTCGTCCGCGGCAGGAAGCTCCTTCGAGTCCCCAGCGCGAGCGGCAGGCTCCCTTGCCCCCGCGGGCAGGGTGCTGAGCAGCAGGGTTCCCAACGTCAGGACCACGAAGCGTGAAGCCATGGATGCGACCTCCGGGTGACTCCGGCGGAGTCCGGAGTTGCCCCAATGTCCCATGCGTGGGCATCCGACGTCTCCCGAGAGCCCCCGCGCTGCGGACACTGACGTTGTTACAGCGTGGTTCCCATTTCTACAGGGTTCCTGCCGGGTCCTTCAGCGGACAGCGTGCACGGGGACACGGTGGATTGCCTTGGGGTCCGCCGGGTGGATGACAGGGTTTCCAGCCTGGGGGCGCGGTGGGGGCGAGGCAGTGAACGCGAGCGCGCGTCACGGGAGCGCGGCACGTCGCCTGCTAGCTCAGGGGAGCGACACCGACGCGGAGACCCCCATGAGCGAGCGCGAGTCGATGAAGCTGCGGGAGTTGAAGGAAGCCGCCCATGCGCTGTACCAGCGGGGGAGGTATGCGCAGTGCGTGGAAACGTACGCGCAGCTCGTGAAGTTGCTGCCGCGCGACGCGAATGTGCGCGTCCGGCTGGCGGAGGCCTGCCGCCGCGCGGGGCAGAAGGAGCAAGCGATTGTCGCGTACCGCAAAGCCGCGAAAGTGCTGTTGTCACTGGGTTGTGAGTCCCGCGCGCGGGGCGCCCTGAAGGCAGCGCTGGAGTTGGATCCGCGCGACCCGACGTTGCAGCAGGAACTGGCGCGGATGGGTCAGGGCGCGGTGACGCCGACGGCCCTGGAGGACGAGGAGCTCTACCGTTTCGACCGGCTGCCGCCGCCAACGCCGCCGCCCGGACGGATGCGCAGCGTGCCGCCGCCCATCCTGCTCAGCGCCACGCAGGAGCCGGCCGCGCCGCGGAGTCTTCCGGTGGCGCCGTCCATCACGCCGGTGAACGTCCGTGGGACACCGGGCGCGATGCCGGGGCCGGGACGGCAGGCGGTGCTGTCCCATCCGCGGCCTGCCATACCGACCGTGACGCCCGCGCTGGATTCGGCGACGGAGACGATGTCGCGTTCCATGGCGCATGTGGCGGCGGGGGCGCAGCGTGCGCCGGAGGCTGCACCGCTGCCGAAGGTCATCGTGTCGATGGCCGCCTTCGGGGAGCCGGCGGCGGGGGCCGCGCAGCGGGGAGGGAATACGCCTCCGGGCATCGCGCCCGTCACTGTGGGAAGGAGCGTGCCCCAGAAGCCCCTGCCGGGTGTGGCGTTGGGCCTGCCCGCGCTGCCGCGGAGTCCTCCGCGCGTGCCACCGCCCACGCTGCATCCTGCTCCAACGCCGGAGCGCCCCACGGTGAAGGTCCTCGCGCTGATGAATCGCGCGTCTGGGGGCCAACCGAAACCGCATCCGTCCGCGGTGATGCCCTACAAGCCGGAGATGCGCCGCCTGGCGCCGAACGTGGTGGCCCTGCGCGTGTCGCCGCAGGCGCGCTGGGTCATCATCCGCTCGGAGAGCGACCTCGAGGTGAGCCGTTCAGAGGCGCTTCCTGGGGAGCCTGCCGCCGCGCATTGAGGTGGGCTGCGCGCGGAGCATGCCCTCTGCATTCGTCTGCCATTGCATGCTCAAATGACTCTCACGGAGCGTCTCAGTCTCCAGAGAGGACATTCGCATGCGACGCTGGGGGTTGATTCCGCTCGTGGTCGTGCTGCTGACGGGCTGTGGCGGTGTCACGCGGTCGGTGCGTCTGGAAACAGGCAGGGGTGCACCCATTGTGGTCACACCCTCCGCAGGCGGCACGCCGGTGGAAGTGGACGAGGAGGACTTCGAAGAAGCCGTCGCGGTCCTGGCCCGAGCCGTGCGTCCGGCCTCGCGGCCCCAGGAAGAGGCACGACGACTG
Source organism: Corallococcus coralloides DSM 2259 (assembly GCF_000255295.1). The sequence continues at coordinate 79,745 of NC_017030.1, read as the reverse complement.
TGGCAGGTGGAGCCGCGCAGTGGTTCGTATCTCTATGACCCGCGCAGCCGCCGCATCACGCCACTGGGGCCGGATGAGCACCTGGAAGGCGATGCCTCCAGTGCGGATGTGGAGCTGACGCGCGCCTACCTGCGCTGGTGCGAGCGCACGGGCAGGCCTGGTGACTGTCTGCGTCTGCTGCTGGAGGGCCCTACGGTCAACGGGGACGGGCGCTACGCCCTGGCCATGGCGCTCGCTCAGGGGGCCGTGCTGGAGGAAATGCTGGATGCCTTCAAGGACATGGCCGATCCCCAGGCCATGCTGACGACGGTCCTTTGGACCTGGACCACGTACATGGTCCTGCTCGCGGTACCCGAACCCTTCTCCAAGGGGCTCGCGGCGGTGATGACCGCCACGCTCATCGCCTACGTGGGCGTCGACACCTTCTGGAACCTCATCGTGGGCTTCAAGCAGTTGGTGGAAGCCGCGGATCGGGCCACCACGTTCGGCGCACTGCGCGAGGCGGGCGAGCGCTACGGAAAGGTCATGGGCCGCAACGCGGCGCGCGCATTCGCCCTGCTGGCCACGGCGGCGATCGGCTCCACGGCCCCAGGGTTGGCCGCGAAGGTCCCTCGGCTCCCTGGAGCCGCCCTGGCGACGGTGCAGGCGGAGTCCCAGCTGAGCTTGCGGTTCGCGGCGGTCGGATCCGTGGAGACGGTGGCGGTGAGCGCCGGGACCGTGACGGTCGCGCTCGCGCCTGGCGCGGTGGCCATGGCCGCCAATGGCGGTGGACCTACGCCCCCTGTGGGTGCGCCCAGGGGCTGGGGCTCGTTCAGCGGCTTCAAGAAGGCCCTGGGCCCGGCGGGTCCTGGCAAGGAGTGGCACCACATCGTCGAGCAGACCCCGGGCAACGTGCAGCGGTTCGGTCCCCAGGCGCTTCACAACACCGAGAACGTCATCCCGCTGGACAAAGGAGTGCATGCCCGCGTCAGCCAGTTCTATTCCTCGATCCGGCGTAACCTCACGGGCTCAGGCGGCTTGACCGTGCGGCAATGGTTGAGCACCCAGTCGTACGAGGCCCAGCGCGACTTCGGGCTGCGGGCCATCGAGAACGTGTCGAAGGGACTCTGGCAATGACCTTGGAGAAGCTGGTCGAACAGGTCGCACTGCACGTCGCCGCCCAGACCGATGCCATCTGGAAGGGAGACGCGAAGACCGGAAACAAGCACGCCAGGAAGTACGGGGCCGCGATCGATCAACTCCTGGCCCACGGCGATCCTGGGCGGGATGCGCTCCTCGTACTGCTCAAACATGAGCGCATGGACGTGCGGGTCATGGCCGCTGCCCACCTGCTCCGCTACCGGACGGCGGAAGCCAGAACTGTCCTGGAGGAAGCCGCGAAGGGCCAGGGACTCGTGCCCTTCGAAGCCTCGGAAGCACTGAAACGGTGGGACGAAGGCACCTGGGCCCTGGACCCGGGATAGCCCCCCACAACGAACCGTGGCGCCCTCCCCCTCTTCAGGGAAGGACGCCCGGTTTCCACCCCCCTCAGGAACCGTCCTACATGGACACGGACTTCGCCGGGTCGATGAGGCTCTGGAGCGGATTCGTGGCCTCCGCGGTCTCCTGCTCCACATCCGGCTCGGAGGCGCGGACCTGCGCCTCGCAGTGGTTGCTCTTCCGGTTCTGGTGGCAGTGCCGGATGCCGTACACGTGATGGCACCCGCATGGATCCACGCGCTTCTTGGCGCACAGCGATGGATTGAACACCGGAGCCGCGGTCATCTCCACCGGCCCCGCCTGCAACGCCACCGACAGCACCATCCCCGTCAAAAACCCCATCGCCCACCCCCTTGATGCACGCTGCAGAAATGGGAATGCCGATCCGCCGCCGCAACCCCCAGGCTTGTCTGAATGCCGCTCCGTGCACTCCCGGCCGTTCCCTCCGTCCACCCCACGGGGTTTCCTCTCGACGCACGCCAGGCAAGCAGCCAATCGTGTGTCCGGAAACCGGCACCGTCAGGGATGAGGGAGGGCTTCGTCCCTGCCGCGGGTTCACCCACCTGGGGGATTCACCATGAGCTGGAAGCAACACCTGGAAAAGGTCTCCGAGGGCCACTACGTCCTGCCGCGCACCAAGACCATGCGCGTGCACGCGGACCTGTTCCTCTCCGACAAGCTCCTCTGGGGGGAGGAAGGCAATCCGGAAGCCCCCCCGCTGGAAGACGCCGTCTTCGATCAGGTCGTCAACGCCGCCACCTTCCCCGGCGTCACCCGCGTCGCCGTCACGCCCGATTGTCACGTGGGCTATGGCGTCCCCATCGGCACCATCGTGGAGACGGACGGCACCCTGCTGCCCACCGCCGCCGGCTATGACATCGGCTGCGGCATGGTCCAGCTGCAGACCTCCCTCACCGTGGAGGACGTCGCCGACCCCGCGAAGCGCCGCCAGTGGATCAACGAGGTCACCGAGCGCATCGCCGTGGGCGTGGGCGCCACCCGGGCGCGCAAGCAGCGCAGGGTCAGTGACCCCACCCTCAAGGAAGTCCTGCGCCATGGCGCCAAGGCCCTGGGCCGAAGCCGCTCGGTCACCGAGCGCGACTTCATCCCCGTGGAGGACACCGGCGTGTCCATCCCCGAGCGCGCCTTCGACAAGCGCGGACAGCTGGGCAGCCTGGGCGGCGGCAACCACTTCACCGAGATGCAGGTGGATGAGACGGGGCGCGTCTGGGTGATGCTCCACACCGGCAGCCGGGGCTTCGGCTGGAACATCGCCAAGCACTTCTTCGTGGCGGGCGCCGCGCAGCTGGGCCTCAAGAGCCGCAGCGAGGACTTCGTCTGGCTGGACGCGGACAGCGCCCTGGGCCGCAGCTACTGGAACCTGCACAACATGGCGGCCAACTTCGCCGTGGCCAACCGGCTGCTCATCGGCGAGGCCGTGTGCGGGGCGCTCGAGGACGTGTTCGGCGGCACCGCGAACATCTACTACGAGATCAGCCACAACCTCATCCAGCGCGAGGGCGGGAAGTTCGTCGCACGCAAGGGCGCCACGCGGGCCTTCCCCGCCGGACATCCGGCCCTCAAGGGGACGACGTGGGAGGCCACCGGACACCCCATCCTCATCCCCGGCTCCATGGAGACGGGCAGCGCCATCCTCTTCGCGGAGCCGGGGGCGGAGAAGTCCATCTACTCGGTGAACCACGGCTCCGGCCGGCGGCTGTCCCGCGCCGCCGCGCGCCGGCAGCTCCAGCAGGAGGAGACGGACCGGCGCATGGCGGAGGCCGGCATCCTGCTCAACACCCGCACCACGCCGCTGGACGAGTCCGGGCCCTGCTACAAGAACCTGGACGACGTGCTGGAGACGGTGGAGCAGGCAGGACTCGCCCGGGTGGCCCACCGCCTCAAGCCGGTGGCCTGCATCAAGGGCGCGGACTGACGGGGTATCCCCGGAAGGGGGACTCGTGGGGGAGGCCGGGCGGCGCTAGACTGGGCCTCCGCCTGGAGCCCCACCCATGCCCCCGTCCCCCACCCCTTCCCGGGAAGTCGAACTCGCGCGCGCCGAAGCCGACATGGCCCGGCTGGAAGCGCAGCTCGCCGAACAGGTGGCCCGCGCCACCGCTGATGCCGCCGCGTTGAGCGAGCGGCTTGTCCGCATGCGCCAGGCCCTGACCCGGCCGGAGCATGCTGGGGACTCGCGCCTGTCCCAGTGGGCCATGCGCCTGGAGGACACCGAGTCCCCCGAGCCGTCCCCGGAGCTCGCGCGGCTGCGTGAGAAGGCCCTGGACGCGCGAGAGGCCGCGCTGGACACGCGCCGGCAGGCCGGGCTGGACCTCCAGTCCGCGCTGCGCGTGCAGCAGGAGGACGCCGCCAGGGTGGAGAAGGCGCTGACGTCCGCCGAGTCCGACCTGAAGCGCGTGGAGGACGCCGCCAGGGCCCGCGCGGAGGCCGAGGCGAAGGCCCGCCGCGCGGCGGAGGCGGAGACCCAGAAGGTCGTCCCGCCCCCGGCCCTGCGGCCGTCCCAGGAGAAGCCGTCCACGGAGGCGCCGACGCGCGCGGAGCGGCTCCCGGCGCGCGCGCCCGTGGCCGCCACTCCGGCGAAGAGCGACGCGCGCAAGGCGGGCCGGGTGCGGATGCACACGACCATCGACACGCGCAGTGACTCCAACTTCTTCACCGGCTTCTCGATGGACATCAGCGAGGGCGGCATTTTCATCGCCACGGTGGAGGCGGTGCCGCGCGGCACGCCGGTGGAGCTGGACTTCACGCTGCCGGGAGGCCGGCCGCTGACCGTGAACGGCGTGGTGCGCTGGGCGCGCGACGGCAACGACCGCACGCCGGACCTGATGCCGGGCGTGGGCGTGCAGTTCACGACGCTGCCGCCGGAGGTGGCGAACGCCATCTCGTCGTTCGTGGCGACGCGCGACCCGATGTTCTACCCGGACTGAGGGGCTCCGGTGCCCCAGGGGCGCAGGGGCTTGAGCAGCCCCGCCTCCTGGAGGCGCGCCTGGACGTCCGCGGCCAGGGCGACGTGGGCCGGATTGGAGACGGTGAACTTCTCCGGCGTGAGGGTGATGAGCGTGCCCCGGTCCGGGATGTGCTCCACCTGGACGGGCGCGGGCAGTGGAGGCACGGGGCCACGGAAGTCGGCGAAGTACATGACCCAGCCGACGAAGGTACCGGGCGATGAAAACTGATCGACCTTGATCTGTTCCAGATGCGCATGGGAGGTCGCGATGCCGACCTCCGGCTCCCATGCCAGGGCCATGGCGCGCATTACTTCGGTGAGAACCGGAGCGGTCACCAAACGCTCCCCGACACTGCCCCTGCTGCCGGTGGTGACGACACAGACGGAGGGGCTGTGTGGAGAGGCACTTCCGCAGAAACCATGGGTCCCCGAGGTTTCCTCTTCGTTCTCACCTGCCCAGAGCCAGAAGCTGGAGCGGTCCATGAATCGATGGGCCTTGCTCTTCATGAGCTTCGCGAGCGTTGCTTCGTCCGGCTGAATTTGACGCTTTCGAGCCTTCTCGAAGTTGGCCGCCGCTTGATGCCAGCGGTTCCACGTGGGCTCCAATGGGCCCAACTGCTGGATGAAAGATGCCAGACGCTGAGCACAGGCCTCGACCGGCTCTGAACGCGCCAGCCAATAGCAACCCGCGTAATACGTCTCGGACATGGTTCCAGGACTCCTCATTGAAGGGGAGCGATGCAGACGACTTCGATACTGCGCCCTATCTCTAGAAATGCCTTCTTGAGAAGAGTGGCAAAACGCTCCTCCGCGACGATCCAGCGAATGCGTCTTCCCTGGGCCATGGCCTCCTGGCGTTCCGCCTGCTCAAGCACCTTTCCAAACCCCTTGTAGAACTCCTTCAGCGACATGTCGTCCTTGATGAACTTCGCGTAGCCCGGACCCTTGGCCTCCAGCAGCAAATCCTCCACCAGGTCATAGCCGTCGTAGTCCACCACCGTGTCCCCTTCCCGCAGTCGGTATGCGGAGCCCTTCGGGGCTCCGGTCACCTGGACCTGATAGTCGCGAGCACGGTCGGACATCGACTCATTCACCTGCACCCACTTGCCCGGACCTCCCGCACTGCTGCTCGGAGGAGGCGGGCCCATCGTGGCCATGGCCACCGCCGTGGACGCGAGCGTCACCTCCACCACTCCGTCCACCACCGCCACCGCGCTCACATCCAACACGCGCGCCGGGTTGAAGCCCCCTTGGGTCGAACCCAGCCGCACGGCATCCGGGAAACGCGGCATCAAGGAGAGCGCGGATGACAACCCCGCCGTCACGCCGTGACTCACCAGCACCGTCACCGCGAGCACGAAGACGCGCGCCACTTCAGGTCCCAGTGCCTGCGCGAAGACTTCCGCCGCCTCCTCCAATTCCTGGAACGTCTTCGCCCGGTCCGTCGCCTCCTTCAGCGCACCACACGCCCGGACCACCGCGAGGAACGACTGCACGCCCACGTACGCCAGGAACACAGCGGCAATCACCGCCGCGGCCTTGGTGAACAGGGGCTCCGGTGCCGCTGCCAGCACCACCCACGAAGTGATGGCCCCCGCCACCACGGACACGAAGAACTCCGGATTCAGCGTGTCCTGCAGAGCCGCGCCAATGCTCGCGCGCAATGGGTCCAGCGACATACCCACCGCGAGCGTCAGCCGGTCCAACTCATCAAAGCCCGCCCCATCCTCCAGCAACGACAGACAGTCCCCTGGAGCCTCGTGCGCCCGGCACCATCTCCCGTACCCGTCCCGCAGCATGAACCCGAGCCCCAGGTCCAGCTGCGCCCCCTTCTTCGCGATCGTGCGCACCACCCTCGGTGACCGCACCGTCAGCGGTACCTCCACCAGCCGCGCCAGCGCCTCCTCGAACTCCCGCGCACTGACCGGCACCCGCCGGTCCCACGTCGCCGGGGCGTACGTCCGCGTCCCCTGCTCTGTGCGCAACCGCACCGTGGGCCCGCTGGCGCAGCCCGTGAGCAGCACGACCAGCAGTCCCCACACGATCATCCGGTCCTGCCCCTGTGACACTCGCGACACTCCTCGACAGGTGCCTTCTCCGGCCCTTCCACCAATGCTATGCGCATCCCAGCAATTCATTTTTAACTTGAACATCTTGACTTCACTGGGAGCACATCTTGAAGCTTTCTTCTCTCCTCGCGTCCCTGGCCCTGACCGGCGTGCTGTCCGCCTGCGGCCCTGGCGAGGCGCCTGATGCGCAGGACCTGGGCCGCACCACGGCGGCGCTGGACTGCGCCGCGCTCAGCAAGCCCGTGTATCACCGGGTGCGTCCGTCCACGGGCGACAGCCTCCTCACCCTCAATGCGAACGAGGCCGCCAACGCGGCCACCACCTACGGCTATACCGACGACCGGGGCACGCCCTTCAAGGCCGCGAGCTCCTCCGGCACCGGTCTGTCCCCCGTCTACCGGCTCTACAGCCCCAGCCGGGGTGAACACATCGTCACCATCGACGCCACCGAGCGCTCGAACCTCATCGCCTCCGGCTTCACCACCGACGAGGGCGTGGGCTTCTATGCCTCCAAGACGGCGGACGCGTGCCTCGTGCCCGTCTACCGCTTCGACAACCCGGGCCTGAAGAAACACCGCCACGCCGTCACCCAGGCGGAGCGCGACGCGCTCACCGCCGCGGGCTGGACCAACGAGGGCATCAAGTTCTACGCCGCGCCCACCACGGTGGACACGAAGTTCACCTTCGTCGTCATCCCCGACACGCAGCAGGAGACGGTCTACGCCCCCACCCGGCTCACCCAGCGCATGCAGTGGATCGCCGACAACAAGACGGCCCAGGACATCCGCTTCGTGCTGCACACCGGCGACCTGATGGACTGGGACACGCCCGACCATCTCCACTACCAGCGCGCCAGTGATTCGTACCAGGTGCTCGACACCGCCCAGATTCCCTACGCCATCGCCCTGGGCAACCACGACACGGCGGCGGTGTGCCAGGGCGGCAGCGCGTGCCCCGGCAACGTCAACGCCAACCTGCGCAACACCACCACCTTCAACACCTACTTCCCGCTCTCCCGCTTCAAGGCCCTGGGCGGCGTGTTCGAGTCCGGCAAGTGCGACAACGCCTATCACACGTTCAACGCGGGCGGCCTGAACTGGCTGGTGTTGAACCTGGAGCTGTGGGCCCGCACCAACGCCGTGAACTGGGCGAAGACCGTGCTGGCCCAGTTCCCCCAGCACAACGTCATCATCATCACCCACTCGCACCTGAACGGCAGCGGCGGCATCGAGCAGTCGAACGGTGGCTACGGCAACAACAGCCCCCAGTACGTGTTCGACAACCTCATCAAGCAGTACGCCAACGTGCGCTTCGTCTTCTCCGGCCACGTGGGCAACGCCGCCTACCGCACCGACACCGGCGTGAACGGCAACACCATCTACCAGATGCTCAACACGTTCCACGACGGCACCACCAATCCGACACGGCTCGTGGAGGTGGACACCGCCGCCAACACCATCAGCACGCGCGTCTACGCGCCGCTGACGAACACGGAGCGGGCGGACGGAGCGAAGGCGTACAGCAACGTGAACTGGGTGCGCTGAGCGGGCCCTCTCGATGAAACACACAAGCCCGCTTCCCCGTCGAGGAAGCGGGCTCCGTCATCAGACATCACCGTGAAATCTTCGTGAACGAAGGTTTGCTTGAGCTTCGTGTCAAAACCGTATGGCCTTGCAGGTGACCGTTCCGTCCCTGGGGCGGTCATTTCCAGGAAGGTGCTCCGTGATGAACATCCGTTCGTGGCTGGCGCTGTCGACGCTGGGGTTGACCCTGTCCGCTCCGCTGGGCGTGGCGCAGCCGCTGTCCGGCTATGTCGATGCCACGTCCTACCTGTCGTCCCAGCCGGAGTACCTGTCGTGGCTGGAGCTGCGCTCGAACCTGAAGGACAACTTCGACGACATCTGTGGGGACACGTTCTGCGAGGGTGACTACAGCAACATCCAGTCGCTGCGCTTCCAGTGTTCCGTCAACAGCGGGACGGGTGTCATTGGCCAGTGCGTCTGGGTGTTCGCCGCGAGCAACGAAGAGCTCGACCCATCCACGGGCGGAATCTCCGTGCAGACGCAGACCTGGACCTGCCAGAGCCCGCTGGCCAGCGGCACCACCCTCACCTCGCTGCTGACGGCGCTCTCCGGGACCTCGCCCCTCTACGCCACGCTGCCCGGCACCAGCACGACCCTCTACGACGGCCTGGTGGACTGCCTGTAGTCGGCGGACGTCGGCACACGAAGGCGCACCGTCTCCCTGCGTGAACGCAGGGTCCCGGTCCGGAGGCCGCACGCGCGGGTGAGGCGTCCGCCCGGAGGGAACAGCGCCGGACATGGCGGGCCCGGATGATGCAGAGACGGGCCCGACATGATCCCAGACCTCGCCCGCCTCGCCGCCAGGGGAGAATCCGTCACACTCGAGTTGAAGCGCTCGACCGGTGAATTGCGCGAGGCGATGCACACGCTCTGCGCCTTCGCGAATGGACAGGGAGGCCAGGTGCTGCTGGGCGTGAAGCCTGGCGGAGAGCTCATCGGCCAGCAGGTGAGCGAACAGACCCTGCATGACATCGCGACGGCGCGGGAGCGCTTCGAACCTCCGCTCGACCTCCACATCCAGAGCGTGGAGGTCGCTTCAGGGCGGAGCGTCCTCGTGCTCACCGTGGACGGCATCAGCGATTCCGTGCCGTACACCTTCGACGGCCGCGCCTATGAGCGGGTGGGCAACACAACCCGCAAGATGGCGCAGGAGCGCTATGAGCTGCTCTTGCTGGAACGTGCGCACAGCCGCCGTCGCTGGGAGAACCAGGAGGCCGATGAAGTTCCGCTCCAGGAGCTCGACCGCCAGGAGGTGCTGCGCATCGTCGAGGCGGCTCGCTCCGCGGGGCGCCTCGTGGGACCGGTGGGACGGGGACTGTCTGAGCTGCTCGACCGCCTTGGCGTACGCCACAAGGGCAGGCTCCTGCGCGCGGCCGTCGTGCTCTTTGGCAAGACATTCCTTCCCCACCATCCCCAGTGCGAGCTGCGCATGGCCCGGTTTCGAGGCACCGACAAGACCGAGTTCCTCGACCAACGCAACGTGCGCGGACCGGCCTTCCGGCTGCTCGAGGAAGCCGAGCTGTTCTGCCAGCGGCATTTCCCATTGGCAGGCCGCATCGAACCGGGCCGCCTGCAGCGTGTCGACCGTCCGCTCATCCCGCCAGATGCGATGCGCGAGCTCCTGGTCAACGCCTTCATCCACCGTGACTACAGCATCGCGGGTGGCGCAGTGTCGCTCGCGATCTTCGACGACCGCGTGGAGATATGGAGCGCGGGGCGATATCCGAAAGGCATCACGCCTGAATCGCTCACACGGCCACATCTGTCGGTGCAGCGCAATCCCATCATCGCGGAGGTCTTCTACCGCGCCGGACTCATCGAGAAATGGGGCCGGGGCACGAACCGCGTCGCCGAGATGTGCCGCGCCGCCGGGCTCTCCGCCCCGGAGTTCGCCGAGGTCACGGGCGCCGTGGTCGTCACCCTGCGGGTGAATGTGGGACAGACCCTGACCGCGGATCGGGGGGAGCTCGCGCCCAATCTGGGGGGAGCTACCGGCGGATTGGGGGGAGTTCCCGGCGGATTGGGGGGAGTTCCCGGCGGATTGGGGGGAGTTCCCCCGGGCGGATTGGGGGGGGTTCCCCCGGGCGGATTGGGGGGGGTTCCCGACGGATTGGGGGGGGTTCCCGGCCGAGAAGAAGTCGACGCGAAGGCACGTGAAATCGTCGAAAAGCTAGGCCCCCGACCCAGAAGGGCAGCCCTTCGCGAAGCCATCATGGCACTCACTTCGCTTCGGCCCTGGCACCCCACGGAGCTCGCCAAGAAGCTGAGTTACAGCCCGGACAAGCTGACGGAGCGCCATCTCAAGGCCATGGTCGAAGAGGGTCTCCTCGAACGGACCCACCCCAACAACCCCAAGCATCCCGCCCAAGCCTACCGGGCCACGCGCAGGGGCTGACTCCAGGTGCCCCTCCAGCATGCGCCGGATGGCGGTCAGAAGCTCAGCGTGCCCAGCAGCTCGAAGGTGTTGCGATACACGTGCACCGGCTCCACGACGATGCCCTGCAACCCGTTGTCGCTGGTCAGGTCCTTCACGCCCAATTCGTGGCGCGACAGGATGTAGCCCACGCGCAGGCCGCCATCCACACCGTGCAGCCCTGGGATGAAGTCCTTCACCAGTACGAAAGCGGCACGTAGCGGAAGTATTCCTCGCGCGTGGGCGGCCCGTCCGAGTGGGCCGGGGCCACGGCGGCCATGACCGCGAGCCAGAGCACGAACGGCGGCAGGGCCCGTGCCGCACGGACCGGGACGATGTGGCGCATGGAAGGCGTCCCCCGGAAAGCCCCGCGCGTGGGAACGCGCGGCGCCAGGGACGCTAGGGGGCAGCGACTCCAGGCGATGTCGCCCCCCGGGGCCGCCCGTTCGTCACCTCACGGTGGGGTCTCCGGCAGCGGACATCCGGCTTCAGGCATGCCGGCGGAGCAATCCCTATCTTACCGGCGCCATCCGTCGGATACCGGACCGGCCCCCGTGGCAGGGGGTGAAACACAGGCCCTGTCTCTGGCAGAAAGCAAGACAACCCAAGAGGGGGTGGGACCGCGTCCCCCCTGAAGGAGTCCCTGTCGCATGAGCACGATTCTCCGGACCCCACCCCTCGCTGGCGGCCGTCCCCCTCGCTGGGATTCGCGCCGCCGCGCCCCGCCGGCCTCCGCGTCCCTTCCCCCCGTGGAGAAGGTGAACCTGGCCCACGCCTCCACCGACCTGCCGGCGCCTGGCATTACCCGCCCCGTGGGCACGCTCCACGGTCAGCCCGTGCACATGGTGCGGCTGACGGGCACCGGCCCCTGGTGCCGGCACGCCACCGGAGACGCCCTGTTCTTCGTCACCCGGGGCACCCTGCGTGTGGAGTTGCGCGAGCGCACCGTGGACCTGGAGGAGGGCGAATTGCTCATCGTCCCCCGCGGCGTCGAGCACCGCCCGGTCACTGACTCGGAAGCGCTGGTGCTGATGTCGGCTCCGTCGCTCGAAGGGGAAGCGGCCGGGCAGTCTCCCGCTCCCTGAGCGGCGTCCTGCCGCCCCCCGAGCGGGCGAGCCCCTGTCCTGCCCGGGCGCGGTGATTCCTCCCAGGGAACCCACGGCGCACTTTTGCCCTGAACGAACGGAAGGAGGCTTCCCGCGTCGGTTCACCCGCCGCCGGACGGCCGCCGCCTTTCACCAGGAGCGAGAGCCGCCATGCGCATCCACCACCTGAACTGCACCACGATGTGCCCGCCCGGCCGGCGGCTCATGGACGGGCGGCGCGGCTTCACCGGCCCGGCGGCGCTCACCTGCCACTGTCTGGCGTTGGAGACGCCGCGCGGCCTGGTGCTGGTGGACACCGGCTTTGGCCTCAATGACGTGTACGCGCCCCGCGTGCGGCTCAACGGCCTGTTCCGCGACGTGCTCTGCCGCCCCGCCCTGACGGAGGAGTCCACCGCCATCCGCCAACTGGAGCGCATGGGCTTCCAGGCCAGCGACGTGCGAGACATCGTCCTCACGCACCTGGACTTCGACCATGCGGGCGGCCTGGATGACTTCCCCCACGCGCGCGTGCACGTGCTGGCGGACGAGTACCGCGTGGCCACCGCGCAGAAGTCCTGGCTGGACCGCGCGCGCTTCCGCCCGCAGCAGTGGTCCAAGGAGACGCGCTGGGAAACCTACGTCCCCCACCGGGGCGAGGGCTGGTTCGGCTTCGACTGCGTGCGCGAGCTCACCGGACTGCCGCCGGAAATCCTGCTGGTGCCGCTCGTCGGCCACACGCTGGGACACACGGGCGTGGCCATCGACACCGGGGAAGGGTGGCTGCTGCACGCGGGCGACGCGTACTTCTACCACGGCGAGATGGACCTGGACCGCTACCGGTGCACCGCCGGCCTGCGCGCCTACCAGAAGCTGATGCAGAAGGACGGGTGGATGCGCTGGTACAACCTGCGCCGGCTGCGTGAGCTGGTGCAGCGCCACGGCGAACAGGTGACGGTGTTCTGCGCGCACGACTCGCTGGAGTTCGAGCGGCTGGAGGAGCGCGAGAAGCTGCCCGCGGACTTCCCCATCCAGCCCGGCCTCGTCGCCCCCGTGCCTTCGCTGCACCTCTAGCGGGCGTCACTGGTGGATCGGAGGCGACTCCGCCACCGACGTCTCCTCCATGGGCCGGGGCACGCGCGGCAGGTCCACCGTGAAGGTGGCGCCCCGCCCCGGCACGCTCTCCAGGCGGATGACGCCGCCATGCGCCTCCACCAGCTGGCGGGCGATGTAGAGCCCCAGCCCGTAGCCGGCCTTCGTCCGCGCGGCGCGCTCGCGCTCGAAGCGCTCGAAGACGCGGCGCTGGGCCTCCGGCGCGATACCCACGCCCTCGTCGCGCACCCGCAGCCGCGAGTGGTCCGCGTCCAGCGCCGACACCGACACCGTCACCGGGTGGCCGCGTCCGAACTTCAGCGCGTTGGACAAGAGGTTGGTCACCACCCGGTCCAGGCGGATGCGGTCCCACTGGCCCACCTGTCCCGCCTCCACCTCCAGCCGCAGGTCGCAGCCCGCCTCGGCGGCGGCCTCCGAGAAGCGCTCCACCACCTCGCGCGCCAGCTCCCCCAGGTCCATGGGCGCCGCGTCCAGCAGCCGCTTGCCGGAGGACAGCCGCGACAGGTCCAGCAGGTTGTGGAGCAGCTGTGCCAACCGCTGCGCCTGACCGCGCGCCACCACCAATCCCTTGCGCACGTCCTCGTCGCGGCCGGCTGCCTGCGAGCGCTGCACCTTGTTGAGCAGCAATTGCAGCGCTTGCAAGGGATTGCCCAGGTCGTGCGCGGTGACGGCGATGAGGTCCACCGCCTCGCGCGCCTCGCGCAAAAGCCGCGTGTTCTCCAGGGCCAGCGCCGCGCGGCCCGCCAGCTCCTCCACCAGCACCTGGTCCGCCTGCGTGAAGCGGCGGTGGCCCCGGGCCGTCAGCAGCACGAAGGCGCCCAACGTGTCGCTGCCCGCGCGCAGGGGCACCACCATGGAGGAGCCGATGGCGACGCGCTCGATGAGCAGCCGGTGCTCTTCGGTCTCCGCGGAGGCCGCCAGGTCTTCCGTATCCACCTCCACGTCCATCCGCGAGCGCCCGGTGCGCATCACCTCCCAGACGACCGGAGGCATGCCGGAGCGGGGCGGAAACCGCCGCAGGGCCTCCCACAGGCTCGCCTCGCGTTCGGGTTGCACGTGCGTCACCGCCCGGGGCCGCAGCTCACCCGCGGGCGTGAGCAGGTAGAGGATGCAGCCGTCCGCCACCTCCGGCACCAGCAGCCGCGCCACCTCCGCCGCCGTCAGGTCGGGGTCCAGGGACTGGTGGAAGACGCGGCCGGCCTCCGCGAGCAACTCCTGCACCCGCTCCTGGCGCCGCTGCTCGGTGATGTCGCGCGTCACCACGGAGAAGCCCTGGGGCTTGCCGTCCTCGTCGCGCAGCGCGGTGATGGACACCTCCGCCCAGAAGCGCGAGCCGTCCTTGCGCTGCCGCCAGCCCTCCGTGCGCAGCCGCCCCTCCTGGAGGGCCCGGGACAGGTCCCGCTCCGGCTTGCCCGCCGCCGCATCCTCGGAGGTGTAGAAGACGGAGGTGGGCCGGCCCTGGATCTCCGCCTCGCTCCAGCCCTTGATGCGCTCGGCGCCCGGATTCCAGCTGGCCACCCGCCCGCGCGTGTCCAGCAGCACCAGGGCGTAGTCGCGCACGCCCTCCACCAGCGCCTGGAAGCGGTGCGCGCTGGCCGCCGCCTCGCGCCGGAGCGGGTGGAGCCGGCGGTGGAGCACCCACGCCAGCACCCCCGCCACCGTCAACCCCAGCAGGCAGGCCACCAGCAGCAGCGCCGTCTCCCACCGGTCCACCCGCACCGAGGACTGGTTCTCCACGGCCAGCCGCTCCTGCACCTTGCGCTCCAGTTGGGCCTGCGCCTCGCGCACCCGCCCATGGGACCGGGCGAGCCGCTCGCGCGCCAGCTTCTGCTCCTGGGGCGTGCGGGCTTCCACGAGCGCGCGCAGGGCCGCTTCGTGCGTCTGCTCCGCGGCGAGCACCTCCCGCACCCGCGCCTGGTCCTCGGGAGTTTCCAGCCGCGCGGCCAACCGGTCCGCGGTACCCAGGAAGCGCCGCCGTGCCTGCGCCGTGTCCCGGGAGAGCGACTGCCCGCCCGCCAGCAACGCGCTGTTGGCCAGGGACACCTTGTCGCTGAAGGCCCGCCCCAGGAGCCCCACTTCCTGCAGGTCTATCGAGCGCTCCATCACCCGAGACCGCACGGAGGCGCGCGTCAGCAGCAGCGCCACCACGGACAGGACCAGCAGGACGAGCGCCACCAGGAGGCTCACCGCGAGCCCCCACCCCTCCTCCTGCCGCGCGCGCCTGGGAGCTGCCGCCATGCGTCCCCTTCCCCGCTGGACGTACGCGTCCATTCGCGCCCCCGCGTCCACTCACGGTGGGGCCCTGCCTCCCTCGCGCCCACCCCCCCTCCCTGGCCCGCCCGGTGTCCACCAGTGCGCGCCTTCCCGGCGGGCGGGGCGGGACAGTGACGCCTTTCCGACCGCCGGAGACGCACCGGGGCTTGCCGCCGCTTCGCGAGGGCCGGACCGCTCCCCACCCTTGTCCCCAGTCCCATGGCGGGTGGGACCTTCACGGGCGGCGGGAACAGGGCATGGGGCGGACGGGCGGGTGGCCAGGCTGGGTGCTGCTTCTGGGGCTGTGGGCGGCGTGCGGCCAGACGCTGCCGGAGGACACGGTCTCCTCCAGGTTGGCCTGGCCGCCCCCGACCCTCTGCATGCCCATGACGTGTGAGTCCCAGGGGCTGGACTGCGGCTACGCCATCGACGGGTGCGGCGGCACGCTCCAGTGTGGCGAGTGCGCCGGGGACCAGGCCTGCGGCGGGGGCGGCGTGCCCAATGTCTGCGGCCCCCTGCCCTGTGTCCCCAGCACCTGCGAGGCGCGGGGCGCCACCTGCGGGCCGCTCTCGGACGGCTGCGGCGGCGTGCTCGACTGCGGCACGTGCGCGACCCCGGAGGTCTGCGGAGGCGCCGGCGTGCCCAATGCCTGCGGTCCTCCGGCCTGCGTCCCCACCACCTGCGAGGCATCGGGCAAGAACTGCGGCCAGGTCCCGGATGGCTGCGGCAGGGTGCTCGAGTGCGGCGCGTGCGGGCCGGACGAGACGTGCGGCGGAGGCGGCACCGCCAACGTGTGCGGCCGTGCGCCGTGCGTCCCCACCACCTGCGAGGCGCTGGGCAAGAACTGCGGCACCGTGTCCGACGGCTGCGGCGGGGTGCTCGACTGCGGTGCGTGCGGCGAGGGACTCACCTGCGGCGCGGGCGGCGTGGCCAACGTCTGCGCGGCCCCGCTGTGCCAGGCGGCCACCTGCGCCGCGCTGGGGAAGAGCTGCGGCGAGGTGCTGGACGGCTGCGGCGGCGTCCTGGAGTGCGGCGCCTGCGCGGCCGACGCGACGTGCGGCGGCGCGGGCGAGGCCAACGTCTGCGGCGCCGGCAGCTGCGTGCCCACGACCTGCGCGGCCCTGGGGGCGAACTGCGGCCGCGTGTCCGACGGCTGCGGCGCGGTGCTGGAGTGCGGAGGCTGCCTCGCGTCCGAGACCTGCGGCGGCGCGGGCACGCCCAACGTCTGCGGCAAGGCCGCGTGCACGCCGTCCACCTGCGAGGCCCTGGGCAAGAACTGCGGCCGGGTCGCGGACGGCTGCGGCGGGACACTCGAGTGCGGCGCGTGCGGCGAGGGACTCACCTGCGGCGCGGGCGGCGTGCCCAACGTCTGCGCGGTCCCGGGATGCCGGCCGGCCACCTGCGGCTTCCTGGGGGCGACGTGCGGCGCGGTGGCGGATGGCTGCGGCGGCACGCTCGACTGCGGCGCGTGCGCGGCGCCGGAGACCTGCGGCGGCACGGGCGTGCCCCACGTCTGCGCGCCTCCGGAGCCCGTGTGCGTGGACCGGGACCTGGGCAGCGCGCTGCCGGTGTCGCTGAAGGGCTCCACCGTGGAGGCCCGGGACGACCATGCCGCCTCGTGCGGAGGCGCGGGTGCTCCGGACCGGGGCTATCTGTGGACGGCGCCGAAGGCCGGCACCTTCACCTTCGACACGGCCCGCTCGGCGGTGCGGTCCGTCATCGCCGTGTACGCGGACGGCTGCGGCGGCGAGGAGCTGGCGTGCGCCACGGGCGGCATCAGCTACGGCGGCGGATCCCGGGTGGCGGTGGCGCTGGCGCAGGGCCAGCGGGTCCTGGTGACGGTGGACGCCGTGGCCGGCGGGTCCTTCACGCAAGGTGCCTTCGAGCTGCACATCGACGAGCTGCGCGCCACCGAGGCCGGCGCCTGCTTCGACGGCATGGACAACGACGGGGACCGCTGGGTGGACTGCGCGGACACCGAGTGCCGCGACGAGCCCCGCTGCAAGGGCCAGGGCTGCGCCCACCATGACCTGGGCAGCGCCCTGCCCGTCACCTTCCAGGGCGAGACGGCCCTCTCCGGCGACGGCTTCCAGGGCACCTGCGGCGCGCTGCTCCAGCAGGACCGCGCCCACCTGTGGACGGCGCCGAAGGCTGGCACCTTCGTCTTCGACACCTCGCCCGGCAACGACCCGGACGCGGGCGGCCACGCCCTGTACCTCCTCACCGGCTGCCGGGGCACGGAGCTGGGCTGCTCCGCGCACCCACATCCCACCACCAAGGCCGCCCCGGCGCTGAAGCTCACCCTGGCCCAGGGGCAGTCCGTGCTGGTGGTGGTGGACGGCATGGCCCGGCCGGACCGGGACACCCCCATCCGCTACACCCTCCACGTCACCGAATGGGTCCCGTCCGAGGCCGGCCACTGCCATGACGGCGCGGACAACGACGCGGATGGCCGGGCCGACGACGCGGACCCCGACTGCCGCTGACGCTGACGCACCGTGCCACAACCGATGTCCCGCACCCACCTTTTCAGCACATGTGAGGTGCTACGCAACTGATCGACGGCTGCTGCGATAATCCCCTCAAGACGTCAGTAGCCCTTCCAAACCATTCCTCGAACTCCGACGAGTGAGCCCCACATGAGCCTCATCAACCGCGCCCGCAGTGCCGTCTCCAACACCATCCGCCAGGTCCAGCAGGACCCCATCAAGGCGGCGAAGGACATCGGGACGCAGGCGAAGAAGGGCTACGACACCTTCAACAAGGTGAAGACGGCCGTGAAGGACGGCTTCGACAACGTCAAGAGCCTGAAGACGGACGGCTTCAAGGCGACGCTGAAGGGCAACGTCGACAAGCTGGTCTCCAAGGCCACGGACCCGAAGACCAAGCTCGACCTCAAGGGCAAGCTGGGCATCGCGGGCGGCGCCATCGGCACCATCACCAACGCCGCGAAGCTGGTGGGCCAGGCCGGCACGGCCATCTCCGACGTGCGCAACGCCGTGCGCTCCGGCTCCAGCGAGGACTGGAACAAGGCGCTGGGCTCCGTCGCCACCGCCGGCAAGACGGCGGTCAGCACCGTCAAGGGCGGCCTGGAGCTGGCCCGCGACGTGAACAAGTTCGGCAGCGCGTACAAGGCCGCCAGCGGCGCCTTCAAGGCCGCGGTCCCGGGCGCCGGCCCCAAGCTGGCCCGCGCCGCCGCCGGTGCCGCCGCCAAGGCCGCCTTCGAGGGTGGCGCTTCCTCCGCCATCAAGAACGGCGTGCGCACCGCCCTGAAGACCGCCGTCAGCGAGTCCGGCGTGGCCCTGAAGGCCGCCACGGGCACCGCGTCCCGCGCCGCCGCCCGCGCCGCGCTGTCCGAGGGTGGCAAGGCCGCCGCCAAGGCCGGTGCGACCGCCGCCGCCAAGGCCGCCGGGGGCACCCTGGCCAAGGCCGCTGGCCGCTTCGCCCCGGGCGCGAACATCGCCATCGCCGCCTTCGACACGGCGAACGCGGTCTCCACCCTGCGCGACCCGAACGCCAGCACCACCAAGAAGGTCACGGGCGTCATCACCGCCGTGGGCTCCATCGCCGCCGCCACCAACATCCCGGTGGTCAGCCAGGTGGGCGCCGCCGTCTCCGCCGTCTCCAGCTTCGTTGGCGGCCTGTTCGGCTAAGCCGGTGAAGTGACGCGGTAACCGCAGGGCCCCGGGCGGCAAACGCCCGGGGATGTCCCCGGGGGGGCGTTTTCTGGTAGGCACCGTGACCGTGTGAGACGCGTACGTTTCAATCCCCTCTGGGACCACGGTCGCTACCTGCCAGGAGGCCCTCCGGTGGCCACGAAGAAGAACCCTCCCGCGAAGCCGTCAGCCGCCCCCGCCGCCAAGGCGTCCGGCCCGTCTTCCACCCCGGCGAAGCCGGCGAAGTCCGCCGCCGCCGCTCCCAAGTCCCCCGCCAGCCCCAGGCCTCCGGAAGCGCCCGCCGCCCCGGCGCAGGCCCCCGTGCAGCAGCTGGTGCAGCGGCTTCCCGTGGCGCCCGGCCTGGGCCACCAGGCGGACCTGCCGGAGGTGAAGGCTCCCTCGCTGGAGAACCTGAACATCCGCGTGCCCCAGGGCGAGGACCTCACGGAAGAGGATCTGCTGGAGCGCTTCCACGAGCTGGCCCGCGCGAAGGCGCAGGTCCGCGAGCGCGCGGAAGGCGAGGCGCTGGCCATGGGCGACGACGTCCGGCTGGACATCCTGGGCTACGCCAACGGCCGCCTCATCCCGCTGAGCACCCGCATGGGCTACTGGATGGAGCTGGCCCCCCAGGTGATGCTGCCCGGCTTCGCGGAGGTCATCGCGGAAGCCAGCGTGGGTGACAGCGTGGAGGTGGGGCTGGTGCTGCCGGACAACTACCCGGCGGAGCAGCTGCGCGGCATGCCGGCCCGCTTCCTGGTGGACGTGCGCGGCGCGCGCGAGGTGCGCATGCCCGACACGGAGTCGGACGCGTTCCTCCAGCAGCTGGGCCGCGGCTCCACGCACGAAGAGGTCATGAGCTCCATCGTGGAGGAGATGGAGGGCGAGATGGCCGACATGCTCTGGGTGGACGCGCGCAACCGGGTGATGGACGAAATCGTCGCCCGCGCCGACGTCACCGTGCCCAAGCAGCTGGTGGACGAGGAGATCCGCCGCCGCTGGCTGCAGGCGGAGGGCGAGGTGCTGGCGCAGAAGTTCTTCAGCCTGGAGGAGCAGCAGGAGGCGCTGGACGGCTGGCTGCACCACCCGGGCATCCGCGACGACGTGGAGCGCCGCCTCAAGATTGCCCTGGTGCTGCGTGCCATCGCGCAGCGGGACAAGCTCCAGCTCACGCCGCAGTATGCGCTGGAGTTGCTCAAGGAGTCCTCGGAGCCCTTCGGCATCACCGAGGCGCAGCTGCGCGAGTCCATGCTGGACCCGACCGCGTCCGCGCAGATGATGGACGTCGCGTGGCACCTGCTCGCCGTGGAGCACGTGATGACGCAGGCGAAGGTGACCTTCGAGGGCGCCGAGGCGGCGCTCGCCTGAGGGCCGGGGCCGTTCCCTCCTGCTCCGGAGCCCGGGTGGCTACCCCGCCGGGTTCTTGGGCGCGGGCGGCTGCTGACCGGGGGCGATGAAGGCCCCCGTCGCGGGGTCTATCTGCCAGGCCGAGTACTGGTGCGTGAGCACGTCGCGCACCTGCCCCTGCTCGTAGCAGACCGAGTACACGACGAAGACCTCGTTCACGAAGTTGGGCCGGCCGTAGCGGTAGCAGTCCTGGTCGCCCTTCTTCTGGAGCGTGAGCGGGTTGCCCAGCAGGCCCCCGACCTCCTGGGTCGTCATCCCCGCGCGCAGCACCTTGATGCCGTGCGGCGTGACGACGGAGAAGGACGTCCCGTTGGCACGCCAGAGGGTGAAGAAGCCCAGGGCGAGCACCACGGGCACCGCCGCGGCCACGAACCAGGTGAAGGTGAAGAGGCTGGACTTCTTCTTGGACCCTTCGCGGAAGGCCGTGAACAGGGCGTCCGGAGAGGT
The DNA here is from genome assembly GCF_000255295.1 of Corallococcus coralloides DSM 2259. The sequence goes on along the minus strand of NC_017030.1, from coordinate 59,281 downwards.
GTCCGCCGGGGCGCCGTCCGGAGTGACCGGGAAGGAGGGATGGGGAGTGCTCACCCTTCTTGAATGCCGTCAGTGCCCGCCGGATTCAAGCGATGGACTGCCGGGGAGTCCACAGCCCGTACGCCTCGCCGGCCACTGACGGGGTCGTCCAGGGTGGGATACGCCCGGATGTCCGGTTCCGGGCCAGGCGTGCGAGTTCACAATCGGGGCGGTGCGGGACTGCTAGAGGGCACACCCTGAGGCTCATCTCGAGGAGTCACACACCATGGCGAAGCGCGCCGCCGCGAAAGGCACCCCCCAGAAGCCCGTAGACCGGGACGTCGTCCCCCCGGGCACGGAGGTGCCGGACAGCGACCTGTTCTTCAACCGGGAGCTGTCGTGGCTGGCCTTCAACGACCGGGTGCTGCAGCTGGCCGAGTCGCCGGAGATGCCGCTGATGGAGCGGCTGAAGTTCACCTCCATCTATGCGCGCAACCTGGATGAGTTCTTCATGATCCGCGTGGCGCGGCTGCACGAGCAGCTCGCCGCGCGCGTGGGCCGCCTGGTGCCGGACGGCGCGTCCCCGGGCGACACGCTGGACAGGCTGCACACGGGCATCCTGGAGCAGGGCCGGCGCCACGCGGACTGCTTCGAGAAGGTCCTGCGCCCCGCGCTGGCGGAGAAGGGGCTGCGCATCCTGTCCATGAAGGAGCTGGACGCGGATCAACGCGCGCAGATGGAGCAGCGCTTCCGCGAGCAGATCTTCCCCGTGCTCACGCCGCTGGCCATCGGGCTGGGGCGGCACTTCCCGTACATCTCCAACCTCTCCCTGAGCCTCGCGGTGCTCCTGCGCGACCCGGTGGCGGAGGAGGAGAGCGTGGCGCGGGTGAAGGTGCCCAAGGAGATATTGCCCCGCTTCGTGCCGCTCAAGGGGGGCTCGCTCTTCGTGCCGCTGGAGGAGATCATCGCGCAGCACCTGGGGGACCTGTTCCCCGGGATGGAGGTCCTCAACTGGAGCCTGTTCCGCGTGACGCGCGACGCGGACTACACCGTGTCCGAGGACGCGGAGGACCTGCTCAAGGCGGTGGAGACGGAGCTCAGCCAGCGCCGCTTCGGGGACGTCATCCGCCTGGAGATCCAGGCGGGGATGAACGCGAAGCTGCTGGAGCCGCTGGTGGAGGCGCTGACGCTGGAGCCGCGGCAGGTGTACGAGGAGCACGGCCTGCTGGACCTGGCGGACGTGATGTCGCTGGCGATGACGCCGGGCTTCTCCGAGCTGCGCGACCCGCCGTGGACGCCGGTGACGCAGGCGCGGCTGCGCACGGACAACGAGTCCCCGGACGGCGGGGGCACGGTGATGTCCGCGATGCGCCGGGGCGACCTCCTGGTGCACCACCCCTACGAGTCCTTCGGCAGCTCCGTGGAGCGCTTCGTGAGCGAGGCGGTGGAGGACCCGGACGTGCTGGCGCTGAAGCAGACGGTGTACCGCACGTCGGACAGCTCCCCGCTGGTGCCCGCGCTCATCCGCGCGACGGAGCACGGCAAGCAGGCGGTGTGCATGGTGGAGTTGAAGGCGCGATTCGACGAGCGCACCAACATCCGCTGGGCGAACGCGCTGGAAGAGGCGGGTGTGCACGTCGTGTATGGGATTCCCAGCCTGAAGACGCACGCGAAGGCCATCCTCATCGTGCGGCGCGAGGGCGAGCGGGTGCGGCACTACGTGCACATCGGCACGGGCAACTACAACCCGAAGACGGCGCGGCTCTACACGGACCTGGGGTTGTTCACCACGGACCCGGAGATTGGCGCGGACGTGGCGGACGTCTTCAACTTCCTCACCGGCTTCGGCCGGCCGCGCTCCTTCCGCAAGCTGCTGGTAGCGCCGCTGACCATGCGGGAAGGGCTGATGGAGGAGATCAAGAAGACCCAGGCGGCGCACACGCCGGAGACGCCCGCGCGCATCATGATGAAGATGAACGCGCTGGTGGACCCGGGCATCATCCGCGCGCTCTACGACGCGTCCCGCGTGGGCGTGCGCGTGGACCTCAACGTGCGCGGCATCTGCTGCTTGAGGCCGGGGGTGCCGGGCGTGTCGGAGCACATCCGGGTGGTGTCCAACCTGGGCCGCTTCCTGGAGCACCCGCGCATCTACGCCTTCGAGCGGGGCGCGACGTCGCGGTGCTACATCGGGTCCGCGGACATGATGCCGCGCAACCTGGACCACCGGGTGGAGATATTGGCGCCGGTGGAGGACCCCACCCTGGCCGCGCAGGTGAAGGACGTGGTGGAGCGCTGCATGGTGGACACCAGCGGCGCGTGGGAGCTGGGCTCGGACGGCACGTGGCGGCGGCGCACCGCCGCCACGCCCAATGACAAGCGCTCCGCCCAGGGGGAGCTCATGGAGCGCGCCATCCGCATGGTGCAGATGCAGAGCGGGCGCCCCGTGGGCTGAAGCCCTCTACGGCTCAGATCTCGTGGTTCACCAGATTGAACACCGCCACGCGGTGCGACTGGGGGAACAGCACGATGAACAGGTGGTTCCAGTCAGACGCGCCCGGAGCCACCAGGTACGTGGAGTAGAAGTAGCGGATCTGCACCTGCTCCGTGCCGTTGCCAATCTCCGTGAGCAGGTGCGGGTCCAGCGCGTCGAAGAAGAAGAGCGCGTCGGACAGCGTGCTGAACGGCACCGTGCCCCGGTCCTCCCAGGGGTAGTAGCTGTAGTCCTGCGACAGCGCGAACACGGACTCCACCGCGTCCGACAGCGTGGGCGCCTGCGTGGACGACCAGGGGAAGCCGTACACGTCCAGCGTGCCGTCACACCAGTTGTTGTGCGTGTCGCACTCGTCGTTGCCGGCCTCCATGATGGACTCGAGCAGCGGCGTGGGACCTTCCCACTCCAGCTCGATCTGGCTCAGCTTCGACTCCGCCGTGCGCACGGACTGGGTGGGCTCCGGCGTCGGCTCGGGCGGCGTGTTGTTGCACGCACCCAGGAACAGCGCGGACGCCAGCACGGACCACTTCAGGGTGTTTCGCGACATGTCGACGACCTCGGGGGGATGAAACGAGGGAGGCCCGCGTGTGCCACAGCCCCCTCCCCACCCTCAAGCCTCAACCTGTTTCATGCGCACGTGTCACCGCGCCGTGACACGTGCGGTTGGAAATCTTCAGCCCCGTTCTCCCAGGGCGCTCCGTGCGGCGTCCTCGCGGCGGTGGGCCTCCACCTCCGGGACCTCCTCCCAGCGGATCCACCCGGCGCGCGCCGCGTGCCTCGCGGCGGCCACCGTGTCGTCCACGGCGACCAGCTCACTGCCCGCGTCGCGGATGTCGTTCGCGATGGCCGCCATCTCCTCGCCGCGCTTGGAGCGCCCCGGCACGTTGCGGATGTAGACGCAGCGGATGCGGTCCGGGTACTCGCGCACGATGGTGCGGTAGTGCTCCGCGTCCTCCTGGCCGCTGTCCCCAATCAGCACGAAGGGCAGATGCGACAGCGTCTCCAGCACGCCGCGAATCTTGTCCAGCTTGTGCCCGTGTCCCCCGCCCGGCGCGAACCCATGCTTTGACAGGCCCCAGTCGCGCAAGAGCAGCGGGCCAATGGGGATGCGGTGGATGGCGAGGAACTCGTCCAGGTGCTCGTAGAGGTTCCACGGGCTGCTGGACACGTAGAAGATGGGGTTGTCCGCCCCGCCGCTCGCGCCCGCCTGGAGCGCCGCGTAGAACGCGTCCACGCCCGGGAAGGGCAGCCGCACCCGGTGCTCCGTGAGGAACAGCGCCCACGCGCGCTTGAGCGGATCCGTCACCCCCGTGGCGATGACCGTGTCGTCGATGTCGCTGATGACGCCCAACTCCGCGCTCGTCCCCGCCACCCGCACCGGCGCGGACACGCGCGGCACGCCCTCGGCCTCCGGGGACAGGAGCTCCAGCTCCACCATGTGCCAGCCGGAGCGCACGCCTTCGGGAGGTGGCACCCACAGCTCCAGGAAGCCCTCCTCGTCCGTCACGCCCTCCCAGCGCTTGTCCCCCCAGCGCACCGCCACGTGCGCGCTGGAGATCTCGCGCGTCATGTAGCGCTTGTAGGAGGCCACGGCGCTGCTCCACAGCGTGTGGCGCTGGCGCTGGGGCGTCACCTTGCGCTCCTCCAGCACGCGCGCCTTGATGACCACGCGCTCCGGGGTGCCGTAGCCCCGGTACGGCAGGATGCGCAGCGGCGGGGCGATGCCCAGCCCCTTGCGCACGCGGCGGCTCAGCACGTCGTAGTGGGCATCCGCCTTGACGGCGAAGCGGAACAGCAGCGGGTACAGGTCGGGCATGGCGGGTGCGCGCGAGTCTACCGTCCCCTCCGTCAATCGTGGCGGCCCAACGTCCGGTCCAGGTTGTATGCGGCGCTGATGAGCGACAGATGCGTCAGCGCCTGCGGGAAGTTGCCCATCGCCTCGCCGGACATGCCGGTCTGCTCCGCGTACAGCCCCAGGTGGTTCGCGTAGCCCTGCATCCGCTCGAAGATGAGCCGCGCCTCGTCCAAGAGGTCCGGCCGCACCGGACTCGCGCGCGTCATCGCCTCCACCAGCCAGAAGCTGCACAGGTTGAAGGTGCCTTCGCTGCCCTCAATCCCATCCAGCTTCTTGTCCGTGTCGTAGCGGAACACCAGGCCGTCCGACGTCAGGCCCCCGTCCCGCGGCGGCTTGCGGATGACGTCCAGCGTGGAGAGCATCCGCGGATCCACCGGCGACAGGAAGAACACCAGCGGCATCAGGAGGTTCGCCGCGTCCAGCGCGTCATGCCCGTAGGCCTGGATGAAGGCGCCCCTCTCCTTGCACCAGCCCTTGTCCATGATCTCCTCGAAGATGGCGTCGCGCGTCTTCAGCCACTTCGCCCGGTCCGCCGGCAGGCTGCGCTTGTCCGCGAGCCGGATGGCCCGGTCCACCGCCACCCAGCACATCAGCTTCGAATAGACGAAGTGCCGGCGCGAGCCGCGAATCTCCCAGATGCCCTCGTCCTCCATCTGCCAGTGGTCGCACAGCCAATCCACCAGCCGCCGCAGGTGACTCCAGAAGTCATACGAGATGGGCACCGCGTACTTGTTGGACAGGTACACGGAGTCCATCAGCTCGCCGTAGATGTCCAGCTGCAACTGGTCCGCCGCCGCGTTGCCAATGCGCACCGGACTGGCGCCGCCATAGCCGCGCAGGTGGTGCAGCTGCTGCTCCTCCGGCACCCGGGTGCCGTCCAGACGGAACATCAGGGGCAGCGGTCCGTCCCCGTTCTCCGCGCAGCGCGCCTCCACCCAGCGCATGAACGCCTCGGCCTCCTCGTTGAAGCCGATGCGGATGAATGCGTAGACGGTGAACGCGGCGTCCCTCAGCCAGCAGAAGCGGTAGTCCCAGTTGCGCGTGCCGCCCGGGGACTCCGGCAGGCTGCACGTGGGCGCCGCGATGATGGCCCCGGACGGCTCGAAGGTCATCAGCTTCAGGGCCAGCGCCGAGCGCTGCACCATCTCCCGCCACCGCCCCGTGTACTTGCACTTGGACACCCAGTGGCGCCAGTAGTCCACCGTGTCGCGGAAGAGCTTCTCCGCGGAGTCGTGCGTGTGCAGGTGGTGGTGGCAGCCCTCCACGCCGCCCTCGCGCAGGGTGAAGACGGCGGACTGGCTCTCCTTCAGCGTGAAGTGCGCGACGACGCCGTTCTTCTCCTGCTTCAGCGGGATGGGCGTCACCAGCTGCATGCTCAGCGTCCTGGAGAGGAAGGCCGCGCCGCCCTTCACCACGTGCGTCTCATGCTCGTCCCGGGCGTAGTTGAACGCCGGGAAGCACTCCATGCGGAAGGACATCTCCCCGCGCACCACGCGGATGCGCCGCAGGACCTCGCGCCCCTCCGCCCTCGCTCCCTTCCCCAGGGGCATCAGGTCGATGAGCTCTCCCACGCCGTTCGGCGTGTAGAAGCGCGTCACCAGCACGTTGGTGTCCGGCCAGTAGAACTGCCGCTTCATCACCCCGTCCGGCTCCGGGGACACGCGCCAGTACCCGCCCTTCTCCGGGTCCAGCAGCGCCGCGAAGATGCTGGGGCTGTCGAAGTGCGGGTAGCACAGCCAGTCGATGGTGCCCTCGTTGCCCACCAGCGCCACCGTGCGCAGGTCGCCGATGATGCCGTGGTCCTCGATGGCGATGCCGCCCTTCAGGTCCTCGTGGTGGGGATTCACCGGGCATGCTCCTGGAACGAGATGACGTGCTTGATGCCGCCCTTGGCCTCCACCACCTTCGCGAACTCCGACGGCGGGTGGCGCTGGGTGATGAGCGCCTCCAGCCTCCCCGGCCACTTCGCGCGGAAGCGGGCCAGGTCCTCCAGCGCTTCACGGAAGTCGCTGTCCGACGCGTTCACCGTGCCGAACATCACCCGGTTGCCCAGGACGAGCTGCCCCAGCACCTGGTCACCTTGCAGCTCCAGCGGCTCCTCGCGTCCGGGCACGCCGGTGAAGATGAGCACGCCGTTCTCCTCCAGCACCTGGAGCGAGTCGAAGGCCACCTTCGACGCCCCCGTCGCCTCGTAGATGATGCCCACGCCGCCCAGCTGCTTCTTCAACGCCTCCACCGTCACCTCCTTCGAGGAGATGTACGGCGCGCCCACCGCCTCGGACGCGGCGGCCTTCTCATTGGGCTTGGGGCTGCGCGAGTACACCGTCACGTCGAAGCCCGCGCGCATCAGCGCCATGGCGCCCAGCTGCGCCACCGGCCCCGCGCCCAGCACCAGCGCCTTGCCGGGGTTCAGCTTCCACGGCAGGCGGGACTGGATGTGCGAAAGCTCGCGCAGGCCCTTCTCCGCGATGGTGAGCGGCTCGGCGAGCACGGCCACGCCGCGCAAGGAGTCATCCGCCTTGTGCAGGTAGGCCGCGTCCTCCACGAAGTGCTCCGCGCAGAAGCCATGCGCGCCCTGGATGCCGCGCTCCGTGTAGTCCCCCGTCACGCAGAAGTCCGGGTGGCCATGGCTGCACGCGGGGCAGTGCGCATGCGGACAGGGCCTGCGCACCCGGGGCACCACCAGGTCCCCCGGCTTCAGGCCCTGCACGTGCGCGCCCACCTCCATCACCTCGCCCAGGCACTCGTGGCCCAGGATGAGGTGGTCCACCCCTTTGGGCGCCGCGCCGTGGTGGCCCTTCAGGATGTCCTGGTCGGTGCCGCACACGCCCACCTCCAGCGTGCGCACCTTGACCTGGGTGGGCGAGTGCAGCCGCGGTTCGGGAACGTCGAGGACGCGCACCTCGCGCGAGGGGAACATGACGGCCACGGCCTTCATGGGATGGAAGACTCCTTCCGGGCGAAGTGCTGAAGGTCCCTGGACAAGGGGTGCGGACTTGGACGCCATGTCGCAAGTGCCCGTCCGCCTGCCTGGAGGGTGACACTCGAAAGCACTGCCCCCCTGGGGCGCGCGGGTCTATAGAAACAGGCCGTGCGTGCGCCCCCCGCCTACCGACGCAGCCGCGCCACCGCCATCGGTGCCACGGCCTTCCTGATGCTCGCCCTGCCCTTCCTGGTGCTGGGGGTGTTCTTCCTCGGCCAGAACGCGCGCATGGACCTGAGATGCGAACCCCAGGGCCCGTGTGTCCTCAGCCGCTCCAGCTGGCTGGGCCAGGAGGAGGTGGGCCGCTACGCGCCCGGGGACATCCAGGGAGTGGAGGTGGCCCGCAGCCGCAGCACCCGCAAGGGCGCGGCGCCCATCTTCCGGGCCCAGCTGCAGACGACCTCCGGCGTCCAGCCGCTCGCCTACCAGTGGACGCAGGAGGAGCCGGAGGCCCAGGCCTTCGCGGACACCGTGCGGCGCTACCTCGCGGGTCCCCGCACGGACGCGCTCGCGGTGTTCCAGGACGACCGCAAGGCCTCGCTGCGCGTGGGCGGCGCCTTCTTTGGCGTGGGCCTGGGCGTGCTCGCCCTGAGCCTGTGGCTGCTCTCCCGCACGCTGGCGCACCGCAAGGCGGAGCGGGCCGCCGTCTCCTGACGGACGACAGAGCGCGTCGAAAAGCAGCCGGACGGGCGCCGCGGACTTCACTTCCTGTCCTACAGTGAAAGGCGCCTGCCCGCTTCCAGGCCCCTCCTGTGCGACCGCGGGGCAGGTGAATAGGTTGTGGCGAATGTTTCGACGCCTCATCGAGCGGATGCGGGGCCTGCGCCGGGCGGCGCCCTCATTCCTGCGGCCCGCGAACGTGGAAGCGGACCGGGCGAAGATCTCCATCGCCCGGCTGGACCACCACTACGCCAACAAGGTCGTGGCGCTGAAGGACGTGAACCTCAACGTCCGCTCGGGTGAGTTCGTCTGCCTGCTCGGGCCCTCCGGCTGTGGCAAGTCCACGCTGCTCTACGCGCTCGCCGGCCACGTGGTGCCCACCGGCGGCCGCGTGGCCATTGACGGCAAGCCCATCCACGGGCCCGGGCCGGACCGGCTGCTCATGTTCCAGGAGGCCGCGCTGTTCCCGTGGCTCACCGTGCGCGGCAACATCACCTTCGCGCTGGCCGCCCGGGGCGTGCCCCGCGCCGAGCGCCGCGAGCGGGCCAACGCCTTCATCCAGCGCGTGCGCCTGGAGGGCTTCGAGGACACGCTGCCCCACCAGCTCTCCGGCGGCATGAAGATGCGCGCCAGCCTGGCCCGGGCGCTCGCGGTGGACCCCACCGTGCTGCTGATGGACGAACCCTTTGGCGCGCTGGACGCCCAGACGCGCGTGCACATGCAGGAGATGCTGCAATCCATCTGGCTGCGCTCCGGCAAGACGGTGGTGTTCGTCACCCACGACGTGCAGGAGGCGCTGATGCTGGGCACCCGCGTGGTGCTGATGGCGCCCCGGCCGGGCCGCGTGGTGGAGGACCTGGAGATCCACCTGCCCATGCCGCGCTCGCTGGAGGACCCGTCCCTGGACGCCATGGCGCGCGACATCCGCCACCGCCTGCGCGCCTCGGAGGAGCACGCCGAGGAGGCCCCGCCCGCGGAGCCCGTGCAGCACCGCACGCGCACGCCGTCCAGCCTGCCTCGCGCCAGCGTCGTGAGCGGCCGTTAGAGGGGACACCGCCATGCTGAAATGGGCGCAGAAGCTGGGGATGATCGCGCTGCTCTTCGTGCTCTGGGAGGGGCTGTCCCGCTCGGGCGTGTGGAACAAGCACCTGTTCCCCGGGCCGCTGGAGGTGGTCCGGACGCTCATCGCCATGGCCCGCGACGGACAGCTGGGCGGCGCCACGCTGCGCTCGCTGGGCCGGCTGACGCACGCCTACCTCATGTCCGTGTGCATCGGCGTCCCGCTGGGGCTCTGCATCGCGCGGCTGTCCTTCTTCCGCAACGCGGTGAAGCCGGTGGTGATGGGGTTGCAGGCCCTGCCCTCCATCTGCTGGCTGCCGCTGGCCCTCTTGTGGTTCGGCCTCAACGACAGCGCCATCCTCTTCGTGGTGGTGATGGGCAGCGTGCTGGGCATCGCCATCGCCACCGAGGACGCGGTCAACGGCCTGGATCCGCAGCTGGCCCGCGTGGCCAGCACCCTGGGCGTGCGGGGCCTGCGCTTCTACTTCGGCGTGCTCCTGCCCGGCGCGCTGCCCGGTATCGTCACCGGCCTCAAGCTGGGGTGGAGCTTCGCGTGGCGCGCGCTGCTCGCGGGCGAGCTGCTCTTCGTCTCCGGCGGCCTGGGCCAGCTGCTCACCATGGGCCGCGAGCTGATGGACGTGTCCCAGGTGATGGCGGTGATGCTGGCCATCATCCTCATTGGCATCACGGTGGACCGCGTCCTCTTCCAGACGGTGGAGACGCGCCTGAGGCGCCGGTGGGGCCTGACGGCGTCCGTGTGAGCCCAAAGACGCTTCCGCACTCACGGGCATTGATAACAGGTGGGGAATCTCCAATAGCGTGACGCACCATGGCTTCCGCGCGTCCGCTGTCCCTGCTCCTCGGTGTCTGCGCCGTCCTCCTGACGGGTGTCACGTCCTGCAAGAAGGACACGCCCTCCGGTGCCAACGCGCCCCTGCGCGTGGCCTTCTTCCCCAACATCACGCACGCGCAGGCGTTGGTGGCGAACGCGGAGGGGCTCTTCGGCTCCCAGCCCGGCATGGGCCACGTGGAGGTGCGGCAGTTCAACGCGGGCCCCGCGGCCATGGAGGCGCTGGTGGCGGGCTCCGTGGACGTGGCCTACGTGGGCCCGGGCCCCGCCATCAACACGTACCTCAAGGCCGGCAAGGAGCTGCGCATCATCGCGGGCGCGGTGAACGGCGGCGCGGTGCTGGTGGTGAAGAACGTGAAGACGGCCGCGGAGCTCAAGGGCAAGAAGCTGGCGACTCCACAACTTGGCAACACCCAGGACATCGCCCTGCGCCACTGGCTGAAGGCCCAGAAGCTGAGCATCGCCACGGACGCGGGCGGCGACGTGCAGGTGATTCCCATCAGCAACCCGGACATCCTGGCCCAGTACCTCCAGGGCGCCATCGAGGGGGCGTGGGTACCCGAGCCCTGGGGCGCGCGCATGCTCGCCGAAGGGGGCGGTCACATCCTGGTGGACGAGCGCGACCTCTGGCCGGACAAGCGCTTCCCCACCACGGTGGTGGTGACGACGAAGAAGGTGCTGGAGACGCAGCGCCCGCGCATCGCGGCGCTGCTGGGCATCCACGTGCGGCTCACCGAGCGCTGGCGCGCGGACCCGGCGGCCTTCGCCACGTCCGTCAACGCCGCCTTCGGCCAGCTCACGCGCAAGCCCCTGCCGGCGCCCGTGCTCCAGGACGCGTTCTCCCGCCTGGAGCCGAGCCTGGACCCGGTGCCCGCCGCGCTGAAGACGTCCGCCGAGCACGCGAAGTCACTGGGCTTCATCCCCGGTGACGATGTCGCGGGGCTCGTGGACCTGAGCGTCCTGGACGAGGTGCGCGGCGGCGCGAAGCCGAACTAGTCCTGCCTCTCCCCCTGGAGGGACAGGGCCACGTTGTCCGTCTCATCCACCTGGTAGAGGGCCAGGACCTGCTGTCCCTTCTCCGGTTGCTTGTAGATGGTCAGGTTGGTCATGTCCAAGGGCACCACCGGCCCGGTCACGTCCTTCACGTACAGGGTCATTCCGGAGCGCTTCACCACCGGCCCGCTGACCTGACGCATCTTGTCCGGGTCCGGGGTGATCTGCCGCACGGGCAGGCCCGGGGAGACGATGCTCGGCGTCAGGGTGGGGATGGTGTTGACGACGTTCGACCGGCTGGTGCTCGCGGACTCGATGTTGGTCGACGGCTGGTTCCCGGACTGGTCGCCCCCCTTGCTGACCGTGGGTTCACTCGCCAGCGCCGGACCCGCGCACAACAAGAGACCGAGCGCAGGCGCTGTCCACGCCATGGCTCGCCAACGTCTGGGGAATCCGTGCATCATGGTGATACCTCCCGTGTCACGGGGGCGCTGCCCCCGGGCTCAGGCCTAAACGTAGGGTGGGCAGCACTGAATGTTCAGCGGCGGAACACGGGCCGTGCGTGAGGCCGCTTCCCCACAGTAGGGTGGCGCGCACGCGAGCCAAGGACCGCTCGCATACGAATACGAGGCACCTTTGGCTGGACGCACCGACGAGCAGCACCGCATCGCCCTCTTCATCGACTTCGAGAACCTGGTCACCAACACCGGCATCAGCGCCAACAACTTCGACCTGCAGCCCGCCCTGGACCAGCTCCTGGAGCAGGGCAAGGTCGTCTTCCGCCGCGCGTACTGCAATTGGTCGCGCTTCGAGGACGCGAAGCAGCGCCTGCACGACGTGGGCGTGGAGCTGGTGGACGTGCCCCCCTCCACCCGCGCCGGCAAGAACAGCGCGGACATGCGCCTGGTCATCGACGCGCTGGAGCTGTGCTACGCGCGCGAGCAGATTGACACCTTCGTCATCGCCTCCGGCGACAGCGACTTCTGCCCCCTGGCGTACAAGCTGCGTGAGAACGGCCGCACCGTCATTGGCCTGGCCGTGCGCGAGGCCAGCTCCCAGATGTTCGTGCGGGCGTGCGACCAGTTCATCTACATGAAGCCCAAGCACCGGGGCGAGTCCTCGCACAAGGACAAGGACAAGGACCACGGCGGCCGGGGCTCCAAGTCCGACGAGGGCAAGGGCGGCAAGCGGGGCGGGAAGGGCCACGACAAGGGCCACGACGCCAAGAACGGCAAGGAAGGCGGCGAGTCCAAGGGCGGCAAGCCCAAGGCGGAGGTGCCCGCCGTCGCGCGCGAGGTGGTGCAGAGCCTGCTGCGCCGCGCGACCGGCCCGCTCAACCCGTCGCTCATCAAGGAGACCATCGTCCGCAAGGAGCCCGACTTCGACGAGCGCGACCACGGCTTCTCCACCTTCGCGCGCCTCCTGGAGGCGCTGGAGCAGGAGGGGCTCCTGCGCCGCATCCAGCAGGGGCGCCAGGGCTACATCGTGGGCCCGGACTCGGACTTCGGCGCTCCCGCGCACGAGGGCAAGAGCAGCAAGGGGCGCCACGCCAAGGCGCCCGCCCCGGTGGAGGAGGAGGAAGAGGAGCTGGAGTCCTATCCGGACCCGGACGACGAGGGGCTGTAGGCCCCCCGCCCTCGCGAGCCACTACGCCGCGCGCGGCGTGGTGGACTCGCAGAGGTGCTCCAGGAACTCCGGCAGCAGGCGGGCGGACATCACCCACAGCTTGCCGTCGCCCAGGTCCGCCAGGGACACGCGCTCCGCGTACTCCACGCAGGTGGCCTCCACGTAGTGGACGAACACCTTGCGGTCGCGCGCGCGGTACCACTCCGCCGCGCGGCCCAGGAGCGCCACGAACGCGTCCTGCACCTCCGGCCGCGCGTCGTCCTCCAGCGGCACCAGGCGCACGCCGTCCAGCACGTTGAAGAGGTTCAAGCCCGGCTGCGCGGACTCGAACACCGCGAAGGCCACGGCGCGGCCTTCATGACGGGCCACCACCAGTTCGCGCTCGCGGGACAGGCCCGCGTCACCCCAGCCGGTGCGCGTGGTCTCCAGGTCGAAGCGCTCCGGCACCAGGTCCAGCGCTTCTCTGTAGGCCTCCGGGCGGGTGCCGGCCACGCGGGCGAAGAAGCTGCCGCGCTCCTCCTGGGTGGGATTGCCCAGGGTGATGTTCGCGGGCTGCGTCCAGGTGCTGTCCACCTCGCCCTCCATCAGGCGGAAGGGCACGAGGCACGTCTGGCCGGTGTGCGCGTACCAGGTGGCGAAGTCGAACTTCGTGTAGCGCACCCAGCGCACGTTCGCCTCGCAGTAGGCGAAGAACCACTTCACCTCCGGGTCCGCCTGGGTGGGCTCGTAGCCGCGCAGGTAGATGTCGCGCAGGGCCTCGCGCGCGGTGGAGCGGCTGCCCGGGGGCTGGTGCCGCGCCAGCTGGTGCGCCATCCAGCTGCCCGCGTAGGGCTTGAGCACGGACAGCGTGGCCTCCATGCCGTCCTCCGCGGGGCGCACCACGCGGTAGCCCAAAAGCGGCTCCTCCTGGAGCTTGTTCTGCGCGCGGTCGAACTGGTCGCGCAGGCTGGTGAACTTCTCCGGCTCCTTGCCCGGGAGGCGGAAGTAGCCGGAGCGCTCGAAGAGCTTCCAGGTGGCGTCGTTCCAGTCGCCCTCCACCTTGGTGGTGGGGTGGGCCTGGGCCTCCACCAGCGCGCGCCACGCGCGGGCCCCTTCGGCGTCCAGGGGCCGGACGCTCACGCCGCAGCGGCGGCCGTGGGGCGTGCTGGAGATGTTGCGCACCTCCGCGCGCAGGCGCACCGGCGCGTGGCCCTCCAGCCCGACCTCCATCACCGGCAGGCGCAGGCCCGGGTACATCAGGTCCTCGCCGGGCTCCGTGAGGAAGGACAGGCCTTCGTAGGAGACATCCAGCAGGCCGCGGTGCACGTGCACCTGGGGCCAGAGCGGATGGTCGAACTCCACCGTGCAGGACGCGTGGGCCTGCGTGCGGCGCAGCCAGCGGTGGCGGAAGCGCACCAGCGACGTGGGCGCCGGCATCAAGAGCAGCCCGCCCTCCACGCGCGCGCCGTCCACCTGGAAGTGCACCACGCTGGAGTAGCCGAACGCCTCCAGGGTGAGGGGCCCGGGGGGAAGCACGCCGTGCAGCTGCCAGCCGAACGCGTCCTGGAGCGGCTCGAAGAAGGCGCAGGTGACCTCCGCCACGGTCTGGCCATCGCGCGAGCGCAGCACGCCGCGGGCCTGGCGGGACGCGAGCGCTTCGCAGATGCGCGTGACGCGGTCCGCGTGGTCGATCTGCTCGCGCCACACCGGCCGCGTCTCCGGCGTGAGCAAGAGGCCGTTGTCACGCAGCGACTCCAGCAGGCCCACGATGCGGCGGCCCGCGTCCAGCGGCGGCGCGACGAAGCGCAGGCTCACCTCCGGGCGCATGGCGTTGACGCCAATCACTTCCGCGTCCAGCGCGGTGGCCCACCGCTCGCCCTCACCCACCACCACGGACGCGGCCTGTCCCTTGCGGGGCACCGCGCGCGACTCCAGGTGGAGCGTCAGGTGCTCCAGCGACAGCTGCACCAGACGACCGGGAGAGAAGTCCGCGCCAAACGAGGCCGCCGCGCTGAGCTCGGTTCCCACCCGATATCCGAGGAGGGCTTCGCGGCCGGCCGGCGCGTCGTGAGTGTCAGTGTGCATGCGGGGGCTCCCTGATGTCCTACGGGGCATGATCTTACGACGTCCGAAGAAACTGTGTTGTCCCCAGTTACGCGTGACCCGGGGAACTCGGATTCCCACAGAGTGGAGATCATTCATCCCTTGTGCACTTAGACCTTCGTGCTGGATTGGCGGCCACGCATTGGAGTGTCGCTAATTGGTTTCTCACCAGACGGGGATTTCCATCACGGACAGGCGCATGGCCTTCCAAGACAGGTGCAGCTCTGTCCCTCCCCTCGGGTCGTGCGGACCCCGGAAACACAGGGTGATTCCGACACATGGAACACGAGGGACATGTCGCATGTCTACTGGTGACACATGACTTGCCTCGGAGGACGGAGGCCGGTGCGACACACGTCGGGGATGACTCGCCTCCCCACGAGGCGTTATCCCCCCGAGCACGCCATGTCCTCCGCCCTGTCCACCCTCTGTCTCCACTGCGGCATGTGCTGTGACGGCACCCTCTTCACCCAGGTGCCGCTGCGCCCCCCCGAGGCGGAAGCCCTGCGCCAGCGAGGCCTGTCGCTGGCGGTGAAGGAGGACGGCACGGCGGTGCTGCCCCAGCGCTGCGCCGCCCTGGAGGGCCTGTGCTGCACGGTCTATGAGGAGCGTCCGGAGGCCTGCCGCCGCTACCGCTGCCAGCTGTTCAACGCGCTGGCGGAGGGAGAGGTGTCCCTGGAGGAGGCGAAGGGCGTCGTGGACACCGCGCACGCCAAGGTGGACGCGGTGGTGGGCGGTGTGGGTTCCGCTGAGGGCGGAAGGGGCCCCGCGATGCGTCAGGCCCGGGTGGCCGCGGCCTCCCTGACCTTGGCTCCTGAGACACGAGAATCCCTGGCGCACGCGGAGGTGTACCTGGACCAGCACTTCCGGGGTCGCTTCCGCCGCTCGGGGTGAAAGCGGGTGTCGGGGGGCCTGGCGGGCGGCTAGCGTGGCGCGGTCCTGCTCTCCGACCGAGGTCCTGCTCCCGTGAAGACGTCCCTGCTGGCCGTGTTGTCGTCCGCCGTGCTGTTCGCCGGTGCGCCTGCTTCCGCGCAGAACAGCGAATTCGTGAAGTCCGCGCAGGTGGACCTGGACGGGGACGGCAAGCCGGAGGCGGTGTCGCTCACGCCGGGGAAGGACGGCAAGTTCACGTTGAAGGTGGGCGGCGCGACGTTGAACGGCGATGCATCCGGCAACGAGGTCCCGGGCTTCCAGGTGGTGGACCTGGACACGGGCGACAAGTGGAAGGAGCTGCTGGTCCAGACGCTGGGGGAGATGGACGACGGTCACCGCTACTTCGTCTACGGCTACGACGGCAAGGCGGTGAAGCTGCTGGGGGACGTGCACGCGCTGACGGAGGCGAAGGGCAACGGCATCGTCCTGGTCGACCGGTGGATGGGCTTCTGGCAGAAGCGGGACAAGTACACGCTGGACCGCAAGGCGTGGAAGCTGGTGCACGTGCCGCAGGAGCTGTACGCGGTGACGTACGCGCCGGGCGAAGAGGTCACGGCCACGGTGAAGAAGTCCTTCCCGCTGACGCAGAGCCGCACGGGCTCCGCGGTGGTGGCCACGACGGCGCAGGGCACGAAGGTGAAGGTGCTGGCCGCGAGCGTCCCCGCGAAGGGAGAGGTCCTGTACCTGGTGAGGTCGTCCACCGGGCTGGTGGGCTGGGTGCCCGGCAACGTCCTGGTGGAGTCCACGGACGGGTTGCCGCTGGCGGGGTGAGCTACGCCGGCATGAGCATCACGTTGCGTGCTCCGCAGACATCGCAGACCAGATACCGCTCGAACCGCGTCGGCTGTCCTGAAATGGCCTCATCGTGAACGGTGAGGAAGCCGTCTCCCTTCTCCGGGCAACGGACCTGCGCCGCTGGGTTCTCCGCGAGGAGTTTCCCGGCCTGGATCCAGGCCTTGCTCGTCTCTGAGATCATCGTGGCGTTGTCACTCTTTTCGAAGGCTTGACCAATCCAGATGGATTGAATCGCCCAGGCGCAACACCAGCCGGGCATCGCTTCCTTGATACGAGTCAAGCTCATCAGGAATCGAGAACACGCCGCTCAGGCCCTCACTCATCCACGCCGCCCTTCTGGGCACCGGTGGCGAGGTCGACCTCGAACGTCTGCATCATCTCCGTCCGCATGTCCCAGTACTCACCGATGATGGAGCGCTCCGTCACCTGGACGATCTTCAAGCCATCCCATGACAGCCGCTTCGTCCGCCACCGCAGGCCTTCCGCGCCATAGGCCACCATCTCGGTGAAGTCCGCGAACACCACGACCCCCGCTGAAGGCACGGCGCGGACGTCCATCACGGGCATCACCTGGACCGCTTCCCAGACGCTGGGGTCCTGGACTGTGACGAGGTAGCCCGCGCCTCGTGACACGACACAGAGCTTCTCTGGGTCCGGCATGGCGAGGACGCGGCTGACTCCCGCACCCTTCATGTTCCCGAACGCGAACATGCCCAGCCAGGGTGCACCGCCTGCTGGCGTGACCCGCACCAGCAAGCCGTCTTGTCCCCCAGCGGTGTTCCCGGGGAAGAAATGCCGTGGAGAGGTCTGCGCGCCAGGGCCTTCATCCAGCACCTCCCACACATGGTCCGTCGGTTCACTCATGGGTTCAGTCTGTCCCGTCGCACCAGGACGTCGTTGTCGATCTTCTCGAGCTCGGAGAACCGCAGACCTTCGAGGGACATCCTGCGCACCAAGGGTCTGGCGGCCTCAGCCAACTCCTCGACCCGGATGGGACGCTCGGGCATGGCCACCCGCTTGTACGGTCCCCCATACGGATCCGCGTCGAACGCGAACACACCTCGTTCCGCCATCATCCGCCAGGTGTTCTCGCAGCCCTCCGCCACGCTCGGGGCGAAGCGCACGTCAGAAGAGACAGCTGACGTGAGGATGGCATTGATGGCGGCATCCAGGGCGTTCGTGTCCTGCAGGACTTCGCGCGGCACATAACCTCCCCCCGCCGTGCTCAGCAGAGCGACATGTCCATCCACGTCGCTCGCGAGCCAATCGAATTCGTAACCGTCGATGTCCTTGGCGGATATCGCGCTCATGGCTATTCGACCAGGGCGAACTCCACCCGGCCCAATTGCTCATCCGTGGAGACGACCTTCACGTTGATGGGCATGCCCACGGTGAAGGTCCGCGTCTTGCCCACCATGGACAGCTCGCGCGTGTCCGGGCGGTAGGGGCCACCGGCGAGTCCTTCCGCCGGCACCATGCCCTCCACCCACATGCCATCCAGCTGCGCGACGAGGCCAAAGGGCTTCACGCGCACGATGCGCGCGGGGAACTGCTGTCCGATGCGCGTGGACATGAAGCGCGCTTCCAGCTCGTGGTGACGGTCCGCCTCCGCGCGGTTGGCGGAGCGGGCTCGCACGTTGATGTGCTGGGAGAGCTTTTCAATCTCCGGGTCCTCGTGCACGAAGTCACGCCGGCCGTGGAGGTATGCCTTGATGAGCCGATGCACGGCCAGGTCCGCGTACCGGCGGATGGGCGACGTGAAGTGCAGATACAGCGGCGCCGCGAGCCCGAAGTGCGGGCCCGGCTTCACGGTGTAGCGGGACGGGCCCAGCGAGCGGCGCAGTACGGAGCGCAGCGCGGCCTCCGCCTTCGCTCCGGAGATCTGCCGGTCGAACGCGGCCAGGGCCAGTGGGGTGATCTGCGCGCCAAAGCCCGCCGCGAACCCCGAGTGCAACGCGAACGCGTTCACGTCCGCCACGCGCTGCGGATCCGGCTGTTCATGCACGCGGTACACGGTGGGCACGCCACGGGTCATCAGCCAGGTGGCGATGGCTTCATTGGCCGCGACCATGAAGCGCTCGATCATGTTGTGCGCGGAGGTGTCCTTCTCTCCGGCCAGTCCGGACACGGCGCCAGTGGCCGTGTCGAAGGTAAAGCGCGCCTCGTCGCGGGACATGGTCATGCCGCCCCGGGCCGCTCGGGACACGGCGAGCCGCGCGGATGCCAGGCGGAACCAGGGCATGGCCTCACGCACGGGCTCCATCGCGGGAGAGATGGAGTTGTCGTCGAGGAAGGCCGCGACCTCGTCGTAGTTCAGCCGCGCCCAGGACCGGATGAGGCTTTCATAGACATCCGCGGCGGTGACACGGCCGTCGGGGTCGATGCGCAATTCGACGGTGAGACAGTGGCGCTCCTCGTTGGGCACGAGGCTGAGCCAGTGCGCGGACAGTTCCTCCGGGAGCATGGGGAGCACGCGGCCGGCCAGGTACACGCTGGTGGCGCGGGCTCGGGCCTCCAGGTCCAGGGGGGTGTTCTCCTTCACGGACTCGCTCACGTCCGCGATGGACACGAGCAGGCGCACGGCGCCGTCAGGGCCCGCGGGCAGCACGGAGATGGCGTCGTCGATGTCACGGGTGGACGGCGCGTCCACGGTGACGGTGGGAATGGAGCGCAGGTCGCGCCGGGAACCGCCCAGGGCATGGGGGGCCTCCTTCGCGCGAAGGGCTTCCTGGACGACCTCTGATGGGAAGTCCCGGTGGAGGCCGTGGCGGGCGATGACCCGCTCCAGGGAACGGTCCGCTCCGGGCTCCAGACGGTAGAGGAGGACGACCTTGCCGTCCGCGATGCGGGCGACGACGGCGTCGTTGTGCTGGACGGGGGTGGTGCCCGGGTCCAGGGGCCAGTCGGTGTTGGACACCTCCTTGTCGATGCGTAGGAAGAAGGCGCCCTTGCGCGACACGACCTCGCCGTAGACGACGGTGCGGGTGCGCTCCACGAGCGACAGGCCGGACGCGGTCCACCGGCCCTCGCCGGACGCGGTCACGGTGGCGGAGACGACGTCACCCGCGAAGAGGGGGTTCAGGTCCGGAGGAGGAATGAAGGCGGACAGCACCTCCGGGGTGCCGGGCTTCTGCACTGTGAGGAAGCCGAAGCCACGAGGATGCACGTCGACGCGGCCGGTGACGGTGCGCGGGGAAGCGGAGGTGTCCATGTCGGTGCCGTCGTAGCCCACCTCACGGGTAAGCGGGGAGATGTTGGGATGCATGTTGCGGCTACGACGACAGATGGGGTGCCATCCTGACCTGACGTCAGTGGGCTCCTTGCGTTTGCGTCGGATATGGACCTGCTTTCCGCAGAGCCACGCCAGGAGGAACCCGTGACTTCGCCCACCCGTGACATGACGCTGGAACAGGTGCGGAAGCTCGCGCAGCTCATCCCTCGGGAGCTGGAAGACAAGGGCGGCGGACTCCCGCTCTTCTCGCTGCTCGGCCCGAACCATGAGTCCGTGCGGCTGCCGACGGAGGTGCTCGTGCTGATGCAGCAGCTGATCGCCATCCTGGCGTCGGGGGATGCCGTCACCGTGGTCCCCGTCCACAAGGAGCTCACGACCCAGCAGGCCGCGAACCTGCTCAACGTCTCGCGGCAGTACCTGGTGCAGCTGCTCGACGAGGGCCGGATTCCCTTCCATCGCACGGGCACCCATCGCCGCGTCTACAGCAAGGATGTCCTTGAGTACCGCGCACGGCAGAAGGCCGACCCCCGCTCCCAGCTCGACGCGATGATGCGCTAGAAGCCAACCGCAGCCGCCATGCGATCGGGAGACAGAACATGCGGGATTGAAATTCTCGGAAGCAGGCGAGCCAGTCGACCCGTCTGATCTCGCCTCGGCCCAAGCCCAGCTCGGCCGCACTCTTCCTGGCGGGCTGGCAACATTCTACGCGACGATCAACGGCGGTGTGCCCTCAGTCTGCTGCTTCGATTATTGCAATTTCGAATACAAAATCATCCACGAGTTTCTCTCATTGCCTGAAGCGATCCAGGCGTACAAAACAGGCGTGGACAAGAAGGCCTTGGCCCAGGACCTGTTCCCCTTCGCCATCGACGAAGGCGGCAACTACCTCTGCCTCGGTCGGGACGATGAAGTCTTTTACTGTGTCCATGACATCTGGGACGAGCAGCTTGATGCCGCCGAAAATCAGGCTCGCGCGCGCACCCTCATCGCGCCGTCGTTTTCGTCGTTCATAGACGATCTCGTGACATCGGACGAAGCCGGCCTCGAATGACTGTCATTGGAAGCCAGGGGGGCTTCCCACTTTCTGTCTGGCGAACACGCCGAATCCGGCCGCCCAGCGGGGATTCGCCGCCGCCTCCACGCTCAACGTTTCCCGCTGCGCCGGCGTCTCACCGAACGGATGCGACAACGCCCCCTCCAGCCGGAAGCGGTTGGGCGACACGAACAGGTACGTGCGGTCCAGGAACAGCGGCGTCTGCAGGTCGTACTCCACGTGGAGCCCCTTCGCCTCCGCCCCACCCCATCCCAGGAGCACCCCCACGCGCCGTCCCCACCTCCCTGCCTGACGGGCTCGCGGCCGCATGGCACGGACAGTAGTGGCCCCCTTCCCCCTGTCCGTCCGTCCCGAGGCAGCCCCCCCGATGTCGGACAGTTCGCGCGTCTTCCGTTCCGGAAACCCTGTCCTGCCCGGACGGAGGCACATCCTCATAAACCCTGGCATCCGGCCAGAAACGGGGTCCCGGGCCTTTCGCGCCGGTGCCTGCCCCGGTGTAGAGTCGGACCCCTTCAATGGCTGGGACGACGCTGACGCTCACCCCGGACGGGTTCCGTGGCCGGGTGCTGGGCAAGTACGAGGTGCTCTGCCGCCTGTCGACAGGCGGGATGGCGGAGATTTTCCTCGCGGCCCAGAAGGGCCTGGCCGGCTTCCGCAAGATGGTGGTGCTGAAGCAGATCCTCCCCGACATCCGCGGCGAGGAGGAGTTCGTCCGGATGTTCCTGGACGAGGCCAAGGTCACGGCCGCGTTCAACCACCCGCACATCGCCCACGTGTACGACCTGGACGTGGCGGACGGCGAGCTGTTCCTCGCCATGGAGTTCGTCCCGGGCGCCACGCTGGTGGAGGTGGCCCGCGCGTGCCGCACCGCCCACGAGCCCATCCCCATCGGCCTGAGCCTGATGGCCGTGCGCGACACGGCCGTGGCGCTCAACTACGCGCACAGCTTCACCGACCCGCTGGGCCGGCCCTCGCCCGTCGTCCACCGCGACGTCGCCGAGAAGAACATCATGGTGACGTACGAGGGCGTCACCAAGCTGCTGGACTTCGGCATCGCCAAGAGCCTGGCGCGCGCGGGCCGCACCGCCGTGGGCATGGTGAAGGGCACCAGCGGCTACATGTCCCCGGAACAGATCATGGGCGACCCGCTGGACGCCCGCAGCGACCTGTTCAGCCTGGGCGTGGTGCTGCACGAGTGCCTCACCGGCATGCGCCTCTTCTACGCGAAGAGCGCTGAAGCCATGATGAACGCCGTGCTGAGCGGCGACGTGCCCCCGCCCTCGCGCGTGAACAAGGAAGTACCGCCGGAGCTGGACGCCATCGTCCTCAAGGCGCTCGCGAAGCGGCGCGAGGACCGCTACGGCACCACGCTGGAGTTCGCCCGCGCCATCGAGCGCGCCGTGGGCCAGCGCATCTGGCACCCCGAACAGAGCAGCGAACTGATGCTGCGGCTGTTCGCCGAGCGCCGTGACCAGACCCGCCTGCTGCTCATGAGCGGGCAGTCGACCGGGGACGGCACCTCCAGCGAGACGCAGGTGGCGCAGGTGCTCGCCCGGGGTGGGGATGTCCCGGAGCCGGCCACGCTTCCGCCCGCGAGCGCGCCGCCGCCTCGCGCGCCACCGGCGCCCGCCAAGGCTCCCGCTCCGGCGAAGGCGCCGGCTCCCACTGCTGGAGTGGGGGGCCGCCGCAACACGACGGAGGAGCTGGCGGTCCGCAAGCCGGCGGCGCAGCCGTCCTCGCGCCGGGTGTCGCCTCCCACGGAGACGCTCCGGCCGCCTCCGCCCACGAATGAGATGTCCGCGCAGCCCGATGATTCCGAACCGGGCGTGCGCACCCAGCCGGCCCTGCCTCCGGTGATGCTGGATTCGTCGCTGCGCATCACGGCGCCCGTGACGGCGTCCCCCGGTTATGTCGAAGGGGAGACCATCCTCACGCCGCTGTCGCGCATGGGCGCGCAGCCTGCCGAGGACCCGAAGGCGCGGCCTTCGAAGGAGCCGCCGGCCTTCGTGCCGCCGTCCGACG
This sequence comes from Corallococcus coralloides DSM 2259, assembly GCF_000255295.1. The sequence continues at coordinate 36,667 of NC_017030.1, read as the reverse complement.
AGCCGCGTGCTCGAGGTGGACGGGAGTCCGAGGAAGGCCGTTCCCGGTCCGCTCGGGAGGGAGCCTCGGACGACGCACGGCAGCGCTCCGGGCGGGACTCCGCCAATGGCTCCGAGGATCCGCGTTCGCGCGGCGGCCGTGATGCGGCCCATGGATCCGCCGAGGACTCGCGGCCCCGTCCGCCGCGTGAAGCCTTCAACGCGCCTCCCGAGGAGGCTCGGCCCAAACCGCCGCGTGAGGCCTTCAGTGCGTCCGGTGAGGATGCGCGGTCCCGCTCCGCGCGGGATGCCGCGAATGGGTCCGCTGAGGATTCCCGTCCCCGTCCTCCTCGTGATGCCGCGAGTGGATCCTCTGACGATGCGCGTGCCCGGTCGGGCCGTGATGCCGCGAACGGCTCCGACGACGCGCGTGCCCGGTCGGGCCGTGATGCCGCGAACGGCTCCGACGATGCGCGTGCGCGGTCTGGCCGCGATGGCGCGACCGGGGCCGCCGACGCTGCACGTGCCCGGTCGGCTCGCGAGGCTTCGAACAACAGCGCGGAAGACTCACGTCCCCGCCCTCCTCGCGACGCCTCGAACACCAGCGCCGAGGACTCCCGTCCCCGGCCTTCACGGTCCGCCACGCAGGACAGCCTCCGCGTCACCCAGCCCCACACCGCGCCACAGGCCCTGCTGAACGACAACGAGACGGCCATCTCCCGCGTGCCGTCCCTGCCTCCCGAAGAGGCCCCCGAGAAGACGCCCGCGGTCCGCCGCTCGCCGTCCTCCCGCAAGTCCTCGCCTCCCGTCCGAGCCACCCCGGCGCGCGCCTCCGGCCGCCCCACCGAACCGCACGACTTCCTCGCCGATGCCCCCGCCCCCCGCCGTGGCAGGGGCGGACTCATCGCGGCCGGCATCGTGTTCCTCGCCATCGCGGGCCTCGCCACCACCGTCGCCCTGGGACTCGACGGCGGCCGCGTGTCCTCGCTGTGGAGCTCCGCGCCCTCGCGCAAGCCGGACACGAACTCATCCACAACTTCTCCACCGCCTCCTTCCGAGCCCGAGGCCCAGAAGCCCGCCCCCACCGAACCCACCGCGCCGGAACCCTCCACCGCGGTCGCCCAGGTCACGCCTCCCGCCGAACCCGCTGTTCCCACGGACCCGCAGCCTCCCAGCGACGACACCGCCACCGACGACACCCAGGCGCCGAAGGCGAAGACGCGCACCCCCGTCCGCAAGGCCAAGCGCGACGCCAGCGACCCGGCGACCACCCCGGCCCGCGGAAAGTCCCGCACCGCCGCGCCCGTCGACGACTCGGAAACCGACCTCCCCGCCCCGGATGAGGGCGCCACCGAAGCGGCCGCGCCCCAGGGCTTCCTCACCCTCGTCACGGAACCCTCCGCCCGCGTGTCCCTGGCCGGCCGTTCCCTGGGCGAGACCCCGCTCACCAAGGTCGCCCTCCCGGTGGGCAGGCACACCCTGAAGCTCATGGACGGCACCGGCCGCCCCTTGAAGCTCCTGGTGGAGATCAAACCGGACGACACCACCTCCGTCCGCGTCCCCCTGGAGATGCTGGCCAATCCCTGAACCTGTCCGACTGTCGGACAGGTTCTCGCGACGCCACGCAATCACCTGCTGGGGTCCTCCGTACCCGAGGCATTCCGCCGGGACGTGCTCCCACGTCCTCGCGCCTCGCCCGGAGCCGCCCATGAGGATGTCCTCGCTGTCCCTGCTCGCCGCCTGCTGCCTCGCCACCACCGCCTGCACCGCCCACGCGGAGGAGGCGGTCAAACCCTCCCAGGGCTCCGGGGAGACGCGCCAGGTGGAGGACTTCCACGGCGTCTCCGTGGGTCACGGCATGCACGCGGAGGTGAAGGTGGGCCCCAAGTCCGTCCGCCTGGAGGGCTCCCCTGAGAACCTCTCCCGCATCCAGTTGAAGGTCGAGGACGGCATCCTCACCACGAACGTGGAGCGCAAGGGCTGGAGCCGCCTCAACGGCACGGTGAAGCTCATCGTGTCCTCGCCCCGCATCGACCATGTGGAGGCCAGCGGCGGCAGCCACATGAACGCGGAGGTCACCGCGTCCGATGAGTTCGACGCGGAGGCCAGCGGCGGCGCGGTGCTCAGGGTGAGCGGCGTGGACGCCAAGAACGTGGAGGCCGAGTCCAGCGGCGGCTCCGAAATCACCCTCAGCGGCCGCGCCACCCATCTGGACGCCGAGGCCAGCGGCGGCGCGCAGGTGCATGCCCAGAAACTCCAGGGCCTCTCCGCGCTGCAGGTGGAGGCCAGCGGCGGCTCCATCGTGGAGGCCGATGCCCCCGCCAGCGTCTCCGGTGACGCCTCCGGCGGCAGCATCATCCGCCTGTCGAAGCGGCCCCAGAACGCCAACGTGGACGTCAGCGGCGGTTCGCGCCTCGACGCCTCCAACTAGCAGCGGACCCGGGAAAGGTTAGCCGGGCCCCGGGGAACACCCGGGGCCCGGATAGGCCCCCCACGAAGCTAAAAGAGACGCCGCACACCGGACCTCCAAGGTCATCCGGGCGACCGTCCTACCTTCCACGTGGATGCCGGCCGCACCGGAGTGCGACCGAACAGGCACATGGGCCCCATGGAACGCGCTCGAGTGACCGAACGCTTCGCAGTCCCCAAGATATCGGGAACCCGTCCCAATCCCAAACACCCTGCGTCGCTTTCGCCACGAGACTCGCAGGGGAACCCGCGCCTCTCCGCGCCTGCCGTCCCCGACGGACTGTAAAAACGAACGCATCGCTTTCACACGGTGCGTCGTTGAGACGCGTCAGGTCGGGTCCATCCAGCGATAATGGAAAACTCCGCACGCGCGGGACTCCGCGAGCAACCTGCTCAGCGAGCCGGGGGCAAGCGGTCCGCGTTCTGACGCTCCACCATCCAGCCCGGGTACTCGGGGGGCAGCTTGGAGACGGCGTCCAGCTTCGCGAGCTGCTCGGGGCTGAGGCGCAGCTCGGACGCGGCCAGGTTGTCCTCCAGCTGGGCCTGCGTCTTCGCGCCGAGGATGACAGTGGTGACGTGCGGCTGGTGCAGCAGCCACGCGAGCGCCACGCGCGCCACGGTGGTGCCCGTCTCCTTCGCGACCTCATCCATCACGTCGATGGCGTTGTACGCGCGCTCGCGGTCCACGGGCGGGAAGTCGAAGGTGGTGCGGCGGGCGCCCTCGGGGCCTTCGGCGTTGCGGCGGTACTTGCCGGAGAGGAAGCCGCCCGCGAGCGGACTCCACACCATCAGGCCCACCTGCTGGTCCTTCATCAGCGGCACCAGCTCGCGCTCCAGGTCGCGGCCGGCGATGGAGTAGTACGCCTGGAGCGATTCGAAGCGGGACAGGCCGCGGTGGTCGCTCAGGCCCAGCGCCTTCATCAGCTGCCACGCGGCCAGGTTGGACGCACCCAGGTAGCGCACCTTGCCCTGGCGCACGAGGTCGTCCAGCGCGCGCAGCGTCTCCTCCAGCGGCGTGGCCACGTCGTAGCCGTGGATCTGCAAGAGGTCGATGTGGTCCGTGCCCAGGCGCTTCAGGCTCGCGTGCACGGAGTCGAAGATGTGGTAGCGCGACAGGCCGGTCTCGTTCTGGCCCGGGCCCATGCGGCCGCGCACCTTGGTGGCCAGCACCACCTGCGAACGCTTCTGTGCCAACGCCTTGCCGAGCAGCTCCTCCGACTGCCCGTACGAATACACGTTCGCGGTGTCGAAGAAGTTGATGCCCGCGTCCAGGCACCGGCCCACCAGCGCGTCGGCCTCCGCCTGTCCCTGCTGCCCGATGTTCTTCCAGTAGCCCTCGCCACCGAAGGTCATGGCGCCGAAACACAGTTCAGAGACAAACAGGCCGGTGCGGCCCAGCGGACGGTAGTGCATGTGCGTGTCACCTTGGGTGGAAGTGAAGGCGGCCCCTCTTAACGTCCGGTGCTCGGTCCCGCAGCACGAAGGCACGCGATGACGGACGCGCGCCGCTTCGTGGGCTGGGACCTGACGGACCCCTTCGCCCGCGCGCCCCGCCCCGTGGACGAGGCCACCGTGGACGGTGATGGCCGCGTGCGCTTCTCCCAGCGCGTCTGGCCCACGGCACGGGCCGGGCACGCGCTGGACCCGGAGGCGCTCGCGGAGGCCTTCGCCGTGAGGCCCGGTGACGTGGTGGTGGTGGACGGGCCGCAGGCACTGGCGACCCCCCGCGCGAAGGTGCGGGACGCGGAAGCGCGGCTGCGCGCCCCGGGCCGCACCCCAGACATGCTGCCCCTGCCCGGTGCGCCCTTCGCGGGCTTCGTGCGCGGCAGCGTGCTGCTGTTCGCCGCGCTGCGGGCCCATGCCCGATTGCCCATGCTGGACCTGGACACGCCGTCGCTGTCGGACGCGCGCCTGTTCGAAGCCTTCCCCGGCGCCACCTGGCGCGCGCTGGCTGTGGAGAAGTTGGGGGCAAAGTCCACGCCGGAGGGACGCGCCCGGAGACAGTCCCTGCTGGAGTCCTCCGGTCTGCGCTTCGAGGACGCGGGGACGTGCACGCACGACCAGCTGGATGCCGCACTCTGCGCGTGGCTGGGATGGCTCATGCTCACACGGCCCGAACACGTCACCGCGGTGGGCCTGCCCCTCACGCTCGATACAGATGGAACATTGCGCGAGGGGCGCATCCTGGACCTGAGCAGTAGACGGTAATCCACTATTGCTATTTTTACTGTTTAAGCTGCTTTAATCCCTCTCAACTCCAAACGGAGAGGGACAACACATGCGTGGAACATCGTGGAAGGCCGTGACGGTGGTGGTGGGGCTGGTGGGCGCGCCGGTGCTGGCGGAGGACGCGACCGCCCATCTGCCGTACGGCGTGCCGGTGCCGGAAGGTCAGGAGCTGACGGCGGCGCCGCAGCCCTTCGACGAGAAGGTGCACGGCCAGGCGATTCCCAACACCCAGCCGCAGGCGAACGAGGTGTTGAAGGGCGCGGCGGCGCGGCTGCCGGAGCGCTCCAGCCGTCCGCGTCCGCGCGATCCCATCCCGGACATCTTCCCGGGCTCCGGCGACCGGGGCTTCTGGGTGAACCAGGGCCAGGGCATCTTCGCGGCCAACGACGCGCAGACGGACCTGGTCATCCCGGACAACGCGATCGGGACGACCATCTATGCGCCCACGCACATGCCGGCGGGCTACTCATGCGTGGAGACGGTGACGGCGCACTGGCGCTATTCGGGCATGGCGACGACGGCGCACGCGCACGGCTTCTGGGACCACTGCGGCTTCGACGGCGCCACCGGCTGGCAGACCTTCGAGGGCATGGACGCGACGTGGAAGGGCAAGTACGTGCGCGTGCTGGACGGCGAGGAGCGCTACTTCACGGAGGCCTACAAGGACGGCAACGGCTGCGCGCACGGCCTGCTCTACAACTTCACCCTGGGGCTCTGGGAGGAGAAGCTGACGCCCATCTGCGGCAACTCCGGCTTCGCCACCGGCTGGACGATGTGGGAATCGCACTACCTGATGGACGTGGCGCAGCGCTGCCCCGCGTTCCCGCGCGTGCGCTCCTCTGGCATCCAGCTCTACACCGTGAGCGCCTGGCCCGCGCTGGACGCGAGCAACAGCAGCCAGCTGGGGCCCTACGGCCTGTGCTGGACCAACGGCACGTACAACTTCTCCGTCGCCGTGCCCAACAGCGACTGGACCGCGCTCACGCCGTGATGCACGTCATGAGGACTCAGCGCCCGCGCACCGGGTCCTCGTGATGGTCGTGCCCTGGCCCGCCGAACGTTCCGGGCCAGGGTTCCTCCGCGGGCTTCAGGCCGGGGATGGGGAAGCGCCGGAAGCGGGCCCGGCTGTAGGCGAAGGGCGGATCGCAATCGCCGCACTCGTCCGCCCCGTCCATCATCACCACGCTGTCCGGCCCCAGCTCCAGGAACTGCGCGGGCGTGTCCGCGTTCGGCACCGGGCACTGGAACACCTCGCTGCCGTCCTTCGCGCTCACCGCGAACAGCACCGGCCCCGCCGCGTTCATGCCCGTGCCCACCACCACCGTCTCCGGCGGCTGGCCCGGCCAGGTCGTCCAGCTCGCCAGCCGCGCCTCTGGCGCCACCGGCCCCGGCCACCCCTGGAACCCGTGCGTCCAGGACGGCGTGAGATTGGGCAACGCATAGCCCTCCAGCGTCCACCCGCCCACGGTGGGGTCCTCGGAGGGAGAGGGAATCACGTGCGCGGCGGTCGCCAGCGCGCGGCCCAGCCGCCGGGGGAAGGTCTGTGAACCCACCGCCTGCCCGTCCTGTGTGCGCAGCGCCTGGGTGGAGCGCTCGTTGAGCAGGATGCCGTTCACGATGGCCAGCTCACCCGCGGCGAAGGCCTCCGTCTTGCGCCAGCGCGGCACCCCGTCCTGCGAGAACGCCATCAACAACGTCGGCGCTCCCGGATACAGCGGCGCCCCCACGTTCTGCGTGGGCCCGAACGCCACATACAGATCGCCCGCCGCGTCGGATGCCACGCCGTACGGGTGCGGGTGGTTGCACTCCGACAGCAGTGGATCCTGCAACGCCTGCGCGGACACCATCCGCCCAAAGGCATCCAACACCACCAGGAAGTACTGCCGGCACAGCGTGTCGCGAGACGTGCCCGCCGGGTACGCCTCGAAGAGCGCCGCCAGCCGGTCCGGCTGCATCACTCCCAAGCGCGCCATGAACACCGTCGTCAAACCCTGCGTGAAGTCCGGCCGCGCCTTCGCCAGGTCGAACGTCCACCGAGGCGAGCCCGTCACCCGGTCCAACAACGACACCTGTCCGGACAGCGGCAGGTCCATGCACAACAGCCGGTCGTTCCACAGCATGCACCGGCGCCCGGACGTGCTCGCGCGCACCGGCACCGGGCCCGCCGCGTCCAGCAGCGCCGGCACGAAGAAGCCCACCAGCGTCACGTCCCCCCTGGGCCCCACCAGCAGGTCGTGCAGCGCCTCGCCGTTGGAGTCCGCGTCGTAGGTCCAGTCCGGCGTCAGCGCCGTCGCGGCGGGGCGCTCGCAGACGGAGCCCTTGCACTTCCCCGGTCCCTGGCAGGGGCTGGCCGGGGCGCAGGTGAAGTTGTCCGGCGGGTCGCGGCGCTGGCACGTCCCGTCCAGGCACACGTCCGCCGCGTCACAGCCGCGCTCCGGGCCGCAGAACGTCCCGTCCGGCGCCTTCGCCAGCGTGCACCCCACCTTCGGGTCGCACGCGCCCACCTGGCACCTGCCATCCCCCGGGCACGGCGGCGCCGGCACCGACGTGCAGCCGTCCAGCGGGTTGCACACGTCCGTGGTGCACGCGTTGCCGTCGTCGCAGACGCGCTCCGTCCCCTTGCACCGCCCGGCCGTGCACGTGGCGCCCTGGATGCACGCGTTGCCCGGGTCGCACGCCGTGCCGTCCGGCTCCGCGGCCTCCACGCACTTCTCCATCGCCACGTCGAACGTGGCGGTGTGGCAGGCCACCGGCGTGGGGCAGTCCGGGTACGGGTTCGACTCCCCGCGCAGCTCCACCCGCACCTCCCCGCCCCCCGGCGCCCGGCCCACCAGCGTGGCCGTCAGCACGCCCGTGGCCTCCGGCCGGTAGGACAGCCGGACCGGGACCTCGCCCGGCGCCATCCGCGTGGGCAGCCCGTCCGCGGCGAAGGGGGCGGCCAGCGCCGTCCACTCCACGTCCAGCGTCGTCCGGCCCGCGTTCACCACCCGGAGCTCCACCACCCGCTCCACCTGGGGGTAGCTGGCCGGGAACGTCACGGCCTCCTGGGAGACCCGTAGGAGGCTCCGGGCGCCCGTCAGCGGGGGTTCCTCCCGGCAGGCGCTTCCGAAGGCCACCAGGGCCGCCAGGGCCATTGCCAGGGCCACCGTCAGGCCCCCACTGCCCACCGTCCGCGTGCGCGCCATCGTGCCCTCCTCGCCCTGCCTTTACACCCCTCTCCATCCCCGTGTCCCACGGCACCCCACCCGCCGGGGTTTCAGGATTGGGCACTTCCGTGCCTGAGTTTTTTTCAGCCCCAAGGGTTTCGAGCCCTTCCAACCCCCCGGAACGACAGGCCTGTCGCAGGGTACGGTTCTGGCAACGGGCGCGGGGATGACCCTGGCCGGCCCGCCGCACGATTCTCCAGGATTGCAGGCATTCACGGTGCTCATCGCCCGGGGTGTGCAATCCACCGTGGACGGCCTGTCGGCGGAGGTCCGGCGGGCGGTGCTGGCCGAGTTGTTCCGCATGGGCACCCAGGCTTCCGAGAACCACTCGGGGCACACGCCCTGTCCTCCCTACACCCTGCGCCTGGACGTGGCGGACTGCCGGATGCACGTGGAGCTGGACCCCATGCGCACCCGGCTGTCCCTGACGGGCCTCACCCGGCCCCGGCCGCACTAGAGGACCTTGGTGAACGAGCGGTGGACGTATGGGCAGATGCTGCCCCGGCGCGCGGGCTACGAGGAGAGCTGGGAGCTCACCTACCGCGTGGAGCAGCTGCGGGAGCTGGTGGGCCAGGAGCTGCACCTGGACTCGGCGCTCGCCGAGGAGCTGGACGACACCCTGGCCCGCCTGGTCCAGCGCAACCAGCGCCTGAGGGGCCTGCAGCGCATGATGGCCGCGGACCGGGAGCCGGAGGACCTGGTCATGCACCGCGCCGCGCTGGAGGACCTGGACCGGCAGCTGCTCCAGGAACTGCCCGGGCTGTTGGAGCGGCTTCGCGCCACGCTCCTGTAGCAGCGTGTCCCGTCGCCGGATGCCTGTCGGGATGCCTGTCGGTTTCCGACTTGTGCACGGGCCCCTCTTCTTTTCACCAGTCTAATTGGAGTGTTGATCAACTGGTGGAAGAGGTAGGGGAAGCCGAGTTGGGGACAAGTCAGCAAGCTCGCGGATTCATTCACGAATCGGCGATCTGCTACATGTGGGCAAATTGCCGGTTTCCCCCGGGCATCCACAAGGGGGCTTCCGAGCCCCCGGTTGTCCACAGGTCCATCCACACCATCCACAGGTGATCCACAGGGACCTGGGGGGCATGACCCCGGCAAGGAAGGACCCCGGATGCAACAGCCCTGTTATGGTCCGGCCCGGCTTTCTTACGACGCGGGCGCCCTTTTCCCAAGGCGCTGGAGGATGAGCTCATCGACTTCCATCGGGGCGAGCGCATCGGGAAGTACGAGGTGCTCACGCAGCTGACCGTGGGCGGCATGGCGGAGCTGTTCCTGGGCTACACGTCGGGCCCGGGCGGCTTCCGCAAGTACGTGGTCATCAAGCGCATCCTCCCGGACGCGCGCTCCAATGATCAGTTCGTCCGCATGTTCCTGGACGAGGCGCGCATCACCGCGGCCTTCAACCACCCGAACATCGCGCAGGTGTTCGACCTGGGGGAGGAGGACGACGGGCTCTACCTGGCCATGGAGTTCATCGGCGGGCAGAACCTGAACCAGGTGACCAGCGCGTGCATGAAGAAGCGCCAGCCGGTGCCGCTGGCCTTCACCCTGTCCGTGGCCCGCGACGTCTGCCTGGCGCTGCACTACGCGCACACCTTCACGTCCCCCGGCGGTGAGGCGAGCCCCGTCATCCACCGCGACGTGGCGCAGAAGAACATCATGGTGACGTACGACGGCACCGTGAAGCTGCTCGACTTCGGCATCGCCAAGGCGAAGAACAGCCTGGAGCGCACCAGCGTGGGCACGGTGAAGGGCACCACCGGGTACATGTCTCCGGAGCAGGTGCGCGGCGATCCGCTGGATGGCAGGAGCGACCTGTTCTCCGTGGGCGTGGTGATGCACGAGCTCATCACCGGCGAGCGGCTCTTCGCGGGCAAGACCGAGCGCGACGAGATGGTGAAGATCCTCGAGGACGCCATCCCGTGGCCGTCCGTGCTCTTGCCGCACATCTCCGAGGACATCTCCCGCGTGGTGATGCGCGCGCTGGAGCGCAACGTGGACCGCCGCTACCCGTCCGGGCGGGACATGGCGCGCGCCATCGAGAAGGCGGCCGGCGGCAAGCTGATGGACGCGGACCAGCGCGCCGCGCTCATGAAGAGCCTGTTCGCGGAGCGCATGGCGGCCACGCGGTCCCTGCTGGAGAGCGCGGACGTCACCACCAGCAGCCAGGTGCTGGCGTCGGCGAAGCGGGCGCTCCAGAAGGATGACGGCCCCTACCTGCCGGAGCGCAAGGCCACCGCGCTCAGTGTCGTGGAGGCGCGCAAGAAGGCGGAGATCGCGAAGCTGCGCGCGGAGAGCCCCGGCAGTGATGAGACCGCGCCTCCGGTGAAGCGCTCGAAGCTGGGCGCGGTGTGGGCGCTGCTGTCCTTGTCGCTGTTCCTGGGCCTGGCCTACGGCGCGTTCCGGCTCACCCAGCTGCTGGAGGCCGAGGAGAAGGCGCCCCCTCCCCCGCCCATGAGCCTGGGCGCCATGGTCCCCATCCGGCCGCCCAATGCCCCCGTGCCCGGCGAGGACCTGGACGTCGCGGAGCCGGACAAGGACAAGGACCCCAGGGACCGCGGTGACAAGGACCCCAAGGACACCAAGGACCGCGACCGGGCGGGCGTGAAGGACCGGGACAACGACCGGGACGATGCCACCGCCAACCGGGGCAGCCGCGGCCGCAAGAGCAAGGGCGAGGTGACGCTCTTCCTGGATGAGCCCGCCGAGATCTTCTTCAGGAACAAGTCCCTGGGCCGCGCGCCGCTGGTGAAGCACTCCCTGCCGGTGGGGCAGGCGGAGCTGATTCTGGTGGGCGAGGACAAGAAGCGCCGCGTGCTCGCCGTGCCGGTGGAGGCGGGCAAGCCCGTGCGCCTCAACCTCAAGCTGAAGGAGCTGCCGGGCCGCTAGAGCCCCGTCCGTTCCGGCTTGGACGAAGACACGCTCGAAGGAGCGGCACGGGCGGAGGGCGTCCGCTATCTTCCGCCCTCACATGGCCCTCTCCCTTGGCTTCCTGATGGACCCGCTCGAGAGCGTGCGGGTGGACCACGACACGACGTTCTCGCTGATGCTGGAGGCACAGCGGCGGGGGCACGACGTCTACTACTTCGAACAGGGGTGGTTGCGCTTCAACGGCCGGTGCTCGGAGGCGCGCATGCGCCGGGTGAAGGTGCGGCGTGAGGTGGGGCACCACTTCGACGTGCTGAGCGAGGACGTGCGGCCGCTGTCGAAGCTGGACGTGCTCTTCCTGCGCAAGGACCCGCCGGTGGACGCGGACTATCTGCACGCCACGCAGCTGGTGGAGCTGTGTCCGGACCGTTCCCCCATCTTCATCAACAACCCCTCCGGCATCCGCGACGCGAACGAGAAGCTCTTCACGCTGAACTTCCCGGACCTGATGCCGGAGACGCGCGTCACGCGCGAGCTGTCCGTGGTGCTGGAGTTCGCGGCGAAGAACCCGCAGGGCACCATCCTGAAGCCCATCGACGGGTTCGGGGGCAAGGGCATCCTGTTCCTCGCGCCGGGGGACCGCAACGCGCGCTCCATGGTGGAGCTGCTCACGCAGGGCGGGAAGGAGCCCATCCTCGCGCAGGCGTACGTGCCGGAGAGCCGCCTGGGCGACAAGCGCATCATCCTGGTGGATGGAGACCCGGTGGGCGCGGTGCTGCGCGTGCCGTCGGATGCGGACCACCGGGGCAACATGGCCGCGGGCGGCACGCCGATGAAGGCGGAGATCACCGAGCGCGACCTGCTCATCTGCAAGCGCCTCAAGCCGTCGCTCCAGGAGAAGGGGCTGACGCTGGTGGGCATCGACGTGCTGGGCGACTACCTCACGGAGGTGAACGTCACCAGCCCCACGGGCCTGGTGGAGGCCAGCCACCTGGACGGCGTCTCCTGCGAGGCGCGCGTGCTGGACGTGGCCGAGCGGATGCACGGCGCGCGCTGACCGTGGGGCCCGTCAGGCTGGAGGACGGCGAGACGCTGGACTCCATTGGCACCGCGGACGTGCGCGTGTTCCAGCGCCGCACGGGCTACCGCTTCACGTTGGACGCGGTGCTGCTGGCGCACTTCGCGGCCACGGAAGGGCAAGACCTGCCCGGGCCCGTGCTGGAGCTGGGCGCGGGCAGCGGCGTGGTGTCGCTGCTGCTGGTGAAGCAGTTCGGCGTCGCGGGCCCGGTGGATGCGCTGGAGCTTCAGCCCGCCGTGCACGAACGGCTGACGCGCGCGGTGGCGCTCAACGGGTGCGAGGGCCGGGTGCGGCCGGTGCTCGGGGACCTGCGGCAGGCACGGTCGCTGTTCACGTCCGGGGCCTATGGGCAGGTGGTGTCCAACCCGCCGTTCCGCCGGGCCGAGGCGGGCGTGGTGAGCCCGGACGCGGAGCGGGCCGTCTCCAAGTCGGAGGTGGCGTGTGATGCGCCGTCCGTGGTCGCGGCGGCCCGGCATGCCCTGCGGCCCGGTGGTGGCGTGAGCCTGGTGTATCCGGCGGCGCGGCTGGCGGAGGTGCTGGGGGTGCTCGCGAGCGCGCGGTTGTTCCCCCGGGTGCTGAGAGCCGTGCATGCGCGGGTGGATGCGCCCGCTACGCGCTTCCTGGTGCAGGCATTGAGGGACCAAGACCGGGGCCTGTCGGTGCGTGCGCCGCTCATCGTCCATGGCGAGGGACCCGGCGGCTACAGCGCGGAGGTGGCGGCGCTGATGGATGTGCCGCTGGCGGAGCGAAACGGGGGTTGAGCGCCCGGCCGCTGGGCGTCGGGCCCTGCGAGCGTCGGGGCCGGATGGGCGGATGCGTCACAACGTAAAGGGCACTTCACCCACCGGACGTCCGCGTCCGACGAGGAGAGCCCCATGAACGTGACGATGCTCAACGAACAACCGTCGCTGCTGAAGTCGGCCGCGTTGCTGCCTCCGCGCCTGTCGCTGGGCGCGACGATGATTCATCACGGCCTGGCGAAGCTGAAGAAGGAAGGCATGGAGCAGCAAGCGGGCATGTTCGAGCAGCTGGGAATCAAGCCCGGCAAGCCGTGGCTGCTGGCCACGGGCATCACGGAGCTGGTGGCCGGGGTGAGCTCCATCCTGGGCATCGCGACGCGCTTCACGGCGGTGTCCGTCATCGTCACGCAGGCGATGGCCATCGCGAAGGTGCACAGGAAGAACGGCTTCGACATGACCAAGGGCGGCTACGAGTTCAACCTGGCGCTCATCGCCATCGCGCTCGGGACGCTGATGCGAGGGCCCGGGCGGCTGTCCCTGCACAGCGCGCTGGAGCAGCGGGTGAAGCGCAGGGAGCTGAGGCACTTCCGGCTGCTGCCGCGTCAGCGCCGGGGCTCGGTGCTGCTCGACGCGCTCGGGTAGCCGGGGCCAGGGCCTTCAGGGGGTGTGGGGGTGTTGCCTGCCCGGCTGCCAGCGAACCGGGCCCGTGGGCAGCGCCCCTGCCCCCGCTTCATCCCGTAAGATGCGCGGGCCATGGCCCCCCCGTCCGTCCTGCTGATGCTGGCGCTCGCCGCGCCCGCCGCGTCTGTCCCCAACTTCTCCACAGCCGAGTCCTCCAGCACCGCGCGCCTCACCGCGGCGGGCATGGCCTCCGTGCGCTCCGTCATCCGGGATACGAGCGCCGGGCGGATCGAAGTCGCGGGCCTCGCGTCCGTGCGAGGGGCGACGGGGAAGCCGGGTGGTACGCGCCAGCTGGATGCGGCGGGCCTCGCGTCCGTGACGGCCGCCACGCGGAACCGTTCCAGCGGCTCCGAGACGCCTGTCTCCGTGCGGATGCCCGCGGGCGTCGCCGAGTCCATCCCGACGCCGCCCCCCGAGTCGAACACGGTGCCGGCCACGGGCGCCGCGCAAAGCCAGACAGAATCCCTCTCCGAAGCGGGCCGCATCGCCGTGGAGGCCAGCGTCGGTGCCCTGCGCGCCGCGGCCCTCGCGATGCACGGCAAGGCCGGCGCGTCCGGCCTCGCCACCGTGGGCAACCCGGACGAGCACTACGCCCGGGGCGTGGCCGCCCTCCAGTCCAAGGACTCGCGCACCGCCATCGCGGAGCTGTCCGCGTGCGTGCAGGCCGCGCCGTCCCGCGCCGACTGCCGCTGGGAACTCGGCTGGGCGCACTCCGTCGAGGGCCGCTGGGCGGACTCCCTCACGCAGTGGACGCAGGTGCGCGCGCTCAATCCCAACCAGCCGGACCTGGAGGGCGCGCTCACGCAGGCCCGCAACCAGGCCGCGCTCCAGGCGAAGCTCGCGCAGCCCGTGGACAGCACGCCCCGCCCTCCCCCGCCCCCGGGCGCGAAGCTGCGCATCCGCGCCGCCGGTGACCTGATGCTCGGCACCACCGTGCCAGAGGGCTACCTGCCCCCCGAGGGCGGCGGCAGCGTCATCGCGGCCGTGCGTCCCCTGCTGGAGGACGCGGACCTCACCTTCGTGAACCTGGAAGGGCCGCTCTGCGACACCGGCAAGACCACCAAGTGCCGCTCGCCCGCGAACTGCTACGCGTTCCGCTCCCCCACCTCCTTCGGCGACTACCTGAAGGAAGCCGGCGTGGACGTGGTCTCCACCGCGAACAACCACTCCGGCGACTTTGGCGAGGAGTGCCGCCGCGCCACCGAGTCCACCCTGGACGCGCTGGGCATCGCCTGGAGCGGTCCGCCGGGCAGCGTGGCCACCGTGGAGCGCAACGGCCTGAAGATTGGACTCGTGGCCTTCCACACGTCCGCGGGCTGCAACCACCTCAACAACCTGCCCACCGCCACCGCGCTGGTGAAGCAGACCGCCGCCACGCACGACATCGTCATCGTCTCCTTCCACGGCGGCGCGGAGGGCGGCAAGGCCCTGCACGTGCCGGCCGGCAGGGAGATGTTCTTCGGCGAGGACCGCGGCGACCTGCGCGTCTTCACCCACGCCGTGGTGGACGCGGGCGCGCACCTGGTGCTCGGCCACGGCCCGCACGTCGCGCGCGCCATGGAGTTCTACCAGGGCCGCCTCATCGCCTACTCCATGGGCAACTTCGCCACCTACGGCCGCTTCAACCTCAAGGGGCCGCAGGGCCTGGGCATGATCCTGGAGGTGGAGCTGGACAGCCGTGGCGGCTTCTCCAATGGCCGCATCCTCCCCACGAAGCAGATTGGCGAAGGCATCACCCAGCCGGACCCGGCCGCCAACGTCGTCTCGCTGGTGCGCAAGCTCACCACCGAGGACTTCCCCGACACGGGCGCCCGCATCGCGGACGACGGCCGCCTCTCTCCGCGCAAGTCGCCCGTCACGGCCTCCAGCACCGCGCCGTAGCGCCGAGCCTTCACGACAACGCCGCACCCGCACCCACGGACGCAGCACCTCCGTGGGTGTTTTGTGTGTCACGCATCGCGCATCACCGTCAGGGAATGCGCGCTTTGTTGAAGCCGGGCTGCTGCCTGGGCTGCCGTGCGCTTCATTGCGCCTCCAAGCGTGCCGCGCCGTGCAAGGCATGCGTGGGCGGCGTGCGCTAAGACAGCCATCGACGTGCCTGCCCATCGACTCCCACGACTGACTTCGCTGCGCCCCTTCGAATACCCCGGCTATTTCGCCGTGTGGCTGGGCGCGCTCATCTCCAACATCGGCACCTGGATGGAGACGGTGGCGATGGGCGTGTACGTCACGCAGACCACGGGTCGCGCGGAGTGGACGGGCGCCATCGTCGCGCTGTCCTTCCTGCCCGCGGTGGTGCTGGCGCCGGTGGGTGGCGCGCTGGCGGACCGCTTCGACCGGCGCGCGTACGCGGCGGTGGGCGCGCTGCTCCAGGCGGCGCTCGCGGCCGTGCTGACGGTGCTGGCGTTCCGCGGGCAGCTGTCGGTGTCCGTCATCGGCGTCATCTCGTTCCTCAACGGGTGCGTGAGCACGCTCACCTATCCGGCCTTCTCCGCGCTGCTGGCGGAGCTGGTGCCGCCGGAGGATTTGCACCTGTCCACCAGCCTCAACTCCGCGCAGTTCAACCTGGGCCGCATCATGGGGCCCACGCTGGCCGCGTTGGTGTTGCAGGCGGGCGGGCCCGCGTGGGCGCTGCTCGCGAACACGCTGTCCTTCTTCGCGGTGCTGGTGGCGCTGTGGCGCGTGGTGCCGCCCGCACGCGACGCGTCCGTGAAGCGCGAGCCGCTCTGGGATGGCATCCGCCGCGGCATCACCGTGGCGCGCGACGACGAGGACATCTCGCTGGTGCTGGCGGCCACCTTCTTCGTGGCCGCGCTGGTGGCGCCCTTCATCGGCCTGGTGCCGGTGTTCGCCATCCGTGAGCTGGGCCAGGGCGCGGCGGCCACGTCGCTGCTGGTGACATGCCAGGGCGCGGGCGCGGTGACGGCGGCCTTGTGCGTGGGCACGCTCGCGGAGCTCTTCGGGCAGCGCAAGCTGCGCGGCTACTCGGCGACGACCATCGCGGTGCTGTCGGGCGTGTACTGGCTGGCGCCCACGCTCCAGGTGGCGGCGGTGTGCATCTTCTTCCTCGGCGCCAACTACCTCATCCTGATGAGCAGCCTGAGCGCGTCCTGCCAGGGCCGTGTGCCCCGTGAGTTGCAGGCGCGCATGGGCAGCCTCTACAGCATGGTGCTGGGCGCGGGCTATTCGCTGGGCGTCTGGTTCCAGGGCGCGCTGGCGGACCGCATGCACCTGCGCTTCGTGACCATCGGGTGCAGCGCCATCTTCCTCGCGCTGGTGCTCACCACGCGCCTGCTCAAGCCCGCGCGCTTCGAGAACGAGCCCCTGGTCCCGGCCCAGGCTGAAGTCCAGCCGTTCTCCGACAGCGCGCACTGACGCGCGTCCGCGTCAGTCCTCCTCCTCCAGGTCCCGCTTCAGCTTCGTCAGCAGCTTCACCGCGTGGGTCGCGTAGGAGCTGATCCACCGCGCGTGGATGTCCTGGATGGGCGCCGCGTTGAGGTGGTTCCACCGCGTGCGCCCCTCCTTGTGGGACAGCACCAGCTCCGCCTTCTCCAGGACCTTCAGGTGCTGCATCACGGTGCAGCGGTCCAGGGTCTTCTCGAAGTGCTCGCACAGCTCCCCGGTGGTCCGGGGCGCGTCCTTCAACAGGTCCAGGATGGCCCGCCGGCGCGAGTCCGCCAGCGCCTTGAAGATGAG
The DNA here is from genome assembly GCF_000255295.1 of Corallococcus coralloides DSM 2259. The sequence goes on along the minus strand of NC_017030.1, from coordinate 19,719 downwards.
GTCGTCCCGGTCGTCACTCCTTGACATGTTATATTTATATAACCTATTTGCGGGCAGGACCAGTTCACGGCAGGGGGTGCCGCATGGAGCCGAAGTTCCAGGTGCAGTTGAAGATCCGCAAGCCGGTGGCGCAGGTGTTCGAGGCGGTGGTGAACCCCGCGAAGCTGAGCGGCTACTTCGTGAAGACGAGCAGCGGTCCGCTGGCGGCGGGCACCACGGTGAAGTGGAGCTTCGCGGAGGCGCCGGGCGAGTTCGACGTCATCGCGCGCGAGGTGCTTCCCAACGAGCGCATCGTCTTCGAGTGGCCCACGGACGATGGCTACAACACGCGCGTGGAGATGCGCTTCGTGCCGTTGGACGCAAGCAACACGATGGTGAAGATCAGCGAGTCCGGATGGAGGCCGGATGAGAAGGGCATCACGGCGTCCTACGGCAACGCGGGTGGCTGGATGCACATGATGCTCTGCCTCAAGGGCTACCTGGAGTACGGAATCAACCTTCGCGAGGGCGGGGCGTTCTGAAATCCGCGACGCGGGGGAATGTCCCGGCCAGACTGCCGTTCCCTCGCGTCCCGTTGCCAAAGGAGCCCCATGCCGTCCGTCCGCGTCCCCGCCCTGCTCCTGTCCGCCCTGCTGCTCTCCGCGCCCGCCGCGAACGCACAGGAGTCCAAGCGCGCCCCGGAGGCGCTGGGGATCGCCATGGAGGGCTACCCCTACCCCGCGCCCGTGCAGTTCCTGCCTGTGAAGCTGGAGGGCCAGGACCTGCGCATGGCGTACATGGACGTGAAGCCCACGGGCAACGCCAACGGGCGCACCGTGGTGCTGCTGCACGGCAAGAACTTCTTTGGCGCGTACTGGAAGGACACCCTTCGCGTTCTCACCAACGCGGGATACCGCGTCGTGGTGCCGGACCAGATCGGCTTCGGCAAGTCGTCCAAGCCGGCCATCGCGTACAGCTTCCACACGCTCGCGTCGCTGACGCGGCAGGTGCTGGAGGAGGTGGGGGTGAAGCAGGCCGCGGTGGTGGGCCACAGCATGGGCGGCATGCTCGCGACGCGCTTCGCGCTGATGTACCCGGAGGTGACGACGCAGCTGGTGCTGGAGAACCCCATCGGCCTGGAGGACTACCGCGAGTCCGTCCCCTGGAAGTCCACCGAGGACCTCTACCAGGAGAACCTGAAGGCCACGGAGGAGGGGCTGCGCAAGTACCAGCGCGGCTACTACGTGAAGTGGAAGCCCGAGTACGACGAATACGTCCAGGTCCTCTACCGCCAGACGCTCAGCGGTGAGTACCCGCGCCTGGCCTGGGTGTCCGCGGCGACGCAGACGATGATCTACGAGCAGCCGGTGGTGCACGAGTTCCCGTTCGTGAAGGTGCCCACGCTGGTGGTGATTGGTCAGGAGGACCGCACGGTGGTGGGCAAGGGCAGCGTGCCGCCCGCGCTCCTGCCGAAGCTGGGGCAGTACCCGGCGCTGGGGAAGAAGACCGCCGCGGCCATCCCGGGCGCCACGCTGGTGGAGCTCCCGAACGTGGGCCACATCCCCCACTTCGAGTCGCCGGAGAAGTGGCACTCGGCCCTGCTGGACTTCCTGCGCAAGGTTTCGAAGTAGTCTTCCGCGGCATGCATCGCATCCGCGTGGTGCGCCACGCGTCCGAGCGGGGCGGCTGGGAGATGGCGCTGGCCACGCCGCCCCCGGCGCTGGCGCCGCTCGTGCGGGACTACTGCGGCTTTCGTGAGGCCATGCCCCAGCCCATGCGGCGGCAGGAGCTGCCCGGGGTGCAGGTGGTGCTCATCCTGGAGTTCGGTCCGCTGCTGAAGCACCTGGACGACGTGGGCGGGGTGACGCGGCATCGCTCCGGCTTCGTCGCGGGGCTGGACGAGCGCTGGAGCACCACCGAGCACAACGGCGAGTCCCACGGGCTCCAGGTGAACCTCACGCCGCTGGGGGCCCGGCGCCTCTTCGGCCTGCCCATGCACGAGCTGTCCCACCGGGTGACGGGCCTGGAGGACCTGTGGGGCGGCGAGGCGCGGCGGCTGGTGGAGTCCCTGGCGGAGGCGCCGGACTGGGCGGCGCGCTTCGCCATCGCGGACGCGTTCCTGCTGAAGCGCGCGGAGCGGGGGCCCGCGGTGGACGCGGGCGTGAAGTGGGCGGTGGAGCGCATCCAGCGGACGGGAGGCCAGGTGGACATCTCCACGCTGGCGAGCGAGCTGGGCCACAGCCACAAGCACCTCATCCACCAGTTCCATGAGCAGGTGGGGCTGCCTCCGCGAAGGCTTGCGCGCCTGTTGCGCTTCGACCGGGCGGTGGAGCGCATCAAGTCCGGAGGCCCGGTGCGCTGGGCGGAGCTGGCGCTGGAGCTGGGCTACTTCGACCAGGCGCACCTGAACCGGGACTTCCGCCAGTTCACCGGCGGGCCGCCGTCCGCCCTCCTGCGCCGTGCGCTTCCGGACGCGGGTGGGTTCGAATCCGGCGCGTAGGTAAAATCCGTCCAAGAAGGACCGGGGGCGGATGGGCAGGATGCGTGGTGAAAGGAAATCACACCATGTCCCTGCCCAGCCTGTATCCCTTCCTCCACTACGCCGACCCCGAATCCGCCCTGCGCTTCCTGAAGCAGGCCTTCGGCTGTGAAGAGCGGGTCGTCTACCGCAAGCCTGACGGCGCCATCGCCCACGCGGAGCTGACGCTGGGCCACGGGCTCGTGATGTTCGGTGGCTCGGAGGGCGGCCGGCTGAAGATGGCCGCGTCGAAGGACGTGCCCCTGAAGAACCAGGGCATCTACGTGGTGGTGACGGACCCGGATGCGCTGTACGCGCGAGCGAAGGCGGCGGGCGCGAGCATCGCGATGGAGCTGCACGACACGGACTACGGCTCGCGAGACTTCAGCGCGCTGGACCCCGAGGGAAACGTCTGGAGCTTCGGCACGTACCAGCCGCTCGCGGTGCCTCCGCCGAAGGGGTGAGGCGCCTTCGTCGACGGGAGGGGGTGTCCATGCAAGGCTTTCCCCATGAAGCTCTTGCTGGGACCCATCCTGTACGCCCGGGCGCAGGCCACGCCAGACCCGAAATCCCACGACGTGTGGAGCTTCTTCGTCAACGTGTTCCTGGACAGCACGTCAGCGAAGAAGCCTCCGGCGTTGAGGCTGTGCTTCCGGGACGCGAAGGGCAAGCGGGTCGCCGTCTTCGACGAGGCGAAGCCCGCCGCGGACCTCACCACCCTGCCCAAGGACACCCGGGGCGTGGTGTGGCGCTGGGAGGTCATCCTGCCGCGCACGGACGTGGCCCAGCGATTGTCCTATCACTTCGAATCGCCAGACACGCCCGGCAAGCCGGTGACCTTTGAGCGTCCGACGCCGCGAGACAACCGGCCGTGGTCCTCGAAGGTCATCCCGCCAGAGCCGCTGGTGGTGTCCGACGTGGTCGTCCCCGCGAAGGGCGTGTCGCCGAACATCGCGTTCTTCTCCTGCAACGGCGCCAGCCGTGCGAGTGATTGGAGCAACCTGGCGCAGCCCTTCGCGCTGTGGGACCGGATGCTGCAACAGCATCAGAGAGATCCGGTGGATCCGGCGAAGACGCCGGGCTTCCAACTGCTGCTCGGGGGTGGGGATCAGCTCTACGCGGACTCGCTGCACAACACGCTGGATGTGTTGAACGCGTTCATGAAGCTGCCCCGGTCGGAGCGGTTGAAGCTGCCGGTGCCGGACGGGCTGTCGGAGAAGCTGTTCGCGGAATACGCCTGGCTCTATCGGGAGCGGTGGGGCGGCAGCCAGGGCATCGCGCCGTTGCTACGGAGGGTGCCGGGGCTGTTCATGTGGGACGACCACGACATCTTCGACGGGTGGGGCTCGCACGAGGACCTCCAGCAGGCGCCCTGGTACCGGGCCCTCTACAGCGCGGCGGCGCGGGCATTCGAAGCCTTCCAGCGGGGCTGGCTGGAGCAGCCGGCGAAGGCACGCGAGCCGGACGACCGGGGCGTGGTGAAGCCCGCGCAGCACTATTTCCAGACGTTCTGTTTCTCCACGGCGGACTGCGACCTGGACGTGGTGTTGCTGGACCTGAGGAGCGGGCGGACCAGCCGGGTGCTGGACACCGGGGACGCGCATCCGCAGACCGAGTTCACGGTGATGAGCCGCTCACAGTGGGATGCCTTCGACGCATGGCGAGAAGAGCACCGACAGCGTCCGGAGAACGGGAAGAAGGCGCGGCACGTGCTGGTGGTGTCATCGGTGCCGTTGGTGCACCTGCGTTTCGGTCCGGCGATGGAGCGGATGACCGGAGGGGGCGTCGAGCTGCGCGACGACCTGTTGGACCAGTGGGAGTCCTCGGTGCACCGGGGCGAGCGCACGCGGTTGTTGATGAACCTGTTCTCGCTGGCGAGGAAGTCCTACTGCGCGGTGACGGTGTTGTCCGGGGACGTGCACGTCGGAGCGAGGGCGCGCGTGCGTTCCCGCAATCCGGACCACCTGGTGCCCGCGCTGGGCACGGTGGGAGAGGTGTTCATCGAACAGGCGACGTCATCCCCCATCGTGCATCCGCCGCCGGGATGGCTCACGTTCAAGGGGATGCTGGCGTTGTCAGAGGATTCCCGAGAGGACCTGCCAGGGTTCCTGCAGACGGAGCTGTTGCCGGTGGGCAAGGAGCTGTACCTGCGGGACCGCAACTGGCTGTCCATCCGGCTGGAGCGGCCCAAGCACCGAGACACGACCGCGCGTCCGAAGCTGTGGGTGAAGTGGATCGCGGAGAAGGAGAACCTGCCCATGGAGGTGGTGGTGGAGCCACCTCCCTTCCCCACCGTGGGCTGAGGGCTTCAGCGGACCGGGAGCTCACGGAAGGAGATGCCGGCCCAACCGCCCTGCTCCACCGCGTCCTTGAAGCGGTCCGTGCCAATGAGGACGGTGCCGTAGTCGCCCAGGCGGAAGAGGTCGATGTCCGTGGGCATGGAGGCCGCGTCGAGGATGAGGTCGTCCGGGAGGCGGAGGCCTACGCGACCACAAGTGGGACAGGGCGGTTCCAGGTCGGGGGGAAGGCAGTCGCGGTGCATCCGGCCGCGCAGTTCGAGTTGAAGCTCAAGAACTTCCGGAGGCGTCTTCTGCCGGAACCGCAGCTCTGTCTTGCAGCCGAGGAGTCCACGGATGCCGGCTGCCTGGAGGCTGTCGAAGGCATCGCTGCGCACGAGGATCCAACAGCTATCCAGGCCCGAGAAGGGAGCGAACTGGCCCCATGCACGACCTACCAGCGGGCCGAAGGTCGTTCCGGGAGCAAGCTCGGAGCCTGGGGGCGCCAGTGGGCGTACCAGCTCCCGGAGACGCGCGAACTCGTGGAAGGGCTCGGGCCGGGCTTCTTCGAACTCGCCTCGTTCGGGAAGATCCGACAGGTCTACCGCAGGGTAATGGTCTCCCCAGGTGGACCAGGTGGCGCCACATCCCGGGCAATCCTTGATGCCAGGCAGGCGCCACTTCGGTGCGGCATCGAAATCCCCTTTGAAGGAGTTCCAGACTGCTTTGTCGCGACGAAGCTCAAAGAAGCGGATCATGGTCTCTGGAATCGAATCAACAGAGGTCAGTTGTACCTCTCGATGGGACCACCCAACAGCTGAAACCGATAGATGAGTTCTCCAGCGTGTTTGAAGATCTCTGGAGGCGTGGCGAACCTGTTAGCTCCACGGAACTCGCGCCAGGCTTCATTCCACATGCCCCCGCTGGGCCCATTGCTGTGGATGCGCCGGTGGACATGCACGGGAATGGGGATCGTGTACTGGTGGATGTCGACGCCTCGCTCCTTGAACCACTCAGCCAGGCGTTGTTCCTGCGGGAAGATGTGGTGCTTCTCGAACTTCCCCGCCGGCAATCGTCGCTGAGGAGGCACGGGCTTGGGGCTCCCGTACCAGGGGAACACCATGACGGGTTCCGCATTACCCGGCAGGCCCATGCTGGCGCCCCAGTTACGCCGGGGCCCGCTTCCTGGCGCGGGAGCCACGGGTGGCGGCCGGGGCGGCAGTCCCCGGGCCAGCACCACCTCCCCGGGCACGTCCTCGCACCGGAAGAAGCCGCAGGCCGTGTCCCCACACACCAGGGTCACACAGGCGTCGCTGCTCGCGTCACCGCACTCCGCCTCGGCTTCATCCCAGCGCTGCTGGAGCGGCGTACTGGACGCGCACGCTGCCATCCACAGCGCCAGCACACAGAACGTCAGGCTTTTCCTCATGACGGAAAGCCTAATCGACCGTGTCATTCTCAACGCGATCCATTCCATCCATCGTTGGGACGATTTCTCTCCATGGCGGGGACGATTACGAGGCCTCCACTCATGGCCAACCGAAAGAAGACGGCTGTCAAACCATCGATTCACGTGCTGCACGTCGAGTTGATAGACATTGCACCCGCGATCTGGCGAGAACTCCATGTCCGAAGCGACACACCGCTCTCGAAGTTGCACGCCATTCTGCAAGCAGCCTTCGGCTGGACCAACAGCCACATGCACGTGTTCGAGGACGTCTCAAGACAACAGTACGGCCACCTGGCCGAGGGGGATGCCGATGACTTCAGTCTTGGCGGTCCACCGCTGTTGGATGAACGCAAGTACACCGTCGCGGATCTCGGCCAGCGTGCTCGCAGCGTCTTCGGCTACATCTACGATCTCGGTGACGATTGGGTGCACCGCATCCGCGTCAAGAAGGTCCAGCCCCCTGAATCCGGTAGGCGCTATCCCGCTTGTATCGCGGGAGCACGTGCTGCTCCGCCTGACGACTGCGGTGGCACCCCTGGCTATGAAGAACTGCTGGAGGCACTTCAAGACCCGGAGGACGAGGAGCACGAAGAACTGCTGGAGTGGGTCGGCGGTTCCTTCGACCCTGAAGCCTTCGACCTGAAGGCCACGGACAAGGCAGTTCGATCCGCCAGGTGACCGGCGCCTCAGGAACGCACGGGCAGTTCGCGGAAGGAGATGCCGGTCCAACCGCACTGCTCCACCGCGTCCTTGAAGCGGCCCGTGCCGATGATCATGGTGCTGAAGTTGTCCAAGCGGAACAGGTCCCTGTCCGTGGGCAATGAAGCACCGTCGAGGATGGGGTCGTCCGGACGACGAAAGTACTGATGTCCGCAGGTGGGACAGGGCGGCGCCAGGTCGGGAGGAAGGCAGTCGCGGTGCAGGAGGCCGCGCGGTTCGATCTGGAGTTCGAGGATGTCCGGAGGCGTCTTCTGCCGGAACCGCAGCTCCGTCTTGCACCCCAGCAGTCCACGGATGCCTGCGGCCTGGAGACCGTCGAGTGCGTCACGGCGGATGAGCATCAGCGAGGTCCCCTGCCAGGTGAACGGCCCGAACTGACCGGACGCAGTGCCCGTGAGCGGACCGAAGCTTGTTCCGGGAGGAAGCGATGCATCCGGTGGCACCAGTGGGCGCACCAGTTCCCGGAGACGGACGAGCTCGTGAAACGGCTCGGCTCGGGGCTCCTCGAATTCCCAATGCTCGGGGATGAGCGAAAGGTTCACAGCGGGGTATTGACGCCCTGAGCCGCTCCACGTCAGGCCGCACCCCGGACAATCTTTAAGGCCAGGAAGTCCCCACCTGTGTGCCGCATCGAAGTCTCCGCTGTAACGGGAGGTGACTGCCTCGTCGTTGCGCAGCCAGAAGAAGTGGATCATGGACTGTCATGCCTCGGATGGATGAAGAATCAGTTGTACCGCTGGATGGGGCCACCCAGGAGCTGGAAGCGATAGATCAGTTCCCCGGCATGCTTGAAGATTTCTTGAGGAGGAGCGAGGTCGTTCGCGTTCTTGAACTCGCGCCAGGCTTCATTCCACATGCCCCCACTGGGCCCATTGCTGTGAATGCGTCGGTGGACATGCACGGGAATGGGGATCGTGTACTGGTGGATGTCGATCTCCTTTCTCTTGAACCATTCAGCAAGGTCCCGCGCCTGCGGGAAGATGTGGTGCTTCTCGAACTTCCCAGCCGGTAGCTGCCGCTGAGGAGGCACGGGCTTGGGGTTCCCGTACCAGGGGAACACCATCACGGGTTCCGGGTCGCCCGGCAGGCCCATGCTGGCGCCCCAGTTACGCCGGGGCCCGCTTCCGGGGGCAGGAGCCACGGCCACGGGTGGCGGCCGGGGCGGCAGTCCCCGGGCCAGCACCACCTCCCCGGGCACGTCCTCGCACCGGAAGAAGCCGCAGGCCGTGTCCCCACACACCAGGGTCACACAGGCGTCGCTGCTCGCGGCACCGCACTCCGCCTCGGCTTCGTCCCACCGCTGCTGGAGCGGCGTGCTGGACGCGCACGCCGCCACCCATAGCAACAGCGCACAGAACGTCAGGCTTTTCCTCATGATGGAAAGCCTACCCGTAGACCAGTGCGTCCCCGCCACGGTGGTAGCGTCAGCGCATGGGTTTCTGGAAGACGCTATTCGGGAAGAAGAGCAACGAGCAGCAGGTGACTTCGAGGATCATCTCCGTGCTGCCGCCAGAGCGATTCCTGGCTGGAGGACTCCCCCTCCACGCGATCGCGGGCACGCTACATGACCCTCACGGAGGGCCCGATGGCTTCGAGGTGAACCCAGCCTTCGTGGCACTGCTCCACCAGATCGTCCGCGAGTGCGCTCCAGCCGATCCAGGCGCCCAGGCCGAGGCACAACGCATCGGCAAGGGGTGGCTCTACATCTCGGATCAACGGCTGCCCCCCGGTGGGGAGCGTGTGCCTCCCGAGGACATCATCGGCTACTTCACCGTCGAATCCGGACGAATCACTCCCGAAGGCTATACGCCCAATGCGAATCACCGTGTCTTCACGCACCACGGCCTCGTGAGACTTCCTGGGATGCTCCAAGAAATCCTGGTCACACGAGCCGCCGAAGACACTCGGGAGTGAAACAGAAGCGGCGTGCTGGATGCGCACGCCGCCATCCACGACACCCGCGCTCAGGGCAACGGCCCCTCCACCAATCGCAATACATCCGCGAGCACTCCCGCCGCCGTCACCGCCGCGCCCGCGCCGTAGCCTCGAATCACCAGCGGCGTGGGGCTGTACCGCTCCGACAGGAAGCTCAGCGCGTTCTCGCCGCCCTTCACCGCCGCCAGCGGATGCTCCAGTGGCACCGGCACCAGGCCCACGCGCACGCCCTCCGGCCCCACGCTGCCCACGTAGCGCAGCACCTTGCCTTCCTTCCGGTGCGCATCCACCCGTCTCTGGAAGATCTCATCCGCCTGCGGCAGCCGCGCCAGGAACTCCGGCAGCGGCCCCTTCGCGTCGAACTCCTCCGGCAACAGCGACGCCAGCGCCACCTCCTCCAGCTCCAGCGACCGCCCCAGCTCGCGCGCGAGGATGAGCACCTTGCGCGCCACGTCCGTGCCCTCCAGGTCGTCGCGCGGATCCGGCTCCGTGAAGCCCTTCTCCATCGCCGTGCCCACGGCCTTCGACAGCGGCACCCCGGCCTCCGTCAGCCCCAGGATGAACGACAGCGAACCCGACAGGATGCCCTCCACCCGGTGCACCGTGTCTCCCGTGCGCAGCATGTTCTTCAACGTGTCGATGACCGGCAGCCCCGCCCCCACGTTCGTCTCGTAGAGGAACTTCCGCTGGTGCCGCACCGCCGTCTCCCGCAGCGCCCTCCAGTGCTCCTGCCGCCCCGCATTGGCCTTCTTGTTCGCCGTCACCACGTGCAGCCCGGACGCCATCAACGCCGGATACCCCAGCGCCACGTCCTCGCTGCTCGTGCAGTCCACGAAGATGGGCCGGCCCGGACGCCTCGCCTTCGCCCACGCTTGGAACGTGTCCAACGTGAAACCAGACTCGCTTGCCTCCAGCCGCGCCTTCCATCCATCCAGCGCCACACCCTCCGGCGCCACCAGGCTGTGTCTGCTATTCGCAATGGCACACACGCGCAAATCCAACCCGTGTGCCCGCAGCTTCGGCGCCTGCTGATGAATCTGCCGCAACAGCTCCCCGCCCACCGTGCCCACGCCCGCCACCAGCAGCTCCACCACCTCCGTGGTGCCAAAGGCCTTGCGGTGCACGTGGGCCATCGCTCGCGGCCCGTCCTCGCGAGAAATCACCGCGGAGATGCTCCGCTCGCTCGACCCCTGCGCGATGGCCGCGATGCTGCAATCCACGTCCGCCAGCGCGCTGAAGAACGTCCCCGCCACGCCCACCCGGTGCCGCATCCCGTCTCCCACGATGCTCAACACCGCGAGCCCCGGCTGGTGCTCGATGGGGTCTACCTTCCCCGCCTCGCGCTCCACCTCGAACTCGTCCTCCAGCGCCAGCACCGCCCGCGTGGCCTCCGTCTCCCCCACGCAGAAGCTGATGGAGGACTCGCTGGAGCCCTGGGTGATCAGCACCACGGAGATGGACGCCAGCGCCATCGCCTCGAAGACGCGCGCGGCCGTGCCCGGCACACCCTTCAACCCCGCGCCCGCGATGTTGATGAGCGCGATGTCCGGCAGGAACGACAACCCCCGCACCGGGTGCCGTGAAGCCGGCGCCGTGGCCGTCACCCGCGTGCCCGGATGCTCGGGCCGGAAGCTGTTGCACACCCGCACCGGGATGCCCCGCTCCCTCGCGGGAGCAATCGTCTTCGGATGCAGCACCTTCGCCCCGAAGTAGGCCAGCTCCATCGCCTCCTCGAAGCTCACCTCCTCCAGCGTGAACGCCTCCGGCACCAGCCGCGGATCCGCGCTGAAGATGCCGTCCACGTCCGTCCAGATCTCCAACAGCCGCGCATCCAGCGCCGACGCCGCCAGCGCCGCCGAGTAGTCCGACCCTCCCCGCCCCAGCGACATCGTCTTGCCGCGCGCATCCCCACCGAAGAAGCCCGGCATCAACATCAGCCCCGGCCCGCCCTCACGCAGCGTCGCGAACCGCGCGCGGATCTCCTCCACCCGGGGCGTCGCCTGTAGCGGGTCTCCTGAACACACCAGCACCTGCCTCGGGTCCAGGCTCACGGGCGAAAGCCCCCGTGCCTCCAGCAGCGCCGCGAGCAGCAAACACGACGCCCGCTCCCCCAGCCCCGACAGGTGCGCCAGCACCGACGGCGAGCACTCCCGCAGGAGCCCCACGCCCTGCAACAGCCCGCGCAGCTCGACGCCAAGCGCCACCAACCCCTCCGCCAGCGGACGCGTCTGCGCGGGCTTCAGGTCCACGCTCAGCGCCTTCGCGATGGCGGAGTGCGTGTCGTCGAACCGGGCGCAGGCCTCCTGCACGGACTCGCCCTCCTGCGCCACCTTCGCAGCCTCCACCAACAGATTCGTGATGCCCGACACCGCGGAGGCCACCACCATCACCCGCTCGGCCTTGCGCGCCTCCTCCACCAGCGCCACCACGCCGCGCATCCGCTCCGCATCTCCGACACTGGTGCCACCGAATTTCATCACGCGCATGACACGGCCTCCTCTCGGAACGTCGGGACTCGGTGGCTGGGACGGCACATCGGAAGCGGCGTCATACGGGTCCTCGGGGTTGGCGACTGGCAGGTGGGGCAACGCAAAAGCCCCGCGCTCGGGAGGAGCGCGGGGCCGGGTTCGGAAGGGGGACCTTCAGGAGGTCCGCTTCGGAAGTCAGGCGGTCCGCGCTCCGCGAGGAGTCAGGCCGGTGCGAGTGCAAGTCTCGGTCAGCATGGTCTGGACGCGCGCGCCCACGGAGGACGTCGTCCCCTCGTGCCGCTGGTTGTTCCCGCTGCGTCCGACCATGGAGTCCCCATCCTAGCCGCTTCCGCGCGCCAAGGTCAGGGGGCAGGCGACCAGCCCCCCGCTCCACGGTCCCCACCGTGGTGCTCGCGGCCAGGGCTGCCGACATTGAGCGTGTGTGAGCTGTCCCACCACCTTCCGGAGCAACCCATGGCCACCCGCAAGAAGAGCGACACCGCCCACAAGCCCGGCTTCGCCAAGGACCGCGTGGAGCGGGGGCTGGAGGCGGACGACACCAAGCCCCTGTACGCGGACGACGCCAAGCACTCCACCGAGGAGCAGAAGTTCGCCCTCGACAGCGACGGCCCCGTCGGCGGGCCTCGCAACAACCCCCAGAGCGTCCTCGACGACGTCGATGACGAGGAGCGCGAGGATCGCGGCCGCCTCAAGGCCGAAGCCCGCCAGGAAGAGAACGAGCCCACCCGGGAATGAAAAAAACCGGGGCCCCGACACCCATGTCGGGACCCCGGCTTCAATGCTTCAAAGCGAAGCGCCCGGCTACTTGGGCGCAGGTGACTCCGACGCCGGCGTCTCCACCAGCGTGAGCTTGCCCAGGTTGAGCGGCGTCACCTGCTCCTGGATGACCAGCGGGTCGCCCACGAGCACCACCTGCATGTTGGCGGGGTCCAGGTAGGACTCGGCCACGCGCTGCACCTCCGCGGCGCTGGCGTTCTCCAGTCCCTCCACGGTGCGCTTGAACTCATCCATCGGCCGGCGGTGGAAGTAGAGCTGCGCGGCGCTGCCGCCCAGGCCCTCCACCGTCTCGAAGGCGCCCGGGAACGCGCGGATGAGGCCTTCGCGCGCGGCCGCCAGCTCCTTCTCCGTGATGGGGTTGGACTTGATGCCGGCCAGCTCCTTGATGAACTCGTTGAGCGCCGGGCCCGTCACGTCGCGCCGCACGGCCGCGTACGCGGTGAGCGGTCCCACGCCCAGGCGCGTGCCCAGGCTCGCGTTGGCGCCGTAGCTGTAGCCCTTGTCCTCGCGGATGTTCATGTTGAGCCGGCTGCCGAAGAAGCCGCCGAACACCGTGGTCGCCAGCTCCAGCGGGTACTCGTCCGGGTGGCCCGAGGCGAGGCCGGGACGCCCCACCAGCACCACCGTCTGCTCCAGGCCCGGCTTGGGCACCACGCGCACCTGCTGACGCGGCGGCGCGGGCGGCGCGGGCGGCGGCTTGGGCGCCACGGCCCCACCCTTCCACCCGCCGAAGTACTTCTTCCCCCACTCCACCGCCTGCTGGAGCGTCACGTCGCCGGTCATGATGAGCGCGGCGGCGCGAGGGCCCGTGTTCTTCGTGTAGAAGTTCTTCGCGTCCGCCAGCGTGAGCGACTCCACCGTCTTCGGCGTACCGCCGGACGTATGGCCGTACGGGTGGTCCGCGCCGAACACGGCCTGGTAGTAGGCCTGCTGCGCCAGGAAGTTCGGGTCGCCCATGCGGCGCACCAGCTCACCCAGCTGCTGCTTCTTGCGCCGCTCGAAGGCCTTCGCGTCGAAGGTGGGCCGCAGGACGACGTCCGACAGCAGGCTCATCGCCGCGTCCACGTTGGTGGTGAGCACGCGCGCGCCCACGAAGGCGCCGTCCGGGTCCACCGACAGCGCGGGCGACACGCCCAGGTCCGCGAACGCGTTGTCCAGCGCCACCGTGTCGCGCTTGCCCGCGCCCTCCAGCAGCATCCGGTAGGACAGATCCGCGATGCCCAGCTTCGCGGCGGGCTCCTGCGACACGCCCGCGGCGAAGGCGATGCCCACGAACACCAGCGGCAATTCCTTGCGCGTGCTGACGATGACGGTGAGGCCGTTGTCCAGCTTCGCCTGCTCGAAGGTGGGCAGCACCAGCTCCGGCGGCTTGCCGGGCTTGGGCTGCTGCTCGCGGAACGCCTCCGCGTCCGCAGCGGGTGTCTGGGTTTGCGGCTGCGCGGCCGGCGCCGTTTCAGCCGGCGTCTCCGCGGGCTTCGTGGTGGCGCAGCCGGCGACGGACAGCGTGAGGAGGGCAGTGAGGATTCGGCGGTGCATGACTAGCGGGCCTCCTTGCCCGGAGCGGAAGACGGCGCGGCCTTGCCGGCGGATGGCACCGCGTGGAGCACGACGCGCGCGTCGGGGCGCAGCACGTCGTTGGCGAACTGCTTCACCGCGTCGGGGGTAACGTCCTGGTAGCGCGCCAGGTCCTGCGCGACGTAGCTGGGCTCGCCCACGAACTGGTTGTAGCTCTGGAGCGTGTCGGACTTGCTGCCGGAGCCGCCCACCGCCTGCAGACCCGCCAGCTGCCGCGTGTCATAGCGGGTGCGCGCGCGGACGATCTCCTCCTGCGTGACGCCGTCCTTGCGGACCTCGTCCAGCACCGCGTCGATCTCCTTCTTCAACTGGTCCGTGGTGACGCCGGGCCGGGCCACCGCCTCGATGGAGAAGACGGACTGCGCGCCCTGGCTCTGCTGCACGGCCTCCACGGTCTGCGCCAGTTGCTTGTCCAGCACCAGCCGGCGGAACAGGCGGCTCGCGCGGCCCGTGCCCAGCGCGGTGGCCAGCACGTCCGCCGTCGCATCTCCGGGCTTCAGGTACGGGGCGGTGAGCCAGGACATGGTGAGCAGGGGCAGCGTGGCCACCTTCTCGTCGTGGCGGATGACCGTCTCGCGCGTGACCTTCACGGGCTTCACGTCCGGACGCTGGGGCTTGGGCCCCGAGGGCAGCGTGGCGAAGTACTTCTCCACCAGCGCCTTGGCCTTCGCGGGGTCGAAGTCGCCCACGATGGCGAGCGTCGCGTTGGCGGGCGCGTACCACTTGCGGAAGAACGCCTTCACGTCATCCACCGTGGCCGCGTCCAGGTCCTTCATGGACCCAATCACGTTGCCGGAGTACGGGTGCGGCGCGGGGAACAGCGCCTGCCACGCCTTCTCCTGCGCCTCGCCGTAGGGCGCCGTCTCCACGCCCTGGCGGCGCTCGTTCTTCACGACCTCCTTCTGCGTCTGGAGGCTCTTCTCCGTGAGCGAGTCCAGCAGGAAGCCCATGCGGTCGCTCTCCAACCACAGCGCCGTCTCCAGCAGGTTGCTGGGCACGGTCTCGTAGTAGTTGGTGCGGTCGAAGCTGGTGGTGCCGTTGAGGTCCGTGGCGCCCGCCTGCTCCAAGAGGCCGATGTGCACGTCGTCCGGCACATGCTTGGAGCCCTGGAACATCATGTGCTCGAAGAGGTGCGCGAACCCGGTGCGGCCCGGCGTCTCGTCGTAGGCGCCCACGTGGTACCAGATGTTGACGGCCACCACGGGCAGCTTGCGGTCCACGGAGAGGATGACCTCCAGGCCGTTGGGCAGCGTGTACTTCTCATACGGGATGGCCAGGTTTTCGCGGCCGGGCTCCAGCGGCTTCGCCTCGGGGGTCTGTGCGAGCGCCGGAAGCCCCACGAACAGGGCCGCTGCGGCGAGGGCCTTCAATCGGGACAAGGTTCCTCCACGGTTCAGGACGTTCTCTCGCGCGCTTAGCACGCGCCCTGGGGCCTGTAAGCCGGAAGGAGACGGGGTGGGCTCGGGGATGCCGGGTGTTGCTCGCCGTGCGACACTGCGGCCATGAGCCTGGAGGTGCCCCTCTCCCAGCAGGGCCGCTGCGCCGTCCACCCGGACCTGCCCGCGGGCGGCACGTGTTCCCGCTGCGGGAGCTTCTTCTGCGCGGACTGCGCCACGTCCGTGTCGGGCCTGGGCGCGCGGCTGTACTGCCAGGCCTGCGCGGCGCGCCCGGACGTGAACTACCTGGAGACCCTGCGCCAGCGCTATTGGGGCAGGCGTGATGGATGGGCGTGGATGGTGGGGGGCGTGACGCTGCTGCTCTGCGTGACCACCGCCGCCGCGCTGGCGCAGTGGGGGCTGCGCGCGACGAAGGAATCCCTGTTCACGCTCCTGCTGCTCGTGCCCGTACCGGTGGGCGTGGCCTTCTTCCTGGGCCGGCGCTGGGCGCGGCATGCCCTGATCGTCACGCCGCTGGTGATGGCCGTGGCGGCGGATTTCCTGCACCGGGATGGGCGCTTTCTCTACGCCCTGTGCGTCAGTCTTGGACTGATCTTCGCGCTGCGCATCCACCGCGACGTGCGCAACCAGCTCTTCTTCCGGCTGCCGGTGCCGCCCGGGACGCTGCAGGCGCTGTGGAACGAGCGGTTCAACAATCCGATGGCGCGTCAGGCCTCCCGGTTCGGTTTCAGCGCGCTGTTCATGCCCATGATCGCGCCCGTGGCGGTGATTTGCGGCGTGGTGGCGCTGAGACGCGTGGACCCGAAGGCCACGCCGCCCATCGGCCGCCGGAACCAGGCCCTGATGGGCCTGGTCCTGGGACTGGTCAGCCCGCTGCTGTGGGGGTTCGTCCTGCTGCTGTTGTTGACCGACCGGATCCACTTCTGACCGCGGGGGTCAGAAGGAACGGGTCTGCAGCTTGAGCTGGGTGCGGATGGCGTCGCGCACCCGGTCCCCGGCGCCCTGGCACTCGCCGCCCACCTCGTCCAGGCTCCGCTTGGGGCCCGGCCGGGGCCAGTCCCCGTTCTGGTAGCACGCCAGCAGCGGCAGCTCCTTCAGCCAGGCATCCTGGTTGAACAGCACGCGCAGGGAGCCGCCCTCCTCCAGCGTGAGGTCCGAGGCGGCCTCGGAGGCCATGGCCGTGCCTTCCGGCAGGGCCAGGTCCATGCCCCAGGTGGAATCCCCGGCATGGAGGGTCTGGGCCGTGAAGCCGTTCTGCCCCAACACGAAGTCGAGCCGCCGGTAGGTGCTGGGGGGAATCTCCAGCACGGCCTGGAAGGCCTCTCCGGACGGCAGGTTGATGGCGAACGGACCCGCGAGCGTGACCGTGGCCGGGGAACCTTCGGGCTGCACGCACCCGGTGCCCTCCGGGAGCTGTTCGCGCACGTCGTCGCAGCCGAGCCCCCCGGCCAATTCCAGACGGATGTCGGACACGCGGACGCTGGCATCCACCAACTGGAAGCGCATGCCGTCGCCGGACCCGAATTCGGGAGGCCCGCCCGGATCCGTCATGGCCCGGACGCCGGAGGCCGGAACCGCCAGGGAAGCCCCGCCTGGCGAGTTCGAGTTCAGCGAGAAGATGAGCCGGGTATGGGTTCCGGTGTTACAGCCGGACAGCCCCAGGGTCATCAAAGACAGACACATCCAACGGGAAGGCATGGGCATGGGTTCACCGGTGGGAAGCGCGGAACAGCCTGGCGCTGGTTTCAATCTGGTCTTGCATGCGCACGGCGGCGTCCGCGCAATCACCCTTCCCGGTCTCCAGGCGCAGCGTGGTGCCGTCCAGGGTCAGGTCCCCTGACTCCAGACAGGCCTCCACGGGGATGAAGTCGAGCCACGTGGTCAAGTCCAGGCTGCCCACCACGAGCGCGCTTTCACCCCCGCTGAGGATGTCCAGGGGATCTCGTGCCTCGAAGCGCAGGGTCGCGGTGGAGGGGAAGGCCACTTTCAGGACATGGCGCTGGTCCTTCCAGGTGAAGCTCGCGGCCATGCTGAAGCTGGGGAGCGCGGGCGTGTTCTGGCCCAGGCGGGCCTCGACGGAGCCATAGGTCCCCTGGGGGATGCGGAGCGGCCAGTCCGGAAGGATGGTGGCGTTCATCCAATCCACGTCCAGGGGCTCCCGCACGCTCAGCGTCCCGGGCTTGCCGTCCGCCGAGTCGGTGCAGGTGACCAATGGATCCAGCTGGCCCTCGTAGTCCGAGCACTCGCGCCCGGGAGGCAAATACAGACGCACGTCGAACAGCGTGGCGTTGGCGGACTCCACCGTGAACTTGAGGCCATCGTCCGAGGAGAAGGTGGGCGCCGCGAGCGGGGCGTCCATCGCCGTCCGCCGGGATGGCGAGGACTCCTCCGCCAGCGGACGCGTGTAGATCGACGGGTTGATGCCGAAGCGCAGCTCGGTGGTGTCCGAGCCGCCGTCACAGGCAGACAGACACAGCACGGCGACAGCAAGGCCGGAAGCACGCAACCAGGGGATGGAGGGCATGTCGGAGGCACTGCACGAGGGGGAGCGCCTCCGGCCGGGCGCCCCGATGCGCGAGCCCCACAAGGCCCGCGAAGCCCCAGCATGCCCGAGGCCCGGGGAAATGGACAGACGCGCGCGATGGCGGCTCATGCCAGCGGACAGGCCGGTGCTCACGCTGAAGGAGGAACCCCACAGGAGAGACGCCATGGCAACGCAACGAGTGAGCGACGTAATGACATCCGACGTGGAGGTCGTCCGCCCGTCTGATTCCCTGAGGATGGCCGCGGAGAAGATGCGCCTGCTGAACGTGGGCCCCATCCCCGTGTGTGACGGCGACCAGCTGGTGGGCATCGTCACGGACCGGGACATCGTCATCCGCGCGGTGGCGCAGGGACTGGACGCAGAGCGCACCCAGGTGGCCCAGGCGATGACCCGGGGCGTGGAGTTCGTCTACGACGACGACGACCTCACCCAGGCAGCCCAGAAGATGAGGGCTTCGCAGATCCGCCGCATCCTGGTGTTGAACCGGGCCAAGCGGCTGGTGGGCATCCTCTCGCTGGGAGACGTCTCGGCGGAGCTCAGCGACCAGGAGAGCGGCAGGACGCTGGAAGAGGTCTCCGCCCCGTCACAGCCGGCACAACCCTGAGACGGGCTACATGCCGCCGAGCTTCGTCTCCAGCTCCGACAGGTCGCGGTGCACGGCCGCGTCCGTCTCGCGCAGGCCTTCGACCTTGCGCACGGCGGAGATGACGGTGGAGTGGTCCTTGTTGAAGCGCGAGGCGATCTCCGGGAAGGAGCTCTTCGTCAGCTTGCGGCTCAGGTACATGGCCACCTGGCGCGCGTGCGCGAGCGCCTTGTGGCGCCGGTCCTCCTTCAGCGCTTCGACCGTCACCTTGTAGAAGCGGGCGACCTCGCGCTGGATGGCCTCCACGTCCACGGTGCGCTGCGCGGGCAGGATGTCGCGCAGCACCTGGGACGCGAACTCCTCCGTCACCGGCTGCCGGGTGAGGCTGTGCATCGCGGACAGCTTCACGAGCGCGCCTTCCAGTTCGCGCACGTTCTTCTGCACGTGCTTCGCGATGAAGTGCGCCACGGGGTCCGGGAGGTTGAGGCCCTCCTGCTCCGCCTTCTTCTGGAGGATGGCGACGCGCGTCTCGTAGGTGGGCTCGCGGATGTCCGCCATCAGGCCCATGGCGAAGCGGCTGCGCAGGCGGTCCTCCATGCCGGGCACTTCCGCGGGCACCATGTCGCTGGTGAGCACGATGGCCTTGTTGAGGCCGAAGAGCGTCTCGAAGGTGTAGAAGAACTCCTTCTGCGTCTCCTCGCGCTTGCCCAGGAACTGGATGTCGTCGATGAGCAGCACGTCGCACTCTTCACGGAACTTCCGGCGGAAGTCCGTCATGCGGTGCTCGCGCACGCTCTCCACGTACTCGTTCGTGAACTGCTCGCTGGAGAGGTAGACGATGCGCTGGGTGGGGTCCTTCTCCCAGATGTGATTGCCCACCGCCTGGAGCAGGTGCGTCTTGCCCAGGCCCGTGCCGCCGTAGATGTAGAGCGGGTTGTAGTTGTGGCCCGGCCGGTGGGCCACGGCCTGCGCGGCGGCGGCGGGGAGCTGGTTGCTGTCCGCGACGACGTAGGTGTCGAAGGTGAAGCGCGGGTTGAGCCGCGCGGGCCGCAGCGAGTTCACCTTGACGGTGGGCGCGGGCGGCAGGTCCGCGGACGACGGCGGGGGGCCGACGACGACCTCATAGGCGACGCGGCCCAGGGACGGCTCCAGCCGGGCCAGGTGCGTCTCCAGCATGGCGCGGTAGTGGTCATCCACCCAGTCGCGGAAGAAGCGGTCTGGCACGCCCAGGACCAGGGCGTTCTCGCGCACCTCCATGGGGCGCATCCGCTCCAGCCAGGTGAGGGCGTAGTGCAGCCCCTCCTGACGGATGGCTTCCAGCGTGCGGGTCCAGATGACGCCGGCACTGGGAAGCGAAGGCGAAGGGGCTTGGGCGAGGGCGTTCACTTGGAGGCTCAGAAACGGCGCGGAAGGAGGGAACCCGCGGACGTCTGGCGGTGCTAACACCCGCTCTCCGGCTGATCAAGGAACCGGCC